>NZ_CP184830.1:0-532500 GCF_049275935.1 Endozoicomonas sp. ALC020
AAAAGCTTCTCGGAATACTTCGCTACCCATTCTGCCTGTGCTAACAAGATCACTACTCTGCTGCAGGAAGGCTCAATCAGCAAGGTTGAACTTGACAACTATATAAAGGCCGTCAGAGGTGTCGATGGTTATCAGACAGTGGCCGAATTTGAACACTTGCTTGGCTACAAACACGGTGTCGACGTGCCTCGCTTTAAAGTCGTTGTCGGGATACTGTCTGATGAGGGGGCTGACGAATTCATGCAGACTGCCTTTAATCCTGTGACCGTGGCGGCCACTGACCCGGCGGGTATGAAAGAGTCTGTTGTCGGCATGAAAGAGTATGCAGCTGCGGTCATCGCCAACTACGTTCTTGACGATATTGCCTTTGAAAATGGCCGCAGGACGGCAGCCTTCCTGTGCAATCTTCAGGATACCCTGACACCTTATGCCAATACCGCTGGCCTGTCTGAATCAGACCTGATCAAGGCCATCCATAACACATTGATGCTGGCTCATGTCGCAGCAGTTGAGTGGCAACTCAATGATTACTGGGTCAAACCTTCAGCTTTTCTGGTACAGGCTGTCACCTGGTACGGCACCAGTTACAAACCCCTGCTGGCGACCCATACCGTCTGGCAGGCTAACGATCTGTCGCTGTCAAACATGGTATTCCTCTACCTTCTGGATCTGACCAACAGGGGTGATTACCTGCACCGGATGCTCATACCCTTCCAGCACTGGTTGCAAGGCTACGGTGTTGATCTTGACCGAACCGGGCAATATGCCTACCACAGTGGAATTGAACAAGTCTCTGAGGTGGGCGGGATGGTCATGCCGTTGGGCAAGGCCATGTCATCGGTCATTCTGCTGCAAACCGGCGCTATGCTATTTGCCAGACAGCACAACGCCAACCCGCACAGCTATCGCAGCATTTCACGTCTGACGCCCGAAATAGTGAAATCCATGGGTTCCGGGCAAGGGGTTCAGGTACCCTTGCTGCACAGAGCGACACCACAAAAAGTAAAAACTCTGGCCTCGGCCACAGCCGGTCTGGTGCTGGGTCCGGTAGCCACTGTCGGAGCATACGCCCATGGCCTTATATCTGGATTCACTTATGCTCAAACCTTCGGATTCGCTCTGGCATCGAGTCTCACTTTCGACTTCTTTATGAACGACAACAAGATGCTCACTCAGTGGCTGGGTGGACCCCTGGGCCGCAGTCTTGACAAGATAAATCGCTGGAAAGGCATGGGGGAAACGCAAGATGAATTTGTGAAACGTACCGCTATTGCCTCGCCTCAACGCTTCAATGAAACTGATGAAGCCTATACAAACCGTGTTAAAGCAGGCAACAGGATGCATGGCTGGACTCGACATGAAAATTATCTGCAGTTCCGTGACCGCCGTGATCGCACCATGAAGATGTTCGAGAATAGCTGGGAAAAATACTTCAGGGAGAATGTGCCCAAATGGTCGTTTTCCCACGCAGAAAGTATTCCTTACTCCTGCACTCTGGGTGCTTTATTCGAGTCAGGGACTGAAGCGCCTGAGGAAGCCTCTACAGCCATGAATGCATTCCTTCCCTGAAAAACCACTCAATTATACGGGCATTGAGCTTTACCACTGCGAACTGAATTCGCTTCTGGCGGATTCCTCACTTTGAACTAAATTCACTCAACAGCTTGCCGGAACAACCATGAGCGATTGACGGTCATGAACCGCTGTAATGTGCTTCCTCTCCAGGTATGGCAATCACTTTTCAAGATAACAAAAGTACTCAGCTCTGAGGTAGCAGAATGACAAATACCCGCCACAATGCATTAAGCCTTGCAGTGGCCATTGCGATCAGCTCTTCCATCATTAATACAGAGGCACTGGCTGCTCGCAAACTGCAGACGAAAGCCTATATTTTGGGCAGCGGAAATGTTGTGAAACTTCGTAGTGAGGTCATGGTTCAGCCAACTTTAGGTGATGACCAGCAGCCAATACCCAAATCTTTTACCACCACGTACCCTTATGAGCCTTCAGAAGGTCAGGGCTTTGTCTCTACTACTATGAGTTTTACAGAAATTCTTTATGGTATTGGTGATGGTGTTTCCAGTGTTGATCAGTTTGAAACAGGCGAAAATGATGTTGCTCAGAAATATATCAAAGTTCTCAAAGTAGGCGATGAGGGAGTCTTCAGGTTCACTCACAACCTTGAAGAAAAGGAACTGGTCATTGAAGTCAGGGGCGGAATGACCGATCAGGATTCCGTGGAGGTTGCTCGTGATCAATTAGTTTGGAGTTCATCATTACAACCGTTAACGAAAATCGCCAACCACCTGCAACTGGCTAAAGTTTTGAAAGCCGCTGCAGAAAGAGCAGGAAACCTCGGCTCAAATGATCACTATGTTGGCCTTGCCACCATTGAAGTTGAAAAAGTTGAAGTGAATGGGCGCACCTTCATGCGCCTTATCGCTGCGGGCGATCAGCCCCCTGAACTGCACCGTCTGGGTCAATCACTCTTTGTCAATGATGAGGCTCTCCTGGCAGCTGCCGCCTCTGCCTATATCCAGGTTCATGTACTGGAAGAGGATTTACAGCAGAAGGCTCTAAACGAACTACTGGCATACAACAAACCCGTCGGCTACGTTGTGCACACCGAGGATGATACACAGGTTTATCCTGTGCCTGTGGGTTATCCAAAGTTGGAAATAACAGAAGCTCCGGGGGAGAATATTGTTTTTCATGGTCTGATGCAGAATCCGGACGATGTCGCTTTCGTAGAAAACCTCTATAAATTCTGGATAGAAGCTGAGGGTAATAATCCCGCCCCTGCAGTAAAAGCAGAGCTTATCAAACGCAAGCTCAAAAACTACCCGTTCGTCATTCGAAGCAGGCAGATGGCGGTGCTGGAGGAGTTAGTTGCACGGCACGATGCAGTCATTGACAAAGATCAACTAACGACACTTTCAAACGAAGATAAACTGGCGGTGCGTTCGCTTGTATATTACGAATCCCTCCTGCAGGCATTGGCGCTGGCTTCTCCAGATGAGGCATATGGATCAGATGAATTTGAGTTCACACCAGAACACATCAAAGTCGCTTCATTAGTCATCACGCCAACCCGGATGTACAGGCAACTCTTAGGACACTTTGGCTTCAAACCCGTACTTAAAAATCTTCTGATGAACCCGCACTTTTTTCAGCATATTCGCAAAGTGTTACCCGTTGTCGGCTATATCAAAGAAGCACAGATCGATCCTGACAAAGACGAAGAGTTTACTTTCAGAGTCATGACCGACATGGCGAGACAGTTGTTTGAGTTACACAACAACCTGGAGGAGCTGCGGATAGAATATGCCAAACTGGGCAAGCTAAACGAAAAAATATTTCGTGAAACGGCAGCAGAACTTGGTATTTATAATTGGGATAATACCCAAACACCAGAAGAACAAGCCAGACTTCTCAGAAATAAAATTCATGAAACCACCCAGGAGTTGGTCACAACCTTTGCTGCAGTAGAACAGCCTGACTATGAAATTATAATTACAATACTGACAGCCGTTGAAGATCAGTTCGGTATGACCCCGAACAATAAAAACGATCTTGTTGCCCGCTTTCAGTCTGTTCGGCAGCATATACAACATAAGACAGACCCGACCGACGATGAGGCTCCGCAGAGACTGACAAACCTTGAAAGTAATCTCGGCCTGACCTCTAACGACAGAGATACCCCGGAAACCCGTCAGCAGGCCATTCTGCAGCTCCTTGAACAGCAGGAAGCTTTGGTCCGGCGATATCTTCTTCCGAGAACCATTATAGAAGCTGGAAAAGCAGCCGCAATCAAAGCCCGCTATGCAACCATTGCCGCACATTTAAACATTCAGGATTTTGATAGCAATGCAGATGTTGACGCTCAGCAAGAACACCTGCTTCAAAAAATCGAGGAAATGAATGCTCACAAACAACTCATGCTTCAGAAAATCAAGACAATGGATATTCAACAAGATGTCCTGCTTCATAGAATTGAGACACTGCATGGCCAAGATAATTCTTACACCGAGGCCAAACAAAATGCTCTGGCAGAAATTCTTGGTATTAAACTGAGTAAAGACAACGTAGAAAAGAATCAGGGCGTCCTGGAAAAAGCGGTATTCAGGGTGGTCCACAATCTTGCACGCCTGGAAAAAGAACTGAAAGAGATCAGAACGCCAGAACGCCTCAAACCCGGCCCTGAACTACTTCAGAAACTCAATGCTGTGGAAAAAACCCTGAAGATGGTCGACATCGATAGCGAGGGCGATGTGTATGATCGTCGGAACGCCATTTCTGAGAAAATTCAGACATACTTTAACGAGGCTGAGCAGCGGGCAGAGGAAGAGGCGCTGGATACGCTGAAAACCACAGAAGAAATACTCGGGATTCAGGTCAGTGAAGGTGATAACAAACTGGAACGACTTGACAGGGTTCGTAAAAAACTTGATGACAATGATGTCATCAAAAAAATAACCGAGCAGCAGTATTATGCCCTCTGGAGAGAAGATACCAAACCTGCTGATTACAAAAAAAGGAAAGGTAAACATGAGAAGCTCCTGCTTTATTCCCATATTGCCCTTTATGTCGAATATGCAGATCAGCTAGCCAAAGGACGACAGAAGGTGATGCTTCAAGATTTAGAGTACGATCTGGGCATCGACCCGAATGAAAACGCTGCTGCCAGGAAAAGGGACAAGGCTTTAATTGCTAAACTGGCCGATGATCTGAAAGTAGAATTAAAAAAAGATGTCGGCCGACAAAAACAGGTGCAAGCCATAAAGTCCAGAATTTCGGAATTAAGGTTAAAAGTATTCCACCGCTATGAAGATGAAGGTTTATCAAGAAACATTAACAATGAAATTGCTCATCAACTCAACATTGAAGACTATAAAAATAATGCCTGTGTGAATGATCAGATCAATCTCATTGAAGAAACACTCTGTAAAATGACCAAAGAAATTTACAAAGTGTTTCGGCCTACCTTTACTGAGCGCATCGCAGTCATTGAGAATGAGCTTGACAGGCATATGGCCCGGCTGGGGCCAAAACCCCGATACTTACTTGATCGTGAGGTAGCCAGAGCCAGGCGAGCAGTAAGAGAAGCTGAAAATGAGCTGGAAATGGCTGACCGCAACATGGATATTTTTCTCCAACATAACCGGGGTAATATCGCTCTCAATCAGGGAATGAAACAACTTCAGACCGAGCTGGGCCTGTCTGCAGGTGACGAACAAACCAATAAAGAGCGAGCAGAGGAGATCATAAATTTCCTGCTGGGGTACAGTGTAGACGTACGAGATAAAATCGTTGAGAAACTGAAAGCCAAAACAAATCAGTACGTCCGGATACATTTCGACCCCACTTCGCTGCAAGAAGCTGACTACGTTTTTCATGTTAATGGCTATACATACACTCCGTTTCATGCCGCAGCCGATGAAATCGATGGAGTACGGGGTGAACTGCCTTTAACCAGAAAAATGTACGCTCAGGTCACGGAGTTTCTGCATGAGCACGACAGGAAAAGTATGGATTTAGCCAATGCAATGGCTGAAGAAGTTGCTGCACGAGAAAATCTGGTTCGCAAAGAACAGCAAATGTTCGACTATGAAAACATCAATGGACACCCATCAAGCTCAGATAAAATCGATCGGGATCGGCTGGATTCAGCCCTGCATCATAAATATCAAGCTGCATTAAGTGCAAAACAGGACCTGGCGGATCATGACGCGTTTCTTGAAGCCACCGAAGCAGCCGTGGGTCTTGAACCTGACACTTCTGACACCAATGAACAACGGATTAATGCCCTGAGAAACAAACAGTTAGAACTGGGCGGTGATGATGGTACTGGCGGCAAGATCCGGCAACTGATTGAGGAACCGTCCCGTCAGATGCGTCTGGAAGCTGAACTTGAAGCCAGGAAAGCAGACGTTGTGAGAATGGAAAAAGTCCTGAAGGTTGCCGAAGAAGCCGCCAGGAATGACCGCAGTCTCATCCAGTACTCAGAGAAACAGGCAAAACTGCTGACCGATATGAACGACTTCATGCAGCGGCACCCTCTCAAAAAACAAGCTCTGCAAGCCGCAATTGGCCTGAACGAAGCAGCAATGCAGAGCGATAAGACAAGACCATTTCTTTCGGTTTTCAATTTTGACGATGAATTTGCACCCATTCGCGTGCAGGCAATGGCCGGAGACAAACTGACGTTTAAACAGGCCAGTCGGATTGTGGAAGTTTTTAAGAGCCTGAAGACCAGCTTTCCGAAATCCCCTGTCATCCACCCGGAAGGTCAGCCCGAAGACGTGCTGGAAGAAATCGAGATTATGGTGCTCAACGCCATGTATGAGATGGAAATAGGGTCTCAGCAATTCCAAGACGAAATTCGCGACATTGGCAAAACAGCCATAGACTCCGTTGGGCATGAACCGGAAGACTTGAAAAGCTTCTCGGAATACTTCGCTGCCCATTCTGCCAGTGCTGACAAGATCATCACTCTGCTGCGGGAAGGCTTGATCAGTAAAGTTGAACTTGAGAACTATATAAAGGCCGACAGAGGTGTTGATGGTTATCAGACAGTGGCCGAATTTGAACACTTCCTTGGCTACAAACAGGGTGTCGACGTGCCTCGCTTCAAAGTCGTTGTCGGGACACTGTCTGATGAGGGGGTTGATGAATTCATTCAGACTGCCTTTAATCCTGTGACCCTGACGGCCACTCACCCGGCGGGTATGAAAGAGTCTGTTGTCGGCATGAAAGAGTATGCAGCTGCGATCATCGCCAACTACGTGCTTGACGATATTGCCTTTGAAAATGGCCGCAGGACGGCAGCCTTCCTGAGCAATATTCAGGATACCCTGACACCTTATGCCAATACCGCTGGCCTGTCTGAATCAGACCTGATCAAGGCAATCCATAACACATTGATGCAGGCTCATGTCGCAGCAGTTGAGTGGCAGCTCAATGATTACTGGGTCAAACCTTCAGCTTTTCTGGTACAGGCTGTCACCTGGTACTACACCAGTTACAAACCCCTGCTGGCGACCCATACCGTCTGGCAGGCTACCGATCTGTCGCTGTCAAACATGGCATTCCTCTACCTTCTGGATCTCACCAACAGGGGTGATTACCTGCACCGGATGCTCATACCCTTCCAGCACTGGTTGCAAGGCTACGGTGTTGATCTTGACCGAACCGGGCAATATGCCTACCACAGTGGAATTGAACAAGTCTCTGAGGTGGGCGGGATGGTCATGCCGTTGGGCAAGGCCATGTCATCGGTCATTCTGCTGCAAACCGGCGCTATGCTATTTGCCAGACAGCACAACGCCAACCCGCACAGATATCGCAGCATTTCACGCCTGACGCCCGAAATAGTGAAATCCATGGGTTCCGGGCAAGGGGTTCAGGTACCCTTGCTGCACAGAGCGACACCACAAAAAGTAAAAACTCTGGCCTCGGCCACAGCCGGTCTGGTGCTGGGTCCGGTAGCCACTGTCGGAGCATACGCCCATGGCCTTATATCTGGATTCACTTATGCTCAAACCTTCGGATTCGCTCTGGCATCGAGTCTCACTTTCGACTTCTTTATGAACGACAACAAGATGCTCACTCAGTGGCTGGGTGGACCCCTGGGCCGCAGTCTTGACAAGATAAATCGCTGGAAAGGCATGGGGGAAACGCAAGATGAATTTGTGAAACGTACCGCTATTGCCTCGCCTCAACGCTTCAATGAAACTGATGAAGCCTATACAAACCGTGTTAAAGCAGGCAACAGGATGCATGGCTGGACTCGACATGAAAATTATCTGCAGTTCCGTGACCGCCGTGATCGCACCATGAAGATGTTCGAGAATAGCTGGGAAAAATACTTCAGGGAGAATGTGCCCAAATGGTCGTTTTCCCACGCAGAAAGTATTCCTTACTCCTGCACTCTGGGTGCTTTATTCGAGTCAGGGACTGAAGCGCCTGAGGAAGCCTCTACAGCCATGAATGCATTCCTTCCCTGAAAAACCACTCAATTATACGGGCATTGAGCTTTACCACTGCGAACTGAATTCGCTTCTGGCGGATTCCTCACTTTGAACTAAATTCACTCAACAGCTTGCCGGAACAACCATGAGCGATTGACGGTCATGAACCGCTGTAATGTGCTTCCTCTCCAGGTATGGCAATCACTTTTCAAGATAACAAAAGTACTCAGCTCTGAGGTAGCAGAATGACAAATATCCGCCACAATGCATTAAGCCTTGCAGTGGCCGTTGCGATCAGCTCTTCCATCATTAATACAGAGGCACTGGCTGCTCGCAAACTGCAGACGAAAGCCTATATTTTGGGCAGCGGAAATGTTGTGAAACTTCGTAGTGAGGTCATGGTTCAGCCAACTTTAGGTGATGACCAGCAACCAATACCCAAATCTTTTACCACCACGTACCCTTATGAGCCTTCAGAAGGTCAGGGCTTTATCTCTACTACTATGAGTTT
This sequence comes from Endozoicomonas sp. ALC020, assembly GCF_049275935.1. Lineage (NCBI taxonomy): Bacteria > Pseudomonadati > Pseudomonadota > Gammaproteobacteria > Oceanospirillales > Endozoicomonadaceae > Endozoicomonas > Endozoicomonas sp. ALC020. The sequence continues at coordinate 8,482 of NZ_CP184830.1, forward strand.
TACAGAAATTCTTTATGGTATTGGTGATGGTGTTTCCAGTGTTGATCAGTTTGAAACAGGCGAAAATGACGTTGCTCAGAAATATATCAAAGTTCTCAAAGTAGGCGATGAGGGAGTCTTCAGGTTCACCCACAACCTTGAAGAAAAGGAACTGGTCATTGAAGTCAGAGGCGGAATGACCGATCAGGATTCCGTGGAGGTTGCTCGTGATCAATTAGTTTGGAGTTCATCATTACAACCGTTAACGAAAATCGCCAACCACCTGCAACTGGCTAAAGTTTTGAAAGCCGCTGCAGAAAGAGCAGGAAACCTCGGCTCAAATGATCACTATGTTGGCCTTGCCACCATTGAAGTTGAAAAAGTTGAAGTGAATGGGCGTACCTTCATGCGCCTTATCGCTGCGGGCGATCAGCCCCCTGAACTGCACCGTCTGGGTCAATCACTCTTTGTCAATGATGAGGCTCTCCTGGCAGCTGCCGCCTCCGCCTATATCCAGGTTCATGTACTGGAAGAGGATTTACAACAGGAGGCTCTGAACGAACTGCTGGCACACAACAAACCTGTCGGCTACATAGTAGACGCTGAGGATGCCAAACGGGTTTATCATGTGCCTGCGGGTTATCCAAAGTTGGAAATAGCAGAAGCTCCGGGGGAGAATATTGTTTTTCATGGTCTGATGCAGAATCCGGATGATGTCGCTTTCGTAGAAAACCTCTATAAATTCTGGATAGAAGCCGACGGTAATAGTCCCGTCCCTGCAGTAAAAGCAGAGCCTAACAAACGCAAGCTCAAAAACTACCGGTTCGTGATTCGAAGCAGGCAGATGGCGGTGCTGGAGGAGTTAGTGGCACGGCACGATGCCGACGTTGACAAAGATCAACTGACGGTACTTTCAAACGAGGATAAACTGGCGATGCGTTCGCTTGTATATTACGAATCCCTCCTGCAGGCATTGGTGCTGGCTTCTCCAGATGAGGCATATGGATCAGATGAATTTGAGTTCACACCAGAACACATCAAAGTCGCTTCATTAGTCATCACGCCAACCCGGATGTACAGGCAACTCTTAGGACACTTTGGCTTCAAACCCGTACTTAAAAATCTTCTGATGAACCCGCACTTTTTTCAGCATATTCGCAAAGTGTTACCCGTTGTCGGCGATATCAAAGAAGCACAGATCGATCCTGACAAAGACGAAGAGTTTACTTTCAGAGTCATGACCGACATGGCGAGACAGTTGTTTGAGTTACACAACAACCTGGAGGAGCTGCGGATAGAATATGCCAAACTGGGCAAGCTAAACGAAAAAATATTTCGTGAAACGGCAGCAGAACTTGGTATTTATAATTGGGATAATACCCAGACACCAGAAGAACAAGCCAGACTTCTCAGAAATAAAATTCATGAAATCACCCAGGAGTTGGTCACAACCTTTGCTGCAGTAGAACAGCCTGACTATGAAATTATAATTACAATACTGACAGCCGTTGAAGATCAGTTCGGTATGACCCCGAACAATAAAAACGATCTTGTTGCCCGCTTTCAGTCTGTTCGGCAGCATATACAACATAAGACAGACCCGACCGACGATGAGGCTCCGCAGAGACTGACAAACCTTGAAAGTAATCTCGGCCTGATCTCTAACGACAAAGATACCCCGGAAACCCGTCAGCAGGCCATTCTGCAGCTCCTTGAACAGCAGGAAGCTTTGGTCCAGCGATATCTTCTTCCGAGAACCATTATAGAAGCTGGAAAAGCAGCCGCAATCAAAGCCCGCTATGCAACCATTGCCGCACATTTAAACATTCAGGATTTTGATAGCAATGCAGATGTAGACGCTCAGCAAGAACACCTGCTTCAAAAAATCGAGGAAATGAATGCTCACAAACAACTCATGCTTCAGAAAATCAAGACAATGGATATTCAACAAGATGTCCTGCTTCATAGAATTGAGACACTGCATGGCCAAGATAATTCTTACACCGAGGCCAAACAAAATGCTCTGGCAGAAATTCTTGGTATTAAACTGAGTAAAAACAGCGTAGAAAAGAATCAGGACGTCCTGGAAAAAGCGGTATTCAGGGTGGTCCACAATCTTGCACGCCTGGAAAAAAAACTGAAAGAGATCAGAACGCCAGACCGCCTCAAACCCAGCCCTGAACTACTTCAGAAACTCACTGCTGTGGAAAAAACCCTGAAGATGGTCGACATCGATAGCGAGGGCGATGTGTATGATCGTCGGAACGCCATTTCTGAGAAAATTCAGACATACTTTAACGAGGCTATGCAGCGGGCAGAGGAAGGGGCGCTGGATACACTGAAAACCGCAGAAGAAATACTCGGGATCCAGGTCAGTGAAGGTGATAACAAACTGGAACGACTTGACAGGGTTCGTAAAAAACTTCATGACAATAATGTCATCAAAAAAATAACCGAGCAGCAGTATTATGCCCTCTGGGGAGACGATACCAAACCTGCTGATTACAAAAAAAGGAAAGGTAAACATGAGAAGCTCCTGCTTGATGCCCATCTTACCTTTTATGTCGAAGATGCAGATCAGCTAGCCAAAGGACGGCAGAGTGAGATGCTCATGGCTTTAGAGCGCATTCTGGGCATCTCCGCTTATGAAAGCGCTGCTCTCAGGAAAAGGGACAAGGCTTTAATTGCTAAACTGGCCGATGATCTGAAAGTAGAATTAAAAAAAGATGTCAGCCGAAAAAAACAGGTGCAAGCCCTAAGGTCCAGAGTTTCGGAATTAAGGTTAAAAGTATCCCACCGCTATGAAGATGAAGATTTATCAAGAAATATTAACAATGAAATTGCTCATCAACTCAACATTGAAGACTATAACAATAATGCCTGTGTGAATGATCAGACCAATCTCATTGAAGAAACACTCTCAAAACTGAGCAAAGAAATTTTCAAAGTGGGTCGGCCTACCGTTACTGAGAGCGTCGCAGTCATTGAGAATGAGCTTGACAGACAAATGGCCCGACTGGGGCCAAAACCCCGATACTTACTTGATCGTGAGGTAGCCAGAGCCAGGCGAGCAGTAAGAGAAGCTGAAAATGAGCTGGAAATGGCTGACCGCAACATGGATATTTTTCTCCAACATAACCGGGGAAATATCGCTCTCAATCAGGGAATGAAACAACTTCAGACCGAGCTGGGCCTGTCTGCAGGTGACGAACAAACCAATAAAGAGCGAGCAGAGGAGATCATAAATTTCCTGCTGGGGTACAGTGTAGACGTACGAGATAAAATCGTTGAGAAACTGAAAGCCAAAACAAATCAGTACGTCCGGATACATTTCGACCCCACTTCGCTGCAAGAAGCTGACTACGTTTTTCTTGTTAATGGCTATACATACACTCCGCTTCATGCCGCAGCCGATGAAATTGATGGAGTACGGGGTGAACTGCCTTTAACCAGAAAAATGTACGCTCAGGTCACGGAGTTTCTGCATGAGCACGACAGGAAAAGTATGGATTTAGCCAATGCAATGGCTGAAGAAGTTGCTGCACGAGAAAATCTGGTTCGTAAAGAACAGCAAATGTTCGACTATGAAAACATCAATGGACACCCATCAAGCTCAGATAAAATCGATCGGGATCGGCTGGATTCAGCCCTGCATCATAAATATCAAGCTGCATTAAGTGCAAAACAGGACCTGGCGGATCATGACGCGTTTCTTGAAGCCACCGAAGCAGCCGTGGGTCTTGAACCTGACACTTCTGACACCAATGAACAACGGATTAATGCCCTGAGAAACAAACAGTTAGAACTGGGCGGTGATGATGGTACTGGCGGCAAGATCCGGCAACTGATTGAGGAACCGTCCCGTCAGATGCGTCTGGAAGCTGAACTTGAAGCCAGGAAAGCAGACGTTGTGAGAATGGAAAAAGTCCTGAAGGTTGCCGAAGAAGCCGTCAAGAATGACCGCAGTCTCATCCAGTACTCAGAGAAACAGGCAAAATTGCTGACCGATATGAACGACTTCATGCAGCGGCACCCTCTCAAAAAACAAGCTCTGCAAGCCGCAATTGGCCTGAACGAAGCAGCAATGCAGAGCGATAAGACAATACCATTTCTTTCGGTTTTCAATTTTGACGATGAATTTGCACCCATTCGCGTGCAGGCAATGGCCGGAGACAAACTGACGTTTAAACAGGCCAGTCGGATTGTGGAAGTTTTTAAAAGCCTGAAGACCAGCTTTCCGAAATCCCCCGTCGCCTCCCCGGAAAATCGGCCCGAAGACGTGCTGGAAGAAATCGAGATTATGGTGCTCAACGCCATGTATGAGATGGAAATAGGGTCTCAGCAATTCCAAGACGAAATTCGCGACATTGGCAAAACAGCCATAGACTCCGTTGGGCATGAACCGGAAGACTTGAAAAGCTTCTCAGAATACTTCGCTACCCATTCTGCCAGTGCTGACAAGATCATCACTCTGCTGCGGGAAGGCTTGATCAGTAAAGTTGAACTTGAGAACTATATAAAGGCCGTCAGAGGTGTTGATGGTTATCAGACAGTGGCCGAATTTGAACACTTGCTTGGCTACAAACACGGTGTCGACGTGCCTCGCTTTAAAGTCGTTGTCGGGATACTGTCTGATGAGGGGGCTGACGAATTCATGCAGACTGCCTTTAATCCTGTGACCGTGGCGGCCACTGACCCGGCGGGTATGAAAGAGTCTGTTGTCGGCATGAAAGAGTATGCAGCTGCGGTCATCGCCAACTACGTTCTTGACGATATTGCCTTTGAAAATGGCCGCAGGACGGCAGCCTTCCTGTGCAATCTTCAGGATACCCTGACACCTTATGCCAATGTTGCTGGCCTGTCTGAATCAGACCTGATCAAGGCCATCCATAACACATTGATGCTGGCTCATGTCGCAGCAGTTGAGTGGCAGCTCAATGATTACTGGGGCAAACCTTCAGCCTTCCTGGTACAGGCTGTCACCTGGTACTACACCAGTTACAAACCCCTGCTGGCGACCCATACCGTCTGGCAGGCTACCGATCTGTCCCTGACAAACATGGCGTTCCTCTACCTTCTGGATCTGACCAACAGGGGTGATTACCTGCACCGGATGCTCATACCTTTCCAGCACTGGCTCGAACACTATGGTGTTGATCCAGACCGAACCGCGCAATATGCCCACCACAACGGAATTGAGAAAGTTTCTGAACTGGGCGGACTGGCCATGCCATTGGGCAAGGCCGCTTCTTCAGTGATTCTGTTGAGAACCGGCTCCATGTTGTTTGCCAGACAGTACAACGCCAACCCTCAAATGTATCGCAGCATTTTCCGTCTGGTGCCCGAAATAGTGCAATCCATGGGTTCCAGGCAAGGGATTCAGGTACCCCTGCTGCACAGGGTAACACCACAAACAGCGAAAACGCTGGCCTCCGCCACAGCCGGTCTCATGCTGGGCCCAATTTCCACCGTCGGAGCATACGCCCACGGTCTTATAGCAGGATTTACCAGTGCTCAAACCTTCGGATTTGCTCTGGCATCGGGTCTCACTTTCGACTTTTTTATGAACGACAACAAGATGCTCACTCAATGGCTGGGTGGACCCCTGGGCCGCACTCTTGACAGGATTAATCGCTGGCGAGGCGCAGGTGAAACGGACGATGAATATGAGATGCGTACCGATACTGCTTCGCCTCAACGTTTCGGTGAAGCCGATGGAGACTATACAGACCGTGTTGAAGCAAATGACATGATACATGGCTGGACTCGACACGAAAATTACCTGCAGTTCCGTGAACGCCGCGATCAAACCATGAAACTATTTGAGAACGGATGGGAGAAATACTTCAGGGAAAATCTGCCTAAATGGTCGTTTTCCCACGCAAAAAGTATTCCTTACTCCTACACTCTGGGCACCTTCTACAACTGGCAGTAGGGCGATGATAATGAACAAACAACTCGATGAGGGAGAACAGGGAAGTTAGGTTCCCAAACAAGCAGATTAAATTCGGGCTGTTGTTGCGCTGTCAGGAAAATACAGGTAAAACGAATCACAGAGTAATAATTAAAATAAAACGTTTCTCATGCCAATCCGTTTCAGGGATCGACTGTCGTTTAAACAGGCGCGTAACACCGTTGTCTTTGCCTTTATCCTGGGGCTGTTCCTGAGTCTTTATCTCGTGATCATCGACTACCGGTCTCAGGACCGGCAAATTGATGCCACCATAGAAACCTTCATTGATATCACCCGGACTCCAGCTGCCCGCATCGCTTACAACATTGATAAGGAGCTGGCCAACGAGCTGGTGTTGGGACTCATTAAATCGCCCACCATCGTCAGGGCAGAAATTGTTGAACCATCGGGTGCAATCCTTGCCGCTGTGAGTAAAGAGCCGCAACAGGATAAAGCCCGCCCCTTCACTGATATGCTGTTTGGTGCCAGCCGAACCTATATCCGGGAGCTTAAGGTTCCCTTTGATGAAGATGAACCGCTCGGCTGGCTTAAAATCGTTGCCGACACTCGCCCTATCAGCACTCAGTTTTTTGATCGGGCCATCTTTACCCTGGTGACTGTCCTGATCAAAACTTTCCTGCTTTCGCTGGTTCTGTCCATCATGTTTTATCACATGTTGACCAAGCCTTTGCTGAACATGACAGAAAAAATGGTTGAGCACCCGGAAAACAGTAGCAAGATTCAGCTTCCGCAGCCCAGGGGGCATGAGAATGACGAAATCGGCCTGCTGACCCGCACTATCAACCATTATTTGAACAACATTCATCACCATCTGCACCACCGGCGACTGGCTGAAGAACAGTTACGTGAACATCTGGCTGAACTGGAAACCATTATTGCCCGGCGGACCAGGGATATTCGCAAAAACAACCAGGCCCTTGAGAAGACCAACCGTCAGCTTGAGAAAGCACGCAGCCAGGCACTGGAAACTGCCAGTCAGCGAGCCAGGCAGCTGTCCAGTCTGAGTCACGAAATCAGAACCCCACTCAATGCAGTTTTGGGCATGCTGAGTATCGCCCTCAACGACGAACTGACCGAACTACAACATCAGCGTTTAAACACTGCCAGAGATTCTGGTACTCATCTGATCCGTCTGCTCAATGATATCCTGGACCTTTCCCGACTTGACTCGGGCAAGATGATTCTTGAAGAAATCTCTTTTGACCTCAGAAACTCAATGGAAGATGTTGTGGTGCTTGCAGGACAATCCACATTTACCAAAGGGGTTCCGATCTATTGTGATATCGATCCCACCCTGCCGGAAGAAGTCCTGGGTGACCCAACCCGTTTTCATCAGGTCATTTCCAACCTGATAGGCAATGCTGCAAAATTTACCGATGAGGGTGACATTCGTATCTGGCTCGACTGCCAGAAAACCTCCGAGAATCATCTTGATATTATGGTGAACATCAGTGACAGCGGTATCGGCATCCCTGAATCAGCCCTGGACGAAATTTTCAAACCCTTTGCTCAGGCCAGCAGTGATACCAGTCGCCGTTTCGGGGGCTCCGGTATGGGCCTGCCTTTGGTCCAGTCCATAGTCACTAACATGGGCGGACAACTGTCTGTTATATCAGAGCCCGGAGAAGGCAGCACATTTTCTGTCCGTTTACCATTCCGATATAAATCAAGGGAAGAAAAAGTATCGGTTTCTGCTGATATCAAGAGTAACCAGATTGTGCTCAATGGCTCAGAAGCTCTGCAAAGCTGTTGTTCTCATCTTCTGGCGCATTGGGATATCAGCCACCGACAGACCTCGAACAACAACATCGGTGACCTGTCCGACTGGGCGGATATTCTGATTACAGAGAATGAAGGTCTGGCCAGAAATGCCGGTCAGGATAATCCGTCACTAAAAGTGATTTATGCCGCTCATACACCTCTGGATAACGGCCCGGACACCCTGGTCTGGCTGCCACTCCCTCTGACCCGGAAACTGTTTATCCAGGCACTGGAGAAAACCCGGACTATACGTCATCAGGTCTCCCAACCGTTACCTGACACAGTGAAAATCCAACACCAAAAAAACAGGGATTATTCGGTTCTGGTGGTCGAAGATAATCCCATCAACAGAATGGTGGCGGAGGGAATGCTTGAGCAGCTGGGCTATAAGGTAGAGCTGGCTCATAATGGCGAGAGTTGTCTGGCAGCCTGTCAGCAAAAAAACTATGACCTGATTCTGATGGACTGCAATATGCCAATTATGGATGGGTTTACCACCACTCAGAGACTGCGAGTTCAGATAGCAACCAGAGAGACACCCATCATAGCCTTAACCGCCAACGCTATGAATCAGCACAGAAAGCAATGCCTGGATGCCGGAATGAACGACCATTTGGCTAAACCTTTCAACAAGGAGCAGCTTGAAAGCACTCTGACCCGCTGGTTAATAGCCTGATGGACAGTGTATGCACTGTTTTTTTGCGCTATTCAGTTGTCTGCTTTGAACTGAAGAGCGACTGAATTCATGCAGTACCTCAACCCTGTAGGCTCAGGCCCATCAGGAAATACATGCCCCAGATGCGCGTTGCAGGCTGAACACACCACTTCTGTCCGCTCCATACCCAGGCTTTTGTCTTCAAGGTAATTGACCGCCTCCTTATCCACGACTTCCCAGAAGCTGGGCCAACCACAGCCGGCATCAAATTTGGTCGTGGATTCGAACAGGATTTGATCACAGCAGACACAGCTATAACGACCCAGGCCATCAAAATGAACGTACTCACCAGAAAAAGGCCGTTCGGTACCCTTTTGCCGACAGACATAATACTGCTCTTCAGTCAGCTCTGACTGCCATTGGGCATCGGTTTTTTCAACTTTCATACCACCTCCAGCTTCTTTAACGGAAATATCCGGATTGGGTCGTGCACTGTAGCCTTAAAGCGATCATAATGGCCACCTGATTCCCTGCCAGAGAGAACATTTTTTACCCACTCTTGTCTATTTATAGTCAGGTTTATAATCAGATTGATGATGTTCCAGAGAATCCCATGACCTGATCCACAACGATCGGAACTGACGCCACTCATTAACGGAGCAATACTCAGGCAGCCCTGAGTAACAGATAACATACAAAAAGACAATGAGCCTTATATCGGCCACAGGAAAAGAACCCATGAAGGATATTGAGAAGTCCCTGAAACTGGCAAACGTCTGCTACGAAATACGTGGTCCGGTATTGCGCGAAGCCAGAAGACTGGAGGAGGAAGGCCAGCGTGTTCTGAAACTGAACACAGGCAACCCTGCGCCTTTTGGCTTTGATGCACCTGAAGAGATTATTCAAGACGTCATTCTCAACCTCCCCAACTCCCAGGGCTACACCGACTCCAAGGGTTTGTTTTCGGCACGCAAGGCCGTAATGCACTACTGTCAGCAGAAAGATTTTCCCGGTGTCGAGCTGGAAGACATTTTTATCGGTAATGGCGTCAGCGAACTGGTCGTCATGGCCATGCAGGGATTACTGAACAACGGTGATGAATTGCTGATCCCGGCGCCGGACTACCCTCTCTGGACTGCGGCGGCTAACCTTTCAGGAGGCCGAGCGGTTCACTACCTCTGTGACGAGCAATCTGACTGGTACCCTGACCTGGATGATATTCGCAGCAAAATCACCGCCAAGACCCGGGGCATTGTTGTCATCAACCCTAACAATCCAACGGGTGCCGTTTACCCACCTGAGCTGCTGCAGGAAATCATTGAGATTGCCCGCCAGCACAGCCTGATTATTTTTGCTGACGAGATCTACGACAAGATCCTCTTCGATGGAACAGAGCACACTGCCATGGCATCGCTGGCGGATGATGTGTTCATGATCTCATTCAACGGGCTCTCCAAATCTTATCGTGCAGCCGGTTTTCGTTCTGGCTGGATGGTTGCCAGTGGTCCCAAACATAAAGCCAGGGACTACCTGGAAGGTCTGGAAATGCTGGCCTCCATGCGTCTGTGTTCCAACGTTCCTGCCCAGCATGCTATTCAAACGGCACTGGGGGGTTACCAGAGCATCAATGACCTCGTTCTTCCCGGCGGCAGACTCCTGGCACAGAGAGATGTGATCTACGAGCGCCTGAATCAGATACCCGGTGTCAGCTGTGTCAAACCCAGGGGAGCCCTTTACGTGTTCCCGAAACTGGACCCGAAAAAGTATCCGATTCACGACGATGAACAGCTGGTACTCGACCTGCTGATTCAGGAAAAAATTCTGCTCGTACAGGGTCGTGCCTTCAACTGGCCGGACCCGGACCATCTCAGGATAATTACCCTGCCCCGGGTTGAAGATCTGGAGATGGTGGGCGATAAACTTGAACGATTCCTGAGCCGATACAAACAATCATAATCCTGGCCGTGACTCAACGGCCCATTTGCTACCGATTACTGAATTCCGGACACTCACATTCTGAACATGGCTGACATCCACATCGACGACTTTTTTCATGATTGTGCCAAGACACTGGTACATCTCTACAATGTCTTCCCGCGGCTGACCTCTCTGTACGTCGACGACATCATTACGCCCGTGCCCGTGGATGAATTCGGATTACCCGGCAAGCGACACCAGGCCTGCTTTGACAGTTTTCTCTGGCTGGCCAGAGAAGGCTACATACACTACTCCGAAAGAGTTCGGCTGGAAGGGCTGGACCAGGTGGTTCTGACTGAAAAAAGTTTCCTCAGGCTCGGTATGCCAAGCCTGAAAACCGAATTGGAAGACCTGCCAGAACCGATGCTTCAGAAACAGAGGACTCTGGGCTGGCAGTTTCGTGAAACATTAAAATCCGGGACCACCCACCAGCTGAACCTGCTCTGCCAGCACTTTTTCGCCTGCAAAGCCTGAAGGAGTGTAAACATTGTTAAATGTGACGGGCTGAGGATTGAAATCCGGACTCAACGCCTCCATAGTCCAACTATCCAACTAACAAAGGCAACCATTCGGTAATGAAAAGAATTCTGCTATTTCTTGCAACTAACCTTGCTGTCATCGCAGTCGCCAGCATCACGCTTAACATCCTTGGCGTGGGTAGCTATGTCACAGCCCAGGGACTCGATATGAAGTCACTGCTGGCTTTCTGTGCCGTTTTCGGTTTTGCCGGTTCATTGGTTTCTCTGCTCCTTTCCAAAACCATGGCCAAGATGGGCACAGGCACCCAGGTTATCGATCAGCCCCGAACAGCCCAGGAGCGCTGGTTGATGGATACGGTCAAAGAGCTGTCTGAAAAAGCGGGCATTGGCATGCCGGAAGTGGGTATTTTCCCATCCCCGGAAACCAATGCTTTTGCCACCGGCTGGAACAAAAACGCCTCACTGGTTGCCGTGAGTCAGGGATTATTGGATCGTTTCAGCCCGAGGGAAGCAAGAGCCGTTATTGGTCACGAAATAGGTCACGTTGCTAACGGTGACATGGTGACGCTGGCGCTGATTCAGGGTGTTGTGAACACCTTCGTGATGTTCTTTGCACGTATCATCGGCTATGCCGTAGACAGCTTCCTCCGTCGTGATGAAGAAAACAGTGGCCCGGGTATTGGCTTTTATGTTGTCAGCTTTATTGCCGAGATTGTTCTGGGTATTGCCGCCAGCGCCATCGTGATGTGGTTCTCCCGCAAGCGAGAATTCCGTGCCGATGAAGCCGGTGCCGAGCTCGCAGGTCGTGGTGATATGATTGCCGCTCTGGAAAGACTGAGAGCTGAATACGACGCACCCAGTGCGATGCCTGCCACCATGACGGCCTTCGGTATTCGCAAGAACGGTCAGGGTGGCCTGGCCGCACTGTTCTCCAGCCACCCTCCTCTTGAAGATCGAATTCAGTCGCTGCAATCCCATCGCTGACAGGGTTTCTTTTTTATCGCACCCACTCACTCCACAAGGCTCGCTGATGCGGGCCTTTTTATTACGAAAGCACTTCTGCTTCAGGATTACGAATACACACTTAGTCAAGCCAATGATGCATGTCTGCTCTGGCCTTCTTGATCCTGTAAATGTTCATAATTATTGTTTAATTCGATTGAGGATATACGTTTCAGCTTCTTCATGGGGGATGAGAGTATCTGAGCCATCTTGTCCACGAATTTACTGACTTTCTCATCAAGCCCTGGAGAATATTGTTTTGGCTTCAGAGACAAGCTCCTTATAATAGGCTTTTATTTCTAATCCAGCTGCTTATATGCCTATTGAACATCCTGACCCCATCTGGGTCCTCGACAGCGAAAGCCTTAACCATTACTGCCAGCAGTGGCTTGAGCTGGATGCCATTGCACTGGACACAGAGTTTATTCGCACTGATACCTTTTACCCTATTCCCGGACTGATTCAGGTGGGTACCGGTGACAGAGTTTTCCTGATTGACCCACTCAGTGTTCAGGACTGGGCTTCCTTTGGCCGGGTTCTGCAATCCAAATCTGTCATCAAAGTCCTTCACGCCTGCGGAGAAGATCTCGAAGTTTTCAATATTCTCACCGGCTGCCGCCCAGTTGCATTGCTGGATACACAGCTTGCTGCGGCCTATGCAGGACTGGGACATTCATTAAGCTACCAAAACTTGCTAAAGGCGCTTCTGGAAGTGGACCTGCCCAAGGATGCCACTCGCTCAGACTGGCTTCAGCGACCACTGACTGAAGCCCAGATCAGCTATGCCACGCTCGATGTCGTTCACCTGCTGGAAGCTTATGAGCTATTACTCGAAAAAATGAAAGGCAAGCCTCAGTTGCAATGGCTTAACGAGGATTGTGACACCTTGCTCAGCTCGCCATTGTTTCCGGTCCCCGGCGAAATCTGGAAAGATGTTAAGCGTGCCTGGCAATTGCAGCCTCAACAACTGGCGGTTTTACAGAAGATCTGTGAATACCGTGAACTGGAAGCCCGAAAAACCAATACCCCGCGCAACCGGGTCATCCCCAAGGGAAGCCTGTGGCCAATTGCCCGTTATATGCCGGAGAATATACGTTCACTCTCTTCCATTCAGGATATGAAACCCAAAACGCTTCGAAAATACGGCGGGATTATTCTGAACCTGGTCAAACAGGCCAAAGACAGTCCGGAAGCTGACTATCCGGAACAGCTCCCTGCCCCCCTGCCGAAAGCCGCCCGCGACTATGGCAAACTGATCAAGGCCTGGGTGACTCACAAATCAGATGAGCTGAATGTACCTGCAGAGCTGTTATTCCCGGGAAAAATGTCTAACGCACTCTTACGTCAGTGGCAAAACAGTGGCCGTTTTTCGATGCCAGAGAGCATTAAAGGCTGGCGACAACGGGAAATTGCCGAACCCCTGATTCTGGCTATGAAAGAGTACAAAGAGAACCAGAGATAATTACTTCCCAGACTCCAGGCAAATTCAAGATAGTATTAATATTATGTCTAAAATTCTTGCTTCCATTTTCAAAAGCAGCAAACGCAACGAGATGTACCTTTACGTTGACAAGCGTGATCAACTGAAGAAAGTCCCTGAAGCCCTTCATCAGGCTTTCGGCAAAGCTACCCATGTGATGGATATTCTGCTGACACCTGAGCGCAAACTGGCCAGGGCAGACATTGAAAAAGTGATGACCGGGATTCAGGAAAAGGGGTTTTACCTGCAGATGCCCCCAGCCGAAGAAGACTAAGTACCTGGCCAGTTGGTTTCGCATATTCTGGCGAGTGGATTTTTTCATCCTTCAAGGCGCAACGACGGGCGCGTAGCCTTAGCTACGCAACCAGAGTTGGAACGCAGAAGGGTGGAAAAAGCCGCCGTCCAGAATATGCGAAACCAACTGGTTAGGTACTTACATTCAACACCTTCCTGAAGAACTGCTGAGCTTTAACGACCCGCTGTGAAAACAAGGGTATAGAGCCCGGTTTGTCCTGAGCCCTGACATTCAGGCAAGCCAGTGGGTACCACCACAAACTGCAAAAACAAGGTTGCAGACAGAGTTGACTCAGAAATATTCGTCAACTCCGTTAATGGCGTTATAGCCAGTGCAGTGCTATACAGACTCGTGCAAATGGCAACCAGTTCGCCAGGGTCTATGAGACGCTCACAAAAAAACAAAATTGTCTGCTCGGTAACCCGATCACTGCTTCTGCTAGTGACGATGGTGTTTTGGGAATCGCTGCTTGCGATGGGGCTCACCGGCTCAAGTCCGCTGCCAGCACATTCCTTATATGCCAATAAGCTGGCTAAACCTGAACAGCCCGACCCTTTTCCGGTCGGGTTTATGCTGTTCGCTTTCAGTTTGCTTCAGCTACTGCCAAATATCAGTCCTCCTGAGTCGCTTCAACTGCCTCTCCTACCCGATTGGCCAATAAAACAAACACGCCGCATTGATCGGGTGACCTGGTCCCCTGAAGCGCCTGAGAAGACGACCAACACGCCCATCGCCATGGATGCTGCCGGGGGAGATGATGGCGATAAGCCACCTGATGGAAACAACTGGAATTCTGACCCGGAACCCCAGCCTGACCTTATCCTTGTTCCTGATCCTGTTCAAAAATGCCAGCAACAAAAAAGACAACTGCTTAGAGTATTACGAATAAAACGACTATGGGCTACTATGACGGGCCAAACAACGCTGGCCCGGATTATGTCAGACCGGATCATGGTAATTAAAGCCGACCTTCTTGATCTGGAAAGGTCAGGCCCTGCCGGGTTTCAAACGGGGCTGGTTCAGTCATGGCTGGCAGAGAATGGTCAGGAACTCAGTGTTTACTGTGAAATCATTTCTGGCAAATATTCTGGCCGACAGGCGGCTTCCGGCGACAAGAATCAAACCTCCCGAACGACCAAAGAACCAACAACTGCGACCACAGCTCAGAACAGCCAGAGGAGCCGAGTCGCTGCCCGTAACCAGAGAACCGGTTCAATAGACGGCAGCGATCGTGGAGGCGACGAGCCACCGGGCCCCTCAGCTCAGCAGGATACCGGAAAAGCCGCTGTCAATTGTTCGAAGTGTGACAAGGCGCTGACTCAACAGGAATTAAGACGTGTAGCTAATGAGACAGCAGCTTCAGCATTTTTATGCAACCAGTGCCTGTCGGGCACTCACGGCAAAAAGAGGGCAAGACCAGCCCACCATGAAACAGAGCCAGATTCATCAGAACCCACTCAGAAAAAAAAGAAGGACGCGGGTAGAAAGAGAAAGATTTCACAAGCAGCCGCTGCACCACCGGCCAAAAAAAGTAAACCGGCAGACACTCAGACCCCCGACGACCCATTAGAAAAAGTAAAAGAAAACATCAAATACAAATTAAGCAAGGAAGATCTGGAGAAAGTGCAAACTTTGATTGAGGTATTCAAGAAAAAAAACATCACCGTCAAGCACACTTTTTATAAGCTGCTTGGTTTCGTAGAGAGAGAGTCTTTTAATGATTTCTTCGATAATGCCACTGCGTTTTTTGGGCATCTTCCTGAAAACGTCAAAAATACCGGCATGCTGACCAGCATGCTACATAATGTCAGAAAATATATCCGTAGCTTTGCACAACGTAGCCAGGATGAACTCGAATATTTGGCGGGTTTGGATTTATTGACTTCCCTCTCTTCCATGAACAATAGCAAAGGCATACCCAGACAAGAGGAAGTGGAAGAAGTGCTGGGCTGGCCGGAATGGAAAGACCAGAATGGCGAGTTCGATAGGGAACGGTTCCAGTCTTTCTCGTCCATGTACAACACAAAAGGCTTGCCCGAGCATAAGGATGTGGAAGAGGTGCTCGGCTGGTCGGAGTGGAAAGACAAGGATGGCCAATTCAATATAAAGTTGTTCCGCTGCTTCTCATCCATGAATCATGGCAAAGGAAAGCTCAACTATGAGAAAGTGAAAGAAATATTGGGCTGGCCGGAATGGAAAGACAAGTATGGAAAGTTCAATATGGAGCTGTTCCGCGCCTTCTCGTCCCTGAATAGTTCCAAAGGCATGCTTAAACATGAGGCAGTGGAAGAGATCCTTGACTGGCCGGAATGGAAAGACAAGGATGGCGAGTTCAATATGGAGCTGTTTCGCGCTTTCTCATCCATGAATGGTGGCAAAGGCATGCTCAAAAAAAAGGAAGTGGAAGAGGTGCTGGCCTGGCCGGAATGGAAAGACAGGGATGGCGAGTTCAATATGGAGCTGTTCCGCGCTTTCTCGTCCCTGAATAGTTGCAAAGGCATGCCCAAACATGAGGAACATAAAAAATTAAAAGCAATGCTGGACTGGCCGGAATGGAGAGATGAGGATGGCCAATTCAATATGGATTTATTCCGCTCTTTCTCGTCTATGTTAACCAAAAAAGGTATGCCCAAACACAAGGAAGTGAAGGTGGTGCTGGGCTGGCAGGTATGGAAAGACAAGGATGGCGCGTTCAATATGGAGCTGTTCCGCGCTTTCTCATCCATGAATGGTGGCAAAGGCATGCCTGAACATGAGGAGGAAGTGAAAGAGGTTCTGGGCTGGCAGGTGTGGAAAGATAAGTATGGCGAGTTCAGTATGGAGCGACTCCGCACCTTCTCGTCCATGATTCATTCCAGAGGCTTGCCTGAACATGAGGAGGAAGTGAAAGAGGTTCTGAACTGGCCGGAATGGAAAGATAAGTATGGCGAGTTCAGTATGGAGCGGCTCCGCGCATTTTCTTCCATGAATTTTAGCCGGGGCATGCCCAGATATGAGCAAGTGAAAAAAGTGCTTGGCTGGCCGGAGTGGAAAGACCAGGATGGCGAGTTCAGTAAGGAGCGGTTCCGTGCCTTCTCGTCCATAAATTATGGCCAGGGCGTGCCCAAACATGGGCCAGTGAAAAAAGTGATGAACTGGATAAGCTGCGGGGGGGCACCCAACCATCTGTTATTGCAAATTATGGCCAGACTCTGGGCATCAGAAGGGCTACCTGCTATTGAAGAGCTGAAACACCAGGAAGCACAACTGAAGCAGTGGCTGTTGACAGAATCTACTGAAGAAAATAGCGGCTTGGATGACAACCTGGATAATGAAGAGAATGACAAATTCAATCGCCAGCTAAAAACAGTTTCCCTTTATCTTTCCACCCCTAAACCAGACTGGTTAATCAACTGGGCGGTTTTAAAACAATTTCACCACCGTGAAAAGACTAAACCCGCTCTGATGCTGAAATCATTAATAAGGCTTCTGTCTTCTTATGGAGGGAAAGGCGTCAGGAACTATCTTAAAGCTAATCAACGGAACCGGATTTTTTTGTGGCGTCATTCGGGTAAAACCACGCCTTTGCACGTGTTAAAGAAGACAATGGCTTTGTTTTCTTCAGATGAATACAGAGAGCGTTATGTCTACTTTGTCAAGCGGCTGATGTCATTGCCGGGTAAAAACCAATGGCAACAGCTCTCAACCCGGTTGCAACAACTATCGGGCGTGCTGAAACACGACTCTATGAAAAGACTCTACTGGGAAATCCTGCAACCCTTAACAAAGGATGATCAACTGCGTTTTCTGGATGCCAGCCATGCCCGGGCTGTATTCGATCTGTTTCCTTCTTTGAGCGCCCTGCAAAAACTCAGCAAAGAGCATTCCTCTCAATATTTAAAACGGCTGCTTGAAGCCTGCCTGCAACTAAAAACCCATGAAATCACCAAAAAAGGCATCCAGATACTGTTTGAAGCCTTACTCAAAACCCATAGTCTTCTGCCCTGGGATCAGGATATCCCCGATCACTTTCTGTCCGGGATGCGTTCAACCGATAACAACAATGTTGAGATAACTGTCTCTGGACATATCCAGTCAGGAAAGCAGTTGGCCCTGAGCTATATCGCTGTGCTGATGCAAAACCTCAACGAGATGTCTTTTACCATCAAAGGGCAGCGGCTTGAGGTTGAGGTTGACGGTGTTCAGACCTACCGTTTCCCCATGCCACTGCTGAAAATACGGGATGAAAAAATAGAAATCAGCAACTGGACAGAGGAGCAACTCAGGATTTTTTTGAAAATCACTGAGATGTCTGAACGTTATTATCTGACAGCAGATGAGTGGCAAAAGCGTTTAAAACCCGATTGCCCGGTATACATCCAAAGACGTAAAGCCAAACTGGCCGCAAACAGAGAGCTGAGGGCAGAAGGTGCGTTGACAGCAGCCCCCTTCAATCCGATACCTGTTCATGTTCTGATTCTTCTGGTCAGGAGAGGAATGACCATCAAACCCATCACCTGGAGATCCCTTGACCATCATAAAGAGAGACTGCCTGCCCCCCTGTTTTGCCAACTGAGAGAAAAAGTCGAAGCATCAGGTAGCGAGTGCCCCGATGAGATTAAAGAATCGCTGTCCCAATACCTGGACAACATTCAACCCGGAGACGCTGAAGCCTGTGACACGGTGAGTGAAACAGAAGCACAAAGCATTAACCTGCCAGACAGCAAAAGAGAAAAACAGGCGTTTGACAGTTTGTGGTCAAAGCTAAACCAGACAGAAATTTTTGGCACCGAAATTCTGAACTTACTCGACGAGTATGGGGATGAAATGGAGCTTACGCATACGGTGACCGTCCTTAAAAAAGCCAAAATCGATATCGCTGACTACATACTGGAAGGATGGAGGCAACGGGCATGCAGTAAAATAGAGCAGTTAAAAAAACGGGACACTTTATTATCAGATGTTGCTCCTGATGTTTATCAGAACTGTCAGGAACTGGAGTTGCTTGATGAGCATTAGTCCGTTAGTTTCCCAGTCACACGACACTGTAAATAGTCGGCATTGCGATATGACAACACCTTTCTGGCAGACCCAATCTCTCGAACAGATGACCCCTGAAGAATGGGAGAGTCTTTGCGATGGCTGTGGTCGCTGCTGCCTGCAAAAACTCGAAGATGAGGAGACAGGAGAGGTTCACAACACCTCTCTGGCCTGCCAGCTGCTGGATATTCACAGCTGCCGGTGTTCAGACTATGAACACCGAAAGGAAAAGGTTCCTCAATGCCTGAAACTTACAGCCGGTGATATACCTCATTTTCACTGGTTGCCAGACACCTGTGCCTACCGACTCCTGGCCGAAGGTAAATCGCTCTTCGACTGGCACCCTCTGATATCGGGAAACCCGAACAGCGTTCACCTGGCTGGCATTTCCGTCAGGGCCTTTGCGCAATCAGAAACCTCGGTGCCTGAAGAGGATTGGGAAGATTACATTATCCCCATGCGGCCTGTTTAGAGTTGAGTCACAAGCAAACGAAGTGGCCTCTCCTGCCAGGTTTTTGCTGGCTCCCGGTGTCGGGGAGCCGTTATTTGCCCTTGGCGGAGTTACAGGTCAACTGTGTCAGATCGACTGAGCTATGGGGAGAAGTAATCCAGTACCTCTGTATAGTGGACGCAGCCTCGAATCACAATACCGATATGGCTGGGGAAGAAGTTTGTTGGAGCTGGGTAGCCCTGCACCAGATAAGGAAGAAACTGTTGTCTGCTGGACAACCAGAGAATACCCCAGCCGTTTGATAAAAGTATTAAACTAGCCACTGAATGATAGTCATAAGGACTGCGGATAACATAGCCTGCGGCAAAACTTTTACAGGAAAGACAAAGAGCAGTAAGAGCTATATATTTTTTCATATCGGTAGAGAACCTCCATATACCAAAGAATATATATGGACCAACTTACTGATCTTGCAACTCAAAACCTGACTTTATTGCCTGATCAGACGCCCATCATCCTGCCCGGCCTGATCAGTGCTGCGCCATGGGTTAATATCCAGCCCCCCCCGGCGTACATAGCGGGCATAGACGGTCAGGGACTCCATTTTGAAACGGGCCTGTATTTCTGTGAATACTCTTTCCACACATTGCTCATGAAATTCCTGATGCCCACGGAATGAACAGATAAACTTCAGAAACGACTCATGACTAATGGCTTCTCCCTTATATTGAACAACCACAGTTCCCCAGTCTGGCTGCCCGGTCACAGGACAGTTGGACTTCAGCAGATGAGAATGGATAGTTTCTTCCCGAATGCCTTCAGCCTTTTGCAAAAGATCAGGTGTATAGTCATAGCAATCAATAACCACATCCAGCTCATCCACTCCGGTGCCGGGAGCCGATTTGAATCCGAAAGCTTCCATTTCAGCAATCGTCATCAGCTTTACTCTGACCGGCGCACCTGCAGCCTGGCTGAGATCCTTTTCCATAACCGCCTGAACCTGTGCCACAGAATCAAACTGAGTCTGGTTGAATGAGTTCAGATAAAGCTTGAAGGACTTGGATTCAATCAGGCAGGGAGACTGGCAGGGCAGCTCAAAGCGACCGATCATTGCCAACGGCTTACCCTTGGCGTCAAGCCAGGACAGCTCATAACCAAACCAGACATCACTGCCTGCAAAAGGGAGGTTATCGGGGTCCAGCCCCAACTCCAACTGCTTCTCCCTGCGGGGAATAGGGAACAAAACTTCCGGATTATACTCCGCCTGATACTCACTGTTTTTCCCCAGCGGGGAAGCATTCACTAATTCACTCATAACTTCACTTGACCCAATCCTGTTTGCCCGGCAACCCGGCCAGATCAGTATCCTCTGGAAAAAACGAGGCCTGGAAAGCCTCGCTTCAAATTCAGTTTCGAAGGCCTTTGCCCACTCGCAGAAGGTGGAGAGCCCAGGCGGCCAGTATTACGATAGCCAGAACCATCACAACAAAAGCCCAACCTAAACTGATACCACTGTCCTGTCCCAGGATTCCATATCGAAAGGCATTCACCTGATACAGGATAGGATTCAGCAGCGAGATGGATCGAAATGGCTCTGGAAGCACGTCTATCGAGTAGAAAACACCTCCCAGGTAAGTAAGAGGCGTCAGTACGAAGGTCGGGATGATGGCCACATCGTCAAACTTTCTGGCAAACACTGCATTGATGAAACCACCCAGTGCAAACAGAGTTGCAGTCAGGAAAACAGCCAGCAGGGTAATAAGAATATGATGTACCTGTAGTTCTACGAAGAAAGCGCCCAGTAGCATAACCAGAACACCTACGTAGACCCCCCTGACAACACCACCCATGGTGTAACCGGCCAGAATCACCCAGTTCGGTACGGGTGACACCAGCAACTCTTCAACACACTTCTGAAACTTGTTACTGAAAAAGCTGGAAGCCACATTAGTGAAGCTGTTGGTAATCACCGCCATCATGACCAGACCCGGTACGACAAAGGTCATATAATCAAAGCCACCCATCTCGCCCACTCTGGAGCCAATAACAGCACCAAAAATAACGAAATACAAAGACATGGTCATCGCCGGTGGCAATAGCGTCTGTGGCCAGATCCGCATGAAACGACGAATTTCTTTAGTGAAGATCGTATTAAATGCAACCAGGTTATATTTCCACTCACTCACTGTGCACTTCCTCCCTTCACGGCCGCGCTGTCCTTTGTTTGTCCTGAAGCCGCTAAAGCATCCGAAGTCAGACTGACAAACAACTCCTCAAGACGGTTGGACTTGTTTCTCATACTGGCCACTTCAATTTGATATTCACTCAGCTGCCGGAACAGGTCATTAACCCCCTGGTGCTTGCCGACCTCAACTTCAATACTGTGGTTATCCAACTTCTTGACAATATAATCCGCAAGGGTCGGCAGATCTCCAATCGGCTGTTTCAGATCCAGCACAAAACTTTCTTGTTGCAGTTTGCCCAGCAGAGCCTTGGTGCTGGTGTTCTCGACGATCCTGCCACTGTCAATGATGCCGATATTGCGGCAGAGCTGCTCGGCTTCCTCAAGGTAATGAGTAGTCAGGATAATCGTGGTGCCCTGCTCGTTGATCTCCCTGAGAAAATCCCAGAGAGAGCGACGAAGTTCAATATCAACTCCGGCGGTCGGTTCATCAAGAATCAGTAGTTTTGGCTGATGAATCAGGGCTCTGACAATCATCAAACGTCGCTTCATACCACCGGACAACATTCTTGAGACATTGTGTCGTTTATCCCACAGGCCCAGCTGCTTGAGATACTTCTCGGCACGTTTGCCGGCTTCTTTTGCCGATATGCCGTAATAGCCGGCCTGCGTCACAATGATATCTTCAACTTTTTCAAACTGGTTGAAGTTGAACTCCTGGGGAACGACGCCCAGCATCCGCTTGGCCTTGACAAGGTCAGTATCAATATCGTGCCCGAATATTGAAACCTCGCCTGAAGTCTTGCGAACCAATGATGAAATAATACCAATAGTGGTTGATTTGCCAGCACCATTGGGTCCCAGCAGGGCGTAAAAATCGCCTTCTTCAACTGAGAGATCAATCCCTTTCAGGGCTTGAAATCCATTGTCGTATTGTTTTCTAAGATTCTGTATTTTCAGTGCCTGGGGCATGCTTCTATAGTCCGTATTATGCAGGATTTCTTCTCCATCAGAGCCTCTGCACAGTTTCACTCTTGCTTTACCCTGCTTCCTTTTCATCCATTGCGTGAAGTCAAACAGAGGCGATTAGTCTTGGCAGTTACTTTGAACGTTTTTCCATCATCAGGAAATAGAAAAATATCCTGTTGCTTATGGCTGTCAGTACTTAAAAGAGGGTCATTTTATTATAAAACGACGAAGTAAACGGCACTTTTAGAGCATTTTTTCACGCTATGCTCTGATCAACTGCGTCAGTGCCGGTTTCAATTGTGGATAGGTGAACTGATAGCCTTCAGCCATTAGACGCTCTGGATAAACATTCTGGCCTTTCAATACCATTTCAGAAGATTCCCCCAACATCCACTTCAGAACCCTTGCTGGCATTTTCAACAAGGCGGGACGATTGAGAGTACCAGCCAGAGCCATCGCAAAGTCTTTATTGCTGACCGCTTCAGGGGCGGTGGCATTAAAAGCACCCTCAGCTGATTCATT
Organism: Endozoicomonas sp. ALC020; assembly: GCF_049275935.1. Lineage (NCBI taxonomy): Bacteria > Pseudomonadati > Pseudomonadota > Gammaproteobacteria > Oceanospirillales > Endozoicomonadaceae > Endozoicomonas > Endozoicomonas sp. ALC020. The sequence continues at coordinate 31,227 of NZ_CP184830.1, forward strand.
CTCCAACAAAAACAGCAGCGCATTCACCATATCTTCCATGTGAATCCACGACATCATCTGTTGGCCAGAACCCAGCGGACCTCCAATCCCTAAACGAAAAGGAGTCATCATTTCATGCAACGCACCTCCTTCGGGGTGTAACACAACGCCAGTTCTGACCAGACAAACCCGTACCCCCAGACCTTTGGCACGCTCGGCAGCCTGTTCCCAGCGCACACAGAGCCCTGAAGCAAAGTCGTCTCCTGCGCCGGAAGACTCGTCCAGACGGGCCGCATCATCCCTGCCACCATAAAACCCGATGGCAGAGCCACTGATCAGGCAGCCTGGTCGGTTTTCCATTCGTTCAATCAGGTCAACCAGTTCTGAAGTCAGGGCGACCCGGCTATCGAGCAACTGTGTTTTTCTCGAGGGTGTCCAACGTTTATCCATTACCCCCTCACCGGCCAGATTGATAACGGCATCGAAAGCCACAGAAGGATTCACTGCCGTCAAAGACTTCACAGAACTCACTTCAGGGGTCAGCAGACGTTGGACACCCACGGAATCCTGCCTGCTTAAAATGGTCAGCCGATGCCCTCTTGACAAAAGCCTGGCCACCAGTCGTCGGCCAATAAATCCTGTTCCCCCGGTAATCAGTATCTGCATAACATTAAGTCCTGAAAAAAAACCTTGAGATGGTATTAAAACGTCTTCGGTCCCACGGGACAAAAACCCATGGTTCCATAGTAAACAGCCATGGGGGTCAGAAACAATTTTTCACTGACGATTTTATTACAGAAAGAATGAACTCCGGGCAGTTTTTTTACCCATAAAAAAATACCCGTGGTCCCCTCAAACCCGGGTATTTGATCGGCTGGCTTGTCACTGGCTCCCGCTTCTTTTTTTTATGTCCTTAATTCTCTGGCGCTTTTTATTATTTTTCTTGATTGCCTGAGTGATTCCATAATACGTACTAGCCACTATCAAAACCTTGACCTACATCAATAAAACTTCGGTTTACACTTACCCGTCCATCCAAGCCTGACATGCGACACACTCTGAAAGAGCGGAGAAACAAATTAAGGTCTGAGGTTATCTTTCTGGTCCATATCAACGGGCTTGCGTTTTCGATGTATTCTTTTGTGGATCGACAAGGCTTGAGCATTATTGCAGACAGCCCCGCATGACCGCTGCTGACCATCCTCCCCGAACTCTCTCAGGTTACAGATTTTTTGTCCGCTATGGCTTCTGTTTTTGTGAGACAACAGGATTCCGGCATTTTCGCAGACTCTCCCACATGTCTGTGGATGCCCATCTTCTCCGACCACGATTTCGTCACAGGTTTTTTGCCCACTGTGTACTTTGACTTTGTGACTCCACATGGCTTTAGCATTCTTGCAAACCATTCCGCATGGCCGTGGCTGGCCGTCCTCCCAGACTATTGTTACATCACAGGTTTTTTGCCCGCTATGGTATGTGACTTTGTGATTCGCCAGGGCTTGACTATTCTTGCAGACTACTCCGCATGGCTGCGGCTGGCCATCCTTCCCGACTACTGTGGCGTCACAGGTCTTTTGCCCGGTATGGTATTGGCTTTTGTGTGACGACAGGCCTTTAGCATTCTTGTAGGTCCTCCCGCATGGTCGATGCAGGCCATCCTCCCCAACCACAATCGCATTGCAGGTTTGTTGCCCGGAGTGAATTAATCTTTTGTGATACGCCAGGGCTGTAGCACTCTTGCAGACCATCCCGCATGACTGCCGCTGTCCATCCTCCCCGGCTACTGATACATCACAGGTTTGTGGCCCGGAGTGGATTCCTCTTTTGTGATCGAATAGAGCTTTTGCATTCTTGCAGACCGTTCCACATGGCTGTGGCTGGCCATCCTTCCCAACCCTGATTGCATTACAAGTTTTTTCCCCGCTGTGAATGCTGCGTTTGTGACTTAAAAGCGCTTTGTTATTCTTGAGGACCTTCCCGCATTGCCGCAGTTGACCATCCTCTCCAACCAGGATCACGTTGCAGGTTACTTGCCAGTCAGGGTCAATTGTATTAGCTGTTCCTGCTGCCATTGAATCTGAGGCGACCCCGTCTAAGGCGACCCCGTCTAAGGCGACCCCGTCTATCAAGTTGCAACGATAACAGTGTGCATTGGTCAAATGGTTGCATAAGCTGTGTTCGGGTGTTGCTACAGTGCTGTCTGTCGAACTTTCTTCACAATTCTGCACTCCGCTAACCAATGAATCGGAAAATTGTCGAAATCGACAGACGCCATGACAGGGCTGGACAAAACAATTTAAACCCAACGAATGCTGGTGTCGTTCAGAGCCTCCGTTCCCGTCACTGTAGTCAGTATCCCGGGGGCGGATGAAAGAAACTGTTCGGTGGCGGTTGACTGGTGGTCCTTGCTGGCTGGATGGTTCTGATGGCTGGTGTTGTTGCTGATCCTGTTCTGAGCCAAACATAAATGCCGCCTCTTGTTGTTCAATCGGGTTAAACAGCGGTGAATCTATGTTCCAATAGCCTTTCAAAAGCCAACTGACAGTGACAATCATTTCTACAGATAACCATGAATAAGGGGTTGAGCTTAGAGTAATGATTGTTTTTGCCCTGTAGTTGCCAGGTTTTTGTCGTTTGTTATCAGCAGGAAAATCGGGTTCTTCATAAACGTCTGTGTCGGTAATCTCTAGCGGGTTGTCAGACAATGTTCGCAGTTCACGCTTTATAGAAAAGCTCTGTTTTGAAAAATCTACAATCTGTTTAGACTCGAAAATAAAATGCTCTGTCAAAGATTTAGCCTGACAAATGGCAGACAACAGCGACAGCAGCACAATAAAGAGTGAGTGTTTAATAATCCTATCCCTGTCTTCTGACCTACAGAGAGAAAGGATAGATCAAGAAAATAAGTGTGTTTTTGTGTTTTCCTAATACCAGACATCTGTTTGTTGTTGACCTGATTCTCATCGACGAAGTCCATAATTTGGTTTTTTGACTTAGATCAACCATTATGAGGCCGGTCGATAAAACCGGTTACATCTAAAAACACACAGCGCAGACCGGTGTCCTGACTATCTTTACCTTGAAACATTTTCTGAGGACCATTTAATGACATCCATGCTGGCCCGGGAAATGGTTCAGGAGTTGATAACACTTCACAAAAAAGTCGATCAGAAGCAATAATGGCAACCATTAAAGATGTCGCTGAGCGAGCCAAAGTATCCCGCGCTACGGTATCCAGGGTACTGAACAACACCGGACAGGTAAAGGAGACAACTCGTCTGAGAGTAGAGTCCGCCATCGACGAACTGAATTATCATCCAAATCCTGTTGCCCAGTCACTGGCGAGCAATACCACCAATACCATCGGCTTGATGGTCTCGTCCTTCCGGGGTGTTTTTTTTGGTGACCTTATGGCAGAGGTTCAGCAGGTCGCAGACTCTGCAGGTAAAGTGATGATCGTCACCCAGGGCAAGCACAGTGCTGAAAGCGAGCGTGCCGCTATCGACCACCTGATCAACATGCGGGTTGACGGATTACTGCTGCACGTCCGTTACCTGGGTGATGATGAGCTGATTAACATTGCAGAAACCGCTCCGCCCTTTGTACTTCTGGATCGTTACGTCGATGTCCTGGCCGACCGCTGCGTCACCTTTGATCACATCAAAGCCAGCGACAACACCGTAGAACTGCTTCTGAAAAATGGCCACACCTGTATTGCCTGTCTGGCCGGAAAACTCGCCAAGTCAAAAGCAAAAGAACGTTTCCAGGGTTATGCCAATGCCCTTACCCGGCATGATATTGCCCTGGATATGGACCTGATCACTGAAGGCAACTATACGAGACAAGCCGGATACGAAGGCACCAGGCAACTACTCACAACCGGCAAACCTTTTACTGCTGTATTTGCTTGCAGCGAAGAGATGGCGGCAGGTTGTATGGACGCCTTTCGTGAAAACAACATCCGTGTGCCCGAAGACGTTTCTCTCATCAGTTATGACAGTGTGGACCTTTGTACTTTCCTGACTCCACATGTCACTGCATTGCATTTTCCAATGACAGAGATGGCCAGAGTTGCCGGAGAACTCTTGATGAACCGACTACGGGAGGAGGGTTTTAGCAGGCCGGAAAGCACCCATTTTGAGGGCGAGCTGCGCCTGAGAGATTCAATAGGAAGGCTCTGTTAGTTTTACTTCAGTTTGTCAAAGGACTTTCATCCTAGACTGTCGCCGCCCTCAGCGGCGCACGTGCCCGGACTTGCAATACACCCAGGAAAGAAGATGTTTTTTTCTACGCTCATGGCTGTTTGGTCTATTCTTCCATAAATCCACGAGTCTTCGGTTTGCTCTCAGATCAGAATCGTCTCCCCGGAGTTTCTCCAATGGTCAAATCTGCATTCGGCACACTTCAGCAGATAGGTCGGGCGCTGATGCTGCCTGTAGCCGTTCTGCCTGTTGCAGGGATACTGCTGGGCGTCGGCAGTGCGGGCTTCAACTTTATTCCAGATCTCGTCTCCAGCGTCATGGCCCAGGCCGGCGGCATGGTTTTCGGAAACCTGCCCATTATCTTTGCCATTGGTACTGCTATTGGCCTAACTGATAATGACGGTGTTTCCTCAGTAGCGGCAACTGTCGGCTACGTGGTCATGCTGGGAACCATGGGCGTTATGGCCTCAGAACTGGGAGTTGAGCCCAGTTCTGTTATGGGAATAGATACCATTGATACCGGTGTTTTCGGTGGGATCGTTGTTGGTATGTTGGCCTCATGGATGTTCAGACGCTACTACAAAATCAAACTTCCGGATTACCTGGGCTTCTTTGCAGGAAAGCGCTTTGTTCCGATCGTCACTGCCATAGGAGCCGTCTTCCTTGGCATTCTCCTCAGCTTTATCTGGCCCCCTATACAACAGGCTATCGACGCCTTCTCTCAATGGTCAGTGACTGAGAACCCGGTTCTGGCTGGCTTTATCTACGGTGTGGTTGAACGTGCCCTGATTCCATTTGGCCTACATCATATCTGGAATGTGCCCTTCCAGATAGAGATGGGTGAGTTCATTGATCCATCAACAGGTAACGTCTTCAGAGGTGACATCGCGCGATTCTTTGCCGGTGATCCTACTGCCGGATTTCTGGCAGGCGGCTATCTTTTCAAAATGTTTGGCCTACCTGCTGCGGCCATTGCCATCTGGCATTGCGCCAAATCTGAGAATAAACAAAAAGTCGGTGGCCTTATGATGTCAGCGGCGCTTACCTCATTGCTCACTGGTATCACCGAGCCCATAGAGTTCTCATTCCTTTTTGTCGCTCCGATACTTTATGTGATTCATGCGCTGCTGGCCGGACTGGCTTACGCCATTACCAATTACCTCGACATCAAGATGGCCATGTCATTTTCCAACGGCATGATCGATTATCTCCTCTATTACAGCATAGCCACCAGACCCGCCTGGATTATCGGCCTGGGACTGATCTACGCAGTCCTCTATTATGTGATCTTCAGAGTTATGATCACGCTGCTGGACCTCAAGACACCCGGGCGAGAAATTGAATCAGAATTATCAGCGAAAGTGGTTCCATCCAGTGAACTGGCCAGGGACCTTATTCTGGCCTTTGGTGGCAAGGGAAATATCAAGAATCTGGATGCCTGCATCACTCGTTTGAGAGTCACGGTTAACAACCCTGACAAGGTTGATCAGGAGGCCATTAAACAGCTGGGAGCCACGGCTGTAGTGGTGATAGGTCAGAATATGCAGGCTATCTTTGGTACTCAGTCCGACAATATCCGAACCGAGATGGAAGAAGCCATTAAGGCCATGTAGACCGGCTAAAAGGATTCAACTGCTGCACACAGGGAACGGACTCTCTCCACCGATAACTCCCCTTCATCAAGAACACTGCTGTACGCGTGAATGCTGGCTGAATGATTCGCTACTGGCAGCTGTTGTAGTATCTTTCCGATATTTTCCGGATCAACCCCGCCACCGACGACCACCTCCAGCCTGTTTTCAGCTTTCAACATAAGTTGCTCGAGCATCCTCACACCTTCAAAGGCACCGTCAGCAGAACCCCAGGTTGTACCACTACTCAGAATACGATCCACACCATATTGAATCAGTACATCCAGGCTCTCAAACATATTGGGCGTAGCATCCAGTGCACGATGAAAAGTCACAATCAGATTTCGGGTCTTGGCGGTATCGACCAGTCGGCCCAACACATCACGATTAATGGTATTACCGGGAGGCGCAAGAGCGCCAATGACGACACCATCAGCACCTGCCTTTGCAGCATCACAGATCTGCTGTTCCATAAGCAGAACCTCTTCAGTGCCGAATGAAAAGTCGCCACCCCGGGGACGAATCATGCACAGTAAACCACAGCGATCCTGAAAGGCTTTCCGGGCGGCTTCCAAAGCTTCTATTGTGGGAGTAGTGCCTCCCACGGACATATCGTCACACAACTCTATACGTGCTGCGCCCCCCTCGTAAGCGGCTGCAGCAGAGCGGTAAACATAGTCTGGATTCAGACTGTTGATGCAGATCTCAACAGGTATTGACAATGTATGACTCCTGGCTGGATATCAGTTATAGAAGTCTGGCCTACTATTTAAAGTGACTAAATTAAAGTGACTGAATTAAAGTGACTAAAAACATAGACAGGACAACTCTGACAATAATAACCAGATTGTCACAGACTGCTCAGGAAATCATAGTCTTTACAAAAAAAATCTCACAAAATTGAGAGTGGTGGTCTTCATGAGCTAACAGGAGAGTTTAAGAGAAAGCTGGCAACCCTTAACCAGAGCCACGGCTAACCATACGACGTAAACCTTTTATTTAGTCATCCATCAAGGCAACTCACCCGTCATTCTGAGCACATCATCAATCAGCATCTTGTCCAGCTTCTGTTTCTGCTTAAGCATTTCCATCTTACCCGGGCTGACCCAAACCTTGTAACTTTCAGGCTCACCCTCGGTAATCGCTGCAGGCATTGTAACGGTATATTCCTCATAGGATGGGTCCATAACAAAATAGGGCACAGGATGAAGAAAATCGCCAAAACATCCCCCTGACTGATACCTCAGAAGGTCATCATAATAAGACGACATATAAGAGGAATAGGCTGATCTTGCTCCCATACACCCGTTGCCTGAGCTTTTTTTGACTATGTCATCGAGGCCCCATATCTCTGCTGTCTTGGCAGTTTCTTCCTGCGGAGGAAGAACGATTCCGGCAAGTTGGGTAGCCTGACTGACCTGCAGGGTTTCAAGACGCTTGAGCTCTGCAACCAATTCCTGATGGGACATCTTGTTCAAGCGAGCCTCACGAGCCTTGTCGTAAGACAGATAGCTGTCCCCATTCAAGAGCGGGTCTCCGTCCAGGTATTTGGACACTGTCTCGCTTCTGATAAAGTCCAACTCATCAATAACAACCTGCAAACTTTCTGCCTCCCCAGGCTCTTCCGTGGGTACAGACACTTTTTGGAATGAAAAAATCAACAGCAGGAAACCGGTAAACACCATCACTAAAAGTGACACAATTCCTTTCATATACACCTCCTTCAGCCTAATCGCATAGGGTTTTTATTATGGGGATAAGTCACGACAGGCGGTTACTAGCAGCCTGACCGAGAATAGACTGCCCTACTGCGGCGGCAGCAAATTGGTCTAAAAATCCGCTTTTGTTCGTCAAATAGCTCGCTATTCTCCTCACAAAACCGAATTTTCATCCTCAATTTTCTGCCGTCCTCGCTACGGGCGCTATTCTCGGTCAGGCTCCTAGGCATTGCTTTTCAGGACGTAAACTGCATTTCTAAATTCATACCTGTCTATATAGTGAGACAACGAGTTACCCAAAGGGTTCAATCGCAAACAGGATAGGGGAAGGAAGATAAGTCTTCACTAACGGGGTGGTCAGGGATACTAACTGGCAGGGAAAGCTTTAAGGCCAGACATTTTAAAAGCCGACAGAGAACCGGCTTCAGGGTATGGCTGATTTTTTTGTTCAAAAAATAATAGTCTTTGTAAAGTTTTACTTCATTTTGACCACCAGCAACTTGTCGTTGCCCTGAACAACAGAGCCCGAAGATTTTTCCAGAGAGGCTACATCGTCCATGTTGGAGATCACAACGGGCGTAATAATACTTTTGGCATTCTCTTTCAGAAAGTCCAGATCCACTTCGATGATGGGATCTCCAGCCATGACTTGCTGGCCTTCGCTGGCAATACGCTTGAAACCCTCGCCCTTCAGCTCAACGGTGTCGATACCAAAGTGAACAAACAGCTCAACCCCGGTTGGCGTCTCCATGCTGAAGGCATGATTGGTTTCAAAGATTTTGCCAATCTCACCATCGCAAGGGGCTACCATGACTTTGCCGGTGGGATTAATGGCGATACCATCACCTACCACCTTGTCAGCAAAAACAGGATCAGGTACTTCTTCAATTGGTACAATGTCGCCGGTCAACGGTGCTCTGATCACCGTTCCCTGACTGGCACCCAGCCCCATACTTTTCTTGAGAGAGTCAAAAAGGCCCATCACTTTCACCTTCTACTTCAAACGCATTGATTTTAGGAGCCTTTGAGTAATCAGGCCAGTTAACCTGACTGAAACTCCCGATTCCTTTCCAGATTAACAGCTGAAACGGCAGACCACAGCTGCTATACCAATCGAACTTTCTAACTCCCTATTGCGCTGAAGATTTGAGCCTTAATCCTGCGTTGGCGATCGTCGCAGCTAAGACTATGACTCCTCACCCCGCCTTTTCTTAAGGCTCAAATCTCCATGCTCATCACGGAAGTTAGAAAGCACGATTAGTATTATATGTCTTTATACTGTAACTATGTCTGCTACTTTCAACAGTTGGCTGTCAATCTCATTGTGTTTACTAATGGCTTCCTTTAAGGGTGTATGGACAATCTTCTGATCACGTACACCCACCATCACTCCACTGACACCGTCAAGCAGAGCTTCCACAGAAGCCACTCCAAGACGACTGGCCAGGACACGATCATAACAGCTGGGCTTGCCACCGCGCTGAATATGGCCCAGCACCGTCACTTTGACTTCATAGGCCGGGAAGTTTTCTTCCACAGCCCGGGACAGTTCAAAAACACCACCGGATTTATCACCTTCTGAAACCACTACGATACTGGATGTTTTCCCGGCTCTGCCACTGCTTTCAATAGAGCCCATCAACTGATCTATGGGCTTCTGATCTTCCGGAATCAAAATATCTTCTGCACCCGCAGCAATACCGGCGTTCAATGCGATAAAGCCTGCATCACGACCCATAACTTCAATCAGAAACAGACGATTATGAGAGGTGGCGGTATCACGAATCTTGTCAATCGCCTCGACCACGGTATTCAGGGCGGTGTCATAACCGATGGTGAAATCGGTTCCGAAGATATCGTTATCAATAGTGCCGGGAACACCAATGCAGCGAAGACCATGCTCTTGTTCCAGCAGCATGGCACCCGTGAAGGAACCGTCACCGCCAATAACAACCAGTCCATCCAGTCCGGCGGCAGAGGCATTTTTATAAGCAGCAGCCCGTCCCTCCGGAGCACGGAATTCCTGACAACGGGCAGACTTCAGGAATGTCCCACCCTGGTTGATAATATTGGCCACTGAACGCGCATTCACTACCTTCAGATCGTTTTCAATCAGGCCTTTGTAACCTTCATAAATGGCTACCGGCTCAACCCCGTAAAAGATGCAGCTACGTACTACGGAACGAATGGCAGCATTCATGCCAGGCGCATCGCCACCTGAAGTAAGCACACCAATTTTTTTTAGTTCTGCCATGATCTGCTCGTCTCCTGAATCCCGTAAGGGAAAGCGTGAGGCATGCTGCCCAGTCAACATGCCTGAATTGACTGAAATTATTTCACAGTAACGATCTGCATGGTGTTGGTACCGCCCTCAATTTCACAGGACTCACCCTTGGTCAGAATAATACGGTCGCCGGATTCCAGCAGGCCACGACCTTTTAGTTCGGCAATAGCACGCTGATTCACTTCAGGACCGTACTGGCTGCCACTGTCAAAAGCGACCGACTCCACCCCACGGTAAAGTGCAACGCGGCGCTCGGTGGTTTTGTAGCGAGTCAGGGCAAAAATGGGCAGGCTGGTATTAACACGGGACATCCAAAGAGGAGTCGCACCGGTTTTGGTCAGGCAAACGATCGCTTTTACACCTTCCAGACGGTTAGCCGCATGCATGGCAGCCAGCGCAATGGCGGCATCGGTTTCACCGGCATAGGCCTTATCCAGGTTGCTTCCGGAGATCATTTCAGGATGTTTTTCAGCGCCCTGACAAATACGGGCCATGGCTTTGACGACTTCATGTGGACGCTTGCCTGTTGCTGTTTCACCGGAGAGCATGACTGCGTCGGTGCCATCGAGAACAGCATTGGCCACGTCAAACACTTCAGCACGGGTTGGCTGTGTGTTGTGAATCATGGATTCCATCATTTGTGTGGCGGTAATGACAGGACGGTTCAGTCGACGGGCAACGTTGATCATCTGTTTCTGAACACCAATCAGTTCAGCGTCACCAATTTCCACCCCCAGGTCACCACGAGCTACCATGACCGCGTCTGAGGCCCGGATCACTTCTTCCAGCAATTGAAAGCTTTGAACCACTTCAGCACGCTCAATCTTGGACAAAATGGCAGCAGTACCACCGGCTTCAGCCAGCAGCTTGCGAGCCTGTTCAACATCACTGGCACTGCGAACGAAAGACACAGCCAGGAAATCCACCTCCAGAGAGGCAGCCAGCTTGATGTCTTCCTTGTCTTTTTCGGTCAGGGCATCGGCAGAAAGACCCCCACCGGCCAGGTTGATACCTTTGTTATTAGACAGCTCACCACCATCCAGAGTAGTGGTTACAATGCGCGAACCTTCAATCGACTTAACCTGCAGGCTCAGACGACCGTCGTCCAGCAACAGCACATCGCCCACCTTGCAATCGTTTGGCAGATTCTTGTAAGCCAGACCGACCTGGGTTTCATCACCGGCATCAATAGGCAGCTCTGCATCCAGAACGAACTCAGCGCCATCGGGCAGAAAGATCTTGCCATTCTGGAAACGACCAATTCGAATTTTGGGCCCCTGCAGGTCACCCAGAATCGCAACACTGCGACCCAGACGGGCAGCGATATTGCGAATGCGCTCTGCACGGACACGGTGATCATCAGCATCACCGTGGGAGAAGTTCAGTCGAACAACGTTGACACCGGCTTCAATCAGCTTGGTGAGCTGTTCTTCGGACTCTGTAGCTGGTCCGAGTGTGGCAACGATTTTTGTGCGTCTGAGCATGATATCCTCTCGCGAATTCGCCACGAATCGACCCAGCACGATGAAACTACTTAAAGGAAGAGTCGACCGGGGCATAAATGCCATACGGCAGTTTGACAACAATTTTTAAGTGAGGAACGTTCGAAGTGTAAGTTCCTGCATCTGCTTATCTTGATAAAGCAGCAAAAAGGAGAGTGTGTACCTGAAAGCCAGTATGCCAATCTGAGCCCATTATAGATGGCAGGCTAATCTACCATCGTCCAGAAGGCAGGTTGAGAGGTTAATTCCCGGCCAGCTTCATAAACACCTTCTTCTTTTTGCCACTCAGTCTCAGGAATCCAATGCCCTGTTATCAGAGCATCGGCATCAACCTGAAAAGCCTCAGATCAGCGAGGCTTTTCAATGATCTGGATTCAGGCGCCCAGCAGCGCTTTAGCAGTATCCAGCATTCGGTTGGAAAAGCCCCACTCGTTGTCGTACCAGGACATAACCTTCACCAGGTTACCCTGAACGCGAGTCTGTGTGGCATCAAAGCTGGAAGAGAATGGGCTGTGGTTAAAGTCCATGGAAACCAGAGGCTCATGGTTTACGTGCAAAACCTTGCCCATCGCTTCGGAAGACTTGGCAGCAGAAGCAATGATTTCGTTAACTTCTTCAGCAGAAGTTTCACGACTGGCCACAAAACTCAGGTCTACCAGAGATACGTTGATGGTAGGTACACGAACGGCCATACCGTCAAACTTGCCTTTCAGCTCCGGAACCACCAGGCCAACCGCTGCAGCGGCACCGGTAGCAGTCGGGATCATGTTCTGTGCAGCAGCACGGGCACGATACAGGTCACTGTGGTATACATCGCTGAGACGCTGATCATTGGTGTAGGCGTGAATAGTGGTCATCAAGCCTTTTTCAATCCCCAGAGCATCGTTCAGAGGCTTGGCAATGGGAGCCAGGCAGTTGGTGGTGCATGAAGCGTTAGAGATAACGGTCATGTCAGGAGTCAGAGTGTCGTGGTTAACACCATAAACGATGGTGGCGTCTACTTCCTTGCCCGGAGCAGAGATGATGACTTTCTTGGCACCAGCACTCAAGTGAGGTTTGCAGGCTTCCTTGGAACGGAACACACCGGTGCATTCAAATACAACGTCTACACCCAGAGCGGCCCAGGGCAGACTGGAAGGATCACGCTCAGAGAATGTCTTGATTTCGTCACCATTTACAAACAGTGCACCTTCACCCTCCTCAACCTGAGCGTCGAAACGACCATGTACAGTGTCGTACTTGGTCAGGTGAGCATTGATTTTCGCATCACCCAGGTCATTGATAGCAACAATCTGGAATTCTTCACGGCGACCTGCTTCGTAGAGTGCACGCAGAACGTTGCGACCGATACGACCATAGCCATTGATTGCGATTTTGATCATGACGTCTCCAATACCCTTAGTCACAGCGGGATAACCCGCCAGTTCATTAGTAAATAGGATTTCCGGTGTAAATTCAGCCTCGTGAAAATACCTAACCCCCTTGCCACACAAGGGCTAACAGGCTTTTTCAACAATCAACAGAGTTGATGACTCTGCCCAACATACAGTCACACCAAAGGACACTTTTATTCACGGAACACAACAAAAGTTATCCGTATTAAACCACCAGGACTTGACACAGGATTGGAACGACGTTACAAATACGCTCAACAAGACACACATAATCGCACACTTGAAAACATCGTTCCCCGGCAAATCTTTACTGGAGGATCGTAATGTACCTGTTAAAGAGTACACGAAGAGCCGGAATTCTCTGTACAGAAGGCAATCTGAAGAGAATCCGGAACATTTTAACAAGTAACAACACCTGACAATTTAACTCACCAGAGCGCATTACCCGCCAGCTATCCAACAGACATACTTGAGAACACGTCTCAGTATTGCCTCGTGAATGACATCGCCCCGATGTATTCGTTCAGATACACCCGGTACGTGATACTCTCTAGAGAATACCCGCAACCGCCTTAGTATTACAGGCATTTTTGCAGCAGCAAACTAATCCGTCAGAGGACGACTCAATCATTTCCTGATTCACGACTGCTTTATTCCGAGAGACAACCCGGCCGGAGAGGCCAGGTCAACAAAGAGCTTACTTCAAAGTAATGATAAACTCTGCCAGATGCTCTACAGCCTTTTCAGCGCCATCACCTTCGCCGATGATGGTCACTGTTGAGCCTTGAGTCAGCCCCAGGGTCTGCAGTTTAAACAAACTCTTGGCACTGGCCTGCTTGCCACCTGCTTCCAGTTTGATGTCACAGTCAAAACTCTTGGCTTCTTTAACAAACTGAGCAGCTGGACGAGTATGAAGGCCATTCTCAGCCGTGATCACTACATCTTTCTTAAACATATTCGGTCTCTCTCTAACTTGAGCACCTGTCAGGAAGCAAGAGGCTGGACAGGCCTGACTCTAAACGGATGCATCAGAATAAAGATACACTATCTGTCTGCTTTAATTCAGACGCTGAGCCTGAATTTCAGAACGTAAGCCGACAGGAAATATTGATTCACCCAGTCATTCGGCAAGTCGAACATACTCCAGGTATACTCCGCACCATAACCTAAGAATCAGACAGCCCTGACTAAAAAGGTATCCGGATTTTCCCCTAAACTGCTTTGCGGGGAAAGACCGGTACAAGTTTCTTTGAGTCAGGGCAAAATAGCTATTGTCAAGCCATCAGGGCATTTATTTCACCCGCAATGATCTCAGCCTGAGGCCCAAGAATCACCTGCAGGTTATTTTCACCCAGCTTCACCACACCTTTGGCACCCACGGCTTTCAGGCCAGCTTCATCGATCAGGTCACGATTGGCCAGAGTCAGACGCAGACGGGTGATACAGGCTTCAACAGAGGTCAGGTTGCCCTCACCGCCCAACAGTTCGATGAAACGCAGAGCACGCTCCGAACCACTGACTGCTTCAGAAGATCCTGCTGTTTCCGGCTCCTCGTCTTCGCGCCCCGGTGTCTTCAGGTTGAAAGCCCTGATAGCGAAATAGAAAACACAGAAGTAAATAACAGAGAAAGCCAGACCAATGAACACCAGGGTCACAGGCTTGGTAGCCAGCCCCCAGTTCAGAGCCATATCCAGGGCACCCGCAGAGAAACCAAAGCCATGCAGAACACCAAACATATTGGTGATTACCAGAGATAAACCTGTCAGCACGGCATGAACAGCGTAGAGACCTGGCGCCAGGAATACGAACATGAACTCCAGAGGCTCAGTGACACCGGTCAGGAAGGCAGTAGCACCGACAGACAGCAGAACACCACCTACACGGGCACGATTTTCTTTAGGCGCCGCCAGATACATAGCCAGCGCAGCAGCTGGCAGACCGAACATCATGACCGGATAGAAGCCCGCCATAAAAGTACCGGCAGTGGGGTCACCGGCAAAGAAACGAGGCAGATCGCCCGTAACTACCTCACCGGCAGCATTGGTGAATTCACCGAAGCCAAACCAGAAAACAGAGTTCACAACATGGTGCAGACCTACCGGAATCAGGCCACGGTTCAGCACTCCATAGGCAAACTGTCCAATGGGGCCAGACTCAGAGATACCATTAGCAAATGCATCAATGGCAGACTGGATGACTGGCCATACATAACCTGCTGCTACAGAGACCGCCAGAGCAATCAGACCGGTCATGATCGGAACCAGACGTTTGCCACCGAAGAACGCCAGATAGGGTGGCAGTGCCACCGCATGGAAACGGTTGTAACTATGACCGGCAATAATACCGGCAATAATGCCGCCAAAGAATGACATATCAATGTCGGCATTGATGGTCTTGGCCCCGGCAGTCAGGACAAAATAGCCAACTGCACCCGCCAGCACCGCTGCACCGGCATCGTCCTTTGACAGTCCGGCAGCAATACCCATCGCGAACAGCAAAGGCAGGTTACTGAAAATAGCGTTACCCGCTTCTGCGACAAAGGCAATATCCAGCAGGTCAGGCTGCCCAAGACGCAACAGGATTGCTGCAATAGGCAGAGTGGCGATGGGCAGCATCAATGCCTTACCCAATCTCTGCATATAGCCAAGAATGTTCAAAATAGTTACCCCTTAGATATTAACGTCACTGCACAAACCTCAATCAAAACCCCGTGGAACTCAAACAGGCAGACAGTTGATGGGCAGCGCATGGTTTGGGACGAAATGTAACCGGTCACAATGCACCAGTTCAACTGTGTTGTGAAGGTTTCGTAAAGAGATTAACCGGTTATTGACCCAGAGCAAAAAAGCAAACAGAACATGTGGCATCAGTAGTCATATATGACACACCACAATAGAGAGCACCTCAATGAGGTGCTTAAGCGATGGGAGCCAGATGTCTGTTCATTAGCTGGAATGAAACAGACGTAAAGCTCAGTACTCGGACTTTGTCACTATTGGGCTCTTGTTGTAGAACCTCAGGTAGGCCACGATGTTACTGAGCAGGAACAGCACTTCCATGACGACGGCCATCGGGGACAGGACAAGAACGTTGTGGCTCAACCAAACTACCGCACCCACCATCATGATGAGTCTCATCTCACGATCGTCTTTACTGAATGCGCCTATCGTTTGCAGGCAGGAGCCGACGAACGCCACGAGACTGATGAAAGACTCGTAGGTAACAAAGAGTGTCACACCATTGATAATCAAAAACAGGTTTCTTACCCCGGGCCGAGACGTAAAGTAACTGGTCAGATAGCGTATTGACGCAATCGTCATAACCACGGCCGCTGTGAAAGCATTGAGCAAGTAAAAGTGCGTCGCAATCAACGCTCCCGCAATAAACAGGCACAACACCACGTGTTTGCGTGTTTTGAACTGGAAAGACAACAGGTCAAACACAATAGCGATGGATACCAGGATCTGTGAAAGCGTGTAATTATCCATGTTTACAACCCTTGTTCACTCTGGCTCACCCAAGCGCAACAGTTTGATCGATTTCTAGCTCAACGAACACGCTCTTGATTGCCTCAGCGAGGTGACGAATATGCGTCTCGGTGTGATTGGGCGTTGCATTGATCCGGAAGCTCTCGGTGCCTACCTCGACGGTTGGTGAGTTGATCGACTGAATGTAAATCCCATGCTTGCTCAGCAGCAGATCGGCCGCTTGTTTGCATTTCCGGGCGTCGCCGATCTTGACTGGCAAAATGTGCGTTTCTGAGCATCCCATGATGGGAATGCCCAACTCCGCAAAAATCGCGCGCAAGAGCGCTGTATTGAACTTGAGCTTCTGGCGCTCAGAGTCCGAGGCTTTCAAGTGGTTGATGCTGGTTAAACAGGCTCTGGCGATGCTTGGAGGCAATGAAGTGGTAAAGATAAAGCCGGACGAAAACGAGCGAATAAAGTCGATAATGGTTCGGTTGCCAGCAACGTAACCACCAATCACGCCGATGGCTTTCGCCATGGTACCTTGTATGATGTCGATATCCGATTCGTGGCCCAAGGCCTCCGCAATACCCGCCCCGCGTGCGCCGTACATACCTATGGCATGTACTTCATCCAAATAAGTCAAGCATCTGTATTTCTTTGCTAGTGTAACAATCCCAAAGATGTCGGCAATGTCACCATCCATAGAGTAAACGGATTCAAAGATGATCAGTTTCGGGCAATCGATGTCGACGGTTTTCAGAAGTGACTCGAGGTGGTCTGCGTCATTGCGTCTGAAGATGTGCTTTTGGTTTTTAGATGAGCGAATGCCATTAATGATGGAGGCATGATTCTTTTCATCAGAAAAGATTATTAGCTCTGGGAACATCCTCAGTAAACATTGCAAGGTTGCATCGTTTGAAGAGTAACCGGTCGGGTAAACCAGTGCAGCTTCTTTTTGATGCCAGTCTGCAATCGAGACTTCCAATTCAGTGAGGTATTGGTGCGTGCCACCAATATTACGAGAGCCGCCGGAGCCAACGCCATGCTGTTGGATGGCATCCACGGCGGAGGCAATGACCAGATCATTCTGAGACATACCCAGATAGTCGTTACTGCACCAGACCGTGACGGGCTTGCCGTTGGATAACGCACGAGGGTAATTGCCTCCAATGCGATTGATGTCCGTAAATATTCTGTATTCGCCGGATTGTTTTATGCGAGCCAATTGGCTTTCCATTATTTCATACATCAGCAATTTGCTCTTTTTTTGTTATGCCTCATGCTTATTTTATTGCGAGATGTAACAAACTGAAATAATTCAAAACATCAAATTATCCAATATAATCATTCACTTATTGCATTCGAGATAGGACATAGCCTCGCGACCATACTCCTGCCAGTGGGCTCACCCAAAAGAACCACCTCATCAGGTGCTCACAGAAGTATACTTGAATCACTCAGCACTTAATGACCTCCTCATCCAACCGCTAATACCAAGCCAATACGCCAGCACGCCATAAACATCGGAGCCTCTCTGGCTAATGCTTGCCGGATAACGTTAGGCTCTTCGCTTTCGCCCCTTTGATTTCTTGTATTTGCCAACAGTCCATTGAACCAGTGTGACTCCAGATAGTTCAGAGCCGCCTTCAATGCTGATGTGTGGAACGCCCCACAGTAAAAACAAGATCACTCACCGTAATAAGCTTTCCTCAGCAAAGTTTCCAGCTCAGAGATCAGTGGCATTCTTGGGTTTGCCGTAGTGCACTGATCTTCAAAAGCATGATCAGCCAGCATTTTGACTTTTTCCATAAACCCTTTCTCAGAAACCCCCAGCTCTTTCAGAGATAAAGGCATCCCCAGCCGCTTCATCAATTTACGAACAGCATTGGCCAGGGATTTGACTCCTTCTTCAGGGGTTTTACAGGGCAGGCCCAGCGCCCTGGCCACTTCGGTATATTTCTCATGGGCGATGTAATGATCGTATTTCGGGAAAGAAGCCACCTTGGAAGGATTCGGACACCCGTTGTACTCAATCACATGAGGCAACAACAGTGCATTGGCCAAACCATGGGGAATATGGAACTCATGCCCCAAATTATGAGCCATAGAGTGATTGATACCCAGGAAAGCGTTGGCAAAGGCCATACCGGCAATGCAGGAAGCATTATGCATCTTTTCCCTGGCTACCTTGTCAGCTTCTTCGCAGGATTTCGGCAGATACTCAAAAACCAACTGAATCGCCTTCATAGCCAGGGCATCCGTATAATCTGACGCCATCACAGAGACATAAGCTTCCAGTGCGTGAGTCAGGACATCCAGACCTGTGTCTGCGGTCACCTTTTTGGGCACCGTCAGCACCAGATTCGGGTCCAGAATGGCTACATCAGGCGTTAACTCATAGTCGGCCAGAGGATACTTGATGCCTTTCTCTTTATCGGTAATAACGGCAAAGGAAGTCACCTCAGAGCCGGTTCCGGACGTTGTGGGAATAGCCACCAGTCTGGCTTTCTTGCCCAGTTTCGGGAACTTGTAAACCCGCTTGCGGATATCAAAAAACTTCTGGGCCATACCCGCAAAATCAGCTTCTGGCTGCTCGTAGAACAACCACATGCCCTTGGCCGCATCAATAGGAGAGCCACCACCCAGAGCAATCACGACGTCCGGATTGAACAGCGCCATATCCTCGGCACCCTCGCGAATAGTCGCCAGACTCGGATCGGCCTCAACCTGATTAAATACCCTCACCTGCACTGGCACCGGACGTTTTCTCAGGTGGTACCGAACCTTTTCAACATATCCCAGACTCTGAATCACCTCGTCTGTCACGATGAACACACGAGAAATGTCGGGCATTTTTTCAAGGTATTGCAGGGAGTTGGCTTCGAAATAGATTTTTCTGGGCACTTTGAACCATTGCATATTAACCCTGCGCTTGGCCACGCGCTTGACGTTGATGAGGTTAACAGCAGAAACGTTGGACGTCGTACTGTTCCCACCATAGGTGCCACAACCCAGAGTCAGGGAGGGCATGTTGGTGTTATAAATATCACCAATAGCACCATGGGTGCTTGGTGAGTTAATGATAATACGACCGGCCTTCATCGCCAGCGAGAATTCATCAATCACATCATCGTTCTGGGAGTGCAGAACAGCGGAATGCCCGAGACCACCGAAGTTCAGCATCTGGTCGGCCAGTTCAATACCATGTTGGGTATCCCTGGCCTTGAGAAAGCCCAACACCGGCGAGAGCTTCTCGCGGGACAGGGGAAACTCGGGCCCAACCCCTTCAATCTCAGACGCGATAACCCTTGTCTCTTGCGGTATTTTAATATCTGCCAGCGCAGCAATATCGGATGGCTTCATCCCCACAATCTTACTGTTGACATGGCCATCAATAATGACCACTTCAGCCAGGCGATCGGTCTCTTTGGGAGAGGTGAAATAGACATTCAGCCTCTTCATCTCTTCCTTAAAAGAAGCATAAACTTCGTCGTGTACTATGGCAGCCTGCTCGGAGGCACAGATCATTCCGTTATCAAAACTCTTGGACAGAACCAGATCATTGGCGGCCTGCTTGATATTGGCAGTGCGATCAATAACACAGGGCACATTACCCGGACCCACCCCCAGAGCCGGCTTGCCAGAAGAATAGGCGGCCCGAACCATACCTGAACCACCGGTGGCGAGAATGACTGAGATCTCGGGATGGGTCATCAACTTCTGAGTGGCCTCCAGTGATGGATGCTCTACCCAGAGTATGCAATCTTCTGGCGCTCCTGCCTCTATGGCCGCATCGCGAACAATTCTTGCCGCTTCTGTTGAACATTGTTGTGCCGAAGGGTGAAAAGCAAAAACAATAGGATTACGCGTCTTGGCAGCAATAATAGACTTGAACATGGTGGTGGAGGTGGGGTTTGTCACTGGCGTGATACCACAGACAACGCCTACTGGTTCAGCTACCAACATGAAATCCTCCTCCTCATTATCTTCAATCACACCGACAGTTTTATCGTATTTGATAGAATGGTAGATGGACTCAGTCGCAAAGATGTTTTTGGTGACCTTATCTTCGAGGATTCCCCTTCCGGTTTCCTCAACGGCCATTCTCGCCAGCTCCATGTGAGCAGACTGCCCTGCCAGAGCCATAGCCCGTGTCACCCGGTCCACGTCTTCCTGGTTGAGCTTCAGGTACTTTTCTCTCGCTATCCCGGCTCGCTTAAGCAGACCATCCAGCTGCTCATTCACACTGGACGCACTGTCGTGTTTTTTCTCCCTGGCCTTGGCTGCTGATTTATTACTCACCATGAGAAGCACCTCACACTGTCGTTTATTAAGGCAAAATCACTCGCTAAGACATAGTTGGTTCGAAATATTCTTACTCTTGGGCACTGTGTCCGGGCTATCGGACTCTAATCCGGAACTGCTTGTCTACTGACTTTCTCTGGCAATTCTGAAAAAAGGGAGCCCATGCCCCCCGCCTGTCGGTCATTGAATAAATGCATCAAGGGCTGCTTGTACATCCTTGATGGTAGGTTGATTTACCACATCATTGGCCAGCTTTTGCAATGCTTCGAAACGCTGCTCTCTGAGCACTTTTTTAACCCTGGGAATCGACGTAGCACTCATACTGAACTCATCCAGCCCTAAACCCGCAAGTATCAAAGCGGCACGCTCATCGCCCGCCATTTCTCCACACATACCGGTCCACTTGCCTGCTTTATGAGAGCAATCAATCACCCGTTTGATGGCACGCAGTACAGCGGGTGACATAGGTTCATAGAGATCAGCAATCATTTCATTGCCACGATCCACAGCCAGAACGTACTGGGTCAGGTCATTGGTACCGATACTGAAGAAGTCCACTTCTTCAATCAGCAGGTCGGCAATCATAACCGCAGCAGGGGTTTCCACCATGATTCCTGCCTCAACATGGTCATCAAAGCACACGCCTTCATTGCTGAGCTCTGACTTGACCGCTGCCATCATGGCATTCAGCCGACGGGCTTCTTCCACGGAAATGACCATGGGGAACATAATCTTCAGTTTGCCAAAAGCACTGGCTCTGAAAATGGCACGTAACTGGGTGTTAAGAATTTCAGGCTTGTCAAAGCACATTCGAATGGCTCGCCAGCCGAGAAACGGATTCAGTTCCTCAGGCAGATCAAGATAGGGCAGCTCCTTGTCACCACCGATATCCAGAGTGCGGATAATTACCGGCCGCCCCCCCATGGCTTCAGCAACGGCCTTATAAGCCTCGAACTGCTCTTCTTCCGAAGGCATTTGAGTGCGGTCCATAAACAGGAACTCGGTTCTGTAGAGACCCACACCTTCAGCACCATGACGATCAGCTCCTCCGATATCCTTGACCGTACCAATATTGGCACAGACTTCGAAGGCTTTACCGTCCAGGGTCTCGCAGGGGAGATCCTTAAGCTTGGTCAGCTCAATACGTTCTTCATCCAGCTGTTTCTGAAGCGTCCGGTAGTAATCCAGCGCGGAGGCATCAGGATTCACCAGCACTTTATTGTTGATGGCATCAAGCACCACCTGATCACCACTCTGAATTCTGTCAGTCGCCACCCTGGCTCCAACAATGGCGGGCAACTCAAGAGAACGAGCCATAATAGCAGAGTGAGAAGTACGACCACCGACGTTGGTCACAAAACCCCAGACCTTTTTGAGATCAATCTGGGAAGTATCAGAGGGAGTCAGGTCATTGGCAATAATAATAGAACCCTCTTCCACCTCCTCCAGAGAGGTCACAGGAATACCCAGCAAATTCTTCAGCATCCTGCGCCCTACATCCCTGATATCCGCTACACGCTCACGCAGATACGGGTCGTCCAGCTCTTCCAGCATACTGACATTAGCCATAATGGCGTCATTCAGTGCCGCATCTGCCGGTTTCAGCGAACGGATTGCTGAAATAACTTCTTCTTCCAGCTCTTCGTCTGTTGCCACCAGAATGTGACCTTCAAAGACTTCAGCTTCCTCTTCCCCCAGTTTGCCTGCAGTTTTATCACGAATGGCTTCAAGCTGCTCAACTGCGCGATCTCTGGCCTGCCTGAAGCGAGTGATATCCGCCTCGACCTCAGAGTTGTCCAGAACGCCATCGCTGATCTGTATTTCGACCTCTTTCAGCACAAAGGCGTTACCAATGGCCACGCCGGAAGACGCAATGATGCCTGAAAACATGATCTTACCCACTCAAAAAGTTACCTGCCGGGAAAAACAGCCCGCCCGCCCTCTTCTCATGATGAAAAGTGACGCAAACTACTCTTCTCGGCTCATAGCTGCTCAGCTACCGGAGTATCCGGCTTGTAAGCGACAGGATACAACCGGCAATCAATCACACAAACCCTGACATAGCTCGACAAATTATTTCAAAACGTGCACCTGAATACGGAGTTTCTTACAAACTTCATTGCTTATAGAGAGACCCACTCCAAGATAGTGCATCATCTAATTAATCGCCTGCCGTATGATGAACAGCCACACTAAAATAAACACCATCAACAAGCGGTTTAGAATGCCTTCAAACCATAAAAAGCCCACTGCTATGTAATGTTTTTTCATTAATAAACCGGATCAATCCACTAACATTCAGGGTTGCTTCAGGGAGGCGACGTTATTTAGCACTTCAATCCCAAAAAAAGACGTGTCACTCCTTCAGGAAATACTAAAAAAGCCCCCACCTTCTCACAAAAAATTGCTCCACACCTTAATAGGATTGACCTCCAGCCAATATACGCATTACTACCTAACACCCTGTCAACAGACCGCTGCAAGCATTTTTTTACGACATACTTCAATAAAATACTCAGAATTTTCATACACCTTACCCAATGACTCTTTTCATTAAACGACAACATTATTTTAATAAAGAGGAAATATAATTCTTGTCAACATAAGCCCCCTGAAAGGATCAAGGCATTAATAAGCTGAAAAAATTCTTAAACTCTCTTTCTATATAACTGGAGAAAGATAAAGTTTTTTTGTTAGACTTCAGGCAAGCCAAGTTTCCGGCCTCAGGATTAATTTGCATCACAGCATAAACATTTCAGTTTGCACGGCTCAGTATGAAAGTGTTATCAAACTTCATCGTTGACTGATACTCAAACTGATTCAGACTCAGCTCTCCCGACCACTGACCGAGGAAACCTTTATGGCACTGGTATCCATGACCGAAATGCTGAAAAAAGCTCTGGAAGGCAAGTACGCAATTGGCCAGTTCAATATCAATAATCTGGAGTGGACTCAGGCTATACTGACTGCCGCCCAGAAAACCCGGTCTCCCGTTATTCTTGGTGTATCTGAAGGCGCGGCTCGTTATATGGGTGGCTTCAAGGTGATTACCGCGATGGTAAATGCCCTGATCGAGAGCATGAAAATTACTGTACCGGTTGCTGTTCATCTGGATCACGGTTCCAGCATTGAAAAATGCAAAGAAGCCATCGAAGCCGGTTTCTCTTCCGTGATGATCGACGGCTCTCACGGCCCATTCGAAGAGAATGTTGCCATGACCAAAACCGTGGTTGAGTATGCTCACGCTCTTGGCGTATCCGTTGAAGCGGAACTGGGTGTTGTTGGTGGTCAGGAAGACGACGTTGTTGCAGATAGCTGCATCTACGCTGATCCACAGGAATGTAAAGAGCTGGTTGAACGCACTGGCGTAGATTGTCTGGCCCCTGCTCTGGGCTCTGTTCACGGCCCATACAAAGGCCTGCCAAATCTGGGCTTTGAAGAAATGTTGCAGGTTAAAGAGCTGACGGGGGTGCCACTGGTTCTGCATGGCGGCACAGGCATACCGACTGCCGATATCCAGAATGCCATCAGCCGTGGCACCGCCAAGATCAACGTAAACACAGAAAACCAGATCGCCTGGACTAACATGGTTCGCAAGGTCCTGGCCAACGACGCTGAAGTTTACGACCCACGTAAGGTCATTGGCCCGGGTAAAGAAGCCATCATTGAAACCGTCATGGGTAAAATCCGTGAGTTCGGCTCCGAAGGCAAAGCCTGATTTAAGTACTCAACCATACGAAATCATATTTTCTGACTTCTTGTTCAGGCACTCGCGGCAACTGCTCCTGCGTTGCTCTAGCTCCTGCATCCATGCAGTCGTGATGCGTTGCAACTCTGGTCACATAGCTTGCTATGTTCCCGTCGTTGCGCCTTGCAGAGCACCTGCCCAATAAGCCAGAAATATTCGATTCCGTATGGCTGAGTACTTATCAGCCCGGTAGTTCAGACTAACGGGCTTATTATTTGCCCACCTCTTTCTTATCTGAACTAGTATTCAGATACCTGAAGCCGTTCATGTTTTGCACCACTCCCAAGAAACAGGGATAATAGCCACCGAATTCAATCACCCCTTGATTAGCAGGAGCAGGCAATGGCCCTGATCAGCTTGCGTGAGATGCTCGACCACGCCGCAGAAAACAACTACGGTGTCCCCGCATTTAATGTCAACAACCTGGAACAGATGCGCGCCATTATGGAGGCTGCCGACGAGACTGACTCCCCGGTCATCGTTCAGGCTTCTGCAGGCGCCCGTAAATACGCAGGTGCCCCTTTCTTGAGACACCTGATTCTGGCCGCCACTGAAGAGTTCCCCCATATTCCAGTCGTTATGCATCAGGATCACGGTACCAGCCCCGCTGTATGCCAACGTTCCATCCAGCTTGGCTTCACCTCCGTGATGATGGATGGCTCACTGAAAGATGATGGCAAAACACCGTCTTCCTACGATTACAACGTTGATGTAACCCGTCGCACAGTAGAAATGGCACACGCCTGTGGTGTTTCTGTAGAAGGCGAACTGGGTTGCCTGGGCTCTCTGGAAACCGGACAGGCCGGTGAAGAAGACGGCGTCGGCGCAGAAGGCACCCTGTCACACGATCAGCTGCTGACAGACCCGGATGAAGCAGCAGAATTTGTAAAAGCCACTCATGTGGATGCCCTGGCCATTGCCTGCGGTACCAGCCACGGTGCCTACAAATTCACTCGTCCACCGACAGGCGATATTCTGGCGATCGACCGTATTCGTGAAATCCACCAGCGCATCCCGAACACCCACCTGGTGATGCACGGCTCCTCTTCTGTTCCCCAGGAATGGCTGAAAGTCATCAACGAAAACGGTGGGCAAATCCCTGAAACTTACGGTGTACCGGTGGAACAGATTCAGGAAGGTATTCGTCACGGCGTTCGCAAGGTCAACATTGATACCGACCTGCGTCTGGCGTCTACGGGCGCTATTCGCCGCTTCATGGCAGAAAACCCTTCCGAATTTGACCCGCGCAAATATTTCGCAGTGGCCACCAAAGCCATGAAAGACATCTGCATCCAGCGTTATGAAGCGTTCGGCGCTGCAGGTCAGGGTTCAAAGATTGGCAACACCAGTCTGGAAAGCATGTTTATTCGTTACGGTAAGGGTGAGCTGGACCCAAAAATCCAGTAATACAACCGTCGCTTGATCACAAAAGCCAACCTCCTCCGGGGTTGGCTTTTTTATGCTTAAACTACTTTAAAACAGATTCAGGAGTGAGCCATGCTGTATGGAGTGGATATCGGTGGCACTAAAATGGAGCTGGCCGTTTTTGATCATGAGCATAACAAACTCGTGAGCAAACGCTTACCCACACCGACCGACTCCTACGATGCCTTTAAAAAAGCCATACGTGAACTGGTATTAGAAACCGATCGTGAATTAAACACACGAGGTAGTGTAGGTATTGGTATTCCCGGATTTGTTAATCCTGATACCGGCAAGGCTCAGTGTGCTAATGTGCCCTGTACCAACAACCAGAATCTGCAAGTTGATCTTGAATTACTTCTGGATCGTCCCGTTAAAATTGAAAATGATGCCAACTGCTTTGCCCTGTCGGAAGCCATTGGCGGAGCAGGCGATAAAATCCCTACGGTTTTTGGTGTGATTCTCGGAACCGGTTGCGGTGGCGGTCTCTATATCAACGGCAATATTCATGATGGTAGAAACAACCTGGCAGGCGAATGGGGACACACACCACTGCCCTACCATGTTTTCAAACTGGCTGGCGAAAACTTCCCCATCGTCAAGTGTGGCTGCGGCATGCACGGCTGTCTGGATAACTACTTGTCAGGCAGAGGTCTGGAGCTGGCATATAAGCATGTTGCCGACGAGTCCCGGTCAGGCAAAGACATAGTACAACTATACCGCCATCATGATGCCCGGGCAGAACGAGCTGTTGAGATTTATTGTGAACTGCTCGCTTCGGGACTGGGTGCCATGATCAATATTCTGGACCCCGGTGTCATTGTTCTGGGTGGCGGCCTGTCAAACTTTGATGAACTCTACGAACTGGTTCCTCCTCTGCTGCCAAAATACACTCTGAACATCGGTCAACTGCCGGAGATTCGTAAGGCAAAATTCGGTGATGCCGGGGGTGTACGTGGTGCTGCTATGCTGAATGCCTGATTTCTGCAAAGGGTCTACGCTTTCCTGCATGTCTTATTCGTCTGCTTTATTCTTCTGATAGTAAGAGGCACCAATGACTCCTTACCAAAGGCTTGCAGGATGCCCGGGCTGCAATAAACAGTTCTTAAAAGTCAGCGCACTGATAATCAAACTCCTCGGCACTATCCAGCTCATGGCTCTGTTCAGTTTTTGTTTTCACATGTCAGTGCAAGCGGATGACGGGGTACAGATGAGTAAAATCCATGAAAGCTGTCATAAAGCCATGCGGGACCGTCACCATTTCGATCCCTTTCATTTCCCCAAACACCTGAGATGCAAAAGCATCCTTCACACTGAAAAGGGTCTCTTTATCGAGAAGACCGCATTCGTGCCTCCCAACAGACTGGAATACACTTGTCGCTCATTCGCCAGAAATACCTCTGAGAAAGCCCAGTTGTCTGAATGCCAGGCAATGTCAAATAAAACCGTCCCCCCCAGCCGAGCCGTCGAAATACCCCGCTCCCCCTACCCGATCGTACTCATCAAAGACGATATCTATCTGCACCCCGAGCAGACCTTGTCAGAACTCATTACCTCTGTCTTATACAATGGAGGCAATCTGGCTGCTGCCCTCTTTCATGGCATGATCTACCGGGAAATATGGCAAAACTATCAACTCTCCAACAATGCCTTCGCTTTTCGACTGACGGTGCTCGGCGTAGTCTGGAACTCTCTTGCAATCTATAAACACAGCCTGCATGCCATTAACACTCATAGTGAGCATCAATTCACCATCGGGGAAACCGCTTTTGAACTTATCAGCATGCCCATTAAAATAGATCTTGAAGCACCGGGAGTCATTAAGGCATTTAAATTATTGCCAATTATCCGGGGCGATTACTATTTAATGAAAGATTTCCGGGACGAAATCAATTTTATGAAGGAGAGTATATTTGTTGGACTCATCGGGTTGAACTGCATCGTCATTGCAACTTCATGGATTTCATACTCCATTGACAACCATTACCATGAGGACTGCCCGACCCTGGCTTCTGCCCCCGAAAACGCTCCCTGCATCAAACAGATAGAAGAAATGCACGTTCTTCTGGATCAATAGATTTCCACGTAACAAAAAACTTTACCCGGAATGTCTGACCGAAACAGGATGACCTGCTGCGGGTCTGAACTTTTCCAGAAGGTCTCTGGCAACAGAAACAGAAATGGCTTTTTTCATTGAGACGAACTTAGCGGGTGTCGCAAAGCTCCATTGTGCAAAAACCATTCTTTTTTACAATTTATCAAAAAGGTCTACGCTTCGCTGGAGATCTGATCCTTTAGAAAGGAAAAGTCACCGATGAATTCTTCCCATAATCCTGCAAGATGCCCGGGCTGCAATAAATTGCCTTCAAAAGTCAGCTCACTGAAAATTAAAATGCTTAGCACTGTTAAGCTCATTGCGTTACTCGGCTTTTATTTTCATATGGCGACACATGCGGACGACGGCGTTCAGGTGAGTAAAGCCCATGAAAGCTGTCATAAAGCCATGAGGGATCGTCATCAGCTTGACCCCTTTTATTTTCCCAGGCACCTGGTATGCCATACCATCCTTTCAAATGAGGAGCGTTGGATCTTCGAGAAAACTGTTTTCGTGCCTCCCAACACACTGGAATACGCATGTTACTCATTTCCCTCATTGACCTTTAACAGCTCTGGGAAAAACCTGCTCCCTGACTGTCAGACACTGTTGAAAATAGCTACCTACAACAACCATGTCTATGAAATACCCGACTACCCTATCGTGCCCATAAAAGATGATATCTATCTACATCCAGAGTCTTTATCAGAACTCGCTACTTATGCCCTGTACAATGGGGGTGGCAACCTGGTTGAAATTTTCTTCCATGGCATGATCTACCAGAAAATATGGAACACTTATCAACTATCAAACAGTGTCTATGCCTTTCCGATGATGATGCTCGGCATGGTTTGGAACTCCCTTGAAGCCTATAAACACAGCCTGTACATCAACATCCATCGTAGCGAATTCAGCTTTTGGGAATTTGTGCTTGAAGTGTTCAGTAATTGCATTGAGATAAGCCTTGGCACGCCAGATATCTTTGATGCTTTAAGCTTCTGGCCTAAGACTTTCCGGGGCAAGATTGAGGCAATGAAAGAAATAGCATTCTTTGGGTTGATCTGGATGAACTGTATGATTGCTTCACCCTCCCGAACGCCTAATCCCGGTTATGATGAGAATTGCCCTGAACTGGCTTCTACCCCCTCAAACATCCGCTGCAGCAAACAGATAGAAGAAATGCACGTTCTTCTGGACCAGTGACTTTGATAAAATCGTCGCAATCATTTAGTTACGAAAAATCATCAATCCCCTGCAGGGCTGCCTGTAAGTCGACTAACTGCCCCTTTACTTTTTGATAAGTTTCATAGATTTTGATGGTTTCTTGCAGTTTGACATCATCCTCAAGTGACCTTCTGTCTGGATCATAAATAGCTGCAGCATCTTTTGCCAATTCCAGTGTCTTCATTAATTCCGCGCAAATACCAGCGTTACCGAGTAATTTGGGTGTAGGGTCAGCCTCAGGGCGATTGACAGCCTGTTTGGCATGATCCCCTGCAGACTGGACATTAACAGTATCCACCTGCTTGTTCAGTTGCGCCCTGTGGTATGCGACTGTTGACTTTTTTACGGTACCGCGACGCATAGCCATGGCGTAGTTAATTACGTCCCGGGCAGCTTCCGAATCGATATCCACACGGGGGACATAAGTTTCCCATTTGCGGCTGATTTTAAGACACTCAAGTCGTAATTCGATAATAGCGTCGGTCAGCTGTTTTTTTTCTTCCTGACGTGCAACAAGCTCATCCGACAGATTGCATTCTGTTGAACTTTCAGGGACCTTTGCCTCTGGAGCCCTCGCTGCTGCCTTTGCATCTTTCTCCCGAACACCAACCAGAAAAGGCGAATCCTCAGGCACCTCAGGAAAGGTAATGGTGCACTCGTCCAGTTTTTTGGGTGCAGCATTTTGCTGTCTGTCGGAAGGAATATAGGGAACAACATGTTTCGGCACGACAGGTAGCGTGTCAGTTATAGAATCATCGTCGTCTGGATCACGATTCAGGACTTCATGGGCAGCCGCCATGAGATCTTGCATGAAAGCCTCGTGACCAGGAATGGCCAAAACGGGAAAATTGGGTACCATATAATCACCACATAACCACCATGAAAAACATTTACTCCCAGAAAAAATGCCGAGAATAACTGACAGAACCACCAGAAATTTCCTGAAATTCACACCATACCCTTCAAAGGATATGCAGACCTTCAGAGCAGACCAACCTGTAAAAAAATCCTGTAACGCCAGTGTTGGCCGTTGATTTAGACTGAGAAAAAAAATCAATTACCCATCCTTATTTCAGTGATTTTCACCGTCTGATCACGACTGGCGGTTAACACATAGCGAACATCGCTACTGAAGGTGGCTGAGTCGACTGCACCCTGATGCGAAATGGTGCCTTTCACTACCCATGATCCATCAATCTCCTGGCCAATGATTTTAGCCGTTTTATCCTTACTCGCAGTCACCACATGGCGACCATCAGAGCTGAAGATCGCTGAATTGACCTCGTCGTCATGAGCAATGGAAGCTTTTTCTTTCCAGACTCCATCGGCCCTCAGAACATAGATTTTCACTGTTTTATCATAGCTGGCAGTCACCACATGGCGACCATCGACGCTGAAAGTGGCTGATACCACCGACTTCTGATGGACAATGTTGGCTTTTCGTTGCCATGATCCATCGGCCTTCTGACCATAGATTTGCGCCATACCATCTCTACTGGCAGTTACCACGTGAATGCCATCGGGGCTGAAGCTAGCTGAGTTGACCTCACGAAAATGCCTGATGTCAGCCTTTTCTTTCCAGAATCCATCGGAATCCTGGCCGTAGATTATCACCATGTAATCGCAGATGGAGTCGGGGGTGAATAGATCCATATTGTTCGCAAACATTTGACCAATGGTCATCACGTGGGCGCCATCGGGGCTGAAGATGGCTGAGTCTAGATTACTGTCATGGGTAATAGTGTCTTTAAACAGCCATGATCCATCTTCCTCTCGGTAATGGATCCTCAGCTTCATATCATTACCAGTGGTTATCACATAGCGTCCATCAGCGCTGAAGTTGGCTGAGGTTATCGAACCTTCATGAAAAATGCTGGCTCTTGGTACCCAGGATCCGTCGGCCTCCAGACCATAGATTTGCGCATTGCAATCATCACTGGCGGTGACCACAAGAGTACCATCGGGACTGAAGATGGCTGAGTTGACCTCACGAACATGATTAATGGTCACTTTTGCTTCCCAGGATCCATCAGCCTCCTGACCATAGATTTTCGCCGTGCCATCACTACTGGCGGTGACCAGATGATTGCCATCGGTGCTGAAGTTGGCTGAATTGGTACAATCGATATGAGGAATGTTAGCTTTTACATCCCATGATCCACTGATGCTCTGACCAAAGATTTTCACTGTGTTAGGACCGGCAGACACCCTCCTGGTCAACACATGGAGGCCATCGTCGCTGAAGGTGGCTAATGCAACCCGGCCAGCATGAGAAATCTCACCATTATCAACCAATTTAAACGTTTCACATTTAGACATCAGTTCAGTCATGGTGAAATAGAAAATAGCAGGAAAATCACAACTCTCCCGGCATTGTATAAGTGATTTGATTAGTGCCTTGTCATTCGTAAACTGTCCCAACCAATCGTGAAGCTGGTTGTCATCTTTTGTACTGACGATTGTTTCCAGTCGAGCCTGATGTGCCGAAGGAAACCGGTTATACCAAGCTTTTGCCAGAACATCGCCGTCTTTGATAGCATTTTTGAGGTTGGAGCATGTCCGTTTTAAAAGGTTTGCAGTTGGAAGATGCAAGTAGTCAATGATTTTATATTTCAATTCTAAGGGCATTTGCTCCAATAAAGATTCACACTGGCCAGATGCATTAATATCTCTGCCCATACCGATACCGGTTGGCGGCTCTGATTGAGATCGCCCTGAGGGCGTCTGTATTGAATCGACAATTTTGGAATTGTCATTTAATTGCCTGATTTCTGGTGTCATTTCCAGCTCCTCTAAAATTTTATTTGTCCTTATTTTGAAACGACATTAAAAGTGGATACGGCAGTTGGACACGGATTTGGAATAAAAGTTCATACTATGTTGGTAATGGCAACCAACAGTGCTTCTGTCTTTCATCACACACTGGGCAGCGCCGCTTAGCACCAGCTCACTCCGCTACAGATTCCGAACTTCGTTGATCAATAACAGTCTGCACAGGTCCAAATCAGCGAATTCGATAATCCGCTGGATAGGATAAATTAACTCCAGAATCACCATTCGTTATAAATGCTTGCAGCTTCACAGATGCCAGAGTTACAAAACGATAGGGCAATAATCAAGGTGGGAGACAGTCGAGTCCGGTGGCAAATGAACTACCACCAGGTAACCAACAGAGCCTTTTGAAGTGAAAGCCGCCTGAAAAGTCTGGCAGGTTCTTATGTAGCACAGTGCCAGGCTATTATGATCGGCCACAGCACTTCTTGTATTTCTTACCGCTACCACATACACAAGGATCGTTGCGACCCGGCGTTTTTTCTACCACCCTGGTGGTTGGCAGGTTCTTCAGTAACTCCAGATCAGAGACATCTTCCTGCTTCTCTTCATCAATCTCAATGGTGTAAAACCAACCATTCTCTTCAAAAATGGCCGACAGCTCCTGCTCACGCTCTTCATTCTGAACAACCACACTGGCAGGATTTTTCTCAGTACCCAGCCGGGCTGTTTTCTTACGCTCGAAACCCCGGTTGTGTTTATCCGCAAGGTTCATCAGACGGTTGCCTTCGGCATAAAGCATAGGTAGCCCACCACATTTGATCGTAAATTTTTTATCCGTACCCGATAACCTCTGAGCAGGGATAGCCAGTAAAACCGACGTAATTTACTGGATTTGAAAGGATTTAGCCAGAAGTCTGATGAATTTTTAGTCAAATTGCTCATTACTCAGCCTCCAAGGCCGCGACTCCACGCCAGCGAGCCCTGATGACCAGTTCAAGAATGCCAGCAGTGAAAACCGGGTCTATCCTTTCATCCATAACCGCTATCTCCATAGAAATCTGCTACCAAGAGCTTTTTAGCCATGCAAACCCAACTTAAGTCCTGCAGGTAGAATGACTGAAATCAACGCGTAATACTTGACACTCTTTTTTTTATATTTGATTATCCGCATATTCAAATATTCAAACTTATTCTTCAATTCATAAAACAACCTGAAGTAGTGAGGTCATCATGGCAGTAAAAGTAGGTATTAATGGTTTTGGCCGAATAGGCCGTCTGGTGTTGCGTGCAGCTTTTGACTGGCCAGAGCTGGAGTTTGTCAGAATCAACGATGTAGCAGGCAGTGCCCCAACCCTGGCGCACCTGCTGGAGTTTGATTCTGTTCAGGGTCGCTGGTCACGCAATATTTCAGCCGCTGACAACCGCATTAACGTTGATGGCAGAACGATTGCCTGCAGTCAGATGAAAGAAATAGACGACATTGACTGGTCAGACTGCGATGTGGTTATTGACAGCACCGGCGTTCACAAGAAAACGTCAATCCTGCAAAAATACCTCAATCAGGGTGTCAAGCGTGTGGTTGTAAGCGCTCCTGTCAAAGAAGAAGGGGTCCTGAACGCCGTTATGGGTGTTAACGATCACCTCTTCAATCCGGAAACACACCGGATTGTAACGGCTGCATCCTGCACCACCAATTGCCTGGCACCTGTCGTAAAAGTTATTCACGAGAACCTGGGCATTGTTCGTGGCAGCATGACGACTATCCACGACATCACCAACACCCAGACCATTCTGGATGCTCCCCACAAGGATCTGCGTCGTGCCAGAGCCTGCGGTATGTCACTGATTCCCACCACCACCGGCTCTGCAACAGCCATCACCCACATCTTTCCGGAATTGAAGGGCAAGCTGAATGGCCATGCTGTTCGTGTGCCTCTGGCCAACGCTTCTCTGACCGATATGGTGTTTGAAGTGGCAAAAGACACCCGTATTGAAGAAGTGAACAGTCTGCTGAAGTCAGCCGCCGAAAATGAACTGGAAAGCATTCTCGGTTACGAGGAAAGGCCCCTGGTTTCTATCGATTATCTGGGCGATACCCGCTCCAGTATTGTCGATGCGCTCTCAACCATGGTGGTCAATGATCGAATGGTGAAGATCTATGCCTGGTACGACAATGAGATGGGTTATTCAGCCAGAACGGCTGAACTGGCCAGAAAAGTCGGGCTAGGAGCCTGAGTTAATTTCAAACCCGGCCCTGAGCCGACCAAACCGAGTGTTATACGACGGACATTTATTACCGATGACGACACTGCTTTCTATCTTGTTTCTCTGTACCGGAAACTCGGCCCGCTCTCAGCTGGCAGAAGCCATCTTTCGCAATATGGCCGATGATGACTTCAGAGTTTTCAGTGCCGGAACCCAGTCCCAGGGTATTGATGACAGAGTCTTTCAGACGCTGAAAAAACGGGGCATCGCCGCTGATGGCCTGACAAGCAAGAGTCTGGAGGATCTTGAAGAACAGCATTTTGATTATGTTATCACCCTGTGTGATAACGCCAAGAACGAATGTGCTCACTACCCTCAATCGGACGCACTGTTACACTGGGATCTTGCAGACCCCAGACGACAGGAAGGTCTGAGCCCGTTTGAAACTACTGCAGACATTCTGGAAGGACACATCAAACTGTTTCTCCAGCTGAATACCCCCAACGTTATCAAAAATGATTCCAATCCGGGCGACTTTTTCAAGCTGCTTTCTGACAATACACGACTGCGTATTCTTATGCTGATTGAGGATGAACATGAACTCTGCGTCAATGATCTGGTAGAAGCCCTTCAGGAAAGTCAGTCCAAGATTTCCCGTCATCTGGCACAGATGCGTACTTTAAAAGTGCTGAGCTCTCATCGCCGTGCCCAGAACATTTTCTATCGCCTCAATCCCAATCTTCCACCCTGGATGAAGCTGATTCTGGCGGTAACAAGAACCGGCCAGCCGGATTTTATTAACCAGGAAAAGATCCGCCTGAAAGAACAGGCTTCAAACAGCAGCAGACAAAAGTCGGGAAAGTATGGTGTTAAAGAATCTGTCGTATGACCTCAGACAGTATTTGCTGGTGACGTTCAATTACTGGAATTTCACTCTGACCGATGGCGCCCTCCGGATGCTGGTGGTACTGCATTTTTACAGTCTTGGCTATCAGTCTCTGGAAATAGCCATGCTCTTTCTGTTCTATGAGTTCTTCGGTGTCGTAACCAACCTGGTCGGTGGCTGGCTGGCGTCCAGACTGGGACTGAACCGCACGATGAACTTCGGCCTTGGCCTGCAGATTTTTGCTTTGTTGTTGCTTAGCGTACCTTCCCAGTGGTTATCGGTGCCACTGGTCATGTTTGCCCAGGCCCTTTCAGGTATTGCAAAAGACCTGAATAAAATGAGTGCCAAAACAGCCATCAAAAAACTGGTCAGTAGCAAACAACAGGGTAAGCTGTACCAATGGGTCGCTATCCTGACAGGATCAAAAAATGCTCTGAAAGGGGCTGGCTTCTTTCTGGGTGGTGCACTTTTATCACTGATTGGCTTCAGAAATACACTGTTTGCCATGGCGACAGTTCTGGCTCTGGTTCTGATTATGAGTCTGATCTGGCTGAACCGGGACTTCGGCAAGTCCAGAGCAAAAGCGAAATTTAGTCATATATTTTCTGACAACCGCGCCATCAACATCCTCTCAGCAGCCAGAATGTTTCTGTTTGGCTCACGGGATGTCTGGTTTGTCATTGCCCTGCCGGTCTATCTCTCTGGTGTCTTTGAATGGAGTCACTCTGAAACCGGTGGCTTTATGGCCCTTTGGGTGATGGGTTATGGGTTTGTGCAAGGGCTGGCGCCACGAATTACCGGCAATGAAAGTGACTCACCTCCCGGACGCAGAGCTGCCACTGTCTGGGCAGCAGCACTGTTATTATCCGCAATAGCTGTTGCCTCGGGCATCCAGCTGGAATGGCACCCTGAGCTGACTATTATTGCCGGACTGCTGGTGTTTGGTGCCATCTTCGCTATTAACTCCTCACTGCATTCATACCTGATTGTCAGCTATGCCCGGGAGGATGGGGCGTCCATGGATGTGGGATTCTATTATATGGCCAATGCCATGGGTCGACTGACGGGTACCCTATTATCAGGATGGCTGTTCCAGTTGGGTGGACTGACTGTCTGCCTCTGGGTATCCTGCCTGTTTGTTGCCTTGACTACATTGATCTCCCTTGGCCTGCCGAGGCTGCATCCTCATGCTCCCTCTCCCGTTAACAAGCTTTAAGACACAGGCTGAATCCATAAAAATATGCACAAATGTACCAATAAAGCCGCTAATTTAGTCAACATCCAGTTTGAAAAGGTCAAGAGAGTGTCAGAACCCACAAAAAAAGCTCTGAAAAGTTCAATTACTATAATCCCTGTGCCATTATTCAATATTTAATCATCAGGGCAGGGTTCTCCCTGTCTTTACCGGGTCTAAGCCCTTGACTGGCAGGACTTTGACCAACCCATTGGAGAAAAATAGTGAAAAAGGTTCTCAAAGTAACCGCGTTGGCCGCAGTAGTTGCTCTTGCCGCAGGTTGTAGGGAAAACACCCAACCCGTTACTGAAGAAGTCAAGCTGGAATCCCCTGAGCAGAAAGCCGCCTACGCTATGGGGGCTTCGCTGGGCAACTACGCAGATCAAACCCTCAAGCAGCAGGAAGAAATGGGTATCACCATTGACCGTGAACTGCTCAAGAAAGGATTTATGGAAGCCTTGAATGGCGAGAGTAAGCTGAACGATGAAGAGATTCGCACCGCCCTGCAGGGTCACGAAGAGCGTATCCGACCCATCATTGAGAAAAAGGTTCAGGAGCGTCTGGACGAAGACCGCAAGAAGGGAGAAGACTTCCTGAAGGAAAACGCCAAGAGAGAAGGCGTGAAAACCACTGATTCAGGTTTGCAGTACGAAGTCATTGAAGCCGGTAAAGAAGATGCAGCAAGGCCGGGCCCTGAAGACCAGGTCACCGTTCACTATACGGGCACCCTGATCGATGGCACCGTTTTCGACAGCAGTGTTGAGCGCGGCCAGCC
Source organism: Endozoicomonas sp. ALC020 (assembly GCF_049275935.1). Lineage (NCBI taxonomy): Bacteria > Pseudomonadati > Pseudomonadota > Gammaproteobacteria > Oceanospirillales > Endozoicomonadaceae > Endozoicomonas > Endozoicomonas sp. ALC020. Next base: position 68,076 of record NZ_CP184830.1, read on the forward strand.
AGCTACCTTCCCTCTTAATGGCGTGATCAAAGGCTGGCAGGAAGGTCTGCAATTGATGCCGGAAGGCTCCAAGTACAAGCTGTATATTCCAGCTGAACTGGGGTACGGTGATCAGGCTGCAGGGTCCATCCCACCAGCTTCTACACTGATCTTCGAAGTTGAACTGCTGGATATCGCTGACGACAGCGATAAAACCAAAAATGACAAAAACAGCACTGACAAGAAGTAATTCCTGACTATCGTTTTCAGTCAGTCAAAAAGGCCGGAGATCTTCCGGCCTTTTTTTATGTTAAAAAATGAGTACAGGTCGATACCAAAGAGAATCTGAAACCTTGTCGGCTCCCATTAATCTATACTGGACTCCTGCTTAGAAAATTGTCAAAGAGACTCTATTGAGGAACTACAATGCAGCGTTCAGGTGTGGCTCTTGTATTCACTCTTCTTCTAGTGGCGGCCGTTAGTTATGGCTATGTCTTATCCGACCCTGTTCTTGTTGATATTGATCGTCGTACCGGGCAAAAACCTTATATCACCAGGGACTATTATCCTGACTGGCTGAGTTCTTCAGAAAGCCTTTCCGGATTTTCGCTGTACTATACCCGAAATTGGGTAGTGGGTCTTGGGAGTATCAATGAACAGATTGAGTACATCAAAAGGCAGTTGGTCATGAGCTGCATAAACCCTGAAGATCCTGTGCTTTTCTCCGACGCAGAATTATCAGCACTCAACGCAGGTATTCCGGGCAGGCCTGAACGGCGACCTTTTGAAGAAGGTCCTTTTGAAGAGGCTCCTTCTGAAGAGGCTCCTTCTGAAGAGGCTCCTTCTGAAGAGGCTCCTTCTGAAGAGGCTCCTTCTTTAGACAATGTCTCTCGCGGCAGTCCAACTGCCAGGATATCCGAACTTTTTGATCGTGCCGGTGGCATTGATGACATTCAACAATTGTTTGCAGAACAAAAACTAACCCCTCTCAGGTTGGTTGAAGATATTTATCTCTGGTACGAAAAGAAGCTGCCAGAAAGTATGAAGGATGTGCTGATTGAACAAGACAAAAGTCTGGCAATGAAAATGGCTGAAGCTTCGGATCTGCGATGGCGGAATTGTACTTCAGCATACCTGGGTGTTATTGAAGAGTGTAAAAAAAAACGGATTATTAGAGAGCTGGAAGGTATTCCTATTGCCGTAAGCTCAGAAATCAATGTTGCAGGGTATTACCCGACCGCTGGCCTTCGTCGCAAAATGGCCTATCATCCGACCTTTTACATGGCGTTTGAAAATACTGAATCTGAAGTGGTCCAACGGTTAAAGAGTGAGGGAGTTATTATTCTGGGGTCAACCCATCAACATATTCTCGGGCTTGGAGCAACGGGAGAAAATCCACAATTTCCCAGGATCTCTAATCGATTCAGTCCTTTCCATGTCGCGGGTGGATCATCCAGTGGCAGTGCCCTGATGGCTGCTCTTGGCTTGTCGCCATTAACAGTAGGTACCGATAATGGAGGGTCTGTATCCATTTCTGCCTCATTAAATGGTTTACCCGGTCTTAAACCCACCACAGACAAACTGTCCACCAAAAATTATGACTACACAGTGCCGGCTCTGACGGCTATTGGACTTATTGGTAACCGTTTTAAAGATATTGCCCTCGGTTATCAGGTTTCAAGCGGACTTCATCCCACCCCTCAAGTAGCTGAGGCTTTGAAGACTCTAAAAATAGGCCTTGATCCTGATTGGCTTGAACATGCAGATAAAGAAGTTTCAGAGAAAACATTTGAATGTCTTGACCGATTGGGAACCCAACTTAAAAAACTGCAAAGTCACAAAGACAGCCTCTTTGTCAGAATGCAATTTATGCCTGAGAACTTCAGAAAACGGCTCTGGGCGACCCATATGATCCTGTTTGGGCATGGTGCAGCGGAGGGGAAATTCAAATTTGTAGGCAAAACTGATGGTATGGACTTACCCCATGAAACTGAAATGGCTCTGTTGATGGGCAAGGCCCTGTCTTATGAACAAGTCCAGCGAGCCAAACAAAACCAGAGAGACCTGGTCGGTCATTTTGAAAACAATATATTTTCAAAGGTTGATGTTATTGCCATGCCTACGACCTTAACGCCTGCTACAGCCAAATTGAAACACTGGCTAACAAATACAGCTGGCGAGTTGAATTTTGCCACCACGTATCTTCTGGCATTCAATACTTCGCTGGCCAACCTGACAGGCAGCCCAAGGATAACCATCCCCTGCGGCTTTAATCATGAAGACCTGCCTTTTGGTCTTCAGCTAATGGGTGCTTTTCATAGTGAATACCTGTTGCTTGCACTTGGCAATTTGCTTGAACAGGAAATGGACGGAGAACTCAGAAAAAAGGCGGATAGCAACACGTTTTTGAAACGTTTTAAACCCTATCAAAAACCATCCCCTGATGATGGTGGCAGTGTTCCTTATAAAGTCAGGAAAGGAGATTTGTAGCTATTGCGCACCATGATGGTCAAAATTCCTTTCGCAGCACTGCTGCTTCCGCTGCCGTCCAGGAGTTTAGTGGCACCCTCGTTTGGGCGAGGGTTTGAACGTTTTTGCTAAAATGGCTCAGACTCCGAATGTTCTATACTGGGCTCCTGTTGAAAAAATTGTTAATGATAATCTATTGAGGAACTCTAATGCGGCGTTCAGGTGTAGCTCTTGTATTCACTCTTCTTGTGATGGCAACCGGCAGTAATGGCTATGACTTATCTGACCCTACTCTTGTTGATATTTATAACCCTTACCGGCAAAAGCCTTATATTTCCTGGGACTATTACCCAGACTGGCTAAGCTCTTCACAAAACCTTTCCGGATTCTGGCTGTCCTTTGTTCGAAGTTGGGTAGTGGGTCATGGGACTGTTGATCGACAGATTGAGTTCGTCAAAAGTCAGTTGGTCATGAGTGGCATAAACCCTGAAGACCCTGTGCTTTTCTCTGAGGCAGAATTGACGGCTCTCAATCCAGGTATTCCGGACAAGCCAGAACGGGCTCCTTTTGAAGAGACAGCTTCTGAAGAGACACCTTCTGAAGAGAGAGGCTCTCGTGGCAGCACAACTGGCAAGATATCCGAACTTTTTGATCGTGCCGGTGGCATTGATGATATTCAGCAATTGTTTGCAGAACAAAAACTAACCCCTTCCAGGCTGGTTGAAAATATTTATGACTGGTACGAAAAAAAACTGCCAGAAAGCATGAAGGATGTACTGATTGAGCAAAACAAAGATCTCGCCATGCGTATGGCCAGGGCCTCCGATCAGCGGTGGCTAAAGTGTATTTCAGCGTATAATGGAGTTATTGAAGAGTGTAAAAAGCAACGGATTATCAGCGAGTTGGAAGGTATTCCTATTGCTGTAAAATCAGAAGTCAATGTTGCAGGCTATTACGCGACCGCTGGCGTTAATCGAAAAAAAATAGCCGATCAATCGCTTTTTCCCATTGTCACTGAAGAGACTGAATCTGAAGTGGTACGATTGTTAAAGCATGAGGGTGTTATTATCCTGGGCCTAACCAATCAACATCTTTTCGGGCTTGGGGCAACGGGAGAAAACCCCCACTTTCCCGGGATCTCTAATCGATTCAGTTCTTTCCATGTCGCGGGTGGATCATCCAGTGGCAGTGCCCTGATGGTTGCCCTTGGCCTGTCGCCATTAACAGTAGGGACTGATGGTGGTGGCTCTGTATCCATTCCTGCCTCATTAAATGGTTTACCCGGTCTCAAGCCCACATCTGACAAGTTGTCCACCAAAAATTACATCAACGCTGAGTTAGACATGGTAGCTATTGGGCTCATCGGTAAGCGTTTTAAAGATATTGCTCTGGGCTATCAGGTTGCAAGCGGACGTCATCCCACCCTTCAAGTAGCTGAAGCTTTGAAGACTCTAAAAATAGGCCTTGATCCTGACTGGCTTGAACATGCAGACAAAGAAGTTTCAGAGAAAACATTTGAATGTCTCGACCGATTAGGAACCCGACTTAAAAAACTGCAAAATCGCAAAGACAACCTGTTCGTCAAAATGCAGTTTACCTCTGAGAATTTCAGAAAACGGCTCTGGGCAACCCATATAACCCTGTTTGGGAGCTGGGCAGCGAAAGGGAATCTCAATTTTTTGGGCAAAGGTATACCTTATGAAACTGAAATGGCCCTGTTAATGGGCAAAGCCCTGTCTAATGAACAGGCCGAACGAGCCAGACAGAACCAGAAAGTGCTGGCAGATCACTTTGAAAAAAATATCTTCTCAAAGGTTGATGTTATTGCAATGCCAACAACGTTAACGCCTGCTCCGGCCAGAGTGAACCACTGGCTAACAAATACCGCTGGCGAGTTGAATTTAGCCAAAGCTTACCTTCTGGCATTTAATACTTCACTGGCCAACCTGACAGGAGGTCCCAGGGTGACCATTCCCTGCGGCTTTAATCATGAAAACCTGCCTTTTGGCCTTCAGTTAATGGGAGCAATTGACAGCGAATATCTGTTGCTTGCCATTGGCAGTTTGCTTGAACAGGAGATGGCTGAAGAACTCATGAAAAAGGCGGAGAGCAATACGTTTTTGAAAGGTTTTAAACCCCATGAAAAACCATCCCCTGATGCTCATCTGCCCCATAAAGATTTATAGCTATTGTAAACAGGCTGATAGCGGCTGCTGCACCAAAAAATGAACGATTCGAATCCTCAACTGTCTAAAGTTATGTACACAATGCAGTAGAGGAGTGCAGGGATGTTGAAGTGCTTTTTCTTGTCAAAACAATGGGCTATATGGGCCTGGGGAGGGCTTCTCGGGCTGCTGGCTTCTATATTTATTGAAGTCAGCATGATGGTCAGAATGAATGAATGGTATGGCGAGATGTGGAATATGATGCAGCTGGCCAAACCGGAAACCATTGACCGTTTCTGGGAACTGATTCTTCTATTCTGCGCCATAGTTTTTCCCTATATTTTACTGAGAACCCTTTCCAGCTTCCTTTCACAGCACTTTTGCTTCCGCTGGCGGCAGGCCATGACCCTCGCTTACCTGCCCTTTTGGCAAAAAGTAGATAGTGACATTGAAGGCGCCTCCCAACGCTTGCAGGAAGATCCCCAGCGTTTTGCCAGAGTTACCGAACTGCTGGCACTGGGACTGTTTCGCTCCATTCTGACATTGATCGCCTTTATCCCCATTCTCTGGACGCTCAGTGAGGAGATTTGTGGCAAGCTGGCGGACTGGCTCAACAGCCCGGCTTTTACGGAGAACTATGATAAAATTCCGCTATCCCTGAAAGGCATGGAAATCATGGGTCAGATACCGGGCTCCCTGCTCTGGTTTTCCTGCCTGTTGTCGTTCAGTGCCATCATCATCTCCTACGCTGTGGGCATCCGCCTGCCCGGCCTTGAATACAACAACCAGAAAGTCGAAGCCCGCTTCAGAAAACAGCTGGTCTATGCTGAAGACGATAAAACCTACGCCAAAACTCCAACGCTGCTGGAGCTGTTTACAGGACTGCGTTTAAACTATTTTCGACTGTTTCTCAACCACTCCTACTTTTCACTCTGGCAGAACTTCTTTTTCCAGTTTGTGTCAATTGCCGACCTGATGGTCATTGGTCCGGGTGTTATTTACGGCATCATCCTGATGGGGACTTTAAACAGAGTGTCCCATGCATTTAGCAGTGTTTCAGACAGCCTTTCCTACTTCACTGAAAACTGGGCAAACGTCACTGAGTTGTTATCCATTATTAAACGCCTGAGAGAGTTTGAAGTGAATATCGGTTATCGTTCTGAATCGGGGTCGTCCGGACTGTTTAAAATTCAATAATAATCTTAACTCTGCGCTGGCGTTGCTCTAGCTCCTGGATCCATGCGCAGCAAATTGGTCGGCCTTCTGGATCTTTCCGGGTCGTTTAATATCCTTCATAACTAAAGCATCGGCCACACTTCAGAAAGCAAATCTATCACGGGCTTAATAATATGAAAATTAATACAATCAGACATTTTTTAATTTTTATAATTATTTTTTTTATTTCAAATGCGGTATCTGCCCAATCAATCTGCCCTATTTGTCTTGAAATATTGCACTATGAGGATAAAGGTATTTCTTTATGCTGTCAGCATACATTTCATGAGCGTTGTATTTCACGCTGGAATAAAAGAGAAAAAAAAGACACATGCCCAATATGCAGAAAGGAACTAATCTACCATCACGATTTGCATATTTTAAAAGCTCATGACTTATGCGGAAAAGTTCCTTACATTAAAATTGAAATCACACCCCACCTTTGCTCTTTTTCTGAACTTTTCTCTGTCAGATCAAGAGTAGATGAGGTTTTATCTGTAATCTTAAAAAAAGAAATTGATATGAGATTGGAAGAAGAAATAGAACGCTTAAGATTGAAGATCATTAATCTACATCTTGTTGACGATGATGACGATGACGATGACTTGTAAAAGCATTACAGTCGTTCTGTGCTATCAAGCTGATTGAAACCGGAATGCTGACCTGCCGTGTAGACGTGTCTGATCCAGTAAAATTGCGGCCCCGGTGCGACCCAATAGCCGGTTCAGTAGCGATCTACGCTGGTTGGTATTGATGGGAATGACATTACAATACTTGTCCTATACTCTGCTGAAATTAACGGGGGAATTACATCATGGATAATGATCAGAAAACACTTTACGAGTCCGACTTCTATAGCTGGACTAAACAGCAGGCTCAACTCATTAAAGAACGCCGGTTCGACGAACTTGATCTCGATAACCTTGCTGAAGAAGTGGAAGATATGGGGAAGTATGAGCCGCGTTCATTAACCAGTCACCTGATGCAACTGCTCATGCACTTATTAAAATGGCAATACCAGCCAGAGCGACGTTCAAGAAGCTGGCGAGACTCCATCATTTTACAAAGAGCCAAGGCTAAAGATTTACTTGATGAAAACCCCGGTCTGAAGCTCAGGAAGGCAGAACTGTATAAAAAAGCCTACCAAAAAGCCGTCGTCCTTGCGGCCAAGCAAACCGAGTTACTCCTTAAAACCTTCCCTTCAGAATGTCCGTGGACGTATGAAGAAGTCATGCACGATGACTTTCTTCCAAAGGACCCGCCGCACTAGTAGGCTGACCGAGAATAGTGCCCGTCTGGGCGACCCCGTCTGGGCGACCCCGTCTGGGCGACCCCGTCTGGGCGACCCCGTCCAGGCGACCCCGTCCAGGCGACCCAACAACTCTTCAATGCTGAGCAACAATGCCCTTCTCTATTTGCTGACTCAGATCAGCCAGCAAATAACTGAAGCTTTCAACCCATTGCTCAGAAGTGCTTCCTTTTGGGAGATTTCTGGTTAACCTGACGGTGCGAAATTCAACGCTTGCCTGTTTTTTAAGGAGGGTAAAACTGGCATCCAGCTCCATGTTATTGCCAGACCAGGCCAGATTATTAATGTCAACTGCCACAGCAATATCAGGTGCCTGACTCCTCAACCAGGGTCCGGCCTGAATATCAGAGTGAGGAAATAATGCCATCAGATTCTGAGTCAGGGTACGTGTGATTGCATCCTGTAGTGGTTCACCCCAACGCTGATTATCGAAGCGGATAAGTTTGTACCCCCCGTCGTTTATAATCAGACCAGATCGATCCATCCAGCCCGGGATTCTGGCCGGAGCCACTCCGATTGACGATACTCTAGTGTGACCGGACTCCCCCTCAACTACCGGCTTCAGAGTGTAGTACTGAAAAGGTCTGACTTGACTCACGCAGGCCGACATAAGAAACACGGCAATCAGAGGCAGAAACCATTTAACATGACTTTTCATGACATTACTCCCCTGTATCTCTGCCCAACAACACTGAACCCGGCTGTTCTTCCAACAACTCTGCCAGCTCCCTGACAGCATCTGCCGAGCGACTGATATCCTTACTGCTGCGATCCAATTGATACATCAGAGGCGAGTCAGGTGCCAGGGTATCACTCAGTTCCATTGTCGTTTGCTCCAGTGCTTTCAGGGCAGCTTCTACAGAGGATAATACCTCGCTTACCCGACCAAGCGTTTTTGGCAGTTCTCTCTCAATAGCCTGAGACATCTGGTTCATGCTATCAGCCATAGGGACAAATTCATCCCTGATGTCTGACATGCTTTTAGCCATATCCTCTGACATAGCCCCAAACTGTGAAAAAGCCTTATTGAGTTTTGTCGGCATCTGCTGAAATGCCTGACTGCTACTGATGGTATTCAGGTTGTGGGCAATACTTTTCAAGTCTGCTATGAGCGCAGGCAGGTTCATTTCGTCCAGATCTTGAGTAATGGTTTCAAAATCAGTGGGCACCGTCGGGAGCTGAGGGTATTGTGTAGAGACAGGAATCGTTCGCGCACTGGTTTTGTAGAAGTCCACTTCGACGTACAACAATCCTGTGAGAAGACTCTGGGTTTTGAGCTTGGCTGCCAGTCCCCGGAACACCAGTTGCTTCATGATATCTTCAGGAACTTTTCCTCCCTTACCAATAACCATGTCCGGATAGATATCGATAATCACCGTATTTAATAACTCTTCCTTGTCCACATACAGCTGGGTGCGGATATCCGTGACTTCACCAATTTTGACCCCTCGCAGCGTAACAGGAGCTCCAATATTCAGACCCATAACACTACTGTCGTAGATCAGCTCATAACGCTCTTTGCTGTGACTGGAGTAACTGCCCTGGCCTACAAACATGGCAAGACCCACTGCCAGTCCGATCATGGTAATCACGAACAGACCGGCAAAAATGGAGTACCTTTTTTTATTCATCGTCCTCTTTCCCCGGAAGCCCGCTGAAAGCTCTTCTCAGAAGCGCGCTGATGGCTCTGCCCTCGGGACAGAAAGTCTCTGACCAGGGGCTGAGAGCTGTGATTCAGCATATAGGACGGAGCCCCCGTATCCAGCTGTGTTTTAGTCTGCGCATCGAGAAATACGCCATTGGAGCCTATGGCAAAAATACTTTCCAGTTCATGGGTTACGATCACAATCGTTACTCCCAGTGACTGACTGAGCTGAAGAATCAGATCGTCCAGCCGCCTGGCACTGAGAGGATCAAGACCGGCTGACGGCTCGTCGAAAAACAGCACGTCAGGGTCCAGAGCCATAGCCCTGGCCAGACCGGCACGCTTGGCCATACCACCACTGATTTGTGACGGATAATAGTTTTCATAGCCTGCCAACCCGACCAGAGCCAGCTTGTAACGCACCAGATCGAATACCTCTGCCGGTTTCATCCGGGTATATTGGGTGAGAGGAAAACCGACATTTTCTGCCAAAGTCATGGCACTGAACAGGGCTCCACTCTGATAAGTGACTCCCCACCGCTTCCGCATTTCCAGCTGCTGGTTGTCTGTGGCAGAAAAATAGTCCCGCCCCTCATAGGCAATGGTTCCGGCGGCTGGCTGATAGAGTCCGATCATATGCTTTAGCAAAGTGCTTTTACCACAACCACTACCTCCCATGATCACAAACACATCGCCTTTGTGAACCTTAAAGGTCAGGTCCTGCTGTATAAGGTTGCTGCCGTATTTCATAGTCAGCTGGCTGACTTCTATTGCTGCGCTTTTTCTATCCGTAGCTTGGGGACCTGGCTGCTCCATTATCAAATACCCATCTGGAAATAGAGAATATTCAGACCTGCATCCGCGACCACCAGATAGACAATAGCAGTAACCACCGCCGTAGTGGTTGCCTTACCCACTGCCGCAGAAGAGCGGCCACAGGCCAGTCCGGCCTGACACCCGGCAAAACTGATCAAAATAGCGAACACCAGACTTTTAAATAAGCCTGTCATCACATCGGCCATGGCGAAGGAACCGGAAAGCTGATGAAAATACTGGGTGAAGGTGATGTCCATACTGAGAGCCACAGCCGAGCCTCCCAGCATTCCCAATACATCGCTATAAAGCGTCAACAATGGCATGGCCACAATAAGGGCCAGCATTCTCGGAAGCACCAGATAATCAACGGTCTTGATGCCCAGCGTGGTAAGAGCATCAACCTCTTCATTGACCTGCATGGTACCCAGCTGTGCGGCGTAGGCAGCGCCTGTTCTACCGGCCATGATGATAGCGGTCATCAAAGCCCCCATTTCCCGCACCATACCAATACCCACCAGATCAGCCACGTAAACTTCAGCACCAAACTGTCGTAACTGGACTGTCCCCAGGTAGGCCAGAATCATGCCTACCAGAAAGCTCAGTAAGGTCACGATGGGTAATGCCGCTGGCCCGGTCTGATGCAAAAACTGAAAAAAGTCACCAGGTCTGACATCGCTGCGCAACCTGAACATTCTGATTATTCCGAGCGTGATATCGCCCAAAAAAAGAACAACATTTTCCAGCCACTGAAACACTCCTTTCGTCAGGAATTGCAGTGACTGCAGTGAAAAAAAAGTCTTTTTAGTCGAAACGTTTTCCACAGGAACTGCGATGGCCAACTGATGAAGGTTCTGGACATCTTCCGGCAACCCGGAGAGTAACAACTTTATATTATTACTATCACAGTGTCGTTGAAGCTTGAGCAACCAGGCACAAAACAGCGAATCCCATTGAAAGGAAGCGTCGGTCAGGAGATCAAGCGTCTGGAGGTCCCCTGAAATCAGTTCAGAAAATAACTGCACAGCATCAGGTAACGCCTGATACCGGTCCCAACTACCGGACAGGATCGCACTCATGTGTTCTGGATTAACGTTATGCGCTATCTTGAAACCGGGTGATGCCATCGACTCTGGAAGCACTGAAAAAATGAGCCACAAGCATATAGACAAAAATGAACCGGGTAAATATGCCTGTGGCAGGCTTTACCCAGCCCATCAGCTCATTCAGCAACAGTTCGGGTCCGCTCAAAATTATTAATTCATTGACGTACAAAACAGCATCTCGCACTCACGTTCTGCGAGGATGTCAATCAGTCCAATGATAATCAGGGTGTTACATAAACAGCTTGACGATACCGTCCTGAAGCCTGTCAATTTCAGCAGAGGAAACGGGAGCTACAAAAATAGTGTCGTCGCCCGCTACACACCCCAGGATACCATCGGAGCGGCCGACGGAATCCAACAGCCGTGCGATCATCTGGGCAGCCCCCGGACTGGTTTTGATCACGATCAACATGCCGTTGTTAGCTACGTCTTCCACCAGATCTCTGACGGCAATATTGGAATCCATTTTCCCCAGTTCCGGGGGCAGACAATACACTTGTTCATTGCGGGCATTGCGAACACGAACAGCACCGTGGCGACAAAGTAACCGGGAAACTTTTGACTGACTGATATTATCAAAGCCCTGACTCTGAAGTTGCTCAACGATCTGGCTTTGGGACCCGCAGCGCTCTTCTTTAAGCAGCTGTCTGAAAGCCTTAATGAGTTCTTCCTGTTTTTGACTGGCCATAACCTTTGTTCATTGCTCCTGAATTCCCAGGCAGTAGTGACCAGAATCCCTGGCCTCTTCTGGATAAAAAAGCACCAATTATGAATAAGTATTCTAAAAATACTTGATTTTATCCATATTCATATAAGAGAATCTATTTTTGTGTGAACCAGTCGTCTGTTCGGCCTATGCTTTTCTGGTAAGAAAGGGTCAAGCTCAACGGACTCCGTCAGCCCTGAAGCCTGCCCATACGATAAAATCGGGACAGGCTTTTTTGTGCAAGCACCACAAACACCTTGCAATGGGCAGTACTCTCACACAGTCATGAGCACAAAAAAACCCGCTGCATCTCATACCCGGCAAAGCGGGAATTCTCACAAAATGGCAGATGAAAGGCAATGGGCATAGTCGTAGAGGGCCTCAGCAAAGCATTTGGCTCCACACAGGTTCTTAAAGATATCAGTTTTAATATTCCCCGGGGTGAAACCACCGTTCTTCTGGGGGCCAGCGGTGCAGGTAAAAGCACCCTGCTGCGCATGCTCAACCTGCTGGAAACACCCGACCAGGGCACCATGAAAATCGCTGATATGGCGTTTAATTTCAACAATGGCCATAACAGCAGGCACCTGAACAAACAGGCTTGCGCCCTGAGACGCAGGGTAGGCATGGTATTTCAACAATACAATCTCTGGCCACATATGACCGTGCTTGGCAATCTGATTGAGGCTCCGGTCGTACAGGGTATGCCCAAAGAACAAGCCACCACCAAAGCCAGAGAACTGCTCGAGCGTGTTGGCCTGTCTGAAAAAGCCCACGCCTGGCCTTCTTCGCTGTCGGGTGGCCAGCAGCAACGGGTAGCTATTGCCCGCTCCCTGATGCTGTCGCCAGACGTTCTTTTATTCGATGAGCCCACTGCTGCTCTTGATCCGGCTATCACCAATCAGGTGGTAGAAGTGATCAGGGAGCTGAGCCAATCTGGTATCACCCAGGTAGTTGTCACTCACGAAGTCGAATTTGCGCGAAAAATTGCCAGCAAGGTGATTTATCTTGAAGATGGTCATATTGTTGAAGATGGATCATCCGATCACTTTGCTCACCCCCGGACAGAGGCTTTTCGCAGCTATCTGGAACATTGACCCACCGGAGACAGTGTCTCCGACCATTGCAGCCAGGTGCTGATGCAGATAAACACTCCTTTCGTCCTGAGCTTTTTGAAGGATGGTGTCACCGCGCTTCAACAAGTCTGCTGTTTATGGAATGGAGCCTTACGCCTGACTGCACTGGCTTGTTTATAGACTTTCATGATTTCTGGAGTATCAAAAAATGAAAAAGATGTTCGCTTCCCTGCTGGCGACCAGTGCTTTGACTGTTGCCACGCTCATTGGCGCTCAATTCACTCAGGCTCAGGCTGTCGAGACTATTCGCTTTGCCACAGAAGCCACTTATCCTCCTTTTGAGTTTGTGGGTAAAGACAATCAACTGGAAGGGTTTGATATTGATCTGGCCAAAGCCATCTGTAACGAACTGAAAGCAGAGTGTACGTTCAGCAATCAGTCCTTTGACAGCCTTATTCCCAGTCTGAAGTTCCGCCGTTTTGACGCAGTGATTTCAGGGATGGACATTACTCCAGACCGTCTCAAGCAAGTCGACTTCAGTGGCCCTTATTATGAGAACTCGGCCATCTTTGTCACCGACAAAAACAAGGGATTAACGTCTATTGAAGCGCTCAAGGGTCACTCTGTGGGTGTTCAGAACGGCTCAACCCATCAACAGTATCTGATCGAAAAGCTGGAGAGTCAGGGTGTTAAGGTCCGTCCTTATGACACATTCCAGAATGCTTTCCTGGATATGACCAGTGGCCGGGTTGATGCGGTCTTCGCCGATACTGCGGTTGCCAGAGAATGGATGAAAGAAAGAGGCGAAGGTCTCTATGCCCAGGCAGGCCCGGAGGTGAAAGATGCAGATTATTTTGGCATCGGCTACGGGATTGCAGTCAGAAAACAGGACAAACTGAAGGAAGAAATTGATTCTGCCCTGAAAAAACTTAAAGAAAACGGCACTTACCAAAAAATCTACGACAAATACTTTAACAAAGCCTGAACTGCATCCTGCCCAGTTGCAGTCTCTTTATTAACTGACAGACCCATGTACCCATGCTTGATCTCTTCTTCAATGCAACTCTGATGACTCTGGGACTGGCGCTTTCTTCCCTGCTTCTGGGCCTGATACTCGCGGCCCTGCTGGCTTTGGGTGAACTGAGCCGTTTCCGGTTGCTTAGATACCTGACCGTTTCATGGGTCACTCTTATCAGAGGAATGCCCGAGATTCTGGTGGTCTTCTTTATCTATTTCGGTGCGACTCACCTGCTCTTTCTGCTTACCGATGAATTTATCGAGATCAGTCCTTTCACAGCCGGTACCGTTGCCCTGTCGCTGATCTTTTCAGCCTATGCCAGCCAGACTCTGCGGGGTGCTTTCATGGCCGTTCCCAGGGGGCAGTCGGAAGCGGCCAAAGCTCTGGGTATCAGCTCTGTCCGCTGTTTTTATCGAGTGATACTGCCCCAGGCCTGGCGCCACGCACTACCCGGGCTGGGCAATCAGTGGCTGGTGCTTCTGAAAGATACGGCACTGGTCGCCCTGATAGGCGTGACGGACCTGCTACGTCAGGCACAACTGGTTTCATCCCAGACTTATGAACCTTTTACCTGGTACGCAACAGCTGGTGCCATCTATCTGCTGATCACCCTGATCAGTCAACATTGCCTGAACAAGATGAAACAGAAAACCAGTCAACATATCAGGACGGTGAACGTATAATGCCGGAATCCTTGTATGAATACCTGCCCCTCCTATCAAGAGGTCTTCAGACCACCCTGGAGTTGACCTTAGTCAGCTTGCTGGCTGGTCTGGTCATGGCCTTGCTTTTTACCCTGATCCTTTCCTTGCGTTTTAAACCTCTGGTCTGGCTGGTTCGCCTGCAAATCCTGATGTTTACAGGCACCCCCCTGCTGGTGCAGATTTTTCTGATTTATTATGGTCCGGCTCAGTTTCCGATCCTACAGGAAACAGTATTCTGGTCATTGCTCAGCGAACCCTGGTTCTGTGCCATGCTGGCTCTGGCCCTGAATAGCGCAGCTTATTCCACTCAACTATTCAAGGGTTCTATTGATGCGGTCTCTGCCGGTGAGTGGGAAGCGGCTATGGCGCTGGGTATGACGCGCCAGCAGGCTTTGACCCGGATCGTTCTGCCCCACGCGATTCGCAGGGCATTGCCAGCCTATGGCAATGAAATGATTCTGGTTATGAAAGGAACCTCACTGGCCAGTACCATTACCTTAATGGACCTCATGGGTTATGCCGCTCGCCTGAATGCCCAAACATACGACACCCTTACAGTTTTCTCACTGGCGGGTCTTATCTACCTGACTCTGACTGGAATCCTGACACTGATAATAAGGTGGATAGAGCGCAGGGCCCTGGCATTTTCCCGCTAAATCGTAAAGGTTTTGCCGCCTGTCAGGGGCGGCAGACAACCTCATCAGGAATATACATTGCAATGTCTACTCCGGCCTCCCAAAATCCTGTCAGCCACTCTGTCATTAATACTATTATTTTCAGGCATTCAGGCTGAAGGTACTGCCCAACCCTGCCGACAGTTCTCCCTGAATGGATATGGACGCGATCAGAGCAAAACCATGCAGAACTGCCTGAACGACATAAAAGCAAAAGCCAGCGTTTTTTATCAGCAGCAGGACCCTTACCACAACCTGAGGCATGGAGAACGAGTGGTAAAATACGCCCTGAAGATCAATCAGTATGAATCGGGTAATTCCTTTCTTGTTGAAGCGGGTGCCTGGCTCCATCAATATCATGACCATCTGGAGCAACTCGATAAACTTTTGAAAGAAACCGGATTGAATCCCGTCGTTCAATCTCAGCTGTACGAGATTGTCAGGCTGTGCCGTCCTCATCTGATTTCCGGGCGTTCCCCCTTAGAGGCGAAAATTGTCTTTGATGCCGATGCCATGGACCTAATGGGAGCCCGGGGCATAGCCCGCGAACTGGCCTGTAACCTTGAAGTCAGAAAATTCCCCTGCGATCAGGCGTTGATGCAAACCCGAAGAGTACAGAACCTTTTTGAAGAAAAACTGATGACCGAAACAGGTCGATCCATGGCTCAAAATGATATCAGAATGGCTCGCCTTTTCTGGCGTAGCTTTGATGAGTCCGAGCGGCCCTTATGAATCAGAGCAGCTAAAAGCAGCTATGTTGACTTCATATTCTGTACCAGTAATCTTGCCGCTACATCGCACATGCTATTGATGGAGGCCTTATCCAGATAAACCCCATCAATTAATAAACGACTTAAACCGTGCAAACTGCCCCAGGATACCTGGGCTACCCGCAGGGCATCCTGATCCTGACTGAAGCTGTCACCCGGTAAGTATTTTTTGACAAAGTCAGCATAACGCTGAAAAGCTTCAAATGAGATTTTACTGAGTTCATCAGTGGCTTGCCCATTCTTCCAGATAGGTCGGCCAAACATCAGGTCATACTGTTCGGCATGATTCTGGGCAAAATCGATGTAAGCGTGGGAAAACTCACGAAACCAGGCTTCAAGATCGTCGGGGGCTTCTGTCAGCCTGCTTCCCAGTTCCTGGTACCAGTGATTGAACCCTTGCTCTGCGATGGCACATAAAAGTTCATTCTTATCTTTGAAATGATGATAGGCTGCGGTTCTCGAGACACCAACAGCATCAGCCAACCCACGCATAGAGAGCTTCTCAACGCCGGACCCGGCGATCATCCGGGTTGCCTCATTAATCAGGCTTTGTCGTAAGTCTCCATGATGGTAATTCTTCTTGGCTGACATATTTTTACTCAAAGACAGTGCTCTGTTTCAGAAAATGAATACTCAATCTTGACAGTGTCAACATACAGTCTTATCTTGACGCCGTCCAGATAAGATAATTACAAATGTCCCTTAAAAAACATGATGAGGATCTGTCGATGACCATCTCCCCACACAGCTCTGAGCCCCATAAGCTCTACCCTCACCTGCTGGAACCACTGGATCTGGGCTTCACACAGTTGAAAAACCGGGTGCTGATGGGCTCCATGCACACTAACCTGGAAGAGCATCCCGGTGGCTACGAGCGGCTGGCCGCTTACTTTGGTGAGCGCGCAAAAGGTGGCGTCGGTCTGATGGTGACCGGCGGCATTGCGCCCAACTGGGAATCCGGCGGCTTGCCCAACGCAGCCCAGATTACAACAGAAGAAGAGATTGCCGGTCACAGCCTGGTCACCCGGGCCGTACACAACGAAGGCGGCAAGATCTGTATGCAGATTTTGCACACCGGCCGCTATGCCTACCACCCTAAAGCCATTGCTCCCAGTGCCCTGCAAGCACCGATTGCGCCTTTTCCTCCCAAAGAGCTGACGCCCGAAGAGATTGACAGCCAGATTGAAGACTTTGTGCAATGTAGCCTGAATGCCCGGAAAGCGGGCTATGATGGTGTTGAAATCATGGGTTCGGAAGGTTATTTCATCAACCAGTTTATCGTCGCTAAAACCAACCACCGTGATGATGACTGGGGTGGACGTTACGAAAACCGCATTCGACTGCCCATTGAAGTCATTCGTCGTGTAAGAGAAAAGACCGGCAAAGACTTTATTATTATTTATCGTCTCTCCATGCTCGACCTGGTTGAAGGCGGCAGCAGCTGGGATGAGATTGTAGAGCTTGGCAAAGAGATCGAAAAAGCGGGTGCGACCATTATCAACACCGGTATTGGCTGGCACGAGGCTCGCATTCCCACCATTGCAACCATGGTCCCCCGTGCTGCTTTCACTTGGGTCACTGCAAAAATCAGAAAAGAGTTAAGCGTTCCTGTTATTACCTCCAACCGTATTAACATGCCAGAAGTGGCTGAAACGGTTCTGGCCAGAGGCGATGCCGACATGGTTTCCATGGCTCGCCCTTTGCTGGCTGACCCAGAGTGGGTTAAAAAAGCTGAAGAGGGCCGTGCTGATGAAATCAACACCTGTATCGCCTGCAATCAGGCCTGTCTGGACCATGCTTTTGAATTGAAACTGGTCAGCTGCCTTGTTAACCCCAGAGCCTGTCATGAGACCGAATTAAACTATCTGCCTACTGACAAGCCGAAAAAGCTTGCGGTGGTGGGTGCTGGTCCCGCCGGCCTCTCTTTTGCGACAACTGCCGCATACAGAGGCCATGATGTCACCCTGTTTGAGGCTGCTGACAAAATCGGTGGCCAGTTCAATATTGCCAAACAGGTACCGGGCAAGGAAGAGTTCCATGAAACACTTCGATACTTCCAGCGTCAGTTAGAGCTCACCGGTGTAAATCTGAAACTGAACACCCGGGTTTCTGCCAGTGAACTGGAAAACAGCGATTTTGATGAAATCATCGTAGCGACTGGCGTTACACCACGTACACCCGATATTGAAGGATTGGATCACCCCAAAGTTCTGACCTACCTGGATGTCTTCAGGGGTGCAAAAGTCGGTAAAACCGTAGCAGTGATCGGTGCTGGCGGAATTGGTTTCGATTTGAGTGAATTTATTACCCAGAAAGGGCCTTCACACAGCCTGGATGTCGAAGCCTTCATGAAAGACTGGGGGGTTGATATGAGTCTCAGCAACAGGGGTGGTCTGGCTGCTTCCGGCTCCCGGGAAGAAGAAAGTTCACGGGAGGTTTACCTGCTTCAGCGCAAAAAGACGAAGCCGGGAGCCACCCTGGGTAAAACCACCGGATGGATTCACCGAACCGAAATGGTCAAGCGTGGCGTGAAAATGGTGCCTTCCTGTGAATACCACAAGGTAGACGATAGTGGTCTTCATGTCTCCATTGATGGTGAGCCAAAGGTTCTGGATGTGGATAACGTAGTCATCTGTGCAGGTCAATTACCTCTCAGAGAGCTGGCTGATACTATCATCAGCAAGCCTGTTCACCTTATCGGTGGTGCCGACGTTGCCGCCGAACTGGATGCCAAGCGAGCCATTAACCAGGGGGCTCGCCTTGCCGCAGAAATCTGATCCGGCTATGTGCGGATAGACTCACACTCTGTTGACCTGAGGTTGCCCTGAGCATGTCGAAAGCTGCGACTAGCCCGGGGCGATCGTAATAAATAAAAGAAAAAAAATAATAAAGAAAAAGAAAAAAAAAAAAAATAAAAAAATAAAAGGACACCCAAAAATAAGAAAAATAAAAAAAAAATAAAAGGACACCCAAAAAAATAAAAGGACACCCAAAAATAAGAAAAAATAAAAGGACACCCATAAAAAAGAATAAAAAGACCCCCTTATATTTGACAAACAAACCAGCTTGTCTACTTTTTTCTTGTTGCTGATTTTTAGTTCCGGCAGGAGAGATTATGACCCGTGCGCGAAGTTCTCTGATCGACCCAGGTTCCACACCTTATTATCACTGTATAGCTCGGTGCGTACGCAGAGCATATTTGTGTGGAGAAGATCATTTAACGGGCAAAAACTACGAGCACCGTCGGCAGTGGGTTGTAGACAAGCTCAGAGAACTGGTTTCAATCTTTTCTATAGAGGTCTGCGCCTACGCTGTCATGTCGAATCACTATCATGTGGTTTTGCATATTAATCAGATACCTGCCGGAGAGTGGACACGAGATGAAATTTTGAGTCGATGGACAAGGCTTTTCACAGGTCCGCATCTGGTTCAGAGGTATCTTGCTGCTGACCAGCTGAGTCATTCGGAACTGGCTCGCGTGGACGAATTTGTTGAAGAGTATCGAAATCGATTAACGAACATCAGCTGGTTCATGCGTTGCCTGAACGAACATCTTGCCCGTGAGGCTAACCAGGAAGATGGCTGCAGAGGTCGATTCTGGGAGGGGCGTTTTAAAAGTCAGGCGTTGTTGGATGAAGCAGCGTTGTTGACCTGCATGGCCTATGTTGACTTGAATCCGATCCGTGCCGAAATATCGGAAACACCAGAAGAATCAGACTACACGTCGATCCAGGAACGAATTGAAAAGTTGGCAGGCTCTGATACCCGAAAGCAGCCAATCACCCTTCTGCCTTTTCGATCACAAGGGCAAAACCCGGCTAAGGCATTGCCTTATATTCTTCACGATTATCTTGAGCTGGTTGACTGGAGTGGGCGTGCAGTTCGATCTGATAAGAAAGGTTCAATCCCTTCAGATATTCCACCCATTCTGACCCGACTGGAAATTGATTCAAATGAATGGCTCAAAACCATGAGATGGAATAGCCGCTTCTATCGGGCAGTGGGCAAGCTGGAAGCCATGAAAACTTTTGCTCAGGAAATGGGGCAGCATTGGGTACAGGGGATGTTCGCCTGTAGTCGTTTATTTTATGGCGTAAGTTAATTGACCAACTTTTTCGTTGTTATTAGTTTCCCCTGTCATATGGGGAGCTTTGCTATTTCTGACTTTTCTCCCTTTTGAGTGATTCGCTTTTTGTTTGTTCTGATAAACGATTAATATTTACCTTTTAGTGGCTGTCAGGGTTTGATTGTATTTTATATGGATGTCCTTTAAACATTTTAAACATTTCATTAATATTTACCTTTTAGTGGCTGTCAGGGTTTGATTGTATTTTATATGGATGTCCTTTAAACATTTTAAACATTTATTTTCGAGCTCTGAACTTTCTGGCAGGCTGTATCTGCCTCGGTGGGCTGAGATTGCGAGGGAATTATGGATAAATACATGGAAGTACTCCTTTACAATTCCAATTCATACCTTTTATTAGTCCATATTTTTCCGAAAAAGTTCAAAATTTTGATACTTAGCCCAGAGCTTGTCGAAGCCTTAGACAAGCTCTGGCACCTGGCTGCAATGGTTAAGGTAATTCTATTAGCTCCTGAAGAATCTCCTGAACGGCTTCGGTTGAATGGTCTACATAAAATTTACTTGCTTTTTGTTAATGGCAAGAATGCCTGCCTCTTCCTTCTATTAACCGCCTGGTCTCACGTACCCGGAGCATTTGAACTTTCTAATACACATACCTACACCATCTCCAAGAGTGAACCAATGAAACCATCCGGTGCATCTGCCAACCTGTGCTATAACGAAATAGGATGTAACCAAAGCAACCACAGCAGCCGCCCCGACCCCGACCCACAGTCCGGCTTCAGAGACGGTATTTTTCCAGTTCTGGCAACTGCCTGTCAGTTCATCAAGATAAGATTCGGTTTTGTCACAAGCAGGCTGTGTAAGCGCCGAAATATGATACTGGGGGTAGATATATTGCCATTCCGAGCCAGTGACTGTACAGGGTAATGTCTCTGAACCGGTATCCTGCATGTTTTCCTGCCCCTTGAGCAAAGCAGTGCGGATGGCTTCGCGGCCAAGACACTTTTTCATTGCCTGAATATCAAGCCGTGAAGCCTTGTCGGCTTTGGTTGTAAAAATAGTGCGTTCCCACTGAAACACAGTTTCCCCTGTTGATGCATTGAGCGCACAGCCGCCCAGGCAGTCAATCGGATGATTTTTACAAACCTTTTCTCCGTTCGGGCAGGAAGCATCAAATATAATGCCATTACTGTTTCCTTCCACAATAGGGTTTGCTGCTACCAAAGCAGAAGAAAGGCTCGCAAAAAGTAGCAAAATGTTTTTGTTCAGGGGATTGAGCATGATTATTTTTTACTCCAATTTAAAAAACATAGAAATTCGCCTGCATCGCTCATACAGGCTGCTTAAAAATGGCATAAAATCAGCCATATTCAATTTGAAAAACAAATCAGTATTGGCCAGTCAGCAACAGGAGACACTGAAGCCTCCTGCTTTGTGCAGCGGCTTGTTACTTGATTCAAGGCTTACGGTACGATGGTGTATAGTTAATCTGCACGACCTGAAGTGACTCAATTTGCTTTTTAAGACTCTCCTGAACATCTTCCGGCCATTGACTTATATAGGCCCTGGTAAAGCCATCCTTTGATATCTGACTTCCGTTCATCTCTAGGAACAGTTGATTCAGATCGTAAAACACTCCCGATGGTTCCAGGACAGAAACAGAAAGCCCTATGGTATCAATCAGCGAAAAACCCGACTTTTCATCATAAAAAACATTATTGAAGTTCGGGTCTCGATGAACCGCCCTGGAAAGGGTATAAATCCCATCGAATTTCGAAACCCTGTGACGCAGGTGAAATTTCGCCAGAATTTGCCCAAGCTCGGAAAACAATGCTTCAATATCAAAACTGCTTGAGGGCCTGCGGGACTCAGCAACCCAATCCCGAAGAGAGCGCCCTTTTACGGCTTTGAACAGTGAGTGCATCCTCCCCCCGATCAATCCACTCCACTCATCAAAACCAAAAGCCACCGGCTCTTCTTCAGGCACAAAGTAGCATTCAGCCACTTTCAACATAGGGGTAATCATAAAGCCAGTTTCAGCATAACCTTTCAAAATAAACTGCTGACCGTTGATCCGTATCGTGTTCAACGAAAACACCGAAGGAGAACGAGCCAGAAAAGCTATGAACTCAGCTTCATCCGTGTTGTCAGTCGCCCACTGTAAGCCCTTGTAACGCACAGGAATTTGTTGCCATTGGCTGGCGTTGTTCCCCGGCCAACGCCAGTTGAAATAATCTTCCAGGTCAGCTTGCCAATCATCGCAGGACATTGTTGCAGCATGAATGGCTTGGGTTTTTCTTAATAGTTTCAAAGCTTCTGCGCAGTTTTTACTGGCAGTCAGAGACTGACAAAATTCACTGTCCAGTTTCGGCTTCCAGAGTTCAAAGGGTTGGATACTACAGGATTCATCATCCCCGGTTACTGGCGAGTGCGGTGTCTCGTGCCATGCAAAATAAGCAGCTGCAGACGCAAACAGCACGGCCAAAGGGAACCGACAACCTCCACGACTCCATGGCTCTGTCGGACAACTTTCCAAAGAAAAAGAATATGTGGACTGCATTAACAGCAGGAGGGTCAGCATAATAAAAAATAACGGCCCAAAGGCTAAGCGGTTTCGCGGCATAACATGTTCCTGAATCAGATATTGGTTATTCTATGACCGTAATTACTCCAGAGAGTTCAACGCCCATCGAACATCGTTCGATGATTCAGATTCATGCTGCCAGCCTGATTACGGTTCTATATTTAGTCCAGACCGGTAAAAAAGACGCCCTTTAACCCACTTTTTGGCCTGGGTAGCAAGCTCAGGGCAAACGTCTCGTTGCAAGATTTAAAGTGACTCTATTTCCTGCTTGAGATTCTCCTGAGCTTCTTCTGGCCACTGACCTACATAGGCACTGATAAAGCTACCCTTTGATATTCTGTGTTTGTCCATATTCTTGAACAGCATAATAAGGTCATTATGCACTTTAGACGGTTCCAAAACTGAAACAGAAAGCCCGATGGTATCAATCAGAGAGAAGCCCGACTCTTCATCATAAAAAACATTCTGGAAATTCAGGTCATGATGAACGGCTCTGGAAAGGGTATAAATTCCATCCAAATCCGAATCTCTGTGACGCAGGTGAAATTTCGCCAGAATTTGCCCAAACTCCGAGAACAAGGCACCAAGGTCAACCTTACTTGAAGGTTTACGGGACTCATCTAGCCAATCATGGAGTGAGCGCCCTTTCACGGCTTTGAACAGGGAGTGCATACGCCCCGCGACCCATCCGCTCCACTCATCAAAACCAAAAGCCACGGGCTCTTCTTCTGGCACAAAGTAGCATTCTGCCACTTTCAACATGGGGGTAATCATAAAGCCAGTGTCCGCATAGCCCTTCAAAATAAACGGCTGACCGTTGATCTCGATCCTGTCCAACGAAAACACCGAAGGAGAACGAGCCAGAAGAGCTATGAACTCAGCTTCATCCATGGTGTCAGTCACCCACTGTAACCCTCTGTGATGCACAGGATTTTGTTGCCATTGGCTGGCGTTGTTCCCCGGCCAGCGCCAGTTGAAATAGTCTTCCAGATCAGCTTGCCAATCATCGCAGGACATTGTTGCAGGTTGCATGGCTTGCGTTTTTCTTAATAGTTTCAAAGCTTCTGTGCAGTTTTTACTGGCAATCAGAGACTGACAAAATTCACGGTCCAGTTTTGGCTTCCAGAGTTCAAAGGGCTGGATAGTACAGGATTCATCTTCCCCGGATTCTGGCGAGTGTGGTGTCTCGGGCGATGCAAAATAGTTAGCTGCAGACGCAAACAGGACGGCCAAAGAGAACCGATGCCCTCCAGAGCGACGGCATGGCTCTGTATGATAACTTTCTGAAGAAAATGAAGGTGCCGTCTGCATTAAGAACAGTGAGGTCAGCAGAATAGAAAGTAACTGCCCACAGGCAAAGCGGTTTGACGGCATAAAGTACTCCTGAATCAGATCCTGATCATTCTATGACCGTGATAACTCCAGAGAGTTCAACGGCCATCGAACATCATTCAACGATTCAGATTCATGCTGCCAGCCTGAGTAAGATTATTTGGTGAATCCTGATCGGCAAAGAAGAGGCTCACTGATCCACGTTGACGCTTTGGTTTCTTAATAACATTGCTGTTATCAGGTCTAACTAGTAAGTACCTAACCAGTTGGTTTCGCATATTCTGGACGGCGGCTTTTTCCATCCTTCTGCGTTCCAACTCTGGTTGCGTAGCTATGGCTACGCGTCCGTCGTTGCGCCTTGAAGGATGAAAAAATCCACTTGCCAGAATATGCGAAACCAACTGGCCAGGTACTTAAGGAACTATTTTTTTTAATACGCGTCAAAAGTAGTAATTATTTATAAAAAATCATGTGGGGTATACGAATGATAGGTGCTTGCAAAGAAAAAACTTTGAGCTTTTCTAACTCTACTGATCACATGTCAGAAAATACTGGTGCAAAAAAAACTGTTTATTTATGTAAAGAGTTCAATGAAGAAGGAAAACTTTTAGCCAGAAATAATAAAATACCACTTCTGAAAAGAAAATGTTCGCTGGTAAAAAAAATAGCTGGCAATTGCATATCTATTTTTGATAGATCCGTTTCCAGAGTCTGCGGGTCTATTGAACTGGCATTCAGTGAATGTAAAGATATGATTCATTTTAAATATATTATTAGACCTGTATATAAATGCTTGCCTTCAAGAGTAGGACGCCCGATTGCCACAATCGCAACATTTTTTTTAGCCGATTGCCTATTTCATAAGCCCCCCGCATATTTAATGCAATATATGAACAAAGGACAAATAAAACCTGATTATACTGACCTTTATTCAAACATGTGCTGGACAGCTCTTGGTTGCATGGTGGCATACTCTAAATATAAAAATCACCGACCCAATTCAGATACAAATTAGTAATTTTTACTTTTGAAAGCTTTTGAAAGCTTTTGAGAGTGTGAAAGATCGAAGTGTCGATTTCATGATCTACCAAGTAATTCAGCGTGTATTCAAAAGACCCCGACTGCCGCTCTGGCTTCGATAACAAGCTCAGGGCCAACGTTACGGGCTATATCTCAACTTCAGCGCCAATTGAAGTACTGCCAAGTCCTCCTTGATAACTGCCTGAGTCTCTTCTGGCCACTGACTTGCGTAAGCCCTGATAAAGCCTCTCTTTGATATCCTGCTTCTGTTCATATCTTCAAAGAGCTGACTCAGATCATGGATCATTTCGGAGGGTTCCAGCACTGAAATAGAAAGCCCAATGGTATCAATCAGCGAGAAACCCGTCTTTTCATCATAAAAAACATTCTTGAAATCCAGGTCATGGTGAACCGCTCTGGATAGAGTATAAATCCCATTGAAATTTGAAGTTCTGTGACGCAGGTGAAACTTCGCCAGAACTTGCCCAAACTCCGAGAACAAGGCATCAAGATCAACCTGGCTTGAGGGTTTGCGAGACTCAGCAACCCAGACCCCAAGAGAACGCCCCTTCACGGCTTTGAACAGGGAATGAATACGCCCCCCGATTAGCCCACTCCACTCATCGAAACCAAAAGCCACCGGCTCTTCTTCGGGTACAAAATAACATTCAGCCACTTTCAACATAGGGACAATAATAAAGCCACTGTTGATATAGCCTTTCAGGATAAACTGCTGACTGTTGATCTGTATCGTATTCAACGAATAGATCGAGGCAGAGCGAGCCAGAATACCTATAAAGTCAGCTTCTTCGATGATGTCAAGCACTTGCTTAAAAGCCCCTACAGGTATTTGCTGCCATTGGCTGGCGTTGTTTCCTGGCCAACGCCAGTTGAAATAGTCTGCCAGCTCAGCTTGCCAGTTATGGCAAGCCACTGTCGCAGGCTGCATAGCTCCCGTTTGCCTTAATAGTTCCAACGCTTCTGTGCGGTCTTTCAGGGAAACCAGGGACTGACAGAATTCTCTGTCCAGCCTGGGCTTCCAGAGTTCGAAGGGGTGAATACTGCAGGATTCATGCTCACCGGATAAAGGAACGTCCGGCGTCTCAGACCATGCATAATAGGTCACTGCAGAGACAAACAGGGCTGCTAAAGGAAACCTATAGCCTCGAAAGCCACTGCATTCGCTTGTCTGACAACTTTCTGAAGAAAACGACA
Source organism: Endozoicomonas sp. ALC020 (assembly GCF_049275935.1). Taxonomy (NCBI): domain Bacteria; kingdom Pseudomonadati; phylum Pseudomonadota; class Gammaproteobacteria; order Oceanospirillales; family Endozoicomonadaceae; genus Endozoicomonas; species Endozoicomonas sp. ALC020. The sequence goes on from NZ_CP184830.1 coordinate 93,966, forward strand.
GAGACGACTGCACAGACAGAAGAAGGATTAGCAGAGCAGAAAGAACCTGCCCATGGGTAAAGCGGGTTGGCAGCATGAGGTGTTCCTGAATCAGTTACTGGTAATTCTTAGACCCTGATTACCCCAGAAAGTTTAACTACCGCGATCGAACATGATTCAGATTCATGCTGCCAGCCTGAATGTGGTTAGCTTTAAGCCCGGATCAGCAGGTATTCAGCCGGACTCTGGCGCTCTCGTTTCGGCATCTTCTGGCAGACTGCCACCGGTTTTTGGCTGGTCGAGGGTGCAATTCCAACCCCAACCTTCCTGTTTTTTCACAAATTCTGAGGCTTGACCTTCGCAATAGCCTTCAGTGTAAGTGGCGTTCCAGAGTGTCTTTTCATCACTGCCTTTGGTGTAGCGGACCTCACAGGGCAGGCTGGATTCACGCTGAAGATAGATGACGCTTATCTTTCGTTCCTGATTGCTGCGGTCACAGGTGTATGAGTAATTATCCGATGCGGATGCCAGTCCGGTCATACCCAACCCAACCAGAATGGCCAGAAAAGCTCTGTACATGGGGGATCATCCTGTTCGAATTCATAGTCAACCATCCCAGAAACGTTGGCTGAGTCAGCCCAACGAATCTGCCCGTGTAGGATCAAAAGAACCACTGGGGCACTCTAACACAGCCTTTGCCAGAAACTGAAAATTCTTGGACAAACATCTTACCAGGCAGAAACGGAACGCTGAATTCGTTCACATTCAGGGATCTTTGTCAGGAAGCTCGACGAGAGTTTTTTCTGCGCCGGGTTTTCTTCTTGAAGCGGTTTGGCGATACCGGAGGCAACCCCTGTACATTAATGGCTCCGGACTGCCCAGCCTCCCGCAACAACTGAACCAGATGCTGTTCCAGCTCACTCATAAAAGTCTGATAAGAGCCTTTTTTCTCTACAATCTGATTCAGTGAGGCTTCCCAGCGGGCGGTCATGTCAGGACGACTGACAGGCTCGGGCAGAGCTTTTATCAATGCTTTCCCGGTCTCTGTAGCATGAATGTTTTTACCCTGACGGGTAAGATATTTCCTATTGAACAATAATTCTATAATGCCTGCCCGGGTGGCTTCGGTACCCAGACCGTCGGTCTCCTTGAGCACCTTCCTGATCCCGGTATCTTTAACATAGCGGGCAATACCGGTCATGGCCGACAGCAGAGTGGCGTCGGTGAAAGGTCTGGGTGGCTGAGTTTGCTTTTCTGCCAAATCCGCATCCTTGCAGAGCAGTGCCTGCCCCCTGTGCAATTCCGGCAACCTCTGACCGTCCTCTTTATCCTCAGAGACGGACGGCTTGCGGGGAAAAATGGCTTTCCAGCCTTCTTCCTGCACCTCCCTGCTGCTGGCCGTGAATTGCCCGCCTTCCAGGGTGACACTGACTTTACGAGCTAAAAACCGGTGATCCGGATAAAACTGTGCCACATACTGTCTGGCGATGAGGCCATATAAGTTGCGCTCCCGGTCACCCATTTTGTAGAGATCAGTTCTTCGGGTGGTCGGGATAATACCGTGGTGTGCGCTTACTTTGCTGTCATTCCAGGCTTTGCTTTTGCGGTCGGGTAATGCACCGTCCACAGCACTGGCCAGTTTTTCATCATTGCTTCGTATCGCGCCAAGCACTTCCGGTGCCTCCCTGAAATGCTCCACAGGCAGATAACGACAATCCGATCGGGGATAAGTCACCAGTTTCTGCTCATAAAGCTTTTGACAGACATCCAACACTTCCTTGGCACTCATCCTTAACTGTTTGGCAGCATCAATCTGAAGAGCGGAAAGTGAATAGGGTAACGGTGGCGATTCCTTGCCAGGTTTCTTCTCCAGCTTAGTGACTGTCCCCTCCTTGCCCTGAATCCTGCTGACAACATTTTCCGCCAGTCGACGATCAAGTACACGGCCCTCGTCATCCATCCAGGGCTGGCAGGCTTCACTGGGTTGCCATTTTGCCTTGAAACACTCACCCTGGTCAGTCACCAGCAGGGCAAAGACTTCGAAATAAGGTTTGGGTTGGAAATCGGCAATATCTTCGTCTCTTCGAACCACCAGGCCCAAAACCGGAGTCTGTACCCGACCGACAGAAAGCAAACCGCCATAACCTGCCTTTTTGCCAAGAACGGTATAGGCACGGGTTAAATTGATACCATAGAGCCAGTCGGCACGGGAGCGTGTCAGAGCGGAAACAGAAAGAGGTACAAAATCAGAATTGCTCTGCATTCGATCGAAGGCTTTCTTAACTGCCGGACCGTTCAAGTCATTCACTAAAAGACGACGGACACTTTTTCTGCGGGTTGGTGAAAGTTTGAGATAATCCAACACTTCATCGACCAGCAACTGCCCTTCCCTGTCCGGGTCTCCGGCATGAACAATGACATCAGCCGTTTTCAACAGCTTACGAATCACCGATAACTGGGAGCGAGTGTTTTTTCGTGGTTGCAGTTGCCACTGCTGGGGAACAATAGGCAAATGTTCAAAACGCCATTGCTTGAAGGCAGGGTCATACTGCTCAGGCTCAACCTGCTCCAGCAGGTGGCCTATACACCAGGTGACGACATCACCGGATGCGGTCTCTATGTAGCCATCCTGTCGTTTATGGGGGCGGGGCAAAACATCGGCTATGGCTCTGCCCAGACTGGGTTTTTCAGCAATGATTAAACGCATCAGGTCAACAAAAGTTACATCAGATCAATGGTACAGCTGCCTATAATAAGTTTCTTTCTGGCCGTATCATAGCCCTGAATAAGCAGACAGCCCAAGGCTTCAGCCTTTTTCAAGTATCTGGCCAGTTGGTTCAATATACGTTCAGCAATGATAGCAGGTACTCCCTGAGCCTTGAGTCATTAATTAACTTGAAGAATTCGTCAAGCTGTTCTTTATCATAACCGGTATTCTGATCGAATATGTGCTGAATCAGTACCTTGGTTGCCAAAATATCACGAATATCCTTGCTTTCTGTGTTTTTGATTTCATCAAATAATTCATTGTTCTCACCCTGTACCAACTTTCTCTTAACTTGTGTATCGAGACGCCAAACTTCAGCATTGGGGCAGTGGACCAGCCATACAACATCCAGCAGATCAGGCATGGCGTTTTTTGCCTTAATGATTTGCTTGTTTGTCTGACGACGAAGCGGTGAGTCCTGATTAAATTGATTCAGTGCTGCTGCCTTTATTTCTGGCTGATAGTCATTCACGAAAAATGACTCAAGGCCTGTGCCTTGCCAGAGTGATTGAAGATGTTCGTTCACCTGAGTTTGAAAATGACGCCATTGGTAAAAAGGAATCTTATTCATTGTGATGGCTTTGGTCAGGTTGATATCTCCTGTAACCAGGGTTAATGGTTGAGAGAAGTAAGCCAGAGCATTGTAAGCATTGTCGTTATCAATAAAACCAGAATCGATAAACGTTATTTTTCTATATTCAGAGACAGTAGGGTCACAATCGCTATACGTTATTTTTTTATATTCAGAGGTTGTGCGCTGACAATAGCTATTTGATGCACTGTTTGATTTGTAATGAACATTGCCAAAACCCAGTTCACTGAGCATTTCTTTAAAGGATTCTGTTGATAACATTGACCATTTAAGGTCGGTAACAATTTTTATGTCACCCGGATCTATTCTTCTGATAATCTCCAAATACTCTTTCAAGAAGGCTTCATCGTCGTAATAAGCGGTATAATACGACACGTTCTGAATAGCTTCTGCCTGAGCATCCAAATCACTACGGCCCGTAAGAGCAAGTCCCAGCCATGGCCTATCTTGCAGTAATTGCTTTAAATCTTTGTACAGTGAAGTTGACGTTTTGTCGTCTGAAATTTCGTAATTATCAACTTTCTCGATCAGTTCTGAGTTAAAGGGTAACCCAAGGTGCAGTTCACCCAGACCAAACCTTGGCGTAGCAATAGAGAACTTATGTTGTTCTGTTTTAATGGAGCACTCTGTAAGATTTTGACACAAATCATAACCTTCAAACCGAAAGTCCGAGATGTAGTTCATGGTTTGACGATTCAAAGGCATAGATTCAAGGCTACTGACTCCAGATCTTTGGTGAAAATTTTCTACCAGCCATAAACTGACAATAAAGCTCTCAGCCAAACTCTTGCCTCCGGCACCAATATTAGAATACTGACCAATTCCCAACCAGTTGGATGTACTGGGGATTCTCATTCCTGCCCAGGTTGACAGGGAGAGGGTAAAACTTCCGAACTCCATCTGCATCGAACTGGTGTCGTATTCCTGCCTTTCATCCTTAAAAATCCAATTAATTTTCAGATCAGAAGCTTCAGAAAAAGCACGGTAGAGCTTTTTTTTCTGAGATTGAGTGCTCTGTACAGTCAATTCAACAGGAATATTGTTAAAAGCTTTATCACGACGAAGCTCTTTGTTGACTTCCAGTAAACAGGCAAAGTCATCCAGACCATCTTCGGCTATTGTTGCCAAAATCAGTTTTGGCTCATTGGGATAATAAACATAGGGCCTTGCATTCAGTGCCAGCAACCATTTGACTAAGGACGATTTGAGGTTGATCTCCCTGTCATCCATATCGACTTGTGTAGCGCAGACCGATGATGGCAAAAAATTAAGGAAAAGAGCCAGTAACAAAATCATCATTAATGTAAAAGTTTTGTAGACGTTTTTTAGCTGCATAATGTATCAGACCTCCTATGAAACAAGCGTACCTGATACCGACAATTTTTGCGGGTTACGATTATTTGCATCAGATAATTGAGAAATCAACGCCTGTATTGAGGCAGGCTGTTATAAGTACCTAACCATAGAACCTCTCTGCTGAAAGCTAAAACCTGACATCTTTCCTGATCGATTCGATGTAGCAATCACAATCAGAGTGTATGATAGTTCCGTTAACAGGATAGAAATAGTAGTTCATTTTTTATGAAGTACATCAATATCACAGGAAGATTTTTTAAATGACATCAACCCGATTGAAAGCCATGTGATGTATTTCCTGAATTTCCTCAGATATAAAAGATGAACAAATGACAAAAAACTTTAGTTCCAATCATAGGTAAGCAAATGTTTTTGAAACAAGCTACTCTTCACTCGCTAAAGATTTTAGTAAAGAGTACCCAGCCAGTGACGTTCAATAGACAAAATTTCAAGAAATTAAAAGTACTCAGCCATACGGAATCGAATATTTCTGGCTTATTGGGCAGGTGTTCTGCAAGGCGCAACGACGGGAACATAGCAAGCTATGTGACCAGAGTTGCAACGCATCACGACTGCATGGATGCAGGAGCTAGAGCAACGCAGGAGCAGTTGCCGCGAGTGTCTGAACAATGAGTCAGAAGATATGATTTCGTATGGTTGAGTACTAAAGGATTACTTAGAAAGCTTTTGACAGACATCCAACACTTCCTTGGCACTCATCCTTAACTGTTTGGCAGCATCAATCTGAAGAGCGGAAAAACACTCACCCTGATCAGTCACCAGCAGGGCAAAGACTTCGAAATAAGGTTTGGGTTGGAAATCGGCAATAGCTTCGTCTCTTCGAACCACCAGGCCCAAAACCGGAGTCTGTACCCGACCGACAGAAAGCAAACCACCATAACCTGCCTTTTTGCCAAGAACGGTATCGGCACGGGTTAAATTGATACCATAGAGCCTTTCTGCAGAGGGACCTACTCCAGCAGGTGGCCTATACACCAGGTGACGACATCACCGGATGCGGTCTCTATGTAGCCATCCTGTCGTTTATGGGGGCGGGGCAAAACATCGGCTATGGCTCTGCCCAGACTGGGTTTTTCAGCAATGATTAAACGCATCAGGTCAACAAAAGTTACATCAGATCAATGGTACAGCTGCCTATAATAAGTTTCTTTCTGGCCGTGTCATAGCCCTGAATAACCAGACAGGCCAAGGCTTTGACCTTTTCCTAAGTATCTGGCCAGTTGGGTAAGTTTCTTTCTGGTCCAGTGTTAGCCCCGAATAACCAGACAGGCAGAGTCTCCGGGGTTTCTAGCAGCCTGTCGGACTTAAGACTGTCCTACTGCGGTTGCAATAAATTGGTCTAAAAATCTCTGTTTCTTCGTCAAATAGCTCGCTATTCTCCTCAGAAACAGAGATTTTTATCCTCAATTTCTTGCAATCCTCGCTACGGACGCTTAAGTCCGACAGGCTGCTAGTGCTAATGTTTGTTTAGCAATGGTATCAGGTATTCTCTGAGCCTTGGATCCTGAATTAACATGAATAATTCGTCAAGCTGGTATTGATTAAAGCCCGTACTCTGATCACGACTGTGCTGAATCAGCACTTTGGTAGCCAAAATATCCCGTATATCCATACTCTCCGTCTGTTTGATCTCATGGAACAATTCATCGTTCTGCCCATTCTCCAATCTCTCTCTGACCTGTGTATCAAGATTCCAGAGTGCATGACTGGGACGATGGACCAACCATATAACATCAAGTAGACCGGGCATGGCGTTGTGCGCACTAATAATTCGCCTGTTTATCTCACGACGAAGCGGTGAATCAAGGTTAAATTGGTTAAGTGCTGCAGCTTTTATTTCCGGCTGATAGTCACTCACAAAAAAAGACTCAAGGCCTGTGCCTTTCCAGAGTGATTGGAGATGCTTATTTACATCAGTTTGAAAGTAATGCCATTCGTAAAAAGGAATCTTATTCATTGTGATGGCCTTGATCAGGCTCATATCTCCTGTAACCAGAGTGAGTGGCTGAGAGAAGTAGGCGAGAGCATTATAAGCACGCTCGTTATCGATAAAACCAGGATTGATAAAAGTTATTTTTCTATATTCAGAGCCAATGCGTTGAAAATAGATGCCAGACCCACCTCTTGATTTGTAATGTATAGTGCTAAAGCCCATTTCATACAACATTTCCCTAAAGGCTGGCGTGCTTAATATTGTCGATTTAGTGGGGGTAACAATTTTTATTTCACCCGGCTCTATTCTTCTGATAATGTCCAGATACTCTTTCAAGAAGGCTTCATCTTGATAATAAGCAGTATAATACGACACGTTCTGGATAGTTTCTGCCTGAGTATTCAAATCACGATGCCCCGTAAGAGCATATCCCAGCCATGGCTTATCTTGCAGTAATTGCTTTAAATCTTGATGCAGCGAAGTTGATGCTTTGTCGACTGACATTTCGTAATCATCAATTTTTTCGATCAACTCAGAGTTAAAAGGCAACCCAAGGTGCAGTTCACCCAAGCCAAATTTTGGCGATGCAATACAGGATTTATCCTGAGCTGAATCAAGGGAATATTTCAAGTAGGGATGATTAACATTATGATTATAATGTTCTGGGTCTGAGAGGAACCTTCTATTTCGACGACTCAATGTCAGATTAGCAAAATTATTAACACCAGAACTCTGATAATAATTTTCTGTTAACAATAAATCGTCAGTAATACTAACGTCCAAGCCTTTATCCATAGCCTCAATATTAGAATAGTGACCAATTCCCAACCAATTGGATGTTTTGGGGACTCTCATTCCTGACCATGTAGACAGAAAAAGGGAAAAGCTTGCATACTCCATCTGCATCAATCCAGTCAAGTATTCCTGCCGTTCATCTTTATAAATCCAATTAATTTTCAAATCAGAAGCTTCAGAAAAAGCACGATAGATCTCCTTTTTTTGAGATTCAGTGCTCTGTACTATCAGTTCAACAGGAATGTTGCTAAAAGCTTTATCATTACCAAGCTCTCTGGTTACTTCCAGTACATAGGCAAAGTCATCTGTACCTTCTTCGGCTATTGTTGCCAAAATCAACCTTGGGTCATAGGGAATAAAGCTGTATGGCCTTTTGTTCAACGCAAGAAACCATTTGATTAAAGAAGATCCGGGGTTGATCTCCCTGTCACCCATTTCGACTTCTGTAGCGCAGATAAATGATGCCATAAAACTAAGCATTACTGCTATTAAACACATTGTTGCTGTAGAATTTTTGTGGAAGCTTTTTAGCTTCATAATGTATTAGACCTCCTGTGATACAAGCGATAAGCGCAACTCATATCAACAATTTTTTAATGGGATATAACTGTTAGCTTGAAATAAAACAGATATAGTAGTTCATTTTCACTGAGACACATCAGTATGACAGGACATGTTTTTGTTGAATAACAATAGCCTGATCTGAAACCATGTCATATATTTCCCGAAAAAACCCTGAAACTGTATGGACTGAATGAAGAACACTCAACGTTATACGGAAAAATTATGATTCATCATAGAACCCAATTCGAAAAAATCAGCCTGGACGGAGTAGTTTCCTCCGATATAAAAGAGGATCAAATAAGAATAAACTTTAGTTCCAATCATAGTAAGGCAGATACTTTTAAAACAAGCTACCCTTCACTCGCTAAAGATTTTAGTGAAGAGTACCCAGCCAGTGACGTTCAACAGACAAAATTTCGAGAAATTACAAAGATTACTTAGTATGGTTTTTACCGCATTAACCAGATTTAATAAGAAAACTATTAAGACTATCCTGTTGTCAATAAACCTGATAACAGGGAGTGCTCTGGCAATAACCGAAGATCAAAAAAGCATACTAAAACAACTGACCCTTCAAGAGTATGTAGAGCTTGATCGAGAAATTAAAGAAAAAAAATTGTATGTGCAGGCTAAATTTTACATTAATAAAATGATGGCAGGTGTTAATAGAAGAAAAAGAAATGTTTTTTTCAGAAGAAAAAACAGGGAAATAGCTAAGAAAATGGGGGTTAAGGCTAGTTATAATACTACCAAGTTTGGTATGCCTTATACCCTACTAAGGACGTTTAATCTTGTTCAGGCAATGATTCACTATGGTAAAGTAGAACCTATTAAGCAAATACGAATAGCCGATACAGATCAAGTAATGCTTCATAAAAGTAATAGAGCAGCCAGTGTCGTTGAAGACTATGTAGACAAATTATTGGAAAGAGCTGAGCAAACGCCCACAACCGATATGGGATTGGTAAATCTGTTCTATGAGGACCGAAGTCATCAAAAAGAAGGAACAAGTATTATTAAGACAGAAAAAAATAAAGACTTTAATTTTCAATCAGTATACCCAAACAACAATCTATATCATCTAATTCGCTTAGCAGATAATCCAGACTACCATCCGGATCATCAACTGCACCTGCTACGTAATGGTGAATTTGTTTTGACCCATGTCAATATAATTCGGCAGGGAAATTTAGAAGATGGCGATAAAATAATCTACCTGGATAAATCCAGATTATTTAAACCTAAATCAACATCACCCACGAGAAACTCCGCATCCAGAGCCAGAGAGATTTATATTGCTGTAGATAGACTTCAAACCTTCCTTGATAAGAGGTATCCAAACAAATTTAGACTCAGTATCAATGAACAAAATTTTTTTCAGGTTTTATTGGATTTTGTAGCACCCTATGGTTGGTGGAAAGATGCATTTTTTAGAATAGAGTTTAATTTTGACAATATTGGCAACGAAGGACCAGAAGTTTATGTTAAATATGCACCAAGGGTAGCCAATCTTTATGGTGAAAGTCTTTGCCTGATGCAGATTTATAAAAATTCTGAAAGATTCAATCCCGGCTATAGCAAATGGTGGTGGTTAAATTGTTTCAGACGTGTGCGCTATGGATCGGACATTTTTACTGTAGAAGAGCTTATTTTAAACGTTATAAATTATATGATCGCTGACTTCAATATTAGATCAGAAGGTATTCTTTCTAGCAATAACTATAGAGAGCCCACCAAGGATTTAATTACAGAAGAAATAATCAAAGTCAATAATCAGGCAAAAATGGCCAGCAAGTCTGTTTATGTAGAAACAGATCATAATAAGATAAAAGAAAGTGTAAATACAAGATTAAAAGATGGAGAAGACCCGGCTTTTTATCATTTGTTTTTTGATGACGAGTTTGATGCAGAATTCGATAACACAAAGAATACAGAATCAATAAGGACAGATATTTTTATTCCAGTTGAAATGCATGCTGAAGCTGAAATTGTAGAATTTGATTACACCTCAATTAGAGATTTTGATGATCTGATATATGAAGCCAGAAGGAAGTCGGAATTTAAAATACCAAAAAATATTAAACCCGTTATTTATTATAACAATGAAAAGCTGGATGAGAATAATTACAAAAGGGTTTGGGATGGCATAAGGAATCAGAATAAAAAATATATAAAAAAAGAAAAAATGATAAAAAAACACAAAAAAAAGCATAACGCCCTGACGATGATTGTTAAAGTCCCTGATTATGAAAGTCGAGCTTTTGAAAATGCTAAAGCTAGTTCACTGACGCATTATATTCCAGAAAACCCGTGTCAGCAGCCGCTCGATTGTCACAAGCCAGCTTACATATTTGAGGTAGGCAAACCCATAAAATGGGAAATACACCTAGTTGAAAATAAGAAATTGGCAAAAGCTAATAATATGCTTTATCAATACAAACTTATTTTACCTTTAGAAACACAAAAGACAACAGAACGCTACAGAGGAGGAGCTCAGTATGGAAGTTTCGCCAATGTCTGGATACCCACTATTAGAAATGATATGTCAGACGTTGAAAAGAAATTCGCTTTGATGTCAATGTATGATTTATCAAGAAATAAATTTAAAATTCCAAATAATCTCAAAAAAAACTCCGTTTCAAACTTTGGCAACAATATTATTACCAAATCATTATTGACGCCACAGAACGATGTCTGGTTGCCAACTCAGGCCAATTTGGAATTTTTGTTGCAAAGAGTTCAAATGTCTCTCCTTCTCAGTAATGAGGACTACTCAATTGCAGAGGAAAACAATGTTTTTTTTGAAAGTCTCATCAGTGGAAATATTGATGAGAATGTTATCAAGGATTTGGGCTTTTTTATTGGGTACCTGGCTCCAAGCCTGAGACATGTATCAAGAATGAATAATCCTGATAAAGTAGAAGTTATTTATCGTATTGTTTTAAACTATCTCGTTGAATTTTGTGTCAGGACTCTGACCTCTAACGAATTTGACGCAAGCTCTGAAATAGTCAAAAAACTTATAGAAAAACCGGAGCAATTTAGCCTGGAGGACATCCACAATTCCAGCAAAAAAGATATTTCTGTAGCTTTTAAGGTATTACAAATAGCTGATTTCCTTTTCGGAAAGACCCTCTTTAATCCTTTTTATAAAGAGGCTTCCGATTTTTATTTTTATGAGAATGAGCTAGAAAGTCTTCAGCTTAACATCAAGAGTATGCATAAAATTATTGATGATGGGAAAAATCTTATTCCACTATTTTTCAGTCACTTGTTGCCAGCCGCTAGGTATTGCTCGGGTGGTCTTGATTTCGAAAGCAACGATTTTTTAAATAAGTTCACCTTAAGTATTTTGGAAAAATTTTTAAGTCGAACAACAAATAACGATATAAAAGTTTCACTGCAACTTTTCCTGAAAAAAACAGGACAAAAGTCGGATATTTTCAGTAAAGAAAAAACGGAGGAATTAATCACTTTATTCAGGAAAAATTCTCCGAATTTTTTTATTAATGCACAGAATGAACAAGGTAGTTTCGTACAAACCTGTTACCATTGTGGTGAACTGTATCAAACTGAAGAACCTATAAGAGGGAAAGGGAGTCGTAAAAACAAAAACACGGGTAAATCAAAAGAAACGCTCGTCAGACCTTTTCACAGAGCCTGCATGGAAGAAGACAGACGCATCAGGCAGCAAGCAGGGCAATTATTTAAAGAGATGGAAAAGAGCTATCCCAAAAAACAGCTATATGGTCCTGATTATCACTATAACCCTGTTCCCGACGGTTTTGAGCTGATAAGAATCAATGGCGATGGTAACTCTATGTACTCGTCCATTGCAGAGATATTCAACAGGCATGCATGGTCAGAACAAGCGGTCCAATGGAACCAACAAACAGTAAGAGAGATCATGGATTATAATCTTCGTGAGATTTTTTTCACGATACAGGCTCATCCCGACAAACACAAACTGATGCAGGAGCTTGAGCTACTCTTGGGGATCGATGCTGGCATTATTCCAGCGATCCTCGATAACAATGTTATTACTGATTCAGCCTCTTTCGCCCACCCCGAATCAGACAGATTGCAACAATTTGGCGCTGCCCGGCTGATTACCCTGCTAGTACCGACACAGGGTGTCTGGTTCCCGGTGATTACACAAGGTCAGGCTGGGCCTTATCATGAGATTTATGACCTGAGGCGCTGGGTCAATTTTGCTCCTGACCTTTTGGCTATGCTATTACAAAACGAAAATTATACCTTTCCTGATTTCTCTGAAAGTCAAAGGGCAACACTTTTACAGTTGTTGTTAAACCAGAATTTCGATCAAGCCAAGCTCTTCGTCTCCCACATTCTGAAAGCTTCCTATCAGTCTTCAGCTTATCTTATCCACTACCCTGGTTCAGTAGCTCTCATAGAACACTTTGATGCAGCAGTAAGCATTGAAAATTCCCGGAATATCGAGGTTGGAGAGACTTTTGAAGCTCTTTCCATCGATGAAAATAATAGAAGAATGAGGTCTGATACTGTTTCTTCGGTTTCAGCCAATAAGACTGACAGTGAGACATCAGAAAATCCCGACCCCTTATTGTTAATGATTCAAACCAGTTTTGAACTGATAAGAGTTAATGGTGATGGTAACTGTATGTACTCGTCTATCGCAGAGATATTCAACCGGAATGGGCGGTCAGGACAAGCAGGCATATGGGACCAGCAAACAATAAGGCAGATTGTGGATTATAACCTTCGTCAGATTTTTTCCACGATTCAGGACCATCCTGACAGGGAAAAACTGATGCAAGAGCTTGAGCTTCTGTTGGGGATCGACGCTGATGTTATTCCAGCCATTCTCGATAATAAGATCATTACTGAATCAGCTTCTTACGCTCAATCGGACTTAGCCAGATTACAACAATTTGGCGATGCCCAGCTGATTGCATTGCTAGTGCCAACTCATGGTGTCTGGTTCCCCGTGATTACACTAGGTCACCAAAGCTCTCATCACGAGATTTATGACCTGAAGCGCTGGGTAAGCTTTACTCCTAATCTTTTGGCTATTCTGTTACAAGACAAAAATTATGATTTTCCTGATCTCTCTGACAGTGAAAAGACGATACTTTTACGGTTGTTGTTAAGCCAAAATTTTGATCAAGCCATACTCTTCGTCTCCCAAATTCTCACAGACTCCCATCAGTCTTCAGCTTATCTTATCCACACTCCCAGTTCAGAAGCTCTCCTGGAACACTTTGATGCGGCAGTAAGCATTGAAACGCCCCCAAATGTGGAGTTTAATTCGTCACCAACTGTAGAGGACCATAACCCCCTATCGTTAATGATTCAAGCCAGGCTTGCAGTCCACACCACACCAACCAATACTCTATAGGTTAACAACCTCCCTGCCCGCTCAAGAGGTTGTCACCACACGCCTTCCCTAGATGGTTGCTTTCGCAGCCATCCCCGTTCCAGTCGCTCCACAGGCTAACCCCGCCAGCCCGGCGGTTTTGATATTCTTTGCTGCGTTAATGTCCCGGTCGTGATGAGTGCGGCACTCTGGACACTCCCATTCACGAATAGACAACGGCAAGCTTTCATGGACAAACCCGCAGCCGGAGCAACGCTTGGAGCTTGGAAAGAACCGGTCAATCTGAACAACCTTTCTTCCTGCCCACTCCGCCTTGTATTGCAACTGTCGGACAAATTCTCCCCAGTTTGCATCGGCTATGTGCTTGGCCAGCTTTGGATTTTGAATCATACCCTTCACGTTTAGAGACTCTACGCAAACAAGCGGATGGCCGCCCCCTTGGTTCTCGTCTATAAATTCGCGGGATGCCTTGTGAGTAGCATCCATCCGGCAATCGGCAATTTTTGCATGAATGCGAGCAACCTTGAGCTTTGCTTTAGCTCTGTTGCTGCTACCTTTCTGCTTTTTCGACAACTGACGCTGAAGGTAGGCGAGCTTTCGCTCGTAGCGTTTGGTGTGTCTTGGATTACCGGATTTTTCGCCGTCTGAAGTGATGAACAGATCATTCAAACCTAAATCAATGCCCACTGTCTTATTTCTAATAGGCATTGCTTTAGCTTCAAATTCGCACAACATAGAAACAAAGTACCGGCCTGCCCGATCTTTGCTGATAGTTACACTGGAAGGCTCAGAAGACAGTTCTCTGCTCCAGCAGATATTCAGAGGCTCTTTGCTTTTCGCTATAAACAGGTGGCCGTTTTTAACGCTGAAAGCAGCCTTTGTCAGCCGCATACTTTGTCTTGAATGTCTTTTTTTGAACTTAGGGTATTTCGCCCTGCCAGCCCAAAAGTTCTTGAAGGCTTCCTGCTGATCCCTGAGTGTTTGTTGCAGGATGACACTGGATACATCTGCCAGAAATGGGAACTCTGTCTTGAGCGACACAAGCCGCTTTTCTGCCTCGGAATGGGAGATAGATTGCCCGTCTTTGTAGTAGGCATCAGTGCGAAAACGGAGGGTGTTGTTATAGACAAAACGGGCGCAACCAAACGACTGGGCAAGAAGTATTTCCTGTTCCGGCGTTGGGTAGAATCGTTCTTTGTAGGCACGTTTAGTTTTCATGGCAGGAATATTACAGAAACGATAAGCGCCTGTAAATAATTAAGGCTTCCGGTTCTGCAAGGCCTACACGGGCTTGTTGCTTATATCACCGCCCGATTGGGCGATGCTTTACGCAGGTTCAGGTAAGCGTCGTGTAATCCATAGGCTCTTATTCACTTAAACATGAGTTCCAGTAATCGCAAAGCAGATGTTTTTAAAACAAGCTACTATTTACTCGCTAAAGGTTTCAGTAAAGAATACTCAGCCTGTGACGTTCAATAGATAAAATTTCAAGATATTGTAAGGCTTACTAAGTATGGTTTTTACAGTGTTGACCAAATTGAATAAAAAAAGTGTTCCTCTTATCGTTTTATCGATAAACCTGATTTCAGCGAGTGCGCTTGCAATAAACGAAGATCAAAAAAGCATACTAAAACAACTTACCCTTCAAGAGTATGAAGAACTTGATCGAGAACTTAGAGAAAAAAAATTGTATGTGCAATCTGAATATTACATAAATCAAGTGATGACTTCTATTGACAGAAGTAAAATAAATCTTTTTTTTAAAAGAAAAAACAGGAAAATCGCTAAGGCAATGGGGGTGAAGGCTAGTGATAATACCGCCAAGTTTGGTATACCTTACACCCTGCTAAGAACGTTTAATCTTGTTCAGGCAATGATTCATTATGGTAAAGTAGACTCTATCAACCAAACACCAATAACAAATATAGATAAAGCAAAACTTGATAAAAGTAATAAGGCAGTTAATGCTGTTGAAAAATATGTAGACAGATTAATATCAAAAAGAACTGAGCAAACGCCCATAACAGATATGAATTCGGTAAATCTGTTTTTTGAAGACCGAAATCTTAATCATAAAATAACGCGTAATATTAAGGGGTCAAAAAACAAAGACTTTGACTATGATTCAATATGTCCAAAAGACCATCCAGATTATAAAAAACACCTGCTACACTTGCGAGACGAATTTACAGACAAGAGACTACACCTAGTTCGCAAAGGAGAATTTATTTTGACCCATGTCAATATAATTCGGCAGGGAAATTTACAAGATGGAGAT
Source organism: Endozoicomonas sp. ALC020 (assembly GCF_049275935.1). Classification (NCBI taxonomy): domain Bacteria; kingdom Pseudomonadati; phylum Pseudomonadota; class Gammaproteobacteria; order Oceanospirillales; family Endozoicomonadaceae; genus Endozoicomonas; species Endozoicomonas sp. ALC020. Next base: position 109,610 of record NZ_CP184830.1, read on the forward strand.
AAGATAATCTACCCATACCGCTTTAAAAGATTCAAACCTAGCGCAATATCACCCAAAAGAAATTCGGCATCCAGAGCCAGAGAAATTTATATCGCTATTGATAGGCTTCAAAACTTTCTTGAAAAGAGGTATCCAAAGAAGTTTAGATTCAGTATCAGTGAAGAAAATATGTTTAAGGTATCTCTGGATTTTGTAGCACCCTATGGTTGGTGGAAAGATGCATTTTTTAGAATAGAGTTTTATTTTGACAATATTGGCAACGAAGGACCAGACATTTATGTTCAATATGCACCAAGAGTATCCAATCTTTATGGACATGTTCTCTGTCTGATGCAAACTTATAAAAATTCTCAAAGAACCAGTGACGGCCCTCCCAAAATGTATGGTGGCATGGACCAGTGGTGGTGGCATCATTGTTCCGGACATGTGCGCTATGGATCGGAAAATTTTTCTGTACAAGAGCAGATTTTAAATGTTATCAACTTTCTGACAGCTGACTTCGATATAAGATCAGAAGGTATTCTTTCACATAATACTGATGGAGAGAAAACTCAGGATGTGATTACAAAAGAAATAATCAAAGTTAATACTCGGGCAAAAGATATTGAAACCTCTGTTTATGTTGAAACAGATCGTAATAAGATAAAAAAAAATGTACGTAAAAGAATAAAGCCAGACAAAGATCCAAGCTTTGATTATTTAATTATGGATGATGAGTTCGATAATGCAGAGAAAACAGAATCAATAAGGACTGATATATTTATTCCTGTCGAAATGCATGGTGAAGCTCAGCTTGTAGAACTTCACTCTACCTCGATTAAAAATTTTAATGATCTGATATATAAGACCAGAAAGTGTTCGGGATTTAAAATACCAAAAAATGTTGAACCCACTGTTTATTATAAGAATAAAGAATTGAACGAGCATAATTTTCAAAACGTTTTATATGACATTAGGAGCAAGAATACAAAAAAGAAGAAAAAAGAAGGAAAGATAAGAAATAATATCCTGACACTGATTGTTAAAGTCCCTGGTTATGAAAGGCTAGCGTTTGAAAATGCTATAGCCAGTTCGGTTAACTATTATGTTCCAGATAATCTTCGTCGACTGACGTACAACGACAGACATAACGAAAGCGAGGAAGTCGAAGACATAGCCAAGAAAGGAAAACCCATAAAATGGGAAATACATTTAGCTGAAAAAAAGAAATTGGCAAAAGCTAATACTATGCTTAACCATTACAAACTTATTTTACCTTTAGAAAAGCAAAAGACAACAGAACGCTACAGGGGGGGAGCTCAGTATGGAAGTTTAGCCAATGTCTGGATACCTACTATTAGTGATGACATGTCAGATGTTGAAAGAAAATTTGCTTTGATGTCAATGTACGACTTATCGAGAAATAAATTTAAAATTCCAAATAATCTTAAAAAAGACTACGTTTCAAATCTAGGGAATAACATTATTACCAAAGCACTACTAACACCACATAACGATGTGTGGTTGCCAAATCAGCCCCGTCTAGAATTATTACTGCAAAGAGTTCAGATGGCTCTCTTTATAAGTCACGAAAATTATTCAATGGCTAAGGAAAAAAATGTTTTTTTTGAAAGTCTCATCAGTGGAAATATTGATGAGAATGTTATCAAGGATTTAGACTTTTTTATTGGAGAACTGGCGCCAAGCTTGAGATACCTATCCAGAATCAATTATCCAGATAAGAGAGAAGTCGTTTATCGTATTGTTTTAAACTATCTCATTGAACTATGTGTCAGGACTCTGACCGCTAACGAATTTGACGCAAGTTCTGAAATAGTTAGAAAACTTATAGAAAATCCGGATCAATTTAGCATCGAAGACATCCACGCTTCCAACAAAAAAGGTTTTTCTGTAGCTTTTAATGCATTACAAATCGTTGATTTCCTTTTTGCAAAAACTATCTTTGATCCTTTTTATAAAGAAGCTTCTGATATTACTTTTTATGAGAATGAATTAGAGAGCCTACAGTTTAGTATCAGGGGTATGCGTAAAATTATTGATGCTGAGAAAAATCGCATTCAACTATTTTTCAGTCATATATTGCCAGCAGCAAAGTATTCCTCCGGTGATCTTGATTTTGAAAGCAATGATTTTTTAAATAAATTTACCTTAAGTATTTTGGAAAAGTTCTTAAGTCGAACAACAAATGAAGATATAAAAGCTTCACTGCAAGCTTTTCTAAACAAAAAAGAACAAAAGCCAGAGATTTTCAGTAAAGAAAAAACCGAGGAACTAATCTCTTTATTCAGGAGAAATACTCCAGAGCTTCTGATTAATGTTCCGAATGGACAAGGCGGTTTCAGGCAAACCTGTTACCATTGCGGTGAAGTTTATGAAACTGAAAACGCCATTAGAGGTAAAGGTCACAGTACAAACCGAAAGGCCAAAAAAGCAAAAGAGACGCTGGTAAGACCTTTTCATAAAGCCTGCATGATTGAAGACAAACGCATCAGGGAACAAGCAGGGCAATTATATAAAAAGATGGAAAAAGGATACCCCAAAACACAGATTTATGAACCCTACTATTCTCATCATAATCCCGTCCCCGAAGGTTTTAAGCTGATAAGGATTAATGATGATGGTAACTGTATGTACTCGTCCATTGCAGAGATATTCGACAGGAATGGACCGTCAGAACAAGCAGGCAAATGGAATCAGCATAGGGTAAGGCAGATTATGGATTATAACCTTCGTCAGATTTTTGACATTATTCAAGGTCATCCCGACAAAAACAAACTGCTGCAGGAGCTTGAGCTACTATTGGGGATCGATGCAGATGTTATTCTTACGCTACTCGATAACAATGTTATTACTGATTCAGCTTCATTTGCTCATTCGGATTCAGGCAGATTGCAACCATTTGACAATGTCCAGCTTATTCCCTTGCTAGTGCCGACACAGAGTATCTGGTTTCCGGTGATTACACAAGGTCACGATGGGCCTTATCACGAGATTTATGATTTGAAGCGCTGGGTCAATTTTGCTCCTAACCTTTTGGCTATGCTGTTACAAAACAAAAATTATACCTTTCCTGATCTCTCTGAAAGTCAAAGGGCAACACTTTTACAGTTCTTGTTAAAGCAGAATTTCGATCAAGCCATGTTCTTCGTCTCCCAAATTCTGATAGCCTTCCATAAGGCTTCAGCTTATCTTATTCATTACCCAGGTTCAGTGGGTCTCATGGAACACTTTGATGCAGCATTAAGCATTGATACTCTCCAGAATATAGAGGTTGATGAGGCTTTTGCGGCTCTTTCCATCGATGAAAATAATAAAAGAATGAGGTCAGATTCTGTTTCTTCGGGATCATCCACTGAGACTGACAGTGAGACTTTAGAAAATTACGACCCCCTATTATTAATGATTCAAACCAGTTTTGAGCTGATAAAAATTAATGGTGATGGTAACTGTATGTACTCGTCCATTGCAGAGATATTCAACCGGAATGACCGGCCAGGGTATGCAAGTGCATGGGACCAGCAAACAATAAGGCAGATTATGGATTACAGCCTGCGTCAGATTTTTTCCACGATTCAGGACCATCCTGACAAGGAAAAACTGATGCAAGAGCTTGAGCTACTATTGGGGATCGACGCCGACGTTATTCCAGCCGTTCTCGATAACAATGTCATTACTGAATCAGCCTCTTTCGCGCAATCGGCCTTAGCCAGATTGCAACAATTTGGCGATACCCAGTTAATTGCATTGCTGGTGCCTACGCAGGGTGTCTGGTTCCCGGTGATTACACAAGGTCAGCATGGGTCTCATCACGATATTTATGACCTGAGGCGCTGGGTAAGTTTTGCCCCTAATCTTGTGGCTATTCTGTTACAAGACGAATATTATGAATTTCCTGATCTCTCTGAAAGTCAAAGGGCAATGCTTTTACAATTGTTATTAAGCCAAAATTTTGATGAAGCCAGGCTCTTTGTCTCCCAAATTCTGACAGACTCCCATCAGTCTTCAGCTTATCTTATCCACTCCCCCAGTTCAGAAGCTCTTCAGGAACACTTTGATGCGGCAGTAAAGATTGAAACGCCTCTGAACATGGAGGTTAATTCTTCAAAAAACAATCTGAACGCTGAGTCTTTTGAAGATCTTTCCCAAGATGGAATTAACAAAAGAATGAGACCTGATCCCGCTTCTTCAGTTTCAACCAATGAAACAGACAGTGAGACACTACAAGACCACAGCCCTTTATCGTTAATGATTCAAACCAGAGCTGAAGCACTTCTTAACTTGCCAGGCACACCGGCCAATTTCATGTAAGTTATCAACCTCTCCGTACACTGAACAGTGTGTCAATAAAAGCCGGTTATCGGGACTATGAGGTAACTTTACCGGCTTCCCAGTGTCTCGCTACATGGTGTATCAGACACACTAACCAACTGGTTAGGTACTTATGATATGAGCCTGACCTGAACGAAAAATCCCACTGTTTGCTTCAGAGAATGGACAAAGATACCGCATTGAAGCGGCTGGTTATCGTCTTGTAATCCATTTGGCCCTATTCACCTAAACATCAGTTCCATTAATAGGAAAGCAGATGATTTTAAAACAAGCTACTATTCACTCGATACAGTTTTTAATGAGGAGTACTCAGCCAGTGTCGCTCAATAGACCAAATTTCAGAGAATTATAAGGATCGCCAGGTATGGTTTTTACTGCGTTAGCCAAATTGAGTAAAAAGAGTATTCATCTTATCTTTTTATCAATAAACCTTATATCAGGGAGTGCTCTTGCAATAAACGAAGATCAAAAAAGTATACTAAAACAACTTACTTTTCACGAGTACGAAGAAATTGATCGAGTACTTAAAGAAAAAAATTTGTATGTGCAAGCTAAATTTTACATTGATAAAGTGATGTCAGGCGTTAATCGAAGAAAAAGAAATAATTTTTTTAAAAGCAAAAATAGGGAATTGGCTAAGAAAATGGGGGTTAAGACTAATCATAATACGACCAAGTTTGGCATACCTTACACCCTGTTAAGGACGTTTAATCTTGTTCAGGCAATGATCCATTATGGTAAAGTAGAATCTATCAAACAAACAACAATAATAAATTCAGACCGATTAACACTTGATAAAATTAATAGGGCAGTCCGTGTTGTTGAAGACTATATAGACAGATTATTATCAGAAAGAGCTGAGCAAACGCCCACAGCGGACATGGAATTGATAACTCTGTTCTTTGAAGACCGAAATTGTGCAAAAAAAATAACGCGCATTATCAAAGCCAAAAAAAATAAAGACTTTAATCTTCAATCGCTATATTCAGTCAACCATCCTGAATATGAAATAGACATGCAACGCAGTCCAAACTGCCGGTCATTGCATCTGCTACGCAATGGAGAATTCATCTTGACCCATGTCAATATTATTCGGAAAGGAAACTTACAGAATGGAGATAAAATAATTCACACAGTTCCCTTAAAAAAATTCAAACCTAACCCAATATCACCCAAAAGAAATTCCGCATCCAGAGCCAGAGAGATTTATATCGCTATTGATAGACTTCAAAATTTTCTTAATAAGAGGTACCCAAAGAAATTTAAATTCAGTATCAATGAAGAAAATATGTTTATGGTAACACTGGATTTTGTAGCACCTTATGGTTGGTGGAAAGATGCATTTTTCAGGATAGAGTATTATTTCGACAATATTGGCAACGAAGGACCAGTCATTTATGTTAAATATGCACCAAAGGTATCCTATCTTTATAGCCATAATCTTTGCCTGATGCAGACTTATAAAAATTCTCAAAGAGTCAGTGAAGGGCCTCCCAAAATCTATGAAGGCTTTGATCAATGGTGGTGGTTTCATTCTTCCGGACGTGTTCGCTATGGATCTGAAAACTTTTCTGTAGAGGAGCAGATTTTAAATACCATCAATTTTCTGACAGCCGATTTCGATATACGATCAGAAGGTATTCTTTCAAAGACCAGGTATCTAACACCTCCTCAATTTGAAGGTATTCTTTCAGAGATCAGGTCTCTAACAAGCACCCAATTTCTTATCACATATGAAATATTCGAAGTTAATACTCTGGCAAAAAAAAACAACAATTCTGTTTATGTAGAAACGGATTACAACAAGATAAAAAGAAGTGTTAATGAAAGAATAAAAGATGGAGAAGACCCAGATTTTGATTATTTAGTTATTGATGATGAGCTAGATAACTCAGAGAAACCATTATCACTAGGGACAGATATTTTTATTCCTGTTGAAATGCACAATGAGGCTGAGATTGTAGAATCCACTTATACTTCGATAAGAAATTTTGACAATCTAATAAATGAGGCCAGGAAGAAGTCGGGATTTAAAATACCAGAAAATGTTAAACCTATTGTTTATTATAAGAATGAAAAACTGGATGAGTATAATTTTCCAAAGGTTTTACATAATTTAAGGAAGAGAAATATAAAAAAGAATAAAAAAGAACAAAAGGAAGGAAAAATAAAAAATAACATCATAACGATAATTGTTAGAGTTCCTGGTTATGAAAGGCCAGCATTTGAAAATGCCATAGCCAGTTCTGTTACCTATTATGTTCCGGAAAATCCTCGTCAACTGACGTATAATGAGAAACATAACCAAAGCTACCAATTCAAAACCACAGCTAATAAAGGCAAACACATAAATAACGATATAGGTAAACCCATAAAAAGCAAGGTAGTTAAACCCATAAAATGGGAAATACACTTAGCTGTAAAAAAGAAATTGGCAAAAGCTAATACTATGTTTTATCAATACAAGCTTATTTTTCCTTTAGAAACACAAAAGACAACAGAACGTTATAGAGGAGGAACTCAGTATGGAAGTTTTGCCAATATCTGGATACCCACTATTAAAGATGATATGTCAGACGTTGAAAAAAAATTTGTTTTGTTGTCAATGTATGACTTATCAAGAAATAAATTTAAAATACCAAACAATCTCAAAAAAGCCTCCGTTTCAAACCTGGGTAATAACATTATTACCAAAGCATTATTAACGCCACAGAACGATGATTGGTTGCCCTCTCAGGCCCATTTGGAATTATTGCTGCAAAGAGTTCAGATGTCTCTCCTTATAAGTCATGAAGATTATTCAATTGCCAAGGAAAACTACATTTTTTTTGAGTGTGTTATCAGTGGCAATATTGATGAGAAAGTCATCAAAGATTTGGGATTTTTTGTTGGGCACCTGGTTCCGAGTCTGAGATACGTCTCAAAAATCAATGGTCCAGATAAAGTAGAGGTTATGTATCGTATTGTTATAAACTATCTTATTGAAGTCTGTGTAAGGTCAATTACCTGTAACGAATTTGACAGAAGTTCTGGTATAGTCAAAAAAATTACAAAAAAACCAGAGCAATTTGGCCTGGAGGACATTTACACTTCCAACAAACAAGGTATTGCTTTAGCTTTTAATGTGTTACAAATTGTTGATTTCCTTTTTACAAAAACCCTCTTTACTCCTTTTTATAAAGAGGCTTTCGATTTCGTTTTTCATCAGAACGAGTTAGAAAATCTTCAGATTATTATCAAGGGCATGCGTACAATTATTGATGGTAAAAAAAACCCTATCCCACTTTTTTTCAGTCACTTGCTCCCTTCCGCAAGACATTACCCGGATAGTTTTAATTTCGAAAACAACGTTTTTTTAAATAACTTCACCTTAAGTGTTTTGAAAAAAACCGTAAGTCGAACAACAAATAAAGATATAAAAGCTTCATTGCAAGCTTTTCTAAAAAAAACAGAACAAAAATCGGATATTTTCAGTAAAGAAAAAACCAAGGAATTAATCTCTTTATTCAGAAAAAATACTCCCAGGATTCTGATTAATGTTCCAAATGGACAAGGTGGTTTCAGACAAACCTGCTGCCATTGCGGTGAAGTTTATGAAACTGAAAATCCCATACGAGGGAAAGGACGTCATACAAACCGAAGCACTAAAAAAACAAAAGAACCGCTGATAAGGCCTTTTCATAAAGTCTGTATGATTGAAGACAAACGCATCAGAGAACAAGCAGGGCAATTATATAGAAAGATGGAAAAGGGATACCCCAAAACACAGGTTTATGAACCCTACTATTCTCATCATAACCCCGTCCCCGAGGGCTTTGAACTGATAAGAATTAATGGCGATGATAACTGTATGTATTCGTCAATTGCAGCGATTTTCAACAAATATGAACCGTCAGGACAATGGAACCAGAAAACAATAAGACAGATTATAGACTTTAACCTTCATCAGATTTTTTCCATGATTCAAAATCACCCCGACAAGGATATACTGATAGAGGAGCTTGAGCTGTTATTGGGGATCGATGCCGACATTATTCCAGCGGTTCTCGATGATAATGTCATTACTGAATCAGCCTCTTTCGCACAGTCTGGGTCAAGCACATTGCAACCATTTGCCAGTGCCCAGTTGATTGCCTTGCTAGTACCTACACAGGGTGTCTGGTTCCCGATAATTACACAAGGTCACGATGGACCTTATCAAGAGTTTTATGACCTGACATACTGGATTGATTCTGCTCCCAACCTTTTGACTATGCTGTTACAAAACGAAAATTATACCTTTCCAGATCTCTCTGAAAGTCAAAGGACAACACTTTTACAGTTATTGTTAAACCAAAAATTCGATCGAGCCAAGCGCTTCATCTCTCAAACTCTGGCAGCCTCCCATCAGGCTTCAGCGTATCTTATCCACTACCCCGGTTCAGTGACTACCATGGAACACTTTGATGCAGCAGTAAACATTGTCACGCCTCAGAATATGGAGATTGATGAGGCTTTTGAAGCTCTTTCCAACGATGAAAATAATAGACAAATGAGGTCCGGTTCTGTCTCTTCGGTTTCAGCCAATGAGACTGACAGTGAGACTTTAGAAAATAACGACCCTTTATTGTTAATGATTCAAACCAGTTTTGAACTGATAAAAATTAATGGCGATGGTAACTGTATGTACTCGTCCATTGCAGAAATATTCAACCGGAGTGGGCGATCAGGACAAGCAGGCGACTGGAACCAGCAAATAATAAGGCAAACTATCGATTATAACCTTCGACAGATTTTTTCCACGATTCAGGCTCATCCTGAGAAGGAAAAACTAATGCAAGAGCTTGAGTTATTATTGGGGATTGATACTGACGTTATTCCAGCCGTTCTCGATAACAATGTCATTACTGATTCGGCCTCTTTCGCTCAATCGGATTTAGCCAGATTGCAACAATTTGGCGATTCACAGCTTATTGCACTGCTCGTGCCGACACATGGCGTCTGGTTCCCGGTGATTACACAAGGTCACCATGGGTCTCATCACGAGATTTATGACCTGAAGCGCTGGGTAGTTTTTGCTCCTAACCTTTTGGTTATGCTTTTGCAAAACAGCAATTACACATTTCCCGATCTCTCTGAAAGTCAAAGAGCAATGCTTTTACACTTGTTGTTAAAGCAAAATTTCGATCAAGCTAATCTCTTCGTCTCCCAAACTCTGACAGACTCCCATCAGTCTTCAGCTTATCTTATCCACACCCCCAATTCAGAGGCTCTCCTGGAACACTTTGATGCGGCAGTCAGGATTGCTCCCGACCGGAATATAGAACTTGATTCGCCACAAATCGCTCAGCTCGATGAGACTTTTGAAGAAATTTCTATCGATGGAAATGATAAAAGAATAAAGTTTGATTCTGCTTCTTCTGTTTCAACCAACGAGACTGACCCTAAGACTTCACAGGATTACAACCCCTTATCGTTGATGATTCAAAGGATCACAGGGGCATTCTCTACCACTTCAGTCACACCCACCAATACTCAGTAAGTTAACAACCTCCTACATCCTACAGCGAGTATCGAAAAACTTACCAAAAAGCTGGTAACCGGGATTTTAAAGTAGCTTTATCGGCTTTTGCATGGCAACAGGGCCAAAATAAAGATTAATACAACCGCACGGGGAGAGTAATCCACTATAATCCTCAGCTTTTTAGTAACTGCTCTATTAGGGTTTCAATATGATTCGTAGTTGGCTGGGTCTGGTATTACTGCTGTTGTCGTTACCCGGTTTGGCGTATGAAAAACTTTTTTATCCCAAATTCACCGAACGTTTTTGCTCGCAGGAGGCACAACCTGTCAGCAATGTCTTTGTGGTGGGTGACAGTAGCGTTGATTCGGGTAATTTCTATAACTACAGTCGATTCCTTACAGGTAGCGGTACACTGAATGAACGTCAAATGTCACTTTATCCCTGGAGCGGTCGTATGTTACCGGGCTTTATTTTTGGCAGTTTCTGTGGTGCCATACCGGGTGCCAATTATCATGGAGGGCGTTTTTGTGATGATCTGATGGCACCAGAGCTTATTGCCAGAGCCCTTTATCTGAATACCTCCAATAAAACCGAGTTTGTCGATCAGTCACATGGTGGCAGTACGGTGGTCGGTTTTTCAGAGGTGTTAACGGATTTTTTCTGGTCGTTTCTGTTTGGTGAAAGTCAGTTGGCCAATATCAGTTTTCTCACCAATAGCATCAGAGGTGGAAAGCCTATTCTGAGTTCGGTCGAGGAACAGATAAATCACCTTGTGCAACATCATGCACCCTTTTCTGAGGATCAGATTTTTATGTTAGCCGGTGGCGCTAATGATTATCTCAACCGTTACTGGAATTATCGTCTGGTGGTTGCCAAGCTGTCAGCGGCTATTGAAAACCTCTATGCCCATGGAGCCAGAACCATTTTCTGGGGAACGGTTCCCGATGTCACTAAAACCCCCTGTTTGCGCAATTCAGAAGATCGTCAGGAAGTACGTGAGGTGATCGTCAATCATAACCGATTGGCTACGAAAGCGTTTTTTCGGCTGAAAAGACAGTATCCTGACCTGTTACTCCTGTTTTTCGATTACAACAGAATGTTTGACATTTTGTTAGAACATGCCCGCCAGCAAGATGTTGACACTGAAACCCCCTGTCTCGATGTCACCTTCAGAGGCTGTTCTGATAATGCCCAGGTAGATATCTGCGAGAGTCACAAGGCGAGCCCCTGCAAAAACCGCAGTGATCATTTTTATGTTGATTCCGTTCATCCATCAAGTACGGTACAGAACTGGATATTCAACTTTAACTGCAAAATGCTGTCTATGCTCAACTATGAAGTGAAGTGCCCGGAGATAGATCGCAGGCTTGCTGACGATCTGCTGCTGCATTATTTTACCGGCAAGCCAGGCTATCTGGAGCGGGAATATGTTCAGTTGATATTTGAAGGGCGATGTCCGGCAGAATTCTAGCAGCCTGTCGGACTTAAGCGTCCGTAGCGAGGATTGCAAGAAATTGAGGATAAAAATCTCTGTTTCTGAGGAGAATAGAGAGCTATTTGACGAAGAAACAGGGATTTTTAGACCAATTTGCTGCCGCCGCACGACTGCATGGATGCAGGAGCTAGAGCAACGCAGGAGCAGTTGCCGCGTAGGACAGTCTTAAGTCCGACAGGCTGCTAGGAGGCTGACCGAGAATAGCGCCCGTAGCGAGGACGGCAGAAAATTGAGGATGAAAATTCGGTTTTGTGAGGAGAATAGCGAGCTATTTGACGAACAAAAGCGGATTTTCAGACCAATTTGCTGCCGCCGCAGTAGGGCAGACTATTCTCGGTCAGCCTCCTAGTCCAGACTTGAACGGCTGTTGCTTGAAAAGCATCTATAATATTCCCTTTCATTCCTTTGGCTAAAACCCTATGTCCTTAACCTGCTGGCTTTTAGCCTATAGAGAGCCAGGTCAAACCTCACCTTCAAACAGATCCTGCCGACTATGATCAGCATGAACTATCTGACTAAACTCACCTGCACTCGCCCAAGACTCAGTTCTGTCGAACCGGATCGGGACCTGTTAACTGAAACAGAAAGCAACCGGGGGCGAATCATTCAGTCAGCGGCCATACGTCGGCTGCAACAAAAGACTCAGGTTTACCCTCTGGAAACCAATGCCGCTGTTCGCAGTCGTCTGACGCACTCTCTGGAAGTGCAACAAACCGGTCGTTTTCTGGCACAGACGATTCTGCAGCGCCTGTCAGAAAGCGGCCAATTAACATCGCTGGGATTAGACAATCAGGACACGGCTTTTATAAATCTGGTAGAAATGGCCTGCCTGATGCACGACATTGGCAACCCTCCATTCGGTCATTTTGGCGAGGCGGCTATCAGCCGCTGGATGCAGGATAAAGCCGGGCTATGTTATGAAAAAGCGTGCAAAGGTCAGAAAGCCCGGTCAGCCTTACTGGAGTCAACCCTGCTGCCAGACTTGTCTATTTACGAAGGCAATGCCCAGGCGTTAAGAATTATTCATCACCTTCAGGATCTAAACCTGACCTATTCCCAGATGGGCGCGCTTATGAAATACACCCGTACGCCCTATGAGCCCAGACCCGACAAAGGCTCACCCGATGCCTATCGCAAGAAAAAGCCGGGTTACTTCTTTTCCGAAGCCATTCTGGTCCGTGACATCTGGCAGCATCTGGCTATCAATGAAGGTTGTCGCTTCCCTCTGGTTTATATCATGGAAGCCGCCGACGATATTTCCTACTGCATTGCCGATCTGGAAGATGCGGTCGATAAGGGGATTCTCTCTTTCCGCGATCTTCGCTTCAGTCTCTATGAAGTCTGGGAGGAATTTACTGAATATAACGAGTATTTGCCCAATATCATGGAGTCTGCGGTCAAGAGAGCCGGCAACAACAAGCAGGAATTTATTATCCGGCTGCGCACCCGGTTGGTAAGAGATCTGGTGGATTATGCTGCAAATCGTTATCTGCAAAAGCATCAGGCGATCTTTGACGGGACGCTCGATGAGCCTCTGATTGACGGCCAGTCCGACCAGCATCTGGCACTTCAGACCCTGAAAACCGTCGCTATTCGCTATGTCTTTACCAGCATGGAGAAGGAAACTCCGGAACTCAGGGGCTACTCTGCCCTGATGGGACTGATGGATATTTTCCAGCCTTTGCTGGAACTGAGCCGTGAAGAATTCGCCAGTCTTACTGAAAAAGATTCCAGCCGACATTTTATCGAGCAACGTCTTTACCACCGCCTCTCTGGCAAACATAAAATGGCGTATCACCGGGCAGTGAAATCATTGCCTGGCAGCAGTTACTCCGCTAAAGAACAGGATGAGCTGGAATGGTATTACCGGGCAAGATTATTGATTGATTACGTCAGCGGGATGACCGATCACTTTGTGTTGACCGAGTTTCAAACTCTTTCTGCTATCTGACTCATAAAGCATAAGTCGTCATTGTTCAAGCCTCTCACTGGAACTCTTTATTAGAACGAATGTCTAACAATTAAGCGTTCATTAAAAATTCAAATCAAATCCTGACTTTCTGGTGAACTGATCTTTGACTATTTAAAGAAGGAGTAAATTCTATGAAAAAATTCATTCTGGCAGCCCTGTTGGCTGCAGCGTCTACCATGGTTGGTGCAGAAGTAGAACGAACAAACTGGCAAACGTTTAGGGATCCGTGGTTCGACAGGGCCATTGAAAACTACTTTGACAAAGTTTCTCAACAATATTGTCTGGTGGTTTTAGATAAGGTTTCTAGTGGATATAATTCGCTTATGCACTGCAAAAGTGTCCATGAACTCTCAGAGCAAGCACAGAGAAACATTCTCGGCGACGCCTATGTACCAAAATCTGGCGCTGGCGCGTGTGATGCCTCTTCGGATAGTTGTCCCAAAAACTGATTTTTAGTGATTAAGCCGGATACTCATTGAGTACCCAGCTTAATCAATTGCTTTACTACTCGCCCAACATTCAATCAACCCAGACCCGGGCATTCCTGAACATTCTCATCCAGGGTGAATCTTCACCCCAAGTGTCTGGATACCAGCTGTTCTGAACCGCTCTGAATACCCTTTCCGGGTGAGGCATCATAATTGTCACTCTGCCATCTGCCGAAGTCAGACCCGTGATCCCTTGAGCAGAACCGTTAGGGTTGTAGGGGTAACGCTCAGTAGCCCGTCCCTGATTATCCACGTATCTGAGGGCCAACTGACCACTGGCAGACAGTTTCCGGATTTGGTCAGCCTTTTTGAACTCGGCGTAGCCTTCACCGTGAGCCACCGCAATAGGCATTCTGGAACCTTCCATACCTCTGAGGAGAATGGACTTGTTCTGCTGGACTTCGACCATCACGGTTCTGGCTTCAAACTGCTCAGATTGATTACGGACAAAGTGTGGCCAGTGCTCTGCACCCGGAATCAATTCATGGAGATTGGACAGCATCTGACAACCGTTGCAGACACCCAGGGCAAAACTGTCCGGACGATCAAAGAAAGCCGCAAACTGGTCACGGGCCATACTGTTAAACAGCACTGATTTCGCCCAGCCTTCTCCCGCACCCAGAACGTCACCGTAGGAGAAACCGCCACAGGCTACCAATCCTTTGAATTCTGTCAGGTTACGATGACCGGAAAGAATGTCACTCATGTGAACATCCACTGCCTGGAAGCCGGCCTTATCAAAAGCCGCTGCCATTTCCACATGACCGTTAACACCCTGCTCCCTCAGAATGGCTACCTGAGGTTTGCTGGCTCCAGTCGCAATAAATGGAGCAGCAACATCCCTATTGATGTCGAACGGCAAAGAGGCATGCAAACCTGTGTCGCCGTCATCCAGCAGGTTATCAAATTCCTGACGGGCACATTCAGGATTATCTCTCAGAGCCTGCATGCGATAGCTGGTTTCAGCCCACCAGCGCTGGTATTTAACCCGGCTTTCGCTACTGATCAGCTCGCCATTGAAGACCAAGTTGATGCGCTGATCCGGTCTCAGGGAAGCAATGGTATGTACGCAGGAGGCCAGACCCAGGCTTGCCAGGATATCTTTAACTTTACCTTTGTCTGCACGACGAACCTGCAGAACGGCGCCCAACTCTTCGTTAAACAGGGCCGGGATAATGGCCGCTTCATTGCCTGCCAGTTTATTCAGATTCACCTCAATTCCGGTGTGACCGGCAAAGGACATCTCAACCAATATGGTAAAGAGACCACCGTCTGAACGGTCGTGGTAAGCCAACAGCAGGTCTTCTTCCAGACATTGCTGGATGGCAGTAAAGAACCCTTTGAGGTCTTGCGCAGAAGAAACATCAGGCGCCACATCACCAATCTGGCCATAAACCTGTGCCAGAGCAGAACCACCCAGACGGTTTTGGTCACGACCCAGATCCACCAGCAACAGATCAGTCTCACCTTTATCGGTGCGCAGCTCTGGCGTAACGGTCTTGCGGATGTCTGTTACGGGAGCAAAAGCCGAAATCACCAGCGACAGAGGCGAGGTAACACTCTTTTCTAAATCGCCGTCTTTCCAGCTGGTGCGCATGGACATAGAGTCCTTGCCTACAGGAATAGCAATACCCAGTTCCGGGCAGAGTTCCATACCAACCGCTTTACAGGTTTCATAGAGTCTGGCGTCTTCACCCGGATGACCGGCAGCGGCCATCCAGTTTGCCGACAGCTTGATATCACCCAGCTTGCCAATACGGGTGCTGGCGATGTTGGTAATCGCTTCACCGATCGCCATACGACCTGAGGCAGGCGCATTGACCAGAGCCAGAGGGGTTCTCTCCCCCATGGACATAGCTTCACCCGTGAAGGTATCAAAAGCAGTAGCGGTGACCGCACAGTCAGCAACAGGAACCTGCCATGGGCCAACCATCTGCTCACGGGCTACCAGACCGGTAATAGAGCGGTCGCCAATAGTAATCAGGAAGTTTTTGCTGGCGACGGTTGGCAGCTTGAGAACTCGCTCAGACGCTTCTTCCAGAGTCACACCGGAAAGGTCCAGTGCATCCTGTTGAATAGTTTCTGCCTGCACATCACGATGCATGCGGGGAGGTTTGCCCAACAGAACGTCCAGAGGCATATCCACTGGCTTGTTATCAAAGTGGCTGTCTTCCACCAACAGGTTTGGCTCTTCAGTGGCCTCACCCACAACGGCATAGAGACAACGCTCTCGTTGACAGATGGCTTCAAACAGCTCCATATTTTCTGGAGCTACCGCCATCACATAACGTTCCTGGGATTCATTACACCAGAGCGCCAGGGGGGACATGCCTGGCTCATCATTCAGAATATCCCTGAGCTGGAAGCGACCACCACGGCCACCATCGCTGACCAGTTCTGGCAGCGCATTGGACAGGCCACCCGCACCCACGTCGTGGATAAAGACGATGGGGTTTTCATCACCCAGCTGCCAGCATTGGTCAATCACTTCCTGGCAACGACGCTCCATCTCGGGGTTATCACGCTGAACGCTGGCAAAATCCAGATCTTCCTGACCTTCACCGGAAGTCATGGAAGAGGCTGCACCACCCCCCAGACCGATCTGCATGGCCGGACCACCCAGAACAATCAGCTTGGCGCCAACGGGAATATCAGCTTTCTCAACATGAGCGGCGCGGATATTACCCAGACCACCTGCCAGCATGATGGGCTTGTGGTACCCCCTCACTTCTTCGCCAGCAGAGCCTTTGGCTGTGGCTTCAAAGGTACGGAAGTAACCGCAAAGGTTTGGACGACCAAACTCGTTGTTAAAGCCTGCACCACCCAGAGGACCTTCCAGCATAATATCCAGGGCAGTCACGATCCGATCCGGCTTGCCGTAGTCTTTTTCCCAGGGCTGTTTGTAGCCGGGAATATTCAGATTGGATACCGAGAAACCGGTCAGCCCCGCCTTTGGCTTGGAGCCTCGACCAGTAGCCCCTTCATCACGGATCTCACCACCGGCACCGGTAGCAGCACCGGGCCAGGGCGAGATGGCCGTTGGATGGTTGTGTGTTTCCACTTTCATCAGGATATGAATGTCTTCCTGATGATACTGGTAATCTTTCTTTTCAGGAGACGGGAAAAAACGCCCGGCTCTGGAGCCTTCAATAACAGAGGCATTGTCTTTATAGGCCGAGAGCACACCTTCACTGCTCATAGTGTGGGTGTTACGGATCATCTGGAACAAAGAATGATCTTGCCGCTCACCGTCAATGGTCCAGGTCGCGTTAAAAATCTTATGGCGGCAGTGCTCGGAGTTAGCCTGGGCAAACATCATCAGCTCAACATCAGTGGGGTTCCTGTCCAACCCCTCATAGCTGGTGACCAGATAATCGATTTCATCTTCTGCCAGAGCCAGTCCAAGGGACTGGTTGGCGGCAACCAGAGCCTCACGTCCGCCTTCAAGAATATCCACACGGGTCAGGGGCGCTGGCTCGGTTTCTGCAAAAAGAAGCTCTGTTTCTCTGGCATCAGCCAACACAGCCTCGGTCATGCGGTCATGAATCAGGCTGGATACCACTTCTTTCTGGTGTTCACTGAGGCCTTCTTCGGCATACACATAGTAAGCCAAACCGCGCTCAATACGGTGAACCTTGCTGAGACCACAATTTTCAGCAATGTTGGTGGCTTTGCTGGACCATGGGGAAATAGTGCCTGGACGGGGTACGACAAGAAACAAAGTGCCTGAGCACTCACCTTCCTGCATCCGGGGACCGTAGGTCAGCAGCTGTTTCAGAACTTTCAATTCCTGGTCGGACAATGCCTCGTCGACCCGGGCAAAGTGCTGGTATTCAGCAAAAACACCGGTAATTTCGGGGATCCTGTGTTGCAGGGTTTCAAGCAGCTTTTGGCTACGAAACGGCGAGAGAGCCGGAGCACCACGCAAAATGAGCATGTTAAAAACTGTCCTCAACTGGACTCAGGGAGATAATCAGGGGCGCTATGATAATCGAAACCCAGGTATGGAAACCAGTGATTGATCTATGGATCTTGGCAGGTTTTCCCTTCAATGGTTCATCTATCTGTGACACTCCCCGCCTTGTCAGGCGAGGCTTCTGACTTCACAGGCTACAACCAGCCTATAGCGACTGGACTTACACAGAAGCCTCCATCAGCAGTAACCGGGTGCCCCTCGGTTATTTATTGGTCTTTTGTTTGATTTGCCGCAGCCTTAACGGGTCACTCAGGTATGGGCTCGTCTGGTTCTTCAAGGGCGGTTGGGCAGTTGTCTCTGCCTTAATTTTTTGTTAACAGTGCTTGATTTTCGTCACCGTGAGTCTCTGCATAGAGACAGACCGATGGAAAATATAACCAACTACATACAAATGCTCAACCGGAACGCTCTGCGTTCCCATCTTATATCCCCGCCCGATTGAGGGTGTCGCAAAAGGTCAATTAAAACGCTTCAAGCTTCAAACCGTCATCTCCGCGAAGGCGGAGATCCACTGCTCGTGGTGGGTTCCCGCCTGCGCGGGAACGACGATCTTGATATATCCTGCTGACCATACCCTTTTGCGACACCCTCGATTGGGCGAGGGTTTACGACGATTTTGCTAAAAATGCAGCTTGAGTGTACTTTCAGAGATAAATGTGAACTGAGTATTTCTTCCGTCCGGGTTAACACACTGAAATTCAGTTTTTGGGACAATAGCCTTTAGAAACTCCGCTTTCGCCAACGCAGGATTTTGGTACGTACATGTTGCCAAGAATGTTTCTTTGAGCCCGCTCTGAAAACTTATGGATAGGTTTGCAATCCAAAATCGAATGTTTAGGGTCAACAACCAGCAGACAGTACTGTTCAGACACTGTGTCAAAATAACTTGTCATGGTTCTTGAGTCCCAATCACTCAATAGCTTTCGTTCAATTTCTCGTATTTCTGCAGCAGCCATGATAGGTGCTACAACCAGTGGGATCGCCAGAATAAGTTTTTTCATCAAAATGTACTCCTATTCACAAAGATAAGTTCACCCAAAAGTCAGGATTTGGGCTGCTCTTTCAATGAAAGGCTAATTCTAGGACAGTCCCTCTTAATAAAAAGTTTCATCTCAGCACAACCTCAAGCGCCTCTTCTCTGCTTTCTTGGCCTCACGTCGGGCTCTGAAAAAGGAGGAAATGATTTCGCTGCACTCCTCTTCAAGGACTCCGGGAGTCATTTCCACCCGATAGTTCACATAGGGCAGCTCTAAAGTCCGGTTCTGACTGACCAGAGCCCCTGCCTTGGGCTCCAGAGCACCAAAGATCACTCGTTTTACCCGACTATGGATAATTGCTCCGGCACACATGGTGCAAGGCTCAAGAGTCACGTAGAGTTCACAATCCACCAACCGGTAGTTGTTGAGAGTGGCAGCCGCTTCCTGCAGGGCGAGCACCTCGGCATGGGCCACCGGATTGCAGCCACTGATGGGCTGGTTATACCCTCGACCTATGATTTCGCCTCCCCTGACCACAACGGCCCCGACCGGAACTTCGTCTTTTTCCCGGGCTTTTTCTGCTTCCTTCAGGGCCTCGCGCATCCAGAGGCTATCGGTACTGTTTTGATCTGCCAAAAAAGAATCTCACTACTCAGGGAATAAAACTGCCATGAGCTGAATATTTAAAAAAAGTTGAAACAAGTATACAGACGTTCGTCACTTTGACCGATAAAAACTCTAATCGGGTCTTGGAGTTCCCCAGAGCAGGTAATCAGGAATTCTCCAACGCAAGACAAAAGAGCGATATATACTGAAAGTTACTTATCGTTATTTCAGTTTCTGACTAAGAACCATTGGAGGGTCTGTTCGAATGAGTTACAAGCAAAATGTAGAAGAGAATATACAGCATTTTGCAGAGAGCATCGGTCTGGGTGAGCTCAGCTTGAATGAACACGATGCCTGTGGTCTCTGTTTTGATGACACCCTGATCGTAAACATGGAATACCTGGAAGAAGACGAAGCTCTGGTATTCGTTTCTTCAGTAAAACCCATGGACGCTCACGACGACGCCAAAACCAGCCTGTATGAAAAGCTCCTGTCACTCAACCTTCAGCATCACAGTATGCAGGGTGCCTTCCACGCCCTGAACCATGACAAGTCTGAAATTCTGCTGATTCGCTCTATGCAGGCTTCATCGGACTACGGTAACTTTGAATCCACTCTGGAGAAGTTCGTCAACACGCTCGAGTGGGTGATCTCCGAAGTGAATAATACGGAAAGCGATGGGACTGCCCCACCTAAAGATAGTGGCCCAAAGCCCCCTCCCACCGCTCCTGGCGGACCCGGAGACATGGGCATGATGGTCTGACTCTTGATCAACACATCAAAAAAGAGGGCTTATTCAGCCCTCTTTTGCTTTCTAGCTGATCAAACCCTATAGGGCGACAAAAGCAACGACTGGCAGAGGAGACAGGGATCGTGGCCGAAGCACTTAACTACCTCACTTCAGCGCTTCAAAATGCGGTTGAAAGCAGTCGGCTATTAGATATTCGTGGCCGTGTTACCGAAGTACAGGGCATGATCATCAAGGCGGCGGTTCCCGGTGTCAAGATTGGCGAGTTGTGTGAGCTGGTGACTCCAAACGATGACAAAACCAGCTATGCCGAGGTGGTAGGCTTTCAGGGTCACGAAACAGTACTCTCCCCCATGGGTGAAATCATGGGTATCTCCTCCACGACAGAAGTAATTCCTACAGGTAAGGTTCACCATGTGGGCGTTGGCTCTCATCTTCTGGGTCACGTGCTTGATGGTATGGGAAACCCTCTGAATCCGGCAGCCTTCGAAGGCGTGGAACCTGAAACCTGGTATCCGGTTTATGCCGACAGCCCTGACCCGATGACCCGCCAGATCATTGATAAACCCTTACCTCTGGGCTTGAGAGTTCTGGATGGTGTCCTGACCTGCGGAGAAGGACAGCGTATGGGTATCTTCGCAGCCGCTGGTGGCGGTAAGAGTACGCTGCTCTCAATGCTGGTGAAAGGCGCTGAGGTTGATGTCACCGTGCTTGCGCTGATCGGTGAAAGGGGACGGGAACTCAGGGAGTTTATCGAGCATGATCTCGGCCCGGAGGGCGTCAAGAAGTCCGTTATCATCGTTGCCACTTCGGATAAATCTTCCATGGAAAGAGCCAAGGCTGCCTATACCGCCACGGCTGTCGCAGAGTATTTCAGAGACAAAGGCAAAAAAGTTCTGCTGCTGATGGATTCCGTCACCCGTTTTGCCCGTGCCCAGCGTGAAATAGGGCTGGCAGCCGGTGAGCCACCTACCCGTCGGGGTTTTCCACCTTCGGTCTTTGCCACGCTTCCCAAGTTAATGGAACGTGCCGGTATGTCAGATACAGGCTCAATCACGGCGCTCTATACAGTACTGGTAGAAGGCGATGACATGACTGAACCGGTAGCGGATGAAACCCGATCCATTTTGGACGGTCATATTATCCTTTCCAGAAAACTGGCTGCCGCTAACCATTACCCTGCTATTGATGTTCTATCCAGCGCCAGCCGTGTCATGAATGCCATCACCCCGGAAGAGCACAAAGCCGCTGCGGGCAAACTCAGGGAACTTCTGGCCAAGTTTGATGAGATTGAACTGCTGGTTAAGGTCGGTGAGTACAAACCGGGTTCAGATCCGGTGGCTGATGAAGCCTTGCGGAAAATAGACGCCATACGAACCTTTCTGAAGCAGCGCACCGACGAATTCAATGACTATGACACGACCATCCAGCAGCTGCGTCACGTCGTTGGAGTCTGATCTGAATGCTGCACGAACTTCTCAAGGTTAAGCAGATTCGTGAAAAGTCTGCTCAGGACCAGGTGCGTAAGTGTGAATACCGTTTGGAACAGGCTCAGCTGGAAGTCAAAAACAAAGAGCAGGAACTGGAAGAGTACATTGACTGGCGCTGTAAAGAAGAACAAAGGCTCTACGATAACATTATCAATACCGAGGTAAAGCAGAACGAACTGGATCAGCTGAAAGCCAATGTAGCCAGGATGCGTGAAAAGGATGTACTGCTGGAACAGGCCATCAACGAAGCCAGACAGGATGTCGAGAAGGCCAAAGAGCAGCTTGAACAGGCCCGTGAAGATCATATGAAAGCCATGCAGGCTGTGGAAAAGTTTGAAGAGTTTACCAAAGTTCAGGACCAGGAAGCCGCAAAAGAAGCCGCTCGCCTCGAAGACCTGGAAATGGAAGAATTTACTGTTCGCCCGAAATCCTAGGGTCTACAGATCGCAAGGAGGCCAATTATGCAGCCCACCAACGCTAATCAGAATGTTCAGCAGAATAACAACAACCAGCCTACCCAGAATCAGAGCCAGAAGGTGTCTGAGGATCAGGCTTCTGACTTTTCCAAAAAGATGAAAAAGAAGGAAGACCCGAAAAGCGCCAAAGGGGAATCCAAAGACGGTCAAAGCCTTGAAAGCCTGATGGCAGAACGCAGAAAAAGTGCCAAGGAAGCCCTGGAAGGCAAGTTTAAAGATCAGGGCAATGGTCGTGAAGGTCAGAAAGGCCAGGAAGAAGGTGCCATGAAGTCTATGCTCGACGGCAGTGACCATGTGATCGGTCAGGTCAGGGAAACTCAGCAGGCCTCAGAAACTCAATTGAAAAGCATCCAGGCGGTCACTGGCCCCAAAGAGATCAATGAAGTCATCAACAAGCTGGTTGATAAAATCATGGTGTCTTCAAAAGACGCTATCCAGGGTGCCGAAGTTCGAATTACTCTGAAAGACAATATTCTGCCGGGCACGGAAATCCGCATTCAGAGAGTATCTGGTGAACTGCAGGTCACCATGAATACCTCCTCAGCAGATTCCCACAATTTTCTGGTAGCCAACGAAGCCAGCTTGATGAAGAATCTGGAAAAGCTGGGCGAAAAAGTTCAGGTCAACATCAACCTGTCTGGCGATGGCAACGAACAGAATGACGGTCGTTCCCAACAGGAGTACGTGGGTGAAGAAGATCAGGAAGACAATGATTCCTAGTCGGACTTAAGACTGTCCTACTGCGGTTAATTCCGACAGGGACTCCCAAAAGAGCGGATAAACACGAATGGAAGCGATACCACTGAAGTTTGAAACAATATCAGCCACCGAGCTTCAGTTGGGGCAACTCCTGTGTCATCGCAAAGCCCGCTACCAGATTCAACTGAACGCTATCGAATTCACTGTCTCCCTTGCCGGTCTTGGTCACCAGACATCCAGTTGGCAGGCTGATCTGGAACTGGCGGGTTACCCCGGCAAACTCTACCTGGGCCGACAGGTTCTGGATTTTCTTCTACCCAAAAAACTCGACCATCAAATCATTAAAAAACTGCCCGAAAGCCTTCGTGACGCTGCTATTGCCAATAGCCTGACCCCCCTGTTTAATTTTCTGGGTCAGATGTTAGGTCAGTCTGTCACGCTCAGTCATCTCAAACCTGCAGAGCCGACAGACGCTCCTCTCATTGCAGTGGATCTTGAAGCCGAAAACATCCGCTCAACTATACAGATTGAGTATTCCGAGGTAATAGAGAACCTCTTGAAGTCAATTCCGCCTCATCAATCCACCTCGCTGCCCGATATACCTTTATGGGTATCCCTGCAAAAAGGCAGCACCATACTCAATCGCAGTGAACTCAATGACCTGGAAGAAGGTGACATTGTTTTTCTGGAAAAACACGTCAGTGACTCAGAGGTGATTGTAGGAATCAAACAGAATGTTGCTTTTTTGGG
Organism: Endozoicomonas sp. ALC020; assembly: GCF_049275935.1. Lineage (NCBI taxonomy): Bacteria > Pseudomonadati > Pseudomonadota > Gammaproteobacteria > Oceanospirillales > Endozoicomonadaceae > Endozoicomonas > Endozoicomonas sp. ALC020. The sequence goes on from NZ_CP184830.1 coordinate 133,119, forward strand.
CACTCTCGAGGATACCCGGGTCACTATTTCACAGAGGCTTCAGGCTATGGAAGAACATTATGACCAGGGCTACACGGATTATGAAGAGCCTATGCCGGAAGGTGAAGCTCCTCAAGCACCTGCAGGCCCTGTTGATCTTCACGACCTGCCAGTGACACTGATGTTCGAAGTGGGTGAGCAACAACTGACATTCGCAGAACTGCAAAGCCTTTCGCCAGGCTATGTTTTCCAGCTCAGTAACCCCATAGAAGCACCGGTCAGGATCAGAGCCAATGGCCAACTCATTGGTAGATGTCAGCTGGTAGAAATTGAAGGCCGACTCGGAGCCCGGATCACAGAGCTGACGGGTAAGACTGAATCCTAAGCATTACACCGATTAAAGCAGGTTCCCGCCATGGAAAGCGGCATTCTGAATTTAACCAGCCCATTTTATTTGATGGTGCCACTGGCACTGATGGCGCTGATTCCATTCATGGCAGTCATGGGCACTTCTTTTTTGAAGCTGGTGGTGGTTTTTTCCATTCTCAGAAACGCCACCGGTCTCCAGCAGATTCCACCTAACATTGCCATGAACGCCCTGGCCATTATCCTGACACTCTATATCATGGCACCTATAGGCTATGAGTCTTATGAGTTGCTGGAACCTGAAAAAATTAATTTTGAGGATCTTTCCTGGATCGAGTCTGTCAGGCTCGCCAGCGCCCCTTACAAGCAATTTCTCAAAGACAACACCAACGAAAATGAGCGTAACTTCTTTCTGAAATCGGCACGCCTTCTGTGGCCAAAAAAATACCAGCAGGAACTCTCGGGCGATGACTTGATTGTGCTGCTGCCCTCTTTTTGTATCACGGAATTGACCAAGGCATTCCAGATTGGCTTTTTGCTCTATTTGCCCTTCATCGTCATTGATCTGATCGTCTCAAACATCCTGCTGGCCATGGGTATGATGATGGTTTCGCCCATGACCATCAGCTTGCCTTTCAAATTGCTCCTGTTTGTCTTGCTGGACGGCTGGACCCGTTTAATTCAGGGGCTGGTATTAAGTTATGGCTAGGAAAAGAACATGGTAGATTCGGACATCATCCAGCTCACAGCCCAGGCGCTGATGCTGACTCTGATTTTATCCATGCCGCCTATCATTGCTGCGGCTGGCGTAGGTCTGCTGATCAGTTTGATTCAGGCCCTGACTCAGATCCAGGAACAAACCCTGCCCTTCGCCTTCAAGCTGATTGCCGTCATCATCAGTATCTTTGCTACTGCCCGATGGCTGGGCATTGAGATTTATCATTACTCTCTGGCCATCATGAACAAAATCCCGGACCTCTAACCGGATAATCCGCCATGGTCATCCCAATAGATGAGCTAAAAGAGTGGTTTTATGTATTTACCATGGGCACGCCCAGAATTGTTGCCCTGTTCACTCTGATTCCTTTCCTGCACAAGCGCATGCTGGGGGGGGCCATGATGAGAAATGGCATATGCGCCTGCATGATCCTGTTTCTCCATCCTATGCTGGCAGAACACAAACCCGATGACACCATCACCATTTATGCCACTGCCGGAATTGTCCTGAAAGAAGCGTTTATCGGAGCCATTATCGGATTTTGTATCACCATCCCGTTCTGGGCACTGGAATCAGCAGGTTTCTTCATTGATAACCAGCGGGGTGCTTCCATGGCCAGCGCCCTGAACCCTCTGTCCGGTGCCGAAACTTCACCCATGGGTGTTTTGTTCTCCCAGGCCTTTACCGCCATTTTCATGACCAGCGGCTTATTCCTGCTGTTGTTGCAAAGTCTTTTCATCAGCTATGAGGTATGGCCTGTATTCAGTTTCTATCCCAGGTTGAACCCTGAAGCCTCCACTTTTTTCCTGAATCAGTTCAACCTGATTATTGGCCTGGCCATGTGGCTTTCTGCTCCTGTCGTTATCGCGATGTTTATCACAGAATTTGGTATCGCCTTGATCAGCCGCTCAGCCCCTCAGCTTAACGTATTTATTCTCGCCATGCCGATCAAATCCGGTGTCGCGGCAGCCATCCTGGTGATTTACGTCAGCACGATTCTGAAACTGGCCAAAAAACATGACGAAGGCATTCCCATGGTCTTTAAAACCCTGGGAGAGCTCTGGAAATGAGTGCTGAAAAGACAGAGAAACCCACTCCGAAAAAGCTGCGTGACGCCCGCAAAAAAGGTCAGGTAGCCAAGAGCAAGGAAGTCTCCAGCACCTTTGGCATTATCGCTGTGTTCTGCACCCTCTGGTTTATGAGCGACACCTACCTCACGACCATTCAGGAAATGGTGATCCTCCCGGCAACGGTTTATAACGAAAACTTTCAGGACGCTTTCAAGATTGTCACACAGGGCATTCTTGAAAAATCCATTGAGCTTCTGCTACCTCTGGTCATGGTATCCATGCTGTCTGCCATCATAGGCAACATCATGCAGTTTGGCTTTCTGCTGGCCGGTGAATCGGTAAAACCCGACCTCAAAAAGATCAGCCCCATTGCCGGATTCAAGCGCATTTTTGCCATCAAAAACCTGGTGGAATTCTTCAAGTCTGTTATCAAGATTGTGTTTCTTTCCATCGTTGTTTATTTCGTTATCAGAAACAGCCTCGCTGATATGTTCAACCTCCCCTACTGTGGTAGTGACTGTATTCTTCCTGTTGTCGGGGTCCTGATGAAAAAACTGATGATCTATGCCATTGCGGCTTTCATAGTGATTTCTGTGCTGGACTATCTTTTCGAGAAGCAGCAGTTCACTAAAGAAAATAAAATGTCCAAGGATGAAGTCAAGCGCGAACATAAAGAGATGGAAGGTAGCCCTGAAATCAAAGGTAAACGAAAAGAAATCCACCAGGAGATTCTCAACGAAGCAGAAAACACCAAGAAGTCAGACGTGGTGATCAAAAACCCGACTCACCTTGCGATCGGCCTGCACTACAAACAGGATGTGACGCCACTGCCCGTGGTAACGGTTAAAGGTCGCGGTGGGCGTGCACGCTTTATTGTGAAAATTGCCGATAAGGAAGGCATCCCCGTTATGGAGAATGTCCCCCTGGCTCACGCCCTGTTTGATACAGACATTGCCAGTTACATCCCCAGCGATTTGATTGAACCGGTGGCAGAAGTCTTCCGATGGGTAGAAGATCTCAAGGAAAAACAGGGCATCTCAGACGAGTCTTGAGATTGAGCCTGTCAAACGTCCAGTCAACTCTCCAAAGTATTTCTGGGCCCCGCTGGTCGCCAGGCCGGTGAGATAACATTGGGCATTTCCGAGCGATTCAGCAAGAGGGCCTTGCACAGAGCGAACTCTCCATAACGATGGTTGACCTCATCAATGGTCGCCAGCAGTTTTTCTTTTTTGGCATCTTCTTCCGTAAACAGCTCTCTCTGCCTATGTTTGGGTTGAGGGTCCAGGGCTCCAACGTGTACCTGATGCACGCCCTGACTTCTCTCGCCTTGATCCCAATAGACATCCAGAAAAAAGTCCGCCAGTGCCATGATCTGATCGCCATCGGATGTCGGGGTTGTCGTCCTCAGCTTTTTGCTGACCCAGCCTCCGGGCGTATTCATACCAATGGCAAACAAACGGGCTTCAAAGTCATAACGTCTGAGGCGGGCAGCCACCTTTTCACACATATGCAACAGATAGGTTCTCAGGATGGTTTTATCCCGGGTATTCGGCGGAATCACCTTGCCATGCCCGATGCTCTTGGGCACGCCCACTTCTTTATGCAGTGGCTCCGGGTCCATGCCCTGGGCCATCAGCCAGATACGTTTACCCAGATTGCCAAAACGGTTGCCCAGCACGCTGATGGGCACTTTCTGCATATCACCACAGCGATGCACCCCGTATTGAGCCAGGTAACGTCCAATGCCTGACCCTACGCCACACAGGTCAGTAACCAGCACATTCGACAGGGTTTCACGAGCCTGATAGGGGTGGACAATGGTCAGTCCGTCCGGCTTCTGCTGCTTGGCTGCCCACTTGGCGGTGCTCTTGTCACCACTGATCCCTACTGAACAGAGCAGGCCGGAAGCCTCAAAAACGCGCGCCTTGATCCTTCGACCTATCTCGGCCACCGGGCAATCATAAAGCGACTGACAGCCGGTCAGATCGAGAAAAGCCTCGTCCACCGAGAAGACTTCTATTTCCGGGGTGATGCTTTCCAGAGCTGCCATAATGCTGGAAGAAATCTGGGCATAACGATAAGGCCGGGAAGGTGCCTGGATCAGGTCAGGTGCCAACCCTCTGGCCTCGCGCAACCTCATCCCGGTTTTGATGCCCCGGGCACGGGCCTCATAGGAGGCGGTAATGATGCAAGTCCCTGTTCGGCCATTGGTGACACACACCGGCTTTTGCTGCCATTGAGGCCGATCCAGCTGCTCAATGGAGGCAAAAAAGGCATTCATATCCACCAGCGCAATCATTCTGGGCCAGGGCTTGTCTTTTACAGAAATACTGTTCATGCATACAGTATTATTCACCTAAAGCTTCCAGACAAGCCCCTCGTTGATTGATTTTTTTTATTGCCCCGGAAACAGGGGAGTAAACGTGTGAATTGAGGCGTATGAGTGCAGTTTTACAAGGTCTTCCGGTTTCGTCAGCACTGCTGACAGAGATGTTATGCAAGCCTTTGTCTGAATCTCGTACGATCAGCTCTACATTGGTTCACACGGGGAAGTAGCCATGTTCAAACACGCAAGGATCGTCTTTCAAATCGTACTGACACTGTTCAGCTTTTTCGGCTTCAACGAAGCCGTTCTGGCGGCCAGATACCGCACCACGGTCTACGTAAGCAATTTCGACGCCCGGATGGCCGTTGCTCACACCGGCATCGAAACGCCTGCCTTTGCAGGTTATGCATCTTCAGGCAAAGATGCTCATCTGGCCGAAGACCCCGGCAATATCGCATTCAACGAATCGCCACTAAAACTGTTGGAAAGCGCATTAAAAGACATGTTGGAACACTCGAAGCTGGCGCCCAACAGCAGCACAGATCTCGTTATTGGTATCGCTGGCTACGATTTCTATCGCCAAAAGCCAGCACCTGAACCAGGCCAGCTCTCAAAATATCGATCTCTGATGACTCAAAACTGTCCGGTTAGTCAAAATCGGGAGGCTTACTTCACCTGTATGGCAAAGGCTCTGTTCAGGGAACACGGGGTGATGGTGGAAAACGTAAAGTTGGTGGGCGACCATACCCTGATGGCCGCCAGTGCCAAAAGCTGGTTGCACAGAAACCATAAAGCCAGCAGACATTTCGACCTGATTCAGGCCACCACAATAGCGGTGCCTTACCAGGTCAAAAACGGCCAGATCACCCCCTGGTCTGCCAGATTACCGAAATGGCTGAGTATGGCGGGGGGTTACTGGAATATTGGCCAGGCCAGCCAGAACGCCTGGTTCAGCCCTGTACCCTGCAAAAACAAAAGTTATCTTCCCTATATGGCGTCACAGCCAATCCATCAGGCCCTGTTCGCCAGCGACTATGTGCAGGAATATGGTAAATACAAAGGTGATCCCTATGCCATGATGAAGCGCTGGGGTCGCACAGGTATCAATACTCTGGGTTACCAGGTCAGCCAGATCTACAACGACGGCAACCGTCAGGATTATCTCAGCGGTCAGCATGCAGTGAGCCGCAGCAACTATGACAAGGCCCGAACTCAACTGAAAGACCTTTTCCATGAGGTTATTGAGCAACTGGCCACTATTATCAACATCAAACAGAGCGAATATTATCCGGGGCAGAGTCCGGAACACCCTATTGTCATCCTGGGAGAGTTCTCTGCCGACGTTCTGGAAAAGGCAGAAAACAGAGACCTGCTACTAAAGAGCCTGCCGAAAGAAGCCCGCTGTCGGGTGGATATTGTCCCTGGAGACACCTTCTTCCATAACCTTTCAGGCGGTGGGCTGCAAATACTGGAGAAAGATCGTTAGGTCTGCTAACCAGACGGTCATTAAGCAGCTTTTGAAAAAAGGAATACATCTTCCTCCAGCTTTCTATCAATACTTCGGATAATGTCCGAGACCGGTATGGTCATGAGAGAAAACAGCGAAAATAGAGAGACAAGACTTCTCCGGAGTCGGAGAGAAGCTGTCCAGAAACATCATTGCAATACCATCCCCTGAAGAACCGTTGTTAATAATGTGACTAGCGAAAGGGCTGTGAATGTCGAAGAGCTATGTACTTCTGTGCCGTTTTCTATGCTGACTTTTATCCGGGTTTCCGTAACAGCTTCTGTTGTCGGTGCTCTTACACCATCGACCCGATACATCATGATCTTTCCATCATCCCCCGCAGTGACCAGCCATTTGCCATCGCGACTGTACACAACCGTCGGTGACCTGCCGGAGGGCAGGGTGTACAGGTGGGAGAACGGACGGATTCCCTCAAAAACACTGACCTCGCCATTGTCATCGTCATTGTTGTGGCCAACTACCAGCCGGGTACCACTTGGGTTATAGGCAAGGCTCAATATCGGTACCTGGCCTGATACGGGTAGAGTGTACAGGGGGTTGTTCGGGTTCATCCCGTTATAAAACCTGACCTGTCCTACCATATTCCCGGATGTCAGCAGGGTGCCGTTGGGATTGTAGGCAACAGCCAACATCTGGCAGCACGGATCCAACAGGGTTTTCAGAAGATTGTACGGACTGGTCCCGCGATAAGTTCTTACAATTCGGTGACGTTGAGCCGCTGCCAGCTGGCTGTTGATGAGGTTGAAGTCAAGATCTTCTACATTACTACGCCGTGATGCTTGGGACAGGGTTTTCACGTAGGTGAACTGATTGGTTTCGTTCTTTCGATAAAGCATGATCTTTGCCTTATGTCCCCCGGCTGCCAGCAGGGTGCCGTTCGGGTTAATGGCAACGGGTTTTAAATCTCTTAGCCCTTCGGACAGGGTTTGCTGGTAGCTGAACGGGCTTATCCCTCCATAAATCTTGACCTTGCCATCCTTCCCCCCCACCCCGGCTATTAGCTGAGTGCCGTCGGGGCTGAAAGTAACGCTTTCTATCCAGTTTGTTGCGTGATGGGTACGCACGAGTCTCGGGTATCCTGAGGCACTCACATTAAAGATTTGCAGGGCTCCTGAAATCGGACACTTTCTCGCAGAGTCATAGATATCGCCAGAACCTATTCCCACAGCTATGAGCGTACTGTTTTTATTCCATGAAATACTCAAAGCCCTGTGAGGGGGACAATGTGTTGGCGCAGAAGCAGTGGGTATTTCCGGTAGCTGGTTCGGATCTACTTCAAATTCATAAAATAATTGAGGTGGAATTTCTGTTGGCTGAATTGAGCCTGACGTTTGAGCCTGTGCCTGTAGACAGCTTACTGCCGGTAAGATAATCAGGCTTGCAACAGCCAGGTTCTTCACATTGTTCATTCACCTTCCACCTTGTATCTGAGCATTAACATCCTAGCTTGTTGTTCACCCGGTGTTGGAAAAAGAGTATCCAAACTTGAGCTTCTTGATCATAAAAAGATTGAGCGTTGAATTAATGCAGACATTTGTACTCAATCAGAAGCCCATACCTGCTTTGGCTGCACATACTGGAGAAAGATCGTTAGGTCTGCTAACCAGAAGGTCATTAAGCAGCTTTTGAAAAAAGGGTAAGCTGAATATCAATAACAGCATTCAAGGATAGAAAGGAGTTGCCTATGTACTCATGTATGATCACCAAATCACCGGACACTGAAACAGACAGTACACTGCAATTTGCTCTCAATGCATTTTCAGAGGGCAAAAAGCAAGCCAAAAACTGGCTGTGTGATGGTGCTTCGAGGGCAGTATCCATATTTTATTCCGGAGCCAGTGCAGTCGGGTCCATGGCGAAAGACTCTATAGCCAATATGCGTGATCTCTATGAGAACGGCATGTTCTTTGAGTGGGATTGGGATGAAACGGATATTGGCGACAGGCAGGCAGCTGTTGCTGACACCACTTCCTATATCAAAGAGCCGTCCAGCAGAGAGCAACCTTTAAAAGAGCAGCCCTTAAAAGAGCGACCTGCAAAAGCGCCATCACGCATTCCTCGTCCAGTAGGCCAGTTGGAGAAAAATCCAGACCATGCTTTCATGACGGCTCTTGCCAAGCCTCACCCCATCCCTCTCAATACTCCGGGAGCAGAAGTCGCTGACCGTTACCAAAAAAACATCCGCACGGTGGTTTTCGGTGACAAAAATGAGCGCAAGCCCAAGGCACAACAGAAAGCCCTCTCTGCAGATTTTCTGGCCAGACAAAACGCACTGGTCGAAGCCAGAAAAAAATATGAGGATAACCTGAAAGCCCCTGTAGCCCGGGATAAAAGCGGCAAGGTTAACCCTGAAACAATCAAACGGCTGGCACAACCCAAATACACCCGGACAAAGGGTGAGAAAAAAGCCATTCGTGACTTTACTCAACAAGAGTTTGCCAACCACGCTTTTCCAAAACTGTATCTGAGACAGGACTTTGAAAAGAACCGCCCGCTGGAAGGCCAGAACGGACAGAAAACCAGGGTTAGAACCACCACCGCGAAATAATTGAGAACACTCCTTTTTGCCAGGACTTGCTCCTGGCTTTTTTTTGCAAATAAACGATACTGGAAGCCTGAATTCGACTGCTATTGGACATTTGACCACTATTTGACGGATACCGAGAATCAACTATTTTTCCTAGGAGCCTGACCGAGAATAGCGCCCGTAGCGAGGACGGCAGAAAATTGAGGATGAAAATTCGGTTTTGTGAGGAGAATAGCGAGCTATTTGACGAACAAAAGCGGATTTACAGACCAATTTGCTGCCGCCGCAGTAGGGCAGTCTATTCTCGGTCAGGCTCCTAGAGCGCTAACTTCTACCTGGAGTACTCCAATGAAGACGCCAAACACCTGCGTTGCTACCTACAAAACCCATAATGCAGCCGATGATGCGGTTAAAAGCTTGCAAAAAGCTGGCTTTGAGATGAAGAAAATTTCAGTAGTTGGTAATGACTACCATACCGAAGAGCACGTAGTAGGTTACTACAACACCGGGGACCGGATGAAAGCCTGGGGCAAGATCGGTGCCTTCTGGGGTGGTCTGTGGGGTATTTTGTTTGGTGCTGCGTTTTTTGTGATTCCTGGCATTGGTCCCATGGTGATCGCAGGACCGCTGGTATCAGCTATTGCCGGCGGGCTTGAAGGTGCGGTTATTGCCGGCGGGCTGTCAGCTCTCGGGGCTGGTCTGGCCAGTATGGGGATTCCTAAAAACAGCATTGTCCGCTACGAGAAATCTCTGTCTGCCGGCAACTTTCTGCTGCTGTATAACGGCACAGAGGAAGAGGTTGCAACAGCTGCCGCGTTACTGTTGGAAAAGACTGACCATGACGGTGTCGAAACCCATAATGAAGCCGAGGTCGGATAGTACCAGTTTCTCCCTCTGAAATAGCTTGCTTGACATCATAAGAAGAACTGACCAGCAGCTATGCAAAACCGGCACGCATTTTTTCGGTTTGTTGTTGATCTGCTCCAAATCGGTGCTATACCTAAAGCGCCAAATATTTTTCATGATCCAACTACAGACTGTCACCGACGACAGGCCAGTGGAAAACCATGCGCCTGAAACACTGCCACAACACCAGAGACTTCCGGGAACTCGCCCGAAGACGGTTGCCCTCCCCCATTTTTCATTACATTGACGGCGCTGCGGATGATGAGACCACACGGCGAAGAAATACCGAGGCCTATTCCAACTGTGACCTGGTGCCCAATGTTTTGAGAGGTGCAGAGCATGTTGATCTCTCTACCCGGGTTATGGGGCTGGATCTGGACATCCCTCTCTTCTTATCGCCCACCGCACTGCAGTGCCTCTTTCATCATGAAGGTGAGATGGCTGTAGGAAAAGCGGCAGAACAGTTTGGCACGCTTTTTGGCCTTTCTTCTCTGGGCACCACCAGCATCGAAGAGATTGCCTCAACCATTAAAACCCCGAAGCTGTTCCAGCTTTACGTACATAAGGATAAGGGGCTGACCCGCAACATGATAGACCGATGCAAGGCAGCCAACTTCGATGCTATGGCATTAACGGTGGATACAGCCGTGGGAGGCAACAGGGAAAGGGATCTTGTCACCGGTTTTACCATCCCCCCCAAACTGACATTGAAGAGTCTGCTGAGTTTTACCTGTCATCCGGCCTGGGGTCTGAATTACTTGTCTCATGGTGGCTTTGAGCTGCCTCAGCTTCAGGACTATGTTGGCGAAGGCACCAGCATTAGCCTTTCGATCGGTAGCTACATCAATACCATGCTGGATCAAAGTATGGACTGGCAGGCAGCCGAAGAGATTGTCCGCTACTGGGAAAAGCCGCTGGTATTGAAGGGCATTATGTCGGTCGAAGATGCACGCAGAGCCGTAGATATTGGTGCTGCTGCCATTATGATTTCCAACCATGGTGGCCGACAGCTGGATGGCTCACGGTCTCCCTTTGACCAGCTGGCAGAAATCGTAGATGCCGTTGGAGATCGGATTGATGTGATATGCGACGGTGGAATACAGAGGGGAACACACGTTCTTAAAGCTCTGTCAATGGGCGCCAGAGCCTGTTCAGGTGGCCGCCTGTATCTTTATGCTTTGGCGGCGGCCGGAAGAGCAGGCGTTGAAAAGGCTCTGGGTAATCTGTGCAGCGAAATGGAGCGGGATATGAAACTGATGGGTTGTAAAAGCATTTCAGAGTTGAACCGGAGTAATCTCCGGTTCCGACCAGAATTCGCCTATCATTCCCGGTGACTTGAGTGAGTGTCTTAACGATTTAACGATCTTTTATAGCGTTAGAATATCAATGTTGCTTTTCTTTATTAAGCATTTTGGCCAACCCTGTGAGCATTGATATTTTTTTTCCCGGAATGGTTCTAAGCATAATGGATAACCGTTCGGCATCAAATTTGTGAGTGTAGCTTCTTCCCGTAGACACAATATGAACATTCTCTTTACTGGTACCCGTCATTACAAATACAGCCCTGAAGCCCATAGTGGGAAATGCTTCATTTTTTTTAATGACTCTGGACAGACTTACAAAATCAGAAGCTGTTTCCTCTAACATTTTTCTTTCGGCAAAGTCTACCCCATGAAGGGTTAACGCGTAATTTGAATCCTGATAGCCTGCCAGACCCACTTTGGAATGTTTAAGAATCCATTCGAATGAAAGCATTTTTTTGTAATCATCGAATATTGAGCCTTCATCATTGCTTTGAGTTGTACTTTCGGCATTAAGTATTAAGTGTTGAGCATTAGGAGGTTGGCAAATATCGTTCGATGTAAGGCATTCCAGAGTAGCTGCTTTGTGACTGAAAGAATAAACATAGACAGACTCAATATCAGCAGCTTTTATTAGTTCCTGACGAACAGTATACACGTCATTGAACAATTCAATCATATGGTCTTTTATTGCGCCAAAGATTTGATTGACTTTCTCCAGTTCATCATCAGAAAGAGCATCCGTGTTTATACTCCCCCTGCTTAATGAGAATAATCTGGATTCATAGTCTTCGGGCAGAGTTTTCCCATCTAACTCCATCAGCTCGTTGATTATCGTCTTTCCCAAGCCGGAAGTTCGAAACTGCGTTTCTATGCCTGTCCCTCTATTGACTGGTTGAGACAATTCCAAACCTGTTTCAACAGATTGATGCGTTTCCAATCCTCTTTCAACAGATTGTTGCACTTCCAACCCTGTTTCAGTCGTTTCAGTCTGGGTATCTGGAACATCTTTTGAAAAAAAACCAAAAAGATATGCCGCTCCTGCTAATGCAACAGCTTTTAATAACATCTGCCTAACCTTCTTTTTGAACGTCTACTTAAAGCGAGTAAGTACCTAACCAGTTGGTTTCGCATATTCTGGACGGCGGCTTTTTCCACCCTTCTGCGTTCCAACTCTGGTTGCGTAGCTATGGCTACGCGCCCGTCGTTGCGCCTTGAAGGATGAAAAAATCCACTCGCCAGAATATGCGAAACCAACTGGCCAGGTACTTATTTCATTAATTGATAGCTCTGGGAGCCTGACCGATTAGAACCCGGTTACTGCCTCTCACTGGGAAAGACCTTCTTCCCACTGGTTTGAGATAAAAACTTTCACCGATATTTTTGATCCCAAAACCGAAATTAAGCTTACTGAACTCTCTGGTTACTATTGCTTTTTGGGTGGATGGCTTTGATTCCGCACAGGAATATATGAAGTGTGGTGATACTGACAAAAGATAAACCCCGATAATATTGAAGCGTCACACGCTATTGGCAATTGACGCTTTGGAGTGTAGCCGACTCTTTGTAAAAGGCAATATTATGGCCAATCGGTCAGCATCACATCCATGCTGTTTCGGTTCAGACTGAAATTGTAATCAATCAGGCTTTCATCATAGCCATTAGAGTATTGGACATAGACGCGGAAACGGTCATTAAGAGGGAAGGACCAGCCCAGTGGTAACTGGGCCTTTGTTATCAGAAAAATGAAGGTTACTGCTAAGCATCGTGAAAAATTTTGTGTTCATAGAATTTATAGCCAGAATGAAGCTCACCATGTCCTATAAACTTTTCAATATCAAGGTTGATTTTTTTTATTAAGCCTTTTTCCGATTCCTGTAAGCTTTGATATTTGTTTTCCCGGAATGGTTTTGAGTAACTCTGATAACTGTTCGGCATTGTGACCGCCGGTGTACCTTCTGCCAGTACTTAGAATATAAAGGTTCTTTTTGTCAGGATCAGTCATTACAAATAAAGCCCTATATCCCAAAGCGGGCAATCCTTTATCTTCATCGGTGATACTGGCGAGCGATATAAGATCAGAAATTCGTTCTTGTATTAACTGTTTTTTGGTAAAGTTTACTTCATCAATGAGGTTCATGTAAGACGTACTATAGTAGTTGTATAAAAAACCTTCGTCTATGGTTTTTTTCATAATAAAATCGAATGCAAACATGTTTGTATAATCATCCAGAACTGAGTTTTTATTACCCAATTGTGTTATATCTTTTAATCTATGCTCTGTGTATTTGGCACTATCAGGCTGGCAAATATCGTTCCATGTGAGACATTCCAGAGTGGTAGCAGTGTGGCTAATAGAGTAAATATAGACAGCCTCAATATCAGCAGATTTTATTAGTTCCAGATCAATTTCATCGCTGCGTCGGTACAGCCCAATGACATGGTTCTTGATTGTGCTAAAAACTTCATTTAATTTACCTAACTCAGCATCAGAGAGACTGGCAGTATCCAGATCGCCCTTACTTAAAGTGAACAATCTGGTCTCATAGTCTTCAGGCAAAGTTCTCCCGCCTAAATTTTTCAGTCCTTTGATGATTGTTTTTTCCAAGTTGGAATTTCGATATAGTGACTGTATGCCTGTACCATTATTTACAGGTTGATAAACTTGCTCTTCTGTTTCAGTCTGAATATCTGGAATATCCTCTGAAAAATAATGTAGAGCAAAGTAAACTGCTAATCCTGCGAGAATTGGTTTCATGCCTCCACCTCCATTTTATACATCTATTCTGAGCGTTCGCATTTCAGAAAGTCATGGCATCAGATATTTAACTATCCAGGGATAAATTCTGAAAGAGTCTCAATTCTGCAGTCAGCTCCGTTTAAAAACGACCTTCTTCCTCTGGTTTGAGATAATCTGAAGCCTCCCATAGTACTTTAGACATCAGAACCTCAATTAAATTCCCCTGAGCACCCTAATTATTATTTCTTTGCAGTTATTTGATTTGCTTTAGCGCAGTGTGCGTCTGGAATGGCAATAGCCTGAATGGAGCTCACCATGTCCCATAAAGCTTTCAATATCAGGGTTGTTTTTTTGTATGAAGCTTTTTGGCCAGCCCTGTGAGCATGGATATTTGTTTTCCTGGAATGGTTTTAAGCATATTTGATAACCTTTCAGCACCAAATTTGTGAGTGTAGCTTCTTCCAGCAGTTTGAATATAAAGATCTTTTTTAGCTGGATCAGTCATTATAAACACGGCCCTGAAACCCGCAGTGGGGAATGCCTTATTTTTTTCAACGACTCTGGACGCCTCTATAAAACCAAGACATGCTTCATGCAATGATTTTTTTTGGGTAAAATCCGCCCCAGAAAGATAATAGCCGGGATCTGTTTCCCGATAGCCTTTCAGACTCGCTTTAGATTGTTCAAGAATCCATTCGGATAAAAACATGTTCTTATAATTATCAAAAATCGAATCTTCGTTATTGCTTTGAGCTGTGGGCTTACCTTTAAACGTTATGTGTTGGGTATTTGCAGGTTGACAAAGATCGTTTGATGTAAGGCATTCCAGAGTAGCGGCTTTGTGACTAAAAGAGTAAATATAGACAGCCTCAATGCCATCATCTCGAGCTTCTTCCAGATTAAAAGTATCCTTGCCTTTAAAGAACTCAATCATGTGACTTTTTATTGCGTTAAAAATTTGATTCACCTTATCCTGCTCATCTTCAGAAAGGGCATTAGTGTCTATACTCCCTCTACTTAAAGTGAATAATCTGGATTCATAGTCCTCAGGAAAAGTCATTCCATCCAAATCCATCAGCTCTTTGATGATCTTTTTTTCTATTCCGGAGGCTCGATAGAGTGTTTCTACGCCTGTCCCTCTATCTACAGGCCGATGCACTTCCAAGCCTGTTTCAGTCTTTTTGGTGCGTTTGTCGGGTGCATTTCCTGAATTACAATAAAGATATGCTATTGCTGCTGCTATAAGAATATTTACCGCCATGTCTTCCAGTCTCCTCTATTGACTGCCTGCTTGAAGGTTGCGTTTCATTAAGTCATAGCTTCAGGAGCCTTAACGATCATAAGTACCTGGCCAGTTGGTTTCGCATATTCTGGCGAGTGGATTTTTTCATCCTTCAAGGCGCAACGACTGGTGCGTAGCCATAGCTACGCAACCAGAGTTGGAACGCAGAAGGATGGAAAAAGCCACCGTCCAGAATATGCGAAGCCAACTGGTTAGGTACTTAGTGTCCCTAATGACGCTAATCAGGAATACCCTACTTCCAATGGTTTGAGATGAACCGTTTTCATTGATACTTTTTTCAGTGATACTTCTGCCCCTGAAACCAGAACCAGGTTCACTGAACTCTCTGGTTATTATTTCTTTATAAATCGATGGTTCTGCTCCCACACGGGGACATAGAAAGAATGGCAATACTATCAAGAGGTGACCCCCACTTACTGAAGCGTCCCATGCTATTGGTGATTGACGCTCCAGTATAGTCGAGTCCTCGTGAAACGCACTTTATAGTCTGTCGGTCAACATCACCCCCATACTGATCCGGTTTATACTGGCGTTGTAATCAATCAGGTTCTCTTCATGGTCATAAAGGTAATGGCAAAAATCCCTGAAATAGTCATTAGGAGGGAAGGAGCAGACCCGTTGCACCGCTCCTTAGTTATCAGAGAAACAAAGGTTGTTTCTGAGCATCATGGAATTCTGGTATTCATCCAGCTTATAGCCAAAATAAAGTTCACCCTGTCCCATGAACTTTTCAATATCAGGGTTATTTTTCAATAAAGCTTTTTGGCCAACCCTGTGAGCATTGATATTTGTCTTCCTGGAATGGTTTTAAGCATATTTGATAGCTGTTCGGCATCAATTTTGTGAGTGTAGCTTCTTCCAGTCGTTTGAATAAAAAATTCTTTTTTAGCAGGATCAGACATTACAAATAGAGCTCTGAAACCCATAGTGGGGAATGTTTCATTTTTTTCAATGATTCTGGATGCCGTTAGAAAATCAGAATTATTTTCATATAATATTTTTTTTTGGGCAAAGTCGACATCAAGAAGGAAGTCTCCGGGACTTAATTCCCGATATTTTGCTCCCCCTTTTGAATTTTCAAGAATCCATTCTGTTGAAAACATGTTCTTATAATCACCCAATATTAAGTCTTGATTATTGCTTTGAGTTATGAGCTGGGTTTTAGCGGGTTGACAAATATCGTTCAATGTAAGACATTCCGGAGTAGCAGCTTTGTGACTAAAAGAATAAATATAAACAGCCTCAATATCAGCAGCTTGTACCCGTTCCAGATCAAAAGTACCACGGCCTTTGAACAACTCAATCATATGGCCTTTTATGGCGTCAAAGATCTGATTTACCTTATCCAGTTCACCATCATTAAGTGCATTCGTTTTTATATTTCCCCTACTTAAACTGAACAATCTGGATTCATAGTCTTCAGGCAAAGTTTTACCCTCTAAATCCATCAGCTCTTTTATGATCGTTTTTTCCAAGTCAGAATTTCGGTACAGTGTTTCTACACCTGCCCCATTATTTACAGGCTGATGCACTTCCAAAACTGTTTCATTCGTTTTCGTCTGATTGTCTGAAACATATCCTGAAAAGCAATGATAAAGATATGTCACTGCTACAGCTATGATAATATTTGCCATCTTGCCCAGTCTCCTTTTTTTGTCTGCCTGCTCAGAGCTGACGTTTCATCAGGTCATAGCTCAAAAGCCCGACCGATAACAGCGCCGTTAGTCACTCTAATCAGGAACAATCATATTTCATTGTTTTGTGATACAGCGTTTTCAGTGATGCTTTGACCCAAAAACCGAAATTAAGTTCACTGAACTTTCTTATTATTATTTCTTTGCCGACGGATGGTTTTGCGCCCACACAGAGATACACGAGGAATGGCGATACTATCAAGAGATGAACCCCACTGATACTGAAAGCGTCCCATGCTATTGATGATTGACGCTTCAGTATAGTCGAGTTGTTGTAAGAAGCACTGTCACAACCAGTCGGTCAACATCACACCCATACTGATCCGGTTTACACTGGCATTGTAATCAATCAGGCTCTCACCATAGCCATTAAAGTATTGGAAATAACCCCGGAAACGGTCATTAAGAGGGAAGGACCAACCCAGTTGCACCGCGCCTTTGTTATCAGAAAAACGAAGGTTGTTTCTGAGCATCATGGAAATCTGGTGTTCGTCCAGTTTATAGCCAAAATGAAGCTCACCATGCCCCATGAACTTTTCAATATCCGGGTTATCATCCCCCTCGGTATCATTCGGGTTATTGGGATCTTTTTCAGGTTCCGGAATTCGATACCAGGGCTTGAAGCTCATGTAAAAATCACCCTTTTCCAGCAGGAAATTCAGGTAGGCCCGATTCCAGCTTCGGGATAGATTGCCCGACCGGCCATTAGACTGGTGAGACAGACCGACCACTACAGCCCTCAAGTCCATACCCAATACCGAATAATCGACCGGGAATATTGCAAAGACCTCCGGTTCATGATTCGTTTCCCGAAATGGTGCCGAGTTGCTGTTGTAGGCCTGCCACCAGGAAGTGTTGGTATAGGCGACATAAACATTACCGTAACCATTCCACAGACCTTCCCAGACAGGCGCTTTCAGACTCAGCTGAAACTTGATTTCAGTTGACGACAATTCCTCACCTACTTCATTGTAAGGTGCCTTGTTAACATTGCTGTTCCAGGAAACCGGAAGCACATAATTGGGCCGATGGGGAGTAATCACGAAACGATTATCAAATGCCTGACGTTCCCCTCTGACTCGCTCATCAAAAGCGCTTTTCTCTCCCTCCCGGGCCATATCGGAATCACCTGCAACGACTGACAGAGCATCTTCTTCGGAGGGTTTGCTGCAAACGGCCCTGATCTCCGCCATTGTGATCTGGTCATCGGCTTCCATAGCCTGTTTCAGGAGGCATTGTTCATAGAAGCTTGATGAAAAAGCCAAAGCGGGCAACAGACTCAGGACTGTAACTGCAACCCACAAAGGTCCTTGTTTGAATGAGACAGGCGTCGCATTGTTATCCATGGTTGAAACTCTTTTTCTTCCTAATGAGTACAATGAGCCGAGATGTCGGTGCGCGACTGGGCTCATCACAGGGCAATCTGAAACTTTACTGCATGAGCGAACATAAATCCCTGACTCTGCAATCTCAACCCTTTTCCGCTAGGAGCCTGACCGAGAATAGCGCAACCAGACCAACAGAAGTTTTCCCAAATCTTAAAATGAGCAAAAAATATCCAATTATTAGTGGGATTTTGCTCATTTTTGCATATTTATGCCTTCTCACAGCCTCTATGCTGCCTTTTTAGCCTCTTTCAAATCTTCAAGACGGATTGACCTCGTGGAAGCCGCTTTTACAAATTTTTTGATATTATGCGCAGTGCATACCAGTGAAAATTCCGCTGAAACTTTTTCTTTGCCGCGGAGACTGAACCCTCGGAAACCAGATTCTTTTATCTGTCCAAATGGTGGCTCCGCAATAACTTTACGACGCTCATATATGGCTTTCGCACCGGCTGTCTCCATTTTCTTATTCATAGCCTGACGTGCTTTTTCAAACTTATCGGTACGGATAACCCTGCCAGCCTCTTTCTTTGAATCACTGCAATTCCGACGATAAGGGCATTCCCTGCATACCGTCTTGTTTGCCCGGTAGCTTTTTCTTTTGCTTTTGCTGGCCGGGTTCGTTACCAGCTTTTCCCCTGCCGGACAGATAAATACATCAGCTTCGGAATCATACGCAAAATCCGCTTTGACAAACTTCCTGTCAGAGCTTTCAAGGTCGTCAGCGGCAGGCTTCTCCGCCTTGTCGGTTGCGATATAGGCATCAATCTCATGTCGCTCGACTGTATGTAAGTTTGACCCTGAAAAGTAACCATTATCCATACTCCACTTATCTACAGCCGCGCCATCAGTGGCTCCTGATAATGCCCTCAGCGCCGGCTCCACTTCCTGTACATCGTTGGCGTGTTGGCTGACATGCTGGCCAACAATGATCTGGTTATCGGAATCAACTGTAATTTGAGCATTGTAGCTGTACTCACAATACCCCTTCTTGCTCATCACGCGGGCATCGTGATCTGCAAAACTGATCTGCTTTTTGTCGTCTATTGGTTTGTCTGGATTTAAAGCTTTTTCACGTTCTTCAAGTGCTTTCTTGGCCTCTTTGATTTTTTTCAGGCGCTCTTCTTTAAACTGGAGGTCTTCAGGAATGCTGTAACCATTGGTTGCTTTGTAGGCGTCATCTTCTTCCTGATCACACTGACTGGCTTTTTTGATCAGCTCATCCACTTCGGCACTGAGTTCTGCCTCTTTCGCTTTGAGCCTCCCGTAGCTCATGGCCTTGTGTTTTGAGCTGTTGGCTTTGAACTTGGAGCCGTCCAGGCTGATATGACCCAGTGATGCCATTTTGAGTTCAATGGCCAGTTTGACTGACTGTTTGAAGCAGTCATGGAAAAACGACAGATTATCCTTACGAAAGTCACCAAGAACCCTGAAATTCGGGCAGTTCATTTGTGAGATATACATGAACGCCAAGTCTTGTCGACACCGTCGCTCAATCTCACGGGAACTGAAAACACCATGGCTGTATGCGTAGATCAGAATAGCGACAATGAGCTTTGGAGGGTATGCGTGCTGACCAAGGTGGTGATATTTTTTTTCGACTTCAGACGTATTAATGTTCTGAAAAATGCTTTCATAAATAAAACAATCATGATCTTTGGGAAGCAAATCGAAAACGTTGGTTGGGAACAGCAGATGCTGATCAAACTCAACAGGACTGTCCTTAAACTTTGGTGGTGGTGACATTTGGCATAATCAGAGTTGGTTTAAGGCTTATCATAACAGATAAGCCTATTCTCGGTCAGGCTCCTAGTGTTGTGTCAAGACATTCATTTTTTTTCATATCGTAGTCAGGCCAGGGAGCCAGAACCGCCATCAGACTGATAATGCCGATGACCACAAGATAGTATGCAGGTCCCAGGTGCCCGAAAAACAGCCCTTCCAACGGTCTGGTTAAACCTTGCAGCAAGGGCAGCAAAACTTCCCAGAAGGGACGTCAGCTGATCCGAGGCAGGAAAAAAATGCCCGGAGATATAACTGGCCATCAGGGCATAGATCAGGAAACCATAAAGCTCCAGCATAGCAACCATGGAGACAGCCAGAGCCAATTTGTACTGTTCACTGGGTGCAGTAATGCAACGCCGCATAAGTCACTCTAATGTTGGTCAGGGAAAAGCCCACTGTCCCAGACAGGAAGGTTAAAAAGAGCAGTGACTCCAGGTTAGACCATTGTCCCCCCCCGGGGCTGGTACAAGAAAAACCACCTGCTATTGGAGAACCATCAGCTGGCGGGAAAATCGGCTGAGGCCTGGCCAATGGGAGAAGAGTGGATATGTGCTATTTTCCATGCTCCCTGGTACTGTCTCAAAACGTGTGTCGCCCGCAGAAACTGTAGTTCTACCACCGCCCACTCAACATCCCTGAGCCGGGTTTCCAACTGCCAGGTACTGCTGCAGGAAATCTGGTCTGGTCCCTCCCAGGCAGACTCAATTCGGTATTTAACAGACAGGATTTCGAACTGGTTGAAGAGGGTTTCATACCAAAACTTCAAGGCATCATGACCGTTAATCTGGGCTCCCTCTGAGCTCCAGAACAGCAGCTCTTCTTCTGGTGCATAATGATCCAGCATGCCAACACTGTCCTGCTGAATATAGTTTTCAGCCTGCAGATCAAACAATGATCGGATGGTCTCTCTGGAGTCCGCCATGCTGTCCCCTCCTGAATAGTGCCCTGTTCCTGAAATATTCATATAAAACTGCAGGTAGAGTCAACGCAGGTTTCTTGACGGAATTTTCATAAGCGGATTCAAAAACCCTGAAGCAAACTCCAAGCCTGTTGCTATGCTTAGGCATCTCACCCACTACCCTTTCAGTTATGAAAACATTATTAAAGCCTCTTTTTATTTTAATGCTGATTCTGCCTGGCTGGCAGGCTCAGGCCAGTGAAGCCGTCAACCTGATCAGAGAATACATCAGCGTCACCTATGGTAAGGATCTGAATATTACCAGCAGCCAGATAGAGCAGCTAAGCTGGGTCATGGACAATCCCAATGTCACCCCTGAAATGTCGGCGGACCAGCTACCCTCCAATATACATTCGGAAGTCCCTCGTGCCCTGTCGCGCCTTTATTCACTGCAGTTGCTGAGATCCGGTACACAAAAGGACTACGATGCATTTATCCTGCCTCAGAAAGATCTGGATAAGCCGGTCTTGAGTCTTGAACACTTCAACCAGCTATCAGCGCTCATTCGTGGACTGGACGAGGAGTCCTACGAAACACTGGCTGCGGCAGCGATCATCAGCGCCGTTACCCTGTCACCGACCGCGAGGGAGCGGGCCTCTGCAGTCCTTGGTACCAAACTCCCCGAAGACAGTACCCGTTTCCTTTCGGTCACGGCGAAAAAAGCCACCAGTATCTACCCGCTGGCTAAAGAAGTTGCCAGTAAATACCACTCCGATGGCCGTAAATTCACCATTGTGTTCCTGCCGGAAAGTCATCTGCGCCATATGATGTACGACGAAGGTTCATTGAATATGTACAGCACTCTGAAAGAGGGCTTTCGCAGTGGCACACTGAAGCCCGGGGACCTGAACCTCTGGTATGCCTACTGGGTAGATAATATTGCCGGCTTCAGAGGTCACATCAGTGCCAAAGGCTCTCTTTACCTGACAGAGAACACTTACCGGGCAATGAACCAGATCAAAGAAGAACTGGACAAGCTGCAGAAAGATCCCGGTTTTAATCCCATTCCTTCCTACCTGACAGCGCGAGCCTGGTGGTTGAACCTGTCAAACAATAGCGGGCTATCGACTCAGGAAATCGAGGCTCTTGGTGCTCTGGCTGCAATGATGAGACTCTTTACTCCGGAAGAAGGCAAGCAGTTGCTGAAAGCTTTCAACAAGTTGCCCGAAGAAAAAAAGAAACTCTGGGTCGATCATATCCAGTCTCAGCTTAAGACCACCGATTACGCTACACCGACTTATGTACCTGCGCTAATGGCTAACGCTATGATTCTCAGCAATCTGGCCGAAACAGTAGAGAAGGTGTTGCCTTTTTACCTTAATGCCCTGGATACCGCTGCCGAGGCAAGAAAAAACGGCGAACTGCCCAAGAGTACACCACTGTCATTCAGGGTTTTGGCCAATGACAAACAGGTGAAGGTTATACTCAGGTCAGCACCCATCGGGATACAGATTGATCCAAAATCGGGTCTGGCAACACTCAAAGGAACTTAACACGACCCGTGTCTACTTCTAACTCCAGAAGCAATGGACTGCAAAGGAGCTATCATGTTTCTTCAAACCTTTGGACCCAACTTATCAGGAAGAGATTTCGCAATCGGCGACCTACACGGCATGTACGACTTGCTCTTCGAAACTCTGGAGCGTGTGGATTTTGATTTTAAGGTAGATCGTTGTTTCAGTGTTGGAGACCTGATTGACCGGGGTCCTGATTCGCCCGGTTGCCTCTCCCTGATCCATGAACCCTGGTTTCACCCTGTCTGCGGCAATCACGAAGATACCCTGAGGACCATTGCCCGAAACCCTGAGTCATCAGCTATTCTGGCAGACTGGGTTCTCAATGGCGGTCGCTGGCATCTTAAAGTTTCTGCAAAAAAAATGCGAGAGTATGCCAACTGGGTTGATACTTTGCCCTACCTGATACTCGTTGAACATTCTAATGGCAACAAACTGGCGATCTGTCACGCAGAATACCCATTGAAGCAATGGAATCCCCGTAACATAGAGACCGATCCGGAACTGACCCGGCAATTGATGTGGTCGAGAACAAAAGTACAAACCGGAAACACAGACTGGGTTGAAGGTGTTGACCATATCATCTGTGGCCACACCATTGTCGAAGATCCTACAACCCTCGGTAATACCCACTTTATTGACACCGGGGCTTTCAGGTCCAACACTCTGACACTGCTGCCACTGTCACAACTTAAATAGAGAGAAAAAATTAACCCGCCATCTTTTTCAGCACTGCTTTATACTTGGGAATTTGAAGTATCGACAAAGCAAAAGCCTGACATGCAGCCCATAATCGCCAGAACACTGTCCGACATCGACTGGGAAAGCTGGAAAGCGCAGGATCCTGCTACCCTGACGTTTATCGTTAAAAGTGACCATATTCTTTTAATTCGTAAAAAGCGCGGACTGGGAGCCGGTAAAATCAATGGGCCCGGCGGCAGGCTTGAAGAGGGTGAAACCACACTGGAGTGCGCAGTGCGTGAAGTTCAGGAAGAACTGAAAATCACCCCGCTGAATATGACCTTCCATGGCGAATGCCTGTTCCAGTTTGTCGATGGCTACTCCATTCATGTCTACGCCTTTTCCGCTTCTGACTACGATGGTATTCCCGAAGAAACCGACGAGGCGATTCCCCTGTGGTTTCATATCAAAGATATTCCTTATGATGAAATGTGGGAGGATGACCGCTACTGGTTACCGCTGTTGCTTAAGAAAAAGAGTTTTATCGGTCGCTACCTGTTCAACAAGGATAAAATGCTGGATTACGAAATCGAACTTCTCACCTGACTTTTCCCATGTTTTCAGCACCGCTGTCGTCCATACCAGAGCTGCCCTTCTTTATAACGGCTATCCCGGCGGTCGTTATTACGGGGCTGGGCAAGGGAGGCATGGGCAATGCTCTGGGCATGATTGCCGTGCCACTTATGTCGTTATCCATGCCTCCCGTTCAGGCTGCCGCAATCCTCCTGCCCCTGCTGTTAGCTATGGACGGATTCGCCGTCTGGGGATGGCGGAAGCACGTGGACTGGACTGTGTTCAAGATCATTATTTTTCCTGGCCTGTTCGGCCTGTTGCTGGGCCTGATGGTGTTTGCATCCCTCAGTGAACAGGCTGTCAAAGGCATGATCGGTATCATTGCCATTTTGTTTTGCCTGAAGCAATGGTTCGGTCACTACTTTCACTCACCCCGCAAGCCGGGAACACTGTCCGGTATCTTCTGGTCAACCGTCAGTGGTTTCACCAGTTTCGGCATTCACTCCGGGGGACCTCCCCTGAGTGTTTACATGCTGCCGTTGAAGCTTAAAAAGGAATTTCTGGCAGGCACCATGGCGATCTTTTTTGGTTCTCTCAACCTGGTCAAATGTCCTGCCTATGCTGCCCTTGGCGAGTTCACCCCAGATAACCTGCTACTGTCTTCTTTGTTGCTACCTGTTTGCCCTCTGGGTGTCTGGCTTGGAATGAAGATGGTTAAAACCATCTCTACTGATTTTTTTTACAAGGTTTTATACATCTGCCTTTTTCTAACAGGGCTGAAGCTTCTAACCGGCTTGTTCTAATAAAAAATTGCAGAAACCAAAAGTTTGTCGACTAGAATAAACGAGCCCATTGCTTGGTCAGTTTATTGGTTTACTGCCGAGGTAATTTAAATCAGATATTGGAATATTAATGCCGGTATCCAGCTGACCAAAGTTCAGGAATAACACCAGGACAGCATTGAAGCTTTTCAGTTGAATAACATTCAAGGTTTATCAAGTGTCCAAAAAAGAATTGTTGCTCTCAGAACCTTCTAACCATTCAAGCAGTTACTCGTTTCTCCTCGTTCCCACGCTTTGCGTTGGAATGCATACGGGGAGCTGGTCACACTCCGATGCAGCAGCGTGGGAGCGAGTTGAAATGGTACGGAGATTAACGCTTGGCTGCACTAATCGTTAACGAAAGTCTCACTCACTTAATCCACCTGAGTTTTCAGCCGATACAGCATTATAAGGTGAATACAAAGATGATAAACCAATGGATCAAAAGCCAATGGGTCGTATGGAGGGGTGCAAGCATACTTACAGAATGACTCTGGATCAAGGCGAGAGTCGTATTGCTGCGGTTAGCAGGGCTGCTAAAGCACTAATATTTGGATATCGGGTCAGTTCGGTGGACAATTCCCGGCGATATACTCCATCGCCTGAAGCCCCTGGTTCTACCTTGGAGGGGAAAAGTATTTTGGCAAGGGATGTGGTAGCCACGCCCCCTTCACCTGTTTTAAGTAAGCGTGCCCCGGTTCACTTTTCCCGGGCTATTTTGTCTGCTTTTTCTTCTGAGACGGATAAGCATCAAGCAGCGTATCTCACAGAATGTGTTAGTTATAATTCCAAATCGGGTGAGATTGTTCCGAAAACGTCATGGATTGGCCGACTGTTCAGGCCAAAGCATAAAGAGCCAACGCGTGTTGAGATCAATGATAGTTTCAAAGCTGCACTTCAGAATGCTTTTCCTGACGCTGACGTCAATAAGGTATTTGATGCTTTTTTTTCTCAGGGGTATGACCCCGCAACGCACAAAATAACCGAAAAAGAGGCTCTGTTGCTATTAAATGCGTTGAAGCTGCCTCCACAGAAAGATTCTGCACAAGAGCCTGATAATGATGCTGTTGATTATACGAGTGATGCATTGGTGTTTCAATTCGATAAAGCATCGAATTCGATTATGTTGGTAAATGATCTGCGTTCCTATCTAATAGGAAGAAACAGGTTGAACGTTTCTAACACTGCTTATCAGACTGACTTTGATGTTCAGTTCGGTCAGGATCATACTGCTTTGCGCCAGAAGATATCCCATAGCTTCTTTAAAAAAGCCGTAAAAGACTGGATTGAAAGTATGGGAGGTGATTCTGACAATGCCGGTCTTATTTTCAGAGCAGCCCGGGAGCTTGCGTTGGGGATTAAAGGAAAACCCGAGTCATTCAAGGGTGAAGACGGGATCAAAATGGTAAAGCTAATGGGGAGTTCACCTGTACTCAACCTGTCTCAGGCAGGAATGCAGCAATTTTTTCCAGGTGGTAAAAACTTTTCTGAATTACTCGAGCTGGTGGCAGAAAAGATTCAGTACAGCAATGTATCTTTACCTGCTCTTACTCCCGAGCAAGAACGCAAGTTTGTAGCAAACTGTCGGGGTGCCGTGAGGGAGAAAGTCAATAAATCCATCTGGGACTCAAGAGAAAAACTGGAGAAGTTCAAAAAAGAAGGAAGACAGATTACAACTTCTTTGATCTCGGATGCCGCTATTGGTTCTTTGTTGTTCACGAATGAACTCAGAAAAATTGCCGTCAATGAATATATCAAGCTGGTGTCAAATGCCTATTCTGAAACTCTGTATAATAAACTGAAAAACCGCCACAGTGATGACTAAACACGATCTTCTCGTTCCCATGCTCTGCGAGGGAATGCATACGGGGAGCTGGTCACACTCCAATGCAGCAGCATGGGAGCAAGTTGAAATGGTACGGATATTAACGCTTAGCTGCACTAATCGTTAACGAAAGTCTTATTATCAATCGCAGCCAGCAAAGCTCTTGCTCTTTTCCCATCCTCCCTGGCATTCATGCGATCAGACAGAGCCAGTGATTTCAGGACTTCCGCTCTCGCCGTGTCCCAATTTTCCAGACGATGATGAACTTTTGCCGCCATGTAGTGAGTTAGCATCCGGGTACGTGGACTCTCAGCCCCAGCAAGGGCTTCAAGTTTTTTTACAGATTCAATAACAATCAGAGCACTGTCGTAGTGACCTTCAAGGTAATCAATTCTTGCCAACCTCAAGTGTGTACGGACGATTTCGTAATGATTTTTCAGATGATGATAGAGGGCAAGAGATCTCACCAATGCTATTCTGGCACGACCCAGATCAGGTTTATTCGAATCACTGAGAAACGCACCCAGATTATAAAGCGTCTTAGCCTTAAGGTACGGGTCAACGGGCGGGTGTTTCTCTATCACTCCCATGCCTTTTTTGGTATAGCCAAGCGCCGCCTCGTCTCGACCCTGGGCCCTGGCCACCCCGGACAAATGAGCCAGGCTGGCAATGTATCCATCCCACTCTTCGTGCTCCTGAGCATAGTTGCTGGCTTCCTCAGCCACTTTGCGAGACTGGTCATAATCGCCCTGATAGAAGTAAATGGAAGCCACCGCCAGAGCAATTCGAACCCGGTCCTGAAAACGCGAGTGCATGGCCGCTTCCTGCATCCCCTGGGGGCCCAATTGGATATAGGTCTGCCAGCAGCCTTGCTCCTTCATTTCGTAGCCATTGCGCAACAGCCAGTCGACCAATTGTCCTGACTTGCTCTCAGGTGGTTGAAATTTTTGACAAACAGCAGGGTCTTCATCAGACGCCTGCCCGCTGACTGAGGGTGTCGCAAAGAGAATAGCGCACAAAAGTACAAAGCATTTTGCTTTATATTTGTGAAAATAAGGTTTTGAAACAGTCAGGAAAAACGGCTTTGGCATAAATTCAGACTCCATCTTACCCGTAATTAATAGCCGACAGAAAAAGGAGTCTAGTATAGGATAACCATTCTGCACTGGATGAAGCTTCGCTCTGTCAACGGCCAAAAGCCGGGATGACTACTCGACAGAATTCAACCGTTACAATAACCAAAACAATGGAACCAGAACTATGAACCAGGCTTACAACCATTTGGTAGAACGTTTCAACAAGCTTTACCGTTTTCAACATCTGTCTGCCATGGCCAGCTGGGATCAGGCAGCCATGATGCCTTCCGGGGGCAATCAGGCCCGCGCTGGAGCCCTTGCAGAACTCTCCAGCCTGATGCACGAACTGCTGACTGAAGAACAGGTTGGCCATTGGCTTCAGGAAGCCAGAGAGAAAGCTGACGATGCGTTAATACAAAGTTCTATCCGGGAAATGGAACGCAGCTGGAGAAAGGCTTCGGTCATACCAGCAGATCTGGTTAAAGCTCAGTCTCTGGCCAGCTCGAAGTGCGAACATGCCTGGCGAACCCAGCGCCCGGAAAACGACTGGAAAGGCTTCTCCGAAAACCTGAAAGAAGTCGTCAAACTGGCCCGTGAAGAGGCCAGTATCCGCTCCGCTGCTTCCGGTGCCAAAAGCTACGATGCCATGCTCGAGCTTTATGAACCCGGTATGACCTCCAGAGAGCTGGATGCCCTTTTTAGCAACCTCAAGAGCTGGCTGCCAGAAACCCTGCAAACCGTTGTCGAAAAACAGAAAAATGACTCTCTGATCGCCAGTCAGGGCCACTACCCTGCTGAAAGCCAGAAAGCCCTCGGGCTGGATGTAATGAAACTGCTGGGTTTTGACTTCGACCATGGCCGACTGGACGTCAGTGTTCACCCATTCTGTGGAGGGGTTCCGGAAGATGTTCGCCTCACAACCCGTTATAACGAACAGGACTTCGTTGAATCCCTGATGGGAACCATCCACGAGACAGGTCATGCCCGCTATAACCAGAATCTTCCGGCAGATCTGAGGGCGCTGCCGCTGGGCTCTTATCGTTCCATGGGGGTCCACGAAGGCCAGAGTCTGTTTTTTGAAATGCAACTGGGCCGCAGCCCCCAGTTCCTGCATCTGATAAGGCCTCTGATCGTGAAACATCTGGCAAGAGGTCAGGAAGATGAACGTTTCAGCCAGACCAATCTTGAGATGATCTACAACCGGGTAAAGCCCGGCTTTATTCGTGTTGATGCCGATGAAATCAGCTATCCAATGCATGTGATCCTGCGTTATGAAATCGAGAAGGCATTGATCGAAGGAGACCTGCAGGTGGATGACCTGCCCCAGATCTGGAATGAGAAAATGCAGGCTTACCTGGGCCTATCCACCGGCAAAAATCACAGCACCGGCTGCATGCAAGACATTCACTGGCCGATGGGCGCTTTCGGTTACTTCCCGAGTTATACTCTGGGTGCCATGTATGCAGCCCAGCAGTTTGCTGCTGTTAAACGACAATTACCCGATGTAGAAAGTCGCATCGCTAATGGTGATCTGGAGCCGGTATTTAACTGGCTGACAGAAAACATCTGGCAGCAGGGCAGCAAGCTGGAAACCCATGAACTTTATACTAAGGCTACTGGCGAGCCACTGAATGCAGATCACTTCAAACAGCACGTTTTGAGTCGTTACCTGAACACCTGATGACTCGCTCCCCTTAAATTTCCGGACCCACTCATTCGGA
This sequence comes from Endozoicomonas sp. ALC020, assembly GCF_049275935.1. NCBI lineage: Bacteria > Pseudomonadati > Pseudomonadota > Gammaproteobacteria > Oceanospirillales > Endozoicomonadaceae > Endozoicomonas > Endozoicomonas sp. ALC020. The sequence goes on from NZ_CP184830.1 coordinate 161,916, forward strand.
GACCGGGTTCAGGTTTACCCTGAGCAGCAGCGGGATCGGGTCTTGAATCTCCAGCATATCTAAAAGGAGCAGGATCAAGACCTGAGGCCCACCCAAGTAGAGAGGATGTCGCAAAACTTCAACAGCTCGTTCTCACGCTCTGAAGTCGTCATTCCCGCGAAGGCGGGAATCCAGCGCCAACGGTGGATCTCTGCCTTCTCGGGGATGACAAGGCCAGGGGGACACCGGGCAGTATGGTTCTGGTGGAGAGTCAGTGTGGATTCCCGCCTTCGCGGGAATGACGAGAATGAAGCCGACAATGACGGGAGTCAACGCGTTCCCACGCCGGAGAGAGCTTTGCAACACCCTCGTAGAGGGTGGGAGTGAATATCAGTCACAATGTTGATGGGTCAGGAAAAATGGATAAGGATTTGATCTTACCATTTTCATCAAGCACAAAAACATCAACATATGAGCTATTAATGCCCTCAATATTCAGAGTTAAATTTAACACGCAGTCAGTCAAAAGCTGTTGATTGACAACATCATATTTCACATCTTTATCCTTATGGCAAAATAAGTGTTTAGCTGTAATTTCTCCATATTTAGGTGAATACACCAAGTCATCCTTGTTGCTGAATAATGGCAGTATGCCATTGCATTCGTTACCATTCTTAAGGCTTTCTACATATGTTTTTGTCACTATTGTGCAATTACCGGATAAGGCAATGCTAGATGCAAATGCCATTATTGATATTAAAAATAAACATGAGATATTTTTAATCATCTTTAGCCTCAAATATCTGGCTTTAGGATTTTAGTGCATGATCGACTTTTCAATTTGCACGACAAATACCAAGGCAAGCCCAATTGCCCATGGCATGCTGTGCAATGAGATCAGGCACAACTTAATTTTTGATGGTTTCCTCAAAATCCTGTATACAGTCATTGCGACGCTCCCTTTGTCGGGATTAAGCTTGATGCGGCTTCATCTGCGATACATCCAGGCGAGCCTGTTCTGAAAGCATTTTAGTATAAAGATGGCGGCTTACTCACTAAGTTAGCCAAGGTGGATCGGCGTAGCATTCGCCTTCGACTCTCCATGGCTGGCAACGATGATGACAATCAATTTTTGCAAGCAGAGGAGTCAGATCTTGAATCCTGAACATAGGCAAAAGGAGCAAGAATCAAGTATGCAATCAGCCGAAATACAGAACATTAGCCGCTATTTAGTGACAGCTGCTTCACTGGTGATTATTCTAGCCGGTATCCGTCTGGGCAGTGAAATACTCTCTCTCCTGCTGTTTTCCTACTTCCTGGCGATCCTTCTTAACCCTGCCATTAATGCCTTGAGCCGACTGCACATTCCCAGGGTGCTGGGTATTTTGTTAGTGGTCTCGGTGCTTATCATTACTATGATGATGATTGTGGCTTCCATTGGCAGCGCCTTGCAGGAGTTCGCCAAAGCACTGCCAGGGTATAAGCAGCAAACGATCGAGATGATCCACCAGGTCAGTGAAAAACTGGCACAGCGCAACATTAATCTGGATCTGAAATACATCACTGAACCACTGGATACCTCGTCCCTGTTTGGCTTTTTAACGTCCATGCTAAGTCATATGGGCAGTGCCACCAGTTATGCTTTTCTGATCTTTCTGACGGTTATATTCATGCTGGCCGAGGCTCCGCTGCTAAAAAATAAGCTGGTCCGCGCCATGCCCAATCCGGACCAGCAACTGAAAGATCTCGAAAGATTTGTTGCCTCGGTCAATCATTATGTTGCCCTGAAGACGGCAATCAGTCTGCTCACCGGATTGCTGGTCGCTCTGATGCTATGGTCACAAGGGGTTAACTTTTACCTGCTCGGTGGCATTCTGGCTTTTGCCCTGAACTTTATTCCAAACATTGGTTCCATACTGGCGGCGATACCCGGTATTCTGATCACTTTGCTGCAACTGGGTTTTTCTGAAGCGATATTTGTTTCAACAGGCTATTTCGCGATCAACATGCTGATTGGTAACATGCTTGAGCCCAGAGTTTTGGGTAAAGGGCTTGGCCTTTCATCCATGGTCGTTTTTTTATCGTTACTGATCTGGGGCTGGTTACTGGGTCCCATTGGCATGCTGCTCTCAGTTCCATTGACCATCAGCATAAAAGTACTGCTGGAGTCCTCACCCGGTAGCCGAAGGTTTGCTGCGCTTCTCGGATCTGGTCGGACAAAAGAGGAAGTAGAAGCTGAACTGTCAAAGTAATACTCAGCACCAGCCGACTGTACTAGAGTGAACAGATTCATCAATGGACAGGCAAATATCATGCAGAAAAATCCATGGATAGACTGGGCTGAAAAGATTCGAGCTATAGCCCAAAACGGAATAACTTATGCTGATGGCGACTTTGACCTGGAGCGCTACCATCAGCTCCAGGGCATTGCCCACGAAATGACGGCACTTCTCGCCGGTGCTCCCATTGAAAAAGTTGATCATTTTTTTCTTCCTGAGAATGGCTACACCACACCCAAGCTCGATATCCGGGCCGGGGTGTTTCAGGAAGGTCGTATCCTGCTGGTGAGAGAGCGCTCTGATGGTCGCTGGGCCCTGCCGGGTGGCTGGGCCGACGTCTGTGAGTCTCCGGCCCTGGGAGCAGAACGGGAAACTCTGGAAGAATCAGGGTATGTTGTCAAAGCCGGGAAGCTGGTGGCTGTTCGCGATGTTCATAAACATCCCTACTACCCCACAAACCCCCATCACCTGATCAAAATGCTCTTTCTCTGCGAACTCAAGGGCGGTAGTCCCACTGCCAATATCGAGATATCAGAGGTCGGCTTTTTCGAACCGGATCAACTCCCACCTCTTTCACAGGGGAGAACCATTGCTTCTGACATCGCTTTGCTGAAGCAACATCATGAAAATCGTGAACTGCCCACAGAGTTCGATAGCTAGCAGCCTGACCGAGAATAGCGCCCGTAGCGAGGACGGCAGAAAATTGAGGATGAAAATTCGGTTTTGTGAGGAGAATAGCGAGCTATTTGACGAACAAAAGCGGATTTTCAGACCAATTTGCTGCCGCCGCAGTAGGGCAGTCTATTCTCGGTCAGGCTCCTAGGCAGTTTCACCGGCCACTTCCCATAATGATCAGGCCGTTCCGCCTACCGTGATTTCATCAATCTTCAGCGTAGGCTGGCCCACGCCAACAGGCACAGATTGGCCGTCTTTACCGCAGACGCCAACGCCCGGATCCAGCTCAAGATCATTACCAACCATGGAGACCTGATTCATCACATCAGGACCATTACCAATGAGGGTAGCGCCTTTAACCGGGGTAGTGATCTTGCCATTCTCAATCAGGTAAGCCTCACTGGTAGAGAATACAAATTTGCCGGAAGTAATATCAACCTGACCACCGCCCATATTGGCAACGTAGATACCTTTGTCAACACTGGTAATAATCTCACCCGGATCGCTCTTGCCGGCCAGCATGTAAGTATTGGTCATTCGCGGCATGGGCAGATGAGAATAAGACTCCCGACGTCCATTACCCGTTGGAGCGACACCCATCAGACGAGCATTCAGCTTGTCCTGCATGTAACCTTTCAGGATACCGTTCTCAACCAGAACCGTTGATTCGGTCGGTACGCCTTCGTCGTCAAGATTCAGGGAACCTCTGCGGCCTGTCAGAGTGCCATCATCAACAATGGTGCACAGTGGGGAAGCAACTCTTTCACCGATGCGACCCGAATAGGAAGAACTTCCCTTACGGTTAAAATCGCCTTCCAGACCATGACCTACGGCTTCATGCAAGAGAACACCCGACCAGCCCGGAGCCAATACCACTGGCATGGTCCCAGCCGGAGCAGCAACGGCCTCAAGATTCACCAGAGCCTGTCGCACCGCTTCACGGGCGTAGCCCAAACCTTTGTCATTCCGGATAAACTGCAGATAGTCACCACGGCCACCACCACCGGCAGAACCTCGCTCAATACGGCCATCTTTCTCGGCAATAACACTGACACTCATACGAACCAGCGGGCGAATGTCTGCTGCCAGTGTACCATCAGAAGCAGCCACCAGAATCACTTCATGGGCCCCCGCCAGGCTGACATTCACCTGCTTAACCGCTGGATCCGCTTTTCTGGCTTCCTGATCAACAGCCTTGAGTAGTGCCACTTTCTCTTCACGGCTCATAGAATCCAAAGGATTATCCATGCCATATAAAGCCAGTGGCTGGCTGCGGTTCCAGGCCTGAATCTGATGTTCCTGCCCCTGACGGGCAATACTGCGAGCCGCACCCGCAGCCTGCTCCAGGGCCGGTAATATAATTTCGTTGGAATAGGCAAAACCGGTTTTCTCGCCGCTGATAGCACGTACACCCACACCCCGGTCTACATTGAAGCTGCCTTCCTTGATAATACTGTCTTCCAACGACCAGGCTTCATGGCGTGTGGACTGAAAGTAGAGGTCCGCAGCATCTACCGAATGGCCGAGAATACTGTCAAGTACTCTGCCCAATTCGTTGTCACCGATATTTGCCGGCGCCAGCAAATGATTTCGCGCCTGTGTAAGAATGTCGGTCATAGTTTATTCAGGCCTTTGCTATTATCCATAGCCTGCCCCTATGAATTCGGAGCGGGCAGACGTCGTTATAGTGAGATTGTCACACCTATAGATAGAAAAAGCATTCTCATTTTGCTTAATCCTGTTTTTGAGTCAGGGTTTTTTCCGCTTGGGAATCTCTGTCTGGTTTGGTTTTCGGGCTTTGCCGGAGAATAACTGATCCAGAGTCACTTCAGGATTATCAAAAGAACCTTTGATCCGGTAGCGAATACTGGCCAGCTGATCCACTTGTTTGCCCACCAGCACATCCGCCAGATAAATCAGACCAGCCACCTGAGGCGCAGACCCCAGCAAAACACTGAGTATTGGCAGATTAGACGATAGAGGAAGTGTAATAACCAGACTCATATCCATCCTCTCGGAAAGAGTGTCTATGTGACCATCCATCTTGAAGTTCGATGAAGGCCCCTGAATTTCAAGCGGCTTATCGAAAGTGATAAGCCCTTCGTTGAACCGCACGACCCCGTCCATACGGTCAAAACTGATGCCTTTCTTGTAGAGGTCAGAAAAATCCAGTCGCAGACGTCGGGTCAGTGCCTCCATATTCAGGATGCCGAACATTTTCAAAGCTCCGGCTCCCCCTTCCAACTTCTGCAGGGTGCCAGTTTCCAGCTTCAGTCGAACGGCACCTGTCAGTGACGCCATATTGATACCCATCGGAGGTCCATCCCAGGCCAGTTTTCCCTCAATGGTCGTCTTCTTTGCTGAAACAAAAGGTGAGATACCCAGAGCTTCCTGAAGAGCCTGAATTCCCGACCCCGTCAGATGCTCATTAAAAAAAGTTCTTTGCTGACCATTGATAGAGGTCCAGTCCAGATCTCCGGATAACTCCATCTTCTGCAGATTGATTTTCAGATTCTCAATACGCTTGCCATCAGGAAAGGGTCTCAAACCAAAAGCAACTGAACCCAGATTCCTGCTGCCTAACTTAAGAGAGCTAATGGAGACATTAGCATTGGGCAGATCTAAAGGCCGGATATCAGCCAATACACCTTTATGCCCGGCAGTAGCTTCATTCTTTGCAGGATCTTGGGAAAAATGCAGCTTTTTCAAATTCAGTTGGTAGGGTTGCTTCTGATCCTCAGGTATTATCAAACTACCATCTATCGTGTCACTGCTTAAATCAAGACGTGTGCCACGGGCTTCATGAGACAGGTTAAACACCAGATTATTCAGAGTTTCTTTATTGCAGATGAGTCGGTCAATCTTCAATTGACGGACTTCTATCTGACTCACCAGAGTCTTTTCTGTTGTGTCACCCGGCTGCCCTTCAAACTGACGTTTCCATGGCATCAGATCAAGTTTGGATAGTTGCCCGGACAGTACAATTTTATCGGGCTTCATAGTCGGCAATTTACCTTTATTGCCAAGCAGAACGACAGCAGACTTATACTTGAAGCCATTCTCAAACTGAATTCTGGCCTGTGCTGTCCTGCCAAGAACTATATCCAAAACAGCAGTATCCAGTTCACCTCGATGAGTGAATTGATTAAGACGCAGTTCAAAAGGCACTGTCTGGCCAGCCGCTACTTTTAGAGGCTCCGGAAGCTCGATTTCCATGCCTTTCATGTCACTGGTCACTTTCAACTGAAGGTCAGCAGGCTTGCCGCCCAGTATTAACTCGCCTTTGTAGTGACTGGCACCTTCGAGAAAACTGAGAGCATCCAGCTGAAGCCATTGCTGAAGTCCTTCAGCAGAAACAGAACCGTTCCAGTGGACATGGACTTCAGGCTCAGTTTTATTCTTCATATCGGTGTAAAATCGAGCCTCAACAGCATCACCCAGAAAGCGACCCCTCACTTTTTCAGCAGACAATCCGGTTTCAGTACTGAAATTCAAGACACCTTCAATGTCTTCAATCTGGATGTCCGCCGCATCTATGCCGAAATACGCTCCCGATGTTTCCATACTTACGTCAACTGACGTATCCATGGTACGCTCAAGTGGAATCCCTAACTGAATGCTGCCATTCAGGTCTCCACGAATCGTCCACTTCTTTGCTTCTCCCTTCAGCCGCTGAGCTATGGGGGTCTCAGTCAAGAGCTTTTCGAGATCCGTGCCTGTAGCGGCCACCTGACCAGAGATATTCAAATCCAGATTTTTATCCAGCGCCAGATCAGCCTGGACATGACTGAGCTTTGCAGCCAATAACTTTGCTGAGGCCAATTCAATCTTGATGTTGTCGTTATCCACCCACACTTGTCCCCGGGCGTCATAGACTTCTGGCCAGTCAGGATCATAATCCAGACGCGCTTTATTGACATCGAAATAGAGTCCCCACTTCACAGCATCAGAGTCGTCAGTGTCTTCCAGCGGACCATCGTAGGTAAAGCGCCCTTGGTAAATTTCGGCCCCTTTGATACTGGAATCAAGCCACTCGACCAGCTCTTTTGAAAGCGTTGGCAGATGGCTGGGCAGGTATTTTGGCGTATAGCTGGCATCACCGTTTTTCATGCCCACATTCAGGTCCATGACAATGGGCTCCTTGCCATCCAGGGGAATATCGAGCCTCAGCCGACCACTGAGATTACCCTCGGGTGCTTTTATGGTGATATCATCGCTACTCAGCTGAAAGAAATTCTTCTTATCCAGTACATCCCAACTCAGCCTTGCCTGGGCAGTATCAAAGTGCCAGACATCGCGAAACAGTTTGGTCAGCCCCAATGTAAAATTTTCTGTATCCAGGTCAAAATAGCCGCTGATCATGCCCATTTTTAGATGGCCATTGACGTTTGAAGCAGACGGTGCTCCCTCCCAGGCTGCCACTGAAACGTCTTTCAGTTTCGCAGAAAGATCCAGCTGCTCCCTAAGTGGCTTATCAGGGTGGTATTGGGCAAATATGTTATCGAGCTCACCTGCCGGGTTGAGACTAGTGAACAGCTCATCAGCCAGCTCTGGCATTAGCTGAGTATTGACCAGAAAAGATTTGAGCGCTGCCAGATCAACAGAGTTAACCGAAGTCGTGTAAGTCGGCTCTCTTTCCCTCTTGCCATGAATCTTGATGTTAAGACCAAGATGATGCTCGCCGGACGTCAGACTCATATTTTGCAGCCCAAGCTGCCAGTCTGTACTTCCAATCAGATAATTACTCGCCAGTGAAAGCTCAGTCGACAAAGCAGCATTCGGCAGCAGTTGCTGATCTTTCTGGTAGACAATCGATGGCAGATTCAAATCTCCCTGCAACTGCCACTGACCATCGAGATATTGCCACTCAGCATCGAGATTCAATTGTGCGGTTTTCAACTCCGTGCTTTTCAAATGAGCGGCTTTCAACTGAAGAATGTCTTGTGAAAAGAGCGCAGACCAGGGAGCCAGGTCCAGTGCACTGGCCTTGATAAGCCCGGTCCAGGTCATGTCATTTCTTTCAATCCCCTTGCCCAATGCTTTGAACTCCAGACTCCCTTGTTGTGTCACAATTCTGGTCTGAAGATGCTTTAGATCTGACGCTTCTTCAACCAAGAAAAAATAGCGGGTATCAATAATCAGCGGCTCACTGCCATAAGGCTGCATTGTCAGGGAAAAATTGGTGACATCAATGTGTTCCTGAAGCTGTAATAACTCCAGAGTTTTGTGCAGGTTAAAGCCCTTGCCGTCGTCACGGATGTATTGAACTCCTCTGAGTGACCACACGCCATCACTGTCGCTCTCAATGGCCAGAGTGACACCTTCTGCTTCCAGATAGGAAAAGACCGGAGCCCGGTTCATCAGACTGGCTTTAAAATCCAGCTCGAGATCAAGGCGCTCGATAGCAAAACCGGGAGCTTCAGAAGCATTGCCCTGAAGCGTCAACCCTTTGATGTTGAGAGTAGGAGTACCCCCAGCCCAGTTGGCGTCCAGCTGATCGACAGCGAAAGAAGTGTCGAGCGTGTTGTTAAGATATTCAACCAGATAGTCTTGCAACAAGGGCAGGGATCCGATAAAAATCCGGACCCCGGCCACCAGCAATACAATTAAAAGAAGGGCCGCCATGACCAGGCGGAAGCTCCATAGAGCGGCAGACTTGAGGTAAGTCACCAGTCTTGAATCTGACCTCATAAAATACCAGGCCATCTGTTTTTCATTGACGAGTTCCTATTCCCGGTTATACCAGCACCACATCAAACTGTTCCTGGCTGTATATGGGTTCAACCTGGAAACGAATCGGTTTTTGAATAAATTCTTCGAGATCTGCCACATTACTAGACTCTTCATCCAGCAGGCGGTCCACCACCTGTTCAGATGCCAGAACGGTGTAACTCTGGCTATCATAAGCGCGAACAGCTCGAAGAATTTCTCTGAAAATTTCATAGCACACTGTTTCAGCTGTTTTCAATGTGCCACGACCATCACAGGTTGGACAGGGTTCACAGAGCACATTCTCCAGCGACTCCCGTGTTCTCTTACGGGTCATTTCCACCAGCCCCAGTTCACTCACGCCAGTGATGTTGGTTTTGGCGTGATCTTTCTCCAGAGATCTCTCATAGGTTCTCAGCACCTGCCTCTGATGCTCCGGGTCTTCCATATCGATAAAATCAATAATAATAATGCCGCCCAGGTTTCGCAGTCGTAACTGCCGGGCAATGGCTACAGATGCTTCCAGATTGGTCTTAAGGATAGTTTCTTCGAGGTTACGATGACCTACGAAAGCCCCTGTGTTGACATCAATCGTGGTCATGGCCTCAGTCTGGTCGATAATCAGATAGCCGCCTGACTTCAACTGCACCTTGCGACTGAGCGCCTTGTTGATTTCGTCTTCGACCCCAAACAGATCAAAAATTGGACGCTCGCCCGGATAATATTCCACCCTGCCATCCACCAGGGGCACCAGTTTTTTGACAAACTTGGAGACCTTATTGAAGGTCTCCCTGGAATCAATTCGGATTTTCTCGATATCTGGTTCCACCAGGTCACGCATAGTTCTCAAGTGCAGAGGCAAGTCTTCATAAATCGTGGCCGGAGCCGTGTTTTCCTTAACCGTTTCTTCAATGGTCTGCCATAGCCTTCTCAGGAAAAGAATATCGGCCTTCACTTCTGCCTCGGTAATACCTTCTGCTGCTGTTCTGAGAATAAAGCCGCCTTTCTGATCTTCCCCGTCGTCACTCATGCCTTCTTCAACCAGCTTTCTGAGACGCTCGCGCTCTTCTCCATCTTCAATGCGCAGGGAAATGCCTACATGATTATTATGAGGCATCAGTACCAGATAGCGGGCAGGGATAGAGATATGTGTGGTCAGGCGGGCACCTTTTGTTCCCAGGGGATCTTTGGTAACCTGGACAACCAGCGACTGACCTTCATGAACGAGCGCGACAATCGGTCGCTCCGATTGATCATCATTGTCTCTCTCATTGCGGGGAGCAATTTCGCTGGCATGAATAAAAGCGGCCCTTTCGAGACCGATATCCACGAAAGCAGCCTGCATTCCGGGGAGAACCCGGACTACTTTGCCCTTGTAGATATTACCGACAATGCCTCGACTACAGGCTCTCTCAATGTAAATTTCCTGAAGTACCCCATTTTCAACCAGCGCCACACGCGATTCCATTGGCGTGATATTCATCAGAATCTCTTCACTCATTCCCTTCCCCTTGAGCTGGTCAGCCTCCCAGAGCCCTTCGGACTTAAGGCCATCTTGGCTGTAAGTCCGAAGGGTTCAAAATTCAATGACAATCCTGACCTGCCAGAAAAACTAAAAAAACAAAACAAATACCTGAAAACGATTTGCCAGACCGAAGGAGCCTTGTCTGGCAGGAAAGCTGTTGAACAGTCTCCCGAGGTTCTTTCTGATCAGTTTTTTACTGACTGAGAGTGCCATGGGCTAATGCCCAGATTCTGAAGCAGATCTGCGGTTTCCTTAACGGGCAAACCCACCACGCCGGTGTAGCTTCCCGTTATGCTGTCTACCAGAACGGCTCCTTTTCCCTGGATACCGTAAGCACCGGCCTTATCCATTGGTTCACCGGTGGCGACGTAAGCTTCTGCCACTTTCCGATCAAAAGCAGCCATTCTGACCACTGTTCTGGATACTCTCACAGATAGATTATTACCATCAGTGACCGCAACTGCTGTGAATACCTCATGGCTATTCCCACTTAATGACAACAGCATATCACAGGCTTGTGGCTCATTTTCGGGTTTACCGAGTATTTTCATTCCCAGAATCACTGATGTATCAGCTGCCAGCACAGGTCTGGCTGGCAAATGGTCAAGAGTAAGCTGCTGCCATCCGGCCAGCGCTTTTTCTTCAGCCATTCGGGTAACATAGGCTTCAGGAGCCTCGCTCAAAAGCGGAGTTTCATCAATCCCGCAATGAATCTGCTGAAAGGCAATACCGATCTGTTGGAGAAGTTCCTTTCTGCGCGGCGACTGGGAAGCAAGATAAATCATGATAATCAGGTCACTCTGAAGTTTCGCCTCAGTGCCCCTAAAATAGCAGACACCCATGGCCAAAATGCGGCGCTGGTGAGGGCCGGCGCCAGATACCAGAGGGTCGGCGGCGTTCTACCCAGGGCACTGCGAATCCACAAATTCAGCAACTGATAAAAACCGACAATCACAAACACCATAAAGGCCTGCTGCCACCAGGGGAACATTCTCAAACGGCGGTGCAGACCCAGCACAATCACAGCCACCAGCAACAATCCCATAGAATTCTGACCAAAGGTTGTTCCCAGCACAACATCCATCAACAAGCCGGTGAAGAAAGCAAAAAATAATCCGAAACGCTCTGGAAGAGCCAGGACCCAATAAAGCACCACCATAGCCACCCAGGATGGCCTGGCAATGGAGATCCAGGCTGGCAGAGGTAAAATACTCAATAGGAAAGCAACCAGCACGGAAAACCAGACAATCCAGTGAGCATTGGCTTTCTGCATACTCATGGGCTCTCCTTCTGGTTAGCCTCAGGTGCCAATTTCGGTTCCATGTCTTCGTTTGAACGGAAGACCAGCAGAACAAAACGTGTCCTGTTGACTTCAGCCATCAGCTGAACCTCGATCCTGGCGAACGCCTCCCCTGGTGTACGCACTATTTTCCTGACTTTCCCCAAGGGGTAGCCCACCGGGTAAATCTGTCCCAGACCCGAACTGGTCAAAAGGTCACCTTCCTTAATATCCACTGTGTCGGAAATATGAAGCAGCTCGACAGAATCCATACTGCCGGTGCCTACGGCAATGGCACGATAGTCACTGCGATTAACCTGGACAGGAACCCTGCTGGCGGTATCTGTGACCAGCATGACCCGGCTACTGACCGGATTAACGGCAATCACCTGCCCCATAACCCCGTGGGCATCAACAATGGCCTGACCTCTGAACACCCCGTCGGTAGAACCTTTATTGATCGTCACGATATGTTCATAGGGGTCCGGATCAATACCAATGATTTCAGCCACCAGAACCTGCTCATCCACAAGTTCGGATGAATTCAGCAATTCCTTCAGGCGTAGGTTCTGGGCAGTCAGAGATGCCAGCTTCTGAACTTTTTGTTCAAGAATCAGGTTACGGGCTTTCAGCCGGGTATTTTCTTCAAGCAGCTCACTTCGGGAAGTCACCAGTTCATCAGCTGTGCTAATAGCCCGGGAGGGCAAATCAGAGATCCACTGCAAGGGGGTAACAGCCATTGTTAACCAGGAGCGTGCAGTAGAGAGGTACTCATAACGGTGATCAACAAACAGCAGGGCAATACAAATACTCAGCAAAAAGACAAAACGTGTCGCCAAAGACTGTTGCTGGCTAAATATCGATTTAATGGCTGGCTCCTGTGATTTGCACGGAGAACTCAATCTTTTAATTTCACAAAAATACAGGCTTCACTCATAACAACAGGCCAGGCGGAAACCGCTTGGCCTGTTGTTTGGCTGGAAAGCAACCCAAATGACGTTCAGTCGGTGGACAGTAAATCCATACAATGTTTGTCCATCATTTCCAGAGCCCGACCACCGCCACGGGCAACGCAGGTCAGCGGGTCTTCAGCCACCAGCACGGGCAGGCCGGTCTCTTCACTGATCAGTTTGTCCAGGTCACGCAACAAGGCACCGCCACCAGTCAACACCAGACCTCGCTCGGCAATGTCGGAAGCCAGTTCCGGTGGAGACTGTTCCAGTGCACTTTTAACCGCCTGAACAATCGCACTCAGGGACTCCTGCAGGGCATCAAGAATTTCACTGCTGTTCAGGGTAAAGCTGCGGGGAATACCTTCAGCAAGATTACGACCACGGACGTCGATTTCCATTAACTCATCACTGGCATAAGCAATAGCAATCTCTTGCTTGATGCGCTCAGCGGTTGAGTCGCCAATAAGGCTACCATAGTTGCGGCGAACGTAGGTTACGATCGCATCATCAAAACGGTCTCCACCCACTCTTACAGACTCGGAATAGACAACACCGCTCAGAGAGATAATGGCAATTTCAGTGGTACCACCACCAATATCGACTACCATGGAGCCACTGGCTTCTTCTACCGGCAAACCAGCACCAATAGCGGCTGCCATGGGCTCTTCAATCAGATAAACTTCACGGGCACCAGCACCCAGAACGGATTCACGAATGGCTCTGCGTTCCACTTTGGTGGACTTGCAGGGAACACAGACAAGTACTCGAGGACTGGGCTGTATAAAACTGTTCTCATGCACTTTGTTAATAAAATGCTGAAGCATGCGCTCGCAGACATCAAAGTCTGCAATCACACCATCTTTCATGGGCCGGATGGCAGTAATATTGCCTGGTGTTCTTCCCAGCATACGCTTGGCATCAGCGCCTACCGCGACTACGCTTTTCTGTGGCCCCAAGTTTCGAATGGCCACAACCGATGGCTCATTCAGGACTATTCCCTTTTCGCGGACATAGACCAATGTGTTAGCCGTTCCCAAGTCGATTGACAAATCGCTGGAAAACAGACCCCGTAACCTTTTCAGCATTTTCTGTATTACCTTGATTCAAGGCTTTCTTTAAATGCCGCAAACTCTATCAATGCACAGTACTCAGAGCAAGCAACAATTCCGCAATCTGTATGGTCCAATAAGAGTTACTCAGGGTCAAAATGGAGGATTGCCACTTAAGCTATTCAACACAGACCATAGATTAACCTAATGCAGATAGCTTGCGTTCTCAATGGCCGTCATTCATAATTTTGAAATAAAATAAAAAATCATTAACCTGCTCCTCACCTTTTTCGAACTATTTGAGCTATACTCTTTTCCAATTAAAAATCACATGCCTTGCGCACTTCATACAAAAAAGCCCGAACTTCTGACATTACTGATGGCTTACACTAAGACTTTTGATAATCCTTACCCGATGCTAACAAACCTTTACCCCGCCTATTCATGCTAAGCAGACGAACACACGTATAGTAACCCCGTTATGAGCACAATCTGAACGGGAGGCCGTTATGGATTTTAAAGGTTTATTTAATCAAGTTGTTAGCTCAGGTTCTTCCCTGATCAGTGAAGGTAAACACAAACTTGAGGGAGAACTGAAAACCTCTTCATCAGACAGAGAAGGCGGCTCTATTTTTTCTGGCTTCGGAAAAGGTGCACTGACTGGCGGTGCTTTGTCTCTGCTACTTGACGCCAAAAAAGGCTGCACGATGGCAGGTAAAGCAGCCGAAGCGGGTGGTGCAGCAGCCCTGGGAGCATTAGCACTGAAAACCTACAAGGGCTGGGCCAATCAGCCTGAAGATAACCAACAAGACTCAAGCGATCTGGAATTGCAGCAGGAAAATGAAGAAAGGCAGAATCAGGTGATTCTGATGGCGATGATTGCCGCCGCCAAAGCCGACGGCCACGTGGATGAAGCCGAAAGAGAAAGAATCTATAAAGCCTTCGAGTCAATGGGAACCAGTCAAGAACTGAATCAATTTGTACAGCAGGAATTGAAGAAACCTCTTGATCCGGCAGAAGTAGCTAATGAAGTGTTCGGTCCTGAAGAAGCCTCTGAGGTCTATCTTGCCTCCCTTCTCGTTGTGGATGAACAAAATGCTATGGAAAAAAACTATCTTGAGGAACTGGGTAGACAGCTGAAACTCGAGCCTGAGTTGGTTGAAAAACTCGAAGCCCAAGCCCATGTGCAAGCGGCGTAATACCCTGAAGGGACCACAAAGGTCCGTTCGTCTTTGTGGTTCCGACTCAAACCTGCTTCTGACGATTTGGTCCTGACTTCTCAACACCTCTTCCCAGACCGACTCGACACCCATGACTTCTGTCTACAAGAATTAATCTCGACTGCATCTTGAGATTCACCTTCATAGCCCATACATTTAGCCTTTATTCTTCACGTCCAGCTCTCTCTTAGCCTCAAAAAGCAGGTGAAAGCTGGGTATGACCGCTTTTTAAAGCCCGAATTCGGAGATAGCCATGGCCATTGATGCCTCTGAAATTCAGAAGCTTGCCCATTTGGCGCGCTTGTCCATAGACGACAATCAGGTAGAGACCACTGCCAATACCATCAGCCGCATTCTCGAACTGGTTGACCAGATGCAGAAAGTTAATACCAATCATGTTGAACCCATGGCTCACCCATTGGATGCCATCCAGCGCCTGCGCGAAGACGTTGTGTCTGAAGAGAATAATCGCGAGCAGCTGCAGAGCTGTGCACCGGCCATTGAAGACGGACTCTTCCTGGTTCCCAAGGTGATTGAGTGAGCTGGCTCGATACCAGAAACCTCAACCCTTTACCCTGTTTTAAAGCGATTACCCAGAATCATGTACGATAAATCACTCTCAGAACAAAGCCGCGCCCTGGCCGACGGGGAACTGTCCAGTGTTGAGCTGACCCAGCTCTATCTTGAGCGAATCAAACAGCTTGATGGCAATTACAACAGCTACATAACAGTGACCGAAGAACTGGCACTGAAACAAGCCAGGGCTGCCGACGAACGTCGTGCAACAGGCGATGCCTTGGCATTGACGGGTATTCCTCTGGCCCATAAGGACCTGTTTTGCACAGAAGGTGTAAAAACCACCTGCGGCTCCAAAATCCTGGACAACTTTGTAGCGCCTTATGAATCAACGGTTACCCGAAAATTCAAGGAAGTCGGCTCTGTCACGCTGGGTAAAACCAACATGGACGAGTTCGCCATGGGTTCCTCCAACGAAAACAGTCACTACGGTGCTGTGAAAAACCCCTGGGATACCCGGGCCATTCCCGGCGGTTCCTCCGGTGGTTCTGCAGCCTGCGTTGCAGCACGACTGGCAGCCGGTGCCACCGGCACTGATACTGGCGGCTCCATTCGTCAGCCAGCTTCTCATTGCGGTATCACGGGCCTTAAACCTACCTACGGTCGTGTATCCCGTTACGGTATGATTGCTTATGCATCCAGTCTGGATCAGGCAGGCCCTATGACACAAACCGCCGAAGATGCGGCCCTGATGCTGAACGTAATGGCTGGCTACGATCACCGTGACTCTACCTGCCTGGATCGTGAAGTGCCCGATTATACAGCCAATCTGAATGAGTCTCTGGACGGTCTGACAATTGGCTTACCAAAAGAATATTTTTCAACGGGCCTCGACTCTGAAGTTGAACAATGTGTGCGAGACGCCGTTGCTGAATTCGAAAAGCTGGGGGCCAGGGTCAAAGAAGTCAGCCTGCCTAATCTGGAGCTGTCCATTCCTTCTTATTACGTAATTGCACCGGCTGAAGCTTCTTCCAACCTGTCACGCTTTGACGGTGCCCGCTTTGGTCACCGCTGTGATAATCCTGTTGACCTGATGGATATGTACAAGCGCAGCCGTAGCGAAGGTTTTGGTGAAGAAGTCAAACGTCGTATTTTGGTGGGTACTTACGCACTGTCTGCAGGATACTACGATGCTTACTACAAAAAAGCCCAGAAGATTCGTCGCCTGATCCGTGATGACTTTATAAATGCTTTTGAACAGTGTGACATTATCATGGGACCTAACGCTCCGACCTCGGCCTTCAACATTGGCGAGAAGAGCAACGACCCTGTTGCCATGTATCTGTCCGATATTTACACCCTGTCTGTTAATCTGGCGGGTCTGCCCGGCATGTCGATACCAGCCGGAATGGCCAGTGGCCGACCAGCAGGTTTGCAGATGATTGGCCGTCACTTTGATGAGTCCCGACTGCTGAACGTTGCTCACCGCTTCCAGCAGGCCACCGACTTTCATAAACAGTTCCCGGTTAATGGTTAACAGTGGGCGGTAGATTGTGCTTCAGACTTACCTCCTGAAAGACAATTTACAACGGATTACATTTCGAGGATTTGAAAAGTGTCTCAAACAACTCCGAGTCAACAGACCACTGATCACTGGCCACTGTCAACAGATCAATGGGAAACCGTTATCGGCCTGGAAATTCACGTTCAGCTGGCCACCAAAACCAAGATTTTCTCCGGAGCTTCTACTGCTTTTGGCGCCGAGCCCAACACTCAGGCCTGTGCGGTCGATCTGGGCCTGCCGGGCGTCCTGCCGGTGGTGAACGAAGAAGCCATTAACATGGCCATCAGGTTTGGTCTGGGTATTGATGCCGAGATCAACCAGGTTAACGTTTTCGAACGTAAGAACTACTTCTATCCTGATCTGCCAAAAGGCTATCAGACCACTCAGCTGGAGAAGCCCATTGTCGGTGCAGGTCACATAGAGATTACTCTGAAAGACGGCTCGACCAAAACCGTTCGTATTCATCACGCTCATCTGGAAGAAGATGCGGGCAAGAGTCTGCACGAAGATTACCACGGCATGACCGGTATCGACCTCAACCGTGCTGGCACACCTCTGATTGAGATTGTGACAGAGCCCGACATGCGTAATGCCGAAGAAGCAGTCGCCTTCGCCAGGAAACTGCACTCTATCGTCACCACACTCGGCATCTGCGATGGTGACATGTCCCAAGGCTCCATGCGCTTTGACGTAAACGTCTCTGTACGCCCAAAGGGTCAGAAAGAGCTTGGTACCCGCACCGAAACCAAGAACCTGAACTCCTTCAAGTTCATGGAAGCAGCAATCCTGAAAGAAGTGCAACGTCAGATCGATCTGATAGAAGACGGTGGCGAAGTCATTCAGGAAACCCGTCTTTATAACGGCGACACCGGCGAAGCCCGCTCCATGCGCAGCAAGGAAGAGGCCAACGATTACCGTTATTTCCCCTGCCCGGACCTGCTGCCGATTGTGATAGAAGACAGTCGTCTTGAAAAACTCCGTGCTGAAATGCCGGAAATGCCAGATACCAAAAAAGCCCGCTTTGTCAGAGAGCTGGGGTTGAGCGAAGTGGATGCTGAAATTCTGTCAGGCGATCAGGCGACGGCCACTTTCTTTGAAACCGCTGCGAAAATCAGTGGTGACGCCAAACTCGCTGCCAACTGGGTTCTGGGTGAAGTATCCAAGTCCCTGAATGCCAAAAGCATTGCAATTTCAGACAGCCCTGTTTCTGCTGAAGCACTGGCAGGCCTGATTGCCCGCATCAAGGACAACACCATTTCTGGCAAGATCGCCAAACAGGTTTTTGAAGCCTTGTGGAATAGCGAAGGCAAAGATGCGGATGAAATCATCGAGAAGAAAGGTCTCAAGCAAGTGACCGATACAGGCGCCATTGAATCCATGATTGATGAAGTACTTGCTGCCAACGCCCAACAAGTCGAAAACTATCGCGCTGCACCTCCCGAAAAGCGTGGCAAGATGATCGGCTTCTTCGTGGGTCAGGCCATGAAAGCCTCAAAAGGCAAAGCCAATCCGGGTATGGTTAACCAGATTCTCAAGAAAAAGCTGGACGCCTGAGAGTTATTTTCCGATTCGGAGACAATTAACCAACTCACCCCAAGGAGGCAGTCGCAAAACTCCAACAGCTCTTTCCCACGCTTTGCCCTACAGGACCTGAAAGCGTGGAAACCAGAGTTTTTCGACAGCCTCCGGGGAAGAGGAATATGAACCTTAAAGATTTATTCCTCAGTGAAATACAGGATACCCTCAACGGGATAATGATCCGAAAGCACACCTAATCGGGTATTTGTTTGATTGGCCTGTAAAATTCTCAGGTAACCACTCACTGGACAGACATTTCTCCTGTCACAAAGAATATTATCCAGAGTACCCTGATGAGGACCTTTTCCTTTGGCCATTCCATTGCTATGGATGTCAAAGGAATAGGGCAAAGAGGTATTGGTAAAATCAGCTGCCTGGCGGCTGAACAGGGTTTCCAGCATGATTTGAAAATATTCACCCCCTTCAGATTCTCCGTCTTTTCTACCCGCATCAGAATTAAAGTCCCCCATGTAAATGACTGCTTCATGGCTGGGTATATTCAATTTACTCTTGATCTCCCCAAGATAATCGTAGTGCCTGATCAGACCTTTGTATTCATCTTCGCTATCAGTTTGCACCGTTTGCAAATGGAGACCAAACACATGCAAATTTCCACTTTGGGTTGGCACCTTGATATACCAGGCACCGACAGCACACCACCCCTGGTTGCCTGCCGGCATTGGAAAGACAAATTCACGCATCTCAAGAATCGGCGCCTTGCTATAAATCACTACCCCGCCATTGAATAGCCTGCCATACAACAGCCATTCCCACCCTTCACCCAAAACAGGCGTCATGTAATAACCTGCCTGCCTCATTCCCTCATTGACGACGTCTCTGAGATACTGATCACCCAATTCCTGAAGCGAGACAATGTGATAATCCCTCTTGCTCATATAATGGGCAATTTCCTGCGCCCTCATTTCCGGATCGTTCATGTCCTGGCTACCAAACCACCACATCAGGAACTCAAAAAAGTCATAGGAAGTCATCAGATTCACATTCCAGGTCAATAGTTTAAGAGGCAAACACTGATCAGAGACACTCAAGGGACAGGTCGTGGGAGGGCTGGTGTAGACGGGAATGGATTCCATACTTTTTCGTTTTCCAGAAGCATCCGGCAAAGGCGAACCTGCAACTGCAAGGATACTCACCCCAAAAAGTAAAGCCAGAAGGGCACTGAACTCTTTCATCAAGCTTGCTCACTGACTGGAAAATCAAATTTACAGGATAGAAGCTCTCGAAAAAAAGCATAGAAGAAAATCAGGGGCTACTGACCGGGGCGTACGCCTTCAGCTACTAGTAAAAAATGGAACCACAAGAAGGAGATTAATGGCTGTTTTTGGCACTCTTCATATTATTAGCCTTCCTGAAGAATTCGGTGAAGCCATCCTGAATATTTTGCAGCTCTTTATAAATAAACGATTGATGTCTTCCATCATAACCTTCAGTTTTGATCAACTTTTCCAGATCATCGAAACGTGTCTGAAGATCAACACTGTTGCTGATGAGCTTTTTAGCTTCAGCATCAATTGCTTCATAGCTTTCCCAAAACGCCTCACAGGATAAATTGGCTGATTGAAGCCTGCCATGGAGCTGCTTCAATTCACCCACATCCACCTTTGTCGCTGCAACTGCCTGCTGCTCAGGCCAGACCCAGCCACACATCCAGCTACCAACACTTCTTACCGCTTCCGTCAATTTAGGGACGTATTTACCCACTATTGCCACCAACATCAAGGTTCCACCTATCGATTTGGCCGTTTTGACTAGAGGATGGTAGCTACCTGCGTAGAGTCCCGCTACACCCAGATGCTGGTCCAGAAGGGAAGACGTAAAGTATTGAATAAAATGCCCGGGATAGCCGGTTTTTGAAAAAGCTTCCTGAGCAAAATCAACACAATTAAACCCAATCCCTTGAAAGATACAACTTTCCTCTCCTTTATCACAGGCATCGGCGTACTCTGAGATATACTTCTCAACTCTTATGGCTTCCTGTTGAGAGATAAAGAAAGTGACTTTAGGGATATCATTAATTTCGTTATGGTAATAAGTTTTAAATTCGATAGCTTCATCCAACACAACCCCCTGCTGTGTTTTGGAAAGAATTTCATATGAATATCTGTCAACTCCAACAGAACACGACACCTTTCCCTGAGATCTTCTGCCCGCCAACTTGGCCCCTCCAGACACTACAGAGGCCAGTAAGAGTCTGCGAACCCGCCCAAGATCCCCAACAACTTCCCGCACAGGACACTGATTATGATCAACGAAAGGCTCGAGCACTTCGTCAACAGGGTCTGGTTTCTCGTCTCTCGGTAATGGAGGATCAGCGGGGGGAGCCTCAGAATGAGACAGGGAGTCCAGTTCATGATCATCATCAAGACTACCTTCTGCATTCTGTGGTATCACTTCCCACCGAGTATTCGAAACAGGATAGAGACCGCGAGCAATGTCTACGCCTCTGGCTTTGTTTTCAAGCCTGACAAAACTGTGGCTATAGTCGAGATAAACGGTCAGCCTACAAGAAGGGTTGTCTGCCCTTGTCACATTGCGAGTATTGAAAGTTGCCGAATCACGTAACAGGACGCCGGATTGAGAAAGATCACCGGTATCCATCGGCCCGGGAGGCAGAGCCCCTGTCTGAAGTTTACTATGCCCGTCGTCCATGCCAACTCTCCTTGCTGTTATGAGCGTTCTTCATGTCAGCAGCCTCCCTGAAGAATTCGGTAAAGCCGTCCTGAATATTTTTCAGCTCTTTATAAATAAACGATTGATGTCTTCCATTATAGTCTTCTGTTTTGATCAGCTCTTCCAGATCATCGAAACGCGCCTGAAGATCAACACTATCCCTGATCAGCTTTCTGGCCTCAGCATCTCTTTCACTATAATTTTCCCAGAATACCTCGCAGTATAAATTGGCTAATTGAAGGCTGCCATGAAGCCGCTTCAACTCACTCACATCCACCTGTGTCGCTGCAATCGCCTGCTGTGCAGGCCACACCCAACCACAGATCCAACTGCCAACACTCCTGACAGCTTCCTTCAGCCTGGGAACTGCGCATTTGCCAACCACGACCGCCAACATCAGTGTTCCAGCTATCGAAGCGGGATTTTTGACCACAAGATGACAGCCAACTGCGTAGAGTCTTGCCATGCCCACGCTCTGCGACAAGATTGAAGGGGTGAAATATTCAATAAAATGACCGGAATAGTCCGTTTTTGAGAAAGCTTCCTGGGCAAAATCAACACAGTTGAACCCAATCCCTTGAAAGATACAACTTTCCTCTCCTTTGTCACAGGCATCGTCATACTCTGAGATATACTTCTCCACCGCCAATGCTTCTTGCTGAGAAATGAAGAAAGTAACTTTAGGGATACTGTCAAAACCCTCATAGGCATAGCCGAAGGTTTCATCTGAAAGCCGCCCCTGCATTTTCGAAAAAAGCACTCTATGAACACCCATTAACGCCAATGCTCGCCCTACGTGTGTTTTGCCCGCCAATTTTGCCCCCAAAGACGCTGCATAGGTCAGATAAAGTTTGGATTTCAATTTATCATTATTACTATCAACCACCGGACACTGATTACGAGCAACGCGAGGCTTTTGCACTTCCTCCATAGGAGCTGGTTTGGATAGTTTTAATAACAAGGGACTAACGGGAAAAGTCTCAGAATTGAACAGGGCTTCCAGCCTCAGCTTATTACGAAGATTAGCTTTCGATGCAACAAACCGTACTGGGTAGAGACCTCGGGTAATGTCTACTCCTCTGTCCTTGTTTTCAAGCCTGACAAAGCTGTGGCCATTGTCGAGGTAAACAGTCAGTTTACAAGAAGGGTTATCCGCCCTTGTCACATTGCGAGTATTGAATGTGGCAGAACGACCTGATACCCCCCTTGAATGAAGCTCATTACCCGTGCCCGATGGCCTCAGAGGTTGACTGACTGTGAAAGATTGACTGGATCCAGCGTCCATACTCAGACTCCTTATCTACAAAAACCACATCCTCAGTACTATTAAAGGTGAACAGGTTCTGATCATTCATCGTAAAAATGCCTCAGCTCACGATCAGTCATGCCACGGAAGAGTTAATTGTCAAATCCCTCCCTAAACAAGCCCTGTTACCTGCTTACCATGGACTCAGGGTTTTCAACTTAATTGACAAACGTCTTTTAAAATGAAATTCAAATCAAATAAAAACTATATCCTTATAACTAAATTTGTAAAAAAATCCTGTTTCAGAGTATTATGCCGACCAGATTTTCTGGGAATATAGTCCAGCTTATCTTTTTGTCAGGATCATTTGCCTGACTCATCCGTCGCATTCATTTGCTAAACGACCACAATCACAAGCATTTAACGAATGAGTGTTACTCATGGCCAGGCTATCAAAACTACAAAGCAAAGATGCTGGCTAAAAAACTACTAAAACTGTTTGGAGCGGAAGTATGTCGTACCAGTCCGAAACTCTCCCAACAGGTGATGCAAATAATAGCAAAAATAATAGCACCGCCTTTGATCGTTTCCTCGCTACGGTAGAGTGGCTTGGCAACCTGTTACCCCATCCAATTACCCTGTTTGCCCTGTTTGCTGTGGGTATTGTTATTATCAGTGGTATCGCCTCATGGGCAGGACTGAGTGTCGTTGACCCCCGTCCGGAGGGAGCCGCAGGCCGTGCAACAGATGGCATGATCCATGTTGTCAACCTGCTGACAGGTGATGGCCTGCGGATGATTGTGACCAGGCTGGTTACCAATTTCACCGGCTTTGCTCCTCTGGGCACCGTACTGGTTGCTCTCATGGGTGTTGCTATTGCAGAACACTCCGGGTTGCTAAGTGCACTGGTTCGCTCCCTGGTGATGAAGGCATCCCGCAACACCGTAACCATGATTGTTGTGTTTGCCGGTATTCTGTCCAATACCGCTGCTGAACTGGGCTACGTGGTTGTTATTCCTCTGGCTGCCATGATCTTCCACTCACTGGGAAGACACCCTCTGGCCGGTCTGGCTGCCGCTTTTGCCGGTGTTTCCGGGGGGTATAGCGCTAACCTGCTTCTGGGCACTGTTGATCCACTGCTTTCCGGCATCACAGAAACGGCCGCCAGAATGATTGACCCGGCTTATGTCGTGGGTCCTGAAGCCAACTGGTACTTCATGTCGGTCAGTGTATTCCTGATCACCTTCGTAGGTACCTGGGTAACCAACAAGATCATTGAGCCTCGTCTGGGCAAGTACAACGAATCAGAAGCTTCCGTTGATCTTTCTGAAGACAAAATGGAAGACGTCACCGACCTTGAGAAACGCGGCCTGAAACGGGCTGGAATGGCATTACTGGTCTTGGTGGGTGTTATGGCTCTCACCATTGTTCCCGAGTGGGGCGTTCTCAGACACCCTGAAACGGGTGCTGTTGCGGGCTCTCCATTCCTTAAGGGCATTGTTGCCATGATCCTGATCTTCTTTGCGATTCCCGGCTTTGTCTACGGTAAAACGGTAGGCACGGTCAAGAATGACAGAGACGTAATCGATTGCATGTCCAAGAGCATGAGCACCATGGGCATGTACATTGTCCTGGTGTTCTTTGCTGCCCAGTTTGTTGCTTTCTTTGGCATGACCAATCTCGGCACCATCTTTGCGGTACTGGGTGCGGAATTCCTTCAGAACATCGGCCTGACCGGCCCACTACTGTTCGTTGTTTTCATCCTGATGTGTGGTTTTGTAAACCTGATGATTGGCTCCGCTTCCGCGCAGTGGGCCGTTACTGCACCAATCTTTGTGCCAATGCTGATGCTGGTAGGCTACGCGCCTGAAGTCATTCAGGCCGCCTACCGTATCGGTGACTCAGTCACCAATATCATCACGCCAATGATGAGCTACTTTGGCCTGATCGTTGCCTTTGCTTCACGTTATAAGAAAGACCTCGGTATTGGCACTCTGATCTCCATGATGTTGCCTTACTCAATGTTCTTTGTGATTGGCTGGAGTGTGTTGTTCTTCATCTGGATCTTCGTAATGGGTCTGCCGGTTGGACCGGGGTCAGCGACTTTCTACAGTGCTGGCTAACTGACTGACAGGACATTTAAGACAGGGGTGATGGTTCACCCCTTTTTTATTGCTCGGAAATAAGTCAGAGACACCAGCGAATCTCAAACCTACCGCTCCATCGGAACAGCTTAACCCACGAAAAGACCTGCCGGAAAAAAAGCTGTTCAGCTGAAATTGTCAGCAATGCTGTCAACCTTGTTATACCAATTGCTTCCAACAGATCCTAGGATATCTCGCAACAAAGCAGCCATTTTAAAGGAGTAAGACTATGGCCTTATCCATCAATCTGGAAGATCATTACAACTACACCCTGCTGGAAGTTCGGGGTAAAGTAGACGCTGCCACCTCACAAATGCTGGACCGAGCCATCGAAGCCGCTACCTTTGAGGGCAATCACCACCTGATTCTGGACTGTTCACAGCTATTCAGCATCAGCAGCGAAGGCCTGAGAGTCTTACTCAACACGCGAAATTCATTGACCCGGATTCACAGCATCACGCTTTGCAATGTCTCAAGATCCATCCATTCACTGCTGGAACTGACGGGCATCTCCAGATTCATCAACATTGCCAAAGATCTGGATGAAGCTGAATCTATGCTGTTAGAATCTAATACCGAGCTGGACAGGATCAGTTTCAATTAGTTTTGTAACAGGATCACTTGCAATCAGGCATCTGTAGACTGAAACTTATCTTCCCTGTCGGCATGAGGCAAGATCGCATTCAGCAAAACGGCAGTAATGGCACAAAGACTAACGCCTTTCAGAGTGAACCCACCCATCGACAAAGCCAGATCACCAATACCAAACACCAGAACAACTGACACAATCACCAGATTGCGTGGCTTGCTCAGATCCACCTGAGCCTTGATCATGGTACTGAGACCGACAACAGCAATAGAGCCGAATAATAGCATCATGATTCCACCCATCACCGGTGTTGGAATCGTAGCCAGAAAGCCACCGACTTTGCTGATAAACGCCACTGCAACAGCCATGATTGCAGCCCAGGTCATGATTTTGGGATTGAAAGCTTTTGTCAGCATCACCGCACCGGTGACTTCTGAGTAGGTAGTATTGGGAGGGCCACCCAACATGGCCGCAGCAGAAGTGGCAAAACCATCACCCATCAGGGTATTTTTCAGACCGGGCTTTTCGAGGTACTTCTTACCGGTAACCGAACTGATCGCCAGCATATCGCCAATATGCTCAATAGCTGGCGCAATCGCGACTGGTACCATGAACAGAATGGCATTCCAGTTAAACTCCGGGGCCGTAAACGCAGGAACAGCAAACCATGGACGATCAATAACCGGCTGAAAATCCAAAACCCCCATAAATAACGCAGCAATATAACCAACAGCGATTCCACAGATAACCGGAATCAGTTTGAAGATACCGCCGGCCATGGTGGAAACGGCCAGTGTTGTCACCAGAGCGACGCCCGCCAGCAACAAGGAAGTATTGGGATCAATCGATGAGTTGGCATCACCACTGGCCATGTCAACGGCAACAGACGCCAGCCCGAGACCAATGACCATAATCACCGGACCCACTACTACCGGAGGAAATAATCGATAAAGGATGCCGCTTCCCCGCAGGCGAATGATAAAGCTGAGCACTACATAAAACAGCCCTGCTGCCATCATACCGCCCAATGTTGCAGGCAGGCCCCAACTTTGAACACTAAACGTAATAGGCGCAATAAAGGCAAAAGAAGAGGCCAGAAAGATAGGCACCTGCCGTCTGGTACATAACTGGAATATCAGCGTACCAATACCAGCGGTAAAGAAAGCAACATTTGGATCCAACCCGGTCAACAAGGGCACCAGTACCAGAGCACCGAAGGCGACAAACAGCATCTGCCCCCCCATCAACATCTGTCGCCATACTGGCATTCCATCATCGGCCAGGTTTATATCAGTCATAATCAGCCTTTCCCTTCACTATTTAGTTCCGAAGATTTTATCTCCTGCATCGCCCAGACCCGGTATGATATAACCGTGGTCATTCAAACAATCATCTACTGATGCAGTAAAGATTTTGACATCCGGATGAGCTTCAAGCACTTTCTCTATACCCTCCGGAGCCGCCACCAGCACAAGGCAGCGGATTTCCTTGCAGCCGACTTTCTTGAGCATATCAATAGTGGCCGTCATGGAACCACCGGTAGCCAGCATAGGGTCTAATACCAGAGCAATTCGCTCATCGATATCCTTAACCAGCTTTTCGAAGTAAGGAACCGGCTCAAGGGTTTCTTCATCCCGATACAGACCTACGACACTGACCCGTGCACCCGGCACCAGATCAAGCACTCCATCCATCATACCCAGACCTGCTCTGAGAATGGGAACAATAGTAATTTTCTTACCTTTGATCTGCTTGACGGTGACGTCTCCGGCCCAGCCATGAATAACATGATCTTCCAGCTCAAAATCTTTGGTCGCTTCGTAAGTTAGCAGCGAACCCACTTCATTAGCCAGTGTCCGAAACCCTTTCGTACTGATACCCCTGGTGCGTAAAATGCCCAGCTTGTGTTGTACCAGAGGGTGCTTGATTTCTTGTACGCTCATGTCAGCTCCCGATGCCTTCCACTTAATACTGACTCTACCCATTTGACGGGCTTGAATCTTTTTATTTTTACACAGCCCTTATGACCCACCTATAAGTTTTTCTCACAGCAAACCGAAGTAAGCTATAACTTGCTGTTCACATCTAATGTAGGTATCGTTGCCCTCTTTTTTCCACGGTTCAACTTTTGTCTGCGCTGCCTGGAACCCGATTCATTGCTTGCCCATCAGGCAGTTTCCGGAGAAAGCCAGTTGTTAGCCAATGACGAGTTATTACAACGAGGTTCCCAACCCATGTCTGTTGATCTCGACCATATCCAGCAAGTCCTCAACGAGGCTGACTGCCTGTACAATGAACAACAGATAGAAGACGCCATTAAAAATATGGGCAGCGCTATTACTGAACAACTGTCTGGTAGTAATCCACTGGTTTACTGTGTAATGAATGGTGGCATGGTCATTACCGGCAAGCTGCTCACTCACCTGCAGTTCCCCCTGGAAGCCTCATACGTGCACGCCACACGCTACCGTGATCAATTAACCGGTGGCCGTCTGGACTGGAAAGTACGCCCTTCACAGGACATGAAGGGCAGGACAATTCTGATCGTTGATGACATTCTTGACGAGGGCCACACTCTGGACGCCATTGTCGACTTCTGCAAGGAACAGGGTGCCGAGAAGGTTCTGACCGCCGTTCTGGTTGACAAGCTGCACGACCGCAAGGCTCGCCCCGGCCTCAAGGCAGATTTCTCAGGTCTTGAAATTGAAGATCGTTATATCTTTGGGTATGGGCTGGATTACCAGGGCTACTGGCGAAATGCCAACGGCATTTTTGCTTTGAAGGGTCACTGAAAATTGAGTGAGCTGAACCAGTTTACCCGGTGGTAGACTGGTTCAACGCCTTTTAGCTTATTCTTCCCTGCAAACCTTTTCTGATTGCAGCTCGATCAAGTTCAATTTTCCCGGGAAATGCCTTGCGCATTTCATAAATTTTTCTTATTTCTTTACTCTCCCCATTGAGAATTTCATTTATGCTTTCTCTGAAACCTCTGCCCTCAGCGGCGTGGTCCCTGGCCTCAATGGCTCGATCATATTCTTCCTGAAGCACTTGCTTTATGCTTTGATAAGAATTTACCTTACTTTTAAGGCTCTTTAACTCTTCCTGAAGCTCCACCTTCCTCTGACTGAATGACGCCTCTATTCGTGCTTTGCTCTGCTGTTTCTGCTGTGGATTCAATTGAGTATTACTCTCAACATTATTCAGCCACCGTTGTCTGGAGCTTTCGATTCCCTCGAGCTTGCGTGTCACTCCCGAGATTTTGAACTTCCTTAACTCATTCTCCATTCTGTGGGAGTCCAGTTCTTTTCTTTTACTATCTACTGCTTCTTTCAGTGTTTTTATATTTGTTCGATACTCTTCGGACTTTTGCTGAATTGCCTTTTTCGTTTTCATTTGAATAGTTTCTACCTGAGCATCGAGATTTCCAAGGCGAAGCTCGGTTTCCTGACCAGCCTCTGCGTCAACCCTTGGTTTCAGGGATTGACTCAGCTCCCTGATCTCCTTTTTCAGCTCAGCTTTCTTGCCTGGCTCATCTCCATTGCCTTTTATACTTCTTAACTCTTCAAGATCAGAGTTGTAACTCTGAAAACCAGGATCTTTATCAAAGGCAGCTTTGAACTCATTCAACATCTTCACTCTGTCACCAAAAAATTGCCCCTTGGAAAAGTCGTAGGTTTTTCCATCCGGAGCCGGAAACTTACCTTTTTTGGGAGGATTTTCCGGTGCCGCATAAAGCGCAAGTGACTTGGCGTACTTTTTATCAAAACTTACCAGCTTGTTCTCCAGAGCATTGGCTCTTTCTTTCAGCTGGCCCAGTTCCACTATCTTTTCATTTCTGGTGGAAAGCTCTTCTCTCAAACCATTGTTGCGAACCCTATTGATCAGATCCTGAGGAACAGGCTTCCAGTTTTCATTCTTTAAGGAACGCTTCAACTCGCCAAAGATATGAACCACCTTTTGCTTTAAGGTCGGTTTGGTGATTTCTTTAGCTGGGCTGGCAGAACCTGATGGCTCTTTTTCTACATGATTTGATTCAATGTGCTTTCGACCCTCTACTACTTCGCTCTTTCGTTCGTACAGCGAAATGTCAGATGGGAGTGATTGAAGTGAACTGCTGTGTGTCGGGGGAGATGAAGGGAGAAAATTGGGATGATTACGCACTTCGATACTGCGATTCATACTCTGGGCTTTCGTTCTGGCTCCTCCTTCAATACCCTGAGAAACCTGCTGCCCAGTTTTTACCGGACTTTGCCCCCCAACTGAACCTACTGCTGCTGCTGACATCCTTGTTACCTCTGATTCATTCAGTCTATTCCTTTGTAAAATTAAGTATCATCTAAAGTTGAGGCGCTTATTTAAAAAATCTATACCATTTCGGAATAATTCAGATTACTTGAATAGGGCTTGAGCAACTATAAATGCCATAATCGCCACTTTTCCGACAATCCCGGTGAAAGTATCAAGATTAAGATTCCTGAAAGTTTAAAATCCATCGTGTACAATGCCGGCAAACAGCCAAAAGCTATCAGGAATAACGATGAAGAAAGACAAACAGAAAGTCATTGGTGAAGTGCTGAATGATGAGCGAATCAAAGAACTGCTTACCCTTCAGGCACCAGCCGGAGAAGATCGCGCCCTACACATTCTGACCCGTGCTTATCGTGCACTGCGAGCAGAGGACTTTGAACGATTCCTGCACTTTTACTCGGAAACAGGTCTGGAGATCAATCCAGTGACACCAGAGGGCGGCACCTTTCTATCGCTACTGGAAACACACCATCATGCCGCACCCTATGCCCAGGCTTTAAAGAACTTCGGAGCCAACTAGCGACAGGCCATCTATACTCTGAGCTTTAGCAGTAAACCGGAGACCCCCCATGTTCGCTTCATGGTTAAGAGACCCACGTATGCTGGCTTGCGCCGCGATCCTGCTGAGCACCAGTGTGACAGCTTCAGAAAACGCAACCACGGAAGACAGACTCGCCGCCTACAACAGGCACTACCCCGCCATCTCTTACCCTGACTTGCGCAAGGCAGTCGATGCTGGCGAAGTGTTTCTTCTTGATACTAACAGGGGGGAGACCTATACCATGGGTCACCTGCCAGATGCCTATTCTCTGACAGACAGAGCCACTCTGGAGAGCCAACTCCCCATCCTGAAAAACTACCCCATAGTTGTTTATTGTGGTGGTCCACAATGTACATCCTGGTTTGCCGGAGCAGATTTTGCTGCGGCTCGGGGTTATACCAACATCATGCACTTCAGAGGAGGTCTGAAAGACTGGAAAGATCAGGGCGGTAGTCTGGCAACCAGAAAAACAGAATAACTTTATGTCGGTAAATGTCTGAAAGTGTTCGGATATTTTATGACATGCCCTTCAGTGACAGTGCCTTTAAATCAAAAAGTTTTACACAACTAGCCTTCTTATTTCTTGCAAGAATCATTATGATGCCCGAGCGAAATGTTTATACGGAAAGTTAATATGAAATCGCTTGCCAAAGCCCTCTTTATACCACTGGCACTGTCCGCTTCATTGATGGCTTCCATGCCTGCTTCAGCTCATGGCCATGGCCACGAAGGTCATTCTGATGAACTGAACACTGAAATGAAAAAAATGGGCTTCAATTTCAAACGCTCCGGCTCTGCTAAAACCATTGAAGACATGCAGAGCTACCTAACTGAATTCCGTACGCACGCCGAAAACGCCAGGGAGACCGGCTACACTGATGCGCCTGAGGAATTCCGAAAAGGCATTGATCAACTGCTGACCGGACTGGCCGGGGTTCAGGCTGCTCTCGACAATAAAGATCTGGATCTGGCCAAACAAAGAATGAAAAAGCTCAATGACATCAGAAAGAAATACCACAGAAAGTTCGATGTCTAAAAAGTTTCAATGGCCACGAATCGTTCAGTTGATTCACTGGACGGTTGCATTACTCTTTTTCAGTAATCATTTTCTAATTGACGGGTACAGCGAGTACCACGCGTATTCTGGCTGGGTCATCCTTGCCCTGGTAGGACTCAGACTGCTTTACGGCGTGACTTTTGCCCCGGCACCTGCTCGCCTCCGGGACATCAAACCCTCATTCTCGGGCATCAAACAGCACCTTCATGAGCTGAAAACCCGGCAACAGGGTAAAAATGGCCACAACCCAGTGGGAGCGATTGCTGTCTGGCTGATGTGGATTGCTCTGGCTCTGGCAGCGTTTACCGGGTGGCTGCAGGATACCGACTTTGGCTTTGAATACAATGTTTATGAATGGCATTCCATGCTGGTGAATGGCCTTTACTACTTTGTCGGCCTGCACTTACTGGCAGTGTTCATTACCTCTTGGCTGACCCGTCGAAACCTGGTCAAGACAATGCTCTGACAACATACCTTCGTTCTCCTTCATCGGGCTTGTCAATAACAGCCCGAAGAACCGGAGGTGGCTTATATGTTCTATCCAGTATGACTTGGTGCACTGAAGGCCGGTGCTGTTTGGCAATGTCAGGGAAAGGCTCAACTCACTGCGTTCACCGCCCTTGCTACAAGCGTTATGTGGAAAGCAGGTTACGAAGGTATTTGCTAGACTTACCTGCGCTCTAACTACAACGCAAGAGCAGTTGCCGCGAGCACCTGAACAGTGGGCCAGAAAATACGATTTCGTACGGTTGAGTACTTACTTTTTTATGAAAACCATATCAACTTTTCTATTCTTTTTGCTCTTTTCCAAAATTGCTTCTGGTGTTTACCTTGCCAGCAAGGGATCGATACAACACAATCTTGCATTTAAGAGCCCCACATCCTCCTCAATTACTCATTTAACAGAGTTAAAAACTTTAGCTTTAGCTATACCTCTTGGAATCATGTCATTCAGTTTTTTGACAACCGGATCAAGGAACGTGGCGGAAGGAAGGCAAAACCAACACTTAGCCAGAAATTTATTTTTCCTTTCGTTCGGATTTATTGGTCTATCGGGTGCTAAATTAAATCATACTAAAAAAAAGGAGAGTGCTTGTTCTTACCTTGATAAACTGAGACAAGCCGCTTTAATAAATAATTTTTTTGGCGAAAATCCACCAGAGCGTTGTTATGCAAGCACCAATGTAATGGCTATTAACGCATGTATATTTCATGAACAGCATTTGTTATTAAATCGGTCGAATTTACAGAATAAAAGTCAACAGCAAATTAAAGCGCAAAGAAAAATCATGCTTTCAAATCCTAATGAGTTAGTCTATTCAGCGGGTTTTCTTAATGGTGAGCTTGTTATTACTAAACTTCCTCCAAGTTTTTTCCGGGAGTTAGAATATCCGCATTTATATTTAATTTTCAACATGCTACGGGGTTACACAATTATTTCAACTGATCAAAATAGCGACACCTGGATATGTCCTTACTACTGAGTGATATCGGTATTCTGGTGGCGATTGCAGCTACGATGGCCACACGACATCGGACGTTGATCACAACGCAGGCAGACAGTTCGTTTAAACGCAAATGACTGCGCCTTGTAAGTACTCAGCCATACGGAATCGAATATTTCTGGCTTATTGGGCAGGTGCTCTGCAAGGCGCAACGACGGGAACATAGCAAGCTATGTGGCCAGAGTTGCAACGCATCACGACTGCATGGATGCAGGAGCTAGAGCAACGCAGGAGCAGTTGCCGCGAGTGCCTGAACAATAAGTCAGAAAATATGATTTCGTATGGTTGAGTACTTAGTATTGCTTTTTGTCAGGGCTTTAGAGAATAATTCGTACCATTACTACACATGTGTCGATAACGCGACTGAATGCTAAGCATAAGCCTGATAAACACTGCCCACAGACACAGACTAAATCCTCTTCGATTTTGCCTGATTTCTGTCGTTTATTTACTGGTTATCCAGTATTCCGTCAGTCACACACATAATCCCCCTAAAGACTTTAGTACTAACTATCACAATCTGCTTCAACAACTGTCACTGAATGATCATGCGGATCACTGGCATGGGGATCAGCATCATTCAGCGGGCTGTCAGCTGACTTCCCAGGCACCTCC
Source organism: Endozoicomonas sp. ALC020 (assembly GCF_049275935.1). Classification (NCBI taxonomy): domain Bacteria; kingdom Pseudomonadati; phylum Pseudomonadota; class Gammaproteobacteria; order Oceanospirillales; family Endozoicomonadaceae; genus Endozoicomonas; species Endozoicomonas sp. ALC020. The sequence continues at coordinate 194,938 of NZ_CP184830.1, forward strand.
GTCCCCCGGACTGTTTGCTGCAGAACGTTTGTTCTTCGCTCCCTTCAACAGTACAGAAAAAACCCGCTCCTTCTCTCTGGAAACCCCCACCAAAAAGCTGACCCGGGCTCCGCCGGCCTTTATCTGATGTCATCAATAAACCAGAAAACCTATTTATCAGATAAGTGCCTCTACGAGTGACATTATGCAAACTTTTACTAAACTGGCTGCCGGTATTGCCTGCGGAGTCCTGTCCCTGACTGTTTATTCCGCAAATGGAGAGCAGCGTCACGTTGACGCCCATGTTCACGGACAGGGTGAACTGAACTTTGCAGTCGAAGGTTCTGAAATTCACCTGGAACTGAAAATGCCTGCCAATGATGTGCTGGGCTTCGAGACCATTACTACCGATAAACAACGCCACCAGCTCCATGAAGCTCTGGAAAAGCTGGAAGCCGCCAGCCTCTGGAGCATGACCCCTGCCGCTTCCTGCAAACTGGTTAGCGCCAAAGCTACCTCAAGCTCTGTTGATCACGATCATGGTCGTGAAAAAGCTCATAACGACGATCACGGACATCATGAAAAAGATCATAACAGGCATGATCACCACGATGAGCACGCATCTCATGGCCATGATGATGAGCACGATCATCACGGTGAGCATGCCTCTGATGACCATCATGATGACCATCACGGTGAACACAACCATGAAGAGCATGAGAGCGAAAGCGGGCATATGGATATCTCAGCTACGTACGTCTTTGAATGTGGCAATGCCAATCAGCTGAACACCATCAGCACCTCAATCTTTGAAACATTCGAGCGCAGCGAATCCTTAAGTGTTCAGGGCTTCACCCAAAAAGGTCAGATGGCTGCCGAAATGACCAAGAGCAAGCCAGAGGTTCGCTTCTAAGATGACTGACTCCCGCTCTCACGTTATTGAACTCACAGCTGTTGAGTTCAGCTGGAAAGCAGGAATACCTGTTCTGGATATTCCTGAACTGACTGTATCCAGAGGCGAAAAGGTCTTTGTCCGCGGCCCATCGGGTTCCGGCAAAACCACACTACTGGGACTGCTCGGCGGCGTCATTACACCGGAGCGGGGACAGGTCAACGTGCTGGGGAACGACATTAGTCGTTTTTCCCCGGTGCAGCGCGATCGCTTCCGTGCTGATCATATTGGCTTTATCTTCCAGATGTTCAATCTGATTCCCTATCTCTCTGTAATAGAGAACGTCACTCTGTCTTTGGGCTTTGCCAAAAAGCGCAAAAGCAATCTCGACAGTATTGCTGGCAGTGAGCAGGACGAAGCAAGACGTCTTCTTAAACATCTGGAACTGGACGAATCCATACTGCATCGTCCCGCTACAGAACTGAGTATCGGACAGCAACAGCGAGTTGCCGCCGCCAGAGCTTTGATTGGCAAGCCTGATCTGATCATCGCCGACGAGCCTACTTCAGCACTTGACACAGATACCCGGGAAGCCTTCATCAATCTGCTGTTCGCAGAATGTGAAACAGTAGGCAACACCCTGCTATTCGTCAGCCACGACCGTAGCCTTGAATCGTTATTTGATCGCAGCATTGTGCTCAATGAAATTAACCGGGCCAGCAAAGTCAAAGAGGTGGACTGATGTCGATTTTAAGCCTGGCTTTAAAGAGCCTTAAAAACCGAAAAACAACCGCCTTGCTGACTATATTTTCTATTGCTGTCAGCGTAGCCCTGCTATTGGGGGTTGAACGTATCAGGGTCGAAGCCAAAAACAGCTTTACCAACACCGTATCAGGTACGGATTTGATTGTGGGAGCCAGAAGCAGCTCTATCAATCTTCTGTTGTATTCTGTTTTCCACATTGGCAATGCCACCAACAATATCTCCTGGGAGACTTATCAGGATCTGACGTCTGCCCCGGATGTTGCCTGGTCTGTTCCCATTTCCCTGGGTGACTCCCACCATGGCTATCGGGTCGTGGGCACCTCCCACGACATGTTCAGTCATTTTCGATACGGCGATGATGAATCACTGCAACTGTCCGAGGGCCAACCTTTCAATGCCTTATACGACGCTGTACTTGGATCTGAAGTCGCTGCCAGCCTTGGCTATGAAGTCGGTGACAGCATTGTTCTGAGCCATGGCATAGAAAGTAAGAGTCTGCTGCCTCACGATGATAAGCCTTTTAAGGTTTCCGGCATTCTCAAGCCAACGGGCACGCCCACGGACAGAGTAATTCTAATCTCTCTTGAGGGGATCGAAGCCCTGCATATCGACTGGGTAAGTGGTGCACCACCCATTGCCGCATTCTCGGTGTCCGCTGCAGAGGCACAGGCCATGAATCTGCAGCCCGCCAGTGTTACCGCCTATTTCGTTGGCCTGAAATCCCGTATTGCCGCTTTCCGATACCAGAGGAAAGTCAATGAATACCGGCAGGAAGCCATGACCGCCATTCTGCCCGGTGTTGCTCTTCAGGAGCTCTGGCAACTGGTTGGCACCGCAGAAAAGGCACTGCTGGCGGTTTCCATCATGGTGGTCCTGGCAGGTCTGATGGGCATGCTGACTACGATTCTCACTTCTCTTAATGAAAGGCGCCGGGAGATGGCCATTCTCCGCTCAGTTGGCGCAAGGCCGATCCATATCTTCACGCTAATGATCACTGAATCTGTCGTTTATGCGGTGTCAGGAACCCTTCTGGGCTTCCTTATACTCTATGGACTGCTTTTCGCTATTCAGCCCGTTGTGCAACAGATGCTGGGGCTGCACCTGGCCATCAGTGCTCCGGGCACCTTTGAATGGTCATTGGCCGGAATGATCATTGTCTGCGCCATTGTTTTGGGCATAATCCCGGCCTGGCGCGCCTACAAAAACTCTCTTGCCGATGGCCTGACCATAAGAGTCTAAAATGGATATCATCATGAAAACAGGAAAATCCCTGATACTGACAACGCTGCTGGCCCTGCTGCCAGTCACCACCGTTCAGGCCAAGCCGGTGGAAAAGCCTGCAACCCAAGCAGAAGTCATAGAGATCACCTGGGACGAGCTGATGCCTGCACCGGATCAAAAAGTCGTTGACAGTTATCAGGCCGGAGAGATGAGCAAAGATGATGTCATCGCCTATCTGGATAATCTGGGCAAGACGCCCGTTGCAAGACTGGACAAACGCACGGTAAAAATACCCGGATACCTCGTGCCACTTAACCTCGACAAAAACCAGAGAGCGACGGAGCTGTTGCTGGTACCAACCAGGGGTGCCTGCATCCACGTACCAGCACCACCGCCTAACCAGACCATTTATGTAAAATTCAAGAATAAAGAAAAAGGCATCAAAGTTGAGGAAGCGGGCTTAATCCCGTATTGGCTGGTTGGAACCCTGCACGTTGAGACCACTCACTCAGAGTACACTGAAACCCTTTACTCCATAACTGTTGACTCGCTGGAAGTCTATAAATAAGGCGAACTGTTTCAGTTAAAAATCTTTATTGATCAAAACATGGATGTTCTTAAACGACGCAGTAACTACCAGGCCTGCTGGTTAGGTACTTACTTCACAACAAAGGACTTAACAGCTGAAAAAGACTCTCCAGAAACCGTCTGGTGACAGACCTTCGGCTCCATAGAGACAAACGAACACGCTCGGAGTTCTGCATGTACTGATCCAGAAGCGTCGCCATGGTTTGGCTGAAGGCTCTGTCATAGATGATCATGGTCACTTCATAATTCAGCCAGACGCTGCGCATATCCAGATTTACAGTACCAAAAAGAATGGTCGATCGGTCCACCAGAACACACTTGGTATGCAGCAATCCTCCCTTGAACTGCAATATTTTCACCCCTGCGTTTAACAGGTCTTCGTAATAGGAGCGACTGGCATAGTGAACCATTCTGGAGTCATTTCTGCGAGGAACCAGTAACTGAACGTCCACCCCTCTCATGGCCGCTGACTTCAGGGCTGTCAGCAATGATTCGTCCGGAACAAAATAAGGTGTAGATATCAGCAGCTCTTCCTTACTTTCGTAAATTGCGGTAAGCAAAACCTGATGGAGCCTTTCCCGGTTGATACCCGGTCCTGATGGCAGTACGTGAACATCAGCACCGGTGTAACTGTCAAGACAGGAAGGTGGAAACTCGTAGGTAGCATTAAACGACGAATGTTTTTCACCCGTTTCAAGCGCTTTATCCCAATGAGCAATCACTGCCATAACGTGTGCGGGTATACCTTCTACCCTGACCATGGCGTCGATCCATTGTCCGACATTAGCCTTCTGACGAAAATGAACAGGATCGACCAGGTTAAAGCTGCCACTCCAGGCAATTTCATCATCAATCACGAGAATTTTGCGATGGTTGCGAATATCAAGGCGCTCAAACAGCATCCTTAAAAGACCAACCGGCATGGACCCGGTAACACTGATGCCCTCCAGACGGAAACGTCTTGCCCACTCACTTCGAAGAAACTGACGACTGCCCACTGCATCAAGTATTACCATACAGTCAACACCCCTTCGTGAAGCTCTGATCAGAGCCTCTGCCAGAACCTTGATTCGCCCCTTGGGCTCACAGATGTAAAACTCCAGTACAATGCTGCATCTGGCTTTCTCTATGTCCTGTAACAGGCCATGAAGAATGGTATCGGTTTCATGAAACAGCTGAAGCTTGCTACAAGGCAGCACTGGAATACCCAGGGTCTGCTCCGCCAGCTTGTAGATCCCTGTATGAGGAGTATTGGAGGGATACTCAAGCTGCCGCTGGGTAATCACTCTCGAAAGGTGGCTAGACCACTGTTCGTAGTCAGGATACAGACTCTCCAGACGTCGGAGCCTTCTTCTCCCAAGGCGCCTTGAGCCAAACAGCAGGTAAAAGAAAAAACCGGCTACCGGCAGAATGAACAGCAACAGTACCCAGGCCAGAGTCACGCCTACCGGCCTGCGCTGCATAATAATGTGAATTCCGAAGGCGATGATCAGGGCAAGATAGATTCCCCCAAACAATGCATTGAGCCAGCTGTTGTCCATTCAAATATCTGAGTGACGTTATTCTTCACAAACAGTTATAAGACTCCAGGGCGAGGAGCCTGCAGGACTATCTATAATAACGCTAAACCGTCACTTTCGCAGAAAAAACGTCAAAACAGCAAATGTCCGTATTCGTCCCACATGAGTTTGCCGGTCATAACCAGTGAAATAACGACGATCATGGGACGAATAATCTGCTGACCACGCTTCACAACCATTCTCGATCCCAGTCTGGCGCCGATGAACTGACCTATCAGCATGATTCCCCCTACGGCCCAGACAACCTGACCACCCAATATAAAGAACAGCAGGGAAGCCACATTACTGGTACAGTTCAGAACCTTGGTATGAGCCGTCGCCATTGTCAGGGAATAACCAAGGAGGCTGATAAAGGCTATGGCGAAGAAAGAGCCCGTGCCCGGGCCGAAGAAGCCATCATAAAAGCCGACTCCCAACCCTGCTGAACAGGCAAAAGCGGTCAGGCTCATTCTGGCAGAAGAAGCTTTAGTATTTCGGACACTGGGGGAGAGAATAAAGTAAGCAGCTATACCCAATAACAGGAAGGGAATAATCTGCTTCAAAACCGAAGCATCAATCAACTGAACCAGAATCGTGCCTGCGGCACTGCCAACAAAGGTCATGAAAATGGCAAAACGCATTTCCCTGAGATTCACCAACCCTCTTCGAATAAAATAAACACTGGCAGAGAAAGAGCCGCCTGTTGACTGTAATTTATTGGTCGCCAGAGCCTGTGCCGGAGAAAGCCCCACCGCCAGAAGCGCGGGGACTGTAATCAATCCGCCGCCGCCTGCAATGGAGTCAACAAAACCAGCCAGAATCGCAACAAAAAACAGCAATAACCCCCAATCAAGAGTAAATACAAAATCCAAAACAGGCCTCAACTTTATGATGCGTCAGGTATTTGTCGTCCAGCAAATAACCCAAACGTTTTTTCTTTAATGACGAAATGTCTTTTTTTATTGGATCGAATCCAAACACGAATGAGATTATCTTGATGTTTTGAGTGCCTGGCTATCCGCAATGACAACAGATAAACATTCACACAAATAACTTCATGCTCAGAACAGCATCTGCGCCCCCCCCGAAGATCACCTTCCTGATCAAATCAAGTTGGGTATTACTTACACATTGAGGTTTTAAAAGTCACTGAAACGAAAAAGCCCAACCTGTTTCAGTCGGGCTTCAGAGAAATGGCTGGGGTGGAGGGATTCGAACCCCCGCATGGCAGGATCAAAACCTGCTGCCTTACCGCTTGGCGACACCCCAACAGTACGAAATGCTTTTAAGTTGTGGACATTCCGTGGATACTTTTGACTTTACGTTAGTATTCGCTTACTTGCAAACCCTTCAGTAATGGTAGCTAGGGGCAGATTCGAACTGCCGACCCCAGCATTATGAGTGCTGTGCTCTAACCAACTGAGCTACCTAGCCATTTTTATGGCTGGGGTGGAGGGATTCGAACCCCCGCATGGCAGGATCAAAACCTGCTGCCTTACCGCTTGGCTACACCCCAGCAAATACGAAATGTTTTATAGGATATGGACATTCCGTGTACACTTTCGACCCTACGTTAGCAGTCGCCTGCCTGCAAGCTCCTGAATATGGTAGCTAGGGGCAGACTCGAACTGCCGACCCCAGCATTATGAGTGCTGTGCTCTAACCAACTGAGCTACCTAGCCGCCGAAAGATGGTGCGCATTTTCAGGATTTAACGCTGTCCTGTCAACTGTTTAAGCGGCTTTTTTAGGAACTTTCAGAAAACCCCTACCCCTGTTTCGTATTTCTGCGGGTACTGGCATGCGCCTTATTCAAAGCCTTATTATTTTTTCAGAACGGACTGTTAATGCTTCTATTAATACCTTTCTGGATAAGAGCAATGTCAATGGCAACATTCAATGACTCTCCAGAAGTTAATGACCCGGAATTAAAAAGGACAGGGCTGGTCAGACAGCCCCAATTGCATCAGACATTGAAACGGAAATGCATAACATCGCCATCTTTGACGATGTAATCCTTGCCTTCCACTCTCAGACGACCTGCTTCCTTGGCACCCTGTTCACCGTTGTACTGAACAAACTCATCGTAAGCCGTCACTTCCGCACGAATGAACCCACGCTCAAAGTCAGTGTGAATCACACCTGCAGCCTGAGGCGCCGTCGCACCGATCTTCACAGTCCAGGCACGCACTTCTTTAACTCCGGCAGTGAAATACGTCTGCAGTCCAAGAAGTTCATACCCCCCCCTGATCACACGATCCAGACCTGGCTCTTCCATACCCAGATCGGCCAGAAATTCATCCCGCTCTTCATCTTCGAGCTCAGCAATCTCAGCTTCCAGCTTGTTGCAGACTGTCACCACGACAGAACCCTCGCTCCTGGCGATGTCACGAACAACGTCCAGATAAGGGTTATCTTCAAAACCATCTTCATCGACGTTGGCAATGTACATGGTGGGCTTTGTCGTCAGAAGATGGAATGTTTTGGTCAGCTTCTGCTCTTCATCGGTCATTGCCATGGATCGAACAGGGTGGCCTTCTTCCAGATGGGGAACAATTCTTTCCAGCAGGACTTTCTGGGCCTTGGCATCCTTGTCGCCGCTTTTGGCGACACGAGTGACTCGCTGCAGCTGTTTTTCACAGCTTTCCAGATCCGCCATGGCCAGCTCGATATTGATAATGCCGATATCCGCCGCCGGATCAATCTTATTGGCCACATGAATAACATTATCATTCTCAAAACAACGTACTACGTGGGCGATAGCATCAGTCTCACGAATATTGGCCAGGAATTTGTTGCCCAGACCTTCACCCTTGGAGGCACCTTCTACCAGGCCGGCAATATCGACAAATTCCATGGTCGTGGGCAACACACGCTGAGGCTTAACAATCTCAGCCAGCTTATTCAGACGCGGATCGGGCATGGCCACGACACCCGAATTTGGCTCGATAGTACAGAAAGGGAAGTTCTCTGCATCAATCCCTGCCTTGGTCAAAGCATTGAACAGTGTTGATTTGCCGACGTTGGGCAGACCAACGATGCCACATTTAAAGCCCATAAAAAGTTACCAGGGGAAATTCAATAAAAATTTGGGACAGGATTATAAAGCCCGACCTGAATTGACACCAGTATTATGCCCGACTGCTCTTTCCGGATTTATACTGACTCACAGCAGAATGCTTTCCCTACCGGCAGAACAACACCCGGCAGGTTAGCCAGACAACCCTGAAGAGAGCTTTAAAAAAAACCGCAGCCTTGAATCCAAACAACTGTTTCCGCAGTATAGTTACGCAATAGCAGGCCGGAGTCTGGCTCCTGCGACCACATAAGCGAAATTAAAATCAAAGAATAATGACAAGCTACGAACCAAGTCTGATAAAAAAGGCAACATTGATACTTGTGTGCAAAAAGCCCGCCTTACACCAGGGAAAACAACGCCTTGCTGCTGACATGGGAACAGAACAGGCTCTGACGGTTGCTCAGCACCTGCTAGCCTGTGCACTGGAAGATTTATCAGAGTGGCCAGGCCAGAAAGTTATTGCTCCCTCTCATGAAAGCGACTATGACTGGGCCAGTCAGCTTCTGAAGGGCGACGACAACCTGGTAGTACCCCAGGGCTCTGGCAACCTCGGTGAGAGACTGAACCACATCGACAATGAGCTGAGACTTCAGGGAAAAGAAAACCTCATCTATATTGGCAGTGACTGTCCGACACTCAGCCTCAAAGACCTTTCGGACACAGCACAAAAGCTCAAGACCTACGACACCGTATTCAGCAAGGCCAGTGATGGCGGCGTCACCATCATGGCGAACCGAACTCATTGGCCTGACCTTTCAAAGCTGCCCTGGAGCACAGGCTCTCTGGGAGTGTCACTGACGAGTCTTTGTCGTCAATCCCGCTTATCCGTCGGCTACGCTCCTTCTGGCCAGGATGTTGATCATTTAAAAGATTTGCTCGGAGTGCTCCCCGAACTGAATCGTGATAATCGACCTGCCCGAAGGGCTCTGTCAAAACATATTCAATCTATTTTCAAGCAAGGAAAAATCTCTCATGCATGAAACAGTACAGAATTACTATGGCAAGACTCTGCAAGGCAGCGATGACCTGCAGACCAATGCCTGCTGCACCGATGCAACCATGCCACGCCACCTGAAAAGTGCCCTTGCCAATATTCATGACGAGGTTCTGAGCCATTACTATGGCTGCGGACTGGTCTGCCCTGAGCAGTTGCAAGGCGCCAGAATACTCGACCTTGGTTCCGGATCAGGTCGTGACTGTTATGCCCTGGCTCAAATGGTCGGAGAAGAGGGTTATGTCGTCGGTGTCGACATGACAGACGAACAGCTTGCGATTGCCAACCGACATGTCGAATACCACCGGGAAAAATTCGGCTATGCAAAAGCCAACACCGAATTCCACAAAGGCTATATTGAAAAACTGGATCAACTGAACCTGGAAGAAAACAGCTTCGACATGATCATTTCAAACTGCGTGATCAACCTTTCTCCGGACAAGGAAGCAGTGTTGAGAGAAGCCTGGCGTCTGCTGAAACCAGGCGGTGAACTTTACTTCTCTGACGTCTATTCTGATCGCCGCATTCCTGCTGAACTGGTCGATGATCCGGTGCTTTACGGAGAGTGTCTCAGCGGTGCCCTCTACTGGAATGACTTTTTGAATCTGGCCAGAAAGGCCGGTTTCACTGACCCCAGACTGGTGGAAGATAAACCTGTCACTATCAATAACCGTAAGATTGAAGCTCAGGTCGGTGATATCCGGTTTTTCTCGGCGACTTATCGATTGTTCAAACTGCCAGAGCTGGAAAGTCATTGCGAGGACTATGGACAGGCTGTGATCTATAAAGGCACGATTGATCACCATCCCAACACTTTCAATCTGGATGGGCACCACCCTATTACCAAAGGCAAGGTTTTCCCGGTTTGCGGTAACACCTGGAGAATGCTGCACGATACAAGATTCCGTGAACACTTCGAGTTCATTGGTAACTTCAGCACCCATTATGGCATTTTTGATGGCTGCGGAACCTCGCTGCCCTTCTCATCTTCCACCCATGAAAACAAGGGAAGTGATGGCTCATGTTGCTGACAGGAACACCTCCAGACACTAAAAGCCAGGATTGGCACTTTACGCCTGATGGCAGCCCCAGAGGTTATATCAAACCTCATCAACTGAAAGAACTCTGGTTTCATACCGGAACCCGTTGCAACCTTTCCTGCGGCTTCTGTCTGGAGGGTTCAAGTCCGGCCAGCAAGAGGCTGGACGCCCCGACTCTGACAGAAGTAAAACCCTACATTGATGAATCACTTGAACTGGGGGTTGAACAATTCTCTTTTACGGGAGGAGAGCCTTTTGTCATTAAAGACATTATCCGAATCCTGGACTATGCCTCCCAGCATCGCCCCTGCCTGGTTCTGACTAATGGCACGACCCCCATGATCAAAAGGCTTGATGAGCTGACTCGTTTGAGCAGTAACCCTTACCCCATATCCCTGAGAGTCAGCCTGGATCATCCAAACGCTGAACAACATGACGCAGGACGAGGTGAAGACAGCTTTGCCATCGCTCTTTCAGGACTGAAACTACTGCATGAAAATGGCTTTAACATCTCCGTCGCCAGACATATGGAAAAAGACGAAAACACGGCAGTGGTTGAACAGGCCTTCAGAGATCTTTTTGAACTGAACGGTTTGCCCATCAACCTGAAACAGGTGGCCTTTCCGGATTTCCTGCCTCCCGGTTCTTTACCGGATGTTCCCCACGTCAGCACAGACTGTATGACCCGCTATCAGACAGAAGAAAGTCGTCGTCAGTTTATGTGCGCGTTTTCCAAAATGATGGTCAAACAAAACGGGCAGATGCAGGTTTACGCCTGCACACTGGTGGATGACGATACTGAGTACAACCTTGGCAAGAGTTTACGGACGAGCCTGAGTGAAACCATCAGTATGAAACACCACCGTTGCTACAGCTGTTTTGCTTTTGGCTCTTCCTGCAGCGAACTCTGATTGTCTGCTCAATAACAGGAGATTTTGATGGCTAAAACCCGGATACTGTTCCTCTGCACTGGCAACTCCTGTCGCAGCCAGATGGCGGAAAGTCCAACACCCAGACAGGGGCAGATCATTCTCAAGTGTTTTGATGACCCTCCCCGGCTGGCTGAATCGGTGAAAACAGAAGAAGAATCATTAACAATCTATCGTCGTGTAAGAGACGAGATCAGAGCATGGGTCAATCAGCTTCCCAGCCTGATCCAACAGATGTCTGATGAAAAACACAATGAAAAGGAAACCCAATGCTGGCAGTGATTGGTGGAACAGGCATCTACAGCCTGGATGGACTTGAAGTATTAAATGAGCAGACGATTGAAACACCTTATGGCCCTCACTCAGGTCCAATAACAACAGGTCTTTTTAATCAACAAAAGCTGTTGTTCTTGCCCAGACATGGAAGCGGCCACCAACTTCTGCCTCATGAAATCAATTATCGGGCCAACATCTGGGCATTAAAAAGTCTGGGTGCGACCCGGGTGATAGGCCTTTCTGCGGTTGGCAGTCTGCAGGAGGAGATTGCGCCGGGCGAATTATCGCTGGTCAGTCAGTACTTCGACTTCGTAAAAGGACACCGGGAAAAAAGCTTTTTTGGTAACGGTCTTGTCGCTCATGTCTCCACCGCAATACCAAGCTGTCATCAGCAATCAGAACAACTGCTCAATGCTGCTAACCTGGCAGAAATAGGACTGCATACAGATAAAACCTATGCCTGCGTTGACGGTCCCAGGCTGGGTAGCCGTGCAGAGAGTCTGTTCCTGAAAAACGCCGCTCAGTGCGATGTTGTCGGCATGACTAATGTGCCTGAAGCGTTTCTGGCACGGGAAGCTCAGCTTTGTTACACAACAATCGCTATTGCCACTGATTACGATTGCTGGAAAGATGACCCTTCAGCCCACGCCAGCGTTGAGCAGATCATTGCCAGATACGGCAAAAGCCTGACACTGGCTAAAGCGTTGTTAGGGCAATATCTGAAACAGCAGGAAGAAACACCTCATGACAGCACTTATTGCCAGTGCAGGAGCGCACTGAAATCAGCAGTACTCTCTCCTGAGAACAAGCTTGGCCAGAAGCAGAAAGCATTGCTGGAAGTGCTGCAAAGATAATTATGCCCAGCCTATCTGTAATCGTGCCACTGGGCCCTGGTGAGACGCAGTGGCCGACGCTTCTTGAACAATTAAGTCTTCTTCCCGCAGGCAACGAGGTGATCCTGGTTGGCTATGACGACGATCAGCGGCCTGCCAAACTGGATCAGCTTCCGGGCCCTTTGCTTCACCTCAGGTGGATTTGGTGTACTGCAGAACAGGGACGTGCCTGCCAGCTCAATGCAGGCGCAGAGAAAGCCACAGGGAATTACCTCTGGTTTCTGCATGCAGACACAGTATTGGACAAAGAGAATGTCCAAAGCTTACTGAATGCCATTGATCAATATCCCAGACACTTGTTCTACTTTGATCTCTGGTTTTACGACAAAGACACTTGCTGGTTATCCATCAACGAATGGGGAGCCAGATTCCGCTCCGATATTCTGGGATGCCCCTATGGTGATCAAGGGTTTTGCATCAGCCGGACACAATTTTTCGACCTCAAGGGTTATCCCACCGACACTTTCTACGGTGAAGATCATGCATTTGTCTGGAAAGCCCGGCAAAACAGGATCCTCCTCCACTCCTGTGGCACCAGACTGGGTACCAGTGCGAGAAAGTATCACGATAAAGGCTGGCTAAAGCTGACCCTGAAATACCAGCATCTCTGGCTAAAACAGGCGACACCGGAATTTTTTAAATGGCTCAGGGTAAAACTGGACAGAGGAAGGGTCTGAATAGATTCATTAACCTGACTGGTCAGATTTGGCTTATGTACTAGGCTTGACTGATCATAGCCCTAACAAAAGCCATCAGACGAATGCCCAACAAAAGCAAAACTGTAGCCGTCATCTGCGGCGGCCTGTCTCCCGAAGCCGATGTATCCAGACTCTCCGCAAGCCGAATCACCCCCTGTCTGGAAGAACATTATGGCAGAGCCATCCACCTGGAGCTCGACGAAACCCTTCCGGAACAACTCGTAGCCCAACAGGTTGATGTTGCTTTCCCGGTCGCCCACGGTCCTTATGGTGAAGATGGCCGCCTGCAGGGTCTTCTGGATATTATGGGCGTTCCTTACGTAGGTTCCGGAGCCCTGGCAAGTGCCTGCTCTCTGGATAAGGTGGTTACCAAACGTTTGCTTCAGCCTGTCGGCATCACAATGGCCAGAGACAGAGTCGTCTATCGCAGCGAAAACTATGAAGATGCTACTCTCGACTGTATCGAATCCCTTGGGCATAAAGTCATCATCAAGCCGCCTGGTCAGGGTTCCGGTATTGGCATCCAGTTTGCCATGGGTTATGAAGACCTTTTCAGCAAGCTGAAAGTCGGCCTGCAAATGGATGAAAAACTATTGGTTGAAGAGTTTGTTGCCGGACGCGAAATCACTGCCGGTATCCTCCACCTGGATGACTACCAGATCCTGCCTGTTACCGAAATTACCACACCAGACGGTGCCTGGTATGACTATATTCACCGCTATACACCCGGTCTTAGTGATCATGTGACTCCCGCCAGAATCTCGGATGAGCAGTATCTAAAAGTTCAGCAGATTGCACTGAAGGCACACCAGATTCTGGGCTGTCAGGACCTGAGTCGCTCTGACTTTATCGTTCCTGAATCAGGAGAGCCAGTCTTTGCAGAACTCAACAACCTGCCGGGAATGACCCCAACCAGCCTGTTTCCGGACGGTGCCAGACATGCAGGAATACCCTTTGATACCCTGATCTGCAAACTGGTGGATCAGGCTTTGAAACGGGGAGAAAGCATTCGCAAAAGAAGAGAGTACTGGCCAATCCCGAAACTGAATATCAGGCCATCGTGAAGTCAGGCTTTAAAGGTATGTAACTCTTGAACGGCCTTGGCACGAGCACCATTAAAGGCCTCGGGGGAGATGCGGATGGCTTCGTCAATCACCGAGTCGATCTTCAGTCGATCCGACACGGAGGGCTTGTTCAGCACATAATTAATCACTTCCTTGCTCTGACCCGGATGACCAATCCCCAGACGCAAACGCAGAAAGTCCCTGTTATTTCCCAGCGCTGAAATAATGTCCCGAAGGCCGTTGTGTCCGCCGTGGCCACCGCCCTGTTTCAGGCGACCAATACCCGCTGGCAAGTCCAACTCATCGTGAACAACAAGAATAGATTGAGGGGGAATCTTGAAGAAGGTACTGATAGCACCCACCGCCTGACCACTGCGATTCATAAAGGTGGTCGGGTTTAGCAGACGGACATCCTCTCCAGCGATGGTAATGCGGGCAGTCAGACCAAAGAATTTCATCTCGGGTTGCAGGCTGACGCCGTAGGCTCGAGCTAACTGCTCCACATACCAGAATCCGGCATTATGGCGAGTATCATCGTATTGAGCACCGGGGTTGCCGAGTCCGACAACCAGCCTGATCGAGTGATCCTTCGCCATAATATCCTCCATAGCCCTGACCTGCGTTAACAGCGCGGGGCCATAAAAAAAGCTGATTACTCTTCGCCGCCTTCTTCTTCAGAGGCTGCTTCTTCAGCTTCTTCTTCTTTGCCACCACGGGTAGTCTGAACAGATGCAACATCCAGATCATGACCTTCGCCCTGCAGCAAAGCAACCAGTTCAACACCCTCAGGCACGGTCAGGTCGGTCAGGTGAATATGACCACCCAGCTCGACATTAGCCATATCGACTTCGATGAACTCAGGCAGATCAGCAGGCAGACATTTAACTTCTACTTCAACACGAGCGTGAGTGATAGCGCCACCGGCTTTGACACCGACACAGCTATCTTCGTTCAGGAAGTGCAGTGGGATGTGCGTGGTGACCGCGTGAGCAGCGTCAACGCGCAGGAAGTCCAGGTGCATAGCATAGTCTTTTGCAGGGTGACGCTGAAGATCCTTCAGAATAACCTGCTGGGAAGCGCCTTCTACATCCAGGGTAACGATCTGGGAGTAGAAAGATTCAGATTCCAGTGCCTTACGAATAGCACGTGCTTCCAAAGTAATTTGAGCAGGTTCCTGCTCACCGCCGTAAATAACGGCAGGTACCAGTTCTGCACGACGCAGGCGGCGGCTCGCACCTTTCCCCACGTCCTTGCGTGCAACAGCGCTCAGAGCGATAGCTTCAGACATTTTTCTTTCTCCAAAGGAATACCCTGATATCTTGCGACCAGATACCGGGGCTTTAATAAAGGCGCTATATCATACCGGCAATTGGGGCAATTGCAAAAAAAGTTTGGGTTTTACAGCAAGTCACCAATATTTCTCTAAATTTCAGTCGGAGTGCTAAAAGACAGCTACTATGTTAACCGCGAAAGCAAACCATAAGCAGACATGGGGAAGCCAATGCAGCTCAGCGTTAACATCCGTAACCTTTCAACTCGCTCCCATACTAATGCATCGGAGTGCGGTCGGCCCACGATAACCGCAGGCTTGCCTCGGGGTAGTTCATTCGCCAGATTTTTCGGTGTAGCCTGTGTTCTTTTAACGTTTATCTGTATTCAGGCTTATGCGGAGGATTTGTCGCTGACACTCCCGGACAGTGCCTACAAAGGAGATAATATCTCATACAGCCTTTACTGCGGTTTGGATGAGTCGATCCAGCTCGATCTGAAAATCGGTGATCACTGCGTATTTTCTTTTGACTGCTCTAACAGTCGGGATGGCCGATGCAATGTGAGCCTGATGCAAAGAGAAGGTTATAATTGCGCAGCATTATCAATCGATCATCGCTATTACCCTGTTTATAAAACGAAAAAGATTAATTCTGACTATTCACAAGTCAGCTGTGTCTCTGGAGATGGTTGTTCAAATAATAAGTGTCTGAGATGCACGTATGCGCAGGCTTATTGTTCTATCCCTAATGAAGTGGGCTGCCCCAAAAAGAAATGCCCTAAAGGACACTGTGTCATCAAAACGGTTGATTATATTGCTCATAGTCACATCAGCTTTGATTTTACGATGCCAGAAGGCTCTGTGACGCTGAGCAACTTCCATTGCAAAAAAAATACAGGTTCGAGCAGGACAAAAATCGAAAACTTTGTCATAGAGGACAGTTCTTCCAGCACAATAACCGGGATCAATATCAGTTGTGGCGAAAAAGGCAACCCTGTATTGAAATGGCAAAAGATTGATCCTGCTAATATTGGATTTATTTCAGTGGATCTTCCAGGGCAAGTCGATTCATTGATAAGGCCTGCCAGTGAAACCGAGTTGCAAATTCTTGATTTCATAGAAAGCCGATCTCTGTCAAGTGGTTTGATCAAGCTAAAAACCATCTTCTTTACACGAGAAGGCAAAAGATATGGTAAAGAAGCAAGCGTATTCTTTAATGCAGGCTCCTGTCATTAAACTGGATCACTTCGAGTGGCTACGTTAAAGGCGAATGCACAATGAACAGTTTATTATATCCAACGGTCAAGAAAAAATTACATAACAAATCAATTGTTTGCTCATTATTATTTAATACGGGTTGGATTTATGCCTGTATGCTGTTGATAATAATGCCTGCCCGTTCCCAAACCCTTACGCCATTGAGTTCCAACCGGCTTTGTCCCGGAGTTGACCATATACTTCTGAAATTACAGTGTGGCACAGACCAGCATCCGGAATTCTCCGTTACCACCCGAACAGCTGCGGGTGGTTGTACGACACATTTTGACTGCTCTCGCACCCTTTATAGACATAAGGATGGAACTCACAGATGCCTGGAGAAAACAGATAATGGCAGTGTTTCATGCCCGATATTAAATTACAGTTACACGGATGAGCGACAAAACATACCTGATTTCCAGCAGCTGGCAGCAGAAACCTATGAATTTCCTGATTATAACTGCGGTCATTCGATCAATCGTCGATGTCGTTGCTACGATCGCAACGATCGCTACGATCGCGATAAAGCAAATGCATTTTGCGTTAAAAAATATTCTTGCTCTCGTTGCTCCCCCTCTCAAAAAGGTTCTGTTAATGCCGGTTACAGTGATTTAATCATTAATACACTGATGCCTGAGGGTTTGATCGAATTTCATAACATTAAATGCTGTAGAGACAGGCACGATTCAGGTTCTTTTCAAAGTTCCACCGAGTCTGAGTGCAATGCATTTAAAAATATTAAATTCAATCATTCAGTGCCTGGGCATGTCTATCACCCGGAAATAAAATACTTCGAAAAAAAGCCTGTTTTATCATGGACGGCAACCTCTGATGCCGAGCTATTCATGATTAATTTTGATGGTGACAGCTACTATACAGAAAAAACAAACATCGTTATTCCAAATGCATTACGAAATTATAAAGGAAATATTACGATAACCTCAGTGACAATTAATGAAAAAACACAAACGTCATGCCCCGGAAAGGGTACTGAACTATTTTTTAATTCAACAGCACTTGTTACTCGGTTAATGGGGGTTGTTAACTCCGATTCCGGAGAAACAGAAATAACAGTAAGCAGGACATCTCCGGAAAAAACAAGCCACTCGTTATCCAGCTCTATACTGCCATCAGAAAATGAATCAGCCAGATCATCATCAACAGGGTATTCTCCGATAATGTTCAAATTAATGACAGCGTTCATCATAAGGGTGTTATGTATTTAACAGGGAAAATAAAATCGAATATGGAATTGTCTATGAAGACAAAAAAATTAAGGAGCCCCATCGCTACTATCTGCCAGAATCTTATCGGCAAGGGCTTGGTTTCACTATGTCAAGGAGGCCGACTAAAAGTTCAGGCGATGTTGAAGGACTCCCTGGGTAAAATACCGGTTGATCCATAGTGGCTTCAATAAACTTTTATTTCACTGTTGAATTAACAGGTTTGCACTAATAGGTTCCTTCTGATCGGGAAAATGAATGGCAGGCTCTGCTTAGCTATAAATGAAAGCAGTGATCTTTTAAACTTATTTAGTGAATTAGACCTGCTGGAAGACCTTCAAGAAATAATAAATGAAATTTTAAAGTTAAGAAAAGGTGAAAAAAAATCACACATATAAGCCATATATTCTTTCAAGGGGCACAATTCTGACCTTGGAAGAAAGTCAGAACTAGTGATAGCTTTTGGTTCTGCTTGTTATAGTTCACTGCAAATTATTTGCTCACAGTAAACGCATATCGCAGTCTTCTGTGTACGACGGATTATATGCTAGTTTAGAAACTTTGTAGATATTCTGACTTTTTACTGACAATTTTCGCTCATTTTTTGTTTTTGCAAATATACAGTGCTATTTTACTTGAACTAAGAAAACCATGAGATTAGTTCACTATGAGACTCATAAATACGATTTTACTGTTAATAATATGTTCAATTTCATGTAATTTGAATGCGACGGTACTTTCAGCTGCTTCTCGCTTCATCAAACTCTACGACAATGGATTTGCAAATTCATTTCATAAAGGCGCAGACAGTCATCAAGCATTTTTGAAAGCTTTTGACAGCCCTGGGTTTTCAGGAATGGAGCCAGCAATTCGAATGATGATAGCAGTACTTTCAAGTGAAACCGAACATGACTCAAAAGATCCAAAAGATCTATATCTTGAGCAATTAAAGGCATCACCAAAGGTTTCTTTACATCCTCATCCTAATTGTTTTAGTTTTACGATGTCTCTTGATCCTATATCTGGACCAGGTGGTGTGCTTGATGTTACCTTTCAGAACATGCAAAAAAACAAATATTTAGAGGAGCGGTTGAAGCTTATCTTGATAAGAAAATTGAAAATAATTGATGAAAGTAGTGAATTTATGAAGTTATTTAGTGATTTAGACATAATGGAAGATTTTCAAGAACTAAAGAGCGAAATTGAGGGGTTAAGTCAATCCGAATAAAAACATGACCTATATGGACCATCGTTCTTTCTACCCTTCCCCCGTCAATCCTGGCGGATGCCACTCTATATCTACCGCTTCGGAGCTGTGCATTACTACTCCGCCCATTAATATCAAACAGCAGGCTATATGCTTTCTTAAACATGGGG
This sequence comes from Endozoicomonas sp. ALC020, assembly GCF_049275935.1. NCBI lineage: Bacteria > Pseudomonadati > Pseudomonadota > Gammaproteobacteria > Oceanospirillales > Endozoicomonadaceae > Endozoicomonas > Endozoicomonas sp. ALC020. The sequence continues at coordinate 214,040 of NZ_CP184830.1, forward strand.
CCATGATTTGATGCTCCGGAATATCAGGGTGCTACTATCAGTCATTGCAGTCAGCATATAGCTGAGGCGAGATAATATTATCGACTACTACTTCTGATAAGGCCGAAAGAACAGCCACTGCGACCCAGACTAATTGTTGAGAATACAACCGACCATTTAGTAGGCTGGCATTTTTCCTTATACGTTGTCGTTACCTGCTCTGTTCTTTTTCCATTTTTAGTGATCACTTTTATTTTGTATTCAGGTGCCCACATCAGCTCAACATCAACGGCGGCACTGGAAATAAACGACTCCAAATCTGAGTCCATTGATACACCCTGAACAATGCTTCCCCAGCTTATTGTTGCTTCTCCTTTTATGAAGTCACCCAGTGCCACTTTTTTTACTCCCTGCTTCCCAGCTAAATCAAATGACAACTGAAAGCCGCTGTCCTTGGAAAACTTGTCTTTACGCTTTATTTTTGTCTCGCCTTTGGCAGCATCGTAGACACCTGAAACTAACTCAATTTTACCCAATCAGGGCTTTTTATAAAGAGGGATGGCTTTAAAAGCTCGCTGCAATAGCAGCCACAGATACAACCAAAAGGCTAAAGACTCCCGCTGTTAAGGAAGCAGCGCCAGCAGTAGCTGTGCATGTCTTTCCGCTGCAAGTTCCACCTGAATTACAGACACATGTACTTGTCTGCAATTTTCCAGCTTTGCCGTCTTTAATGCTACATTCACCAAAGCAACCACAGGCTGTGCAATCGCTACAAGTCCAAGTGCCAACTTCTACGCCACCCAAGCTGACACCGTTGAACGTACAACCAGTTGCTTTCCCGCTAGACTCCCTTTTGCTTCTAGCAGACCGCTTACTAATATGTGTTGCTTGTTTATGAGTATTTCCGACACAAGCACCAGCCCCATCAGCCAGACAAACCACCTTCTCACCTGATATAACAGGGCTTCCAGGAGGGAGGTTAGTATCAGAGTGAAGCGGTTGGAACTGCACCCCATGTTTCACCTCTATATCACCTAAGCGAACGGTTGCGTGCCCGACAGTAAGGCTCTCCCCCTGTTGCAGGAAATAAGCCCGTGGTTCATTACCAGAAGCAGCAAGCCCTGTAACAGAGAACAAGCTATTTGGGCTTACTGCTCGGTGTAGCGAAGCGGAAAGAATCCCTTTCGCTGTTTCATCGGTATTAATAGCGGATAGATGCCCAATGCTTTGTCGGCTGTTATCCAACAGGTTTACTGTACCACCCATACTAACCTGTTCAGCTATGGTTTTAGCGCAGGCTGGCGCAGTAGCAACATGGCCAGAGGAAAGTAAAAGACCTTGGCAGGGCAGGCTCTCAGAAGACGGTCGGACTTCCGAGATGGAGGACGACGAAAAGGAGACTAAATAATCAGGTCTAGTGTTGAGAACAGAGCTGGCATGTACTGACAAATAGCTCAGTAGATTTATAGCTAATATAAGAAAGCGAGAAACAGAGGAAATCACAAGCTACACTCCCGAAATGGTACGGAAACACAACAAACATCGCACTTCCAAAAACAGAGTAAAGAGAAAGAGCTAACACTATTCGTTCGCAGCGAAAATTATAGTCACTTATCAGGGCAGTGCTTTTCAATTATCCTCAAACCCATAAAATTCCAAAGACAAAAAACGACACAAAGGAAATTTAGCAAAATCGTCGTCAACCCTCGCCCAATCGGCTATCACTTAGTCACAAATTCTATACTGGGCTTAACCTCTCTGAGACGAGTCAAGACCATGCTTCCACTGTCTCCTCAACAATGAGGGTGTCGCAAAACTCCAACAGCTCGTTCCTATGCTCTGAGTTCGTCATTCCCGGCTTCATCTCGTCATTCCCGCGAAGGCGGGAATCCACACTGACTCTCCACCAGAACCATACTGCCCGGTGTCCCCCTGGCCTTGTCATCCCCGAGAAGGCAGAGATCCACCGTTGGCGCTGGATTCCCGCCTTCGCGGGAATGACGACTTCAGAGCGTGAGAACGAGCTGTTGAAGTTTTGCGACACCCTCCAATGGGCTGAACATACTTTCGAGTTGCGCAGAAATTAGGTGATAAACGTCGTGCAAAGAGACTAACCCGTGTAGCTGCTGAACTAGCTGCCCACACGGGCTCATCTTTAGCCTCCTCATCGTCGTAAAAACCAATGTTCACTTTCCGACGGATATTAACCGAGGAATCAGCTCAGGCTATAGATTCAACGATATGGCCAGCGAGGCTATGACGCCCAAAACATTGGTCGCTGGGATTGTATCCGCTGATGAAGTAGAAACCGCGTTGATACTGAAAGTCGCATTGGTAGTCGCATTGGTAATAGAAACAGAGGACTGAGGGCCAGTCATGCAAACAGCTGAGTCAAAGTAGAACTGACCCGTCCACCAGCCTTGAGGTGTTTGGCAAGTACAGTGAACTACCCGCCCCTGAAGGATGGAGTACATTGTGGTGCATGAGGTGGTGCACTTGCTGGACCCCTTCTACAATGAACGCTTTAAGCAATTGATGACGCATTATATGCTGAACTGGCGGTCTTATCGGGATGAGCTGAATAGCTTGCCAGTGCAGTATGAGGATTGGGGGTATTGACAGCCATAGTTTGTGCTAACAAAGCCGGGCTGGATTTTGTTTATTATGTCCAAGATTGAAATTACTCAAAGAGAAATGGATCGTGCATTCAGAAGCCACCATGAGGCGACACGTCACCTACCATCATCGTGTAACCCTTCCAAACTGGTTTGCCTTTTTTACGCTGTTGAGTGTGGCTTGAAATCACTTATTATTAAGCGTGAAAGGCATCAAACTTCTGAGGGTATCGATCATTACGGGTTTGAACACAACATTAACAAGATGTTGAGTCATCTTCGCTGTGGAAAAAAGCTGAGGCTACCTGTGAATATATCTGTCACTGGGTTAAGAAGCAGTATTAATGAACCTCTATAGCTGGCTGGATGCCGAACGACTGCTGGCATCCAAAACTCAGAACTTCACACACTTTCCTGAGGGTATAGCCGACATCCGTGCTTATAGTGAAGCGATCGAAATAGACCTTGAAGGTGACGATCAAACCCTTGCCTTCGATTTTGTAAAAACAGTATTTGGAAATAACTGGCATCATGATGAACGAAAAATTGAGCTGGCTTATGGCTCACAAAGCTCGATAGATGTTGAAATCATCACGGACTGTGAAGAACAGAACCCACGCCATCCAAGACCGCTTTGGCAAGACCTTGGTTATGATGGAGCAACGTCAATACTGCCAAAAAGCCCTGAACCTTTCGAAGGGAAGTGCAGGCTTGCAGCCTTTCACTCCTTTAAAGGAGGTGTTGGCCGCACCACTTCATTATTGACATGGTTTAAGGCGCTTCAGGTGAATTTCCACCATCGTGAAAGCAATCGTGGGAAATTAAAAGTGTTGCTTGTCGATGCTGATATTAAAGCGCCGGGGCTGACCTATTTGTTCAAAGACAGCGACAAACCGGATATATCATGGATTCAGTTTCTGGAAGCCAGTCACTACCCTGCGGTTGATGAGTCAACCACGATTGCTACTTTTGCCAAAGAGCTTGATCGTTATACAAAAAGTGAAGCCGGTTTTGAATACTGCCTGCTCCCTGCCTTTTCCGATAGCGAAGCAGATATTGAAAAACACAGTGAAAGCAAATCGGGAATGGCTCAATTAATCAACATTTCTGTCCGACCAGAACACCTTGCCCGAACCTACGAGCAACCCTGGCGTTGTACCGATATGCTACAAAAGCTGGGAAATCAACTTCAGGCGGATTTGGTTCTGATTGACTTGAGAGCCGGACTCAGTGAACTCTCGAGCCCGCTGTTATTTGATCCGAGGGTGGAGCGATTTGTTGTGACCACTTTGGCCGAGCAGGCTATTAAGGGTACAGAATTCATTCTGAATCGCCTGACCTCTCTGGCCAATAATCGGGATTGGCGCAATAAATTTGGTGAAAAGACATTAGACCCTCGAGTCATCACCACATTTGTCAATGAAGAGTTCAAAAAAACCGATCAGTACAAAGCGGGCCTCGAACGACTGACTGCTGCGTATACGCCTGATATATACACTGATGATGCTAACGCCACTAACGGCCTTGAGATTATTGAGGCTGAATTCAGTTCTCAACTGTTGAACCTCGGGGCACTGGACAGCACACTTTCAGTTATAGAGCATGCAAGCCCACTGCTCAATGAAGGGTTAAACTGGGCCAAAGGCTTCTTTGATGCTGATTAACTAGCACATAGTTTCAATGAGTTTGATGTGAACAATCTCCGCTCAGGGTGAACGGAGCTTGAGTGTCATTAATAGAGGGAACCCATCAATTACATTGAAACCGTGTACTAGTGCAGCCAAGCCTTGATATCCATACAGGCCACTCGTTCCGATACTCTGAGGTCGTCATTCCCGCGAAGGCGGGAATCCAGCGCCAACAGCGGGTCTCTGCCTTCTCGCGGATGAAAAGGCCAGGGGGGCACCGGGCAGTATGGTTCTGGTGGTGAGTCAGTGTGGATTCCCGCCTTCGCGGGAATGACGGGAGTGAAGCCGGGAATGACGAGAATGAAGCCGGGAATGACGGGAGTGAGGCCGGAAATGGCGGGAGGGGAACGGGTTTTGCGACACCCTCTGTTGCGTGGGAACGAGGGGTGTATGGATATCAGAGCTTAGCTGCACTAGCTATCAACTAAAAAGCGTTAATTCCGACCAGCACCGGGAAGCTCCACAATGCCTGAGCAATAATAAAGTCAGCAGCCCTCTGGCTATTTGTATAAAATATTCCAGTTCGCTGAATTTTGGTAAAAAGCACTTCTTGCCTGAGGAGCCTATTTATAATGAGCCTGCATACCAATCTGGCAGGAAGGTTAAGGAATACCAATCTGCTCAAGAGTCATGGACTTTTCCCCGTTTTTGAAGCCGTCGTTAACTCTCTGCAAGCTCTTGAAGAAAACAACAATTTGCTCACAGGCGGCACTGTGACACTAAAAATACTACGTAGTCAGCAGGCTTCCTCTGGGCTTGACGACTCTGAGCACTGCTCAGAAATAGTCGGCTTTGAAATTCACGACAATGGCATAGGCTTCAACGAAGAAAACATGGCATCGTTTGAAACTCTGGACTCTGATCATAAGATAGGAAAAGGGTGCCGGGGAGTGGGTCGTTTACTGTGGCTCAAAGCATTCGATAGAGCGGATGTTACCAGTGCCTTCAAATCAAACTCGTCAGGTATCGTTAAACGGCAATTCTCGTTCAGTGCCGCTCAAGGGATAAAGACTCAGGATCCTGAGCCTGACCCGAATGGCGAAGGGCCTTTCTCTATCCTCACATTATCTGGCTTCGATAAAAAGTATCGTGATGCCTGCCCAAAAACGGCGACCAGCATCGCTAATGCTTTATTAGAACATTGTCTTTGGTATTTTGTCAGAGAAGATTCTGTACCCCGCATAACTATAAAGGATGGGACAGAAACTATTGCCCTGGAAAACTTGTTTGATCAGTACATGCATAGCAAAGCCAGTAAAGAATGTATTGATATAAAAGGCTATGCGTTCAGGCTGACCCATATAAAATTTCATGCTTCGACCAAAAAGAAGCACTCTCTCGCCCTTTGCGCGGCTAACAGGCTGGTGCAGGAAATTCCCATTAGTCATCAAATCCCGGGGCTGTTTGGCAAAATATCGGATGAGGCTGGTGAGTTCATCTACACCTGCTACGTTTCATCCGACTATCTGGACGACCATGTTCGTCCAGAGCGCACTGCATTTGATATAGCGGATGATATAGAGGGTATTCTTGAGGATGTCGAAGTCAGTTTCAAAGATATGCAAAGTCATGTTCTGGCCAGAAGCAAGCAGTACCTGAGCAATTATCTGAGTGAAAACCTGAAAGCAGGTCGTGAGAGAATCAACGAGTTCGTCTCAGAAAAAGCCCCCAGATACCGACCGGTAATGCACCTGATCAATCAGCAGGAGTTTTCTGTTGACCCCAGAATAAGCGATAAAGAGCTTGATACATTGTTGCATAAACAGTATTCCGATATTGAGCGCCAGTTGCTGGCAGAAGGTCACGAGATAATGAATCCGGCCATTGAAAGTGACATGGATTTATATCAGAAAAAACTGAAAGCATACCTCAAAAAAGCAGAGGATTTTAAGAAGTCAGACCTGGCCAGCTATGTCTCTCATCGACGTGTGATTCTTGATTTGCTAGAGAAATATATTGGACAAATGGACAACGGGAAATATGTGCATGAAGAGCTGATTCATCAGCTTATTATGCCTATGCGGAAAACCTCTGAAGAAGTCTCCACAGATGCCTGCAACCTCTGGCTTATTGATGAAAGACTGGCTTTCCATGATTTTCTGGCCTCCGATAAATCACTTCGATCCATGCCCATTACCGATGATAGCTCTACGAAAGAGCCTGACTTGTGTGCACTGAACATTAACGACAATCCCATTTTGGTTTCTGAAAAAAAATCAATGCCCTTAGCCTCTCTGACAGTGGTTGAGATCAAGCGACCTATGAGGAATGATGCCTCAGAGGGAGAAGATAAAAACCCTATTGAGCAGGCTCTTGGCTACCTGAAGCGCATCCGTGAAGGTAAGGTAAAAACCACATCAGGCAGACCTATCAGGAACAGTCAGGAAATACCCGGCTATGTCTATGTCATTAGCGACCTGACCCCAACCATGTCAGAACGATGCGAGCTGGCGAGCCTGACCGAAACCTGTGATGGAATGGGGTTCTTTGGTTATAACAAGCCTCGAAATGCTTACATTGAAGTCGTTTCTTATGATCGCCTGCTGCAATCAGCAAAAGAGAGGAACCGGGCTTTCTTTGACCAGCTCGGCTTACCTGCGTAAGTTCGACTACTCACCCGGCAAAGGAAGTCGAAACCAGCGGCACACTCCGGGTGGCAGTCGGTGAGATTGATGGAGAAACCGACGTTTGAAACTTATTTTCAAACTGGTTAATACTCTGAATAAGAATATTCAGGTCATCCTGTTGAATGCTGCCATCTCTATAACGAATACCGGTCAGGCGCGGCTGGTCAAAACTGTCTTTTCCTGATTTGGATTTCCCGGTGATATAAAACAGGTCTTCTACTTCCTTACCCTCATGTTTGAATTTGACTCCAACTTGAACAACGCCAAGACTTTCCGTTAAAGTGATGTCATTGATAGCTACATCGCCAAAATCCAACTCCAGATTGCCCTCTCCCAATACCTGTATAAGGTCTATGCCGCCCCATTGTTCGTATTGATAAACCATTGTCCCCCGGGACCGATGCCTTATATGGTCATCCCCAGCCCCCGATTCAACCCGCCCATTTAAGGCGGATGAGCCCAGCTCAAAGGTGTTATCAAGGTCATCTCCCTTTAATAAAACATCAGTCTTACTGTTCCATTTAAAATCCCTGATCTCTTTAAGAAGCACGTTCAAAGTCTGACCAGAGGTAACCTGTTGCGGATCAAGATCAAGATCGACCTTAACTGTCTGATTGTACTCGGTTGCCATTGCGGCCGCCGGGCCCTGGCATGGCGTATAACAGTTAATGGCTTCTCCATAAGAAAAGGGTGTTAACTCGGTTATATTGTAATTTTTGCCCCCTTCGGTATCCCATACTAAACCTGTTACATTACAAGGCAAAAAGCATTCAGTCTGGTTGAGCAAAGAAGAAGAAACAGTCGGGATAGGAGAGGCACCAGTAGGCACCAGAGGCAAGCAAAGCGCAGAGCAGTTTCCCAATACCGACCATTGATCACCCAGAGGAACCTGCAGTTGCGGTGCCTGGTGATAATCAACCAACTCGACCGAACTTTCATTGCACTGAAGCCTGTTGTACGAAAAATGACGTTTATTACTGATACTCAAATCCTTCCCACCGCCTGCAGGCAAGCCACTGGAAAAACATGGGAGTGATTCAAGCCTTTTGAACTCAGGCTCAGTGGAGTTTGCCCTGACAAGCAGATTTTCCACCCCCGGTATCTTGGGTAATTCAGGCGCCTCCTGTTTAAGAACAGTCAATGGAAAATCAGGAAACTCAATAGACTCAACACTTGGCTTTAATTGGGTAGGAGTCGGTGTTACCTGAGTAAACTGAGTGCTTTTTGTGGGAGTAAGCCGATTTACGACAGTAGCAGCAGGCTTTGAAGTTGCCAGTACCGGAGTGACGGTGGTCACTAAACTCGCAGCGTCGGGGCTAACCTCTGGCTCCGTTAATTCAGCATCCTTCCGAAAATTTTCCAAAGATTTCATGCTTTGGTTCTCAACAAAGTCGGTATGATCCAGAGTTAAGCGCTGCTGACCCACGGTGACAGTCTTTGGCCCGCCCCCTTTGACCACCACACCCAGCTCAGGGGAATCGATTCGTTTTAACCGAGTCAACTTTCCGCTGGGTGTTTCTGCCAGCAAAGCTGCGGTTCTGGCGTTAACGCTGCCAGCCACCAAAACCACCGCGTCCAGCCAACCTCTGGCACTGTCCCCAATCTGCGTTCTGCTGCGTAAAGCCCTGGGCAAAGGAGCAAGCACTTCAGACTGGATAAGCTGGCCATTTTGATAAATCATCAAATCGTTCTGATTCTGGGACACCAGCAGGTGCGTTTTTTTGCCCGGTGGGAAAAAGTCATTGGCGTCAATCCTTCGTTCTTTCCCTTCAGACGACAATACCCTTATAACCAGATCCTTCCCCTGACTGACCAGCAGGGTCATTGCCCCCTTGTCGCTGTCCGTCAAGTCAGAAAAATCAAACAACTCAACCTCGGCAGTTCCAGACACATCTCCAGACACATCTCCAGACACACCAGGACTGACAAAACAGGACAGTGTCATCTGTCCCCCCGTCAGAATATTCTCAAACGTTGTTGCTGGCTCAAACTTTTGCACCATCAGGTCGGACAACTTGATGCCCGGATAGTTAAAATGGACGTTCTCAAGCCCGGTTCCATCTTCCTTGCAGGAGATAGTCACCGAGTTCCAACCGGTATCCAGCAGTCGCACAGTTCCGGTGTCACCAACGACAATGGTTTCAAGCCTGGCCCCGGTTTTAACCTGCACATCTCCCAAGGTAACCGTTAACTGTTTCACCTCCGGTGATGGGATAAATTGGCCAGAACCGGATACCTGCCAGTGGATAGACTCGAATCCGGACACTGAGCATTTTACCTGCCCATCCACAGCAATGTGCTGTTGGTTGCCATCAACAATAAACGACGTACCGACGGAGACTTTGGGGGCAAGCACCAGCGAATCATAGCCCTCACCGCCGCCGAGATAACCCCAGCGTAAATCCGTTACCGTGAACTGATCATCACCGCCCAGCCCAAAAAAGGCACCTGTCTCCCCTGATGAGTGCCACTTGTCAGCACCCGGAGTACCCAGACGTACTATACAGTCTGACGAGGACGCAGCAATGTCAGTCAACGGGCAGAACCCAGCTGTTTTCTCAAACACATTACGGGCACTAAGCTGCAGCAAGTGCTCATCACTGATGTCCTTGTTTGACCCGGAAAGCAACACCTGTCCGTAGGCCCGGGCCAACCCGCGCCAATCCATGGCCGACAGGGAACATATTGCCTTTGTCCCTCTGGTGGGCTGAACGGTTGGGCAGCTTAATGTGACCAGCGGATCATTCTCATAATTATCCCAGACAACCGGCCACAACTGGCCCAGCGTCATTCCCAGGGGAAAATGGTTCCCGCCAAAGAACAGCAGCAACTGTCCCTGGCGTTCCAGCACCCTGACCTCCTCAAGTCTTGCCTTGTTGAGGATTTGTGAGGGTTGTGGAAAATCGCGGGTGAGCGACCAAATGTCTTCCAACCGCAAAACTCTATGATCCAGCTCAATGCGCTCAACCCGATCCGAATGGTTGCTATTAAAATAATTCTGATATCGTCTCCGATCCGAAACGCTGGTCAAAGAAGTCGTTTTCAGGCTTTCGCCATCCTTGAAAAGATAAATCATCAGGTCATCATTCTCTTTACGAAAGACAACCTGACTATCTTGATTAACGTTCACCACCAACAAATCGGCGCGCCCCGGCGCCTCGACAATCTCACTGTAACCATCGCCCTGCTGAAACAACCCTTTTTTGCTGTTTTTATCCGCAACAAAGACCTGTCGTCCATCCGGTTCAGGAATCATACCCGGCAAACGTTCAATAGACTGGAGCCAGTCACGAACCGTATCCTGACCATCAAGGTAGTACCTGGCACCCAACTCCAGATAGTCAGGATAATGAGTCAGAGCCACTTCAACTGAATCACACTCAGACGACAGCTTCACCAGGTTTCCGCTGGGGGATTTGGCCAGCTGACTAATGGCCTCATCAGCCATCGGATGATCGACCACCATCAGCCCGGCAACGGTCAAGGTTGCGTTACTGGGATTCTGAGTGCTCACCGCCAGCGCTTCCCGACCCAGAAAATTCACGGGCCTGATCATCCGTTTTGGCACATCAACCCTGACGCCTTCCAAAACGTTTTTCCCATCTTTATAAATGCCCACCAGGCCCTCACGATTCACCCGCAGCGCCAAATGCAGCCACTGGCCATCCTGAAAAAAATCAGATACCCGCCCATGAAAGCTGGTTTCAGCAGCAGCGTCGGAAAGGGTCAGTTCCAGATCATCACGGCCCGTTTTATCTACCCTGATGCCATGACGACCAACGTCATCAGCAAAATAAATAATGGGAAGCAAGGCCTGATCCAGACCAGAAACCCGCAACTGCAAGGACAGTGTCATGGCTCCACCCGTCAATAAGCCCGGTATTTCCAGCCATTGACTTCTTTCAGTTAACTTCCGTGCATTTTTGAAGCCTGCACTATTTTCACCAGAGAGGGGCCCGCCATGGCTGACCAGTTGCCCTGGCTCAACGGACTGCCAGGAAACGGACCTGAGCTGTTCTGGCGGAGATGGCAAAGAGAGCCCGAAGGTTTGTGATTGATCCGGATCAAAACTGACAAAAACCCTGGCCCCTTCACCCACAGCAAGCTGGTTATGGCCTGGCCCCGGGTAGACATCCGCTGTCGCATTGCGAACCAGGAAAGTATCGTGCCCCTCTTCACCGAAGAGCTTGTAGTGGCAGCCAGAAACTCCTTCCGTCTGGTTGGGTTTCCGGCAGCCCAGTGCCATCAGGTCATCATTGCCGATGCCTGCATGAAGCACCGGATCGTCAGCCTCTGCAATCAGGATGTTGTCCAGACGGGGATCCTTTATCAACCGGTCCTGATAAAAAAGCTTTAAATCTTGCTTGGTCAGGGGAGCCGCAGACGTTTTGTTGCCTTTTTCAGTATCCTCAATGCGCAGATAAGGAAAATGCTGATAGAGTGCTTCGACAAAATGCCCGGTGTCCAGGCTGCCATCAGGACGAACTCTTCTTGGCACAGCGTCCATGGTGATGTTTACCCAGTACTGTCCCTGGTCTTGAAAGGCCAGCTGACTGAAATTCCCATTCAGTACCAGCCCAATATTCTTAGAGGTGGCCCCTTTGCCTCTGAGCATCAGCATATTGCCATTATCCGGGTCAGCAATCTCTGAGCCCCTGGCTTGCCAGTCGATGAGATAAAAATCCTTGCCTTTATCGCCCATCAACCGGTCAGGACCCTGATCCGCAATCATTTTATCATCGCCAGGGCCGCCATAATGAACATCGGAACCTGGCCCACCCACGGTGGTAGTGCCCAGGCTATCGTTACGAAGGCTGGCATGGAGTATGTCATCGCCTTTGCCACCGTTCAGGGTTGCTCCCTCTGATAGATCCACCAGGCGGTCATTGCCATCAGCCCCATTGGCTAAATGTTCGGCCAACGTCAGGAAAAGGACATCGTCACCCTGGCTGCCAAACAGGTTTTCAATGTCGTATAACTGATCTTTGATGCCTGGCGATCTGGGTAAAGTCGAACTCTCCTCATAACGAAAGACGACAAAGCCTGAACGACAAGTGACCGAAACATTGGCTGACCTGCCAAGGGTGTCGTCATTTGGACAAGGCAAGCCGGCCTGTTCGACATAGTCTGACCAATCCGGGTCAAACCAGTGGGTGCCATTAAACCCGCCCTGACCGTCTGACAGTGCCTGATAATCCTGTAAAATCATAATACCCGTGGTACCGGGGGGTAATACCAGGGCCTGATAATCGACGGTATCCGTGCCATTGCCGCCAGAAACCAGGTGGGTTCCCTCAAACAGTAGAAAGCGATCGTTGCCTTCCCTGCCATGGACTTCCTGGTTATCGCCTGCCCGGGGAGTGAAAACATTATCAAGCTCATCGCCGTAAAGAGTATCGCTACTCACACTGCCGGTGATCCGCTCAAATCCCGCGACATGAAATAGCTCCCCGGTTCCAACCCTGGCCTTGCCCGCTTCCAGATCTAACCAGACGCCCTGTCGAGTTTCAAACACCAGGGTATCGATGCCGTTACCACCATTGAGGCTGGGTTTTACCGCCTCCTGCCCGGAATCCAGAACAATAACCAGATCATCGCCTCCGCCCATATCCACAGTGTCGTCGCCACCGCCCGTGGTATATTGCTCGTTATCGTCCGATCCGGAATAATGATCGCTATTGCCAGTACCAACAATATGGTCAATTCCGGTAAACTGATCTGAAAATGATTTGTCTGGAGATTGTCTGTTATTGGCTTTCCATGTATGAAGAACTCTTCCGCTGGCCATATCCACCGAAATAGCATCCAGCGTGTAGGGAATGAAGGGCCGACCTTTCAGCCAGGTCCGGGTCGCCACCTGATACAAAAGCGTGTCGTATCCGGGACCGGCGGTAATGGTGTTACTTCCCATTCCTGTGGAGAACTGGTTATCTCCGCCCATATCAATTAAACGATTATTACCGCTGCCTCCGATAATTCTATTATTTTCATCGGGGTTTCCGGTAATCCTGTCATCACCGTCCTGAGCGACCAGGGTCGTTACATCTTGCACCTGCAAGCGCCCATCTTTTTTGTAGGTTAAATCGATGGTCACTGATGGCGAATCAATCGTTGAGAATTCGACCGACCATTGAGTAGGCTGGCATTTTTCCTTATACGTTGTCGTTACCTGCTCTGTTATTTTTCCATCTTTAGTGATCACTTTTGTTTTGTATTCAGGTGCCCACTTCAGATCAACATCAACGACGGCACTAGAAATAAACGACTCCAAACTTGAGTCCATTGATACACCCTGAACAATGCTTCCCCAGCTTATCGTTGCCTCTCCTTTTATGAAGTCACCCAGTGCTACTTTTTTTACTATCTGCTTCCCAGCTGAATCAAATGACAACTGAAAGCCGCTGTCCTTGGAAAACTTGTCTTCACGCTTTATTCTTGTCTCGCCTTTGACGGCATCGTAGACACCTGAAACTTTTAGCTTTAATACATTATTCGCAAGATCCACCACCAGGCGGACAGGTGCAAAATCCAAGCACTGGAATTTCGTCAGGGGCAACGATGTCGGTTTAACAAAATGTTCAAGTAAAATAGATTCTAAGAATGACAACACTGGAGACTTCGTTGTTGGCTGTGTACTCGGAACAACGACAGAAGTCGACAGCCGTTTGAATTTCAACGTAACAATGGGCCTCAGAGTACTGATTAGCTGATCCCTGCCTCCTCCACCCTTAATCAGATGCTGGGTGTGAGTGGTATCAGAAAAATAAATTTCATCATTGCCTTTGCCACCCTCGACAGTATGATGCCCAGCCTTCAGGAAAACCTTATTACTCCCTTCATGCAACCGCATTGTCGTGGTTCCACCATCAGCCAGTACGGTGTCATCACCCCCGTAGGTATACACTATGTTATCGCCAGCCCGGGGAATAAAGGTAGTGCTTTCATCATTCCCCTTCATGATATCGTCGTGATTTGATCCCTCAAAGATTTCGACATTGACATACACATCACCATACGACAATTGGCTTTTATCTCTGGTGAGGTCGATGGTCACTCGCTGGTTACTTTGTGCATATGAGACCCTGTCAACACCTGGGCCGCCGTCGACGTATTTCCGGCTTTTCTCTGAGGCCTTAATAGATATGGTATCCCGCCCGGCTCCGCCATAGACTTCATCAAACTCACTCCCGGTGACAATCTGGTCATCGCCAGATGATCCCTTGAAGAAATTACGGCCACTCTTACCTACCATCAGATTGTTCTGGTCATCTCCGATTATTTTGGTGCTGTAAGCACTGCCAACTACGTTTTCAATATTTTTGACCTCCCCCTGGGTTCCGATAAAATCCATAAGACCCGCGTAAAATCGAACCACCGGGTTATTAAGGTGAGTGTAACGCCTGCTATTACTCTTATCGTAAAAGGATTTAAGGTTGGCATATTCAAGCAACTGTGTATGATTAAACTCAATCAGGCGATCCTCTTTATCACTCAAAAAGTACATAGTGATTGAACGATCCTTCTTCTCCTCCTTGAGCCCCTTGGTATGTATATACAGAGCTCCCTCGTACACTTGGTTTTCTTTAATATAATCAATGCCCGCCACTCCATAAAAAACACAGCAATTTTCAAGAGTTTTATATGCTGAACTGTCTGCACAACGGGTCTTTTGATGAAGCAACTGACAACCGCCACCGGGCATTTTTTTTTCATTTACAACCCCATAAATTCGTCCTTTTGCATCAGCCTTCAGGCTGTTGTAAGAATGATGACGATGCTTATCCACATTCAGGGCAAAGATGTCTTTTTTAGACTGGGACTTATAAAGCTTTTTGTGCTCTTTAGCTTCCCAGTGCTTAACTTCCTCTCTGCGAAGAAGGGCGATAACAACATCACCCACTTTATAAACTTCTTTTGCAGGGAGTTCTTTGAAAGGTTGAATATCAGTACCAATTTCACTGAACGGCACCACATCCTCATCATCAGGGCAACCTGAACGACTTCGGGATATGTCAGTTTTACCTTTGCAGTTTTTCAGACTGGAATAACTATGAACCAGGAAGGTCGTGGGGTCACCTGCATAATTGATAAAGTTAATACCTGAATCGTGAACCCGCAGGCTATCTTTACCTTTCTTCTGCAAACCATACAGGTCCTTCAAGATACCGAAGTCATTGCCCTCCTGCTTTTTCCGCTCTAACAGTTCAACCAACCGGTTGGTGAACGTTTGTTTTGAGAGATCTACCTCAAACAGATAGGGGAAACCATCCTGCCCCGTTTTCAGCGCTTCCTGATTAAACTTGGCAACCACACCAGAAGAACTAAAGGTCGCTTTTTCATAGCAGAAGACGCAGTGATATTGGAGCTTTGAGAAATCATCAATCTTCCGTACCCCCAAATCAGTTTTCAGGCACTGTACCTGGTACATGCCCTTAAAATGGGTCTCAAACACAGGGCTGGGCAAGACCAGAGTGTCCTTACCGGCCTCACCGTCAATAACAGCAAACCCGGTACCGGGGCTTATTTCATCGTTACCTTTCCCTCCCTCCTGAACTACTTTACCGAGAGTATGCACGAGCCTGTCATCACCGGCACCCCCGCTCTGAAACACTCCCCCCACCAGCAGGTCATTACCAGCGCCACCGAAGGCTTTCCCCTGGTGCATCTCGAGGAAAATCTTATCTTCGCCCCCCAGTCCATGAACTTCTTTATCGCCTTTTGCCACCACATAGTCGTCTTTATCCGTGGTGCGCGCCAACAGCTTTTTGGACAGTGCATCCATATCCCAGATTTTGATGCCTTTTTCACCGCTGCTCTCTAGATCCCTGACGACCTGGTGTCGTAAAGTTCGCAAATCCACTTCATAGGTTTTAAAGCGATCTTTAAGATGCTGATCTGCCGTTTCCCTCCAGGCAAATCGGCTATAGCCTTCCTCTGCTGCGTCCCCGGCCAACTTATCGATAAAGTCTGTAAACGCCTTACTCGTCATCAGGGCATCAAAGTCCTGACGGGCATTGGTGGGCGGGATAAAAAGACCGATGATGGTCTGAACCAGTCCAAGCAGGGTGGAAATGATATCCAGTAAAAAACCAACCGGTGCCAGAATCACCGAGGCTTCCATAACAGTACTGACCGCATCCAAAGCAAGACCAATGCAGTCCAGTGCAGCATTCACTGCATAAAATGCCACCTGGGCACTATTGCCTGCCTCACTGGCATCCTTCGCAGCCATGACACTGGAAGCCAGGGCGGCCGCACCTGCCGCCACGGCAACAAAGCCTCCCACCATGGGAACAAATCTAGCCAACCGGGATGTGGTTTTCGCCGATAATTTGATGGCGCTTTTCCCTACCAGCCTTGGCGCATTTTCAATGACCGCACCGGCAAGACCCAGCCCTTCATCGGCAAAGCCGGCGGCTTTGGACATTATCGAGTGGGACGTTCTGGACAAACTGAAGATGCTGCCAGTGTATCCCAGTGCCACCCCGGCAATCCCCGTGGCATAGGTTTCTGGTGACAGATAGTCCCGATATTCATTCAAGTTGCGCAGCGACACCGAGCTTTGGGCCAGGCCCGTTATCCCCATACCCACACCGAACGCCATCTGAGCCTTGCCAAACCAGGGCTTGGCACCCAGTTTTGCCTGAACGTTCTGAAATTTTTTCAGGGTTGGGGATTGGTCAACATTGTGTTTCCTGAGCCAGCGGTCAATCATGTTTTCCCGCAAAGCTCCAGCCTGTTTCAGGGCATCACTGCTTTCATGGCTGCCTTTTTGATCCACCATGGACTCAACAATGGCCTTGAATTCGTCGCTGCCCCTGATGGCCTCCCTCAAGTCGCTGATGTCTTCCGCAAAAACTTCCTTGCTGGCAAAACCTTCCTTGCTGTATATCTCCAGAACACTGTCTATAGCCGCGTCCACAGAACTGGCTTTACCCGTCGACAACAACTCCACCAGCTTCGTCATCACCTTCTGCTGGAGTTTGCTATCATCCGCGGGGCTAACTCCCGAAACGGCAGCAAATCTCTGGTTGGCAAAGAGATTAATGGTTTTCAGCAGCTCTGCCGCCTTACCCTCAGTACCCGATGCCATCAGTTGCTGTTTTAGCGCCTCCAACTCCCTGCTGGTCAGGGCTTTATCCAGCTCATCATCCACCTGATCGAGGGTTTGGATGGCAGAGCGACCACAGCTCTCACCCGTAGCCCTGCGACAAATAACCTTGGGTATATCCGGCTCCGGCTTGGGCAGGTTCAGTGTTCTGCTAAAAGCATTAAGCCGTTTGCGAAAAGGCTCCTGGCCGATATTCCAGTGGCTCTCATCGCCGGACATGGTTTGCAGTAATTTAACGCTGTTTGAAATTCTCTGTTTCAGTAATTCAACGCTGTTCGAAATTTTCTGTTTCAGTAACCGCGCACTGTCTGCACTGTCACCACTGCCAAATGCGTCCAATTCTCTTACTAACCCGGCGGCTGTTTCCAGACGATCCAGTTTGGCCGCCACGTCCAGGCGGGCTGGCATTACCCTGACCCTGCCCGGATCGTTGATCGCGAGACCTTCAGGATTATTTCGAACCCCGAGAGCTACCAGGTCGCTGCCGGTGTGTTCTCCGCCAATCGCCCTGTCCAGCACCTTAAACAGCGTTAAGGCTCCTACTGCCACCAGCCCCTGCGTCTTTGTGGTGCCAATAACCATCCGGTTTTGCCGGGTATCCACCCAGGAGGCATCCAGAGTCAGCGTCGGATTTAACTCCACTGCAACCCGGGTGCCCCGCAAATCCAGTGACAAAGTCACTACATCAGTCAACCTGCTTAAAGCGTCCACCCGCCGACACTGAACGTCTTCAAGGCGTTCATCTGCTGCCAACTGTCCGGCAATATCACTGAGCTCAAGTTTCAGCAGCTCACCAGCAAGTTCGGAACGAGCCTGCCATTGGCTGCGATCAGCAACAATGTCTGTTTTTTGCTCATCACTGACCCGATCAATCAATGCCTGCCCAAGTCGGTTCCGATCAATGGGACCAAGCTCACCGACTCTTCTGGCAATGTCTTCAGACAGGGACTGCGGGGGTTCGGTAACATCGCTGAAAACCGTTTCCAGATTCTTAATAAAGGCCAGAGTTTCTGAAACTGAGCCACCAATGCCCGACTGCCGGGTTAATTGCAATATCCCATCCACTTCCCCTGACTCAAGGTTTTGCCAGGCGGCCACTCGCTCAATATCGACACTCACCATGCCAAACACCTGGTCACCACTTTTTACCAGTGGCTGGCGTTGCTCCTCGTTAATGGCTACCGGGTCAATGACAGGGTCGCTGGTTCGCGGGCTCAGCGACATGGGCTCAACAGGTAACTGGAACGCCTCTCCTTTTGACACCCTGAGGGACAGAGTTTCCGCAAAAACGCTGTACACGGTTTTATCAAACAGATGACCCTTTAGAACATTTTTATCAATATTGGCAAAATCAGTAATGCGACGCGCAGCCGCCTTAATAGTGGCGGTGAAAGAGTCAAGCCGGTTTTTATTCACTGCCTCGTTCAGTTCTTTTGCCGCATTTTGCGGTAACTCACCGGCTACTGCGTCACTGACACCCGTCAGGGGCAAGAACCCTGCAGAAACATCAGGCGTCATCTGTCTGGCAATTTTCGTAATGCTTTGAAAAAGGAAGTTGGTAAACAGGGACTTAATATGAGACCGGTATTGGCTATCAACAGTCGTGTATTTCAGCACCAGCTTCTCTGCTTCTGAACGACACTTGGCAAGAAACCGTTGCTCACTTTCACTGGACATCAGGCGATCCAGGCCGGACAGCGGGCTTCCCCAGGTCTGTAAGTTGACGAACTCCCGCTGCTTGCCCGGTGAGCCATCAGGGGACGTTGGTTCAACATTGACAAAATCAGATACGGAAGTCTTAATTTTTTCAATCAGCTCATTGTTCACCACTTTGAAAGGCGGCAGTTCGCCTGAAGCCCGTTCCGCCAGTACTTGATTAACACGCTCAAGGTTTTGAACCAGGTAGCGACCGTTCGCCTGGTCATCACGCAGCGCTTCGGTTAACACCCGGCTGATTGTTTCCTCATCCAGACCAGAAACGGCCTTAAACGACTCAGGATCACTGATTTCCAACCGCAGGGAGTCCACAGCATCCATCACCAGCCGCGCATAAGGCTTGCCACTCTTTCCCGGAGGCATTTCAGCAACAACAACCTGTCGTTTGAATTGGTCATAAGCCCCCTGTTCATTAATGGTCAGGCGCAGTCCCTGGGCTACCTCAATGGATCGAACGACGAGTTGCTCATCTCCCTTAGCGATGGCGTCCGAGATTTTTTGCTCAACGACGGGCAATCCCAGACTCTCCCTGATGCGGTTTTCATACTCAAGCTCCCCACCGGCAGGCAACACCTCCGGAAAAATACTGGCCAGTCTGGGAAACAGCTGGGTGCTATCACTGATTTCAGCTCCGGGCCTGATGGTTGACGGGTCTATTTTTATTGTCACAAACCCGTTTTGTCCCTGGTAACGCTCAAGGCGTAGATTCTGGTCGCTGGTGCTGTCCAGCGTCATCAGAACCCTGGCCTGATCGGGAATAACGCGGGAAACTTTACCTCCGGCTGCCTGGGAAATCTGCGGGAGGTCACTCAAAGAAACAGGCCGGGCCAGATCAGTGACCAGTGGGGTTAAGCGTTTTTTTAATGCCTTTCCTTCATCGGTACTTTTGAAAAAAAGCGCCAGCGAATGACGCATTTTTTTTAATACCCGAAGGCCATCAGCTTCCTGGTCAGCCGATCCTGGGGGAAGGTGAAAGAGAATGAACCTCAGTTCCGGATCAGAAGCAGTGAATAACCGGCCTGCCTCCGGCTCCCCTGTTGAGGGATTCAGTTTGCTGTCTATTGCTACAGCGTCCTGAATGTGACTGACGGTGGTTGTCTCACCGAAAGGCACGATCCGCACATTCTTTGGCACACTACTTACATCCGGTTGCTCGCCATCACTTTTAGCATTTTGTAGAAGAACCCCGTACTGACCACTGTCTTTCATCCTGACCAGCCAGAAACGCTGGTTCTCTCCCGAATTGACGACTTCCGTTGTCTT
The DNA here is from genome assembly GCF_049275935.1 of Endozoicomonas sp. ALC020. Classification (NCBI taxonomy): domain Bacteria; kingdom Pseudomonadati; phylum Pseudomonadota; class Gammaproteobacteria; order Oceanospirillales; family Endozoicomonadaceae; genus Endozoicomonas; species Endozoicomonas sp. ALC020. Next base: position 234,039 of record NZ_CP184830.1, read on the forward strand.
TATATTTTGGAGGTTTTGCAATAAGGGGCTGAGCTGAGACCGTACCAAGGCGGCTTTATCAAGGTTCAAAACCAGGCGGTCAGTGCCTGAATCAGCATCCGTCCTGACCAGCCTGAACTCAGCATTGGCATTGTCAATCAGCAGCTTAAACCCTAGCCGCTCGTAAGCGGCGGGTTCACTCCTGAAAACAGGCTGTATCTGTTTACCGTCATAATGACTGATGGCGAATTCAAGAGGTTGCCTGCCGCTGTATTCAAACTCGGAAGGATCGAGAACCAGCACTGACTGGCCGGACGATGGAAATTCAACCCGCGCCAGGCCATCATTTCCTCTGACCTGCCTTAGCACTGAGTTCAATGCGCCTGTCATGGCTATAAGCGTTTTTTCCTGGCCTGAAACCCCGTAGTCTTTCATTCGGGTCAGATGCTCAGGACCTATGGCTTTTAACAAGGCGTCTACTTTTTCCCGGTCGCCATTAACCGGGTGATTCAGGGCTTCATAAGTACTGGTAACCGCAAAAATAAAGCGGGCACGCTCCTGTTCCGGCATCTCACCAAAGTATTGAAAGGCCTGGGCAAACACCTGCCTGAGCTCTGCTGACGGTAAACGGTTAAAGACATCCCTGAAATCAGCAACCGTGCCGGGGCGAATTTGCCAGTCGTGTTCCTGACCGACCAGCATCTTGTGATAAAGGCTGTCTGCCGTTGACCTCAATACCGGCAACGGGTCATAAAGAGCGGTTAAGCCAACGGTATCGCCGAGCTTATCCAGAAATCGGTTATTTTGATTCCAGATAGTATTAACCAGAACTCTTCTGGGGTCAGTGGTGGCTTGTTCTGACGGTTGCCCGTCAGTGTAACTGGCGGCCAGGGCTAGCGGGTAAAGGGTTTTAACGAGGCCAGGAAGGTTCTCTCCCTGGGCTCGGAGGGTTCCCAACTGCACTCGCACTGGCCGGGCCGGGTCATCCCGGTCATACATAAGTACCCTGCTCTCAACCGGCGACCACTCTGGCATCAATTCAATGCGGATACCCCTGCCAACATTCAAACCAAGGTTTTCCCCGGCTTTTATGCCCAATGCCTCCAGTTTTTCCGCTATCCCCCTTTCTGAAAACTGGCGGACAATCTCGTCAATATCCAACTGCAACTGATGCTTGATCAGGCTTCCAGATAACAGTGCCTGCCTGTAACGGTTTTTATCAATCACCAGAATCGTTTTGGGCAGGAGAGCTTCCCTTGTTATTTTGATCTCATTAAGGTCAGGGCCATCATAGGTTACCCGGTAGTTGCTCTTGTCCCTGTCATAGGCAAGGTCGTCCCTTACACCCACCGTCAGGGTTTTCAGACCGTTCTGATCTTTCCGCTCAAAATCCCTCATGGACCTCTGGGCATCAAATTCCAGCCCGATGGTCTTCCCGTCAGCAGTATCAAACCCGGCAGGAGGCGTTTTAGAAAGCGCGTGGAGTTGCGCCAGCCTGATAACCTGTTCACCGGTATCTTGCTGACCATAAAGCAGATCGGAGTGTAACTCACGGGCCCGGCGCTTGATCAGCTCAGCCAGCAAATCTTGCCTGCTGGCATCACCGATAAAGCCAGGGTCTTGTTTCCGGCTCAGGTCAATGAAAATGTCTTCCACTTGCTGGATGCGCTCATCCGTCAGGCCGACAACTTTGTCCCGCAGAATTTCATGAAAAAAATCGGCCTGATTAATCCCGTTGTAATTCACCGCTGTGTCCGCCAGGCCTAAAATAAAGTCCCGGGTTGCCTCGGGCTTAGTACCCAGGGCATCGGGATTCATCATCAGTGCCAGCCAGCCGGCCATGCCGGAACTTTCCGGTGATTGCCGGATCAGTGAGAGTATCTGCGATTGAGTATGCCTGATTTCTATTTTAACGTGATGTTGACCATCAGCCGTCTTCACAATCGGTAGTCTGGAGCCTGGGTTAAGCGTTCCGATATTGATCAGCTCACTTGTGCCTTTCCCGATAGGAAAAACACGGCGGCTACTTAAAATATCCGAAGAGGGAATCGGAACCCGAAAAGCGCCATATTTCTTTCTTATCACAATGGCTTCCAAAACGCTTTCGAGCCGCTCCTGTAGCATGGTTTTTTTCAGATCTGGAAAGGTTATTTCCTCGGAAAATCCCGACACAATATCCTGATGTATCTTATCCGTCAGGTTTTCAATAGTCTCCCGGGAAAAATAACGATCCAGTGTGTCGACTTCCTTTTTACTTAGAATGGAGGTAATTGCCTCGACTTCCCCAAACCTGAACAGCAAATTCACTCTCGTTTTTTTTGTTTCCTTAGGATCAGGCGCTCCATGGACGATACGTCCTTCGAAGAACAAATGGACAAGGAAAGACCTTATATTCTCGGTGACCTGACCCGTATCAATGCGTTTTGCGTATTCATGAGCCAGGACCTGGGCATTCAGGAAATCGGGGAGCACTGATTTTAGGCCGTCTGGATAAATAAGATCGGCCATCATGGTAAACGGGTCACCAATGGCTCGATAATTGGCATTTAATGTTCCCTGGTCTCTGACAGTCCACTGTTCCCGTTGTTCGTTACGAGTGAACCTTATGTTTTCAAGTGGGGTATCGCCAGAAAAATAAGGATTAGGACGAAGCTTGTAATCTGCGGCCTCATCACCTAATGACTCCAGGCTTTTATTAAACCGGTCAACAAATCCCTGCACCGACTCCGCTCCGTCCTGGGGAATCGCCTTGAAGCTTTTTTTCAGCTTTGCCATAACCCGGTAGTAGGTTTTCTCATTATACTGATCAAGGGTCAGAGGCGCGGTGACGACCTCAATGATCGCTCCACCAAGATGGGTATCCGTTGAAATATTGAGAAGAGGGTAGCCCCAAGAACCTAATTTCGAATAGGCGAGGCTCCTTCGTTTGTCTGCGTCCAGGAGGGAACCATCTTGTTCATTAAGGACGTGTATATTGAGATACTCTCGCTCAAAGCCAATCCGGTTGGGTTGGTTATCCCTGGCAACAGGAGCAATAACGGCCTTGGCTTTTAGTTCTCCATACACCTGCGCGAAAGATTTAGGAATATCGTCAAAATAAAGGTAATAATTCCGGAGTATTTCGTTTCTGATATCAATGGGGCTCAGGTTTTCACGGCTATTGAGTACCTCTTTGGCAACTTCTTCCAGGCCTCTGCTGCCTATACCTTTACCGGCGACAGGGGCAGTCGCGGCCATTATTTCCATAGCGACTTTGGGGAAGTTGTAGCTATAGTTCAATTGACCAAATGCTTTACCCAGCGTTGGGTCGACCAGCAAGCGGGTAATTGAACCAGATACGCCCGGCTTGTTGCCTTGTCCAGCCTTAGGGTCGAAGGGTAATACTCGTCTTTTCCTTTCCCCGGACTGCAACTTGGCAAGGCTTTCCGGAGTCTCAAGAACCAGTATTAACTTGAGTTCTTCTGGAAAACGTATCTCAGGCAGACCGGGATCCAGGTCACTTAACTTTTCAGGATGAGCCAGCCTCCCTGTCAAGTTTTGAAGGTATTGATTGAAACGTTTGCCGATCTCATTATTGCTTAAATAATAAATCAGCTTGTCTGTGAACCGGTCAACAAAATCATCATACTTATCACTGTCTGTAAATTCAGGTGAATTGGCCAGTATGCCAATCGTGCCGCCACTTTCCTCAATGACAGCCAGGTAAGATATTTTTTCTGAATCACTTCTTGAATCAAAATCACTGGCGGCTTCAGCTGCTTTTAAAAGAGCATCGGGGGTTTGCCCGGAATCGAACAGGACAACATCGCTGGCGTCTCCAGTATTAATCCTGACACCAAATGAATGGAGCCCGTCGGGCTGTTTTAAGTAAACCCATCGGTCATCCTGTTTTAGCGCAACGGATGTCCTGTCATTGCCATCAATAGTAAAAATCTTATTACCGGTTAGCTCGATTTGATCAGGAAGCCGATCAAATCGTTCATAATTTGCCAGGATAAAATTCTGGATCGCTGATATTTTTTTCGGATCATTCGGATCATCCACCTTAATTATTTTTCTCGCTCCCCCATCATCTGCCCAGGAGCTGACCCTGAACCCGTCAGCCTCTTTTACGACAATGATATTCAGCTCTGAGCGCAGCAGATAGAAGGGTATTTTTTTCCGCAATACCCGTTCAACCAGATCGGTCTTAACCGGCACATCGACAAATTCATTGTCTTTATAAACCCGTCCAGAGGGCAGTCTGCTTTTTAACTCAGCATTCAGGCTGCCATAACGAGCCTTCATGGTGATACCGTCGATCAAACCCTGTCCCAGCGGCTGGCCGGTTGATGGCGGCGTTAGGTCAGTCATTACCCGAATATCGGTAACCCTTTCCTCCTTTTGCAAGTCCCTCAAAACCGGCAGCACACCATTCCAGAAATAATTGTCGTACCTCAGCCCACCCTCTGCAAAAACATAAACTCTACCTTGAACACCCGCAGCATAAAAAGAGCTCGTAATGGCAGTATTTCTGTTAAATAACTTATAAAGCATATCTTTAGTTTTTTCTGGGTACGCCCCCCTGCTTAATTTCCAAAATTCGGAACCCATTGAATGTAGCCAGGCCAAACCATTCAAATCCAAATCAATAACGACTTTCTGATTTGTGTGCCTTTCGACCATTTTTTTATAATCAGGCAAATGATCGCGGCGTTTTCCATACCAAAATGCTGCGTTGCTTTGGTCGCCTGCATCGAAACGTAATCCCAAACGTTCCATATCGGAAATCAATACCCCTCTTTTTGGCAAACTGCCTTCCAGCAAGGAGTCCACAAACAGTGATGCCAACCTGTTAGCCTCAGCCTCGTTTGCTAAAGCGGGAGGGAGCATAAAATTATCCAGAATTTTTGCAGAAATCGAGCCGATCAGCGTTTCCCTTATATTGGCCGTAATCGCTTTTTTAATCGCCTGTTGATCGTACCCCGGCAAAACGGCTGGAAGAGACTCGCCATTATCTGCCTGCACACGTCGCTGAACGTCTTCAATGAATTTCAGTTTTTCCATGACCCAAGGAGAAATATCTGCGGATTCCGGGGTATCAGGAAGGAGGCGGTCAGGCCTTTCACTTCGAACCAGGTCAACACTCTGGCCGGAAACGGTCTCCAGTTTCAGTATCGGGTCAGCATCCGCCAGCTGGATGGCTTTTGCGTATTCCTTTTCCCATTGAAATATCAGGCCTGTTTCTTTCTCTACCAGAATATCCTTAATCTCAACAGAGCCGACCGGTATCGAGATGGGACGCCCTAAGCCGCCATCGCGCTTTTTCTGTTCTATCTGGCGATGAGTAGCAACCACCGAGTCCGCACCGACTACCCGGCGTCCCTTGATGAGTGAGTCACTCTCATTGATGATCTGGTAAATTTCACCGTTGAAAGCCCCATAGCGGTAAAGCTGGAACCGGGCAGATTCATCCTTTCCAACCATGTCCGGCGATACATCAATAACCCGCCGTTCTATCGGTTGGTCAGAGAGCAGAACCCGCATTGAACAGGAAGCTCCCACCACTCTTTTGCAGGTTTTGGAAAGGATGATGCCAACAGAATCTTTACCATCGTCTGCACGGATGATTTTCGTGCCGGAACGCTGGTAGTCCTCACCGTTGACTAGAAAAAAATCCTTCCTCGAATCACTGCGAACAATCGCCCGGGATCGTGTTCTGACCACAGGCTCAAAGTCTGTTTCCGAGGGGTCAAGGATGGTATGGGGATTTCCTGACTTGTCAGCGACAAGGTCTCCCAGACCGTCCGCTTTTACCAGGTCCCCTTTGCGCTCGCCCTTCGCTGCCAACTCAGCCATTTTAGCCATACGTTGCCGGGCAGGCTGATCCAGCTGAGTCTTGGACAGTTCCTGCCAGAGTTCCTTACCGAGAGCGACACTGAAATTCTGCTTATCCCAGGCGGCCGTCCCATCGTAGTGAACCAGCAAAAACCTGGCCCACTCAGTGATGGCGCTGTCCCCGGGATGTTGTCTGATGTATTCAAGAATCTGACCGACTGCTTTACTGGCACTGGTAGAGGGATATTCTCGCAAAAGCCAGTTCAGGGCAGCCTTAAAGCCGGTATTGTCACCATTGAGCATTTTCAGGTCATGGGGTGCTTCAGCCACCAGGGTTTGGTATAAGCGGTTATCCTGTTCATCGGGCAAGGCCGTTGGCTTCAAATCACTGAATAAGCCAATCCGTGACCCCAGCTCATCAAAATCGCGCGGTTCCTCACCCCAAACCTCCTGAATCAGGCTCTGAGGTCCCTCATAGGAAGGCTTCCGCTCAGGCGGGGTTCTATTCTCAGGTCTGGGGTTTTCAGTAGAGGAGCGAACGAATAAACCAATTTGGTCCTTGTAACGAGCCATCAATCGGTTGATGTCTTCATGCTCCACATTGGCAGCCTCACCAACCACTCGAAAACCATCCTGTTGCAATTGTTTTCTGAGTTTTTCAGCGTGTGTACCCAGATTTTCGTTATCTGAAAACAACATCAATGGCAGCTTGGTGGACACCTTGCGCAGGTTTTCTCTGATATTAAACCGTTTTGCCAGCCTGTTGATCATACGGCCAGAACCGGGAACAACACCCAGGCCATGAGCCACGACAGCCGCCCCAAGACTGGCCATGGGACGATCAAGAATAAACCCCGCTGGCAACTGTTGCCGGACCGCAGCCGTCCTGGCCAGATGCGCTCCGACAGCCGCTCCCATGGAATAGCCGTGAATCACAATACGACTGGGGTCTATATTTCGATCCTTAATCAGGTACGACAGCATGGTCCAGGCATCGTCCGTCAGCCCTTTCATACTGGGGGAGCCATCACTCTTGCCAAACCCCCGTCCGTTGACCGCCAGAAGATCCATACCCTGATTACGGTAATGCATCCAGGTGGTTTTGACCTGGGTTTCACAGGATAAATGAGTTCCATGGAGAAACAGCACGACCTTTTTATCCGCTGCCGGGCCACCATTGCCATGATGAAAATACCCCTTAAGCCTGCCACCGGTCCCGTCCAGTGTGATCTTTTCCGAGTTGCCTTTTCTAACGGCTTCTTCAAGAAGTAATTTCGTGGACAGATCAATGTCACGACGGTCATCCGTTGAACCATAAATCTGATCGTTCAGGACTCTGCCAATCGGGCTGGCCGGTGGTTGATCTACCGGAGGAATTTGATCATTGGTCAACACCACCGACTGATAATCAGACGACAGTTTAGATTTTTCCCCCACAGAATGAATGGCCTTCATGGGGTCGCCCTGACTCTGGAAAGGTAGCGTCGCGAGTTTTGAACTATGAGTGGCGGCCAACCCGAACAAGCGGCTGACGGTGCTGCCAAATACCTTTTTTTCAGTTAACTGCTTTCTGTCTGCCATCCCCAGTCGCACGATCACCGGAGGCTCCCCTGGGCGGTCAGCAGCCGGGGCAATAATCTGGCTTTGCTCCAGCTTCAGATCCGGGCGCAGAACGATCTCAATGTTCCGACCAGTGGTTAAGTCAATCCTGTGCTCATGGGCCAGATACTGGGCCAGGCGACGTTTTCCACCCAGCTCCCCGGGACCATTCAATTTAATCAGGGCGCTGATATCGTCCTGTAACGAACCGGACCACCCCGGGGAAATAGCCTTTTCTTTATAAATACCCGAATCCCAGGTAATCCGCGTTTTCGGGAATACCATGGCATCGTCAGCACTGCCCGTAACAAGGACGCTGGAGGGGGTGCCCTGTGATGGCTCAATGAGGTAGCCACCTCCGGGCTTGATGCCAAACCGGTCAAGGGCCCCGATTCCCAGCGTGTCAGGCTGGCCTGGTGCCCCCCGCGCAAAGTCAATGGTACCCAGTGGCAGGTCTGTGCGCAGAACAACCCTGTTGACGGTTAAGTTATCCTGTGACTTAACCGTCAGGCTCCGCGAACCAGACAGCTCCATCAGGCGGGCTAAGGGTTCCAGCGATTCCCTGGTCACCCTGTTGCCAGCCCGTTGCCCGACAACAAACTTGGCAAGGGGTTTTACCATTCTGTGAGCCAGCTTTTTCATCCCCGGACGATTATTCACCCCGTCCTGGTCAGCGCTGACCACTCTCAGCAGTTCTCTGCCCAGGCTTTCCAGGCTCTCCTGGTCAAGCCCTGAAATCACATTGCTCAGCTCAACACTAAAACTTTCTTTTGATTCCGCAAGCTGCTTATAGGTTCGGTCAACCTGCTCAAGAAACAGCCGGTTCTGATCCGGCCCACTTCCCGGTTTGATACCCTCCTTCAGGGCAGAAAGTTGTGGCAGTAAGTCGTCAGGCAAAATCCCGGTGCCAGAGCGTTGATTTAACGGACTGCCCTCACCCCAAAACTGCATCAATATATTGGCGGACGAAGCGGTAGCCCCAATGACTGGCTGCCGCGATGTCTGGGGCATCATTCTGTGAAGCACCAGTTCCGCGCTTCCCGGCGTCACCGGCTGCCAGGGGCTACCGGTATGGGTAACGGCCAGCTGAAAGGCAGGGAGCACCTTTCCATCCCGGTACCTGAGACTGAGGGCATGGTCAAACACCTCAGCAACCGCCGTATCAAAATTCCGCCTTACTGAATGCCCGGCAGGCAGTTGATCAAAGCGACCCAGAGAGAGTTCATCCAACGCCTTTGACAGTTGCCCGGTAAGATCCGTCAGCTTTCCCTTGTCCAAATAGCTTTTAATCGTCTCGATATCGCTCTCTGGCAAAACTGACACCAAGGCATCGGTAGGCGACACCATAAGCCCAAGGCCATCCGTTCTGGGGCTTACTTTTTCCAGAGTGAAATAGTACTCAGTCAGTAAAAAGTGCATTAAAAAGGCAGTGAGGGAACGGCCCGGCGTCTTGCCACTGATGTCACGAGCCAATCCTGTCGCAATGGTTTTTGCTCTTAACAACAGATCCTGTTGTATTAATGACGTGTTCAATCGGCCAAGAACCGAAAATAAATCGGCCAGGTTTTCATAACGGGTTTCTACATAGCTGGTCGGAACATAACTGAGCGGATGCCATTCATAAGGTTGTATAGCGATGTCGGTGCCAATGATATTTCCCAGCCGGTAGGGAGACTGATCATTCCCTGTTGCCTCTTTCAGCTTCTGGTTGTAATCGGAAATCACCCTGCTTAGGGATTTATACGGCTTCAGTCTTATAGTGCGAAAACTGCTGAGTAGCAGCTGTCTGGCCTGCTGGTAGCCCTTATCAGCCACTTGGCTGGCCGGAACGACCAGAATAATTTTCCCTCCGTTATCACCCGGTTCAGCTTTTAATCCGAAGCGGATGTTCGTGGTTTCGCCAGTATCGACCGCAGCCGTGAGCAGCCGCTGGTAACCCTCCCCCGGTTCGCTGGTCAGGGAAATTCCCTGAATAACATCCTCAAACCACTGGACACCCCGGGCACTTGTTTTGGGCACAGGCAACAGGTCTGATGACAAAGGTTTGCGGTTCAATGCCTGGAAACCCAGCGTTTTTCTGATCAGCGCCTGCTGTTCTGCTCGCCGTTGCTCTGGAAAAGCCGATGACTTGCCTGCGACCTGGAAAGCTGAAGCCGTCCATTCAGAGAACAGCCGGGTATGTTGTGACAACCAGTTGTCGGTCATGCCCCTCTCACTGGCATAACCGGGGTCAACGTGAATAATACTGAGTGACCCCTGACGATCATCGGCAGCTTGCCGGTCAAAGGGCACCGCCTGATTGAGTGGTTTTCCACTACTCTGGTTTTCACTACTCTGGCTTGAGTGCTGCAGGACAATCAGCTGCCTTGCTTCCTGAGGGATTGCTATCTTCGCTTCACGGTGCGAGTCGCCTGCCATCAATCCCGACTGGACCAGCTCAGCCAGAGTGACTGGTTTGCTAGGATCAGTAGCAGCAGACAGCAGCCGGGAGTATTGCCGAAAAGGCTCCGGACAATCCGCAAAACGGCTGGCCAGGGTATTCAGCTTTTTCAGTTCGTCCCTGACATTGCCGCCGGAATCAACGACAGCTTTCTGGTATTCCGGTGAAACCCAGACGACAACCAGATTACCCAGACCATCCACATCCTGGCTCAACCTTCTGAAAGGATAAAGGCCGGTATAGTCGTTCTCATCCGGCTGGCCGGGTATTCGAGCAGTTCCGGGAAGCTCATGGAGATTCCTGTAATCCCGAACCAGCAACCCACTCTGGTCAGAACGATGATCCAGAGACTGAAAAATATCCTTCAGGTCCGCACTGATTCGCTCAGTCTGGACATCAGTGATCCCCATGGCTAAGGGGCGTGAAGCGGTGATATCCCGTACCGCTTGCGGGCGAACAGCTTTCAAAAAACCTTCCGGCAACTGTCGTATTAAAAAAGAGTGCCCGGACTCAGGGTTTCTGATAGACAATGCCAGCGGTGGTTGACTGCCTTTGCCGGTCAAGTCAACCGACTCGTCACCCGACGGTTGCTGAGGACTCTTATCCGTCGAAGCCACCGCATAAAGTTGATTTCCGGCCTTGAATACTCTTACCCCGCCCTGAATATTTAATTTTTCCGGGATCTGGTCACGCCATTGAGTTGACAGGGTGTGTTGTGCATGTTGCGACAGACCGTCAGCAATGGCATTCAAAAATGCCTTGTTAGCCTCCAGCTGTTCTTTTTGATTACTGGCCTTGTTGCGGCTAAACCAGGTTATCTTTCCGTCATGGTAAACGGGTTTTGCTTTGCCCTCATTACCTGAAAGATCTATTTCAAGGGTTAATGATGGCATGGTAAAGCCGAGCGTTTCTTTGAAGATATTTCCGTATTTAAGCACCAGGGTGTCGAAGAGTTTTTTGAGACCAACGGTATTTTTCTGAAGCCCTATTTTCATCAGGCTGGGTACAATATTATCGTCCTTTAATATGTATTCAGATAACAGCCGGGTCATTCTTTCCCGAGCTATATGAATGGCATCCTCTTTCTCAAGCGTTTGATAGATCTTCTGCAGGGCCTGCTCTACCCTGTTGGATTTTTTGTGGATGACTTTGCCTAAATCAACCTCTTTCTTTGCCTGCCGCAAAATGACGTCCTGGTACTTTTCCATTGACGACACCGGAAGACCAGCAAGAAGGGCCGGGTCAATGATCAGAGAGTGACGCACATCATGCTGCAACTTCCCGGCCACGTCTTCCAGTTTACTGACCGCCCGATTTTTGATGAGGGCAATATCCTGCTTAGCATCAACGTCAAGGCGTTTGAATTTAGCTCTGGTTTTATCCAGGGATTCCAGCCATCTGACACGATAGACACCCAGAGCCAGCCTGAATGTCTTTTGGTCATCCGGTGATTTGATGGTGTCATAGTAATCAGAAATCGCTCCGGCAAAATCAGACAACTCAAGCGGTGAATACCGAGCCTGATTTTTATGAATGTGTTCAATCCTTGCATGCAGCCTTCCAGACTGATAAACGGCTCTTACCGCCCGAAACATATCGGAATGAGGTTCGGACCGGATTCTGATATAGTCTGGTCCCTTGGCGACTAAATCACTATAAAGCGATGCGTCGGGAAGATTATACAGAGGGGCCAGCCTGAAGCTCTCATCCAACCCATAGTAGAGACCCAGGCTCATTAACTGGCTATTGCTGTATTTCCAGATATTCCCTGCCGGCCCCAGATCATCTTTGCCTGCTAACTGGATAGACCTTAACAGCGCCGAACCAAACAAACCGGAAACGGCTTCCCGAAGCGTTGAATCGGGTATGCTCTCAATACCCTTTGTACCTATTTCAATAACCGGTTTGCCGCCTTCGGGGATAACGACATGACTCTCAAACAGAGGTTTATCCGGATGAACCAGGACACGAACCTGTTCCTCACTGGTATAGCGGATACTTTTTGCGGTTTTGCCCAATTCCCTGAGCTGGTCATTTAACCGCCCTTTCAAAAACAAGTCGGTTACTTTGCTGATATCATCCTGAAGCCGTGAAGCGGGAAAATCGTTATTTCGAACCCCCCTGTCATACTCGGCAATATCAAACTCCACGGCGATATATCGGGCAGGAAGGTCAAATCTCTCTTCCAGATACAAAAGGATACCCAGTCCTCCCGGAATTTTTTCTGTCAGATAACCTGCACCAAACTTCTGATAGGAAAGTTCTTCCTCTCCTATGATTAACACCGGAGCCTTGTCTGGAATAGCTGGGCGCTCAGGTTCATTGAGCTGTCCCGACTCAAGGATTTGCAACAGCGGGGCCAGACTAAACCGTTCACGAAAACTAATCCGGCTGCCGGCTCCCAGCCTGTTACTGATCTCCGTTGGTGTTTCATCAATACGCTTGTATGAACGATTTCGATAGGTCAGGAAGCCATCCACAACATCGTAGTACTTCTCGATACTTGACACCTGTTCAAAGGTATCCGTTTGATAAACCCGACCTTCAGGATCAATAAATAAAATTTTGTCATCCCGCTCGGGGTATTTGATGTTGTCCTGTTCTGTGCCATGGTGACAGACTTTAGGCAACCCCTTTTTCGCCGCCGCTTCATTGATCTGGTCAATGATGTTTTCCTGAAAATGAGTCAAGGTTCCCTTATCGGGATCAAACCTGCGTCGCTCACGCGTACCCAATGCTTCGGTAACACGACGATAGGCAGACAGCCAGCGAGCCCTGGCCAGTTCGCTGGAAAACTGACCCGCGCCCTTGTTCGCTGATGATAACCGCCCAATTCGATCCGCCTCTTCCCTCACGCCAGTCATAAGGTCGCTTGAAGATGTGTCCAACCGCTTGAACAGGGCAAACAGGTCAATGTCTGCCGTAAACAATCGACGGGAGCCATCGTCATTGACTTCAGCCATGACCATCAGGGGACGGAAAGCATTATATTCCGGATGCCCAATGCCATAGTCTTCACTTTTATACTCGACTTTCCAGAGGTCATTGGACTGCCGGGTCAAACGATACTGAAACACCACCGGGCGCTCACCGGCTCTGCCATCACTGGATTCAATGGAACGAGTTACCGTTGCCAGATAACTGCCATCCTCCAGTGGCGTCAGCGAACCCAGCTTGCCCTGTTCCAGCCGACGCTCAATGGCGCTCCAGTCCAGTTGCAGCTGAACGGCGGCCATGCCCGGCAAGTGGGTTGAATGGACATTCTGGTAGTCCCCCTTTTCGATCTGCGACCGATGTTCCAGACCGCCTTTGCCAAAGACCTTGGACAAAGCGGAATCGAAGGGAATCAATCCCGCCTGTATTCCCCAGTCCGCACTTTTGCCCTTGACACTTAAACCTTTTGTGGCAATTTTGATACCGTCACCCAGACCATGATTGAGCAGGTCGGAGGCATCTGGATTAATGGGCCTGATGGCAATCAGTGCCTGGTTTTTCCGGGCAATTTCCCTGAATCCTTCCCAAAGGGCTTGCGGTACACCAGAAGCTGCAAAAGCCTGGTCACCCTGGATCAGCTTTCCCGCCCACTGCTCCAGGGAGACCGGACGTACTTCCGACGGTTCCGGCTCCTGGGGCGCGCGACGCTGTCTGTCACTTTGCCGGAGACTCTCGGCTATCGGGTCATGGCGTGAGAATTCAAGGATGGCACCCGTCGGGTAATCCTGGAGCAGGGTGAAATATCGGGTGCGGGTCAACTGAAACCATTGGCCTGAAGCATTCACCAGAACTTCGCGCTCGCCGCTGTGATTCCAACCTTCAGCCTTCGCCTGACTGATTTGTAAATCGGCGATTTCCTGTTGCTGTTTGATGGCCGTGGCAATCACTTGAAAGCGATGGCTCCAACCCTGGTACAGAAAAAGACGACGATCGCCTGCTAAGTCATTGCCGGGGAGTTGTCGGTAAAGCAGCGTATTCAGAGCTGAGAATGAAGCCCGAGGTAAAATCTGGTTTTGTATAAGAGCCGCCAGTGACTCCGCAACAAAATGGAGTCTGGATTGGCGTGCCAGCGGCGACACAGCCTTAGTGTCATCCTTAGTAACAAAATGGAGTCTGGATTGACGTGCCAGCGGCGACACAGCCTGAGTGTCATCCATAATAGTGTCGGGAGCAGGCGTCAACTCCCCAAGCGGCTGACAACCTGTTGCATCGCGGTGAAAGATGCTGAAATCCTTCCAGAACGCCTCCGGTTGCAGTCGCTCATAAATGACCATGGACAAATAATGAAGGAGAATCAAGCTACCCCGGTCGCTGGCTGGAGCCAGTTCTGCCAGAGCGGTGGACTGAAACGGGGAAAGATCAGAGTCCAGGAAGCTGCCACCCAGAACCAGCTTGACCCCCTCGTTGGTAAAATAGAGTCCATTTTTTACCCAGGGACTCAGAGACACCAGCACCGTAAAACGGTCAGTCATGTCATCAGGTAAACCTGAAAAACCGAGCAATTGGGTAAATGCCAGATTGACGTCCCTTTCGATCTGGCGAATGTCCCTGGATGATAAAAAGTACTCAGACTGGCTGCTGCGATCTGCCGTCACGGTATCCAGCAGCAACTGAATAGTCAGTTTGCCTTTGTTTATCAACTTACTGAATACATAACCGCTTTCATTATCATATCCAAGCTCACGCAAAACCCTATGATAATGCTCTCTGGTGAGGTCAATGGCTCGGGAAATATCATTGCGTGGAAGAACTTCCGTTTCTCCCGGGGCAAAATCTGAGGACTGGATTTTCCAGTGCCCCCCGGGGGTTCTGTAACAGGCCCAGTGCTGTCCATTCCCCTGCTGCCATAGCAACTTTCCACGATCATCAACAGCAGCGACCCAGGGCTGGCCAAGATCATCAATCTGGGTCAGCTCCCGGGCCACTTCCAGAGTATTCAATCTCGCCTGCCCTTCTGGCAGGGCGGCCAGCACCTCCCGGAAAAATCCGACAATGCGCTCATTACCCAATGCGGGATCGGCAAGACAGTAGATCTTTATTCGGTGGCTTGACTGACGCAGCCATTGGCTGGCAAGACCGGCCGCCAGGTCTGACCCGGAAAAGCCTGATAAACGACCATCTGCTGTCAATCGGCCAACCAAAACCAACAGCCCAGATGATGGCGGCTCAGTAAAAAAATCCAGGGCATGATCAGCATCCGGGGAAAGCGCTGACAGCCGCTGTGTCGCCTGAGGGTAACTGCGATGGAGGAATCCGGCGATGGCCTGAATGTCGTCATCCTGACCCAGGGGAAGAACATATTGCTTCAGCTTGCTGTTGTTCTTTTCAAGATGAAATGACAGGCTGTTTTGCTGTGGATCTACCGCCAGAGCCAGGTGTTCTTCGGTGGACAAAGTCCCCCAGCTGGCCAGCTGTTTCCCTATCGGGTGCTGCTCCGGGGGCACGGGCTGTTCGCCCAGCGATTGAATGTAGTCGGTCATCGCCTCCCTGAGCAACTCATCGCCATTGAGAAACAGGTTAAGGCTTTCATCCCCGCGCAGCAGTCCCAACCGGTAAGTACCAATGCGGGCCAGATGCAGGGGAAAACCCTGATCCTTCGCCGCATCCAGCTGGCTGAAATAAAACCGTCGGGTCTCCTGCCAGTTGTAGGGTTCAGCTCCCCCCAGGGCATTGTCTAAAAACCGGTACCTTTTTACCATCAAAGCCAACACCCGTTGTGCGACAGGCGACTCCTTACCGGCGGCCATCATGCTGGCGGACAGACGCCCACGGGATTGTCCGGCCTGAACAGTACCGGGAATCAAACCCGTCTGGTTAATTGACCGAAAGGGTTGCCGGGTCTCTCTGGCTGCCGCCAGCAGTTGCTGACGAACCCCCGGCCTGAGATCATCCAGCAGCTTGAGGCTGTCAATGTAGCCACTGCGAAGCGGTTGCCGGAGTTTGTCCAGGCGGTGAGGGAAGTCGTCCGGATGGCTCTCCAGAATCGCCTGGACAATACCGGCTTCCAGCATTTCCTCTGGCAGGCCATCCAGTTCAATCCCCGTTAACCAATCCCGATTGATGCCGGGCAGGCTATCTGGCCTGACAATAAAGCCACCCGCACTGAACAGGATCTGAAAACGGGCCAGATTTTCCGCTCCGTTAATATTTCCTCGCAGCAGCTCATTGAAGTAATCACTGGTCAGAATGTTCCCTTCTGGCCACAGTGACGCAATATCCCGAACGTTAACCCGGTGCGCCTGATTCCCATGGTCACTTAACCGGCTCAACTCTTCCCTGGCATAGAGAATCTGCTGATTAAAACGCGCCTTCTCAGCGGCCAGTTCTTTGGCAGAAGCATTGGTATAGGAAACCAGAAAATTCTGCACTGCCCGGTCAATGGAAGCCCCCTTATTGAAACTATTGAGAACATGACTGACGGCACGGCGCTGGGTATCGATTATTCGACGGATCAGTTGTCCGGCAAATGGCTCAAGGTCCCGGGCATTGGCAACATCGGCGTGCGCCCACTCTATGATGTATTTTCGCATCAGAGAAGCCAGAGAAACCCTGTAGTCCTGCCAGAGATGGATTTGATAATCGGGGTTAGCCCTGATCCAGGCTTTCAAATAATCCAGGCCAACCCTGTCCAGTGGCTGGAGCAATAACAGGTGAATGGTTTTGGGGGGTTCTTCAAGGGTGCGGTTGAGAAAAGCCTGAACGGGAGATAACACTGAGGCTACCCAGTCTTTCTTAAAGGGTTCCTGCTGCAGGTACTCCTTCGCCCAGGTTTCTATCTGGCTGGCAGCCAGCCAGCCTTTAGCGGAATTTTTCTCCTGGATGGCATCGAAAACACTATAACTCTCCATTAACTTGCGGTAATGAAACGTTTTGCGATCTTCCAGGGAAAGCCCGTTGTCGGCCATTTCCAGAAACTGGCTGAAATCAGGCTCTGATACTTGAGGACGTTTAGCATTCTTACCAGACATTTTTGAAAACCCTTTGCGATAGCCCTTTTACGTTTTCGTGATAGGGATTGCCATGCTGAATAAGACAAAATATATACGGCAATAGGCTTATTTTTATGAGTTACTCAGGTTGATATGAATCTCTGCTATCATTCCCGAGGGCCAGGAACCTTTGCCTGATGCTATGTAATCCGGATATTACGGCAACCTTATTGGTGATTGATTACAGTACAACAGGGTTTAATTTGCCAGCCGATGTGTTTTATTTTCTGGCTGATGACATGATTAAGGGGGGCATTGCCTATGAACTACCGAACTCGTCGTATCTATCGAAAAGACCGCGATACGAATCAAGTCTGCGCTGACCCTCTAGTGTTTTTAATTATGAGATCTGAAAATATAAGAACAAAGGCGTCTTTCCCCATCTTTGCTCTTATGTTCATTGCTGTTGCATGGATTGCCAGCTCCGCTGCAGCGGAAGAAACCCGGCAACATCGCCTGCTATTAATGAATTCCAGCGGGCTGGCTGCCAGGGAGGAAACCTTGAATATCTATGAGGGTTCTGTTTCGTTCTATAACACTTCCCATATTCTGCTGACTGTTAATAATGCTACTGATTCCAGATCTCGCTTTTTAGTTGATTTCAATAACCTTAACGTTGTTCAAAAATGGTCAGATGTTCTTGCCACTTCACCTCCCGAGCAAGACTCTCTCTTCAGCGAGCCGTCAGCCGAATACCTGGCTCAAAAAGCAGGCTCTGTGGTTCCTGTGCCACAGTCAAACCTGACATACATTGCAGCTCTGAATGACATACAGGAAGGCAACAATGGTATAGCCATAATGAGCTCGCTGATTAAAGTGGACAAAGACTGGCAGGAGAATCAATGGCGGAATCGCACTCTCGCTTCATCTTCAGACATTCCGGCTCTGAAAGACATTGTTAGTATGACACTGTCACCGGATGGACAGTTCCTTGCAGTAGTCGCTGCCGAAACCCAAACCCTGCTGATTTTTCGATACGACCAGGGACAATTGCATCTGATGCAATCAGTCTCCAACCCGGAAGATCTTGAGAAAGTTGACAGCTGGTTTGGAGTGCACGATGTAACCATTGCCAGACTACCCCGTGACTCCATCACCGCCTTTATTGCCTCTACCGACCGGTTCGTTCATCTGGTGGTTTTAAACAAGGAAGATCAGTGGGAAACTCAGGAGGCTCAACTTATTGGCCTTCGAAACGTGCCTCAGGCACTCACCAGCATAGCCACCAGCCCGGATGGCAGAAAAATAGCCGTGATTGGCAGACGAGGTAGCCTCCATACCCTGAAACTCATCTCTCCCCCTTTATTCGCAGAATGGCAGGATCCTCCCGAATATGACTACGATGAATCCAATATGGAAAATAACCAGTTCGTAGTAGGGCTTATGAATGTGACGGACCCTAATCAGTCAGACAACGAGGATTATTCTCAATTAATCGTCAGGGTTGACTGTGAAGGCCATGAAGGCAATTGCCCATTCATTTGGCAAAACAAAAGTTTAGTGGTCAACCCAGAGAGTGATACCCCTTTGAGTAAAAAGAGCGGTGGTTGGGCACTCTCAGAAAGATGGCCCCTGACGGTAACAGCAACTAACCCACACAAGCAGTTCAGTCAAATACGAACAGTGGTCAGCGTAAAACCAGCTGATTACACCTCCCGATTACTGAAACGGGTGTTCGCTGGTGTGTTGCCAGCATTGGGCGTAGCAGGCCTGGGTGGTTACGGCCTGATTAAATGTTACAGATCAAGGATGAGAAACTATGAACTCAATCAAGAAGATCCATCCGACGATAAAACAGAAAATATCTCTGATCGCCCTGAAAGCAATGATCAACCAGCTCCGCCAGCCGGTTTAATGGTTCACTTTGATCCTGAATCAAATGGATTAACCCAAACGCTGGTGCACCCGGCACCAGGTGATACAGGCTCCAGTTTAAGCTTATCCCTGTCTTGGCCTGCCCCTGAAGTTATAGATATGACCACTGCAGATGCTCCTGAAGTTATAGATACGACTACTGCAGATGCCCCTGATGTTATGAATACGACTTCTGCAGATCCTCTTGAAGTTATGAATACAACCACTGCAGATGCCTCTGAAGCTACAAATACGACCACTGCAGATGACCCTGAAGCTACAAATACGACCACTGCAGATGCCTCTGTAGATCGCGCATATGGATATGGGGAGCCAACTATTCCACATCATGCTCTCAGAATACCGAAGGGTCCTGGAAACACATATCCTAACCAACGAGGACTGCAAATTTATTTTAAATACTTTGGTGTTGATATCAAAAATAACAAAACAAAAGAGCACTGATCTCATGTGGTGCCTGATTTTAAGGCAATAAAAAACCCCTTAGCGATTTCCCTGCAAGCAGTTCTATCGAAAGGGGCCGTGATACTGATGATCCTGGCTCACCTATGGACTAAGTCAATAAGCAATGTGGGAATCCCAGGTTCGGCATACGAGGTATTCCCCGCCCTACAAAAACGGATAACGAGCCATCATCGTTTTGCAACAGAAAGTGAGTCACCAACATCGCAAAATAGCAACAGCGTTAAACAACGTGGTAAGAAGCGGCACCATCGAAGCGACAAGTAATGGTGAAGACGATTCAAGGGGCAGACCCGCTTGATGAATCCTCAGGAGATGGACGGAACGATCAAAGCGATTGCCGAACACCAGCAGGCCACTGCTGAAGTCAAAGGTAATTCGGTTTCCTGGCCAACCGTCACTTCCTTGGCGACTGGTCAGAGTTGTTTGATAACAGAGGCTACCATTGTCAAACCGAACAACGTGCAAGCCCCGCTCGCCAGCAATCAAAAAAGTATTATTGTCGTATTGCCGGATTTCATCCAGTTTTCCCAAGTCTGGCCAGCTTGACTCGATGGTATTCTCGACGCCTTCCCCGTCCGATGAAAAAATGGCATTCTCACACGCACTTAACGAGCAAACCTGTTGGGTCGTTGCCTGCTTGCCGGTAGCGGTTTGGCATTGATGGGAATACAGTCGACAACCAAGGGCCTGATAGGAATAGTGAGCAGGACCAGTGCCAATGAATTGATTAACAACCTCAGGAGGGCATAAAACTATCTCTCCACCCCTATGGATAAGCAACAAGTATGCATCTGCGAAGATAGCCCCTACAGGTTGGTCAATAACAACCTCACCAATAGCCGGTGTCAGTATGGTGACAGGCCGCCAGTCTTCAGCCAATTGCTCAAAGCAGGCTATCTGGTTGTCAAACGCCCAACTGACACACAATTGCGTGCTGTCCTTATTGAAACTGGCAGAGGAGCAGCCCTGGCGAAAAAGATAGTGACTTTGTCCACCAAAGCGTTGGAATGATCCCGTTTGACAGTTTTTTTCCTGCTGATAAACCCGCAACTCACCCATGAGCAGAGAGCAAGCGGCGAGCCATTTGCCATCCGGGCTCACCCCTAGAGATGAAACACCAGCAAACGCCACTAAAGGGCCCGTGGTCAGCTGCCCCTGTTCCCAACTGAAGCTGCCAATACTTCCTCCCTCTTGACCCGAATCGCTGGATACATAGAAACAGTTTTTATTTTTAACCAGACTTCGATGTTGTCTTGAGTTGGGTGATATCTGGGTCGTCGTTTGCACAACACACTGGTCAGAATCCTCTGAACATTGGAACGCAAGACAAAGCCCCCTGTCATTAATAACAACCACTATCACATTGTTTTTTTTGGCAAATAATGCAATGCCCGCAGGCGCACCAAACCATTGGGTCTCATTTGCAAACTGGTAGGTTTCACGCAACAACACATTGTCAATCAATGTCAGCCCAAGCCCGAGTGAAGGCATCCCAAGAACAAGAAAAATAACAGTACAGCAGGTGCGGCCCACGAGAGCCGCAAAGCAGGCAGAAACTTTACGTACAATATCAGTATTCAAGTTGACACCCTTTCAAACGACGGAATTTACGCTCATTCGATAAAGTAGCACGCTTAAATGAGAATCTGCCTGCAAAAGAACGCCAGTCTGTGCTCTGAAGACAGTTTTTTGTGATTTGCAAAAAATTTGTAACGGAACCAACGGAGAAGTCTACACTGTGAGACTCAACTGAGCAGCTGTCGTGTTAGAGGATTGCATCTTCAGGTTGAACTGTCGTTTAGCAACACAATCAGGATCAAGGATATTGCCAATGGACTCTATAGATGCCGATACCGAGCCATCTGCCGGGAGTGGCTTGTTTTGCTTTTTGTTGATGATGCAATACCTGAAGAAAACCATTGACATTAATGTCATTAAACATGAGTTCTGCCCCGAGGGAGATGACCTGACCCCACTGACGATGCTCAGGGCCTTCAAACAACTGAAACTAAGAGCCAGACAAGTCAGAATCAGGCGGCAGCGATTAACTAAAATACACTGCCCGTTTATTGCCATAGACAAAAACGAGCAGTTTTTCATTATTGCCGCCATCAGCGATGGCAAAGCATTGATTCAACGGGAGGGAATGAGACCTGAGTCAGTTTCTTTGGATAAACTCTGGAGTCATTGGCATGGCCAGGCCATTTTAATTACTGATCGAAGTATTCTGCCAGGCAAAAATCAACACTTCGATATCAGCTGGTTTATACCGGCTATCGTCAAGTTTCGAAAACTGTTCAGGGACATATTGGTTGCTTCTTTTTTCATGCAGCTATTCGCCCTGCTGACACCGCTTATTTTTCAGGTGGTGATGGACAAAGTGCTGGTTCACCGGGCAGAAATGACTCTGAATGTACTGGTTGTAGCGCTGCTGGCTATTTCCCTGTTTGAGGTTATGCTGGATGGCTTGAGAACCTATGTTTTTTCACATACCACCAACCGGGTTGATGTTGAACTGGGTACCCGGTTATTCCGGCACCTGCTGAAACTTCCTGTTGCTTTCTTTCAGAGTCGACCAGTGGGTCAGGTTGTGGCTCGTGTGCGTGAGCTGGAAAACGTGCGTAATTTCCTCACCAGCAGCGCTCTCACCCTGGTCATAGACCTGTTTTTCAGCCTGTTGTTTATTGTTGTCATGTTCTTCTATTCCAGTCGGCTGGCCTGGATCGTGATTGGCTCAATTCCGATCTATATTATCATTTCTATTTTGATTACTCCCCGCCTGCGCCAGAGAACCGAGGAATTGTTTCACCGCAGTGCCATCAACCAGGCATTTTTGACCGAAACCCTGACCGGGGTAGAGACCCTTAAATCCATGGCCATCGAACCCCAGATGCGCCAGCGCTGGGAACATCAGCTGGCCGGTTTTGCTCAGGCTTCTTTTCGCTCGGTGGTGACCGGCATGTACGGCAGTCAGTCGGTGCAGCTGGTGAGCAAGCTGGTCACCGCTCTGTTGATGTGGCAAGGATCTCTGGAGGTCATTCACGGGCATATGACGGTAGGCGAACTGATCGCCTTCAATATGATTTCAGGACAGATTTCTGCCCCCATCCTGAGGCTAGCCCAGCTCTGGCAGGACTTTCAGCAATTTCGCATTGCCATCGACCGCCTCGGTGACATCATCAATGCTCCTACCGAACCCCAGAGTCATTTAAGTCAATCCTCACCTCCGGTAATGAAAGGAGCCATCAGGCTTGAGAATGTTGTTTTTCGCTACAGCCCTGCAAACCCCGCAGTACTGAACCGCATTGACCTGGACATTCCTGCAGGACAGGTGATCGGCATTGCTGGCCGTTCAGGCTCTGGTAAGTCAACGCTGACCAAGCTGATCCAGCGGCTCTTCATACCAGAAAGTGGCAAAGTTTATATTGATGGTGCCAACCTTTCACTATTAAACCCAGCCTGGATCCGACGCCAGATTGGTGTCGTCCTTCAGGACAGCGTGCTCTTTAATGGCACCATTCGAGACAATATTGCTCTTGGGAATCCAACCCTGGATATGGAGTCGGTCATCGCTTCAGCCCAACTGGCCGGAGCTCATGATTTCATTATCGAAATGCCCCATGGCTACAATTCTGAGCTGGGTGAGCGCGGCGCAGGGCTGTCCGGCGGTCAGCTTCAACGCCTGGCCATAGCAAGAGCACTGGCCACCCAGCCCAATATCCTGATTTTTGATGAAGCGACATCGGCTCTGGATTATGAGTCAGAAAAAATTATTCAGGACAACATGCGGGCTATCAGCAAAGGCCGCACCGTCATCATCATCGCCCATCGACTCTCAACTATCCGTCGTTGTGATCGGATTATAGTGATCGAAAAAGGGGTTATTGAAGAAGATGGCAGCCATGATGAGCTGGTTCAACAGCAGGGACGCTATGCCCAGCTGTGGTCTTCACAAATTGATGTAACACAAAGAGTTTAAACAATTGGGACGCATTCTCACGCTGATCAGAGACAGCCTGCACCATGAGAAAAAACATCCTCGGGTCAGGCGCAAAAAAGATGAGCTGGAGTTTCTGCCGGCCGCTGTTGAAATTCTCGAATCACCACCGTCACCGTTCGCTCATGTCCTGATGTTGCTGATTTGTGCCCTGCTGACCTTTGTTTTGCTCTGGAGCTGGTTCAGCTTTATTGACACCGAAGTCACCGCCAACGGCAGAATAATACCAGTGGGCAAGGTCAAGGAAGTACAATCACTGATTGCTGGCCGAGTGGATACCATCTATGTCACAGAAGGTGAGCATGTTTATAAAAACCAATTACTGATCAAGCTGAACCCCACCGAGCCAGAAGCTGATATTCGCCAGATTGAAGCCATGTTGCTGCAAAACCAACTCAATGTCAGGCGATTGCAATTGTTGCTTGAATCGGCAACGGAAACGCCTCTGGCGCCACCTCCCAACCTGCAGCAATGGATTAGCCAGGCTAAGCTGCCGCTCTCGGGAAAGCCAAGCCCTGACCAGTGGTTTCGCCAGCAACAGTTACTGGATTATGACTACCAGCATTATCAGAGCAGCAATCAATCCGTAGTGCAGCAAATCGATCAGCGTCGGGCAAAGGTTATGGCGATTCAGGCCGAAATTGACCGACTGCAGATACTTAACCCCCTGCATCTGGAAAATGAAAAAGCGACCCGGCAATTATTAGACAAAGGTCTTGTGTCACGACTGGAGTGGCTGGCCACCAGGGAAAAACAGCTGGATACCAGCCAGCAGCTGCAGGTCCAACAGAGTCGCCAGAATGAAGCAAAGGCAGAGCTGGCAGCGCTTGTCAGTGAAAAAGAAAGTAGACAAAAAGCATTTCGTCATGAACGCATGGAAAAACTTAATGAGTTCAGTGATAAGATCACTGAACTACAAAACAGCATTATCAAAGCCAGGGAACACAACCAGAATTGTTATATCCGGGCACCGGAAGACGGTACGATACAACAGTTTTCGGCGCTGGGTCACGGCTCGGTGATCCAGCCGGCTGTGACTTTGATGTCGTTGGTTCCGGACAAAGCGGAGCTGCAGGCCGAAGTTATGGTGGAAAACAAGGACATCGGTTTTGTGAAGGCGCAGATGGCGGCCGATATCAAAATAGAAACGTTTCCCTATACATTTTTTGGCTATTTACACGGCGTAGTTGAGCTGGTTTCCAAAGATGCCCGGAACCAGGGCGAGCAGGGATTGATGTATCCGGTATACATCCGATTGAACCAGCAATTTGTCAATGTTAACGGTCAGAATGAACCTTTGCATGTAGATATGATGGTCTCTGCCGAGGTGAAAACCGGTAGACGCCGACTGCTGGCATTTTTTCTGGAACCATTCTTGCGCTACCGTGATGAAGCACTGAATGTCCGTTGAACGGGTTCCTACGCCGGAGCCTTGCGACACCCTCGCCTGGGCGAGGGCTTAAGCGCTTTTGCCAATTCCCTGAAATTACTGGAACATCGCACTGATGGATTCAGCGTTACTGATTCTGCGAACAGACTCAGCCAGCAGAGGCGACATATCCAGCTGGCGAATCCGACCCAAAGCCTGGGCAGCGGGGCTCAGAGGAATCGTGTTGGTCACTACCAGTTCGTCCAGCTCGGAGTTAGCCACATTTTCCAGAGCACGGCCAGACAGAACTGGATGAGTACAGTAGGCAATCACCTTGGTAGCGCCTTTGGACTTCAGCGCAGCTGCAGCAGCGCACAGGGTACCGGCCGTGTCGACCATATCATCGACCAGCACAGAGGTACGGCCGCTAACATCACCGATAATGTTCATTACTTCAGATTTATTGGCTTCAGGGCGACGCTTGTCGATGATCGCCAGATCGGTATTCAGGCGCTTGGCCACAGCACGGGCACGAACTACACCACCGTGATCGGGTGATACCACCATCAGGTTCTCGTAACCCTGACGCTCCATATCATCCAGCAGAATAGGAGAACCGTAAACGTTGTCCACAGGAATGTCGAAGAAGCCCTGAATCTGGTCAGCGTGCAGGTCGACTGTCAGGACACGATCCACACCCACTCCGGCAATCATGTCAGCGACGACTTTGGCACTGATTGGTACACGGGAAGAGCGCGGACGACGATCCTGACGAGCGTAACCAAAGTAAGGCAGCACCGCTGTGATGCGAACCGCAGAGGAGCGACGCATGGCGTCTGCCATAACCAACAACTCCATCAGGTTGTCGTTGGTAGGGGCGCAGGTGGACTGGATGATAAAAACATCACGACCACGGACGTTTTCCTGAATTTCTACTGCAATTTCGCCGTCACTGAAACGGCCAACATAGGCCTTGCCCAGGGGAATATGCAGGTGATTGACAACCTTGTGCACCAGCTCCGGATTTGAGTTGCCGGCAAACACCATCATTTTGGACACGGATAAATACCTTGCTCTGGTCGTAGTCGTGGGTGGATGTAGCTCTTCACCAAAGGAGCTGACCGCCCATCGCCGACAGCAATGAGCGTCACATCCTGTTTTTGTCTGCCTGGATTGGAACCATTACCATCGAATGTTTCGAAGGTGAATGTTTTGTCCTGAGCGTTACGTCTCATAAAACAGTGGAGAGAGCTATCTGTAAGATAGGATTCTAAACAGTGGCTGGGGTGGAGGGATTCGAACCCCCGCATGGCAGGATCAAAACCTGCTGCCTTACCGCTTGGCGACACCCCAGTAACATAATTTACAGTCACTGTAAGCGGGATAATGGAGTTTAATTCACACATGATCGCAGTTGACTGATCGAGTTGTGAAGCGGAGATGTAT
Organism: Endozoicomonas sp. ALC020; assembly: GCF_049275935.1. Lineage (NCBI taxonomy): Bacteria > Pseudomonadati > Pseudomonadota > Gammaproteobacteria > Oceanospirillales > Endozoicomonadaceae > Endozoicomonas > Endozoicomonas sp. ALC020. The sequence goes on from NZ_CP184830.1 coordinate 260,009, forward strand.
TGACACCACTGGCAACGAAACCATCAACGTCAGAGTCGATTTCTGCCAGAGTCGCTTCCGCCTCTTTACGACTGGCAAACGGCATAAACACACAGGCACCCGAACCGCTCATCATGGCCTGCCCCACGCTCGAATTTCCGGAATTATCCAACAGCACTAAACATTTATCAACTTCCGGATAAAGCCTTCGAACCAATGGCTGAAAGTCATTGGTCAGCTCATTTCCATGCAGCCGGTTCAATGCGGCGGAAACTTTAATGGGACGAGTATCTCTTGTCAATTCCTGATGACGGAACATTTCGGTAGTGTTGACATGGCAGTCAGGTTTGAGAACCAGGTACCAATTCTCCTCAGGACTGACAGGAGTAAGCTTCTCGCCAACCCCCTCAGCAAAAGCAGCATGACCCCGAACAAATACCGGAACATCAGCTCCCAATTTCAGTCCCAGCTCTGCCAGTGTGTCTTCGTCCAGTCCCAACCCCCACAATAGATTCAGACCATGGAGTGTTGTAGCCGCATCGGAGCTGCCGCCCCCAATTCCACCGCCCATGGGCAGACGTTTAAGGAGCGTAATTCTGACGCCTTTTTCACAGCCTGTATGAGTTTGTAAAAGACGGGCAGCCTTGAGAACGAGATTGTCATCAGCGACCAGCTCTGGAAGGTTACAATCCAGTAATAACTCGTCATGATTTTCGAAGGTCAGCTCATCGGCAAAATCCAAAAACTGGAAAACGGTCTGGAGCTGATGATAACCATCTTCTCGACGTCCGATTATGTGCAAGAAAAGATTTAGCTTGGCCGGAGCAGGCAAAACCAGAGTTGAAGACGACATCAACGAACCATCCTGAAATTGCGATCATGAACTATCAAGCAACTTCTGCCCGATAGCAGAAGAGAAATTAAAGATGAAAGCCTATTTTAGCTGCCATCTTCTGGCAAACAGAGTTGCCTGCACCTCACCCTGTCGGACTTTTATCCTGGCAGGCAAGGTCATTCCGGAGAAGTCCCCGTATTGCAGATATTCAACCTGCCACCCCTGCTGTGTGATCAGCTCGGGATAACCCAGATTATTTAACCGGATAGTGGCTCTGGTATCAGGACTGGGCAGCCCCATGACCCAATATCGCAGCAGACTGACAGGTAAATCCCAACCGGTCAGCTCAAACAGCAATTTCTCAGGACTCTGGCCTGGATAACGCTTACCTGAGGCTTCCAGTTCTACTGAGCCCGGTTGACCATTAATTTTTGCCACTGTCTGTCCCAGGGGACCATCCAGATAGATAAGATAGTTCTCTTTATTCTGTTGCCATTCCAGAGACAGGGTTCCAGAATCTCCGGGGACTCTTAACCCCAGTCGCCCTGTCAAGTGCCAATAATCCAGTTCTGAGAGCTGCTGTTGATGAGCTTTCCACAATGACTGACGCTGAGCTTCTGAAAGCCCTTTTTCCGGTTTGGGAGCCGTGGCGCAACCAGAGAGAAGCAGGGCAAAAATCACAAGAATAGACAGTTTTGTTGTTAATGAAGAGTCAGTCAGGTATGAAGTTGAAAACGGTATCTGCATACAACTTGCCAGTTTTTGCGTTGAGTGAACGGGCCGCCAGGCCCGTTATGATAGATAATCCAGCAGGCTTACTTGACGATGGAAACCTTGGGGTCCGCTAAAGCATCGGCCTCTTTATGCTGCTTTTCCAATCGCTCTCGGGTCTCTTTCAGAACGTCACTGTCTGGAGTCATCTGCAAAGCCTCGTCCCACAAAGCTCGTGCATCTTCTTTCCGCCCAAGGGCCCATAGCACCTCGCCCAGATGAGCCGCTACCTCATGATCGGGATACTTATCATAGGCGTTTTTGAGATAAACAAGAGCAGCCTGATAGTTACCCAGACGATATTGTACCCAACCCATGCTGTCCATAATGGCAGGATCATCTTCATCCAGGACATAGGCCTTCTCGATCAACTCTCTTGCCTCTTCAAAGCGATCAGTACGATCCGCCAGGGTGTAGCCAAGCGCATTCAGAGCGGCCGCATTTTCGGGCTGAAACTTGATAATGGCACGCAGATCTGACTCAAGATCCTTGATTCTTCCCATTTTCTCAAACACCATGGCCCGACCATAGAGCAGGTTAACATTCTCGGGGTAGCGCAATACGGCGCCTGAAAACAGCTTCAGAGCATCGTCAAGTTCTCCGGCATTCACCAGAATTTCTGTCTCGAGCAAATAAAGCTGAACAGCATGTACCGGGAATCGGTTGCGGTCTTCTTCCAATTGCTGTCGGGCCTCTGCCATTTTACCCTGCTTGAGCAGCATCTGGATAAGCGCGACCCGTGACATCATGAACTCCTTACCTGGCATCACGTTCAGAAAAGACTTCCGGGCCTGTTCATAATGCCCTTTCTGTTCTGATATCCATCCCAGATAATAATGAGCGGTACTTTTTCTCTGTCCCAGAGCCAATAGCTGTTTAAAATAGCTTTCAGACTCTGCCACCATCCCGCTCTCAAGTGAAATCAGAGCCAGAGACAACAGCATCTCAACATCGAAGGGTGACTGATTCAGGAGCACCTGAAACTGTTCGCGAGCCTCGCCAAGCTTATCCAGATGCACCAGTACACTGGCATAAATCAGACGCAGACGAGGAATATCCGGATACTTTTTGACGGCATCAGCCAGCATTTTCTCAGCCTCATCACCTTTGTCCATCTTATTGAGGATGCGACCCTTGAGTATGATAGCCTTGACGTAGTCCGGCTCCTTAGCAAGAAGCTGATCACAGATCTTGATCGCTGCTTGCAACTGATTATCCTGAAGCAACAAAATGGCCTTACCCAGCTTCAGCGACCGATGACCGGGATAATCCTTAAGAATGCTGTCAAAGGTGCTCAGCAATTGCACCCTTTCATCTTCAGGAAGCTCCAGGGCACTGGCTGCGAGGAAATCAAAATTAGCCTCACCTTCCAAAGCCAGAACGTCTCTCATCTGCTCAACGGCTCGATCCAGTTGACCCGCCCTGATCAGTTCAATAGCACCAGCTTGCAATGCGGCAGCATTTTTATCATCCAGCTTGGCCCAGAGTAACGCCGCATCCAGAGATGCCTGGCGAGCCCCGACGACCTGACTGATTTGATAGGCCCGTTTGGCAACCCCCTTGTCCTGCGTCTTATGAGCCTGTTTGAGATAATACCCCAGCGCCAGATCATAACGCTTACGCTGCCCGCCCAATTCGGCCACGAGCAGATCGTAAAGGGTATCAGGTTCAAAAGAAGCTACCGGCTCTTGCGGCTCGTGACTGACCTGGGCAGGAACCGATTCAGCCGCCCCGGGCTGCCATGAATATTGAACTGAAGAACAACCTGATACCAGCATGGCTGTCAGCACTATAGAGAAACTATTAAGTTTCTTCATGAATGGTATGCCTTTACCCGTTGGAAATAATTTCTGCACTGAACTCTGCAGTCCCGGATGGATCAGCTTTGAACTGTGGCCTTCTTTATCATGACATACGCAAATTATTGTGAAAAACATTTTACTACAGAGCCTGCAAAGAAAGGCCGGACAAAATATTTCTCTTTTTCTATGGGTATGACTGGATACATCCGGGTTTGCAGTTGTTGCCGTTCCATAGGAGAATTGATCGGCCAGAATGTCCATAACGAAAGAAGGTGCTGTTAAAACAGAGTGAAGATCAAGATTCTTCGCTGACCTGAGCGTATCACTGTTTGCTGACTGTAGTACTTAAACAGCACCGGGGCCTCGCACTGAACGAAGATCTGACAACAAACTGCGAATTATCAGGTGTTAAAAATCTGCCTGGCATGACAGGGATTCCCTCAGCTTCCATTGAAACAACTTGTATTGAGACAACCATGGACAGACAAAAAGTCAAACCAGTTACCCGAATGTCTGGAACAGAAGTTTCGATCTGCTTCGGGCAACATAATTAAGGGCACAGGCATCAGTCTGCTGTCCAGTGTTGTAGAATACTGTACGGTCAATAATAGCAGTGGCTCTCAAATAGACAGCCCAATCTTTCGTCAAAAGGCACGGAGACTGGATTAGATAAATGAACCTCCAGAGTAAAAAGACAGCCCTGAGTACCTCGCCAGTGGGTTACTTGTGGCTGGCTAGAGCGTAAGAAAAGGCAACAGGACTTTATGGGGTATCTTACCGCCGGTATCAATCACAGAACTGCACCCATCGCACTCAGGGAGCAGGTTGCTTTTTCACCTGAGCAACTGCCCGAGGCGCTACAGGATGCCCGTCATTTCATGCACACCAATGAAGTGGCCATTCTGTCCACCTGTAACCGGACAGAACTTTACTGTGCCAGCAACGCCGATTATCACAGAGCGCTTGAATGGTTGACAGGGTATCACAACCTGGATCAGAAGCTGCTTAGCGAGCACAGTTATATTCATCACGATAAAGCCGCTGTTCGCCATATAATGAGAGTGGCATGCGGCCTTGACTCCATGGTTCTCGGTGAACCCCAGATTCTCGGTCAGCTGAAGTCAGCCTACGCCCAGGCCCAGGAAGCCGGTACTATTGGCTCACTGCTTTCCAGACTGTTCCAGTACTGCTTTACTACCGCCAAACAAGTTCGAACCAATACCGCTATTGGTAGACAGCCTGTTTCCATCGCTTATGCAGCCACGACACTGGCCAGGCAGATCTTTGCCGACCTTTCTGAAAACACCGCTTTACTGATTGGTGCCGGTGAAACCATTGAACTGGTGGCCAGACACCTTCATCAACAAGGCCTTAAAGACATCTTTGTCGCTAACCGGACCATGAGCCGGGCGAAACTGCTGGCCGACAAATTTGACGGCAAGCCGGCCCTGCTTTCAGATATTCCTCACTTGTTGCCAGCCGCTGATATTGTCGTCTCCTCAACGGCCAGCCCGGTTCCCGTTCTGGGTAAAGGCAGTGTTGAAAGAGCGATTAAAAAACGCAAACACCGCCCCATATTTATGGTGGATATCGCTGTTCCCCGGGATATCGAACCCGAGGTCACTGAGCTACCAGACATCTTCCTGTATACCGTCGACGACCTGCATGACGTTATTCAGGACAATATGCAACAGCGACAGGATGCTGCAAAAGAAGCTGAGCTGCTGATCGAAACCGGTGCTTTTGAGTTCATGAGCCAACTGCGCTCACTGGATGCAGTGAATGTGCTGAGGAGCTATCGAAAAAATACCGAGGAACTCAGAGATTTTGAGCTTGAAAAAGCCATGCTTTCTCTGGCCAATGGTGTTCCGGCGGAACAGGTTCTGACTCAATTTGCACGTTCACTGACCAACAAGCTCATGCATACCCCCAGCGTGCAATTGAAAAAAGCCGCTGCAGAAGGTCAGAACAACCGACTGGAATGGGCTGAAGAACTGCTGGGCATTCATCGCCGTTATGAAGACCGCGCTAAAGAGCCGAGCCACTCCTAGCTGTGCCAGCCATTACCGGCTGAAATTCAGCCAGAAGCCACCGGATACCTGTATAACCCATCAGGTTCACACCTGAAACAAGCATTGATTAAATCCAAATGAAAGATCCCAATCTGGACAGTCTGAGCGCCAAGCTTGAAAACCTGCTGGAACGCTTTGAGGAACTCGGTGCTTTACTGAGTGACCCGCAAGTCATCGGTAACCAGGACCAGTTCCGCAGACTCTCCAAGGAATACGCTGAACTTGAACCCGTCGTCAATGCCTACCGGGATTACGACCAGATTCAGAGAGATCTGGAAGACGCCCGGGCCATGAAAGACGACCCGGAAATGGCTGATCTGGCTGAGGAAGAGATTCAGAGCTGCGAAGAAAAGCTGCCAGCCCTGGCTCAGGAGCTGCAACTACTGCTCTTACCCAAAGACCCCAGGGACAACAACAATACTTTCCTGGAAATTCGTGCCGGTACTGGTGGTGACGAGGCTGCTATTTTCGCGGGAGACCTGTTCCGGATGTATTCCCGCTTCGCTGAAAAACGTGGCTGGAAAATCGAAGTCATCAGTGCCAATGACGGTGAACACGGTGGCTATAAGGAGATTATTTCCCGCGTGGTCGGCAATAATGTTTTTGGTCATCTGAAGTTTGAATCCGGTGCCCATCGGGTCCAGCGTGTGCCTGAAACAGAATCCCAGGGGCGTATACACACATCAGCCTGTACTGTCGCCATCATGGCAGAACCTGATGAGCAGGAAGCCATCGAGATCAAAAAGGAAGATCTTAGAGTCGACACCTACCGTTCATCGGGTGCCGGTGGTCAGCATGTAAACACCACCGACTCGGCCATTCGACTGACCCACCTGCCTACCGGTATTGTGGTTGAATGTCAGGACGAACGTTCACAACACAAGAACCGGGCCAAGGCCATGGCTCTGCTTTCTGCAAAACTGCAGGATGCTCAAGAGATGGCTGCCGCCAAAGAGATCAGCGAAACCCGTAAAAGTCTGGTGGGCAGTGGCGATCGCTCCGAGCGTATCAGAACCTATAACTACCCTCAGGGGCGGGTCACTGATCATCGCATCAACCTGACGCTTTATAAATTGCCAGAGATTATCGAAGGCGACCTCGACCCTGTGATTAACCCCCTCCTTCAGCAACATCAGGCGGACCTGTTGACAGGATTGTCCGATGAGTAGACTAGTGAGCAGGATTGATCAGACCCTCAGTGAGGCCACTCAACGCCTCACTGATAGTCATACAGCCAGAAAAGAACAAAGCGACACGGCCCGTCTTGATGCCGAAGTTCTGCTCTGCCATGTATTGGGCAAACCATACAGCTACCTTTTCACCTGGCCCGAAAGAGAGCTGACGCCCGAACAGGCTGAACAGTTTGAGTCCATGCTGGCACAACGGATACTGGGAACCCCTGTCGCTTATATAACGGGTGAGAAAGAGTTCTGGAGTCTGAAGCTTAACGTTTCACCCTCCGTACTGATTCCCAGACCCGACACTGAAAGGCTGGTTGAGCTCGCCTTGTCTATGCCCGTTTCGGACCAGGCAACCGTTGCCGACCTTGGCACAGGCAGCGGTGCCATTGCTCTGGCAATGGCTATCGAGAGGCCACACTGGCAAGTGATTGGCGTTGACAGACTGTCCGGGCCAGTCGCCATCGCCAAAGAAAATGCCGCCCTGAACCAGATAGGCAATGTAACCTTTGTAGAAGGTGACTGGTGCTCACCCTTATCCGACCCATTGGACATGATTGTCAGCAACCCGCCGTACATTCGTGAAGACGATGAGCACCTTGCTCAGGGGGATGTACAGTTTGAACCCCGATCAGCATTGACTGCAGGCAAAGACGGTCTTGATGATATACGCACCATCAGCCGACAAGCCTTCGGGAAGCTGAAACCGGGTGGCTGGTTGTTGTTTGAGCACGGCTATGATCAGGGCAGAGATATCCGGATCATTCTGGAGTCCAATGGCTTTACCGCCATTAGCACACAACAAGACCTGTCTGGTCAGGACCGTGTCACCCTGGCGCAAAAAACCGCCTGAACCGGAGCCTGATAGCTGCATTTCCCCTATGCTTACGTTTGGTTATACTCCTCTGCTCTTAGCTGAAGCAGTAAACCCTTAAACAGTCGTGTGCGATAGAGGATATTTTTCGCATCTGACAATCAAAGATTTCACAAGGTAGGCAGGAAGTAGGGATGGAAAATACCGGAGCATTGCTGGTTAATCTGGGTTCGCCCGATAGTCCGCATGAACAAGATGTACGACACTATCTGAATGAATTTCTGATGGATGCTAATGTCATCGATATGCCCTGGCTCGTAAGACGCATGATTGTCAGTCTGTTTGTCCTGCCCAAAAGACCGGCTCAATCCGCCAGAGCCTACGCCTCTGTCTGGACTGAGAAGGGCTCACCTCTAATCAGCAACAGTAAAGACCTTCATGAAGAAGTCCAGAAGCTCACTTCCATGCCAGTAGAGTTAGCCATGCGTTATGGCAGGCCAGACATGGAGAGCGCTCTGGTCAGACTGGCAAGCAAGCCGGAGATCAAGGAAGTTCTGCTGTTCCCTCTCTACCCTCACTACGCCATGTCAACCGTCAAGACAGTGGTAGAGAAAGCGGAAGAAATCATCAAAGACTACAAACTGCCGGTGACATTGAAAGTTCACCCCGTGTTTTATAATCACGATGCCTACATTGAGGCACTGGTAGAAAGTGCAAAAGAGTATCTGGAAAAAGATTATGATCACATTGTGTTCAGTTATCACGGTGTTCCGGAAAGACACATCCGTAAGGATGACTGCACAGGTTCCCACTGCCTGAAATCCGAGGACTGTTGTCAGAAAGCATCACCTGCTCACCTTACCTGCTATCGACATCAGGTTTACAGAACCACCGCCTGCTTTGTCGAGAAAGCCGACATCCCGGTGGACAAATACTCCGTCGCCTTCCAATCAAAACTGGGGCGGGACAAATGGTTGGAACCGGCCACCAGCAGTACCATTAAATCACTGGCAGAACAGGGCATCAAAAAGGTTCTGGTCATCTGCCCGGCATTCGTGGCTGACTGTCTGGAAACCCTTGAAGAGATTGGCATGGAAGCGAAAGAGGACTTTATTGCAGCTGGCGGTGTATCCCTGGAACTCATTCCCTGCCTGAACAGCCACCCTGCCTGGACGAAGCTGGTCAGTCAATGGCTAGAGAAACCGCTCCATAATTGATCACGGGATGAGCCCGACACGCTTTCTCAGGTGCCTGCGCCTAAGTACTCAACCATACGAAATCATATTTTCTGACTTATTGTTCAGGCACTCGCGGCAACTGCTCCTGCGTTGCTCTAGCTCCTGCATCCATGCAGTCGTGATGCGTTGCAACTCTGGTCACATAGCTTGCTATGTTCCCGTCGTTGCGCCTTACAGAGCACCTGCCCAATAAGCCAGAAATATTCGATTCCGTATGGCTGAGTACTTATTGCGCGGCATCTGGTTTTTGCCATATGTTATACAATAGAACTGGCCAACTGAGAATGCGATCAATGATTACCGGCGTTAGAAGAATTATTGTTTTTAGAACATAGTTATTATGCTTGATTCCTGCATATGAGCTTCCAACAATAACAGGCATAGCTAATATCACCATTTTTGAGATATCGCTTATGTCTAATTGTTTACTCTGATTCCCATAATATCTAACAGTAACGGATAGGAAAGATGCCAGAGCATTACTGTCTGAAAAAATATAAAACAGTCTGTTTTTTGTTCCCTGATAAAGTAACATTGCAGCCAGAGAGATGATAATAAACTCATTTTCATTTGATTTTAGATGATCAGCTCCAAACTCGTTATAGACCGACACACGTTCACTTAATGATGCAGCCAGCGAAATACAACTAAGGAGACCACCTCGAAAAAGATAAAGGCCTTCACTCATATCGAATTCGTCAATTATGCTCTTTAATTCAACAGGCTCTGGCCGTAAACAACCCATAAATTTTTCAGGTGCATTGGCCGCATATACAATCGCACCATGTCTATCTCGGGTAATATATCTCCTGATGGATTCTAAATCATTAATTCCAATATCTTGTTCATAAACAACACCCTTAGATGCGGTAAGCTTTATTTTGTGCACGTATTCTGACGGACTGGTATAAAAAGCTAAAGACAGTGGAGCTTCAGCCAATGCACTTATCAATTGAACAGCAAAAACACTGTAGCAACCCTCTGCTTTGTTTATTTCTTTCGTTTTTACTTCAGTTGATAAAAAAAACATCGCTATGACAAAAAATAAATTGTGCACTAAGTCAGCCCCACAACAAGTGATCATTTCATTTGGACTGATCAGAGTAGCCTGTGTACCCAAAAAATCCAGAAAACAGCCTTGGGTAGCCAATGACTTTGGCGTTTGCCGACAGATGCATGAGAGTTTTTCTGCTTTGGTGACACTCCCCGCCTTGTCAGGCGAGGCTTCTGACTTCACGGGCTACAGCCAGCCTATAGCGACTGGACTTACACAGAAGCCTCCATCAGCAGTAACCGGGTGCCCCTCGGTTATTTTGTTGGTCTTTTGTTTGATTTGTTGAGTATCTATACGGTTCCAGTCGATGCGTTGCAATAACGACTTTCGAAAGTCTTCTAGCCCAACAAGCAGTTAACTCTGCTACGGATTTTTTTTTAACAGTGCTTGGTTTTCGTCACCGTGAGTCCCTGCATAGGGACAGACCGATAGAGAATATAGCCAGCTACGTACAAACACGCAAGCGGAACGCTCTGCGTTCCCGTCTTATATCCCCGCCTGCGCGGCCCGGCCCGATTGGGCGAGGGTTTACGACGATTTTGCTAACTGGCGCTGCCCGGGATTGCCATTTTGTGCAATTTATCAATGAATGCTCTCGGAAACAGGCCACTACTGATGCAGTCCTTAATGATGGGTGTCAGTGGTAAGCATTTATCACGGATCACATTTTTCATTTGCAAAAAACTATTCATAACTGAAAGATTCCAGGCGCCAACACTCTTTTTGACTGAAGGTAGAAGTTTAAAGTGATTTAACAGCTCCGGTTTACGTAAATAAACATCGAGTTTGATTTCAACATCCCCCAGAATTTCTTCCTTTTCAACTAAATATATTTCCTCGTCATTGCGATTGTAGTAAGGGAGGCTATACAGCTCTGCTTGCCAGGCATCCCAGTCCCATAGATCCGGTTCGGTAGGGTTTTGAAGGGTGCTATCAGCGCTACTGGTAACACTGGCAGCTGGTGAAAGTCGCGTATCTGTCAAACCAAAACGCTCTATCAAAAAGTTAGCCAGTTGTCTGGCAAATAGCTCTGGCCGACACTGGTGCTCCTCCGACTGAGTTGTGATCAGCCTGACAGTCTGCTCTTGAAGGGCTACCATGCGAGAATGAAACTGTGCCTGTTCTGCATTAATGGCTTGCACCGTGCTCTCATAGCTGGGCGGCTGGTCAGTGGCAGCAGTTTCTTGACGGAGCGGGGGCGCTGTTTGGCCAGCGCCGTTATCAGAACCAAATGTATACATAATCTGTTCTCCATTTAAACAGATTATCGTAAAGCCCATGGACTCTACGAAGATCATTGTTATTCGCAAAAATGTTGCCATTCAGGCTGCAATAGCGCCCGATTGAAAAACCTCTTCATGGTTGGACAATGATTACAGGGAAAAATTCCCTAAGGGACTGCTCCTCAAGGCGTTTTTTCTGCCTGTGAGAACATCAGATTTCAGGCTACCTGGTGTTCGATCGACAGGATTAAATGATAAAGACTCAGGCCTGTTTCAGAAAACCTCTCAACCTTGGGTCTGCCAAGGCTCTGCTCAGCACATCACTGAGCACTTTATCGATCAGCTCTTCGTTCTTTTCATCAGAGGGTGCCTTGGGTACACGCTCACTGATTTCGCTGGAGTAGACCCCCTCGAAACGCTGATCGCCTTTTACAACCCTGACCCGGACTTTTGCCTTCAGGTCCACCTGGGTGATGTAACTGCCCTCTGGTACCTTGTACTCCAGATCATCAAGATAAACCTGGAACTGGGATACATCTTCAGATTCAGTAACTGTCAGCCCCATCTCTCTCAGACCCAGCTCCACTGCCGAGCGAATAGCCAGAGTCAGGCGGTCATTGGTCGTAATGGCGTTGGTATTTGAATAAACCCCTCCACGATGACCAAGAGAGCGGGACAAGCGCTCATCATAGACGGTCACACTGACCGTTCCCTGCAATGGTTTAATTGGCTTTTCCACAGCAATTCTGGGGGTTACATCCACTTCCTGAGGGCTCAGGGCACAGCCGACCAGGGCGAGAGCGGCCAATAAAATAAGTGACATTTTTTTCATGAGTCCGGCTATCCTGTGATGGGCGGGGCGCCCTTGGCGAAAGAAAATAGGGTCGACACAAATCCTATCCAGTCTCGAAAACCGGATCAACCGGCTTGGCAAAGCGACTTATAGAGGATATAGTGCATTCCACATAATCCATTAAACAATCTTACGCTGATTTCAGAACGCTGAGCGTGATTACAATGCCTATAGCGAACGATAAGCAACAGCCCGAAATCTTCCGGGACTCTGATAACGACACCAATGCGCAGGTAACAGCTGCCCGTGAGTCTGTGGTGTTCACTCCCAAGTCCATCTTTCGTCCTTCCCGCCTGCTACTCCTACTGCCTTGAGCAGACTATTTAATTTCACCTTCGACCCCGGCCGTCTGGCCCTCTGACCCCAAAGTCAGAAAAATGATTACATTTGTACGAATTCCGACTGACAAGTGCAGAAAATGCCGCCTGTTGCAAGCAGCATCTTCTATGTCGGCACTTTCAAAAATCCTTTTGCACAAATAGAACCTTTTGCACAAAAAGCGCGTCAAAAAACATTGAACTGATAAAAGAACAGCGGGAGCAGCAACCATGAGCAACGATCAGGTTATTATTTTCGACACCACCCTGAGAGACGGTGAACAGAGTCCCGGCGCTGCTATGACCGGGGATGAGAAGGTCCGGATTGCCAAATCTCTGGAAATACTCAAGGTGGACGTCATTGAGGCAGGCTTCGCCATTGCCAGCCCAGGCGATTTTGAAGCGGTCAAAAGCATCGCTGAAACCATTAAAGACAGCACTGTCTGCAGTCTTTCCAGGGCATTGCCCAAAGATATTGAAGCAGCAGCACAAGCTGTGCAACCAGCTGCTCAAGGTCGTATTCATACCTTTATTGCAACCTCTGCGCTGCACATGAAACACAAACTTTGTATGACGCCTGAGCAGGTGCTGGAACAGGCAGTGGCTTCGGTTAAGCTGGCCCGCAACCTCATTGACGATGTTGAGTTCTCTCTGGAAGACGCTGGACGATCTGACATCGACTTTATGTGCCGTATCATTGAAGCCGTTATCGATGCCGGTGCCCGCACCATTAACATTCCGGACACGGTTGGCTACGCCCTGCCTCACCAATTCGGCAACGTGATTGCCCAGCTGATTGAGCGTGTTCCCAATTCAGACAAAGCCATCTTCTCGGTTCATTGCCACAACGACCTTGGGCTCGCAGTAGCCAACTCCCTGTCAGCCGTGGTTAACGGTGCTCGTCAGATTGAATGCACCATCAACGGCCTTGGAGAGAGGGCGGGTAATGCCTCTCTTGAAGAAATCGTTATGGCTATACGTACCCGCCAGGACGAACTCAAGGTCGAAACGGGCATCAACACTCAGCATATCGTTCCTACGTCCCGTCTGGTCTCCGGTATCACCGGCTTCCCGGTTCAGCCCAACAAGGCCATTGTCGGTGCTAATGCTTTTGCTCACGAATCCGGTATTCACCAGGATGGCATTCTGAAAAACCGCGAAACCTACGAAATCATGAAGGCTGAAGACGTTGGCTGGAACACTAACCGTCTGACCCTCGGTAAATTATCCGGCCGCAGCGCCTTTCAGTCCCGGATGGAAGAGCTGGGTATTACTTTTGCTGATCGTAACGAACTGACCGAAGCCTTTAACCGCTTCAAGGTGCTGGCTGACAAGAAATCTGAAATTTTCGATGACGACTTGCAGGCACTGGTCAGTGATGTTCGCTCCGCTAATGAAGAAGAGAAATACCGTCTGCTTGAGCTGGAAGCGGGCTCCAGTACCGGTAAAACACCAGAAGCACGTCTGGTTATTGCAGTAGACTCTGATGAGATTGAAGTACGCAGTGCAGGAGACGGTCCTGTTGATGCGGTCTTCAAGGCCATAGAAAGTATTGCTAATTCCGGTGCCCGTCTGGCATTGTATAACGTTAGCGCAATTACCAGCGGTACTGATTCTCAGGGCGATGTCAGCGTACGTCTGGAAAAGCAGGGTCGCATTGTCAATGGCTCCGGAGCAGACACCGATATTGTGGTCGCTTCTGCCAAAGCCTACATCAATGCTTTGAACCTGCTGAATGCTGACCATCCAAAAACCAACCCACAGACAGGGAACCTCTAACAGTCATGCAAGGCAGGATCAGCGAGCAAACTCGGCAGCACTACCTCGATGCCATGGGTATCCAGACCTGGTTTCCCAGCCAAATCCTGCCTAATGCATTGCCCCCCAGGGCGTTTGACTTTCCAGAGGAAGAGCCGGTTGAAGCGTATAAGCCCGGACAATTAACTGTTTCTTCCCACCCATCTTCAGCTCCACTTTCTGAAGGTGCCACAGGTGCTTCTTCAGCAAAAGATTTGCTGGGCATCTCCAGTCGTGTTGAAACGAAACAGGATCCGGAGCCAGCAACCTCTGTAGAACAGAACATTATTTCTGAACCCCGGCCAATAGAAATCAGCAAGTTCAGGCTGGTCACTCTGGCCGCCAACGAACACTGTCTGGTAGTCGCCGAAATGCCTCACTCCGGACTGAATCAATTTTCACGCTTTCACCTTCGATTACTCAGCGATATTCTTCGTGCTATTCAACTGCTTGCAGGGTCTGAAACTCTGCCTTTCAGTGAGTTCGTCTGGCCACTGGGCAATGCTGGCCTGATGGAGCACCTGAGCCAGGACGACTCCGCTGCTGCCGACGCAGTTTGCGCCTACCTCAGTAACCAGTTTGGCCTGGCCAGACGAAAAGTAGTTCTGCTCTTCGGTCAGGCAGCAGCCCGTTTTGTGATAGATCCAAGCCGACAGTTCAACGACCTGAGAGGTTTGCAGACGGGCCTTCACTCCAATCAATACTTCATTGTCACTCACGGTCTTAATGAGTTGATGAAACTTCCAGCCCTGAAGTCAGAAGTCTGGCAGGATATTTCACCGATAATCAGGGAGCTGACCCCTTCATAACCGCCTCATGAGCAGAAAATCGATTACGCTTAGCAGCCTGTGCTGATGCCAGACGCCCGATATTCCTCAGTTATCACGATAAAGAAAACTTATATGCTGTCATTCAGAACAATGACTCACCAGGATCTTCCGGAACTGGCGGCTATCGAGCAGGAAGCCGGACCTCATCCATGGAATCAAAAGCACTACATGAACAGTATCGACTCGGGTTATCTCTGCATGGTAGCCGAACACCAGGGTAGAATTGTTGCCCAGGGAGTCGTCATGCTGGCTGCAAGAGAAGCCAGCCTGCTGATTCTGACCGTCTCTCGCAGTGAGCAGGGCAGAGGCTATGGCACTGCCATGCTGAATCAACTCATCGATGCTTCAGCCAAATTGGCAGAAACCCTGTTTCTTGAAGTGCGCGAATCCAACAAAAAAGCCTTCAACCTCTATCTTAAATCTGGTTTCAGTGAAATTGGCCGCCGTAAAAACTACTACCCGGCAAACAAAGACCATAAGGCCGAGGATGCTATTGTTATGGCTCTGGATCTCAGCGTCAGGGAGTGACCGGACAGTCATCCAGCCAAACGCCAGTGACAGGATGTCTGCCACATCTGCCAAGTAGCCACTCGAAGTAGACTTTTAGCTCTTTTGGTTTCTTTTTCTTCTGTTCGTTCACTGTGATGGGCAACGTCAATGCCTCAGTGTATGAATAAGGATCAAGGCCCCCGTTCAACATAGTTCTCAGACGCCCTCTTTCCGGGGATGCAGGAGTCTTGCCACGGGCAAAATACCACTTTTGAGACGGACTTCCTCCGGGAAAGCAGGGTAATAGTGAAAAGCTTCCCGGCAGCCAGGTCAGGCAATATCGGTAACCTGCAGCACGATTAAAGATTCGCTTGGTTAACAAGTCATGGCGCCAAACCTGGCTGTTCTGGCTATCGCAAGTACCCAGTTCAATGGATGTCGATGAATAGCAGCTACTCATGTCAGGAGATTCGGACAAACAGCTTTCTGCGGCGCTAACACCAAGGCAAAGCCTCAGGTTCTGATTCACCAGCAGGATATCTTCTGTCAAACGCTCAGAGACCCAGAAAGCTCTCTCAGGCCGCTCTTCCCAGCTCAAAACCGGTGGGACTTTTTCTTCCTCAGGTTGCGCTTCTTCCGGTGGCACTGTCTCTTCAGGAGGAAGGGGCTTTTCAGGTTTGATTTCTTGCTCAGACGCCTCTTTCTCTTCACCAGGTTCGGGCCCCTGGTCATTTACAGGTTCCCGCTCAAACTCACAGACGGTTTGTCCCGTATGCAGATTCTTATAGCAGCGCCGCTCTCCCATATCCGCCTCAAGATACCGATAAAGCAAAGGTGCAGGATCCTCACTCTTATCAAGCAGCGCGATATATCCGTTCTCCTGTTGTCGATCAGTTGCGTTCGACAATCTGCCTTGCTCATCAAATAGCCAGATCTGGGCGCTGGTCGATTCTATACAGGGCAACATTGCCAGAGTGTCTATCATTCTGGATAGACAGATACTGGCAGCAAAGCCCTGATAATGGATCGTTTTTCTCTGGAAATCATAATACCATTTCTGGAATGGGCTATTGTCGTCGCAGGGTTTGATCACTGCCCGGTTTCCGGGATAACAGAGCCTTTTCTGCTCAGGGTTCTGATGCACACAGGTAGTAGACTCATCCCCTTCAACATCCAGCCCCAGGCAATAGGAAGCGCCCTCTTTCTGGAGGAAGAATTGATTGGCAAAATGTGCAACCGGCCGATGATCGTCTGAGACATCTGCCCCGGACAGGAGCGGAAAAAAAACGAAGAAAACAGATAAAAGATTAAAAGCTCCGAAGAGCAAAAATCCCCATAATGAAACAGGAACAACTACCAGTCCATTTTTGTAGTTCCACTTACCTGCCATCTCTGTCGCCACTCTATTTATTAATTATTTTGACATTAGCTGATTACCCTTCTTTGTCAAAATGCTAACTGCCGGTCAGAGCCACAAAACAGCCGCTTTTACAGCCCGATAAAAAAGTGTAGTAACCCTCTGAGCTTCGGGATTTTCCTACTTTTCTTACCATTACAATGCCACCTCAGCCCGGTATCCCTTAAAACAGTTTTTGAATAGCGCACAATCCCCACTACACAGAAGGAAATCGGCAGGTATAATTGCGCGCCTGTCACCGTCAGTAGAAAGGTCATCCAGCGTTGATTATCTTCACCGTCACTAATAAAGTAACAAAACAAATTTTTGTAGGCTCCACTCGCAATGACCTTGAAAGCCAGTGGGAAAAAATGGTGGCAGCTGCACACCAGGATATGGACTACCCGCTTTACAGAGAAATCCGTATCCACGGCGAAGACGCATTTACCGTGGAGGAGTGGGATAGGGCCGAGTCCCGTGAGGAACTGGCTGAGCTCGAGCAGGACGCGATCGATTTCTTTGGTGCCCATAGCCTCAGAGGCTATAAGACCAGCACGGTAAAAATCCTGCCCAAAAAGAAGCGGCGCCAGCGCAAGTCCAACATTGAAAAAGAGCTGGCCTCCATTTTTGCAGAAATCAATGAAGGTGATTCCAATACACCTCCAAGCCTTGCCATGAAATCCGGCAATGCTGGCAATAAAGCGAATGATGACTCTGCTCAACAGTCAGAAGCCGGTTCGACTGCGCCTGCTCAGGCCGCTCAACACTCAGCTGCTGAGCCTGTGTCTGCGCCAGCTGTACCCAGCCCGACTCCAGACTCAACCGGGATCAAGGTTGTCCAGTCCGAAAAAGAAAAGCCAAAGCCTGAACCAACCCAGTCTGCGGGCTCCAGGGCCAATGCGATGGTTCAGTTGAGCAGCATTGAAATGAGCGATGACATCACAGCCCAGCTGGCTGCGATTACTGCCGCTGCCGACGCCTGCCTGGCCGGTGACAGCGACGCCCTGAGTCAACTGGATGTTCAGTCTGAACCTGCAGTTAAAGAAAGCTCTCAACCGCCAGAAACCACTGAGCCAGAGCCAGCAGCCATTATTGAAACAGAGGTCGTTGCTGCTGACCCCATCTGCCCGAAAGAGCTTCGCATACGTGAGGCTATTGAACGCCACAGAAAACAACGCGCACAACGCAGTGCTGAAAGTCAGGAGAACGAAAGAAGAAAAATGGCCGAAACCCTGGCAAAACTCAATGCCAGAATTCAGGAAATGCAAACAGGGAAGCTGGCAGCAGTAGCCTGATCGCTACCAGAGTCGACTCTATTGGGGTCGACTCGGTTGTCATTTTTGAAACGGCAGCAGAGAATTCAATACGGTTTCTGCAAACTCGCCCGTAAAAATACCTGAAACACTTCAAAATATAGTGACAAGACTGGTCAAATTTGCGCCATATCGAATATCCGATATTCAGGGCAGGCACTATCAATTTAACCACAACTTCTGTGGATAACCCTGTTAATTGCTCACATCATCCTGAACTAACCCCGTCAGTCACGGGCCTTCCAGCAAAGTGGGCATTATTTGCTCACAAAAAATCCAGACTACCAGATATGGGGGTATAAAAGAAAACGAGCACAAGACAGCACTTTACCCACAAAGATCAACCTAAGAAATCTCCACCATAAACCGTGATTTATCGAAAAAATAACGATACCACTCCCATATTCTAACCGACCGTAAAAATCGTTATCATCGGGGGTTTTTACTCCCGAGTGAAACCTCAGCATGTTAGAACGGCTATTCAAACTGAAAGAACATCACACCGATGTTAAGACAGAAGTGCTGGCAGGCATTACTACATTCCTGACCATGGCTTACATTATTTTTGTAAACCCAAGCATGCTGGCCACCACCGGTATGGATCAGGGGGCCGTTTTTGTTGCTACCTGTCTGGCTGCTGCTATCGGCTGTATGATCATGGGCTTTTATGCTAATTACCCTATTGCTCTTGCTCCTGGTATGGGTCTCAATGCCTTCTTCGCCTTCACCGTTGTAGGTCAAATGGGTTATAGCTGGCAGGTAGCACTGGGGGCGGTTTTTCTTTCAGGTGTCTGCTTTTTCGCATTGAGTGTCTTCAAGATTCGTGAGTGGATTATCAACAGCATTCCTCTCTCTTTGCGAGGTGGTATTGCTGCGGGTATTGGGCTCTTCCTGGGCTTTATTGCTCTGCAGAATGCCGGCATTATCGTTGGCGACCCGGCCACACTGGTAACACTGGGAGATATGAATTCCTGGAGCGCCATTATGGCATCCATTGGCTTCGCCCTGATTGTGGCTCTTTACTACCGCAATGTCACCGGCTCAGTCATGATTGGCATTCTGGCCATTACCGTCATCAGCCTTGTAGTCGGCAAAGTAGAGATGAATGGTGTGTTTTCCATGCCTCCCAGCGTCGCCCCGACATTTCTGCAACTGGATATTGCCGGAGCATTGGAAGTCGGCATGATCAGCATTATTTTCTCTTTCCTGTTTGTTGACCTCTTTGATACCTCAGGCACATTGGTTGCCGTAGCGCAAAAAGGCGACCTGCTGGACAAAGACGGTAAATTCCCTCGTCTGGGCAGAGCTCTGATGGCAGATTCCATGGCCAGTATGGCAGGGGCCGGACTGGGTACTTCAACCACTACCAGCTATGTTGAAAGTACTGCCGGGATTTCAGTGGGTGGCCGGACAGGCCTGACCGCTGTTGTTGTTGGCATACTGTTCCTGGGATGCCTGTTCCTTTCCCCTCTGGCAGCCGTAGTGCCTGCCTACGCAACCGCCCCTGCTCTGATCTTCATAGCCGTTTTGATGACTCACAGTATGTTCCAGATTGACTGGGACGATCTGACAGAAGCTGCTCCAGTGGTTATTGCAGCTGTTTCCATGCCTCTGAGTTACTCGATCACAACCGGTATTGCCTTTGGTTTTATCTCCTATACCGCCATCAAACTCCTGAGTGGTCGTGCAAAAGACCTTAATAGTGCACTGATTGTTCTATCTCTGCTGTTCACCGCTAAGCTGGTGATATTCAATTAATGAACTGAAAACCAGTTTTCATCTCTTCGAAAGCGGCCCATAATATGGGCCGTTTTTATTTATCGAAGAGCATCATGTCATTAGCCGTAGTAGAGCCTGAAAAGTACGAAGCCCAGCTGAGCGAGAAGGTAAGCCTTACCCGAGAAGAATTTAAGACTTTTGATGTTCCTGAACTGGAAGTTTTCAGATCCCGGCCTCAGCATTACAGAATGCGGGCAGAGTTTCGCATCTGGCATGAGCAAGAACGCAGCTACTACCGAATGTTTGACCCTGAGACCAGACAGCCTTTCAACGTCGACCAGTTTCCTGCAGGCACAAAGCGTATCAATGAATTAATGATGCCGCTGATGAGAGACATCGAGCAGCAGGAGGTCCTGCGAAAAAGGCTTTTCCAGCTGGAATTTCTGACAACCCAGACCGGTGAGGCTCTGATCAGTATGCTTTACCACAAACCGCTGAATGATGAGTGGAGGGCTTCGGCGGAGAAATTACAGTTTTCTCACAATATTCGCATCATCGGTCGTGCCAGAAAGCAGAAAATAGTCCTGGATCGGGATTACGTTGTCGAAACCCTTAATGTGTTGGGTAAAAACTACCAATACACTCAGGTCGAGAATAGTTTCACTCAACCCAACGCCGGAGTTAATGAGCATATGCTTGGCTGGGCCAGTGATGTCTGTAGTGGTCTGAAAGGGGATCTGCTCGAGCTTTATTGCGGAAACGGCAATTTCACTTGTGTCCTGGCCAATCACTTTGACAAAGTTTTGGCAACAGAGATATCCAAAACATCAGTGAACTCTGCTCATGACAACTTTGAGCTTAATGCCATCGAGAATGTTCAGATAGCCCGTTTATCCAGCGAAGAGTTCACTCAGGCAATGAATCGTGAGAGATTGTTCAGACGCTTGCAAGACATTGATCTGGACAGCTATGACGTATCCACCATCCTGGTAGATCCTCCCAGGGCTGGCCTTGATGAAGGCACTGAAGCCCTGGTTCAAAAGTTCGACAATATTGTCTACATTTCTTGTAACCCTGACACACTGAAGAAGAATCTGGAAAAGATCACCCTAACTCATAGTGTGCAACGTATAGCCCTTTTTGATCAGTTCCCTTATACCCATCATCGCGAAATGGGTGTATTCCTGATGCGAAAATAATTCCCTGAAAGGCCAAAAAGCAACCAGCTGCTGACCTTTCCTTAAACGGAATTCTGTACCAGACTGTTAGCCTCCCTGTTTCAAAAGCAGATAAAACCAGTAACGGGGATTCTAACGGAGACAGAATGAAAAACTATGCAGACTCTCTTTGTGCGCTGTTTGTTTGTTTCTTTATAAACATTTTCAGCTCCAATGCACTGGCAACAGAAAACATTGATCTTCTTTTGGTCGCTTATGATCAAGGGGAAAGTAATGCTTTTAAACAGCTTGAAAAAGCCCTGAAGAAGCGAGGTATTAACTACCGCATTTTATCGATTGGCAGGGCCGCAGAAATCTTCCGGAATCACCCGCTCAACCTTACCATTTCTGTACCTGATCCAGAGCAGCTCAGGAACAATCGGGAAACAGTCTGGCCCAAAAGCGCTCTCATTGAGTTATCGAAACGTATTAGGCCTAAGATCGTTTATTCCGGAATGGCCAGTGCTGTACAGGCCCAGATTCTCAATCATATGAAGCAAGGTGGCAGCTTCACTCTGGCTTTCTATGATAATTTTGATCCCATTACCAACAAGGAATATGTGCAGGCATTTCTGGAAACAATTCGAACGCTTGATGAATTCCATATTCCCACTTCTGCAACCGCAGTAAGCTTCAAAGATCTTGTATTTTGCCCCAATCCCCTCTATGTAGTAATTGGGCAACCGGCGCTTGAGGCTTGGGATGATATTTACCGACAAACGGATAACCGATCTGTCCGCCTTGAACTAAACATTGGTCCCAATGAGCCTGTTGCAGTATTCGCCGGTGGTTATGACGACACCTATGAAGAGTATTTCAGAATCTTTATTGAAGCCACCCGAAAGCTGCCGTCCGTGACCTTTCTGGTCACCCATCACCCTAAGACCAGTGGTGAGGTCGAGCGACGCTGGATTAAGGAAAGAGGTACCGGGAATGTTCGATTAGTGGAAAATAATCGCCATTCTACCGCTGCTCTCACAAAAATGTCTGTTGCTGTTATGGTCCATAAATCCTCTATTGGAACGATGGCACGCTATAAGGGAAAACCTGTTATTTACATTGCTGAACCAGGAACAGACAACTTTCTGATCCGCGAAAAGGCAGCCTTTCTGGCTTCTACTCCGGAAGAAGTGGTCAAAAAGTTTCAGTCTGCCATTGCCAGCGATAACCAGGTTCCCTCACTGGAGTCGCTGGGTATACCCGATCAGCCTTCATTGTCTATTGCCATCGAAATCGAGACTATTTTGGAGGATATGAGACGATCAGAGTCCGATACACTTTAACCAGCAGGATGATTATGGTTAACTGTCTCTGAATTCCTTATTTTACGGAGACTTCCGAATGCAGGGCAGGCCGACCCGCCTAAAGGTTGTTACTGGCTTGTTTGCTGGAGCTGTGATAGGACTCATTTCCCTGATCGCTATCGCCAACTGGCTGGTCAATACCAAAACCAGCTCGCGGCTTTATAACAATGTAGAAAGCATTCCATACAATAAAGTCGGTGTTCTGCTCGGCACCAGTAAGTACTCTCGTGAAGGCGGGTTTAACAACCATTATGCTCTCAGGCTCAAGACTGCCTATCTTCTCTACACCCGGGACAAGATCGATTATATTTTGATCAGCGGCGACAATGGAACACCTTATTATGATGAGCCGAGCACCATCCGAAAGGACCTTTTGAAAATGGGCATTCCTGCCGAAAGGATCTACAGGGATTATGCAGGTTTTCGAACCCTGGACTCCATTATCAGGGCAAAGTTTGTCTTCGGGCTTGATACGTTCACCATAATTTCCCAGACCTATCACAATAAACGGGCACTCTATATCGCCCAGAATAAAGAAATTAATGCTATTGCTTTTAACGCTGGTGACGGGGCCGATAGTGACCTGAGCAATAAGGCCAGAGAGATCCTTGCAAGAGTTCTGGCCGTCCTGGAAGTTCACTGGTTAAACACTGGCCCCAAGTACCTGGGCCCAACGATCGATATTGGTAATACACCTCCGACATAGAACCAGACCTGAAATGCGACTGATTATCAACAAAAAAAACAACAAAAAAAAGACAGGCATACATTTTTTGGCTTTCTGCCTGCTTCTACCCAGCACTCTCGCTCTGGCCGATCAAAACAGGATCACTATTTCAACAGGGATGTATCCGACAGATTACCCTCCTCTTTCATGGAAAGATGGAAGAAAAGGCATTGTGCAGAAAACCCTTGAAGCCATCAGCGAGCGGAGCGACTTTGACTTCACGGAAGAGTACTACCCTTTCAACCGTATCATTTACAAGGTAGGCAATGGCAGCCTGGATCTGCAAGCCTGGAGCTCCCCCCAGTGGCGAGAAGGCGTTTCCGGGAAAGTTTACTTTACCGAACCTTTTGCAGAGCACTGTGAAATCATTGTGCAGTTACAAGGCAGTAAACTGGAAGTAAACCAACCTGGCGACCTTCAGGGAAAGCGACTTGGGGTGGTGCAGAACTATACCTTTAAGACTTTTGAACCTTACTTCCAATCCGGAGAAGTGATTCGCCACAACTCCAGGGATGAAGTGCACGCTCTGAAGCTTCTGGAGAAAGGCCGAAATGATGCAGCACTGATGGACGAAATGGTAGCACGCCACCTCATTAAAACCCGGTTCGCGGGTTTGTTTGTGACAGGGAAAACATTCGACTGTGTTCCTGTGACATTCATGTTCAGTAAGTCTGCTGAAAAGCACGGAATAAAGATCAACAGGATTCTTCAAAAGTTAAAGTCAGAAGGTGTCATAGATCAGATAATAAAAATGTATCGATAAAGGATAACGACGTCCTAAAATTCCTTAGAGATTGGACAAGTAATCGTCTAAATCACTAAATTGCCTGATCGTTTTATTAATTTGTAACATGCTCAGAAGCTCGTCCGTCTTAGCATTTACACCTACCAAGGTAAGCTTTCTTTTTTCAATTTTTAAACGCTTATAAAGAAAGACCAATACACCAATACCAGAAGAATCAAACTTTTCAACAGAACTCATGTCTATAATCAAATCACCTGAGCAATCTTTGATCAGGTGATCGAGTTGAGATCTTAAACCATTAACGGTTTCAGCATTAAATTGACCTTTCAGTGAGATGACATCATATGACTGAGCGTGCGAGATTGAGTAATCCATTACTTCCTACTCCTTAACTTTACTCCTGACTTTCAACAGCGAAGAACCAGACATTTTTTACAAGTTCTATTCTCATAATAGACAAGCCGTAGCCTAAAAGATGAACACATCTATATCCTTTGGCAATAACAAAACAAGCTCAAAATAACACTTCCCAATCAAAATACTCTTTTGCCAACTTGCCATCGTTTTTTTAAAGAAAAAACAAATAAAAAACCTTCCGACAATTATTTTACCTGATAAAAAGCTAATTAAAATTGTGTTTAAGGATTACAATTTTGTATTAGTAAACTGCTCTCAACTTCCTATAGTTAATTTCACAAGGAAATAAAAAACTCTTAAGCCAACATTTGTTTGCTCACTAGTTGCTTTCCTCTTTTTTTAATACATAGCCAACCTCGTTGAAGTCTGTCGTTGAAAACGTTCTATGGATGGCGTCAAAAAAGTCAAAGAATATGGAAACCAGCACAAGCATTGATGCTAAGCAACGCTTATCTGCCAAATTGCTAAAAGCTGTTCTAATGGCAGCCTGTGTGCTGGGTATTTCGATCAGCTGTGTTCAGATTTTCTTTGATGCCCGCCAGTCCAGCAAAAGCATTGACTCGGAAGCCTGGCAAATGCTGTCTATGATCAGGGAACCCTCCATTCAGGCCGCCCACAGAATGGAACCCACAATGGGCGAAGAGATTCTTTTCGGGTTAATGGAGCATCAGGCAGTTCACATCGCGGCGATCAAAATACCCAATGAACCTGAACTTGCTGTTATAAAGCGTGACCTATCCAAATCAGGGTATCGCTATTTTTCAGACTATCTATTTGAACCTGTTCGAATTTATCGTATTCCTCTGTACAAAAAAGAACCCGTTCATGAACATTACGGCGAGCTCTTTTTGGCCATTGATACGGCTCACCATGGCCAGGAGTTCATTCAGCGCTCAGTGATAGTAATGGTCAGCGGTATTTTCAGAGCTATTGCAATGGCATTCTTGCTCTACCTGATCTATTCATTGATTCTTACTAAACCTCTGAACCGTTTGATCAGAAACCTGTCTCAGATTAACCCGGACGCTCCCGGCTCT
This sequence comes from Endozoicomonas sp. ALC020, assembly GCF_049275935.1. Classification (NCBI taxonomy): domain Bacteria; kingdom Pseudomonadati; phylum Pseudomonadota; class Gammaproteobacteria; order Oceanospirillales; family Endozoicomonadaceae; genus Endozoicomonas; species Endozoicomonas sp. ALC020. The sequence goes on from NZ_CP184830.1 coordinate 285,136, forward strand.
CATAAACTGCGCATCCCAAATGGCCATCAGAACAATGAGCTCGGTCTTTGGGTTAGAACAGCCAATCAGCTACTGGAATCAATAGAACGAAACCTGAACCTGAGACAGAAAGCTGAGGCTCAGATCATGAGACTGTCTCAGTATGACTATTTAACCCGCCTGCCAAACAGAAGAACCTTGCAGAAGCACTTGCAGAGCATGATCAATAAACCCGGGAGCTCTGATAACAATATTGCCATTCTCTGTCTCGGCCTTGATGATTTCAAATCACTAAATGCCCATTTCAATTTCAATGCGGCAGAGCATGCACTGGTCAAAATTGCAGATCGTCTGAGAAACCATATTGGTAATAGAGGCTTCATCGGTAAGCTTGGAGAGGATCAGTTTGCAATCATTCTTTCTAAAATCGCCCAACCGTATACAGCGGCTGAAACGGCTCAGGCACTTCTGAAACAGCTGGCAACCCCCATTACAGTGAATGATGAAAAGATAACCATTAACGGAACTGTTGGTATCACGTTATTTCCTGACGATGGTCAGCAAGTGGATAATCTCTTGCAGCAGGCTGAATTCGCCATGATTATGGCCAAGTCCAGAAATCAGAACCGCTACCAATTTTATATTGCCTCCGTTGATACCGAGATCCGGCAGCGCAAGAAACTTGAAAGGGATCTTCATGAAGCTCTGAAGCATCATGAACTCAGTCTGGTGTATCAACCACAGATTGATTTCAAAACTTCCCGGATGGTGGGTGCAGAGGCTTTACTTCGTTGGAAACATCCTGAGAAGGGACTTATTTCACCGGAAATGTTTATCCCTATGGCAGAAGATAATCTGGAAATTATTCCTATAGGTGACTGGGTGCTTGAATCGGCATGCCAACAGCTCCATGAATGGCATAAAACAGAGTTCCATGATCTGAGAATCGCCGTGAACCTTTCTGCCATTCAGCTAAGAGACAAAAATATCGTTGATCGCATCAAATACCTGTTAAAAAAATATCAGATTCCCCCCCAGTTGCTGGAAATTGAAGTGACTGAGACCTCCATAATGGAAGATATTGAGCTTTCCTCTGAACAGCTCAATAACATCAAGGCAACGGGCATTACCCTTGCAATGGATGATTTCGGCACAGGCTACTCCTCATTAAGTTACCTGAAACAGTTTCCATTCGATAAATTGAAAATAGATAAATCCTTTGTCGAAGGGCTACCAGGAAATAAGGAAAACACCGTTATCGTTGAAGCCATTATTCAACTGGGTCGCAGCTTTGGCATTAAAGTCATCGCCGAAGGTGTTGAAAACAAAGAGCAGGAAACACACCTTATCAAGTCAGGTTGCACAGAAGGCCAGGGGTACTTTTACAGCAAACCCCTTGCGGATCAGGAATTTGCTGAATTTTTAAGAAACTGGAAAAACAAATCTGCTAGCTCCAGGAAAAGGACATTCCCCAATGAACCCGACGTCGACAAGCACTGAAGAAACCACTCGTGCCATTGAGCGCTACCTGACCGACAACCCTGGCGATGAGTCACTGAATGCACTTGGCATGACGGCAGATGGGCGGATTGTCCGGTTGGCCGAGCATGATGAATGCCAACGGCTGGAACTGCATCAGATGCTTGAACAACAGCTCGGAACGCTAATGCCCCCGGAGTTAGATCAGTCGATAAGGGAGCGGATGATTGAGAACGCACTAAAAACTGGCGTTCAGACCCTGGGTGAATATAAGAAGAAGATTCGTCGGGACCGGCAAATCCGAAATAGGTTAGAGACTTTGAAGGCTGATTATGCCGCTCAATTTGCCATCATGCACGAACGGACCGAAACGAAAGTGGGCCGAAAGGGAGAGACCGAAACCGGTGGTTGCGGGTCAATCTATGGTATAGCAGATTGGGATTATCACTTCAGTAATGAGTTTACCCGGACGCATTGGAAATTCATGAGCAATTTCAAACGTGGAACTAATGTCGCCAGAGATTTTTTCATGAGTAACGTGATTACGTACCAGCTTGAATGGACTTTTCTGGACAAACGCTGGCTTCTGGAACTGCCAACAGCCATTGAACGCTGCAAAATTGTCAATAATGTGACTCTCGATGTTTTGCGCCATCATCATCAGGATTACAGCACCGAAAGCTTTCGCAAAGACTTTCTGGAAACCACCCATAATGGCAAGAGCACTGTAAGAGTCGCGCAGGACCTGGGACTTAAAATTGGTGGCCTGACCGTGACTTACTGTGACAAGCCCGTCAAAGCAGTCAATCTCGATGCACTATTTAATGCCCGAAGAGAAAAGACCTTTTCTGTGATTGTGCACGTTTATCCGGCCCCCTCGATTTACGATGTATGAAATGAAAGCCGAAGCTAAAAGGGAGTCGAACCGTGAAAGGAGTCACCTATGTTCACCCGCTTACCACTCTCGGTAAAAGAGCAATGGATTTGGCCTTAGCAGTGATCGGCATTATTTTTACACTGCCTCTTTACCCCTTCATTGCTTTAATGATCAAACTGGACAGTCCTGGTCCGGTTTTTTATCGTCAGATGCGTATTGGCTATCAGAGCAAAAACTATGTCTGTCTCTTTCTGATGAACCGGTTCAGAACCATGAGCGTCGATAAAGAAGCCCAAAGTGATCCTGTCCGGACGACGAAGAATGAACTCCGAGTCACCAAGGCAGGTCTTTTTCTTCGCAGGACCCGTCTGGATAAATTACCTCAACTCTGGAATGTTCTCATGGGCGATATGTCCATCGTCGGTCCCAAACCTGAGCGCCTTGGAATCTGCCATAAGCTGGAAGACAACATCCCCTTTTATACCGAAAGAACCTATGATGTTATCCCCGGAATGACCGGACTGGCTCAGGTAAACCTGAGTTGCGACGAAACCCTCTATGATCTGAGAAACAGAGTCGCTTATGACCATGCCTATGCGCTGTCTTTGAGCAACCCTGCTGACTGGCTAAAGATGGACGTTAGCATCCTGCTCAAAACTCTTTGGGTTATGGCAACGGGCAAGCGGTAACCACCATCAAACTAATGACCTCAATAATTCAGATGGTTCGCTACCAGTATGTCCAGTGCTCTGCGCATTCCTTCCCGGCCATGCACCTCAGTTTGGAAAGGGTCGGCCAGAGGCTTCTGAAGCAGTGAACACCCTATCCCTTCCAGTGCTTCACGCTCCTTTGGCCACAAGAGCACATGAGGATAGACCCCTTTTGTGTAAGAAAGGTGGCTGATGTCTCCACCTTTACACGACTTTATACCACTTTCTTCAGTAATGAGCCGTTATCGATAAATCGATCCGGAATCAGTTCAGGTAACCTTTTTGTAAGATAGGCTTCCAGTTTGGTCTTGCCGGTTTTATCCAGCTCAATGCCCAGCTTGCTTCGACGCCAGATGATATCTTCAACCTGGTAAGCCCACTCATGCTCAATCAGATAATCAACCTCAGCGGCATAGAGACCGGCACCGAAATACTCTCCCAAATCGTCCAATGAACGACTCTCTCCCATCAAACGACGACTCAGGCTTCCATAAGTTCTACTGAAGCGGGAAGCGATCTCTGGAGGCAGCCAGGGGTAAGCATTGCAAAGCTCTTCGGTACAGTCCTGAACACTCTTGAACCCTTCACTGCCCGGCAGCTGACAGGCTTTGGTCCAGCTTTCACCCATAACAGGGAAATAAGGCTTAAGTTTGCCAATAGCCGCTTCAGCCAGCTTACGATAGGTCGTGAGTTTACCGCCAAAGATAGAAAGCAACGGCGCCTTGCCGTCCTGATCTTCCAGCTCCATGGTGTAGTCACGGGTAATCGCCTGGGGAGAGTCTGATTCATCTTCACAGAGTGGCCGCACTCCAGAGTAATCCCAAACAACGTCATTCAGTGAGATCTGTTGTTTAAAGTGTTTGTTCACGATATCACAAAGATAACGTTTTTCATCTTCAGAGCAGCATACATCAGCAGGATCACCCTTATACTCAACGTCGGTGGTACCCACCAATGAATATTGGTCCAGATAAGGAATGACGAAAACAATCCGGTTATCTTCGTTCTGCAAAATATAAGCACGTGGCTCTTCGTGAATACGAGGAACAATGATATGACTGCCTTTGATCAAACGAATTTTACGCGGGGATCTTTGCTTCAGCCCCTCATCAAAGAAAGATTGAACCCAAGGGCCGGCCGCATTCAGCAGGGCACGACTTCGAACAATAGACTCTTCTCCAGTGATCTCGTCACGAAGAGTAATATGCCAGACGCCATCTTTTCGTTCCGCATGCAATGCCTGAGTGCGAGTTCGAACTTCCCCACCTTTTCTCTGAAGCTCCATAGCATTCAGAACGACCAGACGGGCATCATCTACCCAGGCATCAGAATATTCGAAGCCTTTTCTGAAGTCTTCCCTGAGTGCAGAATCCTTGCCAAACCTGAGAGACTTTGATCCCTTCAGAGAAAACCGGGCACTGAGGTTGTCATAGAGAAAGAGCCCGGCACGAATCATCCAGGCGGGTCTCAGATGCGGTCTGTGAGGCAGACAAAAGCGCATGGGAGAAGCAATGTGAGGAGCCATTTTAAGCAGAACTTCTCTCTCTGCCAGCGCTTCCCTGACCAGTCGGAACTCATAATGCTCCAGATATCTGAGACCACCATGAATCAGCTTGCTGCTGGCTGATGAGGTGGCACCGGCCAGATCGGACTTCTCGCACAGACCTACTTTCAGGCCCCTGCCTGCTGCATCTACGGCAATGCCTACACCATTGATACCACCACCAATCACGTAGATGTCAAAGAGATCCCCTGTCTGCACCTGTTTCATTTCACTCACACCCAAAACGAATATTTACGAATACTTATAAACTATAGTGAACTTAATAGTACAAAAAAAACCAATACATTTACCAATTCGGACAAATACGAATATACAGGTGACTCATAACGGGGCAACAACACAAATAGGAAGGGTGCAGGAAGACCTTAGATCAGGCTCCTGCACCAAGAATGCGAGGGGTTATCAGGAACAGGCGCATTTGGCTGATGTTTTGCTTCTTATCGGCACGGAACAAGCGACCAAGAACAGGTATATCGCCAAGTACCGGAACTTTAGTCGTCTTCTGATCCTGACTTTCTTTATAGAAGCCACCAATCAGCAAACTTTCATTTTCGTTTACGATTGCTTGTGTACTAATCGAGCTGTTACTGACCCTGGGCAGGGAAAGGTTCTGGTCGTTGGAATCTCCTCCATCCTGAATATTCACACTCATATGGATCCGACGACCCATCTCCTCTTTGACAATTCTGGGGGTAACCTGAACAACGGTTCCCGAAGTAACGGGGAACAGTTCTGCATCTTCCTGGCTGGCCACCTGAACATAAAAGGTACTGCTGTTATCGAAGACTGCCTCCAGATTGTCCAGTGTAAGAATGGAAGGTTTGGAAACAACTTTGGCTCGACCTTCATCCTCCAATAGACTGAGTCGAGCATTAAAACTGCCAATGTTCATACCCAGAACAGTCGTAAATGAAGAGAAGTCATCAGCATAGGCAGAAGAACCCGGATCAAAAGTAATTTCAGAATTCGTTCCACGGGTATTGTTCCAGTCAACACCCAGCGCTTCTATGTCGGCTGTATTAACATCAATAATGGAGACGCTGACCTCGACCTGGGAAGAAGGTTTGTCCAGAGATTCAATAAGGCCTTCATACATGACCATCTTGGACTCCAGATCATGGACAATAATGGCATTCAGCCTCGGATCTGCACTAATGTAAGCCCCTTCTATATAGGCACCGGCATTCAATGCTTCTTCGGGCTGCCGGGACTGCTGTTTATTCTGAGCACCATTGCGAACAACACCCTTTGCGGGCTGCATTGCAAGTGGTTCAACAGGCTTACGTTCAACGCTGGCAACCCCTCCTCCACTGACGATGTTTCTTAACAGGCTAGCTACTCCGGGAACAACAATCTGCTGACCTCTGAAATTGAAACTTTTATCGGTAGCCCAAGCGTACTTGAGTCTGAACATACGCACTGTCAGTTTACTCTTCTGCCGTTCCCCCTCTTTATCATCGAGTAACTCAGCCGTTTGCCCCACTATTTCAATGTATCTTGGTGGTCCGGATACATAGATCAGGCCATCTTTTGGCTGTTCTTTCCAGAAAAAGCGACCATCCCAGACACCCACTTTTTTAAGTGTTTTCTTGAAGTCCCGGGTACTCATGTATTCTAGGCTGATGATCTTTTGCTCAGCTGAACTGCCACTGTAAATGTAGAGTGAGTGGCCATCAAAATACCAGATAAACCCGTAAATATTAGCCATGTGATCCAAAAAATCGACGGGCGTCAGTGGACCAATCTTGCCGTTCACTTCTCCTATAACATCTTCAGAGATAACGATTGGAACATAGTAACTGGCAGCAAAGTTCTGTAATGCCTCAAGCAGATCTTCACCACTGCCATAGAAGGAATAAGGACGGTCCCCAAAGACAGCCAGGGCTGGAGAGTCTGAATCTTTTACGTCCTCCTCCAATTCTTCCAATAATGCCTTGCTGGTCGCCTCAATACTTTTCATCTGTTTGACCGCAGACTCAGAACTATCTTGTTCCCTGGATGATGCTTCAACTTCCAGAGGAATATCAAAGCCAACCCTGACTTCGGGCTGTGGAGCCTTTCGCACATAGTTGTAGTCGATATTTTCGATACCTGTCGTTTGTTTCTGACCACCCATCCACTGCTGCAACCTGAAATATTCCTCTTCATCAGGTCTGGATCTTGACGGAGGAAACGCAGTTGCATCCAGAGCCTGAACCGGAGGCTCTGCTGGCCGGGTTGTCAGAAACCCGGGCTCAACATATTCGGTAGAATTATCTGGAAGGTATATGGTTTGTCCCACCATCAGATTTGAAGGGTTGTTAATATTGTTCAACTCAGCCAGCTCATGGAGCTCAAAACCATAATTCTGAGCAATGATGAAGAGCGATTCACCAGGGCGCACAATATGCCTTCGAGTAGTGTCAGATTGGGAAACGGAAGACCAGACCGCCGCCTGAGAATTGGACGACAACAAGCCAGCAAAAAGTATTTGGCTTAACAAAGCCAGAGCAGGCAACAAAATCAGCCAGAGCTTTAGATTTTTTGAGCCCATTTGAAGAGTGCCTCCATGCCCATCCTCTAAACAACCCAGTAATAAAGGTATTAACGGCTAAATAAACTTTTTACAATTAATATTTTATTTTTTTATAACTATTTTGAATACACAACAGAATAAGACCAGTGTATCCAAGATTACCCATCAATTCTAATCATTTACACAGTTTTAGAGCCAGTGCTACGGTTTACTGTCATCCAGCCGATGCTAAAACGAAGATAATCAATTCATCTAAATAGAGGCTGTGCATTATGGACGTGTCTTTTAAAAACGGTCTTTCGGGGATTTCATTCATCAATAATGATTTCATTGATAAAGATTTTCCGAAAAACAAGTCTTCTTTTAAACCCTCCGGCAAGGGTATTTCAGCCGAGCTCTGGAAAGCCCTTGAACTGGGTCGTAACTACCAGAATCGTGAAAAAAAATACGCGCTCGGCCTGACTGAAAAGACTCCTTCACTCTCCCCTGATGAACATCACATGATGACGGATATGGCCATGAGCCTTCTAAGTAAACACGCTGAAGAATGGCCCGAAGCAAAAGCAGCTCTGGCCGTATTAAAAGAGTCAAAAGAATTGCAGGAATACCTGACCATGACACGAAACGTTCTGGTCGCAGGCTAATAGCAACAATAGGGAGGAGAAACCATGAATAGGCCATTAAGACAGTGGTTACTGGCTCAGGCCTCTTATTATATGGAGTATCTACAGCCACGAAAGTCGATCGCTTTGTTGGAAGCCGTTAGACGATTTGAGCCCAAAAATCCCGATGTTTATCGAATGCTCAGCTACGCCTACCTGCAAACGGATCGACCTGAAGATTCCATCAAGGCCGCCGATACTTTTCTGCAGTACGCGAAGCCTGGAATGGATACCCGGGCTATTAAATGGATCAAGGGGCGAGCACTGCTCAAAAAGAGAAAGAAAGCTGCTGTAAAATAATCTCTTGCTTGACCAGACTGCTCTCTCCTGCAAACAGACTGGTCATAAAGCATGAATCCTGTCGTCGCAGGGCTTAATAAACTGGGCCAAAGAAATGACCTGATGCTGGCAGTCATGCTGGTAGCCATCGTCAGTCTCATCATTTTGCCCATGCCCACCGTTCTGGTGGACTTTCTTATTGCCCTTAACATGGGGCTCTCTTTCATCCTGATGATGACGTCTATCTATCTGTTATCTCCGCTGGAATTCTCTTCGTTTCCAGCAGTGCTTCTGGTAACGACCCTGTTCAGGCTGGCACTGTCCATCACCACTACCCGACTGATACTTCTCCAGGCTGATGCTGGTGAAATCGTCTATACCTTCGGTAATTTTGTGGTCGGCGGCAACTTGATTGTCGGTATCGTAATCTTCCTGATCATCACGATTGTGCAGTTCCTTGTCATCACCAAGGGCTCAGAGAGGGTTGCAGAAGTCAGTGCCCGTTTCTCACTGGACGGTATGCCCGGTAAACAGATGAGTATCGACGCCGACCTTCGTGCCGGCTCCATCGAGATGGAAGAAGCACAAAAACGTCGGGAACTGGTGCAGAAAGAAAGTCAGATGTACGGCTCCATGGATGGCGCCATGAAGTTCGTTAAAGGTGATGCCATCGCGGGTCTGATCATTATCTTTGTGAACATCACAGCTGGTGTTGCCATTGGTACCATGATGAACGATATGACGGCAGGTGAGGCATTGCAGCTTTATGCCATACTGACTGTGGGCGATGGTCTGATTTCACAGATACCAGCTCTGCTGATCTCCATCACCTCCGGTATTATCGTCACCAGGGTCTCCAACGAAGACTCCAAAGATCTGGGTAATGAAATTGGTGGACAGCTGCTCGATAAACCCAAAGCGCTTCTGGTTGGGGGCGTTCTGCTTCTTGGCTTTGCCCTGATTCCCGGTTTTCCCACATTCATATTTCTAATGCTGGCTCTGATAATTGGTGGTGGTGGCTATTACCTGTTGAGGAAGGCCTCCCGCGAGATGGCTCAGGAAGCCGAAGGCGGAATTCCAGCCATGGCCGCTGCGACTGAAACAGCCGGAGATGCCAAGTCCAGACTGGATCAACAGGAAGAGTTTACACAAACCCTGCCACTGATTATTGATGTACCGACTTCCATTCAGGAAACATTGAACACCCAGATGCTTAACGATGAGCTTCTGAAAGTTCGAAAAGCTCTATACATGGATCTCGGGGTTCCCTTCCCTGGTATCCATCTTCGCTTTAATGACTCGATGATGGACAACACCTATTCCATCATGCTTCAGGAAGTTCCTGTGGCGAACGGCCATTTCAGACCGGGTTATGTCTTCGTGCGCGAAACCATCGACCATCTGGAAATGCTGAAAATACCTTATGAGCAGGAAGAAGATTTCCTACCCAGCCTTGATACGCTGTGGGCAGAAGAAAGCCAGAAAGAGAAGTTGGAAAAAAATAATGTTAATTACATGGATGCCCCTAAAATCCTGACATTTCATCTGGCACATGTATTGAAAAAATACGCAGAAGAGTTCATTGGCATTCAGGAAACCCGATATTTGCTGGAAAAAATGGAATCTTCATTTGGCGAGCTGATAAAGGAAGTCCAGCGTCTTCTACCAGTCAATAAAATCACTGAAATATTCCAGCGACTGGTCTCAGAAGACATCTCGATCAGAAACCTGAGGTCCATACTCCAGGCACTGGTCGTCTGGGGCCATAAAGAAAAAGAAGTGGTTCAGCTAACTGAATACGTCCGCTCATCATTGAAACGATACATCAGTTACAAGTATTCGAATGGTAAAAACATGCTGCCCGTATATCTTCTTGATCAAGATGTAGAAGATACCATTCGTGGTGGCATCCGACAGACGTCGGCAGGCAGTTACCTGGCCCTTGATCCGTCCCAGTCTGCTCGCTTTGTCGAGAATGTAAAAAACACAGTGGGTAAAATTGGACACCTTGAACATAAGCCTGTCCTGATCACATCCATGGATATTCGCAGATACGTCAGGAAACTTCTGGAACTGGAAGTTTATGATCTGGCCGTATTGTCCCACCAGGAGCTTACTGAAGAGATCACAGTACAACCTTTGGGTCGTATATCACTTTGATCAATGCTGATAACTCAGACAGCCTATTCTCTTTAGTAGAAAGGCTGTCTGCTTAGAAAAGAAAGTCAGGGAATGAAGACAGATCTTCTTTTAAAGGACGTTAGCTGGAGGATTATTGAAGATCAGAGCGAACCAGACCGTAAACGTATTGATCAAAGTAATCTTCACCTTTGAAAATATGTTTTCGGAGGACACCTTCGAGTTGGAAGCCGCACTTTTCGAGTACTTTCCCAGACCCCTTATTGTAATCAACAACATCGGCATAAATGCGAACCAGACCCATTTCGTCCATAGCATACTGGGTAACCCGGCTGAGAGCTTGAGTCATTACCCCTTTACCCCAGTGAGACTCAGATAACCAGTAGCCGATTTCAGCCGTAAAGCGATGAACATCCAGTTGGGTTACAAAGCCGATCTCACCGATGGCCTCCCCCTGATGATCAATCACAAAACGGGAATCAGCTTCATTTTCCTTCACATGCTGAATCCATGCCCTGGCGTGCTCTATCGTATAGGGGTGAGGAAAACTGTCCCTGAGATTCTTGGCCACATTCCAGTTGTTGCCATGACGTGAAAGTGATGGTGCATCACCATAAAGAAAGCTTCTAACACAATATCCGTTACCCAGATCAAAGCGCATATCCATAGCCTGACATGATCAATTTATCAGGTATTCAATCGGCAAAATACTGTGTGACTGAAGAGAGGCATAAGGTCTGTTACTGCCTTTTTTTCATTTTATCCAACATAGCATCAACAACAGCTCTTGCTTCATCCTGCGCATCGGGCATAGTGTCAGGGTTAAGGTCGGGAGCTACACGCCATTCAATGACGCGTTTGGCAAGTTTTCGAGCCAGAACGCCAACGATATCATCAAGGTACTTTTCATCCAGCATGGGCAAGTCCATAAACCGAAGGTGTACTAAAAGCTGCTCCGATTTGCCTTCTTCTTTCATGTGGATAGCAAAATCGCCTGCGTCTGATGTGCTCTGACTGATGGTCAATGTGAAATGTTGGCCACTCATAACATTCTCCAAACATAACTAATCCAGTTGTCGGCGAAGCTATGGCGGGCTTTAAGGTATGCCCCCCCTGTTCTTACACAGATTGGAAATAAAAATCCTTGATCCATAGAACAACCTCCATTTCGCTCTCAGGTAAACTTTCAGCCCACTTAGCTACAATGAAGAATGTTTGTGGGCGATATAAGCAAGGATAGACATAACCGCTCATCAGAATATTCAACCCAGGGAGAGAACCATGATCACAAACCATGACGCTGAACCCATCCAGCCTTCCAACCGTGGTCAAGTTGAACCGACCAAGCCGGTACAGCCAATTGATGCGGCTGAGGCTGAGCGCTTTGCTAATCTCAAGAAGCAGGCAGAGATGAAAGAAGGTGAGGCTAGTGAAGTCGAAGACGGCATGATCAGCCCGGAAGAGCTTCAAAGGCAGATCAGGGAGAACCTTTTCAAAAATGGCTTTAACAAGGCTATGGAGAAAGCTCGGGAAATATCTAAAGAGTTAAAAGAGGGCTAACCCTCTAGCTCTTTTACTTTTTTTTGATAGATTTCAATAGGACAAATAACTACATGCATTGGCTTGAGGCATAACCTGAGTCTGTTTCAGGCCAGTTAGACAGGCCACTCAATAAAAGGACCAGAGCCAAACTCAGATCTGATTGTCATACAAGGAGTAGTAAGATTTATGACAGGAACGTTGAGCAATGTTGTAACGCTACCGAGTTCGGCAAAACTCTCTCAGGTCGGTGAAATAAACACCGTTCTCATTAATGCTTTCCAAAAGAGGATATTCCCCCCTGTCGATCCTATTCTTACTGACCTGATTCAACATCTGGTAGAGCTTTCTGAGGCTGGCGAAAACAATGTTCAAATTATGCAGTTCATGGAAGCCAGGCAGAACCTGATAAGATCAGAAAGTGAAATCATAGAATACTTCCGGATGGAAGTATTAAAACATTTTCATGATTTTGAAGAAGAGGACAATACAAACACCTCCATATCCCAGGGTGAGTTGTCATTAATTGACAATGGCGATCTTGAGAAAAAACTGGCGTGGCAGTCTGCCGCCAGACAGCTCAGCATGAATGACCATCTTCAATACTTCAACAATATTCAAAACAGGCTGTCCGGATTAATCCATTATGAGCCGGAGAATAATCCACTCGGTGCTCAGAAGATCTGTGAGAGTTTTGCGCAGGCACTATTTCCCGCTCAGCTGGAACCGGAACTGACCCAGGAGCTGCTTTTACAATTTGCTGTCAAGATAAAGCCTGCAGTGATGGAGCTCTGGCATGAAGTAGACGATTACCTTGACTCTATCGGCCTTGAAATCAGTAAACCGGCTACAAAAATTGCAGAAATACCTGAAGATGAACCCTTTTCAAAATCGAAACACATTCAAGTATTATCAGCGGGGAACAGCAGAGATGCTGTTCCCCGAAATAAGCAAGAAGCGCCTGCACCTGATACGAGTCAAAAAACGGAAGACTCATCCCACATCTGGAATGAAGCATTCATAAATGAGCTGGCAAACAGGCTGCTTTCCAGAGTAGAAGGACTCCTGAATGCTCCGTCAAAGGCTCCTGATGCTACGGTGAGTTGCGATGCCAGTCTGTTTGCCAGCGTCGAGCTAGCCAGCACCCTGACATCTATACAAGAAGAGCTCTCAAGTCAAAATGCCTCTATCTTCAGCCTGGCAGAGTCTATAAAAAGCGCTTTGAAAGACAAAGGCGTAAAACAAAAACTATCACCAAGGCACCGTGACCTTATCAACGTGGTCGGCATGCTGTTCGAGTTTATTCTGGACGATCATGAGTTACCGGATGAAGTTAAAAAACTGATTGGCTTACTTCAGATTCCCGTTTTAAAACTGACTTTGCTGGAAGAAAATTTTTTAACCGATCGCCACCATGCGGCAAGAGAATTGCTCAATGACATGACTTCGGCTGGCATGCGTACGACACTGGAGCCAGAAACCGAGAAGCCAGTCATCGAGTTGATTGAAGACACCATCAAGTACATTATCAAACACTTCACAGAAAACCCTGAAATATTTTCCATTTGTCATAAAAACTTTAACGAAAAGCTACTTAAAATCAGGGGTTCCATAGAGCAGAATCAAACCACGACAGAGCCCAATCAGACTGAATCTGCCGTACATGAAGAGGTTGACATTACCGAGGCTATTGATCCCGAAGCTGAGACAGGCGAGGTTAACAACGAGCTCCAGTTCATCATCTCCAATCTTATTTCTACACACCAATATACAGTACCAGAGTCCATGAAAAAGCTGGTTAATGACGTTTGGTCTGATATTCTGGAGAGTGTCCTTAGTCACTCAGAATCAACAGACGTTTCATGGTTCGATGCCATCAATACACTGGATATTTTGTTATGGAATCTACAAACTGATCACCGTGACTCAGTCTCAACTCAGGACTGGCTTCTGTTGAAAACTATGTTACTCGACTACCTCAACAAAACCAGTCATGACCCCTTTATCGTAGTTGAATGGATGAATGATTTGGACGCACTAATATCAATACCCAGTGAATTCCCCAGAGAAGAAGTCATTACTGTATCCCCCGAAGATTCAACAGCAGAAGAAGTGCATCCAGAACCGGATACCGAAGAGATCGTACTCCAGAGTAAGAGGTTAGATGATTCTGACCTTGAATTAGGTGCTCTTACCCCTGAAGTCGATGATAATGTTTCAGAAGATGACGAAGTCAGCGAAAAGAATACTCTTGATGAACATACCGGAGTGCAACTAATTGTAGGCCAATGGGTTGAATTCATAGGCAAGAAGGATCAGCATTTCCGTTGCAAGCTCTCCTCTATCAATGCAGTCACCCATCGCTATACCTTTGTTAACAGCTCTGGGATGAAAGTTGCCGAAATGTCCGGCTATGCACTCAAGTCCGGCATAGAAAATGAGCGCATCCGTATTATTGAAGACACTCAGTTCTTCGATAAGGCTCTGCATGCCGTGATGAACAAATTCCTGAAGTTTTAACATCTATCGACGACACATATTCTGAATGCTCTCCAGAACTGATCAAGATAAAAAGGAGGTATCCATTGATCGACCTTGGGAATCTGCGACAGCTCACCGAGGAAGATGCTCCTCTCATGCAGACGCTTCTGGATGAATTCCTGAACACCACAGAAGAAGATCTCAGGTCTCTGGATCAAGCGGTTGAAAAAAAGATGCATCAAGAGATCGCCAGCCTGGCACACCGAATCAAAGGCTCTTCTATGATTGTGGGAGCCAGCCAGCTGATACAGCTGACCAATGAGCTCGAAGAAGTCGGCAAACGCGCTGAAAATGAGAAGTTCGAATCATTACTTTCTGCTATCAAAGAGTGTTACAGCGGTGTTTCTGAAGCTATCAGAAAGCTGTAAAGACCACGACTACAGTTGTCTGACGGGAGCTGTACTCAAACCGGAAAGATCCTGCCGGATAATCTCAGCAGCCAATGTTACCGGAAGCATTCCGATGACCCGGATCAAGGCTACAGAACCACTGTTGCATGCACTCTTTGTCTGTTTTAAGACAGTCAGACAGGATACGAGTCTTTTATGGAGGTTTGATGGGAGCGATTTATCCGGTAGAGTAACGCCTCTTAACCCATAAACAGAACGTGCGGAATGAGTCTGACCTCCACCCCACTATCAACACCCTCTCCACAGAGCCTTGCTAAAGACTTGGCCAGGTGTGCCCGGGGGGAACAAAAAGCCTTAAAAAATCTTTACCAGCAGACTTCGGCGAAACTCTTTGCCGTGATCCTGCGTATATTGAAAGACAGGGAGCTTGCTGAAGACTGCCTTCAGCAGGTTTATATCAAAATCTGGCAGGCATCATCCAGCTATAACAGCAGCAAGGCTGCTCCTATGACCTGGATGAACACCATTGCCAGAAATCAGGCACTGGACCATTTGCGAAAGCTGAAACGAGAGCCCCAGATGGAAACGGAAACCCTTGACTTGCAGGTCGACCAGAGTTCCAGCCAGGAACAAATGGTGACGGACAGGCAGAACAGTCAAGAGGTTCACCGCTGTCTGAAAACTCTGAATGATAACCAGAGACGCTGTCTGGAACTCAGTTATTTTGATGGAATGACTCATCAGAATCTTTCTAACCAGCTGGAGGTTCCTATTGGCACCGTGAAAACATGGATTCGACGTGGACTGATGAGGTTGAAGGAATGCATGACCGCTTAGACCTGAGCAATCCTGATGAAAGAAATCAGGCTGCAGCAGACTATGTGCTCGGTTTGCTGACGCCCGATGAAAAAGCTCAATTTGAAGTATTGATGGCCGTGAGCCACGATGCTCAGCGTGAAGTTGATGAATGGCGAGAGCATCTGGATGTTCTGAACGAGGCTTTACTTCCTGTGAAGCCGCCAAAATATATCTGGAAAAATATTCAGAAAGCCACCAGCAACAAAGAATCATTCTGGAGCAGCCTGAAGTTCTGGCAAGGTACCGCTTTTGCCTCTGTTGCCCTGGCTCTTTTGATGGCTCTGGCGAACTTCCAATCGGTCAACCCGACAGGTATGGAGTACGTTTATGTCGTCAATAATCAGGAAAAAAGCCCCGGGTGGATTCTCAACGCATCTCTGGGCAGTAAAAAGCTGGTCATGGAGACCGTTCAGCCTGATTCCGTCCCTGAAGGGAAAGCCTGTGAACTATGGTTGATGATGGATGGTGTTGAGCCCATTTCTCTGGGAATGCTGCCTGAATCAGGCACTAAAGAGATGACGATACCCAGGGGGTGGGCAGAAAAGCTTTCCAAAGCGAAGATTGTAGTCACACTGGAGGACCAGAAGGGCGCACCCAACGGCTGGGATATGGGGCCTGTTCTGAACAAAGGAAACTGGAGTACACGGACTTATTAAACTCATAGACACTGCCTGTAAAAGCAGTGTCTAACCTTATGATTACCAGGGGATCAGGGCACCGTCATAGTTAAAAAACTGACCACTGTTCTCCAGCCCAAGCCGCTCAATCACTGCAATCAGTCCTTTTATGGAGATTCGGCTATCAATCAGAGCATTGGGTCCACCCATATCAGTCAAAACCCAACCCGGGTGACAGATAGCAACACTGATTCCCTTATCCGACAGATCGTGCGCCATACTCTTGCCAACAGCATTTAATGCCGCTTTTGTGGAGCGGTAAATGTAGCTTCCACCGCTTGTGTTATCAGCGATACTGCCCATTTTGCTGGTCATCAATACAATCTTTGAACCCTGAGGCATGAATTCAACCAGCTCCTGCACCAGCAAAAGAGGTGCAATGGTGTTGACTTTCATGACCTTGAGCCATTCTTCAGACTCAACTTCGCCGAATTTTAGTCGCTGACCGTAGATGCCCGCATTATTGACCAGTATATCGATCTGCTCTCCCTGCAACGTGTTCTTCAGATTCGTTCTCTGTGCAGGGTGGGTGACATCCAGAGGCACCGTCTCCAGCTTTTCACGGTGTTGCTGCTTCAACCTCAGCAGATCTTCCGCTGACTCCGGTGCCCGACAACAGGCATAGACTTTGTCGCCTTTTTCCAAAAACTGCCTGCAATACTCAAGACCCAGACCCCGGTTTGCTCCGGTCACCACCACCGTTTTAGTCATCACTTAACTCCTCATAAAGACTGTCCAGACGAGCCAGATACTCAGACCTTTCTGAACGCTCAAGAAAACTGGCATTGAAGCTGTTTCGAATCAATTGATAAACAGACTGATCGTCCAACCCTAACGCTTGCTGCGTAGCACGGAAATTGTCATTGATATAACCACCAAAATAGGAGGGATCATCAGAATTGACAGTGACACAGAGTCCTTTGTCCAGCATCTGCTTAAGATTATGGTCTGACAGTCTGTCAAATACACACAACTTGACGTTCGAAAGGGGACACACTGTCAAAGGAATTTTGTTCTCAACCAGATATTGAACCAGACTTTCGTCATCCAGGCATCGAACACCATGATCAACCCGCAATACTTTCAGTGCCTTCAAAGCCCCCCAAATGTACTCTGCCGGACCTTCTTCTCCTGCATGAGCAACGGTCTTCAACCCAGCCTGTCTGGCTTTGTCAAAGACCTCGGCAAACATCTCCGGAGGGTTCCCCAACTCAGTAGAGTCGAGACCGACAGCAATCATTCTCTGATGCCAGGGTTTCGACATTTCAAACGTGTTCAGCGCTGCCCCGGCACCCAAGTGTCGGAGAAAACACATAATGATGTGACTGCTGATACCCAGCTGTTTCCTGCCATCCTGAAGTGCGGCATCAATGCCTTCAAACACAGTGCCAAATGCAATACCTCTATCGGTGTGGGTCTGTGGGTCAAAGAAAATCTCGGTATGGATCACATTGTCCTTTTGACAGCGCTCAAGATACGCCCAGGTCAAATCATAGAAATCCTGCCCGGTCTGAAGAACCCGGGCGCCGGCATAGTAAATATCCAGAAAGGATTGCAGATTGGAAAACTGGTAGGCATCCCGTACGTCGTCGATACTTTGGTAGGGAAGGCTGATTTTATTTCTTTCAGCCAGAGAAAACATCAGTTCGGGTTCCAGAGTACCTTCAATATGCAGATGAAGCTCTGCTTTGGGTAACGTGTCAATCATGGAAGAGTCTACCTTTTCATCTGCCATTGAGGAAAGTCGGGAGTTCATTCTTGAATGAATACTGCATTTCCACGCTAAAAAGAGCTATTCTTTCAGAAGATACTCACAATACTGCTCTGCCTGCAAATCAGGCAGCGATATCAGCAAGAATGCTTTCGCTTTCAGGCGTCCTTTCTTGCTAAAAACCACGGAATGGTACTATGTCGAAAATTGATGGCTCAGGACAACCGCTCCCCCAGACACAATTTGACCCCAAAAAACCCCTTGTCGATGAAGGCAATGCGTCTGCTGATCCCGCCCAAGCGAAGAAATATCTCTCATCAGAGAAGCCAGAGTCAGGACCAGGAAACAAGTCGATTCTCTCCAGAGGTATCAAAACAACGCCCTCGGAAGGCAAATTGGCGCCTGCAGAACTGGGCATGATGTTGGAGTTTTTTAAAGAGGGTGATTTAGTCGGTGCTCAGATGTCCATGGATCGCTTCATCAAGGACCTGAATCAACTGAATAAACTGATCTCAACCTTACCAAAAAATCAGTCAGATGGAGCCATGAAACTGTTAGCCGGCTTCGCTGGCCAGCTCACTGCTGAAGATATCGTCAGTAAACTGGTGGTTTCAGACGTTTCATTGACAGAGCAATTTGAACAAATCAGTGAGTATATGACTCAGCTGGGCACTTCAGAGAACCCGGTCAGAATCATTGCCAAAGTCAGGGCCCATGACTACCTCGATAACAGCAGGCTTGGGCAGGATCTTCTCCCGGAAATGGTTGAGCGTACGGAAAAAGAATGCCTCTCTTCTTTAAGTCAGATGATCAACAAACTGGGGGTGAAGTTACAGGAAGGGGAGCTGACGCCTGATCAGCAGAAGGCCCTGGAGCAGCAACTTCGTCAGATTCGCATCGAAATGTCCGCTTTATAACCGGGCTTAGAAAGAAGAAAAGCCGTCAAACACTGTCTGACGGCTTTTCTTGATCTGAAATCTCTTTAATTCAGACCAGTACCAGCATCACAGTCACCACACTCAAAACCAGAGTGGCTCCATAAAGCAGTGCTTTCAGCCCTGCCCCCGGATGAAAACCCAAATCATGCAGTCCGTGGTAAATCCGGTGGATACAGGCCCAGTAGGAAGGCACCAGGGCGACCAGAAGAACCAACTGTCCAATCAGGTTATTCAGGAAGAAACCTGACATTCTTTCATAAGAAAGCGCTTCTGCAGGAATCACGCCCAGAGATACCGCCAGGATCACCAGGATCACAGCCGGGAAGAAGAAGGCGATTGTCGTGCCACCAGCGCCAAACAGGCTCCAGAGCAACGGCTCAATATGTCTTTTCTGACTCATGACTCTCTCCCTCAAAACCGCACTAGAGCTGCAAAAATAATGACAGAAACAGCTGCCAGACCTGCATACATCAGTTTATTGACCACATTATCAGCCACTATCTTGCGAATCTGCTGAGGTAATACCCGTGGTGTCATATCAAAAAAGGTGACTGCATGAAACAGAGTCATCCCCAGTGTCACAACAGTGAACAAAATCATCAGAGGATTAGCCTGAAAGGACAGCCAGGCCTCCCAGGCATCTTTTCCCCGGGTTAGCTGAAGGATACCGAAGAACAGGTTGATACTGTATAGCGCATCGAACAGACAGGTTGCTTCCCTGACCATGTAGGTGCGGTAAAAAGGATGATCCTTATACCAGGTGCGCTTCATAGGACGCACATAAGGACGACGACTCATCACTTGCCTCCTTTACGTGGCATCAGGAAAGACAAAGCCCAGTCCTGGGCACCCTGTAACTTGTTCTGGTTGATAGCAGCAGCCGGATCGACATTCTTCGGGCAGACCTCTGAGCAATAGCCCACGAAGGTACAGGACCAAACACCATTCTTGCCCTGAATGACTTCGGTACGCTCATCATAACCATCATCCCGCGTATCCAGATTATAACGGTGTCCCAGTGCAATAACGGCTGGGCCCGTAAACAGCGGATTAATTCCCATTTGCGGGCAGGCTGAATAGCAAAGCATGCAGTTAATGCAGCTGGAGAACTGCTTGTAAAGGCTCAACTCTTTGGGTGTCTGTCTGTTCACACCTTCTGCAACCGGTTTTTCCATTGCGTTGATGATGTAGGGCTTAACGGACTCCAGTTTTTTGATAAAGTCTTCTGCATCCACCACCAGATCCCGCTCAATCGGGAAGTTAGCCAGAGGTTCTACCTTGATAGTGCCCTTGTAATCCCTCAGGAAGGTCTCACAACCCAGCTTTGGTGTTCCATTAATGACCATACCGCAGCTACCGCAGACAGCCATACGGCAAGACCAGCGATAGGCCAGGGAAGAGTCCAGTTCGTCCTTGATGTATTCAAGGGCATCCAACATGGACCACTCATCAAGGAAAGGCACCTCAAACTTGCCATAAACGGGCTTCTCATCGCTTTCCGGGTTGTACCTCAGAATCTCGATGTTGATTGTCTTGTGACTCATTTTCAGCTCTCCCGTCACTTTGTATCAGAAGCCGCAGCACTCTTTTCAACCACAGTGCCCTTCTCAGCCGCTGCACCGTAAACACGCTCTTCTGGCTGATAACGAGTAATATTGACGTTCTGGTAGTCCAAACGGGGAGCTGAGTCACCGTTATAGTAGGCCAGAGTGTGTTTCAGGAACTTCTCGTCGTCACGGTGTTCGAAGCCATCAATCCGCTGGTGAGCACCACGAGACTCCTTGCGATTCAGGGCGCCTACAGCCATGGTTTCAGCGACAGCGAGAGAGCTTTGCAACTCAAAAGCCTGCAAGAGCTCAGTGTTGAAAGCCTTGCTGCGGTCTTCAACCCGAACGTTACGAAAGCGCTCACGAAGCTCTGCAATCTTGTCGACCCCTTCCTGCATCTCTTCGCCGATTCGATAGATACCAAAACAACGCTCCATAGTTTTCGCCATCTCATGACGAATGTGAGAAGCTTTTTCAGTACCCTTTGCGTTGCGCAGGCTTTCGATGCTGGCCAGGTGCATCTTCGCCTGATCCATTAGCTTTTTCTCATTGGACATTACAGCCTGTTGAGCAAACCCGGCTGCTTTATCACCCGCCAGGGCACCGAATACCACCGTTTCTGCCAGCGAATTTGAGCCCAGACGGTTGGCACCATGCATACCTACGCTGGCACATTCACCCGCAGCGAAGAGGCCGGGAATATCGGCGGCACAGTTGATATCAGTCCGGATCCCCCCCATGGTGTAATGAACCGCAGGACGAACCGGGACAGGCTGATGAACAGGATC
The DNA here is from genome assembly GCF_049275935.1 of Endozoicomonas sp. ALC020. Classification (NCBI taxonomy): domain Bacteria; kingdom Pseudomonadati; phylum Pseudomonadota; class Gammaproteobacteria; order Oceanospirillales; family Endozoicomonadaceae; genus Endozoicomonas; species Endozoicomonas sp. ALC020. Next base: position 306,289 of record NZ_CP184830.1, read on the forward strand.
AACACCTACATAGTTTTTAGCCAGTGAGCAGATCAGCGGCAGGCGCTCCATCAGTGTTTTTTCACCCAGGTGACGAAGATCCAGCAGTACGGCATCACCCAGAGGGGTTTCAATGGTATTGCCCTTGCGCTGCTCATTCCAGAAAGCCTGAGAGAGCTTGTCACGTGGGCCCAGTTCCATGTACTTGTTCTTTGGCTGACCCACCGGTGTCTCCGGACCCAGGCCGTAATCCTGCAAATAGCGATAGCCATGCTTATTGAGGAGAATACCGCCTTCACCACGACATCCTTCCGTCATCAGAATTCCTGAACCGGGCAGACCGGTTGGGTGATATTGAACAAACTCCATATCTCTCAGGGGCGCACCCGCTCTCATAGCCATGCCATGACCATCACCGGTCACAATGGCACCATTAGTGTTGAAGCGGAATACACGACCAGAACCACCGGTTGCCATAATCACGGCTTTAGCCAGAAAAACCTTCGGCTCACCGGTTTTAACTTCAATAGCCACCACACCCTGAATACGGCCCTCTTCAACAATCAGGTCAGTAGCAAAGTACTCGTCAAAACGTTCAATAGCAGGATATTTGACAGATGTCTGGTAAAGCGTGTGCAACATGTGGAAGCCGGATTTGTCAGCAGCAAACCAGGTTCTCTCAATCTTCATACCGCCAAATGGACGTACATTAACATTACCATCAGGTTTCCTGCTCCATGGACATCCCCAGTGTTCCAGCCGAATCATTTCTTCAGTAGCATTCTGAACAAAGTAATCGACAGCATCCTGATCACAGAGCCAGTCACCACCCGAAACGGTATCCTTGAAGTGATTCTCGAAAGAGTCATGATCCTGAATAACGCCAGCCGACCCCCCTTCTGCTGCCACAGTGTGACTGCGCATCGGGTAGACTTTTGAAAGCAGTGCGATATTCAGGTTTGGGTCTTTTTCTGCAACCGCTATAGCTGCACGAAGGCCAGTAGCGCCAGCACCTACAATTGCAACATCGGTCTTAATGACCTGCATTTTATGCCAACCTCTTCTGAAGGTCCGGCCTTTCAGTCAGGCAGCAGCCTTCATCAAAACCGGACAGGGGTGAGTGAAATCGTCAGAAAGGAAACCTTTTGGGTAATCTCTGGCTACTGCCTGATGGATGGTTGGATTTTCAATGCTCACATTGAAAGCCAGTATAGCTCTATTCAATGCTCTTTATGGCTGATGCAATGACAGTGGCCAACCAAACCCATTAATAAGTTAATAAGTTGAATATACTCACTAAGAACATCTTAAACAATCAGTTCAAATCTCATAGTTATGAGTATTTAACACATACTGACTCTCACAGGGGGAGTACAATGTCCGAACCATTATTATTCACACCAAAAATACGGGTAAGCCAGTATCTGAATATGACTCAGGGACTGAGAAAAAACGATCAGGGAAGGTTATCGCGTTATATATGAATCACAATCATTTTGGCTCATCGAACATGGAGTGATCGTTGGTAATACTGGTTACAGCTTCAGAGTTAATTCTTTCAAAGCGTTTTTGTAGCGCCTTGATTTGCAGATCCACACTGGCATCAACAACCCCGATGTCACTCTCCATGATACAGTCACCGGTAGACAGACGCTCATCCGAAACAAGATCTATAAAGCCTACACCTTTGTATTCCCCCAGTATTTCATTGAGTCTTGCTTTAACCATCTTGAATTGACTGGGAGGGATACGTATGGTGACTTGCTTCTCATTTCTGACATGCTGTAGGGCATTTTTTACCAGACTTACGGCAAGTTCTTCCTGATCATATTCACCAATTATTTTTTTAATCCCCGACATCAGAATATCAGCCAGGGCTTTCTCCACCTCTGAGAGATAGTTTATGGTTCGACTGACAACCTTAAGCATCTGCTCAGCCTGATCCACCTTACCTTCTGCTAAACCTTCTTCAAAACCTCTCTGCTTTTCTTTCTCATAGGCCTGACGAGACTGCTCCAGTATTTCTCTGGCATGCTCCCGAGCTTTGCTGACGATTTCTTCAGACTCAAGATAGTCTGCATAATCTTGTGATTTCAGGACTTTCGCTGACGGGTCAATCGTCAACTGTCCGGAAGTCAGACGAACAGGTGACGCCATTCTCTATTCACCTCTTTATGAACTTTAACGACCAGTGTCTTGCACTGATTGATATCCAGGTCCGATTTCTCTGAACTCCGGTCTGAACTCCAGATAGTATCGCGAAATGAAACAGGCAGTTTTAATTCCAGCCTTTTGATAAAGGCAGGAGAACTCTCTGAGAAAGCCCTTCCAAGCACCTGAAAACCGGATTGCGTAAGATATCGTTTAAAACTATCGAGATGATCCCAGTCAATCAAAAAACTTGGCCCCAGATCAGTTCCGATGCGACTGAAAAACTGCGCCTTTTTAACCGCGAAACGAAACCCATCCTCACCCAACGTTTTCTTTAGCAACAGCCTTTCCCGCTTACGAAGGGTATTTCGAATAACACTTTCGTTGAGAATAATACCCAAATAAAAAGCCAGTTTTGTAATGGCTTCTTCGTCAGCCAGCGCTACTCTTTTGTGCTTTTCATCAAAGTCGTAATCAAAGTCGTTGCTAAGATCAAACTCTTTTAATAAAAAATGAGACAGATGAAAATCTGCATTACCGGCCTTTCTGAGCTGTTTGACCAATGGTGATAACTTGATGGTTTGCAACCAGCTGTGATGGATAAAGCGCACCAGGTACAGGTTAAATTCAGCAATGGACTGAAACAGTTCTAATTCAGGGTCCATCTGAAGGTTTGGTTGCTCTGTGTTCATTCAGTCTTCCTGACTTTCTTCTTGCCTTTCTTCATAAACATCATCCAATACAGTGCTCCACAACCAGCAAGGGTCATGACCAAAAGAAACAGGAGCCCATAGATAACCCCTCTCAAAGCCCCTGCAGAAGAAGGATTGACCTTAACGAAAAATACCGATTCCATTTTGGGTGCAGCACTGCTCCCCTGATTAATACGGGTAGCAGGAAACAGAGAAACCGTGATTTTATCCAGGGACAGTCCTTCAATACTGTTAGACACCAGTGTTTTGACCTTTGGAATGAAACCCGCCAGCTCCAGCTCTGGTGTGTACTTGATAAACACAGAGGCCGATGAAGGGTAATTGACGTCACTCAGAGAATCCTGCTCCTGAGGCAACACCACATGAACACGAGCGGTGATGACACCATCAATCATGGATAATGTTGATGAAAGCTCCTGTGACATGGAATAGGTATAACGAGCTCTCTCTTCAGTGGGTGAGGAGATCAGACCATCTTTCGGAAAAATATCACCAATGGAAGAGTACTTCTCCTTGGGATATCCATAACCACGCAACAACTTGATCGAACGTGAAACTTCGTCAGATGGCACCATCAGGGTCACCATCTTTTCTTTATTAATGAGCTTCTCTGCAGGTATGCCCCCATCCAGCAGGATAGCCAGCATATCATTGCCTTCCTTTTCAGAAAGACCAGAGTAGAGCTCAACCTTACACCCGGCCAGCAGAAAGCTGAGACAGATGACTCCCAGGTATTTCAGAGTACGGTGCACAGTTTCCTTGATCATGAACGGGTGACTCCGGCTGTATTTCTGGATCCAAAATAACCAGACAGCTGTGCACCTGCTTCAGGACTCCGTCAGGAATTACTGATTGCGCAGCAGAGTATCAAACGTCTGGGTACTCTTACTGACAATCTTCCCTATGTAGTCCTCGGTGACCATCAGGTTGGTCATGGCCATCTGGGTTTTAAACATGTCCTGCATGGTCATGGTTTCACCAGGCTGCAGGTTGGAGACGACATTCTCTTTACCTGCTTCAACATGCTCTCTTAACCCCTGCATACCTCTGAGAATCTTATCTCCCAGAGTCAGGGCTCCCCCTTCTGGCTGACCAACAGCTGATGCAGCTTGTATTGCCTGCTGTCCATCGGCATCACCTGACAGCAAGTTGCCAAATTTATCTGCCGCACCTGCATCCACTTTCTCCGGAACGGCAAAGGTTTCGGCAGATTCAAGTGCTTTCTCTGTCAGGCCTTTTGAGTTGATAATATTTTCGGCCATATAACAGACCTCTTGAGTTGGTCACAGTTTTCAGCAGGTCAAGCCTGCCACCCTACGGAGCATTAAGCAGCAAGCTGCTCAGATTGTCTTATTATTGTTTCGATAGCACTTTCGACGGTTGGACGGGAGAACTGTTCATTATTGAGATAAATCAACCAGACCAGTTCCTCTTCTCCTTTCAGTCCTGCCTGCAATGGCAGCACAAGTGACTGGGTGTAATGACACTTTTTTAGCGCGTAAACCAGACTTTTGGAGGCATCGAATCGGGACAATCCCTGAACCATGTAGACCAGAACACCCTCTTCCTGTGTCTCCAGATACAGGGTCCTTTCTGATTCAAATTCCATGCTGATCACTCCGGATACGCCGAAACTGAGTCCCTCAACACCCATTCCCCGGCCGATATCCGAAACCACCTCATCGCGCCAATCCATAGCTTGCTTCCCTCGTGCTAAACAGCTTTCACAGGCACGCCCTGCCCTTTTTCAGCTGTAGAGTCTTCAATGGTGGCTACTGAGATTTTTGTTCCTTCCCAGCAGCAAAAAAAGGCGTTTCAACTTTCTTACTTGATGGCAAATCCAGAGAGGCGGTTACTTCACCCAGAAAACTATCATCCAGCTTGGCATCCAGATCAGCCTCTTCAATGGCCTCTGACTCTTCCTCTTCAATTTTGGTATCCAGACTGTCTGTTGCCGCAGACAGCATATTCAGTTTGGTCTCATCATTGGTAAACACTTCTTCGGGAATGGACCTCACGATATCGACGATGGAAGTCAACGCAAAAATATGAGCTTCCAGTTTTTCCAGATTCATTTTTAACGGCAATTTTTCAAAATCAGACTCTGTCACCCACTGTTGATCGACGAGATCGAGCATCTCTTCCATCAGCACCAATCGAACGACTTTTTCTTCAGGGAATGTTCTTTCCAGCCTCTCTTCAGCTTCGCAACAGGCATCATGAACACCCGACTGAATCTTCAGCCCTTTCATATCATCAATAATGACTTTCAATCTGACCGGTGAAGTGGAGTGAGTGGTACAGTTCAAATCCGTCGCAAGGAGATCAAGTTGTCCCTGAATAGCTCCTTCCAGATTCTCTGCTCCGTAGGTTTCTACCAGATAGCGATAAGTTGTCTTGAGTGAACCGTCATCTCGCACATGATCCATCTTCGCTGAGTCAATGAGGTTGGCATAGCTTTCACGAACCGTACGAACATCAACATCAAAGCCCATCTCTTCGATCATCTCGGCTGCTGACTCAGAGATATTGAGGCCAGCCTGGATCAGTGTCGGGTTCTTTTCCCTGATGCTTTGCTGAGCCGTACGAATTTGATTGGCTTTTTCCTGGTCTCCCTGCTCTTCAAAATATTCCGCGGCAAAATCCAGTGCCGCAAATTGCTCAAGCACGTCGTCCGAAAATTCCTGGGCCTGCTTCAGAACCTGATTGGGGTTGAGATTGGTTTGATTACTGAAATTGTTAACCAGATCCTTGAATGCCTGGGTTTCCTGAATAGCCTGTATTTTCTTGATGCGCTCAAGCAGCTTGTCGGAGAGTTCTGAACCACTGGAGAGTTTTCTGTCTTTGAGTTTGGTTTGCTTGAAGCGGTCAGCGACCATGGAAAGCTCTTCTGCACTGTCAAGCAGCGCAGAAGTGGCATCAGACCGAACCTGAACCGTTTGTCCGGCAACCTTGCCTTTGGCTCCCTGGTTGCCTGCAACGTTCTGGTTACTCTCCAGAAACGATGGCGCTGATGCACCACCGGCCCTGTCGAGTGGAATAGTCATGTCATGCCTCCTGCATGCAGTAGACGGCAATCCTCAGAGATTGAACGTCTCTGTTTAGCCTCGTGTAGTGGTTTTCAGTGTTTCGAACCAGGTTCGTATAATTTCGTCCATCTTACTTTGAACAGTCTTCACCATGTCCTGTTGCAACTGCATCCACTCAGATGCACTCTGAGCCGAGTTTTCGTGGGTTTTCTGGTAGGCTTCATGCTCTTTCTGTAATGCCTGGTGTTTTGAAGCGTGATAGTTAACGCCCGCAGAAACAATGTCACCCCCACCCGTCGCTATCTGAGCCTGCTGGGTAGCCAACTGCATCCTGATCTGCTTCTCAGCGGCGGAACCACCACCCCGTGCACCATTAATTGCAATCATACCTGCACCTATTTTCATGGTACCGCTGATCGTGCCTGCTATCAGAGTGTAGAGGGCCGCTGATCTCATTTCTTCGGCCTGGTGCAAAACTTCCTGCTTGGCTGCATCATACTCAGCGGCCCTGGTTTCTCTGGCGGTTCTTCGACCCTGAACCCCCATCTCGTGAAGGAGTTCAAACACAGTAAAAATGTCCACCAGCTGTTGCAGCACTCTGTCACCGATCGGGCTGCCTGTTGATAGTACGTTGGCGACCTTTGCCATCTCTTGCAAATGAGCAAGCTGATTAGAATCTATTGATCGGGCAAGCTTACCTTGAGTTTTCAACGATTGAGGATCGGCCGTGGCCAGCAACACATCGGCTTCTGCATCACTAAAGCCCATCTGTTTCAGTAGTTCTTTCTGTTGTTCAGTACCAAATGTCTGGCCGTTCAACAGAGCCGTCAAACGTTCTGCCTGAGCATTGCTGAATCCCTGAGAGGCAAGGGCCGATTTATTTTTCCCGGACCCGGCCTGATGAGTTGACATCAGTGAATTGCCTTCATCATCCGGATCAGCCAGTGACAGCAAGGCATCCACCTGACTTTCACTGAAACCCATGGCCTTCAGAGCATCTTTTTTACCCTGTAAGGCTGATTCACCGCCATGCAGGGACGCCAGAGAGTTGCCTGCATCATCCGGATCAGCCAGTGACATCAGGGCATCGAGCTGGCTCTGACTGAAGCCCATTCCGGCAAGAACACTTCTCTTACCCTCAGCAGTTCCGAGATTATGGCCATGAAGGTTACTTATAAGACCGGCGCTGCCTTTCAAAAGATCAGCGTTTTTTTTCAGTTGCTGTTGCTGTTCCGGGCTGAGGTTACCAGTGCGCAACCCTTCCGCCAGCTTCTGAGTATTTTCAAGAGATGACTGAGTTTGCTTGCTGATATCGTTGACGTCAGAACTGGCTGTTTCAAGATGGGTGGGCTTGACATCACCGGGTTTATCAAGCTCTGGTGCTCTCTTCTGTTGACCTTTCAAAACTTCGGTACTTTTGCTTTCACGGGAATATCGAAGGTTTTCGCCGTCAAGATCTCCCCGTCCGACTTCATCCAGCGGCGCTGTGCCACCTGACCCTGATGTCTGGGAACTATAGTCCACTGGCGTATTCTGTGACGCGCCTGTCTGTCCTACCTGTGACATAATCTACCTCCTTGAGACTCAGGCACGCAGGTTGCGCGCAAGTGTTGTCTTGGTTTCATGATTCGCTTTAATGATGCTGGCGGCTGTGGAGTAGCCATTCTGGAGTTCCTGGATAGCCTTCTCCAAACCTTCCATAGCATCATCTATGGCCTTCTGGATCCTGACCATTTCGGCTTTTTCTTCAAGCGCTTCTGCCCTGAATATGTCTGCCTGATATTTGTAAACAGTGGTTCCGATATCAGCACCACCCGAAGCAATCTGACCGGCGCCCCCTATCAACTGGGCTGTCTGTCCTAACTTGGTCACGATCGCGATTTTTTTTGCAACAGCAGCGGATGTGGTTGCAGCCGTGTTAGCGCCTGTCGCCGTCACCGTTGCAGCGGTTGAAGACCCTGCTGCGGTACTTGATGAAGCTGTACTGGCAGCGGCTCCACCGGCACCGGCAAAGCCACCTGCGACAGCTGCGCCTGCGGAAAGTGCGATCATAATGACAGCCCAAAAGACCGTCGCACCAATTTTGGTATCTTGCTCAGCGTCTTCGTCACTGGCAAGGCCGTCAAAAATTTTCATCATAAAGTTGTTGGTTTCTGATGAAACCGTCATGGTGATCATAAGACCTGTCGCTGCAACCATCAGACTCGCGGCAACAATACTCAAAGCACCACCGGTAAGAACTCCCGCAACAGCCAAAGCGACGGTGGCAATCGCCATGAATGCCAGCGCGATATAATTGAAAATCTTCCCTACCCTTTGGGATTTTTTCGATTCTTCGACTTTTGCAATGGATTCACGAATTTTGCTGATGATATTGCTACTGCGTTGCTCTGCAGCGACCTGACCTATCTTGATACTTTCCTGGTCAAAGCGGAGTCGCTCGTTCTGCAACTTTGACTGGATCTGAACCAGCATCGTGGTAGCGGAGTCTATATCAAGGGGCCTTTCAGCGTTGAGAGCTGCTTTGGTAAATGTATCGAGATCCTTCTTCAGCTCAGCTTTCAAATCATCCGGAATTTCTTTGATGGCAGAGAAACGAACCATGACATCTTCGAAAGTATTAAACAGTGTATTCAGCTTGGGATCGCCACCCCGGGCCTCCATATCTTTCAATCTGGCAGTGGCAGAGTGCATGGGAGCAAGAGCGTTTTCAGAATCTTTGGGATCAGCCACAGCCAGCATCCCATTGATTTGGGATTTGCTGAACCCCATACTTTCAAGTTCATTGCTCTTACTCTGAAGATGGTTTGTCTGCTTTCTGATGGGAAGGTTACTGTGTTCCTGAACCACCTCACCTGGCGACCTCGGGCCTTTTGCCGACTTGTCTGTTGCCTGCCCTTCCTGATGCTTCAACACTTCTGCGGTAGCCTTTTCAGACTCAGCATTTGCTGAAGGCGCATCCAGGACTGGAGCATTGATCTGTGCTTTAGGGGCTTCTCCACCTTCCGTTCTTGAGTAACTGTTCTGGTTACTAAAACCTCGCTGAACCGGATTTTCCTCATTATCAACAGCATTATAAGAAGCCTGATGAATATTTCCGGTTTGCTCTGTAGGGGCAGGCCCCTGACCGATTGAAGACATCCTTTCACCTCTTCCCTTAACTGCTCAGGTTTTCCAGCATGCTTTCGGCTCTCTGTTTTTCTTCCTCAAAAGCAGCCGCATTTCCAGCCCATTCAATGGCTGTTTCGTATGACATTTTTGCTTTTTCGTTGTCACCCATTGCCAGATGACAGTCTCCGATGTAGAGCATGGGCTTGGGGTCGTCGGCATCCAGTACAGTGGCAAAAGTGAAGATTTCAATAGCATTTTCATACTGCTTCATCATTTGCTGGCAGGCACCGAGACCCATAAAGTATTTTCGATTGAAGTGATCATAGAAACAGAGAAACTGAAAGACCTTTTGCGCCTCGTCGTACTTGCCCCCCTGATAAAGGTTATAAGCGACGCTGTATATGGCTTCCATGGCATCATCGCTCATATTTTTGAGGTCTTTGAAGGTTCCGCCCTTACCAAAGAACTCGAGAAGCATATCATCAAGTTCTTCACCTTCATTCATCTTGGCTTCTTCATTCACAGCGGGATCCTCCATGATTCACCGTAGGTTCTGAATAATCGTACTGAGTGACTGATAGTATTTGTTGACAAAGTTAGAAAGCATTTCAAAGCTTTGGTTATATTTATTTATAGTCTGCTGTAGCTTGGTTGTTTCCAGCTGGGATTGACTGGTCAAAGCTTCAATTTTGGTCTTCAAACCTTCGATATTAACTTCCCAGTCAGCTGAATTGTGATTAGTACCACTCTGGTACTTCGCGCCAAGGCTGTCCCAAAAGTCCTTGTACTCCTGACTAAAGGTTGTTGTGCCCGATGTACCGGCGTCAGCTTTTTTAGCTTTGGCTTTGGCTAACCAGTCGTTTGCTACTTCCAACTGGGCGTTCTTGTCCTGAATCGATTGAATCTGATCTCTGAGTTGAACCTCTATGATTTCCGCCCTGGCCGTTAGAACTGACATCACCAAGGCATCCAGACTGGGCTTGGAAAAATCGACAGGCTCTCCATTCAAATAGGCATTTACAGAAGCTGCACCCGGGCCAATATAATTATCTCCCTGCCAATTGCTCGGATTACTGACCTGATTCAGAAGCGAGACGGGTGTCTGGACATAGACCAGCTGCCTCGCAGCATCCGTGAGTTTGCCTGAGTACTGAAGAGAGTTGAGTGTCGACTTATCAACGGTATAAAAGTGAGTGGGTGTCAGGGAATTCCCCTGATCATCAGGGTCGGCCAGTGATAATAAAGCATCAATCTGTGCATCACTGAAACCCGCAGCTCTGAGTGAGTCTCTTTTGGCATCAGTAAGATGAACAGACCCCCGCGTGCCAGTGAGTGTTACTCCCCCCTTATTATCCACTGCCGGTGTGGAATCAGTCATAAATTGGCTCCCTGCCGCCCTGAGCAAATCACATTAGTATTAATTTAGTACATGACTTCAATGTGAAAATTTCATCAACAACATAAATTAAGAACTATTTGAAATGATTTTTATCTCTCATTTTGTCGATCACATTACTAAACCTGTCTCCGGTATGTCTTTCAAGCTCATCCAGGAACTCTGCTCCCGTGATCCTTTTTCCTCTGGGTTTTTCGAGCACCTCCTTCGCGGCGTTCAGAAAGTCATTTCTGTCACTGACACCAAGACGATCGGCCCTGTTCAAAGTGTCCAGTTCAAAAGAAAGCACTCGAAGGTGGACTTGATTTTGTGAAATAGTCGGATCAAAGGCCTCTGAAGCGCCTGTTCCAGAGGCAGAGGACTGTAGAGGTGTTGTCGGTTTTCCAGACTTAAGAGCTACAGGAGGAGGAGGTGGAGGTGGAGGTGGAGGAGGTAGAGGAGGTTCTGGCACCGCATCAGAGACCCCTGCAGAAGCCCCAAATGCAGCCAGGCTCTGCTGTTTTAACAAACGCTCGGCTTTTTCTGCTTCGAGCAACTTCAGGACATGAGTCAATATTTCTCTGGCTTGTTCTGTGCCGGGACTGGCCAGCGCTCCCTGGGTCATGGCCATCAGCTGACCCAGGGAAGCATCGCTCATTCTGGGCAGCATCTCTTTCATTTTCGACAGAAAATCAGCCAGAGCCTGCTCTCTCTCAGTGGCTGATGTGGCATTCATCATAGCTTCTGCCGCACTCAAAATAGCGTTTGTGACCGATTTGAATTCATTATCGCGGGGATCAAAATTCTTATCTCTACTCAATACATCGGCAATAGCCTCTGAAATCACTTCTGAGAGAGGCAAGCCTGCTTGCATCCCTGAAGAAACTTGCTCTAAAAGCGCCTCGGGGTCTCCATTAATCCCGCTCTGCTGAGCAAACTTCCTTAGCCTTTTTTTGGCTTCGTCTTCATCCAGAGAACCATCTTCCCTGACAGGAATCGGGCCATCGCCCTGAGTGAGGGCTTCCAGAATGGGTTTGCGAACAGCCACGAACTTGCCATCATCGACATTGTTTTCAACCGGCTTGGATTTAGACTCATCAGGTTTTGGCTCAGGCTTATCAGGCTTCGGTTCAGGCGGGTTAACCGGAACATCACCCGGAGCAGCCATGATCTCGGTGAGGCCCATACTCAACATCATTATTCCACAAGCGTATATACAAAGTCCTGCTGGGGGAAAAGCAATGCTTGCGAGTGCACCTATGCCCACCAGAACACCACCCACTGCAGTGACCGTTGACTCTTTTTTGTGTTTATCGAAAAAACCAAGCTTGGGCTGAAGCTGATTCTTGAATGCTTCTTTTCTGCTTTGCACATCAGGATCATCGGATGAGCTGACAGACACGTGGGGTTGCGCAGAAGGTGAAGTCGCTGTTGGTGAAATGGATTCATCATTCGCGTCAGGGGCTGGACTGTCCCCATGCTCACCCGGAGATGTTTGCCCGGGTTCTTCGTGAAGCTGAGCACTTTCATCACTGTGCGGATCAGATGCTGTAGATGATTCATAAAGTCCGGAAAGTTCGGGAGGGCTGGTTCTGGAAGACTTTCTGGAGGCTTGCAGCGAATTCAATATTTGAGAAGCTTCATCATCTTCCATGGAATCTTTCAGCTTTGAATCCGTCAGCGCTGGCAAATCTTTACGGACACTGGCAGTACGTGAGTGTATACTCTCTGGCGCTGGGCTCGAAACTTCAGAACCACGCCCCCCAATGAGACTCCTTCCCGGCGTTCCGGTTACATTTCTGGGACCCAACCGGCCCGATTCATCAGTCTTATGCTCTGGTGGCACCAAATCAACAGGTGATGTAGTTTGAGTTTCGACTCCCGTCGTTCTCCCTTCCATAAACCTTCTTCCAAAAGTTCGTCATGTACTTCAATAAAGCTTAGATGAACTATCGCTTTGGCAGGAAAATTTAATACTCAAAGAGAATAAATAAGGCTTCAGGTGAGAGAGCAGGACGACTTACACAGCTTTTTGTTTAGCTGGTGTTTCATAAAATTCCAACACCGCTGACATGACATCCTTAGGACTGAGCATTCCGACCAGAGCACCGTCGTCAACAACGGGGACCCTGAAAGCGTGGGCTTTCATAAAGTGTTCGTACGCAGTAATGATATTGTCGAAGGGTGATACGGTGAGGACTTCCCGGGTCATACTTTCTCCCACAAGACTCCCTTCCTGGGAAAAATACCCTCCCATCAATGTTCCCTGGAGACAGTCGGTTTCTGAGAGGATACCGACCACGCCCCCACTCTCATCGACAACCGGTACGGCCGTAATATCGTTGTGGAGCAGTATTCGTATGGCCTCAACCACTTCCATAGTTGGTGGAATAGTGATCACCTGAGGTGTCATGCAGTCTTTAACTTTGATTGATCTCATAAAACCTCTCCGGTTATTCTGAGCAGTCAGGAGCAATATGACCCTTACAGTATTCTACTCTTTTTCGAACAATGTCCAGTTGCCAAAGGAACATACTTCATAAAGTCTTGTCCAGAACGGAGACAACTCCCTTCGGGAACTCTATAATGACCAGCTTTCCATCCATTTACCTCTGTAATCGAAATAAGGCAAAGGTATACACATGAGCTATGCAAATATCCCGGCAGGTAAGAGTCTGCCTGAAGATATCTATGTTGCCATCGAAATTCCGGCCAATGCGTCACCCATCAAGTATGAAATTGATAAGGATGTCGATGCTCTGATGGTAGACCGTTTCATGGCTACCCCCATGTTCTACCCTGCCAACTATGGTTACATTCCCCAGACTCTGGCGGACGATGGTGATCCTCTGGACGTTCTGGTAGTGACGCCTTACCCTGTTGTTCCGGGTTCAGTCATCCGCTGCCGTGCGGTCGGCATGCTGAACATGTCAGACGAAAGTGGTCAGGACGAAAAACTGATTGCAGTCCCCCATGAGAAGCTGTCTGCATTATACAACGATGTACAGGAATACTCTGATCTGCCAGAACTACTGCTGAAGCAAATCGAGCATTTCTTCGAGAACTACAAAGATCTGGAACCCGGAAAGTGGGTCAAGATCGAAGGCTGGGAAGGCAAAGAAGCTGCCTTTGAGGTCATCAAAAAGTCTGCAGCAAACTACAAAGGCTGAAGGAATTAACGCAGTAAACTATTTTCATAAGTGGTTTATTAATCCTTTGATGGTGCTGGAGATGTTATCTCCAGCACCATTAGCGGACTCGGGAGCTTGCATCCCGGCCATTTCACTTCACAATTAAAGAACCAGAAACAGGAACAGTTGGTTTTACATGGTTCAGCTATTCATAAGCAATCAAAAATCTTACCTCAGCACCTTTTTCATTATTCTTTTTACCTGGGCTTTTTCCAGTGGTGCTTCTGCTGATTTAAGCGCACTACTGGGCTCCGGGACGCAGCAATTTTTGCCAGTTGAAGAGGCGTTTCAGCTGGAAGCAGAGATCGAAAACAACACACTGCTCCTGCACTTTCTGATAACACCAGAACATTATCTTTACAAGGATCGATTCAGCTTTTCCAGTGATGAAAGCACTACCCTGCTTGGTGAGCCAATATTTCCAAAAGGCAAACAAAAGTACGACATTAACTTTGAACAGGACATGGAGGTCTTTCCAAAAAATGTCACTGTTAAAATTCCTGTCAAGAGTTCTGAAGCCGAGCCCCAATTCCAGATAAGGTTTCAGGGCTGTGCTGATGCGGGCCTTTGCTATCCGCCACAGACTCTTACTATTACTCTGCCAAACCCCCATGTCTCCAGTACTGATCGGGTCAGGTCTTCTGAAAAGGCGCCGGATGACGGCAAGGATCAGAGTATCCCGGAATCCTTTGTCGACAAGAACCTTCCTGTTACACTTCTGCTGTTTTTACTGGCGGGGCTGGGGCTGGCCTTCACCCCCTGTGTACTCCCGATGATTCCTATTCTCTCCAGTCTGCTGGTAGGCGCTGCAGCAAAGGGAGCCAGTAGAAAAAGAACGCTCACTCTTTCCATCATTTATGTGCTCAGTATGTCGATCACCTTCGCTCTGGCTGGCACTTTGATGGGGCTTTTCGGGGCGAGCCTGAACCTGCAGGCAAAACTTCAATCACCCTGGCTATTGATCCCCTTTGCCATTCTCTTCGTTATTCTGGCTCTGAGCATGTTTGGTTTTTATGAACTCCAGCTTCCGGAAAAGCTCAGGGATCGTCTGAACAAACAACCTCAGAAGTCAGGAAGTCTTTCAGGTGCAGCCGTCATGGGGGTTTTATCAGCCCTGGTGGTATCGCCGTGTGTCTCAGCACCCTTGGCAGGCGCACTGATTTACATCAGCTCAACAGGTGACGCACTCATTGGCGGACTCTCCCTGCTGGCTCTTGGCCTGGGAATGGGGCTGCCACTCCTATTGATTGGTCTGGGTGGCAAGAGCCTGCTACCAAAAGCAGGCGGTTGGATGGAAAATGTCAAACGCTGCTTTGGCTTCCTGCTGCTTGGCGTTGCCATCTGGATGCTGGAGAGGGTTATTCCAGCACCACTCACGCTCTTTCTCTGGGGAACACTGGCACTTGGTGGTGCTGTCTGTCTTGGCGCTATGGACTTCAGCAAGAAAGCCGGAGCCGCTTTATTTTTTCAGGCGCTCGGCCTCGTTCTCCTGATCTATGGCACTCTGCTGATCATCGGAGCAGCTCAAGGTCAGAACGACCCATTACAACCTCTTGGCAGAAACAGCCAGCCCGCTGAAAACCTTTCAGCAGGGTATTCCTTTCAAACAGTGACAACGGTTAAAGCGCTTTTGGCCCAGCTGGAAATGGCCAGGAAGAGTGGCAAAGCCGCGATGATTGATGTTTATGCAGACTGGTGCATTTCCTGCAAGGTTATGGAAAGAAACGTTTTTCCTGAAGCTATTGCCAAAGTCAGCCCAGGCAACTGGCATTTCATCAAATTTGATATAACCGCCAACACCCCCGAACAACTCATCTGGCTAAACAATTATCAATTGTTTGGCCCACCTTCTCTGCTATTTTTCAACACCTATGGTCAGGAGCGGAGTGAACTTCGCTCTCTGGGAGAGATTACCTCCTCTGAACTCCAGAAAAAACTGAATCAGACGCTTTCTCCATAAATCTGGATCTAACATCATCGTTCTGGGCTTATATGGCTTTGAAATGCTTGGTAACTGTCTTTAACGTTCAGTAACACGCACGAACTAGACCCTTTGAATGCATTGCGGCACAATAAAAGCCAACATGAGAGGATACAGATGGCAACAATACTTGTTCTTAATGGCCCCAATCTGAACTTGCTGGGAACCAGAGAGCCCGGCGTGTATGGTGCCACCACACTGGAACAAATCGATTATATTCTGACCCAACAGGCTCAAATGGCTGGTCACCAGCTCAGTTGCTTCCAAAGCAACGCTGAGCATGAACTCATAGAACGGATTCATAAAGCTTCTGAAGAACGGGTTAATTTCATCATTATTAATCCTGGGGCTTACACTCATACCAGTGTTGCTATCAGAGATGCCCTGCTGGGTGTTGCCATTCCCTTTGTTGAAGTTCACTTGTCCAATATCCATCGACGGGAGGCTTTCCGACATCATTCCTATTTCAGTGATGTCGCAGAAGGCGTAATCGCTGGACTCGGACCCAAAGGCTATGAGTTTGGTCTGGCCTATGCCATTGACCTGCTCAGTCAGAAGTCATAGAGGCTACTCGTGACTGATTGCATATTCAGAATGTTCTTCTGAAAAGCCAACTTCTCATAAAGCTAAGAAGCCGAGTGCAGAAAATCACTTCTTCTCTCTTCGGGAATGAAATGATTTTCACATTAAAACAATCAGGGCTGCATGATTGAGTGCACCCATAAACATCCTATTAACCACGGGGCAGTTTCTCCCTGTCCAACAGCATTTGAGATTAACGATGGACATCCGAAAAGTAAAAAAGCTCATTGAGCTGCTGGAAGAGTCTGGAATTGACGAGTTGGAAATTCACGAGGGTGAAGAATCTGTTCGTATCAGCCGTTATTCCCGGAATGCTCCGGTAGCCTCACTCGCTGCTCCTCAGGTTATTCCTGCTGCAGTTTCAGCTTCAGCGCCTGTGGCAGCTGTACCTGAAGCTCCGGCAGCAGCCCCGGCGGCTGAAACCAGACCTCAGCTGTCAGGTCACCATGTAAAATCGCCAATGGTCGGTACTTTCTACACAGCATCTTCACCCAGCTCACCGGTTTTTGTTGAGCTGGGTCAGCAAGTTAAAGAAGGTGATGTTCTCTGCATTGTCGAAGCCATGAAAATGATGAACCAGATCAAGGCCGACAAGTCAGGCACCATCGAAGCCATTCTGGTTGAAAACGGTCAACCCGTTGAATACGACCAGCCCCTGTTCATTATTGCCTGAGACAGATGCCATGCTGGATAAAATCGTAATCGCCAACCGGGGCGAAATAGCCCTTAGGGTATTGCGGGCCTGTAAAGAACTCGGCATCAAAACCGTAGCCGTGCACTCCAAGGCTGATGAAAGCCTCATGCACGTGCGTCTGGCTGACGAGTCTGTCTGCATTGGTCCCAACAGCCCTGCTGAAAGCTACCTGAATATCCCGGCTATTATCAGCGCTGCAGAAGTGACTGATGCCAATGGTATTCACCCTGGCTACGGCTTTCTCTCAGAAAATGCCGATTTTGCCGAACAAGTAGAACGCAGCGGGTTCACCTTTATTGGTCCCAAACCAGACGTTATTCGCCTGATGGGTGATAAGGTATCTGCCATTGCCGCCATGAAAAAAGCCGGCGTTCCAACCGTTCCAGGCTCTGACGGCCCCATCACAGAAGATGATGAACGCACACTGGACATTGCCCGCCGCATTGGTTACCCGGTCATTATCAAAGCATCAGGTGGTGGCGGTGGTCGAGGGATGCGAGTCGTTCACAGCGAATCCGATCTTCTCAATGCCATCAACTTAACCCAGTCTGAAGCCAAAGCAGCCTTCAATAACGACGTGGTCTATCTGGAGAAATTCCTGGGAAATCCTCGTCACGTTGAATTCCAGGTACTGTCAGACAGCCACGGCAATGCTATTCATCTGGGGGATCGTGACTGCTCTTTGCAGCGACGCCACCAGAAAGTCATTGAAGAAGCGCCTGCACCTGACATTGATCAGGATGCCAGAGCCACGGTAGCAGCAGCCTGTACCAAGGCCTGTATAGAAATTGGTTATACCGGTGCAGGTACTTTCGAATTTCTGTATGAAGATGGCAAGTTCTACTTCATTGAGATGAACACTCGTGTGCAGGTTGAACACCCTGTAACAGAAATGATTTCCGGCGTGGATATTGTCAGAGAACAGATTCGCATTGCCAGTGGTCTGCCTTTGAGCATCTCCCAGGAAGAAGTTGAACTTCAGGGCCATGCTTTTGAATGTCGTATCAATGCCGAAGACCCAAAAACCTTTATGCCTTCTCCGGGTCTGGTCAACCAGTTCCACTCTCCTGGCGGTAATGGTGTTCGGGTAGATTCTCATCTTTACAGTGGCTACAGCATTCCTCCCTACTATGATTCACTGATAGCCAAGATCATCACCTATGGTCCAGATCGTGAAACCGCTCTGTTAAGAATGAGAAATGCATTGGATGAAGCGGTTGTAGATGGCATTCGTACAAATATCCCACTGCACCAGGAGCTGGTGAAGGACAAAAACTTCCAGAAAGGAGGCGTTAGCATCCATTATCTGGAGAAGAAGCTTGAAGATGCCTGATCCTGCTTCCAAAGCTCTCTGAAAACTGCTTTCAGAGAGCCTCCTCCCTCTTCTACTTTATTAACTCTTGTCCCACTTCCTCAATCAGCTAGAATGAGACGGACCCGACAGGAAACTTATTCTGCCATTCACCCCAATCTGTAAGCCCATACCCATGCCCTGGATACAAATCAAACTAGACACCTCTTCCGATCATGCTGAAGAACTGGAAGACCTGCTTCTGGAAGCCGGAGCCAGTGCCGTAACCCTTCAGGACGGTAAAGATCAGCCCCTGTTCGAGCCCGAGCCAGGCAGCACCCCGCTGTGGCAACATACCGTGGTCATTGGACTCTTCGATGCCCATAAAGATATGGACGCCGTAGTAGAGCACATACAGACTCAATACCAGCAAAGCCCATTTCCTGACCACAAGGTTGAAATTGTCGAAGACAAGGATTGGGAAAGAGAATGGATGACCCACTTTGTGCCCATGCAATTTGGTACAAAACTCTGGGTCTGCCCCAGCTGGAAAGAGATTCCGGAACCTGATGCCATTAACCTGATGCTTGACCCGGGTCTTGCTTTTGGAACAGGCACTCATCCAACCACAGCTCTGTGTCTGGAGTGGCTGGAAAAACAGGAAAGCTTAGAAAATCAGTCGGTTATCGATTACGGGTGTGGATCTGGAATACTGGCGATTGCAGCATTATTACTGGGTGCTAAAACCGTAACCGGGGTCGATCTTGACCCTCAGGCACTGGAAGCAACTATAGATAACGCCGAAAGGAACAAGATCGCCCCGGAAAAACTGAAAGTTTATTTGCCGGATCAGGCTCCAAAGGATACAGCAGACGTTGTGATCGCCAACATACTCGCTGGCCCACTGGTAGAATTGGCACCGACACTGGCGAGCTATCTCGACAACGGCGGGAAGATCGCTCTGTCGGGTATCCTTTCTGAACAGCAAGACATTATCGTCAGCACCTACTCTCAATGGTTCGAACTAGAGCCTGCTATGCACCATGAAGACTGGATTCTGGTGACCGGAACCCGAAAGTGACAACTAAAAAAACGCGGCATTTTTCGATACTAGCAGCCTGTCGGACTTAAGACTGTCCTACTGCGGTTGCAATAAATTGGTCTAAAAATCCCTGTTTCTTCGTCAAATAGCTCGCTATTCTCCTCAGAAACAGAGATTTTTATCCTCAATTTCTTGCAATCCTCGCTACGGACGCTTAAGTCCGACAGGCTGCTAGGCTCATTTCAGGCTGCTGTCCGGGAGATTTTATCTTTTGGACAGTAGACATCCTTTGCAGCTCTTTGATCTAATAATCCCCACTCAATCAAGACAGTATCCCATGCAGGCTTCATGACCAGCTCTCGAATCACCCGCTGCCCAAAATGCCAGACCTCCTTTAAAGTGACCCAGGCACAATTACGAGCTGCCGGTGGCTCCGTTCGTTGCGGTTCCTGTCTCGAGGTGTTTGATGCCCAATCAAACATGTCCGCAGACGCTGCTCCAGAAAAGCCACTCCAGATGAAGCCGCAGATCAAACCTTATAAAAAACAATCGAGCCAGCCCGACAAAACAGCAGAACAAAATGCTGCCCAAAACAGCAAGCCTGAAGCCAGTTCAATAAAAGCTATCGAACCACCTTCTGAAGAAGAGGCCCCCTTCCACTCTTTTCTCGACACTCTGGACAATGAGCACGTTGAAGTTGATGAAGAACCGGGACGAAGTTCCCTGAAAATTGCTGGCTGGCTCACTCTAATCCTGATTTTCTCTATCACTCTTGCAGGGCAATACGCCTGGTTCAACAGAGATCAGCTTTCACTCGACCCGCGATTGAGACCAGCATATACTTTTAGTTGCCGATACCTGAAGTGCTCTCTTCCTGCATTGGTAAACATCAACGCCATTAAGAGCCTGCAACTGCATATCCGCAGCCACCCTCTGCAAAGCGAAGGACTGGTTGTAGACTCAGTGATTATCAATGAAGCCACATTCCCACAACCCTGGCCTCGGCTTGAATTAACATTTAGTGACATTAACGGACAGCCCGTAGCCAGCAGACGTTTTCGCCCCAAAGAATATCTGGGCGGAGCCCTGGCCGGTTCCAGAGAGATACCCAGCGGACAACCCGTAAGGCTCAGCATGGAAATCGTTGACCCCGGCAATGGAGCCACCAACTATCAATTGCGCTTTTTACCTGTCAAACAGCGCTGATTAAAGTTAAAAAAACCTGTAAACCTTGCTTATCTGGTGTTTTACCGACGAAGGCATCTCGAAAACCAACTCAAGAAATTGCAATAAGTGCTTGACCCAGATCAAAAAAGCAATCAGATCACTTAAGTTATTACTTGCGGTTTTTCCCGAAAAAGTCACTATACAACGCCCTTGGCAAGGATATATTTCGCAACAGGACACTGCTACGTGGTAATAACTGCTCCTGAAGATAAGTGCTATTCCAGTGAGAGCCAACAACAGAACCCTCTTTCGTCTAAAAATTGTACAGAGTATTATACCCGGCTACGCCTGCCTGATCTCCTGAACAGAGACGCTGAAAGTCGTACAAATAAATAGTTGAAAACTCCGCAAGATCAGCCTCTTGCTTTTTTCATAATTCCGAGCAGCGATTTAAATCACTTGAGACGGTTTTATCGCACTCTGGGCACTACTAACGCTGGATTGAGGCAAATCACCTTGTTGAAGATTGGTCCATACGCTATTCAAAGCCCGGTTATCCTGGCCCCTATGGCCGGAGTAACAGACCGCCCATTCAGGCAGCTGTGCTTGAGAATGGGGGCGGGTATGGCCGTCTCAGAAATGGTGACCAGCAACCCAAAACTCTGGAACACCCGGAAGTCCCGACTGAGAATGGACCATCACGCTGAAGAATTCGAACCTCGTTCTGTTCAGATTGCAGGCAGTGACCCGGAGCAAATGGCCATCGCGGCTCGCCTGAACCAGGAACGAGGCGCCCAGATCATTGATATCAACATGGGCTGCCCTGCCAAAAAAGTCTGTAACAAAGCGGCTGGCTCTGCTCTGATGAGAGAACCTGAACTGGTAGAGCAAATACTGAAGTCGGTGGTTCAGGCGGTTGATATCCCGGTCACCCTCAAGACACGTACCGGCTGGTGCCCCGAAAACAGAAACGGCCTCGACATTGCCTTAATGGCACAGGACTGCGGTATAACCGCTCTGGCCATTCATGGCAGAACCCGTCAGTGTATGTACAAAGGTGAGGCCGAATACGAGACCATTGCCCGGATTTGTGAATCCCTGGAAATTCCAGTGATTGCCAATGGCGATATTACCTCTCCCGAGAAAGCAAAAACGGTACTGGATGTCACAGGCGCAGACGCGATTATGGTGGGCCGTGCAGCCCAGGGGAAACCCTGGATATTCAGAGAGATTAACCACTTTCTTGAACAGGGTGAACACCTGCCAGCGCCCGAAAACAAAGAGATTCAGTCCATTTTAACAGGTCACCTTGCTGCGCTTCACGAGTTTTACGGTGAAGTCCAGGGTGTGCGCATCGCCAGAAAACACGTTGGCTGGTATTTGCAGGCCAGTCCATCAGGCGCCAGTCTTCGCAAACGATTCAACAGACTGGAGTCTGCAGAAGAACAAGAAAACTGCATACTGGAGTATTTTCAAACCTTAAGTCATCACAAGGATATTGCAGCATGACGGCATCCCATATTATTACTGACGAACCCTCTGTTAATGGACAGGCATTGACCAGCCCTATCGAGAGTGAAACACAGACACTCCGCGACAGCGTTGAAAAAGCAATGAACAACTACTTTAGCCATCTGGATGGTCAGGAAGTGACTGATGTTTACCAGATGGTCCTTTCTGAAGTAGAAGCCCCCCTTCTGGAAACGGTTATGGCTTACGTCAAGGGTAACCAGACCAGGGCCTCTGTCCTGCTTGGGCTGAACCGTGGCACACTGAGAAAGAAACTCAAGCAATACGACCTGCTCTAATCCCCGCCTTAAAGTCGTATTATGCCATCTGACGTGAATACGACTTTATGCGCCCCCCTTGCCTTTACAACCTGCGCAAAGACAAATCCCGTATCTTTTCGAAGAATAACAGGTCAGTAATAACCCTCATATCAGCCTGGGGTGGTAGCATTATTTCTGTATTTCCCTCTATTCCCGAGAATCGGATGCTGCGAAGCAGGACAAATCCAGCTAGAATCAGTCAGCTTTTCAGGCAACGATTTTTCAGTGAGTAAAGGAACGATGGCAAACGATTTCGAACAGCCACCTCTTCGAAGAGCCCTGATCAGTGTCTCAAACAAAACCGGCATAGTTGAATTTGCCCGGGCACTGCACCAGCGCTCAGTAGAAATCCTATCCACGGGCGGCACCTACAAACTGCTGGTTGAGCACGATATTCCCGCTGTGGAAATCTCCAGTTACACAGGCTTTCCGGAAATGATGGACGGCAGAGTCAAAACCCTGCACCCCAAAGTTCACGGAGGCATTCTCGGTCGCTCCGGTCAGGATGAAGCCGTCATGAGCGAACACGGTATCGACCCAATCGATCTGGTTGTTGTCAACCTCTACCCTTTCGAACAGACAGTGAGCCGCGAAGATTGCACCCTGGAGATGGCTATTGAGAACATTGATATTGGTGGTCCTACCATGGTTCGTGCTGCTGCCAAGAACCACAGGGACACCACTATTGTTGTCAACGCAGAAGACTACACCCAGGTACTCTCTGAGCTGGATGAAAACAATGGTTCTGTCTCTGCAGCGACTCGCTTTGACCTTGCTGTAAAGGCCTTTGAACATACTGCTCATTACGATGGCGCAATTGCCAACTACCTCGGAACATTAACAGGCAACAAGGACGAACCAGAAGCCTTTCCTCGCACCTTTAACCGTCAGTACAAGAAAGTCCAGGACATGCGTTATGGCGAGAACCCTCATCAGAAAGCCGCCTTCTATGTAGAAGAACCTGCTCCTGCAGGTACCGTTTCCAGTGCTCGAAAGATTCAGGGCAAGGCACTCTCTTTCAATAACATTGCTGACACCGATGCGGCTCTGGAGTGTGTCAAGGCCTTTGAAGCTCCAGCCTGCGTCATCGTCAAACACGCCAATCCATGTGGCGTAGCCATCGGCACCGACATCCTGGAGGCCTATAACAGAGCCTACACAACCGACCCTACATCCGCCTTTGGTGGCATCATAGCCTTTAACAGAAAACTCGATGCAGTCACTGCCAAAGCCATCATTGATCGTCAGTTTGTAGAAGTCATCATAGCGCCGGAAATCGACGGCGAAGCAGAAACCATTCTTCAGAACAAAAAGAATATCCGCCTGCTGTGCTGCGGCACCCTGCCAGAAACTGCCGGGCATTTTCTGGATTTCAAACGAGTCAATGGCGGACTGCTGATTCAAGACGGTGACATCAGGGTAACCAGCGTTCAGGAACTGAAATCAGTGACAGAGAGAGCTCCCACTGAAGCAGAACTGAGCGACCTGCAGTTCGCCTGGAAAGTGGGTAAATTTGTTAAGTCAAACGCGATTGTTTACGCCAGAGATCATCAAACCATTGGTATTGGTGCAGGTCAGATGAGCCGGGTATACAGTGCCCGCATTGCTGGCATCAAAGCCGCTGATGAAAACCTGGAAGTCCGTGGGTCTGTGATGGCATCAGACGCCTTCTTCCCATTCAGAGATGGCATTGATGCGGCCGCCAGTGCCGGAGTTACCGCTGTCATCCAGCCAGGCGGCTCCATGAGAGATCAGGAAGTGATTGATGCTGCCAACGAGGCTGGCATTGCCATGGTATTCACTGGCGTCAGGCATTTCCGCCACTGATCGCTGGTAAGAGGCATTTAATGTGTCTCTTTTTTCACTCGCTTTACGACCAATGACAAACACTGGTTATTCACCACCAGACTTCCCGGGGACAGGCAACCTATGAAAGTACTCATCATCGGCAGTGGCGGACGCGAACATGCGCTCGCCTGGAAAGTAGCTCAGGACAACAACGTAGAGCAGGTTTTTGTAGCGCCTGGAAACGCAGGGACGGCTCTTGAGCCAGGAATCACCAACATCAGCATTGATGTACTTGAACTCGATAAACTGGTTGAATTCACCGTTAAAGAAAACATCGACCTGACCATTGTTGGCCCCGAAGCCCCTTTAGTGGCCGGTGTCGTTGACCGCTTTGAAGAAGCCAATCTCATCATCTTCGGCCCCTCACAAGGCGCCGCTCAGCTCGAAGGTTCAAAGGCTTTCAGCAAAGACTTCCTGGCTCGTCACAAAATTCCTACTGCTGACTATCAAAACTTCACTGACATTGATCAGGCCAAAGCCTACGTCCGCGAGAAAGGTGCCCCCATTGTCGTAAAGGCGGACGGACTGGCCGCTGGCAAAGGCGTCATTCTTGCTGACACAGAAGAGCAGGCATTTGCTGCCATTGATGACATGCTGGCTGGCAACGCCTTTGGTGAAGCGGGGCACCGGGTGGTTATTGAAGAATTCCTTCAAGGCGAAGAAGCCAGCTTTATTGTTATGGTTGATGGTAAAAACATTTTGCCACTGGTTACCAGCCAGGACCATAAGGCCAGAGATAACGGTGACAAAGGCCCTAACACGGGTGGTATGGGTGCTTACTCTCCTGCACCGGTAGTGACTCAACGTATTCACGAGCGCGCCATGCAGGAAGTGATCATTCCCACCGTGGAAGGCATGGCCGCCGAAGGCAACACCTACAAGGGTTTTTTGTACGCAGGCCTGATGATTGACGACAAAGGCACGCCCAAAGTACTGGAATTCAACTGTCGTTTTGGTGACCCTGAAACACAACCCATTATGATGCGCCTTCAATCCAGTCTCACTGAACTTTGTCTCGCCGGTGCAACAGCTAAGCTGGATCAGGTGGAAGCCCGCTGGGATGAACGAACAGCACTGGGGGTTGTTATGGCCGCAGGTGGCTACCCTGAGAAATACCACAAAGGCAACATCATCACTGGCATTGACGAAGCCAACTCAACAGACTGCAAAGTGTTTCATGCCGGCACACAGCTCAGTGGAGAACAAATAGTGACCCATGGCGGTCGCGTACTGTGTGTCACCGCCCTGGGCAGCAGCGTTAAAGAGGCACAGAACAAAGCCTATCAGGCTTGCTCAAAGATTCAGTGGAATAATGCTTATTTCAGGACTGACATTGGCTATCGCGCCATAGCCAGAGAGCATTGAGCACTTGATACTTTTCAGATGGAGCGGACAGGATGACCGCTCCCTCAGCTGATCTCAGCTTAACCCACTCAAATAAACGTCCACCGACTAATAGAATAAAAATTCATAAAGCAGTTATCCCGAAAGCAAAATAACTTTCAAAGTAAAGTTATATAAAATTGCAACAATTTCACTTTTTCGCAGGGCAGCTTAGGGTATACTCAACAACAATGGAAAAATGGAATTTTCAATAAATATTATGAGAGTTGTATTCAACCGCCTGTTATCCATTGCCCCCCATCCACCCTCAGGTGAAGAGTCAGTGTCACGACTCTCCATCAGGGTTGGATTCTGGATTAATGTAGTCTTACTGCTGTTTCTGGCTGCCTTTGGTGCACAAGCATTCAGTGCTGAAAAGGTCACTGATCAGCAGCCTGGTAAGGTTTCTATCAATCTCGAGCCATTCTCAAGCATTTTCATTGATCCGGAAAGCTCCCTTGAGCTGAATCAAATCAATGATCTGAATTACCTGTTTCGTTTTGCTCCCTGGCAGAAAGAAAGTCTCTACTTGACCAGCCAAAAAGGCACGGCCTGGATCAAGATATCACTGCCTGAGGACGTCAACGTTAAGCCTGTGCCCATCCTCTGGCTTCAACCACCACCCGGCGTATCACTTAATGTCTATATTTCAGGCCCAAAGTATTACAAGCAACTTCCAAATAAACGACAGCCAAACAGTAATATTTATCTCTATAATCTGACGCCCTATGCAGATAAGAAACTGGATGTGTTTATTGAGATACCCGCAGCCGCCGCAGGCAGCTTACTTGCCTATCTAAAGTCTCCCAGAGCATTTCTCAGTGATCAGGCATTTGTACACTGGCAAACTGGCTGGCTGCTAGCCCTATTTATCGCAACAATGATTATGAATGCCATTAACTGGTTTAATTATCACAAGAAGGCCTATATCTTCTTGGCTGGCTTCGGCTTGATGGGCTCAATGTTTTTGATAAGCTGGCAGGGATTGTTCAATATCAGCGAGCTCGGAGCAGGTTGGCTGCAGAACCTGATGATGAACGCCTCACTGATCGTTGGAACCATTCTGATCAGTCAGATAGCTCGCATCAGCTTGACGGGAAACAATGTCAACCTTATCTACTGCTTTAACATACTTTCTATCATCTCGGCATCATTACTGATTCTTGCTTTAACGGGTACCTTTGCATCTCTGGAACACAGCCTGATGATCAACCTGCTGACGACTCAGGTCTTCTGGTATTGCAGTCTGTTCATCAGAGTACCCGGTGCACTGAAGATTCCTGCCTGGCTTTCCACCCCTTATGCGATTATCCACCTGGTGACCTCTCTAGCTATCCTGGGCGTTACCAATCACAACCCCATAGCTGCCACCTGGATACTGCTTCAAGCGACCTCGATAAACATTCTTGCCTTCAGCTTTTATTTTGCCAGCCAGAGGCATTTGCGAACTGAATCAGGACTTTCAAAGAATCCATCTCTCAGCCCGGCACCCAAATCCCAGATGGCAAAAGATAATGATCTTTTCAACGCAATGGGTCATGAACTGAGAACACCTCTGAATGGCGTACTGGGAATGTCTGAACTACTCCAGAGTACACAGCTGACCCCCAAACAGGAAAACTATGTTGAAACCCTGAGATATGCAGGCAATGAGCTCAGCAACCTGATTAACCTGCTTTCTGAAGCATGGAAACTTGAGCAAAACGAAGCCAGCCCTGATATTAAACCCTACGATATCAATGAATTTCTGAACGACTGCCTCTTTAAATTCCGTTTACGGGCAGAACAACTAAATACTGAGCTGATCAGCTTTGTACACCCTGATGTCCCGGATATCAGTGAAACAGATACACGTCAGTTATCACTCATTTTGGAAAGTACCCTGATTCATATCTTCCGCCATATTAAAAACAGTGAAGTCATGATTTCTGTCAATCAGACCTCTCAGCTACCTGGCTCAGAGCCGAAAAGCCAACAACAGAGTAAAGACGGCTACATTCTTTATCAGATCAGGTACAGTCAGGGACAACAAGTCCTGAACCTGCCAGAGAACACCAATGAACTGAGCTACTCTGAAGCGAAACGACAGGCCGACATTAGCATGCAACTTTACATTACCATCCAATTAATTGAGGCCTTGTCGGGACACTTCGGCATCATGAACCAAGGCAGCACGCACATCTGGTTTGCTATTCCACATAAGGAACAAACAACAGATGTCATTCATCGGGATGAACAACCACTTTTCTATGACAAAAATGTCAAAGCACTCATTGTTGATGACAATAAAACCTGTAGACAGGTTCTGGCCCAACAATGTGCCCTGATGGGTATCAATACTCTGGATGCTGAAGACGGTCGGGAAGCACTGGCAATGATACGCAACGAAGCCTATTTGGGAAGAGACTTCGACGTGATCATCCTTGATCACCATATGCCTGGTATGAATGGCATCCAGATGTTAGAGAGGCTTCAGGAAGAAAGTCAGATAGAAATCCCGGGAATCATCATGCTCACGGGCGCCACAAACCCACCCGGAAAACAGCGTGCAGAGCGACTGGGAATCAGTAGATTCCTGACCAAACCGGCTGAATACAAAACACTCCAGAAGACACTATCACAAGTATTGGGAGAAAGAACTCCGTCAAGATGAGAATAAAACAGCCTGATGTCAGATAACATCAGACCTAGGAGGCTGACCGAGAATAGCGCCCGTAGCGAGGACGGCAGAAAATTGAGGATGAAAATTCGGTTTTGTGAGGAGAATAGCGAGCTATTTGACGAACAAAAGCGGATTTTCAGACCAATTTGCTGCCGCCGCAGTAGGGCAGTCTATTCTCGGTCAGCCTCCTAGCAGCCTGTCGGACTTAAGACTGTCCTACTGCGGTTGCAATAAATTGGTCTAAAAATCTCTGTTTCTTCGTCAAATAGCTCGCTATTCTCCTCAGAAACAGAGATTTTTATCCTCAATTTCTTGCAATCCTCGCTACGGACGCTTAAGTCCGACAGGCTGCTAGAATGCAACCAGTTATTGTAGGTGGTATCGAGCTGATAATTCGTGAACCGCATCGACAAAGACTTTGGCTCTATCAGGCTCGACAAACTGATGAATGCCGTGACCCAGATTGAATACATGACCTTCACCCGGACCGAAATCTCCAAGAATTTTAGCCACCTCTTCTCTTATACGCTCTGGTGATGCATAGAGAACCGATGGATCCATATTGCCCTGTAGCGCGACTTTATCCCCTACACGACGACGTGCACCAGAAATATCTGTCGTCCAATCCAGACCCAGAGCATCAGTGCCCGTTGCAGCCATAGATTCAAGCCACTGACCACCATTTTTGGTAAACAGAATGACGGGCACCTTCCTACCCTCATGTTCTCTGATCAAACCTGAAACAATCTTTTCCATGTACTTTAGAGAAAATACCTTGTAGCACTCTGGTGAGAGTGCTCCTCCCCAGGTATCAAAGATTTGAACAGCCTGAGCTCCCGCCTTAATCTGAGCGTTCAGATAGCTTGTCACAGAATCAGCCAGGACACCTAACAATTGAGACAATAGCTGAGGCTGATCAAACATCATCGCTTTGATACGACGAAAGTCTTTACTGGTTCCCCCTTCAACCATGTAGGTAGCCAGTGTCCATGGGCTGCCGGAAAAACCAATCAGAGGTACACGTCCATTCAGCTCCGAGCGGATGGTTCGTACTGCATCCATGACATAACCCAGATCCTTTTCAGGATCAGTAACAGACAGAGCTTCAACATCAGCCGCTTTACGGACGGTTTTTTTAAATCTTGGGCCTTCGCCCTTCTCAAAATACAATCCCAGACCCATTGCATCCGGGATGGTGAGGATATCCGAAAACAGAATAGCTGCATCCAGGTCAAAACGCTCCAATGGCTGAAGGGTCACCTCGCAAGCCATTTCAGGATTCATACAAAGCGACATAAAATCACCCGCCCTGCTTCTAAGCTCCCGATATTCGGGCAAATAACGTCCAGCCTGACGCATCATCCATACAGGGGTGACATCAACAGGCTCTCTCAGCAGAGCCCTTAGAAAGCGGTCATTTTTCAGCTCGGTCATGGGGTTTCCAGAATTCAGGGACAGTGCAGTAAATTTTAAAGAAGGCCGGGACAGACATTTAAAAACCTCGCCCGGCCAAAAGAAACTGCGATGTTACAAAATAAAAGGGGGAGAATACTCATTCCCCCCCTTATTGACAATCTTCCGCCGCTCAGGAGCATCTATCCCGATAAGCTTTCTTCAAGCTCAGACATCGAGATAGTCCATGATCCCTTCAGCCGCCTGACGGCCTTCCCAGATCGCGGTAACCACCAGGTCAGAGCCGCGGACCATATCTCCACCTGCAAAAATTTTAGGATTGGAAGTCTGGAACTTGTAGCTGGACTGCTCTGGCGCTACAACACCTCCCCACTCGTTCAACTTGATAGAGTGGGACTCAAACCAGTCAGCAGGACTTGGACGGAATCCAAAAGCAATCAGTACCGCATCGGCTGCCAGTATTTCCTCACTGCCCGGAACCGGCTCAGGCCGACGACGTCCCTGCTCGTCAGGCTCACCCAGTTTGGTGGTGATGACCTTGACACCTTCTACCTTTCCATTGCCGACAATTTCAACGGGCTGACGATTAAACAGGAACTTGACACCTTCCTGCCTGGCATTGGCCACTTCACGACGGGAGCCGGGCATATTCTCCTCGTCACGACGGTAAGCACATGTGACTGACTCAGCGCCCTGACGGATGGAACTACGGTTACAGTCCATCGCAGTGTCACCACCACCGAGAACCACAACACGTTTTCCTTTCATGCCTATGAAATCAGATGCCTTCTTTTCAAAGCCCAGATTACGATTCACGCTGGAAATGAGGAAAGGCAGAGCATCATGAACACCGGGAAGATCTTCGCCCGGAAACCCACCCTTCATGTAAGTGTAGGTACCCATACCCATAAATACGGCATCGTACTCTGCCATCAGATCGTCCATCAGGACATCTTTACCGATTTCAGTATTCAGTCTGAATTCGACGCCCATTTCGGTAAACACTTCACGACGACGTGACATCACTGATTTCTCAAGCTTGAATTCAGGAATACCAAACGTCAGCAAGCCACCAATTTCCGGGTTCTTATCAAATACAACAGGTTTTACACCATTTCTGACCAGCACGTCTGCACAACCCAGACCCGCAGGACCGGCACCGATCACGGCCACTTTTTTATCGGTCCACACCACCTTGGACATATCCGGGCGCCAGCCCAGAGCCAGCGCTGTATCGGTAATATATTTTTCAGTTGCGCCAATAGTTACAGCACCGAATCCGTCATTCAGGGTACAGGCGCCCTCACAGAGTCGATCCTGGGGACATACACGACCACAGACTTCCGGCAAACTGTTGGTCTGATGGGAAAGCTCAGCGGCTTCAAACAAGTTACCTTCTGAAACCAGCTTCAGCCAATCCGGAATATAGTTGTGTACAGGGCACTTCCATTCACAATAAGGGTTACCACAGGAAAGGCAGCGGTGAGATTGCTGCTTGGCCTGTTTTTCACTGTAGGACTCATAGATCTCTACAAAGTCATTCTTGCGAACCTGAAGAGCCTTTTTTTCCGGATCTTCTCTGCCTACTTCGACAAATTGAAAATGATTGTTAAGTCGATTGTTAAATTGTGACATGGATTTGACCTCATTCGCTGATTGTTTTTATAACGCTCGTGGCGCTGCCACTGCTGCAGCCTATTATTAGCTCAGGGCTGCTGGCTCAGGGCTGCAACGCACACGGCTGTTCTAAAGACTTTCCTTGCAAGCGGTTGCAGGTGCCCTACTCAGGACGCCCGCGTGTACTCGCCAGCAATGAGTCCAAACTGGCCGCCTTTGGCTTCACCAGCCAGAAACGACCCCGATAGTCGTAAAACTCCTCCTGAAGTTCACGCCCCCATTCACTGCCTGTCTCTTTTACATATTCATCCAGAAGACCCATCAGATGAGACTGATAATCTTCCATGGATTCGGTATCAATTCGGTGAATATCCACCAGTTCGTGATTGTAGCGATCAACAAAGTTGCGCTTCAGATCCAATACGTAGGCAAAGCCACCAGTCATACCGGCGCCAAAGTTATGACCTGTTTCGCCCAATACAACGACCAGACCACCTGTCATGTACTCACAACAGTGATCCCCGGCACCTTCGACAATAGCGGTAGCACCAGAGTTCCGCACAGCAAGACGTTCACCGGCACGGCCGGCGGCCAGCAGGCGACCACCGGTGGCACCATAAAGAGAAGTGTTACCAATGATAGAGGTTTCATTAGAATTGAAAGCACTTCCCCGGGGCGGACGGATAATCAGGTTACCGCCTGTCATCCCTTTACCCACATAGTCGTTGGCATCTCCTTCCAGACGCATATCCAGGCCACCGGCATTCCAGACTCCAAAGCTCTGTCCAGCGGTACCTTTCAGATTCAGCTTGACCGGACTGTCTGCCATACCCTGATTACCATGACGTTTGGCAATCTCACCCGACAATCTTGCACCGATTGAGCGGTCACAGTTGCTCACCGTGAACTCAAACTCACCTCCTTCACCACTTTCGATGGCTGGCAGACAGGCTTCAACCATAACCTCTGCCAGCTCACCCTTGTCGAAAGAAGGGTTACGTTCAACCTGACAGGTATGGGGCTTATCTTCAGGAATCAGATCGTTGCGGACAATCGGCGTCAGATCGAGGCCTTTTTGCTTGTCAGTGTCACCGGGAAGCAGCTCCAGCAACTCTGTACGACCAATAACATCTTCAAGGCTTTTAGCACCCAGCACTGACAGCCATTCACGCACTTCTTCAGCCACAAAAGTGAAGAAGTTCATGATCATCTCAACTGTACCGATGAAGTGATTTTCCCTGAGATGCTGGTCCTGGGTTGCAACACCGGTTGCACAGTTATTCAGATGGCAGATTCTCAGGTACTTACAACCCATTGCAACCATGGGCGTTGTACCAAAACCATAACTTTCAGCACCCAGAATGGCCGCTTTAACCACATCCAGACCTGTTTTGATACCACCATCTGTCTGAAGACGGACCTTTCCACGCAAATCGTTTGCTCTAAGTGCCTGATGAGCCTCTGTCAGACCCAGTTCCCAGGGAGAACCGGCATACCTGATAGACGTCAGCGGACTAGCAGCAGTACCACCGTCGTAGCCCGAGATGGTAATCAGGTCAGCATAAGCCTTGGCAACACCGGCAGCGATGGTACCAACACCTGGCTCTGATACAAGTTTTACGGAGACCAGCGCATCCGGGTTCACCTGCTTCAAGTCAAAGATCAGCTGAGCCAGATCTTCAATCGAATAAATATCATGGTGCGGTGGAGGTGAAATCAGTGTCACACCGGGTACTGAATAACGCAGTCTGGCAATCAGTTTGTTCACCTTGCCACCCGGCAGCTGCCCCCCTTCACCCGGCTTGGCTCCCTGCGCCACTTTAATCTGCAAGACATCCGCATTAACCAGATAATGGGGCGTTACACCAAAACGACCAGAAGCAATCTGCTTTATTTTGGAAACCCGGTTAGTGCCAAAGCGCGCTTCATCCTCACCCCCTTCTCCCGAGTTGGAACGACCACCCAGACGGTTCATCGCTTCAGCCAGGGCTTCATGGGCTTCCGGAGACAGAGCACCAAGACTCATAGCAGCGGAGTCGAATCGCTTGAGAATGTCTGCAGCTGGTTCAACTTCATCGATAGCCAGAGCATGATCGGCAGTTTTGAGGCCCATCAGATCACGCAGGGTGGCAACCGGTCTTTCGTTGACCAGTTTGGAGTAACGACGAAACTCTTCATAATCACCCGTAGAGACGGCTTTTTGAAGTTGCTGAACGACATCAGGATTGAATGCGTGATACTCACTGTCATGCACGTATTTAAGCAGACCACCTTGCTGAATGGGCTTTCTCTTCTTCCAGGCAGTCCCTGAGAGCAACTGTTGATCTTGCTGAATAGCTTCAAAGCCGGCGCCTTCAATACGGCTCTGAACCCCTTTGAAACAGAGGTCAACCACTTCAGAAGACAGACCAATGGCTTCGAACAGCTGCGCAGCACGATAGGAAGCAATGGTGGAGATTCCCATCTTGGAAAGAATCTTCAAAAGACCTTTATCGATACCCTTGCGGTAAGCTTTGTAGGCATCCAGTGGGTCTGCGAGAATCTCCCCGGTGCGAATCTGGTCATGAATAATTTCATAGGACAAATAGGGATAAATCGCCGTAGCACCAAAGCCCAGCAGTACCGCAAACTGATGAGAATCTCTGGCTGTTGCCGTTTCTACCAGAATATTGGCATCGGAACGCAGGCCCGTATCAATCAGTCTGTGATGAACAGCACCGGTAGCCATGGCTGCATGCACCGGCAGCTTGTTATCACTGATATTACGATCACTCAGATGAATCAGAGCCTTGCCGTCTCTCACAGCCTGCTCTGCCTCATCACAAATACGCTCAATGGCGGACCTTAAGCCTTCTTCAGGCTTGTAATTGATGTCGATGTAAAGCACATCAAGATCATCATGCTGATGATGAGCATTGATCAGATTCAGGAATTTGGTTGTCGACAGCACTGGCGATTTGAGTACCACACGGCTCGCATGCTCTGGCGTCTCTTCGAATATATTTTTCTCACGTCCCAGGCAGGTTTCCAGGGACATCACTATTGCTTCACGCAAAGGATCGATAGGTGGGTTGGTAACCTGGGCAAACTGCTGCCTGAAAAAGTCATACACAGAACGCACACGACCTGACAAAACCGCCATTGGTGTATCGTCACCCATTGAGCCTACAGCTTCCTGCCCACTCTCAGCCAGGGGACGAATCACCTGATCACGCTCTTCAAAGCTGACCGAGAACATCTTCTGATGAACCTTCAGCAGCTCTGAATCCAGGTGCTCGATCTTGTGATCTTCATCCCTGAAACGGGAACGGATACGATAAGAGTTTTGCTTCAACCACTTTTTGTAGGGCTGTCGAGTCTTCAGCTGCTCATCGATATCGTGGGCCTGATGCAATTCACCTGACTCAACATCAATGGCCAAAACTTCACCCGGACCAACACGACCTTTTGCCACAACATCTTCAGGCTGGTAATCGTAAACCCCCACTTCAGAAGCAACGGTCAGAAACCCGTTTTTCGTAATGACCCAGCGAGAAGGACGCAAACCATTACGATCCAGTGCACAAACCGCACGACGACCGTCGGTAATAACCAGACCTGCAGGACCATCCCAGGGTTCCATGTGCATGGAGTTGTATTCATAAAAAGCCCTGAGGCCAGGATCCATGGTATCAACATTCTGCCAGGCAGGTGGAACCAGCATTCGGATAGCCCGATAAAGGTCAACGCCGCCGGTTACCAGAATTTCAAGCATGTTGTCGAGGCTTGACGAATCGGATCCGGTTCGGTTGACCAGGGGATAGATCTGATCCAGATCAGGCAGCAACTCTGATTTGAATTTGTTTCGACGAGCCTGTGACCAGTTTCTGTTACCGGTGATGGTGTTAATTTCACCATTATGAGCCAGTAGACGGAAAGGCTGGGCCAGCTTCCAGCGAGGCATGGTATTCGTAGAGAAGCGCTGATGGAATACGCAGATCGCAGTTTCGAACCTGGTATCACCCAGATCCTGATAAAAGTTAGCCAGATCTACGGGCATCATCAGACCTTTGTAGGTCACTACCTGAGTCGACAGGGAGCAGATATAAAAGTCTTGATCCTGCTCAAGTGCCATGTTGGTGAAGCGCCGTGCCATATAAAGGCGGGCTGAAAACTCTTCTTCTTCCAACTCACCCTGATACCCTACAAACACCTGTTCAATAACGGGTAGCTGATCTAAGGCAATAGGGCCGAGACAGTCACTATTGACGGGTACTTTTCGCCATCCAATCACTACCAGTTTTTTCTTTTCCAGCTCGGCTTCAAGTGTTTTTCTGGCATGATCAGCTACCGCTTCATCCTGGCTCAGGAATAGCATCCCCACAGCGTAGCTGGCTGGAAGATCTTTACCCAGTTGCTCTTTAACAACAGTGCGGAAAAAGGTGTCAGGCGTCTGAATTAATAAACCACAACCATCGCCTGTTTTTCCATCTGCGGCAATACCACCCCGGTGCGTCATGCAGGTAAGCGCTTCTATCGCGGTTGTCAGGAGATTATGACTTTTCTCTCCTTCCATGTGTGCTATAAGCCCGAAACCACAGTTATCCCTGAACTCCCCGGGATTATACAGACCTGCTTTCATAAGCACTCTCTCATCGTAAGTTATTATATACCTTGAAACTTCTGTCACTCTGGAAGCCGGAATGTTCTGTTACCGACCAGGCTTCCAGACGATCATTGTTCTCGTTTTGCCAAGGCGCTTATTCTATAAAAATGCAGCTCTCCCACCCCCTGCGGTCTTCATACTGTGATGCTGGCTGCATTCCTGGCTCGAGCCAGAACGGCTTTGCTGCGGGGAGGTAACCACACCCAAAGAATATTAATTCATTTTTATGGATTTTAATTCAAAAAAGAGTACAAAAAAAAGAGTATACCCTTAACTACTACTTCATGAAAAATAGGTCGAAGTTGCAGACGTTTAACCTCGCCACAAAAGACAAGGGGCCAACCATTTTACACAGCCAACCCCTCAATCACAAATACATAAAAAGAACAATAAGCAATAAGCTCTATATCCTGCACACCTCACTCAGCATCTTATCAAGCACACCCCGGTCAAACTGTTCTGTCACAATGGCTTTACCAATCTGCTCTAAAAGCACCAGCCTCAATTTTCCATTCAGCACTTTCTTATCGACGGACATCAGTTCAACAAAGCGATCGGGTGACATACCCTCAGGAGGCTCTACAGGCAGATTTGCTGCCTTGAGAATAGCCACAACCTCCTGTACTTCTGCTCTGGCAATCCAACCCAGTCGGCAAGAGAGCTCAGCAGCCATCACCATACCGACAGCAACGGCCTCCCCATGCAACCATTCGCCATAGCCAGTATGTGTTTCAATGGCATGACCAAAGGTATGACCCAGATTTAAAATAGCTCTGAGCCCGGACTCTTTTTCATCCTTTGCCACTACCTGTGCTTTGTCAGAACACGAACGGTGGATCGCGTAGGTCAGCGCCTCCCGATCCCTTGCCATGATTCGTTCAATATTTGCCTGCAGCCACTGATAGAAGGAGTCATCACAGATCAGACCGTACTTGATCACTTCGGCAACGCCAGCAGAAAACTCACGCTCTGGAAGTGTATTCAAAGAGTCAGTATCAATCAGGACAACATTGGGTTGATGGAAAGCGCCAATCATATTTTTGCCCAAAGAATGATTGACACCGGTTTTCCCGCCAACAGAAGAATCTACCTGGGACAGCAGAGTGGTTGGAATCTGAATAAAATCAACACCGCGCTGGTAGGCTGCGGCAGCAAAACCTGTGATATCACCCACCACACCACCACCCAGAGCGATCAATGTGGTTTTGCGGGTATGACGAGCTTCAAGCAAGCCATCAAACACTCTCTCAAGGGTAGCAAGGTTCTTGAACGCTTCTCCATCAGGAAGAATGACTTCTGTCAGGTCAAAGCCATCAAGCAGATTGCGCACCCTATCCAGATAGAGGGGAGCAATGGTTTCGTTAGTGACAACAGCTACTTGCTGTCCTTTGATATAGGGCTGGAGCAACTGAGGTCTGGCAGCACCCGCATAAAGGCCTGAACCGATAAAAATGGGATAACTTCTCTCACCCAGATCCACATTCAGTTCAAGGATGTTCGACTCTTCCATCAAACGTCTCTCTCTTTTTCTAAAAAACCTTCCATCAATTAAATGATCCGAAGGCTTCTTCCTGGCTTATGGCAACTTGCCAACGGTTCGGATGATTTCACTGATCAGTGCTTTGGGTGATAGCAACTCTGTATCCAGCTCGATATCGGCAATACTGGAATAGAGCGGCGCTCTGTCACTCAACAGTTGAGTCAGCACTTGCTCTCGATCAGGCCTTTGCAACAGAGGCCTTTTCTTGTCTTTCTCGGTTCTGATCAATTGCGCTGCTACTGATGCCTTGAGAAAGACAACCACTCCGCTGGTACCCAGCTGCTGGCGATTTTCCAGTCTGGTCACAGCCCCACCACCTGTGGCAAGAACAATACCCTGTCTGGAACAGAGATCCCGTATTACCTGTATTTCACGCTGCCGAAAGCCCTCTTCGCCCTCAACATCAAAAATCCAGGGAATCTCAGCACCACTGCGTGCCTCAACCTCATGATCTGAATCGAAAAATGGCAGCCCCAGTTCCTTGGCCAACATCCGCCCGATCGTACTTTTACCGGCCCCCATAGGGCCTACCAGATAAATATTTCTCAATGGCATTGTCTTTGTTAGCCTGACTTCCTGCCTGCATGTGAGGCTGAGCCTAGCGCATCCTGAGTCATGCTGACAACAAAAAACGGGAGCTTTCACTCCCGTTTTTTGTTAGATAAATACAGAGATCAACTCAAGGCAGCCAATCTTCTGTCATGATCTCTTCAAACGACCAGGGGCAACACTCCGGATAACTATCCTCAGTCAGCCACTTTTGTTTCGGAAGATAGTCATTCATCTCTCGTATTGCCCGCTTCTTGCCTTCTTTGTATGCCGAGACAAATAATCCATCCAACCTTGGCCTCAGCGACGGGTTGGCAAGCAATACTTTGCCAGCATCATCCCTGGCATTGCGGATACTCCCAAACCATGACCTAAACACTTTAGGCTTAGGCATCTGAGGATTCAGGATATAAGTTTGATACTGATACTTCAGTAGGTGCTGCAGCAAAACCACCAGATGAGACTCCAGCGACCTTGGCTCACTCTTACCCATACCCTCAACTTCCTCAATGAGATTATCCAGGTCAAGCCGATCAAACTGACGGTTTTCCAGCAGTTTTTTCTGCTGCTGCACCCACTGGTAATAGTCAGATTCGTAAAGGTGATTGGAGCGGCCATCCATAACAAAATTCCTCTATCAGTGCGGATTCCATTATAGGGCATTTTTTTGGAAGAGATCCCGGAAGGTCTGAACCTAC
Organism: Endozoicomonas sp. ALC020; assembly: GCF_049275935.1. NCBI lineage: Bacteria > Pseudomonadati > Pseudomonadota > Gammaproteobacteria > Oceanospirillales > Endozoicomonadaceae > Endozoicomonas > Endozoicomonas sp. ALC020. The sequence continues at coordinate 344,779 of NZ_CP184830.1, forward strand.
CGGGATGCCGGAATTAACGCAGGGTAATATTATCGCTGACCACTCGAGGTGTAATGAAGATCATCAATTCGGCCTTGTCATCTGAATAGGTATCTTTTCTAAACAATCTTCCAACATAAGGAATATCGCCCAACATTGGCACCTTAACTGTCCCTTTCTTTTTCTCCCTGGTAAATACTCCACCCAGAACAATTGTTTCACCATCTCTGACCAGCACCTGGGTATTCACTTCATTCTTATTAATGGTAGGAACACCATTAGGCGCATCAGCACCCTGAGAGTCATTGGTAACCGTCACATCCATAATAATACTGCCCTCAGGCGTGATCTGCGGAGTCACTTCGAGAGACAGCACGGCATCCTTGAAAGCTACAGAGGTCGCACCACTGGATGTTTTCTCTTCGTAAGGAATTTCCTTACCTGACTTGATCACTGCTTTGGTCTTGTCAGCGGTTATCACTTTTGGCTGAGAAACCGTTTCACCACCACCATCTGACAGAATGGCTGAAAGCTCAAGGTTCAGCAGAGTACTGTTGGTTGCAAAACCAATCGCCAACGTTGCGGCGTTTGCTCCAGTCACGCCAAAATCAACAAAGGGAGCGTTGTCTGGCAACTGGACAGTTGGCACACCATCGACGATAGTCGCCTGAGTCCCCTGACCACCGATAGCTACATCCCGATTGGCTGAACGATCAAAGTCTGTCGCGCCTCCCCACTTTACCCCCAGATCACGCACATAGTCGGAGTCCATATTGACAATCCTCGCCTCAATCATCACCTGTCTGACAGGGATATCCAGACGTTGAATCAGAGCTCGCAGCTCATCCAGCTTCTCCTGAGTATCCTTAACCAGAAGACTGTTAGTACGAGCCACAACCTGAACCGAACCACGCTCAGTCAGCAGAGTGGTCTCTTCCCCTTCACCGGCAAGAACCGTCGCAATCTCTTGTGCATCAGCGTAATTGATCTGAATCAGATCGGTGTAAACAGGCGCCAACTCACGAATCTGCTTGTCATTCTCCAGTTGCTGACGTTCCCTGGCTGCAATCTCTTCGGCTGGAGCCACAGTCAGGACATTACCTTCAAGTCGCTTGTCCAGACCTTTTGATTTGAGAACGATATCCAGAGCCTGATCCCAGGGCACATTCTGCAGACGCAGTGTCACATTACCGCTGACCGTATCTGAGGCCACCAGATTCAGATCAGTAAAGTCAGCAATCAACTGAAGAACAGCACGCACTTCGATATCCTGAAAATTGAGGGACAGTTTGTCTCCCTTATAGGCCAGACCTTTCCGGTCACGACCATAATCTTTATCGGATACCGGCTTAACACTGACTGTCAGTGTGTTATCTGCCTGATAAGCAAGGTAGCTATAATCACCCTTGGGCTCGATAACAACCACTGCATTCCCGTCTTCGACCTTGGCATCAATGAATTTTACGGGAGTAGCGAAATCAATCACGTCCAGACGGTTGCGTAACCTGCCTGGCAGAACATTCCCCTGAAACTCCAGACGAATGCGACCACCCAACTCATTCATATCCATTGGAATGTTAGGATCTGCGAGCGAAATAACAACATTACCCTCTCCTTCCTCCCCCCTCTGGAAATCAATATGGGTAATACCCTGGCTGGCAGGATCAGCCAGAGGCGCACCAGAACTGGCTACTGTTGGAAGAACTGAACGGGTATCAGAACCTTCTGCGCCCACATAAACGTAGAGAACATTACCGTCCGCTTTAGTGGTAAAACCGGCAGCTGTTTTCAAATTAACAACGAGCCGGGTTCTGCCTCCAGCCTCAAGCACGGTGACACTCTCTGTGTTCTGAAAGCCAACTTCATTATATTTGGGCAGATCACTGCGGGTGAACGGTAGATCCAAAGAAATCCTGGGAGGCTGCTCTATCGTGTAACCCTTTGCCTCAGGTGCAGGGCCGTCGAACATCAGCCGCAGCTCTACGATATCACCCGGCAAGGTGCCAGCATCCATTTTCTTGAGTGTTACACCCCAGACAGAAAGCGGCAACCACGCCAACACTATATACAGCAGCATTCGTACTGCGCTGGCTTTCAACACGGGCTTATTATTCATCTAGTGAACCCACTTAGCATTTTAGAATTGTTGTTCTAATCGGCATGACATCAGAAAAATCCAGTTTCCTGCAGCGATGTCGCCTACCTTGTCATATCAGCCATGGGAACTCTCATTACAGCAAGTATTTCAACAGGCACTGTAACGAGAGCCACACCTTGTGTCTCCACGTCAAAAAAAGACGTGATCTGTGAGGTATGCACGGCAAAGCGGGAAATCCATTTCGAAACTGATCGGACTGTCCTTGCAAACATATGTTTAACGATCAGGGTTGGCCAAGATCCAGCCTCATACTTCTGGGTCTTTCAATCCAGACGTCAGAGCCCGCAGGCACTATTTCGATAATTCGCAGTTCACTGTCGTCGATGTAAGTGATTCGACCGTGGTTTTTACCCAGATAATCACCCACCCTGACACGGTGGATGCCGTCGTCACCACGGATCAAACCCCAAAGCCCATCGTCGTTGCTGATAGACCCCACCAGAGCAAAGGTTTCGATATCGAACTGCTCCAGGTACTGTCTGGCACGACCATTGTCAGGTTTGACATTACTGCTGAGTGCCCGGTCAGAGGCTTGCAACTTGACCGGCGGCTCAAAGGGACTTCTTAAACCAGAAGCACTGTAAGTAAATGCCTCGTAGGGAGTAAAGGTCGGCAGCGGTTCAATTCTTCCGGAAGGCCTGGATTTCATCTCAGCCATATACTGGTCAAGATCACTGAAACCACTGTTTCCGGAACAACCCAACAACGCACCTCCGGCACAGACAATCAGAAGTCTTTGTAAATACTTCATTACTGAGACTCCCTGTCGTTGTAGCGATAAGTTCTGGCCAGAATCTCCATTTTCAGCATCTGCCCATTTTTTTCCGGCGTGATAGAAAAGTCATGAAGCGTCACAATTCGTGACAGACTGGCCACTCCACTGACAAAATTGCCAATATCATGGTAGTTACCACCGACTGAGATACTGATTGGAAGCTCAATATAAAACTCTGTGGCTTTTTCAGGCTGCAACTTGATGGTCTCAAACGTCAGACCAGCACCACGACCGGTGAAAGTAATATCTTCCAATAATCCGGGCACTTCAGTGTCGCTCGGTAACTGTTTAACCAGAGCACCAAAGGAAGCCTCCATCTGTTCCATCTGAAGCCGGTAAGCATCGAGATTCGCAGACTGGAAAGCCTTGATTCTGAATTGATCTTTTAACTCTTTCTCTTTTGAAATGACAGTGTCGTAAGTTTTCTGAAGATTACTTAAGTGCAATTGATAACCCAAAAAAAGCACCAGCCCGAGGGTCAGTACGCAGGCAACAACCCTGACCGGCAATGGCCAGCCACCGACATTTTCCAGATCCAGTTCTGCCAGATCCAGCTCATTCAGTTTTTTTAAAGAATCTGCGAAACTCATGATTCGTCTCCGGCTTCTTTCTCAGGCGATGTTCGAATCACAGTCAGATCAAATTCATTCATCCGTTCTCCGCCAAGGGTCACCTTACGTACAGCGGTCAGATTGGGATCGGAAAACCACTCAGAGGAATCAAAATTACGCATCAAGCTGGAAATACGATTATTCGACTCAGCGACACCCACCAGCTTGAGAGTGTCTCCCTGAAACTGGAGGCTCTTGAAGTGCACCCCGTCAGGAATCAGTCGAGCCAGCTGATCAAACACCCGAACAATGATAGGGCGGTTACCCTGTAAATTCTGTATGACCTCCATGCGCTCCAGAAGCTGGGTTCGCTTCTCCCTGAGGCCTTTGATTTCAGCAATACTCTTGTCGAGTTCAACAATTTTATTCTGAAGGTACTGATTCCTGTTTTGCTGGTGACTGATGGCATTTCCGGTGTAAATATCTGCCATGAAAATCATCGCGCCACCGGCCAATATGGTCATCAGCCAAGCGGCGATAAAGCGTTTTTTGCGCTCTTCCCGAAGTTGTTCACGCCAGGGGAGAAGGTTAATCCTTGCCATTAGTCAAAACTCCTCATGGCTAATCCACAGGCGATTATCAAAGCCGGAGCGCTGCCGGTTAATTTACTGGCATCCACTTTTGGAGAGAGCGCCATTCTGGCAAACGGATTGGCCAGCAATGCCTGTGTTCCAAGTTTGTCCTGAACCAGAGCAGCCAGTCCTGGAATAGAAGATGTCCCTCCGGCCATAAGAATGGCATCCACATCATTGTATTGACTGGAGGAATAGAAAAACTGCAAGGATCGTGAAACCTGCTGCACAACCGCCTCTTTGAAAGGCTCCAGAACTTCAGGTTCAAAATCGTCTGAAAGCCCCCCTTCACGTTTGGACTTTTCTGCTTCTTCAGGGCTTAGGCCATAGCGTCGCTGAATCTCATCAGTAAGCTGTCGACCACCAAACAATTGTTCGCGGGTGTAAATAGTCTGACCATTACTCAACACACTGATCGAAGTACTGCTGGCACCAATGTCAACAATAGCAACCACCGGATCTTCCTCTGGAAGCTCCAGCATATCACTGACCAGTTCGTAGACTCTTTCCATGGCAAATGCCTCGACATCCACCACTTTGGCTTTGAGACCACCAAGTCCAAGAGCCTCTTCACGCATTTCAACATTATCACGACGACAGGCAGCGAGAAGCACCTCAGCCCGCTCAGGGTTATTTTCCTTCAACCCAAGGACTTCAAAATCAATAGCTACTTCGTCTAATGCGTACGGAATATACTGATCGGCTTCTACGGTGATTTGTGTTTCCATCTCTTCATCACTGAGAGAGGAATCCATTTCGATGGTCTTGGTGATAACAGCTGAACCGGAAACAGCCACTGCAGCATTTTTCACACTACTGCGACTGCGGGAAACAGCTCTCCTGATAGCATCACCGACGGCCTCAGGCTCCTGAATGACATTTTCAACCACAGTTCCGGGTGGCAAAGGTTCTTCACCGTAGGCTTCTATTCGGTAGCCCTTACTGCCACGACTCAGTTCCAGCACCTTCACTGAGGTCGAACTGATATCCACTCCAAGGACAGCACTTGTTTTATTATTAAACAGCCCAAACACAGACACGATTCCTGCTTTTTTCACCACGAAACGTCAGTTTGATCGACATCAACACCCTGACGTTTGTCTCTCATGGCGGCTTTAGTTATAAAAATTCCCTATATTTTTATTTAATAACAGTCCGTTCAAATGCGCAACGAAAGGAACCTTTCGAATCCACTTTATTTCAAACAGATCACGCTATGCACCTTCCCGTGGCTGCTTTTTAATCAATATACCCAAGACAAAGCCTGTCGATTTACCCACTTTGCCCAAACCGTATCGATAACTATCCGATATCGATGAAAGAACACATCGTCCAACCGGCACAGCCCTGAGCTGAAACAGTCATGAGCTAAAAACGCCCTTCAACCCTCTCTGGATAGAGAATCATTCTCGCGATAAACGAATATAAAACCGAACATTACATTAACTAACGATCCGGATTCTAGGGAAATTGAACATTTCCCTTTATAATGACCCTCCTGTAACTGCCAGGAGACTGTCTATTCCCGGTCAGCCTCCCCAAGCCAGAACTGGACATCAGCCAAGCATGAATCGATCGGTAAAAATTTTAAAATTTCTGCTCTGGAGCGGCCTGGCAGCCGTCAGCGGCATCACCCTGATAGCAGCCAGCGCCTATCTCTATCTGAGCCCTTCGCTGCCCTCAGTTGACACCCTGCGTGATACTCACCTGCAGACGCCTCTGCGTGTGTTTTCAAAGGACGAAAAACTGATCGCAGAGTTTGGCGAAATGCGTCGCACACCTATACACTTCGCGGACGCCCCTGAACCCCTGATTAAAGCCTTCATGGCAGCTGAAGATGACCGTTTCTACCACCACCCCGGCGTCGATATCATGGGTCTAATGCGAGCTGCTGTGCAGCTGGCTTCAACCGGTCGAATCCAGTCAGGAGGCAGCACGATCACCATGCAGGTGGCCAAAAACTTTTTCCTGAGTCACGAACGGGTCTTCTCCAGAAAGTTCAACGAGATTCTGCTGGCCATCCAGATTGAACAGCAACTGACCAAAGACGAAATTTTTGAACTCTATCTTAATAAAATTTATCTGGGTAACCGCGCTTACGGAGTAGAGGCTGCGGCACAGGTTTATTACGGTAAATCGATCGATGAACTCAATCTGGCTCAGTGGGCCATGATCGCGGGCCTGCCCAAGGCTCCTTCCCGTTATAACCCGATCAATGATCCCGAACGTTCACGGATTCGCAGAAACTGGATTCTAGGCAGGATGTATGATCTGGGTTATATCAACCAGGCTGATTATGAAGAGGCTTTTAAGGCTCCAGTGACGGCTAGTTACCACGGTCCCAAGATCGAACTGCAAGCTCCCTACATCGCCGAGATGGTTCGTCAGGAAATGATTGAGAAGTTTGGCCCGGAAACCTACACGGAAGGTTTCAAGGTTTACACCACTGTTGACAGTATCTTACAAAGGTCAGCTAACGAAGCCGTTGCCAATGGTCTTTTTGCGTATACAGAGAGACATGGATACCGGGGACCTGTTAGCAACCTGAATGAGGTCGACAATGGTAAGCCTATTGTTCAACAGGAAAAAGATACAACGGCTTTCTGGAAAAAGACCCTGAAAGAAACCCATTCTGCCGGTGTCCTTATACCAGCCGTGGTCACCGCCGTAGCAGATCAATCGGTGACAATCCTGATGAAAGAGGATAAGACCAATCAGATTGACTGGGACAATCTGAAATGGGCAAAGCCTTATATCAATGTTAATGCCTATGGCTATAATCCCAAACAGGCGTCTGACATTCTGAAGGCAGGTGATCTGATCTGGGTAAGAAAGATGCCTGACGGCCGCTTCCGTCTGAGCCAGGAACCCCAGGCTCAATCTTCTCTGATTTCCATGAATCCGGAAAATGGGGCTATTCTCGCTCTGGTCGGCGGCTTCAATTTCTACGACAGTATGTATAACCGTGCCACTCAAGCCATCCGTCAAGCGGGGTCGGCTTTCAAACCTTTTATCTACATGGCCGCTCTTAATAAGGGACTGACCGCCGCTACCATCATCAATGATGCTCCCGTTGTTTTTGCTGATCAGGGACTTGAAGGCGTCTGGCGCCCGAATAATGACAATATGAAGTTCAACGGCCCAACGCGGCTCAGAGAAGGCCTCTATCGCTCACGGAACCTGGTCTCGATTCGGATCCTCAGGCAAATTGGTGTTAAGCGAACTGTGAACTTCCTGATGAAGCTGGGATTGCCTGAAGAGACCCTGACCCGAAACCTCTCTCTGGCATTGGGTAACGTTTCCATGACACCGCTGGAATTGACCACAGGCTACGCTACGATTGCCAATGGCGGTTACAAAGTCACGCCCTACCTGATTCAGAAAGTCGATGTTCTGGATGACACAGTATTCGAGGCCAACCCGGTTATTGTCTGTCGGGACTGTCGTAAGGTAGGGACGCCTGAGGAGGGATTTGTTTCAGAGCAAGTAACTGAAACCTCAACACCCTTGACGGGAGACGAACCTACGGCCTCCCTGAACATTGTCAATGAAGCTGAGTCTGTTATGGACAGCCGAGTCAACTATATCCTCAATGACATCATGCGCGATGTCATCTGGAAAGGCACCGGTAAAAGAGCAAGAGTCCTTGAACGTCACGATATTGGCGGTAAAACAGGCACCACAAATGAAAGCAAGGATGCCTGGTTTGTCGGATTTAACCCCGATGTGCTTACCAGTGTCTGGGTCGGCAAGGATAACTTCTCCACTCTGGGCCGGTGGGAGTTTGGAGCTAATGCCGCTCTACCCATCTGGATCAGTTACATGAAAACTGCTCTGGCAGACCAACCGGTAAGACGCCTGCCCCAGCCAGGAGGCATAGAAACGGTTCGAATTAATTCGAAAACAGGGCAACTGGCAAAACAAGGCGATCCTGAAGCTATTTTCGAACTGTTCAGGAAAGAAAATACTCCCAAGAGTTTTAGCGAGGGAAGCCTTCCCTTACTGGAAGAAAGCGGCTCACTCAAACCAGAGGATTTGTTCTAGCACTCAGTCAGGTGCAGAAGCTTACTTAGCAAAAAAAGCCCTCGCCTGAAATCAGGGAGGGTTTTTTTTATGACGACTGAATCTCTGGTCTAAATATCCTCCAGAGACCTCAAAGGATAATGAGCAGGATAAGGCTGACGAGCTACACCAGAATCCACAGCAGCTTTTGCCACTGCGGCAGATACAGAGCCCAGCAAACGAGGATCAGTCGGTTTGGGAATAATATATTCCGGACCAAAGATTAGCTCAGCCCCCTCGTAGGCATCGACAACCTCCTGGACAACTGCCTCCTTGGCCAATTCACGAATTGCCTGAACAGCGGCTACTTTCATCTCTTCATTGATGCGACTGGCTCGAACATCCAGAGCACCACGAAAGATGAATGGGAAGCCGAGAACGTTATTAACCTGGTTCGGATAGTCAGACCTGCCTGTTGCCATAATGACATCAGAGCGCACTTCTTTGGCCAGCTCTGGACGAATTTCAGGATCAGGATTGGCACAGGCAAACACAATAGGATTCTCAGCCATTTTTGCCAGCTGTTCCTTAGACAAAAGGTTTGGCCCAGACAGACCCAGAAAAGCATCAGCCCCACTAATTGCATCGTCCAGATTACGGCAATCGGTCTCAACCGCGAACAAAGCCTTATACTGGTTAAGGTCATCACGCCCTGTGTGGATAACGCCTTTACTGTCCAGCATAAAAATATTGGCTGGATTCATGCCACAGCTGATCAACAACTTGACGCAAGAGATGGCTGCAGAACCAGCTCCGAGACACACCAGACGGGCTTCTTCGATCTTCTTGCCGGCAATCTCAAGAGCATTCAACATACCTGCCGCAGTAACGATTGCAGTACCATGCTGATCATCATGGAAGATAGGAATATCGCACTCTTCAATCAGACGACGCTCGATTTCAAAACACTCTGGTGCCTTGATATCCTCAAGGTTAATACCACCAAAACTGCAGGCAACCCGCCTGACTGTATCAATGAAATCCTGAGGACTTTGGCAGTCCACTTCCAGATCAATGGAATCTATTCCGGCGAAACGTTTGAACAGCAGAGCCTTGCCTTCCATCACAGGCTTACTGGCCAGCGCGCCAAGATTACCCAGACCAAGAATCGCAGTACCGTTACTGATCACTGCGACCAGATTACCTTTCATGGTGTATTTGTAGGCATTTTCAGAGTCAGCAGCGATTTCACGCACTGGCTCTGCGACGCCCGGGCTATAGGCCAGAGACAGATCCTTGGCAGTCTCCGCCGGCTTGGTCAGTTCAATCGAGATCTTTCCGGGTTTAGGCTGAGCATGGTAATCCAGGGCGGCTTGCTTCATATCCTTGTACTTTAATCCTAATGAAAATATGAGGTCTTAAGTGTGGAGAATATAGGATCACTCTTTGTCGAACAAGGATTCGGTAGACCAGAAAAGTATATCTACAGACCGGATACCCAAATTAATGCTCAGTAACGAAATGTCTGTAGCGCAGGCAAAACATTTTGTGCCACCCTTAACTATGAGCAGAATACCTTTCACAGAAAGAGCACAGACTATCAAGTGATGCTCATCAGAACACTATTCCAGTTTTTGGACGCCATCTCGACTGTAAATACCTACCATCCAACGCTTGTAACGACGTCCTCCTTTATTTTTTTCCTCGCGATCCACCAGCCAGCCTCTGAATTCAATACGCTGACCTGCCAGACCTTTTAGCCACCCTGCATCTACAGAAAACTTGGGCACACGAATAACCACCGGGCCATCCATTTCCACCCATAAGAAATCACTCTTTTTGGAACTCGCAACCTCAACGACTTTGCCCCTGAGTACTCTGAAACCCGGTTTCAACCCGTTGTCCTTGATATCCAGAACAGGATTTTTTGACCAAACACCTGCTTTCTCTTTTCTTGCTTCGGCTTCCTGCCGCTTCAGACATTGCCGATAAGTATCAAGCTCCTCAGAAAAGAGTTGGTAACCCAGGCCTTTTTCAATGAGCAGTGACTCAATGGATCGACCATCCATTAAAAAGGGATGGGCAAGTACTCGACCATAATGGTCTTTTCCAACGACCTGAATCCTGATTTTTTGCGTTCCTGACAGCAACTTTTTGAGGGCCAGAGAGGCTTCATCTCCGAAGGGTTCTGACGGCTTTTTTTCATAGGCTATTTCAGGTGTATTGATGGAGGGGAAACGAATTTTACGACCATCCTTCAACCACAATGAATCGCCGTCAACAATATAATCCCACTTTACAGTTTCTGAAGGGCCACTCTGAGTGCAGGTCTCAATGGCAAATGCGGGGGAGATCAGGCAAAACTGCCAAACACAAAAAAAGGCGCCCGCAAAAATGCGAATCGCCTTTTTTGCACAGCCAGCAAAGTCAGAAAAGCTCATCATACTACCTTTAGAATCATTCTCCGAACAAGCATAGCGGTATTTTCAACTCACACTATTCCAAGTTCATGACTGTTCTATAGCTTACGACTGTTTCTGATTCGTGGCTGTCCGGCTAAAAGCAAGCATGTAAATGCTTACTTGCGAGCACCTACCTTGCCAAAACGCTTGGTGAAGCGCTCGATACGACCGCCAGTGTCCATCACTTTCTGAGTGCCGGTGTAGAATGGGTGGCACTTTGAACAAACTTCAATGTGCAGATCTTTGCACAGAGTAGAGCGAGTCTTGATCTTGTTACCGCAGGAACAGGTAACTTCGATTTCTTCGTAATTCGGATGGATTTCCGGCTTCATGGGATCTACCTCAAAACAATGCGTGCCGCCACCCGGTCTCTGGCTAATAGCAACTCGGCCTGGGCACCGCACGCGAAACGGTCACAAACTGTCATTACCGGGGCAGTCAATAGAATGCACTGCCCAGAGACTGCCATTCAGTGACCCTGGAAAATTGTGGCAGAATCATACCAAAGTATCCCCGTCAGGCAAATACTGGTATTTCACTGACCGTTCATTTCAACCGAACCGCAACTCAGGTTAAACTGAGCGGGAGCCTGTCGGAAGGCTCCTGACGCCATTAGCCATTAAAAGTAGCCTCATGACCTCATGTGACGATAATTATCTCAGCATCGCCATACCCACCCCATTGAGGCAGATGTTCGACTATCTTCCTCCGGATAGTGAGGCAAACCTGCAACCGGGTATGAGAGTTCAGGTTCCATTTGGACCCAGAAAGCTGGTTGGCATAATCGAAGCCATTAAACCTGAATCCGATTATCCCAGAGAAAAGCTCAAAAAAGTCTCTGCTGTTCCAGACCAGAGCCCTCTAATCCCCAGAGACATCATGCAACTTTGCCGATGGGCATCCAGTTATTATCATTACAGTCTGGGAGAAACCCTGCTTCAGGCATTGCCCAAGGCTCTCCGACAGGGAAAACCTGCAACCCGGGAAAAAATAGCACTCTGGAGCCTCACCGCTCCACTTGATGAAGCCATCACCCAGTCTCTGAAAAGAGCTCACAAACAACTCAAGGCATTGCAATGGCTGGAAAAATACCCTGAAGGTCTGTCAGAGCCAGAACTTCGGGAAGTCGGTATCAGTAAAACCATTCTCACCCAGTTGCAAAAGAAACAACGAGTTGTCGTACACGAAGTTGAGCGGATTGACCAACATTTCACTGAGTATGCAAACCCGCTAAGACAGGAACCGCTGAACCTGAATACTGAACAGGCTTTCGCCTTGAAAGGCATTCTGGCATGCCTCACTTTTCACCCTGTTTTACTGGATGGTGTCACCGGGAGTGGTAAAACGGAAGTCTACCTCCAGGCCATAGAAGCTACTCTTAAAGCCGGTAAACAGGTGCTTGTTCTGATTCCTGAAATCGGTCTGACGCCTCAAACCGTCAGACGATTTCGCAGCCGGTTCTCTGTCCCCGTGGCCTGCCTTCATTCCGGATTGAGTGATGGCGAACGTTTGCAGGGCTGGCTTGCTGCCAGCCGAACCATAGCCGGGGTATTGATTGCTACCCGCTCAGGAATTTTTACGCCTCTACCCAAACTGGGATTAATTATTGTTGATGAAGAGCACGACAACTCATACAAACAGCAGGACACCCTCAGATACAACGCGCGGGATCTGGCCATATACCGGGCAAAAATAGCAGACTGCCCGGTTGTCCTGGGATCCGCCACCCCTTCTCTGGAAACCCTCGTGAACGCCAGAAAAGGTCGTTACAGCCATCTTGAGATCAGCAGCCGGGCAGGACATTCCCGCCCACCGACTCTGGAACTACTCGATATCCGTCAGCAAATACTCCATGAAGGTTTTGCCCAGGGCCTGATAACAAGGATGCAGTCAACTCTGGATAAGGGCGAACAGGTCATGGTCTTTCTGAATCGCCGAGGCTACGCCCCCTCCCTGATCTGCCATGATTGCGGTGAAGTCATGGATTGCCCGCACTGCGATGCCCATCTGACACTGCATCGCACGCCACCTCATATGCATTGTCATCACTGTGATTACCAAACTGCTATTCCCTGGTCATGCCCAAAATGCCACAGTAAAAACCTTCAGCCTGCAGGTCAGGGTACCGAACGGTGCGAACAAATTCTGGAGCAAATATTCCCGACTATTCCTCTGATTCGGGTGGACAGAGATTCGACTCGTCGAAAAAATGCGCTTTCAGAGATTCTGGATAGGGTCCAAACTGGCGAACCCTGCATACTTCTGGGAACTCAAATGCTGGCCAAAGGCCATCATTTTCCCGATGTTACTCTGGTCGCAATCATCAATGCCGATTCCGGGCTGTTCAGTTCCGATTTCCGAGGGCTGGAAAAAACCGGACAGTTGATCCTTCAGGTCGCTGGCAGAGCAGGCCGGGAAAAGAAACCGGGGCATGTCATTATCCAAACTCATAACCCTCAGCATCCCGCCTTGCAGATGCTGGTCAGCCAGCCTTACAGTCGCTTTGCAGACAGCTTGATGATCGAACGAAAACAACTCAAGCTGCCACCTGAAGGTTATCTGGCCCTGTTCAGAACAGAGTCATCTATGGCGGCAGCGGGGGAAAATTTATTAAAAAGTCTCAGGCATATTTTATTAAACGACCACCAGCAAGGCTCTGTCAGAGTATTGGGCCCAATCCCGGCGCCTATGGAAAAAAGACAGGGGCGTTATCGTTATCAGCTGTTGTTGCAGAGTTACCAGCGTGTTTCTCTGCATCGCTTATTGGATATTGCCGTCAAACACCTGGATTCCATGAAATTACCGAAAGACCTTCGCTGGACATTGGACGTGGACCCTCAGGAGATGACTTAAAGAATTCGGGCTATAGCCAGGATCTGACCACGCTGAAAATTCTGCATGGCAGAGCTTCGGGCAAAATTCAGATAGTCGCGAATCTCAATATCTGGCAAGCTTCGATAGGTATAGAGATAGACGTACCTCATATGATCGTTCATCCCCTTACGAATGATCGGCTTTTCCCTTGCCTTGAGCACCTCAGGCGGTCTTAAAGGACGTCCGTCATTGATCGGCATGACTTCATGGAGTATGCGCTTGGCTCCCACCGACGCACTGGCAGCCAGCTCAGTACCCAGTTCAACCGCATCCAGAGTTTCCATCAATTCTTCAATCAGACGAACACGACTGGTTCTAGGTAACTCAGTGGATAATTTTTCTTGAATGTAAGCCTGCATACGCTCTGCATTGCGAGGATCATTGGCTTCCATTTCCAAGCGCAGAATTTTTTGACCCAGTGCCGAGTTATACCAGTCCAAAAGTTTCAGTAATTCACCGATACTTAACGCTTCATCGAGAGTCGCTTCCATGGAAGATTTGAAAAGATCGGGACTGTAGCGGACCTTGACGACCTGATTAACCGTACTCACCACTTCCGGAGGCAGTGAATATTCCTTCTGGTTAATGGTCATGCTGGACAGCACCCAACCAAGCTGCTGTTCCAGCTGAGCGTCATCATAGAGCTCATCCAGTAAAGCACCTTTATCAGCGGCTGTCAGTTTTCCGCTGAGGAAAAACAAAAGCAAGAAAGCCAGAGATTTTGAACAATGGCTCAATACTGGAAATGAAAAGTCGCTTTGTGTATCCATACACTCACTCTGCGAACGGGAAGGCTTTTCTTACAACATACCTAAACCGCAGGTCAGTGTAAAATACCATTCAGTCGTACAATTTACTGGTAATCGCTGTGACAGCGGTTTCAACCCGGAGAATTCTTGAGCCCAGATGAATCCGGTCAAACCCTGCCTCTTCCAGCTTTTCCACTTCGTAAGGAATAAATCCACCCTCAGGCCCAATCGCCAGAACCACTTGATCATCGACCTGATGAGGGCATGGGACTCCGCCTGAAGGATGGGCGACAAGACAACGCTTGCCGTCCATAATGGCGGGCAATCGATCCTCAACAAAAGGCTTAAAGCGCTTCTCAAGAATAACTTCCGGGAGCTGCGTGTCCCTTGCCTGCTCCAGCCCCAGAATAAGCTGTTCGCGGACTTTTTCTCCTGTCAGCCAGGGCGACTGCCAAAAGCTTTTCTCGACCCGGTAACTGTTCATAAGAATGATTTTCTTAACCCCAAGAGACGACAAGTGTTGCAGACTTCTTTTCAGCATTTTCGGACGCGGGAGAGCCAGCAGAATCGTCAGAGGCAGAGGTTCAGGAGGCTTTTGATCCAGACAGACATCCAACTCCATTGCCTGATCCGTCAGAGAAACAATAACGCCTTGACCCATTTCTCCATCCAGCATCCCTACTCTGATGCTGTCACCCGCTTGAGAGCGATGAACGTTCAGGACATGCTGAAGAGATCTTCCCGTCAGCCTGACGCGGCTTTCAGAAATAAAATCGGTGGGAGTCAATAACAGCAGGTTCATATCGGGAAGCATCAATAGTCAGAAAAGAAACCTGCATTTTCCAGATAAAGCGCCCTTAACGAAAGGCTAATTTTATCGAAGATCCGTTGCAGGGAGTCAACTTGACTCCCTGGGAGGTCTAGGGGTTCTCTCCCCCTTGGAAGCCAGATCGATCAACTCAATTAATTTTTGCTTGAATCTTGGGTTTTTATGGACTGTCTCAAATTTCATGCAATCCTGCTTTCTAAGACACCGAACAAAAGCATCTACCAAGTGAGAAGCATAAGCTTTGCATAAATCCATATGTGTGTAATTTGTTTCGATTATACCTCTTGGAAAATCGGTCAAAAACAACTTAACATCACCAGACTCGAGAATCTGATAGTTAATTGAGCCAGAGTCCAGACATATTTTATTCTTCACCAATATGCCTGCGTCTTCAATAGCATGTTGAAGTACACCACAAAACGCCACTTCGTCAGGAATTTCTTCAGCCTTGAACTTTTCTCCAGTACTTTGATCTATAACAGCAATGTCGTCTATAAACGAATCGAGAATATAGGCGTTTTTATGATCTGCAATCTGGCCATCAAGATCGTCAAATAAAGGCATAACTGTGGCGGGAACAGTCACACCGTCTATCTCGACAAGAACGGTTTTATGAAAAGAGAGCGTGTTAAAACCTAGCTGCCTGAGTCGTTCTGTTGACTGTGTTTCCTTTAACACAGTAGGCCAATGCCTCGCTTCATAACTTTTCGTCGGCACGGAAATAGCAAACTCTTTACCTTTTATCTTTATTTTAAAAACTTTTTTTATGTCTCGTTGAAATAAAAAATCACACAAAATATCTTGCTTATCATCTAACACTTCTTCCCCTTGAGAATTATTGGGCGCCTTTAACATTGTTATTTTTAACTGATCCCCAATAGATACGTCTTTCAAATTATATTTTTTTTCGGAATCACGAGCCTTATTGAGTATTTGCGCATCATCTAAAGACACCTCAAAGTCTTTTAATTCGTCAACCTCAACCGGGGGAGATATTTCATGCATGCTATCAGACACAAAATCGGGAGCTTGTGAAACTTCCTCTGAATCAGAGAGTTCCTCATTAGACTCTTTCAGTTTTCCATAGATTTCTTTCAGTGCATGCAACAAAGGTCTGGTGTATTTTTCAGGCGCGTGGTTGATCAACTCTTTAATCATGTCTTCATAAGAATCACAGAGCTCTACCTTTGCCTTCAGTGCTCTCAGGGCTTTAACATCGGGCAGATCCTCGGGGTTAACCTCGGCATATGAAACGAAGACGTATTTTTTTTCTGACGAGGCAGACTCGCCCTCTTTATCCAGCTTTTCCTGAACAGCCTTCGCATAACATTCATCTGCTATTCCCTTGATGATAGTGTCAATATCACCGATCAGGCCTGCCTTCAGCTTGGCTACCACCTCAAAGTCTTGAGACACATGACTCCAGTTTAAATCTAAAGAGGTGTCTTCAGCGCAGTTTTCACGATCCTCCAGAAACTGTCTTGTGGATGGATCCAGCTGTAAGTTATCGCCGGTTTCCTCACAGATTTCCTTGAAGGCAGTCAGCAGGTCTTTCGCGTATTTTGAAGGTGCCTCCTGTTTGATCAACTCAAATACGTCATTGATATTGCTGGCCTTCATGACATTCAGGGCCAGGGCACTGATTTGATTTGTTATCAGGCCGGATCGACTGTCTATTTGTTCACTTTCATTCTTATGAATCAATTCCAGATGAGGGAAAAACGTCTCTTTAAATACACCCAGTTCATAACCAGCAGCCAGTAGCGGGGCCCGCACCTTAAACGCTCCCCGCTTAAATCCAGCCTGCTCCACCAGTGTTTTCAGTTTCAGAAGGTAACCATATTGTTCACAATGCTCAAAGTGGTTATCGAGACGTGAAACCATTTCTGGCACATCTTCGACCGTCTGAATCGAATGCAAAAGACTGCGCTCTTTCGCTGTATATTGTTTAAAACCTTCCGCCAGCCATTCAGTGGATTGACCCAGCTCGGATTTCAATAGCTGAAACAGATTTTCCTTTAGCCCTTCAAACGATTCATTTTGAATCATGGATTCCAGCCATAAATGGCCCCGTTCTGACAGTCCCAAATCGGCCCCGGTTTCCCGCCCAATCTGTAGGAAGCTCATACACAGCCTCTTCAGATAGGGCTTCGGTACTACATCATTCAATAACACCAGCATCTCATCCAGAGATTTACAATCATCAATTCTCTGAAGAAGGCTGCTCTTTACTTCCTCGTATAATTCCAGTTCTTTATCGCCTTCAATAGCAACGATATCATCCATAACATCTCTAACCCGGAGTTTGAAATCGTCCTTGAATGCATCCACCTCCGGAAATGAATAGCTTTTTAGTAATGCTGACAGCCTCTGGGGTTCCATAGCTGTTATGGAGCGCTGTTTCATAGGTGACGCAGATGGTTTAAAAGGATCCAGGTTTTTTTTCAGACGGGAAGGAATCAGCACTGCAACGACACTCCGACAGAAAGCCCGGGCTTTGCCAAGTGCCAGAAAAGTTGCTTTGCTAATACTGATCGCAGCCATCCTGAGATGGTGCAGAATACTGTCGTCCTGCGGTGTCTTCTGAAGATTATCCATATGCGTCCTGAAAGTTATGTCATCCCTCCATTCAACTTAGTCAAAGCAGGGCGAGTCATTTCAGTGGCAGGAATCACACAATAGCCCAACAGCGAGAGAAATCCCAACTTTAATCTGACGTTCTCCGGATGAGAAGTCTGGAGAAAAACAGACCGGTTTCAAACAACAACCACATCGGAATGGCCAGAAGGGATTGGGAAACAACATCAGGGGGAGTCAGCAACATACCTATAACAAAGCAGCCTACGATGACGTAGGGGCGTTTTTTCGAAAGGCTTTCTACCGTTGAAATACCACTCCACACGAGCATTAATGTCGCTACAGGAATTTCAAAAGCCATGCCGAAGGCAAAAAACAATTTCAGTATAAATTCGAGGTATCGATTGATATCAGTCATCACCGTTACCGATTCGGGTCCGACGGTAGTAAAGAAAGAGAAGATAATCGGGAAGACCACATAATAGGCAAAGGCCATCCCCAGATAAAAAAGCAGAACACTGGCTACCAGTACGGGAATAGCCAACCGTTTCTCATTCTTATAAAGACCCGGCGCAATAAACCCCCATAACTGATGCAAAATATACGGAACCGCCAGAAAAAAAGCCACAAACAGGGTTAGCTTGAAGGGGGCCAGAAAGGGCGAAGCTACCTCGGTGGCAATCATGGTGCTACCCTCGGGTAAATGCACCGTCAGGGGCTCTGAAACGAATCGATAAATATCGTTGGAAAAATAGAAGAGCCCCAAAAATACCACCAGCACAGCTGCAAAACTGCGCAGCAAACGACTCCTTAGCTCAACAAGATGCTGAACCAGAGGCTGTTCTTTGTTGGCTCCATCTTCGCTCATGCGCTCTTGTCTTTTTTCTCTTCAGTTTCGTTTTGAGCTCTGTTTTTAATGCCACCAGAGTCCTTTTCATCGCGATCTGTACCAGGCTCAATGGACTTGTTTAATGTCTCCAATGGCTCCTTGATCGACTCAGCCACCTGAGAGCGGGTCTTTTCCAACTCTTTCATAACCTGTTCGTTATGAATCTGTCTTTTGATGCCATCGACATCCAGTTCTTTTTCCAGTTCTTCCCTGGCAGACTGAAAACTGCGTTTAATTTTGCCGATCCAGTAGGCCGTGGTTCGAATCGCACCCGGCAGCCTCTCAGGCCCCAGAACGACCAGAGCGATCACAGCAATAAGAAGCAGCTCTGTGAAACCGATATCGAACACTTTATCTCCAAAGGTATCTCAAAAACGTGTTGAACGTAAAAGCAGTTTATCCTGTCCTGATACAGGGAAGAGGCAAACTGGCCTGCAACCTGACTCAGGATTTACGTTGAGTATCTTCAGTCTCTTTTTTCTGATGACTGTTCTCAGACTGCCCGGGCTTCTGTTCTTCGTCAGAAGAGATCGCTTTTTTGAATCCCTTTACGGCCCCCCCCAGGTCACTTCCCAGGCCTTTCAATTTCTTGGTACCAAACAACATCACCACAATCAGCAGGATAATGAGCAACTGCCAGATACTGATTCCACCAAACCCCATAATGCACCCTCCTTTCAGACTGGCCGGGAAATGCCAGCCACTATGCCAACATCCCCTGGAAACATTAACAACTGCCCTCTTGCAAGTGCAGCCGTATGATCAATACTATTCTACCGGATATCCGGTTTTTCCTCACTCAGGAGGGTTGCCTAGAGGCCTTTTCTTCTATGCCAGACAGACCAAAGCGTCGCTCCAGCTCTTTAAGAACTTCTCTGTAGCTCAGCCCCAGGTGGGACAGCATGATCAGAGAGTGAAACCAGAGGTCCGCCGTTTCGTAAACCACATCATCAAGACTGCCGCCAAATTCTGCCGCTTTGGCTGCGATCAGCGTTTCTGCCGACTCTTCACCGACTTTTTTCAGGATCTTGTCCATACCCGCGTCATGCAGACTGGCAACATAGGAGCTGCCCGGACTGGCCTGACGGCGTTCTTCCAGCACAGCTTCCAACTTATCCAGGATGTTATTCATTATCGCTGCTTCCGCTCTTGTCTGCACCGTAGATGGCATCGGGACTTTTCAGAACTTCATCCGTAGTTAACCATTGACCGTCCTCGGTCAACTTACGATAGAAGCAGGATTCCCGCCCTGTGTGACAGGCTATTCCGCCAAGTTGTTCTACCACCAGCAGAACAGAATCGCCATCACAGTCCAGCCGCAGCTCATGCAGTCTCTGCACATGACCGGATGACTCACCTTTACGCCAGAGCTTGCCCCGGGAACGTGACCAGTATATTGCTTGCTGCTCTTCAGCGGTCAGGGCCAAGGCTTCCCGGTTCATCCAGGCCTGCATCAGCACCCTGCCGGTTTGATGATCCTGGGCTGTCGCGGCCACCAAACCATCACTGTTCCAGCGAACGTCATCCAACCAACTCATGCTACTTATCTCCAATCCTATCGAATCAGGAGCCAGACCCCGGCTCCTCCCGTTAACACTCCCTGCCAGGGAAGCTGTGCAGACCATTCAGGGAACACCAGAACAGTAGCGGCCAGTACAACCAATACCCCACCCAACCACTTGCTTTTGTCGGTTCGCCGGTCTGCCCGATTATGTATGGCCATCAGCTTTCGCTGATGCTCCGAAAACTGTTTAACGCTGTGCAGAGCATTTCTGGCCATATTAGGCGCACTCAGCAGCCAGTCGGGAATATTATCATGTACTGAGCGGCCGATTCCGCAGGGGCTGACCTGATCCTTCATCCATTTCTCAAGATAAGGCTGTGCTGTATTCCACAAATCCAGTTCCGGGTAAAGCTGTCGGCCCAGACCTTCGACATTCAGTAACGTTTTCTCCAAAAGAACCAGCTGGGGCTGAACTTCCATTTCAAACCTTCGTGCAACCTGAAACAATCTGACCAACAGATGCCCGAACGATATATCTTTCAATGGCCGTTCAAATATGGGCTCACAGACTGTCCGAATAGCGGCTTCAAGCTCACCTACTACGGTATGGGAAGGAACCCAGCCTGAATCCACATGCAGTTGGGCGACCTTGCGATAATCCCGTTTGAAAAAGGCCAGCAGATTACAGGCCAGATAATACTGATCTTCAGGTTCCAGAGTACCGACGATACCACAGTCAATGCCTATATATTTTGGCTCAGAAGGGTTAGAGATATCGACAAAAATATTCCCCGGATGCATATCGGCATGGAAAAACCGGTCGCGGAAAACCTGGGTGAAAAAGATCTCAACACCTCTTTCCGCTAGTTTTTTCATATCGGTACCCTTCGCCTTCAGGGTATCTGTATCAGCAACAGGCACACCATAAATTCGCTCCATCACCATCACTGAAGGTTTGCAGTAATCCCAATAGACTCGGGGAACAAACAGCAACTGTGAGTCGATAAAGTTCCTGCGTAACATAGAGGCGTTGGCAGCTTCCCGCAACAGATCCAGCTCATCAAGAATCGTTTTCTCGTAATCCCTGACCACTTCTATTGGCCTGAGCCTTCTGGCTTCTCTTACAAGCGCGACCAGCAAACGACTGAAGCCGTACATCAGCCGAATATCCTTGCGGATCACCTTCTCTATGCCAGGCCGTATCACCTTAACCACCACTTCTTCTCCACTATGCAGTCGAGCAGTGTGCACCTGGGCTATGGACGCAGAAGCCATAGGTTCGTGATCAAAGCGGTCAAACCGTTCTGAAACCGGGGCTTGCAGGCTTCGTTCAATGATGGCTACGGCCTCTGTCGCAGGGAAAGGCGCCACCTGATCTTGCAGTCGGGCCAATTCATCACTGATATCTTCAGGCAACAGGTCGCGACGGGTAGACAGAATCTGGCCGAACTTGATAAAGATAGGTCCCAGGGATTCCAGCCCTTTTCTGAGTCGGACGGCTCTGGGGTCGCTGTTCTTGATAAAGTATCGCCAGGGAAGGAGTCGCATCAGAACTCTGGCAGGAAAAGGCAGGCAGTCGATCTCGACCAGATCGTCCAGCCTGTAGCGGGCAATAGCCCCAACAATTTTTATTAAACGGGTTAACTGCAGCACCCTTTTCTCCCGCGATACTCTTGTTTGCTCAACTCGCTTGCTTAACTCACAAAGGGGCTGTTCTGCGCTCGAGGCTGCCTTGTCAGCTTTCCCATCAAGTTTTGTTCAAACGTCTGCTCAAGCTTTCCACAGCTTCACTCAGAGCGGTAACCTCACGACTGAAAGCACCGATTTCAGACTCTGAGGGCACCAGCTCCAATTCGTACTGAAGATAAGCGGCCCCTTGGCCAGGAAGCGTTTCTCCAAAGCCTGTCAGCGTTGAGGTTATGAAGCGCAGCCCTTCAGCCAGTGAATGCCCTGCTACTGGACCCACTTGCTCACAGATCAGGGTTTCCCAGTCGAGCTGCATCCCTCGATGGGTAGATTGCAGCGCTTCCAGAACTTTCTGATCACCCGAGACATTTAGCCCTCTGATGGCATCCCAGGAAGCGTCTCGATCAGCGGCAAGCGTTATAAAACTACTTAATGGCCCCTGCAGAGTGACATCAACAGAGCCCTCATGCCAGCCAGCACAGCGGACTCCTGAGGCGTCCAGAAAAACATAGCAGTTAAAATCAGGCTGAAGACCAATGAGATGAACAACGCTGCCGTCCAGAGACTTTAAAGCCCCGGCTGTAACGGGATCGAGCTTAAACAGCTGATTGATCCGGTTCTCCACAAACGCCAGAAATGCCGTCTTCATGATAATCAGGGTTTGATGCCTTTATGCAGGGCAACAATGCCGCCGGTCATGTTGTGGTAGGTGGTATTCACAAAACCGGCTTCTTTCATCATGGCTTTCAGGGTTTCCTGATCCGGGTGCTTGCGAATACTCTCGGCCAGGTAGCGATAACTCTCTGAGTCACCTGCCACCAGCTTACCCATCGCCGGCAACAGGGAGAAGGAATAAGCGTCATAGACTTTGGTTAACAAAGGATTGTTAGTCTTTGAGAACTCCAGAACCAGCAGACGGCCACCAGGCTTCAGGACCCGGCACATAGAGCGCAGTGCTTCGTCCTTATCGGTCACATTTCTCAGGCCAAACGCAATAGTTATGCAGTCGAACGTATTTTCCGGGAATGGCAGGCACTCGGCGTTGGCCTGGACATACTCAACATTCCCGACAATGCCCTGATCAATCAAACGATCACGCCCAACCCTGAGCATCGACTCATTGATGTCAGCCAGCACGACCCGACCCGTATCGCCCACCAGACGGGAAAACTGTTTTGTGAGGTCGCCGGTACCACCGGCAATATCCAGAACCTGATGACCTTTGCGAACCGCAGAAAGCTCTACGGTAAAACGCTTCCAGAGCCGGTGTACACCCATTGACATGAGGTCGTTCATCACGTCATAGCTATCAGCCACTGAGTGAAAAACACCCGCCACCAGCTTCTCTTTATCATCAGGATTGACATCTTTGTAACCAAAGTGGGTCTTGTCCTGATCTCTTACCTTCTCAGTCATTCAGATCTCCGCCCCAGCAACAGAAAACAATCCGAACCCCGTCTTTCGATTTCCGGTTACTGGCAAGCATTCGGGAAAAATTGCAGGCTATTGTAATGGGTAATGACAAATAGGTAAATTTGCCCACTCATCGCACTATTTCGCAGTGGAGTCGACCAGCCGCCTATTCAACGAAAGGCTCTCAGCGTTTTCTGACGACAATACTGCCAATAGAGTAACCCGCTCCGAAAGAACAGATAACACCACAACTACCCGCTTCCAGATCTGCTGAATACTTATGGAAAGCAATGATTGATCCTGCAGAACTGGTGTTAGCGTACTCATCCAAAATAACCGGCGCTTCTGCCGGAGTCGCTTCACGGCCTAATACCCTGCGTGAAATCAGCTGATTCATGCTCAGGTTCGCCTGGTGTAGCCAAAGACGAGAGAGTTTGTCAGACGTCAGTCTCAACTCATCCAGGTGACTTGAAATGATCTCTGCCACTTTAGGACAGACCTCCTTGAAAACCTTGCGACCGTTTTGCACAAACAGCTTATCGGGTTGTCCAATACCGGACTCATCAGCACGATTCAGGAACCCAAAATTATTACGGATATTATTGGAAAACTGAGTCCAGGCTCTGGTACCCAGAATTTCAAAGCCTTTCTCATTACTGGCAACACTTTCCGCTTCAACTACAACAGCTGTCGAAGCATCTCCGAAAATAAAGTGGCTGTCCCGATCACGGAAATTCAAATGAGCAGAAGTGATCTCGGGACTGATCACCAGAACCCTCTGCGCATTACCGGACAGAATGGCATCCGTTGCCGCTTTGATACCAAAAGTCGCAGAAGAACAGGCCACATTCATATCGTAGGCGTAGCCAGATGCTCCCAAGTAGTACTGCACCTCAACGGCAATGGCAGGATAAGCCCTTTGCAGGTTGGAGCAAGCCACAATGACCAGGTCGACCTCTTCTGGCCTCACTCGTGCCTGGGAAAGCGCATCTCTGGCAGCATGTAATGCCATTTCACACTGAACGGAGATTTCTTCGTTATCCCGCTCGGGAAGTCGGGGTACCATACGACCAGGATCAAGAACACCTTCACGATCCATGACATAACGACTTTTAATGCCCGAAGCTTTTTCTATAAAGGCACTGTTACTCAATGGCAGGGGGTCTTTTTCACCGGCAGCGATTGCCTGCTGGTGTTTGTCATTCTCTTTCTGAGCCCAGGTATTATAGCTCGTGACCAGCTCATCATTGCTGATAGAACTGGTCGGGGTGTATAGCCCCGTTCCTGTGATAATTGCAGCGACAGCCATGCTTGTTCCGATCACCTTATCTTGACGTGCTCCGTGATCCTATATCATGCACCATGGTAATAAAACCTTAAAATTTCACCCCGGATATCATTGTACGTCAGCCACATTGAAGACTGACCGGGTGGAGACTCTCCTGCGACTCCTGCCTTTGCTGGAGCATTGGAACGAGTTACAGGAGACAAACACATTGACTCTGACAATAAGCCAGTTAGCCGGTATTACGCATACCTGCAGCAATACCAACAACAGTAATCATCAAGGCCTGTTCCAGATTTTCACAAACCTTCCCTTCTTCTGAATGTCGAACGCGGTAGAGTAACTCTGCCTGAAGCACATTCAGAGGGTCAGTATATGGATTACGCAAAGCGATAGCCTGCTTATTCTGAGGATGGTTAGACATCAACTCTTCCCCGCTTTTAAGCTCCAGCAGTGCCTGAACTGCAGTTTTCAGCTGCTCTCGCAGACTTTCTCCCAGATGCTGTAGCTCGGTCGGTACCAACCGTTCTTCATAGTATTCAGCCAGATTCGAATCGGTCTTCATAAAGACCATCTCCAGCATTTCCAGCCGCGCCTTGAAGAAGGGCCATTGACTGATCATCTCTTCCAGAGTTTCTTTCTGGCCGTTTTCCAAAGCATTTCTTAAGGCGGCACCACACCCAAGCCAGGTGGGCAGCATGAGACGAATCTGGGTCCAGGCGAATATCCATGGAATCGCCCGCAGACTTTCCACGCCACCATTGGGCTTGCGCTTTGCAGGTCTTGAACCCAGGGGTAACTTGGCCAATTCCTGTTCTGGCGTCACCGCACGAAAATAGGGAACAAAATCAGGCTCATCCCGGACCATACCCCGGTATATTTGCAGGGAATCTCTGGCCAGCTGATCCATCATATCCCGCCAGCTTTGCTCTGGCACAGGCGGGGGCAGCAGGGTTGCTTCCAGCGTGGCGCTTGCATAGAGCATCAGGCTGTTAATGGCCACATCAGGGAAACCAAACTTGAAACGGATCATTTCTCCCTGTTCAGTGACTCGCAGATTATTGTTCACCGAGCCCGGTGGCTGGGAGAGAATCGCCGCATGGGCAGGGCCACCACCACGACCGATGGTACCACCACGACCGTGGAACAGTGTCAGCCCGACATTATTTTTACGACAGACCTCCGTCACCTCTTCCATGGCCCGATACTGAGCCCAGGCTGCTGCCATCCAGCCAGCATCCTTGGCAGAGTCGGAATAACCGATCATCACCATCTGACCGCCATGGCAATAACCACGATACCAGGGCAATGACAATAGAGAGCTGATACACTCACTGGCACCATCCAGCGCGTCAAGTGTTTCAAACAGAGGAGCAATAGGCATTGCAAAGCCAACGCCACACTCTTTCAGCAACAGCGCTACAGACAAGACATCGGATGGTTTGTAGGCCATGGAAATGACATATGCGCCTAATGCCTGCTGACCTTCTCTGGCAATAGCACGACAGGTGGCAAGGACTTCAGCGACATCTTCGGAAGGCTGCCATTCTACCGGAATCATGGGCCTGGGATTCTGCAGCTCTTTCAGTAAAAAGGTCTGCTTTTCCTGTTCATCCCAGCTCTGGTAATCACCAATCCCCAGAGCTCTGGTTAACTCACTGATCGCCTGAGTATGTCGGCTCGCTTCCTGACGAATATCCAAACGTATCAGGGTGAGACCAAAGCTGTGAGCACGACGGATCATGTCCAATAGCGGACCATCGGCAATGACGCCCAGACCCACTTCATGCAAGGAGTGGTAGCAAAGCTCCAGAGGCTCAACAAGATCTTTATGCTCCAGAAGCACTTCAGAAGAACGGGATTTGTCGACCAGTGCATATTCGCACCAGGTTCGGGCCTCTCTGAGACGCTCTCTGAGCTGTCTGAGAACGACCCGATAGGGCTCTCGACAATCCCCCAGTTTCTGCTTCATTTCTTCACTGCATTCAGTCATGGAGAGCTCTCCAATCAGGGGGTTCAGATCCCTGAGGTACAAATCCGCAGCCATCCAGCGACTCAATAAAAGCACTTCCCGGGTCACCTCAGCGGTGACGAATGGATTTCCATCCCGGTCTCCTCCCATCCAGGAAGAAAAGCGCACCGGTACAGCATCCAGTGGCAGACCAATATCGGTATGTTCCCTGAGCCGCTCATCTATAGCACGAACAAAATCAGGCACCGCATTCCATAGAGAGTGCTCGATGGTGGCAAATCCACCCTTGGCTTCATCAACAGGTGATGGTCGCTTCATCCTGAATTCATAAGTGTGCCAGGCCTGAGCTATCAATTGACGAAGCCGGTCTTCAAGACGGGCTCGCTCCCTGAAGCTCAGACGGCTGCTTTCCAGCTTGCTGAGACACTCAAAAATCGATTCATGTTTCTGGATCAGGGTTCTGCGGGAAACTTCGGTGGGGTGAGCGGTCAGTACCAGCTCCATATCAAGGCTGGCAACACTGTCTGCGATTTGCTCCTGGCTGAACCCCTGATTTCTGAGCCTCGCCATCAGCTCATCAAAGTGATCCGGAACACAGAACGTTTCGCCATGGCTAACAGCAATACTGTCATATTGTTCGGCCAGGTTAGCCAGATTAAGAAAATGACTGAACGCCCGTGTAACGGGCACCAGGTCGTCATCAGAAAGGTTTTTCAGTTGATCCAGTAAAACTTCCCGATCATCCTCACTGCCTGCTCTTGCAGCCTTGGAAAGCTGACGAATGCTTTCAATACGATTGAAAAAAACCTCGCCATGATGTTCCTTTATAGTCTGACCCAACAGTGTTCCCAGCAGGTTCACGTTGCGACGCAAATTCGCCTTACTGTCTGTCATAGATTTAACTTCCCGGGTTTCTACCGTGAAATTGCTTTCACTCTGGCACTTTGTTCATGGCTAAAAGCACGACCACCTTGTTCTGATGCAGGAATACCGGAAACTTTTGAACCAAAGTACCGTTTTCATCCCTCATTTTGATGACGTACAACTTCGAGAATTACTGAGCCTATACCATAAAATCCGAATAAAAAAGCCTTCACAAACACGCACCAAGACGCACAAACAAGTACAGGACACACAAAACATGGACATGCTCGATTTCAGAAGGATTTCGAAGAAAAAAAACTGCCCGGCCACGGAAAAGCTATCGCAGAAACAGCTATTATTTCTGGCGTATCCCCATAGATCTTGTAATATGTTTATCTCATGATGAATGAGGTAGATTTACTTGCTTTCAAGAGGTATCAGCATGAAAGAAAAAGACCCCTTTGAGTGCAACACCTGCAATACGGTAGAGGTCGGTACCCTGATCCGCGACGATGATACCTGGGTTACTGTGGAAATTCGTGGTGACAAGGCAGTTTCTGCCCAGGAAAAGTTCAACAAGATAGAGCAGCGAGCTCTTTCAGTCGGATCAGGCAACTGCAAGATTCAGTCAGAAACCATTCAGGAAAACGGTATCACGGTGATCAAGGCGATGCTCGACTTTGACTGTACTGCAGAAAAGCTGATCTTTGAAATGTCTCTGCGATAACAGCTCCCAGTCTACGGATTTGCGTTCAATCAACATTCATGCTCCCGACGCCGAGCTGTCTTTCTGGCCAGATCTGATCACACAACAAGATTGTGAATCCTATTACCAGCAACTTCTGTCTGGCACCCGGTGGCGTCAGGATACAATCACAATTTTCGGAAAAACATTGGATTTACCTCGATTACAAGCCTGGTATGCTGATGAGGGAATGACTTACAGCTACTCTGGCCTGACACTCACTCCAGAGCCATGGACACCGGTGTTGCTGGCGATAAAAAAAGTGGTCGAACACACCTGTCACTCTTCATTCAACTCGGTTCTGCTCAACCTGTATCGTGATGGCAATGACAGTAACGGCTGGCATTCTGACGATGAGGCAGAACTTGGAGAACAGCCTGTTATTGCCTCACTGAGTCTGGGCCAGGAAAGACGTTTTCGACTGAAACACAAAGAGGCCAGTTCAAGGGGTATCCAACCCTTGTCACTGGATTTACCTTCTGGCTCACTGCTGGTGATGTCAGGCTCAACCCAGCGCTGCTGGCAGCATTGTCTTCCCAAAACATCCAGAACCGTTTTACCCCGTATCAATCTCACTTTCAGGAATGTCATTTATGGCCCGAGCCAAATGCCCGCGCTGTGAGCGTCCTCTTCGATTCTGCATTTGCCAGCATTTACAACCCGAGCAGGCCTGCTGTGAACTACTGATCCTGCAGCACCCCGATGAGGTCAAACATCCGCTGAATACCGCCCGGATCGCCAGACTGGGCATTGAGAACTGCAAGGTTCTCGCAGGAGAGGACTTCTCCGAAAACCCACACCTCAAGATCCTTCTGGAGAACAAAAAAAGCTGCTTACTTTTTCCGGGCGAAGAGGCTTTCCAACCTTCTGAATATCAGAAAATCCATGGCCTGCCTGATGTTTGTATTCTGCTGGACGGTACCTGGAGAAAAGCCAGAAAGATACTTCATCTCAACCCTCAACTTCGGTCTCTGCCACGGATATCCCTGCCAGAAAATCTGGAGTCCCGCTACCGAATTCGCAAATCCCCTCATCAATCAGCCCTTTCTACTATTGAGGCTACGGTATGTCTTATGCGAGAGTTTTCAGGAGACCCAATGGTTCACCAAAACTGCCTGGACAGCTTCCAGACCATGATCGACCGACAGATCCTGGCCATGGGGCGAGATGTCTACGAAAAAAATTATAGAAACCGATCGAAATGAACTACTTTGATTAGGCGCTACGCTGATTTGGGTCCCGGTTAGCGTCCCAGTGATATTAATTAGGGACTGGGCTTTTTTTCAGTATGCGAATAACATGGGTCCGAGGCTTTTTTGCTTTATGTTTGCTATCAATGAATCGGCCGAAGCAATACGAAGTAATGGAATAGCAACATTCATAACCTTGTGCATTTCCACAGCCACCAGAGACAGAGTGCAAAATAATAATGACTGACGCCTCCCTGAAAACCTCTTCCCGCTGGCTCTGGGTGTACCTTCTGATTCTGTTCGCCATTCTGATCCGGCTCCTCTCCCTTGGCCTATATCCTCTGATGGATACTTCAGAAGCCCGATACGGTGAGATCGTCAGACTGATGGTCGAGACCAATGACTGGATCATTCCATATTTTGATTATGGTGTCCCGTTCCTCGGTAAACCACCCATGTTTATCTGGCTTTCAGCCATAAGCTTCAAGTTATTCGGAATCAATGAATTTGCCGCCCGCTTACCTTCTCTGGTTTGTAGTCTGGGCACCCTGGCATTGGTCTGGAAGCTGGCCCATTTTCAAATGGGGGTACAAAAGGCAAAAATTTCGGTACTGTTCCTGGTCACCTCCGCCATGTTTCTCGTTCTTTCCGGTGCCCTGCTGGCCGACCCGGTCATGACCCTGACGACCACTCTGATACTCGGCAGTTTCTGGATGGGCTGGCAGAGTCACAACGAATCTGAAGCACTTCGGTGGCAATATTTGTTTTTTGCCGGTTGCGGCCTGGCACTGCTGGCAAAAGGGCTCGCTGCAGTGGTTCTGGCGGGTGGTCCGATTTTCTTATGGTGCCTTCCTAAAGGCAGATTGATAACGCTGTGGCATAAATTTCCCTGGATCAAAGGCACTATTCTGTCAGCAGCCATTGCCCTTCCCTGGTATATCAGCGCCGAGATACGCAACCCCGGTCTTCTGGAATACATGTTTATTGGCGAACATTTTTCCCGCTATCTGGATTCCGGCTGGCAAGGTGATGAATACGGCAATGCCCATGTCCACGCTCTGGGAGCCATCTGGGGCTACCTGCTGGCTGGAGGCTTTCCCTGGACATTCGTGTTACTCGGAGTTGCCATCAGACAACTCTGGAAATTCTGGCAAAAGAAGCCCACTCTCAAGTTAACTGAATGGGATTATTTCCTGCTCTGCTGGCTGTTGTTTCTGCCCCTGTTTTTCTCTTTCACTACCAATCTGATCTGGACTTACACGCTCCCTGTGATGCCTGCCCTGGCAATGATTATTGCACGACTGTTCGGGGAGAGCTGGTCCAAACACTCTGGTAAGCTTATCACTCTGGCAACCCTGACACCTCTGTTGATGATTGCTACTATCATGGTCATGATGAACGACGGTGGTAAAAAATCACAAAAGTACCTGATCGCCAACATGATGACACACCCTAATGAACAGCCTGGTCGCCTTATTTACTTTATGAAGCGTCCGTTCTCGGCTCGCTTTTATTCCCAGGGTCAGGCCCTGCTGGCCTCCAGTGAAGAGGAGATCTTCGATCAATTACACAGGGATCGCAGGGACTTTCTGGCCACTCGCGACGGCAACATCAATAAGCTGTCTGCCCCGCTGAAAGATCGCTTCGAAAAAGTATCCAAATACAGAAACTGGACCCTCTGGGTTGAGAAAAAATAATACCTTGTGAAGAGTGCTGAATTATACCAATCGTGCTTTCTAACTCCCATGGGGAGTTAGAAAGCACGATTGGTATTACTTCCATTTAATATTACAGCCGATACTGGGACTTTGATTCTCTGCTACTCGCTCTCCCGCCAGCACTGAGTCCATGGCAGACTTTAAATCAGCCCCGGTCACAGGCTTGTCATTACCAGGACGAGAGTGATCAAACTGACCACGATAGACACACCTCAGTTCGGCATCAAAGAGAAAAAAATCAGGTGTACAGGCCGCATCGTAGGCTTTCGCCACCGACTGACTTTCATCATACAGATAGGGAAACGGATAAGATTTTAATGCCATCTTGTCAGGAGCATCCTCGGGATAGGTCCTGGCATCATTAGCACTGATAGCCACTATGCCAAGATCTCGATCAGCATAATCCTTACCCAACTCTACCAGCGCATCTTCAATGTGAATCACATAAGGGCAGTGATTACAGATAAACATCACCAGAACGCCCTTCTCCTTTCTTACTTCCTGCAGGGAGACGGACTGTCCTGATGAAGGATCAGGCAATTTAAAATCAGGGGCAGACGAGCCCAGTTCAACCATATTCGACGGGGTCAGTGCCATTCCGGTATTCTCCAGCTTATATCCCACTACAGGTGCTAATCCATTGTGGGAGTTGTCGGGAACAGAAAACTGCTGCTACATTGGAAGTTCGAAAATCAAATTATGTCACTTATGGGCAGGCATACCTCTTTTAATAAAGACAAGGCGCTGGATAACGCACTTGCTCTCTTCTGGTCTCGGGGATTCTCGGCTTCTTCGCTCAGACAGCTGGAAGAAGCTACCGATCTGCACCCTGGGAGCCTGTATCATCATTTTAAAAACAAAGAAGGCTTATACCTGCACGTCTTAAAGTACTACATTGAACACTACCTGCAGTTAAGAATCCAAAAGTATCTCGGTTCAGGGCCTCCCCTTGAAGGTTTACGCCGATTTTTGACAGCAGGCTATCGTCATCCCCGCAACGTGCAATACCAGAACTGCTGCTTTCTGGCCTGTACCAGTACAGAGCTGCACCTATTGCCAGATCAGGCTGCTGAGCTGGTCAGACAGGCTGTGAACACGATCCAACAGGCATTAATGGCCCAGATACTCAGGGGGACTGAAAAAAACCTGATTGCCCCCTGCCTGAGCAGCGCGGAAGCAGCCAGAGAGCTCACCAGCTTCTTTCTGGGCCTTCAGTTAATGGCCAGAATCAGCCCCAATCAGCATCAGTTAGATTTGCTGGTAAAGCACAGTCTTGAGCATATTCTGAATCCCAAAACATGATTGGGAAGAAGGTACCATTATGGCAATGAACAACCAAAGTGGCGCAACGAGAACAGCAAAAAGTTCAACCAGAAAAAACCTGAAGCACCCGGCTTCAGGTTTTTTTACTATGAACGCTTATTTATACAAGTCATCGTCATCATAGTCTTCATATAAGTTTGCTGCTCCTTGTGGCACTCCTGCTGCTCCAGATGACACTGATGCAGAGGGGGGTGTATCCCGAAAACGGAATTCAGTTCCGGCCTGACTTGACCGCTTGTGAAAATCTTCATAACGGCGAATTTCTCCATCCCCGACACTGCGCCTCGCTGTGCGCATGGCTTTCTCAAAATGACTGCGCGTTAACATGCAACTCTCAAGGGACTCGTCAACGTCCATTGCATCACTTTGAGCTCTCAGCGAGCTACGACTGCTAATGTATTCCCTGACAGCATGTTGTATTGCAGACTGGCAGATTTCGTTAATATCGGCTCCGGAGAAACCCTTGGTTACGTCAGCCAGCTGCTTTAACTGAACATCACCCTCTATCGGGGTGTTACGCAGGACAGCTTCGAAAATATGCAATCGGCTTTCATGATCTGGCAGTGGAATGTAGATATGCTTGTCGAAACGGCCTGGTCGCATAAGAGCTTTGTCAAGAATATCGGGTCTGTTGGTGGCGGCGATGATATAAATGTTATTCCGTTCAGCTATACCATCAATCTCGATTAACAGTTGGTTCAGGACGCGATCGCTTGCGCCATTGGCGTCACCTAATGAAGATCCCCTGGAGGACGCCAGAGAATCAATTTCATCAAAAAACAGGATGCAGGGTGCTGCCTGCCTGGCTTTGTCAAAAAGGTCACGTACATTATGCTCTGATTCGCCAAACCACATAGTCAACAACTCTGGCCCTCTTATGGCAATGAAGTTAGCCTGGCAATCGTTAGCCAAGGCTTTGGCTAACTGTGTTTTGCCACAACCAGGGGGACCATAGAGAAGTACACCCCGTGCCAGTTTCTGACCAAAATGCTTCAGCAGCTCGGGCCATTGAAGGGGGTAGCGTATCATTTCCAGCAATTCATTTTTGACATCCTTCATGCCGCCTATGTCTTCCCAGGTCACATTGGGTATCTCGACAAAGGTTTCTCTGAGAGCTGACGGGTTGGAGGATTTGAGAGCCTGATCAAAATGAGCCTGGGTGATTTCCAGACTATCTAACAACTCGGCATCAACGTTCTGTTCATCATCGAGGGTGCTAATGTCTATTTTTTCCCTTATACAAAGCATTGCGGCATTGGTGATAAGCTGCGTGATGTCAGCGCCGGTGAACCCATGGCAGACTTTTGCAATCTTTTCCAAATCCACGTCGTCGGACAGTTTTTTGTCTCTGGTATGAACCTGAAGGATTTCCAGGCGACCGGTTTCGTCAGGAACGCCGATATGAATCTCTTTATCAAAGCGGCCAAAACGACGCAGTGCCTGATCAATCGAATTGACTCTGTTAGTGGCGGCCAGAATCATAACCTGCCGCCTGGACTGCAAACCGTCCATAAGGGTAAGCAACTGACCGACAACGCGCCGCTCTACTTCACCCGGGGTTTTGTCACGCTTTGGGGCTATCGAATCAATTTCATCGATAAAAATAATGGCAGGGCTGTTTTTTTCAGCTTCTTCAAAAGCCCTTCTCAGATTGGATTCTGACTCACCTGCCACTTTGCCCATTATCTCCGGGCCGTTAATCAGAAAGAGGAAGGCGCCACTCTCGTTGGCAACAGCCCGGGCAATCAGTGTTTTTCCATTCCCCGGTGGTCCACTTAGTAGTATTCCTTTTGGAGGACTGACATTCAGGGTATTGAAAAGTTGTGGGTATCGCATTGGCAGCTCAATAATTTCCCGTATCGTTTGAATCTGTGGTCTGAGCCCACCAATATCATCATAACCAACATCCGCAATTGAAGACGGATCCTGCCGCTCGACGGGTTCGCCTTCACAGTGAACAGTTGTGTCCTGGGCAACTATACACCCACCTTCCGGGTCTGTTTCCATCACCCGGAAATGAACGGTTCGCAAGCCAGCACTTATAGGGATAACGTCGTTTTTACTGACAGGTCGGTACGCCTCTAGAAAAAATGGCTTCAAAAACACATCAAACAAGTTGCCGGTTATACCTTCAAGGCTATCTTTTATTGGCAATATGCCCACTCGTTTACCATAGGGCAGCATAGGGAGTTGGGAGACTTTGACGATATCGCCTAACCTCACCTTAAGGTTGTTACGGACTGCCCTGTGCATCCTGATACAGCCAGATGGCTGATTTGCATCCGATATAGCAACAGCTATAGTGGTTTTTCTTACTTTGCCGGTTAGCAGGACAGAGTCTCCACGATAAATTTGTAACCCAGCCATTTCATCTTCTGACATTGTAACTACGGAGTACTCATCACTGGGACTCTCATCAACCAAAAGCCGTCTGGAAATTGCCTTACGTGCTGGAGCCGAGGCAGGAGCGGGCGGGGCAGGAAACTGCTGTTCCGACATGCTTCCCTCGCCAGGGTCTCCGCCGCCATGAGGGGACTGGCTGACGGGCCCTGGAGATCTTTCTGCTGGCTCCTCAGGTAAATTTTCGAGAGGTTCGCAGGGAGGAGATGCTCCTGGACCCCGTGGCACTTTACGAATTCGCCAGTGCCACTGATGCCAGCCACCTCCGGCAGCCAGTCTGGGGCCAAAATACTCTGGATAAAGGTATTCAAGCCAGCTCTGGAAGTGCATTGATAGTAGCCGCTGGTATTCTTCCTTACTGATGTAATGAACCTGTTTGTTCTCATCCAGCCTGTAAAAGACGTTACCATTATGATCAACCGCTCTGGTGGCCGCTACCTGTCCACTGGCCGGAATCAGTGCTGGATTCTGGTCACTCCAGGGGGGTGTATCTTCGAATAATGGGGCAATAGTTTCTGACAGGTCCAGAATCCATCCACTTCCATCATCCAGGCCCCAGCTCAGACAGGGTTCATCATCGCAATTCCCGGGAATAAGATTGATTGTCGTTTTAGTATCCCGTGTTATGCCACCTATTGAGCCAGGAGGCCCGGGCAGGAAATCGCCATTTTGACCGGGAACAGGTTGTCCCGGCTTCCATTGTAAACTCGTGTCAGGGACTGATATGTGGACTGGCACACCTTCATCACCGACCTTCACCTGTGTCTGTTCAGGGTAGGGTTCTGGCCTGCTTTTGCCGGGTAAAAGCCAGGTCCATTGATCCGGGTCTCTCCGGTCGGGGGCCAATGTCATATCCAGCTCCCCTGGCAACGGCAGGCAGCCCGACTTGTAAGCAAGGAGGGGGTCTTCAGGCTCGATGCAAAAGGATGGTTCAGTCCCGGCTTTCTGATGGGTGCCAGAATGAGAAAAACGATTGAAGTAGGTATGGTATGCAAGAGGGAGTAAGAGGATAGGCAGTGAAATACCGGATGGATTATAAATGCCCGGAGCGGTACTGGCATACCCCGTCGACACGAGTGTCCCGCTCTGCCCGGAAAAGGTTTTGACAGGTGTCACCAGAAACGAAATGCCAAGAAATATTAGCGGCAATTTGATATCGATGCCGCTCAGATGAAGGTTGTCTGATCGCCGGGAGATAGTGAACACGGACAGAATAAAATAGAACATAACCTATTACTTATATCATCCTGTGTAGGGCTCAGGCCCACTGACTGGCCTTTGCCGTTTGTACAAGGCTCTATATATAGCACCGCACTGGCTGGCGTGCCATGAACAGAGATGGCGGTAGTCAATATTTGTATGAAATAGTCAATACAAGACTGATGTCGCTTGCTATGAATTACCCCGACGAGCCAAGGAATTAGCTCACTTCGGATAGCTATTTTACGAAACTGCAGCACGCCAAAATCGAGGGACAATTCATCTCCTTAAAATCAGCTCTGACAGTTTTACCATTAACAGGGTGAAAACGAAGGGTTTCTTGTGTATGTTTTGCCATAGCAGGCTCCGGTTTGCTTCTTCCGAAGCTTACTTTTGTTCGAACCTGCTCTAAGAAATTTTTGGGTTAGACGATCCTCACTGCGTTCAAGACTATTAACTTATGGCCATACAACAAATCATTGTCCACCAGCTGAAACAGGTCCCCGACAGTGACTCCCTGACTGCTGTTCCGGCAAATCACAGCCTGCCCCCCACTCCGGCCCTGGAAGCCATGCTGGACGACCTGATGCAAACTTACAACAAGAAACAGGACAAACAGTATGGCCAGTTCAACCCCGATGCCGAAAGCCCTTTCCCAACTGAACTGGGTGATTACCTGGCAGAAAAGATGGACTTTACAGCCCTGACCCGCAATACCCTGAACCAGCTTCTGGAAAAGCTCGATCAGGCCGGAGCACTGGGTGGGGGCTACCTGCTGTTTGCTGATTATCAGCAGGGCCTGACCCGATACTTCATGCTCTGCATGCTAACCAGTAATGTCAGCATAACCGTGACAGATGATCTTGCTATTCAGGATGTAGCCTATCTGGATACAGCCAGAATGCCACTGGCCTGCCGCATTAATATCACCGAATGGCAGGGTAACGAGAACAGTGGTCGTTATCTCTCATTCCTGCGTCCCCGCGGTGGCCGACGTCTGAGCGATGTATTTCAGGAAGCTCTGGGCTGCAATGAAACCAGTAACAGCAAGGAAGAAGCTGACACACTGGTCAGTGCTGTAAAGGAGTACGCCAGGGAAGCGCCTTCTCTGGAAAATCACAAGGAAGTCAGCCGACAGGTCTACGACTTCTGCCAAACCAAAATGGATGATGGCGATGCCCTAACTCTGGATGAACTTACCGGCTATCTGAGTGAAGCGGGCTCCGATGATTTTGCCCGCTTCGTCAACACCCGCGACTACGACATGAGTCAACCTATGGCTCCGGAAAAACGCACTCTAACCAAACTGGTTAAGTATACCGGTCGCAGCAAAGGTCTTAACATTGCCTTTGATGCCGAGCTGCTCGGTACCCAGGTGGTGTACAACAAAGATCTGAATCAGCTCGTGATCAAGGAAGTTCCTGACAAGCTCAAGGAACAGCTGGAAGGCAATAACTGACATCACAGTCGTATTTGCATGCTCTCATAAGCATTGACAGGTCTTCTAGGAGCCTGACCGAGAATAGCGCCCGTCTAGGCGACCCCGTAGCGAGGACGGCAGAAAATTGAGGATGAAAATTCGGTTTTGTGAGGAGAATAGCGAGCTATTTGACGAACAAAAGCGGATTTTCAGACCAATTTGCTACCGCCGTACGACTGCATGGATGCAAGAGCTAGAGCAACGCAGGAGCAGTTGCCGCGTAGGGCAGTCTATTCTCGGTCAGGCTCCTGGTATGGCTGTTCACTGTCTTTGAGGGCTGCAAATGTCGATAAGCTGCTTCTGGATTGTCAGGTTAAGTGACAGCCGGGATATCCGATACATAAGGGATGATTTAACTGTTTCCGGACCCCGCAATGTCTAAAGCTCACTTACTGACCGCACTGCTTTTCCTTCTGACTTTTATGAACCAGGCTATGTCCTCAGAGTCGGCTGCCAAAAACAACAACCTGACCCCAGAGCACCTTTTGAAGCAGGAGTTATTGCTGAATCAGCTGATCGAAAATATTCACTTGCTCCAGATCGATTTTCTCAACAAGGACGCCAGAATGAAAATGCAGGACAATCTGGCTCTGCTGAACCAGAGCATCCCGGCCTTGCCGGAAAAGTCCAACGATCAGGAAACTTCGAAGTTGCTATCATCGACCCTGAGTCTATGGCCTATCATTAGCCGACACGCCGCCTGGATGGCTGACTTGCCCGCTCACTCCCGTCCCCCTGAGGCCACTACACTGCTTCTGGCCTTGGCCAGACTGGATAGAAAGTTATTGCTTCTCAGACAAGAAATCCTGACCAGCAAACCACACAAAAATGAAAAGCTCGATTTTCTTGAGCAGGCATTACTCATGCAACGCCTGTCCCGTCACTATCTCAGCCTGACTCTTTCCGAGTTAAATGAAGACAAGAGCGCTTCCGGTCGGCTTCAGCTGCAAACACTGGCTCGACATTTCGAACAGAAGTTGTCCAGGCTGGGTCAAGAATACGGCGACCACGCCCATGCGGCCAAACCGATCAAACAAGCTCAGGCGACATGGAATTTCATCAAGGTGGGATTAGAGCAATTTCCGGATAAACCGATTCCTGAAATGATCGCTCGCTATGGCAGCAGCGTCGTCAAACGCATGACTTCTGCACACAAGATGTTCTGACCTGCAAAAATATATCCGCTTCCCCCCACGGGAAGCGAGCAGAAAAGCGTTCACTCTGTTCAAAAATACCCGGTATGGGGCAATAATCCTGGAGCGGATAGCTGACAGAAATCACTTTACTCCCGGGTTTAAGGGCCAGCATTCTCAGCGTCAGACATCGAATAGTGAGATCATCCAGATTGGATGCATAAAGATAAACGACCGTCGCCCCCGAAAGATCCGCCTCCAGATAATCCCCCTCAATAACGGTTAGTTTATCCAGCTTCATTCTACCACTGAGACGCCGGAGTCTCAGACAAAACGTGGGAATCTGCTCAATCGATGTCACTCGAACACCTGCAAAAGCAGCCATCCAGAGAGAGGTAAAACCGCTGCCTGCACCCAATTCAAAAACGTGGTCCCGGGACGTTAATCCAGACTTTTCACAGATATCATCAAGCACTGTTAAAGGTGTTTCACCGTAAAGATATAAATCATCTGACTTTTTCTTAATCAGGAAACGCTTACTGACCTGAAAAGGGCTGTCCAGCAGGTATCGAAGCTTCAACCCAAGATAGGCTTTGAGGAATGTGCGATGGGATGAGAAACGACGAAATACCCTGTATAGTTCGACCCACTCGAAATATTGAACTTTTAACGCCAATAAAAACAGTTTCACCCGCTGCGCCCAGTTTTCATACCGTTTAAACTAGATTGATCGAGAGCTTGAGCCCAGTCAACCGTGATTGATTGGTTAATTAGTACACAAGTTCAAATTATTTTAGGCTTTTCTCAGTCAAATTCAGGTTATCTATTGGCAGATTGACTGCTTAAATAGCATACTCTAATGTGCTGACCGAGGATACGGAGTGGCAAATGGAAAAAATCCAGACCCGTCTATACCCTGAAGATCAGGCCAAAGTTGACCGTTTTATCAGCACTGGGACCAATGCGACAGAGCGCAGCCGCTTCAGACCCTTAAAGCTGATGTTCTGGCTGAGCTTTTTGATTGTCATACTTGGTGTTCTCAGCCGTCTGATAGGCGTTTTTATCCTGGGCTGAGTCAGCCTGAATAGCTGTAGGGTGTGTTCTCAATCAGTTTTCCGCTCTTTCTAACCATAAAGCCAAGAAGAGAGCTGGGGATTTCAGACTGATTCAAAACACTCCTTTATAAAAATAGAGAGAATGAAGTGACTGACCAGCTGCATAAAATAGTAATTGTTGGAGGAGGTGCCGGAGGGCTCGGATTAGCCACCAAACTGGGAAAAAAACTGGGCAAGAAGAAGAAAGCCCGAATTACCCTGGTGGATGTTCGAAAAACGCATTTCTGGAAACCCCTTTTGCATGAAGTGGCCGCAGGCTCCCTGAATGCTTTTGAAGATGAGCTGAGCTATTTGGCTCAGGCCAAATGGAATCATTTCCACTTTCTACCCGGAAGAATGTGCGGTCTGGACCGGGATAATAAAACCATTACCCTCGCTCCTATTAACGACGAAGCCGGACAAGAGGTCGTTCCCGAGCGCAGCTTGGAGTACGATGACCTGGTCATCTGTTTGGGCAGCACCGCCAACGACTTTAATACACCAGGTGCAGTGGATCACTGCCTGTTTCTGGACAACCGGGAACAAGCAGAAAGAGTACATACAACGCTTCTGAATCATTACCTTCATGCCCAGGCTTCCCATGAGAAATCACCTGAGTTAAACATCGCCATCATTGGTGCCGGAGCGACAGGTGTGGAACTGGCAGCAGAACTTCACTACGCAGCCATAGAACTGGCCCGATATGGCCTGGACGCGATTCAGCCAAACAAAGTAAACATCACTGTCATAGAAGGCAGCGAACGAATACTGCCTGTCCTGCCCGTTCGTATCAGCAGCAGTGTTCACAAACAGCTGCAGAAAATGGGGATTGTTATACAAACCCATCAGCTGGTCAGTGAAATTACTGACAAAGGCCTGAATACAAAAAGCGGTGACTTTATCAACTCCGATCTCAGTATCTGGGCCGCAGGCATCAAAGCGCCAGCATTCCTGAAAGACATCGCCGGCCTTGAAACCAATCGAATTAACCAGCTAGTGGTCAGACCCACCCTGCAATCTACATTGGATGATCACATTTACGCACTGGGTGACTGCGCCAGCTGCACACTGACAAACAGTAACGGCGAACCGTTCACTATACCTCCAAGAGCCCAGGCTGCTCACCAGCAGGCTGAGTTGCTGACCAAGAGCCTGACAGGAAAAGTTCTGGAGGGTGAGGCACCTTTAACCTTTACCTACAAAGACTACGGTTCTCT
Source organism: Endozoicomonas sp. ALC020 (assembly GCF_049275935.1). Classification (NCBI taxonomy): domain Bacteria; kingdom Pseudomonadati; phylum Pseudomonadota; class Gammaproteobacteria; order Oceanospirillales; family Endozoicomonadaceae; genus Endozoicomonas; species Endozoicomonas sp. ALC020. The sequence goes on from NZ_CP184830.1 coordinate 385,480, forward strand.
GATCTCTCTGAGTCGTTTCAGTGCCGTAGGTAATTTGATGGGAACCATCACAGGCGGCGATATGATGGTGGAAGGCAGGATGGCCAAGATGTTTTATATCAGCCTCTACCGAATGCATCAGGTAGCTCTGTTTGGACGATTGAGGACTGGAGCCCTGATTATCAAAGACTTTATCGGGAAAACGACACGCCCCCATCTAAAGCTGCATTGATTTATTTTTAGCATGCAAAAAACAAAAAGCCGGTTCTTTGAACCGGCTTTTTGTTGATTTGGTGGGTCGTGTAGGATTCGAACCTACGACCAATTGGTTAAAAGCCAACTGCTCTACCAACTGAGCTAACGACCCTTGATGCTTAATGAACACGCAGTTCAGGAAACAAACTCTTGCATGAGAGTGAGAATATGGCTCCCCGAGCTGGACTCGAACCAGCGACCCAATGATTAACAGTCATTTGCTCTACCAACTGAGCTATCGGGGAATAAAAGTGGTGGGTCGTGTAGGATTCGAACCTACGACCAATTGGTTAAAAGCCAACTGCTCTACCAACTGAGCTAACGACCCACTGAACTTTCTGAATACGCAATCCAGAAAGCTAACCCTTGCTAAGGAGTTTAAAATGGCTCCCCGAGCTGGACTCGAACCAGCGACCCAATGATTAACAGTCATTTGCTCTACCAGCTGAGCTATCGGGGAAGAAATTGGTGGGTCGTGTAGGATTCGAACCTACGACCAATTGGTTAAAAGCCAACTGCTCTACCAACTGAGCTAACGACCCAAGCCGTCTATTAAACACGCAGTTCAATAAACATTCAACTCTTCAATCAAAAGTGATTAGAAAGAGCTGGCTCCCCGAGCTGGACTCGAACCAGCGACCCAATGATTAACAGTCATTTGCTCTACCAACTGAGCTATCGGGGAATCGTTGTCGACGATGCTTTGCGTCATCACCTAACGGCAGCGAATATTAATGAGATTTCCGGCTGAGTCAAGTCCTTCTCCTCAGCTTTGTTCAAAAAGTTTCTGAAAAAAAGCACTGGAAATAACTTGCTGATCTATAAAACAGGAGCCGAACGCCCGTAAGTTCTGGGCCTGTTCTCTAATACGCACCAACAGAAAAAAAAGCCGCCCGCAGGCGACTTTCTTTTCAATCATCAAATGACGAAGTCTGTAATTACAGGCCTTCAGCACTCTCAGACAGGTACTTGGCAACACCCGCAGGGGACGCGTCCATACCCTTATCACCTTTGCTCCAGCCAGCCGGGCAAACTTCACCGTGCTCTTCGTGGAATTGCAGAGCGTCAACCAGACGGACCAGCTCATCCATGTTACGACCCAGAGGCAGATCGTTAACCATCTGTGAGCGCACAACACCGTCCTTATCAATGAGGAAAGCACCACGGAAAGCGACACCGCCCTCAGACTCAACGTCGTAGGCTTTACAAATGTCGTGAGCCATGTCAGCGGCCAGAGTGTACTTAACAGGACCGATGCCACCTTCACTGACAGGCGTATTACGCCACGCGTTGTGAGTGAAGTGAGAGTCAATGGAAACACCGATAACTTCAACGTTGCGCTCTTTGAACGCATCGATGCGGTGATCCAGAGCGATCAGCTCGGATGGACAAACGAAAGTGAAGTCCAGTGGGTAGAAGAACAGAATACCGAACTTGCCACGAATCGCCTCGGACAGGGTAAACTCTTCAACAATCTCGCCATTGCCCAGGACGGCAGGAACAGTAAAGTCAGGAGCTTTCTTGCCAACCAGTACGCCCATGAATTTAATCTCCAAGGTTAAGTATGTATCACTGCGATCATGCAATCGTTGCAGTCATCGCAATCATTGAAGCGACATCATGATACACCTGATAACGGCCTTAGCCTATAAACCCCTGCACAAATATCTATAAATTTTCTCTTTCAAATGATAGATAAAATCTATCAAAGTCGACTAATCCATTTATTTCGGTGATCCGCTCATCCCATGCGATGGAAAATATACCCCTCTGAGACTTGATAGCGACCACAACCGATAACGCTAATAAGAAATATTCTCATTGTTTTTCAGACAGTTATCTTTGACAGAAGCCGATGAGGCTCCATACTTCCTGTGCCTGTAGTTTTTTGGAGAGAAGTATTCTACAGCTCCTGGAAATAGTTCCTGGAAAAAGTCCCTGGAAATAGTTCCTGGAAAAAGTCCCTGGAAATAGTTAATGGAATGAAAGCCCCCTTTAATTCATGACTGTATGGAGCCCCTGTTATGCAAGGCGAAAAAGGTGTTCTGGATCATCTGAATCAAGTACTTATGAATGAACTGACTGCCATTAATCAGTACTTTCTACACGCACGAATGCTAAAGAACTGGGGAGTCAACAAACTCGGCCAGTATATATATAAGGAATCCATTGACGAGATGTGGCATGCCGACTGGTTGATTGAGCGAATTCTTTTTCTGGAAGGCATGCCTGACTTCAAATACATGCAAAAGCCGATCATTGCCGCAGACGTTAAAGGCATTCTGGAAGCTGACCTGCAACAGGAGTTGAAAGCGATTCCACCTCTGAAGGATGCCATCGATGTCTGTGAAAAGGTGGGTGATTACGGCTCACGCCAGTTACTGGAAAAAATTCTGGCTGCGGAAGAAGAGCATATGGATAGTCTGGAAGTCCATCTGTACCGTATCAAAACCATGGGAATGGAAAATTATCTGCTCTCTCAGAGTGAGGAAGACTAGGCGGGAGGATTCTGTCCTCCCCACCTTGAAGAAGGCTGAAATTATTCAGCACCTTCCTCTTTGCCGACAGCAGCCTTGATCATCTTCTGAAGGTCGCCGCTGTTGTACATCTCGATCAAAATGTCGCTGCCACCCACCAGCTCCCCCTTAATCCAGAGCTGCGGGAAGGTTGGCCAGTTGGCGTATTTTGGCAGGTTGGCACGAATTTCCGGGTTAGCCAGAATGTCTACGAATGCGAACTGCTCGCCACAAGCCATCAGAACCTGCACAGCTTTGGAGGAAAATCCGCACTGAGGCAGCTTGGGAGAACCTTTCATATAGAGCAGAATGTCATGTGTTTCAATCTGCTCTTTAATTTGATCCATGATATCCATGAAATCACCTCATCACCGAAATGGAATCAACGGCTTTTCAAATAAGCTGTTGGAACTGGGGCTCTGCATTCTAAAGAAAATACCTGACTTACACCATTGGTTATACCGAAATCCGGTCAGATAATGACTGCCCAACCACTGCATGACCTACGGATTCAACCTTTCAGTATTCGCCTGAGCTCCTCAATTTCAGCCTCGTCAGCAAAATCTGTGGCGCATTTCTGTGTCGAAAGTGCTGGCAACCTCTTTCCAAGAAAGCTTTCTGGCCCAGTTTGCCAGAACGACACAAATCTTTTTTAGAAAATACTCCCACACCCATCAAGCAACTCCAGTTCCTGACAACTCTGATAAACATCAGGATCAACATCGGATAATAAAGGGTCTTGCTTTTTTAAACGCTCTATTTTGCTGCATGCCCGTTGCCTCCATACTTCCAGTATGTGGGTAGCGCTATCGATTTTGGCTTTTTTAAGGAGGGTCACTGTATGCATAAGCTCTATTTCATTCTCGTACTCCTCCAGTAAATTCAGTATTTCGGTGCCAAAAATTTCTGTCTGGTTCAGCTTTAACCATAAACTGGCAAAGGCCTGCTTTTCTCGTTTGTCGTCCAGAATAGCCAGAATATGAACAGGTAGCGGATTAAAGGAGGCTGCTTCAACAGCACCGTTTGCTCCCGGCTCTCCGTTTGCGGTCAGTCTGGCTTTGCGTCTTTGGATGTATACCGGGTCATCGGAATTTAAACGCCTTTGCCATTGGTCTGCTGTCACATAATAGTGTTCAGACGTCTCGGTGATTTTCAAAACAGTCCTGAACTGTTCCTCTGACCAGTTGCTGATTACCATTTTTTCATCCTGTATTTCCAGCTGTGGCATTGGAAAGCGGTAGTTTTGAACTCCGTCTCCTGGCAGTTCAACCTCAAGCCATTGCCCTTTGACGGTGAAAGACATCTCATTGAGGTTCTGCATCAACACAGCAATATAGCTCAGGGCTAACTGTTCTCCTGATGGGATAAGTCCAGTGACAGGTATCTCAACATGGTTATTGTCGGTTGTTCGCATCCCGGACAGAAAGTGATCGGGAATATCGTTATCCCAGGGTAGCAGACTATGGGTTTTGAGCAGCGCTTCGAACAGTATCTGGATGCCTTCTTTGGTAATGTCATGGGTTGTTAGTTGCAGGCAGGCTTCAAGCAGCTTGCTTAACCAATGGGTAGAATGCTCTTTTCTGAGTTTTTGCAAAGCGCTCAACGAGGGAAACAGATTGAATACAGCCCGGGCATGGCTGGTATCCAGAAAACGCAGCTGATCATCTTTTGTTAAGGGTTGCAGAATTTCCAGATAGAGCCCTTGCATATATTCGAGCTTCAGCACCGCCGACAATGGTTGCAACCGGGCTGAGTACTGCTCCCATAGTCCTTTATCCGGCAATGACTTCAGCCGCTTGGCAAAAAAGACAAAACGCTCCCTGTCTTCATCGGAAGAAAACAGAAACATTGCTCTATTTAACACGCGCAAAGGCACGGCTTTCATTGAATGGCGCCACAAAAAATGCTTATCCAGTTGATTAGCCTGAAGGTAACGTTTGACGCTTTTCCCTCCAGAAGAAGATAAAAGCCCTATCAATGATTCCAGCATCAGAACCGTTTTTGTCTCTTTATGGTATTGGCAGAACTGTTTTAAAACTGTCCATGTTAGCGACCAGTCTGGCTTAGGGGTGGAAAGATAAAGAGCGACTGTTTTTATCTGGCGACTGCATTTGTCCTCTTCATCATCTGAGTCGCTATTGTATTCGTCATCTCCTTCATTATCCGGGTTGCTGTGTTCTCCGGTAAGTTCTGTAAGCAGTAACTGTTTCAGTTGTGTTTCCCAGTGTTGCAGCATCTTGATAGCAGGCAGCCCTTCTGATACTAGGAGCCTGAGCATTATTTGCAGTAGCCTGTGATTGAGCGCCCCTCGGCAACCTATCCAGTCCAGCACTTTTTTCACAGACTCATGTTTGGGCAAGCCTTGGCCGTGATTCATAGAGGAGAAAACGCGGAGCAGCTTCATATTGAGTTCGCCACCCTTGTGTTTCCATTCAGGCCAGCCGAGCACCTCCTTCACGCTTTCATGTTTGAGCATACCTCTTCTATTGTTCATGGATGAAAAGGCGCGGAACAGTTCCATATTGAACTCGCCATCCTTGTGTTTCCATTCAGGCCAACCCAACATCTCTTTCACTTGCTCATGTTTGAGCATGCCTTTACCACTGTTCATGGATGAGAAGGAACGGAACAGATCCATAATGAACTCGCCACCCTTGTCTTTCCATTCAGACCAGGCCAACACCGCTTTCACTTCCTTTTGTTTGAGCATGCCTTTGCCACTGTTCATGGATGAGAAGGCGCGGAACAGCTCCATACTGAACTCGCCAAACTTGTCTTTCCATTCCAGCCAGCCCAGCACCTCTTTCACTTCCTCGTGTTTAATCAATCCCTTGCTGCTATTCATGGACGAGAGGGCGCGGAACAGCTCAATGTTGAACTCGCCATACTTGTCTTTCCATTCCGGCCAGCCCAGCACCTCTTTCACTTCCTGTTGTTTTAGGGTGCCTTTGCCATGATTCATAGATGAGAAGGCGCGGAACAGCTCCATACTGAACTCGCCATCCTTGTCCTTCCATTCCGGCCAGCCCATCACCTCTTTCACTTCTTTTTTTTTGAGCACGCCTTTACCATTGTTCATGGATGAGAAGGCGCGGAACAGCTCCATACTGAACTCGCCATCCTTGTCCTTCCATTCCGGCCAGCCCAGCACCTCTTTCACTTGCTCATGTTTGAGCATGCCTTTGCCATTGTTCATTGACGAGAAGGATCGGAACAACTTCGTATTAAACTCGCCATCCCTGTCTTTCCATTCCGGCCAGTTCAGCACCTCTTTCACTTCCTCTTGTTTGAGCATGCCTTTGCCACTGTTCATGGATGAGAAGGAGCGGAACAGCTCCATACTGAACTCGCCATCCTCATCTTTCCATTCCGGCCAACCCAGCACCTCTTTCACTTGCTCATGTTTGAGCATGCCTTTGCCATGATTCATAGACGAGAAGGAGCGGAACAGCTCAATGCTTAACTCGCCATCCTTGTCTTTCCATTCCGGCCAGCCCAGCACCTCTTTGACTTCCTCATGTTTAATCATGCCCTTGCTGCTATTCATAGACGAGAAGGCGCGGAACAGCTCCATACTGAACTCGCCATCCTTGTCCTTCCATTCTGGCCAGTCCAGCACCTCCTTGACTTCCTCATGTTTAATCATGCCCTTGCTGCTATTCATAGATGAGAAGGAGCGGAACAGCTCTATACTGAACTCGCCATCCTTGTCCTTCCATGCCGACCAGCCCAACACCGCTTTCACTTCCTTTTGTTTGAGCATGCCTTTGCCACTATTCATGGATGAAAAGGCGCGGAACAGCTCCATACTGAACTCGCCAAACTTGTCCTTCCATTCCGGCCAGCCCAGCACCTTTTTCACTTCCTTTTTTTTGAGCACGCCTTTACCATTGTTCATGGATGAGAAGGCGCGGAACAGCTCCATACTGAACTCGCCATCGTTGTCTTTCCATTCCGGCCAGCCCAACATCGCTTTCACTTCCTCTTGTTTGAGCATGCCTTTACCACTGTTCATGGATGAGAAGGAGCGGAATAGCTCAATACTGAACTCGCCAACCTTGTCTTTCCATTCCGACCAGGCCAGCACTTCTTTCACTTCTTCATGTTTAATCATGCCTTTACCACTGTTCATGGATGAGAAGGCGCGGAACAGTTCCATACTGAACTCGCCATCCTTGTCTTTCCACTCCGGCCAGCCCAACACCTCTTTCACTTGCTCATGTTTGAGGATGCCTTTGGCATGATTCATAGACGAGAAGGATCGGAACAACTTCGTATTAAACTCACCATCCCTGTCTTTCCATTCTGGCCAGCCCAGTATTGCTTTCACTTGTTCATGTGTGGGCACGCCTTTGCCATTATTCATGGACGAGAAAGAAGTCACTACATCTAAACTCGCTAAATATTCGAGTTCATCCTGGCTACGCTCTGCAAAACTACGGATATGTTTTTTGCTATTATCCAGCATGCCGGTCAACATGCCTGTATTTTTGAAGTTTTCAGAAAGGTACCCAAAAAAGGCGGCGGCATTATCGAAGAAACCATTAAAAGAATCTCTATCTACGAAACCAAGCAGCTTATAAAAGGTCTTTTTTACAGTGATGTTTTTTTTCTTGAATATCACCATCAGGGTTTGCACTTTTTTCAGCTCTTCCTGACTTAATTCGTACTTGATATTTGCTTTTATTTTTTCTAACGGATCATCGGGAATTTGAGTGTCTGGCGGTTTCTTTTTTTTGGCCGCTGGTTCAGCAACAGCTGTTGAATTATTTCTCTTTCTACCCGGGCCTTTCTTTTTTTTCGGAGCGGGTTCTGGTGAATCCGGTTCTGCTTCTTCCCGGATTCGTCTTACCCTTTTGTTACCTTGAATGCCCGACAGGCACTTGTCGCACAACAACGCTGAAGCTGCTGTCTGATTTGCTACACGTCCTAATTCCTGTGGATTCAATGCCTTGTCACACTTCGAACAAGCTACATGCGAATGTCCGGTATCCTGCTCAGCTGAGGGTTTCAGTGGGTCATCGCCTCCACGACCATTGGCGCCTGTCGAACCGGTTCCCCTGTTACGGGCAGCAGATCCGCTTGTCTGGCCGGTCTGAACTGTTGTCGCGGTCGTTGATGCTTTGGTCGTTCGGGAGGATGAATTCTTTTTCCCGTTACCCGTCTGTCGGCCAGAATATTTGCCAGAAACCATCTCACGGTAAACTCTGAGTTCCTGATCATTCTCTGCCAGCCATGTTTGAACCAGCCCCGGTTGAATCGTGCCAGGGTCTGACCTTTCCAGATCAAGAAGATCGGCTTCAATCACCATGATCCGGTCTGACAAAATTCGGGACAGGGTGGTCTGGCCTGTTATAATCGCCCATAGTCGTTTGATTTGTAATATTATAAGCAGTTGCTTTTTTTGCTGCAGACAAGTTTGGACAGGATCAGGAATAAGGGTAAGGACAGGTTGAGGCTTTGGGTCAGGACTCCGGCTGTTTCCGTCAGGTGGCTTATCGCCATCATCTCCTCCGGCGGCGCCCCTGGCGATCAGTCCATTAGAAGTGTTCTCCAGAACTTCAGGGGGCTCGTAAAACTCCAACAACTCGTTCCCACACTCCGGAGGCTGTCGCAAAAGCCCAACAACTCGTTCCCACGCTCCGAGGTCGTCATTCCCGCGTAGGCGGGAATCCAGCGCCAACGGTGGATCCCTGCCTTCTCGGGGATGACAAGGCCAGGGGGGCACCGGGCAGTATGGTTCTGGTGGTGAGTCAGTGTGGATTCCCGCCTTCGCGGGAATGACGAGAATGAAGCCGGGAATGACGGGAATGACGGGAATGACGGGAATGACGGGAATGACGGGAATGACGGGAATGACGGGAATGACGGGAATGACTGGAGTCAACTCGTGACACCCTCGAAGAGGATCGGGCTGTCCAGGTTCAGCCAACTTATTGGAATACAGGAAATGAGCTGGTAGCGGGCTTGAGCCGACTAATTCCAATGCATGCAGCGAATCCCCAAACAACATCGTCACTAGCACAAGCAGTGATCGGACCATCGAGCAGGCAGCTTTTTTTTGTTGTGAGCGTCTCATAGATCCCGGCTAATAAAATCAGCTTCTGTGAATCCATTCGCTAGTGGAAAAAATTCGTACGTCATCCGGCCTAGGCATGATGATTGACGTTTGCGCTAGATTTTATAGCACCGCACTGGCGAGCTTGCCATAAACGGATTTGGCAGACAGTTTGTTTTCAGAAGCTTTATCAGACGACACAAGTCTTTTTAAAAAATACTCCCACACCCATCAAGCAACTCCAGTTCCAGACAACCCTGATAAACATCAGGATCAACATCGGATAATAAAGGGTCTTGCTTTTTTAACTGTTCTATTTTGTTGCACGCCCGTTGCCGCCATGCTTCCAGTATGTGGGTAGCGGTATCGATTTTGGCTTTTTTAAGGAGGGTCACTGTATGCATAAGCTCCATTTCGCTCTCATACTCCTCCAGTAAATTCAGTATTTCGGTGCCAAAAATTTCTGTCTGGTTGAGCTTTAACCATAAACTGCCAAACGCCTGTTTTTGTGGTTCCAATTCATTCTCTGGCTGACATGCTTCAGCTTGCCTGGATTGAACGTTATCCAGTTTCTGCCATTGATCTGCAGTCAAATAATAGTGTTCAGATATCCCGGTGATTTTCAAAACAGTCTTGAACTGTTCCTCTGACCAGTTGCTGATGGCCATTTTTTCATCCTGTATTTCCAGCTGTGGCATTGGAAAGCAGTAGTTTTCAACTCCGTCACCTGGCACTTCAACCTCAAGCCACTGACCTTTGACGGTGAAAGACATCTTATTGAGCTTCTGCATCAACACAGCAATATAGCTCAGGGCCAACTGTTCTCCTGATTGGATAAGACCGGAGACAGGTATCTCAACATGGTTATTGTCGGTTGTTCGCATCCCGGACAGAAAGTGATCGGGAATATCGTTATCCCAGGGTAGAAGACTATGGGTTTTGAGCAGCGCTTCGAACAGTATCTGGATGCCTTCTTTGGTGATGTCATGGGTTTTTAGTTGCAGGCAGGCTTCAAGCAGCTTCTTTAACCAATGGGAAGAATGCTCTTTGCTGAGTTTTTGCAGGGCACTCAACGAGGGAAACAGATCAAATACAGCCCGGGCATGGCTGGCATCCAGAAAACGCAGCTGATCATCTTTTGTTAAGGGTTGCAGGATTTCCAGATAGAGCCCTTGCATATATTCGAGTTTCAGCACTCCTGACAAGGATTGCAACCGGGCTGAGTACTGCTCCCATAGTCTTTTATCCGGCAATGACTTCAGCCGCTTGACAAAATAGACAAAACGCTCCCTGTCTTCATCGGAAGAACACAGGAACATTGCTCTATTTAACACGCGCAAAGGCACGGCTTTCATTGAATGACGCCACAAAAAATGCTGATCCAGTTGATTAGCCTGAAGGTAACGTTTGACGCTTTTCCCTCCGGAAGAAGATAAAAGCCCTATCAATGATTCCAGCATCAGAGCCGTTTTAGTCTCTTTATGCAATTGGCAGAACTGTTTTAAAACCGTCCATTTTAGCGACCAGTCTGGCTTAGGGGTGGAAAGATAAAGAGCGACTGTTTTTATCTGGCGATTGTATTTATCATCTCCTTCATTATCCGGGTTGCTGTGTTCTCCGGTAAGTTCTGTAAGCAGTAACTGTTTCAGTTGTGTTTCCCGGTGTTGCAGCATCTTGATAGCAGGTAGCCCTGCTGATACCCAGAGCCTGGACATGATTTGCAGTAGCCTGTGATTGGGCGCCCCACGGCAACCTATCCAGTCCAGCACTTTTTTCACAGGCTCATGTTTGGGCAAGCCTTGGCCGTGATTCATGGACGAGAAAACGCGGAACAGCTTCATATTGAGCTCGCCACCCTTGTGTTTCCATTCAGGCCAGCCGAGCACCTCTTTCACTTTCTCATGTTTGAGCATACCTCTGCCATTATTCATGGATGAAAAGGCGCGGAACAGCTCCATATTGAACTCGCCATCCTTGTCTTTCCATTCCGGCCAGCCCAGCACCTCTTTCACTTCCTCTTGTTTGAGCATGCCTTTGCCACTATTCATGGACGAGAAGGCGCGGAACAGCTCCATATTGAACTCGCCATCCTTGTCTTTCCATTCCGGCCAGCTCAGCACCTCTTTCACTTGCTCATGCTTGAGCATGCCTTTACCATTGTTCATGGATGAGAAGGAGCGGAACAGCTCCATACTGAACTCGCCATCCTTGTCTTTCCATTCCAGCCAGCCCAGCACCTCTTTCACTTCCTCATGTTTGAGCATGCCTTTACCACTGTTCATGGATGAGAAGGAGCGGAACAGCTCAATGTTGAACTCGCCATCCTTGTCTTTCCATTCCGGCCAGCCCAGCACCTCTTTCACTTCCTCATGTTTGAGGATGCCTTTGCCATGATTCATAGATGAGAAGGCGCGGAACAGCTCCATACTGAACTCGCCATCCTTGTCTTTCCATTCCGGCCAGCCCAGCACCTCTTTCACTTCCTCATGTTTGAGCATGCCTTTGCTGCTATTCATAGACGAGAAGGCGCGGAACAGCTCCATACTGAACTCGCCATCCTTGTCTTTCCATTCCGGCCAGCCCAGCACCTCTTTCACTTGCTCATGTTTGAGCATGCCTTTACCATTGTTCATGGATGAGAAGGCGCGGAACAGCTCCATACTGAACTCGCCATCCTTGTCTTTCCATTCCGGCCAGCCCAGCACCTCTTTCACTTGCTCATGTTTGAGGATGCCTTTGCAATGATTCATAGATGAGAAGGCGCGGAACAGCTCCATACTGAACTCGCCATCCTTGTCTTTCCATTCCGGCCAGCCCAGCACCTCTTTCACTTGCTCATGTTTGAGCATGCCTTTGCCATGATTCATGGATGAGAAGGAGCGGAACAGCTCAATATTGAACTCGCCATCCTTGTCTTTCCATTCCGGCCAGCCCAGCACCTCTTTCACTTGCTCATGTTTGAGCATGCCTTTGCCACTGTTCATGGATGAGAAGGCGCGGAACAGCTCCATACTGAACTCGCCATCCTTGTCCTTCCATTCCGGCCAGCCCAGCACCTCTTTCACTTCCTCATGTTTGAGCATGCCTTTACCATTGTTCATGGATGAGAAGGAGCGGAACAGCTCCATATTGAACTCGCCATCCTTGTCTTTCCATTCCGGCCAGCCCAGCACCTCTTTCACTTGCTCATGTTTGAGCATGCCTTTGCCATTGTTCATGGATGAGAAGGAGCGGAACAGCTCCATATTGAACTCGCCATCCTTGTCTTTCCATTCCGGCCAGCCCAACACCTCTTTCACTTCCTCATGTTTGAGCATGCCTTTACTATTGTTCATGGATGAGAAGGAGCGGAACAGCTCCATACTGAACTCGCCATCCTTGTCTTTCCATTCCGACCAGCCCAGCACCTCTTTCACTTCCTCATGTTTGAGCATGCCTTTGCCATGATTCATGGATGAGAAGGCGCGGAACAGCTCCATATTGAACTCGCCATCCTTGTCTTTCCATTCCAGCCAGCCCAGCACCTCTTTCACTTCCTCATGTTTAAGCATGCCTTTGCTGCTGATTCATAGACGAGAAGGCGCGGAACAGCTCCATACTGAACTCGCCATCCTTGTCTTTCCATTCCGGCCAGCCCAGCACCTCTTTCACTTGTTCATGTTTGGGCATGCCTTTGCCACTATTCATTGACGAGAAGGATCGGAACAACTTCGTATTAAACTCGCCATCCCTGTCTTTCCATTCTGGCCAGCCCAGTATTGCTTTCACTTGTTCATGTGTGGGCACGCCTTTGCCATTATTCATGGACGAGAAAGAAGTCACTACATCTAAACTCGCTAAATATTCGAGTTCATCCTGGCTACGCTCTGCAAAACTACGGATATGTTTTTTGCTATTATTCAGCATGCTGGTCAGCATGCCTGTATTTTTGACGTTTTCAGAAAGGTGCCCAAAAAAGGCGGCGGCATTATCGAAGAAGCCATTAAAAGAATCTCTATCTACGAAACCAGACAGCTTATAAAAAGTGTTTTTTACAGTGATGTTTTTTTTCTTGAATACCGCCATCAGGGTTTGCACTTTTTCCAGCTCTTCCTGACTTAATTCGTACTTGATATTTGCTTTTATTTTTTCTAACGGATCATCGGGAATTTGAGTGTCTGGCGGTTTCTTTTTTTTGGCCGGTGGTTCAGTAGCAGCTGCTTTTGAATTATTTCTCTTTCTACCTGGCTCCTTCTTTTTTTTCGGAGCGGGTTCTGGTGAATCCGGTTCTGTTTCTTCCCGGATTCGTCTTACCCTTTTGTTACCTTGAATGCCCGACAGGCACTTGTCGCACAACAACGCTGAAGCTGCTGTCTGATTTGCTACACGTCCTAATTCCTGTGGATTCAGTGCCTTGTCACACTTCGAACAAGCGACAACCGAATTTCCGGTATTCTGCTCAGCTGAGGGTTTCTGTGGGTCATCGCCTCCACGACCATTGGCGCTTGTCGAACCGGTTCCCCTGTCACGGGCAGCAGATCCGCTTGTCTGGCCGGTCTGACCTGTTGTCGCGGTCGTTGATGCTTTGGTCGTTCGGGAGGTTGAATTCTTTTTCCCGTTACCCGTCTGTCGGCCAGAATATTTGCCAGAAACCATCTCACGGTAAACTCTGAGTTCCTGATCATTCTCTGCCACCCATGTCTGAATCAGCCCCGGTTCAATCATGCCAGGGTCTGACCTTTCCAGATCAAGAAGATCGGCTTCAATCACCATGATCCGGTCTGACAAAATCCGGGCCTGCGTGGTCTGGCCTGTCATAATCGCCCATAGTCGTTTGATTTGTAATATTATAAGCAGTTGCTTTTTTTGCTGCAGACAAGTTTGGACAGGATCAGGAATAAGGGTAAGGACAGGTTGACGCTCTGGTTCAGGACTCCCACTGTTTCCGTCAGGTGGCTTATCGTCATCATCTCCTCCGGCGGTGCCCCCGGCGATCAACGCATTGGAAGTGTTCTCCAGAACTTCAGGGGGCACGTAAAACTCCAACAACTCGTTCCCACGCTCCGGAGGGTGTCGCAAAACTCCAACAGCTCGTTCGGATGCTCTGAGGTCGTCATTCCCGCGAAGGCGGGAATCCAGCGCCAACGGTGAATATCTGCCTTCTCGGGGATGACAAGGCCATTGGGGCACCGGGCAGTAAGGTTCTGGTGGTGAGTCAGTGTGGATTCCCGCCTTCGCGGGAATGACGAGAATGAAGCCGGGAATGATGGAAGTCAACTCGTTCCCACGCTCCGGCGTGGGAATGCATATCTCCCCTGAAAGCCAGATACTACCACTTGAGATAACATATGGGCACCCACGCCCGCGACTTACAGGGCCTAAAAGCATGGGAGCCAGAGTTTTGTGACACCCTCGAAGAAAATCGGGCTGTTCAGGTTCAGCCAACTTATTGGAATACAGGAAATGAGCTGGTAGCGGGCTTGAGCCGACTAATTCCAATGCATGCAGCGAATCCCCAAACAACATCGTCACTAGCACAAGCAGTGATCGGACCATCGAGCAGGCAGCTTTGTTTTGTTGTGAGCGTCTCATAGATCCAGGCTAATAAAATCAGCTTCTGTGAATCCATTCGCTAGTGGAAAAAATTCGTACGTCATCCGGCTTAGGCCTGATGATTCACGTTTGCGCTAGATTTTATAGCACCGCACTGGCAAGCTTGCCATGAACGGAGTTGGCAGACAGTTTGTTTTTAGAAGCCTTATCAAACGACGAAAGTCTTTTTAAAAAAAACTCCCGCATTCATCAAGCAACTCCAGTTCCTGACAACTCTGATAAACATCAGGATCAACATCGGATAATAAAGGGTCTTGCTTTTTTAACTGTTCTATTTTGTTGCACGTCCGTTGCCTCCATACTTCCAGTATGTGGATAGCGGTATCGATTTTGGCTTTTTTTAGGAGGGTCACTGTATGCATAAGCTCCATTTCGCTCTCATACTCCTCCAGTAAATTCAGTATTTCGCTGCCAAAAATTTCTGTCTGGTTGAGCTTTAACCATAAACTGCCGAACGCCTGTTTTTGTGGTTCCAATTCATTCTCTGCCTGACATGCTTCAGCTTGCCTGGATTGAACGTTATCCAGTTTCTGCCATTGATCTGCAGTCAAATAATAGTGTTCAGATATCCCGGTGATTTTCAAAAAAGTCCTGAATTGTTCCTCTGACCAGTTGCTGATGGCCATTTTTTCACTCTGTATTTTCAGCTGTGGCATTGGGTAGCGATAGGTCTGAACATCATCACCCGACACTTCAACCTCAAGCCACTGACCTTTGACGGTGAAAGACATCTTATTGAGGTTCTGCATCAACACAGCGATATAGCTCAGGGCCAACTGTTCTCCTGATTGGATAAGTCCGGAGACAGGTATCTCAACATGGTTATTGTCGGTCGTTTGCATCCCGGACAGAAAGTGATCGGGGATATCGTGATCCCAGGGTAAAAGACTATGGGTTTTGAGCAGCGCTTCGAACAGTATCTGGATGCCTTCTTTGGTGATGTCTTGGGTTCTTAGTTGCAGGCAGGCTTCAAGCAGCTTCTTTAACCAATGGGAAGAATGCTCTTTGCTGAGTTTTTGCAGGGCGCTCAACGAGGGAAACAAATCGAATACAGCCCGGGCATGGCTGGCATCCAGAAAACGCAGCTGATCATCTTTTGTTAAGGGTTGTAGGATTTCCAGATAGAGCCTTTGCATATATTCGAGTTTCAGCACTCCTGACAATGGTTGCAATAGGGCAGAGTACTGCTCCCATAGTCTTTTATCCGGCAATGACTTCAGCCGCTTGACAAAAAAGACAAAGCGCTCCCTGTCTTCATCGCAAGAACACAGAAATATTGCTCTATTTAACACACGCAAAGGCACGGCTTTCATTGAATGACGCCACAAAAAATGCCGATCCTGTTGATTAGCCTGAAGGTAGCGTTTGACACTTTTTCCTCCAGAAGAAGATAAAAGCCCTATCAATGATTCCAGCATCAGAAGCGTTTTAGCCTCTTTATGCAATTGGCAGAACTGTTTTAAAACCATCCATTTTAGCGACCAGTCTGGCTTAGGGGTGGAAAGATAAAGAGCGACTGTTTTTATCTGGCGATTGTATTTATCATCTCCTTCATTATCCGGGTTGCTGTGTTCTCCGGTAAGTTCTGTAAGCAGTAACTGTTTCAGTTGTGTTTCCCGATGTTGCAGCATCTTGGTAGCAGGTAGCCCTTCTGATACCCAGAGCCTGGGCATGATTTGCAGTAGCCTGTGATTGGGCGCCCCCCGGCAACTTGTCCAGTCCAGCACTTTTTTCACAGGCTCATGTTTGGGCAAGCCTTGGCCGTGATTCATAGACGAGAAAACGCGGAACAGCTTTATATTGAGCTCGCCCCCCTTGTGTTTCCATTCAGGCCAGCCGAGCACCTCTTTCACTTTCTCAAGTTTGAGCATGCCTTTGCCACTATTCATGGACGAGAAGGCGCGGAACAGCTCCATATTGAACTTGCCATCCTTGTCTTTCCATTCCGGCCAGCCCAGCACCTCTTTCACTTCCTTATGTTTGAGGATGCCTTTGCCATGATTCATAGATGAGAAGGAGCGGAACAGCTCCATACTGAACTCGCCATCCTTGTCTTTCCATTCCGGCCAGCCCAGCACCTCTTTCACTTCCTCATGTTTGAGGATGCCTTTGCCATGATTCATAGACGAGAAGGAGCGGAACAGCTCCATAGTGAACTCGCCATCCTTGTCTTTCCATTCCGGCCAGCTCAACACCTCTTTCACTTGCTCATGTTTGAGCATGCCTTTGCCATTATTCATAGATGAGAAGGAGCGGAACAGCTCCATACTGAACTCGCCATCCTTGTCTTTCCATTCCGGCCAACCCAGCACCTCTTTCACTTGCTCATGTTTGAGGATGCCTTTGCCATGATTCATAGACGTAAAGGAACGGAACAGCTCCATACTGAACTTGCCATCCTTGTCTTTCCATTCCGGCCAGCCCAGCACCTCTTTCACTTGCTCATGTTTGAGCATGCCTTTGCCATTATTCATGGATGAGAAGGAGCGGAACAGCTCCATATTGAACTCGCCATCCTTGTCTTTCCATTCCGGCCAGCCCAGCACCTCTTTCACTTGCCCATGTTTGAGCATGCCTTTGCTATGATTCATAGACGAGAAGGAGCGGAACAGCTCCATACTGAACTCACCATCCTTGTCTTTCCATTCTGGCCAGCTCAGCACCTCTTTCACTTGCTCATGTTTGAGCATGCCTTTGCCATTGTTCATGGATGAGAAGGAGCGGAACAGCTCCATACTGAACTCGCCATCCTTGTCTTTCCATTCCGGCCAGCCCAGCACCTCTTTCACTTGCTCATGTTTGAGCATGCCTTTGCCATTATTCATGGATGAGAAGGAGCGGAACAGCTCCATACTGAACTCGCCATACTTGTCCTTCCATTCCGGCCAGCCCAGCACCTCTTTGACTTCCTCATGTTTAATCATGCCCTTGCTGCTATTCATAGACGAGAAGGAGCGGAACAGCTCCATACTGAACTCGCCATCCTTGTCTTTCCATTCCGGCCAGCCCAGCACCTCTTTCACTTGTTCATGTTTGAGCATGCCTTTGCCATTATTCATTGACGAGAAGGATCGGAACAACTTCGTATTAAACTCGCCATCACTGTCTTTCCATTCTGGCCAGCCCAGTATTGCTTTCACTTGTTCATGTGTGGGCACGCCATTGCCATTATTCATGGACGAGAAGGAATTCAATACATCCAGACTTGCTAAATATTCGAGTTCACTCAGGCTACGTTCTGCGAAACTAAGGATATGTTTTTTATTATTACCCAGCATGCCGGTCAGCATGCCTGTATTTTTGACGTTTTCAGAAAGATGCCCAAAAAAAGCGATGGCATTATCGAAGAAACCATTAAAAGAATCTCTATCTACAAGACCAGACAGCTTATAAAAAGTGTTTTTTACAGTGATGTTTTTTTTCTTGAATACCGCCACCAGGGTTTGCACTTTTTCCAGCTCTTCCTGACTTAATTCGTACTTGATATTTGCTTTTATTTTTTCCAATGGGTCATCGGGGATCTGAGTGTCTGGCGGTTTCTTTTTTTTGGCCGCTGGTTCAGCAACAGCTGTTGAATTATTTCTCTTTCTACCCGGGCCCTTCTTTTTTTTCGGAGCGGGTTCTGATGAATCCGGTTCTGCTTCTTCCCGGATTCGTCTTACCCTTTTGTTACCTTGAATGCCCGACAGGCACTTGTTGCACAACAACGCTGAAGCTGCTGTCTGATTTGCTACACGTTCTAATTCCTGTGGATTCAATACCTTTTCACACTTCGAACAAGCGACATCCGAATGTCCGGTATCCTGCTTAGCAGAGGGTTTCAGTGGGTCATCGCCTCCACGACCATTGACGCCTGCCGAACCGGTTCCCCTTTTACGGGCAGCAGGTCCCCTTGTCTGGCCAGTCTGACCTGTTGTTGCGGTCGTTGATGCTTTGGTCGTTCGGGAGGATGAATTCTTTTTCCCGTTACTCGCCTGTCGGCCAGAATATTTGCCAGAAACCATCTCACGGTAAACTCTGAGTTCCTGACCATTCTCTGCCATCCATGTTTGAACCAGCCCCGGTTGAATCGTGCCAGGGTCTGACCTTTCCAGATCAAGAAGATCGGCTTCAATCACCATGATCCGGTCTGACAAAATCCGCGCCAGCGTGGTCTGGCCTGCCATAATCGCCCATAGTCGTTTGATTTGTAATATTACAAGTAGTTGCTTTTTTTGCTGCAGACAAGTTTGGACAGGATCAGGAATAAGGGTAAGGTCAGGTTGGGGCGCTGGTTCAGGACTCCCGCTGTTTCCGTCAGGTGGCTTATTGCCATCATCTCCACCGGCGTTGCCCCCGGCGATCAACGCATTGGAAGTGTTCTCCAGAACTTCAGGGGGCACGTAAAACTCCAACAACTCGTTCCCACGCTCCGGAGGGTGTCGCAAAACTCCAACAGCTCGTTCGGATGCTCTGAGGTCGTCATTCCCGCGAAGGCGGGAATCCAGCGCCAACGGTGAATATCTGCCTTCTCGGGGATGACAAGGCCATTGGGGCACCGGGCAGTAAGGTTCTGGTGGTGAGTCAGTGTGGATTCCCGCCTTCGCGGGAATGACGAGAATGAAGCCGGGAATGATGGAAGTCAACTCGTGACACCCTCGAAGAGGATCGGGCTGTTCAGGTTCAGCCAACTTATTGGAATACAGGAAATGAGCTGGTAGCGGGCTTGGGCCGACTAATTCCAATGCCTGCAGCGAATCTCCAAACAACATTGCCACTAGCACAAGCAGTGATCGGACCATCGAGCAGGCAGCTTTGTTTTGTTGTGAGCGTCTCATAGATCCAGGCAAATAAAATCAGCTTCTGTGAATCCATTCGCTAGTGGAAAAAATTCGCACGTCATCCGGCCTAGGCCTGATGATTCACGTTTGCGCTAGATTTTATAGCACCGCACTGGTGAGATTCCATAAACGGATTTGGCAGACAGTTTGTTTTTAGAAGCTTTATCAGACGACAAAAGTCTTTTTAAAAAATACTCCCACACCCATCAAGCAACTCCAGTTCCTGACAACTCTGATAAACATCAGGATCAACATCGGATAATAAAGGGTCTTGCTTTTTTAACTGTTCTATCTTACTGCACGCCCGTTGCCGCCATTCTTCCAGTATGCAGTTATCGGTATCGATTCTGGCTTTTTTAAGGAGGGTCACTGTATGCATAAGCTCCATTTCGCTCTCGAACTCCTCCAGTAAATTCAGTATTTCGGTGCCAAAAATTTCTGTCTGGTTGAGCTTTAACCATAAACTGCCAAACGTCTGTTTTTGTGATTCCAATTCATTCTCTGGCTGACATGCCTCAGCTTGCCTGAATTGAACGTTATCCAGTTTCTGCCATTGATCTGCAGTCAAATAATAGTGTTCAGATATCCCGGTGATTTTCAAAAAAGTCCTGAACTGCTCTTCTGACCAGTTGCTGATGGCCATTTTTTCATCCTGTATTTCCAGCTGTGGCATTGGAATGCGGTAGTTTTGAACTCCGTCACCTGGCACCTCAACCTCAAGCCACTGCCCTTTGACGGTAAAAGACATCTTATTGAGGTTCTGCATCAACACAGAGATATAGCTCAGGGCCAACTGTTCTCCTGATGGGATAAGTCCGGAGACAGGTATCTCAACATGGTTATTGTCGGTCGTTTGCATCCCGGACAAAAAGTGATCGGGGATATCGTGATCCCAGGATAGAAGACTATGGGTTTTGAGCAGCGCTTCAAACAGTATCTGGATGCCTTCTTTGGTGATGTCATGGGCTTTTAGTTGCAGGCAGGCTTCAAGCAGCTTGTTTAACCAATGGGAAGAATGCTCTCTGCTGAGTTTTTGCAGGGCGCTCAACGAGGGAAACAGATCGAATACAGCCCGGGCGTGGCTGGCATCCAGAAAACGCAGCTGATCAGCCTGTGTTAAGGGTTGCAGAATTTCCAGATAGAACCTTTGCATAGAGTCGAGTTTCAGCACCGTCGATAAAGGTTGCAACAGGGCTGAGTAATGCTCCCATAGTCTTTTATCCGGCAATGACTTCAGCCGCTTGGCAAAATAGACAAAACGCTCCCTGTCTTCATCGGAAGAACACAGGAACATTGCTTTATTTAAAACGCGCAAAGGCACGGCTTTCATTGAATGACGCCACAAAAAATGCCGATCCAGTTGATTAGCCTGAAGGTAACGTTTGACACTTTTACCTCCAGAAGAAGATAAAAGCCCTATCAATGATTCCAGCATCAAAAGCGTTTTAGTCTCTTTATGCAATTGGCAGAACTGTTTTAAAACTGTCCATTTTAGCGACCAGTCTGGCTTAGGGGTGGAAAGATAAAGAGCGACTGTTTTTATCTGGTGATTGTATTTATCATCTCCTTCATTATCCGGGTTGCTGTGTTCTCCGGTAAGTTCTGTAAGCAGTAACTGTTTCAGTTGTGTTTCCCAGTGTTGCAGCAGCTTGATAGCAGGTAGCCCTGCTGATGCCCAGAGCCTGGACATGATTTGCAGTAGCCTGTGATTGGGTGCCCCCCGGCAACCTATCCAGTCCAGCACTTTTTTCACGGGCTCATGTTTGGGCAAGCCTTGGCTATGATTCATGGACGAGAAAACGCGGAACAGCTTTATATTGAGCTCGCCCCCCTTGTGTTTCCATTCAGGCCAGCCGAGCACCTCTTTCACTTTCTCAAGTTTGAGCATGCCTTTGCCACTATTCATGGACGAGAAGGCACAGAACAGCTCCATATTGAACTTGCCATCCTTGTCTTTCCATTCCAGCCAGCCCAACACCTCTTTCACTTCCTTATGTTTGAGGATGCCTTTGCCATGATTCATAGATGAGAAGGAACGGAACAGCTCCATACTGAACTCGCCATCCTTGTCTTTCCATTCCGGCCAGCCCAGCACCTCTTTCACTTGCTCATGTTTGAGGATGCCTTTGCCATGATTCATAGATGAGAAGGCTCGGAACAGCTCCATACTGAACTCGCCATCCTTGTCTTTCCATTCCGGCCAGCCCAGCACCTCTTTCACTTCCTTTTTTTTGAGCACGCCTTTACCATTGTTCATAGATGATAAAGAGCGGAACAGCTCCATACTGAACTCGCTATCCTCGCCTTTCCATTCCGGCCAACCCAGCACCTCTTTCACTTGCTTATGTTTGAGCATGCCTTTCTGACTATGCATGGATGAGAAGGAGCGGAACAGCTCCATACTGAACTCGCCATCCTTGTCTTTCCATTCCGGCCAGGCGAGCACCTCTTTCACTTCCTCTCGTTTGAGGATGCCTTTGCCATGATTCATAGATGAGAAGGCCCGGAACAGCTCCATACTGAACTCGCCATCCTTGTCTTTCCATTCCGGCCAGCCCAGCACCTCTTTCACTTCCTTTTTTTTGAGCACGCCTTTGCCATGTTTCATAGACGAGAGGGCGCGGAACAGCTCCATACTGAACTCGCCATCCTTGTCTTTCCATTCCGGCCAGCCCAACACCTCTTTCACTTCTTCATGCTTGAGCATGCCTTTGCCACTATTCATTGACGAGAAGGATCGGAACAACTTCTTATTAAACTCGCCATCCCTGTCTTTCCATTCTGGCCAGCTCAGCACCTCTTTCACTTCCTTTTTTTTGAGCACGCCTTTACCATTGTTCATGGATGAGAAGGGGCGGAACAGCTCCATACTGAACTCGTCATCCTCGTCTTTCCATTCCGACCAGCCCAGCACCTCTTTGACTTCCTCATGTTTAATCATGCCCTTGCTGCAATTCATAGACGAGAAGGAGCGGAACAGCTCCATACTGAACTCACCATCCTTGTCTCTCCACTCTGGCCAGCTCAGCACCTCTTTCACTTGCTCATGTTTGAGCATGCCTTTGCCATTGTTTATGGATGAGAAGGAGCGGAACAGCTCCATACTGAACTCACCATCCTTGTCTTTCCATTCCGGCCAGCCCAGCACCTCTTTCACTTGCTCATGTTTGAGCATGCCTTTGCCATTATTCATGGATGACAAGGAGCGGAACAGCTCCATACTGAACTCACCATACTTGTCCTTCCATTCCGGCCAGCCCAGCACCTCTTTGACTTCCTCATGTTTAATCATGCCCTTGCTGCTATTCATAGACGAGAAGGAGCGGAACAGCTCCATACTGAACCCGCCATCCTCGTCTTTCCACTCCGGCCAGCCCAGCACCTCTTTCACTTGTTCATGTTTGAGCAAGCCTTTGCCACTATTCATTGACGAGAAGGCTCGGAACAACTTCGTATTAAACTCGCCATCCCTGTCTTTCCATTCTGGCCAGCCCAGTATTGCTTTCACTTGCTCATGTCTGGGCACGCCTTCGCCATTATTCATGGACGAGAAGGAATTCAATACTTCCAAACTTGCTAAATATTCGAGTTCACTCAGGCTACGTTCTGCGAAACTACGGATATGTTTTTTTTTATTACCCAGCATGCCGGTCAGCATGCCTGTATTTTTGAAGTTTTCAGAAAGGTGCCCAAAAAAGGTGGCAGCATTATCGAAGAAACCATTAACAGACTTTCTATCTACAAGACCAGGCAGCTTATAAAAAGTGTTTTTTACAGTGATATTTTTTTCCTTGAATACCGCCACCAGGGTTTGCACTTTTTGCAGCTCTTCCTGACTTAATTCGTACTTGATATTTGCTTTTATTTTTTCCAATGGGTCATCGGAGATCTGAGTGTCTGGCGGTTTCTTTTTTTTGGCCGCTGGTTCAGCAACAGCTGTTGAATTTTTTCTCTTTCTACCCGGGCCCTTCTTTTTTTTCGGAGCAGGTTCTGGTGAATCCGGTTCTGCTTCTTCCCGGATTCGTCTTACCCTTTTGTTACCTTGAATGCCCGACAGGCACTTGTTGCATAACAACGCTGAAGCTGCTGTCTGATTTGCTATACGTCCTAACTCCTGTGGATTCAATGCCTTGCCACACTTCGAACAAGCGACAAGCGAATTTCCGGTATTCTGCTCGGCTGAGGGTTTCTGTGGGTCATCGCCTCCACGACCATTGGCGCTTGTCGAACCGGTTCTTCTGTTACGGGCAGCAGATCCGCTTGTCTGGCCGGTCTGACCTGTTGTTTCGGTCGTTGATGCTTTGGTCGTTCGGGAGGATGAATTCTTTTTCCTGTTACCCGTCTGTCGGCCAGAATATTTGTAAGAAACCATCTCACGGTAAACTCTGAGTTCCTGACCATTCTCTGCCAGCCATGTTTGAACCAGCCCCGGTTGCATCGTGCCAGGGTCTGACCTTTCCAGATCAAGAAGATCGGCTTCAATCACCATGATCCGGTCTGACAAAATCCGGGACAGGGTGGTCTGGCTTGCCATAATCGCCCATAGTCGTTTGATTTGTAATATTACAAGTAGTTGCTTTTTTTGCTGCCGACAAGTTTGGACAGGATCAGGAATAAGGGTAAGGTCAGGTTGGGGCGCTGGGTCAGGACTCCCGCTGTTTCCGTCAGGTGGCTTATTGCCATCATCTCCCCCGGCGATCAACGCATTGGAAGTGTTCTCCAGAACTTCAGGGGGCACGTAAAACTCCAACAACTCGTTCCCACGCTCCGGAGGGTGTCGCAAAACTCCAACAGCTCGTTCGGATGCTCTGAGGTCGTCATTCCCGCGAAGGCGGGAATCCAGCGCCAACGGTGAATATCTGCCTTCTCGGGGATGACAAGGCCATTGGGGCACCGGGCAGTAAGGTTCTGGTGGTGAGTCAGTGTGGATTCCCGCCTTCGCGGGAATGACGAGAATGAAGCCGGGAATGACGAGAATGAAGCCGGGAATGACGAGAATGAAGCCGGGAATGACGAGAATGAAGCCGGGAATGACGAGAATGAAGCCGGGAATGATGGAAGTCAACTCGTTCCCACGCTCCGGCGTGGGAATGCATATCTCCCCTGAAAGCCAGATACTACCACTTGAGATAACATATGGGCACCCACGCCCGCGACTTACAGGGCCTAAAAGCATGGGAGCCAGAGTTTTGTGATGCCATCGAAGAAAATCGGGCTGTTCAGGTTCAGCCAACTTATTGGAATACAGGAAATGAGCTGGTAGCGAGCTTGGGCCGACTAATTCCAATGCATGCAGCGAATCCCCAAACAACATCGTCACCAACAGAAGCAGTGATCGGACCATCGAGCAGGCAGCTTTGTTTTGTTGTGAGCGTCTCATAGATCCAGGCTAATAAAATCAGCTTCTGTGAATCCATTCGCTAGTGGAAAAAATTCGCACGTCATCTGGCCTAGGCCTGATGATTCACGTTTGCGCTAGATTTTATAGCACCGCACTGGTGAGCTTTCCATAAACGGATTTGGCAGACAGTTTGTTTTTAGAAACCTTATCAAACGACACAAGTCTTTTTAGAAAATACTCCCACACCCATCAAGCAACTCCAGTTCCTGACAACTCTGATAAACATCAGGATCAACATTGGATAATAAAGGGTCTTGCTTTTTTAACTGTTCTATTTTATTGCACGCCCGTTGCCTCCACACTTCCAGTATGTGGGTAGCGCTATCGATTTTGGCTTTTTTAAGGAGTGTCACTGTATGCATAAGCTCCATTTCACTCTCATACTCCTCCAGTAAATTCAGTATTTCGGTGCCAAAAATTTCTGTCTGGTTGAGCTTTAACCATAAACTGCCGAACGCCTGTTTTTGTGGTTCCAATTCATTCTCTGCCTGACATGCTTCAGCTTGCCTGGATTGAACGTTATCCAGTTTCTGCCATTGATCTGCTGTCAAATAATAGTGTTCAGATATCCCGGTGATTTTCAAAACAGTCCTGAACTGTTCCTCTGACCAGTTGCTGATTACCATTTTTTCATCCTTTATTTCCAGCTGTGGCATTGGAAAGCGGTAGTTTTGAGCTCCGTCACCTGGCACCTCAACCTCCAGCCACTGCCCTTTGACGGTAAAGGACATCTCGTTGAGGTTCTGCATCAACACAGCGATATAGCTCAGGGCCAACTGTTCTCCAGATTGGATAAGTCCGGAGACAGGTATCTCAACATAGTTGTTGTCGGTCGTTTGCATCCCGGACAAAAAGTGATCGGGGATCTCGTTATCCCAGGGTAGAAGACTATGGGTTTTGAGCAGCGCTTCAAACAATATCTGGATGCCTTCTTTGGTAATGTCATGGGTTTTTAGTTGCAGGCAGGCTTCAAGCAGCTTGCTTAACCAATGGGAAGAATGCTCTCTGCTGAGTTTTTGCAGGGCGCTTAACGAGGGAAACAGGTCGAACACAGCCTGGGTATGGCTGGCATCCAGAAAACGCAACTGATCTTCTTTTGTTAAGGGTTGCAGAATTTCCAGATAGAGCCTTTGCATAAAGTCGAGTTTCAGCACCGCCGACAATGGTTGCAACAGAGCTGAGTAATGCTCCCATAGTCTTTTATCCGGCAATGACTTCAGCCGCTTGGCAAAATAAACAAAACGCTCCCTGTCTTCATCGGAAGAACACAGGAACATTGCTCTGTTTAACACGCGCAAAGGCACGGCTTTCATTGAATGACGCCACAAAAAATGCCGATCCAGTTGGTTAGCCTGAAGGTAACGCTCGACACTTTTCCCTCCAGAAGAAGATAAAAATCCTATCAATGATTCCAGCATCGGAAGCGTTTTAGTCTCTTTATGCAATTTGCAGAACTGTTTTAAAACCATCCATTTTAGCGACCAGTCTGGCTTAGGGGTGGAAAGATAAGGAGCGACTGTTTTTATCTGGCGATTGTATTGGTCATCTTTATTCTCTGAATCGCTATTATATTCGTCACCTCCTTCATCATCCGGGTTACTTCGCCCTCCAGTAAGTTCTGTAAGAAGTAACTGTTTCAGTTCTGTTTCCTGATGTTGCAGCACCTCAGTAGCAGGTAGCCCTGCTGATGCCCAGAGCCTGGTCATAATTTGCAGTAACCAATGGTTCAGTGCACCCCGGTAACCTATCCAGTCCAGCACTTTTTTCACAGGCTCATATTTGGGCAAGCCCCGGCCATTATTCATGGACGAAAAAGCGCGGAACAACTTCATATTGAACTCGCCATCCTTGTGTCTCCATTCCGGCCAGTTCAGCACCTCTTTCACTTTCTCATGTTTGAGCATACCTCTGCCATTATTCATGGATGAAAAGGCGCGGAACAGCTCCATGTTGAACTCGACATTCTTGTGTTTCCATTCAGGCCAACCCAAGATCTCTTTTACTTCCTTTTGTTTGAGCATGCCTCTGGCATTATTCATGGACGAGAAGGCGCGGAACAGCTCAATACTGAACTCACCATCCTTGTCTTTCCACTCCGGCCAGCCCAGTAACTCTCTTACTTCCTTATGTTTGAGCATGCCTTTGCCATTGTTCATGGATGAACAGGAGCGGAACAGCTCCATACTGAACTCGCCATCCTTGTCTTTCCATTCCAGCCAGCTCAGCACCTCTTTCACTTGTTCATGTTTGAGCATGCCTTTGCCACTGTTCATGGATGAGAAGGAACGGAACAGCTCCATACTGAACTCGCCATCCTTGTCTTTCCATTCCGGCCAACCCAACATCTCTTTCACTTCCTTTTGTTTGAGCATGCCTTTGCCACTATTCATGGACGAGAAGGCGCAGAACAGCACCATATTGAACTCGCCATCCTTGTTTTTCCATTCCGGCCAGCCAAGCACTTCTTTCACTTGCTCATATTTGGGGATGCCTTTGCCATGATTCATAGATGAGAAGGCGCGCAACAGCTCTATACTGAACTCGCCATCCTTGTCTTTCCATTCCGGCCAGCCCAGCACCTCTTTCACTTGCTCATGTTTGAGCATGCCTTTGCTATGATTCATGGACGAGAAGGAGCGGAAGAGTTCCATATTGAACTCGCCATCCTTGTCTTTCCATTCCGGCCAGCCCAGCACCTCTTTCACTTGCTCATGTTTGAGGATGCCTTTACCATTGTTCATGGATGAGAAGGGGCGGAACAACTCTATACTGAACTCGCCATCCTTGTCCTTCCATTCAGACCAACCCAACATCTCTTTCACTTCCTTTTTTTTGAGTACGCCTTTACTATTGTTCATGGATGAGAAGGCGCGGAACAGCTCAATGTTGAACCCGCCATCCTTGTCCTTCCATTCCGGCCAGGACAGCATCTCTTTCACTTCCTCATGTTTGGGCATGCCTCTGCAATGATTCATGGACGAGAAGGCGCGAAACAGCTCCATACTGAACTCGCCATCCCAGTCTTTCCATTCCGGCCAGCCCAGCACCTTTTTCACTTCCTTTTTTTTGAGCACGCCTTTACCATTGTTCATGGATGAGAAGGCGCGGAACAGCTCCATATTGAACTCGCCATCCTTGTCTTTCCATTCTGGCCAGCCCAGCACCTCTTTCACTTGCTCATGTTTGAGCATGCCTTTGCCATTGTTCATTGACGAGAAGGATCGGAACAACTTCGTATTAAACTCGCCGTCCCTGCCTTTCCATTCTGGCCAGCCCAGTATTGCTTTCACTTGTTCATGTGTTGGCACGCCTCTGCGATTATTCATGGAAGAGAACGAAGTCAATACATCTAAACTCGCTAAATATTTGAGTTCACTCAGGCTACGTTCTGCGAAACTACGGATATGTTTTTTTTTATCACCCAGCATGCTGGTCAGCATGCCTGTATTTTTGAAGTTTTCAGAAAGGTGCCCAAAAAAGGTGGCAGCATTATCGAAGAAACCATTAACAGACTTTCTATCTACAAGACCAGGCAGCTTATAAAAAGTGTTTTTTACAGTGATATTTTTTTCCTTGAATACCGCCACCAGGGTTTGCACTTTTTGCAGCTCTTCCTGACTTAATTCGTACTTGATATTTGCTTTTATTTTTTCCAATGGGTCATCGGAGATCTGAGTGTCTGGCGGTTTCTTTTTTTTGGCCGCTGGTTCAGCAACAGCTGTTGAATTTTTTCTCTTTCTACCCGGGCCCTTCTTTTTTTTCGGAGCAGGTTCTGGTGAATCCGGTTCTGCTTCTTCCCGGATTCGTCTTACCCTTTTGTTACCTTGAATGCCCGACAGGCACTTGTTGCATAACAACGCTGAAGCTGCTGTCTGATTTGCTATACGTCCTAACTCCTGTGGATTCAATGCCTTGCCACACTTCGAACAAGCGACAAGCGAATTTCCGGTATTCTGCTCGGCTGAGGGTTTCTGTGGGTCATCGCCTCCACGACCATTGGCGCTTGTCGAACCGGTTCTTCTGTTACGGGCAGCAGATCCGCTTGTCTGGCCGGTCTGACCTGTTGTTTCGGTCGTTGATGCTTTGGTCGTTCGGGAGGATGAATTCTTTTTCCTGTTACCCGTCTGTCGGCCAGAATATTTGTAAGAAACCATCTCACGGTAAACTCTGAGTTCCTGACCATTCTCTGCCAGCCATGTTTGAACCAGCCCCGGTTGCATCGTGCCAGGGTCTGACCTTTCCAGATCAAGAAGATCGGCCTCAATCACCATGATCCGGTCTGACAAAATCCGGGACAGGGTGGTCTGGCCTGCCATAATCGCCCATAGTCGTTTGATTTGTAATATTACAAGTAGTTGCTTTTTTTGCTGCAGACAAGTTTGGACAGGATCAGGAATAAGGGTAAGGACAGGTTGGCGCTCTGGTTCAGGACTCCCGCTGTTTCCGTCAGGTCGCTTATTGCCATCATCTCCACCGGCGGTGCCCCCGGCGATCAACGCATTGGAAGTGTTCTCCAGAACTTCAGGGGGCACGTAAAACTCCAACAACTCGTTCCCACGCTCCGGAGGGTATCGCAAAACTCCAACAGCTCGTTCGGATGCTCTGAGGTCGTCATTCCCGCGAAGGCGGGAATCCAGCGCCAACGGTGAATATCTGCCTTCTCGGGGATGACAAGGCCATTGGGGCACCGGGCAGTAAGGTTCTGGTGGTGAGTCAGTGTGGATTCCCGCCTTCGCGGGAATGACGAGAATGAAGCCGGGAATGACGAGAATGAAGCCGGGAATGACGAGAATGAAGCCGGGAATGACGGGAGTCAACTCGTTCCCACGCTCCGGCGTGGGAATGCATATCTCCCCTGAAAGCCAGATACTACCACTTGAGATAACATATGGGCACCCACGCCCGCGACTTACAGGGCCTAAAAGCATGGGAGCCAGAGTTTTGTGATGCCATCGAAGAAAATCGGGCTGTTCAGGTTCAGCCAACTTGTTGGAATACAGGAAATGAGCTGGTAGCGAGCTTGGGCCGACTAATTCCAATGCATGCAGCGAATCCCCAAACAACATCGTCACCAACAGAAGCAGTGATCGGACCATCGAGCAGGCAGCTTTGTTTTGTTGTGAGCGTCTCATAGATCCAGGCTAATAAAATCAGCTTCTGTGAATCCATTCGCTAGTGGAAAAAATTCGCACGTCATCCGGCCTAGGCCTGATGATTCACGTTTGCGCTAGATTTTATAGCACCGCACTGGTGAGCTTTCCATAAACGGATTTGGCAGACAGTTTGTTTTTAGAAGCTTTATCAGACGACAAAAGTCTTTTTAGAAAACACTCCCACACCCATCAAGCAACTCCAGTTCCTGACAACCCTGATAAACATCAGGAGCAACATCGGATAATAAAGGGTCTTGCTTTTTTAAACGCTCTATTTTGCTGCATGCCCGTTGCCGCCACTCTTCCAGTATGCAGTTATCGGTATCAATTTTGGCTTTTTTAAGGAGGGTCACTGTATGCATAAGCTCCATTTCGCTCTCACACTCCTCCAGTAAATTCAGTATTTCGGTGCCAAAAATTTCTGTCTGGTTGAGCTTTAACCATAAACTGCCGAACGCCTGTTTTTGTGGTTCCAATTCATTTTCTGGCTGACATGCTTCAGCTTGCCTGGATTGAACGTTATTCAGTTTCTGCCATTGATCTTCAGTCAAATAATAGTGTTCAGATATCCCGGTGATTTTCATAACAGTCCTGAACTGCTCTTCTGACCAGTTGCTGATGGCCATTTTTTCATTCTGTATTTCCAGAAGTGGCATTGGAAAGCGGTAGTTTTGAACTCTGCCACTTGATACTTCAACCTCAAGCCATTGCCCTTTGACGGTAAAAGACATCTCATTGAGATTCTGCATCAACACAGAGATATAGCTCAGGGCCAACTGTTCTCCAGATTGGATAAGTCCGGAGACAGGTATCTCAACATAGTTGTTGTCGGTCGTTTGCATCCCGGACAAAAAGTGATCGGGGATCTCGTTATCCCAGGGTAGAAGACTATGGGTTTTGAGCAGCGCTTCAAACAATATCTGGATGCCTTCTTTGGTAATGTCATGGGTTTTTAGTTGCAGGCAGGCTTCAAGCAGCTTGCTTAACCAATGGGAAGAATGCTCTCTGCTGAGTTTTTGCAGGGCGCTTAACGAGGGAAACAGGTCGAACACAGCCTGGGCATGGCTGGCATCCAGAAAACGCAACTGATCTTCTTTTGTTAAGGGTTGCAGAATTTCCAGATAGAGCCTTTGCATAAAGTCGAGTTTCAGCACCGCCGACAATGGTTGCAACAGAGCTGAGTAATGCTCCCATAGTCTTTTATCCGGCAATGACTTCAGCCGCTTGGCAAAAAAGACAAAACGCTCCCTGTCTTCATCGGAAGAACACAGGAACATTGCTCTATTTAACACGCGCAAAGGCACGGCTTTCATTGAATGACGCCACAAAAAATGCCGATCCAGTTGATTAGCCTGAAGGTAGCGTTTGACGCTTTTCCCTCCAGAAGAAGATAAAAGCCCTATCAATGATTCCAGCATCAGAGCCGTTTTAGTCTCTTTATGCAATTGGCAGAACTGTTTTAAAACCGTCCATGTCAGTGACCAGTCTGGCTTAGGGGTGTAAAGATAAAGAGCGACTGTTTTTATCTGGCGATTGCATTTGTCATCCTCTTCATTCTCTGAATCGCTATCGTATTGGTCATCTCCTTTATTATTCGAGTTGTTATGTTCTCCGGTAAATTCTGTAAACAGCCACTGTTTCAGTTGTGTTTCCCGGTGTTGCAGCACCTCAGTAACAGGTAGTCCTGCTGATGGCCACAGCCTGCTCATAATTTGCAGCAGACTATGATTGGGTGCCCGCCGGTAACCTATCCAGCCCAGCACTTTTTTCACAGGCTCATGTTTGGGCAAGCCCTGGCCATTATTCATGGACGAAAAAGCCCGGAACAACTTCAGATTGAACTGGTCACCCCTGTGTTTCCATTCCGGCCAGCCTAGCACCTCTTTCACTTTCTTTTGTTTGAGCATGCCTTTGCCACTATTCATGGACGAGAAGGCGCGGAACAGCTCCATATTGAACTCACCATACTTGTCCTTCCATTCCGGCCAGCCCAGCACCTCTTTCACTGCCTCATGTTTAAGCACGCCCTTGCTATGACTCATAGATGAGAAGGCGCGGAACAGCTCCATATTGAACTCGCCATACTTGTCCTTCCATTCCGGCCAGCCCAGCACCTCTCTCACTTCCTCATGTTTGAGCATGCCTTTGCCACCATTCATAGATGAGAAGGCGCGGAACAGCTCCATACTGAACTCGCCATCCTTGTCCTTCCATTCCGGCCAGCCCAGCACCTCTTTCACTTCCTTTTGTTTGAGCATGCCTTTGCCACTATTCATGGATGAGAAGGCGCGGAAAAGCTCCATACTGAACTCGCCATCCTCGTCTTTCCATTGCGGCCAGCCCAGCACCTCTTTCACTTGCTCATGTTTGAGCATGCCTTTGCCATTGTTCATGGATGAGAAGGAGCGGAATAGCTCCATACTGAGCTCGCCATCCTCGTCTTTCCATTCCGGCCAGCCCAGCACCTCTTTCACTTCCTTTTGTTTGAGCATGCCTTTGCCACTATTCATGGACGAGAAGGAGCGGAACAGCTCCATACTGAACTCGCCATACCTGTCTTTCCATTCCGGCCAGTTCAGCACCACTTTCACTGGCTCATGTTTGAGCATGCCTTTGCCATGATTCATAGACGAGAAGGCGCGGAACAGCTCCATGTTGAACTCGCTATCCATGTCTTTCCATTCCGGCCAGCCGAGCACCTCTTTCACTTCCTCATGTTTAATCATGCCTTTGCCGCTATTCATGGATGAGAAGGCGCGGAACAGCTCCATACTGAACTCACCATCCTTGTCTTTCCATTCCGGCCAGCTCAGCACCTCTTTCACTTCCCTGTGTTTGAACATACCTTTCTGACTATGCATGGATGAGAAGGCGCGGAACAACTCCATATTGAACTCGCCATCCTTGTCTTTCCATTCCGGCCAACCCAGCACCTCTCTAACCTCCTCATGTTTGAGGATGCCTTTGCCATGACTCATAGATGAGAAAGAGCGGAACAACTCCATATTGAACTCGCCATCCTTGTCTTTCCATTCCAGCCAGCTCAGCACCTCTTTCACTTGCTCATGTTTGAGCATGCCTTTGCCATTGTTCATGGATGAGAAGGCGCGGAACAGCTTCATGCTGAAGTCGTCATTCTTGTCCTTCCATTCCGGCCAGTTCAACACCTCTTTCACTTGCTCATGTGTGAGCACGCCTTTACCATTGTTCATTGATGAGAAGGAGCGGAACAGCTCCATATTGAACTTGCCATCCTTGTCTTTCCATTCCGGCCAGCCCAGCACCTCTTTCACTTGCTCATGTTTGAGCATGCCTTTGCCATTGTTCATGGATGAGAAGGTGCGGAACAGTTCCATATTGAACTCACCATCCTTGTCTTTCCATTCCGGCCAGCCCAGCACCTCCCTCATTTCCTCATGTTTGGGTACGCCTTGGCCATTATTCATGGACGAGAAAGAGCGGAACAGTTCGATATTGAACTCGCCATCTTTGTCTTTCCATTCTGGCCAGCCCAGTATTGCTTTCACTTGTTCATGTGTAGGCACACCTTTGCCATTATTCATGGACGAGAAAGAAGTCACTACATCTAAACTCGCTAAATATTCGAGTTCATCCTGGCTACGCTCTGCAAAACTTCGGATATGTTTTTTGCTATTACCTAGCATGCCGGTCAGCATGCCTGTATTTTTGACGTTTTTAGAAAGGTGTCCAAAAAAGGCGGCGGCATTATCGAAGAAACCATTAAAAGACTTTCTATCTACAAAACCAAGCCGCTTATAAAAAGTGTTTTTTACAGTGATGTTTTTTCTCTTGAATACCGCCATCAGGGTTTGCACTTTTTTCAGCTCTTCCTGACTTAATTCGTACTTGATATTTGCTTTTATTTTTTCTAACGGATCATCTGGAATTTGAGTGTCAGCCGGTTTCTTTTTTTTGGCCGCTGGTTCAGCAACAGTGGTTGAATTATTTCTCTTTCTACCCGGGCCCTTCTTTTTTTTCGGAGCAGGTTCTGGTGAGTCCGGTTCTGTTTCTTCCCGGATTCGTCTTACCCTTTTGTTACCTTGAATGCCCGACAGGCATTTGTTGCACAACAGCGCTGAAGCTGCTGTCTGATTTGCTATACGTTCTAATTCCTGTGGATTCAGTGCTTTATCACACTTCGAACAAGTGACAAGCGAATGTCCGGTATTCTGCTCAGCTGAGGGTTTCAGTGGGTCATCGCCTCCACGACCATTGGCGACTGTCGAACCGGTTCTTCTGTTACGGGCAGCAGATCCGCTTGTCTGGCCAGTCTGACCTGTTGCTGCGGTCGTTGATGCTTTGGTCGTTCGGGAGGATGAATTCTTTTTCCCGTTACTCACCTGCCGACCAGAATATTTGTCAGAAACCATCTCACGGTAAACTCTGAGTTCCTGACCATTCTCTGCCAGCCATGTTTGAACCAGCCCCGGTTGAATCGTGCCAGGGTCTGACCTTCCCAGATCAAGAAGATCGGCTTCAATCACCATGATCCGGTCTGACAAAATCCGGGCCAGCGTAGTTTGGCCTGTTATAATCGCCCATAGTCGTTTGATTTGTAATATTATAAGCAGTTGCTTTTTTTGCTGCAGACAAGTTTGGACAGGATCAGGAGTAAGGGTAAGGTCAGGTTTGCGCTCTGGTTCAGGACTCCCACTGTTTCCGTTAGGTGGCTTATCGTCATCATCTCCTCCGGCGGTGCCCCCGGCGATCAACGCATTGGAAGTGTTCTCCAGAACTTCAGGGGGCACGTAAAACTCCAACAACTCGTTCCCACGCTCCGGAGGGTGTCGCAAAACTCCAACAGCTCGTTCGGATGCTCTGAGGTCGTCATTCCCGCGAAGGCGGGAATCCAGCGCCAACGGTGAATATCTGCCTTCTCGGGGATGACAAGGCCATTGGGGCACCGGGCAGTAAGGTTCTGGTGGTGAGTCAGTGTGGATTCCCGCCTTCGCGGGAATGACGAGAATGAAGCCGGGAATGATGGAAGTCAACTCGTTCCCACGCTCCGGCGTGGGAACGCATATCTCCCCTGAAAGCCAGATACTACCACTTGAGATAACATATGGGCACCCACGCCCGCGACTTACAGGGCCTAAAAACATGGGAGCCAGAGTTTTGTGATGCCATCGGAGAAAATCGGGCTGTTCAGGTTCAGCCAACTTATTGGAATACAGGAAATAAGCTGGTAGCGGGCTTGAGCCGACTAATTCCAATGCCTGCAGCGAATCCCCAAACAACATCGTCACTAGCAGAAGCAGTGACCGGACCATCGAGCAGGCAGCTTTTTTTTGTTGTGAGCGTCTCATAGATCCAGGCAAATAAAATCAGCTTCTGTGAATCCATTCGCTAGTGGAAAAAATTCGTACGTCATCCGGCTTAGGCCTGATGATTCACGTTTTCGCTAGATTTTATAGCACCGCACTGGCAAGGTTGCCATGAACGGAGTTGACAGACAGTTGATTTTTAGAAGCTTTATAAGACGACACAAGTCTTTTTAGAAAATACTCCCACACCCATCAAGCAACTCCAGTTCCTGACAACTCTGATAAACATCAGGATCAACATCGGATAATAAAGGGTCTTGCTTTTTTAACTGTTCTATCTTACTGCACGCCCGTTGCCGCCATTCTTCCAGTATGCAGTTATCGGTATCGATTCTGGCTTTTTTAAGGAGGGTCACTGTATGCATAAGCTCCATTTCGCTCTCGAACTCCTCCAGTAAATTCAGTATTTCGCTGCCAAAAATTTCTGTCTGGTTGAGCTTTGACCATAAACTGCCGAACGCCTGTTTTTGTGGTTCCAATTCATTCTCTGGCTGACATGCTTCAGCTTGCCTGAATTGAACCTTATCCAGTTTCTGCCATTGATCTGCAGTCAAATAATAGTGTTCAGATATCCCGGTGATTTTCAAAAAAGTCCGGAACTGCTCCTCTGACCAGTTGCTGATGGCCATTTTTTCATCCTGTATTTCCAGCTGTGGCATTGGAAATCGGTAGTTTTGAACTCTGCCACTTGGTAATTCAACCTCAAGCCATTGTCCTTTGACGGTAAAAGACATCTCATTGAGATTCTGCATCAACACAGCGATATAGCTCAGGGCCAACTGTTCTCCTGACTGGATAAGTCCGGAGACAGGTATCTCAACATGGTTGTTGTCGGTCGTTTGCATCCCGGACAAAAAGTGATCGGGGATCTCGTTATCCCAGGGTAGAAGACTATGGGTTTTGAGCAGCGCTTCAAACAGTATCTGGATGCCTTCTTTGGTAATGTCATGGGTTTTTAGTTGCAGGCAGGCTTCAAGCAGCTTGCTTAACCAATGGGAAGAATGCTCTCTGCTGAGTTTTTGCAGGGCGCTTAACGAGGGAAACAGGTCGAACACAGCCTGGGCATGGCTGGCATCCAGAAAACGCAGCTGATCATCTTTTGTTAAGGGTTGCAGAATTTCCAGATAGAGCCCTTGCATATATTCGAGTTTCAGCACCGCCGACAATGGTTGCAACAGGGCTGAGTAATGCTCCCATAGTCTTTTATCCGGCAATGACTTCAGCCGCTTGACAAAATAGACAAAACGCTCACTGCCTTCATCGGAAGAACACAGGAACATTGCTCTATTTAACACGCGCAAAGGCACGGCTTTCATTGAATGACGCCACAAAAAATGTCGATCATGTTGATTAGCCTGAAGGTAGCGTTTGACGCTTTTACCTCCAGAAGAAGATAAAAGCCCTATCAATGATTCCAGCATCAGAACCGTTTTAGTCTGTTCATGAAATTGGCAGAACTCTTTTAAAACCGTCCATGTTAGTGACCAGTCCGGCTTAGGAGTGGAAAGATAAAGAGCGGCTGTTTTTATCTGGCGATTGTATTTATCATCTCCTTCATTATCCGGGTTGCTGTGTTCTCCGGTAAGTTCTGTAAGCAGTAACTGTTTCAGTTGTGTTTCCCAGTGTTGCAGCAGCTTGATAGCAGGTAGCCCTGCTGATGCCCAAAGCCTGGACATGATCTGCAGTAGCCTGTGATTGGGTGCCCCCCGGCAACCTATCCAGTCCAGCACTTTTTTCACGGGCTCATGTTTGGGCAAGCCTTGGCTATGATTCATGGACGAGAAAACGCGGAACAGCTTTATATTGAGCTCGCCACCCTTGTGTTTCCATTCAGGCCAACCCAACATCTCTTTCACTTCCTTTTGTTTGAGCACCCCTTTGCCATGATGCATAGATGAGAAGGCGCGGAACAGCTCCATACTGAACTCGCCATCCTTGTCTTTCCATTCCGGCCAGCCCAGCACCTCTTTCACATCCTCTTGTTTGAGCATGCCTTTACCATTGTTCATGGATGAGAAGGAGCGGAACAGCTCCATATTGAACTCGCCATTCTTGTCTTTCCATTCCAGCCAGACCAGCACCTCTTTCACTTCCTCATGTTTAATCATGCCCTTACTGCTATTGATGGACGAGAAGGCGCGGAACAGCTCCATATTGAACTCGCCATCCTTGTCTTTCCATTCCGGCCAGCCCAGCACCTCTTTCACTTCCTTTTGTTTGAGCATGCCTTTGCCACTATTCATGGATGAGAAGGAGCGGAAAAGCTCCATACTGAACTCGCCATCCTCATCTTTCCATTCCAGCCAGCCCAGCACCTCTTTCACTTCCTCATGTTTGAGCATGCCTTTACCACTGTTCATGGATGAGAAGGCGCGGAACAGTTCCATATTAAACTCGCCATCCTTGTCTTTCCATTGCGGCCAGCTCAGCGCCTCTTTCACTTCCTCATGTTTAATCATGCCTCTGCGATTGTTCATTGACGAGAAGGATCGGAACAACTTCGCATTAAACTCGCCATCCCTGTCTTTCCATTCCGGCCAGCCCAGCACCTCTTTCACTTCCTCTTGTTTGAGCATGCCTTTGCCACTATTCATGGATGCGAAGGAGCGGAATAGCTCAATACTGAACTCGCCATCCTTGTCTTTCCATTCCGGCCAGCCCAGCACCTCTTTCACTTCCTTTTGTTTGAGCATGCCTTTACCATTGTTCATGGATGAGAAGGAACGGAACAGCTCCATACTAAACTCGCCATCCTTGTCCCTCCATTCTGGCCAGCCCAGCACCTCTTTCACTTGCTCATGATTAATCATGCCCTTGCTGCTATTCATGGATGAGAAAGATCGGAACAACTCCATATTGAACACGCCATCCTTGTCTTTCCATTCAAGCCAGCCCAGCACCTCTTTCACTTCCTCATGTTTGAGCATGCCTTTACCACTGTTCATGGATGAGAAGGCGCGGAACAGTTCCATATTAAACTCGCCATCCTTGTCTTTCCATTGCGGCCAGCTCAGCGCCTCTTTCACTTCCTCATGTTTAATCATGCCTCTGCGATTGTTCATTGACGAGAAGGATCGGAACAACTTCGCATTAAACTCGCCATCCCTGTCTTTCCATTCCGGCCAGCCCAGCACCTCTTTCACTTCCTCTTGTTTGAGCATGCCTTTGCCACTATTCATGGATGCGAAGGAGCGGAATAGCTCAATACTGAACTCGCCATCCTTGTCTTTCCATTCCGGCCAGCCCAGCACCTCTTTCACTTCCTTTTGTTTGAGCATGCCTTTACCATTGTTCATGGATGAGAAGGAACGGAACAGCTCCATACTAAACTCGCCATCCTTGTCCCTCCATTCTGGCCAGCCCAGCACCTCTTTCACTTGCTCATGTTTGATGATGCCTTTGCCATGATTCATAGATGAGAAGGCGCGGAACAGCTCCATACTGAAGTCGCAATCCTTGTCTTTCCATTCCGGCCAGCCCAGCACCTCTTTCACTTGCTCATGTTTGAGGATGCCTTTACCATTGTTCATTGATGAGAAGGAACGGAACAGTTCCATACTGAACTCACCATTCTTGTCCTTCCATTCCGGCCAGCCCAGCACCTCTTTCACTTCCTCATGTTTGAGCATGCCTTTGCCATTGTTCATTGACGAGAAGGATCGGAACAACTTCGTATTAAACTCGCCATCACTGTCTTTCCATTCTGGCCAACCCAGTATTGCTTTCACTTGCTCATGTGTGGGCACGCCTTTCCTACTATTCATGGACGAGAAGGAATTCAATACATCCAGACTTGCTAAATATTCGAGTTCACTCAGGCTACGTTCTGCGAAACTACGGATATGTTTTCTGCTATTACCCAGCATGCCAGTCAGCATGCCTGTATTTTTGACGTTTTCAGAAAGGTGCCCAAAAAAGCCGACGGCATTATCGAAGAAGCCATTAATAGAATCTCTATCTACGAAACCAAGCAGCTTATAAAAAGTGTTTTTTACAGTGATGTTTTTTTTCTTGAATACCGCCACCAGGGTTTGCACTTTTTTCAGCTCTTCCTGACTTAATTCGTACTTGATATTTGCTTTTATTTTTTCCAATGAGTCATCGGGGATCTGAGTGTCTGCCGGTTTCTTTTTTTTGGCCGCTAGTTCAGTAACAGCTGTTGAACTATTTCTCTTTCTACCCGGGCCCTTCTTTTTTTTCGCAGCGGGTTCTGCTTCTTCCCTGATTCGTTTTACCCTTTTGTTACCTTGAATGCCCGACAGGCATTTGTCGCACAACAACGCAGAAGCTGCTGTCTGATTTGCTACACGTCCTAATTCCTGTGGATTCAATACATTGTCACACTTCGAACAAGCAACAACCGAATGTCCGGTATCCTGCTCAGCTGAAGGGTTTAGTGGGTCATCGTCTCCACGACCATTGACGCCTGTCGAACCGATTCCCCTGTTATGGGCAGCAGATTCCCTTGTCTGGCCGGTCAGACCTGTTGTCGCGGTCGTTGATGCTTTGGTCGTTCGGGAGGATGAATTCTTTTTCCCGTTACCCGTCTGTCGGCCAGAATATTTGCCAGAAACCATCTCACGGTAAACTCTGAGTTCCTGACCATTCTCTGCCATCCATGCCTGAACCAGCCCCGGTTGAATCGTGCCAGGGTCTGACCTTTCCAGATCAAGAAGATCGGCTTCAATCACCATGATCCGGTCTGACAAAATCCGCGCCAGCGTGGTCTGGCCTGATATAATCGCCCATAGTCGTTTGATTTGTAATATTATAAGCAGTTGCTTTTTTTGCTGTAGACAAGTTTGGACAGGATCAGGAATAAAGGTAAGATCAGGTTGGAGCTCTGGGTCAGGACTCCTGCTGTTTCCGTCAGGTGGCTTATCGCCATCATCTCCTCCGGCGGCGCCCCTGGCGATCAGTCCATTAGAAGTGTTCTCCAGAACTTCAGGGGGCACGTAAAGCTCCAACAACTCGTTTCCACGCTCCGGAGGCTGTCGCAAAACTCCAACAGCTCGTTCCCATGCTCTGAGGTCGTCATTCCCGCGAAGGCGGGAATCCAGCGCCAACGGTGGCTCCCTGCCTTCTCGGGGATGACAAGGCCAGGGGGGCACCGGGCAGTAAGGTTCTGGTGGTGAGTCAGTGTGGATTCCCGCCTTCGCGGGAATGACGAGAATGAAGCCGGGAATGACGAGAATTAAGCCGGGAATGACGGGAATTAAGCCGGGAATGACTGGAGTCAACTCGTGACACCCTCGAAGTGGATCGGGCTGTTCAGGTTCAGCCAACTTATTGGAATACAGGAAATAAGCTGGTAGCGGACTTGAGCCAACTAATTCCAATGCCTGCAGCGAATCCCCAAACAACATCGTCACTAGCAGAAGCAGTGATCGGACCATCGAGCAGGCAGCTTTGTTTTGTTGTGAGCGTCTCATAGATCCGGGCTAATAAAATCAGCTGCTGTGAATCCATTCGCTAGTGGAAAAAATTCGTACGTCATCCGGCTTAGGCCTGATGATTCACGTTTGCGCTAGATTTTATAGCACCGCACTGGCAAGGTTGCCATGAACGGAGTTGACAGACAGTTGATTTTTAGAAGCTTTATAAGACGACACAAGTCTTTTTAGAAAATACTCCCACACCCATCAAGCAACTCCAGTTCCTGACAACTCTGATAAACATCAGGAGCAACATCGGATAATAAAGGGTCTTGCTTTTTTAACTGTTCTATTTTGCTGCACGCCCGTTGCCTCCACACTTCCAATATGTGGGTAGCGCTATCGATTTTGGCTTTTTTAAGGAGGGTCACTGTATGCATAAGCTCCATTTCGCTCTCGTACTCCTCCAGTAAATTCAGTATTTCGCTGCCAAAAACTTCTGTCTGGTTGAGCTTTAACCATAAACTGCCAAACGCCTGTTTTTGTGGTTCCAATTCATTCTCTGGCTGACATGCTTCAGCTTGCCTGGATTGAACGTTATCCAGTTTCTGCCATTGATCTGCGGTCAAATAATAGTGTTCAGCTATCCCGGAGATTTTCAATACAGTCCTGAACTGCTCCTCTGACCAGTTGCTGATGGCCATTTTTTCATCCTGTATTTTCAGCTGTGGCATTGGAAAGCGGTAGTTTTGAACTCCGTCACCTGGCACCTCAACCTCAAGCCATTGTCCTTTGACGGTAAAAGACATCTTATTGAGGTTCTGCATCAACACAGCGACATAGCTCAGGGCCAACTGTTCTCCTGATTGGATAAGTCCGGAGACAGGTATCTCAACATGGTTGTTGTCGGTCGTTTGCATCCCGGACAAAAAGTGATCGGGAATATCGTTATCCCAGGGTAGAAGACTATGGGTTTTGAGCAGCGCTTCAAACAGTATCTGGATGCCTTCTTTGGTGATGTCATGGGTTTTTAGTTGCAGGCAGGCTTCAAGCAGCTTGCTTAACCAATGGGAAGAATGCTCTTTGCTGAGTTTTTGCAGGGCGCTCAACGAGGGAAACAGATCGAATACAGCCTGGGCATGGCTGGCATCCAGAAAACGCAACTGATGATCCTTTGTTAAGGGTTGCAGGATTTCCAGATAGAGCCTTTGCATAGAGTCGAGTTTCAGCACCGCCGATAATGGTTGCAACAGGGCTGAGTATTGCTCCCATAATCTTTTATCTGGCAACGACTTCAGCCGCTTGGCAAAATAGACAAAACGCTCCCTGTCTTCATCGGAAGAACACAGAAACATTGCTCTATTTAACACGCGCAAAGGCACGGCTTTCATTGAATGACGCCACAAAAAATACTTATCCAGTTGATTAGCCTGAAGGTAACGCTCGACACTTTTCCCTCCAGAAGAAGATAAAAGCCCTATCAATGATTCCAGCATCAGAACCGTTTTTGTCTCTTTATGGTATTGGCAGAACTGTTTTAAAACTGTCCATGTTAGCGACCAGTCTGGCTTAGGGGTGGAAAGATAAAGAGCGACTGTTTTTATCTGGCGATTATATTTATCATCTCCTTCATTATCCGGGTTGCTGTGTTCTCCGGTAAGTTCTGTAAGCAGTAACTGTTTCAGTTGTGTTTCCCAGTGTTGCAGCATCTTGATAGCAGGTAGCCCTGCTGATACCCAGAGCCTGGGCATGATTCGCAGTAGCCTATGATTAGGCGCCCCCCGACAACCTATCCAGTCCAGCACTTTTTTCACAGGCTCATGTTTGGGTAAGCCTTGGCTGTGATTCATGGACGAGAAAACGTGGAACAGCTTCATATTGAGCTCGCCACCCTTGTGTTTCCATTCAGACCAGCCGAGCACTTCTTTCACTTTCTCATGTTTGAGCATCCCTCTGCCATTATTCATGGATGAAAAAGCGCGGAACAGCTCCATATTGAATTCGCCATCCTTGTGTTTCCATTCAGGCCAACCCAAGGTCTCTTTGACTTTCTCATGTTTGAGCATACCTTTGCTATTATTCACGGACGAAAAGGCGCAGAACAGCTCCATGTTGAACTCGCCATCCCTGTCTTTCCATTCCGACCAGCCCAGCACCTCTTTCACTTCCTCATGTTTGAGGATGCCTTTGCCATGATTCATAGATGAGAAGGTGCGGAACAGCTCCATGTTGAACTCGACATGCTTGTCTTTCCATTCCGGCCAGGACAGCACCTCTTTCACTTCCTCATGTTTGAGCATGCCCTTTCTACTATTAATGGATGAGAAAGAGCGGAACAGCTCCATACTGAACTTGCCATCTCTGTCTTTCCATTCCGGCCAGCCCAGCACCTCTTTGACTTCCTCTTGTTTGAGCATCCCTTTAGCATTGTTCATGGATGAGAAGGAGCGGAACAGCTCAATGTTGAACTCGCCATGCTTGTCTTTCCATTCCGGCCAACCCAGCACCTCTTTGACTTGCTCATGTTTGAGGATGCCTTTGCCATGATTCATAGACGAGAAGGCGCGGAACAGCTCGAGATTGAACTCACCATACTTGTCCTTCCATTCCGGCCAGCCCAGCACCTCTCTGACTTCCTCATGTTTAATCATGCCCTTGCTGATATTCATGGATGAGAAGACGCGGAACAGCTCCATACTGAACTCGCCATCCTTGTCCTTCCATTCCGGCCAGCCCAGCACCTCTTTCACTTGCTCATGTTTGAGGATGCCTTTGCCATGATTCATAGACGAGAAGGATCGGAACAACTTCGTATTAAACTCGTCATCCCTGTCTTTCCATTCCGTCCAGCCCAACACCTCTTTCACTTCCTTTTTTTTGAGCATGCCTTTGCCACTATTCATGGATGAGAAGGAGCGGAACAGCTCCATACTGAACTCGCCATCCTTGTCTTTCCATTCCGGCCAACCCAACACCTCTTTCACTTCCTCTTGTTTGAAGATGCCTTTGCCATGATTTATAGACGAGAAGGAGCGGAACAGCTCCATACTGAACTCGCCATCCTTGCCCTTCCATTCCGGCCAGCCCAGCACCTCTTTGACTTCCTTTTGTTTGAGCATCCCTTTAGCATTGTTCATGGATGAGAAGGAGCACAACAGCTCCA
Source organism: Endozoicomonas sp. ALC020 (assembly GCF_049275935.1). Taxonomy (NCBI): domain Bacteria; kingdom Pseudomonadati; phylum Pseudomonadota; class Gammaproteobacteria; order Oceanospirillales; family Endozoicomonadaceae; genus Endozoicomonas; species Endozoicomonas sp. ALC020. The sequence goes on from NZ_CP184830.1 coordinate 429,137, forward strand.
TGTTGAACTCGCCATCCTTGTCTTTCCATTCCGGCCAGCCCAACACCTCTTTCACTTGCTCATGTTTGAGGATGCCTTTGCCATGATTCATAGACGAGAAGGATCGGAACAATTTCGTATTAAACTCACCATCCCTGTCTTTCCATTCTGACCAGCCCAGTATTGCTTTCACTTGCTCATGTGTGGGCACGCCTTTGCCATTATTCATGGACGAGAAAGAGCGGAATAGCTCTATATTGAACTCGCCATTCTTGTCTTTCCATTCCGGCCAGCCCAGTATTGCTTTTACTTCCTCATCTGTGGGCACGCCTTTGCCAGCGTTCATGGACGATAAGGATGTCAATACATCCAGACTTGCTAAATATTCGAGTTCATTCTGGCTACGCTCTGCAAAACTACGGATATGTTTTTTGCTATTATTCAGCATGCCGGTCAGCATGCCTGTGTTTTTGACGTTTTTAGAAAGGTGCCCAAAAAAGGCGGCAGCATTATCGAAGAAGCCATTAAAATAATCTCTATCTACGAAACCAAGCAGCTTATAAAAAGTGTTTTTTACAGTGATGTTTTTTTCCTTGAATACCGCCATTAAGGTTTGCACTTTTTCCAGCTCTTCCTGACTTAATTCGTACTTGATATTTGCTTTTATTTTTCCTAATGGTTCATCGGGAATTTGAGTGTCTGCCGGTTTCTTTTTTTTGGCCGCTGGTTCAGCAACAGCGGTTGAATTATTTCTCTTTCTACCCGGGCCCTTCTTTTTTTTCGGAGCGGGCTCTGATGCATCTGGTTCTGCTTCTTCCCGGATTCGTCTTACCCTTTTGTTACCTTGAATGCCCGACAGGCACTTGTTGCACAACAATGCTGAAGCTGCTGTCTGATTTGCTACACGTCCTAATTCCTGTGGATTCAATGCCTTGTCACACTTCGAACAAGCGACAAGCGAATTTCCGGTATTCTGCTCGGCTGAGGGGTTTAGTGGGTCATCGTCTCCACGACCATTGGCGCCTGTCGAACCGGTTCCCCTTTTACGGGCAGCAGATCCGCTTGTCTGGCCGGTCTGACCTGTTGCCGCAGTCGTTGATGCTTTGGCCGTTCGGGAGGATGAATTCTTTTTCCCGTTACCAGCCTGACGGCCAGAATATTTGCCAGAAATAATCTCACGGTAAACTCTGAGTTCCTGACCATTCTCTGCCAGCCATGTCTGAACCAGACCCGGTTGAATCGTGCCAGGGTCTGACCTTTCCAGATCAAGAAGATCGGCTTCAATCACCATGATCCGGTCTGACAAAATCCGGGCCAGCGTTGTTTGGCCTGTGATAATCAACCATAGCCGTTTGATTTGTAATATTTGAAGCAGTTGCTTTTTTTGCTGCAGACAAGCTTGGACAGGATCAGGAATAAGGGTAAGGACAGGTTGGGGTTCTGGGTCAGGACTCCCGCTGTTTCCGTCAGGTGGCTTATCGCCATCATCTCCTCCGGCGGCGCCCCTGGCGATCAGTCCATTAGAAGTGTTCTCCAGAACTTTAGGGGGCGCGTAAAACTCCAACAACTCGTTTCCACGCTCCGGAGGCTGTCGCAAAACTCCAACAGCTCGTTCCCATGCTCTGAGGTCGTCATTCCAGCGAAGGCGGGAATCCAGCGCCAACGGTGGATCCCTGCCTTCTCGGGGATGACAAGGCCAGGGGGGCACCGGGCAGTATGGTTCTGGTGGTGAGTCAGTGTGGATTCCCGCCTTCGCGGGAATGAAGCCGGGAATGACGGGAGTCAACTCGTGACACCCTCGAAGAGGATCGGGCTGTTCAGGTTCAGCCAACTTATTGGAATACAGGAAATAAGCTGGTAGCGGGCTTGAGCCGACTAATTCCAATGCCTGCAGCGAATCCCTAAACAACACCATCACTAGCAGAATCAGTGATCGGACCATCGAGCAGGCAGCTTTTTTTTGTTGTGAGCGTCTCATAGATCCCGGCTAATAAAATCAGCTTCTGTGAATCCATTCGCTAGTGGAAAAAAATTCGCACGTCATCCGGCTTAGGCCTGATGATTCACGTTTGCGCTAGATTTTATAGCACCGCACTGGCAAGGTTGCCATGAACGGAGTTGACAGACAGTTGATTTTTAGAAGCTTTATAAGACGACACAAGTCTTTTTAGAAAATACTCCCACACCCATCAAGCAACTCCAGTTCCAGACAACCCTGATAAACATCAGGAGCAACATCGGATAATAAAGGGTCTTGCTTTTTTAACTGTTCTATTTTTCTGCACGCCCGTTGCCGCCATGCTTCCAGTATGCGGTTATCGGTATCGATTCTGGCTTTTTTAAGGAGGGTCACTGTATGCATAAGCTCCATTTCACTCTCGTACTCCTCCAGCAAATCCAGTATTTTGGTGCCAAAAATTTCTGCCTGGTTGAGCTTTAACCATAAACTGCCAAACGCCTGTTTTTGTGGTTCCAATTCATTCTCTGGCTGACATGCTTCAGCTTGCCTGAATTGAACCTTATCCAGTTTCTGCCATTGATCTGCAGTCAAATAATAGTGTTCAGACATCTCAGTGATTTTCAAAAAAGCCCTGAACTGTTCCTCTGACCAGTTGCTGATTTCCATTTTTTCACTCTGTATTTTCAGCTGTGGCATTGGGTAGCGATAGGTCTGAACATTATCACCCGACACTTCAACCTCAAGCCACTGCCCTTTGACGGTAAAGGACATCTCTTTGAGGTTCTGCATGAGCACAGCGATATAGCTCAGGGCCAACTGTTCTCCTGATTGAATAAGTCCGGAGACAGGTATCTCAACATGGTTGTTGTCGGTCGTTTGCATCCCGGACAAAAAGTGATCGGGAATATCGTTATCCCAGGGTAGAAGACTATGGGTTTTTAGCAGCGCTTCAAACAGTATCTGGATGCCTTCTCTAGTGATGTCATGGGTTTTTAGTTGCAGGCAGGCTTCAAGCAGCTTGCTTAACCAATGGGAAGAATGCTCTTTGCTGAGTTTTTGCAGAGCGCTCAACGAGGGAAACAGATCGAATACAGCCTGGGCATGGCTGGCATCCAGAAAACGCAACTGATGATCCTTTGTTAAGGGTTGCAGGATTTCCAGATAGAGCCCTTGCATATATTCGAATTTCAGCACTCCTGACAATGGTTGCAACAGAGCTGAATACTGCTCCCATAATCTTTTATCTGGCAATGACTTCAGCCGCTTGGCAAAATAGACAAAACGCTCCCTGTCTTCATCGGAAGAACACAGGAACATTGCTCTATTTAACACGCGCAAAGGCACGGTTTTCATTGAATGACGCCACAAAAAATGCCGCTCCAGTTGATTAGCCTGAAGGTAGCGTTTGACGCTTTTCCCTCCGGAAGAAGATAAAAGTCCTATCAATGATCCCAGTATCAGAACCGTTTTAGTCTGTTCATGAAATTGGCAGAACTGTTTTAAAACCGTCCATTTTAGCGACCAGTCTGCCTTGGGGGTGGAAAGATAAAGGGCGACTGTTTTTATCTGGTGATTGTATTTATCCTCTCCTTCATTATCCGAGTTGCTGTGTTCTCCGGTAAGTTCTGCAGGCAGTAACTGTTTCAGTTGTGTTTCCCAGTGTTGCAACAGCTTGATAGCAGGAAGCCCTGCCGATGCCCAAAGCCTGGGCATGATTTGCAGTAGCCTGTGATTGGGCGCCCCCCGGCAATCTATCCAGTCCAGCACCTCTTTTACTTTCTCTTGTTTGAGCATTCCTTTACCATTGTTCATGGATGAGAAGGAGCGGAATAGCTCAATGTTGAACTCGCCATCCCTGTCTTTCCATTCCGACCAGGCCAGCACCTCTTTCACTTCCTCATGTTTAAGCACGCCCTTGCCATGACTCATAGATGAGAAGGCGCGGAACAGCTCCATATTGAACTCACCATGCCTGTCTTTCCATTCCGGCCAGCCCAGCACCTCTCTCACTTCCTCATGTTTGAGCATGCCTTTGCCACCATTCATGGATGAGAAGGCGCGGAACAGCTCCATATTGAACTCGCCATGCTTGTCTTTCCATTCCGACCAGGCCAGCAGCTCTTTCACATACTCATGTTTGAGGATGCCTTTGCAATGATTCATAGATGAGAAGGCGCGGAACAGCACCATATTGAACTCGCCATCCTTGTCTTTCCATTCCAGCCAGCCCAGCACCTCTTTCACTTCCTCATGTTTGAGCATGCCTTTTCCACTGTTCATGGATGAGAAGGCGCGGAACAGCTCCATATTGAACTCGTCATCCTTGTCTTTCCATTCCGGCCAGCCCAGCACCTCTTTCACTTCCTCATGTTTAAGGATGCCCTTACCATGATTCATAGATGAGAAGGCGCGGAACAGCTCTATACTGAACTCACCATCCTTGTTTCTCCATTCCAGCCAGCCCAGCACTTCTTTCACTTGCTCATGTTTGAGCATGCCTTTGTCATGATTCCTGGACGAGAAGGCGCGGAACAGCTCAATGTTGAACTCGCCATCCTTGTCTTTCCATTCCGGCCAGCCCAGCACCTCTTTCACTTGCTCATGTTTGAGGATGCCTTTGCCATGATTCATAGATGAGAAGGCGCGGAACAGCTCCATACTGAACTCGCCATCCTTGTCCTTCCATTCCGGCCAGCACAGCACCTCTTTCACTTGCTCATGTTTGAGTACACCCTTGCAATGACTCATAGATGAGAAGGAGCGGAACAGCTCCATATTGAACTCGCCATCCTTGTCCTTCCATTCCGGCCAGCCCAGCGCCTCTCTCACTTCCTCATGTTTGAGGATGCCTTTGCCATGATTCATAGATGAGAAGGAGCGGAACAGTTCCATACTGAACTTGCCATCCTTGTCTTTCCATTCCGGCCAGCTCAGTACCTCTTTCACTTGCTCATGTTTGAGCATGCCTTTTCCATTGTTCATGGATGAGAAGGAGCGGAACAGCTCCATACTGAACTCGCCATCCTTGTCTTTCCATTCCAGCCAGCCCAGCACCTCTTTCACTTGTTCATGTTTGAGCAAGCCTTTGCAACTATTCATTGACGAGAAGGAACGGAACAACTTCGTATTAAACTCGCCATCCCTGTCTTTCCATTCTGGCCAGCCCAGTGTTGCTTTCACTTGCTCATGTGTGGGCGCGCCTTTCCTACTATTCATGGACGAAAAGGAATTCAATACATCCAAACTTGCTAAATATTCGAGTTCACTCAGGCTACGTTCTGCGAAACTACGGATATGTTTTTTTTTATTACCCAGCATGCCGGTCAGCATGCCTGTATTTTTGACGTTTTCAGAAAGATGCCCAAAAAAAGCGGTGGCATTATCGAAGAAGCCATTAAAAGAATCTCTATCCACGAAACCAAGCAGCTTATAAAAAGTGTTTTTTACAGTGACGTTTTTTTTCTTGAATACCGCCATCAGGGTTTGCACTTTTTTCAGCTCTTCCTGACTTAATTCGTACTTGATATTTGCTTTTATTTTTTCTAACGGATCATCGGGAATTTGAGTGTCTGGCAGTTTCTTTTTTTTGGCCGGTGATTCAGCAACAGCTGTTGAACTACTTCTTTTTCTACCCGGGCCTTTCTTTTTTTTCGGAGCGGGTTCTGGTGGATCCGATTCTGCTTCTTCCCGGATTCGTCTTACCCTTTCGTAACCTTGAATGCCCGACAGACACTTGTTGCACAACAACGCTGAAGCTGTTGTCTGATTTGCTACACGTCCTAATTCCTGTGGATTCAATACCTTGTCACACTTCGAACAAGCTACATGCGAATGTCCGGCATCCTGCCCAGCTGAGGGTTTCAGTGGGTCATCGCCTCCACGACCATTGGCGCCTGTCGAACCGGTTCCCCTTTTACGGGCAGCAGGTCTCCTTGTCTGGCCAGTCTGACCTGTTGCTGCGGTCGTTGATGTTTTGGTCGTTCGGGAGGATGAATTCTTTTTCCCGTTACTCACCTGCCGACCAGAATATTTGCCAGAAACTATCTCACGGTAAACTCTGAGTTCCTGACCATTCTCTGCCAGCCATGTTTGAACCAGCCCCGGTTGAATCGTGCCTGGGTCTAACCTTTCCAGATCAAGAAGATCGGCTTCAATCACCATGATCCGGTCTGACAAAATCCGGGCCAGCGTGGTCTGGCCAGCCATAATAGCCCATAGTCGTTTGATTTGTAATATTATAAGCAGTTGCTTTTTTTGCTGCAGACAAGTTTGGACAGGATCAGGAATAGCTCTGAGGTCGTCATTCCCGCGAAGGCGGGAATCCAGCGCCAACGGTGGCTCCCTGCCTTCTCGGGGATGACAAGGCCAGGGGGGCACCGGGCAGTATGGTTCTGGTGGTGAGTCAGTGTGGATTCCCGCCTTCGCGGGAATGACGAGAATGAAGCCGGGAATGAAGCCGGGAATGACGGGAGTCAACTCGTGACACCCTCGAAGAGGATCGGGCCGTTCAGGTTCAGCCAACTTATTGGAAGACAGGAAATGAGCTGGTAGCGGGCTTGAGCCAACTAATTCCAATGCCTGCAGCGAATCTCCAAACAACATCGTCACTAGCACAAGCAGTGATCGGACCATCGAGCAGGCAGCTTTTTTTTGTTGTGAGCGTCTCATAGATCCAGGCTAATAAAATCAGCTTCTGTGAATCCATTCGCTAGTGGAAAAAATTCGTACGTCATCCGGCTTGGGCATGCGGATTCAGGTTTGCGCTAGATTTTATAGCACCGCACTGGCAAGCTTGCCATGAACGGAGTTGGCAGACAGTTTGTTTTTAGAAGCCTTATCAGACGACATAAGTCTTTTTAGAAAATACTCCCACACCCATCAAGCAACTCCAGTTCCTGACAACCCTGATAAACATCAGGATCAACATCCGATAATAAAGGGTCTTGCTTTTTTAACTGTTCTATTTTATTGCACGCCCGTTGCCGCCATTCTTCCAGTATGTGGGTAGCGCTATCGATTTTGGCTTTTTTAAGGAGGGTCACTGTATGCATAAGCTCCATTTCGCTCTCATACTCCTCCAGTAAATTCAGTATTTCGCTGCCAAAAATTTCTCTCTGGTTGAGCTTCAACCATAAACTGCCAAACGCCTGTTTTTGTGGTTCCAATTCATTCTCTGGCTGACATGCTTCAGCTTGCCTGGATTCAACGTTATCCAGTTTCTGCCATTGATCTGCAGTCAGATAATAGTGTTCAGATATCCCGGTGATTTTCAAAACAGTCCTGAACTGCTCTTCTGACCAGTTGCTGATGGCCATTTTTTCATCCTGTATATCCAGCTGTGGCATTGGAAAGCGGTAGTTTTGAACTCCGTCACCTGGCACCTCAACCTCAAGCCACTGCCCTTTGACGGTAAAAGACATCTCATTGAGGTTCTGCATCAACACAACGATATAGCTCAGGGCCAACTGTTCTCCTGACTGGATTAGTCCGGAGACAGGTATCTCAACATGGTTATTGTCGGTCGTTTGCATCCCGGACAAAAAGTGATCGGGGATATCGTGATCCCAGGGTAGAAGACTATGGGTTTTGAGCAACGCTGCAAACAGTATCTGGATGCCTTCTTTGGTGATGTCATGGGTTTTTAGTTGCAGGCAGGCTTCAAGCAGCTTGCTTAACCAATGGGAAGAATGCTCTTTGCTGAGTTTTTGCAGGGCGCTTAACGAGGGAAACAGGTCGAACACAACGCGGGCGTGGCTGGCATCCAGAAAACGCAGCTGATCATCCTTTGTTAAGGGTTGCAGGATTTCCAGATAGAGCCCTTGCATATATTCGAATTTCAGCACTCCTGACAATGGTTGCAACAGAGCTGAATACTGCTCCCATAATCTTTTATCTGGCAATGACTTCAGCCGCTTGGCAAAATAGACAAAACGCTCCCTGTCTTCATCGGAAGAACACAGGAACATTGCTCTATTTAACACGCGCAAAGGCACGGTTTTCATTGAATGACGCCACAAAAAATGCCGCTCCAGTTGATTAGCCTGAAGGTAGCGTTTGACGCTTTTCCCTCCGGAAGAAGATAAAAGTCCTATCAATGATCCCAGCATCAGAACCGTTTTAGTCTGTTCATGAAATTGGCAGAACTGTTTTAAAACCGTCCATTTTAGCGACCAGTCTGCCTTGGGGGTGGAAAGATAAAGGGCGACTGTTTTTATCTGGTGATTGTATTTATCCTCTCCTTCATTATCCGAGTTGCTGTGTTCTCCGGTAAGTTCTGCAGGCAGTAACTGTTTCAGTTGTGTTTCCCAGTGTTGCAACAGCTTGATAGCAGGAAGCCCTGCCGATGCCCAAAGCCTGGGCATGATTTGCAGTAGCCTGTGATTGGGCGCCCCCCGGCAATCTATCCAGTCCAGCACCTCTTTTACTTTCTCTTGTTTGAGCATTCCTTTACCATTGTTCATGGATGAGAAGGAGCGGAATAGCTCAATGTTGAACTCGCCATCCCTGTCTTTCCATTCCGACCAGGCCAGCACCTCTTTCACTTCCTCATGTTTAAGCACGCCCTTGCCATGACTCATAGATGAGAAGGCGCGGAACAGCTCCATATTGAACTCACCATGCCTGTCTTTCCATTCCGGCCAGCCCAGCACCTCTCTCACTTCCTCATGTTTGAGCATGCCTTTGCCACCATTCATGGATGAGAAGGCGCGGAACAGCTCCATATTGAACTCGCCATGCTTGTCTTTCCATTCCGACCAGGCCAGCAGCTCTTTCACATGCTCATGTTTGAGGATGCCTTTGCAATGATTCATAGATGAGAAGGCGCGGAACAGCACCATATTGAACTCGCCATCCTTGTCTTTCCATTCCAGCCAGCCCAGCACCTCTTTCACTTCCTCATGTTTGAGCATGCCTTTTCCACTGTTCATGGATGAGAAGGCGCGGAACAGCTCCATATTGAACTCGTCATCCTTGTCTTTCCATTCCGGCCAGCCCAGCACCTCTTTCACTTCCTCATGTTTGAGGATGCCCTTGCCATGATTCATAGATGAGAAGGCGCGGAACAGCTCTATACTGAACTCGCCATCCTTGTTTCTCCATTCCAGCCAGCCCAGCACTTCTTTCACTTGCTCATGTTTGAGCATGCCTTTGTCATGATTCCTGGACGAGAAGGCGCGGAACAGCTCAATGTTGAACTCGCCATCCTTGTCTTTCCATTCCGGCCAGCCCAGCAGCTCTTTCACTTGCTCATGTTTGAGAATGCCTTTGCCATGATTCATAGATGAGAAGGCGCGGAACAGCTCCATACTGAACTCGCCATCTTTGTCTTTCCATTCCGGCCAGCCCAGCACCTCTCTCACTTCCTCATGCCTGGGTACGCCGTGGCCATTATTCATGGACGAGAAAGAGCGGAACAGTTCGATATTGAACTCGCCATCTTTGTGTTTCCATTCAGACCAGCCCAGTATTGCTTTCACTTGCTCATGTGTGGGCACGCCTTTGCGATTATTCATGGACGAGAAAGAAGTCACTGCATCTAACCTCGCTAAATATTCGAGTTCATCCTGGCTACGCTCTGCAAAACTACGGATATGTTTTTTTCTACTATGCAGCATGCCGGTCAGCATACCTGTATTTTTGACGTTTTCAGAAAGGTGCCCAAAAAGGGCGGTGGCATTATCGAAGAAGCCATTAAAAGAATCTCTATCTACGAAACCAAGCAACTTATAAAAAGTGTTTTTTACAGTGATGTTTTTTTTCTTGAATACCGCCAACAGGGTTTGCACTTTTTCCAGCTCTTCCTGACTTAATTCGTACTGGATATTGGCTTTTACTTTTTGTAACGGATCATCGGGAATTTGAGTGTCTGGCGGTTTCTTTTTTTTAGCCGGTGGTTCAGCAACAGCGGTTGAATTATTTCTTTTTCTACCCGGGCCCTTCTTTTTTTTCGGAGCGGGTTCTGATGAATCCGATTCTGCTTCTTCCCTGATTCGTCTTACCCTTTCGTAACCTTGAATGCCCGACAGGCACTTGTTGCACAACAACGCTGAAGCTGTTGTCTGATTTGCTACACATCCTAATTCCTGTGGATTCAATACCTTGTCACACTTCGAACAAGCTACATGCGAATGTCCGGCATCCTGCCCAGCTGACGGTTTCAGTGGGTCATCGCCTCCACGACCATTGCCGCCTGTCGAACCGGCTCCCAAGTTTCGGGCAGAAGGTCCGCTTGTCTGGCCGGTCTGACCTGTTGTTGTGGTCGTAGATGCTTTGGTCGTTCGGGAGGATGAATTCTTTTTCCCGTTAGCTGTCTGTCGGCCAGAATATTTGCCAGAAACCATCTCACGGTAAACTCTGAGTTCCTGACTATTCTCTGCCATCCATGTCTGAACCAGCCCCAGTTGAATCGTGCCAGGGTCTGACCTTTCCAGATCAAGAAGATCGGCTTCAATCACCATGATCCGATCTGACAAAATCCGGGCCAGCGTGGTCTGGCCTGTCATAATTGCCCAATGTCGTTTGATTCGTAATATTAGAAGCAGTTGCTTTTTTTGCCGCAGACAAGTTTGGACAGGATCAGGAATAAGGGTAAGGTCAGGTTGGGGTTCTGGGTCAGGACTCCCGCTGTTTCCGTCAGGTGGCTTATCGCCGCCACCTCCCCCGCCAGCGCCAGCGCCCGTGGCGATCAGCATATTGGAATTATTCACCAGGACTTCAAGGGGCTCAGCAACAAGATCAATGCGGTGTGTTGGCTTCATTGATAACACCGGGGAGAGAGGCCGCTTGAGAGACTGAAGAGGTCTGTTATTCGGCAGCAACTGCAGCAAACTGAGGGTGAACTGCATAAAATCAAACGGAAGAGGAATGGGCTGTTCAGGATCAAACAACTTATCAGTATACAAGAAATGTGCTGGCATCGGGCCTGAGCCGACTAGTTCCACGGCAGGCAGCGACTCCCCAAACATTATTGTCATTAGCAGAAGCAGTGATCGTACCCTCGAGAAGGCAGTTTTGCTTTTTTGTGAACGTTTCATAGATTCAAGCTTAAAATTTCAGAGATTAGTTTCTCTGAAGCGTCTATCTTTAGGCATGAATATATGTCACGAACAATGTCTCAGAGACAAAAACACTAAAGCTAAGGACTTTTATTTGATGTCGAACAAAAATGCTCAACACTTGGATAGCCTGTATAAGAAGTTCCTGATCATCCCCCTTATACTGCTGTTATCAGGGTGTTCAATGCCGGGCCGTAACAAAGAAGCTACCCAAACCCAATACCGGTTGGATACAAACCTGATCGTTGACGAGCGCCCCCTGGAGCCCCGGAGCCTTATCATTTCGGCGGACCAGGGAGCCACTCTCTATTTCGAGGATGCGGAAAAGAGCCGAGTCTATAAAGTTTTCTACCTTGTCAAGCCTGGAGAGCAAGAGGGAGAGGTAGAAATTCTCACCGGTGTCCATGCCGAAGTGATGGCTCCCTCATTCCTGACTTATGAAGGGCAAGAGGCTTCCTACACCGCTTCCCCTCCAGAACTTCCCATTATTGAAGTCCAGGTCAAGGCATCACCGGTTAAGCCAGCTCATCCCTGAGTTCGTTAGCCACCTGCACCATATTGCTCAGAGCCGCTTCTACTTCGGGCCAATCACGGGTTTTAAGACCACAGTCCGGATTGACCCATAAACGTTGCGGCGGGATTTTTTCGGCGGCTTTCTTCATCAGCTGTTTCATCCACTGTGACTCCGGGACATTAGGCGAGTGGATATCATAAACCCCCGGGCCGATCTCATTGGGGTATTCAAACTGTTCAAAAGCATCCAGTAACTCCATGTCAGATCTGGAGGTCTCAATGGTAATAACATCAGCATCCATTGCCGCGATGTATTCAATGATGTCATTGAACTCGCTATAACACATGTGGGTATGAATCTGGGTTTCATCCTGAACGCCACTGGCAGCAATCCTGAAGCTTTTTACTGCCCAGTTCAGATAGTCAGGCCAGTCTTCTTTGCGCAAGGGTAAACCTTCACGAATCGCCGGCTCATCAATCTGGATGATGCCAATGCCCGCCTTTTCCAGATCCACGACTTCATCTCTGAGCGCCAGAGCAAGTTGCAGGCAGGAAACACTTCGATCCACATCTTCCCGCAGGAAAGACCAGCAGAGTATTGTTACCGGACCTGTGAGCATACCCTTCATCCACTTACTGGTCTGGTCTTGGGCAAAGCGACTCCAGTTCACGGTCATGGGCTCTGGTCTGGAAACATCACCAATGATGATGGGAGGTTTTACACAGCGACTGCCATAGCTTTGAACCCAGCCATTGCTGGTAAAGGCAAAACCATTGAGCTGCTCTCCAAAATACTCGACCATGTCATTACGTTCGGCTTCGCCATGAACCAGAACATCGAGTCCCAGCGCCTCCTGTCTGGCAACAGTGTCCAGAATCTCCTTCTGCATGGCTGCTACGTAGTCACGCTTACTCAACTCACCTTTTCTGAATAAACGACGCTGCTTTCTGATAGCAACCGTCTGAGGAAAAGAGCCGATTGTGGTAGTTGGAAACAACGGTAATTTAAGTCTGGATGCCTGAACGACAGCTCTTTTTTCATAAGGCAGGTTTCGCTGGTCATCGCCACTGCTGATTCCGGCAACCCGCTTCTGAACAGCCTTATTGTGTATCCTTGATGACTGACTCCGGGTTTCAATCGCTCGATCCGAAGTAGCCAGAGCAGCCTGAACCTCGGGGCTCTGATTGCCTGAAAGCAAGCTGGCTATGGTTGCTACTTCCTGACACTTCTGAACGGCAAAGGCAAACCAGGATTTCAACTCATCATCCAGATCTGTTTCACATTCAAGATCAACCGGCGTATGCAGAAGTGAACAACTGGGGGCAACCCAGAGACGGTTACCCAGACGCTCACTGGCTTCCTGAAGTTTACTGACTATAGAACGGATATCCGCTTTCCAGATATTTCTGCCGTTCACGACACCAGCTGAAAGCACTTTGTAGGAAGGCAGCCTGTCAAGGATTGCTGTCAGTTGCTCAGCATCACGAACCAGATCAATATGCAGCCCCTCAACGGGTAGATTGACTACAGTCGTCGTTGTGCCATTAAGACCTCCAAAATAGGTCGCCAGCAGGATCTTCAGATCTTTGCCTTGCAGCCTGTTGTAGGTGGACTCAAAAGCCTGATGCCACTCGGTAGGAAGATCCAGTACCAGGATAGGCTCATCAATTTGAACCCACTCAACACCCAGTTTGGCCAGCTCATTGAGTACCTGTCCATAGACCTCTATAACATCATCCAGCAGTTCCAGACGATTAAACGCTTCTCCTTTTACCTTCCCAAGCCACAGCCAGGTAAGTGGACCTATCAGTGTTGGCTTGACCTTAAATCCTGCGTCCAATGCTTCGCGGGTCTCGCGAATAATTTCTGTAGACGACAGCTTTAAGGTCTGGCCTTTGTGCAACTCCGGAACAATATAGTGATAGTTGGTATCAAACCACTTGGTCATCTCACACGCTGCTGCCGGAGTCCCGCCAGGTGCCCTGCCCCGGGCCATGCGAAACAGGGTGTCAACATCTTCACAGTCAGAATCTGCACCAAACCGTGCCGGAACAGCGCCCAGCATGAGTGAGTGATTTAACATCTGGTCGTACCAGGCAAAATCCCCAACCGGGATCAGATCCAGTCCGGCTTCCTTTTGCATAGCCCAGTGTTGCAACCTGAGGCGTTTACCTTCCTCTAAAAGCCTTTCTTTACTCAGTTCACCCTTCCAGTAGGCTTCCTGCGCTTTTTTCAACTCGCGATTGGCACCGATGCGCGGAAAGCCACCGCTGTGTGAAATTGCCATAACCGGATTCTCCAGAGCATCCACTCTTGTTGATTTAGAGAGATTTGTTCATTCCATGGCGACGACAAACTACCCTGCCGCCCATGGCTTCCTGTTGTTTATGCGAAAACTGCCGTAGTTGCGAAGTCATTGTCATCACACCCGGCTGCTCATGGAGTATGAGTCTGGCTCACAAAAGAAGTTGAATCAAACTCATTTTACTAATGATAAAAGTGAAAAAAATTGATAATCTTTTGGAAAATCAACCTCCGTACGAAACATTGCTTATCATGACAACCAACATAGGATTGGAACTGAGGCACCTGAAAACACTGCTTGCTCTAAAGCAGACCGGGAGCCTGGTTGAAGCAGCCAGAAGCCTGCATCTGACTCAGTCAGCCCTGTCTCACCAGATCAAGGAACTTGAAGCCCGGATTGGCATGGAGTTATTCATCCGTAAAACCCGTCCTCCCAGATTTACATCAGCCGGTCTGCGTATCCTGCAGTTGGCAGATGAACTTCTTCCCCAGCTAAGGCACGCTGAGCAAGACCTGTTCAGGTTGGCAGGAGGTGAGTCCGGACGCCTCAACATTGCCATTGAGTGTCACAGCTGTTACCAATGGCTGATGCCAACCATTGACGCCTATCGCCAGCAATGGCCGGAAGTCGAAATGGACTTTGCCACCGGCTTCAACTTTGCCCCATTACCCGCTTTATCCAGAGGAGAGCTCGATCTGGTGGTTACCTCTGACCCGATAGGCGTTCCTGGTCTGACGTATATCTCGTTATTTCGCTATGAGATGTTACTGGCTCTCTCCAGACAACATTACTTGCTGGAAAAGGAGTGGATTGAGCCTGCTGATCTCGAAGCAGAAACACTGATTATCTACCCCATTGATCACAACCGGCTTGATATCTTCAATCGCTTTCTGGATCCGGATGACATAGAACCCAGCCAGGTCAGAACCGTTGAGTTGACCCTGATGATGTTGCAGCTGGTTGCCAGTCAGCGCGGCGTTTGTGCACTGCCTAACTGGGCTTTGGCGGAATATCTTGAAAAAGATCATGTAGCAGCGAGAAAGCTGGGCAGTGGAGGTCTCTGGTCAACACTCTATGCGGGTATCCGGGTGGAACAGAAAGAACAACCCTACATCGCCGACTTTCTGGAAACAGCCAGGGAAACCTGCTTCAAAACGTTATCGGGAATTCTTCCAGCCATATCGGAAAAAACCTTAAAGCCGTGATGGAAGGAAACAAACAGTCGGTTAGCGTCTTTGTTTACGAGGCAAAACCAGACTGAACCGGGCACCACCCAGAGGGCTGTGACTGACCATTGCCCGACCGTTATGCCAGTACATAATTCGCCTCACAATAGAAAGTCCAAGGCCGTAGCCACCTGATTTTCTGGTACGACTGTCATCCAATCTTGAAAACGCTGAAAAGACTCGATCCCATTGATCCTCTGGAATACCGGGACCATCATCATCCACATCAACCCGACAGGTGTCCTGTGTTGCGGAAAACCTGACCTCCAGTTTACTGTCTGCGTAGCGACAGGCATTACCCACCAGATTCTGGATGGCCCGGTGCATGTAGCGACGATCAATGTCTGCAAAACGACGTGGATCCAGTATATTGCAGGGAACATGCTCAATCGCCACACGATCCTGAAGACGCTTGTGCTCACCAACGACCTGACCAATGACCTTATCGACATCATGCCGCTTGAAACGCACCTCGGGCGCACCCTGTTCAAGATTGGCATAGGTCAGAATCTCATCCACCAGGTTATCCAGTTCCTGAATATCCTTATCCATACCTTCTAACTGATGATCTCTTTCTTCAGGCGTTCTGGCATCGGCCACCAGGTCCAGACCAAACCTGAGTCGGGCGACAGGTGTCCTTAACTCGTGTGAGACGCCTCTGATCATTTCTTTTTGCAGGCTCAACAGTCTCTGGATATGACCTGCCATGGCATTAAATGCCTGAGCCAGACGACCAATGGAGTCAGCACCATACAGAGAGACCCGGACATCAAAGTCGCCATGACTGAAACGTGTCGCTGCTCTCTCAAGCTTGCGCAGACGTTTCTCCATTCCCCGAACCAGGATGTAAATGGCCAAACTCAGGGAAGTCAACACGAACAAACCAATGGTCAGCATCAGCTTGAAAGGATAAGGGTTCAGCAACCCTAATGGTCCCATTCTGAGCAGTCGGGTTTCATCCGGCAGGCTTGTGTAGATAGAGACCGTCTGAGCCTCGTCATCCAGCAGCATCATCACGCTGCCTTCACGGAGCTGCTCCTGCTGCACAGGGAGCAATCGAGTCTGGGAAGGTTCCACCAGATGAACAGGGTAACTGAAACTATTGACAGACAACTCTTTCAGTTTGTCTGCTCTGCTTGCGACAGGAAAACGCATCAATTTAGCTTTCAGAAGACTGAGAGTACCACTGGCTGTTTGTTCTGATATAGACGACACCACACCTTCCAGAAGGATATCTCCCTCCAGAGGTGTCAGAACCAGAGCTCTGTTCTGATCCAACATGCGAACCCAGATGCCATCAGGCTTCAAAGATTTGAACTGTTCCTGATCCAGCCCTGAATCTTTCACGCTCACCAGCTCGAAGGGAATAGCAAGACGCTCTCCCCAGTCTTCCAGCCAGGAGTTACGTTCAGCTTCAGGCAAGGTTTCAACCGTCTCTGCGATCAGACGAAAGGTGCCCCTGACCATATCTTCTCGATAGTCAGCCTGTCTCATCCCATTGATCAGCGTGACGGAAATACCTGACAGAACAGCGACGAGCACCAGCGTAAACAGGAGCCCTCCGTATATGCGTAAGAAAATACTACTCACAGGTTTCTCTACTTAAATAGCTCAGAGCACTTATTCACTTTTAACGAAGAGGTAACCTTTACTGCGAACGGTTTTGATCAAACGGGGATGCATGGGATCATCGCCAATCTTGGGTCGAATACGGGACACCCGAACATCAATGGAGCGATCCTGCCCGTCGTACTCTATACCACGCAGCTGAGAGAAAATTTCTTCCCGGCTCAAAACCCGACCCGCATTGGAGCAAAGCAACCACAGCAGATCAAACTCGGCACTGGTTAACTCTACACTCACATCCTTCAGCCAGGCTTCTCGCATAGAGTTATCCACAACCAATGGACCAAACGTCAGGCGGCTGCTGCCTTGCTCTTCCTGTTCTTCCATGGGGCCCTGATTTCGGCGCAGCAAAGCCCGGATTCTGGCCAACAGCACTCTTGGACGTACCGGTTTGGCAACATAATCGTCTGCACCCATTTCCAGCCCCAGAACTTCATCCAGGTCATCGGTCCGTGCGGTCAGCATCAAAATTTGTCCAGCATAATGCCCACGAACACGGCGGCAGATGGAAACACCATCTTCTCCTGGCAGCATCAAATCCAACACCACCAGATCGGGACGCTCTTCAAGAATACGATCAACCGCTTTACCACCATCACCTTCTATTGAGACCGAGAGTCCATTGTTCTCGAGATAGTCCCTGGTGAGTGTGGCCAACCGCTCATCGTCCTCAACTATCAGGATTCGACCTGTTTCTGAATTCTCCACAGCCAAACTTCCAAAGATTATAAAAATGAAGACTACAAGCCCGACGTGAATGGTCGGGCTCAGGTAACGGATACTACTACAGCATTGCGTTAGAGTCCCTAGGTGACCTGAAAATTCCCCAAAAGGTCATTTTCCTGCCCTGAACGCTGATGACCGGCAGCGTCAGTCATGAGCCTTTGACATGCGTTTTTTTTCGGTTACTCACATCATGGAAATCCTGTCGTGGTTCTCATTCGGCTCGTTCAGAAAAGATCACGAGGAATTGTGCCAAAGCCTCCAGTCATTACCCTCGTAGATAGTCTACAGAGGAAGACACAGGCCTAATGGTTGCAATGATTACCTGGAGCGAAATGATCGTGGCAGATAAGTGAAGCACCTCTGCTGCTTTGCAGCTATTCTTGCTGAGGCTTACAAACACCAGAAAATGGTAGAAAACAGAATGAGTTTGGGAGAACTTAAAAATGAGCAACATAGCCAGATCGATGGCATTGATTTTATTTTTGATGGCACTGTCACTAGCTGCAAGTGGTAATAGGACACTCACTAATATCGATGAAAATCCGGTCTGCACTCCTATTTCCAGCCAGAGAGTACTTTATTTATGGAAAGCACAGACCCATCCCCTTGCTCATTCAGCCAAAAAGGTAAAAAGTCAGGAACTGGTATCACTCGGCATAGACCAACAACTTACTGCCAGTATTGCTGAAGACGAAAAATCAACTCACTATCAAGGTACTACATGGGCCCGTGATGACAACATGATGGCTGTTGATCGGGTGCTCACACAGCCAGAGGTTCTGGAGGTCGTTGGTAAAATCCTGCTTGCATTTGCCAACCGCCAGGTAAACAAACTGGAACCCGACAGTAACGAGAGCTTTCCGGGTTTCCAGCACAATAATCTGGGAGCACTCCCAATCGTTCTGGTAAACAATCCCACTCAATTTATCATTGAACGGGTTATCAGGCGAAAATATCTCACACAAGTACAGGAATTCTTTGATCAACACCCCCACTTGTTATTCGGGATGCAATTACCCGAATTATTTACTCTGGATGTCGAAAGGGCAATTACTTATGTCAAGATAACAGCTCCCGAAAAACTGAAAGCGCAAGTCACTTCGGTATATCGGCATATTGAAAACTTGAAAACAACAACGCCGAACGCATCGCAATTCAAGTTTCCAAAACCCAGTTTCCTGTTGGCTAACTATATAAACGAAAATTTGGACAGGTTGACACCAGGCACCACTGACCCGGAAATCAATATACTCGCGCTCTGTGGCAAATACCTCAAAACGCTGGCAACTTACGACCCGTCGGAGGCACAAGCCAGGGGTCATCAGTTAACACCCATGATTGCAAGAGCAATTATCTACGTTTACACCAATGTTATGGATAAGCAGGGGCTGCCTGTCGGGGCTGACTACCTTGATATTTTTAATGACTTCCTCGCCGACAGCTGTCTGCTGACCAATGCGTCAATTCTTCTTGATGGCCTGAAAAGTCTCCAGAGTGCTTCGAGTTATCTTGATAATGCTGCGTTCAGGCAGGAATTGATCAGGGCTAGCCCATACCTGCCACCCTTGCTTAAGTCGCTGACAGATTCAGTGACCAGTGTTGAAACAATGCTTGTCAGTTTAAGTCAGCAGCTACAAAATAATCTGAGAACCCATTTACTCTTTGATGCCAACCAACAATTTAGCCCCCGCTGGTTTGTGCGCAGCAAGCATAAGGCTAGCAACCCTACACAACCAGGCTTGATCATTAAAGATATGATTGCTCAAAGAGAAGCGCTACCGGACGCACAAAAATTCAAAGATGGCAGTATCACAGACCCCTTCGGTCTGGCCTGGGCCATCATTTCCGGTGCGGTACCTCAGGAAAATTATCCGGATGTCGCCGATCTATTTGAGGAATTCTACAACAATGATGGTCAGTTATTTATCCCTATGGGCAACAGCGGTCCGAATGAGCACTTAATGAGAGCAAATAACGGCTACACATTATGGCCCGATAAAATACTGCGCTGCGGCATTGCCCTTATGGATATGTACAATACCACCGATGATGCGCGCTACCTCTCTCTGGCGCAGAAGATACACGACAAAGTGTCAAGGCTTGAGAATTTCAATGAGTATTACCTGAAGGATCCAGCAACAGGATTGTTCGTGCCTTCCGGCGCTGAAAACCAGGGATGGCATGTGTTCACTTACTATCAGCTATCAGATATGCTCGAAAACAGTTCTATTGAAAAATGAGCGGATAGGGAATAATCCCTAAACGCTCACGACTGGCAGAGCCTGGGGTGTGGCCGCAGATTTTCAGTGCTTGCCATTGAGCCTAAACTGACTTGGGAGTGATCATCCGTACCCTCGCTTATCCAGAGACGCCTGGTTACCGGTGGTCAGGCAAGAAGTCCCAGAGTTAATCAGCTAAACAAAGCAAATCGCGCCCTGCAACGGAGCAGGGATGGTATTCTTCGACTTGATTCCGGGGATTTTCACGGTAATCTTGGCATTTGTAAAACACTCAATGTTGTGGGTTACACCGTTTTGGTGCGTCTTTTCGAATACTACCTATTTCTTATTGATTTATACTTATTTATGACTTTTTATTATATATAGAGTCTGGCCTGTGTCGGCAGATCTGTAGAATACTGAAAGCCGTGTCAGCAAAAGCAGTCAGGCCGTTTGCAAGTACTAACACTGCAAAAAACTCACAAGTTATACACAATTTTTCCACTAAATTTCCAACTTGAACTTCTGCTAATAGCGCATTATCTTGTGTATATAAAAGGTCGCCACACAACATATTGTGTTGTTTAGTCGGGCAGTTAACCAGATAGTTAAATGAAATGGCTGGTGCGTGCTTATTACATATTAGATAGTGTGCCGAACTGAAAGACAGAATCTGTGAAGCCGCTAACGAAAGGGATTTGTGGCGCAGGCGCTGCGGTATCAGGGAAGAAAAGCTGACAGGTCACTCAGGACAGCATCTGACTCCTGAACACACCTCTTCGAGACGTTTTTACTGCGGGATCAGTGACCTGCAGATTTTTCTCGGCTCAACCCTCTGCGACACAACTCCTGCACCCAAGACAGGGGCTGGCATTCAGTAGTAGCCGAAACATAAAAATACAATATCTTGAGTTTTATTTTTTTACTGGTAAGGACTTTTAATGAACAAAGATATCCTGGTCACCAAGCGCGATGGAGACAAGGAGCAGCTGGATCTGGAGAAGATCCACAAGGTTATCACCTGGGCTGCTGAAGGACTGAACAACGTTTCCGTTTCCGAAGTTGAACTTAAATCACAAATCCAGTTCTACGATGGCATACAGACCACAGATATCCACGAAACACTGATCAAGTCAGCCGCTGACCTGATCTCCGAACAGGCTCCTGACTACCAGTATCTGGCAGCTCGTCTGGCCATCTTCCATCTGCGCAAAAAAGCCTACGGCCAGTTCGAGCCACCTGGACTCTACGACCACGTTGTCAAACTGGCAGAAATGAAGAAGTACGACGCTCATCTTCTCCATGATTACAGTGAAGCTGACTTCAATGCCATGAATGGCTTTATCGATCACAGGCGTGACATGGACTTCAGCTACGCTGCCGTTAAACAGCTGGAAGGCAAATATCTGGTTCAGAACCGGGTCACTGGTGAATACTATGAAAGCCCCCAGATGCTTTACATGCTGATCGGTGCCTGCCTGTTTGCCAGCTACCCTGAAGAGACCCGGCTGGATTACATTGAGCGTTTCTACAAGGCTGTCTCTACATTCAAGCTTTCTCTGCCAACACCAATTATGGCCGGTGTTCGCACACCTACCCGCCAGTTCAGTTCCTGTGTATTGATTGAGTGCGGTGACTCGCTGGATTCTATCAATGCGACATCCAGCGCCATCGTTAAGTATGTTTCCCAACGTGCAGGCATTGGCATCAATGCCGGCGGTATTCGTGCCATTGGCAGCCCGATCCGTAACGGTGAAGCTTTCCATACAGGCTGTATTCCTTTTTACAAGCACTTCCAGACAGCCGTTAAGTCCTGCTCACAGGGGGGGGTTCGTGGCGGCGCAGCGACTCTTTTCTACCCGATCTGGCACTATGAAGTTGAGAATCTGCTGGTTCTGAAGAATAACCGGGGTGTTGAAGAAAATCGTGTTCGTCATCTGGATTACGGCGTTCAGTTCAACCGCCTGATGTATCAGCGCCTGATCACAGGTGGCAACATCTCTCTGTTTTCTCCGATTGATGTTCCGGGATTGTACGATGCTTTTTTTGAGGATCAGGAAAAGTTCGAAGCCCTCTACGTCAGGTACGAACAGGATCCTGACATCCGCAAAAAGACTCTGAAAGCAGTAGAGCTTTTCTCCCTGTTTGCATCCGAGCGTGCCAGTACCGGTCGTATTTACCTGCAGAATGTTGACCACTGCAACACTCACAGCCCATTCGACCCGACAGTAGCTCCGGTTCGCCAGAGCAACCTCTGCCTGGAAATTGCACTGCCTACCAAACCTCTCGAGCACGTAATGGATGAGGAAGGTGAAATCGCACTGTGCACCCTGGCTGCTTTCAATCTGGGTAAGCTTGATAGCCTGGACGAACTGGAAGAGATGAGTAACCTTCTGGTTCGTGCGCTGGATAACCTGCTGGACTATCAGGATTATCCTCTGCCAGCGGCTTACAATGCCACCATGGCACGCCGCCCTCTGGGAATTGGCGTGATCAACTTTGCCAACTACCTGGCTAAAAACGGTGTTCGCTATTCTGATGGCTCAGCCAACGGTCTGACTCATAAAACCTTTGAAGCTATTCAGTACTATTTGCTGAAAGCTTCTAACCAGCTGGCAAAAGAGAAAGGCACCTGCACCAAGTTCCATGAGACCACTTATTCCCAGGGCATACTGCCTGTAGATACCTACAAGAAGGACCTGGACGAAGTCTGCAGCGAAGCACTTCACCTGGACTGGGAAGCTCTGCGTAGCGAGATCAGGAATCACGGTCTGCGTAACTCAACATTGACTGCCCTGATGCCTTCCGAGACTTCATCTCAGATCAGTAACGCCACCAACGGCATTGAACCGCCACGTGGCTATGTCAGCGTCAAGGCCAGTAAGGACGGTATCCTGAAGCAGGTGGTACCAGACTTCGAAGAGCTGCGTAACAGCTATGAACTGCTATGGGATATCAACAGTAACGACGGTTACCTGCAGCTGGTTGCGATCATGCAGAAGTTTGTTGACCAGACCATTTCGGCCAACACCAACTACGATCCTGCTCGTTTCGAAGGTGGCAAGGTACCTATGAAACTCCTTCTTAAAGACCTTCTGACAGCCTATAAGCTGGGTGTGAAGACCCTTTACTATCACAACACCCGTGATGGTGCGTCGGACGGCCAGGAAGAAACAGATGACGGCTGTGCAGGCGGCGCTTGTAAAATTTGACGAAAGTCGGAACCGGGACACTGAAACAGTGTCCCACTTATAACAGAGTTAACAGCAACTGGACGAGGCCGGCCCTTCCTGGCCCAGAAGCAGAGAGAACATGAGCTACTCGACTTTCAACCAAGAAAAGTTCAATGCCACTCAGGAACCTATGTTTTTTGGACGGGGTGTTAACGTCTCCCGTTATGATGTCCAGAAACACCCGATCTTTGAAAAGCTGATCGAAAAACAGCTTTCATTCTTCTGGCGCCCGGAAGAGGTGGACTTATCAACCGACCGCAGTGACTTCGCTCATCTGCCAGAACATGAAAAACACATCTTCCTGAGCAACCTTAAATATCAGACCCTGCTGGACTCTGTACAAGGTCGCTCACCCAATGTCGCCCTGCTGCCCATTGTTTCCCTGCCTGAGCTGGAAACCTGGATTGAGACCTGGGCCTTTAGTGAGACGATTCACTCTCGTTCTTACACCCATATTATTCGTAACATCATCACCGAACCTTCCGTGGTTTTTGATGATATTGTGAATAACGAGGCCATTGTCAAAAGGGCAGCAGACATCACCCGTTACTACGATGACCTGATCGAAGGAATCTGCCAGCTCAACATGCTGGGTGAAGGCACTCACCAGATCAAAGGTAAGGAAGTACTGGTTTCCGTCAGGGATCTGAAGCGAAAACTTTACCTGACCCTGGTATCAGTCAACGTTCTCGAAGCCATTCGTTTCTACGTCAGCTTTGCCTGCAGCTTTGCTTTTGCTGAGCGCTCCACTATGGAAGGCAATGCAAAAATCATCAAACTGATCGCCCGTGACGAAGCCCTGCACCTGACCGGCACCCAGCACATCCTGCAAATCATGGCCGAAGGTAAAGACGATCCGGAAATGGCTGAGATTGCTATTGAGCTTCAGGCAGAAGCCAGACAAATCTTTATTGCTGCTGCTGAACAGGAAAAAGAATGGGCTGAATACCTGTTCCAGAATGGCTCAATGATTGGTCTGAACAAAGACATTCTCAGTCAGTACGTGGAATACATCACCAATCAGAGAATGGTAGCCCTGGGCTTTGAACCCGCTTTCCCATCCCGTCAAAACCCCCTGCCCTGGATGAATAGCTGGCTCAATAGCGACGCTGTTCAGGTAGCACCTCAGGAAGTGGAAGTCAGCTCTTACCTGGTGGGCCAGATTGATAACGAAGTCCAGACCGATGACTTCAGCAACTTCTCACTGTAAGAGAGATAACAAGGTGGCCGGAAGACTGGCCACCTTTCACCGGGAGACCCTCATGGCCAACATCGTCAAGATACTGGATGGCTTCAGCTTTATTTCCAGAAGTGATCTCAACTTGCTGGAAGCGCTTGAATCACAGAAGGTGGATATTGAATACCAATGTCGTGAGGGATTCTGTGGTAGTTGTCAGGTTGAACTGGTGGCTGGTGAAGTGGAATACTTTGCTGAGCCCGTCGCTTTTGTCCCCGATGGAAAAATCCTGCCCTGTTGCTGCCATGCCAAAAGCGACCTCACTATTGAGATCCCCGGTGGCTGTCATATCAAAAAAGAGTAATGACCGGAAAAAAGCAGACCTCTTTTTAATAAAAAGAATTTAAACTTAATTTTATATAACTATTAAAAATAAAAAACGTTTTGCCTTACCCCCAATCAACCAGTCGCCTCCCTGAACTAAAGCACTCTTGCTCTGTCTAATACTTTATAAGCGGCAGAGTTTTCAGGGAGGAATCGTAACTATGACAGGAAAATTGGCATCACTGCACCCTCGTTTTATGCTGCTTATTCTTCTGGTCAGCGTATTGCCAACGCCTGGATTAAGCCATAACGCATTCGCTGTGGGCGACAGCCCTGAGGATTATCAGGCAGGATTTCTCAAAACAGACGCCCCTTTGTCTGTTCTCAACCTGAAATATCCTCGCCCGGCAGACAGCATTCCTTACGTTGGGCCTTTTGATCCTGAAAAGCTCAATTTCAACAAGATCCCGGAATCCGACCCCATTCGACGTTACATCCATTCTCCTGCCGAAAGAGAAAACGTTGAGCGCTGGTATCGCGACAATGTTCAGTTTATGGATGAAGAAGTGGCCAGGATGGCTGAGTTCAGGCAGCGCCTGAAAGCACTCTATCCCTATGCATTTGCCAGTTACCTGTCTTATCGCTACAAAGTTAGCAGTGACAAAGCGGGTACCAAAGAGGCTCTTGAAGATCGCCTGACTTACATTCAGTATCGCAACGCAGTCAAGACAGATGTCCCTGAAAAATGGCTGACACAGGGAGTATTTGACACCCGACGCGAAACAAACCGAATCCATGACCACAAGGATTCCGGGCTGAAAGCCAGAGTTCTACTCCACACCTCACAAAAGAAGATTCTCATAGCTTTCACCGGGACAGAATTTGACAGCCTTAACTCTCTGACTAACGCAGTCTGGACACAGGGTGGCTACGGATATGGCTATCTGGCTCAGATCACCTCCAGCTTATACCGCTTCATCACTGGCAGCGGTTATTTTCCATTGGAAGTCCCCATGCTGAGAAGAGCCCTGGAGCTCACTGTCGATCTTTATGAGCACTACCCTGACCATGAGTTTGAGCTGACGGGTTCTTCTCTGGGTGGCGCAATCGCCCAATATGTTTCGTTTAAAACTCGATTCAAGGCAGTGGTATTTAACAGTCTTGCCCTGAACTCAGCCATCTACTGGCAAGTTCAAAACGAAGAACCTGACCTGAGACCCGAAGCTCTGATCACTCATGCTTATCTGGACGGAGAGCTCTTGAACGATACCCTTCAGGGACATTTTATCCAGGGTCCGGCTCACGCAATCTATGCCCAGGGCAGCCTTCCTGTTGAAGGGCTGGAGATCCCCGTACCCGCTTCTGAGAAGTCGCTGCATGGATTAGCTCAGTTCTGGTCTCGACACCTTGCCAGTGGACTGCTCACAGCGCTTGAAGCCAACATCCAGCTTAACCTTCCACCACTGCAGCCGGGTCAGTCATAGGCCTGAGCAAAGAGCAGAGCAGCTGAGCTATAGTTCTCCCAAACGTTCTTACCCCGTGAATCCACCTCGACACAAAAAAGGCTGAAGATATTGTGAGCAGAGTTGTTTCCAGCAACCATTTATACAAGATTTATGGCTCCAGAATCAGAATAATAAAAAGCCTTCTCTTCAGTCTCTGCCTGACAAGCTCTCTGTCGGCCCAATGTCAGGTACATATTCAAAAGTCCTTTACCCTGATCGGTACCCACAAATATCCGGACAGCTTTACTCATTTTGCTTACACAAACCCCAATGCACCTAAAGGTGGTGTCCTGAGACTGGCCAGGACAGGATCATTCGATACCCTGAACCCGTTTAACGGCAAAGGAACTGTTCCCGATTACGTTTACCACACCTACGGCTCATTAATGACCCGGTCAGCCGACGAACCCCACTCGCTTTATCCCTTTCTGGCCGAAGCCATCGAATACCCTGACGACTTCAGCTGGGTCGCCTTTCATATCAACCCGGCAGCAAAGTTCAGCGACAACCACCCTCTCACTTCAAAAGATGTTGTATTTACCTTTGAATTATTCAAAAAGGAAGGCTCACCCTTTTTGAAGAACCTTTATAAAGACGTAGTCAGAGTTGAAAAAACGTCACCCTACCGAGTCGTTTTTTATCTGGACAAACCCGGCAGAAAACAGCTTGCCCTGCTGGCTTATCTGCGCGTACTTCCGCATCATTACTGGCACACCAGAAACTTTCAGGACAAACACCTGGACAGCCCGGTGACCAGTGGCCCCCTGAAGATCAAGCAGGTCAGATTAGGTCAAAACATCACTTTTGAGCGAGTCCGGAATTACTGGGCAGTCAATCTTCCGAGCCAGAAGGGGAGATACAATTTTGATGAAATCAGGGTGGACTATTATCGTGACCATCAGGCTGTAACCGAAGGTTTCAGAGCGGGGCTTTACGATGTTCATCAGGAGACAGACACTCAAAAGTGGCATCGGTCATTCAGTTTCCCGGCGGTAAAGGAAGGTCGCGTGCTGAAACAAGACATTGCCATACTCTATCCACCTGGCATGAGTGCCCTGGCCTTTAACCTTCGCAGAGATAAGTTCAAAAGCCCGGCTCTTCGTCAGGCTTTAATCATGGCCTTCGATTTCGAATGGATTAACAGAACTCTGATGAATTGTGATTTTCAGCGTACCAGGAGTTTTTTCTCCAACTCGCCTCTTGCAGCCAATGGCTTGCCTACGGAAGAAGAACTCAAGCTGCTGGAACCGTTTCAGGAGCAGTTACCCGATGAACTTTTCAAGCAAGCTGTCAGTGTCCCTGTTTCAGACGGAAGCGGTACAAACAGGGAGAATGTCAGAAAAGCTCTGGCGCTCTTTAAAAAAGCAGGATACCGGCTGGAAAACGGTCGAATGATAGAAACAGAATCAGGCAGACCTCTCACTCTCAGCCTCCTGACCGAGGACCCTAAACAGGAGCGTCTATTACTTTCTTATCGCAAAAGTCTTGCTGACCTTGGCATAACATTGAATATAAATACGCTCGACAAAAGCCTGTTCCGAAAAAGAGTCAGGGCTTTCGATTTCGAACTGGTGGACTGGTATTTCTGGCAATCCACTTACCCGGGCAACGAGCTTTATCACATGTGGAGCAGCAGAGTCGTAATGGAAAAACACAGTGGTAACATTGTCGGCATCACCAACCCGGTCATTGACCACTTGCTGGCCGCAACTACAAAAGCGGACAGCTACGAAAAACTGACACCCATTATCAGGGCTATGGACCGGGTGCTGATGTGGGGCCATTATGTCATTCCCAAATGGCATACTCAAAAGACTCACCTGGCCTACTGGCATTATCTTGATCATCCACCACAAGACCAGCTTTACTGGCTCGACCTGAATAACTGGTGGTACAGACCAAACCAGAGTCTATAGCCAAACAGAAAAACACTGCCAACATGTTCTTGATTTGGGGGTTGGCATCGGTAGAATACGTGGCAACTTGCTTAAGAAGGCTTGCCTGAAAACAGGAGCTTCTTTAACTTAGGTTTAATGGTGCTTTAATGCACAGAGGCTGTTAAAGCTGAAACGTATACTGTTACGGACACACGCTAATGACATCCGAAACTGGCTGTTATGCTTCAGACTCACTTCTGAGCTGGATGCCAGGCGACATCAGCAGTGATCCGTTTTTCAGAAAAAAAAGCCCCTTTATCAGGGGCTTTTTTTTGGCTTGTGCTGTCCATATAGCTCCAAAGGCTATTTGGCACCAGCGCCCAACTCTACACCCTTACTCAGGAACAGGTAATTCTTGATGGAAAACCAGCTCTATCTGAGGGACATCATTTCCATAGCAGACCTGAATCGTTCAGACCTTGAACAAATTCTGAAGACTGCCGCCCAGCTTAAAACAAAGCCACGTCCTGATCTGTTGAAGGGCAAGGTGATCGCCAGTTGCTTCTTCGAGGCTTCTACCCGCACCCGTCTCTCATTCGAAACCGCTGTTCAGAGGCTGGGAGGAACCCTGATTGGTTTCTCTGACAGCAGTAACACTTCTGCCAGAAAAGGCGAAACACTGGCCGACTCAGTGAAAATCATCAGCTCCTATACCGATGCCTGCATCATGCGTCACCCTCAGGAAGGCGCAGCACGACTAGCCTCTGAATTCGCTAATGTCCCCATCATTAATGGCGGTGACGGTGCCAACCAGCACCCGACACAGACATTGCTGGACCTGTTCAGCATTAAAGAATGTCAGGGGACGCTGGACGAACTGACCATTACCTTTGTCGGTGACCTTAAATACGGCAGAACCGTTCATTCCCTGGTTCAGGCTATGTCACTGTTCGGTGCCAAATTTAACTTTATCGCACCCGAAGCCCTTTCAATGCCCGATTACCTGCTTGAAGAGCTGGACGAAAAAGGCATTCACTACCGCAAAACCGAGACTATTGAAGAAGTGGTACCAGAGTCTGACATTATCTATATGACTCGGGTTCAAAAAGAGCGCTTTGATGAAACTGAATACATGCACATGGCCTCTAAATATATTCTGGGTGTCGAAAGTCTGAAGGGAGCCAGAGACAACCTGAAAATTCTTCACCCCCTGCCACGGGTCGACGAGATAGAAATGGCTGTCGATAGCACACCTCATGCCTACTATTTTCAACAGGCCGAGAATGGGGTCTATGCCCGTCAGGCGCTCCTGGCTCTGGTTTTGAACGAAAGTATCTGAAGGGAGACACAGCAATGACCAACAAGCTTCAGGTTGAAGCCATTCGCAAAGGCACCGTCATTGACCATATACCCGCAGGTCAGGGTGTTAAAATTCTGGATCGCCTGCAATTGCTGGACTCCAATGTCAGCATTACCGTGGGCTTTAACCTGCCCAGCAAGGCTCAGGGTCGCAAAGATATTATTAAAGTGACTGGCCTGAAGTTCACTGAACAAGAAGCCAGTCAGCTGGCCCTGTTCGCACAGGGAGCCACCATCAATGTCATCGACGAATATCAGGTCGTTGATAAATTCAAAATGACGGTTCCCGAGACGCTCAGAGGCGCTTTTCCCTGCCCTAACTCAAATTGCATCACTCACAATGAGCCTGTGAGCAGCTATTTCTACCTGCGGGAAAAAGACGACGATATTCGACTGAAGTGTCACTATTGCGAGAAGTCATTCAGCAAGGATATTGTTTCCGAGCTCTGACTATTGACAGAGGTTCTGGTCAGTTCGGGCCAGAACCTTAAAGGTAATAGAGAGGCGCAGCACGAAAATACTCGCCAAACAGAAAGCTTTGGAAGAATACCTCTAAGCCAATCACATACCAGCAGCTTTGATGATAGCTTGCTGCTTCTTGGTAGCTTCGTCCAGAACACGCATGAAAACTTTCTTTTTCTCGCTGGGCTTGGCGTTTCTGATGAACTCCGAAAATGAGGAGTTTTTGGGGGTATCTTTTGGATGCTTGGAAGACATACTGGAATCCTGATCTATGGGCTACTGATGGCAGCTGGCTTTTTTATACCACAGCCTTTAGTCGATATAATAGACCACCTGGACTGATTGAAGCCTGTGACTAATGAGATAAACCCACTACACCCAGAAGGTCGCCGCGACTGTACTTATCTTTAATATAACCGTCAAGCTGGGTAATATTCCTATGGTATTTCTGGTTAGTACCGTCAATATTTTTGATCAGCAGGTCTAGTATAATTTTGTCACCGAACACCCGTTTTAGAAGGTTTGCGCTCTCTCTTGACAGGAAATACTGATCAACAAATTTTTCAGGAAAAACCCTTCTTCCCTCAACTTTTTCCCTTGCCTGAACGAACCTCCATGCTTGTTGAGGCTGCTGATATACAAACAGAATCTGAACAGTTCGCCCCCTCTTGAGAGAGCGCTCAATATTCTTTTTTGCGATATTAAAATCAGCCATTGTTCCATCAAGAAGAAAGCTCTGTTTTTGCTTTAGAGCCAAATCATGAGCACGATCAAGGAGTATAGACGCAGCGCCCTGAAATAAGTACGCATTGCCTCCGTTCTGACACTCCCCGCCCTATCGGGCGAGGGTTCTTGATCGCTCAAGAACGTTTCTGTTTCATAGTTCGTTGCTCAGGGAACAGGCTTGGTTATCGCATAAAAGTTCCACAGTGGGAGCTTTTACGATGGCGAATCAACCCATGCTCCCCAAGTCTCACACAAACTCCACAGACTTAACATCCCGTCTGCCCGACGGTAGGTCTACAAGAGACAGGACAAAAGGTAGCAGTTTACCTACAAACACTCAACCGGAACGCTCTACGCGTTCCCGCCTTATATCCCCGCCCGCATTGGGCGAGGCTTTACGGCGAAACTGGTAATCATCGAAGTATTGCCGCATATCATCTATATCCAGCCTGATAATTGAATCATGGACAGCTAATAATGACTTTGCAGCTTCTGTTTTGCCCGCTCCAGGCGATCCTGCCATAAACACTGAGACTGGAGAATCTTCAACCTGGTAAACCGATCGATCCGTGAGCTTTTTGCCAATATCATTCTTGACTTTTCTGGCCCACTCGATAGCCCGCTTTTGTATTACCTTTTCTCCTTCGGATAACTCCACTTGCCGCTTGCTCAGTAAGTAATAAGTTATGAGTATGGTAACCGGAGATTACAGCAAAGTGAAAAGCCCCCTCCTTGCGGCACACTTCGCAGATACTTAATACCTACAATTCATTTCACTACTTGTGACCTGCATACAACTGCTCACAGGGAACCATTTACCCAAGACCTATGTCTAATGGTTGTATGAGAGAAAATTGCGTATCTTTAGAATTGTTCTTCATGAAAAAGAGGTTACCCGGTCACCATTAGCGGATTTTCTTGGGTAACAGAGCATACAGTTCCTAACATTGAGGTGCCCTATGGAAATAGCGCCAGTGCAATACATTATGAACATACTTAATCAGGGTTATGAGAAGAGCCCGGAGACCGAGACCGAAACGCTGGCTGCCAAAATCCAGAAGTTCGCCGAAGAAGTGAGCTTTTTTTTCAAGGGACGTCCCCTGAAACCTATGCCTGATCAACCTCTGATGTTAATACTCTATAAATCGAAGCTCCGCAGAAAAAACAGAAAAATCAGCAAAAAAGGTAAGCTGGACAGACTCTTCATGCGTAAAAGAAAGCACGAAGAGCAGGACAGCCCGGATTATAGCGACGTGGATGAGCAATCATTTTAGCAATCACCCGCCAGATACCTTAGAATCCCTCTGGAATGCCGCAGCCTTGCAAATCCAGTTTCCTGCGGCGCGTTGCTGCTGAGTAGGTAACTGACTATTAACAGCCAGTTACCTGAAGGCCTCTTTCTCTTTCTGTTTGCCCGACTCTTTAACACCAGGGCGGAGATACCCGTCGTCAGCAGATTCAATCCCCGGTTCCGAGACACTCTCAGGACACGGCAGCCCAACGCTGCAGACCGGGATACCGATATCGTATTGGAACGAGATTAAAGCATTGAGCGGTTTACTAGGTCTTTTCAGAAAGAAAAAAGCACCTTCATCCGGTGGACAAAAGCCTTCACCGGCACCAAAAAACCCTTCTTCCAAGCCCCGGGGCGGGAAGAAAAACAGCAAAGCTGTCGGAGCCCAATCCAGAAACCCCAAGACTCAGAACACTGCTCGACGTAGCCACTCTCACAGCTCTCATCGCTCAGCCAACAAGAGTTCCGAGCCTTCCTGGCATATCAGCCAGTTCCAGGTAGAGCCAGAGCAGGGTAAAACCCGCTTTCATGACTTTGATCTGCCTGATCAACTGATGCGAGCCATTCAGGAACTGGGCTACAAGTACTGCACCCCCATTCAGGCAGAAGTACTGGGCAGCACGCTGGCAGGTAGAGACGCTATTGGTAAAGCTCAAACCGGCACGGGTAAAACGGCCGCCTTTCTTGTCAGCACCATCAAACAACTGATCGATATCCCACCACCGGATCAACGCTACCTCGGCGAACCCCGTGCCGTCATCATTGCCCCTACACGGGAACTGGCATTACAGATTGGTCAGGATGCTGAAGCCCTGACCAAATACCTGCCCCTGAATGTGCTGACGGTTGTTGGTGGAATGGATTATGAGAAGCAGCGCAGCCGCATGAGTAATGGCTTCATCGATATATTGGTGGCTACTCCTGGCCGACTTCTGGATTACTGCGAACGTAAAGACCTGCATCTGGACCTGACCGAAACACTGGTCATTGACGAAGCCGACCGAATGCTGGATATGGGCTTCATTCCCCAGGTTCGACGCATTATCCGAATGACACCCCGTCCTGGCGATCGCCAGACCCTGCTGTTTTCAGCCACCTTCACGGATGAGGTACTAAGACTCGGTGCACAGTGGACCTGGAAGCCTGTGAAAGTTGAAATCGAACCAGAAAGCGTTGCCACAGAGACCGTCGATCAGAAGGTTTACATTGTCACCAATGAACAGAAAGTTCCTCTTTTGATCAACCTGATCAATCAAAACAACCTGGAGCGGGTGATTGTGTTCACCAATCGTCGGGATGAAACCCGTCGACTGACCGAGAAGCTACAAAAGAAAGGCCTAAAAGCTGATCAAATTTCCGGTGAAGTACCTCAGAAGAAGCGCCTCAAGACGATGGATAACTTCAAGAATGGCAGGCTGACGGTTCTGGTAGCTACCGATGTTGCGGGCCGTGGCATTCACATCGACGGAATAAGTCATGTGATCAATTACAACTTGCCTGAAGACCCGGAAGATTATGTCCACCGCATTGGCCGGACAGGCCGGGCTGGAGCCAGTGGTACCAGCATCAGCTTTGCCTGTGAAGAAGACTCTTTCCTGATCCCCGACCTGGAAGAAATGCTGGGTGCAAAGCTCAACCTGGAATACCCACCCACAGATCTGTTGAAATAATCATTAACGTGCTACTCACCACCAGCGAGTGTTCGATAGAAGGTTCGCTGGCGAATGCCTCTAAAAACCGATGTAAACAGAAAAGTTAAGGACAGTTTCTGGACGAAGCATCTGGCAGGAATAAGAATGTAATCCTCTAAGTTTAGAATCAAACCTCACTCATTAAAACAATAAAATCAGTATTTAAATTTTTTTAATCCTATCTGAAATTTAAACTTGCCGACTTGCTTCTTTTCGATAAAAATCAACTATGAGAGACCCAAAAAAAGGACGAGGAAGCTGCCTATGGGAAACGCCTTGGAAGCTAGGCCGATCATCTCAACCCAAACAACCACCTACATTCTCGACAGCAATGTTCTGATACACGACCCTAACTCAATCCTCAACTTTGAAGAGCATCAAGTGCTCATTCCCATGACCGTTCTGGAGGAACTGGACAAGCTTAAGAACGGAAAGCAAACCATCGCTGCTGACTGCCGACAGGCCATCAGACTGATTGACCAGATACTGGGTTCTGCCTCACCCTCGGAGATCGAAGCAGGTGTTCCTATCAGACGTGGTAATAAATCAGAGCCTCAGGGTACTCTCTCAATCCTGAACTCTCATTATGTAGAGAACATTACCACACTGCCCACCAGCAATAACGATAACCGCATCATCAACGATATCTGTCATTTTCAGGAAACCCACCCGGGTGCACCGGTTGTTCTGGTGACTAAAGATATCAATATGCGTCTTAAAGCCAGGGGATGCGGAATTCCAACGGAGGATTACCACAGCGATCAACTGGTTTCAGATATTGGTTTGCTCAGTAAAGGTTACCGACTGTTCGAAGGCAACTTCTGGGACCGCGTTTCCCAGGTTCAGACAGAGCAGCTGGAGGGTATTACCTATCATCGACTGTTGAAAAAAGAACTCGGTGAGGATATCTATCTGAACCAGTTTTTCCTGGACGACACTGGATTTGTAGCCCGGGTGAACGCCATCACTCATGACGAAGTCCAGTTGCAACACTTCTGTCGTGAAGCATTAATGAGTCAGGAAGCCTGGGGGCTTCAGCCTCTCGATATTCATCAGGCCATAGCCCTGAATCTTTTAATGGACCCCGATATTCACCTGGTCAACCTGACCGGTGCTGCGGGCTCAGGTAAAACCATTCTGGCTCTGGCCGCCGCAATAGAGATGACAGTCGCCACCAAACAGTTCCGTCGAATCATAGCGACCCGCTCAACCCGGGGACTGGATGAAGACATTGGCTTCCTGCCGGGCACGGAAGCTGAGAAAATGGAGCCCTGGCTGGGTGCCATTACTGACAACCTCGAAGCCCTGCACTATGACGATGAATCCACCAACAGCAGTGTGGACTACATTCTCAAGCAGGTTCCTCTCCATTTCAAATCCCTGAACTATATCAGGGGACGAAGTTTTCAGCAGAGCCTGATCATCATTGATGAATGTCAGAACCTGACACCGCACCAGATAAAAACCATTATCACCCGTGCGGGTTCAGGCAGTAAGGTCATCTGCCTGGGCAACCTGGCCCAGATTGATACCCCTTACCTGGCACCGACCAGTTCAGGACTGACTTACATGACTGAACGATTTAAAAACTTTCCACACGGTGGCGCAGTCCAGTTACAGGGGGTCCCACGCTCGCCGCTGGCCGCATACGCTGAAGAAAACCTTTAATTTTCACTGACCTCAGAGAGATAGCCAGACTTGATCGTCTGGCTATCAAAAATTGACAACCATGGATCATCAACCTCTCCCTGAAGCCCTATCCTCCTGATTAACGACTTGCCTCAACCGCACAACCAAACACCCTGGCAGCCTGTCGGACTTAAGCGTCCGTAGCGAGGATTGCAAGAAATTGAGGATAAAAATCTCTGTTTCTGAGGAGAATAGCGAGCTATTTGACGAAGAAACAGGGATTTTTAGACCAATTTATTGCAACCGCACGACTGCATGGATGCAGGAGCTAGAGCAACGCAGGAGCAGTTGCCGTGTAGGACAGTCTTAAGTCCGACAGGCTGCTAGGAGCCTGACCGAGAATAGACTGCCCTACTGCGGCGGCAGCAAATTGGTCTGAAAATCCGCTTTTGTTCGTCAAATAGCTCGCTATTCTCCTCACAAAACCGAATTTTCATCCTCAATTTTCTGCCGTCCTCGCTACGGGCGCTATTCTCGGTCAGGCTCCTAGCCTGACCGGTCTATCAACATAATAGAGATAATTCACTACCAAACACCTCCTCCCTCTACTAGGATGTGTTCCATAGTGCTAAAGCTGAACACTTCAGCTTGTTAGGGGTAGAACCGGAATTCAGAAGGAAGAAAAAACCATGCTTTTTGTCGTGTCACCTGCCAAAACCCTGGACTATGACACCGCTGTGGTGACGAAAAAGTTCAGTCAGCCAGAATTTCTGGACCAATCCCAGAACCTGATTGATCAACTGCGTGAGCTGAGTCCGGCGGATATCAGCAGCCTGATGAGCATCAGCGATAAACTGTCACAGCTGAATGCTGCCCGTTACCAGGCCTGGCAACAGCCTTTTACCCAGGAAAATGCCAAACAGGCAGTCCTGGCCTTTAAAGGTGATGTTTACACGGGGCTTGATGCTGAGACCATGAATGCCAAACAGTTTGATTATGCCCAGAAACACCTGCGCATTCTCTCAGGACTCTACGGTCTGTTGAAACCTCTCGACCTGATGCAGGCATACCGTCTGGAGATGGGCACCAAATTTGCCAATAATGCCGGAAAAGACCTTTATGCATTCTGGGGCGAACAGATCACCGACAAACTGAACGAAGAAATGGCCGCTCAAAAAGATGATATTCTGGTTAACCTGGCCTCCAATGAATACTTCAAGGCCGTTAAGCCCAAACTTTTGAAAGGTCAGATCATCACCCCGGTCTTCAAGGATTGGAAAGGTGACAAATACAAAATCATCAGCTTCTACGCTAAAAAAGCCAGGGGCCTGATGTGTCGTTACGCCATTGATAACAACCTGAAAAAAGTCGATGACCTGAAAGGTTTTGATTACGAGGGCTACAGCTACAACGAAGCCATGTCGAATGACAAGGAATGGGTGTTTATTCGCAAAGAAGCCTGAGTTATTTTCTTCCAGCTCCGACATTGCCTGCGAGCTGGAAGACACCTCCCTTCTATTGCAGACACATTGGAGCTTTACTTGTAAACGCCCACTTCCAACTCCCGCCTTTTGGTATACAAAAAGCGAATAATGTCGTAGCTGAAGGGCGAGCTGAAGTCATCGTAGCTCATGGGAACGGTATAGCGATAGTTAATTCCATAGATGGCAAACAGGTCAGGCTGGGAAAACACCTGTGAAGGCACCCCGAGAAAATCAATATAATCTTCTGCGGCCAGATCAACGACCAGACCACTCACATCCCTCAAACTGAATGGACCAACAACCGGAACCACCAGATAAGGTCCGGCTCCCACCCCATATTTTGCCAGTGTATTGCCAAATTCATTGCGTTGATGGGGCAACCCCATACTCTCGGCAGGATCAAAAAAGCCAAAAATACCCAGAGTAGAGTTGATGAATAATCGACCGACTGATTTAACAGCCCGCTCACCCTCAAACTGAAGCAGGTTGTTCATAAGGGTGGAAACTTCTTTCAGATTCTGAAAAAAATGGGCTATTCCGATCCGAACAAAAAATGGAGTCACCGTTTCATAAAGCTGCATTACGGGCTCAAGAAAATAGCGATCCAACTGCCGGTTGAAAGCAAACACCTCGCGATTAAAGGGCTCCAGTGGGTCATAAACATCCATAAACGACATTGAATTCATATTGTGATGCCAGTCTTCCAATAACTCATCATCAGGGTCTCGGTACTTCAAAGTATCCATAGGATCTGAATAAGGGATACTATGATCAGCCGGGAGATTGCAGACTGTTAGAGAAAACAACAAGAGCAGGCATCCGGCTCTAAGCATCGGGAAAGCCCTTACCTTTGATAAAGCTGAGCATATCCTCCACGTTTTGTGGATACTTCAGATTGCCCATATGCCCACCCCGAGGGTAAATTTTTATTCGCCCATCGAAGGTATCATAAAGAAAGTCGAGCCCTTTCTTGTCAATAATAAAGTCATCCACATTGTGCATCACACCTATATGCCGGGCTTTCTTCAACCACAACTTAAGGCGAGGCAAACCGTTCTGCTCAAATATAAGAGCACGCTGCGCAGCGAGGGATTTTTTCTGATCAAAGTAGATTCCCTTCTGCTTCTCTTCATAAGGAATCAGTACCTTATCTATATAGCATTCAAAGCTGCAAAACATAGCCCGCTTAAAATAAGGAGTTCGGCTATCACTCAGGGTGAATTTAAAAAACCTGGGAATCAGGCTGATGTTCCAGGTCATGACAGCAGAAGTGAAATACAGGGACGCTACTACCAACCTGAAATTGACGCCTATCAGCAGTGCCAGCTCTTCCCTGCTCAGGGCATAAGCGCTTTTTGCCACCTGAACCAACATGGATTCATCGATATCAATACTTTTATGCGTCCGAAAATAAGCAGCCAGCTTGTCAAAGAAATGATTAAAAAGCGTTTTTGCATTATCAACGCCCCGCACGTCGACCAGCAGTAAGCGATCAAGACTATTGACGGTGCGCCGCAGGTCAACAGGAGGATTCACTAACAGCACACGATTAAAGCCAAAGGCATTATGTTCGCTGTCTATTCTGGCGATATAAGCAGCGTTGAGTGCACCAAGGCTGTAACCTGTCAGATACCAGCCTTTAATCTGAATTTTTTTAAAGGAGCGAACCCGCCTGACAGACGCTTTCATCAGACGATAAAGATCTTCTGAATCCTGCTGCGTCAGACCGGGTCGATGGGATCGGGAGCCGGAAACAACAAAGTCGTAACTGGTGGGGGATGAGATCTGAATGACATGAAAGCCTGCCTGATAGTAAACCTTTTTCAGGAACTCGACCTTGCTGGTATCGAAACGACCACCGGTGCCGGCAATAATAAAAATCAGTGGAGCAGGTTTCTCCTGCCAGGCCAACTTGAAACGGGGTTTGATCACATCCCAGAATATACCCGGTGCACCCTTAACGGTTTCGTCAGCCAATCCTAAAATCGCCTCGCGGACAATACCTTGCCGAAGCTTCACCTGTTGCCCGGGCGGGGTGCCAACGACGGTCGCAAGGAATGGGTCCTTAATAGGGAAGCCATAAGCCCACAGAGTGCCCTGATAGAGAAGAAGCACTAATAACGGAAGCTTTTTCAGGATGGAGATTAAACGACCACGGCCTTTCGAAAAACATTTTGCCCACGCCACAGTGTCCGTGAGTATTTCCGGACAAAATGCCTTTCTTTTACCCATAACATTGCTACTGAGTATTTTCCGGTGATGAAATCAACAGGTAAACTGTCCAGTCATGGGTAAACAGTCCGCCTGTACTCACATTTTCCAGAGAACCCCTGACCTGCCCATTGAAGGAATACTGAATTTTTTCACCTTTGTTGTCAGGCAATGCCACCTGCTTTTGCGCCCAACTCTTCGGCAGACATTGGCCAATGACGCGCTTGGCTTCGTCAAAAACCTGAGTGGCAGTCTGCTCATCAGGCAGAACCCGACTGCAGACATAGCTATAGCGATTCGACCACTGCCAGACCTCGCAGCCACCGTTCAGTGGTTGATAGTCTGTCTGCCATATGGTGATCTTGTTGTAAAAAGAAGGTTGCTTACGTATGTCCGAAAAACCATTCTGACTTTTGGTGAAAATATGCCCGAGATCCTGACAGATCTTGTCCTGATCAACAGTAGGCTTTTCGGTAATCACTTCATCTTTGTTGCTGGCTGGCTGGTCTGCATACCCCGAAACCGGAGCACCTCCTGTCGCCATTAACGCGGACATCACAAGACTAATTTTAATCGTTTTTTTGTTAAAGACTGATTTCATCGACTTATTCCCTGGTTCTGAAAAACCTCTACCAAGACCTTGCCTGTAAAAACAGGCAAGGTCTCAGACTCAACAAGTCTAGAAAATATAATTCAATTGTGCAGCCACAATACTGGAGCAGTTGTCATATTCCCCTGTTATTACGCCGAAACTATCAATAGGAGTGCCTTGATTTGGCGGTTTGTTGTACTTGGCTTCATCTATTTTTCCTTCTTTCAAACTCACGTACGCATAGGAAATGTCGATGGAGAGATTGGTATCAGGCCTCCAGTTTGCTCCCACAGTAAACCAATTGCGATCGGAATCCGGTGTACGCACAGTACGATTGTCATCATCGACAGGAGACTCATCAAACATATAACCTGCCCTTAGCTTCCACTCTGGTAGCACTTGCCATGTCGCACCAAAACTCCAGGCCCAAGCATCTTTCCAGTTGATTGGGACATAACTGGACAGATCAGAATTATCCGCTCTGACATAAAACTCCTCGAAACGGCTCCAACGAGTCCAAGTGGCCTCAGCCATCAAAGTCCATTCATCGTTGAGCTGATGAGTCAGGCTCAGAGCTGCTCTCTCAGGCATAGTAATTTCGAGCTTTGCATCTGATTTCCTATTAACAGGACCTGATAGCTTTACATCTCCCTCGAGTTCAAAATCAATCTCAGAGAAGTAAGCAAGGCCGACATAGGTTCTATCATAAACATTCCACAGTGCTCCCAGAGTCCAAGCCAATGTTTTATCATCACCTTCAATCTTTGCTTCAGCAGCAGGAAGACCTTCCCTCAGGAAGTTAGTGACATCTGTATTCTGGGTTAATTCCCCTTCTACATAAGAACCTATCAACCCAAAACCAATAGAGAAGTCTTCCTGGAATTTATAGGAAACCGTCCCCTGCAAGTTAACGGTTTTAAAGCTGGTTTTAATGCCAAAGTAACGACCCGCCCAATCATCGTCATACTCCAGCTCAATACCATTAGGAGCATATCCACTTATACCAAAGCTGATTTGATCATTCAGCGGCATAACAAAATGCCCAAAAGGCACCCCGCTTGTTGACACGAAATCTTCCGTTTTACCTTGAGCAACCACCGTTCCAGTAGGAAGAGTATGCTGCCCCTCAAACTCACCTCCCTCAAGAATGATGGCGGAGCCCACTGAAACCTGAGTACCCTCAACATAAGCTATACCCGCCGGGTTATTGGCTGCAATGGAAGCATCCTGAGGGTTGGACGCTCTGCCCGCATAGGCTGTACCCATGTAGCTGGCTGAGTTTTCATTAATACCGTAACCTGCAGAGAAAGCATTACTGGAATGAAAGGAAACTGCCATGGCGGCAAGAAGAGGTGACAGAACAGCCAACCTCTGTCGTAAACACAAAGTCATCTTCAAACCTCATTGTGTGTGTTGTTCTGAAAGGTATAGACGCAGAAACGCTTCCATGCTTTTTTTTTAGAGGCATTAACGACGATTAGTAATCAAGAGATATTAAAAACACGAGAGCTCTGAGCAAATAGCTATATCTCAAAGCTCCTTTCAAGTCAGCGGGCGGTGGGAGGCAGGTCAAAACGGGGGAGAGATAATTTCTTGTAAAGAGCCAAAAGTCTGAGTAACAGAACCAAACCTGCAGACAGCAGTGTTGCCATATTGACTCCAATATAAGATTCCAATACAACAAAAAGAGCACCACCCGCCATAGCGGCAAAGGCGTAGACCTCTTTTTTTAGCACCAGCGGCACTTCACCGGAAAGCAGATCACGGATAGCCCCTCCACCACAACCGGTAAGCACCCCCATCATGACAGAGACAATAGCCGAAGCACCGAAATCCAGAGCTTTGGTGACACCAATCACGGTAAATACAGCCAGACCCAGCGCATCAGAAAGCAACATCATATGATGGGTCTTCTGATGCCAGCGCCTTACCAGAATCGCCAACAACGTTGAGGCAAGAGTGACCAGAACATAATCATGATTCTGTACCCAGAAAACCGGCGTTGCTCCCAGAAGAACATCGCGAATCGTGCCACCCCCCACGGCAGTGGCAAACGCCAGAACCATTGCCCCAAAGATATCCATATCCTTGCGACAGGCGAGCCAGGCACCGCTGATGGCAAACACTGCAGTACCAAATAAATCCAGAATATAGAGCAGCATGAAAGAGAGAATGAATCCGATGAATGAATACCCAAAGTATACGTTCCAAATCGCATAGGCCACATCAGGGCGCTTACTTAATTCAACAGGAACTTTCGTCAAACTCCGAAGCCTTATGCAGGTTCAGATGACACCATGAGTGCCTGTCTTTCAGTTTATATAAAAAACATCTTAAGTATTCAACATGGCCCGATTACTGACGCCTACACAGCAATCAGAGACTCGATTGTATATTTTTTTAAAATTTTTTTTCTTCTTTTCTCGATACTGTTCCGGATCTCAACCTTCCAGAAAAACCATTAAATATCATTGAGTTAGTTATAAAAAGCGGCATCAAAATACCTTAAATTCATTAAAATAAAAATCGAATACTATTCGAATTACAATTAACACCCACCCCTGTCTTGACTCGACACCTCTAAACAGAGATATTTCGTACTGTCGTTTCAAACATCCATTGCAGAGCACGTTAAAAACGACAACAAAAACTAATAATAAGCATAAATAGACCAGCGGTCTTTCGACCAGCGAACCGGAAAAGACTCACAAAAGAGCAAACAACGTTCGTAATCAGGCAGCCTCACATCACTTGTTAATAAAAAAAGAAGCCATTTCTTAGTGGCATTCTTTGCAACAAGCAGCCGCCTCAGGTCATGCCACCGCCAGGAGTTATAATGAAAAGCCACACTCGTTCCTCGCATTTTTCTCTCTCTCCATTAGCTGTAGCCTCCTCCCTGGCTGTTGCACTTTCAGCAGGTCAGGCGGTAGCCGGTGGATTTGAAAAAGCGACTCTCTGGGATGCCGAATACAGTGCACTAGCAGGTGCTGCTGTGTCTTCTGTTAATGATTCCAGTGCCATCTTCTTTAACCCGGCCGGTCTGGCTTTTGCGGAGTCTGATGATATTGCTCTGCACTTATCTCCTACCTTTAACAAAGTCAGCAGCCCTGCGGATGGTCAGAATTTTACTGAGGGTGATACCGCATTCGCTCCTTCTGCTGGCCTGACAGGACTGACCATACTGAACGACCAGTTCACCCTGGGTTACGGTATTTATGCTGCGGGTGGTTCTGCTGCCAAGTATGAGGATTTAACGGTTGGAACCCTTGCACCCATCACAGACGAATACTCCACAGACATCAAGATTATCGAAGCAGGTTTGGGCTTATCCTATCGCATCAACAACAACTGGTCCGTTGGGGGCACCTATCGCCTTTCATACGTCGCTGCTGATATCAACTTGATGTCAGGTTTAGGCGGAGGGGCAGTAGGTGCTGCAGTAGGTTACAACGACTTGACCGGTTTCAATACCTTTGCAGTCCGCTTGGGCGCGATGTATCGCTCTGATGACGACCGCTGGGGTTGGGGCATCAACTACCGCTCTGAAGTAGATATTGAAGTAGATGGTAAGACATCTTTCAGATCAGGCGCTCCCGGATTTGGTGGCGAAGTACCTCTTGACTTCAACAATCTTGATGCCACTGCAGAAACAGGACTGCCCATGCAGATTTCTACCGGTATTGATTACCAGGTAGCTCCACACTGGACCCTGTTCGGTGAGATTACATACACTGATTACAGCAACAACGAACAGATCAAGTTCAGCTCAGATGATACTAGCAGCCTTCCTGTACCTGCAATCAACTCCAACTGGGAAGATCAGTACAACTACCGCGTTGCTGCCGAGTACACGGGCATTGAGAACTGGGCTCTGAGAGCAGGTTACATTTATACAACAGCTGTTGTACCTGAAGAATATGCTGCCCCCACCTTCTCAAGCCCAGCCGACGCTCACACTTTCACTGTAGGTGCCGGAACCAGCATTCTTGATGGACAGGTAGACCTGGACTTTGCTGCTGTCTACGACACCGTTGAGAATGACGATGTAAAAGGCGGTGGTCAGCTGACCAGCTCCAGCCAGTCTCACGCAGGTAAATATGAATCCTACTCTTACTCCTTCCATGCTTCTGCAACTTACCGCTTCTAAGTCGGTTTGTTAGACGCATAATAGACAAGGCCGCTGATCTAAAGTCTGCGGCCTTGTTTTTTTCTTAGATCATTATTTAATCCCCTCAGCCCAATAGATGTTTACCCTCTCATTAATACAGTTAATGTATTAATCACTCGATTCGACCTCATTATCGTCACTGGATGAATGCTCCCTACTAATCAAGGTGTATTGAATTAGTTGCAATCATAAATTGAATAATATTCGAATCATAATTAACAAGACGATTCACCCTGAATCAACAATTCAGAAATAGAGTTACTGCTTGCCATAGTTTCAAAAGCTTGTTTTTAAGCACCTTTAAACCGCTTATTAATAGCTAATTATTTACAAAAAAATAACATTAATTTCGATTAAGAATAAATAAAATAGCCCTCGTTCGACCAGCGAACCAGCAAAAATCCACAAGAGCTCACAAGGTTCGCAATCAGGCAGATTGATGTCACTTGTTAATAAAAAGAAATCCTTTTTTAAAACAGGGAGCTGCCTGAGGTCTTGCCACCATTAAGGAGTAATAATGAAAAGCCCTACACGTTCCTCGCCTTTTTTCCTCGTTTCAACTCTCGCTGTTGCTGTTTCTTCAGGTCACGCGGTAGCCGGTGGTTT
The DNA here is from genome assembly GCF_049275935.1 of Endozoicomonas sp. ALC020. NCBI lineage: Bacteria > Pseudomonadati > Pseudomonadota > Gammaproteobacteria > Oceanospirillales > Endozoicomonadaceae > Endozoicomonas > Endozoicomonas sp. ALC020. The sequence goes on from NZ_CP184830.1 coordinate 473,086, forward strand.
TGAGAAAGCGACTCTCTGGGATGCCGAATACAGTGCACTGGCAGGTGCAGCCGTTTCTTCTGTCGATGATTCCAGTGCCATCTTCTTCAACCCGGCCGGTATGGCTTTTGCGGAGTCCAATGATATTGCTCTGCATGTGTCTCCTACCTTTACTCAGGTAAATGGTCCTGCGGATGGAGATACTTTTATTGAAGGTGAAACCAACTTTTCCCCTGCGGGCGGCCTGACAGGTCTGTACAAACTGAACGACAAGTTCACTATGGGTTATGGTGTTTATGCTTCTGGTGGTGCTGCTGCCAAGTATGAAGATGTAACGGTTGGAAGCCTTGCATCCGTCACTGACGACTACTCTACTGACATAAAGATTATTGAAGCGGGTCTGGGATTATCTTATCGCATCAACAGAAACTGGTCCGTTGGGGGTACTTATCGCCTGACCTACGCCACTGCCGATATCAACATGGTGTCAGCGTTAGGTCCGGTAGGTGTTGCAGTGGGCTACAACGACATGAGCGGTTTCAATACCTTCGGTGTCCGTTTGGGAGCCATGTACCGTTCTGACGACAACCGCTGGGGCTGGGGTATCAACTACCGCTCTGAAGTAGATATTGAAGCAGACGGTAAAGCATCTTTCAGATCGGGCTCTCCTTCAATTAGCCCAATAGATGACTATAGCGATGTTGATGCGACCGCAGAAACCGCACTGCCCATGCAGATCTCTACCGGTATCGATTATCAGGTAGCTCCACACTGGACACTGTTCGGTGAGATTACATACTCTGAGTACAGTAACAACGAACAGATCAAGTTTACCTCCGATGATGCCCCTGCCACTGGTCTAGCTGTACCAGCAATCAACACCAACTGGGAAGACCAGTACAACTACCGCATTGCTGCCGAATACACTGGCATTGAAAACTGGGCCCTGAGAGCAGGTTACATTTATACAACAGCTGTTGTACCAGAAGAATATGCTGCACCCACCTTCTCTACTCCATCCAATGCCCATAGTTTTACTCTGGGTGCCGGAACCAGCATTCTTGATGGACAGGTAGATCTGGACTTTGCGGCTGTCTACGACACCGTTGAGAATGACGATGTCAAAGGTGGTGGTGATCTGACTGACACTACTACATCCTACGCGGGCAAGTATGAATCCAGCTCATACTCCCTCCATGCATCTGCAACTTACCGTTTCTAAGCCGGTTTTTCAGTAGAAACATAACAAGGCCGCTGATCTTTCGATCAGCGGCCTTGTTGTTTGGAATTCACACTGAATTCAAACAGGCAATTAGTGATTAAGAATCTGCCCCAAAAACTCCCTGCTACGCTCGGACTTCGGATTATTAAAGAAGACTTCCGGTGTCGCCTCTTCCACGATTTGCCCCTGATCCATAAAGATCATGCGGTCCGCTACCGTTTTGGCAAAGCCCATTTCATGGGTCACGCAAAGCATGGTCATGCCTTCATTGGCCAGCTCAATCATGACGTCCAGTACTTCCTTGATCATCTCCGGGTCCAGTGCCGAAGTGGGCTCGTCAAACAACATGATTTCCGGGTTCATGCACAGGCTTCGGGCAATTGCCACACGCTGCTGCTGACCTCCCGAGAGTTGTCCGGGATATTTATCCGCCTGATCGGGAATACGGACGCGCTCCAGGTATTCCATCGCTGTTTTTTCCGCTTCTTTTTTAGCGGTTTTTCTGACCCAGAGCGGCGCCAGCGTGCAGTTTTCAAGCACCGTCAGATGAGGGAACAGATTAAACTGCTGAAACACCATACCGACTTCACGACGGACCTTCTCTATATTTTTCAGGTCCCGGGTCAGCTCTGTGCCATCAACAATAATCTGGCCTTCCTGATGCTCTTCCAGCGCATTGATGCAGCGAATCAACGTCGACTTACCCGAGCCGGAAGGCCCGCAGATCACGATCTTTTCGCCACGCACCACATCCAGATTAATATCTCTGAGGACATGAAAGCTGTCGTACCATTTATTAACCCCATTCAACCTGATGACAGGACTTGCAGGGTCTTTAACTTCCCGGACCATCTTATCCATGAAGACCTCTCATTTTCATTATTCTTGAATTCAATTCTTTTCCAGGCGCTGGCTGTATTTGGACATACCAAAACAGAACAACCAGAACACAAATCCGGCAAACAGATAACCTTCTACGGCACTGCCCAGCCACTCGGGGTCATTCAGGGCCGCCTGAACAATCGAAAGCAGATCAAACAGACCAATCACCAATACCAGACTGGTGTCTTTGAACAGGGCAATAAAGGTATTCACAATGCCGGGAATCACCAGACGAACAGCCTGGGGCAGCACCACCAGCAACATACTCTGCCAGTAGCCCATTCCGAGACTCTGACAGGCTTCTACCTGGCCTCTTGGAATCGCCTGCAATCCACCCCGCACCACTTCTGCCATATAAGCTGACTGGAACATGACGATGCCAATCAGGGCCCGAACCAGTTTGTCGAAAACAATTTCTTCCGGAACAAACAGAGGCAGCATAACCGACGCCATAAACAGGACAGTAATCAGCGGAACGCCACGCCAAAGTTCAATATAGGCGGTACAGAAAGTTCTGATAACCGGCATGGAAGATCGTCTGCCAAGGGCCAGCAAAACGCCTACCGGTAGTGATGCCAACATGCCATAAAGCGCCAGCACCAGTGTCACCATCAAACCACCCCACTTGTGGGTTTCAACCTCGGGCAGACCGAAGTAGCCTCCGGACAGCACCAGCCAGGAGGTCACAGGCAACACCAGCAGCCCCACGCCCAATGCCAGCTTCTTGCCGGGTATGGCCGGGATCATCAGCCAACCCAGAATCAGTGCCAACTGCGCAAAAAACAGATTCACCCGCCAGATTTCACTCTCGGGATAGAAGCCGTAAATAAACTGATCCAGTCGTGCAGTAACAAAAGCCCAGCAGGCACCATCGACATTACAGGCCGAGCGGCTTTCGCCCGTCCAGGTGGCGTCCATGACCGCCCACTGCCAAAAGGGAGGAAGGATCAGATAGAGTCCGTAAATAATGGTCAGTGTCATCAGTGACTGTAAGGGCGTCGCAAACAGCTTCTCCCGCATCCAGCCTAATACACCCCTCGAGTTGACCGGGGGCTCTCTTGCAGGAATCATTTTTTCTTCCATCTTCGTGCTCTTCATAAAGAGAGTCCTTATCGCTCTATCAGCGATACCCAGCGGTTATACAAGTTCATCAAGACGGAGACGGTCAGACTGATCGTGAGATAAACGGCCATGGTCATAGCAATCACCTCAACGGCCTGACCGGTCTGGTTCAGTGTGGTTCCCGCAAATACACTAACAAGATCCGGATAACCTATAGCCGTCGCCAGTGAAGAGTTCTTGATCAGGTTCAGGTACTGATTGGTCAGGGGCGGAATAATCACCCGCATGGCCTGGGGAATCACCACCAGACTCAAAACTCTGCGGGGCTTGAGACCCAGTGCCGCAGCGGCTTCCTTCTGACCTTTGCTGACGGACTCGATACCAGAACGAACGACTTCAGCAATAAAAGCCGCAGTATAAATACTCAGAGCAAACCAGAGTGCAGCCAGTTCGGGGATTAAAACCAGACCACCAGAGAAATTAAAACCTTTTAATTCCGGTATCTCCCATTGCAACTGTGCATCTACCAGAAAGCTGGTCACCAGTGGAATCAGCACAACGAATGAAGCCATTGCCAGCTTGATAAAAAGAATCGTTCGCCCGTTGTTTTCGCCATGTTGACGGTTAGACAACCATGGGCGCATAAAGAATCTCAACGTCAGAACAACAGCCAGACAAGCGACGAACACCCAGACAACCGTCACCATGCCAGCATTGAATTCGGGCCAGGGAAGAGAGATACCACGGACATTAAGAAAGACGGCATCAAACAGGCTGATGCTTTGACGGGGGTTGGGCAGAATGCCCAGAACCGCAAAGTACCAGAAGAAAATCTGCAGCAGCAGGGGAATATTCCGGAAAACCTCAATATAAATACTGGCCATTTTTGACAGCAGCCAGTTAGAGGAGAGGCGGGCGACACCGATCAGGAATCCAAGAACGGTGGCAAAGATAACGCCCAGCAATGAGACCAGCAGAGTATTGAGCAAACCCACCAGAAAGGTTCTGCCAAAGGTGTGGCTTTCGTCGTACTCCACCAGCGTCTGGATAATGCCAAAACCTGCGGATTGGGATAAAAAATCAAAGCCGGTACTGATACCGCGATGCTCTAAATTCGACAGGGTATTGTTCACTACCCAGGCGACCATTGCCACGACGGCAAGGATCAACAGAACCTGAAAAAGAACAGCCCGCCAGACCGGGTCTCGCCAGAGTCTTACTAACATAGGGTGCCTTTTTTATTAGCCATGAACAATCCTTTCATGGCTTTACTTTTATTTTGCTAAAGGTATTTTGCCAGAGGTATTTTACTATAGGCATCTGATAGCAGAAGGCTGACAACCCTCTTTATTGGGGCTGTCGGCCTTTCAGAACTCTTAGCGGAAAGGAGGTGCGTAGAGAATACCGCCCTGGTTCCACTGGGCATTGAGGCCACGCTCAATCTTCAGAGGAGAGGATGCACCGATATTACGCTCAAAGACTTCACCGTAGTTACCCACTTGCTTCACTACCTGGTAAGCCCAGTCGTCCTTGAGACCCATGCCTTTGCCTTTTGGACCTTCAATGCCCAACAAACGGCGAACGGAAGGATCGGTTGAGGACTTGCTCTTATCGATATTGGCTGAAGTCAGACCCAGTTCTTCGGCATTGATCATAGCGAACAGAGACCACTTCACAATGTTAAACCATTGATCATCACCCTGACGAACCAGTGGCCCCAGAGGCTCTTTCGAAATCACTTCGGGAAGAACGACAGCCTGATCCGGCTTGGACAGACGCAGTCTCAGGGCATAAAGCTGGGATTGGTCAGAAGTCAGGACATCACAACGACCTGAATCAAAACCTTTGGCCGTACCGTCGGAGGTATCAAAGACAACAGGCTGGTATTTCATGCCATTGGTGCGGAAATAATCGGCCAGGTTCAGCTCGGTAGTCGTACCGGACTGAATGCAGATCGCAGCACCATCCAGTTGTTTGGCACTGGTCACACCCAGCTCTTTTTTCACCAGAAAACCCTGACCATCGTAATAACTGACACCGGCAAAGTTGAGACCCAGCGACGCGTCACGGGTGAGTGTCCAGGTGGTATTACGGGAAAGCATGTCAATTTCACCAGACTGCAGAGCGGTAAAACGCTCTTTGGCGGTCAGGGGAATGAATTTAACCTTGGAGGCGTCACCCAGTACCGCAGCGGCTACGCCACGACAGACATCGACATCAATGCCGGACCACTTGCCTTTCTCATCAGGTGTCGCAAAACCCGGCAGACCGGTGTTTACACCACAACTCAGGTAACCTTTGCTTAACACGGTTTCCAGGGTACCGCTATCGATCTCAGCCTGAGCACCGGTAGCTGCCAGCATAAGAACAGGTGCAACCCATTTTTTGAGTTTTCTTATCATAATCGATCCCGTTTGTTATTTTTTTACTACTTTACAGTAGGCATCTGATACTCGCTGTAACTTACCTAGATTGAGCAGAGCTGACAAGTCCGCCAACAAATAAATCTCTCAGAGACTCAAACCGTTCCACATGGCCCCCTTTATGTTAAACTCTGGCCAATTTTTTACATGAACTACCCATGAAGGACAGACAGTATCCGCCCCCTGCCCTCTTCATGCCACTACTTTTCATGTCACTATTGAGCGATCCATGACCGAACATCTGAGCGAACATTACAAAGCCATTCTCGAATCCCTGGGAGAAGATATTCACCGTGATGGCCTGAGAGAAACCCCGAAACGTGCCGCCAAGGCCATGCAGTTCCTGACACGCGGTTATGAGCAAAGCCTTGAGGATATTGTCAATAACGCGGTGTTCGAGTCCGATATCAGCGAAATGGTGGTCGTCAGGGATATTGAACTCTACTCCATGTGCGAACACCACATGCTGCCCTTTATTGGCAAGTGCCACATTGGTTACATCCCTGATGGCAAAGTGCTGGGCTTGTCCAAGTTCGCCCGCATCGTGGATATGTTTGCCCGTCGTCTACAGATTCAGGAAAACATGACCAGGCAGATTGCCGACGCAATTGTTGAAGCTACGGGTGCAAAAGGGGTGGGTGTTGTCATTGAAGCCAAACACATGTGTATGATGATGCGTGGTGTCGAAAAGCAGAACTCTTCCATGACCTCCTCTGTCATGCTGGGCCTGATGCGTGAAAACCAGCCTTCCCGTCAGGAATTCCTGCAGTTTATCCGTAACAAATAATCCGCTGTCGTATAAGGGAGCCTTAACGGCTCCCCTTTTCAGGGCCGTGGCACGAGGTATATATTCCTGTAAGATTGCGTTATTTTCCGACAAATGGGACACCCCCGCTGCTCCCGTATAAATCGCTCAGCACAATTCTTGCACAAACCAGCGTGTCCACAAGGCTCTAGTGCCGTCATTTCATGCGGTGGTTCGAAACAAACTGGACATTTAGCGGTTTCACCTGGAGTGCCCCCAACGGCTCCAGCTTCCTCAGTTAGAGTTTGGCTTGCTAATTCCTGTCTCAGCTGGGCTATCAGTTCATTTTGTTGTTGAATGACTACAGCCGGGTTTTGCTGCGCAGAATCTGGATCCTCACCAGAAGCCTCAAACTCAACTTCAAACTCCCTGCTGTCGTCTGAACCTCGAAAATAATTCGATAGATAGTCCAGATTTTCTGACGATTCTGCCTGCACTGGCACAGAGGGTGTGGTGCAAATACCCATAATAGCCTCTGTAAACTCTTGCATACCCTCCATGGTAAACATGACCTGAGGTACAGGGCGTAAATGCCCAGTGGGGCAAAAACCAGCCAAGTTCCAGTAGATAGTAGCCATAATCTCGTAGGGTAAGTACCCTCGCAGCAATGCTTCCAGTGTCCCCGGCCATTCCCGCCCTGAGTTGATGCTGTGGAAAGCTGCTGATGCCATTGCAGTCAGACCAATTAGAAGTGCTATTTCCGTGTCGAATCCGGCTGCCATAAATTGACCGGCAATGCTGCTCGGTGAACTGTATTCATTAATATTTTCAGAAAGCCAACCAAGGAAAAATGCCCGATTGTAGGTTATTCCGGTATATCTCTTACGCAGCACGGTAAAATAGTTAGTAAAGTCATTGCCAGAAAGAAAATGAGGACCAAGAAAAGCCAGAAGCATCAGGACTAAATTGTTATTAAGTCCAACATGATTGGACTGACTTGCTCCCCAATCTGAAGAGAAATAATGAAAATAAGGATTTCTCCAGCCACCTCTCATTACAGACGAAAAAAAATGTTCAAAGAGGCTTTGTGCTATTGCTTTAATTAGCGCCTTCTTGTCAGGACTTTGTACATTGGTCTGATTTATATTTATAGCGAACATATAATGTATTAGTCTCAGCACTCTTTGAATGCGAGTTTTTTGATCATATCCATCGTGAGTCCTGTTCACATAATGAAAATAAAATCTGATCAGACGTCCAAAATCTTGCTCATCAACCTCGTAATTTCCGCTGATTTCAAATCGCTCATCTCCAGACAGGTCGTCAGAGGTTAAATTAAGTCCGACAAAACCAATGCGGATGTTTTCAAATGGGCTTTGATCAGCGTGCCTTTGTTGTTCGTTTAAAGGTGGATTTGTGTTTGCCTTACGATACCTGCGAAATTCTTCAAGGCCGTAGGTGTCGTTTGCCAGCACCTGCTGATAAAAAAACAAAAATACTGAAAACAAAAGTGTCTTTAAGGCACATCCTATGGTCATACTCTCACCTGCATTCGTTAAAACAGCTGCACAACTATTAATGAGCTTTACGTGAGCCCCCCCTCAGTGCCTATTTATATAGGCCATGGAGACCCATAGAAAAAGCTGACCCGGATGTTGCCATTACAGCAATCGCCTCAAGCCTGCTCTCGGGTGTATCCCGATGGAGAGAAAGCAGTGACTTTTTAGCCGGACAGAAGATGGGGCAAACAGCATTAGTCTGCTCCAGACATTGATCGTCAGTTGTCTTCTTGCAGGCATTGATCCATACAACTACTTCGTAGATTTGCTCCAGCGCATCAGGCAATCTGGCACTGTGCACACATTCAAGGAAGAGACATGTCGATAACTCTAATGACTGATAAGCTAGCTTCCCGACAAAAGGGACAGTCCCTCTGCTCGTTTATAATTCGCTCAGCACAATTCTTGCAGAAACCAGCATGCCCGCAACTTTGTAACAGCATAATGTCTTCCAGTGGTGTGCGACATAGTGGGCATTTTTTGACTGCTCCTGAGGCTCCTCCAACTGCACCAGCTTCCCCCCTCTCGGACTGGATTGCTAATTCCCGTCGCAGTTCGGCTATCAGTTCATTTTGTTGTTGAATGACTTTTGACGCATCCTCATGCTCCGTATCTGTTTCCTCAATATGACCATCACTGTCCGAGCTCTCAGAAGAATCCACTGAGTGGCCCCGCCTTTCTGGCGGTGATACAGGTGTGGGGTCAATACCCAAAATACTGTGTGTAAACTCATGCATACCATTCACGGTAAACATAACGATAGGTACTGGATACGATCGTCCAGCGTGGCAATGAATGACTATATTTCTGTAGACAACATCCAGAAGATCGTATGGCAAGTAATTTATCAACAAGGTTTCCAGAGTCTCTTGCCATTCCCGTCCTGAATTAATGCGCTGGATAGCCGCTGATGCCATTGCAGTTAATCCGATTAAAAGTGCTGTTCCTGCGTCCAATTCAGCTGTATCTAATTGATTGGCAAGACTTTGCGGAGAATGATATTCATTAATATTTACAGAAAGTAATTCACGTTCAAATGCATGATAGTAGCTTGTTCTGGTGTAACTGTTATGCAGCACTTTAAAGTGGTCATATAATTCATTCTGTAAAAGAAAATGGGGACCAAGAAAAGTCATCAGAAATAAATCTTTATTAACATCGTCATAACTGTAATGACTCGCTGTAAATTCAAAATCATAATAATGGAAATAATGTTCACTCCCGCCATTTATACTTTCAGACAAAAAGTTTTTCTCAAAGAGGCTTTCTGCTATTGCATTTATTCTTCGTTTATCTTCGGGGTTTTTCCCATTAGTCCTATTTATATTTATAGTGAATATAAAATTCATTAGTCTCAGTATTCTTTGAATGCGAAGTTTTCGAGATTGTTCAGTCACGTTCACATAATCAAAATAAAAGTTATTCAAACGATTAAAGTCTTGCTCAGAAATCTCGTAATCATCACAGATTTCCAGTCGCTCATCTCCCGATACAGTGTCAGAAGCTAAATTAAGCCTGACAAAACCAATACGAATGTTTTCAAGAGGGGGTATGGCGGGCTGACCTGTGCAACTTTGTTGTTTTTCTGAAGGCGGTTTCCAGTTTTTCTTTTGATGCTGGCGGAATTCTTCAAGGTCATAGGTGTCGTTTGCCAGCCCCTGCTGATAAAAAAACAAAAACACTGAAAACACAAGCATCTTTAAGGCACATTCTATGGTCATACTTCCACCTGAATTCCTTGAAAAAGCTGCCATCCGATCTCGACAAATAGCGGGGTCTGAACCCCGCTCGAACGCTTTCTCTTGATAATGGGTACAAACTGACTCTATCGTTCCCATGGAGTCAGAGTATCAGGCAATAAACTTGCACTGCATACACATTCAATGAGGGGGCATTAAGAATATCTTTCTAAATGATTCAGGTTCTTTCCGACAAACAGGACATCCCCTCTGCTCCCGAACAAATCGCTCAGCACAAACCCTGCATAAACCCGCGTGTCCACAAGTTTCTAATAACGTTATTTCTTGCAGTGGTTCGAAGCAAACCGGACATTCTATGACTTTTTCTGGGGCTCCTCCCACTGCACCGGCTTCCTCCGCTCTGTCTTGGCTTGCTATTTCCTGTCGTAATTGGGCTATCAGTTCATTTTGTTGCTGAATGACTATTGACTGATCCTGATGCCCGGAATCCAGCTCCTCACCAGGCTCCTCAACCTCATTGTCTGAATCCAGTGAATAATCCGATTGATAGTCCAGGCTTTCTGACGATGATGCCGATGATATTGCAGGTTCAGGGTTAATAGCCAAAATACTATGCGTAAAATCTTGCCTGCCACTCAAGGTGTACATAACCGTAGGGACAGGGAAGATGCGTCCGTTGTGGCAAAGGCTGGCTAAATTGTTGTAGATAATGGCCAGAAGTTCGTCTGGCAAGTGACTCATCAACAAGGTTTCCAGTGTCTCTGGCCATAACTGTTCTGAATTTAAGCACCGGGAAGCGGCTGGTGCCATTGCGGTTAAGCCAATTAGAAGTGCTGTTTCTGTGTCCAGTGCGGCTGCAGTCAATTGATTGGCAATGCTTTGCGGAGAATTATATTCATTGACATCTCCAGCAAGCAGCTCACAGGAGAATGCTCGACCGTAGCTTTTTTTGGTATAGCGTCTTTGAAGCACGCTAAACCATTCAGACAAGTCAAACCGGGAAAGATAATGGGGACCAAGAAAAGCAAGAAACATCAAGATTAAACCGTTATTAACACCTGCATTATAAGACCTATCGTCTGCTGAAACTGAATGAAAATAAAGGAAATAAGGATTGCTTCGCCCGTTTACATTGTCAGATAAAAACATTTGCACAAAGAGGCTTTTTGCCATTGTATTTATTAATTCTTTCTCTGCCGGGCTTTGTCCCATGAACGTATTCATATTGATATCGAACATACGGTGTATGAGTCTCAGTGCCGTTAGAATATGTGTTTTTCGATAGTTAGGATCACCTATGTTCATATAGTTAAAAAAAAAGTTTAGCAGTCGTTGAAAGTCCTGTTCAGAAACCTCGTAATTTTCACAGATTTCCAGTCGCACATCTCCAAACAAATCGTCAGATTCTAAATTAAGCCTGACAAAGCCAATGCGTATGTTTTCAAGTGGGCCCATGACAGGTCGGCCTGATTGCCTCTGTTTTTTCTTTGAAGGCGGTTTCCAGTTTGTTTTTTGATACTCGCGAAATCTTTCAAGATCATAACTATCGTTTGCCAGCCCCTGGTGAGAAAAAAACAACAACATTGAAAACAAAAGTGTCTTTAAGGAACATGGTCTTACCATACTTTCACCTGTATTCGTTATAACAGCTGCACTGCTATTAATGAGTTTTGTATGAGCGTCCCTGGCAACTACTTATGGTCATAATGACCAATAAAGAAAGCTTATTCTGATGCAGCCGGAGAGATGACAACCCATTTTCAATGAGAAGACATATCTAAAACCCTCTTGTATGATTCCGATTTTACCCGACAAAAGGGACAGCCGGTCTGCTCCCGTATAATTCGCTCAATACAAATCTGGCACAAACCAGCGTGTTCACAACTTTTAAAACCCATTACTTCTTGCAGTGGCTCGTGACAAACTCCACATTTTTTGGTGACTCCTGCTGCTCCTCCAATTGCACCCGCTTCCTCCGTTGCAGTTTGGCTTGACAACTCACTTCGTAACTGGGCTATCAGTTCATTTTGTTGTTGAATGACTATTGATTGATCCTGATGCTCAGGATCCGATACCTCAAGAAAAAACTCAGTCTCTGAACTCTCAGAATAATCCGATCGATTGTCCGGGCTTTCTGACGATAATGCGTGGGGGTCAATACCTATAATACTGTGTGTAAACTCTTGCATACCGCCCGCTGTAAACATAACCATAGGTATAGTGTACGATGACACAGGATGACAATGGTCGTCTATATTGCTGTAGATAACGGCCAAAAGTTCGTCTGGCAAGTGTCTTCGTAACAAAGCTTCCAGTGTCTCATGCCATTCCAGTCCTAAATGCATGTGCCGAAAAGCTGATGCTGCCATTACAGTCAAACCGATTAAAAGTGCTATACCTGCGTCCAATTCAGCTGCTTTTAATTGATTGGCAAGACTTTGCGGAGAGTCATATTCATTGATATTTTCAGAAAGCAATTCACGGTCGAATGCTTGCTCGCAGCTTTTTTCGCTATAGCTATTATGAAGTACGTCAAAGTAGGCATATAAGTCATTCTGAAAAAGAAAGTGGGGCCCAAGAAAAGCAAGATACATCAGGACTAAATCATTATTAACACCGAGAAAATTCGACTGATTTTCTATCGAATCCGGATAGAAATAATGGAAATAAGGATTGATTCTGTCGTTTACCCTGACAGACAAAAACTTTTTTTCAAAAAGTCTTGTTGCTTTTGCATTTGCCAACGGTTTCTTTTCCGGGCTTTGTTTATTGATCATATTTATGTTCATAGCGAATATACGATTCAACAGTCTAAGTACTCTTTGAATGCGATCTTTTCGATGCTGAAGCTCACCCATATTCACATAATCAAAATAAAAGTTGTTCAGCCGATTAAAGTCTTGCTCATCAACTTCGTAATCTTCACAGATTTCCAGCCGTCTATCTCCAGATACATCGTCAGATTCCAGATCGAGTCTTACATAACCAATACGGATGTTTTCAAGTGTGCTCACTGCGGGTTGACCTGTAAGCCTTTGTTGTTTTTTTGAAGGCGGCTGGCAGTTTGTCATATGATGCTGGCGAAATTCTTCAAGGTTATAGGTATCATTTGCCACCCCCTGCTGATAAAAAAACAAAAACACTAAAAACAAAAGCGTCTTTAAGGCGCATAGCATGGCCATACTTTCTCCTTCACTGATTGAAACAGATGTACCACTACCAATAATGAGCCTTGTGTGAGCGTCCTCGGCACATATTTATACTGGCTACGGAGAGCAATAGAAAAAGCTGATCCGGATGTGACCATTGACGCTAATCATATGTAGTCTAGCCTCTGATGTATCCCGATGGGGAGAAAGAACTGACTTTTTTGGCTGAACAAAAAGAACGTTCAGATAACCCTGCCCTGTTCCAGACATTATTTGTCAGCTGTCTTCTTTAAGGCATTAATCCTTACAAATACTTCGTCGATGTGCTTCAAAGCGCCAGGCAATAGACCGGCACTGTTCACACATTCAGGGTAAAGACATGTCGAGAATCTTCATGCATGACAAGGGTACGTTCCGACAAAAAGGACATTCCCTCTCCTCACGTATGAGTCGCTCAGCACAATTCCTGCAAAAACCAGCGTGTCCACAACTATGTAACGCTACAAGGTCTGTCAGGCGGTCGGTACAAAGTGGGCATTTTTTGGTTTCTGCTGAGGCTCCCCCGACAGCACCCGCTTCCTCCGTTGCGGATTGGCTTGCCAATTCCTGTCGAAGTTGGCCTATCAGTTCATTTTGTTGCTGAACGACGATTGACTGATCCTCGAAATCCGATTCCTCAAGAGAAGAATCACTGTCTGAAAGCTCATGATAATCCACTAAAAATTCCAGACTTTCTAACGATGCTGCCTCCGATAAAGGCACGGGGTTAATACCCACAATGCTGTGTGTAAATATTTGCATACCATACACGGAGTACATAAGCGCAGGTTCAGGGCGTGAGTTTCCAGAGCGGCAATGCCTGGCTATATTGCTGTAGACAATCGACAGAAGCTCGAACGGCAAGCATCTTATCAATACGGTTTCCAGTGTTTGCAGCAATTCCAGTCCTGAATTCATGCGCTGGAAAGCGGCTGATGCCATTGTAGTTAAACCGATTAGAAGCGCTGTGCCTGCGTCCAATCCGGCTGCATTTAATTGACTGGCAAGGCTTTCTGGAGAATGATACTCATCGATATTTTCTGAAAGCAATGCACAATCAAATGCTTGATTGCAGCTTACTCCGGTATATATGTTTTGCATTATCCTAATGCCGGTATACAAGTCATTCTTGGAAAGAAATTGAGGACCAAGAAAAGCAAAAAACATCAGGGCCAGACCGTTGTCAACATCAGCATAACTGGATGAATGTTCGTCAAGAAATATATAGAAATAATTCAAATATGGATTGCTTCTGCCATTTATGTTGACAGACATAAACAGTTGGTCAAAAAGGCTTTTTGCCATTGCATTGATTGACATTTGCTCTGCTCGACTTTGAACAGTAAATCTATTTATATTAATAGCGAATATACGATGTATGAGTCTCAATACACTTTGAATGCGAACTTTTCGACGTTGAGGTTCACCCATATTCACATAATCAAAATAAAAGCTCTCCAGACGTTTAAAGTCTTGCTCAGCAACCTCGTAATTTTCAAAAATTTCCAGTCGCTCATCTCCAGATACATCGTCAGAAGCTAAATTAAGCCTTACAAAGCCAAGACGCATGTTTTCAAGTGGTTTCATGGCCGGTTGACCTGTACTGTTTTGTTGTTTTTCCGAAGGCTGTTTCCCGTTTGTCTTTTTATGATGGCGATATTCTTCAAGGTTGTAAGTATCGTTTGCCAGGCTCTGCTGAAAAAAAAACAAAAATACTAAAAACAAAAGTATCCTTAAGGCGCATAGCATGGTCATATTTTCACCTTCACTCGTTGAAGCTGTACTACTGTTAACGTTCTTTTTGTGAGTTCCCAGGCACATATTTACACAGGCTATGAAGAGCAATTGAAAAAGCGGATCCGGATGTTGCCATTGACAACAATCACATGCAGTCTAGTCCCCAATGTATCCCGATGGGGAGAAAAAACTGGCCTTTTTAGCTGAACAAAAAGAACGTTCAGATAACCCTGCCCTGTTCCAGACGTTACTTGACAGTTGTCTTCTTTCAGGCATTGATTCTTATAAGTACTTCGTCGATGTGTTTCAAAACATCAGGCAATAGACTGGTGCTGTGCAGAGATTCAGCGTAAAGACATGTCGAGAATCTTCATGTATGACAAGGGCACGCTCCGACAAAAGGGACATTCCCTCTCCTCACGTATGAGTCGCTCAACACAATTCTTGCAAAAACCAGCGTGTCCACAGCTTTGTAACGCTATAACGTTTGTCAAGCGGTCGGTACAAAGTGGACATTTTTTGGTTTCTGCTGAGGCACCTCCAACAGCACACGCTTCCTCCTTTTCAGTTTGGTTTGCTAATTCTTGCCTCAGCTCGGCTATCAGTTCATTTTGTTGTTGAACGACTATTGACAGATCCTGATCCCCTGAATCCGAATCATCAACAGAACCCTCGCTGTCTGAACCTTCATTATCTGAAAGCACAATATAATCCACGAGAAAGTTCAGACTTTCTGCCGATGATGCCAATGATAATGTAGATGTAGGGTCAAAACCCAAAATACTGTTTGTAAACTCTTGCATGCTATATAAGGTATACATAACCCCAGGTACAGGGCACGAGCGTCCAGGGCGGCAATGGCAGGCTATATTGCTGTAGATAATGGGCAGAAGCTCGAATGGCGAGCATCTTATCAACAAGTTTTCCAGTGTCTCCTGCGATTCCAGTTCTGAATTCATGCGCTGAAAAGCAGCTGATGCCATTGCAGTTAAACCGATTAGAAGCGCTGTTCCTGCGTCCAGCCCAGCTGCATTTAATTGATTGGCAAGGCTTTGCGGAGAATTATATTCATTGATATTTTCACAGAGCAGCGCACTGTCGAATGCTTGATCGAAGCTTTGCCCGGTATATATGCCAGCCAACATAATAAAGCTGGTAAAAAGTTGTTCCTTGTAAAGAAAGTGAGGACCAAGAAAAGCAAGAACTATCAGAACCAGATCGTTATTAACATCAGCATAATCAGAGAGAGGGGCCTCCGGAATTGAATAGAAATAATTGAAATAAGGATTGCTTTTGCCATTTATGTTGACAGTCGAAAAAAACTGTTCAAAAAGGCTTTGTGCCTTTGTAATGATTATCTTTTTCTCTTCCCGGCTTTGTTCATTGGTCATATTTATATTCATAGCGAATATACGATGTAATAGTCTCAGCATTCTTTGAATGCGAACTTTTCGATATTGAGGATCACCCATTTCCACATAATCGAAATAAAAGTTGTGCAGACGTTTAAAGTCTTGCTCAGCAACCTCGTAATTTTCACAAATTTGCACTCGCTCATCTCCAGACACATCGTCAGAGACTAAATTAAGCTTGACAAAGCCTATGCGGATATTTTCAATAGGGCTCATGCCGAGCTGACCCGTGCATTTTTGTTGCTCTTTTGAAAGCTCTTTCCAGTTTTTTATTTGATGATCGCGAAATTTTTCAAGGCGATAGGTGTCGTTTGCCAGCCCCTGCTGATAAAAAAAAACACTGAAAACAAAAGCGTTTTTAAGGCAAATGATATGGCCATACTTTCACCTGCATTCGTCAAAACAGCTGCACTACTATTAATGATCTTTCTGTGATCTTCCTTAGCACATACTTTTATAGGACATGGAAAGCAATAGAAAAAGCTGATCCGGATGTTGCCATTGATACCAGTCACCTGCAGCCTGGTCTCAGGTGTATATGCCGGGGAAAAGTGCTGACCGCACTGAACAGGAAGGAGAAGCATCAGACTGGCACTGCGCGTACATTCAAGGTAAAGACATCTCAGGAGCCTTCATGTATGACAAAGGTACGTTCCGACAAAAGAGACATTCGCTCTGCTCATATATAAGTCGATCAGCACAAGTATTGCAAAAGCCGGAGTCTTCACAACAATCTAACACGATAATATCTGTCAGTGGGTCGGCACAAAGTGGACATTTTTTGGTTCCTGCCGTGGTTCCTCCGACAGCACCCGTTTCCTCCGTAGCAGGTTGGTCTGCTGATTCCTCCCGTAGTTCGGTTATCAGTTCATTTTGTTGCTTTATGACTATTAGCTGATCCTGATGCTCAGAATGCGGCTCCCCGTCAGGGTCCTCAGCCTGATTGTCTGAACCCTGAGAATAATCCGATTGACAGTCCGGACTTTGAGAAGATTCTGCTTGCAATAATGCAGACTCAGCCGTGTCGTCAATACCCAAAATAACCTGTGTAAACTCTTGCATACCCTCTACGGTAAACATGACCTCAGGTACAGGCCATGAACGTCCTGCAGGAAAAAGGCCAACCAAACTCCAGTAGACAGTGCCCAGAATCTCGCAGGGTAAGTATCTTTGCAACAAAGTTTCCAGTGTCTCTGGCCATTCCTGCCCTGAGTTGAGGCTCTGGAAAGCTGCAGATGCCATTGCAGTTAAACCAATTAGAAGTGCTGTTTCTGTGTCCAATCCGGCTGCAGTGAAATAACTGGCAATGCTATGTGGAGAATTTTCATTGATATTTTCATAAAGCGATCCACGGGATAATGCCCGATCGTAGCTTTTTTCAGTATAACTATTACGCAGCACGGTAAAGTAGTTATCAAAATCATTGCTGAAAAGAAAATGAGGACCAAGAAAAGTCAGAAGCATCAGGACTAAACCATTATTTAAACCGACATAATCGGACTGACTTGCTAGCGAATCTAAAGAGAAATAATGGAAATAAGGATTTTTCCCGCCATTTCTCATTTCAGAAGAAAAAAAACATTCGAAGAGGCTTTGTGCTGCAACTCTGATTAGCTCTTTTTTGTCAGGGCTTGCTCCATTGATCTGGTTTATATTTATAGCGAATATATGATGTATCAGTCTCAGTACTCTTTGAGTGCGCATTTTTCGATCATTTTGAGTATCAGTACTGTTCACATAGTTAAAATAAAAGTTGACCAGAAGCCTAAAGTCTTGCTCAGTAACCTCGTAATTTTCACAGATTTCCAGTCGGCCATCTCCAGATACATCGTCAGATTCCATATTAAGTCTGACAAAACCAATACAGATGTTTTCAAGTGGACTCATGGCGGGTTGACCTGTGCAACTTTGTTGTTCTTTTGAAAGCGGTTTCCAGTTTTTCATTTGATACTTGCGAAACTCTTCAAGATCATAGGTGTCATTTGCCAGCCCCTGCTGATAAAAAAACAAAATTACTGAAAACAAAAGCGTCTTTAAGGCATATTGTGGGATCATACTTTAACCTGCACTCGTTAAAAAAGCTTCCTGTTGTTAATGGGCTATGTATCAGCATCCTTGGCACACATTCAGGGCAAAGACATATCGATAAACTTCATGTATGACAAGGGTATTTCCCGACAATAGGGACATTCTCTCTGCTCATTTATAAACCGCTCAGCACAAGTCTTGCAAAAACCGGCATGTCCACAACGATTTAACACTGTAATGTCTGTTAATGGGTCGGTACAAATTGGACATTTTTTAGTTCCTGCTAAAGCGCCTCCGACAGCACCCACTTCTTCCGTTGCTGATTGGTTTGCCAATTCCTGTCGTAATTGACCTATCAGTTCATTTTGTTGCCGAACGACTACTGACTGATCCTGATCCTCAGAATCCGACTCCTCAAGAGCAAACTCATTGTTTGAACCTAAACTATCTGAGCCTTCACTATCTGAAAGCTCAATATAATCCATTAGAAATTTCAGACTTTCGAACGATGATGCCTCCGTTAAAGGTGTGAGGTTAATACCCATAATACTGGATATAAATTCTTGCATGCCATTCACGGTATGCATAAACGCAGGTACAGGGCATGAGCGTCCCGGGCGACAATGCCTGGCTGCATTACTGTAGATAATCGGCAGAAGCTCGTAGGGCAAGCATCTTATCAACAAGTTTTCCAGTGTCTCCTCTGACTCCAGTCCTGAATCAATGCGCTGGAAAGCCGCTGATGCCATTGCAGTTAAACCGATCAGAAGCGCTATTCCTGCGTCCAATTCGGCTGCTTTCAACTGACTTGAAAGGGACTGCGGACAATCATATGCATTGATATTTTCACAAAGCAATGCACGGTCGAATGCTTGATCGCAGCTTTCTCCGGTGTATATGTCAGCCAAGATACAAAAGTAGGTATAAAGTCGATCCCTGGAAAGAAAGTTGGGTGCAAGAAAAGCAAGAAACATCAGGACCAGACCGTTATTAACCCCAACATAATTGCACTGTTTTTCCCCCTGAACTAAATGAAAATAATTGAAATAGGGATTACTTCTGCCATTTATGTTGACAGACAAAAACAGTTGATCAAAAAGGCTTCTTGCCGTTGTATAGACCACCCCTTTCTCTAAGCGGCTTTGACTATTGAACCTGTTTATATTAATAGCGAATATACGATGTATGAGTCTCAATACTCTTTGAATGCGATTTTTTCGAAATTCAGGATTACCCGTGTTCACATAATTAAAATAAAAGTTGGTCATACGATTAAAGTCTTGCTCATCAACTTCGTAAGTTTCACAGGTTTCCAGTCGCTCATCTCCGGATAGGTCATCAGATTCTAAGTTAAGCCTGACAAAGCCAATACGAATATTTTCAAGTGGGCTTATGTCGGGTTGATCTCTGCAGTTTTGTTGCTCTTTTGAAAGGGGTTTCCAGTTTTTCATTTGATAGTTACGAAATTTTTCAAGACGATAGGTGTCGTTTGCAAGCCCCTGCTGATAAAAAAACAAAAACATTGAAAACAAAAGTGTCTTTAAGACACATGTTATAGCCATACTTTCACCTGTATTCGTTAAAAAAGCTACATTGCTATCAGTGAGCCTTATGTGAGCTTCCTTAGCACATATATTTATAGGCTATGAAGACCCATAGAAAAAGCAGGTCTGGATGTTGCCATTGAGGCCAGCCACAGAAAAAAAAAAAAACAAAAAATAAGACACCCATAAAAATAAAAACAAGACCTTCAAAAACTGTATTCCCTAAAAAAATAAGACACCCATAAAAATAAAAACAAGACCTTCAAAAACTGTATTCCCAAAAAGGATCAGAAAATCTATCTTCAAGTAGCGTATCATTGAGCCACACATCGCCATCCAACGAACAGAGGCTGTTCAAGCCATAATTCAGACAATGCAAATTCATTCCGACATGAGTCGAAGAGAGATAAAGAGAGGGTCTTTGACGTCTTAACTGACTTCTACGCTAACCTATCATATACAAACGACTACAGACATTTAAACCTCGAAGCCACTTCTGTCCGGCTTCAAGTGCATAAGCCTTCATCGCCTCCAGACGGCCAACTGCCCGATAAAAACGATTATTCCATTGCATGGTTTTCAGCCACTCATCCGGATCAATTTCCAGTCTTTCAAGAATACGAGGGATATGCGACGGGATGGAACCTTTCTTATCTGTCCTGACAATGCGGCCACTCCAGTCAACCAGTTCCAGATAGTCGTGAAGAAGGTAGGGAAGGGCAACGTCCGTTTCCTGTCCCTGCAAACAGAAAGGTTTCAGGGTCAGCGGCTGTTTTTTAGTCTCAGAATGTGTAACCTGCTCCACCCGTTCCTGAATCGACGTGTAGTTCGACTCTTCCGGTATTTCTGCCTTTCCAGCCCGAATCGGATTCAAGTCAACGTAGGTCATGCAGGTCAGTAACGCTGCTTCGTCCAGCAATGCCTGGCTTTTAAAGCGACCTTCCCAGAAGCGTCCTTTACACTCGTCTTCTTTATTGGCCTCACGAGCAAGATGTTCATTCAGGCAGCGCATAAACCAGCTGATATCCGCTAAACGACGCCGGTATTCCTCAGCATATTCATCAATACGGGCCAATTCAGCGCTGCCCAGTTTGTCAGCGGCCAGATGCCTTTGCACCAGAAGTGGACCTCTGAACAAGGTCGTCCAACGATGCAGCACTTCATTCCGTGACCAGCTCCTGGCAGATGACTGATTGATGTGCAAAACCACATGATAATGATTCGACATGACAGCGTAAGCGCAAACTTCGATAGCAAAGACTGAAACCAGTTCCTGAAGTTTATCCACCACCCATTGGCGGCGATGCTCGTAATTCTTGCCAGTCAGGTGGTTCTCTCCACAGAGGTAAGCCTGACGAACACATCTTGCCATGCAGTGGTAATAAGGCGTTGAGCCGGGGTCAATCAGAGTATTGCGGGCCTGAGCCATGAACTCACCTGTCTGGGTAAAAAATCAGTGATGGGTGAAAAAGTAGACCAGGTGGATGGGGAAGCAAATTTATGGGTGTCTTTTTTTTCTTTTTTCTCCGGAATGCCAAAAAGACAGGACAGACACCCTGGAGTCAAAAACTGTCATTTTCATAAAATCCAAACAAACCTGTAACATTACTGAAATATTCACCCCCTATCCTTGCACCCATCAAATTTTGAGGTAACAGAAAAATATTTTGCACAACCCACTGACAGATTAAGGCACGGCAAAAGATTTTTCTTTGTAAACGCAAGTACACTCCAAGCGAGTTTCTCGGGGAGAATAGAAGTGAAGTTTCTGAAGTCTATTGTAATGTCCTCCATGTTGGCTGCAGCGTCCTTCTCTGCATCTGCCAAGACAGAAGTTATCAACGGTGCGGGAGCCAGTTTCCCACATCCGATCTATGCCAAATGGGCTGAGGAATACCAGAAAGAAACCGGTATTCGCATCAACTACCAGGCCATCGGTTCCGGCGGTGGTATCCGTCAGATCACTGCCAAGACCGTCGACTTTGGCGCCAGCGACGCACCTCTGAATGAAGAGCGACTGGATAAAGAAGAGATGATCCAGTTCCCAATGGTGATGGGCGCTATTGTTCCAGTGATCAACGTACCTGGCATTGAGTCCGGTGCTCTGAAGCTGACCGGTGAAGTCCTGGCAGACATCTACCTGGGTAAAATCAAGAAGTGGAATGACGAGCGCATCACTGCTCTGAACCCGGATCTTGAGATTCCTGCCCAGGCTATCTATGTCGTCCATCGTTCCGATGGTTCCGGTACCACCTACAACTTCACCGATTACCTGAGCCAGATCAGCTCGGAGTGGAGTGAGAATATCGGCAGAAACACCGACATCACCTGGCCAAAAGCAGCTACCACTATCGGTGGTAACGGTAACGCTGGTGTCGCCAACTTCGTGGGCCGTACCCGTGGTGCTATCGGTTATGTAGAATATGCCTTTGCAAAACAAAACGACCTGACCTACACCCAGCTGGCCAGTGCTGATGGCAAGTTCCTGAAGCCAAGCATGGAAACCTTCCAGGCTGCCGCTGCCAATGCCGACTGGGAGAATGCTCCGGGCTTCGAATTGCTGCTGAACAACCAGCCTGGTGCTGACTCCTGGCCTATGACAGCAGCGACCTTCATCCTGATGCATAAAGATCAGGCTGACGCCGAGAAAGCTGAGCAAATCATCGACTTCTTCGAGTGGAGCTACGAGAAAGGCGGCGAACTTGCAGAAGGTCTGGACTACATCCCAATGCCGGAAAGCGTAGTTAACATGGTAGAGAATGTCTGGAAAGAAGACTTGACTAGCAACGGACAAACCATTATCAAGTAACCGGTTATTCTAGCCTTTCTTAAACAGGAAACGAACGACAGCTGATCAGCATAGCGCTGGTCAGCTGTCTTGTTGTAGCTTATGCTTTTAACTGCGATGCCCAGCGCTATAAAGGGTGACTCAATCTTCTACAGACTGAGCTTCACCAGCGCCATTCTGATTTTTCTGGTGTTGATCGGGATTATCCTTTCCCTGATCGACGGCGGTTGGCTGGCTCTCTCCGAGTTTGGCCCCGGCTTTGTATTTCGTAATGTCTGGGACCCGGTAAACAGTGAGTTTGGTGCCGCTTCTGCTATTTATGGCACCCTGGTTTCTTCGCTTATCGCCATTATTATTGCCATTCCTGTCGGTCTGGGCACAGCGATCTTCCTGGCCGAGCTGGCCCCCGACTGGATCAGTCGCCCCGTGAGCATGGCCATTGAGCTGCTGGCCGCTGTACCCAGTATTATTTACGGTATATGGGGTCTTTTTGTCTTCGCACCCTGGTTCTCAGAAGGCTTCCAATTCTGGGCACTGGAAAACCTGGTTGGCCTGCCTCTGATTGGCCACTGGTTTGACGGTCCCCCCATCGGTATAGGTCTACTAACGGCGGGCATCATTCTGTCGTTCATGATTTTGCCCATTATTACGGCTTTAACTCGTGACGCCCTGAAAACCATTCCCAATGTGGTCAGAGAAGCAGCATACGGTGTTGGCGCTACGCCCTATGAAGTCATTACCCGAGTGCTGCTGCCAAGTATCAAGAATGCCGCAGTGGGTGCCGGAATCCTCGGCCTGGGTCGTGCCCTGGGAGAAACCATGGCAGTTGCCTTTGTAATAGGCGGCGCCAACCGTATAGAGACTTCACTGTTCATGCCTGCGAGCTCTATTTCTTCTACGATTGCGCAGCAGTTCAACGAAGCGACTAATGAGATGCACATCTCGGCTCTGATCAGTCTGGGCCTGGTACTGTTTGTACTCACCTTTATTGTGATGGGTACTGCCCGTCTGCTGTTGAGGAAGCGATAATGCCAGTCAGGAAACTCAAGAACTACGCTTTCATCGGCTTCTGTACCTTCTGTGCACTGTTTGGCCTGGTGGTTCTGGCCAGCGTACTATACAGCCTGGTCGGAAAAGGTATTTCCGGCATGGGTCTGCATGTCTTCACCGAACTCACTCCCGGACCCGGTAGCCACGGTGGCCTGAAAAACGCCATTGTTGGCAGTTTGATTCTGACCGCTCTTGGTATTCTGATCGCCGCACCTCTGGGTGTATTGGCTGGTACCTGGCTGTCTGAATCCGACAAGAGTTCAAAAATTGCTGAAGCACTGCGCTTTCTCAACGGTATGTTGATGAGCGCACCTTCTATTCTGGTCGGCCTGTTTGTCTACAAGGTTGTGGTGGTCACCACCGGCTCCTTTTCTGGTTGGGCAGGTGCCATTGCACTGGCTATTCTGGCACTGCCCATTATCGTCAGCACCACAGAAGAAATGCTGCGCCTGGTTCCCACCACCTTGAAAGAAGCAGGTAGCGGACTGGGCGCTCCGCGCTGGCGAGTCATTACCCAGCTGTGCTATCGGGCAGCCGGCCCCGGTATTATGACCGGTATTCTGTTGTCTGTAGCGCGGATTACCGGTGAAACAGCCCCCCTGTTGTTTACCGCCCTCAACAGTAACTTCATGAGCACCGATCTGGACAAGCCTATGGCTAACCTGCCGGTGACCATTTATCAGTATGCTATGAGCCCTTTTGAATCCTGGAATCAACTGGCCTGGGCCGGCGCACTGCTGATAACCGTATTTATTCTGATTATCAATATTCTGTCCACTGCTTTACCGCGTTGGATCAAAGCTCGAAAGGCAGCCAAATGAACATGAACATTGCTACTGCTCCTGCGGCTACAGAAAGCCTGAGTCAAATCAAGACAGAATCCGGTCTGGCCGATGATATTCTGCAACCCAGAATGGAAGTAAAAGACCTCAGTTTCTTTTACAGCAAAGGTTCTGAACCAGCCCTGAAGAACATCAACATGCCGATTTACAACAACAAGGTAACGGCTCTGATTGGTCCTTCCGGCTGTGGTAAATCCACCCTGCTGCGCACCATGAATCGCATCTTCGACCTGTATGGCAGTCAGTCGGCTGAAGGTGAGATTCTGCTGGATAACGAAAATATCCTGCAACGTGGTGTGGATCTGAATGAATTGCGCTCCAAAGTCGGTATGGTTTTCCAGAAGCCTACGCCTTTCCCTATGTCCATTTACGACAACATCACCTTCGGTCTGAAGATGAAAGGTGGACTGAGCAAGCCGGAAATGGCTATTCGTGCCAGAAAGGCCCTGAAGCGAGCCCATCTGTGGAAAGAAGTGAAGGACAAGCTGAATGCCGATGCCAGCAGCCTGTCCGGTGGTCAGCAGCAGCGTCTGTGCATCGCCCGCACCATTGCCCTGGAGCCGGAAGTCATCCTGATGGACGAACCCACGTCGGCTCTCGATCCACTGGCCACCAGCGCCATTGAAGAGCTGATTACTGAACTGCGTCAGAAGTACACCATTGTGATCGTGACTCACAACATGCAACAGGCCATGCGTATCTCTGATTACACCGGCTTTATGTATCTGGGTGAGCTGGTTGAGTTTGATAAAACCGGCAAGATCTTCAACAAAGCTGAAAATCAGAAGACCCGTGACTATATCGCGGGTGACTTTGGTTAAGCATTAACTTCTGATCGTGGAGCCTTTCGGCTCCACATTTTCTTTTACAGAACCAGAGGTTTTAAGACACCCACCGAAGCATGGGAACCAGAGCTAAGTCGTATTATGGCGTGGACAGGTCGATGTTAGAGATGGTCAACTCCAATCAAGAATCACTTTGCCAGACTGGCCGGACCCCATGATTTCAAAACCTTTCTGGAAATCATCCACCGGCATCCGGTGAGTAATCACCGGGGAAATATCCAGACCGGACTGGAGCATACTGGTCATTTTATACCAGGTTTCGTACATCTCACGGCCATAAATACCCTTGATGACCAGACCCTTGAAGATCACCTGATTCCAATCAATAGTGGTATCGCTGGAAGGAATACCCAGCAGGGATACCTTGCCACCGTAGTTCATGTTTTCCAGCATCTGTTGGAAAGCACGACCATTACCAGACATCTCCAGGCCTACGTCAAAGCCTTCTACCATCCCCAGTTTTGCCATGACCTCTTGCAGATCTTCAGTGGCAACGTTAACAGCACAGGTAGCTCCCATTTTACGGGCCAGATCCAGACGGTATTCGTTGACGTCAGTAATGACAACATTACGAGCACCGACATGCCTGCAGATTGCAACCGCCATAATGCCGATAGGACCGGCACCGGTGATCAATACATCTTCACCCACCAGATCAAACGACAGAGCAGTGTGTACAGCATTGCCAAAGGGATCGAAGATGGAGGCCAGATCATCACTGATGTCATCGGGAATCGGGAAAGCATTGGTCGCTGGTATGCAGAGGTACTCTGCGAAAGCTCCTTCCCGATTGACACCCACACCAACCGTGAAATTACAAAGGTGGCGACGGCCGGCACGGCAATTACGGCAGTGGCCACAGGTAATATGACCTTCACCGGACACACGCTGACCTATTTCAAAGCCGCGCACGCCTTCGCCCATTTCCACAATATCACCAATAAACTCGTGTCCTACATGCATTCCAACAGGAATGGTTTTTTGTGACCACTCATCCCAGTTATAGATGTGCATGTCGGTTCCACAGATCGCTGTTTTGCGAATCTTGATCAGAACATCGTTGTAGCCAGGTTCCGGCCTGGGCTTGTCGGCCAGCCAGATGCCTTTTTCCGCTTTCAGTTTTGCCAGGGTTTTCATGTCAGCTTCCTATTCACTCAGCTCCGCAGGTCCTTCAGGAGATAACGCCCAGCTCACGGCCTACTTTAGCAAAGGCTGCAATCACTCGATCCATGTGTTCCTGGTTATGAGCAGCTGACATCTGGGTACGAATTCGGGCTGCGCCCCTTGGAACAACAGGGAAAGAGAATCCTACTACATAGATTCCCTCGTTCAGCATTCGTTCCGCAAACTCGGCCGCCAAAGAAGCATCGCCGAGCATGACGGGAATGATCGCATGGCCATTACCCGCCAGGGTAAAGCCCAGCTTTTCCATCTCGGTGCGGAAGTAATTCGAGTTGTGGCGCAGCTTCTCACGCAGCTCACCGCCCGATTCCAGCATATCCAGCACCTTGATAGAAGCGCTGGCAATGGTTGGACTCAGGGTGTTGGAGAACAGGTAAGGACGGGAGCGGTTGCGCAGCCAGTCGATGACTTCCGGGCTGCGGGCAGAGGTATAACCACCGGAAGCACCACCTAAAGCTTTGCCAAGAGTACCGGTAATAATGTCAACACGATCCATTACACCGCAGTGTTCGTGGGTACCACGGCCATTCTCACCGACAAAACCTGCGGCATGACAGTCATCTACCATGACCATGGCATCGTACTTGTCCGCCAGATCGCAGACACCTTTGAGGTTGGCAATCACGCCATCCATGGAGAATACACCGTCCGTTGCGATCAGCTTGTAACGGGCGCCTGCTTCTGCAGCTTCTTTCAGTTTGGCTTCCAGGTCTGCCATGTCGTTGTTGGCATAGCGGAAGCGCTTCGCCTTGCACAAACGTATACCATCAATGATGCTGGCATGATTCAGAGAGTCACTGATGATAGCGTCTTCAGGGCCCAACAGGGTTTCAAACAAACCGGCATTAGCGTCAAAACAGGAGGAATACAGGATAGTGTCATTCATGCCCAGGAACTCGGAAATACGCTTTTCCAGCTCTTTGTGAACATCCTGGGTTCCACAGATAAAACGTACGGAAGCCATACCGTAGCCATATTTATCCAGCGCCTGCCTGCCTGCGTCTATCAGCTCAGGGGAATTGGCCAACCCGAGATAATTGTTAGCACAAAAATTAATCACTTCTTCGCCAGTATCAACAGTAATATCAGCCTGCTGCTGCGAGGTAATCACTCGCTCGCTTTTGTACAAACCTTCTTTTTTAAGGTCTTCCAGCTGCTCACGCAGTCCAGCATAAAAGTTGGCTTTCATTTCGGCTCCAGAAAACTAAGAATATGAGGGGCTGGCCGGAACAGGCAGTTGCTGCTCTCTTCACAGTCAGACTCTGAGGGAAGCAGTCCCGATTCAACCTCCAAACATACCTCAGGCTGAATAAGGTGCCAATTCCCCATTGTAGAAGAGTTGCAATATTGAATCAGGGTGTCGAGACTCTGTACCAGCATTTGTACGTATTTCAGCTCTCAACCTTACTTGGCGTGCCTATATAAAGAATGATAAATGATCAGACAGTGTCCCGGAGGGAAGGAAAAAGGGCTATCGCAACCGGACAACTGCGACAGCCCGTCTCAGCTACAAAGACAGAGAATTAACAAGAGCCGACAGACTATCTGACTCATTAATGCTGTGTAAAACTTCGACCTGCAGGTCTTTCAGTTCAGTCCTGGCCACCAGAACAACCAGTCCCGCCTGAAGCAGGGCTTCTGTTTTCTGAACCCAGTGTTGGTCATGATGATCAACGACGACCGGTAAAAGCCCACCATCAAACAAATGACGCTCTACTTTCTGCAGATAACCTTCAGAGCCATCAACCATAACCAGAGCGGCGCCCTGACCCAGTCGATTCGCCCTGTCGCTGGCCAGAACCGTCTCTGCGGTAGCACCCTCGTTCGCAGCAGATTCAACCATGCCTGCGGCAATGGTTGCATTGCTCAAGCGATCAATAACAATAAAAGCACCGGTTTGACGGTTATCCTCATAACGATCAAAAACAACAGGTTGTGTCAGCACCAGCTGGCAGGAGCCTATCTCATTCAGTGCCAGTTGATCGGCCTCCTGTTGTTCCAGGGTATTGATATCCACCCTGTGATTAATGGCTGTGAAACTTCCTGCTACTTTGGTGGTGGCAAATTTGATCAGGTACTGGCGCCCGGGCTTCATGGCCTGCTCTGCCATCCAGACAACACTGGCATTCAGGTGCGAAGAGACCGAAATATCATCCCGGGCATGCACCAGCATATCACCGCGACTGATATCGATCTCGTCATCCAGCGTCAGGGTTATAGCCTGACCCGCAAAACCCTTCTCCAGATCGCCGTCGTAGGTCACCACTCGTGCGACAGAACTTTCCAGTCCGGAGGGTAATACCTTTACTCTGTCGCCGGGCTTAACCACACCGGAAGCGATAGTGCCTGCATACCCCCGGAAATCGAGGTCGGGTCGGCTCACATATTGAACCGGAAGACGGAAGTCATCGAGGTTACGGTCATTCGCCACCTCAACGCTTTCCATCACTTCCATCAGAGTCTGCCCGGTATACCAGTCAGCCTTGTCACTGCGATGAACAACGTTGTCTCCGTCCAGAGCCGATACAGGAACAAAACGAACGTCCCCCAGGTTCAGTGATTCAGAGAAGTCCAGGTACTGATTACGAATTTCCTCAAAACGTGCCTGACTGAAACCCACCAGATCCATCTTGTTGATCGCTACTACCAGGTGTTTGATACCCAGCAGGCTGGCAATGTAGGTATGACGACGGGTTTGTGTCAGCACCCCCTGGCGGGCATCTACCAGAATAATGGCCAGATCACAGGTGGAAGCTCCGGTAGCCATATTTCGGGTGTATTGTTCGTGACCCGGAGTATCAGCAATGATGTACTTCCGGTTTTCTGTAGAGAAGTAGCGATAGGCCACATCAATAGTAATGCCCTGCTCCCGCTCAGCCTGCAAACCGTCCACCAGCAAAGCCAGATCAACTTTTTCGCCCTGGGTTCCTACACGTTTGCTGTCGTTCTCAACAGAGGCCAGCTGATCTTCGTAGATCATGCTGGTGTCATGTAAAAGTCGGCCAATCAGGGTGCTTTTACCGTCGTCGACACTGCCACAGGTCAGGAAACGCAGAATCTCTTTCTGCTCGTGCCTGCGGAGATATTCCTGAATATCCGAAGCAATCAGATCAGACTGATGAGACATTAGAAATACCCCTCTTGTTTTTTCTTCTCCATTGATCCGGCACTGTCGTGATCAATGACCCGCCCCTGACGTTCAGATGTTTTGGTGAGCAGCATTTCCTGAATAACATCAGGCAGAGTGTCAGCTTCTGACTCAACGGCTCCCGTCAATGGGTAGCAGCCCAGAGTACGAAAGCGGACTTTCCTCATCACTGGTTTCTCGCCGGGTTCCAGAGGCATACGTTCATCGTCAACCATAATCAGGTTGCCATCACGTTCTACCACCGGGCGTTCTTTAGAAAGATAGAGAGGAACAATGGGAATATTTTCGCGATAGATATACTGCCAGATATCCAGCTCAGTCCAGTTGGACAGAGGGAAGACCCGAATGCTTTCGCCCTTTTCTACTTCACTGTTGTAGATATTCCAGAGTTCCGGCCGCTGGTTCTTGGGATCCCAGCGGTGGTGCTTGTCACGGAAAGAGTAAACCCGCTCTTTCGCCCGTGACTTTTCTTCATCACGACGAGCGCCACCGAATGCAGCATCAAAACCGTGTTTGTCCAGAGCCTGTTTCAAGGCCTGGGTTTTCATGATATCAGTATGTTTCGCGCTGCCGTGGGAAAAAGGGCCAACGCCCTGTTCTACGCCGTCCTGATTGATATGCACAATCAACTCAAGACCCAGGTCATCGACCAACTGGTCACGGAACTGAATCATTTCCTTGAATTTCCATGTGGTATCAACATGCATGAGCGGAAAAGGCGGTTTACCCGGATAAAAGGCTTTCATGGCAAGATGCAGCATTACCGCTGAATCCTTGCCAATGGAATAGAGCATAACCGGGTTATCAAACTCGGCAGCAACTTCCCTGATAATCTGGATGCTTTCTGCTTCGAGCTGCTTCAAATGGTTGAGGCGCTCTCCAGAAAGCTCGATAGCACGTTCTTTAGTGCTCTCCTGAGTGGCTGTGTCAGACATGAATGCTAAACCCGAAGCTGGCTAAGAGTTGTTCTTAGTTCGAATACTAGCAGCATCAATGGAATATAAAACAAAAAAATTATACCAATAATTCATAACATTATATTAACCCTGAAACGCCATAAACTATCGGTCTGCCTGTTTGATCAAAAGCTCAGACAGGAGAGTCAATATCGACAAAGGTATGTTCAACACCTTGCTGTTCTTCCAGCCATTCACCTAAAGCCCTGACACCGTAGCGCTCAGTAGCGTGGTGTCCGGCGCTGATGTAGTGAATGCCATTTTCGCGAGCAAAGTGGACTGTGGACTCGGAGATTTCACCACTCACAAAAGCATCTACCTTCAGATCCAGGGCCAGATCAATCATGCGCTGGGCCGCACCAGTACACCAGGCCAGAGTTTTAATCTCATGGTCACCGCCCGCAATCAGCAGGGGTTTACGACCCAGTTTTTCTTCAATCTGCCTGCCCAGAACGTCCAGAGAAACAGGTGTCGCAGGCCTTCCCCAGCTGCCTACCGAGCGAGCTTTTCCCGGCTCCATGCCACCTTCTGTCTTCCAGCCGAGGAGTCTGGCTAGCTGAGCATTGTTACCCAGTTCCTGATGCCCATCCAGCGGCAGATGATAACCGATCAAACTGATATTGTGCTCGAGAAGTGTTTCAATCCGGCGCTTCTTCATGCCGACAATAGCAGAATCTTCACCCTTCCAGAAGTAGCCGTGGTGAACCAGAATAGCGTCGGCTCTGAGCTCAACGGCCTTATCAATCAGGGCCTGACAAGCCGTCACACCGGTCACAAGACGTTTAATCTGTTCACTTCCTTCGACCTGTAGACCGTTGGGGCAGTAATCTTTGAACAGCCCCGGTTGTAGTTCATCTTCGAGAATCTTCACCAGCTGCTTCAGCGTGATGCTCATTTTTCACTCCACTGTTTATTGGATTCGGGAAGCTGTCACATCATGGTCATGACCAGCTTCCCATAAGTTCGGGGGCTATCTATCAGCCACAAAATACAGGTATATTAGAGGATTATACTGCTGGCTTTCGGGTTTCAAGAATTTTTATTTCCAGCAGCAGAAATCTCGGCCCACAATCATTGACCCACAATCATTGACAAGCACAGCATGAAAAGACTCCTCAACCAGCTCATCTATCCCGCCCTGTCAGGCCTGATTGTTGCCTTGCTGGTGATGTTGCTTGCTCCGAAATGGCTGGGCCTGCCTCATTTGAGTCTCAGTAATGTACTCAGCAGGGGCGAACAACTATTGGGCATTGGCGAGGTTTCCTACAGCTCGGCAGTCAAGGAAGCAGCGCCTGCCGTGGTTAACATTGCTACCGCCACACTGATCAATGAATCCAGCCCCTCCAGAATGCCGAAAAGTCCCTTCACAGAAAACAACCTTGGCAGAGCCAAGGTAGAAACCAGCCTCGGCTCCGGAGTCATTATCAGCCCTGACGGCTACCTGCTGACTAATAATCACGTTATTGAAGGCGCTGACCGTATTGTGGCTGTGCTGAAAGATGGCAGAGAAGAATCCGCAACCATTGTCGGCAGGGACCCAGAGACGGATCTGGCGGTACTGAAAATTGATTTAAACAATTTACCCAGCCTGGATCTGGCCGATTCTGGCCAGGCCGAGGTGGGGGACGTGGTTCTGGCTATAGGTAACCCCTTCGGACTGGGTCAAACAGTCACCATGGGGATTATCAGCGCTACTGGCAGGAATGACCTCAGTCTCAATACTTATGAAGATTTTATTCAAACCGACGCCGCCATCAACGTGGGTAACTCAGGGGGCGCCCTGATCAACGCCCGTGGTGAATTAGTGGGCATTAACACGCTGCTGTTTTCCAGGGGAGGAGGTAATGAAGGCGTTGGCTTTGCGATTCCCTCCAGCATGGCACGATTTGTCACTCAGTCCATCATCAAATACGGTCGTGTTGTGCGAGGCTGGCTGGGCATAGAATCACAGCCACTCACCAGTCGACTGGCGCAAGCGTACGGTGTTGAAAGCAATGTTGGCATTTTGATTTCAGGTGTCTACGACAATGGTCCAGCAGATTTGGCCGGCCTGAAACGTGGAGACATTCTGATGGCCATCAACAACATAAGCACCAATGATGGCAGGAAGGTCATGAATATGGTTGCTCAGGAAGCACCCGGGAGTGAAGTCACCCTACAAATTCTGCGCAACAACCACCCTCTTGAAATGAAGGCGGTTGTCGCGACCCGACCCAATATGGTCAACTGATTCAGGTTTATGACATTAAAGCCAGAAATAAAAAGGAACCAAAAAAACCAGAAAATAAACTCACAGTATGACCCAGCCCCCACCAAAGCCATCCCCTGTAATTGGTGCTGTGACGTTTCAATAATTCCGGGGTTACAGGCTGGAGTCTCGACAGATCTTCTAATAACAGCTGGTTAAACAGTTTGCCTTCAGGACTCTCAAAGCGATCCTCCTTCGTCACTTCTATCTCGACGATCAAAGCCTGCTTTTTATACCCTCTGCCGAGCATGTAATGACTCCAAACCAGCCTGTCATCTGATTTTTTTCGGAGATTTATTCCGAAACCATCAAACTCGCTCAGATGTTCCAGCGGAAAAAACTGTTCCACAAAAGCATCATGATAATACTCGCACCTCAAATCGCATGATGTGGAAAACCAAAGCCACTTTTCATAAGAAGTGGTCTTTTCAACAGTCACACACACCTTTTTTCCAGAAACGTGACAAACGGCTTCTGTTTCAGAATAGCCCAGAGCCCAACTATTGAGACACATTAAAATCAGACATACACTTCCAAGCAGTGGCCGCAGAACAGTCCTACACATAATTGCCCCTCTTTATTCGACTGAGAGTGACAAACATAGCAGTTAGTGAGAAAGCTCATCTGATACTCTTCCTGTTATATCGTCTTTGCCTGTTTTACCGCATGACTCAACAGAAAGAACAACCCTGCAACAGACAGGACGACCAGCAGCATGACCAACCAGCTTGACTGAGACGCTATTGCTTCACTATTCATCAGGGAAACAATGTCGTAGGTTCCGAGACCCAGCCAGATGGAGAAAAGCGTTCTGGGCAACATGCCAAGGAACCCACCCAGCAGGAAAACCGAAAACGGGACTTTCAATGCGGGCATCAACAGGTTCATTAATGCAAAAGGCAAAACGGGCGAAAGCCTGACCAGAAACATAAGACTCCAGCCGCTGGCATTGAGGGTTTTCAGTGTTTTTTTGACACGCGGGCTGTTTCGAAAGGTATGCATCAGGTGTCCACCATCCAGAAGTGCTCCCGCACAATAGCCCATTACTGAAGCCATCAGATAAGCTGACAACACATAGGGAATAGCATCCCAGCCAAGAAAAAAACCGGCTACCAGTGCCACAAAAGTGCTGGGCGTCAGAGCCAGAGCCATGGTCACAGCACTCAATAGAAAGAAAGGTAACCACTGCCCAACACTGAGGGCTGAAAGGTCAGCCTGATACCGGATTAATAGTGAAGCCGCCCAGGAACTGAATAGTAGTGGTGTACAGCTGAGCATAAGCGCAGCTATAACAGGCTTTCTGTTTTTCCTGAAGAGTGATAACAACGACACACCAGAAGTCGATGCTTCATTTCTTGATGCGGTATTCTGCTGAACGGGCATGAGCTGTCAGGGATTCTCCTCTTGCCATTACAGAAGCCACTTTACCTATTTCTGAAGCCCCTTCGGGTGAAAAGTGAATCAGTGAAGAGCGCTTCTGAAAATCATACACCCCCAGCGGGGAGGAAAACCGGGCCGTGCCGGATGTGGGCAATACATGATTAGGACCGGCACAATAGTCACCCAAGGCCTCGGCCGTATAACGACCCATAAAAATAGCACCGGCATGACGAATATCAGACAACAAAGCCTGAGGATCTTCTACAGACAACTCCAGATGTTCGGGAGCAATTCGGTTGCTGACCTCACAGGCGGCTTTCATATCCGGAACATGGATCATAATGCCTCGGTTATTCACCGATTCTGCAATGATCTTCCTGCGCTCCATGTCAGGCAACAAGCGGCGCATACTTGCTACAACCTGATCAAGAAAAGCCTGATCCGGAGACACCAGAATTGACTGAGCGTCTTCATCGTGCTCAGCTTGTGAAAACAGATCCATGGCTATCCAGTCCGGATCCGTGTGACCATCGCATAGGATCAGGATTTCCGATGGACCTGCGATCATATCAATGCCCACCTGACCAAACACCTCACGCTTGGCGGTGGCGACATAGATATTGCCAGGGCCAACGATCTTGTCGACGCCGGGAACGGTTTCTGTACCGTAGGCTAGAGCAGCCACGGCCTGAGCTCCACCAATGGTGAACACTTTTTTGACGCCAGCAACAGCGGCAGCGGCAAGCACCATGTCATTGACTACACCATCCGGTGTGGGCACCACCATAATAATTTCTTTTACGCCAGCAACATGAGCCGGAATGGCATTCATCATTACGGATGAAGGGTAGGCAGCCTTCCCTCCGGGCACATAGAGACCGACGCGATCCATAGGCAACACTTGTTGTCCAAGCACGGTTCCGTCCTCTTCCTGGTAAGTCCAGGAAGATTGCACCTGTCGCTCGTGATAGCTTCTGATTCTGCTGGCCGCTGTTTGCAGAGCCTGCCTCTGCTCCTGCGGGATGGTTTCCAGCGCTTTCTGAAGTTGCTCTTCTCCCAGAGTAAGATCTCCCATACCGGAAACAGAAAGGCGATCAAAACGATGGGTGAACTCTACCAGAGCCTCGTCACCACGGGAGCGCACTTCGGCGATGATATGCTTAACACGATGCTGAACCTCTTCGTCAGAGACACTATCCCAGGCCAGTAGACGACCCAGCTGCTCATTAAAATCCCGGTTTCCGTAGCTCAGTTGTACAGGATTCACCGTCATCGTATTACTCCGTCGCACTTTTTATCATAAAAACTTTTCATCCCGGATTGGAACAAGAATGCTCTTCCGTGATGGCAGTTAATGGGTTTGGGCGTCTACTGCAGCTCTCAACTGCTGAATCAGTGCATTAATGGCTTCAAACTTTACTTTCATGGAAGCCTTGTTCACCACTAGCCTGGAGGATACCTGAGTGATCAATTCTCTTGGCTCCAGCCCATTGGCCCTCAAGGTATTACCGGTATCCACGACATCAACAAT
Organism: Endozoicomonas sp. ALC020; assembly: GCF_049275935.1. Taxonomy (NCBI): domain Bacteria; kingdom Pseudomonadati; phylum Pseudomonadota; class Gammaproteobacteria; order Oceanospirillales; family Endozoicomonadaceae; genus Endozoicomonas; species Endozoicomonas sp. ALC020. The sequence goes on from NZ_CP184830.1 coordinate 508,537, forward strand.
GATATCTGCCAGGCCCACCAGTGGCGCCAGCTCCATAGAACCGTAGAGTTTGATAACATCGGCCTGACGCCCCTGGGATGCATAGTAGCGTCTGGCAACATTCACAAACTTGGTCGCTACTTTGACCCGACCGGTTGTTGGCTCTTCATGCCCGGTTTTACCAGCAGTCATGAGTTTGCATTGAGCAATTTGCAGGTCCAAAGGCTCATAAAGCTCGGTCGATCCATGCTCCAGCAACACATCTTTTCCAGCCACACCGACGTCCGCAGCGCCGTACTCAACATAGGTGGGTACGTCACTGGCTCTGACAATCAACAGATTGACGTCTGGATGAGTAGTAGAAATAATCAGCTTCCTGCTCTTGGCAGGGTCTTCAGCTAGTTCAATACCCGCCGCCTTGAGAAGAGGCAGTGTATCTTTGAGTATGCGCCCTTTGGAAAGCGCTATTGTGATCTGACTGGACATCCGGGACAGGCTTCCTTTGCTTTAAGTGGCGTAGTTTACACCAAACAGAAGATAACGTGGGTGTCATACACCCGTGCCGACTGAGGATTTTTATACTTTTATGAGAGAGAAAGATTCAGAACTGATCTAAGAGGCTCAGCAGGGACAAGCTTGAAGCTTGCCCCTGCTACATAGCTGCAATGAACAGAATGCTATCAGGCAGGTACACGCTGAATTTTCGCACCGAGCTGCTGAAGTTTCTCTTCAATACACTCATAACCACGATCAATGTGGTAAATACGTTCCACAACCGTGTCACCTTCAGCAATCAGGCCCGCAATCACCAGACTGGCTGATGCTCTCAGATCAGTCGCCATAACCGGAGCTGCCTTCAGTGAGTCAACCCCCTTAATCACAACGGTATTGCCTTCTACTTTGACGTCAGCTCCCATCCGCTTCATTTCCTGAATGTGCATAAAGCGGTTTTCGAAAACGGTTTCTGTGATGCTGCCTACGCCATCAGAAATCAGGTTCAACGCCGTAAACTGGGCCTGGATATCGGTTGGCATGGCAGGGTAGGGAGCTGTCCTAAGATCAATCGCTTCCGGACGCTTACCTTTCATGTCCAGCTCAATCCAATCCTCACCCCATTCTACGGTAGCACCAGCTTCGCGCAATTTAATCAGAATCGCATCCAGCAGATCAGGTTGAGTGTCCTTGAGACGAACGCGGCCTCCGGTTGCAGCCGCGGCGATCAGATAAGTACCGGTTTCAATTCGATCAGGTAGAACGGAATAGGTGCACCCTTTAAGACGCTCAACCCCCTGAACACGTATAACATCGGTACCAGCACCCTCAATTTTGGCCCCCATGGTTTTCAGACATTCTGCCAAATCAACCACTTCCGGCTCACGGGCAGCATTCTCGATAATGGTTTCACCATCGGCCAGACAGGCTGCCATAAGAATGTTTTCAGTTCCGGTTACGGTCACGGTATCCATGAAAATACGGGCACCTTTCAGACGATCCCTGATACTGGCCTTGATATAACCATCTTCAACCAAAATATCAGCACCCATAGCCTGCAGGCCACGAATATGCAGATCCACAGGTCGACTGCCGATGGCACAACCGCCGGGCAAAGAGACTTCAGCACGACCGAACCGGGCCAGCAAAGGCCCCAGAACCAGAATGGAAGCCCGCATGGTTTTTACCAGCTCATAGGGCGCTTTCAGCTGCTTGATGGTGCTGGCATGAACTTCAACGTTCATACGCTCATCGACCATCAGATCGATACCCATGCAGCCAAACAGCTCAAACATGGTAGTGATGTCGTGTAAATGGGGAAGGTTGCAGACAGTAACAGGATCATCCGCCAGCAGGGTTGCTGCCAGAATAGGCAGTGCAGAGTTCTTGGCACCGGAGATACGGATTTCGCCATCCAGACGCGTACCACCAGTGATAATCAGTTTATCCATCATAGTTTCACCTGTGATTCGCTGGTTAGGCCTGACGCTGCGCTTCTGAAGGTGTCTGGGTGATCATGGTCACCGCATGAATGGCACCACTGGCGATCAGTTCATTGAGGTGTTTGTACACCATCTGCTGACGTTTGATAGGCAGGGCCCCTTCAAACTGGTCACTGATAATGGTCAGCCGAAGGTCACACCCTTCTCCTTCTACCAGAACCTCTGAACCCGGGAAACTCTCTTCCAGCAGCGCCTTCACTTCGGTGGCTTGCATGCATTCACCTCTCAAAACAGTCATGAGCCGGAAAGACCGCCTCACGCCTTAAAAGCATAAACACAAAAACACCACCCAACAGCGGTATTTTCATGAAAAAATAACAACCACTCAACAAGCCCGTACTCTTTGTACGTACTCGCGGGCAAATCGATGGATCATATCGGACATTGACTGTACTGACCAGTCCCGAAAGGAGACTGGTAGCGAATAAACAGGCAAAAGGGCGTCACTCACTTGCATTTAATCAGGAAGCAGAAGGGCAAGTGCTTTCCTGCAGAATCGACGCTATTCCACAGACCTTGGCCAGGGCAGCAAGCTCCTCCGGTATGTCAGAAAGGCAGAGATGACCACCTCTACTCTGAGCCAGCCTGATCCAGGACAGGCAAACAGACAGGGTTGAGCTATCCCCTTTATGCAGTTGCCCAAGGCTGACTCTCAGGACGCCTCCGGGAGCTACGTCCTCTTCCAACAGCTTACGCCCCTCACTCTCCACCTCGACAGCATTATCAAAATTAACAATCCCGTTAAGAGAAAACTGTCCCGGTGCCAATCGTTCAAGCTGCATGATTTTGATTCCTGAATGCTCATAGCAAAAAATGGACAAAACTACTTCTTGCTGCTGCCGTCTGCTGAAGCCGACATGATAGCAGCCCAGTTATCTATCACGTAGGATACTTTCTTGTGCTTTTTCATAGCGTCTGCAAACTGGCTCTGGAATTGCTTGGCAATATTGATTCCTTCGATTGTCACGTTACGCAGCTTCCAGCGACCATCAACATGCACCATTGAGTAAAAGATCTCGACCGTGTTGGTGCTGGTACGAACCTTCATCCTGACGGGTATACGGCTGATTTGACCTTCCTGATATTTTTTCAGCAACTCAGGTGAGGTTTTATCCACACTCTCGATAACCAGACTAGTGTCGTCCAGAGACAACAGTGCCTTGCCATAGAAACGGATTAAACTATCCTTAAATACCGACTCAAACTTCTCAACCTGTTCAGGATTGCGATGAGCGTACTTGCCCATGACATAGCGGGCTACCTGGTCAAAAGCCACCACCGGAGATAAAAGACGATCGACTTCCTTGAAAAAACCTTCAGGATCTTTCTGGTACTGCTTCTTGTTCTTATTGAAAGTATCCAGCAACTCGGAGGTAATCTTCCTGACTTCCACTTCCGGGGGCTGCAAAGCGGGCGCAGCATAAGATACACCCATCACCATCAGACAGACCAGGGTCGTCATGAATTGTTGAACAGACTTTACCATTTTCATCATTGATTCCATCATCCTCTACAGGCTTTATATATTGGAGTTAATAGCCTTTAGTCCTTATCGACTGAACCCAGAAGGAATTTGCCAATCAACTCCTCCAGGATAACAGCTGACTGGGTATCCTCGAAGCGACCACCGGGCTTGATGTAGTCAGTATCTCCACCAATGCTGATACCAATGTATTTCTCTCCCAGCAGCCCTGCCGTCACGATAGAGGCAGTGCTGTCGACAGGAATGTTATTTATATGGGAATCGATTTCCATATCGACCTTTGCCATATAGGTCTGCTTGTCGAGCTCAACCTTGGTGACCCTGCCAATGATGACACCGGCCAGGGCTACTTTAGCTCTCGGCTTGAGGGCTCCAGTGTTATCAAACATGGCAGTCACGGTATAGGTTTGCTTGCCGCTTTCCAATGAAAGACCACTGACTTTTAGCGCCAGTACAACCAATGCCAGCATCCCGGCCAACATGAAACCGCCGACACTTATCTCTACCGTTCTCATCCGCATCTTAGAGTTCTCCAAACATGACAGCGGTCAAAATGAAATCCAGCCCCAGAATGGCCAGCGAAGAATAAACAACAGTCCTTGTTGTGGCCCTGCTGACCCCCTCTGAAGTGGGGATGGCATCATATCCTTGGAATACCGCTATCCAGGTCACGACAAAACCAAATACAAGACTTTTGATCAGCCCATTCCCTATATCCGCCGCCAGACTGACCGAAGCCTGCATAGTGGCCCAGAAAGAACCTTCATAAATACCCAGCCAATCCACGCCAACCATCACAGCTCCCAGTATACCGACCAGACTGAAAATGGCGGCCAGCAATGGCATGGAGATCACCCCTGCCCAGAAACGAGGCGCAATGACGCGCTTGAGTGGATCAACCCCGATCATTTCCATACTGGACAGTTGTTCTGTGGTTTTCATCAACCCTATTTCAGCCGTCAGAGCCGAACCTGCTCGTCCAGCAAACAACAAAGCTGTAACTACCGGCCCGAGTTCTCTCAAAAGGCTGAGAGCCACCATCTGCCCCACGGCATCTTCTGAGCCGTATCGTATCAGTATGTTGTAGCCCTGCAAGGCCAGCACCATACCAATAAACAGCCCTGACACGGTAACAATAATCAGCGACATGACACCGACACTGTATAACTGCTGAATCAACAAGGAGAATCGGTTACTGAAACCGGCTCGGGAGAAAATAGCCAGTACCAGAAAAATGCCTGCCCGGCCCATGGATTGAATCTGATCCAACCCAAAACGGCCGAGCTGCGATAATCTGTCAAGAATACCTGTGCTCATCCGGTCTCCCCACCCAGCAATACTTCTTTATAATCCGGTGCCGGATAATGGAATGGCACAGGACCATCAGATAGTCCGTTCATAAACTGTTTAACCCGGGAATCATTGGAATTCATAAGACGCTTCGGCTCACCCTGGCCAATAACTTCACCATCGGCTATCAGGTAGAGGTAGTCGGAGATTGACGCTGTTTCATGAAGATCGTGTGATACCACAATACTGGTAATATTCAGTGCTTCGTTCAACATTCTGATCAATTTTACCAGCACACCCATGGCTATAGGATCCTGCCCTACAAAAGGCTCGTCGTACATCACCATAGCCGGATCCAGTGCAATGGCTCTGGCCAGTGCCACACGACGGTTCATTCCACCTGACAGTTCTGCCGGCATCAACGACCAGGCCCCCCTTAGCCCTACCGCCTCCAGCTTCATAAAGACAATATCCCGAATCATCGGCTCAGCCAGTCTGGTATGAATGCGCAGAGGAAAGGCAACATTTTCAAACACCGACAAATCGGTAAAAAGCGCACCACTCTGAAAAAGCATGCCCATCTTACGACGGGTACGAAACAACTCTTCACGGGAGAGCAGATCGAGATTCTGGCCATCCACAAAGATCTGTCCGGAGTCAGGGCGAAGCTGACGTCCGATCAAACGTAATAACGTCGTTTTACCAGTACCCGATGGCCCCATAATACCCACCACCTTTCCTCTGGGAATGGCGATATCAACATTCTTGAAAATCGTTCGATCGCCTCGATGAAACGTCAAACCACGGATCTCAATAAAGTTATCACTTGCCTTTGTCATTGGAAGGCTATTCCTTGTCTATGTGTGGACTGCACTCAGTAGCAACCGCCGTCCCCTGGTAGCTTACCACCAACCCGCATCTAATTATGGCGACTTTCAGCTACCTTTTGAACTGTGGGAACGTATCCTTATCAGTATCACTGCATCCAAACAGCTTCTTTACCGGCTTTTTACTATCTTTTCACTATCAACAGACTTAGACTGGGCTTTTTTATCTAGAGTCCGTACTGGCAGAACAATGCTATATGAACCGATCCGTTCCGAGAATGACTGCTCCCTTTCTGATAATGGTTTTTTCACACAATAATGACTGAATAAAATCATCTTGCCGCTTCCAAGGTAAAAAAAAAAGTATCTCAGCCAATCATCCTGAATTAGAGAAGAGAATTTATCCTATGCTCATTGCCCTTGCTGCCATCCTGGTGGGTTTCATTATCCTGACCTGGAGTGCAGACCGTTTTGTTGCCGGTGCCGCTGCTACGGCCAGCAATCTGAACGTCTCAAGAATGTTAATCGGCCTGACAGTGGTCTCCATAGGCACCTCTGCACCTGAAATTCTGGTCTCTCTATCGGCTGCACTGCAAGGATTCCCGGGACTGGCCGTGGGCAATGCCATGGGTTCAAACATCGCCAACATCGGCCTGGTTCTGGGTGTTACTGCCCTGATAGCCCCCCTGCCTGTTAAAGCGGCTCTGACCAAGAGAGAAATTCCCCTTCTGTTGGTGATAACTATTATTTCCGGTCTCTGCATTGCCAATGGTTATCTGGGTCGAATAGATGGTTTGATTCTGCTGGCAGGCCTCGTCATTACCCTTTACCTGATGATCCACTGGCAGAAACAACACCCGGATGAGGCAGTGGTGGAAGATGAAGACATTCCAGAGCTGTCCTCAGCAAAAGCCTGGTTTATGCTGGGTTCTGGTCTTTTACTGTTGCTGGGCAGCTCACAGCTACTGGTATGGGGGGCCACCGAGATTGCTAAGGCCATGGGCATCAGCGACCTTGTGATCGGGTTGACGATTGTTGCCATTGGCACCAGTCTGCCAGAGCTGGCCGCATCCATCACCAGCGCTCTGAAAGGCCATCATGATATTGCCTTGGGTAATGTGATCGGCTCAAACACGTTTAACCTTCTGGCGGTTCTCTCCATGCCCGGACTCGTAGCTCCCGGAGCACTGGATCAGGCAGTTATCCTGCGGGATTATCCTGTTATGCTGGGCATGACAATATTGTTGACCCTGGTCTGCGTGATTGGCAGGAAACCTCGACATTTGGGCAGAATGACAGGCATTGCGCTGCTCTCAATATACTTTCTCTATGGTGCCTGGTTATTCATTCAGCACTGACTTTTTCAGGCAGGGCTGACCGGTCAGCTCTGCCTCCCGGGTTTCTCCATTTTAGCCCGTGTTAAGACTATCCTGCACGGCAACTGCTCCTGCATCCATGCGGTCGTGCGGTTGCGATAAGGTCTATAGTATCGGAATCAGGAGGAACTGATCATAGTGCACAGGTTTTAATGCAGAAATCCCGAACTGTTACTGTGGCGAAAGGCACTATAGAATAGCCGTGTCACAACTAATCTGTACGTAATATGACTACTGACGAGCCGTTCATCTCAATTGGTCGCCGCACCGTTACCATGGAACTGGAAGCTGTTCAGAGCCTGATAGACAGGATCGACAGCAGTTTTGCCAGTGCCTGCCGTGTTATGCTTGAATGCCGTGGCCGGATTATTGTCGTTGGCATGGGCAAGTCGGGACATATTGCCCGCAAGCTTGCTGCAACCCTCGCCAGCACCGGCACCCCTGCCTACTTTGTACACCCCGGGGAAGCCAGCCATGGTGATATGGGAATGGTCACCCATGAAGACGTGGTTCTGGCTCTTTCCAATTCTGGCGAAACCAGCGAAGTCATTACTCTATTGCCCCTGCTGAAAAGACTGGGCACCCCCCTGATCAGCATGACCGGCAACCCGAATTCAACACTGGCGAAAGATGCTGAAGCCCATCTCAACACCGGGGTGGAAAAAGAAGCATGTCCTCTGGATCTCGCGCCTACCTCGAGCACGACCACAGCCCTGGTAATGGGCGACGCACTGGCCATTGCCCTGCTGGAAGCCCGCGGGTTTACTGCAGAAGACTTTGCTTTCTCTCACCCTGGTGGCTCTTTAGGTAAACGACTGCTTCTGAAAGTAAAAGACATCATGCACATTGGCAGACGGGTACCAGAAGTTCCCCTGGGCACACCAATGAGCGAAGCCCTGCTGGAAGTTACTCGCAAAGGCCTGGGCATGACCGCCATTGTCGATAACAAACGCCATGTCATTGGCATTTTCACCGATGGTGACCTGCGTCGGGCTCTGGACAAGGGCGTCGACCCCAAATCCACACTGATTGATGAAGTGATGACCAGCCACTGCAAAACCATCCACCCCGAGATTCTTGCGGCTGAAGCCCTGAAGATTATGGATGACCGGAAAATCAATGCTCTGATCTGTGTTGATGATGACAATGAACTGATCGGTGCCATTAATATGCACGACCTACTGAAGGCGGGCGTTGTATGATCAGTTCTTCACTACAATCTGCCGCCGCCAGGGTTCGTTTGGCTGTTTTTGATGTCGATGGTGTTCTCACTGACGGCAAACTGTTGTTTGGTGAGCATGGCGAATCAATGAAAATATTCAATACTCTCGACGGTCATGGCCTGAAAATGCTCAAGCAGTCGGGTGTAAAAACGGCCATCATCACCGGCCGTCGATCCGTATTTGTTGAAAAACGAGCCTCCGACCTGGGCGTAGATTTTCTCTATCAGGGCCGCGAAGACAAGTTTGTCGCTCTGAAAGAATTGCTTCAGGAAGAAGGGCAAGGTCTTAGCCTGGATGAAGTGGCCTACATCGGAGACGATCTGCCAGATCTTCCAGCCATTCGACAGGTTGGTTTTGGCTGCAGCGTTCCTAACGGGCACTACTACGTTCGTGAACACTCACCTGCTATCACTACTAATCGTGGCGGCGAAGGTGCAGCCAGAGAATTTTGTGATTTCATTCTTAAAGCCAAAGGCAAGCTGGATGACATGCTGGCCAGTTACCTGAAATAGAGAGTTAAAATACCCAAAATATCGCTGTGATAGTTTTCCACCATTACAGCGATACCTTTCCATTCAAGCGTTTCTTTGACGACAAGAAAGCACTACCGTTCAACTCTTCTTACGTAAGGCCGACAGCGAGTGTCTAGTATTTGAAAACATTCGTCTGCAGCCCCTGATGATCAAATAAAATCATGGTAAACTGAATTCATTTGCTGCGAAAATGCTGCCGACTGCACAAACCGGGCATCATTTTCCTGAATGGCCTTCTTTTGTCGGTATCTGCCTTTGCAGACTCTGACCAGATTGTGACCCGGAGCCAATGATCTGATGCCCAATCGGAACCTGATAATGATTGCTTTTCTGATGCTGATAATGGTCGGAGTTGGCTATTGGGCTTATGACAGCAAACTCCATGTTGGGGTTCAGAAAAAACAGCCTCTGGTTCGTGAGAACGCTGACTACTATTTCATTGACACCAGGGTCACCCAGTACAACAAAGAGGGCGAACTGGATTACATACTGGTCTCAGACAGTATCACCCATTACCCGCACAATGACACAACGTTGCTGCAAACCCCTCATCTGGAGAATTTCAATACCCCCGGAAAACCCATGGTGGCCGACGCCCTCTATGGCAAACTGTTGCCCGGCAGCGAGGATATAGAGCTCTGGGATGATGTGGTGATGACCCAGACGAACCTCGGCAATGGTAGTAAGGTTCGAATAGACACTGATTTCATGACCATATACTCTGAAAAGGATCTGGCAGTCACTGATCGACCGGTACTGATCACCAACGACACTGGACGTACGCGCGCCATTGGTATGGAGGCTTTCTTCAAGGAGAGTCTGGTTAAACTCAAGTCTAGGGTAAGAGGATTTCATGAGCCAAAGCCATGAACAGGCCAAGCGCCTTGATCCAAATGAGCGGCCAGACAGAAAGAGTCGTCGCAGAGGGGTCGAATATTACCTGATGCTGGGGGCCACGGCTCTGCTTCCAGTCATGGCACAAGCATTGCCATCTGACCGGCAGAAGCCTATTGAGATCGAGTCCAACACCGCCGATATCGATAACAAGAAAGGTGTATCCATCTATAAAGGCAATGTTGTGATGATTCAGGGCACCACCCGAATTACCGGAGACAAGGTGACCATCTATTCCGTCCAGCAGGAAGTTAAAAAAATTGTGGCAGAAGGCGACAAGGAAAGAGCTTACTACGAAGAACAGCAACCTGATGATCAGGGCATTCTGAAAGCCTGGGGTCATACTATCGATTATCAGGTGGCTGGCGATAAGATCCAACTGATCAAGCAGGCGCAGTTGACCCAGAAGGGTGATACCTTCACAGGTGAACGCATTGATTATGACCTGACCAAGCAGACCGTGAATGCCAAGGGCAGTGAGAACAAAAGCAACCCGGATGGTCGGGTCAAAATGATTTACCAACCCAAACCTGAGAGCAAGCAGTAATACTCATATCCCATTACACTCACTGCTCAACGACTGAACAGGCTTGAAAGGGCTGCCAGAAAAACGACAGCTAACTTTTAAACAGGAAGACAAACTCCGGATGGCAACGCTTAAGGCAGAACATCTCAGTAAAAGCTACAAAGGCAGACAGGTCGTCAAAGATGTATCTCTGGCTGTCGACAGTGGTCAAATTGTCGGACTTCTTGGCCCCAACGGGGCAGGTAAAACTACCTGCTTCTACATGATTGTAGGTCTCGTAAAAGCAGACGGTGGACAGGTTGACCTTAGTGGCCAGAGTTTAACTCACGAACCTATGCATGGCCGGGCCAGAGCTGGCGTAGGTTATCTGCCACAGGAAGTTTCTATTTTCAGGAAATTGACGGTCACCGATAACCTGCTCTCGATATTGGAAACCCGTTCCGACCTTTCCCGGAAAGATCGCATCGCAAAAATGGAGTCATTGCTGGAAGAGTTTAATATCAATCATATCAGGGACAATCCGGGTATGAGCCTTTCCGGTGGTGAAAAGCGCAGGGTAGAAATTGCCCGAGCTCTTTGCACTGACCCAAAATTTATTCTGCTCGATGAACCCTTTGCCGGTGTTGACCCCATTTCTGTTGGTGACATCAAGGCCATTATCACGCACCTGAAAGCCCGGGACATCGGAGTCCTGATTACCGACCACAATGTCCGGGAGACACTGGATATCTGCGAGAAGGCCTACATTGTCAGCGAAGGCACTATTATTGCCGAGGGTGATAGTCAGACTGTCCTGGCTAATCAAAAGGTTCGTGACGTTTATCTCGGGCATCAGTTCAGTCTCTGATCATCTCTTGACTGGTCTCGCGAAAGAAGCGGGCAAAGATGTTGAGCTGATTTATTTTCATACTCTTGTTCTGAATGTTGCATGGCTGACTTGATGAATCACTTTCCCGAAGCTTCAGATGTGATTATAATCCCAGTGACATGGAGAGTAGCCCAATCAAAATAATGAGCAGACACTGAGATATAACTGTCAGGCGCTGATGGCATCAAATCTGGCACCCTCAGTGCAGACACCGAAGTAAAGGTATACAGTTGCCTATGAAGCCATCCTTACAGCTAAAAATGGGCCAGCAGCTGACCATGACACCTCAGCTGCAGCAGGCCATAAGGCTTCTGCAACTTTCCACTCTGGACCTTCAGCAGGAAATCCAGGAAGTTCTTGAATCCAATCCGATGCTGGAGTCTGAAGAGTCCGTTGAAGAACCACCTGCATCTGGTGATGAAGGGGAACAGCCTGTTGACTTCAATGAAAAAGCAGAACAGCCCCCGGAACCAGAAGAGCCCCAGTGGGCTGACAGCATACCCAATGACCTGCCCGTTGACTCCGGATGGGATGATGTCTATTCCAGCCTGCCCGCTGCAACCGATGAAGAACATGATCCTTTTGCCCGCTCCCGGGCCAATGAGTCCCTCCAGGACTATCTGGAATGGCAGTTAAACCTGACTCCCATGACTGACAGAGACAGGCTGATGGGCCTGGCTGTGATCGAAGCCATCAATAATGACGGGTACCTCACTCACTCCCTGGAAGAAATTTATCTCTCGCTACAGGAACAGGTAGAGGAACTGGCGTTTGAAGAACTTCAGGTCATGCAACGACGGATTCTTCACTTTGATCCGGTGGGTTGTGCCAGCGCTAACCTGAAAGAATGTCTCGAAGTTCAACTCAATCAACTGCCACAAGAAACCCACTTCCTGAAAGAAGCACGTCTGCTGATCCAGAATCATCTACAGGCTCTGGGCAGTCGTGACTATGCCCAAATCATGCGGCGTACCCGTCTCAAAGAACATCAACTGAGGGAAGCCCTTAGCCTTGTTCAAAGCCTCAACCCGAGGCCCGGATCAGAAATCGGCCAGGCGGACACGGAATACGTCACCCCCGATATTTCGGTCACCAAAGTCAGGGACCGCTGGGCGGTTGAACTGAACTCAGAATCCCTGCCCAGACTTCGCATCAACAACAATTACGCCTCAATGGTGCAACGTGCCAACAACAGTCGTGACAATGTCTTTATGAAGAACCAGCTGCAGGAAGCCCGCTGGTTTCTGAAAAACCTGCAAAGTCGTAACGAAACCTTACTGAAAGTAGCGGGCAAGATTGTTGAATTTCAGAAAGATTTTCTGGAGCAGGGTGAGCAGGCCATGAAGCCCCTGGTGTTGGCAGACATTGCTCAGGCGGTGGATATGCACGAGTCCACTATTTCCAGGGTCACTACACAGAAATACATGCACACTCCAAGAGGCGTGTTTGAGCTGAAATACTTTTTCTCCAGCCATGTCAGCACAGCCACTGGTGGAGAGTGCTCATCAACAGCCATCAGAGCCTTGATTAAAAAACTGGTATCCGATGAAAACCCTAAAAAACCACTGAGTGATAACAAAATCGCCGGCTTGCTGGGGGACCAGGGGATCAAAGTGGCCAGGAGAACCATCGCCAAATATCGTGAATCAATGAATATACCGCCATCGAATGAACGCAAGCAGCTTATCTGAGCCTTCAGCGATTGAGGTAACAAGCCCTTATACCACAAATCGCCCCATAGATTTTTTGTCTCAGAACAGCGCTAACTGTCATTGACAGTGATAGACTTTCAATCAGGGTTGCCCGTACAATCCCGGGGGCAGTCCAATGTCGAGAATCGGGATCAGCAGGAGAGCGTTACATGCAAGTCAACATCAGTGGACATCATGTAGAGGTGACTGAGGCTCTGAAAGATTATGTCACCAAGAAACTCGACCGCCTTGCCGCCCACTTTGATCAGATTACAAACGTTCAGGTCACTCTGAGTGTTGAGAAACTGAAGCACAAAGTGGAAGCGACTCTACATGTTCGTAGGGCGGATATTAATGCAACCGCTGAGGCTGAAGATATGTACGCTGCCATTGATGACATGTCGGACAAACTGGATCGACAACTGGTAAAACACAAAGAGAAAACGCTTGACCGGCTACAGGGTGCCAACGGCCGCCTGTAAGCATCGATCGTTGTATGATTATTGAAAACATTCTAACCCCCGGGCGCACCCTCTGCGATGTGCAGGGGGCCAGCAAAAAGAAAATCCTGGAAATTGTTGCGGAAATCATCAATGAGCATGTTCCCGCTATCAAAACCAAGGATCTGTTTAACAAGCTGATTAACAGAGAGCGACTCGGTACCACCGGTTTGGGCAAAGGCATAGCCCTGCCTCACTGTCGCTCCAGTGCTTGTCAGCATCCTACCGGACTTCTGATCAAACTGTCTGAACCCATAGATTTTGACTCTGTGGACAAGCAGCCGGTCGATCTGGTGTTCGCACTTATTGTTCCGGAAGAAAATACTCAGGAACATCTCAATATATTGCAGGCTGTCGCTGAGCGCTTTCAATCAGAAGTATTGTTAAGTCAGATGCGAGCGGCAGAAAATTCCGAGGCACTTTACAGCATCATCTGTTCCCCCATTTAACGACTGTAGATAAAAAATATTTTGCTTGCTGATCTGATAACAGAAGCAGGCAAAATGTTTCTTGCTCAGAAATCCTTTCTTCTTCACTTTTGTCACTACAAAGCCTATTTATCCTTCAAAACTGCATGGAATAGAAATATCCGGACTATGCTAGAAATAAAAGAAAGCGACTGGTTCTAATCTCATTAGGTTTTGATAGACTTGCCTCACTCGGAACCAGGTGAGAGACCTGTTTACACAGTCAAACAATCGGGAAGGACACACCATGAAGCTGGTCATCATCAGTGGACGTTCAGGCTCCGGCAAAAGCTCCGCCCTTCACGCCCTTGAAGATGAGGGTTTTTACTGTGTAGACAACCTTCCTGCCAGCATGCTGAATGATCTGCCAACCAATCTTAAAAGCAACCTGGTCGAACCGCACCGTATGGCTGTCAGCCTCGATGTTCGTAATGTGCCCGGCTCTCTGGAACGCTTCCCGACATTGTTGGAAAAGTTGAAAAAACAGGGGGTTGAGTGTCAAGTAATCTTTCTCGACGCAGACAGCAACACCCTGATGAAGCGCTATAGTTCGACACGCCGTCGCCATCCTCTGAGCAATGACAAGGTTTCCCTGACAGAAGCCATTAATCTGGAAAAGAAACTGCTGGCCCCACTGGCTGAAGAAGCTGATATTAGGCTGGACACTTCGCCACTGTCTGTCCATGAAATCAGAGAACAGATAAGACAACGACTCTGCGGCTCCACCAGCAAAAGTATGACCCTGATGATCCAGTCCTTTGGCTTCAAGCACGGTATGCCAGTTGATGCCGACTACGTCTTTGATGTTCGCTGTCTGCCTAATCCTTTCTGGGTTGAAGCCTTAAGATCCTTCACTGGTCAGGATCAGCCAGTTAAAGATTTTCTGGCATCAGAACCCATGGTGAATGAGATGTTTGAAGATCTCAGCACATTCGTGGAAAAATGGTTACCAAGGTTCGAATCCGGACAGCGCAGTTATATGACGATTGCGATCGGATGTACCGGGGGGCAGCACCGTTCCGTATTTATTAGTGAAAAACTGGGCGAGTGGCTCAAAGAACGTTTTGACTGTGTTCAGGTCAGACATCGGGAGCTTTCCAAATAATGATCCAGAAGCAGATCACCATTATTAATAAACTTGGTTTACATGCTCGGGCAGCATCCAAATTTGTTTCTACAACGACGGCTTTTGCCAGCCAGGTGAAGGTGAGCTTTAACGGCCGTGAAGTGGATGGGAAAAGTATCATGGCCGTCATGATGCTGGCTGCTGGAAAAGGCTCTGTCCTTGATTTGACATTTGAAGGCCATGATGAAGAAGAGGCCTGTTCGGCTCTGTGCAATCTGATCAATGATTTTTTTGAAGAGGGTGAGTAGTCACCCTTTTCATCATTAAATCCCTGTTTATACTGGTCTCTCGAAAAGCTTTGCCAGAGATTGAAAGCCCGGCAAAGCTAACAAAGAATGACATGTGAAATGACTGAGTCTGACTATCAGACTTGATGGTTAAAAGAACAGAAGTTCGATACTCAGACACTTCTACCAAAAAAACCGGATACGCATCTATGGTTCAACAGCTACAACTGAGTATCGGAGACAAGGCATTTCAGGAGCTCAACGAAGCCCTTGAGCACGGTGTTTCTCCTGAACTCAGGCGTATGCTGAATGGTCTTCCGGCTCCGGATGCGGCACACCTGCTTGAATCTTCCCCTCCCAAACTTCGCAGCCTTCTCTGGCGCCTGATCGATCGAGAGATGGAAGGCGACGTATTGCAGGAGCTGAGCGACGAAGTCCGGCAGTTTTTCCTGGACAGGATGAATGTGGCAGAACTCAAAGTCATTACCGAAGGTCAGGACGTTGATGACATAGCTGACTTGCTACAGCAGCTACCCGACGCCATCACCCGAAAAGTGCTGGATTCTATGGACAGCCAGGACCGGCAACGGGTAGAAGCCGTTCTCTCTTATCCGGAAGACACAGCCGGTGGACTGATGAATACTGATGTCATCACCATCCGACCCAGTAGTACGCTTGATGTTGTGCTTCGTTACCTCAGGCGTCACAAGGATATTCCGGAGATGACAGACAGTCTGTTTGTCGTCAACCGCAGAGACGAATACATTGGGGCATTGCCTTTATCCGTTCTCCTGACCACATCCCCTTCAGCCACAGTTTTTGAAGTAATGCAGACCGATCTGAAACCTATCGCTGCCGATATGGAAGACAGCCAGGTTGCGCAATTGTTTGAACGGCAGGATCTGGTATCAGCACCAGTAGTTTCGGAGCATGGTCAGCTTCTAGGCCGCATTACGATTGACGACGTGGTAGATGTTATCCGGGAAGAAGCCGAACACTCCATGATGAGCATGGCAGGCCTGGATGACGATGAAGACACCTTTGCTCCCGCACTGAAGACAGCCCGTCGGCGTGCAGTCTGGCTGGGTATCAACCTGATAACAGCCTTTATTGCCGCTTCTGTCATAGGTATGTTTCAGGCTACCATAGACAAGGTCGTTGCCCTGGCTGTCCTGATGCCCATTGTTGCAGGAATGGGCGGCAATGCTGGCGGACAGGCTCTGACCCTGGTGATTCGGGGCATGGCACTGGGCCAGATCAGTCGGACCAACCTTCGATGGCTGCTCAGTCGTGAATTAATGGCAGGGTTTCTCAATGGCGTACTCTGGGCTGCTCTGGTTTCCCTGATTGCCTACTTATGGTTTCATGACCCGGTCATTTCTCTGGTGATCGCCTGTGCTATGATCATCAATCTCAGCACTGCCGTTATTGTCGGTGCCAGCCTGCCCGTTGTTCTCAAATCCATGAACATAGATCCCGCATTAGCTGGCACCATAATACTAACGACAGTGTCCGATGTTGTTGGATTCCTATCCTTTCTGGGACTGGCGGCCTTGTTTTATGGCTGACACTGCAGTCTGTCTGCTAACTCTTTATCATTGAAACAGCTTTAACTGATCCTCAGTAGCGACATACAGCGGTGTCATCCCCAAAACCCTGGCTGCTGGACATTTGCAGGTCGGTTTTTTGGCAGTATCACTTGACTCACTATCAAACCCGCTTCCAGTGCTTTATTTTCAGCTTTGCTGACTGTTCGGATCTGGCTACCCTCTCTGCCGGGCTCCAAAATGATCACACTATTTGGATCAATACCCTCATTATTCAGTATTGCTTCACTGTGGGTACTTATGATGATTTGCCTTCTCCTTGTTTTTGTCTTTCTTTGAATTCGATCAATCATCAGGGGAGTTTGCTGCACTATGGAGTGATAATTCTGGCTCTTCCAATAGCAGAACCCCCATACCTTCCATCAAACTCCAAAGAATACCCAACAATCTCAACGTTCCATCAGAAAAGTGCTCTTCTGATTGCCACCCTGCATTTGGACGATGATGTTCATATTGTGCTTCCAGATGAGGTTGACCTCTTTCGTTCCGGATATATCTCAAACCTTTAAAAATGTGATTATCATTCATTTAACCTGCTTTTATACTCAACCAAATAGATAACAGGCTGAACCCTTATCACTCACCCGCCAGAGTCATCTCACTGATCAGAATCGAACCGGTCTGAATACTCCCTCTGCGATCATAATCACTCCCTGCAGCCACCATATTCATAAACATATCTTTCAGGTTTCCAGCGATAGTCACTTCAGAGACAGGATGCTGTATTTCGCCATTTTCAACCCAATAGCCACCCGCACCTCTTGAGTAATCACCTGTGACAATATTCACACCCTGCCCCATCAACTCGGTCACCAGCAAGCCCGTTCCCATCTGTTTCAATAACTCTTCCCTGCCGCCTGCATTGCAGTCAAGGAACAGGTTATTGACACCCCCGGCATTAGCCGTACTCTTCATGCCCAGCTTACGGGCAGAATAAGTACTCAGGAGATAGCTGGCCAGAACGCCATCAGAGATAAAATCCTTGGCCCGGGTTGCCAAACCGTCATTATCAAAACTGGCCGAACCCAGTGCTTTTTTCAGGTATGGCTGCTCATGGATGCGCACCCAGTCAGGAAATATCTGCTTACCCAGATGATCCAGCAGAAATGAAGCCCGACGATAAAGGCTGCCACCACTGATACTCTCCAACAAGTGTGACACAAGGCCTGAAGCCACTTCTGCTGCAAACAGCACGGGCACCTGACCCGTAGGGACTTTACTGGCACCCAGCCGGGCCACCGTTCTTTCCGCTGCCTTGCGACCGACATCCGCAGCAGACTCAAGATCATTACCATCACGGGCGACGGTGTACCAATAATCTCTCTGCATTTCACCGGCTTTTTCACCAATCAATATACAACTCAGACTATGACGACTGGAAATATAGCTGCCTACAAAGCCGTGACTGTTCCCATATACACGACAGCCTTGATGAGTACCGACATTGGCACCGTCAGAATTCTTGATTTTACTACTAAACGATCTGCCAGCTTCCTCACACTTCAAAGCCAGCTCTATAGCCTCTTCTGCACCAACACCCCAAGGGTGATAAAGGTCCAGCTCTGGCAGTTCAGTCGCCATTAACTCTGCATCGGCAAGACCGGCACAGGGATCTTCCGAAGCATATCCAGCAATATCACAAGCTGCCTTCACCGTCTCCCTGATGGCTTCAGGTGTACTGTCTGAAGTACTGGCTGATCCTTTTTTCTTCCCCTGATAAACGGTGATACCGAAACCCTGATCACGGTTAAACTCCACTGTTTCAACATCACCCATTCTGACGCCCACCGAAAGACCTGCATCGAGACTGACACCGACTTCACAGGCATCTGTGCCCTGACGTCGGGCTTCAGCCAGAATATCCCTGACCAGGGTCTTCAGGCGATCCTCTTCAGAGCGGGGATCCAGTACAGCGTTGGTTTTATCACCCATGAAATTCCTGCCTTTCAGAATTATACGTGTAAGTCCTATTGTGCCGTGCCCAGCCACAAATGCCCATAGCGAAAGAAAAACAAACCATTCACCATAAGCACTATCACCATTGGCCCAAAACAAGTCTGGCAGCCTTCCTTCTACACTCATAGCTGAATATCCGTAACTGGAGTAAAATGCCTGCATCTCTCTAAGTAGACCTGAACCATGTCAGATCAAGACCTCTCCCCATTTGAAGACGACGCTGAAGAAATCATTTACGTCAGCAAATCCGAGCTCAAACGCGATATGGACGAGCTCAAGGCCATGGGTGCCCGCCTGATGGATATGAAGCCAGCCATGTTGGACAAGCTGCCCCTGAATGAACGCCTCAGGGAAGCGCTGGATGAGAGCAAGCGAATTAAAAGCAATAATGCCCGCAAACGGCACTTGGGCTTCATAGGCAAATTAATGCGAGACCAGGAGCTGGAACCCATCCAGAAATATCTCGACAGCCTGGATTCCACCAGTGAGGAATACAGCCGTCGCTTTCATCAATTGGAGCGCTGGCGTGACCGGTTGATAAACGAGGGGCATGAGGTGCTCACCGAATACCTCGACAAATACCCTGAAGCCGATCATCAACACATACGACAACTGGTACGTAACGCTCAAAAGGAAGCCGTACAGGACAAACCTCCCGCAGCTTTCAGAAAACTATTCAAATACTTGAGAGAAGTAGACGAAGAGCACTAATCTTCATTCGCAACCGAGTGCCTGCCCGGCACTCTGTCAAGCGATTAAAGCAGGATTATCCGAAAAGACGCCATCAACACCCCAGGCTCTTAATCGATCAGCCATATCCTTGTCGTTAACGGTATAGCAATACAGCTCATAACCTGCCGCTTTGATGTCATGCGCGTTTTTCTCTTTGAGTTTTTTGCCATTCAGATGAATCGTTTTGGCACCAACCTGTCTGGCTTTGTATTTCCAGTTTCGAGGCAGCGACTCGAAAAGACAACCAATCCTGCTGCCAGCTTTTGCCCGATACAGAACCAGAAGTTTATGATTAAAGCTCGATACCAACAGTTGATCCTCGGGGAAATCAGCTGCTTCTATGGCTGCAACCACCTCCTCAACCAAAAGCTTTAAATCGCAGCGATTGGGCTTCAACTCAAGATTCAGGCTCAGCTTCAGTTTCTTGATCAAAGCCAGTGTTTCAAGAAGTGTTGGCACCTTTTCACCGGCGAACGCCTCCGAGAACCAGCGTCCGGCATCCAGAGTAGCGACCTGAGCCAGATTCTTTCCCCTCAAATGCCCATTTCCTGAAGAAGTCCTGCTCATTGTTGGGTCATGAAACATCACTGCTGAGCCATCTCCCAGCAGTGTCACATCGAGCTCTATCCATTTCAGCCTCAAATCGGCCGCCTTCCGAATACCAGCCAGAGTATTCTCCGGAGCCAGAGCAGCTGCACCTCGATGCCCGATCACTGAGTCCATAATCATCTGCTTATCTCTTCAAAGCCCGCTGAATTACTCGTCTACTATTATGCTTGTTTTTGCGGCAAAAAAACCCCAGACACTAAAGCTCTGGCAGACTTCTGACACAATAATGCAGCCCTCTGATGACATCTTATGCCTTCAGCCCTTGAAGGCTTTTAACACAACGTTGTTGTTCGATCAGTGTCGGGAGCATTGATTGACCACCTGCCAAGCAGTCATCTTTCCTATGCTGAAGGCTTGAATGAAGCGAAAAGAAACGCTATCTCCTGACACATCGCTTGCAGAAGACTATGACAGAAAATACAGGATTTATCTTGAGCTGAGTGAAGATCAGCAGAAGTATTAGAAAATAATGAGTGCTAAGTTCAAAAAAAAGGCCTGACTTGATAGTCAGGCCTTTTTTAAAAGTGGGGTGGACGATGGGGTTCGAACCCACGACCACCGGAATCACAATCCGGGGCTCTACCAACTGAGCTACGCCCACCACTTCGTTGCTTCGAGGAAGAAATGCCATCCCTGAAGACGCGGCTGATTATAAGGAAAGCCGAGTTCCTTGCAAGCAAAAAATAGCACTTCTGGTAAAAACCGAAATCTTTTTGTTCTGTCGGCTTGAAATATTCCGGATACATGTTGCCCTTGTAAGCACCGCTACGAGAGACCTTTCATTCAGGCGCTTTTTTCTACCGTCATAATCAAACCCCAGTTAAAAGCAAAACATTAACCGGAGTTTTTGACGATGTCGATTAGGGGGATTTAGCGCTTATTTATCGCCGATGCCAGTACGACTTTTCTCTGTGATGGGTATAAGGTCGCAAATCACTGAATAAAAAAAGCCCAACGAATTCGATCTTGGGCCTTTTTTTATTCAATGCCTGACAGTGACTTACTCTCACATGAGGAAGCCCCACACTACCATCGGTGGGGCCGCCGAGGTGGGGCCGCCCAGGCATGTGTCGTTTCACTTCTGTTCTGCCACATTCCTTTGCCCACAAAACAAAAACCCCGGTCAATCTCTCAACCGGGGTTTTGCTTTATTCAATGCCTGGCGATGACCTACTCTCACATGGGGAAGCCCCACACTACCATCGGCGATGTGTCGTTTCACTTCCGAGTTCGGGATGGGATCGGGTGGTTCCAACACTCTATGGTCACCAGGCAAAACTGGTCGAGCCGTTGGCTCTCGAGCTGGAAGCTTTAAGCTGGAGGCTTGAAGCTGTTTCTCGAAAACTAAGGCTCTGGAATCCAAATCTCTTTTAAGCTGTGTCGTCTATTCTTGCTCAACACTCTCGTTCACTGTGTACGGCTTCAAGCTTCCAGCTTCAGGCTTCCAGCTTTTGCTGGCAGCTTCGCTGCGCAAATCGCTTTGGCGTTATATGGTCAAGCCTCTCGAGTCATTAGTACGGGTTAGCTCAACGCCTCACAACGCTTACACACCCCGCCTATCAACGTCATAGTCTTTAACGTCTCTTATGGGCCTTGCGGCCAGGGAAGTCTCATCTTGAAGGGGGCTTCCCGCTTAGATGCTTTCAGCGGTTATCCCGTCCGAACTTAGCTACCGGGCAATGCGTCTGGCGACACAACCCGAACACCAGTGGTTCGTCCACTCCGGTCCTCTCGTACTAGGAGCAGCTCTCCTCAAACTTCCAACGTCCACGGCAGATAGGGACCGAACTGTCTCACGACGTTCTAAACCCAGCTCGCGTACCACTTTAAATGGCGAACAGCCATACCCTTGGGACCGGCTTCAGCCCCAGGATGTGATGAGCCGACATCGAGGTGCCAAACACCGCCGTCGATGTGAACTCTTGGGCGGTATCAGCCTGTTATCCCCGGAGTACCTTTTATCCGTTGAGCGATGGCCCTTCCATTCAGAACCACCGGATCACTATGACCTACTTTCGTACCTGCTCGAGATGTACCTCTCGCAGTCAAGCTGGCTTGTACCATTACACTAACCGCACGATGTCCGACCGTGCTTAGCCAACCTTCGTGCTCCTCCGTTACTCTTTGGGAGGAGACCGCCCCAGTCAAACTACCCACCACACAATGTCCCCGATCCTGCTAAAGGACCTGGGTTAGAACCTCAATATTGCCAGGGTGGTATTTCAAGGTTGGCTCCATGCAAACTGGCGTTCACACTTCAAAGCCTCCCACCTATCCTACACAAGCAACATCAAGATCCACTGTGAAGCTGTAGTAAAGGTTCACGGGGTCTTTCCGTCTAGCCGCGGATACACTGCATCTTAACAGCGATTTCAATTTCACTGAGTCCTGGGTGGAGACAGCGTGGCCATCGTTACGCCATTCGTGCAGGTCGGAACTTACCCGACAAGGAATTTCGCTACCTTAGGACCGTTATAGTTACGGCCGCCGTTTACCGGGGCTTCGATCAACCGCTTCTCTTGCGATAACAGCATCAATTAACCTTCCGGCACCGGGCAGGCGTCACACCGTATACGTCCACTTACGTGTTAGCACAGTGCTGTGTTTTTAATAAACAGTCGCAGCCACCTGGTATCTTCGACTCCCTTCAGCTTACGGAGCAAGTCCGATCACCAAAAGGGGCGCACCTTCTCCCGAAGTTACGGTGCCATTTTGCCTAGTTCCTTCACCCAGGTTCTCTCAAGCGCCTTGGTATTCTCTACCTGACCACCTGTGTCGGTTTCGGGTACGGTCCCTTTTGACCTGATGCTTAGAAGTTTTTCCTGGAAGCCTGGCATCAACCACTTCCCCACCTTGGTGGGTTCGTCATCAGTTCTCGGCTTTGTGAACCCGGATTTGCCTGAGTCCACAGCCTACGACCTTAAACAGGGACAACCATCGCCCTGCTGGCCTAGCCTTCTCCGTCACTCCATCGCAGTCAAAAGGGGTACAGGAATATTAACCTGTTTCCCATCGATTACGTCTTTCGACCTCACCTTAGGGGCCGACTCACCCTGCGCCGATTAGCGTTGCGCAGGAACCCTTGGTCTTCCGGCGAGGGAGCCTCTCACTCCCTTTATCGTTACTCATGTCAGCATTCGCACTTCTGATACCTCCAGCCCACCTCCCGGTGAACCTTCTACGGCTTACAGAACGCTCCTCTACCGGTTCAGTTGTCAGTTTGCAGTTGTCGATTGTCAGTTTGAACTGAGTTATTTAAAACTCTTGTGCAAACTAACCAACATCTTACTGACTTGGTTGTATTCGGTTTTGAGGTCTTGCCATTGCTGATCGTCAATGTAATTGAGATCAAGGCAGTACCTTAACCAAACTCTCATTTCGTCAGATGATCCGATAGCCATCAATATGAACCTTCGAAACTCTGCTTTTGAGATGATCAGTTTCCCATGTCCTTCAGCAATATTTGCACAGATTCCTTTACTGGCTCTGCGCATCTGATCAGCAAGTCCATGCATTTGTTCAATTCTCGAAAATTCCAGCGAGAGCTTGTGAACTTTCAAAGAAAGCTTATAGGCCCGTTGAAATACTTCTAAATCTTCAAATCGCTGCATACTTACTTCTCATACTGCCAACTGACAACTGTAAACTGACAACTGAACCCCGTAGCTTCGGTGAATAGTTTGAGCCCCGTTACATCTTCCGCGCGAGCCGACTCGACCAGTGAGCTATTACGCTTTCTTTAAAGGGTGGCTGCTTCTAAGCCAACCTCCTGGCTGTCTGGGCCTTCTCACATCGTTTCCCACTTAACTATTACTTTGGGACCTTAGCTGACGGTCTGGGTTGTTTCCCTTTCCACGACGGACGTTAGCACCCGCCGTGTGTCTCCCGTGATTGCACTCATCGGTATTCGGAGTTTGCATGGGGTTGGTAAGCCGGGATGGCCCCCTAGCCCAAACAGTGCTCTACCCCCGATGGTGAGACACGAGGCGCTACCTAAATAGCTTTCGAGGAGAACCAGCTATCTCCGGGCTTGATTAGCCTTTCACTCCTATCCAC
>NZ_CP184830.1:535000-1410000 GCF_049275935.1 Endozoicomonas sp. ALC020
GACCAGCTACGGATCGTCGCCTTGGTAGGCCTTTACCCCACCAACCAGCTAATCCGACGCAGGCTCATCCGATAGCGCAAGGTTCCGAAGAGTCCCCTGCTTTCCCCCCTCTTCCGAAAAAGAGTAGGACGTATGCGGTATTAATCCGGATTTCTCCGGGCTATCCCCCACTACCGGGCAGATTCCTACGTGTTACGCACCCGTCCGCCGCTCGTCATCTTCCAGCAAGCTGGAAATGTTACCGCTCGACTTGCATGTGTTAGGCCTGCCGCCAGCGTTCAATCTGAGCCATGATCAAACTCTTCAGTTTAAATCGTTTTGTCAGCTGCCCCGAAGAACATGCTGACTGCTCAATCTTTGCAATTAAACGTACATGTTAGAATTAACGAGTATGTTCGCTTGCTTGATCAGCATTTAAATCATTTCAGAGCAAAGCTCTGTTGACCGATGCCATTCGCACAAGCGCCCACACGAATTGTCTGATAATTTGTTAAAGAACTGGATTAAAACAAGAAGGTTTTAACCGGCTGAACCAGCGGTCAGCGCTGTTCAGCGAGGCGCTCATCTTACCTTGGCGCTGGTTGTTGTCAAGCACCTGTTTTTCAAGCCACTTTTCAACTTGCCGGGACCGCATTCGTTCACTCAGTGAGCGTTGCGTTTCTGTCTCAGCGGCGGTGCATTCTACGCTGTTCGATACAATTGTCAATCACCGTTTTAAACGTTGTTGCAATGGATCGTTGCGTGCCCGTTAAGAGCCATGCACCATTCAGTGGAGGCGCATTATAATTGCGGGATCAAAGATAGCAACAACGGCAAACACCTACCGCAGACAACAATGACTCACTCATGGATAATGGAAGCCACTTCGAAAGGGGGGGGGGGAAAGCATGATTCAGACCTTTCCTTCCTTGGACAAAGCTTTTAGAAATGAACGACGGAAAACTCTGATGTCTTTGCGAAAAGCTTTCATTTGTTCACGACTGGCTGGTAGAGGAGGCATCAGACCATTAAGGATCACAGCAAACACCAAGGGCTTTCCATCAGGCTGGAATACATAACCAGCCACACTGCTGACGCCACTCATATAACCGGTTTTGAACCACATTTCCTTACGATCACGAGCGCTCAGCCAAGGACTTTTTTCCCCCCATCGTGACCAACCAAACATCAGCACATCAACCAGGGTCGACGCACTGATAAAGTTGTATCGGGAAAGCCCGGAACCGTCTACCAACCTGCTGGTTCGAAAACCAACACCTTTGCCTCCCAGAACTTCCCGCGCTGTTTCAATACCTGAGGCATAAGATCCCGGCTTGCCAGAGGTTTCGTAACCTACTGTTTTCAGAATGCTGTCAGAGTACAGGTTGTCAGAATTCTTTAACACCGGTTTGAGTAGCTGCGGTAAAAACTCGGATCTATGTTCTGCCAGAACAAAAGGCAAATCCATCCCGGGACGACCCACAATGACTCTGCCTTTTAATTCGACACCCTTTTTTTGCAGCCGATCTTTCACATACCGCTTAACCGTTCTCTCTACATTGTTCACAGAAAAAGCGAGGCGAACAGGCGATGATTTGGGGCTGATACAGCCCTGTAGACGGTACTCCTTATCCCTTGAGGGGCGAACTTCAAGACGGCAATTTTCTTCAGAATGGGTGCGTACCTGATTATCAATGGCCAGAAACCAGTCTGGCTGATCGTATTGGATGGACGTTCTGGAACCTTCTTTTTTGCCTGGTTTCAGCCAGCCGTAGAAACAGTTCCGGTCCAGAATCATGGCGGCTGCCGGTGCTGCAAAACAGATGTTCAGATCATCCCAGCTGACGCCACCAGCGCGGTCATAGCCTGTAAAGACAGCTCCATCCAGCCAGAGGTCTCCATGAATAGATTTGACCCCCCGCTTTTTCAGCTGGCCAACAAGCTCATCCAGATGTTTCCGTCTCAAAGAAGGATCACCACTGAACACAAGAGCTACGGGCCCATTAACAATACCTTTTCGGATAGGTCGGTCGCGGGTTACGAGCTGGGTAGTGTATTGAAATTTATCGCCCAGAACCTCATAAGCCAGTGTGGCCGTCACTACTTTCAGAACGCTGGCAGGCACCAGATTGTGATGAGCCCCCTGTTCAAAAACAACCCGGCCACTGGCAGGGTCTTTGACCTGAATGGAGTGAACACTACCCGGTGGTAACCCCCCTACCAGTTTCTGCAACTCTTTAACCAGCTGCGGTGAAGCCTGAGCACTGTGAAATGAAAAAATAAAAAAAACTGTTAGCAGGCATGACAGAAATCTCAACATGATGACCTCAATTTCCTGGCAACCTCAGAGGACCTTCGCAAAGATGCATACACAAACGATATAAAACTTACGTACTACATTTTGTTCTGAAGCAATCCCACACTTTTACTCAATGTCACTTCAACGATCGACACTGAACATCTCATCATTTAAGTTAACGCTATTACTCAGAAAATTAGAAGCAAGTTCTTGTAACAAATAACCGCTAAAAAAGCCGCTTTTATCCTCCAACCTCAATTGGCAACAGAATTCATGACAGTTAGATAAAAAAAGCATTATGCTATCCGTACGGGTTATCCAAAGAGACTGATGACCTGGCAGCCTACCGGCTAATGGTTTTTCCGGCAGGTTAAGAATCCATCAAAGCAGAGCGGCTTATGATTGATCCTATGGTGCTCTGCGACGTAGAAATGACCCAGAGAACTCATTAGTTAACGGCAGGCCTTAGTGAAAAAGCTTAAACTTTCAACCAGTCAACTCATTGCGAAACAGCCGGTCAAAGAACTTGGGTTCAAGTCCACCGACGATCTTGAGAAATATGCGGGTATCCTCGGCCAGGAAAGAGCAACCAGTGCCATTCAATTCGGCGTAGCCATGCACCGAACGGGCTACAACATCTATGTGATGGGGGAGTCCGGTACAGGCAGGATGTCCTACCTGAGAAAATATCTGGAATCTGAAGCCAAGCTCCAGACGCCACCTGACGACTGGATTTATATCAATAACTTCGACACTCCTCGTGAACCAAAGATTTTGACGCTTCCCGCAGGAGCGGGCGAGCCTTTGCAGAAAGATTTTGATCAGTTTGTTGACAGTCTCATGCTGACCTTTCCGGCAGCGTTTGAAAACCCGACCTATCAGCAAAAGAAAAGCGTTATTGAGCGTGATTTCAACCGAAGCTATGACCACGCCATTGATCAGATTGAACAGGAAGCCCTGAAACGGAACATTGCCTTGTTTCGCGAAGCGGGCTCCCTCAGCTTTACCCCTATGCATGAGGGTAAGGCGATGGACGAAACCGAATTTGCCCAGCTCCCGGATAAAAAACGGTCCAAATTCAATAAAGACATCAGTGAACTGGAATCAATACTGAACGACTCACTGGTTGAACTTCCGCAATGGAAAAGGGAATCCAACGAGAAACTACAAAAGCTCAATCAGGAAACCATTGACCAGGCCCTGGAACCTCTGCTCAAACCCCTGAATAAAAAGTACAACAATCAGAAGTCGGTGCTGGGGTATCTTGAGGCCGTTAAAAATCACCTGCACCGCACCGTTATTGATATTCTTGCTGATGACCGCAACATGGAGTCCAAGGATGACTCAAGCAAACGACAGTCACTGGTTGAACTCTATGCACCCAACCTGCTGATTGGCCATTCTGCCAGCGGTGCTGCACCCGTCGTGTATGAGTCTCACCCTAACTACAAGAACCTGTTTGGTCGTATTGAATACGCCAGCGAGATGGGTGCCCTGGTGACCAATTACCGACAGATTTGCCCTGGTTCTCTGCATAAAGCCAATGGTGGCTACTTGTTGCTGGACGCTAACAAGTTGCTGGAAGAACCTTTTGTCTGGGAAGCACTAAAAAGAGCCCTGAAACAGAAAGAGCTGACTATTGAATCTCCGTACTCAGAGATGGGGCTGCTCAACACCATTACCCTGAACCCGGAGTCCATCCCTCTCAACATCAAGATCATCCTTGTCGGTTCCAGAGATATTTATTACCTCTTGCAACAGCTTGATCCGGATTTCCACGAAATATTCAGAGTTCTGGTCGATTTTGATGACCGGATTACACGAGACAGGGAATCGGTACATGCTTTTGCCCAACTGTTAAAAAACCGTGCAGATGATGAAAACTACCCGGCCCTGACGGCTGCGGCCGTTGCCCGCCTCGTCGAACACAGTTCGAGAATGGCTGAACACCAGGGTGAGATGTCTGCCAGGATAGGCGATCTGTTCGACCTGCTGGCAGAAGCAGACTTCATTCGTCGTATGAGCCGTGGCCGCAAGATCAACAACGAACATATTGACCGGGCCCTGGCCGCCAAGTCTGAGCGCACCGGACGTGTCAGCCAACAGATTCTCGACGAGATGATTGAAGGCAGCATCCTGATCGATACCAAAGGAGAAAAGATCGGCAAGATCAACGGGCTCACTGTCATGTCTATCGGGGATACCAGCTTTGGTTCTGCAGCCAGAATTACGGCAGCCGTCTACCCGGGATCCCAGGGGATTGTCGATATTGAACGGGAAGTCTCTCTGGGTCAGGCCATTCATTCAAAGGGGGTTATGATCCTGACTGGCTATCTGGGCAGCAAATACGCCCAGAAATTCCCTCTGGCTATCTCGGCCAGCCTGACCATGGAGCAATCCTACGGTTATATTGATGGTGACAGCGCCACTCTGGCTGAACTTTGCTGCCTGGTGTCCGCTCTGACCAATACGCCTATCAAACAGGGTTTTGCCGTCACCGGCTCCATGAACCAGCATGGGGAAGTTCAGGCAATTGGCGGTGTTAATGAAAAGATTGAGGGCTTCTTTGATCTTTGTAACGCCCGTGGCCTGACAGGTGAGCAGGGCGTCATTATCCCTGCCACCAACCTCCGAAACCTGATGCTCCACCAGAAAGTGGTCGATGCTGTAAAAGCAGGCAATTTCAGTGTTTATGCAGTCAATCATGCTGACGAAGCCATGGAGCTTCTGACCGGTTGCAAGCCTGGCACACTGAACAGTCGTGGTCAGTACACAAAAGACTCCATCAATTACAAAGTTCTGGAGCGCCTGAAAGAAATTTCTGAACTCTCCAAGGAAGGCAGCTGACGCCAATCGCGCTTGACCGACTTTAGCTGGTCAAGCGCGAGAATCATCGTGCCTTATCCTCGAAAACTTGCGCATAATTTGGATGGATAGATATAGCTACGGCGTCTAGGCTTCCCTTCTAAATTTCTTTGGAAGTTCAGAACATGATTAATCAGCAGTGTTTGTTGACCCGATTCATCGCCCCAGTATTCCTGTTACAAACTCTGATTCAACAGCTCGAAGCGTCGACTCAATCTCCAACGGTCTCCTCTTCTACACCCCTTACGATAGTCGACTGCGACTCTCTGCTTGACCCCAAGCCCCTCCTCTCAGAGCATTCGACGGTGCTTCAGCAACGGCTAAAAATGGATTCAGCACTTGTTAACAAACGACAGTGTACTATTCTCAGTGCCAAACCGACCGAGAATTTAAATGAGTTGATAGAACGGATACCTGAGAACACTGTTATACTGCTCTCCTCTGAAATGGTCATGCCAATGACACCCTCTCCATCGGATAGCTCTTTACATACGACAGCACCTGTTGTAACTCCGGTTGAATACTTTATTAGCAGTGCAATACGTTTGAAAAACGGTCAGGACATTATTGGAGCAGCCGAAAATGGTTTTGATATCATCATCAGGGATCGACCGGGATATAAAGACAAATATATGGTCAGGATCGGAACCACTGACAATTTCCAGCCTGGTGAAACAAAAAACAGCAATATAAAACACGTTAATTTTCAGCCAGACCGAGAGAATAACCACCCCTCAATTGACTCCATTGTTTTTGCAGAGTGCTACAACCGGAAACTGATTTTAGAAGGGAACATTTTTCATCTTCCCATCCGTGCCGCAGTTGTCCTTGACTGCAGAAAATCTCTGGATGCGTCTGCCAATGGTGAGATCCGGGGTCCGGGCTTGCAGTTCTCTGTCAACCTGATCACAGGTGAAAAATACAGCACGATTAACAACCACTATTTCCCACATTTAATTCCGGATCATGGGATATTTATTAATCTTCCCGAGATCAGCAACCAGTCAGAGCCATTAGTTGTCAAGTCGAACAGTTTCATCGGCAATATGGCAGAAGCGGGTGAGTTTAGAATAGCATCTGGAAGCAGCATGGATATTATCAGCAACGAAGTCGACATTTCCAATGTCGGCTTCAGTCGTCACGACCCTGCTCGCAAAGGTGGTTTTGTTCTTACCGGAGATATCGAAGGTTCCGAAATAATCAAAGCAGGACTTCCACGTTTTTACATGATTGCAAATCATATCGGTGTAACATGGACAGCTATAACCATTTGGGGAGGGCTTGAACTGAACCTGGTTTGTAACCATCTGCAAGCAGTCAATCCATGGTGGCAACCCCTGAAACCATTCAGCCTGAAAGCAGTTCACAAATCACTGGAAGATCTTGGCGAACAAAAACTGTCAGAACATAAAGTACGAGAACTGTGCGAAAGACCTGTGAGTTCCAGCATTGTCATGTCAACCCCCACACGCAACCCGATGGTGAATACATGGTCTGCTATCAACGGTTCCACTCTTTCTGCCTGCAGAGGACTGTTCAACCTTGAAGGCAAGCTATTCTTTGACACAGAAATCTGCCAGCCAGTCGCCCCACCCTATGATTCCGGAGCAAGCTCAAACCCCGGTACAAAAATAGCCCAGGATAAAAGCGCACTCAATAGTTCATCTGCGAGAGCCACTGCTGTTATCTTTGCTTTGAATGCTACTGCTACCTTTGTTTTGAATGCTGTTATTATCGTTACTTTGGATTTCGCGTTCTGTCTGACCGCAATCTTGGCTCTGTAACCTGAATTCAATCGTCTCTGCGATTTCAGAGCAGGGGCGATGGAGTCTGAACTGCGTCAGTATAGAAAACAGCAAGCTACTTATACCTATTCTTTAGTGCACCACGCCCAAACCCGACAAGTGGCATTTCTCTATCCATGTGCGCTTCCGTCATAAATCCGTAATATATGTGGCTTACTCTGCGTTGATTAACACTGTTTTGGAGAGGCGGTGATTCGATACATTACCTCTCTCAAAGAATTGTCGCACAACACCTTATATGCTTAAAAAGACATTGATTGCCCTGGCTGGTCTGACCGTTTCAGCGTCAGCAGCCTGGTCCTTTCTGCAGCCTGAGCCCACTGTTAGCCTGGCTGAAAATGATAAAAGACTGTTTGATCTACAGGTTCACTGGGTTCAAGGTAATGTCGTTGCACTGGTCAGACACGCTGAACGCTGTGATCGCTCCGACAACCTGTGTCTTGATGGGGAAACCGGTATCACCGTTCCCGGCAAGGCAGAGGCTATTGCCGTCGGCCAGAAATTTAATCACTTACCCGAGCAAACAACCATCGTCTACAACAGCCCTGTCAAACGAACCCACCAGACTGCTGACCTGATGTTTGGTGAGGAAGCGACCATTACTCAAAACTGGCTTCGTGAAGGCTGTAAAGAGAACCTTTATAGCGATATTTTCAAATACAAGGAAGAAGGCAAAAACCTGATTCTGGTGACCCATAGCACCTGTATCGACAAGTTAGGTGAAGCCCAGAACGATGATCTCGTGGTCATGGACATACACGACAAGTCTACATACAACGCAACCATCTTCCTTGCGGTCAATAAAGAAGAAAAAAATGCCCACACCCTGGGTTATCTTTTTGCCAATGAATGGGACGAGGCGTTTAACGAAAGTTAAGCCATCAATTCTGCCGGACTTCAACAAGTCCGGCTCCATTCTATCGATACCTGGCCGCAGTGATAAACTCGCCAAAGGTCTCACACCAAACGACAACAGTATTGTATGAATTGATATTGATATTCGAGGGGACAGTTACATTGACATCCTCCCCGCCGTGAAGAGGGTGTCGCAAAAGGGTATGGTCAGCAGGATATATCAAGATCGTCGTTCCCGCGCAGGCGGGAACCCACCACGAACAGTGGATCTCCGCCTTCGCGGAGATGACGGTTTGAAGCTTGAAGCGTTTTAATTGACCTTTTGCGACACCCTCTCAAAGTACGGGGTTTTACGCTCATTCGATAAATTTTTTCATAGCTTTTACCGTGTCAATCGCTCAATCAGAACAGCATGCTCAGGGAAGCTATTCAACAGCTGCTCAGCTGAAGGCATTTCAAAGTCCGCAAAGTCAAAGCCCGGAGCAACGGTACAACCAGAAAGAACGTACGAAGAAGGATCACTTACCTCTACCGCAAAAAAACAGCCTGCAGGTACTATAAACTGTGGAACTTCACCATCCAGAATGGTGCGTCCGAGCCTTGCAGTGGAATAGCTTCCCTCCGGATCAATAATATGGATAATCAATGATGCACCGTCATAGAAATGCCAGACTTCATCTTGCTGAATTCGATGAAACGCGGAAAAATCCTTACCCTCCAACAAATAATAAATAGCCGTCGAAAAGTTTCGTTCTCCTGAAAACCGATCCGGCAGACTACCATGGGCTAATACTTCATCAGAGCGATAAGTTTCCCGAAAAAAGCCGCCTTCCGGATGAGGCTCAAGCGACAGCGCTTCAATCCAGCCGTTCGCATCCTTCACTGTATGCACCTCCCTTTGATGGAAAGCTTTATAGTGAGTCAACCAGAACAATTCGTAAAGTCAAAGCGCTCTCACTTTTCAGAGGCGGCGCCGCACGACTGCATGGATGCAGGAGCTAGAGCAACGCAGGAGCAGTTGCCGCGTAGGACAGTCTATTCCCGGTCAGCCTCCTGAAATACCAGGCAGAGGCTTAGTTAAAGACAGAATTTGAATTAATCAGGGAAAGTTTAACTGCGCTCACCACCCTTGCTGCAAGCGCTATGTTTTCCAACAGTCTGCAAAAATAATAAAAAAGTGCTACGTTTCGGGGGTAGTTTTCGAAGTCACTAAACCTGAATCACATGAAAAATCACAGAGCAACTTTAATATGTCGAATTATTTTTATTATTTCTGTTTTTTATTCATATAATGCCAATGCATCACTCAACAGTGCGGTCAATAGCTTAATCTCCCTTATTGACGAGATAAGATTAAAACAACATCAATTAAATCAATCAGACACACCTATTTCTTCTGATTTAGAGTTAAATAACAATATTGCATTAATGAGGATATATCACGCATCATTACTTGCCAGACAGAAACCAGGCACAGCGTCTTCAAAAGACATCTTTATAGAAGAAACAAAAAAACAAATTTTTCGTCCCCTCCCTGATGCTTATGCTCAATTTATCATGCAAGTTTTAACTGGGCTAATGTCGTCTGGTGAAGGGGGGAGTTACTTTACATTTCATGGGCATAAAGAAAAATATGGTATTCCACAATCTGAACTTTTTTTTGAAATAGACAGCTTCAATGACGAAGAAATCTCCGAAAAAACAAAAGAACACTTATCAAAAATTTACGAATCATTAAAAAATGATCAGGTTTTTTTAACAACATGCACTAATTTTTACTTAGAAAGTGAGTATAAAACAACTATTGAATTAATAAGCACAGCATTACATTAACATTTAAAATTCAACAAAATATAAGTATCACCTCTAGGAGCCTGACCGAGAATAGACTGCCCTACTGCGGCGGCAGCAAATTGGTCTGAAAATCCGCTTTTGTTCGTCAAATAGCTCGCTATTCTCCTCACAAAACCGAATTTTCATCCTCAATTTTCTGCCGTCCTCGCTACGGGCGCTATTCTCGGTCAGGCTCCTAGGGCGGATTCAAGAGAGAAGAAAAAACCATCATGTTACTGAATAGGTAAATCTGATAAATGAGAGCCACTGATTTTGACAGTTGTTAATGAAATACAACTCAGCCACCAGCTGGCTCTCATATCATTTTTACGATCGAGCCGTCGTTACTTACAGTGGCCGAAAATAGTGCACATTGAGTACTCAGTAGTCAAGTTGGATGGTTCAGGTGTTGTGGATTTATTGACCAGGTTAACTTCTTCTTGGTTAACTTCGTCCGAATTGTCTTCGACCGGATTAATTTCGTATAACCAGATTTTTCCCTCAACCCCGGCCACCGCCATCA
Source organism: Endozoicomonas sp. ALC020 (assembly GCF_049275935.1). Classification (NCBI taxonomy): domain Bacteria; kingdom Pseudomonadati; phylum Pseudomonadota; class Gammaproteobacteria; order Oceanospirillales; family Endozoicomonadaceae; genus Endozoicomonas; species Endozoicomonas sp. ALC020. The sequence continues at coordinate 545,160 of NZ_CP184830.1, forward strand.
ACTCACCGTCAGGACTGAAGCTGACGCTATTAACTGTTGATTTTGGATCTTTGATAGAATGTTCTATGGACCACCCATATCCCTGTTTCGATAAAACACTAACATATCCGGAGCCATCATTAATGTCGCTTCCACCTACGACCAAAAGAGACCCATCATTATTGAATGCCATACTGGTTGTGAAACTAGTATCCAGGTAGACAATATCCTGATTGAACATACTGTTGCCGGAACAGGGTGAGTATTCTTCAGATATCATAGGAGTAAAAGACGTTTGATACGGATCTCCTGGTTGACAAGTTCTATTATCTATAAACCTGATTCCACCGAAAGCAGTTGGGGTTGCCAATAAATAACCATCTGGACTCGAAGCGAAACCTCGATAAAACCTTCGTTTTTTCATTTTGGAAGTTTTCACAACTTCACTGGTTGCAAATTCATCGTTTGAATGAAAAGTTTTTATCTGAGAGAAAGTCTTGACAGCCAGTATGTTTTTATCGGAAGTAAAAGTCATTTCAACTGGCTCAATATTATTAATCGTACCAGTGTGCAGAAAATCACCCTTCAAACTGTACACTTTTACATCATGACTGCGTGCAACCGCAAATAATGAACCATCGGAGTTGAAAGAAAAAGGTGGATTCGGGCGAAAATTATCATCAAGCTCATGCACATGCTTGAGTATAAAACCTTTATGGGCATCATAAAATCTGATGACCTTCTCGTTCGTAGATACCGCCAACAATGAACCATCGGGGCTAAATACGGCATTGACTTTATCAAAATTTTCACCAGATGGAATACGAATATATAAACGAATCAATGTATCCTTTTGTAATAGTTGTACATGAGCGGTATTCGAAATATGCTTATGTTTGCACGATACTCCAGCTGCCAGCCAGGAAGCGTCATGATTCCATGAAGTTGAGTGCACGTTACACATAGAGCTCTGACCATCATAGGGATTCACGAACTCAACGGGAGGATTCGCGTTCATTTCAAGGGCCAATTCAATATCCACTTTTTTTGGTGGCTCCTGCGCAGACGTGTCAGCATTAAGTCCTGTAATAGCGACGCAGGACAGTCCAGCCAGCACTGAACAGTTAATCATTTTTCTCCAATAAGACTTCATAATAAGTTTCTCCATTTCGTTTTAATAAAAAAATCCATTTAATCAGGACTCCTTAATTATTTGACCAAGAAACTACAGGTAAGTTCCTTCATTTTCCGAATGATTTTTATTAGAAATTCAAGAATATTGACCATGCAATACGTTTTAACAGGAATTAAAAATCCAGAAGGAGTACAACCGGTTGCTTAAGTACTTACAGGTCATTTTGGCTCATGGTTTCGTGACAGGACAGTGATTGACGCATCCCTGCCAACAACGAATGAAGACGGAATCAGGAATCGGGATTCAGGACCTGAAATCGCGAATTTGGAAAATTCTGTCAATGCTGCCTAGAATTTCAGGATGTCTGAATACAGGACTCTCTGATGCGCAAAAATCTAACGTTATTGAGCTTAAGACAGGGTAAGTTTGCCATCGGAACCTGGCTACAAATGAACAGTTTTCATGCAGCCCGGTTGCTCGCTGGCCAAGGCTTCTTCCACTGGCTACTGCTTGACCTGGAACACACGCCTTACGACTATCCCACTGCCGCCATCATCATGTCGACCATATCTGATATCAGTGACGGGCGTATTACCCCTCTTGTCAGAGTACCGGTTGGCTCCATTGAACATATTAAAAGCGCTCTGGATTGTGGTGCACAGGGCATTATCGTGCCAATGATAAATACCGCTGATGACGTTAAACGAGCAGTCGCCTATGCCCGCTTTCCTCCTGATGGCAAAAGAGGTGGAGGTGGCTTGGCCCCACACCTGGGTTTTGGCGTCAATCGCCCACAATATCTGAGTGCAGCCAACCAGGAGATTCTTGTCGGAATCCAGATAGAAACGAAAGAATCCATTGATAACCTCGACGAAATATTAGATGTGCCTGGTGTAGATCTTTTTTTCATCGGTCCAAATGACTTACACATGTCCCTTGGATTACCCGCCAGGTTCTGGAGTGATGAGCCCACTTTTGTCAGTGCTACCGAGAAAGTCATCAAGGGTTGTAAGAAACGCAATATCCCGGTGGGAACGTTATGCCGTGAAGCATCCCAGGTCAAAGAAAGGATGCAGGATGGGTTGACATTTCTGGGCATGGGCAGTGATGCTCATTTCATGTTAACGTTTGCCGGTCAACAATACGGCCAGCTAAATAACCTTGAAGAACCAGCAGAGACCTGGTGTAACAGCGTTAACCTTTGAGCCTGACCCCATGCTTACCTGTCGCACGCTACATGCTCCTGACAAACAGGATGTTGTCATAGTCGGTGCTGGCCCCGTTGGACTATTGGCAGCAAAATTTTTGGCTGAGTTGGGATTTTTTGTACATGTACTGGAAAAGAATATCAACACCGAAACTACTAATAATTGCAGAACCATCAATTTGTCAATTTCACCAAGAGGTCTCAAAGCACTGAGAGCAGCAGGGCTGGAAACGGAATTCAAAGATATTGCGTTACCGATGGACAGTCGAGCCACTCATCGGAAAGGCAGACCCATAAGTTTGACAAAATACGGAAAAAATTCCTGGTTCAACTATTCAGTAGAAAGAAGTCAATTGCATAAATTATTATTAAAATCAGCGAAAGAGACTCGCAATGTATCAATATGTTTAAATAGTGAGTGCATCAATATTGATAATTCACAAAAAAAGAATAATGTGACTTATATTCAGGCTGGCAAGAAAAATACCCTTGAAGCTGATGCCGTCATCGGTGCAGATGGTGCAAAATCCATAACTCGTAGTTTGATGGCAAAAAGAAACTCTTTTAAACACCAATTTTCATTAATAGATTCTACTTATAAAGAAATTACCATCAAAGAAAAAAACAATTCCTGGGCCATTAATCCAGGTGCCATCCACATTTGGCCTCGCAAGGACTTTTTTATGATTGCGCTTCCCAATTTAAACCACTCCTTCAGAGCTAATTTATTTCTACCCTCAATGGGGAAAATCAGTTTTTCATCCCTCGATTCACCCAAAAAGATTGAAGATTTTTTAAAAGCACAGTTTCCTGACATTTACCCATTCATCAAAGAATCCGGGAGTGAGATATTGGAGAAACAGCAAGGATATGTGTTTAAAGCAGAGTGTGACCGTTATGTTTTTAGAAATAACATTTTATTGATCGGTGATGCTGCACATGCCATCGTTCCTTTTATGGGGCAAGGAGTCAATCTTGGCTTTGAAGATTGCCAATTCTTATTTGATACTCTGAAAAAATACAGCAATAACCTCGATCAAACATTTCAAAAGTTTAACGATGACCGACAGCCTGAAGGATTTGCTGCCAATGTACTCTCGGAACGTAACTACCAAGAGCTGACTGACGCAAAAACCTCCCTATTTAACCTGACCGTAAAAGCAGTCATACCAATTATTAGAAGGCTGTTTCCATCACTGTTACCCCCCCCAGCCATTACCATGGTCAATTTCTTAGATCTCTCATATAGCGAAGTGTTAAAAAAAATCAACCAACGTCATTTCTTTTAGCGGCTATTTCTGAGAAGCCCGCCCGCAAGGTATGACTGCTAAAGGAGGATCACAAACCACTGTCTTATAAAGAGTTCAGGACTTCATTCTCACAGGAATTCTTTTGCTCCCCCAGTCACCGGGCAGCTCTTCAAAAACACCGGCCACCTTTTCACCGCATTGATGGCAGCAACCCGACTTCAGGTTCCAGACACCCATCTGATACCAATCTCGCTCAATCAACAATTGCCCGCAGTTATGACACCAGGTACTCCCCCCCTGACTGTCGTGTACATTGCCGGTGTAGGCATAACGAATGCCTTTTTTGATCGCGATATTTCTTGCCCTGGTAAGGGTATCAGCGGGTGTGTGAGTGTGCTCCATCATTTTCCAGTCAGGATGAAATGCGGTGAAATGTACAGGCACATCAACACCCAGATGTTCAACGATCCATTCACACATACTGTTAAGCTCATGATCAGAATCATTCTCTCCGGGAATCAGCAGAGTGGTTATTTCAAACCATACCTTTGTCTCATGCTTTAGATACTTCAGAGTCTCCAGCACGGGCTGCAAAGACCCGCCACAAATCTTTTTATAGAAAGACTCAGTGAATGCTTTCAGGTCAATATTGGCTGCATCCATACATTCAAAGAAGGCTTCTCTGGGGGCTTCACAGATATAACCGGCACTGACGGCGACAGAGCGGATACCCTGCTCATGAGCGGCAAGCGCAACATCTCTGGCATACTCCAGAAAAATAACCGGGTCGTTGTAGGTAAAAGCCAGACTTCTGCAGCCCGTTGCCAACGCAGCCTGAGCCAGCTGTCCGGGCATGGCCTGATCGGCCAGAGTATCCATTTCCCTGGACTTGCTCATATCCCAGTTCTGGCAAAACTTGCAGGCAAGATTGCAACCTGCCGTGCCAAATGACAACACCGGAGTGCCGGGTAAAAAGTGGTTCAGTGGCTTCTTTTCTATGGGGTCAATGCAAAAACCGCTGGAGCGCCCGTAACTGGTCAACACAATCTGATCCTGATGCCGGGCTCTGACAAAGCAAAGCCCCTGCTGGCCTTCTCTTAACTTGCAGGCTCTGGGGCAGACATCACACTGAATTCGACCATCTTCTAGACTGTGCCAGTACTCAGTGGGAAAATAGTCAGGTGGAGATTGACGAATTCCATTCATCATCACAGTGCCTCGCTCGGTTCGCTGACTATAATTATAGGGCCGTTCATCCGGGGGGTAAGCTCAATGAATATTCGACAACCCGCTGTGTCTGGTGTTTTCTATCCCGACCAGCCAGAACTGCTGAAAACCGTTGTCAATAATCTGATGTCCGAAGCCACTGAGAGAGAACTGTCGCCTAAAGTCCTGATCGTACCTCATGCCGGATACGTCTACTCCGGAGCTGTTGCCGCATCCGGCTACAAACAGTTGAAGACCTACCGCAGCAAGATTAAAAGAGTGGTATTGCTGGGTCCTTCTCATCAGGTTGCGTTTGAAGGGATAGCCCTTCCGGACTGTGAAGCCTACTCAACCCCCATGGGCGATATTCCGCTGGATACCGATACAATCAAAAGTCTGAGTCGTTTCAATCAGGTACATACTCTGGATGCAGCTCATGCCAATGAGCACAGTCTGGAAGTCCAGTGCCCCTTTCTGCAGAGCACCCTGGACAATTTCAAGCTTATTCCCCTGGTTGTGGGTGATGCCTCACCCTTCGCCGTTGCCGAGGTTATAGACTTTCTCTGGGGCGGCGATGAAACCCTGATTGTCATTAGCTCAGATCTCAGTCACTATCTCAGCTATGAAGAAGCCAACCAGCGTGACAGTCTGACGACCAAAGCCATAGAACAAATGAGCGGATGCCTGACCGGGGGACAGGCCTGCGGCAGCTATCCTCTCAATGGTATGCTGAAAATAGCTCAGCGCAGGGGCATGGAAGTCGTGACTCTGGATGTCCGCAACTCCGGCGATACGGCCGGTGATAAAAAACGGGTCGTCGGATATGGGGCCTATGTTATCCAGTAAAAATTACTCGAGTCGATATTATCAGCTGTACACCTGTTTAGTGCTTAAAAGACTGGCCATGGCATGAAAGGATCAACCCGGATGGATCTGAATCTCACAGAACTGGATAAAAAAAACCTGTTACGTCTGGCCAGACACACCATTGCTAAAATCTGTGTTGACGGTGAACCCCCCAAACTTGATTTAACTGAGTTTCCAACAACATTGCAGGCCCATCTTGCTTCATTTGTGACGCTTCAAAAGTTTGGCGAACTCAGAGGCTGTATCGGCACACTGATTCCTCAAAAACCCCTGATAGAAGATATCGCACACAATGCTTTTGCCAGTGCGTTCAGAGACCAGCGTTTTTTTCCTGTCACCGAAAATGAGCTGGCCGATCTGCGTATTGAAATATCTATCCTGACGCCCATGACGGCTATGAAGATTGAAACTGAAGAAGATCTTCTGGCGCAGTTACGCCCGGGAATTGATGGCCTGTTGATCCAGGGGGATCATCACAAGGCCACGTTCCTTCCCCAGGTATGGGAACAACTGACCGAACCTGACCAGTTTCTCCTTCACCTCAAGCACAAAGCCGGACTTCAGCCTCATGAGTGGCCCGCAGATATGGAGTGTTTTTCTTATCAATGTCTCAAATTCAAAGAAGATTAAAACAACAAAAAGAGGATCATAATCATGTGAGCAAAACGAGAATACAGGAGCCATCCCTGCCTCTATCAAAAGTCACCGTCGCTCTTCAATAACCACCAGTGAATTTGCTTCCATCTCAACCCAGCCCCGGGTAAGCAAGGCTTCCCTGGAAAAAGGTGATTCCGAACCAGTATCCAAAAGGCGGGTCCAGTACTTATGGGGTTCGACCTGAGGCAAAGTCACTTTTCTGGACTGCGCTTCATTATTGATCAAAATGTAGAGGTTTTTTTCATCCTCAGAGGTGACCACTGAACTCAGCTTGATACAGAGACAACCCCCACCCAGTTCTCCCAGTTGTGCTTCCGTCAGCTTACTGCCATCCGGCGAATACCAAGCCGTAGCTTTACGACCACCGGCACCACCCAACAGGGGGTGAGTCTTTCGAAAGGATATCAGCTGCCGGACAAATGACTGTAAAACAGCACCATCATCTTCACTGTCCTGCATCCAGCTCCAGTCCAGCCAGGATAAGGGTGAGTCCTGACAGTAGGCATTATTATTACCCTGCTGGCTGTTACCGAACTCATCTCCGGCCATCAACATTGGCGTTCCCCGGGAAAGCATCAGTGTTGCCAGCATGTTTTTTCGAGCCCTCAACCTTCTCGCTTTGATATAGTGATCTTCCGTTTCTCCCTCTACGCCATAATTCCGCGAAAAGTTGTGCTGGTCACCATCCCTGTTCTCCTCGCCATTGGCATGGTTATGACGCTCCTCGAAGGAACAGAGGTCGTTGAGGGTAAAGCCATCGTGGCTGCAAATGTAGTTGATACTGGCTAATGGACGACGTTTACCAAATACATCTTCAGAACCGGTTATCCGCCAGCCCATCTCTGCCAGCCTTCCCCCATCGCCACGCCAATAAGCTCGTGTACTGTCCCTGAAACGATCACTCCACTCCTGCCACGCCTGTGGGAATCCGGACAGTCGATAACCTTCGGGGCCAATATCCCAGGGTTCTGCAATTAATTTAGTGCGGGAAATAACCGGGTCTTGATGTACAGCGCGGAAAAAGGCGCTGTCAAAGCGGAACGCTCGATGCTGTCTGGCAAGTGCAGGAGCCAGGTCAAAGCGGAAACCATCAACCTGATATTCTTCTGCCCAAAGACGCAACGCATCCATGGTCAGCTTCAGGGTCTGGGGACTGTCAAAATTCAGAGTGTTGCCACAACCCGTATAGTTGACGGCAGACAGACGACCATTATGATTGTCCATCAGATAGTAATCACGTTCTGCCAGGCCACGCATACTCAAGCTGGGCCCCCCATAACCTGATTCACAGGTGTGGTTGTAAACCACATCCATAATAACCTCGATACCCGCCCTGTGCAGCTCACGAATCATAGTCTTCATTTCAGTGACCGGGTCCTTGATCGCCAGTGAAGGTTCCGGAGCCATCATACAGAGAGGGTTATATCCCCAGTAATTCCTGAGTCCCATATTTTCAAGGCGTTCTTCATTGACCATAGAGGTCACCGGAAGCAACTCAATTGCGTTGACTCCCAACCTTTTGAGGTAGTCAATCACACTGGGATGGCATAGCCCCAGATAAGTGCCTCTCAATGCTTCCGGTACGTCCGGATGCTGCTGTGTAAACCCTTTCACATGCAGTTCATAAACGATACTGTCGGCTCTGGAAATAGCGGGCTTCTGAACGGACTGCCAGTCGAAAGTCTGTTCTCTCACAACACTTCGTGGCATCAAGGCGGCACTGTCCAGCTCACTCTTGAGCCACTGTTCAGCACTGTTTGCCGATGAAAAACGCTTTACCCTGTAAGTATTGTCTTCAGAGGGGGTATGCCACTGGTAGTCAAATAACGCTTCTGACCACTGGACCTTTCCCCGCACTTCGCGGCTATAAGGGTCCATCAATAGTTTGTGATTGTTAAACCGGGGAGAAATAGAAGGCGACCAGGCTCCTTCGGCACGAAAGCCATAACGCTGACCGACCTCAATACCTTTTACCAAAAGATGCCACACCCCCTGATCAGAAGGCATCATTGCCAGCCTTTCTTCCTCATCATTCTGGCTGAACAGGCAAAGGTAGAGTTGACTGGCATCAGGGGCATAGACGGCAAAGTTAACACCTGTTGCTTCATGGTCAGCTGTTGGCAGGAAATCATCATTTACCCTTGTTGCCCCTTGCAGCTCGGGACACCCCGCAGAAACAGAAATATCTGTCATCACAATCGTTTTTTTCACTCACGGCTGTTGTCGTTAAAAGTTATGGTCCTGTGAAATGGGAAGAGCGCGAGAATCCGGAGCAAGAAACAGGGTCGACAAAGGAGGTAGTGTGACCAAAAGAGAGTGATCATAACTGTGGGTGTGAAAATGCTCGGTATAAAGTACCTTGCTGTTAGCAACGCCACTGCCACCAAAGCTCTGTGCATCGGAATTCAATATTTCTTTCCAGACACCCTCGATGGGTACTCCAATCCTGTAATCTTTCCTTACTTCCGGTGTCATATTGGCCACGACTATAACCGGAGAACCTGAAAAGCTTTTTCGAATAAATACAAATACACTCTGCTGCTGATCGTCAGCCACCACCCAGGCAAACCCATTCTGGTCATAATCGGACTTATACAGCACAGGATAAGACTTATACAGGTGATTTAATGTTTTAACCAGAAGACTGAGCCCCTGACTGTAATGGTTTTTATTGAGCAATGCCCAATCCAGCTGGCCATCATGATCCCACTCCCGGGTACTACCGATCTCAGAACCCATAAACAGCAACTTCTTACCGGGATGCCCGAACATAAAGCCCAGACAGGCACGTAAGTTAGCGTATTTTTGCCACTCATCTCCCGGCATTTTTCCCAGCAGACTGCCCTTACCATGCACCACTTCATCATGAGACAGCGCCAGAATAAAATGTTCGCTGTAGTGGTAGGTCATGCTCTGCATCATTTCCCAATGATGATGGTATCGATAAATGGGGTCACGGGCCATATAGCCGAGGGTGTCGTGCATCCACCCCATATTCCATTTGTAGCCAAAGCCCAGCCCCCCGTCGTAGGTAGGCATGGAAACCTTGGGCCAACTGGTAGATTCTTCGGCAATCGATATCTGATCCGGGTAGTGCAGATAGAGTGTTTCGTTCAATTCCTTCAGGAACTGCACCGCTTCAATATGCTCGTTTCCACCCATGCAATTAGGCTCCCACTCCCCTTCGCTTCTGGAATAGTCGAGGTAGAGCATAGAAGCCACCGCATCCACCCGCACACCATCCAGATGAAAACGATCCAGCCAGTACATGGCATTGCTGATCAAAAAATCCTTTACCTCCGGTTTTCCATAGTCGTAGATATGAGATTGCCAGTCGGGATGCCAACCTCTTTTGGGATCAGCATATTCATACAGGGCTGTTCCATCAAAATGACCCAGACCGTGGGGGTCGGAGGGAAAATGAGCAGGTACCCAGTCCAGAATGACACCAATACCAGACTGATGGCAGGCATCAATAAAGGCTTTAAAATCATCCGGATTGCCAAAGCGGCTGGTAGGAGCGAACAGTCCCACCGGTTGATAGCCCCAGGAGCCTGTAAATGGATGTTCCATAAGGGGCATCAGTTCAATATGAGTAAACCCCATCTCGACAACATAAGGGATTAACTGTTCGGCCAGCGCCTTGTAAGTGAGGCTTTTACCCTGTTCCTGGCGCCAGGACCCCAGGTGTACTTCATAGATACTGACCGGCCTGTCCAGACAGGAGTGATGCTTCCAGTGACAGTCTTCCCACTCATAGTTCAGGTGATCGTAAACAATGGAAGCATTACCGGGTGGCTGCTCGGCATAGTAGCCATAGGGATCGGCCTTGTGAGGCAGTAAATCCCCCTGCTGGCTGCGAATTTCATATTTGTAGAGATCACCCGCCTTCACATTCGGGAGAAAGAGACACCAGACCCCGTCGTCCGAGCTGGCCATGGGGTGAACTCTGCCGTCCCAGCCATTAAAACTGCCCACCAGACTGACGCTTCTCGCATGGGGTGCGTAGACCCTGAAGATCACCCCTTCTATGGAAACTTTCTCCTCAGGGTGCAACGAAACCAGGTGCGCGCCCATATAACGATAGTTTCGATAAGGCTCACGGTGAACATGACTCAGGGTGTAAGACTGAAACTGGTAGGGGTCCATTAATGTATACGACTGATGATCTTTATTTGTGATCACCAGTTGATACAGAAAAACAGAACAGCATTCTGGCGGTACCAGCTCGAACAATCCCGGAGCGATCTGAACCATTTCACCTATGGCTTCACCGGAAGTAAAGGCGATGACACTGACAGCACTGGCATCTGGCCTCCAGACCCTAAGCAACAGGCCGCCGCCTTCAGGACGCTCATGAAACCCCAGAATATTAAACGGCTCGGCACAGTGACAATTCAGCAGTTGACCGACCAGCGCTTCGACAGAATCAGGCATACAGGGAACGGCTTCTGTTTATTCAGTCTGAGGTATTATAGGAGCCCACTCAAAAATCGACAGGCTCCTGAAAAAAATGCTCTAAAGCAGCGAATCACTATAAGAAGTGGCTCATTCAGGAGTGACTCGCTGCTTTCAGCTCAGGCCATATTCCAGATGATCTTGCTGTAATCCTGAATAGACCGGTCGGATGAAAACTTGCCCATTGAGGCCGAGTTGATGATGGCCTTTCTCCACCAGAGTTCCGGCTTTTTCCAGGTTTCAACAATGCGATCATGGGCATCACTGTAGGCCTGATAATCCGCCAGTGTCAGGAAGTAGTCTCCCTTGTTCAGCAGGGCTTCAACCAGAGGCCGGAAGGCATCCGGCTCTTCGGGAGAAAGATCTCCGGAATCCAGCCAGTCAATGACACTGCGCAGCTCTTCACAACGGTTGTAGACATCCCGGGGGTTATAGCCACGGTGACGAAGCTCTGACACCTGTTCAACCGTCAGACCAAAAATAAAGATATTATCGTCGCCTACCTCTTCGGCAATCTCGACGTTGGCGCCATCAAGAGTACCCACGGTCAAGGCACCGTTGAGAGCAAACTTCATGTTGCCCGTACCGGACGCTTCAAATCCGGCCGTAGAGATCTGCTCGGAAACATCCGCAGCAGGGATAATTTTTTCCGCCAGACTGACTCGATAATTAGGCAGGAAAGCCACCTTCAGCTTATCTTTGATACGACGATCATTATTCACTCGTTCAGCCACCCGGTTGATGGCATGAACAATGGTTTTGGCCACTTTGTAGCCAGGCGCTGCCTTGGCACCAAAAATAAAGACCCGCCGGGGTACATCCAGATCCGGGTTATCCAGAAGTCGACGATACAGCGCCATGATGTGAAGCAGGTTCATTTGCTGACGCTTGTATTCGTGGAGACGTTTGATCTGGACGTCAAAAATGGCATCAGGGCTTACATCAACATCACAGAGTTCCCTGATAACTGCTGCCAGATGCTTTTTATTGTCATGTTTGATAGCCGCAAAGCGTTTCTGGAATGCCGGATCATCGGCATGAGCCTTCAAAGCATCAAGTTTGTAAAGGTCTTTTCGCCAGTCGCTTCCAACAGTCTCGTCGATCAGGACTGCCAATGCCGGATTGCAATAGTCCAGCCAGCGCCTTGGAGTAACACCATTGGTCACATTGACAATTTTATCAGGCCACATTTTATGAAATTCGGGGAACAGTTTTTCCTGAACCAGTCTTGAGTGCAGGGCAGCCACTCCGTTGACTTTGTGGCTACCAACAACCGACAGGAATGCCATACGAACCATCTGATCATCCCCCGGACGATCCGGCTCTTCGATAATGGACAGGCGACGTTTCATAGCGTCATCGCCCGGCCAGACTGCCTCTACTTCAGAATGCAGAAAGTGGTAGTTAATCATATGAATGATCTGCATATGGCGGGGCAGTACTCTGATAATCAAACTCTGAGGCCACTTTTCCAGCGCTTCTGGCAACAAAGTGTGGTTAGTGTAGGTAAACACCTCACGAGTGATTTCCAGCGCCCTGTTAAATGCAAAACCTTCCTCATCCATGAGGAAGCGCATGAATTCAGCCACAGCGATGGCAGGATGGGTATCGTTCAGCTGAATGGCGACCTTGTCGGCAATAGGTTCCAGGCTTTCACTGTTTTCACGCTTGTAACGTTGGATCAGATCAGCCAGTGAACAGGCGACGAAGAAGTACTGCTGAATGAAGCGCAGCTCTTTTCCCGCAGGATGATTATCGTTGGGATAGAGCACCTGACTGATGTTTTCGGCGCTGATTTCCTGTGAACGGGAATCCTCATAGCGGCCAGCATCAAAGCTGTTCAGATCAAAACCCTGAGCGGCACGACTTTCCCAAAGACGCAGAGTGTTAACAGTCTCTGTGCCATAACCGGTGACAGGCACATCCCAGGGCATACCTAAAATTTCCTGAGTATCTTCCCAGACCGCTTTACCAGCATGTTCTCTCACGGTGCCATAGAGTTTGACGCGCTGCTTGCGCTTGGCTCTCTCAATACCCCATGGGAAACTCTCCTCACGCCAGGCGTCAGGCGTTTCCACCTGTTTGCCTCCGGCAAAGCTCTGACGAAAGAGACCAAATCGATAGTTAATGCCGTAACCCATGGCAGGCATATCAAGGGTGGTCATGGAATCCAGAAAGCAGGCAGCCAGTCTTCCCAGACCGCCATTGCCCAGTGACGGATCAGACTCATACTCAAGAATATCAACCAGAGATATTCCCAGGCTGGCCATGGCTTGTTCTGTCTGCCTGAAGATTCCCAGATTGTGAAGATTGTTACCCAAAAGGCGGCCAATCAGGAATTCCAGCGACAGGTAATAAATGCGCCGGGCTTTGCCTTCACGCTCTCTCTTGCGTGTTGCGCGGATACGTTGCAGACCCATCTCACGAACCACCAGGCTCAGGGCTTCCCAATACTCTGCGGGCCCGGACTCTTCAGACTCAACACCCAGTGATTGTTGAAGATGTTCGACCACCCGCCGGGCAATCTCTTCACTGCCCAAAACGGGCATTGCATCATTTTGCCCAGCCTTGTTTGCACTCATGTTTTTCCACCTGCACTATCAACCATGAAAAACTTTTGGCCATGAGAGGCATTCAATCGTTGCCTACAATCAGGGCTGTTTACTTAACCAAACGTGATGGCATGACCTGTGGATAATTATAATTCTGATTTCAGGTCATTTCGGTTTAGTTGTCATTAATTCCTGCTCAGTCGGACGATGAAAAGACATTACGCCCTGTGTACGATTTCAACATTTATACGACAAAGATTTTTTAATAATGATACCTTCAGTTATTCGTTTAAACTCAGATGCCAAGCCAACCGATCCATAAACGAGGTAATTCTGTGCGATTTGGCATTGATGTGGGTGGCACCAAAACAGAGATTGTGGTGCTTTCCGATAGCGGGGAAATGATTCATCGGGAGCGACAAGCTACCCCAAATAATTACCCTGACTTTCTCGATAGCATTCAGGTATTAATCCGCGTCACTGAAAGACAGTATGGACCTGCCAGCCATATCGGTCTCTGCCTGCCGGGCGCTGTCAGTCCTGATACAGGTCGCATGAAAAATGCCAACACCCTCTACCTGATCGATCAGACTGTTGCGGAAGACCTTGAGCAGCGATTGGGTAGAGCCGTGAAGCTGGCCAACGATGCCGACTCCTTTGCCCTGTCAGAAGCAACCGATGGGGCGGCAGCGGGCGCCAGAAGCTGTTTTGGCGTCATTATCGGGACAGGCTGTGGTGGCGGACTGGTGTATAACGGCCAGCTTGTTCAGGGACCCAACGCCATTGCCGGAGAGTGGGGCCACAATCCTCTGCCCTATTACCATAACCACACCGACGGTCCGGACCAGAACTGCTACTGCGGCCGCAAGAACTGTATTGAAACCTTTGTATCCGGCACAGGAATGGCCAAACGTTTCCGTGAAGCCCATGGCTTCAGCGCCCGTGAAATTCCTGATGCAAAATCAGTGATGGCAAGAGTTCAAAATGCTGATCAACCGGCTATTGAGCATTTCAATCATTATGTGGATGCATTGGCCCGTGCGCTTGCCGGCGTCATCAACATTTTTGATCCGGAGGTCATTGTCCTCGGTGGCGGCATGTCGAATATCGAGGCACTGTATACCGAACTTCCGGGAGCTGTCGCAAAGTATGTTTTCTCCGATCAGCTGAATACCCGGATCGCACCCGCCAAACACGGTGATTCATCGGGTGTCAGGGGCGCTGCCTGGCTTTAAATTAAATAATTGACATCCTCAGACAGTGGGAACGGAACTTTATTACCAGCTAGTGACTCTAAGACTCAGGACTCACCTACAGGGAAGTGGGTAAATAATAACTTTTAAAGGGCTATAACCATGAATGTAACTCAGGGAGTGAGAAGCTGTTCGCACCTAAGCTATCAACATCAACCCGATTTTGACACCCAGTCAGAATCAGATTTTGAATCAGATTTTGACACCCAGTCAGCAACAGCCTCTGGCCAGTGGAAAGTCTGCAAGTCAACCAGCAAGCTGCTGCCCAGTCCTGCCAGGGAGTCTGAGCGACAAGAGCTACTGCTGGCCGCTGAGAGCGGACGTCTGGGACTTCGGCGAATTGATATATTTAAAGAAGAAGAATACCTTTCTGGCAAGAGAGCACCAAGGCCCTGCACCCTCGCCCTGCCGGGGGCAATGATGCCCACCCAGCGCGTGTCAGAAAATCATGGCGAATGGATGGTTGGCATTGTTGATCCACAATGCCTGTATGTCTATAAACGTAACGCATGGACCAGCAGGCTGCTGGAGCCTGGCTTTACTCCGGAAGGACTGCAGGTAAAACTACTGCCTGATCTACAATCTGCCCTTGATAGACGTTTTGAGCGTGGCGAACAAGTCATCTGGAGAGTTTATCCCCGTTTCACCTCGGGACATCTGCAAGCAGATGGAACGTTCACTTTGCCAAAATTCAAACCGGGCCAATGTACCCGCTCAAAGGATTTCCCGGAACTGGTGCTCACCCACTACAGAAGAGAAGACATCAAATGCTTCTGTGTTTATAACGATGCACAGAAAAATATTTCCGATATCCTCCGGGACAAGCGCGAGTGTGAAGAGGAATTGGAGCTTGACCCCTTGCCTCTGGTTGTTTATTGCCACCGCACAGGTTCTGTTCAGGTCTATTTTGAAGATGAGCTGGACAATATGCTCCTGGCCGAGAATGAGCGCTCACTGAAAGATTTTGCGATCTTTCACAAGTTATTCCCAGACACTTTCAGAGCCCTGTTGAATCTGCTGCCAATGTCTTTGCGGGCAAAGACACTGGGTTCGAAATTAACCTTTTCACCTGGTCTTAAGGACAAATTGGAACAGGCCATCGAATTACTGACTGATCCCTGTTCATACAGTTATGAGAAGCTTCTGGAACTAAAACAAAGTGGCTTACCCATTCACAAGCATTTTATTTATGGAGGCGAGTATGTATCTTTGCTTGATCTGTTGCTGCTTACCGAAATGGGCAGAAACGGTGAGCCAGAGCATGAGCAAACCCGGGAACATGAAAAAGAAGCCTGTCGCTTACTGCAACTGCTTCTGCAAAGTGGAGCAAGGCTGGAGAGCGCCATCCCCTACATTAAAAGCATGAAAGATTGCACATCTCAGGTAATACCAGCGAGTGCAATGAATTATATCGTGGCTGCCTTTGACCCATTTGATTTTCTGACCCTGAAACATCTCGAGAGAATACCTTTAATCGGTTGCCCAGGGAACGTCGTTGAATTTAACCGAATTTGTCAGGGGCTCAGTCAAGAACAAATACAGCAACGTATGATAAAGGTATTGGATGTGAGTTTTGAACCTCCACCCCTCGACATGATCAAATCCCACTTGCTGGCCCTCTTTCATTACGGCGCTTGCCTGGACGAAGTGAATCTGGATTCTCTTGTAGTATTTCTGGACTATTATTGCCATCGCACTAAGAAGATTGCTGATAATTTTACTGTGGCTGATTTTATCCCGTGGGTTAAAAAACTCTGGGACGAAAGGAACACCTATCCTTTATTCCTGAATTGGCCAGAACATCTGGAGCAGGCTGAGAAGGAGATCAAGGATCTGAAAAAATCTCTCAGCCTGAACGACTCTGGCCCATCCGGGCCATTGGCAGACGAACCACCATCGGCATTAAAGTTTATTGAGGATGCGTTCAGCACAGCGCCGGTCTTGCCTGATCTTGTCGGCGATAATGAAAAAACCATCCTGAAGGTATTGCAGCATTACTACCGCCGTCCGGGACCGGAACGGGTGATCAGGAGCCTTCGCAAACCAACCTTGCCAACCCTGTGGAAACCACTGCACAGTTGCAGCCATGTCCTGCGGGCCAGGAATAATGGGCACTGGTATATGGAATTGCTGGAGAAATTTCAGCAATGCTCCTTGCGCAAGGACGAAAAAGAACTCCTGTCGCTGGCGATTATCTACCATGATGCGGCTGCCGAAGATGTCGACAAATCAGCTGAAGAAACACGTTCAGCTGAATATTTCAAACGGGACCTGACCGGATACTACCCTGAAGCGCTGCTGGCTGATATGGCCGAGGCAATGATCAGCAAGGAAAACGATGTTCAGGGTAAAGACGAGCAGAACCTGTCTGTGTCAGTGCGTTGGTATCTGCGCATATTACGCTTTGCGGATCGCACCGACGTTATCCGTGGTTGCGGGGTTGGGGCTGATTTTCCCGGATTAACGATGACTCCAACCCGGGGTTTTAACGCTGGACTTCTTGACTTACCAACGCAGCTGACTGAAGAGTTTACCTCCGAGCCTGACAACAAGAGTGAATTCCAACGTCATCTGGAAGCCGCCATGCATGGTGCGGCTGATCTGGCGCGGGTAACCGGGCGACTTAACGATCAGCGCAACAAAGATTACACCACAGTCTACGGTCTGATTGGCAATGGCTCAAAAATCTCTGAAAAATTCGAATGGACCACTGAGCCAGTAAAGAGAATGAACCAGTTTATTGACGACAATGTCCGCCGCAAAATAGCCCGGGAGGCCGGAATCATTGTCTGTTCAGATGCTGACCACCGGGCCTGCAAGGCTGATCAGGACAAAGGGATTACTTATGGTATCCATAACAGCTGGTATGACCTGAGGCAGGTAGAGCTTCCGGCCGGCATGACGCTGCTGGAAAAAATGCAATACGAACATGATCCGTCACTGCTGAGCCCGGCAACTCAGCAAGCATTGGAACAAGAGGTGCAGCGGCTCAGAAGGGAAGGGATACGGATGAATCCGGGCACCATGAGGCGGGAAACACTGCTTTCGCCGAAGGCCCAGTCAGTGCTGGAAGACCGGGGTATTACCGTGGTCAGCGATAAGCGTCCCTACTTCAACAACGAGGGCAAGCCGGAAGAATGGGAAATGCTGGTGCCGAAGAAGATGCCAAAGCCTGATGCCCGGAGCAAACCAGCAGGGGATGCCGATAGCACAAATGGTATAAGAACCTGATGGAACTTTTCGCCAGCCAGTGACTCCAAATATCGTAAGCACCCCGTATGGGAGGCTACCGCAAAACTCCAACAGCTCGTTCCCATGCTCTGAGGTCGTCATTCCCGCGAAGGCGGGAATCCAGCGCCAACGGTGAATCTCTGCCTTCTCGGGGATGACAAGGCCAGGGGGGCAGCAGGCAGTATGGTTCCGGTGGTGATTCAGTTTGGATTCCCGCCTTCGCGGGAATGACGAGAATGAAGCCGGGAATGACGAGAATGAAGCCGGGAATGACGAGAATGAAGCCGGGAATGACGAGAATGAAGCCGGGAATGACGAGAATGAAGCCGGGAATGACGAGAATGAAGCCGGAAATGACAGGAGTCAACTCGTTCCCACGCTGGAGAGAGTTTTACGACACCCTCATGAAAATGGCTAAGTAATTTATTTTACAGGAGTATTACCATGGATGTTGCTCAGGGAACAGGGATCTTTGCAAGCCTGTATCCTCCCCCGCAATCAAAATCTGACACCCAGTCGGTAACGGCCTCTGGCCAATGGACAGTCTGCGAATCCACCAGCAGGCTGCTGCCCGGTCCTTCCAGGGAGTCTGAGCGACAACAGCTACTGCTGGCCGCTGAGAGTGGACGCCTGGCGTTTCGGCGAATTAATTTGTTTGAAGAAGCACAATATTTTTCAGGCAAGAGAACACCAAGACCTTTCACCCTCGCCCTGCCAGGGAGAATGATGCCCACCCAGCCTGTGCCAGAAGGTTATGGCAAATGGATGGTAGGCATTGTTGATCCACAATGCCTGTATGTCTACAAACGTAATGCAGGGACCAGATCGCTGATGATGAAAGTGCCTGGCGTCACTCCGGAAAAAATGCTGGCAAAAATGCTGCCTGATCTGCAATCACTGCTCGATAAACGTTTCGAGCGTGGCAATCAAGTCTTCTGGAAAATTTATCCTCCTTATTTCACTTCGGGACATCTGCTGCCAGACGGGACGTTCAGTTTGCCAAAATTGAAATCTGGCCCTTATAACACCCATGATGATTTCCCGGAGCTGCTGCTCACTCACTACAGCAAAGAAGACATCAAATGCTTTTGTGTTTACAACGATGCCCAGAAAAATATTTACAATATCCTATGTGACAAGCGTCGGTGTGAAGAGGAATTGAAGCTTGGACCCTTGCCTCTGGTGGTTTATTGCCACCGCACAGGTTCTGTACAGGTCTATTTTGGTGATGAGCTGGAGAGTTCACGGCTGTACATGAATGAGCTTTCTCTTAATGATTTTGCCTTCTCGCAGGGCATATCTCCGAAACATTTCAGGGCCATGTTGAATCTGCTGCCAATGTCTTTACGGGCAAAGGCATTGAGTTCGACATTAACCATCACACCAGATGTCAGACAAAAATTGCAACAGGCCATCGAGTTGGTAACAGATCCTCGTCGCTACAGCTATGAGAAGCTTCTGGAATTAAAACAGGCTGGATTGCCCATTCACCAGTGTTTTATTTATAACGGATCTTCTGATAATTCGTTGCTTGAAATGTTGCTGCATTCGGAAATGAAAAGGCAAGATGTGCCAGAACATGAGCAAACCCGGAAACAGGAAGAAGAAGCTTTACGGTTACTTCAGCTGCTTCTGCAGAGCGGAGCGAGGCTGAAGAAGTATACTTTTTATATTGACGTCATGGCAGCTTTCCTGGGACCAGCAATGCCAGCAAGAATATTCAATTGCCTGGTGGCTGCCTCTACTCCACTTGAGTTCCTGACCGTGCAACATCTCAAGCGTTTACCCTTGACCGATTGCCCGGGAAGCGTCGTTGAATTTGACCGTATCTGCCGAAGAAACAAACTGAACCTGCGGGAATCCCTGAAAGCAGTATTGCGTTATTTGATCACCTTACCGACTAAAAACCTCGAACATATTCAGTCCAACCTACTGGCCCTGTTTCATTACGAGGTTTCAGTGGATGAAAACATTCTGCGTAGTCTTAAATGCGACCTGAAGATCTTTTACGACGAAGGTCAGAAAGTTATTGATGATTTTTTTCTGGATGATTATATCGAATGGGTTGAAAAACTATGGGAACAACGGGAAACATATCCTTTCTACCAGAATTGGCCAAAGCATGTCCGACAGGCTCAGCAGGACATCGATAATCTGAAACAATCTCTCGGTCTGGACGATTCTCACAACCTGGCAACATTGGCAGCCGAAACACCAACGGCATTAAAGTTTGTGGTGGAGGCGTTCAGCAGACCGCCAGTCCTGCCTGACAATGTCGGCGATAATGAAAAAACCATCCTGAAGGTATTGCAGCATTATTACCGCCGTCCAGGACCGGAACGGGTGATCCAGAGCCTTGCCATGCAAAACATGCCAACCGTATGGAAACCTCAGCACAGCTGCAGTCATGTGCTGCGGGCCAGAAATAATGGTCACTGGTATATGGAATTGCTGGAGAAATTTCAGCAGTGTTCCCTGAAAGAACAAGAAAAAGAACTTCTGCCGCTGGCGATTATCTACCATGATGCGGCTGCCGAAGATGTCGACAAATCAGTGGAAGAAATACGTTCAGCTAACTATTTCAAACGGGACCTGGCCGGACGCTTCCCTGAGCAGCTTCTGGATGATATGGAAGAGGCAATGGTGAGCAAGGAAAATGATGTCAAGGGTAAAGACGAGCAAAACCTTTCTGTGTCAGTGCGTTGGTATCTGCGCATCTTACGCTTTGCGGATCGAATGGACGTTATCCGTGGTTGCGGGGTTGGGGCTGATTTTCCCGGATTAACGGTGACTCGAATCTGGGGTTTTGATGCCAGACGTCTTGACTTACCATTGCAGCTGACCAGGGAGTTTAGCTCCGAGCCTGACAACAAGAGTGAATTCCAACGCCATCTGGAAGCCGCCATGCACGGTGCGGCTGATCTGGCGCGGGTAACCGGGCAACTTCAGGATTGGCGCAAAAAAAACTACACCCAAGTCTACGGTCTGAGCAACAATGGCTCAAAGATCTCTGAAAACTTTGAATGGACCACTGAGCCAGTGCAGAGAATGAACCAGTTTATTGACGACAATGTCCGCCGCAAAATAGCCCGGGAGGCCGGAATCATTGTCTGTTCAGATCCTGACCACAAAGCCTGCAAGGCTGATCAGAACAAAGGGATTACTTATGGTATCCATAACAGCGGGTATGACCTGGGGCAGGTAAAGCTTCCAGCCGGAATGACGCTGCTGGAAAAGATGCAATACGAACATGACCCGTCACTGCTGAGCCTGACAACACGACAGGCATTGGAAAAAGAAGTAGAGCGTCTGAGGAGCGAAGGTATACGGATGAATCCGGGCACCTTAAAGCAGAAAACACTGGCTTCGGAGGAAGCCCGAAAAGTGCTGAAGGATCGGGGTATTGCCGTGATCGGCGAGAAGCGTCCCTACTTTTTTACCAACAAAGGCGACCTTAGAGAACCGGAAATGCTGGTGCCAAAGAAGATGCCAAAGCCTGATGCCCGGAGCAAACCAGCAGGGGTGGGCCGATAGCACGAATGGTATAAGAACCTGATGGAACTTTTCGCCAACCGGTGACTCTAACAAAAGGGAGACCCCCGTATGGGAGGCTACCGCAAAACTCCAACAGCTCGTTCCCATGCTCTGAAGTCGTCATTCCCGCGAAGGCGGGAATCCAGCGCCAACGGTGAATCTCTGCCTTCTCGGGGATGACAAGGCCAGGGGGGCAGCAGGCAGTATGGTTCCGGTGGTAATTCAGTTTGGATTCCCGCCTTCGCGGGAATGACGAGAATGAAGCCGGGAATGACGAGAATGAAGCCGGGAATGACAGGAGTCAACTCGTTCCCACGCTGGAGAGAGTTTTACGACACCATCATGGAAATGGTTAAGTAATTTATTTTACAGGAGTATTACCATGGATGTTGCCCAGGGAACAGGGACCTTTGCAAGCCTGTATCCTCCCCCGCAATCAAAGTCTGACACCCAGTCGGTAACGGCCTCTGGCCAATGGACAGTCTGCGAATCCACCAGCAGGCTGCTGCCCGATCCTTCCGGGGAGTCTGAGCGACATAAGCTACTGCTGGCCGCTGAAAGTGGACGCCTGGCGTTTCGGCGAATTAAATTGACTGAAGAAGACAATTACTTTTCAGTTCAGGGGGCACCAAGACCCTTCACCCTCGCCCTGCCGGGGGAAATGATGCCCAATGAGGCCATGCCAGAAGGGTTCGGTCAATATATGGTAGGCATTGTTGATCCAGAATGCCTGTATGTCTATAAACGTGATGCAGAGACCAGATACCTCCAGTACGGCAAATCTCCGGAACAACTGTTAATAAAACTACTACCTCACCTGCAATCATTGCTCGATGTACGTCTTGAGCGTTGCAATCAGATCATTTGGAAAATTTACCCTCATCGTTTCACCTCAGGCCATCTGCAAGCGGATGGGACATTCAGTTTACCAAAATTGAAACTCGACGATGGCACCCGCTTATTTGACTTCCCGGAACTGTTGCTCAACAAATACAGTAAAAAAGACATCAAATGCTTTTGCGTATACAAGGATGCACAGATAAATATTTCCGACATCCTGAAGGACAAGCACCAGTGTGAAAAGGTATTGAAGATCGGACCTTTGCCTCTGGTTGTTTATTGCCACCGCACAGGTTCTGTACAGGTCTATTTTGCTGATGAGCTGGACAGTCCATATCTGACCAGGAATGAGCGATCTCTGGATGATTTAGCGTTTTCACAGGGCTTGGCTCCAGATCATTTCAGAGACATCTTGAATCTGCTGCCAATGTCTTTGCGGGCAAAGGCACTGAGTTCGGAATCAACCGTCTCAGTTGATCCGGATGTCATACACAAACAACAACAGGCCATCGAGCTGGTAAGTGATCCCTTTGTTTACAGTTATGAGAAGCTTCTGGAGTTAAAACAAAGTGGCTTGCCAATTCACCAGTGTTTTTTTCATAAAGGAAAAGTTCAATCTTTACTTGGCATGCTGCTGGATTCCGAAGTGTTCAGAAACGACCAGCCAGAACACGAGCAGACCCTGAAACAGGAGGACGAAGCCCGGCGCTTATGTCAGTTGCTTCTGCGCAGCGGTGCGAGGCTGGAGGAGTATTTTTATCGCATTAAGAACATGGATGGTCCCCGCGTACCTGTAATCCCGGCTGGAATATTCGATTGTTTTGTGGCTACCTCTGCTCCATTTGAGTTCCTGACTCTGGAACATCTCAAGTGGTACCCTTTGACCGGCTGTCCGGGAAGCATCGTTGAATTTGACCGTACCTGTCGCGGTCTCAGTAAACGGCAGCAGCAGGATTGCCTGAGAAGGGTATTAAAATATGTGGTAACTCTCTGGAATATAACCCTCAAACATATTCAGCTCAGCTTATTGGCCCTGTTTCATTACCAGATTTCCGTGGACAAAAACGTTCTGGATAGTCTTGAATCCTATCTCGATAGGTATTGCGAAGAAGATGAAAATATCATTGATGATTTTTCCGTGGCTGATTATGTCAAATGGGTCAAAAAACTATGGGAGCAACGGGAAACATATCCTTTCTACCAGAATTGGCCAAAGCATGTCCGGCAGGCTCAGCAGGACATCAAAGATCTGAGACAATCTCTTGGTCTGGACGATTCTCACAATCTGGCAACACCATTGGCAACCGAAACACCAGCAGCATTAAAGTTTGTGGTGGACGCCTTCAGCACAGCGCCAGTCCTGCCCGATAATGTCGGCGATAATGAAAAAACCATCCTGAAGGTATTACAACATTATTACCGCCGTCCGGGACCAGAACGGGTGATCCAGTGCCTTGGCATGCAAACCATACCAACCGTGTGGAAACCACTGCACAGTTGCAGTCATGTCCTGCGGGCCAGAAATAATGGGCTCTGGTATATGGAATTGCTGGAGAAATTTCAGCAGTGCTCCTTGCGCCCGGACGAAAAAGAACTCCTGTCGCTGGCGATTATCTACCATGATGCGGCTGCCGAAGATGTCGACAAATCAGTGGAAGAATCAAGCTCAGCTGATTATTTCAAACGGGACCTGGCCGGACACTACCCTGAAAAGCTGCTGGCTGATATGGCAAAGGCGATAGTCAGCAAAGAAAACGATGTTAAGGGTAAAGAGGAGCAGAACCTGCCTGACGCTGTGCGCTGGTATCTGCGAATATTGCGTTTTGCAGATCGAATGGATGTTATCCGTGGTTGCGGGGTTGGTGCTGATTTTCCCAGATTAACGGTGACTCGACCTCTGGGTTTTGACGCTACACGTCTTGACTTACCATCACATCTAACCAGTGAGTTTAGCTCCTGGTCTTGCAACAAGAGTAAATTCCAACGACATCTGGAAGCCGCCATGCATGGTGCGGCTGATCTGGCGCGGATAACCGGGCAACTTCTGGATCAGCGCAAAAAAAACTACACCCAAGTCTACGGTCTGGACGACAATGGCGCAAAGATCTCTGAAAACTTTGAATGGACAACTGAGCCAGTGCGGAGAATGGACCAGTTTATTGACGACAATGTCCGGCGCAAAATCGCTCAGGCGGCCGGGATTATTGTCTGTTCAGACCCCAACCACCAAGCCTGCAAGGCGGATCAGAACAAAGGGATCACTTATGGTATTCATAACAGCTGGTATGATCTGGGGCAGGTAAAGCTTCCGGCCGGAATGACGCTGCTGGAAAAGATGCAGTACGAACATGACCCTTCGCTGCTCAGCCAGACAACACAACAGGCCATGGCACAAGAGGTGCAGCGACTGAAGAGCGAAGGTATACGGATGAACCCGGGCACCTTGACCCAGGAAACGCTGTATTCGGAGGAAGCCCAAAAAGTGCTGAGGGAGCGGGGTATTGTTGTGGTCAGCGAGAAGCGTCCTTACTTTAACAACGATGGCTTCCGGAGAAAACGGAAAATGCTGGTGCCAAAAAAGATAGCCAAGCTTGATTGAGAACACGCCAGCAGGTTGGCATGAACAATCCTTTGATCTCGCTATGAAGTCCATGACCAGGCAATAGGACCTTGCCGGAACTTTTTCCCAGATAATCACTCTAACTATTGAGGCCATTCGCAATGAGCCTGTCCGGTTGATTTAATAAACAGGAGTTCAACTTGAATAGTGTTGGCAGCAAAGCCGGTATACGCCGCTCATTCCGGTTAAGTGAAGATGAATCTAACAATAGGGAGAAAAAAAAGGAAATACCAAAAAAGTATGGAAGACATCAAAAACAGACAAAAGTTTCTGAAAGAATAATCTCATCGAGTTCCGAAACTGATAGTCTTTCGTCAACAAAAACTCGTTACGGATCTGATAGCAGTCATTGGTCAGCGTCTCACTCTGAGACTGAAAGCTCTTCGTCATCAAAAACTCGTTATGGATCTGATCGCAGTTATTGCTCAGAGTCTGACTCTGAGGCTGATAGCCCTCCGTCAAAAAAAACTCGTTACGGATCTAAACACACTCACTGGTCAGAGTCGGATTCTGAGGCTGAAAGCCATTCGTCTGGAAAAACTCCTTACGGATCTGATCACAGTCATTGCTCAGAGTCGGACTCTGAGGCTGATAGCCATTCGTCAAGAAAAACTCTTTATGGATCCGATCACAGTCATTACTCAGAGTCTTACTCTTCTGAGGCTGATAGTCGTTCATCAAGAGAAACTCGTCCCGGATCCGATCACAGTCATTACTCAGAGTCTTACTCTTCTGAGGCTGATAGTCGTTCATCAAGAGAAACTCGTCCCGGATCCGATCACAGTCATTACTCAGAGTCTTACTCTTCTGAGACTGATAGTCGTTCATCAAGAGAAACTCGTCCCGAATCCCATCACAGTTATTACTCAGAGTCTTACTCGGACACTGAATCTGATAGCCGTTCGTCAAGGTCAGATAACTCATACAAAACTTATGAATCTGTTGAAATGAGTGACAGAGCTCAGTTACTTGAGAGGTACAATCGTCTATTAATTGACCCCAACTTATCCGATTTTAAAATACAAGGAATACCAAGCAGAGATGAGTTCAGGAAAAAATATAAAAAGCTGTTATTAAGAATACACCCAGACAAAGCAGGGAAGGATAACGAGGAATTATTTAAAACAATTTTTCCTATTTGTGAAGAAATTATGAAAAAATTAAAATAACCTGATACCAAACAATTACTTCAGAAAAGCAAAAGAAGAAGAAACAAGGACAACCATAAATTTGATTGACCATCCACCCGGAAACCCAGTCAAGAGCAACAACAACAATTCATTAAAGAGGTACTATGTGAATTCATACTCTCCCCCCTCGATCATGGAACTTTTTTCCAGCCAGTCACTCTAAAAGCGCAGAAATCACCTTTACGAAAGTGGTAAATATTAATTTTGGAGATTTCCAATGAATGTTACTCACGAAACGAGAACCTCTGCAAACCTTTACCCTCCCACGCAATCAAAGTCTGACACCCAGTCGGTAACGACCTCTGGCCAATGGACAGTCTGCGAATCCACCAGCAGGCTGCTGCCCGCTCCTTCCAGGGAGTCTGAGCGACAAGACCTACTGCGAGCCGCAGAGACTGGACGCCTGGCGTTTCGGCGAATCAGATTGAATATAGAAAACGATTACTTCTCGGGTCAGAGGGCACCAAGGCCCTTCACAATCGCCCTGCCGGGGGGAATGATGCCCACTAGGCCCATGCCAAAAGCAGATTTTGGTAAATGGATGGTAGGCATTGTTGATCCACAATGCCTGTATGTCTATAAATATGATGCATCTACTGGACGTGTGCTGATAGAGCCCGGCGTCACTCCGGAAACACTGCGTGCAAAACTATTGCCTGATCTGCAATCATCGCTCAATAGACGTCTTGAGCATGGCAATCAGGTCATCTGGAGAGTTTATCCTCATCGTTTTACCTCAGGACATCTGCAAGAGGATGGAACGTTCAGTTTACCAAAATTGAAATCCGACAATGACACCCCTTTACTCGACTACCCGGAACTGGTGCTCACCCAATATGACAAAAAAGACATCAAATGCTTCTGTGCATACAAAGATGCACAGATAAATATTGCCGAGATCCTGGGGGACAAGCGTCAGTGTGAAAAGGTATTGAAGATTAAATCCCCCCTGCCTCTGGTTATATATTGCTATCGCACAGGTTCTGTTGAGGTTTATTTTGATGATGAGCTGAACAATAAACACCTGGCCAGGAATGAAGATTCTCTGGATTATTTTGCGATTTCACAGGGCATAGCCCCGGAAAATTTCAGAGCCATGTTGAATCTTCTGCCAATGTCTTTGCGGACAGAGGCACTGAGTTCGGAATTAACCGTCTCTGCAGATGCCAGGCAAAAGTTACAACAGGCCATCAAACTGGTCAGTAATCCTCGTTTTTACAGTTACGAGGAGCTTCTGAAATTAAAACAGAGTGGCTTGGCAATTCACCAGCCTTTTTTTCAGGAAGGAGATTTTGAATCTTTGCTTGAAATGCTCCTGACTCAGGAAATGATCAGAAACGAAAACACTGTTCTGGAAATGATCAGAAACGAAAACTCTGCTCAGGAGCAATCTCAGCAACAGGAAGAAACAGCCTACCGAATGTTTCGGCTGATTTTGCAAAGTGGGGCAAGTTTGCCGAAAAAGTGGTGCCTGTATTTCATTTACCGAATGGACAGCTTTCTCTCTTACATAATGCCACCGGGCATAATGAATTGTATGCTGGTTGCCTTTAGACCCATTCAATTCCTGACTCTGCTCCATCTCAGGAAGATCGCTTTGTCCACCTGTCCGGGAGCCCTTGTTGAATTTGACCGCATTTGCCAGGGGCTTAGTCAACAGCAACGGCAGGACGCTCTGGAACAGATATTGCGGCAACATTTGAACGATTGTTACCGTCCCACTCTCGACACCGTCGAGTCTCAGTTGCTAGCCCTGTTTTCCTTCGGAGCTTCCCTGAACAAAAACTTTCTGAAATCTTTTCAATCCTATTTGCGTAAGGAATATCCTGAAGGTAAGAAAGTTATTGCTGATTTTTCTGCGGATGATTACATCACATGGCTTAAAAAACTGTGGGATCAACGAGCAACACATTCTTTGTACCAGAATTGGCCGGAGCATGTCCGGCAGGCTGAACGGGACATCAGGGACCTGCAACAATCTCTCGATCAGGTCGATTCAGGCCCATCGGCAACAGCATTGTCAGCTCAGGCACCGGCGGCATTAAAGTTTGTGGTGGACGCCTTCAGCAAGCCGCCGGTCCTGCCAGATACTGTCGGCGATAATGAAAAAACCATTCTGAAGGTATTGCTGCATTATTACCGCCGTCCGGGACCGGAACGGGTGGTCCGGAGCCTTGGCAGACAGACCATGCCAGCAGTGTGGAAACCCCTGCACAGTTGCAGTCATGTCCTGCGAGCCAGGAATAATGGGCACTGGTATATGGAATTGCTGAAGAAATTTCAGCAGTGTTCTCTGGGCAAAGAAGAAAAAGAACTCCTGTCTCTGGCGATTATCTACCATGACGCTGCTGCCGAAGATGTTGACAAATCAGTGGAAGAAACAAAGTCAGCCGAGTACTTCAAACGGGACCTGACCGGGCACTACCCCAAACAGCTGCTGGAGAATATAGTGCTGGCAATGGTCAGCAAGGAAAACGATGTCGAGGGTAAGGATGAACAGAACCTGCCTGACTCTGTGCGCTGGTATCTGCGCATATTACGCTTTGCAGATCGAATGGACTTTATCCGTTGCCGTGGGATTGGGGCTGATTTTCCCGGATTAACGGTGACTCGAACCCTGGGTTTTGACGCTACACGTCTTGACCTGCCAGCGCAGCTGACTCGAGATTTTACCGCCGAGCCTGACAACAAGACTGAATTCCAGCGTCATCTCGAAGCCGCCATGCACGGTGCGGCTGATCTGGCGCGAGTAACCGGGCAGCTTCAAGATCGGCGCAAAAAAAGCTACACCCGGGTCTACGGTCTGAATAGCGATGGTTCAAAGATCTCTGAAAACTTTGAATGGACAACTGAACCAGTGCAGAGAATGAATCAGTTTATTGACGACAATGTCCGCCGCAAAATGGCTCAGCAGGCCGGCATTATTGTCTGCTCAGACCCCAGCCACAAAGCCTGCAAGGCGGATCAGAAAAAAGGGATCACTCGTGGTATTCATAACAGCTGGTATGATCTCAGGCAGGTGACGATTCCTGCCGGAATGACGCTGCTGGAAAAGATGCAGTACGAACATGACCCGTCACTGCTGAGCCCGGCAACACAAAAAGCATTAGCGAAAGAGGTGCAACGGCTGAGGAGCGAAGGTATTCGGATGAATCCTGGCACCTTGACGCAAACCACGCTGGCTTCGGAGGAAGCCCGAAAGGTGCTGGAACAGCGAGGTATTGCAGTGGTCAGCGAGAAGCGTCCCTACTTTACCAACCAAGGTTTCCCGAAAGAACGGGAAATGCTGGTGCCTGAGAAGATAGCAAAGCTTGATGCCCAGCAAAATGCGCCAGAAGGGTGGACGTGCTCAGTCCTTTGATCTCGCTATGAAGTCAAAGTGGAACTTTTTGCCAGCCAGTTGGAACTTTTTGCCAGCCAGTGACTCCAAAAAAAGGTAGCCCCACAGGAAAGCAGGTAAGTAATAAGTTTTACAGGAGTATTACCATGAATGTTGCCCAGGGAACGGGAACCACTGCAAACCTTTACCCTCCCACACAATCAAAGTCTGACACCCAGTCGGTAACGGCCTCTGGCCAATGGACAGTCTGCGAATCGACCAGAAGGCTGCTACCCGCTCCTTCCAGGGAGTCTGAGCGACAAGAGCTACTGCGGGCCGCAGAGACTGGACGCCTGGCGCTCCGGCGAATTGATTTGTATGAAGAAAAAGAATACTTTTCGGGTAAGGGGGCACCAAGGCCTTTCACTCTCGCCCTGCCGGGGGGAATGATGCCCACCAGGCCCATGCAAAAAACGGATTTTGGTGAATCGATGGTAGGCATTGTTGATCCAAAATGCCTGTATGCCTATAAATATGATGCAGCTACTTCACGTTTGCTGATAGATTCAAGCGCCACTCCGGAAACGCTGCGAGCAAAACTACTGCCTGATCTGCAATCATCACTTCTTAGACGTCTTGAGCATGGCCATCAAGTCCTCTGGAGAGCTTATCCTCATCGTTTCACCTCGGGACATCTGCAAGAGGATGGAACGTTCAGTTTACCAAAATTGAAAATCGGCAATGTCACCCCTTTACTCGACTACCCGGAACTGGTGCTCACCCAATATGGCAAAGAAGACATAAAATGCTTCTGTGCATACAACGAAGCACAGACAAGTATTGCCGAGATTCTGCGTGACAAGCGTCTGTGTGAAAAGGAATTGGAACTTGACCCCCTGCCTCTGGTTGTTTACTGCTGCCGCACAGGCTCTGTTCAGGTCTATTTTGATGATGAGCTGGATAATAAACACCTGGCCAGGAATGAGGATTTTCTGGATTATTTTGCGATTTCACAGGGCATAGCGCCGGAAAATTTCAGAGACATGTTGAATCTGCTGCCAATGTCTTTGCGGACAAAGGCACTGAGTCTGGAATTAACCGTCTCACCAGATGCCGAGCACAAATTGCAACAGGCGATCACGCTGGTGCAAAATCCTCGTTGTTATAGTTACGAGGGGCTTCTGAAATTAAAACAGGGTGGCTTACCCATTCACCAGCCTTTTTTTCATAAAGGACGTTTTCAATCTTTGCTTGAAATGCTCCTGACTCAGGAAATGTTCAGAAACGAAAAGACTGATCAGGAGCAAACTCAGAAACAGGAGGAAACAGCCTATCGAATGTTTCGGCTGATTTTGCAAAGTGGGGCAAGTCTGCCGAAAAAGTGGTGCTTGAGCTTCATTTACCGGATGGACGACTCTCTCTCTTTTACAATGCCACCGGGCATAATGAATTGTATGCTGGTTGCCTTCAGACCATTTCAATTCCTGACTCTGCTTCATCTCAGGAGGGTACCCTTGACCGCCTGTCCGGGAGCCGTTATTGAATTTGACCGCATTTGCCAGGGGCTTAGCCAACCGCAACGGCAGGACACTCTGGAACAGTTATTACGGCAATATCTGAATGATCGTATTCTCCCTTCTCTCGACACCATCCAGTCTCTCTTGCTGGCCCTGTTTCACTTCGGAGCTTCTCTGGACAAAAACGTTCTGAAATCTTTTGAATCCTATGTGCAGAAGGAATATCCCAAAGGTAATAGAGTCATTGCGGGTATTTCTCAGGATGATTATATCAACTGGCTTGAAAAACTATGGGATCAGCGAGAAACACATACTTTGTACCAGAATTGGCCAGAGCATGTTCAACAGGCTCATCGGGACATAGAGAATCTGAAACAATCACTCAGTCTGGGCGATTCTGGTACATCGACAACACCCATGGCGGCCACGGCACCAGCGGCATTACAGTTTGTGGTAGAAGCCTTCAGCAAGCCGCCGGTCCTGCCAGATAATGTCGGCGACAATGAAAAAACCATCCTGAAGGTATTGCAGCATTATTACCGCCGACCGGGACCGGAGCGGGTGATCCAGAATCTGGGCAGACAGACCATGCCAGCAGTGTGGAAACCAATGCACAGTTGCAGTCATGTCCTGCGGGCCAGAAATAATGGGCACTGGTATATGGAATTGCTGAAGAAATTTCAGCAGTGTTCCCTGAGCAAAGAAGAAAAAGAACTCCTGTCTCTAGCAATTATCTACCATGATGCAGCTGCCGAAGATGTTGACAAATCAGCGGAAGAAACAAGGTCAGCCGAGTACTTCAAACGGGATCTGACCGGGCATTACCCTGAACAACTGCTGGCTGATATGGCAATGGCGATGATCAGCAAAGAAAACGATGTCAATGGTAAAGATGAACAGAACCTGCCTGACCCTGTGCGCTGGTATCTGCGCATATTGCGCTTTGCGGATCGAATGGACGTTATCCGTTGTTTTGGGGTTGCGCCCTATTTTCCCGGTTTAACAGTGACTCGACCTCCGGGTTTTGACGCTACACGTCTTGACTTACCAGCACAGCTGACTAAAGAGTTCAGCTCCGAGCCTGGCAACAAGAGTGAATTCCAACGTCATCTGGAAGCTGCCATGCACGGTGCGGCTGATCTGGCGCGGGTAACCGGGCATCTTCAGGATTATCGCAGAAAAAACTACACCAAAGTCTATGGCCTGAACGACAGTGGCTCCAATATCTCTGAAAACTTTGAATGGACAACCGAGCCTTTGCAGAGAATGAACCAGTTTATTGACGACAATGTCCGACGCAAAATGGCACAGGAAGCTGGCATTATTGTCTGTTCAGATCCCAGCCACAAAGCCTGCAAAGCTAATCAGAAAAAAGGGATCATTCGTGGTATTCACAACAGCTGGCATGATCTGGGACAGGTTGAGATTCCAGCCGGAATGACGCTACTGGAAAAGATGCAGTACGAACATGACCCGTCGCTGCTGAGTCCGGCAACACAACAGGCGTTGAAGAAAGAGATACAGCGGCTCAAGAGCGAAGGGATACGAATGAATCTGGGCACCTTGACTCAAAAAACACTGGCTTCCGAGAAAGCCCGAAAAGTGCTGAAAAAGCGTGGTATTACCGTGGTCAGCGAGAAGCGTCCCTACTTCAGCAACGAGGGTTTCCCGAGAGAACCGGAAATACTGGTGCCAAAGCTTAATGCTCAGCAGAATGCGCCAGCGGGGCGTGCATGTGCAATCCTTTGATCCCTCTATTGAAATTCATCTTCGGGCGGTGGCCCCCTGGTGAAACTTTTTACCAGACAGTTACTCCAATGAGCAAGCTGTCTGCTGAAGCGGTTGGGAAGTATGGGAAACAGTTCTGATATGCACCTGTTATACTAACCAAAACACTGAATAAGTAGGTATTAGCATGAGCAAAAGTAAAACCACAGTGACCATTGATGACGAGGTGTTAGAGAAGGCTCGTGAGTTGAACATTAATATTTCTTCTGCCGCCGAACAAGGCGTTAAGGCTGAAGTCAGAAGTTTGGAGGAAGAGCGTTTGAAGAAACTTTACAAGGAAGCCATGGAAGAAATTGAACAAGTCATTAAAGAAGATGGTTTGTTCAGTGATGGCATGAGGACATTCTAAATGACACAGTTCGATGTGTGTTTGAACACCGCCGATAATGCAGACAAGTATCCTTATGTTGTAGTGCTTCAGTCGAGTTTAATTCAGTTCGACGACCAATCGATTGTTGCTCCTCTAAGCCGCAGTCACCGTTACAAAAAAGCATTGCAGGTATGCCCCCAAACTGTTGTGGACGATGAAGAATGGATGCTGGTTATTCCGCAGCTGGCATCTATTCCCAATCACTTCATCGGCAAAAAAGTGGCCAGTATGCAGGAGCAGCGTAGTGATATTATTTCTGCCATAGACCGCCTGTTCACAGGCATCGGCTAACACTGACAGCAAAAACTGGGGATAGAAATAATCTATACCCATAAGCACCATGTATAAGGCTGACAGGATCAGCAGCAGCCCGCTGAGTGTTTTCATATCTGTCCGGCCCCCCCCTCTCAATGTCTGCTATGCTGACTGCTGCTTCAACAAATGATAATGGTACGCAGTATGTCACTGGAACTTCGTGTAGAGAGACTTGAATCCCATTTTGAATCGCTGGATAACGCTGTACACCGGCTCATCGAGATTACTGGGGAAACACAGAAGATTGTGCTCGAAAACCAGCGAGAGACCCGGCTCATGTTTGAGCGGCAAGACCGCAAGATCGAGGCTTACCAGTCTGAGAACCGCAAACGTTTTGATCAGCACGACAAACGTTTTGACCAGCATGACAAACGTTTTGACCAGCTCGACAAACGTCTTGACCAGCACGACGAACGTTTTGACCAGCTCGACAAACGTCTTGACCAGCACGACGAACGTTTTGACCAGCTCGACAAACGTCTTGACCAGCACGACGAACGTTTTGACAAAATAGAAAAAACTCTCGCCATCATCGTAAACCACGTTCAGAAATAACTACGCCACCCAACAACAAAATCCAGTGCATTGCCTTTTGACAACCACTGGTTTAAAGAGTGAATGGCAAGTTTGGAGTATTTCAATGAATGTTGCCCAGGGAACGGGTGTCTTTGCCAGCCAATGCACTCCTTCTCAAGCAAATTATGACACCCAGTCGGTAACTGCCTCCGGCCAGTGGACAGTCTGCGAATCAACCCG
Organism: Endozoicomonas sp. ALC020; assembly: GCF_049275935.1. Lineage (NCBI taxonomy): Bacteria > Pseudomonadati > Pseudomonadota > Gammaproteobacteria > Oceanospirillales > Endozoicomonadaceae > Endozoicomonas > Endozoicomonas sp. ALC020. Next base: position 579,204 of record NZ_CP184830.1, read on the forward strand.
CAAGCGGCTACCCTGCCACCCCAGGGAATCAGAGCGACAAGAGCTACTGTGGGCCGCTGAGAGTGGGCTTCTGGCGTTCCGGCGAATTGAATTAACTAAAGAAGACAATTACTTTTCGGGTATAGGAGTACCAAGACCCTTTACCCTCGCCCTGCCTGAGGGGATCATGCCCACCGGGCCCGTACCACAAAGGTATGGTAAATGGATGGTAGGCATTGTTGATCCGCAATGCCTGTATCTCTATAAACGCAACGCATCCACGAGACGGCTTCTGGCGGAGTCTGACGTAACTCCGGATACTCTTAGAGTGAAATTACTGCCTGATCTGCAATCGTTGCTCGCTAGACTCGTTGAGCATGGTGATCAGGTCTTCTGGAGAACTTATCCTCACCGTTTCACCTCGGGGCATCTGCTAGCCGACGGGACGTTCAGTTTACCCAAATTGAAGCCTGACGATGTCGCCCACTCACTTGATTACCCGGAACTGGTGCTCAGCAGCTACGGCAAAGAAGACATCAAATGCTTCTGTGTTTACAAGGATGCAGGGATGAATATTGCTGATGTCCTGCAGGACAAGCGTCAGTGTGAAAAGGAATTAAAGCTTAAATCCTTGCCTCTGACTGTTTATTGCCATCACACAGGTTCTGTCGAGGTCTGTTTTGATGATGAGCTGGACAGTAAACAATTGGCCAGGAATGAGCAGTCTCTTAATGATTTTGCATTTTCACAGGGCATAGCCCCGGAACATTTCAGAGCCCTGTTAAATCTGCTGCCAATGTCTTTGCGGGCGGAGGCACTGAGTTCGGAATTAAGCGTCCCACCTAACCTGGTGCACAAAATGCAACAAGCCATCAAGCTGGTGAGTCATCCTCGTTCTTACAATTATGAGGGGCTTTTGAAATTAAAAGAAAGTGGCTTGCCAATTCACCTGGATTTTTTTTACGAAGGAAAGGTTCGATCTTTACTCGACATCTTGCTGGTTTCCGAAAGGTCCAGAAACGATGGGTCTGGTGAGGAGCAAACCGAACAGGAGAGAGAAGCTTGTCACTTACTTCAGCTGCTTCTGCAAAGCGGGGCAAGGCTGGGGACTGCTATTTCAAGCATTCACGCCATGGCGGATGACATGCAAACGGTCATACCAGCGAGCACAATGAATTATATGGTGGCTGCCTTTGCTCCATTTGATTGTCTGACCCTGAAACATCTGCGCAGAATATCTTTAATCCATTGCCCGGGCAGCGTCGTTGAATTTCACCGAATCTGTCGGGCTCAAACTCAAAAGCAACTTCAGAAATGCATGAAAGAGGTACTCTATGATGTCTGTTTACACTCTCGCCCCCTCGAAATTATCAGGACCCGCTTACTAGCCCTCTTTCATTATACTGACCTGGACTTGGAGACTCTGTATAGAGTTAAACGAACGCTGGACTGCTATTACCCCGACGGCAAGAAAGTTATTGATGATTTTTCCGTGGCGGATTATATCCAATGGGTTGAAAAACTATGGAAGCAAAGGGAAACGCATCCTTTCTACCAGAATTGGCCAAATCATGTCCGGCAGGCTGAGCAGGACATCGCGGACCTGAAACAATCTCTCGGTCTGAACGACTCTCAGAAGCTTGCGACACAATTGGCAGCCAAAAAACCAGAGGGATTAGCGTTTGTGGTGAACGCATTCAGCGCACCGCCAGTCCTGCCTGATGATGTCGGCGATAATGAAAAAACCATCCTGAAGGTATTGCAACATTATTATCGTCGGCCGGGACCGGAACGGGTAATCCAGAGCCTTGGCAGACAGACCATGCCAACGGTCTGGAAACCGAAGCACTGCTGCAGTCACGTCCTGCGGGCCAGAAATAACGGGCACTGGTATATGGAATTGCTGAAGAAATTTCAGCAGCGTTCCCTGAGTCCGGATGAAAAAGAACTCCTGTCTCTGGCAATTATCTACCACGATGCGGCTGCCGAGGATGTCCCAAAATCAGTGGAGGAATCAAGGTCAGCTTCTTATTTCAGACGGGATCTGGCCGGGCATTACCCTGAACAGCTACTGAATGATATAGCCATGGCGATGATCAAAAAGGAAAACGATGTCAATGGCAGCGATGATCAGAACCTGTCTGAGCCTGTGCGCTGGTACCTGCGCATATTACGCTTTGCGGATCGAATGGACGTTATCCGTGGTTGCGGGGTTGGGGCTGATTTTCCCGGATTAACGCTGACTCAACCTCTGGGTTTTGACGCTACACGTCTTGACTTACCACCACAGCTGACTGGAGATTTTACTTCCAAGCCTGACGACAAGCCTGAATTCCAACGTCATCTCGAAGCCGCCATGCACGGCGCGGCTGATCTGGTGCGAATAACCGGGCAACTTCCAGATCAGCGCAACAAAAACTACACCGAAATCTATGGTCTGAACGACAATGGCTCCAGGATCTCTGAAAACTTTGAATGGACAACTGAGCCAGTGCAGAGAATGAACCAGTTTATTGACGACAACGTTCGCCGCAAAATGGCTCGGGAGGCCGGAATTATTGTCTGTTCAGACCCAGGTCACCAGACCTGCAAGGCTGATCAAAACAAAGGGATCACTTATGGCCTTCATAACAGCTGGTATGATCTTGGGCAGGTGGCGATTCCAGCCGGAATGACGCTGCTGGAAAAAATGCAGTACGAACATGACCCGTCGCTGCTGAGCCCGGCAACACAACAGGCAATAGAGCGAGAGGTGCAACGGCTGAAGAGCGAAGGTATACGGATGAATACGGGCACCTTGACGCAGGAAACGCTGTTTTCGGAGGAAGCCCAGACAGTACTGAAACAGCGAGGTATTGTCGTGGTCAGCGAGAAGCGTCCCTACTTTACCAACGATGGCTTCCCGAAAGAACGGGAAATGCTGGTGCCAAAGAAAATAACCAAGCTTGATGCTCAGGACAAACCAGCAGGAAAAGACTGACAAAATCCTTTGATCTTGCCTTAAAAATTAGCTGAGATGGAACTTTACAGCAGCCAGTTACTCTAAGGACTTCAGAATCTCTGCAAACGAGAGCAGGTAAACAATAAGTTATACAGGAGTATTAGCATGGATGTTGCCCAGACCGCTGCGAGCCCGTGCCCACCATCTCAACCCGAATCAAACTTTGACACCCGGTCGGTAACAGCCTCTGGCCAATGGACAGTCTGCGAACCGACTGGCAAACGGCTGCTGCATCATCCCAGAGAGTGTGAACGGCACAAGCTACTGCAGGCTGCCAAGAGTGGACGTCTGGCGCTCAGGCGCATTGATTTGTCCAGAGAGAGAAAATACTTTTCTGGCAAGGGAGCACCAAGACCCTTCACCCTCGCCCTTCCGGGGAGGATGATGCCTAACGCGCGCATTGGGAAAGGGTTTGGGAAATGGATGGTAGGCATTGTTGATCCACAATGCCTGTATGCTTATAAACGTAACGCGATTACCAGGAAGCTGATGGTAGAGCCTGACTTAACTCCGGATAAACTGGGAGTAAAACTACTGCCTCATCTACAATCTTTGCTCGATAGACGTCTTGAGCGTGGCGATCAGGTCATCTGGAGAGTTTATCCTCGTTTCACCTCGGGGCATCTGCAAGCGAATGGGACGTTCAGTTTGCCAAAGTTGAAATCTGGTCCATGTGCCCGTACAGATGATTTCCCGGAACTGTTACTCGCCCACTACAGGAAGGAAGACATCCAATGCATTTGCGTTTACAAGGATGCAAAGATGAATATATCCGATATCCTGCTGGACAAGCGTGAGTGCGAGAAGGAGTTGCAGCTTGGATCCTTGCCACTGGTCGTTTATTGCCACCGCACAGGCTCTGTTCAGGTCTATTTTGACGATGAGCTGCACAGTGAACACTTGGCCAGCAATGAGCATTCTCTGAATGATTTTGCGTTTTCACAAGGCATAGCCTTTAAACATTTCAGAGCCCTGTTAAATCTGCTGCCAATGCCTTTGCGAGCGAAAGCACTGAGTTCATCAGAATTAACCATTCCTCCGAATCTTGTGCATAAACTGGAAGAAGCCATCAAGCTGTTGATTAATCCCTCTTGTTACAGTTACCAGCAGCTTCTGGCATTGAAACTCAGTGGTCTGCCTCTCAAGTCCCCCTTTTTTTTCCGTACGGCGGGAATCAGATCTTTGCTTGATCTTCTCCTGCATAGCGAAATATTCAGACACAATGATCTTCAGGAACAGCAAATCAGGGAGCAGCAGGAGAAAGAAGCTTACCGGTTATTTCAGCTGCTTTTGCAGAGCGGGACAAGGCTGACTGAATTTGGTGTGGAGCTCATCAGCTGCATGGAATATAAGGATGAATCTGCAATGCCAGCGAGCCTATTCAATTGTCTGGTGGCTGCTTATGCTCCATTTGACTTCCTGAACCTGGAACATCTCAGTCAGTTACCTTTAATCGGTTGCCCGGGGAGCATCGTTGAATTTGACCGAATCTGTCGGGGCAACAGTCAACTGCAAAATCAGGCTTGTTTGAAAGAGGTATCACTCTATACAAAAACCAGGCTGGGTCTGACCCTCGAACATATTCAGTCCCACTTATTGGCCTTGTTTCATTATGAGGCTATCCCGGACGAAGACTTTCTGAATGATCTTGCAGAGGATCTGGAGCTTTACTGCTTTGACGGCAATGAGAATATTGGTGATTTGTCCGTGGCTGATTACATCAAATGGCTTGAAAATCTGTGGAAGCATCGGGAAACCTATCCTTTGTATCAGAATTGGCCAAAGCATGTCCTGCAGGCTCAGGAGGACATCAGCAATCTGAAACAATCACTGGGTCTGGACGCTTCTCACAACCAGGCAACACCATTGACAACCGAAACACCAAAGGCATTACAGTTTGTGGTGGACGCCTTCAGCAAACCACCAGTCCTGCCTGACAATGTCGGCGATAATGAAACAACCATCCTGAAAGTATTGCAACATTATTACCGCCGTCCCGGACCACAACGAGTCATCAAGAGCCTTGGCAGTCAGACCATGCCAACCATGTGGAAACCAGAGCACAGTTGCAGTCATGTCCTGCGGGCCAGAAATAATGGGCACTGGTATATGGAACTGCTGGAGAAATTTCAGCAATGTTCCCTGAAACCGGATGAAAAAGAACTCCTGTCTCTGGCCATTATCTACCATGACGCGGCTGCCGAAGATGTTGACAAATCAGTGGAAGAATCAACGTCAGCTGAGTATTTCAAACGGGACCTGACAGGGCACTACCCTGAACAACTAGTGAAGGATATGGCACTGGCGATGACCAGCAAGGAAAACGATGTCATGGGCGGCGATCAGCAGAATCTGTCTGAGTCCGTGCGCTGGTATCTGCGCATACTACGTTTTGCGGATCGAATGGACGTTATCCGTGGTTGCGGGGTTGGGGCTGATTTTCCCGGATTAACAGTGGCTCGACCTTTGGGATTTGACGCCAGACTCCTTGACATACCATCGCAGCTGACCGAACAGTTTACCTCCGATAGTGACACCAAAACTGAATTCCAACGGCATCTGGAAGCCGCCATGCACGGTGCAGCCGATCTGGCGCGGGTAACCGGACTACTCCGGGATTGGCGCAAAAAAAACTACACCGAAGTTTACGGTCTGATTGGCAATGGTTCAAAGATCTCTGAAAACTTTGAATGGACCACTGAGCCAGTGCAGAGAATGAACCAGTTTATTGATGACAATGTCCGGCGCAAAATCGCTCAGGAGGCCGGAATCATTGTCTGTTCAGACCCAAGCCACCAGGCCTGCAAGGCTGATCAAAGTAAAGGGATCACTTATGGCATTCATAACAGCTGGTATGACCTGAGGCAGGTGGCGATTCCGGCCGGAATGACGCTGCTGGAAAAGATGCAGTACGAACATGACCCGTCGCTGCTGAGCCCGGCAACACAACAGGCAATAGAGCAAGAGGTACAACGGCTGAGTAGCGAAGGTATACAGATGAACCTGGGCACCTTGACGCAGGCAACACTGCTTTCAGAGGAAGCCCGGGGAGTACTGAAACAGCGAGGTATTGCCGTGGTCAGCGAGAAACGTCCCTACTTTACCAATGACGAACTCCCGAAAGAATGGGAAATGCGGGTGCCAGAGAAGATGGCAAAGCTTGATTGAGAGCACGACTGCATGTATGCGCAGTTGCCGTGCAGGACAGTCTTAAGTGCCAGCAGCATGCCGGGAAGTCTGCTGCTGGCAGCCGGTCTGGAAGAAGGTTAAGGGCCGGTCACGCCCAGTTACCATATTTACAGCCGAACCGAAAGTAGAAATCGTCCAGGTATTCTATCCTTTCTCTCAGGTATTTTCTCTTCTTCTCTTCGTTGCTGAGTTCTTTTCTTTTCTGCGCCTTTGCTGCCTTGTCATGTTGGGCTTCATCAGCCTGTTCACTGGTATGAGTGTCTATAGCTGGCTCAAGCATTTCCAACTGAGCCCTTGATTGTCTGCGCAGGTCAGAAAATCCATGGACAAGGTTTGAAAATATGACTTGGCGATCAACTTCATGCATAAACATTTTTTCTAAATGTTGCGATAGGTATTTTTCTATGGCGAGAAGCAATTCTTGAAATAATTGAGGGTTTTCATTTCCCGGGTTTTCTTTTGCATCAGTGATTACCTTTTTGAATACATCAAATAATTTCTGTTCTTTCCCTTCAGAGTCAGTAATGGTCTGATCCCAATTTGATTGGCTGAAATAGCTCGACATGTTGTCTATAAGTTCGTCAGCGTCTTGTATCTTGAATGGGTCAAGAATAAGGCTTATGGCATTCATCAAAGTGGTAAACTGATTATTCGAGGCAATGATTACAGGTCTGTTTTCAGCCTGTTCTTTTATCACTTCTAACGTTCGTTCAGTTGAACTTATAGTACGCTCGTAAAACGGTATTTCGTACATATCAAGGCAACGGTTGAGCAGAGAGGATGCGTATTCTAGCGTTGGATCTGGGGGTTCCTCGAATTTCTCGAATTTTAGAATTCCTGAGGGGTTCAATATTCGCCGGAAAAGACTGAGTGTTCTTTCTGAGGGGGTTGCGATTCGTTGCAAATGCTCAAGGAGCTCTTCAGTTTCCATGGGGATCTCCAGACGTTGCAAATATCTAAAGAGATTTATGGATTCTGAGGGGGCCCACAGTCGTCGCAAAAGCCTGAGGCGCATTTTTTGCAACAACTTCAGTCCAGAGAAGACGGATGCAGATTCTTTAACATTTCCCATTATTAAGTGACTTTCTATGGGTTCTTTTGTACCTAACAGCTCTCCTTTTCTGGCCTCGAGCCTCTCGATACCCGACAAGCCAGTGGCATACAGCAGGAATGAGTCAAAAAAATCATAAGCCTCCTGGGATGCTCCTCTTGAATGGATGGCCGCATAGTAACTCACCAGTAACCTTGCCAGGCTCTCCCGATCTTCTGGTTTGGTCAAATCGACAGGCGATTCAGTACCCTGGATAGAAGACAGAACTTCCATCATTTTTTCCTGGTCTGGGTCAGGCTCAATGTTGAGTGTTTGCTTCACTTGCTCAATCATGTCTGCAATGGTCAGGTTGCCACTGTCGGAGGCTTCCGGGAGCCAGGCCAACAGAGTGTTCAGGGTGTCTTGGTAAAGGCCGGTATCCAGCCCCTGGATAATGGCAGTAATTTGTGCATGGGACATTGGCGGGAGCGGAATGGTCATTAAAGGCTGCAGCTGTTGTGCCCCGGCTCCCTCTGGTTCTTCTGAATGCTCACTCTTTTTTTCGCCCTGCTCATTGTTATGGTTCATGGCGAAAATAAGATGGGTTGCATTTGGGTCGAGAGCAAAAGGAGCAGTTAACCCCATGAAAGCATTATGGTTAATCAAGTCGTCCAGGAAGTTAGTCTCTTTTGTTGTTTTATCTCCGGCAAGCACCTCCACAACTGGCGTTGGTAAAGGGTTTTTTGCCAGCAGTTTAGAACAGGGGCAAGCTATAGCGGTGAGGTTAAGGGCTGTGACAATCCAGTGTTTAACCTTGCCACGATAAAAAAATGTCATTCGCTTTGCTGTCTCAGGGAATCGGGAAATGGAGTGATTCATAAATACCCACCTTCTCCGGTTTATGAATGCCCAGATAAGATAGTCCACGGTTTGCAGCAGTGCTTAACTATCAGTGCCCGGGCACAGGGCGGACACCTGAAAGTAGATTTCCCTTGTTCTCGCTATGAAAATGCAGGATCGCCAAGGCAGGATTAAGGCCCAAATCTTCAGCGCAATAGGGAGTTAGAAAGCACGACTGGTATGAAATGGAACTTTTTACCGGCCAGTTACTCTAACGACGACAGAATCCCCAATCGAAAGCAGGTAAATAATAAGTTTTAAAGGAGTACTACCATGGATGTCGCCCAAACCTCAGCGACCCCGTGCCCAGCACCTCAACCCGAATCAAACTTTGACACCCGGTCGGTAACAACCTCTCGCCAATGGACAGTCTGCGAAGCGACTGGCAAACGGCTACCGCATCATCCCAGGGAGTGCGAACGACAAAAGCTACTGCGAGCTGCTGAGAGTGGGTGCCTGGCATTACGGCGCATTAAATTGACGGATGAAATAGATTACTTTTCGGGTAAGGGAGTACCAAGACCCTTCACCCTCGCCCTGCCGGGGCGGATGATGCCTACCAGGCGCATATCGAGAGGCTTTAGTCACTGGATGGTGGGCATTGTTGATCCAAAATGCCTGTACGTCTATAAACGTGATGCAGGGACTGAAAGGCTGAAGGAGAAGCATGGTTTCAGTCCGGATTCACTGCAAGTAAAACTGCTGCCTAACCTGCAATCTGTGCTTAGTAGACGTCTTGAGTTTAGCGATCAAGTCATCTGGAGAGTTTATCCTCGTTTCACCTCGGGGCACCTGCAAGCGGATGGGACGTTCAGTTTGCCAAAATTGAAACCCCGCGAAAAGATTTTCTCACTGGATTACCCAGAACTGGTGCTCGCCAAATACGCTAAAGAAGACATCAAATGCTTGTGTGTTTACAAGGATGCAGAGATGAATATATCCGATATCCTACTGGAGAAGCGTGAGTTTGAAGAGGAATTGCAGCTTAAATCCTTGCCACTGGTCGTTTATTGCCACCACACAGGTTCTGTTGAGGTCTATTTTGACGATGAGCTGGACAGTAAACACCTGGCCAGAAATGAGCATTCTCTGAATGATTTTGCGTTTTTAAGGGGCGTAGCCTCAGAAAATTTCAGAGCCGTGTTAAATCTGCTGCCAATGTCTTTGCGGGCGGAGGCACTGAGTTCAGAATTAAACATCCCACCGGATCTTGTCCACAATCTGCAAGAAGCCATCAAGCTGCTGAGTAATCCCTATTGTTACAGTTACGAGCGGCTTCTGGAATTAAAACGTAATGGATTGCCGGTTGAGCAGCCTTTTTTTCACATCGCGGGTATTAGATCTTTGCTTGATTTTCTCATGCACAGCGAAATATTCAGACACAATGATGTTCAGGAACAGCAAATCAGGAAGCAGCAGGAGGAAGAAGCTTACCGATGTTTTCAGCTGCTCTTGCAGAGCGGGACAAGGCTGACTGAATTTGGTCTGGAACTCATCAGCGATATGGCATCCAGGAATGAATCTGCAATGCCAGTGGGCATATTCAATTGTCTGGTGGCTGCTTATGCTCCATTTGACTTCCTGAACCTGCAACATCTCTGTCGATTACCTTTAATCAGTTGCTCGGGGAGCATCGTTGAATTTGACCGAATCTGTCGGGGCAACAGTCAACTGCAAAATCAGGCCTGTTTGAACAGGGCATCACTTTATGTGACAACCAGGCTGGCTCCAACCCTCGAAGATATTCAGTCCCACTTATTGGCCTTGTTTCATTATAAGGCTATCCCGGACCAAGACTTTCTGAATGATCTTAAAGACGATATGGAGTGGCTTTACCCTAAAGACAAGAAGGTTATTGGTGATTTTTCCATGGCTGATTACATCGAATGGATTGAAAATCTGTGGGAGCAACGGGAAACCTATCCTCTCTACCGGAATTGGCCAAAGCGTGTCCGGCAGGCTCAGGAGGAGATCAGGAATCTGAAGCAATCACTCGCTCCGGACGCTTCTCACAACCAGGCAACAGTACTGGCAACCGAGAGAACCAAGGCATTACAGTTTGTGGTGGACGCCTTCAGCAAAGCGCCGGTCCTGCCTGAAAATGTCGGCGATAATGAAGCAACCATCGTGAAAGTATTGCAGCATTATTACCGCCGACCAGGACCGGAACGAGTCATCAAGAGCCTCACAAAGTTCATGCCAGCAGTGTGGAAACCACTGCACAGTTGCAGTCATGTCCTGAGAGCCAGGAATAATGGGCACTGGTATATGGAATTGCTGGAGAAATTTCAGCAGTGTTCCCTGAAACCGGATGAAAAAGAACTCCTGTCTCTGGCCATTATCTACCATGACGCGGCTGCCGAAGATGTTGACAAATCAATGGAAGAATCAGCGTCAGCTGATTACTTCAAACGGGACCTGACAGGGCACTACCCTGAACAGCTACTGAAGGATATGGCACTGGCGATGACCAGCAAGGAAAACGATGTCATGGGCGGCGATCAGCAAAACCTGTCTGAGTCCGTGCGCTGGTATCTGCGCATATTACGCTTTGCGGATCGAATGGACGTTATCCGTGGTTGCGGGGTTGGGACTGATTTTCCCGGATTAACGGTGGCTCGACCTTTGGGATTTGACGCCAGACGTCTTGACATACCATCGCAGCTGACCGAACAGTTTACCTCCGACACTGACAACAAAACTGAATTCCAACGGCATCTGGAAGCCGCCATGCACGGTGCGGCTGATCTGGCGCAGGTAACCGGACCACTGCGAGATCAGCGCAAAAAAAACTACTCCCACGTCTACGGTCTGATTGGCAATGGTTCAGAGATCTCTGAAAACTTTGAATGGACAACTGAGCCAGTGCAGAGAATGAACCGGTATATTGACGACAATGTTCGGCGCAAAATCGCTCAGGAGGCCGGAATTATTGTCTGTTCAGACGGCAAACACCGAACCTGCAAGGCGGATCAAAACAATGGGATCACTTATGGTATTCATAACAGCTGGTATGATCTCCAGCAGGTAGCGATTCCGGCCGGAATGACACTGCTGGAAAAGATGCAGTACGAACATGACCCGTCGCTGCTGAGTCCGGCCACACAACAGGCAATAGAGCAAGAAGTGCAGCGACTGAAGAGCGAAGGTATACGGATGAATACGGGCACCTTGACGCAGAAAACACTACATTCGGAGGGAGCCCGAGGAGTACTGAAACAGCGAGGTATTGCCGTGATCAGCGAGAAGCGTCCCTACCTTAACAACGATGGCTTCCGGAAAGAATGGGAAATGCTGGTGCCAAAGAAAATAGTGAAGCTTGATCCTCAGCAGGAAAAGAACGATAAAATCCTTTGATCTTTCTGTGATAATGCCACTATGAACATGGAACTTTTCGCCAGCCAGTGACTCTAAATTACTGTAAGCCCCCATATGGAAGTGGGTAGGTAATTTGTTTTACAGGAGTATTACCATGGATGTTGCCCACGGAACGGGGACTTCTGCGAGCCCGTACCCTCCCTCTCAATCAAAGTTTGACACCCGGTCGGTAAAAGCCTCGGGCCGATGGGCATTGCGCAAATCGACCAGCAAGCTGCTACCCAATGATCGCCGGGAGTCTGCTCGACAACAGCTACTTCACGCTGCTGAGAGTGGACGCCTGGCGTTTCGCCGAATTGAATTGACTGAAGAAAAAAATAACTTTTCAGGTAAGGGGGCACCAAGGCCCTTCACCCTCGCCCTGCCGGGGAAGATGGCGCCCACTGGGACCGTACCAGAAAGATGCGGTAGATGGATGGTAGGCATTGTTAATCCTCAATGCCTGCATATCTACAAACGTGATGCTAACACCCAGCAACTGGCGTGGGGCACTGGCCCAAATCAACTGGGTGTAAAGCAACTGCCTGATCTGCAATCATTGCACGATAGACTTCTTGAGCGTGCTGATAAGATTGTCTGGGGAGTTTATCCTCGTTTCACCTCGGGACATCTGCAAGCGGACGGAACGTTCAGTTTACCAAAATTGAAACTCGGCGATGGCACCTTCTCAGCTGATTACCCGGAACTGGTGCTCACCAAATATGGCAAAGAAGACATCAAATGCTTTTGTGTATACAACGATGCTCAGATAAATATTGCTGATATCCTGCTGGACAAGCATCAATGTGAAAAGGAATTTCAGCTTGACCCCCTGCCCCTGGTTGTTTATTGCCACCGCACTGGTTCTGTACAGGTCTATTTTGATGATGAGCTGGACAGTAAACGCCTGGCCAGAAATGAGCACTCTCTGAATGATTTTGCGTTTTCACTGTGCCTGGCCCCAGAACATTTCAGAGCCCTGTTAAACCTGCTGCCAATGTCTTCGCGTGCAGTGGCGCTGAGTTCAAAATTAACCGACTCAACGAAGGTTATGGGTAAATTGCAACAGGCCATCAAGCTGGTGAGGAATCCCCGTTTTTACAGTTACGAGAAACTTCTGAAATTAAAACAAAGTGGCTTGCCAATTCACCAGAGTTTTATTCATCACGGAAGTGTTCGATCTTTGCTGGACATGTTGCTGCTTTCCGAAGCGTGCAGAAACTCTGAGCCAGAGCACGAGCAAACCGGGGAGCAGGAAAAAGAAGCGTGTCGCTTACTCAAGCTGCTTCTGCAAAGTGGTGCAGGGCTGGAAAGAACTGTTATTCAACACATTGCCTCTATGGAAAGTGCCTTACAGCCAGTAATGCCGACGGGTGTCATAAATTATTTGGTGGCTGCCTTTGCTCCATTTGATTTTCTGACCCTGAAGCATCTCAGCAGAATACCTTTAACCGGTTGCCCGGGGAGTGTTATTGAATTTGACCGAATCTGTAAGGGTCTCGGTCAAGAGCAACTAAAGCAATATATGAAAGAGGTTATATCTGATGTGGGTTCATACCCACACCTCGGCATGCTCAGGCAACGCTTACTGGCCCTCTTTCGTTACGGTGATTGCCCCGACAAAAAAATTCTGCTCAGGCTCAAAGGAAGTCTGGAATGGTCTCACCCAGAGGGTAAGAAAGTTATTGATGATTTTTCTGTGGCAGATTATATCCAATGGGTTAATAAACTATGGGAGCATCGGGAAACACATCCTTTCTACCAGAATTGGTCAAAGCATGTCCGGCAGGCTAAGCAGGACATCCGGGAACTGAAACGATCTCTGGATCCGGGCAATTCTCACAATCTGGCTACCCCATCAGCAGCCATAACATCAAAAGCATTGCGGTTTATGGTGGACGCCTTCAACAGGCCGCCGGTCATGCCAGATCATACCGGCGATAATGAAAAAACCATCCTGAAGGTATTGCAGCATTATTACCGCCGTCCGGGACCGGAGCGGGTAATCCAGAGCCTTCACAGAAAAACCATGCCAACAGTGTGGAAGCCGCAGCACAGCTGCAGTCATGTCCTGCGGGCCAGAAATAATGGGCACTGGTATATGGAATTGCTGAACAAATTTCAGCAGCGTTACTTTAGCGAAGAAGAAAAAGAACTCCTGTCGCTGGCGATTATCTACCACGATGCGGCTGCCGAAGATGTCGACAAAACAGAAGAGGAAACAAGTTCAGCTGAATATTTCAAACGGGACCTGACCGGACACTACCCTGCCGCCCTGCTGGCTGATATGGCAGAGGCAATGATCAACAAGGAAAACGATGTTAAGGGTAAAGACCAGCAGAACCTGTCTGTGTCAGTGCGTTGGTATCTGCGCATATTACGCTTTGCGGATCGCACGGACGTTATCCGTGGTTGCGGGGTTGGGGCTGATTTTCCCGGATTAACGGCGACTCGAACCCGGGGTTTTAACGCTGGACTTCTTGACTTACCAACGCAGCTGACTGAAGACTTTACCTCCGGGCCTGACAACAAGAGTGAATTCCAACGTCATCTGGAAGCCGCCATGCATGGTGCGGCTGATCTGGCGCGGGTAACCGGGCGACTTCACGATCAGCGCAACAAAGATTACACCAAAGTCTACGGTCTGATTGGCAATGGCTCCAAGATCTCTGAAAACTTTGAGTGGACAACCGAGCCAGTGCAGAGAATGGACCAGTTTATTGACGACAACGTTCGCCGCAAAATAGCTAAGGAGGCGGGAATTGTCGTCTGTTCAGATCCCAGCCACCAAGCCTGCAAGGCTGATCAGAATAAAGGGATCACCTATGGCATTCATAACAGCGGGTATGATCTGGCGCAGGTGAAGATTCCGGCCGAAATGACGCTGTTGGAAAAGATGCAGTACGAACATGACCCGTCGCTGCTGAGCCCGGCAACACAACAGGCAATAGAGCGAGAGGTGCAGCGGCTGAAGAGCGAAGGTATACGGATGAATCCGGGCACCTTGACCCAGGAAACGCTGACTTCGGAGGAAGCCCGAAAAGTGCTGAAGGAGCGAGGTATTGCGGTGGTCAGCGAGCAGCGTCCCTACTTTACCAGGGATGGCCTGCCGGGAAAACGGGAAATGCTGGTGCCAAAGAAGATGGCGGTACCTGATGCTCAGAGTACGCCAGCAGAGGAAGTAGATCCATATGGAAGTGAGCAGGTAGTAAGTTTTACAGGAGTATTACCATGAACGTTGCCCAGGGAACGGGAACCTCTGCGAGCTTCTACCCTCCCCCTCAACCAAAGCTTGACACCCGGTCGGTAACAGCCTCTGGTCAATGGACTGTCTGCGAATCGACCAGCAGGCTGCTTCACCCCGGAGAGTCTGAGCGACAGAAGCTACTGCAGGCCGCTGAGACTGGGCGTCTGGCGTTCCGGCGAATTGAGTTGACCAAAGAAAACGATTACTTTTCGGGTAAGGGGGCACCAAGACCCTTCACCCTCGCCCTGCCGGGAGAGATGATGCCCACCGGGCGCGTGCCAGAAGATTATGGTGAATGGATGGTGGGCATTGTTGATCCACAATGCCTGTACGTTTATAAACGTGACGCAGGGACCAGAAAACTGCTGCTAGAGCCTGACTTAACTCCGGAAACACTGTCAGTGAAATTGCTGCCTCATCTGCAATCATTGCTTAACAGGTGTCTTGAACGTGGCAATCAAATCTTCTGGAGAGTTTATCCTCTTCGTTTCACCTCGGGGTGTCTGCGAGCGGACGGGACGTTCAGTTTACCTAAATTGAAGCCCGACGATACTACCCGCTCAGATGATTTCCCGGAACTGGTGCTTGGCAAATATGGTAAAGAAGACATCAAATGCTTCTTTGCTTACAACGATGCACAGATAAATATTTCCGACATCCTGAGGGACAGGTCTCAGTGTGAAAAGGTATTGAAGATTAAAAACTTGCCTCTGGTCGTTTATTGCCACCGCACAGGCTCTGTACAGGTCTATTTTGATGACGAGCTGAACAGTGTAAACCTGAACACGAATGAGCGTGCTCTGAATGATTTTGCGTTTTCACAGGGCTTAGCCCCAGACCATTTCAGAGACATGTTGAATCTGCTGCCAATGTCGCTGCGAGCAAAAGCACTGAGTTCGGAGTTAACCGTCTCATCGGATGTAAGGCATAAACTGCAACAGGCCATCAAATTAGTCAGTGATCCCTGTCATTACAGTTATGAAAAGCTTCTGGAATTAAAACAAAGTGGCTTGCCGATTCACCAGCGTTTTTTCCATGAAGGATTTGTTGATTCTTTGCTTGACCTGTTGCTGTTTTCCGAAATAGACAGAAACCGTGAGCCAGAGCATGAGCAAACCCGGAAACAGGAGGAAGAAGCTTGTCGCTTACTTCACCTGCTTCTGCAGAGCGGGGCAAAGCTGGGAACTGCTGCTTCCGAAATTGACAACATGAACAATAGCTCAGAACCGGTAATGCCAGTGGGCGTAATGAATTATCTGGTGGCTGCTTTTGCTCCATTTGATTTTCTGACCCTGGAACATCTCAGCAGAATACCTTTAACCGGTTGCCCGGGAATCGTCGTTGAATTTGACCGAATCTGTCGGGGTTACAGTCCAGGGCAACTAAAGCAGTGTATGAAAGAGGTATTATCTGATGTGTTTGTCGACTCTATATCGCTCGACATGATCAAGTCACGCTTGCTGGCCCTTTTTCATTATGACGTTTGCCCGGACGAAGAGATTCTGCTTGATCTTAAAGACATTCTGAAATGGTATTACCCGGACGACAGGAAAGTTATTGGTAACTTTTCCATGACTGATTATATCCAATGGATCAAAAACCTGTGGCTGCAACGGGAAACACATACTTTCTACCAGAATTGGCCAGAGCATGTCCGGCAGGCTCAGCGGGAGATCAGGGACCTCAGACAATCGCTCGGTCTGGACGATTCTGGCGCATCGGCAACAGCATTGGCAGCTCAGACACCAGCGGCATTAAAGTTTGTGGTGGACGCCTTCAGCACACCACCGGTCCTGCCAGATAATGTCGGCGATAATGAAAAAACCATCCTGAAGATATTGCAGCACTATTACCGCCGTCCTGGACCGGAACGGGTGATCCAGTGCCTGGTCAGACCAACAATGCCAGCAGTATGGAAGCCGCAGCACAGCTGCAGCCATGTCCTGCGGGCCAGGAATAATGGGCACTGGTATATGGAATTGCTGGAGAAATTTCAGCTGTGCTCCCTGAGCCCGGATGAAAAAGAACTCTTGTCTCTGGCGATTATCTACCATGATGCGGCTGCCGAAGATGTCGACAAATCAGCTGAGGAATCAAAGTCAGCTGAGTATTTCAGGCGGGACCTGACCGGACGCTATTCTGTGCAGTTGCTGGATGATATGGAACAGGTGATGACCAGCAAGGAAAACGATGTTGAGGGTAAAGACCAGCAGAACCTGCCTGACCCTTTACGCTGGTACCTGCGCATATTACGCTTTGCGGATCGAATGGACGTTATTCGTGGTTGCGGGGTTGGGGCTGATTTTCCCGGATTAACGGTGACTCAACCTCCGGGATTTGACGCCAGACGTCTTGACATACCATTGCAGCTGACCAGTCAGTTTACCTCCGAGTCTGGTAACAAAACTGAATTCCAACGTCACCTGGAAGCCGCCATGCACGGTGCGGCTGATCTGGCGCGAATAACAGGACAACTTCTGGATGAGCGCAAAAAAAACTACACCCAAGTCTACGGTCTGAACGACAATGGCTCAAAGATCTCTGAAAACTTTGAATGGACAACTGAGCCAGTGCAGAGAATGAACCAGTTTATTGACGACAATGTCCGGCGCAAAATAGCTCAGCTGGCCGGTATTATTGTCTGTTCAGACCCCAGCCACCAGGCCTGCAAGGCGGATCAGAACAAAGGGATCACTTATGGTATTCATAACAGCTGGTATGATCTTGGGCAGGTGACGATTCCGGCCGGAATGACACTGCTGGAAAAAATGCAGTACGAACATGACCCGTCACTGCTGAGCCCGGTAACACAACAGGCAATAGCGCAAGAGGTGCAGCGGCTGAAGAGCGAAGGTATACGGATGAATACGGGCACCTTGACCCAGCAAACGCTGGATTCGGAGGAAGCCCGGGAAGTGCTGAGCAAGCGTGGTATTGCCGTGTTCAGCGAGCAGCGCCCCTACTTTACCAACGATGGCTTCCCGAAAGAACGGAAAATGCTGGTGCCAGAGAAGAAATAAGACCGGAACTTTTTCCCGGTTAATCACTCTAATGATGAACGTATCCACTCTCAGGGAATTGGAGAATAACAACTATTATTGGAGTGACATCATGAATACTTTAAGTGGTATAAATTGTTTTTCCTGCCTGCGCCCGCAGCCAAACCCTCACACACAGTCAGTAGCGGCGTCTGGCCAATGGACAACCACCGAACCGACCAAACGCCTACCCCCGCCTTCCAGAGAAGATCAGCGACAAGCACTGCTGGAGGCTGCAAAGAGTGGTCGCCTGGCGGTTCGGCAAATTGAATTAGCTGAAGAAGCCAGTTACCTGGATAGCAATAGCACACCAAGAACCTTTACCCTTGCCCAACAGGGGATGCCCTGCTCGAGCCGGAAAGCTGAGCAGAAATGGACGGTAGGCATCGTCGATCCAAACTGCCTGTACGTCTACAAAAAAAATGCCGCCAGCAAGTGGCTGGAATATGGCCCAGCTGCGGATAAACCGGACGAAAAACTACTGCCTGATCTGCAATCATTGGCTGAAAAATCTGATGAGATAAGGGAACGAACCTGGTGGGATATTTATCCTCCTTTTACCTCAGGACATCTGGAGCCGGACGGGATGTTCAGTTTACCAAAACTGAATGAGTACAAATATGATGCCTCTATGCCTACTTCACAATATTTTTATCACCCCGCGCGTTCAGAAATCGTAGTCACCCACTATGGAAAAGCAGACATCAAATGCTTTTTTGTTGTCAGTGATACCTTTAAAAATATTTCGGATATCCTGCAGGATAAAAAGCAGTGTGAACAGGCACTGAAAATTGAACCACTGCCACTGGTTGTTTTTGACCACCACACCGGGTCTGCAGAGGTCTGTTTTGATGATGAACTTGACTTTGAACATCTGGCCCTGGTTGAGCATTCTCTGGATATTTTCAAGTCTTTCTGGAATATACGCTTTAACACTCTCAAGAGCATGATGAATTTGTTGCCAATGCGTACGCAAACAGAAGCACTGAGGTCAGGATTTACCATCCCGCCGGATGATCAACATAAATGGCAACAGGCCATCGAGCTGGTGAGTGATCCCTGTTCTTTCAGTTGCCAGAGACTTTCGGCATTAAAAGAGAGCGGCTTACCCATTCACCGCTGTTTCTGTCATGAAGGAACGGTTACTTCTTTGCTTGATATGCTTCTGATTTCAGAGCTGAAAAGATTCAATAACGAGCCCCGGGAACAGAGCGTTCCGGATCAGGAGGACGAAGCTCTGCAAGTACTTAAGCTGCTTTTGAAGAGCGGGGCAATACCGACTGCACGAGGCTTGTCCATTATCAAAACGATGGGATCAAATGGTCAACTTTTCATGCCACCGGCCCTATTCGATTGTATGGCGGCTGCCTTTGCTCCATTCAGGTTCCTTACCTTGCAAAACCTTTGGAATATACCATTGACCCGTTGTTGGGGAGGCATCGTTGAATTTAACCGAATCTGCAAGGAATACGATCATCAGCAATTGCAAAGTTGCCTGAGAGAGGGGTTATCTCGTGAGCGACTTTTTCAGAAACCAACCCTTGATACCCTGGAGTCCCACTTACTGGCCCTGTTTCATTTCGGGGCTGTCCTGGACGATAAGGTTCTGGATAGGGTTAAACGCGATCTGGCGCATTGCGATGACAACATGAGGGTTATTGATAATTTATCCGTGGCTGGTTTCATCGAATGGGTTCAAGGTCTTTGGTGGGAACGCAACACCCACAGTCTATACCGGAATTGGGAAACACATGTCACCGAGGCCCGTGAGCAACTTGCGAAACTGAAACAATCCCTGGATCTGCCGAACTATCGCCACGCATCGTTAAAACCGATGTTACAGTTTTTGGTAGATGCCTTTAGCAAACCCCCGGTCTTGCCGGATAATGTCGGCGATAATGAAGACACCATCCTGAAGGTGTTACAGCATTATTACCGTCGCCCGGGACCGGAGCGGGTGATTGCCAGCCTGGGCTACTTCTTCCCGGATACGTGGAAACATGACTCCTGCAGTCATGCGCTTCGGGCCAGGAATAATGGGCTCTGGTATATGGAATTGCTGGAGAAATATCAGGCATATTCTTTTACTCCACAAGAAAAAAGTCTTCTGCCGCTGGCCATTATTTATCAAGGGGCCGCTTGTGAAGATGTCGAAAGATCGGCGGAAAAAACAAAGTCAGCTGATTACTTCAAACGGGACCTGACCGGGCACTACCCTGAATCGCTGTTGAATGACATGGCACTGGCGATAGTCAACATGAAAAACAAGGCCGGTGATAAAGCTGAGCAGAACCTGTCTGAATCCGTAAGCTGTTATCTACACGTATTACGCTTTGCTGTTCTTATGGACAAAATTCGCTCTAAAGGGGTTAGCCCTAATTTTCCGGGATTGACGATGGCTCAACGTCGGATTCCTGATGCTTCAGACCTTGACCTGCCACCGCATTTGGCTACCGATTCTGCCAGCGAGCAAGACTTCAAAACTGAATTCCAACAGCATCTTGAAGCCGCTATGCACGGTGCGGCTGACCTGGTGCAGGTGCAAACCAAGCACCCATGGGAGCCGACTTTAGACAAGCGTGAAAATCCTTACATCCAAGTCTACGGCCTGGTTCCTGATGGCAAAAAAATCACTATGCAATTTGATCTGACAGCGGAGCCCGTGCAGAGAATGAACCGGTTTATTGATGATAATGTTCGCCGCAAAATTGCCAAACAGGCCGGAATTATTACCTGTTCAGACCCCAGTCACAAAACCTGCAAGGCGGATCAGAACAAAGGGATCACTTATGGTATTCATAACAGCTGGTACGATCTCAGTCAGGTGAGGGTTCCGGCCGCAATGACGCTGCTGGAAAAGATGCAGTTCGAACATGACCCGTCGCTGCTGAGCCCGGCAACACTTCAGGCAATAGAGGAAGAGGTGCAGCGGCTGAAGAGCGAAGGTATTCGGATGAATCACGGCAGCTTGACCCGGGAAACACTGAATTCGGAGGAGGCCCAAAAAGTGCTGAAGGATCGGGGTATTGCCGTGATCAGCGAGAAGCGTCCCCACTTTAGTAGCGACGTTGGCTTTACGCAAGAACCGGAAATACTGGTGCCAAAGAAGATAGCAAAGCCTGATTGAGAGCATGTCGGCAGGTTGGCATGGACAATCCGTTGACCACACTATGAGTGAATACCGCTTCGGGCAATAAGATCCTGACGGAACTTTTTTACCAATCAGTCACTCTAATAATAAGAGTATGGGCTCTCAGAGGCTGTCGCAAAACTCTAAGAACTCGTTCCAACGCTCTGAGGGTGTCGCAAAACTTCAACAGCTCGTTCTCGCGCTCTGAAGTCGTCATTCCCGCGCTCTGAAGTCGTCATTCCCGCGAAGGCGGGAATCCAGCGCCAACGGTGGATCTCTGCCTTCTCGGGGATGACAAGGCCAGGGGGACACCGGGCAGTAGGGTTCTGGTGGAGAGTCAGTGTGGATTCCCGCCTTCGCGGGAATGACGAGAATGAAGCCGGGAATGACGAGAATGAAGCCGGGAATGACGAGAATGAAATCGGGAATGACGGGGGTGAAGGCGGGAACCAGAGTTTTACGACAGCCTCCTCAGGGAAGAGGGAAATAATAACGATTATTGGAGCATCATCATGAATATTTTCAGAGGCATAAAACTCCCATCCTGGCTCTGTCATCAGCCAAACCTTAACACCCAGTCGGTAACAGCCTCTGGCCAATGGACAGCGACCGAACCGGCCAAACGGCTACCGGGGCCTTCCAGAGAACCTGAGCGTCAGGCACTGCGCCTGGCGGCGGAGAGTGGGCGTCTGGCGATCAGGCAAATTGAACCCGCCGAAGTAGCCAGTTACTTTAATGACAATGGCACACCAAGATCCTATACCCTTGCCTTGCAGGGGATGCCCCACGGGGACCTGAGAGGTCGATGGATGGTAGGCATCGTCGACCCGGATTGCCTGTATGTCTACAAACAAAATCCAGATACCTGGCCGCTGAAACAAGGCGCAGAGGCGGATAAACTGAACGTAAAACTTCTGTCTGATCTGCAATCATTGGCTGAAAAAGATAAAGAGATACAAGAACAAGCCGGTTGGGAGGTATATAAACGTTTTACCTCAGGACATCTGGGGGCGGACGGCAGGTTCAGTTTGCCAAAACTGAAGCCCGGCAAATACGATAGCCACAAACCTAGTACATTATGTCGCGGTGGCTCCGTACCCCCTCCGCAACTCCTGGTCACCAACGATGGAAAAGCAGACATCAAATGCTTTTTTGTTGTGAGTGATGTCCCTGGAAATATTTCGGATATTCTGCAGAAAAAGCGTGAGTGTGAACAGGCATTGAGCCTGCCCCCCCTGCCACTGGTTGTTTTTTGCTGCAAAACCGGGTCTGCAGAGGTCTGTTATGACGATGAACTTGACTCTGAACATCTGGCCCAGATTGAGCATTCTCTGGATTGTTTTGATCCTTCCGGGAATATATCTATAGAAAAAATCATGGACAGAATGAAATTATTGCCAATGCATTTGCAAGCAGAGGCACTGAGGTCAGGATTTTCCATCCCGCCGGATGATCAACATAAATGGCAACAGGCCATCGAGCTGGTGAGTAATCCCTGTCCTTACAGTGCCCAGAAACTTCTGGCATTAAAGGAGAGAGGCTTGCCCATTCACCGCTGTTTTTTTCATGATGGAAAAATGACTTCTTTGCTTGATCTGTTCCTGTTTTCTGAAATAGAAAGATACAATGCCCATGACCATGCAACGGAATTCCAGGTTGATGAAGTTGACCCATTACTGCGGCTGCTTTTGAAGAGCGGGGCCAGACTGACTGCATGGGGCCAGGACCATATCAGACAGATGGGAGGTTGTACTTCACCATCTTTGCCACCGTACCTGTTCAATTATATGGTGGCTGCCTTTGGTCCATTTAAGTTCCTTACCTTACAAAACCTCTGGAATATACCATTGACCCGTTGTTCGGGAGGCGTCGTTGAATTTGACCGAATTTGCAAGAACTACAATGATCAGCAACGGCAGATCTGCCTGATAGAGATATTATCTCGTAAGCGGTTTTATCCGAATCTAGCCCTCGATACCCTGGAGTCCCAGCTACTGGCCTTGTTTCGTTACGAGGCTATCCCGGACAAAGATGTTATGGATTCGTTTAAACGCGATCTGAAGACCTATCACCATGACAATGCAAAGCTTATTGATAATTTATCCGTGGCTGGTTACATCGAATGGGTTGAAGAACTCTGGAAGAAACGGGAAACCTGCACTCTTTACCAGAATTGGCCAGCACATGTCGAGGAGGCCAATCAGCAAATCGCGAAACTGAAACAATCCCTTGATCTGCCGGTCGATCGCTTCGCATCGGTGAAACCGGCGTTACAGTTTATGGTGGATGCATTCAGCAAACCGCCGGTCTTGCCAGATAATGTCGGCGATAATGAAGACACCATCCTGAAGGTGTTACAGCATTATTACCGTCGCCCTGGACCGGAGCGGGTGTTGGCCAATCTGGACAAACTCTTTCAAAAAACGTGGAAAGAGGAACACCCTTGCAGTCATGCTCTGCGGGTCAGGAATAATGGGCTCTGGTACATGGAATTGCTGGAAAGATGTCAGGTTCACTCTTTTAATCCAGTCGAAAAAAGTCTCCTGCCACTGGCCATTATTTATCAGGGTGCCGCAGCTGAAGATGTCGACAAATCGGCAGAAAAAACCAGGTCAGCTGTTTACTTCAAACAGGACCTGGCGGGGCATTTCCCTGAAAAGCTACTGGATGAGGTCGCTCTGGCGATAGTCAATATGGAAAACGATATCGGTGGTACAGCGGATCAGAAGCTGTCTGAAACCGTGCGCTGGTATCTGCGCATATTACGCTTTGCCGTTCATATGGACTTTATTCGCCATATCGTTGAGCCTGAATTTCCCGGGTTGGCGACTCAGCCTCAGTTTTTCAACACTTCCGACCTTGACCTGCCGCATCTGTGGGCCAGGGATTTTACCAGCAAGCCTGACCACAAGACTGAATTCCAACGGCATCTGGAAGCCGCCATGCACGGTGCGGCTGACCTGGTGCAGTTAACAACCACACACCCCATGGACAGGCGCAAAAATCCCTACACCGAAGTCTACGGACTGGTGCCTGATGGCAAAAAAATCACCCTGCAATTTGACCGGACAGCGGAGCCCGTGCAAGGAATGGAGCGGTTTATTGATGATAATGTTCGCCGCAAAATTGCCAAACAGGCCGGAATTATTACCTGTTCAGACCCCAGTCACCAAACCTGCAAGGCGGATCAGAACAAAGGAATCACTTATGGTATTCATAACAGCTGGTACGATCTGAGGCAGGTGAGGGTTCCGGCCGCAATGACGCTGCTGGAAAAGATGCAGTTCGAACATGACCCGTCGTTGCTGAGCCCGGCAACACTTCAGGCAATAGAGGAAGAGGTGCAGCGGCTGAAGAGCGAAGGTATTCGGATGAATACGGGCACCTTGACCCGGGAAACGCTGGATTCGGAGAAGGCCCAGGAAGTACTCGAGGATCGGGGTATTGCCGTGGTCAGCGAGCAGCGTCGCTACTTTGGCGCAGATGGCTTCCCGAAAGAACGGGAAATGCTGGTGCCAAAGAAGATAGTAAAGCCTGATTGAGAGCATGCCGACAGGTTGGCATGGACAATCCTTTGACCCCGCTATGAGTGAATACCGCTTCGGGCAATAAGATCCTGACGGAACTTTTTTACCAATCAGTCACTCTAATAATAAGAGTATGGGCTCTTAGAGGCTGTCGCAAAACTCTAAGAACTCGTTCCAACGCTCTGAGGGTGTCGCAAAACTCCAACAGCTCGTTCTCACGCTCTGAAGTCGTCATTCCCGCGAAGGCGGGAATCCAGCGCCAACGGTGGATCTCTGCCTTCTCGGGGATGACAAGGCCAGGGGGACACCGGGCAGTAGGGTTCTGGTGGAGAGTCAGTGTGGATTCCCGCCTTCGCGGGAATGACGAGAATGAAATCGGGAATGACGAGAATGAAATCGGGAATGACGGGGGTGAAGGCGGGAACCAGAGTTTTGCGACAGCCTCCTCAGGGAAGAGGGAAATAATAACGATTATTGGAGCATCATCATGAATATTTTCAGAGGCATACAACTCCCCTCCTGGTTCTGTCATCAACCAAACCCTAACACCCAGTCGGTAACAGCCTCTGGCCAATGGACAGCGACCGAGCCGACCAAACAGTTACCGGGGCCTTCCAGAGAAATTGAGCGTCAGGCACTACGCCAGGCGGCGGAGAGCGGGCGTCTGGCGATTCGGAAAATTAAACCAGCCGAAGTAACCAGTTACCTTAACGGCAATGGCACACCAAAATCCTTTAACCTTGTCTTGCGGGGGTTGCAACACGGGAACCTGACAGGTCGATGGACGGTAGGCATCGTCGACCCGGATTGCCTGTATGTCTACAAACAAAATCCGGGTACCTGGCCGCTGAAACAAGGCGCAGAGGCGGATAAACTGAAGGTAAAACTTCTGTCTGATCTGCAATCTTTGGCTGAAAAAGATAGAGAGATACAAGAACAAGCCGGTTGGGAGGTTTATAAACGTTTAACCTCAGGACATCTGGGGGCGGACGGAAAGTTCAGTTTACCAAAACTGAAGCCCTTCAAATACGATAGCCACAAATCTGCTTCAGCATATTTCGGAGGCTCCGTACCCCCTCCGCAACTCGTGGTCACCAACGGTGGAAAAGCAGACATCAAATGCTTTTTTGTTGTGAGTGATGTCCCTGGAAATATTTCAGATATTCTGCAGAAAAAGCGTGAGTGTGAACAGGCATTGAGCCTGCCGCCCCTGCCACTGGTTGTTTTTTGCTGCGAAACCGGGTCTGCAGAGGTCTGTTATGACGATGAACTTGACTCTGAACATCTGGCCCTGATTGAGCGTTCTCTGGATTGTTTTGATCCTTCCGGCGAATCTTTATCCAAAATCATGAAGGTAATGAATTTATTGCCAATGCATTTGCAAGCAGAGGCACTGAAGTCAGGATTTTCCATCCCGCCTGATGATCAACATAAATGGCAACAGGCCATCGAGCTGGTGAGTAATCCCTGTCCTCACAGTGCCCAGAAACTTCTGGCATTAAAAGAGAGAGGCTTGCCCATTCACCGCTGTTTTTTTCATGATGGAAAAATGACTTCTCTGCTTGATATTTTCCTGACCTCTGTAGTAGTCAAATACAATGTGCATGACCGGGCATCGGAATTCCGGGTTGATGAAGTTGCCCCATTACTTCGGCTGCTTTTGAAGAGCGGGGCCATAATGACTGCATGGGGCTGGCACCTTTTCAAACAGATGGGAGATTGTGATCAACTTTATATGCCACCGGACATGTTCAATTATATGGTGGCTGCCTTTGGTCCATTCAAGTTCCTAACCATGCAAAACCTTTGGAATATACCATTGACCGGTTGTCCCGGAGGCATTGTTGAATTTGACCGAATCTGCCAGAAGTTCAATGATCAGCAACGGCAGAACTGCCTGAAAGAGGGATTATCTTTTCTCCGGCTTTATCAGAAGAAAACAACCCTGGATACCCTGGAGCCCTTCCTGATAGTCTTGTTTCATTTCGGCGCTGTCCTGGACGAAGACGTTTTGGATTCTATTGGAAGCGATCTGAAGCTGTATGGCGGTGAAACGCTTATTTGTAATTTATCCGTGGCTGGTTACATCGAATGGATTAAAACACTCTGGCATGAACGGAATACTCACCCCCTCTTCTGGAATTGGCCAGCACATGTCGAAAAGGCCAATCAGCAACTCAAGGAACTGAAACAATCCCTCGATCTGCCGGTCGATCGCTTCGCATCGGTGAAACCGGCGTTACAGTTTATGGTGGATGCATTCAGCAAACCGCCGGTCTTGCCAGATAATGTTGGCGATAATGAAGACACAATCCTCAAGGTTTTACAGCATTATTACCGTCGCCCGGGACCGGAGCGGGTGATGGCCAGCCTGGACAAACTCTTTCAAAAAACGTGGAAAGAGGAACACCCTTGCAGTCATGCTCTGCGGGCCAGGAATAATGGGCTCTGGTATATGGAATTGCTGGAGCGATGTCAGGTTCACTCTTTTAATCCAGTCGAAAAAAGTCTCTTGCCACTGGCCATTATTTATCAGAATGCCGCAGCTGAAGATGTCGACAAATCGGCGGTAAAAACCAGGTCAGCTGTTTACTTCAAACAGGACCTGGCCGGGCATTTCCCTGAAAAGCTACTGGATGAGGTCGCCCTGGCGATGGTCAATATGAAAAACGATATTGATGGTGCAGCGGATCAGAAGCTGTCTGAAACCGTGCGCTGGTATCTGCGTATATTACGCTTTGCCGTTTGTATGGAATTTACTCGCAATATCGTTGAGCCTGAATTTCCCGGGTTGGCGACTCAGCCTCTGTTTTTCAACGCTTCCTATCTTGACCTGCCGGACCCGTGGGCCAGGGATTTTACCATCGAGCCTGACCACAAAACTGAATTCCAACGGCATCTGGAAGCCGCCATGCACGGTGCGGCTGACCTGGTGCAGGTAACAACCACGGACCCTGAGGACCAGCGCAAAAATCCCTACACCGAAGTCTACGGACTGGTGCCTGATGGCAAAAAAATCACCCTGCAATTTGACCGGACAGCGGAGCCCGTGCAAGGAATGGAGCGGTTTATTGATGATAATGTTCGCCGCAAAATTGCCAAACAGGCCGGAATTATTACCTGTTCAGACCCCAGCCACCAAACCTGCAAGGCGGATCAGAACAAAGGAATCACTTATGGTATTCATAACAGCTGGTACGATCTGAGGCAGGTGAGGGTTCCGGCCGCAATGACATTGCTGGAAAAGATGCAGTTCGAACATGACCCGTCACTGCTGAGCCCGGCAACACTTCAGGCAATAGAGGAAGAGGTGCAGCGACTGAAGAGCGAAGGTATTCGGATGAATACGGGCACCCTGACCCAGGAAACGCTGGATTCGGAGAAGGCCCAGGAAGTGCTGGAGGATCGGGGTATTGCCGTGGTCAGCGAGCAGCGTCGCTACTTTGGTGCAGATGGCTTCCCGAAGGAACGAAAAATGCTGGTGCCAAAGAAGATGGAGAAGCCTGATGCTCAGACTTCGCCAGCAGAGGATGGCCGATAAAATCCTTTGATCTCGCTATAAAAATGCAGCTGCGAACTTCAATGGGACCCTAATGGAACTTTTTGCCAGATAGTTACTCCAAAGACTCTTAGGTTTACCTTCAGGAAATGGTTAAGTAATAGGTCTTACAGGAGTATTGCCATGAATATTACCCATGGAACGGGAACCTCTCAGAGCCTGTGCCCTACAACAAATTTTGACACCCAATCGTTAACGGCTTCTGGCCAATGGACAGTCTGTGAATCGACCAGCAAGCTGCTACCCCCTCATCCCAGGGAGTCCGAACGACAACAGCTACTTCGGGCAGCTGAGAGTGGACGCCTGGCGTTTCGGCGCATCAGATTGACTGAAGAAAACGATTACTTCTCGGGTAAGAGAGCACCAAGAGCCTTCACACTCGCCCTGCCGGGAGAGATGATGCCCTCTATGCCCCTGCCAGATGATTGCGGTGAATGGATGGTGGGCATTACTAACCCCCAATGCCTGTTCGTTTACAAGCGTGATGCCACCACCCGGTATCTGGAGTTGGGCGCAGATGCGGATAAACTGGATGTAAAACTACTCTCTGATCGGCAATCATTGTTCGACGGACTCATTGAGCATGCCAATAAGGTTACCTGGGGAGTTTATCCGCGTTTCACCTCGGGACATCTGCAAGCGGACGGAACCTTCAGTTTACCAAAATTGAAAACTGGCAATTATTCCCACCTGGAATGTTACCCTGAACTGGTGCTGACTAATTACCGCAAGAAAGACATCCAATGCTTTTGCGTTTACAACGATTCAAAAACAAATATTTCCGACATCCTGCGGGATAAGTATCTCTGTGAATTTTTATTGCAGATTGACTCCTTGCCTCTGGTTGTTTATTGCCATCGCACAGGTTCTGTACAGGTCTATTTTGCTGATGAGCTGGACAGTCTGTATCTGACCAGGAATGAGCGTTCTCTGGATGATTTTGCGTTTTCACAGGGCCTGGCTCCAGATCATTTCAGAGACATCCTGAATCTGCTGCCCATGTCTTTGCGGGCAAAGGCACTGAGTTCGGAATCAACCGTCTCAGTTGATCCGGATGTCATACACAAACAGCAACAGGCCATCGAGCTGGTCAGTGATCCCTTTCTTTACAGTTATGAAGAGCTTCTGGAGTTAAAACAAAGTGGCCTGCCAATTCACCAGCGTTTTTTTCATAAAGGAAGAGTTCGATCTTTACTTGGCATGCTGCTGGACTCCGAAATACGCAGAAACGAGCGGCCAGAACACGATCAGACCCGGAAACAGGAGGACGAAGCCCGGCGCTTATGTCAGTTGCTTCTGCGCAGCGGTGCGAGGCTGGATGGGTATGTATATCTCATTGAGCGCATGGAGGGTATCTTTGGACCGGCAATCCCGGCTGGGATATTCAATTGTTTGGTAGCTGCCTCTGCTCCATTTGAGTTCCTGACTCTGGAACATCTCAAATGGTACCCTTTGACCGGCTGCCCGGGTAGCGTCGTTGAATTTGACCGTATCTGCCGTGGTCAGAATAAACTGCAACGGCAGGAATGCCTGACAAGGGTATTAAATTATGTGGTAACTCTGAAGAATAGAACCCTCAAACATATTCAGCTCAGCTTATTGGCCCTGTTTCATTACCAGGTTGCCGTGGACAAAAACGTTCTGGATAGTCTTGAATCCCATCTGGATATGTATCGCCAAGAAGATGAAAATATCATTGATGATTTTTCCGTGGCTGATTATGTCAAATGGGTCAAAAAACTATGGGAGCAACGGGAAACATATCCTTTCTACCAGAATTGGCCAAGGCATGTCCGGCAGGCTCAGCAGGACATCAAAGATCTGAGACAATCTCTCGGTCTGGACGATTCTCACAATCTGGCAACACCATTGGCAACCGAAACACCAGCGGCATTAAAGTTTGTGGTGGACGCCTTCAGCACAGCGCCAGTCCTGCCCGATAATGTCGGCGATAATGAAAAAACCATTCTGAAGGTATTGCAACATTATTACCGCCGTCCGGGACCGGAACGGGTGATCCAGAGACTTGGCATGCAAACCATACCAACCGTGTGGAAACCCCTGCACAGCTGCAGTCATGTCCTGCGGGCCAGGAATAATGGGCACTGGTATATGGAATTGCTGGAGAAATTTCAGCAGTGTTCTCTGAAAGAACAAGAAAAAGAACTTCTGTCGCTGGCAATTATCTACCTTGATGCGGCTGCCGAAGATGTCGACAAATCAGTTGAAGAATCAAGTTCAGCTGATTATTTCAAACGGGATCTGACCGGGCACTATCCTGCAAAGCTGCTGGCTGATATGGCAAAGGCGATTGTCAGCAAGGAAAACGATGTTAAGGGTAAAGAGGAGCAGAACCTGCCTGACGCTGTGCGCTGGTATCTGCGAATATTGCGTTTTGCAGATCGAATGGATGTTATCCGTGGTTGCGGGGTTGGTGCTGATTTTCCCGGATTAACGGTGACTCGACCTCTGGGTTTTGACGCTACACGTCTTGACTTACCATCACATCTAACCAGTGAGTTTAGCTCCTGGTCTTGCAACAAGAGTGAATTCCAACGCCATCTGGAAGCCGCCATGCATGGTGCGGCTGATCTGGCGCGGATAACCGGGCAACTTCTTGATCAGCGCAAAAAAAACTACACCCAAGTCTACGGTCTGGACGACAATGGCGCAAAGATCTCTGAAAACTTTGAATGGACAACTGAGCCAGTAAAGAGAATGGACCAGTTTATTGACGACAATGTCCGGCGCAAAATAGCTCAGGCGGCCGGAATTATTGTCTGCTCAGACCGCAGCCACAAAGCCTGCAGGGCTGATCAGAACAAAGGGATCACTTATGGTATTCATAACAGCGGGTATGATCTGGGGCAGGTGACGATTCCGGCCGGAATGACGCTGTTGGAAAAGATGCAGTACGAACATGATCCGTCGCTGCTGAGCCCGTCAACACAGCAGGCATTGGCAAAGGAGGTGCAGCGGCTGAAGAGCGAAGGCATTCGCATGAATCTCGGCACCTTGACGCAAAAAACGCTGACTTCGGAGGAAGCTCAAAAGGTGCTGGAACAACGGGGTATCGCCGTGGTCGGCGAGAAGCGTCACTACTTTACTAACGAAGGCATCCCGAGAGAACGGGAAATGCTGGTGCCAAAGAAGATAGCGAAGCCTGATGCCCAGAGCGCGTCGGCAGAGTGGGCCTGTAAAATCCTTTGATCTGGCTATGAAATGCAACTGCGGACTTTTTTGGGACCCTGATGGAACTTTTTGCCAGATAGTTACTCCAAAGCCCCTAAGGTTTACCTATAGAAAAATGGGTAAGTAATGAGTCCACGAGAGTATTGCCATGAATGTTGACCTCGGAACGGAAACTCCTCCGAGCCTGTGCCCTGAAACAAAATTTGAAACAAAATCTGACACCCAGCCGGTAACGACTTTTGGCCATCGGACAGTCTGCGAATCGACCAGCAAGCTGCTGTCTCCTCACCCCAGAGAGTCTGAGCGACAAGAGCTACTTCGAGTCGCTGAGAGTGGGCGTCTGGCGTTTCGGCGAATTGAAGTGCATGTAGAAGAAGATTACTTCACTACCAAACGTGCACCAAGACCTTTCAGTCTGGCTCTGCCGGGGGAGATGATACCCGTCGAGCCAGTGCCAGAAGCGTTAGGCAGGTACATAGTAGGTATCAGCGATCCGCAATGCCTGTTCGTCTACAAACGTGATCCACGGACTGAGCGTTTGCTGGAGGAGCCGGATATGACTCCTGATACACTGCCAAAAAAACTACTATCAGATCTGCAGTCATTGCACGACAAACGTCGCGAGAATGCCAATCGAGTCAACTGGAGACTCTATCCTGCTTGTTTCACCTCTGGACACCTTCGAGAAGATGGGACGTTCAGTTTACCTAAATTGAAAAACGGCGAATATAATCCCATATATGATTTCCCGGAACTGGTGCTCATTAACTACAGCAAGAAAGACATCCTGTGTTTCTGTGTATACAAGGATAAAGAGACCAATATTTCCGATATCCTGCAGTATAAGCACCGTTGTGAAGAGGTATTAAATCGTGAATCCTTACCTTTGGTTGTTTATTGCCATCGCACAGGCTCTGTGCAGGTCTGTTTTGATGATGAGCTGGACAGCATGCACCTGGCCGATAATGAGCGTTCTCTGGATGAGTTTGCGTTCTCACAGAGCATAGACCTGGACA
This sequence comes from Endozoicomonas sp. ALC020, assembly GCF_049275935.1. Lineage (NCBI taxonomy): Bacteria > Pseudomonadati > Pseudomonadota > Gammaproteobacteria > Oceanospirillales > Endozoicomonadaceae > Endozoicomonas > Endozoicomonas sp. ALC020. Next base: position 611,369 of record NZ_CP184830.1, read on the forward strand.
ATTTCAGAGCCCTGTTAAATATGTTGCCAATGCCTCAGCGGGCCCGGGCGCTGAGTTCAAAGTTAACCGTCCCACCTGAGGTTATGCACAAATTGCAACAGGCTATAGAGCTGGTGAGTGATCCCTGTTGTTACAGCTATGAAAGGCTTCTGGAATTGAAACAGGGTGGATTGCCCATTGACCAGCGTTTTTTTCATGACGTGGCTGTTAAATCTTTGCTTGATATTCTCCTGGATACCGAAATATTCAGACACAATGGGGCCCTGGATTTCGGAAGAACGAGAGAGGATTTGCTTAAGGGACAGCCAATTCGGGTTCAGCAGGGGGAAGAAGCTTACCGATTATTTCAGCTGCTTTTGCAAAGCGGGGCAAGGCTGACTCAATGGGGCCTGAGCCGCATCGACGGTATGGAACGGTATTTGGAATATGTATTGCCAGTGGGTCTGTTCAATTGTTTAGTGGCTGCCTTTGCTCCATTTGAGTTCCTGAACCTGCAACATCTCAGACAACTACCTTTGACCGGCTGCCCGGGAAGCGTCATTGAATTTGACCGTATCTGCCGGAGCGACAGTCCAGTGCAACAGCAGGAATGTCTGAAAGAGGTATTACGTTATGTGGTCACTTTGCCGAATCCGACCCTCGAACATATTCAGTCCAACTTATTGGCTCTTTTTCATTACCAGGTTTCCCTGGAAAAAGACGTTCTGGATAATCTTGAATTTGACCTGAAGAGGTATCATTGCCGGAATGACAAAAAGGTCATTGATGATCTCTCCGTAGATGATTATATCCACTGGCTTGAAGAACTGTACAAGCAACGAAAAACGCATCCTTTCTACCAGAATTGGCCAGAACATGTCCGTCAGGCTCAGCAGGAAATAACAGATCTGAAACAATCTCTCGGTCTGGACGATTCTGCCACATTGGCGACACCCCTGGCAGCTGCAACACCAACGGCGTTGCAGTTTCTGGTGGACGCCTTCAGCAAACCCCCGGTCCTGCCTGATAATGCCGGCGATAATGAAAAAACCATCCTGAAGGTATTGCAGCATTATTACCGCCGTCCGGGGCCGGAACGGGTGATCAGGAGCCTTGGCAGACAGACCATGCCAACACAATGGAAACTCCAGCACAGCTGCAGTCATGTCCTGCGGGCCAGGAATAACGGGCACTGGTATATGGAATTGCTGGAGAAATTTCAGCAGTGTTCCCTGAGCAAAAAAGAAAAAGAACTCCTGTCTCTGGCGATTATCTACCATGACGCTGCAGCCGAAGATGTCGACAAATCGGAGGAAGAAACAAGATCGGCTGATTATTTCAAAAGGGACCTGGCCGGGCACTACCCCGAACAGCTGCTGGAAGATATGGCACTGGCAATGATCAACAAGGAAAAAGATGTCGATGGTAGCGATGAGCCGAACCTGTCTGAGTCTGTGCGCTGGTATCTGCGCATATTACGCTTTGCGGATCGAATGGATATTATCCGTTGTTGCGGGGTTGGGGCTGATTTTCCCAGGATAATGGAGACTCAACCCTGGGGTTTTGATGCTACACGTCTTGACCTGCCGACGCAGTTACCCAGGGATTTTCACTCAGGCTCTGGCAACCAGACTGAATTCCAACGTCATCTGGAAGCCGCCATGCACGGTGCAGCTGATCTGGCGCGGATAACCGGGCAACTTCAGGATCAGCGCAAAAAAAACTACGCCCTGATCTACGGTCTCCGCGACAATGGCGCAAAGATCTCTGAAAACTTTGAATGGACAACTGAGCCGGTGCGGAGAATGAACCAGTTTATTGACGACAATGTGCGCCGCAAAATGGCTCAGGAGGCCGGAATTATTGTCTGTTCAGACCCCAGTCACAAAACCTGCAAGGCCAATCAGAACAAAGGGATCACTTATGGTATTCATAACAGCTGGTACGATCTGGCGCAGGTGGCGATTCCGACCGGAATGACACTGCTGGAAAAGATGCAGTACGAATACGACCCATCGCTGCTGAGCCCGGCAACACAACAGGCACTGAAGCAAGAGGTGCAGCGTCTGAAGAGCAAAGGTATACGGATGAATACGGGCACCTTGAAGCAGGAAACACTGGCTTCGGAGGAAGCCCGAAAAGTGCTGAAACAGCAGGGTATTGCCGTGGTCAGGGAGAGGCGTCGCTACTTCACCAACGATGACCTCCCGAGAGAACGGAAAATGCTGGTGCCAAAGAAGATAGCGAAGCCTGATGCTCAGAGCGCGTCAGCAGAGTGGGCCTGCAAAATCCTTTGATCTGGCTATGAAATGCAACTTCAGACAGCAGTAACCTGGCGGAACTTTTCGCCAGCCAGTTACTCTAAGGACTCTAAAGTTTACCTTCAGGAAAATAGTTAAGTAATAAGTCTTAAAGGAGTATTGCCATGAATATTGCCCATGGAACGGGAACCTCTCAAAGCCTGTGCCCTCCAACAAAGTTTGACACCGAGTCGCTAACGGCCTCTGGCCAATGGACAGTCTGCGAATCAACCAGCAGGCTGCGATCCCATGATTCCAGAGAGCCTGAGCGACAGAAGCTGAAGGAAGCTGCCGCCAGTGGACGCCTGGCGTTTCGGGGAATTCAATACACCAAAGAAAAAGATTACTTTTCGGGTAAGGGAGCACCAAGACCCTTCACTCTCGCTCTGCCGGGGAAGATGATGCCCACCGGGCCCATAACAGATGCTTTCGGTAAATGGATGGTAGGCATTGTTAACCCCCAATGCCTGCATGTCTACAAACGTGATGCCGACACCAATCATCTGGCGCAGGGCGCTGATGAGAATAAACGGATTGAAAAACACCTGCCTGATCTGCAATCACTGCACGACGCACTTCTTGAGCGCAGCAATAAAGTTTTCTGGGGAGTTTATCCTCGTTTCACCTCGGGACATCTGCAAAAAGACGGAACATTCAGTTTACCAAAGTTGAAATCCGGCAATAAATCCCACCTTTTTCATTACCCTGAACTGATACTCACCAACTACCGCATGGGAGACGTCAAATGCTTTTGCGTATACAAGGACGCACAAATAAATATTTCCGATATCCTTAGGCGTAAAAATCAGTGTGAAATTTTACTGGAGCTTGGCCCCTTGCCTCTGGTGGTTTACTGCCACCGCACAGGTTCTGTAGAGGTCTATTTTGATGATGAGCTGGAAAGTCCGCACCTGGCCAGCAATGAGAATTCTCTGAATGATTTTGCCTTCTCACAGGGCTTAGCCCCAGAGCATTTGAGAGCCATGCTGAATTTGCTGCCAATGCCTTTGCGGGCAAAGGCACTGAGTTCGAAATCAACTCTCTCAGCTGATCCAGATACCATGCAGCTACTGCAAGAAGCCATCGAGCTGGTAAATAATCCCTGTCATTACAGTTATAAGAGGCTTCTGGAATTGAAACAAAGTGGCTTGCCAATTCACCAGTTTTTTTCTCATGAAGGAAGTGTTGAATCTTTACTTGGAATGTTACTGGTTTCCGAATTGATCAGAAACGACCGGCCAATGCACAAGCAAATCCAGAAACAGGCGGACGAAGCCTGCCGCTTATGTCGGCTGCTTCTGCAGAGCGGTGCAAGACTGGAAAAGAATTTTCCACCCATTTTCCATATGGATGAGTGCATGCATGCATTAATGCCACTGAGCATTATGAACTATGTTTTGCCTGCCTTTGCTCCATTTGATTTTCTGACCCTGAATCATCTCCGGAGACTACCTTTAACCGGTTGCCCGGGAAACGTCATTGAATTTGACCGAATCTGCCGGGAAACCACCCAACAGCAGCGGCAAAGCTTTTTGGAAGAGTTAATAATACATCATGTGGTTGACTTTAATCCTCCAACTCTCAACACCCTCCAGTCCCTCTTACTGGCCCTGTTCCATTACGGAGCTTCTCTGGACAATGACGTTCTGAATCGCGTTAAAGTCTATCATGCGAGCAGATATGGTAATGGTAAGAAGATTATTGAAGATTTATCTCTCAATGGTTATATCAAATGGCTTGAAAACCTTCGGGATCAACGGGAAAAATATCCTTTCTACCAGAATTGGCCAGAGCATGTCCGGCAGGCTCAGCGGGAAGTTAAGGACCTGAAACAATCTCTCGGCCTGAACGATACCGGCGCATCGGCAACACCATTGACAACCGAAGTACCGGCGGCATTACAGTTTGTGGTGGAAGCGTTCAGTAAACCGCCGGTCCTGCCTGACAATGTCGGCGATAATGAAAAAACCATCCTGAAAGTATTGCAGCATTATTACCGCCGTCCGGGACCAGAGCGGGTGATAGAGAGCCTTGTCAGACAGACCATGCCAGCCGTGTGGAAACCACTGCACAGTTGCAGTCATGTTCTGCGGGCCAGGAATAATGGGCTCTGGTATATGGAGTTGCTGGAGAAATTTCAGCAACGCTCCTTGCACCCGCAAGAAAAAGAACTCCTTTCTCTGGCGATCATCTACCATGACGCGGCTGCCGAAGATGTCGACAAATCAGTAGAAGAAACGAGTTCAGCTGAATATTTCAAACGGGATCTGGCCGGGCACTATCCTGAAAAGCTGCTGGCTGATATGGCAAAGGCGATAGTCAGCAAGGAAAACGATGTCAAGGGTCAAGACGAGCAGAGCCTTTGTGAGCGTGTGCGCTGGTATCTGCGCATATTACGCTTTGCGGATCGAATGGATGTTATCCGTGGTTGCGGGGTTGGGGCTGATTTCCCAGGATTAACAGTGACTCGATCTCTGGGTTTTAACGCCAGTCTTCTTGACTTGCCATTGCAGCTGACCAGAGAGTTTACCTCCGAGCCTGACAAAAAGACTGAATTCCAACGTCATCTTGAAGCCGCCATGCACGGAGCGGCTGATCTGGCGCAGGTAACCTGGCAACTTCTGGATCGGCGCAGAAAAAACTACGCCCAAGTCTACGGTCTGATCGACAATGGCTCAAAGATCTCCGAAAACTTTGAATGGACTACTGAGCCAGTGCAGAGAATGAACCAGTTTATTGATGACAATGTCCGCCGCAAAATAGCCCGGGAGGCCGGAATTACTGCTTGTTCAGACCCCAGCCACAAAGCCTGCAGGGCCGATCAGAACAAAGGGATCACTTATGGTATTCATAACAGCGGGTATGATCTGGGGCAGGTGACGATTCCGGCCGGAATGACGCTGCTGGAAAAGATGCAGTACGAACATGACCCGTCGCTGCTGAGCCCGGCCACACGACAGGCAATAGAGCAAGAGGTGCAGCGGCTGAAGAACGAAGGTATACGGATGAATCCGGGCACCTTGATTCAGGAAACACTGCATTCGGAGGACGCCCGGGAAGTGCTGAAGAAGCGGGGTATTGCTGTGGTCAGCGAGAAGCGTCGCTACTTTAACAACAATGGCTTCCCGGGAGAAAAGGAAATGCTGGTGCCAAAGAAGATACTGAAAAAGCCACGAGAATAGCTCCGGTAAACAGGGGTACACCAGCTCTGTGGCATAAAGCTGGATTCTTCCCTCGCAGTCATTTTAAGTATTATGGCGAGAATCGCTTCCCGGTCCATTCCATTGTGCAATTTGTCCCGTGCATAGGTTTTTGCTATACAACTAGTAATAGAAAAAAACCATGAAAAGGAATTCGCAGTGCCCAGCATTGAAAACAAAAGAGATTTACCTCCCTCACTTCAGTCACTGAATGAAACACCTGACAAGAAGATGCGAAAAAAGGAACAACCCGTTCCCACGCTTCGACTTACAGGGCCTGAAAGCGTGGCAACCAGAGTTTTACGACACCCTCTGAAAATTCGATAACTAAAAAATGGATAAAATATGAAACTAAGAGGACCGCTCAGAGCAATTTGGGGTTTTAATGCTACTAATGACACAACAAATTTAGAAGCTGAACAGAAAAAGTTCAAAGGAAGGAGTGTAGAGCTCAAAAGTCACATTCACCCTGTTAAGTACATTCATCAAGGGCATGTTAATCTCTGTGGTGATGCCTGTGTAGAAATGCTCAGAAGGTTTTATGGTGACGATCCATTATTTGTTACCAGTATAAATCCAGAAAAAGTTGAATCACTTTCTACTAACCCGAGAAGAATATTTAAAGGATTCCCCTTAGAAGAATTTTACGAAGAGTCTATTCGTTCAAATTTCAAATTATCTGAGTTGCAATTTCCTGATTCTTCATACACTAAAGAAGCATTAGTTGAGTCTTTAACTGAACTCATTGCCGAGACACCTATTCTTCTTAGATATCAAGAAAATTGCTTCTATGGTCATTATGCCCTGTTAATAGGCATTATGGGTGATAAATTAGTCATTCATGATCCTTGGTCCGGAGGTAGTCAAATAGAAACTGTAGAGTGGTTACAGTCACTGATTTCAGAAAATGAATTAGAAGCATTTCTTGCACAAAACAAGACGGCTGATGACATACTTCCAACAGGCATTATTACAATAAAAGTTGATTCAGAAGATCCAGAACCTTCAGAGGATTTTGATAGCTTAGTTGCCAGAGTAAAAGAGCGCCTTAACCGTCGACAATGATGTAACTGGTTCCTATGCTGGAGCGGCTGTCGCAAAACTCAGGTTCCCAAGCTGTCGTGCCCTTTGGGCCCCAGCGAGGGAACCCGGACTAAACCCAGCTCCCTGTCTCCAGAATCAGAACGAGATGAAAACGACTTCCTTTTTTCGCCTCAATTAATTAGCTATCGTCGTATATTTTGATTTAATTCTCAAAAATAATATTAACTTGCTTTTTTAGAAAATTATGAATAAGTACCTGGCCAGTTGGTTTCGCATATTCTGGCGAGTGGATTTTTTCATCCTTTAAGGCGCAACGACGGGCGCGTAGCCATAGCTACGCAACCAGAGTTGGAACGCAGAAGGATGGAAAAAGCCGCCGGCCAGAATATGCGAAACCAACTGGTTAGGTACTTAAAACCTTGCCTTGATGAAAAATTCTTCTCCACATCATCATTACCTTCCGATTCTGCCGCTATTATAGAATAAGTTTTTCTTTCATCTCAGACAGCAACCCAATGGGTCTGTCTGTGAAAACAAATCTTCACTCTTGAGCGAACTTTCAAGCCATGTAGGGGAATCATCATTAGGCTGACCGGAGAGGTTCACGTCCGGGTGCGTATGAAGCTTGTCCTACAGAACGCGCCTGCGGTTTATCACTGCGAATAGCCGCTGCGCTTTAACTGAATAGCTAAATTGATCAGGAGCCGTTGACTGATGATCAGATTACTGGGTACTCCGCTTGGCAAAACCATAGCTGCAGCTGCAATCACTCTCGGGACTGCCCTCAGCCCTTTCCAGGCCTTCTCCTTTGAGGATGATGAACTGGTGATCTGGGTAGGCGGTGACAAGGCCTACAATGGTATCCGGGAAATCGGCAAGGAGTTTGAGGAAGACACCGGCATCAAGGTTAAAGTTGAGATTCCGGAAAATATTACCGATCGTTTTCAACAGTCGGCAGCGTCCGGTGGTGGACCAGACATTCTCTTCTGGGCCCATGACCGATACGGTGAATGGGCCCAGAGCGGCCTTCTTTCGCCTGTAAACCCAGCTGCGGATTTCAAAAGCAAGATTGACGATCTGGGCTGGCAGGCGATGACGGTTAGCGGCAAGATCTATGGTTACCCTGTCTCTATGGAGGCTATCAGCGTGATCTACAACAAGGATCTGTTGCCAGAGCCTCCCGGCTCATTTGAGGAAATGTTTCCTCTTAAAGACAAACTGGCCAAACGCAAAGTGACTACCATTATGTGGGATCAGATCCAGCCTTACTTCACTATGCCGATGCTTGCTGCAGATGGCGGCTATGTCTTCAAAAAAACACCGACTGGTTATGATATCAAAGACACCGGAGTCAATAACGCCGGAGCCATGGCCGGTGCCAAAATGCTGACCGAGCTGATTGACAAAGGCGTTATGCCCAGAGGCGTTGATTATGGTGTTATGGAGTCCAGCTTCAACAAGGGCCAGACAGCCATGATGATTACCGGCCCCTGGGCCTGGTCAAACCTGGACAAAACCAAAATCGACGGCAAAGATCTGAATTATGGTGTGGCCGCTTTGCCCAGCGTCAATGGCCAGCGTTCCAAGGCATTTGTTGGCGTCTGGGGAGCCACTTTGAACAGTGCCAGTCCCAATAAAGCCCTGTCTAAAGAGTTTCTTGAAAACTACCTGCTAACAGACGACGGTCTTCGTACTATGAACAGCGATGTTCCGCTGGGTGCTGTGGTCAATAAAAGCTACATGAAGGAACTGGAAAAAGATCCTCGCATCAAGGTTACCTACGAAAATGCCGTCAACGGTTTGCTCATGCCCAATGTACCGGAAATGGGCAAATTCTGGTCAGCCATGGAGTCTGCCCTGTTGAACATCACCTCCGGAAGACAGGACTACAAAAGTGCACTCAATGAAGCAGCCAAGCAGATTGTCAACTAGGCTGTCTAGATCCCCTTCTACTTATCTCAGTGCAGTGAAATACGACAAGTGATTTCGAGAGTGATTCGTGCAGTTTCGAGCCCACCAGATCAGAACGTGTGAGCTAAATCTGCTCCAGGAGTCGACCTTATGGAGGCTGATCAGAAAGCAAAGAGCCCATTGACCTGGTTCGTGTGTGGGTTAATTGGCATGATTGATCTTGTGCTGCTCTATGGCGTGGCCCTGATGTACTTTCAGGGAGAGTTTGCTTTTGCCCTGATCATTCTGGTGATTGTCTGCGTCGGCACCTGGGTGTTCATAAGCGCTGATGGCTACAACTACCGATATGTTTTCCCTGCAATTCTGGGTGTATCGGTATTTATAGTTTTCCCCCTGATCTATACGGTATATGTCGCATTCACAAATTACAGTTCCAGTCACCTTTTATCCTTGGAGCGCGTAAAAATCCTGCATCTGGGCAAAACCTATAAAACAGAGGGTGAGTCCTATCATTTCAGTGTTTATCAGCAGGGGGCTGATTACCGGGTTCTGTTTATCAGTAACAAGGAGACAGACAAGTACCTTATAAGTCAGCCGTTCAACGAAACCGTCATTCCAGTGCCATTGAAAGCTGACTTTTCACCGGACCTTCCTGAAGGCAATGAGCTCCCCCTCAAGGAGACCATAAAGCTACGGAGTACCCTCAAAAAACTGGACGTAGAACTGCCTGACAAGACTGAGCTAACAATGACCAGCCTGAGAAAATTTGGTCCCATGTCAAAAATTTACCGTGACATTGGTAATGACACTCTGCAGGACACGCGTAATGGCAACCTGCTAAAGCCTGATCATACAACGGGCTATTATATCGAAGTGCCTGAAGGGCAGCCTGATTCAGCGGGCAAGCAGGTAAGACCGGGCTTTGTCGTTTATAACGGCTGGGATAATTTTGTTCGGGTGCTCAAAGATCCTGGTATTCAGGGTCCTTTCTTAAAAATTTTCCTCTGGACCCTGGTATTTGCAGCTCTCTCGGTGCTCTTTACCATGACTGTAGGGTTGCTGATGGCCTGTCTGGTGCAGTGGGAACCCCTGAAAGGTAATAACTTTTACCGGCTGCTGTTAATTCTTCCTTATGCAGTGCCAGCCTTCATTTCTATTTTGATCTTCAGGGGCCTGTTTAATCAGAATTTTGGTGAGATCAATATGCTGCTAAACCTGCTCTTTGGGGTTCAACCCGAATGGTTCAGCAACGAGTATCTGGCAAAAACCATGGTCCTGATCGTTAATACCTGGCTGGGTTATCCTTACATGATGATTCTCGCCATAGGCCTGTTGAAGTCTATTCCAGATACTCTTTATGAAGCTTCAGCAATAGACGGCGCCTCTCCCATCCAGAACTTCTTTAACATCACTTTGCCCATGATCATAAAGCCTCTGACACCGCTGTTGATTGCCAGTTTTGCATTCAACTTCAACAACCTGGTTCTGATTGCACTGCTGACTGACGGTGCTCCCAATATCATTGGTGCCAGCACTCCGGCAGGTGCCACCGACATTCTGGTGAGCTATACCTTCCGGATCGCATTTGGCCAGTACGGGCAGGATTACGGCCTGGCTTCTGCCATAGCCACCTTCATCTTCATCATGGTGGGTATCATAGCCTGGGTGAACCTGAAAGCGACTAAACAGGTACTGGAGTGAACGACTATGATGGTACAGCCAAGAAACCTTAAATGCCGGGTGTGGTCTGCCAGAATCTTTATGATTCTCTTTCTCTGCCTGATCATGTTTCCCTTCCTGATGATTATTTCGGTGTCTTTTCGTTCCGGTAACTTTGCTACCGGCGACCTGATACCCAGTAATCCCAGTCTGGAACACTGGTATCTGGCTTTTGGTATTCCCTGGGAAAATGCCGACGGCTCCATCACCCAGTCTCCCTTCCCTGTTCTCCTCTGGTTATGGAACTCTATCAAAGTAGCGTTTATTTCCACGCTGTTGATCCTGCTACTATCAACCACGGGCGCCTACGCATTCGCCAGACTGAGATTCCGATTCAAGGAATCCATGCTTACTGCCATGATGATTCTGCAAATGTTTCCAGCTGTACTGGCACTGGTTGCCATATACTCCCTGTTTGAGCAGATCGGCAACTATGTTCCCTGGTTAGGTCTGGACACTCTGGGTTCGGTAACTGTCGCCTACCTGGGTGGTCTGGCTCTGCACATCTGGTTAATCAAGGGCTACTTCGAAACCATTGATTCATCCCTCGAAGAAGCTGCAGCGATTGACGGAGCAACGCCCTGGCAGGCATTTCGTTTTGTGTTGCTACCGCTATCAACACCCATTCTGGCGGTGGTTTTTATTCTGGCTTTCATTACCAATATTGCTGAATATCCCGTTGCTTCAGTGCTTTTGCAGAGCATGGATAATCTGACGCTGGCGGTTGGCTCGAGACAATATCTGAATCCACAGAATTATCTCTGGGGCGACTTTGCTGCGGCAGCCGTTCTGTCAGGTCTGCCCATCTCTATTATTTTCCTGTTGTGCCAGCGCTGGATTGTCGGTGGTCTGACTTCAGGTGGTGTAAAAGGCTAGGGCCGGGTTCAGCGTATAAAAAACGGAAAACCTTATGGCTGAAGTTAAGCTTGTCAATATTTCCAAAAGCTATGACCAGGGCAAGACCTGGGTTCTCAAGAATATCAACCTGAACATTGCAGAGGGTGAATTCATTGCGTTTATCGGGCCTTCTGGCTGCGGTAAGTCCACTCTGCTTCGAATGGTCTGTGGTCTTGAAGATATCACTGAAGGAGAAATGTACATTGCCGGAGAGCAGGTGAATGACTGGCCACCGAACGAGCGCAGGGTAGGCATGGTCTTCCAGTCATACGCTCTTTATCCACACATGTCGGTGGCCGAAAATATGGCCTTTGGTCTGAAGCTGGCAAGAGCCGATAAATCGTTAATCAAAAGCCGGGTTGAAGAAGCCGCCCGAATTCTCCAACTGGAAGCCCTGCTGGATCGAAAGCCAAAAGCCATGTCCGGAGGTCAACGACAAAGGGTGGCTATCGGCCGCTCCATCGTGCAGCAACCAAGGGTCTTTTTGTTTGATGAGCCGCTGTCCAATCTCGATGTCGCACTCCGGGTTCAGATGCGGCAGGAAATAGCCCGACTCCACAACCGTCTGCAAACAACGTCTATCTACGTCACCCATGACCAGATTGAAGCCATGACTCTGGCAGACCAGATTGTTGTCCTGAGCCCTCTGGCTCAGGGGGCAAAAACTAACCTGGAGCAGGTTGGCAAGCCATTGGAGCTTTATCACCAACCCGCCAACCTGTTCGTTGCCGGATTTATCGGTTCACCCAAAATGAATTTCTTTGACGGTTTTATTGAAGAGACCGGCAACAGCGAAACCCGAGTCAAATTAACCACCGGTGAAGTACTCCGGACAAATGTTGACTGCCAGGATGCCAAAAAGGGTGACAGGGTCGTGCTGGGCATTCGACCCGAAGATGCTCTGGCAGAAACGGATAATGGCAACGCTGTCGAAGGCAAGGTTGAGACGTTGGAGCGTCTGGGCGCCGAATCTTACATATACATGAGCCACGATACCATTCGTGAAAACTTTATTGTCCGGGTAGAAGACTCAAAAAAACGTGATGCAGGCAGCAAGATGAAAATTGAGCTTCCGGTTCAGTTTTGTCACCTCTTCAACGCTGAGGGCAAGGCTTTTCCTCGTACCCAGGCGCCAGCCCACGACTGATAAGAGAGAGCGTTATGTCTGATCCTGATCTGATTGAACAGCTGGCCGGGTACTATCGCGTTTCTGGAGAATACAGTGACTGGGCGGGTGAGCCTATCAGCGTCCCCATCGAATACAAATTGCCAATTCTCGCCGCCATGGGATTGAACGTTGAATCTGACGATGCGATAAAACAGGCGATCACAGACTTTGAACAACAGAGGTGGCAGCAACTGTTGCATCCCGTTTCTGTCTTCACACAGGGACAAGCCTATCAGGTCAGTCTGCACCTTGAAGATCAACAGCTGGGTCAGCTGTTCAAAGGCGAAATAATACTGGAAACCGCTGGCCACCACTCACTGAATCTGAATACTGACGATATGCCCATAGAGGAAAGTTGCAATTTTGGGGGTAAAATCTATCATCACCTGACGTTCAAATTACCGGATACTTTGCCCCTTGGTTACCATCGGCTCTCGCTGCAAAGTAACAATACGCAAGACTGTGCACTGATAATTATTGCTCCTGAAACCTGTTACGAACCTGAAGGACTGGGCAGTGGCAATAAGATATGGGGCAGTGCAATCCAACTTTACACACTCCGAACTCGTCATGATTGGGGTATGGGTGACTTTTCAAGCCTGAGTCAGTTGGCGACTCAACTGGCAGAGCAGGGCGCAGATGTTATTGGTCTGAATCCTATTCATGCCCTTTACCCTGCCAACCCTCTTCATGCCAGCCCCTACAGCCCATCAAGTCGAACCTTTATTAATCCCTTGTATATCGATATCACAGCTGTGCCGGACTTCAGGGAATGTGACGAAGCCCGGACGCGATTTGAAGAGCCAGAGTTCAAAGAACAACTGCAACGGGCAAGAGATCAGGAATACGTAGACTACAGCCTGGTAGCGTGGCTGAAGTTTGGTTTTCTGAACACACTGTTTGAACACTTCTATCAACAGCACCTTAACCCCGAAAGCTCAAGGGGAAAAGCTTTTCTGGATTTTTGCAGAAACCGTGGCCCGGCTCTGGAGCAACATGCCCTCTATGAAGCTATTTATGAGCATTACAAAAAGCTGAACATCAATAACTGGGGATGGCCATGCTGGGAGCCTTTGTTCCAAAACCCTGAATCCAGTGCCGTTAAAGCGTTTGCTAGCGATAACCGAAAACGCATTCAATACTATATGTACTTACAGTGGCTGGCTGAAGATCAGCTGGCCAAAGCCCAGGAAGCGGCCATTGAAGCCGGTATGCTGGTGGGCATCTATCGTGATTTGGCCGTAGGTGTGGACAGTGGCGGCTCTGATGTCTGGAGTCATCGCAGCCTGTATTGTCTGGATGCAGGCGTTGGTGCGCCCCCGGACGGTGTCGCTCCCCAGGGACAGAACTGGGGTTTGCCTCCCTTTAATCCGCAGGTGCTAAGGGCTCAGCAGTACCAGCCCTTTATTGAAATGGTTCAGGCTAATATGAGCCATTGCGGGGCTTTGAGAATTGATCACGTCATGGGACTACTGAGACTCTGGTGGTGCCCCAAGGGCAAAACCGCTGACTATGGTGCCTATGTCTATTATCCCCTTGAGGACTTACTCGGCATCATCAAACTGGAGAGCCATCGTCGTCAGTGTCTGGTATTCGGAGAAGACCTCGGGACAGTTCCGCCTGAAATTCAGGCCACTTTGCCACCGGCCCTGTTCTATTCCAATGAAGTGGTTCTTTTCGAATGCCTGGGTGATCATTTTACGCCACCTCTGGACTATAAACCGATGGCTTTGACCTGTATCAGCAACCATGACATCCCTCCTCTGAAGGCCTGGTGGAATTGTCTGGATCTGGATTTGCGTCTGCAATTGGGTATTTATGATCACAACCGGACACTGCAAGAGAAAGAGGCAAGACACAGGGAAAAGCTGGCTTTACTGAAAACACTTTCGAGCATCCATGAGTTTCCTGCAGGCATGAACCCACACGATATTTCCACCATGGGATACTCAAGGGACTTAATGGAAAAAGTGCATTATTACCTGACTAAAACAGCTTCAAAAATCACCGTGGTTCAGCTGGAAGAGGTTTTGCAAATTGACTCCCCGGTGAATATTCCCGGGACCAGCGAAGAGTATCTAAACTGGCGCAGGAAGTTGACCGATACTCTGGAAAATATTTTTGCTGATGAATCCAATCGGTCGTTTTTTAACAACATGACGGTGATTAGAAAGAGCGGTTAAGTTTAACGCCATCAAAGTGCAAAACAGAATGCGGCCGCTTTAATAGGAAACGACAGGCTGCAAGTGTTAACTGTTCGTCTGTCGCCTATAATCAAACAGCTTATCCACTTCATCCAAGGCAGCCTTGATCTGATCAATGACCTTCAATGCCGCAGCTCCCTGACCGGCCTTCAGGTGCTCGTATATCTGCAATTGGTAGTGATACAGGACTTCCCCGCCATAACCGTCTACAGCATCGGGAGTTTTGGGGGCATTCAGTTTATCAACGGGTTTACCATACTGCTCGACAAAGTACTCCTTCGTATCCCTGAAAGTGCTCCCCAACTCCCCCCTTTTGACGATAGCCCAGCCAACATTGCATGACTTAAAGGCCTTATTAACAGCATCAACATAATGCTGCAGAACTTCTTTTGTAAAAGGGTCCCGTACCGCATTTGGAAGTGACACAGCAGTAGCAGCTTCAGGAACAATGGCCGTTGAAGCAAGAGCCACCTCTGAACTTTTTATACCAATGGCCAGATGCCCCGTATTCCCGTGAATTGCTACAGGATCCGGAACCGGCGGAGCTACAACACCGTAAGCTCTGGCATATGCCTTGGCCTCATTCATCAAAGTAGTTCTTCCTTTCCTCAGTTCATCGGTGGTGTAGATAAGTATACAAACAGCTTCCTCATTGGAGCGTTTGTCATTATCGATGACGAATTGGGCTTCAATACTTTCAGGGCTGGTAAACCCGGGCTTTTTGTACTTGATCTGACTTTCAGGTATATGGGCTATGATATTGTGCGACTGATCCAGAAGTGCAACAGCCGGATAGAACAGCTGTTCTTTGTCGCCATCCTTAACCACGTAGCTGTTAATACTCACTTTATGAATACCCGTTAGCGGCAGACTGAAAGCCAGTACCGGAGTCTCTCCGGTGGATTGTTTTAACCTTGAAGTAAAGTCATTAACGACAACGTTAGTCTTTTTTTTATCGCCGGGATAACTGATTGGCTGACAGGTAATATGTTTAACCGAGTTGTACACTTTGCCTTCTGAGTCTGGCTGCCTGACTATCTCTTCGCGGCTATTGAAAAAAGTACAGCCCGTCAGGGTTATCACAGGGACAATAATACACAGCGAAAGAATCTGTTTTTTCCGCATTCCAAACACATCCCGTCGTTTATAAGATCTTCTTAATGCTGCGTTAATTTGGCCGCCTGGAGTGCCAACTGTTCTGATACCTCTCAACAAAATCATAAACTGTATACCTGAATTCACGATCAACAAAAAATTGCAGCATTTTTTCACTATCAGTAACAGTATTGCCGCACAGGCTCTGGGAGCCTGTCTGCAAACATAGTCGTATTTGTGTCAGACAGGATAAAAAACTCTATTATCTGCTATTTTTTCCTGTTTACTTTGCTGATTGCGAATCTCTGGTCTAGATTTTTTACGGGTATGCCGAAAACATAATTCTCAAAGTCATTCGGTTTATTTACTCAAGCCGCCATGAATATGTGATGGCTTCAGGATCTTGGGAAACCGCATCTTCATGGCAACAGGCCAGAGCAACTTAGCCAACGGTTAGCTCTGGTCAACTGTCGTACACACACAAGGTAAATAGCAATGATTCAGATACAGAGTACTCTGTCTGCTCTGGGTCGCAGTATTGGGGTTATTTCTCTCGCTTCCCTCCCTGCACTTTCCTGGGCCTTTGAAGAAGTTAACGTTGATTTTCACGGCTATGCCCGCTCTGGCGTAGGTCGTTCAGCAGAAGGAGGAGATCAGGCCTGCTTTAAAGCGGCTGGGGCACCCGCCAAGTACCGCTTGGGTAATGAGTGTGAGACCTATACCGAGCTGAAGTTTGGTGCTGAGTTGTCTAATGATAATAATACCTCGTTCAGGCTGGATACCAATATCGCCTATAAGGTTTTCCAAAACAATGACTGGGAAATGCCCGGAATGGGTGACGATTATTATGGCAACAATGAGTTTGCCCTGAGGGAAGTCAACTTACAGGCCACTAATATCATTGAGGGTATGCCGGAGGCTATGCTCTGGGCGGGCAAACGCTTTTACCAGAGACATGATGTTCATATGAATGACTGGTACTACTGGGATGTTTCTGGCCCGGGAGCCGGTATTCAGGATATTGATGTAGGTATAGGCAAGTTTGATATTGCCTGGCTAAGACATACACCCAAGGTTGAATATTTCGACAGCAGTGAACCTGCCAATAGAGTTGAGCAGGGAGTTGAAACCGATGTCATAGATCTCAGACTGAAAGATTTGAGGCTTATGGATAATCTAAGCCTTGAACTGGGAGTTGACTACGGCAAAGGAAACCCTCCTGACAAGTCTGTTTACAAAGAGTTTCTTGATAAAGACGGATGGCTGCTTACAGCTGAGCTGACCTGGGAGGTTCTGGATGGTTTTAACAAGTTTGCGGTGCAATACGCTAATGATGGCATGACGGGTCCAAGCGTTGGTTCAACTGGCAGAGACATAGCCTCAGCAGAGTGGTACAAAGGTAACAAGCTCTACAGGGTGCTTGATCATGGTTCATTCTCTCTGAGTGACCAAATGGACATCATGTACGTTGCAGCCTGGACACAGGTAGAATACGACGAAGAAGCTCAAAAACTAGATACCTCATTGCCTGACAAGAGAACCTGGATAACAGCGGGTATCAGACCCATCTGGAAGTGGACCGAAATCACCAGTACTGCAATTGAACTGGGTTGGGATAAAGTTGAAAATGCCTTTTATGACAGTACTTTAGACAGCGGAAAAGGCCAAGGCTTTGACAGTCAGGTGACCAAATTCACTATAGCTCAACAGTTCCATCCAAAGTTTGGAGCATTTGTCAGACCGGTTATCAGAGTATTTGCTACGTACGCAAAATGGGATGCTGTCGAAAATCCCAATTTGCTCCCTACCGACAAATCAGGCACTCCATTATGTAGCGTAGCTGATTACGGTGAGGAAACATGCAGTTCAGTGGAGGGCCTTGACTACTTCGATACAGGAACTTCAAGACCTCAGATCGCAAACACCTTTGGCGCGGACTCCGACGGTTGGACATACGGCGTGCAGTTTGAAGCTTGGTGGTAATCCGTAATCTGAAATGAATAAAGTAGCGGGTTTTTCTGCCAAGGGGTTGAGCGAGGTATTTTAAAAAAATCCTAGAGCAATAATATGTTACTTATGATCAAGATAAGGCTGCAATTGTGCAGCCTTATTTTTTTGCCTCGTCAGCAAAATCTGTGGGGCATTTCTGGTTCGTATAAAAAATATAAAAAAATATAAAAATATAAGACACCCATAAAAAATATACATTAAATATAGTAAATATAAGACACCCATAAAAACCTATAAAAAATAAGACATTCAAAAACTGCATCCCCAAAAAGGATCAGAAAATCTATCTTCAACCAGCGTATCAACGAGCCACACAGCACCATCCAACGAACAGAAGCTGTTCAAGCCATAATTCAGACAATGCAAATTCATTCCGAGATAAGTCGAAGAGAGATAAAGAGAGGGTCTTTGACGCCTTGACAGACTTCTACGCTAACCTGTCAGGTACAAACGACTACAGGCGTTTAAACCTCGAAGCCACTTCTGTCCGGCTTCAAGTGCATAAGCCTTCATCGCCTTCAGACGGCCAACTGCCCGATAAAAACGATTATTCCATTGCATGGTTTTCAGCCACTCATCCGGATCAATTTCCAATCTTTCAAGAATAGGAGGGGTACACGACGGGATGGAACCTTTCTTGTCTGTCCTGACAATGCGGCCACTCCAGTCAACCAGTTCCAGATAGTCGCGAAGAAGGTAGGGAAGGGCAACCTCCGTATTCTGGCCCTGCAAACAAAAAGGTTTCAGGGTCAGCGGCTGTTTTTTAGTCTCAGAATGTGTAACCTGCTCCACGCGTTCCTGAATCGACGTGTAGTCTGATGCTTCCGGTCTTTCTACCTTTCCAGCCCGAATCGGATTCAAGTCAACATAGGTCATGCAGGTCAGTAACGCTGCTTCGTCCAGCAGTGCCTGGCTTTTAAAACGACCTTCCCAGAAGCGTCCTTTACACTCGTCTTCTTTATTGGCCTCACGAGCAAGATGTTCATTCAGGCAGCGCATAAACCAGCTGATATCCGTTAAACGACGCCGGTATTGCTCAGCATATTCATCAATACGGGCCAACTCAGCGCTGCCCAGTTTGTCAGCGGCCAGATGCCTTTGCACCAGGAGCGGACCTCTGAACAAGGTCGTCCAACGATGAAGCACTTCATTCCGTGACCAGCCTCTGGCAAATGACTGATTGATGTGCAAAACCACATGATAATGATTCGACATAACAGCGTAAGCGCAGACTTCTATAGCAAAGACTGAAACCAGTTCCCGGAGTTTATCCACCACCCATTGGCGGCGATGCTCGTAGTTCTTGCCAGTCAGGTGGTTCTCTCCACAGAGGTAAGCCTGACGAACACATCTTGCCGTGCAGTGATAATAAGGCGTTGAGCTGGGGTCAATCAGAGTATTGCGGGCCTGAGCCATGGACTCACCTGTCTGGGTAAAAAATCAGTGATGGATGAAAAAGTAGACCAAGTGGATAGTAAAGCAAATTTAAGGGTGTCTTTTTTCTTTTTTTGGGTCTCTTTTTTAATTTATGGGTGTCTTTTTTCTTTTTTCTTTTTTCTTTCATGAATAAAACAAGTGTTTAATATCTTTCTGAATGCTTTTCGGAAGCATTGTCAATTCCTGTCCTCTTGAATGTCTGTCTACAGCACAAATGCAGCGATACTCAAGAGGGCGAAAACAAAAATGGGCTTTGTGCTTTTCTAACGTATCGTTAAAATAACACTTCAATTTTGGTTTTTTTTCTGTAGGCCCTTCTAATTCATTTTCTTCTAAAATAGGGAGAACTCCATATCTGAAAACGCTTCTAAGAGCTAACTTAGAATACTTTATTGGAGATTTTGACATTGCTAAAAGCAGAGGTTTGCCTTTAACCTTAAGAGACTCTGGTTCAATTCCATTATTTCTTATTTGTTCTAACGCAAGCTCTCTGAGTTGTGGAAAGTTATCCCATTTTTTTAAAAAAAGTAGTTCTAGCGCATTGTCACGAACCCTATCTTTTTGATAGCAATCTGCCCCATTCTTAATCAAAAGCTCAATAATATTTGCTAGCTTTTTAGAAATAACTTTGTCCGAAGAATTACTTTTTATTACTTTAATCAATGGGCTCATTCCTGCATCGTCAGAAACATTAGGGTCCAGCCCTTTGTGCAACAAAGTTTTCCATGCCTTTAAAGAATATAACCCTGGATATCTTGACATCGCTAAAAGTAGAGATTGGAGATCAACCATAATAGAGTCAAGTTCAATTCCATTATTTCTTATTTGTTCAAGTGCAGATTCTCTAAGCTTTGTAAAGTAATCCCATTTTTTTGAGCAAAGTAGTTGTAGCGGAGTTTCACCAGAGCCACTTTCTTGATTGCAATCTGCCCCATTCTTAATCAACAGTTCAATAATAGTTGCTAGATTTTCAGAAGAATTCTTATCCAAAGATTTACTTTTTATTACATTAATCAATGGGCTCATTCCTGAATCGTCAGAAACATTAGGGTCTAGCCCTTTGTGCAACAAAGTTTTCCATGCCATTGAAGAATAATAATCTGGATAGTTTGACATAGCTAAAAGTAGAGGTTTGCCAACAGCCATAATAGAGTCAGGATCAATTCCTTTATTTATTGTTTGTTCAATTGCAAGCTCTCTGAGCTTTGGAAAGTCATCCCATTTTTTTGAACAAAGTAGTTGTAACGGAGTTTCACCAGAGCCAATTTCTTGATAGCAATCTGCCCCATTATTAATCAACAGTTCAATAATAGTTGCTAGCTTTTGATTAATAACGTCATCCATAGACTTGCTTTTTATTACATTGGTCAATGGGCTTTCTCCAGCATCAGAAACATTAGGGTTTAGCCCCTTTTTCAACAAAATTTTCCATGCCATTGTTGAATAATTTCCTGGAAATGTTGACATAGCCAAAAGTAGAGGTATGCCACGAACCATAATAGAGTCAGGTTCAGTTCCATTATTTATTATTTGTTCAAGGGCAAATTCTATGAGCTGTGGAAAGTCACCCCATTTTTTTTTGCAAAGTAGTAGCAGCGGAGTGTCACCAGCGCCATTTTGTGGATTGCAATCAGCCCCGTTCTTAATAAAAAGTTCAATAATAGTTGCTATCTTTTCAGAACGAGCTTTATCCATAGAGTCATCATCTGCCGCCCATATTACATACATCAGTGGACTGATTCCCAGATTATCAGAAATATTAGGATTTATTTTATTCAAAGTTTCTTTCCATACTTCTAAGGAGTATCGATCAGGCTTTATACTCATTGATATAAGGTCTGCTCCTCCAAGCCCACAACCAGGATATTGATACGTCCCAACACTTTGACCAATTGTTCCAAACATGCTGCATTCTTCCTTCTTAAACTCTCAAGTTATAACTTTTGATTGTTTGAATGCTTATTAGTTTCCTGAATAGCCTAACCCTATAGTTACATCAACTGACATATAACTACTCAACCATACGAAATCATATTTTCTGACTCATTGTTCAGGCACTCGCGGCAACTGCTCCTGCGTTGCTCTAGCTCCTGCATCCATGCAGTCGTGATGCGTTGCAACTCTGGTCACATAGCTTGCTATGTTCCCGTCGTTGCGCCTTGCAGAGCACCTGCCCAATAAGCCAGAAATATTCGATTCCGTATGGCTGAGTACTCATGAGCCGTAGCCCCGTCAGGGGCAAATACAAACCCTCTAGAAATGCTGCAGGACAATGAAATTGCTGAATTTCTGGCCGAAGCCCATCTGGACGATGATCCTGCCGTGTTCACTGATCATTTTTTAACCACTTATTTGCAGTTTGTTACTTCCCTGAAGTTTGAGAAACCACCCAAAGGTTAATCCCAGACTTATCCACAGCCTCTGGGGATACTTTTAGAAGACAGCTGACTTTAATAATGACCTGAACGGTTCAAATAGGCCGCCGCTCCGGTTAACCCGGGATTTTCAGACAATATGAGCCATGTTGGTATGCCTGACATGTAGTCTTTCATCTTGTCTCTGTTCTCAAAGGCCTTACGGAACGTTCCTCTGGCAAACAGCGTTTTAACTTTGGGGATAATGCCGCCCGCAATGTAGACACCACCCCTTGCTCCCAGAATCAGTGCAGCATTCCCGGCGGTATTACCCAGAATCTCAAAAAAGTGATCCAGCACTTCGTAAGCGAGAGAATCCTGTTCTTCCAGAGCCTGAACTGTAATATCTGCCGCCTGCAGTTTATCCATCCGACCATCCAGGCTCGAGTGCGCTTCATAAAGTAATTCCAGACCTGAGCCGGAAAGTATTCTCTCAACTCCCAGCAACCCCCCAACTTCTTTTCGGATAAATCTCCAGACACTGATATCTCTTTCAGTAGAAGGTGCAAAGTCGGCATTGCCCCCTTCACCGGGCAGAGCTTGCCAACCCACAGGCGTTTCGATCAATCCACAAAGCCCCAGACCGGTTCCGGGACCAATTACCAGCTTGACGGCATCAGGATCAAAGTCCAGCTCAGGCCCAACAGGCATGAGTTCGCTTACAGGAAGGTGAGGGACCGCCAGAGCCTGTGCGGCAAAATCATTGATCAGCGCCATCACTTCCAGTTCAAAGTCTTGTTTGAACTGTTGCTGATCAATTTTCCAGTGGCTGTTGGTGAAACTTACCTTTCCACCCACGACCGGGCCTGCAACAGCAAGACAGGCCCTGGCAATGGTTTTAACCCGCTGATTTTTCAGGTAGAGCCGAACGGCATCTTCCAGATCGGAATAATCAATACTCGACATCGTCTGAATGCCTTCCAACACCAGACTGTCAGGTTTCACCAGGGCAAAGCGGGCATTGGTACCACCAATATCCCCCACCAGAGATTGCAATACTTCAGTCATCGGATACATCCAGGCCAACAGGCTTCATGACAAGTGAGGATGTCAGTATTATAATCCTGCGCCCGAACTCCTGACCTGAAAATGCCTGAAAAGCTCCCGGACTCTCTATGACAGTTGCTTCAGAAAACTCAACCAATGGCTATGACGCCCGTTTTGGAGGAAGCCGCAGGCTCTATGGCAACGATGCTGTAGACCGACTGAGACAATCTCATGTCTGCGTCACAGGCATTGGCGGAGTCGGCTCATGGGCAGCAGAGGCTCTGGCCAGAACCGGGGTAGGGACTATTACTCTGATCGATCTGGATGATGTCTGTGTCACTAACATCAATCGTCAGCTTCATGCCACCACTGAAACCATTGGCCAGTCCAAATGTGAAGTGATGGCCAGCCGCATTCAGTCCATTAATCCGGACTGCCAGTGCCATGTTATTGAAAACTTTGTAACGACCGAAAATGTGTCTGAACTGATCAGTCCGGACTTTGATTATGTATTGGATGCCATAGACAGTTTCAGAATCAAGGCCGCCCTGATTCATCACTGCAAAAGAAACAAGATTCCTGTCATCACAACCGGTGGCGCGGGCGGTCAGGTCGATCCTACCCAGATTCAGATTGCCGATCTTACCAAAACCTGGCACGACCCTCTGGCAAAAAAAGTCAGAAACCATCTGAGAGATTTCCACGGCTTTACTAAAAACAGCAAGCGGAAGTTTGGTGTCGATTGTGTCTTCTCTTCAGAACAGGCCGTTTATCCTCAGCCCGATGGCACAGTGTGCCAGCAGAAGCCTGCTGATATGGGTTCTACAAAAATGGATTGTGCCAGTGGTTTTGGCGCCACCACTGTTGTGACGGCTACGTTTGGCTTTGTGGCTGTGTCTCGAATCATTAAAAAAATCATCGATAAGAAAACTTAAGAAACTGGTCAGATGCTTAATTGTCTCCCCAGTTTATATCATCTTTCATTTCTTCCGGAAGCTGATTGTCCCGGGCTTTGTCCAGAGCTGTGCGCATTTTCTGCGAGTCTTCATCACTCAGTTTTTCGGTGCCTTCCTGAATTACATCTCCGGTACCTTCTTCAACCGGTGCAAACATATCTTCAATCCGCTTTTCCATTTCCTCGTTCAAAAACAGAATTTCAATTCTACGATTGGAGCTGGATTCAGGGTTTTCAGGGTCGCGCAGTACCCGGTCAGCCATACCCAACACCATCATAATCCGGGACTCCTCCAGTCCTCCGAAAACCAGTGTTCTTCTGGCAACCTGAGCCCGGGCTGATGACAGTTCCCAGTTTGAATAGTTATTCCTCTGAAAGCCTGAGCTGTCGGTATGACCGCTGATCATGAGACTGAAAGAAAGTTTGTTCAAAATAGGGGCCATCTCAAGCATTAAATCCTGAAAAAATGGCTGCAGTCTCGCGCTCCCCTTTTCAAACATATTCTTCTTGTTATTGTCCAGAATGACAATGCGTAAGCCTTCCGGTGTTTTCTCCAGATCAATGTAATCTTCATATCTTCCAGCTGATTTACTGCCGCCTACCAATTTTTGTAATTCATCGGACAGCTTGTCGAAAATCAGCGTGTTATTCAGGGTTTTGTCCATATCCTCAGCAATAACTTCAGTCTCTTCCCTGCCTCGATTGTTTGCCCCTGGTCTGGGAATATTCACCAAAGTATTCATTCCCCCAAAATTAATGGGCTTGGAACTGCTTGGATGGCGGAATGAGCCCGGATCTTCAAAATAGGTGGCAATGGCTTTCTTCTGTTCCTTGTCCGTGGCGCTCATGATCCAGAGCAAAAGAAACAAAGCCATCATGGCAATGGCAAAATCAGCAAAGGCTACTTTCCATGAACCGCCATGATGTCCATCACCATGACCGCCATGTTTCTTTTTAATGACAATGACATGATCTTTACTCATGAGCCGTCCAGCAACTCTTCCAGTTCACTAAAAGTGGGGCGTTTGTCCGCAAAAAGCATTTTCCTGCCGGAATCCACTGAAACAACAGGAGGAAAACCGGACTTGTTACTGCCCAGCCCCACCCTGATGCAATGAAATGCTCTAATCTCCTGATCGATTGAGTGGCCAATGGCCGTTGCACAGGGTCCTACTAATCCGTAGGCCATAAATATGCCAAGAAAAGTACCTGTCAGAGCCGCAGCAATCAATCGGCCCAGTTGATCCATTGGGCCATCTATCGCACCCATAGTAATAACGATACCCAGTACTGCCGCGAGAATACCGAAACCCGGCAATGCATCAGAAATCAGCTGCAGAGCATCCGCCGGACGCATCATTTCTGACTCCATGGATTCAATTTCTTCCTCAATAATGGTTTCGTATTCGTGGGGCTCAATGCCGTCTACCAGTGACAACCTGAGGTTTTCAGTAATGAAGTTATAGATATGAGGGGTCTTCATTATCAGAGGGTATTTGGAAAAAACATCGCTGTTTTCAGGGTTTTCTATATGCTCTTCAAGCGCCTTGGTCCCTCCCTTTTTTTTCGCCATATTGAACAACGTATACAAAAGAGAGAGCAGCTCATCAAAATATTCACGATTAAAACCTGAATTATTGACGGTATAAACCAAATGTCGCCCGGCCGCTTTGACAACATTCGTTGGGTTGGCAATCATAAACGCCCCCAAGGCGCCACCACCAATCATCACTATTTCTGCTGGCTGCCAGATAGCCCTCATTTCACCACCCGCAGCCATAAAGCCACCAAAGATGCAGCCTAGCTGGATAAGCAGCCCCAAGATTTTCATAACACTATTCCCTGTTCCATTCTTCCAGCAGCGAGCGCAGTCTTAGAACAGCCTGACGGTGTAACTGACAAATACGGGCCTCCGTCAGATCCAGAGCTTCTCCAATTTCTTTCATATTCAGTTCATGAACATAATAGAGATTCATCAAATGTTGCTCTCGTTCCGGTAACTCCTTTAAAGCATTTGCCAGGGCCCTGCTGCGCTCCCCTCCCATGGCAACCACTTCTATAGAGTCATCCTGATTAACCTCTATGATTTTGCTGTCAGCCTCACCCTGCATCAGCCCATCCAGACTCAGCAGATTGTCGGAATTACTGCTCTGCAACATGCGGTGGTATCGCTCAAGGCTGACACCAAGCTCTTTTGCAATTTCTGACTCGGACGGAGCCCGTCCCAGCTTTGTATTAAGCGTCTGAATTGCCTTCCTGATCTTCTGTCCGTGTTCCCGATCTGTTCTGCTGCGCCAGTCCCACTGTCGTAACTCATCAATCACTGCGCCTCGAATCCGGGTTTTGGCAAACTGTTCAAAGGGGACTTTGCGGCCCGGATCGTAACGACTGGCAGCATCCAGAAGCCCCATCATCCCGGCTTGCAAGAGATCATCCCGGGAAATGTTACTACCCAGACTACTGGCCAGATGCAGCACAATCTTTTTGACCAGAGACAAGTGCTGTTTAACCAGAACATCCCGCTGATTTCCTGCCTGTTGGCGATAAGCGTCAAGTCCTTTTTGCTGCATCTCAGCCACTAAGTTGCTACTGGATCACAAGATCCGTAATCAGACAGTCATCCACCCTTGCTCCCACCCTCTCTTTCTCGAGCAGGGCATTGACTCTTGCCAGCGTTTCAGCACGGATAATCTCTGTAACTCCCCCGGCTTTAACCTCTTCAAACGAGAGTGAGCCCAGATAGTTGATGACTTCATTACGAATAAGAGGCCGGTAGGCTTCCAGTGTTGCGATCACGGTTTCATCCCGTACCATCAATGACTGTTTTATCTGCATATATCGAGGTCGGGCATCACTTTTGAGAGTGATAATAAATGGCTCAAGCACCATAAAACTGGGTGGTCCCAATGCTGCAGCTTGCGGTTGCGGCTGCTGTTGCTGTTGCTGTTCCTGTTGCTGCGGCGGATTCATCATTGTCATTGCCACAAAAGCGCCACCACCCGCCAGCAACAGCACCAGAAGAATAATGATGATGATTAATAACTTGCCGTGGCCTGAATTTTTGTTTTCAGAGTCACTGCCTTCTTTTTCATCTGCCATGAGTCCAGAAACTCCTTTTCCGATGATCTGTTAAACGAAATGATCCAATAATCTGCCGCCATGAAGCCTGAATTGTTCCTGGGCGCTCTGATAACCATTTGATTCAAGACAACCATCGGCGGTGGGCAGATATTCTGAAGATTGTTCCGACGTATCAGCGTCTTTCTGGCTACCCACATCCACTGACATTTGCCCCAGAGTCAGTGATTCACTATTAAGAGCTTCCCGCAGGCGATCTCCGTGAAGCAGCAGCAAGTCTCTAGCAGCGGGTGTTGCTGTTATCACCTGAAGGCTGACAGCGTCTCTGTCAACGCTAACCGTCAGCGTTACACGACCCAATTCCGGTGGGTCTAACCGAAACTCCATTTTCTGCTCACCCTGCTTAATCATTTGCACCACTGTCTGCCCGAAGGGTCGCTGAGCTACTTCAGGTTGCAGGAAAGGTTGCTTAACTGTGGCTGACTGGGCTGCTGATGATGGCTCAGTCATCTGAATGGAAACAGGCTGTTGGGAGGTTTGAGGCGTCTGATTAACGATGGCCTGTATTGACTCGGTCTGCTGTACCAGCGCAGGCGCTGTTTTTAAAGAAACCTTCCGTTCCACTTCGAAATTGAACAGAGACAGCGGAGCTGGAATTTCTTTTGATCCATGGTGATTTTTTATCTCCGGCGCTTTGGCTTCTGTCTGGATCTGATCCGGTTTCAGAGTGATTTCCGGCTTAAATTTTCCTGTCTGGTGATCGACTTCCTCTACCAGATTAACATCCGTTAATGGTTTTTGAGTCTGAGACACCCACTGAGTATTAACCGGAGTCAGAGAGACCTCTGATTCCTGTGGTCGAACAGGCAGGCGGAGTTTTTCAGATTTTCCGGGCATTGACAGATTTAAATCAGGCCGTTCAGTAACCCCTACTGTTAAAGAGGTACTTTTTATTTCTACGGCGGACTGTTCAGGTTTTGCTTCTCTGGTCAGTATCGGTAAGCTGGTGACGGGAATATGCTTTGTCAGCTCTGAAACGTCAGGGTTTGCCAAGGGTAAATTTGTTTTTGCCTGCCCATCAACAGGTATCAACCCTGCAGCCAGAAGCTCCGGAGAGACTAACTCTGTGGATGCAGATTCTATTGAGGAAAACTGTTGAAGAACAGTTTCAAATGTCAACTCAGAAGAAGTAGTAACTGTCTCAGCAGCCGCCATGACCTGCGGTTGAGCACCATCAACCGATGGCGCTGAACTCGATAGAGATAACAACGAAAAAACTGGCAGAGCCTGGTTTTCCATTCAAACCGCTCCGTTACTGAATAGTGGCAATCGCAGCTTGAGGAAGGGAAATATGGGCCCAGGCTTCCTGTATTTCTTTTAGCAGCCCCATAACTTCACTGATAGCAGTCAAATCATTTTTTGCATTGGCCTCAGTTAAACGTCTGATGCAATAGAGATATAACGATTGGAGATTTCCGGCCAAGTCACCACCTCTTTCAAAATCCAGAGACTGTTCCAGCACCAGCAGAATTTCGATAGACAGGGAGAGGCGATCAGACTTGTTGGTCAGATCCTTTCGCTCAATGTGGTGGCTTGCTTTAGCCAGATTGTCCATCAGTTTGGTAAACAACACACCCACCAGCTGAACAGAATCAGACGCTTCTACACCCGCTTTTTCCTGTTGCTGATAAGCACCCAGACCTTTTTTCTTCATGACCCTCTCCATGATCAGGAATTATTGTTATTCAGACTATTCAGACTGCTGGTGATCCAGTCACTGGTTCCACTCAGTGAGGCCAGAATACTTTCCATCGCCAGGAACTGATTCTGGTAATAGCTGCGGGTCCGCTCCAGTCTCAGCTCCAGTGCCGCACGATCATCTTCAATATCACTCAAGCCCTCTTCAATCCTGTCCTCTCGACTGTCAAGCGTTCCGCTACTTTCAAGGTGGGGAGTGAGAACGGCTGCCATTTGATTCATTAAGCCATCTTCACCAGCCAGCACCTGCGCCAATTCATCAAAGTTGTTAATCAGGGCGTTATCCAGACTATCGTTATCCAGGGTTATTGAGCCGTCTTCGGTAGTTGTCAGACCCAATTGCCCGAGTGTTCTGAATGTGTCACCGTCTTCACCATATAAAGAACTGATGACACTTCTCAACTGACCCTCAATAGCCCGGGTCTGGCTATCACCATTGAGAGGCCCCGCTGAAACACCGTTGAAATCTGTGAGAGTATCAAGGGTAGACTTAACATTGTTCCAGGCATCCACAAACTCCTGCATGGACTCTTTCAGGCTGTCTTTGTCTACGGAGATATTCACGGTAACCGGATCTGTGCTGACGGCTTTCAGATTGAGCGTGACGCCATCAATAAGGTTTTCCAGTTGGTTATCTTCGGAAGTAATAGTGATTGCAGAGGCTCCTGCACCAAACCGGATACTGGCATCCACTGCCACCTGTAAATCGGTAAAGGAACCCAGGGTTGCTGAGCCACCGGAAAGGCCACTGAAGTCACTCGTTATGGTGTTTGCTGCTCCGGATTTCTCACTAGTCAGCATCAGACGTTGCTGACCGTTTTCATTAATAATCGCTGCCTGAATCCCGGCGTTATCGGCTGCGCTGTTTATAGCATCGCGTAAATTAGTCAGGCTTTCTGAACCCGGTTCGACCGTAACGGAGAAGCTTTCACCGTTAACCGAGAGATTGACCGTTCCGGAACCAATAGTGGCATCTGTAGCGATAGCTGCGGATACAGTCTGGTGGCGAGTCGCCAGCTGATCCACATAAAACTGATAACTGCCTTCCCCGGCGCTGCTGGAAGCGGTTGCGCTCAGAACGGACTCATTACTGACACTGACGGCTCTGGGACTGAATTTACTGATGCTGTTCAGGCTTTCTACCTGAGTATTAAAATCATTCAGTGCAGACTTTAGCGTCCCGACGGCAGACAGTTCTACATTAAAGGCCTCCTCTCTGCGGGCATAACGGTTTTCACTGGGAGCACGCTCGGCCTCCACCAAAGTGTCAACAATGGAGTTAACATCCAGCCCTGAATAGATGCCACTTAAACTGAACATAATCAGCCTCTGATTAATGCCTGCTTTTATTCAGTCGGCACCGCTTTGAGAAACATAACCGAATAACAGACAGCTCTATAAAAAATGGGAGCTCACTGGCTCCCACAAAGACCATCAGCATTAAAGCTGACTGAATTTTACCTCTCCAGCGATTAACGCAGCAGAGACAGAATGTTCTGAGGGATCGCGTTAGCCTGAGCCAACACAGCAGTACCGGCCTGTTGCATAACCTGATACTTACTCAGATTCGCTGTTTCTGAAGCAAAATCAGTATCCACGATACGGCTTCTGGAAGCACTCAGATTTTCACGGATATTTGAAAGGTTATTGACGGTAGTGCTCAGTCGGTTTTGGGATGCACCCAGACTGGCTCGAACAGCGTCATAAGCAGCAATATCCACATCCAATGCACCCACTGCTGTTTGAGCGGTAGCGGCATCGGTAAAGGTAACAGCGGTCAGCGCAACGGCAGTAAAGTTAAGGTCTATGTTATTGGTGGTAGCATCGGTATAGTCAACTGCAATTTCGACGGTACCTGCGCCAAGAACGGTTGTCCCGTTAAACTCAGTCGTTGCGGCAATACGGCCAATCTCAGCCAGTTGAGCATCGTATTCGGCTTGCAGGGCGGTAACATCAGCAGCCTCATAGGTACCACTTGACGCCTGCAAAGCCAGATCCCTCATACGCAGCAAAGAGTTAGTGATCTCGCTCATAGCACCTTCAGCAGTCTGGGCCATGGAGATGCCATCGTTGGCATTACGGATAGCGACACCAAGTCCACCAATTTGTGCAGCCATTTTATTCGCAATCTGCAAACCGGCAGCATCATCCTTAGCACTGTTAATACGCATACCAGAAGACAGACGCTGCATGGCGGTCTGAAGACCTGCCTCGGTCTTACTCAGATTACGCTGAGCATTCTGAGAGAAGATATTGGTATTTACGGTCATTGCCATTTTACTAATTCCTATTCATGGTTTTACTCGCTTAATAACTTCAACGTACTGCCTGTTGATAAGTACCACTCGGGAAGGCTTCTGGATTTATTAAATAGACTTGCCATTCTTTTAAGTCGTTTTTAAAGTAAAAAAATGTTTTTATATATCTATTGCGAATTCATTTTAGAAAACTATGCTCTTGGTTAATTTCTTCGGGTTGCAGTCTGTTTTGCAAAGTTGCGAAACAACCTGAACTATTCAGAGGAAACCCCATGACACCGGAAGTTGTGGCAGACCTTTTTCGTGATGCGCTGACCCTCATTGTTCTGATGGTATCGGTGATTGTGATGCCCGGACTGCTGGTGGGTCTGGTGGTCAGCACACTGCAGGCAGCGACTCAAATCAATGAGCAAACCCTCAGTTTCCTGCCCCGTCTGCTGGCAACACTGGTCACTATAGGCATGACGGGCCCCTGGCTGATTCAGGAATTTATGGATCTGTTTCTCCGGCTGTATGAATTTATTCCTGAGATGCTGGCCTGATGGGAACCTTTACCTTCTCTGAAGTGGTGGGCTGGATTGGTCAGTACCTCTGGCCGTTTTTTCGTATCGGAGCCCTCTTTCTGGCAATGCCCATTATCAGCAGTCAGGTAGTGGCACCCAGAATCCGGGTAATTCTGGCGATGGCCATCACTATTATTGTGGCCCCCATGCTGCCTGCGGTACCCGCAGTAGAGCCACTGTCGGGTGAAGCCCTTCTGATCACTGCACAACAGCTGGCTGTCGGGCTTTTAATGGCGATGGTACTGCAAATCTATTTCGCTATTTTCACCTCCGCCGGACAAATGCTCTCCCTGCAGATGGGTCTGGGTATGGCGGTCATGTTTGATCCGATGAACGGCGCCCAGATTCCGGTAATCAGCCAGGTATTCCAACTGCTGAGCTTTCTGATGTTTCTGGCATTTGATGGGCATTTGGTCGTCATTTCTATTGTTGTGGAGAGCTTTAATACCATTCCCATTGCGCCCTTTTCTATTCGCCAACTGGATATTGACCGGCTTCCCGCCATGGGCGGCTGGATGTTTGCCAGCGCACTACTGATGGTTCTTCCCGCCATTGTTGCATTATTAATTGTCACTTTTACCTTTGGTGTAATGAACCGCTCGGCGCCGCAATTCAATATTTTCAGTCTGGGCTTTCCTCTGACCATGCTGGCAGGCATTTTTATTCTGATGCTGATCAGTTCCACCCTGAACGGTGTCTTCACACGATTTACCCGGACTGTTCTGGACATTCTACGATCACTGGTTCTTTAGGAATTTTCAGATGGCAGAAGAATCACAGACTGGCGAACGCTCAGAAGAACCCTCCGAACGAAAACTTCAGAAGAGCCGTGACGAAGGCCAGGTTCCCCGATCCCGGGAACTGGTCACCTTTGCTTTGCTGGCTTCAACCCTGGTTGCTTTATGGCTCAGTGGTGGATTAATTCGCGACCAGCTGTTTCAGGTTATGTACAAAAGCTTCAGGTTTGAAAAAGACGTATTGCGTCAGGAAAGCTGGCTGACGGATCACCTGATCGTCAGCATTACTCAGGGGTTCTCCGGCCTGCTGCCCTTTATGCTGATTGTCATTCTGGCCTCAATAGCCGCTTCAGCGGCTTTAGGAGGCTGGATATTCTCAAATAAACAGATACGACCCAAGGCTGAGCGCATCAGTTTTCTCAAAGGCATTAAACGCATGTTTTCTGCCAACTCCATGATTGAGTTGTTAAAGTCCATTGCCAAAATCTCGCTGCTGGCTTTTTCCCTCTGGCTCATTAATCAATGGTTCTTTCGGGATGTGCTCTGGCTCAACCGGCTGCCGATATTTCAAGCAGTTTCAGAGGGCCTCAGCCACCTTACCATGGCCATCACCATTCTGGTCAGTGCCCTGCTGTTGATCTGTTTTATTGATGTACCTTTCCAAAGATGGAACCACATGAAAAAACTGCGCATGACACACAAGGAAATGCGTGATGAAATGAAAGAGTCTGAAGGTCAGCCAGAGCTTCGTTCAAGACTGCGGGAGAAGCAACAGGAAATTGCGGGTCGCAGAATGATGCAGGCCGTTCCTTCGGCGGATGTCATTATCACCAACCCAACTCACTTTGCAGTGGCTCTGAAATATGATCTGGACAAAGCCAGAGCGCCCTATGTCGTAGCAAAAGGCGTTGACAGAGTAGCCCTGCATATCTGCGCTGTGGCACGGGAATACAATAAGCCGGTGGTACAGTCACCCACGTTAACCCGGGTGATTTATCATACGACACAGTTAAATCAGGAAATTGCCGACGACCTGTTTTTGGCCGTTGCCCAGGTTTTGGCTTACGTCCATCATCTGAATGACTTTCAGGCCGGACGCAGAAGCAAGGCACCCGATTTACCAACACCGGAAGTCCCCAGCGCCTTCCGGGAAAAATGGGATAAGAAGAGACAATGATCAAGGAAGCTCAACGTCTGCTATACATGATGTCGCCCAAAAGCGGCAACCTGAATATCGGGATTCCGCTGATCGTTCTGATGACGCTCGGTATGGTTACACTGCCGATGCCGCCTTTTATGCTGGATGTATTCTTTACCTTCAACATCGCACTGTCTCTGCTCATCCTGTTGGTTAGCATTTACACACTTCGACCTCTTGAATTTGCGGTGTTTCCAACCATCCTGCTGGTTTCCACTTTGTTGCGCCTTGCCCTGAACGTGGCATCAACCCGGGTGGTTCTTCTGAATGGACATACTGGCAATGGCGCTGCCGGAAAGGTGATTCAATCCTTTGGTGAGGTTGTTATTGGCAACAGTTACGTTGTTGGTCTGGTGGTGTTCTTTATTCTGGTGATTATCAACTTTGTCGTGGTCACCAAGGGTGCTGGTCGTATTTCTGAGGTGACCGCCCGCTTCACTCTCGATGCCCTGCCAGGCAAGCAGATGTCCATTGATGCAGACCTCAATGCCGGCGTTATTGATCAGCAGGAAGCGCACGACCGCCGGGAAAGTGTACGCCGGGAGGCAGACTTCTATGGCTCAATGGATGGTGCCAGTAAGTTTGTCCGGGGTGATGCTGTGGCCGGCCTGCTTATTCTTGCCATCAATATCATAGGTGGAATGCTGATAGGCACCATTGGCCAAGGGTTATCTGCCGGGGAAGCCTTTGCTGTTTATTCTCTTCTGACGATTGGTGATGGTCTGGTGGCCCAGATTCCTTCGCTGCTGCTCTCCACCTCTGCGGCTATCATGGTAACCCGTGTCTCTGAATCTGCGGATGTAGGGCATCAGGTTTCCGAACAGATGTTCTCTTCTCCGAAAGCGTTGGGCCTCACAGCCATGATTTTAATGGTGATAGGCATTGTTCCCGGTATGCCCCATGTACCCTTTCTCAGTCTGGGCCTGATCGTGGCGTTTCTGGCCTGGTGGACCACCAACAAACATCAGAAGGATGAACCCGAATCCAGCCACTCTGCAGCCAATACAGAAGATGTCAGTGAGTCATCACCCTGGTCCTGGGGAGATATTCCGCCAGTGGATACCCTGGGGCTTGAACTGGGTTATAAACTCATTCCTCTGGCAGATGAAAATCAGGGCGCTCAACTACTCACTCAGCTAAAAGGCATTCGCAAAACCCAATCCCGGGAGCTGGGCTTTCTGATTCCCAGCGTGCATGTGAAAGATAACCTGAACCTGAAACCTGATAGTTACAATATACTGCTCAAGGGTGTCATTGTTGCCGAAGGACAGATTGAGCCCATGCGTTTATTGGCGATCAATCCCGGTGAAGTATTTGGTGAGATAAATGGTATTGCAACTTCAGAGCCTGCTTACGGACTGGAAGCACTCTGGATTGAAACCTCAGAGCGGGAACATGCCGTCGGACTGGGCTACACGGTAGTCGACGCTGCTACGGTTATCGCTACACACCTTAATAAAATTATTGATGAACACGCCAGTGAGCTGCTTGGGCATGATGAAGTAGTGCAACTGCTGGATAAGCTGACTCACTATTCCCCCAAACTGGCTGAAGATCTTATTCCCAAAAAGCTGTCCATGAGTGTGTTTTCCCGAATACTCAGAGATTTGCTGACCGAAGATGTCTCTGTCAGTGATATTCAAACCATTGCCAGCACCTTACTGGAGTCGTCTGAACGGATTACAGAACCACACCTGCTGACCTCTGAAGTTCGAATTGCCCTGCGTCGCAGCATTATCCAGAACCTGGTAGGCAACACCTCTGAAATACCGGTTGTCACCATGAGCTCAGAGCTGGAGCAGGTCATTATGCAAAGTTACCAACAAGCTCGTCAGAGTAACGACTTCTCCCCTGACACACTGCCACTTGAACCCCGAATTGCGGAGCAACTTCAAGTTCAAATGCCAGAAGTCTCTGCCAACCTTGCTGCTGAAGGAAAAGTGCCTGTCATGCTTGTCAATGCATCATTGCGCCCGGCCATGGCCAGATATGCTCGTCTATGCACCGAGGGTATGCATGTATTGTCGTTTAATGAAATTCCTGAAAATAAAGAAGTCATAGTGGTTGGCAAGATTGGCTGATTGTCTTTATCAGCTAATAGCGGTATGTTTTTTAATAACAAGAATTATCTGGTGATAAGCCAGTTATATGGAATTTCCCATGGAACGGAAATCTTTATCAAACAATACCGAATCCAGCCTGTCGGGTGAAACAAAGACTCGCCGGGTTCATCCGCCTTCAAAATTCAAGGATCTGACGACTTATGATCTGACTAACCCGGATTATAAGATTCACGACCTTTTGCCGACACTTGAATTGATCTACCGGCGTTTTTCCCAATTATTTCGTCACAGTCTCACTGCTGTTTTTCGTCGCCCGGTAGATATTCATTTCGAATCGGTCGATTCCCTGGCAATCGGTGATTATCTGCATCAGGAAAATATACCTGATGTACAGTATATCTACCGTTCAACAACACTGAAGTGCGCTGGCTTCATGGCCCTGGAGACACCGCTTTTATATTCTCTTGTAGACATTTTTTTCAGTGGTACCGGTGAGTTTAACGAAAACCATGAAGAGGAACTGACCAACGCCGAAATTCGTATCATGGAACGCCTGCTAAAATCTGCAGCGGATGACCAGACCGAAGCCTGGAGCAGTATTCTTTCTTTCAAGATACGCCTTGCTGAAAATCACAACCGCCCCATATCCACCGTCTTTCGCTCAGATACCGAGATTATTCTCCTCAGCCGCTTCACTATTTCCCTTGGCTCCACAGAAAGTCCATTTCATATCATCATGCCTTATCAGGCTCTGGAACCGGTCAGAGAAAAGCTGCAGGCCTTTAAATTTACAGAACAGGATCCCACCTGGCAACGCAACATGATGGCCGGGGTTATGCAGGCTCCACTGGAAGTCTCTGCCCGATTGTGCGAGTTGAAGCTGAGCCTTCGCGATGTGCTGAGACTGAAAACGGGACAGATCATTCAGGCAGATATTCCCAGCAGTGTCACTGTCAAGTTTGCAGGCATTCCAGCCTACCGTGCTGACGTCTGCACTGTGAATAATATGCTGGCCATGAAAATTCTTAACTCTCTGTATCCAGGCCAGAAAGAGTAGAGATCCACCAGCCCGAGGAAATATCATCCATGAGTAATGAAGAAAATGAAAACGAGCAGGAACTGGCTCCGCCACAACCTGCAGGTGATGGTGTCAGTCTTCAGGACAGTCTGGAATCAGAAACCACCTCCAGAGAGCTACTGGAAGATACCAATAACCCGCCGCAGTCAGTCAGTGATCTGGGCATGATACTTGACATTCCGGTGACACTGTCTCTGGAACTGGGCAGCACCGAAATTAACATTGGTGAACTAATGCACCTTAATAAAGGCTCAATTGTAGAGCTGGAGAAAGAAGCCTCCGAGCCTTTGGAAGTGAAAGTCAATGGTACTCTGGTCGCCTACGCCGAAGTTGTGGTGATCAACGATAAGTACGGCATTCGCCTGCTGGATGTCATCAGCGAATCAGAACGTCTGAAAAATCTGGCCTGACCCATGACTATAAGGTTGCTGATCTATGTCGGCCTGACATTTCTCCTGACTCCGTCACTCAGCTGGGGGCAGGAAGGCTTTCCATTAATGACTGTCACCAGTAATGGTGATTCTCAGGAATACAGCGCCAGTCTTCAGATTCTGATTCTGATGACAGCACTGAGTTTTATTCCTGCTGCGCTGCTGATGATGACGTCCTTTACCCGGATTATTATTGTTCTGGCCATTCTGCGTCAGGCTCTGGGTTTACAACAGACTCCCCCAACTCAGGTTTTGCTTGGCATATCGCTGGCACTGACCCTGATTATAATGCAACCATTATTTGGGCTTGTTTACAGCCAGGCGGTTGAACCTTATCTGGATGAGCAGTTGACAATGATAGAGGCTTTAAAAAAGGCAGAAGTTCCTGTCAAAGATTTTATGCTGCGCCAGACCAGAGATACGGATCTGGAATTGTTTTATCAAATTGCCGATATAACGCCACCGATCGATGTTGCTGAAACGCCTTTCTCCATCGCCATTCCTGCTTTTGTTACCAGTGAATTAAAAACTGCTTTTCAAATTGGCTTTGTTATATACATACCCTTTCTGGTGATTGATCTGGTAGTGGCCAGTGTTCTCATGGCCATGGGTATGATTATGCTGTCGCCCCAGATGATTTCGCTGCCTTTCAAATTGATGCTGTTTGTTCTGGTAGACGGCTGGGCCATGATTATGGGTACTCTGGCATCAAGCTTCTTTTAACAACTCACTTTCTATCATTCGCGCTTTATCGCGAATAAACCGAACCTGGGCATAGAGTTTGAGAATTTCTCTGTGCGACTGTTCTGCCTGCCTTTGTTCAATGGAAGACCACTCGGGAACAGGAAGTTGTTTTAAATCATTGCCATGAATAAACGGCACCTGACTTTCTGTACAAATACTATCAAGCAACATTTTTCCGGTTTGCGAACGCAGGAATCGAAACAAAACAATAGAGCTATTGAGATAAGTATTTTTCTTCAGTCGAAGAATGACAAAGGACTGATTGGCCACCCAGTTTAACCCACAGACATCCGGTACAATGGCAATTCGCCCTGCCTGTCCCTTGATAACCAGTAGAACATCGCCTGGTCGCAATAACTGTTGTTTTGCCCGCTTCAGCCCTTTTTCATCAACATGAATTTCTTTTTCAGGGTGCTCAATCTCTCCAGCCTCATTAATGTCATTGGCTGTTACTTCCAGAAATACCTGTTTTTCCAGACTATTATCACGCAGAGCTTGAGCTCTTATGATATCGACCTGTGACTCTAAATGACTGGCAGCTAAAGGCTTACCGAGTAAATCAATGCGTCGGGTGTCAGCACAATAATGTCCGGGATCAAGAATGACGCTCCCCTGAATCAGCTGCCTTTTGTCCAGCTTTTTGGAGAAACGAGGGTTTACTGTTTCTTCATTCATTTGTTCAAGAATGACATCAACATTATTCAGCTGAATTTTAGCTGCTCCCTTTTTGCGCACAGGGGTAACTTTGAAGTAGTCGCTGCTGGCGTCTATCAAATGCACATTATCAGTAACTTGTCGTTTTGCCACCAGCACATAAAGTGGAGTGGCTCGTCCGGGAAGCAGTCCTTTAGGCAGTTTAATAATAGCGTGCAGCCTGTTCTGTTTTAATAACCAGCGGCGAAAGGCAATATGATGCTCGGTATTTTTCTGAAGAAATACCCCCGGCACAGCGATGACAACCTGTTCGGAACAGCGCCAGAACATATGCCGGATAAACAACATTTCTTCATTACGGACCTGGGTATCCAGCCGTTGGAAAATATCTCGAACTTCATTCACTTTATAACGGTGATTCGCTGTCAGAAGACCCACCCCATGATCAAACTTTTGTAGCTGGCCAGATTTAAAAAAAGCAGGTTCAAGTACCGGATGCCCCTGGGCAATATGAATATCCGGATTAATCAAAACACTCAAAGCATCCAGAGTATTGATAGAAGGCTGCTCAGAATAAATCTCGCCGGTGAGCGCAAGATCCGCTCCCAGAATAAAACTGTCTGCATTGGGCAGGTAGCAACTGCCAACTGATTCGGACAGTGCCTCCAGCAGTCCACCAATGGCTTCGGGCAATGCCGAGGAGAGAGGTCTGAAGCGACGATGCAGGGCCAGAGGAATCTCATTGTACTTCAGTAGCTTATGCCTCTTTGCAGTCATCACTGAGTGGCAGGCTCGGGTGATTTCATCTGTCGGGATCGGTCCAGCTAATTCTTCGCCCTGTTGCCAGGCTATTTGCCAGATACGTTGATCTGCATTGGCAAATGTCTCCGGTACTTTTTTCTGCCCGATTTCTCTGAACAGCTGCTCAAGTTCAGAATGATTGTCTGGCAACTCTCGCTCCGGCAAAAACTCCATTTCACACAACCTTGCCCAGGCAAAGAGCTGCCCCAGCAGAACCAGGTAAGCCTGATACCAGTTTTTATTCTGTAACGTACCCGGAATAAGGGCATTAACAATGTCGCGGCTCATAAAATCATTCTCTGACAGGGTTAATTTAATCGTTATTGACTAAATCATCTGCTGATTAGTTAATTTTTTGATAAAACATCTAATCAGACGCTGATTACTGTATTCAGCAAAAAATTAATGATGAATTCGAACCTTTCCTGTGCTGATAACTTCTGCGTGCACAATTTTGCCAGAAGACCGGTTTCTTACCCGAATGGTTTCCTGTAATTCG
Organism: Endozoicomonas sp. ALC020; assembly: GCF_049275935.1. Taxonomy (NCBI): domain Bacteria; kingdom Pseudomonadati; phylum Pseudomonadota; class Gammaproteobacteria; order Oceanospirillales; family Endozoicomonadaceae; genus Endozoicomonas; species Endozoicomonas sp. ALC020. The sequence continues at coordinate 650,551 of NZ_CP184830.1, forward strand.
CCATCATCCAGAGACATCCCGGACATAGAAACCTCCAGTCCATTCCCGCCGGCAATAATCTGGACGACTTCCCCCTTGCGAATCACATAGTCTTTTTCGAGCATATTGGCTGAAATCAGTTTCTGTGCACCTATACTGCGCTTGATAACTCTCCCCCTGATTTCATTGATTTCAGTAAAAAACTGACCTCTCAGCCTGCTGTAATCGGCTTCCCGAAACACAAGAGCATCGCTGGTCAGCCTCTGCCCTCTGGCCAAAGCACGAGCACTGTGAATAACAGGCACCAAAATCTTACTTTCAGTCATCACTGTCATTCGCCATTCCCCAGGGCATTCTACTGTTCGTTTGACCACTCCCACAGGCGGGCGCGTTCCGGAAACTGCAGAGACGGACAGTTTGCCTTTGCAGGTTCTTCGGGACTTACTGGCAGAAAGAGGGCGGACTTTCAGTTCATAACGGGCACCGGGAATCGATTGAATAAAACCGGCCACTGCTTTTTCAACGGATTGATAAACAATGCGTTCAATCTCTTTTGCGAGGTCTGTATCAGAAGAGGTGTGAGGAGAAAATAGCGAGGCGATGAGTATGGATGATCTGAAAAGCGGTCTGAAATGCGGTATCAAAAGCGGCATGGATGCTTCCCTGCATAAAGTACCTGACGAAATGTCAGGTTAACACAGGCAAGCCAGAATTATCGAGGGGAGCGCTGCAGCAGTCGATCTGTCTCCTGAAGTTCATCCCGAAGCTGTTTTTGCTGCTGTTGTTCGGTTTCTTTATTTTTTATATGTTCAACACCGCTGGTCATTCTGCGTTCTTCTTCCAGCCGCTGATTAATTTGCTCGAGATTTCCAGACTCTGCTTTTATCTTCTCTTCCAGTAATACAGAAACATCTTCAAGCAATTCAACAAACTGATTGCGACCCCAGCAGGATAGTGATGAAAGTTTTTCTCCAGGACGACTATCGCAGGATTTCCGGGCATCATTCAACAACTCTTTCTGGGCGTTGAGTGAAGCCAGACTCTGCTCAGCATGCTGTTTCTCTCTTTTAGTTAGCTGGCTCTTTTTCTCCAGTGCGGACTGTGCTTTTTCCAGACGCCGGACTTTGTTCATGATGTAACAACCTGATCAGATCGCCAGATATGTATCAGCTGTTCAATACTGCCGGTGAGATCAACCTGTTCATAACGGCTCTGCTGCAGAAAACGCTCCATCTGCGGACGGTATTCAATCGCTTTATCAAGCTCAGGATCAGCACCGGGTTTATAAGCACCTATCGCCATAAGTTCTCTGAACTCATTATACCGGGCATGGAAGCGTCGGAACGCCTGGGCGCACTTTTCATGTTCTTCTGTTATCAACTGAGACATTGTTCTGCTGATGGAGGCTTCCAGATCAATGGCCGGGAAATGCCCTCTTTCCGCCAACTCACGACTGAGCACAATATGCCCATCCAGGATGGAGCGGGCAGTGTCTACTACCGGCTCCTGCATATCATCACCTTCTGCCAGTACGGTATAGATGGCCGTTACCGAACCTTCGCCGGTTCCCGTTCCAGCCCGCTCCAGCAGTATTGGAATCTTACTGAATACTGAAGGAGGAAAACCTTTCGCTGCCGGAGCTTCACCCACAGCCAGGGCAATTTCACGGTGAGCCTGGGCATAGCGGGTGAGGGAGTCCATCAGCAGCAGAACCGTTTTGCCCTGGTCTCTGAAATACTCGGCAATTTGATGACAATAGAGTGCAGCACGAATTCTTCGGACGGGCGACTCATCCCCGGGGGAGGCCACCACAACCGCTTTTTCCCGACCGTCCATACCCAGAATCTGGTCCACAAATTCCTTTACTTCCCGACTGCGTTCACCGATCAGACCAACAACTGTAACATCAGCCCGGGTATTTCGGGTCATCATACCCATAAGCGTGCTTTTGCCAACGCCACTGCCGGCAAACAACCCTACTCTTTGTCCTTTTCCCAGGGTCAGCAGACTGTCGATAACTCTCACTCCCACTTCCAGTGGCTCATCGACCGGCTTTCTGGTCATGGGATTAAGAGGGGAGGAATGAATTGAAATTCTGTCAGACAGGCTCAAGGCAGAGGAATCAAGCGGCTTACCCATAGCATCCACTACCCGCCCTAACAGTTCTTCCCCCACAGGCATGGTGTGATTGTGAGAAACGGGAATAATTTTGTCTCCCGCTGCCAGGCCTTCCATTGTCGTTGACAGGGGCATCAGAAACTGACTGGCCCCGTCAAAGCCAACCACTTCTGCTTCTACCTGACGACCACTGCGCATATTGATATGACAAAGTTGGCCAATGGGCAATCGCAACCCTTGGGCTTCCAGAAGAAGACCTTTTATGGCTGATACTTTCCCGGATAATTTGGCAACAGGTACTGTCTTCAGTTTTTCAATCAGATCATCAGAAAGAGACATTAACCTGCATCCTCCATTGCGGCAGGCAAGTTTTCACGAATGATATCGAGACACTCCACCAACCGGGATTCCATGCGCGCTTCCGCTTCTGTCTGGCTGGACATAATACGGCAGTCGTTTATTTGTAATTCGTGATCTTCGACAACCTGCCAGGCTGCACCAAAGTCAGGTTTGAGTGTCTTGAGCAACTCCGCATTGACCGGATTCACATGAATGGTGTACTGAGTATCCTCGGGCATGATACTCAGAGTTTCCCTGACAACAGAGACTATCTGTTCCGGAGAAGTCATCAGTTCCCGGCGCACTACCTGACGACAGGTTTCTTCTATAACTTTTCCTAGCCAGCTGATCTTTTCGTCACGACCATAATTGCCACCAGAGCGAAATTCAGACATTTCTTTTCGCAGCAGGGATACCAGTTTTTTCTGTTCTTCAGTGGCAATACGCCCACCTTCTTTGACGCCCAGTTCTCTGCCTTCTTCAAAGCCCATTCGGCGGCCTTCTTCCACACCTTTGGCATAGCCTTTCTCAATACCCTGCTCCAGAATACTCTGTAATACTTCAGGAGAGGGCTCAATGGATTCCTGAGGTTTCGGTACTGTATTCTCAGCCGTATCGACAGACTGGGAAACACTATAGTCAGGTTGTTGATCTACCTCTGAACGCTCTGAATTCTGAGATTCACCGGGCTTCTGGTGAACCGGAAAGAGAAACCGTTTGAAGGCCGCTGTTTCAGGCTGCCATATTTTTTGTCTGTTTGTCATGAACCAACCTGTTGTTAGTATTATGAAAAACGTGATGGATATTGGTTTGCATTACCCGATCATCTCGTCCTCATCATTAAAGCTCAGCTCTATCTCACCGGATGCCGCCAGCTGTCGCGCTGCCCGAAGCACATCATTTCGGGCAGACTGAACCTGGCTGGCACGCACCGGGCCGAGGTTTTCAATATCTTCAAGCAGGAATTTGGCGCTTCGTTTGGTCATGGTGCCTACCACAGAATCAACCATCTCCTGAGCAGCCCCCTTGAGCGCCAGAGCCAGAATATCCTGGCTGACCTCCGCCATGACCTTACGCAGCGCATCTTCATCCAGACGCATAAGGTGTTCAAAGAGGAACATCTGTTGTTCAATTTGCTCAGCCAGTTTTTTGTCCTGCTCCTTAAAGTAACTCAACAGACTCTGCACCGAAGTATCATTCATCCGGTTCATTATATCTGCCACCTGACGAAGACCACTGACGGTGGTATTCTGGCTGGTGCTCATTTTGCCGACATTGGCATCAAATATAATGTTAAGTTCTTCAATAATGGATGGATGTAATTCCTGCAGTCGGGCGACTCGTGACAATAGATCCTGATGACTCTTGGCTGGAAGGCGCATTAATACATCGGTAGCCTGCGTGGCTCCCAGATAGGTCAATACCACTGCCTGAAGTTGTGGGTGCTCATCAACAATCAGTTCAGTAATGGTTCCCGAGTCCATCCATTTCATCGCTTCCAGGCTATTGCTCTCACCACCAAAAATAGAGTCCATGACCCCTTTTGCTTCTTTATCACCCAGAGCCAACTTCAAGGTCTTGTTGAGATAGCTTTTTGAGGAGCCGGACAAGGCACTATCGTAGCGATAGGTGTGGAAAAACAGGTCCAGCACTTCCTGAACCTGATCTCTTTTCAATGGTGAGATGGTCGCCATGTTCGTGCTGATCTGTCGAACTTCCCGCTGGCTAAGGTGTTTGAATACCTGCGCCGCACCTTTTTCCCCAAGACTGAGCAGCAGAATGGCTATGTCTTTGGGCGTCGGCTGCCTTGATGGCAAGACTCTCGGATTATCACTCATGACTGTTCATCCATAGCTTGATCACCTGTGCAACCCTGGCAGGAGCCTTCGAGGACAGCTCTCGCATCTGAGTCACCTGAGTTTCAAAATCGGCTAACTCAGGTGGCAACAGATCAAAGGTGTCGTCAAAGATCACTTTCCTGCCTTTCTGGTCAAACTGGGCACCACTTTCCTCGGGCGTTGGAGGAGGTAATGCTTCGGGCTCCTCCATCTTGACGGTGATCTGTTTCATCATGGGTCTTAAAAGAAACATAATCACCAAAATACCCAACAAAGTGCCGCAACCATATTTGACGAAGTAGAGAACCTGCGGCTGTTGCCACCAGGCCAGCCCGACAGGTTCAACATGAGTGACTGGCACAAAGGGTGCGGTGTGAATACTGATCTGATCACCACGGGCCTGATCAATACCTGTTGCATCAATGATCATTTGTTGAATCGTGGCAATTCTTGCCTGGTCCCAGTTACCAATACCCAGAGCTTCATCAGGCTGCTCATTGAGAACGACTGCAACGCTCAGTTTTTGTACTCTGCCCTGCTGATTGGCCACCTGCCTGATAACTTTATCTACTTCATAATTGCGGACAAACTCTGACTGGACATTATTGTTTTGCTCTGCTTCAGCCTGACCTTCTTCTTCCGGAGGCTGATTGCTGAGAGCTCCAGGTATGCCTCTGGCTCCCTGCCCACTGGTTGCCACTTCCCTTCCCTGCTCGCTTCTCAGCACCGGAGCACCAGGCTCATATTGCTCAACCGTCTGTACTACCTGTTCAAAATCCACATTGGCGCTCACTTGAGCTCTGAAGTTGACAGCACCCACCAGTGGCTCCAGCAGGGCACTAATGCGCTGTTGAAAATGAGCCTCAACCTGGCGCTTAAAGTCCAACTGTTTACTGGCTTCACTGAGCGCACTGTTGCCCAGTAAAATATCGGAAGAGAGCAGTTTGCCGGACTGGTCAATGACAGAAACATCGCTGCGATTCATATTGGCGACACTGGCGGCCACCAGATTCACGATGCCTTCAATCTGCTCATTGCTCAACCTGTACCCCGGAAACAGATCGACAAACACCGAGGCCGATGGTTTTCCCTGTTTGCGAATAAAGCTGCTCTGCTTGGGCAGAGCCAGATGGATTCGGGCATTGCGGACGGGTTTCAGGCTGATAATGGTCTGAGCCAGCTCGCCTTCGAGACCGCGCCGGTAGCGGACATTTTCCACAAACTGGCTGGTACCGATCTCCTGCCCATCCAGAGTTTCCAGCCCTTCCGGCATTCTCGCCTGAACTCCGGATACAGCCAGCTGCATACGGGCATCAGAGAGTCTTCCGGCATCCACCATTACCTGACCCGAAGCAGGGTGAATCTTATAAGCAATATTGTTTTGATCCAGCACATTGACGACACTGGCCACATCATAGAGTTCCTGATTGCCATACAGTGGCTGATAATCGGGAGATTGTGACCAGAGCCAGAAAACCGACATCAGGGCAACAGAAACTGCAAACAACACCATCAGCACCACTTGATAGCTGCGATTGTTTTTCAGAACTCCGGTGACTCTGTCCACTGCTTCGCGCCACACAGGCTTCACTTCTTTTTCTTCTGGTGTCGGCTCCGGGGCAGCCTTTTTATCTGATTCTGCCATGGTATTTTTCTACCTTAAATCTGCATACGCATGATGTCTTCGTAAGCAGTCACTGCCTTATTACGGACCTGCATCAATGCCTGAAAGGAAATACTGGATTTCTGCATGGCAATCATGGTGCCCATGAGGTCATCACTCTCCCCGGTTTCAATGTTGTGCATCATGCTGCTGGAATGTTGTTGCAGATCATTAACCTTTTCGATGGCCTGTTGCAGCAGATTGCCAAAGCCGGTGGTAGTCACAGCTTCAGATTCAATTGCGGAAGGTAAAATCGGAGCAGGTCGGTTTTTCAGGAGTACACTGAGGGAATCCGGGTTAAGACCTTTGATGTCCATTGAGCCGCCATCCACTATTGTTCTGTGAAATATTGTTCTGTAAAAGTGCCTGGTGAGAACAGGCTCTTTCGTAGTTGACGATTTATTGTCAGAATTATTTATCGGCGGCTCAGGGTAATCTTTACCCGTCGGTTTTTATTTCTTCCTTCAACAGTTGCATTGGTGGCGACAGGATAGCGGTCACCATGAAAGCGCATGGTAAGACGCTGTTCGGGAATACCTTTTGATCGTAAATATCTATAAATCCGGCTTGCACGCACTTTTGACAGCTGAAGGTTTTCCAGCCTGTCACCCCGAGAATCTGTGTGAGCGTCAATGGCGACATTGGTTACACTTTTATCCACCAGAATATAAGTGGCCAGATCATCAAGATGTGATAACTGCTCAGAGCTTATACGAGAGCCTGAAGAGGAGTAATAGAACAGTGTTTCTTTTGCCTGTTCGTAGTTCAGAGCCAGCAATTCTCCATAACATTTATAAAATGTTGCTGCTGTTTTTTGGAAATTCATAGCGGGTATTTTAATATGAACAGGGTTAACTGCCTCCCTCTCAATCTCAATAACCAGCTGATGACCCTGTTGCATATCTTCCACAACACGGGCAACATTGATTCTCATTTCAAACTGTTTATCCGGCTCTGCTTCAACACCTCCCAGAGCGTTCAGATAATGGCTATGACGCCAGGGTGATTGCTGAACCCCAACACGAATATGTCGGGCTTCTTTAATGAAAAAATCCGGTTCCAGGGTTATATAATGAATGCCTCCGGCAGCCGCATTCAAAACGATACTACCCAGCCCCGTCACTTTGCTGTTCATGCGACACTCGAAACGGGAAGTGGTCAACTCCCATTTATGGAGACTGAGTTCCTGAGGGAATTCTCTGACTGAGTTGGCTGATGATCGGGAAAGCAGCAGCAAGGAGAAGCCAAAAATCGTGAGGCCAAAAATCAACAGTTTCTGAAATCGCCGCAAATCATCAGAAAACCACATGCTGATCAGCCCAGCTTTCTTTCGCAGATGCCCTGTTGGTTATAGGGCACAGGTTCCTGACTGGAAAAAACCACATCAATAATCTGGTTAGTACTGGCAGCCAAACGACTCAGCAGTTTGCCGTTTGCCTGATTCAAACTGCGGCAGCGACCTGCTGTGATTTCCAGTTGATGCCATTGTTTCAGTGTGATTTCAGACTTGGGAGTAGAAGCTATAATCTGCAGAAAAGTTCGTATACCTGCCGGGTCCGGTGACAACCCCGCTTCTTTCAAATAATGCTCTCGCAGGGAAGCATTCAGATGCAGCATGTCCAACAGTTTGACCTGAGTTTCCAGATGAGTTTCCAGAGCTGCAATATCCCTTTCCAGCATCAGGTTATGGGCCTTGCTCAGAACAGCTTCAAGTTTGCGGGTTAAAGCCAGTGCATCTCGAATATTATCCAGCAGTTTTTTTTCAGCAGAGACGTTGTAGGTACCACTTTTATTGTCATTCTTTTCTGTGGTCATCAAAGTCATCGGAAAGCTCCAGAATTTTATTGGCAAGCACTTGATAATCGACCGGCATCTCACCTTTTTTAATGGCGCGCCGAATGCTTTCCACTTTTTTACTGTCAATTTCATCTATGGCTGACAGAGACTGGAACAGTTCTTCAATATTCTGGGCTTCACCGCTCAACTGCAAACGATCATTATTGACTTTAGGGGGCTCGACAGCTTTCGCATCATTCTTAACTGCACGCTGACTTGCTATTGGACTAGCCGCTTTTTTTGGCCCGGTGCGATTTATTCCTGGCATCCTTTTCACCACTCGTATGTGATGGGTACAGAACTCCAATCGGCAAGGTGTCAAAAAATATTAAAATCCCCTGAAATGAGGATTTTTTTTTGCCCATGGCCCGTCAGAAATAATTGAACAGAGACAACTGCTTGATGTTGGCATAAACCTGCTGGCTGGCATTGAGCAGGGTCTGCTGCTGAGCCAGATCGGTAGCAGCCTTTGTCATATCAATATCTTCAAGGGATGAATGAAGTTTTTCCAGCATCAGTTTGATATCGGCATGACTTTCACTCACCCGGTCAAGCACACTCTGATTACTGCCAGCCTTGGTCTGGGCGATCCCTATCCTGTCCAGAGTGTCGTCAATCCATGTCAATGCGTCAGAAAGAACGGTGTTTAAACTCACAGGGTTTCTCAGTTCATCCACTGCATCAGACAGAGCATCAAAGACACTGTCTGTTGGTGGTGTAGCGGTTGGGTCAAAAAACAGATTTTCTCCCGGCTCATTAACCGGTATCTGGGCAGAGCCGCTGATATTGACCTGGCGAAGGTTATTATTGCCATAGTATGAATAATCACCAGCGACTTCATCAACAGGCTTCTGGGTGCTCAGGGTTCCGGAGAAAATATATTGCCCGTCTGCCTGCTGATAATTGGCCAGGCTTAACAGAGACTTACTGACCGTATCCAGCTCCTCTGCCAGTGGCACATAGTCCTGATCAGTCAGGGTTCCGTTGCTGGACTGCAAAATAATGTCTCTGGCACGCCGCAGTTGCTCAGTCATTCCACTGTACAAAACATCTTGCTGTTGCAGCATTCTCCTCGCCGAATCAATATTATCTTCATACTGTCCTATTGCCGTTAATTCATTATTGATCTGAAGAATTTTTACTGTGTCAACGGAGTCATCTGATGGTTGCAAGATACGCTTTCCGCTTGCCATCTGGTCAGTGGTTACAGCCAGTCTGGCCATACCGTCCTGCATAGCCCTGAGCATAATATTATTGAAATTGATGCTGCTGATACGCATGTTTTCGGCTTCCTGTTTTAATCAGAACATTCTCAGCAATGAATCAAATGTCTGCCGGGCCACTGAAATTACCTGAGCATTGGCACTGTAAAGTTGCTGAAAGCGCAGAAGGTTGGCGGCTTCTTCATCCAGATTGACACCGCTATAAGCATTTCGGCTCGCTTCAGCCTGCTCAAACAGCTTTTTACCCCCATCGGCTTCTGTTTTCGCCTGAGAAGTCTGTACCGCAATATCGCCAATAAACCGGGTATAGCTTTCAGTCAGACTACTTTGCCCTTCTATCAGAGCATCATTCTGAAGCTGAATAATTGTCTGCAAGTTTGAATTATCGGCCACGCCGCCACCTGGTGCTGCCAGAGCCAGAGCAAAGGGTTCCGTCAGAACCGCATCAAGATCTCTGGCACCATAACGCACCGGTGACAACCGGTAAGCCTGGTCAGTAGCGGTGCCGTCGATATCAATTTCAACACCATCAAAGTTCAGGGTATCGGTACCGGCACCGGATAAGCTGCCACTGAATTGAACCCCGTCGTTCAAACGGGTAATAACATAGTTGCCGGTGTTATCTACCCGCAGATCATAGTCGCTGGCTTTGACTTGGGAACTATCCGTAATTCTCATATCAGACACTGCGGTAGAGACAACGTCCAGGGAAAATATACCACTGGCAGGATTTGTCAGATCAGAAAAAAGGTCGACACCGGCGTTGCCATTAACATCTTCCCCAAGTCGAAGCTGGGCATTGATCGTCGATGATATGACTACTGCCAGGCGCCCAATCTCATTTTGAGCCTGTGTTAAAGTGCCATTCTGGTAATTCAGGATGCCACCAATGCTGCCTCCCGGATCACCGTGTACCTTTAGAGAGGCAGAATCACTTTCAAACTCCAATGAAAAGCCATCAGGGTTGCTGGCTGATCCGCTCACATTCAGGTTGTTTCTCTGATCACCAACCAGCAGTGGCTGCCCTGATTTCAGATAAATATTAATACTGCCATCTGACTGCTCCAGAACATTGATGCCCATCAGCTTTGATAATTCTTTGACGGCCAGATCCCGCTGGTCAAACATCTCGTTAGCAGCCTCACCACTGGCACTGATCTTCTTCAGCTGGTCATTAAAGCCGACAATATTTGCCAGCAAACCATTCGCTTCTGCCACCGCAGCCTCCAGCTGCCGCCCGACCAGCCCCTGATGACCCGCAATTTGGTTATTCAGTGTCGTAAACTGCTGAGCCAGTTTATTACTTTCGCTGAGTATGACCTGCCTGGCAGCACTGGAATAAGGATCAACCGTTGCGCCATTGAGCGTCGTAAAGAAACTCTCAAGGCCTGAGGTAAGAGAGGTGCTGTCATCGCCCAACCACTGGTCCAGCGAATTGATGTATTCTGAAAAAGTGGCGGTTTTTTCTGCCAGAGATTGGCTCTCCCACATCTGGGCAGTAAGAAAACTATTAGCTATTCGCTCGACACTGGATGCATTAACACCGGTTCCCTTGGTACCGATTCCCGGATGCAAAGTGTAAGTCGGGTACCAGTAAACCCTTTGACGGCTATAGCCTTCTGTTTCGGCATTGGCAATATTATTGCTGGCGACATTAAGCGACGCCTGGCTGGCCTGTAATCCAGAAATACCTATCTGCGTCAGACTCATGTCATCTACCCCGATTAACGTTCAGCATCAAGCCCGTCGTCTTTATCACCCAGCTGCCTTACCAATGCCTCAGCGATACCCAGCCCGCCTTCTTTACCCAGATGTCCGGCAATCTGGCTGTCAAACATCGACTGAAAAAACTGCACATCCTTGCCCGACGTCGGCAAGTCTGAGCTGCTCATCATCGCTTCATTGGCCCTGCGCATACTCTTGAGTAATTCGTTAACAAATATGGCTTCAAAGGCTTCTGCTGCTTCTTTCAAATCCCCGGGAGCTTTCCCCTGACCGGAGTCCGGCTGATAAATACCGGCCAGATGTTTAGCCGACAGAGTGCTGCCAATATCCATATCGAACGCCCTTATCGTAAATTCTATTTAAATCACAATTAATTCGGCTTCCAACGCCCCGGCTGCTTTGAGCGCCTCAAGAATTGACATCAAGTCTGTGGGAGTCGCCCCGACACCGTTAATAGCCATGACCACTTCCTGCAAAGTGACTCCTTCCTTAACCATATAGATAGCGGCATTCTGCTCTTCTATTGCGACATCACTGTTTAATATCACTTCTGTGCCTCCTCCCCGAGAGAATGCACCAGGTTGTGATACCGAGGTTGTCTGCCGGACTTTAACAACGAGGTTGCCATGACTGACTGCAGCCGGACGAACACGAACATGCTCGCCCATGACCACAGTTCCTGTTCTGGAATTGAAAATAATACGTGCCGCAGGATCTGCCGTTTCAACATTCAGCCCTTCCAGCATGGACATAAAGGCCACCCGCTGGCTACTGTCTTTGGGAGCCGAGACCAGAATAGAGACACCATTACTGGCGTTGGCGACTTTGGGGCCAAAGTGATTATTAATGGCCGTCACTACCCTGCGAGCATTGGTATAACTGGGTTCTTTTAAATTCAGTACCAGCTGTTCCCCAAAGTTGAAAGCGCTCTTTACTGAACGCTCAACCAGTGCACCTCCGGGAATGCGACCGGCGTTAGTACTGTTAATCTGTATAAGGCTACCAGCGACCGGAGCATCCGCCGTTCCTGCCAAACCCTGAGCAGAAACTCCGCCCACAATCAGACTGCCCTGGGCTACAGCAAACACCTCGCCATTAATACCTTTCATCGGTGTCAGCAGCAGAGTTCCACCTCTGAGGCTCTTGGCATCACCAATAGAAGAAACGGTTACATCGATTTTCTGACCCGGACGGGCAAACGGAGGCAAGCTGGCATGGACGGTGACCGCTGCAATATTTTTTGAATTCACATCAGAACTGCTGATGGTTAATCCAAACTCTCTCAGCATGTTCACCAGTGATTGTTTGGTAAACGCTGATTTATCTCCGGTGCCATCAAGCCCCACCACCAGACCGTAACCAATCAGCTGATTATTTCTGACACCTTCAACATCCACCATATCCAGCAAACGACGGGCACTGGCATTACCTGCCAAAACCAGCATAAGAAAAATGATGCCCCATCGCGTTGAAGACATAATGACCCCTGTCAAAATGGAAACCATGGACTGTTAAGCATCTTGCTCACCCAGCCTGGTTCATGGGCATCTGAGTTAATGCCTAATGCCACGTAATCAATTTTTGCTTCCGCCAGTCGCTCAGACGAAACCTTGTTATCCGTTTTGATATCTTCCGGCCGGACCAGCCCGCTGATCTTGATCAGCTCTTTACCCGAATTGATGGTCAGCCATTTTTCTCCCTCGACCCTGAGGGTGCCATTGTTGAAAACCTCGACCACCTTCACGGCAATATTACCTTTCAGGCTATTACCACGACTGGCGGAAGTATTGCCTCCGTAAGTTCTGGAAGGCTGAATTTCAAAGGCCAGAGATCTGCCCCCGCCAAGAATCGATGCACTGCTTTTACCAAGCAGAGTGGGATCAGGAATGCTGATGGCATTATTTTTGTTGACATTACTTAAACCACTCATGCTGATATTCGTGGTACCTTCCAGCTCGATGGTAAGAATATCGCCCAACCGATAGGCACGACGGTCGGAGAACATAAAATACCCGTAGTTGGCATTAAACAGACTGCCGTTGGGATAAACAGCTTCGTTGTAAGAGTTCCCCTTTTGAAAGGCCACTTTTTCGAGAGCCATTTTTTCCGCTTCAGGTTCAGGACGCTCTGTCACTTGCTGTTGATTACCAGCAGGTTGGGTGTCCCCCTGACGGGGTGCAGTCGAACAACCCAACAACATAAAAATAGCTATAAAACACAGAAGTCTCATTCCCTGCCCTCTATCCAGCCCTGTTAAAGAGTCTGGTTAACAAACTGCATCATTTCATCAGCCGCTGCGATGACCTTGGAATTCATTTCATAGGCCCGTTGTGCTGATATCATATTGACCAACTCTTCCACTGAGCTGACATTGGATGTTTCCAGAGTAAACTGTTTCAGCGAGCCCAGACCTCCCTCACCCGCAGTGCCTTCTACCGGATCACCACTGGCGTTGGATTGCAGGTACAGATTCCCCCCCAGAGCCACCAGGCCAGCCGGATTAACAAAATTAACAACGGTGATCTGGCCTATTTCTGTCGGTTCAACCTGCCCCTGAATGGTTGCCATAACAATGCCATCTTCACTGATACTGATTCCGGTAGCGTCAGCGGGCAGGGTAATGCCAGGCTCCAGGGGCAAACCACTGGCGTTCACTATTTGACCATCTCCATTCAGATGAAACTGACCATTTCTGGAGAATGCAGCGGTTCCATCAGGTTGAGTAAACTGAAAAAAACCATTCCCGATGATCGCCACATCCAGTGCCTGTTTCGTGGTTTCATAACTACCGGGAGTAAACACTTTCTGGGTTCCGGTAATTTTTACGCCGGTTCCTATCTGCAGGCCGGAAGGCAATTCGTTGTCCTGGTCTGACAGCGCCCCCGGCTGTTTTCCAATGTGATAAAAGAGATCTTCAAAGCTGGCCCGATCCCGTTTAAAACCGATGGTATTGACGTTGGCCAGGTTGTTGGAAATGATGGCCATCTGCTTTTCCTGAGCAGCCAGCCCAGTTTTACTGACCCATAATGAGGGATTCATAGACTCATCCTCTGAGCTATAAGTTGTTATCTGCTGTCAGTTACTGATCTCTGACTAAACGGTCACCTGCAGAAGCCATGTCGCCAGCGGTTTTCATCAGCTTCATCTGGGCCTCAAACTGTCGGCTGAGGCTTAAAAACGACACCATTTCTTCCAGAGCATTAACATTACTGCCTTCAAGAAAACCGCTTCGTAACCTGACTTCCGGATCCGCCTCCAGCTCTCCACCCTCAATCGAACGAAAAAGCCCGTCTGCGCCTTTGGTAATTTCTGTAATAGTCGGGTTCACCAGCTTTAACTGGCCCACCTGAACAGGATTGCCGCCCTCAGCAGGTACAATACTTATCGTGCCGTCTACACCAAAGGAGACAGACTGATTATCCGGTAACTGAAGAGGCCCGCCATCTCCGATAACGGCATACCCCTGGGCGGTCAGTACGTTACCTTCGTCATCTATTTTTAACTGTCCGGCTCGGGTATAAGCTTCATTGCCATCACTGCCCTGGACTGCAAACCAGCCACTGCCACTGATCGCAACATCCATTGCACGACCGGTAGTCTCCATTGCACCGCTGGCAAAACGACTACCGAGTCCTCGCATTTTCGGCATCACCCGGGCTTCAAGGCCATCACCCTTCATTTCCACGGCCATACTGCTAACAAAGTCCCGGCGGAATCCGGGGGTAGAGACATTAGCCAGATTATTGGCATGTACCTGCTGGGCTTGCATGGCCAGATTGGCTCCGGCTGTGCTGATATATAGAACTTTATCCATCAGATAATATTCATCAGTGCCTGAGTAAGGTTGTTACTGGTTTCAATGGTTTTGGCATTGGCCTGATAGTTACTCTGGGCCTCAATCAAACGCACCAGTTGCAAAGAGATGTCGACATTGGATTGTTCCAGTGCTCCTGACTCCAGGGAACCCATAACACCCGCTCCCGGAATACCCAAAGCAGCATTACCTGAAGCAAAGCTTGACTGCCAGAGGCTGTCCCCTATTGGAATCAAACCACTGTCGTTAGCAAAATCGGCCAGAACGATCTGCCCCTGAACCTGGGTTTGTCCGTTGGAGTAAAGCGCCTGAAGAATACCGTCAGCAGTAATCTGAATACCGTTGAGTGAGCCCGGAGGAAAACCATTCTGGGTGACCCGGTTTACCGATGAGTCAGTGCCCAACTGAGTGAAATCTGAAAAATCGATGTTGAAGCTCATCGCGTCAGCACCGGACAGCCGGGCATCCCCGGCTGGAATACCCAGAGTGACCGCGCCGCCAACAGGGGTTGCCAGGGTTCCATCGTTATTAAATGTGACCGGCTGAGTCAGGTCCGGCCCCTGCCCATCAAAATAATATTCAATGTTCCAGGCGTTATCTGCAGTTTTTGCAAAATACATACTGACGGTGTGCGATCCACCCAGACTGTCATTAACATTAAATGCCATGGTGGAATTAAAGGTAGACCGGTTGGTTGGGTCTATTGCCACAGCAGGCGTAATGGCATCCGTTCTGGCATCCAGATTGGCAAGCGTCACCACATCGGTAGTTGCCTGAGCGGGTATAGAGGTCTGGTTGATTTTCAGGTCAGTCTGGGTACCGGCCAGTACGTTGCCTGATGCATCCGCTGAATACCCCTGAAGCCTCAGGCCCTTATTATTGACCACATTATTATTGGCATCTAACTGAAAGAAACCGGCTCTTGTGTAATTCATTTGGCCATTGTCATTCACGACAAAAAAACCCTGACCATTAACCGCCATATCAAGCGCATTATCTGTTGAAGTGATACTGCCCTGTGAGAACTGCTGACTGATAGATGCCACCTCAACACCTGCCACCTGACCATTACCACTACCTATCGAAGAGGCATAAACATCAGAAAATTCTGCACGGGACCCTTTAAAGCCAATGGTATTACTGTTGGCAATATTATTACTGACTATTTCCAGATCCTGCTGTGCAGCATTTAATCCGGTCAACCCGATTCTAAACGACATTCTCCACCCTCCCTGACAGTCTTATTTGCCAATTGTTGAGATAGAAGACAGTGGTACAGATCCCATGCCTTCAAGCCTTAATTCACTTCCGGAACTGGTCATATTGATACCGGTGACCGTAGATTTCATAGACAACTTACCGCTATAGGCTTCATTACCATTGACTCCGGTCGCAGTGACCGTGTATTGCCCGGGAGCAAGATCATCCAGAGTGAATGGAATAATGCCTGCCGACTGTTGTCCCAGTGATTTGGACTGAACCAGACTACCATCCGGCGTATAAATCCGAATAAGAACGTCCGAAGCATTAACCTGCAACTCGGTTTTCCCGCTGTATTGACCTTCCTCTTCTATCGACAGGCTATTGGAGTCAACCCAGACTTCTTTCCCTACCAGTCCGGCTGCCCCCAGAGACTGGGACTGCTGAAGTGAACTGGTCAGACCACCAATTCGATCATCAATAGAGTTCAGGCTTTCAACAGAGGATATTTGCGAAAGCTGTGTCAGCATCTGGTTGGTGTCCATCGGCGCCAACGGGTCCTGGTTGTTCAATTGTGCGATGAACAGTTCGATAAACTGATCCTGGTTGACCTGTAGCGTTCTGCTGTCATTGTTCACAGCGTTAACGCTGCTGCCTGATGAGACCGAATTAATGCCTGTCATAGCTCTCCTTTTTACTCACCAAGCGACAGCAGTCGTTGCTGTAATTTCTTGGCGCTGACCATAACTTCCATACTGCTCTGGTAGCTGCGAGTGGCCGACAGCATGTCAGCCATTTCCTGCATCACATTGATGTCGGGATAGAAAACGTAACCCTCCTTGTCAGCCAGAGGGTTATCAGGTTCGTATCGTTTATTTTTGGCACTGGGTGGCATTTCCAAAACATCATCAACCTGCACCAGGGCAGCTCCTCTATTTTCTCCAACAGCCTGCTTGTAAATGGCAGAAAAAACGGGTTTAACAGGGCGGTAAGCTTCTTCAGCAGTGCTGCCTGCACTGGAGATATTAGCCAGATTACTGGCAATGGTATTCAGACGAACCATCTGGGCATTCAATGCCGAACCGGATATTTCATAGAGGTTGTCCAGTTTCATTTATCGACCCCCCTTAATAGCCTGCTCAAGGGAGCCAAGCTTTTTACGGAGAAAAATAAGACTGGTTTGAAAGTCCATGGCATTCTGAGAGAAGTATGCCTGCTCAACGCCCAATTCTACCGAGTTGCCATCAGTAGTTTGATGGAATGGAATGCGATACAACATTGAATTGTTTTGCCCAGTGGGTGGCATGTCCAGATGCCTGCCGTCGGTGGTGGCATCTCCGGAAAGCTGCCCATTCAAGATGGTTTTAAACTCTACATCCCGGGCTTTAAATCCCGGTGTATCAATGTTTGCCAGGTTTCCGGCAATCACTTCAGCACGGACTCCCCGAAACGCCAGAGCCCGGGGATGAACACCCAACGCAGCTTCAAAACTGATGGCCATAGGAGTTAAGCTCCTGCTTTATCGTTATTGATTTACTCCTGATCAACGACAATCCGGTTTTTACTCATTGCCAGACTAAGCAGCTTGCAGCAAAAACAGATTGTCGGTTTCAATGCTCCCTCTGTTACTCAACTTGCTCTGAGTGGTCTGTCACCCGGGTTCACATTGGTTTAAGATTTATCTAGCGACTCAAGAAAATCTTTAGCTGCCAATGATTAACGGTTGGCGTGGAAAAATCCTTCATGCTTTTGAATACGATGACACGACTTTTTCCTTTATGGGCGGTTATCTTTTCGGCCCTCGCTTATTCCTTCCCAGAGGGCTTTGACCACCTTGGTTACCTGATTACTCCGGGACTCAGCCTGATCATGTTGTTTATGGGACTGACCTTATCAGTGACCGACTTCGCCCGAATCAAAAATCGTTTACCCGCGCTCTCTGCTGGAGTGATTCTGCAATTCGGTATCATGCCTTTTGCCGGGTTATTGATTGCACAACTTCTGAGTCTTCCCGTGGATTTGACAATAGGCATGATTCTGGCTGGCAGTGTTGCCGGGGGGACCGCTTCTAACGTGCTGTGTTATCTGGCCAGGGGAGATGTTGCACTGTCCATTTCAATGACCGCTGCATCAACTCTGATAGGCGCTTTCGCTACTCCCCTGTTAATCAGTCTTCTTGCTCACCAGTATATTGAAGTGGAACCACTGGCAATGATGTGGAGCCTGGCCAGGATAGTTGTTTTACCGGTGGCTCTGGGGGTTCTGATCAACCATTTCTGCGATGGTTTCGTGCAAAAACTGAGCCCTCTGTTTCCACTCTGTTCCATGGCTAGCATCCTTCTGGTCATTGCCGTGGTCGTGGCGTCTAATGCTCAGGAGCTGCCAGAAATTGGACTCATTACTATTCTGGCAGTGGCTTTGCACAACGGCACAGGACTGAGTCTGGGTTATCTGGCAGCGTACCTGTCAGGCTTTGACCGGAAAACCTGCAAGACCGTCGCCATTGAAGTCGGGATGCAGAACTCCGGTCTGGCTGTTGTACTGGCTACCAAATTCTTTATGCCTACCGCTGCTCTGCCGGCTACATTCTTCAGCATCTGGCATAACATCACAGGCTCTGTTCTTGCAGCCTGGTGGGCAAAGACAGATACCGTTATTCAAACCGGTGAGCAATAGATCTGATCTCTTCTATAATCGCCCTCAGCCCATTGCCCCGTGATGGGCTCAGATGGTTGTACAGGTCCAGACTGGCAAACCATCCATCGATATCAAAACGACTGATGTCTTTTGGTGTACAACCATTAAAGACGGAAATCACGATAGCGATGAGCCCCCTGATCACTCGGGCATCAGAATCCGCAGCGAAGAACAGCTTCATGGACTGCTCGTCATAAAAATGATGCAACCAGACGGTACTTTCACAGCCATGAAGTCGTGACTCTTCGGTTCTCATCGTTTCTGGCAGAGAAGGCAGTTTCTTGCCAAGCAGCATAATATGAAGGTACTTTTCCTGCCAGCTTCGGGCATTGGTGATTGTCTGGAAAATCTGATTTTTCGTAAACTCGGCAACATGCTCACCTTCAAGCTGGTTGAAGAAGGCTGAATCGGCTTTAATCTCTTTGCTCAGGGGAGAAGCATCAAACTCGCCGTTCACAATACGGGTCAGCGCTAACAGGAAGGCATCCACATCAGCAAGTGTGTTATAGAGAGAAAAAGAAGCTCTGACGGTTCCTGACAATCCCAGATGCTCCATCAACGGCATGGTGCAATGATGGCCAGTCCTTACGGCAATACCCTGTTGATCCAGCAATAGACCAATATCCTGATTGTGAAACCCTTCGACTACAAAAGAGACGACAGACACTTTCTCTCTGGCTTCCCCCACCAAAGTGACTCCGGGAATTTTTCTCAAACCAGCTTCCGTTTTTCTTCTCAGCCTGTCTTCATGCTCAGCAATCTGTCCCATATCCAGTGACCTCAAAAAACGGATGGCTTCCCCGAGTCCGATCACGCCCGACACATTGGGAGTACCCGCTTCGAATTTGAAGGGTAAGTCGTTGAACGAAGTGCCGCTGAAACTGACCCGCCGAATCATTTCTCCCCCGGCCTGCCAGGGTGGCATGTCTTCCAGTAAGGCTTTACGACCGTATAAAACACCGATACCGGTTGGGCCAAATACTTTATGGCCGGAAAAAACATAGAAGTCACAGTTAAGTTTCTGTACGTCAATAGCAGAATGCGCCACTGCCTGGGCGCCATCCACCAACACCAATGCGCCCCTGGCTTTGGCTTCAGGAATAAGCGTTTGAAGCGGGTTCACTGTTCCAATCGCGTTGGAGACATGGGTAATAACAAGAATCCTGGTTCTGTCCGTCAACTGTTCGCGAAAACTCTTGCTATCAAGTTCTCCCTGCCTGGTGACACTGATGACTTTGATCACAGCGCCTGTTTGTTCGGCCACCAGTTGCCAGGGCACAATATTGGCATGATGCTCCATGGCCGAAAGCAGAATTTCATCGCCCGGCTGCAACTGACTTCTTCCCCAACTTTGAGCGACCAGATTGAGAGCTTCTGTCGCGCCCCGCGTCCAGATAATTTCGTCAGAACTGGCGGCATTCAGGAAATGCTTAACCTCCTCCCTTGCTTCCTCAAAGGCATGGGTTGAGCGAGCACTCAGGTAGTGTGACGCACGATGTACATTGGCATTGGCTTCCCGATAAAAACGATCTATGGCTTCAATGACCGGGAAAGGTTTCTGGGTAGTGGCAGCATTATCCAAATACACCAACGGATGGCCATGGGCATGCTGTTCCAGAATGGGAAACTGCTTTTTCAGGTTCATATGAGCCTTTCCTGATTCGATTCGGGCATTGTAAGCACTCAGCCATACGGAATCGAATATTTCTGGCTTATTGGGCAGGTGCTCTGCAAGGCGCAACGACGGGAACATAGCAAGCTATGTGACCAGAGTTGCAACGCATCACGACTGCATGGATGCAGGAGCTAGAGCAACGCAGGAGCAGTTGCCGCGAGTGCCTGAACAATAAGTCAGAAAATATGATTTCGTATGGTTGAGTACTTATTGATGAATGCGGATTATTATCAATTGACGGTAGCGACAATATGTTAGCGACAATATTAAAGTCAGGATTTGTGACGATGCTCAGTCTGTAAATTATGAAGAAACGAGATGCTATCCACCTTATGGTTGACTGTTTCCAACATTAACCATTTATGCTCGCATAAACGTCAGGGTGTTCTAGGAGCCTGACCGAGAATAGACTGCCCTACTGCGGCGGCAGCAAATTGGTCTGAAAATCCGCTTTTGTTCGTCAAATAGCTCGCTATTCTCCTTACAAAACCGAATTTTCATCCTCAATTTTCTGCCGTCCTCGCTACGGGCGCTATTCTCGGTCAGGCTCCTAGCAGCCTGTCGGACTTAAGCGTCCGTAGCGAGGATTGCAAGAAATTGAGGATAAAAATCTCTGTTTCTGAGGAGAATAGCGAGCTATTTGACGAAGAAACAGAGATTTTTAGACCAATTTATTGCAACCGCACGACTGCATGGATGCAGGAGCTAGAGCAACGCAGGAGCAGTTGCCGTGTAGGACAGTCTTAAGTCCGACAGGCTGCTAGGAGCCTGACCGAGAATAGGCTTATCTGTTATGATAAGCCTTAAACCAACTCTGATTATGCCAAATGTCACCACCACCAAAGTTTAAGGACAGTCCTGTTGAGTTTGATCAGCATCTGCTGTTCCCAACCAACGTTTTCGATTTGCTTCCCAAAGATCATGATTGTTTTATTTATGAAAGCATTTTTCAGAACATTAATACGTCTGAAGTCGAAAAAAAATATCACCACCTTGGTCAGCACGCATACCCTCCAAAGCTCATTGTCGCTATTCTGATCTACGCATACAGCCATGGTGTTTTCAGTTCCCGTGAGATTGAGCGACGGTGTCGACAAGACTTGGCGTTCATGTATATCTCACAAATGAACTGCCCGAATTTCAGGGTTCTTGGTGACTTTCGTAAGGATAATCTGTCGTTTTTCCATGACTGCTTCAAACAGTCAGTCAAACTGGCCATTGAACTCAAAATGGCATCACTGGGTCATATCAGCCTGGACGGCTCCAAGTTCAAAGCCAACAGCTCAAAACACAAGGCCATGAGCTACGGGAGGCTCAAAGCGAAAGAGGCAGAACTCAGTACCGAAGTGGATGAGCTGATCAAAAAAGCCAGTCAGTGTGATCAGGAAGAAGATGACGCCTACAAAGCAACCAATGGTTACAGCATTCCTGAAGACCTCCAGTTTAAAGAAGAGCGCCTGAAAAAAATCAAAGAGGCCAAGAAAGCACTTGAAGAACGTGAAAAAGCTTTAAATCCAGACAAACCAATAGACGACAAAAAGCAGATCAGTTTTGCAGATCACGATGCCCGCATGATGAGCAAGAAGGGGTATTGTGAGTACAGCTACAATGCTCAAATTACAGTTGATTCCGATAACCAGATCATTGTTGGCCAGCATGTCAGCCAACACGCCAACGATGTACAGGAAGTGGAGCCGGCGCTGAGGGCATTATCAGGAGCCACTGATGGCGCGGCTGTAGATAAGTGGAGTATGGATAATGGTTACTTTTCAGGGTCAAACTTACATACAGTCGAGCGACATGAGATTGATGCCTATATCGCAACCGACAAGGCGGAGAAGCCTGCCGCTGACGACCTTGAAAGCTCTGACAGGAAGTTTGTCAAAGCGGATTTTGCGTATGATTCCGAAGCTGATGTATTTATCTGTCCGGCAGGGGAAAAGCTGGTAACGAACCCGGCCAGCAAAAGCAAAAGAAAAAGCTACCGGGCAAACAAGACGGTATGCAGGGAATGCCCTTATCGTCGGAATTGCAGTGATTCAAAGAAAGAGGCTGGCAGGGTTATCCGTACCGATAAGTTTGAAAAAGCACGTCAGGCTATGAATAAGAAAATGGAGACAGCCGGTGCGAAAGCCATATATGAGCGTCGTAAAGTTATTGCGGAGCCACCATTTGGACAGATAAAAGAATCTGGTTTCCGAGGGTTCAGTCTCCGCGGCAAAGAAAAAGTTTCAGCGGAATTTTCACTGGTATGCACTGCGCATAATATCAAAAAATTTGTAAAAGCGGCTTCCACGAGGTCAATCCGTCTTGAAGATTTGAAAGAGGCTAAAAAGGCAGCATAGAGGCTGTGAGAAGGCATAAATATGCAAAAATGAGCAAAATCCCACTAATAATTGGATATTTTTTGCTCATTTTAAGATTTGGGAAAACTTCTGTTGGTCTGGTTGCGCTATTCTCGGTCAGGCTCCTAGAATACAGGCTGCAGCAATGCAACCGGAGATTTAATTATGTCGAGGCAAAATGCAAACCAAACCGTTACGATAGCATTTATCATGGTTTTGTTATCGCTCTGCTCCATGAATGCCTTCTCCGTTGGTCAGGCACAGATAGAATTCATACAGGGAGGCGGCGAGGATACTTTCACAGTGACTACGGGAGTTCCAAGAGAATGCATTGACCATGTCTCGCCGTGGTCTGTGCAAACCACTGCAGGAAACGAAAAAATCATGAATATTTATTACCGTCAGGAGGCGCCCTACTGTGACATAGATCCGTCCATCCTGCTTTTCGAGGTAAAAAGTAATCAACACTCTGACAAGCTTGCCCAATTTAAGTGGTTGAAAGATGCGGATGAAGACCCGACTTTGGTCGAAATCTATGACCCTGATCATTTATTAACGGTTGATGCTGGCGATGTCTATCGTATCAAGGTCACGGCTAGCTATGGTGGTCGGCCTCAACAAGAACTCAGGTAAATCAGAACACTTCAGTGTGAAACAAACTACGAGCTGGCCAGAACATTATCAGGGTAACTAACTGTCAACTCAGATTTTTTTATCATACTGAGAGAGGGTCGACTGCATAATCCAAAGTTCAGCAGGTCAATAGGCACAACCTCTTATTCCAGAACGTTGGAACCAATTAGAAAATAGCGCATTACCTTAAGGATCTGCTGCACACACAATGCGCAACAATACCCAACGCGGACAAAAAACAAAGCTTGTTGGAGCTTCTTTACTCTTGACTGCCGGGCTTCAAAGCGCGTTTGCTGCGACGCCTGCAAGTGAAGAATTCGATTTTGCCGGAATCCCCTTCCTGTTCAGTTCTGAAGACTGGGGCACCGCCTTGGGTGGTGCCGGACTTATCAAAGGCATTGGACAACCACAGGCCTCTCTGTTCGGAACCGCCATTGCCTCCAGCAATGGTTCCGCGATGGCCTATGCCGGTCTTTATAATCTCATCATTCCCGGTTTTGATCAGATGCTGGTGAGTGTCAATGGGCTTTATGGTGATTACACACAGTCCAGATATTATTTGCCCGGCAATCCTGACTTTTCCGGAGAGCAACCAGGCAGCAATGAGTCGAGTAAGGAAAACTTCATAACCCCTGGCAGTATTGAACAAAGCTATTCAGCCCGTTTCAAATACATTTTTCCTATTGCAGAAGGTCGAAACGGTGCACTGTCCAGCCTGAAACAGGATGCACTGGGCAATGCCGCTGCGGGTAAAGTCTGGAACCCCCTGATATCCGGTATCAGCTCTTTCGACATTCAGCCTTTTTACGAAAGTGTGAAACTTGAAGACCACTCGACAGATTCTGCAGACGAAGCTGCCGGTATCAGGCTTACTCTGGATTATGACAATCGTAACGCCAGTCAATTGCCGACCCAGGGCAGTCAGACAACCTTCACCTACACCAGGGACTGGGGTAGCGAAAGCCGTGCCGACTGGACAACCTGGCAATTTGAGTTCAGCAAGTTTTTTAACCTGGGTAGCAATGACTATCTTGATCAGCAGGTCATCGCCTTGAATGCCTGGCTGGCTGATACGCCTACCTGGAACGACACTACCGATGTCAATGGCGTAGAGGAGTACAAGCGCCCCCCTTCTTTTGCCGGAGTCTCCCTGGGCGGCTGGGATAAGCTGAGAGGTTACAACACTGAGCGTTTTCATGGCCGATCAGCAGTGTCTTATAGTCTGGAGTACCGGGCAGTTCCTCTCTGGCAGCCACTTGAGAATCTAGCTGTCATCGGACCTCTGTACGATATTCCCTGGTGGCAATGGACCCTGTTTGTTGATGCCGGCCGCATTGCTGACGACTTCGACCTGAGAGAACTTCACACCGATATGAAATACAGCGTGGGCGGTGGTATCCGCTTCAAGGTGGAAGGTGTCACTGTAAGAACTGAAATCGCCAGCAGCAAAGAAGACAACCGGCTTCGCATCTTTATTAACCAGCCTTTCTGAGGATTTACCAGTGAGGACACTCTGCCTCACTGGCTCTGCCACCTTTCCGAGATTTTATTTTTTTCTGGCAGATGCTGACTGCGTGTGTTATACCTGACAGCACGTTAAATAACTTGATATGTATTTGTCAGCCATGAAAACCAACCCCATAAGCAACATCATTCTGCTACCAGTCGTGGTGATTATCGTCTCTGCGCGGGGGTCTGTTGGCTGACAGATCAGAGTTTCGAGGAACCCCCCGCACCGAAAGGTTCGGGGGGTTTTTTCGTATTTGGGGCCTAAAAACCCGGCAAGTATAAACAAGATAAAAACTCCAAACAGAGAGGATAGAACCATGCTAAACGTAAACAACAAACTGATTCTTGCTATTCTGAGTCTGGCCGCTGCGGCAGTACTCAGCCTTCCTGAACTGCTGCTGATTATCCTCCCTGTTGCCGTATTTTTCTTTGCGCAGCAATGGTTTGAGTTGAACACTGGCAAGCCTGTTCGCATCAAGTCTGAAGTTCATCCCGGGCGAGGTCAACCCCATGAACGGCGCTAATGTACTGGTAAGAAATCTTACCCAACGCGGAGTCCGGCATGTTTTCGGTTATCCCGGTGGCACAATTATGCCAGTGTATGATGCCCTTCTGGATTCCAATATTGAGCACCTTCTTTGCAGACATGAACAGGGAGCCGCTTTCGCTGCTATTGGCTATGCCAGAGCCAGTGGCAAAACCGGAGTCTGTATTGCTACTTCCGGTCCTGGCGCAACCAACCTGATCACCGCTTTATCTGACGCCATGCTGGACTCCATCCCCCTGGTAGCCATTACAGGCCAGGTGCCTGTTGCCATGATGGGAACGGATGCCTTCCAGGAAATCGATATTCTGGGTATGACACTGGGTTGCACCAAGCACAGCTTTCTGGTGACAGACCCGAATGATATCTGCGAAACCCTGAACAAAGCTTTCGATCTGGCTCAATCTGGCCGCCCGGGTCCTGTTCTGGTTGACCTGCCAAAAGATATTCAGCAAGCAGAAGCTCACTATGCACCACCGCTCAACGTGATAGAAGAGAGAGCTGCCGAAAGTTATGACAAGATTGATACAGCCCTCTCATTGCTCTGCAAGAGCAACAAGCCTCTTGCTTATATCGGTGGTGGAGCAGGCATGGCTGATGCGGTAAACGAACTCAGAACATTCCTGACAGAAACCTGTCTTCCCAGTGTTTGTACTTTGAAAGGTATCGGAGCGGTTTGTCCTGAGGATCAGGGCTACCTTGGTATGCTAGGTATGCATGGAACCCGGGCTGCCAATCTGGCAGTGCAGGAATGCGACTTGCTGATAGCCATCGGAGCCCGCTTTGATGACCGGGTCACAGGCAGGCTTGAGAGCTTTGCACCCGATGCGAAAGTCATCCATCTCGATATTGACCCGGCAGAATTTGGTAAGCGTCGCCTGGCTGATGTCAGCCTCGGTGGTTGCTTAAAGAAGAATCTCAAAAGCCTGACCATCGCCTTAGAAAAGGGTGACTGGTTACAACACTGTATAGCCAGCCGCGCTGCCAGCCAGTGGGTTTATGACAAACCCGGTAAGGATATCTTTGCGCCTCTGCTTCTGAAACAGTTATCTGAAGCCTCCCGCGAGAATTCTGTCATCAGTTGTGATGTGGGTCAGCACCAGATGTGGGTAGCCCAGCACATGAGCTTCTCTCATCCTAACAACCATCTCTCCAGTGCCGGGCTTGGCACCATGGGCTTTGGTCTGCCGGCAGCGATAGGCGCGGCCATTTCAAGACCGGAAGACGATGTGATACTGGTTTCCGGAGATGGCTCTTTCATGATGAATGTGCAGGAGCTGGCTTCGATCAAAAGAAAACAGCTCCCCATCAAAATTGTCTTACTCGACAACCAGCGGCTGGGCATGGTGAAGCAATGGCAGGAACTCTTCTTTGACCAGCGCTACAGTGAAACTGACCTTTCGGACAATCCTGATTTTGTTACGCTGGCCAATGCATTTGGCATTGAAGGCAGAATGATTACCGAACGACATGAAGTGCTCCCGGCCCTGGAAGAAATGCTTCTGGCTCCGGGACCAAGAATGCTTCATGTCTGTATTGATGAGCGAGAAAACGTCTGGCCCCTGGTGCCACCCGGCGCCGCCAACCACGAAATGATGGAGGCAAGAGCATGAGCGATTCCAAAACCCACTACTCTCTGACCATCCAGTGTCATAAAAAACCAGAGGTGATGGAGAGACTCCTGCGGGTAATCAGACACCGGGGATTTGATCTCGAGAGCCTATCCATGAGCAGCTCCGAGTGTGGGAAAATGGTTTCTGCTGCACTTGATGTCTCCGGTGAGCGACCTGTTGAGATGCTCACCCGTCAGATAGAAAAGCTATATGATGTTCTTCAGGTGTGCCAGCCCCCGACAACGGAAGCAATCGCCCGGGAAAGTATCATTTGAGAACAGGGTCAGGAAAGGCGTGCACCTGGCCTTTTCCGACTTTCTTCTGACTCATTGGCAAACATATACAGCTCTTTGCTCCGGATATGTTCCAGCAATGCATCACTGATGAACTCCCTCATCCAACGATGCGCCCTGTTCATCTCCCAATACTCTGGCCAGACAATATCGAAGCTGACTTCCGGGATAATTTTTGGGCAATCACGGATCACATAGCCTGACAGATCGTCCAGGAACATGGACAGTGAAGCCGGAGCCATGAGCACACAGTCTGTTCCCTTGATTAACGCCAGACTGATCGAAAGACCGGGTGACCAGGTTTTCACCTGCACCTTGCTCAGGAAATGGTTGATCTCGCTCTGTTGATGCAGATTGATATTGTCCCGTTGTACCACAAAGGAAAAAGACTTCAGAGCCTCTTCTGAAAAAGACTCATGGGCCAAGGGATGGTTTTCACAGAGAATCAGGCACATCCGATCTTTCATCAGTGAAAAGCTGGATAATCCTTCTTCCCGAACGCCCATATAACCAATGGACAGATCCAACTTTCCGGCTGCAACATCAACAGCGGGATTGATGGCTTGCAATTCAAAGGTCAGCCCGGGTGCCACCGCCCATATTTTTTGCAGTACTTCTGGCAGAATTCGCTCCAGCACCGTGTGCCCCGAAGCAATCCGGAAATGTCGCTGGGTAGTCGCAATATAAAATTGCTGGTTTTCAAAAATACTGCTCGCTTCCGTGACCACTCTGTTCACATCTTCATGCAGTGACGTAGCTTTCTCGGACAAAAAAATCCGATTGCCTTTTCTCACCAGAATCGGATCATTCAATGCTTCCCGCAACTGGGCCAGAGTTCGACTCATGGCAGACTGGGTAACACACATCATCTGCGCTGCTTTGGAAACACTCTGGGTGTCCAGCAGGGCTTTCAGGCCGGGCAGCAGGTTCAGGTTCAGTCTGGAAAGGTTCATAAATACAGCAGAAGGATTGATAGAAAATAAAAGTATGGCCAAACAGCCCTACATTACGAATAAAAAAAACCTTTCAGAAAACCTTTCATGAAAGCTATGGTGGCCAAATGTATCACCTTAAATCAACTGTTAGAAGATCTACTTGATGCCTTTAGGTAACACCCGAAATTCGTAAAAGTACAAATACTTATTTAACCTTTCATTTGATCCGCAATCAGGTACACTGGAATTGTGCACTCGTTTACAGGCATTACTGAAAGCGCAGTTAAGGAGGGTCCATGAACCATAACAAGTACAAAGAACTGCAGGATCTGGTAGACAACTACCTGGACTCGGGGTTATCAGCCAGAGAGTATGTTGAAGCCTGTGTGGATGCAGGCGATATCAGCGCTGCAGAAGCCCTGAAGTTGCTGTCTGTTCTCAGGGAAGCTCAATCTGTTACCTTCAAGTTGGCCGAAGTCGCGGACTATGAGAACCCCGGACTTCAAATGACACTTATGCGCAAGGGAGAGGAGTATGAACATGATAATCCTCTCTTTAATATCACTTTTGATGAAAGCCTCGATCCTGACAGGGAGGAAGTGATCGATCTATTGCAGAGCTTTGCCAAGGATCTGGCAGTGCTGGCAACCCGTGGGGAGCTGAACGAAGCCGAAGCAGTGGACTCTATTGATGAGAGCCCTGAAGAGTGGCTCGATCACCCGAACATAATGCCCGCCAGTGAAACCCGTCATTAACCGGATACTTTATGTTCATCACTGAGGTAGATGAAACTAACAACTTCCTGGAGGCCTGAGCTCCAGATAGAATTTGCAAAAGCGCCCGTTCAAGGGCGCTTTTTACTTTGGGAGCCTTTCGGACTGAACTCAAAAGCGCGCCAGACCCAGATCAAAAAAAACTCTTCTGAAACAACTGATCAAGACGCTTTAACGCATCAAATGCGTGAAGACCAGAAAGTCTGATACCCAGAGTCTCACCACAGACCAGCTCAAGACCCAACAGTTTGACCAGGCTTCTTCCATTGACATAGTCACCATTCTTACTGACATTGCGGACATAAACACGGGCATCATAGTGCGTCAGGGCAGCAATAAAGGCACTGCCGCACCGGGCATGTAAACCATTAATGTTGTGGATAAGATACTCTCTGGTCAGTTCATTGCTTTTCGTGCATGTACGACTGACCCAGCCTCTCTCACAGGTTTCCTTCTGGCTCTGGTTCAAGTAAGCCTTTTGCCATTCACTGAGACTGCCCAGCCCCGGTAATGGTTTGCCCTCAAGTGCATCGACAATAATTTCAGGCTCACGGGTGCGGGCCAGATAATGACAGAGAGGACGATTGTCCAGAACCCTGGTCAGACCACCCAGAATCCTGAGGTGTTCATGGCAGTGGGCAGCTATGCCAAAGGCCAGAAAAACAGGTTGATTCACTCCCCATTCAACACCTTCAGGAAACTGAATGACAACCACGCCCGTCTTCTTAATGGCGCGGCGAAGTTCTGGCATGCCATGAGGTATAGCGATACCGTTATCCAGAAATGTGGAAGCAAGGCTCTCCCGGGCGTGGATACCCGGAAGGTAGTCGGCTGAAACCAAACCGGTTTCCAGCATTTTTTTGCCAGCTAACTGTAAAGCCTCCTGCTTGCTATCAGCCTCCTGCTGCAAAAAGATCTGTCTTTTTTCGAGTTTTAACATCAGTGAAAGAACCGCGCTAAACCGTCCCAGCCAACATACTATAGCCGAAACACAAGAGGGCATTATAGCCAGTTATCCTTCCGGTCAGAGTTTTTATAGTTAACGCCTCTACAACGGTAGACCGGGTCGGGACAGAATTCACTGTCGAGGTACAAATCCTGACGTCAGGCTGAGTCAACTCTCAGCAACTGCAGGCCCGCCTGCCCTTCAACCTGATGGGTGTTAATTGCTAACTGGCCTCTGGCCATTGCGCGTTTTAACCAGAAATTGGCCAGCCAGGGACCCAGTAGAGGTACTCTGGCACCACGAACCTTAATGAAGGGTTGCCTGAACTGAACAATATCCTCTTTCAGGGGAGCCTGAACAGACAGAGCCAGGTCAGATCCCACCAGCCAGCTAAACAGCAAAGGCAGCTTCCCAAGCACCTTGAGGGCAGGTACTTTCAGAGCAAAACTCACTTGCGGTGTATCCCCCTTGACCGCTAATTTCACCTGACTGACCTCTGGACAATGGCTAAGATCACCCAAATAAATTTCTGTCCCTGGCAGTGCTGCTTTTTCAGGGTTTTCCTGAAGCGTGTTGAATGCTGGCTCCTTACGTTCGGGCTCAGGTTCAGATTCAGGTTCTGACTTTATATTGCTATGACTCACGGAACTTTCGGATAGAGGAGCCAGTATCTCTTCGGGTATTTGAGAAGGCAACCCGGTGCTGATGTCAGCCTTTTCATTGATTACAGGAGTCACTTCAATCTCTTTGGGAAAGGATGGCGGTATCTCATGGGTCGACAGTTCTTTCTGTTCGTCCGGAGCAGAAAGCGGTTCCGGTTCACCCAGCAAGCCCAGGCAAAGCAGGTTCATGACCTGATTGGACGACTGAGGATTCATACCCATTTTTTCCTGGAACAGCTGATCCAATTTACTGACCTCATGCGGCTTCCCCATCAGATCAGAGATAGCAAGGGCCACCCACTCCTTATCTGCAACCGGGCGCTCTCTGGCTTCGACACGAACATCTCCGGCAGCCAGACAGGCCACGCTGCCCAGGTCGACAGAAAGGTAACTGCCGATACCAAGAGGATTATGGGTACCAATGGAGCTGTAATGTTCAGAGGTACAAGCCTGATACTGTTTCCATAGCCGTTCCAGTTTCCGAAACTCAAGAGGAAAGTCCAGTTGCAGTAATTGGTGAACAATCTCTCCCATTGGCGGATTCACTTTCAGAGAGACATCTTTCAGGCTGACGGGAAACGCTTGACGGGTACCTGACACTTCGTTGACCAGCCCCAGGTTCAGGACGACATCGGGCATTTTGATTTCAAGCACACCCTCCTCACCCAGACGGAATCCGGAAAACTTCAGAGAGGCGGACGATAACTCGCCATGGGCTGTGTCTGTAAAGTCGATGCGCTGCTCACCAAAACCCATGGATGCAGAGGTAGAAGGGTCTGATGCCTGCTTTTTGGCAAGTCCTCTTAAGGTATGAAAGAGCTTCAGGGCATTTTGGTAAGAATGGATGGATTGGCCAGCATTGGCTTCGCGATACATCATAGCCGCAGTCCGCTGTTTCTGCTTCGACAACTCTTCTTGCCTCTGCTTAAGCAATTTCCGGGCGCGTTGCAGATCTTTCCGGCAAGAGGCCAACATGACCTGGCAAGCCTTTTTCGCCTTGCTTTCCTTCATCCCTGGAAGATCTTCTTCGAGTATCTTTACCGTCTTTTCTCTTGACTGATACAGACCGACCGTAGCATTGGCTTTTACGGCAAAGCCATCTTCCCGCTCTCTGGACTTTTTAAGACTGTCAGCACCCAGCTCTTTTTTCCAGGTCGTCACCATCGGAGCAAATAATCGGATGAGCGCTTCTCCCATCGCTTCCATGAACAGGTCTGACTTCACCCCTCTCTCTTCCGTTTCCAAGCCATCAAACGAGCATTGAATAACATCACCCAGATGCCTTTTTGCATCCGATCCTGATGTCTCTGCATAGAGAGCTCCAAAGGCCTCAGAGCATTTTTTGTAGGCGCTGAAAGTCTCTGTCTTTCTACAGGTCAACAAGTGGTTCAATGGCTCGGCAAGGGGTTCGCCAATGCAAACACGACAGCTCCCCTTCGTTTTGATGGGGCCAACCGCTTTATCTTCTTCCAGGGAAAAGCAATCGGCAGAGATTTCGGGTACTTCCAGCTCCAGCTGCCCCTTCTCAAAACAGAAACGACTGGTATTAAGGACCAGATTTTTAACCTGAAAGTCATAACGGTCAGGATCGGTCACTTTCACATCACCCAAACACATTTCAAACACCTTTCCCCGATGCTTGTCCTTCTTGTTTCTTTTAAAAACATCTTTCATTAGCGCAAGGGCTTGGATACCGGTTGAAATATTCTCTTGCAGCACCTTCATACTCTGCTCAAGTTTTCTTTTACTGACTGGCAGCGACTGCTCATAAGAACGCACCTGTTCAGCGGATCTTGTTAAATAAGCCTTTTTGAGAACCAGCTGTGCCTTTATGCTCAGTTGCTTTTTAACCAGAATACTGTAGTGATCAATCTGCTCAGGCGTCAGAACCTTGATACTTTTGCGTAGCCTTTGCAGTGACTCCTCAGCAAGCTTCAGACTGTGCTCCAAGTCTTCGATATCCCGCTTAAATGACTCCTGATTCTCAAGCTCATAATTGATTAAATTGCGAAACTCTTTCTGAGTAGCACCGGCAACCGATGAAATCGCAGAGCTGAAAAAAGAGATAAAACTGGACGACAGTGAACTGAGCGCACGGGTCAACAGGCCGGGTTTAACCGGGACTGTCTCTATCCCCCTTTCAGCCAGTGATCGGAAAGGTTGATATTCTGAACGAGACAGGATCTGTTTGCGGGTTGTCTCTTCCTTGCGAACCCCCTGAACCTCATTATCCAAGTCCGAAGACGGAGGCAGATGCAGGGGCTTTCTGCCGGTTACTTTATTGCCTAATTTCATTACCTTTTATTAACCATTTCCCTGGTAGACGAGTGTCTGAAACACTGGTTTAATACGCCTGCAACGTTAGTGTAACAATTTAAAAAGCCTGACATGCACAGACTCAGCTCAACGACCGATTGCGGCGGGTCTGCATGTTTTCGCTAACGTGTTAGCGTGGTTGCACATCGCCAAAAGTGATGCAGCAAGATGTAAAAATAACAAGAGACAATAATAATAATATGCAATTTCACAAACTTAAGTTGGCTATTGGAGTTGCGCTAGCAGCCTGTCGGACTTAAGCGTCCGTAGCGAGGATTGCAAGAAATTGAGGATAAAAATCTCTGTTTCTGAGGAGAATAGCGAGCTATTTGACGAAGAAACAGAGATTTTTAGACCAATTTATTGCAACCGCACGACTGCATGGATGCAGGAGCTAGAGCAACGCAGGAGCAGTTGCCGCGTAGGACAGTCTTAAGTCCGACAGGCTGCTAGGAGCCTGACCGAGAATAGACTACCCTACTGCGGCGGCAGCAAATTGGTCTGAAAATCCGCTTTTGTTCGTCAAATAGCTCGCTATTCTCCTCACAAAACCGAATTTTCATCCTCAATTTTCTGCCGTCCTCGCTACGGGCGCTATTCTCGGTCAGGCTCCTAGGAGGCTGACCGAGAATAGACTGCCCTACTGCGGCGGCAGCAAATTGGTCTGAAAATCCGCTTTTGTTCGTCAAATAGCTCGCTATTCTCCTCACAAAACCGAATTTTCATCCTCAATTTTCTGCCGTCCTCGCTACGGGCGCTATTCTCGGTCAGCCTCCTAGGCACGTTATTGGCTGGCTGCGGAGGTGGCTCAAATGATGAAGATGTCTTTGAGCCAGTATCAACACTAGTGGCGTTCGCGCCAGTGGGGGAAACTACAAGCCACAGTCAGACGCACCACATACGGGGTGCCTCATATTCGGGCCGATAACCTTGAGAGCCTGGCGTACGGTAGTGGTTATGTGCAGGCACAAGACAACCTGTGTATTTTG
This sequence comes from Endozoicomonas sp. ALC020, assembly GCF_049275935.1. NCBI lineage: Bacteria > Pseudomonadati > Pseudomonadota > Gammaproteobacteria > Oceanospirillales > Endozoicomonadaceae > Endozoicomonas > Endozoicomonas sp. ALC020. The sequence goes on from NZ_CP184830.1 coordinate 684,216, forward strand.
GCCGACGGATTCGTGAAGGCAAATTCCCAACGCTCACAATATTTTGGCCCCCACACGTTAGATTTCACAAACGGTGTACCACTTGCGGAAGACAACGCCAACATTATTTCTGACTTTGCCTACAAGGCCATGAGAATCCGCGAGCTTGCCGAACAAAAGCTACCGCAAATGAGTGATAACGCAAAAGCCTTGATAAGCGGTTTTGTTGAAGGCTACAACCAATACGTGCAAGAGGTGAACCAGGGCGATGACCCAGACGCAGAGCCGTTTTGTGCCGGGCACCCCTGGCTGCAACCTATCACAGATGTGGACTACCTCACTTATTTATTCTCCGTCACAGCGCTACCAGGGGCCGCTAACTTCCTGGATTTAATTTTCTATGCCAACCCTGGCGATGGCGATGAATACTTACCGCGTCCGGCGAGCACCAGCTCAAGCGTGACGGCTTTTAACCAGAGCTTAAAGCAGCAGTTAGCAACCAGTATGGCGCAGATCACCACACCTGAGCCTGACGCCCGCTGTTAGAGGCACCGCCAGGATCGGCCCCTTTTGGCTGGGACGATGGCAAAGCCTTTATGATCCAGGATGTGAATATGGGCAACACAGACCCTATTGATCACTGGCTGGCGATGAACCGCGCTACCAATTTAAAAGAGTTCCAACAAACCTTTGTCGATTATGATGGCTTGATTTTTAACAACACCATGTATGCCGACAAAGAGGGCAACGCTCTTTATATTGATGACTCTGCAGTCCCCGGGCTTTCTGAGGCGGCAGTGGCGACACTGCGCACCTCACCAGAGTTAAATGCCCTGCGTGAACAGGCGGGCTTTACCGTACTGCCAGGTGATAACTCATTCTTTGCCTTTGATGGTCCAACGCCCTACGAGCGCTCACCCAAGTTGCTGCGCAGTGATTTTGTGCAAAACTCTAATGACTCACATTGGTCAACTAACCTTGCCCAGCCACTGGAAAATTTCTCACCTATGTAAGGGGAAGAGCGTGGTCAACTTCGGTTACGTACCCGAATGGGACTTAAGCTTATGGAGGATGCTGCCGGTAGTGATGGCAAGTTTAACCTTGATGAACTGTCGAACATGCTGACAAACAACCGCGCTTATTTACCAGAACTCGTGCTGCCTGAACTGCTGGCTCAATGTGATGCTCAGGGTGATACCCCGGTTACAATCTCTGCAGGCTTGTCGGTAGACATTCGCCCGGCGTGCAGCGCTCTGGCGAATTGGAACGGTGCACAAAACAACGACAGTATTGGCGGTGCGCTAATCCGGGAATTTGCCCATGAGTTTGACCAGAGCACTATGTTTACTGTGCCGTTTGATCCAGCTAATGCGGCAACAACACCTAACACTCTGGCAACCGATGGCAGTGTGCTGGTTGCGCTTGCCAAAGCCAGTGCCAATCTGGGCCAGGCGGGTTTTGCACCTGATGAGGTACTTGCTGACACTCCCCGCCCTATTGGGCGAGGGTTCTTGATCGCTCAAGAACGTTTCTGTTTCATAGTTCGTTGCTCAGGGAATAGGCTTGGTTATCGCATAAAAGTTCCACAGTGGGAGCTTTTACGATGGCGAATCAACCCATGCTCCCCAAGTCTCACACAAACTCCGCAGACTTAACGTTCCGTCTGCCCGACGGTAGGTCTACAAGAGACAGGACAAAAGGTAGCAGTTTACCTACAAACACTCAACCGGAACGTTCTACGCGTTCCCGCCTTATATCCCCGCCCGCATTGAGCGAGGCTTTACGGCGAAACTGGTAAGGTTCAGTTTGTTGAGCGCTCCCTGCCAAATGGATCGCCATCGGGGCTGAGATTTCCCTGGCCCGGTTCTCATAACCAGGAAGGCGGCTTCAACGTGTTCTCAACCAGTTTAACGGGTGATGACACCATTATTCCGCAGCACACCTATCCGGGGATTACAGATGTCGTCAGTGGTGACACCTTACCTTCCGGGTTAACCGCCGAGGGATATCCTATTCGTAATGGCTCAAGCTGGATGTATGTGGTGAGCTTTACGGATTCCGGCCCGAAGGCTAAAGGCATATTAACCTACTCACAAACGAACAATATGTTGCGCCCTGAGTATAAAGATCAAACTGAGCTTTACTCATCAGGCCAGGGGCTCAGACCTCTCCTTTATACTGAAGATGAGATTGCCTTGGGCTTGGTATCGACATTGGAGTTAAACACCCAAAAGCAGTGAGGCTTAACTGCACCTGCCAAAAACGCTCAAGGCTGGCTTGAGCGTTTTTTGTTGGCCTAATGTCTGTTCAGTTATACGACCAACCCATCTCAGTTGTCTGGTGCGACACTCTGAGGAATGCCTTCACTTGATTTTCACTCACCCATTCTACAAACCAGTTAGTCAGGTTTGCCATATATCCCAGCGCTTTCTGCTCTGCCCCGCGATCCGGACTCCCGGCATCAGACAGGCCTAACCCGAGACTTTTGAACAAGATTCAAACGCTTCTGCTGCTCAACACGGTCCAGCTCCAGCTGATACTGCTGCTTCCTGAGCCTGCGATTAACCAGAGAAGTCGCCAACCAGACAGCCGGGTTTAAGGAAGTTCGCTTCTTCAATTGAACAAAAGGTGACTGCAGTTGCAATTCTGAACTTTTTCGGTCAATCGGCAGAGTTACCTTTACAGCCACCTCTTTTTTGCCGAGGAAAAAGCCCATCCACCAGGACAGCTTTTTCATCAAACTCCGAGGAGCAATACGCATTTCAAAATCAGCGACTCTTTTTCCTTTTTCTGTCCGGAACCTTGGATTAATCACTCCGATGCACTCGTCCAGGTCTTTGAACTTTAAACCTTCTGGTGGTTTTTCTACGGCTGGTTTAACTGAGGCCCGGGACAGGGGCCGATTGGTCGCTGCGTTTGCCACTTCGGACGGCTTGACTTCTTCGGGTAACGATGAAGAGGATGGAGTAACTGCCTGGGTTTTTCGAGAATTCACCAGGATTGACTCAAGCCTTTCCGGCTCAGCGACGGAAGCATCCACCGTTACATTCCGGGGAGACTCAGGATTTACCGCCGCTGTGCCTGTTGAAGTGTTTAAGACAGGTTCAGACTCTGAGATCTCAGCATTCGGGGTTGTATTCTCTTGTGGCTCTGTCTCTGAAACAGGGGTCGCCACTTCCGAACTCTGAGTGACCTCTTGCTCCGGCAGTGGGGAAGTCCGCAGTATTGGTAGCTCTTGTCCAGAGAATGGCAAGACCAGATGTTCCAGTTTTTCAGGTGCAAAAACAGCACTGTCAGCAAAAACACCTTCCTCACAAAGCTTCCAGACTTTCTGCTGAGACTCTTTGGTTAAACCTGCCGATGCCAGTGCTGACGCCATAGCCTCGGCATCAACATTTGCCGAGAGAAGTTCTCCGGTTTTCTCGACAAACGTCTGCCTGTGCTGCTGATACGGGCTGGCTTCCTCTCCTGAGAAAGCCACCTCTCCCTCGCGGGTCAGGCAGGCAACCTTCCCCAGATCAATCTCTAAATAATCGGAGGTTTTAGTCCCACCCGAGTGCTTCTTTTTCTCCACCTCCCTGTAAATGGGCAGAACGACTTTTTTCAGCGTTTTGGAGTCCACTGGAAACTTCAGCTGCAACAGTTCCTTCACCAGAGGTCCAAAGGGTGGCTGAATTTTGATCGATGCACCTCTAACGATGACCGGTACCGACTTTTTCTCTCCCGTCACTTCATTCTGAAGAGTGATATGGCTGGCCATTTCCGGAATAGTCAGCTCCGCGGCACCGGATGGACTGAAAGAAAAATCAGACGCGTTGACCTTAAGCTGGCTCAATTCAACAGAACTGGTATCCGATACGGGAATCTTCATTCCCGGAATAGCAATATGCTTTTGTCTGCCTGTCTGGCTGCCATTAGCCACAGCTGCCAGCCCGTAGACCAGATCGATCATCCCCCGGTTCATATCAAATGACGAGTCAATATTCTTTGATCGTTGTTGCTGTACGCTTCTTAACTGTTTGCTGTGGGTTAACTCACGGATTTTGACTTCTCTCAGTTCCGCTACCTCTTTCAGAGCTTTGGTCGCTTGAAGACTCAACTGTTGACAGTGGTCTTTTGTTTCACCCCCAGGCAGGCTTTCTATATCTTTCAGCAGTTGATGAAGATCGTCTTTGCGCTCTTTTTCTTCTTTATCCAAACTTTCGCAAACCGCTTCCAACCCTTTAAGCTTCCATTGCTTCTCAAGATCCAGTGCAACAAGAGGAAGTTCGGGGCTTCCCGACGTGAACGGGATCATCAAATCAAGCAGCGAATGAGCAAACGAAGCGTCTTGCAGCGCCAGGGTTTGTCCATCTTTTTTTTCTAACTGAAGGCTTTTAATCGACACTTCCGCCATATCAGCCACATCAGCAGGCTTCAGCACTTTGCTCATGGCATTAATATGTATGGGAGCTTTCGCGATGTTCTCGGTCAACACCTTGTGCAAGTGTTTACTGGCCGGTGGCTTCAGTTTGATACTGATTCCTCCGGACAAAGTCATTGGCTCAACCTCGCCACTGGCTCCCATTGACGATAAGTCTGCCCTGATATCGGCAATATCCAGCACCAGCTCTTGCGTGGGAGACATATAACACTGCTCAATAAAGACACCGATGTTTTGTACCTTCAGCTCAGCACCTGAGGACAGTGTGGTCGATAGATTCCCCAGGTCGAGGTGATAAACCTTGCCAGCAGCCAGCTCTTTTTCGGACTTTCCAAAGACCTGTTGAAGCCCATGTATCAGTTTAAGTCCGGGACCCATTTGCTTTTCGATCAACGTCAGGAAGTCCTGTGTCTCTTTCCTGATCGTCGTATCCCAAACTTTCAGGAGAGGCTTCGTCTCCTCTATCTCATTTAAGTTTCGCTCTAGCCTGCTCAGCTGAGCTCTTAATTCAAAAAGCCTTTTTTGGAGTTTTGAAAATTTATCCTGCTTTTTAGTTTCCAGACGGGGAAGCTTTTTTCTCAATCCCTTCAGCTCAGTCTGAATGGATTTCATCTCATACTGTAATTTCTTCAGTTTCTTTTTGTTCTCGTTGGCAAACTGTTCATTTCTCTTTAAATTATCATCGGCCCTGTTGCCAGTCTTACCGACTCCGGCTCGGATAAACTTCATCGCTAACTTGGAAAATCCTGTCAGGAGGGTGGCCCAGAAGCCTCCCTCCACATTCTCAATGACAACATCCCGTTTGTGGATAGGCACATATTGGAGGTGCAGACCTGCTTCCCCCTGCAATAGCGAGTCGGTGGTTTCGTCAACAGAGACATCCCGAGGCCCCATTTTAGCCTTGTATGGTTGAGTAGAAGGTATCGATTGATTTTGAACTGTTTGCTGCCTGCCCCCCGGGCCATTAACAGGTAGATTGGAGCCACCAGTTGTCATATCATCATCCATGCTCAGAGAGTTTTTTTTTATATCGCCACTTTGCCACTGAGCTTGAAACAGACCATCTCGCCACGACTTTGATGAATTAGCCATGACCCACCAACAGAGTCTCTGGAGCACAAACAGTTAAGAGCAGGTAATTGCGGCAGGTTCTGGGAGTTTGTCAGTGGCGTCAAAGTACCAGAGTACATCACTGCCCACTCGGCGGGTTGCGTTAATTAAGGTGAGTTGTCAAGAACTGTTGCCTGACACCATGAGTGAGCGCAGGCAATCAATCATTTCACTTCAGCTCAGTGACTTGCCTCGTTCCATTCTCACTCCTGGTCACCAGGCGGAAGCCATCGTCGATGAAGTCTACGAAATTGACCGGCCCATCATGTTGAACGGTGGTTTTTTCTACCCATGATCCGTCGACCATCTTGTCACAGACTTTTACCGTGTGATCGTCACTGGCAGTCACCATATGCATTTCATCAGCGCTGAAGGTTGCTAATGTGATCGGCCCGTCATGGGAAATGGCAGTTTTGGTTACCCATGCTCCGTCGGCCCCCAGGTCATGAATTCCCGCCATGTGATCGTCGCTGACAGTGACCACATGGAGCTTATCGCCGCTTAAGGTGGCTGAGTTGATATGACCTTTTGAGGCAATGCTAGCCTCTTTTGCAAATGACCCATCGGCCTTCCGATTGTAGATATTCGCTATGCCATCGGTATTGATGGTCACCACACGGCGGTCACTGGCCCTGTCACCTTGAAGCTGGGAGCCTGCCTGTTGTAAACCTTGATGACTTAAAAGTTCACCCTGGTCAGCTTTAGTAATAACCCATCCGAAACCAGCACCTGTTTGTTTGCTCTGTGGCTGAACAGGTTTTGTCAAGTCTGAGGCTGAAGCCCCACCAGCGGCGGGTGTATTTACGTTATTCATATAAAGTTCCTTTCATTAAGTTAATTTTATCCTTGATTGCAAGGATATTGATTTGAAGATCATCCAACATTGATGTCCTTCGGTAACTCAGAGTTGCCTTCAGGATAAAAGTTCATAACATTGATGTAAGCGCAACTAACAAGAAGACAGGACGCTGATGATCTGCTTAAAAAACGTGAGTTCGACGCAAAAAAAAGACAAGGAAACCCCTTTGATTAAACTATCTTTTATAAGACGCTATACTTCCATCGCGCCTTACTCGCCACAAAGAGCGCTTTTTTATGAACACTACTTCATTAAAAGTATCGGTCATCGCAGCCTTTCTTCTCAGCGCCATGGCTCTTGCCGCCGTTGTTCAGATCCCAATCGCTCTGGCCTGTACGGGCATTACACTGGTTTCAGAGGACGATGCGGTCATCCAGGCTCGCACTGAAGAGTGGGGATCCTTTGATCTGGAATCAAAAATTATGGTGATACCACGAGACACCGCCTTCACGGGTCTCACGCCTGATGGCAAACCGGGCTTAAAGTGGAAAGCCAAATACGGTGTTGTCGGCATCAATGGCCTGAATAAACCAGCGCTTATTGATGGAATGAACGAAAAAGGGTTAGCCGTTTCAGTGCTTTACTTGCCAGGCACTGCCGAGTTTCCACCCTATGACCCGGCCAAAGCAGCAAACACAATTGGCCCTCAAGACATCAGCAACTGGGTACTTTCTACCCAGTCGACAATAAAAGATATAAAGCAAAATCTTCCAAAAATAGATGTAGCCCCCGTCAAGGAAAAAGGCTTAGGCAATATCGTGCCTCCGATCCATTTCATGATCACAGATCGCTCAGGAGCATCAATCGTGGTGGAGTACACCCATGGCGGCCAGCTGAATATTTATGACAACCCCGTCGGCGTGTTAACTAACAATCCTGAATTTCCCTGGCATCTGCAAAACCTGAAAAACTACATCGGCCTTACCGCTAAAGCCAAACCAGACATTAAAGTAGGCGATCTGGAGTTAACGCCACACGGTGCTGGTTCGGGCATGATTGGCCTGCCTGGCGATTACTCACCCGTATCTCGATTTGTTCGCGCAGCGGCACTTCGAAACACAGCACGCCCCGTCGAAAATGGCTATGCCGCCGCAATGGAATCACTGCGCATCCTGAACAACTTTGATATTCCTTCTGGTGCAGTATTCGCCAGAGATGAACTCCCCAAAGACGACACACTGGGCTCCACTCAGTGGACGACGGCTATGGATACCAAAGACCTGAAATACTATTACAAAACCATGTTTAACAGCCGTATTCGGGAGATTGATTTCGCATCGGTAGACTTTGATAAACCCGGGATTCGTTATCGCGATTTAGATCTGAAAAAACAGCAGGATTTGAAGGTCGTCGATATTAAATAGTCCCTGTGACACAGGAATCATCAACCCCCGTCTGGCCAGTGAGTATTTTCATTGAGCTATAATTCTGTTTCTGCACTTACTGACTACTGACTACTGACTACTGGCTACTGGCTACTGGCTACTGGCTACAAAACGAGCGACACAACCGGTCACCTGAATGTCCACATCGGTGAATCTTGAGCGCAATTCCTGCTCCAACCCATCCAGATAATCTTTCTGATTGCTGAAGATCCCTTTTCGGTTATAAAGGCCCATAAGAGCTTTTGCCACCAGAGTACGAGGTACATTAAGAATGGTGGAGCCAAACAGTTTTCCCCCTTCATTCAGCAAGGGCTTAACGTGATCGAACACGACAGCTTTGCTATGGATGCTGCCTGGCAGGCAGTGCAGTAAATAGTTCATGCTGATAGAGTTGAAGGCATTGACCGGCAAGGAGGTAAATGGTTTGAAAACGTTATGCACCAGGGTAATGGGTTGATAACGGTTTACTCGCTGCCCGGCATACTCAAGTGTGTTTACGTTCAGGTCTACCAATGTCAACGATGGATGATCGGTTGGGAACTGGCAGCGGTCAGGGAAATAACCGGTGCCAACCCCTATATCCAGATGCTGGTCGCTGACGTGCTGATTAAACCAGTCCAGGATTATAGGTGTCGGACACTGCCAGATAAAACGGTTGGAAATGCCCAGCACGGCAATATCATAGATATTGAGAACCCGCTTTGAATAAACGGCCTGACCCCTGTGAACTTGTTCTTCCGTTATCTTACCGCCTGGTAAAGTCATAGTAGAGTACCCCACCGAAGGAAAACAGTGAGTAACAGTAATGCCCAACAATCTGACTCTGTCCGCATTCGAAATGCATATTTTCATGCGCAGGAAGTCAGTCAGCAGCCTCACTGAGACTAAAAAAATAATAGCTCTGAGAATCTGACATAATAAGGAAAGAGAAAAGACCCACTCTGACCAGGAGTCCCCCCCTTGAGCTTGAAAACTGTGTTTATCACCGGAGCCACTTCCGGTTTTGGTGAAGCCTGTGCCCGTCGTTTTGCCAGTGAACAAGGCTGGCAGCTGGTAATTACCGGCAGAAGAAAGGAACGTCTGGAAGCACTGGCCAGAGAACTCTCGGCATCCTGTCCTGTTCACTGCCTTGTTTTTGATATAAGAGATGAAGATGCCATTCAGGATGCGCTGAGCAGCCTCCCGGAAGCTTTTTCAGACATTCATACTCTGATCAACAATGCTGGCCTGGCTCTGGGCACTAAACCGGCTGACCAGTGTGATACACGACAGTGGATAAACATGATCGACACCAACATTAAAGGACTGGTTCTGATCACTCATGCTCTTTTACCGGCCCTGAAGAAAAACAACAGTGGCAGTATTATTAACCTGGGATCAGTTGCCGGTAATTATCCTTACCCTGGTGGCAATGTTTATGGCGGCACCAAAGCATTTGTAAAACAGTTTTCCCTGAATCTTCGTTCTGACCTTCTGGGGAATGGCATCAGAGTGACCAATATCGAACCCGGAATGGCTGAAACTGAATTTTCACTCGTGCGTTTCGAGGGTGATCAATCAAAAGCCGATGCAGTGTATAAAGGTATGAAGCCTCTTTCAGCAGAAGATATCGCAGAGAGCATCTACTGGGTCGCAAGCAGACCAGCCCATGTCAATATTAACGCCATGGAAATCATGCCCGTTCAGCAGGCTTTTGCAGCTTTTGATGTGGATCGCAATCAATGATATCTCTGTCTGGAGCTTGCTCTCAGCAGGCTCCTGCTTTAAACACACGCTCTCAAAAAACAACTGTTGAAGCAGGTTATACACAAAATTTTGTAGCCTTATAAACAACAATTAACGTATAAATACGGCTTTCAAAAGGCCCAACATATTCAAGAGACTCTCGTCTGATTATTTTTCAACCAATGCATAAACGCCTTGTAATTTCAGGCACCTCATGAGTTATCCACAAGTAATTCAGTGTGTTAATCAGTTATTTTGTTGAAAACACACCTCAACCCTTTCTACCATTGAGTGCCAGCTACACACCGACCCCAGCGAATGGGTGCATTTCTCCAAACAGCCAACCGGACTCAAAAAATTGACCGCAACGGAGTATTTCTGACTACTGGATACATTGTCAGCCTCCCAAAGCTAAAGAGGGTGCTGCAAAACTCCAACAGCTCGTTCCCATGCTCTGAGGTCGTCATTCCCGCGAAGGCGGGAATCCAGCGCCAACTGTGGATCTCTGCCTTCTCGGGGATGACAAGGCCAGGGGGGCACCGGGCAATATGGTTCTGGTGGTGAGTCAGTGTGGATTCCCGCCTTCGCGGGAATGACGAGAATGAAGCCGGGAATGACAGGAGTCAACTCGTTCCCATGCTGGAGTGAGTTTTGCGACAGCCTCAGAGCGTGGGAACGGGTTGAAAATATCAAAGAAAAATCATTTTTCCTGAATCCAGGTACTGAAGTCCAGCGTATCATTCACAGGATCAATAGAGAACGGTCACTGACCGGCCACATTTACCCTGACAATGTTTTTTCAGGCAAAGTTTCGCCAATGTCGAGATAGACTCATGCTTTTTTGCACTTTGCAGTCTTTGACAATAATCGACTTTTTAAGGTCTGCCTGAATTTATCGGGATATACATGAAGATACGATCACTTAATCTGCATTCTCAGATAAGCTGCACTGCAACAGTTTCAAAAAACAGCAGACAGAATACCCTGCTAGTGCTATTCAGCTTATGTCTGGTATTCCTTCTTTTATCGCTCAATCGACCTGCACATGCTCTTTCAACTGAATGGTTAGTGAACCCTCAGCAGCCTGAGGCCAGGGTCAGGCTACACTTTTCTGGTGAAGCAGACCCGACCACCCGTCAACTTTATGCGGCACTGGAAGTCCAATTATCAGGTGACTGGAAGACTTACTGGCGATCACCCGGTGAGGCTGGTATTCCACCTGAAATCGACTGGCGTATAGAACAGCCACAAGGCAGCAGTAATATAGAAACGGTTGAGTGGCTCTGGCCCGCTCCAGAGCGTATAGAAATGCTGGGACTGCATACCCTTGGCTATAAAAATGGTACGGTTTTTCCTCTTCTGATTCAGGTTAAAGATTTGAATCAGCCGGTCTCCATCGATGCCAGACTGAGGTTGTCTTCCTGCACCACGGTATGCGTACTGACAGATTACGAGATTCAACTGGATTTCACACCCTCTGATCTGAAAGCAGACCCGCAAGCGTCATTCCTGATTGATAAAGCCCTTTCCCGGGTTCCGACGACTATGCAGGACTCAGGGCTGAGCGTGGAATCTGTTGTATGGAACAAGGAAAACAACAAGGTTGTTGCCACTGCCCACTCTGAGACTGGCTGGGAAAAGGCCGTTGACGTCATCATCGATGGTCAGGAAGAGATTACCTTCGGACTGCCGGAATTTACCATTGAGGGCAACCAGCTTCAGGCCGTCATGAATGCATCAAGCTGGCTGGGTGAATACAACCTGTCAGATGAACCTGTCACCGTTACCCTTCTTAATGGCGACAATGGCCTTGAAAAAACCCTGTCCGTCAAGGAAGTCGCTGCCAGTTCACTGCCAGCAGACACCCGTTCAGCAAGCCTGATGGTGTTACTGGGTCTGGCACTTCTGGGCGGCCTTATCCTCAACCTGATGCCCTGCGTTCTGCCCGTCCTCGGTATGAAGCTTTCTTCCGTACTCCATGCTTCAGGCCAGGAAGCCAAAGTCACCCGCAAGCAGTTTCTTAGCTCTGCGGCAGGCATTGTTTTCTCCTTCTGGTTACTGGCGACGTTTCTCTGGATACTCAAGCTGACCGGCAACAGTATTGGTTGGGGCATCCAGTTTCAAAGCCCCTGGTTTATCGGTTTCATGGTGGCGGTAACTGCCCTTTTTGCTGCCAACCTGATAGGCCTGTTTGAAATCCATCTGCCCTCATTCCTGTCGACCAGGCTGGCTACAGCAGGTGATAACAGTACAGCAGGCCACTTTGTTCAGGGTATGTTCGCAACGCTTCTGGCAACGCCCTGTTCAGCGCCATTTCTGGGAACCGCCGTCGCCTTTGCCCTGTCCACCAACAGCTTCAACCTGTTTGCCATATTCACGGCTTTGGGCATAGGTCTTGCCCTTCCGTATCTGCTGATTGCAGCCAGACCCTCTCTTTTGAAGTGGATGCCAAAACCCGGTCAGTGGATGATCAACCTTCGTCGTTTACTGGCACTGATGCTGCTGGTGACTTCGTTGTGGCTAACCAGCCTGCTTCAGGCATTCCTGCCAGTCTATCTGCTTCTGATGATTGCCCTGATTCCTACCGTACTGGTCCTGCATCGCCTGTTGATCAGCTTGATGCCTCAAGCTGGAAAAAGACTATTGCTACTGCCCTCACTGTTCCTGTCAATGGCGATAGTGCTCTTCGGAGCCTGGTCGACAGGTTTGTTCACTGCGGAACAATCGACATCAGACAATCTGATCTGGAACCCCCTGAATGAGCAGGAAATTGCCAGCTCGGTGGCTGAAGGCAAAGTCGTCTTTGTCGATGTCACAGCTGACTGGTGTATCACTTGTAAAGCAAACAAGATCAGGGTCATCGACAGGGATCCAACCAACAGTCGCCTGCAAAAAAACTCTATGATAACTATGAAAGGAGACTGGACCCGGCCTTCAGAAGAAATTAATGCCTACCTTCAGAAGAACGGGCGATTTGGTGTACCTTTCAATATCGTCTATGGTCCGGGTGCTCCTGAAGGAATACCACTGCCGGTTATTCTCGACCATGACAGTGTTGCAGCGGCTATTGAGAAGGCATCGTCCAGGTAAACCCGGGAAATCAGCCCGAAAAGCTTCTCATAGAATCATAATGGAATGCTTTTTCGCTGTTTACCGACCAACCTGAGCCCTGAAGTTTCACCAACAGATGGGCTCCATAGCCAGACAGCCTGGCCTATAAGTCTTTGCCATTGCCATTTAATCATGACAAAGTGGCAGTCAAAGCTATTTCGCCCCTGAAGTGAATCTCACTCCCATGAGCTTCAGCAACAACTCAGGGAAACAAATACTGACTCAAAGATGAGCACGATGAAAAAAACTTTTATTCTCGCCACTACCCTATTGATGGGCTCGCTCAACATTCAGGCACAGTCTCTGGATGATCAGCAGAAGCAGGAAGTCAGAGAGCTGGTTCGTAAAACACTGGTAGAAAACCCTGACATCCTGGTTGAAGCTATGAACGAACTGAGAAAGCGAGAAATAGCTGCCCAGCAAAGTGCCGAAACGCAGATGCTGGAAGACCGTCAAAAGCAGCTATTCGAAAACCCTGAGAACCCCATTATGGGCAACCCTGAAGCCAAGGTAACTATTGCCTACTTTGGTGATTACAACTGTGGTTTCTGCAAGCGTCAGGATCCTATCCTGAAGAAAATTGTTGAAGAGAACCCTGATGTAAAAATTGTTGTCAAGGAACTCCCCGTTCTTGGCCCGGAATCTCGTGAAGCTGCGGAAATGGCTCTGGCCACCTTCAAGCTGGACAAGGATAAATACCTGTCTGTTAACCAGCGTCTGATGTCCAGACCCGGCAGACACACCAGCAGCTCCATTAAAGCGGCGCTGAAAGCAGAGGGAGTAGACTCCGACAAACTGAAAGTAGACGAGTCTGTAACTCAGCAGCTTGACGAGAACCTGCGTCTGGCACAGGAGCTTGGCATTCGCGGAACACCTGCACTGGTATTCCCCGATGAAGTGTTGAGAGGCTACACCGAAGAAGGCGTACTGAAAGAAAAAATCAAGCAGCGTCTCTGACCTGCAATTCAACTAATAAAAAACCGGAATCATCCGGTTTTTTATTTGACTTGCTGGCTATTACATTTCTCAGGCCATTTAGTAATAACTTTTGCGCTGATGAGTATTAAAGCTCAGCCACAATACAGTCTTTACGTTCTTTTCCTGTCTTTGACAGATATTCAGTAAACTCCGATGGAATACGACCCATGGTAGCGCCTTCCCAGTTAACCACAGAGCCGTCTTCTTTTTCGTATTGAAATTGATAGCGCTGTCTTGGCTTTCCTTTTCTGGTTTTCTCTACAACAGTAGAAGCCATCAGATCTTCAATGGTCAGACCTTTCTCCTGCATCTGACCAAGAATGCTTTCAACAGCTTCTCTTTTGCGACCTTGTTGTTCCTTCTGCTCATTGTGCTCACGCACTTTTTCTGCATGGATCGCTTCTACACGTCTGATAACGTTTTCTATATCTTCAACATGCATGCCCTGAAACAGTTTACGTAACTGTACTTTTGATTTCAGGATATTCAGGGACTCTTCAAAAATATTCATTATAGAACCAGGGTGGGCAATATTTGGAAAGCATCAAAAGTACCATTGCACTGACTAACTGTAAACAGTGTCGTACATAAATTATGATGCAAAACTAAATAACGACTAACGAATTAAGAAAAAAATAATCATTTCTTTTTCAATAGCCAATCCTACGAACAGTCTAATTAAATCATACGACTGGCTGTCATCGTTTTTATTACCAGATAGTGGCATAGACTCATTACGAGTCTATGCCATGCTCCATAAAACAGATCGCTGCAATTATAATCAGGCTGTTTCCAGCTTCTTCAGTTCCTGCGCACGGAGATCTTTTCTTAAAACCTTACCGACGGGGGTCATCGGAAGCTCTACCCTGAACTCCACCTGTCTGGGCACTTTGTAAGCCGTCATATTTTTACGACAGTAATCCTTCAACTCCTGCTCGGTAATACTGTCATCCTGTGGAATAACAAACAGTTTTACTGCCTCTCCTGTTTTTTCATCAGGTACTCCGATCACCGCACAGTTTTGCACTTTTTCATGCCTGGCCACGACATCCTCAATCTCGTTAGGATAGACATTAAAACCGGATACCAGCACCATATCTTTCAGACGGTCTACGATACGTATATAACCGTCTTCACCAATAATGGCTACATCACCCGTACGGAACCAGCCTTCGTTGTCCAGCACTTCGGTAGTCGCTTCAGGGCGTTGCCAATAACCTGCCATGACCTGGGGACCTTTTGCACAGAGTTCGCCGCGTTCACCGAATGGTAACTCGTTGCCTTCATCATCAATGACTTTCAGAGCAGTACCCGGTAGGGCAATACCCACTGTGCCATCCTGAACAAAGTCACCCGCAGGGTTGGCGGTCAAAATAGGAGAGGTTTCGGACAAACCATAGCCTTCACCAATTCGGCAGCCAGTCAGTTCGAGCCAGCGATCTGCTGTCGCCTGCTGAAGCGCTGTCCCCCCCGAATTGGTCACCCTCAGGTCAGAGAAGTCAATGTTCTTGAACTCGGGATGATTCATCAGGCCGACAAACAGAGTGTTGAGGCCAATGAATGCATTGATACGCCATGGCTTGATGGTTTTGATAAAGGTATCAATATCCCTGGGGTTAGCAATCAGGATACTGTGCCCTCCCAGAGAGAAGTATGACAACAAGTGAACCGAGAAGGCATAGATGTGATAAAGAGGCAATGGCGCTACCACAGTATCACCTTCAGGATTGCAAACCGGACTACCATCAGCATTCACCTGTCTTCTCAACTCAACTGTCTGGAGAACATTGCCGACCAGATTGGCATGAGTCAACATCGCACCCTTGGCGACACCGGTAGTCCCCCCAGTGTACTGCAGAGCAGCCAGATCTTCTCTTTGTGCTGGCTTGGGTGGCTTATAGGTTCCCTTGCTACCCAGTGCCAGGGCCTTCCTGAAAGTTATGGCCGTTGGAAGGCTGTAAGACGGCACCATTTTCTTGACGTGCTTAACGGCAAAGTTGATTAAGGAGCGTTTCGGCCAGGGCAACAGATCCGCCAGATCAGTCACAATCAGGTGCTCAACACCAGTCTCCGATAAGACTTCTTCGACCAGATGTCCAACGATATTGACGCAGACCAGTGCTTTCACACCTGCGTCATTGAACTGATGTTTAATCTCTCTGGCAGTATATAGAGGATTCGTATTAACAATGACCAAACCCGCTTTGATGGCACCAAAGGCCACCACTGGATACTGCAAAATGTTAGGCATTTGCAGAGCAATGCGATCACCGGGCTGCAATCCGGTGTGCTGCTGAAGGTAGGCTGCAAACTGATCGCTCAGGCGATCCACCTCATTAAAGCTGAGCGTTAATCCCAGTCCTGTGAAGGCGGGCTTGTCTCCATGTCTATCGACAGCATCTGCAATCACTTCCCCAAGATTAGAGAAAGCTCCGAGGTCAATATGATCAGAAATACCGGGTGCGCGTTTGCCATCCCAAAAAGCTACTTCCATGGAGAGCTCCTCGTCTTATTGTTGTGAATGTCGTCCGGGCTGCCACCGGTTACATATACATACAGATTGTTCAAACCTTAATCGGGTGCGCATTATACTCGCTTCACCGTCAGTCTTGAATTATTTTTGTAAGATTTTGTTAATTGGCGGGAAGTTTTCAGCATCAGAAAACTGCTGTTTTTATCGGGTAAAGTTAAGGCAGCAGCAGGCTTCAGAGGTATTGCCGTCTCATGAAAAGTGGACGTAACGTTACACTGTGGTTTCTATTTTCTGCCCGTTAAACCCGGATATTTGCAGGCAAAGTTAAAAATCTCCGGGCTTTCGAAAGATGCACTGGCCTGTCTGCTACTTTAACACTGACATCTTGTCAGAGATCAATTATGCAATTTGTCTTAATCGTATTCTTGTTGTTATCCCATTTGCCCCTGACCTGCCATGCTAGTCGCCAAGTCTACCAGAGCACCTGGTGGATTGACGAGTTATATTCCCGCGACGAAAATAAGAGCGTATCGGTAAAGTTAAACTCACATATGTATTTTGTCTGTCCCAATATTGCCACCGTGGTAAAGATGCGTACTTCCATCAGACAAACCTCCAGCATGTATGAAAATATATGGTTGACGGATAACAAGACCTACTATGAGAATTGTGAGATACCGAAAATCACCTCAGATGAAACATCTGTCCATCTATGTCGCGATCCCCTTCGCCTGGGCTTTCTGAGTATACTGTTTCTTGAGCATGCTGCCGGAAGGGACGACAGAACGTTTAAAGGCGGGCAACATTACTACTTTATGTCCACGTCAACCGGTTTTAAGGACTCACTTGAGAGTAAAAAAGACGGACATTGTCGAACACACAACATGCGCCTCAAGGTTTATATCTGTAAAAATTATAATGAAACGGACCCCAGCTGCAGTTATCCGGACCCTCAGTTAAACTGGTATAATGCAACGGGTGCTTTTCTTTCTGCTCCCATAAAGACACCTTTAACAAATCCTGTAACGACAGCTGTCCCTGCAACTGCCACTGACAACGGTACCGCAATAATTAACACAACCGCTAATGGAACGGTCCCTGTCACTATGGCTGACAACGACACTGCAATAGTTGTGACAACCGCCACTGGAACGGCTCCCGTCACTATGGCCAACAACGAGACAGCAATCGTTATGACAACCGCTCCCGGAACGGCTCCCGTCACTATGGCCGACAACGAGACAGCAATCGTTATGACAACCGCTCCCGGAACGACTCCGGTGACTATGGCCGACAACGAAACAGCAATCGTTATGACAACCGCTCCCGGAACAGCTCCCGTCACTATGGCCGACAACGAGACAGCAATCGTTATGACAACCGCTTCCGGAACGGCTCACGTCACTGTGGCCAACAACGAGACAGCAATCGTTATGACAACCGCTTCCGAAACGGCTCCGGTGACTATGGCCGACAACGAGACAGCAATCGTTATGACAACCGCTTCCGGAACGGCTCCCGTCTCTGCCACTGACAAGAGTACCGCTACAGTTATGACAACCGCTTCGGGAACGGCTCCCATCACTACCACTGACAAGAGTACTGCAATAGTTACGACAACCGCTTCGGGAACGGCTCCCGTCACTATGACTGTCAACAATACTCAAACCGATTCCGAAACAACCACAACCAGACATGAACATTCACTGGCACAGCCCATTCGTTTAGTTTGGATGATGGGCTACAACCAGACCCGAACTGCAAATATCTTTGAAGAAGAGCATTATCCGGTGATTGCAAAGTGTAAAGAGCCCAGCACCAGGATCAATCTGCTGAACGACAAAGGAACCATTGTCAATAGCTGGCTATGCCAGAAAGTCGGTGAGCGCCTGACGATACTTAAACCCAAATACCGGTATGGCGACGTTTATCTATTTGAGGCTTCACCGGAATATCGCCGTATACTGGCACCGAAATCGAAGCTGTCTGTCAATGTGGTTAGCTCCAGAGATTATCATAACAATAACGCAGACACCTTTTATAACCCACAGGTATTGGCGCTTTTGATCTCTGTGTATCTTATTATTACAAGCGCACTCTGACAGGGTTAAGAACCAGATGATTTAAGCGGATTAGCAAGAACCAGGCACAACTTCTTTGTTTCAACAAATGATGAGTAAACTCTATGAATGTCTTTTTATTGTCTTATTTACTGAAAATCTGCAGAGTTGTCTGCTATTTCTTAATCTGAATTTGTACTAGAGAACAATTATGCAACTGGTCTTATTCGGGTTCATCTTGTTGTTATGTCTATTTCAGACATGTGATGCCGGTGATACCTACACAAGCGCTCTATGGGTGAAAGATTTATATTCACACGCAGAGAACAAAACCGTAGGCGTACGGTTAAACGGAAAAATATACTTTATTTGCCCCAACCTTCCCACTGTGATAAGGCAACGCAGATTTGATAAACAAATCTCAGATATGAATGAAAATCTATGGTTAGTAAGAAACGAAAGCTTCTACGAAAACTGTGAGATACCGGAAAATCCCTCAAGCAGGGTTTACCATTTTGTTTGCAATGATGCCAATAAACTGTTTTTTGTAAATCTACAGTTTCTTGAATTCGCTGCCGGTAGAGACGATATGACTTTTGAAGGGGGGAAATATTACTATGCATTGTCCACATCAGATGGCGACCTGAGTTCACTTAACAACCGAAAAGGCGGTCATTGTCGGACACACAACATGCGCGTCAAGTTTTATGTCTGTAAAAGGAATAACGACCCTCATCCGCTGTGCAAAAACATAGACCCTAAGTTAAACATTATTCCTCCAAGTGATCCTTCTACGAATTCTCATTCCATATACAGTTTTATAAATCCTGTAATTCCCGCTGTTCCTGCTATTACTACTGATCCCTATAACAATGCTAATACCAAAACTGCTATGAAAGTGACTACTGAAGCGGATATTACAAAGGCTACTGAAGCAGTTACGACAGAGTCTAACGAAGCAGCTCCCATCGGGGATAATGATTCACTGGATGACCCCATTGAGTTAATATGGGAGATCGGCCACAACCAGACCCAAACAACAACTATCTCTAAAGAAGAGCATTACCCCGTGGTTGCATTGTGTCATGAACCCAACATCAAGATCAGCCTGCTAAATGATAAAAACAAAATTCTCGATAGCTGGTTATGTAACAAAACAGATCAGCGTCTGACGATACTTAAATACGAAAACCGCAATGATGCGTTTTATTTATTTGAAGCATCGCCCGATTACAGCCTTAAACAGCTATGGAAATCAAAGCTGTCTGTTAATGTGCGTACTATAAGGCATCAAACAATCAATAACAATAACGCAAACGCTCTCTATGACTCATCGGCATTAGCGCTTCTTATTTCAATGTATCTTATCGCTGCAAACCGATTCTGAAAGGTTTAAGAACCTTTCCATAGATTTTTCTGAAGCATACGGATACATCTGCTACTTTTATCCTGACTAGTTGTTGGGAAAAAAGTATGCGAGTTATCTTATTTGGTTTTCTGTTGTTATTCCTGTTGTTATTCCATCTGTTTCAGACCTGCAATGCTCGTGATATCTACCAGAGCCTCTGGTGGTGGGACGAATTATTTTCTGATGCTGAGAACAAGAGCATAACAGTAAAGTTAAACTCACAGATATATTTTATTTGTCCCAATTTCCCCACCGTAATAAAGCTACGGGGCCACGATAGACAAACTTCAACCATGTATGAAAATATATGGTTAACGGACAATGAAACCCACTATGAGAACTGTGAGATACCTGAAGATCTTCCCTCAACTAAAAAGAATCACTTTATTTGCGACGATCCCGTTGAGCTGGATTTCCTAAGTCTACTGTTTCTTGAACATGCGGCAGGGCCGAACGACAGAACCTTTAAAGGCGGGAAACATTACTATTTATTGTCCACATCAAACGGGACTAAGTCATCAGTTAACAACAGAAAAGGCGGACATTGTCTAACCCATAACATGCGCCTCAAGATTTATGTCTGTAAAAAAAAGCTTATCAATGAAACAAATCCCGAATGCAGAGGCATTACAGATCCTCAGCCAAACTTTTACAGTCCAACGGATGCTTTTATTTATGCTCCTTTGAAAAGCCCTTTAACCACCCCTTTAACAAATCCTGTAACAAACCCTGTAACGACGACTTTGCACATCATTATTAACGACACAGATTCCGATATTGATGATGAAACTGAAACAATGGTACCAAAAACCACTGGTGTGGCTCCTGTCATTATGACTGATACAGAAACGGTGATAGCAAAGGCCACAACAACGGCCACTGTCGACTATGATGGTCATTCACTGTCGCGGCGCTTTCAGTTAATTTGGCAAATGGGCTATAACCAAACCCGAACTGCACAGCTCTTTGAAGAAAAGAGTTACCCAGTGGTTGCACTTTGTAAAGAGCCCAACATCAGCATCAGCCTGGTGAACAATAAAGGAGCGATTGTCGATAGCTGGTTATGTCAGAAGGTCGGCGAGCGTCTGACGATACTTAAACCCGAATACTACAATGGCGACATTTATCTATTTGAGGCATCACCCGAATATAGCCATACCCGGGTATGGAAATCAAAACTGTCTGTTAATGTGGCTAGCTTCAGACATCACATGACCAATGAAGAAAACCCTCTCTACCACTCACCAACATTGGCGCTTTTGATCTCAATGTACTTTATTGTGACAAACGCATTCTGACCAGATAAAGGTGTGCATATAGGGCTACTACTTTTATTCTAACTTTACATTAGAGAAATATAATGCAAGTTTTCTTATTTTCGCTCCTGTTGTTATTCCATCTCTTGCAGACATCTGATGCTCGTGATGTTTACACAAGTGTATTGTGGGAATATGATTTATATTCCAAAGCTGAGAACAAAACCATAGGGGTAAGGCTAAACTCGCAGATACAGTTTCTTTGCCCCAACCTTCCTACTGTAGCAAGGGTACGCAGCCACGATAGGCAAACCTCAGACATGAAAGAAAATATATGGCTCACGAACAACGAGACCTACTATGAAAACTGTGAGATACCGGAAGATTTTCCCATTACCCGGCAAGATTTATTTATTTGCGACGACCCTACTCGCCTGATTCACCTTAGTTTACTGTTTCTTGAAAATGCTGCCGGAATGAACGACAAAACCTTTGAAGGTGGGAAATATTACTATCTATTCTCCACTTCAGATGGCCGTGCGAGTACACTCTATAACAGAAAAGGTGGGCATTGTCTGACACACAACATGCGCATCAAGATTTATGTCTGTAAAGCAAAGGGTGACACCAGCCCGCTCTGCAAAAAAACAAACCCTCAGTTAAACTGGCTTCCAGGAACTTACCCTTTTACTCCTGCTCCTATAACAAACCGTGTAAAAGCTCGTTTAACAAATCCTTTAACGACAACTATTCCTGCCATTACTGATCATACTGATACTGGAAACAATACCGAGACGGTCATGACTAATACGACTGAAAAAGCGGCTGCTGTTATTACTGACATCTATACCGATGCGGTAACAACAAAGGCCACTGAAACGGTACCCACTGACTATGATGTTACACAGGCAGACTCCGTTCAGTTAATGTGGGAAATGGGCTTTAACCAGACCCAGACTGAAACTCTGTTTGAAGAGGAGAATTACCCGGTGGTTGCACTGTGTAAAGAACCCAACACAAAAATCAGTCTTCTGAACGACAAAGGAAACATTGTCGATAGCTGGTTATGTCAGAAAGTCGGTGAGCGCCTGACGATACTGAAACCCGAATACCAAAATGGCGACGTTTATCGATTTGAGGCATCACCGGAGTACAGTCCTGCGCGGTTATGGAAATCAAAACTGTCTATCAATGTGGGTAGCTTTAAGTATGAATACATCAGTAAGGCAAGCTCACTTTATGACTTACCGGCATTGACGCTTTTGATGTCGATGTATTTTATTGGTTTAGGCGCATTCTGACAGGGTGAGAAATCTCTGCGGATCAAAGCCTTGCTTCGACCGGAAGGACTTCAGCATAGTTGGAAGCAATGTTTTGCTTTTCTTTCAGCAGAGCCTCCTTCTGAGTGCGAGTCATTTTTTTAATGGCGGCTTCCCGCCTGCCTGCGGTTGAACGGTTATGACCTGCTTCCAGATACATCAGGGCAGCAGGTTTTTTACCATTAAAAAATCGGGCGCCGCCTTTCTTTTTGCCTGAGTGTTCCTTCCAGCGCCGCTCGACATTGGTGGTAATGCCGGTGTACAGACTGTTGTTGCTTGCCAGAATGATATAAACGAACCAGTTCATGAAACCTGCACAAAAAAGATAAACAACAGCAGTTTACCGCATCGGGCAGGTTAGCACTATAAAACAAAACGAAAGTTCTATTTAAAGAACATCATTGTGATATTAAGTTTTTTTTGGCTTTCGACTTGCTAAATCACAAATCTGAACTGGAATTAACAGTTGCTACCCTCCCACAGGAACATCTTTGCACAGAGTTTGTGGGACTTAATAAAGCGGCTTTTGTTTTTTGATACCGGTGAGTCTAACCATCGTTTTGCCAGTTACCTGTAAAAATGATGCTCACTGAAATGAGAGCAAAGCTGTTCGATCATTCAGCCGTGAACCCAATTGTCGGCCAAAGGAATGTTTGCCGAAGCTCTTGGCCGCCCGAACGAGCTCTTGTTCGGGACAAATGGCTATAACGAATAAATTCGGGAGTACTTCCTATGTTGAGCTTTCTCAGTCCTCCTGCTCATCAAGAGCAGATTGCGTCCAAAGAAGTTGATGAAACTTATAAAAAACTTCGTATACAGGTTTTGTTAGGCATCATTGTTGGCTATGCCGCTTATTACCTGATTCGCAAAAATTTCTCTCTGGCCATGCCCGACCTGATTGAGCAGGGTTTTACCAAGTCCGAACTGGGTCTGGCTCTCTCAGCGGTCTCTTTTGCCTACGGCTTCAGCAAGTTTCTTATGGGCAACCTCTCTGATCGCAGTGACGCTCGGAAATTCATGAGTATTGGCCTGATTCTCTCGGCCCTGACCATGATATTTATGGGAACCGTTCCTTTTGCCACCACCACAGTCACTTCCATGTTTGCCCTGCTGTTTCTCAATGGCTGGTTTCAGGGTATGGGCTATCCGGCTGGCAGCAGAGTCATGACACACTGGTTCTCTGTGAGAGAGAGGGGCGTTAAATGGGCTTACTGGAATACTTCTCACAACCTGGGAGCCGGTCTGGTAGGTCCCATGGCTATTTTTGCGGTCTATCTGTTTGGTGACTGGCAATCACAGCTCTGGTTCCACGGAGTCGTAGCCCTCGTCCTGGCCGGTATCACCTGGACCTTATTAAGAGATACTCCCCAGTCCTGTGGCCTGCCCAGTATCGAAGCATGGACTGGTGACAAGCTTAAATCCTATGACGAGCACCACCATGAGCAGGAGATGTCGGCCAAAGATATCTTTTTCAAATATGTATTTAACAATAAATTGCTCTGGTATCTCTCGCTGGCTAATGTCTTCGTTTATCTGGTTCGTTACGGAGTACTGGATTGGGCGCCAACTTACCTGAAAGAAGTGAAAGGTTTCTCAATGGCTCAGAGCGGTCTGGCCTATTTCCTCTATGAGTTTGCCGGCATTCCCGGCATCCTGCTCTGTGGCTGGGCCAGTGACCGTTTCTTCAGAGGCTGTCGTGCCCCTGTCAGTATGTGGATGATGGCACTGGTCTGTGTTGCCATTGTCATTTACTGGCAGAACCCGGCTGGACACCCGATGATTGATAACCTCTGCCTGATATTTGTGGGCTTCCTGATCTATGGCCCCGTTGTGCTGGTAGGTCTCCAGGCCGCTGATTCAGCCCCCAAGAAGGCAACCGGAACCGCCACTGGCCTGACCGGCCTGTTTGGTTATCTCGGTGGCGCTCTCTTTGCCAACCTGGCTATGGGAGTTATTGTTGATGCGATGGGCTGGAGTGGTGGCTTTATGCTGATTCTGGCTGCCTGCGTCATGGCGATTCTGTTTCTGGCAATGACTCTGAAGCAGGAAAAAGAAGACAAAGCCGAACTCTTCAGTCAGTACAAATGATACAACTTCTACCCGGCAGTCATTTCTGCCGGGTAACCGGAGCCTCTGAGACTTAAGGCAATTGCGACTAATCAGCCTTCACCCAAACCGAAGTTCGACCCAACAATGAAAAGCCCAGATACCCCCTCAGCTCAAGTTTTTGACCCCCGTCAATCAACTTCATGCTGCCGCTGTATACTCTACCTGACTTCGGATCGAGAACATTTCCGTTGTCGTATTTAGAACCATCTTTTTTCATTCCCCAAAGAAAAGTCATCCCTTCTATCTTTTGGTTCTTTTTGTCGCCTTTGCATTTTTCACAGACCGCATCTCTGGAAGCAGGATCAAGGATCTCCACAATCTTACCTTTCAGCTGATCACCTTCTTGCCAGATAGTCACCAGAGATTCCTTTTTATTGGTTTCTTCGTTAACGGTGTACCACTCACCAACGTATCCATTGGCAAAAGACAGAACCGGGATAAGCAGTGCAGAAGCTGCCAGAAGAGTTTTTCGTAACATGAGGAGTTCCTACATTTCTCGTTTGACGAAACGATAGTAATCGGATCAATGCTAAAGAACCAGCTAAAAACATTTGAGTCATCAAGACTCCGGATTCTCAAAAACGGATCAGGAATCCAGAGCTGGCAGCCAGCCGGAAACAATACCTGCCTGGGCAAGAATCACGGCCAGCCCGATCAAACACATGATGACCAGCAACGGATTACCTCCGGCAACCTGATAGGGCTCTTCAAGATGCTCCTTCCGCACTTCCCAGACCAGCATGACGGGAAGAAAAACCGCCAGAATCACCAAAGCTACTGCGGCATAACCCAAAGTCGTCACAAAGCCTCCCGGAAAAAAAACCGCCACCAGCAACGGCAGCCCCAGAGTCAGGCAGACAGTTTGAATACGACCGATGATGGTATCAGGTCTCTTACTGACTTCAGCCAGATAATCAAAGAGACCAATGGCTACCCCCAGAAACGAAGTGCCCAGTGCACAGGCTGTAAAAGCACTGATAAGATGGTTAAAGCCGGAATAATGGCTGGCTTCACCAATGCTGTTGATAAGCTGGTCGACAGCATCCGGACTGCCCTGCAGGTTGTTGATCAGACTGGATGACAAAGTGCCGTTGGTGGCAAACTGCCAGAGTGAATAGACCAGAAGGGGCACGATACTGCCCAACACCAGTGCCATACGAAAATCTCCAGGCTTGCCTTTTACATACCGCACAACTGTAGGTACTGCACAATGATATCCGAATGAGGTGTAAAGTACTGGCAAAGCAGCAAAGAGCATACCGGGTTGACCGACCCCAAGGGTGAGATTTTTGGCTTCAGCTTCTGGCAATAAAAGCACCATGATGAACATCATTAACATCATCATCAGAAAGAACATGGCTCGATTGGCGTAGTCCACCACGACCGTCCCGACAACCACCATTACAGCAATAATCACTGCCACTAACGTAGCTGACTGAGAAAAACTGAGAGCCAGCCCCATTTTTTGAGTGATGGCGACCGCTTGCCCTGCGCCGGCTGTGATATAGGCTGAACAGAGTGAGTAATACAGAAACAGCATGGCCAGAATAGCGACAGCCTGACCGGGTTTCCCCAGCAGCCGTCCCACCACACCATGAAGATTATCAGCCTCTGGCACGGCACGGCAGGCCTCGGCGATCAGCAAACCTCCATAGCATGCCAGTGAGGCCATTAACATCATCAGCAGAATTCCTGACCAGATACCCGTAGCAGCAGAAACCAGAGGCAAGGCCAGCATACCTGCTCCAATTGATGTACCTGCTACCAGCAGAGTGCTTCCCAGTGTTTGACTGTTCATGTGTTAATTCATCGTTTCCTTTCCAAACACCAAGGATAGACAAGAATTAACAAGAATTTATAGAGTGATCTTTCTCTCTTTTTCTGTTAAGAGCCTTTGATAAGCTTCTTCGACTCATTTTCCCAAAAAAAACAATTTAACATGCCTCACTGCATTATCGAGTACTCTTGAAACGTTGAGCAGAAATATCCAAAACGGATAATTCAGAACCACCCGGCATGAATGTCAAACCTGCGGCTTAATCGGTTTTACAGCGCGCGACTACATCCATAAATGCCAGCGAACCACCAAAAATATCCAGGGCGCTGCCTATGGTAATGTGTACCTGATCGTTACCGGCTTTTCTGACTGCTTCAATGTCTTCCAGAGTGGCAATGCCTCCCGCATAGGTCACAGGAACAGGTGAATATTGAGCCAGCAGCGAAACCAGTTCCAGGTCAGGCCCTGCCATCAAACCTTCAACCGATGCCGCATGAACAAGAAACTCATCACAATAATGAGCCAGCCTATTCAATGTCTCAGCATTGATCCGGGTATCGGTAAACCTCTGCCAGCGATCCGTCACAATAAAATACTCATCATCTTTTTTCTTACAGGAAAGATCCAGCACCAGACGCTCACGGCCTATTGCAGCGAGTAATTTATCCAGATTATCAAAATCTATCTGACCATCTTTGAAAACGTAGGAGGTCACGATGACATGTGAGGCTCCCATATCCAGATACCGAACAGCATTGTCTGCTGTAATACCGCCGCCAATCTGAAGACCTCCGGGCCATGCTGACAGGGCAGAAGCGGCGGCATCCTCATTGCCGGGCCCGAGTTTTATGACATGACCACCCGTTAATTGTTTCTGCCGATAAAGATCCGCAAAATCAGCCGCAGAGCGGTCACTTTCAAAATTCACCAGAGCCGAATTATCACCATCACGCAGAGAGCTTCCCACTATCTGTTTTACCTTGCCTTCGTGCAGGTCAATACAGGGACGAAACTGCATAATGGAACCTCCTTGATGTGCTTTAACAGTGAAATGAAAGCGCTAAACCTATCACATTTAAGGTCAATTAAGAGAGCGTTTCCTGCTTTGCGCTGTCATGTGAAAAGAAAGACTCTTCTGGTTGGCAAGCCTGTTTTCAGCCAGACCCGGACCAAAGGATCAGCAGCAGGATAGCTTTAATGTTGCTTTGCAACTCGTTCCCACGCTGGGACCCAGAGGACCTGAAAGCATGAGAACCAGAGTTTCGCGACAGGCTCCTAAGGAGCGAGCAGCGACTTCATAAGATCATATTTGCAGTTCCCTCCAGCAAAGTGAATTTGCTGGAGGGGATAGAGGGTTGCAAAAGAAAGGAGGGCGAGTTCAGGTTATTGTCTGGCTGAAATTCTGAACCTGACTTTCAGCCCGTGATCACTGACCTTTGAATTCCAGAGGTCTGGAGAAATCAATTATTTTGTTAGAAGTAGTGTGGGAAACCAGTTTTCCATTTTGTCTGACTTCTACAGAGACAGAATACGTACGGTTTGGCTGAATCAGTGAAGGCGCATAAGGAACATCAAATTTTAAGGGTCCATCAACACGCTGATTCAGCTTGATTTTTTTCTCACCAATCAGGTTCGAATGCTTATCCTTATTGCTAATATCTTTCATCAAAATCAGAACATCTGCGCCAGCCGGGAAACTGCCTGTGGATGATTTGATGATCCCTCTCACTTTGGCACTCTCTGCAAAGAACGTCATCGTCTCATCATTGTGACGCCCCTTCAGAGTCATTACCAGGCCGTTGGACATCATGGTGTCAACCTGCTGAAGCCCTTTGAAATAAGCCATTTCCTGTTTCATGTAAGGTTCCGGGCAGGCCATCATAGTGGAACCTACTCTGCCAAACTGCAACTCATCCTGTTGCATCGTATAGCTGCCAAAGTAACCGTTACAAGGGCCACGACCACTGATTTGACCATCCTTGCCAGAAGCAGATTGAAACTCAAGAGTGACTCTTTTGCCATTAACCGGTGGCACGCCATTCAGGGAACGCAGCACCCAGGTCTTACCCTCAACGTCGGTGGGTGTTACCACCACACTCTTGTCCGGTGTACTACAGGCAACAAGAAAACCTCCTGCTGCCAGCACCAGAACATAACGGCCCATGGTTCTCATGATTTTACCTTATACCTCACGTGAGACGGTTCTTGATTTCTGCCCCGGCAGAAAAGCCTGAGCATAAACCCTGAAGCTGCTCATTGAAAACCGCCAGAAACCTTTATTACCAAGGTCTGACACAAAATACGGAGCTATATACGGAGCTATATACGGAATGCGGATCGATACAAAGATACAGCATCCTAATGAAACCCACGAATGAAGTGACATCATTAACCCGGATAGAAGCGCCACCTATACACGACAAAGAAGTAGCAAACAGTAGAACATCGACCGATACTCGTCTGGCTGACCACCTCAAGGTAAAACATCACTAAGTGTAGCAGCCAAATGATTCGCGATATAAATCAATCACGCTAACTGACGACACCTGAATTCAGGTGTCTAGGAGCCTGACCGAGAATAGCGCCCGTAGCGAGGACGGCAGAAAATTGAGGATGAAAATTCGGTTTTGTGAGGAGAATAGCGAGCTATTTGACGAACAAAAGCGGATTTTCAGACCAATTTGCTGCCACCGCAGTAGGGCAGTCTATTCTCGGTCAGGCTCCTAGGAGCCTGACCGAGAATAGCGCCCGTAGCGAGGACGGCAGCAAATTGGTCTAAAAATCCCTGTTTCTTGCAATCCTCGCTACGGATGCTTAAGTCCGACAGGCTGCTGGGTTTTCAGGGCTCCCATTGAATTCCTTGCCAAAGAGGTGATTGATCGTTCGGTGAGCCGTTGTAATTAATTGTTATCTCTTCATTGGGTCGAATTTTTTTAATGGCAATGAATTCAATCACCCGATCTTCCATATCATATCGGTAGAGTGCATTGGGTGTATAAGAGTGGTTGTAAATTGAACCCAGCCCCAAAGCAATAGCGGCTGAATCCATTGCCTCACCCCAGGAAAAGTAGTAGTTGTATATCGTCGTTTGATCAATGTGTTCAAGATCTTCAGGAGGCAATTCAAGAACAGGACAACGCTCGATGACTGTATCTCGCTCAATCTTTTTACGTGTAAAGACTCCTCGCCCTTTCGAACCAGAAAATGCTACGTACAGCATAAGCGAGACCTCTTTAATTTTTGTTTCCTGACAGTCTACCTGCCCTTTAGCGGTCTGTTAATTGTCTTTTTGCAGTGCTCCACCCAAAAAAAAGCAGAAGTACCAGACTTCTGCTTTTTCATAATCAATGAAAGATGATTGACTTATGCTTCACGGCGAGGCCTGCGAGAACCCTGACGCCGGTCCCCACCACGATTGTCACGATCTCTTCTGAAACCTTCGCCATCACGACCACGGCCACGTCGGGGACGATTGTGATCACGACGACCGTCATCAGCCCAGATTTTCAGATCCAGAGCCTTGTTGCGGACCTTGACGTTTTTCAGAGCATCCAGAATGGAAGCATCCACACCTTCTGGCAGGTAGACGGAAGAGCAGGTGTCAAACAGGCGAATGTGACCGATATTCTTGCCTGAAATATTACTTTCGTTGGCAATCGCACCGACCAGGTCTCCGGGGGTAATGCCCTGATCGCGACCTACATCAACACGGTAACGAACCATACCTTCATTGTCTTCTTTACGATCACGACGTGGACGCGCACCGCGCTCACCACGATCGCCTCTGTCTCCACGATCACGTCGCTCACGCTGTGGACGCTCAGGCTCTTTACCATCCGGGAACGGACGTTCTTTCTGGGCCATAAAGCAGAGAACAGCGGCCATATCTTCGTGGCTCAGAGCATGTTCGGTTTCCAGCTCAGCAATGATTTCACGGAATACATCCAGCTCTTCGCCCATTTCCAGAGATTTCACCACTTCTTCCTTGAAGGCACGAATGCGCATATCACGAACATCACGCATAGACGGCAGACGCATAGTCTCAATGCGCTGGCGAGTGGCGTGTTCAATAGCTCGCAACATACGACGCTCACGGTGCGTAGCAAAAAGAATAGCTACACCCTGACGACCTGCACGGCCAGTACGACCAATACGGTGAACATAAGCTTCTGTATCATAAGGAATGTCGTAGTTTACAACGTGAGACATTCGCTCAACGTCAAGACCACGGGCCGCTACATCTGTAGCGATCAGAATATCGAGAGAGCCTTTCTTCAGTCGATCTACTACTTTTTCACGCAACCCCTGGCTCATGTCACCATTCAATGCAGCAGCAGCAAAGCCTCTGGCCTCGAGCTTTTCAGCCAGCTCTACGGTTGCAGTTTTGGTGCGCACGAAGATTATCATGGCATCAAAAGGTTCGACTTCAAGGATTCGTGTCAGTGCGTCCAGCTTGTGGAAACCGCTGACCATGCAGACTTTCTGGGTGATGGTATCAACAGTGGCGGTTTTCGCCTTAATCTCAACAGTGGCAGGATTTTTCAGGTGCGTATCCGCTATCTTGCGAATCTGTCTGGGCATAGTGGCAGAGAACAGGGCCACCTGACGCTCTTCCGGTGTCTGTTCCATGATCCATTCAATGTCATCGACAAAGCCCATGCGCAGCATTTCATCGGCTTCATCCAGAACAACTGCTTTCAAAGCATCCAGCTTGAGGCTCTCTCTGCGAATATGGTCCATGACACGACCCGGCGTGCCCACAATAACATGAGCACCACGCTTGAGGCCTCTCAGCTGACCACGCATATCCTGCCCACCGTAAACCGGCAGCACGTGAAAGCCCTTCATGTGACGCGCGTAACGCTGAAAAGCTTCAGCCACCTGAATGGCCAACTCGCGCGTAGGTGTCAGCACCAGAACCTGAGGATCATTGGCCTTCATATCCAGACTGGAAAGCATAGGCAGGGCAAACGCGGCAGTTTTGCCAGTACCGGTCTGAGCCAGACCCAGCAGGTCTCTGCCCTCAAGAATCCGGGGAATACTCTGAGCCTGGATAGGAGAAGGTGTTTCATAACCGACATCCTTTACCGCCTTGATTACTGCCGGGGAAAGAGGCAGTTCAGCGAAGGTAATTATTGACTCAGCAGGGGTTGTGTCGTCAGACATCAAGTACTCCAAAAAATTAGGCATTGATACAATCAGTGTTCTCCCTTTAGATACTCTGACAGGCAGCCGACGGGGTAGCGCCGGTCTTAAGCCGTGAGAATCACCCATGGGCCAGTCGCGGGTAGAAAGTCGGTCACCATGTTCTGTGGAACAGGACAGATTTCAGAGAGTCAGACAAGTGATTGCTTAGCTTGAATAATTCAATGAAAGCGTTGATCGTTCTTTTCGGACCTTGCGACCTGAGCCTGCAAACAGGCTCCCATGTACACTGATCCACCGCACGGTCCTTTTCGTAACGCGCAGTGATTATTAACCATGCTCCGGCCACCGGGTTCACAAACAGGCGGTGGCCTTTTCACTCATGGCAGTTGGGTGTCCATGACTTCGTTGAAGATCTCGAAAGAACTGACAGGATCGGCATCCGATGAGAGTTCAATATGCAAACCGATCACAGAGGTAAACGGAGTACCAGGACATCTGGGAGGCAGCCCGGGAACGCCTGCAGAGCATTCTCAGCCAGTCTCCCTGGAAGGTCTTATTAACAGCCCTTCCACAAAAGGTCGGTTATTCTATCGCTATTCGCTCAACATAGATAGCTGTATTTCAAGCAACCTCCCTGTATTTAACCGATAGGACAGCAGGATTTACAACTACTCGTTATTTATTTGCGGCCATTGACCTCAGCTACGCAAAACGCGCGAAGAACACTGCGGGCTCCTTTCAGAACCTGTGAGGCCTTTTGCCCGTCATCCCCTGGTAGAAGTGCTGAATTTTTTTCAGGTCACTCTCATAGTGATCCGAAGGGAAGAACATGGGGCCGAAACCTCCCACTCTGGTTTTAAAATCCAGAAATCCCAGAGCAATGGGGACACCGGCTCCAACCGCAACATGGTAAAAACCACTTTTCCATTGGCCCACCTTGCTGCGCGTTCCCTCGGGAGGAATGGTAACGATAAGATCCTCGGAAGCATTAAACCGGTTGACAACTTGCTGCACCAGTCCGGTATTACGGCTTCGCTCCACAGGTATGCCGCCCATCCAGCGCATTATGGGGCCCATGGGGCCTTTAAAAAGATTGCTCTTGCCCATCCAGGAAATCTTGAGACCGAATTTAAAGGCAATGGCAATCACCAGAATAAAGTCCCAGTTACTGGTATGGGGAGCAGCAATAAGGACGTACTTTCGAGCATCCGGCTTTTTACCCGACAACTTCCAGCCCGCAAGCTTCAGACCCAGAGTAGAGATTAAACGAAAGAGAGTATTAATAATGGGAGTATCAAAGATCGTATGAGTCATCAAGAAGGTTACCACAGGCAGTCGAGATCAAGACTGACTCAGTGTCCATAACAAATAAATGTCTTTAAAAATTATATTCGCCCGACCAGCCTTGGAACGTGATTATACCTGCCTTAAACAGAATGTACACGCCAGTGAACATTTTTATGTTTAGCCAATTTCGCGAAAAATATTGCCCAGCCGGGCCAGGCCCTGCAGGCATTGATGTAAGGGATCAGTCCGGAGGACTGTTCATTCAGTGGATATTCGCAGGTGCAGCATGCTGGATTGTTTGTTGCACAACCCCCCACAGTCTACCATGACCGAGTACTCCGTAAAATTACCACACAATTAATATGCTCTGTTTATACAAATCAGTAATATTTATCTTGCTCATATCTTATGGTGCTTCTTATGGGTCTCAAGATAATACTTATAATGATGAACATGTAAGTTCCAACCAAACTATTTCATATAAAGATTACGAAGGGAGTTTTTCGAGTAACCTGTTAAATTTATTAAGCACTCTCTCTTTATATTATGATGGGTTCAGGCTGCCTCTACGTGCGACTGAAATAGCAGCTGTTGTTTTTTT
Organism: Endozoicomonas sp. ALC020; assembly: GCF_049275935.1. Classification (NCBI taxonomy): domain Bacteria; kingdom Pseudomonadati; phylum Pseudomonadota; class Gammaproteobacteria; order Oceanospirillales; family Endozoicomonadaceae; genus Endozoicomonas; species Endozoicomonas sp. ALC020. The sequence continues at coordinate 717,224 of NZ_CP184830.1, forward strand.
TGATTTATATATATTTAAAATGCGTAGAGTAACTCCTGAAACATGTCGTATGATTTTTTCATATAGCCTTGCATCAAGCCATCTTGCTAATGGTATATACGACACGAGAATGAATGTTAAAAATCATGGAATCTCATTATTATCCTTAGCCAAATTCATTGCACAAAGAATAGAGCACATAATGTCTTTAGCAATTGCCGAACATTTGTTAGTAATACTTTTCACAGAACCATGTCCTATTTGTTTAGAGTCCTTAAGATTTCCTGTCCAATTTGCAACTTGTGCAAGACATTTGTTTTGTGCGGCCTGCATTGGTCAATGGCGGGCGCATTCACCTTTTTGCCCTGTATGTCGTCAGTAAGCCGCCAATGAACTAAAGAGAATAGCGGTCAGCCTGTACAATAAATGCCTATTTCGGAAACGGAACGACTTTTGGCTGGAGCATCTTTTTATCCAGCCATATTCAGCCGTTGCTCGCAGGTGCAGCGTGCTGGATTTTTGTGATATGACTTTTCGTAATCTACCATGACCAAGTGTTCCTAAAATCCCCAGACAATAGATATGCTTTATTTATGTAAATCAGTGATGTTTATCTTACTGATATCTTATGGTGCTTCTTACGGGTCTCAAGATAATACTTATAATGATGAATATCTAAATCCCAACCAAACTATTTCATACGAAGACCATGAACAGAGTGCTTCGAGTAACCTGTTAAATTTCTTAAGCGGTCTCTTAATATATTATGATGGAGTCAGGCTACCGCTGCGTGCTGTTGAAATCGTATGTCTTTTATTTAATATCCATCTATTTGAAATAGGTAGAGAGCCTCCTCGTAATATATATACTGAAATTTTATCATTTATTTTTGGATCAAGTTTTTTGTTTCATATTATATACGACATAAGCATGAATATTAAAAATCATGGAAGATCATTATTATTATTCTTACCTAGATTCATTGCACAAACAACGGAGCACATAACTTTTGTAGTCATTGTCGCAGCATCATGTTCTTTTTGTTTAAAGCCCTTAATATTTTTAGTAAAAATTCACACAGAATCATGTCCTATTTGTTTAGAGCCCTTAAGATTCCCTTTCCGATATGCACGTTGTAGAAGACATTTGTTTTGTGCAGACTGCCTTAATCAATGGCTGGCACATTCACCTTTTTGCCCTGTATGTCGGCAGTAACCCACTGATGATAAAGAATAATAGCGATCAGCCTGTTCAATAAATGCCTTTTTCAGAAACTGAATGTTTTTTGGCTGAGGCATATTTTGTTCCAGCCATTTTCAGCGGGTGCTCGCAGGTGCAGCCTGCTCGATATTTGTGACATGACCTTTCGTAATCTATCTTGACTACTTGTTCCCTAAAATTCATAAACATTAGATATGCTCTATTTAGGTAGATTAGTGATATTTATCTTACTAATATCATGTGGCACTTCTTACGGTTCTCAAGATAATACTTATGATGATGAATATAAAAATCCCAACCACACTATTTCATATGAAGATTACAAACAGAGCCTTTCAACTGGCCTCTTAAATTTATTAACCTTTCTCTCGTCACATTATGATGAATTCAGGCTACCTTTACGTTTAACTGAGATAACATCTCAGTGTTTGTTGAATTTCTGTCTACTTAAGCTGAGCAGTACTTTTCATCATGAGTATCTTTTTGTTTATTTATTAAGCGCTGTCGTTAACTTTTCATATGACCTAAGAACTAATCAGCATAATTACGAAGATCTATCATTATTCATATTTACACTCATCGCACAAAGGATGGAGCACGCATTGTCTCTATTTATTACCTATTATTTGTCAGTAAAACTTTTTTCAGGAATATGTCCTATTTGTCTGGAACAAATGAGTACCTTTATCAACTGTGCAGGCTGCAGAAGGCACTGGTATTGCAGTGCATGCCTTCGCACATGGGAGGCGCAATCACTTTTGTGCCCTGTATGCCGACAGTAACCTCCCGATAAAATAAATAGAATAGCGATCAACCCGTTCAATAAATATCCATTTCGAAAACTGAATGGATTTTGGCTGAAGCACCTTTTGCTCCAGCCATTTTCAGCGGGTGCTCGCAGGTAAAACCTGCTCGATATTTGTAACATGACCCTTCGTAATCTATCTTGACTGAGTGTTCCCTAAAATCCATACACAACAGATATGCTCTATTTATGCAAATTAGTGATATTTGTCTTGCTAATATCTTGTGGCACTTCTTACGGATCTGAAGATAATACTTATAATGATGAATATGTAAATTCCGACCTGACTATTTCACATAAAGATTACGAACAGAGCTTTCTCAGGGACCTGTTAAATTTATTAACTTCTCTCTCGTTATATTATGATGAAATCAGGCTACCTTTACGCTTAGTTGAATCAACAAGTGCTTCTTTTTTAATTTACCATCTACTTAAATCGGGTAATGTTTTTCGTCAAGAGTTAGCTTTTGCTTTTTCAATAAGCTTAATATCATGCTTTTATTTTAACTTCATCTACGACCTGATAGCATTTTTCAGTAGTGATGAAAACTTACCACTAGCCTTTTGCAGTCTCGTTGCCCGAGTAACAGAGCACGCATTGTCAGCAAGAATTACTGACTATCTGGCAGTAAAACTCTTTGGCGGATTATGCTCTATTTGTATGGACCCCATAAGATCCCCTATCGCCGCTGGGGAGTGTTTAAAGCACTTCTACTGTGCAGCATGCATTCACGCATGGACGACACAATCACCTTTGTGCCCTGTGTGCCGACAATAACCCCCAGTCACCTAAAGCGAAGGCCGAGCTATATCAGCCTCCAATCTGGGCAAGATTGCGAGTACCTCCGGTATACCCCTGTTCCAGAAAATGACCGTCTACTTTCAACCTCAGTGCTGATCGAATTTCCTGAATCAATTCATCCTGCTGGCTGTCGTCCTGTAAGAAATGTCGAAGGTCATGGCCTGATTCCGAGAACAGGCAAAGTTGCAGATGCCCCTGACTGCTAACCCTCAGACGATTGCAGTCTTTACAGAAATCTCTTGAGTAGGGGGTAATCAGTCCAATGCGCCCCTGATACTCAGGATGACAATATTCGTAAGCCGGACCCGCATCTTTATTTCTGGCCATTCTGACCCAGCCCTGCTCCAGAAGCTGATCCCTTATTTGTTTTCCGGGGACATGGTATTGATTGAAAAAGCGACTATTATCACCCGTCTGCATCAACTCAATGAAACGCATGGTAACAGGCTGGTGCTTAATCCATTTCAGAAACGCCTCCAGCTGGATGTCGTTGACCCCTTTCATCAAAACCGCATTGACCTTGATAGAAGGAAGACCTTTTGCGAAGGCCTTGTCAATACCCACCAGTATTTCCTGAAGGCGGTCGTGCCCGGTTATTGCTGCAAAGGCTCGGGGGTCCAGACTGTCGATACTGACATTAATCTGATCAACACCAGCAGCCAGCCAGGACTCAACTCTCTGGTCCATTTTGTAACCATTTGTGGTCATAGCCACTTTCTGAATCCCCGGAATGGACTTAAGAGTACTGACAATATCCCTGAAGTCAGAGCGCAGGGTAGGCTCACCGCCAGTGAGGCGAACCTTCTCAACACCCACCGCCGAAAAAGCGGTCACCAGACGTTTAATTTCGGCAACATCCAGCGACTGCTTGTGACGATGCTCATCACAGCCATCAGGCAGGCAATAGTTGCAAGTGAAGTTGCACAGATCAGTCAGAGACAGTCTGAGATAGGGAAACGTTCGTCCCTGTTGGTCTTGTAATGGTCGCATTTCACACCTTTCCAAACACGGGAGGCCCAGACATTTCTGTGTGAACCCTGGCAACCCTGCGTGTAACACGCATCAGGTCACGGCCAGACAACCGTACCTTCATGGTGAGGGTTAGGTTGCGAAGCTCGGCGCTTTATTAAAATTAATTAGGGGCTCATCCTAACCCTAACCCGATAAAATAGCCATGCCTTAAAGGACAATATCGAGTGATACAAATAACAAGAAACAGATTGCTGAATTCATTTATAGCTTTTACTTTAAGAGCAGTTTCAAAAACTGTATCGAGGAGACCTTTCAATGACTGACTGCTGTTCTGCCCCGGGGCTCATGCCCCTGCACGAAGGGCTTGAGAAACTGATGACAGAAACACCGGTCGTCACTGAAACTGAAACAGTGGCTCTGGCTGACTCCCTGGACAGGGTTATCTCTGAGGCAATTATTTCGCCGGTTAACGTTCCGTCCCATGATAATTCAGCCATGGACGGGTATGCAGTCCGTTTCAGTGACCTGGCACCACATTCAATACTGCCGCTGGCCGGAAAATCTCTGGCCGGACATCCCTATCAGGGTTCTATGCCCGCTGGCCACTGTATAAGAATCATGACAGGTGCTTCCATTCCTGTAGGTGCCGATACGGTCATCATGCAGGAGCAGGCCGAGATAACCTCACAGGGTATTGCTTTCAGCAAGCTACCCTCTCAGTCAGGCAATAATGTTCGCCGTGCCGGTGAAGATATTCCTCAAGGTTGTCAGGTTTTTGAAAAGGGACACATCATCAAAGCCCAGGATATAGGTCTGCTGGCTTCATTGGGAATCCCTGAAGTTCCAGTCATTCGCAGAATAAAAGTAGCGCTCTTTTCCACGGGTGATGAACTGAAGCTGCCCGGCGAGACTCTCGGACAAGGTAATATATACGACAGCAATAGGTTTGCAGTATCAGCGATGCTCAAGCGACTGGGTGCAGAAGTGATTGACCTTGGAAAACTCCATGATGACCGCAACGAGATCCGGAAAGCTTTTCTGAAAGCTGATCAGCAGGCTGATGCAGTTGTTACCTCTGGTGGGGTATCCGTAGGTGACGTCGACTTTGTCAAAGATATTCTCAGTGAAATAGGCCATACTTCGTTCTGGAGGCTGGCCATTAAACCCGGCAAACCCTTTGCCTTTGGTAAACTTCCCAACAGTGTTTTCTTTGGGCTACCCGGCAATCCGGTTTCCGCTACGGTAACTTTCCAACAATTGGCAGCGCCCGCATTGCAACATATGATGGGAGCAGAACCAACTCCTGCTGCTGAACTACCAGCAACGTGCCTCACTCCCCTGAAGAAACAACCCGGTCGCCTGGAATTCCAGAGGGGCATTCTCTCAACCAACGAGAGAGGAGAAGCCGAGGTAGTCACATCGGGCAGTCAGGGGTCGGGGATTCTCCGATCCATGAGTATGGCTAATTGTTACATCATTTTGCCCGCTTCCCAGGGAAATATTGAGGCAGGAGAAACGGTTAGAGTGCAGTTGTTCGATAAACTTCTCAGGTAACTACTCCCTGTTCTGCAGGTTGTCGCATCACTCTGGCTCCCATGCTTTTGGGACCTCCGGGTTCCGGCATGGAAAAGGGTTGCCCCGAAAACGAGCACTGTCATATTTCTGCAGTCTTTGCCCTGGTGAGGGTGTCGCAAAAGGGTATGGTCAGCAGGATATATCAAGATCGTCGTTCCCGCGTAGGCGGGAACCCACCACGAACAGTGGATCTCCGCCTTCGCGGAGATGACGGTTTGAAGCTTGAAGCGTTTTAATTGACCTTTTGCGACACCCTCTGGTCCTGGAGGGCTTTTTAAATATTTCAAAAAAATGTCATAACTGTAATATTTCTGAAACAAAACACCTATATTTTCGCCATCATCTCTATCCACACAGCACCAAGGTGCAGAAAATGTCTGAAGCAACAAGTCAAGCCAGCACCAAAGCTGACTATAAATACACCAGCAGGCACTATGGCCGTATCTGGCTGAGAGTTATCCTCTGGATCTATGCTCTCCTGGTTGCCGTCAGCGTAGTGGGCTCTGGTTTTAAAATGGCCGTAGGTGGCGCAGAAGCAGCTGCAGAGCTGTTCAGCTTTGCCAACAACACTATGCTGGCACTGATAGCCGGTACCCTCGCCACGGCTCTGGTTCAGTCTTCCAGTACAGTAACCTCTGTTATCGTTGGCCTCGTGGCTGGCGGCCTGCCGGTAGAGATGGCGATCCCCATGATAATGGGAGCCAATATTGGTACCACCATCACAAATACTCTGGTCAGTCTGGGTCACATGGGTTGCGACAAATCCTTTAAGCGAGCTTTTGCTGCTTCGACAGTTCACGACTTCTTTAACTATCTGGCGGTTCTGATTCTGTTGCCTCTGGAATTGATGACCGGCTTCCTGAGCGATATTTCACAGCACATAGCCGCACTGTTGGTGGGTGGCTCTGCTATTGATATGGGCAGCCTGAATTTCGTCAAACCCCTGACCAAGCCGGCCGTGAATATTGTCAAGGATTTTGCAGGCCTCCTGCCCGACAGCACGCTGGCTGGCCTGACCATGATCGCCTTCGGTATCTTCCTTATCTTCAGCTCGGTCGTAAGACTGGGCAAGCTGCTGAAAAAAGTTATGGTGGGACGTGCCAGGGACATTCTGCACAAGTCTATTGGTCGTGGTCCGATTTCCGGTATTGCCTCCGGTACTGTTATGACCGTAATGGTGCAATCCTCTTCTACTACCACCAGTCTTATGGTTCCTCTGGTAGGCAGTGGCGTCTTCACCGTTCGTCAGATGTACCCTGTTACTCTGGGTGCCAACATCGGTACAACCATCACAGCGCTGCTTTCAGCAACGGCCATCGTCGGTGCAGACGCAGAGCACGCAATGACCATTGCTCTGGTACACTTGTTCTTCAACGTGTTTGCCGTAGCCCTTATCTATGGCATCAGGTGGCTCCGTGAGATTCCTCTCTACGCTGCAGAAAAATTGTCTGATCTGGCTATAAAAAACCGCGCTTATGCATTCCTGTATCTTTTGCTGGCCTTCTTTGTCATACCGGGCCTCGGGATTTTGGTAGCCCGGTAAAGCCTTCCTGATATTCTTAAGAAGCCCTGACCATGTCGGGGTTTCCTCTACAGACCTGTTTCTTTAATTCCTGTTTAAATTGCTATGCTCTGTGGGTTGCCAATCATGGAACAGGAAACCACCATCAGGCATCTGGTCATCCCCCTGACGTTGTCAGTTGTCTTTCACACCTTACTTTTGGGCTATAGCGGGAGTAGTTGGTTGACTGCTGCAAAATCACCCGGCATTCAAATCAAACTGGTGTCTCATCAACCCGACATAACACCTGCCATTGAAAAAAACCTGACCGCTACAGAAGCAATGACCGGCTCGGAATTGACAAAGCCAGATTCTCAGATTGAAAACACTGAACACATTCAAAGCACTGAAAAAACAGAGCAGGCTGAAAAAGCAGAGAACAAGAAAGTCATAACGACCAGAGCCGAAAAGAAAAAGATTCAGCAAGAGTCGGCCAATCAGGAAGAAAACAAACACAGGCACGCAAAACCGGGTGAGCCTCCGGTATCTGCTCTCAACCAGCAGACATCGGGAGAGCCCGTCGAAGAACTCATCACTTCAAAAGCCGGGCATTTGGAGCCTGATGAATTTCAGAAATGGGTGGCTCAACTTCAATACCGGATCAATCGCTACAAAGTGTATCCCTACCAGGCTAAAAGAAGGCGACTGGAAGGAGAAGTAAAAATCAAAATTGAAATCAACTCTGACGGAACACTGGAAAAGGCGACTGTACTGGCCGGTAAAAAGGCATTCGAAGCCAGTAGTCTGAAAGCCATTGAGCGCTCCCTGCCCTTACCGACACCTCACAAGAAATCGGTTACGGTGATTCTCTCCATTAAATATCAGCTGCTGTGACCGGCCAGCTCCTTAAGTTCATTACTCAATCTCACAATTTCGCTGTAGCTGCCGACGCATCAGAGGTTCCCGGAGATTTACCTGGCGTATCAGGGCCTCACTGCCAGCACATCACCACCCAGCTATCACTGATTACACTATAGTTATCGCGTAATTCTGCCAATTCTATCCCGAGGCTTCACCTCTCTTCCCGACGTGCTTTGCCCGCGTGGTGAAGCAGGGGTTAGCTGGCAGAACATGAGCAAAAATGCAAACCGAAAAGAAGTTGAAACACCTATGCAAACTTTTACCACAGTTTTTATTTCGGTTATATTGATCGTTTCATCTCCCTTTGTCTTTGCGATTAAAATAAGCGAAGAACACTTAAAGCAAGGACGACAGCTTATAGATGACATGGACAGGAGAGGAAGTGAGTTTCTGGAACTGGCTGAAAGAGTTCAAACTATCATAACAACCTTTGGGTCTCAGTCCATTTTCACCATCATTCCTCACTTAGTATCTATGAACGAATCTTTAGAGAGAGTTTTTTCATCGTTATCAATGAGCAAAGCTTATTTAGCCACACTCACAAAAACAGTCACGAATGATTCTGAATTGCTAGCAAAAAAGGCTTTTGAGCGGATGAAAGTTTCAGCTGGCAATCCAGGGCAATCAGTAGCAATGGGCAGGCTGTTTAGTGTTGCTGGCGTCTCTGGGGACGCAAGTTTTTCAGGCACTTTTCAAGAGCACAAGTGTGGCACCCTAACGGAATTAGCTGATAAGGCGGATAAAGATAGTTCTGAATTTTCACAGAAAGCTTTGTCATACCAGATTTTAAACAACAAGCTAAAAGAATATCTTGACCAGAACGACACAATTGACGTATCCGAGACTTGGAGTTATCTGGAAGAAATAAATAAGCTATTAAACGAATTAACGACTCTTACAAAGTCTTTTCCAAACAGCTTTAAATTATTTTTAGAGCAGGCTTTGACTTATTTTGATTGTAACTGAATCGAATAAGCCGGTAGATAAGTACCTAACCAGGTACTTAAACCTGCTAAATCGGACAGTCGGACGTTTCTAACCTCCGGCTTCCACATCAACTCCTTAAGCGGGTCCGCACCTGGTCCGATCACGTTTCAGTGCCGCGTTTTCGGCTTGCGCCGACGTATCCATTGATCCAGCTGCTGCATCAGACGGTAATGTCCGTTTATTCTGAAGAAGCCCAGCTAAGGATAGACCTGTTAAGCTTTCGCAAGCGGAGGCTCATTGAGACTCCCTGGCTACAGCTGATCAGTTTGAGGACTTTCTGCCTGAAGCGGTGGGAGCTCTTGTCTGACCACCGGATCTTCTTCCCTGTGTTATCGTGCTCTTCATCTGCATTCATGCAGGCGACTGCCGCATTATATCGCATCTCTATAACCGAGAGCTTTGTGATCGATGGCTCACTTGCCCAAGCAACCCAATCAAACCCTGACTATCAGACTTTCAGGTACTCCCTTCCCGTCTCTGGTGCTTTAGAAGCGACTTCAGTCAAAAATACACCTGCAATGAAAAATTATGGCTATCTTTATGGGGTTGTTTCATTTCAGGTGTTTTTATCAATGATGAAAAGAAGAAGTGCCCTGGTTGGCTTAACGCTTTGCTTGACTCTTTCGACTCCCGGATGGTCAGCAGAATCCCCAGGGAAATCAGCCCCTCATAAAAGCGTCAGGTATCTGGGAAGTCACCTGTTGCGCCCGGACGACCAGAAAAGGGTCACTCATATTACTGGTGCTCACTTCGCTCATGTCGGAAATGGTTCAACAGGGACACTCTACCTGCTTTCTGGAGATGCCGGAGCAGGCTTCATCGGTCGTCATGGCTGGGGGGTCTTTTCCAAGCCCCACTACTACGAGCTGGATATGAGCAAGGTGGTTTTGGATCGTCAGAATCCTAATCACGGCGGACCTTTACCCAGTGAAGTGTTCGAATACCCTATCACCGAAGGCAAGAATGCCAAAACCCATCCCCTCTGGCTGAACGATGGTCATATTGCCCCCAGCGCCATCACTCTGACCAAAGACGGTGAGCTGATGATTTCCTCCAGTCAGAGTGATAGAGGCGTTACCGGCGTTATTGACTACAGGGCAATCGACATCCCCGCCTATGCAGGCTACGGCTACAGGCACGCGAATCGTGACGAAACCAGTCTGGCCACCCGAAACAATGGTTTTCTGAAAGCCTGGTATGATGCCCATGAGTTCTTCCCTGTACCTGTGCTTGACCTGATTCCGGCAGCCTTCCTGCATACCTTCAGGGAAATTCCCCTGCAACTCTCCAAAGGTGTTCACCACGTCGATATCGGACTGTCATCAAAATTCCTGCTCACAGAAAATGATCACAGACCCGGTCAGGTAGATAGCGCATTCAAACTGCCTAAACATTTTGAAAACAACAACTGGATTCCTTTCCACATGGGATTGAAGGGTATTCAACAGGGATTAGGTGTGAAAAGTCTTGACCGTATTCCCAAGAGCAACCATTACGTTGCAGCAACCGCCGGAGCTCTGGTTCAGGATGCCAAACAATGGAATATCAATGAACATGTCCCACCTGTCAGGGTGGTGACCTTTACTACAGAACAACTGTCTAACAATGGCGAACCGCTGCCAGGAAAATACCTGAACAGCCAACAGCTTCCTGCCAAGGGTGAAGTAACAATTCTGTCAGAGAAGCTCTATAACTTTTCTCTTCTGGGTTTAAGCCCTTCTGCAATGAAACAGCTGAAGAGCAGCCCGATTCGTACAGTCAGCGATATTGCGGTTCTCAATAAGAAAGAGGCTCTGTTCCTTGAGAAAACAGTGCTCCCTTATCGAAGTTCTGAATCCAATTTTATTACCCGGGTTTATCTGGTCGACCTGAGCAGTGGCAAGAATGTCAAAGGCAGTGAAATGTTTGCTGACAACGAGCTGAACAAGGCATTCATGGATGCACCAGACTACTTTATGTCCAAGACCCTTATCTTTGACAGCCTTCAAGAGGACTCCCTGAAATTATTCGAAGATGGAATAGGCTTTGATATTCACGAAACCTCTTTTGAGGCGATTGCTCGGGGTCCTGAAACGGTACAAGGGGGCAAAACATTTATGCTGGTCAGTTACTATGACGGTGAAGATAGTAAACGGGGCACCCCAACCCGCCTCATGTATTTTACCTTGCCAGCCAGTAAATAAAATCCGACACTTGGCATCTGGAAAAGCATGTAAAAAATGTACAAGAGTGCCGCAAAAGCCATTATCCCCCTGGTAATGGCTTTGTTCATTGTCAGACTCCGACATTATAAAATTCAGCTTCCTTCTACCAGACCGTATACTCTGTGAACGCCACACCTTCTTCAACACTTTATGAAATATCCTGTTTATGCTCTCGTCTCAGTGCTGATATAGTAGAAATCAGAGAACAGACCCAAGAACAATAAACGGATAGACAAGGCATGGTCGATAAACCTTTGACAGGACTGGCTGCTCGACTGGTTGTCGACCAGCTGATCGATGAAAAGACACTCCGCTCCGCACTTTCACAGGCAGAAAAAACAAAGCAGCCCCTTGCCAGCTACCTGGTCCAGGAGAATTTACTCAGCGCCAAAGACATATCCCTGGCTACCGCAGAAGAATTTGGCATGCCAGTTATGGATCTTGATGCCTTTGACCCTGAAAACATCCCGAAGGAACTGATTCAGGAAAAGCTGATTCGCAAGCATAAACTGATCCCGTTAATAAAGAGGGGGACCAGACTGTTTGTCGGGGTAATTGATCCCAGTGATCATACAGCTATTGATGAAATCCGATTCAGCAGCGGTCTTATGGTGGATTCGGTACTGGTTGAAGAAGACAAGCTGGACAGATTCATTGATCAACTGCTGGATAGCAATGTTGATGCCCTGTCGAATTTCGATGATGAGGAATTTGATAACCTTGAAGAGCTGGAAGTGGGTGCCGTCGAAGACAACGATGAGGAAGTAGCAGGGGAAGATGACGATGCCCCTGTCGTAAAATTCGTGAATAAAATGCTGCTCATTGCCATCAAATCAGGCGCATCGGATCTTCACTTTGAACCTTATGAAAAAACCTATCGGGTTCGATTTCGCACCGACGGCGTTCTTCATGAAACCGCCAAACCACCTGCTGGCCTGGCACCCAGAATTGCATCCCGTCTGAAGATAATGTCTGCCATGGATATTTCAGAACGACGTAAGCCCCAGGATGGTCGTATTAAAATGCGCCTGTCCAAAAGCAAATCCATCGACTTCCGGGTCAATACCCTGCCTACCCTTTGGGGTGAAAAAATCGTACTTCGGATTCTCGACCCTTCCAGTGCCAAAATGGGCATTGATGCCCTGGGTTATGAAAAAACCCAAAAAGAAATGTACATGGAAGCCTTGCACCAACCCCAGGGTATGATTCTGGTCACAGGACCCACCGGTTCCGGTAAGACCGTCTCTCTCTATACGGGGCTGAATATTCTGAATACTCCGGAAAGAAACATTTCCACCGCCGAGGACCCTGTAGAAATCAACCTGGAAGGTATCAACCAGGTGAACGTTAATCCGAAGCAGGGGATGGATTTCTCTCAAGCTCTGAGAGCCTTCCTTCGTCAGGATCCTGACATCATTATGGTGGGGGAGATTCGAGATCTTGAAACGGCCAACATCGCCATCAAAGCGGCCCAGACAGGCCACATGGTCATGTCCACGCTACACACCAACAGCGCTCCGGAAACACTGACACGTCTGCAAAACATGGGGGTTCCTTCCTTCAACATTGCCACCTCTGTCAGCCTGATCATTGCCCAGCGTCTGGCCAGACGCTTATGCAACCACTGTAAGGAAATAAAAGACATCCCAAAAGAAACACTGCTGGAAGAAGGTTTTACCGAAGAGCAGATCAAGTATGCCAAAATTTATGGCCCCAAGGGATGTGATCAATGCAGCAAGGGCTACAAAGGCCGTGTGGGTATCTATGAAGTCGTAAAGATCACACCGGCTCTGCAGCAAATCATTATGGAAGAGGGCAACTCCCTCCAGATTGCCGAAATTGCACAGAAAGAAGGATTTAATAACCTTCGCCAGTCTGGACTGTTAAAGGTTTTGGAGGGTGTGACCAGTCTCGAAGAAGCTAACCGGGTAACGCTTGAGTAATTGATTTCCCAACCTCCTGTCAACTCGTTCCCACGCTCTGAGAGTGTGTCGCAAAACTCTCTCCGGCGTGGGAACGCGTTGACTCCCATCATTGCCGGCTTCATTCTCGTCATTCCCGCGAAGGCGGCAATCCACACTGACTCTCCACCAGAACCATACTGCCCGGTGTCCCCCTGGCCTTGTCATCCCCGAGAAGGCAGAGATCCACCGTTGGCGCTGGATTCCCGCCTTCGCGGGAATGAAGGCTTCAGAGCGTGAGAACGAGCTGTTGGAGTTTTGCGACACCCTCGCTCTGCATGGGAACCAGAGTTAAAGAGCAGGCAATGACGATCAGAGACCAGCCCCAAGGGACAACAGTGTGGCATTACCTCCGACAGCCGTCGTATTGATGGTGCGGGTACGTTCAGTAGAAAAGCGATACAGGTAGTGAGGCCCACCGGCTTTTGGACCGGTACCGGAGAGTCCCTGTCCACCAAATGGCTGAACACCGACCACCGCACCGATCTGATTACGGTTTATGTAGGCATTACCCACTTTAAGGCTTTGCTCAATGTAGGAGGAGGTCGCTTCGTTGCGGCTATGCACTCCCAGAGTCAGACCGTAACCTGTGCCGTTGATTTCCTGAATCACTTTATCCAGCTCAGAAGCCTTGTAGCGAATCAGGTGAAGAATCGGGCCAAAGTGTTCTTTTTCCAGTTGGCTGATGCTCTCAATCTCAAAGGCAACCGGCGCAATAAAGTAACCTTCATTGCATTCAGCCCCCAAATCCACTTCGGCAATCAGGCGGGCTTCCTGCTTCATGCGATCAATATGAGCCTGGAGTCCTTTAAGGGCGATTTCACTGATGACAGGGCCAAGGTCTGTTTCCTGCAGGGCTGGGTGACCCACCTTCAGTTCTGCCATCGCACCGACCAGCAAGTCTTCAATACGATCAGCAATATCTTCCTGAACATAGAGCACTCGCAACGCTGAACAACGTTGCCCGGCACTGGCGAAAGCAGACTGAACAACGTCATTAACGACCTGCTCAGGGAGAGCAGTAGAGTCTGCGATCATGGCATTCTGACCACCGGTCTCGGCAATCAGAGGGATAATAGCGCCCTCTCGCGCAGCCAGAGTCTGGTTTATTAATCTTGCAGTCTGGGTTGAACCTGTGAAAGCAACACCGGCAATACGAGGATCAGCGGTCAACTGATGACCAATATCCTTACCTTCACCCGGTACCAGTTGAATCACATCGGCAGGCACGCCGGCTTCCAGCATCATCTCAACAGCTCGTGCAGCAATCAGAGTGGTTTGCTCGGCGGGCTTGGCTACAACCGTGTTACCACAGGCCAGCGCGGCAACCACCTGACCCAGGAAAATAGCCAGAGGGAAGTTCCAGGGACTGATGCACAGAAAGACGCCTCGACCGGTCAGGTAAAGCTCATTGGATTCACCGGTAGGTCCTGGCATAACCTGAGGTGCTGAGAATTTTTCACGCGCCTGGTTGGCATAATAACGACAGAAATCTACCGCTTCACGCACTTCATCGATACTGTCGTGAATCGTTTTACCCGCTTCTTTATGACAGAGTGCCACCAGCTCTTCAAGGTTGGCCTCCAGCAGGTCGGCCAACTTCTCCAGACTCTGGGCACGGGTTTCTACTGGTATCTTGTGCCAACGGTCAAACGCTTTGTGAGCCACTGAAATAGCCTGGTCCACTTCCTTTTCTCCGGCGAAGTGCAGACGACCTGCGAGCTCGCTGAGCTGGTAAGGACACTGCACATCAACCACTTTTTCAGTTTCAACCTTTTGGCCGGAAATCACGGGACCTTTGTGCCACGTTTGGCCCATAAACTTCTGTACAGATTCAGAAAACGGCTGCCACTGTGACTCAATATCGATATTGACACCTATGGAATTAACTCTGTCTTTTCCAAAAATAGCTACCGGTAAAGGAATTCTGTCATTGGCCAGAGAACTATGCTTCTCGAGCACAGTGACAGGATGATGAACCAGGTCCTTTACGGGTGTCCTGGCATCCACCAGACGATGAACAAAAGAGGAGTTAGCACCATTTTCCAAAAGTCGACGCACCAGATAGGGCAGCAAATCTTTGTGACTACCCACAGGTGCATAAATGCGAACGTCCGGTTTTTCCTGATCCAGTACCGTGTTATAGAGCGCATCACCCATTCCGTGCAGACGCTGGAATTCATAATGTTTATGTTCTGCGATGCTCAGAATGCTGGCAACAGTATGAGCATTGTGGGTAGCAAACTGAGGGTAAATAGCCCCTTTAACAGGATCACTCAGCAGAAAACGGGCACACACCAGATAAGCAACGTCTGTTGCTTCTTTGCGCGTGTATACCGGGTAGCCGGAATAGCCGGATTGCTGACACAGTTTTATTTCACTGTCCCAGTAGGCACCTTTTACCAGACGCACAGGAATTTCATCACCCTGCTCTTTTGCCAGAGCTGCCAGCCAGGCAAGAACGGGGAGTGCTCTTTTACCGTAAGCCTGTACAACCAGTCCGAAAGCACCCCATCCCTGACAATCAGGATGACGGTAGAGTTTCTCGAACAGTTTCAGAGACAACTCAAGGCGGTCCTGCTCTTCGGCATCAATGGTGATTCCCACATTCAGGCTTCTGGCAGTGCGAATCAGTTCCAGCACGCTGTCGAACAGTTCTTTCAAGACACGGGTTTCATTGGCCACTTCATAACGGGGATGCAGGGCAGAAAGTTTGATCGAAACGCTGGGACGAGGGCCCTTGTAGCCACCCTTCTGCTCCTGACCAACGGACCTGACAGCCGTCAGGTAGGAAGCGAGATATTTCTGAGCATCGCTTTCGGTCAGTGCTGCTTCACCCAGCATATCGAAAGAATAGGTGTAACCTTTCTCTCTTGGCTTTCGACCATTCCTGAGTGCTTCTGCAATAGTGCGACCCAGTACAAAATGCTCACCCATAATTTTCATCGCCTGGTTCACAGCCTGACGAATCAAGGGTTCACCCATTTTTTTAACCAGTCGACCAATCACGCTAGCCGGGCGACCGTCTTCCGATTTGCCTAATGTCACCACTTTACCGGTCAACATCAGACCCCAGGTGGAGGCATTCACCAATAGCGAATCGCTCTGTTTGAGATGCCTTTCCCACTCAGCGACACTGAGTTTGTCACGAATCAGGGCATCGGCGGTTTCAGAGTCAGGAATTCTCATCAGGGCTTCTGCCAGACACATCAGCAGAATACCTTCACGGGTATCCAGGCTGTATTGCAACAACATAGAGTCAATCATATGAATGGAATCTTCCCGGGCTCGAACCTGCTCGACCAGATCGGTAGCTCGTCGGGTTACCACAGCCAGCTGCTGCGGACTGGGTCTGGCCAAATCGGCCAGCTGTGCCAGTAAGGCTGACTCATCCACACTGTATTGTGGAGAGATAGTCTTCCAGAGCCTGGTTGGGCTCTGCTGGATGAATTCAGGCTCAAATAAGGCCTTAGCCTCAAACATGCGGTGTCTCCCCCAATGACGGCAAACCTGATCCTGTGCCGTATGATCAATCTAATCGGGAAATGCCTATGACGATGACATCTCCAATTAAGGCAAATGAGCAGCCTCCAGTGGCTTTTGGCCAGCCCGCAATCATGCACAAAATCAAACAGAATTCCCAGATACAGAAGACAGATTTTTGTACAATCCCTGTACACTTCCCGCTGCTGATCTGATTTATCTGCCCATGGACTGTCGCAAAACCGCCAACCCAATAAAAGGGCGGCAGTCAGATCATTACTTATTCACTATACCTTTTTGATGACTGAAGTCATCGTTCTTGTCCACTTCAGCAGGCTTACGTTTTCGGTGCATTCTTTTGTGCCTGGTCAGGGCTATAGCATTCTTGCAGAGCTTCCCACATCGCTGCTGCAGACCATTCTCCCCGAACTCGATCACATCACAGGTTTTTTGCCCGCTGTGGTTTCTTCTTTTGTGATCCGCCAGGCTTCTGGCACTGTTGCAGACCTCCCCACATGGCCGCTGCAGGCCATCCTTCCCCATCACGCTCAGGTTACAGGTTTTCTGCCCACTGTGGTGTCTTTGTTTGTGCACCTTCAAGGCTGTTTGACTCCTGCAGACAAACCCACATCGCCGCCGCTGGCCATCGTCTCCGACCAGGGTTACAGCACAGGTTTTCTGTTCAGTATGGTAGTTTCTTTTGTGATCTAACAGTGTTTTGGCATTCTTGCAGACCTTCCCACATGGCCGAGGCTGGCCATCTTCCCCTGCCACTTTTACATCACAGGTTTGGTCAAGGATATGGTTTATTTTTATATGGTCGCTCAGGGCTTGAGCACCCCTGCAGACTTTTCCACATGGCCGCTTCTGACCAGTGTTACCGAGTATTGTTACATCACAGGTTTTTTGCCCGGTGTGATATCGGCTTTTGTGAGATGAAAAGGCTTGAGCACTATTGCAGACCATCCCGCATGGCCGCCGCTGACCATCGTCTCCGACCAGGATCAGTTCACAGGTTTTTTGTCCACTGTGCTCTCTTCTTTTGTGATCCGAAAAGGCTTTTGCATTCTTGCAGACTTTCCCACATGATCGCTGCTGGCCATCCTCACCGACCACGGTTAGCTCACAGTTTATTTGCTCACTATGGTATTGGCTTCTGTGCTCCAACAAGGCTTTTATATTCCTGCAGACCATCCCGCATGAGCGCAGCTGGCCATCCTCCCCTGACACGGAATAGCCACAGATTTGTTGTCCGCTGTGGTGTATTCTTTTGTGAACCGCCAGGCTCATGGAATTCTTGCAGATTTTTCCACATGGCCGCTTCTGACCTCCTTTATCGACCATGGTTAAGTCACAGGTTTTTTGCCCGGTGTGATATCGTCTTTTGTGAATTGAAAGGGCTTTAGTATTATCGCAGACCTTCCCACATGGCTGCGGCTGGCCATACTCATCCAACATTGTCAGTTTACAGGTTTTTTGCCTGCTTTTGTTTCTGGCCGGTATTGCGCCGGTTTGCGAAAGATGAGACTGTCTCTGACCCAACTTGGGTGATCCAGTGATTGTTTGCTGTGCTTCAGAATGATTTAGCGTTGAGGAAATTCCCATTTCTTCTAAAAGACTTACTGGATCGAGTGGCCCGTTAATAACTTCAAAATCATTGACAGTACAAGGCAAACTCCCGGACATTGGCAAATCATCACCCATTGACCCGATAAAGTCAGTTGTCTCGGCGACCCCGTCTAAGGCGACCCCGTCTGAGGTGACCCCGCCTAAAAAGATGCAGCCATTGGCTGTATTGCCATCAATACTATTTCCCTGTATCTGTAAAAGTGGATCAAGATCAAATCGGCTTTGAATCGTAGGAAGACCGATCGACGTGTCAAAAAGCGGGTTTTGTTGGCAATCTTCAGTGTTTAAAGGAGCAAAATGATATGAGCAAATAAAGCAATGTCCACTGACCAAATGGGGGCATAAACCCTTTAGGGAGTCCAGCGTCCATTCAGAAGATCCACTGCTATCAAATAATGTTCGGAATTGACAAACGCCGTGACAGGGATAGACAAGACAATTTAAACCCAGACTATGCCGATGTTGTTGAGGATCTCTGTTATCACCGCCAGAGCCAGAATTCAGAAGGCTGGTTATAGACCCTGTACTTTGGAGGGTGGCTTGGGAGGCTCGCTGGCCTGATGATTTTGATGGTGAGTATTGTGGGGAATTTTCTCCAGAACCAAACATCGCAGTGATGATAGCAAACGGATGGCAATGATTCAGTTCCTGTTGTGCAATCGATTTAAATAGCGGTGAATCAAGGTTCCAATAGTTTTTTAAAAACCAACCGACAGCGACGACCAGATCCAAAGGTTGCCGTGAATAAAGGCTGGTGCCTGAAGAGAAATCTTTGCTGCTCAGGATCAGTTTATAAACAACCAGCAACTGTGTGGCATAAAACAACCGCCATGAAATCGACTCAATAAGGGTCGTTTTTAACCGGTAACTGCCAAGCCTGTGTCGTTTTTTATCAGAAAATAAATCTGATCCTGCATAGCCGCTTATATCGGTAATGTCTGACGGATTGCCCGGCAAGGTATGCTGGTCAGGTTTTATAGAAAAGTTCTTATTTGGAAGTCCGGAATTCTGTTCAAGCTCGACAATAAAACTTTGTGTGAACGCTTTAGTTTGAAAGGCAACAGACAACGACATTAGCAAGAGCAGTGCCGTAAAGACTGAGTGTTTAATAATTCTGTCCTTGCTCTCTGATTCAGTCATTACCCTGATCCATCTCAGCGAGCTTGCGTTTTTGGTGTTTTCTCTTATGCTCCGCCAGGCATTTGGTATTCTTATAGACCTTCCCGCATGGCCGTCGCTGGCCATCCTCCCCTGTCACCATCACATCACAGACTTGTTTCCCGGTATGATCTATGATTTTGTGATCCCTCAGGTCTCGATTATTCTTGCAGACTTTCCCGCATGGGCGCTGCTGGCCATCCTCACCGATAATGACCAAGTCACAGGTTCTTTGTCCGCTGTGGTAGCTGCCTTTGTGAGTTGATAGAGCTGAAGCATTTTTGCAGACCCTACCGCATGGGCGCTGCTGGCCATCTTCCCCGACCTGGGTAAGGTTACAGATTTGTTGCCCGCTGTGGTCTTTTCTTTTGTGATCCGTCAAGGCTTGAGCGTTATCGCAAACCTTCCCGCATGGTCGCTGTTGACCATCCTCACCGGCGACATCCTGTTCACAGGATCGTTGTCCACTGTGGTATTTGCTTTTGTGAAATAATAGCGCTAAAACATTTTTGCAGACCTTGCCGCATGGGCGCGGCTGACCATTTGCCCCGACCACTGTCATGTTACAGGTTTGTTGTCCGGTGTGGTCTCTTCTTTTGTGACTTAACAGGGCATTTTTATTCTTGAAGACTCTCCCGCATGGCCGCTGCTGACCTTCTTCCCCGGCAACCACCAGGTCACAGTTTTGTTGCCCTCTGTGGAATTTGCTTTTGTGAGATGACAGAGCCAGAACATTTCTGAAGGCAATGCTGCATGGTCGCCGCTGGCCATCTTCTCCAACCACGACCACTTTACAGACTTGTTGCCCGGTGTGGTCTCTTGCTCTGTGAACCGACAGGTCTTGAGCGTTCTTGCAGACCTTCTCGCATGGCCACTGTTGGCCATCTTCCCCGACGAGTAACACATCACAGATTCGTTGCCCGCTATGGAATCTGGATTTGTGCGATGACAGGGCTATAGCATTGTTGCAGACCTTGCCACATGGGCGCTGCTGACCATCCTCACCAACCAGGTTCAGACTACAGATTA
The DNA here is from genome assembly GCF_049275935.1 of Endozoicomonas sp. ALC020. NCBI lineage: Bacteria > Pseudomonadati > Pseudomonadota > Gammaproteobacteria > Oceanospirillales > Endozoicomonadaceae > Endozoicomonas > Endozoicomonas sp. ALC020. Next base: position 737,451 of record NZ_CP184830.1, read on the forward strand.
ATTGTCCGGAGTGGTCTCTTCTTCTGTGACGCCACAGAACATTATCATTCTTGCAGGCCATCCCGCATGGCCGCTGCTGGCCATCTTCCCCGACCACGGTCAGGTTACAGATTTGTTGCCCGGAGTGGTCTCTTCTTTTGTGATGCCACAGAGTATTTTCACTGCTGCAGGCGACCCCGCATGGCTCTAGCTGACCATCTCGACCGACCACCATCGTGGCACACGATTGTGGCCCGAGGTGACACTTTTTTTTGTGATCCAACAGGCCTTGAGCACTCTTGAAAACTTTCCTGCATAGCCGCTGCTGGCCATTATGTCTGACCACTGTCAGGTGACAGCTTTCTTGTCCGCTGATATCTGTGACTTTTATTTCGCCTGACTGTGAAAGTTGAGGTTGGCTCTGACCCAATTGAGATGATTCAGTGGCTTTTTCTTGTCTTTCTGAAGAGGTAAGCATTGTGGAAATTCGAATTTCTTCGGAAAGAGTCTGTGGTGGTTGATCAAAATTGCACAATTGACAAACACCACGACAGGGAAAGACAAAACAGTTTAGATCCAAAGTATGCAAATGCTGTTGAGGGCCTCTGTTACCGTCACCATTGTCATTAGTATTCGGGGGGCTGCTGAAAGAGCCTGCAAAATTGGTGTTTGCTGCTGAGGGTAGCTGACCAAGCGACTCAGGTAACTGGCCTTTTGGAGGGTTATGCCCGGAACCTGGCATCACAGTGATGGTGGCAAACGTGAGGTTCTGAGTCACCTCATAATGTTCGATTGAGCTAAACGAAGGTAAAACAGGGTTCCAATAGCTTTTTAAAAGCCAACTGACAGCCACAATCACTTCTCCAGGTACCCATAAATAGAGATTGGAGCTTAAATGGGCATCTTTGGTGGTCAGAATCAGTTCGTTAACAACCAGCAGTTGAGTAGCGTAAAGTAACGGCCATGAAATCGAATCAACAAGGGTTGTTTTGATCCCGTAACTGTCATGTCTGTGTCGTTTTTTATCAGGGAGTAAACAGGATCCTGCACGGTCGTTTGTTTCAGAAATTTCTGACGAGCTACCCGTAAACATATGCGGGTCAGGCTTTATGGAGAAGCTCTGTTTTAGAGAGCCTGCATTCTGTTCAAGCTCAACAATAAAACGTCTTGTTAACAATTCGGCCTGGCAGACGACAGAAAACGACAGCAGCAATAGCAGTACCGCATTGAGTGAGTGTTTAATAATTTTATCCTTGCTTCCTGATATACAGAGAGGAAGAATAGTTCAAGAAAACAAGCGTGCTTTTATTTCAGAGAGCCTCTGTTAAAAATAAAGATTGTACAGGCAAAACCTCGTGAAATGAGGTTAGATCAGTTCGCTACTTCTTCACTTTAACTTCTTGGAGACTGATTCATCACCCTGACCCACATCAACAGGCTTGCGTTTTCGATAGACTCTTTGTTTGCTGTGGTATCTTTTTTTGTGACCCAACAGGGCAATGGCATTCTTGCAGACGGTCTCGCATGGTTGCTGCTGCCCATTCTGATCGACCACTGCCAATTCACAGTTTTTTTTTCCTGTATGGTATTTTCTTTTGTGATCCGACAAGGCTCTGATATTCTTGCAGACCTTTCCGCATGGTCGCTGCTGCCCATCCTGCCCGACCACGACAAAGTCACAGTTCTGTTTCCTTGAGTGGCATCTGCTTTTGTGCCCCGAGAGGGATTGAAGATTTCTGAAGACTTCCCCACATGGCCGCTGCTGGCCATCTTCTCCTACCACGGTCACGACACAGGTTTTTTGCTCTGAGTGATAGTTGCTTTTGTGAAGTAAAAAAGCTCGAGCATTTTTGCAGACCTCCCCGCATGGCCGCTGCTGTCCATCCTTCCCTACTACTGCTCGCTCACAGATTTTTTGCCCTGTGTGGTATTTGCTTTTGTGATCCGTCAGGGATCGAATATTTTTGAAGACCTTCCCACATGGCTGCTGCTGGCCGCCCTGCCCAACCACACTGATGTCACAGGTTTGTTGCCCGCTATGGCATTTGTTTTTGTGATATGACAGGGCTTGAGTATTCTTGCAGACCACCCTGCATGGTTGCTGCTGACCATCCTGCCCGAGTGATGTCAGGTCACAATTTTTTTCCCCTGAGTGGTCCTTTTTTTTGTGATTCCTCAGGGCCATGATATTGTCAAAAACCTTCCCGCATGGCTGCTGCCCATCCTGCCCCAATACTGCCAGTTCACAGATTTTTTGCCCTGTGTAGTATTCACATATTAATTGCCCTCTGCTGTCTGTGGCTGGTGTTGCCTCTGCCCGGGATGGATAAGGTTGGCTCTGATCCAATCGGGATGATTCAGTGGTTCTTTGTGGTGTTTCTGAATGGGAAAGCGTTAGGCAAAAACCGTTTTCTTCGAGCAGATCATTTAAATTGATTGACCCATTAATGATCTCAAAACCATTAGCGATGTCCAAATCCCCGGGCATTTGGACATCGTCATTGAGAGGCCCGGCAGGATAGGTTGTATTGGCGCTTCCTGAACTCAATAAGTCCAGGATTAACTCTTCCTGAGTGGTCCCGTCTTCTGAGTTGTCATCAAAGAATAGGGCAGAATCGAATGAAAGTTGAATGGCAGAAGGATCATTCACTGTTTTGTAAAAAAAGTCTTTCCGGGAATCAGTGGCGTTTTCAGGATCAAAACGACCTATGCAACCCAGACAGTGTCCATTAGCCAAATGAGGGCAAAAGATTTCTTCGAAATTCAGCGGCCAATCAACGGGCTCTCTTTTCTCGATCAATGGTCGGAATTGACAAACACCGTGACAGGGATAGACGAAACAATTTAAACCCCACGTATGTTGGTGTTGTTGGGAACCTCCGTTACCGTCGCCAGAGCCAGAATCCAGTGGACTGGTTAAACTGCCTTTATGTTGGATACCGGTTTGTGAAGCCTGCTGGCCAGATGATTCCGGGGCCGGGTATTGTGATAAGTCATCTCCAGAACCAAACATTGCAGTGAAGGTTGCAAATGGGAAATACTTCTGTATCAACATAGATGCCGACTGTTGTTTAATTGGATTAAACAGAAGTGAATCGCGTTTCCAGTAGTTTTTTAAAAGTACGCCGACAGCGACAACCGCTTCTACAGATAGCCATGAATAGGGGGCTGGGCCCGGAGGTGCGTCTCTGGTGGTCAGGATCAGTTGGTAAACAGCCAGCAGCTGATAGGCATAAAGCAACTGCCATGAAATCGACTCAATAAGAGGCATTTTTAATCCGTAACTGACAGCTCTTTGTCGTTTTTCATCAGGCGGTAAACCAGATACTGCATAGTCGTTAGTTTCAGGAATAACTGTTGGGTCGACCGGAAATGAATGCCGGGCTGGTTTTATCGAAAAGCTCTGTTTTTGAGAACCAGCACCCTGTTCAAACTCGACAATAAAACATCTTGTCAGCGCTTTGGTCTGACTGATAAAAGAAAACGACACTAGCAGCGACAGCGATGCAGCAAAGAGTGATTGTCTAATCATTCTATCCCTGCTTTCTCGTTTACAGGGAGGGAGGGTAGATTAGCTTATAAACAAGCGTGTCGTAAAAACCTGATCCCCATACAACCAGATTGTTACTTATTCATTTACCTTCTTGAGGGCTGAGGTCATTGTCCTGGTCCAGGGCAGCAGACTTGCGTTTTCGATGACTTCTTTTGTGATTATAAAGAACGCCTGTATTCATACAGACCTTCCCACATGGCCGCTGCTGGCCAAAATCACCGACCACGATCACGTCACAGCTTTTTTCATTGGTATGGGATCTGATTTTGTGTTGTGACAGATTTTGAGTATTCTCACAGACTCGCCCGCATAGCCGTTGCCGACCATCTTTCCCAACCATGACTGCGTCACAGATTTTTTGCCCGGTGTGGTCCTTTCTTTTATGTTCCGACAGGCTTCGGGCATTACTGCAGACTTTCCCGCATGGCTGCAACTGACCATCATTTCCGAGCACGGGCAAGCCGCAGGTCTTTTGTCCGGTATGGTAGTTGCTTTTGTGAATCGTCAGGGCCAAAGCACCGTTGCAGACCCTACCACATGGATACTGTTGGCCATCCTTTGTTATCACCATTCTGTCACAGGTTTGTTGGCCTGTGTGGGCATTTCTTTTGTGACTTTTCAGAGCGACAATACTCTGACAGACTTTTCCGCATGGCCGCTGACCACCCTCCCGGATCACACTTACGTTACAGGTTTGTTGTCCGCTATGGTTGTTTCTTTTGTGCTCCATCAGGGCTTGGAGATTCTTGGAGACCTTCCCGCATGGTCGCTGCAAGCCATCGTCTGTGACCACCGTTTCGTCACAGCTTTGTTGCCCGGTGTGTTTTCTTCTTTTGTGATCCGATAGGGCACGAGGATTCTTGCAGACCGTCCCGCATGGCAGCAGCTGGCCATCGACCCCAATCATGGTTTCGTCACAGGCTTGATGCTTTACGTGGTTTCTTCCTTTGTGATCCGACAGGGCTTTTACATTCTTGCAGACCACTCCACATGGCCGCAGTTGACCATTCTCCCCGAACACGTTTACTTCACAGGTTTGTTGCTCACTGTGGCTTCTTCTTTTGTGATTGAACATGGCTTTGGAATTCTTGTAAACTTTTCCGCATACCTGTCGCTGGCCATTCACTCCGACCAACATTTCATTACAGATTTTTTGCCCGCAGTGGGCTTTTTTTTTGTGATCCAACAGGGCCTGCTTACAATGTGTGGCTGTGAATATAACATTATCAGGTGCTGCCGGGACTTGTACTGTATTTGTCTGGGTAAGGGGAAAAGAAATCTCGCCTTCTTCGGGAGGACTGTTTAGATCGAGCGCCCCATTAATGCCCTCAAAATCACCAGTGGTGAAAGTAAAAGTGTCGAACATTGGTACATCATCATTGAGTGGCGCGTTAGCATCAGTTTTATTGGCGGTCACTGCACTCATAATGTTCAGGGTGGCTTCGTCTAAGTCAAACTCGTCTAAGTCAAAATCATCTGAGGCGACCCCGTCTAGGGCGACCCCGTCTAGGGCGACCCCGTCTAGGGCGACCCCGTCTAAAGAGCTGCCACCAATATCATCTGTCCGTGGCTGAAAGAACTGGCCAGAATCGAAAAGGCTTTGAGTCCCGGAAAGATCATTCAATGTTTTTAAAAGCGAGCCTTCTCGGGAGTATGCAGGACATACAGGCTCAAATCGATCTTTGCAACTTATGCAGTGTCCATTGGTCAAATGGGTACATGAGTCTTCTGAGAAGTTCAGTGGCCAGTCAGCAGGTGCTTCGCTATTGCTTGAGGGCCTGAATCGACAAACGCCATGACAGGGATAGAGGAAACAATTCAGGCTCAAAGTATGCTGGCGTCGATGAGGGCCCCGGTTACCTTCGCCAGAGCCAGAATTCAGAAAGCTGTACAGAGAGCTTGAACCTTGGTTGGTGGCTTGTGAAGTTTGCTGCCCATATGATTTAGATAGCGGGTATTTTGGTGGGTTATGTCCGGAGTCAAACATCACAGTGATGGTCGCAAACGGTAGTTCCTGGCTCGCCTGTTGTTCAATCGGTTTAGACAGAGGTAAGTCTGGATACCAATAGCGGTTTAAAAGCCAACCGACTGCAACAACCCATCCTAAACTTACCCATGAGTGGGAATCGTAGCTCAGGGGAGCGTCTCTGGTGGTCAGAATCATTTCGTAAGCAACCGCAAGTCCAGAGGCGTGAAGCAACTGCCATGAAAACAATGCAATGATGTTGGTATTTACTCGGTAACCATCAGATTTGTGTCTTTTGTCATCAGGCAAAGAATCGGATTCTGCATAGGCTTTGGTAGCGGCAATGCCAGACCAGTTGCCGGGCAATGTATGCATATCGCGATTTTTCGAAACGTTCTGTTTTGGTGAATCTGCATCCTCTTCAGGCTCGACAATAAAAGATCTTGTCAAGGCTTCGGTCTGGCAGACACCAGAAAACAACAGTAGCAGCAACAGCGATGCTGCAGAGAGTGAGTGTTTAATAATTCTATCCTTGCATCCTGAATTACAGAGAAGAAGGATAGATCAAGAAAACCTTGCGAAAGAACGGGTGCCAGATCAAGGACGGGGATCAGCGTCCTGCTCGACATCAACAGGCTTGCGCATTCGATGCATTTTTTTGTGATAGATCAGAGCTTGAGCATTCTTGCAGACCTTCCCGCATGGTCGCGACTGCCCATCTTTTCCCACCAGTGGCAAGTTACAGCTTTTTTGTCCGGAGTGATATTTTCTTTTATGATCCAACAGGGCATTAGAATTCTTGTATGCCCTCCCACACAAGTGTTGACGGCCATCGGGCAGAACCAGGTCACAGATTTGTTGCTTGGTATGAGCTCTTTTTTTGTGATCCGACAGGGCTTGAGCATTGTTGCAGACCTTTCCGCATGGCTGCACCTGACTATCCTTTCCGACCACTATCACTGCACAGGTTCTTTGCCCGGAGTGGTATCTGCTTTTGTGAACTGACATAGCGCGAGCATTCTTGCAGACTGACCTGCATGGCCTCTGCAAGCCGTGCTCCCCGAAAAAGGCTAAGTCACAGGTTTGTGGCCCGCTGTGTAATCTTTTTATGTGATCCGACAGGGTTTCATAATTCTTGATGATCTTTCCGCATGGCTGTTGCTGACCATCCGTCCCGATGACAGTCTCACTACAGATCTGTACCCCAGTGCGGTATTTGCTTATGTGATTTGATAGAACCAGAGCACTCTTGCAGGCCTTCCCAGGCAGACGCTGCTGGCTACCTTCCCCTGCCACAGTCGCGTAGCATATTGTTTGACTACTGTTGTTTGTCGCTTGTATTGCCACCGTCCGGTAACGATGATGTTGACCCTGATCCAATTGGCTTGATGCAGCAGTTGTTTGTAGTGTTTCCGGATGGGTAAACGGCATAGAAAAACCTGTTTCTTCATGAGGAATCTGCAGATCAACGGACCGATCAAAAAGCACGGAGTCATGAGCGGCCGAAAATGCATTCCCAAGCACTGGATCTTCATGATTGAATAATCCGGCAGTTTCAGTTTTATAAGTGACTCCGTCTATAGAGTTAACGTCAATGCCATGGGCCCAGGGCTCAAATAGTTGGTCTGCAATGAATTGGGTTTTAATGTCAGGCAAACCATTCATTGTTTCGAGAGGCACATTTCCCAGGGAATATTTAACGTTTTCAGAGTCAAAATAACCTATGCAACCCATGCAGTGCCCATAAGCCAGATGCGGGCATGAGCTTTCTCCGAATTTCAGTGGCCATTCAGCAAGTCCCGTGTTATTGGATAAGAGCTGGAATTGACAAACACCATGACAAGGATGGATGAAACAATTTAAACCCAACGTATGCAGGTGTTGTTGATGACCTCCGTTACCGCCGCCAGAATCAGAATTCACCAGCCTGATTGGAGCGCCTGTCGGTTGGGTGGTGGTTTGTGGAGCTTGCTGGCCGGGTGTTTCTGATGGCGTGTGTTGCGGTGCGTTATGTTCAGAACCAAACATCGCAGTGATGGCTGAAAACGGGCAAGACCCCTTTAGCAGCATAGAAGTCGACGGTTGTTCAAGCGAGTTAAACAACGTCGAATCAGGATTCCAATAACTTTTTAAGAGCCAACCAACAGCGACGGCAGCTTCCATAGATAGCCATGAATATAGGGTTAAACCCTGAGATGTGTCTCTGGTGGTCTGGATGAGCTCGTAAAGAACCAGCAAATGAGTAGCGTGGAGCAAATGCCATGAAATCGACTCAACAAGGGGTATTTTGACCCTGTAACTATATAATCTTTGCCGTTTATTATCAGGCAAATCGAGTGCTGCATCATAGCCTCTGGCGACGACAATGCCTGATGGGATGCCCGACAATTTACGCCGGTCACGCTTCACAGAAAAGTTCTGCTTTAGAGAATTTGCATCCTGTTCAAGCTCGACAATAAAACTTCGTATCAACGCTTCGGCCTGACAGATGTCAGATAGCGACATCAGCAGCAACAGCGATGCAGCAAAGAATGTGTGTTTAATAATTCCATCCTTGCATTCTGTTCGACAGAAAGGAAGGATAGATCACCACATGAAAAGACGGGTATGAGATCAAGAGCCCGGACCACCGTCCTGACCCACATCAACAAGCTTGCGTTTTCGATGTATTCTATTGTGATGCAACAGTGCTCTACCATTCTTGAAGACCCTCCCACATGGCCGTTGCTGGCCACACTCTGTGAACAGGGTCGCGCTGCAAACTTGCTGTCCGCTGTGACTTGATTTTTTGTGATGCGACAGTACTTGAACATTCTTGAAGACCTTCCCGCACGATCGCGGTTGACCACCCTCCCCGATCACAGCCACTTTGCAAGTTTGTTGCCTGCCATGGAAGTTGCTTTTATGATTCGACAGAGCTTTAGCATTCTTGCAGATCTTCCCGCATGGCTGCGGTTGAGCATCCTCCCCAACCACAGCCAGGTTACAGATTGACTGGCCTCTGTGGTATCCGCTTTTATGAGCCGACAGGGCCAGAACATTCCTGCAGACCATCCCGCATGGCCGCAGCTGACCATCCTCGCCAATCACGGTAAGCTTACAGGTTTGTTGCCCGCTGTGGCTTCTTCTTCTGTGTTCCGACAGGGTTATAGGATTGTTGCAGACTGTCCCGCATTTCCTCAGCTGGCCATCGTCGCCAACCACCGCTGCGCTACAAGTTTGTTTGCCAGAGTGATCTCTTATTCTGTGATAAGAGAGAGCTTGACGATTCTTGCAGACCATTCCGCATGGCCGCGACTGGCTATCCTCGCCGATCACACTCACCTCACAAATTCGTTGCCTAGTGTCGTCTTTTATTTTTTGATGCGACAGGGCTTGAGCATTCTTGCGGGCCTTACCACATAGCTGCGGCTGACCATCTTCCCTGACCATGGTCACACCAGAGGTTTCCTGTTCGCTCTGGTCTTTCGTTTGTACTCTAACTGCCTTGGAAAGACGGTGTGGGCCCTGAACCAGTTGCGATGATTCTGTTTTTGTTTGTAGTGTTTCCGGAGCTTCCATTCGAGGTCTGAAATGGTTCAGAGTAGAGGGCATCCCGTTTTTTTCGTGAAGACTTTGACGCCCCAGATTAAGTAAACCACTAATTATGATCAGGTCATCAGCGGTGGCAGGCCAACGTCGGGGCATTGTCAGATCATCATTAAGTGGCCCGTTATAATCTGTATTTGCTGCTCCGGTCTGGCCTGTCGAAGGTTCAATGGCATTCAGCAACCATTCAGCAGGCCTTCTGCTATCGGATAATGATCGGAGTCTGCAAAAACCCTGGCAGGGATGTACGAAACAATTTAAACCAAAAGTATGCTGGTGTTGTTGAGGGTCTCTGTCACCGTCATCAAACTCGGAATACAGGAAGCTGGTGAATGAGCTTGCAGGGCAGGTGACTGTTCCCGGACTTTGCTGGCCGGATGATGCTGATGGCGAATATTGTTGCTGGTTATGTCCGGAGCCAAACGCCGCAGTGACGGTTACAAACGGGAGATCCCCCTGTGTCAGCATGGATGTCGCCTCATGCTGTTCAATCGGGTTAAAAAGTGATGATTCAGAGTTCCAATAGCTTTTTACAAGCCAACCGGCAGCGACAACCACTTTTACAGGCAGCCATGAATATCGTTTGCAGCATACAGGAGCGTGATTGGTGGTCAGGATCAGTTCGTAAGCAACCAGCAGTTGAGTGGCGTAAAGTAACTGCCATGAAATCGACTCAATAAGATTCATTTTGAGCTCGTAACTGCTCAATTTGTGTCGTTTTTCATCGGGCAGTGAATCTGACCCTGTACAGCCGTTTGTATCAGCAATGTCTGACGGGTTGCCCGACTTTGAGAGCAGATCAGACTTTATAGAAAAGCTTTGTTTTGGAAAGCTTGCATTCTGTTTAAACTCAACAACAAAACGTCTTGTCTGCACTTCGGCCTGACAGATGACAGAAAACGTCAGAAGCAGCAATAGCGATAACGCAAAGAGTGAGTGTTTAATAATTCTATCCTTGAGTTCTGGCATACAGAAAGGAAGGATAGATCAGGAAAACAAGTATGCTTTTCTTTTAAAAACCTTCTATTAAAAAAGCCAAAGGTTGCCCCGGGCAAAACCATATGAAAGATCTGCTGCCAGACCCGATCATTAGCAAAATCGTCGTAAACCCTCGCCCAATCGAGGGTGTCGCAAAACTCCAACAGCTCGTTCCCATGCTCTGAGTTCGTCATTCCCGCGAAGGCGGGAATCCAGCGCCAACGGTGGATCTCTGCCTTCTCGGGGATGACAAAGCCAGGGGAGCACCGGGCATTATGGTTCTGGTGGTGAGTCAGTGTGGATTCCCGCCTTCGCGGGAATGACGAGAATGAAATCGGGAATGACGAGAATCAAGTTGGGAATGACGGGGGTGAAGGCGGGAACCAGAGTTTTGCGACACCCTCGACAGGGCGGGGAGCAGTCACTTATTTACTTTCGTGAGGTTCGGGGCCATCATCCCGGTGCACTTCAACAGGCTTGCGTTTTCGATGTAATCCTTTGTGTACCGAAAGGGTATGAGCATTCTTGAAGACTCTTCCGCATCGCCACTGCTGGCCATCCTCTCCGACGACCGATACGTCGCAGGTTTTTGGCTCGCTGTGGACGCTACTTTTATGTTGCGACAAGGCAAGAGCATTCTTGCAGACTTTCCCGCATGGCCGTTGCTGACCGTCCTCACCGGCCACTGTCACGACACAGCTTTTTTGCACACCGTGGTCTTTTTTTTTGTGCGTCGACAGGGCCTGAGCATGCTGGCAGACTTTCCCACACGGCTTCTGCTGACCATCCCTTGCAAACACGGGCAGGTCACAGGTTTTTTGCCCGGTGTGATAATTGCTTTTATGAATCGACAGGGCCGCAGTATTCTTGCAAGCCTTCCCGCATGGCCGTTGCTGGCGATCTTTTGCGACCACTTTCACTTTACAGATTTGTTGAACACTGTGCTCTCTTTTTTTGTGAACCGACAGGGCTTGAGCATGCTTGCAAATCTTCCTGCAAGGCCGTCGCTGACCATCCTCTGCAACCAGAATCTCTTTACAGGTCTTTTGGCCAGAGTGAAAGCTGCTTTTGTGACTCGACAGGGCGCTGGCATTCTTGCAGACCTTATCGCACCGCCTCTGTCTGCCATCCTCTCCGACCAGGATAACTTCACAAGTCCGATGACTACTGCGATCTGCAGTTTTTAACCTGCGTGCCCTGGAAATACGGGGTGGATATTGACCTGATTGGGATGATCCTCTTGCTGTTTGTTGTGTTTCTGAAGTTTCCATTGGAGGTGTGAAATAACTTTGCGTAGATGAAATCCGGCGTTCTTCCTGAAGACAATGACCACCCAGATTGAGTAAAACACTGGCTATAAACCAGTCATTACTGTTGACAGGAAAATAACTCGGCATTGGCACATCATCACTGAGTTGCCCTCTGCTGCCTGTCGAATGTTCTACCGAGTTCAGCGGCGATTCAACGAACTCCCTGCTATCGGGTGACAGTTGGTATCTACAAACGCCATAACACGGGTGGACGAAACAATTTAAACCTAAAGTATGTGCATATTGTCGAGGGCCACCGTTACCGCCGCCAGAGTCAGAATACAGGAGGTTGGTGAGATAGCCTGTATGATGGACGGCTGCCCGAATCGCTGGCTGGCTGGATGATTCTGATGGTGGGTATTTTTCCGGGTTTTGTCCGGAGCCGAACATCATGGTGATGGCCCTGAGTGGATAATCCGGACGCATTTTTTGTTGTTCAATTGAGTTTAAGAGCAATGAATCGGGGTTCCAATAACTTTTTATAAGCCAACCGATAACGACGACCGCTTCTAAAGGTAGCCATGAATAAAGAGGGACATCTTTGCCAGTCAGTTTCAATTCATAAGCGACCAGCAAGTCACTGGCACAGAGCAACTGCCACGAAATCAATTCGATGAGGGTGGTTTTTACACTGTAACTGTAAGATCTATGTCGTTTGTCATCGGGCGGCGAATCAGATTCTGCATTGCCGTTGGTAACAGCAATATCTGATGGGTTGACCGGCAATTCAGGCCGATCATGTTTGATCGAAAAGCCCTGTTTTAGTGAAGCTGTATCCTGTCCAAGATCGACAATAAAACGCCCTGTCACCGCTTCGACCTGACAGACGACAGACAACGAGAATAGCAGCAACAGCATTACGGCACAGATTGAGTGTTTAATAATTCTGTCCTTGCATTCTCTTTTACAGAGAGGAAGGATAGATCAAGACCCCCTAAAAGGTTTGATTGCGGACCTGATTATTAGTTATTCACTTTATCTCCCGAGAACGATTGTCCTTGTCCTGGTCGAGATCTTCAGGCTTGCGCTTTCGATGCATTCTTTTGTGCCCGGTCAAGGCTTTAGCGTTCTTGCAAACTACCTTGCATGGGCACTGCTGATTCAGACCGGCTATTGTCAGGTCACAGGCTTGTTGCCCGCTGTGCTCTTTTTGTTTGTGATCCCTCAGTTCGCGAGCAGTCATGCAGGTCACCCCGCATATCCGTCGCTGACCATCCTCCCTGACCACAGCCACCAAACAAGTTCTGTGTCGGATGTGGAAATTGTTTTTGTGAAGATAAAGAGCGTAAAGATTCCTGAAGACCTTGCCGCATGACCGCTGCTGGCCATCCTCTCCAACCACTGTCAGGTCGCAGGTTTTTTGTCCGCTGTGTCTTGCGCTTTTGTGAGAAGACATGACTCGGGCATTCTTGCAGATTTTCCCGCATGGTCGCTGCTGACCATCTTCCCCGATCACGATCACCTCACAGATTCGTTGCCCGATGTGAACTCTGCTTCTAAGATTCGACAGTCCTTTGGCATTCTTGCAAACTGTTCTCAATGTCTGCGGCTGGTGACCTTCCGCGAGCACTGCCAGGTTAGGTTTTTTTTGTCCTGTATGGTCTGTGGCTTCTACTGTGTCTGCCCGGAAAAGGGGTGGTTGGCCCTGACCTGATCGGGATGGCTCGGTGATTATTTGTTGTCTTTCTGAATCGGCAGGAGTAAAGAAAATCGGTTCATCTACGAGAAGACTCTCTCGACCGGGCAACTCATTATTAGCTGCCAAATCATTAGCAGTGTAAAACCAGTCTCCTGGCATTGTTAAATCATCATTGAATAACCCGCTATCGCCAGCTGTAAAGGTTGTACCTGTGCTCATCGAACCTGAAGCGCCCCCATCGATAGGGTTGCAATCAAACTCATGGGCCTGAGGTCCAAATACGACATCAGAATTCAATAGGACCGGAATGTCAGGAACATCATCTGTCTGGTCTGTCGAACGCTCTTCGCAATACTGCGACCAAACTGCAGGCTCTCTGATATTGGATGATGGTCTGAATTGACAAACGCCATTACAGGGATGGAGGAAACAATTTAAACCTAAAGTGTGCGGGTGTTGTTCAGGCTCACCGTTACCATCACCAAAGTCAGAATAAGAGACCTCAGTAACATAGCCAGCAAGGGAGGGGGTGGCTGCCGATACTTGCTGAGTGGATGATGCTGATGGCGAGTATTGTGTCTGTCCGTGTCCGGAGCCAGTCGTCCCGGTAATAGCCGCAAACGGGTAATCCCGGCTCGCCTGCTGTTGAGCCCAATCAAACCACTTTGAATTAGTGTTCAGATAGCTTTTTAAAAGCCAGCCGACAAGAAGAATTGCTTCCAGAGGTAGCTGTGGATAAAAGCTTGCACCACGAGCGGTGAGGCTGGAGGGCAGGATCAGTTCGTAAACAACCTGCAGGTGAGCGGTGTAAAGCAACTGCCATGGAATCGACTCAACAAAGGTCATTTGTAACCCATAACTGTCAGATCTGTGTCGTTTTTCATGAGGTGCTAAAGCGGGTCCTGCATAGGCGTTTGTGTCGGCAATATCTGATGGCTTGCGTGACAACGCAGGCGGCTCACGTTCTATGGTAGAGTTCTGTTTCGGAGAACCTGCATCTTGTCCAAGCTCGATAATATAATGTCTTGTCAGTGCTTCGGTCTGGCAGGCGATCAACAACGCCAGTAGCATCGACAAGGGTACTGCAAAGAGTGAGTGTTTAATAATTCTATCCTTGATTTCTGGTTTACAGGAAGGAAGGAAGGAAGGATAGATCACCTGATGAAAGAAGGTTCTATAACAGCTTCCTTGCAGTTAATGTATTTTATTCAACGAAATAGATTGAGATGACATGGACATTTTTCTGGTCGGCGGTGCCGTTCGAGACAGGTTATTAGGCCTTCCACTCAAAGATCACGACTGGGTAGTGGTTGGTAGCAGTCCTGAGCAAATGACTGAACAGGGCTTTCAGCCTGTTGGCCAGGACTTCCCTGTCTTCCTTCATCCGGATACCAAAGAAGAATATGCGCTGGCTCGTACCGAAAGAAAGTCCGGTCATGGTTACACTGGCTTTGTTTTTCATACCGCCCCCGATGTCACTCTGGAAGAAGACCTGATCCGCAGAGACCTGACCATTAATGCCATGGCCCAGGATGATCTTGGCAATATCTATGATCCCTACGGTGGTCAGAAAGACCTCGAACAAAAACTGCTTCGCCATGTTTCCCCGGCATTTCAGGAAGATCCCCTGCGCATTCTTCGTGTAGCTCGATTTGCCGCCCGCTTCCATCACCTGGGGTTCAGGGTGGCTCCCGAGACTCTCGAATTGATGTCCTCTATGATCGACAGAGGTGAAGCCTCCTATCTGGTTCCCGAGCGAATCTGGCAAGAAACCACACGCGCCCTGTCTGAACCTGACCCTGAGATATTTTTTGAAGTATTATCTGAGTGTCACGCCATAAACGCCGTTATGCCGGAATGGGCTCCTTTCCTGAGAGAGAATTCGACAGGCATAAAAGCACTTCGCACGGCAGCCATTCAACAGGCGTCTTGTGACGTTCGATTTGCAGTCACCTTCGCTTCTGAAAAAGAACTCTCCAGAGACTTACTGACTGCACTGAGTAAACGACTGAAAACACCTTCCCAGTTTTCAGAGCTGGCCAGCCTGACTTTTCAGCACAGTGCTTATTTAATCGAGCACGCCGAAGCCCTAGAAGCAGAACAGCTAATGATTCTGTTTGAAAACACCGATGCATTCAGGCGGTCAGAACGTTTTGACGCCTTTCTGAAAGCCAGCCGCTGCATTGCCGTAGCTCAGAAAAAAACACTTTCTGAAAGCCATCAGAGCCAGATAAAATCCTTGCTTTCTCTTTGCCTTTCGACCAATGCCAAAGAGATTGTTGCCCGGGGCTTTAAGGGCAAGGCGATAGGTGAAGAACTGAGAAAAACGAGAGTATTACGAATGCAGGAACAACTGGATCACTAGAATTATTCAGCCCATGAACGGGCTGCTGATCAGATGGCTTCGAACTCCAGCTCAGGCAGAAGACGAGGTTGACTACCCAGCTTAACGCCTGGTTCAAATACCAGATTAATAGCGCCGGTAAAAACACTGACTGGCCTGCCCATCTGAAAATTCCATAACTGCTTTACCAGGGGTCGATAGTAAACTTCTTCGATGCTGCTGATCCTCACATCGCGAACATCATCAACCACCTGTAAAATATCGAGATCAGCCCGGCATTCAAGACTGCCTCTGACTCTTCCTAGCCGGTCTTCTACCTGCTTGCACCAGCCATTAATCGATGCGGATGACACTTCGCTCTCAAAGCAGGCGACAGCATTATAGTAATCAGCCGCTCTCTCCTTAGCCACAGCACCACCCTCGGCAGACGTTTGAATCAGACTACTGACCAATAAGGTACCAAACTGCTGACGGAGAGTCTGTATCATTTGCCAACAGTTTTGCTCGGCCTCATCATTGGACCCTACGCCAATGTAAAAAAGTGTCATGGCTGACGCATCTCTTCCCTGGTTCGTTCGCACCACACGGAGGCTAAAGCACCTTTCAATGCCTGTGGTTTTCGGATCAGTACTCCGACCCTGTCAACATTGAAATTCGCCTGAATTAACTGAATGATGCCACCTGCCAGGGCTTCGAGCAAAGCATATCGGGATGCTTCGCAAAAAGCACGAACGGTCTGGCTGATAGCATCGTAATCCAAGGCATCGTTCAGGTCGTCAGATCGAAATGCCCGGGAAAAATCAGTTTCCAGCTCTAAATCAATGATCAAAGGCTGGGCCGCTTCGTGCTCAAATTCGTAAACACCAATCACAGCCTGGGTTTCCAGCTGTTCAATTCGAACCTTATCCATTCACCCTGCCCTCTGGTTTCAGGTTAACGGCTTCCAGTGTTTCCATGTTCCAGCGTGGCATCGGGGCCACTTCAAGGGGCTCCGTCTGACCGGCAAGCAGACGCTGGCAACCGGCATAGGCGATCATTGCACCATTATCTGTACAAAACTCAGGTCTGGCATAACGAAGGCTGCCACCTTCTTTTGCCGCCATGGCTTCAAGCTGATTTCTCAACCGGCGATTGGCACTGACACCTCCGGCAATCACCAACTGTTTCAAACCGGTCTGCCTGAGAGCCCGACGACACTTGAATGCAAGAGTATCAACCACGGCATCTTCAAAAGCCCAGGCAATATCCGCTCGATCCTGCTCGCTCAGCCCACCTTCTTCTTTACAGGCTGCTATGGTATTGAGTGTAAAGGTTTTCAAACCACTGAAGCTGAAATCCAGACCGGGACGATCGCACATAGGCCGTGGGAAGCGGAAACGCCCTTCAGTCCCCTTCTGTGCAAGATTGGAAACCCTTGGACCACCGGGATACCCTAATTCCAACATAGCGGCTACTTTGTCAAAAGCCTCACCAGCAGCATCATCAATAGACTCGCCCAACAGCTGATATTGCCCAATACCATCAACCCGCACCAATTGGGTATGACCACCCGACACCAGTAAGGCAAGGAAAGGAAAATCAGGTGGATTTTCTTCCAGCATAGGAGCCAGCAAATGACCCTCCATATGATGGACACCCACACAAGGAACACCCAGCGCCCAGGCCATGGAACGACCTATACTGGCTCCCACCATCAGGGCACCAATCAGACCCGGGCCTCTGGTGTAGGCCAGGGCATCAATCTGTTTGCGTGTGATGTCGGCTTTTTCCAGCACCTGGCTGATCAGTGGGAGAACCCTTTGGATATGGTCTCTGGAGGCCAGTTCAGGCACGACACCGCCATACTCGGTATGCATTTCAATCTGACTGTACAGAGCATCCGCCAGCAACCCTCTCTCGCTGTCATAAAGTGCAATGCCTGACTCATCACAGGATGTTTCAATCCCGAGGACTATCATCTGTTAGACCCACTACTGTTTTCAAAAAAAAGCTGTTTTCATTAAGGCAATGCCACGATCCGTTAGCATTGGCCTGTCAGATACAGCTGACACTTCCCGCTGGTTTCTGAAAGAAACTGTGGATTACCGTCATTCAGACAGCTTTTCAGCTCATCAACCTCAGCACAAATAACAGGCACCCTGATAATAAGAATCTACCTATAAGGCTATTATTCGCTACCTGCTGCAGGATCTCGGGATGATACTGCAAAGCGGCCTTTACAGGAAATGCCAGACACCGCAACCCCGGGGACTCTTAAAGGAATGAAAGCAAGTCAGGTTTTTGCATTTATTGAAAATAGTCTATAAAATTCCCACCCTTAAAAATACGCGGCTAGTCTGAACATTTGTTCAGGCTTATTTTGCGGGTCGGAATTAGCTTCTTCCCACGGCTTTCAGGGCATCAGATTAACTGTACTCCGGAAAAAAGTGTGAATGCTCAACCGCCTGCTCTCGTTTGGCGTGATTCATTGATATGAAAATCGTCAGGTCGAAAATAAATCCTTGCCAAGCCATCCCTGGCTTGTGAACAACAGGGCAGAATTTTCTGAAAGAGAGTAGATGGTACTAATAGCAGATGTTGTGATGCCGGGCTGCAAACCTTTATTAATGTACTCACTATTTTTATAGGAAGGTGATCTCTGCATGCCTGCTGTTAAAGTTAAAGAAAATGAACCGTTTGATGTAGCACTGCGCCGCTTTAAGCGCTCTTGCGAAAAGGCTGGGGTACTGGCTGAAGTACGTCGTCGTGAACACTACGAAAAGCCTACCTCCGTTCGCAAGCGCAAGGCCGCTGCTGCTGTCAAGCGTCATTTGAAAAAACTGCAGCGCGAACAGCGTCGTCGCGAGCGTCTGTATTAAGAACGGATTTCCGGCTTTAATAACTTCGATTCCCAAATTTCTGCTCGAAACTTTCTTTCGGGAAAGAATCGTATTGAGGTAAGAACATGAGCGAATGCCAGGTCAGGGAACAACTGACTGCTGCAATGAAGGATGCCATGCGCAGCCGCGACAAGGTTCGATTGGGAACGATTCGCCTGGCTCTTTCCGAGCTTAAGCGAATAGAAGTAGACGAAAAGTCGATTGACGACACCCGCGCCCTTGCAGCACTTGACAAGATGGCCAAGCAACGCCGCGATGCCATCAACCAGTTCGAGTCTGCAGGGCGCACTGATCTGGCTGATCAGGAGAAACTGGAACTGACCATTCTTCAGGGCTTCCTGCCCTCGCAGCTCAGCACCGAAGAAATCAGCCAACTCGTCTCGGAAGCCATTCGCGAAACCGAGGCACAAAGCATGCGCGACATGGGAAAGGTCATGGGCATTATCAAGCCTAAAGTTCAAGGCCGGGCAGACATGAGTCAGGTCAGCCAGACCATCAGACAACTGCTTAACTGAGTCAGCTCTGCGCAAGTCTGCCATCAACATTGGCAACAATCACTGACAACCGTCCATTAGCGATGATAACATCAGCACTCTGTTAAGATTTCTGGCAGCGGCCTTTTCACTTCAATGGCTGGCACTCACATTTATGGGCATTTATGGCCGGACGCATCCCCCAGACATTTATTGATGACCTGCTGAACCGGCTGGACATCGTGGACGTTGTCGATAGCCGGGTAAAGCTTAAGAAGACCGGTCGAAATTACTCCGCTTGCTGCCCTTTCCATCAGGAAAAAACCCCATCATTCACTGTCAGCCCGGACAAGCAGTTTTACTATTGCTTTGGCTGCGGTGCCAGCGGCAACGCCCTGGGCTTTGTCATGGATTTTGACCACCTGGACTTCCCGACAGCAGTTGATTCTCTGGCCAGCCAGGTTGGACTGGAAGTTCCCAGAGAACAGCACAGTCAAAAACGCGGCCCGGATCACAGCCCGCTTTATGAGCTGATGACCAAAGCCAACGTTTTTTTCAACGAACAATTGATTAAAGCTTCTGATGCACCCAAAGCCATTGAATACCTTAAGCAGAGAGGACTGGATGGCCAGACCTGCAAACGTTTCGGTATCGGCTTTGCCCCGCCTGGCTGGGACAACCTGAAGAATCATCTGGCAGAGAACCAGGAGAAAGAAGACCAGTTAGTTACAACCGGCATGCTGGTGGAAAAAGAAGAAACCAAAAGCCGCTATGACCGCTTCCGCGACCGAATCATGTTTCCCATTCATGATACCCGAGGTCGAATCATCGCTTTTGGTGGCCGGGTACTGGGCGACGCCAAACCCAAATACCTCAACTCACCGGAATCCCCCATTTTCCAGAAGGGACGGGAGTTATATGGACTGTACGAAGCCAAAAAGCATAATCGCCACCTTGATCGCATTCTTGTTGTCGAAGGCTATATGGATGTTGTTGCCCTGGCCCAACAGGGCATTAACAATGCTGTCGCCACCCTGGGTACAGCAACAACCCCGGACCACATACAGAGACTTTTTAAAACCGTATCAGAAGTTGTGTTCTGCTTTGACGGCGATAATGCTGGCGGACGCGCAGCCTGGCGAGCCCTTGAATCCACTCTTCCCCAGATGAAAGATGGCAATCAGGCACGTTTTCTGTTTTTACCCCAGAGCGAAGATCCGGACAGCATGGTCAGACAAGAAGGTGCCGATGCCTTTCTGGAAAGAATAAAAACCACCGCCCTCAGCCTCGACACTTTCCTGTTTCAGGAACTCAGTAACGGTATCGACCTGAATACCATGGACGGACGTTCACGACTGGCCACCGATGCACAACCTCACCTCCACAAGATTCCCGACGGTCTGTTCAAACAGATGTTGATGCAGAAACTGTCAGAGATCACTGGTTTGAATACCGATACTCTTGAAAATTATTTAAACAAAAAGACTGAGCCTGAACCTGCCGCTGATAACGCATACGACGATTACCCTTTACCTGCTGAAACCGACTATTATCCGCAAGCGCACTATGAGCCTGAGTCTGCCCAGCACTTCCAACCTCAGACGTATAGTTTTGAGCGCAAACCCTTTAAAAAGGGTTTTAAGGAAAAGAACGAACCGCCCGTTCCTGCGCCATTAAAAGTGGGTCGATCTCTATATGCCATCCGGCACCTGCTTTGTAATCCTGAATTAGCGGCCAGCGTAAAAGCAATCAATGAACTGGAAGGTGACGGGCATCCTGATACACAACTGTTAATTGCTCTGATAAAAACGCTTCAGGAACAACCTAAACTGGCCACTATTGCCCTGATCGCACAATGGCATGGTACTCACCACGGCATTCGACTTCAGGAAATCGCATCGTTGGAACTTGGGCATCAGCCCAACGACCAGGAATTCCATGAAGCTATAGAACGAATCAGGGATACGGTCCGGGAGCTTGAGCACAAACAGACGGCCAACTCTCTTAAACAAACTTTTTCACAGAAAAAACCCGGTCAGATAGACTCGGCACAACGCAGTGTTCTGGAAGCCCTGCTTGAAAAGAAAAAGAAAAAACTCGGTATCGAGTCCACGAACACCAGTACCAAGAAATAACGTTCTGAAAACCCGGAAAAATCCCGGACTGAACGACAAACGCCTTATTTTTTAGCAATAACTGTAAGTAAAATGTAAATTGTTTTTTATCACTTTATTTATGGCGACGCACATATTTTTAGGTATATACTTGAACTTCACTGTGCTATGTGGGAAGCCGTTATTAACCACACACCTGATTCTGAAACCGGTCTGAAACAGCCATGAGCGAAGAAGGCATCTTACTGACTCACCTGTTGTGAGAGGGTGCTTTTACGGTAAAAAGCCAAGGAAGGGGACCCTCACCATGCGTAGTTTTTCATGGACCGTTTTTCCGGTGCCCCATCCACTGAACATCGTGCAGATCCGCGAGAGTGTACTCTTTTACACTTTATTGTGGAAAACCTCGTGTTTTTTGAGCTATAATTGCCTGCTTACGTTTTTTTTCGTCCGGCACTCCACTTTCGCTGTTAAAGGGTTGATATGTCAGCTAACTCGCAACAACAATCCCGACTGAAAGAGCTTATCTCTCGCGGTAAGGAACAGGGATACCTGACTTACGCTGAGGTAAATGACCATCTTCCTGAAGACATCTCCGACCCTGACCAGGTTGAAGATATCATTCGCATGATCAATGACATGGGTATCACCGTCTACGAAACAGCGCCGGACGCCGATACCCTGTTGTTGTCAGAAGCGGACACTGATGAAGCTGCTGCCGAAGAGGCAGCAGCAGCTCTTGCAGCTGTTGAACAGGAAGCAGGCCGAACCACTGACCCTGTGCGCATGTACATGCGTGAAATGGGCACGGTCGAACTGCTGACTCGCGAAGGCGAAATCCAGATCGCCAAACGCATTGAAGAAGGGCTGCGTGAAGTCATGTCAGCCCTGGCCAGATTTCCTGGCTCGGTTCAGATTGTTCTGGACGAATATGACCGGATTATAGAAGAAGAAGGCCGCCTGACTGATCTGATCAGCGGCTATATCGATCCTGATTCCGATGAGCCTGTCGCCCCCCCCTCTCCTGCTGTCGAGAACATCGAAGAAGACTTTGACGACGATGACTCTGATGACGATGACGATGACGACGCTGGCGGTCTTGATCCGGAAGAAGCCAAAGAGCGCTTTGATCTCCTTCGCGCTGGTCATGAGAAGGTACTGAGCACTTTGGCAAAGCATGACTTTGGTTCCAAAGAAGCCAAAGCTGCAATGGATGAACTGACCACAGCTTTCATGCCTCTGAAACTGGTTCCCCGTGTTTTTGACATGCTGGTTTTCCGCATCAGGAATACTCTGGACACCATTCGGGGCAATGAGCGCGCGATCATGCAATTCTGCGTACGCCGCGCGAAAATGCCTCGCAAGATCTTCCTCAGTACTTTCCCGGGCAACGAGACCAGCCTGAAATGGATTGATGACATCACTTCTGGCAGCGCCGGCTATGCTGAAGCCATCAAACACTACCGGGATGAAATCATACGTGCCCAGAAGAAGCTGATCACTATTGAGAAAGAGTTCGGCTGTACGCTGGTCCAGATCAAGGACATCAATCGCAGAATGTCTCTGGGCGAGGCCCGCGCCCGTCGTGCCAAGAAAGAAATGGTCGAAGCCAACCTGCGTCTGGTTATTTCTATCGCCAAAAAATACACCAACCGTGGTCTGCAGTTCCTGGATCTGATTCAGGAAGGCAACATCGGTCTGATGAAAGCGGTAGACAAATTCGAATACCGTCGCGGATACAAGTTTTCGACCTACGCTACCTGGTGGATCCGTCAGGCTATCACCCGCTCCATTGCGGACCAGGCCAGAACGATTCGTATCCCGGTTCACATGATTGAAACGATCAACAAACTGAACCGTATTTCCAGACAGATGCTCCAGGAGATGGGGCGTGAACCGACTCCTGAAGAACTGGCTGTTCGCATGGAAATGCCAGAAGACAAGATCCGCAAGGTACTGAAAATCTCCAAAGAGCCTATCTCCATGGAGACACCCATCGGCGACGATGAAGACTCCCATTTGGGTGATTTTATCGAAGACGCGACCATTCAGTCACCTATCGATCGGGCTACCGGCACTGGTCTGAAAGAATCTACCCGCAACGTACTCTCTGGCCTGACGGCTCGGGAAGCGAAGGTACTACGCATGCGTTTCGGTATCGACATGAACACTGACCACACTCTGGAAGAGGTGGGCAAGCAGTTCGACGTTACCCGTGAACGTATCCGTCAGATCGAAGCCAAGGCTCTGAGAAAGCTGCGTCACCCGACGCGCTCGGATCACCTGAGGAGCTTCCTGGACGAGTAATATCTTCCAGTTCCAAAGTACCAATAAAGCCGTGCTTTTCACTTTTGAAAGCACGGTTTTTTTGTATCTGGCTGCCACCAACTGGTCAAGACAGGTGACCCATCGTGGGTCGCTTCAATAACAGGTGTGTCCATTTTACTGACCTATATATGAACTCTTTGGAGCTTTTTTGCCTCTAATAATTAGACGGGTTGTATCGCAACCTCTGATCTCTCCAGAGGGAGTTGCGTAACACCAATAATGTTCTTTAAAAGGGGGATAACATTATGGACCCATTACGCGCTTTATTACTGACCATTCTGATCTTTTTTCCTGTCCAGGCTTCTGCTGGAGAATTTTCACCCGGCTACTCGACGGCATACCGCCACTTTCCAGAGCTGGTAACTGCACTTGATAAAAACTTTGATGGCCTGCTCTCCTACGATGAACTCATTGATGGCTACCATGCACCGTATCTGAACAAAGACCTTTATCAAACCATCAGGCTTTACCTCGTTAATTTCGAGTCGTGGCAAAACCCTGTTGCCGTCTCATTAAGCAGGGATAGCATTGAGTTGGCCGAACTGTCGGGACAAGTGGCAAAGTATCACCACGAGCGGGACAACACTTTTTGGGATGCCTGGCTTGCACAACCGGAACGGCAACCTTATGCAGACGCTTATAGACGACTTTTCCCTCATGGTCTGACCAGTATTACTCCGGATAATCTTGTGCAAAAGTATTTTCCAGACTGTGTTCTGATTGCCTCGCTGGCCTCAATAGCCAGCTCCGAAACCGGAAAAAGACTGATATTCAATTACTTCTATAATACGGCTGATGAACAGGTATTTAGCATCGTTTTTCGCGGCAGTAATGCAAGTATACCGATTCGATTCAGAGAAGTTGAGCACTACAAATTTGCCGAAACACGTGATGGCGGTATCTGGCTGGCTATGCTGGAAGCTGCTTACGCAGAATCGTCAAAAAGTTTCGTTAAAAAATATCGACAAGCCGACTGGTCACGGTTTGACTATCGCAAATATTCAAAGCTGGACGGGGTAGACCAGATGCAAGCTATTGATGTACTTATGGGATCCTATTCCGATTACATCAACCCGCAACTTCAAAGTCAGGAGCAGTTGAAGGAGCTACTCAACTCTTTTGTTGATAATGAAAAAGTTGCGATTTTTTCTGTTAACCCATCAATTTCAACTTTACTGAAGTTAAGGCCATTCGCTAGAATCAAAAGCTATCACGCCTATAGCCTGATCGGCTATGACAAAGAAAAAGATATTGTTTATATTCGTGACCCTCATGGCTGGTCTGCTACGCATACAAACCTCTATACCATTAACCAACATATTCAGCCTCTTTCCTCAGGCAACAGTGCAATATTTGAAGTCATAAACAGCCACCCTTGGGACCCTGACTATAAACGCGCTTATGGACTGACGGATCCTGAACTAAACGACTTCCTCAACCAAACCGCACCACAGGCGCTGGACATCATAGCCAAAGGCGAAATCCTTTCCGATATTTCATTACCCATATCTACTTCTGAGAGAAGCCCTGCCAGGACCGGCATCATTGAAATGACCGTAGAACAGTTCATTGATACATTTAATGTCCTGTTCATCAGCCAGTGCGGCCCCTATCAATGCCCTAATATCAATAGGAGCCTGACCAGCCGGATATAAACTACTCTTTGGACTTGCTGTTATCTAATGGTTAATTAGCCTTGTCGAAAATCACCATCAGACCAGAAGGTGTCACGTGTAACAAACTGCTTTTTACAGGGGTTAAGTCGCGCCGACGCTTTTGCACCTCTTTGGCATCGATGCCCGTACGAATGGGTCGGGAAATCGCTGATCGAAATCAATGAGTAAAAAAGGAGGGGTCATGACCCGTTTAAAGTTATTTGGCCGCAAAGAAAGCATGTCGTCCGCGCCTCAAGTCCCTGGGCCGACTGGGCTTGAAATGCTCAAGGTGATGAAGGAGGGGCAGCGCGATATCCTCAGCACGCTGATGAGCTTGAGCAATCAGTACGGTGATATTGTGCGTTTCCGCTATGGGCTTTGGCCAGCCTGTTTGGTGACGCACCCAGACCATGTTCGTCATGTGCTTCAAACAAATAATCGTAACTATGACAAAGGCAATCCCCTCTGGGATATGTCACGCTGGTTTTTTCGTGAGGGCTTGCTGACGAGCGAAGGGGAGTTTTGGCGACGGCAGCGTCGTTTGGCGCAACCCGCCTTTCATCATAAGCGTATCGCGACCTTTGCGGAGCTGATGGTTGAGGAAACGGTCAAGATGCTTGCGGCCTGGGTGCAAAAAGATCAGGAGGAAGAGGAAGCGGCGTTCGATATGGCTGCGGAAATGGGACACTTGACAGCCCGCATTGTCAGCACAACCCTCTTTGGAGTAGACGTTGAAGAGCAAGCCGAGGCGATCCATCGCCAAACCTTGCTCATTAATTCTGAGATTGGCGAACGATTCCGGGCGCTTTTGCCACTGCCGCCCGTGCTGCCCACGCCGCGTGACCGTCGTTTCCGAGCGGCACAAAAAGAGCTGAATGACGCCGTGGAACAAATGATCAGCAGGCATCGCCAAGACAATACAGAACGCGGCAACTTGCTCTCGATGCTAATGCACGCCCGTGATGAAGAAACGAACGAACAGATGACCGATCAGCAACTACGCGACGAAGTGCTGATTTTTTTTACCGCCGGGACTGAGACGACAGCCAATGCCCTGGCGTGGTGCTCTTATCTGCTTTCAACACATCCCACCGTGCGCCGCCGCCTTTGGGCTGAAATAGATGAGGTGTCAGGGGGGCGACGTGCCACGCTGGATGATTTGCCAAAGCTTAGTTACACGCGCATGGTCTTTCTCGAAGCGATGCGCCTCTTTCCACCCGCCTGGCTCATCTCGCGCCGCGCCGTCGCCGATGATGAAATCGCGGGCTACCACATCCCCGCCGACACGATGATATTCACCAGCCCCTACGTCACGCACCGCCATGCCACCTTTTGGCCAAACCCTGAAGGCTTTGAGCCAGAGCGCTTTGAAAAAGAACGCGAAATCAAGCGCTTTGCCTACTTTCCCTTTGGCGGCGGCCCACGTCAGTGCATTGGCAACCAGATGGCCATGATGGAAGGCAGCCTCATCCTCGCCACCCTCTGCCAGCAATACCGCCTTGACCTCGTAGCTGGCCATCCCATCGCCCTCGAGCCCCTGATCACCCTCGCCCCACGGCATGGCATTATGATGACGCGCCATCGACGGCAAAGATGACGCGAATCCCTGACCACAAATCAAGAGAATGACGCGAATCTTTGACCACCAATGAATATGCTAGATCGATTACGCACTCTATTAATGGCCAGTCTGCTGTTTTTTTCTGTCCAGGTTTTTAGCGGGCAATTCGCACCCGGCTGGTAAGTAGCCCATAGGAACCTCCCCTACAGGCTCTCTCAGAACCGTACGTGAACCTCTCAGCTCATACGGCTCCCATCATCCAACCGACGGCTTGACACCAAATTTCCAGTGCGGGAACAGATTTGGAAATTTCTTGGCGATTTCCCCAAGTCTGTGTTCCGCCCTTCGCCGGTGCCTTTTAAGCCTTTTGTATTTCCTCGTCGCCCACAAACTGAGTTTGCGGTTGATTTGACGCAGTGTCGGGTACATGGCTGATTTGTAGAAACGACCGTAGTAGTTTATCCAGCCCTGTATCTGAGCCCTGAACATTCGAGCCAGATCAGGAAGCTCTTTGTCACTGCGTAAATGCAGCTTCCAACTTCTTACTACCTGTCTGATGGCCTTTCCTGCTTTTGGACTCATGGCTGGCGTAAAGTTAATGAAGTGCTTGCCCCATCGGTTCTTTGACCTCCTTGGGCGAAATGTATAGCCAAGAAAGTCAAAACTGGTGACAAGGTGCTCCTCCCTCCGGTCGTCGTCTTTACAGTAAACAATCTTTGTCTTGTCCGGATGCATTTCCAGACCGCACTCACGAAACCTTGCCTCTAAAGCATCCTTTAAAGCCTTCGCTTCCACCTCATGCCGACAATGGGCAAGCCCATCGTCAGCATAACGGCAGAATGGAATCGCAGGAAAATTCCTTTCCATCCACTTATCGAAGGCATAGTGCATAAACAGATTACTGAGTACGGGGCTGATCACACCGCCCTGTGGAACACCTCGCTCACGTATAATAACTGTGCCGTCTTCCCGCTGAATCGGCGCTGTTAACCAGCGCTCAATGTAGAGGATCAGCCAGCGATTATTCGTATGCTTGCGAACCGCTTTCATCAGCAGTTCGTGGTCGATGTTGTCGAACAACCCTCTGATGTCAAACTCCAGCACCCAGTTATAACGCCAGCACCGTTTACGGGTGATATCCAACGCCTGATGTGCTGATTTGTTTGGTCTGTAGCCATAGGAGTCTGGATGGAACCAAGGCTCAACCGATGGCTCAAAATGCAGCTTCACAACCATCTGTGCAACCCGATCTGACACCGTTGGAATGCCCAACTTTCTTTCCCCACCTGTTTTCTTCGGTATCGCTACCGTTTTAACAGCAGGCGGAAAGTAGCTGCCAGACGACATCCGATTCCAGATCTTGTACAGATTGTTCTTCAGGTCAGACTCAAATTGTTCAATGGTCTCACCATCAACGCCATGAGCGCCTTTATTGGCTTTGACCAGTTGCCATGCACGTACAACATCGTGCTTGGAAATTTCAAACGGTTTTGTTGTTTCCAAAAATTCCTCCCACCGACAGCGTCGAGCTGCCACAGTGGTTGACTTCTAAATTCAACAGGATGACCGATCCCCTTCGCTCCAACGCCATTACAGCGCCTTCATCACTACTACGGGATCGTCCGCCCCTGTGCCTTGCATTGGTACTCAGACTCTTGCAGGGTCTCTGCTTGAGTGGCTCCCTTAACATCAAGGCGACAGGTTCCCACGTTCCACACAGAAGCCTGTGTTAAGTTCATGCCTTCTCCACGCCGGATGCCATCTGGACAGTAAACAGGTGTCCTCCAGACTTATCCCGGGCTAACGACTACCTCCCGGTTTTGACATCGTTCCTACGCTTTCGACGCGTCATCAAAGGTTCACTTGCGTTCATCTCCTTAACACACACCTGACAGGATCAAGCCCTGCCTTTTCCTTAACGCTCACGACCAAGGCTCTTTACCTTCGCCGCTTAAGGTGGTTTGAAGCCTCCTCCTGTAAGACGGCTCCGAGGGGCCCACCCTCATCTTCTGTGCAGTTGCGCATCAGTGCTGCTTACGCAGCAGTCTGTGCTCGTGGCACACACTCGTCGGCATACCGCTACTTCCCGGAGCTGGCAGGCGCACTTGATAAAGACTCTGATGGTCTGCTCTCCTACGATGAACTGATTGAGGGCTACCATGCCCCGTATCTGCACAAAGACCTTTACCAAACCATCAGGCTTTACCTTGTTAATTTCGAGTCATGGCAAAACCCTGTTACTGCTTCATTAAGCAGGAAGAGCATTGAACTGGCTGAACTGTCGGGGCAAGTCGCAAAGTATCATCACGAGCAGGACAACACCTTCTGGGATACCTGGCTAGCAAAGCCGAAACAGAAAGCGTTTGCCGACGTTTATAGACGACTTTTCCCCCATGGTCTTACCAGTATCACCCCGGATAACCTCCTGCAGAAAGATTTTCCAGATTGTGTTCTGATCGCTACTCTGGCCTCATTAGCCAGTTGTGAAACCGGAAAAAGGTTAATATTCAATTACTTCTATCCCATTGATGAACAGGCATTAAGTATTCTTTTTGAAGGTATTAGTGAGGGCGCCCAGATTGAATTCAGAGAAGTTGAGCACCATTCATACTTTGCCAAAACACGGGATGGTGGTATCTGGCTGGCTGTGCTGGAAGCCGCATACGCCCACCTGTCGAAACGTTTCATTAATAAAAATCGACATAATGACCGGGCACAATCCAGATATCATCAATACTCAGAACTGGATACAATCAGGGAGTCAGATGCTTTTCACATACTAATGGGATCGCATAGCAATCTCATCAATCTGCAATCTGTGACTCAGGGGCGATTAAAGGAACTGCTCAACACTTTTGTTGATAATGAAAAAGCAGCAACTATTGCTATTATCCCATCTTATTCAGCTCCCCTCGGGCTGAAGCCGTTCGCAAAAATTATAAACAATCACGCCTACAGCCTGATTGGCTATGTCAGGGAAAAAGAAGTTGTCTATATTCGTGACCCTCATGGTTATTCTGCTGCGGTTGAAAATCTCATTACCATTATTCGACATAATCAGCATCTTTCCATAGGAGATAACGTAATATTTGAAGCCATGATGAACTATCCCAGCCATCCTGACTACGGAGTCGCCTATATCTTGACAGAGTCTGAAGTAAACAACTTCCTTAAACTAAATGACCCTAAGACGATTAAAATGGAGAAAGACATAATCAATATTGAACGACTCAGGTCTTGGTCTGAGAAAAGCCCCGCCAATACCGGCATCATCGAAATGAGCATAGACCAGCTTATTAGCACCTTTAATATCATGCACATTAGTCAGGACGGGCCGTATCAATGCCCTATAAGCCATAACTAAGGACCTGGCCAGTTGCTCATTCTGCTAACAGGAATCTCCATTTCTCTCACCTGTAAATGAACTTTTTGAACTTCCTGTCATCTAAGTACCTAACCAGTTGGTTTCGCATATTCTGAACGGCGGCTTTTTCCACCCTTCTGCGTTCCAACTCTGGTTGCGTAGCTACGGCTACGCGCCCGTCGTTACGCCTTGAAGGATGAAAAAATCCACTCGCCAGAATATGCGAAACCAACTGGCCAGGTACTTAATGGTTAAGAAGCCGTGTCACAACCCATGACAAAACCAGAGGGCATGGCTTAACAGCAGGATGCTTATTACAGGAATTAACAGGATGGACCATTTACGTACTTTATTACTGACCAGTCTGCTCTTTTTTACTGTCCAGGTATTTAGTGGCGAATTTTCACCCGGTTACCCTTCGGCATACCGCTACTTTCCGGAGCTGGCAGGTGCACTTGATAAAGACTCTGATGGCCTGCTCTCCCAAGATGAACTGATTGAGGGTTATCATGCTCCCTATTTGAACAAAGACCTTTACCAGACCATCAGGCTTTACCTTGTTAATTTCGAGCAATGGCAAAACCCTGTTACCGCTTTATTAAGCAGGGATAGTATTGAGCTGGCTGAACTGTCGGGGCAGGCCGCAAAGTATCACTACGAGCAGGACAACGGATTTTGGGATACCTGGCTTGCCAGGCCAGAACGGCAACCGTTTAACAACGCCTATAAACGGCTTTTCCCCCACGGCTTGACCAGTATTACTCCCGACAATCTACTGCAGAAACATTTTCCAGATTGTGTTCTGATTGCCTCACTGGCCTCAATTGCCAGCTCTGAAACCGGAAAAAGACTAATATTCAATTACTTCCATACGACGACGGATGAACGAACATTTGACATTGTTTTTCCGGGGATTGATGATGGCACGCTGATCCAATTCAGAGAAGTTGAGCGCTACTCACACTTTGCCGAAACACGTGATGGTGGTGTTTGGCTGGCTATGCTGGAAGCCGCTTACGCCCACCTGTCGAAACGTTTCATTAATGCAAATCGATATAATCGCCCGGCAAGATTCAAGTATCATCAATACTCAGAACTGGACGGGTTAGATGAAGAATCAGTTTTGACTGTACTGATGGGATCGCTTACCGATTTCGTCAACCCGCAACTTCAAACTCAGGAGCGATTGAAGAAGCAACTTAATTCTTTTGTCGATAATGAAAAAGCAGCCACTGTTTCCATTAGCCCACCCCATTCAGCTCCCTTGGGGCTGAGACCGTTCGCAGAAATTAGAACCGAACACGCCTACAGCCTGATTGGCTATGACAAAGAAAAAGATATCGTTTACATCCGAGACCCTGAAGGTGAGTCTGCTGCAGTTGAAAATCTGATTACCATTAATCAACACACTCAGCCTCTTTCCTCAGAAAATAGCGTAATATTTGAAGTCATGAGGAGTAATCTGGGGCATTTCAGCTATGGAGTCGCTTATGGCCTGACAAAGCCGCAAGTAAAGGACCTCCTGAAACATGCTGTACCGTACATATTCGACATAACCAAAGACACAATCCCACTTAACATCGAAGGATTCAGGTCTACTTCTGAGAGAAGCCCTGCCAGTACCGGCATTATTGAAATGCACATAGAGCAGTTCATTCAAACGTTTAATGACATGTTCATTAGCCAGTGCGGGCCGCACCATTGCCCAAACAACGACAATTGACATTCCGTCTGCAGCCTTCCTGGTTCTGCCCGTCACTTCCTGACTAGAATTTCAAAGGTATCTGAAGTAACCAGGGCGTTGGAGTCTCCGCAGGGCGTTGCAAATGATGCTTTACAGACTTTGCCCTCCTTAAAATACTGGCCGAAGGTTTTGAAACCGTTATTCATAAAACGACAAAAATATACCGGTACCCTGTCTATTCTTCTGCTAAAACCTGCAACGCTGTAACCGGCAATAATAGCCTCGTCAGGCAGATTATCCTCAAAAGCCTTCCAGCCAATCCTACCATTAATCACAGGTTTCAGGTAATCAGTAGCAATACTGCCATCCTGATTGGTAGCGACGTAGCCACTTTTTCCACTGGTACCTATATATCCACAATACTTATCAGATCCCTGCCCTGCCAGTGAGCCCAGGATAAACTCTTTGTAAGGCCTTCTGGGGGAGCAAAAGTATTCATAAACATCAAGATTGACTCCTCTGATATCTTGTTCAGATTCCATTGCTTGCCATACAACAGGAGACTGCTTGACTGGAAGGGCCTTCTTTCGTATAGGGATAAAATGGAGCATAGAGCCTGATGGGTTAGCACCAGCTATCAGTCCTGCACATCCATCTCCGCTTTCACGAACCCCATCGCTGTAATCGCTGTACCATTGGGTTCCGGGGCTGGCATCATTTTTACACAAAGTTTCATGACGCAGACTCCCAGACAAGAGTACTGTCGATGCAAAGAGTACCGGATGCCTAGGCTCTTTCCGAAATCGGTAGGAGCCTCTGCGATAAGTAACATTGATCTGATAATATTCTTCGTCAGTGACCAGAATGTCTCTGGGTAGCAGAGCCTCAACCCCCAAGGATGCCAGGAAATTATCTGTTATTCTACCCGATAAAAGACATCCGCTGAAATCATCGGGTGTGTTGGCCAGCATACCAACGAGGGTATAGACCCCTCCGCCCCACTCTAACTTGACTCGACAGAATCCGGTCGGTTGCTGATCATTGCAGCGACCCTTTTTGGTTAAAGGTGCTGGCAGTGGGGAATCACACTTTACGACCGCAGTCCCGAAGGGATCGGCCCGTTTATAGGAGGAAGTGTTTAACGGAAATAGTGCCGGCCGGAGATCACCTTCATTAAGGTGAGGGGGGTGCTTTTTTTTAAGAAAAGTCGCCCTTGCCCAAAGAAGTGTTGGCTTTTTCTTAGCGTCAGTGTAGTTATCCTCATCGACATCAAAAGGAATCAGGTTGTTCTGATCGATGATCGCTCTCTGAGAATTCTCAGGAAGCTGTATGCCCTCTACTAACGTGCCCTTTAATAGCGCAAATAGCTCACTGGGGCTGTTTTTAATATCACTTTGACTTGATGAGGAATCAACAGAACTGCTTTTCCCAGCTCTTGAGTCGCCCGACGGCAATGTCGGATCCAAATCGGATGGAAGAAGCGTTCCATTTTTTGATTGCTTTGAATCTGAGTGCGTAGGCCCTCCCTGGCGCTGCTCAACGGCAAAAGCAATTGCACCGTGAGTCACAGCGATGGATAAGACCAGCACGGGTAGAGCCCCTAAAACTCGTTTCATGCTTAAGCTCCTCGACCATAGTTACGGTAAAACCCGGTTAAAAGCCTGTTCGTAACACTCAACAAGACGACAGTATAGTTTTTATTTCAATGATAAATAGAATATAAATGACTTATAAAAACCGATTCTTATGAGATCTGGCTGTGAGTTTGTAGGTTTAATAGCAAATTATATAAATGACTTATAAAAACTGGTTCTAATGAAGTCTGACTTACAGCTTGGGAGTTCAGCGATTTAGCGGTGTGATAGGGAGATAATAAAACAGGGGCCACTGGCTCCTGTTTTATTAGAAAGTTACGCACTCAAGATCAGCCCTGCTGTTCTCTTGCACGCTCAACTTCTTTAATGCTGAGCTTAATACGACCACGGGAGTCAATATCCAGCACCACAACGTCGATAGTCTGGCCAACTTTCAAGTAGTCGGTCACATTCTCAACACGCTCATTGGCGATTTGAGAAATGTGCACAAGACCGTCTTTACCGGGCAAAACACTGACGAATGCGCCAAAGTCAAGAATACGAGTCACTTCACCGGTATAGATCTTACCAATCTCGGCTTCGGCAGTTATGCCGTAGACCATGTCATAGGCAGCCTTGGCTTTCTCGCTGTTCTCGGCAAAGATCTGTACCATACCGCTGTCGTCGATATCAACGGACGCACCCGTTTTATCGCAGATGCTGCGAATAGTAGAACCCCCTTTACCGATCACGTCACGAATCTTGTCCGGGTCAATTTTCAGAGACATGGTCATAGGCGCATTCGGGTTCAGTTCCGTACGAGCAGAACTGATGACCTTGTTCATCTCGCCCAGAATGTGCAGGCGGGCCTGCATAGCCTGCTCCAGGGCAATCTCCATGATCTCTTCCGTAATACCGGCAATCTTGATATCCATCTGCAGGGCAGTAATACCTTCAGAAGTACCCGCTACTTTAAAGTCCATATCACCCAAGTGGTCTTCATCACCCAGAATGTCGGTCAGAACAGCGAACTGATCACCTTCTTTAACCAGACCCATGGCGATACCGGCTACAGGTGCTTTCAAAGGCACACCTGCATCCATCAGGGCCAGGGAAGAACCGCAAACCGAAGCCATGGAGCTGGAACCGTTGGATTCTGTGATCTCGGAAACAACACGGATGGTGTACGGAAAATCTTCCTGAGTAGGCAGAACCGCCTGAACACCACGACGAGCCAGACGACCATGACCAATTTCACGACGACCAGGCGCTCCCATACGACCACACTCGCCTACAGAGTATGAAGGAAAGTTGTAGTGCAGCATGAATGGATCTTTGACTTCACCTTCCAGATTGTCAACGATCTGAGCGTCGCGAGTCGTCCCCAGAGTGGCGGTAACGATGGCCTGAGTTTCACCGCGGGTGAACAGGGATGAACCATGGGTCTTCTGCAGAACGCCGATCTCGACACCAATGTTACGGACCGTCCTGGTATCACGGCCATCGATACGAGGCATACCGCTGATGATGTTGCCACGTACAACATTTTTCTCCAGCTTGCCGAAGGCTTTTTCAACATCAGAAGTGTCGAAAGCACTGTTTTCACCAGCAATGGCTTCCAGCACTTCCTGGCGCAGCGATTTTACGGCAGCAGTACGATCCTGCTTGATGGTGATCTGGTAAGCTTCACGCATTTTGCCTTCGAAGGACGCTACTTTTTCTTTCAGCTCAGTGTTCTCAGCTGGCGCTTCCCACTCCCAGCGAGCCTTGCCAGCTTCTGCAGCCAGCTCTTTAACGGCCTGGATGACGGTCTGGTATTCCTGATGAGCAAATAAGACTGCTCCCAGCATTTCGTCTTCTGTCAGCTCCTGGGCTTCAGATTCAACCATCAGAACAGCGTCGTTGGTACCCGCTACTACCATGTCCAGCTCTGAAGTCTTCAGCTCTTCATAGTCAGGGTTCAGCAGATAGCCTTTCTCTTCATTGAAACCAACGCGCGCAGCACCAATAGGGCCATCGAAAGGAATACCTGATACAGCCAGAGCCGCAGAAGTAGCGACCATGGCGAGGATGTCCGGGTCGTTCTTTTTGTCAGTAGACATGACAGTACAGACAACCTGCACTTCATTCATGAACCCCTTAGGGAACAGAGGACGAATAGGACGATCGATCAAACGGGAGGTCAGAGTTTCTTTTTCGCTTGGACGGGATTCGCGCTTCAGGAAACCACCCGGTATTTTACCAGCAGCGTATGTTTTTTCCTGATAGTGCACAGAAAGCGGAAAGAAATCCTGACCTTCGTTTGCCTGCTTGGCACCCACTACGGTTGCCAAAACAGCAATATCGCCCATCTTGGCCAGGACGGCACCTGAAGCCTGACGAGCAACACGGCCAGTTTCCAGAGTGATGGTCTGATCACCGAACTGAAATGTTTTAATTACCGGATTCACAACGTTTTCCTATTGAGTGTGAATGAACCAATACAGTACCCGGTCATAGTGGCGTGACAGATGCAATTCTAAACCTTCTGGATAATGTACAGACCCCGCCTATCCAGACAGACTTGGAATTGCACCCTCTACTGACGACCAGAGTGCTGACATGTAATACCAATCGAACTTTCTAACTCCCTATTGCGCTGAAGATTTGAGCCTTAATCCTGCGTTGGCGATCGTCGCCATAGCTAAGGCTATGACTCCTCACGCCGCCTTGTCTTAAGGCTCAAATCTCCATGCTCATTGCGGGAGTTAGAAAATACGATTGGTATGAGTACCTGGTCAGGCACTTGAGAGGGGTAATCCCTCTCTTTAAAACCGTAAAAGCAATGTCGTCTTTATGGTTTTTTTAACCACAAGAAAAGTCAGAACCTTATTATACACTTATTTGCAATAAAGATTTCACAGCTTATCAGCAACACCTTGCTGCTTTTTACAACACACTGATTTTTCTTTTTTCCTGTGATCAACAATGCAAAAACACCGCCTGCCTCACAACGGAAGCCGGCGGTGCTTTAGCTGCACAGAAATACATTTATCAGACACAAAACTGTTCAATGTATCCTGTTCAACCCTGAGTTGAACTTGACAGAACAACCCAAAGTAGAATCCTGAATCCAGGTCAATAGCGAGACAGGCGCTATTAGCGACGCAGACCCAGACGCTCGATCAGGGAACGGTAACGCTCAACGTCTTTACCCTTCAGATAGTTCAGCATGCTACGACGCTGGTTTACCATGCGAATCAGACCACGACGGGAGTGGTGATCCTTGTGGTTTGCCTTGAAGTGCCCCTGCAGACCTTCGATGTTTGCAGTCAGCAGAGCAACCTGAACTTCAGGGCTACCGCTGTCGCCTTCAGTGCGACCGAATTTCTTGATGATTTCCGCTTTCTTTTTGGCAGTCAAAGCCATTGTTTTGTACTCCAGTTAATATGCATTCACAATCAGGCAAGACCGTGCATATTTACAGCCAGCCTTCAAAGTTTAACAGCACCTGCTGTCAACCAAGCGGGGCATTCTAACACCAACTTCCAACCGGAAGCCAGTCTGTTAAAACCACCACGCCAGAAAATCTGCCTCAGTTTCCAGAATTGATCAGCCGCCTGGGAGCGACACGACCGTCTTCATCAATCTCACCAATCCCCAGGAATCGAAAGACTTCCTGCCCTTCAACCTCTTCCTGGCCATAAATACGGACATTCCCTTTGGTTGGCGCCTGAGGTACCTGAACAGGCTGCCCCTGACTGATGTAGTAGCTGCTGGTTGCCCCCAGACGGATCTGAGGCCAGTCACTGACGGAAGTATCCAACGGTAATAAGAGCTCATCCAGAGCCCTGTGACCACCGCCGTCACGAATGTCTTCGAGCTCTTCCAAAGTGTGAGACTGGTGTTCAGTATATGGACCGGCTTTAATTCTGTGAAGTTCGGCAACATGCCCCAGACAACCAAGAGCCGCACCAACATCTTCAGCCAGTGTACGGATATAGGTGCCCTTGGAACAGTCCACTTCAAGGATTAACCTGTCACCTTCAAAATCCAGCAGTTCAAGACGATAGATAGTGATTCGGCGAGACGGACGCTCAACAACAATCCCCTGACGAGCCAGCTTATAAAGGGGCTCACCATTGTACTTCAACGCTGAATACATACTGGGAACCTGATCAACCTCACCACGGAAACGATCAAGGACAGTCTCGATATCAGAGCGGGTAACATTCACCGCACGCTGCTCAACAATCTCACCTTCACGGTCACCGGTCTCCGTCTGGATACCCAGCTTTACTTCCGTCCTGTAGGACTTATCGGACTCCAGCAGATACTGTGAAAACTTGGTCGCCTCACCCAGACAGATCGGCAAAACGCCTGTGGCCAGAGGGTCAAGACTGCCGGTATGACCGGCCTTGGCTGCACCATAAAGCCCCTTGACGCGTTGCAGAACGTCATTGGAACTGGCACCTTTGGGCTTATTCACAACAACAATACCGTCCACCCTGCGGCCACGGCTACGTCTGCGTTTAGACATCCATTACTCCTCAGACTCACCCTGATGATCACTGTCACCAGAACGAGCTTTTGCAATCAGCTCACTCATATACGCCCCACGCCTCAGGCTATTGTCATAGCGGAAACGCAACTGGGGAATGCTACGTAACTTGATGGAACGGGCCAGCTGGCTGCGCAGGAATCCGGCAGCACTCTGCAGCACCTCAAGGTCCTCATCAGCGCTTTTCTGGTTACTGACGCCTTTCTGGTCGTCTACACCCAGGAAAGAAACAAAAACATCGGCAAAGGCCAGGTCGCGGGAAACTTCTACCGCACTGACAGTGACCATACCCAGACGGGGATCTTTCATCTCCAGCTGGATCAGCTGTGCCAGTTCTTTCTGAATCTGGTCCGCCACCCGCTGGGTTCGACTGTATTCTTTAGCCATTGGGGATTCAATCCTGCTGATATGAGAAAGCCCGCAATCATTTCTGCGGGCTTCTTTGACGGGCAACCGAATGAGATCGGCCGAGCCTGATTAAAGAGTACGCTTGACCTCGACAGTCTTGTACACTTCGATCTTATCGCCTGGCTTAACGTCGTTGTAGGACTTAACCGCGATACCACACTCCATGCCTTCGCGCACATCCTGCACGTCATCCTTGAAGCGACGCAGGGATTCCAGTTCGCCTTCAAAGATAACCACGTTGTCACGCAGAACACGGATACGGTCGTTGCGGTAAACAGTACCTTCAATAACCATACAGCCAGCCACCGCACCGAACTTCGGAGAACGGAAGACGTCACGCACTTCTGCGGTACCAACAATCTGCTCACGGGTGTCGGAGCCCAGCATACCGCCCAGAGCCTTCTTAACATCTTCGATGATGTCGTAGATGACGCTGTAGTAGCGGAGATCCAGTTCTTCTGCCTCAATCACCCTGCGGGCAGAGGCATCAGCACGAACATTAAAGCCGACAATAACAGCGTTGGAAGCCAGAGCGAGGTTAGCGTCGGTTTCAGTGATACCACCTACGCCGCCAGAAATAACCTTAACCTGTACTTCATCATTACCCTGCTCTTCCAGAGAAGTCGTCAGAGCTTCCAGAGAACCTCGTACGTCTGCTTTCAGAACGATATTGAGAGTTTTCTTCTCTTCAGAGCCCATGCTG
Source organism: Endozoicomonas sp. ALC020 (assembly GCF_049275935.1). Lineage (NCBI taxonomy): Bacteria > Pseudomonadati > Pseudomonadota > Gammaproteobacteria > Oceanospirillales > Endozoicomonadaceae > Endozoicomonas > Endozoicomonas sp. ALC020. The sequence continues at coordinate 776,091 of NZ_CP184830.1, forward strand.
GAGAAGATATTTTCCAGCTTGGAAGCCTGCTGACGAGCCAGTTTGACTTCACGGTATTTACCCTGACGGAACAGTGCGATTTCACGAGCCTTACGCTCATCCTTAACCACAATCAGCTCATCACCGGCATCAGGCGTACCGTCCAAGCCCAGAATTTCAACCGGGATGGAAGGACCTGCATCCTTGATCGCCTTACCGTCTTCATCCAGCATCGCACGAACACGACCGTACTGCTGACCTACCAGAATGTTGTCACCCTGTTGCAGGTTACCGGACTGAACCAGAACCGTAGCGACAGGGCCACGACCTTTATCCAGACGGGATTCAACCACCACGCCTTTAGCCGGACCTTCGTCAGCAGCAGACAGTTCAAGAACCTCAGCCTGAAGAAGCACCGCTTCCAGCAGCTCGTCAATACCCTGACCGGTCAGAGCCGATACATGAATAAACTGGGTGTCACCACCCCACTCTTCAGGAATGACTTCCCTCGCAGCCAGTTCATTCTTCACACGATCAGGATCTGCAGCTTCCTTATCGATCTTGTTCACAGCAACAACCACAGGAACACCGGCAGCCTTGGCGTGCTGAACCGCTTCTTCGGTCTGAGGCATAACACCATCGTCAGCTGCAACCACCAGAATGACGATATCCGTTGCCTTGGCACCACGAGCACGCATAGCGGTAAAGGCCGCGTGTCCAGGAGTATCCAAGAAGGACACCATACCGCGTGGCGTATCTACATGATAAGCACCAATGTGTTGAGTAATACCACCGGCCTCGCCAGCTTGCACACGACTCTTGCGGATATAGTCCAGCAGGGAGGTCTTACCGTGGTCAACGTGACCCATTACCGTGACAACCGGTGCACGAGGCCTCTCTTCAAACTCGGTTACGCTACCTTCCTGATTTTCAGTCAGGGAGTCTTCAATGCTGTCAGCCTTAGCCAACTTGAAGGTGTGACCCATCTCTTCAACCACGATGGACGCTGTATCCTGGTCGATCACCTGGTTGATGGTCACCATGGAGCCCATCTTGAACATTGCCTTGATGACGTCAGCGGCCTTCACGGCCATTTTTTGCGCCAGTTCAGCAACAGTGATGGTCTCAGGAATTGAGACTTCACGTATCACCGGAGCGGTTGGCTTGGTGAAGCCGTGAGCGGCCATGGATTCAGGCGTGATAGTTCGAGCTGCCTTACGGCCGCCACGACGATCGTCTTTACGACCGGCGCTACGTCCGCCACGCTTCTCACCACGACGACCGCGCTCTTCACGGGGCTCATCACGGCGATCTTTGGCTTTACGATTACGACCTCGCTTATCACCTTCCGGAGTCGGCATTGGCGCTGCTGCTGGATCAAAGCCAGGTGCAGAAGGACCATCACGACGAGCCGGACGATCTCCGTCACGGCGCGGTGGGCGGTCGCCATCACGACGTGGTGGGCGATCACCATCACGACGCTGAGGACGATCACCATCACGACGCTGAGGACGATCACCATCACGACGCGGTGGGCGATCGCCGTCACGACGCTGCTGAGGACGATCGCCGTCACGACGCTGAGGACGGTCACCATCACGGCGTGAGTCACCACGAGCCCGCTTTTCTTCCGGCTTCTGCTCTTCCGCTTTTTCGTTCTTGACGTAGGTACGCTTCTTGCGAACTTCTACATTGACAACTTTTTTCTTACCAGCGCCACCACCGCCAGATACTTTCATCTGACTGACAGTTTTGCGCTTGAGGGTGATCTTGGTTGGCTCAGCAGTACCTGTATGATCACCGTGAATGCTTTTCAGGTGAGCCAGCAACTGCTTCTTTTCTGCATCCGACACGGCTTCCGAAGCCTTTGTCTGCTTCAGGCCCGCATCCTGCATCTGCTGCAGCAACCTTTCGACCGGAGCGCCGACCACCTTCGCGAGTTGTTCTACGGTTACTTCTGCCATTAACACTTCTCCTCTCAGTGGCCCGCTCAGTTACCAGCTTCCTCGAACCAGGGAGCACGCGCCGTCATAATCAATTCACCCGCACGCGTCTCGTCCATACCTTCAATTTCGAGAAGGTCGTCAATGGACTGCTCCGCCAGATCTTCCATAGTAATGACACCCAGGCTGGCCAGCTCCAGTGCCAGCTCCTCATCCATACCGTCCATAGTCAGAAGGTCTTCAGCTGGCTGTGCGCCATCTAGCTTTTCTTCTCGAGCAATGGCCTGGGTCAGCAGCTTGTCTTTCGCACGAGTGCGAAGCTCTTCCACGATGTCTTCATCCATGCCTTCAATTGCCACCATCTCTTCCAGTGGGACATAGGCAATTTCTTCAACGGTGGTGAATCCTTCGTCGACCAGCAGCTGCGCCAGTTCTTCATCAATGTCGAGCAGATCAATAAAACTCTGTTTAAACCTGTCCGCTTCCTTTTCCTGTTTGGCAGCGGCTTCAGCTTCTGTCATAACGTTCAATTTCCAGCCAGTCAGCTCACTGGCCAGTCGAACATTCTGACCACTACGACCAATGGCCTGGGCCAGATTATCCTCACTGACTGCGATATCCATAGTTCCGGAATCTTCGTCAACGATGATGGAGGCAACCTCTGCAGGCTGCATGGCATTAATCACATACTGGACAGGGTTTTCGTCGAACAGAACAATGTCGATACGTTCATTACCCAACTCGCCGGATACCGCCTGTACACGAGCACCGCGCATACCTACGCAAGCACCTACCGGATCAATGCGACCGTCATTGGTTTTAACGGCAATCTTTGCCCTTGAGCCCGGGTCACGGGCAGCCGCCCTGATCTCCAGAACCTCTTCAGCAATCTCTGGCACTTCAATGCGGAACAATTCAATCAGCATTTCAGGCGCAGTTCGGGACAGCATCAGCTGCGGTCCACGACCTTCCGTGGAAATTTCACTGAGCAGTGCCCTTACATGACTTCCCATACGGAAGTTCTCACGTGGCAAGACGCTATCCTTACGCATGACTGCTTCAGCATTGTTGCCAAGGTCAACAATAATACTGTCACGAGTCGTTTTCTTTACGGTTCCATTAATCAGATCGCCCAGCTTGTCACGATATTGCTCAACCATTTGGGCACGTTCAGCTTCACGCACTTTCTGAACAATAACCTGTTTGGCAGTCTGGGCTGCTATCCGTCCAAATGCTACAGACTCAACCTGCTCTTCCCAGACACCACCGATTTCCAGTGACTCATCCTTTTCCTTACCCTCATCCAGGGTAAAGTGCATGCCAGGAAACTCGAAATCTTCGTCAGCAACTACAGTCCAACGACGGAAGGTATCGTATTCACCACTGCTGCGGTCAATCGCCACCCGGATATCAACTTCGGTTTCGTAACGCTTTTTGGTCGCGGTCGCCAGAGCAATTTCCATAGCCTCGAAGATCACTTCGGGTGGAACGCCCTTCTCGTTGGAAACGGACTCAACGACCAACAGAATTTCTTTACTCATGCTCTGCCTCGCCTATGCTGAACCAGTCCATGCCTTTGCCAACACTTCCCTGGCCGTTAACCGGGAAGACCCCTGCCTGTAATCAACTTTGTTATTGCAGACAACGGCTAACAACCCGGCCTGAACCTTGTTCTCAATCTTTTATCTGGTCATTACCAGTTTTGAGTCTGAAGTTAGTCGAATCTCGGTATCACCTGAGCCTTGTCTATGCTCTCAATGGGAAGAAGCAGTTCGTGATCATCGACAACTAACACCACGTCCTGATCTTCAACCCCTCTTACAATACCCCTGTACTTGCGACGCCCTTCAAAAGGCACCCTCAAACGCACATTAACTTCTGCCCCCGCCCAGGCTACAAAGTGCTCAAGAGTAAACAGCTGCCTGTCTACTCCGGGCGATGAGACTTCGAGGGTATATTCTTCCGTAATGGGATCTTCCACATCGAGAACCCCACTGACCTGGCGACTGACGACCTCACAGTCATCCAGTTGAATTCCCTTTTCTTTATCAAGGGAATCAATATAAATGCGAAGCATTGACTGCTTACCCTGAGATTTGAACTCAACTCCCCAAAGCTGATAGCCAAGGGATTCAACCACGGGTCCAATCAATGCTTCCAGCTGCGACTGCTTGCCTGCCACGTTGGAAACACCTGTCTGCAAAAACAAAAAAAGGGCTTAAAAGCCCTGTCTCTTCTATGCACCCAGTTTTCCAGCTGGACGCAACTAATTAACCTACCAAAGTCACGCCATCAGACATGAATTCAATAGACTCCCAGAGCCCTGTCGAGACCGACACCTCAAGCCCAACAAAAGACTCTGACGCACCTAATAAAAAACCCCATAATGGGGTTTAATTATTTGGTAGCGGGGGCCAGATTCGAACTGACGACCTTCGGGTTATGAGCCCGACGAGCTACCAGGCTGCTCCACCCCGCATCAAACCTACTCCAGTATACTGCCAGCTAAAAACCTGCTTCACAAGCCATAACTGTAGATACGCCTTTTAATCATTACAACACTAAACCAAATTCTTTTCTTCCATTTACTGAAAAAGTTAATGGCAATTTGGTGCCCAGGGCGGGACTTGAACCCGCACGACCGTTAGGCCACCGCCCCCTCAAGACGGCGTGTCTACCAATTCCACCACCTGGGCAAACACCACCACTACATCCTGCTTAAAGCTAGTCCTTACTGGACTGGAGGCAGAGACAGCTCTTTATTCTGCTCGTCGCTTTCGACGGGTTGTGATTCTATCACAGGAGCATCGCTCTCGACACTCTTTTCTGAGCCTATACCTGAGCTCGTTTCTGAAGCGGCTTCCGGAGCGATCGGTGCATCACCGGCCGGAACGGACTCCTCAACAACTACAGCTGGCACACCTGCATCACCGATACTGTCTGCCTTTTGCCTGGCCACCATAGCCAGAGCAAAACTGGTCACAAAAAACACCGTTGCCAGAATCGCCGTAGTACGACTCATAAAGTTGCCAGTACCCTGACTACCAAACACTGTTTGTGACGCACCGGACCCAAAACTGGCACCGGCTTCCGCACCCTTACCCTGCTGCAACAAAATCAGACCGACTACGGCAGCAGAGGCAAGAACATGAACAATAAGAATTATGGTTTCCATCACTATCCTGCAGCGCGACAGATCGCCTGGAACTCTTCAGCAACCAATGAGGCTCCCCCCACAAGACCACCGTCAACATCCGGCAAAGCGATCAGGTCTGCAGCATTAGCTGCTTTCATGCTACCACCGTACAGAATACGAGTTCTGCCAGCCATAGCCTGATCATGTTCTGCCAGCAAGCTGCGAATCACAGCATGCACTTCCTGCGCCTGTTCCGGTGTTGCAGTCAGCCCGGTTCCAATAGCCCATACGGGCTCATAAGCGATCACAAAATTTGCCAAACGCTCCGGACCAGCAGTCCGCAGCACAGCTTCGACCTGAGCTGTCACCACCTTCATGGTGCTGCCAGCTTCTCGCTCTTGCAGAGTTTCACCCACACAAAGGATAGGCACCAAACCCTGATCAGCCAGAGCACAGAATTTCGCAGCAACTTCCTCATCACCCTCTCCAAACAGAGAGCGACGCTCAGAATGACCAATGATCACGTATTCAATACCAAGATCTTTGACCATCAGAGGCGAAACCTCGCCAGTATAAGCGCCAGATGTCTTGTCAGAGACATTCTGCAAGCCAACTTTTATAGCACTAACAGCCAATATTTCGCAAATGCCTTGAGCATAAATCGAAGGAGGACAAACCAGGACTTCAGCTTTAGTATCAAGACCGGAAACAAGTTTACCCAGTAATTGACGGTTCTCTTCGAGAGATCCATTCATCTTCCAATTACCGGCAACCAGTGGCTGGCGCATACTGCTCACCTCAACATTCGCGAGGTCGGCATACTAACCCAAGTTCCTTTGTTATACAACTGTGATGACACCTTTCACTGGCAATTTTCCAACAGCGGATGAAAATCAATAAACTCATAACCAGTCAAGCACTTAGAGAATCACTACTGCTCATTCAAGGCCAGTGCATGAATAGCCTTCAAGAACGTTAACTTTATATCAGAGTACTGCACATTAGCTGATGAATGAGAGCGCGACCGGCCCATATCACTCAACTCGAATGAGAACGCAACACAGCCCCAGTTGCTCGCCACTGCATTAACAACAGCATCATTACAAGAAAAATACCCAAAAAGCCTAAACCCGCAGGATTAAACAGTAGAACTGGTAAACTGCTGAAGGCCAAACCTCTTTCCAACAGGCTTAATCTTCTAATCAGGTAACCTTCGACAACAACAGCCATGCTAATAATGATGGCTATTGTCCGGGCAACCGCGATAACCAATCCGGCAAAATCCTCTCCAGTATTAATTAAACCGGTATAGGCCATCACAATCGGAATCAAAAATAAGCCCGCCGCCAACTTGAACGCCTCAACGGAAGATTTAATTGGACTGGCATTAGCAACACCCGCTCCCGCAAACGCTGCCAGAGCGATAGGAGGCGTTACATTGGAAGTCTGAGACAACCAGAAAACCATCAGATGCGATGTCAACAGAGGCAATCCAAAATCACCCAACAAAGGTACAGCCATTACCGCCAATACTATATAGGCAGCAGTGACAGGCAATCCCATTCCAAGCACCAGGGCAACAAGACTGATGAGAATCAGCGCAGTAAACATATACCCACCGGAAAGTGCCATAACGAACTGCGTAAACTGCAACCCAATACCGGTCTGCCCTACTACACCAACAATAATTCCTGCCGCTGCACAGGCAACAGAGATAGGCAAGGCCAGCAGCGCACCCGACTTAAGCCCTTCAATGATCTTGCTGACACCTATACGACTATGACTTCTCAGTGACGCCGCCACCAGAATAGCCGCACAACCGGCCACCCCCACCAGAAGAGGCGAGTACCCGATCATCAGCAGGCTAGTAATCAGGGCCAGGGGAAGAAGGAAGTGAGCACCCTGCTTCATGACACTCCATACCGCTTCAGTCCGACTGACTGTTGGCAATTCAAGTTTGCAGGCCATGATATGGACGTACAACAGTGTACAGAAGAAGTAGAGCAGTGCAGGCGCAATGGAGGCAATCATGATGTCGCTGTAGGGCACACCGGTAAATTGCGCCATCACAAAAGCACCTGCCCCCATAATAGGTGGCATTATTTGCCCACCGGTTGATGCAGCGGCTTCGATACCTGCAGCCTGTTCTGGCTTATAACCCAGTTTTTTCATCATCGGTATGGTGATGGAGCCAGTGGTCACCGTATTGGCAATAGCAGATCCGGAAATAGAACCCAGACCAGCGGAAGCAATAACGGCTGCCTTGGCAGGCCCTCCCCGGTATTTACCGGCAATAGCAAATGCCAGATCAATAAAGAACTTGCCTGCGCCTGTTACCTCAAGGAAGGCTCCAAACAGAACAAAGATAAAGACAGTGGTGGCCGCAATGCCCAGCGCAGAACCAAACACGCCATTACTGGAAAAGATCTGAAACTGCACCCATTCCTGAACACTGTAACTCTTGGTTGCCAGAGCACCTGGCAGCATATCCCCAAAACCACTATAAGCCAGGAACAACAATGCTATGAACACCATCACCCAGCCTACAGCCCGACGACAGGCCTCCATCATCAGCACCACATAGACGACACCAGCATAAAGGTCATAATCGGAAAGACCATACAGAAGATAGTTAATATCGTTGTAGTCAAAGTTAATAATTCGAAAGCCCGCCACCACAGTAGCCAGGGCCAGAATCAAATCAAACAGCCTGACTGGCACAAAAAAACGACTCTCTTCGTTTTTCAGCAAAGGATAATTAAGAAATATCAGCACCATGACCCAGGCCAGATGAACCGGCCTGAAATAGGTGGCAGAAATCGTCGAGGTAATCCCCTGCCAGATCTGAAACACAGACAGAAGTACTGCACAGACAAGAACCAGATAACCCAGCGCTTTGATCACGACTTTATTCATTCGGCCACCCGAAAACTCAATTGATGGAATTCAGGTATTTTTCAGCACCCGGATGCAAAGGCACACCGGACAGGCGAGTGGCATTGCCTTTGGTAGTGGCTTCGGCCACTTTTACCACCTTGCGAACATCATCCATGTTTTCAAAAGCTGCTTTAGTAAGGCTGAAAGCCATGTCGTCAGACATATCAGCTCGCACGACGAGGACATTCCAGATACTCAGGGTATCAACCGCTTCAACGCCGTTGTATACATCACCCGGAATGGTATAACTGCTGTAAGCAGGGTTTTCAGCAATGAATTTCTCACGCTCTTTTTCAGAGACTGGCAGGACACGAATCGGGTGAGTCAGAGCGACTTGGGTTACAGCGCCTACTCCCTGACCACCGACAATAAAGCCCGCATCAACCTGACCATTAGCCAGAGCATTAGTGGTTTCAGAATAATTCAGGTAAACAGCGCGGATATCTTTTTTGGGATCAACACCCACACTCTCCAACAGTGCAGCAGAGGTAACAGCGGTCCCGGAACCCGGTGCACCCAAAGAAACCCGCTTACCTTTGAGGTCAGACAGTTTGGCGATGTCCGAGCTTTGAAGGGTCAAAGCATGAACCAGATTTGGATAGAGGGCAAACAACACCTTTACCGGCATCTCACCGGGAAACTTGCCTTCACCCCTGTATGCATCGAGAACCACATTCCCCATGGCAATGCCAGCCAGCATATCGCCACGAACAACCTTGATAGTATTTTCAACAGAAGCGGCAGTAACTTCTGCTTTTACATTAACCCCATGAACCTTATCAGACCAAACTTTTGCCAGTGCACCACCGAGCGGATAATAAATACCACTTTGACCACCGGTACCAATGGAGTAGTTCTGTGCAAAAGAGAACGCTGGCAGGATCAGCATAAAGAGGGCAGCGACAAAACGCATGATATTTCCCCTGTAAAATATTTTTTATTTTTCTTTCGAGCAACAGCAGTCAAGTCCGGGTAGACTGACCCGTACAAATTTGACACGCCGGTTTTTTATCCTACCTAAGGAAAGTAATTCAGAGAAGCAAGAGGTTGCTTAAAACTGTCGTAGATCAATAATAAACTTCAAAAGCAACAGACTGACTGGAAATCATCCAGCCAGCCTGTAAAACGAGAATCAGGACATTTCCCGTTCAACCACCATGGCCAGTCTTTCGGTGTGAGCACGAACTTCTTCGGCATTCTCACCCTCTACCATGACACGGATAACAGGCTCAGTGCCGGAAGGCCTCAAGAGCACACGACCACGACCTGTCAGTTCAGTTTCAGACTGTTGCACAGCGGCAACAATACCCGGTACTTTATCAGTGTCTTTTTTCTCTTTTACCCGGACATTAATCATGGTCTGCGGGTACTTGCTCATTCCTCTACGCAGCTCAGACAGTTTTTTACCTGAACGAACTACGGCCTTCAAAACTTGCAGCGCAGAGACAATACCATCACCGGTGGTGGACACATCTCTACAGATGATATGACCGGAGGACTCACCACCTATCTGCCAATCATGCTCCAGCAGTAACTCATTGACATAACGATCACCGACTTTGGCTCGGGCAAAAGGAATATTGTTGGCTTCCAGAGCTTTCTCCATTCCCAGGTTTGTCATCAGAGTGCCGACAACCCCTCCCTTCAGCTCATTATGTTGACGACGATCCAGAGCAATAGCGAACAGCAGCTCATCACCATCAACAATCTCACCATTGTCATCCACCATGATGACTCGATCGCCATCACCATCAAAAGCAATTCCCAGATCAGCTTCACGTTCTTTGACAATTTCAGCCAGATTGTCAGGCTGGGTAGAACCACAACCCTCATTGATATTCAAACCGTTCGGGTTAATTCCAATGGCTTGAACATTGGCACCCAGCTCTCTGAACACAGCAGGACCCACCTGATAGGTAGCACCATGACCGGCATCAATCACGATATTCATGCCACGCAAGTCGAGAGGGTAGACAGTACTGGCTTTGCAATATTCGATATAACGACCGGAAGCATCATCCAGTCGGGTCACTTTACCCAGCTCACCAGAGTCAACGACCTCAATAACACCTTCTATCAGAGCCTCGATTTTTGCTTCAACATCGTCTGGCAATTTGCTGCCATTACCGGTAAAGAACTTGATACCGTTGTCGTAGAAAGGATTATGAGAGGCACTGATTACAATTCCGGCCTGACCATTAAAAGTGCGGGTCAGATAAGCGATAGCAGGTGTCGGCATAGGACCGGTCAGACACACGTCAATACCCGCCGCAGAAAGACCGGCCTCCAGAGCAGACTCAAACATGTAGCCGGAGATACGGGTATCCTTACCAATAACGACTTTACCCTCGCCCTCTGCTGCCAGAACCTTACCCGCAGCCCAGCCCAGCTTGAGAACGAAATCCGGGGTAATAGGAAACTCACCCACCTTGCCTCGAATACCATCGGTGCCGAAAAATTTGCGACCCATAAAGCAACCCTTATGCAATAATCTGGCGCCTGAATCCGCTGTCAGACAGCACTCTCAAATGGCTAGACAAAAAGGAGTGACAGGTGAAAACAGGCGATATTCTGCTTTGCCATGATGGCGTCGCAGAACAAAAAATACTGAAGATATACTCTGAATTATGACATGACTGTCATACAGACTTAATAGAAATGATTGTCTTACAAATGACAAAATTCTCCCTACCTGCGCTTAGAGCCAACGCTGCGAAAAAAGGGAGAAATAGAAAAAAGAATCAGAGCCAATGCCTGCCCACAAGAGCAGGCGATTAAAACACCTTAAGCATTCCTGACTGCATCTACCATACGAACTGCATCAACGGTTTCAGCAACATCATGAACTCGAATAATTTGAGCCCCTGCCCGGGCAGCCAGAGTAGCAACGGCAAGACTTGCACTTAACCTCTGCTCTGCAGGCTTATTCAACACAACACCAATGAATGACTTTCTGGACATTCCTGCCAACACCGGGAAGTTAAGAGCAAGCACACGATCCAGATGTTTGAGTAACTGCAGATCATGGGCAGGTGTTTTTCCAAACATGCCGCCACCAAATCCCGGATCAAGTATCAGTCGATCTCTGGTAATACCCGCCGTTTCACAGGCACTGACACGCTCAAGCAGATACTCATTCACTTCGCTGACCAGATCATCGTATTGAGGCACAAAGCCTGGTTCTGTCTGTTCAACCAGCGAATGCATCAAAACGACAGGAAGGTCGGTGGCGGCCGCCGCCTCAAGAGCTCCGGGCCTCAACAGAGCACGCACATCATTAATCATGCCTGCACCGGCTTTGCTGGCTTCAGAAATAACCAGGGCAGAACTGGTATCCACAGAGACCACCTGATCAAAGTTCGTTCTCAAAGCTTCCACAACAGGCACAACCCTCTCAAGCTCCTGCTCACTGGTGACTGTTCCGTCTGCTCCTGGCCTTGTGGATTCACCACCCACATCCAGAATATCGACCCCATCGCGAACCATTTGCTCAGCACTACTCAGCACCTGATCCAGACTCTGATAACGACTGCTTTCATAAAAGGAGTCCGGGGTAATATTCAATACTCCCATGACCAGCGTTCGGTCAAAAGTCAGAGACTTTCCGGCACAATTTAACGTCTTCATTTTTTTCATATACCCAATCTACGAATACCACTAAAAATCATCCAGACTCAGCTACTGCCTGATTTTACAGGCCAATTGTTGAGACTCTCTTTCATTCTGCCCATCAATCAGGCTTTACAGCGCCCGTCTGGAAACCCTCAAACACCTGAGAATAGAAGCTTATAGCCGAAGCGAAGATTTTCCACAACAGACCGTTTCCACACTCAAACCTCAGGCCATTAATCCACAAATACAGCCTGGCAAGGTTAATATTTCCACCACTGCATTCAATCTCCAGGCCAGGGGTGACGAAGATGTGGTATTCACCTTAACCGGAAGGGATCCCTGCACACTGGGCAGCTTGTCACTCCGTTTTGAATCATCGCATCGGCGCATTCCCTATGGACTCTGTGGGAGCAGGGTAGTATCTGGCAGCCGCCGAAGGCGTCTTCGAGGCAGATGCAGCATTCATCGTGCCCTGAATCAGGTCGGCATATGTGATTGCCTTTTAACCTTTTATTCATGCAGATGTTGCAAACATCACAGTGATAGTTTTTCTCCTCATATACTCGACAAATGCCGCATTTATCACAGTGGAACGGGTTTAGTTCTGCACTGATGAAGTGTTTGCACTTTGCACAGAAAAAGTCAGACATCCGCTCGTTGCATCCCGGGCATGTCTGGGAGCCATCCGTAATTTCCCCTTCATAGGCACAGAGAGTACATTTAAGGTGTGTTGCGTCAAAAACCTTGCAATTTTCAACTTGACAGCGAGGGCTTGCATTATGACATCTATGGCAGGGGAAATAGAGGCCACAGCACTTGAATTTCACAAGGCAGCGCCTGTGGTAGTGTTCGCACATTGGCTTTATGCTTTCTTGCCGAGATAGCGGTAACTCCCCACCCGACCGGTTTGCCTTCACATCAGGGAGGCTCGACTGCGGGCAAGAAGCAGAACTCTTCGGGTCACTGGCTGACATCGCTGGACTGGCTGCTGCCACCTGTTGGAGGGCTTGCTGGATCATTAAGTCTATTAATTCTTGTTGTTTCCCGAGCTCTCCCTCCAACTTTTCGATATTTTCCCTCAAACGTTGGTTCTCAGTGTCTGACTGGGTCACCCGTTTCCAGAGCCTTTGAGCTACTGCAGTAAGATTTTGATTCTTTATAGCCAACTCCTGATTCTCTGCTCTTACCCCCTGAACCTCCTGAGTTAATCCTTGATTTTCTATTGTTAACCTTTGAACCTCTACTGTTAACTTTTCAGTCTGTTGTCTTTCTATCTGTTGTCTTTTTTGCTCTTCTTTTTCCTTAGCGATTCTCTTCAGATCAATTGCTTTTCTAAGCCTGAGGTAATTACTTACAACACCTTCTAACTTATTCAATTTATGTTTCAAATTTTTAGCCCGATGATCGTCGGGGCTATTGTCAGCATTCACTGCATTTCCCGGAGTAATCGTCGGGAAGTCTGGAGGTTGTCCAAGGCTGGCTCTCTTTTGGGAAGAGTCATTTTGCCGATCAGCAAACCCGGGCTGTTTTGGCCTTGCTCCCTGCTGTAAGTATCTATCAGCTGTTAGATTAGAGGAACTGCCCACAGAGCCCGAGGTACTCTGGTAGCTATCAACCTGCTGGATGGGATCTGTGAATGTATTTGCATTGATGGCAATTATTTCGTTGGCAATATTATCACTGTTACTGATCAGAGGCTCTTGTGGTGAAGAGCAAGATTGCAACTGCATGTACAGTTTCTCTGAGAAGCTTATTAATTCATGGGATGACGGGTGCTGATCAAATCGTATAAGGGTATCCAGAAAAGAGGTGGAAAATGTAAATGATTGTGCATAAATCATGATATCGTGACTTATAGCGACATCTGATATTTTCCCTAACAGATTACGAATAAGTTCAATGGGGTTTGAATAGATCAGGAACAAATGAACGAAGTACTCAGTAAAGCAACATTTTTCAAATTGTCCTATAGGTGGCTGTTGATCAGGTTGATTGACCCTATGAATGATGTCCTGAACAATCTTATGCAAAATCATCAGGTTGTTTTCGCCGACTTTGAGCAGTGTCTCGTCAGTTGGAATGATCGGTTGCAGTGAAGACAGAATACCAAGGTCATTCAAAGTCTGTTTTGTATCGCTCGTGGCTTCTATCAGCTGCTCGATAAAACGGTTGCGCAATGAATTCTCTTTGCAAGAACGCCGCAGTTCCAGTACCGCCTCAAGAGGAGTGACAGTATTCCCCCTGATGTTCGTGCCTTTTGTTTCCAAAACCTGTAAACGTTGAGGCCTGTCCAGTTCATCCAGTATTTGCCTCAGCTTATAAACTGCATTGCGATCGCTGCCTTCAATAATGGCAATAAGCTGGTCAGCAAGTTCCTGAAGGTCTTGAGTCGTCGCATTTTTTTCACTCTTGTCACCATCATCGTCTTTTCTGTTATTTTCATTTCCGCTACCATCACTGTCTTCTCCAGATGATTGGCCCTCCTGATCTTCAGGTTCTTCTCTTTCCTCCTCTTGATGGTCGTTATTTCCGTTCTCAGGTCCTGCATCGGATACGCTATAAGAGGGTTGTCCATCCCCATTACCTGCCTTCAAGACAGCACTCTCAAGAAATAGTTTGAAACAGCCAAGCTGCCACTGAAGACTTTCGCTGGCAGGACAGGTATTGGCTGCACGCCGAAGAAGAGTATTCCAGAAATCAACATCGATCAATTGTTCAATATCGAGAAAGTCAAGCCAGCTAACGGGTATAGCGACTTCGCTGGAAGAACCATCGCCATTAACGCGTGTAATTTTCAGGTGTGCCGGGGATGACTGCTGGTCAAACGAAATAGAATCCTTGCCAATGGACATCAACCATGTGATGACGGGTTTCAGGATAAGCAGGTCTATTTCGAATAATCCCGACGGCCTGCCGCCGCCTCCGGGCGAAGGCGGGGGTGGGAGCGAATAGAAAAAGCCACCACCCCCGTCACTGGAAAAATCAGCAATGCCAGTGAGCTTGCCTCCTGTCAATGTCATTGTGTTATTCAGAGCTTGCTGCGTTTCCAGCTCACTGACAATCATGTTGTCGGAACAGGCCAGAAGAATAAGTGAGGTCGCATGGGGTTTGTCATTCAGAAGCGGATCGGTGTTTACAGAAGTAAGCTCAGGTCTGTCTGCCGTCGTGGATTGTAAACGAACAGTTATGCTATTTTCCGAGACACCTTTTGACAGATGATGGAAAATGGGTATTTGTCCCTCTGACAGTATCGTTAGCTGATAGCAATAGTTGCTCAAGTCGTTCGTGACTAATATTGCGATACTGTTCGAGTCTGCTGGCGCCACAGGTGCATTAAAGCAAAGAATGCTGTTTCGGTCATTGAAACCTTCGGGGAGCAGCAAAATCAATTGCCACTGAACCTTATCCTGCGGATCTGCATCATCATTGATTTCAATCCGAACCTTGTACCCATCAGGACTATGCCGATCAATAACGGTTGAGGAATAGCATAACTGTACAACCACCGTTGTTATTAATGAAAGAACAAACGCTATTAAGGCTACCAATGAGCGGTAAAAATGCACTAAAGTCTCTCTGTACAATTTGGTCAATAATGCCAACACCGCCCTCTTTGTCTGATAGAAAACCAATTCAATCCGTGTTGACTTTCTGCTCTGGAAAAATAAAGGAACGCCATTGGCTAATTTCATTATTCGAAGTACAGAGAGAGAATAGCCAAGAATTTCTGAATCGCTATATGGATATGATTGCCATGTGCCAAAAAAGCTTCCGTAGACCGACCTCTTCACCTTAAAAATACTTATCCAGCAGGTCAGTAAGGCATTTGCGGGGAGGGCTGGGTTGGTAACGTGAAAATCACGGGCCAATAAAGGGATATTCATAATAAGTCTACAAGTTGTCAACTTATTTCAGGACGGGACACATCATAAAAAAAAGGGATCAATGTTAGCCAGCGGGTTCACGGATAACACCATCCCGAACCATCTACAAAGCAAGACTCAGTCCCTGATCCAGATCCTGGTAACGACAGCTTTGACAAAAGGATTCTGGAATAGTATTCAATATTCCCATGACCAGCGCTTGGTCAAAGGTCAGAGTTTTTCTGGAACAATTCAACTTACTTTTTTAAAAAACGCTAAGCACCACCCAAGTTCAAGAACAAGTCAATTTCGTTGACTAACTTTCTAGTCTCTATTTCATTATGCTCAACGATTAATAGGTATAACTTATTGAGATTTAGACCTTTATCCGCTACCAAATACTTCCAATACGATTTTGAAGCTTTCTTGGCCTGACTCGACTCCTTATAGGAAGGGAGCTTGACTTCTGGAAACAACTCATCTCGATTCTCATAGATAAATAGCTCTAGATCCTGAACAGGAGAACAAAGTATTCTTGACTCACCACTGTAACCTTTGCACATTTCAGAAAACACATCCCTGTCCACAATAGCTAAAACATTCTTAGAATCTGAAAAAATTTGATCACTATCATTTTTTTCAACAATCATTCTCAACTGGTTGACACCACCCAAACCAATCGTTTTATGCTGATAATATGGAATTATTGAGAAATGTCTGATAATGAACTCTATAAAACCTTCCAATACGGAATCTTCTGTTAAGATGTAACGATCAAACCCTTTAAATCCGTATAGGTCAGCCTTGATATAGCCAAATGAACGCTGCTCCAAGCTCACTTGATCATTGTTACTCTCAAGGTAATACAGCCCTCCATCATCTACAGTATTCATAAAAGCTAACGAATGAGAAATAACAATCAAGCGTGAATCGCGTTGTCGTAACAAAGACTTTAAAGCATGGAATAATTTCACCTGTGCAGCCGCATCCAGAGCTACATCCAACTCATCAACAATAATGAGCTTTGCCTTTGATGTCACAAGCCTGAATATCTGTATAAGAAAATACTCTCCAGAGCTTAAGTGATCTTCGCGTATATAGGTAGCATCGTCTTTTGGAATGAAATAATAATTCTTTTTCCCTATATTAATCATTTTCAGGTTATCAAACTTATCATCCCCATAAACCTCATGAAGAAACTTGATTAACTCTTCAGCCCTCTCATAATCTTGAGTTGCATTACGAACAGATATTTCAGAGTTCTGAGCTGCTATTGCTGAAAAATGCTGAAACCTTTGCCCATCAGGAATAGGTAACTCCGCTAAAATCGCTCCCTCTTCAGGCAGAAAATCTTTAGTGTCAATTACACCCAATTTACTTTGATAGGCATAAGAAAAGGGAGAAAAACCATCTAGATCAAATTTAATTTCACTTCCTTCGCTTATTGCTTTATGCACGGTAGAGCTTTCAAAAACCTTTGGATTTACGATAGTTTTAAATGCTTTAACCAAAGTTGTTTTACCTACACCATTCTTTCCAGTAACAACTATTATATTCGAGTCAGGAAAGTCAAAACTAACTCGCAACTCCGAGACATTTTTAATGTTTCGAATTACAACAACATCAGCCATGCCACTTATCCTCCATCAAAGAACGTAAGGCATAAGCACCATATTTTCTTTGCAATTTTTCCAGATAGCCTGGATCAATGGATCTGGCATAGTGTAACAAACCAAATAAAGAATGTTCCTTTCCAGTCAACGTCTCATCTAAAACCCGGTTAAAACGTTTTCTATCAGTCACATAAAAATGTAATAACATTTCAAGCTGTCTTTTATACTTAGAATCGATTGTGACTTTCCCTCCTTGAGTCACAACAAGCCCTAAAACTTTAACTTTATTCCCTGTATGTGTGAAACGAGTTTTATCATCATTCAACGTCAGTAACGGTGAAGCATTAGAATCCAGTAGAAGCTGAATAGTTTCAGATAAATGTTCAAAACCATCGAAAGTCTTAGCAGAGATAACAATATCGTCAGAGTATCGAGTATAGGTATAACCCCTACCAGCACAATAAACACTCAATTTTTGATCAAAACTCAATAAGAAAGCATTACTTAGTTGAGGCGACGTAGGAAACCCTACTGGTAAAGACCCCTGCCATGTCATCATGCCCACTAACAGAGGTATATACTCTTTTATGTCTGATATCGGTACATTAGCTTCATTTCTGGCTAATATTTCTCTGACATCGACGTTTGAAATATTCGAGAAAAAAGCCTTAAGATCCGTCATAAAAAAATGAGAGTTGCCTGCATGAGCCTGAACAGCCGTAAGAGCACTTTTACCTTTGACATATGAATGGACAACATCATCAGCCCTCTTGAGATACCTCAAGATAACTTTATCAATAAATCTGAGATACTTTTTGAGTTTTACCGATGGGCGGAAAAGATCCCGAGAATTCGCAGAAAAGGCTAGCACCTCCTGACTCTGACTCATTACACAAAAGTCATTGAAAGATTCTTTCTCATGAAACACTGCATTAAATGCCTGCTCCAGCGTTCTTTTGTTCACGCAACCTCCCGACAATATGCAAAAACACATTCTCCCTAATAACAATAAGCTACAACATATCAGTATTGATATATACAAAATGCAAAAAGAAACGATAGAGTACAGGGACGACAGTCAGAATAGATTAAAGACAAACTAGCCAGAGAGGGTAGCAGTATTTTCAACCATCAACCCTCTCAAAAGAGGGTCGTGGAAGAAATGACATGAAGGCCACTAGGGACCAGCTTTACGACTGGAGCTACTCCTAGTCACTGGTAGCAAGAAGTATAGCTTCAACACTTATTTAAGGTCAATCTACAGCAACTTCATGCATTACTGTCATTTTTTGCCCCAAAAAAAGTCGGACTCAGCACAAACCAGCCAACAAACTTAGCCTCTTCTCAAGCCATACAAAAAAGGCAGGATAACAATCCTGCCTTTTTTGTTTCATAAGAAGGGATCAATGTTCGCCAGCCGGCCCACCAATAGGTCCTTTCTTATCATCATTGTCGCTGTTGGCATTATTATCACCGTCAGCACCTTTTGACTTGGATGCTTCAGGAGTCTCTTCTGCCTTGATACCCGCACCACCATCACCGTTGGATGAAGAGCCGGAAGATTCCTTGGGTGGCCGAGGCTTCTTGCCTTCCATAATGTCATCAATCTGATCAGTATCAATGGTTTCGTATTGCATCAATGCATCAGACATCAGATCCAGCTTGTCGCGGTTTTCCTTTAGAAGTCTCTCAGCAGTGTCATAGCACTCATCAATGATGCTGCGCACTTCTTCGTCGATCATCTTGGCAGTTTCGCCAGACACATTCATGCGTCCGCCACCACTGCCGTAGTTCTTGCCCAGAAACACTTCTCCTTCTTCATCATCATACTGAAGAGGACCCAGCTTCTCGGATAGACCCCACTTGGTCACCATATTCCTGGCAATCTGGGTTGCACGCTGAATGTCATTGGAAGCACCAGTGGTGACACCCGATTTACCCAGGGTCATTTCTTCGGCGATACGACCACCGAACAGTGAACAGATCTGACTCATCAGAGCCTCTTTGCTCTGACTGTAACGGTCTTCCTCGGGCAGGAACATGGTGACACCCAGTGCTCGACCACGAGGAATAATGCTGACCTTGTATACAGGATCATGATCAGGCACCAGACGGCCAACAATAGCGTGACCGGCTTCATGATAGGCCGTATTTCGTTTCTCTTTCTCACTCATCACCATGGATTTGCGCTCGGCACCCATCATGATTTTATCTTTGGCAAGATCGAACTCATGCATACCTACCGTGCGCTTGTCGGCGCGGGCAGAGAAAAGTGCCGCTTCATTGACCAGGTTGGAAAGATCTGCACCGGAGAAACCGGGAGTACCACGGGCAATCACTGCCGGCTCAACGTCATCTCCAATAGGCACCTTGCGCATATGAACTTTCAGGATCTGTTCACGACCACGGATGTCTGGCAGACCTACCACAACCTGACGGTCAAAACGACCGGGACGCAGCAGCGCCGGATCCAGTACGTCGGGACGGTTCGTTGCCGCAATTACGATAATACCGTCGTTTGCTTCGAAGCCATCCATTTCTACCAGTAACTGGTTAAGTGTTTGCTCACGCTCATCATGACCACCACCCATACCAGCACCACGGTGACGACCTACAGCATCAATCTCATCGATGAAGATAATGCAGGGTGCCTGCTTTTTAGCTTGTTCGAACATGTCACGGACACGGGAAGCACCCACACCCACGAACATTTCAACAAAATCAGAACCAGAGATGGTGAAGAACGGAACCTTGGCTTCACCTGCAATAGCCTTGGCCAGCAGAGTTTTACCAGTACCCGGAGGACCTACCATCAGGACACCACGGGGAATGCGGCCACCCAGACGCTGGAACTTGCCCGGGTCTTTCAGGAAATCCACCAGTTCCTGTACGTCTTCCTTGGCTTCTTCAACACCCGCTACATCAGCAAAAGTCGTCTTGATCTGATCTTCCGACAACAATCGGGCTTTGCTCTTGCCAAAGCTCATTGGGCCACCACGGCCACCGCCGCCGCCCTGCATCTGTCGCATAAAGAACATGAAGACGGCAAGAATCACCAGAATCGGGAAACTGGCAACCAGCAACTGTGTCCAGATGCTCTGCTTTTCAATAGGTTTGGACTCAATTTGAACATTGCCGCGCAATAGCTCGTCCATCAGCTGATTATCGGGCACTGCCGGGGGCAGGTTGGTCTCAAAACGCTCACTGTTGTTCATTAGTCCAGTAATGGTAAACCCGTCAATCACTACCTTGCTGACCTGACGGTTTTCTACTGCACTGATGAAATCTGAATAACTGAGCTTCTGAGTAGAAGACTGCATGCCATCGAAGTTTTTGAATACGGTCAACAGCACCAAGGCAATGATGACCCATAAAATCAAGTTTTTTGCCATATCATTCAAAGGGCTACCCTCACTTGAGCGTACTGAAGCCTGTGGCTAACGGTTTTAAAGGGCATAATTACCGGCTCTGCTCTCTCTTATGGTTAATCCGCAGCTTCTACCATACACGAATGGCAGTGAGGGTGACAGTCATCAGCTGGCTATTGGGCAGATAGAAAAAATCTATAATGCCGACAGGTCTGCTTGAAACTGCGCTGCGACAAGGTTTTTCGCGTTTACCTAACGGGTTGTCAGGTTTCTGTCAAGATTCGATAGCGTTTAACCATCACCCTTGAACAGACAAAACATTGCAACGTCCAGGTTAAAGCAATGTTCTCAAGATACAAAATTTCTGGCCAGCAGAAACACCTCTCTGGATCGTGCTCTTGAGGAGCCCGGTTTTCGGGTAATCACTTTTTGGAATGAGGTTTTCATATCCTTGTGATACTCCTGATACCCTTCACCCTGAAATGTTTTGGTCAGAAAAGAGCCATTTTTCTTCAGCACCTGTCTGGCCAGATCCAGAGCCAGCTCAGCCAGATACATAGCTCTGGGCTGATCAACCGCCAGTGTACCACTCATATTGGGGGCCATATCTGAAATTACAAGGTCTACTTTATCACTTCCGATCGTCTCGAGGATTTTTTCCAGTACAGCGTCCTCGGTAAAATCGCCCTGAATAAAGTCGACTCCGGCAATGGGGTTCATGGGAAGAATGTCTGAAGCCACCACACGACCGTTATCCCCTACCATTTCGATAGCCACCTGAGACCAGCCGCCAGGAGCCGCCCCCAGATCAACGACCTTCATCCCCGGCCTGATCAGCTTGTCCTTCTCCTGGATTTCAATCAGCTTATAGCTGGCCCTGGATCGATAGCCGTCTTCCTGTGAACGCTTTACGTATTTGTCTTCAAAGTGCTCCTGCAGCCAGCGGGCACTGCTTTTGGATCTGGCCATTTCTACCTTACATTACCTAGCTTAAAAAGCATTATTCATAACTACTGGACTTGTGAGCCACAGAGAATAAAGTACAATGATGAACTTTTGATCAACAGTTTCCAACCCGGTTTTTCCCAATCTTATAAAAACCGGGAAACGAGCCCCGATTCAGGTCTGTAAAATACAACCTTGTTTAATCGCTCATCAGGAATCTGTTGCCCGATTGCCATGGCTGTAGGCAATCGGCTTACTGGATAAGCAGCCTCAGGATTCTGAAATCATGAGCATTAGTTCTGAAAAAAAGAGACACTACCGTTCCCTCGGCCATAAACTGAAGCCTGTTGTCATGGTAGCGGGCAACGGTTTGAGTGACGGCGTTATTGAAGAAACACAGCGCGCCTTGCACGATCACGAGCTGATCAAGGTGAAGTTTGCAGTAGGTGACCGTGAAGTCAAGAAAGAAGCTATTAACGAGCTGTGCAACCAGACTCAGGCAGAACTGATTCAGACCATTGGTAACATTGCTCTTATCTTCAAAGAGAATAAAGACGCCAAGCCCAACCTGTCTAATATCAAAAGCTTCTGACTTTTGAGGGTGCCTGTATGTTTCAGGCGCCCTGATCAGTTCTTTTTCGTATAACTTTCAAAATGAGCTTTAGCTTTTAGATATTCCATACCTCCAGGGAAGCCTTTGTTTTTGTCTGGGGGTAATAGTAAAAGCTCTCGTAAAACTTCATTGTTTTTTCTTTTCCACTTAATTTCATACCTTGGCAATATAAGTGACAAGAAGTCTCCCGCCTCCTTTGTAAATCCAAACCAACGGCCTGTAGCCCAGTACAAATCATCATCCAAGCACACATGTATTGAAAATTTTAAACATTCATGTTTTATTGTATTGAATATAGGGAAGGAACCAAAAAATCCGTTCAAATAAAGATTTTCAGGCAAATCAAAACTAAAAAACATGCAACCTCCTCCGTATGCAGAATTTATTTCTGAGACAGAATTAATTTCCAAATAGCTATATTCAAAAAAGTCGTTAGATAATTCTTCAGGCAACTGCTTTATAAGGTGAAGATCTATTCTGCTTCCCGCATCATCTTCCAAATAAACTTTATTCTCAGATTTATTACCTTGTTGTCTGATTTCTTGTCTTGTCGTTTCGCCTAGCTTTAAAATCAGATAACCTTTTTCACATTGGTCAGGAGAAGCCTTAACTGCGCTGACCACTGCAAAAAATAATAAAAAGAAAAAGTAATACATTGTTGATACCTTTCTGAATCAATATAACGGGCCTGTAGAAAAAACATTTCTAAGGCTACTCTCTCCAAGACACTCACTTTGAATATTAATTTAATCCTTTTGCAGTCATCCAATTATATCAAAGCCGCTCTATCAGATTAAGCACTTGTAAACTTCTCTCTCAGAAAACCGTATGCCCATCAAGTGGATCTGGAAGTATTGAAAGCAGAGTACGTTGTGAGGGATTATCAGGGTTTCCTGACTTCTGAGAGAGAGTGTTTCAAACGCAAAATCCGTTTCAGCCTCTCTTGAAGATAACAGCTTTTATGGTGATTTTTTCTAAGAATTTGTTATATTGTCAAATCAGGGAAAACAGCTAATCTTGAAATTTTGCAAGTTGATGGTGCATATTCTGGCATCGCTTGAACACTGATTCTGTTAACTCTTGAACACCTATTCTGGCGGCGCTTGAACACTCATTCTGTTAACTCTTGAACACTTTTTCGAGATTACCAGAATCGCTGTTCAACTGCCCAGAATCCGTGTTCAAGCCTCCAGAATCTGAAACCTCTTCTTTCGGTAGATTATCTCTTACGCATTGATTTCCATGAACTTTAGCCGCTGACCTTTCTAAACAGTAAGGACAGCAGCCATGCCAAATAACAGGATTTCCATGCGAAAACTTCAAGAAATGCTTCGGATGCGCTTTGAGTACCGCCTCAGCATCCGGCAAATAGCTCGCAGCACGCGGGTCAGTGTTGGCACTGTGTCCAACTACGTTCAGGCCTTTGAGCGGTCCCCACTGAGCTGGCCTCTGTCCTCCGATTGCTCTGAGGCTACCCTGGTGCAAACATTGTTCCCTGAGGCCCCCCTGTCGAGCCGCCAGGGGCTGGTCGACCCGGACTGGGGCGTTATTCACCAGTCACTCAAGCGCAAGGAGGTGACCAAGCAAACACTCTGGGAGGAGTACTGCCAGGAGAGCACTCTCAATGCCTACAGCTACTCGCAGTTCTGTCACCGCTACAACCAGTGGCTGGGCTGCCAGAAACGTTCCATGCGACAGCATCACAAGGCGGGTGAAAAATTGTTTGTAGACTACGCTGGTCTTACGGTCCCTGTCGTTAATCCAAAGACCGGTGAGATCGCCCATAACGCCCAGATTTTCGTAGCGGTGATGGGAGCCTCTAACTACACCTACGCAGAAGCCACCCTATCCCAGAAGTCCGAAGACTGGCTGGGGTCTCATGTTCGGGCCTTTGAGTTCTTTGGAGGTATTCCAGCTGTCGTGGTACCAGACAACCTCAGGAGCGGTGTCAGTAAGTCTTGCCGTTATGAACCGGACTTGAACCCGGCTTACCAACACCTGGCCAACCACTACCAGGTGGCGGTCATTCCAGCTCGGCCCTACAAGCCCAAGGACAAGGCGAAAGCCGAAGTGGGTGTGCAGTTGGTTGAACGCTGGATACTGGCCAGACTTCGTCATGAGACCTTTTTTACCCTGGCAGAACTGAACAGTCGTATACGGGAGCTATTGACTGAACTCAACCTTAAGCCCTTTCAAAAACTGCCAGGTACACGACGAAGTACCTTTGAGCAACTGGATGAACCCGCTTTGCGACCTTTGCCCAAACAGGCCTTTGAGTACGCTGAGTTCAGCAAAGCCAGGGTGAACATTGACTATCACATTCACTGTAAAGGCCATTACTACTCAGTGCCTCATCAGCTGGTCAAGAAAGAGGTGGAAGTTCAGGCAACAGAACATACGGTCACTGTCTTCTGCAAAGGTGAAGTTGTGGCCTGTCACCCCCGTAAGTTCACAACCGGTTTTACCACTCAATCAGCCCATATGCCTGAACGACATAGCAAGCACCAGGAGTGGACACCGGAACGACTGCTGGAGTGGGCAAAACAGCTGGGCCCCGATGTTCACTGGATAACTCAGTATCTGTTGAACAGTCGTGAGCATCCGGAGCAGGCTTATCGGTCTTGCCTGGGGTTATTGAACCTCAAACGGGATTACGGAGCTGACCGGTTAAACAATGCTTGCGCCCATGCCCGGAAAATCAAAGGTTACCGACTCAAGAATATCCGGGCGATCCTGCAATCAGGTAAAGACAAACAGGCTCTTCAACCTGAGGTGAAACAAACGACACTACCTCTTCATGACAGCCACGAAAATGTTCGTGGTGCAGCCAGCTATCAGTAACCGGAGACGTATCATGATGAATCAAACTCTGACCCGTCTGCGGTCACTGCGCCTGACAGGCATGGCCGATGCCCTGGCTCAGCAACTGGAGCAGCCCGGCACCTACGACAGCCTGAGCTTTGTGGAGCGGCTGGCCCTCCTGACAGAACAGGAAGAGACCGAGCGCAATAACAAACGTCTTGCCCGGTTACTGAGGGCGGCCAGGTTTAAGCTGGCTGCACGGGTAGACGACATTGACTACGAACATCCCCGGGGGTTGAAGAAAGTCCAAATAGCCACACTGTCCAGCGAGGACTGGTTAAACAGGCACAGGAACCTGCTGATTACCGGACCTTGTGGCAGTGGTAAAAGTTACCTGGCTTGTGCACTGGGACACCGGGCCTGCATACAGGGTTACAGTGTCCGCTATTACCGACTCTCGCGCTTACTGGAAGAGCTGAGCCTTGCCCATGGTGATGGCAGCTACAGCAGGCAACTCAAGCAACTGGCGAAGGTGGATTTGTTGATACTGGATGACTGGGGGCTGGAACCTCTGACCCAGCAGCAACGCAACGATTTACTGGAAGTGATGGATGACCGTCACGAACAAAGTTCAACGTTGGTTACCAGCCAGCTACCGACCCGGCAATGGCATGGCAGCATCGGTGATGAGACTCTGGCAGACGCCATTCTGGATCGCCTGATGCACAACGCCCACAGGATTACGCTGAAAGGGGAATCCATGCGCAAGAAGCTGGGAAAACTGGAAACACTTGAACACTTGGACTAAAAATCAGACTGGGTGATGCGTAGGAGATCCAGGGTGTTCAAATGAACCAGAATGGGTGTTCAAGCTGACCAGAATACGCAGATGGATTGATTTTTCATGAAAGCAGCGTGTAAAATTTTTGTCCTTGTAGCTCTTTCATCAATTTTACAGGCTCAGGGAATTGTAAAAAGGTACTCTCATACAAGTATTAAAGTACCAATTAATAAATACCCTTGGATAATCCAGACAATCAATCAAAGGGGTCGTCAGTCCAGCGGATTTTTAATCAACAAACGATATGTATTAACAGCGGCACACGTAGTTGATAATATTGAGAAAAGGAGATGCTTATCTATACACTTTCTTAATTATCAAAACCCATTCTTCATACAGATAAATAGAATCGCATTATCCCCTTTATATAATCACAATAAAAATATATTTAATGACATCGCTGTTCTTGAATTATCAACTCCTGTTGAAGAAAAACTAATACTATCATCAACCCCTGCTATTGACTTTCAACCCTATACATGTGAAGAGCTATACAGTTTTCAGAGTCTCATTGGTTCAGGATATGCAATGCGAACTTCTCTCAGAGAAGCTAATTTAACATGGGAAACAAATCAAGAATGTGCTGAGCCTAATGGTCCTTATAAATACTATTTATCCTATGATGGCTACTCTGAAAGAGGCGATTCAGGCTCGCCATTATTCTATTGGGAAAATAATTCTTACCATGTTTTAGGCGTAGCAATTCAAAGTTTGTTTTGCAATAACTGTGGTAACATTTATGAAACTATGATGCATAATGTGGATTTCTTTAGAATGCCCAGCGGCTTCAACTGCCTCATCAACATCAAAGGCTTCAACGACTATGCTTTTTTTAGTTGTGTTTTTAACACATTCTACATGGCATTTACGATAGTAAGTACTCAGCCATACAGAATCGAATATTTCTGGCTTATTGGACAGGTGCTCTGCAAGGCGCAACGACGGGAACATAGCAAGCTATGTGACCAGAGTTACAACGCATCACGACTGCATGGATGCTGGAGCTAGAGCAACGCAGGAGCAGTTGCCGCGAGTGCCTGAACAATAAGTCAGAAAATATCATTTCGTATGGTTGAGTACTTAACTATCTTGCTTTCACAAGCGTCAGTTGCCTTTTATCTTTTAAGGTAGGGTCTCAGAGCAAGCCAGATAAGATTGTGTGTGGCATGACAGGTGATTACAGCGATTGGACCATGATGGTTATATATATATGAAAAGTAAAAACCTGCTACTGTAGCACTAAAAGCTTGGACAGTTGACCAGTTTGGACCTAATAAATGACAAAATCCAAAAAAAATGTTGCTAAAACATAAAGAGAGATCACTGGCAATACAACGTTGGCTGACAAATAAAGTATCAATGAATGATCGGGGACGGCACAATCTTCGGCACAAGACATAATTCAGCATTGGCTGCAAATAAAAGCGAAAAAAGACTTCTTCCATGGCTGACCCAACAACAAGCGCTAACCCCCTGATAAAAACAGGCCGACTGGTTGCACAATCATCGCATATCCTTTGACCTTCAGGAAGGAATATAGAAGCTATCGGGACTACAATGCAAGTTGAAAAAGTAAATTCAATGGTACCACAGATCACACCAATCATTATCTGTCTGCTTATGATCCTTACTGAAGACTCTGGTTTCTCTTCATAGACAGAGCTTGCGATTAATGGGCACAGCAAAAGTGTAATAAGTAGAAAAGTTTTCATTGGCAGCTATTCATATACAAATCAGGAAGTCTAGCATCTAAAAAAAAATTCCGGCATTAAATCCAACTGAAACGAGAGCCATATTCCTAAAGCTCGTCAGAAACGCTTAAATGGTCCTCTTCTTCGAAACCTTGAAGGTGAAGCTCGTGTTCGTAAAGACGTTACGGATAATCCAGCATCTTTGAGATGCTATAGCGGGATACAGACAGCATTTTTATAATCGAGTTCAATGTCATTCAAGCTTCAATAAGCGATCGCCGGTAGAATACGAGCTGACAACTTAGCTATAGACCTATGTCGATTTTTTCGGGGTCTATTTTATCGGGGAAGATGATAGTTCATTGTATTCGCCTCCTTTGCTGCAAGTCTTAGACACAAGATAACGCTTACAACTTTGAACTAAAGAATAAAAAAATTGTCTAAGTGATAAATGGATAACAGGGATGTTAATAAAATGAACCATATTTCGTCTTTATCATTATCAACAGAGAACGTACAAGCAAGTTATAATCTGGAGCCTGAAACCAGGCCTCCTTGTAAGTTTGCTGGGTTTAATGTTTCCAGAGTTGCTGACAGACTTGCAAACCGATTTCCAATTTCAAAATTAGAAAATCATTCCCTGAAAAGTCATTTCTGGTTTACAAATGAAATTTCATCAGTTTATGCATGCGAACATGTTTCGTTAGCATCAACTATTGCTAGGATTCGTAACTCACCCCCAGTAAATGAAAGAAGAGTATCCATTGTAACGGGTGAGTCAGGTTTACTATCTTGTATACCAGAGCTTTCAAGAATATCAAAATTGATCATACAAGTTGACTGCGACCCTGTTCTTTTAAAATTCATTGAAAAAATATTGGAAAAATTGACCTTCTTAACTTTAATCAATCCCGAAATTTTTGATGAGTTAGTCCAGTCATCTTTAGAGCTTTTAAAGAAATCAGGATGTATAGCAGACGAAGTAGAATCAGAAATTTTAGAATCAGCGGCAATGTATAAAGAAGCAATGGGAGAGCTACACTGTCTCTCATCGCAAAGCAGATTAGAGGAATTCAAATCAGCTTTAAGTGAATGCCGTATACAAGCCATAGAGGCAAACTATTTCTCAAAAGATGACATGGATAGTCTAATTAAAATACTGGTAGAGGAAAATCTAGAAGTCTCTTATTTTAACATATCTAATGTAATTGAATACTTTGGTAACTTCTATTCGATGAACCCTTTCAATGGTTTAGTTCAAGGCGTGGAAAACACTAGATACATTAGAGCTATTCCACTGGCTGAAGATGCAATTTGTGCTTATTCATCTCTCATTTCAAGCCAAGATCACACCGGGACTTGCACAAGAAACGAATTATTTGAGCGTTTGTATCAATTAAATAAATCCAAGACTTTTCGTAAAATTGCACGCTATGCTCGTCAATCCAGATCAGATGTAAAAGATACAATCTCTGCTTGTGAACATTTAACCAAAGTCAGATTGATAAATGCTGAGACAGCCATAGACTTTTTAAGGTTGATTTTGGCACACATTACTAAGGAGGAATCTATAATTCTATCTTCCCGATCCAGTGATATTGATCGCAGCTTGAGTGAAAATACTGTTTATAATGATCAAGACAGAATAAAATTTATGCAGATAATCAGAGCCGCAGAGAGTTAATAGTTTTGATCTTAAATGACAGGCCTCCAGTAGAACACGAGATGGACAACTTTGCTACATGTCCATTTTATCTCGAGAAAATCATTACGTTCGGCAACTAGCGCTTTAAAGGTTTATGCTTCAAAGCTTATCATCAACGAGAACAGCCCCCATAGATGATAACTCATCAGGTGTGAATCGATGAAAGTCTTTAGGTGTTAAATTTTTTGTCAATTCCTTTAGCAAAACGGGGTAACCAAGAGTTTCTCTTAAATCGTTGAACATTAATTGCTGGTCACTAAATTCACTTCCTGGTTGGCCCTGTTCAATAGTATCTGCCTGCCAACCGTGATCTTCTAATATTGCTCCACTGTGAAAAAATTTGTTTGCACCTGACAAAAACAATATTACCCCGCCAGAATAAACGAGACTGTCTTTTCCTATGTATGTATCTAAAGAGAAATATCGAACAAGTAAAGCTGCCTCGAACACAAAAACTGCGTCGTTAGTTCCGGGTATTTTATCTAAATACAATTGTTCGATAACAGGAAAATATTGTCGCAATAAGGCAATAAGATGAGGTGTATTCTTATGCAGTTTTCCAGAAAGCGATGCTACTTTTTCAGAAGCATCTACCTTTACTCTAATTCTCGATAAATACTTTGAAAATCTATTTTTTATAAAAACTTGATCCATAGGAATGCCAAGTTCTGAAAGGACTTCTGGAAAAGCCATTGCCAAATGCTTATTCTTTAATTTATCTTCGAGCTTATTAATATATGAGCTTGAAAATCCTGAATCTTTCATTACAAGAATAAGATCATAAACATCTGGGAACACGATCAATCCATCATTAAAGACTACAGCTGAATACTCAGTTATATCTTTTGAAAACGTTCTATTTTGATCACGCACGACTACAAATAATCTTTCTGTAGATTTGCCATTACTTAGCCTTTTGGACAAAGATCTAATCTCTAAGAAAGATGATTTTATAGAGGCGTTTATTTTCTTCTCTTTCAATGGGCGTTTTTCGATATTGGACAGAATCTTTTTAGCTTTTTCTTCGATAGACAGAGGTTCCTTAGTACAAATGGCCTCTGACCTGTAGCCTTTGTAGTTATCACTTACAAGACACGGGTATGAATAACTTGAGAACGCCAGAGAAAGAATTAATAATAAGTAAGTTTTATTTTTCATAGGTAAACATCCTTTTAATTTTGATCATATATCTTTGATTATGTGTGTTGCAATGACCGACCTAAAGTAGAACACGAGATGGTTAACTTAGCTAGTAAACCTATGTCTATTTATCCTGAGAAAATCATTACATTTCGTCAACCGGCGATTTGAAGGTTTATGCCTCAAAGCTCATCATTAACGAGAACAGCCCCCATAGATGATAACTCATCAGGTGTAAATCGATGAAAGACGTCAGGTGTTAAACTTTTTGTCAATTCCTTAAGCAAAACAGGGTAACCAAGAGTTTCTCTTAAATCGTTGAGCATTAATTGTTGGTCACTAAATTCACTCCCAGGTTGACCCTGTTCAATAATTTTTGCCTGCCAACCGTGATCTTTTAATATTGCTCCACTGTGAAAAAATTTCTTCGCACCTGAGAAAAACAATATAACACCCCCAGAATAAACCTGACTGTCTTTTCCTATGTATGTGTCTAAAGAGAAATAACGTACAAGTAAAGCTGCTTCGTACACAAAAACCGCGTTATTAGTACCGGGTATTATATCCAAATGTAGTTGTTTGATA
This sequence comes from Endozoicomonas sp. ALC020, assembly GCF_049275935.1. Lineage (NCBI taxonomy): Bacteria > Pseudomonadati > Pseudomonadota > Gammaproteobacteria > Oceanospirillales > Endozoicomonadaceae > Endozoicomonas > Endozoicomonas sp. ALC020. The sequence continues at coordinate 806,864 of NZ_CP184830.1, forward strand.
TCAGGAAAATGACATCGCAATAAAGCAATAACATGAGGCGTATTCCTATGCAACATTCCAGAAAGCGATGCTTCTTTTTTAGAAGCGTCAATCATTACTTTAATTCTCGATATATACTTTGAAAATCCATCTTTTATAAAAATTTGATCCATAGGAATGCCAAGATCTGAAAGGACTTCTGGAAAAGCCATTGTCAAATGCTTATTCTTTAATTTATCTTTAATTTTATTAATATATGAAATTGAAAATCCTGAATCTTCCATTACATGCATAAGATCATATGCATTCGGGAACAGGACCATCCCATCATTAAAGAGTACGAGTGAATACTCAGTTATATCCTTTGAAAACGTTCTATTTTGATCGCGTACAACTAAAAATAACCTTTCTGTAGATTTGCCATTACTTAGCCTATTGGTCAAAGATCTGATCTCTAAGTAAGCTGATTTTATGGAGGCGTTTATTTTCTTCTGTTTCAATGGACGTTTTTCGATATTAGCCAGAATCTTTTTAGCTTTTTCTTCGATAGACAGAGGTTCCTCAGTACAAATGGCCTCTGACCTGTAGCCTTTGTAATTATCACTTACAAGACACGGGTATGAATAACGTGAGAACGCCAGAGAAAGAAATAATAATAAGTAAGCTTTATTTTTCATGGATTAGCATCCTTTCAATTTCTTTGATCATACATCCTTTGACCAAAACTCTTGTAAAAAGTTCCCTTGTTTAATATATCAATAAGATAATAGAATCCTTGTGAACTACCTCAAGATACATGCCACCTGACAATGAATCCGGCATCACCTGTCCCCATAAACTGACTCAATAGGTTAACTGCTTGAATTGACTGCGCATTCGTATATTATTTTCACACTATTTGAAGGCGCCGTATCATCCACAACTGTCAGGGTAAGTGCATTATTTTCGATAATAAATGTTATTGAGTAAGTCATTTCATTGTTTACTTTAATAGTCGAACGGTAGGTTCTATCCGGAACTGTTGTTGTAAATCCCGCTTCGCAAGCTGGGTTACTGCATGTACAAATAGCATTCTTACCTTGTATCCAGTCTTTAAAATTTTCAAAAACACCTGCACTCATTTCAGAACCAGTTAAATAAAGCAACCCTTTGTTCAATTCAATTTCATTTCTTAAGAAAACTTTAACCATTCGGCCAAAATTAGACTGCCAGCCATCTTTGTTTGCAATATAAAATGTGCGCCCCTCACTCGTTTGAACTTTTTTTCCACCTTCATAATCAAGAAAATTGATCCATTCAGGAATATTGAATTCAAGCCAACCAGATTTATATACAAGCTTGGGGTTTATAAACCGTTCATTTGAAAGTGCGACATGACAAAAACATAGAGCAAAAAAAAAGAAGTAATGTTTTTTCATATTCAATACTCTACTACTTGGAAAATCATCAGTTCTGCAGCTTTACCGATTTTCATGATCATATTCCCTGCAGCTCTACAGCATTTAAAAGTTGCATAAGCATTGATGTTGCCAGTAAGGCTTAAATTGGCAAAATCCATAACCAGAAAAGAGCAAAGAAAAGGATATCTGCAAGTTCTGTGTATCAATCAACCTTGTCCAAGCTGACAGGGCTTCGAAGTTAGTAAATGGGTAGCTCATTTCGCTCTCCACCCCGTCTGCCAGCGTTAGCTGACTCTAAAAGATACTTGCGTTAATTTGCAAACTTTCTTACTTCTTCTGAGTCGATAAAGCTTGGATATACAGTTTTAGGAATATTTTCGCCAAAATATATCAGTTTAGAGTTGTTATTTCTCCAAAATGCCTCTGCCTGTTTTAGATCAACATATAAAGGTGTAATGAGCCTTTCATTGGCTATTGCTTCTTGCAGCGTAGCATTGGCACGAGCTTCACCACTAACTTGTATTACATAGGCTTCAGCTTCACCCTTTTGCCTGAGTATAAGCGCTTCTGCTTCAGCGTCTTCACGTAACTGATGAATTCTAACAGCCACTCGAATCTTCTCTAATTCCATTTTATTTTTTTCTTCAGCAAGTTTTTTTTCATTCTCTATTTCAGCTACCATTTTATCTGTTTGAGCCTTTTTTGACCGTCCCAATTGTTCGGTTTCAGCTTCCTTTAATTTCCTGGCTTGAATTTGTGAAACAGCTACAAGCTTGCTTTTCTCTTCCACAATAACTTCGTAGTTTTTTCTTATGTTTCCCGGAAGAACGGGCTTAGAAACAACTACTTTATTTATTTTTAATTTAGAATTACTTTTTGCTTGCTCTTCAACCAGATGTTGTAACAAAAAATCGTTTATAGTAGGAAACTTATCAATATATATTTCCTGTGCTGTCATAGTCGTACACAGCTCTGTTACAGCCTGAATTGTAGGTTCTGTTATTAAGTAATGATCATAATCTTCTCCAAAATTTGAGACAATATTTAATACCTCTTCTTTATGGAGCTGATTATAAACGGCAATTCTAGGAAAATGGATTGTGAGACCGTCCATAGTACCACATGCTATATCCTCAATAATATCTATCTGTGGTCTTACATTTATTCGCATTCCTTTGGTAACAGGCCATGTGAATAATCTGTGTATTCCCGGCTCATAAACCTCCTTATAAAATCCACCTCTGAAAAAAATACCAACACTTCCTTCTGGTACCGTATATGTAAAAGGCATCCAACTGTATAACCAGTGAACTGAAATTTCATCAGAAAGGGCAGATTCAACACAAAGTAATGAAAATATCAAGGCAGCTATTTTTCTCATAATCCAAGTTTCCAAAAATTTTGAATTTTCAGCTACAAGATAGCAAAGCTGACATGAGGTATCGGATTATTTTAAAAATAAAAAAGTACGCTTCTGACTGTCTTCACTTTACAAATACACCGAATTCAAAGCCAACAGTATAGACATAACTCTGACTTCTGATTATTTATCGGAAGTCGAAGAAAGAATGTTGCAATATCAGTCAAAGGAAAAGCCTGATTTCGTTGATGTTATTCGTGGCAGCAGCAGTGTCCTGAAGGTGCTTTGAACTATTGAAGCAATAAAAGCTTTTGAGCCCGCTCAAGGATAAGGTTCCACAAGAGCTATTCAGAGAAATGAGAGAAGACTTATTAGTCAAATATTCGATACTCTTACCGTTATGAAACTGGAGAATTTGAAGGTGTGAGCAGCTGATCATCTCACACCTTCAAGTTCTGAGTGTCAATCAGAGCAAGCAGGCCAGAAGGGTGATGCCGACAACGGCAAGCACAATACCTAAAACAATCTTCAGTTTACGAGCTTTTTTAGCGGACTTTTGCGCTGAATCCAGAGAATCCCCGGCATCTTTGACATTCTCACTGCTTCGAGTGATATTATCTTCAATCCGGCTCACTTCCTCACCCTGTTTATGAACCAGATCTTGCAGTGTATGCATCATCCTGCACACATCAGCAACATCTTTTTCTATTTGGATCATCTGCTGATGTCGATTGCGTAGCTGGCCCAATTCATCAAATTTAATGTCCAGCAACACCTTCTGAAGACTGTTGGCAGCCTCGTGGACATGGTTATCAGCTGCAGATGACGCATCAAGCAGATTGGCCGCTGTGTTCAGTTTCTCAAGAATTTTGCCCGCCTCTGGATGATCCTGAAGCTTTTTTCTGGCATCGTTTAGCAGATCTGTGGTTTTCTGCTTCATAGCCACCAGATCCTGCCCGGAATGTGCCCGAGAGCAGTCACTTTTGAGACTCTCAAGTCTGGTTGCCAGATCGTTGCCATTGTCACTGCCCGACTGGGCAGGTTTTGAAACCGGCCTGATAACACCTCTTTCTGAAGGCGGTCTGGCAATAGCACGCTCTGAAACCTGTATGGTGCCGTCTGAGCTGCTTGAGCTTTGCTCAGAGTAGTGGGTGTGCGAAAAGTCGCCGCTCTTCATATGGCCATAAGCGTTTTTGAGCTTACCGACCGTATGGCGTCCAAGCTTGGAGACAGCGCTTCCAAATTGCTCCAATTTTACGGCAATCGTTTTCTTACTGAATGGCACTGAGCCTGTTTCCAGAAAATTCATCATAACACTCCCTCCATGAATCCTTGTTGTATTGTTTTTCTGGACACAAGAATGCAATCAATGGCAGGAAAGGTCACTAACAGGCATGTCAGTTATGCTGACATAGCTATGAAAACCCAATGGCCAGGTACTTATACACAGAGGATGAGAGCTTCAGGGAGCGCAGAGGGGGAAACCAGCTTCTCTGCACAGGCCATTGACCCATGCAGAGAATCGAGATCTTCAGATGTGCTTAACCTCATCGATCTCATATTCAACATTGCCAGATGGTGTATTCACAACCACCACGTCACCTTCTTCTTTACCAACCAGGGCACGGGCAATCGGTGAGTTTACAGAAATCTTGTTATCCTTGATCTCTGCTTCATCATCACCCACGATCTTGTACTCAACTTCATCGTCCGTATCCAGATTAACCAGTACAACCGTAGTACCAAAGACAACCTTACCGGTTTTCTTGATCGTAGTAATATCGATAACCTGAGCGTTGGATAACTTGCCCTCAATATCGTTAATACGACCCTCAGTAAAACTCTGCTGTTCACGGGCTGCGTGATATTCAGCGTTCTCTTTCAAGTCCCCCAATTCCCGGGCCTCGGCAATTGCCTGGGAAATGCGTGGTCTTTCCACGGTTTTCAGTTGAGCCAACTCTTCTCGGAGAGCTTTTTCGCCCTCCACTGTCATTGGATATCGATTCATCCAGTCTTACCTTCGTGTAAATCCTGAAGTCTTCTGACTGTTTTCTCCGAACCAAAGGCAATGGCCCGAGCAATGGCTTCCGCACCTGCCATGGTAGTGGTGTAGAGAACCTTATTGGTCAGGGAAGATCGGCGGATTTTATAGGAGTCTGCAATGGCCTGACGACCTTCGGTAGTATTGACCACAAAGGCTATATCACCATTGACGATGCTGTCCACCATATTTGGTCGACCTTCCATCACCTTTTTGACTCGGGTCACGGGCAGACCGGCATCTTCGATCACCTGGGCAGTACCACTGGTAGCCACCAGTTCAAAACCGGTATCCATTAACAGACGGGCGATACCAGGCACCATGGGCTTGTCCTGATCACGGACACTGATGATGACACGGCCACCTTCCGGCAGTGCCATATTTTCAGCCAGCTGAGCCTTGTAATAGGCTTCCGGGAAAGAAGCACCAACACCCATCACTTCTCCAGTAGACTTCATTTCAGGGCCAAGAATCGGGTCCACACCCGGGAACTTGTTGAATGGGAAGATGGCTTCTTTCACGCAGAAGTATGGAGGCACGATCTCTTTGGTAAACTCCAGCTCTTCCAGAGTCTTGCCCATCATGACACGAGCGGCAATCTTGGCCAGGGAGTGACCAATGCACTTGGACACAAAAGGCACTGTACGGGATGCACGAGGGTTAACCTCGATCACATAGAGTTCACCGTCCTGCAACGCCATCTGAACATTCATCAGACCAACAACACCCAGTTCCATAGCCATGGCTTTCACCTGCCCACGGATCTTGTTCTGGATACGGGGACTCAGACTGTAGGGAGGCAGAGAGCAACCGGAATCACCCGAGTGAATACCTGCCTGCTCAATGTGTTGCATGATGGCACCAATGACCACACGCTCGCCGTCGCATACTGCATCGACATCCACCTCTACGGCACGGCTCAGGAACAGGTCCAGCAGTACCGGACTGTCATTGGAAACCTGAACGGCTTCCTTCATGTACTTTTGAAGTTCATCTTCGCCTGCCACGATTTCCATGGCACGACCACCCAGGACGTAAGACGGACGCACAACCAGCGGATAACCAATTTCCTTGGCTTTAGTTACAGCTTCTTCAGCACTGCGCACGGTAGCGTTTGCAGGCTGCAGCAGACCCAGCTTCTGGATCATGCCCTGAAAACGTTCACGGTCTTCGGCACGGTCAATTGCGTCCGGACTGGTACCGATAATTGGCACACCCTCAGCTTCCAGAGCACGAGCCAGCTTCAGAGGAGTCTGACCACCGTAGTGAACAATCACACCCTTGGGCTTTTCAACATCAATAATGGCGAGAACGTCTTCCAGAGTAACTGGCTCAAAGTACAGTCGGTCAGAAGTGTCATAGTCTGTAGAAACCGTTTCGGGGTTACAGTTAACCATGATGGTTTCGTAACCGTCTTCACGGGCAGCCATGGCGGCATGCACACAGCAATAATCGAATTCGATACCCTGACCGATACGGTTTGGACCACCACCGATAACCATGATCTTTTCATTATCGGTTGGCACAGCTTCACACTCTTCCTCGTAGGTGGAGTACATGTAAGCTGTCGTGGAGGCAAACTCGGCCGCACAGGTGTCCACACGTTTGAATACCGGCTTTATGTTCAGCTGACGACGATGGTTACGCACTTCTGTTTCAGCGACGGCCATCACTTCAGCCAGACGTGCATCACTGAAACCCTTGCGCTTGAGTCTGAACAGAGTGTCGGCATCCAGTGCAGACAGATCTTTACCAACCAGGTTTTGCTCTTCTTTAACAATGTCTTCAATCTGGACAAGGAACCAATGATCGATCATGCAGCTGTTAAAGACTTCCTCACGTGTCATACCGGCACGAAAAGCATCTGCCACGTAGTAAGGTCGATCCGCTTTTGGAACAACCAGCTCTGCCTTGATCTTGTCGATAGCACCTTCATCAGAAACATCCAGCATTGGATTGAAACCAGTAACTCCGGTTTCCAGACCACGAAGGGCTTTTTGCATGGACTCCTGGAAAGTACGACCAATAGCCATGACCTCACCCACCGATTTCATCTGGGTAGTGAGGCGGTCGTCAGCCTGAGGGAATTTTTCAAAAGCAAAACGGGGAATCTTGGTAACGACGTAATCGATGGTAGGCTCGAAAGAAGCCGGGACCACACCACCGGTAATTTCGTTTCGCAGTTCATCCAGGGTATACCCTACGGCCAACTTGGCGGCCACTTTGGCAATGGGGAAGCCAGTCGCTTTGGAAGCCAGAGCGGAAGAACGGGATACCCGGGGGTTCATCTCGATTACGACCATACGGCCGGTGTCCGGGCAAATACCGAACTGAACATTGGAACCACCGGTTTCAACGCCAATCTCTCGCAGCACAGCAACAGAGGCATTACGCATGATCTGATATTCTTTATCGGTCAGCGTCTGGGAAGGAGCGACTGTGATCGAGTCGCCGGTGTGAACGCCCATTGGGTCAAAGTTCTCGATAGAGCAGACAATGATGCAGTTGTCATTACGGTCACGGACCACTTCCATCTCATACTCTTTCCAGCCAATCAGGGATTCATCGATCAATAGCTCACTGGTGGGTGACAAATCCAGACCACGCTTGCAGATCTCTTCAAATTCATCCTTGTTATAAGCAATGCCACCACCGGATCCACCCATAGTGAAAGAAGGACGGATAATACAGGGGAAGCCCACCTGATCCAGCACAGCCTGAGCTTCTTCCATGGTGTGAGCAATGCCGGAACGAGGTGTTTCCAGACCAATGTTCTTCATTGCCCTGTCAAACATTTCACGATCTTCAGCCTTATCGATGGCATCACGGCTGGCGCCGATCATCTGGACATTATATTTTTCCAGAACGCCCTTATGGAACAGATCCAGGGCACAGTTCAGAGCGGTCTGACCGCCCATGGTAGGCAGTACCGCATCCGGACGTTCTTTCTCAATGATCTTGGCGACGGTTTCCCAGCGAATGGGTTCAATGTAAGTCGCGTCTGCCATACTGGGGTCGGTCATGATGGTGGCCGGGTTAGAGTTCACCAGAATGACACGATAACCCTCTTCTTTGAGGGCTTTACAGGCCTGGGCTCCGGAATAGTCAAATTCACAGGCCTGACCGATGATGATAGGACCCGCACCCAGGATCAGGATGCTTTCAATATCTGTACGTTTCGGCATCGTTGCTCTCGTAACTTGTCTCAGGCTTGCGGAGTTCTTCGCTCACGAAAGCCTGTTGAGTCTGTACTGTATGTCTCTCTTTCAAGCGACCTGATCAGGATTTGGAAGCGGCTGTGTGCTTTTCCAGCATAGTGATAAACCGGTCAAACAGCACTGCGACATCATGCGGCCCCGGGCTGGCTTCAGGGTGTCCCTGGAAACTGAAGGCGGGCCGGTCTGTCAGCTCAATACCCTGAAGACTGCTATCAAACAGGGATTTGTGAGTGACCCGGATATTTTCAGGCAGATTCTCTTCAGCCACGGCAAAACCGTGATTCTGACTGGTAATCATTACGACACCGGAATCCAGATCCTGCACTGGATGGTTGGCCCCGTGGTGTCCAAACTTCATCTTTATGGTGGCAGCACCACTGGCCAAACCCAGCAGCTGATGACCCAGACAGATACCAAAGACCGGGATACGGGTTGCCAGAATATCCTGAATGGCCTTGATGGCATAATCACAGGGCTCCGGATCACCAGGACCGTTGGACAGGAAAACACCGTCCGGGTTCATGGCCAGAACCTCTTGTGCAGGAGTTTCAGCGGGCACAACCGTCAAACGACAACCACGCTGGGCCAGCATTCTGAGTATGTTGCGCTTGACACCAAAATCATAAGCCACAACGTGGAAGGGCTGCTCATCAACAGTCTGGTGATCATCGGACTCCAGAGACCAGACACCTTCTTTCCATTCATAAGACTCCGAAACTGTCACCTCTCTGGCAAGGTCCATACCTTTCAGGCCGGGGAATGCCCGAGCCTTTTCCAAAGCTGCCGCTTCATCAATATGACCGTTTTCATCGGCCACCAGGATACAACCATTCTGGGCACCCTTCTCTCGCAGGATACGAGTCAGGCGACGGGTATCAATATCAGCAATGGCTACGATTTGATTAGTACGAAGGTACTCATCAAGAGGCATCCTGTTCCGCCAGTTGCTGGCGAGAAGAGGAAGATCACGGATAACAAGGCCAGCGGCATGAATTTCAGTAGACTCTTCGTCTATGGGAGTAATGCCGGTATTACCAATATGGGGGTAGGTGAGAGTCACAATTTGACGAGAATAAGAAGGATCGGTGAGTATTTCCTGATAGCCAGTCATGGCTGTATTGAAAACGACCTCACCACTGGTCTCTCCGTCGGATCCAATGGCAATGCCCCGAAAAAGACTTCCGTCTTCCAGAGCCAGTACGGCTGACTTAGTCAATGATTCCTCCCACATTCACCTCATGAAAATCATCTTATTCATGGGCAAAATGATTTTCTACGCTTAAGGCTGTTCGACCTGTTCCCAATCAGGTCAGCAAGGGTAAAACCTGATGGGTGAAGTACGCAAGACAGCAATGTTATAACCCTGTTTCCTTAGAGAGCACGCTCAAAAAAAGCGAGAGGTAAATTGAATCACCGTCTCGCTTTTTTTATCCGACTTTTATAAGGAGTCTCGGGGGCACGCCAACTGCCTCAACAAATCTAATGCAAATTTTTCGCATTCAAACACAATATTTATAAAAAGACAATATTTTTCTTCCAAAAAACACCTGAATTCAGGGCATTTCTGAACCGGTTTTCTTATGAGAGATCAAGAGCCAATGAATCGAAAAGAAAAGCAGTTAAGTACTCAGCCGTAGGGAATCAAATATTTCTGGCTTATTGGGCAGGTGCTCTGCAAGGCGCAACGACGGAAACATAGCAAGCTATGTGACCAGAATTGCAACGCATCACGACTGCATGGATGCAGGAGCTAGAGCAACGCAGGAGCAGTTGCCGCGAGTGCCTGAACAATAAGTCAGAAAATATGATTTCGTATGGTTGAGTGCTTATGAACCAGGATCAGTCAAAAATCAGAATAATGTAGCAGAAAAACAGTGTCAGATGAGTCACCCCCTGGAACAGGTTACTTTTACCTGAAGAAAAGTTCACGATGGAAACCAGCAGCGTCAGAACCAGCAATAGTGCATCGACATTGTTCAAACCCAGAACAATGATTTTGGAGGTCAGAACCCCGATCAGTAGCACGGCAGGTATGGTCATACCTATAGTGGCCAGAGCCGACCCCAGACAAATATTGATAGAGCGCTGAAGATTATTAGCTCTTGCTGCTTTGATCGCCGCCATCCCTTCCGGCGACAGCACCAGAATTGCCACAATCATTCCGCCCAGGTCTGTGGGTGCTCCCAGTTCAGAAATCCCATAATCCACAATCACTGCCAGCTTCTTCGACAGCAAAACAATGGGAACCATGTAGCAGAGCAAAAGCAGGGTATGTGACGGGACAGACAACCTCTTTTCATCACTGTGATCAGAACCCTCATTGTCACCCACAAAATAGTGCCGGTGTCTCATGGCCTGCATTCCCAGAAAAGCCAAGTAGAGGACAACATTCATAACAACAAGAAAGACTATTTGCTCAAGGGAGAAAGTACCTATGGACGTTGATTCTGTAAAATTCGGCAGAATCAAACCCAGCACAGAGAGAGGAACAAGAATTCCCAGAAAGGAGTTGGCTCCCTGCAAATTAAACGTCTGCTCAACATGTCTGACCCCTCCCAGAAGCAGCGACAGCCCGACCAATCCATTCAGTACAATCATCAGGACAGAAAACATCACATCCCGACCCAGCGTTGGATTATGACTTCCGGTGAGCATCACGGCTGAAATCACAATGACTTCGATACTGATCACTGACAGGGTCAATATCAGAGTGCCGTATGGCTCACCCAACTGTTCAGCCAGACCATCAGCATGGCGAACCACGCCGAAGGAAGACCAGAGCATAACAACGAACAAAATCAGAAACAGAGCCGCACTGACCCAGTTGGGAGATCCTGTCGTCAAAAAGCAGTTGCACAACGAATAGAATAATATTGATGCAGCAAAACCTGAATAAAGGCCAGGCTCGGATTTTAACACCAAAGGTAGTTTCATCACTGCTCAAGCTACCCGCAAAAAATGTTTTTTGAATGTTATTAACACGACAAAAGCAGTCACTTAGCCGTACATGAAGAATAGATGAGCGGTAAAAATCTCCCCACTCTTTCCCGGCTTATTTTGCTGTAACTGTTTTATATTTCTCTTGGGGGAACTACAGGCTCTCCCGAAACTCCATTCTCCAGCGAGCTATTAAACCCGACAGGAAAGGAGCATGCCCTTGAACGTTTCAAGCTGCATTCGAACAAGGGCTATCGACAGAGCAACTGTCCAGATACAAACTATGTCATCGTTTCCAAAGTAGCATGCTTTTTCTTCTCTTCGCATTCTTTGAGATCTTTTTGAAGCCATTCACAAGAAGCTTCTTCTCCGGGTTCTGGTAACAACTCACCGCCTTCCATCACCCAGGATGCTGGCACTTCAAACAGGGTTACTGATACCCCGGAAACATCGATCCCAAAAAAATCAGCAATATTATTCTGCATTTCCAGACTAAGTCGGTCGTTGACGTCTGATGTCCTGCCTTTGCGGACGTTAGCTTGTACGTGAATGGCAATACCTTTTTGCAATGGAATATTTTGATTAAAGAGCACATTTACAAGACTCTCAGGAGCACTCGTTAAACCACAGTGGGTATCCATAATGAGTTTTGACAAGGGTTGTCTTTTTGACATCTCTACCGCACCCGGGGTTGAAACATTGTACAGGGGCATGGCTGTTCTCCTGCGGGCTAAGGTTTAAAAGTTAATGGACGTGGAAAAGTGTCGTGTAATGATTTTCGACTTTGCCAATCGGCCCAACATCTGAAGTGTAACCAGAGGTCTTCTGGAGGGACGGATTCGGGTCTGAGTCAGCTTCAATAAATCTTGTTGTGCCTGAAAATCCATCGCCGTCAGCATGATCTCGTTTTTATTGCACCCGGTATAGTTCATCCAAAGTTCACTGAATTCACTCATAAATGCATGACGAATGTCGTTGGGAAGATCGTTTTCCACGCCAATGGAAATGGTGGTCGCATTGCTCGGGCGAGCTGCTAAAAAAGCCTGTGAACGCGGCACTTCCACCCAGATCGGAAAGAGCTTGTAATGTTTGCCGAAGTGATTCTGGTAAAGCCTGGTACAATCCTTTTCAAGCGTCTTCCTGAGTGTTGTGGCAATAGATCCATTCAATACAAGAATTGCCATTAAGACTCGTTGTTGAGACATAATTTTCTCCGGTTAACTTCTTCCTGCCCTCGAACCCGTTTGATTTTTCGCCAGCGTTGCTAAAAACGGTATAGCACACCTGCTGCGGGAATGGTGCCCCAAAGGAAGATCAAAGTATGATAACGAGCAGCACATAAAAAGGAATCCGAGCCTCGACTGCAAGACTGATGAAATACTGACAGAAGCCTATGGAATAGCCAAAAAGGGCTGAATTGAACGGAGACTGAAGAGAGTAGGCGAATGGTCAGGCCCCCCACTGCGAATAAAGCGGCACCCCCACGTAGCATTCCGGGCAGAGCCTGCTGCTTGTAATCTCTCCCGGCTTCTTTACCCGTAATTCTTCTATATTTCTCTCCCGGTGGAACTAATCACTCTCCCGAGACTCTAAGTTCTATGGACTATTGAGCCCGAGAGTAGAGGATTACGCCAATGAACATTACAAGCCATGCCATCAAGCTGATATTTGCATTACTCATAACGATGAGTTTTTGTGTCAACGCTGATATTACAGAACAAGAAGAACATTGCCTGAACGACGCACTGGCCGGTTATGATATTGAGCGCCTCACAGAGGCAGGAACCATGGCAGAAGAAGTCTTTTTTTTTCTCAAAAAGCCCCAATGATCAGCCCGTATGACATTCACCGTTTTACCCGGCGCAACATTACTCCGGAAGTCGTTGCATCGTTTCATCCTGAAGTGGCTGGTGAACCGGCTTTTATAGATAAAATTCTACAGGCAGGGTTAAGCCCCCAAAAAGCAAATAGCTACCTAGAAGCCGGCGTTGATCAGGCCAACATTTTGACCAGTTACTTCAAAAATGGAATAGCTCCTGATCTTGCAGGCGCCTTATACAAAAGTGGCTACTATTTCTACACTGACTCTGACTATTCGAAGGTTTGGCTTCAAGAAACAATGGAAAAGGGGCTAACCATGGAAGATCTGCCCAGATACAAGGGACTCGCCTCAACAACCAATGAATTAAAAAGACTCTACGTTTCAAAAGTACCTACTGATTTTCTTCATAGAGTCCTGAGTATGGATATAACCCTGGACACGGAAGATGCAAAATCTCTTTACTTCCGTGGCATTGACCTGGACACCTATCCATCTCTAATCTCTGACGAACGGACCTGCACAGCATATCCCACAACCCATCTTGAGTTTGAACACCTTGGTAATCTTGCGGGCTACCAGAGCAAAAAAGAGCCTATTCCTCTACCAAAAGCTTTATTTTTCCGGCTTAACACAGTATTTTCTGGCAGGGATTTTACGCAAGAATTTATGGGACATTTTTCAACCGACGATCAGGAAGAGATTTTCAAGTACGTTGAAAACAAAGCCAAACGTGTAAAAAACCCAACGATCTATAATTTACTCTACCTGACAGCGGAGATTGTTTCTGAAAAGCTTCACTACGAATTAGTGGATGAAGGAGAACTGGAGCAGACTTTCCCGATAGATTGTTCAATAGCTGAATATTGGCGAAGGGGAATTGGCGACTGTGATAAATACTCGGCATTGGGAACGGTTGTTTTTGCTCAACTGAAACAATTGTTTCCTGACGTAATGGCAAATGTTTACCTAATCAATGAACTGTTTGCAAAATACAACAGACATTCCTGGAATACCGTCGTCATTGCAGAAGAAGATCGCCTGATATTCAGCTACATTGACATAACAAACTACGACCCCGGAGATTACTATTATCTAAAGCTTATTTATCGGTTTTATCTACAACTGTATGAAGTTCTTGAGAATCTGCGTGAGGCAGCTGGCTACACCCCGAATCCATACAGAAACAAAAACGAAGCCTTGGGAGCGATGTACCCCGAGAACTTCAACAAGGAACACTTTCTTAGCGAATACAAGAAATATTTCTGTCCACACGATCAGAGCAATCCGGACATAACAACTGCTCAGACAGATGAATGATAGATGAGCTGAGAAAATCCCCCCAATCTTTTCCGGCTTCTTTACCTGTAACGCTACTATATTTCCCTCCTGGGGGAACTAATCACTCTCCCGAGACTCTAAGTTCCATGGACTATTGAACCCGATAGTAAAGGATTACGCCAATGAACATTACAAGCCATGCCATCAAGCTGATATCTGTATTACTCATAACGATGAGTTTTTGTGTCAACGCTGATATTACAGAACAAGAAAAAGAACGCTTCCTGAACGCCTCGTTGGCCAATTATGATATTGGCCGCCACATAGAGGTGGAGACCACGGCAGATATTGCAGGCACCTTAAAACGAAACGGCTTTAGTACAATCACTGACTTTGAATGGACCGACCTTCATGACGCATTCAAACTGGAGCTTAGAGCAGGAGACCTACCTAAATACAAAGGACTCATCCATTCAATGCTAAGTAGTTGGCCGTATGGAATCGTATATTTCTGGCTAATTGGACAGTTATCAACACGACAGAGCGAAATACACCTATTCACGCTTTCTCAGCCAGTAACGGGAAATTGGTTCGGAGGTTCATTATGATTAATAGTCATTTTCCAGTTCAGCCCAGACTTACCAGTGAACTGTTAACACAAGAAAAAACAATTAAAGTAGAAGATGGTGACCAGACTACTACTGATACCTTTGCCAGTCAGGAACACCATAATATAAACAAAATCTTTAAGAATGATGTTTGTGCAACTTCTGCCATAAACCAAGTACACAAACCGGAAAATACCTTGGAAAAATCTTTTCCTGAGCCCCCGACTAAACTGGAGCATTATTATGTTTCAACTAATGAAGGAATTACCTGGCATGATGAAAAAAGAACAGCCTGTGAAAGTTCGTCCGCAGAGGTGCTTCCAAAAAAGTTAAAAAACACTAAAGAGTCTTCTATTATCGAAAGTAGTGCTCTCCAGCAAGTTGGTTGTTTGATACCAAAGGACAAGCAATGGATATCTTTTCTTCAGGATTTTTTCAGGCAGATACCGATTCATGCATCATCTATGAATAGAATCACCTCTTTGCAAAGTAAAGCTGGGAAAGTTAAAGAAATAGTTTTTCTGGTAGAAGCTAGCTCCCCCACTCAGGGCTATGGAAATTTAAACCTGTATATAGAATTCTTAAGGAATTTTGTCAGACTTTCCCCTGGCACTTTAAATCTGGTTCGCTTTTCTGGCTATGAACCTACTCTTAGCAACAAATTACCAAATCTTCTTTCTGGTTTACCTGAGCGTGACATTGATGAATCTATCATTCATGGGGATGGGGATCACAAATTATCGTCACCAAAAATAAGACCAGATAAAATATTTGGTATTCCATACATCATAGAACAGACAATACCTACCCATCTTTTATCAAAAAACACACTACAAATTTACACCGTTTGGGACTCGTTTAGAACATCAACAAAAGCTCCATTATTTCAAATAACTAACTATAGATGGTTCCCTGGATCTCCAAGGGAAATGCCCCTGAAAAACCAAGAAAATCATCTGCCCATTTATCCGTACGAGGTCAATAAAGATACGTCAACACCAGAGTTAATGAAAAGGGATATAGCTAACAGCTTACAAAAGCCAGTAATAGAAGGTTATGATACTGAAAAATCAGCTCAATTTTTTACCGAATTATTGCAATTGGCCAAAGAAAATAAAATATATTTAGCCCTTTCTTATCATGCCTGGGGAATGTTAAAGCATGAGTATTACAATTACACAAATGCTGCTAAAGCGTGTTTTGGCGATAAGCCTATCATTATTATTGCACCACACAACGAGAATATCAGTCTGTCTGAAAAAGGCAAAAAAGAACTCAGTGATACTGGTAATATACAGTTTTCAACTAATTACTCCCTGGACTTTACCACTGAGAAATCACTTATAGATAAGGTCACCGTATTTGAATTTACTTTTTTACCGAAGCGACTGTTTGAGTTGGTTTGTTATTTTTCCAACATCCCCATTTATGCACCGGGAGCCAGCACCGCTAATATTGCACAATGCTTAAATAAACCCTACCTTGGACTGGGCAGATGTGGTCATGAAATACCAGCAACAGGCAACCCGAAACTCTTAGGCCGCTGGAAAGTAGCTAATGGTGCATTTCATTTGAATACATTCCTTCTGCAAGAGGTTAAATCGACTCTGCTAACAATGAGCAAAGAGCAAATAGAGTTATGCGACAGAAATATCAAACGTGATCTCTGGTATGACCCTGAGAATGCCCATTTAGAACTCAATAAGATATGTAATGCAATCACCGACGATATCCTGAGATATACCGGGCTAACCCCA
Organism: Endozoicomonas sp. ALC020; assembly: GCF_049275935.1. Taxonomy (NCBI): domain Bacteria; kingdom Pseudomonadati; phylum Pseudomonadota; class Gammaproteobacteria; order Oceanospirillales; family Endozoicomonadaceae; genus Endozoicomonas; species Endozoicomonas sp. ALC020. The sequence goes on from NZ_CP184830.1 coordinate 823,264, forward strand.
ACGTTAATTCCGCATTTTTTTAATGGAACGGATACCTCAAAAATCCATGAATATACTGATCTCTCAGCTGACGATCGGCAAAGTTACTTTACCCGGTTATTAGACGAAGGTAGATTACCCGAGTTTTGCCAGTACGTCTGTGATAAATCAAATGAAATAATGCTTGATTATATGTCTCAAACAACTAAGCCAGGAGATAGTTTTTATGAACTGGCCAGAGAATTACAACAAAAGGCATTGCATCCTGATAACAACATGATGTTGGAAGTATTAGAAAGAAATCTTCCGGATAACTGAAGCCCGGCAATAAAGGAGTACGCCAATGTACATTACAAATGCCATCAAGCTGATCTCTGCATTACTCATATTGATGAGTTTTAGTGTCGACGCTGATATTACAGAACAAGAAGGACATTGCCTGAAAGATGCACTGGCCGGTTATGATATTGAGTACCTTACAGAGGTGGGGACTACGGCAGAAGAAGTCTTTCTTTTTTCTCAAAAAGCCCCAATGGTCAGCCCGTATGTCATTCACAGTTTTACACGGCGCAACATTACTCCGGAAGTCGTTGCATCATTTCGTCCTGAAGTGGCCAATGATTCGTTTTTTATAGATAAGGTTCTACGGGCAGGGTTAAGCCCCCAAACGGCAAATAGCTACCTCGACGTCGGCATTAATGTGGCCTTCAGTATCATCGGGTACGCCAAAAAACGAATATCCCCTGATCTTGCAAATTCTCTATACAAAAACCTCTTTTTCGTAATCATGAGCAGTGATCGTATCCCTATTCAAGATGAATTTAAACAGTGGATAACGGCAGAAAACCTGTCTAAATACAGAGGGCTCACCATATCAATCGATCAGTTACAAGATCTCTACTTTTCCAAAGTGCCCCCAGATTTTCTTCATGAAGCTAAAAGTAAGGGTATAAAACTGTATGATGCAATGTCTCTTTACTTTCTCAGCATTGACTTGGACACCTACCCGTCTTTAATCTCTGACCAAAATACCTGCACTGTGTATCCCATTTCTCATCTTAAATTTGAACACTTGGGTAATCTTGTAAACTACCAGAGTAAAAAAGAGCCCATTCCTCTACCAAAAGCTCTATTTTCCGAGCTAAATTCCATATATATCCAATACGATATGTACCACTTTTCAACAGACGATCAAGCGGAAATTTTCAAGTACGTTGAAAAGGCTGCAAAAGATGTAAAAACCCCCACGATCTATAGTTTGCTCTACCTGACCGCAAAAATTGTTTCAGACAAGCTTCACTACGCATTAGTGGATGGCGAGCTGAGTCTTACCTTCCCGGAAGGCTGTTCAATAGCTGAATATTGGCGAAGGGGCATGGGTGACTGTGATAAATATATGGCATTGGGTGCGGTTGTTTTTGCCCAACTAAAACAACTGTTTCCTGACGTACTGACCAATGTTTACCTAAGCAAGGAATGGTTTTCGACATACAAAAGACATTCCTGGAATACCGTCGTCATTGCAGAAGAGAATCACCTGATTGTTACGTACATTGACATCATAAGATACGACACTGATTCCAATGTTCTGCGCCTTATTCTTCAGTTTCTTATACAACTGCATGACGCCTTGCACAATCTGTATGAGGCAGCTGGCTGCATCCCGAGCCCACTCAGAAACAAAAATGAAGAACTGGGAGCAATGTACCCAGAGTACTTCGAGATGCGAAACTTTCTTAGCAAATACGAAGAATACTTCTGTACGACGCAATCGAAGTAGGCTGGGCGTCAAACCAGGAGCCTGCAAGGTCGGCTTTACCTGTAAATCATCTATACCCCTGGGGGAACTTCTCGCTCTCCAGAAACTCTAATAAATAGAGGACCATTAAATCTGCCAGTAAAGGAGTACGCCTATGAACATTGCAAAACGTGCCATAATACTGACAACTGCGCTGCTCATAACGACGAGCTTCTGCGCCGAAGCTGATATTACAGAACAAAAAAAACAGGCTTTCTTGAACGCCGGGCTAGTCGATTATGATATTGAGAGCCTCATAGAAGTAGGAACCACGCCAGAAGAAGTCCTTCTTTTTGCTCAAGATGCCCCAACAATCAGTCCAGACATTATTTACTATTATACTCACTTCAACATTACTCCGGGCGTTGCCGCAATGTTTCATCCCAGAGTCATTTCCAAACCATTTTTTATTGCAGATATTCTCGAGGCAGGACTAACTCCCCAAACGGCTAACAGCTACATCGAGGCAGGTGTTTATCGTGCCAGGTCTATTATCGCTTATGTTAAACATGGAATACCTCCCAATCTTGCAGACTCCCTAAACAAGAACGGCTTGTATATCGCCACGGATACTGAACAGAAAGATTTTCATGAAACATTCGAAAAAGGCTTAACAACAAAAGACCTGCCCAAATACATAGGGCTCGCCCGCACACCCTTTGAATTAAAAAAACTCTACTCTTCAAAAGTGCCTACAGCTTTTATTCATGAAGCCATGAGCAAAAACATAACGCTGAGTGATGCAACTTCCCTCTACTTCCATGGCATTGACCTGGACACTTACCCTTCTCTAATCTCAGACCAGCCAACCTGCAGTGTATACCCCGCTAATCATCTTGAATTTGAGTACATCGGTAATCTGGCGGGCTACCAGAGTAAGAAAGAGCCCATCCCTCTACCAAAAGATTTATTTTCCCAGCTTAACTCAATACATGTTTATAACAGCATGAACCTTTTTTCGACAGACGACCAGGCGGAAATTTTCAAGTACGTTGAAAACATAGCTAACTATGTAAAAAAACCAACGATCTATAATTTGCTCTATCTGACAGCTCATATTGTTTCACAAAAGCTTCACTACGAGACTGTGGATGAAGGCGAGCTGGCAATGACTTTCCCGGAGGAGTGTTCAATCGCTGAATATTGGCGAAGGGAGATTGGCGACTGTGATAAATACACGGTACTGGGAATGGTTGTTTTTGCCCAACTGAAACAGCTGTTTCCTGACGTACTGGCAAATGTTTACCTGACCAGGGCATTGTTTTCACCCTACAAAACACATGCCTGGAATACTGTCGTTATTGCAGAAGAAGATCGCCTGATTTTCTCCTACATTGATATAACAAACTTCGACAATGATGCCGATACTCCAAACTCTGATTACCGGGATTTTCTGGAACAGAAAGAACTAGCTTACAAAAACCCGTTCAGAGACAGAAACGAAGCGCTGGGAGCCATGACTACAAAGTACTTCAATCATCAATACTTTCTTACCGAGTACGATAAATATTTCTGTAAGCCTACGCATTAATTGAACAACGCTGGACATAAAAAAAGTGGCACTGAAGCCACTTTTTTTATTTTCCATTCTGACTGACCGATCACTTGCCCATATCGTCGAAGAACTTTTTAACCCCTTCAAAGAAAGAGGTTTTCTTAGGCGACTGACGATGCTCACCTTCGGCAGCAAAGGTTTCCTTCAACTCTTCCATCAGCTCTTTCTGGCGTTCAGTCAGATGCACCGGCGTTTCTACCACAACACGACACATCAGGTCTCCACGACTACCGCCACGCACCGGTGTGACACCTTTATCGCGCAGACGGAACAACTTGCCAGTCTGGGTTTCTTTTGGAATCTTGAGTTTTACCCGGCCGTCGAGGGTTGGAACTTCCAGTTCGCCACCGAGGGCTGCATCAACAAAGGTAATAGGCACTTCACAGTAGAGGTGCTTGCCATCACGCTGGAAGATCCGATGGTCTGCTACGCTGACCTGAACGTAGAGATCACCGGCTGGACCACCATTGACGCCCGCTTCACCTTCACCAGCCAGACGAATACGGTCACCGGTATCGACGCCGGCAGGAATTTTTACAGACAGAGTCTTATATTCCTGAACCCGACCTTCACCATGACACTCACGACAAGGGTCTTTTATCATCTTGCCGGTGCCGTGACAATCAGGACAGGTTTGCTGAACAGAGAAGAAACCCTGCTGCATACGCACCTGACCCATGCCTCCACAGGTGGTACAGGTAACCGGAGAAGTGCCTTTCCTGGCACCAGAACCGTCGCAGGACTGACAGACTACCAGGGAAGGAATCTTGATTTTCTTGGTAGTCCCCTTAACCGCTTCTTCCAGACTCAGCTCCAGCTGGTAGCGCAGATCAGCACCTCGCTGAACAGAGCTGCGGGAGTGGCCGCCGCCACCAAAGATGTCTCCAAAAACATCACCGAAGACGTCACCGAAACCGCCAGCTCCACCGAAGCCGCCAGCTCCACTGCCGCCCATATTGGGATCGACACCGGCGTGACCGTATTGGTCGTAGGCGGCACGCTTCTGATCATCAGAGAGGATTTCGAAAGCCTCGTTTACTTCCTTGAAATTCTCTTCTGCCTCTTTGTCATCAGGGTTACGGTCAGGGTGGAACTTCATAGCCATGCGGCGGTAGGCCTTCTTGATCTCCTTGTCAGAGGCCCCCTTTTCTACGCCCAGTACTTCGTAAAAATCACGTTTTGCCATCAGTAACACCCTGTGGTCAGGTTCCGTCAGATCACCTGACCGAAATAATCCAAATCGCTTTCATACATCGGGATCGATCCCGATTTATTGAATCAGAGACTGTTTGGAAAATCAGCGAAACTTTTCAGACAGCCTCTTAAACACAAGAGCGCGGGAGAAAGCTCCCGCGCCGCCAAATCAACTCATACCGCAGCGCGGAATGGGTTTACTTCTTGTCATCTTTCACTTCTTCGAACTCGGCATCTACGGCGTCGTCCGCAGCGGAAGAAGATTCAGCTTCCTGAGCACTCTCAGCACCCGGCTGCTGGGCTTCAGCGTACATCTTCTGAACCAGACCGGAAGAAGCTTCAGAGAGTGCCTTGGACTTCTCTTCAATCAGATCCTTGTCGTCACCCTTCAGCGCTTCTTCCAGAGCAGTCAGAGCTTCGTTGATCGCACTCTTCTCTTCTTCAGTGGCCTTATCACCGGCTTCTTCCAGAGTCTTGCGGGTAGCATGTACCAGACCATCGCCCGTATTACGGACAGCCGCCAGCTCTTCAAACTTCTTGTCTTCAGCCGCGTTAGCTTCAGCGTCCTGAACCATTTGATCAATTTCATCGTCAGACAGGCCGGAAGAAGCCTTGATCACAATGGACTGCTCTTTGCCAGTAGCCTTGTCCTTGGCAGAAACATTCAGGATACCGTTGGCATCCAGGTCGAAGCTGACTTCAATCTGAGGCATGCCACGTGGAGCCGGTGGAATGTCAGACAGGTCAAAACGTCCCAGAGACTTGTTGGCAGAAGCCTGCTTGCGCTCACCCTGACAAACGTGAATGGTTACAGCACTCTGGTTGTCATCAGCAGTAGAGAACACCTGAGACTTCTTGGTCGGAATCGTGGTGTTCTTTTCAATCAGGGCAGTCATAACTCCACCCATGGTTTCGATACCCAGAGTCAGTGGAGTGACGTCCAGCAGCAGCACGTCTTTAACGTCACCCGCCAGAACCGCACCCTGGATGGATGCACCCATGGCTACCGCTTCGTCAGGGTTCACATCTTTACGAGGTTCCTTGCCGAAGAAAGCAGCAACTTTTTCCTGAACCATTGGCATACGGGTTTGACCACCCACCAGAATGACTTCGTCGATGTCAGACAGATCCAGGTCGGAGTCCTTAACCGCCAGACGACATGGCTCCAGAGAACGCTGAACCAGGTCTTCAACCAGAGACTCCAGTTTAGAGCGGGTGACTTTAACGTTCAGATGTTTAGGACCGGTTGCATCGGCAGTGATGTAAGGCAGGTTAACATCAGTCTGCTGAGCAGAAGACAGCTCAATCTTGGCTTTTTCAGCAGCTTCTTTCAGACGCTGCATGGCCAGAGGGTCACCTTTAAGGTCGATACCCTGGTCTTTTTTGAACTCTTCTGCCAGGTAATCGATCAAACGCATGTCAAAGTCTTCGCCACCCAGGAAAGTGTCACCGTTGGTGGCCAGTACTTCGAACTGGTGCTCGCCGTCAACATCGGCAATCTCGATGATTGAGATATCAAAAGTACCACCACCCAGGTCGTATACAGCGATGGTCTGGTCACCCTGCCTCTTGTCCATGCCGTAGGCCAGAGCAGCAGCAGTTGGCTCGTTAATGATACGCTTGACATCCAGACCGGCAATACGGCCAGCATCTTTGGTTGCCTGACGCTGAGCATCGTTGAAGTATGCAGGTACGGTAACCACCGCTTCAGTAACAGACTCGCCCAGGTAGTCTTCAGCGGTCTTCTTCATTTTCTTCAGGATTTCAGCAGAAATCTGAGGCGGCGCTTTTTTGTCACCTTTAACTTCAACCCAGGCGTCGCCATTGTCAGCTTCAACAATCTTGTAAGGAACCATCTGGATGTCTTTTTGAACCACATCGTCTTTGAAACGACGGCCAATCAGACGCTTGATGGCAAACAGGGTATTGTCAGGATTGGTAACGGCCTGACGCTTGGCTGGCTGACCTACCAGAGTCTCACCATCGTCAGTGAAGGCGATGATAGAAGGCGTTGTACGACCGCCTTCAGCATTTTCCAGAACCTTGGCTTTTTCACCATCCAGAATAGATACACAAGAGTTAGTGGTACCCAGATCAATACCGATTATTTTACCCATTGTTCAATCTCTCCATTGCCCTGATTCCAGGACGAAATTCTTTAGTTCAATTCTTTAATTCTTCAGCTGAGGGCTGCTTGCCAGTGTCTGGTGAGCAGCTGTTTTTGGCCTTTGAAATCAATATGGGATCAATCGATTTGATTTCAAGGCTGTTGAAATATTCTTTTTTGAATATTCCTCAGCAAAATCACTTATTTGGAAACAACAACCATAGCCGGACGAATCAAACGACCATTCAGCTTGTATCCTTTCTGGAAAACATCAATCACGGTGTTGGCTTCAACATCGGGATTCGGAACCATCGACATGGCCTGATGGAAGTTCGGGTCAAAAGGCTGACCACTGGGGTCTTCCTGAACTACCGCGAAGCGTCCCAATGCATCCAGGAACTGCTTCAGAGTCAGCTTCATACCTTCTACCAGGGCTTCGTGAGACCCTTCTGCCTGTTCGGCACTTTCAATGCCTTTTTCCAGGCTATCAACCACTGGAATCAGTGCGTCAACAAATTTTTCCAGAGCAAATTTGTGAGCCTTTTCAACATCCTGCTCGGCACGACGCTTAATGTTCTGCATTTCAGCAGCAGTACGCAGAGTCTGATCTTTCGCCCTGGCAAGTTCTTCGTTGAGTGCTTCCAGCTGACTCTCAAGGCCGTCGGTCAGATTACCTTCACTGTCGAGTTCAACACCACCCTCTTCGTTCAGCAGGCTTTCTTCTGCCTGCTGCTCTGTGGCTTCTTCCGTTACCTGCTCTTCAGGTTTGCTGCTTTCTACTGTCATTCCAGAATCTCCGACCGGGAGGCAATCATTTAGATGAAACGTATATTGGGTCACGAATTCCGGATTCAAGACCTGAAAAACAGTTTTTTTAACGCAAGCGATCATTTCGCAAAACACCGGGCCGCAAAACAAAATCACAACGGCCACCCATCTCATTCAGTTCAGGATCAGTGGATTTTTTCAGCTCTGACTTTACGAATCGCACACTTCAGGTTACTGTATATATAAACAGTAAAGCTACAGTAGCGGGTATTTATCATGCTGACCCAACTGTCCATCAGCAACTTTGCCATCGTTGACCAGCTGGATCTGGACATCCATTGTGGAATGACTGTCATTACCGGCGAGACCGGTGCCGGTAAGTCCATCATGCTGGATGCTCTCGGTCTGGCAACGGGTGACAGAACCGATAGTCACTGTGTTCGTCAGGGTACTGACAAAGCTGAGATTCACGCTTCTTTTGATATCAGCCAGTGCACTGCGGCAAAAGCATGGCTGCAAGAAAAAGATCTGGCCAGTGATGATGAGTGCATTCTCCGAAGAGTCATTACCAAAGAGGGACGGTCCCGTGCCTATATCAATGGGACTCTTTCTCCCCTTGCGGATCTTCGGGCCATTGGTGAACGGTTAATTGATATCCATGGCCAGCATGAAAGCCAGTCGTTACTGAAAAAAAGCAACCATCGACTGCTTCTGGATGATTATGCCGACATACAAAAACTGGCCTCCGAAGTGGCTCGCACTGCCCATCAGTTCAACCAGACACATGATGAACTGACCACTCTCAGCCATAATCGCAGGGAGCAGGATGAACGAGTGCAACTGCTCAGCTATCAGCTTCAGGAGCTGGAACAGCTATCGCTTCAGGAAGGAGAGCTGGAACAACTTGAGCAGGAACTCAAACAGTTATCCCATGCTGAAGGCACTCTTTCCGTGTGTCACGAAATCAATGCTATCTGCTCAGACAACGAGGCAGGTAACATTCTCCAGAAACTCTCCACCTGCCTGCAGCGCCTGAGCGATCTGCAAATAGATCACCCAGCCATCAACAACACAATTGAAATGATGTCCTCTGCCCAAATTCAGGTCGAGGAAGCGGTAGGAGAAATCAATCACTTTATCGATCATTTTGATGCCGATCCCGCCAGAATGCGGGATGTGGATGAACGCCTCAGTGCTATTTACGACCTTGCGAGAAAGCACAGGGTTCAACCCGAAGCGTTATTGGAAAAGCAAAGCACGCTTGGCTCTGAGCTGGAGAGCATCCAGTTCAGCGATGAACGGGTTGAAGCATTACAACAAAAGCTGATCGAACTAAAATCCGAGTTTCAGAACCAATGCGAAAAACTCTCCAGAAAACGTCAGTCTGCTGCCAGACAACTTGAAAAGAAAATCACTAGACGCATGGCTTTGCTCGGCCTGCCCCACGGAGAGTTCATCATTGCCCTGACACCGATAGAGGGCAGCATGCTCTCAGCCAATGGTGCTGAAGAGGTCGAATTCCTGGTGACGACTAACCCGGGTCAACCACCCAGAGCACTGGCTAAAGTGGCCTCTGGTGGTGAACTATCGAGAATCAGTCTGGCCATTCAAGTGATAACCGCTCAAACCTCTCACATTCCCAGCATGATCTTTGACGAAGTGGATGTCGGCATTGGCGGTGGCACCGCAGAAATTGTCGGAGCCATGCTCAGGGAGCTGGGAGAAAGAAGTCAGGTAATTTGTGTCACCCACCAGCCTCAGGTAGCATCCCAGGGGCATCAGCATTTGCATGTCAGCAAGAAGGTTCGCAATGCTAAAACCTCCACTGAGATCGTCGGCCTGAAAGGCGATTGTCGTGTTAAAGAGGTGGCCCGAATGTTGGGCGGTGTAGAAATGACCGAGTCCACACTCAACCACGCAAAAGAGATGCTTAGTCTCTGTGTTTCAAGGTCTGCCGCCTGAAATTACCTTTGCAGCTCCTTAATCAGTAACCCCATTCCTTTAGCCAGTTCCTTCACGGCTTTGGGTGCATATTCTATTTCAACCCAACGTTCATCCTTATCGGGATATAAAATCCAGCAACGCTGCTCAATACTGGAACAGTCTGACTCCAAAGTATGGCCAACGCCGAACACTGTCAGGGTGTTATTGTTTCGGACCAGCCCCCGCTCCAGTTGCTGATGCCGAGTCACCACCAACTCCCCTTCCCGGTTGGCTCTTACAGAATACTCTATGGATGAGTTTCTGGCTCCACCTTTAATTGCGTTAGCCTTGAGCAGGCTGTTCAAATAAGACTCCAGCACGAGATCAGCCACAGCCGGATCAAAATTCTGCTGCATCTGCTCAACAAATGATTGGGTTTTTTCGGCAGGCTTCAGTTCCATTACCTTCTGCGCTTGTATTGCAAAGGGTAATAGCAGCAAGCCTGTAAGGATAAGTGTTTTCATTATTATCTGACTGTTCCACTGCCACTTCACATATTAATATCGAATAGTCAGTGGGAGACTGCAACCATTTCTTCTTAAAGCTGAGTCAATCAATGCTGCTGGTCTGGTGTCACTCTCATCACTTCTTCGATGGTTGTTAATCCTGTTGCTACTTTCTGAGCTCCGGAAAGGCGAAGACTGTACATACCTTCTTTGATGGATTGACGACGAAGGTTTTCTATATCAGAAGTCTCTGCCAGCATGTCCTTAAGAGATTGAGACATAGGCATTAACTCATAAACACCCGCTCGCCCCCTGTATCCGGTATCCCTGCATTCCAGACAACCCACAGGTTGAAAGATCTGCGAAGGCGCGGGGGCTGTCCAGGGACGAGTCAGGGATTTCCAACCAGACTTATCGAGTTTTACAGGCTGTTTGCAAGAAGGACACAGTGTTCTGACCAACCTCTGTGCCATAACTCCCAGAACCGTTGCTTTGATCAGATAGTGGGGAACACCGAGTTCCAGCAGACGGGTTATGGCAGACGGCGCGTCGTTGGTGTGTAAAGTGGAAAGCACCAGATGCCCGGTCAGCGCCGCCTGAATCGCCATTTCAGCGGTTTCCAAATCCCGAATCTCACCCACCATAATGATATCCGGATCCTGACGAAGCAGCGCACGCAGGCCGCTGGCAAATGTCAGATCAATATTATGCTGAACCTGCATCTGATTGAAGCTGGACTCCACCATTTCAATAGGATCTTCAATAGTACAAACATTCACCTGATCAGAAGCCAGACTTTTCAGCGTCGAATAGAGCGTAGTAGTTTTACCTGAACCAGTAGGGCCCGTGACCAGAACAATCCCGTTGGGCTGCGCGGTCATATGAGTCCAGCGACGTTCGTCTTCTCTGGAAAAACCCAGCTCGCCAAATCCCTTGACCAGAACATCCGGATCAAAAATCCGCATCACCAGCTTTTCCCCGAAGGCGGTCGGCAGGGTTGAAAGTCGCAGTTCAACTTCATTGCCATCCGGGTTGCGGGTTTTAAGTCGGCCATCCTGTGGCTTTCTTTTCTCTGCCACATTCATACGACCCAGAATCTTAAGGCGACTGGTTACGGCAGCCGCCACCTTGGCAGGCATCTGGTAGATCAGGTGTAGCACCCCATCAATTCGAAAACGCAGGTGAGTCTGCTCTCGTCTGGGCTCAACATGAATATCACTGGCCCTTTGTTCAAAGGCATACTGGAGCAACCAGTCGACAATATTAACTATGTGCTGGTCATTGGCGTCCGGAGCCTTCATATTGCCCAGCTCAAGCATCTGCTCAAAGCTGTTCAACTGAGTGGACTGGACGCCGTTGTGTTCATTAGCACCCAGGACAGACTTTGCCAGTCGATAAAATTCCGAAGTGTATCTTCGAATATCGGTTGGATTGGCGACCACCCGCCGGATTTCCTTGCGGTTAATATGTCTGAGATTATCCTCCCAGCCAATGTGCCACGGCTGTGCTGAAGCGATCACGAGCTCGTCAGCCGAGACTTCTACTGCCAGAATCTGATGACGTATGGCATAAGCGTGAGACATGACCGGAGTAATGGCAGTAGCATCAATTTTCAGAGGGTCAATGTGAAAATACTCCTGGCCTGACAGATCTGCCAACCAATGCATCAGGGTATCGAGATCGAGAGAGCCGCCACTGCGGGCGTCCTTCAGATCCTGTGAGGCAATGTACTCCAGAGGGTGAAGCTTAAGTTGATCAGCATTTCGATGACGAGCCAATATTTCATTGGCTTCCGATTGCCTGATCCGACCCGTCTGAATCAGATCAGAGACCACTGTCTGCAGATCCAGAAGGAGTTCTCTGTTGTTGAGTGAGGCCCTGAATTTATTGGCGTTTGACTTCGGCTCACGGACACTGGACACTGTCGTTTCCTTTTACCTTGAAAAGCTTTCCATCTCGCTATTCTCCACTAAACCGTCAGCTTATGCCTATAAGAAAATTCAGGCTTTTAAGCAGAAGTTCAATTCAGCAATGGTTCAACTAAGTATATCGCCAGAATAAACCGCGACTGATGTCTGTTATAAATGGCTTTCTGGATACGAGGTGACCCATTCCCCTCTATACTGACTTTTACTCAATACCATTCTCTCAAGACACTCCGCTGTGACCCCATCAATACTGCATAGTTTTCTGTTCATCCTTTCACTGACAGCCCTCATTCTGATATTGATTGGTCGTCTCAGGTTTTCGCCATTCATCGTCTTGCTGCTCAGTGCTTACGCCACAGGTTTTTTTTCAGGCCTGCCGATCTCTGAACTGACTCCCCTCATATCCCGTGATATGGGCAAGACGTTCGGCGACGTCGCTCTGCTCATCATTTTTGGGGGATTACTGGGAAATATTCTGGAGAAGTCGGGCGGAGCCGTCCTTCTCGCAGAGAAGCTGATTCTCTCTATCGCCAGGCGCTTTCCTGCGTTAGCCATGGGTATAGCCGGATATATTATTTCTATTCCCGTTTACTGTGACTCTGGATTTATCCTGCTCAACAGTATCAGGCAGTCTATTGCCCGGAGAGTGCAGTGCAACCCGATCTCTCTCAGCGTTGCTCTGGGTGGAGGCCTATTTGCAACCCATTCTCTGGTCCCTCCCACACCCGGGCCCGCAGCGGCAACCCTGATTTTGGAAATATCTCCGAGCCTGACAATTCCCTGGGCGCTGGGAGTGGCTCTCCTGGTCACTTTTGTAGCTATTCTCTGGGGTAAATGGGTCACCCGCTGGCTGAATGATGAGAGCCAAGTGGTCAGTGACCCTCCTCAATCCCCCCCTGCTCATCAAAAGAATGTCTGGACAGCGATTATCCCTATCCTTCTGCCTTTGCTACTGATGTCCATGGCTAACTTTCAAACAGGCAATAAAGAGCAAAGCTGGACTGCTTTCCTTTCACAACCTGCCAATGCTCTGTTCCTGGGTTTGCTGGCCAGCCTGCCTTTGATTCGACACTGTAAGACCGGACTGACTGAGATGTTCAGTGAGAGTATTCACTCATGCGCGATGATTATCTTGATCATTACAGCCGGTGGGGCGCTTGCGGGAATGCTGGCTCAGACCGGACATATAGCCAGAATTGCTCAAGGACTGCCAGAGAGCCTTGGACTGATTTTGCCTTTTCTCGTAGCCGCTCTCTTCAAAACCGCCCAGGGTTCTAGCACCGTGGCCTTAATCAGTGCGGCTTCGATGATGGACCCCTTGCTGCCTGGCTTGGGTCTGGACTCCCAAAATGGTCGACTGTTGACCTTTTTGTCGGCGGGATGTGGCTCCATGATGGTTACCCATGCCAATGACAGCTATTTCTGGGTAGTCACTCAGTTTTCCGGAATCAGCCCGGCCACAGGCTTTAAGTCATTCACCCTGGCCACCCTGCTTCAGGCTTTTACTGGACTGGCAACCGTGCTAGTGCTGGCTGGATTCCTGAAGATCTGAAGCAGTTCAAATCCTCTCTCGGCCTTGCTCTTGTCTGCAGGCTTCAAATCAATGGTTTTTGCCAGTTCATCGGCAATCATTTGCAGTGCATTTTCATCACCCTTCACCAGCTCGAGCTCCAACTCACAGATGACACTGCTCTCATCTCCTGAGCGGACAAACCCGTAATCCAGAGCAACTTCAACCCTGGCATCTGGCTCAGACCACTCCACCAGCCAGCAGGTACGATCAAAATCGGTCGAGAAAAGCGGTATCAGGGACTCTGGAGGAAAAGCTCCCAATGATTCTGGCCAGACTTTTTTTAACCCTTCCATATCCAGTTCCGGTCGCTCTATTGACCACTCCCACTCCCCCCGGCGAGTCAGTCCGTCAAGACTCTCACCTTTGGTTTTAAGCGTTTGAAAAAGCTGACCATTTTTCTCTCTGATACGCAAGGCAACCCGAGCCTGATTTAGTGTCAGAGAGGCCGTGTCAAAGTAGGTATTGCCCAAATGAAAGGTTTCAGGTGACGAGCTGGCGAACTTTTTCCAGAAAGTCAGTGTCTTAAGAAGAGGTATCTGCTCTTTTGGCAGCGACAACTTTAACTCTGTTTCAGTATTCATGGGTTATCTGACCGACGGCTTAAAAGGGTCATTTTACCTGTAACAACAAGGGCTTGTTATGAAAAATGAGCGTCAGAATGGCCACAGCACTTCCAGTGCAGGTGGCGTTTCAATGCATAATTTTCAGCCAGCTCCTATAATTTTTGGTCAGCCGCCCTCTTCCAGGGAACGGGATGCGATGTTAGTTCTGTAAGTCGTTCGCCGCAAACGACGAGGAGTCTGACCCCTAGAAATTTAATCCGACAGGTCTGCGACTATGCCAACCAGCAATCTACTATCGAGTGTATTTGGCCGATCTCCTATTGGTCCGATACAAAAACACATAGCCAAGGCACACGAATGTGCCATACAGCTGGAACCATTTTTCAAAGCAGCATTTGATGGCGACTGGCTGGAAGTTGAAAGTATTCAGCAAACCATCGTAGAGCTGGAGCACGAGGCTGATCTCATCAAAAAGAACGTTCGACTCTCCCTTCCCAAAAGCCTGTTTTTGCCAGTGCCCAGAAATGATCTTCTGGAGATAGTGACGGTGCAAGATAAAGTAGCAAACAGGACCAAGGATATTGCCGGCATTGTGCTGGGCAGACAAATGATGATCCCCCAGGAGATGAGGGAGGCTTTTATGGACTACCTGAAACGCTCCATTGCCACTTCAGCGCAAGCAGTCAGGGCCATGGATGAACTGGATGAACTGCTGGAAACAGGCTTCAGGGGAAGAGAAGTCAATCTGGTGGAAGAGCTCATTGAAGAGCTCGACCAGATAGAAAGCGATACCGACAAGCACCAGATTGAAGTCAGAAAAATTCTGTTCAAACTGGAAAAGGACCTCCCCCCTGTGGAAGTCATTTTTCTCTACAAAATTATCGACTGGGTCGGTGACCTGGCAGATCGCGCCTCAAGAGTTGGCAGTTATCTTCAATTGCTGCTTGCCCGTTAACTCTAATGATTGGAAATAACATCCATGAGCATTATCGCTGAGTATGGAACGATACTGCTGATTCTCGCCTGCCTCTTTGGCTTTTTCATGGCCTGGGGCGTGGGAGCAAATGATGTCGCCAACGCCATGGGAACCTCGGTCGGTTCCAAAGCTCTGACCATCAGACAGGCCATTGTCATTGCTGTCTGCCTGGAGTTTATGGGTGCCTACCTGGCCGGTGGATCGGTTACCGATACGATCAGAAAAGGGATCATCGATCCCGACATGCCATTACTGCTGGAGCATCCACAGCTGCTGGTTTACGGAATGATGGCAGCCCTGCTGGCTGCGGGCACCTGGCTGTTAGTTGCCACCCATTATGGCTGGCCTGTGTCGACAACACACTCTATTGTCGGGGCAATTGTCGGTTTTGCCGTTGTCAACGTCTCGGCAGATGCCGTGAACTGGGGGAAAGTCAGCTCAATCGTAGCCAGCTGGATCGTCTCTCCCATCATGTCCGGCTTTATTTCTTTCATGATTTTCATGAGCGTCCAGAAACTAATACTGGATACCGACAACCCTTTTAGAAATGCCAAAGTTTACGTGCCCATTTATATGTTTCTGGTTGGCTTCATGATGGCTATGGTGACCCTGACTAAGGGGCTCAAGCATATTGGCCTGCCGCTGGATTATCAGGAAAGCAGCCTGATCTCGCTACTGATTGGCCTGCTGGTCATGCTGGCCGGAAAAATAGCGCTTTCCAAAATCAAGGAAGATGCACAGGCCGACAAAGCTTTCCATTTCTCCAGTGTCGAGCGAGTCTTTGGCGTAATGATGATCTTCACCGCCTGCTCGATGGCTTTTGCCCACGGTTCCAACGATGTTGCCAATGCAGTAGGTCCTCTGGCAGCAGTGGCCAGTATTGTTCTCAGTGGCGGAGAAATCGCAGGCAAGGCAGCCATGCCAAGCTGGGTTTTGCTTCTGGGGGCTGGAGGCATAGTGGTGGGTCTGGCTACCTATGGATATAGAGTCATGGCGACCATAGGCACAGCGATTACTGAGCTAACCCCCAGCAGAGGTTTTGCAGCAGAACTGGCAGCAGCGACCACCGTCGTTCTGGCCTCAGGGACCGGGCTTCCTATTTCCACCACACACACTCTGGTGGGTGCCGTGTTAGGGGTTGGCCTTGCCAGAGGAATTGGTGCACTTAACTTGAGAGTCATCGGCACTATTTTTATGTCCTGGTTAATCACACTGCCCGCCGGTGCCTTCCTTGCTATCGTCTTCTTCCATATTTTGAGGCTTATTTTTGGTTAACTAGAGGGCTCTTCTACGCACCCTCTTCCAGCATTTTCGTTTCAGTCTCTCGTACCTATCCCGAGGCAGGGCTGTTATCATGCTGAAAAAGGCTGTTAATTTCGGCACTGGAAGGTTGACAGTCAGATGATCTGGCAGATTTGATTTATGCCTATCCAATTTTCCAACAATTAGAACCTGGGGCCTGATAATGTCTGGAATCCAGCAACCTGATCTGAAAGCAGTCCTGTCGCGGTTGATAGAGATTCCCTCTGTCAGTTCCACACAGCCTGAGCTGGATATGGGCAATATGCCGGTGATTCATGAACTGGCAGGCTGGCTTGAAACCATGGGCTTTTGCTGTGAGATCATACCCATTCCGGAAGCACCGCTGAAAGCCAACCTGATTGCCACTCTGGGCTCAGGTCCTGGTGGATTAGTTCTGGCAGGCCATACCGATACCGTGCCATACAATGAAAATCTCTGGCAATTCGACCCTTTCTCACTCAATGAATCCGATAACCGGTTTTACGGTCTGGGCATCTGCGATATGAAGGGATTCTTTGGTCTCGTCATGGAAGCAGTAAAAGATTATCTGAAAGCGCCTCTGAAGGCCCCCTTGATTATTCTGGCAACAGCAGACGAAGAATCCTCCATGAGTGGTGCCCGGGCCCTGGCTGCTGCAGGTAAACCCAGGGGGCGTTATGCGGTGGTGGGTGAGCCTACCGGTATGCAACCAGTCTATATGCATAAAGGTATCATGATGGAACGCATTCGGATTCTCGGACAGTCCGGTCATTCGAGCAACCCGGCCCTTGGCAGGAATGCCATGGAAACAGCCCATAAAGTAATCACTGAAATCATGGCGTTCCGGGAAGAACTGGCCGGTAAATACAATAATCCCGGATTTGCTGTGCCTACCCCTACCATCAACCTCGGTTGCATTCATGGTGGCGACAACCCTAACAGAATCTGTGGCCACTGTGATTTGGACTTTGACGTGCGCCTCCTGCCTGGTATGGACAGCCGGGAGCTGAGAGAAAGCCTGAAACAGCGTCTTCTCCCCATCGCCAGAGCCGATAATGTAAAACTTTCTCTGGACGCTATTCACGAGAGTATTGATCCATTTGCAGGCTCTGCCGACTCTCCCCTGCTGAAAAGCTGTGAAAATCTAACCGGCTATTCAGCGAAATCCGTTGCTTTTACTACGGAAGCGCCTTTCTTCAGCCGAATGGGGATGGATACAGTCGTGCTGGGTCCGGGTGATATCGATCAGGCTCATCAACCTGATGAATACCTTTCTATGGACAGAATTCATCCAACCATTGAGCTACTGAGATCTCTGATACGGCAATTCTGCCTCTGATTAACCCTTCTATCAGCCTTCAGCG
The DNA here is from genome assembly GCF_049275935.1 of Endozoicomonas sp. ALC020. NCBI lineage: Bacteria > Pseudomonadati > Pseudomonadota > Gammaproteobacteria > Oceanospirillales > Endozoicomonadaceae > Endozoicomonas > Endozoicomonas sp. ALC020. The sequence continues at coordinate 840,779 of NZ_CP184830.1, forward strand.
AAACGAATCGACTGGATAAATTCGTTATGCTGCGCTAACTTATTGTACAGAATAATGAACATGTACGATATAGGTGAACTATGGATACGATTAGTTATACATCAGCAAGAAATAATCTGGCAAAAACCATGCAACAGGTGTGTTCCGATCATGCTCCGGTCATTATTACCAGAAAAGGGGAACAACCCGTCGTTATGATGTCAATGGAAGACTATAAATCACTGCAAGAGACAGCATATTTACTGCGCAGCCCGAAAAATGCTCGCCGTTTGCTTGAGTCTATTGCTGAGTTAGAAAGTGGAAAAGGTACTGAAAGAGAGCTCATAGAATGAAGCTCACTTTCTCAGAACGAGCGTGGGAAGATTACCTTTACTGGCAAAAAACAGATAAAAAAATTGCTAAACGGGTCAATTCATTAATTAAAGAAATCAAGAGAACGCCCTATGAAGGAACCGGGAAGCCAGAGCCGCTAAAACATGGACTATCAGGTTATTGGTCAAGACGCATCAATGATGAGCACAGGGTTGTATACAAGTTTGAAGACGATTCTATTTTGATAGCCAGTTTACGCTATCACTATTGAGTTTGATTCAGCAACGTAACATCAGAATGAAGATAAACAAACAGCCATGAACTTGAACAAGAACTACGTAAAATTTTTCCGCCAGAGTTCGCCCTACATTCATGCCCACCACGGCAAAACGTTTGTCATTACTCTGGGCGGTGAGGCTCTGGCAAGCCTTAATCTGAACAATATCATCAACGATATTGCCCTGCTCAACAGCCTGGGCGTTCGACTGGTTCTTGTCCACGGAGCCCGGCCTCAGATCGAGGAGCGTCTCAGAGCCAGAGGCCTTGAGTCCAGATTTCACAACGAAATACGGATTACGGATCGTCAGTGCCTTGAATGCGTGATGGACGCTGTGGGTAATCTTCGCGCACGAATTGAATCCAAGCTTTCACTTGGTCTGGTTAACTCTCCCATGCACGGGGCCAGCATTCGAGTTATTAGTGGCAATTTCGTCACTGCAAAACCTCTGGGTGTGATCGATGGGCAGAATTTTCTCCACACCGGTGCTATTCGCAAAATAGATAAAGAAGCAATCCAGCAGCAGCTCGACAGTGGCTACATAGTTCTTCTCTCCTGCCTCGGTCATTCACCGACTGGCGAGCTTTTCAACATGGAGGTGGAAGAAGTCGCTACCCACACAGCCATCCACCTTGAAGCCGAAAAACTACTTTTGTACTCAAGGTTTGAAGGTGTAAAGGATCAGCAGGGGCAACAGATCAGCCGTCTTTCCCCCCAAGAAGCTGAAAAAGTCCTCAAGCACCTTCATGGGGAGGACAGAAGACTGCTTTCCTCAGCCATTACCGCCTGTCACGGTGGTGTGGAACGCTCACAGCTGATCAGCTTCGAGCAGGACGGTTCTCTGCTAATGGAGCTTTTTACCCGTGATGGATCTGGCACGATGGTTTCTCGTGATCGTTATGAAGAAATTCGTGTGGCCAGCATTGAGGATGTGGGGGGAATCCTGGCGCTTATCAGGCCTCTGGAACAAAAAGGCATCCTCAGAAGGCGTTCAAGAAAAGAGCTGGAGCGTGAGATTCGGCTGTTCCGGGTCATTTCCCTGGACGGCATGATTATTGGCTGTGCAGCTATCCATTTGTTTTCGGGAGAAAAGGTCGCGGAGCTGGCCTGTCTCGTCGTACACCCTGATTACCAGAAGAAAAACCGAGGCGACCTTCTTCTCAGTGCTATAGAAGAACAGGCTGCCCAACAGGGAATGGATACGCTGTTTGTATTAACGACCCAGACCAGCCATTGGTTTCTGGAACGAGGTTTTTCTGAATCCACCCAGAAGTCTTTGCCTATGGAGAAGCGCAATCAGTACAATGAGGAGAGACAATCCAAAGTTCTGGTCAAGAAGCTTTGAGGCATAGAAAAGCTTATTGCGCTCAAATAGGGGTCTGTGGGGGAATAATATGGCTCATTTTCTGATCCCAGGAAGCGGTTTTGGTCATAACGCTCTCATAGTATTTACCAATAGCTCCCATCATCATTTCAGAAATGATTTGATGGTGATATTGCCTTCGTAGAATTAACACAGCTGCCTCCCGATCATCCATATGATCAAACATGGGAGAGCCAGGGTTAACCTGGCTCAGCTGCTGTTGGAGCCTGACTTCTTTCATAATGTCTTTATGGGAATCATGCAGTTTCAGCATACGATCAACAAAGTCTTCCAGCTGATCTTTAGCCAACCTTCTCATGGTATTCATTTCTTCCCGTCCGGTTCTTTTTCTCTGACCCTGCCAATCCCAGACCATACTTTTGCCTGTCTTCTTTCCGGTAATGCGTTCAAATCGCTCTTTATTGACTGCCTCGTTGTAACGATCAACAAAAAGATCTGCCAGAAAGAAAAAACCAAAGATAATTAATCCATCCACAGTGGGCTTGGGCACGTGAGGTGAGATTTCCAATGCTGGTCTCCTTTCAGAAGCATGCCAGACCACTTTAAAGCCATGGAGCATGGTTGATTTAATGGCTCCCTTCAACCAGACATTCAAATAACTTCTGACGCCATTCTCAGCCAGTATCAGGGCATTGGCCACCCTGTCGGCGTGAGTGTTAAAGCGACTCTTTTCTTCTTCGCTCAGCTCTATATCGGGCATTTCTTCTGCCAGTATCCGCTCCAGCTCTTCCACAGCCTCTTTGGAAGCAATAGAGCCGTCACTGGTTAAATCATCGGTCATTTTCGGGAACACTTTTTGCAGCCATCCCGTCTGCTTGGTCTTGAAATGATATGACTTGCCAATCACTCGAGGATCATTGGCCGCATGGCTGAACAAGCGTTCTCTTTTCTCCGGGTCCATGTTTTTGAATTTACCGTTCCACAGCTGATCCAGAACCGGCTCCCACTCTTGATCCATTCTCTCAACGTCGCTGACGGCTGCTGTGTAGAAACGTCTGTAAAGTTTGAAAGCATCTTGCAGGTTGCGTCTGCGATACAGGTATCGAGCTTTGCCTTCCTCCAGACGTATCACGGCTTCAAGATTGCTCTCATCTTTCTCTCTTTCCATCTCCAATCTCATCTGAGCGTCTTTTTCCAGCGCAGAATAGGCAGTGAAGATGCGGGTTAAGGTTTCATGACTGCAGATGTATCTCAGGCTTTTCAGGAAGACCCGAAATTTCTTGTCATCCATCTCTGACAAGACACCCAGATCATTCACCTCCAGTTTGTAATCAGCGGATGCTTCTGCCCTCTGTAAAGCCCTGATCGCTTTGGTCATCCGAATCAGCTCTGTACCACCACTCCATACACCGTACCAGGCAATATAACTGAATAGAGCCGCTGCAGCGGCAATCCCCCCTGACACCAGACCTATCAGCACGGTACTGACCACTATGGCAGCAGAATTAAGACTAAAGTACCTTTTATTCCTGAGAAAATGGCGTTTGATCCTGTCACGGGTATCCGTATTCTTTAGCTTGATACCCCCCCCTTTATCCACAACATTCTGAATATGGGTCCTGTCGACTTTATCCAGGTGGTAACGAGTCGCTTTGGGTCTTTCAAGTCCGGGAGGAGTTGCTGCAGGAATAGAAGGGTCAAACCTGCTGACGGGACCTTTACCTCTTCTGCCCGGTAACTGCTCCACCTGTGTGCGAGTCTCTGGTGCAAACCGCCAGCGCAGCGCATTCTTGATTTCAAGAATACGTTCAAAGGTGATATCCGTATCGTTGAGCAGCCCTGTATCCTGTGCCAGTTTGACAATCGTAGCTTCCGCTGTGTCAGCATCCACATTGAAGTCTCTCACGGTGCTCTGAATTAAGTCCGGTATCAGAGCCCTTTTCAAAAAGCCAACGGGCAGAGTTCGATCTTCTGCAAGGTATTTATAAGTCAACTCAACGGTAGAACAAGAAACGGTTTTTCTGACTTCAGTGAGAACCTGTTCACTGATTTTTTCACTGCCCCCTGACAGCACCAGTTTCATTGCTTCACCTTTTTTCTCTTCACCCAGCACACAAACATGGTGATAGGCCATGGCACAGGCAATATGGTAGTCACGCAGACTGCGCTGGATAGGAGAAGAGAGTTCTTCGTGGGCAGCATAACGGAATGAGTCGTAAACCCTGAGTGCCTTTGCTGCTGAGGGACCTCCGCCAAATAGACGCTTGATAAAACCGCCTATGCGCGAGAAAACAAAGCGACCCCGCCACCGACCGTAATCAATCTGACCCAGGCTGGAATCTTCTGAAGTTCTAACGGTCTCTTTTCGCTCTGTAGCAGAGAGAGGAGAACCTCTTTGGTTCCTGATCTCTGATGGCATGCCTCTCAATCCCTGAGAAATAGATGATGAATCGAAACGTTTTTTATTAGATAAGATGATTAAAAAATACAAAAGCAACAATATTTAAACTATAGCCGCCTCAGGGCTGCTGTGGTTTTGTTTTACGCTTGTACTGACTAAAAACAGCTGTAAATAAGAAAAGCCAACTTGATTTAGCTGGCTTATACGGCAGGGAGACCAAGACCTCAGACGGACTTGCGATCGAGCACCTGATAACTGAACTCCAGAGCCTGCTCATCTTCAGAGACCTGATCTTCCCTGGCGGTAATATCCCATTCACTGTCATCGATTTCCGGAAAAAATGCGTCACCATCAAACGATTTGAAGACTTTGGTCAGATAAAGCCGATCAGCTCTGTCCAGGGCCTGACGATAAATCTGCTCACCACCAATCACCATGATTTCTTCATTGCCATTGATCATGGATACATCTTCCGCCAAAGAAATGGCATCCTCAAGACTGTGCACCACCCTGACCCCTTCATGATGCCAGTCTTTGTCACGGGTAATGACAATATTGGTACGACCCGGCAGAGGCTTGCGCAGTGAATCAAACGTCTTGCGTCCCATAATTACAGGCTTGCCCATGGTGACAGCCTTGAAATAGCGGAGATCTCCGGGCAAGTACCAGGGCATTTTATTATTGATGCCGATGGCATGGTTTTTGGCAACGGCGGCAATCATGGCAATTTTCATCATCTTATCGGTTACTTTTTCCCTGGGTTGTAGACGCCGACATTCTCATGCCCTTCGTCACGAAGGTGCATGGCGTGCAACTGACTCATCACCCCTTTTTCGCAGTAGAGCAGGTAGTGCTTATCTTTATCCAGTTCAGCAAATTTTGTCCTGAGCTGATAGAAAGGAATCGTCAGCACTTCTCGGTCATTGAGATCAAAAGGCTTGATCTCTTCTTCATCCGGATGGCGGATATCAACAACAATGTCGTCTTGTTCTGCGGTCTCGAACACCTCAACTTCTTCACGGGTCAGGTCATCGGCAATGATATCAGAAACGGAAACCTTACGACGATCGACAACCGCCGCATCCAGAATGGAGAAATCAAAACGGGCTTCTTGCGCTGCAATTTTTTCCGGCTTGGCCCTGGTGGTCGGATTTTTCGAGATCACCGCACAATACTCGGGAATATTTTTTACCAATTCCTCTGAACCGATCCTGACTGAGATATCAATGATGTCCTGCTTATCCATGGCAATAAGCGGACGCAAGACCAGATGATCGGTAGCCGAATCAATAACCGCCAGGTTGGTGAGTGTCTGGCTGGAAACCTGGGCAACGGCTTCTCCGGTGACTACGGCTTCAACATACATCTCTTTTGCGACCCGGGTTGCAGCTCTCAACATCATCCGCTTGAGAACAACACCCATCTGGGAGTTATCTACCTTGGTCAGAATCTCTTCGACAACCCCTTCAAAAGGAACCGTAACAAAGTTGACGTTATGGGACGAGCCAAAGCGGCTCCAGAGATAATAAGCCACCTCTTTCACCGCCAGCTCATGGGCATGGCCACCCAGATTGAAGAAACAGAAGTGGGTTCTGATACCCCGTTTCATGGTCAGGAAACTTGAAACTGTCGAGTCAAAGCCACCAGAGATTAGCGATAATACGGGCTCCATAGAGCCCAGTGGGTAGCCACCCAACCCATTACCACGGTTCGTGACCAGGAAATAACGGTCGCCCCTGATCTCAATTTTTACGACAACGTCCGGATTTTTGAGCTTGACACCCGCCGCTTCAGTTCGGGCATTCAGGCCACCACCCACGTATCGCTCCACATCAATAGACTGAAAGTCATGTTTACCTGAGCGTTGACAGGTAACCCGGAAGGTTTTCCCGGCCAGCAATTCACGATTCACTGCCAGAGCATTATGCATAATGTCATCCAGGTCAGTCAGCGGATACTCAACCACCTGTTGCCAGTACGCTATACCGGGAATATGGCTCAACAGATCGGAGACCTGAGCCACCAGCCGAGAATCATCATGACCAGTGGCCAGCTCGATAAAATCCCAGGTGCCAGCCACCTCAATGTCTTCATCAACCCGTTTGAGAATGGTACGAATATTCTTGCGCAGCTGCTTAATAAAACGCTTTCTCACCGGAGGCGTCTTAATGGTAATTTCAGGAAACAGCTTGATGATGAACTTCATAGAATTGTATGTCCGGTGCTCTCCCATCGGAAAAATGTCACCACAGAAAAGTGCCACTGCAAGTCAGGAAGAGAACCCGGTCCAGATGCCAGTTAGGAAAATTAAGAAACGAATCCACACGATTATACAGAAGACTCCCAGACACCGGTAACCCCGGCTGGTAGCAGACAATTCGCTTAGACACCTCGTAAAGGCCACATGGTTGTTAGTAGTCCCTGCAGATTCACGCTACACTGGGCACCGCCTGGGAATGGTTTTGCGGATATTTAACGGGCAAATGCACCAAACCGAAACACTCTCAAAGTCTGGCGCACTTTTTTTGTGCACTTATTCGATTTAATGAGATTCTTTTCGGTGCAACCACCTGCATTCGGCTTATACTCAGGCATGTTCACGTTTTAGAACTCAGCAAAATCAACCGGTTTTCGATACTGGCACAGCAATTGCTGAGACGGTGTCGGCACAGCCGCCAATGCGGCACAATACGACTAAATGTTGGTAAACCGCCATAACGATTGACAAGTCTCTAGGAGGCCGACCGAGAATAGCGCCCGTAGCGAGGACGGCAGAAAATTGAGGATGAAAATTCGGTTTTGTGAGGAGAATAGCGAGCTATTTGACGAACAAAAGCGGATTTTTAGACCAATTTGCTGCCGCCGCAGTAGGGCTGTCTATTCTCGGTCGGCCTCCTAGGAGCCTGACCGAGGGTAGCACCCGTAGCGAGGACGGCAGAAAATTGAGGATGAAAATTCGGTTTTGTGAGGAGAATAGCGAGCTATTTGACGAACAAAAGCGGATTTTCAGACCAATTTGCTGTCGCCGCAGTAGGGCAGTCTATTCTCGGTCAGGCTCCTACAATCGACCTGCGGTGCTCAACGAGAGCTATAGTCCTTTGGAGGAATAATAAATGTCCAAGACCCTGAATTTGATCAAGGATCACGATGTAAAATGGGTTGACCTTCGTTTTACCGATACCCGTGGTAAAGAACAGCATGTTTCCCTGCCGGTCGGCGAAGTCGATGCCGAATTCTTCGAGCTGGGTAAAATGTTCGACGGTTCCTCCATTGCTGGCTGGAAAGGCATCAATGAATCCGACATGATCCTGATGCCTGATGACAACAGCTCAGTCATCGATCCTTTTACTGACGAAACTACTCTGAACATTCGTTGCGACATCATCGAGCCTTCAACCATGCAGGGCTACGAGCGTGACCCACGTTCTGTTGCCAAGCGTGCTGAAGAGTACCTGAAGTCTACTGGTATTGCTGACACGGCTTTCTTTGGTCCGGAGCCGGAATTCTTCGTATTTGACGATGTTAAGTGGAACGTTGACATTTCCGGTGCTTCATACCAAATCAACTCTGAAGAAGCGGCCTGGTCTTCCAGCAAGTCTTTCGAAGGTGGCAATATCGGCCACCGACCAAAAGTTAAAGGCGGTTACTTCCCGGTTCCTCCCGTCGATTCACTGCACGATATTCGTGCTGCCATGTGCACAGCGATGGAAGCTCAGGGCCTCGGCGTTGAAGTACATCACCACGAAGTAGGTACTGCGGGCCAGTGTGAAATCGGTGTTAAATTCAACACCATGGTAGCCAAGGCTGACGAAGTTCAGATCCTGAAATACGCCGTACACAATGTTGCTCACGCTTACGGTAAAACTGCCACCTTCATGCCCAAGCCTCTGGTGGGTGATAACGGCAGCGGTATGCACGTTCACATGTCCCTGAGCAAAGATGGTGAAAACCTGTTTGCTGGCGATGGCTATGCCGGTCTGAGCGAAAACGCTTTGTACTACATTGGTGGTGTCATTAAACACGCTAAAGCGATTAACGCTTTTGCCAATGCTTCCACCAACTCCTACAAGCGACTGATCCCGGGCTTTGAAGCACCTGTTATGCTGGCTTACTCTGCCCGTAACCGTTCTGCTTCCATCCGTATTCCTTACGTAAACAGCCCCAAGGCCCGTCGTGTAGAAGTTCGCTTCCCTGACCCAACAGCTAACCCATACCTGGCGTTTGCTGCTCTGTTGATGGCTGGCCTGGACGGCATCAAGAACAAGATCCACCCTGGCGACGCTGCTGACAAGGATCTTTACGACCTGCCTGCAGAAGAAGCGGCTGAAATCCCGACCGTTGCAGAAAGCTTCGAAGAAGCTCTGGCCGCTCTGGATGCCGACCGTGAATTCCTGACTACCGGCGGTGTATTCACTGACGACATGATCGACGCTTACATCGAACTGAAGAAAGAAGAGTGTGTACAGGTAAGCCAGACCACTCATCCTGCTGAGTTCGATCTCTACTACAGTGTGTAAACGAATAGGGCAGTAACTACTCCTGTTATCAAAAGCCCAAATGCTGGAGTGTCTATCGCCACAGATAGCACTCCGGCTGTTATTCAAGTCCCCTCTATTTCATATCCCCAATACTCGCTTTAAAGTCCTTTCTTTGTCCTTTCTTTGTCCTTTCTTGACCGCACGGATGCAAACAGGTGCGCTCTACAGTACTCTAGGAGAACCCGGAATCAGCCTTAGATCACCATGAAAAGAATAATATTTATGTTATTACTGGCCCTACCCCTGCCTGAACAAGCCTCTGAAATTTATAAAACGGTCGACAAGAATGGCAATGTCACATTCACTGACAGCCCTGGCGCCCGTGAAAAGGCTGAGCCGGTAGAACTCACTCCCATTACCAGCATACCCTCTACCCAGACAACAGGTCGCTCGTCCATCAAGCCGTTGAATAACCATAAAGAGGGCATTTATCCAGTCTTCACGATTACCGAACCTGCCAATGATTCAACCGTCAGAGATAATGGCAACTTCACCGTTAAAGTCAGCCTGAAACCAAGACTGGTAAAAGGTCACACTTTGTCCTTGTCAGTTGATGGCGTTCAGCAGGGCCCCCCCCAGAGAAACCCTCAATTCAAGCTGAAAAATGTCGATCGAGGTACTCACCAGCTGTCAGTGACCATTCTTGACCCTAAAGGCAAAACCTTAAAAACCGCCAAAAGCACTGTGCATGTGCAGAGAACGGTTTTCAGACCTCCCACACCGGTTCCAACACCAGCCCTCTGAAACTACTGATCGCACTATGTTAGTGCGCTTTGATAAACTGACTTATAATTCGGAGCCTCTCGACTCTTTTCAGTAGTGCGACCTGATGCAAAAAGGTCACACACTGAAAGAGATTGGCAACAGTTGGTTCAATTCTTGCGTAATGTTTTACCAGACCATGAAATAACAACCACCACTTATCCGGGTGTCAGTCGGTGATCAATGAATTTGTACTGGAAAATCTAAACACGGCCATTATTGCTCTGGATCAGGAGCTTCGTGTCTCCTTCATCAACCATGCTGCTGAAGCACTCCTGGATATCAGCGAAAAGAGCGGTCTGCAATTGCCCCCGCCGCAGTCGCTTGACCATGGCTCCATGATGAAAGACCTGCAGCGAGCCCTGGAGCAGAACCAGCAATTTACCCGCAGAGAGTCAGAAATAGTGATTCATGGGGCCCCAGTACTGGTTGATTACACGATTACTCCCGTGGAAAACCAGCACGCCTGCCTGCTGGTAGAGATTCACCCAAGAGACAGGTTGCAACGCATCACTCGTGAAGAATCTCTGATTGCCAAGCAGGAAACCTCACGTATTCTCGCCCGTGGACTCGCTCATGAAATCAAGAATCCACTGGGAGGTATAAGAGGCGCAGCCCAACTATTGGATAAACAACTGGATGACAAAGAACTCAGTGAGTTCACACAGATCATCATTGAGGAAGCGGATAGACTCAGAGACCTGGTTGACCAGATGCTCGGCCCCATCAAACCCCCGAGCATGAACAGTCTGAATATTCACGAGGTGCTGGAAAGGGTTATCCAGCTGATACATGCAGAGACCGGTGGTCAGCTGTCTATTGTGAAAGATTATGATCCCAGTATTCCTGATCTTCCTGCTGACAGGGAGCGGCTGATTCAAGCCATTCTCAACCTGGTGCGTAACGCCATGCAGGCCATAGAACAGCACATGCCTTTAAGTGATGGTCAAATAGCCATTCAAAGCCGTATATCCAGACAGTTCACGATTGGCAATCAACGACGGAAGCTCGTTTGTCGTCTATCCATTATTGACAATGGTCCCGGTATTCCTGAGCACCTTAAGGAAAATATTTTTTACCCCATGATTAGCGGCAGAGCAGAAGGAACCGGCCTCGGGCTACCCATGGCCCAGTACATTATCAGCCAGCATCAGGGGTTAATTGAATGTGACAGTAAACCGGGGCAGACATGCTTTCACGTCTATCTCCCGCTAACGATTAATCAGCCTTCATCCCAACCGTCTTACATCAGACAGTCTTCAGCGGATAAACAACAGGAGTAATTAATGAGTATGGACTCTAAAGTCTGGATTATTGATGATGATCGCTCTATCCGCTGGGTGCTAGAAAAGGCACTGGCCGGAGAGCAGATCGCAGTCGATGTGTTTGACTCTGCCGACAAGGCTCTGCGGGAACTGCAATACTCTCAGCCTGAAGCCATAATCAGCGATGTCAGAATGCCCGGTACCAATGGGCTGGAATTCCTCAAGGAAGTTCACGAAACCTACCCGGATCTGCCTGTCATCATTATGACCGCCCACTCAGATCTTGAAAGCGCTGTCTCCTCCTATCAGGGTGGCGCTTTTGAATATCTTCCCAAACCCTTTGATATAGACGATGCCGTTTCATTGGCCAAACGTGCCATTGAGCACAGCTGCCAGAAAAAGACAGAACAGGTGATTGAGGCGGTTGATAACGGTACAGAGATTATCGGTGAGGCACCTGCCATGCAGGAAGTCTTCCGTGCCATTGGCAGGCTATCGCAGTCCAATATTACTGTACTCATCAATGGTGAATCTGGCACAGGTAAAGAACTGGTTGCCCAGGCACTGCACAAGCACAGCCCCAGAGCCAATAATCCTTTTATTGCCCTGAATATGGCAGCCATACCCAGGGACCTGATTGAATCAGAACTCTTTGGCCATGAAAAAGGGGCATTCACCGGTGCCGGTGCCATGCGCAAGGGGCGCTTTGAACAGTCTCAGAACGGCACACTGTTTCTTGACGAAATAGGAGATATGCCCGCAGAAACACAAACCCGTCTACTTCGGGTACTTGCAGACGGTGAGTTCTATCGGGTGGGTGGTCATACTCCGGTAAAAGTCGATGTCCGCATTATTGCAGCCACTCACCAGAATCTCGAAAAACTGGTTGAGGAAGGCTCATTTCGTGAAGACTTATTCCATCGACTCAATGTGATTCGTGTTCACCTGCCAAGACTCAGAGAACGCTCAGAAGATATCCCTGTTCTGGCCAGACATTTCCTGGACAGGGCCGCCAAAGAACTGAACGTTGAGCCCAAAGTACTCACCCAGGAAACAGCGAAATTTATTGCCAGTCTGGAATGGCCCGGTAATGTCAGACAGCTGGAGAACACTTGTCGCTGGCTGACGGTGATGGCTTCAGGCCGGGAAGTACTGATCTCTGACCTTCCACCTGAACTGTTGAGCCAGCCCGACAGTGGCCCGGTCACTCCCCAGTCAGGCAACTGGGAGCAGCAGCTTCGTCTCTGGGCAGACAGAGAGCTTGCAGCAGGACACAGCGGCATTCTGGACAAAGCTATCCCGGCTTTTGAAAAGATCATGATTGAATCAGCTCTGCAACACACAGGAGGTCGAAAAAGAGATGCTTCCGAGCTACTAGGCTGGGGCAGAAACACTCTCACCCGTAAAATAAAAGAGCTGGAAATGTCCGACAAAGCTTTGACAGAATAACGCTTATGGAATCGGGGGGAGCCGTTTCTCTGACGGTATCCCTCCATTGGACACATCAACATGCCCGAATATCTTCCGCTACTACCCGATAAACTGTCCTGCCAAACAAGTCTCTGAGAATTTCTATACTCCACTTAGGTAACACCAGACAGGAAGTAGGTGTAATATGAAACTCTCAGCAATGGTCTGCAGAGGCTTAGTCGCCTCATTAGTTATTCTCATCACGTCTTCGAGTTATTCTGCGCAGCAGGGCAATATTGGAAAAACATCCACAGGTTCTTTCGGTATTCGCCTGGTTATAAAGCCTAACTTGCAAGCCTCCATAGCAACTCCCTCCACATCACAAACGGATGACACGAATTCAAACGCTGCCAACCTCAATGACGCAACATCAACTGTTGCTAAATTCAATGAGGTGGAGCCTATTTGCATCAGGGGTACGGGAATTAATCAGTACTCTGTTGTCACAGAAGGTTCAGGAACAGGTGGCTCCTATGCGCTCAGAAATGATCAAAGTTCCTATAACTATGAAGTCGACCTCTGGTCTTCTAATCGCGAAGCCCAGGCCCTTAACAGTGGACAGAACAGTAACCCGATCAATGCACTGCCACGCAGCTCAGACTGTAATAACAGTGAAACGGGTTTTATGGTGAAACTACCTCAAGACGTGGCTCAGCAGCCTCTTGAAGGTGAGCTAAACTTGATCATCAATGCCGAATAAGACGCTTTATCAAAGGCTGTTTACCACAGGCGATAGTACCCGTAGAATGAAGGCCGAAGACTATTGCCTGATATTCAAACTCTGGTTCCCGTGCTTTTAGACCCACTGGATCAAAACCGGGAACCAGTCGTGATGAAAAAGAGATCACTTCAGTGACTGGATCAGATTACAGAAACACAAGAGCCCAACAGATGCGGTCGTGGCTTAAACTTTGTCGTCTATCGATATTATTAGCTTTGGCACCTCTGGCTATAACCCTCAATGCTTTCGGCGCTATGTCACTGGATAAAATGATTGTTTATTTCGAGCCGAACAAATCCCCTCGTCAGGACATAGTCGTTACCAATCCGGATAAGGAAAACCTGTATCTGCAGACTGAGGTCTACAAAGTCGTTAATCCCGGCACCAAACAGGAAGAAAGGGTTCGTATTACCGACCCTTCCGAGCTGAAATTACTCAGCACGCCACAGAAAACCATTGTCGCCCCCAACAGTCGAAAAACCGTTCGACTGGTCAGCCTTGAGACACCAAAAACAATTGAGTCAGTCTACAGAGTAACCTTCAAACCCGTCGTCGGTGATCTGGAAGCCACCCAGAATGCCATTAAACTGCTGATTGCCTACCAGGCTCTGGTCTTTGTTCGCCCGGAAAATCCGGAATACAAAGTGACAGCCAGACGAGAGAAAGACTCAATCACTTTCACCAACAGTGGCAACGTTAATGTGGTATTGCGCAATGGACAATTTTGCTCAGACCAGAAAGGCAAACGTCAGTGTTCTGATATTGATGAGATTAAACGACTGTATGCTGGTCAGAGTTGGACATTGAAAATTCCCAGCAGCAAAACCCAAGTGGAATACGGTTTGTTCAATGGCAGCACAGAGGAAAGGAAAAAGTTCTAACTTATAGAACGGTTACTGTTACCGTTACCGTATCTTTATAGATGCCGGGCTCAAGTCCTGATACTTCTGATGGAGGTACGGTAACCTCAAGATTCATATTGGAGCCACCGCCACAATACTGCTGAGTAGAACCTTTCCAGGGCTGCCCATCCACTCCCGGCGTCAGGGTTTCCAGAGAGCCCCCCTGCCCTACTCTTAACTGATAGCCCACCCGACCTGATAGTAGAAAAGTACTACTGAGTCCCATCGCTCTGACCTTGAAGTCAGATCCACTTTGAGTGTAAACACAAAAGTCCATATCCCCCTTAAGACTCTTGTCACTGAGTGACATGTCTTTCAAGCCACTGATCTGGATACGATCAGGAATTTTCACATCAAAGACAAGGTCACTATTATCTGTGTAAGGGATTAAACCACCACTTTCCATACCTTTGAGCTTTAATGTCGCCTTATAACTTCCGGGTTGACGCCCTTCTAAATCAATCGCATTCACCTTAACCGATACTTTCCCTCCTACCTGTCTCCAAGTCCTTGGAGTCAGGAATGTCGAACTCGTATCCGGAATATTACTGCCATCTTTTAGCAACAATGAATTTATCCCCTGCTCAAAGACCACACGAGACATTTCTATAGAAGGAGCGCTCCCTGAAGAGACGAAATCAAAATCGGTAGCTTCAATGGTGTAATCTTCAGCTCGCCGATACCAGCCACAACGAGGAAAGCGTGGCCCAAGACCGGTGCCATTGCACGACTGCAGCTGCAAAGGCAGGTCGATATCAACATCTCCACCGGTCCAGGTAACAGGCAGCGCAACATATTGCGGCTGACCAAAAACGAAAAAACCTGAAGCTGTGTTAGCTAATGTCAGTGCAATTAGCACAAGTATTCCTCTGAGACATATCATAAGAAAACAACATCTGTTCTTATCTTGACTGGACCTTAACTCTAACCATCATAATATCTCCGTATGACCGAGTATTACTGATGCTCAGCCGCTGTCCTGTTCGCCATTGGTCAACTGCCTGACAGCTTGGGAACGCAGTCATACTCGGAAAGATCCACGGTTCCCATTCTTAGTATGTATTGCTTATCATCCGTTTCAACGGGCACTGTGCATTGCAAACCATTCTCCAGTTCAACCCTCAACTCATGAATATCTGAACGGGCTTCTATCTGGAACATGCCAATATCGTCAGTGCTGGAGGGATAAAGTCCTCCGATAATCCGGGCTCTGTCCAGAGGCTCACCCTTCATTAACAAGCGACCAAAGAGCAGTTTCAGGGGGATAGCCTTATAGTCGAGTGTCACGACATTTCCGGGATACAGGGTGACCCGGCGCTCACGCTCATCAAAGCTGTAAAGGGTATCCCCTGAAGGCGACAGGGTAACGGTATATTGCTCAAAAGGCGCCAGCGGGATCACCGAAGGTCTGTCCGCTACGGCATAACCCCTTTTATGACCATCAATGGTTACATCAAACACGTCGCCTTCACGACCTTCCAGATTGACCACCAGAGCACTCTCTGCCAACTGCTCTCCTCCCATAGCCACAACATTGCCATCGGTCAGGAAGCTGGTACTGAAACTGCCGTTATAATTAGTAACCTGGTTATCCTCTGTTGAGCTATGGTTAACTGTCAATGCGGCTTTGCCAAACCGGTTGCCGTATTGCAAAACACCATCGAGTCTGCGTTCACCGCTGTCGGCTTCTGCGGTGACAGTGGAAATCAGTTGACCATCATAAAGATCACCATCATCCCAGGTTGTTGAAAGCCTCAATTTTTCTGTTCTGTCTTCTGTGCCGTCAGTGTTTTGAACTTCAGCCCGGGGGTTAACCCGGAAAGTCCATCGATCCTGACGCAATCGCCACTCCAAACTCAACAGAGCTACGGAGTTGCCTTGCGACTCACTAAAACTGAAAGTAACGTTTGTATCGCAATCCAGCGTTCTGAAAACAGTGGCGGTGTAACTTATTCCGTGGGTTTCCGTTCTGTCACTGTTATTATTTCTGTTGCTGCTGAATCGATAATTGGCGCTACCTCTCCAGAGGGGTACAGAAACAGAAAAACTGCTTTGCTCAAAAGCATCACCAATCAGTGCTGGGCGATCAGCATTGTCCACTTCATTATCATCTCTCCAGAGTCGACGATAGTTGCCATACAGGGAGACGTTGCCCAGCCAGGCCTGTCCAATCAGTGTCATACCATAGCTTCCGTTATCCGCCAGCATCACCGAAGGTGATAACTGATAACGATAGCCCAGATGAAACAGACCCAGCTCAAGCAATGAAGTGTCTAACGTAGCAGCGCCAGAGAGAGTAACCGCCACAGTATCAAGAATTCTTCGACTGACACCGGCCCGGGTCAACCACTGCTGGGTACTATCAGGAAATACCCCATCAAAAACGGATGTCATTACACGTCCCGTTTCAGCAAAAAGCAGCCATTCACCTTCAGGGGGCAGTTGAAACTGCTTAGCAAAGAAACGGGTTTCCTGAGACTCAAGGTTGCCCTGCTCATCCAGAATCCGAATGTCTATATCATAGGCACCCGACGGAAAAGTGGTAGTATTAAGAGCTTGAAGACCGGCTTCAAGGAAATAAGATGCAATCAGTCGTCCATCTTTTCTGACTTCAACCCTACCCCTCGTCGGCATAAAGATTTCAACGGGCATGCCACCACTAAAATCGGTATCGTCTCTGGTGTTATCAGAACTTTGAAAGCGAGCTCCGACAAGGCGCTGATCGGACGTGAAATTTAAGCCAAACCCCTGA
Source organism: Endozoicomonas sp. ALC020 (assembly GCF_049275935.1). NCBI lineage: Bacteria > Pseudomonadati > Pseudomonadota > Gammaproteobacteria > Oceanospirillales > Endozoicomonadaceae > Endozoicomonas > Endozoicomonas sp. ALC020. The sequence goes on from NZ_CP184830.1 coordinate 857,503, forward strand.
CTCGAAAGCAAGCCAAAATCGTATTCAAGGCCTTCAAAGTCCCTCTGGCCGTAAAGCTGATTGACCGAGAAGTCTTGAGACTTTGAATAGTCCCAACTCCACAGAACATTGTTTTCGTAATAGGACAACAGCGTCAGACCATATAAAGTGTAGTCACTGCTATTAACGTCATCAGATGTACCGGTGGCTACTGCTGCAAAGTTTTGCATCATGGCAAAACCAGAGTCGGAAGGCGGCAGGTATTTTCTGACATCCGCACCTCGAGTTAACAGGAAGCGGGGATTCACAAAAACATCGACCCGGAAGCGGGATTCATCAAAAATCACACCGGCAACGGGAGGATTAAGAACACCACAATCCCTGGTGACATTGGGCGGACAGATTGCCTCAGTATGGGTATTGAGCTCGCCCGATAAAGCCGAAGCCAAAAAAGCAGGATCATTCACCGAACCGATCAGGCGGACCACATCATTAACATTAGAAAGGCTAATTTTACCGGGTTGGAAGGTGGCCAGCTGGGAAGTTAAATAGCGCTTTCCATAATAAATATCCACCACTGACCTCTGTGGCTCACTCAGCGTCTCAAAACCCGCAGGTACTTTATTCTGGGCAAGGAAAAACGTCTGACTGGCCATAGCTTTCGAGCAGATAAAAACCATGGGCAATGCAATACATAAAATGTCAATGCATTTCCACCTTATCATGGCCCGGAACAATCCTTTTTGTTACCGCTCTGATACTTAGATACAAGACAGCGGTAATTTGTAGCGCAGATTGGCTCAGAACTGTTAACCATAGCCACTTTTGTATTTTCCAGGAAGCCAGCGAGTATGCTCGAGACAAGTTAGCTGGTTATCTGAGATTAGATAGTTAAAATTTACTTAGGTGAAACCACCACTGTTACTGTGTCTGAGTACGAACCCGTGGCCTTACCGGTGTAATCCGCTTCTTTAATATCTACAGTAATTTTAGAGTCAAGAGCGGGACTGCAAGTCTTACTGCCAATGGGGCCATCTACTGCAAAATCACCCGCTGCAACACCCGGCCCCAGATGGCCAGTCCCCCAAGCCCCCCAAACCTGATCTGTTGCACCTTTTTGAGAATAGGTCAGAGTGTAAGGGATACCATCTGCTGCTGGAGCTGACCCTGCAGCCAATTTGAACTCATTAGCGGTGTCCAGGCTGACTTCATACCGTTCAACATTTGAATCAACACAAGAAGGAGTAGAACCTTTGAGATCACCCGTTGCAGCGGTGTTGAAAGTTATGTCCTCCAGAGCAAAGAGCTGTATTAAGACGTTCCTTACAAAAAGGACCTGAAACTTACCGGTAGATGAGTCTATAGTGGGACTTGGTGGGTTCTCAGCCGCCTGAAGCCCGAAAAAGGCCAGTCCTGCGGATAGCGCAACACCTATAGCTACTTCTTTAACTCCATCACTTACTCCTCTATAGCACCACTTTGCAACCTGTTTCTCCTAAGAGTATCAGGCTCTTCAGGACACTTTGATCTCTGAGTCTCTTTACAGGTCCAACTCAGAGCAGTATGGCATATAAACAGAAAGACGTAGGCTCAATTCATGAATTAAACTTTGTCGTTTACCTCAATTATTGAAAAATAAGTTATTACGGAATGGACAATTCTGCACGGGACAGAATGAAAAAAGTCATTGTCATTATAATTGATGAGATTAAACGACTCTATGCTGGGTAGAGTCAGGCATTGAACATCGCCAGCAGCAAAACCGAAGTCGAATACAACTTGTTCAAACGCGGCTCGTAAGAGAGAAGTTATAACTTATAGAACCGATACAGTCACCGTTACCGTATCTTTATAGACGCCGGGCTGAAGTCCGGATATTTCCGATGAAGGTACTGTAACTTCAAGATCCATATTAGAGCCGCCACCACAATACTGCTGAGTAGAACCGTTCCACGGCTGCCCATCCACTCCCGGCACCAGAGTTTCCATAGAGCCACCTTGCCCTACTCTTAACTGATAACCTACCAGACCGGATAAAAGAAAATCATTATTCAGCCCGGTTGCTCTGACAGTAAAATCAGATCCGCTTTGAGTGTAAACACAAAAATCCATATCACCCTGAAGATTCTGATCAGTGAGCGCCAGGTCGCTCAGGCCGCTGATCTGGATGCGGTCAGGAATGTTCAGATCAAAGATGAGATCGCTGTTATCGGTATAAGGTATAAAACCACCGTTCTCCATGCCTGTGAGCTTTATTACAGCCTGATAATTTCCGGGTTGACGACCCTGTAACTCGATAGCATTCACCGTAACCGATACGTTCCCATCTACCTGCCTCCAAGTCCCCGGATCTAAAAATGTCGAACCCGTATCGGGAACATTGCTGCCATCTTTTAGCAACAATGAATTGCTCCCCTGCTCAAAGATCACCCGGGACATTTCTATAGAAGGGACACTCCCTGAAGCAATGAAATCAAAATCAGTCGCTTCAATAGTGTAATCTTCAGCTTGTCGAAACCAGCCACAGCGGAGAAAGTTTGATCCAGTACCGATACCATTGCACGACCGCAACTGAATAGGCAGATCGATATCAACATCGCCACCGGTCCAAATAACAGGTGTCGCAGTATATTGCTGCTGACCAAAAACGAAAAAGCCTGCAGCCGTATTAGCCAATGTCAGTGTAATTAGCGAAAGTATCCATCTGACATATATCATAAGAAAACAACATCCATAGTTATTTTTATCGTGCCCTTACTGTAACCGTCATGGTATCGCTGTATACACCAGAATCGATATTATTAAGAGCACTCTGCATGATCCTGACCTGCAACGTCATGTTATCCTGACCACCGCAATCCTGCTGATTACTGGCATTCCAGATCCTGTTAGGTCTTTGCCCCTGACGGCTATAAGTCCGCCGAAACTGGCCGGGCGTCCGGACCCTGATACGATAATCAACACAATCCGAAGGGTTCACACATTGTCCCTGTTTACTCAGCATAAAGTTACCGCCCGGATTACTGCTGCTATCGAAGTCTACAGAAACGCCACCTGTGTTACTGAATACGCAGACACCAAATTGAGCTGTCAGGTTATTACCAGAAAGATCATTAACATCCAGGGCAACATCTTCCAGACCTGATATTTGCACGAACTCAGGTACAACGATCGGAATAGTTACCAGAATACTGTCCAGATGGCGTGTATCGAACATGTCTTCGCCAGCAATATAAAAACGGAAGTTGTATGTGCCAGCTTCAAGTTGTTGCAGCCGATTCTGGTTGAATGTAAAAGTAAACGAACCCATCACTGTGCCATTGGTAGTAGTCTGAAAAAATGAGGATGAGCTATCGGAATGTGTCCACTGACCGGGTACTAAACTCCCCTGATTTTCCAGCTGACTATATTGAGCACTGATCAAAAACTCTGACAACTCATCCGCCTGATAACTATCAGGAACATTACTCGAAGGGCTCTGGCTGCCGGGATCAGAATCAGAGAGAGCCAACCGATAATCCTGACCTACACAGCCCGAATTACAAAATGCACTGAAGGAAACCGTGAAGTTATAGGTGGGGTTTGCACTGCCCGAGGACACGTTGAGCGGGTCAGCGACAAAACCTGAGAAATCAAAGAACGCCTGTGACCCTGACGAAAAGAATATCAGTACTGCAAAAAACACCTTGATAAAATACTTCAATGTCTTCAATCCCGGGCCTTTATACGACAGACCTTCTTGTAATCAATGCAGCTGAACACTGCAGGATCCCATTATCCTGTTATCTATTTTTTTCTGAAAATCCCGCTCAGGAATCATCGCGTTTACCGATGGCCAGCTGACCTTCCAGCTCGGGAACACAATCAGACTCGGAAAGATCCAGAGTTCCCATTCTCAATATGTATTGTTCATCATCAGGTTCAACAGGTACGGAACATTGCCAACCATTCTCCAGCTCAATCCTCAATTCGTTAATATCTGAGCGAGCTTCTATCTGGAACATGCCAATGTCGTCTGAGCTGGAAGGATAAAGCCCTCCGGTTATCCGGGCTCTGTCCAGAGGTTCACCATTCATTAACAGACGGCCAAAGAGCAGTTGCAGGGGGATAGCTTCATAGTCCAGTGTCACCACGTTTCCGGGATACAGGGTAAAACGGCGCTCCCGCTCATCAAAACTGTAAAGGGTATCTCCTGAAGGCGACAGGGTAACGGTATATTGTTCAAAAGGCGACAGTGTGATCACCGACGGTCTGCCCGCCACGGCATAACCTCTTCTCTGGCCATCAATTCTCACATCAAAAACGTCGCCTTCACGACCTTCCAGATTGACCACCAGAGCACTTTCAGCTCTTTGCTCTCCCCCCATGGCAACAACATTGCCATCGGTCAGGAAGCTGGTACTGAAACTGCCGTTATAGTTAGTAATCCGGTTAGCTTCTGTTGAACTGTGGTTTACCGACAATGCCGCTCTGCCAAACCGGTTACCATACTGCAAAGTACCATCGAGTCTGCGTTCGCCGCTGCCCGCTTCTGCGGAGACACTGGAAGTCAACTGGCCATCAAAAAGATCACCGTCGTCCCAGGAGGCTGACAGCCTCATTTTTTCTGTTCTGTCTCTAACACCGTTATTGTCTTGAACCTCAGCCCGGGGGTTAACCCGGAAATTCCAACGGTCCTGACGGAATCGCCACTCAAAACTGAACAGCGCTACCGTGTTACCTTCTGATTCACTCAAACTGAAGGTCGCACTGGTGTCGTAATCCAGTGTTCTGAAAACGTTAGCGGTGTAACTCACTCCGTGGGTTTCTGTTCTACCGTCGCTATTATTTCTGTTGCTGCTGAATCGGTAATTGGCGTTACCTCTCCAGAGGGGTGCAGAAACAGAAAAACTGCTTTGCTCAAAAGCATCACCGATCAGTGCCGGGCGATCTGTGTTTTCCTCTTCACTGTCATCTCTCCAGAGTCGGCGATAACTGCCGTTGAGAGAGACGTCGCCCAACCAGGTTCTGCCAGTCAGGGTCATACCATAGCTGCCGTTATCTGCTGCTACCATCACCGACGGTGATAACTCATAACGATACCCGAGATTAAACAGACCCAGCTCAAGCAATGCAGTGTCCAGAGTAGCGGCAGCAGAGAGAGTACCTGCCATAGTATCAAAAATTCTCCGACTCACACCGGCCCGGGTCAGCCACTGCTCGGTACTTTGAGGCAGGGCACCATCGAAAACCGATGTCATCACACGCCCTGTTTCGGCAAAGAGCTGCCATTCACCTTCAGGGGGTATTTGGTACTGCTTTGAAAAGAAACGGGTTTCCTGAGACTGTAAGTTACCCTGTTCATCCAGAATACTGATTTCTATATCGTAGGCACCACTGGGAAAATTAGTGGTATCCAGAGCCTGTAGACCCGCTTCGTGGAAATAAGAGGCAATCAGTCGTCCATCTTTTCTGATTTCAACCCTGCCTCTGAGGGGCATAAAGATTTCAACCGGCATACCACCGCTGAAATCGGTGTCGTTCCGGGTATTATCAGAACTCTGAAAGCGGGCTCCCACAAGAGGCTGGTCGGACGTGAAATTCAGGCCAAACCCCTGACTTGAGAGCAAGCCAAGATTGTATTCAAAACCTTCATACTCCCTCTGACCATATAGCTGATTGACCGAGAACTGCTGTGACTTTGAATAGTCCCAGCTCCACAGCACACTGTTTTCATAATAAGACAACAGTGTCAGACCATTCAGAGTGTAGTCATTGCCATTAGCGTCTTCAGTGTTACCCGTGGCCGCTGCCGAAAAGTTCTGCATCATGGCAAAGCCTGCATCGGATGGCGGCAAATATTTTCTGACATCTGCAGCCCGGGTTAACAGAAAGCGGGGATTAACAAACACATCGACCCGGAAGCGGGACTCATCAAAAATCACACCGGCAATGGGAGGATTAAGAACACCACAATCCTTCGTGACATTGGGCGGACAGATCGCCTCGGCATGGGTATTCAACTCGCCCGATAAAGCTGTCGTCAAAAAAGCAGGATCATTCACCGAACCAATCAGGCGAACCACTTCATTAACATTGGAAAGGGTAATTTTACCGGGTTGAAAGGTGGCCAGCTGGGAAGTTAGATAGCGGTTGCCATAATAGATATCCATCAGCGACTGCTGGGGCTCGCTGAGCGTCTCAAAACCTTCGGGGACTTTATTCTGGGCAAGGAAAAGCGGCTGACTGGCCACAGCTTTCGAAAAAATAAAAACCATGGGCAATGCAATACATAGAATGTCAATGCATTTCCGCCTAGTCATGACCCGGGAAAGTCCTTTTTGTTACTGCTCTGATTCTTCTACCGTGGGTTGGCTCAGGGCTATTACTCACGGCTGTTTTTTATTTTTTTGGAGAGCCAGCGAAGATACCGGAGTCAACTTCGCTGGCTACTCGGGATTAAATTGCAGTTACGGTAAGCGTTACACGATCACTGTACGCACCGGGGTCAGCTACAGTAGAAGTATCAACATTCACTGTGACAGTTACGTTCTCACCAAATGCTGAACAAGCAGTAGTATTATCTACAACACCGCTTCCCGTTGCGGGAAAGTTTTTAGTAGAAACCTCACCACTACCTAAGTTGCTTCCTCCCCAAGTCGCAGGAGAACTACCACTTATTTCATCAAGCGCAAGTGTATAGGGAAGAGTAGAACCTCCACCAGAGGCCAGATTAAAGTCTCCATTTGCGGAGCTTACTTCAAATCTAGCGAAGTCGGTGTTGCTGTATACACAGAAGTTATATGACTCGGTGCTCTCGCCTGTATCAAGGTCAATATCTTGAAGACCGAAAACTCTGGATTGGGCATTATTGTATAGATTTATATCGAAGTTGCCAGTAGACCCAGTTGAGCCTATTTCAAGCTCTCCATCCTGCGCTGCCTGAAGCCCAAAAGAGGCCAGGCCTCCAGACAGTGCTAAAGCCACAGCTACTTTTTTAAATTCCATCACTTTCTCCAATATCTAGAAATAGTCCGTTGTCTATTTTTCTTCAAAGCTTCAGGTGTTTTCCGACACCTGATCTCGAAGCCACTTTTCAGGCTTCTTTCGGAACATCAAGGCAGACATGGAGAATGACAAAAAGAACTAAACAACCACTGTCTTTTTATTATTCTTATGACTGACTTTACCTGAAACCGATACTTCTTATTTTCTCTACACGCTTTAGTTAGCCCAAGGCTGACTAATGTACGTATTTTCCGATAAGGCTAACATAAATAATTGCTCACAAAAACATCTATTGGAGATATATTGATCCATGTCAATACCTCATATTCAAAGATTTTGAAAACAGGTACTTCCCGCACAAATGTAAGCGGATTCATCAATATAAATTTATATTTTAAACTTTGAGCAGATTTTTTTAGATAAAGATTTGTTTTCAGGTCGTCAACTTAATCGTAAGTGTCCTGATGCTCGTTGCCTGTATCCGCAAAAACAGCTGAACGTTACTAATCGCTCCTGCTTACAGTCGTTCCTTTGCCAGTGACGCCAGTGCAGTTGAATCCTTGCCACCTGAGAGATTGAGAATGTGAGCAATGTCTTCCATGACTCACCTTTTTTCGGGCATAAAAAAACTGTATGAAGCCGACTTTTGAATGTTAGTTGTTAAAGCAAAAAAACATCCGCAGTCGTTTTGTTAAATATTTATTCTTATTCCCGCAGTTTGCGTTTTATGTCTGCAGACTGGTGAATAACCGCCACAATGTCAGGCTGGTTATTAACAATATCGTAAAGAACGATGTGCATCCCTACCGGTGTAGCATACAGTTCAGGGTCTACGGCTTTTCTCTGTGTGCCCGCTCTGGGGTTCTCAGCCAGCTATTCAAACTTGTCCCTGATTTTACGCAGATACCTGTTGGCCTGTTCAGTCCCCCAGCGCTCCACTGTATAAAACCAGATGCTCATTACATCGTCTTTTGCTCTCTGGCGAACAGTGTAACTACCCGACATCACGCCTCTCGTTTAATTCATCAAGCAAACGATCCATATCAAAGTCTTTTACAATCGGGCTGTTACGACCGGCTTCTATTTTGTCCTTCAGAACCTGTAACCTGGCTTCATATTCTTGCTCTTCTTTTTCAAAGACCCTGAGCGCTGCCCTAACCGCCTCACTAACAGACTGAAAACGACCCTTTTCTATAAGATCATTGATGAAGTCTTCGTAATGCTGGCCTAATGTTACCGATGTTGTTCTTGCCATAGCTCCGCACCATTTGTGTTAATAATTAACACATATTACTACATTCTGGCGATTCAGCTTTCTATTCTTTCGTTGGGTTGAACGCACAAGACGCCAAACGAGCTTACGGTGATCTGATTTCTGCTACCAAGCAGCTGGCAGCCTGTCGGACTTGAGATTGTCCTTCGCGGTAAGTGAGGAAGATGAGCGCAAACACACTATAAAATGAACTTTTTCCCAGCGAGGAACTCAGAATGAATATGATTTATTTAAAGGGAGTCGATAATGGATCCACTAACCACCACACAGCAACAACCGGGCCTGAGTACTGTCTCACCTGAAAACAAGCCCTCTGCTGACATTGAATCGTCAAAGTACCTTCCTGACGCCAGTAACGCAGAAACAGGCAGTGAAACATCTCTTGTAAGCCGAAAAACAGAGCTGGCTCCTGAAAGCCTGTTGAAGGGTGCTCCTTTACCTTTGTACGTAAGTAAGTTTGCTAAAGACAATATGCTGCTTCCTGCTGTATTGAACACACCTGCGACTTCCTCCTTACTCAGGCCACTGGTTCAGTCACAGCAAACCGGTCAGCTGCCTAAGTTGACAGCGGCTTTATCTACGGCCGGCTGGGCTCCAGCCATAGCCCGCACTGTTACTCGTTATGCGATTGCCGATACGGTTCGAACAGTATCTGCGCAATTGCTTTATGGCGTGTCTTCTACAATGGAGCTGCCTGAAGACACCCAGGGTAAAGCTAATTTTGCAGTCAACGGCACTACTGCCACACTAATGACAGTAGCCAGCCAGCCTTTTGCAGCGATGCAAATTAAACAGCAGATGAGAGATCGCAATGTAAAAAAAGCTCAGGAATCTAAAACTATTCTGCAACGAGGCTTCAAAAGAACGCTAACATCGCATTTTCGAGGAGTTACAAGCAATTGCCTTTCCGCTCTGCTGATGTTTTCGATGGATTCAATGGACAGGCAGCAGGTAAAACGACGGGATGAAGGGAAGCTTGGTGATTTTGAAATGAGGGCAACACAGTTTGGTGTGGGTGCAACAGTGGGTTTTATCAATAATATTCTCAAAACCCACGCCAATGGCCGGATACTGGGCAAAACCCATCAGGAGATTTTCAGACAACTGGCTGCTACTGCCGCTAAAAACCCTAAGGTTTTTGTTGCCCAGTTAGCTTATGCAACGGCCATGGGAGGTGTCTCCAATCTGATGTGGAGCGGCACTCTTCAGGCACTGACTGCTACCCATGAAAAGGTTGCTGAATATTACGCTTCGAAAGATGAAACCTAAGTCCGCACTTCCTCCGGGGTGAGGTGAGATGGATTGAGCATACATTTCATCGAACACGCCAGAAAAGCAACAGCCATCAAGATAATCCTGAAAAACCCCTGAAAAAATAGTATTATCCCGACAGATTTATTGGGGCAAGAAATTTTCTTTCGGCCCTGACAAGCTTTACTAGTATTAAATTGTGTAGCTTCCAAGGCAGAGCAGTATTCGAAGCGTGTATCAGCAAACCCTCAGGAAATTTAAAGAGGCTTCTGAAGATGAATCTGTCACCTTACGACCAATGCCGCTGCGATGAAAAACAATGTAGCGTCGGACGCAGCTGTAACATTGTTGCTCTCCTGTTAACCATGGTTCTGATCTCAGGTCTGGCTCAGGCTTCTGTCTGAAAGGTTAACAACCGTTTCTGTATCCATCGCCTTTAAAGATGTAGTGATGGGTATAGATTCACTCACAACCCAAGCTAAAAGCCTTATAATTCCACCTCGATGTACTGAATCAGTTCCCTCCAGCATGCTTGATATCGTTCTCTACCAGCCAGAAATTCCTCCCAATACAGGGAATATCATCCGACTCTGTGCCAATACAGGTTTTCGCCTGCATCTGATCAGGCCTTTGGGTTTTGATCTTGATGATCAGCGTCTGAAAAGGGCCGGGCTGGATTACCATGAGTACGCCAATTTGCAGATTCATGATCACTATCAGGACTTTCTTCAAACAGTGAAACCCAAAAGAGTTCTGGCTTTGAGCACCAAAGGTACCACCCGCTACTCGAAACATGCCTTTGAACCCGGAGATGCCTTGATGTTCGGCCCGGAAACCAGAGGCCTGCCAGCCGATATTTTGAATAGCCTGCCAAAGGATCAGGTACTGCGTTTACCAATGTTGCCTGGAAGCAGAAGCCTGAACTTATCCAATACTGTGGCCGTTATGGTTTACGAGGCCTGGAAGCAGCTGGAATTTATTGGGGGTGAGTGAGAGAAGAGTGTGCCGGTCAACGCCCGGCACACTCTATTTATGAGCTATCTATTTATGAGCTATCTATTTATGAGCTATCTATTTATAAGCTATCAGTCCGTCAGTTAACGGTAGCTTCCTGCTGTTCACGCGCCTGCAGGTAGAGGGCGTCAAAATTGACAGGTGCCAGCATCAGCGGAGGGAAGCTGCCACGCAGAACCAGGTTATCAATGGCTTCACGTGCGTATGGAAACAGAATGTTCGGGCAGAAAGCACCCAGAGTGCGGTGCAATTCCTCATCACCCAATCCTTTGATGAGGAAAACTCCCGCCTGCTGAACTTCAGCCAGGAAAGCCGTTTCTTTCTCTTCTTCAGTGCCGTTCTGGACAGTAATGGTCAGAGACAGCACGACTTCATACATGTCATCGTGCAGCAGACGGTTAGTGGTGTTCAGATCCAGCTTAACTTCTGGCTGCCACTGCGCCTGAAACATTTCCGGAGACTTTGGCGATTCAAAGGACAGGTCCTTTACGTAAATACGCTGCAGCGCAAACTGCGCCTGATCTTGCTGCTGATTCTCAGCCATTATCTTTTCCTTAAAAACATCGGTTCTAAATTCGCTTCCCACTTATTAGTGGGGATAAAAATACCAGTATCAAGTCTGGTAACCAGCTACTTTCAAAAACGGGCTCGATCCCATGAAGCTTCAGGATACGAGTCCATTTTACTTCAGCAAGTCGTCCAGTCTGCCAGCAGATTCCAGAGCATACAGGTCATCACAACCCCCCACGTGGGTGTCTCCGATCCATATCTGGGGAACTGTGCGCGCACCTGCCTTGCGTGTCATTTCCTGACGGACATCGGGCTTACCGTCGACGCTGATAGTCTGGTAGCTGACCCCTTTGCTGTCCAGCAGCCTGAGCGCCTGATGGCAAAAGGGGCAATAAGCAGAAATATAAAGGGTAACCTGAGCCATCTGTTTTCCATTGTTGCTGACAATGATTCACTCGTCTATCCGGGAGTGAATCATTCTCTGTTAATCTACTTCTTAACCAGAGGGAGACTATCGGCCGTCCAGGTGCCAATACCACCTTTCAGTCGGACAACCTGCTCAAACCCGGCGTCTTTCAATTGCTTGCCAACGGTACCAGCATGCTGCCCCATGGCATCGACGATAACAATCGGCTTGTCTTTGTGTTTGTTCAGCTCGCCGATACGCTCAGCCACTTTGCCATAGGGCATGCTCACGGCATCAACGATATGACCTTTGCTAAAGTCGGTTTTTTCCCTGACGTCAAGTACTATAGCCCCCTGGTGGTTAATCAGCTGAGTCACTTCCTGAGAACCGACGCTCTGTCCGCCCTTACGCATCTCGGTAAAGAGCAGTGCACACACCAAAGCCACCAGAGAACCCACCAGCAGAGGGTGGTTGCCTATAAATTCAATAATCTGTTCCATACCGAACCAGTACTAATATGCCTTAACGAGGGGAAAACAGCTTACTGTCTCTCTATTTAAGGAGAGAACCGTGCCAGTTTTCGTAATTATTTTCCTTGAGGCGACAAGTATACAGGCTGCTAAATAGAGTTACGACTGTGTGAACTAAAAGTGCTCGCTAGTAAATGTCAGCATAACAGGTTGTGTACACCCCTCTGAAAGCAGAGAAAATCAGGCTTTGGCGAAAACAATTGTTCTATTCTGCAAATTGTGAATTTCTATCTATCTGTCTCTGGAAACCAGCCGTAAAGCAGGTAGAATTCATGGCCTTCACCTCTCAAAACAGTCCTGAGCCAAAAATGCTGCTCAACCCGGTTTCTGAGAATAGCTGCAATGTTCGCAAAAGCAGTATTTCAAAGACACTATTTTGACCACCATTTTGGCCTTTATGCCCAAGGTTTGATCCATGACTGACAAGCGCAAAACCACCGCCCTGATCATCCTCGATGGTTACGGTTACCGAAAAGAACCTGATTCCAACGCTATCCTGGCTGCCAATACACCGGTCATGGACCGACTCCAGAAGGAGCATCCTTTCAGTTTTGTCTCAGGCTCCGGTATGGATGTGGGCCTGCCCGATGGTCAGATGGGTAACAGCGAAGTCGGCCACATGAACCTCGGTGCCGGTCGGGTGGTTTACCAGGACTTTACCCGTATTACAAAGTCCATTAAGGACGGTGACTTCTTCGAGAATAAAGCATTTACAGACACTATCGACAAAGCTGTCTCAGCAGGAAAAGCGGTTCACATCATGGGACTGTTATCTCCTGGCGGTGTTCACAGTCACGAAGATCATATCAACGCCATGGTGGAACTGGCTGCCAAACGAGGCGCCAAAGAAGTCTATGTTCACGCATTTCTGGATGGCCGCGATACGCCACCACGCAGCGCCGAAGCTTCTCTGGCAAAAGCCGACGCTCTCCTGAAGGAAAAAGGTATTGGCAGAGTGGCCAGCCTGATCGGTCGCTATTACGCAATGGATCGTGATAACCGCTGGGAACGAGTCCGGGAAGCCTATGACCTGATGACTCTGGGCAAAGCAGACTTTTCTGCCAAAACTGCTGTAGAAGGACTGCATGCGGCTTATGAGCGTGATGAGAACGACGAATTTGTAAAAGCTACCACCCTTGGTGAAAGCCCGGCCACCATCAATGACGGTGATGCGGTTCTGTTCATGAACTTCCGTGCCGACAGGGCCCGTGAAATCACCCGCGCCTTTGTAGAAAAAGATTTTGACGGTTTCCCACGCTCCAAACAGCCCGCAATGGCCGGATTCGTGATGCTGACTCAGTATGCTGCCAACATCGATACGATCTGTGCCTACCCACCGTCAGAACTCCCTAATACTTTGGGTGAATACATAGAAAAGCTGGGTAAAACACAGCTGCGTATTGCCGAGACTGAAAAATATGCCCACGTCACCTTCTTCTTCAGTGGCGGCAGGGAAGAGCCTTACAAAGGAGAAGAAAGAGTTCTGGTTGCTTCACCCAAAGTAGCCACCTACGACCTCAAGCCTGAAATGAGCGCTCCGGAAGTGACTGAAAAACTGGTCGCTGAAATCAAGAGCGGCAAGCATGACCTGATTGTCTGCAATTACGCTAACTGCGACATGGTGGGTCATACCGGCGTTTTTGATGCCGCTGTGAAAGCCGTGGAAGCCGTCGATCAAGCCATTGGCAGAGTTATTGCCGCGCTGGATGAAACCGGTGGTCAGTGTCTGATTACCGCCGACCACGGTAACGCTGAGCAGATGGTTAACCCTAAAACCGGTCAGGCTCACACAGCCCACACCTGCGAGCTGGTCCCTCTCGTTTACTTTGGACCCAAAGCCATTGACTTGAAAGACGGTATTTTATCTGACATTGCCCCTACCCTGCTGGACCTGATGGGTCTCGAGCAACCTGAAGAGATGACCGGTAAGTCGCTGGTGGGCTGATGCTTCCAGAATATTGGCAAAACAGGACTGGGAGCAGGACGCTGCCAGTCCAGAGCTGTTGTCAGGAGACAGCCAGCAGCTCAACTTCGAAGACCAGAGTTGCATAAGGGCCAATAGCACCACCTGCACCCTGGGCACCGTAAGCCAGATTGTATGGAATAAACAGTTTCCATTTGGAGCCGACGGTCATCAGCTGCAGGGCTTCTGTCCAGCCTGCAATAACGCCGTTAACGGGGAATTCGATAGGCTCACCTCGATCAACAGAACTGTCAAACACAGAACCGTTGAGCAAAGTACCATGGTAGTGAGTGCGAACAGTGGAGTTGGGTCCCGGCTTTTCGCCATTCTCATCACCGGCTACCAGCACTTCGTACTGCAGGCCTGATTCAGTAACAGTAACCTCCTCACGCTTGGCATTTTCAGCCAGGAACTTTTCACCCTCAGCAGACAGCTCCTTGGCTTTCTCGGCTTCCCTGGCCTGGATGCGCTGATGCATTTCATTGAACGCTTCCTGCAGAGCAGAATGCTCAACGGCACTTGGAGCCCCATTCAGGGAGTCAGCCAGACCGGCCAGAACGGCATCGATGGACAGACCTTCAACAGGATTGCTGGCCAGCTGGTCGCCCATTTGACGGCCAATACCATAGCTTACGCGCTCTTCGACACTTGTATATTCGGACATTGAATTATTCACTTTGGGTGAAACAGGTGTAAGCGATTCACATCGCTCAAGCTGACGCCACAAGCCTGCCTTTTCAGTATTCTTACGGCGAAAGGAAGCCATTGTACCACGAACCTGCCCGACTTAAGACTTAAAACCATAAAACAAGAATGTCGACAACAGCGGAACTAAAAGCCTGAAACTCCTGTCAAATCTTCAGTCTTTAACAATTTTATAAGGAGTAACTCATGATTATCAGGAAAATGCTTATTTTGTTCGTGGCCGTGTTATCCATAAGCTTTAGTGCCATCCTCCAGGCTCAGGAAGAGCTGGTCTATGTACTCTGGAGCCTGGATTCCCGTGCCGAAATGTATCTGGTTCAGCGTCTGGACAATGAAAAACCCAGAGTTCTGGTCTCGATCAAGCGGGACATGTACATCGACGATGCGTATCTGGACCATGTTGGGAACATTGCTTACAAACGAAGCCGCACCGACATGATGAGGGGGGATTATGACCCCTCCCGAAACGCTGTGGCTGTGGCCAGAAAAATGGCCCGGGAAATGCTTGCAGAGCAGAAGTCGGTATTGGCCCAAAAGGGGATAGATCCTGCAAAAACACCCATTTCGTTCCTCTATGCAGTGGCTGGCTTTGATGCCGTCACGGCCAAAGAAGGAGATCTACGACACATCTTCTATGACCCACAGGATGCTATCGTCGTTCAGGAACATGCAGAAAAAGCCATTAAGGAAACCTTTCAAAGTAGCGGAATAGCTCTGACAGACATCAGGACTACCCACCATACCGCATTGATCGGGGAAGCTATGAAACTGATGAACGCAGAAGATGAGCTGTTCGTTTTTAAAACCACCTACGATGTGGTCTGTTCTATGGAGCAGGGCGAGTTAAAAGCCCTCGATATGAAAATGCTGTACAGTGATGACTTGAAGCGTGCCGCTGAAACCCCTGGCACGCCAATGATGATTCCCAAACCCGTTCCCAGTGGCGGCGTTCACAGCATCGGAGCCTACGCCAGTGACGATTTTTTTGCCAATACCGAAACAAGGTGCAAAGGCACTTTAACGGCATGTAAGGCAAAGAGGACACAATGGAAAGAGAAACTGGCACAACTGGAAGAATCTATCTCTCTCCAAGAGTATCGAGAGATGAATTCAGAATTATCTGCCTGCAAAGCCGATTTAGAGACCTGTCTGAGAGAAGTGGAACTGATGCCAAGCCGCCAGTATCTGAAACAACACATTGATCCAGAGGCGTCAGACACTGAATTCTTTGACCGTTATTCGCAACGCAAGAGAAATAATGAGCTGGGCCACAAAATCCTGTTGCTCAGACTGCTGGATGCAGAAGAAGCGCCAATAACTCTCAGACAGTGGTATGCTGCTCAAATGAGAGACTGCATGCACCCCACTCTGAGACAGATAAAGAAACGTGCTGCAAGCATGATTGCCAGAGCGGCAGAAAAGGGAAAATCCAATCCGCCCAATGTCTACTTTCTGGGGGAGCACGCCGAAATCATCGAGACTGATTTTGTCAATGTCATCATCACAGAGCACCTTAAGGCGTGGGGGCTGACCTACTCTTACATCAACAAGCAGGAGACTGATCAATTGATAGTGGCTGGAGCTCTGAGGGTTATCGACTCACTCCGTCAGGCTAATCACTGAGCCCGATAAGCGGGAGAGGTGCTATAAAGCTCTTCCGCGTTATTCCATTCGAGTCAGTTTTCTTTCCCTGTCCAAAGCCCATAATCTGAGTCTTAATCGCTTGGTCCATGTAAACGGGCCCTGGTGCATCACCTTTGAGTTTGAAGGGCAGGATGCAATCAGAGTTGATTATGAGCAGTACCACTGAGGAAAAAATTATGTCTAAGAGAATCAGAAGCAGAAAGCCGACCCATCCCGGTCAGATTGTAAAAATGGATGTGCTTGAGCCTTTGAATTTTTCGGTCGCAGAAGCGGCAAAAGTTCTGAATGTTTCCAGAAAGCACTTATCCGCTTTCGTGAACGAACGAATACCATGCAGCAAGGATATGGCCAAGCGGTTGGCTATTGCTCTGGGTACCTCTGTAGATGTATGGCTCGGAATGCAAAATGCTCTGGATATTTGGGAAATGGAAAACAGTAATGATGAGTGTTATCAGGCCGTAGGAAAACTGGCTAACGGCTGAAACGAATTCTGCACAGTCATCCACTTACGCGCTCTTCGACACTTGTATATTCGGACATTGAATTATTCACTTTGGGTGAAACAGGTGTAAGCGATTCACATCGCTCAAGCTGACGCCACAAGCCTGCCTTTTCAGTATTCTTACGGCGAAAGGAAGCCATTGTACCACGAACCTGCCCGACTTAAGACTTAAAACCATAAAACAAGAATGTCGACAACAGCGGAACTAAAAGCCTGAAACTCCTGTCCAATCTTCGAGTCTTTAACAATTTTATAAGGAGTAACTCATGATTATCAGGAAAGTGCCTATTTTGTTCGTGGCCCTGTTTTCCATAAGCTTCAGTGCCATCCTCCAGGCTCAGGAAGAGCTGGTCTATGTACTCTGGAGCCTGGATTCCCGTGCCGAAATGTATCTGGTTCAGCGTCTGGACAATGACAAACCCAGAATTCTGGTCTCGATCAAGCGGGACATGAGCATCGACGATGCGTATCTGGACCATGATGGAAACATTGCTTCCAAACGAACCCGCAGCGACATGGAGAGCGGTAATTATGACCCCTCTAGAAACGCTGTGGCTGTGGCCAGAAAAATGGCTCGGGAAATGCTTGCACAGCAGAAGCCGGTATTGGCCCTAAAGGGGATAGACCCTGCAAAAACACCCGCTTCGCTCCTCTATGCTGTGGCTGGCTTTGATGCCGCCACGTCCAAAGAAGGAGATTTACTGCAGGTCTTCTATGACCCACAGGATGTTATCGTCGTTCAGGAACATGCAGAAAAAGCCATTAAGGAAACCTTTCGGAGTAGCGGAATAGCTCTGACAGACATCAGGACTACCCACCATACCGCATTGATCGGGGAAGCTATGAAACTGATGAACGCAGAAGATGAGCTGTTCGTTTTTAAAACCACCCACGATGTGTTGTGTTCTATGGAACAGGGCGAGTTAAAAACCGTTGATATGAAAATGCTGTACAGGGATGACATAGAGCGTGCCGCTAAAACCCTTAGCATGCCAATGATCGCTGCCAAACTGCCCCTTCCAAGTGGCAGCGTTCACAGTATCGGGGCCTTCGCCAGT
This sequence comes from Endozoicomonas sp. ALC020, assembly GCF_049275935.1. Taxonomy (NCBI): domain Bacteria; kingdom Pseudomonadati; phylum Pseudomonadota; class Gammaproteobacteria; order Oceanospirillales; family Endozoicomonadaceae; genus Endozoicomonas; species Endozoicomonas sp. ALC020. Next base: position 875,325 of record NZ_CP184830.1, read on the forward strand.
GACGAGTTTTTTGCCAATGCCGAAACAACATATTGCGAAGACACTTATACGGCATGTAAGGCAAAGCAGACACAATGGAAAGAGAAACTGGCACAATCAGAAGAATCTATCTCTCTCCAACAGTACCGGGAGATGGATTCAGAATTATCTGCCTGCGACGCCGATTTAAAGGCCTGTCTGATAGAACAGCGACTGATACTAAGCCGCCAGTATCTGAAACAACAAATTGATCCAGAGGCGTCAGACACTGAGTTCTTTGACCGCTATTCGCAACGCAAGAGAAATAATGAGCTGGGCTACAAAATCCTGATGCTCAGACTGCAGGATGCAAAAGCGCCAACAGCTCTCAAAATGTGGTATGTTGCTCAAATGAAAGACAACATGATACCCACTCTGAGACAGATAAAGAAACGCGCTGCAAACATGATTGCCAAAGCGGCAGAAAAGGGAATATCCAATCCGCCCAATGTCTACTTTCTTGGGGAGTACGCCGAAATCATCGAGATTGATTTTGTCAATGCCTTGTTCAGAGAGTTCCTTGAGAATTTGGGGCTGAAGTACTCTTACATCAACAAGCAGGAGACTGATCAATTGATAGCGGCTGGAGCTCTGAGGATTATCGACTCACTCCGTCAGGCTAATCGCTGAGCCCGATAAGCGGGAGAGGTGCTATAACGCCCTTCCGCGTTATTCCATTTGAGTCAGTTTTCTTTCCCTGTCCAGAGCCCATAATCTGAGTCTTAATGCTTTTGTTCACTACCCCCCCCGATGGGTTGTACCACGAACCTGCCCGACTTCAGACTTAACACCATAGGTATTGATAAAACAAGAATATCGACAACAAAGGAACTAAAAGCCTGAAATTCCTGTCTAAACTTTGAGTCTTTATGAATTTGTAAGGAGTAATTCATGATTATCAGAAAAGTACCTATTCTGTTCGTGGCCCTGTTTTCCATAAGCTTCAGTGCCATCCTCCAGGCTCAGGAAGAGCTGGTCTATGTACTCTGGAGCTTGAATTCCCGTGCCGAAATGTATCTGGTTCAGCGTCTGGACAATGACAAACCCAGAGTTCTGGTCTCGATCAAGCGGGACATGAGTATCGACGAAGCGTATCTGGATCATGTTGGGAACATTGCTTCCAAACGAACCCGCACCGACATGAAGAGCGGTGATTATGACCCCTCCCGAAACGCCGTGGCTGTGGCCAGAAAAATGGCCCGGGAAATGCTTGCAGAGCAAAAGCCGGTATTGGCCCAAAAGGGGATAAATCCTGCAAAAACACCCGCTTCGTTCCTCTATGCAGTGGCTGGCCTTGATGCCGCCACGGCCAAAGAAGGAGATGTTCTACACATCTTCTTTAACCCACAAGATGTTATCGACATTCAGAAACAGGCAGAAACTGCCATTAAGGAAACCTTTCAGGATAGCGGAATAGCTCTGACAGACATCAGGACTACCCGCGATACCGCATTGATCGGGGAAGCTATGAAACTGATGAACGCTGAAGATGAGCTGTTCGTTTTTAAAACCACCTACGATCTGGTGTGCTCCATGGAGCAGGGAACCTTAAAAACCGTTGATATGAAAATGTTCTATAGAGATAGCAAAGAGGATTTCAGAGATAGTTTCAAGATGCCAGTAATGAGGGTTCCCAAGCCACGCAAGCCCCCCAAATCCATTCCCAGTGGCAGCGTTCACAGCATTGGCGCCTTCGCCAGTGACGAGTTTTTTATCAATACCGAAACAGATTGCAAAGACAATTTACAGACATGTCGGGCAAAGATGAAACGATGGGAAGAATACAAGTCTGACCAACAGTTCCAGGAGATTACTTCAGATGCATATGCTTGTCTTGAAGGAACAAAAACCTGTATGGAAGAGCTGAAACTGCAAGCAGACAAGATCGCTGCCTACTTCTATCTGAAGCAAAATATTGATTCAGAGGCATCAACCTCTGAGTTCTTTGACCGCTATTCCCAACGCAAGAGAAAAAATGAGCTGGGCCATAGAATCCTGTTACTCAGACTACAGGATTCAGAAGCGCCAGTAGCTCTTAAAGAGTGGTATGTTGACCATATGAAAGCCACCATGGAACCCACTCTGAGAGAGATCCAGAAACGTGCTGCAGGCATGATCGCCAAAGCGGAAGAAAAGGGAAAATCCAATCCGCCCCATGTTTACTTTCTGGGAGAGTACGCCGAAATCAACGAGATTGATTTTGTCAATGCCTTATTCAGAGAACGCTTTAAGGAATGGGGGCTGACTTACTCCTACATCAACAAGCAGGAGACTGATCAATTGATAGCGGCTGGGGCCCTGAGGGTTATGCACTCACTCCGTCAGGCTAATCACTGAGACCGATAAGCGGGAGAGGTGCTATAAAGCTCTTCCGCGTTATTCCATTCGAGTCAGTTTTCTTTCCCTGTCCAAAGCCCAACAGGCAAAATCTTCAGCCAACTCAATCTGCCCACTGAAAACCGATTGAGCTTCGCTTCTGAGTGCTTCAACCGATGAGGCAAAGTCAGACGCATGTTTTCGATAACGACCACTGATGTGAGTCAGGATGATATGACTGACTCCACCTTTTTCCGCTGCTTCACCCACCATTCTGGCGGTACTGTGCATATATTGGGGTCCGACTTTTTTCAGAACAGGTTCCGTAAAGGTGGCTTCATGCACCAGCACATCAACACCTTTCATGGCGTCTATCAGCAGATCAGGCTGGTCATTATCCCCACCAATAATAGCCACCCTGCCTGGCCGGGGCGGCTGCCTTACATCTCGAGGATGAATAACCCTGCCATCCGGTGAGGTGACACTATTGCCATTTTGCAATGCACCCCAAAGCGCTCCCCTTGGCACGCCCAACGCTTCCAGTTTGTCCTGATCCATTGATTGAATAACAGGCTTCTCTGCGAAGCGATAGGCATAGCTGGGAACGCGATGGGACAGCTCATGGGAAGTCACTTTAAAATTCTTATCCTGAAAGTGAAAACCCGATTGATCACTGCGAATAAAATTCAGTTCAAAGGGCATATTGCGAACGGCAGCACATTTGAGTGAGTGTCTGACAAAACTTTCCACGCCTTCTGGTGCACAGATTGTTAAGGGGGCTCTCCTGCCCTGCATACTGGCACTGGTGATCAAGCCTGGCAATCCAAAAATATGGTCACCATGAACGTGGGTAATGAAAATACCTGCAAGATTGGACAGCGTGTAACGGTTCTTTGTTCGCTGAGGGCTTTCTATCTGCTGAGGGCTCTTTATCAACAGTCGCTGCTGAGTTCCTTCACCACAATCAACCAGATACCAGTCTCGACTTTCATCCAGAGCCAGGGCCATTGCGGTCACATTTCTGTCTGCGGTAGGAGACCCTGCCGAGGTTCCGAGAAAAGTAAATCTCATAAAATCGTCGTTTACCTGCACAGTATTCCCAGATGGGTTATGCCGTCTTTCTGCTTTTGAAACAGCATAACACGTTACAGGGAGCGGAAAACAAATCGGAAGCAACCTGCATATAAGTATGTGAAAGCCCGATCATTCAGGGCATACTGAAACATCTACTAAAAAAATCAATGGCATTTGAGTATGAGAATCACGGCTGCAAACCTGATGTTCGCCGTAGTCCTGACTCTGTTCAATTTTATGAACAGCGGAACGGCCCACGCAGAATCCGTGGAAAAAGAATCACCCCAGACTCAGCTGGAGGCGATCAACGGGGACATTAAACATCTGAAAAAGCTGCTGGACAAGCTCAACAACGAACGCTCATCTGCCGAGAGGCACTTGCAATCTACCGAAACAGAAATAAGCCAGCTGCAAAACTCTATTCGTAAAATAGAAAAAGCTCTTGAGCAGGGGCAAGCCGACATAAAAAAGCTCGAAAGCCGTCAGCAGGCTCTGACGGCGCAGAAAAATAAAGAAAAAAGTCGCATCGCCAACAGTGTACGCTCCATTTATTTTGCCAGCCGCGACAATCGGCTGAAGTTACTATTGAATCAGGAAGATCCGGAAGAAGTATCCAGACACCTGACCTACCTGAAGCATCTTCAGAAAGCTCAGCTGGAGGCTATCGAAGCTTTCGAGAAAACGCTGACCGACATAGAAGACAACAGACAACAGCAGCAGGCTCTGAACGACAGACTGGAAAAACAGCAAGCGGACCTTACCCAAAAACAGGACCGGTTGATTAAATCCAGAAATGACCGGAAGCAGTTAATTTCCAGAATCAATGATCAATTCAAAAGCAATGACCGGGAGCTGGACTCCCTCAATCGACAAAAGCAACAGCTGCAGGCACTTCTGGCCCAACTGGCTGCCAGAAAACCAGCCAGTTCTCCTATTCAGCAGTCCAGGGGAAAACTTTCCTGGCCGGTTAAAGGTCGGGTTTTGTACGGTTTCAACCAGCAGCGACCAGATACTCGAATTCGCTGGAAGGGGATTCTTATTTCGGTAAAAGCCGGAACCAAAGTCAATGCCATACACGACGGCACTGTCATTTTTTCTAACTGGCTAAGAGGTTACGGTCAGCTGATTATTGTAGACCATGGTAATCACTACCTGTCGCTGTACGCACACAACCAATGGCTACTGAAGAAAGAAGGTGAGACAGTTCTGGCCGGAGAGGAACTGGCACTCAGCGGTCAGTCAGGGGGGCAGAACGAACCCGGAGTCTATCTGGAAATCCGACACAGGGGAAAACCGCAGAATCCAGTTCCATGGTTATCAAAATTGTAACAGAGGAATCATAAAACATCGTCCCATAAAAGATTGCAGAAACGGTGGGTTGAACCGATAAAACAGAGAGCTTTGGGTTTTCTTATCCCTTATTTTTCCGGCTGAACCTGAAGCTTGAAAGACAGTGCACAGCGCAGTCTGTTAAATAAAGCTGCCTATACTTCAGTACCGGACCACCGGGATGTCGGCCACCGGAATCGGACCACCGGAATGCCGGACCACCGGGATGCCGGACCATCCAAACCACGAACATTGCCGCAGGATCAGAAATAGCGGCATTTTCACCATAAATGTGCAGGGAGAATTCATGACAACATCTTTTTCTACTTCCCGGCAGCCGATGCCACAATGGATAAAAGCCGCTGTGCTGGCATTGGCATCCGGGTTTGCCCTGCAAGGCTGGTCAGCCCCTGTTGACCGGGGAGATAAGCCCGCCCCGGCAGCGGTTGAACCCGCCGAGTCGGAAGCCGATGACAAAGCGGCAAAGGAAGAGAAGAAAGGCGCACTGCCACTGGAAGAATTGCGTACCTTCACCGAGGCCCTGCAACTTATCAAAAGTGCCTATGTTGAAGATATAGATGACAAGACGCTTCTGGATAATGCCATCCAGGGTATGGTTTCAGGCCTGGACCCCCATTCCTCTTACCTGAAACCAGACGAATTTAAAGAACTTGAAATCAATACCTCCGGCAAGTTTGGCGGACTGGGTATCGAAGTCGGAATGGAAAATGGTTTTATCAAGGTCATCGCTCCTATTGATGACACCCCGGCCCAGAAAGCCGGTGTAAAGGCAGGCGACCTTATCATCAAGCTGGATGACACTTCCGTGAAAGGTATGACTCTGATGGAGTCTGTCGATAAGATGCGTGGCAAGCCCGGAGAGCCTATCAAGTTAACGATAGTTCGTGAAGGGGCGCCCAAACCCATTAACCTGGTTGTCAAACGCGACATCATCAAAGTACAGAGTGTCAAGTCCCGGGTTCTGGAGGATGGCTATGGTTACATTCGCCTGAGCCAGTTCCAGTCTGAGTCTGACAAGGAGCTGGTTGAACACCTTAACAAACTCAAAAAATCTCAGAACGGGAAACTGAAAGGTCTGGTACTGGATCTTCGAAATAACCCCGGCGGTGTTCTTCAGTCAGCAGTGGGAGTTGTAGACGCCTTTATCAAAGAAGGACTGATCGTCTACACCAAAGGAAATATCCCCAACTCTCAGCTCAGCTTTAAAGCCAGCAAAGATGATCCTTCCGAAGGTATGCCCCTGGTAGTGCTGATCAATGGTGGTTCAGCATCGGCTTCTGAAATCGTCGCTGGAGCCCTGCAAGACCATCACAGAGCCGTTCTGGTCGGCACCGAATCTTTCGGCAAAGGCTCCGTTCAAACCGTACTACCTCTGAGAAATAATAAAGAGAAAGGTCTGAAACTTACTACGGCTCTCTATTACACGCCCAATGGTCGTTCAATTCAGGCCGAGGGTATAAAGCCTGATATTTTTGTACCAAAGGCCAAAGTGACACCTGAAGAAGACGTATCCGATTACAAGGAGGCGGACTTGCAGGGTCATCTTACCAACGGCAATAAAAAGACTGAAAAAGGCAAACACAAGAAAAGCAAACAGCTCAAAGACAAGCAGAAGGACGAGTCGGGTTCTCTGGCCGAGCAAGATTATCAGTTAAGCCAGGCTCTTAATGTTCTTAAGGGCATTCATATAAATGCTACCCGGGACAAGAAAAAGCCCTCTGCATTGGCCGAAGAACCCAAAGAGGCTATAAAAACAGCAACGACTCTTTAAGCTTCGTAAAAAAACCGTCTGGAACCGTTCAGACGGTTTTTTTACAAGCCATTAAAAAACAGAAAGCCAGATGCATTCACCGCATTTCAGAACCTGAATTCAATCCCCAGACTGATGACAGGCTGATCTCTACTGTCAGACCTGGTACGTTGCAATAACGTGTTGGCTGTAGACTCCGAAACAGTGCTCTCTACCGCTTCAGGCCCTGTGTCCAGAAAAGTACCTAAGTCAACACTGAGATCGACTCGTTTTGCATCATCAAGAAGTTTTTTCCAACCGACACCGACATAGGCTTGCTGCCCTTCACCAGAAAAATAGGCCTTCCCCAGTTTCTTCGAGTCGCCCGAAAATGCTCCTGCAGAGACCCTGAAGCCACTTTCAAAGGGGTAGTAATCAATCAACAGACCGTTTTTTGAAGCAGAGCTGTGAGTATCGGGAACAGAAAGACCATCACCGATCAACGAATAAGCACGAAGACCAAAAGTGTGGCTGCTTGCTGGTTGTTGGCTGCTCAAAACCTCACCGCCGGTTTCTACAGGGATAAAGTCGGCATCATCTGCCAGAGTATTTACGGAAAGCATGATGCAGACTGCGAAGATTGAAGGACCGCCGTTCATTATCCTTTCTCCGGGAATCACGATTTGGAACAGGGATCTTTCCCATATCCTCTCCGGAAAAGCCGAAGCAAGTCAACCATTCAACGAGTGAATCCTGAAAGCAACTCACGAATTCTCCTTCTGATCATCTGACTCCCATATTGATAAACTATCTTTTCTTAATGAAAAAACTTCTCACCATTTTCATCAACGATGGGTGACGAGAAATAGTTTTACTCGAAATAGCTTTACGAGAAATAGCTTCAATCGCTCATGGTCATTAAGTTTGGCCGTTCTTTCCCTTCTGGACCCCGACATGCAAACCGACAACAACCCACAATCTGGCTGCGTACCTCCTTCTGAAATTGCCCGTCTGGCAGAAGACGCCGCTGTGGGTAAAACTCAAAAGCACCCTGAAGTGACCTTTGTCCTTGCCGTTCTGGCCGGTATTTTTATCTCTCTGGCGGGCATGTTTTACACCATCGTCACCACAGGAACAGAGGGCCTGCCCTATGGTATGACCAAGCTGGTCGGTGGACTGACTTTCAGCATGGGTCTGATGATGGTCGTACTCTGTGGAGCCGAACTGTTTACCAGTAATACCCTGTTGCTGATGGGTCGCGCCACCCGTCGTCTCAACATAGCCCAGATCAGCAGGAACTGGACACTGGTCTACTTCGGTAACATGACCGGTGCCTTTTTCATGGTGGTCATGCTCATGGGAGTGAGTCAATACCAGGGCGCTCATGGTGAGGTAGGCATCAACTACATGTACATTGCCAATGCCAAAATGGGTCACAATTTCATTCAGGCCATGATGCTGGGTATCCTCTGTAATCTTGTTGTCTGTCTCACTTACTGGATGACTCTGAGCGCACGTTCTGCAGCCGGAAAAATGCTCGCTTGCACATTACCCGTCGCCTGCTTCCTGGCAGCCGGATTTGAGCACTCCATTGCCAACATGTTCCTGCTGCCTATGGGCTTGCTGATCAAAAACATTGCCTCGCCTGAATTCTGGGCAGCCACAGGCTATAGTGCTGACTCTTTCAGCAATATCACTGCCTTCAACATGATTGTCATGAATATCATCCCTGCAACCATCGGCAACATTATTGGTGGTGGTGTCATGGTAGGTCTGAGCTACTGGTTTGTTCACCTTCGCGAACGTGACTGAGCCCTCATTAAGATAAGGCTGCATTGACGCAGCCTCCCTGCTCAACCACAGTGGTCTTATATCTGGTTTTCATGACATCACCCTTATAAGACTTTAATTCGACAGGCGTTTTTTCTGAATGGTGCTACATTATTCCCTAAGTTGACTTTGAGTCTGAACAGATGAACGACAAAGATAATCTTTCGTCTCCTCCGCTGGTAAAAGATTTTTTTTCCGTAAAAACACTGCCACCTTTGTTTTTTCGGCCCCTTCTATCCTGACGTGTTCCACTTTTTCTTAAAAGTTCATGGAAGTTTTCATGAGATCTTTCCTTAAATGCTCTGTTGTCCCTGATGGCTACTCCAAAGAGCAGCACGAACGCTATTCAAGATTAAGATTGCAGATTCTGCTCGGGGCTTTTCTATCTTATTCGGCCTATTACCTGGTTCGGAAAAACTTTGTCATGGTCATGCCCGACCTGATTTCAGAAGGCTACAGCAAATCTGAACTCGGAATGGCGCTATCAGCGCTGGCCCTCAGTTATGGAATCAGCAATCTGGCCATGGGATATCTGGCAGACCGTATTGATGTCCGTAAGTTAATGCCTTTGTGCCTTCTGGGCTCGGCGATACTCTCTCTGGTTCTTGGCTTTTCACCATTGCTTCAGTTCCCGCTGATAATGATAGTGATCACCCTGGCCCTCAATGGCTGTATACAGGGTTCAGGATGGCCATGCAGTGCCAAACTGATTGCTCACTGGTTCGTCAGGCAAGAGCGTGGCACAGCCATGAGCATTTGGAACCTGTCGCATAATGTCGGCTGCGGCCTGCTGGGGCCCATTGCCATATTGGCAGTAACACTCTTCGGTAGCTGGCAAAGCAAGTTCTTCGTTCCAGCTTTTATAGCCATCATTATTGCCATACTGGGGTATCTGCTCTTACGGGACAGACCTTCTCAATGTCAGCTACCGTCGCCTTCTGCGGAATTGCCGGAAGAACTGGAGATAGAACGACACAAGACGTCCTTTGTCCGAACGCTTCAGCTGTTCGGCCAGCATTGCCTGACTCTGCCACCGCTCTGGATTCTGGCCGTCGTGAACGCCTGCACTTATTTCATTCGTTACGGTGTTATTGATTGGGCTCCAGTCTACCTGACAGAAACCAAAGGCTTTAGCTTCAACGCCTCCAGCTGGGCTTTCTTCGCTTTTGAGTACGCCGCTATTCCCGGAACCCTTATTTGCGGCTACGTGAGCGATAAGCACTTCAAAGGCAAGCGTGCTCCCATGAATGCACTTTTTATGGCACTGGTACTCATTTCGGTCATTGCATACTGGAACTCACCACCGGGCGACACCACTCACGCCGTACTCTCGCTGATCTCCACCGGCTTTTTAATCTACGGCCCGGTCATGCTGGTACACGTTCATATTATTGATCTGGTACCTTTGCCCTTTGCAGCCACTGCGGCCGGTTTCTGTGGTCTCTTTGGCTATATTTTCGGAGCCACTTCCGCCAACCTGTTACTTGGAAAAGTACTCGACCTCTACGGCTGGGATGCCTGCTTCCAACTGCTAGCCGGTGCCAGCTTCCTGGCTCTGCTATTGCTTTTACTGCTCTGGCTATGGGAAAACAGGCACCCTGACCCTACGTTCGAGTTCAGCCCGACCACACCGCAATCCATGACCCTTTCATCAAAATAAAAAAGGTCTTCCCTGAACTAAAATCCCGAGAACAAATACCCATAACAATGATAAGGTGCTCTCAACACTGACTAACGCCAAGGCTTTAGGTACACTTATGAGTTAACGCGCAATCAGACCCAACAAGGATTTCATGCGTAACGACTATACAGCGGAAGCCATTGAGGTACTCAGTGGCCTGGACCCGGTTCGCAAACGTCCGGGCATGTACACAGACACAACCCGGCCCAACCATTTGGCTCAGGAAATCATCGACAACAGTGTCGACGAGGCGCTGGCCGGGTTTGCCAGCAAGATCAAGGTTATCCTGCACAAGGATAACTCTCTGGAAGTCACTGATGATGGCCGGGGTATGCCCACGGATATTCATCCGGAACACGGAATAACCGGCATAGAGCTGATCCTGACCCGGCTGCACGCCGGTGGTAAATTCTCCAACAAGAACTACCAGTTCTCTGGTGGTCTGCACGGAGTGGGGGTATCGGTTGTTAACGCACTGTCGACACGTCTTGAAGTCACTGTTCGCAGAGATGCAAAAGTCTCCCTGATTACCTTCAGGGATGGCTACAAAGACCAGGATCTGCACGAGATCGACACCTGTGGACGTCGCAATACCGGCACGACAGTTCGTTTCTGGCCCGATGCCAGCTACTTTGATTCAGCCAAATTCTCGGTCAACAAACTCAAGCACGTACTGCGTGCCAAAGCCGTACTCTGCCCCGGCCTGAACATCGAGTTTGTCGATCACCACACCGGCGATACCGATGAGTGGTACTACGAAGATGGCCTCACCGACTACCTGAAAGGTTCGACCCGGGAATACGAAACCCTGCCACAGGAACCTTTCACAGGTTCACTGCAGGGTGAAAAAGAAGCGGTAGACTGGGCAGTACAATGGCTTCCTGAAGGTGGTGAATTGCTGACAGAAAGTTACGTCAACCTGATTCCAACTCCCCTGGGCGGGACACACGTCAATGGTTTAAGAACCGGCTTGCTGGAAGCGATTCGCGAATTCTGTGAATTCCGTAACCTCTTACCTAAAAGCGTCAAACTGGGCCCGGACGATATCTGGGAAAACTGCTCCTACGTTCTCTCAGCCAAACTGGCTGACCCGCAATTCTCAGGTCAAACCAAAGAACGTCTGTCCTCAAGAGAATGCGCTACCTTTATTTCCGGCGTTGCCAAAGATGCTTTCAGTCTCTGGCTGAACCAGCACCATGCAGAGGGTGAGCTGCTGGCAGAACTGTGCATCAATAACGCCCAGAAGCGGATGCGCAAGTCCAAAAAAGTAGCCCGTAAAAAAATCACTCAGGGACCTGCCCTGCCCGGAAAGCTGGCAGACTGTTCAAGCCAGGATTTGAATTACACCGAATTGTTCCTGGTCGAGGGTGATTCTGCAGGGGGCTCTGCAAAACAGGCCAGGGATCGTGAATATCAGGCGATTCTGCCACTGCGCGGTAAAATCCTGAACACCTGGGAAGTGGATTCGAGCGAAGTACTGGCCTCTCGTGAAATTCATGATATTTCTGTAGCCCTGGGCGTTGACCCCGGTTCAGACAAACTCGACGGTCTGCGCTACGGTAAAATCTGCATCCTGGCGGATGCCGACTCTGATGGTCTGCACATTGCCACGCTACTCTGTGCACTGTTTGTACAACACTTCAGAGCTTTGGTAGAACAGGGACATATCTATGTAGCCATGCCTCCCCTTTACCGAATCGATGTCGCCAAAGAAGTTTACTACGCTCTCGATGAAGCAGAAAAAGAAGGCGTTCTGGAACGAATCAGGGCCGAAAAGAAACGGGGCAAAGTCAACGTACAGCGTTTCAAGGGTCTGGGTGAAATGAACCCGTTACAGCTTCGTGAAACCACCATGTCTGCCGACACTCGTCGTTTGGTTCAGTTAACGCTGGAAGACTTTGAGCTGACCCATGAAGAGATGGACATGCTACTGGCCAAAAAACGGGCTGGCGATCGCAAGAGCTGGCTGGAGGCTAAGGGGGATTTGGTGGAGATTTCCTGAGTGTGGATTTTTAGGTAAAGATTACTTAAACAACCAGAGTGTGCTTGAGATCTGTTTTGGAGGTTGGCAGTCAACCTCTAATAACACCTACCGATGAAATATTCATAATGATACCGTTCCAACCATTACACGATGGACGCCAATAATGAACGAAGCCATGATCAATCCGGAGATCGTCCATTGGGCCCGGGAGCGTGCCGGGATGGCTCCTGCTGATCTGGCGAGAAGAAAAAAAGAAAAAAAGACACCCATAAATTTGCTTTCCCATCCACCTGGTCTACTTTTTCACCCAACACTGATTTTTTACCCAGACAGGTGAGTTCATGGCTCAGGCCCGCAATACTCTGATTGACCCCGGCTCAACGCCTTATTACCACTGCATGGCAAGATGTGTTCGTCAGGCTTACCTCTGTGGAGAGAACCACCTGACTGGCAAGAACTACGAGCATCGCCGCCAATGGGTGGTGGATAAACTTCAGGAACTGGTTTCAGTCTTTGCTATCGAAGTTTGCGCTTACGCTGTCATGTCGAATCATTATCATGTGGTTTTGCACATCAATCAGTCATCTGCCAGGAGCTGGTCACGGAATGAAGTGCTGCATCGTTGGACGACCTTGTTCAGAGGTCCACCTCTGGTGCAAAGGCATCTGGCCGCTGACAAACTGGGCAGCGCTGAATTGGCCCGTATTGATGAATATGCTGAGGAATACCGGCGTCGTTTAACGGATATCAGCTGGTTTATGCGCTGCCTGAATGAACATCTTGCTCGTGAGGCCAATAAAGAAGACGAGTGTAAAGGACGCTTCTGGGAAGGTCGTTTTAAAAGCCAGGCATTGCTGGACGAAGCAGCCTTACTGACCTGCATGACCTATGTTGACTTGAATCCGATTCGGGCTGGAAAGGTGGAAACACCGGAAGCATCAGACTACACGTCGATTCAGGAACGCGTGGAGCAGGTTACACATTCTGAGACTAAAAAGCAGCCGCTGACCCTGAAACCTTTTTGTTCGCAGGGCCAGAATACGGACGTTGCCCTTCCCTACCTTCTTCACGACTATCTGGAACTGGTTGACTGGAGTGGTCGCATTGTCAGAACAGATAAGAAAGGTTCCATCCCGTCGCATATCCCTCGTATTCTTGAAAGACTGGAAATTGATCCGGATGAGTGGCTGAAAACCATGCAATGGAATAATCGTTTTTATCGGGCAGTTGGCCGTCTGGAGGCGATGAAGGCTTATGCAATTGAAGCCGGACAGAAGTGGCTTCGAGGTTTAAATGTCTGTAGTCGTTTGTATATGATAGGTTAGCGTAGAAGTCAGTTAAGACGTCAAAGACCCTCTCTTTATCTCTCTTCGACTCATGTCGGAATGAATTTGCATTGTCTGAATTATGGCTTGAACAGCCTCTTTTCGTTGGATGGCGATGTGTGGCTCGATGATACGCTACTTGAAGATAGATTTTCTGATCCTTTTTGGGAATACAATTTTTGAATGTCTTGTTTTTATTTTTATGGGTGTCTTATTTTTTTGGGAACGTGCCGGGATGGTTCCTGCTGATCTGGCGAGAAAGCTAAAACAGAAGCCCGAAAAACTGCTTGAGTGGTAGCAGGGCAAAAGTCGGCCCAGTTTTGCCCAGGCTCAGAAGCTGGCGTGACAGCTCCGGGTAACTACTTATCGATATATGTCCATGCCCCGTAGTACGGCCCATGTCCATCATCACAACCAGCTGTACTGCGATGCGCCTCCGGATAATAATGATTCCACCAGAAGACTGCATCAAGATTCGCACTTATTTCAGTTTTCACAGCACATTTAAAAACTTTGTCGTGCCACTTATAATTAGAGAATACTTTTAACTTAATTTCTTTTTTAATATTTCTATTTTTGCATTCTGACAGTAAAAATACAGCATTTTGTTTTTCAGCTATATTGCCCAGAATGGCATATCCTTCGTTGTCAAGACGATAGGGCCAAACATCGTACCAGCGCAGTTTTTCTGAAGTTATGTCCCACACAGGAAGGAAATTGATAACCCTGTGTGAATCTCCAAGTTTGATATCTCTTCTTCCATTGACAACAACATAATACTCATTCTCAAATTGCTTAGAAAGCATTCTTTGCACTGCCATACGACCACAGTCGTACTGCCATTTTTTATCAGGCATCAAGCCACAATAATCAACAACACCAGGGATAATTTCATTCAATAAAAGTTTATCACCCACCGATTCCTTGCCAGCTCTGATGCCACCTACAACCTGCAGCAATTGCTTTGTTGTCATTTGAGATAGCAGGTAGTACCTGGCATGAGCTAATATAACCTTGCTTCCCTTCTGTATTTTTTGTGCTCTTTGGTTCTCGAAGAAAGTTTTTTTATTCATAAATTCAAAAGCTGCTTTTTTACGAATGAACGAGAAAATCTGATAATCAACAACTCTGTAATTTTTATCGAGATCGCACAATGTCTGCAGTATATACCTATTTAATCCTGTGTAATCATCTAAATTAAGGCAAGGATTTTCTATGCCATCACTACCGGACTCCTGCATGTATTGTCGCGCCACGTAACCGCTTAGCTTGTAGCCTATAAAAACTGAAATACCTACCAAAAAAGCTCTGAGCCATGACCTTTTAGTCGATTCATACTCATATCGTTCTGAGCTTTTTAATTTAGCTTTACGTCTGTTTTTTTTGCCGGTTAGCTTATTATTCTGGTCTAGTCGGTGGCTAACATTATTAATTGGATTTTTTAAATTTTTCGAGGTTTCATTATCGACTTCAAGGCATTTTTCATGTGTTTTTTTATACTCTGAAACTTCTTTTTTAAGCCTTTCATTATCTGCCTGCAATTCGTCACACCTGATATTTGATACTTCCAACTTTTTTTTAATATTGAGCACTTCAAGATCAAGCTGACTGATTTTTTCTTTATACCTATCAATCCCCTTTCTTTTATCTTGAGCTTGAACCAGATCTTGCTTTATTTTTTTTAGTTGTTGCTCAAGACTTTTTATTTCTTTATCAAGATTTACATTTTTTTCCTCATAGCTTTTATTCAGTTTATTTAATAACAATATTTTTTCACCCATTTTCTTATTAGCAGACTTCCTGTCAGCTATCTCTTTACCTTCCTTCGCCAGCTTCTGCTGAAATTCATGAAATAATTGCTTTCGCTCCTCTTCCTTTTTGGCAAGACTGATTTCATTAGCTTTTAAAGCATCCAAAACTTTTTGTTTCAAAATTTTTAATTGTTGTTCCTTATTATTTAATTCACAGGTCAGTTCATCAATGCGCTCCTTCATCACTTCAATCGTGGCTGACTTGGAATGAGTACTCCTGTGAGTTGGCTGTAATGGTAATTCACCTGTCTGCCGATCTATGTCGTCTAAAAGCATACTGAAGAAATAATTCTGTGAAAAAACCGATTTCAAATAGAGGGCACGGTCCCAATGCTTGCCCTGCTTACGAACAGAGGTATTGCGAACCAAGGCATCAGCGTTTAGCCCCCTGACGATGCTCTCATAAATAACCAGTTCCTCTGACTGAAAAGTCGCCTTTGATCCAGGAATCGCCATAGCGACATCCAGGCTTGGGAGGAAGGCGTTGATTGACCCGCTATCAACCTCGAAATCAAACACATACAGGTTATAGGCTTCAGGATCAGGCCTCTGTCCGGGAAAAGAAAACAACATTTTTTTACGAGGTTCTGATACTTTAAAACCAACCAGTTTTGTGTCCAGCCACTGTTTTAAATCGTCTACTTTGTCGTACCCAAGCAGCACATCAATATCATCCGTAACAGGCTCGTTATCCTTGAATTTAAGCTGATGTCCAAACCCGTATTTGGTTATGTACGCTCTTACAGACTCTCCTCCATACAAGCAGCTACCCGTTTCTTTCTCTACACAAAAGGCTTCGATAATATCCTTGAGGCCATCGCGCAGATTAATAATAGTCTGAGCAAACTGGTCATATTTATCAAAGCTATCAACGACACGATTAAACATATCTTGCGTCATGGGTACAACATACTCATCATAACGACTACGACTGTGATCAGAAAAAGCAGGCTGATCTGTATCACCTGCTGGACTTATGGGGTGATTGATATAACGAGCAAGACGCTTACTCACAACCATTGCCCAGTCTTTCATCGGCTGACCTTCAACAGGTAAAACCTGCAGCATGCCTGCATGGCTCATCTTGCGCATTAAGTCGTAGGCATCCTGAAGATCGACTTCGGGTGACTGCCCCACACTCAATCCACTGTTTAAAAAAAACTGCTCTGTCGCCTGCCACAGAAGACTCTCAGGTAACGCGACGGGTGACAAACGTGGCTTTTCAGAAAATGGGGAGCCTTCACCTTTGTCCTTATCTTTTCCACCTTCGGCTCCCTCACCCTCACCCACCCCGGAACCCTCTGGCTCCCTTTCTTCAGGTTTGTTGAGAGTGAAGCTTTCTCCGCTGCTGGAAAAACTATTTTCCTCTGCAGGTGCATCCATCATATGTGACTGTGGAACAACACCAGCAGAAAAACCTTGCGTGGTCATCCAGCCAAAACAATGCTGATTGTCGGAGTAGCAGGCAGGAACCACAGGAGACAGCCCTTGCAAGCCTGGTTTTTGATGTCGCCGGGACATCATAGCCTTCACCGGTTCAGACATTAAATAAGCCGACCAATACCAATTCAGAAACAACCGGGTGAACTTAGCTATAGTCTTTTCAGTGCTGACCGCCAGAAGCCGGTGAGTCAGCCAGGATGGCACCCTTAGTGCGAGTTGCAAGCCAGACTCATTTGCTTTCTCTGGAGCAATAAGCTGGGCGGTTAAACAAGCAGTAGTACTTCCTTCTTTCGGTTCGCTCCAAACAACCTGTTGATACCGCTCTACATTGATGCCATTAAATTTTTTTATCCAGAAAATGCCCTGATTACTCCCCACCTGATAAGTGCTGGTCGTGTTGTCACTGTTGGGTAGAATGATCGAGAATACAGTTGCAGTGGTATCCTGTTGCACAACCTGCAGTTGGGCTTTTCCATCACGACTTTTCACGACCGACTGACCGGGTGTGATCTGCTTATTAAGCTCGGTAACATAGGCCACAAGGCTGTGCAGGCTGGCAAAATTATCGTGCCGTAGCTGATAGTTTGGATCAGCTTCTGCCAGAGTCGAGTAGCCAAGCACCGGATTCAAGGTGCCAGCCTCAGCAGTGGCAGAATCGGGTATTCTCACGGGGTTCCACTGCGAACCAGAAAATACAAGCCACGAAGCCCATTGCCTGAAAGCATCAATCAAAAGAAAACGGTGCAGCAGACCAGCCGAAATAATGTAAACCTGCAAAAGAGGATAGATAACCGAACTACAGGGCACGGCATGACCCTGACAAACTAACGCTGATAACACGATTGCAGACGATACCGCCAGCTGCACAACCGCCGCAGCCCCGACATCTTCGAGGTTAAACGAAAAACTTACAGAGACACCGGGAACAGAAAACTGTGTACAATAAGATGAGCTATCTGGAATGGTATCACCGTACAAATCAGTAGAATACGCACAGAACACGGCCAGAAATAGCCAGGCCAAGCACAAGAAAGATATACCGGTTTTTATACTCAACAACTTCCACTCCATGACCCATTAAAAGATACCCAATATAAGTACCTAACCAGTTGGTTTCGCATATTCTGGACGGCGGCTTTCTCCATCCTTTTGCGTTCCAACTCTGGTTGCATAGCTATGGCTACGCGCCCGTCGTTACGCCTTGAAGGATGAAAAAATCCACTCGCCAGAATATGCGAGACCAACAGGCCTGGTACTTAGATACTGGGAAGCTGTCGTACTTAAAATGGTCCTGCTGCGGTTACGATAATTGAACACCAGGTATGCCCAGACATTCCCGGATCGCATTAACTGGCGCAGGGGAGAGCTTAGAATAAAATGCCAATCATTACTTGAATGTGGTGGCTGTACTCCAAAAAAAAGCTAACATTTCGCATTATCAGGAAGCTTGCATAGAGGTTAGGGCTGCGAGAGGATGACCAGCTTCGATTAGCAACAAGTAAAAACAGGGAGTATCAACAACCACAGGCTCTCTTGTCATTAATCGGTCACCCAGTGTGTATCGAAACCATCGCACGGGTCGAGCCGATAATAACTGCGCTGGGCTATCAAACCCGCCATTTTATGATCACATATCCTTGGATACTTTATTCAGAAAGCTTTGATAGTCAGCGGGGTTCAGTCCCAGTTTTTGCAAGTATTCAACAGTATGATGAAGAACTTCTTCAGGAGTGTAATCTTTGCTGGCTTTAATGTCGTCAGGTACAGACTCAATCGGCTCATTTCGCATTCGACGCTCATGGATATATTCGAACAAGGCTTTTAAAAACTGATTAATCAATTTTAATTCCTGCATACTTTCTGGACAACGGAAAAAGCGAAACTCTATTGTGCCATAAGGATCAATTATCTCAGTTCCTGGAATGTGCAACAAAGATACAGCCATATATTTATCTAAAAACACATTACCAACTGCACCAAACATTTTTTGCAAAGGCGCCAATTGCACAAAATGACTGTATAATTTTGAGAACTGTTTAAGCTTTTCCAATTTCTCTGAATCCGTTAGCCAATAAGCACTCCCCTCTCCATAATTTACACCAGCCAACTTCTCATTGTACGTAGCAATCATCCAATTTATCCGTTCAATTGCCAGGCTTCTCAAAGCAGCATAGTCAGAAAACAATTTGTACCATTGACCCTCATCTTTTTTAACAATTCGGTCATTATTACCGAATGCTCTGGTTAGATAAGGATTGCTCTCAATCTCCCTCTGTAATTCCAGTAGAACGCCGGGGTTGCCATGGGTAGCAGAGAGTGCATCTACATGCTTGTGACCGGAGGCATGATCTATAAAGCCATCTTTAATCATTAAGTCAACGAGTTTAAATACTTTTTTAAAGCATTTTTCCGCACCAGCGTCACCATCATAGTAAGGCGTACAATTCACCTCAAGCCATTTTTTAAAATCTACAAAAGGGGCCACATAGAAATGACCATCAAAAGTGTACCTCTTAGGATCATAAGCAACTTCCTTATTGGCTCCTAATTTTTTCATATATTTATCTACTTTCGTAAGATAATAGTAACTTGGCCCGCCCCATTGATCTTCTTCTTTAGAAACCAAATCATATTCCAACTCTTCACCAAATTTGAGATTAATGGGATTATCAGGTAGAAGAGCCTGTCCGACTGAGTCTGGTTTTTCTTGAAACATATCATCAAGAATATCTAACCAGCGTCTATTAAACTCCCCCGCCATGACCTCTTCATTAAAAGCCATTCTGAGTTTGTCATTACCTCTAAGGACAGCGATAATTTCATTCTTGCAATCTATAAAGCTGAAACTCTTATTTAACTCTGTAATAATTTCTACCTTATATTGATCAGTAAAACTCATAAAACCAGCAAATTCTGAAAAATAGCCTTCCCCAAAAAGCATCTTTTCAAAGAATGGAAATGTCGCATGCCCAACTGCCTGATAGCCATCAACATCGCCAAAGCCTCTGTAATTCTCATAAAGGTAATCGGATAGTAATTCACGAAGATAATAGCGACGATATGAATGATTTCTATCTGACAACTGTTTATCTTTCCGAGCAAACATTTCTGAAAAAATTGAATCTATTAGTTCCACTTGGTTATTAGTAATTTTTTGACCTGAACGATATTTATCGGCATCATCACTATAAACAAACTTCTGATCTCTTAACAACCCTTCCGTAAATAATATAAAATCTACAAATATCTCTTCAACATTCGCACTGCTAGTAATGTAACTACCATCGCTGAAATATATATAACCAGAACCCTTACACTTATTATTCCCGATTATTCTTTTGATGGATATATTATGTTCCCTCGCAAGTTGATTAACGGTATTCAGGAAGTGCTTGGCTGCATCTCGAGGTGATAAGTCCAGCACCTCAAAATCAAGTTCTTTTTCCTTTTTCCTCTTGCGCTTGCCTGGTTTAAATTGCATTGATGCTTCTTGGCTTTGATCCTTGGTCGATCTTCCGTTTTTTTCAGGCAACCGATTACCTTTGCCACCCGCTGCTCCGTTTTCATTTGAATTACCGAGGCTGACAATTCCGTGTATATCACCTGTATTACCTCTCAAAGAAACATTGTTAGCAGTATCAATTAATAAAGATAAAAAAGCACTCAAGACATGAGCACTATTGCCAGCCTCATTTTTGTCATAGACCAACTGGTAAAAGTTATCCTTTTCTTTTTTAGAAAGACCTGTACTTTTTTTGCGATCAAGTTCCTGGTACTCTTTTGTCACTTTATTTGTCTTGCTTTCAAGAAAGGGGTCTTTCCAGTCTTTAAGATTCGCTATAACTTTTTTCTTAAAAGCATTCAATAGCGTTTTTTCAGCGCTATCTCTTTCAAGAGGAAGTATTGGAGAAAATAATTTTCCAGTAAAACCCGGAATAAGAGCTGCCTGATAATGAAGAGAAGTAGAACCAAAAGCTTGAACGTGCAAAGCAACCAAGAATAAGGATGAGAAAAATACTAATGATTTCATAGCCAGTTATAAAATTGAGTGTTAATCCATTTTCCATACTATAAAATTCGAATAATTTTTGATCAGTTTTTCCTGATGCTATGCTGCTGAAAGTGCATTTTCAATACCCGAAATTTAACGTTCTAAGAGTCATTAATCCTTCAATATCCCAGTACTAAAAAGATATCCACTGTAAGTACTACTGTTCTTTTTTACGTTCAATTGTACAAACATTCAATCAATATGCACTCTAAAGTAGTTGCGATTTATTTATTAATCAACTGCACTGAAGAAATATTATTTAACCAAGAACAAAGCTTACAAGACCGTTTTCCCACTTCTCACAAAGAATCCGGAAACCGGTGACATTCACGTTTTGAGTCACCGCTCCGGCATCTTCAATAGCCAAGACTAAATATCCGAATGAAACTTTCGTCCACTTCGAAGGTCATATCATAAGTACTCAACCATACGAAATCATATTTTCTGACTCATTGTTCAGGCACTCGCGGCAACTGCTCCTGCGTTGCTCTAGCTCCTGCATCCATGCAGTCGTGCTGTGTTGCAACTCTGGTCACATAGCTTGCTAGGATGCTGACCGAGAATAGCGCCCGTAGCGAGGACGGCAGAAAATTGAGGATGAAAATTCGGTTTTGTGAGGAGAATAGCGAGCTATTTGACGAACAAAAGCGGATTTTCAGACCAATTTGCTGCCGCCACAGTAGGGCAGACTATTCTCGGACAGGCTCCTAGGAGGCTGACCGAGAATAGCGCCCGTAGCGAGGACGGCAGAAAATTGAGGATGAAAATTCGGTTTTGTGAGGAGAATAGCGAGCTATTTGACGAACAAAAGCGGATTTTCAGACCAATTTGCTGCCGCCACAGTAGGGCAGACTATTCTCGGTCAGCCTCCTATGTTCCCGTCGTTGCGCCTTGCAGAGCACCTGCCCAATAAGCCAGAAATATTCGATTCCGTATGCCTGAGTACTTAAAACATTTTAAATACAGTCTTTCAGATGTCAGGAGAGAGATGGACTATGGATGCCCGGATTGATGGGAAACTACCCAAACCGGTTCTTGAGAGTCAAGAGCCTGATAGTCGTGTAACAGCCAAGAGAGCAACGCGGGATTTGTCGTCGAAGGAAAAGGGTGTAGGAATCTGCTCCGAAATAGAATCCAAACTGAAGATATCGCCATCTTCGGAGATATTGCCTGACAAAGCAAGAACTGTATCCTTAACGGACTCCTCGCTGCTAAAGTCCCCTTATTCCTTCGATTTTCGTTTTGTCGCCAATGATGATGAGGTTCGACAGCTTTTAATCACCCAGACCTGTGATGAAGGCCGGGATGTCTCTCTTATTTCCCATCCTGATGACCTCTTACAGGCTAATCTGGTGAGCCGGTTGAGCCTGTCCGGTGATGGTCGCCACACTCTGCATTCAGGCAAGCTTTTTGAAGGCTCGCAGCCATTGACCCTGGTGATCGATATCCGAAAGCTTACCGGCGTAGAACTGCCCAAATTGAACGATCTGCTGGACCCGGATAATCCCTGTCTATACGACAAAGTCAGCCAGAAAAAACGTCCTCTGGGCAAGCATGTTGCTCTGCTGGTTCTGGCAGATCGCGCACAGTTGGCATCGGTTGGCCAGCATGAAGAGGCACCGGCGGTCGGCGCTCCGGCGGCCGACGCACCGGGCGCTGATTTCTGGCGGCGAATTAATCGACCGGGCAATACCTGGCAGCTCAACGAAAAGACCGGCAATGCCTCATTGATGGATATCAACGAGGTTCAGGTATTGGCTGAACTCCCGGCTGCTGAAGGTGCTACGGATGACGAAAATACCCTTCTTATTAACTGCCACTTGCACAGCAACTGCCGGCAGTTGCTGCTGGGTGGCCCTGGAGTGGACCAACAAGGGCGAATCCGACACATCCCCGGCAAGCTTGAGTTATTGAAGGCCGGACAACGGGTGATTCTGAAAGGGGCCGACTGGCAGGATCTGGCCTTCGAGCAGACGGTTCGACAGATGCTCCAGCAACAGTGCTTTGAGAGCAACGGGAAGATCTGTCCATTACCCGACGATGTTCAGTTTTATCGGATGCCGTTAGGGAATGAAGAGCTTCATTCACTGTTCCAAAGTCTGTCTCATTCGAACAATAAAGAAGATGATAAAGAGCAAGCACCAGGAAACCCGATCATCATTAACCAGAATAATATCAGGGAGTGGCTTAGCCCGATTGCCATTACCCCTGGAGGCTATGCAGTCCCAAATACCTGTCTGTTGGAACAAATTCGGGCAGGTGGTGTAGTCACCGTAACGTCCCCCCTCACTGAGGCACTCTGGTTTCGTTTGCTGGGTTCACTGCAGACGATTTGCGAGACGACAGATCTGGAGCCCCGACTTCAGGTGGCTGATTCAAGACGGCAGCCGAAAGCACTTGGATTGGCAGAAAGCGATGAACATCCAATCACAGATCACGCTACCTTCAATGCCGTCACTTATCGGCGACATGCCCAAACAAGTCATTGGCTAAATAATCAGCAGAGATCCCCTTTGGTCATTCAGGTCAGCGAACAGACCGGCTTCAGCCAGCTATTTGATAATACCCATATCACCTCGGAACAACAGGCGCATTTTGGACGACGTCAGAGTAAATTGCAGGAGGCATTGACCGCTGGCAAACCGGTTGTATTCCGGGGACTCGAGCGTAATCCAAGGCTTCAGCAGCTTCTGGAGCCACTGGTTATTGGGCAACCTCTGTTGGTGAACGGTCAATTGCAAGCCTACCCACAGGCTGATGTCACCTTACTCTGGCCTGAGTCTGCGAAAAGTACGTCTCCGGTCTTGCATTCGCTGGTCGCCAAGGGTAAACCCTGTCCTGAGGTCGATCTCTGGGCTATCAATGCCGACAGGCATGAAATCCCCCGGGCTGAGCTGCCTAAACAAGCGCTTAATAAACTTTACCAAGCGTTTAAAACCGTCCCTGCCGACCTTTGTAATCCTCTGCCTGAAATGACCGAAGAGTTGTTGAATAACCTGATACTGGCTGCCCGTCGGGCACAACAGGTTGATCAGTCCTCAACGCTTTTACCCCGCCACTGGCGCAGGGCCGTTAATAGCGTCATCACCCATGGCACCCGGCAGAATCCGCTCGTCAGGGACTTTATGAAAGTGGCTTGCTGGTATTTGTTACCGGATAAGAAGCCGAATAAGGATCACCCTCCCTCGGTAGACCCGGATCAGATAACGGCCATCATCAACAGTGCCCCGCAGTTAGATAGAGCGTTTTTGGAGCAGAACCTGTGGCCACTGGCCAGAGCCACTGACCCGACAATTTTCAAGGGCACTAAATCTAAAGGGTTACTACTATCCTATGAAAATCCACTTCCAAGGTGGGGTAAAAAAGAAGCTCTCGACAAACTCTGCGCCCTGATCGTGGCCCACGGGCCTGAAGAGCATCGTCAGGCCATGGCGTATCAGTTGAAAGTCGATCCGGAGACAGCGAAACAACATCCACCGTTGGCCATCAGGCCATCAAGACAAATTAGACGTTTGCAAGATGCACTGGCTTCTGGCTGGCAGTTACTTTTGCCATTAGTGCAGACGCGATCCGATGTCATTCACGCGCTAGCCAGCGATTGTTTTCATATAGCCAGAACAGCGAATTCTGAGGCAGAAGGCATTGAACGCATTGAACATCGGCTGGCTGAATCACTGAAATGGCGAGGTTCCGCTGATACGTTCTGGTCAGCACTGGCCCTGGATCTTTATCACGGCGAGATGAGTCAGCGGGATCGTGAAAGCCGTCGATTGTCCCGACTCCACGACCGGCTTAAGGATTCTCCCGTTATATTCCTGCAGGGAGAAACCGGCACCGGGAAAAGTTACTTTTCTGCCAAAATGGCCAGGGCTTCGGGACAAGCTTCAGTCATTTCCCTTGGACCTTCTGATAGCGAACAGACCCTGATGGAACGCTGGCAGTGGCAACAACACGCCGACGGCGACCGCTCTATGGTGCAGCAAAACCGGGCGTTGATGGAATGGGCCCATACCGAACCTGACAAAAAAGACGGAGAATACATCACCCTGGTTCTGGATGAGGCTAACCTCACCAAAACCGGATTACTGGCATCATTGAACGGCTTATGGGAACCGCAACCCTGCATCTATGTGAATGGTCATCCTGTCAGGGTCAGCGAAAAACACCGGGTGATTCTCACCGGCAACCCGGATCATTACACCGGGCGCCAAATGGACCCGGCCCTGAAAGAGAAACTGCCCAGAGCTTATTACCCACGCCTGGATCAGGCTTTCCTTCGAGACAGAGTAGTGGAACCAGCTTTGCTCAATCAGTTGCAACGGCATCAAATAAACGACATTGCCCACAGTGCCACCAAGAGTGTGATGGCACTCTGGCAATATTATCAGGAGCTGTTGCCAGACCATGATTTTACCCCCAGGGATTTAACCGACATCTGCAGCTGGGTGGGTTGGTATCTGGATCGTGCGTTATCCGAAGACGACAGTGCCAGCTGCGAGCAAGTGAACAGTTTGATCCAACAAAGTTTTCGGGATGTGTTGGGTCCCGAAATCAACGAGACTCAGCAGGATGCCCTCTCGGCACTGGAAATCTGGTTTGCTGCCCGCTACCACCCGGACCATACCCTACGCGACAGGGTTCATAACCACACCCTGCCAGATATGCTGCAGGGCTTCAGAACACTGACCAAAGAAATCCGACCTGAGTTTGATACCTGCGGATCGGCAGTCATTGATCTGGTGCAACGGCTTTGGCAGGATTTAAGCCGCTGTCAGCAAGCTTATCATCACGACAGAAAACACGACGGCCGTCAGGCGACCCTGATTCAAGGCCCGGCGGGTCGGGGCAAGGATGTCACTCTCAACCTGGTGATTGAAAGCGTCAAACGGCAGGCTAAACAACAGCAAGAATCCATGCCGGAAGTCTTGCTCCTGAATGCCTGTGATTGTTCCTGGGAGAAACTGTGTGAAAAGATCCAGACGGCAAGAATCCAGGGCGCCATCGTGGTGATTTCGGAAATGAATCTGATCGATAGCCAGCATCTGGAAGGCGAGTTAAACGATATTCTGGCTGGTGACGCCTATCCGGGTTTCCACCTGTTTGCCACCATCAACCCACCTGAGTACAGCGGGCGAAAACCCTTATCACCAGCGCTGAAAGGACGTTTTCGACATTTGCCGATCCGACAGTATAACCCGACCGAATTGCAGACCATTGCCGAAAAAGTGTTGCCAAAGTCCTCAGAAGGGACATTCGTCGCCAACAAGCTAACAGAAAAACATTGTCTTTTAAGGGCTCACCTGCAACAGAAAAACCTGCCCTTGCAGCCCACCAGCCTTGATTTACAGAATGTTGCCAGGGCTGTCTTCAGAGGAGGCGATTTTACCGAAAAAGCCGTTCATCAATGTCTTAATCAGCACTACCGGCTTTATCTGATGGCCGTCAACCTGGCGCTGGAGGAACTGCCCGAGTCTTCGGCTATTGCCATGGGGAAAAGTGAATTTGATTCCGGACTTTGCCATTGGTTCAATGAAACGGTATCGGGCATTGATCGGCCGTGGTTAATACGACGCAGTGATCGCAGCGCTATTGATGAAAAACACCATGAAATTCGTTTTAAGGCTTGTCCAACTGAAGAGCAAGCAAAAACGGAGATCATCAGGGAGGTGGCTCAGGCCAGGTGGCAGGCATCCGGTCTTTCCCTGAAGCCGGACGAGTCGGACGATATTCTCACCGGGGCACTTTACCGGCACTGGCAGCAACGCTGGTTTGCTGGTGATTTTGGCCGGACAGGCGTGGACGCTAACAGCGTATTTCCCCTGACGGAAGAACAGCAACAAACGCTGAAAATGTTGACTAACCAGCCCTATCTTCAGGCGGTTGATCAACGGATAAAGGCGTGGAAAGCCGATAAAGTCCAATGGTGGCCGGCGTTCTGGCATCAGATCAGTGATCTGCTGAACCATCTGGTAGGCGATTTTATCAACCAGACATCCGTTTTTACTGGCAGTGATAAGGCACCTGAAAAGTACATACCGGAAGCCCACGAGAAAAAGGCTCCGGCATTGGACCAGATAACGAACTACGAGAACGAGGGGGAGCCACAACGTGAATATCAAATTATTTTTGACAGGCCGAACCATTTCCCCGGGATTTATCGATGGTGGGCAGAAGATATTTGCGTGTCTGCTGAGGGCGATGTCAAAAAGATCAGTATTAATGATCAACAACTGCAGGGGGCCGAAGTCCTTTTACCGGCGCGTTTACCAGGGCGTGACCAGCCAGTGACATTAGCCAGAAACCAAACGCTGGCAACCTTTGAGATGTCATCAAACAATAGTCGATATGCCTTACCCAGCCTGACGCCTGACGACTATATCGTGGCCCTGCGCACAGAGCCCGAATTACGATTTACCCTGGTCAGGGACCGATATACCGGGCTTCATACGCTGTCTGTTGCAGAGGCCGAAGCCAGTCAGAACATTCAATTTGCTTATATCGTAGAACATCGGGAACCGGGCGAAAAAACATCTGCTGCAGAAGCACGGTCAGAAGCATCAGGACGTTTTGACGCCCGCTGTTCAGAAGGTATGGAACAAGTACTGAAGGAAGTGTTAACGCATATTAATCAACAACCATCCAAAGTACAGGTACCTTTGCAGAGAATAAAAAACGCTACAAAAACAACGCAACGCATTGAGGCGATCAGAGACTATTGTCTGGAGTTTTCCGGTACTGCAATACCAGAAGAGAATGAAAACTTCTTTCAATTCCTGGTAACAGAGCGGCAGGGTAGCTGTCGTCATCGTGTGCCTGTTTTTATCGCTTTTTGTCGTTACTTCGGGATTCCATGTCGGCAAATCACTAACCGTATCCACGCCTTTGCAGAGTGCTCCATGGATGGAGGCCAAACCTGGAAGTCAGTGGATTTGGGCGGGGCACCCTTCGAGGCAAAAGAAGTCTCCTCTGGTTTTCAGCTGACAAAAAGGGTCGGTGGTTCTGGCACTGAGTTAAGAAAGACCAGGGATATCTTGCAGGGGCTCCTGGAGGGTGCTGATTTAGCACAACAGCAAACTCTGGCTGAAGCCTTTGGTATGAATCTTGAGGAACTGAATCAAACCCTCAAGACAGACTGTGAATTGCCAGAAATCCATCTAAGCACTCTCGAGATGGTAAAGAACCTTTGGGGAAGAAAAGATTTAACAGGATTTTTCATGGGTGTCTCAATATTGGAATCACTGGAGACAAAAGCATTGGGCGCTGGTGAGATGCAAATGGTGGGTGATGTCTATGACGACAGTGGACAGAAATATAAACCGATGTCGGAGGCAGTCCGACAAATCCTGTCTGACAGTGATGGAGGTCAGGTCACTGAACAACTCAAGTTATTGCACTCAAGAGCGGTTGTTCAGGGTGGCGCAAACCCTCTCGAGTGGTTGAGTTCAATAGTGCATATTCTGCAAAACAGTAACCTGGCCAAACCTTCGGTGATTCACTTTGCCCGGGAAGCCCTGTCACTGGGTTGGCTGGACCCACTGCCAGCCTATGCAGGCCATATCATAGAGGCCCATGAACACCATCAGCTGTTGGCGCTTCTGAACAGTGTTGATGAACTCAAGGTTAAAGCCAGCCACTGCCTGAAAAAGTGGTATAAGCAATTTTTGTCCAGAGGAAACAATAGCCAGATATGGCGGATGCCTTATAGAAGCTTCCAGGCAGTCAATGCTAATAGTTTTTTTGTCACTCATGGCCATGATGGTTTCTCGCCATCTCTGGAAAAGAACATTCTCAGCTTATCTATGCAGAAAGCCTGGACAGACGAACCTGAGGGCATTCCGAATATAGAACGAATGCTGGTGCATCATCCTGCATTCCCAAAGTTCATCCCGGGCAAGGCTAACCACCTTCCGGTGATTATCGTCGGGGCGCCTGAGTGGAACATAAAAGTGAGAAATTTAAAAAACAAATGCAGGGAAGCTCTTCAGCAGGCCTTCAGTCATTATCTTTACGGAATAACACACTCGAAAGGCGGTTGCTTAACCTATTGCTGGGGTAATGCCCGAGTATATGGATACTCGGAGGAAAACAACTACGGCGCTCATGACCCATCCTCACCGGAAGAGCTCCATGCCATGATGACTGTCATTGAAAGCTCTTGCCAGTTTCAGAAATCTCTTCAGGCTGACTACTTGCAGCAGGCATGTTACGCCAGTCATGCGCTGGTGCTCAAATCCGATGAGCTGACAACCATTGCCAGAGAGTTTTTGAGCAGCGTGAATTTGAATTCGATTTACGAGTCACTGGATACCTGATCATGGTTTGGTCATGGTGATTTTTTCGAGGTTCGTGACTTCCCTCAATGGCAACGAATAATTCTCCAAATGGAACTTTAAGCCCGTTCTAAAGTCCAATCATCAAACAATTAATTTCAATGCAGTCCTTCAAATAGCAGTAGGGAGAGAGATTGACTATGGATGGTCGGATTGATGGGAAAATAAAGAGGCCTTTTTTTAAGAGCGCAGAGCCTGATCGCAGCGTGCCAGCCAAAAAAGCAAGACAGGATTCACCTTCGGTAGCAGAGGTCTGTGACGTAACAGCCCAACTCAGCCTATCGTCACCTGCCATTGCTTTGCCTGACAAGGCGAGAAGGGTATCCTCAACAGATTCCCCGCTCCAAAAGGCCGCTCATGCCTTCGATTTTCGTTTTGTCACCAGTGATGATGAGATTCGACAACTTTTAGTTGCCCAGACCTGCGATGAAAATCGCGATGTTACCCTTATTTCCCACCCCAATGACCTCTCACAAGCTAACCTGGTGAGCCGCTTGAGCATTTCCGGCGATGGTCGCCACACTTTGCGCTCAGGCAAGCTCTTTGAAGGATCGCAGCCATTGACCCTGGTGATGGATATCCGAAAACTCACCAGCGAGGATCTGCCAAAATTTAACGATCTGCTGGACCCGGATAACCCCTGCCTTTATGACAAAGTCAGCCGGAAGAAACGCCCCCTGGGAGCGCATGTTTCTCTGCTGGTCCTGGCGGCCCCTGGACAATTGGCCTCGGTTGGCCAACATGACGAGGCACCTGCGGTCGGCGCTCCGGGCGCTGATTTCTGGCGGCGAATCAATCGACCGGGCAATACCTGGCAGTTCGACGCACAGACCGGCGACGACCCAGCGGAGATCGACAAGGTTCCTCCGTTATTGGCTGAACTCCCCTCTGCCGAAAGTGCTATGGATGACGACAATACCGTTCTTATCGACTGCCACTTACACAGTCACTGGCGACAGTTGCTACTGGGCGGTCCTGGCGTGAATCAACAAGGGCAAATCCAGCACATCCCCGGCAAACTTGAGTCTCTGCGAGCCGGACAACGTGTGATTTTGAAAGGAGCCAACTGGCAGGACCTGGCCTTTGAACAGACGATTCGTCAGATGCTGGCGCAACAATGTTTTGAAAGCAACGGGAAGATCTGTCAGTTACCCGACAATGTTCAGTTTTATCAGACGCCGGTAGGGAAGGACGAGCTTTATTCACTGTTCCAAAGTCTGTCCAGCTCTGGTGATGCACCAGGAAATCCGATCATCATCAACCAGAGTAATATCAGCGATTGGCTGAACCCGATTGCCATTGCCCCGGAAGGCTATGCAGTCCCTAATACCTACCTGTTGGAACAAGTTCAGGCAGGTGATACGGTCACCGTAACCTCTCCACTCACTGAAGTTCTTTGGTTCCGTTTGCTGGGTTCGTTGCAGACTATTCGCGAGACCACAGGCCTGGAGCCGCAACTTCAGGTAGCTCATTCAATCAAGCAGCCAAAAGCCCTGGGATTGACAAAAAAAGATGAGCACTCATCACTGTCCGGACTACAAGAAAAAATTAGTCATCACGCCATCCTTAATACCATCAATACCGTCACTTATCAGCAACCTGCTGAGGCAAGTTATTGGCTCAATCATCAAGAGGAAGCTCCTTTGGTCATTCAGGTCAATGGGCAGACCCGTTGCAGCCAGTTGTTTGATAATATCCGTATCACCTCGGAACAAAAGGCGTATTTTGGACGTCACCAAAGTGAATTGCAGGAGGCATTAATCGCTGGCAAGCCGGTTGTCTTCCGGGGGCTGGAAAGCAATCCAACAGTTCAGCAACAGTTGGAATCCCTGTTTGTTGAGCAAACTCTGTTGGTCAATGGCCAATTACAGGAGTACCCAAAGGCTCATATCACAATTCTCTGGCCTGAGTTTACAGAAAGCCCATCTCCCATATTTCGTTCAATGGTTGCCACGGGCAGTCCGTGTCCTGAAGTCGATCTTTGGACTATCACTGCCTCCAAACATGGTATCCCCCGGACTGAGCTACCAGAAAAAGCGCTTCATGAACTCTACAAAGCGTTTAAAACCGTACCTGACGACCTTTGTAACCCTTTGCCTGAAATGACCGAAGGGCTGTTAAATAACCTGATACAGGCTGCCCGGCGGGCACAGCAGGTTGACCGGTCTCCACAGCTCCTGCCTCGGCACTGGCGCAAAGCCATCGACAGCGTCATCACCCATGGTGCCAGACAGAATCCGTCAGTGCGTGATTTTGTCAAGGTGGCCTGTTGGCAGCTACTGCCGCATGCTCATGAGAAACCGGATAAGCATCAAGCCGCCTGGGTAGACCCGGACCGGTTAAATGCCATCATCAATAGCTCCCAGCGCTTGGATAGAGCATTTTTGCAGCAGAACCTGTGGCAACTGGCCAGAGCCTTTGACCCGGCATTCTTTAACGACGGGCAATTTTCGTTCTCTGTGGAACAACCATTTGAAGGACTACAACTGTCCTATAAAAGACCATTTCC
This sequence comes from Endozoicomonas sp. ALC020, assembly GCF_049275935.1. Taxonomy (NCBI): domain Bacteria; kingdom Pseudomonadati; phylum Pseudomonadota; class Gammaproteobacteria; order Oceanospirillales; family Endozoicomonadaceae; genus Endozoicomonas; species Endozoicomonas sp. ALC020. The sequence continues at coordinate 906,776 of NZ_CP184830.1, forward strand.
AAAACATAGTGAAAAAGAAGCCCTGGACAGGCTCTGTAACATGATTCTGGCCCATACGCCTGAAAAACAACGACCTGCAATGGCGTATCAGTTGGAAGTCACAGAGTCGAAAGTCAGGCCATATCATCCGTTAACCATAAGACCAACACGGCAGATTAAACGTTTGCAGGATGCACTGACGTCTGGCTGGCAGTTATATGTGCCATCAGAGCAGACCCGATCCGATGTCATTCACTCTCTGGCCAGCGATTGTTTTCATAGTGCCAGAACAGCGAATTCTGACGCAGAGGGTATTGAGCGCATAGAACATCGACTGTCTGAATCACTGCAATGGCAAGGTTCCTCTGATATGCCCCTGTCAGCACTGGCCCGGGATCTTTATTACGGCGAGATGAGTCAGCAGGATCGTGAAAGCCGTCGATTATCCCGACTCCATGAACGCTTTGCGGACTCTCCCGTCCTATTCCTGCAGGGGGAAACCGGCACCGGGAAAAGCTATTTTTCCGCCCGGATGGCAGAGGCTTCCGGACAGGCTTCAATCATTTCTCTTGGACCTTCTGACAGTGAACAGACACTGATGAAACGCTGGCAGTGGCAAAAACACGCCGATGGCGACCGTTCTATGGAGCAGCAAAACCGGGCGCTGATGGAATGGGCCAGTACCCCTTCCGACAATGTTGGAGGAAAATATATCACCCTGATTCTGGATGAAGCCAACCTGACCCAAGCCGGATTGCTGGCGTCATTGAATGGCTTATGGGAGCCGCAACCCTGCATCTATGTGAATGGACATCCTGTCAGGGTCAGCGAAAAACACCGGGTGATTCTCACCGGCAACCCCGATCATTACGCCGGGCGCCAAATGGACCCGGCCCTGAAAGAGAAATTGCCCAGGGCTTACTACCCACGTCTGGATCAGGCTTTCCTTCGGGACAGAGTGGTCGAACCAGCCCTACTCAATCAGTTACAACGGCATCAAATAAACGACATTGCACACATTGCCACCAAGAGTGTGATGGCACTCTGGCAATATTACCAGGAGCTGTTGCCCGAGCATGAGTTTACTCCCAGGGATTTAACCGATATCTGCAGTTGGGTGGGCTGGTATCTTGGTCGTGCGCAGCCCGCAGTTGGCAGTGTGACTCCTGAGCAAATCAACAGTTTGATCCAGCAAAGTTTCCGGGATCTACTGGGTCCCGAAATCAGCGAGACTCACCAGGATGCCCTCTTGGCATTGGAAATCTGGTTTGCAGCCCGTTACCACCCGGACAACACCCTGCGCGACAGAGTTCATAACCACACCCTGCCCGATATGCTGCAGGACTTCAGAACATTGACCAAAGAAATCCGACCTGAGTTTGATACCTCCGGATTGGCAGTCATTGAACTGGTGCAAGGGCTGGGACAGGATTTAAGCCGCGCTCAGCAGGCTTATCATCACGACATAAAACACGGCGGTCGTCAGGCAACGCTGATTGAAGGTCCGGCCGGGCGGGGTAAAGATGCCACGCTGAACCTGATGATTGAAAGTGTCAGACAGCAGGCCAGGCAACGGGGAGAATCCATGCCGGAAGTCTTTCCCCTGAATGCCTGTGACTGTTCCTGGGACAGACTGTGTGAGGCTATCCAGAAGGCAAAAATAGAGGGCGGCATCGTAGTTATTTCGGAAATGAATCTGATCGACAGCCAGCATCTGGAAGGTGAGTTAAACGATATTCTGGCCGGTGACGCCCATCCGGGTTTCCACCTGTTTGCTACCGTCAACCCGCCTGAATACAGCGGGCGAAAAACCTTGTCACCGGCGCTGAAAGGACGTTTCCGACATTTGCCGATCCGGCAGTATAACCAGAAAGAATTGCAGACCATTGCCGAAAAAGTGTTGCCTCAGACCCCGCAAGGAAAAAACACGGCTAAACAGCTGACTGAGAAACATTGTCGTTTAAGGGCTTACCTGCAACGGAAAAACCTGCCGTTGCAGCCCACCAGCCTTGACTTACAGAATGTCGCCAGGGCGGTTGACAGAGGGGGTGATTTTACCGAAAAAACACTTCATCAATACCTCAATCAGCACTACCGGCTTTATCTGATGGCAGCCAAAATATCGTTGCAGAAACTGCCAAAGTCATCCGGTTCCGCCATGGGCGAAGGAGTCCTTGCTGATAAACTGAGCCGTTGGTTCAACGAAACGTTACCGGACATTGGTCGTCCCTGGTTGATACGAAGCAGTGATAACAACAGCATTGATGAAAAAAACCATGAAATTTGTTTTAAGGCTGACCCGAGTAAAGAGGATGCCAAAACAGAAATCATCAAAAGGGTCGCTCAGGCCCAATGGCAGGCGTCCGGACTTTCCCTAAGGCCGGATGAGTCTGACAATGTTCTCACCCGGGCACTGTACCGACACTGGCAGAAAAGCTGGTTTGATCGTGAGTTTGGCCAGACAGGCGTGGACGCCAATAGTGTATTCTCCATGACGAAAGAAGAGGAGCAGGCACTGAAGACGTCGGCTTCCCTGCCTTATCTTCAGGAGGCCGATAAGCGAATAAGGTTATGGAACGCCAAGGCAGTTCAATGGTGGCCAGCGTTCTGGCATGGGATAAGTAATCTGCCGAACCATTCGCTGTACGAATTTATTAAGGAAGCATCAGCTGATAGTGCTTTTGAACAATACGATCCGGAAGTCGAAGAGAAAAAGACCAGGGCATTGGACCAGATAACGAACTACGACTCTCTGGCGGGGCCAAAACTTAGGGATTATAAAGTTTTTAAAACGGAGAAACTTCCTTCCCAGATGTATCGACTTAGAGTACAGGATATATTTGTAACGGCTGGGGGCAATATCAAGAGGATCGAAATTGGTGATAAGTACCTTCAGGGGATGGAACTGCTCACACCTGAGCTGTTACCAGAGCATGACCAGCCAGTGACATTAGCTAAAAATCAAACCCTGGCAACCTTTGAGATGCAATTAAAGTACGGTCAATGTGCATTGCCAAGCCTGACGCCTGACGACTATATCGTGGCCTTGCGCATAGAACCTGATTGGCCATACACCCTGGTCAGGGATCGATATACCGGGCTGCACAAACTGTTTATTGCCGGGGAAAGAGCCAACCAGAGTATAAAGGTTGCTTATGTCGTAGAGTCCAGGGAGCCGGGCCAAGAAGCCCAACCAGCAGGTTTTGACACCCACTGTTCAGAAGGGATGAAAGCCGTACTGGACAAACTGTTTGAAAACATCGACCAGCAGCCAACGGAAATACAGGTGCCTTTGCTGAAAATCACAAAGGCTGAAAACAGGTCGCAACGCATTGAGGCGATCAAGGACTACTGCAAACAGTTTTCCGGTAAAACCAAACCAGAGAGAGACGAAAATTTCTTTCACTTTCTGGTAACACAGCGGCAAGGTTACTGCAAACATCGTACACCTGTTTTTGTCGCTTTTTGTCGTTATTTTGGGATTCCATGTCGGAGCATTACAAACTTTATCCACAGCTTTGCTGAGTATTCCGAAGATGGGGGCCAAACCTGGAAGTCAGCAAATTTGGGCGGGGGGCCTGCACGGGTAACAGAAATCAAATCTGAATTCCAGCCCATCAGCAGGGGCATTGATCTTAATACTCAGTCAAACAAGATTAAGAAACTCCTGAAGAGTCTTCTGAAAGAAGCTGATTTAACACAACAGCAAGCTCTGTCTAAAGCCATTGGCATCAACCATGAAGCACTGAACAAAGCCATTGAGACATTCGGGGCATTGGCAAACAAAGATCTACATCCTTTCAACATTGTAAAGAACCTTTGGAAAGAAAAAGATTTAGCCAGTTTTTCCATGGGCGTCTCAGTTATAACGTCGAGACAGGCACATCAGTATCAAATGAGGGAGTTGGTTCGTACTGAGCGCTCTGGCAACCACCCTCACCGCAATTCGATGTCAGAGGCAGTCGTGCAAATATTGTCCAACAGCGATGAAGATCAGGTCACCAAACAACTTAAGTTACTCCATCCAATAATGATTAATCATACCAATGCAAGCCATCTCGAATGGTCGTGTTCAATGGTAAAAATACTGAAAAACAGTCACTTGGCCAAACCATCGGTTATTCACTTTGCCCGTGAGGCCCTGGCATCGGGTTGGCTGGACCCAGTGCCAATTTATGATAACGCGATTATGGGAGCCGATGAACATTATCAGTTATTAATGCGCCTGAGAGACATTGATGAACTGAAGGCTCAAGCCACTAATTGCCTGAAAAAGTGGTATCGGACTGTGTTGTCCGGGGAGAAAATCAGCCAGAGATGGCAGTTATGTTATGAGCTTTTCATGAGGGAAGAAAATAGTGCCCTGTTAGTCACTCATTCTCATGGTGGGTTTTCGCGATTCCTTGAAGATAAAATTGCCCGCTCAATCCTGGACTACAACTGGACAGACGTACCTGAGGGAGTTCCGAATATAGAACGAATGTTGCTGCAAGAACCTGCATTTATGCAGTTAACCTCGGTCAACGCAAACCACCGTCCGGTGATTACCCTGGGGCGGCCTTCGTGGGGAGTCACAGTCTTCAATAAAAAACACAGAGCCCTGATGGAAGTAAAAGCAGAGAATAGCCCGGACTTGAAGCGGTTATGGGAACAATACAAGCAATATGAGGCGATGGAAAAACAACTCCGGGACGCTCTGAAGGCATTGGATGAGCAATGCCTGACTCAAGAAGAACGTAAGCAAAAAAAGCATGATATCGAAAGCAAGTACCAGCCCATTATAAAGTCCCTTAAGTTGTCACCGAGGGACTATTTGTCTTTCTGTGATTTACATATGAAATGCTGCGAGGCGATTGAGCAGGCCTTCAGTCATTACCTGTATGGAGTGACACACTCAAAAGGTGGTCGTTTAACACATTGTTGGGGCAATATTTCCATACATGCTAACCCTCATAAGGACTATGGCGCTCATGATCCATCTTCACCCCATGAACTGTATGCAATGATGTCCAGAATCATAGGTCCTGATAGTTTTGAGAAATCTATTGAGAATTCTTACTTACGGCAGGCACTCAATGCCAGTGACGCTCTGGTGCTCAAATCCGACGAGCTGACAACCATTGCCGAAGAGTTTTTGAACACTGTGAATTTGAATTCGTTGTGTGAATCATTGGATACCTGATAAACGTTTGTTTTCGAGACCGTTGACTTCCCACAATAGCAACCAGCCAGTATCCAAATTGAACTTTCCCGGCCTTTGAAAGTCCCATCATACTTGAATGGCATCGTAATAGCTTTTCACAGGGTGAGTTATAAAATTTGGGGAACTTCTTTGCCGGTTTTTTATCTCATTATTAACTATTAACAAGGGTGGAGTTTACTTTATGACAATAGGTGTTGTGGATGAGTGTCTAATCTGTTACAGATCTTTTGATGATAATGAAGCTCTTCGATGTAATGATAAAGTAGTTCTCCCGTGTCATGAAACTCATGTCTTTGGAAGAAAATGTATTGTCAGATGGTTTGAGCAATCCATGACCTGTCCTGTTTGCAGGTCTAAAATGCCGTTATCTTTTTCTGCTCCTTTTTTGCGTGATCGGGTAGTCAGAATCGTTACTAATACTATTGTCGGTGCTGCTGCCTCTGCTCTAACTGCGGCAACTCTTATTGGTTCCTATGGCATTATTAATGTTGGCCGTGGCTTGGCTGGGACTGATAATGTCATGACTGCTTTGGCTGCTGGTGTACATACAGCTATTGTATCTGGAGCTTTTTTTGGATTGGGAAATAGCCTGGCTGACTTAAGACCTCTCGCGTTCTTTGGTGGGGCTATTTGCTTTCACGGTGTGCCTATAGCTTTTGAAACTTATGGCTACATTACTGCTTCTCATGTTGCTGGTTTTTTGGCTAGTTCATTCGTTGGCTTTGGTTGTCCTTTCATGAATATTGATGGTGAGTTTACGATTTGAACTGTATTCAGGCTCTGTGCCATGATCGTGGCCCATGCACCTGAAGTCTGACTCATTGGACAGCTGATAACCGTTAGCTCCTGATGAGTTTTTCGAGACCGTTGACTCCCCACAATGGCAACGGACCAATATCCAAATTGAACTTTCCCGGGCTCTGAAAGTCTCATTACAAAAGAGTTTCAATTCAGTCCTTCAGATGCTAATAGGGAGATTAACAGTGGATGGTCAGATGGTTGGAGAAATTAACAAACCCGTTCCGGCTGGTAGCATGCCTGATCGTGGCGCGCGTGATAGTAACCCGTCTTATACTGGCATGCCAGCCAAGAGGCCAAGGCTGGATTTAGATTTACCGCCAAAAGTTGAAGCTGTCTGCTCTGGTTTCGCTTACCAACTGAATCTATCGTCATCTCAGATTATGACACCTGACAGGGCGAGAGCCGTATCCTTAACGGATTCCCCGCTCCAAAATAACCCTCACGCCTTCGATTTCCGTTTTGTCGCCAGTGATGATGAGGTTCGACAGCTTTTGGCTGACCAGACCCGCGATAAAAATCGCGATGTCACGCTTATTTCCCAACCCGATGACCTTGCACAGGCTAACCTGGTGAGCCGGTTGACCATTGCCGACAATGGTCGCCACGCTTTGCGCCCAGGCAAGCTCTTTGAAGGTTCACTGCCATTGACCCTGGTGATAGATATCCGAAAACTCACCAGTGAGGATCTGCCAAAATTTAACGATCTGCTGGACCCGGATAACCCCTGTCTATACGACAAGGTCAGCCAGAAGAAACGCCCTCTGGGAGAGCATGTTTCTCTGCTGGTTCTGGCAGCCCCTGCACAGCTGGCAGCGGTAGGCCAGTGTGACGACGCGCCCGCGGTCGGCGCACCGGGAGCTGATTTCTGGCGGCGAATTAACCGACCGGGCAATAGCTGGCAGTTCCAGGCTGAGACTGGCAACGACCCATCGATGGACATTGACGGGGCTCCCCCGCTATTGCCTGAATTCCCCAGTGCCGAAAATGCTATGGACGACGACACTACTGTTGTTATTGACTGCCACTTGCACAACAACTGGCGGCAGTTACTGCTGGGTGGTCCCGGTGTCGATCAACAGGGGCGAATCCAGCACATTCCTGGCAGGCTTGAACAGTTGACATCCGGACAACGGGTGATACTGAAAGGCGCCGACTGGCAGAATCTGACCTTTGAACAGACCATACGACAGATGCTGGCGCAACAGTGCTTTGAGAGCAATGGGGAAGTCTGTCCGTTACCCGACGATGTTCAGTTTTATCAGATGCCGGTGGGGAAGGACGAGCTTCATTCGCTGTTCCAAAGCCAGCCTAAAGAGCACGCCGCAGAAAACCCGATCATCATTAACCAGGGGAATATCACAGAATGGCTGAGCCCCATTGCCATTACGCCTGAAGGCTATGCAATCCCTAACACCTGCCTGTTGGAACAGATCAGGGCGGGGGGTGTCGTCACCGTAACGTCTCCACTTACTGAAGCTCTCTGGTTTCATTTGCTGGGTTCATTGCAAACCCTTCGCGAGACCACCGGTCTGGAGCCCCGACTCCAGGTGGCCCATTCAAGACGGCAGCCGAAAGCCCTGGGATTGGCAGAAAACGATGGGCGCTTTCTGTCCAACCCACATAAAAAAGTCACAGGTTACGCCACCTTTAATACCTTCACTTATCAGCAACATGCCCAGGCCAGTCATTGGATTAATCATCAGCCACAAACCCCTCTGGTCATTCAGGTTAACGAACAGACTGGCTTCAGCCAGCTATTTGATAATATCCATATTACCTCGGAACAAAAGGCGCATTTCGGACGACGTCTGAGTCAGTTGCAGGAGGCATTGATCGCTGGCAAACCGGTGGTATTTCGGGGGCTGGAAACTAATCCAGGTCTTCAGCAGCTCCTGGAACCCCTGGTTGTCGGGCAACCGCTGTTGGTCAATGGCCGGTTACAGGCCTTCCCGCACGCTCATGTCACAATGCTCTGGCCTGGGTCTGCGAAAACCCCATCTTCAGTATTCACTTCATTGGTTGCTGCGGGTAAGCCGTGCCCTGTAATCAACCTCTGGGACATCAATGCCCGCAGACATGAAATCCCTCGGAATGAACTACCAAAACGAGCACTCAATGAACTTTACGAGGCATTTAAAACCGTACCTGAAGACCTTTGTAACCCTCTGCCTGAAGTGACCGAAGGTTTGTTGAATAACCTGATACTGGCCGCCCGGCGGGCACAAAAGGTGGACCAGTCCCCACAAATCCTGCCCTGCCACTGGCGCAAGGCCATTGATAGCGTTATCACTCATGGCACCCGTCAGCATCGGCCCGTGCGGGATTTTATGAAAGTGGCTTGTTGGCACTTGTTACCGGATAAAACACCTGATGCTCACAGGAAGCCGGATCAAGCCGCCTCGGTAGACCTGGATCACTTGAATGGCATCCTCAATAGTGTCTCGCAGTTGGATAGAACGGTTGTAGAACACAACTTTTGGGCACTGGCCCGAGCCTTTGACCCGGCAGTATTTAATGGAGAATTACAACTGTCCTATGGGAGCCCATTTCCAGCCTGGGGTAAAGAAGACTTTCTCAACAGGCTCAGTGCCATGATCGTGGCCCATGCAGCTGAAGAACAACGAGATGCTATAGCGTACCAGTTGAAAGTCGATCTGGCGGCAGCAGAGCCCTGGCAATCCTTAGCCATCAGACCAGCAAGACAGATTAAACGTTTGCAGGATGCACTGGCTTCTGGCTGGCAGTTAGCTTTGTCATCAGGGCAGACCCGAGCCGATGCCATCCACGGCCTCGCCAGCGATTGTTTTCATATTGCCAGAACAGCGAATTCTGAGGCAGAACGCATCGAACGCATAGAACATCGACTGTCTGAATCACTGAAATGGGCGGGTTCCGCTGATGAGCCCCTGTCAGCACTGGCCCGGGATCTTTATCACGGTGAGATGAATCAAAAGGATCGTGAAAGCCGTCGCTTATCCCGACTCCATGACCGGCTTAGCGACTCTCCCGTTATCTTTCTGCAGGGAGAAACCGGCACCGGAAAAAGTTACTTTTCTGCCAAAATAGCCAGGGCTTCAGGACAAGCTTCAGTCATTTCCATCGGACCTTCTGACAGCGAACAGACCCTGATGAAACGCTGGCAGTGGCAACAACACGCCGATGGCGACCGCTCTATGGCGCAGCAAAACCGGACATTGATGGAATGGGCCAAGACCGAACCCGATAAAGACAGTGGTTATGTTGGAGGTAACTACATCACTCTGGTGCTGGATGAGGCTAACCTGGCCCAGGCCGGACTGCTGGCGTCACTGAACGGCTTGTGGGAACCGGAACCCTGCATCTATGTGAATGGTCATCCTGTCAAGGTCAGCGAAAAACACCGGGTGATTCTCACCGGCAATCCCGATCATTACTCCGGACGCCAAATGGATCCGGCCTTGAAAGAGAAATTGCCCGGGGCATACTACCCTCGGTTAGACCGGGCATTCCTTCGGGACAGAGTGGTGGAACCGGCTCTCGTCAATCAGTTACAACGGCATCTGTCAGGGCAACCAATAAACGACATTGTAAAAAGTGCTACCGAGAGTGTGATGACACTCTGGCAATATTATCCGGAACTCTTGCCAGACCATGAGTTTACCCCCAGGGATTTAACGGATATCTGCAGCTGGGTGGGCTGGTATCTGGATCGTGCGCTGCCCGAAGGTGACAATGTTACCCCTCAGCAAATAAACAGTTTGATCCAGCAAAGTTTTCGGGATGTACTGGGTCCCGAAATCACCGAGACTCATCAGGATGCACAGCTGGCACTGGAAATCTGGTTTGTTGCCCGTTACCACCCGGACAACACTCTGCGCGACAGAGTTCACAACTACACCCTGCCAGCTATTCAGCAGGCCTTCAGTACATTCAGCAAAGAAATCCGGCCTGAGTTTGATACCTCCGGATCGGCAGTCTGTGAACTGGTGCAGCAGCTTGGGCAGGATTTAAGCCGCAGTCAGCAGGCTTATCATCACAACAGAAAACACGGCGGTCGTCAGGCAACGCTGATTGAAGGCCCGGCTGGACGGGGTAAAGATGCCACGCTGAACCTGGTGATTGAAAGCGTCAGAAAGCAGGCTAAGCAACAGGGAGAGTCCATGCCGGAAGTTTTTCTCCTGAATGCCTGTGATTGTTCCTGGGACAAAGTGTGTGAAGCGATCCAGAAGGCAAAAGTCGATGGCGGTATCCTGGTCATTTCGGAAATGAATCTGATCGACAGCCAGCATCTGGAAGGTGAGTTAAACGATATTCTGGCCGGTGACGCTCATCCGGGTTTTCACCTTTTCGCCACCATCAACCCACCTGAATACAGCGGGCGAAAACCCTTATCACCGGCGCTGAAAGGACGTTTCAGACATTTGCCGATCCGCCAGTATAACCCAACCGAATTGCAGACCATTGCCGAAAAAGTGTTGCCACGGACCACGGAAGGGAAATTTGCGGCTGAAAAGCTGGCTCAGCTGCATTGTCGATTGAGGGCTGACCTGAAACGGAAAAGCCTGCCGTTACAGCCCACCAGCCTTGATTTACAGAATGTCGCAAAAGCTGTTACCAGAGGGCACGATTTTTCCGAAGATAGCCTTCATCAATGCCTCAATCAGCACTACCGGCTTTATCTGATGGCCGCCAACCTGTCGCTGGAGGAACTGCCCGGGTTATCAACGCTTGCCATGGCTGAAGGGGCGCTGGCTCCTGATTTGTGCCACTGGCTCAACGAAACAGTACCTAAGATAGGACGCCCGTGGTTGATACGACTCAGTCATCGCAACAGTACGGATGAAAAAAACCATGAAATTTGTATTAACACTCAATTAAGCGAAGAGGCAGCCAAAACAGAAATCATCAGGAGGGTGGCCCAGGCCCGGTGGCAGGCATCCGGTCTTTCCCTGAAGCCAGACAAGTCAGACAATATGCTCACCCAGTCAATATACCGACGCTGGCAGCATTGCTGGTTTGCTCGTGAGTTTCACAAGACGGGCGTGGACGCCAACCAAGTATTTCATCTTTGGCAAGCACAGGAACAAATGCTGAAATTATCGGCTTACGAGCCTTGTCTCAAGGAAGCTGATCGGCAAATAGCGGCATGGAACGCCAATGCAGTTCAATGTTGGCCTGCGTTCTGGCACCGGTTGAAGGATGTGCTGGACCATACTAACGAAACCTTGGCTGTTGACGCTGACAACAAAGCCGGACAATACAATCCGGAAGCCATCGAGAAAGAGACAGAGGCATTAGACCGGAACACTGACGAAGACCATCAGGAGGTACAACACCATTACGATTATATAGTTTTTAATACCAGGAATGTTCCTTGCCACATGTATCGTTATTGGGCCAAAGATATTCATGTGACCGTCGAGGGTGATGTCAAACGAATCGATCTTAGTGATAACCGCACGCTGGGGGTCGAAATACTCAGGCCGACCCTGTTAAAGCAGAACCAGCCAGTGACAGTAGCCAAGGGTCAGACGATGGGGGCCCTCGACTTAAAACCGGGCAACAGTCATCATGCATTGCCCAGCATGACGCCAGACGACTATATTGTGGCACTGCGTCTGGAACCCGAGTTACCCTTTGCCCTGGTCAGGGACAAATATACCGGGCTTCACACACTCTCTATTCCTGAGGCCGAAGCCAAACAGAATATTAAAGTGGATTATGTCGTAGAACCCAGGAAAACGGAGCCCCGTGCAAAAGAATTAACATGGTTTGACACCCATTGTTCAGAAGGTATGAAAGCAGTACTGAACGAAGTGTTTAATAACATTGGCAAACAACCAGCCGAAATACGCTTTCCTTTGTGGAAAATAAAACACTCTGAAAACACCAGCCAACGAATTGAGGCGATCACGGATTATTGCCGACAGTTTTCCGGCCAGAGCAAACCAGAGCCCGGTAAAAATTTCTTTGAATTCCTCGTAACACAGCGGCAAGGTAGCTGTCGTCATCGTAGTTCTGTTTTTGTGGCTTTTTGTCGTTATTTTGGGATTCCATCCCGGCAAATCAGAAGCCTTTTACACAGCTTTGTTGAATATTGCCCGGATGGAGATCAGACCTGGAAGTCAGTGGATTTGGGTGGGTCATATCTTCCGTTCACAGTAATTGCCCCTGACTTCCAGGGGAATGACAGTCAGCCTACCTTGGAAGAAAACGTTTACAACATTGAGATCAGGGGACTCCTGAAGGATCTTTTAAAAGGGGCTGATTTAGCACAACAACAAGCTCTTGCTAAAGCCTGTGGTATAAGCCTTGAGGAGTTGAACAAAGCCGTTGAGACAGACAGTGCATTGCCAGAAGCCAATATAAGTCTTTTTGAAGCAGTACAGAAACTTTGGCAGGAAAAAGATTTGCCCGGTTTTTCCATGGGCGTGTCAACGTTAAAGGCCTCGGGGACGAGAGCCCTGAGACATTGTGAGAAGCGATTGATCGGAGTTATCTATGACCATGAGGGGAATGCCTGTAAACCGATGTCGGAAGCAGTAAGGGCAATATTGTCCAACGGTCATTCCGATCAGGCCATTGAACAACTCAGGTTATTGCACTCAAAAATGATTGTTCAGGGCGGAGCAAGCCCTCTTGATTGGTTGAGTTCTATAGTGGAAATAATCGAGAACAGTGACTTGGCCAACCCTTCGGTTATTCACTTTGTCCACGAAGCCCTGAAATCGGGTTGGCTGGAGCCACTGCCGACCTATAAGAGCCCTATTATGAAGGCCGATCATCATTATAAGCTATTGGTGCGTCTCGCAGGTGTCCACAAACTCAGGGCTGAAGCCACCCATCAGCTGAAAAAGTGGTATCAGACACTCTTGTCCAGGGAAAAAAATAGCCAGGTATGGCGGGTGGCTTATAGAGACCTTCAGGGAAGAAAAAGTGATGCCATGTTCGTCACTCATTGTCATGATGGGGTTTCGTCATCCCTTGAAAAAAATATGCTCAATCCATCTGTACAGATCGACTGGGTGCACGAACCTGAGGGTGTTCCGAATATAGAACGAATGCTGGTGCATCAGCCGGCATTTGTGAAGTTAAACTCGGGCAAGGCTGGCTATCGTCCGGTGATTACCATGGGGCAACCTTCCTGGGACAGCGAGGTGTTTAATGAAAAAGTTGAAGCCCTGTTGCAACGAAAAATTGAGAACAGCCCGGAATTGAAGGCGCTGTTGGAAGACATTAAACAATATAAGAAAAGACGTTTTGCTACCACAGGCAGTCACGAACCCATTTTAAAGTGCCTTGAGCTGTCATGGGATGACGAAAGCTTTTTGGGTACTTTAAAAAACCAATGCAGGCAGGCGATTCAGCAGGCGTTCAGTCATTACCTTTATGAAGTGACGCACTTAAAAGGCAGTCGTTTAACCTATTGTTGGGCTGACGCTTCCATCGCAGACTCCATGAATTCAGACTACTACGGCGCTCATGATCCATCTTCACCAGAAGAGCTGCATGCAATGATATGTAAAATTGAGAGCTCTTTCTGTTTTCAGCAGCCAGTGAAGGATGCCCGCCTGCTGCAGCAGGCACACAACGCCAGCAACGCACTGGTGCTCAAATCCGATGAGCTGACAACCATCGCCGAAGAGTTTTTGAACAGTGTGAATTTGAACTCGCTGTGTGAGTCATTGGATACGTGATAAACGTTTGGTTTCAAGACCGTTGACTTCCCACTATAGCAACGGACCAGTACCCAAATTGAACTTTCCCGGCCTCTGAAGGTCTTATCATTAAAGGGATTCAATTCAGTCCTTCAGATGGTTGTAGGGAGATTGACTATGGATGGTCAGATTGGTGGAGAAATTAACAAACCTGTTCCGGCTAGTGGCTTGCCAGCCAAGAGGTCAGGGCAGGATTCAGATTTAATATCAAACGTCAAAGCTGTCTGCTCTGGTCTCAATTACCAACTGAATCTATCGTCATCTCAGATTATGACACCTGACAGGGCGAGAACCGTATCCTCAACGGACTCCCTGCTCCAAAAAAAACCTCATGCCTTCGATTTCCGTTTTGTCGCCAGTGATGATGAAGTTCGACAGCTTTTGGCTGACCAGACCCGCGATAAAAATCGCGATGTCACGCTTATTTCCCACCCCGATGACCTCTCACAGGCTAACCTGGTGAGCCGTCTGAGCATTGCCGACAATGGTCGTCACACTTTGCGCTCAGGCAAGCTCTTTCAAGGTTCACAGCCATTGACCCTGGTGATAGATATCCGAAAACTCACCAATGAGGATCTGCCAAAATTTAACGATCTGCTGGACCCGGATAACCCCTGTCTATACGACAAGGTCAGCCAGAAGAAACGCCCTCTGGGAGAGCATGTTTCTCTGCTGGTTCTGGCAGCCCCTGAACAATTGACATCGGTTGGCCAGCATGGCGGCGCGCCTGCGGCCAGCGCACCGGCAGCCGACGCTCCGGGCGCTGATTTCTGGCGGCGAATTAACCGACCGGGCAATACATGGCAGTTCGAGGCTGAGACTGGCAATGAACCATTGATGGACATTGACGGGGCTCCCCCGCTATTGCCTGAATTTCCCAGTGACGAAAATGCTATGGACGACGACACTATCCTGGTTATTGACTGCCACTTGCACAACAACTGGCGACAGTTACTGCTGGGTGGTCCCGGTGTCGATCAACAGGGGCGAATCCAGCACATCCCTGGCAGGCTTGAACGATTGACGTCGGGACAACGGGTGGTACTGAAAGGCGCCGACTGGCAGGACCTGACCTTTGAACAGACCATTCGACAGATGCTGGCGCAACAGTGCTTTGAGAGCAATGGGGAAGTTTGTCCGTTACCCGACGATGTTCAGTTTTATCAGATGCCGGCGGGGAAGGACGAGCTTCATTCGCTGTTCCAAAGCCAGTCTAAAGAGCACGCCGCAGAACACCCAATCATCATTAACCAGGGGAATATCACAGAATGGCTGAGCCCCATTGCCATTACGCCTGAAGGCTATGCAATCCCTAACACCTGCCTGTTGGAACAGATCAGGGCGGGGGGTGTCGTCACCGTAACGTCTCCACTCACTGAAGCCCTCTGGTTTCGTTTGCTGGGTTCATTGCAAACCCTTCGCGAGACCACCGGCCTGGAGCCCCGACTCCAGGTGGCTCATACAAGACAGCAGCCGAAAGCCCTGAGATTGGCAGAAGACGATGGGCGCTTTCTGTCCAGCCCACACAGTAAAGTCACTGGTCACGCCACCTTTAATACCTTCACTTATCAGCAACATGCCCAGGCCAGTCATTGGATTAATCATCAACCACAAACCCCTCTGGTCATTCAGGTTAACGAACAGACTGGCTTCAGCCAGCTATTTGATAACATCCATATCGCCTCGGAACAAAAGGCGCATTTCAGACGATCTCAGAGTGATTTGCAGGCGGCATTAACCGCTGGCAAGCCGGTGGTATTCAGAGGGCTGGAAAGTAATCCAAGGCTTCAGCAGCTTCTGGAACCCCTGGTTATTGGGCAACCTCTGTTGGTGAATGGTCAATTACAGGCCTACCCACAAGCCCATGTCACAATACTCTGGCCTGAGTCTGTGAAAAGCGCCTCTTCAGTATTTAATTCGATGGTTGCCACGGGTAGCCGGTGTCCCGAGATTGATCTCTGGGATATCAATACCCTCAGGCATAAAATCTCCCGGGCAGAGCTGCCAGAACAAGCACTTCACTCACTTTACGAAGCCTTTAAAACCGTACCCGGTGGCCTTTGTAATGCTCTGCCTGAAGTGACCGAAGGGTTGTTGAATAATCTGATACTGGCTGCCCGGAGGGCACAGCAGTTTGACCACTCCCCTCAGCTCCTGCCATGCCACTGGCGCAAGGCCATCAATAGCGTCATCACCCATGGCACCCGACAACATCCGTCCGTCCATGATTTTATGAAAGTGGCCTGTTTGCAGTTACTGCCGGATGAAGATCAAGCCGCCTCCGTAGACCGGGATCAGTTAGCTGCCATCATCAGTAGCACCCCTCGACTGGATAGAAACTTTGTCAAGCGAAACCTGTGGCAACTGGCCCGAGCCTTTGAGCCGACAGTATTTATAGGTACCGAATTAAAACTGTCCTATGAAAATCCATTTCCAGAGTGGGGTAAGAAAGAAGTTATGGACAGGCTCTGTGCCATGATCCTGGCCCACGCACCTGAAAAACAACGAGATGTTATAGCCTATCAGCTGGCAGTCGATCCGGCGGCAACAAAGCCCTGGCAATGCTTAGCCATCGAGCCAACAAGACAGATTAAACGTTTGCAAGATGCACTGGCTTCTGGCTGGCAGTTACCTTTGCACTCAGGGCAGACCCGATCCGATGCCATCCACGGTCTGGCCAGCGATTGTTTTCATAGGGCCAGAACAGCGAGTTCTGAGGCAGACGGCATTGAACGCATAGAAAATCGACTGTCAGAATCACTGAAATGGCAGGGTTCCGCTGATGAGCCCCTGTCTGCACTGGCCCGGGATCTTTATCATGGTGAGATAAGTCAGAAGGATCGTGAAAGTCGTCGCTTATCCCGACTCCATGACCGGCTTACGGACTCTCCCGTTATATTCCTTGAGGGGGAAACCGGAACCGGGAAAAGCTACTTTTCCGCCAAAATGGCAAAGGCTTCAGGACAGGCAACGGTGCTTTCCCTTGGACCTTCTGACAGCGAACAAACCCTGATGAAACGCTGGCAGTGGCAAAAGCACGCCGATGGCGACCGCTCTATGGTGCTGCAAAACCGGGCGCTGATGGAATGGGCCAATACCAAATCCGACAAAGACGGAGAATACATTACCCTGGTTCTGGATGAAGCCAACCTGGCCCAAACCGGATTACTTGCATCATTGAACGGCTTATGGGAACCGCAACCCTGCATCTATGTGAATGGTCATCCTGTCAAGGTCAGCGAAAAACACCGGGTAATTCTCACCGGCAACCCGGATCATTACGTCGGGCGCCAAATGGACCCGACCCTGAAAGAGAAACTGCCCAGAGCTTATTACCCACTTTTGGATGAGGCGTTCCTTCGGGACAGAGTGGTGGAACCAGCTCTACTCAATCAGTTACAACGGCATCAAATAAACGACATTGCACACAGTGCCAGCAAGAGTGTGATGGCACTGTGGCAATATTATCAGGAGCTTTTGCCCGAGCATGAGTTTACTCCCAGGGATTTAACGGATATCTGCAGCTGGGTGGGTTGGTATCTGGATCGTGCGTTATCCAAAGGCGACAGTGCCAGCTGTAAGCAAGTGAACAGTTTGATCCAGCAAAGCTTCCGGGATGTACTGGGTCCCGAAATCAGCGAGACTCAACAGGATGCCCTTTCGGCACTGGAAATCTGGTTTGCTGCCCGTTACGAACTGGACAACACCCTGCGAGACAGAGTTCATAACCACACCCTGCCAGATATTCTGCAGGACTTCAGAACATTGACCAAAGAAATCCGACCTGAGTTTGATACCTCCGGATCGGCAGTCATTGATCTGGCGCAAGGGCTGGGACAGGATTTAAGCCGCTGTCAGCAGGCTTATCATCACGACAGAAAACACGGCGGTCGTCAGGCAACACTGATTGAAGGCCCGGCCGGACGGGGTAAAGATGCCACGTTGAACCTGTTGATTGAAAGTGTCAGACAGCAGGCTCTACAACGGGGAGAGTCCATGCCGGAAGTCTTTCTCCTGAATGCCTGTGATTGTTCCTGGGACCAAGTGTGTGAAAAGATCCAGAAAGCAAAAGTCGATGGTGGCATCGTGGTGATTTCGGAAATGAATCTGATCGACAGCCAGCATCTGGAAGGCGAGTTAAACGATATTCTGGCCGGTGACGCCCATCCGGGCTTCCACCTGTTTGCCACCATTAACCCGCCTGAGTACAGCGGGCGAAAACCCTTATCACCGGCACTGAAAGGGCGTTTTCGACATTTGCCGATCCGGCAGTACAGCCCGACCGAATTGCAGGCCATTGCCGGGAAAGTCTTGCCAGAGAATGAGCAGGGAAAAATCACGGCTAAACGGCTGACTGAAAAACATTGTCGTTTAAGGGCCTGCCTGCAACGCAAAGACCTGCCATTACAGCCCACCAGTCGCGATTTACAGAATGTCGCCATGGCTGTCAAAAGAAGAGGCGATTTTAGCGAAAAAGCACTTCATCAATGCTTCAATCAGCACTACCGGCTTTACCTGATGGCCGCCAACCTGTCGCTGGAGGAACTGCCGGAGTCATCGACTCATGCCATGGGCAAAGGAGCGCTTGCTTCTGATCTGAGCCATTGGCTCTATCAAAAGGTACCGAACATTGATCGTCCGTGGTTGATACGACAGAGTGATCGCAACAGTATTGATGAAAAAGGCCACGAAATTCTTGTTGAGGCTGGTCTGGATAAAAAGCAAGCCAGGACTGAAATCATCAAGAGGGTGGCTCAGGCGAGGTGGCAGGCATCCGGTTTTTCACTGGCGCCGGATCAGTATAACGATATCCTCACCCGGGCACTGTACCGATACTGGCAGCATCGCTGGTTTCATCGTGAGTTCGGCCTGACGGGCGAGGACGCCAATTGCTTATTTCCCCTGACCAAAGAAGAGAAACAAACGCTGAAAATGTCGACCTCCCAGCCTTTTCTCCGGGAGGCTGATAAGTTGATTGGTGCATGGAAAGCCGACGCAGTTCAATGGTGGCCTGCCTTTTGGCATCAGATAAGTAACCTGCCGAACCATTGGCTTGACGATTACATGGATGAAAAGTTAGCGACTGACTCTGGTAATGCGCCTGAAAAACACTGTCTAAACGCTCCCTCGAAAAAAGATAAGGTACTGGACCGGAGAACAAACTATGAGTGCCTGAGATTGCCACTACTATACGATTTACCCGTTTTTAAAACGCAGAGACCCACTTCCCGTATGTATCGTTGGGAGGCAAAGGATATTTGTGTGACTGCCAGGGGCGATATCATACGGACCGATCTTAATGATCCACGCATTCAAGGTTTCGTAACCCTCATGCCGGACCGGTTACCAGGGCCTGACCAAGAAGTGATATTAACCAGCAACCAAACCCTGGCGTCCTTTAAGTGGACATCGAAGAAAGGTCAATTTGTGTTACCCAGCCTGACGCCTGACGACTATATCGTAGCCCTGCGTACAGAACCCGATTTGCCATTTAAACTGATCAGGCATCGGTATACCGGGCTTCACATACTGATTATTCCAGAAGCCAACACCGAACAGACTATTCAATTTACTTATGTCGTAGAGCCCAAAAAACCGGACGACAGTGTTTCGGCTGAAGAAGCCCGGCCAAAACAATCAATACGTTTTGACACCCACTGTTCAGAAGGTATTAAAACCGTGCTGGACGAACTGTTTTCGCCCGTAAAAGAGCACCCGGCCAAACTACAGATGAGTTTGCAGAAAATAAAAAACGCCAGACACACCCGGCAACGAATTGAGGCGATCACGGAGTATTGCCGACAGTTTTCGGGTAAGACTGAACCGAAGCCGGAAGAAAATTTCTTTAGATTCCTCGTCACTCAGCAGCAGGGTAGCTGCCGTCATCGCGCGCCTGTTTTTGTTGCTTTTTGTCGTTATTTCGGGATTCCCAGTCGGCAAATTCATAGCCTTACCCACGAGTTTCCCGAGTATTCACTGGATAGAGGTCAAACCTGGGAATCGGTGGATTTGGGCGGAGGGCCCGCACAGGTAAGAGAAATCAAATCTGAATTCCAGCCCACCAGGCAGCTCAGTAGTTCCGGCAGTGAGTCAAAGAGGTTTAAGGATCTTCTGAAAGGGGCTGATTCAGCGCAACAAGAAGCTCTGGCACAAGCCATTGACAAGAATCCTGAGAGACAGAACACAGCCCTTGAAAGAGGTAGTGCCTCATCAAATCCATTTAAAGTCACCTCCAAAATGGTGAGGGAACTTTGGAAGAGAAAAGATTTGACCGGATTTTCCATGGGCGTCTCAATTTTACTGGATATAAAAGCATTGAACAATTACGAGCTGGCATTGGTTGGTGCTGTGCATATAAAACACGGGGCGAGTACCTATAAACCCATGGTGGAGGCAGTAGCAAAAATATTGTCCGACAGTGATGAGGACCAGGTCACTGAACAACTCAAGTTACTCCATTCAAAAGTGATTGTTCAGGCCGGAGAGAGACCTCAGCAGTGGATGAGTTCCATGGTGGATATACTGAACGGCAGTGACTTAACCAGGCCTTCGGTTATTCAACTTGCCCTCGCAGCCCTGGAATCAGGTTGGCTGGATCCACTGCCGGAATACGACCACAAGATTAACGGGGTCCGTGAACAGCATGAGCTATTGTTACGCCTTGAAGGCGTTGATGAATTAAAAGTTAAAGCCACCCATTGCCTGAAAAATTTATACAAGCAGTTGTTTTCCAGAGAAAAAAACAGTCAGGAATGGCGGCTGAGCTATGAAGACTTCCAAACGAGAGAAGATGCCTGCCTGATGACCCATTGTCATGGTGGCTTTTCGCCATACCTGGAAGAGCTGATTGTCCGTAAAGCTTTACAAGACGCCTGGACGGACGAACCTGAAGGCATTCCGAATATAGAGCGGTTGCTGGTACACCATCCCGCGTTTGTGCGATTAAACTCTGGCAGGACGCTCCACCGACCGGTGGTTATCCTGGGGCAACCTCGCTGGTACAGCGAAGCAATGAGTGAAAAAACCGAAGCTCTGCTTCAACTAAAAGTTGAGAGCAGCCCGGAATTGAAGCGGTCGTTTGAAAAAGTCAAACAGTACAGGGAGATTGATAATGAATACGACAAAGCTCTGGCTGACCTGGATAATTGGTACAGTGATCATTCAAGCCATGAACAATCAATGCTTCCTGATCAGCAATGCCAGACTCGAAAAGAACAATATGAGAAACAAAAACTTGCTATCAAAAGTCATTACAAACCCCTTCTGGATTCCATTGGGCTGCAACACCGGGAAAAAGGGCTTGTACGTGATCTAAAAATCAAATGCAGGCAAGCGATTGGGCAGGCCTTCAGTCATTACCTGTATGGTTTGACGCACTCGAAAGGCGGTTCCTTGACCCATTGTTGGGCCGAAGCAATTGTCAGTGACCAGATACTTAGAATAAAATGGTATGGCACTCATGATCCATCCTCACCGGAAGAGCTGTATGCCATGATGCAATTAATTGAATCTTACGAATTTCCGTCATCTGCCAAGGATGCCTATTTAAAACAGGCACTCAACATCAGTAACGCTCTGATACTCAGGTCCGATGATCTGACCAAAATTAATGAAGAGTTTTTGAACAGCGTGAATTTGAATTCGATTTATGAGTCATTGGATAACTGATAATCCTGATTGATGCCATTGCCCTGCGTCTAACTAACCCAATGGAACTTTCCTCCCGCCTGAAGGTCACATAAGTACTCAACCATACGAAATCAAACCATTTCAATGCAGTCCTTCAAATAACAGGAGCGAGATTTACCGTGGATGGCCAGATTGGCTGGAGAAATAAACAACCCTTACCTGATTGCAGCGTGCCAGACAAGAGAGCAAAGCTGGATGCACCGTCAAGGATTGCAGAGGTCTGCTCAGATGTAACTCCCAGACTCAATAAATCATCAGCTCCGGGGATCTCGCCTCACCAGACGAGAAGCGTATCCTCAGCGGATTCCTCGCTCCAAAAGACCACTCATGCCTTCGATTTTCGTTTTGTCGCCAGTGATGATGAAGTTCGACAGCTTTTAGTGGCCCAAACCTGCGATGAACAACGGGATGTTATCCTTATTTCCCGCCCCGATGACCTCTCACAGGCCAATCTGGTGAGACGGTTGAGTATTTCTGTCGATGGCCGCCACAATCTGGGTTCTGGCAAGCTGTTCGAAAGTCCACAGCCACTGACTCTGGTGCTGGATATCCGAAAACTCAGCAGCGAAGATTTGCCAAAATTTAACGATCTGCTGGACCCGGATACCCCCTGTCTATACGACAAAGTCAGCCAAAAAAAACGCCCTCTGGGCGAGCATGTTTCTCTATTGGTCGTGGCAGATCCTGAACAGTTGGCATCGGTTGGTCATCGTGACGACGCACCCGGCGCTGATTTCTGGCGGCGAATTAATCGACCGGAAAATAGCTGGCAGTTCCAGGCCCAGACTGGTAATGACCCATCGATGGACATAGACGAGATTGCTCCATTATTGATTGAACTCCCCCCTGCCGAAAGCGCCATGGACGACGACGTTACCGTTCTTATTAACTGCCACTTGCACAACGACTGGCGACAGTTGTTGTTGGGCGGCCCCGGTGTGGATCAGCAGGGACGAATTCAGCATCTCCCCGGCAGGCTTGAGTTATTGAGGGCCGGACAAAGGGTGATTCTGAAAGGGGCCAACTGGCAGGATCTGGCCTTTGAGCAGACGATTCGACAGATGCTGGCGCAACAGTGTTTTGAGAGCAATGGGAAGGTCTGTCAGTTACCGGACGAGGTTCAGTTTTATCAGATGCCGGTGGGTGAGGATGAGCTTTATTCACTGTTTCAGAGCCTGTCTCAAGAGCACGCACCAGGAAACCCGGTCATCATTAACCAGAGTAATATCACAGAATGGCTGAACCCCATTGCCATTGCTCCGGAAGGCTACGCAGTCCCTAACAGCTGTCTGTTGGAACAGGTTCGAGCAGGTGGTACGGTCACCGTCACGTCTCCCCTCACTGAGTCGGCCTGGTTTCGTTTGCTGGGTTCATTGCAGACTATTCGAGAGACAACGGACCTGGAGCCGCGACTTCTGGTAGCCCATTCAAGACAGCAGCCGAAAGCTCTGGGATTAGAAGAAAACGATGAACAGTCTGTGCCCAACCTGCAGGAAAAAATCAGAGATCAGGCCACCTTTAGTACCGTCACTTATCAGCAACACGTCCAGGCAAGTCGTTGGATAAATAAACACCAGCCAGCACCGTTGGTCATTCAGGTCAATGGACAGACCGGCTTCAGCCAGCTATTTGATAATATCTATATCACTTCGGAACAAAAGGCCCTTTTTGGACGAGATCAGAGTGACTTGCAAAAGGCATTAACCGCTGGCAAGCAGGTTGTATTTCGGGGGCTCGAATCTAATCCAACACTTCAACAACTCCTTGAACCCCTGGTTTTTGGCCAACCTCTGCTGGTGAATGGCCAGTTACAGGCCTACCCACAAGCTCATATCACAATACTCTGGCCTCAATCTGCGAAAAGCCAATCTGCAGTATTTAATTCGATGCTTGCCATGGGTAAACCCTGCCCTGAGGTCAATATCTGGGATATCAATGCCCTCAAGCATGATATCCCCCGGACTGAGCTGCCAGAACGAGCCCTTAACTTGCTTTACGAAGTGTTTAAAACCGTACCTGCCAACTGTTGTAACCCTCTGCCTGAAATGTCCGCAGGCTTGTTGAATAACCTGATACTGGCTGCCCGGCGAGCACAGCAGGTTGACCGCTCACTTCAGCTCCTGCCCTGCCACTGGCGCAAGGCCGTCGATAGTGTCATCACCCATGGCCTGCGGCAGAGTCTGCCGGTGCGTAATTTTATGAAAGTAGCTTGTTGGATGTTGCTGCCAGATGCTCCCGGGAAGCGGGATGAGGATCAAACTGCCTCGGTCGATCCGGATCAGTTAAATGAGATCATCAGTAGTGCCCTACGGTTAGACAGAGAGTTTGTGAAGCAGAACCTGTGGCCGCTGATCAGAGCAGCCTCTGACCCTGGAGTCTTAAAGCAATTGCAACTGTCCTATTGCGATCCATTTCCAGAGCAGAGCAAAGAAGACGCTCTGGACAGACTCTGTGCCCTGATCGTGAGCCATACCCCTGAAAAACATCGACAGGCAATGGCCTGTCAGTTGGCAGTCGATCCGCAGGCAGCAGAACACTATCAAACCTTAGCCTTAAGGCCATCAAGACAGATTAAACGTTTACAGGATGCACTGGCCTCCGGCTGGCAGTTACCTCTGCCCTCAGGGCAGACCCGATCCGAAGCCATTAAATCACTGGCTGCTGATTGTTTTCAGATGGCCAGAACCGCGAATTCTGAAACAGAAGGCATTGAACGTATAAAACATCGACTGTCTGCATCACTGGCATGGCAGGGTTTGACTGATGAGCCCTGGTCAGCACTGGCCCGGGATCTTTATCACGGTGAGACGAGTCAGAAGGATCGTGAAAGCCGTCGTTTATCCCGACTCCATGACCGGCTTACAGACTCTCCTGTTATATTCCTGCAGGGGGAAACCGGCACCGGGAAAAGTTACTTTTCAGCGAAAATAGCAAAAGCTTCAGGATCGGCTGCGGTGCTGTCCCTTGGACCTTCTGACAGCGAGCAGACCCTGATGAAACGCTGGCAGTGGCAGCAACACGCTGATGGCGACCGCTCTATGGCACAGCAAAACCGGGCGCTGATGGAATGGGCCAAGACCTCACACCCCAGAGATGGAGGCTATGTTGAAGGAAAATATATCACTCTGGTTCTGGATGAAGCCAACCTGGCCAAAACCGGATTGCTGGCGTCATTGAACGGCTTATGGGAACCGGAACCCTGCATTTATGTGAATGGTCATCCTGTCCCGGTCAGCAAAGAACACCGGGTGATTCTCACCGGTAACCCCATTCATTACGGCGGACGCCAGTTGGATTCTGCCCTGAAAGAGAAACTGCCCAGGGCTTACTATCCTCGTCTGGACCAGGCTTTTCTTCGGGACAGAGTGGTGGAGCCGGCTCTGCTCAATCATTTACAACGGCATCTGCCGGAGTCTCGGCAAATAGACGACATGGCACGCATTGCCACCGAGAGCGTCATGCTACTCTGGCAGTATTATCAGGAACTGTTGCCAGAACATGAGTTTACCCCCAGGGATCTGACGGATATCTGCAGCTGGGTGGGTTGGTATCTTGATCGTTCGTTATCCGCAGGTGACAGGGTTAACTGCAAGCAAGTACAAGGTTTAATCCAACAAGGTTTTCGGGATGTGCTGGTGCCCGAAATCACCGAAACTCATCGGGATGCCCTGTCAGCACTGGAAATCTGGTTTGCTGCCCGTTACCAACCGGAGAACATCCTGAGCGACAGAGTTCGCAACAAGACCCTGTCAGATATTCAAGAGACTTTCAGTACAGTCACCCAAAAAATCCGACCTGAGTTTGACACCTCCGGAACAGCAGTCAGTGAACTGGTGCAACAGCTTGGACAGGATTTAAGCCGCTGTCAGCAGGCTTATCACCTCGACAGGAAACACGGCGGACGACAGGCGACACTGATCGAAGGTCCAGCCGGACGGGGCAAGGATGCCACGCTGAACCTGTTGATTGAAAGTTTCAGAGAGGAGGCCAAGCAACGGGGAGAGTCCATGCCGGAGGTCTTTCACCTGAATGCCTGTGATTGTTCCTGGGACAAAGTGTGTGAAGTAATCCGGAAAGCAAAAGTCGATGGTGGCATCGTGGTGATTTCGGAAATGAATCTGATCGACAGCCAGCATCTGGAAGGTGAGTTAAACGACATTCTGGCCGGTGACGCCCATCCGGGTTTCCACCTCTTTGCCACCATCAACCCCCCTGAGTACAGCGGGCGAAAACCCTTATCACCGGCGCTGAAAGGGCGCTTCAGACATTTGCCCATCCGGCAGTACAACCCGGAAGAATTACAGACCATTGCCGGAAAAGTGTTGCCAGAGTCCTTAGAAGGGACATTCGCCGCTAAAAAGCTAACAGAAAAACATTGTCTTTTAAGGGCTCACCTGCAACGCAAAAAACTGCCGTTACAGCCAACCAGTCGTGATTTACAAAACGTCGCCAGGGCTGTTATCAGAGCAAGGGATTTTACCGAAAACGGACTGAATCAATGCTTCCAACGGCACTACCGGCTTTACCTGATGGCAGCCAGGCTGACGCTGGAAGAACTGCCCGGGTCATCGGCTATTGCCATAAGTAACGAAGCACTTGATACCAGACTTTGCGAATGGTTTAACCAAAGGGTACCAGGCATTGATCGACCCTGGTTGATACGACGCAGTGATTGCCAGAGTATGGATGAAAAACGCCATGAAATTCGTATCAAAACTGATCTGAATGGAGAGAAAGCCAGAACAGAAATCATCAGGATGCTGGCACGTACCCGCTGGCAGGCATCGGGTCTTTCAGTGAAACCGGATGAGTCCGACGATATTCTCACCCAGACACTTTACCGACACTGGCAGCAACGCTGGTTTGACCGTGAGTATGGCCAGTTGGGCGTGGACGCTGATAGCGTATTTCCCCTCACGAATGCACAGAAACAAACGCTGAAAACGTCAACCAACCTGCCTTATCTCGAGGCGGCTGACCAGCAGATAAGGGCGTGGAAAGCCAGTGAAGTTCAATTTTGGCCTGGGTTCTGGCATCAGATCAGTGATCTGCTGAACCATTGTGCGCACGATTATACTCATCAGGATATAGTGATCGACAGTGACAAGGCTCCTGAGGAATGCATTTCAGAAGTTCGCAGGAAACAGGCCAATGCCCTGGACCGGGCCACGGACTATCAGCGCCAGAAGAAGAGAGTATTCGACAATTATAAAATTTTTGACACGAACTTCCCTTTCAACATGTATCGCTTGCGCGCGAGGGATATTAATGTATCTGCCAGGGGTGAGGTCGAGCTGACCGATATGGGTGTTCAACACCTGCAGGGGATCGAAATCCTTATACCCGAAGAATTACCGGGGCGTAACCAGGAACTGACGTTAGCCAAAAACCAGACACTGGCAAACTACAAAGCGTCATCAAACAATGGTCAATATGCATTGCCCAGTCTGACACCTGAAGACTATATCGTGGCCCTGCGTATAGAACCCGTTTTGCCATGTACCCTGCTCAGGGATCGATATACCGGGCTGCACACACTGTCTGTTCCCGAAGCCAAAGCCGGTCAGATTATTCAATTTACTTATGTCGTGGAACCCAGAGCGCCGAGCAAAAAAACACTGGCTAAAAAAGTCCAGCCAGCACAATCAATACGTTTTGACGCCCGCTGTTCCAAAGGTATAGAAGCAGTATTGAACAAACTGTTTGCTGAGGTTGAACAACAACTGCCTGAAATAAAGGTGCCTTTGCAGGCAATAATGAACGCAAAAAACACGACGCAACGCATCAGGGCGATCAAGGACTATTGCCTGAAGTTTTCCGGAGGTGCTGAACCAGCAGGGCATCATCTGAATTTCTTTCACTTCCTCGTAACACGGCGACAAGGCAGTTGTCGTCATCGGACGCCTGTTTTTATTGCTTTTTGTCGCTATTTTGGGATTCCATGTCGGGAAATGATCAACCATATCCACGCCTTTGCAGAGTATTCTGTGGATAGAGGCCAAACCTGGGAGTCAGTGGATTTAGGCGGGGCGCCTGGTGAGCTAAAAAAAATCCCATCTGACTTCCAGCGCACCAATAAAGTCAGTAGTGAGTCAAAGAAGGCGAGGGATCTCTTGCGGGGTCTTCTGGTGGGTGCTGATTCAGCACAACAACAAACTCTGGCTAAAACCTATGGTATGAGCCTTGAGGAACTTAACAGGATCATTGAGACAGGCGGTACATTACCAGGAAAAATCCAGAGTATCTGCAAAACGGTATTGAAGCTTTGGAAAGGAAAAGATTTAACCGGTTTCTCCATGGGTGTCTCAATGATAGAGTCGCTGGAGACAGAGGCATTGGGCTATTTCGAGCAGCAACTGGTCGGTAAGTTTATTTCTTGCGACTGGAGTTTCTGGCCGATGTCGGCGGTTGTCATAAACATATTATCTGACGGTGATGAAGTCCGGGTCATCGAACAACTCCAATCACTGCACTCAAAAATGATTGTTGAGGCTAAAGCACGCCCCCTGGAGTGGTTGGGTTCAATGGTGAATATACTTGAGCACAGTGACCTGGCCAACCCCTCGGTTATTCGCTTTGCCCTTAAAGTTCTGAAATTGGGTTGGCTGAAGCCACTGCCAAGGTACAGCGACGAAATTATTATGCCCCTTCAACATCACGAACTGTTGATGCATCTGAAAGGTATCGAAGAACTGAAGATTGAAGCTTCGAATTGCCTGAAAGAGTGGTATCAGTCTGTTCTGAAAAGGGGAAAACAAAGCAAGAGCTGGTGGTCGATTTATGAACACTTTCTGAGGAGAAAAGGGAATGACATGCTGGTCAGTCATTGTCACGAAGGGGCTTCGCCATCCCTTAATGATAAAATTGCCAATCCATCTTTAGATACCGCCTGGACGGATGACCCTGAGGGTGTTCCGAATATAGAACGAATGCTGGTGAACCAGCCCGCATTTGTGCAGTTGCACTCGGTCAGAGCCAGACACCGTCCGCTGATTATCCTGGGCCACCCTTTCCTGAGCAGCACATTAATTGATAAAAAAGCCCAGGACCTGTTGCAACTGAAAGCTAAGAAAAACCCTGATTTAAAGCGGTTATTGGAAAAAGTCAAACAGGATAATGTGGTCTCAAACCGAGGCTACATGAATGGTATTTACAATCGCTACAGACCCATTCCTGAGTCTGGTGACGTGTTACACAAGGACGCAGAGTTTGCCAGTGATATAGAGGACAAATGCAAACAAGCGATTCTTCAGGCCTTCTGTCAGTACCTGTATGAATTGACACACTCGAAGGGTGGTCGTTTAACCTATTGTTGGGGCGATGCTCTTGTCCGGTTTGTGAGCAATCGGAACTACTATGGCGCTCACGACCCATCTTCCCCGGAAGAGCTGTATGCCATGTTCTCTGAAATTGATCGATCCGAGTGGTTTGAGAAATCGGTTGATGATACCTACTTACGACAGACGCTGGGCGACAGTAACGCCCTGGTGCTCAGATCCGCAGAGCTGATAAAAATTACCGAAGAATTTTTGAATAGTGTGAATTTGAATTCGCTTTGTGAGTCACTGAATACTTGTTAAAGGTTTGATCATGATGAGTTTTTCGAGACTGTTGACTTCCCACAATGGCAACGAGCCAGTACCAAAATGAAACTTTTGTATTATTTGAAGGTCGAATAATTAAACAGTTTTAATGCAATCCTTCAGATGGTAGTAGTGAGGTTAACTATGGATGGTCAGATTGGTGGAGAAATTAACAAATCCGTTCCGGCTAGGCCAGCCAGGAGGTCAGGGCAGGATTTAGATTTACCATCAAACGTCAAAGCTGTCTGCTCTGGTCTCAATTACCAACTGAATCTATCGTCATCTCAGATTATGACACCTGACAGGGCGAGAACCGTATCCTCAACGGATTCCCCGCTCCAAAAAAACCCTCATGCCTTCGATTTCCGTTTTGTCGCCAGTGATGATGAGGTTCGTCAGCTTTTGGCTGACCAGACCTGCGATAAAAATCGCGATGTCACGCTTATTTCCCACCCTGATGACCTTGCACAGGCTAACCTGGTGAGCCGGTTGACCATTGCCGGCAATGGTCGCCACGCTTTGCGCCCAGGCAAGCTCTTTGAAGGTTCACAACCATTGACCCTGGTGATAGATATCCGAAAACTCACCAGTGAGGATCTGCCAAAATTTAACGATCTGCTGGACCCGGATAACCCCTGTCTATACGACAAGGTCAGCCAGAAGAAACGCCCTCTGGGAGAGCATGTTTCTCTGCTGGTTCTGGCAGCCCCTGAACAATTGACATCGGTTGGCCAGCATGACGAGGCACCTGCGGCCGGCGCTCCGGGCGCTGACTTCTGGCGGCGAATTAACCGACCGGGCAATACCTGGCAGTTCGAGGCTGAGACTGGCAATGAACCATCGATGGACATTGACCGGGCCGCACCGCTATTGCCTGAATTCCCCAGTGCCGAAAACGCCATGGACGACGACACTATCCTGGTTATTGACTGCCACTTGCACAACAACTGGCGACAATTACTGCTGGGTGCTCCCGGTGTCGATCAACAGGGGCGAATCCAGCACATTCCTGGCAGGCTTGAACAGTTGACATCCGGACAACGGGTGATACTGAAAGGCGCCGACTGGCAGGATCTGACCTTTGAACAGACCATTCGACAGATGCTGGCGCAACAGTGCTTTGAGAGCAATGGGGAAGTCTGTCCATTACCCGACGATGTTCAGTTTTATCAGATGCCGGTGGGGAAGGACGAGCTTCATTCGCTGTTCCAAAGTCAGTCTAAAGAGCACGCCGCAGAAAACCCGATCATCATTAACCAGCGGAATATCACAGAATGGCTGAGCCCGATTGCCATTACGCCTGAAGGCTATGCAATCCCTAACACCTGCCTGTTGGAACAGGTTAAGACGGGGCGTGTCGTCACCGTAACATCTCCACTTACTGAAGCCCTCTGGTTTCGTTTGCTGAGTTCATTGCAAACCCTTCGCGAGACCACCGGCCTGGAGCCCCGACTTCAGGTGGCTCATACAAGACAGCAGCCAAAAGCCCTGGGATTGGCAGAAAACGATGGGCGCTTTCTGTCCAACCTGCATGAAAAAGCCAGAGCCCATGCCACCTTTGATACCATCACTTACCAGCAACATGCCCAGGCCAGTCATTGGATTAATCATCAGCCACAAGCCCCTCTGGTCATTCAGGTCAATGAACAGACTGGCTTCACTCAGCTCTTTGATAATATCCATATCGCCTCGGAACAAAAGGCGCATTTCAGACGATCTCAGAGTGAGTTGCAGGAGGCATTAACCGCTGGCAAACCCGTGGTATTCAGAGGACTGGAAAGTAATCCAACGCTTCAGCAGCTTCTGGAACCCCTGGTTATTGGGCAACCTCTGTTGGTGAATGGCCAGTTGCAGGCCTATCCACGAGCTCATGTCACAATACTCTGGCCTGAGTCTGTGAAAAGCGCCTCTTCAGTATTTCATGGGATGGTCGCCACGGGTAAGTCCTGTCCTGAGCTCGATCTCTGGGATATCAATGCCCGCAGGCATGGTATCGTCCGGACTGAGCTGCCAGAACAAGCGCTTAAACAGCTTTACAAAGCGTTTAAAACCGTACCTGACCTCCTTTGCAGCCCTCTGCCTGAAATGACCGAAGGGCTGTTGAATAATCTGATACTGGCTGCTCGTCGAGCACAGCAGGTTGACCACTCCCTGCAGCTCCTGCCCCGCCACTGGCGCAAGGCCATCAATAGTGTCATCACCCATGGCATCCGGCAGCATCCGTCCGTGCGGGATTTTATGAAAGTGGCCTGTTGGCACTTGTTACCGGATAAGATGCCGGACGAGGATCAAGCCGCCTCCGCAGACCCGGATCAGTTAGCTGCCATCATCAATAGCGACCCGCGACTGGATAGAGAGTTTGTCAAACGGAACCTGTGGCAACTGGCCCGAGCCTTTGACCCGGCAGTATTTATAGGTACCGAATTACAACTGTCCTATGAAAGTCCATTTCCAGAGTCGGGTGAAAAAGAAGTTATGGACAGGCTCTGTGCCATGATCCTGGCCCACGCGCCTGAAAAACAACGAGATGCCATAGCGTATCAGTTAGCAGTCGATCCGGCGGCAACAAAGCCCTGGCAATCCTTGGCCATCGAGCCAACAAGACAGATTAAACGTTTGCAAGATGCACTGGCTTCTGGCTGGCACTTACCTTTGCACTCAGGGCAGACCCGATCCGATGCCATCCACGGTCTGGCCAGCGATTGTTTTCATAGGGCCAGAACAGCGAGTTCTGAGGCAGAAGGCACTGAACGCATAGAAAATCGCCTGTCTGAATCACTGAAATGGACGGGTTCCGCTGATGAGCCTCTGTCTGCACTGGCCCGGGATCTTTATCATGGCGTGACCAATCAGAAGGATCGTGAAAGTCGTCGATTATCTCGGCTCCATGACCGGCTTAAAGACTCCCCTGTTATATTCCTCGAGGGAGAAACCGGCACTGGTAAAAGCTACTTTTCCGCCAAAATGGCAAAGGCTTCAGGACAGGCTTCGGTCATTTCTCTTGGACCTTCTGACAGCGAACAAACCCTGATGAAACGCTGGCAGTGGCAAAAGCACGCCGATGGCGACCGCTCTATGGCGCAGCAAAACCGGGCGTTGATGGAATGGGCCAATACCGAATCCAACAAAGACGGAGGATACATCACTCTGGTGCTGGATGAGGCTAACCTGACCCAAGCCGGATTGCTGGCGTCATTGAACGGCCTGTGGGAACCGCAACCCTGCATCTATGTGAATGGTCATCCTGTCAAGGTCAGCGAAAAACACCGGGTAATTCTCACCGGCAACCCCGATCATTACGCCGGGCGCCAAATGGATCCGACCCTGAAAGAGAAACTGCCCAGAGCTTATTACCCGCGTTTGGATCAGGCTTTCCTTCGGGACAGAGTAGTGGAACCGGCTTTGCTCAGTCAGTTACAACGGCATCAAATAAACGACATTGCACACATTGCCAGCAAGAGTGTGATGGCACTGTGGCAATATTACCAGGAGCTGTTGCCCGAGCATGAGTTTACTCCCAGGGATTTAACAGATATCTGCAGCTGGGTGGGTTGGTATCTGGATCGTGCGTTATCCAAAGGCGACAGTGCCAACTGTAAGCAAGTGAACAGTTTGATCCAGCAAAGTTTCCGGGATGTCTTGGGTCCCGAAATCAGCGAGACTCAACAGGATGCTCTCTCAGCACTGGAAATCTGGTTTGCTGCCCGTTACGAACTGGACAACACACTGCGAGACAGAGTTCATAACCACACCCTGCCAGATATTCTGCAGGACTTCAGAACATTGACCAAAGAAATCCGACCTGAGTTTGATACCTCCGGATCGGCAGTCATTGATCTGGCGCAAGGGCTGGGACAGGATTTAAGCCGCTGTCAGCAGGCTTATCATCACGACAGAAAACACGGCGGTCGTCAGGCAACGCTGATTGAAGGTCCGGCCGGACGGGGTAAGGATGCCACGCTGAATCTGATGATCGAAAGTGTCAAACAGCAAGCTAAAGAACGGGAAGAAACCATGCCAAAGGTCTTTCCCCTGAATGCCTGTGATTGTTCCTGGGAGCAACTGTGTGAAGTGATCCAGAAAGCAAAAGTAGAGGGCGGCATCGTGGTAATTTCAGAAATGAACCTGATCGACAGCCAGCATCTGGAAGGTGAGTTAAACGACATTCTGGCCGGTGATGCCCATCCGGGTTTCCACCTGTTTGCCACCATCAACCCTCCTGAGTACAGCGGGCGAAAACCTTTGTCACCGGCGCTGAAAGGGCGCTTCAGACATTTGCCCATCCGGCAGTATAACCCGACAGAATTACAGACCATTGCCGGGAAAGTGTTGCCAGAGTCCTTAGAAGGGACATTCGTCGCTAAAAGGCTAACAGAAAAACATTGTCTTTTAAGGGCTCACCTGCAACGCAAAAAACTGCCGTTACAGCCAACCAGTCGTGATTTACAAAACGTCGCCAGGGCTGTTATCAGAGCATGGGATTTTACCGAAAACGGACTGAATCAATGCTTCCAACGGCACTACCGGCTTTACCTGATGGCAGCCAGGCTGACGCTGGAAGAACTGCCCGGGTCATCGGCTATTGCCATGAGTAACGAAGCACTTGATACCAGACTTTGCGAATGGTTCAACCAAAGGGTATCAGGTATTGATCGACCCTGGTTGATACGACGCAGTTATTGCAACAGTATGGATGAAAAACGCCATGAAATTCGTATCAAAACTGATCTGAATGGTGAGGAAGCCAGAACGGAAATTATCAGGATGCTGGCACGTACCCGCTGGCAGACATCGGGTCTTTCAGTGAAACCGGATGAATCCGACGATATTCTCACCCAGACACTTTACCGACACTGGCAGCAACGCTGGTTTGATCGCGAGTATGGCCAGTTGGGCGTGGACGCTGATAGCGTATTTCCACTGACGAATGCACAGAAACAAACGCTGAAAACGTCAACCAACCAGCCTTATCTCGAGGCGGCTGACCAGCAGATAAGGGCGTGGAAAGCCAGTGAAGTTCAATGGTGGCCTGCGTTCTGGCATCAGATCAGTGATCTGCTGAACCATTGTGTGAACGATCAGACTCACGAAGATATAACGATTGACGGTGATAACGCTCCTGAAGAATACATCTCAAAAGCTCGCGGGAAACAGGGTAAGACCCTGGACCGTGACACGGACTATGAGTGCAGTAAGAAGTCAAAAGTCGACGACTATAAAATTTTTGACACGGATTACCCTCGCCATATGTATCGCCTGCAGGCTGAGGATATTAGTGTATCTGCCGGGGGTGAGGTCGTGCTGACCGAAATGAGTGATCAACACCTTCAGGGGACCGAAACCCTTATACCCGAAGAGTTACCGGGGCGTAACCAGGAACTGACGTTAGCCAACAACCAAACACTGGCAAACTACAAAGCGCCATCAAGCAATGGTCAATATGCATTGCCCAGTCTGACGCCTGAAGACTATGTCGTGGCCCTGCGTATTGAACCCGCTTTGCCGTATACACTGCTCAGGGATCGATATACCGGGCTGCACACACTGTCAGTTCCCGAAGCCAAAGCCGGTCAGATTATTGAATTTACTTATGTCGTGGAACCCAGAGAGGCGAGCAAAAAAACACTGACTAAAAAAGTCCAGCCAGCACAATCAATAGGTTTTGACGCCCGCTGCTCCAAAGGTATGGAAGCAGTATTGAACAAACTGTTTGATGAGGTTGAACAACAACTGCCTGAAATAAAGGTGCCTTTGCAGGCAATAATGAACGCAAAAAACACGACGCAACGCATTGAGGCGATCAAGGACTATTGCCAACAGTTCTCCGGTACCGCCGTAGCAGAGAGCAATGAAAATTTCTTTCAATTCCTGGTAACAAAACGGCAAGGAAGCTGTCGTCATCGTGTGCCTGTTTTTGTCGCTTTATGTCGCTACTTCGGGATTCCGTGTCGGCAAATTGGCAACCCTTCTCACGCCTTTGCCGAGTGTTCCATGGATAGAGGCCAAACCTGGAAGTCAGTGGATTTGGGCGGGGTGCCTTTAGAGGTAAGAAAATTCCCATCTGACTTTCAGCACAACAAAAAAGTCAGTAGTGATTTAAAGAAGGCGAGGGATCTCCTGCAGGGTCTTCTGAAGGGTGCTGATTCAGCACAACAACAAACTTTGGCTAAGACCTATGGTCTGAGCCTTGAGGAACTTAACAAGGTCATTGAGACAGGCGGCGCATTACCGGGAAAAAACCTGGATATCCGCGAAACAGTATTGAAGCTTTGGGAAGGAAAAGATTTAACCGGTTTCTCCCTTGGGATCTCAATTTTAGAGTCGCTGGAGACAAAAGCATTGACCTTTCGCGAGTGGCAACTGGTCGGTAAGTTTTTTTATCGCGATTGGCCTTCCAGGCCGATGTCGGCGGTTGTCAAAAAAATATTATCTAACGGTGATGAAGTGCGGATCATTGAACAACTCCAATTATTGCATTCAAAAATAATTGTTCAGGGTAGAGCAAACTACCTCGACTGGTTGGGCTCAATGGTGGATATACTTGAGGACACTGACTTGACCAACCCCTCGATTATTCGCTTTGCCCTTAAAGTTCTGAAATTGGGTTGGCTGGATCCGGATCCAGTGCCAAGGTATAGCCGCAGCATTATTATGCCCACTCAACATCACGAGCTGTTGATGCGTCTGAAAGGTGTCGAAGAACTAAAGGTTGAAGCTATGAATTGCCTGAAAATGTGGCATCAGACATTACTGAAAAGGGGGAAAAAAAGCCATAACTGGCGGTCGATTTATAAAGACTTTCTGAGGAGAAAAGGCAATGACATGCTCGTCAGTCATTGTCACGAAGGGGCTTCGCCATCCCTTAATGATAAAATTACCAACCCATCTTTAGATACCGCCTGGACGGATGACCCTGAGGGTGTTCCGAATATAGAACGAATGCTGGTGAACCAGCCCGCATTTGTGCAGTTGCGCTCGGTCAGAGCCAGACACCGTCCGCTGATTATCCTGGGCCACCCTTTCCTGAGCAGCACATTAATTGATAAAAAAGCCCAGGACCTGTTGCAACTGAAAGCTAAGAAAAACCCTGATTTAAAGCGGTTATTGGAAAAAGTCAAACAGGATAATGTGGTCTCAAACCGAGGCTACATGAATGGTATTTACAACCACTACAGACCCATTTCTGAGTCTGGTGACGTGTTACACAAGGACGCAGAGTTTGCCAGTGATTTAGAGAACAAATGCAAACAGGCGATTCTTCAGGCCTTCTGTCATTACCTGTATGAATTGACACACTCGAAGGGTGGTCGTTTAACCTATTGTTGGGGCGATGCTCCTGTCCGGTTTGAGCCTCATCGGAACCACTATGGCGCCCATGACCCATCTTCTCCGGAAGAGCTGTATGCCATGTTCTCTGAAATTGATCGATCCGAGTGGTTTGAGAAATCGGTTGATGATACCTACTTACGACAGACACTGGGCGACAGTAACGCCCTGGTACTCAGATCTGCGGAGCTGATAAAAATTACCGAAGAGTTTTTGAATAGAGTGAATTTGAATTCGCTTTGTGAGTCACTGAATACTTGTTAAAGGTTTGATCATGATGAGTTTTTCGAGACCGTTGACTTCCCACAATGGCAACGAACAACTATTTAAGTTGAACTTTCATGCT
The DNA here is from genome assembly GCF_049275935.1 of Endozoicomonas sp. ALC020. Lineage (NCBI taxonomy): Bacteria > Pseudomonadati > Pseudomonadota > Gammaproteobacteria > Oceanospirillales > Endozoicomonadaceae > Endozoicomonas > Endozoicomonas sp. ALC020. Next base: position 943,400 of record NZ_CP184830.1, read on the forward strand.
ATTTAAATATCCATACGGTCTTGACTGGCTTCAGGTGTCCAAATTACTCTCATGAACGATTTGCTGCGTTTGCGCGAAGCGCTGCAAATTCCGCTTCAACTTCATGTGTATTTACCATGAACGCAATTTTTGACGCCCTTTAAAGCAGATTCATAATCATCAATCCATGATGCAAAAAGCAAGAGATACGCATCACGAGAACAGCAAAAATAAAATTGCATAAAACAAATACTGCATTTTTTTCTTGAGCTATTACTATCGTACTGCAATACTCTCCTCAGATTTACGATCCAGACTCTTTTTATGCCAACAGTGGTCAAAAACAGTTCTCCTGAACATCAAATCGCTTTATCTGAAGTGGTCAGCATCCAGGCTGGCTACCCATTCCGTGGTGCGATCACAAAAGTGGCAAACGGCTATGTTCGGGTAGTTCAGGCAAAGGATATTTCTGACTTGGGTGAGCTGAGCACTGAGAACCTGATCACCACAGAACTGACAGGTAAGCGCAAGGCCGACTGGCTTCAACAGGGTGACATTCTGTTTATTGCCAAGGGAGGCCGGTATATTGCCAGCTATATCGCTGACGAAATGCCGCAGGTAACGCTGGCTCCCAGTTTATTTTTGCTTCGGGTCAATTCCGCCTGTAAAGACAGGGTGAATCCTGAGTTTCTGACTTGGCAGCTAAACCAGTCTCCTGTTCAACGCTACTTTCGCAACAGTGCCGAAGGCAGTCATCAGGTCAATATCCGCAAGCCGGTGCTTGCAGAAACCGCAGTCACCCTGCCAGACCTTACAACCCAGAACACCATTGCCAAACTGTACCGGGCAAGCATTAAAGAGAATGCCCTGCTACAACGGTTGATCGTTAACCGTCAGCAGCAACTAAGCATTATTGCCAATGATCTGATCGCCAAAGCATAACCCAATTTACCTGATACTTTTTACCAGACACATAGACAGAAGACGTTGAGAGCAGATATGCCAAACACTCCCATTAACCAGCAGGAAATCAACAATACAGTGTGGAAAGCCTGCGACACTTTCCGAGGCACGGTTGACCCTTCCATTTATAAAGATTTCATCCTGACGATGTTGTTCCTGAAGTACATCTCAGACGTACACCAAGACAGGCTCGATGAGCTGTCCACCCAGTTTGCTGGCAACCAGGCGATGGTTGATGCGATGTTGGCGAGCCAGTCTTTCAAAATCCCTGCTGACTGCACCTTCTGGGATCTTTACGCTAAACGTCATGAGGCAGGTAACGGTAGCCGTATCGACCAGGCACTCCATGCCATTGAGGAAGCCAACGGCACAAAGCTGAAAAACGTGTTTCAGGACATCAGCTTCAATACCGACAAGCTGGGCGATGAAAAGCAGAAGAACGATATTCTGCGTCACCTGCTGGAAGATTTTGGCAAAGAAACCCTCAATCTCAGACCAAGCCGTGTGGGTTCATTGGATGTCATCGGTAACGCCTACGAATACCTGATTAAACACTTTGCAGCGGGTAGTGGTAAATCTGCCGGTGAGTTCTATACCCCACCTGAAGTATCCGATCTTTTATCCATCTTGCTGGAGCCTGAAGAAGGCGACCAGATCTGCGATCCTGCCTGTGGTTCTGGCTCACTGCTGATGAAGTGCGGCAAGCAAATCCAGAAAAACTATAACGGCTCCAAAAAATACGCTCTGTTTGGTCAGGAAGCCATTGGTTCTACATGGTCTCTGGCAAAGATGAATATGTTCCTCCATGGGGAAGATAATCACCGTATTGAATGGGGCGACACCATCCGCAACCCCAAATTACAGGACCAAAACGGAGGTCTGCTGCACTTTGATGTGGTGACTGCCAATCCACCATTCTCCCTTGATAAGTGGGGGCATGATGATGCTGAGCACGATCCCTTTGGTCGCTTTCGCCGGGGTATTCCACCAAAAACCAAAGGTGATTACGCCTTTATCAGCCATATGATTGAAACCCTGAAACCACAAACGGGCCGCATGGGTGTGGTTGTGCCTCACGGCGTTTTGTTTCGGGCATCGTCTGAAGGGAAAATCCGTAAGCAACTGATTGATGAGAACCTGCTGGATACCGTGATAGGCCTGCCAGAGAAGCTGTTCTTTGGAACTGGAATTCCTGCTGCCATTCTTATATTCAAGAAACAGAAAACTGACGACAAAGTTCTATTTATTGATGCTTCTCGTGGGTTTAAGTCTGGCAAGAACCAGAATCAGCTTACTCCTGAAAATATCCAGAAGATTGTAGATACCTATCAGGATCGTCTGACAGTAGATAAATACGCCTACCTCGCCACCTTGGAAGAAATTCAGGAAAACGATTACAACCTGAATATTCCCCGCTATGTGGATACCTTTGAAGAGGAAGAGGAGATTGACTTGATGGCGGTGCGCGCTGAACGTTTGGAGTTACAGCTGGAGCTGGCAGGTTTAGAAAAAGAAATGCAGGGTTACCTGGAGGAGCTTGGGTATGAGTGATAAGGGTAATAAGCAAGGCAAACGCAAGCAGCGAGTGGACCCCAAACGTGAAGGTGTTTGCTTTCCTGTGGGTGAGACCCTGAGCAACCTGCCTGGTGATTATCCCGAATTTCTGGCCCTGATGGTTGAAACCGTTGCCAGCCGAAGAATGATAGCCCTGCAAAAAGTCAATGTGGAGCAAATTCTCCTGTACTGGCATCTGGGACAAAAGATTTTAACCAAACAGCAGGAGGCTGGCTGGGGAGCAAAGGTCATTGACCGCCTGTCGCAGGATCTGAAAAAACAACTGCCTGCGCTGTCCGGATTCAGCCCCAGGAACTTGAAATATATGGCAAAATTTGCCGCCAGCTGGCCTGATTTCGAAATTGTGCAACGCACCGTTGCACAATTGCTTTTTGGTGCAACTGAACTGACTGGTCTGGAAGCGGAAATGGCGGGCTACCTGAAGGAGTTGGGATATGCTTCCTAAAGGATGGATTGATGGTCGTGTTGGTGATTTGATTCAAGGCTTAGAATCAGGCGTAAGTGTCAACGGGGAAGACCGTGCTCTGAAAGGTACTGAGAAAGGCGTACTGAAAGTAAGTGCAGTTTCTTATGGCCGGTTTGATCCCAATGCGGTCAAAGCTATTATTTCAAACTCTGAATTGAAGAGAGCTAAGACTCACCCTCGAAAAGGACAAATCGTCATTAGTCGCAGCAATACCGAAGAATTGGTAGGTGCGAGTGCATATGTAGAGGAAGACTATCTTGATCTCTTTCTCCCAGACAAGCTGTGGCAGATTGAACCCGAACAAAATGTTTGTATGAAATGGCTCAGTTACATCTTGGCTTCAGACCATTCTCGATATGTGTTGTCGAATCTAGCTACAGGTACAAGTGGTTCGATGAAAAACATCACAAAAGGTGAATTTTTAGGGTTAAAAATTGCCATCCCCCCACTTGCAGAACAGCGCAAAATAGCGAAAATCCTTGGCACTTGGGATAAAGCCATTGCAACCACAGAAAAGCTGATTGAGGTCAGTAAGCAGCAGAAAAAAGCCCTGATGCAGCAGTTGTTGACTGGGAAGAAGCGCTTTGCAGAGTTTGAGGGAGAATGGCAGACAGTAGGGTTTGGCGATGTGGTGAGCATCTCTTCGAAGAAGTATAATCCTTCGAAAAGCAGCGAGTGTTTTACTTGCATTGAACTAGAGCACATTACTAAAGACACTGGTCGTTTAATTGGAGCAGCCAAAGCAAGCGATTTAGCCAGCATAAAAAATCATTTTTCTGCTGGCAGTGTGATATTTGGCAAGTTACGCCCATATCTTCGTAAATTTGCTAGACCTTCTTTCGATGGTGTTTGCTCCACAGAAATTTGGGTATTTAATAGCTCAGAAAAGTTACTGAATGAGTACTTATTTCATCTTGTGCAAACAGATAAATTTATTTCTGAGGCCAATAAATCTGCTGGTTCAAAGATGCCCCGTGCAGATTGGAGCCTAGTCTCAGAAGTTGTCATAAAACTCCCCTCTCGAGAAGAGCAGAAAAAAATTGCGACTGTACTCAGTTCTGCTGATAGTGAGCTAGAACATCTGCAAACAAAACTTGCCAATCTCAAACAAGAGAAAAAATCTCTGATGCAACAATTGCTAACGGGCAAGCGCCGGGTCAATGTTGAAGCAGAGGAGGCCGCCTGATGAGCGAAAGCCAGCACGACAAGCTGCTTAACAATATCCGTAAGCTGCTGACCCAAGGTCGCCAGCGGGTGGTGACGGTGGTCAATGCCGCCATGGTGCAGACCTACTGGGAAATTGGTCGCCTGATTGTTGAGGATGAACAGCAGGGCGAAACCCGTGCGGCTTACGGCAAAAAGGTATTAAAAAAGCTCTCCGAAAGCCTCAGCCGGGAGTTTGGCAAGGGGTTTGATCTCACCAATCTGCGAAAAATGCGGGCATTTTACCTCTGTTTTCCAAAACGAGACGCACTGCGTCTCGAATTGTCATGGACCCACTACCGAGCACTGACACGCATCGAAAATGAACGGGCTCGCCAGTGGTATATGAAGGAAGCTGCAGAGCAATGCTGGAGCGCCCGTGCCCTTGAGCGCCAGATGGGGACACTGTACTACGAGCGCCTGCTGGCGACCCAGCACGGAAAGCACGGTTTGCAGCCTGTACTGGCAGAAGCCGAGCAAAAGACCTCGGTTCTGCAAGACACACCGCAGGACTACCTGCGTGACCCCTATATTCTGGATTTCCTCAACCTGCCTGCTGGTTCAGTTCAGGAAAATGAGCTTGAGCAGGAGTTGATCAACAGTCTGCAAAAATTCCTGCTGGAGCTGGGCAAGGGTTTTGCATTTGTCGAGAGGCAGCAACGCATCAGCACAGACGATGGCGATTATTTTATCGATCTGGTGTTTTACAACTTCCATCTCAAGTGCTTCCTTCTGATCGACCTGAAAATGCACAGGCTCACCCATCAGGATGTGGGGCAAATGGACATGTATGTGCGCATGTATGAAGAGAAAAAACGCCGTGGGGATGATAACCCCACCATTGGCCTGATTCTCTGCTCCGAAGGCAGTCACACTGTCGCCAAATATTCTGTGCTGAACGACAGTCAGCAACTGTTTGCTTCCAAGTACAAGCTGGAGTTGCCCAGTGAAGAGGAGCTGCGCCTGCAACTGGAGCTGCAGCGGCAACAGTTGTTAACCGGCAAACGCAGGGTTAAGGTGGAAGCCAATAGCAATGAACAGGGAGCAGACTAATGGAGGTTAAAAAACTGACATTGCACAATGTCGGGCGTTTTTCTGAGCTTGAGATCATGCTCGCCCCATTGGGCAACCTGCGAAGCAATGTCACAGTATTTGTTGGCAATAACGGCTCCGGTAAAACCTCGATTTTACGCTCTCTGGCTACCTCTCTAAGCTGGCTGGTTTCACGCATACAAAGTGATAAAAGCGCGGGTAATCCAATACCTGAACTCGTCATAAAAAACGATCAAAATGGCGCTGCCATGGATATCGATATTTTTCATCACATCGATGGTCGGTCAGAAGATGGGGAAATTGAATCCTGTGAAGTAAACTGTTTTTCATGGCGAGTTGCGAGGTCACGAAAAGGTCGCAAGAGTGAGTTTAAAAGTGAGTATTCCGGTGCTAAAGCACTGGCAGACCATTACCGGACGTTGCTTTCCAGGTTTGAAAACACCAGCTTACCTTTGATCGCCTTTTATTCAGTCGAACGGGTTGTTTTGGATATCCCGCTCAAAATAAAGGATAAGCACACCTTTTTTCAGCTTGATGGCTACGACAAGTCACTGAGTCAGGGCGTAGATTTCAGGCGTTTCTTTGAATGGTATAGGGAACGCGAGGACAGTGAAAATGAATCCGGGGTTTCTGATGAAGTCCTGCAGAATATTCGTTCATTGTTGGGTGAAGATGAAGATACCTGGGAGCGGCTTACTGCACTAAAAGCTTCAACCAGGGATAGACAACTGAATGCAGTCCGCACGGCGATCTACAAATTCATGCCTGAGTTTTCAAATTTGCGGGTCAAGCGTAAGCCAAGGCTTCATATGTCTGTAGATAAGTCCGGCGACACTTATAATGTTGCCCAACTTTCACAGGGGGAGAAGTCTCTTATGGCTCTGATAGGAGACATTGCCCGAAGGTTAGCTGTAATGAACCCGGACTTGGCGAATCCTTTGGAAGGCGAAGGGATTGTGCTTATTGATGAAGTTGATATGCACCTGCACCCAAAATGGCAACGCACCTTAATAAATCAACTCTCTGAGACATTCCCTGCTTGTCAGTTTGTCCTGACTACCCATTCACCTCTGGTCATCAGTGATAGTAAAGACGTTTTGACATACTTGATTAAGGATGACGAGTTAAAGCAGCTCCCACCACTGTACGGTGAAGATGCGAATACTGTTTTGCTTGACATCATGGATACCGATATCAGAAATGAAGCGGTGAATATCAAGCTCAATGATCTACTTGATGCAATACATGACTCGGATTTTAAACTGGCAAATCAACTATTAGAGGTGCTGGAGGACGACCTCCCTGAGAGCAATCTGGAGCTTGCCAAAGCCAGGCTGATGCTCCGTAAACAGGAGTTGCGTAGTGCGAAGGGTTAGTAAAACTCCGGGGGTTGAGCCTGAACTTCTTACCAAATGGAAGCAGAGAAACCCAAAAGGTATTTATAAAGATCTGTCAGAGGTTGAACGGCAGGCTATCAAGGCGGCATGTGCAGAGGAACAATACTACCTTTGTGCTTACTGCTGCCAAGCCGTATCCGGGAAAAATCGGGACACCATAAATGAACATGTGGAGGCTCGAAGAATTGCACCTCATCGCAGTCTGGATTTCACAAACATTGTTGCCAGCTGTACAAACCCTGACCAATGTGACGCTGCACACGGCTCACAGCCATTGCCTCTGACACCCTTCATGCCAGAATGTGAGACAGATTTGGTTTTCAAGCTCAGTGGTCGTGTAGTTGGAAAGACTCAACAGGCAGTAGAGACAATAAGAGTTTTAAACCTTGGTGATACCGAGAGAAATAACCGCAGCTTAATAGAAAAACGTAAGCAATTAGTACAGACACTCTTGTTAACAAATAGCGTTAATCCTGGCGAAGGTCTGGATGATAACGAGTTGATAGAAATACTCATTGATGAGCTTTCTGTTCCTGTAGATGGAAAACTTGAAGCATTTGCTCCTGTAACGATCAATATTTTGCGGCAATGGATTAGTAATGACTGATATTATTTTGCCCAACTTCAAGGAAGAGCAAAGCGCAAAAATCCCTGCTCTGTCCCTGCTCAGTAACCTGGGTTATGAGTTTATCCCCCCAAAAGTGTGCCTGTCGCAGCGTGGCAGCCTCTCTGCGGTCACTTTGCCATCGGTACTTCGTGGTATTTTGGCCAAAAAAACATTCAGTTTCATGGGAAAAGCGCACCCGCTTTCCCCAGCCGCTATCGACAAAATCGTTCAGGAACTTTCCAACCCAGCCATGAACGAAGGGTTGAGAGCCGCCAATGAGAAGCTTTATAACGCCCTGACCTACGGCATCGGTGTTACTGAATTTATAGAGGGTAAAAAGGCCAACCCAACCATTCAGATTATTGACTGGGAGCACCCGGAAAATAACGTTTACCACTTCACTGAAGAACTGGAAGTTGAGAACAGCCAAGGTACAGGAAAGCGGATTCCTGATATCGTCTGTTTCGTCAATGGTTTGCCATGGGTGGTGATTGAAGCGAAACGCCCTGACTCTTCGACCACTGGCAAACCGACGGTTGCAGAAGGGATTTCGCAGAATATTCGAAACCAGAAGGTTGGTGAAATTCCACACCTGTTTGCCTATAACCAATTATTGTTATCCATTAACGGTAGCGATGGTCTTTATGGCACCTGTGGCACACCGGCAAAATTTTGGGCGAAGTGGAAAGAGGAAGAGATCACTGAGGCAGAGTTTGCTGAATTGAAAAACAAGCCTCTGTCAGAAGTTCAGATTGAAGCCTTGTTTGCCCATAGGCCACAGAAAGTAAAGACTGAATTTCTTTCCCTGATTTCCGGTGGCGACTTGGTAGTAACTGACCAAGACCGTTTATTGATTTCTATGCTGCGCCCAGACCGGCTGTTAGAACTCACCCGGCTTTTTACCCTGTTCGATAAAAAAGCAGGCAAGATTGTTGCCCGTTACCAGCAAGTATTTGGTATTAAAGCGCTGATCAAACGCATTACCTCCTTTGATGACTCTTTACCGGGTGAACGACGGGGAGCACGTAATGGTGGTGTGATCTGGCATACCACAGGCTCTGGTAAGTCCTTCACCATGGTCTTTCTGTCCAAAGCACTGATCTGGTTGCCTGAACTGGCGAAGTGTCGGGTTGTGGTGGTAACAGATCGGGTTGATTTGGAAGATCAGCTTGCCCGTACTTTTGCCTCTGGCGGTGCTCTCTCCGGCAAAGATAAAAAAGATGCCATGGCAACCACTGGCAAGCGGCTGGCCGAACAAATTGGTAAGGGCAATGAGCGAATCATTTTCTCCATCATTGATAAGTTCGGGACAGCCATCAAACTACCGGATTGCTACAACGACAGCCCGGATATCATTGTGCTGGTTGATGAAGGGCACCGGAGCCAGAATGGTGAAAACAATATCCGCATGCAGCAAACCTTACCCAAGGCGGCGTATATTGCCTTCACTGGCACACCTTTGCTGCAAGATGACAAAACTGAAAATAAGTTCGGCAGGATCATCCACTCTTACACCATGCAGCAGGCAGTAGAAGATGGCACTGTAACACCATTGTTGTATGAAGAGCGTATTCCTGAACTTTCTACCAATGATAAAGCCATTGATGCGTGGTTTGATCGAATCACCGAGAAGCCGACCGAAAAACAACGTTCAGACCTGAAAAAGAAATTTGCTCAAAAGGGGCAGATTTATCAGACTGAAGGTCGGATTGAGTTGATTGCCCATGATATTTCCGACCACTTCCAAAACTTTAAGCAGCAGGGGTTAAAAGGCCAGCTTGCCTGCGACTCCAAGGCTTCAGCCATTCAATACAAAAGATTGCTGGATGAGATTGGCAAGGTCACTTCTGTTGTTGCCATGTCACCACCGGATACCCGTGAGGGGCACGACTGTGTTGATCAGGAAAGTACCGATCTGGTGCAGAACTGGTGGAAAGAAACCGTTGGCAGTCAGGATGAGAAAGCCTATACCAAGAAAATCATTGCAGAGTTTGGTGAGGAAGATGGGCCAGACATTATGATTGTGGTGGATAAGCTCCTCACGGGTTTTGATGAGCCAAAAAACACGGTGCTCTATGTCGACAAGCCGCTGAAGCAACACAACCTGATTCAAGCCATCGCAAGGGTTAACCGCCTTCATAGCAAAAAGCAGTTTGGATATCTGATCGACTACAGGGGCATTCTCAAAGAGCTGGATGCCACCATTGAAAAGTACCAAAATCTGGCGGAACGCACTCAGGGCGGCTTTGATATAGATGACCTGAAAGGTCTCTATAACCGCATGGACACCGAATATAAAAAGCTACCGAGCTTGTATGCTGATCTGTGGGCTATTTTCGATAGCGTCAAGAACAAGCAGGATGGACAGGCTTTACGACAAGCACTGACTCCCAGGATTGACACCGTTGATGGACAGCTTACGGATACCCGTCTGAAAAAACGGGATGATTTTTATACGGCACTCACCGCATTTGCCAACTGCATGAAGGTTGCACTGCAATCTGCCACTTACTTTGAAGACAAAAGTTTTGACCTGCTATTTCCCGGGACCTATACCACTACCCGCCAGCATTACAAAGATACGCTGAAGATGATGTCGCAACTGCGTAAGCAAGTGCGGGAGGATGCCGAAGAAACCGTCGATTACGATGACTACACAGACAATATCCGCGCATTGCTGGATAAGCATATTGGCGGCGTTGAAGTCAGGGAGTCTGAGGGCGTTTATCTGGTTGGCAACATGGGCAAAAGCGCCAAGCCTGAGGAAATGTCCGACGACGAAGCCCGGAACCAGAAAGATAAGATTACTGGCCGCATTAGCAAGATGATTGATCAGGATCTGGCTGATGACCCGTATGCACAGGAGTATTTCTCCAAACTGCTTAAGAAAGCCATTCAGCAAACCAGGGATATGTTCGACGCTCCGGTGAAGCAGTACCTGATCTTTGCTGACTTTGAGCAGCAGGTGAAAGAGCGAAGAGTTGCAAGCATTCCAGCAGATCGGTTTGAATCTCTGGAACCCCAGATCAGGCAGCAGGTTCAGGCGTATTACGGGTTGTTCCTGAAGCACCTGGGTGAACAACTACCTCCTGACGGTCACGATACTCCATCGGAAGCTCAGTGCTTTGAGCATGCATTGAAAATTGATGAAGTGGTCAGGAAGTCTGTTGCCGAGTTCAGCATTAACCCACAGGAAATCGAGAACCAAATTACTATTGGCCTTCTGCCACTGCTGTTTGGTGATATCGGGATTGATAAGGCTCAGGCATTGATTACCGATGTCGTGCAAATCACACGGTCAGGTTTGTCAGGACTTAACAAATAATGGCATCCGTCTGTTCCGATGAACGTTCCAGGGAAGAGTACAGCTTTGTCTATGGAGATGAAGCTGTATCCTATGAGGTTGTCAGAAAGCCTCACCCTGAGGGAAAGAAACGAAAGATCAGTATCCGTGTTCACCCCGACTGCCAAGTGGTAGTCACTGCCCCTGATGATGCGGTGAACCCCGACATTCATGATGCAGTCCTCAAGCGTTCAAAATGGATATGGAATGCCCTGATAGAGTTCAGAAGTCATCAAAAGTTCGTGCAGGACAAACAGTATATCAGTGGCGAAATGACCTTTTACCTCGGCAAACGTTATGTACTGAAAGTAGTGGAAGATAAAGAGTCAACGGCTTCTGTAAAGATGGATCGAGGAAAGCTGCTGGTCACACTGCCACGGTTTGGTAGCAATAAAGGCAAGCTAGTCAAAGGGCTGCTTCAAGACTGGTATAAATACCGGGCGGAGATCATTTTTCAGGAGCGCTTAAACCACTTGCTGCCTCAAGCTACATGGGTCACAAACATCCCCGGTTTCCGCATTATGAAGATGCAGAAACAATGGGGTAGCTGCTCTGCAAAAGGTTCACTACTACTCAACCCTCATCTGGTGAAAGCCCCAAAGGAATGCATTGATTATGTCGTACTCCATGAGCTGTGCCATATTGCTGAACATAACCACAGTGAGCGCTTCTGGCGTTTACTGAAACAAGTTATGCCGCACTGGAAAGAAGTCAAAAGTCGTCTGGATGGGATGGCTGAATTGTACTTGAACGAATGAACTATTTTTTGCGGTGATTATCGAATAAGCGCAAAACCACGTACTTTGGGAGGCTGTCGCAAAACTCTGGCTCCCATGCTTTCAGGCCTTTGGGTCCCAGCGCAGGAACCCATACCCATCTCGCGCTGCAGAGTAGGCTTTTCAGGGGAGGTATGCATTCCCACGCAGAAGCGAGGGTGTTGCAAAACTCTCTCCGGCGTGGGAACGCGTTGACTCCCGTCATTGCCGGCTTCATTCTCGTCATTCCCGCGAAGGCGGGAATCCACACTGACTCTCCACCAGAACCATACTGCCCGGTGTCCCCCTGGCCTTGTCATCCCCGAGAAGGCAGAGATCCACCTTTGGCGCTGGATTCCCGCCTTCGCGGGAATGACGGGAATGAAATCGGGAATGACGGGAATGAAATCGGGAATGACGGGAATGAAATCGGGAATGACGAGAATGAAGTTGGGAATGACGGGGGTGAAGGCGGGAACCAGAGTTTTGCGACAGCCTCAGAGCGAGGGAACGGGATGGCTGCAAGTTGACACTTTCGGAGTAAATCGTGCGGCGGATGTTTTGAGATCACCTCGTTCCCAAGCTGTAGAGAGTTTTGCGACACCCTCTTTACGGCGGGGAGGATGTCAAGTACAGCCACCATTGTCGGATTGCCACAGTCTGGAAGTATGTACCAATGCCAGTACCCAGACTGTATCAGCCGCTATTTCATAAACAAGCCGATAGTGCTCATGCGGGATCAGTTCACGTGTCCCTGATATTTTCCCCCGATGGCCAGACATCGGATGAGTGCCCAGAATTTCGGCGGCTTCACTGAATCGTTCATCCATATCTATCGCCGCTTGCGAGTTTTTAGCAACCAAGTAATCCCAAATATCCATACGGTCTTGACTGGCTTCAGGTGTCCAAATTACTCTCATGAACGATTTGCTGCGTTTGCGCGAAGCGCTGCAAATTCCGCTTCAACTTCATGATTATCCCGACCATTACCGGCATTCATGGACTTTCTTCCTGCATTTACCTTGGCTTGCAAGTATTCATCATATTCGCGAGCTTTTTTTTGACGTTCAATAAATTCTCTCATTAGCTCCCTGACTACCTGCGATGCAGGCCGGTGAATAGCCTCGCTTTCTGCAATGAAATCAGCTCTGAGCTCAGAATCAATTTTCATGGTGAAAACAGATTGTTTTGACATGGGCAACTCTCACTTTGTTTGATACTAACAAAGTATATATTATGTATTTACCATGAACGCAATTTTTGACGTCTTTTAAAGCAGGTTTAAAACGCCAGCAACACCCTGATGCTCAAACCCCGTGAGCTGACAAAAATTGCCAAGAGTTTTTGCACAGTGTGAATTTGAATTCGCTTTGTGAGTCACTGAATACTTGTTAATTGTTTGGTCATAATGCATTTTTCGAGACCAGTGATTTCCTTTACTGGTTTCGGGTAACCCTCCAAATAGAACTTTTCTCCTGTCTGAAGGTCAAACGATTAAACAAATTCAAGCAGTCCTCCGGGAGAAAGATTGATTATGGATGGTCAGATTGGTAGAGAAATCAACAAACCCGTTCCGGGTAGTGACGTGCCAGCCAAGAGGCCAAGGCTGGATTTGGACTTATCGCCTACGGTTAAAGCTGTTTGCACTGATTTCAGTGACCAACTTAATCTATCGTCATCTCAGATTATGACGCCTGACAAGGCGAGAGCTGTAGCCTCACAAAAGTCCCCTCATGCCTTCGATTTTCGTTTTGTCGCCAATGATAATGAGGTTCGACAGCTTTTGGTTGCCCAAACCTGCGATGCGCATCGCGATGTCACACTTATTTCCCACCCCGATGACCTCTCACAGGCCAGCCTGGTGAACCGGTTGTGCATTTCCGACGATGGTCGCCACACTCTGGGTTCAGGCAAGTTGTTTGAAGGTTCAAAGCCATTCACCCTGGTAATGGATATCCGAAAGCTCACCAGCGATGAACTGCCTAAATTTAACGATCTTCTGGACCCGGATAACCCTTGTTTGTATGACGCAGTCAGCCAGACGAAACGCACTCTGGGCGAGCATGTTTCTCTATTGGTCGTGGCAGGTCCTGAACAGTTGGCATCGGTAGGCCAGCGTGACGACGCACCGGGAGCTGACTTCTGGCGACGAATTAATCGACCGGACAATACCTGGCAATTTGACGCAAAAACCAGCAATGAGCCATCGATGAAAATCGACGCGGTTCCTCCGGTATTGGCTGAACTCCCTCCTGCCGAAAGCGCTATAGACGACAATACCCTTCTTATTGACTGCCACTTACACTGCAACTGGCGGCAGTTGCTGCTGGGTGGCCCCGGGGTGGATCAACAGGGCCGAATCCGGCACATCCCCGGCAGGCTTGAGTCATTAAGGGCTGGACAACGGGTGATTCTGAAAGGGGCCGACTGGCAGGATCTGGCCTTTGAACAGACGATTCGGCAAATGCTGGCGCAACAATGCTTTGAGAGCAATGGGAAGATCTGTCCATTACCCGACGATGTTCAGTTTTATCAGGTGCCGGTGGGGAAGGACGAGCTTCATTCACTGTTCCAAAGTCTGTCCTGCTCTGATCATTCATCAGAAAATCCGATCATCATTAACCAGAGTAACCTCAACGATTGGCTGAGCCCGATTGCCATTACCCCGGCAGGCTATGCCGTGCCTAACACCCGTCTGTTGGAACAGGTTCAGGCGGGTGGGACAGTCACCCTAACCTCTCCCCTCACTGAGGCACTCTGGTTTCGTTTGCTGGGTTCACTGCAGACAATTCATGAGACAACCGGTCTGGAGCCGCGACTTCAGGTGGCTCATTCGCAGCAGCAGCCGGAAGCGCTGGGATTAGCAGAAAACGATGAGGGTCCTCTGTCCGAAAGCCCTCAGTTACAGAAAAAAGTCAGAGATCAGGATAATTTTGAGGCAGTCACTTATCGGCAACCTGCCCAGGCCAGTCATTGGATCAACCGTCACCGTGGGACAGCTCTGGTCATCCAGATCAATGAACAGACCGGCTTCAGCCAGCTATTTGATAATATCCACATCACCTCGGAGCAAAAGGCCCATTTTGGACAACGTGAGAGTGGCTTGCAGAAAGCATTAACCGCTGGCAGGCCGGTGGTATTCCTGGGACTCGAAACTAATCCAACCCTTCAGCAGCTGCTGGAACCTCTGTTTGCTGGTCAGCCTCTGCTGGTGAATGGTCAATTACACGCCTACCCGCAGGCTCATATCACCCTGCTCTGGCCTGAGTCTGCCAAAAGCCCATCGCCAGTCTTTCGTTTGAAGCTTGCCACGGGTAAACCCTGCCCCGAAATCGATCTCTGGGATATCAATGCCGACCAGCATAATATCCCCCGGTCCCAGCTGCCAGAGCAAGCGCTTGATAAGCTTTACGGAGCGTTTGCAACCGTGCCAGACAAACTATCTAACCCTCTGCCTGAAATGACCGAAGGGTTGTTGCATAACCTGATACTGGCCGCCCGACGAGCACAGCAGGTTGACCACTCCCTGCAGCTTTTACCCCGCCACTGGCGCAAGGCTATCAATAGTGTCATCACCCATGGCACCCGGCAGAATCCGTCAGTACGTGATTTTATGAAATGGGCTTGCAGGCAGTTACTGCCGGATGAGGATCAGGCTGCCACAGCAGACCCGGATCAGTTAGCGGCCATCATCAACAGTACCCGGCAGTTGGATAGAGCGTTTGTGACGCGGAACCTGTGGTCACTGACCAGAGCCTTTGACCCGGCTGCATTTAATGAAACATTTTATCTGTCCTATGAAAAACCATTTTTTACGTGGGATAAAAAAGAAGTGTTCAACAGGCTCTGTGCCCTGATCGTGGCCCATGGGCCTGAAGCACAGCGACAGGCAATAGCGTACCAGTTGCAAGTCCCTTCGGAGGCAACAAGGCAATGTCCAGCGTTAGCCATCAGGCCATCAAGACAGATCAAACGTTTACAGGATGCACTGGCTTCTGGCTGGCAGTTAACTCTTCCATCAGGTCAGACCCGATCCGATGTTATTCAGGCCCTGGCCAGCGATTGTTTCCACATTGCCAGGGGAGAATATGTCACAGAGAATCCCGTCGCAGAACGCATTGAACGCATAGAAAATCGACTGTCTCAATCAATGCAATGGCCGGGTTCCACTGATCAACTCCTGTCAGCACTGGCCC
The DNA here is from genome assembly GCF_049275935.1 of Endozoicomonas sp. ALC020. Classification (NCBI taxonomy): domain Bacteria; kingdom Pseudomonadati; phylum Pseudomonadota; class Gammaproteobacteria; order Oceanospirillales; family Endozoicomonadaceae; genus Endozoicomonas; species Endozoicomonas sp. ALC020. Next base: position 958,937 of record NZ_CP184830.1, read on the forward strand.
ATGATCTTTATCACGGCGAAACAGGTCAGAAGGATCGTGAAAGTCGTCGATTATCCCGACTCCATGACCGTCTTGCAGACTCTCCCGTTATCTTCCTTGAAGGGGAAACCGGCACCGGGAAAAGCTACTTTTCCGCCAAAATGGCAAAGGCTTCAGGACAGGCCAGGGTCATCTCCCTTGGACCTTCTGACAGCGAGCAGACCCTGATGAAACGCTGGCAGTGGCAAGAGCACGCTGACGGCGACCGCTCTATGACGCAGCAAAAACGGGCATTGATGGAATGGGCCGATACCGAATCCGACAAGGATGGAGAATATATAACCCTGGTGCTGGATGAGGCTAACCTGACCAAAGCCGGATTGCTGGCGTCATTGAACGGCTTGTGGGAACCGGAACCCTGCATTTATGTGAATGCTCATCCTGTCAAAGTCAGCGCAAAACACCGGGTAATCCTCACCGGCAACCCGGATCATTACTCCGGGCGCCAGCTTGACCCGGCGCTGAAGGAGAAACTGCCCAGAGCTTACTACCCTCGTCTGGACCAGGCTTTCCTTCGGGACAGAGTGGTGGAACCGGCGCTGGTCAATCAGTTACAACGGCATCTGACAGGACCTCAAATAAACAAAATTCTACCCGATGCTGCAGTGAGCGTGATGGCACTGTGGCAATATTATCAGGAACTGTTGCCCGAGCATGAGTTTACTCCCAGGGATTTGACCGATATCTGCAGTTGGGTGGGCTGGTATCTGGATCGTGCGTTATCCGAAGGAGAGAGTGCCAGCTGTGAGCAAATGAACAGTTTGATCCGGCAAAGTTTCCGGGATCTACTGGGTCCCGAAATCAGCGAGACTCAACAGGATGCCCTTTCAGCACTGGAAATCTGGTTTGCCGCCCGTTACCCACTGGACAACACCCTGCGCAACAAAGTTCATAACCACACCCTGCCAGATATTCAGCGGGACTTCGAAGCATTCACCAAAGAATTCCGACCTGAGTTTGATACCTCCGGATCAGCAGTCATTGAGCTGGTACAAGGGCTGGGACAGGATTTAAGTCGCTGTCAGCAGGCTAATCATCGCGAGATAAAACACGGCGGCCGTCAGGCGACCCTGATTCAGGGCCCGGCCGGGCGGGGTAAGGATGCGACGCTGAATCTGATGATCAACAGTGTCAAACAGCAGGCTGAGAAAAAGGGAGAAACCATGCCAGAGATATTTCTCCTGAATGCCTGTGATTGTTCCTGGGATAAAGTGTGTGAAGCGATCCGGAAAGCAAAAGTGGAAGGCGGCATCGTGGTGATTTCAGAAATGAACCTGATCGACAGCCAGCATCTGGAAGGTGAGTTGAACGATATTCTGGCCGGCGATGCTCATCCGGGCTTCCACCTGTTCGCCACCATCAACCCGCCAGAATACAGCGGGCGAAAACCCTTATCACCGGCGTTGAAAGGGCGTTTTCGACATTTGCCGATCCGCCAGTATAACTCGGCAGAATTGCAGAACATTGCCGGGAAAGTGTTGCCAGAGTCCTCAAAAGGGAAATTCGTCGCTAAAAAGCTAACAGAAAAACATTGTCTTTTAAGGGCCTGCCTGCAACGGAAAAACCTGCCGTTACAGCCAACCAGTCGCGATTTACAGAATGTCGCCATGGCTGTTAAGAGAGGAGGCGATTATACCGAAAAAGCCGTTCATCAATGCCTCAATCAGCACTACCGGCTTTATCTGATGGCCGCCAACCTATCACTGGACAAACTGCCCAGGTCAGCAACGCTTGCCATGGGTAAAAATGAGCTTGATTCCGGACTTTGCCAATGGTTCAACGAAAAGGTCCCCAGGATCGATCGCCCGTGGTTGATACGAGGCAGCGATCGCAACAGTATTGATGAAACAAACCATGAAATTTGTATCAACACTGATCTTTCTGTAGAGCAAACCAAAAAGGAAATCATTACGAGGGTGGCTCAGGTCAGGTGGCAGGCATCTGGTCTTTCCCTGAAGCCGAATGAGTCCGACGATATTCTCACCCGGGCACTGTACCGACACTGGCAGCGATGCTGGTTCGACCGTCTGTTTGACCAGACGGGCGTTGACGCTGCCAGCGTATTTCCCCTGACGGCAGAAGAGAAACAAACGCTGAAAATGACAGCTAACCAGCCTTATCTTCAGGCGGCTGATCAGCGGATAAGCGCGTGGAAAGACGATGAAGTTCAATGTTGGCCCGGGTTCTGGCTTCAGATCAGTGCTCTGCTGAATCATTTGACTGACGATTTTAGCAACCAGGCATCAGCTGTTGGCGGTGATAAGGCTCCCGCAGAAGACATGCCACAAGTCCACGAGGTACAGGCTCCGGCATTGGGTCAGAGACCGAACCATGAGCCACAGCCTGCAAATAAAGCGCCTGAAAAATGCAATCCGCAAGCCCTTGTAGCTCAGACTCCGACATTGGACCATATCACTGACTATAAGAACCTGGGTGAGTTACGGCATATCGATTATATAATTTTTCATCAGAATTACCCTTCTATCGAGCTGTATCGATGGTGGGCAGAAGATATTTATGTGTCTCCTGAGGGCGAAGTCGAAGCGATCAGCATCAATGACAGACACATACAGGGGGCCGAAGTCATCATACCTGCCCTCTTACCAGAACATGAGCAGCCAGTGACATTAGCCAGCAAACAAACGCTGGGGACCTTTGACTGTTCACCGAGGAATGGTCGCTATACCTTGCCCAGCCTGAAGCCTGATGACTATATAGTGGCACTGCGCATAACACCCGAATTGCCATTTACCCTGGTCAGAGACCGATATACCGGGCTTCATACAGTGTTTGTTCCGGGGGCCAGAGCCAACCAGAGTATTCGATTTGCTTATGTCGTAGAATCCCGAAAACCAGACAAAAAAACTTCTACCGAAGAAGTCCGATCAAACGCATCAAACCGTCTTGACGCCCTCTGTTCCGCAGGTATGAAGGCAGTAATGAAAGGAGTGCTTGAGAACATTAGCCTGCAACCAACCGAAATACAGGAGCCCCTGCTAAGAATAAAAACAGCCAAAGACACGACGGAACGGATTAAGGCAATCAAGGACTATTGCACAGAGTTTTCCGGCGCTGCTGCACCCGGGCACAATCAAAATTTCTTTCACTTCCTCGTAACCCGGCGGCAGGGGAGCTGTCGTCATCGTGTACCTGTTTTTATTGCTTTTTGTCGTTATTTTGGGATTCCATGCCGACAAATGGTTAACAATGTCCACGCCTTTGCAGAGTATTCCACGGATAGCGGCCAAACCTGGACGTCAGCGGATTTGGGCGGGAGGCCTGGCGTAATAACAGAAATTCTGCCTGACTTCCAGCCCATCAAAAGGTTCTCTGGTTCTGGCACTGAGTTAAAGAAGAAAAGCAATCTCCTGCAGGGTCTTATGAAGAGTGCTGATCTGGCACAACAGCAAACCCTGGCCAAAGCCTGTGGCATAAGTCCTGAAGAACTGGACAAAGCTCTTGAGACAGGCTGTGAATTGCCTGCAGCCCATCTAAGCATTGCCAAAATGGTAGTGAACCTTTGGAACAGAAAAGATTTAACCGGTTTTTCCATGGGTGTCTTAATCCTGGAGTCGCTGGAGACAGAAGCATTGAGCTTTGAAGAGAAAGGTCTGGTCGGTCTTGTGTCTGACAGGGATTTAAATACCTACAGAAGACCGATGTCGGAGGCAGTCAAACAAATCTTGTCTGACAGTGATGAAGACCAGGTCACTGAACCACTCAGGATATTGCACTCAAAAATGATTGTTCAGGGCAAAGAAAACCCTATACATTGGTTGTTTTCAATGGTGAAAATTCTGATAAACAGTGACCTGACCAGGCCCCCGGTTATTGACTTTGCCCAAAAGGCTTTGACATCGGGTTGGCTGGATAGTGTGCCGACCTTTTTTAGAAATCATGCAGATTTCCGTGAGCACCATGAGCTATTAGTGCGTCTGCAAGGTATCGATGAAATGAAGGTTGCAGCCGACCAATGCCTGAAAAAGTTCTATAGGGTATTTCTGTCCAGAGAAAAAAATTGCGGGCTATGGCAGCGGGCTTATGAAAACCCCCGGTGGGGAAAAGTCAGGACCTCGCTGGTCTCTCATTGTCATGATGGTTTTTCACGATCTCTGGAAGATCAAATTATCAGCTCATCTGTAAAAAAAGACTGGACGGACGAACCTGAGGGCGTTCCATGTATAGATCGGATGCTGCTGCGCCATCCTGCCTTTGTGAAGTCAATCTCGGGCAAGGCGAATCATCGTCCGGTGATTATCTTGGGGCAGCCTTCCTGGGGCAATTCCTGGGACGATACACTGTTAAATGAAAAGGTCGATGCCCTGTTACAACAACTCGCTGAGAACCGTCCAGACCTGAAGCATTTATTGGAAAGACTCAATCAAGTGCAGGCAACAGAAAAGCAACTCCAAAACACTCTTGCAGCGTTGCTAAGAGATCGCAACAAAGTCCCGGATCGTCTGCGAGATCGAACTCTGGAAGAAGAATATCAGAAAAAAAGGTCTGTTATCCTAAGCAGGTACGAAGCCATTCTGGAAACCCTTAAGCTTTCACTCAGGGAGAATGTTCTTGTGGGAAATTTACGAGACAACTGCAGGAAAGCGATTCAGCAGGCCTTCAGTCATTATCTCTATGGATTGACACACTCGAAAGGCGGTTGCTTAACCTATTGCTGGGCCGATGCTGATGTGGAGGGCTGGCAAAAACACAGCTATGGCGCTCATGCCCCATCCTCACCAGAAGAGCTGCATGCCATGATGCTTGAAATAAAGAGCTCTTCCGAGTTTCAGGAATCTGTTAAGGATAACTACTTGCGTCAGGCACACAACGCCAATAACGCACTGGTACTCAAATCCGATGAGATGAGCACCATCGCCGAAGAGTTTTTGCACAGCGTGAATTTGAATTCGCTTTGTGACGCATTGCGTGAACAGGTAGTAGCCGGATCGTGATGAGTTTTCGAGACCGGTGATTTCTTTTAATGGTTTCGGGTAGCCCTGCAAACTCTGTGAGAGACAATTTCGTAACGAATCTTGATATAAAAGGGAGAGTGGGCACTCGCCAGCAAACTGCAAGCTTATTAACTCAAGCTGAATGGTTCCCGCCTTTGAGAGAATGACGATCGAAGGAGTATCAATGCTTAAGCAGCCTTGCGTTTACATACTTGCCAGCAAGAGAAATGGAAGTACTGTATATTGGTGTAACCAGTCACCTGATTCAGAGGATATGGCAACACAAAAACAACCTGGCTCCTGGTTTTACAGCAGAATATAGCGTTCACAAGCTGGTTTACTTTGAGCAGCATGAAACGATGGAGTCGGCCATTATCCGCGAAAAACAGCTGAAGAAATGGAATCGCCAGTGGAAGATTAATTTGATTGAAAAAGAAAACCTACAATGGAATGACCTGTGGGATAATATTCAGTGACCGCTTGCAAAATCCCCCCCCCGAGTTTTACCTCCACTATTCCCAGCTTCACTCCCGTCATTCCCAGCTTCACTCCCGTCATTCCCATCTTCACTCCCGTCATTCCCATCTTCACTCCCGTCATTCCCATCTTCACTCCCGTCATTCCCGCGAAGGCGGGAATCCAAACTGACTCACCACCAGAACCATACTGCCCGGTGACTTCCTGGCCTTGTCATGCCGGAGAAGTCGGTGACCCTATGTTGGCGCTGGATTCCCGCCTTCGCGGGAATGACGACCACATACTCTTTCCCGTCTTCACTCCCGTCATTCCCAGCTTCACTCCCGTCATTCCCAGCTTCACTCCCGTCATTCCCAGCTTCACTCCCGTCATTCCCATCTTCACTCCCGTCATTCCCGCGAAGGCGGGAATCCAAACTGACTCACCACCAGAACCATACTGCCCGGTGACTCCCTGACCTTGTCATGCCGGAGAAGTCGGTGACCCTATGTTGGCGCTGGATTCCCGCCTTCGCGGGAATGACGACCACATACTCTTTCCCGTCTTCACTCCCGTCACTCCCAGCTTCACTCCCGTCACTCCCAGCATCACTCCCGTCATTCCCAGCTTCACTCCCGTCATTCCCGCGAAGGCGGGAATCCAAACTGACTCACCACCAGAACCATACTGCCCGGTGACTCCCTGACCTTGTCATGCCGGAGAAGTCGGTGACCCTATGTTGGCGCTGGATTCCCGCCTTCGCGGGAATGACGACCACATACTCTTTCCCGTCTTCACTCCCGTCATTCCCAGCTTCACTCCCGTCATTCCCTTCTTCACTCCCGTCATTCCCAGCTTCACTCCCGTCATTCCCAGCTTCACTCCCGTCATTCCCGCGAAGGCGGGAATCCAAACTGACTCACCACCAGAACCATACTGCCCGGTGACTCCCTGACCTTGTCATGCCGGAGAAGTCGGTGACCCTATGTTGGCGCTGGATTCCCGCCTTCGCGGGAATGACGACCACATACTCTTTCCCGTCTTCACTCCCTTCACTCCCAGCTTCACTCCCGTCACTCCCAGCATCACTCCCGTCATTCCCAGCTTCACTCCCGTCATTCCCGCGAAGGCGGGAATCCAAACTGACTCACCACCAGAACCATACTGCCCGGTGACTCCCTGGCCTTGTCATGCCGGAGAAGTCGGTGACCCTATGTTGGCGCTGGATTCCCGCCTTCGCGGGAATGACGACCACATACTCTTTCCCGTCTTCACTCCCGTCATTCCCGTCTTCACTCCCGTCATTCCCTTCTTCACTCCCGTCATTCCCATCTTCACTCCCGTCATTCCCAGCTTCACTCCCGTCATTCCCTTCTTCACTCCCGTAATTCCCGCGAAGGCGGGAATCCAAACTGACTCACCACCAGAACCATACTGCCCGGTGACTCCCTGGCCTTGTCATGCCGGAGAAGTCGGTGACCCTATGTTGGCGCTGGATTCCCGCCTTCGCGGGAATGACGACCACATACTCTTTCCCGTCTTCACTCCCGTCATTCCCAGCTTCACTCCCGTCATTCCCAGCTTCACTCCCGTCATTCCCGCGAAGGCGGGAATCCAAACTGACTCACCACCAGAACCATACTGCCCGGTGACTCCCTGGCCTTGTCATGCCGGAGAAGTCGGTGACCCTATGTTGGCGCTGGATTCCCGCCTTCGCGGGAATGACGACCACATACTCTTTCCCGTCTTCACTCCCGTCACTCCCAGCTTCACTCCCGTCATTCCCAGCTTCACTCCCGTCATTCCCAGCTTCACTCCCGTCACTCCCAGCTTCACTCCCGTCACTCCCAGCTTCACTCCCGTCATTCCCATCTTCACTCCCGTCATTCCCGCGAAGGCGGGAATCCAAACTGACTCACCACCAGAACCATACTGCCCGGTGACTCCCTGGCCTTGTCATGCCGGAGAAGTCGGTGACCCTATGTTGGCGCTGGATTCCCGCCTTCGCGGGAATGACGACCACATACTCTTTCCCGTCTTCACTCCCGTCATTCCCTTCTTCACTCCCGTCATTCCCAGCTTCACTCCCGTCATTCCCATCTTCACTCCCGTCATTCCCGCGAAGGCGGGAATCCAAACTGACTCACCACCAGAACCATACTGCCCGGTGCCCCCTCTAGCCTTGTCATCCCCGAGTGTCCCCTACAGAGCCCTGCAAATAGAACTTTTCTCCTGTCTGAAGGTCAAACAACAAAACAACTTCAAGCAGTCCTTAGAGAGAGAGATTGATTATGGATGGCCAGATTGGTGAAAAAACAGACAGCTCTGCTCTTAAGAGATACGTGCCTGATGGACATTTGCCAGCCAAGCCATCATCGGAGGAAAAAGAAAAGGGCATAGAAATCTGCTACCAGGTGACGTCCAAACTAAAGACATCGCCCTCTCCGTTGGCAATGCCTGACAAAGCGAGAACCGTATCCTCAACGGATTCCTCACTGCAAAAAAATCCTCATGCCTTCGATTTTCGTTTTGTCGCCCATGATGATGAAGTTCGACAGCTTTTAATTGCCCAGACCGGCGATGAACATCAGGATGTCACCCTCATTTCTCACCCCGATGACCTTTCACAGGCTAATCTGGTGACCCGGTTGAGCATTTCCGGCGACGGTCGCCAGACTCTGCGTTCAGGCAAGCTGTTTGAGGCTTCACAGCCATTAACCCTGGTGATAGATATCCGAAAACTCAGCAGCGATGAGCTACCAAAATTTAACGACCTGCTGGACCCGGATAACCCCTGTCTGTATGACAAAGTCAGTCAGCAGAAACGCCCTCTGGGACCCCATGTTTCTCTGCTGGTCCTGGCAGACCCTGGGCAATTGGCGGCGGTTGGCCAGCATGGCGATGCGCCTGCGGGCAGCGCACCGGGTGCAGACTTCTGGCGGCGAATTAATCGACCGGACAATACCTGGCAGTTTGACACAAAAACCAGCAATGAGCCGTTGATGGAAACCGACGAGGTTCCTCCGCTATTGGCTGAATTCCCTTCTGCCGAAAGCGCTATAGACGGCAATACCCTTCTAATTGACTGCCACTTTCACAATAACTGGCGACAGTTGCTGCTGGGTGGCCCCGGAGTCGATAAACAGGGACGAATCCAGCACACCCCCGGCAGGCTTGAGTCATTAAGGGCTGGGCAACGGGTAATTCTGAAAGGGGCCGACTGGGAGGACCTGGCCTTTGAACAGACGATCCGACGAATGTTGGCGCAACAGCGTTTTGAGAGCAACGGGAAAGTCTGTCAGTTACCGGACGATGTTCAGTTTTATCAAATGCCGGTGGGGAATGACGAGCTTCATTCACTGTTCCAAAGCCTGTCCTGCTCTTTTGACAAACACGATGAGGAAGGACTTTCCCTCGACGCACCACGAAACCCGATCATCATTAACCAGAGCAATATCAGGGAATGGCTGAGCCCGATTGCCATTGCCCCGGAAGGTTATGCCGTCCCTAACAGCTGTCTTTTGGAACAGGTTCGGTCGGGAGGGATCGTCACCGTAACCTCTCCCCTCACTGAGGCACTCTGGTTTCGTTTGCTGGGTTCACTGCAGACCATTCGCGAAACGACCGGCATGGAGCCTCGGCTTCAGGTGGTCAATTCAAGGCAACAACCGGAAGCCCTGGGATTGACAGAAAATGATGAGTGCCCGCTCCCCGGGAGCCATCAGCAAGATAAAAAAGGCAGGAATCAGGCCGCTTTTAGTACCGTCACTTACCAGCATCATGCCCAGGTAAGTCAGTGGATAAAAGATCACCTGGAAGCCCCTTTGATCATTCAGGTTAATGACCAGACCAGCCTCAGCGAGCTATTTGATGAGATCCATATCGCCTCGGAACTAAAGGCCCATTTCAGGCGACGCCAGAGTCAATTGCAGCAGGCATTAACGGCTGGCAAGCCGGTTGTAATGCTGGGTCTCGAGGGTAACCCAAGCCTTCAGCAGCTGTTGGAGCCCCTGATTGTCGGGCAACCTCTGATGGTGAATGGCCAATTACAGGCCTACCCACAGGCTCATGTCACAATACTCTGGCCTGAGTCTGCGAACAGCCCATCTTCAGTATTCGCTTCGATGGTCGCCGCAGCCACCCCTTGTCCTGAGATCGATATCTGGGGTATCAATGTCCTCAGGCATAAAATCTCCCGGACTGAGCTGCCAGAACAAGCGCTTAATGAACTTTACGCAGCCTTCAGAACCGTACCTGCTGACCTTTGTAACCCTCTGCCTGAAATGACCGAAGGGTTATTGAATAACCTGATTCTGGCCGCCAGGCGAGCACAGCAGGTTGACCAGTCGCCACATCTCCTGCCCTGCCATTGGCGCAAGGCAATCAATAGCGTCATTACCCATGGCACCCGGCAGCACCCCTCCGTGCGAGATTTTATGAAAGTGGCCTGTTGGCAATTGTTACCGGATAAGACGCCGGATGAGGATCAAGCCGCCTCGGTAGATCCGGATCAATTAAATGACATCATTAGTAGCACCCTGCAGTTGGATAGAACGTTTGTCGAGCAGAACCTGTGGCCTCTGGCGAGAGCCTTTGACCCGGCAGTCTTTAATGGCGACTTACAGCTGTCCTTTGAAAATCCATTTCCGCAATGGTACGAAGAAGGAGTCCCGGACAGTTTCTGTGCCATGATCCTGGCCCATGCGCCTGAAGAAAAACAACAAGCAATGGCCTATCAGCTGGAAGTTGATCCGAAGGCAACGGAGCCCTGTCAATCGTTAGCCATCAGACCAACAAGACAGATTAAACGTTTACAGGATGCACTGGCCTCTGGCTGGCAATTAACTTTGCCATTGGGGCAGACCCGATCCGATGCCCTTCAGGCGCTGGCCAGCGATTGTTTTCACAGGGCCAGAACAGCGAATTCTGCCGCAGCAGGCATTGAACGCATAGAACATCGACTGGCTGAATCACTGAGATGGACGGGCTCCACTAATAAGCCTTTGTCAGCACTGGCCCAGGACCTATATCACGGCAAGATAAGTCAGAAGGATCGTGAAAGTCGTCGATTGTCGCGACTCCATGAACGATTTGCTGACTCTCCCGTTATATTCCTGCAGGGAGAAACCGGCACCGGGAAAAGTTACTTTTCTGCCAAAATGGCCAGGGCTACAGGACAGGCCAAGGTCATATCCCTTGGACCTTCCGACAGCGAACAGACCCTGATGAAATGCTGGCAGTGGCAACAACACGCCGACGGCGACCGTTCTATGGCGCAGCAAAACAGGGCGCTGATGGAATGGGCCAAGATCGAATCCGACAAAGACGACGAATACATAACACTGGTGTTGGATGAGGCCAACCTGGCCAAAACCGGATTACTGGCATCATTGAACGGCTTATGGGAACCGGAACCCTGTATTTATGTGAATGGTCATCCTGTCAAGGTCGGCCCGAAACACCGGGTGATTCTCACCGGCAACCCGGATCATTACGCCGGGCGGCAAATGGACCCGGCCCTGAAAGAGAAACTGCCAAGGGCTTACTACCCACGTCTGGACCGGGCTTTCCTTCGGGACAGAGTAGTGGAACCCGCTTTGCTCAGTCATTTGCAACGCCATCAAATAAACGACATTGCACACACTACCACCGGGAGCGTGATGGCTCTCTGGCAATATTATCAGGAACTGTTACCAGAACATGAGTTTACCCCCAGGGATTTAACGGATATCTGCAGCTGGGTGGGTTGGTATCTGGATCGTGCGCTGCCCACCGTTGCCCCTGTTACCTGTGAGCAAATAAACAGTTTGATCCAGCAGAGCTTTAGGGATCTTCTGGGTCCCGAGATCGCCGAGATTTATCAGGATAACTTGCTGGCACTGGAAATCTGGTTTGCTGCCCGCTACCAACTGGACAACACGCTGAGCGACAGAGTTCGTACACAGAACCTCAGGGATATACAGCAGCCCTTCATGCAATTCACTGAAAAAAACCGACCTGAGTTTGATACCTCCGGATCGGCAGTCAGTGAACTGGCGCAACAGCTTGGGCAGGATTTAAGCCGCTGTCAGCAGGCTTATCACCTCGACAGGAAACACGGCGGTCGTCAGGCGACACTGATTGCAGGCCCGGCTGGACGGGGTAAGGATGCCACGCTGAATCTGATGATTGAAAGTGTCAGACAGCAGGCAGAGCAACGGCAGGAATTGATGCCGGAGGTCTTTTACCTGAATGCCTGTGATTGTTCCTGGGAGAAAGTGTGTGAAGCGATCCAGAAGGCAAAAGTCAATGGCGGCATAGTAGTCATTTCGGAAATGAATCTGATCGACAGCCAGCATCTGGAAGGTGAGTTAAACGATATTCTGGCCGGTGACGCCCATCCGGGTTTCCACCTGTTCGCTACCATCAACCCGCCTGAGTACAGTGGCCGAAAACCCTTATCACCGGCACTCAAAGGACGTTTTCGACATTTGCCCATCCGGCAGTACATCCCGACCGAACTGCAGACCATTGCCCAGAAAGTGTTGCCACACAATGAGCAGGGGAAAAGCGTAGCTGAAGAGCTGACCCGGCAGCATTGTCGATTGAGGGCCTGCCTGCAAGAGAAAAAACTGCCGTTGCAGCCCACCAGCCTTGATTTACAGAATGTGGCGAAGGCCATTAACAGAGGGGGTGATTTTACCAAAACAAGACTTCATCAATACCTCAATCAGCACTACAGGCTTTACCTGATGGCAGCCAGAAGAACGCTGGAGCAACTGCCCGGGTCATCGGCTTTTGCCATGGCCAGAGGTAAGCTTGATACTGAGTTTTGCGAGTGGTTCAACCGAACGATACCGGGCATTGATCGCCCCTGGTTGATACAACGCAGCGATCACATCAGTATGGATGAAAAAAACCATGAAATTTTCTTTAACGCTCTTCAGACCGATGAGGAAACCAAAGCGGAAATCATCGACAGGGTAGCTCAGGCCAGATGGCAGGCATCCGGTCTTTCCCTGAAGCCGTATGAGTCAGCCGATATTCTTACCGGGGCAATATACCGTCACTGGCAGCAAAGCTGGTTTGATCGTGAGTTTGGCCAGACGGCTATAAACGCTAATCGTGTATTTCCCCTTACGGAAGAGCAGCAACAAACGCTGAAATTAACGGCTAACCAGCCTTACCTTCGGGAGGCTGATCGGCGGATAAGTGCATGGAACGCCAATCCCGTGCAACTATGGCCTGCATTTTGGCATCAGCTGAGTGATCTGCCGAGCCATCTGGCTGACCATTATGTTGACCAGGCGCGGGCTGCAAAAATCGACGAGGAACAGGCTCCGGCATTGGCTCAGAGCACGAGCCATGAGCCACAACCTGTTAACGAAGCCCTGACGACTGGCGATGATAACACTCCTGAAAAATACAATCCGGAAGACCACGAGGAAGAAGCTCTGGCATTGGACCGGAGAACAAGCTACGGGCAACGGGGTAAGTCACAGACTGACAATCATATAATTTTTAACAGGCCGGGCCTTCCTTCCAGAATGTATCGGTGGTGGGCAAAGGATATTTTTGTGTCTGCCGGGGGCGATATCAAATGGATCGATATTAATGATCGACACATGCAGGGGGCCGAAGTCCTGATACCGGACCTGTTACCAGAATCTGACCAGGAAGTGACATTAACCACAGATCAAACGCTGGCGACCTTTGAATGGTCATCGGACGATGGTCGATATGCATTGCCCAGCCTGACGCCTGACGACTATATCGTAGCCCTGCGCATAACACCCGAATTGCCATTTACCCTGGTCAGGGACCGATATACCGGGCTTCACACACTGACAGTTGCAGAAGCCGAAGCCAACCAGATAATTAAATTTGCTTATGTCGTAGAACCCAGGGAGCCTGGCATAAAAACATCCGCTGAAGAAGCCCTATCGGAACAATCAAAACGATTTGACGCCTACTGCTGCGAAGGTATGAAAACAGTGCTGGAAGAACCGTTTGTGGCCACTAAGGACCAATCTGAGGAATTAAAGCAGCTTTTGCAGACAGTGGAAAAAGCCAGAGACAACAGGCAACAAATCCAGGCAATCAAGGACTATTGTGAACAGTTTACCGGTGATTCTGTACCAGCGTACGGTGAAAATTTGTTTCGATTCCTGGTAACACAGCGGCAAGGCAGTTGTCGTCACCGTACGCCTGTTTTTGTCGCTCTTTGTCGTTATTTTGAGATTCCATGCCGACAAATTGTTAACTGCGATCACGCCTTTGCAGAGTATTCGCTGGACGGAGGCCAAACCTGGGAGTTCGTGGATTTGGGCGGGGAGCCTGTCGAGGCAACAGAAATCCTGCCTGACTTCCAGCCCACCCATTGGGCCAGTGGTTGTGGCACTGAGTCAAGGAGGATTAAGAATCTCCTGAAAGGGGCTGATTCGGCACAACAGCAGGCTTTGGCTGAAGCCTGTGGTATCAGCATTGAGGAGCTGAAGAAAGCTCTTGAAACAGGCGGTGCATTGCCAGTAACCGATGATCTGAGCCAAGCCCAAATAGTAAGGAAACTTTGGGAGAAAAAAGATTTAACCGGTTTTGCAACGGGTGTTTCACTATTAGAGTCGCTAGAGGCAGAAGCACTGGGCCCTGACGAGCAGGCATTGGTCGGTGATGTGCGTTACGGCCCTGGGTATACCTATAAACCGATGTCGGAAGCAGTAAAGCAAATATTGTCCGACAGTGACGAAGATCAGGTCACTGATCCACTCAGGTCATTGTATTCAAAAATGATTGTTCAGGGCAGAGCCAGCCCTCACCAGTGGATGAAATCAATAGTGGATATATTGGCAAAGAGTGATGAGGAAACCCCTTCGTTTATTCGCCTTGCCGATGAAGCACTGAAATCGGGTTGGCTTAATCCACTTCCGGACGATGAGAACCCTGTTACGATGACCAGAGAACATCATAATCTGTTGCTGACTCTGGAAAGAATCGATGAACTCAAGGTTAGAGCCGCCCACTGCCTGAAAATGTGGTACAGGAAATTATTGCCCAGAGGAAAGAGTAGCCAGGTATGGCCGCCGGTCTATGAAAGCTTCCAAAAGCAAAAAAATAACGCCTTCTTCATCACTCATTGTCATGATGGCAGTTCGTCACTCCTTGAAAAGAAAATTCTCGATCCATCTATGCAGATCGCCTGGACTGAGGTACCTGAGGGCATTCCGAATATAGAACGAATGTTGGTACATGATCCTGCGTTTGAGCAGTTAAAGTCGGGCAAGGTGAACCGCCGTCCGGTGATTATCTTGGGGAAACCTAACTGGGGCGACGGAGACATGTGTGAAAAGTATGAAGCCCTGTTTCAAAAAGTCAGCAACAGCCCTCGCATGAAGCAGTTCTTCGAAGATGGGAGGATAAATAACTTTTTTGCGACAGATACGCAATATAGCCTGAAAGATAAATGTCGGGAAGCGGTTGAGCAGGCCTTCTGTCATTATCTCTGTGACTTGACACTCTCGGAGGGTGGTCATTTAACGTATTGCTGGGGTAATGCACTCATCAACGGGTCGCATGATCCGGGCAGCTGCTATGGCTCTCGTGACCCATCCTCAGCCAAAGAGCTGTATGCCATGATGGATCGAATTGGAAGCTCTTTCGATTTTCAGTGTTTTGTTAAGGTTGACTACTTAAAGCAGGTTCAAAACGCCAGCACCGCCCTGGTGCTCAAACCCCACGAGCTGACAAAAATTGCCAAGGAGTTTTTGCACAGCGTGAATTTGAATTCGCTTTGTGACGCAGTGATGGACAAGGTAGTAGCCGGATCGTGATGAGTTATTCGAGACCAGTGATTTCCCTTTAATGGTTTCGGATAACCCTCCAATAGAACTTTTCTCCTGTCTGAAGGTCAAACGATTAAACAACTTCAAGCAGTCCTCCGGGAGAGAGATTGATTATGCATGGTCAGATAGGTGAAAAAACAGACAGTCCTGTTCCTGAGAGATACGTGCCTGATGGACGTGTGCCAGCCAAGCCATCATCGGAGGAAAAGGAAAAGGGCATAGAAATCTGCTACCAGGTGACGTGCAAACTGAAAACATCGCCCTCTTCGGTGGCAATGCCTGACAAAGCGAGAACCGTATCCTCAGCCGATTCCTCACTGCAAAAAAAACCTCACGCCTTCGATTTTCGTTTTGTCGCCAGTGATGATGAGGTCCGACAGCTTTTGGTTGCCCGAACCTGCGATGAACATCAGGATGTCACCCTCATTTCTCACCCCGATGACCTTTCACAGGCTAATCTGGTGACCCGGTTGAGCATTTCCGGGGAGGGTCGCCATACTCTGCATTCAGGCAAGCTCTTTGAAGGTTCAAAGCCATCAACCCTGGTGATAGATATCCGAAAACTCAGCAGCGAGGATTTACCCAAATTTAACGATCTGCTGGACCCGGACACCCCCTGTCTGTACGACAAAGTCAGCCAGAAGAAACGCCCTCTGGGTGAGCATGTTTCTGTGCTGGTTGTGGCAGACCCTAAACAGTTGGCATCGGTTGGCAAGCGTGACGAAGCTTCGCCGGTCGGCGCACCAGGCGCTGACTTTTGGCGGCGCATTAATCGGCCAGGTAATACCTGGCAGTTCGAAGCTCGAATCAGCAATCACCCGTCGATGACTGTCAACAAGGTTCCTCCGGTTTTGGCTGAACTCCCCTCCAGCGAAAGCACTATAGACGACAACACAATTTTAATTAACTGTCACTTGCACAGTCACTGGCGACAGTTACTGATGGGCGGTCCCGGAGTCGATAAACAGGGGCGAATCCAGCATATACCCGGCAGGCTTGAGTCTTTGAAAGCCGGACAACGGGTCATTCTGAAAGGAGCCGACTGGCAGGACCTGACTTTTGAGCAGACGATTCGACAGCTGTTGGCGCAACAGTGCTTTGAAAGCAATGGCAAGGTCTGTCCGTTACCCGACGATGTTCAGTTTTATCAAATGCCGGTTGGCAATGACGAGCTTTATTCACTGTTTCAAAGCCTCTCCTGCTCTGATAATGCACCAGGAAACCCAATCATTATTAACCAGAGTAATATCAGCGAATGGCTGAGCCCTACTGCCATTGCCCCGGAAGGCTATGCAACACCTAACACCTGTCTGTTGGAACAGGTTATGGCGGGGGGGGTCGTCACCGTAACCTCTCCCCTCACTGAGGCACTCTGGTTTCGTTTGCTCGGTTCACTGCAGACGATTCGCGACACAACCGGCCTGCAACCCAAACTTCAGGTGGCTCATTCGAAACAGCAGCCGGAAGCTCTGGGGTTGAATGAACACGACGAATGCCTTTTGTCCAGGCTACAAAATACAATCAGAGATACTGTCGCCGTTAATACCGCCACTTACCAGCAAAATGCCCAGGCAAATCACTGGATCAATCATCAGCCGGAAGCCCCTCTGGTCATTCAGGTCAATGAACAGACCGGCTTCAACCAGCTATTTGATAATATCCATATCGCCTCGGAACAAAAGGCCCATTTTGGACGAAGTCAAAGTAAGTTGCAGAAGGCATTGACTGCGGGTAAGCCTGTTGTGCTTCTGGGACTGGAGACTAATCCAGCGCTTCAGCAGCTTCTGGAACCCCTGATGGTTGGGCAACCTCTGTTGGTGAATGGTCAATTACAGGCCTACCCACAAGCTCGTGTCACACTACTCTGTCCTGAGTCTTTGAAAAGCTCATCTTCAGTATTTAATTCGCTGGTTTCCACAGGTAAGCCCTGTCCTGAAGTCGATCTTTGGGATATCAATGCCGACAGGCATGATATCTCCCGGACTGAATTGCCAGAACAAGCAATTTGCTCACTTTACGAAGCCTTTAAAACCGTACCTGGCGACCTTTGTAACCCTCTGCCTGAAATGACCGAAGGGTTATTGAATAACCTGATACTGGCTGCCCGGCGAGCACGGCAGACCGACCAGTCCCCACAACTCTTGCCCTGCCACTGGCGCAAGGCCATCAACAGTGTTATCACCCACGGCACCCGGCAGAATCCGTCAGTGCGTGATTTTATGAAAGTGGCTTGCTGGTACTTGTTACCGGACAAGGATCAAGCCGCCTCGGTAGACCCGGATCGGTTAAATGGCGTCATCAACAGTGCCCTGCGGCTGGATAGAGAGTTTGTGGAGCAGAACCCCTGGCAACTGGCCCGGGCCTTCGACCCGGCAGTGTTTAATGGCGACTTACAACTGTCCTATGACAATCCATTTCCAGAATGGGATGGACAAGGAGTCCCGGACAGTTTCTGCGCCATGATCCTGGCCCATGCTCCTGAAGAAAAACAACAGGCAATGGCGTATCAGTTGGCAGTCGATCCGGCGGCAGCAGAACAATATCAATCGTTAGTCATCAGGCCATCAAGACAGATCAAACGTCTGCAAGACGCACTGGCCTCTGGCTGGCTGTTGTCTTTGCCACTGGGGCAGACCCGATCCGATGCCATTCACGCTCTGGTCTGCGACTGCTTACACATTGCCAGGGGAGAATATGTCACAGAAAACCCTGACGCAGAACGCATTGAACGCATAGAAAATCGACTGTCTGATTCGCTACGGACGGGTTCTGCTTATAGGCCATTGTCAGCACTGGCCCAGGATCTTTATCACGGCAAGATGAGTCAGGAGGATCGTGAAAGCCGTCGATTATCCCGGCTCCATGACCGGTTTAAAGACTCTCCCGTTCTATTCCTTGAGGGAGAAACCGGCACCGGGAAAAGTTACTTTTCCGCCAAAATGGCAAGGGCTTCAGGACGGGCTGCGGTCATTTCTCTTGGACCTTCTGACAGCGAACAGACCCTGATGAAACGCTGGCAGTGGCAACAACACGCCGACGGCGACCGCTCGATGGTGCAGCAAAACCGGGCATTGATGGAATGGGCCAAAACTCCGTCCGACAAGGATGGACACTATGTCACCCTGGTTCTGGATGAAGCCAACCTGGCCAAAGCCGGATTGCTGGCATCATTGAACGGCCTCTGGGAACCGCAACCCTGCATTTACGTCAATGGCCATCCTGTCAGGGTCGGCCCGAAACACCGGGTGATTCTTACCGGCAACCCGGATCATTACTCCGGGCGCCAAATGGACCCGGCCCTGAAAGAGAAACTGCCCAGAGTTTACTACCCACGCCTGGATCAGGCATTCCTTCGGGACAGAGTGGTGGAACCGGCTCTGTTCAAGCATCTACAAGAGCACCTGCCGGAGCATCAAATAAACGACTTTGCAGACAGTGCCAGCAACAGTGTGATGGCACTCTGGCAATATTATCAGGAGCTGTTGCCAGAGCATGAGTTTACCCCCAGGGATTTAACGGATATCTGCAGTTGGGTGGGCTGGTATCTGGATCATGCCCTGCCCGCTCGCGGCACTGTGACCTGTGAGCAAATAAACAGTTTGATCCAACAAAGTTTTCGGGATGTACTGGGGCCTGAAATCACCGAGACTCAGCAGGATGCCCTGTCCGCACTGGAAATCTGGTTTGCTGCCCGTTACAAATCAGAGAACACCCTGAGCGACAGAGTTCGTAACAAGACCCTGTCAGATATTCAGCAGACCTTCAGCACAGTCAGCGAAAAAATCCGACCAGACTTTGATACCTCCGGATCGGCAGTCTGTGAGCTGGTGCAACGACTTGGACAGGATTTAAACCGCTGTCAGCAGGCTTATCATTTCATCAGGAAACACGGCGGTCGTCAGGCAACACTGATTGAAGGCCCGGCGGGACGAGGTAAAGATGCCACGCTGAACCTGGTGATTGAAGCTATTAAAAAGCAGGCTGAGCAACAGGATGAATACATGCCGGAAGTCTATCTTCTGAATGCCTGTGATTGTTCCTGGGACAAACTGTGTGAAAAGATCCAAAAGGCAAAAGTCGATGGCGGCATCGTGGTGATTTCAGAAATGAATCTGATCGACAGCCAGCACCTGGAAGGTGAGTTAAACGATATTCTGGCCGGTGACGCCCATCCGGGTTTCCACCTGTTTGCCACCATCAACCCGCCTGAGTACAGTGGGCGAAAACCCTTATCACCAGCGCTGAAAGGACGTTTTCGGCATTTGCCCATCCGGCAGTATAACCCGGCAGAATTACAGACCATTGCCGAAAAGCTGTTGCCAGAGTCCCCGGAATGGACATTCGTCGCTAAAAAGCTAACAGAAAAACATTGTCTTTTAAGGGCTTACCTGCAGCGCAAAAAACTGCCATTGCAACCCACCAGCCGTGATTTACAGAATGTCGCCAGGGCTGTCTTCAGAGGCGGCGATTTTACTGACAGAGCACTTCATCAATGCCTCCATCAACACTACCGGCTTTACCTGATGGCTGCCAACCTATCGCTGGATGAACTGCCCGAATCTTCGGCTCTTGCCCTTGATAAAGGTGAGCTTGATTCCGGCCTGTGCGAATGGTTCAACCGGACAGTACCGGACTTTGATCGTCCATGGCTGATTCGACGCAGTGATCACAACAGTGTTGATGAAAAAAACCACGAAATTTGTTTCAACACTCTTTTGAATGAAGAGGACGCCAAAAAGGAAATCATCAAGAGGGTAGCTCAGGCAAAATGGCAGGCATCCGGTCTATCCCTGAAGCCGGATGAGTCCGACGATACGCTCATCCAGGCACTATACCGACACTGGCAGCAACGCTGGTTTGATCGCCAGTTTGGCTGGGCAGGCGTAGACGGCAATAGTGTTTTTCCCATGACGGAAGAACAGAAACAAACGCTGAGACTATCGGCTTGCCAGCCTTACCTTCAGGAGGCTGATCGGCAGATAAGTGCATGGAACGCTCCTGACCTTCAAGGGTGGTCTGCATTTTGGAACCAGCTAAGTGATCTGACGAATCATCTGGTAGACAATTTTATTAACGACGCATCACAAGACATACCACAAGTCCATGACCAACAGGCTCCGGCATTGGCTCAGGGAACCGACCAAGAGCCACAACCTCTAAACCGGGCGTTGACTATTGACGGTGATAAGGCTCCTGAAAAATACCTCCCGGAAGACCGTGAGGAAAAGGCTCCGGCATTAGACCGGAAAACGAACTATGAGGCTCTGCAAAAGCCACAAATTTACCGCTATATAATTTTTGATTTGCCGAACCATTTTCCCGGGATTTATCGATGGTGGGCAAAGGATATTTATGTATCTGCTGAGGGTGAAATCAAAAGGATCAATATTAGTCATCAGTTCATACAGGGGGCCGAAGTCCTCATACCTGCCCGGTTGCCAGAACAGGATCAGGAACTGATATTAGCCAGCGATCAAACCCTGGCAACCCTGGACATCTCATCCAACAATGGTCAATTTGCATTGCCCAGCCTGACAGTTAACGACTATATCGTGGCCCTGCGAACAGAACCCCATTTGCCATTCACCCTCATCAGGGATCGATACACCGGGCTTCACATACTCTCTGCTCCAGAGGCCAAAGCCAACCAGAGTATCCGATTTGCTTATGTTGTAGAACACAGAAAAGCGGACCAAAAAACACCTGCCGGAAAAGCCCGCCGCGAACGATCAACAGGTTTTGACAGCCACTGTTCAGAAGGTATGAAAACAGTACTCAAGGGACTGCTTGAGAACATTGACCAACAACTACCCGAAATACAACTGCCTTTGCAGAGAATAAAAAGCGCTGAAAACACGAGACAACGCATTGATGCAATCGGGGACTATTGCCGAGAGTTTTCCGGTGCAGCTATGCCAGAGCAAAGTGGCAATTTTTTGCACTTCCTCATAACACAGCGGCAAGGCAGCTGTCGTCATCGTGTGCCTGTTTTTATCGCTTTTTGTCGTTATTTTGGTATTCCATGTCGGCAAATATCTAACCGTACCCATGCCTTTGCAGAGTGTTCTGTGGATGGTGGTCAAACCTGGGAGTCAGTAGATTTGGGCGGGTCGCCTGTCGAGGCAACACAAACCCTGTCTTTCTTCCAGCCCAACAGAAGGGTCAGCGGTTCTGGTTCTGAGTCGAAGAAGATCGGTGATCTCCTGAAAGAGGCTGATTCAGCACAACGGCAAGCTTTGGCTGAGGCCATGGGTATGGGCCTTGAGGAATTGAACAACGTCCTTGAGACAGGCAGTGCATTGCCAGCAACGAACCTGAGCACTTACAACACGGTATTGAATCTCTGGGCGAGAGGAGATTTAACCGGTTTTGCCATGGGTGTCTCAATATTACTGGAGACAGAAACATTGGGCTATTTTGAGAGGAAATTGATCAGCGAACTGGATGACAGTAAAGGTCGTCACAGGCCAATGTCAGAGGCGGTCAAACAGATATTGCCCAAAAGTGATGAAAATCAGGTCACTGAACAACTCAGGTTACTGCACTCAAAAATGATAAATCAGGCTGGGGCCGACCCTGAAGACTGGTTGAATTCAATAACGCATATATTGAAAGAGAGTAACCTGAACAACCCTTCGGTTATTCACTTTGCCTATGAAGCCCTGAAATCGGGATGGCTGGATCCACTGCCGGACTATAAGAGCCTTGTTATGAAAGCCATTGAACATCATCGGCTTTTGGTGCGTCTGGAAGGCGTCGATGAACTGAAGGCCAGAGCCGCCCAGTGCCTGAAAATGTGGTACCGGCGATTATTGACCAGGGGAAAAAATAGCCTGGCATGGCAACGCAATTATAAACGCTTCCAACGGGAACATGGTGATACCTTGTTTGTCACTCATTGTCATGAAGGGTTTTCGCCACTGCTTGAAGAAAAATTGATCTGCTCATCCATAAAGACCGTCTGGACGGACGAACCTCAGGGCACTCCGAATATAGAAAAAATGTTGCTGCACCATCCTGCATTTGTGAAGTTAAACTCGGGCAAGGCAAACCACCGTCCGGTGATTATCGTGGGGCAACCTCACTGGTACGGCGATGTGCTCTATGAAAAGATCGAAGCTCTGATTCAAACAGCCGTTGAGAATAGCCTGAACTCGAAGCAACTGTCGCAAATAAACGAACTAGCCCACCTTGGGATATCTCCTGAGGATGCAGGCTTTTTGAGTGATTCAAAAGAGAGATACTTGCATGCGTTAATACAGGCCTTCAGTCTTTATCTTTACGGAGTGACACGCTCGAAAGGCGATTGTTTAACCTATTGTTGGGGCGGTGATGCCAACAGGCCGGAATATGGCGCTCATGACCCATCCTCACCAGAAGAGCTGTATGCCATGATGGCTTCTGTTTTCAGCTCTTATTCTTTTGAGAACTCTGTTAAGGATGACTACCTACGGCAGGCACTCAACACCAGTAATGCACTGATACTCAAACCCAATGAACTGACAAAAATTGCTGATGAATTTTTGAGCAATATGAATTTAAATTCGCTTTGTGAGTCATTAAGAATGTGATCATAGATGACTTCCTTCAATGGCAAAACATAACGATCCAAATGAACTTCTCTTCAATCCGAAGGTCAAATGATCAAACAATTTCAACTTAATCTCTCAAAGGACAGGAGAAGTGGCTATGGATGGTCAGATTGGCGGAGAAATAACCCCCTCCTTTTGTAACAATGGCGTATCCCATAATGGCATGCCAACAGGGAGATCACAGTTCGGTTCACCGCCTAAGATTGAAGGCATCAACCCTGTTGTCACTGTCAAAGCTTATGTATCGTCAACTTCGATGACCTTGTCTGACAGAGCAGGTACCCTTTCCTCAACCAATTCCTCACAGGCAGCCCCTTATTCCTTCGATTTCTGTTTTGTTGCCAATGATGATGAGGTTCGACAGCTTCTGGCTGCCCGAACCGGCGATGAAGGTCGGGATGTCATCCTTATTTCCCACCCCGATGACCTTTCACAGGCTAATCTGGTGAGCCGGTTGAGTATTGCCGCCGACGGTTGCCACACTCTGAGCTCAGGCAAGCTCTTTGAAGGTTCAAAGCCACTAACGCTGGTGATGGATATCCGAAAACTCACCAGCGACGAGCTGCCAAAGTTTAACGATCTGCTGGACCCGGATAATCCCTGTCTATACGACAAAGTCAGCCAGAAGAAACGCCCTCTGGGTGAGCATGTTTCTCTATTGGTCCTGGCCAGCCCTGCGCAGCTGGCATCGGTTGGCCAGAGCTACGAAGCGCCTGCGGCCGGCGCACTGGGTGCTGATTTCTGGCGGCGAATTAATCGACCGGAAAATACCTGGTGGTTCGATGCTCAGACCAGCAATGACCCATCAATGAACATCGACAAGATTCCTCCGGTATTGACTGAATTCCCCGCCGAAAGTGTTTTGGATGAAAGCAATACTGTTCTTATTGACTGTCACTTACACAACAACTGGCGACAGTTACTTCTGGGCGGCCCCGGAGTGGATCAACAGGGGCGAATCCGACACCTCCCCGGCAGGCTTGAGTCATTAAAAGCCGGACAACGGGTCATTCTGAAAGGGGCCAACTGGCAGGACCTGGCCTTTGAACAGACGATTCGTCAGATGCTGGTGCAACAATGTTTTGAGAGCAACGGGAATATTTGTCCGTTACCCGACAATGTTCAGTTTTATCAAATGCCGGTAGGAAATGATGAGCTTCGTTCATTGTTCCAGAGCCTTTCCTGCTCCTGCGACAGAGAAGGTGACACAGAAGGTGAAAAAGGACTTGATAAAGAGCAGGCACCAGGAAACCCGATCATCATTAACCAGGGTAATATCAATGAATGGCTGAGCCCCATTGCCATTGCCCCGGATGGCCATGCAGCCCCAAACACCTGTCTGTTGGAACAAGTTCAGGCGGGGGGAGTCGTCACCGTAACTTCTCCCCTCAGTGAGGCGCTCTGGTTTCGTTTGCTGGGTTCACTGCAGAGGATTCGCGAGAAGACAGGTTTGCAGCCAGGGCTTCAGGTGGCTCATTCAAAACGGCAGCCGAAAGTCCTGGGCTTGGCAGAAAACGATGAATACCCTCTGCCCATCCCATTGGAAAAAACCAGAAATCGCGCTGCCTTTGAAACAGTCACTTATCAGCAACATGCCCAGGCAAGCCATTGGATCAATAATCACCAGCCAGCACCTCTGGTCATTCAGGTCAATGAACAGACCGGCTTCAGCCAGCTATTTGATAATATCCATATCACCTCGGAGCAAAAGGCCCATTTTGGACGAAGTCAGAGTGAGTTGCAGAAGGCATTAACCGCTGGCAAGCCGGTCGTATTCCTTGGGCTGGAGAGTAATCCAACGCTTCAGCACCTGCTGGAACCTCTGGCTGCCGGGCAACCTCTGGTGTTGAATGGCCAATTACAGGCCTACCCACAAGCTCATGTCACCCTGCTCTGGCCTGAGTCTGCCAAGAGCCCGTCTTCAGTATTTAATTCGCTGGTCACCACAGGTAAACGGTGCCCTGAAGTCGATCTCTGGGCTATCAATGGCGACAAGCATCATATCCCCGGAACTGAGCTGCCAGAACAAGCAGTTGATAAACTTTACAAAGCGTTTAAAACCGTACCTGTCGGCCTTAAAAACTCTCTGCCTGTAATGACCGAAGGGTTGTTGAATAACCTGATACTGGCTGCCCGGCGGGCAAAGCAGGTTGACCAGTCCGCGCAGCTCCTGCCCTGCCACTGGCGCAAGGCCATCAATAGCGTCATCACCCATGGTACCCGGCAGCACCCGACTGTGAGGGATTTTATGAAAGTGGCCTGTTGGCACTTGTTACCGGATAAGACGCCGGACGAGAATCAAACCGCCTCGATAGACCCGGATCACTTAAATGCCATTATCAACAATTCTCTGCGCCTGGATAGAGAGTTTGTGAAGCAGAACCTGTGGTCACTGGCCAGAGCCTTTGACCCGGCTGTCTTTAATGAAAAATTACAACTGTCCTATAAGAGTCCATTTTCAGAGCAGAATGAAAAAGAAGTTCTGGACAATCTCTGTACCATGATCGTCGCCCATGCACCTGAAGAAAAACGAGATGCAATGGCGTATCAGTTAGAAGTCGATCCAGCGGCATCAGAGCCCTGTCAATCATTAGCCGTCAGGCCAACAAAACAGATTAAACGTTTGCAGGATGCACTGGCTTGTGGCTGGCAGTTAACTTTGCCATTGGGGCAGACCCGATCTGATGCCATTCAGGTTCTGGCCAGCGATTGTTTTCACATAGCCAGAACAGCAAATTCCAGAACAGAAGGCATTGAACGTGTAGAACAGCGACTGTCTGAATCACTGAAATGGAACAGCTCCTTTGATAAGCCATTGTCGGCACTGGCCCGGGATCTTTATCACGGCGAGACGAGTCAGAAGGATCGTGAAAGCCGTCGATTATCCCGACTCCATGACCGGCTTACAGACTCTCCCGTTATATTCCTTGAAGGGGAAACCGGCACCGGGAAAAGCTACTTTTCCACCAAAATGGCCAGGGCTTCAGGACAGGCTAAGGTCATTTCCCTTGGGCCTTCTGACAGCGAACAGACCCTGATGAAACGCTGGCAGTGGCAACAACATGCCGACGGCGACCGCTCTATGGTGCAGCAAAACCGGGCCTTGATGGAATGGGCCAAGACCGAATCCGACAAAGACGGAGGCTGTGTTGGAAAAGAGTACATTACCCTGGTTCTGGATGAAGCCAATCTGGCCAAAACCGGATTGCTGGCATCATTGAACGGTTTGTGGGAAACGCAACCCTGCATCTACGTGAATGGTCATCCTGTCAGGGTCAGCAAAAAACACAGGGTAATTCTTACCGGCAATCCCGATCATTATTCGGGACGCCAAATGGACCTGGCCCTGAAAGAGAAGCTGCCCAGAGCTTACTACCCACGCCTGGACCAGGCATTCCTTCGGGACAGGGTAGTGGAGCCGACTCTGGTCAGGCATTTACAAAGGCATCTGCCGGAGCAGCAAATAAACGACATTGCACACAGTGCCAGCAAGAGTGTGATGGCACTGTGGCAATATTATCAGGAGCTGTTGCCCGAGCATGAGTTTACTCCCAGGGATTTAACCGATATCTGCAGTTGGGTGGGTTGGTATCTGGATCGTGCGTTATCCAAAGGAGACAGTGTCAACTGTGAGCAATTGAACAGTTTGATCCGGCAAAGTTTCCGGGATCTACTGGGTCCCGAAATCAGCGAGACTCAACAGGATGCCCTTTCGGCACTGGAAATCTGGTTTGCTGCGCGCTACCACCCGAACAACACCCTGCGCGACAGAGTTCATAACCACACCCTGCCAGACATTCTGCAGGACTTCAGAACATTGACCAAAGAAATCCGACCTGAGTTTGATACCTCCGGATCGGCGGTCATTGAGCTCGTGCAACAGCTTGGGCAGGATTTAAGCCGCAGTCAGCAGGCTTATCATCATGACAGAAAACACGGCGGTCGTCAGGCAACGCTGATTGAAGGCCCGGCTGGACGAGGTAAAGATGCCACGCTGAACCTGGTGATTGAAAGTGTCAGGAAGCAGGCTAAGCAACGGGGAGAGTCCATGCCGGAAGTTTTTCTCCTGAATGCCTGTGATTGTTCCTGGGACAAAGTGTGTGAAGCCATCCAGAAGGCAAAAGTCGATGGCGGCATCGTTGTTATTTCGGAAATGAACCTGATCGACAGCCAGCATCTGGAAGGTGAGTTAAACGATATTCTGGCCGGTGACGCTCATCCGGGCTTCCACCTGTTTGCCACCATCAACCCGCCTGAGTGTAGCGGGCGAAAACCCTTATCACCGGCACTGAAAGGGCGTTTCAGGCATTTGCCGATCCGGCAGTACAGCTCGACCGAATTGCAAACCATTGCCGAAAAAGTCTTGCCAGCGAATCAGCAGGGAAAAATCGTGGCTAAACGGTTGACTGAAAAACATTGTCGTTTAAGGACCTGCCTGCAACGGAAAGACCTGCCGTTACAACCGACCAGTCGCGATTTACAGAATGTCGCGATGGCTGTTAACAGAAAAGGCGATTTTAGCAAAAAAGCACTTCGTCAATGCTTCAATCAGCACTACCGACTTTACCTGATGGCCGCCAAACTATCGCTGGAGGAACTGCCAGATCCATCGGCTATTGCCACAAGTAATAGTGAGCTTGATTCCGGACTTTGCAAATGGTTAAACCAAACAATATCGGACATTGATCGTCCGTGGTTGATACGACGCAGTTATCTCAACAGTACGGATGAAAAACGCCATGAAATGCTTGTTGACGCTGATCTGAATGCAAAGGAAGCCAGAACGGAGATCATCAAAAGACTGGCTCAGGCCCGGTGGCGGGCATCCGGTCTTTCCCTGAAACCGGATGAATCGGACGATATCCTCACCCAGGCACTCTACCGACACTGGCAGCAACGCTGGTTTAATCGTAACTTTTGCCAGACAGGCATGGACGCCAATAGCGTCTTTCCCCTCTCGGAAGAACAGGAACAAACGCTGAAATTATCAGCTTCCCAGCCTTATCTTCAGGACGCTGAACAGCGGATAGCGGCATGGAATGACCATGACGTTAAACTATGGCCTGCATTTTGGCATCAGATGGGCGGTCTGGAGAACCTTCGGGTTGACGGTTGCAGTAACCAAGTGTCAGCTGTTGGCGGTGATAACGCTCCTGAACCCTACAATCCGGAAGTCCACGAGAATCAGGCTCCGACATTGGATCGGACAACGGACTATGAATGCCAGGAGATACCACAACTTGAGGATTATAAAATTTTTGAGACAGAGAGCCCTTCCCATATGTATCGCTGGTGGGCAAAGGATATTTATGTGTCTGCTGAGGGTGAGGTTAAAGAGATCGATCTTAATGATAAAGACATTGATGGCTTCGAAAACCTCATACCGGCCCGGTTGCCGGGGCCTGATCAGCAACTGAAATTAACCAGAGATCAAACGCTGGCGACTTTTAACTGGATATCGGGCAATGGTCGACATGCATTGCCCAGCCTGACGGTTAATGACTATATCGTGGCCCTGCGTTTAAAACCTGATGTGCCATTTACCCTGGTCAGAAACCAATATACCGGTCTTCATACACTGTCTGTTAATGAGGTTCAGGCCAACCAGCGTATTCACGTGGCTTATGTCGTAGAATCCAGAAAGCCGGGCAAAAAAACGCCTGCCAAAGGAACCCGTCCGGAACGATCAACATGGTTTGACAGCCACTGTTCAGAAGGTATCAAAACCGTACTGGATGAACTGTTTGCGAAAACTGACCACCCATCCGAAGTAAAGACACTGTTGCGGAAAATAAAATCCCCTATAAACACGCTGCAACGAATCAGGGCGATCACGGACTATTGCCGACTGTTTTCGGGTAAGCTTCAACCAGAGCGCCATGAAAATTTCTTTAAATTCCTCGTAACACAGCGGCAAGGGCACTGTCTTCATCGTGTGCCTGTTTTTATTGCTTTTTGTCGTTATTTCGGGATTCCCTGTCGAAATATTCAAAACGCTATCCACTCATTTGCCGAGTACTCCCTGGATGATGGCCAAACCTGGAAATCCGTGGATTTGGGTGGAGCACCTTCCAAGACAACAGAAATCCTCTATGCTTTCCAGCCCAACAGAAAGATCAGTTGTTCCAGCGATGAGTCAAAGAAGATTGAGGCTTTCCTGAAAGGGATTGATTTGGCCCAAAAGCAAGCTCTGGCTAAAACCCTTGGCGTGAGTCTGGAGGAGCTGAACAAAGCCCTTGAGGAAAACAGTGCATTGCTGGAAACCCATTCAGGTAATTCCGAAATAGTAAAGAGCCCTCAGCAGGAAAACAATTTAGCCGGTTTTCTCATGGGAGTCTCAATGCTGGAGACATTGGAAACCAAAGCACTGGTCGATCAGGAAATGGACTTTAAACTGATGAGAGAGGCATTAATGCACATATTGTGCAACAGTGTTGAATATCAGGTCATTGAACGACTCAAGTCAATCTATGCGACAGTGATTGATCAGGCCGAAGCAAGCAGTTTAAAGTGGATAATGACATTGCTGCACATATTGCAAGACATCGACATAACCAGACCTTCGGCTATCCACCTGGCACTTGGAGCCATGAAATTGGGTTGGCTGGATCCAGTGCACTTTGACAACCGTTTCTGGGGGTTTGATAGATATCACCAGATATTTGTGCGTCTGGAAGGCGTCGACGAACTGAAGGTTAAAGCCGCTGATTGCCTGAAAAAATGGTATAAGTATGTATTTTTCGGGAGAAAAAGTAGTCCTGCATGGCGGTTGGCTTACAGGAACTTCCGGGAGAGAGAAGGTGATGCCTTATTGGTCACTCACTGTCATAACGGGTTTTCGCAATCTTTTGAAGATATCATTATCGTTCGGTCTTTACGGACCGGCTGGTCGAACGAACCTGAGGGTATGCCGAATATAGAACGAATGCTGATGCACTCACCTGCGTTTCCAAAGTTAATCTCGGGCAAGGCGAACCACCGTCCGGTGATTATCATGGGGCAGCCTTCCTGGAACAGCACTGTGATTAATGAAAGGGTCGAAGCCCTGTTGCAACAAAAAGTTGAGAATAGCCAGGAATTATCAAGGCAGGATCAGAAGCTTTTAGATGATTCAAGAGCCAGATACAGGCAGGCAATTCAGCAGGCCTTTAGTCACTACCTGTATGAAGTAACGCATTCGAAAGGCGGTAGCTTAACGTATTGTTGGGTCGATGCTACCGTGAAGCCTAAAATTGATGACCCATACAAATATGGAGCTCGTGATCCATCCTCACCGAAACAGCTGTATGCCATGATGTCTGAAATCAACAGCTCTTCCTGGTTTCAGGAATATGGCAGGGATGCCTACTTGCGCCAGGCATTCAACGACAGCAACGCTCTGATACTCAAATCCGGTGAGCTGACAAAAATTGCCGAAGAGTTTTTGAACAGCGTGAATTTGAATTCGCTTTATGAGTCACTGGATACACATTGACATCCTCCCCGCCCTAAAGAGGGTGTCGCAAAACCTCTGGCCCCCATGCTCCAGCGTGGGAACGAGTTGACTCCCGTCATTCCCGGCTTCATTCTCGTCATTCCCGCGAAAGCGGGAATCCACACTGACTCACCACCAGAACCATACTGCCCGGTGCCCCCCTGGCCTTGTCATCCCCGAGAAGGCAGAGACCCACTGTTGGCGCTGGATTCCCGCCTTCGCGGGAATGACGACTTCAGAGCGTGAGAACGAGCTGTTGAAGTTTTGCGACATCCTGTAAAGGACGGCGATTCCTAGTTCGTCACCAAACCGTCCCTTTAATTCCTTGAGTCCCTCAGGACATTGCCCATATTTTCTGTTTACCATTTCCCTGCGCAACCGGACCCGGCCTTTATTACCACTAAAACGGAACTTTCATACTAACTGAAAGTCCAATAACTAATCAGTTTCACTTTAGTTGTTCAAATGACAGTGGGGAAATATTGACTATGGACGGTCGTATTGATGTAAAAATATATAAACTCGGTCCTGAGAGTGGCGTGCCGGTCAAGATAGCAAAGCCGGATTTATCTTCAGAGGAAACGAAGGATGTAGGAATCTGCTCAAAAGTAAGCGCCAAACTAAAGATTTCACCCTGTCCGGTGAACTTGCCTGACAAAGCAAGAACCGTATCAGCAACGGGGTTCTCGCTCCAAAAGACCCCTCGTGCCTTCGATTTCCGTTTTGTCGCCAGTGATGATGAGGTTCGACAGCTTTTGGCTGACCAGACCCGCGATAAAAATCGCGATATCACCCTTATTTCCCACCCCGACGACCTCTCACAGGCTAACCTGGTGAGCCGGTTGAGCATTTCCAGAGAGGGTCGCCACACGCTGCGTTCAGGCAAGCTCTTTGAAGGTTCAAAGCCACTGACGCTGGTGATGGATATCCGAACACTCACCAGCGACGACCTGCCAAAGTTTAACGACCTGCTGGACCCGGATAATCCCTGTCTGTACGACAAAGTCAGCAAGAAGAAACGCCCTCTGGGTGAGCATGTTTCTTTATTGGTGCTGGCAAGCCCTGCCCAGCTGGCATCGGTTGGCCAGAGCGACGAGGCCCCGGCGGCCGGCGTTCCGGCGGTCGGCGCACCCGGTGCTGATTTCTGGCGGCGAATTAATCGACCAGAAAATACCTGGCAGTTCGATGCACAGACCGGCAATGACCCATCGATGAACATCGACAAGATTCCTCCGGTATTGACTGAATTCCCCGCCGAAAGTGTTATGGATGACGGCAATACTGTTCTTATTGACTGTCACTTACACAACAACTGGCGACAGTTACTTCTGGGCAGCCCCGGAGTGGATCAACAGGGGCGAATCCGGCATCTCCCCGGCAAGCTCGAGTCATTAAGGGCAGGACAACGGGTGATTCTTAAAGGGGCTAACTGGCAGGATCTGGCCTTTGAACAAACGATTCGACAGATGCTGGCACAACAGTGTTTTGAGAGCAACGGGAAGATCTGTCAGTTACCCGACGATGTTCTGTTTTATCAGATGCCGGTAGGAAATAACGAACTTCATTCGCTGTTCCAAAGCCTGTCTCACTCTGATGAGGAAGGACTTTCCCATAAGGTGCCAGCAAACCCGATCATCATTAACCAGAGTAATATCAGGGAATGGCTGAGCCCGATTGCCATTGCCCCGGAAGGTTATGCAGTCCCTAACACCTGTCTGTTGGAACAAATTCGGGCGGGTGGTTTGGTCACTGTGACGTCTACCCTCACCGAGGCACATTGGTTTCGTTTGCTGGGCTCACTGCAGACGATTCGCGAAGCAACCGGCCTTGAGCCCCGACTTCAGGTAGCTCATTCAAAACAGCAGCCAAAAGCCCTGGGGCTGGCAGAAAACGATGAGCACTCTCTGTCCTGCCTGTCCTGCCCAGAAGAAAAAATCAGCGATCAGGCCGCGTTTAGTATCGTCAGTTACCAGCAAGCTGCCCAAGCCAGTCACTGGATCAATAATCAGCCGGAAGCACCTCTGGTCATTCAGGTCAATGAACAGACCCGCTTCAGTCAGCTATTTGATAATATCCATATCGCCTCGGAACAAAAGGCGCATTTTGGACAACGTCGGAGTGCATTGCAGATAGCGTTGACCGCTGGCAAGCCGCTGGTACTCCTGGGGCTGGAAAGCAATCCAACACTTGCGCAGCTTCTGGAGCCCCTGGCCGTAGGCCAACCTCTTTTAGTAAATGGCCAATTACAGACTTACCCAAAGACTCAGGTCACAATACTCTGGCCTGAGTCCTTGCAAAAACCCTTTTCAGTATTTGGTTCGATGGTCGCCACGGGTAAGCCCTGTCCTGCGGTCGATATCTGGGATATCAATGCTATCAGGCATGATATCCCCCGGGCCGATCTGCCAGAACAAGCGCTTCATAGACTTTATGAAGCATTTGCAACGGTACCTGCCGACCTTTGCAACCCTCTGCCTGAAATAACCGAAGAATTGCTGAATAACCTGATACTGGCTGCCCGGCGAGCACGGCAGGTTGACCGGTCCCCACAGCTGCTGCCCTGCCACTGGCGCAAGGCTATCAACAGCGTTATCACCCATGGTACCCGGCAGAATCCGTCAGTGCGTGATTTTATGAAAGTGGCTTGTTGGCAGTTACTGCCCGATGTTCATGAGGATCAGACCGCATCGGTAGATCCGTACCAGTTAACTGCCATCATCAATAGTGCTCTGCGGTTGGATAGAAAGTATCTGAAACAAAACCTGTGGCCACTGGCCAGAGCCTTTGACCCGAGCGTATTTAAACTATTCCAACTGTCCTATAAAAATCCATTTCCATTGCAGCATGGAGGAGAAGTCCCAGACAAACTCTGTGCCCTGATTCTGGCCCATGGGCCTGACGAACATCGACAGGCAATGGCGCATCAGTTGGGAGTCAGTCCGGCGGCAGCAAAGCGATATAGACAGTTAGCCATCAGACCATCAAAACAAATTAAACGTTTGCAGGATGCATTGGCTAACGGCTGGCAGTTAACTTTGCCATTGGGGCAGACCCGATCCGATGCCATTCAGGCTCTGGCCAGCGATTGTTTTCACATAGCCAGAACAGCGAATTCCAGGACAGAAGGCATTGAACGTATAAAACATCGACTGGCTGAATCACTGGCATGGCAGGGTTCCACTGATATGCCCTTGTCAGCACTGGCCCGGGATCTTTATCACGGTGAGATAAGTCAGAAGGATCGTGAAAGTCGTCGCTTATCCCGACTCCATGACCGGCTTACGGACTCTCCTGTTATATTCCTGCAGGGGGAAACCGGCACCGGAAAAAGTTACTTTTCCGCCAAAATGGCGAAAGCTTCAGGGCAGGCTATGGTCATTTCCCTTGGGCCTTCCGACAGCGAACAGACCCTGATGAAACGCTGGCAATGGCAACAACACGCCAATGGTGACCGCTCTATGGTGCAGCAAAACCGGGCGCTGATGGAATGGGCCAAGACCGAATCCGACAAAGGCGGAGGCTGTGATGGAAAAGAATACATCACCCTGGTTGTGGATGAAGCCAACCTTGCCAAAACCGGATTACTGGCATCACTGAACGGCTTATGGGAACCGCAGCCCTGCATCTATGTGAATGGTCATCCTGTCAGAGTCAGCCCGAAACACCGGGTGATTCTCACCGGTAACCCCGATCATTACGCCGGGCGCCAAATGGACCCGACCCTGAAAGAGAAACTGCCCAGAGCTTACTACCCACGCCTGGATCAGGCATTCCTTCGGGACCAGGTTGTGGAACCGGCTCTGGTCAATCAGTTACAACGGCATCTGTCGGAGTCTGAAATAAACGACATAGCACGCATTACCGCCGAGAGCGTGATGGCACTCTGGCAATATTATCAGGAACTCTTGCCCGAGCATGAGTTTACCCCCAGGGATTTAACGGATATCTGCAGTTGGGTGGGTTGGTATCTGGATCGTGCGTTATCCAAAGGAGACAGTGCCAGCTGTGAGCAAATAAACAGTTTGATCCAACAAAGTTTTCGGGATGTACTGGGGCCCGAAATCACCGAAACTCATCAGGATGCCCTGTCGGCACTGGAAACCTGGTTTGCTGTACGCTACCACCCGGACAATACCCTGAGCAACAAAGTATATAACCACACCCTGCAGGATATGCAGCAGACCTTCGGTATAGTCAGCAAAAAAATCCGACCAGACTTTGATATCTCCGGATCGGCAGTCCGTGAACTGGTGCAGTGGCTTGGGCAGGATTTAAGCCGCAGTCAGCAGGCTTATCATCACGACAGAAAACACGGCGGTCGTCAGGCAACGCTGATTGAAGGCCCGGCTGGACGGGGTAAAGATGCCACGCTGGACCTGGTGATTGAAAGTGTCAGAAAGCAGGCTAGGCGACGGGGAGAGCCCATGCCGGAAGTTTATCTCCTGAATGCCTGTGATTGTTCCTGGGACAAAGTGTGTGAAAAGATCCAGAAGGCCAAAATTGAAGGCGGCATCGTGGTGATTTCGGAAATGAACCTGATCGACAGCCAGCATCTGGAAGGGGAGTTAAACGATATTCTGGCCGGTGACGCCCATCCGGGTTTCCACCTGTTTGCCACCATCAACCCGCCTGAGTACAGCGGGCGAAAACCCTTATCACCAGCGCTGAAAGGGCGTTTCCGGCATTTGCCCATCCGGCAGTACAACGCGACCGAATTACAGACCATTGCCGAAAAAGTGTTGCCAGAGTCCTCACAAGGGACATTCGCCGCCAAGATACTAACAGAAAAACATTGTCGTTTAAGGGCTCACCTGCAACTCAAAAAACTGCCATTGCAACCGACCAGCCTTGATTTACAGAATGTTGCCAAGGCTATCACCAGTGCTGGCGATTTTAGCGAAAAAGCCGTTCATCAATGCCTCAATCAGCACTATCGGCTTTATCAGATGGCCGCCAACTTATCGCTGGAGGAACTGCCCGGGCTATCGGCTATTGCCATGAATAAAGCAGCGCTTGACCCTGAAATGAGCGAATGGTTCTACCAAACGGTATCGGGCATTGATCGTCCGTGGTTAATACGACACAGTAATCACAACAGTGTTGATGAAAATCGCCATGAAATTCGTTTTATCACTCGTCCGGATAAAGAGGAAGCCAAAGCGGAAATCATCAAGGGGGTGGCTCAGGTCAGGTGGCGAGCATCAGGTCTGCCCCTGAAGCCGAAGCAGTCAGACGACATTCTCACACAGGCACTATACAGACACTGGCAGCAACACTGGTTTACGAGTGATTTTGGCCGGACGGGCGTGGACGCTAGCAGCGTATTCCCCCTGACGGAAGAACAGAAACAAACGCTGAAATTGTCAACTAACCAGCCTTATCTTAAGGCGGCTGATGAGCGTATAAGGGCGTGGAAAACCAATGAAGCTCAATGGTGGCCTGCGTTATGGCATCAGATCAGTGATCTGCCGAACCACCTGGTCGACGATTTTATCAACGAAGCATCCGCTATTGACGGTGATAAGGCTCCTCAACAAGACAAGCCAGAAGTCCACGAGAAACAGGCTTCGGCATTGGCTCAGAAGAGTAACCACGAGCCGCAAGTTAATAACGCGTTGGCTATTTACAGTGATAATGCTCCTGAAAAATACGTTCCGGAAGTCCATGAGAAAAAGGCTCCAGCATTGGACACATTAACAAACTATCAGAGGCTGGCAAAACCAAAATATGACGATTATGTTATTTTTGACAAGCCGGGCCTCTTTACCGGGACCTATCGGTGGATTGCAGAGGATATTTATGTGACTGCCGGGGGCGAAGTCAAAACGATCAGCATTAATGATAAACACTTGCAGGGAGCCGAAGTCCTTATACCTGCCCGGTTACCAAGGCAGGACCAGGAAGTGATATTAGCCAGCAACCAAACACTGGCAACCTTTTATATGACATCAAAAGATGGTCAATATCCATTGCCCAGCCTGACAGCTAACGACCGTATCCTGGCCCTGTGCATAGAACCCAACCTGGCCTTCACACTACTCAGGGACCGATATACCGGTCTTCACACACTATTTGTTCCAGAAGCCAAAGCCGACCAGAGCATAAGAATTGCTTACGTCGTAGAATCCGGAGAAGCGGGTAAAAAAATACCTGCTAAAGAAGTCCGACCAGCACCATCAAAACGTTTTGACGCCCACTGTTGCGAAGGTATGAAAACAGTGTTGAACAAAGTGTTTGTATCCATTAACGAACAACCACTCAAAGTAAAGCGGCTTTTGGAGACAATAGAAAACGCTGAAGACATAAAGCAACGCATTCAGGCAATCAGGGACTATTGCAAACTGTTTTCCGGTGTTGCTGTACCAGTGCGCAATAAAAATTTCTTTCAATTCCTCGTAATGCAGCGGCAAGGCAAATGCTGTCATCGTGTGCCTGTTTTTATCGCTTTTTGTCGTTATTTTGGCATTTCATGCCGACAAATATCTAATCATATCCACAGCTTTGCAGAGTATTCCCCGGATGGCGGCCAAACCTGGGAGCCAGTGGACTTGGGCGGGTCGCCTATCGAAGCAACAAAAATCAAATTTGGCTTCCAGCACAACAGAAGCGTCAGAGATTCTGGCACTGAGTTAAGGAAGATCCGGGATCTCCTGAAAGGGTCTTCTTTAACAGAACAGCAAGTACTGGCTGAAACCTGCGGCATCAGCCCTGGTAAACTCAACAAAGCCCTTAAGACAAAGGGGGCATTACCAAACCTATATCTGAGTACTTACAAGCGGGTAGAAAAGCTTTGGGAGAGAAAAGATTTAATCGGTTTCTCCATGGGGGTTTCAATGTTACTGGAGATAGAAGCAGTGGACGATTGCGAGAAGCGACTTGTCAGAGGCATGCTTGACTGTATGTCCGACAGCAAGCGGTTGTCTGAGGCAGTAAAACAAATATTGTCCAACAGTGATGAAGATCAGATCACTGAGCTACTCAAGTCACTCCATTCTAAAATGATTGATCAGTCCGGAGCATGTCCTCACATGTGGTTGCATTCGATAGTGAATATATTGACAGACAGTGACTTGTCGAATCCTTCGGTTATTCGCTTTGCCCATGAAGCCCTGAAATCGGGTTGGCTGGATCCACTGCCTCCCAGAATGGGTTATTTTATTCAGGTCATTCGACATCATGAGCTATTGGTGCGTCTGGAAGGCGTCGATGAGCTGAAGGTTAAAGCCACCCGTTGCCTGAAAATGTGGTACAGGGAATTGTTGTCCAGGGAAAAAAATAGTCGGGCATGGCAACTTACTTATCAACGTTTCAAAAAGGAAAATGTTGGTGGCTTTTTCGTCACTCATTGTCATGGCGGGTTTTCGCCAACCCTTGAAACTAACCTGGTCAATACATCTTTACAGATCACCTGGACGGATGAACCCGGTGGGGTTCCGAATATAGAACGTATGTTGGTGCACCACCCCGCGTTTGTGCAGTCCAACTCGGGCAAAGCGGACTACCGACCGGTGATTATCCTGGGAGCTTGCCAGCGGAGCAGAAAATTACAGGAAAAGGCCGAAGCTCTGTTTCAAAGAAAAGTTGATACCAGACCCGACTTGAAGCAGTTATTGGAAAAACACGAACTGAAGCCCTTTGAGGTTTCACGGGAGGAAGAAAGCCTTTTGGATGATTTAAAAGACAAATGCGCACGAGCAATTGAGCAGGTCTTCATTCATTACCTGTATGGAGTGACATGCTCGAAAGGCAGTTGTTTAACCTATTGTTGGGGCGTTTCCGGCAGGCTACTGGACTACTTCGGTGCTCATGATCCATCCTCACCAGAAGAGCTGTATGCCATGATGAAGAATATTAACAGCCCATACTGTTTTCAGGGATCTGTTAAGGATGACTACTTAAGGCAGGTGCAAAACGCCAGTAACGCTCTGATCCTCAGATCCCATGAACTGACAAAAATTGCCGAAGAGTTTGTGGGCAACGTGAATTTAAATTCGCTTTATGACTCATTGGATACGTGATCCTGGTTTGTTCGTCATGAGTTTTTCGAGATTGGTGACTTGCTTCCATAGTCCATCCACGGGGAACTTCCGTCCTGTCTGAAGGTCAAATTATTAAGGAATTTAATAGAGACCTGTCAGATAACAAAAGGGAGATTGACTATGGATGGTCGGATTGATCGAGCTACAAACAAACGCGCCCTTGATGATAACCCTCTTCATAGCGACTTTGCAGCCAAGCTAGCAAAGCTGGATTTATCATCAGAGGCAAATAATGATGCAGGCATCTGCACTGAAGTCAGGCCCCAACTGAAGCGATCGCCATCTTCGCAGAGGATGCCTGACAAAAAGAGAACCGTCTCCTCAACGGATTCCTCGTTCCAAAAGGCGACTCATTCCTTCGATTTTCGTTTTGTCGACAGTGATGATGAAGTTCGACGGCTTTTAACTGCCCTGACCGGCGATGAATATCGGGATGTCACTGTTATTTCCCATCCCGATGACCTCTCACAGGCTAATCTGGTAAGCCGGTTGAGCATTGCCTCCGACGGTCGCCACACCCTGCGCTCAGGAAAGCTCTTTGAAGGTTCAAAGCCACTGACGCTGGTGATGGATATCCGAAAACTCACCGGCGAGGATCTGCCAAAGTTTAACGACCTGCTGGACCCGGATAACCCTTGTCTGTACGACACAGTCAGTCGGGAGAAACGCCCTCTGGGTGAGCATGTTTCTCTATTGGTCCTGGCAGACCCTGCCCAGCTGGCATCGGTTGGCCAGAGCGACGAGGCACCCGGTGCTGATTTCTGGCGACGAATTAACCGACCGGGAAATACCTGGCAATTCGATGCGCAGACCGGCAAGAACCCATCAATAGAGATCGACGAGGTTCCTCCCTTATTACCTGAATGCACCAGTGCCGAAAGTGCTATAAACGACAATACCATTATTATTAACTGTCACTTGCACAGCAACTGGCGACAGTTGCTGCTGGGTGGCCCCGGAGTGGATCAACAGGGGCGAATCCAGCACCTCCCTGGCAGGCTTGAGTCATTAAGGGCCGGACAAAGAGTGATTCTGAAAGGAGCCAACTGGCAGGATCTGGCCTTTGAACAGACGATTCGGCAAATGCTGGCGCAGAAGTGCTTTGAGAGCAATGGGGAGATCTCTCGGTTACCCGACGATGTTCAGTTTTATCAGATGCCGGTAGGGAGTGACGAGCTTCATTCACTGTTCCAGAGTCTGTACGACTCTACTGGCAAACAGGGTGACAAAGGGCTTGATAAAAAGCAGGCACTGGGAAACCCGATCATCATTAACCAGAGTAGTATTGCCCAATGGCTCAGCCCGATTGCCATTGCCCCGGAAGGCTATGCAGTACCCAACACCTGTCTGTTAGAACAGGTTCGGGCCGGTGGTACCGTCACCGTAACCTCTCCCCTCACTGAGGCGCATTGGTTTCATTTGCTGGGCTCACTGCAGGCGATTCGTGAGACGACCGGCCTTGAGCCCGGACTTCAGGTGGCTCATTCAAAACAGCAGCCCAAAGCCCTGGGGTTGGATGAAAACGATGCATACCCTCTGCCCGAGCCACAGGAAAAAGTCAGCGATCACCGTGCCTTTAACACGTTGACCTATCAACAACATGCCCAGGCAAGTTATTGGATTAGTCATCAACCGCAAGCCCCCCTGGTCATTCAGATCAATGAACAATCCGGCCTCAGCGAGCTGTTTGATAATATCCACATCACCTCGGAAAAAAAGGCGCATTTTGGACGACGTCCGAGTGACTTGCAGAAGGCTTTGACCGCTGGCAAACCGGTGGTATTCAGAGGGCTGGAAACTAATCCAACACTTCAGCAGCTTCTGGAACCCCTGATTATTGGGCAACCTCTGTTGCTGAATGGCCAATTACAAACCTACCCACAGGCTCAAGTCACCGTACTCTGGCCCGGGCTTGTGAAAAGCCCCTCTTCAGTATTTAATTCGATGGTTGCCAAAGGTAAACCCTGTCCCGAGGTCGATCTCTGGGATCTCAATGCGGACAAGCATAAAATCTCCCGGTCTGAGCTGCCGGAACAGGCGCTTGATGAACTTTACAAAGCCTTTAAAACCGTACCTGCAAACCTTTGTAACCCTCTGCCTGAAATAACCGAAGGGTTATTGAACAACCTGATACTGGCTGCCCGGCGAGCACAGCAGGTTGACCAGTCCTCACAGCTCCTGCCCCGCCACTGGCGCAGGGCCATCAATAGCATTATCAGCCATGGTACACGACAGCATCCGTCCGTGCGTGATTTTATGAAAGTGGCCTGTTGGCACTTGTTACCGGATAAGGATCAACCTCCCTCGGTAGACCCGGATCGGTTAAATGCCGTCATCAATAGTGCCCCGCAGTTGGATAGAGCGTTTGTGAAGCAAAACCTGTGGCAACTGGCCAGAGCCTTTAACCCGGAGGTATTCAGGGCCGCTGGATTGATTAAAGGATTGCAACTGTCCTATGAAAATCCATTGCCATACAGGGATGCAAAAGAAATTCTGGACAGGCTCTGTGCCATCATCGTGGCCTGTGGGCCTGAGCAACAGCGAAACGCTTTAGCGTTCCAGTTGCAAGTCGAACCGTCGGCAGCGAAGCCCTGGCAATCGTTAGCCATCAGGCCAACAGGACAGATTAAACGTTTGCAAGATGCGCTGGCTTCTGGCTGGCATTTACCTCTGTCATCAGGGCAGACCCGATCCGATGCTATTCAGACACTGGCCACCGATTGTTTTCATAGGGCCAGGACAGCGAATTCTGAGGCAGAAGGCATTGAACGCATAGAAAGTCGGCTGTTTGAATCACTGAAATGGCAGGGTTCCGCTGATAAGCCCCTGTCAGCACTGGCCAAAGATCTTTGTCATGGCGAGATAAGTCAGAAGGATCGTGAAAGTCGTCGGTTATCCCGACTCCATGACCGGCTCACAGACTCTCCCGTTATATTCCTGCAGGGAGAAACCGGCACCGGGAAAAGTTACTTTTCTGCCAAAATGGCCAAAGCTGCAGGGCTGGCTGAGGTCATTTCCCTTGGACCTTCTGACAGCGAACAGACCCTGATGAAACGCTGGCATTGGCAACAAGACGCCGACGGCGACCGTTCTATGACACAGCAAAATCGGACGCTGATGGAATGGGCCAATACCAAATCCGACAAAGATGGAGGCTATGTCACCCTGGTTCTGGATGAAGCTAACCTCACCAAAACCGGATTACTGGCATCATTGAACGGCTTATGGGAACCACAACCCTGCATTTACGTGAATGGTCATCCTGTCGGAGTCAGCCCAAAACACCGGGTGATTCTCACCGGTAACCCGGATCATTATGCCGGGCGCCAGCTCGACCCGACCCTGAAAGAGAAATTGCCCAGGGCTTACTACCCACGTCTGGATCAGGCTTTCCTTCGCGACAGCGTGGTGGAACCGGCTCTAGTCAATCAGTTACAGGGACATCTGTCGGAGCCTGAAATAAACGACATTGCACGAATTACCGCCGAGAGCGTGATGGCACTGTGGCAATATTATCAGGAACTCTTGCCCGAGCATGAGTTTACCCCCAGGGATTTAACGGATATCTGCAGTTGGGTGGGCTGGTATCTGGATCGTGCGCTGCCCGCAGGTGCGAATGTTACCTGCAAGCAAGTGAACGGTTTGATCCAGCAAAGCTTTCAGGATCTTCTGGGTCCTGAAATCACCGAAACTCATCAGGATGCCCAGCAGGCACTGGAAATCTGGTTTGCTGCCCATTACGAAGTGGACAACACCCTGCGCGACAAAGTTCATAACCATACCCTGCCGTATATTCAGCAGGCCTTCGAAACATTCACCAAAACAATCCGACCTGAGTTTGATACTTCCGGATCGGCGGTCATTGAGCTGGCGAAACAGCTTGGACAGGATTTAAGCCGCGCTCAGCAGGCTTATCATCTCAACAAAAAACACGGCGGTCGTCAGGCAACGCTGATTGAAGGCCCGGCTGGACGGGGTAAAGATGCCACGCTGGACCTGGTGATTGAAAGTGTCAGAAAGCAGGCTAAGCGACGGGGAGAGTCCATGCCGAAAGTTTATCTCCTGAATGCCTGTGATTGTTCCTGGGACAAAGTGTGTGAAGCGATCCGGAAGGCAAAAGAGGAAGGCGGCATCGTGGTGATTTCGGAAATGAACCTGATCGACAGCCAGCATCTGGAAGGTGAGTTAAACAATATTCTGGCCGGTGACGCCCATCCGGGTTTCCACCTGTTTGCCACTATCAACCCGCCTGAGTACAGCGGGCGAAAACCCTTATCACCAGCGTTGAAAGGGCGTTTTCGACATTTGCCGATCCGGCAGTATAACCCGACCGAATTGCAGACCATTGCCGGGAAAGTATTGTCGCAAACTACGCAGCCGGAAATCGTGGCTAAAAAGCTGACTCAGCTACATTGTCGATTGAGGGCTTACCTGCAAAAGCAAAACCTGCCCTTGCAGCCGACCAGTGTTGATTTACAGAATGTCGCCAGGGCTGTTATCAGAGGGGGTGATTTTAGCGATAACGGCCTTCACCAATGCTTCCATCAGCACTACCGGCTTTATCTGATGGCAGCCGACCTGTCGCTGGAAGAACTACCAGCGTCGTCGGCTATTACCATGAGCAATGGTGAGCTTGATTCCGGACTTTGCAAATGGTTCAACCAAACGCTATCGGGCATTGATCGTCCGTGGTTGATACGGCGCAGTGATCGCAACAGTATTGATGAAAAATGCCATGACATTGGTTTTAAGGATCGTCCGAATAAAGAGGAAGCCAAAGCGGAAGTGATCAGGATGGTGGCTCAGGCAAAGTGGCAGGCATCAGGCCTTTCCCTGAAGCCGGATCAGTCAGACGATATTCTCACCGGGGCACTCTACCGACACTGGCAGCAATGCTGGTTTGGTCGTAAGTTTGGCCAGACGGGCGTGGCCGCTAACAGCGTATTTCCGATGACGGAAGAACAGAAACAAACGCTGAAATTACAGGCTTGCCAGCCTTATCTCAGGGAAGCTGATCAGCGGATAAATGCATGGAACATCCATGAAGTCCGATTATGGCCTGCGTTTTGGGCTCAGATAAGTGATCTGCCGAACCATCTGGTTGACGATTATATTTACGAAGCCTCAGCTGTTGAGGGTGATAAGGCTCCTGATCAAGACATGCCAGACGTCAACGGGGAACAAGCCCTGGCATTGGCTCAGAAAACGATCCAAAAGCCACAACCTGTTAACGAAGCGATGACTATTGACGGTGATAAGGCCCCTGAAAAATACCTTCCAGAGGGCCACGAAAAACAGGCTTCAGCATTGGACCGGGGAACAAACCACAGGCCACAACCAGTTAATGAAGCGATGACTATTGACGGTGATAAAGCTTCAGAAAAATACCTTCCAGAGGGCCACGGAAAAAAGGCTTCAGCATTGGACCGGGGAACTAACCATAAGCCACAACCAGTTAACGAAGCGATGACTATTGGCGGTGATAAGGCTCCTGAAAAATACATTCCAGAAGCCCGTGAGAAAGAGGCTGAAGCATTGAACCGGACAACGGACTTTGAGAATAAAGGGATGTTACAGGCTAAAGAGCTTGTAATTTTTGACACGCAGGACCATCTTCCCGAAAACTATCGGTGGGGGGCAGAAGATATTTATGTGACTGCCAAGGGCGCTGTCAAGGTGATAAATATTACCAATCAACACATGCAGGGGGCCGAAGTCCTGATACCTGACCAGTTACCCGGGCATGATCAGGAAGCGACATTAGCCAGCGATCAAACGCTGGCGACCCTGGATATCTCATCCCACAATGGTCAATATACATTACCCAGCCTGACGCTTAACGACTATATCGTAGCCCTGCGCATAGAACCCGATTTGCCATTTACCCTGATCAG
This sequence comes from Endozoicomonas sp. ALC020, assembly GCF_049275935.1. NCBI lineage: Bacteria > Pseudomonadati > Pseudomonadota > Gammaproteobacteria > Oceanospirillales > Endozoicomonadaceae > Endozoicomonas > Endozoicomonas sp. ALC020. Next base: position 1,003,201 of record NZ_CP184830.1, read on the forward strand.
GGACCGATATACCGGGCTTCACACACTGTCTGTTCCGGGGGCCAAACCCTTACAGACTATTCGAGTAACTTATGTCGTAGAACCATGGCAACCAGACAAAAAAACACCTGCCAGAAGAGCCCAGCCTGCACAATCAACACGTTTTGACGCTCGCTGTTGCGAAGGTATGAGAGCAGTATTGCAGGACGTGCTTGAGCACATTGAAGAACAAGCATCGGAAATAAAGGGGCCGTTGAGGAAAATAGAAAACGCTAAAAACACGACCCAGCGCATTAAGGCGATCGTGGACTATTGCAAACAGTTTTCCGGTGTTTCTGTACCGGAGCGCAAACGCAATTTCTTTCAATTCCTCGTAACACAACGGCAAGGGAGATGCTGTCATCGTGTGCCTGTTTTTATCGCTTTTTGTCGTTACTTCGGGATTCCATGTCGGCAAATCGGTAACAGTATTCACACCTTTGCAGAGTTTTCCCCGGATGACGGCCAAACCTGGACGTCAGTGGATTTAGGCGGGGTACCTAGTGAGCCGATAGAAATCTGGCCTGCCTTCCAGCTCACCAGGCGGGTCACTGGGTCTGGTACTGAATCAAGAAAGCTCAGGAACCTCCTGAAAGAAGCTGATTTAGCACAACAGCAGGCTCTGGCTGAGGCCACTGGTATGAGCCTCAAGGAATTGAGCAAAGCTCTTGAGACAAACAGTACATTGCCAGTAACCGATCTAAACAGTTTCGAAACAGTAGTGAACCTCTGGGAGAGAAAGGATTTAACCAGTTTTTCCATGGGTGTCTCAGTGTTACTCGAGAAAGGAGCATTGGACCGTCACGAGATAGAATTGGTCGGTAGTCTGCCAAATGGAAATTGGGGTAGGAGCAGAATTACGAGAGAGGGTTCGAAAAGGGGTCGTTATAGCCCGATGTCAGAGGCAGTAATACACATATTGTCCAATGGTGATGAAGATCAGGTCACTGAACAACTCACGTTATTGCATTCAAAAATGATTGTCCATGGCAAAGCAGACCCTCTCGAATGGTTGGGTTCAATAGTGCGTATACTGAATGGCTGCGACCTGGCCAAACCTTCGGTTATTCGTTTTGCCAGTAAAGTCATGGCATTGGGCTGGCTGGACCCAACGCCGTCCTACGACAGTTCAACTTTAAAGTCCACTAAACATCATCAGCTATTGCTGCGCCTGGAAGGTGTCGATGAGCTGAAGGTTAAAGCCACCCATTGCCTGAAAAAGTGGTATAAGAATTTGTTGTCCAGGGGAAAAAACAGTTCGTTTTGGCAGTTTGATTACGGTCGCATCCTGCAGCTAAGAGGTGAGACATTGTTCATCACTCATTGTCATGATGGGTTTTCGCCACTCCTGGAAGCTAAAATGGCTCGCCCATCTATACAGGACGTCTGGGCGGACAAGCCTGAGGGCATTCCGAATATAGAGCGAATATTACTGCACCATCCCGCATTTGTGCAGTTAAACTCAGGCAAGGCAAGCCGCCGTCCGGTGGTTATCCTGGGAAAACCTGACTGGAAGAGCAGAGTGATCAATGAAAAGATCGAAGCCCTGTATCAAAGAAAAGTTGAGAGTAGCCCTCACTGGCAGCAGTTATTGGAAGACATCAGACTAGCCCCTGAATATTCACTTGGAAGCCTCCATCTTCAGAACCGTTTGCGTCATTTAAAAGACAAATGCCGCCTGGTGATTCAGCAGGTTTTCAGTCATTACCTGTACGAAGTTACACACTCGAAAGGCGGTTCTTTAAGTTATTGTTGGGCCGATTCTACCGCCATGCACGCCCACAATGGCGCTCGTGATCCATCCTCACCACTGGAGCTGTTCGCCATGTTGTCTGATATAAGTAGCTCTTCCGAATTTCAGAGTTCTGTTAAGGGGTCCTATTTAAAACAGGCACAAAACGCCAGTAACGCTCTGATACTCAAATCCGATGAGCTGACAACCGTCGTCGAAGACTTTTTGAGCAATGTAAATTTGAGTTCGCTCTGTGACTCATTGGATGCGTGACCCCGGGTTTTTCGAGATTGGACACTTGCTTCCATAGTCCATCCAAAGGGAACTTCCGTCCTGTCTGGAGGTCAAATTATTAAGGAATTTTAATACAGGCCTGTCAGATAACAGGAGGGAGACTGACTATGGAAGGTCGGATTGGTCCAGCTACAATCAAACACGCCTTTGATGATAACCCTCTTCATAGTGGCTTTTCAGCCAGGTTAGCAAAGCTGGATTTATCATCAGAGGCAAATAATAATGCAGGAATCTGCACTGAAGTCAGGTCCCAACTAAAGAGATCGCCATCTTCGCAGAAGATGCCTGACAAAAAGAGAACCGTCTCCTCGACGGATTCCCCGCGCCAAAAGGCGACTCATTCCTTCGATTTTCGTTTTGTTGACAGTGATGATGAAGTTCGTCGGCTTTTAAGTGCCCAGACCGACGATGCACATCGGGATGTCACCGTTATTTCCCATCCCGATGACCTCTCACAGGCTAATCTGGTGAGCCGGTTGAGCATTGCCACCGACGGTCGCCACACTCTGGGTTCTGGCAAGCTCTTTGAAGGTTCAAGGCCACTGACGCTGGTGATGGATATCCGAAAACTCACCGGCGAGGATCTGCCAAAGTTTAACGACCTGCTGGACCCGGATAACCCTTGTCTGTACGACAAAGTCAGTCAGAAGAAACGCCCTTTGGGCGAACATGTTTCTCTATTGGTCCTGGCAGACCCTGCCCAGCTGGCATCGTTTGGCCAGAGCGACGAGGCACCCGGTGCTGATTTCTGGCGACGAATTAACCGACCGGGAAATACCTGGCAATTCGATGCGCAAACCGGCAAGAACCCATCAATAGAGATCGACGAGGTTCCTCCCTTATTACCTGAATGCACCAGTGCCGAAAGTGCTATAAACGACAATGCAATTATTATTAACTGTCACTTGCACAGCAACTGGCGACAGTTGCTGCTGGGTGGCCCCGGAGTGGATCAACAGGGGCGAATCCAGCACCTCCCTGGCAGGCTTGAGTCATTAAGGGCCGGACAAAGAGTGATTCTGAAAGGAGCCAACTGGCAGGATCTGGCCTTTGAACAGACGATTAGGCAAATGCTGGCGCAGAAGTGCTTTGAGAGCAATGGGGAAATCTGTCCATTACCCGACGATGTTCAGTTTTATCAGATGCCGGTAGGGAAGGACGAGCTTCATTCACTGTTCCGGGGTCTGTCCCATTCTTTATCAGACAACCCGATCATCATTAACGAGAGTAATATTGCCCAATGGCTCAGCCCGATTGCCATTGCCCCGGAAGGCTATGCAGTCCCCAACACCTGTCTGTTGGAACAGGTTCGGGCCGGTGGTGCCGTTACCGTAACCTCTCCCCTCACTGAGGCGCATTGGTTTCGTTTGCTGGGCTCACTGCAGGCGATTCGTGAGGCGACCGGCCTTGAGCCCGGACTTCAGGTGGCTCATTCAAAACAGCAGCCCAAAGCCCTGGGGTTGGATGAAAACGATGCATACCCTCTGCCCGAGCCACAGGAAAAAGTCAGCGATCACCGTGCCTTTAACACGTTGACCTATCAACAACATGCCCAGGCAAGTTATTGGATTAGTCATCAACCGCAAGCCCCCCTGGTCATTCAGATCAATGAACATACCGGCCTCAGCGAGCTGTTTGATAATATCCACATCACCTCGGAAAAAAAGGCGCATTTTGGACGACGTCCGAGTGACTTGCAGAAGGCTTTGACCGCTGGCAAACCGGTGGTATTCAGAGGGCTGGAAACTAATCCAACACTTCAGCAGCTTCTGGAACCCCTGATTATTGGGCAACCTCTGTTGCTGAATGGCCAATTACAAACCTACCCACAGGCTCAAGTCACCGTACTTTGGCCCGGGCTTGTGAAAAGCCCCTCTTCAGTATTTAATTCGATGGTTGCCAAAGGTAAACCCTGTCCCGAGGTCGATCTCTGGGATCTCAATGCGGACAAGCATAAAATCTCCCGGTCTGAGCTGCCGGAACAGGCGCTTGATGAACTTTACAAAGCCTTTAAAACGGTATCTGCCAACCTGTGTGATCCTCTGCCTGAAATAACCGAAGGGTTATTGAACAACCTGATACTGGCTGCCCGGCGAGCACAGCAGGTTGACCAGTCCTCACGACTGCTGCCCTGCCACTGGCGCAGGGCCATCAATAGTGTTATCACCCATGGTACCCGACAGAATCCGTCCGTGCGTGATTTTATGAAAGTGGCCTGCTGGCACTTGTTACCGGATAAGGATCAACCTCCCTCGGTAGACCCGGATCGGTTAAATGCCGTCATCAATAGTGCCCCGAAGTTGGATAGAGCGTTTGTGAAGCAAAACCTGTGGCAACTGGCCAGAGCCTTTAACCCGGAGGTATTAAGGGCCGCTGGATTGATTAAAGGATTGCAACTGTCCTATGAAAATCCATTGCCATACAGGGATGCAAAAGAAATTCTGGACAGGCTCTGTGCCATCATCGTGGCCTGTGGGCCTGAGCAACAGCGAAACGCTTTAGCGTTCCAGTTGCAAGTCGAACCGTCGGCAGCGAAGCCCTGGCAATCGTTAGCCATCAGGCCAACAGGACAGATTAAACGTTTGCAAGATGCGCTGGCTTCTGGCTGGCATTTACCTCTGTCATCAGGGCAGACCCGATCCGATGCTATTCAGACACTGGCCACCGATTGTTTTCATAGGGCCAGGACAGCGAATTCTGAGGCAGAAGGCATTGAACGCATAGAAAGTCGGCTGTTTGAATCACTGAAATGGCAGGGTTCCGCTGATAAGCCCCTGTCAGCACTGGCCAAAGATCTTTGTCATGGCGAGATAAGTCAGAAGGATCGTGAAAGTCGTCGGTTATCCCGACTCCACGACCGGCTCACAGACTCCCCCGTTATATTCCTGCAGGGAGAAACCGGCACCGGGAAAAGTTACTTTTCTGCCAAAATGGCCAAAGCTGCAGGGCTGGCTGAGGTCATTTCCCTTGGACCTTCTGACAGCGAACAGACCCTGATGAAACGCTGGCATTGGCAACAAGACGCCAACGGCGACCGTTCTATGACACAGCAAAATCGGACGCTGATGGAATGGGCCAATACCAAATCCGACAAAGATGGAGGCTATGTCACCCTGGTTCTGGATGAAGCTAACCTCACCAAAACCGGATTACTGGCATCATTGAACGGCTTATGGGAACCACAACCCTGCATTTACGTGAATGGTCATCCTGTCGAAGTCAGCCCAAAACACCGGGTGATTCTCACCGGTAACCCGGATCATTACGCCGGGCGCCAGCTCGACCCGGTCCTGAAAGAGAAATTGCCCAGGGCTTACTACCCACGCCTGGATCAGGCTTTCCTTCGCGACAGAGTGGTGGAACCTGCTCTGGTCAATCAATTACAGCGACATCTGTCAGAGCCTGTAATAAACGACATCGCACGCATTACCACCGAGAGCGTGATGGCACTGTGGCAATATTATCAGGAACTCTTGCCCGAGCATGAGTTTACCCCCAGGGATTTAACGGATATCTGCAGTTGGGTGGGCTGGTATCTGGATCGTGCGCTGCCCGCAGGTGAGAATGTTACCCGCAAGCAAGTGAACGGTTTGATCCAGCAAAGTTTTCGCGATCTTCTGGGTCCTGAAATCACCGAAACTCATCAGGATGCCCGGCAGGCACTGGAAATCTGGTTTGCTGCCCGTTACGAAGTGGACAACTCCCTGCGCGACAAAGTTCATAACCATACACTGACGTATATTCAGCAGTCCTTCGAAAAATTAACCGAAGCAATCCGACCTGAGTTTGATACCTCCGGATCGGCAGTCAGTCAACTGGTGCAACAGCTTGGGCAGGATTTTAGTCGCTGTCAGCAGGCTTATCATCGCAAGATAAAACACGGCGGTCGTCAGGCAACACTGATTGAAGGCCCGGCTGGGCGAGGTAAAGATGCTACGCTGAATCTTCTGATCAAAAGTCTCAGACAGCAGGCTCAGCGACGGGGAGAGTCCACGCCGGAAGTTTATCTCCTGAATGCATGTGATTGTTCCTGGGACAAAGTGTGTGAAGCGATCCGGAAGGCAAAAGAGGAAGGCGGCATCGTGGTGATTTCGGAAATGAATCTGATCGACAGCCAGCATCTGGAAGGTGAGTTAAACGGTATTCTGGCCGGTGATGCTCATCCGGGTTTCCACCTGTTTGCCACTATCAACCCGCCAGAGTATAGCGGGCGAAAACCCTTATCACCGGCGCTGAAAGGGCGTTTTCGACATTTGCCGATCCGGCAGTACAGCCCGACCGAATTGCAGACCATTGCCGAAAAAGTGTTGCCAGAGTCCTCAGAAGGGACGTTCGCCGCTAAAATGCTAACAGAAAAACATTGTCGTTTAAGGACTCACCTGCAACACAAAAAACTGCCGTTGCAGCCCACCAGTCTTGATTTACAGAATGTTGCCAGGGCTATCACCAGTGGTGGCGATTTTAGTGAAAAAGCCGTTCATCAATGTCTCAATCGACACTACCGACTTTATCTGATGGCTGCCAACATAACGCTGGAGAAACTGCCCAAGCCTTCGGCTCTTGCCATGGGGAAAAGTGAATTTGATTCCGGACTTTGCCGTTGGTTCAACGAAACGGTATCGGGCATTGATCGTCCGTGGTTGATACGAGGCAGTCATCTCAACAGTGTTGATGAAAAAAAACATGAAATCCTTGTTAACACTCAGCTGGATGAAAAGGAAGCCAGAACGGAACTCATCAAGAGCATGGCTCAGGCAAAGTGGCAGTCATCAGGCCTTCCCCTGAATTCGGACGATATTCTCACCGGGGCACTCTACCGACACTGGCAGCAAAGCTGGTTTAGCAATCATTTTGGCCAGACGAACGTGGACGCTAACAGCGTATTTCCCCTGACGGAAGAACAGCAACAAACGCTGAAAATGTCAGCTAACCAGCCTTATCTTCAGGCCGCTGATCAGCAGATAAGGGCGTGGAAAGCCGGTGAAGTCCAATGGCGGCCTACGTTCTGGCATCAGATCAGTGATCTGCCGAACCATCTGGCAGACGATTTTATCAAAGAAGCATCCGCTATTGGCGGTGATAAGGCTCCTGAACACGACAAGCCAGAAGTCGACGAGAAACAGGCTCCGGCATTGGATCAGAGAAAAAACCATGAGTCACAACCTGTTGACAAGACGTTGACTGTTTACGATAAGGCGCCTGAAAAATACATGGTAGAAACCTACGAGGAACAGGCTAAGACATTGAAACAGCTGACGAACAACGATAACCAGAAGAAGCGACACGTTGAAGAGCGTATAGTTTTTCATAAGGAGAACCCTTCTTCCCGGATGGATCGTTGGGGCGCATGGGATGTTTATGTGTCTGCTCAAGGCGATGTCAAATGGATCAATATTAGTGATCAACACATGCAGGGGGTCGAAGTTCTCATACCGGACCGGTTACCACAGCATGACCAGGAAGTGACATTAGCCAGCAACCAGACGCTGGCAACCATTAAGATGACATCAAACAATGGTCAGTACCCATTGCCGAGCCTGGTGCCTGACGACTGTATCCTGGCCCTGCGTACAGAACCCCATGCGTCGTTTACCCTGTTCAGGGATTGCTATACCGGGCTTCACACAGTGTTTATTCCAAACTCCGGAGCCAACCAGAGTATTGAATTTACTTATGTCGTAGAGCCCAGAGAAACGGGCAAAAAAATACCTGCTGAAGACGTCCGACCAGCACAATCCACACGTTTTGACGTCCGCTGTTCAGAAACTATGAAAACAGTACTGAAGGGAGTGCTTGATAACATTGAGCAACAACCAACCGAAGTACAGGTGCCTTTGCAGAGAATAAAAAACGCTAAAAGCACGATGCAACGCATTGAGGCGATCGAGAACTATTGCTGGTGGTTTTCCTGTGATGCTTTGCCAGAGCACAATAAAAATTTCTTTCATTTCCTCGTAACACAGCGGCAAGGTGGCTGTATACATCGTGCGTCTGTCTTTGCTGCTTTTTGTCGTTATTTTGGCATTCCATGTCGGCTAATCAGTAGCCGTGTCCACGCCTTTGCTGAGTATTCCCTGGATAGAGGCCAAACCTGGGAGTCAGCGGAGTTGGACGGAGCAGATGTCGAGGTAACTGAAATCATGCCTCAGTTCCAGCCTGTCAGCAGGGTCCGTTGCTCTGGCAATGAGTCAAGGCAGGCCAGGGGTCTCCTGAAAAATGTCATGAAAGATGCTGATTCAGCACAACAGCAAATTCTGGCTGAAGCCTCTGGTATGAGCCTCGAGGAACTGAACAAAGTCCTTGAGACAGGCAGTGCATTGTCAGAAAAAATTCCAGGTACTTTCGAAATTGTGAAACACCTTTGGGAGGCAAAAGATTTAACCAGATTCTCCATTGGCGCCTCAATGCTTCAGTCGCTGGAGACAGAAGCATTCGGCGAAGACGAGAAAGCATTGGTCGGTAAAGTGTTTGAATACGGAAGTCAATATAAACCGATGGCGGAGGCCCTCAAAATAATATTGTCCAGCAGTGATGAAGATCAGGTCAGTGAACAACTCAAGTCACTCCATTCAAAAATGATCGATCAGGTCGGAACACCTCCTGAACAGTGGTTGTGTTCGATAGTGGACGTACTGGCAAACAGTGATTTGACCCGTCCTGTAATTATTCACTTTGCCCGTGAAGCCCTGGAATCGGGTTGGCTGGATCCAGTGCTGTCCTATAAAACAGAGCTTATACAGGCCTCTGTACATCATGAACTATTGGTGCGTCTGGAAAGTGTCGATGAACTGAACATTAAAGCCGCTCATTGCCTGAAAAAGTGGTATGGGGTATTGATGTCCAGGGAAAAAAATAACCAGCAATGGCAGCAGGATTATGAAAGCTTCCAAAAGAGTATAGAGAACACTCTCTTCATCACTCATCATCATGACGGGCATTCGCCATTCCTTAAAAATAAAATTGCCAGTCCAAGCATAGAGATTGCCTGGACGAACAAACCAGAGGGCGTTCCGAATATAGAACGAATATTGTTGCAACAACCTGCCTTTATGCAGTCAAACTCGGGTAAGGGGAACCACCGTCCGGTGATTATTCTGGGAGAAATCTCCCCGAGGAACAAAGCGATTAATGAAAAGGCCGAAGCTCTGTTTCAAAGGAAACTTGAGAACAGCCCGGATTTTAAGCAGATGTTCGAAAAAATCAATCAATGTAAGGCAATGGAAAAACGACAACGTGATGCTTTAATGGCAACGGATAGCAGGAAAGAAAAGCTTGATATCAACAGCAAGTACCAATCCTTCCTGAAGTCCAATGAGGTCACATCCAGGGAAAAACTTCTGGTGTCTCGCTATAAAAAAGAATGCAAGAAAGCGATTCAACAGGCCTTTATTCATTACTTGTATGGAATGACACATTCGAACGTTGGGAGCTTAACCTATTGTTGGGCCTATCCTAGCGACTGGAGGGAAAATGATCGCAGCTTTGGCGCTCATGATCCATCCTCACCGGGAGAGCTATATGCCATGATGTCTTTGATCGGGAGCTCTGACTGGTCGCAGGAAGCTATTAAGGATGACTACTTAAGACATGCACATAACGCCAGTGACGCTCTGATTCTCAAAAACAATGAGCTGACAAAAATTGCCGAAGAGTTTGTGAACAGCATGAATTTGAATTCGCTTTATGACTCACTGGATACGGCATTAGAGTCTGATTATGATGGATTTTTTCGACTTTGGTGACTTCTAAACCAAATTGAACTTTCCTCCTGTCTGAAGGCCAAATCATTAAGCAATTTTAATAAAGGCCTGTCAGATAACAGGAGGGAAACTGACTATGGATGGTCGGATTGTTCCAGCTACAAACAAACACGCCCTTGATGATAATCTTTTTCATAATGACTTTGCAGCCAGGTTAGCAAAGCAGGATTTATCATCAGAGGCAAATAATGATGCAGGAATCTGCACTGAAGTAATTTTCTATGGGTGTCTCAATCTTGACCGTCAGTCTTGACCGGCAAAATTCAAATAGAACTTTCATCCATTTTGCAGGTCAAATATTCAAACAATTTCAATGTAGTCCTTCAAATGGCAGTAGGGAGATTGACTATGGATGGCCAGATTAAAGTAGAAATCAGCAAAACTTTTCCAGACACACACAGTGGCGTGCCAGCCACAGGAGCAAATCTGGCTTCATCGTCAGAGAATTTGGCTATCTGTCCCATTGTCACTCCCGAACTTACTAGATCTTCACCTCCAATTGACTTGCCTGACAAAGAGAGAACCGTATCCACAGTGGATTCCTCGCTCCAAAAGGCCCCTTATTGCTTCGATTTCCGTTTTGTCGCCAATGATGATGAGGTTCGACGGCTTTTAGTTGCCCAAACCTCTAATGAACATAGGGACGTCATTCTTATTGCCCACCCCGATGACCTCTCACAGGCTAACCTGGTGAGCCGGTTTAGTATTGCCGACGATGGTCGCTACACTCTGGGGTCTGGCAAGCTCTTTGAAAGTTCAAAGCCACTGACACTGGTGATGGATATCCGCAAACTCACCAGTGATGAACTGCCAAAATTTAACGATCTGCTGGACCCGGATAATCCCTGTCTGTATGACAAAGTCAGCCAGAAGAAACGCCCTCTGGGCGAGCATGTTTCTCTATGGGTCCTGGCAGCCCCTGCCCAGCTGGCATCGATTGGCCAGCTTGACGAGGCACCGGGGGCCGTCGCACCGGGGGCCGTCGCACCGGGGGCTGATTTCTGGCGGCGAGTTAATCGACCGGAAAATACCTGGCAGTTCGACGCAAAGACTGGCAATGATCCATCGATGAAGATCGACAAAGTTCCTCCGGTATTGACTGAACTCCCCTGCTCCGAACGCACGACGGATGACAACAATACTGTTCTTATTGACTGTCACTTGCACAGTCACTGGCGACAGTTGCTGCTGGGCGGCCCCGGAGTGGATCAACAGGGGCGAATCCGGCACCTCCCCGGCAGGCTTGAGTCATTAAGGGCCGGACAAAGAGTGATTCTGAAAGGAGCCAACTGGCAGGATCTGGCCTTTGAACAAACAATTCGACAGATGCTGGCGCAACAATGTTTCGAGAGCAACGGGAAGATCTGTCAGTTACCCGACGATGTTCAGTTTTATCAGATGCCGGTACGGAATGAAGAGCTTCGTTCACGGTTCCAAAGCCTGTCCCGCTCTTGTGACAAAGAAGGCGACAAAGAAGGCAACAAAAAAGCTGACAAAGGACCTGATAAAAAGCACACAGCACCAGGCCCGATCATCATTAACCAGAGTAATATCGCGGAATGGCTGAGCCCGATTGCCATTGCCCCGGAAGGTTATGCAGCTCCTAACACCTGTCTGTTGGAGCAAATTCGGGCGGGTGGTGCAGTTACAGTAACGTCCCCACTCACTGTGGCACTATGGTTTCGTTTACTGGGTTCACTGCAGACGATTCGCGAGACGACAGATTTGCAGCCACAGCTTCAGGTAACTCATTCAAAACAGCAGCCGAAAGCTCTGGGAGTGTCAGAAAAGGATGAGCATCCTCTGCTCAATGTCAGAGATCAGTCTGCCTTCAGTGCAGTCAATTATCAGCAGCACGCCCAGGCCAGTCAGTGGATCAATAGTCATCAGGAAACACCTCTGGTCATTCAGGTCAATGACCAGACCAGCTTTAGCCAGCTGTTTGATAACATCTATATCGCCTCGGAACAACAGGCTCATTTTGGACGACGTCAGAGTGACTTACAGAAGGCATTAAGCGCTGGCAAGCCGGTGGTATTCCGGGGACTCGAAACTAACCCAAAGCTTCAGCAGCTTCTGGAACCCCTGATGCTTGGACAACCTCTGTTGGTCAATGGCCAATTACAGGCCTACCCACAGGCTAATGTCACTCTACTCTGGCCTGAGTCCGGAAACAGCGCCTCTTCAGTATTGCGTTCGATGATTGCCAGGGGAAAATCGTGTCCTGAGGTCAATCTCTGGGATATCAATGCCCTCAAATATGATATCTCCCGCGCTGGACTGCCTGAACAGGCTCTGCACTTGCTTTACGAAGCGTCTGAAACCGTACCTGCCCACCTGTGTAACCCTTTGCCGGAAATGACCGAAGGCCTGTTGAGTAACCTGATACTGGCTGCCCGGCGAGCACAGCAGGTTGACCGCTCCCTGCAACTCCTGCCCCGCCACTGGCGCAAGGCCATCGACAGCGTCATCACCCATGGCACCCGGCAACATCCGTCCGTGCGTGATTTTATGAAAGTGGCTTGCTGGCACTTGTTACCGGATAAGACGCCAACTGAGGATCAAACCGCCTCGGTAGACCCGGATCACTTAAATGACATCATTAGCAATACTCTGCGGCTGAATAGAGAATTTGTGGAGCACAACCTCTGGCAACTGGCCAGAGCCTTTGACCCGGCAGTATTTAATGGAGAATTACAACTGTCCTATGAAAGTCCATTTCGACAGGAAAATAATGACGCTCTGGACAGGCTCTGTGCCATGATCGTTGCCCATGTGCCTGAACGAGAGGCAATGGCACATCAGTTGCAAGTCGATCCGGAGGCAGCGGAGCAATATCAACCGTTAGCCATCAGGCCAGCAAGACAGATCAAACGTTTGCAAGATGCACTGGCTTCCGGTTGGCAATTGCCTTTGCCATCAGGACAAACCCGATCCGATGCCATTCACGCACTGGCCAGCGATTGTTTTCACATTGCCAGAACAACAAATTCCGAGGCAGCAGGCATTGAACGCATAAAACATCAACTGTCTGAATCACTGAAATGGTCGGGCTCCACCGATAGGTCTCTGTCAGCACTGGCCTGGGATCTTTATAACGGCGAGATGAGTCAGAAGGATCGTGAAAGTCGTCGTTTATCCCGACTCCATGACCGGCTTACGGACTCTCCCGTTATCTTCCTTGAGGGAGAAACCGGCACTGGGAAAAGTTACTTTTCTGCCACAATGGCGAAGGCTTCAGGGCAGGCTTCGGTGTTGTCCCTTGGACCTACTGATAGCGAACAGACCCTGATGAAACGCTGGCAGTGGCAAGAACACGACGATGGCGACCGCTCTATGGCGGAGCAAAACCGGGCGCTGATGGAATGGGCCAATACCGAATCCGACAAAGACGGAGGCTATGTCACACTGGTTCTGGATGAAGCCAACCTCGCCAAAACCGGATTACTGGCGTCATTGAATGGCTTGTGGGAACCGGAACCCTGCATCTATGTGAACGGTCATCCTGTTCCGGTCAGCACAAAACACCGGGTGATTCTCACCGGCAACCCCGATCACTACGCCGGACGCCAAATGGACCCGACCCTGAAAGAGAAATTGCCCAGGGCTTACTACCCACGCCTGGATCAAGCTTTCCTTCGCGACAGAGTGGTGGAACCGGCTCTGGTCAATCAGTTACAGCGACATCTGTCGGAGCCTGAAATAAACGACATTGCACACACTGCCACCAGGAGTGTGATGGCACTCTGGCAATATTATCCGGAACTATTGCCCGAACATGAGTTCACTCCCAGGGATTTAACGGATATCTGCAGTTGGGTGGGCTGGTATCTGGATCGTGCGTTATCCAAAGGAGACAGTGTTAGCTGTGAGCAAGTGAACAGTTTGATCCAACAAAGTTTCCGGGATGTACTGGGTAGCGAAATCAGCGAGACTCATCAGGATGCCCTGTCAGCACTGGAGATCTGGTTTGCTGCCCGCTACCACCCGGACAACACCCTGAGCGACAGAGTTCGTGCACAGAACCTGGAGGATATACAGCAGCCCTTCATACAACTCACCGAACAAACCCGACCTGAGTTTGATACCTCCGGATCGGCAGTCATTGAGCTGGTGCAGCGGCTTGGGCAGGATTTAAGCCGCTGTCAGCAGGCTTATCATCTCGGCAGAAAACACGGCGGCCGTCAGGCGACGCTGGTTGAAGGCCAGGCTGGACGAGGTAAGGATGTCACGCTGAACCTGATGATTGCAAGTGTCAGACAGCAGGCTGAGCAACGGGGAGAATCCATGCCGGAAGTCTTTCTCCTGAATGCCTGTGATTGTTCCTGGGACAAAGTGTGTGAAGCGATCCGGAAGGCAAAAGTCGACGGTGGCATCGTGGTGATTTCGGAAATGAATCTGATCGACAGCCAGCATCTGGAAGGTGAGTTAAACGATATTCTGGCCGGTGACAGCCATCCGGGTTTCCATCTGTTCGCCACCATCAACCCGCCTGAGTACAGTGGGCGAAAACCCTTATCACCGGCGCTGAAAGGACGTTTCAGACATTTGCCGATCCGCCAGTATAACCAGACCGAATTGCAGACCATTGCCGAAAAAGTCTTGCCAGAGACCACGGAGGGTAAATTCGCGGCTAAAAAGCTGACTGAGCAACATTGTCGATTGAGGGCCGACCTGCAACGCAAAAACCTGCCGTTACAGCCCACCAGCCTTGATTTACAGAAGGTCGCCAGGGCTGTTATGAAAAGGAGCGACTTTAGCGAAAAAAGACTTCATCAATGCTTCGATCAGCACTACCGACTTTATCTGATGGCCGCCGACCTGTCACTGGAGCAACTGCCTGAGTCATCGACTCTTGCCATGGATGAAGGAGCGCTTGATCCTGTACTGTGCCATTGGTTCTACCAGACAGTAACGCGCATTAATCGCCCGTGGTTGATACGACAGAGTAACCGCAACAGTATGGATGAAAAAAAACATGAAATTTGTATCAACACTCATCTGCATGAAAAGAAAGTCAAAACGGAAATCATCAGGAGGGTGGCTCAGGCAGAATGGCGGGCATCCGGTCTTCCCCTGAAGCCGGACCAGTCAGACGATATTCTCACCCGGGCACTGTACCGATACTGGCAGAAAAGCTGGTTTGATCGTCAGTTTGGTGGCTCGGACGTGGACGCCAACAGTGTATTCCCCCTGACAAAAGAAGAGGAACAAACACTGAAAATGCCAGCTAACCAATCTTATCTTCAGGAGGCTGACCAGCAGATAAACTCGTGGAATTCCAATGCCGTTAAATGGTGGCCTGCGTTCTGGCAGCAGATAAGTGCGCAACCGGACCATCGGGCTGACGATTCTGAAAAATACATCCCACAAGCCTTCGAGAAACAGTCTGAGGTATTGGACTGGAGCACAAACTATGAGAACCAGAAGAAGCCTGTCGTTGAAGACTATAAAGTTTTTAATACGCAGACGCCCTCTTCCCGGATGTATCGCTGGCGGGCAAAGGATATTCATGTAACTCCTGAGGGTGACATCAAACTGATCGAGATCAGTGATAAACACATTCAAAGGGTCGAAGCCCTGATGCCTGCACGATTGCCGGGGCAAGGCCAGGAAGTGAGATTAACCAGCAATCAAACGCTGGCAACCCTGAAGGTGTCACCGGCGAATGGTCAATGTGCATTGCCCAGCCTGACGCCTGAGGATTACATCGTAGCCCTGCGTATCGAGCCCGATTTGGCATTCACCCTGATCAGGGACCGATACACCGGGCTTCACTTATTGACTATTCCAGAGGCAAAAGCCAGGCAGAGTATTCAAGTGACTTATGTCGTAGAACCCGACAAAAAGACATCGGCTAAAGGCGCCCGACCAGAACGATCAATACTTTTTGACCACAGTTGTTCAGAAGGTATGACAACAGTACTGGACAAATTGTTTGAGACCACTGGCGAACAAACATCCGAAGTAAAGGTGCTGTTGGAGACAATAAAAGACGCTAAAAACACGGAGCAACGCATTGAGGCGATAAAAGACTATTGCCGACAGTTTTCCGGTAAGGCTGCACCAGAGCCTGGTAAGAATTTCTTTGAATTTCTCGTAACACAGCGGCAAGGCAGCTGTCGCCATCGTGTGCCTGTTTTTATTGCTTTTTGTCGTTATTTCGGGATTCCATGTCGGCAAATTGATAACCGCATCCATAGATTTGCCGAATACTCCGGGGATGACGGCCAAACCTGGAAGTCCGTGGATTTGGGCGGAGCGCCTGTAGAGCCAACAAAAATCACACCTGCCTTTCAGCCCAACATTAAGTTTCCCAGTTCCAGCAGTACATTAAAGCAGATTAAGAATCTCCTGAAACGGGCTGATTCAGCACAACTGCAAACTCTGGCCAAAGCCTGTGGCATAAACCTTGAGGAACTTAAAAAGGCCCTTGAGACAAACAGCGTATTGCCAGAAACCAATCTAAGTATTTCCGAACTATTAAATAACCTTTGGAAGGAAAAAAATTTAACCGCCTTTTCCATGGGCATCTCAGTGGTTGAGTCACTGGGAACAGAAGTATTGGGCTCTTTCGAGGAGACATTTAAATGGATATCGGGGGCAATCATACAAATATTGTCCAACAGTGATGAAGATAAGGTCACTGAACCACTCAAGATACTCCATTCAAAATTGATTGATCAGGCCGGGGTAACTCATGACCAATGGCTGCTTGCAATAGTATTTGTACTGGAGTGCAGTGACTTGACCAAGCCTTCAGTTCTTCAGTTTGCGCGTAAAGCCATGGCATTGAATTGGCTGTATCCAGTGCCGTTCTCACAAAGCCATTTAGTATTGGTCCATAATTATCATGAGCTATTGGTGCGTCTGGAAGGCATTGATAAACTGAAGGTTGAGGCCGCCCGTTGTCTGAAAAAGTGGTATGAGCATTTTTTGTCCAGGGAAAAAAATAGTCAGGCGTTTCTGCTGGCTCATAAAAGACTTCGGGAGAAAGAAGGCAGTATCTTTTTCATCACTGATTCTCATGATGGTTTTTCGCCATTTCTGGAAGGTAACATTGTCAGCTCATCTATACGGACCGCCTGGACGGATCAACCCGGGGGCATTCCGAATATAGAACGAATGCTGTTGCACCAGCCTGCGTTTGTACAGTTATCCTCAGGCAAGAATAACCACCGTCCGGTGATTATCCTGGGGCAACCTGACTGTTACAGTGCAGAGCTTAATGAAATGACCGATGTCCTGTTTCAACGAAAAGTTAAGAACAGCCCTAAACTGCAGCAGTCGTTGAAAAAAATGAGACCAGAGTCCGTTGAGGTGCAGTCAGAAGACCAAAAGCTTTTGGATGATTTAAAAAACAAATGCATGAGCGCGATTCTGCAAGCCTTCACTTATTACCTGTATCAAGTGACACACTCGAAAGGCGGTTGTTTAAATTTTTGTTGGGGCGATGCCTGCGTCATGGACTCCGATAATCAGGGCTACTACGGCGCTCATGATCCATCTTCACCTGAGACGCTGTTTGACATGATGTGTAATATTAACAGCTCTTTTTTGTTTCAGAAGTCTGTTAAGGATGCCTACTTAATGCGAGCACAAAATACCAATAATGCTCTGATACTCAAATCCTGGGATATGACAACCATTCTCGAAGAGTTTTTGAGCAGCGTGAATTTGAATTCGATTTATGAGTCATTGGATAGTTGATAAGCGTTTGACCGTGATGCGTTTTTCAAGATCATTGACTTTCCTGAATGGTTACGGGAAAGCATCCAAATGCAACTTTTCTCCTGTCTGAAGGTCAAATCATTAAACAATTTCAAGACAGTCCCACGAATGAGAGCAGAAAGGTTAACTATGGATGGTCTGACTGGCGGGAAGATAAACGAACCCGTTCCTGATAGCAGAAGCGCGATAGCCAACAGAGCAAAGCAAGATGCACCGTCAAACATTGCAGAGGTCTCTGATGTCATTCCCAAACTCAGTCCATCGTCAACTCCGGTCAGGATACCAGACAAGACGAGAACCGTATCCGCAACGGATTCAGCAACGGCTATGACTTGTTTCGACCGCCAGTGGGCCAGCTTGCCTCTGGAAGTGCTGGAGAAAATCGCCAGCTATTTAGCCATCGAAGATATCAATCATTTCGGGCAAACATCGCCGACAATGGGCGATCGCCTGAGGTCATGCGGTCTGGAAGAGGTTCATCACTTCCTCTCCTTGACCAGACAAAGGCAGACTGAGTGCCGGGCAATCATTCAGTCCAGTCATTTACTCCTTGAGTACCTCAGGACATTGTCCATATTTTCTGTTTGTCATTTCCCTGCGCAACAGGGCCCGGCCTTTTACTCCTTTTATGCCAGCCATTTGCGCCAGCAGATTCTTGACGGGGTCACACTGACCCTTATACCCACTGACAGCATAAATATTCATAGCCTTAAACATCATCTGCGTGATCATATTCCCATCATCATTGAGAAAAAGGCGGAGAACTACAGCGATATTCTGGCCCTGGACCCTGATGGCCATTGGGTCAGGGAAGCCGAAATCAAACACGACGACCATGTCAGTTATGGGCATCAGCAGACCGACCATATTTTATTTGTCCGGCAACCCTTTCCACGAACTCTTATACGATCTGGACCTTTAAGCTACCAATGCAACGGCAAAGAGCATTGTCTGTCCGTTTATGAACGCAAGAACGATACGTGGGTTGAGCAACAACTGACAACGGGTGAGGTTTTTCCTAAATGTAAGTATCAGGATATCGATATCATGCACCTGTCACCTGATGCCAGGACACTGGTCTGTATTAACCAGTGGCGAGCTGTAGCTATTCTGGGTCGGGGTGCAGATGGACAGTGGATCAATAAAGGCAACATTAATACACGTCTTTCTCATGGGCTATTCAGTGCCGACAGCAATCATCTTGTGCTTTATGGTAATAACTCACGCATCAGGCTGATGAGCAAGGCAGACGATGGATCCTGGTCAAACACGGGTCACATTACTGTTAAAGATCCTGCTGATGATCTGAAAGAAATGCCCAGTGGCGAAAATGTGAGCGATTTTGAGTTTGATCTTCATGTGGTATTCAGTCCGGATAACCGCCATTTTGCCACATGGTTTGAGGATGCCGGCAATGATTCCCATCACGGTGATATTGAACGGGATTATTTCTTTGTCGTCATTTTTGCCTCTGACCCTCAAGGGCAGTGGCGTGAAAAACAGAGAATCATTGAATACTGTGACCAGCCAACCCGATATTTCCAGCTTAAACCTGAATTTAGCCCCGATGGTCGGCTTCTGATTATCACCACCGAGGAAAGTATTGATATCTGGGAATTAACTGACGACCAGTGGCAGCAATCTAAACGGGAGGAGCCCGAAGACGGCGGTGGTGAAATTCAATTTTCTGTGGACCCTTGTGAATTCATCAGAAAAAGCGAGCAAAGCTTAACGATCTGGCGCAAGGCAGCGTCCGGAATCTGGGGCGAGACACAAACATTTTCGGCTGAGTCCCTTTTAGTAACCAGTCCCAGCGGTGAAACCATTGTTTGTAACGATCCTGCCGGACACACTGATCTCTATCAACGTCAGCCTTTTGCTGAATCTTTCGATCAGCCATTCGGTGAACCCGCCGCCGTTCAGTGGGTCAATCAACGCATCGGGTTCTCTATCGTAAAAGCAGATTTCAATCAGGAAGGTTGCCTTCTGGCTGTGGTTCCCAAGACGGATACGCGCAGCCTGATTCTGTTCGGGTTGACGGCAGACGGGAACTGGCTGGAAAGGGCCCGTTTGCAAACAGAAGGCAGGATTAAGAAATTTTGTTTCAGCCCGTGCAGCCGCTCCATTCAAGTCACCAGTTTGCGCCCTGACAGCTGTGCCAGAAGGCGAGAGTTTTATTCGCTCTGGCAGATCATGCCCGATGAACTGGCTTTCGCAGGGCGGGATGACTTTTCAGACTAGGCTTTGGTGCCAAAGTCTATGGAACTTTTCTCCTTTCTGAAGGTCATACCACCAGACAATTTCAATGCAGTCCTTTAGATGACAGGAGAGAAGTTTACGATGGATGGCCGGATTAATGAGAAAAGCAACACTCCCTTTCCAGACAGTGAGCCACCAGCCAACAGAGCAAAGCAAGATGCACCGTCAAACATTGCAGAGGTCTCTGATGCCATTCCCAAACTCAGTCCATCGTCAACTCCAGTCAGGATGCCGGACAAGACGAGAACCGTATCCGCAGCGGATTCAGCAACGGCTATGACTTGTTTCGACCGCCAGTGGGCCAGCTTGCCTCTGGAAGTGCTCGAGAAAATCGCCAGCTATTTAGCCATCGAAGATATCAATCATTTCGGGCAAACATCGCCGACAATGGGCGATCGCCTGAGGTCATGCGGTCTGGAAGAGGTCCATCACTTCCTCTCCCTGACCAGGCAAAGGCAGACTCAGTGCCGGGCAATCATTCAGTCCAGTCATTTGCTCCTTGAGTATCTCAGAACATTGCCTATATTTTCTGATCGCCGCTTCCCTGCACAACTGGGCCCGGCCTTTTACGCCTGTTATGCCAGCCATTTGCGCCAGCAGATTCTTGATGGGGTCGCATTGACTCTTATACCTGGTGGCAGTTTAAATGTTCATAAATATCGTCATCATCTGCGTGATTATATTCCCATTATCATTGAGGAAAAGGCGCAGAACTTCAGTGATATTCTGGCTCCGGACCCTGATGGTCACTGGGTCAGGAAAGCTGAGATCAAACACGAAAAACTGGTCAGTTATGGCGATCAGCAGGCCGACTATATTTTATTTGTCCCGCAACCCGTTACACCAGCCCCTGAGCGAACGGAACCTCTTAGCCAAAAATACAGTGGCAAAGAGCACTTTCTGTCTGTTTATGAATGCAACAACGATTCCTGGGTTGAGCAACAACTGACATCGGATGAGGTTTTTCCTGAATGTAAGAATAAGCGCATCTCTAAAATGCTACTGTCACCTGATGCCAGGTCACTGGTCTGTACCAAATGGGGGCACACCGTTGCTATTCTCGGTCAGGATGCCGATGGGCGGTGGGTCAATAAAGGCAACATTAATGCACACCGTAATCGTTACCAGCTATTCAGTGCCGACAGCAATCATCTTGTGATTTATAGTGGCTCATACATGACGTTGATGAGTCGGGCAGAGGATGGATCCTGGTCACAAACGGGTGACATTTTTGTTACAGATCCTGCTGATAATCTGAAACAAACGCCCAGTGGCGAAAAATTGAGCAACTTTGAGATTGATTTTGATGTGGTATTCAGTCCGGATAACCGTCATTTTGTCGTATGGTTTGAAGATGCCGATGAAGACTCCGGTGAGTTTGATATTGAGCGGGATTATTTCTTTGTCGTCATTTTTGCCTGTGACCCGCAAGGGCAGTGGCGTGAAAAACAGAGAATCATTGAATTCTGTCATCATCCAACCCGGTATTTCGATCTTAAACCTGAATTTAGCCCCGATGGTCGTCTTCTGATTATCACCACCGAGAACAGTATTGATATCTGGGAATTGACTGACGACAAATGGCAGCGATCTGAACGGGAGAAGCTCCGGTGTGGCGGCGGTAAGATTTATTTTTCTGTGGACCCTTGTGAATTCATCAGAAAAAGCAGGCACGGCGTAGCAATCTGGCGCAAGGCAGCGTCCGGAATCTGGGGCAAGACACAAACATTTCCGGCTGAATCCCTGGTAATAGCCAGTCCCAGCGGTGAAACCATTGTTTGTAACGATCCTGCCGGACATACTGATCTCTATCAACGTCAGCCTTTTGCTGAATCTTTCGGTCAGCCATTCGTTGAACCCGCCGCCGTTGAATGGGTCAATCAACGCATCGGTTTTTCTATCATGAAAGCAGGTTTCAACCAGGAAGGTTGCCTTCTGGCTGTGGTTCCTAAAACAGCTGAGCACAGCCTGATTCTGTTCGGATTGACGGCAGACGGGAGCTGGCTGGAAAGAGCCCGTTTGCCGACAGAAGGCAGGATTAAGAAATTTTGTTTCAGCCCCTGCAGCCGCAATCTCCAGGTCACCAGTTTACGCCCTGCTTCTGGCGGTGTTAGAGCGCAAGAAGTTTTTTCGCTCTGGCAGATCAGACCCAATGCAATGGCTTTCGGCTTCTCTTTAATAGTTACTCCAATCAATGGAAGTGATATTGAATAGAGGCGGGATATTATTAGCTGCTTGTAAAAATAATTCACTTTTAGTAAAAACATCTACCAAAGTAAGAAGGTATATCTTCTCCCTTTGCAAGTCATCGTGCATATCTAACCTGGAATAAAAAGTATCTTTGAAACCAATACCAGATAACATGATACTCCATTCTGCTTTATGAGCTT
Organism: Endozoicomonas sp. ALC020; assembly: GCF_049275935.1. NCBI lineage: Bacteria > Pseudomonadati > Pseudomonadota > Gammaproteobacteria > Oceanospirillales > Endozoicomonadaceae > Endozoicomonas > Endozoicomonas sp. ALC020. Next base: position 1,025,385 of record NZ_CP184830.1, read on the forward strand.
TTATATCTGAGTAGTATTTCCTTGCTTCATCTTTATCTAAGGGTGTGCGACTCATTTTAGATTGAAAATGGCAAAATAATCCATTATGTAAAAACTCACCATCTATGCCATCATCAGGCCCAAGAGGGCCAGGTGTGAACCCCAGCCGGTAGGCAAACCTACGACCAATTTCTTGTTTGCCTCTACTATCTAATGAAACGATTGAGTCAGCTAAATTAATTGCTTGAGCCTTGTTGAGAGTAATCATAACAAACTTTGGCTCATTTTGATTAAGCCGAAAACAGTTATAAGTTCATTCATATATTCTGGATGTTTTTCCAATTCAGTTTCTGATTCAGTTGACACATTAAAGTCGATTTCTACTCCTTCCATTGATGATGGAAATTCGGTTTCATCAAAGTCATCTTTGGAACAAGAGTATGCCCCATAGTTGGCAAGAGTATTAAAAAACACATGTTTTGAAAAATGCAAAGCAGCTTGTAATTTTTTTGCCATTTCTATCTGCTGCTCAGTCAATTTTATTTTAATGACGCTCTCATTATTATCAACTAAATCATCTATATCTGAGAGAGCCTCGTCTACAAATTTGCTATTGTTGCTCATTGGTGCGCTCCTATATGCTATTGACAGCTTCCTGCAGGATGTCCTTTATGTACTCAGGATGCCCTTTATGTACTCACAACCGGGATACTCCCAAACGAACTTGCCATTAAGTAAGGGCTTTTTCGAAATTCTCAGGATCATAATTAATTGGACGAGAAACAGTAATTTTCAATCCAGAATGACTTTCATAGCAACTATCTACTGCATCTTGGATTCGACCTTTATCTTCTCCCATAGGAACAATCAAAACTGGGAAAATATAACCAGTATGATTGTTCATTGAAACTATTAGGGCAAGTGTATCTTTCAGTCTTCCAATAGCTAGTGCAGCCAAGCCTTGATATCCATACAGGCCACTCGTTCCGATACTCTGAGGTCGTCATTCCCGCGAAGGCGGGAATCCAGCGCCAACAGCGGGTCTCTGCCTTCTCGCGGATGAAAAGGCCAGGGGGACACCGGGCAGTATGGTTCTGGTGATGAGTCTGTGTGGATTCCCGCCTTCGCGGGAATGACGGGAGTGAGGCCGGAAATGACGGGAGGGGAACGGGTTTTGCGACACCCTCTGTTGCGTGGGAACGAGGGGTGTATGGATATCAGAGCTTAGCTGCACTAGTGCTTGCTTATCTCGGTCAGGCTCCTGGTGACAACTGGTCAGGGTTCTCGATCAGGCGCTTTTCAGATTTTCACCAGACAGCTGTTGTTTAAACCAGGCCAGCTGGTGTTCAAGGGCGGCGAGCTTCTGGTCCCGTTTCACCAACAGCGCCTGCATCTGCTGAAGCAGTTGCAGGGATAGCGTCCGAACAGATTTATTTTTCCTGACCGTGGCCGTTCATATCCAGCAAATCAATATTCATTTTCATCCACAGCAGAGTAGCAGCCAGGTTCACGTTATGGCAGGCTCCATCATTGACGGTTAACAAACCCCGAGTTTCATCGATCACCTGATTCACCTCCTCTTGGCTTTCTTCAGGGAATTCATCCAGCAACCGTTTTAGATTCCTCTGTCCCTGGGTCAGATGTGCAAACCTCAGAGGAAACTGGCGCAACTGATACAAATTAACCAAATCTTGTTCCAGCCCTGATTCCTTCCAGGTTCGGATCGCCGTAGCAATAAAGAAGTCCAGGTCTTGCGCATTAAAGGCAGGTTTGTCTGCTGCTTTGATAAAGTCCTTAGCCTCCCCATTGACTACCAATCGCCCCAGTTGTTCGGCCCCCTCTAAATACATTATCTGCAAAAAAAACGTCATCATGGTGTCTTCATTAAGGGCTTCTTTGTCCACATAATAACCGTTTTGAGGCAACATAGGGGATTCCAACAATGTTTTCAGATCGTGCAACATAAATGACTCACAACCAAAGTCATTGACTTGACGTCCAGGCAGAAAGAAAAACCGGGAATCAGTAAAGCCGTGATATTTTATCGCCAGTGTCAGCACTAAACCGACAAGGTGCGACATGGGTGAATAAGTTTGTTCTGGGTAGCGCTTAAAAGTCCTTAGACTATCAACAAAAAAAAACCGATAATGCCCTTTGCTATTCCTCCTGATAGAAACAACACTGACGTGACCTGATTTATCCTGAAAAATATAATTTTTTGTTTCTTCTGCTGTCATTAATGGCAGCTGGGTTATAAACAATGCAAGTAGCTGATGAAGACAATGATAGGAGCCAAGGTAAGCATGCATGAGTTTTCTCATATCCAGATTAGCTGCTTCCTCAAGCCTGTAAACAAACTCGTGATCGGTCAGACCTTCGGGTAACTCAATTTGAGGTAACAGAACTTTGGCAAATAATTTGATTATATGTATTGAAAATATCCTAAGCCCTGGATAGTCAAGTAAAACATGTATCATTTCACCTCTTTCCAGCTTTCCAGGAAAGTAAAGTTGAAGTACCCTTAGAATCGCTTTACCACGGTGTTGTTTGTTTTCCAGAGCTCCTTTTTCTGCCAAAATATCGGGGTTTGCCTCATACAATTTTTCCAATTCTGCATTAAAATCATCAATATTTTTTTTCTGATCTACTGTTTTCAATGACTTTTCAGCAGCCTTAAGAATTTCTTTCAGTTTTTCAAGATGCCTGGCATGACTCTTATCATTACCGGAAGCCGATGCTGACGCTGCACCAGAGCCTGATGAACCCGAAGAGCCAGAAATGCCCTGCTCTTTCGTACTTTGTTTTTTACTTTGTTGCTCTTGCTGCGGCGGCGGAGATTTACCGTCGGTTTTAGATTGCTCCTTGTTTTCGTCGCCATAACGGTTTAATTCGAATGAATAGCCAGTAAACACCGTTCCTTTATCTGGCTGTAACCCTTCCCCTTCAGAAAAAGGCGAAGTGATTATTGAATCTTTTTTTCCCTTCTTTAACAGAGACAGCAGAACAATCCCAGACTTAGGTAAACGAATAGGGTCAGATAAAAAAGAGGAAAGAATTTCATCGACACCATTGCCAGAGACCAATAATGAAGCATAAGGAACTTCAGCCTGACTAATAACTGACAAAAAAACGCCGACAGCAACAAAGGCGCAGCAGATATTCTTCATTACAAATAACTAAGCTCCAAGAGATAAAAGCACCATTCTAGATAAAAAAGCTCAGAATTGCCTGACCCCAGGAGCCTGATAATTTTCGGACAGGCACTAGTATAGGCATAAAAAAAACAATCTCTTCCGTTTTAATGGACACTCAAATCCAACTATCCAGCAGTGATTCATGCGTCTGTGATAACAGAACCCCTGGTATCTGACAGCAGTCCGATATGAAGTTGTTAAAGAAAATTACTCCCCTGCTTATCAAATACAAAGGTTCTTATTACATCCTATGAATTTTCAATGCTCTCAATCTACACGGCATTCATGTGAAGAGAAAGCTGCCCCAGAATTTGATGTTTAAACCCGTACAGCCACACTCTCCAGGTCACCAGTTTACGCCCTGCCGCTGGCGGTGTTATAGCGCAAGAGTTTTATTCACTCTGGCAGATCATGCCCGATGAATTGGCCTTCACAGGGCAGGGTGACTATTCAGACCAGTCCAGTAATGTTCTGGTACTGAAATCCGATGAGTTGACAACCATTACCGATTTCTTCCACTGGTTGCGGGTAACCATCCAAATAGAACTTTTCTCCTTTCTGAAGGTCATAAGTACCTAACCAGACAATTTCAATGCAGTCCTTTAGATGACAGGAGAGAAGTTCACGATGGATGGTCGGATTAATGAGAAAAGAAACACTCCCTTTCCAGGTAGTGAGCCACCAGCCAACAGAGCAAATCAGGATGCACCGTCAAACATTGCAGAGGTCTCTGATGTCATTCCCAAACTCAGTCCATGGTCAACTCCGGCCAGGATGCCTGACAAGACGAGAACCGTATCCGCAACGGTTTCAGCAACGGCTACGACTTGCTCCGATAGCCGACTGGTTAGCTTGCCCGTGGAAGTGTTCAACAGAATCGCCAGCTATTTATCCATCAACGATATCAATCATTTTGGGCAAACATCGCCAACAATGGGCGATCGCCTGAGGTCATGCGGCCTGGATGAGGTCCATTACTTTCTCTCTCTGACCAAACAAAGACAGTCTTCGTGCCGGGCAATCATTCAGTCCAGTCATTTGCTCCTTGAGTATCTCAGAACATTGCCCATATTTTCTGATCGCCACTTCCCTGCGCAACTGGGCCCGGCCTATTACTCCTGTTATGCCAGCCATTTGCGCCAGCAGATTCTTGATGGGGCCGCATTGACCTTTATTCCCATTGGCAGCCTGGATGTTCATTATCACCATCATCTGCGTGATCATATTCCCATTATCATTGAGAGAAAGTCGGAGAACTACAGTGATATTCTGGCTCCGGATCCTGACGGTCAATGGGTCAGGGAAGCTGAAATCAAACACAATGACCGTGTCAGTTATGGTCATCAATGGGCCGACCATATTTTATTTGTCCTGCATCGCGTTCCCCGAGGTCTTATGCGAAGGGGACCCCTTAGCCACCAATACACCGGCAAAGAGCATTTACTGTCTGTTTTTGAACGCAAGAAAGATTCGTGGGTTGAGCAACAACTGACGACGGGTGATGTTTTTCCTCAAGATGAGAACAAGTACATGAATGAGATGCACTTGTCACCTGATGCCAGTTCACTGGTCTGTATTCACAATGGGGAAGGCGGTGCTATTCTCGGACGGGGGGCTGATGGGCAGTGGGTCAATAGAGGCAAGATTAACACAGGCCAAAATCATCATTTGCTGTTCAGTGCCGACAACAATCATCTTCTGCTTTATGACGGATCATACATTACTTTGATGAGTCGGGCAGAGGATAAATCCTGGTCACAAACGGGCAACATTGTTGTTACAGATCCTGCTGATGATCTGAAAAAAACGCCCAGTGGCGAAACAGTGAGCGACTTTGACTTTGATCTCGATGTGAAATTCAGCCCGGATAACCGCCATTTTGTTACATGGTTTGAGGATGCCGGCGATGATAGCAATCTTGGTGCAATTGAACGGGACTATTTCTTTGTCGTCATTTTTGCCTGTGATCCGCAAGGGCAGTGGCATGAAAAAAAGAGAATCATTGAATACTGTGACTGGCCAATGCGGTATTTCTTTATCAAACCTGAATTTAGCCAGGATGGTCGGCTTCTGATTATCACCTCCGAAAAAAGTTTTAATATCTGGGAATTGGATACTGACGACAAATGGCAACTCTCTTATCGGGAGGAGTCCCAGGGTGGCGGTGGTGATTTTTATTTTCCTGTGGACCCTTGTGAATTCATCAGAAGAAGCGGGCGCAGCGTAACGATCTGGCGCAAGGCAGCCTCCGGAATCTGGGGCGAGACACAAACCTTTCCGGCTGAGGCCCTGGTAGTAGCCAGTCCCAGCGGTGAAACCATTGTTTGTAACGATCCTTCTGGCCACACTGATCTCTATCAACGCAAGCCTTTTGCTGAATCTTTCGATCAGCCATTCGCTGAACCCGCCGCCGTTGAGTGGGTCAATCAACGCATCGGGTTTTCCATCGTAAAAGCAGATTTCAATCAGGAAGGTTGCCTTCTGGCTTTAGTTCCCAGTACGTGTACACAAAGCCTGATTCTGTTCGGGTTGACGGCAGACGGGAGCTGGGTGGAAAGGACCCGTTTGCAAACAGAAGGCAGGATTGAAAAATTTTGCTTCAGCCCGTGCAGCCGCACCCTTCAAGTCACCAGTTTGCGCCCTACTCATGACCATGTCAGAGAGCAAGAGGTTTTTTCGCTCTGGAAGATCATGCACTCCCGTCATTCGCGAGAATGACGACCTCCTTCGCGGGAATGGAAACATTAACTGAGCACCTGATTCAGTGCAGCCGAACAACAGCCTGAACACCCCTGAAGAGAGGTGACAGTTAAAATGGAACTTTCATCCCATTTTAAGATCTAAGTTATTAAACGCCTTAAATGCAGTCCTTCAAAGGACATCGGGAAGGGAGCTTTATTATGGATGGTCAAATCAAAGAAATAAACAAATCGATTCTTGATAGTAGCGCGTCTGATACCGCCACCCCCTTCAAGAAACCAAAACTGGAATTACTGCCGAATGATGTAACAATCTGCTCTGAAGTCATTGCCAAACTCAATGCATCGTCGCCTCAGATTAAGTCACCTGACCGGGCAAGAACCGTATCCTCAACGGATTCCTCACTCTGCAAGCCTCCTCAAACCTTCGATTTCCGTTTTGTCACCCGTGATGATGAGGTACGACAGCTTTTAGTTGCCCAAACCTGCGATGAACATCGGGATGTCACCCTCATTTCCCACCCCGATGACCTCTCACAGGCTAACCTGGTGAGCCGGTTGAGCATTGCCGACGATGGTCGTCAGACTCTGCGTTCAGGCAAGCTGTTTGAGGGTTCGCAGCCCATAACTCTGGTGCTGGATATCCGAAAGCTCACCGCCGAAGAACTGCCCAAATTTAACGATTTACTGGACCCGAATAACCCCTGTCTGTACGACAAAGTCAGTCAGGAGAAACGCTCTCTGGGCCAACATGTTTCTCTGCTGGTGGTGGCAGATCCTGGGCAGTTGGCAGCGGCTGGCCAGCACAACAGGGCGCCGGGAGCTGATTTCTGGCGGCGAATTAATCGACCGGAAAATACCTGGCAGTTTGACGCGCAGAACGGCAATGACCCATCAATGAACATCGACGAAATTCCTCCACTATTGAAAGAAATTCCCGGCGCCGAAAATGCTATGGACGACGACAATATTCTTATTATTAACTGTCACTTGCACAGTAACTGGCGACAGTTGTTGCTGGGTGGCCCCGGAGTGGATAAACAGGGGCGAATCCAGCATCTTCCCGGCAGGCTTGGGTCATTAAGGGCCGGACAGCGGGTGATTCTGAAAGGAGCCGACTGGCAAAATCTGGCCTTTGAACAGACCGTTCGGCAGATGCTGGCGCAACAGTGCTTTGAGAGCAATGGGAAAGTCTGTCCGTTACCCGACGATGTTCAGTTTTATCAGATGCCGCTGGGAAATAATGAGCTTCATTCACTGTTCCAAAGTCTGTCCCGTTCTCCTGAAAAAGAAGTTGATAAAGAGCAGGCACCAGCAAACCCGATCATCATCAACGAGAGTAATATTGTTCAATGGCTAAACCCGATTGCCATCACCACGGAAGGCTACGCAGTTCCTAACACCCGTCTGCTGGAACAGGTTCAGGCGGGAGGTGTGGTCACCGTAACGTCTCCTCTCACTGAAGCACTCTGGTTTCGTTTGCTGGGTTCATTACAGACTATTCGCGAGACGACCGGCCTGGAACCCCGGCTTCAGGTGGCCCACGCAAAAGGACAACCAAAAGCCCTGGGTTTAATAGAAAACGATAAATACCCTCTGCCCACCCCACTGGAAAAAGTCGGAAATCGCGCTGCCTTTGATACCGCCACTTATCAACAATCTGCCCAGGCAAATCATTGGATCAATGATCTCCCGCAAGCTCCTCTGGTCATACAGGTCAATGAACAGACCAGCTTCAGCCAGCTATTTGATAATATCCATATCACCTCGGAACAAAAGGCCCATTTTGGACAACGTCCGAGTGGGTTGCAGGAAGCATTGACCGCTGGCAAGCCGGTGGTATTGCGGGGGCTGGAAAGCAACCCAACCCTTCAGCAGCTTCTGGAACCTCTGGTTGCAGGGCAGCCACTGCTGGTGAATGGTCAATTACAGGACTACCCAAAAGCTCGTGTCACACTGCTCTGGCCTGAGTCTGCAAAAAGCCGGTCTTCAGTATTTCGTTCGATGGTTGCCACTGGCAAGCCGTGTCCCGAAGTCGATCTTTGGGATATCAATGCCGTCAAGCATGAAATCTCCCGGGCTGAGCTGCCTGAACAAGCACTTAATGAACTTTACGAAGCCTTTAAAACCGCACCTTCCCACCTGTGTAACCCTCTGCCTGAAGTAACCGAAGGGTTATTGAATAACCTGATACTGGCTGCCCGGCGGGCACAGCAGGTTGACCAGTCCCTGCAGATCCTGCCCTGTCACTGGCGCAAGGCCATTAACAGCATTATCACCCATGGTACCCGGCAGCATCCGTCCGTGCGTGATTTTATGAAAGTGGCTTGTCAGCAGCTATTGCCAGATGAGAATCAAACCGCCTCGGTAGACCTGGATCGCTTAAATGCCATCATCAACACTGCCCTGCCGTTAGACAGAGCCTTTGTTGAACAGAACCTGTGGTCACTGGCCAGAGCCTTTGACCCGGTTGTATTTAATGAAAAATTACAACGGTCCTATGAAAGACCATTTTCATGGCAGGATGAAAAAGAAACTCTCGACAGGCTCTGTGCCTTGATCGTGGCCTATGCACCCGGAAAAAAACAAGATGCATTGGCGTATCAGTTAAAAGTCGATCCTGCGCAAGCAGAGTCCCGACAATCGTTAGCCATCAGGCCAGCCAGACAAATTAAACGTTTGCAAGATGCACTGGCTTCTGGCTGGCAATTAACCCATCCGCCTGGACAGACCCGATCCGATGCCGTTTACGCGCTGGCCTACGATTGTTTTCACAGGGCCAGAACGGCGAATTCTGAAGCAGAAGGCATTGAACGCATAGAACATCGACTGTCTGAATCGCTGAAATGGCAGGGTTCTGCTGATAGGCCTTTGTCAGCGCTGGCCCGGGATCTTTATCACGGCGAGATAAGCCAGAAAGATCGTGAAAATCGTCGACTGTCCCGACTCCACGACCGACTTTCGGACTCTCCCGTCCTATTCCTGCAGGGAGAAACCGGCACCGGGAAAAGCTACTTTTCTGCCAAAATGGCCAGGGCTTCGGGACAGGCTTCAGTCATTTCCCTTGGACCTTCCGACAGCGAACAGACCCTGATGAAACGCTGGCAGTGGCGACAAGACGCCGATGGCGACCGCTCTATGGTGCAGCAAAACCGGGCATTGATGGAATGGGCCAACACTCCATCCTACGAGGATGGACACTATGTCACTCTGGTTCTGGATGAGGCCAACCTGGCCAAAACCGGATTACTGGCATCATTAAACGGCTTGTGGGAACCAGAACCCTGCATTTACGTGAATGGTCATCCTGTCAAGGTCGGCCCAAAACACCGGGTGATTCTCACCGGTAACCCGGATCATTACGCCGGGCGCCGAATGGACCCGGCTCTAAAAGAGAAACTGCCCAGAGCTTACTACCCACGCCTGGGCCAGGCTTTCCTTCGCGACAGGGTGGTGGAACCGGCTCTGGTCAAGCATTTACAAGAGCATCTGCTGGAGCATCAAATAAACGACATTGCACACAGTGCCAGCAAGAGTGTGATGGCACTCTGGCAACATTATCAGGAGCTGTTGCCCGAGCATGAGTTTACCCCCAGGGATTTAACCGATATCTGCAGTTGGGTGGGCTGGTATCTGGATCGTGCCCTGCCCGCTCGCGGCAGTGTGACCTGTGGGCAAATAAACAGTCTGATACTACAAAGTTTTCGGGATGTACTGGGGCCGGAAATCACTGAAACGCATCAGGAGGCCCTGTCGGCACTGGAAATCTGGTTTGCTGCCCGTTACCAACCGGAGAACACCCTGAGCGACAGAGTTCATGAACACACCCTGCAGGAAATGCAGCAAACCTTCAGTACATTCAGCGAAAAAATCCGACCAGACTTTGATACCTCCGGATTGGCAGTCCGTGAACTGGCGCAACGGCTTGGGCAGGATTTAAGCCGCTGCCGACAGGCTAATTATCGCAAGATACAACACGGCGGTCGTCAGGCGACACTGATTGAAGGCCCCGCAGGACGGGGTAAGGATGCCACGCTGAACCTGGTGATTGAAAGTGTCAGACAGGAGACTAAACGACGGGGTGAGTCCATGCCGGAAGTCTATTACATGAACGCCTGTGATTGTTCCTGGGACAAACTGTGCGAAAAGATACAGGCGGCAAAAATTGAAGGCGGCATCGTGGTGATTTCAGAAATGAATCTGATCGACAGCCAGCACCTGGAAGGTGAATTGAACAATATTCTGGCCGGTGACGCCCATCCCGGCTTCCACCTGTTTGCCACCATCAACCCGCCTGAGTGTAGCGGGCGAAAACCTTTATCACCGGCGCTGAAAGGGCGTTTTCGACATTTGCCGATCCGGCAGTATAACCCAGTCGAATTACAGACCATTGCCAAAAAAGTGTTGCCAGCGTCCTTAGAAGGGACATTGGCCGCTAAACAGCTAACAGAAAAACATTGTCTTTTAAGGGCTCACCTGCAAGGCAAAAAAATGCCGTTGCAGCCCACCAGCCTTGATTTACAGAATGTTGCCAGGGCTATCAAAAGAGGTGGCGATTTTAGCGAAAAAGCACTTCATCAATGCCTCAATCAGCACTACCGGCTTTATCTGATGGCCGCCAAACTATCGCTGGAGGAACTGCCAAAGTCATCGGCTATTGCCATGGATAAAGAAGCGCTTGACCCTGAAATGAGCGAATGGTTCTACCAAACCGTCTCCGGCATTAATCGCCCATGGTTGATACGAGGCAGTCATCGCAACAGTCTTGATGAAAAACGCCGCGAAATTCGTTTTAACACTCGTCTGGATAAAGAGGAAGCCAAAACGGAAATCATCAAGAGGCTGGCCCAGGTCAGGTGGCAAGCATCCGGTCTTTGCCTGAAACCGGATCAATCGGACGATATTCTCACACAGGCTCTGTACAGACACTGGCAGCGATGCTGGTTCGCACATAATTTTAGCCTTACGGAAGTGGACGCTAATAGTGTATTCCCCCTGACCAAAGAACAGGCACAGGCGCTGAAAACGTCGGCTTACCATCCTTATCTTGAAGAGGCTGATAAGCAGATACAGGCATGGAACGCTCACGAAATTCAATGCTGGCCTGGATTCTGGCATCAGATCAGCGCTCTGCCAGATCACTTGGTAAACGAATTTATTAACGAAGCATCAGCTATTAGCGGTAATGACGCTCCTGAACCGTATGACCCGGAAGTTGAGGAGGAAGAAGCTCCGGCACTGGACCAAAGAACGAACTATGAGGATCAGAAGACGCCAAAGGCTACACTATTTAAAGTTTTTGATTCGCAGCATCCCGCTACGATGTATCGCTGGCAGGCATTAGATATTCGTGTCACTGCCAGAGGTGAAATCAAACAGATCAATCTTGATGGTAAACACCTTCTGGGATTCGAAACCCTCACACCTGAGCGGTTATCAGGTAATGACCATGAAGTGAGATTAACCAGAGATCAAACGCTGGCGACCCTTAAGATATCATCACAGAACGGCCAATATCCCTTACCCAGCCTGACGGCCAGTGACTCTATCGTGGCCCTGCGTATAGAGCCCTATTTGCCGCATAAACTGATCAGGGACAAATACACCGGGCTTCATACACTGTTTATTCCCCAGGCCGAAGCCTTCCAGAGTTTTCAATGTACTTATGTCGTAGAACCCGCAAAGCCGGGCAAAAAAACGGGTACTGAAGAAACCCGAACAGAACGATCAATACATTTTGACGTCGATTGTACAGAAAGTATCAAGTCCGTAATGAAAGAACTGCTTAATAACTTTGATAACACTGGCGAACATCCACCCAAAATACAGGCACTTTTGCAGACAATAGCAAGCCCTGAAGACACCAGGCAACGAATTAACGCAATCACGGAATATTGCGAACAGTTCTCAGGTAAGGCCATACCAGAGCCTGGTAAGAATTTCTTTGAATTTCTCGTAACCAAGCGACAAGGTAGCTGTCGTCATCGGGTGCCTGTTTTTATTGCTTTTTGCCGTTACTTCGGGATTCCCTGTCGGCAAATTGATAGCAATGTCCACTGCTTCCCCGAGTATTCCCTGGATGGAGGCCAAACCTGGGAGTCAGTAGATTTGGGCGGAGCGCCCGGGGAGGTGACAGAAATTACACCTGATTCCGATTTGGGCGGAGCGCCCGGGGAGGTGACAGAAATTACACCTGATTCCGATTTGGGCGGAGCGCCCGGGGAGGTGACAGAAATTACACCTGATTCCGGGAAGTTCTGTGATTTGAACGCTGCATCAAAGCATCTTCAGGACCTTCTGGAAGAGGCTGATTCAGAACAAATTCAAGCTCTGGCCAGAGCCTTTAACATGAGCCTTGAGCAACTGAAGAAAGCCGTTGAGACAGGCGGTTTATTACCATTTATTACACAAGTCGATCGATTTATTATCGCAATAGTAAAGAGTCTTTGGGTAGAAAAAAGTTTTGCCGGTTTTTCCCTGGGTGTCTCGCTGTTAGAGTCGCTGAAGACAGAAGCATCTAACTATCCTACTACGGATCGACTGATCGGTAGAGTGTTTTATTTCGGCAATCCTGATTATAGACCGATGTCGGAGGCAGTCATTCAAATATTGTCTGACAGTGATGAAGTTCAGGTCACTGAACCGCTCAGGCTACTTCATTCAAAAATGGTTAAACAGACTGGAACATGCGCTTACGAGTGGTTGCGTTCAATGGTGGATATTGTGAACACTGACTTGGCCAAGCCTTCGTTTATTCGCTTTGCCCGTGAAGCTCTGCTATCAGGGTGGTTGGATCCCGTGTCCAACAAACCGAACGGTACTATCATGCCGCTTCAACATCATGAGCTACTGTTGCGTCTGGTCAACGTCGATGAACTGAAGGTTGACGCCAGCCATTGCCTGAAAAAGTGGTATAAGACATTCTTCTCCAGGGGAAAAGATTATCGGACGTGCAATGTTAATGCCACCATCCATGAGGAAAAAAAGAATGCCTTTTTCGTCACTCATTGTCATGATGGGCGCTCGTCATCTCTTGAAGGTGAAATTGCCAATCCATCTATAGAAGACGCCTGGACAGACCAACCTGAGGGCATTCCGAATATAGAACGAATACTGGAGCAACGGCCCGCATTTCCGCAGTTAACCTCGGGCAAGGCGAACCATCGTCCGGTGATTCTCATGGGGCAGCCTGCCTGGAACAAGACAGTGATTGAAGAAAAAGCCGAAGCCCTGTATCAACGAAAAGTTAATAGCAGCCCTAACTGGAAGCCGATATTGGAAATGCTCAAATCAAAGTCCTACCCGCTGGCATTGGAAGCAGAGATGCTCTTGGAGAAGTTAGAAAAGCAATGCAAACAAGCAATTCAGCAGGCCTTCTGTCATTACCTTTATGAAGTGACACACTCGAAAGGCGGTTGCTTAAGCTGTTGCTGGGCAGGTGCTTTTATGAGTAAAGAATGTGGCACTTATGACCCATCCTCACCGGTAGAGCTGTATGCCATGATGTTGCATATTGCTAGCCCTCGCGAGTGTCAGGAACTTATTGAGGATGCCTACTTACGACAGACACATAATGCCAGCAATGCTCTGGTACTCAGAAACGACGAGATGACAAAAATTGCCGGAGAGTTTTTGAGTACCGTGAATTTGGATTCGATTTATGAGTCAATGGATACCTGATAACGGTTTGGTCATGATGCGTTTTTTGAGGGAATGGTCACGAATCCCCAGGTAGGAGTAATCGCTCCGAGCCCGTTTGCTCGCATATTTCAGTCCATGCTTCAGCAGGGTTTGCGCGAATTGTTCATTATGCTCCCCATAGGGCTCAACGGGTTGAACAACAAAGTCTGGCCTGTAGTCGTGTGTTGGGGTGATAACAAAGTATTTATCTTTTAAATCGGGGTAGACATCCTCATACAATCGTGTACCCCTTTTGGGGTCTAACAATACAAGATGCTGTAAGATTTCCCTGCGGATATCCTCACTCATCTCATCGCTCATAAACATTTCCCGAAAACTACCCTTCGATTCTTTCTTGAAGGATATTAAAAAATGACACACTCCCAACCGATGAGCATGATGAATAAACTGTTGGTGGTTGCTTAATAACTTGTAGCAAGGAGGAATACTGTGAAGAGATTGAATATAAAAGATTGAGAAAAGGCTGTGTTGAAAGGCGAATCTATCAGCTTCTGTCGTGACATCGCAATTAAGATGTTGTGCAAGTACGTTAAAGTCCCACTGATCTCTTCCAAAAATGGCTATCTCCTCAAGGCGTGTATCCAGACCAAACATACCATTTATCACAATGAGCAGTTGTTCAAAGGCATTCTGCATGGTTTTACGTGATTTCATTTGGGGGCATTCAATGGTTATTTCACCCGCTGCGGCGTTGCAACTTATCTTCATGGGGTCAGAGTTTTCATCCAGTTCGATCGCTTTTAGAAACTGTGCCAGAAACCACATACGCTTTAACTTACCGGATTTAAATCCTTCATCAGGGTTATTAAACTCGTCAGATAATTTCAGCCGCAGGGTTCGTCCTTTCCCCCCATCTGCCTGTTCAAGTAGCTCGATAACGCTCATATGAACTCCAAGTTTCAGGTTAACAATCAAGGCATCATCCGTACTGACGACAGTCCCTGATTTCCCTGCTTCTTCGATGAATACTTTGTCGGACGGCCTCAGTAGTGGCGCTTTTTCTACCGAGCCACCCGAGGTCGTGCAATCGACATAGGTGATTTTCTTTTCCTTAGATATCCTGCCCTGGCCCGAAGCCAGAGTGACCGGTGCCAGTGCGTTTACAAAGCGCTGATGCAGGGCAAAAATCAGCTCATGGACACTTCGGACCTGCTCAGCTTGCCCGGGGTTGAGCGCTTGAAGATCGGATTGTAGCTTATGGCAATCGGCCAGCCATTGACGAAAGTTAGCCGGGGATGGTCGCCCTTTTTCAGCAGCTTGCATGAGCAGAATGATACGCTCCAGCCTTGATTTGATGGTCTTTTGCAACGTCTCGAACCGGCTGGTCAGTTGCGGCAATTCATCCCGCAATAACTGAACCTCGGGTGAACCTTTCTCACCCGCCAGCTGTAAGAAGGCCTGGTAACCCTGCAACAGGGCTTCGGCCCCATAAACCAGCCGATTTACGCTGTCTTCAGTCTCTGCCAGTATTCTGGATCGTTGTGGTGACATGCTCAGTTTTACCGGGTTGGCCAGACCATCCAGTCCGGCACCGGGGGCAAATAATGCCAGCAGGCGGGCATTTTGATCCGTGAGCCATTTGAAACCGCTGGCAACCTCAAGGAATGTGCCTTCAGGAAAGGATAAATCATCCCGTGAGGGGATGGCTTTGGCTAACGATACATCAGTAACAGCTGAGGACAGCTTTCTGCAACTGGCCAGTTTTCCGCTAAGGTCACCGGCAACAATAAAGGCACCAGGCTCATCATTAAAGCAAGCGCAGACCAGTGTCGCCTGTTGGCCAGCCTGAACAGACAGCGCTTCAAACTGATCACCGGCCAGCATCAAAGTTTTTTGTTCCTGTTTCATAAGGATCGCCACATGATCATTGAATCCTCCTTTGGCAATAACAAAACCGCCAACCCGTTTCAGGAACCTAGGCTCAAGCATCCAGTCTTCAACGTGGTCAGCCAGGACAATGGCTCCATCCGGCATAGAGTCTGCCTCTGGTCGTCTGGCCAGCCAAAGTGATCCGGTGCAAAAGCCTTCGCTGACACCCGCACCAATAGCAATGGTCTCTTTGGGTATGGTCATGGCAAAGTCCATATCGCCAGAGAGTTGGGTAACAGGACGCACCTGCAACAGGAACAGGTCACCCTCAGGATTGATGGCGAACTCCGCATCCACGGGGCAGAGCAGTAAGCTTTCCAGTGTTGTCACCATCTTCCTGATATCTGAAACCATTTTATCATTAACTATATGACTAACGTCGTCTTTATGGGTGTCTGCATTTTCAATTCTTGTTTCTGAATAGCCGTTAGTGCTTTTGCGCAGGACAAAATGACTTGAGATCGTACCGGGAAAATACTGATAGCTGTCAGGGCCTTCCTCGTCAGAAATATCGATACGGTGAGGCGTATTACCGGACTGCCCTGCAACCACACCTCTGGGTTGACCGCGGGTGAACTCAACCCCGATGGTACCATCCCGAAAAGATTTAAAGCTCATGATGACCCCGCCGTATTGACAGTCAATACACTCCTGGATGATCAGTGCCATGGGTTGTGGTACACCTGCGGGACAGACTTCAGGGTGGTAGCCTGAAGCCATGACCTTGAGGCAGGTTCGCAGAACATCGTCTTCTTCCTGAACTAAAGAGAGGTATTTGCCCGCCTGGGCATCGCCGTAATTATCTTCGTTGATGCCAGAACTGCGGACTATAACCGGTGTTGATAGGGAGGGTTTGTCCAACTGATGACGTAGATCCCTGATTTGTTGGGCCGCTTCAGACTCTTTAATTTGCTGGTAAAAGTCATCACTGGCAATAAATTCCGCCAGCCCCTTCAGCACCCCGGTTCTTTTGACGTCTGAAGCTGGCAAAGTATCAAGGTATTCCCTGATGTGCGCCAGACTCGCCTGCGCACCCGGCTCATAGGCAATATCGGGAAGATAACGAACTAAAGAACGGGGATTTAGAGGATGTTGTTCAAGCGCATTCACGACCTGGGTTGTCACACATTTAAACGGTGGAACATCCAGACCGGCGTCCTTCATCCCCTGCAAAAACATTCCCTTGCCCCCAAGTTGTTCCCGGAGTGTGCCAACCTGATCTGGAACAGACAAACGACAGAGACGCTTGGCTAAAGGCATTTCGATGGCTGGAACGCCACCAGGATCAAAATGTCTTTTGGATTCACTTTCAGACCGATTGGTTGGACTGCCAGACCAGGTATCCTGGTTTGAATTCGTCGTCGGGATTTGGAGCTTTGAGTCACCAAAATTGGCATTTAACATTTTGACACCCCCTATCCTACTAATGCTCATCCATGATTTAATCGCTAACGCATAAATAAAGTACCTCTAGTTTTTTAGACAATAATACCTGTATAAAGTTCACCGTCGACCTGAAGCAAGCAATAGAAAGAAGAAAAATAAAGTTTGCTTTGGGAAGCCTTGTCTGAGTCGCTGAAGTTTATGAAATTCAGTAGCTGATTCAGGTTTTCCGGATGGTCGTTATCAGGTATCCAATGCCTCATAAATCGTATTCAAATTCACGGTACTCAAAAACTCTTCGGCAATTTTTGTCAACTCACGGGATTTGAGCACCAGAGCGTTACTGCTGTCTTGTGCCTGCTTTAAATAAGCATCCTTAATAGAATTCTGAAAGGATAAAGAGCTATTAATATAACGCATCATGTCAAACAGCTCTTTTGCTGAGGATGGCTCATGAGCGCCATAGAAATCTTGACTCAGGGACTCCTGCATTTGAGCCTCGGCCCAACAATACAATAAGCTACCGCCCTTCGAGTGCGTTACTCCATATAGGTAATGACAGAAGGCCTGCTGAATCGCTTGCTGGTATTTGTTTCTTAAATTATCTAAACGCCTTTGATCTTTCAATGACACCTTGAAGGACTTCAGTTTGGTTTTTTCCAGTAACCGCTTAAGATCCGGGCTGTTCTCAACTTTTCGTTGAAACAGAGCCTCGGCTTTTTCCTTAATCACCGTGCTGTCCCAGGAAGGTTGCCCCAGGATAATCACGGGTCGGTGGTTTGCCTTGCCCGAGCTTGATTTCCTGAACGCAGGATGGTGCACCAGCATTCGCTCTATATCCGGAATGCCCTCAGGTTCGTCCGACCAGAAGCTTTGTAAAGATAGGCAGGCTATTTCACCTTTAAGGAATGGCGAAAACCCATCATGTTCGTGAGTGACCAACGTAGTCCTGGTTAATTTCTTTTGTAAGTACTCACGGACTGACAGCCATGAATAGCTATTTTTCTCCCTGGACAAATAGGCCTTGTACCAGTTTTTCAGACAATGGGCAGCTTTAACCTTCAGTTCATCGACAGCTTCCAGGCTCACCAATAGCTGATGAAATTTATAGGCATTGATAGTGACCCCATAGGAGCCAGAGGCCGCCAGTGGATCCAACCAACCCAGTTTCAAGGCTTCACTGGCAAAGTGAATAACCGAAGGTTTAGTTAAGTCACTGTCTATCAGTATTTTAATTATTGAACTCAGCCACTGGCGAGGGCTTGCTCCACCCTGAATAATCATTTTTGAATAAAGTAACTTAAGTTGTTCAGTGATTTTATCTTCATCACTCTTGGACAATATTTTTCTTACCGCCTCCGACATTGGGCTGTAGGTATTCCTATTTTTGTCGTAATTAGTACCAGTCAATACAATCTCGTCCCAGCCTAATTCTTTTGTCTCAAGGGACATCAGCAATGAGACCCCCACGGAAAAACTGGTTAAATTGTTTTCCTCCCAAAGGTTCCTGACTATTTTGGAAATACTTAGATTGACTTTCGGGAATGCACTGTTTGTCTCAAGGGCTTTGTTCAGTTCCTCCAAACTCATGCCACAGGCTTTAGCCAGAGTTTGTTGTTGTGCTAAATCAGCCCCTTTCAGGAAATCCTTCAGGAGAGCTTTAATTCTCTTTGATTTATTGCTGGAATCATTGATCTTTGTGGTGGTCTGGAACTCAGTTGTCGTTTCTACTGTCTCTCCGGGCTCCCCACCTAAATCCACTGACTTCCAGGTTTGTCCACCATCCCCGGAATACTCAGCAAAGCAGTGGACAAAGCTTGCGACTTGTCGGCATGGAATCCCGAAATAACGGCATAA
Source organism: Endozoicomonas sp. ALC020 (assembly GCF_049275935.1). Taxonomy (NCBI): domain Bacteria; kingdom Pseudomonadati; phylum Pseudomonadota; class Gammaproteobacteria; order Oceanospirillales; family Endozoicomonadaceae; genus Endozoicomonas; species Endozoicomonas sp. ALC020. The sequence goes on from NZ_CP184830.1 coordinate 1,044,067, forward strand.
TGCAACAAAAGCAGGAGCACGGTGACGACAGTTACCCTGTTGTCGTGTTACGAGAAATTCAAAGAAATTTTCCGTGCGCTTTGGCTTTGCCTTACCGGAAAACTGTCGGCAATACTTCCTGATCGCCTCGATTCGTTGCTCAGTGTCTTTGGCGTCTTTTATGGTCTGCAAAGGCTCCCGTTCTTTGGCTCGACGCTGTTGGTCAATGGTCGTAAACACCCTGTCCAGTACTGTTTTCATGCCTTCTGAACAGTGGGTGTCCAAATCTGTTGCAGGTCTGGTTTGTCTGGCGCGCGTGGCTTTGCCCGGCTCTCTCGGTTCCACAACATAAACCACTCTGATACTCTGGCCGACTTTGGCCTCAGGAACAGACAGTGTGTGAAGCCCGGTATATTGGTCCCTGACCAGAGTAAATGGCAAATCGGGTTCCATACGCAGGGCCACGATATAATCGTTGGGCGTCAGGCTGGGCAATGCATATTGACCATTGTCCGATGACAACTCCCGGGTTCCCAGCGTTTGATTGCTGGCTAATATCAGTGTCTGGTCAGGCCCGGGTAAGCGTTCAGGCATGAGGGTTTCGACCCCCCTGATGTGTATATCCTTAAGATCGATCAGTTTGATATTACCCTCAGAAGTTACGTAAACATCCAGTGCCGAACACCGATACATATGGGAAATATTCTTATCCGTATCAAAAGCTATATGATCCTCAGGATCTGGTGTCGTCAGAACCTCATAGTTCGTTCTCCGGTCCAATGCCGGAGCTTGTTTCTCGAAGACTTCAGGATCGTATTTTTCAGGCGCGTTATCATTGCCAATGCAATAGTCTGGCAGATCAATTATCTGATGCCAAAACTCAGGCCATAATTGAACGGCATTGGATGTCCATGTGTTTATCCGCTGATCAGCCTCCCGAAGACAAGGTTGGGAATCCGGCATTTTCAGCGTTTGTTCCTCTTCTTCCGTCATCGGAAACAGACTGTTGGCGTCCACGCCCGTCTGGACAAACTCATGCTTAAACCAGCATTGCTGCCAGTATCGGTACAGTGCCCGGGTGAGAATATCGTCCGACTCATCCGGCTTCAGGGAAAGACCGGATGCCTGCCATCTGGCCTGAGCCACTTCCTTGATGATTTCCGTTTTGGCTTCCTCTTTATCGAGATGAGCGTTAATACGAATTTCATGGTGTTTTTCATCAATAGCGCTACGATCACTGCGCCCTATCAACCACGGACGATCAATGCCTGATACCGTTTGGTAGAACCATTCGCTCAGCTCAGGATCAAGCGATCCTTTACCCATGGCAGGAGCCGATGATTTTGGCAGTTCCTCCAGCGATAGTTTGGCGGCCATCAGGTAAAGCTGGTAGTACTGATTGAGGCATTGATGGAGTGCTTTATCGCTAAAATCCCCCCCTCTGTTAACGGCTATGGCGACATTCTGTAGATCAAGACTGGTCGGCTGCAACGGCAGGTTTTTCTGTTGCAGGTAAGCCCTTAAACGACAATGTTTTTCTGTCAGCTTTTTAGCGACGAATGTCCCTTCTGAGGACTCTGGCAACACTTTTTCGGTAATGGTCTGTAATTCTGCCGGTTTGTACTGCCGGATGGGCAAATGCCGAAAACGTCCTTTCAGCGCCGGTGATAAGGGTTTTCGCCCGCTGTACTCAGGCGGGTTGATGGTGGCAAACAGGTGGAAACCCGGATGGGCGTCACCGGCCAGAATATCGTTTAACTCTCCTTCCAGATGCTGGCTGTCGATCAGGTTCATCTCCGAAATCACCACGATGCCGCCTTTTATTTTTGCCGTCTGGATCTTTTCGCACAGTTTGTCCCAGGAACAATCACAGGCATTCAGGTAAAAGACTTCCGGCATGGACTCTCCATGTTGCTTAGCCTCCTGTCTGACACTTTCAATCACCAGGTTCAGCGTGGCATCCTTACCCCTTCCCGCCGGGCCTTCAATCAGTGTTGCCTGACGGCCGCCGTGTTTTTTGTCGTGATGATTAGCCTGCTGGCAGCGGCTTAAATCCTGTCCAAGCCGTTGCGCCAGTTCACGGACTGCCGATCCGGAGGTATCAAAGTCTGGTCGGATTTTTTCGCTGACTGTACTGAAGGTCTGCTGCATTTCCTGCAGAGTGTGTTCATGAACTCTGTCGCTCAGGGTGTTCTCCGGTTGGTAACGGGCAGCAAACCAGATTTCCAGTGCTGACAGGGCATCCTGATAAGTTTCGGTGATTTCCGGCCCCAGTACATCCCGAAAACTACGTTGTATCAAACTGTTTATTTGCCCACAGGTCACACTGCCGCGAGCGGGCAGGGCTCGATCCAGATACCAGCCCACCCAACTGCAGATATCGGTTAAATCCCTGGGGGTAAACTCATGGTCGGGCAAGAGTTCCTGATAATATTGCCAAAGTGCCATCACACTTTGGGTGGCACTGTGTGCAATGTCGTTTATTTGCTGCTCCGGCAGATGCCGTTGTAAATGCTTGACCAAAGCCGGTTCCACCACTCTGTCGCGAAGGAATGCCTTATCCAGGCGAGGGAAGTAAGCTGTGGGCAGTTTCTCTTTCAGGGCCGGGTCCATTTGACGCCCGGCGTAATGATCCGGGTTGCCGGTGAGAATAACCCGGTGTTTTGGGCCGACCCTGACAGGGTGACCATTCACGTAAATGCAGGGCTCCGGTTCCCATAAGCCGTTCAATGATGCCAGCAATCCGGCTTTGGCCAGGTTGGCTTCATCCAGAACCAGAGTGACATAGTGTCCATCCTTCCCGGACGGAGTGTTGGCCCATTCCATCAGCGCCCGGTTTTGCAGTGTCATGGAGCGATCACCATCGGTGTGCTCTTGCCACTGCCAGCGTTTCATCAGGGTTTGTTCGCTGTCGGAAGGTCCAAGGGAAATGACCGCAGCCTGTCCTGAAGCTTTTGCCATTTTGGCAGAAAAGTAACTTTTGCCGGTGCCGGTTTCTCCCTGCAGGAAGATAACAGGAGAATCTGTAAGCCGGTCATGGAGTCGGGACAATCGACGACTTTCACGATCTTTCTGACTTATCTTGCCGTGATAAAGATCCCGGGCCAGTGCTGACAAGGAGGTATCAGCGGAATCCGTCCATTTCAGTGATTCAGAAAGTCGATTTTCTATGAGCTCAATGCCTGCTGCGTCAGAATTGGCTGTTCTGACAATATGAAAACAATCGGTGGCCAGAGATTGAATGGCATCGGATCGGGTCTGCCCTGACGGCAAAGGTAACTGCCAGCCAGAAGCCAGTACATCCTGCAAACGTTTAATCTGTCTCGATGGCCTGATGGCTAAGGATTGATAATGCTTTGTTGACTCCGGATCGACTGCCAACTCTTGTGCCATTGCCTGCCGTTGTTGTTCAGGAGCATGGGCCACAATCATGGCACAGAGCCTGCCGAGAACTTCTTCTTTTTCTTCATCCCTCGATGGCAATGGACTTACGTAGCGCAGTTTTAATTCTTCATTAAGTACTCCCGGGTCAAAAGCTCTGGCCAGTGGCCAGATGTTCTGCTCCACAAAGGCTCTATCCAACCGTGGAGCACTGGTGATGATGTCATTTAACCGATCAGGGTCTACCGAGGCGGTCTGATTCTCATCCGGCTTCTCATGGGCATTCGGCGTCTTATCCGGTAACAAGTGCCAACAGACCACTTTCATAAAGTCACGCACTGAAGGATTCTGCCGGGTACCATGGGTGATAAGGCTATTGATGGCCTTGCGCCAATGGCGGGGTAAAAGCTGTGGGGAATGGTCAACCTGCTGTGCTCGCCGGGCGGCCATTATCAGGTTGTGCAACAATCCTTCGGTCATTTCAGGCAGAGGGTTACAAAGGTCGGCAGGTACGGTTTTAAAGGCTTCGTAAAGTTCATCAAGCGCCTGTTCTGGCAGCTCAGTCCGGGGAATATCATGTTTGTGGGCATTAATATCCCAGAGATCGACCCGGCGACACCGATTACCCATGGCAACCATTGAATTAACCAGTGAAGATGGGCTTCTTGCAGCCTTGGGCCAAAGCAGGGTGATATGAGCTTTTGGGTAGGCCTGCAATTGGCCATTCACCAACAGAGGTTGCCCGACAACCAGGGGTTCCAGAAGCTGCTGAAGCGTTGGATTAGTTTCCAGCCCTCTCAATACCACCGGCCTGCCAGCGATTAATGCCTCCTGCAGTTTACTCTGACTTCTGCCAAAATGAGCCTTTTGTTCCGAGGTGATATGGATATTATCAAAGAGCTGGCTGAAGCGGGTCTGTTCATTGACCTGAATGACCAGAGGGGCTTGCCGCTGCTTATTAATCCAATAACTTGCCTGAACAGGTTGTTGATAAGTGACAGCACGAAAGGCCAGGTGCTTGCTCATTTTTTCCTGAAGTTTGGACAGAGGGTAGTCATCGGTTTCTGTCAGGCCCAGAGCTTCCGGCTGTCGTCTTGAATAAGCCACCTCAAGTCCGGGCTCCAGACCAGTGGTCTCGCGAATAGTCTGCAGTGAACCCAGCAAACGAAACCAGAGAATCTCAGTGAGGGGAGAGGTTACCGTGACAGCACCACCTGCCCGAATCTGTTCTAACAGACAGTTTTCAGGGACTGCATAGCCTTCCGGGGCAATGGCAATCGGGCTCAGCCATTCACTGATATTACTCTCGTTAATAATGATCGGGATTCGTTGAGCAGAGTCTTTATTGTTACCTTCTATTACACCTTCTTTGGCAAGAGAGTGGGACAGGCTATGGAACAGTGAATGAAGCTCGCCCTTCCCCACCGACATCTGATAAAACTGAACATCGTCGGGTAACGGACAAATCTTCCCGTTGCTCTCGAAACACTGTTGCGCCAGCATCTGCCGAATGGTCTGTTCAAAGGCCAGATCTTGCCAGTCGGCCCCTTTCAGAATCACCCGTTGTCCGGCCTTCAATAGCTCAAGCCTGCCGGGCAGGTGCTGAATTTGCCCCTGTTTATCCACTCCGGGGCCGCCCAGCATCAACTGTCGCCAGTTGTTGTGCAAGTGGCAGTCAATAAGAACGGTATTGTCGTCGTCCATAGCACTTTCGGCAGAGGGGAGTTCAGCCAATAACGGAGGTACCTTGTCGATCTCCATCGATGGGTCATTGTCAGTCTGTGCGTTGAACTGCCAGGTATTTCCCGGCCGATTAATTCGCCGCCAGAAATCGGCACCGGGAGCGCTGGCTGCGGGCGCGTCATCACGCTGACCAATGGATGCCAACTGTGCAGGGTCTGCCAGGACCAATAGAGAAACATGCCCGCCAAGGGGGCGTTTTTTCCGGTTGATTTTGTCATACAGACAGGGGTTATCCGGGTCCAGTAAATCGTTGAATTTGGGCAGTTCTTCGCTGGTGAGCTTGCGGATATCCATCACCAGAGTGAATGGCTGTGAACCTTCAAACAGCTTGCCCGAGCGCAAAGTATGACGACCCTCTTCGGAAATGTTCAGCCGACTCACCAGATTAGCCTGTGAGAGGTCATCGGGGTGGGAAATAACAGTAACATCTTCATTACAGGTTATGGCAGTCAAAAGCTGTCGAATTTCATCATCACTGGCGACAAAACGAAAATCGAAGGAATGAGTCGCCTTTGGCAGCGAGGAATCCGTTGAAGAGACGGTTCTGACTTTGTCAGGCACCGTCTCCAAAGATGGCGATCTGTTTAGTTTGGACCTTACTTCAGAGCAGCTTCTTACAGTCTTCTCTTGTTCTGACAATAAATCCAGCTTTGCTATCTTGGCTGCCACGCCATTCCCGCCATGATCAAGAAGGTTAGGATTCAGAGCGTGTTTTTTTGTACCTTCATCAATCTGACCATCCATAGTCAACCTCCTTACTGCTATCTGAAGAACCAAGTTGAAGTTGTTTTATATTCTGACCTTCAGATTAAACATAAGTTCCATTTAAATAGAGAGCCGCAACCGAGGCAGATGCGATGGTCTCTATTCTCCCGACGTTTAAATCGAGCGTTTGTCATTCTTTGTATCCTTGTCTATAACTGAATTTCACCTCCTGAAAGAGTGAATGTCTGATGTTATTCAACTCACTGAAAAAAACAGGGTCATTAGCCCTGTTTTTGGTCTCTGTTCTTTCTCTTCAGACACTGGCTAAGAATGATTCTATCCACGAATACCGAAGGCCACCCAGCATGCTTCCTGAGGATATCAGCAAGTTGAAGCCAACAGTTTTGTTATGTTTCGTCAGCAATGTTGAAAATGCTGACAACCTATCCAACGACCCCGGCAAACCTGAAGAGTGTAAAGAGCATATTGGTTATGTCACTACGATAACATCAGAAAAATCCAGCACACATGTCTGCAGATATCATGCAAATGGTTCTATGCAAGAAGAGTTCACAAACTATGATTGGCTGGACGCAGGTTTCTATACCATTGATGGTTTCATGCATATCCATACAACAGAAGTCACTATCCCGGGCTCAAAAAATTATTATTACGTTATGAGAACGCCTGAAAACTGTTCTAGGGTTAACGAACCAATGTGTGCATATGTCGACAAACAAGAAGGTAAAATATCCTTTGGTTATGAGCAAAACGACAATGGTAGTACGACATGTGGAAAACGGGATCTCGTCAAAGCTGTCTATGATCACAGTTACGAAAGAATAAACTGCGCAAAAAGACCACAAGACCACAGCTCACCATTTATTGAACTCAATGCTTTGCCGGATTCATGTCCTTCCGATGCGGTCACCACCCATTGTCACAATTGTAATGGTAATGGCTGTGGCGCCTTCAAATGCTCAGCATTTACATACTGGGATCCATGCCCGGATGACACCTTCTGCGGTTCTGAAAGGTGCGTAGGTGGATTATGCGAAGATAAACCATGGTGCAGGCCTGCAACACTAAATGACGAGCTCTAAGACGAGCTGTAGATAATCCCTGATTCTAATTCTTCGGAGCCTTGGCTCCAGGTAGTTTTTGTGCAGCTTTGTCAAAAGTGAAGGAGCCATTGAATACCTCTTTCTGCTTCTCAATCACGCTTCGACCTTTGCACACAATAAGTGCATCAGCAAAGTCGGCTTCCTTGCCTTTTACAGGCTTTGCGTTCTTGAAGTCACTCAGGGCTTTCCAAACAACCTGGCCTTCCTCAAAGTAGAGGTTGGTTTCCTGAAAAAGCTGCAAAACGGTCTCAATGATTTCAGGTTTGGCAAGCTGGTATTTTTTACCCTTCAGCGTCCAGACTGTCTCAACCAGAGCAGCATCAGTCACCAGAACCTTTTCTTCTCCCTGAATCAACCGGGCGGCCTGTGCTGACTGTTTCTCATCATCGTTCAGCAAGTATCGGAGCAGGATATTGCTATCAATGACTATCACTACAAACCACTCTGAAGTGAATCGTCGTCTGAGATGTCCTGCTTGGTCTTGACGTGCTTCAGAAACCCTTCTGCTGCCCCTTTATGCCTCTTGATCAAGGTAATCCGACCATCGACGATAAAGCTGTCGATTTCATCTCCTGGCTGGATGCCAAGTTCTTCACACTGACCGGCAGGGATAGTGATTTGCCGTTTGGCACTGAGTTTAGGCATAGGTTTATTTCTTTACATTTTTCGTATAGTAAAGATAGCGCGTCACTTTACTTATCGCAATATATAGCGTACTGCATCTCCGTTTTATCAAACTGCCACCTGACTGCTTGATAAAGAAATTCACTTTTCCTCTATAGAGAATCAGGTGATTAGCGTGATGCACAGTGAAAATCACTGAACTACCAAGCAATCATTCATTGCTTGCTGTCACTGAGTAACGCCATTTTGAGTGCGCTGAAAGACAGAAACTCTGTTAGTTGCACTTAACAACATGTTATGAACTTTCATTTTAAAACTGACTCCAATTTTCCATATAGCTCAGCATCAACATTGAATGTTCCTTGTTGATCGAAGATAAATACCTATTCTGGAGAATTCAGGGATGCATGGAATAGATAATAACACCAGCATTGCACAACCTAACCCGCCACCAACCGGGCAAGCCGAACTGGAACGTGCATTATCTCGTGTCAGTGCGGCTAGATCCGTCGCTGTTGCTGATCAAGAAAAAAAGAACAGACCTTCATTTCAATATTTTTCTATTTTATCAAGCCCCATGATTTTCAGCCGTTTGCGACTTCGGGATGTTGTCATTTTAAAACGGGTATGTAAACGCCTTCGCAATGGTATCCATCAAGATAATGCTCTGGCAAAAGCATGGTATCGCCGGTTTCCTTCACCATTGCAGTATCAACTAAGGACAACCATCAATACAAAAAATGTTGACCAACTTTGTGATTGGTTTAGGTCGTTCACGAATGATCAGGCATTAGTGAAGTCAATCACAGATCGCAAAACGGACAGGGTTTATGTGCCGGCTCTGTTATTTTTCACCCTGTCCAGGCTGATGTCTGAATGTGAGACATTTGTTTTAGATACAACCACTATTAACGAAGCGAATTGTGTAAACTCAGCCAGCCTCAGTGTCGATGGACGCCACCTGGTCACCGCCAGCGACGATGGCACCGCAAAAATCTACGTTAAAACGGCTGCTGGATCATGGGAATTGATAGACATCATTCGCCATACCAGCAAGGTCAATTCAGCCAGCTTCAGCCCCGATGGTTCCTATGTGGTGACCGCCAGTAATGATGGCAGGGCGATAATTTATGGCTATAAGAAAGATGGGTCATGGAAAACAGTTCGCACTATTTCCCATAGTGACCTTGTTTATTCAGCCACCTTCAGCGCCAACGGCAGCCATGTGCTGACTGCCAGTAATGATGGAACAGCGCAAGTCTATGGCCTCAGGGACGATGGATCATGGGAAAGGGAAACTACTGTTCGCCCAAATGGTCCGATCAAATTAGTCAGCTTTAACCCCGCTGTTCGTATGACCGACACTGGCGATAAAACGACAGAAATCTGTGGCCCCAAGGGCGATGGATCCCGTTCAGAAAAAACCAGCACAGAACGTCATAGATGGGTCTTATCAGCCAACTTCAGCTCCGATGGCCGTCATTTAGTGACTGCCGGAAGGGATAACACAGCGAAAATCTTTGCTCAAAAGGCCGATGGATCATGGGAACCAAAAAAGACCATTCGCCATGGTGACTACGTCCACTCAGCCGTCTTTAGCCCCGATGGCCGTTATCTGGTGACGGCCAGTGAAGATGACACAGCAAGAATCTATCGCCAGACAGCGAATGGATCATGGGAACGAGAAGAAGTGAATATTTACCATAAAGACGGAGTTTTATCAGCCAATTTTAGTCCTGATGGCCGCCATGTGGTGACTGCCAGCAGGGACGGAACAGCGAAAATCATTGGTCTGGGCACCGATGGGTTATGGTCAGAAAAAGCCTGCATTTACCATAATGACTGGGTCTTATCGGCCAACTTCAGTATCGATAGTCGCCTTGTGGTAACTGCCTCCAGCGACCATTCGGTGAAAATCACTGAACTGCGAAGGTATGATTCATTGCTTGCTGTCACTGAATGACGCCATTTTGAGTGCGCTGAAAGAAACTATGCTCTGTGGGGGGCGAGCTGGTCACCTTCATAGATCAGAGAGTCAGAAAGCGAATCCAGATTCACGGTGTTGAAAAACTCTTGGTAAATTTTGCCCATATCATTGTCTTTGAGCACCAAAGCGTTATTGGCGTTGAGTGCCTGCCGCAGGTAGGCATCCTTAACAGATTTCTGAAATGCTGAAGAACTATTAAAATCTTGCATCATCATATACAGCTCATCCGGTGAAGATGGTTCATGAGCACCGCAGTAGTCTGAGTTTGCGGAATTCTCAAGGCAAGTTTCGGCCCAACAATACGTTAAGTAACCACCTTTCGAGTGTGTCAATCCATACAGATAATGACAGAACGCCTCCTCAATCGCTTGCGCACATTTATGCTTTAAATCATCTTGAAACTTTTTCTTCATTTTTTTCAATGCCTTCAGAGTATTGAAGCGTTGTTTTTTCATTGCCATACGGGTATTGATTTTTTGTAATGTATTCTTTAATTCCGGGCTCTTCTCAACAATCTTTTGAAACAGGGCTTCGACTCTGTTACCAGTCGCTTCATCGTTCCGGAAAATCTGTCCCATGATAATCACCGGACGGTGATTGACCTTGCCCGAGTCTGGTTTCAGAAACGCGGGATCTTGCGTCAGCATTCGTTCTATATTTGGAATGCCCTCAGGGTCTTTCGTCCAGGTGAACTGTAGAGATGAGCTGACAATTTTATTTTCCAGGTACTGCGAAAAACCATCATGGCAATGAGTGACGAGGAAGTCATCATCTTCTATCTCCAGGTAGCGTTCATAAGCCAAACGCCATACCTGACTATTTTTTTCTCTGGACCATAACTGCTTGTAAAACTTTTTCAGGCAATGGCTGGCTTTAACCTTCAGTTCATCGACATTTTCCAGGCGCAGCAATAGCCGATGATGTTTAAAGGCTCCTACGACAGATTTATTATAGTTCGGCACTGGATCAAGCCAACCCGATTCCAGGACTTCACGAGCAAAATGAATAACTGAAGGTTTGTTCAGGTCACTGCCTTCCAGTGTTGCCACTACTATTAAGCCCAACCACCGTTGAACGCATGCTCCGTCCTGAATAATCATTTTTGAATGAAGCGACTTGAGTCGTTCAGTGATCCGATCTTCATCACTTTTGTGCAATATTTTTTTCAATGCCTCCGATATCGGTTTAAATTCCTTCTCGTAATAGCCCAATACCCCTGTCTCCAGCGACTTGATTATTGAAACGCCCATGGCAAAAGCGGGTAGATCTTTTTTCTTCCAGAGGTTGTTTAGTATTTCGGAAGTACTTGGATTTTTTTCTGGCAATTCACTGTTTGTCTTCAGGGCTTTGTTCAGTTCCTCAAGGCTTATGTCACAGGCTTCAGCCAGAGCTTGTTGTTGTGCTAAATCTGCCTCGTTCATAATCTTTCTCAGCAGATCCATACTCATCTTTGACTCAGTGCCGGAATCATTTTCCTTCCCGGTGGGCTCGGAGTTAAATGGGATTTCTGTTTTCAGAACAGGCGACCCGCCCAAATGCACAGACTTCCAGGTTTGCCCTTCATCCAGGGAATACTCAGCAAAACTGTGGAAACTGCTATTCATTTGCCGTGAGGGAATTCCGAAATAACGACAAAAAGCAATAAAAACAGGCACACGATGACGACAGCTGCCATGCCTTTTTGTTACGAGAAATTCAAAGAAGTTTTGCTTGCGCTCTGGTATGGCATCACCGGAGAACTGCTGGCAATAACGCGTGATTAACTTAATTCGTCGTTTTGTGTTTTTAGAGTCTTTTATTTTCTGCAGAAGAAACCGTACTTTGCCTGATTGTTCGTCAATATTCTCAAACACTTTGTCCAGTACTGATTTCATACCTTCTGAACAGCAGGCGTCAAATCGTTCTGATCGGGATCCTTCAGCCGATGTATTTTCGCCCGGTTCCAGGGGTTCTACGATATACGTCACTCGAATACTCTGGTTGGCTTTCGCCTCAGGAACAGAGAGTGTGTGAAGCCCGGTATATTGGTCCCTGACCAGGGTAAATGCCAAATCGGGCTCTATACGCAGTGCCACGATATAGTCGTCAGGCGTCAGGCTGGGTAATGCATATTGACCATTGTCCGGTGTCACGTTCAAGGTCGCCAGCGTTTGATTGTCGGCCAATACCACTGGCTGGTTATGCTCTGGTAACGGGTCCGGCGTGAGTATTTCGATCCCCATAGGGTGTTTATTACTAAGCTCGATCGGTGTGATATCACCCTTGGCAGACACAAAAATGTCGTTTGCCGAGCAACGATACATCTCGGAAGGAAAGTCCCGGGTATCAAAAACGATATGATCATCAATTTGTGGCTTCTCCTGATACTGATAGTTCGTCATTTGGTCTAATGCCTCAAACTCTTTCTCGTGGAGTTCCGGGTCGTATTTTTCAGCCGCTTTATCAACGCTGATAGCCAGCGCTTTGTTAACAGGGTTCGGCAGTCTTCTTATCTGCTGCCAAAACGCAGGCCATAACTGAGATGCCTTGGCGTTCCATGACTCGATCTGCTGCTCAGCATCGCGAAGATAAGGCTGGGAAGCCGGTAATTTCAGCGTTTGTTCCTCATCTTCCGTCAGGGGAAATACACTGTTCGCATTCACGCCTGCCTGGTCAAATTCCCGGGCAAACCAGCATTGTTGCCAGTGCCGGTACAGTGCCTGGTTGAGAATATCGTCGGACCCGTCTGGATTCAGGGAAAGACCGGATGCCTGCCAACGGGCCTGAGCCACCATCCTGATGATTTCCGTTCTGGCTTCCTTGTCATTCAGATCTGCATTAATACGAATTTCATGGCATTTTTCATCAAGACTGTTGAGATTACTGAGTCGTAACAGCCACGGGCGATTCATGTCCGGCAGTGCCTGGTTGAACCATTTGCTCAGTTCAAGAGCAAACTCTCTTCTACCCATGGCAAGAGACGATGACTCGGGCAGCTCCTCCAGCGATATGTTGGCGGCCATCAGGTAAAGCCGGTAATACTGATTAAAACATTGATGAAGGCCTTTTTCGGTATCATCGTCTCCCTGGATGACGGCTCTGGCCACATTCTGTAAATCAAGACTGGTAGGCTGCAACGGCAGGTTTTTCCGTTGCAGGTAAGCCCTCAGGCGACAATGTAGCTGCGTCAGCTTTTTAGCCAGGATTTTCCCTTCCCGGGTTTCTGGCAACACTTTCCCGGCAATGGTCTGTAATTCTGCCGGGCTGTACTGGCAGATCGGCAAATGTCTGAAACGCCCTTTCAGCGCCGGTGATAACGGTTTTCGCCCGCTGTACTCAGGCGGGTTGGTGGTGGCAAACAGGTGGAAGCCCGGATGGGCATCACCGGCCAGAATATCGTTTAACTCACCTTCCAGATGCTGGCTATCGATCAGATTCATTTCCGAAATCACCACGATGCCGCCCTTAATTTTTGCCGTCCGGATCTTTTCACACAGTTTGTCCCAGGAACAATCACAGGCATTCAGGTAAAAGACTTCCGGCATGGATTCCTGCCGTGCTTCTGCCTGCTGTTTGACACTTTCAATCATCAGGTACAGCGTGGCATCCTTACCCCGTCCAGCCGGGCCTTCAATCAGAGTCGCCTGACGACCGTCGTGTTTTCTGTTGAGATGATAAGCCTGCTGACAGCGGCTTAAGTCCTGTCCAAGCCGTTTTGCCAGTTCGCGGACTGCCGATCCGGAGGTATCAAATTCAGGTCGGGTTTGTTCGGTGAAATTTATGAAGGCCTGGTGAATATCCGGCAGGGTCTGGTTATGCACTTTGTCGCTCAGTGTCTTGTCCGGTTCGAAACGGGCAGCAAACCAGATGTCCAATGCTAACTGGGCATCCTTATGGGCCTCGCTGATTTCGGGACCCAGAAGATCCCGAAAAACTTGTTGGATCAGACTGTTGATTTGCTCAGAGGTAACAGGGGCAGCTGTGGGTAGCGCACGATCCAGATACCAACCCACCCAACTGCAGATGTCCGTTAAATCCCTGGGGGTAAACTCATGCTCAGGCAACAACTCCTGATAATATTGCCAGAGCACCATCACGCTCTGTGTGGCACTGTGTGCAATGTCGTTTATTTCAGGCTCCGGCAGATGTCGTTGTAACTGATTGACCAGAGCCGGTTCCACCACGCAGTCCCGAAGGAAAGCCTGATCCAGACGAGGGTAGTAAGCTCTGGGCAGCTTTTCTTTCAGAGCCGGGTCCAGTTGGCGTCCGGCGTAATGATCCGGGTTGCCGGTGAGAATTACCCGGTGTTTAGTGCCGACCGGAACAGGTTGACCGCCTACATAGATACAGGGCTCCGGCTCCCATAAGCCATTCAATGACGCCAGTAATCCCGTTTTAGCCAGGTTGGCTTCATCCAGCACCAGAGTGACGAATTTGTCATTTTCGTCGGGTTTAATACTGGCCCATTCCATCAGCGCCCGGTTTTGCTGTGCCATAGAACGGTCACCATCGGCACGTTCCTGCCACCGCCATTGTTTCATCAGGGTCTGTTCGCTGTCAGAAGGTCCAAGGGAAATCACCGCAGCCTGTCCTGAAGCTTTCGCCACTTTGGCGGAAAAGTAACTTTTCCCGGTGCCGGTTTCCCCCTGCAGGAAGATAACGGGAGAGTCCGCAAGCCGGTCATGGAGTCGCGATAATCGACGGCTTTCTCGATCCTTTTGATTCATCTTGCCGTGATAAAGATCCCGGGCCAGTGCTGATAAGGGTCTGTCTGCGGAGCCCGTCCATTTCAGCGATTCGGACAGTCGATGTTCAATGCGTTCAATGCCTTCTGCTTCAGAATTCGCTGTTCTGGCCCTGTGAAAACAATCGGTGGCCAGAGCATGAAGGGTATCGGATCGGGTCTGCCCCGGTGCCAGGGCCAACTGCCAGCCAGAAGCCAGTGCATCTTGCAAACGTTTAATCTGTCTGCTTGGCCAGATGGTCAATGATTGACAGGGTTCCGCTGTTGCCGGGTCAATTTCCAGCTGATACGCCATTGTATCTCGTTGTGCTTCAGGCCTGTGGGCCACGATTATGGCACAGAGCCTGTCCAGAGTTTTTTTTTGGGCCCACCCTGGCATTGGACTTTCATAGGACAGCTGAAACCCGGTGTCCTTAAATATTACCGGGTCAAATGCCCTGGCCAGTTGCCAAAGGTTTTGCTTCACAAACGCTCTATCCAATTGCGGGGCACTATTGATGATGGCATTTAACCTGTCCGGGTCTACCGAGGCCGTTTGATCCACATTCGGAATTTTATGGGTGTCTAGAACTTCTAGAACTTTATGGGTGTCCAGTATCTTATTTTTATGGGTGTCCAATATCTTACCCGGTAACAAGTGCCAACAGGCCACTTTCATGAAATCACGCACGGGCGGATGCTGCCGGGTGCCATGGGTGATGACGCTATTGATGGCCTTGCGCCAGTGGCGAGGTAGAAGCTGTGCGGCATGGTCAAACTGCTTTGCCCTTCGGGCAGCCAGTATCAGGTTATTCAACAACCCTTCGGTTATTTCAGGCAGAGGGTTACACAGGTGGGCAGGTACGGTTTCAAACGCTTTGTAAAGGTCATTAAGCGCCTGTTCTGGCAGTTCAGTCCGGCAGATATCGTGCTTGTGGGCATTGATATCCCAGGGGTCGACCTCAGGACACGGCTTACCCTTGGCAATCATTGCACTCCATACTGAGGAGGGGCTTTTCGCATTCTCAGGCCAGAGCAGGGTGACATGAGCTTTTGGGTAGGCCTGTAATTGACCATTGACCAACAGAGGTTGGTCGACAGCAAGAGGTTCCAGAAGCTGCTGCAGGGTTGGATTACTTTCCAGCCCTCTGAATACCACCGGCTTGCCAGTGGTTAATGCCATCTGCAACTTACTCTGACGTCGCCCAAAATGCGCCTTTTGTTCCGAGGTGATATGGATATTATCAAATAGCTGGCTGAAGCTGGTCTGTTCATTGACCTGAATGAGCAGAGGGGTTTCCGGCTGATTATTGATCCAATAACTTGCCTGGACAGGTCGCTGGTAAGTTATGGTATCAAAGGCGGCGTGATTTCTGATTGGTTGTTCATTGTTTTCTGCCAGTCCCAATGCCTTCGGCTGACGTCTTGAATCAGCCACCTGAAGTTGAGGCTTGACGCCGGTCGTCTCGCGAATCGTCTGCAGTGAACCCAGCAAACGAAACCAGAGTGCCTCCGTGAGGGGGGAGGTTACAGTGACGACACCACCCGCTCGAATCTGTTTCAACAGACGGGTGTTAGGTATTGCATAGCCTTCCGGGGCAATGGCAATGGGGTTCAGCCATTGGGTAATATTACTCTGGTTAATAATGATCGGGCTTCTTGATGCGTTCTTTCTCTTGTCACCTTTTTTGAAACGAGAGTGGAACAGACTCTTGAACAATGAGTGAAGCTCGTTATTCCTTACCGGCATCCGGTAAAACTGAACATCGTCGGGTAACGGACAGATCTTGCCATTGCTCTCAAAACACTTTTTCGCCAGCATCTGTCGAATCATCTGTTCAAAGGCCAGATCCTGCCAGTTAGCCCCTTTCAGAATCACCCGTTGTCCAGCTCTCAATAACTCAAGCCTGCCGGGTATGTGCCGGATTCGCCCCTGTTTATCCACACCGGGGCCGCCCAGCAGTAACTGTCGCCAGTGAGCGTGCAAATGGCAGTCAATCAAAACGGTATTGTCGTCATCCATGGCGCTTTCGGCAGAGGGGAGTTCAGTCAATACCGGAGGAACCTCGTCGATATCCATTGCTGGGTCATCGCCGGTCTGTGCCTCGAATTGCCAGGTATTTCCCGGTCGATTAATTCTCCGCCAGAAATCAGCGCCGGGTGCGTCATCACGCTCGCCAATCGATGCCAGCTGGGCAGGATCTGCTACGACCAGCAGAGAAACATGCCCGCCCAGGGGGCGTTTCCTGCGATTGATTTTGTCGTACAGGCAGGGGTTATCCGGGTCCAGCAGATCGTTAAATTTAGGTAGATCATCGCTGCTGAGATGTCGGATATCCATCACCAGAGTCAGCGGCTGTGAGCTTTCAAACAGCTTGCCTGAGCGCAGAGTATGACGACCATCGCCGGAAATGCTCAGCCGACTCACCAGGTTAGCCTGTGAGAGGTCATCGGGGTGGGAAATAACAGTAACATCCTGATGTTCATCAAAGGTCCTGGCAATCAGGAGCTGTCGAACTTCATCATCACTGGCGACAAAACGAAAATCGAAGGAATGAGTCGCCTTTTGGAGCGTGGAATCCATTGAAGAGACGGTTCTCAGTCTGTCAGGCAAGGTTTCCGGAGATGATGATCTCTTTAGTCTGGACCTCACTTCAGAGCAGCTTCTTACAGTCTTCTTTTGCTTTGACGATACATCCAGCTTTGCTATCTTGGCTCCCACGCCACGATCAAGGGGGTTAGGATACAGAGCGTGTTTTTTTCTACCTCTATCAATCTGACCATCCATAGTCAATCACCCTCTCTGCTATCTGAAGAACCAAGTTGAAGTTGTTTTATAATTTGACCTTCAGATTAAACGTAAGTTCCATTTAAACAGGCAGCCGCAACCATGGCAGATGCGATGGCCTCATGAGATATGCATGGATACTGGTCATCAGAGAGGAAAACACGCCCCGGGTTTACATGAATGAGTCACAAAGCGAATCCAGATTCAGGGTGTTGAAAAACTCTTCGGCAATTTTTGTCAGCTCATCGGTTCTGAGCAGCAGAGCGTTATTGGCGTTGAGTGCCTGCCTCAAGTAGGTATCCTTAACAGCTTCCTGAACGGATTCGTTAAAGAATCCACCATGAATACAACACATCATGGCATACAACTCTTCTGGTGAAGATGGATCATGAGCACCATAGCTGCGACCCAAGTTGAAATCATTCTCGAAGTAAGCATCGACCCAACAATAGGTTAAGCTACCGCCGTTCGAGTGTGTCACTTCATAAAGGTAATGACTGAAGGCCTGCATAATCGCCTGTGTGCATTTGTCCTTAGAATGACCCAGAAGCTCTTTTTTCTTCCATGACGACTGATCTTGAACTTGCTCACCTGACGAGTCCCTTGAACTATCGTCCATATCCACACAGTCAATATCGCTATTGCTGTCGATATCGCTATCAACAAGATCATCACTATCAATAAGATCATCGCCTGAAACATCATAAGGCACGTTTTTGTCACGATCTCTTCCGGGACAGGGACTATCCAGTTCATGTTGGAGTCGTTGTGTCTCCTCATTGAATTGATTGAGTTTTTCGAGCATCTGCTTCAGATTCGGGCTGTTCTCAACTTTCCGTTGAAACAGAGCTTCGGCCTTTTCACGTATCGCTCGAATGTTCTTTAGTCTTCCCAGTATAATCACCGGACGGTGGTTCACTTTACCCGAGTTTATTTGCTCAAATGCGGGCTGGTGCAAAAGCATTCTTTCTACATTCGGAATTCCCTTAGGTTCATCCGTCCAGGCTTTCTTTAGGGATGTGCGGGTGATTTTATCTTCAAGGAATGATGAAAAACCCTCATGGCAATGAGTGATGAAAAAGGCATTACCTCTTGCTTGCCGAAAGCGTTGATAAGCCAGCCGCCATAACTGACTATTTTTTTCTCTGGCCAATAATTCTCTATACCACTTTGTCAGGCAAAGAGCGGCTTTATCTTTCAGTTCATCGACTCCTTCCAGAAGCAGCAATAGATCGTGATGTTGATGGGCCTCTATAGTATCCCCTGAGTAGATCGGCAGTGGGTCCAGCCAGCCCGATGCCAGTGCTTCACGGGCAAAGTGAATAACCGAACGCCTGGTTAAGTTATTGCATTTCAGTAAATTCACTATTAAGCTCAACCACTTTTGGGCTCTTTCTCCGCCCTGATCAATCATTTCTGAATGGAATGACTTGAGCTGTTCAATCACCAGATCTTCATCATTGTTGGACAACATGCGTTTGACTGCCTCCAATATCGGATTAAATGGCTCCCTGTAATAGTCCAACGCTTTTTCTCCTGGTAAAGCGATCGTTGACATGCCCATGGAAAAACCAGTTGAATCTTTTTCCTGCCAAAGTTTCTGCAGTATTTCGGGAATACTTAGATGGGTTTCTGGCAATACACTTTTTTTCTCAAGGGCTTTGTTCAGTTTCTCAAGGCTCATGCCACAGGCTTTAGCCAGGGTTTGTTGTTGTGCTAAATCAGCCCCTTTCATGAGTTCCTTAATCTTCTTTGTTGCAGTGCCGGAACTTGGGGCTTTCCTGGTGGGCTGGAAGTGAGACAGGGTTTCTGTTTTCTCTCTAGTTGCCCCGCCTAGATCCGCTGTCTCCCAGGTTTGGCCTTTATCGACAGAATATTCAGCAAAGCTGTGGACGAAGCTATCAATTTGCCGGCAGGGAATCCCGAAATAACGACAAAAAGCAATAAAAACAGGCACACGGTGGCGGCAGCTCCCTTGCCGCTTTGTTACCAGGAATTTAAAGAAATTTTCACCGCTCTCTGCTTTAGCCTCACCGGAAAACTGTTGGCAATACTTTGTGATCGCTTTAATGCGTTGCGTTGTGTCTTTAGTGTCTCTTATGGTCCGTAAAAGCTTCTCTATTTTGCGTGGGTGTCTACCAATAGTCTCTTCACCAACAGTCTCAAAGAGTTTGTCCAGTACTGTTTTCATACCTTCTGAACAGTGGCTGTCAAACAGTGTTGCTCGTCGGAATTCTTTAGCCGCTGTTTTTTCGCCAGACTTTCCGGGTTCTACAATGTAAGCAATTCGAAGAGTGTTTTTGCCTTTGGCCTCTGAAATAGACAGTGTATGAAGTCCGGTATATCGGTCCCTGAGCAGGGTATATTCGGGTTCTACAGGTTGACTGAAGAAACTCATTGCCCAGTTGTGCCAGCTCAATGCCAGATCGGGTTCTACACGCAGGGCCACGATATAGTCGTCAGGCGTCAGGCTGGGTAATACATATTGACCATCGTTTGACGACGCTATGAAGGATGCCAGTGTTTGCTTGCTGGTTAACGTCACTTCCTGGTCAGGCCCCGGTAACCCGGCAGGCGTAAGGGTTTCGACCCCCAGAATGTTCTTGCTGATATCGCTCACTTCGATATCACCCTCAGCAGACACATCAATATTCTTTGCCTGGCAGCGATACATCCGGGAAGGGGGGTAATGAGTATTAAAAATTTTATGATCGTCAAGTTGTGACTTCTTCCGGTGCTTATAGTTCGTGAGCCGGTCCAGGAACTCAGTCTGTTCCCCGTTTATATCTGGAATGCATTTTTCAGGAGCCTTATTACCGCCGATAGCTACAGCTTTGTTAGTATGATCGTCCACACCATGCTTCGACAGATGACTCATTTGATGCCAGAACGCAGGCCAATATTGAACGGCATTGGCGTTCCACGCACTTATCTGCCTATCAGCCTCGTGAAGGTAAGGACGGAAAGCCGATAATGTCAGCGTTTGTTCCTCTTCTTTCGTCAGTTGAAATACGCTATCAGCGCCCACACCCATCTGGCAAAACACACCTTCAAACCAGCGTTGCTGCCAGCGTCGGTAAAGTACCCTTGTGAGAATATCGTCCGACTTCTTCGGCTCCAGAGAAAGACCGGATGCCTGCCATCTGGCCTGAGCCACTTTTTTGATAATTTCCGCTCTGGCTTCCTCTTCAGTCAGATCAGTCTTGATATGAATTTCATGTTTTTTTCCATCAATACTGTTGTGGTCACTGCTTCGTATCAACCAGGGTCGATCTATGCCCGGTACCCTTTCGTTGAACCAACGGCAAAGTTCAGAATCAAGCTCTCCTTTATCCATGACAAGGGCCGATGACTCAGGCAGTTCCTCCAGCGATATTTTGGCGGCCATCAGATAGAGCCGGTAGTACTTATTGAGGCATTGATGAAGACTGTCTTCGGTAAAATCGCCCCCTCTGGTAATAGCCTTCGCGACATTCTGTAAATCGAGGCTGGTAGGCTGCAATGGCAGGTTTTTCTGTTGCAGGTAAGCCCTTAAAAGACAATGTTTCTCTGTCAGCTTTTTAGCGGCGAATTTCCCTTCAGAAGACTCTGGCAACACTTTTTCGGCAATGTTCTGTAATTCGGTCGGGTTGTACTGCCGGATGGGCAAATGTCGAAAGCGCCCTTTCAGCGCCGGTGATAAGGGTTTTCGCCCGCTGTACTCAGGCGGGTTGATGGTGGCAAACAGGTGGAAGCCCGGATGGGCGTCACCGGCCAGAATATCGTTCAATTCGCCTTCCAGGTGCTGGCTGTCGATCAGATTCATTTCCGAAATCACCACGATGCCACCCTGCACTTTGGCTTTCTGGATCACTTCACACACTCTGTCCCAGGAACAATCACAGGCATTCAGGTAAAAGACTTCCGGCATCAATTCTTGCCGTTGTTCAGCCTGCTGTTTGACACTTTCAATGATCAGGTTCAGCGTGGCATCCTTACCCCGTCCAGCCGGGCCTTCAATCAGTGTTGCCTGACGACCGCCGTGTTTTCTGTCGAGATGATAAGCCTGCTGACAGCGGTTTAAGTCCTGGCCAAGCCGTTGCGCCAGTTCACAGACTGCCGATCCGGAAGTATCAAAGTCTGGTCGTATTGTTTTGCTGACTGTTCTGAAGGCCTTCTGAATATCTGACAGCGTCTTGTTACGAACTCTGTCGCTCAAGCTGTTCTCCGGTTCGTAACGAACAGCAAACCAGATTTCCAGTGCTGACAGGGCATCCTGATGAGTTTCGCTGATTTCCGGCCCCAGTACGTCCCGAAAACTATGTTGGATCAAACTGTTTATTTGCTCACAGGTAACCCTGTCTCCTTTGGATAACGCACGATCCAGATACCAACCCACCCAACTGCAGATATCCGTTAAATCCCTGGGGGTAAACTCATGGTCGGGCAAGAGTTCCTGATAATATTGCCAGAGTGCCATCACATTTTTGCTGGCGTCGTGTGCAGTGTCGTTTATTTGATGCCCCGACAGATGCCGTTGTAAATGCCTGACCAGGGCCGGTTCCACTACCCTGTCCCGAAGAAATGCCTGATCCAGGCGTGGGTAGTAAGCTCTGGGCAGTTTCTCTTTCAGGGCCGGGTCCATTTGGCGCCCGGAGTATTGATCCGGGTTACCGGTGAGAATCACCCGGTGTTTTGGGCTGACCCCGACAGGATGACCATTCACATAGATGCAGGGTTGCGGTTCCCATAAGCCGTTCAATGATGCCAGTAATCCGGCTTGGGTCAGGTTGGCTTCATCCAGAACCAGGGTAATGTATTCAGCGTGTTTGTTGGATTTGGTCTTGGCCCATTCCATCAGCGCCCGGTTTTGCTGCACCATAGCGCGGTCGCCATCGGCGTGTTCCTGCCACTGCCAGCATTTCATCAGGGTTTGTTCGCTGTCAGAAGGTCCAAGGGAAATCACTGAAGCCTGTCCTGAAGCGTTCGCCATCTTCGCTGAAAAATAACTTTTTCCGGTGCCGGTTTCCCCCTGCAGGAAGATAACAGGAGAGTCTGTAAGCCGGTTATGGAGTCGTGACAATCGACGGCTTTCGCGATCCTTCTGACTCACCCTGCCGCGATAAAGATCCCGGGCCAGTGCTGACAAGGGCTTATCAGTGGGGCCCGTCCATTTCAGTGATTCAGAGAGTCGATGTTCTATGCGTTCAATGCCTTCTGTCTTGGAATTCGCTGTTCTGGCCCTGTGAAAACAATCGCTGGCCAGAGCCTGAATGGCATCGGATCGAGTCTGCCCCAACGGCAAAGTTAACTGCCAACCACAAGCCAATGTATCCTGCAAACGTTTAATCTGTCTTGATGGTCTGATGGCTAACTGTCTATATCGCTTTGCTGCCGCCGGATTGACTCCCAACTGATACGCCATTGCCTGTCGATGTTCTTCAGGACCATGGGCCACAAGCAGGGCACAAAGTCTGTCCAGAACTCCTTTCTTATCTGACGATGAAATTGGACTTCCATAGGACAGAAGTAATCCTTTGGATTCAGTGTCCTTAAATACTGTCGGATCAATGGCTCTGGTCAGTTGCCAGAAGTTCTGCTTCACAAACGCTCTGTCCAACTTCGGGGCACTGTTGATGATGGCATTTAACTGTTCAGGGTCTACCGAGGCGGCTTGATCCTTATCCGGCTTCCTATGAGCATCCGCTGCCTTATCCGGTAACAAGTGCCAACAAGCCACTTTCATAAAATCCCGCACTGGCCGATGCTGACGGGTGCCATGAGTGATGACGCTATCAATGGCCTTGCGCCAGTGGCAAGGTAAAAGCTGTTTCGACTGGTCAACCTGCTGTGCCCGCCGGGCAGCCAGTATCAGGTTATTCAACAAGCCTTCGGTCATTTCAGGCAGAGGGTTACAAAGGTTGCCAGGTACGGTTTTAGACGCTTCGTAAAGTTGATTAAGCGCTCGTTCCGGCAGCTCAGTCCGGGAGAGACCATTTTTGCGGGCATTGATCTCCCAGAAATCGACCTCAGGACAGCAGTCAGCCGTGGCGACCATTGTGTTAAATAGTGAAGAGGAGCTTCTCGCAGACTCGGGCCAGAGCAGGCTGACACGGGCGTCCGGGTAGGCCTGTAATTGGCCATTCACCAACAGAGGCTGTCCAACCAGCAGGGGTTCCAGAAGCTGCTGAAGCGTTGGATTGCTTTCCAGCCCCCGCAATACGACCGGCTTCCCAGCGGTTAATGCCTCCTGCAATGGACTCTGCTGTCGTCCAAAATGTGCCTTTTGTTCCGAGCTGATATGGATATTATCGAATAACTGACTGAAGCTCGTCTGCTCATTGATCTGAATCACCAGAGCTGCTTTCTGGTGATGATTGATCCAATGACTTGCCTGGGCATATTGCTGATAAGTGAAGGTTCTGAAGGCAGGATAATCTCTGACTTTTTTCTGTGGCTGATGGTTTCTGAACAAAGGATGTTCATTGCTCTCTTTCAATCCCAGTGCCTTCGGCTGCTGTCTTGTATGGGCCACCTGAAGTCGGGGTTTCAGGCCGGTCGTCTTGCCAATAGTCTGCAGTGCGCCCAGCAAACAGAACCAAAGTGCCTCAGTGAGGGGAGAAGTTATGGTGACAGTTCCACCGTCCCGAACCTGTTCCACAAGAAGGGTGTTAGGGACTGCATAGCCTTGTGGAACAATAGCAACAGGATTCAGCCATTGGCTAATATTACTCTGGTTAATAATGATCGGGTTGCCTGATGCGGGCTCCTTATCGAGTGCTTTTTCACCTTCCTTGTCGCCTTCTTTGTCGTGAGAATGGAACAGGCTTTGGAACAGTGAATAAAGCTCGTCGCTCCCTACCGGCATCTGATAAAACTGAACATTGTCGGGTAAAGAACAGATCTTTCCATTGCTTTCAAAGCACTGTTGCGCCAGCATCCGTCGAATCGTCTGTTCAAAAGCGAGATCCTGCCAGTTGGCTCCTTTCAGAATGACCCGTTGTCCGGCCCGCAATAGCTCTAGTCTGCCGGGGAGGTGCCGGATTCGTCCCTGTTGATCGACACCGGGACCGCCCAGCAGCAACTGTCGCCAGTGGCTGTGCAAGTGACAGTCAATAACAAGGGTATTGTCTTCGTTCGTAGCGCTTTCAGCAGCAGGGAGTTGAGGCAATAGCGGAGCAATCTCGTCGATATCCATTGACGGGCCATTGCCAGTTTGTGCGTTGAACTGCCAGGTATTTTCCGGTCGATTAATTCGCCGCCAGAAATCAGCCCCCGGTGCGTCGGCCCCCGGTGCATCGGCCCCCGGTGCGTCCTCACACTGGCCAACCGATATCAACTGTGCAGGGTCTGCCAGGACCAGCAAAGAAACATGCTCACCCAGAGGGCGTTTCTTCTGGCTGAGTTTGTCGTAAAGACTGGGGGTATCCGGGTCCAGCAGGTCGTTAAATTCAGGCAGTTCTTCGCCGGTGAGCTTTCGGATATCCATCACCAGAGTCAGTGGCTGGGAACTTTCAAACAGTTTGCCCGGATAGAGACTGTGGCGACCATCGTCGGAAATACTCAACCGGGTCACCAGGTTAGCCTGTGAGAGGTCATCGGGATGGGAAATAACAGTAACATCCTGATGTTCATCACAGGTCCTGGCAATCAGGAGCTGTCGAACTTCATCATCACTGGTGACAAAACGAAAATCGAAGGCACAAGGGGGCTTTTGGAGCCTTGAATCCAATAAGGATACGGTTCTTGGTCTGTCAGGCAAGGTTTTCGAAGATGGCGATCTCTTTATTCTGGACCTTACTTCAGAGCAGCTTCTGACAGCCTTCTTTTGCTTTGATGATAAATCCAGCTTTGCCATCTTGGCTGCCGCGCCATGATCAAGGAGGTTTGGATCCAGAGCGTTTTTTTTTCTACCTTCGTCAATCTGACCATCCATAGTCAATCTCCCCACTGCTATCTGAAGAATCAAGTTGAAGTTATCTGATAATTTGACCTTTAAATTGATCGTAAGTTCCATTTAAATAGGCAGCCGCAACCATCATTCCCAGTTTCACTCCCGTCATTCGAGGCTGTCGCAAAATTCCAACAACTCGTAAAACTCGTTCCCATGCTCTGAGGGTGTCGCAAAAGCCCAACAACTCGTTCCCATGCTCCGAGGTCGTCATTCCCGCGAAGGCGGGAATCCAGCGCCAACGGTGGATCTCTGCCTTCTCGGGGATGACAAGGCCAGGGGGACACCGGTCAGTATGGTTCTGGTGGTGAGTCAGTGTGGATTCCCGCCTTCGCGGGAATGACGGGAATGAAGCCGGGAATGACGGGAATGAAGCCGGGAATGACGGGAATGAAGCCGGGAATGACGGGAATGAAGCCGGGAATGACGGGAGTCAACTCGTTCCCACGCTGGAGAGAGTTTTGCGACACCCTCCATTCGAGGGTGTGATGTCAAGGCTTTTAAAAAGATTCAGACAACGAATTCAAATTCAGGCTGTCCAAAAACTCTCCGGCAATTTTTGTCAGTTCATTGGGTTTCAGGACCAGGGCATTACTGGCGTTGAGTGCCTGCCTTATGTAGTCATCCCTGATAAATTTCTGAAAAAAGAAGTTGGTACCAATTTCTAACATCATGGCATGCAGCTCTGCTGGAGAGGATGGATCATGAGCGCCACAGGAGTGTGGCCCGGCGTAAGCATTGGTCCAAAAATACGTTAAGCAACCGCCGTTCGAGTTTGCCACTCCATACAGATAATGACTGAAGGCTTGCTTAATTGCTTCCCAGCATTGTTTTTTAAAATTTTCCAAAAGGTCAGATGATTCCTCATCAGGTTTTTCTTTGATGTCTTCCAATAACTGCTTCAAGCTCGGGCTATTCTCAGCTTTTAGTTGGATCAGAGCCCCGGCCTTTTCAATTAACCCGCAGTCGAACCATAAAGGTCGCCCCAGCATAATCACCGGACGGTGGTTCGCCGTGCCAGGGTTTAACCGCGCAAAGGCGGGCTGATGCACCAGCATTCGTTCAATATTCGGAACTCCCTGAGGTTCGTCCGTCCAGGCGGTCTGTAAGGATGAGTGGGCCATTTTATTTTCAAGGAGTGGCGAAAACCCACCATGACAATGAGTGACGAAAAAGGAATAATCTTCGTAGTTTTGTAAATAGCCAAAAATGTATCGCCATTCATGGCTGTTTTTTTCCCTGGAGAATAATTCCGTATACCACTTTTTCAGGCAATGGTTAGCATTTACCTTCAATTCATCGATGCTTTCCAGACGCGCTAATAGCTGATGATGCTGAGCGGCATTCATAACATGGTTATAGTAGATCGGCAGTGGATCCAACCAACCCGATACCAGGGCTTCATGGGCAAGGCGAATAAACGGAGGTATGGCCAGGGATTTGCTATCCAATAAACTATTCATTGATCTCAACCACCTTGTTGGGATTGATCCACCCTGAGCAATTATTTTTGAGTACAATAACTTGAGTTGTCCAATGACCTGATCGGCATTATCGTTGGACAATATTTTTCTTACTGCATCCGACATCGTTGTATGTTCATTCTCATCATTGTTATAGACCTCAGCGATCAAAATCCTGTCGCGATATCTTAATGCTTCTTTTTCCAATAATATTGAGACACCCATGGAAAAACTGGCTAAATCTCCTTCCTGCCAAAGTTTGTCTACCATATCGGAGCTGCTTAGACTGCCTTTTGGCAATGCACCGTTAGTCTCAAGGGCTTTGTTCAGTTCCCCAATGCTGATGCCGCAGGAGCTAGCCAGAGCTTGCTGTTGTGCCAGGTCAGCACCTTTCAGGAGCTCCTTCAGTTTCTTTGACTCAGTGCCAGAACCACTGACCCTCCTGGTAGGCTGGAAGACAGACGGGGTTTCTGTCACCTCGGCAGGCGCCCCGAGCAAATTCACTGACTCCCAGGTTTGGCCGCTATCCATGGAACACTCGGCAAAGGCGTGAGTAAGGTTGCCAATTTGCCGACACGGAATCCCGAAATAGCGACATAAAGCGACAAAAACAGGCACACGATGACGACAGCTTCCTTGCCGTTTTGTTACCAGGAATTGAAAGAAATTTTCATTGCTCTCTGCTACGGCGTTACCGGAGAACTGTTGGCAATAGTCCTTGATCGCCTCAATGCGTTGCGTCGTGTTTTTAGCGTTTTTGATTTTCCATAAAGGCAGCTGTTCTGCGGTTGGTTGTTGCAGGCCTTCAATGGTCTTGAACAATCGGTCCAGTACAGTTTTCATACCTTCTGAACAGTGGGCGTCAAAGCGTGTTGCCTGTTTCGGGAGGGCTACTTTGGCGGGTGTTTTCATGCCCGCTTCTCTGGGTTCTACGACATAGGCAGCTTCAATACTCTGGAAGGGTTCGGCCTCAGGAACAGACAGTGTGTGGAGACCAGTATATCGATCCCTGGTCAGATTATATGGCAACTCGGGTTTTATACGCAGGGTGACGATATAGTCGTTAGCCCTCAGGCTGGGCAAGGTACATCGACCCTTGTGCAATGGGATGATCAGGGTCGCCAGTGTTTGATCGCCGGCTAGTGTCACTTCCTGGTCAGGCCCCGGTAAACTGTCAGGTATCAGGGTTTCAACTCCCTGAATATGTTGATCATTAATATCGATCAGTTTGATATCACCCTCGGCGGTCACATAAATATCTTCTGCCTGCCAGCGATACATATTGGTAGGAAAGCTCTCTGTATCAAAAATTTTATGATCGACAACTTGCCGCCGCTCCAGGTGCGAATAGTTCGTTTCCTGGTCCAATGCTGTAGCCTCTTTCTCATGGACTTCCGGATTGTATTTTTCAGAACTGTCAAGCCAATGGTTCGGCAGATCACTTATCTGTTGCCAAAACGCAGGCCATGATTGAACTTCATTGGCGTTCCAAGCCCTTATCAGCTCATCAGCCTTCCGAACATAAGGCAGGCAAGCCGATATTTTCAGCGTTTGTTCCTGTTCTCCTGTCAGAGGGAACAGGTTATTGGCGTCCACGCCCGTGCGACCAAACTCACGAGTAAACCAGTGTCGCTGCCAGTGTCGGTAAAGTGCACGGGTGAGAATATCGTCCGACTCATCCGGCTTCAGGGAAAGACCGGATGCCTGCCATTTGGCTCTGGCCACCCTTTTGATAATTTCCGTTTTGGCTTCCTCTTTACTCAGCTCAGCCTCAATACGAATCTCATGATTGTTTTCATCAATACTGTTGATATCACTGCGTCGTATCAACCACGGACGACTAATGCCCGGTACCCTTTGGTTGAACCAATAGCAAAGTTCAGAATCAAGCTTGCTTTTACCTATGACGAGAGCCGATGATTCTGGCAGTTTCTCCAGCGACAGGCCGGCTGCCATCAGGTAAAGCCGGTAGTGCTTATCAAGACATTGATGCAGTCCGTTTTCACTAAAATCGCACCCTCTGGTAACAGCCCTGGCAACATTCTGCAGATCAAGGCTGGTCGGCTGCAACGGCAGGTTTTTTCGATGCAGGTAAGCCCTTAATCGGCAATGTAACTGAGTCAGTCTTTCAGCCGCGAATTTCCCCTCCGTGGTCTGAGGCAACACTTTTTCGGCAATGGTCTGCAATTCGGTCTGCTTATACTGCCGGATCGGCAAATGTCTGAAACGGCCTTTCAGAGCCGGTGATAGGGGCTTTCGCCCGCTGTACTCAGGCGGGTTGATGGTGGCAAACAGATGGAAGCCCGGATGAGCATCACCGGCCAGAATATCGTTCAACTCACCTTCCAGATGCTGGCTGTCGATCAGATTCATTTCCGAAATTACCAGAATACCGCCTTGCACTTTTGCTTTCTGGATCGCTTCACACACTTTATCCCAGGAACAATCACAAGCATTCAGGAGAAATATCTCTGGCATGGTTTCTCCCTTTTTCTCAGCCTGTTGTTTAACACTTTCGATCATCAGGTTCAGCGTCGCATCTTTACCCCGTCCAGCCGGGCCTTCAATCAGCGTCGCCTGACGGCCGCCGTGTTTTATCTTGCGATGATAAGCTTGCTGACAGCGACTTAAATCCTGTCCCAGCCGTTGCACCAGCTCACAGACTGCCGATCCGGAGGTATCAAACTCAGGTCGGTTTTTTTCAGCGAATTGCATGAAGGGCTGCTGTATATCGTTCAGGATTTTTATACGAACGTTGTCGCTCAATGTGTTGTCCAGTGGGTAACGGGCAGCAAACCAGATTTCCAGTGCCGAAAGGGCATCCTGTTGAGTCTCGCTGATTTCGGGACCCAGTAGATCCCGGAAACTTTGCTGGATCAAACTGTTCACTTGCGCACAGCTAACACGGTCTCCTTTGGATAACGCACGATCCAGATACCAGCCCACCCAACTGCAAATATCGGTTAAATCCCTGGGGGTAAACTCATGCTCTGGTAACAGTTCCTGATAATATTGCCAGAGTGTCATCACACTCCCGGCAGCACTGGGTAGAATTTTGTTTATTTGAGGTCCTGTCAGATATCGTTGTAACTGATTGAACAGAGCCGGTTCCACCACTCTGTCCCGAAGGAATGCCCGGTCTAACCGAGGGTAGTAAGCCCTGGGCAGTTTCTCTTTCAGGACTGGGTCCAGCTGGCGCCCGGAATAATGATCCGGGTTGCCGGTGAGAATTACCCGGTGTTTTGCGCTGACCCTGACAGGATGACCATTTACATAGATGCAGGGTTGCGGTTCCCACAAACCGTTCAATGACGCCAGCGATCCGGCTTTGGCCAGATTGGCTTCATCCAGCACCAGGGTGATAAAGTTTCCTCCGACACAGCCTTCGTCTGTGTCGGATCGGGTCCTGGCCCATTCCATCAACGTCCGGTTTTCCAGCTTCATAGAGCGGTCGCCATCGGCGTGCTTCTGCCACTGCCAGCGTTTCATCAGGGTCTGTTCGCTGTCACAAGGTCCAAGGGAAATGATCGCAGCCTGGCCTGAAGCCTTGGCCACTTTGGCAGAAAAGTAACTTTTTCCGGTGCCGGTTTCCCCCTGCAGGAATATAACGGGAGAGTCAGTAAGCCGGTCATGGAGTCGGGATAATCGACGACTTTCACGATCCTTCTGACCCATCTCGCCGTGATAAAGATCATGAGCCAGTGCTGACAGGGACTGATCATAGGAACCCGTCCATTTCATTGATTCAAACAGTCGATTTTCTATGCGTTCAATGCGCTCTGCGTCAGGATTCTCAGTGACATATTCTCCCCTGGCAATATGGAAACAATCAGTGGCCAGGGCGTGAATGACATTGGATCGGATCTGCCCCGCTGGCAAAATTAACAGCCAGCCACAGGTCAGTGCATCCTGCAAACGTTTAATCTGTCTTGTTGGCCTGATGGCTAAGGGTTGAAAGGGCTCTGCTGTCGCCGGATCGACTTCCAACTGATACGCCACTGCATCCCGTTTTTCTTCAGGCCCGTGAGCCGCGATCAGGGCACAGAGTCTGTCCAGAGCTTCTTCTTCATCGCTCAGAAATGGACGTTTATATCTCAGTCGTAATTGCTGGGCTTTAAATACTGCCGGGTCAAAGGCTCTGGCCAGTTGCCAAAGGTTTTCCTTCACAAACTCTCTATCCAACCGTGGGGCACTAATGATGATCTCATGCAAGCGATCCGGGTCTACCCATGCAGCTTGATTCTCATTTGGCTTTTTATTGATATCCAGCGTCTTATCCGGTAGCAAGTGCCAACAAGCCACTTTCATAAAATCACGCACAGATGGATGTTGCCGGGCGCCATGAGTGACGACACTGTTGATGGCCTTTCGCCAGTGGCAGGGCAGGAGCAGTGTCGACTGGTCAACCTGTTGTGCTCTGCGGGCAGCGAGTATCAGGTTATTCAACAAGCCTTCGGTGATTTCAGGCAGAGGTTTACAAAGGCCGCCGGGTACGGTTTGAAAGGCTTCGTAAACTTCATTAAGCACTTGTTCTGGCAGCTCAGCCCGGTGGATACCATGCCTGAGGGCATTGCTCTCCCAGATATCAACCTCAGGACAGGGTTTACCCATGGCAACCATCAAGCTCAATACTGAAGAGGGGCTTTTCGCAGACTCAGGCCAGAGTAGGGTGACATGAGCGTCCGGGTAGGCCTGTAATTGGCCACTTACCAACAAAGGTTGCCCAACAACCAGGGGCTCCAGAAGCTGCGCAAGTGCGGGATTACTCTCGAGTCCCAGGATTACTACCGGCTTACCAGCGGTTAATGCCTTCTGGAAATCACTTTGACATCGCCCAAAATGGGCTTTTTGTTCCGAGGTTATATGGATATTGTCAAATAGCTGGCTGAAGCTTGTCTGCTCATTGACCTGAATGACCAGAGGTGCTTTCGGGTGATCATTGATCCAATGGCGTGCCTGGGCATTTTGCTGATAAATGACGGTTTCAAAGGCAGCCTGGTCTCCGGTTTTTTCCTGTGGGATGGACAGAGGCTGCTCATCGTTTTCTGCTAATCCCAGGGCTTTCGGCTGCTGTCTTGAATGAGCCACCTGAAGTCGGGGCTCCAGACCTGTTGTCTCGCGAATCGTCTGCAGTGAACCCAGCAAACGAAACCAGAGGGCTTCATTAAGAGCTGAGCTTACGGTGACTGCACCGCCCGCCATAACCTGTTCCAGCAAGCGGGTGTCAGGCGCAGCATAACCTTCCGGGTTAATGGCAACGGGGCTCAGCCATTCGCTAATATTACTCTGGTTAATAATGATCGGGTTTCCCGGTGGGTTATGGGAAAGTCCTGCCTCATCAGGGCGGGACAGGGCCCGGAACAGTGAATGAAGCTCTTCATCCCCTACCGGCATCTGATAAAACTGAACATCGTCGGGTAAATGACAGATCTTGCCATTGCTCTCAAAGCACTTTTGCGCCAGCATTTGTCGCATCGTCTGTTCAAATGCCAGATCCTTCCAGTTGGCTCCTTTCAATATTACCCGTTGTCCGATCTTTAATGATTCAAGCTTGCCGGGGATGTGCCGGATTCGTCCCCTTTTATCCACTCCAGGGCCGCCCAGCAGCAACTGTCGCCAGCTGCTGTGCAGGTGACAATCAATAAGAAGGATATTGTCGTCATCCACAGCGCTTTCAGCAGGGGGGAGCTCAGCCAATACAGGAGGGACTTTGGCTTTTTGTGCGTTGAACTGCCAGGTATTTTCCGGGCAATTAATTCGGCGCCAGAAATCAGCCCCCGGTGCATCGGCCCCCGCTGCTTCGTCACGCTGCCCAGCCGATGCTAACTGTGTGGGGTCTGCCAGAACCAGCAAGGAAACATGCTCCCCCAGGGGACGTTTGTTCTGGCTGACATTGTCGTACAGACAGGGGTTATCCGGATCCAGTAGATCGTTGAATTTTGACAGATCCCCGCTGGTGAGCTTTCGGATATCCAGCACCAGTGTTAATGGTCTTGAACCCTCGAACAGCTTGCCTGAACGAAGGGCGTGGCGACCATCGTCGGAAATGCTCAACCGGGTCACCAGATTAGCCTGTGAGAGATCATCGGGATGGGAAATAAGGGTGACATCCTGATGCTCATCACCGGTTCGGGTAAACAAAAGTTGACGAACCTCATCATCACTGGCAACAAAAAGAAAATCAAAGGCATGAGGGGTCTTTGAGTGTGAGGATACGGTTCTCGCTTTATCAGGCGATGTTATCGGAGTTGACGATCTGTTGAGTTTGGCGGTTATTTCAGGGCAGATTTGTACAGCCTTTGACCATGAATCCAGTTTTGCGCCATTGTCTGGTACACCAGTGTTAACCACGGAGTTGTTTATTTTCTCATTAATCCGACCATCCACAATCAATCTCTCTCCTGTCATCTGAAGGACTGCATTGAAAATGTTTAATGATATGACCTTCAGACAGGATGGAAGTTCCGCTTGAATAATAAGCCGTTAAGCATTGAAGGAAGTAGTCGATCTCGAAAAACTCATCAAGACCAAACGGTTACCAGGTGTCCAATGACTCATAAAGCGAGTTCAGGTTCACACTGTTTAAAAACTCATCGGCCATTGCTGTCAGCTCAGCGGATCTCAGCACCAGAGCGTTACTGGCGTCCTGTGCCTGTCGTAAGTAGTCATCATTGAGACTTTCCCGAGTCAGAGAGGGATCCAATTCTTCCATTATGGCATTCAGCTCTTCCGGAGAGGAGGGATCATGAGCGCCATGGGAACCGCTAACCGAGATCTTGGCCAGGGCGGCAGAATCGCACCAACAATACGTTAAGGAGCCGCCTTTCGAGTGTGTCAATCCAAACAGATAATGACTGAAGGCCTGACGAAGCGCCCGGGAGTACTTGCTTTTTAAGTTATCCACAAGTGTTTGCTCCTCAGGTGATAACTTAGAGGGCTCGGCTTCGTATTTGTTTTGCGTAGCAATTGGTGTTTCCTTAACTTGAAGCAGTAATTCGTCCATGTTTGTAATGTTGCTGCGAACACTCATTCCTATTAACTGTGCAAAGATCTCGTCTAATTCTTGCCCAAGATAGTGGCGTTTTTCTTTTTCGTTTATCAGATATTGATCGATTTTTTCCATTAACGGCTTCAATACCGGACTGTTCTCAACTTCCTGATAAAGCAAGGCTTTAGCCTTTTCATCAATCACTGTGGTAAACCAGCAAGGTTGCCCCAGGATAATCACCGGGCGGCAGTTTGCCTTACCCGAGATTAACTGTACAAATGCAGGATTATGCGTCAGCATTCGTTCTATATTGGGAATGCCATTGGGTTGGTCCGTCCAGGCCTCCTGTAAAGATGAGTCGACAATACTTTTTTCAAGGGATAACGAAAACCCATCATAACTATCAGTGATGAAGGCGCGGGTATCATCTTTATTCTCTTGGAAACGCTTATAAAACAACTGCCATGCCTGGCTATTTTTTTCCCTGGAATAAAATGTCTGATACCAGTTTTTCAGGCAATGGGCGGCTTTAACTTTCAGCTCGTCTACGTTTTCCAGGAGCAACAATAACAGATGAAGTTTCGTGGTCAGTGCAGGATGTTTCACATTGACCGGCAGTGGTTCAAGCCAACCTGATTCCATGGCTTCATAGGCAAAGTGAATCAGCGAAGGTTTGGCTAAGTCTATGTCTACCAGTATGTCCGTTATTAAATTCAACCACTGATGAGGGCTTGCTCCGGCCTGACCCATTATTTTTGAACGGAGTGACTTGAGAAGCTCAGTGACCTGATCTTCATCACTGTTGGACAGTATATGTCTGGCTGCCTCCGATATTGCTTTAAATTCATTCTTGCCCCAGGCCAATGCATCTGTCTTCAGAGACTCGATCACCGAGACAGCCATGGAAAAAC
Source organism: Endozoicomonas sp. ALC020 (assembly GCF_049275935.1). Classification (NCBI taxonomy): domain Bacteria; kingdom Pseudomonadati; phylum Pseudomonadota; class Gammaproteobacteria; order Oceanospirillales; family Endozoicomonadaceae; genus Endozoicomonas; species Endozoicomonas sp. ALC020. The sequence continues at coordinate 1,078,392 of NZ_CP184830.1, forward strand.
CGGCTAAATCTTTTCTCTCCCAGAGGTTCTTCAGAATACTGGAAGGACCCGGATTCGTTGCAGACCACGCACTTTCTGAAGCAAGGGCTTTGTTCAGTTCCCCAAGGCTCATGCCGGAAGCTTCAGCCAGAGCTTGCTGTTGTGCAAAATCAGCCCTTTTCAGGAGATCCTTAATCTTCGCTGACACATGATTGGAATTCCTCAACTTCCAGATGGGCCGGGAGTCACAGTTGATTTCTCTTGACCCTACAACTGGACCGCCTAAATTCGCCGATTTCCAGGTTTGACCGTCATCCACGGAATACTCAGCAAAGCAATGGGCAGGGTTGGTGATTTGCCGGCATGGAATCCCGAAATAACGACAAAAAGCAACGAAAACAGGCACACGATGACGACAGCTACCTTGTCGCTGTGTGACCAGGAATTTAAAGAAATTTTCACCGCTATCTGGCTGAGTCTCGCCGGAAAACTGTGTGCAATAGTCCGTGATCGCCTTAATACGTTGCTTTGTGTTTTTAGCTTTTTTTATTGTCTTCAAGCCCTCCCGAATTTCGGATGGCTGATCGGCAATGTTCTTAAACAATTCATTCAGTACCGTTTTCATACCCTTTGAACAGTAGACGTCAGGCCGTGTTGATCGTCCTGCACGGACTGCTTCAGCCGGTGTTTTTTTGCCCGGTGCTCTCGGCTCTACGACATAAGTCACGTGAATAAACTGATCGGCTTTGGCCTCTGGAACAGACAGCGTGTGAAGTCCGGTATATCGGCCCCTGATCAGGGTAAATGCCATCTCGGGTAGTATACGCAGGGCCACGATAGACTCGTCAGGCGTCAGGCTGGGCAATAGATACTGCCCATTCTTCGATGTCGTTTTAAATTTCGCCAGTGTTTGAACTCTGGTTAATGTCTCTGGCAGTTGTTGCGACGGTGTCAGGGTTTCAAACCCCTCAATGTCCTGATCATTGATATCGAGCCGTTCGACATCACCCCGGGCGGTCACATTAATATCCTTTACCCACCAGCGATTCATCACGGGCGCAGGGGACTCGACATCAAAAACTTTATAGTTATAAGGCTGTGGCGTCTCCAGATGCTTATAGTTAGTTATCCGGTCCAACATCGCATCCTTATTCCTGAGGGCTTTCAGGATGTTTTTTTCAGAATCGTCAAGACTGTCGTTCGGCTGATCACTTGCCTGGTGCCAAAACGCAGGCCACAATTGGACTGGGTCTGAGTTCCATGCCCCTATCCGTTGATCAGCCTCCTGAAGATAAGGCTGGTTAACTGACATTTTCAGCGTTTGTTCCTGTTCTTCCGTCAGGGGAAAGACGCTATTAGCAGCCACGCCCGTCTCGCGAAACTCATGAGCAAACCAGCGTTGTTGCCAGTGTCGGTAAAGTGCCTGGATGAGCATATCGTCCGACTGATCCGGCTTCAGGGGAAGACCGTATGCCTGCCACTTGGCCTGAGCCACCCTTCTGATGATTTCCGCTTTGACCTCCTCGTTATTCGGACGAACCTTAATGCGAATTTCATGGTTTTTTTCATCAATACTGTCGAGGTGACCGAGTCGTATCATCCACGGACGATCAATGTTGGGTACTGTTTTGTTGAACCATTCGCAAAGTCCGGAATCGAAGACTCCTTTATCCATGGCAAGCGTTGATGACTCTGGCAGTTCCTCCAGCGATGTACTGGCGGCTATCAGGTAAAGCCGATAGTGCTGATTGAGGCATTGATGCAGTCCGTTGTCGCTGAAATCGCCCGCTCTGGTAACAGCCTTGGCGACAGTTTGTAAATCACGGCTGCTGGGCTGTAACGGCAGGTTTTTCTGTTTCAGGTCAGCCCTCAAGCGACAATGTAGCTGGGTCAGCTTTTCAGCCGCGAATTTCCCCTGGGTGTTCTGTGGCAACACTTTTTCGGCAATGGTCTGCAATTCGGTCGGGTTGTACTGCCGGATCGGCAAATGTCTGAAACGTCCTTTCAGCGCCGGTGATAAGGGTTTTCGACCGCTGTATACAGGTGGGTTGATGGTGGCGAAGAGATGGAAACCCGGATGCGCGTCACCGGCCAGAATACCGTTTAACTCACCTTCCAGATGCTGGCTGTCGATCAGATTCATTTCCGAAATCACCACGATGCCGCCATTGACTTTTGCCTTCTGGATCGCTTCACGCACTGTGTCCCAGGAGCAATCACAGGCATTCAGGGGAAAGACCTCTGGCATGATTTCTCCCCGTTCTTCAGCTCGCTGTTTGACACTTTTGATCAGCAGATTCAGCGTGGCATCTTTACCCCGTCCGGCCGGGCCTTCAATCAGCGTTGCCTGACGACCGCCGTGTTTTCTGTCGTGATGATAAGCCTGCTGACAGCGGCTTAAATCCTGCCCAAGCTGTTGCGCAAGTTCACGGACTGCCGATCCGGAGGTATCAAACTCAGGTCGGAATTCTTTGGTAAATGCTTCGAAGTCCCGCTGAATATCTGGCAGGGTGTGGTTATGAACCTTGTCGCGCAGGCTATTGTCCAGTTCGTAACGGGCAGCAAACCAGATTTCCAGTGCCGAAAGGGCATCCTGATGCGTCTCGCTGATTTCGGCACCCAGTACATCCCGGAAACTTTGCTGGATCAAACTGTTCACTTGCTCACAGCTAACACTGTCGCCTTTGGACAACGCACGATCCAGATACCAGCCCACCCAGCTGCAGATATCGGTTAAATCCCTGGGGGTAAACTCATGGTCGGGCAACAGCTCCTGATAATATTGCCACAGTGCCATCACACTCTTGCTGGCCTTATGTGCAATACCGTTTATTTGATGGCGTTGTAAATGATTGAGCAAAGCCGGTTCCACCACCCTGTCCCGAAGGAAAGCCTGATCCAGGCGTGGGTAGTAAGCCCTGGGCAGATTTTCCTTCAGGGTCGGGTCCAGCTGACGCCCGGCATAATGATCGGGGTTGCCAGTGAGAATTACCCGGTGTTTTTCGCTGACCTTGACAGGATGACCATTCACATAGATGCAAGGTTGCGGTTCCCATAAGCCGTTTAATGATGCCAGCAATCCGGCTTCAGCCAGGTTAGCTTCATCCAGCACCAGGGTGATGTATTCTCCATCTTTGTCGGATTCGCTATTGGCCCATTCCATCAATGTCCGGTTTTGCTGAACCATAGAGCGGTCGCCGTCGTCTTGTTGTTGCCACTGCCAGCGTTTCATCAGGGTCTGTTCGCTGTCAGAAGGTCCAAGGGAAATGACCGAAGCCTGTCCTGAAGCCTTTGCCATCTTCGCTGAAAAGTAACTTTTTCCGGTGCCGGTTTCTCCCTCAATGAATATAACGGGAGAGTCTTTAAGCCGGTCATGGAGCCGGGATAATCGACGGTTTTCACGATCCTCCTGCCCCATCTCGCCGTGATAAAGATCCCGGGCCATTGCTGACAATGGCCTATCACCAGAACCCGACCATTGCAATGAATCAGACAGTCGATTTTCTATTTGTTCAATGCGTTTCGGGTCAGGATTCTCTGTGACAAATGACCTATCACCAGAATCCGGCCATCGCAGTGAATCAGACAGTCGATTTTCTATGCGTTCAATGCGTTCTGAGTGATTCTCTGTGACATATTCTCCTCTGGCAATGTCTAAACAGTCGGAGGCCAGAGCGTGAATGGCATCGGATCGGGTCTGCCCTGATTGCGAAAGTAACTGCCAGCCACAAGCCAGAGCATCTTGCAAACGTTTAATCTGTCTGGTTGGTCTGATCGCCAGGGATTGCCAGGGCTTTGTTGCCGCCGGATCGACTGCCAACTGATAGGCTATGGCCTCTCGTTTATCCTCAGGCCCATGGGCCGCGATCATGGCACAGAGCCTGTCCATAAAGTCTTTTTCACTCCGCTCTGGAAACGGACTTTTATAGGACAGCTGCAATTCGGCATCTTTAAACACGGCCGGGTCAAAGGCTCGGGCCAGTGGCCACAGGTTCTGCCTGACAAACTTTCTATCCAGTCGCGGGGCGCTATTGAGGATGGCCGCTAACTGATCCGGGTCTACCGAGGCGGCCTGATCCTTATCCGGTAACAAGTGCCAACAAGCCACTTTCATAAAATCACGCACCGCCGGATGCTGACGGGTACCATGGGTAATGACGCTATTGATGGCCTTGCGCCAGTGGCGGGGTAAAAGCTCTGAGGAATGGTCAACCTGCTTTGCTCGTTGGGCAGCCAGTATCAGGTTACTCAACAACCCTGCGGTCATTTTTGGCAGGGGTTTGCACAGGTATCCAGGTACGGTATTGAACGCTTTGTAAAGTGAGTGAAGGGCTTTCTCTGGCAGTTTTTCCCGGCGGATATGATGCTTGAGGACATTGATATCCCAGGGGTCGGGCTCTGGGTACAGCTTACTCTTGGCGACCATCAAACGAAATACTGAGGATGGGCTTTTCACAGACTCAGGCCAGAGTATTGTCACATCAGCTTTCGGATAGGCCTGTAATTGACCATTCACCAGCAAAGGTTGCCCGATAATCAGGGGTTCCAGAAGCTGCTGAAGGGTTGGATTGCTCTCCAGCCCCCGGAAGACCACCCGATTGCCAGTGGTCAATGCCTTTTGCAAGTCACTCTGACTGCGTCCGAAATGTGCCTTTTGTTCCGAGGTGATATAGATATTATCAAATAGCTGGCCGAGGCTGGTCTGTTCATTGACCTGAATGACCAGAGGTGCTCTCAAGAAATTATTGACATGATAATTTGCAAAGGCAGGTTGCTGATAAATGAAGGCTTTAATGTCGGTTTGCTCTTTGATTTTTTCCTGCAGGTGACGCTTATTGGCCAGAGAGTACGCATCGTTTTCTGTCAGTCCCAGAGCTTTCGGCTGTTGTCTTGAATGAGCTACCCGAAGTCGGGGCTTCAGGTCTGTGGTCTCGCCAATAGTCTGCAGAGAACCCAGTAAACGAAACCAGTGTGCCTCAGAGAGAGGAGAGGTTACGGTGACCACACCTCCTGCCCGAAGCTGTTCCAACAGACAGGTGTCGGGGACTGCATAGCCTTCCGGACCAATGGCAATCGGGCTCAGCCATTGGGCAATATTACTCTGGTTAATAATGATCGGGTTTTGTGGTGCCTGCCCTTTACCAAACCCTTTGTCACTGGAGCGGGACAGGGTCTGAAACAGTGAATGAAGCTCATCCTCCGCCACTGGCATTTGATAAAACTGAACATCGTCGGGTAACCGACAGAGCTTGCCATTGCTCTCAAAGCTCTGTTGCGCCAGCATCTGTCGAATCGTTTGCTCAAAGGCCAGATCCTGCCAGTTGGCACCTTTCAGAATGACCCGTTGCCCGGCTCTCAATGACTCAAGCCTGCCGGGGATATGCTGGATTCGCCCCTGCTGATCCACTCCGGGACCACCCAACAGCAACTGTCGCCAGTGGCTGTGCAAGTGACATTCAATACAAACGGTATTGTCGTCGTCCATGGCGCTTTCGGCACTGGGCAATTCTGGCAACAGTGGAGGAACCTTATTGATGGCCATCGATGGGACATTATCGGTTTTATTATCGGTTTTATTGTCGCTCTGAGCATCGAACTGCCAGGTATTGCCCGGGCGATTAATTCGCCGCCAGAAATCGGCTCCCGGCACCTCGTCTGAGCTGCCAATTGATTTCAACTGTGCAGGGTCCGCCAGCACCAGCAGGGCAACATGCTCACCCAGAGGGCGTTTCTTCTGGCTGACTTTGTCGAACAGACAGGGGTTATCCGGGTCCAGTAGATCGTTAAATACGGGGAGTTCATCGCTGCTGAGTTTTCGGATATCCAGCACCAGGGTCAATGGCTGCGAACCTTCAAAGAGCTTGCCCGAACGCAGAAGGTGGCGACCGTCAGCGGAGATGCTCAATCGGTTCAGCAGGTTAGCCTCAGAGAGGTCATTGGGATGGCAAATCAGGGTGACGTCCCGGCTTTTATCGCGGGTCTGGTCAAGCAAAAGCTGTCGAACCTCATCATCACTGGCGACAAAACGAAAATCGAAGGCATGAGTGGGCTTTGGCAGGAAGGAGTCCGTTGAGGATAGAGTTCTCGCTCTGGCAGGCAACCTCTCCAAAGACGGTGATCTCTCCAGTTTGGGCCTTACTTCAGAGCAAATTCCTACATCCTTCTTTTCCTTTGACGCTAAATCCAGCTTTGCTATCTTGGCTGCTACGCCATCATCAGGCAGGCTAAGATCAAGAGCGCGTTTTGTTGTACCTTTACCAATCTGACCATCCATAGTCCATCTCCTTGCTGTCATTAAAAAACTGATATTGAAAGTCATCAGTAATTTGACCTTAGGGTTGGAAAAAAGTTCCGATAGTCCTGACTATTGGAGGAAATCACCGATCTCAAAAAGCTCATCATGGCCAACTGGTTAAGTACCTAACCAGTTGGTTATCAGGTATCCAATGACTCAAACAGCGAATTTAAATTCACAGTGTTCAAAAACTCGTCGGCAATTTTTGTCAACTCAGTGGGTTTGAGCACCAGAGCGTTATTGGCGTTTTGTGCAAGTCGTAGGTAGTCATCCTTAAGAGACTGAATTAACAGAGAATTACTTTGGATTGAAGACAACATACAACACAGCTCTTCTGGTGAAGATGGATCATGAGCGCCATAGGAGTCTGTATGGTAGGAACACCCTAAGAAAGCCTCGATCCAGCAATACGCCAAAGAGCCGCCATTTGAGTGTGTCACTCCATACAGGTAATGACTGAGGGCCTGATAAATCGCCTCTTTGCATTTTTTTTCTGATTTCTCCAGAAGGATCTGCTCCTTAATTGATAGCTTAAAGGGCTCCAGAATCTGTTGGTAGCTGCTTTTGATTTCAAGCTGTTTTTTCTTGAATTCTTCTAATTCAATTTGACCTCGCTTACTACCCAAGTCGGCCAGCGCTCTGTTGAGTTCCAGTTCTATCGCCTGATATTTTTTGGCTTTTCCCGATAATGTCTTCAATTCCGGATTGTTCTCAGCTTTTTGTTGCAACAGAGCTTCGACCTTTTCATTAATCACTGTGTTGTGCCATAAAATATTTCCCATGATAAATACCGGACGGTGGTTCACCCTGCCCGAGATCGACTGCTCAAACGCAGGTTGGCGCAACAGCAGTCGTTCTACATTCGGAATGCCCCCGGGTTGGTCGGTCCAGCGGATCTGTAAAGATCGCTCGGGGATATTATTTTCAAGGGATTTTGAAAAACCATCATGACAGTGAGTAATGAACCAGGCACCGCGTTCATTCTTTTCGTGGCTATAAAAATCACACCATATCTTGCTATTTTTTTCCCTGTGCAACAGGGTCTGATACCATTTTTTCAGGCAATCTGTGGCTGCAACCTTCAGTTCATCGACTTTTTCAAGTGACTCCAACAGATAATGGTGTTGATCGGCCCTGATAATCTTTTCTTTGTAGAACGACAGTGGATCTAGCCAACCCAATTGCATGGCTGCTTTGGCAAAGTGAATAACCGAAGGGATGGTTAAGTCACTGCATCGCAGTATTTTATTCATTGAAGCCAACCACTGCAGGGGACTTGCTCCGCCCTCAACAATCATTTTTGAGTGCATTGACTTGAGTTGTTCAATGACCTGATCTGCATCATGGCCCAACAATATCTTTATTACTGCATCCGACATCCGATCACGGGGATTCCCATAGTGGTCGAACTCATCACCGACCAATTGCTCCTCTGAAGGGCGCAATGCTTTTGTCTCTATCAAGGTCGAGAAGATCGAGATCGAGATCGAGATCGAGACACCCATAGATATCAAGATCGAGACACCCATAGAAAAAGCGACTAAATCTCTTTGCTTCCAAAGATTTTCTACCAATCCGCCAGTACTTAGATATTCATCGAGCAATGTACTGTTTGTCTCAAGGGCTTTGTGCAGTTCCTCGAAGCTCATATGACAGGCTTCAGCCAGAGCTTGCTGTTGTGCTGAGTCAGCACCTTTCAGGAGATTCTTAATCAGATCCCCGATCTTTGAATCAGTGCTAAACGTTACGACCTCCCCGGAAGACTGCTGGTCAGGTGTAATTTCTATTATGTCCATGGGCTCCCCGCCCAAATCCACTGCCCCCCAGGTTTGGCCTCCATCCACGGAATACTCGGCAAAGCTGTGGATGCGGCTAGTAATTTCCCGACAGGGAATCCCGAAATAACGACAGAAAGCTACAAAAACAGGTACACGATGACGACAGCTACCTTGCCGCTGTGTTACCAGGTATTGAAAGAAATTTTCATGCTCTTCTGGTGCAGCGCCACCGGAGAACTGTTCGCAGTATTCCGTGATTGCGCTAATTCGTTGCCTGACGTCTTTAGCGTTTATTATTTTGTGCAACGGTGCCTGTATTTCGGCGGGTTGTTCGTTGATGTTATCAAACAGTTCCTTCATTACGGACCTCATGCCTTCTGAACACTGGACGTCAAAAAGGGCTTCTTTAGCAGCCGTTTTTTTGCCCGGCTTTGTGGGTTCTACGACATAAGTACATTGAAAACTCTGGCCGACTGCGGCCAGAGGAATAAACAGTGTATGCAGCCCGGTATAGTCGTCCCTGATCAGTTTAAATGGCAAACAGGGTTCTATATGCAGGGCCATGATAGTGTCACTGGCCGTCAGGCTGGGCAATAGACATTGACCGTTCTTTGGTGATATCTCAAGGGTCGCCAGCGTTTGATTTCTGGTTAATATCACTTCCTGGTCATTCCCTGGCAACTGGTCAGATGTCAGGGTTTCGATCCCCAGAAGGTGTTTACTATCAAGATTGATCTTTTTGATATCACCCCTGGCAGTGACACGAATATCCCATGCCTGCCAGCGATACATCTCAGGGAAATGCTGCGAATCAAAAACTTTATAAAGTTCAACCTTTTGCGTTTCCTCATCCTCATAGTTCGTTTCTCGGTCCAAAGCCGGAGCTTTTTGTTCCTCGACTTCCGGGTCGTAGGGTTCAGGAGCGTCGTCACCGCCAATAGCTGATGCTGTGTTAATAAAGTCGTTTACCCAGCGGTTCGGCAGATCACTGATCTGATGCCAAAATACGGGCCAGCATTGAACGTCATTGGCCCTCCATGCCTGTATCTGCTTATCAGCCTCCAGAAGATAAGGCTGGAAAGCAGGCCTTTTCAGTGTTTGTGCCTGCTCTTTGGTCAGGGGAAATACGCTATTAGCGTCCACGTCCGTAAGGTCAAACACACCAGCGAACCAGCATTGCTGCCAGTGTCTGTAAAGTGCCTGTGTGAAAATATCGTCCGACTGATCCGGATTCAGGGAAAGACCGAATGCCTGCCATCTGGTCTGGGCCACCATCCTGATGAGTTCCCTTTTGGTTTCCTCTTTAGCTGGACGAGTCTTGATACGAATTTCATGGTTTTTTTCATCAACATCGCTGAGATGACTGCTTCGTATCAACCACGGACGATCAATGTCCGATACTGTCCGATTTAACCATTGGCAAAGTCCGGAATTAAATTCACTTTTCTCCACGGCAAGAGCTGATGACCCGGGCAGATTCTCCAGCGATAGATTGGCGGCCATCAGGAAAAGCTGGTAGTGCTGAGTGAGGTATTGATGAAGTGCTTTATCGGTAAAGTCGCCTCCTCTGAAGACAGCCTTGGCAACATTCTGAAGATCAAGACTGGTCGGCTGCAATGGCAGTTTTCTCTGTTGCAGGTAAGCCCTTAAACGACAATGTTTTTCTGTTAGCTTTTTAGCGACTGATATCCATTCCGGGGACTCTGGCAACACCTTTTCGGCAATGGTCTGTAATTCTGCCGCGTTGTACTGCCGGATGGGTAAATGTCGAAAACGCCCTTTCAGCGCCGGTGATAAGGGTTTACGCCCGCTGTACTCAGGCGGGTTGATGGTGGCAAACAGGTGGAAACCCGGATCGGCGTCACCGGCCAGAATATCGTTCAATTCACCTTCCAGGTGCTGGCTGTCGATCAGATTCATTTCCGAAATCACCACGATGCCGCCTTTTATTTTTGCCGTCTGGATCTTTTCGCACAGTTTGTCCCAGGAACAATCACAGGCATTCAGGTAATGGACTTCCGGCATGGATTCTTGCCGTTGTTCAGCCTGCCGTTTGGCACTTTCAATCACCAGGTTCAGCGTGGCATCCTTGCCCCGTCCCGCCGGACCTTCAATCAGTGTCGCCTGACGACCGCCGTGTTTTCTTTCGTGATGATAAGCCTGCTGACAGCGGCTTAAATCCTGTCCAAGTCGTTGCGCCAGTTCACGGACTGCCGATCCGGAGGTATCAAAGTCTGGTCGGATTTTTTCGCTGACTGTACTGAAGGTCTGCTGCATTTCCTCCAGGGTTTTCTTATGAACTCTGTCGCTCAGGGTGTTCTCCGGTTCGTAGCGGGCAGCAAACCAGATTTCCAGTGCCGACAGGGCATCCTGATGCGTTTCGGTGATTTCAGGGCCCAGTACATCCCGAAAACTTTGCTGTATCAAACCGTTTATTTGCCCACAGGTCACACTGCCGCGAGCGGGCTGAGCACGATCCAGATACCAGCCCACCCAGCTGCAGATGTCTGTTAAATCCCTGGGGGTAAACTCATGGTCGGGCAAGAGTTCCTGATAATATTGCCAGAGCGTCATCACACTTTTGCTGGCACTGTGTGCAATGTCGTTTATTTGCTGCTCCAGCAGATGCCGTTGTAGATGCTTTACCAGAGCGGGTTCCACCACTCCGTCCCGAAGGAATGCCTGGTCTAACCGGGGGTAGTAAGCCCTGGGCAGTTTCTCTTTCAGGACCGGGTCCATTTGACGCCCGGCATAATGATCCGGGTTGCCGGTGAGAATCACCCGGTGTTTTTTGCTGACCTTGACAGGATGACCATTCACATAGATGCAGGGTTGCGGTTCCCATAAGCCGTTCAATGATGCCAGTATTCCGGTCTGGGCCAGGTTGGCTTCATCCAGAACCAGGGTAATGTACTCTCCGTCTTTGTCGGATTTGGTATTGGCCCATTCCATCAACGCCCGGTTTTGCTGCACCATAGAGCGGTCGCCATCGGCCTGTTGTCGCCACTGCCAGCGTTTCATCAAGGTCTGTTCACTGTCGGAAGGTCCAAGGGAAATGACTGAAGCTTGTCCTGAAGCCCTGGCCATTTTGGCAGAAAAGTAACTTTTCCCGGTGCCGGTTTTTCCCTGCAGGAAGATAACAGGAGAGTCCGTAAGCCGTTCATGGAGCCGGGATAATCGTCGGCTTTCACGATCTTTCTGATCTATCTCGCCGTGATAAAGATCCCTGGCCAGCGCTGACAAAGGCATATCAGTGGAGACCGTCCATTTCAATGATTCAGACAGCCGAAGTACTATACGATCAATGCCTTCTGCCTCAGAATTCGCCGTTCTGGCCATGTAAAAACAATCGCTGGCCAGCGCCTGAATGGCATCGGACCGGGTCTGCCCCGATGGCAAGTGTAACTGCCAGCCAGAAGCCAGCGCATCCTGCAAGCGTTTAATCTGTCTTGATGGCCTGATGGCTAAGGGTAGACAGTGTTTCGCTGCCTGCGGGTCCACCGCCAACTGATAAGCCATTGCCTGTCGATGTTCTTCAGGCCCATGGGCCACGATCAGGGCGCAGACCTTGTCCAGAACTTCTTTTTGAGCCCACCCGGGCAGTGGACTTTCATAGGACAGTTGTAATCCTTCAAACGAGTTCTCCATCAAGACTGCCGGATCAAAGGCCCGGGTCAGCCGCCAGAGGTTCTGCTTCACAAATCTTCTATCCAACCGCCGGGAACCTTTGATGATGGCCGTTAACTGATCCGGGTCTACCGTGGCGGTCTGATTCTTATCCGGTAACAAGTGCCAACAAGCCACTTTCATAAAATCACGCACAGTCGGGTTCTGTCGGGTGCCATGGGTGATGACGCTATTGATAGCCTTTCGCCAGTGGCAGGGCAGGAGTTGCAGGGACTGGTCAACCTCTTGTGCTCGCCGGGCAGCCAGTATCAGATTGTTCAACAACTCTTCAGTTATTTCTGGCAGTGGGTTACAAAGGTGAACAGGTACGGTTTTAAACGCTTCGTAAAGTTTATAAAGCGCCTGTTCTGGCAGTTCAGTCCGTGGGATACCATGCCTGACGACATTGATACCCCAAAGATCGACCTCAAGACACGGGCTACCTTTGGCGATCATCAGATTAACTATTGACGACGTGCTTTTTGCAGACGCAGGCCAGAGCAGGGTGACATGAGCTTTTGGATAGGCCTGTAATTGGCCATTCACCAACAGAGGTTGTCCAATAATCAAGGGTTCCAGGAGCTGCGGAAGCGTTGGATTAGTCTCCAGCCCCCGCAATACCACCGGCTTGCCAGCGGTTAATTCCTCCTGCAACGCACTCCGACCTTGTCCAAAACGGGCCTTTTGTTCTGAGGTGATATGGATATTATCAAATAGCTGGCTGAAACTGGTCTGTTCATTGACCTGAATGACCAGAGGTGCTTGCGGGAGACCATTGATCCAATAATTTGCCTGAGCATCTTGCTGATATGTCACTGTATCAAAGGCACCAGGATTTCTGACTTTTTCCGGTGGTTTGGGCAGAGGGTATTTATCGTTTTCTGTCAAACCCAGAGCTTTTGGTTGTCCTTTTGCATGAGCCACCTGAAGTCGGGGCTCCAGGCCGGTTGTCTTCTGAATCGTCTGCAGTGAGCCCAGCAAACAAAACCAGTCTGCCTCAGTAAGAGGAGACGTTACGGTGACGACACCACCGGCACGAACCTGTTCCAACAGGCAGGTATTAGGAACTGCGAAGCCTTCCGGGGCGATGGCAATTGGGTTCAGCCATTGAACAATATTACTCTCGTTAATGAGGATGGGGTTTGCTGGTGCCTGCTCTTTATCAAGTCCTTTGTCACCCTGTTTGTTATGAGAGTGGGACAAACTTTGCAGCAGTGAAGGAAGCTCGTCATTCCCTACCGGCATCTGATAAAACTGAACATCGTCGGGTAACTGACAGACCTTGCCATTGCTCTCAAAACATTTTTGCGCCAGCATCTGTCGCATGGTCTGTTCAAAGGCCAGATCTTCCCAGTCGGCCCCTTTCAGAATCACCCGTTGTCCGGCCCTCAATGTCTCAAGCCTGCCGGGGAGGTGCTGGATTCGCCCCTGTTTATCCACTCCGGGGCCGCCCAGCAGCAACTGTCGCCAGTTGTTGTGCAAGTGACATTCAATAACAACGGTGTTGTCGTCGTCCATAGCACTTTCGGCAGAGGGGAGTTCAGCCAATAACGGAGGTAACTTGTCGGTCTCCATCAATGGGTCATGGCCAGTCTGTGGGTTGAACTGCCAGGTATTTTCCGGTCGGTTAATTCGTCGCCAGAAATCAGCACCGGGGGCATTGCCACTATGGCCAATTGATGCCAGCTGTGCAGGGTCTGCCAGAACCAATAGAGAAACATGCTGGCCCAGAGGGCGCTTCTTCTGGCTGACTTTGTCGTACAGACAGGGGTTATCCGGGTCCAGCAGATCGTTAAATTTGGGCAGCTCTTCGCTGGTGAGCTTTCGAATATCCATCACCAGAGTCAATGGCTGTGAACCTTCGAACAGCTTGCCTGAACCCAGAGTGTGGCGACCCTCTTCGGAAATACTCAACTGGCTCACCAGGTTAGCCTGTAAAAGGTCATCGGGATGGGAAATAAGGGCAACATCACGATGTTCATCACCGTCAGTAGCAACCAAAAGCTGTCGAACCTCGTCATCGCTGGCGACAAAACGAAAATCAAAGGCATTAGAGATCTTTTGAAGCGATGAGTCCGTTGAGGATACCCTTCTCGGTTTACCAGACATCACACCCGGAATTGACAATTTATCGAGTCTGGCAGTTACACTGGTGACCTTGGCAATACTTAGCGGTAAATCCAGCTTTGCTCTTTTGGCAGGCGTGTTGGCAGGCGTGGCAGTATCGTGAACGGGCGCCTTTATTTTCTTACCACAAATACGACCATCCATAGTCCGCCTCCTGACATCTGAAGGATTAAATTGAAAGTGTTTAATGTTTAGACTTTAGAAATGAACGAAAGTTCCATTTAAAGAGACAGCCCTGACTATTGGAGGAAATCACCGATCTCAAAAAACTCATCACGGCCAAATGGTTAAGTACTTATCAGGTATCCAATGACTCATACAGCGAATTTAAATTCACAGTGTGCAAAAACTCGTTGGCAATTTTGGTCAAGTCACAGGATTTGATCACCAGAGCGTTACTGGCGTTTTGTGCCTGCTTTAAGTAGGTATCCTCTACAGAACTCTGAAACGATAAAGAGCTGTTAATATGACACGTCATGTCATACAGCTCTTGTGGTGAGGATGGCTCATGAGCACCATAGGAGTTTTTGTAGCAGGAATTCCCTAAGGAAGCGTCGACCCAGCAATAGGTCAAAGAGCTGCCTTTTGAGTGTGTCACTCCATACAGGTAATGAATGAAGGCCTGACGAATCGCTTCTGAGTATTCGAGTTCTATACCTCTCAGAAGGGACTTCTCTTTATTTGATACCCCAAGGGTCTCCAGAATGCGTCGGTATCTGCTTTCGATTTCAAGCTGTTTTTTCACGATTTCTTTTAATTTATTTTGATATTGCCAACAAGAAAAACTGAGTTTTTGGGCGTTTTCTCTTTCTTCATACAAGTCGGCCAGAGCTCTGGTGCGTTCCAGTTCTATCGCCTTATATTTTTTGACCTTTTCCGATAATGTCTTCAATTCCGGATTGCTCTCAACTTTTCGTTGGAGCAGGACTTCGGCCTTTTCATCAATCACTGTGTTGCACCAAAAATTGCCTCCCACGATAATTACCGGACGGTGGTTCGCCCTGCCCGAGATCAACTGCTCAAAAGCAGGTTGATGCACCAGCATTCGTTCTATATTCGGAATGCCCCCGGGCTGGTCGGTCCAGCAGCTGTTTAGAGCTCGGTGGGCGATTTTATTTTCAAGGGATTTTGAAAAACCATCATGACAGTGAGTAATAAACAAGGCATCGAGATTATTCTCTTGATGGTCGCTATAAAAATGACACCATTGCTTGCTGTTTTTTCCCCTGTGCAACAGGGTCTGATACCATTTTTTCAGGCAATCTGTGGCTGCAACCTTCAGTTCATCGACGTCTTCAAGTCTCTCCAACAGACGATGGTGTTCATCGGCTCTGATAGTTTTTTCTTTGTAGAACGACAGTGGATCTAGCCAACCCAATTGCAGGGCTTTATTGGCAAAGTGTCTAATCGAAGGGTTGGTTAAGTCACTGTACAGCAGTATTTTATTCATTGAACCCAACCACTTCAGAGGGCTTGCTTCTTCCTCAACTACCATTTTTGAGTGCAATGACCTGAGTTGTTCAATGACCTGATCTGCATCATTGTCTAACAATATTTGTCTTACTGCCGACGACATCGGATTATGGGGCTTCCCATATTGGTTGGGCACATTACCGATCAATTTCTTTTCTGAAGCGCTCAGTTCTTTTGTCTCTATTAATATTGAGACACCCATAGAAAAACCGGCTAATTTTTTTTCCCTCCAAAGATTTTGTACAACTTCGGAAGTACTTGGATTGGGTAATGCGCTGTTTGTCTCAAGGGCTTTGTTCAGTTCCTCAGGGCTCATACCAAAAGCTTTAGTCAGAGCTTGCTGTTGTGCTAAGTCAGCATCGTTCAGGTTTTTTAATTCAGTGCTGAAATCACCAGCCTTTCTGACCTTTTCGGCCTTCCTGGCTTTCCCGGCCTTCCCGGCAGCCTGGTAGAAAGGTGTAGTTTTTGTTACCTTCACCGGCGCCCCGCCCAAATCCGAAGACTCCCAGGTTTGGCCTCCGTCTACGGAATACTCAGCAAAGACGTGCTTGAGGCTCTCAATTTGCCGACTGGGAATCTCGAAATAGCGACAAAAAGCAACAAAAACAGGCACACGATGACGACAGCTACCTTGCCGGTTTGTTACCAGAAATCGAAAGAAATTTTCACTCTCTTCTGGTTTAGCTGCACCGCAGAACTGTTGGCAGTATTCCGTGATTGCGCTAATTCGTTGCCTGATGTTTTTAGCGTCTATTATTTTCTGCAACGGTGCCTGTACTTTGGCTGGTTGTTCGCCGATGTTTCCAAATATTTCCTTCAGTACGGACCTCACGCCTTCTGAACACTGGACGTCAAAAAAGGCTTCTCTAGCAGCCGTTTTTTTGCCCGGCTTTCCGGGTTCTACGACATAAGTACATTGAAAACTCTGGTCGGCAGCGGCTAGAGGAATAAACAGTGTATGAAGCCCGGTATAGTGGTCCCTGATCAGTTTAAATGGCAAATTAGGTTCTATACACAGGGCCACGATAGAGTCACTGGCCGTCAGGCTGGGCAATGGACATTGACCATTCTTTGGTGATACCCGAAGGGTCGCCAGCGTTTGATCTCCGGTTAATGTGACTTTCTGGTCATTCTCTGGCAACCGTTTAGGTGTGAGGGTTTCGACCCCCAGAAGGTATTTACCATTAAGATTGATCTTTTTGATTTCACCTCTGGCAGTGATACGAATATCTATTGCCTGCCAGCGATACATTTTAGGGGGATGCTGCGAATCAAAAACTTCACAAAGTTCAATCTTCGGTATCTCCTGATCCTCATAGTTCGTTCTTCGATCCAATGCCGGTGCTTCTTTCTCCTCAACTTCCGGATCATAGGGTTCAGGAGCGCTGTCACCGCTAATAGCTGATGCTTGGTTGATAAAAACCTTTGCCCAATGGTTCGACAGATCACTGATCTGCTGCCAAAATGCGGGCCAGCATTGAACGTCATGGGCCTTCCATACCTGTATCTGCTTATCAGCCTCCTGAAGATAAGGCTGGCAAGCCGGCATTTTCAGTATTTGTGCCTGTTCTTTGGTCAGGGGAAATACGCTATTAGCGTCCACTTCGGTAAGGCTAAAATCATCAGCGAACCAGCGTTGCTGCCAGTGTCTGTAGAGAGCCTGTCTGAGAATATCGTCCGACCGATCCGGCTTCAGGGAAAGACCGGATGCCTGCCATCTGGTCTGGGCCACCATCCTGATGAGTTCCGTTCTGGTTTCCTCTTCAGTCAGACGGGTCTTGATACGAATTTCATGGTTTTTTTCATCAACACTGCTGAGATCACTGTTTCGAATCAACCACGGACGATCAATGTCCGATACCGTCCCATTGAACCATTGGCAAAGTCTGGAATTAAATTCATTCTTCCCCATGACAGGAGCCGAAGGCCCGGGCAGTTTCTCCAGCGATAGGTTGGCGGCCATCAGATAAAGCCGGTAGTGCTGATTAAGGCATTGAAGAACGGCTTTTTCGCTAAAATCGCCTCCTCTGGTGATAGCCCTGGCAACATTCTGTAAATCAAGGCTGGTCGGTTGCAACGGTCGTTTTGTGCGTTTCAGGTGAGCCCTTAGAAGACAATGTTTTTCTGTTAGTTTTTTAGCGACGAATGTCCCTTCTGAGGACACTGGCAACACTTTTTCGGCAATGGTCTGTAATTCTGTCGGATTGTACTGCCGGATGGGCAGATGTCGAAAACGCCCTTTCAGCGCCGGTGATAAGGGTTTTCGCCCGCTGTACTCAGGCGGGTTGATGGTAGCAAACAGGTGGAAACCCGGATGGGCGTCACCGGCCAGAATGTCGTTTAACTCACCTTCCAGATACTGGCTGTCAATCAGATTCATTTCTGAAATCACCACTATGCCGCCATCGACTTTTGCCTTCTGGATCTTTTCACACAGTTTCTCCCAGGAACAATCACAGGCGTTCAGGTAAAAGACTTCCGGCATCAATTCTTGCCGTTGTTCGGCCTGCTGTCTGACACTTTCAATCACCAGGTTCAGCGTGGCATCCTTGCCCCGTCCAGCCGGTCCTTCAATCAGTGTTGCCTGACGGCCGCCGTGTTTTCTGTCGTGATGATAAGCCTGCTGACAGCGGCTTAAATCCTGCCCAAGCCGTTGCGCCAGTTCACGGACTGCCGATCCGGAGGTATCAAAGTCTGGTCGGATTTTTTCGCTGACTGTTCTGAAGGTCTGCTGAAAATCTGACAGGGTCTTGTTATGAACTCTGTCGCTCAGGGTGTTCTCCGGTTGGTAACGAGCAGCAAACCAGATTTCCAGTGCTGACAGGGCATCCTGATGCGTTTCGGTGATTTCAGGGCCCAGTACATCCCGAAAACTTTGCTGTATCAAACTGTTTATTTGCCCACAGGTCACACTGCCGTGAGCGGGCTGAGCTCGATCCAGATACCAGCCCACCCAACTGCAGATGTCTGTTAAATCCCTGGGAGTAAACTCATGCTCTGGCAGCAGTTCCTGATAATATTGCCAGAGTGCCATCACACTGTTGCTGGCACTGTGTGCAATGTCGTTTATTTGCTGCTCCGTCAGATGCTCTTGTAAATGATTGGCCAGAGCCGGTTCCACCACCCTGTCCCTAAGGAATGCCTGATCCAGGCGAGGGTAGTAAGCCCTGGGCAGTTTCTCTTTCAGGGCCGGGTCCATTTGGCGCCCGGCGTAATGATCGGGGTTGCCGGTGAGAATCACCCGGTGCTTTTCGCTGACCTTGACAGGATGACCATTCACATAGATGCAGGGTTGCGGTTCCCATAAGCCGTTTAATGATGCCAGTAATCCGGCTTTGGCCAGATTGGCTTCATCCAGCACCAGGGTTATGTACTCTCCTCCAACACAGCCTCCGCCTTTGTCGGATTCGGTCTTGGCCCATTCCATCAGTGCCCGGTTTTGCTGCACCATAGAGCGGTCGCCATCGGCATGTTGTCGCCACTGCCAGCGTTTCATCAGGGTCTGTTCGCTGTCAGAAGGTCCAAGAGACAGCACCCAAGCCTGCCCTGAAGTCTTGGCCATTCTGGCAGAAAAGTAACTTTTCCCGGTGCCGGTTTCTCCCTGCAGAAAGATAACGGGAGAGTCGGTAAGCCGGTCATGGAGTCGGGATAATCGACGACTTTCACGATCCTTCTGACTTATCTCGCCGTGATAAAGATCCCGGGCCAGAGTTGACAAGGGCATATCAGTGGAACCTTGCCATGCCATTGATTCAAACAGTCGATGTTTTATGCGTTCAATGCCTTCTGCTTCAGAATTGGCTGTCCTGGCGATGTAGAAATAATCGTTGGCCAGCGCATGAATAGCATCGGACCGGGTCTGCCCCGATGGCAAGTTTAACTGCCAGCCAGAAGCCAGTGCATCCTGCAAACGTTTAATCTGTCTTGATGGCCTGATGGCTAAGGGTAGATAGTGTTTCACTGCCTGCGGTTCTACTTTTAACTGATAAGCCATTGCCTGCCGATGTTCTTCAGGCCCATGGGCCACGATCAGGGCACAGAGCTTGTCCAGAAGTTGTTTTGGAGCCCACCCGGGCAGTGGACTTTTATAGGACAGTTGTAATCCTTCAAACGGGTTCTCCGTTAAGACTGCCGGATCAAAGGCCCGGGCCAGCCGCCAGAGGTTTTGCCTCACAAACTTTCTATCCAACCGCCGGGAACCTTTGATGATGGCCGTTAACTGATCCGGGTCTACCGTGGTGGTCTGATTCTTATCCGGTAACAATTGCCAACAAGCCACTTTCATAAAATCACGCACAGTCGGGTTCTGTCGGGTGCCATGGGTGATGACGCTATTGATAGCCTTTCGCCAGTGGCAGGGCAGGAGTTGCAGGGACTGGTCAACCTGCTGTGCTCGCCGGGCAGCCAGTATCAGATTGTTTAACAACCCTTCAGTTATTGACGGCAGTGGGTTACAAAGCCGGGCAGGTACGGTTTTAAACGCTTCGTAAAGTTTATAAAGCGCCTGTTCTGGCAATTCAGTCCGTGGGATACCATGCCTGACGACATTGATATCCCAAAGATCGACCTCAAGACACGGGCTACCTTTGGCGATCATCAGATTAACTATTGACGACGTGCTTTTTGCAGACGCAGGCCAGAGCAGGGTGACATGAGCTTTTGGATAGGCCTGTAATTGGCCATTCACCAACAGAGGTTGTCCAATAATCAAGGGTTCCAGGAGCTGCTGAAGCGTTGGATTAGTCTCCAGCCCCCGCAATACCACCGGCTTGCCAGCGGTTAATGCCTCCTGCAACGCACTCCGACCTTGTCCAAAACGGGCCTTTTGTTCTGAGGTGATATGGATATTATCAAATAGCTGGCTGAAACTGGTCTGTTCATTGACCTGAATGACCAGGGGGGCTTGCGGGAGACCATTGATCCAATGATTTGCCTGGGCAGATCGTTGATAAGTCACGGTATCAAAGGCAGCGCGATTTCTGACTTTTTCCGGTGGTTTGGGCAGAGGGTATTTATCGTTTTCTGTCAAACCCAGGGCTTTTGGTTGTCCTTTTGCATGAGCCACCTGAAGCCGGGGCTCCAGGCCGGTTGTCTTCTGAATCGTCTGCAGTGAGCCCAGCAAACAAAACCAGTCTGCCTCAGTAAGAGGAGACGTTACGGTGACGACACCACCGGCACGAACCTGTTCCAACAGGCAGGTATTAGGAACTGCGAAGCCTTCCGGGGCGATGGCAATTGGGTTCAGCCATTGAACAATATTACTCTCGTTAAGGAGTATAGGGGTTGCTGGTGCCTGCTCTTTATCAAGTCTTTTGTCACCCTGTTTGTTATGAGAGTGGGACAAACTTTGCAACAGTGAATGAAGCTCGTACTTCCCTACAGGCATCTGATAAAACTGAACATTGTCCGGTAACTGACAGATCTTGCCATTGCTCTCAAAACACTGTTGCGCCAGCACCTGTCGAAGGGTCTGTTCAAAGGCAAGATCTTCCCAGTCGGCCCCCTTCAGTATCACCCGTTGTCCGGCCTTCAATAGCTCAAGCTTGCCGGGCAGGTGCCGGATTCGCCCCTGTTTATCCACTCCGGGGCCACCTAGCAACAACTGTCGCCAGTTGCTGTGCAAATGGCAGTCAATTAAAACACTATTGTCGTCGTCCATAACACTTTCGGCAGAGGGGAGTTCAGTCAATAACGGAGGTACCTTGTCGATCTCCACTGATGGGTCATTGCCAGTCTGTGCGTTGAACTTCCAGGTATTTTCCGGTCGGTTAATTCGTCGCCAGAAATCAGCACCGGGTGCGTCATCACGCCTGCCAAGCGATGTCAGCTGAGCAGGGTCTGCCAGAACCAATAAAGAAACATGCTGACCCAGGGGGCGCTTCTCCTGGCTGACTTTGTCGTACAGACAGGGGCTATCCGGGTCCAGCAGATCGTTAAATTTGGGTAGCTCTTCGCTGGTGAGCTTTCGAATATCCATTACCAGAGTCAATGGCTGTGAACCTTCGAACAGCTTGCCTGAACCCAGAGTGTGGCGACCCTCTTCGGAAATACTCAACCGGCTCACCAGGTTAGCCTTTAAAAGGTCATCGGGATGGGAAATAAGCGCAACATCAAGATGTTCATCACGGGTAGTGGCAATCAAAAGCTGTCGAACCTCGTCATCACTGTCGACAAAACGAAAATCGAAGGAATGAGTCGCCTTTTGGAGCGAGGAATCCGTTGCGGAGATGGTTCTCACTTTGTCAGGCAAGGTCTCCGAAGAGGGCGATCTCTTTAATCTGGACCTTACTTCAGAGCAGATTTCTACATCCTGCTTTTCCTCTGACAATATACCCAGCTTTGCCATCTTGGCTGCCACGTCATGATCATGCAGGCTACGATCATGAACGCGTTTTTTGGTACCTCCGGCAATTTGACCATCCATAGTCAATCTCCCTCTCAACTGTTATTTGAAGGACTGAAGTACCTAACCAGTTGGTTTCGCATATTCTGGACGGCGGCTTTTTCCATCCTTCTGCGTTCCAACTCTGGTTGCGTAGCTGTGGCTACGCGCCCGTCGTTGCGTCTTGAAGGATGAAAAAATCCACTCGCCAGAATATGCGAAACCAACTGGCCAGGTACTTAATGAAATTGTTAAATGGTTAGACCTGTAAGGTGTGATTAAAGTTCCATTTTAATTGTTACCCCTCTGTAGGGGTGTCCAACCTGCTGTTATAGAGTCTTTGGGCCTGTGCGGCACTAAAGGGTCGTCATTCCCGCGAAGGCGGGAATCCAGCGCCAACGGTGGATCTCTGCCTTCTCGGGGATGACAAGGCCAGGGGGGCACCGGGTAGTATGGTTCTGGTGGTGAGTCAGTGTGGATTCCCGCCTTCGCGGGAATGACGGGAGAGAAGCCGGGAATGACGGGAGGGAAGCCGGGAATGACGGGAGGGAAGCCGGGAATGACGGGAGTGGAGTTACCGATCTCAAAAAGCGCATCATGACCAAACGGTTATCAGGTATCCAATGCCTCAAAGAGCGAATTCAAATTCACGCTGTTCAAAAACTCTTCGGCAATGGTATTCAGCTCATTGGTTTTGAGCACCAGAGCATCACTGGCGTTAAGTGCCTGCCGTAGGTAGTCATCCTGAATAGATTTCTCAAGCTCTTCATTTCTGATTGCAGTCATCATGGCATGCAGTTCTTCTGGTGAGGATGGGTCATGAGCGCCATACCTGTTGCTATCCCAGCATCTATCTATGTCGGCATTGACCCAGCAATACGTCAGGCAACCGCCTTTCAGGTGTGTCACTCCATACAGATAGTGACTGAAGGCCTGCTCAAGCGCTCTGATGCATTTGCCTTCTAAATCACCTATGAGAACTTCTTCCTCTGAAGATAGCCTGAGAGGCTTCAGGATGGATTGGTAGCTTCTTGAGATATCAGACCTTTTTTTCCAATATTCCTCTCTACGATCTTTATTTAGCCAAGGTGATCCCGCCGAGTAGTCGTTGTCCAATGCTGACAGAGCCAGATCGAATTCTTTTTTTCTTGCCACAAATTGACTGCTTTTTTCCAACGAATGTTTCAAGTCTGAGCGGTTCTCAGCGATTCGTTGTAACAGGGCTTCGACCTTTTTATCCATCGCTTCCAGGCCATAGCTCCAGTCAGGACTCCCCACGATAATGACCGGACGGTGGTTCGCTTTGCCCGAGATTAATTTCGGAAATGCAGGATGGTGAACCAGCATTCGTTCTATATTCGCAATGCCCTCAGGTTGGTCCGTCCAGGCATTGCGTATAGATGAGCTGAGAATATTTTTTTCCAGAAATGGCGATAAACCATGATGACAATGAGTGACAAAAAAGGCCCCGGCTTTTGTTGTTTGGAACGAATGGTAAGCCCTTTGCCATAACTGGCTACCTTTCCCTATGAAGAATAATTTCTTATACCACTTTTTCAGTAAATGGCTGGCTTGAACCTTCAGTTCATCGACACCTTGCAGACGTACCAATAGCTCATGGTGTTTATGGGCCTTTACGAGGCCCGTATAGGTCGGCGGTATATCCAGCCAACCCGATGCCAGGGCTTTCCGGGCAAAGTCAATAACCGAAGGAGTCAGTTCAATGTCATTCAGAATTTTCATTATTGGGTTTAGCCAGTCCTCAGGGCCTGCTACGCCGCAAATACTCATTTTTGAACGCAATAACTTGAGGGGTTCAGTGACCTGATCTTTATCACTGTTGGACAAGATGTGTTTGATTGTCTCCAACATCAGTTTATTTTCGTGAAAAACACTCCAAACCAATAGAATGTCGTCAAAGTTGTGTGCTTCTGTTTCCAGCGACACTAATAATATTGAGACACCCATGGAAAAGCCGGGTAAATCTTTTCTCCCCCAGAGATTCTTTACCATTTCGAAACTACCCGGAAGGGTTTCCGGCGATTCACAGCCTGCCTCAAGGGCCTGTTTCAGTTCTTCAGGACTCATACCAGAGGCTTTAGCCAGAGTTTGCTGTTGTGCTAAATCAGCACCTGTCAGGATCCCATTCAGCAGATTCCTGGTCTTCTTTAATTTAGTGCCGGAAACACTGACTCTTTTGGTGTCCTGGAAGTGAGGGCGGATTTCTGTTGCCTCGACAGGCGCTCCGCCCAAATCGACCGATTTCCAGGTTTGGCCACCGTCCGGCGAACACTCTGCAAAGGCGTGGGTATCATTGGATATTTGTCGGCATGGAATGCCAAAATAACGACATAAAGCAATAAAAACAGGCACACGATGACGACAGCTGCCTTGTCGGCGTGTTACCAGGAAGTGAAAGAAATTTTTATTGCGCTCTGGTACATCAACACCGGAAAAGTGTTCGCAATAGTCCTTGATTGCCTTAATGCGTTGCTCCGTGTCTGTAGCCTCTGCTATCTTCTGCAAAGGTTTCTTTATTTCGGATGCCTGTTTCTCAATGTTCTCAAACAGGTCGTTCAGTATTGTTTTCATACCTTCGCAACAGTGGGCGTCAAAACGTCTTGATTGTGCGGGCAGGATTTTTTCAGCCGATGTTTTTTTGCCCACTTCTCTGGGTTCTACAACATAAACAAATTTAATGCTCTGGCCGACTTTGGCTTCTGGAATAAATAGTGTGTGTATACCGGTATATCGGTCCCTGAGCAGCGTGAATGCCAGATTGGGTTCTACGCGCAGTGACACGATATAGTCGTTAACTGTCAGGCTGGGCAATGTATATTGACCATTTTTTGATGACATATAAAAGGCAGCCAGTGTTTGGTCGCTGGCTAATGTCACTTTCCGGTCATGCTCTGGTAACCGTGCAGGTATGACGACTTCGACTCCCTGCATGTGTTTATCATTAATACTGATCTGTTTGATTTTGCCCTCAGGAGATACATAAATATCCTCTGCAAGTGACCGATAAATCCCGGGAAAATGGCCCGGCTTATCAAAAATTATATAATCGTCAATTCGTGGCTTGCTCTCTTTCTCATAGTTCGTTCTTTGGTCCAATACCGGAGCCTCTTTCTCATGGACTTCCGGAATGTATTTTTCTGGAGTGCGATCACCGTAGACAGTCAAGGCTTTATTAACAGGCTGTAGCTCCTGGTTCGTTCTCTGATCCAATGCAGGAGCTTTATCACTACCAATAGTCAAGACTTTGTTAACTGGTTGTGGCGCAGGCTCCGTTCTCTGATCCAATGTCTGAGCCTGTTTCTCGTGGACTTCTGGCTTGTCTTGTTCAGGAGCCTGATCACCAACAATAGCGGATGCTTCGTTGATAAAATCGTCTGCCAGATGGTTCAGCAGATCACTGATCTGATACCAGAACACAGACCACCATTGAACTTCATCGGCTTTCCACGCCCTTATCTGCTGATCAGCGGCCTGAAGATAAGGCTGGTTAGCTGGCATTTTCAGCGTTTGTTGCTGTTCTTCCGTCAGGGGAAATACGCTGTTAGCGTCTACGTGCGTCCGGCCAAAATGATTGCTGAACCAGCGTTGCTGCCAGTGTCGGTAAAGTGCCCCGGTAAGAATATCGTCCGACTCGTCCGGCTTCAGGGGAAGGCCTGATGACAGCCACTTTGCGTGAGCCACACTTTTGATGATTTCCGTTCTGACTTCCTTTTCATCCCGCTGAGTGTTAACAAGGATTTCATGTTTTTTTTCATCAACAATGTTGAGATGACTGCTTCGTATCAACCACGGACGATCAACGCCCGGTACCGTTTCATTGAACCAACGGCAAAGTCCGGAATCAAATTCACTTTTCCCCATGGCAAGAGCCGAAGACTCATGCAGTTCCTCCAGCGATATATTGGCGGCCATCAGATAAAGCCGGTAGTGCTGATTGAGGCATTGATTAACGGCTTTTTCGCTCAAATCGCCACCTCTGGTGATAGCCCTGGCAACATTCTGTAAATCAAGACTGGTCGGTTGCAATGGCAGTTTTTTGCTTTGCAGGTGAGCCCTTAAACGACAATGTTTTTCTGTTAGCGTCTTGGCGGCGAATGTCCCTTGTGAGGACTCTGGCAGCACTTTTTCGGCAATGGTCTGTAATTCGGTCGCGTTGTACTGCCGGATGGGCAAATGTCGAAAACGCCCTTTCAGCGCCGGTGATAAGGGTTTTCGCCCGCTGTACTCAGGCGGGTTGATGGTGGCAAACAAGTGAAAACCCGGATGGGCGTCACCGGCCAGAATATCGTTTAACTCCCCTTCCAGATACTGGCTGTCGATCAGGTTCATTTCCGAAATCACCACGATGCCGCCTTCAATTCTGGCCTTCTGGATCTTTTCACACACTTTGTCCCAGGAACAATCACAGGCATTCAGGTAATAGACTTCCGGCATCAATTCTTGCCGTTTTTCGGCCTCCTGTCTGACACTTTCAATCACCAGGTTCAGCGTGGCATCCTTGCCCCGTCCGGCCTGACCTTCAATCAGTGTTGCCTGACGGCCGCCGTGTTTTCTGTCGTGATGATAAGCCTGCTGACAGCGGCTTAAATCCTGCCCAAGCCGCTGCGCCAGTTCGCGGACTGCCGATCCGGAGGTATCAAAGTCCGGTCGGATTTCTCGGGTGACTGTACTGAAGGTCTGCTGAATATCTGACAGGGTCTTGTTACGAACTCTGTCGCTCAGGGTGTTCTCCGCCTGGTAACGGGCAGCAAACCAGATTTCCAGTGCCGACAGGGCATCCCGTTGCGTTTCGGTGATTT
Organism: Endozoicomonas sp. ALC020; assembly: GCF_049275935.1. NCBI lineage: Bacteria > Pseudomonadati > Pseudomonadota > Gammaproteobacteria > Oceanospirillales > Endozoicomonadaceae > Endozoicomonas > Endozoicomonas sp. ALC020. The sequence continues at coordinate 1,104,912 of NZ_CP184830.1, forward strand.
CCGGCCCCAGTACATCCCGAAAACTGTGTTGTATCAAACTGTTTATTTGCCCACAGGTCACACTGCCGCGAGCGGGCTGAGCACGATCCAGATACCAACCCACCCAACTGCAGATGTCCGTTAAATCCCTGGGGGTAAACTCATGGTCGGGCAAGAGTTCCTGATAATATTGCCAGAGCGCCATCACACTTTTGCTGGCACTGTGTGCAATGTCGTTTATTTGATGCTTTGTCAGATGCTCTTGTAAATGCTTGACCAGAGCCGGTTCCACCACCCTGTCCCCAAGGAATGCCTGGTCCAGACGTGGGTAGTAAGCCCTGGGCAGCTTCTCTTTCAGGTCCGGATCGAGCTGGCGCCCGGCGTAATGATCCGGGTTACCGGTGAGAATCACCCGGTGTTTTGGGCTGACCTTGACAGGATGACCATTCACATAGATGCAGGGTTGTGGTTCCCATAAGCCGTTCAATGATGCCAGTAATCCGGCTTGGGTCAGGTTGGCTTCATCCAGCACTAAAGTGATGTACTCTCCGTCTTTGTCGGATTTGGTATTGGCCCATTCCATCAATGCCCGGTTTTGCTGCATCATAGTGCGATCGCCATCGGCATGTCGTTGCCACTGCCAGCGTTTCATCAGGGTCTGTTCGCTGTCAGAAGGTCCAAGAGACAACACCGAAGCCTGCCCTGAAGTCTTCGCCATTCTGGCAGAAAAGTAACTTTTCCCGGTGCCGGTTTCTCCCTGCAGGAAGATAACGGGAGAGTCCGTAAGCCGGTCATGGAGTCGGGATAATCGACGACTCTCACGATCCTTCTGATTTATTTCGCCGTGATAAAGATCCCGGGCCAGTGCTGACCAGGGCATATCAGTGGAACCTTGCCACGCCATTGATTCAAACAGTTGACGTTTTATACGTTCAATGCCTTCTGCTTCAGAATTGGCTGTCCTGACGATGTGGAAACAATCGGTGGCCAGAGCCTGAATGACATCGGATCGCGTCTGCCCTGGTAGCAAACGTAACTGCCAGCCAGAAACCAGCGCATCCTGCAAACGTTTAATTTGTCTTGATGGCCTGATGGTTAAGGGTGGATATCGTTTCGCTGCCTCCGGATCGACTTTTAACTGATACGCCATTGCCTGACGATGTTCTTCAGGCTCGTGGGCCACAATCAGGGCACAGAGCCTGTCCAGAAAATTTCTCTTATGCCAAAATGAAACTGGTTCTTTATAGGACAGCGATAATCCTTCAGATTTACTGTCTTTCAAGACTGTCAGATCAATGGTTCTGGCCAGTGGCCACAGGTTCTGCTCCAAAAACGCTCTATCCAACTGCGGGGCACTGTTGATGATGGCCGTTAACTGATCCGGGTCTACCGAGGGAGGGTGATCCTTATCCGGTAAAAATTGCCAGCAAGCCACTTTCATAAAATCCCTCACGGGCGGATTCTGCCGGGTGACGTGGGTGATGACGCTATTAATGGCCCTGCGCCAGTGGCGGGGTAAAAGCGTTGAGGACTGATCAACCTGTTGTGCCCGCCGGGCAGCCATTATCAGGTTATTCAGTAAGCCTTCGTTCAATTCAGGCAGAGGGTTACAAAGGCCGACAGGTACGGTTTTAAACGCCTGGTAAAGTTTATTAAGCGCTTGTTCTGGCAGCTCAGCCCGGGGGATTTCATGCCTGTTGGCATTGATAGCCCAGAGATCGACCTCGGGACAGGGTTCACCCTTGGCAACCAGCGAGTGCAAGACCGGAGACGGACTTTTCGCAGACTCAGGCCAGAGTAGCGTGACATGAGCCTGTGGGTAGGTTTGTAATTGACCGTTCACCAACAGAGGTTGCCCAATAACCAGGGGCTCCAGAAGCTGCTGAAGCCTTGGGTTATGCTCGAGTCCCCGGAATACAATCGGTTCGCCAGCGCTCAATGCCTCCTGCAATTTACTCGGCTCTCGCCCAAAATGCGCCTGTTGTTCCGAAGTGATATGGATATTATCAAAGAGCTGACTAAAGCCGGTCTGTTCGCTGACCTGAATGACCAAAGGGGCTTCCTGCTGATTATTCAGCCAATGACTTGTCTGGGCATGTTGCTGATAAGTAACGGTATTAAAAGTGGCTTGATCTGTGATTGGCTGTTCATTGTTTTCTGCCAATCCCAGTGCTATTGGTTGCTGTCTTGAATCAGTCACCTGAAGCCGGGGCTCCAGGCCGGTCGTCTCGCGAATCGTCTGCAGTGAACCCAGCAAATGAAACCAGTGTGCCTCAGTGAGGGTGGACGTTACGGTGACTACACCACCTGCCCGAGTTTGTTCCAACAGACTGGTATTAGGGATTGCATAGCCTTCCGGGGCAATAGCAATCGGGTTGAGCCATTCACTGATATTGCTCTCGTTAATAAGGATCGGGGGTCGTGGAGCGGAGTCTTTTTCGTCGCAAGAGTGCGACAGACTTTGGAACATTGAATTAAGCTCGTCTTTCCCCACCGGCATCTGATAAAACTGAACATCGTCAGGTAATGGACAGATCTTCCCGTTGCTCTCAAAACACTGTTGCGCCAGCATCTGTCGAATCGTCTGTTCAAAGGCCAGATCTGCCCAATCCGCCCCTTTCAGAATCACCCGTTGTCTGGTCCTCAATGTCTCAAGCCTGCCGGGCAGGTGCCGGATTCGCCCCTGTTTATCCACTCCGGGGCCGCCCAGCAGCAACTGTCGCCAGTTGTTGTGCAAATGGCAGTCAATTAAAACACTATTGTCGTCGTCCATAACACTTTCGGCAGAGGGGAGTTCAGCCAATAACGGAGGTACCTTGTCGATCTCCATCGATGGGTCATTGTCAGTCTGCGCGTTGAACTTCCAGGTATTTTCCGGCCGATTAATTCGTCGCCAGAAATCAGCACCGGGTGCGCCGCCCGCAGGCGCATCATCACGCCTGCCATCCGATGCCAGCTGTGCCGGGTCTGCCAGAACCAATAGAGAAACATGCTGGCCCAGAGGGCGCTTCTCCTGGCTGACTTTGTCGTACAGACAAGGGTTATCCGGGTCCAGCAGATCGTTAAATTTTGGCAGCTCTTCACTGGTAAGCTTTCGAATATCAATTACCAGAGTCAATGGCTGTGAACCTTCAAACAGCTTGCCTGAACTCAGAGTGTGGCGACCCTCTTCGGAAATGCTCAACCGGCTCACCAGGTTAGCCTGTGAGAGGTCGTCGGGGTGGGAAATAACAATAACATCCTGATGTTCATCACAGGTCCTGACAACCAAAAGTTGGCGAACCTCGTTATCACTTTCGACAAAACGAAAATCGAAGGAATGAGTCGTCTTTTGGAGCGAGGAATCCGTTGCGGAGATGGTTCTCACTTTGTCAGGCAAGGTCTCTGAAGTTGGCGATCTCTTTAGTCTGGATCTTACTTCAGAGCAGATTTCTACATCCTGCTTTTCCTTTGACGATATACCCAGCTTTGCCATCTTGGCTGCCACGTCATGATCATGCAGGCTACGATCATGAACGCGTTTTTTGGTACCTCCGGCAATTTGACCATCCATAGTCAATCTCCCTCTCAACTGTCATTTGAAGGACTGAAGTACCTAACCAGTTGGTTTCGCATATTCTGGACGGCGGCTTTTTCCATCATTCTGCGTTCCAACTCTGGTTGCGTAGCTATGGCTACGCGCCCGTCGTTGCGTCTTGAAGGATGAAAAAATCCACTCGCCAGAATATGCGAAACCAACTGGCCAGGTACTTAATGAAATTGTTAAATGGTTAGACCTGTAAGGTGTGATTAAAGTTCCATTTTAATTGTTACCCCTCTGTAGGGGTGTCCAACCTGCTGTTATAGAGTCTTTGGGCCTGTGCGGCACTAAAGGGTCGTCATTCCCGCGAAGGCGGGAATCCAGCGCCAACGGTGGATCTCTGCCTTCTCGGGGATGACAAGGCCAGGGGGGCACCGGGTAGTATGGTTCTGGTGGTGAGTCAGTGTGGATTCCCGCCTTCGCGGGAATGACGGGAGGGAAGCCGGGAATGACGGGAGGGAAGCCGGGAATGACGGGAGGGAAGCCGGGAATGACGGGAGGGAAGCCGGGAATGACGGGAGTGGAGTTACCGATCTCGAAAAGCGCATTATGACCAAACGGTTATCAGGTATCCAATGCCTCACAGAGCGAATTCAAATTCACGGTGTTCACAAACTCTCCGGCAATTTTTGTGAGTTCATCGGATTTGAGCACCAGAGCGTTACTGGCGTTTTGTACCTGCCTTAAATAGGCATCCTTGACAGATTCCTGAAAACAGGGAGAGCTATAGAATGAAAACATCATGGCATTCAGCTCCTCTGGTGAGGATGGATCGTGAGCGCCATAGAGATCTTTTTCCGGGGAGTTGTGGTCAAATATGGAAGCATTGGCCCAACAATACGTTAAACAACCGCCCTTCGAGTGCGTCACTCCATAGAGGTAATGACTGAAGGCGTGCTGAATCGCTTTCTTGCATTTGTCTTGTAAATCATCCACAAGTTTCTGCTCCCCGGGTGATAGCTCAGAGGGCTCTGTTGCGGATTTGTTCCTGCTTTTGGCATCGAGCTGTTTTTTCAGGTTCGGGCTGCTCTCAACTTTTTGTTGGAACAGGGCTTCGGCTTTTTCATTAATCATTGTGTTGTCCCAGGAAGGTTGCCCCAGGATAATCACCGGACGGTGGGCCGCCTTACCCGAGCCTGACTGCTCAAACGCAGGATGGCGCACCAGCATTCGTTCTATATTTGGCGTGCCCTCAGGGTCGTCCGTCCAGGCAGTCTGCAAGGATGAGAGGACTATTTTATTTTTAAGGAATGGCGAAAACCCATCATGACAATGAGTGACCAACAAGACGTCACGTTTCTCCTTGTGGAATCTTGCATAACCTCCCTGCCACATCTGACTGTTTTTTTTCCTCGGCAAAAGTTCCTCGTACCACTTTTTGAGACAGCGGGTGGCTTCGACCTTCAGTTCATCGACAGCTTCCAGACGCACTAATAGCCGATGATGGTCATGGGCATTTCTGGCATCCCAATCATTGTACGGTAGTGTTTCCAGCCAACCCGATTTCAGGGCTTTTCGGGCAAAGCGCATAACCGCAGGGTTGGCCAGGTCACTGCCCTTCAGTATATGCACTATTGAATCCAACCAATTGACAGGACTCGCTCCGGCCTGAACAATCATTTTTGAATGAAGTAACTTCAGCTGTTCAGTGATTTGGTACTCATGAGTGTTGGACAATATTTGTTTGACTGCTTCCGACATCGGTCTAATGACATTTCCATCGTTGTCAACCATAAAACCGACCAATCCCTGCTTTTTATTGTCAAGTACCTTTGTCTCCAGTGACTCCAGAAGTGAGACACCCATGGAAAAACCGGTCAGATTTTTTTCCTTCCAAAGGTTCTTGACGATTTCGGAAATACCCAGATTGGTTTCTGGCAACGCTCTTTTTGTCTCAAGGGCCTGGTTCAGTTCCTCCAGACTCATATCACAGGCTCTAGCCAGAGTTTGCTGTTGTGACAGATCTGCCCCTTTCAGGAAATCCCTCAGAAACTCCTTAATCTTCATTAACTCAGTGCTGGAATCATTGAGATTCCTGTTGCGCTGGAAGTCAGGTGTCATTGTTTTTGTCCGTCCGGGCGATCCGCCCAAATCCACTGATTTCCAGGTTTGTCCTCCATCCGGAGAATACTCTGCAAAGCTGTGGATAAAACTATTTATTTGCCGACATGGAATCCCAAAATAACGGCAAAAAGCAATAAAAACAGGCACGCGATGACGACAGCTACCTTGCCGCCGTGTGACGAGAAATTTGAAGAAATTTTTATTAGGCTCTGGTTGAGCCGTACCGGAAAACCCTTTGCAATAGTCCGTGATTGCCCGAACGCGCTGCATCGTGCCTTCAGCGTCTTTTATGGTCTTCAAAGGTTCCTGTATTTCGTCTGGCTGTCGGGCAATGTTTGCAAACAGTTTGTTCAGTACGTTTTTTATATTGTTTGAACAGTGGGTGTCCAAAAGTGTTGAACGTTCTCGTTGAGTTCGTCTGGCAGGTGTTTTTTTAACCGGTTCTCTGGGTTCTACGACATAAGCCACTTGAATACCAGGGTTGGCTTTGGCTTCGGGAATAAACAGCGTGTGCAGCCCGGTATATTCGTCTCTGATCAGGGTGAATGGAAAATCAGATTCTATACGCAAGGCCACGATATAGTCGTAAGGGCTCAGACTGGGCAAGGTATGTTGACGTTTGTTCGGTGAACAGTTAACGACTGCCAGCGTTTGATTGCTGGCTAATGTCACTTTCTGGTCAGGCCCCGGCAACCGCTCAGGCATGAGGGTTTCGACTCCCTCAATGTGTATATCATTAATATTGATCCGCATGATATCACCCCTGGCAGTCACAAAAATATCTTCTGCCGAACAGCGATACATACGGGAAGAATACCTCCAGGTATCAAAAATTTTATAATTCGTATCTGTTGCTTCCTTCCGGAGATCATAATCCGTTTCCCGATCCAATGCCCGAGTCAGTATCCCATGGGCTTGCGGAATGTATTTTTCAGGAGCTTTATTACCGCCAATCGCCAACGCTTCGCTAATAGTTTGTGGCTTATAGTTCATTCTCTGATCCAATGCCGGAGCCTGTTTCCCTCGGGCTTCTGGAATGTATTTTTCAGGAACCTTATTACCGCCAACCGTCAAGGCTTCGTTAACAGGCTGTGGCTCATGGTTTGTGCTCTGATTCAATGCCGGAGCCTGTTTCCCGTGGACTTTTGGAATGCATTGTTCAGCAGGGCTATCATCGCCCATAGGCAGCGCTTCGTTCAGAGGGTTCGGCAGATTCCTTATCTGATCCCAAAACTCAGGCCAGCATTGAACTGCATTGGAGTTCCATGCCTTTATACGCTGATCAGCCTCCTGAAGATAAGGCTGGGAAGCCAGCATTTTCAGCGCTTGTTTCTCTTCTTCCGTCAAGGGAAATGCGCTACTGGCATCCACGCCTGTTCGGCCAAAATTATGATTAAACCAGCTTTGCTGCCAGTATCGGTAGAGTGCCCGGGTGCGAATATCGTCGGACCGATCCGGCTTCAGGGGAAGACCTGATGCCTGCCAATTTGTCTGAGCCAAACGCCTGACGATTTCGGTTTTCGCTTCCTCTTCATCCAGATGAGTATCAATTTGAATTTCATGGTTTTTTTCGTCAATACTGTTGCAATCACTTCGTCGTATGAGCCACGGACGATCAATGCCCGATACTGTTTGGTAGAGCCAGACGCAAATTTCAGGAACAAGTTCAGTCCCACTCGTGGCAGGAACCGGTGGTTCTGGCAGTGCCTCCAGCGACAGGTTGGCGGCCATCAGATAAAGCCGGTAGTGCTGACAGAAGCATTGATGAAGGCCGGTTTCGGTAAAATTACCTTCTCTGATAACGGCCCTGGCCACATTCTGTAAATCATGACTGGTCGGCTGCAACGGCAGTTTTTGCTGTTGCAGGTAAGCCCTTAAAAGACAATGTTTTTCTGTCAGCTGTTTAGCGGCGAATGTCCCTTCTGAGGACTCTGGCAACACTTTTTCGGCAATGGTCTGTAATTCTGCCGCGTTGTATTGCTGGATGGGCAAATGTCGAAAACGCCCTTTCAGCGCAGGCGATAAGGGTTTTCGTCCGCTGTATTCAGGCGGGTTGATGGTGGCAAACAGGTGGAAACCCGGATGGGCGTCACCGGCCAGAATATCGTTCAATTCACCTTCCAGATGCTGGCTGTCGATCAGATTCATTTCTGAAATGACCACGATGCCGCCATCGACTTTTGCCTTCTGGATCGCTTCACACACTTTGTCCCAGGAACAATCACAGGCATTCAGGTAAAAGACTTCCGGCATGGACTCTCCCTGTCGCTTAGCCTCCTGTCTGACACTTTCAATCACCAGGTTCAGCGTGGCATCCTTGCCCCGTCCGGCCGGACCTTCAATCAGTGTCGCCTGACGGCCGCCGTGTTTTCTGTCGTGATGATAAGCCTGCCGACAGCGGCTTAAATCCTGTCCAAGCCGTTGCGCCAGCTCACGGACTGTCGATCCGGAGGTATCAAAGTCTGGTCGGATTTTTTCGCTGACTATTCTGAAGGTCTGTTGCATATCCCGCAGGGTGTGTTCATGAACTCTGTCGCTCAGGGTGTTCTCCGGTTGGTAACGGGCAGTAAACCAGATTTCCAGTGCTGACAGGGCATCCTGATGAGTTTCGGTGATTTCCGGCCCCAGTACATCCCGAAAACTCTGTTGGATCAAACTGTTTATTTGCCCACAGGTCACGCTGCCGCGAGCGGGCAGGGCACGATCCAGATACCAACCCACCCAACTGCAGATATCGGTTAAATCCCTGGGGGTAAACTCATGGTCGGGCAAGAGTTCCTGATAATATTGCCAGAGTGCCATCACACTTTTGCTGGCACTGTGTGCAATGTCGTTTATTTGCTGCTCCGGCAGATGCCGTTGTAAATGCTTGACCAAAGCCGGTTCCACCACTCTGTCGCGAAGGAATGCCTGGTCCAGGCGAGGGTAGTAAGTTGTCGGCAGTTTCTCTTTCAGAGCCGGGTCCATTTGACGCCCGGCGTAATGATCGGGGTTGCCGGTGAGAATAACCCGGTGTTTTGGGCCGACCCTGACAGGGTGACCATTCACGTAAATGCAGGGCTCCGGTTCCCATAAGCCGTTCAATGATGCCAGCAATCCGGCTTTGGCCAGGTTGGCTTCATCCAGAACCAGAGTGACGAAGTGTCCATCCTTCCCGGACGGAGTCTTGGCCCATTCCATCAGCGCCCTGTTTTGCAGTTTCATGGAGCGATCACCATCGGTGTGCTCTTGCCAATGCCAGCGTTTCATCAGGGTTTGTTCGCTGTCGGAAGGTCCAAGGGAAATGACCGCAGCCTGTCCTGAAGCTTTTGCCATTTTGGCAGAAAAGTAACTTTTACCGGTGCCGGTTTCTCCCTGCAGGAAGATAACAGGAGAATCTGTAAGCCGGTCGTGGAGTCGGGATAATCGACGACTTTCACGATCTTTCTGACTTATCTCGCCGTGATAAAGATCCCGGGCCAGTGCTGGCAGGGGCATATCAGTGGAGCCCGTCCATTTCAGTGATTCAGCCAGTCGATGTTCAATGCGTGCAATGCCTTTTGCCTCAGAATTCGCTGTTCTGGCGCTATGAAAACAATCAGTGGCCAGGGCGTGAATGGCATCGGATCGGGTCTGCCCTTTTTGCAAAGATAACTGCCAGCCAGAAGCCAGTGCGTCTTGCAAACGTTTGATCTGTCTTGATGGCCAGATGGCTAAATATTGATATTGCTCTGTCGTTTCCGGATCGACTTGCAACTGATAGGCTATTTTATCTCGCTGTTCTTCAGGAGCATGGGCCAGGATCATGCCAAAGAGCTTGTCCAGAAACATTTTTTCAGTTGTTTCATAACATCGTGTAAAGGGAGAGTCATAGGAAAGATGCAAGCCTTCAGAACGTTTGCCCTCAGAGAATGCCAGATTAAACACTCTGATCAGTGGCCACAGGTTTTGAGTCACAAACTTTCTATCAAACCGGGGGGCACCCTTGATGATGGCGTTTAAGCGATCCGGGTCTACCGAGGCGGTTTGATCCTTATCCCGTAATAACTGCAAACAAGCCACTTTCATAAAATCACGCACTGACGGATGTTGTCGGGTGCCATGTGTGATGATGCTATTGATGGCCTTGCGCCAGTGGCGGGGTAAAAGCCGTGAGGACTGGTCAACCTGCTGTGCTCGCCGAGCGGCCATTATCAGGTTGTGCAACAATCCTTCGGTCATCTCAGGCAGAGGCTTACACAGGTGGGCAGGTACGGTTTTAAAGGCTTCGTAAAGCTCATCAAGTGCTTGTTCTGGCAGCTCAGTCCGGGAGATATCATGTTTGTGAGCACTAACATCCCAGAGATCGAGCTCGGGACCAGGTTCACCTGTGGCAACCATTGAATTAACTATTGAAGATGAGCTTCTTGCAGACTCAGGCCAGAACAGGGTGACACGAGCTTTTGGGTAGGCCTGCAGTTGGCCATTCACTAGCAAAGGTTCCCCAACAACCAGAGGTTCCAGAAGTTGCTGAAGCGCCGGATTGCTGTCCAGTCCCAGCAGTACAACCGGTTTGCCAGTGGTTAATGCCTTCTGCAATTGACTTGGATGTCGTCTAAAATGCGCCTTTTGTTCCGAGTTGATATGGATATTATCAAAGAGCTGGCCGAAGCTGGTCTGCTCATTAATCTGAATGACCAGAGGGGCTTCCTGCTGTTCACTGATCCAGTGACTTGCCTGAGCGTGTTGCTGATAAGTGACGAAATGAAAGGCGGCCTGATTTCTGACTTTTTCCTGTGGCCTGGACAGAGGGCGCTCATCTTTTTCTGTCAATCCCAGGGCTTTCGGTTGCTTTTTCCAGTGGGCTACCTGAAGTTGCGGCTCCAGGCCGGTCATCTCGCGAATAGTCACCAATGATCCCAGCAAACGAAACCAGAGAACCTCAGTGAGGGGAGACGTTACGGTGACTGAACCTCCCGCCCGAATCTGTTCTAACAGACAGTTGTTTGGTACTGCATAGCCTTCCGGGGCAATGGCAATCGGGCTCAGCCATTCACTGATATTACTCTCGTTAATAATGATCGGGATTCGTAGAGCAGAGTCCTTATTGTCACCTTCTTTGACACCTTTTTTTACACCTTCTTTGACAAGAGAGTGCGACAGACTCAGGAACAGTGAATGAAGCTCGTTATTCCCAACCGGCATTTGATAAAACTGAACATCGTCGGGTAACGGACAGATCTTCCCGTTGCTCTCAAAACACTGTTGCGTCAGCATCTGTCGAATGGTCTGCTCAAAGGTCAGATCTTCCCAGTCGGCCCCTTTCAGAATCACCCGTTGTCCGGTCCTCAATGTCTCAAGCCTGCCGGGCAGGTGCTGGATTCGCCCCTGTTTATCCACTCCGGGGCCGCCCAGCAGCAACTGTCGCCAGTTGCTGTGCAAATGGCAGTCAATTAAAACACTATTGTCGTCGTCCATAACACTTTCGGCAGAGGGGAGTTCAACCAATAACGGAGGTACCTTGTCGATCTCCACTGATGGGTCATTGCCAGTCTGTGCGTTGAACTTCCAGGTATTTTCCGGTCGATTAATTCTTCGCCAGAAATCAGCGCCAGGTGCGTCATCACGCCTGCCAAGCGATGTCAGCTGAGCAGGGTCTGCCAGAACCAATAAAGAAACATGCTGACCCAAGGGGCGCTTCTCCTGGCTGACTTTGTCGTACAGACAGGGGCTATCCGGGTCCAGCAGATCGTTAAATTTGGGCAGCTCTTCGCTGGTGAGCTTTCGAATATCCATTACCAGAGTCAATGGCTGTGAACCTTCGAACAGCTTGCCTGAACCCAGAGTGTGGCGACCCTCTTCGGAAATACTCAACCGGCTCACCAGGTTAGCCTTTAAAAGGTCATCGGGATGGGAAATAAGCGCAACATCAAGATGTTCATCACGGGTAGTGGCAATCAAAAGCTGTCGAACCTCGTCATCACTGTCGACAAAACGAAAATCGAAGGAATGAGTCGCCTTTTGGAGCGAGGAATCCGTTGCGGAGATGGTTCTCACTTTGTCAGGCAAGGTCTCCGAAGAGGGCGATCTCTTTAATCTGGACCTTACTTCAGAGCAGATTTCTACATCCTGCTTTTCCTCTGACAATATACCCAGCTTTGCCATCTTGGCTGCCACGTCATGATCATGCAGGCTACGATCATGAACGCGTTTTTTGGTACCTCCGGCAATTTGACCATCCATAGTCATCTCCCTCTCAACTGTTATTTGAAGGACTGTATTGAAAATGTTTAATGGTTAGACCTGTAAGGTGTGATTAAAGTTCCATTTTAATTGTTACCCCTCTGTAGGGGTGTCCAACCTGCTGTTATAGAGTCTTTGGGCCTGTGCGGCACTAAAGGGTCGTCATTCCCGCGAAGGCGGGAATCCAGCGCCAACGGTGGATCTCTGCCTTCTCGGGGATGACAAGGCCAGGGGGGCACCGGGTAGTATGGTTCTGGTGGTGAGTCAGTGTGGATTCCCGCCTTCGCGGGAATGACGGGAGGGAAGCCGGGAATGACGGGAGGGAAGCCGGGAATGACGGGTGGGAAGCCGGGAATGACGGGTGGGAAGCCGGGAATGACGGGAGGGAAGCCGGGAATGACGGGAGTGGAGTTACCGATCTCGAAAAGCGCATCATGACCAAACGGTTATCAGGTATCCAATGCCTCACAAAGCGAATTCAAGTTCACGCTGTTCAAAAACTCTTCGGCGATGGTATTCAGCTCATTGGTTTTGAGCACCAGAGCATCACTGGCGTTAAGTGCCTGCCGTAGGTAGTCATCCTGAATAGATTTCTCAAGCTCTTCATTTCTGATTGCAAACATCATGGCATTCAGTTCTTCTGGTGAGGATGGGTCATGAGCGCCATACCTGTTGCTATTCCAGCATCCATCTATGTGGGCATCGCCCCAGCAATAGGTCAGGCAACCGCCTTTCAGGTGTGTCACTTCATACAGATAATGACTGAAGGCCTGCTTAAGCGCCACCACACATTTGTTTTTTAAATCATTTATGAGATCTACCTCCCCTGAAGATAACCTGAGAGGCTCCACGATGGATTGGTAGCTTCCTAAGATATCAGACCTTTTTTTCCTATATTCCTCTCTATGATTTGGTGATCCCACGCTGTAGTCTCTGTCCAATGCAAACAGAGCCAGATCGAGTTCTTTTTTTCTTGCCATAAATTGACTGCTTTTTTCCAACAAATGTTTCAGGTCTGAGCGGTTCTCAGCGATTCGTTGTAATAGGGCTGCGACCTTTTTATCCATCACTTTCAAGCCGGATATCCAGTCAGGCTTCCCTATGATAATCACCGGACGGTGGTTCGCTTTGCCCGAGATTAATTTCGGAAATGCAGGATGGTGAACCAGCATTCGTTCTATATTCGCAATGCCCTCGGGTTGGTCCGTCCAAGCGTTGCGTACAGATGAGGTGAGAATGTTTTTTTCCAGAGATGGCGATAAACCATGATGACAACGAGTGACAAAAAAGGCCCCTAATTTACTTGTTTGGAAGGAATGGTAAGCCCTTTGCCATGTCTGGCTATCTTTCTCTCTGAAGAATAATTTCTTATACCACTTTTTCAGTAAATGGCTGGCTTGAACCTTCAGTTCATCGACACCTTGCAGACGAACCAATAGCTTATGGTGTTCATGGGCCTCTACGATCTGGCCTGCATAGGTCGGCGGTATATCCAGCCAACCCGATGCCAGGGCTTCCCTGGCAAAGTCAATAACTGCGGGGGTCAGATCAATGTCACTCAGAATACTCAGCATCAGGATTAACCAGTCCTCAGGTTCTGATGAGCCATGAATAATCATTTTTGAGTGCAATAACTTGAGGGGTTCAGTGACCTGATTTCTATCACTGTTGGACAAGATGTGTTTGACTGCCTTCAACATCGGGCCTTTTTTGCTAAAGACAATACAAATCAACTCCACTTCGTCAAAGTCTAATGCTTTTGTTTCCAGCGACACTAATATTGAGACACCCATGGAAAAGCCGGTTAAATCTTTTGTCTGCCAGAGTTTCTTTACTATTTCGAAAATATCTGGAAGGGTTTCCGGCGATTCACAGCCTGCCTCAAGGGCCTTGTTCAGTTCTTCAGGACTTGTTCCGCAGGCTTCAGCCAGAGTTTGCTGTTGTGCTAAATCAGCACCTTTCAGACGCCCATTCAGCAGATCTCTGGTCTTCTTTAATTCAGTGCCAGAAACACTGACTCTTTTGGTGTCCTGGAACTCAGGGAGGATTTCTGTTACCTCGACAGGCGCTCCGCCCAAATCCACCGATTTCCAGGTTTGGCCACCGTCCAGCGAACACTCTGCAAAGGCATGGGTATCATTGGATATTTGTCGGCATGGAATGCCAAAATAACGACATAAAGCAATAAAAACAGGCACACGATGACGACAGCTGCCTTGTCGGCGTGTTATCAGGAAGTGAAAGAAATTTTTATTGCGCTTTGGTACAGCGACACCGGAAAAGTCTTCGCAATAATCCTGGATTGCCCTAATGCGCTGCTCCGTGTCTTCAGCCTTTGCTATTTTCTGCAAAGGTTTCCTTACTTTGGATGCCTGTTTCTCAATCTTCTGAAACACGTCGTCCAGTACTGTTTTCATACCCTGGCAACAGTGGGCGTCAAAACGTCTTGATTGTGCTGGCCGGACTTTTTCAGCCGATGTTTTTTTGCCCACTTCTCTGGGTTCTACGACATAAGCAAATTTAATGCTCTGGTCGGCTTTGGCTTCTGGAATAAATAGTGTGTGTATGCCGGTATATCGGTCCCTGAGCAGTGTAAATGCCAGATGGGGTTCTATGCGCAGTGCCACGATGTAGTCCTTAACTGTCAGGCTGGGCAATATAAATTGACCATTTTTTGATGACATGTAAAAGGTAGCCAGTGTTTGGTCGCTGGCTAATGTCACTTCCCGGTCATGCTCTGGTAACCGTGCAGGTATGATGACTTCGACTCCCTGCATGTGTTTATCATTAATACTGATCCTTTTGATTTTGCCCTCAAGTGATACATAAATATCCTCTGCCAATGACCGATAAATCCCGGGAAAATGGTCCGGGTCATCAAAAATTATATAATCGTCAAGTTGTCGCTCGCTCTCTTTCTCATTCTCATAGTCCGTTCTTCGGTCCAATACCGGAGCCTCTTTCTCATGGACTTCCGGAATGTATTTTTCTGGAGTGCTATCACAGTAAACAGTCAACGCTTTATTAACAGGTTGTGTCTCGAGGTTCGCTCTCTGATCCAATGCCGGAGCTTGCACCTCGTGGACTTGTGGCGGAACTTTATCACTACTGGTGGTCAAGACTTCGTTAACAGGTTGTGGCGCAGGCTCCGTTCTCTGATCCAATGCCCAAGCCTGTTTCTCGTGGACTTCTGGCTTGTCTTGTTCAGGAGCCTGATCACCACCAATAGCGGATGCTTCGTTGATAAAATCGTCTGCCAGATGGTTCAGCAGATTACTGATCTGATACCAGAACACAGGCCACCATTGAACTTCATCGGCTTTCCACGCCCCTATCTGCTGATCAGCGGCCTGAAGATAAGGCTGGTTAGCAGACATTTTCAGCGTTTGTTGCTGTTCTTCCGTCAGGGGAAATACGCTGTTAACGTCTACGTTCGTCCGGCCAAAATGATTGCTAAACCAGCGTTGCTGCCAGTGTCGGTAGAGTGCCCCGGTAAGAATATCGTCGGACTCGTCCGGCTTCAGGGGAAGGCCTGATGACTGCCACTTTGCCTGAGCCACACTTTTGATGATTTCCGTTCTGACTTCCTTTTCATCCCGCTGAGTGTTAACAAGGATTTCATGTTTTTTTTCATCAACACTGTTGAGATGACTGCTTCGTATCAACCACGGACGATCAATGCCCGATACCGTTTCATTGAACCAACGGCAAAGTCCGGAATCAAATTCACTTTTCTCCATGGCAAGAGCCGAAGACTCGGGCAGTTCCTCCAGCGATAGGTTGGCAGCCATCAGGTAAAGCCGGTAGTGCTGATTGAGGCATTGATGAACGGCTTTTTCGCTCAAATCACCACCTCTGTTTATAGCCCTGGCAACATTCTGTAAATCAAGGCTGGTCGGTTGTAATGGCAGTTTTTTGCTTTGCAGGTGAGCCCTTAAACGACAATGTTTTTCTGTTAGCATCTCAGCGGCGAATGTTCCTTGTGACGACTCTGGCAACACTTTCGCGGCAATGGTCTGTAATTCGGTCGCTTTGTACTGCCGGATGGGCAAATGTCGAAAACGCCCTTTCAGGGCCGGTGATAAGGGTTTTCGCCCGCTGTACTCAGGTGGGTTGATGGTGGCAAAGAGGTGAAAACCCGGATGGGCGTCTCCGGCCAGAATATCGTTTAACTCACCTTCCAGATGCTGGCTGTCGATCAGGTTCATTTCCGAAATCACCACGATGCCGCCTTCAATTTTGGCCTTCCGGATCTTTTCACACAGTTTGTCCCAGGAACAATCACAGGCATTCAGGTAATAGACTTCCGGCATCAATTCTTGCCGTTGTTCAGCCTGCTTTTTGACACTTTCAATCACCAGGTTCAGCGTGGCATCTTTACCCCGCCCCGCCGGACCTTCAATCAGTGTTGCCTGACGGCCGCCGTGTTTTCTGTCGTGATGATGAGCCTGCTGAGAGCGGCTTAAATCCTGTCCAAGCCGCTGCGCCAGTTCACGGACTGCCGATCCGGAGGTATCAAAGTCCGGTCGGATTTCTCGCGTGACTGTACTGAAGTTCTGCTGAATATCTGACAGGGTCTTGTTACGAACTCTGTCGCTCAGGGTGTTC
Organism: Endozoicomonas sp. ALC020; assembly: GCF_049275935.1. NCBI lineage: Bacteria > Pseudomonadati > Pseudomonadota > Gammaproteobacteria > Oceanospirillales > Endozoicomonadaceae > Endozoicomonas > Endozoicomonas sp. ALC020. The sequence goes on from NZ_CP184830.1 coordinate 1,121,344, forward strand.
TCCGCCTTGTAACGGGCAGCAAACCAGATTTCCAGTGCCGACAGGGCATCCCGTTGCGTTTCGGTGATTTCCGGCCCCAGTACATCCCGAAAACTGTGTTGTATCAAACTGTTTATTTGCCCACAGGTCACACTGCCAAGAGCGGGCTGAGCACAGTCGAGATACCAACCCACCCAACTGCAGATGTCCGTTAAATCCCTGGGGGTAAACTCATGCTCGGGCAGCAGTTCCTGATAATGTTGCCAGAGTGTCATCACACTTTTGCTGGCACTGTGTGCAATGTCGTTTATTTGATGCTTTGTCAGATGCTCTTGTAAGTGATTGACCAGAGCCGGTTCCACCACCCTGTCTCTGAGAAAAGCCTGATCCAGGCGTGGGTAGTAAGCTCTGGGCAATTTCTCTTTCAGGGCCGGGTCGAGTTGGCGCCCGGCATAATGATCCGGGTTACCGGTAAGAATCACCCGGTGTTTTTCGCTGACCTTGACAGGATGACCATTCACATAGATGCAGGGTTGTGGTTCCCATAAGCCGTTCAATGATGCCAGTAATCCGGCTTGGGTCAGGTTGGCTTCATCCAGCACTAAAGTGATGTACTCTCCGTCTTTGTCGGATTTGGTCTTGGCCCACTCTATCAATGCCCGGTTTTGCTCCACCATAGAGCGGTCGCCATCAGCGTATTGTTGCCACTGCCAGCGTTTCATCAGGGTCTGTTCGCTGTCGGAAGGTCCAAGGGAAATGACTGAAGCCTGTCCCGAAGCCTTGGCCATTTTGGCAGAAAAGTAACTTTTCCCGGTGCCGGTTTCCCCTTGCAGGAAGATAACGGGAGAGTCGGTAAGCCGGTCATGAAGTCGGGATAATCGTCGGCTTTCACGATCTTTCTGACTTATCTCGCTGTGATAAAGATCCCCGGCCAGTGCTGACAGGGGATTGTCTGTGGAGCCTGCCCATATAAGTGATTCAGCCAGTCGGTGTTCAATGCGTTCAATGCCTTCTGCCTCAGAATTCGCTGTTATGGCTTTATCAAGACAATCGGTGGCCAGAGCCTCAATGGCATCGGATCGCGTCTGCTCTGGTGGCAAACGTAACTGCCAGCCAGAAGCCAGTGCATCCTGCAAACGTTTAATTTGTCTTGATGGCCTGATGGTTAACGGTGGATAGCGTTTCGCTGCCTCCGGATCGACTTTCAACTGATACGCCATGGCCTGACGAAGTTCATCAGGCAAAGGGGCCACAATCAGGGCACAGAGCTTGTCCAGAAAATTTTCCTTATGCCAAACGGAAACTGGTTCTTCATAGGACAACAGTAATCCTTTAGATTTACCGTTCTTGAATGCTGTCAGATCAATGGCTCTGGCCAATGGCCACAGGTTCTGCTCCAAAAACGCTCTATTCAACTGCGGGGCACTGTCGATGATGGCCGTTAACTGATCCGGGTCTACCGAGATAGGCTGATCCTTATCCGGCGTCCTATCCGGTAACAAGCTCCGGCAAGCCACTTTCATAAAATCCCTCACGGGTGGATTCTGCCGGGTGCCATGGGTGATGACGCTATTAATGGCCCTGCGCCAGTGGCGGGGTAAAAGCGATGAGGACTGATCAACCTGTTGTGCCCGCCGGGCAGCCATTATCAGGTTATTCAATAAGCCTTCGTTCAATTCAGGCAGAGGGTTACAAAGGTCGGCAGGTACGGTTTTAAACGCCTGATAAAGTTTATTAAGCGCTTGTTCTGGCAGCTCAGCCCGGGGGATTTCATGCCTGTCGGCATTGACAGCCCAGAGATCAACCTCGGGACAGGGTTCACCCTTGGCAACCAGCGAATGCAAGACCGGAGACGGACTTTTCGCAGACTCAGGCCAGAGTAAGGTGACACAAGCCTGTGGGTAGGCTTGTAATTGACCGTTCACCAACAAAGGTTGCCCAATAAACAGGGGCTCCAGAAGCTGCTGAAGCCTTGGGTTATGCTCGAGTCCCCGGAATACAATCGGTTCGCCAGCGCTCAATGCCTCCTGCAATTTACTCGGCTGTCGCCCAAAATGCGCCTGTTGTTCCGAAGTGATATGGATATTATCAAAGAGCTGACTAAAGCCGGTCTGTTCGCTGACCTGAATGACCAAAGGGGCTTCCTGCTGATTATTTAGCCAATGACTTGTCTGGGTATGTTGCTGATAAGTAACGGTATTAAAAGTGGCTTGATCTGTGATTGGCTGTTCATTGTTTTCTGTCAATCCCAGTGCTTTTGGTTGCTGTCTTGAATCAGTCACCTGAAGCCGGGGCTCCAGGCCGGTCGTCTCGCGAATCGTCTGCAGTGAACCCAGCAAATGAAACCAGTGTGCCTCAGTGAGGGTAGACGTTACGGTGACTACACCACCTGCCCGAATTTGTTCCAACAGACTGGTATTAGGGATTGCATAGCCTTCCGGGGCAATGGCAATCGGGCTCAGCCACTCCCTGACATTACTCTGGTTAATGATGATCGGGTTTGCTGATGCCTGGGCTTTATCAAGTTCTTGGTCACCTTCTTCATTATCAGAGTGAGACAGACTTTGGAACAGTGTATGAAGCTCCTCATTCCCTAACGGCATCTTATAAAACTGAACATCGTCGGGTAATGGACAGATCTTCCCGTTGCTCTCAACACTCTGTTGCGCCAGCATCTGTCGAACCGTCTGTTCAAAGGCCAGATCCTGCCAATTGGCGCCTTTCAGAATCACCCGTTGTCCGGCCTTTAACGACTCAAGCTTGCCGGGGATGTGTCGGATTCGCCCTTGTTGATCCACTCCGGGGCCACCCAGCAATAACTGCCGCCAGCTGCTGTGCAAGTGGCAGTTAATAAGAAGGGTATTTTCGTCATCCATAGCACTTTCGGCAGAAGGGAGTTCAGCCAATAACTGAACCTCGTCGATATCCATCAATGAGGCATTGCCGGTCGTTTCGTTGAACTGCCAGGTATTGCCCGGTCGATTAATTCGCCGCCAGAAATCAGCACCGGGTGCCTCGGCCCCCGATGCCTTGTCACGTCCGCCAACTGATGCCAACTGTGCAGGGTCTGCCAACACCAATAGCGAAACATGCTCGCCCAAAGGACGTTTTTTGTTGCTGACTTTGTCGTACAGGCAGGGGTTATCCGGGTCCAGTAGATCGTTAAACTTTGGCAGTTCTTCGCTGGTGAGTTGTCGAATATCTATTACCAGTATTAATGGCTGTGAACTTTCAAAGAGCTTGCCAGAGCTCAGAGTGTGGCGACCCTCTTCGGAAATACTCAACCGGCTAACCAGGTTAGCCTGTGAGAGGTCGTCGGGGTGGGAAATAACAGTAACATCCTGATGTTTATCGCAGGTCTTGGCAATCAGAAGTTGTCGAATCTCATCATCACTGGCGACAAAACGAAAATCGAAGGCATGAGGAGCCTTTTGGAGCGACGAATCCGTTGCGGATACGATTCTCGTTTTGTCAGGCAGGCCTCTCGAAGTTGGCGATATATTGAGTCTGGCAGTTACACCGGTGACCTCAGCAATCTCTGGTTTTAAATCCAGCTTTGCTCTTTTGGGTGGTATGCCGCCATCAGGCTTTTCAGTCTTAAAAACAGGGTTGTTTGTTTTTCCATTGATCTGACCATCCATAGCCAATCTCCTCTACTGCTTTCCTTTGCGGGAGTGTTATGAAACTGTATTACTATTTGACCTTAAAATAGGATTAAAGTTCCATTTTGACAGTTGCCTGTAACATTGAAGGAAGTCAACGACCTCTAAAAACTCATCGTGACCAGATTATGATCAGATATCCAATGAGTCCGACATCGAATTCAGGTTCACGCTGCTCAAAAACTCTTCGGCAATGGTTGTCAGCGTATCGGACCTCAGCACCAGGGCGTCACTGGCGTTTTGTGCCTGTCGCAAGTAGGCGTCCTTAACAAGTTTCTCTTTATGTCTAAAGCGACAAATATCAGACATCATGGCAAACAGCTCTTCTGGTGAGGATGGATCATGAGCGCCATAGCAAAAGTTATTGCTGTCATGGTTCATGCGAGAAAGCATGATAGTGTCAAGCCAACAATACGTTAAGCGACCGCCTTTTGACTGTGTCACTTCGTACAGATAATGACTGAAGGCATGTCTGATCGCTTGCTTGCATTTGTTTGTGAAGTCATCAAGAATTTTTTTCTCCTTATTCGACACCTTGAGGGGGGGCAGAGTCTGATTGGCTTTTTTCAATATCTGCTTAAACTCCGGCCTGTTCTCTGATTTTCGTTGCAGCAGGGCTTGAACCTTTTCCTCAATTGCAATTTCGCCCCAGTCGGGGCAACCGATAATAATCACCGGACGGTCTTTATCCCTGCTCGGGTTTAACTGTGAAAAAGCAGGCTGTTGCACCAGCATTCGTTCTATATCAGGAATGCCCTCAGGATTGTTCGTCCAGACGTCTTGTATAGAACGATGGGCCATCTGATTTTCAAGGGATGACGAAAACCCGTCATGGCAATGAGTGACGAGCAAGGTATCACGTTCTTGCCTCTGGTAGTGTTCATAATTCAAACGCCACACGCTACTGTGTTTTTCCCTGGACAACAATGCGTCATACCACTTTCTCAGACAGTGGGTGGCTTTAACCTTCAGTTCATCGATGCCTTCCAGAGCTTCCAATAGCCTGTGATGTTCAAAGGCACCGATAATATTTCTGTGATAATTTGGCACTGGATCCAGCCAACCCGATTCCATGGCTTTAAGTGCAAAGTGAATAACCGACGGTTTGGTCCGTTCGCTCTGATTCAATATAGACACCATTGATCTCAACCACTTGTTAGGATTTGCTCCACCCTGAATAATCATTCTTGAGTACAATGACTCGAGTTGTTCAGTGACCTGATCTTCATCATTGTCGAGCAAGATTTGTATGACTGCCTCCGACATCGGTTCATAGTCGCGATTCCTCCTGTACGATTCGTCGATTTGCACAGAATCGAATTCATACCTCGCGTCTATGAGGCCTTTTAACGGAGCCTTCGACATCGGTTTATCATTATGACTTTTACTGTTCTCATCCGGATCGTCGCGAGTCAGGGTACCGAGCAATTTCTTCTCATCATTGTTCAACGCTTTTGTCTCTGATAACAATGAGACACCCATGGCAAAACTGGTTAAATTTTTTTCTCCCCAAAGTTTTTTTACTATCTCGAAAATGCTTGGAATGCTTTCTGGCAATGCACTGTTTGTCAGAAAATATTTGCTCAGTTTCTCGGGGCTCGTATTCATGGCTCTGGCCAGCGTTTGCTGTTGTGATAAATCTGCCCCTTGCAGGAGATTCTTAATTGTTTTTAACGCAGCACTGGAACTTTGCAACGTTTTGGTGCGCTGAAATTTTGGTATCACTTTTGTGTCCTTTGTGGGCGCCCCGCCCAAATCCACTGACAGCCAGGTTTGGCCTCTATCCACTGAACACTCGGCAAAGGCGTGGGTATGGTTAGACATTTGCCGACATGGAATCCCGAAATAACGGCAAAGAGCGACAAAAACAGGCGCACGATGACGGCAACGCCCTTGCCGCTGTGTTACCAGGAATTTAAAGAAATTCTCCCCGCGCTTTGGTTTAGTCACCCCGGAAAACTGTCGGCAATACTCCTTGATTGCCTGAACGCGTTCGGTCATGTCTTGAGCGTTTGCAATTTTTCGCAAAGGCTCCCGTATTTCGGGTGGTTGTTGGTCAATGTTCGTAAACAGTCCATTCAGCACTTTTTTTATCCCTTTTGAACAGCGGGTGTGAAACCTTATCGATCGTTTTGAGCGAGCTTCTTTAGTCGATGCTTCCAAGTCCGGTTCTCTGGATTCTACGACATAAGAAATTTGAATACGCCGCCCCTTAGCGTTGGCCTTTGGAATAAACAGCGTGTGAAGCCCGGTATATTTGTCTCTTTTCAGGGTATATGGCAAATCGGGTTCTATACGCAGAGCCACGATATAGTCATCAGGCGTCAGGCTGGGCAATTTATATTCATCATCCTTTGATGACATCTTGAGGGTCGCCAGGGTTTGATTGCTGGCTAAGATCAATTCCTGATCACGCCCTGGTAAAGGGTCAGGTGTGAGAGTTTCAACCCCCAGGAAGTGCAGGTCATTAATATCGACCGTTCTAATATTACCCGTGTCAGACACACAAACATCACTTGCCCGCCAACGGTACATATGGGAAGGATGGTGCTGAGTTTTAAAAACTATTTCATCCTTAATTCGTGGCTTCTCCTCGCACTCATAGTCCGTGTCCTGTTTCAGGCCTATGAAATCTTTCTCGGAGAGTTCCTCGATGAATTTTTCATGAGCCTCATCAGCATTGATAGCTGAGGCTTTGTTAGCATAATCGCTCACCTGATGGTTGGGCAGATCACTTATCTGGTGCCAAAACGCAGACCCGTATTGAACTGCATTGGCGTTCCATCTGCTTATCCGCTGATCAGCTTCTTGAAGACAAGACCGGTAAGCGGGTAATTTTAGCGTTTTTTCCTCTTCTTCCGTCAGGGGAAATACGCTGTTGGCGTCAATGCCCGTCTTGTCAAACTTACGATCAAACCAGCTTTGCTGCCAGTGTCGGTACAGTGCCCGGGTGAGAGCATTGTCCGACGGGTCCGGATTCAGGGAAAGACCGAATGCCTGCCATTGTGACTGAGCGACCATCCTGATGATTTCTGTTTTGGTTTTTTTTCCAGTCAGACCGGTCTTGAAACAAATCTCATGGTGTTTTTCATCAATACTGTTGCGATCACTGCGTCGTATCAACCATGGACGACTAATGCCCGATACCGTTTCGTTGAGCCATTCGCAAAGTCCGGAATCAAGTGCTCCTTTACCCATAACAAGAGCCGGTGACTTCGGCAGTTCCTCCAGCGACAGGTTGGCGGCCATCAGGTAAAGCCGGTAGTGCTGATTGAGGCATTGATGAAGTGCTTTTTCGCTAAAATCGCCTCCTGTTTTGACAGCCATCGCGACATTCTTTAAATCGCGACTGGTGAGCTGTAACGGCAGGTTTTTGCGTTGCAGGCAGGCCCTTAAACGACAATGTTTTTCAGTCAGCCATGCAGCGACGAATTTCCCTTTTGGGGAGTCTGGCAACACTTTCCCGGCAATGTTCTGCAATTCTGCCGAGTTATACTGGCGGATCGGCAAATGTCTGAAACGTCCTTTCAGCGCCGGTGATAAGGGTTTTCGCCCGCTGTACTCAGGCGGGTTGATGGTGGCAAACAGGTGGAAACCCGGATGGGCGTCACCGGCCAGAATATCGTTTAACTCACCTTCCAGATGCTGGCTGTCAATCAGATTCATCTCCGAAATCACCACGATGCCGCCTTCCACTTTTGCTTTCTGGATCGCTTCACACACTTTATCCCAGGAACAATCACAGGCATTCAGGAGATAAACCTCTGGTATGGATTCTTGCCGTTGCAAGGCCTGCTGTCTGACACTTTCAATCATCAGGTTCAGCGTGGCATCCTTACCCCGCCCGGCTGGGCCTTCAATCAACGTCGCTTGTCGTCCACCGTGTTTTCTGTTGTGATGATTAGCCTGCTGAGAGCGGCTTAAATCCTGTCCCAGCCGTTGCACCAGTTCAATGACTGCCGATCCGGAGGTATCAAACTCAGGTTGGAATTTTTTGGTGTATGCTCCGAAGTCTCGCTGAATATCTGGCAGGGTGTAGTTATGAACTTTGTCGCGCAGGGTGTTGTCCGGGTGGTAACGGGCAGCAAACCAGATTTCCAGTGCCGAAAGGGCATCCTGTTGAGTCTCGCTGATTTCGGGACCCAGTACATCCCGAAAACTTTGCTGGATCAAACTGTTCACTTGCTCACAGCTAACACTGTCGCCTTCCGACAACGCACGATCCAGATACCAACCCACCCAGCTACAGATGTCGGTTAAATCCCTGGGGGTAAACTCATGCTCGGGCAACAGCTCCTGATAATATTGCCACAGAGCCATCAGGCTCTTGGTGGCACTGTGTGCAATGTCGTTTATTTGCTGCTCCGGCAGATGCCGTTGTGATAAATGATTGACCAGAGCCGGTTCCACCACCCTGTCCTCAAGGAAAGCCTGATCCAGGCGTGGGTAATAAGCCCTGGGCAGTTTCTCTTTCAGGGCCGGATCGAGCTGGCGCCCGGAGTAATGATCCGAATTGCCGGTGAGAATCACCCGGTGTTTTGGGCTGACCGGAACAGGGTGACCATTGACATAGATGCAAGGCTTTGGCTCCCATAAGCCGTTCAATGACGCCAGTAATCCGGTTTTAGCCAGGTTGGCTTCATCCAGAACCAGAGTAATGTATTCTCCATCTGTGTCCTCTGGGATAGTAGCCCATTCCATCAGAGTCCGGTTTTGTTGCATCATAGAGCGGTCGCCATCGGTATGCTCCCGCCACTGCCAGCGTTTCATCAGGGTCTGTTCGCTGTCGGAAGGTCCAAGGGAAATGACCTTAGCCTGTCCTAAAGCCTCTGCCATCTTTGCTGAAAAGTAACTTTTCCCGGTGCCGGTTTCTCCTTGCAGAAATATAACGGGAGAGTCCGTAAGCCGGTCATGAAGTCGCGATAATCGACGACTTTCACGATCTTTCTGACTTATCTTGCCGTGATAAAGATCCCGGGCCAGTGCTGACAGGGGCATATCAGCGGAACCCTGCCATTTCAGTGATTCAGACAGTCGATTTTCAATACGTTCAATGCGCTCTGCCTCGGAATTCGTTGTTCTGGCCATGTGGAAACAATCGGTGGCCAGAGCCTGAATGGCATCGGATCGGATCTGCCCTTGTGACAAAGGTAAATGCCAGCCGCAAGCCAGCCCGTCCTGCAAACGTTTGATCTGTCTTTCTGGCCTGATGGTTAACGATGAATATTGCTCTGTTGCCTTCGGATCGACTTCCAACTGATAGGCTATGGTCTGTCGTTGTTGTTCAGGCGCATGAGCCAGGATCATGGCACAGAGCCTGTCCAGAGCTTTTTTGTCAGCCGATTGTGGAAACGGACTTTTATAGGACAGTTGTAATTCGGTACCTTTAAATACTGCCGGGTCAAAGGCTCGGGCCAGTGGCCACAGGTTCTGCTCCACAAACTCTCTATCCAAATGCCGGGCACTGTTGATGATGGCAGTTAACTGATCCGGGTCTACCGAGGCGGCCTGACCCTCTTGCGGCTTCTGATGAGCATCCGGCGTGTTATCCGGTAACAATTGCCAACAAGCCACTTTCATAAAATCACGCACGGATGGATTTTGCCGGGTGCCATGGGTGATGACGCTATTGATGGCTTTGCGCCAGTGGCGGGGTAAAAGCTGTTGGGACTGGTCCACCTGTTTTGCCCGCCGGGCAGCCAGTATCAGATTATTCAACAACCCTTCGGTGATTTCAGGCAGAGCATTACAAAGGCCAACAGGTACGGTTTTAAACGCTTCGTAAAGTTTATCAAGTGCTTGTTCTGGCACCTCGGTTCGGGCGATACCATGCCTGGAGACGCTGATACCCCAAAGATCAACCTTGGGACACGGCTTACTCCTGGCAACCATTGCACGAAATACCGAAGACGGGCTTTTTGCAGAATCAGGCCAGAGTATTGTGACATGAGCTTTTGGGTAGGCCTGCAATTGGCCATTCACTAGCAGAGGTTGTCCCACAACCAGAGGTTCCAGAAGCTGCTGAAGCCTTGGATTACTCTCCAGTCCCCGAACAACAACCGGCGTGCCAGCGATTAATGCCTCCTGCAATTTACTCTGAAGTCGTCCAAAATGGGCCTTTTGTTCCGAGGTGATATGGATATTATCAAATAGCTCACTGAAGCTGGTTTTTTCATTGACCTGAATAACCAGAGGTGCTCCCCGCTGATTATTCAGCCAATGACTTGCCTGGGCATGTTGCTGATAAGTGAAGGTATTAAAGACAGCATGATCTTTGACTTTTTTCTGTGGCTGATGGCTCCCGGGCAAAGGGTGCTCATCGTTTTTTGTCAATCCCAGGGCATTCGGCTGCTTTTTCCAATGCGCCACCTGAAGTCGGGGCTCCAGACCAGTCGTTTCGCGAATAGTCTGCAGTGAGCCCAGTAAACAAAACCATTCTGCCTGAGTGAGGGGAGACGTGACGGTGACGGTACCACCCGCCCGAACTTGCTCCAACAGACAGGTGTTAGGGGTGGCATAGCCTCCGGGAGCAATTGCAATGGGGCTCAGCCAATCCGTGATATTATTCTCGTTAATGATGATCGGGTTTCGTGGTGCGTGCTTTTTATCAAGTCCTTTGTCATCTTCTTTATAAGAGTGAGACAGGCTTTGGTACAATGAATGAAGCTCGTCCTTCCCTACCGGCATCTGATAAAACTGAACATTGTCGGGTAACTGACAAATCTTGCCGTTGCTCTCGAAGCTCTGTTGCGCCAACATCTGTCGAATCGTCTGTTCAAAGGCCAGATCATCCCAGTTGGCGCCTTTCAGAATCACTCGTTGTCCGGCCTTTAATGACTCAAGTCTGCCGGGCAGGTGCTGGATTCGCCCTTTTTCATCCACTCCGGGGCCGCCCAGAAGCAACTGTCGCCAGTGGCTGTGCAGGTGACAGTCAATAACAAGGGTATTGTCGTTATCCATGGTGCTCTCAGCGGGAGAGAATTCAGCCAATACCGGAGGAACACTGTCGATGTTTATTGCCCGGGCATTGCCGGTCTGAGCATCGAAATGCCAGGAATTGTCCGGTCGATTAATTCGCCGCCAGAAATCAGCCCCCGGAACGTCGGCCGCCAATGCGCCTTCACACTGGCCAACTGATGCCAACTGTGCAGGGTCTGCCAGCACCAATAGAGAGACATGGTCGCCCAGAAGGCGTTTCTCCTGAGTGACTTTGTCGTACAGACAAGGGTTATCTGGGTCCAGTAGATCGTTAAATTTGGGCAGTTCTTCACCGGTGAGTTTTCGAATATCTATCACCAGTGTCAATGGCTGTGAACTTTCAAAGAGCCTGCCTGAACGCAGAGTGTGGCGACCCTCTTCGGAAATACTCAACCGGCTCACCAGATTAGCCTGTGAGAGATCGTCGGGGTGGGAAATAACAGTTACATCCTGATGTTTATCGCAGGTCCTGGCAATCAGAAGTTGTCGAACCTCATCATCACTGGCGACAAAACAAAAATCGAAGGAATGAGTAGACTTTTGGAGCGACGAATCCGTTGTGGATACGGTTCTCGTTTTGTCAGGCAGGCCTCTCGAAGTTGGCGATATATTGAGTCTGGCAGTCACACCGGCGACCTCTGCAATCTCTGGTTTTAAATCCAGCTTTGCTCTTTTGGATGGTATGCCGCCATCAGGCTTTTCAGTCTTAAAAACAGGGTTGTTTGTTTTTCCATTGATCTGACCATCCATAGCCAATCTCCTCTACTGCTTTCCTTTGAAGGAGTGTTTTGAAACTGTACAGTTATTTGACCTTGAGATTGGATGAAAGTTCCATTTGGACAGTTGCCTGTAACCATTGAAGCAAGTCAACGACCTCGAAAAACTCATCGTGACCAGACTATGTTCTGATATCCAATGAGTCAGCCATCGAATTCAGGTTCATGCTGCTCAAAAACTCTTTGGCAATGAATGTCAGCTCATCGGACCTCAGTACCAGGGCATCACTGGCGTTTTGTGCCTGTCGCAAGTAGGCGTCCTTAACAAGTTTCTCTCGATGGCTAAAGCTACAAATATCAGACATCATGGCAAACAGCTCCTCTGGTGAGGATGGATCATGAGCGCCATAGTCAAAGTTATCGCTGTCACGGTTTCTGTGAGAATGCATGACAGCGTCAACCCAACAATACGTTAAGCGACCGCCTTTTGACTGTGTCACTTCGTAAAGATAATGACTGAAGGCATGTCTGATCGCTTGCTCGCATTTGTTTGTGAAGTCATCAAGAATTTTTTTCTCCTCGTCCGACACCTTGAGGGGGGGCAGAATCTGATTGGCTTTTTCCAATATCTGCTTCAACTCCGGCCTGTTCTCTGCTTTTCGTTGCAGCAGGGCTTGAACCTTTTCCTTAATTGCAATTTCGTCCCATTTGGGGCAACCGATAATAATTGCCGGACGGTGTTTTTCCCTGCCCGAGTTTAACTGTGAAAAAGCAGGCAGTTGCACCAGCATTCGTTCTATATTCGGAATGCCCTCAGGATTGTTCGTCCAGACGTCTTCTATAGAATGATGGGCAATTTGATTTTCAAGGGATGACGAAAACCCGTCATGGCAATGAGTGACGAACAAGGTGTCAGGTTCTTGCCTCTGGTAGTGTTCATAATTCAAACGCCACACCCTACTGTGTTTTTCCCTGGACAACAATGCTTCATACCACTTTCTCAGACAATGGGTGGCTTTAACCTTCAGCTCATCGATGCCTTCCAGAGCTTCCAGTAGCTCATGATGTTCAGAGGCTCTGATAATATTTATGTCATAATCTGGCACTGGATCCAGCCAACCCGATTCCATGGCTTTAAGGGCAAAGTGAATAACCGACGGTTTGGTCAGGTCGCTCTGACCCAATATAGACACCATTGATCTCAACCAGTTGTTAGGATTTGCTCCGCCCTGAATAATCATTCTTGAGTACAATGACTCGAGTTGTTCAGTGACCTGATCTTCATCATTGTCGAGCAAGATTTGTATGACTGCCTCAGACATCGGTTCATAATCGCGACTCCTCCCGTCCCATTCCCAATCGTCGATTTGCACAGAATCGATCGGAGCCTCCGACATCGGTTTATCATTATGACTTTTACTGTTCTCATCCTGATCGTCGCGAGCCACAGTACCGAGCAATTTCTTGTCGTCATTACTCAACGCTTTTGTCTCTGATAACGCTGAGATACCCATGGCAAAACTGGTTAAATTTTTTTCTCCCCAAAGTTTTTTTACCATCTTGAAAATGCTTGGAATTCTTTCTGGCAATGCACTGTTTGTCAGAAAAGGTTTGCCCGGTTTCTCGGGGCTCGTACTCATGGCTTTAGCCAGAGTTTGCTGTTGTGATAAATCTGCCCCTTCCGGGAGATTCTTAAATGTCTTTAACTCAGCGCTGGCACTTTGCAACGTTCTGGTGCGCTGAAATTTTGGTATCACTTTTGTGTTCTTTGTGGGCGCTCCGCCCAAATCCACTGACAGCCAGGTTTGGCCTCCATCCTCGGAACACTCGGCAAAGGCGTGTGTATTGTTAAACATTTGCCGACATGGAATCTTGAAATAACGGCAAAGAGCGACAAAAACAGGCGCACGATGACGACAACGCCCTTGCCGCTGTGTTACCAGGAATTTAAAGAAATTCTCCCCGCGCTTTGGTTTAGTCACCCCGGAAAACTGCCGGCAATACTCCTTGATTGCCTGAATGCGTTCTGCCGTGTCTTGAGCGTCTGCTATTTTCCGCAAAGGCTCCTGTATTTCGGGTGGTTGTTGGTCAATGTTCGTAAACAGTCCTTTCAGTACTTTTTTCATCCCTTTTGAACAGCGGGTGTGAAACCTTATCGATCGTTTTGAGCGAGCTTCTTTAGCCGATGCTTCCAAGTCCGGTTCTCTGGATTCTACGACATAAGAAATTTGAATACGCCGCCCCTTATTAGCTTTGGCCTTTGGAATAAACAGCGTGTGAAGCCCGGTATATTTGTCTCTTTTCAGGGTATATGGCAAATCGGGTTCTATACGCAGGGCCACGATATAGTCATCAGGCGTCAGGCTGGGTAATTCATATTGACCATCTTCTGATGACATCTTGAGGGTCGCCAGGGTTTGATTGCTGGCTAAGATCAATTCCTGATCACGCCCTCCTGGTAAAGGGTCAGGTGTGAGAGTTTCGACCCCCAGGAAGTGCAGGTCATTAATATCGACCGTTCTAATATTACCCTTGTCGGACACACAAACATCACTTGCCCACCAGCGATACATATGGGAAGGATGGTGCTGAGTCTTAAAAACTATTTCACTCTTAACTCGTGGCTTCTTCTCGCACTCATAGTCCGTGTCTCGTTCCAGGCCTATGAAATCTTTCTCGGAGAGTTCCTCGATGAATTTTTCATGAGCCTCATCAGCATTGATGGCTGAGGCTTTGTTAGTATAATCGTCCACCCGCTGGTTCGGCAGAGCACCCATCTGGTGCCAAAACGCAGACCCGTATTGAACTGCATTGGCGTTCCATGTGCTTATCCGCTGATCAGCTTCCTGAAGACAAGACCGGTAAGCGGGTAATTTTAGCGTTTTTTTCTCTTCTTCCGTCAGGGGAAATACGCTATTGGCGTCAATGCCCGTCTTGTCAAACTTACGATCAAACCAGCTTTGCTGCCAGTGTCGGTACAGTGCCCGGGTGAGAGCATTGTCCGACGGGTCCGGATTCAGGGAAAGACCGAATGCCTGCCATTGTGACTGAGCGACCATCCTGATGATTTCTGTTTTGGTTTTTTTTCCAGTCAGACCGGTCTTGAAACAAATCTCATGGTGTTTTTCATCAATACTGTTGCGATCACTGCGTCGTATCAACCATGGACGACTAATGCCCGATACCCTTTCGTTGAGCCATTTGCAAAGTCCGGAATCAAGTGCTCCTTTACCCATGACAAGAGCCGGTGACTTCGGCAGTTCCTCCAGCGACAGGTTGGCAGCCATCAGGTAAAGCCGGTAGTGCTGATTGAGGCATTGACGAAGTGCTTTTTCGCTAAAATTGCCTCCTCTTTTGACAGCCATGGCGACATTCTGTAAATCGCGGCTGGTGGGCTGTAACGGCAGGTCTTTGCGTTGCAGGCAGGCCCTTAAACGACAATGTTTTTCAGTCAGCCATTTGGCGACGAATTTCCCTTTTGGGGAGTTTGGCAACACTTTCTTGGCAATGTTCTGCAATTCTGTCGAGTTATACTGGCGGATCGGCAAATGCCGAAAACGTCCTTTCAGCGCCGGTGATAAGGGTTTTCGCCCGCTGTACTCGGGTGGGTTGATGGTGGCAAACAGGTGGAAACCCGGATGGGCGTCACCGGCCAGAATATCGTTTAACTCACCTTCCAGATGCTGGCTGTCGATCAGATTCATTTCCGAAACCACCACGATGCCGCCTTTCACTTTTGCTTTCTGGATCGCTTCACACACTTTATCCCAGGAACAATCACAGGCATTCAGGAGAGAGACCCCTGGCATGGATTCTTGCCGTTGCCTGGCCTGCTGTCTGACACTTTCAATCATCAGGTTCAGCGTGGCATCCTTACCCCGCCCGGCTGGGCCTTCAATCAACGTCGCTTGTCGTCCGCCGTGTTTTCTGTCGTGATGATAAGCCTGCTGACAGCGGCTTAAATCCTGTCCCAGCCCTTGCACCAGTTCAATGACTGCCGATCCGGAGGCATCAAACTCAGGTCGGAATTTTTTGGTGTATGCTCCGAAGTCTCGCTGAATATCTGGCAGGGTGTAGTTATGAACTTTGTCGCGCAGGGTGTTGTCCGGGTGGTAACGGGCAGCAAACCAGATTTCCAGTGCCGAAAGGGCATCCTGTTGAGTCTCGCTGATTTCGGGACCCAGTACATCCCGAAAACTTTGCTGGATCAAACTGTTCACTTGCTCACAGCTAACACTGTCGCCTTCCGACAACGCACGATCCAGATACCAACCCACCCAGCTACAGATGTCGGTTAAATCCCTGGGGGTAAACTCATGCTCGGGCAACAGCTCCTGATAATATTGCCACAGAGCCATCAGGCTCTTGGTGGCACTGTGTGCAATGTCGTTTATTTGCTGCTCCGGCAGATGCCGTTGTGATAAATGATTGACCAGAGCCGGTTCCACCACCCTGTCCTCAAGGAAAGCCTGATCCAGGCGTGGGTAATAAGCCTTGGGCAGTTTCTCTTTCAGGGCCGGATCGAGCTGGCGCCCGGAGTAATGATCCGAATTGCCGGTGAGAATCACCCGGTGTTTTGGGCTGACCGGAACAGGGTGACCATTGACATAGATGCAAGGCTTTGGCTCCCATAAGCCGTTCAATGACGCCAGTAATCCGGTTTTAGCCAGGTTGGCTTCATCCAGAACCAGAGTAATGTATTCTCCATCTGTGTCCTCTGGGATAGTAGCCCATTCCATCAGAGTCCGGTTTTGTTGCATCATAGAGCGGTCGCCATCGGTATGCTCCCGCCACTGCCAGCGTTTCATCAGGGTCTGTTCGCTGTCGGAAGGTCCAAGGGAAATGACCTTAGCCTGTCCTAAAGCCTCTGCCATCTTTGCTGAAAAGTAACTTTTCCCGGTGCCGGTTTCTCCTTGCAGAAATATAACGGGAGAGTCCGTAAGCCGGTCATGAAGTCGCGATAATCGACGACTTTCACGATCTTTCTGACTTATCTTGCCGTGATAAAGATCCCGGGCCAGTGCTGACAGGGGCATATCAGCGGAACCCTGCCATTTCAGTGATTCAGACAGTCGATTTTCAATACGTTCAATGCGCTCTGCCTCGGAATTCGTTGTTCTGGCCATGTGGAAACAATCGGTGGCCAGAGCCTGAATGGCATCGGATCGGATCTGCCCTTGTGACAAAGGTAAATGCCAGCCGCAAGCCAGCCCGTCCCGCAAACGTTTGATCTGTCTTTCTGGCCTGATGGTTAACGATGAATATTGCTCTGTTGCCTTCGGATCGACTTCCAACTGATAGGCTATGGTCTGTCGTTGTTGTTCAGGCGCATGAGCCAGGATCATGGCACAGAGCCTGTCCAGAGCTTTTTTGTCAGCCGATTGTGGAAACGGACTTTTATAGGACAGTTGTAATTCGGTACCTTTAAATACTGCCGGGTCAAAGGCTCGGGCCAGTGGCCACAGGTTCTGCTCCACAAACTCTCTATCCAAATGCCGGGCACTGTTGATGATGGCAGTTAACTGATCCGGGTCTACCGAGGCGGCCTGACCCTCTTGCGGCTTCTGATGAGCATCCGGCGTGTTATCCGGTAACAATTGCCAACAAGCCACTTTCATAAAATCACGCACGGATGGATTTTGCCGGGTGCCATGGGTGATGACGCTATTGATGGCTTTGCGCCAGTGGCGGGGTAAAAGCTGTTGGGACTGGTCCACCTGTTTTGCCCGCCGGGCAGCCAGTATCAGATTATTCAACAACCCTTCGGTGATTTCAGGCAGAGCATTACAAAGGCCAACAGGTACGGTTTTAAACGCTTCGTAAAGTTTATCAAGTGCTTGTTCTGGCACCTCGGTTCGGGCGATACCATGCCTGGAGACGCTGATACCCCAAAGATCAACCTTGGGACACGGCTTACTCCTGGCAACCATTGCACGAAATACCGAAGACGGGCTTTTTGCAGAATCAGGCCAGAGTACTGTGATATGAGCTTGTGGGTAGGCCTGCAATTGGCCATTGAGCAACAGAGGCTGGCCAACCACCAGAGGTTCCAGACGCTGCTGAAGCTCCGGATTACTCTCCAGTCCCCGAAAAATAACCGGCGTGCCAGCGATTAATGCCTCCTGCAATTTACTCTGACGTCGTCCAAAATGGGCCTTTTGTTCCGAGGTGATATGGATATTATCAAATAGCTCACTGAAGCTGGTTTGTTCATTGACCTGAATAACCAGAGGTGCTCCCCGCTGATTATTCAGCCAATGACTTGCCTGGGCATGTTGCTGATAAGTGAAGGTATTAAAAGCAGCATGATCTTTAACTTTTTTCTGTGGCTGTTGGCTCCCGGGCAAAGGGTGCTCATCGTTTTTTGTCAATCCCAGGGCATTCGGCTGCTTTTTCCAATGCGCCACCTGAAGTCGGGGCTCCAGACCAGTCGTTTCGCGAATAGTCTGCAGTGAGCCCAGTAAACAAAACCATTCTGCCTCAGTGAGGGGAGACGTGACGGTGACGGTACCACCCGCCCGAACTTGCTCCAACAGACAGGTGTTAGGGGTGGCATAGCCTCCGGGAGCAATTGCAATGGGGCTCAGCCAATCCGTGATATTATTCTCGTTAATGATGATCGGGTTTCGTGGTGCGTGCTTTTTATCAAGTCCTTTGTCATCTTCTTTATAAGAGTGAGACAGGCTTTGGTACAATGAATGAAGCTCGTCCTTCCCTACCGGCATCTGATAAAACTGAACATTGTCGGGTAACTGACAAATCTTGCCGTTGCTCTCGAAGCTCTGTTGCGCCAACATCTGTCGAATCGTCTGTTCAAAGGCCAGATCATCCCAGTTGGCCCCTTTCAGAATCACTCGTTGTCCGGCCTTTAATGACTCAAGTCTGCCGGGCAGGTGCCGGATTCGCCCTTTTTCATCCACTCCGGGGCCGCCCAGAAGCAACTGTCGCCAGTGGCTGTGCAGGTGACAGTCAATAACAAGGGTATTGTCGTTATCCATGGTGCTCTCAGCGGGAGAGAATTCAGCCAATACCGGAGGAACACTGTCGATGTTTATTGCCCGGGCATTGCCGGTCTGAGCATCGAAATGCCAGGAATTGCCCGGTCGATTAATTCGCCGCCAGAAATCAGCCCCCGGAGCGCCGGCCGCCAATGCGCCTTCACAATGGCCAACTGATGCCAACTGTGCAGGGTCTGCCACGACCAATAGAGAAACATGCTTGCCCAGGGGGCGTTTCTTACGGCTGACTTTGTCGTACAGACAGGGGTTATCGGGGTCCAGCAGGTCGTTAAATTTTGGCAGTGCTTTGCTGGCGAGCTTTCGGATATCTATTACCAGGGTAAATGGCTGTGAACCTTCAAACAGTTTGCCCGGATACAGCGTGTTGCGACCATCACCGGAAATGCTCAGTCGGCTCACCAGGTTAGCCTGTGAGAGGTCATCGGGATGGGTAATAAGGGTGACTTCCCGATGTTCATCGCGGGTCTGGGCAACTAAAAGCTGTCGCACCTGATCATTACTGGCGACAAAACGAAAATCGAAGGCGTGAGGGGGCCTTTGAGTCGCGGAGTCCTTTGAAGATACGGTTCTCACTCTGTCCGGCGACGCAACCTGAGGTGCCGATCCATTGAGTTTGGGCGTTACACCAGGGCAGACATCCGTATTTTTTGACGATAAATACAGACTTGCTCCCCTGGCTGGCATGCCACCATCAGGAACGGGGTAATTTATTTTCTCACCAATACGACCATCCATAGTCAATCTTCCTCCCTACAGTCATTTGCAGGAATAAATTAAAGCTGTTTAATTATTTGACCTTAAGAAAGTACTAAAGTTCCGTTTTGATGATTATCCCTGGTGAGGAAAGAAAGTCAGCGGAGAAGAAAGTCAGCGATCTCAAAAAACGCATCATGAACTGATATCCCAGTGCTGACGGGCAGCGTAGCTGACCCCGTCAAGCGAGTTCGTTATGCGCGTTCTATTTTTTGTCCGTGTACATGTCGTTTGTCAGGAGATGGTTTTACTTGTTATAAGGTTGCACCAGTTATTTGATGTAATGCTGCTTGCGTCAAAAAATCACTTCGATCTTTGTACTTTCCACCACTCTTAACGATTTGATCTATATGAGCAATAAGAAGATCAGACATGCTGACATTGATTCTTTTTTGCTTTCCCAGAACTTCATCTACTTCAATATCTATAAAAGCCCATTCGGTAAAATCTTCATAATCAGGATTATTCGAATAATCTTGTTTGTTTGATAATGCAATTTGAGATAGATCTAATTCTCCATTAAGAGCCATCTCTTCCATAACTGTAAATGCGGCATCTTTTGCATTTTTTACAATATCATCAAACTCATCAGCTGCAGAATAGGCTGAGTATTTATCATTGCACAGAGCAGGAATTACAATACCATAGGCTGTGTTATTGTCTTCCGCTTTTTCTATACCAATTTTAAATAACATGTCTTGCCTCACATTAATATAATTTCTTTATCGATTCTGAGGGGGAGATCACTCCCCTGCCCATTTCAGCAACTTTGTTACAAGCCCCTTTCCAAGTTTCCTTTTCGGATGAGGAACGGAAGTTCTTTTCCCTTCCTTGTTTATCCATATCTCATGAGAGCCTTTGCCTTGCCTTAAGAACCTGCAACCCCTGGCTTCAAGTTCTTTTCTTAGTTCGTCCGAAGTCATTCGACCTCCCTAAACTTGCATAACAGAAGTATACACACGCACACACACTGCAAGCAAACCTTTCCATACACAGTTATGTGTAAAGAGCTTTTTGTTTTAATTTCAGATAGATACAGATGTCGGAACGAATAACGAAGATAAGCTTACTGAAGAGTTTGCCAATATGCATAGCGCCGAAAACACCGGCGCAGCTATGCTGCCACCGAGTGCTTTGACTTGTTAGGGGCAATGACTTGATAGACACTCTTTGCTACTACTTCAGCTAGTGTGACGGGAACGGCGTTACCAATTTGCCTCATGCACTCACTCCATACTCCGGCAACATGATAATCATCAGGAAATGTTTGAATTCTTGCAGCCTCACGTACGGTGAAATACCTAATTGAATTATCATTAAAGCGAACCATATTTTCCCCGCCGGGGACACCATGATCTCCCGCTTTTAATGTTTTAGAAGGCTCGTCGATGGGACTTCCTGTGTGACCAGGATATGATTTGGCACCATCTTTAAATACATGGTTGTTAAAATCATTCTTTCTTTTAGGCGAAGGTAAATCTTGTATAGCTTCCCTGACAGTAACCCATGGTTTTTCTTCAGTTTGGAATAGCCCATACTTTTTTTGAAGACGTGAAGCAATTTTCTCTGGGTTTTGATTTAGTTTTGGCCTATCGAATTTAGAAACCTTGAGGCGCTTCCAGTAATCTCCAGTAACCCATTGATCCCATAGCAATGCATCTTGAGAGTGAGTAGCCTTGGGAAAACTCCACTCGACATTTAAATCATTACGGAAGCCAACAATGAAAACTCGCTCTCTTTTTTGAGGAACACCATAATCTGCAGCATTCAGAAGTCTGTACACGACATTGTATTTAAGACCTCTATATTTGCCTTTCGTGTGAGTTTCTTCGAGTCGCGCTAAATGACTCTCCCAGTCTTCGCCATCTGCCTTAGAGATATTTGGGTAAGATAATTGCAATATTATGTATTCAAAATATGTGCTGAAATTTTTTCTCAGCAATCCCTTAACATTTTCAAATATAAAAGAGTCAGGCCTTGACTCTCTTACTGCTCGAACAGCTTGAGGAAACATATCTCTGTTATCGTTAAACGCCTTGTGCTTTCCACCTAAAGAAAATGGTTGGCAGGGAGGGCCACCTGCAACGAGAGAAAGACTGCCTCTATATTTTTGGAATGATATATTTCTTACATCTTCATGCTGGATATCCCAGCTTTTTATTTGAGCTTGTCCCTCATCATGATTCTTTAACAGTGTGTTTACAGCATCTTTATTAAATTCAACGAGCATTTCATGCTTAAAGCCACTGTTTGCCAACCCCAAAGCTAACCCGCCTGCTCCAGAAAATAGCTCGACTGAGTTAGGTTGATTTTTGGACATGATAAATACCTATTTTTTCTTCAACTTTATTCTCATTCGGTGGCGTACCTTTTAGTCGATCAGCCCAAACTCTGCCGGGATGAAGCACGTCCCATTCAGATTTTGCTTGCTCATACCTCCCCTTACCGGGATCATGATTGCCAAACCCATCTATATGAGAGTTCCAAAGAGGATTATACCTGCGAGTCATCGCCGCTTCCACAGTACTTATAAGGTCAGCTTCCTGATCTTGTAACACGATAAACCTGCATGAAAAATCTTCAATCTGAAGATTCTCCGCAGCATTAATGCTTCTCGCGTGCTCGTTTAAACTTCTGTATAAAGCGGAATCATTTTCTTTAAGACTACCCCGACCTTGCCTCCATCCCGGCAGTACTGCTTTACCCACATAAATTGGAAGATCTGGAGTTTTGCTATAGATCTTTCTGTACTGTGGAAAATCCCCTTTGTAATAAAGTGCATATACGCCACCGCCTGCGAATTTGACCTCCGGTGGAAGTTTTTCAAACGGCGTATTTATCATAAATTCAACTGCGTCTTCGATAAGCTCTACAAAAGACTCCGACCGATAAATATGTTCTTCTATCTTCATTTACATCCCCAGTTAAAATCTTGGGTAGCCGCTAACACCAGAGCTGACGGGCTGGCAAAGCCAGTCCCCGACAAGCGAGTTGTTTGGTGCACAGAGACACCTAACACATATTCAACGATTTATAGATCGAGTTCAAATTCATGCGATTCAAAAACTCTTCGGCAATTTTTAACAGCTCATCGGATTTGAGTACCAGAGCGTTATTGGCGTTGAGTGCCTGTTTTAAACAGCTATCCTTGATAGATTTCTGAAACGATAAAGAACTATCAATATTACACATCATGAAAAACAGCTCTTCTGCTGAAGCCGGGTCATGAGCGCCATAGTAGTCGGGGTCCCTGGAGTCCCCGATGTAAGCATTGGCCCAACAATACGTCAGGCAACTGCCTTTTGTGTGTGTCACTTCATACAGGTAATGAATGACAGCCTGCTCAATCGTTTGCGTACATTTGAATTTTAAAACATGCAAAAGCTTTCTGTCCTCCCATGACACCTCAAGGGACTTCAGAGTGGGTTCGTAACTGCGCTTGATGGCACGTTTTTTTTTCTCCATGCAGTCAACATCCATTTCACTATCAGGATAAGAACTATCCACTGCATCCAGCTCATGTTGGAGTTGTTTTTCCTTTGCCTCATATTGATTGATCTTTTCCAATAACTGCTTCAAGTCGGGGTTGTTCCTGGCTAACAGGGTTTCGATCTTTTTATCCATCACTTCGCTGCGGAAGGAAGGTCTTCCCATAATAATCACCGGACGGCAGTTCGCAGTGCCCGGGGTTAACTTCACAAATGCGGGGAGATGCACCAGCATTCGTTCTATATTCGGAATGCCCTCAGGTTCGTCCGTCCAGATGTTTTGTAAAGATTGACTGGCCATTTTATCTTCAAGGAATGGTGAAAACCCGCCATGACAATGAGTGATGAACGGGACATTGTCCTCTTCACTTTGGAAGTATTTATAACCCAGACGCCATACCTGACTATTTTTTTCCCTGGACAACAATTCCCTGTACCACTTTTTCAGGCAGAGGACGGCATTAACCTTGAGTTCATCGATGCCTTCCAGAAACGCCAATAGATCGTGATGTTCATGAGCTCCTACAATATGGTGTTCGTAGACTGGCAATGGATCCAGCCAACCCGATTGCAGAGCTTCCCGGGCAAAGTGAATAACCGCAGGGTTGGCCAAGTCACTGTATTTCAGTATATCCATCATTGAACTCAGCCACTGGCAGGGGTCTGCTCCGCACTGAATAATCATTTTTGAGTGCAATGACTTGAGTGGTTCAATGACCTGATTTGCAGCACTGCTGGATAAGATTTGTTTGACTGCCTCCGACATCGGTTTCCAGGTATACCCATCGGGGTCATGCACATCACCGATCAATTGCTTTTCCAGATGGCCCAATGTTTTTGTCTCCAACATTGAGACACCCATGGAAAAACCGGCTAAATCTTTTTCTTTCCAGAGA
The DNA here is from genome assembly GCF_049275935.1 of Endozoicomonas sp. ALC020. Taxonomy (NCBI): domain Bacteria; kingdom Pseudomonadati; phylum Pseudomonadota; class Gammaproteobacteria; order Oceanospirillales; family Endozoicomonadaceae; genus Endozoicomonas; species Endozoicomonas sp. ALC020. The sequence goes on from NZ_CP184830.1 coordinate 1,144,835, forward strand.
TTCTTAACCATTTCGAAAGTACCTGGATTTGTGTCTGGTAATGCATTGTTTCCCTCAAGGGCTTTGTTCAGTTCCTCAAAACTGATACCGCAGGCTTTGGCCAGAGCTTGCTGTTGTGCTGAATCAGTTCCTTTCAGGAGATCCTTAATTTTCTTTGATGCAGTGCCGGAACTACCGCTCTTCCGGGTGGGCTGGAAGTCAGGTGTGATTTCTGTTGTCTGCACAGGCTCACCGCCCAAATCCACTGGCTCCCAGGTTTGGCCTCTATCCACAGAATACTCAGCAAAGCTGTGGACAAGGTTGCTTATTTGCCGACATGGAATCCCGAAATAACGACAAAAAGCGATAAAAACAGGCACACGATGACGACAGCTACCTTGCCGCTGTGTGACGAGGAATTGAAAGAAATTGTCACTACTCTCGGGTCGGGCCTTACCAGAAAACTGCTGGCAATAGTCAGTGATCGCCTTAATGCGTTGCCTCGTGTCCTCAGTGCTTTTCATTGTCTGTAAAAGCGCCTCTACTTCGGCTGGGTATTGGTCAGTGGTCGTAAACAGCTCATCCAGTACATTTTTCATAGCCTCTGAACACTGGCTGTCGGAATCTATTGACCGTTCAGGCCGGGTTCCTTTAGTGCTCGTTTTTCTGGGTTCTACGACGTAAAAAAATTGAATACTCTGCCAAGCGCTGGCCTCTGGAATAGTCAGTGAGTGAAGCCCGGTATATCGATCCCTGACCAGGGTAAATGGCAAATCGGGTTCGATACGCAAAGCCACGATATAGTCGTCAGGCGTCAGGCTGGGCAAGTCAAATTGACCGTTGCAGGATGATCTCTTGAGGGTCGCCAGCGTCTGATCTTCGGCTAATGTCACTTCCTGATCATGCCCTGGTAACCGGGCAGGTATGAGGGTTTCAATCCCAAGAGTGGGTTTGTCATTAATGACGATCCGTTTGACATCACCTTCAGCAGTCACGTAAATCTCCTTTGCCCACCAGCGATACATATGGAAAGAAGGGGTCTGCGTATTAAAAATTTTATGGACGTTAACGGGTGGCTTCTCCTGATTTTCATAGTTCGTGTCCTGGTCCAATGTCGGAGTCTGTTTCTGTTGGACTTCCGGATCGTATTGTTCAGGAGCCTTATCATCGCCGGTTTCGAACGCTTCGCTCATAGACCTCTCCACCCAATGGTTTGGCAGATCCCTTATCTGATGCCAAAACCCGGGACATAACTGAACTTCGTGGGCGTTCAATGGGACTATCCGCTGATCGGCCTCTCGCAGATAAGGCTGGGATGCCGGTAATTTCAACGTTTGTTTTTCCTCTTCGGTCAGGGGAAATACACTATCAGCGTCTACACCTGTCCGGCCAAACTCATGATTAAACCAGCGGTGCTGCCAGTATCGGTACAGTGCTCCGGTGAAAATATCGTCCGACGGATCGGGCTTCAGGGAAAGACCAGATGCCAGCCACTTTGCCTGAGCCATCATCCTGATGATTGCCGTTCTGGCTGCCTTTTCAGTCAGACGAGCCTTGAAACGAATTTCATGGCGTTTTTCATCAATACTGTTGAGATCACTGCGTCGTATTAACCACGGACGGTCAATGCCCGATACCATTTGGTTGAACCATTGGCAAAGTCTGAAATCAGGCTCACTTTTACCCATGGCAAGAGCCAATGACTCAGGCAGTTTCTCCACTGACAGGTCAGCGGCCATCAGATAAAGTCGGTAGTGCTGATCGAGGCATTGATAAAGTCCTTTTTCGCTAAAGTCGCCCCTTCTGATAACAGCCCTGGCGACATTCTGTAAATCAAGGCTGGAGGGCTGTAACGGCAAGTTATTGCGTTGCAGGTAAGTCCTCAATCGACAATGTTGCTGAGTCAGCCATTCAGCCACCATTTTCCCTTTTGGGGTCTGTGGCAACACTTTCTCAGCGATGGTCTGCAATTCGGCCCGGTTATACTGCCGGATGGGCAAATGTCGAAAACGCCCTTTCAGGGCCGGTGATAAAGGTTTTCGCCCACTGTACTCAGGAGGGTTGATGGTGGCGAACAGGTGGAAACCCGGATGAGCGTCACCGGCCAGAATATCGTTTAACTCACCTTCCAGATGCTGGCTGCCGATCAGATTCATTTCCGAAATAACCACTATGCCGCCATGGACTTTTGCCGTCTGGATCGCTTCACACACCTTGTCCCAGGAACAATCACAGGCATTCAGGGGAAAGACCTCCGGCATGGATTCTCCCCGTCGTTCAGCCTGCTGTCTGAAACTTTCGATCACCAGGTTCAGTGTGACATCTTTACCCCGTCCGACCGGTCCTTCAATCAGTGTCGCCTGTCTTCCGTCGTGTTTTATGTTGAGATGATAAGCCTGCTGACAGCGGCTTAAATCCTGTCCAAGCCGTTGTACCAGTTCAATGACTGCCGATCCGGAGGTATCAAACTCAGGTCGGATCTCTTGGCTGAATGTTTTGAAGGCCTGCTGAATATCTGACAGGGTGTGATTATGAACTTTGTCACTCAGGCTGTTCTCCGGTTCGTAACGGGTAGCAAACCAGATTTCCAGTGCCAGCTGGGCATCCTGATGAGTCCCGGTAATTTCGGGACCCAGTACATCCAGAAAGCCCTGTTGGATCAAACTGTTGATTTGTCCGGAGGTAACGGGGTCATCTGCGGGCAGCGCACGATCCAGATACCAGCCCACCCAACTGCAGATATCCGTTAAATCCCTGGGGGTAAACTCATGCTCAGGCAACAGCTCCTGATAATGTTGCCAGAGCACCATCACAGTTCCGACAGTATTGCGTACAATGTCGTTTATTTGCTGCTCTGGCAGATGCCGTTGCAACTGATTGACCAGAGCCGGTTCCACCACTCTATCCTGAAGGAAAGCCTGATCCAGGCGTGGGTAGTAAGCCCTGGGCAGTTTTTCCCTGAGGGCCGGGTCCAGCTGGCGTCCGGCATAATGATCCGGGTTGCCGGTGAGAATCACCCGGTGTTTTTCGCTGACCCTGACAGGATGACCATTCACATAAATGCAGGGTTGCGCTTCCCACAAGCCGTTCAATGTCGCCAGCAATCCGGCCCGGGCCAGGTTAGCCTCATCCAGCACCAGGGTGATATAGCTTCCTCCAACACAGCCTTCGTCTTTGTGAGTTCCGGTATTGGCCCATTCCATCAATGCCCGGTTTTGTTGCGCCATAGAGCGGTCGCCGTCGGCGTGTTGTTGCCATTGCCAGCGTTTCATCAGGGTTTGTTCGCTGTCAGAAGGTCCAAGGGAAATCACCGCAGCCTGTCCTGAAGCCCTCGCCATTTTGGCGGAAAAGTAGCTTTTCCCGGTGCCGGTTTCCCCCTCGAGGAATATAACGGGAGAGTCTTTAAGCCGGTCATGGAGTCGGGATAATCGACGGTTTTCACGATCCTCCTGACTCATCTTGCCGTGATAAAGATCCCGGGCCAGTGCGGACAGGGACACATCGGCAGAACCCCACCATTTCAGTGATTCAGACAGCCGATTTTCTATGCGTTCAACGGGTTCTGCCTCAGAATTCGCTGTTCTGGCCATGTGAACACAATCGCTGGCCAGAGTGTGGATGGCTTCGTATCGGGTCTGCCCCGGTGGCAGAAGTAACTGCCAGCCAGAAGCCAGTGCATCTTGCAAACGTTTAATCTGTCTGGTTGGTCTGGTGGCTAAGGATTGCCAGGGCTTTGTTGCCGCCGGATCGACTGCCAGCTGATAGGCTACAGCATTTCGTTGTTTTTCCGGTGCGTGGGCCAGGATTATGGCACAGAGCCTGTCCATAACTTCTTTTTCACCCTGCACTGGAAATGGACTTTCATAGGACAGCTGTAATTTGGCATCTTTAAAGACTGCCGGGTCAAAGGCCCGGGCCAGCTGCCACAGGTTCTGCCTGACAAACTTTCTATTCAGTCGCGGGGTGCTACTGATGATGGTCGCTAACAGGTCCGCGTCTACCGAGGCGGCTTGATTCTCATCCGGCTTTTTATGGGCATCCGTCGTCTTGTCCGGTAACAAGTGCCAGCAAGCCACTTTCATAAAATCCCGCACTGACGGATTCTGCCGGGCACCATGGGTGATGACGCTGTTGATGGCCTTGCGCCAATGGCGGGTCAGGAGCTGAGGAGACTGGTCAACCTGCTGTGCTCGTCGGGCAGCCAGTATCAGGTTATTCAACAGGCCTTCGGTCATTTCTGGCAGAGGGTTACACAGGTGGGCAGGTACGGTTTCAAACGCTTCGTAAAGTGAGTGCAGTGCCTGTTCCGGCAGTTCAGTGCGGGAGATATCATGCCTGAGGGCATTGATATCCCAGAGATCGACCTCAGGACAGGGGGTAGCCGCGGCGACCATCGAATTAAATATTGAAGAGGGGCTCTGCACAGACTCAGGCCAGAGTAGGGTGACATTAGCCTGCGGGTAGGCCTGTAATTGGCCATTGACCAACAGAGGTTGCCCAACCGCCAGGGGTTCCAGAAGTTGCTGAAGTGTTGGGTTAGTCTCCAGCCCGCGCAATACCACCGGCTTGCCAGCGGTTAATGTCTGCTGCAAGCCACTCTGATGTCGTCCAAAATGTGCCTTTTGTTCCGAGGTGATACGGATATTATCAAAAAGCTGGCTGAAGCTGGTCTGTTCATTCACCTGAATAACCAGGGGGGCTTGCGGGTAATGATTGATCCAGTGACTTACCTGGGCCTGTTGCTGATAAGTGACTGCATTAAAAGCAGACTGATCTCTGATATTGAACAGAGGTTGTTCATGGTTTTCTGCCAATCCCAGGGCTTCTGGTTGCTGTCCCGGATGAGCCACCTGAAGTCGGGGCGTCAGGCCGGTTGTGTCGCGAATAGTCTGCAGTGAACCCAGCAAACGAAACCAGAGAGCCTCAGTGAGGGGAGACGTTATGGTCACTGCAGCACCCGCCTGAATTTGCTCCAACAGACAGGTATTAGGGGCTGCATAGCCTCCCTGGGCAATGGCAATCGGGCTCAGCCATTCTCTGATATTAACCTGGTTAATAATGATCGGGCCTGGTGGTGCGTGCTTTTTATCAGATCCTTTGTCAGCTTCTTTGTCACCTTCTTTGTCGCGAGAGCGGGACAGGCTTTGGAACAGTGAATGAAGTTCGTCATTCCCTACCGGCATTTGATAAAACTGAACATTGTCGGATAACTGACAAACCTTGCCATTGCTCTCAAAGCGCTGTTGCGCCAGTATCTGTCGAATCGTTTGTTCAAAGGTCAGATCCTGCCAGTTGGCCCCTTTCAGAATCACCGTTTGTCCGGTCCTCAATGATTCAAGCCTGCCAGGAATGTGCCGGATTCGCCCCTGTTGATCCACTCCGGGGCCGCCCAGAAGCAACTGTCGCCAGTTATTGTGCAAGTGACAGTCAATAAGAACGGTATTATCCAGAGCAATTTCGGCACTGGGGTATTCAGGCAATATCGGGGGAGCCTTGCAGCTGGTCATTGATGGGGTATTGCCGGTCTGAGTATCGAACTGCCAGGTATTTCCCGGTCGATTAATTCGCCGCCAGAAATCGGCCCCCGGTGCGTCGGCCCCCGGTGCGTCGGCCCCCGGTGCATCGGCCCCCGGTGCATCGGCCCCCGGTGCTTCCCCACGTCTGCCAACCGATCTCAACTGTTCAGGAGCCGCCAGCACCAATAGAGAAACATGCTTGCCCAGAGGACGTTTCCTGTGCCTGACTTTGTCGTACAGACAAGGATTATCCGGGTCCAGTAGATCGTTAAATTTCGGCAGTTCAGCGCTGGTGAGTTTTCTGATATCCATCACCAAAGTTAATGGCTGCGAACCTTCGAACAGCTTACCTGAGCGCAGAGTGTGGCGACCATCGCCGGAAATGCTCAACCGGCTCACCAGGTTAGCCTTTGAGAGGTCATCGGGATGAGAAATAAGGGTGACATCCCGATATTTATCGCCGGTTTCGGCAACTAAAAGCTGTCGAACCTCATCGTCACTGGCAACAAAACGAAAATCGAAGGAATGAGGGGTTATTGGGGGCGGGGAATTGGCTGAGAAAAGACTTGTCGTCCTGTCAGGCAAGATTATCGGAGGTAAGGATCTATTGAGTTGGGGGGTTGAGCAGACCTCTACAATCTTTGCCGATGCGTACTGATTCGCTTTCTTGGCGGGCGGAACATTATTATTATCAGGAAAAGCTTTGCTTTTTTGCCCAACAATACGACCATCCATAGTCAATCTCCCACCTGTTATCCGAAGGACTGTACTGAAATTGTTTAAGCGTAAGACCTTCAGAAAGGATGGAAGTTCCGTAAGGACAGTTACCCAAATCCACTCTACAGGGGACAATTCTCCCGTCATTCCCGCGAAGGAGAGGCTGTCGCAAAACTCTGGTTCCCGCCTTCACTCCTGTCATTCCCGCCTTCACTCCTGTCATTCCCGATTTCATTCTCGTCATTCCCGCGAAGGCGGGAATCCACACTGACTCACCACCAGAACCATACTGCCTGGTGCTCCCCTGGCCTTGTCATCCCCGAGAAGGCAGAGATCCACCGTTGGCGCTGGATTCCCGCCTTCGCGGGAATGACGAACTCAGAGCATGGGAACGAGCTGTTGGAGTTTTGCGACACCCTCAGAGCATGGGAACGAGCTGTTAGAGTTTTGCGACAGCCTCGAAGGAGCGTGGGAACGAGTTGTCAGGATGGCCTTATGGAACATTTATGGGCAGCTATCATCAGAGGAATAAATATTCTGAGTCAAACATCGAATTCAAATTCACGGTGTTCAAAAACTCATCGGCAATTTTTGTCAGATCGTCGGTTCTGAGCACCAGAGCATTATCGGCGTTGAGTGCCTGTCGTAAGCAGTCATCCTTAATCGATTTCTCAAACTTATAATCGCTATCAATTTCACCCATCATGGCATCCAGCTCTTCTGGTGAGGATGGATCATGGGTGCCATAGTTGTAATTGTATTGGGACCTCCTGATGTGAGCATTCACCCAACAATACGTCAAACTGGCGTTTTTTGAGTGTGTCACTTTATAGAGGTAATGACTGAAGGCCTGCTGAATTATCGGGAAGCATCTGCGTTTTAATTCCTCAAGCCTTTCGTCTTCATAGGGCACACCAGGGGACTTTGTTTTGATTTGTTCAGATAACTGCTGCAATTTCGGGCTGTTCTCAACGACTCGTTGAAACAGGACTTTGCTCTTTTCAACAATCATTGTCTCTGCCCAGTCAGGTTCCCCCAGGATAATCACCCTGCGGTGGTTAGTATTGCCCGAGATTAACTGCCCAAACGCGGGATGTTGCAGCAACATTCGTTCTATATCCGGAACTCCCTCAGGTTCGTCTGTCCAGGACATCTGTATAGATGGGCTGGCTATTTTATTTTCAAGGAGTGACGAAACGCCATCATGAGAATGATCAACGACCAAGTCAGTACCTTCTCTCTTTACGAAGCTTTCATAAGTTAACCGCCATAGCTGGCTATTTTTTTCTGCGGACAATAATTCCTTGTACCACTTTTTAAGGCAATGTCCGGCTTTAAACTTAAACTCATCGATACCTTCGAGACTCACCAATAGTTCATGATGTTCGTCAGCATCTATAATTTCGCCGTCAGAGGTTGGCAGTGGGTCCAGCCAACCCGATTTCAGGGCTTCACGGGCAAGGTGAATCACCGAAGGCTTGCTCAGGTCGCTGTTTTTCAGCAGATCCACCATTGAACTCAACCACTGCCGAGGGTTTGCTTTGCCCTGAACAATCATTTGTGAGTGTAACGATTTGAGTGGTTCAATGACCTGATCTTCATTACTCTCGGACAATGCTTGTGCTATCACCTCCGACATCCTTTTACCGGTATGCTCACCGGTGCCATCAAGAACATCGGTCAGCTGCTTGATGAGATGGCCTGATGTTGTTGTCTCCATTGACTCTATGATTGAGACACTCAGGGAAAAACTGGTTAAATCTCCTTGCTCCCAGAGCTTCCTTGCCAATTCAGGAAGACTCAGATGGGTGTCTGGCAATGCACTGTTTGTCTCAAGCGCTTCTTTCAGTTCCTCAAAATTTATGTCAAGGGCTTTAGCCAAAGCTTGCAGTTGTGCCAGATTTGCTCTTTTCAGAAGATCCTTAATCTTCTTTGACTCAGTGCTGGAAACACTGATCCTTCTGGTGGTCTGGAAGACAGATTCGATCTCTGTTGTATTTGCGGGCGCTCCGCCCAAATCCACTGAATCCCAGGTTTGCCGTTCATCCGGAGAATACTCGGCAAAGGCGTGGGCCCGGCTATTAATTTGCCGACAGGGAATCCCGAAGTAACGACATAAAGCAACAAAAACAGGCACACGATGACGACAGCTACCTTGCCGCTGTGTTACAAGAAATTCAAAGAAGTTCTTATTGCTCTCTGGTTGCGCATCTCCGGCAAACTGTCGGCAATATTCGCTGATCGCCTCAATGCGCTGCGTCGTGTTTTTAGCGTTTTTTATTTTCCATAAAGGCAGCTGTTCTTCGGTTGGGTCTTGCGGGTCTTCAATGGTCTCAAACAATCTGTCCAGTACTGTTTTCATACCTTCTGAACAGTGGATATCAAAATGTGTTGATTGTTCTGGCCGGACTCCTTTAGCAGCTGTTTTGTTGTTCGATTCTCTGGGTTCTACGACATAAGTACACTGAATACTCTGGTTGGCTCTGGGCTCTTTAATAGACAGTATGTGAAGCCCGGTATATCGACCCCTGACCAGGGTAAATGCCAAATTGGGTTCCAGACTCAGGGCCACGATATAGTCGTTAGCCCTCAGGCTGGGCAATGGATATTCACCATTAGCATTCTCTGATGACAGCTCAAGGGTCGCCAGCGTTTGATCTCTGGCTAATGTCACTGTCTGGTCACGCCCGGGTAACGATGTTGGTATGAGGGTTTCGAACCCCTGAAGATGTTCATCATCAAGATCGATCAGTTTGACATACCCCTTAGCCGTCACATAATTATCAGTTGCCTGCCAGCGATACATGTGGCAAGAATGGTCCTGCGTATCAAAAATTTTATAATCGTTAAGCTCTATCTTCAGATCCTCATAATTCGTCATTTGGTCCAATGTCTTGGCTTTTTTCTCCTCGACTTCCGGGTTGTATCTTTCAGAGTCGTCAACCCATTGGTTCGGCAGATCACTGATCTGATGCCAGAACCCGGACCAAAATTGAACTTCATTGGCGTTCCATGCAGCTATCCGCTGATCAGCCTTGCGGACATAAGACAGGGAAGCCGGTGCTTTCAGCGTTTGTTGCTCTTCTTTCGTCATGGAGAAGACGCAATTAACGTCCACGCCCGTCTGGCCAAATTGAACACCAAACCAGCTTTGTTGCCAGTGTCGGTAGAGTGCCCGGGTGAGTATGTCGTACGACTGTTGAGGCTTCAGGGGAAGACCGGACGCCTGCCATTTTGCCTGAGCCACCCTCTTGATGATTTCAGTTTTGACTTTTTCTGGATGCAGACAAGTGTTAACACGAATTTCATGGTTTTTTTCATCAATACTGTTGCGGTCACTGTGTCGTATCAACCAGGGGCGATCAATGCCCGATACCGTTTCATTGAACCAATGGCAAAGATCAGACTCCAGCGCTCCTTCACCTAAATTCGGGAGCGATGACCCGGGCAGTTCCGCCAGCGATATTTTGGCGGCCATCAGATAAAGCCGGTAGTGCTGATTGAAGCATTGAAGAAGCCTCTTGTCGGTCAAGGCGCCCTCTCTTGCAACCGCCCTGGCGACATTCTGCAGATCAAGACTGGTCGGCTGCAACGACAAGTTTTGCTGTTGCAGGTAAGCCCTCAAGCGACAGTGTTGCTGAGTCAGCTCTTTAGCCACGATTTTCCCCTCCGGGTTCTGTGGCAATACTTTCCCGGCAATGGTCTGCAGTTCTGTCGGGTTATACTGCCGGATGGGCAGATGTCTGAAACGCCCTTTCAGTGCCGGTGACAAGGGTTTGCGCCCGCTGTACTGAGGCGGGTTGATGGTGGCGAAGAGATGGAAGCCCGGATGAGCGTCACCGGCCAGAATATCGTTTAACTCACCTTCCAGATGCTGGCTGTCGATCAGATTCATTTCCGAAATCACTACGATGCCGCCATCGACTTTTGCCTTCTGGATCGCTTCACACAGTTTGTCCCAGGAACAGTCACAGGCATTCAGGGGGAAGACCTCAGGCATGGATTCTCCCCGTTGCCTGGCCTGCTGTCTGACAGTTTCAATCACCAGGTTCAGCGTGGCATCTTTACCCCGCCCGGCCGGACCTTCAATCAGCGTTGCCTGACGGCCGCCGTGTTTTATGCCGAGATGATAAGCTTGCTGAGCGCGGCTTAAATCCTGTCCCAGTCTTTGCACCAGTTCAATGACTGCTGATCCAGAGGTATCAAACTCAGGTCGGATTTCTCTGGTGACTGTAATGAAGGTCTGCTGAATATCTGACAGGGTCTGGTTACGAACTCTGTCGCTCAGGGTGTTCTCCGGTTGGAATCGGGCAGTAAACCAGATTTCCAGTGCCGACAGGGCATCCTGATGAGTTTCGGTGATTTCCGGCCCCAGTACATCCCGAAAACTCTGTTGGATCAAACTGTTTATTTGCTCACAGGTCACACTGCCGCGAGCGGGTTGGGCACGATCCAGATACCAACCCACCCAGCTGCAGATATCGGTTAAATCCCTGGGGGTAAACTCATGCCCGGGCAAGAGTTCCTGATAATATTTCCAGAGTACCATCACACTGTTGCTGGCACTGTGTACAATGTCGTTTATTTGCTGCTCCGGCAGATGCCGTTGTAAATGCCTGACCAGAGCCGGTTCCACCACCCTGTCCCGGAGGAATGCCTGGTCTAACCGTGGGTAGTAAGCTCTGGGCAGTTTCTCTCTCAGGGCCGGGCCCATTTGGCGCCCGGCGTAATGATCCGGGTTACCGGTGAGAATCACCCGGTGTTTCGGGCCGACATTGACAGGATGACCATTGACGTATACGCACGGTTGCGGTTCCCATAAGCCGTTCAATGATGCCAGCAATCCGGCTTTGGCCAGGTTGGCTTCATCCAGAACCAGAGTGACATAGTGTCCATCCTTCCCGGACGGAGTGTTGGCCCATTCCATCAGCGCCCGGTTTTGCAGTGTCATGGAACGGTCACCCTCGGTGTGCTCTTGCCACTGCCAGCGTTTCATCAGGGTTTGTTCGCTGTCAGAAGGCCCAAGTGAAATGACCGCAGCCTGTCCTGAAGCATTCGCCATTTTGGCGGAAAAGTAACTTTTTCCAGTACCGGTTTCTCCCTGCAGGAAGATAACGGGAGAATCCGCGAACCGTTCATGGAGTCGGGATAATCGTCGGCTTTCACGATCCTTCTGGTTCGTCAGGCCGTGATAAAGATCGTCGGCCAGTGCGGATAAGGGCTTATCCGTGGACCCCGTCCATGCCAGTGATTCAGACAGTCGATTTTTTATGTGCTCAATGCCTGCTGCGTCAGAATTGGCTGTTCTGGCTATGTAAAAGCAATCGCCAGCCAGAGATTGAATGCCATGGGATCGGGTCTGCCCTGGTGACAAAGCTAACTGCCAGCCAGAAGCCAGTGCATCCTGCAAACGTTTAATCTGTCTTGTGGGTCTGATGGTTAACGATTGCCAGGGCTCTGCCGCCGCCGGGTCGACTGCCAGCTGATAGGCCATTGCCTGGCGTTTTTCTTCAGGCGCATGGGCCAGGACCATGGCACAGAATCTGTCCAGAGCTTCCTTTTCACCCTGCACTGGAAATGGACTTTTATAGGACACTTGTAATTCACTGTCCTTAAATACCGCCGGATCAAAGGCTCGGGCCAGTTGCCAGAAGTTCTGCTTCATAAACGTTCTATCCAACCGCAGAGCACCATTGATGATGGTAGCTAACTGATCCGGGTCTACCGAGGCGGTTTGATCCTTAACCGGCGTCGTATGAACATCAGGCAGTGAATGCCAACAAGCCACTTTCATAAAATCGCGCACGGACGCATGCTGCCGGGTGCCATGGGTAATGACGCTATTGATAGCCTTGCGCCAGTGGCCGGGTAAAAGCAGTGGTGACTGGTCAACCTGCTGTACCCGTCGGGCAGCCAGTATCAGGTTATTCAACAAGTCTTCGGTAATTTCAGGCAAAGGGTTACAAAGGTGAGCAGGTACGGTATTAAACGCATTGTAAACTGAGTAAAGTGCTTGTTCTGGCAATTCAGTCCGGGGGATATCATGCCTGTCCGCATTGATATCCCAGATATCGAAGTCAGGACATGGGTCAGCCGTGGCGACCATCGAATCCAATACCGAAGAGAAGCCCATCACGGACTTGGGCCAGAGTATTGCGACAAGGGCTTTTGGGAAGGCCTGTAATTGGCCATTCACCAACAGAGGTTGCCCTACAGCCAGGGGTTCCAGAAGTTGCTGAAGCATTGGATTAGTTTCCAATCCCCGCAATAAAACCGGCGTGCCAGCGATTAATGCCTTCTGCAACCCGCTCTGACGTCGCCCAAAATGAGCCTTTTGTTCCGAAGTGATATGGATATTATCAAAAAGCTGGCTGAAGCTGGTCTGTTCATTGATCTGGATGACCAGAGGTGCTTCCTGCAGATAATTGATCCAGTGGCTTGCCTGGGCCTGTTGATGATAAGTGACGATATCAAAGGCAGTGTGCTCTCTGGTTTTGTCCTGCAGGCTGGACACAGGCTGCCCATCGTTTTCTGGCAATCCAAGGGCTTTCGGCTGTTGTTTTGAGTGCATCACCTGAAGTCGGGGCTCCAGGTCACTCGTTTCGCGAATAGTCTGCAATGAACCCAGCAAACGAAACCATAGTGCCTCATTAAGGGCAGAGGTTACAGTGACTACACCACCCGCCCGAATTTGTTCCAACAAACAGTTGTTAGGGGTTGCATAGCCTTGCGGGGAAATAGCAATCGGGTTCAGCCACTCACTAATGTTACTCTGGTTAATGATGATCGGGTGTCCTGAAGCGTCACCCTGGCAGGACAGGGTTAGAAACAGTGAGTGAAGCTCATTACTGTCTACCGACATTTGATAAAACTGAACATCGTCGGGTAACCCACAGATCTTGCCATTGCTCTCAAAGCAGTGCTGCGCCAGTATCTGTCGAATCGTCTGTTCAAAAGCCAGGTCCTGCCAGTTGGCCCCTTTCAGAATGACCCGTTGCCCGGCCCTCAAACACTCAAGCCTGCCGGGGATGTGCCGGATTCGCCCCTGTTGATCCACTCCCGGCCCGCCCAGCAGCAACTGTCGCCAGCTGGTGTGCCTATGGCAGTTAATTAAAACGGTACTGTCGTCATCCATAGCACTTTCGGCACAGGGGAGTTCAGCCAATAGCGGGGGAACATTGTCCAGGTTCATTGATGAGTCATTGTCGGTCTGAGCCTCGAACTGCCAGGTATTTCCCGGCCTGTTAATTCGCCGCCAGAAGTCAGCACCCGGAGCGCCGACCGCGGGTGCATCTTCACGCAGACCAACCGATGCCAACTGCTCAGGGTCGGCCAGGACCAATAGCGAAACATGCTCGCCCAAAGGGCGTTTCTTCTGACTGGCTTTGTCGAACAGACAGGGAGTATCCGGGTCCAGCAGATCGTTAAATTTTGGCAGCTCTTCGCTGTTGAGTTTTCGGATATCCATCACCAGTGTGAGTGGCTGTGAACCTTCGAACAGCTTGCCCGAACTCACAGTGTGGCGACCATCGGCGGAAATGCTCAACCGGCTCACCAGGTTAGCCTGTGCAAGATCATCGGGGTGGGAAATAAGGGTGACATCCCTATTCTCATCGCCAGCCCGGGCAACTAAAAGCTGTCGAACCTCATCATCACTGGCGACAAAACGAAAATCGAAAGAATAAGGGGCCTTTGGGAGCGTGCAATCCATAGAGAATACGGAACTCGCTCTGTCAGGCAACATCAACGGATTTGATGATGTCTTGGTTTGGGGAGTGACACCAGAGCAGACCTCTGCAATCTTAGATGATGAATATCCTCCCTGTCTCTTGGCTGGAGGTAAACTATTTTCAGCAGAAGGTTTGCATTTTTGCCCAACAATACGACCATCCATAGTGAATCTCCTACCTGTTATTTGAAGGACTGCATTGCCATTGTTTAATGGTATGACCTTCAGACAGGATGGAAGTTCCGTCAGGATAGTTATACCAATCGAACTTTCTAACTCCCTATTGCGCTGAAGATTTGAGCCTTAATCCTGCGTTGGCGATCGTCGCCATAGCTAAGGCTATGACTCCTCACGCCGCCTTGTCTTAAGGCTCAAATCTCCATGCTCATTGCGGGAGTTAGAAAATACGATTGGTATTACCCGTATCCATCACAAATGGGATGGACTTTTGGGATATTGAGGTTGTCAGCTCTCCAATGCGTCAGAAAGCGAATTCAAATTCATGCTGTTCAAAAACTCTTCGGCGATGGTTGTCAGCTCACCGGATTTCAGCACCAGAGCATCGCTGGCGTTTTGCGCTTGCCGTAAGTAAGCATATTCAACAGACTCCTGGAACTCGTCAGAGCTTCTAATCCAGGTCATCATGGCATACAGCTCTTCTGGTGAGGATGGATCGTGAGCGCCATAGTGGCAGCACTTTTCATCATTAGGCCCTTTGACAGCATGAGGCCCAATAGCAGCATCGGCCCAACAATACTTCAAGTAACCGCCTTTCGAGTTTGCCAATCCATACAGGTAGAAACTGAAGGCTTGCTGAATTGACTTAATGCATTTGTTTACTAAATCAGTCTGCAGTTTTTGCTCCTCATACGACAGCTTAATGAGCTTCATAGCAGAGTTATACCTGTTTTCAATCTCAAGCCTTTTTTTCTCATAGTCATTTTTTTCACTTTCATATCGCTCATCACGAAACCCGGAGTACCTGCATTCTCTATAACTATGTTCTTTCTTCAGTGCTTCCATATCATCGTCAAATTGTTTTTTTATCTGATTATATTGATTTCTTTTTTCTAGAAGCGGCTTCAGGTTGTCCGGGTTGTTGGCAATAATTCGTTGCAAAAGGGCTTCGACCTTTTCATCCATCGCTGTGTCGCTCCAGTATGGTTGTCCCAGGATAATCACCGGACGTTGGTTCACCCTGACCGAGCTTAACTGCTCAAACGCGGGATCATGTACCAGCAATCGTTCTATATTCGGAATACCCTCAGGTTGGTATGTCCAGGATTTTTGCAAAGACGAGCTGGTAATTTTACCTTGAAGGAATGGCGAAACCCCATCATGACCATGAGAGACGAGTGAGGCATAATTTTTATTCGTTTGGAAGCTGCTATAAAGGAATTGCCACCTGTGGTTGTTTTTTTCCCTTGACAATAATTCCTTATACCATTGTTTCAGACAATGACTGGCATCAGCCTTCAGTTCATCGACGCTTTCCAGACGGACCAATAGCTTATGATGTTCAATTTTCTCCTGCCCCGGGAATATTTTTACCGGCACCAGATCCAGCCAACCCGATTTAAGGGCTTCACCGGCAAATTGAATAACCGAACGTTTGCTTAGGTCACTGCCGTTCAGTATTTTCACTATTGATCTCAACCAATATTCAGGGAGTGCTTCGCCCTGAACAATCATTTTTACATAGAGTGATTTGAGTTGATTAGAGACCTGATCTTCATCACTGTCAGACAATATTTGTATTACGGCTTCCGTCATTGGATTATATCTTCGATTATTTTCGCCATACACATTACCGATCAATTCCAGCCCTGAATCGTTCAATGCTTTTGTCTCTAGCGAATCTAAGATTGAGACGCCCATGGAAAAGCTGGCCAAATCTTTTTTCTTCCAAAGTTTCAGTACCATTTCGAAAGGTTTCAGTTTGGTTTCTAACCATGCAGTGTTTGTCTTATGGGCTTTTTTTAGCGCCTTCTGGCTAATCTCCAAAACATCAGTTAGAGCTTGCTGTTGTGCTGAATCAGCATCTTTAAGGAGATTGTTAATGTTAATCTTGTTTGGCCAGCTGCTGGAACTACCGGCCTTGCTGCTGTGCTGGAAGTCAGGTGCGATTTCTGTAGACTTGCGAGGCGCTGCGCCCAAATTCACTGACCCCAGGGTTTGGCTTCCATCTGCGGAAAACCCGCCAAAGCTGTGGATACCGCTACTGATTTCCCAACCGGGAATTCCGAAATTAGGCCTGCTGCTGGAACTACCGGCCTTGCTGCTGTGCTGGAAGTCAGGTGTGATTACTGTAGACTCACCAGACGCTCCGCCCAAATTCACTGACTCCCAGGTTTGGCCTCCATCCACGGAATACTCAGCAAAGGCGTGCTTGAGGCTGTCAATTTGCCGACTGGGAATTCCGAAATAGCGACAAAAAGCAACAAAAACAGGCGCACGATGACGACAGCTACCTTGCCGATTTGTTACCAGGAATCGAAAGAAATTTTCACTCTCATCTGGTTTAGCTGCACCGGAGAACTGTTCGCAGTATTCCGTGATTGCGCTAATTCGTTGCCTGACGTCTTTAGCGTCCATTATTTTGCGCAACGGTGCCTGTATTTTGGCGGGTTGTTCGTTGATGTTATCAAACAGTTCCTTCAGTACGGACTTAATGCCTTCTGAACACTGGACGTCAAAAAAGGCTTCTTTAGCAGCCGTTTTTTCGCCCGGCTTTCGGGGTTCTACGACATAAGTACACTGAAAACTCTGGTAGGCTTTGGCCAGAGGAATAAACAGTGTATGAAGCCCGGTGTATTGGTCCCGGGTCAGTTTAAATGGCACATTGGGTTCTAAACGCAAGGCCACGATAGTGTCACTGGCCGTCAGGCTGGGTAAGGGACATTGACCATTCTTTGGTGATACCTCAAGGGTCCCCAGCGCTTGATCTCTGGTTAATATCACTTTCTGGTCTTTCCCTGGCAACCGTTTAGGAGTGAGGGTTTCGACCCCCAGAAAGTGTTTGCCATCAAGATCGATCTCTTTGATTTCACCCCCGGCGGTGACACGAATATCTTTTGCCTGCCAGCGATACATACTAGGGTGATGCTGCGTATTAAAAACTTTGTGAAACTTAGTCACTGAATTATCCCGATCCTCGTAGTTCGTTCCTCGATCCAATGCCGGAGCTTTTTCTTCCTCAACTTCTGGATTGTATGGTTCAGGAGCGCCATCACCGCTAATGGCTGATGCTTTCTTAATAAAATCGTTTACCAAACGGTTCGGCAGAGCGCTGATCTGATGCCAAAATGCGGGCCAGCATTGAAGGTCACGGGAGTTCCATGCCCGTATCTGCTTATTAGCCTCCTTAAGATAAGGCTTGCAGTCCCACATTTTCAGTGTTTGTGCCTGTTCTTTGGTCAGGGGAAATACACTATTAGCGTCCACTTCGGTAAGGCTAAAATCATCAGCGAACCAGCGTTGCTGCCAGTGTCTGTAAAGTGCCTGTGTGAAAATATCGTCCGACTGATCCGGATTCAGGGAAAGACCGGATGCCTGCCATTTTTTCTGAGCCACCATCCTGATAAGTTCCGTTTTGGTTTCCTCTTCAGTCGGACGAGTCTTGATACGAATTTCATGGTTTTTTTCATCAACACCGTTGAGATGACTGTTTCGAATCAACCACGGACGGTCAATGTCCGATACCGTCCGATTGAACCATTGGCAAAGTCCGGAATTAAATTCACTTTTCCTCATGGCAAGAGCCGAAGACTCAGGCAGTTCCTCTAGCGATATATTGGCGGCCATCAGATAAAGCCGGTAGTGCTGATTGAGGCATTGATGAACGGCTTTTTCGCTAAAATCGCCACCTCTGGTGATAGCTCTGGCAACATTCTGTAAATCAAGGCTGGTGGGCTGCAATGGCAGTTTTTTGCCTTGCAGGTGAGCCCTTAAAAGACAATGTTTTTCTGTCAGCTTTATAGCGGCTGATGTCCCTTCTGAGGACTCTGGCAACACTTTTTCGGCAATGGTCTGTAATTCTGTCGGGTTGTACTGCCGGATGGGCAAATGTCGAAAACGTCCTTTCAGTGCCGACGATAAGGGTTTTCGCCCGCTGTACTCAGGCGGGTTGATGGTGGCAAACAGGTGGAAGCCGGGATGGGCGTCACCGGCCAGAATATCGTTTAACTCACCTTCCAGATGCTGGCTGTCGATCAGATTCATTTCCGAAATCACCACGATGCCGCCATCGTCTTTTGCCTTCTGGATCTTTTCGCACAGTTTGTCCCAGGAACAATCACAGGCATTCAGGTAATAGACTTCCGGCATGGATTCTTGCCGTTCTTCAGCCAGCTTTCTGACACTTTCAATCACCAGGTTCAGCGTGGCATCCTTGCCCCGTCCGGCTGGACCTTCAATCAGTGTCGCCTGACGACCGCCGTGTTTTCTTTCGTGATGATAAGCCTGCTGACAGCGGTTTAAATCCTGTCCAAGTCGTTGCGCCAGTTCACGGACTGCCGATCCGGAGGTATCAAAGTCTGGTCGGATTTTTTCGCTGACTGTACTGAAGGTCTGCTGCATTTCCTGCAGGGTCTTGTTATGAACTCTGTCGCTCAGGGTGTTCTCCGATTCGTAGCGGGCAGCAAACCAGATTTCCAGTGCTGACAGGGCGTCCTGATGTGTTTCGGTGATTTCAGGGCCCAGTACATCCCGAAAACTGTGTTGTATCAAACTGTTTATTTGCTCACAGGTCACACTGCCGCAAGCGGGCTGAGCACGATCCAGATACCAGCCCACCCAACTGCAGATGTCCGTTAAATCCCTGGGGGTAAACTCATGGTCGGGCAAGAGTTCCTGATAATATTGCCAGAGCGCCATCACACTTTTGCTGGCACTGTGTACAATGTCGTTTATTTGCTGCTCCGTCAGATGCTCTCGTAAATGCTTGACCAGAGCCGGTTCTATCACCCTGTCCCGAAGGAATGACTGATCCAGGCGAGGGTAGTAAGCCCTGGGCAGTTTCTCTTTCAGGGCCGGGTCCAGTTGGCGCCCGGCATAATGATCGGGATTGCCGGTGAGAATCACCCGGTGTTTCAGGCTGACCTTGACAGGATGACCATTCACATAGATGCAGGGTTGTGGTTCCCATAAGCCGTTCAATGACGCCAGTAATCCGGCTTGGGCCAGGTTGGCTTCATCCAGAACCAGGGTAATGTAATCTCCGTCTTTGTCGGATTCGGTTTTGGCCCATTCCATCAACGCCCGGTTTTGCGGTGTCATAGAACGGTCGCCGTCGGCGTGTTGTTGCCACTGCCAGCGTTTCATCAGGGTCTGTTCACTGTCTGAAGGTCCAAGGGAAATGACTGAAGCTTGTCCCGAAGCCCTGGCCATTTTGGCAGAAAAGTAACTTTTCCCGGTGCCGGTTTCTCCCTGCAGGAACAGAACGGGAGAGTCCGTAAGCCGGTCATGGAGTCGGGACAATCGACGGCTTTCGCGATCCTTTTGACTTATCTCGCCGTGATAAAGATCCCGGGCCAGTGCTGACAAAGGCATATCATTGGAGACCGTCCATTTCAGTGATTCAGACAGCCGAAGTTCTATGCGTTCAATGCCTGCTGCCTCAGAAGTTGCTGTTTTGGCAATATGAAAACAATCAGTGGCCAGCGCTTGAATGGCATCGGATCGGATCTGTTCTGATGGCAAGGTTAACTGCCAGCCAGAAGCCAATGCATCCTGCAAACGTTTAATCTGTCTTGATGGCCTGATGGTTAACGATTGATGGGTCTTTGCTGCTGCCGGACTGACTTCCAGCTGGCAGGCCATTGCACCTCGTTTTTCTTCAGACGCATGGGCCACGATCAGGGCGCAGAGCCTGTCCAGAACTTCTTCCTGATCCCATTTCAGAGATGAACCTTGATAAGACAGTTGTGACTGTTTAAAGACTTTCGGGTCAAAGGCTCTGATCAGAGGCCACAGGTTTTCCTTCACAAACTCTCTATCTAACGACAGGGCACTTTTGATGATGGCGTTCAAGCGATCACGGTCTACCGAGGCGGTTTGATTCTCATCTGGCAATAGCTGCCGACAAACCACTTTCATAAAATCACGCACGGACGGATGTTGCCGGGTACCATGGGTGATAACGCTGTTGATGGCCTTGCGCCAGTGACGGGGTAAAAGCCTCAAGGACTGGTCAACCTGCTGTGCCTGCCGGGCCGCCAGTATCAGGTTATTTAATAACCCTTCGGTTATTTCAGGCAAAGGGTTGCACAGGTCGACGGGGACGGTTTCAAAGGCTTGGTAAAGTTCATTAAGTGCTTGTTCAGGCAGTTCAGTCCGGGGGATCTCATACCTGGAGGCGCTGATATCCCAGAGATCGATCTCGGGACAGGGTTTACCCGTGGCAAGCATCGAGCTCAATACTGAAGAGGGACTTTTTGCAGACTCAGGCCAGAGCACTGTGACACGAGCTTGTGGGTAGGCCTGTAATTGACCATTCACCAACAGAGGTTGTCCTGCAACCAGAGGTTCCAGCAGTTGCTGAAGCGCTGGATTACGCTCGAGTCCCCGGAATACCACTGGCTTGCCAGCGGTTAATGCCTCCTGCAACTTACTCTGACGGCGTCCAAAATACGCCTTCTGTTCCGAGGTGATATAGATATTATCAAATAGCTGGCTGAAGCTGGTCTGTTCATTAACCTGAATGACCAGAGGTGTTTGCGGCTGTTGATTGATCCAGTGTCTGACCTGGGCATGTTGCTGATAAGTGACGGTGTTAATGGCAGCCTGATCGCTGACTTTTTTCGGTAACCCGGGCAAAGGGTGCCCATCCTGTTCTGTCAATCCCAGGGCTTTTGGTTGTCCTTTTGCATAAGCCACCTGAAGTCGGGGCTTCAGGCCAGTGGTTTCGCGAATAGTCTGCAGCGAGCCTAGCAAACGAAACCAGTTTTCCTCATTGAGGGGAGACGTAACGGTGACGGTACCCCCCGCCTGAACCTGTTCCGACAGACAGCTGTTGGGGACTGCATAGCCTTCCGGGGCAATGGCAATCGGGCTCAGCCATTCCCTGATAGTACTCTCGTTAATGATGATGGGATTTTGTGGTGGTTGCTCTTGAACAAGTCCTTCGTCGTCTTGTTTGTCACCTTGTTTTTCTAAAGAGCAGGACAGGTTTTGAAACAGTGAACGAAGCTCGTCATTCCCTACCGGCATCTGATAAAACTGAACATTGTCGGGTAACCGACAGACCTTGCCATTGCTCTCAAAGCACTGCTGCGCCAGCATTTGCCGAATCGTCTGTTCAAAGGCCAGATCCTGCCAGTTGGCCCCTTTCAGAATCACCCGTTGTCCGGCCTTCAATAACTCGAGCCTGCCTGGGAGGTGCTGGATTCGTCCCTGTTTATCTACGCCAGGGCCACCCAGCAGCAACTGTCGCCAGTGTCTGTGCAGGTGACAGTCGATAACAAGGGTATTGTCGTCATCCATGGCGCTTTCAGCGGAGCGTTCCGCCAATACCGGAGGCACCTCGTCAGCGTCCATTGCCGGAGCATTGCCGGTCTGTGCCTCGAACTGCCAGGTATTGCCCGGTCGATTAATTCGCCGCCAGAAATCAGCACCGGGTGCATCTTCACGCTGGCCAACCGATGCCAGCTGGTCAGGGTCTGCCACCACCAGCAGAGCAACATGTTCACCCAGAGAGCGTTTCTTCTGGCTGACTTTGTCGTATAGACAGGGGTTATTCGGGTCCAGCAGGTCGTTAAATTTTGGCAGATCCTCGCTGGAGAGCTTTCGGATATCCAGCACCAGAGTCATGGGCTGTGAACCTTCAAACAGCTTGCCCGAACCCAGGGTGTGGCGACCGTCACCGGAAATGCTCAAGCGGGTCACCAGGTTAGCCTGTGACAGGTCATCGGGGTGGGAAATAAGGGTGACATCCCGATGTTCATCGCAGGTCTGGGCAACCAGAAGCTTTCGAAGCTCATCATCACTGGTGACAAAACGAAAATCGAAGGCATGAGGGGCCTTGTGGAGTGAGGAATCGGTTGAGGCCAGGGTTCTGGTTTTGTCAGGAAAGTTTACCGAAGGTGATGATTTATTGAGTGTGGAAGCGATACCAGAGCAGGCCTTTGTAATCTTTGATGGTAAACCCTGCGTTGCTCTCTTGCTTGGCACTGCGCTATCAGGCATGTCACTGACAGGCACGTCACTAAGAGAAACGAGGTTGTTTTTTTCACCACCAATACGACTATCCATAGCTAATCTCCCTACTGCCATCTGGAGGATTAAATTGAGACTGTTTAATTATTTGACCGTAAGATAGGACGAAAGTTCCGCTTGGAAAGTTAGCCGTAATGATTGATGGAAATCACTGTGACACTCCCCGCCTTGTCGAGGGTGTCGCAAAAGGGTATGGTCAGCAGGATATATCAAGATCGTCGTTCCCGCGCAGGCGGGAACCCACCACGAACAGTGGATCTCCGCCTTCGCGGAGATGACGGTTTGAAGCTTGAAGCGTTTTAATTGACCTTTTGCGACACCCTCGATTGGGCGAGGGTTTACGACGATTTTGCTAAAAATTCATCATGACCAAAGGGTTATCAGCTCTTCAATGCGTCATAAATCGAATTCAAATTCACGCTGTTTACAAACTCTTCGGCGATAATTGTCAGTTCGACGGATTTCAGCACCAGAGCATCGCTGGCGTTGTACGCATGCCGTAAGTAGGCATCTTCAACAGATCCCTGGAACTCGTAAGAGCTATAAATCCAGGACATCATGGCATACAGCTCTCCCGGTGAGGATGGATCGTGAGCGCCATGGTGGTCGCTGCTTTTATAAGGCCCGATGACAGCGTCAGCCCAACAATACTTTAAGTAACCGCCTTTCGAGTTTGCCAGTCCATACAGGTAATAACTGAAGGCCTGCTGAATTGCCTGAATGCATTTGTTTTTTAAATCACTTTCCAGCCTTCGCTCCTCATCCGACGGCTCCAGGTCGTCCGGGCTGTTGGCAATAATTCGCTGCAACAGGGCTTCGACCTTTTTATCCAACACTGTTTCGTCCCAGGAAGGTTGCCCCATGATAATTACCGGACGGTGGTTCGCCTTGAACGAGCTTAACTGCTCAAAGGCCGGATCATGTACCAACATTCGTTCTATATTCGGAATACCCTCAGGTTCGTCTGTCCAGGTTTTTTGCAAAGACGAGCTGGCAATTTTACTTTGCAGGAATGGCGAAACCCCGTCATGACTGTGAGTGACGAGCAAGGCATACTTTTTCTTTGTTTGGAAGTAGCTATGTAGGAACTGCCAGAGATGGCTATTTTTTTCCCTGGAGAATGATCCCTTATACCACTGTTTCAGACAACGGCTGGCATCAACCTTCAGTTCATCGACGCTTTCCAGTCGCAGCAATAGCTGATGGTGTTTAACTTCCTTCTTACTTTTGTATTTTTGTAATGGCAATAGATTCAGCCAACCCGATTTCAGGGCTTGACTGGCAAATTGAATAACCGAACGTTTGGTCAAGTCGC
This sequence comes from Endozoicomonas sp. ALC020, assembly GCF_049275935.1. Lineage (NCBI taxonomy): Bacteria > Pseudomonadati > Pseudomonadota > Gammaproteobacteria > Oceanospirillales > Endozoicomonadaceae > Endozoicomonas > Endozoicomonas sp. ALC020. Next base: position 1,168,305 of record NZ_CP184830.1, read on the forward strand.
TGCCATTGAGTATTTTCACTATTGAATTCAACCAATCGAGCGGCTCTGCTCCGCCATGAACAATCATTTTTAAATAGAGGGATTTAAGTTGATCAGAGACCTGATCCTCATCACTGTCGGACAATATTTGCATTACGGCTTCCGACATCGGATTATCTCCTCGGACATCTATATTACCGATCAATGCCTGCTCGGCATAGTCTGATTCGTCTGTCTCCAGCGACTCCAGGATTGAGACGCCCATGGAAAAGCCGGCAAAATCTTTTTTCCTCCAAAGCCTCACTACTAATTTGAAAGGTGTCAGATCGGCTTCTAACAATGCAGTGTTTGCCTCAAGGGCTTTTTTCAGCTCCTCCAGGCTCATTCCCAGGGCTTTAGCTATAGCTTCCTGTTGTGCTAAATCAGCTCCTTCCAGCAGATCCCTGATTTTCTTTGAATGGGTGCCGGAACCGCTGATCCGCTTGTTGGGCTGGAAGTCAGGCCAGATTTCTATTGCCTCAACAGGTGCCCCGCCCAAATCCACTGACTCCCAGGTTTGACCGCTGTCTATGGAACATTCTGCAAAGGCGTGGTTTTTGTTAGCAATTAGCCGACATGGAATCTCAAAATAACGGCAAAGAGCAACAAAAACAGGCGCACGATGACGACAGCTCCCTTGCCGCTGTGTTACCAGGAATTGAAACAAATTTTTATTACCCTCTGGCATATCACCACCGGAAAACCCCCGGCAATAGTCCTTGATCGCCTCAATGCGCTGCCTGCTGTTTTTAGCGTTTTTTATTGTCTGCAAAGGCGCCTGTACTTTGGTTGGCTGCAGGTCAATTCGGGTAAATACTTTTTTCAGTACTGCTTCCATACCTTCTGAACAGTGGACGTCAAACCGAGTTGATTGTGCGGGTCGGACTTTTTCAGCAAGTGTTTTTTCACCCGCTTCTCTGTGTTCTACGACATAAGCAAATTGAATAGTCTGGTTATCTTCGGCCTTGGCAACATAGAGTGTATGGAGCCCGGCATATCGGTCCCTGATCAAGGTAAATGGCAATGCTGGTGTTATGCGCAGGGCCACGATTCGGTCGTCAGGCTTCAGGCCGGGCAAGGCATATCGACAAGTGTTCGATGGCCGCTCAAAGGTCGCCAGCGTCTGATCGCTGGCTAATGTCACTTCCTGGTCAGGTTCCGGTAACCGACCCGGTATGAGGACTTCGGCTCCCTGCATGTGACGATCATTAATATCGATCCATTTGATGTCGCCCGCAGCAGATACAAAAATATCTCTTGCCCGCCACCGATAATGAGCGGGAAAAAAGTCCTTAGTGTCAAAAATCATATAACGCTTGATTTTTGGTTTACTCTTGTTCTGGTAGTCCGTCATGCGGTCCAATGTTGGAGCCTCTTTTTCGAGGGCTTCGGGATTGTATTTTTCATAGGCCTTACCACTGTCAATAGCCAATGCCTGGTGAACAGACTGTGGCTCAAGGTTGGTACTTTGATGCAATGCCGACGCCTGTTTCTCGCTGACTTTTGGCATGTCTTGTGGTGTTTCGTTAATAAAATCATCGACCAGATGTTTCGGCAGATCACTGATCTGATGCCAGAACAGAGGCCAACATTGTGCACCATCGACACTCCATGCACTGATTCGCCGATCAGCCTCACGAAAGTAAGGCTGGTTAGCTGATAAGATCAGCGTCAGTGTCTGTTCTTTCGACAGGGAAAATACGCTATCAGCGTGCACGCCGGTGTGGCCAAACTTATGATTAAACCAGCTTTGCTGCCAGTGTCGGTAAAGTGTCTGGGTGAGTATGTCGTCCGAGTCATAGGGCTTCATTGGAAGGCCTGATGACCGCCACTTTGCCTGAGCCACGCTCTTGATGATTTCCGTTCTGGCTTCCTGTTCATCCAGCTCAGTGTTAACAAGGATTTCATGTTTTTTTTCATCAACACTGCTGAGATGACTGCTTCGTATCAACCATGGACGATCAATTTTCGGTACTGTCTGATTGAACCAATGGCAAAGTTCGGAATTAAATTCACATTTCCCCATGGCAAGAGCCGAAGACCCGGGCAGTTCCTCCAGCGATAGGTTGACGGCCATCAGATAAAGCCGATAGTGCTGAGTGAGGCATTGATGAAGTGCTTTATCGGTAAAGTCGCCTCTTCTGAAGACAGCCCTGGTGACATTCTGAAGATCAAGGCTGGTCGGCTGCAACGGCAGGTTTTTGCGTTGTAGGCAAGACCTTAAAAGACAATGTTTTTCTGTTAGCTTTTTAGCGACTAATGTCCATTCTGGTGACTCTGGCAACACTTTTTCGGCAATGGTCTGTAATTCTGCCGGGTTGTACTGCCGAATGGGCAGATGTCGAAAACGTCCTTTCAGTGCCGGTGACAAGGGTTTTCGCCCGCTGTACTCAGGCGGGTTGATGGTGGCAAACAGGTGAAAGCCCGGATGGGCGTCACCGGCCAGAATATCGTTTAACTCACCTTCCAGGTGCTGGCTGTCGATCAGATTCATTTCCGAAATCACCACGATGCCACCCTGCACTTTGGCCTTCTGGATCGCTTCACACACTTTGTCCCAGGAACAATCACAGGCATTCAGGTAAAAGACTTCCGGCATCAATTCTTGCCGTTCTTCAGCCTGCTGTTTGACGCTTGCAATCACCAGGTTCAGCGTGGCATCTTTACCTCGCCCGGCCGGGCCCTCAATCAGTGTCGCCTGACGACCGCCGTGTTTTATCTTACGATGATAAGCCTGCTGACAGCGGCTTAAATCCTGTCCAATTCGTTCTACCAGCTCAAAGACTGCCGCTCCGGAGGTATCAAAGTCCGGTCGTATTTTTTGGGTAACTGTTCTGAAGGTCTGCTGAATATCTGACAGGGTCTTGTTACGAACCCTGTCGCTCAGGGTGTTCTCCGGCTGGTAACGGGCAGCAAACCAGCTTTCCAGTGCTGACAGGGCATCCTGATTTGTTTCGGTGATTTCAGGGCTCAGTAGATCCCGAAAACTTTGTTGGATCAAAGCGTTCATTTGCTTGCCGGTAACCGTGTCACCGGCGGATAACGAACGATCCAGATACCAACCCACCCAACTGCAGATATCGGTTAAATCCCTGGGGGTAAACTCATGGTCTGGCAGCAGTTCCTGATAATATTGCCACAGCACCATCAGACTCCCGGTGGCACTCTGCGCAATCCTGCTTGTTTGAGAATCCGGCAGATACCGTTGTAACTGATTGAGCAGAGCCGGTTCCACCACTCTGTCCCTAAGGAAAGCCTGGTCCAGACGTGGGTAGTAAGCCCTGGGCAGCTTCTCTTTCAGGGCCGGGTCCATTTGCCGCCCGGCGTAATGATCCGGGTTACCGGTGAGAATTACCCGGTGTTTTGGACTGACCTTGACAGGATGACCATTCACATAGATGCAGGGTTCCGGTTCCCACAGGCCGTTCAATGACGCCAGTAATCCGGCTTTGGCCAAATTAGCCTCATCCAGCAACAGGGTGATGTATTCTCCGTCTTTATCGGATTCGGTCTTGGCCCATTCCATCAAAGCCCGGTTTTGCTGCGCCATAGAGCGATCGCCATCGGTATGCTCTTGCCACTGCCAGCGTTTCATCAGGGTCTGTTCGCTGTCGGAAGGTCCAAGGGAAATGACCTCAGCCAGTCCTGAAGCGTTCGCCATTTTGGCGGAAAAGTAACTTTTTCCGGTGCCGGTTTCCCCTTGCAGGAAGATAACGGGAGAGTCCGAAAGCCGGTCATGGAGTCGGGATAATCGACGGCTTTCACGATCTCTCTGGCTTATCTCGCCGTGATAAAGATCCCGGGCCAGTGCTGACAAAGGATTATCAGCGGAACCCGTCCATTCCAGTGATTCAGGCAGACGATTTTCTATCTCTTCAATACCTGCTTTGACAGTATTCGCGGTTCTGGCAATATGAAAACAATCGCTGGCCAGAGCCTGAATAGCATCGGATCGGATCTGACCAGACGCAAGGTTTAACTGCCATCCGCAAGCCAGCGCATCCTGCAAACGTTTAATCTGTCTTGATGGCCTGATGGTTAACGATTGAAAGGTCTCTGTTGCTGCCGGATCGACTTTCAACTGGCAGGCCATTGCGTCTTGTTGTTCTGCAGACGTATGGGCTACGATCAGGGCACAGAGCCCGTCCAGAATTTCTTCTACATCCCATTCCGGAGATGAACTTTGATAGTAGAGTTTTGCTTGCTTAAAGATTTTCGGGTCAGAGGCTCTGGCCAGTGGCCAGAGGTTCTGCTTTACAAACTCTCTGTTTAAGTGCGGGGCACTATTGATGACTTCGTTTAACTGGTCCGGATCTACCGAGGCAGTTTGATCCTCATCCGGCTTCCTGTGAGCATCTGGCATCCTATCCGGTAACAACTGCCAACAAACCACTTTCATAAAATCACGGACGGACGGATTCTGCCGGGTGCCATGGGTGATGACACTATTGATGGCCTTACGCCAGTGGCGGGGCAGGAACTCTGGGGACTGGTCAACCTGCTGTGCCCGTCGGGCCGCCAGTATCAGGTTATTCAATAACCCTTCGGTTATTTCAGGCAAAGGGTTACACAGGTGGGCGGGTACGGTTTTAAAGGCTTCGTAAAGTTCATTAAGTGCTTGTTCAGGCAGTTCAGTCCGCGGTATCTCATACCTGGAGGCAGTGATATCCCAGAGATCGGTCTCGGGACAGGGCTTACCTGTGGCAAGCATCAAGTTCAATACTGAAGAGGGGCTTTTTGCAGACTCAGGCCAGAGCAATGTGACGCGAGCTTTTGGGTAGGCCTGTAATTGACCATTCACCAACAGAGGTTGTCCCACAACCAGAGGTTCCAGCAGTTGCTGAAGCGCTGGACTACGCTCGAGTCCCAGGAATACCACCGGCTCACCAGCGGTTAATGCCTCCTGCAATTTACTCTGGCGTCGTCCAAAATACGCCTTTTGTTCCGAGGTGATATGGATATTATCAAATAGCTGGCTGAAGCCTGTCTGTTCATTGACCTGGATGACCAGAGGTGTTTGCGGCTGCTGATTGATCCAGTGTCTGACCTGGGCATGTTGCTGATAAGTAAAGGTGTCAATGGCTGCCTGATCGCTGACTTTTTTCGGTAACTGAACGCTCCCGGGTATAGGGTACTCAACGTTTTCTATCAATCCCAGGGCTTTTGGCTGCCGTCCTGAATGAGCCACCCGAAGTCGGGGCTCCAGGCCAGTGGTTTCGCGAATAGTCTGCAGTGAGCCCAGCAAACGAAACCAGTTTTCCTCATTGAGGGGAGACGTAACAGCGACGGCACCGCCCGCCTGAACCTGTTCCAACAGACAGCTGTTAGGGACTGCATAACCCTCCGGGGCGATGGCAATCGGGCTCAGCCATTCGCTGATATTACTCTCGTTAATGATGACCGGATTTTGTGGTGGTTGCTCTTGATTAAGTCCATTGGCGCCTTGTTTGTCATTTTGTTTTTCAAAAGAGCAGGACAGGCTTTGAAACAGTGAACTAAGCTCGTCATTCCCTACCGGCATCTGATAAAAGTGAACATTGTCGGGTAGCCGACAGACCTTGCCATTGCTCTCAAAGCATTGCTGCGCCAGCATTTGCCGAATCGTCTGTTCAAAGGCCAGATCCTGCCAGTTGGCCCCTTTCAGAATCACCCGTTGACCGACCCTCAATAACTCAAGCCTGCCGGGGAGGTGCTGGATTCGTCCCTGTTTATCTACGCCGGGACCACCCAGCAACAAATGTCGCCAGTGACCGTGCAGGTGACAGTCAATAACCAGGGTATTGTCGTCATCCATGGCGCTTTCAGCGGAGAGTTCCGCCAATACCGGAGGCACCTGGTCGATGTCCATTGCCGAAGCATTGCCGGTCTGTGCGTCGAACTGCCAGGTATTGCCCGGGCGATTAATTCGCCGCCAGAAATCAGCACCGGGTGCATCTTCGCGTTGGCCAACCGATGCCAACTGTTCAGGATCTGCCACCACCAGTAGAGCAACATGTTCGCCCAGAGTGCGTTTCTGCTGGCTGACTTTGTCGTACAGACAGGGGTTATCAGGGTCCAGCAGGTCGTTAAATTTTGGCAGATCCTCGCTGTTGAGATTTCGGATATCCAGCACCAGAGTCATGGGCTGTGAACCTTCAAACAGCTTGCCCGAACCCAGCGTGTGGCCACCGTCGCCGGAAATGCTCAAGCGGGTCACCAGGTTAGCCTGTGACAGGTCATCGGGGTGGGAAATAAGAGTGACATCCCGATGTTCATTGCAGGTCTGGGCAACCAGAAGCTGTCGAATCTCATCATCACTGGCGACAAAACGAAAATCGAAGGAACGGGGAGCCTTTTGGAGCGAGGAATCCGCGGCCAGGGTTTGCGCCTGGTGAGGCGACGAAATCAGTGGTGACGATACCCTGAGCCTGGCAGTGACATCAGAGCAGACTCCTGCAATCTTTGACGTTGATGCATCCCGCTTTGCTTTCTTGGCCGGTACGCCACTGTCAAGAACGGTTGTTTTTATGTCAGCACCATCAATCCGACTGTCCATAGTCAATGTCTCTCCTGCCATCTGAATGACTGTATTGAAATTGTTTAATCATTTGACCTTCAGACAGGAGGAAAGTTCGATTTCAATGGTTACCCGTAACCATTGAAGGGAGTACCGATCTCGAAAAACTTACTATGGTCAGGCTGTCAACGTGTATCTAATGAGTTATATAGCGAATTCAAATTCATGCTGTCCAAAAACTCTTCGGCAATTTTTGTCAGTTCAGCGTTTTTGAGCACCAGAGCGTTGCTGGCGTCCTGTGCCTGTTTTAAGTAGGCATCATTAACAGAGCGCTGAAAATCGGAAGAGCTTGAAATAGCAGACATCATGGTATATAGCTCTTCTGGTGAGGACGGTTCGTGAGAGCCAAAGGCTTGATTGCTGACAAGCTCACTCACCCCGTTAGCATCGCCCCAACAATAGGTTAAGCGACCACCTTTTGAGTGTGTCAATTCATACAGGTAATGACTAAAGGCCTGCCGAATCAATTGATTGCAGTTACTTTTTAAAGTAACCCCAAATTCCACACCCTTTTTCAACTCTTTAACAGAGTCTTTTATGTTTTTGTATCTCATTTCGATATCAGATGTTTTTTCGTTATAGACTTCTTCTGCAAGCCGACGTTTTTCATGAAGAGGTAATGAACCAGAGCAACCTGCAGGATCATCTGCAGTATGCAATGCTTTCATATATTCGTCTTTCAATTTTCGCAGTGCTTTCTCTCTGGATGCACTGAGCTCTTGCAGTTCATCGTCGAACTGTTCTAACCTGGCCCTAGATATACTGACTATTCCTAATAACTGCTTTAAGTGCGGGGTGTTCTCAACTTTTAGTTGAAACAGTTCTTCGGCCTTCTCCTCAACCAGTGTGTTGCTCCAGACAGGTTGCCCCAGGATAATCACCGGGCGATGATTATCCTTGCCCGAGGCTAATTTCGGAAACGCAGGCTGGTGCACCAGCATTCGTTCTATATTCGGCGTACCGTCAGGTTGGTTTGTCCAGGCATTCTTTAACGATGTGCAGAGAATGTTAGCTTCCAGAAATGGCGAAAACCCATCATGGCTATGGGTGGCGAAAAAGTCATTGCCTTTTATTATATGGTGGTATTTACAAGCCGACTGCCAGAACTGAATATTTTTTTCTCTGGACAATAACTGCTTATAAAACTTTTTCAGACAATGGGTGGCTTTGGCCCTCAGCTCATCGAAATCTTTCAGACGCATCAATAGCTTATAATGATCTGTGGCCGATACAATAATAGTTTTGTATTCTGGCATTGGATCCAACCAGCCCGATGCCAGTGCTTCATGGGCAAAGCGAACAACCGAAGCTCTGTGAAAGTTACATTTTGCCAGTATATCCACTATCGAACCCAACCATTGTCGAGAGTCTGCTCCGGCCTGATCAATCATTTTTGAGTACAATAATTTGAGTTGCTGAGCGACCTGATCTCCTTCACCGTAGTAGTTCAACATCGTACATACTGCCTCCGACATCGGTTTACGAAGCCACCGACCATCGAACACCGTTCCGATCAAACTCTTCTCCTCTTCGCCCAATGCTTCTGTGTCCATCGACACTAACATTGAGACGCCCATGGAAAAAGGGCCTAAAATTTTTATCTTCCAGAGCTCCAGTACCCTTTCATAAGGACTTGGATCGGTTTCTGGCAATGCACTCTTTGTCTCAAGTGTGTTGTACTGTTCTCTGGAGTTCACAACAGAGGCCTCAGCCAGAGTTGGCTGTTTTGCTAAATCAGCACCTTTAAGGAGATTCTTGACCGTTTCTAACTCAGTGTCGGGGGCACCCACCTTCCTGTTGTGTTGGAAGTCAGGTCTGATTTCTATTGGCAGCACTGGAGCTCCGCCCAAATCCGCTGATTGCCAGGTTTGGCGGCCATCCAGGGAGTACTCGGCAAAGCTGTGGATGAGGTTATTAATTTGTCGGCATGGAATTCCGAAATAACGGCAAAGAGCCACAAAAACGGGCACACGATGACGACAGCTACCTTGCCGCTTTTTTACCAGAAATTGAAAGAAGTGTTCACTGGGCGCTGGTTTAGCCTTACCGGAAAACTGTAGACAATAGTCCTTAATCGCTTTAACTCGTTGCGTCCTGTTTTCTGCGTTTTTTATTGTCTCCAAAGGCTGCTGTATTTCAGATGGCTGGTCTTCAATGGTCATAAACATTTTTTTTAGTACGGTTTTCATACCTTCTGAGCAGTGGGCATCAAAACGTACTGATCGATCTGATCCTTCTGATTGGGGTTCTTCAGCCGTTGTTTTTTTCCCCGGTTTTTTGGGTTCTACGACATAAGCACACAGAATTTTCTGGTTGGCTTTGGCTTCTGGAATAGTCAGTGTGTGAAGTCCGGTATATCGGTCCCTGACCAGGGTAAATAGCATATTCGGTTCTATGCGCAGGGCCACGATATAGTCGTCAGGCGTCAGGCTGGGCAATGCATATTGGCCATTCTTCGATGACAATTCATAGGTCGCCAGTGTTTGATTTGTGGCTAATGTTACTGACTGTTCACGCCCCGGTAACGGGGCCGGTGTGAGGGCTTCGAACCCCTGAATGTGTCGATCATTAATAACGAACTGATTGATCTCACCCTCGGCAGTGACATCAAAATCACTTGCCCAGAAGCGATACATTCTGGAAGTAATGTACTTCGTATCAAAAATTTTACAATCGTTGACCTGTGGCTTCTTCAGGCCCTCGTAGCCGGTCCTCCGATCCAATGTCTTGGTCTGTTTCCCTTCGTTAACGTAGTTGTCCAACCCACGTTTCGGCAGATCACTTATCTGATGCCAAAACGCACGACACCATTTAACTGAATTGGAGTTCCATAACCCTATCTGTCGATCAGCCTCCCGAAGATAAGGCTGGGAAGCGGGTGTTTTCAGCATTTGTCTCTCTTCTTTGGTCAGGGGGAAGACGCTATTGACGTCTACCCCCGTCCGTCCATACACACGATTAAACCAGCCTTGCTGCCAGTGTCGGTAAAGTGTCCGGGTGAGAATATCGTCCGACTGATTCGGCTTGAGAGAAAGGCCGGATGCCTGCCACCCAGCCTGAGCCATCATCTTGATGATTTCCGTTTTGGCTTCCTCTTTAGTCAAGCCAGGCTCAAAACGAATTTCATGGTGTTTTTCATCAATACTGTTGCCATCACCGGGTCGTATCAACCACGGACGACTAATGTCCGATACCGTCAGGTTGAACCATTTGCAAAGCCCGGAATCCAGCTCACTTTTATCCATGGCAAGAGCCGATGATTCTGGCAGTTTCTCCAGGGATAGGTCGGCTGCCATCAGGTAAAGCCGGTAGTGCTTATCGAGGCATTGATTAAGGCTGTCTTCGCCAAAATCGCCCTCTCTGATAACAGCCCTGGCAACATTCTGCAGATCAAGGCTGGTCGGCTGCAACGGCAGGTTTTTTCGTTGCAGGTAAGCCCTTAAGCGACAGTGTTTCTGAGTCAGCTTTTCAGCCGCAGCTTTCCCTTCTGGAGTCAGTGGCAACACTTTCTCGGCAATGGTCTGCAATTCGGTCTGGTTGTACTGCCGGATCGGCAAATGTCTGAAACGCCCTTTCAAAGCCGGTGATAAGGGCTTTCGTCCGCTGTACTCGGGTGGGTTGATGGTGGCAAACAAATGGAAACCCGGATGGGCATCGCCGGCCAGAATATCGTTCAACTCACCTTCCAGATGCTGGCTGTCGATCAGGTTCATTTCTGAAATCACCACGATGCCGCCTTCGACTTTTGCTTTCCGGATCGCTTCGCACACTTTATCCCAGGAACAATCACAGGCATTCAGGAGAAATATCTCTGGCATGGTTTCTCTCTTTTTCTCAGCCTGCTGTTTGACACTGTTGATCATCAGATTCAGCGTCGCATCCTTACCCCGTCCAGCCGGGCCTTCAATCAGCGTTGCCTGACGGCCGCCGTGTTTTATCTTGCGATGATTAGCCTGCTGACAGCGGCTTAAATCCTGTCCCAGCCCTTTTACCAGCTCAATGACTGCTGATCCAGAGGTATCAAACTCAGGTCGGAATTCTTTGGTGAATGCTTCGAAGTCCCGCTGAATATCTGGCAGGGTTTGGTTATGAACTTTGTTGCGCAGGGTGTTGTCCAGTGGGTAACGGGCGGCAAACCAGATTTCCAGTGCCGAAAGGGCATCCTGTTGAGTCTCGCTGATTTCGGGACCCAGTAGATCCCGGAAACTTTGCCGGATCAAACTGTTCATTTGCTCACAGCTAACACTCTCTCCTTCGGATAACGCACGATCCAGATACCAGCCCACCCAACTGCAGATATCGGTTAAATCCCTGGGAGTAAACTCATGCTCGGGCAACAGTTCCTGATAATATTGCCACAGTGCCATCACGCTCCCGGTAGCATCGGGTAGAATTTTGTTTATTTGAGGTCCTGTCAGATGCCGTTGTAACTGATTGAGCAGCGCCGGTTCCACCACTCTGTCCCGAAGGAAAGCCTGGTCCAGACGAGGGTAGTAAGCTCTGGGCAGTTTCTCCTTCAGCGCCGGGTCAAGCTGGCGCCCGGAGTAATGATCCGGGTTGCCGGTGAGAATTACCCGGTGTTTTGCGCTGACTTTGACAGGATGAGCATTCACATAAATGCAGGGTTCCGGTTCCCACAAGCCGTTCAATGACGACAGCAATCCGGCTCTGGCCAGGTTAGCCTCATCCAGCACCAGGGTTATGTATTCTCCATCTTTGTCGGATTCGGTATTGGCCCATTCCATCAACGTCCGGTTTTGCTGCACCATAGAGCGGTCGCCATCGGCGTGTTCTTGCCACTGCCAGCGTTTCATCAGGGTGTGTTCGCTGTCAGAAGGTCCAAGGGAAATGACTGAAGCTGGTCCTGAAGCCTTCGCCATTTTGGCGGAAAAGTAGCTTTTCCCGGTGCCGGTTTCGCCCTGCAGAAAGATAACGGGAGAGTCGCTAAGCCGGTCGTGGAGTCGGGATAATCGACGGCTTTCACGATCCTTTTGACTCATTTCGCCGTGATAAAGATCCCTGGCCAGTGCTGACAGGGGTTGATCAGTGGAACCCGGCCATTGCATTGATTGAGACAGTCGTTTTTCTATGCGTTCAATGCGTTCTGCGACGGGATTCTCTGTGACATATTCTCCCCTGGCAATGTGGAAACAATCGCTGGCCAGAGCGTGAATGGCGTCGGATCGGGTCTGACCTGATGGAAGCTTTAGCTGCCAGCCAGAAGCCAGTGCATCCTGCAAACGTTTAATCTGACTTGCTCGCCTGATGGCTAACGCTTGATATTGCTCTGCCGCCGCCGAATCAACTTTCAACTGGTACGCTATCGCCTGCCTTTGTGCTTCAGGCGCATGGGCCACAATTATGGCGCAAAGCCTGTCCAGAACTTCTTTTTCAGCCCGCAGTGACAATGGATTTTCATAGGACAGTTTTAATTCGGTGCCTTTAAATACTGCCGGGTCAAAGGCTCGGGCCAGTAGCCACAGATTCTGCTTCACAAACTTTCTATCCAACCGCCGGGAACGGTTGATGATGACAGTTAACCGGTCCGGGTCTACCGAGGCGGCTTGATCCTTATCCGGTAACAAGTGCCAACAAGCCACTTTCATAAAATCACGCACGGGCGGACTCTGCCGGGTGCCGTGCGTGACGACGCTATTGATGGCCTTGCGCCAGTGGCAGGGCAGGAGCTGCAGGGAATGGTCAACCCGCTGTGCTTGTTGGGCAGCCAGGATCAGGTTATTCAGCAAACCTTCGGTCATTTCTGGCAGGGGGTTACAAAGACCGCCAGGTACGGTTTTAAACGCTTCGTAAAGTTTATTAAGTGCTTGTTCTGGCAACTCAGTCCGAGGGATATCATGCTTGCGGGCATTGATATCCCAGAGATCAACTTCAGGACAAGGCTTCCCTGTGGCGACCATCGAACGAAATACTGGCGATGGGCTCTTCGCAGACTCAGGCCAGAACAGAGTGACATGAGCCTGCGGATAGGCCTGTAATTGGCCATTCACCAACAGATGCTGACCAATAGCCAGGGGTTCCAGAAGTTGCTGAAGTGTTGGATTGCTCTCCAGCCCCAGAAATACAACCGGTTTGCCAGCGATTAATGCCTTCTGCAACTCGCTCTGACTTCGTTCAAAATGGGCCTTTTGTTCCGAGGTGATATGGATATTATCAAACAGCTGGCTGAAGCTGGTCTGGTCATTGACCTGAATGACCAAAGGGGCTTCCAGGTGATCTTTGATCCAATGACTTACCTGGGCATGTTGTTGATAAGTGACGATACTAAAGGAGGTCTGGTCCCTGTCTTTTTTATCTTGCTGATGGCTCCCGGGCAGAGGGCACTCATTATTTTCTGTCAGTCCCAGCGCTTTCGGCTGCTGTCTTGAATGAGTCACCTGAAGCCGGGGCACCAGACCTGTCGTCTTGTGGATAGTCTGCAGTAAACCCAGCAAACGAAACCAAAGTACATCATTGAGGGGGGACGTTATGGTGATGACACCACCCGCCCGAACCCGTTCCAACAGACAGTTGTCAGGGACGACATAACCTTCCGGGTTAATGGCAATCGGGCTCAGCCATTCCCTGATATTACTCTGGTTAATGATGACCGGGTTTGGTGGTACGTTGTGGGAAAGTCCTTCTGCATCAGAGTGGGACAGACTTTGAAACAGTGAATGAAGCTCGTCATTCCTTACCGGCATCCGATAAAACTCAACATCGTCCGGTAACTGACAGACTTTCCCGTTACTCTCAAAACACCTTTGCGCCAGCATCTGTCGAATCGTTTGTTCAAAGGCCAGGTCCTTCCAGTTGGCCCCTTTCAGAATCACCTGTTGTCCGGGCCTCAATGACTCAAGCCTGCCGGGTATGTGCTGGATACGTCCCTGTTTATCGACTCCGGGGCCACCCAGCAGTAACTGTCGCCAGTGACTGTGCAAGTGGCAGTCAATTAAAACGGTATTGTCGCCATCCTCAGCACTTTCGGCACAGGAGAGTTCAGGCACTACCGGAGCAACCTCGGCGACGCTCATTAATGAGTCATTGCCGGTCTGTGCGTCGAACTGCCAGGTATTGCCCGGTCGATTAATTCGCCGCCAGAAATCAGCTCCTGGTGCCTCATGATTGCTGCCAACCAATGCCAACTGTGCCGGGTCTGCCAGAACCAATAGAGAAACATGCTTGCCCAGAGGGCGTTTTTTCTGGCTGACTCTGTCGTACAGACAGGGGGTATCCGGGTCCAGCAGATCGTTAAATTTTGACAGTTCAGCACTGGTGAGTTTTCGGATATCCAGCACCAGGGTCAATGGCTGCGAACCTTCAAACAGTTTGCCCGGATAAAGCGCGTGCTGACCCTCTTCGGAAATGCTCAACCGGCTCATCAGATTAGCCTGTGAGAGGTCATCGGGATGGGAAATAAGGGTGACATCCCGATGTTCATCGCAGGTCCGGGCAACCAGAAGCTGTCGAATCTCATCATCACTGGCGACAAAACGAAAATCGAAGTCACCAGGAGCCCCGGAGAGCGAGGAATTCGTTGAGGAGACGGTTCTCGCCTGGTGAGGCGACGAAATCAGTGGTGACGATACCTTGAGCCTGGCAGTGACATCAGAGCAGATCTCGACATCATTTGCCGGTAATGCCAGCTTTGGATTTTTGGCTGGTACGATATTGTCAGACGCGCCACTATCAAGAACCGATTTGTTTATTTCCCTGATCTGAACATCCACTATTAATCTCCTTTCCTGATGTCCCTTGAAGGATTGCATTGAAACTGATTAATCGTTTGACCTTAGGATGAGATTAAAGTTCCATTTTAACTGTTACCCGTCTGCAGGGTTGTCCAGCCTGATGTTCGCGAAGGAAGTCGTCATTCCCGCGAAGGAGGGTGTCGCAAAACTCTGATTCCCATGCTCTGAGGTCGTCATTCCCGCGAAGGCGGGAATCCAGCGCCAACGGTGGGTCTCTGTCTTCTTGGGGATGACAAAGCCAGGGGGGCACCGGGCAGTATGGTTCTGGTGGTGAGTCACTGTGGATTCCCGCCTTCGCGGGTGTCGCAAAAGGTCAATTAAAACGCTTCAAGCTTCAAACCGTCATCTCCGCGAAGGCGGAGATCCACTGTTCGTGGTGGGTTCCCGCCTGCGCGGGAACGACGATCTTGATATATCCTGCTGACCATACCCTTTTGCGACAGCCTCCTTCGCGGGAATGACGAGAATGAAGCCGGGAGTGTCGGGAGTGAAGCACTCAACATGACCAAACGGTTATCAGGTATCCAAAGCATCACAAAGCGAACTCAAATTCAGGCTGTTTAAAAACTCTTCGACAATTTTTGTCAGTTCATTGGTTTTGAGAATCAGAGCGTTACTGACGTTATGTGTCTGCCGCAAGTGGTCATCCCTAATAGCTTCCTGCGACCAGTCAGAGCTCTTGATTAAAGACATCATGGCATACAGTTCTTCTGGTGAGGATGGAGCATGAGCACCACAGTGGCCATCATCGTCTTCCGCCAGGATGAAAGCATCGGCCCAACAATAGGTTAAGCCCCCCCCTTTCGAATGTGTCATTTCATACAAGTAATAAATGAAGGCCTGTTGAATTGCTTTCCGGCATTGGTTTTTTAAGTCAAACACCAGGACTTTGTCCCTGGATGGTACCTCAAGGGACTTCAGGGTGGATTGGTACTTGCTGATGATATCAAGCCTTTCTTTCTGACTATCCGTTGCTTTCAGAGCATTAAAGCATCGTCGATCCATTGCTTCATATTGATTGATTTTTTCCAATATCTGCCTCAAGTACGGGTTGTTCTCAAGTTTCCGTTGAAGTAGGGCTTCGGCCTTTTCATTAATCACTTTGCTGTTCAGTGAGATGTTCCCCAGGATAATCACCGGACGGTAGTTGCCTTTGCCCGAGTTTAACTGCACAAAGGCAGGGTTGTGCAACAGCAGTCGTTCTATATTCGGAACGCCCTCGGGTTTGTCCGTCCAGGCAATCTCGACGGATGGACTGGCCATTATATTTTTAAGGAATGGCGAATGCCCGTTATGAGGATCAGTGATGAAGAAGGCATTCTCTTTTCCCTCCTGGAAGGTTTCATAAGCCGATTGCCATTGCTGGTTATTTTTTTCCCCGGACATCACTTCCTCATACCACTTTTTCAAGCAATGAGCGGCTTTAATGTTCAGTTCATCGACAGCTTCCAGACGCATCAATAGTTTATGATGTTCAACGGTCGTCATAACATATTTGCCATAGGTCGGCACTGGATCCAGCCAACCCGATTCCAGGGCTTTACTGGCAAAGTGAATAACTGGAGGACGGGTCAAATCACTGTTTGCCAATACGTCCACTATTGAGCACAACCACTGGTCAGGGCTTGTTCCGGCCTGGTCGATCATTTTTGAATGGAGTGACTTGAGTAGTTCAGTGACCTGATCTTCATCACTGTTGGACAATATTGGTTTGAGTGCCTCCGACATTGGTTTATAGGGGGGGGTTCCACCTCCAATCACTTTACCGACCAATGCCTTATCGTCCTCGCTCAATACTTCTGTCTCCAGCGACTGCAAGATTGAGACGCCCATGGCAAAACCGGTTAACTCTTTTTCCTCCCAGAGGTTCTTTACTATTTCGAAAGTACTCAGATTTTTTTTTGGCAAGGCATGGTCTGTCTCAAGGGTTTTGTTCAGTTCCTCGAGGCTTATACCATAGGCTTTGGCCAGAGTTTGTAGTTGTGCTAAATCAGCGTCTTTCAGGACATTCTTAAGGAGGTCCCTGCTCTTCTTCAACTCAGTGCCAGAACCTCTGAGCCGACGGGTGAGCTGGAATGCAGATGTGTGTTTTGTTGTATCGGCAGGCGCCCCGCCCAAGTCCACTGACTCCCATGTTTGGCCTTGATCCGGGGAATACTCCGCAAAGGTGTGGAGAAGATTAGATATTGTTCGACATGGAATGCCAAAATAACGACAAAAAGCCATAAAAACAGGCGCACGATGACGACAGCGCCCTTGTCGCTGTGTGACGAGAAAGTGAAAGAAATTTTTATTGTGCTCTGCTGGTATGGCAACACCGGTGAACCCTCGGCAATAGTCCCTGATTGCTTCAATGCGTTGCGTCGTGTCTATAGCACTTTTTATTCTCTGCAATGGCTCCTGCACTTCGTGTGGTTGTTCTTTAATGTTCGTGAGCACTTCCTCCAGTACTGTTTTCATACCTTTTGAACAGCGAGCGTCAGAACGTTTTGACTGTGCTGGTTGGGCTTCTTCAGCAGGTTTTTTTTTGCTCGCTTTTCTGGACTCTACGACATAGGCAAATTTAATACTCTGATTGGCTCTGCACTCTGGAACAGACACTGTATGAAGACCGGTATAGCGATCCCTGAGCAGAACAAAGGACAACCTGGATTCCATGCGCAGGGCTACGATATAGTCGTTGACCGTGAGGCTGGGTAAAGCATACAGACCATTGTTTGGTGTCACCACCAAGGTCGCCAGTGTTTGATCGCTAGCTAATGTTACTTCCTGGTCATCCTGTGGCAATCGGGCAGGTATGAGAACTTCGACCCCCTGTACGTGTTGATAATTAATAATGGTCCGTTCGATATTGCCTTCGGGAGAGATATAAATATCCCTTGCCAACCAGCGGTAATTCCAGGAAGGAAAGTTCTGGTTATCAAAAACTCTATAATCGTGAAAGTGTCGCTTCTCATGGTTTTCATAATCTGTTTCCCAGTCCAATGCCCTGGCCGACTCTGGCTTATGGTTCTTTCTCTGAGCCAATGCCGGTGCCTGTTTCTCGTGGACTTGTGGCAGGGATTGCCCGGAAGCCTTATCACCAGCAACCACTGAGGTTTTGTTAATATAATCGCCAACAAAATGGTTCAGCAGATCCCTGATCTGATGCCAGAACTCAGGCCAACACCGAACGTCATCGGCTTTCCACCCCCTTATCCGCTGATCAGCCTCCTGAAGATAAGGCTGGTTAATTGATATTTTCAGCGTGTGTATCTCTTCTTCGGTCGGGGAAAATACGCTACTGGCTTCCACACCCATCTGGCCAAACAGACGATCAAACCAGCATTGTTGCCAGTGTCGGTAAAGCGCCCGGGTGAGAATATCGTCCGACTTATTGGGGTTCAGGGAAAGACCGGATGCCTGCCACCTTGCCTTAGCCACCATCCTGATTATTTCCGTTTTGGCTTCCTCTTCAATCAGATCAGTGTCGATATGAATTTCATGTTTTTTTTCATCAACACTGTTGCGATCACTGCTTCTTATCAACCATGGACGACTAATACCAGGTACCACCTGGTTGAACCATTGGCAAAGCCCGGAATGAATTGCTCCTTTGCTCATGGCAAGAGCCGTTGACTCGGGCAGTTCCTTCAGCGATAGGTTGGCGGCCATCAGGTAAAGCCGGTAGTGCTGAGTAAGACATTGATGAACGGCTTTTTCGGTAAAATTACCCCCTCTGTTGATAGCCCTGGCAACATTCTGTAAATCGAGGCTGGTGGGCTGCAATGGCAGGTTTTTCCGTTGCAGGTAAGCCCTTAAACGACAATGTTTTTCAGTCAACATTTTAGCCACGGTTTTTCCCTGCTCGTTCTCTGGCAAGACTTTTTCGGCAATGGTCTGCAATTCGGTCGAGCTGTACTGCCGGATCGGCACATGTCGAAAACGTCCTTTCAGTGCCGGTGATAAGGGTTTTCGCCCGCTGTACTCAGGCGGGTTAATGGTGGCAAACAGGTGGAAGCCCGGATGGGCGTCTCCGGCCAGAATATCGTTTAACTCCCCTTCCAGGTGCTGGCTGTCCATCAGATTCATTTCTGAAATGATTACGATGCCGCCATCGACTTTTGCTTTCTGGATCGCTTCACACAGTTGCTCCCAGGAACAATCACAGGCATTCAGGGGAAAGACCTCTGGCATGGTTTCTCCCCGTTCTTGAGCTTGCTGTTTAACACTTTTGATCAGCAGGTTCAGCGTGGCATCCTTACCGCGCCCAGCCGGGCCTTCAATCAGCGTTGCCTGACGACCGCCGTGTTTTATCTTGTGATGATAAGCCTGCTGACAGCGGCTTAAATCCTGTCCCAGCCGTTGCACCAGCTCAATGACTGCCGAACCGGAGGTGTCAAACTCAGGTCGGAATTCTTTGGTGAATGCTTCGAAGTCCCGCTGTATATCTGGCAGGGTGTGGTTATGAACTTTATCGCGCAGGGTGTTGTTCGGGTGGTAGCGCGCAGCAAACCAGATTTCCA
The DNA here is from genome assembly GCF_049275935.1 of Endozoicomonas sp. ALC020. Lineage (NCBI taxonomy): Bacteria > Pseudomonadati > Pseudomonadota > Gammaproteobacteria > Oceanospirillales > Endozoicomonadaceae > Endozoicomonas > Endozoicomonas sp. ALC020. Next base: position 1,187,132 of record NZ_CP184830.1, read on the forward strand.
GTGCCGAAAGGGCATCCTGTTGAGTCTCGCTGATTTCGGGACCCAACAGATCCCGGAAACTTTGCTGGATCAAACTGTTCACTTGCTCACAGCTAACACTGTCGCCTCTGGGTAACGCACGATCCAGATACCAGCCCACCCAGCTGCAGATATCGGTTAAATCCCTGGGGGTAAACTCATGCCCGGGCAACAGCTCCTGATAATATTGCCACAGTGCCATCACACTCTTGCTGGCCCTGTGTGCAATGTCGTTTATTTGCTGCTCCGGCAAATGCCGTTGTAAATGCCTGACCAGAGCGGGTTCCACCACCCTGTCCCGAAGGAATGCCTGGTCCAGGCGTGGGTAGTAAGCTCTGGGCAGTTTCTCTTTCAGGGCCGGGTCCATTTGGCGCCCGGAGTAATGATCGGGATTGCCGGTGAGAATCACCCGGTGTTTTTCGCTGACCTTGACAGGATGGCCATTCACATAGATGCAGGGTTGCGGTTCCCATAAGCCGTTCAATGATGCCAGTAATCCGGCTTTGGCCAGATTGGCTTCATCGAGAACCAAGGTTATGTATTCTCCGTCTTTGTTGGATTCGGTACTGGCCCATTCCATCAGCGCCCGGTTTTGCAGGGCCATAGAGCGGTCGCCATCGGTGTGCTCCAGCCACTGCCAGCGATTCATCAGGGTTTGTTCGCTGTCACAAGGCCCAAGGCAAATGACCGAAGTCGGTCCTGAAGTTTTCGCCACTCTGGCGGAAAAGTAGCTTTTCCCTGTGCCGGTTTCCCCTTGCAGGAAGATAACGGGAGAGTCTGTAAGCCGGTCGTGGAGTCGGGATAATCGACGACTTTCACGATCCTTCTGACTTATCTCGCCGTGATAAAGATCCCGGGCCAGTGCTGACAAAGGCATATCAGCGGAACCCTGCCATTTCAGTGATTCAGACAGTCGGTGTTTTATATGTTCAATGGGTTCTGCCTCAGAATTCGCTGTTCTGGCCCTGTGAAAACATTCGCTGGCCAGCGCGTGAATAGCATCGGATCGGGTCTGCCCCGGTGACAGAGGTAAATGCCAGCCAGAAGCCAGTGCGTCTTGCAAACGTCTGATCTGTCCTGTTGGCCTGATAGCTAACGATTGATAGAGCTCTGCTGCCGCCAGATCGACTTTCAACTGATACGCTAAAGCATCTCGTTGTTCTTCAGGGCCATGGATCACGACTATGGCACAGAGTCTGTCCATAACGGCTTTTTTCCCCCGCTTTGGAAACGGACTTTCATAGGACAGTTGTAATTCGATACCTTTAAAGACTGCCGGGTCAAAGGCCCGGGCCAGTGGCCACAGGTTCCGCTTCACGAACTTTCTATCCAGTCGCGGGGCACTATTGATGATGGCAGCTAACTGATTCGGGTCTACCGTGGCGGTATGATCCTCATCCGTTGTCTTATCCGGTAACAAGTGCCAACAGGCCACTTTCATAAAATCACGCACGGACGGATTCTGCCGGGTGCCATGGGTGATGACGCTATTGATGGCTTTGCGCCAGTGGCGGGGTAAAAGCTGTGAGGAATGGTCAACCTGCTGTGCTCGTCGGGCAGCCAGTATCAGGTTATTCAATAACTCTGCGGTTATTTCCGGCAGGGGTTTACACAGGTAGCCAGGTACGGTATCGAAGGCTTTGTAAAGTGAGTGAAGTGATTGTTCTGGCAGCTCAGTACGGGCGATATCATACTTGCGGGCATTGATATCCCAGAGATCGACCTCAGGACAGGGCTTACCTGTGGCGACCGTCAAATGAAATATTGAAGAGGGGCTTTTCACAGATTCAGGCCAGAGTATTGTCACACGAGCTTTTGGATAGTCTTGCAACTGGCCATTCAGCAACAGAGGTTGCCCAATAATCAGGGGTTCCAGAAGCTGCTGCAGCGTTGGATTACTCTCCAGCCCCCGGAATACGACCGGCTTGCCAGCGGTTAATGCCTCCTGCAACGCAGTCTTGCGATGTCCGAAATGAGCCTTTTGTTCCGAGGTGATATGGATATTATCAAATAGCTGGCTGAAGCGGGTCTGTTCATTGACCTGAATGACCAGAGGTGAATCCGGCTGCTTATTGATCCAATAACTGGCCTGGGCAGATTGCTGATAAGTGAGGCTGCTGAACGCGATCTGATCTTTGTTTTTTTCCTGTGGGCAGGACAGAGAGACCTCATCGTTTTCTGTCAATCCCAGGACTTTCGGCTGATGTTTTGAATCAGCCACCTGAAGTCGGGGCTCCAGGCCGGTGGTCTTACGAATCGCCTGCAGTGAACCCAGCAAGCGAAACCAGAGTGCCTCAGTGAGGGGAGACGTTACGGTAACTGATCCCCCCGCCCGAATCTGTTCCAACAGACAGGTGTTAGGGGTTGCATAGCCTTCCGGGCTAATGGCAATGGGGCTCAGCCATTGGGCAATATTACTCTGGTTAATGATGATGGGGTTGCGTAATGCCTGTTCTTTGTCAAGAGAAGGGGTCAGACTGAAGAACAGTGAACGAAGCTCGTTATTCCCTACCGGCATCTGATAAAACTGAACATTGTCGGGTAATGGACAGGTCTTGTCATTGCTCTCAAAACGCTTCTGCGCCAGCATTTGTCGAATCGTCTGTTCAAAGGCCAGATCTTCCCAGTTGGCTCCTTTCAGAATCACCCGCTGTCCGGCCCTTAATGATTCAAGCTTGCCGGGGATGTGCTGGATTCGCCCCTGTTTGTCCACCCCGGGTCCACCCAGCAGTAACTGTCGCCAGTGACTGTGCAGGTGGCAGTCAATTAAAACGGTGTTGTCGTCTTCCGTAGTACTTTTGGCACGGGTGAATTCAGGCACTACTGGAGGAACCTCGTCCATGCTCATTGATGAGTTATTGCCGGTCTGAGTGTCAAACTGCCAGGTATTGTCCGGTCGATTAATTCGTCGCCAGAAATCAGCGCCAGGCGAGTCGTCACGCCTACCAACCGATGTCAGCTGTGCAGGGTCTGCCACGACCAGCAGAGAAACATGTTCACCCAGAGGGCGTTTCTCCCGGTTGACTTTGTCGAACAGACAGGGGTTATCCGGGTCCAGCAGATCGTTAAATTTGGGCAGTTCATTGCCGGTGAGTTTTCGGATATCAATGACCAGGGTCAGTGGCTTTGAACTTTCAAAGAGCTTACCTGAACGCAGACTGTGGTGACCCTCTTTGGAAATGCTCAACCGGGTCACCAGATTAGCCTGTGAGAGGTCATCGGGGTGGGAAATAAGGGTGATATCCCGATTTTTATCGCTGGTCTGGGCAACTAAAAGCTGTCGAATCTCATCATCACTGGCGACAAAACGAAAATCAAAGGCATAAGGGGTCTTTGGGAGCGAGGAATCTGTTGCGGAAACGATTCTTGCTTTGTCTGGAAAGGTTGTCGAAGGTAATGATTTATTGAGTTTGGAGGCGATACCAGGGTAGACCTTTACAACCTTTAACGGTAAATCCTGCTCTGCTTTCCTGGCTGGCTCGACACTCTTTTCGTCGCTCTTTTCGCCGCTCTCAGACACGGCAATACCAAGAAAAGAGTTGTTGTCAATTTTCTCACCAATACGACCATCCATAGCCAATCTCCCAACTGCCATCTGAAGAACTGAATTGAAGTTGTTTGGTAGTTTGACCTTTAGACAATACGAAAGTTCACTTTTGACAGTCAGCTGTGATCATTGAAGGAAATCACCGATCTCGAAAAACTCATCATGACCAGATTACTATCAGGTTCACAACGCGTAAGAAAGTGAAACCAAATCCACGCTTTTCAAAAACTCTTCGGCAATCTTTGTCAGCTCACCGGCACTGAGCACCAGTGCGTTACCGGCGTTCAGTGCCTGCCGTAGGTAGTCTTCCTTTGGGTCCACAGACAATTCAGAGTCCTTAATTTCAGACATCATGGCATACAGTTCTTCTGGTGAAGATGGGTCATGAGCACCATAGGAGTGAAGCTCGCCGCAACATTGGATGGAAGCATCGCTCCAACAATAGGTTAAGCAGCCGCCTTTTGTGTGTGTCAATTTATACAGATAATGACAGAAGGCCAGCTGAATCGCCTGCGTGCATTTGTTTTCTAAATCCTCCACATCTATCTGCTGTTCAGGTTTCAAAATGTCACCATATTTAGCTTGAAACAGGAGTTCGGCCTTTATGTCAATCCATGTGTACTCCCAATCAGGTGCTCCCAGGATAATCAACCGACGGTGGTTGCCACTGCCCGAGATTAACCTCGGAAAAGCAGGCTGCTGCGCCAGCATTCGTTCTATATTGGGAATGCCCTCAGGCTCGTCTGTCCACGCGTTCTGTAATAATTGATTGGTAATTTCATACTCAAGGGATGATGAAAAACCGTCATAACAATGACTGACGAACGAGGTATCACCTTCTCTCTGTTGGAATCTTTCATAGGCCTCCTGCCATAACTGACTATTTTTTTCCCTGAACAACTGCGTATACCACTTTTTCAGGCAATGAGTGGCTTCAACCCTGAGCTCATCAACGCTTTCCAGACGCACCAATAGCGTATGATGTTCATCGGCTTCTTCTATATACTCCTCATCGTTCAGTACTGGATCCACCCAACCCGATTTCAGGACTTCAAGGGCAAAGCGAATAACCGATGGCTTGGTCAGGTCACTGTCTTCCAGTATTTCTACCATTGAACAACACCAATGGTGAGCGCTCAGGTCATCCTGATTAATTATTTTTGAATGGAGTAACTTGAGTTGTTCAATGACCTGCCCTTCATCACCGTCGGACAATATTTTTACCACTGCCTCCATTATCGGTTCAAGTTGCTTCTTGTAATCGCCCGATGCTTCTTTCCCCTGCGACACGATGATTGAGACGGCCAGGGAAAAACTGATTAAATCTCCTTTCTCCCAAAGGTTCCCGATTATGTTGGAAATAATTAGCTTGGCTTCTGGCAATGCACTGTCTGTCTCAAGGGCATTTTTCAGTTCCTCAAGGCTCATACCACAGGCTTCAGCCAGAGTTTGCTGTTGTGACCAATCAGCACCTTTCATGAGATCTTTCAGGAAAGCCTTATGCTTCTTTAACTCAGTGCTGGAATGACTGGCATTTATGGTGGGCTGAAAATAAGATTGGATGTCTGTTGACGAGACAGGCGCCCCGCCCAGATCCACTGACACCCAGGTTTGGCCTTCATCCACAGAATATTCAGCAAAGCTGTGGATTTTGCTATTCACTATCCGGGATGGAATCCCGAAATAACGACAGAAAGCAACAAAAACAGGCGTACGATGAGCGCAGCTCCCCTGACGTCGTGTTACCAGAAATTTAAAGAAATTGTTATGGCTCTTTGGTTTGGCTTTACCGGAAAACTGTCGGCAATAGTCCATGATTGCCTCAATTCGTTGCTCTGTGCCTTTGGCGTCTTTTATTTTCTGCAAAGGCACCTGTATTTCGGTCGGTTGTTTTTCAATGGTCTTGAACAGCTTGTCCAGTACGGTTTTCATACCTTTTGAACACTGGGCGTCAAGCTGTGTTAATCGTTGTGGCCGGGCTTCTTCAGGAGGTGTTTTTCTGTTCGGTTTTCTGTGTTCTACGACATAAGTATATGTAAAAACCTGATTGTCTTTGGCCTTCGGAATAAAGACTGTGTGAAGCCCGGTATATCGATCCCTGACCAGTATAAATGGCAAAGCGGGTGTTATACGCAGGGCAACGATATAGTCATTAAACGTCAGGCTGGGCAATCGATTTAGACGACCATCCAACAATGTCATTGAACAGTTTGCCAGCGTTTGATTGCTGGCTAAGGTCACTTGCTGTTCATGCTCTGGTAACGGGTCCGGTATGAGGGTTTCAACCCCCCCAATGCATTCAGTCTCCAGATTGCTCAGTTCGACGTCACCCCAGGCAGTCACATTAATATCCCGCGTCTCACAGCGATACATAGAGGAAGGATGGTGATCCGTCTTAAAAATTTTAAAATCATTAACTTGTTGCAGCTCCAGATTTTCATAGTTCGTTCCCCGGTCCAATACCTCGGAATAAAACTGGTTGATAGGAAGATTACTACTCACCGGGCCTTTATTGTTCGTTTTCTGGCCCAATGCCTGACGATCAGTCCGATTGCTGGAAGGCGTTTTGCTGACCGGGCCTATATGGCTTTTTCTCCATTTCAATGCCTTAGCCAGCTTCGAGCGGATTTTCGGACGGTATTTTTCAGGAGCGTTATCATTACCAACCGCTAAAGCTTCGTTACTATGATCGTTAACCTGATGGCTCAGTAGATTACTTATCTGATGCCAGAACGCAGGCCACAATTGAACTGCATCGGAGTTCCATGCTTCTATCCGCCGATCCGCCTCTTGAAGATAAGGCTGGGAAGCCGTTAATTTCAGGGTTTGTTGCTGTTCTTCCGTCAGTGGAAATACGCTATTAGCGTCCATGCTCATCTCGCAAAACTTATGCGCAAACCAGCGTTGCTGCCAGTGCCGATACAGTGCCTGGATGAGCAAATCGTCCGACTCATCCGGCTTCAGGGAAAGACCGGATGCCTGCCATCTGGCCTGAGCCATCCTTTTGATGATTTCCGCTTTGACGTCCGCTTTATTCGGACGAGCCTTAACACGAATTTCATGGTTTTTTTCATCAATACTGTCGAGGTCACCGGCTCTTATCAACCAGGGACGATCAATGTTCGGTACCGTTTTGTTGAACCATTTACAAAGTCGGGAATCAAGTGCTCCTTTAGCCATGGCAAGAGTCGATGATTCGGGCAGTTCCTCCAGGGACAGGTTGGCGGCCATCAGGTAAAGCCGGTAGTGCTGATTGAAGCATTGATGAAGGGCTTTTTCGCTAAAATCGCCTCCTGTTTTGACAGCCATGGCGACATCCTGTAAATCGCGACTGGTGGGCTGTAACGGCAGGTCTTTCCGTTGCAGGCAGGCTCTTAAACGACAATGTTTTTCAGTCAGCTGTTTGGCGACGGATTTCCCTTTTGGGGAGTCTGGCAACACTTTCCCGGCAATGGTCTGCAATTCTGCCGAGTTATACTGGCGGATCGGCAAATGTCGAAAACGTCCTTTCAGCGCCGGTGATAAGGGTTTTCGCCCGCTGTACTCAGGCGGGTTAATGGTGGCAAACAGGTGGAAGCCCGGATGAGCGTCTCCGGCCAGAATATCATTTAACTCACCTTCCAGATGCTGGCTGTCGATCAGGTTCATTTCCGAAATCACTACGATGCCGCCCTTTACTTTTGCTTTCTGGATCACTTCACACAGTTGCTCCCAGGAACAATCACAGGCATTCAGGGGAAAGACCTCTGGCATGGTTTTTCCCCGTTGCTTAGCCTGCTTTCTGACACTTTCAATCAACAGGTTCAGCGTGGCATCTTTACCCCGTCCGGCCGGGCCTTCAATCAGCGTTGCCTGACGACCGCCGTGTTTTATATCGCGATGATAAGCCTGCTGACAGCGGCTTAAATCCTGTCCCAGCCGTTGCACCAGCTCAATGACTGCCGATCCGGAGGTATCAAACTCAGGTCGGAATTCTTTGGTGAATGCTTCGAAGTCCCGCTGTATATCTGGCAGGGTGTGGTTATGAACTTTGTCGCGCAGGGTGTTGTCCGGGTGGTAGTGGGCAGCAAACCAGATTTCCAGTGCCGCAAGTGCATCCTGTTGAGTCTCGCTGATTTCGGGACCCAACACATCCCGAAAACTTTGCTGGATCAAACTGTTGATTTGCTCAGGAGTAACACTGCCAACTGCTGGCTGAGCACAATCAAGATACCAACCCACCCAACTGCAAATGTCTGTTAAATCCCTGGGGGTAAACTCATGCTCGGGCAACAGCTCCTGATAATATTGCCAGAGTGCCATCACACTCTTGCTGGCACTGTGTGCAATGTCGTTTATTTGATGCCGTTGTAACTGATTGAGCAAAGCGGGTTCCACTACTCTGTCTCGAAGGAAAGCCTGATCCAGACGTGGGTAGTAAGCCCTGGGCAGTTTCTCTTTCAGGGCCGGGGCCATTTGGCGCCCGGCGTAATGATCGGGGTTGCCAGTGAGAATCACCCGGTGTTTTTCGCTGACCCTGACAGGATGACCATTCACATAGATGCAGGGTTGCGGTTCCCATAAGCCGTTCAGTGATGCCAGCAATCCGGCTTCGGCCAGGTTAGCCTCATCCAGAACCAGGGTTACGTATTCTCCGTCTTTGTCGGATTTGGTATTGGCCCATTCCATCAGCGCCCGGTTTTGTTCCGCCATAGAGCGGTCGCCATCGGCGTGGTAATGCCACTGCCAGCGTTTCATCAGGGTCTGTTCGCTGTCGGAAGGTCCAAGGGAAATGACTGAAGCTTGTCCCGAAGCCCTGGCCATCTTCGCTGAAAAATAACTTTTCCCGGTGCCGGTTTCTCCCTGCAGGAAGATAACGGGAGAGTCCATAAGCCGGTCGTGGAGCCGGGATAAACGACGGCTTTCACGATCTTCCTGACTCATCTCGCCATGATAAAGATCCCTGGCCAGTGCAGACAGGGGCTCATCAGCGGAACCCTGCCATTTCAGTGATTCAGACAGCTGATTTTTTATACGTTCAATGCCTTCTGTCTCAGAACCCGCTGTTCTGGCCCTGTGAAAACAATCGCTGGCCAGGCCGTGGATGGCATCGGATCGGGTTTGCCCTGAGTGCAAAGGTAACTGCCAGCCACAAGCCAGTGCATCTTGTAAGCGTTTAATCTGTCTGGCTGGCTCGATAGCTAAGGATTGCCAAGGCTTTGTTGCCGCCGGATCGACTGCCAACTGATAGGCTATAGCATCCCGTTGTTTTTCAGGCGCATGGGCCAGGATCATGGCACAGAGCCTGTCCATAACGTCTTTTTCACCTTGCTCTGGAAATGGACTTTTATAGGACAGTTGTAATTGGATACCTTTAAAGACTGCCGGGTCAAAGGCTCGGGCCAGTGGCCACAGGTTCTGTTCCACAAACACTCTATTCAATGGCAGGGCACTGTTGATGATGGCGTTTAACCGATCCGGGTCTACCGAGGCGGCTTGATCCTGGTCCGGCGTCTTATCCGGTAACAGGTGCCAACAGGCTACTTTCATAAAATCCCGCACTGAAGGATGCTGTCGGGTGCCATGGGTGATGACGCTATTGATGGCCTTGCGCCAGTGGCGGGGCAGGAGCTGCAGGGAGTGGTCAACCTGCTGTGCCCGGCGGGCAGCCATTATCAGGTTATTCAGCAAACCTGCGGTCATTTCAGGCAGAGGGCTGCAAAGATGGGCAGGTACAGTTTTAAAGGCTTTGTAAAGCTGTTTAAGCGCATGCTCTGGCAGCTCAGTACGGGCGATATCATACTTGCGGGCATTGATATCCCAGAGATCGACCTCAGGACAGGGCTTACCTGTGGCGACCGTCGAATGAAATATCGAAGATGAGCTTTCCGTCGACTCAGGCCAGAGTAATTTGATATGAGCTTGTGGATAGGCCTGCAACTGGCCATTCACCAACAGAGGTTGCCCAATAATCAGGGGTTCCAGAAGCTGCTGCAGCGTTGGATTACTCTCCAGCCCCCGGAATACGACCGGCTTGCCAGCGGTTAATGCCTCCTGCAACGCAGTCTTGCGATGTCCGAAATGAGCCTTTTGTTCCGAGGTGATATGGATATTATCAAATAGCTGGCTGAAGCGGGTCTGTTCATTGACCTGAATGACCAGAGGTGAATCCGGCTGCTTCCTGATCCAATAACTGGCCTGGGCAGATTGCTGATAAGTGAGGGTGCTGAACGCGATCTGATCTTTGTTTTTTTCCTGTGGGCAGGACAGAGAGACCTCATCGTTTTCTGTCAACCCCAGGACTTTCGGCTGATGTTTTGAATCAGCCACCTGAAGTCGGGGCTCCAGGCCGGTGGTCTTACGAATCGCCTGCAGTGAACCCAGCAAGCGAAACCAGAGTGCCTCAGTGAGGGGAGACGTTACGGTGACTGATCCCCCTGCCCGAATCTGTTCCAACAGACAGGTGTTAGGGGTTGCATAGCCTTCCGGGGTAATGGCAATGGGACTCAGCCATTGGGCAATATTACTCTGGTTGATGATGATGGGGTTGCGTGATGCTTGTTCTTTGTCAAGTGAAGGGTACAGACTTTGGAACAGCGAACGAAGCTCGTTATTCCCTACCGGCATCTGATAAAACTGAACATTGTCGGGTAATGGACAGGTCTTGCCATTGCTCTCAAAACACTTCTGCGCCAGCATTTGTCGAATCGTCTGTTCAAAGGCCAGATCTTCCCAGTTGGCTCCTTTCAGAATCACCCGCTGTCCGGCCCTTAATGATTCAAGCTTGCCGGGGATGTGCTGGATTCGCCCCTGTTTGTCCACCCCGGGTCCACCCAGCAGTAACTGTCGCCAGTGACTGTGCAGGTGGCAGTCAATTAAAACGGTGTTGTCGTCTTCCGTAGTACTTTTGGCACGGGTGAATTCAGGCACTACTGGAGGAACCTCGTCCATGCTCATTGATGAGTTATTGCCGGTCTGTGCGTCGAACTGCCAGGTATTGTCCGGTCGATTAATTCGTCGCCAGAAATCAGCGCCAGGCGAGTCGTCACGCCTACCAACCGATGTCAGCTGTGCAGGGTCTGCCACGACCAGCAGAGAAACATGTTCACCCAGAGGGCGTTTCTCCCGGTTGACTTTGTCGAACAGACAGGGGTTATCCGGGTCCAGCAGATCGTTAAATTTGGGCAGTTCATTGCCGGTGAGTTTTCGGATATCAATGACCAGGGTCAGTGGCTTTGAACTTTCAAAGAGCTTACCTGAACGCAGACTGTGGTGACCCTCTTTGGAAATGCTCAACCGGGTCACCAGATTAGCCTGTGAGAGGTCATCGGGGTGGGAAATAAGGGTGACATCCCGATTTTCATCGCCGGTCTGGGCGACTAAAAGCTGTCGAAGCTCATCATCACTGGCGACAAAACGAAAATCAAAGGCATAAGGGGTCTTTGGGAGCGAGGTCTCTGTTGCGGAAACGATTCTTGCTTTGTCAGGAAAGGTTGTCGGAGGTAATGATTTATTGAGTTTGGAGGCGATACCAGGGTAGACCTTTACAACCTTTAACGGTAAATCCTGCTCTGCTTTCCTGGCTGGCTCGACACTCTTTTCGCCGCTCTTTTCGCCGCTCTCGGACACGGCAATACCAAGAAAAGAGTTGTTGTCAATTTTCTCACCAATACGACCATCCATAGCCAATCTCCCAACTGCCATCTGAAGAACTGAATTGAAGTTGTTTGGTAGTTTGACCTTTAGATAGTATGAAAGTTCATTTTTGACAGTCAGCCGGAACGCTTGAAGGCAATCACCGATCTCGAAAAATTCATACTAAATCCACGCTGTCCAAAAACTCTTTGGCAATGGTTGTCAGCTCACGGGATTTGAGCACCAGTGCGTTATCGGCGTTGAGTGCCTGCCGTAAGTAGTCATCCTTTAGAGAGTTCTCAAGAGATTCAGAGCTCTGAATTTCAAACATCATGGCATAGAGTTCTTCTGGTGAAGATGGATCATGAGCACCATAGGAGTGTGGCTCTTTGCAACAGTCGATGAAAGCTTCGGTCCAACAATAGGTTAAGCAGCCGCCTTTTGTGTGTGTCAATTGATACAGATAATGACTGAAGGCCAGCTTAATCAACTCCAGGCATTTGTTTTCTAAATACTCCAGAGCTCCTGATTCTAATCCACTACGTCTCAACATTTGCGCATATCGATTATAAAACAGCTCTGAGGCCTTTTTTTTAATCGATGTGCACTTCCAGGAAGGTTTCCCCAGGATAATCACCGGACGATGGTTCCCCCTGCCAGAGACTGACCTCGGAAAAGCGGGCTGCTGCGCCAGCATTCGTTCTATATTGGGAATGCCTTCAGGTTCGTCCGTCCAGGCGTTCTTTAAGAGTCGATGGGTAATTTCATATTCAAGGAATGATGAAAACCCATCGTAATGATCGACGAACGAGGTGCCTTCTCTGCGTTGGAAGTCTTCATAAGCCTTCTGCCATAACTGAGTATTTTTTTCCCTGAAGAACAACTGCTTATACCATTTTTTCAGGCAATGAGTGGCTTCAACCCTGAGCTCATCGACGCTTTTCAGACGGACCAATAGGTCATGATGTTGGGCGCATATAATGGAGTACTCATCGGTCAGCATTGGATCCAGCCAACCCGATTTCAGGACTTCAAGGGCAAAGCGATTAAACGATGGCCTGGTCAGGTCACTGTCTTTCAGTATTCCTATCATTGAAGAAAACCAATAGTGAGCGCTCAGGTCGTCCTGATTAATTATTTTTGGATGGAGTAGTTTGAGTTGTTCAATGACCTGCCCTTCATCACCGTCGGACAATATTTTTTTTACTGGCTCCGATATCGGTTCAAGTTGCTTCTTGTAATCGCCCGATGCTTCTTTCCCCAGCGACACGATGATTGAGACGGCCAGGGAAAAACTGATTAAATCTCTTTTCTCCCAAAGGTTCCCGATTATGTTGGAAATAATTAGCTTAGCTTCTGGCAATGCACTGTCTGTCTCAAGGGCCTGGTTCAGTTCCTCACGGCTCATATCGCAGACTTCAGCCAGAGTTTGCTGTTGTGACAAATCAGCACCTTTCATGAGATCTTTCAGGAAAGCCTTATGCTTCTTTAACTCAGTGCTGGAATGACTGACATTTGTGATGGTCTGGTAGACAAACTCGATCTCTGTTTGCTCGACGGGCGCACCGCCGAGATCCACAGGCACCCAGGTTTGACCTTCATCCACGGAATATTCAGCAAAGCTGTGGATATCACTATTCACTATCCGGGATGGAATCCCGAAATAACGACAGAAAGCAACAAAAACAGGCGTACGATGACGGCAGCTCCCCTGCCGTTGTGTTACCAGAAATTTAAAGAAATTCTTATGGCCCGCTGGTGTGGTTTTACCGGAAAACTGTTGGCAATACTCCGTGATCGCCTCAATTCGTTGCTCTGTGTCTTTGGCGTTTTTTATTTTCTGCAAAGGCACCTGTATTTCGGTCGGTTGTTTTTTAATGGTCTTAAACAGTTTGTTCAGTACGGTTTTCATACCTTCTGAACACCGGGCGTCAAGGCTTGTTAATCGTTCTGGCCGGGCTTCTTCAGGAGGTGTTTTTTTGCCCGGATCTCTGTGTTCTACGACATAAGTAAAGTTAAAGTGTTGCCTGTCTTCGGCCTGCGGAATCAATAATATGTGAAGCCCGGTATATCGATCCCTGACCAGGGTAAATGACAAACCGGGTAATATACGCAAGGCAACGATATAGTCGTTAAACGTCAGGCCGGGCAATACAATTAGACGATCCTTCGTCAATGGTCCTCCAAAGGCTGCCAGCGCTTGATTGCTGGCTAAGGTCACTTCCTGGTCGCACTCTGTTAATGGATCCGGACTGAGAGTTTCGACACCCTCAATGTATTGAACCTCAAGAAAGGTCAGTTCGACATCACCCCAGGCAGTCACTTTGACATCCCACACCGCCGAGCGATACATATGGGAAGGCTGGTTATGCGGTTTAAAAATTTTATAATCGTTAACTTGTCGCAGCTCCAGATTCTCATAGTTCGTTATCTGGTCCAATAACGCAGGAGAAGACTGGTCGGTTGGAGGAGTGCTGCTCACCCGGCCTTTATCGTTCGTGCTCCGGTCCAATGCCTGAGGATCAGGCTGTCTGATGGGAGATGTTCTGCTCACCAGACCTTTATTGTTCGTTCTCTGTTTCAATGCCTGGGGATCAGACTCTTTGATGGGAGGCGTTCCGCTTACCGGGCCTTTATGGCCTTTTCTCCGTTTTAATACCTGAGGATCAGGCTGTCTGATGGGAGATGTTCCGCTCACCGGGCCTTTATGGCCTTTTCTCCGTTTTAATACCTTAGCCAGTTTCGAGCGGGCTTTCAGACGGTATTTTTCGGGAGCGTTATCATTACCAACCGCTAAAGCTTCGTTACTTTGATCGTCAACCTGCTGGCTCGACAGATTACTTATCTGATGCCAGAACGCAGGCCACAATTGAACTGCATCGGAGTTCCATGCCTCTATCCGCTGATCGGCTTCCTGAAGATAAGGCTTGGAAGCCGGTAATTTCAGTGTTTGTTGCTGTTCTTCCGTCAGTGGAAATACGCTATTAGCATCCACGCCTGTCTCGCAAAACTTATGTGCAAACCAGCGTTGCTGCCAGTGTCGGTAGAGTGCCTGGATGAGTAAATCGTCCGACTCATCCGGTTTCAGGGAAAGACCGGATGCCTGCCACTTGGCCTGAGCCACCCTCTTGATGATTTCCGCTTTGACTTCCTCTTTATTCGGACGAGCCTTAACACGAATTTCATGGTTTTTTTCATCAATACTGTCGAGGTTACCGGGTCGTATCAACCAGGGACGATCAATGTCCGGTAGCGTTTTGTTGAACCATTTGCAAAGTCCGGCATCAAGTGCTCCTTTAGCCATGGCAAGAGTCGATGATTCGGGCAGTTCCTCCAGCGACAGGTTGGCGGCCATCAGGTAAAGCCGGTAGTGCTGATTGAAGCATTGATGAAGGGCTTTTTCGCTAAAATCGCCTCCTGTTTTGACAGCCATGGCGACATCCTGTAAATCGCGACTGGTGGGCTGTAACGGCAGGTCTTTCCGTTGCAGGCAGGCTCTTAAACGACAATGTTTTTCAGTCAGCTGTTTGGCGACGGATTTCCCTTTTGGGGAGTCTGGCAACACTTTCCCGGCAATGGTCTGCAATTCTGCCGAGTTATACTGGCGGATCGGCAAATGTCGAAAACGTCCTTTCAGCGCCGGTGATAAGGGTTTTCGCCCGCTGTACTCAGGTGGGTTGATGGTGGCGAACAGGTGGAAACCCGGATGAGCGTCTCCGGCCAGAATATCGTTTAACTCACCTTCCAGATGCTGGCTGTCGATCAGGTTCATTTCCGAAATAACTACGATGCCGCCCTTTACTTTTGCTTTCTGGATCACTTCACACAGTTGCTCCCAGGAACAATCACAGGCATTCAGGGGAAAAACTTCCGGCATGGACTCTCCCCGTTGCTTAGCCTGCTTTCTGACACTTTCAATCAACAGGCTCAGCGTGGCATCTTTACCCCGTCCGGCTGGGCCTTCAATCAGCGTTGCCTGACGACCGCCGTGTTTTATCTTGCGATGATAAGCTTGCTGAGCGCGGCTCAAATCCTGTCCCAGATGTTGCACCAGATCAATGACTGCCGATCCGGAGGTATCAAACTCAGGGCGGAATTCTTTGGTGAATGCTTTGAAGTCCCGCTGAATATCTGGCAGGGTGTGGTTATGAACTTTGTCGCGCAGGGTGTTGTCCAGTTCGTAACGGGCAGCAAACCAGATTTCCAGTGCTGAAAGGGCATCCTGTTGAGTTTCGCTGATTTCGGGACCCAACACATCCCGGAAACTTTGCTGGATTAAACTGTTCACTTGCTCACAGCTAACACGGTCGCCTTCGGACAACGCACAATCCAGATACCAGCCCACCCAGCTACAGATATCGGTTAAATCC
Source organism: Endozoicomonas sp. ALC020 (assembly GCF_049275935.1). Lineage (NCBI taxonomy): Bacteria > Pseudomonadati > Pseudomonadota > Gammaproteobacteria > Oceanospirillales > Endozoicomonadaceae > Endozoicomonas > Endozoicomonas sp. ALC020. Next base: position 1,202,681 of record NZ_CP184830.1, read on the forward strand.
CTGGGAGTAAACTCATGCTCGGGCAACAGCTCCTGATAATATTGCCACAGTGCCATGACACTCTTGCTGGCCTTATGTGCAATACCGTTTATTTGATGCCGTTGTAAATGATTGAGCAAAGCCGGTTCCACCACCCTGTCCCGAAGGAAAGCCTGATCCAGACGTGGGTAGTAAGCCCTCGGCAGTTTCTCTTTCAGGGTCGGGTCCATTTGGCGCCCGGCGTAATGATCCGGGTTACCGGTGAGAATCACCCGGTGTTTTTCGCTGACCTTAACAGGATGACCATTCACATAGATGCAGGGTTGCGGTTCCCATAAGCCGTTCAATGACGCCAGCAATCCGGCTTCGGCCAGGTTAGCCTCATCCAGCACCAGGGTGATGTATTCTCCGTCTTTGTGAGATTCGCTATTGGCCCATTCCATCAATGCCCGGTTTTGCTGCACCATGGAGCGGTCGCCGTCGGCGTGTTGTTGCCACTGCCAGCGTTTCATCAGGGTCTGTTCGCTGTCAGAAGGTCCAAGAGAAATGACCGCAGACTGTCCTGAAGCCTTTGCCATCTTCGCTGAAAAGTAGCTTTTCCCGGTGCCGGTTTCCCCCTCAAGGAATATAACGGGAGAGTCTGTCAGCCGGTCGTGGAGTCGGGATAATCGACGGCTTTCACGATCCTCCTGACCCATCTCGCCGTGATAAAGATCCCGGGCCATTGCTGACAATGGCCTATCAGCAGAACCCGGCCATTGCAGTGAATCAGACAGTCGATTTTCTATGCGGTCAATGCGTTCTGCGGCAGAATTTTCTGTGACATATTCTCCTCTGGCAATGTGAAAACAATCGGTGGCCAGGGCGTGAATGGCATCGGATCGGGTGGCCTGCCCCGGTAGCAAAGGTAACCGCCAGCCACAAGCCAGTGCATCTTGCAAACGTTTAATCTGTTTTCTTGGCTCAATGGCTAAGGATTGCCAGGGCTTTGTTGCCGCCGGATCGACGGCCAACTGATAGGCTATAGCATCTCGTTGTTTTTCAGGCGCGTGGGCCAGAATCATGGCACAGAGTCTGTCCATAATTTTTTTTTCACCCCGCTCTGGAAACGGACTTTCATAAGACAGCTGTAATTCGGCATCTTTAAACACGGCCGGGTCAAAGGCTCGGGCCAGTGGCCACAGGTTCTGCCTGACAAACTTTCTATCCAAACGTTGGGCGCTATTGATGATGGCAGCTAACTGATCCGGGTCTACCGAGGCGGCTTGATCCTCGTCCGGCGTCTTATCCGGTAACAAGTGCCAACAAGCTACTTTCATAAAATCCCGCACTGAAGGATGCTGTCGGGTGCCGTGGGTGATGACGCTATTGATGGCCTTGCGCCAGTGGCGGGGCAGGAGCTGCAGGGAGTGGTCAACCTGCTGTGCCCGGCGGGCAGCCATTATGAGGTTATTCAGCAAACCTGCGGTCATTTCAGGCAGAGGGCTACAAAGGTGGGCAGGTACGGTTTTAAAGGCTTTGTAAAGCTGTTTAAACGCTTGTTCTGGCAGCTCAGTCCGGGCGATATCATACTTGCGGGCATTGATATCCCAGAGATCGACCTCAGGACACGGCTCACCCATGGCGACCCTCCCATGAAATATTGAAGAGGGGCTTTTCACAGGTTCAGGCCAGAGTATTGTCACACGCGCTTGTGGATAGTCTTGCAACTGGCCATTCAGCAACAGAGGTTGCCCAACAATCAGGGGTTCCAGAAGCTGCTGAAGCGTTGGATTACTCTCCAGCCCCCGGAATACGACCGGCTTGCCAGCGGTTAATGCCTCCTGCAACGCAGTTTGACGATGTCCAAAATGGGCCTTTTGTTCCGAGGTGATATGGATATTATCAAATAGCTGGCTGAAGCGGGTCTGTTCACTGACCTGAATGACCAGAGGTGAATCCAGCTGCTTATTGATCCAGTGACTGGCCTGGACAGATTGCTGATAAGTGAGGGTACTGAACGCGATCTGATCTTTGTTTTTTTCCTGTGGGCAGGGCAGAGAGACCTCGTCCTTTTCTGTCAATCCCAGGACTTTCGGCTGACGTTTTGAATCAGTCACCTGAAGTCGGGGCTCCAGGCCGGAGGTCTCGCGAATCGCCTGCAGTGAACCCAGCAAGCGAAACCAGAGCGCCTCAGTGAGGGGAGACGTTACGGTGACTGATCCCCCCGCCCGAATCTGTTCCAACAGACAGGTGTTAGGGGTTGCATAGCCTTCCGGGGTAATGGCAATGGGACTCAGCCATTGGGCAATATTACTCTGGTTGATGATGATGGGGTTGCGTGATGCTTGTTCTTTGTCAAGTGAAGGGTACAGACTTTGGAACAGTGAACGAAGCTCGTTATTCCCTACCGGCATCTGATAAAACTGAACATTGTCGGGTAATGGACAGATCTTGCCATTGCTCTCAAAGCACTTCTGCGCCAGCATTTGTCGAATCGTCTGTTCAAAGGCCAGATCTTCCCAGTTGGCTCCTTTCAGAATGACCCGTTGATCGGCCCTTAATGACTCAAGTCTGCCGGGGATGTGCTGGATTCGCCCCTGTTTGTCCACTCCGGGTCCACCCAGCAGTAACTGTCGCCAGTGACTGTGCAAGTGGCAATCAATTAAAATGCTATTGTCGTCTTCCATAGCACTTTTGGCACTGGTGAATTCAGGCAATAAGGGAGGAACCTTGTCGATCTCCATCGATGGGTTATTGCCGGTCTGAGTGTCGAACTGCCAGGTATTGCCCGGTCGATTAATTCGTCGCCAGAAATCAGCGCCCGGAGCGCCGACTGCGGGCGCATCTTCGCGTCGGCCAACGAATTCCAACTGTGCAGGGTCTGCCACGACTAATAGAGAAACATGCTCTCCCAGAGGGCGTTTCTTCTGGCTGACTTTGTTGTACAGGCAGGGGTTATCAGGGTCCAGCAGATCGTTAAATTTGGGCAGTTCATCACCGGTGAGGTTTCGGATATCTATCATCAGGGTTAATGGCTTTGAACTTTCAAAGAGCTTGCCTGAACGCAGAGTGTGGCGACCCTCTCTGGAAATGCTCAACCGGGTCACCAGATTAGCCTGTGAGAGGTCATCGGGATGGGTAATAAGGGTGACATCCCGATTTTTATCGCTGGTCTGGGCAACTAAAAGCTGTCGAATCTCATCATCACTGGCGACAAAACGAAAATCGAAGGCATAAGGGGTCTTTTGGAGCGAGGAATCTGTTGCGGAAACGATTCTTGCTTTGTCTGGAAAGGTTGTCGAAGGTGACGATTTATTGAGTTTGGAGGTGATACCAGAGCTGACCTTTGTAATCTTTAACGGTAAACCCTGCTCTGCTCTAATGGCTGGCATGTCACTCTTTTCAGCACTCTCAGACAGGCCAATATCAAAAACAGGGTTGTTGTCAATTTTCTCACCAATACGACCATCCACAGCCAATCTCCCAACTGTCATCTGAAGAAATAAATTGAAGTTGTTTAGTGGGTTGACCTTTAGACAATACGAAAGTTCCTTTTTGACAGTGAGCCGTGATCATTGAAGGTAATTACCGATCTCGAAAAATTCATCATGAACAGACTACTACCAGAAATCCATCACGCCTCAAAGCGAATCAAAATTAGCGCTGTTCAGAAACTCTTCGGCAATGATTGTCAGCTCATCGGATTTGAGCACCAGTGCATTATCGGCGTTGAGTGCCTGCCGTAAATAGTCACCCTTTAGAGAGTCCACAAACAATCTGGATGGAGAGTCCATAAACCATTTAGAGCCGTCAATTTCAGACATCATGACATACAGCTCTTCTGGTGAGGATGGATCATGAGCACCATAGGAGTATCTCTCGTTGCAACATTTGATGTAAGCATCGGCCCAACAATAGGTTAAGCAGCCGCCTTTTGAGTGTGTCAATTGATACAGATAATGACTGAAGGCCTTTTGAATCAAATCCTCGAATTCTTTATTTAAAAGCAGCGGGTCTTTTATCCCATTACGTTTCAAAATGACCGCATATTGACTTTGCAAGAGATCTCCGGCCTTTTTGTAAATCGATGTGAACTCCCAGGAAGGTTTCCCCAGGATAATCACCGGACGATGGTTCCCCCTGCCAGAGATTGACCTCGGAAAAGCGGGCTGCTGCGCCAGCATTCGTTCTATATTGGGAATGCCCTCAGGTTCGTCTGTCCAGGCGTTCTTTAAGAGTCGATGGGTAATTTCATATTCAAGGAATGATGAAAACCCATCATAACAATGATCGACGAACGAGGTACCTTCTCTCCGTTGGAAGTCTTCATAAGTCTTCTGCCATAACTGACTATTTTTTTCCCTGAAGAACAACTGCTTATACCACTTTTTCAGGCAATGAGTGGCTTCAACCCTGAGCTCATCGACGCTTTTCAGACGCACCAATAGCCTATGATGTTTATCGGCGTTTTTTATATATGTCTCATCGTTCAGGATTGGATCCAGCCAACCCGATTTCAGGACTTCAAGGGCAAAGCGAATAACCGATGGCTTGGTCAGGTCGCTACCTTCCAGTATTCCTGCCATTGAGGAACACCAATGGTGAGCGCTCAGGTCATCCTGATTAATTATTTTTGAATGGAGTAACTTGAGTTGTTCAATGACACGCTGTTTATCATCGCGGTACAATATTATTCGTTTCACTGCCTTCGATATCGGTTCAAGTTGCTTCTTGTAATCGCCCGATGCTTCTTTCCCCAGCGACACGATGATTGAGACGGCCAGGGAAAAACTGATTAAATCTCTTTGTTCCCAAAGGTTCCCGATTATGTTGGAAATAATTAGCTTAGCTTCTGGCAATGCACTGTCTGTCTCAAGGGCCTGGTTCAGTTCCTCACGGCTCATATCGCAGACTTCAGCCAGAGTTTGCTGTTGTGACAAATCAGCACCTTTCATGAGATCTTTCAGGAAAGCCTTATGCTTCTTTAACTCAGTGCTGGAATGACTGACATTTGTGATGGTCTGGTAGACAGACTCGATCTCTGTTTGCTCGACGGGCGCACCGCCGAGATCCACAGGCACCCAGGTTTGACCTTCATCCACGGAATATTCAGCAAAGCTGTGGATATCACTATTCACTATCCGGGATGGAATCCCGAAATAACGACAGAAAGCAACAAAAACAGGCGTACGGTGACGGCAGCTCCCTTGCCGTTGAGTTACCAGAAATTTAAAGAAATTCTTATGGCTCGCTGGTGTGGTTTTACCGGAAAAGTGTTGGCAATACTCCGTGATCGCCTCAATTCGTTGCTCTGTGTCTTTGGCGTTTTTTATTTTCTGCAAAGGCACCTGTATTTCGGTCGGTTGTTTTTTAATGGTCATAAACATTTTGCCCAGTACGTTTTTCATACCTTCTGAACACCGGGCGTCAAGGTTTGTTAATCGTTCTGGCCGGGCTTCTTCAGGAAGTGTTTTTCTGCCCGGTTCTCTGTGTTCTACGACGTAATCAAAGGCAAAACTCTGGTTGGCTTCGGCCTCCGGAATCCATAATATGTGAAGCCCGGTATATTGATCCCTGACCAGCGTAAATGACAATCCGGGTTTTATACGCAAGGCAACGATATAGTCGTTAAACGTCAGGCTGGGCAATACTGCCAGACGATCCTTACACAATGATACCGAAAATCTTGCCAGCGTTTGATTGCTGGCTAAGGTCACTTCCTGGTCGCACTCTGTTAATGGATCCGGTCTGAGAGTTTCGACACCCTCAATGTATTTAACCTCAAGAAAGGTCAGTTCGACATCACCCCAGGCATTCACTTTGACATCCCACACCGCCGAGCGATACATATGGGAAGGCTGGTTTTGCGGTTTAAAAATTTTATAACGATTAACTTGTCGCAGCTCCAGATTCTCATAGTTCGTTCTTTTGTCCAGTACCCCAGGAGGAGACTGGTCGGTTGGAGGAGTGCTGCTCATCGGGCCTTTATCGTTCGTTCTCTGTTTCAATGCCTGAGGATCAGGCTCTTTGATGGGAGATGTTTTGCTCACCAGACCTTTGCCGTTCGTTCCCTGTTTCAATGCCTGAGGATCAGGCTCTTTGATGGGAGATGTTTTGCTCACCAGACCTTTGCCGTTCGTTCCCTGTTTCAATGCCTGAGGATCAGGCTGTCTGACGGGAGATGTTTTGCTCACCGGGCCTTTATTGTTCTTTCTCTGTTTCAATGCCTGAGGATCAGACTTTTTGATGGGAGGCGTTCTGCTCTCCGGACCTTTAAGGCTTTTTCTCCGTTTTAATAACTTAGCCAGTTTCGAGCGGGCTTTCAGACGGTATTTTTCAGGAGCCTTATCACTACCAACCGCTAAAGCTTCGTTACTATGATCCTCAACCTGTTGGCTCGACAGATTACTTATCTGATGCCAGAACGCAGGCCACAATTGAACTGCATCGGAGTTCCATGCCTCTATCCGCTGATCGGCTTCCTGAAGATAAGGCTGGGAAGCCGGTAATTTCAATGTTTGTTGCTGTTCTTCCGTCAGTGGAAATACGCTATTAGCATCCACGCCTGTCTCGCAAAACTTATGTGCAAACCAGCGTTGCTGCCAGTGTCGGTAGAGTGCCTGGATGAGTACATCGTCCGACTCATCCGGTTTCAGGGAAAGACCGGATGCCTGCCACTTGGTCTGAGCCATCCTTTTGATGATTTCCGCTTTGATTTCCTCTTTATTCGGACGATCCTTAACACGAATTTCATGGTTTTTTTCATCAATACTGTCGAGGTTACCGGATCGTATCAACCAGGGACGATCAATGTCCGGTACTGCCTGATTGAACCATTTGCAAAGTCCGGCATCAAGTGCTCCTTTACCCATGGCAAGAGTCGATGACTCCGGCAGTTCCTCCAGCGACAGGTTGGCGGCCATCAGGTAAAGCCGGTAGTGCTGATTGAAGCATTGATGAAGGGCTTTTTCGCTAAAATCGCCTCCTGTTTTGACAGCCATGGCGACATTCTGTAAATCGCGACTGGTGGGCTGTAACGGCAGGTTTTTCCGTTGCAGGCAGGCTCTTAAACGACAATGTTTTTCAGTCAGCTGTTTGGCGACGAATTTCCCTTTTGGGGAGTCTGGCAACACTTTCCCGGCAATGGTCTGCAATTCTGCCGAGTTATACTGGCGGATCGGCAAATGTCGAAAACGTCCTTTCAGCGCCGGTGATAAGGGTTTTCGCCCGCTGTACTCAGGTGGGTTAATGGTGGCGAACAGGTGGAAACCCGGATGAGCGTCACCGGCCAGAATATCGTTTAACTCACCTTCCAGGTGTTGGCTGTCGATCAGGTTCATTTCCGAAATAACTACGATGCCGCCCTTTACTTTTGCTTTCTGGATCACTTCACACAGTTGCTCCCAGGAACAATCACAGGCATTCAGGGGAAAGACCTCTGGCATGGTTTTTCCCCGTTCTTCAGCTTGCTGTTTAACACTTTTGATCAGCAGGTTCAGCGTGGCATCCTTACCCCGCCCAGCCGGGCCTTCAATCAGCGTTGCCTGACGGCCGCCGTGTTTTCTGTCGTGATGATAAGCCTGCTGACAGCGGCTTAAATCCTGTCCCAGATGTTGCACCAGATCAATGACTGCCGATCCGGAGGTATCAAACTCAGGTCGGAATTCTTTGGTGAATGCTTCGAAGTCCCGCTGAATATCCGGCAAGGTATGGTTATGAACTCTGTCGCGCAGGGTGTGGTCCGGTTGGTAGCGGGCAGCAAACCAGATTTCCAGTGCCGAAAGGGCATCCTGTTGAGTCTCGCTGATTTCGGGACCCAGTAGATCCCGGAAACTTTGCTGGATCAAACTGTTCACTTGCTCACAGCTGGCACTGTCGCCTTCGGACAACGCTCGATCCAGATACCAACCCACCCAGCTGCAGATATCGGTTAAATCCCTGGGGGTAAACTCATGGTCGGGCAACAGCTCCTGATAATATTGCCACAGTGCCATCACACTTTTGCTGGCCCTGTGTGCAATGTCGTTTATTTTGTGGCGCTGTAAATGATTGAGCAAAGCCGGTTCTACTACTCTGTCCCGAAGGAAAGCCTGATCCAGACGTGGGTAGTAAGCCTTGGGCAGTTTCTCTTTCAGGGTCGGGTCCATTTGGCGCCCGGAGTAATGATCGGGGTTGCCGGTGAGAATTACCCGGTGTTTTTCGCTGACTTTGACAGGATGACCATTCACGTAGATGCAGGGTTCCGGTTCCCATAAGCCGTTCAGTGACGCCAGCAATCCGGCTTCGGCCAAGTTAGCCTCATCCAGCACCAGGGTAATGTATTCTCCGTCTTTGTCGGATTTGGTATTGGCCCATTCCATCAATGCCCGGTTTTGTTCCGCCATAGAGCGGTCGCCATCGCCGTGTTGTTGCCACTGCCAGCGTTTCATCAGGGTCTGTTCGCTGTCGGAAGGTCCAAGGGAAATGACTGAAGCTTGTCCCGAAGCCTTGGCCAATTTGGCAGAAAAGTAACTTTTCCCTGTGCCGGTTTCCCCCTGCAGGAATATAACGGGAGAGTCTGTCATCCGGTCATGGAGCCGGGATAAACGACGGCTTTCACGATCTTCCTGACTCATCTCGCCATAATAAAGATCCCTGGCCAGTGCAGACAGGGGCTCATCAGCGGAACCCTGCCATTTCAGTAATTCAGAGAGTCGATGTTTTATACGTTCAATGCCTTCTGCCTCCGCATTCGCTGTTTTGGATATGTGAAAACAATCGGTGGCCAGCGCGTGAATGGTATTGGATCGGGTCTGCCCCGATGGCAGAAGTAACTGCCAGCCAGAAGCCAGTGCATCTTGCAAACGTTTAATCTGTCTGGTTGGCTTGATGGCCAGGGATTGCCAGGGCTTTGTTGCCGCCGGATCGACTGCCAGCTGATAGGCTATAGCATCCCGTTGTTTTTCAGGCGCGTGGGCCAGGATCATGGCACAGAGCCTGTCCATAACGTCTTTTTTCCCCTGCTTTGGAAACGGACTTTCATAGGACAGTTGTAATTCGGCACCTTTAAACACTGCCGGGTCAAAGGCTCGGGCCAGTGGCCACAGGTTCTGCCTGACAAACTTTCTATCCAAACGTTGGGCGCTATTGATGATGGCAGCTAACTGATCCGGGTCTACCGAGGCGGTTTGATCCTCATCCAGCGTCTTATCCCGTAACAAGTGCCAACAAGCCACTTTCATAAAATCCCGCACGGACGGATGCTGTCGGGTGCCATGGGTGATGACGCTATTGATGGCCTTGCGCCAGTGGCGAGGCAGGAGCTGCAGGGAGTGGTCAACCTGCTGTGCCTGCCGGGCAGCCAGTATCAGATTATTCAACAGCCCTTCGGTCATTTCTGGCAGAGGGCTACAAAGGTTGCCAGGTACGGTTTTAAAGGCTTCGTAAAGGGAGTGAAGTACTTGTTTCGGCAGATCAGCCTGTGAGATACGATGCTTGCGGGCATTGATATCCCAGATATCGAACGCAGGACAGGATTTTCCCCTGGCAACCATCGAGCTCCATACAGAAGATGAGCTTTTTGCAGACTCAGGCCAAAGTATTGTCACACGAGCTTTTGGATAGTCTTGCAACTGGCCATTCACCAGCAGAGGTTGCCCAATAATCAGGGGTTCCAGAAGCTGCTGCAGCGTTGGATTACTCTCCAGCCCCCTGAATACGACCGGCTTGCCAGCGGTTAATGCCTCCTGCAACGCAGTCTTGCGATGTCCAAAATGGGCCTTTTGTTCCGAGGTGATATGGATATTATCAAATAGCTGGCTGAATCGGGTCTGTTCATTGACCTGAATGACCAGAGGTGAGTCCGGCTGCTTATTGATCCAATGACTGGCCTGGGCAGATTGCTGATAAGTGAGGGTGCTGAACCCGATCTGATCTTTGTTTTTTTCCTGTGGGCAGGACAGAGAGACCTCATCGTTTTCTGTCAATCCCAGGACTTTCGGCTGATGTTTTGAATCAGCCACCTGAAGTCGGGGCTGCAGGCCGGTGGTCTTACGAATTGTCTGCAGTGAACCCAGCAAGCGAAACCAGAGTGCCTCAGTGAGGGGAGACGTTACGGTGACTGATCCCCCCGCCCGAATCTGTTCCAACAGACAGGTGTTAGGGGTTGCATAGCCTTCCGGGGTAATGGCAATGGGGCTCAGCCATTGGGCAATATTACTCTGGTTAATAATAATGGGGTTGCGTGATGCTTGTTCTTTTTCAAGAGAAGGGGACAGACTGAAAAACAGTGAACGAAGCTCGTTATCCCCAATCGGCATCTGATAAAACTGAACATTGTCGGGTAATGGACAGATCTTGCCATTGCTCTCAAAACACTTATGCGCCAGCATCTGTCGAATCGTCTGTTCAAAGGCCAGATCTTCCCAGTTGGCTCCTTTCAGAATCACCCGCTGTCCGGCCCTTAATGATTCAAGCCTGCCGGGAATGTGCTGGATTCGCCCCTGTTTGTCCACTCCGGGGCCACCCAGCAGTAACTGTCGCCAGTGACTGTGCAAGTGGCAATCAATTAAAATGCTATTGTCGTCTTCCATAGCACTTTTGGCACTGGTGAATTCAGGCAATAAGGGAGGAACCTTGTCGATCTCCATCGATGGGCTATTGCCGGTCTGAGTGTCGAACTGCCAGGTATTGCCCGGTCGATTAATTCGTCGCCAGAAATCAGCACCCGGAGCGCGGGCTGCGGGCGCATCTTCACGTCGGCCAGCGAATTTCAACTGTGCAGGGTCTGCCACGACTAATAGAGAAACATGCTCACCCAGAGGGCGTTTCTTCTGGCTGACTTTGTCGTACAGGCAGGGGTTATCCGGGTCCAGCAGATCGTTAAATTTGGGCAGTTCATCACCGGTGAGTTTTCGGATATCCATCACCAGGGTCAGTGGCTTTGAACTTTCAAAGAGCTTGCCTGAACGCAGAGTATGGCGACCCGCTTTGGAAATGCTCAACCGGGTCACCAGATTAGCCTGTGAGAGGTCATCGGGATGGGAAATAAGGGTGACATCCCGATTTTTATCGCTGGTCTGGGCAACTAAAAGTTGTCGAACCTCATCATCACTGGCGACAAAACGAAAATCGAAGGCATGAGGGGCCTTTTGGAGTGATGAATCTATTGGGGATACGCTTCTCGCTTTGTCAGGCAACGTGCTCGAAGGAAAGGGGTTATTGAGTTCGGGAGTTACAACAGAACAGGCTTTTGCTTTCTTTGATGATGAATCCAGCTCTGCTTTCCTGATTGGCACGCTGCTCTTTTCACCACTCTCAGACAGGGCAAAACCAGGAACAGGGTTGTTGTCTATTTTCTCACCAATACGACCATCCATAGTCAATCTCCCAACTGCTATCTGAAGAACTGAATTGAAGCTGTTTAATTATTAGACTTTTAGATAGTACGAAAGTTCCTTTTTGACAGTCAGCCGTGACCCTTGAACAGGCTGCTATCAGGTTTCCAAATCGTTCTATCAGATTTCCAAGAGGTTACAAAGCGAAAACAAATCCACACTGCGCAAAAACTCTTTGGCAATAGTTGTCAGCTCACGGGATCTCAGCACCAGTGCGTTATCGGCGTTGAGTGCATGCCGTAAGTAGTCATCATTCAGAGAGTTCTCAAAGTCTTCAGAGCTCTGAATTTCAGACATCATGGCATAGAGTTCTTCTGGTGAGGATGGGTCATGAGCACCACAGGAGTGTCGCTCGTAGCACGATTCGAAGGAAGCATCCGCCCAACAATAGGTTAAGCAGCCGCCATTTGTGTTTGTCAATTGATACAGATAATGACTGAAGGCCTTCTGAATCGCCAGCGCGGATTGGTTGCGTAAAGAATCACGTTTTCTCCGACTTAATTCCCGATTGCCCCTGTCCCTGGTTTTTTGATCAATCATGAATCCGGCATGTCTATTAATCTGTGCGCACTGCCAGGAAGGTTTCCCCAGGATAATCACCGGACGGTGGTTCCCCCTGCCTGAGGTTACACTCGGAAAAGCGGGCTGGTGCGCCAGCATTCGTTCTATATTGGGAATGCCCTCAGGCGTGTCGGTCCAGGCGTTCTGTAAGAGTCGATTGGTGATTTCATATTCAAGGAATGATGAGAAGCCATCATAACAATGATCGACGAACGAGGTACCTTCTTTCCGTTGGAAGTCTTCATAAGCTTTCTGCCATAACTGACTATTTTTTTCCCTGAAAAATAACTGTTTATACCACTTTTTCTGGCAATGAGTGGCTTCAACCTTGAGTTCATCGACGCTTTTCAGACGCACCAATAGGTTATGATTTTGGGCGTACATAGAAGAGTACTCATCGGCCAGCATTGGATCCAGCCAACCCAATTTCAGGACTTCAAGGGCAAAGCGAATAACCGATGACTTGGTCAGGTCACTATCTTTCAGTATTTCTACCATTGAAAAAAACCAACTTATAGCGTCCAGTTCGTCCTCATTAATTATTTTTGGATGGAGTAACTTGAGTTGTTCAATGACCTGCCCTTCATCACCGTCGTACAATATTTCTTTCACCGCCTCCGATATTTGTTTAAGTTGTTGCCCTTGGCAATTGTCCAATACCTCTTTCCCCAGCGACACTATTATTGAGACAGCCAGGGAAAAACTGATTAAATCTCTTTGCTCCCAAAGGTTCCCGGTTATGTTGGAAATAATTAGCCTGGCTTCTGGCAATGCGCTGTTTTTATCAAGGGCTTTGTTCAGTTCCTCAAGGCTCATATCACAGGCTTTAGCCAGAGTTTGCTGTTGTGACAAATCAGCACCTTTCAGGAAATCTTTCAGGAAAGCCTTATGCTTCTTTAACTCAGTGCTGGTACTACTGACATTGGTACTGGGCTGGACGTCAGGTTTGAAATCTATTCTCTCGACAGGCGCCCCGCCCAGATTCACTGACACCCAGGTTTGGCCTTCATCAACGGAATATTCAGCAAAGGCGTGGATTTGGCTATTCACTTGCCGGGATGGAATCCCGAAATAACGACAAAAAGCAACAAAAACAGGCGCACGATGACGGCAGCCCCCTTGCCGTTGTGTTACCAGAAATTTAAAGAAATTCTCATGTCTCGATGGTTTAGCCTTACCGGAAAACTGTCGGCAATATTCCCTGATCGCCTCAATTCGTTGCTCAGTGTTTTTGGCGTCTTTTATTTTCTGCAAAGGCTCTTGTATTTCGGTCGGTTGTTCTTTAATGGTCATAAACAGTGGGTCCAGTATGGTTTTCATACCTTCTGAACACCGGGCGTCAAGCTGTGTTGGTCGTTCTGGTCGGGTTGATTGCGGAGCTGTTTTTCTGCCCGGTTTTCTGGTTTCTACGACATAATCAAATTTAATTTTCTGGTGGGCTTTGGCCTTTGGAATCAGCACTATGTGAAGCCCGGTATATCGATCCCTGAACAGGGTGAATGGCAAATCGGTTGATATACGCAGGGCAACGACGTAGTCGTTAAACGTCAGGCTGGGCAATGAAAAAAGATTAGCTTTCGATGATAACAAAATGCTTGCCATCGTTTGATTGCTGGCTAGTGTCATGTGGTAACGTCCTGGTAACGGGTCCGGTGTGAGGGTTTCGAACCCCTCAAGGCATTGCACCCCAAGAAAGGCCTTTTCGACATTACCCTTGGCAGTCACATCAATATTCAATACTTCCCAGCGATGCATAAAGGAAGGATACTTCTGTGTATTAAAAACGTTATAGTCTTTAACTTCTGGCAGCTTCAGCTTCTCATAATTCGTTGTACGGTCCAATACCAGAAGATCAGACTGACCGGACGCTCTGTTCAGCGGGCCCTTATCGATAGTTCTCCGGTCCAATGTCTGATGATCAGGCTGGCTGACAGGAGATGTTCCACTCACAGGGCCTCTATTGTTTGTTCTCCGGTCTAATGCCTGATGATCAGGCCGGTTCCTGGAAGGTGGGTCTATATAGCTTTTTATCCATTTCAATGTGTTAGCCAGGTTCGAGCGGGCTTTCGGACGGTATTTTTCAGGAGCGTTATCATTACCAACCGCTAAAGCTTCTTTACTATGATCGTCAACCTGATGGCTCGGCAGATTACTTATCTGATGCCAGAACGCAGGCCATAGTTGAACTGCGTCAGAGTTCCATGCCTCTATCCGCCGATCCGCCTCTCGAAGATAAGGCTGGGAAGCCGGTAATTTCAACGCTTGTTCCTGTGCTTGCGTCAGTGGAAATACGCTATTAGCATCCACACCCGTCTCGCAAAACTTATGTGCAAACCAGCGTTGCTGCCAGTGTCGGTAGATTGCCTGGATGAGCAGATCGTCCGACTCATCCGGCCTCAGGGAAAGACCGGATGCCTGCCATCTGGCCTGAGCCACCTTCTTGATGATTTCCGCTTTGACTTCCTCTTTATTCGGACGAGCCTTAACACGAATTTCATGGTTTTTTTCATCAATACTGTCGAGGTTACCGGGTCGTATCAACCACGGACGATCAATGTCCGGTAGCGTTTTGTTGAACCATTTGCAAAGTCCGGAATCAAGTGCCCTTTTATCCATGGCAAGAGTCGATGATTCGGGCAGTTCCTCCAACGACAGGTTGGCGGCCATCAGGTAAAGCCGGTAGTGCTGATTGAGGCATTGATGAAGTGCTTTTTCGCTAAAATCGCCTCCTTTTTTGACAGCCATGGCGACATTCTGTAAATCGCGACTGGTGGGCTGTAACGGCAGGTCTTTCCGTTGCAGGCAGGCCCTTAAACGACAATGTTTTTCAGTCAGCTGTTTAGCGACGAATTTCCCTTTTGGGGAGTCTGGCAACACTTTCCCGGCAATGGTCTGCAATTCTGCCGAGTTATACTGGCGGATCGGCAAATGCCGAAAACGTCCTTTCAGCGCCGGTGATAAGGGTTTTCGCCCACTGTATTCAGGCGGGTTGATGGTGGCAAACAGGTGGAAGCCCGGATGAGCGTCACCGGCCAGAATATCGTTTAACTCACCTTCCAGGTGCTGGTTGTCGATCAGGTTCATTTCCGAAATAACTACGATGCCGCCATCGACTTTTGCTTTCTGGATCACTTCACACAGTTGCTCCCAGGAGCAATCACAGGCATTCAGGGGAAAGACCTCTGGCATGGTTTCTCCCCGTTCTTCAGCTTGCTGTTTAACACTTTTGATCAGCAGGTTCAGCGTGGCATCCTTACCCCGTCCGGCCGGACCCTCAATCAGCGTTGCCTGACGGCCGCCGTGTTTTCTGTCGTGATGATAAGCCTGCTGACAGCGGCTTAAATCCTGTCCCAGCCGTTGCACCAGATCAATGACTGCCGATCCGGAGGTATCAAACTCAGGTCGGAATTCTTTGGTGAATGCTTCGAAGTCCCGCTGTATATCTGGCAGGGTGTGGTTATGAACTTTGTCGCGCAGGGTGTTGTCCGGGTGGTAGTGGGCAGCAAACCAGATTTCCAGTGCTAAAAGGGCATCCTGTTGAGTCTCGCTGATTTCGGGAACCAGTAGATCCCGGAAACTTTGCTCGATCAAACTGTTCACTTGCTCACAGCTGGCACTGTCGCCTTCGGACAACGCTCGATCCAGATACCAACCCACCCAGCTGCAGATATCGGTTAAATCCCTGGGGGTAAACTCATGGTCGGGCAACAGCTCCTGATAATATTGCCACAGTGCCATCACACTTTTGCTGGCCCTGTGTGCAATGTCGTTTATTTTGTGGCGCTGTAAATGATTGAGCAAAGCCGGTTCTACTACTCTGTCCCGAAGGAAAGCCTGATCCAGACGTGGGTAGTAAGCCTTGGGCAGTTTCTCTTTCAGGGCCGGGTCCATTTGGCGCCCGGCGTAATGATCGGGGTTGCCGGTGAGAATCACCCGGTGTTTTTCGCTGACTTTGACAGGATGACCATTTACGTAGATGCAGGGTTCCGGTTCCCATAAGCCGTTCAGTGACGCCAGCAATCCGGCCTGGGCCAGGTTAGCCTCATCCAGCACCAGGGTAATGTATTCTCCGCCTTTGTCGGATTTGGTATTGACCCATTCCATCAATGCCCGGTTTTGCTGCGCCATAGAGCGGTCGCCGTTGTCTTGTTGTTGCCACTGCCAGCGTTTCATCAGGGTCTGTTCACTGTCAGAAGGTCCAAGGGAAATGACCGCAGACTGTCCTGAAGCCTTTGCCATTTTGGCGGAAAAGTAACTTTTCCCGGTGCCGGTTTCTCCCTGCAGGAAGATAACGGGAGAGTCTGTCAGCCGGTCATGGAGTCGGGATAAACGACGGCTTTCACGATCTTCCTGACTCATCTCGCCATGATAAAGATCTCTGGCCAGTGCAGACAGGGGCTCATCAGCAGAACCCTGCCATTTCAGTGATTCAGACAGCTGATTTTTTATACGTTCAATGCCTTCTGTCTCAGAACTCACTGTTCTGGCTATGTCAAAACAATCGCTGGCCAGGCCGTGGATGGCATCGGATCGGGTCTGCCCTGAGTGCAAAGGTAACTGCCAGCCAGAAGCCAGTGCATCTTGTAAACGTTTAATCTGTCTGGTTGGCTCGATAGCTAAGGATTGCCAGGGCTTTGTTGCCGCCGGATCGACTGCCAGCTGATAGGCTATGGCATCCCGTTGTTTTTCAGGCGCGTGGGCCAGGATCATGGCACAGAGCCTGTCCATAGCTTCTTTTTCAACTTGCTCTGGAAATGGACTTTTGTAGGACAGTTGTAATTCGATACCTTTAAAGACTGCCGGGTCAAAGGCCCGGGCCAGTGGCCACAGGTTCTGCCTGACAAACTTTCTATCCAATTGCGGGGCGCTACTGATGATCGCAGCTAACTGATCCGGGTCTAACGAGGCGGCTTGATCCCTGTCCGGTAACAAGTGCCAACAGGCCACTTTCATAAAATCACGCGCGGACGGATGTTGTCGGGTGCCATGGGTGATGACGCTATTGATGGCCTTGCGCCAGTGGCAGGGCAGGAGCTGTAGGGAGTGGTCAACCTGCTGTGCCTGCCGGGCAGCCAGTATCAGATTATTCAACAGCCCTTCGGTCATTTCTGGCAGAGGGCTACAAAGGTTGCCAGGTATGGTTTTAAAAGCTTGGTAAAGTGAGTGAAGCGCTTGTTCTGGCAGGTCAGTCCGGGCGATACCATGCTTGCGGGCACTGATACCCCAGAGATCAACCTCAGGGCACGGCTCACCCCTGGCGACCATCGAATGAAATATTGAAGATATGCTTTTTGCAGACTCAGGCCAGAGTATTTTGATATGAGCTTTTGGATAGGCCTGCAATTGGCCATTCACCAACAGAGGTTGCCTGATAATCAGGGGTTCCAGAAGCTGCTGAAGCGTTGGATTACTCTCCAGCCCACGGAATACGACCGGCTTGCCAGCGGTTAGTGCCTCCTGCAACCCAGTCTGACGATGTCCAAAATGGGCCTTTTGTTCCGAGGTGATATGGATATTATCAAATAGCTGGCTGAATCGGGTCTGTTCATTGACCTGAATGACCAGAGGTGAATCCGGCTGCTTCCTGATCCAATGACTGGCCTGGGCAGGTTGCTGATAAGTGACGGTACTCACCGGGGCGTGATCTCTGGTTTTTTCCTGTGGGCAGGACAGAGAGACCTCATCCTTTTCTACCAAACCCAGGGCCTTCGGCTGATGTTTTGAATCAGTCACCCGGAGTCGGGGCTCCAGGCCGGTGGTCTCGTGAATCATCTGCAGTGAGCCGAGCAAGCGAAACCAGAGTGCCTCAGTAAGGGGTGACGTTACGGTGACTGATCCCCCCGTCCGAATCTGTTCCAACAGTCGGGTGTTAGGGACTGCATAGCCTTCCGGGGCAATGGCAATAGGGCTCAGCCATTGGGCAATATTACTCTGGTTAATGATGATGGGTTTGCGTGATGCGTGCTCTTTGTCACCTTCTTTGTCAAGAGCAGGGGACAGACTTTGGAGCAGCGAATAAAGCTCGTTATACCCAACCGGCATCTGATAAAACTGAACATCGTCGGGTAACGGACAGACCTTGCCATTGCTCTCAAAACACTTCTGCGCCAGCATTTGTCGAATCGTCTGTTCAAAGGCCAGATCTTCCCAGTTGGTTCCTTTCAGAATGACCCGTTGTCCGGCCTTCAATGATTCAAGCCTGCCGGGGATGTGCTGGATTCGTCCCTGTTTATCGACTCCGGGGCCACCCAGCAGCAACTGTCGCCAGTGACTGTGCAAGTGGCAGTCAATTAAAATGCTATTGTCGTCTTCCATAGTACTTTTGGCACTGGTGAATTCAGGCAATAAGGGAGCAACCTTGTCGATCTTCATTGATGGGTTATTACCGGCCTGTGCGTCAAACTGCCAGGTATTGCCCGGTCGATTAACTCGTCGCCAGAAATCAGCACCCGGTGCGTCGGCCCCCGGTGCGTCGGCCCCCGGTGCGCCGACTGCGGGCGCATCTTCATGCTGGCCAACCGATGCCAGCTGTTTAGGCTCTGCCAGGACTAATAAAGAAACATGCTCTCCCAGAGGGCGTTTCATCTGGCTGACTTTGTCGTACAGGCAGGGGTTATCCGGGTCCAGCAGATCGTTAAATTTGGGCAGATTCTCGCTGGTGATTTTTCGGATATCTATCACCAGGGTTAATGGCTTTGAACCTTCAAAGAGCTTACCTGAACGCAGAGTGTGACGACCCTCTTCGGAAATGCTTAACCGGCTCACCAGATTAGCCTGTGAGAGGTCATCGGGATGGGAAATAATAGTGACCTCCCGATGTTCATCGCCGGTCTGGGCAACTAAAAGCTGTCGAACTTCATCATCACTGGCGACAAAACGGAAATCGAAGGCATGAGTGACCTTTTGGAGTGATGAATCTATTGGGGATACGCTTCTCGCTCTGTCAGGCAACGTCCTCGGAGGAAAGGGTTTATTGAGTTCAGGAGTTACAAAAGAACAGGCTTTTGCTTTCTTTGATGATGAATCCAGCTCTGCTTTCCTGGCTGGCACGCCGCTCTTTTCACCACTCTCAGACAGGGCAAAACCAGGAACGGGGTTGTTGTTTATTTTCTCACCGATACGACCATCCATAACCAATCTCCCAACTGCCACCTGCAGAACTGAATTGAAGTTGTTAAGTTATTTGACCTTTAGATAGTACGGAAGTTCCTTTTTGGCGGTCAGCCGTGACGATTAAACGCTGTCAACGATTGCCAACAGTGGTGGTGAGTCAGTGTGGATTTGCGCCTTCGCGAGAATGACGGGGGTGAAGGCGGGAACCAGAGCTTTGCCACACCCTCCTTCGAGGGTGTTGGGGAGGGTGTCAACATGGTCAAACGGTTATCATGTATCCAATGCGTCACTCATCGAATTCAAGTCCAGGCTGTTCAAAAACTCTTCGGCAATTTTTGTCAGCTCATCGGATTTGAGCACCAGAGCGTTGCTGACGTTGAGTGCCTGCCGCAAGTAGTCATCCTTAATGGATTTCTCAAACAAGGGAGCGTGATTCGTTTCAGACATCATGGTATCCAGCTCTTCGGGTGAGGAGGGATCATGAGCGCCATAATTGCCTCTACTAAAATAGATATCCCAGAAGTTTGAATTGGCCCAACAATACGATAAACAACCCCCTTTCGAGTGTGTCAATTCGTACAGAAAATAACTGAAGGCCTGCGTAATTGCTTCCTCGCACTTGTGTTTTAAATTATCCACAAGTTTTTCCTCCTCCTCTGATATTTTATGGGACTCTGCAATGGATTTGTATTCGCTATTAAGCTCAGCCTCTTTTTGCTCAATTAGATTGTTAATTGCCTCTGGAGTTAATAGGCGACCGGAAAGAAAAAGCGTCTTCATCTGATTTTGCACATCATTCAGAAATTGCTTGCGATGGTGGGTTTCTTCTTTTTTGAGCGCTTCATATTGATTGATTTTTTTCGATAACTGCTTCAAGCCCGGGCTATTCTCCATTTTATGTTGGAGCAGGGCTTGGGTCTTTTCAGCAAATGCTGTGTCGTCCCAGAGAGGTTTCCCAATGACAATTACCGGACGGTGGTTCGCCTGGCCCGAGATTAGCTGCTTAAATGCAGGGTTGTGCAACAGCATTCGTTCTATATCCGGAATGCCCTCAGGTTCGTCCGTCCAGGCTTCCTGTAAAGATGAATCGGCAATATTACGTTTAAGGAATGACGAACATCCATCATAACCCTGAGTGATGAAAAAGTTAGTGGTACCACTTCTTGCCTTTTGTAACCCTTTATAAAACAACTGCCATTCCTGGCTATTTTTTTCCCTGGACAAGAACTCCGTATACCACTTTTTCCGGCAGTGGGCGGCTTTGACCTTCAGTTCATCGACGTCTTCCAGACGCACCAATAGCTGATGAAGCTCACGGGGCAGCGAAAAGTTCTTCTTATCGATTGGCAGTGGGTCCAGCCAACCCAATTCCATGGCTTCACGGGCAAAGTGAATAACCGAAGGTTTGGTTAGGTCACTGTCTTCCAGTATTTTCACTATGGATCTGTGCCACTGGTGTGGGTTTGCTCCGGCCTGATCAATCATTTTTGAGTGGAGCGACCTGAGCGGTTCAGTGATCTGGTCTTCATCGCTGTTGGACAATATCTGTTTGGCCGTCTCTGACATCGATTGATAAATATACCAATCGTTGTCAATCACATTAAGGTCCCACGGCTTCTCGAAATAGCTCAGTGCGTCTGTCCCCAGCAGCTCTATCAAGGAGACGCCCATGGAAAAGCCGTTTAAATCATTTCTCTCCCAGAGGTTCCTGATGATGTTGGAGAAACTCAGATTTGCTTCTGGCCAGGCACTGAGGTTATCAAGGTTTTTTTTCAGTTCCCCGAGGCTCATAACACAAGCCTTAGCCAGAGCTTGCTGGTGTGCTGAATCAGCACCTTTCAGGAGAGCTTTCAGATGTCCTTTAATCTTTCTTGAAACAGCGCCGGGATCATCGACCTGCCTGGTGGGCTGGAAATTATAGGTGATTTTTGTCGTAACCCCTTTTGCCCCGCCCAGAGACACCGATTCCCAAGTTTGGCCTTTATTCAGGGAATACTCGGCAAAGCCGTGAGTGTAGTTTCTAACATACCGACATGGAATTCCGAAATAACGACAAAGAGCTACAAAAACAGCCGTACGATGACTACAGCGACCTTGCCGCTGTGTTACCAGGAATCGAAAGAAATTTTCATTTTCCTCTGGTCTGGCCTTACCGGAAAACTGTTTGCAATACTCCTTGATTGCCTTAATGCGTTGTTTCGTGTCATGGGCGTCCGCTATTTTCCGCAATGGTTCACGTATTTCGGATGGTTGTTGGTCAATGGCCGTAAACACTCCGTGCAGTACTTTTTTCATTCCTTCTGAACAGTGGGTGTCAAACCTTGTTGGTGGATCTCTCAGGGCTTCTTTAACCGATGATTTTTTGTCCGGTTCTCTGGTTTCTACGACATAAGCCACCTCAATTCTCTGGTTGGCTCTGGCCTCCGGAACGTACAGTGTGTGAAGTCCGGTATAGCCACCCCTGACCAGAGTAAATGCCATATCGCCTTCGATACGCAGGGCGACGATATAGTCGTCAGGTGTCAGGCTGGGCAATGCAAATTCGCCATTCTTCGATGACCATTTAAAAGTCGCCAGCGTTTGATTGCTGGCTAATGTCACTTCCTGATTATGTCCCGGCAACCTTGCAGGCATGAGGGTTTCAATCCTCTGCATCTGTTGATCACTGATCTCGAGCTTTTCGATGTCGCCCTTGGCGGTCACATTAATATCATCTAACCAAAAGCGATACATATCGGAAGAAGTTTTCTCCGTTTCAAAAACTATATGGTCTTCATGATGTCTTGGCTCGCAGTTTTCATAGTCCGTGTCCCATTTCAACGGTGAAACGTGTTTCCAGTAGACTGCCGGATCGTATTCTTCAGAATCGTCAACCCTGTGGTTCCGCTGACCACTCATCTGATTCCAAAACGCAGGCCACAATTGAACGACATCGGATTTCCATTTGCTTAACCACTGATCAGCCTTCTGAAGATAATGCTGGGAAGCGGGTAATTTCAGCGTTTGTTCCTCTTCTTCCGTCAGAGGAAGTACGCTATTGGCGTCAATACCAATCTGGTCAAAGGCATGAACAAACCAGCCTTGCTGCCAGTGTCGGTAAAGTGCCTGGGTGAGAACATCGTCCGACTGATCGGGGTTCAGGGGAAGGCCGGATGCCTTCCACCTGGCCTGGGCCACCCTCTTGATGATTTCCGTTTTCGCTTCCTCTTTGTCCAGAAGCCTGTTAATACGAATTTCATGGCGTTTTTCATTAATGCTGTTGCGGTCACTTTGTCGTATCAACCACGGACGATCAATACCCGATACCGTTTGGTAGAACCATTCGCTCAGCTCAGGATCAAGCGCTCCTTTAGCCATAACAGGAGCCGATGATTCTGGCAGTTCCTCCAGCGAGATATTGGCGGCCATCAGGTAAAGCCGGTAATGCTGATTAAGGCATTGATGAACGGCTTTTTCGCTAAAGTCGCCACCTCGGTTGATAGCCCTGGCAACATTCTGTAAATCGAGGCTGGTGGGCTGCAACGGCAGCTTTTTGCCTTGCAGGTGAGCCCTTAAAAGACAATGTTTTTCTGTCAGCTTTTTAGCGACGAATGTCCCTTGTGAGGACTCTGGCAACACTTTTTCGGCAATGGTCTGTAATTCTGCCGGGTTGTACTGCCGGATCGGCAAATGTCGAAAACGCCCTTTCAGCGCCGGTGATAGGGGTTTTCGCCCGCTGTACTCAGGTGGATTGATGGTGGCGAACAGGTGGAAGCCGGGATGGGCGTCACCGGCCAGAATATCGTTTAACTCTCCTTCCAGATGTTGGCTGTCGATCAGATTCATTTCTGAAATCACCACGATGCCGCCTTTAATTTTTGCCGTCTGTATCTTTTCGCACAGTTTGTCCCAGGAACAATCACAGGCATTCAGGTAATAGACTTCCGGCATGGACTCACACCGTCGTTTAGCCTCTTCTCTGACAGTTTCAATCAACAGGTTCAGCGTCGCATCCTTGCCCCTTCCCGCCGGGCCTTCAATCAATGTCGCCTGACGACCGCCGTGTTTCCTGTCGTGATGACAAGCCTGCTGACAGCGGTTTAAATCCTGCTCAACCTGCTGCGCCAGTTCAAGGACTGCCGATCCGGAGGTATCAAAGTCTGGTCGGATTTTTCTGCTGACTGTTCCGAAGGTCTGCTGAATATCTGACAGGGTCTTGTTGCGAACGCTTTCGCTCAGAGTGTTCTTCAGGTCGTAACGGGCAGCAAACCAGATTTCCAGTGCTGACAGGGCATCCTGATGAGTTTCGGCGATTTCGGGACCCAGTACATCCCGAAAACTTTGCTGGATCAAACTGTTTATTTGCGCACAGGTCACACTGCCGCGTGCGGGCTGAGCACGATCCAGATACCAACCCACCCAGCTGCAGATATCGGTTAAATCCCTGGGGGTAAACTCATGGTCGGGCAAGAGTTCCTGATAATACTGCCAGAGTGCCATCACACTTTTGCTGGCAATGTGTGCAATGTCGTTTATTTGATGCCGTTGTAAATGCTTGAGCAAAGCCGACTCCACCACTCTGTCGCGAAGAAAAGCCTGGTCCAGTTTTGGGTAGTAAGCTCTGGGCAGTCTCTCCTTAAGAGCCGGGTCCATGTGGCGCCCGGCGTAATGATCCGGGTTGCCGGTGAGAATCACCCGGTGTTTTGGGCCGACCTTGACAGGATGACCATTCACGTAAATACAGGGCTCCGGTTCCCATAAGCCGTTCAATGATGCCAGCAATCCGGTTTTAGCCAGGTTGGCTTCATCCAGAACCAGGGTGACATAGTGTCCATCCTCGTTGGACGGAGTCTTGGCCCATTCCATCAACGCCCGGTTTTGCTGCACCATAGAGCGGTCGCCATCAGCGTGTTGTCGCCACTGCCAGCGTTTCATCAGGGTCTGTTCGCTGTCGGAAGGACCAAGGGAAATCACTGAAGCTTGTCCCGAAGCCTTCGCCAATTTGGCGGAAAAGTAACTTTTCCCGGTGCCGGTTTCTCCCTCAAGGAATATAACGGGAGAGTCTGTCAGCCGGTCATGGAGCCTGGATAAACGACGGCTTTCACGATCTTCCTGACTCATCTCGCCATAATAAAGATCCCTGGCCAGTGCAGACAGGGGCTCATCAGCGGAACCTTGCCATTTCAGTGATTCAGACAGGCGATGTTCTATGCGTTCAATGCCTTCTGCTTTAGAGTTCGCTGTTCTGGCTATGTGAAAACAATCGCTGGCCAGGCCGTGGATGGCATCGGATCGGGTCTGCTCTGAGTGCAAAGGTAACTGCCAGCCAGAAGCCAGTGCATCTTGCAGACGTTTAATCTGTCTTCTTGGCTCGATGGCTAAGGATTGCCAGGGCTTTGCTGCCGCCGGATCAACTGCCAACTGATACGCTATAGCATCTCGTTGTTTTTCAGGCGCGTGAGCCAGGATCATGGCACAGAGCCTGTCAATAGCTTCTTTTTCACCCCATTCTGGAAATGGACTTTTATAGGTCAGTTGTAATTCGCTACCTTTAAAGACTGCCGGATCAAAGGCTCGGGCCAGTGACCACAGATTCTGCTTCACAAACGTTCTATCCAACCGCGGGGCGCTATTGATGATGGCAGCTAACTGATCCGGGTCTACCGAGGCGGCTTGATCCTTGTCAGGTAACAAGTACCAACAAGCCACTTTCATAAAATCCCGTACTGACGGATGCTGCCGGGTGCCATGGGTGATGACGCTATTGATAGCCTTGCGCCAGTGGCAGGGCAGGAGCTGTGGGGACTGGTCAACCTGCTGTGCCCGCCGGGCAGCCAGTATCAGGTTGTTCATCAACCCTTCCGTCATTTCTGGTAGCGGGTTACAAAGGCCGGCAGGTACAGTTTTAAACGCTTCGTAAAGTTTATGAAGCGCCTGTTCTGGCCGATCAGCCCAGGAGATATTATGCCTGACGGTACTGATACCCCAGAGACCGACTTCACCACAGGTCTCACCGGTGGCAATCATCGAATGAAATACTGAAGATGGGCTTTTTGCAGACTCAGGCCAGAGTATTTTCATACGGGCTTTGGGGTAGGCCTGTAATTGGCCATCCACCAGCAGAGGTTGTCCGGCAAACAGAGGTTCCAGAAGTTGCTGAAGGGTTGGATTCGTTTCCAGCCCCCGGAATACCACCGGCCTGCCAGAAATCAATGCCTTCTGAAAGTCACTCTGACATCGTCCAAAATGCGCCTTTTGTTCCGAGGCGATATGGATATTATCAAATAGCTGGCTGAAGCGGGTCTGTTCATTGACCTGAATGACCAGACGTGTGTTCCAGTAACGATAAACCCAATAATTTGCCTCGTCAGGTTGCTGATAAATGAGGGTATTAATGTCAGTTTGAGCCCTGATTTTTTCCTCCAGGTGACGTTTACTGGCCAGAGAGTCTTCATCGTTTTCTGCCAATCCCAAGGCTTTCGGCTGCTGTTTTGAATGAGCTACCTGAAGTCGGGGCTCCAGGCCGGTGGTCTCGCGAATCGTCTGCAATGAACCCAGCAAACAAAACCAGAGAGCCTCAGTAAGGGGAGACGTCACGGTGACGGCAGCACCGGCCCGAACCTGTTCCAGCAGAGAGGTATTAGGTACTGCATGGCCTTCCGGGGCGATGGCAATCGGGCTCAGCCATTGGGCAATATTACTTTGGTTAATGATGATCGGGTTGCCAGGTGCCTGTTCTTTATCAGATTTTGTGACACCCTCTTGTTCACGAGGGTGGGACAGGCTTTGAAACAGTGAATGAAGCTCGTCATTCCCTACCGGCATCTGATAAAACTGAACATCGTCCGGTAACTGACAGATCTTGCCATTGCTCTCAAAGCACTGTTGCGCCAACATCTGTCGTATTGTCTGTTCAAAGGCCAGATCTTGCCAGTCGGCCCCTTTCAGAATCACCCGTTGTCCGCTTCTTAATGACTCAAGCCTGCCGGGGATATGCTGTATGCGTCCCTGTTTATTCACGCCGGGGCCGCCCAGCAGCAACTGTCGCCAGTTGCTGTGCAAATGACAGTCAATAAGAAGGGTATTGTCGTCGTCCATTGCGCTTTCGGCTGAGGGGAGTTCAGCCAGTAGCGGAGGAACTTCGTCGATTTCCATCGCTGGGTCATTGCCGGTTTTTGCGTCGAACTGCCAGGTATTGTCCGGGCGATTAATTCGCCGCCAGAAGTCAGCCCCCGGTACGCCGGCCGCCGATGCGTCGTCAGGGCTGCCAACCGATCTCAACTGTTCAGGGTCTGCCAGCACCAACAGAGCAACATGCTTGCCCAGAGGCCGCTTCTCCTGGCTGACTTTGTCGTATAGACAGGGATTATCCGGGTCCAGCAGGTCGTTAAATCTGGGCAGATCCTCGCTGGTGAGATTTCGGATATCGATCACCAGGGTTAATGGCTGTGAACCTTCAAACAGTTTGCCCGGATAAAGGGTGTGGCGACCCTCTTCGGAAATGCTCAGCCGGCTCACCAGGTTAGCCTGTGAGAGTTCATCGGGATGGGAAATAAGGGTGACATCCCGACGTTCATCGCAGGTCTGGGCAACTAAAATCTGACGAACCTCATTATCACGGGTGACAAAACGAAAATCGAAGGCATGAGGGGTTTTGCGGGGTGAGGAATCCGTTAAGGAAACGGTTCTTGCCCGGTCAGGTGACTTAATCCGGGGTGAGGATACATTGAGTCTGGCAATGACATCGGAGCAGATCTCGACATCATTTGCCGGTAATTCCAGCTTTGGTTTTTTGGCTGGTACAACATCGTCAGACGCGCCACTATCAAGAACCGATTTGTTTATTTCCCTGATCCGACCATCCATAGTCAATCTCCTTTCCTGATGTCCCTTGGAGGACTGTATTGAAATTACTTAATTATTTGACCTTGGGATGGGTTTAAAGTTCCATTTTAACTGTTACCCCTCTGCAGGGTTGTCCAGCCTGCTGTTCGGCTGCACTGAATCAGGTGCTCAGTTAATGTTTCCATTCCCGCGAAGGAGCTCGTCATTCCCGCGAAGGAACTCGTCATTCCCGCGAAGGCGGGAATCCAGGGCCAACAGTGGGACACCGCCTTCTCGAGGATGACAAGGCCAGGGCGAGTGCCGGGCAGTAAGGTTCTGGTGGAGAGTCAGTGTGGATTCCCGCCTTCGCGGGAATGACGGGAGTGAAGCCGGTAATCATTCAGATATCAAATGCGTCACAGAGCGAATTCAAATTCACACTGTTCAAAAACTCTTCGGCAATTTTTGTCAGCTCATCAGATCTGAGCACCAGAGCGTTACTGACGTTGAGTGTCTGCCGCAAGTAGTCATCCTTAATGGATTTCTCAAACAAGGGATCGTTTATCGTTTGAGACATCATAGTATGCAGTTCTTCTGGTGAGGAGGGATCATGAGCGCCATAATTGCCTCTATGATGAAGATCTCCCCAGAGGCAGGAATTGGCCCAACAATACGATAAACAACTCCCTTTCGAGTGAGTCAATTCGTACAGAAAATAACTGAAGGCCTGCTTAATTTTTTTCTCGCACTGGTGTTTTAAATTATCAACAAGTTTTTTCTCCTCCTCTGATATTTCATGGGACTCTGCATTGGATTTGTAGTCTCTAAAGAGACCATTCTGTTTTTGCTCAACCATATTCATTATTGCGTCTGGAGTTGATGGGCCACCGGAAAGAAAAAGTGTGTTCAGCTGATTTTGCAAATCATTAAAAAATTGCTCACAACGGAGGTTATTTTCTTTTTTGAGCGCCTCATATTGATTGATTTTTTTCGATAACTGCTTCAAGCCCGGGCTATTCTCCATTTTATGTTGAAGCAGGGCTCGGGTCTTTTCATACATTGCTGTGTCATTCCAGAGAGGTTTCCCCATGACAATGACCGGACGGTGGTTCGCCTGGCCCGAGATTAGCTGCTTAAATGCAGGGTTGTGCAACAGCATTCGTTCTATATTCGGAATGCCGTCAGGCTCTTCCGTCCAGGCTTCCTGTAAAGATGAATCGGCCATTTTACGTTTAAGGAATGGCGAACATCCATCATGGCCCTGAGTGATGAAAACGCCATAGTTACCACTTCTTGCCCCTTGTAAGGTTTTATAATACAACTGCCAATCCTGACTATTTTTTTCCCTGGACAAGAACTCCTGATACCACTTTTTCTGGCAATGGGCGGCTCTAACCTTCAGTTCATCGACGTCTTCCAGACGCACCAATAGCTGATGAAGCTCACGGGGCAGTGAAGAGATGTACTCATTGATCGGCAGTGGGTCCAGCCAACCCGATTCCATGGCTTCACGGGCGAAGTTAATGACCGAAGGTTTGGTTAAGTCACTGTCTTCCAGTATCTTCACTATTGATCTCAGCCACTGGTGAGGGTTTGCTCCGGCCCGATCAATCATTTTTGAGTGGATCGACCTGAGCGGTTCAGTGACCTGATCTTCATCACTGTTGGACAATATTTGTTTGACCGCCTCCGACATCGATTGATAAATATGCCATTCGTTGTCAGTCACATTATCGCGCCATGGCTTCTCGAAATAGCTCAGTGCGTCTGTCCCCAGCAACTCTATCAACGAGACGCCCATGGAAAAACCGGTTAAATCATTTCTCTCCCAGAGGTTCCTGATGATGTTGGAGAAACTCAGATTCGCTTCTGGCCAGGCAGTGTGCGTATCAAGGTTTTTTTTCAGTTCCCCGGGGCTCATAACACAAGCCTTAGCCAGAGCTTGCTGTTGTGTTGAATCAGCACCTTTCAGGAGGGCTTTCAGGTGTCCTTTAATCTTCCTTGAAACAGTGCCGGGATCATCGAGCTGGATGATGGGCTGGAAATTGTAGGTGATTTCTGTTTTCTTTGATTTTGACCCGCCCAAAGACACCGACTCCCAGGTTCGGCCTTTATCCAGGGAATACTCGGCAAAGCTGTGAATATAGTTTCTAACTTTCCGACATGGAATCCCGAAATATCGACAAAGGGCTACAAAAACAGCCGCACGATGACTACAGTCACCTTGCCGCTGTGTTACCAGGAATTGAAAGAAATTTTCTGTGCGCTTTGGTTTAGATTTACCGGAAAACTGTTTGCAATACTCAGTGATTGCCTCAATGCGTTGTTTCGTGCCATGGGCGTCTGCTATTTTCCGCAATGGCTCACGTATTTCGGATGGTTGTTCGTCAATGGCCGTAAACACTCCGTCCAGTACTTTTTTCATCCCTTCTGAACAGCGGGTGTCAAACCTTACTGATCGTTCTCTTCGGGCTTCTTTAACCGATGATTTTTTGTCCGGTTCTCTGGTTTCTACGACATAAGCCACCTCAATACTCTGGTTGGCTCTGGCCTCCGGAATATAGAGTGTGTGAAGCCCGGTATAGCCACCCCTGACAAGGGTAAATGCCAAATCGGATTCGATACGCAGGGCGACGATATGGTCGTTAGGCGTCAGGCTGGGCAATGCAAATTCGCCATTCTTCGATGGCCATTTAAAAGTCGCTAGTATTTGATTGCTGGCTAATGTGACTTCCTGGCCATACTCCGGCAACTTTGCAGGCATGAGGGTTTCAACCCTCTGTAGCTGTTGATCACTGATCTCTAACAGTTCGATGTCACCCTCAGCAGTCACATTAATATCATCTAACCAAACGCGATACATAGTGGAAGAAAGTTTCTTCGTAGCAAAAACTATATGGTTTTCATGATGTCTTGGCTCGCAGTTCTCATAGTTCGTGTTCCACTTCAATGTAAAAACATCTTTCCAGTGGACTGCCGACTGGTATTCTTCAGCATAATCAACCCTGCGGTTCGGCTGAACACTTATCTGATTCCAAAACGCTGGCCACAATTGAACGACATCGGATTTCCATTTGTTTATGCGCTTCCTAGCCTCCTGAAGATAAGGCTGGGAAGCGGGCAATTTCAGCGTTTGTTCCTCTTCTTCCGTCAGGGGAAATACGCTATTGGCGTCAATGCCAGTCTGGTCAAACTCATGAACAAACCAGCTTTGCTGCCAGTGTCGGTAAAGTGCCCGGGTGAGAACATCGTCCGACTGATCCGGGTTCAGGGGAAGGCCGGATGCCTTCCACCTGGCCTGGGCCACCCTCTTGATAACTTCTGTTTTGGCTTCCTCTTTATCCAGAAGGGTATTGACACGAATTTCATGGCATTTTTCATTAATGCTGTTGTGATCACTTTGACGTATCAACCACGGACGATCAATGCTCGATACCGTTTCGTAGAACCATTGACTCAGCTCAGTTTCAAGCGCTCCTTTACCCATGACAGGAACCGATGATTCTGGCAGTTCCTCCAGCGAGACATTGGCGGCCATCAGGTAAAGCCGGTAGTACTGATTGAGGCATTGATGGAGTGCTTGTTCGCTAAAGTCGCCACCTCGGTTGATAGCCCTGGCAACATTCTGTAAATCGAGGCTGGTGGGCTGCAACGGCAGCTTTTTGCCTTGCAGGTGAGCCCTTAAAAGACAATGTTTTTCTGTCAGCTTTTTAGCGACGAATGTCCCTTGTGAGGACTCTGGCAACACTTTTTCGGCAATGGTCTGTAATTCTGCCGGGTTGTACTGCCGGATCGGCAAATGTCGAAAACGCCCTTTCAGCGCCGGTGATAGGGGTTTTCGCCCGCTGTACTCAGGTGGATTGATGGTGGCGAACAGGTGGAAGCCGGGATGGGCGTCGCCGGCCAGAATATCGTTTAACTCTCCTTCCAGATGTTGGCTGTCGATCAGATTCATTTCTGAAATCACCACGATGCCGCCTTTAATTTTTGCCGTCTGTATCTTTTCGCACAGTTTGTCCCAGGAACAATCACAGGCATTCAGGTAATAGACTTCCGGCATGGACTCACACCGTCGTTTAGCCTCCTCTCTGACAGTTTCAATCAACAGGTTCAGCGTCGCATCCTTGCCCCTTCCCGCCGGGCCTTCAATCAGTGTTGCCTGACGGCCGCCGTGTTTTTTGTCGTGATGATTAGCCTGCTGGCAGCGGCTTAAATCCTGCCCAAGCCCTTGCGCCAGTTCACGGACTGCCGATCCGGAGGTATCAAAGTCTGGTCGGATTTTTTCGCTGACTGTTCCGAATGTCTGCTGAATATCTGACAGGGTCTTGTTACGAACTCTGTCGCTCAGGGTGTTCTCCGGTTGGTAACGGGCAGCAAACCAGATTTCCAGTGCCGACAGGGCATCCTGATGAGTTTCAGTGATTTCCGGCCCCAGTAGGTCCTGAAAACTATGTTGGATCAAACTGTTTATTTGCGCACAGGTCACACTGCCGCGTGCGGGCTGAGCACGATCCAGATACCAACCCACCCAACTGCAGATATCGGTTAAATCTCTGGGAGTAAACTCATGGTCGGGCAAGAGTTCCTGATAATATTGCCAGAGCGCCATCACACTTTTGCTGGCACTGTGTGCAATGTCGTTTATTTGCTGCTCCAGCAGATGCCGTTGTAAATGATTGGCCAGAGCGGGTTCCACTACCCTGTCCCGAAGGAATGCCTGATCCAGGCGGGGGTAGTAAGCTCTGGGCAGTTTCTCTTTCAGGGCCGGGTCCATTCGGCGCCCGGCGTAATGATCCGGGTTACCGGTGAGAATCACCCGGTGTTTTGGGCCGACCTTGACAGGATGACCATTCACGTAAATGCAGGGTTCTGGTTCCCACAAGCCGTTTAATGATGCCAGTAATCCGGTTTTGGCCAGGTTGGCCTCATCCAGAACCAGAGTGACATAGTGTCCATCCTCGTAGGATGGAGTGTTGGCCCATTCCATCAACGCCCGGTTTTGCTGAAACATAGAGCGGTCGCCATCGGGGTGTTGTTGCCACTGCCAGCGTTTCATCAGGGTTTGTTCGCTGTCAGATGGTCCAAGAGAAATGACCACAGCCTGTCCTGAAGCCTTCGCCATTTTGGCGGAAAAGTAACTTTTCCCAGTGCCGGTTTCTCCCTGGAGGAAGATAACGGGAGAGTCCGCAAACCGGTCATGGAGTCGGGATAAGCGACGACTTTCACGATCGTTCTGACTTATCTCGCCGTGATAAAGATCCCGGGCCAGTGCTGACAAAGGCATATCAGCGGAGCCCTGCCATGCCAGTGATTCAGACAGTCGATGTTTTATGCGTTCAATGCCTTCTGCCTCAGAATTCGCTGGTCTGGCCATGCGAAAACAATCGCTGGCAAGGGCGAGGATGGCATCGGATCGAGTTTGCCCCAATGGCAGAGTTAACTGCCAGCCAGAAGCCAGTGCCGCGTGCAAACGCTTAATCTGTGCCGTTGGGCGGATGGCCAAACAGGGCGTTGCTGCTGCCGGATCGATTTCCAACTGATAGGCTATTGCCTCTCGATGTTCTTCAGGTGCATGGGCCATGATTATGGCACAGAGCTTGTCCAGAGCTTTTTCTTCAACCCATCCTTGAAACGGACTTTTATAGGACAGCTGTAATTCGGTACCTTTAAATACTGCCGGGTCAAAGGCTCTGGCCAATGACCACAGGTTTTGTTCCACAAACGCTCTATCCAACGGCAGGGCACTATTAATAATGGCATTTAACCGATCGGGGTCTACCGAGGCGACTTGATTCTCATCCGGCGTCTTATCCGGAAACAAGTGCCAACAGGCCACTTTCATAAAATCCCGTACTGATGGATTCTGCCGGGTGCCATGGGTGATGACGCTATTGACAGCTTTGCGCCAGTGGCAGGGCAGGAGTCGTAAGGACTGGTCAACCTGCTGTGCCCGCCGGGCAGCCAGTATCAGGTTGTTCATCAACCCTTCCGTCATTTCTGGTAGCGGGTTACAAAGGCCGGCAGGTACAGTTTTAAACGCTTCGTAAAGTTTATGAAGCGCCTGTTCTGGCCGATCAGCCCAGGAGATATTATGCCTGACGGTACTGATACCCCAGAGACCGACTTCACCACAGGTCTCACCGGTGGCAATCATCGAATGAAATACTGAAGATGGGCTTTTTGCAGACTCAGGCCAGAGTATTTTCATACGGGCTTTCGGGTAGGCTTGTAATTGGCCATTCACCAGCAGAGGTTGCCCGGCAAACAGAGGTTCCAGAAGTTGCTGAAGGGTTGGATTAGTTTCCAGCCCCCGGAATACCACCGGCCTGCCAGAAATCAATGCCTTCTGAAAGTCACTCTGACATCGTCCAAAATGCGCCTTTTGTTCCGAGGCGATATGGATATTATCAAATAGCTGGCTGAAGCGGGTCTGTTCATTGACCTGAATGACCAGACGTGTGTTCCAGTAACGATAAACCCAATAATTTGCCTCGTCAGGTTGCTGATAAATGAGGGTATTAATGTCAGTTTGAGCCCTGATTTTTTCCTCCAGGTGACGTTTACTGGCCAGAGAGTCTTCATCGTTTTCTGCCAATCCCAAGGCTTTCGGCTGTTGTTTTGAATGAGCTACCTGAAGTCGGGGCTCCAGGCCGGTGGTCTCGCGAATCGTCTGCAATGAACCCAGCAAACGAAACCAGAGAGCCTCAGTAAGGGGAGACGTCACGGTGACGGCAGCACCGGCCCGAACCTGTTCCAGCAGGGAGGTATTGGGTACTGCATGGCCTTCCGGGGCGATGGCAATCGGGCTCAGCCATTGGGCAATATTACTTTGGTTAATGATGATCGGGTTGCCAGGTGCCTGTTCTTTATCAGATTTTGTGACACCTTCTTGTTCACGAGGGTGGGACAGGCTTTGAAACAGTGAATGAAGCTCGTCATTCCCTACCGGCATCTGATAAAACTGAACAGCGTCCGGTAACTGACAGATCTTGCCATTGCTCTCAAAGCACTGTTGCGCCAGCAGCTGTCGTATTGTCTGTTCAAAGGCCAGATCTTGCCAGTCGGCCCCTTTCAGAATCACCCGTTGTCCGCTTCTTAATGACTCAAGCCTGCCGGGGATATGCTGTATGCGTCCCTGTTTATTCACGCCGGGGCCGCCCAGCAGCAACTGTCGCCAGTTGCTGTGCAAATGACAGTCAATAAGAAGGGTATTGTCGTCGTCCATTGCGCTTTCGGCTGAGGGGAGTTCAGCCAGTAGCGGAGGAACTTCGTCGATTTCCATCGCTGGGTCATTGCCGGTTTTTGCGTCGAACTGCCAGGTATTGTCCGGGCGATTAATTCGCCGCCAGAAGTCAGCCCCCGGTACGCCGGCCGCCGATGCGTCGTCAGGGCTGCCAACCGATCTCAACTGTTCAGGGTCTGCC
Organism: Endozoicomonas sp. ALC020; assembly: GCF_049275935.1. Lineage (NCBI taxonomy): Bacteria > Pseudomonadati > Pseudomonadota > Gammaproteobacteria > Oceanospirillales > Endozoicomonadaceae > Endozoicomonas > Endozoicomonas sp. ALC020. The sequence continues at coordinate 1,236,918 of NZ_CP184830.1, forward strand.
AGCACCAACAGAGCAACATGCTTGCCCAGAGGCCGCTTCTCCTGGCTGACTTTGTCGTATAGACAGGGATTATCCGGGTCCAGCAGGTCGTTAAATCTGGGCAGATCCTCGCTGGTGAGATTTCGGATATCGATCACCAGGGTTAATGGCTGTGAACCTTCAAACAGTTTGCCCGGATGAAGGGTGTGGCGACCCTCTTCGGAAATGCTCAGCCGGCTCACCAGGTTAGCCTGTGAGAGTTCATCGGGATGGGAAATAAGGGTGACATTCCGACGTTCATCGCAGGTCTGGGCAACTAAAAGCTGACGAACCTCATTATCATTGGTGACAAAACGAAAATCGAAGGCATGAGAGTTTTTGCGGACTGAGGAATCCGTTAAAGATACAGTTCTGGCACGGTCAGGTGACTTAATCCGGGGTGACGATACATTGAGTTTGACAATGACATCGGAGCAGATCTCGACATCATTTGCTGGTAATTCCAGCTTTGGTTTTTTGGCTGGTACGATAGCGTCAGACTCGCCACTATCAAGAACCGATTTGTTTATTTCCCTGATCCGACCATCCATAGTCAATCTCCTTTCCTGATGTCCCTTTGGGGACTGTATTGAAATTACTTAATCATTTGACCTTGGGATGGGTTTAAAGTTCCATTTTAACGGTTACCCCTCTGTAGGGTTGTCCAGCCTCCTTTGCGGGAATGACGGGAGTGAAGCCGGGAATCATTCAGATATCAAATGCGTCACAGAGCGAATTTAAATTCATGCTGTTTAAAAACTCTTCGGCAATTTTTGTCAGCTCATTGGATTGGAGTATCAGAGCGTTAGTGGCGTTGAATGCCTGCTTCAGGTAGGTAACCTCAATACATTCATGTATGAGGGAATTGGCATCTATTTCTGACATCATGGTGTAGAACTCTCCCGGTGAAGAGGGATCGTGAGCGCCATGGTTGCCTCTGTCCAGGGTCCCCCATTTGAAAGCATTGATCCAGCAATACGTTAAACTACCGCCTTTCGAGTGCGTTAATTCATACAGATAATGACTGAAGGCCTGCTGAATCGCTTGCCTGCACTTGTTTAAATTATCCATAGGTGTTTCCTTCTCTAGCGGCTGCAAGTCTGGGCGTTTATTAACTTTTTGTTTAAGAAGAGCTTCGACCTTGTAATGGATCACGTTGTTGTACCACTCAGGTTTTCCTATGATAATCACCGGACGATGGTTTGCCTTGCCGGAAATGAACTGCGCAAATGCAGGGTTGTGTACCAGCATTCGTTCTATATTCGGAATGCCCTCAGGTTCATTCGTCCAGTGCGTCTCTAAAGAGGAGTTGGCAATTTTACCTTCAAGGAATGACGAAAACCCTTCATGACCGTGAGTGATGAAAAGGGTAGCGGTATCACTTCTTTTCTCTTGTAAGCTTTTATAAAAGAATTGCCATGACTGGCTGTTTTTTTCCCTGGACAAGAACGCCTGATACCACTTTTTCAGGCAATGGGCGGCTTCAACTTTCAGTTCATCGATGCCTTTCAGATGCACCAATAGCCGATGAAGATCAGAATCCAGATGAGAATAATTCTTATCGTTCGGCAGTGGGTCCAGCCAACCCGATACCATGGCTTCACGGGCAAAGCGAATAACCGAAGGTCCGGTTAAGTTGGTATTCAATATATTCAGCATTGACCTCAGCCATTGGTGTGGGCTCACTCCGCTCTGAACAATCATTTTTGAGTGTAATGATTTGAGTGATTCAGTGACCTGATCTCCATCATTGTTGGACAATATTGCTTTTACTGCTTCCCACATCTGACTTCTGGTAAATAAGTTTTCAGACCCGGAACAGGCCAATGCTTTCTCGTCAGCGCCTAATTCTTCTGTATCCAACGACTCCACCATTAACACGCCCATGGAAAAACCGGCTAAATCTTTTTGCTTAAAAAGTTTACTTACCATTTCGGAAACAGTCAGATTGGCTTGCGGTAATGCACGATTTGTCTCAAGGGATTTTTTCAGTTCCTCAAGGTTCATCTCAAGGGCCCTGGCCAGAGCTTGCTGTTGGGCTAAATCAGCACTTTTCAGGAGATCCTTAAGCTTCTCTGATTTAATGCTCCAATCATTGAGCTTCCTGTAGCGAGGTATAATTACTGTTGTCTCCACGGGCGCCCCGCCCAAATCCACTGACTCCCAGGATTGGCCTCCATCCACGGAATACTCGGCAAAGACGTGCTTGAGGCTCGCCATTTGCCGACTGGGAATCCCGAAATAGCGACAAAAAGCAACAAAAACAGGCGCACGATGACGACAGCTACCTTGCCGCTTTGTTACCAGGAATCGAAAGAAATTTTCACTCTCTTCCGGTTTAGCTGCACCGGAGAACTGTTTGCAGTATTCCGTGATTGCGCTAATTCGTTGCCTGACGTCTTTAGCGTTTATTATTGTGTGCAACGGTGCCTGTATTTCGGCGGGTTGTTCGTTGATGTTATCAAACAGCTCCTTCAGTACGGACTTCATGCCTTCTGAACACTGGACGTCAAAAAGGGCTTTTTTAGCGCCCGTTTTACCGCTCGGCTTTGCGGGTTCTACGACATAAGTACATTGAAAACTCTGGCCGACTGCGGCCAGAGGAATAAACAGTGTATGAAGCCCGGTATACTGGTCCCTGATCAGTTTAAAGGGAAAACAGGGTTCTATATGCAGGGCCACGATAGAGTCACTGGCCGTCAGGCTGGGCAATGGACATTGACCGTTATTTGGTGATATTTCAAGAGTCGCCAGCGTCTGATTTCTGGTTAATATCACTTTCTTGTCATTCCTTGGCAACCGCCCAGGTGTGAGGGTTTCGACTCCCAGAAGGTGCTTACCATCAAGATTGATCTCTTTGATTTCACCCCTGGCAGTGACACGAATATCCCATGCCTCCCAGCGATACATCTTAGGGTGATGCAGCGAATCAAAAATTTTACAATATTCAACCTTTGTTATCTCCTTATCCTCATAGTTCGTGCTTCGGTCCAATGCCGGGGCTTTTTGTTCCTCGACTTCCGGGTCGTATGGTTCAGGAGCGTCGTCACCGCTAATAGCGGATGCTTTGTTAATAAAATCGTTTACCCAACGGTTCGGCAGATCACTGATCTGATGCCAAAATGCGGGCCAGCATTCAACGTCATGGGCATTCCATGCCTGTATCTGCTTATCGGCCTCCTGAAAATGACGCTGGTAAGTCGGCATTTTCAGCGTTTGCGCCTGCTCTTTCGTCAGGGGAAATACGCTATTAGCGTCCACGTTCGTAAGGTCAAACACACAAGCGAACCAGCATTGCTGCCAGTGTCTGTAAAGTGCCTGTGTGAAAATATCGTCCGACTCACGCGGCTTCAGGGAAAGACCGGATGCCTGCCATCTGGTCTGGGCCACCCTCTTGATAAGTTCTGTTTTTGCGTCCTCTTTATCCAGAAGGGTATTAATACGAATTTCATGGCGCTTTTCATTAATGCTGTTGAGGTCACTTTGTCGTATCAACCAGGGACGATCAACGCCCGATACCGTTTGGTAGAACCATTCGCTCAGCTCAGGATCAAGCGATCCTTTGCCTATGGCAAGAGCCGATGATTTTGGCAGTTCCTCCAGAGAGATGTTGGCGGCCATCAGATAAAGCCGGTAGTGCTGATTGAGGTATTGATGGAGTGCTTTATCGCTAAAATCCCCCCCTCTGTTAACCGCTCTGGCGACATTCTGTAGATCAAGACTGGTTGGCTGCAACGGGAGTTTTCTCCGTTGCAGGTAAGCTCTTAAACGACAGTGTTTCTCAGTCAACCATTTAGCTGCGATTTTTCCCCGCGGTTCCTGTGGCAACACTTTCTCAGCAATGGCCTGCAATTCTGCCGGGTTATACTGCCGGATCGGCAAATGCCGAAAACGCCCTTTCAGTGCCGGTGATAAGGGTTTTCGCCCGCTGTACTCAGGCGGGTTGATGGTGGCAAACAGGTGAAAACCCGGATGGGCGTCACCGGCCAGAATATCGTTTAACTCACCTTCCAGATGCTGGCTGTCGATCAGGTTCATTTCCGAAATCACCACGATGCCGCCTTCAATTTTGGCCTTCTGGATCTTTTCACACACTTTGTCCCAGGAACAATCGCAGGCATTCAGGTAATAGACTTCCGGCATGGACTCTCCCTGTCGTTTAGCCTCCTGTCTGACACTTTCAATCACCAGGTTGAGCGTGGCATCCTTGCCCCGTCCCGCCGGGCCTTCAATCAGTGTTGCCTGACGACCGCCGTGTTTTCTGTTGAGGTGATAAGCCTGCTGACAGCGGCTTAAATCCTGTCCAAGCCATTGCACCAGCTCACAGACTGCCGATCCGGAGGTATCAAAGTCTGGTCGGATTTCTCTGCTGACTGTACTGAAGGTTTGCTGCATATCTTGCAGGGTGTGGTCATGAACTTTGTTGCTCAGGGTATTGTTCATTTGGTAACGGGCAGCAAACCAGATTTCCAGTGCCGACAGGGCATCCTGATGAGTTTCGGTGATTTCCGACCCCAGTACGTCCCGAAAACTGTGTTGGATCAAACTGTTTATTTGCTCACAGGTCACACTGCCGCGAGCGGGCAGGGCACGATCCAGATACCAACCCACCCAACTGCAGATATCGGTTAAATCCCTGGGGGTAAACTCATGCTCGGGCAAGAGTTCCTGATAATATTGCCAGAGCGCCATCAAGCTGTTGCTGGCTCTGTGTGCAATGTCGTTTATTTGATGCTCCAGCAGGTGCCGTTGTAAATGCTTGACGAGAGCTGGTTCCACCACTCTGTCCCGAAGGAATGCCTGGTCCAGGCGAGGGTAGTAAGCTGTCGGCAGTTTCTCTTTCAGGGCCGGGTCCATCTGGCGCCCGGCGTAATGATCGGGGTTACCGGTGAGAATCACCCGGTGTTTTGGGCTGACCTTGACAGGATGACCATTCACATAGATGCAGGGTTGCGGTTCCCATAAACCGTTCAATGATGCCAGCAATCCGGTCTGGGCCAGGTTGGCTTCATCCAGAACCAGAGTAATGTACTCTCCTCCAATACAGCTTGCGTCTTTGTCGGATTCGGTACTGGCCCATTCCATCAACGCCCGGTTTTGCTGCACCATAGAGCGGTCGCCATCGGCATGTTGTTGCCACTGCCAGCGTTTCATCAGGGTCTGTTCGCTGTCGGAAGGTCCAAGAGAAATCACCGAAGCCTGTCCTGAAGCTTTCGCCATTTTGGCGGAAAAGTAACTTTTCCCGGTGCCGGTTTCTCCCTGCAGGAAGATAACAGGAGAGTCGGTAAGCCGGTCATAGAGTCGGGATAATCGACGACTTTCACGATCCTTCTGACTTATCTCGCCGTGATAAAGATCCCGGGCCAGTGCTGACAAGGGCATATCGGCGGAGCCTTGCCATATCAGTGATTCAGACAGTCGACGTTTTATACGTTCAATGTCTTCTGTCTTGGAATTCGCTGTTCTGGCCCCATGAAAACAATCGCTGGCCAAAGCATGAAGGGCATCAGATCGGGTCTGCCCCGATGGCAAAATTAACTGCCAGCCAGAAGCCAGTGCATCCTGTAAACGTTTAATCTGTCTTGATGGTCTGATGGCTAACGGTGGATGTTCTTCTGCTGCCTTCGGATCAATTTCGAACTGATAGGCTAAAGCATCTCGTTGTTTTTCAGGCCTATGGGCCAGGATCATGGCACAGAGCCTGTCGAGAACGTTTTCTTCGCCCCATGCTGGAAATGGATGTTCATAGGCCAGTTGTAATTCGATGCCTTTAAATACTGCCTGATCAAAGGCTCTGGCCAGTTGCCACAGGTTCTGCCTGACAAACTTTCTATCCAACCGCAGGGAACTGTTGATGATGGCGTTTAAACGATCCGGGTCCACCGAAGCCGTTTGATCCTCATCTGGCGTCTTATCCGGTAACAAGTGCCAGCAGGCCACTTTCATAAAATCCCGTACTGATGGGTTCTGCCGGGTGCCATGGGTGATAACGCTATCGATGGCCTTGCGCCAGTTGCGGGGTAAAAGCTGTAAGGACTGGTCAACCTGCTGTGCCCGCCGGGCAGCCAGTATCAGGTTATGCAACAACCCTTCGGTCATTTCTGGTAGCGGGTTACAAAGGTCAGCAGGTACGGTTTCAAACGCCTGGTAAAGTTTATTAAGCGCCTGTTCTGGCAGCTCAGCCCGGGAGATTTTATGTTTGACGGCATTGATCTCCCAGAGATCCACCTCAGGACAGGGCTTACCCTTGGCAACCATCGAACGAAATATTGAAGATGGGCTTTTTACAGACTCAGGCCAGAGCATTGTGACATGAGCTTGTGGATAAGCCTGTAACTGCCCATTGACCAACAGAGGTTGGCCAGCAACCAGAGGCTCCAGAAGCTGCTGAAGAATTGGATTGGTTTCCAGCCCCCGAAATACCACCGGCTTGCCAGCGGTCAATGCCTCCTGCAATTTACTCTGACGGCGTCCGAAATAGGCCTTTTGTTCCGAGCTGATATGGATATTATCAAATAGCTGGCTGAAACTGGTCTGTTCATTGACCCGAATCACCAGAGGGGCTTCCGGATGATTATTGAGCCAGTGACTGGCCTGAGCAGCTTGCTGATAGGTAAAGGTATTAAAGGCGGAGCGAGCCCTCATTTTTTCCTGCAGGTAAGACAGAGGCTGCTCATTATTTTCTGCCAATCCCAAAGCTTTCGGCTGATGTTTTGAATGAGCTACCTGAAGCAGCGGCTCTACGCCGGTTGTCTCGCGAATCGTCTGCAATGAACCCAGCAAACGAAACCAGAGAGCCTCAGTCAGGGGAGAGGTGACGGTAACTGCACCACCGGCCCGAACCTGTTCCAGCAGGCTGGTATTAGGAACTGCAATGCCTTCCGGGTGAATGGCAATGGGGCTCAGCCAGTCCCTGATATTATCCCGGTTAATGATGATCGGGTTTTGAGGTGCGTGCTTTTTATAAAGTTCTTTTTCACAGTTTTTTTCATGAGAATGTGACAGGTTTTGGAACAGTGAATAAAGCTCGTCATCGCCAACCGGCATCTGATAAAACTGAACATCGTCGGGTAATGGACAGATCTCCCCATTACTCTCAAAGCACTGGTGCGCCAGCATCTGTCGAATGGTCTGTTCAAAGGCCAGGTCTCCCCAGTCGGCCCCTTTCAGAATCACCCGCTGTCCGCTCCTCAATGACTCAAGCCTGCCGGGGATATGCCGGATTCGCCCCTGTTTATCCACACCGGGGCCACCCAGCAGCAACTGTCGCCAGTGACTGTGCAAGTGGCAGTTAATTATAAGAGTATTGTCGTCCATTACGCTTTCGGCAGAGGGGAGTTCAGCCAGTAGCGGTGGAACCTCGTCGATCTCCAACGATGGGTCATTGCCGGTTTTTGCGTCCAACTGCCAGGTATTGTCCGGTCGATTAATTCGCCGCCAGAAGTCAGCCCCCGGTGCGTCGTCAAGCCTGCCAACCGACCTCAACTGTTCAGGGTCTGCCAGCACCAGCAGAGCAACATGCTCGCCCAGGGGGCGCTTCTCCTTGCTGACTCTGTCGTACAGACAGGGGTTATCCGGGTCCAGCAGGTCGTTAAATTTGGGCAGATCCTCGCTGGTGAGCTTTCGGATATCGATCACCAGGGTGAGTGGCTGCGAACCTTCAAACAGTTTGCCCGGATAAAGGGTGTGGCGACCCTCGTCGGAAATGCTCAAACGGCTCACCAGGTTAGCCTGTGAGAGGTCATCGGGATGGGAAATAAGGGTAACATCCCGATGTTCATCGCAGGTCCGGGCCACTAAAAGCCGACGAACGTCATCATCATTGGTGACAAAACGAAAATCGAAGGCATGAGGGGTCTTGCAGAGTAAGGAATCCGTTGAGGATACGGTTCTTGTCCAGTCGGGTGACTTAATCTGAGGTGACGATACATTGAGTTTGGTCATGACATCAGAGCAGATCCCGACATCATTTGGCGGTAATTCCAGCTTTGGTTTTTTGGATGGTACGCCAGTATCAAAAACCGATTTGTTAATTCGGCCATCCATAGTCAATTTCTCCCCTGACATCTGAAGGACTGCGTTGAAATTTTTAATGTTTCGACCTTGAGGTGTAATTAAAGTTCCATTTTAACTGTTACCCCTCTGTAGGGTTGTCCAGCCTGCTGTTTACCTGCTCCCACGCAGAGCCTGGGAACGAGGTGAAACTCCAACAGGGAGCAAGTTGCAGCCTTCCTTTCAACTGCTATTCTCAACGCTCAAACAAAAAATCGCATAGGACAGTCAGTATGAGCCTTGAGGCAAGAGTCACGGTACTGGAAGAACGGCAAGACAAATGGGAGAAAGTGACCGCAAGCTTGAGCGATACCCTATCGTTTATGCTTCGGACACATCAGCAATTAGAGATTCATCTGAAAATACATGACCGGAAATTTGCGAAGATTGAACAGCGTTTCAAGCAGGTTGACCAGCGTTTTGACAAGATTGAAATGTATTTAGAGGATCATGACCGACGTTTTGACAAGATTGAAGACATGCTAATCCAGATCTTCAATAAGCTCGACTAGCAAAAACAACATAGGTCAGTCAGTACGAGCCCCGAGGCAAGAGTCAGGGTACCGGAAGAACATCGGGAGTGAGGCCGGGATTCATTTAGCTATCCAGTGCGTCACAAAGCGAATTCAAATTCACGGTGCTCAAAAACTCTTCGGCAATTTTTGTCATATCAACGGGTCCGAGCACCAGAGCGTTAGTGACGTTGAGTGCCTGCTTCAGGTAGGTATACTCAATACTGTCGTATATAGAGGAATAGGTATCTATTTCTGACATCATGCTGTAAAGCTCTCCTGGTGAAGAGGGATCGTGAGTGCCATAGTTGCCTCTATCCTTGGTCCCCCAGCTGACAGCATCAATCCAGCAATACGTTAAACTACCGCCTTTCGAGTGCGTTAATTCATACAGATAATGACTGTAGGCCTGCTGAATCGCTTGCTTGCACTTGTCTTTTAAATTATCCACAAGTTTTTCCTCCCCTAACGGCTGCAAGTCAGGGCGTTTCTCAACTTTTTGTCGACAAAGGGCTTTGATCTTGTCTCTGATCAATGTTTCGTCCCAGTCAGGTTTTCCTGTGATAATCACCGGACGATGGTTTGCCTTGCCGGAAATTAACTGCACAAATGCAGGGTTGTGCACCAGCATTCGTTCTATATTCGGAATGCCCTCAGGATTGTCCGTCCAGGCGGTCTCTACGGATGAGTTGGTAATTTTACCTTCAAGGAATGACGAAAACCCATCATGACCATGAGTGATGAAAAAGGTGGAGATATCACTTGTTTTCTTTCGCAAGCGTTTATAAAACAATTGCCATGACTGGCTATTTTTTTCCCTGGACAAGAACGCCTGATACCACTTTTTCAGGCAATGGTCGGCTTCAACTTTCAGTTCATCGAAGTATTTAAGACCCACCAATTGATCATGAAGTTTACGGGCCAGCTTGGGATAATTCTTATCGTACGGCAGTGGATCAAGCCAACCCGATGCCATGGCCTCACGGGCAAAGAGAATAACCGAAGGTCCGGCTGAGTTCAGAATATCCAGCATTGCCTTCAACCACGGGTGAGGGCTTGCTCCGCCCTGAACAATGATTTTTGAGTGTAATGACTTGAGTGGTTCACTGACCTGATCTTCATCACTGTTGGACAATATTGCTTTTACTGCGTCCGACATCGGCCTTTCGTCATAAACGTTTCCAAATCCAGAACCGGCCAATGCCTTCTCGTCATCGCCCAATGCTTCTGTCGCTAGTGACTCCAGCATTAAGACGCCCATGGAAAATCCGGCTAAATCTTTTTGCAACCAAAGTCTCTCTACCATTTCGGAAACAGTCATATGGGCTTGCCGAAATGCACGGTTTGTCTCAAGGGCTATTTTCAGTGCCTCAAGGTTCATGCCAAGCACCATGGCCAGAGCTTGCTGTTGAGCTGAATCAGCACTTTTCAGAAGATCTTTCAGCAGATTCCTGATCTTCTTTGATGCCCTGTCGTAATTACCGAAGTTCCCGGTGGGTTGGAAGTCAGGTCTGATTTCTATTGTCTGCAGAGGGGCCCCGCCTAAATCCAACGATACCCAGGTTTGGCCGCCATCTTCGGAATACTCGGCAAAGCAGTGGACAGAGTTGTCTATTTGCCGACAGGGAATCCCAAAGTAACGACACAAAGCAACAAAAACAGGCACACGATGACGACAGCTACCTTGCCGCTCTGTTACCAGGAATTGAAAGAAATTCTGACTTTCCTCTGGTTCAGACTTACCGGAAAATTGTCTGCAATAGTGATTGATCGCCCAAATACGTTGTAGCTTGGATTTAGCGTTTTTTATGGCCTGCAAAAGCTCCTGTGATTCGGTTGGGTGTTGGCTGGTGGGTGAAAACAAATCGTTCAGTACCTTTTTCATGCCTTCTGAACAGTGGGTGTCAGAAGCTGTTAATCGTTTTGACAGGGCCTCTTTATCAGGCGAGCTTATGCCCGGTTCTCTCTCTTCTACGATATAAGCGATCAGAATACTCTGGTTGGCTTTGGCCTCTGGAATAGTCAGTGTGTGAAGCCCGGTACATCGATCCCTGACCAGTTTAAAGTCGAAATCGGGTTTGGTACGCAAGGCCACGATATAGTCATCAGGCGTCAGGCTGGGCAATGCATATTGACCATTTTTTGATCGCAAACTCAGGGTCGCCAGCGTTTGATATCCGGTTAATGTCACTTCCTGACCATACTCTGGCAATAGTGCAGGCGTGAGGGGTTCGACTCTCTGAATGTCCTGATCACTCATGTCGATCAGTTCGACGTCACCCTCAACAGTGACATTAATATCCCTTGCCCACCAGCGGTACATATGGGACGGATGCCGACTATTAAAGATTTTATAATCGATAACCTTTGGCACCTGCCGGTTCTCATAATTGGTGCTCTGGTCCAATGTCGGAGCCTGTTTCTCGTGGACTTCTGAATTGTATTTTTCAGAAACCTCAACCCAATGGCTTGGCTGACCCATCAGCTGATGCCAAAACCCAGGCCACAATTGAATGGCATTGGAGTTCCATGCACTTATCCGCCGTTCAGCTTCCTGAAGAAAAGGCTGAGAAGCGGGTAATTTCAGCGTTTGTTCCTCTTCTTCCGTCAGGGGAAAGACGCTATTAGCATCCACGCCTGTCCGCTCAAACTCATGGTTAAACCAGTGTTGCTGACAGTGTCGGTACAGTGCCCGGTTGAGAATATCGTCCGACTGGTTCGGCTTCAGGGAAAGACCGGATTTCAGCCATCTGGCCTGGGCCACCAGCCTGATAATTTCCGTTTTGGCTTCCTCTTTATCCAGAAGGGTATTAATACGGATTTCATGGTGTTTTTCATCAATGCTGTTGCGATCACTGAGTCGAATCAACCAGGGACGATCAATGCCCGATACCGTTTGGTAGAACCAATGGCTCAGCTCAGGCTCAGGCGCTCCTTTACCCATGGCAAGAGTCGTTAAATCGGGTAGTTTCTTCAGCGATCTGTTGGCGGCCATCAGATAAAGCCGGTAGTGCTGATTGAGGTATTGATGGAGTGCTTTATCGCTAAAATCACCCCCTCTGTTAACCGCTCTGGCGACATTCTGTAGATCAAGACTGGTTGGCTGCAACGGGAGTTTTCTCCGTTGCAGGTAAGCTCTTAAACGACAGTGTTTCTCAGTCAACCATTTAGCTGCGATTTTTCCCTGCGGGTCCTGTGGCAACACTTTTTCGGCAATGGCCTGCAGTTCTGCCGGGTTATACTGCCGGATCGGCAAATGCCGAAAACGCCCTTTCAGCGCCGGTGATAAGGGTTTTCGTCCGCTGTACTCAGGCGGGTTGATGGTGGCAAACAGGTGAAAACCCGGATGGGCGTCACCGGCCAGAATATCGTTCAACTCACCTTCCAGATGCTGGCTGTCGATCAGGTTCATTTCCGAAATCACCACGATGCCGCCTTCAATTTTGGCCTTCTGGATCTTTTCACACACTTTGTCCCAGGAACAATCGCAGGCATTCAGGTAATAGACTTCCGGCATGGACTCTCCCTGTCGTTTAGCCTCCTGTCTGACACTTTCAATCACCAGGTTGAGCGTGGCATCCTTGCCCCGTCCCGCCGGGCCTTCAATCAGTGTTGCCTGACGACCGCCGTGTTTTCTGTTGAGGTGATAAGCCTGCTGACAGCGGCTTAAATCCTGTCCAAGCCATTGCACCAGCTCACAGACTGCCGATCCGGAGGTATCAAAGTCTGGTCGGATTTCTCTGCTGACTGTACTGAAGGTTTGCTGCATATCTTGCAGGGTGTGGTCATGAACTTTGTTGCTCAGGGTATTGTTCATTTGGTAACGGGCAGCAAACCAGATTTCCAGTGCCGACAGGGCATCCTGATGAGTTTCGGTGATTTCCGACCCCAGTACGTCCCGAAAACTGTGTTGGATCAAACTGTTTATTTGCTCACAGGTCACACTGCCGCGAGCGGGCAGGGCACGATCCAGATACCAACCCACCCAACTGCAGATATCGGTTAAATCCCTGGGGGTAAACTCATGCTCGGGCAAGAGTTCCTGATAATATTGCCAGAGCGCCATCAAGCTGTTGCTGGCTCTGTGTGCAATGTCGTTTATTTGATGCTCCAGCAGGTGCCGTTGTAAATGCTTGACGAGAGCTGGTTCCACCACTCTGTCCCGAAGGAATGCCTGGTCCAGGCGAGGGTAGTAAGCTGTCGGCAGTTTCTCTTTCAGGGCCGGGTCCATCTGGCGCCCGGCGTAATGATCGGGGTTACCGGTGAGAATCACCCGGTGTTTTGGGCTGACCTTGACAGGATGACCATTCACATAGATGCAGGGTTGCGGTTCCCATAAACCGTTCAATGATGCCAGCAATCCGGTCTGGGCCAGGTTGGCTTCATCCAGAACCAGAGTAATGTACTCTCCTCCAATACAGCTTGCGTCTTTGTCGGATTCGGTACTGGCCCATTCCATCAACGCCCGGTTTTGCTGCACCATAGAGCGGTCGCCATCGGCATGTTGTTGCCACTGCCAGCGTTTCATCAGGGTCTGTTCGCTGTCGGAAGGTCCAAGAGAAATCACCGAAGCCTGTCCTGAAGCTTTCGCCATTTTGGCGGAAAAGTAACTTTTCCCGGTGCCGGTTTCTCCCTGCAGGAAGATAACAGGAGAGTCGGTAAGCCGGTCATAGAGTCGGGATAATCGACGACTTTCACGATCCTTCTGACTTATCTCGCCGTGATAAAGATCCCGGGCCAGTGCTGACAAGGGCATATCGGCGGAGCCTTGCCATATCAGTGATTCAGACAGTCGACGTTTTATACGTTCAATGTCTTCTGTCTTGGAATTCGCTGTTCTGGCCCCATGAAAACAATCGCTGGCCAAAGCATGAAGGGCATCAGATCGGGTCTGCCCCGATGGCAAAATTAACTGCCAGCCAGAAGCCAGTGCATCCTGTAAACGTTTAATCTGTCTTGATGGTCTGATGGCTAACGGTGGATGTTCTTCTGCTGCCTTCGGATCAATTTCGAACTGATAGGCTAAAGCATCTCGTTGTTTTTCAGGCCTATGGGCCAGGATCATGGCACAGAGCCTGTCGAGAACGTTTTCTTCGCCCCATGCTGGAAATGGATGTTCATAGGCCAGTTGTAATTCGATGCCTTTAAATACTGCCTGATCAAAGGCTCTGGCCAGTTGCCACAGGTTCTGCCTGACAAACTTTCTATCCAACCGCAGGGAACTGTTGATGATGGCGTTTAAACGATCCGGGTCCACCGAAGCCGTTTGATCCTCATCTGGCGTCTTATCCGGTAACAAGTGCCAGCAGGCCACTTTCATAAAATCCCGTACTGATGGGTTCTGCCGGGTGCCATGGGTGATAACGCTATCGATGGCCTTGCGCCAGTTGCGGGGTAAAAGCTGTAAGGACTGGTCAACCTGCTGTGCCCGCCGGGCAGCCAGTATCAGGTTATGCAACAACCCTTCGGTCATTTCTGGTAGCGGGTTACAAAGGTCAGCAGGTACGGTTTCAAACGCCTGGTAAAGTTTATTAAGCGCCTGTTCTGGCAGCTCAGCCCGGGAGATTTTATGTTTGACGGCATTGATCTCCCAGAGATCCACCTCAGGACAGGGCTTACCCTTGGCAACCATCGAACGAAATATTGAAGATGGGCTTTTTACAGACTCAGGCCAGAGCATTGTGACATGAGCTTGTGGATAAGCCTGTAACTGCCCATTGACCAACAGAGGTTGGCCAGCAACCAGAGGCTCCAGAAGCTGCTGAAGAATTGGATTGGTTTCCAGCCCCCGAAATACCACCGGCTTGCCAGCGGTCAATGCCTCCTGCAATTTACTCTGACGGCGTCCGAAATAGGCCTTTTGTTCCGAGCTGATATGGATATTATCAAATAGCTGGCTGAAACTGGTCTGTTCATTGACCCGAATCACCAGAGGGGCTTCCGGATGATTATTGAGCCAGTGACTGGCCTGAGCAGCTTGCTGATAGGTAAAGGTATTAAAGGCGGAGCGAGCCCTCATTTTTTCCTGCAGGTAAGACAGAGGCTGCTCATTATTTTCTGCCAATCCCAAAGCTTTCGGCTGATGTTTTGAATGAGCTACCTGAAGCAGCGGCTCTACGCCGGTTGTCTCGCGAATCGTCTGCAATGAACCCAGCAAACGAAACCAGAGAGCCTCAGTCAGGGGAGAGGTGACGGTAACTGCACCACCGGCCCGAACCTGTTCCAGCAGGCTGGTATTAGGAACTGCAATGCCTTCCGGGTGAATGGCAATGGGGCTCAGCCAGTCCCTGATATTATCCCGGTTAATGATGATCGGGTTTTGAGGTGCGTGCTTTTTATAAAGTTCTTTTTCACAGTTTTTTTCATGAGAATGTGACAGGTTTTGGAACAGTGAATAAAGCTCGTCATCGCCAACCGGCATCTGATAAAACTGAACATCGTCGGGTAATGGACAGATCTCCCCATTACTCTCAAAGCACTGGTGCGCCAGCATCTGTCGAATGGTCTGTTCAAAGGCCAGGTCTCCCCAGTCGGCCCCTTTCAGAATCACCCGCTGTCCGCTCCTCAATGACTCAAGCCTGCCGGGGATATGCCGGATTCGCCCCTGTTTATCCACACCGGGGCCACCCAGCAGCAACTGTCGCCAGTGACTGTGCAAGTGGCAGTTAATTATAAGAGTATTGTCGTCCATTACGCTTTCGGCAGAGGGGAGTTCAGCCAGTAGCGGTGGAACCTCGTCGATCTCCAACGATGGGTCATTGCCGGTTTTTGCGTCCAACTGCCAGGTATTGTCCGGTCGATTAATTCGCCGCCAGAAGTCAGCCCCCGGTGCGTCGTCAAGCCTGCCAACCGACCTCAACTGTTCAGGGTCTGCCAGCACCAGCAGAGCAACATGCTCGCCCAGGGGGCGCTTCTCCTTGCTGACTCTGTCGTACAGACAGGGGTTATCCGGGTCCAGCAGGTCGTTAAATTTGGGCAGATCCTCGCTGGTGAGCTTTCGGATATCGATCACCAGGGTGAGTGGCTGCGAACCTTCAAACAGTTTGCCCGGATAAAGGGTGTGGCGACCCTCGTCGGAAATGCTCAAACGGCTCACCAGGTTAGCCTGTGAGAGGTCATCGGGATGGGAAATAAGGGTAACATCCCGATGTTCATCGCAGGTCTGGGCCACTAAAAGCTGACGAACGTCATCATCATTGGTGACAAAACGAAAATCGAAGGCATGAGGGGTCTTGCAGAATGAGGAATCTGTTGAGGATACGGTTCTTGCCGTGTCAGGTGACTGAATCTGAGGTGATGATACATTGAGTTTGGCCATGACATCAGAGCAGATCCCGACATCATTTGCTGATAATTCCAGCTTTGGTTTCTTGGATGGTACGCCAGTATCAGAGCCACTATCAAAAACCGATTTGTTTATTTCCCTTATTCCACCATCCATGGTCAATCTCCCTTCCTGATGTCTTTTGAAGAACTGTATTGAAACTGATTGATTGTTTGACCTTAGGATGGGATTAAAGTTCGATTTTGACTGTTACCCCTCTATAGGGTTGCCCAGCCTGCTGTTCGGCTGCACTGAATCAGGTGAGGCCGTCGCATCTGCCATGGTTGCGGCTCTCTATTTAAATGGAACTTACGTTTAATCTTAAGGTCAAATTATATAACAACTTCAACTTGGTTCTTCAGATCGCAGTAAGGAGATTGACTATGGATGGTCAGATTGATGAAGGTACAAAAAAACACGCTCTGGATCCTAACCTTCTTGATCATGGCGGGCATGGCGTGGCAGCCAAGAGAGCAAAGCTGGATTTATTATCAGAACAAGAGAAGACTGTAAGAAGCTGCTCTGAAGTAAGGTCCAAACTAAAAAGATCGCCATCTTTGGAGACGGTGCCTGACAAAGTCAGAACCGTTTCTTTAACGGATTCCTCGCTGCCAAAGGCGACTCATTCCTTCGATTTTCGTTTTGTCGCCAGTGATGATGAAGTTCGGCAGCTTTTGACTGCCATAACCTGTAATGAAGATGTTACTGTTATTTCCCACCCCGATGACCTCTCACAGGCTAACCTGGTGAGTCGGCTGAGCATTTCCGAAGAGGGTCGTCATACTTTGCGCTCGGGCAAGCTGTTTGAAGGTTCACAGCCATTCACTCTGGTGATGGATATCCGACAGCTCACCAACGAAGAACTGCCCAAATTCAACGATTTACTGGACCCGGATACCCCCTGTCTGTACGACAAAATCAGCCAGAAAAAACACCCCCTTGGCGGGCATGTTTCTCTATTGGTCCTGGCAGACCCTGAACAGTTGAGGTCGGTTGGCAGGCTTGACGGCGCATCGGCGGCCGGCGCTCCGGGTGCCGATTTCTGGCGGCGAATTAATCGTCCGGGAAATACCTGGCAGTTCAAGGCACAGACCGGCAATGATCCATCGATGGATATCGATAAAGTTCCTCCGGTATTGACTGAACTCCCCTCTGCCGAAAGTGCTATGGAAGACGACAATACCGTTTTAATTGACTGTCATTTACACGGTCACTGGCGACAGTTGCTCCTGGGCGGTCCCGGAGTGGATCAAGAGGGGCGAATCCGGCACATCCCCGGCAGGCTTGAGTGTTTGAAAGCTGGACAACGGGTGATTCTGAAAGGGGCCAACTGCCGTGATCTGGCCTTTGAACAGACGATTCGGCAGATGCTGGCGAAAAAGTATTTTGAAAGCAATGGCAAGATCTGTCCGTTACCCGACGATGTTCAGTTTTATCAAATGCCGGTAGGAAATGACGAGCTTCATTCACTGTTCCAAAGTCTGTCCCACTCTCGTATCAGAGAAGGCGCCAAAGAAGATGACAATAGAGAGAACGCACCAGGAAAACCGATCATTATTAACCAGAGTAATATTGCCCAATGGCTGAACCCCATTGCCATTGCCCCGGAAGGCTATGCAGTACCTAACACCTGTCTGTTGGAACAGGTTCGAGCGGGTGGTGTCGTCACCGTAACCTCTCCCCTCACTGAGGCACTCTGGTTTCGTTTACTGGGCTCATTGGCGACTATTCGCGCGACCACCGGCCTGAAGCCCGGACTTGAGGTAGCCCACTGGAAACAGCAGCCGAAAGCCCTGGGATTGACAGAACAAGATGAGCGCCCTTGGTCCGGGAGCCAACAGCAACAGAAAAAAATCAAAAATCATGATGCCTTTGACGCAGTCACTTATCGGCAACATGCCGAGGCAAGCCAATGGATCAATGATCACCGGGGAGCACCTCTGGTCATCCGGGTCAATGAACAGACTTGCTTAAGTCAGCTATTTGATAATCTCTATATCACCTCAGAACAAAAGGCGTATTTTGAACGACGCCAGAGTAACTTGCAGAAGGCATTAATTGCTGGCAAGCCAGTGGCATTCCTGGGGCTCGAACAAAATCCATCCCTGGCGCAGCTGTTGGAACCTCTGATGATGGGGCAGCCTCTGCTGGTCAATGGCCAATTACAGGCCTACCCCCGGGCTCATGTCACCCTGCTCTGGCCTGAGTCTGCGATAAGCCCATCGCCAGTATTTCGTTCGCTGGTTGCTGCGGGTAAGCCGTGTCCCGAGGTCGATCTCTGGGATATCAATGCTCACAAGCATGGTATCTCTCGGACTGAACTGCCAGAACAAGCGCTTAAGCAACTTTACCAAGCGTTTGAAACCGTCCCTTGCGGCCTTTGTAACCCTTTGCCTGAAATGACCAAAGGGTTGTTGAATAACCTGATACTGGCAGCCCAACGAGCACAGCAGGTTGACCATGCCTCACAGCTTTTACCTCGCCACTGGCGCAAGGCCATCGATAGCGTCGTCACCCATGGCACCCGCCAGCATCAGTCCGTGCGTGATTTTATGAAAGTGGCCTGCTGGCAGTTGTTACCGGATAAGATGCCGGATGCTGATGAGAAACCGGATAAGGATCAAACCGCCTCGGTAGACCCGGATCGGTTAAACGCCATCATCAACAGTGCCCTGCCATTGAATAGAGTGTTTGTGGAACAGAACCTGTGGTCACTGGCCAGAGCCTTTGACCCGGCAGTATTTAAAGGTAACGAATTACGACTGTCCTATAAAAGTCCATTTCCAGAGTGGAGTGAAGCAGACGTTCTCGACAGGCTCTCTGCCATAATTCTGGCCCATGTGCCCGAACATCAACGAGATGCCATAGCGTATCAGTTGGAAATAAGTCCGGCGGCAGCAAAGCCCTGGCAATCGTTGGCCATCAGGCCAGCAAGGCAGATTAAACGTTTGCAAGATGCACTGGCTTGCGGCTGGCACTTACCTTTACTACCGGGGCAGACCCGATCCGATGCCATTCACGCCCTGGCCATCGATTGTTTCCACATTGCCAGAGGAGAATATGTCACAGAGAATCCCGCAGAACGCATTGAACGCATAGAAAATCGACTGTCCGATTCGCTACAGCCGGGTTTTGCTTATAGGCCATTGTCAGCACTGGCCCAGGATCTTTATCACGGCGAGATGAGTCAGGAGGATCGTGAAATCCGTCGATTATCCCGGCTCCATGACCGGCTTACGGACTCTCCCGTTCTATTCCTTGAGGGAGAAACCGGCACCGGGAAAAGCTACTTTTCCGCCAAAATGGCAAAGGCCTCAGGACAGGCTGCGGTCATTTCCCTTGGACCTTCCGACAGCGAACAGACCCTGATGAAACACTGGTACTGGAAAAAGTACGCCGATGGCGATCGCTCTATGGCACAGCAAAACCGGGCTCTGATGGAATGGGCCAATACCCCGTCCGACAAAGACGGACACTATGTCACCCTGGTACTGGATGAAGCCAACCTGGCCAAAGCAGGGTTGCTGGCATCATTGAATGGCTTATGGGAACCAGAACCCTGTATCTATATAGACGGTCAACCTGTCAAGGTCGGCCCAAAACACCGGGTGATTCTCACCGGTAACCCGAATCATTACGCCGGGCGCCAGCTCGACCCGGCCCTGAAAGAGAAACTGTCCAGGGCTTACTATCCCCGCCTGGACCAGGCTTTCCTTCGGGACAGAGTAGTGGAACCGGCTCTGGTCAGGCAGCTACAACGGCATCTGCAGGACTACGACCAAATCAACAAGATTGCACATGAAGCCACCGAGAGTGTGATGGCACTTTGGCGGTACTATCAGGAACTGTTGCCCGAGCATGAGTTTACCCCCAGGGATTTAACGGATATCTGCAGTTGGGTGGGCTGGTATCTGGACCGTGGATTATCTAAAGGAGACAGTGTTAGCTGTAAGCAAGTGAACAGTCTGATCCGGCAAAGTTTTCGGGATGTGCTGGGTCCTGAAATCACCGAGACTCATCAGGATGCCCTTTTGGCACTGGAAATCTGGTTTGCTGCCCGTTATCAACTGGACAACACCCTGAACGACAAAGTTCGTACACAGAACCTGAATGATATACAGCAGCCCTTCATGGAATACACCGACAAAAACCGACCTGAGTTTGATACCTCCGGATCGGCAGTCATTGAACTGGCGCAACAGCTTGGACAGGATTTAAGTCGCTGTCAGCAGGCTTATCATCGCAAGATAAAACACGATGGCCGTCAGGCGACCCTGATTGAAGGCCCGGCCGGACGGGGTAAGGATGCCACGCTGAACCTGGTGATTGAAAGCGCCAAACAGCGGGCCAGACTAAGGCAAGAACCCATGCCAGAGGTCCATCTACTGAATGCCTGTGATTGTTCCTGGGAGCAACTGTGTGAAGTAATCCAGAAAGCAAAACTGGAAGGCGGCATCGTGGTGATTTCAGAAATGAACCTGATCGACAGCCAACATCTGGAAGGTGAGTTAAACGATATTCTGGCCGGTGACGCCCATCCGGGCTTCCACCTGTTCGCCACCATCAACCCGCCAGAATACAGCGGGCGAAAACCCTTATCACCGGCGCTGAAAGGGCGTTTTCGACATTTGCCCATCCGGCAATACAACCCGGCAGAATTACAAACCATCGCCGGGAAAGTGTTGCCAGAGTCCTCAGAAGGGACATCCGCCGCTAAAAAGCTAACAGAAAAACATTGTCTTTTAAGGGCTCATCTGCAAGGCAGAAAACTGCCATTGCAGCCGACCAGCCTCGATTTACAAAATGTCGCCAGGGCCGTCCTCGCAGGAGGCGATTTTAGCGAAAAAGCCGTTCATCAATGCCTCAATCAGCACTACCGGCTTTACCTGATGGCCGCCGATATATCACTGGAGAAACTGCACGAGTCACCGGCTCTTGCCATGGAGAAAAGTGAATTTAGTTCCGGACTTTGCCGTTGGTTCAATCAAACGGTATCGGGCATTAGTCGTCCGTGGCTGATACGAAAAAGTGATTGCAACAGTATTGATGAAAAAAACCATGAAATTCGTATTAAGACCCAACTGACTCCGGAGGAAGCCAAAACGGAAATCATCAAGGGGATAGCTCAGGCAAAATGGCAGGCATCCGGTCTTTCCCTGAAGCCGGACGAGTCGGACGACATTCTCACCCGGGCACTTTACCGACACTGGCAGCAATGCTGGTTTGATCGTCAGTTTGGCCAGTCGGGCGTGGACGCCAGTAGCCTATTCCCCCTGACGGAAGAAGAGTCACAAACGCTGAAATTGTCTATTAACCAGCCTTATCTTCAGACAGCTGATCAGCGGATAGAAGCATGGGAAGCCGGTGAAGTTCAATGGTGGCCTGCATTCTGGCGTCAAATCAGTGGTCTGCTGAACCATTTGGTAGACGATTTTATTAACGAAACTCCAGCTGTTAGCGCTTATAAAGCGCCTGAACAAAACTTGCCAAAAATTCAGGAGCAACAGGCTTCGGCACTGGATCAGAGAACGAACCGTGAGCCACAACCCGTTAATGAAGTATCGACTATCAGCTCTGATAAAGCGCCTGAACAAAACATGCCAAAAGTTCAGGAGCAACAGGCTCCGGCACTGGATCAGAGAACGAACCATGAACCACAACCTGTTAACAAAACGTTGGCTGCCAGCGCTGATAAAACTCCTGAAAAATACCTTCCAGAGGCCCACCTGGAAAAGGCTCCGAAATTGGACCAGAAAACGAATTATGAGAACCAGGAAAGGCCAACCGTTAAGGAATATAAAATTTTTGATACGACGCAGTTTCCTTCCGCAATGATGCGCCTGTGGGCAGAGGATGTTTATGTGTCTCCTGAGGGCAATGTCAAACAGATCAGTATTAATGATCAACACATACAGGGAGCCGAAGTCCTCGTACCTGCAAGGTTGCCAGAGCCTGACCAGGAAGTGATATTGGCCAGAGATCAAACGCTGGCAACTTTTACCTGGCCATCAAAGAATGGTCAACTTAAATTGCCCAGCCTGACGACTAAAGACTATATCGTGGCCCTGCGTATAAAACCCGGTTTTTCATATACCCTGCTCAGGGATCGATATACCGGACTTCACACACTGTTTATTCCGGAAGCCAAAGACAACCAGAATATTGAATTGGCTTATATCGTAGAATCCAGAAAAGCGGGCAAAAAAACACCTGTTGAAGAAGTCCGACCCGCACAATCAACACGTTTTGACACCCGCTGTTCAGAAGGGATGAGAAGCGTACTGAAGGAAGTGTTTGATAACATTAAGGGGCAACCAACCGAAGTACAGATACCTTTGCAGAACATAAAAGACGCCAAAAATACAAGGCAACGCATTATGGCGATCAGGGACTATTGTAAACAGTTTTCCGGTAAGGCTGAGCCGAAAAAAACGGAAAATTACTTTCACTTCCTGGTAACACAACGGCAGGGGCGCTGTCGTCATCGTGTGCCTGTGTTTGTTGCTCTTTGTCGTTATTTTGGGATTCCATGTCGGAAAATCAGAAGCTATACCCATGCCTTTGCAGAGTTTTCTGCAGATAGAGGCCAAACCTGGGAGTCAGCGGATTTGGGCGGGGCGCCTACCCGGGATATAAACATCCTGTCCAAGTTCCAGCCTCGCAAGCAGGTCAGAGGTTCTGGCACTCAGTCGAAGAAAATCAAGGATATCCTGAAAGGTGCTGATTTAGCACAAAAGGCAGCTCTGGCTCAAGCCATTGGTTTGAGCCTTGAGGAATTGAGCAAAGCCCTTGAGCAAGACACTACATTGCCGGTATCCCAACTAGACACTCTCGAAGTACTGAAGGAACTTTGGAGGCGAAAAGATTTAGCCAGTTTTTCATTGGGCGTCGCAATGATTGAGTCGCTGGATACAAAAGAATTGAGCGATGTCAAGCATGAACTGCTCAGTAGTGAGACTCACCCCAATCGCAAGAATGGATTTCCCGATAGTAAGCCTTGGTTCGACTACGACGATAAATCTCTCATTAATAGTCTTTGGACTGGTCACGAGAATCTGCCTCCCAGTCATATTATTCGCGGCGATAGGCATAACCCTAAACCTGTGTCAGAAGCAGTAAAAGAATTATTGATCTTCAGGCATGAAGATCAGGTCACTGAACCACTCAAGTCACTCCATTCAAAATTGATTGTTCAGGCCGGAGTAAGCCCACAAAAGTGGTTGAGTGCAATAGTGGATATACTGAAATTCCCTTGTATAAATAGTTCGACTATTCGCCTTGCCCATGAAGCACTGACATTGGGTTGGCTGGATCCACTGCCGACCGATATGGTGGGGGCTCATGAACATCACGATCTGTTGGTGCGTCTGCAAAAAATCGATGCACTGAAGGTTAAAGCCACCCGTTGCCTGAAAAAGTGGTATCAGGAATTTTTGTCCAGGGAAAAAAATAACCAGGTATGGCAGTTAGCTTATAAAGACTTCCTGGAGAGAGAAGGTGATGTCATGTTCGTCGAACATCGTCATGGCGGGTTTTCGCGACTGCTTGAAGAGAACATTGCCAGTCAATCTGTAAAAAGTGCCTGGACGGAACAACCTGAGGGAGTTCCTGATATAGAACGAATGCTGGCGCAACAACCCGCATTTTCGAAGTTCATCTCAGGGCAGACAAACCACCGTCCGGTAATTATCCTGGGGCAACCTTCCTGGAAAGACAGTGTGAGTAATGAAAAAATCAAAGCCCTGTTTCAACTAAAAATTAAGAACACCCCCGATTTGAAGCAGGTATTGGAAAGAATCAATAAAAATCATGCAAACCGTGATCAATGCGCCAATAACGTGCGAGCATTGAACAAAGCATTCAGGGAAGCTGGGGGCAATACACAATCTCAGGCTCAAAAAGAGGAATATGAGAAAAAACGGAATGAACTCCTGAATAATTACACCCTTAGTTTAGAGACCCTTAATTCGTCATTAAAGGACGAAGAACTTTTGAATCATTTAAAAGACAAATGCAAGAAAGCGATTCAACAGGCCTTCTGTCATTACCTGTATGGAGTAACACACTCGAAAGGCAGTAGCTTAATGTATTGTTGGGCCGAAGCTCGCATAGGGTCTGAGACTCAGGAGAGCGACAACTATGGCACTCATGCTCCATCCTCACCAAAAGAGCTATACGCCATGATGTCTGAAATTGATAGCTCTCGCGAATGTGAGCACAGGTTTAAAGATGCCTACTTAAGGCAAGCACTCAACGTCAGTAATGCTCTGGTGCTCAAACCCAGTAAGCTGGAAGCCATCGCCAAAGAATTTTTGAGCAGCGTGAATTTGATCTCGCTTTATGAGTCATTAGAGACCTGATAAAGAAAAAAAGAGAAAAAAAGACACCTAAAGAAAAAAAGACACCCATAAAGAAAATAAAAAAAGACACCCATAAATTTTTTTTACCATCAACCTGGTCTACTTTTTCACCCATCACTGATTTTTTACCCAGACAGGTGAGTTCATGGCTCAGGCCCGCAATACTCTGATTGACCCCGGCTCAACGCCTTATTACCACTGCATGGCAAGATGTGTTCGTCAGGCTTACCTCTGTGGAGAGAACCACCTGACTGGCAAGAACTACGAGCATCGCCGCCAATGGGTGGTGGATAAACTTCAGGAACTGGTTTCAGTCTTTGCTATCGAAGTTTGCGCTTACGCTGTCATGTCGAATCATTATCATGTGGTTTTGCACATCAATCAGTCATCTGCCAGGAGCTGGTCACGGAATGAAGTGCTGCATCGTTGGACGACCTTGTTCAGAGGTCCACTTCTGGTGCAAAGGCATCTGGCCGCTGACAAACTGGGCAGCGCTGAATTGGCCCGTATTGATGAATATGCTGAGGAATACCGGCGTCGTTTAACGGATATCAGCTGGTTTATGCGCTGCCTGAATGAACATCTTGCTCGTGAGGCCAATAAAGAAGACGAGTGTAAAGGACGCTTCTGGGAAGGTCGTTTTAAAAGCCAGGCATTGCTGGACGAAGCAGCCTTACTGACCTGCATGACCTATGTTGACTTGAATCCGATTCGGGCTGGAAAGGTGGAAACACCGGAAGAATCAGACTACACGTCGATTCAGGAACGCGTGGAGCAGGTTACACATTCTGAGACTAAAAAGCAGCCGCTGACCCTGAAACCTTTTTGTTCGCAGGGCCAGAATACGGACGTTGCCCTTCCCTACCTTCTTCACGACTATCTGGAACTGGTTGACTGGAGTGGCCGCATTGTCAGGACAGATAAGAAAGGTTCCATCCCGTCGCATATCCCTCGTATTCTTGAAAGACTGGAAATTGATCCGGATGAGTGGCTGAAAACCATGCAATGGAATAATCGTTTTTATCGGGCAGTTGGCCGTCTGGAGACGATGAAGGCTTATGCATTTGAAGCCGGAAAGAAGTGGCTTCGAGGTTTAAATGTCTGTAGTCGTTTGTACCTGACAGGTTAGTGTAGAAGGCAGTTAAGAAATTAAACACTTTCTCTTCATCTCTCTTCGACTTTAAGTCGGAATAGGTTTGTGTTGTCTGAATCATGGCCTGAGCAGCCTCTGTTCTTGGGATGCTTCTGTATGGCTCGCTGATAGGCTATTCGAAGATAGGTTTTTAGATCCTTTTTGGGAATACAGTTTTTAGATGTCTTAATTATTTAATGGGTGTCTTTTTCTTTTTCATTATTTAATGGGTGTCTTTTTCTTTTTCAATGGGTGTCTTTTTCTTTTTCATTTTAATGGGTGTCTTTTTTTTTTAAATGGGTGTCTTTTTTTTTGTTTTTTTTTGTCTTTTTTTTTTTGAACTCTCATCCTGTCTGAAGGTCGAATGATATAACAATTTCGATGCAGTCCTTAATTTGACAGGAGGGAGTTTGACTATGGATGGTTATCCTATTGATAGAAAAATTGATGCCAATGCTCTAAAAATTAGCGAAATTAGCGTGCCAGCCAAGAAAACAAAAAAGCTGGTTGATTCATCTTCAAAGATAATAGCCATCTGCTCTGGTCTCAACGAGCAACTCAATATATCGTCAACTCAAATGATGAAGCCAGAGAAAGCGAGAACCGTATCCTTGACGGATTCCTCGCTGCAAAAGGCTTCCCATGCCTTCGATTTTCGTTTTGTCGCCAGTGATGATGAGGTTCGACGACTTTTAGTTACCCAAACCTGCGATGAACATCGGGATGTCACCCTTATTTCCCATCCCGATGACCTTTCACAGGCTAATCTGCTGAGCCGGTTGAGCATTTTCGACGATGGCCGCCAGGTTCTGGGTTCAGGCAAGCTGTTTGAAGGTTCCCAGCCACTCACTCTGGTGATCGATATTCGAAAGCTCACCAGCGAGGAGTTGCCAAAATTTAACGATCTACTGGACCCGGCTAACCCCTGTCTTTACGACAAAGTCAGCCAGAAAAAGCGCCCTCTGGGAGAACATGTTGCTCTGCTGGTCGTGGCAGATCACAGACAGCTGGCATTGGTTGGCCAGCGTGATGACGCCTCGGGGACCAATGCTCCGGGCGCTGATTTCTGGCGGCGAATCAATCGACCTGGAAATACCTGGCAGTTCGACGCAAAGACCGGCAATGATCCATCGAAGAAGATCGACAAAGTTTCCCCGGTATTGACTGAACTGCCCTGCTCCGAAAGCGCCATGGATGACAAGAATACGGTTCTTATTGACTGCCACTTGCACAGTCACTGGCGACAATTGCTTCTGGGCGGCCCCGGTGTGGATCAACAGGGACGCATCCGGCACATCGCCGGCAGGCTTGAATCTCTGAGGGCCGGACAGCGGGTGATTCTGAAAGGGGCCAATTGGAAGGACCTGACCTTTGAACAGACGATTCGGCAGATGCTGGCGCAACAGTCCTTTGAGAGCAATGGGAAGATTTGCCCGTTACCCGATGATGTTCAGTTTTACCGGATGCCAGTGAGGAATGACGAGCTTTATTCACTGTTCCAAAGTCTGTCTCACTCTTCTGACAAAGAAAGTGACAAAGAACTTGATAAAAAGCAGGCACACGCAAACCCGATCATCATTAACCGCTGTAATATCTCGCAATGGCTGAGCCCTATTGCTATTGCCCCGGAAGGCTATGCAGTCCCTAACACCTGCCTGTTGGAGCAGGTTCAGGCGGGGGGGACAGTCACCGTAACGTCTCCCCTCACTGAGGCACATTGGTTTCGTTTGCTGGGTTCATTGCAGACTATTCGCGAGAGGACAGGCCTGCCCCCCCAACTGCTGGTGGCTCATTCAAGACGGCAGCCAAAATCCCTGGGATTGGCAGAAGGCCATGAGCAATCTCTGTTCAAGAACCGTCAGCTACAGAAAAATGTCAGAGATCACGCAGCTTTTGATACTGTCACTTATCAGCAACATGTCGAGGCAAGTTATTGGCTAAATAATCAGCAGGAAGCACCTCTGGTGATTCGGGTCAGTGAACAGACCGGCTTTAGCCAACTCTTTGATAATATCCATATCACCTCGGAACAAAAGGCACATTTTGAACGCAGTCAGAGTGCGTTGCAGAAGGCATTGACCGCTGGCAAGCCGGTTGTATTCCTGGGACTGGAGACTAATCCAACGCTTCAGCAGCTTCTGGAGCCTCTGTTTGTTGGCGAACCTCTGTTAGTGAATGGCCAATTGCAGGCGTACCCACAAGCTCATATCACAATACTCTGGCCCAGGTCTGCGAGAAGTCGATCTTCAATAGTTAATTCGATGGTTGAAACGGGCAACCCGTGTCCTGAGGTTGGTGTCTGGGATATCAATGTCCTCAGGCATGATATCCCCCGGGCCAAGCTGCCAGAACAAGCGCTTCACACACTTTATAAAGCATTTGAAACCGTACCTGCCGACCTTTGTAAACCCTTGCCTGAAATAACCGAAGGGTTGTTGAATAACCTGATACTGGCTGCCCGGCAGGCACAACAGGTTGACCATTCGCCACAACTCCGCCCCTGCCACTGGCGCAAGGCTATCAATAGCGTCATCACCCACGGCACCCGGCAGTGTCCACCAGTGCGGGATTTTATGAAAGTGGCTTGTTTGCTCTTGTTGCCGGATAAGACGCCGGATGCCCATAACAAGCCGGATGAGGATCAAGCCGCCTCGGTAGATCCGGATCGCTTAACTGCCATCATCAACAGTGCCTTGTGGGTGGATAGAGGCTTTGTAATACAGAACCTCTGGCAACTGGCCAGAGCTTTTGACGTGGGATTATTTAATGAAGAATTAGAGTTGTCCTATGAAAGTCCATTCCCGGAGTTTGGTGCAGAAGAATTTCTGAACAGGCTCTGTGCCATGATCACGGCCCATGCACCTGAAAAACGACGAGATGCCATAGCCTATCAGTTGCAAGTCGATCTGGAATCAACAGAGCCTTACTCACTATCAGCCATCAGGCCATCAAGACAGATTAAACGTTTGCAGGATGCACTGGCTTCTGGCTGGCAGTTACTTTTGCCATCCGGGCAGACCCGATCCGAGGTCATTCACGCTCTGGCCACTGATTGTTTTCATAGAGCCAGAACAGCGAATTCTGAGGCAGAAGGCATTGAACGCATAGAACACCGATTGGCTGAATCACTGCAATGGCAGGGTTCTATCAGTTCGCCCTTGTCAGCACTGGCCCGGGATCTTTATCACGGTTTGATAAGTCAGAAGGATCGTGAAAGTCGCCGATTATCCCGACTCCACGAACGGCTCGCGGACTCTCCCGTTATATTCCTGCAGGGAGAAACCGGCACCGGGAAAAGTTACTTTTCTGCCAAAATGGCAAGAGCTTCAGGACAAGCTTCAGTCATTTCTCTTGGACCTTCCGACAGCGAACAGACCCTGATGAAACGTTGGCAGTGGCAAGAACACGCCGATGGCGACCGCTCTATGGTGCAGCAAAACCGGGTGCTGATGGAATGGGCCAAGACCGAATCCGACAAAGACAGAGGCTGTATTGGAGGAGAGTACATAACTCTGGTTCTGGATGAAGCCAACCTGGCCCAGACCGGATTGCTGGCTTCATTGAATGGCTTATGGGAACCGAAACCCTGCGTTTATGTGAATGGACATCCTGTCAAGGTCGGCCCGAAACACCGGGTGATTCTCACCGGTAACGGGGGTCATTACACCGGGCGCCAAATGGACCCGGCCCTGAAAGAGAAACTGCCCAGAGTTTACTACCCCCGCCTGGATCAGGCATTCCTTCGGGACAGGGTGGTGGAACCGGCTCTGGCCAAGCATTTACAACGGCATCTGCTGGAGCAGCAAATAAACGACATTGCACACAGTGCCACCAAAGCTGTGATGACACTCTGGCAATATTATCAGGAACTGCTGCCCGAGCATGAGTTTACTCCCAGGGATTTAACCGATATCTGCAGTTGGGTGGGTTGGTATCTGGATCGTGCCCTGCCCGCTTGCGGCAGTGTGACCTGTAAGCAAATAAACAGTTTGATTCAACACAGTTTTCGGGATGTACTGGGGCCGGAAATCACCGAAACTCATCAGGAGGCCCTGTCGGCACTGGAAACCTGGTTTGCTACCCGTTACGAACCGGAGAACACCCTGAGCGACAGAGTTCATAACAAGACCCTGTCAGATATTCAGCAAACCTTCAGTGCAGTCACCAGAGAAATCCGACCAGACTTTGATACCTCGGGATCGGCAGTCCGTGAACTGGCACAACGGCTTGGGCAGGATTTAAACCGCTGTCAGCAGGCTTATCATCTCAAAATAAAACACGGCGGTCGTCAGGCGACACTGATTGAAGGTCCGGCCGGACGGGGCAAGGATGCCACGCTGAACCTGGTGATTGAAAGTGTCAGACAGCAGGCTGAAAAACGGCAAGAATCCATGCCGGAAGTCTTTTACCTGAATGCCTGTGATTGTTCCTGGGACAAAGTGTGTGAAGTGATCCAGAAGGCAAAGCTGGAAGGCGGCATAGTGGTGATTTCAGAAATGAATCTGATCGACAGCCAGCATCTGGAAGGTGAATTGAACGATATTCTGGCCGGTGAAGCCCATCCGGGTTTCCACCTGTTTGCCACCATCAACCCGCCTGAGTACAGCGGGCGAAAACCCTTATCACCGGCACTGAAAGGGCGTTTTCGACATTTGCCCATCCGGCAGTACAACGCGACCGAATTACAGACCATTGCCGAAAAAGTGTTGCCAGAGTCCTCAGAAGGGATATTCGTCGCTAAAAAGCTGACAGAAAAACATTGTCGTTTAAGAGCTTACCTGCAACTCAAAAAACTGCCATTGCAACCGACCAGCCTTGATTTACAGAATGTTGCCAGGGCTATCACCAGAGGAGGCAATTTTACCGAAAAAGCCGTTCATCAATGCCTCAATGAGCACTACCGGCTTTACCTGATGGCAGCAGACCTGTCGCTGGAGAAACTGCCAGAGCCATCGGCTCTGACCACAGGTAAAGGAGAGCCTGCTTCTGAACTTTGCAATTGGTTCAACCAGACAGTAAAGGGAATTAACCGCCCGTGGTTGATACGAAACTCTGATCACAAAAGCATTGATGAAGAGCGCCATGAAATAAGTATTGAGGCCAATCTGAATGAAGCCGAAGCCAAAACAGAAATTATCGGGATGGTGGCTCAGGCAAAATGGCTGGCATCCGGTTTTTCCCTGGAGCCAGACAAGTCGGACGATATTCTCACCCGGGCACTGTACCGACACTGGCAGCAAAGCTGGTTTGATCGTGAGTTTGGCCGGACGGGCGTGAAAGCTAATCTTATATTTCCCCTGACGAAAGAAGAGGAACAAACCCTGAAAATGCCGGCTTGCCAGCCTTATCTGCGCGAGGCTGATAAGCAGATAACGGCATGGAAAGCCGATGAAGTTCAATGGTGGCCTGCGTTCTGGCATCAGATAAGTGATCTGCCGAACCATTGGATGGACAATTCTGAAAAATACAATCCAGAAGTCCTCGAGAAAGAGGCTAAGACACTGGACCAGATAACAAACTATGAATGTCTGGAGAAACCAAAAGTTGACGTTTATGAGGTTTTTAATTCGCGCTGCCATTCTGCTGCGATGTATCGCTGGCGGGCAGTGGATACCTACGTAACTGCTGAGGGTAATATCAAACAGATCAGTCTTGATGGTATACACATTCTGGGGGTCGAAACCCTCATACCTGCGCGGTTACCGGGGCCTGACAAGGAAGTGACATTAACCAGCAAGCAAACGCTGGCGACCTTTACCCTGTCATCAAAGAATGGCCAGTTTGCATTGCCCAGCCTGACGCCCAACGACCATATCGTGGCCCTTCGTATAGAATCCGATTTGCCATATACCCTGATCAGAGACCGATATAACGGGCTACACACACTGTTTGTTTCCGGGATGTCTGTTTCCGGGATTAATGCTGAACAGAGTATTCAATTTGCTTATATCGTAGAACCCAGAGAACCGGGTAGAAAAGAAGCCCGGCCAGAACAATCAACATGGTTAGACACCCACTGTTCAGAAGGTATGATTACTGTACTGGAGAAACTGTTTAAGAGCATTGAACAACAACCAATCGAAATACAGGAGCCTTTGCGGTCAATAGAAAATGCTGGAGACACCAGGCAACGCATTGAGGCAATCACTGAGTATTGCCGACAGTTTTCCGGTGCGTCTCAACCAGAGAGTGCTAAAAATTTCTTTGCATTCCTCGTAACACACCGGCAAGGTAGCTGCCGTCATCGTGTGCCTGTTTTTATTGCTTTTTGTCGTTATTTCGGGATTCCATGTCGGCAAATTAATAACCGTATCCACTGCTTTGCCGAGTACTCGGTGGATGAACGCCAAACCTGGGAATCAGTGGATTTAGGCGGAGCGCCAATACGGCCAAAAGCAATCACTCCTCAATTCCAGCTCATCAGGAAGGTCCGTAGTGCCAGCACTGCATCAAAGAAGATTAAGAATCTCCTGAAAGGAGCTGATTTAGCACAACAGCAAACGTTGGCTGCAGCCTCTGGAATAAGCCTTGAGGAACTGAAAAAAAACCTTGAGACAGACAGTGCATTGCCAGAAAGCAATCCAGGTATTCCCGAATTATTAAATAACCTTTTTAAGGAAAAAAGTTTATCCGCTTTTTCCATGGCTGCCTCAGTGATCGAGTCACTGGGGAGAGAAGAGTTGGATCATTTCAATTTGAAATTTAAACCCATATCGGAGGCAATCCATCAAATATTGTCCAACAGTGATGAAGATCAGGTCAGTGAACAACTCAAGTCACTCCATTCAAAAATTATTCTTCAGGTCGGCACCACCCCATACAATTGGTTGGCTTCAATGGTCTATCTACTTCATAAAAGTAACCTGAGCAGGCCTTCGGTTCTTCAATTGACCCGTAAAGCCATGGCATGGGGTTGGCTGGATCCTGTGCCGGACTACGATAGCAAGATTATGGGAGCCAATATACATCACGACCTTTTGGTGCGTCTGGAAGGTGTAGATGAATTGCAGGTCGGCGCCACCCATTGCCTGAAAAAGTTGTATAAGCAGTTATTTTCGTTGAAAAAAAATAGCCAGAAGTGGCGGATGGCTTATCAACGCTACCAGGAAAAAAATGGTAATGCCTTCTTGTTCATCACTCATTGTTATGAAGGTTTTTCAGCATTTCTGGAAGATAAAATTGTCAGCTCATCTCTACAGAACGCCTGGACAGACGAACCTGAGGGCATTCCGAATATAGAACGAATGCTGGTGCATCATCCTGCGTTTGTGAAGCTAACCTCAGGCAAGGCGAACCACCGTCCGGTGATTATCATGGGGCAACCTCGCTGGGGCAATACGGTGTTTAATGAAAAGGCTGATACCCTGTATCAACGAATAATTAATAACAGCCCTTACCTGAAGCCGTTGTTGGAAGAAATCAAACTAAATCCCCATGGGATGTCATGGGAGAACCAAAGGCTTCTAGATGATATAAAAACTAAATCCAAGCCCATGATTGAGCAGGCTTTCATTCAATACCTGTATTCAGTAACACACTCGAAAGGTGGTTGTTTAACCTATTGTTGGGGAGATGCTCTCTTCGGGGACTGCGAGGATCAACGTTACTATGGCGCTCATGATCCGTCTTCACCAGCAGAGCTGTTAGTCATGATGTGTAGTTTTCATAGCTCTTTAACGTTTCAGAATTCTGTTAAAGATGCCTACCTGCGGCAGGCACTCAACGCCAATAACGCTCTGATACTCAAATCCGCTGAGCTGACAGCCATTGCCGAAGAGTTTTTGAACAGCGTGAATTTGAATTCACTCTCTGAGTCACTGGATACCTGATAACCGTTTGGTCATGATCAGTTTTTCGAGATCGTTAAAATGGAACTTTAATCACACCTTAAGGTCTAACCACTAAACAATTTCAATAACTTCAAATGACAGTTGAGAGGGAGATAGACTATGGATGGCCAGATTGCTGGAAGTACCAAAAAACGCGTTTCTGATCCTGGCCTGCTTGATGATGGCATGGCAGCCAAGATGGCAAAGCTGGATGTATCGTCAAAGGAAAAGCAGGATGTAGAAATCTGCTCTGAAGTAAGGTCCAGACTAAATAGATCGCCCTCTTCGGAGACCTTGCCTGATAAAGTGAGAACCATCTCCGCAACGGATTCCTCGCTCCAAAAGGCGACTCATTCCTTCGATTTTCGTTTTGTCGACAGTGATGACGAGGTTCGACAGCTTTTGGTTGCCAGAACCTGCGATGAACATCAGGATGTTACGGTTATTTCTCACCCCGACGACCTCTCACAGGCCAACCTGGTGAGCCGGTTGAGCATTTCCGAAGAGGGCCGCCACACTCTGAGTCCGGGCAAGCTCTTTGAAAGTTCACAGCCATTGACCCTGGTGATCGATATCCGAAAGCTCACCAGTGAGGAACTGCCTAAACTTAACGATCTACTGGACCCGGATAACCCCTGTCTGTTCGATAATGTCAGCCAGAAGAAACGCCCTCTGGGCGAACACGTTGCTCTGCTGGTGTTGGCAGACCCTGAACAGTTGGCATTGGTTGGCCGGCGTGAAGACGCACCCGGTGCTGATTTCTGGCGGCGAATTAATCGACCGGGCAATACCTGGCAGTTCGAAGCACAGACCGACTATGACTCATCGATAGAGATCGACGA
The DNA here is from genome assembly GCF_049275935.1 of Endozoicomonas sp. ALC020. Lineage (NCBI taxonomy): Bacteria > Pseudomonadati > Pseudomonadota > Gammaproteobacteria > Oceanospirillales > Endozoicomonadaceae > Endozoicomonas > Endozoicomonas sp. ALC020. The sequence continues at coordinate 1,270,987 of NZ_CP184830.1, forward strand.
GCTTCCTTCGCTATTGGCTGAACTCCCCTCTGCTGAAAGTACCACGGATGACGACAATACCGTTCTTATTGACTGCCACCTGCACAGTCACTGGCGACCGTTGCTGCTCGGCGGCCCTGGCGTGGATAAACAGGGGCGAATCCGGCACATCCCCGGCAGGCTTGAGTCATTGAAGACCGGGCAACGGGTGATTCTGAAGGGGGCTGACTGGAAAGATCTGGCCTTTGAACAGAGCATTCGTCAGATGCTGGCGCAACAGTGCTTTGAGAGCAATGGGAAGATCTGTCCGTTACCCGACGATGTTCAGTTTTATCAGATGCCGGTAGGGGATAACGAGCTTCATTCACTGTTCCAAAGTCTGTCCCACTCTTCTGTCAAAGAGGGTGACGATAGCGAGTGCACATCAGAAAAACCGATCATTATTAACCAGAGTAATATCAGGGACTGGCTGAGCCCGATTGCCATTGCCCCGGAAGGCTACGCAGTCCCTAACATCCGTCTGTTGGAACAAATTCAGGCAGGTGGTGCAGTCACCGTAACGTCTGCCCTCACTGAGGCAGATTGGTTCCGTTTGCTGGGCTCACTGCAAACTATTCTCGAAACAACAGGCCTGAAGCCCCGGCTTCAGGTGGCTGATTCAAAACGGCAGCCAGAAGCCCTGGGATTGGCAGAAAACGATAAGCACTCTTCGTCCAGCAGCTGTCAGCTGCAGCAAAAAATCAAAGATCAACGCGCTTTTAGTACCCTGACGTATCAGCATCATGCCCAGACCAGTCACTGGATAAATAGTCAGCAGGAAGTGCCTCTGGTCATTCAAGTCAATGAACAGACCAGCTTCAGCCAGCTATTTGATAACATTCATATTACTTCCGAACAAAAGGCGTATTTTGGACAACGTCAGAGTCAGTTGCAGAAGGCATTAACCTCTGGCAAGCCGGTTGTATTCCTGGGAATGGAGACTAGTCCAACACTTGCGCAGCTTCTGGAACCCCTGATTATAGGGCAACCTCTGTTAGTGAATGGCCAATTACAGGCGTACCCACAAGCACATGTCACCCTGCTTTGGCCTGAGTCTGCGAAGAGTCCGTCTTCAGTAGTCAATTTGATGGTCGCCATGGGTAAACCCTGTCCTGAGGTCGATCTCTGGCATATTAATGCTCGCAAGCATCAAATCCCGCAGACTGAGCTGCCAGAACAGGCAATTGCTAAACTTTACGAAGCGTTTGAAAGCGTACCTGCCCACCTTTGTAACCCTCTGCCTGAAATAACCGAAGAGTTGTTGAATAACCTGATACTGGCTGCCCGCCGGGCACAGCAGGTTGACCACTCCAAACAGCTCCTGTCCTGCCACTGGCGCAAGGCCATCAATAGCGTCATCACCCATGGCACCCGACAGCATCCTTCAGTGCGGGATTTTATGAAAGTAGCCTGTTGGCACCTGTTACCGGATAAGACGCCGGACCAGGGGCAAGCCGACTCGGTAGACCCGGATCGGTTAAACGCCATCATCAACAGTGCCCTGCCATTGAATAGAGTGTTTGTGGAACAGAACCTGTGGCCACTGGCCCGAGCCTTTGACCCGGCAGTCTTTAAAGGTATCCAATTACAACTGTCCTATAAAAGTCCATTTCCAGAGCAAGGTGAAAAAGACGTTATGGACAGGCTCTGTGCCATGATCCTGGCCCACGCGCCTGAAAAACAACGGGATGCTATAGCCTATCAGCTGGCAGTCGATCCGGCGGCAACAAAGCCCTGGCAATCCCTGGCCATCAAGCCAACCAGACAGATTAAACGTTTGCAAGATGCACTGGCTTCTGGCTGGCAGTTACTTCTGCCATCGGGGCAGACCCGATCCAATACCATTCACGCGCTGGCCACCGATTGTTTTCACATATCCAAAACAGCGAATGCGGAGGCAGAAGGCATTGAACGTATAAAACATCGACTCTCTGAATTACTGAAATGGCAGGGTTCCGCTGATGAGCCCCTGTCTGCACTGGCCAGGGATCTTTATTATGGCGAGATGAGTCAGGAAGATCGTGAAAGCCGTCGTTTATCCCGGCTCCATGACCGGATGACAGACTCTCCCGTTATCTTCCTGCAGGGAGAAACCGGCACCGGGAAAAGTTATTTTTCAGCGAAGATGGCCAAGGCTTCGGGACAAGCTTCAGTCATTTCCCTTGGACCTTCCGACAGCGAACAGACCCTGATGAAACGCTGGCAGTGGCAACAACACGGCGATGGCGACCGCTCTATGGCGGAACAAAACCGGGCATTGATGGAATGGGCCAATACCAAATCCGACAAAGACGGAGAATACATTACCCTGGTGCTGGATGAGGCTAACTTGGCCGAAGCCGGATTGCTGGCGTCACTGAACGGCTTATGGGAACCGGAACCCTGCATCTACGTGAATGGTCATCCTGTCAAAGTCAGCGAAAAACACCGTGTAATTCTCACCGGCAACCCCGATCATTACTCCGGGCGCCAAATGGACCCGACCCTGAAAGAGAAACTGCCCAAGGCTTACTACCCACGTCTGGATCAGGCTTTCCTTCGGGACAGAGTAGTAGAACCGGCTTTGCTCAATCATTTACAGCGCCACAAAATAAACGACATTGCACACAGGGCCAGCAAAAGTGTGATGGCACTGTGGCAATATTATCAGGAGCTGTTGCCCGACCATGAGTTTACCCCCAGGGATTTAACCGATATCTGCAGCTGGGTGGGTTGGTATCTGGATCGAGCGTTGTCCGAAGGCGACAGTGCCAGCTGTGAGCAAGTGAACAGTTTGATCCAGCAAAGTTTCCGGGATCTACTGGGTCCCGAAATCAGCGAGACTCAACAGGATGCCCTTTCGGCACTGGAAATCTGGTTTGCTGCCCGCTACCAACCGGACCACACCCTGCGCGACAGAGTTCATAACCACACCTTGCCGGATATACAGCGGGACTTCGAAGCATTCACCAAAGAATTCCGACCTGAGTTTGATACCTCCGGATCGGCAGTCATTGATCTGGTGCAACATCTGGGACAGGATTTAAGCCGCTGTCAGCAGGCTTATCATCACGACAGAAAACACGGCGGCCGTCAGGCAACGCTGATTGAAGGCCCGGCTGGACGGGGTAAGGATGCCACGCTGAACCTGCTGATCAAAAGTGTTAAACAGCAAGCTGAAGAACGGGGAAAAACCATGCCAGAGGTCTTTCCCCTGAATGCCTGTGATTGTTCCTGGGAGCAACTGTGTGAAGTGATCCAGAAAGCAAAAGTAAAGGGCGGCATCGTAGTTATTTCGGAAATGAATCTGATCGACAGCCAGCACCTGGAAGGTGAGTTAAATGATATTCTGGCCGGTGATGCCCATCCGGGTTTCCATTTGTTTGCCACCATCAACCCACCCGAGTACAGCGGACGAAAACCCTTATCACCGGCTCTGAAAGGGCGTTTTCGACATTTGCCGATCCGACAGTACAATCAGACCGAATTGCAGACCATTGCCGAGAAAGTGTTGCCACTGACTCCAGAAGGGAAAACCGCAGCTAAAAAGCTGACTGAGCAACACTGTCGATTAAGGGCCTGCCTGCAACAGGGAAACCTGCCGTTGCAGCCGACCAGCCTTGATTTACAGAATGTCGCCAGAGCGGTTGACAAAGGGGGCGATTTTACCGAAAAAGCACTGCTTCAATGCCTCGATAAGCACTACCGGCTTTATCTGATGGCAGCCGAACTGTCGCTGGAGACACTGCCAGAACCACCCGCTCTCGCCATGGGTAAAAGTAAGTTTGATTCCGGACTTTGCGAATGGTTCATCCAAAGCGTACCCAACATTGATCGGCCGTGGTTGATACGAAAAAGTAACCTCGACAGTATTGATGAAAAAAACCACGAAATTCGTATTAAGGCGCGTCCGAATGAAGAGGAAGTCAAAGCGGAAATCATCAGGAGGGTGGCTCAGGCTAAATGGCAGGCATCTGGTCTCTCCCTGAAGCCGTATCAGTCCGGCGATATTCTCACCCGGGCACTTTACCGACACTGGCAGCAACGCTGGTTTAATGATGAGTTTGGCCGCACCGGCGTGAAGGCCGATGATGTATTCTCCATGACGAAAGAAGAGGAACAAACCCTGAAAACACCGGCCTGCCAGCCTTATCTTCGGGAGGCTGATAAGCTGATAGAGACATGGAATGCCCGTGACATTCAATTTTGGCCTGCATTCTGGCATCAGATGAGTGACCTGCCGAACCAAATGTTGAACGATTCTATTAACGAAGAGACGCAGGTTAAGGCATTGGCTGAAGAAACGGACTTTTGCGGCCTGGCTGCGAATGATGGTAACAAAACGACGGTGAATCGGGCATTGGGTCGGGAAACGGACTTTGAGAGACTAAAGAAGCCAACAGTGGAAGAGCATAAAATCTTCAATACTGAGAACCCTCCTCCCAGTATGTATCGCTACGAGGTGATAAATATTCGTGTGACTGCTAAGGGTGATATCGAATGTATCGATATTAATGATCAACACATTAAGGGAGTCGAAATCCTCACACCAGCCCCGTTACCCGGGCATGACCAGACAGTGACATTAACCAGTGATCAAACACTGGCAAGCTATAAAACACCACCACAAAGAGGCCAATATGTATTGCCCAGCCTGACACCTGACGACTATATTGTGGCACTGCGTATGGAACCCAATTTGCCATATAAACTGATCAGGGATCGGTATACCGGGCTTCACACAGTGTTTATTCCCGGCGCCGGAGCCAATCAGAGTATTCAGTTCGACTATGTCGTGGAATCCAGAAAACCGGGCAAAAAAACATTGGCTAATGAAGCCCAATCCGAAGGATCAGATCCATCAGCACGTTTTGATGCCCACTGCTCAGAAGGTATGAAAACCGTACTGAACGAACTGTTCAAGACCATTGCCGATCACCCGCCGGAAATACAGCAGATTTTGCGGGCAATAAAAAACGCAGAAACCACAACACAACGAGTTAAGGCGATCTCGGACTATTGCCGACAGTTTTCCGGTAAAGCTAAACCGAAACGCAAAAAAAATCTCTTTCGATTCCTCGTCACGCAGCGGCAAGGCTCCTGTCGTCATCGAGTGCCTGTTTTTATTGCTTTTTGCCGTTATTTCGGGATTCCATGTCGGCAAACAAATAGCCTCAACCACGGCTTTGGTGAGTATTCAGTGGATGGAGGTCGAACCTGGGAGTCTGAGTCTTTTGGCGGGCAACCTGTAGAGGAAAAGGAAATCAAACCTGAATTCCAGCCTGTCAGGAAGGCAAATGCTCCCAGCACGCCCGCCAGAAAGGGTAATGCTTCCGGTACAGGCACCAGAAAGGAAAATGCTTCCGGCACGCCCACCAGAATGGCAAATGCTTCCGGCACTTCCACCAGAATGGCAAATGCTTCCGGCACGCCCACCAGAATGGCAAATGCTTCCGGCACTTCCACCAGAATGGCAAATGATTCCGGCACTTCCACCAGAATGGCAAATGCTTCCGGCACTTCCACCAGAATGGCAAATGCTTCCGGCACTTCCACCAGAATGGCAAATGCTTCCGGCACTTCCACCAGAATGGCAAATGCTTCCGGCACTTCCACCAGAATGGCAAATGCTTCTGGCACGCCCACCAGAATGAAAAGTGCTGTCAGCGCTGCGTTAGCGAATTTTATAGGTCTTTTGAAAGATGCTGTTATAGCAAAACATCAAAGTGCCTATGCTGAGAGCCTCGAAGAACTGGACAACGCCGATGAGGCAGACTGTGAATTGCCGGAAACCAATCCAGGCACCGCCGAAATGGTCTTGAAACTTTGGAAACAAAAAGATCTAACCAGTTTTTCCATGGGTGTCTCAATGTTACTGGAGCAAGAAGCATTGGGCGATGCAGAGAAGAAATTGATCGAAGAGTTCTATTTTTTAGCCCGGATTGAGTCCCCGATGACGGCGACAGTCAGAGAAATATTGCTCAATAATGATGAAGATCAGGTCACTGAACAACTCAAGTTATTGTACTCAAAAATGATTGTTCAGGGCGGTGCAGACCCTTACGAATGGTTTAAATCAATAGTGGAGATTCTGAAACGCAGGATCTTGACCGACCCTGCGGTTATTCACTTTGCCCATGAAGCCCTGAAATCAGGTTGGCTGGACCCAGTGCCGACCAATGGGGGCCATACTGAACAGGCCAGTTATTATTATGATCTATTGAGGGAGCTGGCAAAGTTCGATGAACTGAAGGTCGAAGCTACCCATTGCCTGAAAAAGTGGTATAGGAAATTATGGTCCAGAGAAAAAAATAGTCAGGTATGGCGGTTGGCTTATGAGCACTTCCGGGAGAGGGAAGGTTATGGCTTTTTCATCACTCATTGTCATGACGGGTTTTCACGATACCTGGAAGATAGCATTATCAGCTCATCTATACAGAACGCCTGGACAGACCAACCTGAGGGCATTCCCAATATAGAACGAATGCTGGCACACCGTCCCGCGTTTCCACAATCAGTCTCAGGCAAGAAGAATCACCGTCCGGTGATTATCATAGGGGGATCTTTCTGGTGCGACACAGTGATTAAAGAAAAGGTCAAGGCTCTGTTCCAACAAAAAGTTAAGAACAATCCGGACTTGAAGGCAAAATTGGAAAGAATCAATCAATATAAGGAAACTGCGGCAGCGCTTGAAGATTACACCAACTCTGAGCGAAATAGGATTGAAGAGCTTGAAACATCCATGGATCAACAACAAAATCAAGCTCAAAAAGAAGAATATAGGAGAAGAATGCTTGCTATCAAAAGAACGCACGAATCCATTCGCAGAAGTTACCAAGCTAGCCTGAAGTCATTAGAGCTGTCGGATGAAGAGAAAAATCTTCCTGACATCTTAAAAGACAAATGCAGGCAAGCGATTCAGCAGGCCTTCAGCCATTACCTGTATGAATTGACACACTCGAAAGGCGGCTGCCTGACGTATTGTTGGGACGATGCTGCCATCATGCCCAAGAATGATTACCACTGTGGCTCTCATGCCCCATCTTCACCAGAAGAGCTCTGTGCCATGATGTCCAGGGTTCAAGGCTCTTCCGCAAACTCTTCTATTGAGGACTCCTACTTAAGGCAGGTTCTCAACGCCAATAACGCTCTGGTACTCAGATCTGATAAGATGACGACAATTGCCGATGAGTTTTTGAAAAGCGTGAATTTGAGCTCAATTTGTGACTCATTGAGCCTGTCATAAAACATAACGAGGCTTTAACATGAGGCAACAGAGTCAGCTGGCACTGCTGGGTAAAAGACGCTTTCTACCTTTTTTCCTGACCCAGTTTCTGGGTGCTTTTAACGACAACCTCTATAAAAACTGCCTGTTACTGATGGCGGCATTCGCTGCAGCAGAAAACCTGCCACTTAACTCAGATCTATACATCAACCTGGCTGCTGGCCTGTTTATTCTTCCTTTCTTTCTTTTTTCCAGTGCTGCCGGGCAGATCTGTGACAAATATGAAAAGTCGATGATTATCCGCCGGGTCAAACTGCTGGAAATTGTCACCATGGCGGTCGCTTCCGGCTTTATCATTACCCAGAACTACCTGATCCTGTTGGTTCTGCTGTTCCTGATGGGGGTTCAAAGCGCTTTTTTCGGGCCGGTTAAATACGCCATTATTCCCCAGCACCTGAATGAAAATGAACTGATTGGCGGCAATGCTCTGGTAGAAATGGGTACTTTTGTTGCCATACTGGCGGGTACGCTGGGTGCAGGTATTTTGATTGAACAGGCTGATGCTACTGTCTGGGTAGCCATTTCTGTCGTTCTGTTTGCCGTTCTGGGTTATTTGGCGTCTCTATTTATACCGGGGGCTGCAGCGGCTGATCCCGACCTGAAAATCAACTTGAACCTCTTTCAGCAGACCCTGACTATAATCCGGAAAACCCGATCAAACGACAGCGTTCACAAATCCATTATTGCCATTTCCTGGTTCTGGGCTCTGGGGGCTGCTTATTTGACACAGCTTCCCAACCTGGCCAGCGAGACCCTGAAAGGCAGTCCACAAGTCGTCAGTGTCATGCTGGCGATATTCATCATTGGCGTCGCTGCCGGTTCGCTGTTCTGTGGACGACTTTCCAAAGGTCATATTGAGCCGGGTATTGTACCCATTGGTGCCCTGGGTCTGAGCCTGTTCGGAATTGATTTGTATTTCGCTGTCACTCCTGCCACAACGACAAACTTACTGACCATTGATGCCTTTATGGAAAACAGTGAGAATCTGAGAGTTTTGCTGGATCTGGGCATGATTGGTTTTTTCAGCGGCCTGTTTATCGTTCCTCTGTATGCCATGGTTCAGCAGAGAACACCTGCGAACCGTCGTGCACAGACGATTGCTGCCCTGAATGTTCAGAATGCACTCTATATGGTGGTCAGTGCCTTGTCTGGCATGGTATTCCTGGGGTTCCTGGAGCTGTCCATTGAACAGTTTTTCCTGACACTTGGTGTACTCAACCTGCTGATCTGTGCCCTTATTTTCAGAAAAGTGCCGGAATTTATAGAACGTTTTGTCGCTCGCTTCGTTAAGAAAGTCGCCAGTGATTGAGTTCATTGTCGGTACTGCCGTATCGTGACATGAAACGACAACTATGTTGTAGCGGGGGGCTGCATAATGCTCGCACATTCATTATTGATCCTGTGCATAACCATTGGCAGTCCGCTGGATTTTTTTTGTTATGTTTTCTGGAATTATGCAAATTCTTTTTTACAATGAATTGCATTCGAAGTAATGAGGTTTATTTATGATAAGAATCAAGCTTCTTTCTATATTGATCTTTTTGACATCGGTTTCTTACGCCAGACCAACCATTAATTATTTTGAGTTATTGGGCTCATGGAATGGTGAGAGTGCCAGCCTTGACCATATCAATCTGGAATTTCATGGACTAAACACCTTCGCTTCTGAAAAACTGTTCATACTCTACAGAACTGAAGAAGATGAACGTACCGAGATCGGCCATGTAATGAGAGATGGTAGTTATGGGACCTACACTATGAATGTAACAACAGATGAGGGAATCTTAAGTCATAGCGCCTTATGGATTTCAGCTTCTCCCCCTGAAAATCCCGACTTGAATGGTGTTTTTTTAACAAAAGAAACCAATCTGGAAGAATTAAGAAAAATGCCTGGAAGAATGACCGCTTACATACGGTTAAAAAAAATTGCTACTGGGAAATTAGTCATTTGCTGGGAAGATTTTGATTACTACCTTCACAATCAGAGATTATTTTTTAGAGACTCCAATTTAAAAGAAAACAAAAAAATTTGGCCCTCGACAGATTCAAGCATTTGCTCAAGTGAAAGAGATATAATACTAAGAAAAGATGAGCTATGAAAACTCAATGTCAGCTTTCACTTTGTCGGGCAGAGTCCTTAAGCTGGATACTACGAGCGTAGGCTTTACCGGTGGTGACAGCAGCAGTGATTAGAAGTCTTACTTTTCATCCCCCCCTCAATCCCTGCATAATGCCCGCACATTCATTATTGACCTTTTTGCATGACCTTTATTGCGCCTCACTGTCAGGAACCTTTGACTGAGCTGTACCGTGACTCCGAACTGGTGGTTGTTGTTAAACCTGCGGGATTGTTAAGCGTTCCCGGTCGTCCACCCAACGATAACGACAGCGCTCATGCGCGCCTGCTTGCCATTGAGCCGGAAACCCGGGTGGTCCACAGGCTGGATATGTCCACATCCGGGCTCATGGTGTTCGGCCTGAATGCAGCCAGCCACAGAGAACTGAGCCGACAGTTCCAGGATCGGGAAGTGGAGAAAGGGTACATTGCAGAAGTCTGGGGAACGCCGGAACAAGACTCCGGAGAGATATCCCTGCCATTGATTTGCGACTGGCCTAACCGACCCAGACAAAAGGTGGATCATGAGCAGGGAAAAAAGGCCCTGACCCGGTATTACTACATAGCGGGTGATGGCACTCACGGCAGGGTCTGGCTGGAGCCCGTGACAGGCCGGTCTCACCAACTCAGGGTTCACCTGGCTGAGCTGGGACACCCTATTCTGGGCTGTGAGTTTTACGCTCATGATAAAGCCAGAGCAGCGTCTGACCGTTTGCGCCTGCACGCCAGCCTTCTGACATTCAAACACCCTGCCACGGCAGAAACCATGAGATTTGAGAGCCAGCCTCCTTTCTGAGGGCTGGCGGAGTTGAGTTTTTACAGGAAAAAAGTAAACAAGGGATTCATGCCCATAGCGGGAGCCAGAACAACAGGGTAACGGGCGAAAACGCCTATTGATGAGTGCGTTCACCCATTAAAGCGGCCACATGATACAGACGTGCAAATGTTAGAAAAGCAGAATTATTGCTTACTGATATATAAAAATACTGATAGATGGATTTTGTTCTAAGTAGAAACCTCGGAAAGAACAACCGATTGTACGAAAGTCCACATTCGATCACTTCGTTTGTTCCCTTTTTATTTTCCTGTCCGATGTCGGCCTGGTAAAAATCCCGATAGCCAGTGTTATCGCTTATCCTGATCACAGACCTATTAAGGAGAAGCCTCCATAGTCCACTTTTTCGAGGGCTGTGATACTGCCTGCAGTTTTCCACAGGGGGTCCTGATGAATGCCTGCCAATTCATTTTATAAAGCCTGCACCAGACTGTTTGACAGGCCTCATCGCTCGACCAGCAAATCATTCACCATCAAAGTCAGACGCAGTTTGCCTGCCGCTCTGATACTTTCAGTGTCTTTCTCAAAGATTGCTTTTGCTCATTCCACTGACAGGCATGAACCCGCTGCTTTTGAACTGTTCAAAACTTTTACCGGCGAAATTCAGGGGAGCCTTTACCGGAGTGCGCGAAAAGCGGGTGTTTCAAGCTCATTCATTCATAAGTTTGCGGCCATTTTCCGATATAAGATTGATTTCAGTAAAGATCTGAAGGCTGGTGATCGCTTTAAACTATTGACTGACAATTCCCTGAAAAACAAGAAGGGAGCTGGCGGTGTCATTCTGGCTGCCCGACTCTATCAGAAGGACGAAATCCACACGGCGGTTCGCTACAGCGATGGGAAGTACTATACACCGGAAGGAAAAATACTCGGCAGCTCTTTCTCCCGGTACCCTCTGGGTAAAAAGGGCCGGGTCAGTTCCGGTTTTAATCCAGCCAGGAAGCATCCCATCACCGGCCAGATTCGCCCGCACAATGGAACAGATTGGGCTGTGCCCGTAGGAACTGCCATTTATGCTCCAGCTGACGGCGTCATCGTCAAAGCAAAAACCAATCACCCGGCAGCCGGTCACTTTATCGAAATGCGAAACGGCAGTCGCTATGTCACCCGGTACCTTCATCTGAGCAAACTGCATGTGAAAGAAGGGCAAAAGGTTCGCAAAGGCGATTTGATTGGTAAAACCGGAAATACCGGTTTGTCCACTGGTCCCCACTTGCATTACGAACTGTTTATCGATGGCAAGGCAGTGGATCCTATGACCGCGAGACTGCCAACCGGTGAACCTTTGCAAGGTGATGCATTGAAGCGATTTAAAAAGACCACACAACCGTTGATCGCAGCCATGAATCAGAATCAGCAGGAAACACTCCTTGTCAGTAAGGCAAGCAGTGCTCCTGATAACTGGCTAACTCTGAAAAACACTGACGCATTTTAAAATCATTGTGAACAACTCCATGGTGCGAGGTATCATTGACATGCCTGCCACTGGGTTCAGTAGCAGGCATTACGCAGAATAAAGACAAGAATAACAAAAACGCTGCTTTAGCAGGTTTCATTAGAATGAGGCCCCCTATGCAAATACGACCCCTGACTGAATGGCTCGAAGCCTATGGTGAAAGTCACCAGGACCCCACCAACAAACAGATTCACTGGATCTGCGTTCCGGCAATCATGTTCAGTATTATTGGCATTGTCTGGTCTTTCAGCCCTGCTGCGGTCATTGTGGTCATGGCCATGACCCTGATTTTCTACTTTATGCTGTCTCTGCCTTTATCTCTGGCCATCATTGCCTTATACGCAGTTATGAGTTGCATCGCCGCCAGCCTTGGTGAGTATTTACTGACCCTGAGCATTACTGTTTTTGCGGTGTCCTGGATCTTCCAGTTTATCGGCCACAAGATAGAGGGCAAAAAACCCTCTTTCTTTGAAGACATTCAGTTTCTGCTGGTCGGGCCACTCTGGTGTCTGAATTTTCTTTTTAAGAAGTGGAATTTAAGGGTCTGACAGGGTGTTTTTATCGGTAACACCCTCTAAAAACCCAAAACATTCTTTGCAGTCCATTGAGTGGCTATTCCATGGTAAGAAAAAACAACAGGGTCTGGTGCCGGATTTAGCCAATAGTACTCAAATTAACTCTGGAATTGCTGACCTCAGGCAGATCCTCAGTGCAAACTACTCGGGAGCATGAGATCGCTTGAGCTATTATGATGTACCCTTTACCGTGAACCTTAGCAGCCTGTCGGACTTAAGACTGTCCTACTGCGGTTGCAATAAATTGGTCTAAAAATCCCTGTTTCTTCGTCAAATAGCTCGCTATTCTCCTCAGAAACAGAGATTTTTATCCTCAATTTCTTGCAATCCTCGCTACGGACGCTTAAGTCCGACAGGCTGCTTAGAGAACAAAACCTGGAAGCCAATGAAAAAACTCAAAAATGAAAGCGAACTGGTCAAAGAAGCTCTGAGAGTCGGAGCCATTTATGCCCAAAAACGCAAAGTAGCTCAGTTTGAACCGACAGATTCCGCCAAGCAAAAAATTGAATATCTATACCGCCTGCTGGTTCATGACAAGTTGATACAACCTCTGGTGAAAGGGGAAGAGTCAGAACAAAGCATGAAGCGCAAACTGGCGCTGTGGATATCTCGCCAACTGCCAGAAAATCATCCGCTGTTGAAATAAGCGCCCTGAATTAGGCCATTAGAAGTCATAGCTGATTTAATGTTCGGCGCTGCGGACATTTTTTTCATGGCAAAAAGCAGTAATTACAGTAAACTTCCCGGCTCGAGCAGCTCTGAGCTAAATCCAGTTCCCAGCAAATCGTGGAAGTGGCTTAAAGGTCCGGATGCGCTGCATTTGCATTATCAAAAAAACCTTTACTGGTAATCATGACCCTGACTCTGCGCTGCCCCGTCTGCCACGAATCTCTGACACAGTCATTCCATACCTCCGGTGCGGGTCTGGGCTGCATCCGGAATCACCAGTTTGATCGAGCCAGACAAGGGTATTTCAATCTTCTTCCGGGGCATAAAAAACGCAGCAAAAACCCCGGCGATGACAAAACAATGGTTCAGGCCCGAACCCGTTTTCTGGACAAAGGCTACTATCAGCCGGTGGCTGATTCACTTGCCAAAACTCTGGACAGCCTTGAGAAATTTTCAGAAAGTAATCGGTCTATTCTTGATGCCGGTTGCGGTGAAGGCTATTACACAGAAAGGCTGCAACAGGCGTTTCCGGGAGCCGCAGTAGTCGGCATTGACATCTCCAGGCCTGCCATAATGGCCTGCTGCAAAAGAAGCAAAACTGTCCAGTGGCTGGTTGCCAGTGTTAATGACATTCCCGTTAAAGACCAGGAAGTTGACGTCATTGTAAGTGTATTTTCACGATGCGACTGGAACGAATTTGTGCGACTGTTAAAGCCTGACGGGCATGTTCTGCTACTGTCTCCCGGAGAGAAGCACTTGCTGGAACTTCGTCAGGTTATCTACGAAACGGTCAGACCTTACCCTGTGGATAAACTGCTTGATCAACTTCCTGAAAGTTTTAACCTGACAGAAACAAAAGCGGTTCAGGGCATTATGCAGCTGAACTCAGCAGAAGATATCATGGACTTACTGGCAATGACCCCGCATTACTGGCATGTCAAACCTTCCCAGAAAGAAAAGCTGGCCAGCCTGGGTGCTCTGCAGTGCCGCTTTGATATGAAACTCTATGTGATCCAACGCGCATCACACAAAAGATAGAAATCTGAGCTGATTTCGTCGGGGTCTTGCTCTATTATCCGTCTCTCCCTTCCCCGAGATTGTTATACGATATGGCCAGCCCCCGGAAGAAAACCGATTCATCCAAAACCCGTGAAGAGGCTATGTCTGTAGCCAGGGCCACCCAGCGACCCGGCCAGAGCAAAGAGCAGACCAGGCTGATCGCCCAGGGCATCCAGAAAGGCATTGAGCACTATAAAAAGCAGCAAAAAGCCAAAGCCAGAGAACTCGACAAACACCTGAAAAAAGTTAAAAGGCAGGTAGAGAACCCTGCCGCAGAAACTGAAACCATCACTAAGGAATTGACCCGCTATAGACAGCATTGGCTGCCCTGGCTTTTACTGGCTCTGAGCTGGGCAGCATTTACCGCTTACCTTTTTGCGTCTGAAGTCTAAAACTTCAGATTTTCTGGCTAGAAGACCCTGTCCACCAGCAGAGCGCACAAAACAGTAATAATCACGATACCCGCCAGATTCAGAATCAGGCCACTTCGAATCATCTGACGAATCGATAACAGCCCCGAACCAAACACGATTGCATTGGGGGGAGTGGCAACGGGCAACATGAAGGCACAACTGGCGGCTATGGCTGCCGGAATAGCCAGAACTTCCGGGTCCAGGCCAAGGGAGACAGCCAGCGCACCCAGAGGCGGCAGGAAGGCAGCCGTAGTCGCTGTATTACTGGTAATTTCAGTCAGGAAGATAATCACAGAAACCACCAGGGCTATGGCGGCAATGGTAGGCAGTCCATCCAATACCTGGAAGTTGCTGGCAATCCATTCTGCCAGCCCTGTTTTACGGATAATTGCCGCCAGACTCAGACCGCCTCCAAACAGCAGCAAAACATCCCAAGGCAACCTGCGAATATCTTTCCAGTTAAGAAGAAAGTCGAGCTTTTCACCCCAGCGGACGGGAATGATAAACATCAGCAGCCCACCAGTAAGGGCTATGGCAGTGTCAGTGAGCTTTATGTCTGGTAAAAAGCCGGACAGCCAGGGTCGGAAAACCCAGCATAATGCGGTCGTAGTAAAAATTACTGCCACCCATTTTTCAGCCCTGCTTAAGGAACCCATTTCAGCTAATTGCTCTTTTAAAGACAGGCGTACAGATTCATTTTCTCCCGGACGAAGCTCATAGCCCCCGGAACTGAGCCACCAGCCCGTGACCAGCAGCATTAACAGCGTCGCAGGCATACCTACCAGCATCCATTGAGCAAAGCCAATTTCAATGCCGTATTGTTCGCTGAGAAAAGCTGCCAACAGGGCATTGGGTGGTGTTCCGATCAAAGTGCCAAAGCCGCCGATGGAGGCGCCATAGGCAATAGCCAGAAGCAGAGCCGCAGGAAAGTGTCCGTGAGAACCCCGTTCTTCTTTCATCATTGCGATCACTGACATACCAATGGGTAACATCATTATGGCCGTTGCAGTATTGGACACCCACATACTGATAAAGGCGGTGGTAAGCATGAACCCTATGACCTGCCGGCGTTCACCGGTGCCAGAAGCCAGCATGGTCAAAAGCGCAATCCGCCGATGCAGGTTCCAGCGCTCCATAGCCAGACCCAGCATGAAGCCTCCCATAAACAGATAGATGACAGGGTGTGCATAAGCCGAAGCAACCTTATCCAGAGATAACAGGCCAACTAACGGAGCCAGCAGAAGAGGTAACAGTGCGGTCACTGAAATAGGGAGTATTTCCATGGACCAGAAGACCGCCATCATCAGTGCCAGACCAGCACACTGCCAGGCAGCAACAGGCATATTCTCAGGTGCAGGCAGCACCAGGGTCATCACAAACAATGCCCCCCCTGAGATCAGCCCAGTCAGCCAGATGTAAGGGTTAGCCCCCGCTTCCAGCTCTGTTGAGGAGGGTTGTTTGCTCATGGTCTGTTCCTTGGAAGTATTCTGTTTATAAGTCGGTCAATTCCCTGATTTATTCACCCGTCTACCTCCAAAAATCCAGATACCGCCCTCTTCCATAGTGTGCAAACGGTCATTCTGACCAATTTTTACCTGAGCAATATGACAATTTTTATTCTACGCTTTGTCGGATTATCAAAATAAAATTATGAATGACTACGGCAATGGACTCCTTATTTTCTGTCAAACTCTTTTCAGTCAGAATTGCTTTCTTTATGAGCTTTGTACTGATGCTGTGTGTAGCGGCATCAACGTATCAGGCAAAAGCAGCTGACAGGCCCTCCTGTGACATGCCTGTGTGTTCGAAACACAGCATGGCTATGGAACCGGACGGCAGCGGGGGGCACTTCTGTCTTCAGTGCATGTCAGATGAAATCAATAAGTTGGAAGATGATATGGAGTTTCAGCTAACCTATGGCTATGCTGCTGAAACGGTTTCGACAGAAGCTGAACAAAGCCCCTATTACAACGTTAGAGATCATACCTCTTCACTGGCGGACCTGATGGAAAGGGCCCGTTTGTTACTCGATCCGGGGCAGGCAACAGGCGGCTATATTTCTTCTTCTGCCATGGTGAGTTCACGTTCCGGTTTATCGCTGCCAGCCACTGCCAAATACAGCTTTGAAGGGACGGCAGAGCACAAGACCAGCTTACCCACTCACGATGACCCCCGCGAAAATCTGGCCGTCGAATCATTGCCTGCTGAAATGATAACGACAACCACTCCATCTGTTGCTCACAATATTATTGAACCCGCCGAACAAGGAGGTCATGAAGAGTTTCAAACCGTGCGGACTTCTGTGCAGGATTCAGAAGGTTCATCTATTGCTTACAACCTTATTGAACGACTTGAAAAGAGAGGTTATGGAATATCAGGCACTCATGCTTCAGCCCTTCCACCCGGGGAAGCCATGTTGCTGCTGAGAGACAAGGTGGAACTGCCTGTCCTGCTCCCACTGTTGTCGCATTTTAATATCGAATTTGCAGCTCAATCCCTGTTGAATCTCAAGTCGCTTTTGCTTTCAAGTAAATACCTTATTATCCGGATGACCCAAAAAGATGGGATGATCACGGTTATCCATATTCACCCTGTAGAAAACCAGCAGGCTCTGATTATTACAGAGCTGGGTCTGCAGAGTTCGCCCATTTGTATCGAAAACCTGCCCCTCCTTCTAAGTGCTTTTGTGTACCATGAAGGGGTGACAGAACTGGCTGTTTTTACTCACGAGGCTGTCCCAGACGATCCCGCCCCGTCATCAGAAGGCGCTACTGCCGGGGCTATACTGACTCAATCTCTAACAGTCGCCATCATCGAATATATCCAACGACTGGGGGTTTCTTCACAAGAATATCCTCCTATCGAACATACCGGCGCTATACGGGAACTTAAAAAGACTCAGGATCAGGCCAAACTTGCGCTATCAATGCCAGATTATGGCTTCCAGCAAAATCCAGCTGAAGGTGATGCTTTGCAGAATGTCGAGGCTCTGACCGAAGCACGAACCCCCTTTATCGCTCAATTGATAACCCCGGACCAACAGGTCACTGTGATTAACTTTCAGCCTGAAGCATCGGGCGATGTTATGCTGAGCCTGTCAGGACAGCACTTCCTCATAGACAGGAGAGAGATAGGTGCCTTGTTTGACTGGATCATCAACCAGTTTAAGCCGCTGATACAGATTTTTATTCTGGCACCTATCTATCTCTAAGCCCACGTCCGCGCTTTTTCCTCAGCTCTGTTATAATCCGGGCCCAAACTGCATTGCCGCACAGATTTGAATGATGCAGACTTTTCACGGTAGAGAGTAAACCTTGAGTACACAACCTTTTTCCGACTTGCCGCTGCCCGAAGCGCTGCTGCACAACCTGGAGCAGATTGGCTACCGGGAAATGACCCCTATCCAACAAAAAAGCTTACCTCTGGCCATGGCTGGCAGAGACCTGATTGCCAAAGCCAAAACTGGCAGTGGTAAAACGGCAGCCTTTGCCATTGCTATGCTACTGGGCATTCATCAACGCTTTTTTGGTTGCCAGGGACTGGTGCTGTGCCCGACTCGTGAACTGGCAACCCAGGTCGCCAACGAGATTCGAAAACTGGCTCGCTACCGCCAGAACATCAAGGTCGTTACCTTGTGTGGTGGGCAACCTATTGGTCCACAGATCAACTCACTCTCCCATGGTGCCCATATCGTCGTCGGTACACCGGGAAGAATTCAGGATCATTTGCGTAAGCGAACACTGACTATCGAGCATCTAAAGACGGTGGTATTGGATGAAGCCGACCGTATGCTGGATATGGGATTTATTGATGCCATTGAAAACATTCTGGATCACACCCCGCCAGACAGGCAGACGCTGCTTTATTCAGCCACCTACCCCAGACAGATCAGGACTTTGAGCCAAAAGTTCCAGTCTGAACCTGAAGAGGTCACCGTTGAGTCAGTGCATACTCACCAGCACATTCAACAGTTTTTCTATCAAGCTGAGAATGGTGATAAATCAGAAACCCTCCGCAAACTGCTCAACCATCATCAGCCCGCTTCTACTGTTATCTTCTGTAATACCAAACAGACCTGTAAAGAAGTTGGAACATACCTTTATGATCAGGGTTACAAGCCACTGGTACTCCATGGTGATATGGAACAGCGAGAACGAGACCAGATGCTGGTACGATTTTCAAACCAGAGTGCCGACATTTTGATTGCTACTGATGTCGCAGCCCGGGGTCTGGATATTGATGATCTGGCCGCCGTCATCAATTATGACCTGAGTCGGGATCCGGAAGTCCACATCCACAGAGTCGGGCGAACAGGTCGTGCCGACAAGGAGGGGCTGGCCTTAAACCTGCACACCTCCCGTGAGCAATACAAGCTGGATGCTATTGCCGATATCTTGCGGACGGAACTGACTTTTGGTGACCACAGAGCACTGAAGCCAGCAACACAGCCACCCTCAAAAGCCCCAATGGTGACACTGGCTATTGACGGAGGAAAAAAGAACAAGGTGCGCCCTGGTGATATTCTGGGTGCTCTTACTGGTGACGCTGGCATTCCGGGAGATCAAGTTGGCAAAATCAATATCTTTGATTTTGTCGCCTATGTGGCCATTAAAAGAGAAAATGCCCGAAAAGCCTTGGCTCGCCTTGAACAGGGCAGAATTAAGGGCCGGAAGTTTAAAGTTCGCAGACTCTGATAACTCCCGTGTTTTAAGTGCTCACGGCCCATAACACATCCAATTTGTGTTATGAGCCGGGATCTTTGGAAACCGCCTCCTAAATCAAGGGGTAATACACTTGACCTTGCTCCAGTCCAGTTTTTTCGCTTCCTGAGTTATCTGTTCATTGCAGACATAACAGTAGTTGCGGTTGTGATCACTATCGTGTTTGACTTTTCTGCCAATAATGCAGTGACCCTTCATATCCATGCAGAACCTTGGTTCGTAGTTGAAACGGGCACACTCACCCAGATCCCTGGCAGAATGCTTCATTTCCTGACCGTCCCGAATCCAGTAATGGCCGTTATGAGTCCCTATATCAAACTTGCAGACATCAATGTTGCC
Source organism: Endozoicomonas sp. ALC020 (assembly GCF_049275935.1). Classification (NCBI taxonomy): domain Bacteria; kingdom Pseudomonadati; phylum Pseudomonadota; class Gammaproteobacteria; order Oceanospirillales; family Endozoicomonadaceae; genus Endozoicomonas; species Endozoicomonas sp. ALC020. The sequence continues at coordinate 1,290,452 of NZ_CP184830.1, forward strand.
TTTAACATATTCAGGGAACCTGCATACCTGATTTTCCGATGCCAGGTCTGAGAAAACCTGATTTTCGTAATAACGAGACTCACCCAGCTCACAGCGCTCGCCATCGGCTGATTTAGTACCAAAAGAGAAGTAACGGCGCTCTTCTCCACGAACTTCTTCAGTTCCGCTACCCGTACAGAACCTGAGTCCCTGCGTGGCAGGCTCGTGTTCCTGGGTAGGTTTGTCTCCACCACCGGGGGTTGATTCTCGCTGATACTCTCCATCCTTAGCATCAACCTCGGGCTCACCTGTCGGTAGATCACAAAACTCAAAAACACGTTTTGATAGAAAAAGTTCAGTACTAATTCCCGCAGGGTCCTTCAAATAGGGATTAGAGGTTTCTGCTTCCTGTAACTGAGTGTAATTGGCCAATAGCCACTGAAACTCATAACCGTAAGAGCTATTTCCGTTGGAATCCATATACAAGCAGGCCAGAACCTCGCCGCCTTCTACCCCCTCAAGAGACACATGCCCAACCTCAATACCAGAGCGTGTCGGCGAATTCGTCACACAAAGTGGCACATCGTCAATAGACTCAATGATTTCAGAGAGGGCATCGACGTTATACGAGCTGCTGGAATAGGTAGAAAGCCAACACGCTTTATTTGCTTCCGCATGTGCCATAGACAGTGAAAGGAAAGCCCCAGTCAGACTGGATAAAGCCATTCGAACTAAACGCATCAGAGTTCACCACTGCTAAAAATTGATAATTCAGAATCGGCTGCCTTAGAACTTTTGGAGTTATCTTTTTCTAGACACAGTTATATAGACGAAGTTAGGATTTATCGCCACATCCTCTCCCTCAGGGACATGAAATATCACTGAGCATTGGCTATAGGTAAAAGTCAGCATGGGAGCCAGTGCTCACAAACGGTAATTTTGTTATTTTTATCTAAGCAATAACGACAAATGAAAAAATCGATTCTGACGGCTGTCATCCTGGCGGCCAGCTCTACCCTTGCCCAGGCAGATATTATTGGCGCAAAACTGGGTTACAACTATTGGAATACTGCCGATCACGGTGACTTTCACACTGTTTACGGACAGATAGAGCACCCCATCCCACTGCTCCCCAATCTCGCGGCAGGTTACAGCAAACTCAATCATGACAAGCTGAAATTCGACAGTTACGATGCCTCCGGCTACTACGAAATTCTGGATAATGGCAATATTGCCCTGGACCTGGGTCTGGGGGTTCGTCGCTTTGACAGCGGTAAATACCGGGACGCCTCATTCAGCGATACTATCTCCATGTTAACTGCCGATGTGGAGCTGTTTCAGGCCAGCACTATCAGCTTTTACAGCAAGCTGTTCGCAGGTCGCTCTGAAGATACTGACTTTAACGATCTGGAAGTGGGTGCCCGTTTTTACCTGTTTGTCGGCCTGAAACTGCAGGCTGGCTACCGCCTCTACGAAATCGATATGGATGGCACCAAGGGCATCTATAACGATGAAAGCATCAAGGGCTTTAATCTGGGTCTGCACTGGGATATCTGACCTATCCCTCACGTAAAGCTGGCTCCTGTGAGCCAGCTTCCTGCCTATTCTGACAAATCTGCTAGACTTTCCTGATTGAAGAAAACTAACTAACAAAATGGCAGGTTACGGTGGACGGAACAAGCCGGGGTGAGCCCTCTCCCCAAACAGGGAATATTCCCCCTCCTCAATCTTTAATGGGCTCTGAGCAGGAAAGCGAAGTCACAGGTGAACATCATCATCGTGCTATCACTCCCACCAGCGGCGAAAATCTGGTAGCCAGAGCAGCTGTTGCAGCTGGCAAGGACGAGCAGTTGTCGCAACGAAGCGTCAGCAGGAAGAAATACACTCCGGATGAAATGGCCGAAATGGGCTATAAGGTCGAAAAGTCCCGGAAAGCCATTGCAGCATTTCTAATAGAGAATGGCTTAAATGAAGGGGTACCCGAACTTAAATGTGAACTTTACGATGGCTACAAAGAGTCCACTCAGGTCCTGTTCGTAGAGATGAAACGGTTACTGGATGCGCATTTTTCTAATGTGAACCGGATGTACCAAGTGCTCCAGTCGGATTACAGAGCGTATGGAAAACTGGAAAGCACCGCCAGAAGAGCTGCCAGATCGCGACGGGTCAGCGAAGAGGAACAGAATCTCCTGAAAGACCTCGTCATTCTGGGAAATTCTGACAAACGCTACAAGGAGTACTGGCAAGAGAAAAAACGGATACTCCTTTATGCCAGTCTTTGTGGAATACGCCTTAGCACAGCTCTCAAAGTGATTCCTAAACTTGATGCCATACGAGGGAGCGAAACCTTCCGCCAAAGGATAGAAGACTTTTTGCCCCAGTCCATTGAATGCATGAAAATGTACCAGGAAGTCATTCAATGTCAGCTGGGGCTTGAACAATATTCAAAACTTGAAGAAAGCCTTAATGCCCACGATAGAGCGGCCTTCGGGGCAGCCATGCTGGCTGATCTGGCCATGGATGACTACATGCCCACTGACGGTAAGGATAAACTTCGTCAAATGCTGGCGACCCATTCCTGCTGCTTCATCCAGTGGCTGACTGACTTCGACCCGGAGCAGCCACAAGTAGTGAAGCTGTGTAGCTGGAGAGTCAAGCATCTGATCAATGCCGCCATTCTGGCAGACAACCCCAAACAAGCTGAGCGCTTCTTACAGTTCTTCCGGAAACAGATGGAAGCAAATAATCCTGACTTTGCCCCACAGGATGTTTTCTCACTCTGCCATTCCCTAATTACATCGCTAGCCTATCTTTATGACCGCCCTGAACCACTGGCCCACTTTAAAGCACGGCTGGAAGGGACTTTAGCTCCGTTAACTGAGTTAGTAACCCTGATCAGAACCATTAACAAGAAAAAAATGCTAACTGACAACCTATGGGCTGCGCTGGTGTACCTTTTTGAGCGGATCAACAACGACTACCAATTAGTAATAAAGGATCTTCGTGAGCGCGAAGCAGGGGTCGTTCAGATAGCTTCCGACCTGATTAGAGAAGAAGAAGAGGAACAAAAGCAGATCAAAGAAAAACTGGAGGCCAGAGCAAAAAAACGTCGGGAAAAAGAAGAACAGAGACAGGAGGCCCAATGGCAGAAAAAGCAGGCCACACAGGCCGCAGCCGCAGAGAAGAAGCCGGAGCCCCCTGAGCCAAAGCCCTATGACCTGGAAAGTACTCTGAGCAAGGCTACCGAGGCGTTTGCCCGAAAAGAGCCTATTGGCGTTCTGAACAACATCTTCAAGAAAGTGATTCAACATCCCCGGGTCAGCGGCTTTGACAAGGCTCAGGCTCACTACAGTTATGCAGACATGGTGACTTCCAGGCTTCGGCGTCAACTGGAGTCTGTTCACAAAATGATTGAGCCCGTTTATGCCTTCAGTGAAGCTCTGGAAAATCAGGGTCCGCCTGAGCTGGAGAAAGACATCAAATTCAGGAAAGCACTGAGGCAGTTCAAGCTTAATATGCAGAAAATCAGTATCAACACCCTGATCATGAATAAGGCCGTCACAAAAGCACAGGAGATTTTCTTTAGCCTTAATGAAGATCAGCCAGAGTTTGTTGATGCACTGGTGGACCTTCACAATGACATGGAGTACCTGGTTGCACAGGGAAAAGCCGTCATTCAATGCTGCAAGGACATTCCAGATATTTATGCCCGACGGGGTCAAATGATTCAGCATTACAAGCTGTCTAAAAAAGTTGGCTCACAGCGGCGCAGCGAGTTAAGAAGTGACTCAGAACGACATCGCGAGCTAAGCGATCACATCAAGGATCTGGAAGCACTCGGCAAAAAGCTCGATACCAGTATGGGAATGCTGGAAAAAACCCTTACATGTGAACAGGCGGCTCAATTCCGACAGACGCTTTCAATCGCGAAAACAAACACCCCGACGCCGGATGAAAAAACCAGCCCTGGTTCCATTGAAGACAAGCAGCAGACCCTGAACCCTGATGATCCGGGCCCTGCGCCTGAAATTAGTAATGATTCTGCACAGGGCTCTCTGCCCGAACCGGCAACCTCATCCATGGCAACCCCTCCGGTAGCTACTGCTGAGTTTTCAAAGGACTCCGACGAAGGGGAGATAGAAACCCCATCAGTTGCTGATATTGAAGAAGCTCATGGGGTTTTGCTACCCCTGAAGCTGCCTATTCCCGAGAACATGATGGTCGCCCTGGGCTTTTCGATCATAGAGCACAAGCTCATTGCACCCATGAAACTCTACGATTCAGAAAGCGTTCAGGAAAAAAATCTGACCGCTGCAAAATCCAGAAAAGGCAAAAAAGGGAAGCGGCAGGGGCAAAGAGAAAAAGCTCCAACAGAACCTCAAGCCACCGCTGTTAAAGAGGAATATGCCGATCCCGGTGAATTGGGCCTGAAACTCCAGACAAGGCTCTGTGACTATCTTGAAGTGCTCAATGAGACCGGAAAAACACCTGATGGCAAAGCTGTGCCTGAGAAGCTGAATGTAAAAGCAATGCTGGCAAGAGTGAAGCAGGGTACTTTTCTGAAAGACTCCGGGTACTTTGGCGTTGACTTTACCTTTCTGTCAGATGCTCTGAACATTCCTGTTCAGGCTAACCTGCCATTGAGCAACAGGCTCTACTTTCGGCCAGGTCTGGTTAGGCCCCAGCAACTCGACCTCTGGACAAACCCGGAACCCCACCTGCATCTGGAATACCCCACTTATTCCGGAGAAGAACACCAATGGTTTGCTTCTATGGAGCATTACTTTCAATCCGGTTTTGAGGAGGATTACCAGTTGTTTACCAAGGAAGCCAAACCCAAAAAGGCAGGCAATAAGTCCAAGAAAGGATCGTGAACCACTCATTAGGCCTTTTTATAACTTTCGTCTTCACAGGCAGGAGTCTCCTGAAAGCAGATGCTATACCTTTAGAAACAGTCATTTGAAATACCAGCAAGGATGCCGTCGATGTCGAAACAGCTCTTTCAGGCCCCTCACAGTCAGGAACTGGCCACTATCACCGAATACCTGCTCACTGGAGGAACACTGGCAGAAGCCAACCAGATGAGTGAGAAGGCCCTTGAGTCCATTTATTCCCATGGCTACAACCAGTACCAGAATGGTCATTTTGAAGAGGCTGCCAAAATCTTCCAATATCTCTGCTTTTATGACCACTGGAATGCCCGCAACTTTCTTTGCCTGGGTTCCTGTCAGATGATGCTGAAAACTTACGGTCAGGCCATCAAAACCCTCGAATACGCTGCGCGAATGGATATCAGTAATCCACTGGCCAAAGTCTATATGGGTGATTGCTACCTGGCTCTGAAGGAAGGAGGCATTGCTGAAGTGATTTATAAAAGCGCCTTGAAAGATGCCAGAAAACATCAGTTTAATCATCTGGAGCTGAAAAGAGTCGAGAATCTGCTCCAGACCTTTGAGGACGAAAAGGGAGGGCAGTCCTGATGGTCGATTCAGTTAATCGCAATGAAGCTATTTTAGTCCCAACGCAGGCAGAAGCTCTAAAAGAGATTGAGAAGACTAAGACGGTCTCACAGGGCTATGAAAACAAGAACTCGGTATCAGTCAGAACCGGGGAAGGTCAGGTTGATCTGCCTCCCGGTGGTTCAGAGGCTCCTTCCATTCCAGAACCCGACTCAATGAATGCGGGCCAACTGGATGACCTTGAAAAGCATTTAACCCAACAAACCACAGCCAAACTGCGAGGCGAGATTGGCGGCATGTTTGGTGAAAGCCCGAACTCAATTACCAGTAGCCGACCAGAGTTAGTGACTATGGCGGTAGGTGAGACTGTTCTGGATACCGAAGCCAAACTGTCACGGGTGGTGGAAGCCTCTCCTCGGGTCATGCAGCACATTGGTCATTCCGTAGATCAACTTCAAATGGAGCATATTGAGGGCACACTAACCGCCGACAAGCTCGAAGAAATACTGGCTCAGATCAATGCCAGCCTGGAAGACAGCTCGGTTAAATACGCTGAAAACAAGATTGAGATGGCTTCCCTTGATGCTCAACAGCGGCATGATAGTAATATCGAGCGTATTCGGGAACACATTGAAGAGGCTAACAGCGCCAGTGCCGAAGCTACAGCCAATCCTGACAATATTTTCCTGAAAGCCCTGTCTTTCCTGTTCCCGCCTGTCATGCTGTGGGAAACCGCACTGATGATTGACCGGGAGGTCAACCCCGGCAAAGACAACTCTCATCTAAGTATATTTTCTAAAAATGAAATCGACTTTATGCTGCAGCAGACCGGGGAGGCCGATGCGAGTTTAATCAGACATGCAAGCCCCATTATGCCAGCTTCCATGGTGGAAATCGGCAACTCTGAACGAACCGATAATCACCCATCAGAAACGGATGATACCCAAGAGCGCAAAGAAGCCTTTGATGAATCGGGCTCTCCAGTGAGCGATGCCACTGAAGGCCTTCAGATTGCCAGCGAAGGTCTTGATCACTTTGAGAGAAGAAAGGCTCTGCTCCAGACTCTCCAGCAACAGGCTGAATCGGAAGAAGCCAAGAAAAAGCTTGAGGCAGCTATCAACGCACTGCAAGGCGGAGACCCTGCTCTGGCAGAAGAGATTCTGGGCTCTCAGGGACTGGATAGCAGTATCGGAGACAGCATGAGTGCGTCAACCGGTGATAAAGAGCTTACAGAGGCAAAGGATATTAAGAGGTTTGTCGATGACATATCCGGTGTTCCTGACGAGGTGCTCTCTTCCATGAAGGATGCAGACGGTGAACTGAGCCTGATCAAGCGCTTCACCTCTGTGTAAGTACCTGACCACCCTGCCTTTGCCATGAATCAATGATGTTCATACCGAGGCAGGGATGGTTTATCACCACATCACTTCGGTTTCATCTCATCCCCTGGCTGCAATTCGTGCTATCAAAGCAACGCATTTTTTGAAAAAATAGTGCCCCTTCAGAAAGAGCAGATAAAACCAGAACATTCATGAGTCACTCCTCCCTGCAGCAACCGTTGCCTGCCAAGGAACTGTTTTCCTACCCAAAGTATTGGGCTGAATGCTATGGCACAGCGCCTTACCTCCCCATGACCCGAGCAGAGATGGATGAGTTAGGCTGGGATTCCTGCGACATTATCATTGTCTCAGGCGATGCTTACGTAGATCACCCCAGCTTCGGTATGGCAGTCATTGGCCGTTTCCTGGAATCCCAGGGCTTCAGGGTGGGCATTATTGCCCAGCCAGATTGGAGCAACACAGCAGACTTTATGCGTCTGGGTAAGCCCAACCTGTTTTACGGTGTCACCGGTGGCAACATGGACTCCATGATCAACCGCTACACCGCCGACCTGAAAGTTCGAAATGACGATGCTTATACACCGGATGCAGAGCCGGGCAAACGGCCTGATCGCTCGGTGATTGTTTACAGTCAGCGTTGTAAAGAAGCCTATAACGATGTGCCCGTCGTTATTGGCGGTATTGAAGCCAGCCTTCGCAGGATTGCCCAGTATGATTACTGGAGTAATGAAGTGCGCCGTTCTGTTCTGATGGATTCCACTGCAGATATCCTCCTCTATGGCAACGCTGAGCGAGCCATGGCCGAGGTGGCGGACAAACTGGCTGCGGGCGTTAATATCAAAAATATGGATGATATTCGCGGTACGGTTGTCGTTAAGCCTGGCACACCAGAAGGCTGGACCGAAATAGACTCTACCCGTATCGACTGGCCAAGAGATCCGGGATCTCTGGAAGAAGCCTATGGCACCAACCCATACGAATATGTGCAAGAAGAAGAGTGCGAATCCAAAAAAAGACAGGAGCCGGATATTCAGCCTGTCCGCATTGTTCCACTTCCGCTGCACCGCAAGACTGACTTTGATACCAGCAAAAGCTGTATTCGTCTGCCGTCGTTTGAAAAAGTGCGTAAAGATCCCGCGCTATACGCCCATGCCTCCCGAGTGCTGCACCAGGAATCCAACCCCCATAATGCCCGGGTGCTGGTGCAGAGACATGGCAACCGGGAAATCTGGGTAAACCCGCCTCCCATTCCTCTGGAAACGCCGGAGATTGATGGTGTCTTTGCCCTGCCTTATCAGCGCAGGCCACACCCATCCTATGGTGATGCAAAAATTCCGGCCTACGACATGATCAAAACGTCCGTGAATATCATGCGGGGCTGCTTTGGTGGTTGTACTTTCTGCTCCATCACCGAGCACGAAGGTCGGGTCATCCAGAGTCGTTCCCAGGAATCCGTCCTGCAGGAACTGGAAGAGATCAGGGACAAGGTGCCTGGCTTTACCGGTCAGATTTCTGACCTCGGTGGCCCAACCGCCAACATGTATCACCTGAACTGCAAGAGTGCAGAGATTCAGGCCAGTTGCCGCCGTCTTTCCTGTGTGTTCCCGGGTATCTGCAAAAATCTGGAAACCTCACACAAGCAAACGACAGAGCTGTACAGAAAAGCCCGTGCCATTCCCGGCATCAAGAAAATCGCCATTGCTTCGGGTCTTCGTTATGACCTGGCAGTAGAAGATCCGGAATACGTCCGTGAGCTGGTCACGCACCACGTCGGTGGGTATCTGAAGATTGCGCCGGAGCATACCGAGAAAGGTACTCTGGACCTGATGATGAAACCCGGCATGGGCACCTACGACGCTTTCAAGAAAATGTTCGACAAGTTCTCCAAAGAAGCCGGAAAAAAGCAGTATCTTATTCCTTACTTCATTGCCGCCCACCCGGGTTGTGAAGACGAAGATATGATGAACCTGTCGCTTTGGCTGAAACGTCACAAATTCCGTGTCGACCAGGTACAAACCTTTTATCCGTCGCCTATGTCTCTGGCAACGGCTATGTACTATTCCGGTCGTAACCCGCTCAAGAAGCTTAATTACAAGGGTGACAGACTTTATATTCCCAAAGAGCTGGAACAACGTCGTCTGCAAAAAGCCTTCCTGCGTTATCACGACTCCAGAAACTGGGATGTCCTCCGTAACGCCCTGAGAAAGATGAACCGCTCCGAACTGATTGGCGATGGCCCCAATCAACTGGTACCTGCGGAAGAACAGAGCAAAGACAACCGCCGACCATACAACAAAAAGCCTGCGGGAAAATTCCAGAAGGCCCGTGGTGGTCAGTGGGATAACCGAGCACCCCGCAAAGAGCCGGTAGCCCGGAAAAAGCCTTCAGCTAATAAAAAGTCCAGATAACCCCTAAAAAAAAGCCCCGAATTCTTCGGGGCTTTTTTATTGACCCTTGCTCGGTTGATGGGGATGGCAAAAAGTGGCCTTGCCAATATTTGCTACATATAGCCAATATTTTTTTAACCGCATCACTGGCGCTCATGCCGCTCAAGGTTCCGGTAGAAATTTTCATGGGAGCCAAAGGAGATCAGCTCCAGTAACAGCTTGCCGTCGTCAAAATAATAAGCCAGCAGGGTCAATTGTTTTGCCATCTTGAATTTATAAACCTGAAGGTGGCTCAGGACGCCTTTCTTCTTATCGCCAATATCGGGATTATTGGCTACGGCTCTGATAGCTGTATCAAGATCCGCTTTCTGGTTGGGCTTGAGTTTTTTCACGGCTCTTGCAAACCGGGCTGTCTGGAGTATCGTTTCTGCTTTAGCCAAAACGGTACTCCGAGACCAGTCCCTGTTTGCGCTCTTCTTCGGCTTCCAGAATATCTTCAATGAAATTAATGGGCAGATCAGGGTTTTCCTTGGCAATCTTGCCAAGGCAGGCCCAATATTCCACCTGTTTTGCCGCCGAGCGTTTTTTGACCTTGCCAACAAGGGTTGCAGCGGTCACCAGCTCTTCATCCAGTCGTAAGGGTCTGCTTGGCATGTTTCAAAACCTACTTTTTGTAACAAATTGCTACAAATATAGTCATATGCATCAAGCCTGTCAAAAGCCCTGACCCTTTTCGTGAAGTCACGAAAAGTGTGCTACCTCTGGTGGTTTATTCCAAGCCAATCTTGCAGCTTAGAGATGGTGCGATGGTGCCGGAGCTGGTAGCAATAATCGGGAAGAAAGCCCCGAAGATTCTGGGGCTTTTTTATTGACCCACAATTTCTTACACTGCCTGACAACCTTATAAGGAAGATGTGATGAATACACAGATTGATCAGGAAACTCAGGACAAACTCGACGCAGCTACTTTTCGCCGCCTGCTGAAGCACCTCGATGATCATAAAGAGGTGCAGAATATTGACCTGATGATTCTGGCGAACTTTTGTCGGAACTGCCTGGGCAAGTGGTACAAAACGGCTGCTGACGATCTGGGTGTTGAAGTGTCCGACAATGAAGCCAGAGAACGTATCTATGGCATGCCCTATTCCCAATGGAAAGAAAAGCATCAGCAGCCCGCATCGGAGGAACAGCTGGCCGCTTTTGAAGCCAGACAAAAGAAGTAGTGCTCTGAATACTGACTGAATACCCAACAAACAGCCATAGTAATCCCAACACAGCCATGAGTTTTTCCGAACAGCCTTGAGCTGTCCGAATAGTCCTTAAGAAGGGAGCTGAGTATGAATCGTTTCCCGCTTCAGATTCACATTCCTAAAGCCAGCCGACTGATTTATGGTTGTATGGGCCTGGGAGGTGAGTGGAACAATAATCCTATTTCCGATCACGACCACACTCTGGCCCATAATGCCGTGAATACAGCACTGGAGTGTGGCATTAACTTCTTTGACCATGCTGATATCTATACCATGGGCAAAGCAGAACAGGCATTCAGCAACGTTATTAAAGCGGAGCCAAAGCTTCGCCAGGACCTGATCATCCAGTCCAAATGTGGCATTCGCTTTGCCGACGACGACAACCCCGGTCGATACGACCTTTCTCCCCAATGGATAGAGTTCAGTGTCAATGGCATTCTCGAAAGGCTGGGTACAGAGTATCTGGATATTCTTTTACTGCATCGCCCTGACCCGCTGATGGAACCCGATTTAATCGCCGAAGCGTTTACTCGCTTATACGACAGCGGAAAAGTACGACACTTTGGTGTTTCCAATATGAACCAGCATCAAATCGCCTACCTTCACTCCTGCATCGAACAACCTTTGATCGTCAACCAGTTGCCCATGAGTCTTGCCCGTTGTGACTTTGTGGAAGACGGGATACTGGTCGCCATGAGTGAGAGTGCCGACACTGGCTTTACGCCGGGAATGATTGATTACTGTCGTAAAAATAACGTTCAGCTTCAGGCTTGGGGCTGTCTGGATCAGGGACTGTTCATCGGAAAAGATACCAGTAAGGAACCAGCGGCCGTTCAGGCCACTGCAAAACAGGTTGCCGAGATGGCTGAAGACTATCAGACTTCCGGAGAAGCCATTGCTCTGGCATGGCTGATGAGGCACCCGGCCAGCATCCAGCCTGTGATTGGCACAACGGATAAAGATCGTATTCGTGCATGCTCTCAGGCGATGGAAGTTCATCTAAGCAGGGAAGACTGGTACAAGCTTTATATCGCCTCCAGAGGGCGGTCTCTGCCTTGATTTGAAAATGACTCAGTAACTCTGACATCGACGAACAATTATTAGAAAACGGGGATGAAGTTATTATGAACCAGAAAGCAACCAGATATCTGGCTGCCACACTCATAGCTACCACTCAGCTGACGGGCTGTTCAGGTCCCTGGAATAATCCTCATCAGGAAAGTTCTGGTCATCAGAACCAGACTGTCTACTACACCAATTTTCAACTCCCCCCCCAGCACTTTGATCCGGCTATTTCGTACAGCACTGATGAAAGTATGCTGATCGACCAGATCTACGAGCCTCCTCTTGGTTATCACTTTCTGAAAAGGCCTTATGAACTGCAACCTCTGGTGGCTGAATCCATGCCAGAGGTTCGTTTTCTTAACGCCAACCACGAGGAGACCACTTTTGATAGCCCTGACATTGCCTTCAGTCGATACACCATCACCCTCAGGGAAGGTATTGTTTATCAGCCTCACCCGGCGTTCGCCAAAAACGGTAAAGGCGATTACGTCTATCTCTTTAACGATGAAAGTGAAACCGTAAACTACAAAGCTCTTTCCGACTTTGGTCAAACAGCAACTCGGGGGCTGGACGCAGACGACTTTCTCTATCAGATCAAAAGGATTGCCGACCCTCACAATAAAGCACCCTTAATTGGCTTCCTTGCTCAGTATATAGATGGCATGAGTGAAGTGACCGAGGAATTAAAAACTGTTGAAAGAGACGGGTGGCTGGATCTTCGTGAATTCAAAATGAGGGGACTGGAAAGAGTTGATGAGCTGACTTTCTCTATTACTATAAAAGGCATCTACCCCCAGTTTTCTTACTGGCTGGCCATGCACTTTTTTGCACCTGTCCCCTGGGAGGCGGATCGCTTCTATAACAACCCCGGGTTCAAAGACAACAACCTGACTCTGGACTGGTATCCAGTCGGCACAGGTGCCTACATGATGACCAGAAATGACCCTAACAGGGAAATCATTCTGGAACGAAATCCTAACTTCAGGGATGATTTTTATCCCACTGAAGGAGCCCCCGGTGATAAAGAGGCAGGGTTGCTTGCTGATGCCGGAGCAAAGGTACCTTTCATAGATAAAGCCATTTTCAGCCTGGACAAAGAAGTTTTGCCTATGTGGACCAAATTCCTGCAGGGATATTACGATCGCTCAGGAGAAAACCACGGCAACGTCACCCAAAACTTTGACCAGGCCTTGACCATCGGCCCCGAGGGTGTAGAGCTTACCGACGAAATGCAAGACAGACAGATCACTCTGTCCCAGGATGTTAAGCCTGCGGTCTACTATATGGGCTTCAATATGCTGGACAATGTGGTGGGTGGTTACTCCCCGAAAAAGCAAAAGCTGCGTCAGGCCATCTCCATTGCCTGGAATTCTGAAGAATATATAGAAATATTCCGAAACGGCTCCGCCATTCCTTTCATGGGGCCCATTCCTCCCGGTATTGAAGGTTCTCTGAAAGCAGAGGCAGGCATCAATCCCTTCACCCACGACTGGAAAAATGGCAAGGCCGTTCGCAAAGACCTTGAATACGCCAAACAGCTTTTGGCTGAAGCGGGCTACCCCAATGGTCGTTATGCTGAAACAGGTAAGCCTTTGAAGCTCTATCTGGATGTCCAGGCCCAAGCCACCAGCAAAAGCCGTGAAGACTGGCAAAAACGCCAGCTCAAAAAACTCGGCATAGAGTTAGAACTCAGAGCGACAGACTGGAATCGCTATAAAGAGAAAATGAGCACAGGGAACCACCAAATGTTCTCCTATGGCTGGTTGGCCGATTACCCTGATCCCGAGAATTTTCTGTTCTTGCTCTATGGCCCTCAAAGCCCTGTCGCCTGTCAATGTGACGGCAACAACAATGCCAACTATAACAATCCTCGCTATAACAGGCTTTTCAAGCAGATGAAGACCATGCAGCCCGGTCCTGAGCGAAATCGGTTAATCGCCGAAATGTTGGATCAGGTTCGCGCTGATGCTCCCTGGTTTACTGGCGAATACCCGAAAGAGTATTACCTGAATAACCAGTGGGTTTCTAATACCAAACGTCATGGCATCTCCAAGGCTACCCTTAAATACCTGAAGATCGATTCAGAAGTGAGAAAACAAAAACAGGCTGAATGGAACCAACCCAATCTTGTCCCTCTGGTGGCAGGCATGGGGGTTTTTGTCGCTTTGTTTATTCCTGCGATTCGCGCCTATAGACGACGCCAGAAGCTGGTCATAAATACCGACAGCTAATAAAAAGCTGAAGAATAATTTTCAGGTTTAAGGACGTTCTACCATGCTTGCTTATATTATCAGACGACTGATTTACGCCATTCCTATTCTTATTGGTGTCAATCTGATTACTTTTTTACTCTTCTTTGTGGTGAACAGCCCTGACGATATGGCACGAGCTCAGCTGGGGGATAAATACGTCACCGAGGAAGCCATTGAACTCTGGAAAGAGACGAATGGCTACCACCAGCCACTGTTTTTCAATCACGAAGAAGAAGGTCTGAAAGCACTGACAGAAACCATCTTTTTCAACAAATCCATCAGTCTCTTCAGCTTCGACTTTGGACGGTCGGAGAGCGGTCGGGATATTACCAGCGATGTTTCCCAGCGCATGTGGCCCAGCGTCATGTTTGCCCTGCCAACACTGCTCATCGGACTCTGGGTCAATATCAGCATAGCCCTTTTAGTGGTTATGTTCCGCAATACCGGACTTGAGAAAGTGTTTGTGGTCTCTTTTGTTGGCTTGATGTCTGTCTCTTACCTGTTTTACATCATTGGTGGCCAGTATCTGGTCACCCGTTTGTGGAACCTGGTGCCTGTGTCGGGTTTCCAGCCCGGACTGGGTTCCTTCAGGTTTCTGATTCTTCCGGTTGTTATTGGTGTCATTGCCGGTACCGGAGCCGGAGCCCGACTCTACCGGACACTGTTCCTGGAGGAAGCGAATCAGGATTACGCCCGCACGGCCAGGGCAAAAGGGGTAAGCGAAGTCAGCGTCCTGTTCCGGCACATTCTGCCCAACACCATGATCCCGATTCTGACCAATATCGTGATTGTCATTCCAATGCTGTTTATGGGCAGCCTGGTGATGGAATCCTTCTTTGGCATCCCGGGCCTGGGCAGTTACATGATTGATGCCCTGAAATCCCAGGACTTCGCCATTGTCAGAACAATGGTGTTTATTGGCTCAGTACTCTACATCATAGGCCTGATTGCCACTGACATTTCATACACACTGGTCGATCCCCGTGTCAGGCTGAATTAGGAGAACATCCATGAAACCGGTTATTTTATGGAGTGATGCATTGCTGTTTATCCTACTGGCAGCCATGATCGCATTCATTGTCAGTATCATTCGCAACAACGAGAGTCGTGAACGCTGGAGCAGAGTTTTTCGTTCCCGACTGGGCATGTCCTGCTTTCTGATTATTCTTACCTACATTGTCATAGGTGTTCTGGATTCACTGCATTTTCGCAAGGCGATCGAACCTCTTGAAGGTCAGTATAAAAGTGACGTTTATTACTCCAGTCATATAAACAGTGTTCTGGATCTGGTGCTGGGCGAAATGGGGGAGGACAAGGAAAAAACCTATTCAGCCCCCTTCTCACTGAAATCATACTCCAAGGAAAATATGCAAGATGAACAAGGCAATACTTACCGGGATTATGCCAGCTTGAAACATGCAGGTAAGCATCTGGAATCCTCTGATGACAGGCTTGTGGATATTGCCCTGCAATCATTTCAGGCGCTTCTCACTGGCCTGTTGTTCAGTGCTCTTCTGATTGCTGCCCATGCCTATTGGATGAAAGGTAAAAACAGCATCTACCCGTGGAAAACGGCCTATATAACCCTGGCAATTATTATTTGCCTGCTCACCTGGATGATTCACATCGGCTGCCTTTATCACATCCTGGGCACAGATAAAGGAGGTAACGATGTTCTCTACAAATGCCTCAAAGGTATTCGCACCGCCATGTTGATTGGCACTCTGGCTACTCTGATCATGATGCCTATTGCCATTTCCCTTGGAATAGCCGCTGGTTATTTCAAAGGCTGGGTAGACGACATTATTCAGTATTTGTATACCACTCTCAGTTCTATTCCGGGTCTTCTATTGATTGCAGCCTCCGCTCTGCTGTTCCAGATATGGATTGACCTGAACCCTGATTACTTTAGTACCGGACTCGAAAAAGGTGATGCCAAATTCATCGGCCTATGCTTTATTCTCGGAGTTACCAGCTGGGCCACCCTCTGTCGTCTGCTCAGAGCGGAAACCTTGAAAATCAGTCAACTTGACTATGTCCAGGCTGCCCATGCTTTCGGCGTCAGTCATGCCAGAATCATCAGCAAACACATTCTGCCCAATGTTACCCATATCATTCTGATCATATTTGTTCTCGACTTCAGTGGTCTGGTAATGGCCGAGGCAGTGCTTGCCTACATCGGTGTGGGAGTCGACTCTTCAATGCACAGCTGGGGTAATATGATCAGCACTAGCAGCGCAGAACTCAGTCGGGTACCCGCCGTCTGGTGGAACCTTGCAGGCGCTTTTACCCTGATGTTTGTTCTGGTGCTGGCAGCCAACCTTTTCTCGGACCTCGTCAGTGACGCCTTTAACCCCAAAACCCATTTGGAGGCTGCCTGATATGAGCATTACAGAATCCTCAGGGGAGAACATGGCCAAAACGGCCGAGAGCAAAGAACCGGCACTGCAGGTATCCAATCTTAATGTTGTCCTCAGACATGAACCCGATACCCGGATTCTAAAAGGCGTCAGTTTCCAACTGAACAAGGGTGAAGTCTTTGCATTGGTTGGCGAGTCAGGCAGTGGCAAGTCGGTAACATCGTTGTCAATCATGCGTCTGCTGCCCGATGCTCTGAAAATCACTCAGGGAATAATCCGGCAAGATGATACCAACCTGTTTGCCCTGACCGAGCAGGAAATGGGCTCCGTTCGTGGTAAAAAGATCGCCATGATCTTTCAGGATGCATTGACCTCTTTGAATCCGGTTCAAAAAGTGGGTGACCAGATTGCAGAAACCCTGAAAATACACACCAATCTGACCGGTGACGAGATCAGAAAACGCACTGTCCAACTGTTTGAAGAAGTCGGCCTTCCTGACCCGGATAAACGTGTAGACTGGTATCCCCACCAGATGTCCGGAGGTCAGCAGCAGCGGGTTATGATTGCTATGGCTCTGGCCTGTGAGCCGGATATTCTGCTGGCGGATGAGCCCACCACCGCCCTGGATGTCACCATTCAGAAGCAGATTCTGGAGCTGGTAAAAGCATTAACCATTAGCCGTGACCTGGCGGTATTGTTGATTACCCATGATATGGGCGTAGTTCGTGAAACCGCTGATCGTGTTGGTGTTATGTATCAGGGTGAGATCATTGAGGAAGGCAGCTGTGATGATTTCTTTGAGAATCCTCGTGAAGAATACAGCCGTCGTCTGATTAACAGCCTGCCTGACATGGACGCTTACCGGCCTCAGACCCATCCCACTCCCTTGTTGAAGGTAGATAATCTGGAAGTTCACTTTCCCATTCGTAAGGGAATCCTCCAGAGAGTTCACGATTACACCAAAGCGGTTAATGGCATCAGCTTCTCCATCGCCAAAGGTGAAACGCTGGCCCTGGTAGGCGAATCGGGTTGTGGCAAATCCACCACTGGTCGTGCCATTCTTAACCTGGAAAAAGCGACCGGTGGTGAGATCTGGTACAACCACCGGAAAATTCACGCGCTTTCCCGCAGGGAAATGTTGCCCCTTCGCAAAAAAATCCAGGTCATCTTCCAAAGCCCTTATTCTTCCATGAACCCACGTATGACGGTGGGTGACATTATCGAAGAAGGTATGATTAGCCTGCAGATGGGTCTGAGCAAAGCTGAAAGGGAGCAACGTGTTGAATCGCTTTTAAAGAGGGTCCAGCTGGAGCCTGAGCACCGCTATCGCTATCCCCACGAGTTCTCTGGTGGTCAGCGTCAGCGCATAGCCATCGCCCGGGCGCTTGCGGTTGAACCTGACCTGATCATTTGTGATGAACCTACCAGCGCACTGGATGTATCTATCCGCTCAGAAGTCATGGATTTGTTGCTGGAGTTGCAAAGAGAGCTGCAAGTCTCGTACCTGTTTATAACTCACGATCTTTCAATCATTCCTCATCTCGCTCACCGGGTCGCGGTGATGAAGGGAGGCAAAATTGTCGAACAGGGCCATACCGAAGATGTAATGACCAGACCTCAGCATGATTACACTCGTAAGCTGCTCAGCGCTGTTCCGGAAGTGCGTTAAGCGCCATTCCCCGCCCATCACGCTTAGTTATGGGCGAGCAGCCTGTCGGACTTAAGACTGTCCTACAGGCTGCGAGGGTTCTGGCTCGTTATGCATCCGTGAAGATAATCAGGCTCTACACCCTGAAGAAATGAACCCGATAGTGAAAAACTGTCCGGAATGTTTGAGACTCAAAGTTCATTATTCTGAGGCTCGTTTTGAGCTATCGGGGACAGGGTTATAACCACATCACTGCTATCTGAGAAAGGTACTCTCTCAAAGCGAGTAGGAGACCAGTTACTCTCCCTGTTTGTTTTCACTGGACCGTAATCCCTTCCATCCACTGACAGTGTAATCATATACGGCTGCTCATCAGGATAATAAAATATGCCACCTGCAAAAACAGAGAAAGTATAGGTGGGCTTATAAACATCGGGGCTATCAAGGGACCAGGCCACAGTCCCCTTGGGATACCTGGCATCAGTGGGATGAAGGTCATTGTTCACATTCTGGAGACTGATACTGGTACTGATGGGAAGATAAACACCAGACTTAATAAAACTGTCCAAAGTGGCCTTCAAGCCACCCACCTTCCTGAAATATCTAAAAGCATTATGTTGAAAACCTGCAGCTACTGCACTAAAGCCATAGCCTAACCCCACCGTTTCATCTCTGAATGTCACTTCTGCTGCCGATGCTGTGGACAGGAAACCGGAAAGGAGTAAACCAACAGGAATAGCCATTAAAACTTTCATAACTAAAAAAGCCTCTTCTGATGTTATAACCCGGGAATATCATGAAGCTGCTTTAACCAGACCAAGGTCACATAAAAAATTCCAGTCACCATTTATCCATCTGTAGAAAAACAAACGAACGTCACCAGTCGGATTTTTACCAGCTCACTCGACACTAACGACAAGATGTCGTCAATCAGATAGCAGAAGAAAGAGAAGTACTCCGCTTTATCAGATTCCCGAATTAACCCAACGCTCAAGTATAGATACTCATTTCCATCACTGCTTTTTTTACTGTGACACCCTCTTATTATTTTGGGAGGCTTCCTGGCAACCTGTTTGATGATCAAAGCATTTCAATCCCAGCTGGTCAGACTAAACCGCGCATAAACCCGAAAGTCATTCCCTGAGACACCCACCGGCTCAAGCGTCTGGGCGGCGCTGATTTCCAGAGCGCCCCATTCGGCAGAGACTTTTGTCCCCAGGCCAGCGGAGGTGAGTTTTTCGTGGGAACCGGGCATCCTTGTCTCGCCATGATCAAGAAAGACAAAAGGTTCGATTGCGCTCTGTCGATAGGACAGGCCAGAGTAGTGCAGCTCTGTCTGCTGACGCCAGCCTTTGTCGCCGGTCACAGCACTGTTGTTATAGCCTCGAATGCTGTACAACCCTCCGAGAGCAAAGCCAAGGCTCGAAGGCAGAGTTGCTTCACTGGCCCACTGAGCCTCCCATGAAGACAGCACATAGAGTGGCGAGTCAAAGTTGTAGATCAGTGTCAGGCTCGGGTTCAACAAACTCAGGTACCGCACATCGTCATTCAGAATGGACTTGCTGCGCAGTCTGCTTAACAGCAGTCGGCCATTAACCTGCCAGTTGTCGTCCGAAGTCAGTCAGGACAGCCTGCCAATGGCTTACGCAGACACTGTCTCAAAAGACGGAATAGCCAATTATCAGTTAGCAGCAGACTGTGAATACCGCTTTCGGTTTCTCAGCATTGGCCCGGAGGAAGCAGTGTCGGTTTCTGTGCTGGAGTCCTGAGATTCTGGCACTTAGCAACGGAGGCATGTAGGTCAGCGTGTTGGTTTGTTATGCTCAAAATTCAGTAAGTTGGCATGGATACAGGGTCAAATGGCTTGCCACATTGTTGAAAGCGCCCCCAACGCCTAAAATTACCGAAAAATCACAATAAATGGAGATACAACGTGATTGACAGTAACATCTGGATTGTATGCAACCCTGAAGTCATGACAGGCAAGCCCTGCGTTAAAGGCACCCGGATCACTGTAGAAAGCATTCTTGAAATGCTGAGTTCCGGCATGTCCTTCGCCGAAATCATATCGGACTTTCCCAGCCTGAATGAAACCAAGATACGAGCTGCCCTGGGTTATGCCGCCCAAAATCTGGCTAAGGGGGATGCTGCGTAGTGATATTGATTGATGAAAACCTGTCTTACAAACTGGCAGCAAGAATAGAAGCTGATTACAAAGGGACGCAGGCTGTCTCAAGAGTCGAATCACTGGGTGAAGGAGCCCCGGATCGGCTGGTCTGGGAATACGCGAAAGCACACAATAAGGCCATATTAACCAAAGATAAAGACTTCGTAGATTTCTGGAGTCGGTTCGGGCCACCGCCTAAAGTCATCCACATTAAAATCGGTAACGCTCGTCTACCCGCTCTTGAATCCCTGATCAGTAATAACAGGAGTCGTATCAATCAATTTCTGACAGAGACTAATGATGGATTGCTGACCATTCAGTCATAATGGCTCGCTCCCATGCTCAAGCGTGGCAACCTCGTGGCAACCTGTTTGATGATCAGAGCACCTCAATCCCAGCTGGTCAGACTAAACCGCGCATAAACCCGAAAGTCATTCCCTGAGACACCCACCGGCTCGAGCGTCTGGGCGGCAGTGATTTCAACAGCGCCCCATTCGGCAGAGACTTTTGTCCCCAGGCCAGCGGAGGTGAGTTTTTCGTGGGAACCGGGCATCCTTGTCTCGCCATGATCAAGAAAGACAAAAGGTTCGATTGCGCTCTGTCGATAGGACAGGCCAGAGTAGTGCAGCTCTGTCTGCTGACGCCAGCCTTTGTCGCCGGTCACAGCACTGTTGTTATAGCCTCGAATGCTGTACAACCCTCCGAGAGCAAAGCCAAGGCTCGAAGGCAGAGTTGCTTCACTGGCCCACTGAGCCTCCCATGAAGACAGCACATAGAGTGGCGAGTCAAAGTTGTAGATCAGTGTAAGGCTCGGGTTCAACAAACTCAGGTACCGCACATCATCATTCAGAATGGACTTGCTGCGCAGTCTGCTGAACAGCAGTCGGCCATTAACCTGCCAGTTGTCGTCCAGCAGATTCAATTCCTGCCCGAACTGCAGCTGATCATTACGGTAGTTCGACAAAGGTTCATCCGCAACAGCGTTTTCCGAACGGGTACTGCTGGCTGAAAAAAGCAGGTTCAGCCAGCCATCAATGTCGGACCAGAACAGGTAACTGGCATCCAGGGTGTAACGTGTCGTGTCACCTGTAACGTCGACATCAACTGTTGTGATTTCGAGCTCGCTGTCGGTGTACTGGAAACTGCCTCCCAGTCTCCAGCCCTCTTCGCCCAAGACCCGGTTGTAGCTGGCGCTGAATGACTTGAGTCCATCAGACGTCAGACCATAGCCCAATAATTTGTCGCCGTGGCTGAACACCGACGTTTTCTGGTAGAGCAGACTTAACTGCTCTTCTCCGGCGTTTTCAGTGCCGTGGTTATCAAAATAGAGCGACGCTCCTTCTTCCGATTCAGGAATCTGAACAACGACATCGGTCAATCCAAACGCCTGACCGGCCTTAAGCTCTGACTGCAATCTCTGGCCGTGAACCCGGTTATAAAACAGGATATCCCGCTCCAGCGCTTCGACATCGATGGAGTCTTTCTGCCAGTCTGTATTGATCCACTTCTGAAAATACGCTCTGTCATCCTCTTCTACTTCGCCAGCAAAAACGAGTTCACCAAAGCGACCTTCTACCAGTCTGATACTGACCAGCCCATTCTCTATTTTCTGTTCCGGAAACACTGCAGCAGCTGTGTAAATGCCTTTGCTCTTGTAGAGTGTATTGACAGCTCCAAGCAGGGTTTGCAAATCCTGATAATTGACTTCTTTGCCCAGCCAGGGCTCCGCCAGCGACTGCAATTCCTCTCGGGACAGGTGTCTAGATTCTGTGAAGCGAATGCCCTGCAAAAGAAGCATTGGACCACCGCTTTCCTGAACCGCTTCCGGCTCCTGATCCTTCTTCACAGTTGGCGTCTTTTTTCTCAGTTCAGGCTCAACCAGGCGCTCTTTCTGCTTCTCAATGTCTCTGCTGAGATTTCCCGAAGGATCTGGCAGCGGTAGTTGTGTGGCCAAAGTGACCGTTGATTGCAGCCAGAGACTGCATAAAGCCAGTCCGGCTGCATTCAACGAGAAATGGAATTTAGAGAAAAGTCGCTTTCTGCAAGCATTATTTTTCTTGTTATACCCGTCCAAGTACATCTACTCCCAGGCCTGCCCATCACTGGACAGGCCAATTACACCCTAGAAAAATCTCCCCCATCCCCAACTGCGGCTTTCAGAGGCAGGCTTGATATACGCATAGTGCTGTGTATCGACTTCCGTGCTGGTGCCCTCGTCATCGACCTGAGTCACCCGGATATCAGGTGCGTAAAAGCTGACGCCATGCCTGCCAGTCAGACTGAGTTCTTCAACCTCCACGCCATTTTCAGAACGAATCGAGCCACGCTCCATGGTCATTTTGCCGGCAAACAGGAGATCACCCACCACCAGCCAGGCGTTACCTTCCAGTTCATCAATGGACAGTGAGCCCAGAGTTGTCATGTAGATATTGCCACCGGTCGTCTTAAGCAGACTGGCCTGAAGATCGGCACGGGCCAGAATGTTGATATTGCCACTCTCAGTTTCTGCTGAAAGCCATGGCAGATGAACCACCAGCGGATGCCCGATACCTGTAGCAGCCTGAAGAACAGCCTCTCCGTTGCTGGCTGTCAGGTGACTGGCATCACGCCACTTACTGAATCTGTATTCATTGTTTCCGTAAATGCCGCCTTGTGCAGAGGTGAGAGCAAAGGCCAATCCATCAGCGTGGGATGTCAGACTGCCGAGATACTGGTTACCGCGGGTATGAATGGTTACCGCGCCACTGGCTTCAATGGAACTCTCATAGCCCATTGAGAAACGATCAGCTCCGTAATGCTCAGAGGAACCTATTGTCAGTGAGGCCGCCTTAAGGTCTGTCCAGCCCGAAAGACTAATGTCCCTCTCGGAGAACAAGCTTACAGCACCTTCAGCAATGACTGATCCACCCAGGTCAATATCTCCCCATCCTGCCCTGGCGGTGAAGTCGCCTCCTGCAGTCAGCGCACGGTAATTCTGGGAAGACGTGGTGCTGATGAAAAGATCACCGTCGGTTTCTATAACACTGTCATAGCCCGTGCTGAAGCGATAGGCACCGACCGAATCTTCTGAACCAACGGTAAGGGAGCCTGCTTTCAAATCAGTGTGTGAAGCCTGATGGATATCCCTTGCGGAATAAAGATTCATCGCTCCTGCGACGTTTACATCACCATTGAAATTGATCCAGCTATGTGCAATGGCGTCAAAATCACCGCCAGCCGTCACATCACGATAAGACTGGTAGTTTGTGGTGTGTATGAACATGTCGTCAGCAATCTCAATACGGCTGTCGTACCCTGCATAGAAGTTGTATGCCCCGGCCTGCTCCTGACTGCCAATGGTCAGAGAGTTGGCGCTGAGGACACTACGGCCTGAAAGGTCAATGTCACGTCCTGCCTGCAGTTGCATATCCCCTGCAGCAATCACGGAGTCAGCAAAGTAAATCCGCCCTTGCTCAGCCACAGCATTAACACTGCCACCGACGTTTGTTGCCTGATACTGCTGATCGTGTCTGGTATGAACCAACAGGTCACCATCAAGTTTGATGGTACTGCTGTGACCAACCGAGAAGTTGTAGGCTCCCACCTGTCTCTCTGACCCTACGGAAAGAGAGGTCGCTGTGAGGTCATTGTGGGATGACAGGTAGATATCCCTTCCCGAGTGGAGGTTCACAGCACCACCTGCCGTCACAGAGTCCCGGAAATGGATAGAGCCATATTCAGCCCTTGCCGTGAAATCACCGCCAACGATCAGTTCCTGATAGTCCTGGCTGTAGGTGGTGTTCACCAGCAGGTCGCCCTCTGTCTCGATGGTGCTGCCATACCCCACCGAGAAACGATAAGCTCCGGACTGATTGGCCGTTCCCACAGCGAGAGAGCCCGCAGTGATGTCTTTCCATGACGAGAGATAGACACTACGGTCAGACTCAACACTCATGTCTCCACCTGCTGTGACAGACTCCTTGAAGTGAACATCACCGTATGCACTGTCAACAGCGAAATCACCACCGGCGCTGACGTAGTAAAAGTCGAGTCCATCCCGGGTAGACACAGAAATATCATCCCCGGCCGTCAGGCTGCTACGATAGCCGGTGTAATAACGGTCAGTACTGAGACTGATATCTTCTCCAGCGACCAGATTCCTGCGGTATTGCTGATAAATGCGGTAGCTGGTATCAAGCTCGATGCTCTCGCCGGCATTCAGATCCTGATAGAGATACAGTTCATCGGTGCGAATCCGCAGAGAGCCGCCAATATCACCAATGGTACCGGTCAGATAGAGCCTTCCATCGGTCTCAAGCTCAAGATCGCCACCCGCGCTGATCTGCACACTGTCAGGCAGTGACAGCGTATTATTAATAAGCGCCAGGTTGCCACCGGCATCAAGCACAGTGTTTCGTCCCAGATACAGGCCGTCGGACTCAACCCGCAGGTCCTCTCCGGAAATCAGGCTGCGACCCACTTCCAGATAAACATCTTCAGGCGTAGTCAACAGAATATGTCGACCGGCATTGATGTCCTGCTTAAGCTGGATGTCACTGTCAGTGTTGACCTGGAAAGAGCCTCCTGTCTGCTGCACCTGACCATTCAATCTGACCAGACCACTGGTCAGCAATGCCATATCACCGCCCGCTCTCAGGCTGGTCGTGTCAGGCAAGCTCATACCATTATTGCTGAGTGTCAGGTTTGCCCCTGCGTGCAGATTGTTATTGCCCTGCAGATCCAGCCAGTCAGAAGTCACACGGATGCTGCGTCCAGCCAGCAGGTGTTTTTCGGTAGGCAGAACCACGGTTTCAGGAACAGTCAGAACAATATCCTGACCCGCATTGAGGCTGTGCAGAATATCGAGACCTTCAGCGCCGGTAATTCGAATGGAACCCGCGCTGGAACTTACCGGGCCATTCAGAACGACCTGACTTTGAACCGTCATGTCGATGTCATTGACAGCAGAAATTTCCACATCGTCGCCCATCTCAAAAGTGTTGAGCAACACAGTGACGCCATCCCCGGAATTCAAACGACTGTTGTCACCCAGCACTAGAGTGTCTGTGTCTATTGAGATGCCACCGGCTGAGGTAATGCTTTCTCCCGCTGCCAGATTCACTGCGCCTGGCTCTGAAAACGCAGACAGTCTCAAGACAACCGGGCTGCCTGTTCTGATGTTGGTATGTCCACCAGCAGTAACAGACTTGTTGAACAGAATCGGTCCAGATCCACTGAACAGGGTCAGATTACCTCCTGCCACCAGTTCGGAAAGATCCATCAGACCGTTGGTGGTCAGTTGCATGTTGCCGCCGGAGAGAATTCTGCTACTTGCCATCTCGAGGAAAGCAGCCTTGAGATCAAGGTTGCCACCCGCGCTCATGCTTCTGCCTGAAGCAATCAGGACACCCTCAACCGCTTCTATATTCATATTGCTGGAAGCGCTGATATCCCCCTGAACATTCAGCCCCTTGCCCATCTTCAGCGTCATGGCGCCTGCAGAAGCACTGATAGAACCACCGGCAGTCAGATCACCTGCGGTTTCTATTTTCACGTCCGCTGCAGCCAGAGAGCCGGACAGTGTCAGGTCGCCACTGGACAGTACATCAACGGTTCCCGCAACTGTGGCAGAATCAATGGCAAGCACGGAGCCTGATTCAATATCGACATCGAGATTACCGCCTACTTCCAGAACGCCAAGCAACATGGAGCCCGGTGTGTAGAGTTTCATGTCAGCACCGGATTTCATCAGACTGTTGTCGCCCATATCGATGAAGGCGGCATTGATGTCCATGTAGCCACCAGCGGTAATGCTTCGGCCAGAGGCCATTGTCAGCCCATCTGCAGCAACAATGTCGATATCATTGAAGGCACTGATATAACCCTGAACATTCAGCCCCTTACCTACCTTCAGGGTCATGGAACCAGCTGAAGAACTGAGGGAACCACCGGCAGTGAGTTCGCCTGCGGTTTCAATGGTGACGTCACTGGCTGCCAGAGAGCCGGACAGATCGAGATCACCGCTGGAAAGAATGTCGACGATACCCGCAACCGTCGCACTGCTGATAGCAAGCTCGGCACCCGACTCAATATCGATATCCAGGTTACCACCCACTTCCAGAGTGCCCAGCAGCATGGAGCCCGGTGTATAGAGCTTCATGTCAGCGCCGGATTTTATCAGGCTATTGTCGCTCATATTGATGAAGGCGGCGTTAATGTCCATGTAACCACCGGCGGTAATACTCTTGCCGGCTGCCATAGTGACACCTTCAACGGCAACAATATTCATGTTGCTGAAAGCACCGATGTCACCCTGAACGTTCAGACCTTTGCCCATCTTCAGGGTCATGGAACCTGTTGAAGAGCTGATGGAACCGCCAGAGGTCAGGCCACCGGTTGTTTCAATACTCACATCGCTCGCAGCCAGAGAACCGGACAGCGTCAGGTCGCCACTGGAGAGAATGTCGACAAGCCCGGCAACAGTAGCAGAGGCAATACTAAGGGTTGAGCCGCCTTCCAGATCAATATCCAGGTTACCGCCAACCTCCAGAGTGCTCAGCTCCTGGTTGCCTTTGGTGGTGATCTGAAGATTCTGGCCAGACTTTATACGACGAGTGGCATACAGTCCCTTCTGTCCATCGAGAATAATGGAGCCCTGGTCACTGGTGATATCCGCATTCAGGAACATATCGCCACCTGAGGTAAGCAATATATTGCCTGCAGAGGTTGCGACTGTGTCAATCAGAGTCAGGTCAGCCTGGGTTTCGATGTCTACCTCACGGGCATCCAGACGAGTCGCGGTAATTGAACCCAGTTGAGCATCAAAGCCGTTGCTGGCAGTCAGGTCAATCACACCATTGCGGGCTGTCAGATTAAACAGGCTCATGCTATCCGACGCCGTCATAGTGATATTGCCGGAGCTGGTCACAGAGGCCAGAGAATCCATTGCAATCCTGTTGGCGTCAGCCAGAAGATTTCCACCCTGAGTGACAATGTCACCATTCAGGGTCAGCTGACCATTAGCCAGCAGCGTCAACAAACCTTTGGATGCAGTGACATCACCCAGAGTGAGGCCGCCAGACTGGGCGTAGATATTAGCACTGCCCACTCTGACGTTCATGGCGCCCAGGTCAATGCTGTCGGCATCTATGTCAGCGTCATTCCCAACGGTCATTGTGTAACCACCGCTGGTCAGAGCGCCATCCACATCCAGAGTCAGGTCAGTAGCGTCAATATTCCCCTGCAGAGCCAGGGCGCCCACTGCGCTGAGGGACAAGGTTTTGTCGATATCAACCTGCCCCAGCGTGAACAGGCTGGAGTCCTTCACGTTCAGCCAGGCATTGCCTGCGTCAGCACGGAAAGTACCCGTACCTGTCATAATCAGATTCAACGCCCCGGAACTGCTGCCCAGATCGTGGCTGTTGACGTCCAGATTGAATGACTCAGCAGCAAGGAAGCTGTCGTTGTTGTACGACAGAAGATCATTACCGTTGGCTATGGAGAGCAGGCCACCAGCACTGATTGATCCGAGATAGAGATCACCACCCACACCCTGAAGGTACATATCCGATGCAGCACCCGCCTGTCTGAGCGCTCCTGTGAGATTGAGCTTCACGGCATTGCTTTGCGAGCCAATATCGCCACGGGTATTAGCGATAAACAGGTCACGGGCAGTTATATTGGTCAGCCCTGATTTAGCTTCAATGGCACCATCCACCACCAGACGAATGTCGTTACCGGAAGAAGCCAGACTGCCCAGGGTCAGGCCGGATTTGGACTCGATGTAGATCTCTTTGGTGGCCGATGCGTAGAGCTCCCCGGACATATCGATCTTGATCGGGTCAACCTGCTTGACGTTGAACGTTACATTGTTCTGGGTCACTGTCGTTGAAATATCACCGGCACCGGCAGCCAGCAGAGCGGCTTTCTGGGCGTCGGTAATGGTTCCGGAACCATCACGGCTGACAGTGAAGACCAGGTCATTCAGGTTTTCACCGACACTGCCGCCATTGGCAATCAGGTGAATGTCGGAAGCCTTGATGTTGGCCTCCCTGTTGGTCAGCTGGCTTGAAGCGTCGCCATTCAGCGCTGTTGCAGAGATACTGATATCCAGCTGGCTCTGCTTCCACTTTGCACCATCCACCATGCCGGTGTACCAGCTCGAGTCTTTCGCCAGAGTCAGGCGATAGCTCTGATCGTAACTGCCAGTGAGCAGATTGCCATAGTCATAACCGAAGAGAGTACCTTTCTGCTCAATGCCAATGGCGTCTTCAGCCTTGTCGTAAACATCAGCGGCAGCAACCTGATCTGCGAACCACTGTTCAAGTCCCTGATAGTCGGCCTTCACCAGACTGGTCAGTTCCACTTCGTCAGTGGTGTTGTAACGCACTTTCAGGGCTTCAACAAAGGCGGGATCGATGGTGAAACCGGCATCGCTGTCGTCAGACAGACGTTGCTTGATCATCCAGTAGCTATGGTACTTGTGCGTGAACTGGTTTTCGTAAGACGACACAGTCACAGCACCGGCGTCATCATCCAGCAGGTTCAGGCTGTCCCATACCGCAGCATCATAAGCCAGCTCTTCATCGGTCTTGTCCAGTCGGCCAATACCGTTGGTAATCCGGCCATTACCCAGCTTGATTACCACTTCTTCGTTAGCATTGGCGCTGTAAAGCTCAAGGTCGCCACTGGCCTGATTAACAGCAATATCAGTAGCGGCATTCAGTTTCACTGTGCCGGTGGTGGAAATATTGACGAACTGGTAGGTACCGGTATTGCCAATGGTTCCGACCTTACCAATACCACCGGTTGAGCTGGTCAGATCCAGACGGTCAGATTGAATAATCGTACTGCTGTCTTTGGCCACAATGCCTTTGTCAACAACACCAACAATGTCGTATTTGGCTTTCAGATGTCGAAGTTCGACATCACCATCGGCGCCTGTCACGTTGAAGTAAAGAGAACCATGACTGGAGCTCAGGCCCAACTCGTCGGTAATGATCGCCAGTGCATTATCCTGGCTGCCAATGCTGCCTCTGGCCGCAATGGTGGTCACGTCAGAGGTAATCGCGGTGGACCCCGAAGTGATCAGATTATTGAGCGTGCTGATATTCGTGGTGCCACTGGGGTTATAAACGTTACCGGTCAGCTCTATAGAAGATTTTGAGGTCAGGTCAATAAAGCCATTAGCCGAACCAGTGAACTGGAAGCTGATCGCGTTGTCCGCCTTCACATAGGTGTGGGCGTCCATCCACATACGATAGGGAACGTAAACCACAGGATCGACATTGGTCATGTTACTGCCGTAGTACTTGTCGTAGCTGAGGCCCCACTTCACTCCCCAGACATACTCACCACCACGGTCATAGACCTGGGTCAGGTAATTACTGGCTGTGCCATTGGAACAGGCTTCCGGCTTGTAGGAACAGGTGGTGTAATAGCTGGTTTCAGTGTTCCAGTTGGTTTCGTAATACCAGTCCCCCAAGGTGTTCGGGTACTTCGCGAAGTAGCCATCGATAGACTTGCCATCATAAGGCGCAGAGCTGTCTCCGGGCGGATCGAAGCTACGCACCACTGTCGCCCCTTCACGGATATAAAACAGCTGTCCGGCCATGGGGTTGTAGGTCATGGTCGACGTTGTTCCGGTGCCGCCAAGGCTCTTCACATAATTGGATTCGTCATAACTGACCGCCCAGGCGTCGGTCTCATACTGTCTGATTTTGTTGCCGGGCGAGTGAACGAACCATTCACTGTAATAGCTGCCATTTTTTCTTTTGTTCAGGTCGGTAATGCGGATAACACCAGTGGCATCGTCTCCGGCACTGATAGTACCGAGCACCAGCTGCTTGCTGGAGTCGTTATTGATGTCAATCTGGCCAAGACCGTCCTTAACGGTAATATTACCTTCTTCGCCGGTTGAGGAAATTCTGGCCCTGATAGCCACATAGCCACCGCCGCTGACCGGAATATCATCAGCCCTGAGCTTGCCGGTAGCAACATCATAAGTCAGACCGATGCCGGAGGTGCCATTACTGGACGACACATCAAAGTTATAGTATTTCAGGGTTTTGAGGCCGGGCAGAGACGGATGTTTGACCCAGAGAGCCTTGGTTTCGCCGGGCCTGATATTAATCACATCACCGGCAGAAAGTCCGGCGTCCCTGATGTAATCGGCGACGGTCGCATCAAAGCCTGAACCCACATCCACAGACCAGGAGTTATCGGTACCGACAATGATCTTGCCGTTGATATCCAGACGCTCGGCATTAATAACAACCTTCTCACCAATAATCGAAGTGCCGGTTCCGCCGAGACTGCTTTTTACCTGGGAGTAGGTAGCGCTCTGCTCAAGTTTGGACTGTAAATTCTGAACAGGCTTGAACTTCCACTTGCTACCGCCACGACTGCTGCTGTTGGTGCGCATTTCGAATACTACTGCATCGCTGCCGTTGTATTCTTTACTGTCGCTGAAGCCCCAGTTGAAGTAGATGTTCATCTCGTCGTAGCCGTAGCTACCGCCCTGGTAATAACTCTTCTGGTCGTCGGTATGACGGATTGCACGGCCTGTAAACCAGTTATTGAAGTCATTAATACCAGTAGCATTGATGGCTGTGCTGTATTTGTCGTTGAGATAAAGCTGCACAAAACCTTCAGCGGAGGGTTTCCAGCCAGCAGTGTAGTTGACCAGCGCCTTGGGATCACGACCGTAAGTTTGTGGCTTGTTGGAATTCAGCAGCAGGCTGCCGTTCTCTACGTTCAGGTTAATGGCGTTAGCTTCGATGGTAGCCTGCTGAATCAGATCGCCTTCTGCCACATCAATATTGACACTGGACAGCAGGTTAGAGATATCACCATTAATAATAACGTCAGAGTCCAGGTAGTTGGCGCCGGTTGGTGCATGACTGATATCAATGCCAGTCTTCGACGTAAAATCACTGCCGGACTGCTCAAAGATGTAATTGCTGCCCAGCGAGGCACCGCCAGTGACAAACACGTTACCGCCGGTCTGATTGGTAATGCTCAGGTTTTCCAGCAGCAAATGTTCATCGGTCTTGTTCTCCACTTTGATGTAGGCGTCGCCTTTGGCAGTAAAGTCAGGTTTGTTACTGCCAGCCAGTGTAATGGTGTCTGCCACCAGGTTGATATTCCCTGCTGTAGCCTGAACATCCGCCACCCTGATGGCATCGTTCGGATTCGCAGACAGATCATTGACGATAGCCGACAGCAGTACAATTTCTGACTTCAGCTCATTGATCTCATCCTGGTAAGGGTTTGTGCCACCATCGACGATGCTCTCGGAGCCAGTGCCGGATGAGCTGCCGGTATCTTCGCCATCGCCATCACTCACTGTAATCCCATCGATAAGGATGCTGGAACCGTCCCAGGACTCCAGCAGGTCAACGCGATCCTGAAGATCCTTGATGTAGGCTTCCAGTTCTGCCCGGCTGGAGTACTTCTCATTCATCCGGGCTGCCGTACCATAACGGTAAAGCTGCTTGTTAATGGTGCCGTCAGACTCTATTTCCACCCACTGATAGGCGTACTGCCCGGCAACTACCTTACCATTGCCGTTAAAGGTCAGAATATTACTGGTGCTGGAGTCACTGCTGCCAAAGCTGGTTTCAGAACTGAACAGCTCCAGGTAGGGGTTCTTTTCAATGCCACGGTGCGTGGAACTGACCTGTCCTTCATTGGCTTCAATAAACACATGGCTGTCGGAACCAATGTCAAAACCATCAGCAAAGTTCACCTTGTTATTCAGGGTGATGTTGGATTTTGCCTTGTTGCCAGCCGGAATAGGAATAGCCGTCCAGTTATAGACGTTGGCCAGGGCATTACCTGTCAGTTGATTCTCCTGAAAGTAATTACTGCCACGACCGCTGTAGATTCCGACATTACCATAACCATTGATAATGGCATTCTTGCCAATATCAATCTGGTTAAGGACATCCAGATCAACGGTACTGACACCACCGGCAACACCCGCTGCCGCCCAGACGGTTACATTAGCCTGGGATACGGCACTGCCCCGGGAGTAAGTGCCGATACCAATCTCTCCCCTCGGGTTATAAAGTTCAGCCCCTTCACCCAATGAGATTTTGTTGCGGGTTTTGACATCCACATCGGATTCAGCGCCTGCCCCCTGCAAGGCACCACCGATTTCCAGCTTGGATTCGTCGTAGACAAAGAAATCCGTGTTGGCGTCCAACATAATGTTGTGGTCGTAAGTGCTGTCCATCCAGGCCAGGTCAGAAATCTTCAGCACAGCGTTTTTACCCACCACCACTTCGGCGGCGAGGTTTTTCAGATCCTGGTAGGAAAGCCCCGCAGTACCGTTGGCGGCACCACCGCCCGCGCCGTGAATAGAAGAGGTAAAGCCATTGAAGTAAGGATTCTGAATCTGGTAAGCGCTGTTGAAGGCGTCAATATCAATATCCAGCGCCGAGAAGCTGACATTCTCGCCCAGCTCCACCCTGGCATTGGTATCCACCTCGACCAGAGAAGTTGCGCCTGAACCACCCACTACAGAAACGGTGGTAGCATCGGTTCCGGCAAAGAACTCCGTCTCACTGCTGGCAGAAATATAAACACCACCGGCATCGACAGGAACAATCCGATAGTTGCCAGACCAGTCATCAATCTTGACCGCAGCGGACTCATTGCCATTGCTGTGATCACCAGCATCCATAACCGATTCTGCAGCACTGCCAGAGTAATAGCCGCCACCGCCTGCGGTGGTAAAGCTCTGGTTCTGGTTGTAACTGGTGGCGTCCAGAGTCAGGTCACCCGGACGTTCCAGGGCAGCTATCGGATTCTTGCCAAACTCAACCCGGCTTGAGCTGAAAGATTGAGCAACACCTGTCTGATAGCCTCCGGCCACCAGACCAACAAAGTAGCCGTCGGCATCAGCAATCTGCACCCCGGTATGACGGGCATTCACAGTGAAGTCAGAATACGGCAGATAAACACCATCGCCCACTCTGGCAATGGACTGAGACTTATTAGTGGCCCTGGCTTCACTGCCTGCAATACCAAGGAGCAAACCACCGGAAGCTGCAAAGGCTGCAGCATAGGCACTTTGATAACCGTCAGCGCCGCTGCCAGTTTCTGAGCGAACAATAACTTCACCACTGCCGTTAAATACCGTTCCGTCAGCCACTTCGGCTTCCGCTTTAGTATCAGCAATGGCATAAGCAAAAGAGCCGCCCATGGAACCACCCGCCGCAACGGTGACACCATAAGCACTGGAGTAAAGTTCCGATGCAGACTGGGCATTGATATTAACGGCACTGGAATCAGAGCCGGTATCAATGGTGCCGTAAACTGTCGCTTTTACATCGGAATCATCGCGGGCGTCAGTCACAACCCCCTGAACTCCTGCCAACAAACCGCCTGCCAGAGCGAAGCCTGTGCTCTTCACCATACCTTCGTTGAGGGCAGAAACGGTGATGTTGTTATAGCCGTCTATCAGCTTGCCTGTTTCACCCACCCAGGCATCAATGTCACTGTCCTTTTCTGCATAGCCAATGCTGACCCCAAGAGCCCCGGCGCCAATATTGATGTTCAGGGAACCATCGGTAACCGATGAGGGCTTACCGCTGCTGACATCCCCAAGACGAATATCGGTGGAATCGGTAGCGGTAACTTCAAGATCTCCGGTGTCGTTACCCTCTGCTGAGTTGATTCCGGCCACAACCCGGTTTTCACTGCGCGCATCGGTGTAGTTAATAACGACGCTGGTTCCACCCAGGCCAACAATAAAGCTCTTCATTTCAAGAGCGCCGTCATCGCTGCTGGCATTCTCCAGGCTTGCGCCGATCACCGCATTGTCTGCCTTGACATTGCTGTCTACGGTGGCGATGTTCATTTCATAGGAACGACTGATACCCACCACGCCTGCAATACCCACAGAACTGGCCTGAGCTGCGCCCAGCCCCTGGTAGCTGTGCTGCAGCGTACGACCGTTGACGTTAAGCGTATCGACATCAATCTTGCCGCCACTGATCCGGGCAGCAGTGACACTTTCACCACTGAGCTTGAGAGACTTACCTGATTCTGTCGTCGTTGAAGTAGAAGGCGTCTGACTGCGGGTTATGGTGACATTGTTATCGGCTTCCAGCGTAGCGATCTCTTCATCAGACAAATGTCTGTTATAGCTGGCAGTATCCGTAGCCAGAACCGTGTTGGCTTCGTTTCGGCTTGGATCAAACTCATCTTCAGCGTTGGTGCCATCTTCGGCTGTCGTATCACCCTGACCATAAAGAGCAAGACCGATACTGACCGCTGCGGCTGCGTTAGTGGATGCAGCACCAGCAACACTGATCAGATTGGACTGGCGCTGGGCATTGGCGTCAATATCCAGTGTGCCCGCTTCAATGTCCGAGCCAACCGCTTCACTGTAGACCTGGGAACGTCCCAGCACCACATTCGCCACAGCACCCACACCCAAACTGGCGCCAGCACCGATACCCGCAGCCCACTGATCAGCATCCTGAAGTTCTTGAGCATTAACGGTCACGTTAGTGGCGGCAGAACTGCCGTCACTGCCACGAATGTCTGTGGTGAGGTTGCTATTCTTGAGATAACCATGAATTGCAGCACGTGTTTCGCCACGGAATTCCGTAGTATTGATCATCGCTGCGACACCATAGCCGCCACCCAGTCCAGCACCAAAGACATAACTTTTTGCACTGGAAACCCGATCAGCATCCACTGTAACCGTATCTGAGTTCACTGCGG
Organism: Endozoicomonas sp. ALC020; assembly: GCF_049275935.1. Classification (NCBI taxonomy): domain Bacteria; kingdom Pseudomonadati; phylum Pseudomonadota; class Gammaproteobacteria; order Oceanospirillales; family Endozoicomonadaceae; genus Endozoicomonas; species Endozoicomonas sp. ALC020. Next base: position 1,325,077 of record NZ_CP184830.1, read on the forward strand.
TAGTCAGGGTATCGCCGTTATCGTCCAGATCATTGCCAATAATGGCTTTCGAATCACCACCCACAATATTGACGGCCAATCCAATACCAACGCCCACTGTCGTACCGATACCGGCTGCACCGGCGGCGACATTGGCTTCCTGACGTCTGTCGGAGACAACCACTACCTCTCTGGCATTGGTTGTGCCACCTCGTAACCAGGCACGCGTGTTACCGGCCTGTTCAGTGATAACCACTGAAGCAGCGCCACCCAGGCCACCGGTTGCGCCTAACCCGGCTGCCACACCCGCTGAAACGGCCTGAGCCAGTTTCGAGGTATTGGCGTCAATGGTTACTTTATCCGCATTAACAGTACTGTTTTCAACCGTAGCTTCACTGGAACGCTTCTGGTCATTGGTGGCAAAACCACCAACTCCCGCGCCAGCGGCTTCACCGCCACCAGAAACGGCAACACCTGCAGAAACAGCCAGTCCCGCTTCATGAGCATTGGCACGAACATAGACATCTGCACCATCTTCACCGGAAACGCCGGAGTTAATGGTGGCATCCTTGATATAAGCCCTGGTAGCGTTATAGGTGCCGTTAGTTGCTACATTGACATTGATAGCAACGGCCTTGCCACCAGCACCGCCGACAGTAATCGCGCGCTGCTTGGTTCTGGACGTTGCATTAACAACAAGACCATTGACCGATTCTTTGGTGCGCTCCACAGATAACGTGTTGAAGCCGGAAGTCAGGTCACCCATGGAGACAGCATCCGGATTGGAACTGTCACCGGCAGTAGAAAGATCCGGCAGATCACCATAGCCCTTGAGATCACCGGTATCCACCTGCATAGTGCTGCCCTTGCCTCTGGCAATCACAACTGCATCGTCAATGTAGGCTTCTGTTTTGCCGTATTCCATCGCTGTAGAGATGGCGACAGCACCAGCGCCTGCATCGACACCAATGCCGACAGCACCACTGCCCACCAGATTGACGCTCATCGCATCAGCATTGACCAAGACATTGTTCCAGGCATCTATTCGGGCATCGTCGGCAATTCTTGCTGTCACATTGCCGTCTATAACGCCGGTTCCCACTGAGCCCGCCAGGGATACCTGTTTGGAAGCAGCAACACCGGCGTCGATGGTCAACAGCCAGTTACGGCGGAAAGCGTCAACAGTAACGTTCTGCGCCTTGAGCGTTGTACTGCCAGGGTTGCCTTTGTTACCCAGCACTTCTGCCGTGACATCTGAATCGACACGGTTGGTAGCAATGGCGACACCACCGGCGGAACCATTGCCGGAGCCAGCACCCATCCAGGCTGTGGCTACGCTATCACTGTAATCCTGACCCTGGACAACGACATCACCGCCACTGGTTGAAGATGCTGCGCTGGAACGATTGGTGGCGGTGTCTTTAATACCGGCTTCGATGGATTGATCGACATTGTTGGTAGAAATTGCGCCGGCAAAGCCAATACCACTCTGCCCAAGATTGGCACCTATAGCGATGGCGTTGCCCACCAGCAGATTATGATCATTGGATGTTCCGCTGAGCGCCCTGACGGTAAGATCCTCATCCACCTTAAGGCTGGTGTTGCTGACCCTGGCTTTTGTTGAATGCTCGTCAGTACCTACAAGATTCAGGGCTACTGCCAGACCTCCGGCAATAGCGCCACCCTGACCACTGGCCACCGCTACTGAACCAGCGACGTTAATCAGATCCATGTCATTCTGGGCGACCACAGACAAGTCACTGGCGTTGATGGTCCCCTTATCGGAACCGTTCCAGTCACCAATTTCAGCCAGGACCTGGTTATTCAGGCGGTTAACCGCAACAGAGCCGACACCGGAGAAGCCGCCAGTGCCTACACCCACACCAATGGCAACACTGTAGAGCAGGGAGTTGTCACGGGCATTGATATTAACGTCTGCCCCGGCTCCTGACTTATTGATATTGACGTCTTCCATGCGGGCTTTGGTTTCACTTTTCACATCCGCATGGGCGTAGGAAATACCCAGATTCTTTTTACCAGCTTGAACAGCACCAGCCACAGCAATGATGCGCTTGCCTTCTGAGGAGTAGTTGTAAGTCGAGCCGCTACCGTCTTCACTGGTGTGGACGTTGGTATTGTCCATGGCTTCAGCACCGCTGAAGTCGTAATCCTTGTTAGTATTACTGGAGCCGAGGTCACTGAGAATCTTGTCAAGATCGCCGTCTTTCTCACCACTGGCATTAAGATTAACGACACCCGCCCCAGTGATGTTGGTGCCTTTCATCAGCGCCTTGGTGTCCGCACCGATGGAACCTATGGCAAAGCTGCCCTGGAAGCCCAGGGAATCTTCCTGATTATTGTTATAGCCAATACCTGCGGCGCCAATACCGATCCGGTTCAGGCTGCGGGCACTGATGTCGACCCGGTCAAAGTTATTGAGATAAGACCGGTTGGAACCACTGAAGTCAACGATGGCTTCGGTGGCTGCACCGTCATAAACATCCTCATCATAGGCGGTACTGAGAACATTATTGCCATCCGGGTTGGCGTCTCCGGGAATGGCGGACGGATCATTAATCTCGGCAAAGGTAATGGCCAGACCGGCCCCCTGCTTGCCGCCGCCGTAAAGGGTACCGCCCCCTACGCCAACATAACTGTTGTTATAGGCGGAGACTTCAAGATCATTATTCGCCCCCTGATTTGAGCTGATGGACGAACCTTCAATCCGTGCTGATGTGCCGTCGTATATCTGGGCACCCGAGATGGACAGCGCACCATTACGTGTCTGGCCAGAGGAAGAGTCCGGCCTGGTGACAGATAGCGCCAGGGCGACGGAAGTCAGTTCACCACCGTGCAATGCCTGAACATTTACGTCATCGGCATAAGTGATGACAGAGTCTTTAATCCAGGCCAGGGCATCATTGAAACTGATCTGATAGGAGATAGCCCCGGCAATAGTATCCTGATTGGTAGGCGAATTTGCTCCCAGCATAGACAGCGCTGCTGAACCTGTCGCAGAAGCGGAGATCACTTTTTCCAGAGCCTGAACGTCAACATCGACATCGTTGTAGCTGTTACCGTTCTGGTGACCGCTGATGGCAGCACCATCAATAATGGCCTTGGCGTCCATATTGTTGACGGAGACAGTAAAGCTGCCCGCCCCTGTCAGGCCCAGCTGCTCCTTGGAGACTTCCGCAGAACTTTTGCCAGAACCTGAGCCACTGTCGTCGTTCTTGCCGCTTTCTGAAGATTTGCCTATCGATGAATCACTGCTGCTTCCGGTAGCGCCGGTGTAATTCGCAGCCAGCTTTGAAGACAAGCCGTTGTACCAATTCTCGAACCTGGCGCCAATGCCGGGCTCATCACTGGGCTCTGTGGTTAATGCTCCGGCAACCGCCAGAGATCCGTTGGTGCCTGTTGAACGGGCACGCACGCTTACCGAATTAACGACGATGCCTTTTGTTGGATCAGGTGCCGTTGGCGAACTTGGGGAAGGCTTATCGGTCTCGCTATTGTTCTTGTCCTGAAACTTGACCTTATTGTATTCCTTTGAATTGTCACCAATAAACGCCTTGGTATCGCCCTGGGAAACGTTCGCCGCTATAGCGATGCCAACCGCTGACTGGTCTGACCAGCTGAAGGCACCAGCCGCCGCCCAGTTGCCAAATTCATGGTCAGCAATGATAACAAGATTATCAGCGCTCAGCTGAGCCTGATTGTGCAGGGATGCGTGAGTCAACACTTCCGAATTGAGAAAGCCGAGAACTCCACTGAAGCCAATACCACTGGACTGCCCGGAGGAAGGCGTCACCAGGAAGTGACGTTCGTCTGTTTCTGCATAAACCCCCACATTGCCACTGGCATTGACCGTGGCTTTGCCAATACCCGCCACGGCTGAACCGGACTGCTGGATATAGGAAATGGAGCCGCCAACCGACTTACCTTTCTCATTGGTGCCGTTGGCGTTCGGTATCAGCCCCAGACTACCGAGATTACCAGCAACAGTAGCGGTTTCCATCAGGTTATAGGCCCTGACCGCTACCGAATCATCAAAAGAGAAGGTATAGGTGACGTCTTTAAAGACCTTGCTGCTACCCAGAATTCCGGGAACTTCACTGTTGGCCTTCAGTTCTCTGCTCGCACTCCAGTTGCCCGTACCGGTCGTCGTTATTTTGGCTTTGTCGCCTACCCAGGCCTTGGTGTCCATATCGTTCCACAGGACATTAAAGCTGCCGCCGTAGGCTTCCTTATCTGCAGCCGCACCGGCATTGGCGAAACCGGTCAGAATATTGTTCTGTAACCCGCCGATACCGTTAAATTTGCCGACGACATCAGAGAAGGTGTCCCACTTGTCGTAGGTGGAGACAATAGGCATATGTTGCAGAGCAATGACACCGAGATTAGCCGCATCGATCTGTACCGACTGGCCGACTTCTGCTACCGCGTCACTGTCGTTAATGGCAAGGTTAAGGGCCAGCGCCAGACTTTTGTCCGATGCCGGAGTCTGGTTGCTGCCACTGGAATTCTCTTTGGGAGCCGATACAGCCGCTTCTGCCGAAGTTCTGTAACCGCCCTGGTCGCCTCCCAGGGCACCATTGTTGTTACCACCCGCAACGGCCTGATTATCGCTGCCCAGATCGGTCTGGCTGGCAACCAGAATATTGCCAGTCGCAATAATATGTGGTGCATCCGTCTGCCCTGATACATTGGTGCCGAGGAAACTGTAGGCATCGTGATCCGAAAGGTTGAGGGAAAATGCCAGGCCGCCTTTGAAGCTGACCTTGCCCGTTTCATCGGTGGGAGCAGAGTGCCCTATCGGGAGGTATTTGGTGGTGAAGTTGTGGACACCATTCTGCAACGCAGAAACCCCGCTGATGGCTTTGGAGCCGATGGTGCGCATGAACAGGTTACTGCCCACTGTCACACCGGAGTGAACCCTCTGGTTCAGAGTCCGGTCCAGGGCTGTGATGGTAACATTTCCCGTCTTATCCTGATCGGTTCCAAGGCTGCTGCCCAGCTCGGCCGTAGCATTGGTATCAAAATCACCCACAGCAACCGCAACACCATAGCGGGTTGCTTTCAGGCCATAGGCAGAAGCAGAGATATGGTAGTAATTCTGGTTCTCTGCGGCGACCACCAGGTTGTTGGCGTCCAGGGTAACTCCGCTGTCAATCTTGGCGGTTGCGTCAACATCGGATTCCCCGACGGCGGCAGCAATCACTACCTTGTTGGCATCTTCAGCAATAAGGTTGAATGCTGTGGCCGCCACATAGGACTCGTTGTGGGCAGAAACGTCCAGGTTTCCTCCCGCCTGAATCGTAGCTCCTGACTTCACGTGGGTGGTACTGGTGGCGTCACTGGTGGCGTAAACTGCTGCCAGTGCTCCGGGCAGAGCATTGCCCAGGGTAATGGCGGAAGCGTCGGAAACGGCATGGGATTCTGATGCCAGAGAAACATTACCACTGGCGTTTATATTGGCGCCGCTGTTGACGTTGACTGTTGCTTCAGCATCGGCGTCCATCAGGTAAAATGACGCTCCGGCAAGGGCACCACCCACCACGGAGCCCATGGCTACGCCAGGTTCCTCTTTGATGCTGCTGGCAGCTTTCGATTTGGCGCTTGCGGTCAGACTTCCGGCGTATACCTGACCGCTGAAATCAATGTTGGTTGTCGCGCTGGCGGAAGCCAGGCTGACATCCTGACTGGCTGAGGCCGTGAGTGTTACATCACCCCGGGCAGTGTCGCTTGAGTTTCGAGTATCGAGAACACTGCCGCTGTTCAGATCTATATCTTTGGAGTCAATACTGATGCCCGATTCCGCAGCCAAAGTGCCACTGACGCTGGCCTGAGTAGCAGCCGTGACCGTTACACTGCCCTCTGCATCCAGAGAACTGCCAGAATTCATCTGAACCTTGTCACCGGCAACTGTCACTGATCCATCAGAGAGAACACTGCCAATCAGGTTAATGCCGGAATCATTGGTTTCCGGAGAAGCGGCAGAACCACTCTGGAGAAGTACACGATTGCTACTGCCATTGAGAGTCAGTGTCGTAGATGTATTACCGTCAGCCTGAAACTGAATACTGCCGGACGAAGCCAGACTGGCGCCGTCTCTTGCATCCAGAGTGGAACCCGAGTTGACGGAAATTTTCTCAGCCGTGATGGTAAATCCACCATCGGCATAAAGATCACCGGAAAGGTTAATGGCAGCGTCTGCGCTGCTGGAAGCCTTGAGAACAATAGTGCCGCCATCGACCTTTAATTCGTTTGGAATAGTCAGGTCATCGACGTTAACCGCCGTGTAATCGTTGTTTTGTCCATAGTTGCTGACACCGCTGGCAGCCGCTGCATTGCCGGCAATGATGATAGCCTTTTCATCAACATCAATGGTGTTGGCGTAGATGTCTATGCCTGAAGCTGTGTTGATCTTGCCCTGGATTCTCACCAGGCCAGAGGAAGAGACGCTGAAACTGTTACCGAGGAGATCACTGACCTCACTGTCTACCGGCGCGCCATTGGACAGAAGCGCAGCGATTTCACTGCTATCGGGTGTTTTTATAGAAAGCTTGCCGACATTGACGACACCGGTCTCACCTACGATGAAGCCAGCAGAGCTGGCGAATACCACATTGCCGCCCAGGGAGCCGTTCTTGTAGCTGTTCAGGATACCGTGTACTTCCGGCGCATCAGAGCCCCTGACGATATTGACCAGATTACTGGCATCAGCAGGTACTGTCAGGTTAGCGGTATGGGATGTGCCGACTACAAACTTGTCAAAGACATTGATGGCGGAAGCATTGGAGCGCTTTGTGGAAGTAATGGTATGGACATTACCGGAACTGGACACCGAGGTGATTCCATCTACGGCACGAATGTCGTTATCCACTGCCATTGCCGGCGCAGAAAACAGGGCACCGGTCACTACCGGCCAGGGAACCTTGTTGAATGTTGCTCTGTTAGCCAGGCCAATAGAGGTCGACAACAGCGTGCGATTAAAGCATGTCATAGAATCCCTTTCCTTTTTCTTTTTATTCCTGACGCTGTCCTTCAGGCGCCCCAGACGAAGAAGAGGGGGCAAGCCCCCGTCTGTTTTAACTCTCAATGACTGCAGTTTTACTGTTGTTTTTTCAGCAACCGCTTGAGCGCTCCCAGAGAGTGCAGGTGCGCATAGCTCCAGGCCAGCCAGCCAGCCTTGAACCAGTCGTTTATTTTTTCTTCCTGCAACCCGGCCAGCTTTTTCTCATCGATGACATACAGCCCTTCCAGCCTCAGGGGATTATCCTTATCGGCCATGACCTGAAGATTAAAAGGTGAGAACAGCTCCAGCTCACTGCATTCATCACAATAGGCGCGAGTATTTTTGTACTGCTGGTCGTAGTTGTTCAAAAACTGGATGATGTTGTTCAGGGTTTCGGAGTTTTCACCTTCGTCATTAAAGAGTGCCTCACCCTCTTCACCACCAATTTGAGCAGATTCCTTGTCAAAACAAACCGTTCCCTCATCGGTGAGAGCAAAAGGATAGCGTCTGACAAAGGCTGGAACATAACTGTCTTCCCAGCGTCCTTCGCCATCCAGTTGTTTATGGCCGGCATCCATCAGTGAAAGCAGCGCCAGAGGAAAAAAACGTCCTTCATCATCTTTGCTGAAAAGCACAGGCATATCTCGACTGGCTTCAAAAAACTCAATACCCGTCAGAGGTACAGAATTTACACTATCGGTAAATGAATAATCTCCGGAAGATTGGTATCTCAGTGCCTTGTGAAGATCACGATTGAGTGGTGCAGGGTCTTTATAGAAAAGTAATGCTGCCATGCTTGAAGTCCATTCTCGTATAATTCTTGTTTAATCTCATTGGCAAGAGCATTGTCGCACAAATCACGCGCTCTACTCAAACCGTAATACAGGTAGAAGGTCGCAAATACGACTGCAATTCCGTTAAAGACGATGAAAGCCGGACTGGATCAATAATCACAATAAACGAAGAGTCTACAACGGTAGCTCACAACTGGACTCAAAACATTTATTGAAAAACCTCGACATTATCCTCGCTTCTGCATTGGCTCTTGCTTTGATCAATGGCGTTTCAAACAATGCAGTTTATTGTATCTCACTTGAAGAAAATCTCATGGAGTCGGAATGGAATCTATGGAAGAAATTTTACGCTCCCCTGGATTACTTGCACACTCTCTTTAACTAACAGCCAGTTTAGATAAAAAGGGCAGAACTGGCGACTATACTGGCAAACACCGCTTTAGAGCTAACTTTGGTTTACCAGTGTTTTAAGGTGCATCAAATGATAACCTGTCATACCCTGTCTGAGTCCGGCCACCAGCAGTTCCGACGCTTCTCGTGGTACCTGCTTTTAGCTCATTTATGTGTTTTGGGATTCCTGACCAAAGCCAATAGCAACGACCATGAGCAGATAGAAACCTATTATGGCGTGTTGGAGTTTAATCGTGCCCAGTTTCCTTTATTGTCAGAACTGTTGAACAGTCAACCTGTTAAACGACTGAAGAACATTAACCAGTATGGAATTATTCAGCTGGTTGACTCTCAGGGGCATAACAATGAATCTTATACCCGTTATGACCATTCCCTTGGGGTACTTTATCTTCTGAATTATTTCGGGGCTCCCTTTGAGGAGCAGGTCAGCGGGTTGCTCCACGATATATCTCACACTACATTCAGTCATGTCTCAGATTACCTTTTTACTACAAGCTCTGCAGGGAATCCTGATTACCATGATTCGCTATTCAGAGGTTTTTTAGAAAAGCACGGGGTTGCCCTGATATTGAAAAATCATGGTCTAACGCCTGACGACGTAGCCCCTGAAAATATTCAATTCACAATGCTTGAAAGAGAGCTGCCGGATATATGCGCAGATCGGCTGGATTACATATTACAAGGCTCAGTCAGAAGGAAGACTTTAACCCGGGAACAGGTCGATCAGATCATAAAGTCCCTTCGCCATGATCCGTTAACTAACCACTGGTATTTTAGCAGTCAGGATTCAGCCCAGTTACTTGCAGATGCCAGCCTGGAGCTCAACAAGAATATATTTGTCACCGCCTGGGGACGGACACTTTACCAATGGACGACAGAGGCAATCAGACGCATGATATCTATAAATGAATTGACTTTGGAAGATATCAAATACCAGATGGGAGATAGAGAAGTATGGCAGTCCATGCTAAGCAGCGAAGATACAAAGGTTGCCGCTCTTGTCGAAAAAATAAAATCAGCCTGGTACCGGGTTTATGAGACGACTGATGCAAATGAGGCTAGCACAACCTTTGAAAATCTTCGTTGCCGGGTTGTTGATCCCAGAGTAATGGTTTCAGCGAGCTGGAAAAGGCTGTCAGCCCTTAGTCCATCCTTTAAAAGAAAATATCAGGCTGAAATGGAACGTTGTCGGTTCTTTTATGCAGCCATTAAGTCTCCATAAGGCGACAGCACCTCCGGCTGAAATCAGAAAATCCGGAAATCATAATCAAGCCAGACACGCAGATCGTTTTCTTCTTTGTGAATGGCTTTTCGTAATGCCTTATCATCTCGATAAAGACCGTATTTCAGTTTAAATTTCAACCCTTCCAATACAGTCTTCGGAAAGGCATAAACCAGATGAATGTCGTGTTCCTGTTCTGCGACAGCTATTTTTTGGCCGCCGGGGGTGATGACCTTCATGCCGGAGCCATAATGAAATGAATAACCTGCTTTCAGCCCTTTGAGCCAGGATTCTGAAAAATGATAAGTAACACCCATCATCCATGCGGTTTCACCGTCATACAACATATCTTCTGCAGAACCTGAAGTGTTAATATCCCAGTACCCGTGGGTGTTTGCTCCGAAATCATAATAATAAGCACCGGGTGGAGTGTAAGCATTGCCTGAAGCTTTTACGCTGGATGGTGCCTTAAAATGACTGACTCCTGCACGAAAATGCCATGCACCAGCAGCCAAGCCCCCGTGAAGGTTGATAACACTGGCTTTATCGTCAAATAATGGCGAGCCACCCCAGCCTGCACCCTGCCAGAGACGACCACTTTTTTGGGTTTGATAATAACTACCCCCCAGGTTAATTTTGAGATTCTGTCCTGCGTATGTGGTAAACAAGATATCGCCATTGTGTGCCTTTAAAAATTCTTTGGCAAAAGCATTGCGATATTTAAGCTGCAATTCACGCTCTTTGGAAAACTGAAGTGTATAGATCGCTTCAGCACCTATGATGTAATCAATTTTTTCACCGGAAAAGTTCATCAGACTATGAAAACCTGCCTGATTTCTAAGTGACATTTGATCAACCAGAGCAAAACCGATTTCCAGGTTTTCAATCGTGCCTTTGAGATTATACCCATTCCAGTTGCTGGGAACGGTTCTTGAGCTGGAGCCGGAAATCAGTCCGGTACGTAAATTCTGTCGTCCCGCCTTAAAGCTGAGTGATCGGTTTTCGAACGTTGACGGTAATTTTAGTTCGACATAAGCTTGCCCCAGCTTACTGAAGCCTTCGTTAGCATTATTCAACAATTGATATGAATTAGTATTCTCTTCGGGCATGTACAACTTGACCGCGCTATACAAACTGGCTCCTATTCCTACCATTTCACCCAAACCGGAACGCAAATCAAGCGATAAGCCTCCCGTCCAGGCTCCTGATGTCGAGTCTTTTACCGTGTTGTGTACATCGTAATAGACAGTCCGAAGCTTTCCGCCCAGTGTCGTATTATTAATAAAGCGCGAGTTATCTGATAATGATTCACCCGATAAAACTGCAGTATTCCAAAATCCTGAAGCAAAAAGCATTAATGGCTGCAAACCTGATTTTAAGTGCATATAAAAACCTGCTATGTAGCCACTGTGGATTGCACAATAGCTACCTTTTGACATTTTGATTACGGTCATACCTGCTTAATGGCAATACGGACTGACCGACCAGGATCAATTTCACCTTCGCCAAGATTGGTCAGGTGCTAAGGCACTCTGAAAGATGCCTCAGTAATCAGCCGGACCCAGTTTTTTGCCCAAAGGTGCTTGCGAGCTGGGGGCAGCTTCCTGAGATTGCGCCTCAGGCGGCTTTTTCTTCGCCCTCGAGAGTTCATTAAATTGGCGCCCTAATGAGCGGGCTGCGGCAATCCATATAGCAAAAAAAAGCAGAACGATAACAGCTACGTAAGGAGCAATAGCCGCCAGTGAACCCAAATAAATTATTAATATTTGCTGTATGACTGAGCCTGTTGATTTACCGGTCGGATTGCCAATAACATCAACTGCCGCCTTACCTTTCACTTTCTCTTCAGGGTCAAGTGGGATGTAGCTCATTTCCTTGGTGGGATCGAACAAGGAGTACTTGGTCGATTTACTCATGATATTTTGTACACCCCCCAATATGACGGTTAGCATCAATGGAGTGGTGCCCAGCGCCAGAAATAAAATATCGGGTACGATATCCCTGAATAAAACAAAACAAAAAAACAAAGTTCCGGTAATTAATAAAACCACCGGAGTGCAAAGTGCAGCTATTGTCCAGCCAAAGCGACGGATAACATTGTTAGTAAAAAACAGCATCATGGAAATAGTCACAATGCCTGTGCAGGTGGAAAATAATCCCATGAACTGATTGTATTCATGGGGGTTTGGATATTGCATGCGTAGCTGGTTTTTCCAGGTGACTTCAACAATATTGATACAGACACCATATCCAATAACCAAAAGGGCAATACAAAGCAGATATTTTGAATTGATAATATGCATAAAACTTTCTTTCAGGGATAAGGATAATTTTTCCTTATTGGAGCTTGCTATCTCATCAGGTTTATAAAGCCTTGGATCTGTCATCACATACCGGTTGATCCACCAGTAAGTCGCCATAATCAAAATGCCACCAATAGTAAGGACACCCGTCATTAAATTCAGGGAGTAACCCCAGGGGTCAACACCTTCAGCAAGGTTTTCACGAGTCTGTGAAGCAAAGTAGACAAACAGTCCTGCCGTTGGTAATGCCAAATTACCCATCATGCCGAAAAGCGCATAAAATCGTTTGGATTCTGAGACTCGGGTAATATGGTTGGCAAAGCCCCAGAACATCAGAGAGAGGCAGACACTTCCCCAAAGCTCAGACATGACGTAGAAAAGAGAAAACGTCCAGTTACGCATAACAGCGATCAATCCCATAAATCCGGGCGGCAAAATACTCTGCAAGTAATCTGCAAACTCTGTTGGATGAAGCATATCCCGAGCGGGATAAAGAACCAGAGAAAAAAAACAGAAAAACAACAGAAAGCTGGATATAACTAAATAAAATAAAGTTCTCCTCTCAAATATATTACTCAGCTTTGCGTATGTAACTGTGAATATTATTGCAAAAGGTACATTCACCCATAATTTTAAAAAAGGTATTATCTCCGCTCCTGAACCAGCACCAGTAACTACCAGAGTGTCTTTCGTGTCTCGCAATATGGTGTAGTTAAAGAGTATCAGGTAGAACATCAGGATCATCGGAAGTAGCTTTTTAAGCTCATAAACGTAGACGGGCCAAAGCCTCGCTCTCCATTTACTGAATTCAGTATTATCTGACATTTTATCGCCTTGTGACTGGTGAATTCTGAGACAAACTCACTTTATCTAGACGAAAAGGTTAAATACGACAACTTTTTTCTAACTATAGTTATTGCAAAAGTGCCGTAAACCCTCGCTCAATTGAGGTTTTCGCAAAAGTTCGAAAACTCATTAATATGATCTCTGTGGGAACGCATTTTTTATTCCTTTCAGTGAAGGTATGGGCTTCCCCGATGGAACCCACAGGGCTTGAAAGCATGGGAACCAGAACTTACGCAACACTTTCGAGAGGGTAGGGGGGCAGTCACGTTACTATGAATATCAACAGCCAATGGTTAAAACTGGTTTTTTCAACCTATCAGGTGACTAATGAACAAAATCACGGTGAACTTGATCATCACGTTCGTGCTGTTTGGTCAATCTGCTTTAGGCACAGAGAAGCAGGATGATGACAATCATCAATTTTACATAACAGATCATTTAAAGACAGGTGTCGCCTGGGGGCTGGTCCCCCTTGGCTCAGAGGTAGCGATCACTTCTCTTGATAAGTATCTGGATTCTAAAGGCTATAACTTTCTCTATAAGCTACTAAAGATTCACAGCAATAATGTACAAAGAGCTATGAGCCAACACCTCACTGATAATATCAGTGCCCGCCTCGAAAGTATCAGCTATAAAGCTTTATCGGACAGTCATATAACTAAAAAGACAGACGAACTGCAATCTGATTTGCTCTACCGCTCACTATCAACATTTTCAATATTGAGCCTTCATGCGCAAAAGGCCAGAAAAACCTATTTCCGGCTACTCGACATTATTGATACAGTGTCTTCTTCTGCGAGCCTGGCTATGTCCAGAGGCGATGAAGATCACGCTGCAGCATTGATGGCATTTAGTGCTCTATCTATGGTTTACCTTCATCCGGAGGCGACAGCCCTTGATGTTTTCGACAGTGTTTACGCCAGCTTCAGCCGGGCGATTGACTGGCGTCAGCATCCTGGCTTCAGATCTCGAGTAACGCACTACCTGAAGGTTATGGATCCACTGATGGAACATTCGGCCACTATGGGTCTCAGGTATTGCGATATGCTGAATCAGTGGAAAGTTGGGAGTATTGATTGCCTTCAATATGAAAACGATGCGATAGATGAGTTAAAAGTGCTTGCCTCTCATTCTAACCTTGAGGAAACAGGGCTTATTAAGTCATTGCTAAAAAGTGTTTCGAAGGATCAAATCAGAACAAGTATTTTTATTTTAGGGGTTTCTGTACCCGGAACTTTCCTTTATTTCGCTGATAAAAAACATATCGCTATTCAGGTGATAACTAAACATTTTTCCAAAATAGTCGGGCTGTCAACCACAAAAGAAAATATGGAACGCTTTGCTTCCCAATCAAGGCGCTCCCTTGAAAACTGGGGTGCTATTAATACCGGCTCATCGGTCAACAGAACATCCGGCATCGCCGATTATAGCAACCAGTATTTCAGTACCCTGCAAAAAAAAGCGGGGATGATTCTGGCTGAGCAACCCAATTTCGCCCGATCAAATAGTCAAAGGGCAATGGAGTTACTGATTATTCACTTTGCGGATGCCTACAGAACCCCCTCTGAAAAAGCCCCTATTTTAGCCGGTGCCCTGGTGCAGAATTATCGGGAGATCGTTGAAGTCAACGCCCAGGACACACTTATGAGAAGCCTTTTGATAGCTTACCAGCCCATTAAATCGGTATCAGAGGTTAACAAGATCTATAAACAGGTTATAACTCTCGACCCTGCATGTTCTGATTGTGAAGGGTACAAGGAACTCAGCGAAAGCTGGGCAAAGATTTCTTTGGATGGCGCAAAACCTGTTACATCCCATTCAGTGGCAACCAACAACCAGACTGACATTTGCCCTGCAGAAGAGTGTCTACCCGAGGGATTGACTGAACCCGAAGAAGAATCTCCATTTTATTACCAATATTTGCCCAGCAGAGAGACCGTGACTACCGCAACAATACATGGTGCCGCTCTCGGGTACTCAATGATAATGGGGCTAATCAAACCTTTAACCATTGATAAAGTTGATCCAAAGAAAACCGGGCAAAAACATTTCTGGCGACTGGTTAGTTATTATTTCCTGTTCTCAATGATAGAGTTCGGACTTCGTTCAGTGGGTGAACCTGCCATTGTGCATCTGCAAACTGTCGTTAAAAACGGGATAGGCAGCACAACCGGCATTCTTGACCCGGAAGATCAGGAGATTCAGAGCGAGCTTGCTGCCAAGGTGAATGTTGTACACCGGAAACTCAGTATTGAAGCCCAAACCAGTCGCTCCTATAAGATGACGATGGAAGCCATGCTGGTAAAATGCTGGTTACTGGCGAACACCCTCTTGACGGATCAGGAGAAAAATTACACTGACTCAGCCAGAGTTGTCGCATACTCTGCTTACGCTCTCAGATATTATCATCCGGAATTTAAAACCAGCAGTAAGGTCATCTCTGCCCTGGCCAACGCACGATTGGGCAATGCTCTGAACATGTTACAACAAAAAAATCTGATGCCCCTTTATGCAAGACAGGTTTTACTTCATCTTGCCGAGCTGGATTCAAACTATGGTGACAAAGCCATTAAGGATAGTTATCTGGATATATTAAATAACTGGGGTATTAAATGTGATCAGGAAGATACAGAATATGCTCAGGATGTCCTGGATTCCTGGGCAGTTTATGGTGAATATATGCTTGGTATAGCAGGCTTTGTAGTGCAGGCGTCCATTAAAGCTTATTTCCACAGCATGGATCTGGTTTCGCGGTCTATAGCTAACTTTTTGGCCAATGTTTTTGAATTCGGAACAACAGATCCTCTCAGAAAAAGAATTTATGCCCATTCCCGCAAGGCCATGTTGAATGTTGCGGCATCCCATAGCGAGGATGAGCAAATGGCAGCAGATTCTGCCAATGAAGAGTTAACGCAGTCTTATCGACGTCAAAAATTCTACTTTGGAAAACCAGAGCTGGATGCCCGCACCCAGCTCGTACAAATTATTACATCTGTCATTCATTGTTTTTCAGAAGCCCGTTTTTTAATGGCTGACAAAGAAACAGACAAAGCGGCTGACCTGATCGCTTCAGCACTGGTTAGAATCGTTTTATACGCTCCGGATTTATCTGGAAATGATATCCATCTGAAAAATGCATTTAAAACCCTGACAGCTTCCTATCGTGATGACTTGAATGCTTTGAGCGACAATATTCTCAACAAAGTCAGTGAGCAATTAAAAAGTAAAGCTCCCGTGGAAAGCGATATCTATTCTGATGGGATGATTAAGGTAAAAATGATGCAACAGGCCTGGTCAGAACCCGTGGAAGGTGAAAGTTGACAGAGTAGGTCTTTGGATTATTTTCAAACAGGCAAGGAGCCGTAAAAATCACTACATGAACCACAAAAAGCCCTATAAAAATAGGGCTTTCTGAAGATGGCGTGCTCAGTAGGATTCGAACCCACGACCGCCTGGTTCGTAGCCAGGTACTCTATCCAGCTGAGCTACGAGCGCGTAATGCTAACTTGTTCACTGGCGGTGGGCGGGGAACCTTCAGCATATTTTTCTGATAGTGCCCCGCCACCTTTTTATTTTCTCAAGAACCAGAAATAATCATAACCCATCATTAGCCCTTCTATTCTGAAATCTACTACCCATCAAGAAAGCGGCTAGATAGAGCACTGCCTCAAAAATATTCACTAGTAGGCTCACAATAACCACTATATGGATGGTTGCAAAAAGTAAGCTCCCCCTCCCTCTTAGTTTAAGGACTAAAGGAGCAAAAAAGAACAATAATGCAGAAATTGGAATAATTAACAGCTTTACAAATACTGTTTGGCCAACAACTTTATTTACTGACTCTTTTTTATTCAACTCTTCGATAAAAGCGTTAGACCTATCTGTAAGTTTTTGAAATTCCTCTTCTGTAAGAGAATCTTTTTTTTCTATATCACGGTAGTACTGTCTATAGTCATCAGTGACAAATGACATATCTGGCTTACTAAATCTTTCGTTAGCAACAGATAGTAAAACTGTAAACACTAACAACAGAAAGCACTTCCATAAATTTACTGATGAATCAGACTGCATGATATTGGGCATAATGTATAGTCTACTTGTTTTGTATCTGTTACTAGACCGGTTGGCCGCCACTCATGTCTACCTGTTGGAACAGGGTCGCTGATCGAAAGCAGTGTTTCATCATAGTCACTTAATGAACGCATTCTATGTTCATAGTACTTTGTGACCTCAACCTGCTCCCACATTTCATATTCGCCGTAGTGCTGAATTTTAGCTTGATAATCTAAATTAAGGGCTCTACCTAGTACGATATCCGCTGCATAAGCTACTGCACCAAGAACATCATCCAAGTCCCCCCATTTCGGATCACCATATTTATCGGTCATAGTCACATTTTTACCATCAACAAACTTTCTTCTCCATTTTGTTTCCTTTACTTCTGAAAAGCTGTGCGTTTCTTTGTAGTGTCGTTCATCATTAAGAGAGAAAAATGGAAAAATAGGACATCCATATAAAATAAACCCTAATAAACACTGCCCAAAAGCCGTGAGCCCAGCAATCCATTAAGCCCTGACAACCTCTCAAATGAGGATATTAATCGTTTACCATAACAAACAACAAGCGAATCACTCAAAAAGGGGAAAAATCAGAAACAGCAGAGCTCCCCAGATGACAGGAGCAACAAATTAACAACGGAAAAGTCAGGCAATCAGCTTACGCCATGAAACAAACGACTACAGGTAAACAACCCCCGTATCCATTTCTGCCCCATTTCCCGAGCAAAAGTCTTCATGGCTTCCAGCCTGCCCACTGCGCGATAGAAGCGGTTATTCCATCTCATGGTTTTGAGCCATTCATTTGAATCAATTTCCAGTTGGCTCAGAATGGGTGGGATATCTGAAGGGATTGAACCTTTCTTATCAGATCGGACTGCACGCCCACTCCAGTCAACCAGCTCAAGATAATCGTGAAGTATATAAGGCAACGCCTTAGCCGGATTTTGCCCCTGTGATCGAAAAGGCATAAGGGTGACTGGCTGCTTTCGGGTATCAGAACCTGCCAAATTTTCAATTCGTTCCTGAATCGACGTGTAGTCTGATCCTTCTGGAGTTTCCGACATTTCGGCACGGAGCGGATTCAGGTCAACATAGGCCATGCAGGTTAACAATGCTGCCTCATCCAACAACGCCTGACTTTTAAACCGTCCTTCCCAGAAGCGACCTTTGCAGTCATCTTCCTAGTTAGCCTCACGGGCAAGATATTCGTTCAGGCAACGCATGAACCAGCTGATATTCGTTAAACGATTTCGATATTCTTCAGCAAATTCGTCCACACGAGTCAGTTCCGAGTGACTCAGCTGGTCAGCAGCAAGATACCTCTGAACCAGAAGCGGCCCTGTGAAAAGCCTTGTCCATCGACTCAAAATTTCATCTCTTGCCCACTCTCTGGCAGGTTTCTCATTGATATGCAAAACCACATGGTAGTGATTAGACATAACAGCATAGGCACAGACTTCTATAGAAAAGATTGAAACCAGTTCCCTCAGCTTATCTACAACCCACTGCCGACGATGCTCGTAGTTTTTGCCCGTTAAATAATCCTCTCCACACAAATACGCCCTGCGTACGCATCGAGCTATACAGTGATAATAAGGCGTGGAACCTGGGTCGATCAAAGAACTTCGTGCACGGGTCATAATCTCTCCTGCCGGAACTAAATATCAGCGACAGGGAAAAACTAGACTAGCTAGCTTGTTTGTCAAATATAAGGGTGTCCTATTTTTTATCTTTGTCAAATATAAGGGTGTCCTATTTTTTAACACTATTTTTTATCTTTTTTTTTTTAGAGGAGCGACATCAGTGTCGTGAAAAGGTGGTGGGTGTGGATCTGCAGACTGATAGCCGTCTTACGCCTGAAATGTTTCAGAGATATCCTGTCTCCCCATAATCCGAACAATCAGGACATAATCTTCCTGAATTTGGTAATAAATGGAGTGAGAACCGTACACACTCATACGGTATCCCTTGCGGATATGCTCCACTGCCGGGTAGTGAAGTGGAAAACTCGCTAATTCTGTCAAACGGGCCTGCAAGCTATCGTGGTAATGAATTGCCTGATCCAGACCAAAGTTATCAATGCCAAACTCAAGGATACGTCCTATATCCAAAGCAGCTTCATTTGATAGCTTATAACTCGCCATTTTTACGTTTTCGCTCCAGTACCTGGGTCACTATGTCTTCAGGAGTTAATTCGCTGATACCACTGTTTTCTCCTTTGATCAGTGCTTCACGAATCGCTTCAAGTTCACTTTTTCTGGATCGGGCTTGTCTGATCAGGTCATTAATGACATCGCTTTTACTACTGTATTCTTTGCTGTCAACCTGAGCCTTGAGCCACTCATCGTTGGGCTCGGTAAACGTGATGCTCTGTCTGGGCATGAGACTCTCTCCTTGGTTCATATATGCACCATATTAGCACCAAAAAAGAAAAGTGCACCTCGTTTATCACACAGATTTTGTATTGCCCATCAAAAAGGAACACGTGGAAATTTTAGCGACTAGCCCGCCAGATCCAGTTGCATGAAAGAACTCAGCCCATTCCCTGAAATCGACGTATCCGCCAGCACATCGACTTGTAGGGGAATGCTGGCGAAGTCATCCGAGATAAAGCCCAGATTCTGTACCGGAGAGAACTTCACTCGATGTACTCTGATATTGAAGGGCAACCCCTCCTGAGCATCATTCAACCCTTTCATAAACAAGGTAAACTCTCGCCCGGACTCTACGAGGGCTTGTACCGTATTAGCCTTAAGTGGGGTGTAACTGACCTTGATGCCCTGGTCATCAATACCACCACCTTCAATGACCTGAATGCCAGATTTCATCAGTTGGTGGTCGTCACCTTCTACCAATACGGTATCCGGGCTGTCTTTTACCGTAATGGTCTGATCCAAATCAGGTAAATGCTCAAAAGGAATCAATTCACCCGCCACACCAAAGGTTTCTTGCGCTTCATCAGTCACCGGCGAGAAGCCTCAATAACACTGCCTCGAAGTGCCAGGGAGATATTACCAGCGGTAAAATCATGAGCTACCAGATTGGCAGTAATGCCCGAGACCCGACTGATAACATTGTGATAAAAAATAAAAAATAGGACATCCAAAAAATAGGACATCCATATAAAAAAAATAGGACATCCATATAAAATAAACCGTAATAAACACCGCCCAAAAGCCGCGAGCCCAACAGTCCATTAAGCTCTGACAGCCACTCAAATGAGGATATTAATTGTTTATCAAAACAAACAACAAGCGAATCACTCAAAAAGAGGAAAAGTCAGAAATAGCAGAGCTCCCCAGATGACAGGAGCAACAAATAACAACGGAAAAGTCGGGCAACCAGCTTACGCCATGAAATAAACGACTACAGGTAAACAACCCCTGTACCCATTGCCGCCCCATTTCCCGAGCAAAAGTCTTCATGGCTTCCAGCCTGCCCACTGCGCGATAGAAGCGGTTATTCCATCTCATGGTTTTGAGCCATTCATTTGAATCAATTTCCAGTTGGCTCAGAATGGGTGGGATATCTGAAGGGATTGAACCTTTCTTATCAGATCGGACTGCACGCCCACTCCAGTCAACCAGCTCAAGATAATCGTGAAGTATATAAGGCAACGCCTTAGCCGGATTTTGCCCCTGTGATCGAAAAGGCATAAGGGTGACTGGCTGCTTTCGGGTATCAGAACCTGCCAAATTTTCAATTCGTTCCTGAATCGACGTGTAGTCTGATCCTTCTGGAGTTTCCGACATTTCGGCACGGAGCGGATTCAGGTCAACATAGGCCATGCAGGTTAACAATGCTGCCTCATCCAACAACGCCTGACTTTTAAACCGTCCTTCCCAGAAGCGACCTTTGCAGTCATCTTCCTGGTTAGCCTCACGGGCAAGATATTCGTTCAGGCAACGCATGAACCAGCTGATATTCGTTAAACGATTTCGATATTCTTCAGCAAATTCGTCCACACGAGTCAGTTCCGAGTGACTCAGCTGGTCAGCAGCAAGATACCTCTGAACCAGAAGCGGCCCTGTGAAAAGCCTTGTCCATCGACTCAAAATTTCATCTCTTGCCCACTCTCTGGCAGGTTTCTCATTGATATGCAAAACCACATGGTAGTGATTAGACATAACAGCATAGGCACAGACTTCTATAGAAAAGATTGAAACCAGTTCCCTCAGCTTATCTACAACCCACTGCCGACGATGCTCGTAGTTCTTGCCCGTCAAATAATCCTCTCCACACAAATACGCTCTGCACACGCATCAAGCTGTACAGTGATAATAAGGCGTGGAACCTGGGTCGATCAAAGAACTTCGTGCACAGGAATAACCTCTCCTGCCGGAACTAAATATCAGCGACAGGGAAAAACTGGGCAAGCTGGCTTATTTGTCAAATATAAGGGTGTTCTTTTTTCTTTATTGCATAACATTAATAGACTAGTATACTGGTCTATATAAACCAAAAAAAAGAGGCTACTCAAATGCTTGAAGAAATTGGCTCTTATGATGCCAAAACCAAACTCCCAGAAATTCTTCGCCGTGTTGAGGCTGGAGAAGCTTTTACTATAACAAACCGTGGCAAACCGATTGCTGACCTCATCCCCAGTCGAGCAAAAAGTCGTTTGAAGGCTCAAGCAGCCATCAATAATCTACTAAAGATGAAGAAGCCAACAATATCTGATGTAGATTTGAAAGCTCTTCGTGAAGAAGGTCGCAGATGAAGACAGACTTCGTGTTGGACAATTCTGTAACAATGCGCTGGCTATTGAAAACAGAAGATACTTCTGATCAGCAGTATGCCGAAGATGTTATGGCAGCACTGGCTTCGGTTGATGCAATTGTCCCAAATCTCTGGCATCTGGAAGTGTGTAATGTAGTGTCTCGGTCAGAGCGCAGAGGTGATATAGACATTGCCCTGTCTGAAGGTTTTCTTGCTCAACTGGAAAATCTGCCTATTTTCGCCGATCCATTAACGTCTAATCAGGCGTTTAGTCGAACACTGGGGCTTGCCAGAAATTACAATCTCAGTAGTTATGATGCAGCCTATTTAGAATTGGCTATTCGTGAAGGACTGCCACTTGCTACTCTGGATGATGCACTAGCGAAAGCTGCAAAAAAAGCAAATGTGAAGCTATATCTCGAAGGTTAAGGCTGATTATGTTCCGCAACAACCCAAAAGCCGCGAGCCCAGCAGTCCATTAAGCCCTGACAGCCTCTCAAATGAGGATATTAATCGTTTACCATAACAAACAACAAGCGAATCACTTAAAAAGGGGAAAAATCAGAAATAGCAGAGTTCCCCAGATGACAGGAGCAACAAACTAACAACGGAAAAGTCGGACAATCAGCTTACGCCATGAAAATAAACGACTACAGGTAAACAACCCCTGTACCCATTGCTGCCCCATTTCCCGAGCAAAAGTTTTCATGACTTCTAGCCTGCCCACTGCCCGATAGAAGCGGTTATTCCATCTCATGGTTTTGAGCCATTCATTTGAATCAATTTCCAGTCGGCTCAGAATGGGTGGGATATCTGATCGGATTGAACTTTTCTTATCGGATCGGACTGCAAGCCCACTCCAGTCAACCAGCTCAAGATAATCGTAAAGTATATGAGGCAACGCCTTAGCCGGATTTTGCCCCTGTGATCGAAAAGGCATACAGCATAGGCGCAGACTTCTATAGAAAATGAAGCCCTTTCCCCTTGCTCTGGTCTGAGCAGAAGAAGGCTTTGGGGGTATCGGAAGATTGATTTACTCCCTCCCTGCCTCAAGCGACTTTGAGTGTCACTGAAAGACCCAGTTTTTGTAGCATGTCCACCAATGCATCAATGGTGAACTTGCTGGCCTTCCCTGTCATCACATCAGAGACTCTGGGTCTGCTCACATTCAACAACCGTGCAGCTTCTTCCTGCTTCAGCTGGCGATCTCTGATGGCCTTTGTAATTTCTACCATCAGTTGAATCTTGAGATCCGCTTTAATTTTACCCTCAGCTTCCTCTTTCAGTTTCTTTGCTTCTTCAGGGGAAAAGCCCAGGTCGGCAAAAACGTTGCCACCTGTTGGTGTCGTATGTCCGATGTTCTTAATACTCATCCGTCCTTCCTCCTTTTGCTCCGTTCTGCCAGAACCTGCTTGTAACGGCGAGCTGCTACTTGCTTGTCGTGCTTACTGGTTTGTTGGGTTTTCTTTTGAAAACTGTGAAGCACGTATACAGCTTCCTCAAACTTGGCCAAATACATCACTCGAAAAGCACCACCTTCTTCCGAGATGATAATTTCCCTGACACCCGCTCCCACTGTCTTGAAATCCTTCCAGTGTTCAGGGTCGAGATCATGCTGTACCCGGCTTAATTGATAACCCGCTTCTCGCTTGGCCATACCCAGGAATTCAAGCAGGTCTTCCAGGGAGCTACCCATCCAGAAAATCTGCTTTTCGTTATCCAACAGCTTAGCACTCTGTATAAAATATTGTACACTTTAGAACAAATACAGTTCCTCTGTGGAGAAAAAAAGCAGTAAAAAATAATCAAAAAGTTCGCCGACAACACCCCGCCCACACCGCTATAAAAGTGCAAACCCAACACCCGTCCCAGAAACTAAAAAACACCTGCAAATCACTGATTATAAAGAGGAAATCAAGTAACGTACTTCAAAGTAGCCGAAGTACGTTATTTAGAGAGGAGAGAGAAAAAACGGCCCAAAAATGGCCAAAAATCGGCTTTTTCAGGAATTTTCCAAGTACGCAGTTATAAGACAGGGGATGATTATCAAACAAACAGAGAGCCAGAAAAACCCATCCCCAAAACGACAAAAAGCCCTATAAAAATAGGGCTTTCTGAAGATGGCGCGCTCGGTAGGATTCGAACCTACGACCGCCTGGTTCGTAGCCAGGTACTCTATCCAGCTGAGCTACGAGCGCGTAATACTAAATTGTTCACTGGCGGTGGGTGGGGAACCGCCCACAAACATTTATGATAAAAACACGATTAAACGCGCAGTATATCACCCTCAGGCTGGGAAAGAGTCTATGCAGTTTTAAAGTTTACTCCCAACCTGAAAGACTCCAGTAGCATCAGATAAAGATTAGAGGAGTAAGATCATTAACAAGAAAATTATTACGCCTCCATTTACGATCAAAAAAAGTGACTTAATCAATATATGAGAGTTATTTAACTCATGCATATAAGTGCTTTTGCACAAGAATGCAGGCGGCATTATCCTATCTGTATATAAATCAACAATATATAGCTCTATTGCCAAGCTTAATATTATTGAAACAGCAAAATTATGATTTAAACTCGATATCAAAAAGGCCATCAAAGAAATAACTATAAGCCTAAAAGCATATTGAATTTTATACTTTCCAACGCATTTTTCTATGTTTTTATTAAATATCTTACTAATTGAAGCTTCAAACACCTTTACCATTTGAGAGACTCCTCTGAAACCTTTCCTCCTATGGCTTCTATCCTCTGTACATTATGGCCTGAAATTGATGGATTTCGCATCATGGCAGCCTTACCTGATAGACCTCCTCCAATTTTTCCAATAGCTATCTGGGCAGCTGTTTCAGCCGGGTTATCGGAATATATTATCTTTACGCCATCCGCAAAGAGCGCAACCCCTCCTGCCACTGGTGCCGATGCAGGAAAAACAACTGTGATAAGAGTCATCCCATCTGATACATGAGAAGCTAGATTAACTTTGACAGCATCTGAATATGCCTTGTACCCTTGAGAGTCTTCGCTAACATATAAGTTTCCAAACCTCTTAAGCATTGTTCCACCCGCAAGGTTAGCTTTGCACTCTGTATTTCCAGTGCTGCCGCAATAGTAATCTTCAGTATTACCAGAGAATGTAAATACGTCCTTACCGATTTTAGCTATAACCTTACCCTCAGCGTTGAACAAATGAGCCATAGCTGCTGTCTGGGCTCCATTGGCAAACTTGCCTCCGGTCAGCTTTGAAGCAGTACCTCCAATAAGTGCAGCAACTGTCGTTCGCCCTGCGACGGCTGCTGCTGATTTACCCTGTATAACATTCATGTTACTCGTAGCAAACTTGGTAAAGCCCGCAGAGATAAAGCCATGGCCGAACTTACCTCCTTGCAATTCTGAAATCACTCCTCCAGTAATTGCGTGTGCTGCTATATGTGCAGCCCCACCAGCAGCATTCCAAGTACCCTCTGCGCCATTAAATTTTGCCCCTATCGCATTAAAGGCAAAAGCTGAAGCACCTGCAATAGCACCTGATTTTAGAGCATCGCCTGAACTGGCTCCCATGGCTCTGGCAAATTCATAGTTCCAGGCTGCAACACCAGCAGCCCCACCGTAATATCCGGCAACGAAACTACCTACGATATTTACAAGCTCAGGGCCAAATACTTTTGAGAGTCCTTTTATAACACTGCGAGTTATTTTCTTTATTTTCTTCTTAACCCACTTGAAGAAGTATCCACTGGGATCAACCGCATTCAACGGATTATTCAGCACATAGCTATAGCGGTTAAAACTCTGGGTGTTGCCCGCTGCCTGGATAAATGGATCGGCTTGCAGGAAACGCCCCAGTTTCGGGTCATACACCCTACCATTCATATGGATCAGACCCACTTCGTCCAGCTGCTCGTGGCCGGTGAAGCCTCTGGTCGTAT
This sequence comes from Endozoicomonas sp. ALC020, assembly GCF_049275935.1. Taxonomy (NCBI): domain Bacteria; kingdom Pseudomonadati; phylum Pseudomonadota; class Gammaproteobacteria; order Oceanospirillales; family Endozoicomonadaceae; genus Endozoicomonas; species Endozoicomonas sp. ALC020. The sequence goes on from NZ_CP184830.1 coordinate 1,350,356, forward strand.
AGCTGGTGTTGAAGCTGCTGAGCTGGCTGTCCAGTAGGTCCTGCCAGTTGGTGGCGTTCCTTCTCTGGCCGAAGGGATCAAAACTCTGCCGTTGCAGCAGGGTCATGGCGTTGCCGTCCATGATCGTGTGAATACTGCCCAGATGATCCTTGAACAACAGTTGCACGCTGCTTTCGCTAGGAATAAAAAACAGGACATCCATATAAAATAAACCCTAATAAGTACGGCCCAAAAGCCGCGAGCCCAGCAGTCCAGTAAGCCCTGACAGCCACTCAAATGAGGATTGCATATTCTGGCATCGCTTGAACACTGATTCTGTTAACTCTTGAACACCTATTCTGGCGGCGCTTGAACACTCATTCTGTTAACTCTTGAACACTTTTTCGAGATTACCAGAATCGCTGTTCAACTGCCCAGAATCCGTGTTCAAGCCTCCAGAATCTGAAACCTCTTCTTTCGGTAGATTATCTCTTACGCATTGATTTCCATGAACTTTAGCCGCTGACCTTTCTAAACAGTAAGGACAGCAGCCATGCCAAATAACAGGATTTCCATGCGAAAACTTCAAGAAATGCTTCGGATGCGCTTTGAGTACCGCCTCAGCATCCGGCAAATAGCTCGCAGCACGCGGGTCAGTGTTGGCACTGTGTCCAACTACGTTCAGGCCTTTGAGCGGTCCCCACTGAGCTGGCCTCTGTCCTCCGATTGCTCTGAGGCTACCCTGGTGCAAACATTGTTCCCTGAGGCCCCCCTGTCGAGCCGCCAGGGGCTGGTCGACCCGGACTGGGGCGTTATTCACCAGTCACTCAAGCGCAAGGAGGTGACCAAGCAAACACTCTGGGAGGAGTACTGCCAGGAGAGCACTCTCAATGCCTACAGCTACTCGCAGTTCTGTCACCGCTACAACCAGTGGCTGGGCTGCCAGAAACGTTCCATGCGACAGCATCACAAGGCGGGTGAAAAATTGTTTGTAGACTACGCTGGTCTTACGGTCCCTGTCGTTAATCCAAAGACCGGTGAGATCGCCCATAACGCCCAGATTTTCGTAGCGGTGATGGGAGCCTCTAACTACACCTACGCAGAAGCCACCCTATCCCAGAAGTCCGAAGACTGGCTGGGGTCTCATGTTCGGGCCTTTGAGTTCTTTGGAGGTATTCCAGCTGTCGTGGTACCAGACAACCTCAGGAGCGGTGTCAGTAAGTCTTGCCGTTATGAACCGGACTTGAACCCGGCTTACCAACACCTGGCCAACCACTACCAGGTGGCGGTCATTCCAGCTCGGCCCTACAAGCCCAAGGACAAGGCGAAAGCCGAAGTGGGTGTGCAGTTGGTTGAACGCTGGATACTGGCCAGACTTCGTCATGAGACCTTTTTTACCCTGGCAGAACTGAACAGTCGTATACGGGAGCTATTGACTGAACTCAACCTTAAGCCCTTTCAAAAACTGCCAGGTACACGACGAAGTACCTTTGAGCAACTGGATGAACCCGCTTTGCGACCTTTGCCCAAACAGGCCTTTGAGTACGCTGAGTTCAGCAAAGCCAGGGTGAACATTGACTATCACATTCACTGTAAAGGCCATTACTACTCAGTGCCTCATCAGCTGGTCAAGAAAGAGGTGGAAGTTCAGGCAACAGAACATACGGTCACTGTCTTCTGCAAAGGTGAAGTTGTGGCCTGTCACCCCCGTAAGTTCACAACCGGTTTTACCACTCAATCAGCCCATATGCCTGAACGACATAGCAAGCACCAGGAGTGGACACCGGAACGACTGCTGGAGTGGGCAAAACAGCTGGGCCCCGATGTTCACTGGATAACTCAGTATCTGTTGAACAGTCGTGAGCATCCGGAGCAGGCTTATCGGTCTTGCCTGGGGTTATTGAACCTCAAACGGGATTACGGAGCTGACCGGTTAAACAATGCTTGCGCCCATGCCCGGAAAATCAAAGGTTACCGACTCAAGAATATCCGGGCGATCCTGCAATCAGGTAAAGACAAACAGGCTCTTCAACCTGAGGTGAAACAAACGACACTACCTCTTCATGACAGCCACGAAAATGTTCGTGGTGCAGCCAGCTATCAGTAACCGGAGACGTATCATGATGAATCAAACTCTGACCCGTCTGCGGTCACTGCGCCTGACAGGCATGGCCGATGCCCTGGCTCAGCAACTGGAGCAGCCCGGCACCTACGACAGCCTGAGCTTTGTGGAGCGGCTGGCCCTCCTGACAGAACAGGAAGAGACCGAGCGCAATAACAAACGTCTTGCCCGGTTACTGAGGGCGGCCAGGTTTAAGCTGGCTGCACGGGTAGACGACATTGACTACGAACATCCCCGGGGGTTGAAGAAAGTCCAAATAGCCACACTGTCCAGCGAGGACTGGTTAAACAGGCACAGGAACCTGCTGATTACCGGACCTTGTGGCAGTGGTAAAAGTTACCTGGCTTGTGCACTGGGACACCGGGCCTGCATACAGGGTTACAGTGTCCGCTATTACCGACTCTCGCGCTTACTGGAAGAGCTGAGCCTTGCCCATGGTGATGGCAGCTACAGCAGGCAACTCAAGCAACTGGCGAAGGTGGATTTGTTGATACTGGATGACTGGGGGCTGGAACCTCTGACCCAGCAGCAACGCAACGATTTACTGGAAGTGATGGATGACCGTCACGAACAAAGTTCAACGTTGGTTACCAGCCAGCTACCGACCCGGCAATGGCATGGCAGCATCGGTGATGAGACTCTGGCAGACGCCATTCTGGATCGCCTGATGCACAACGCCCACAGGATTACGCTGAAAGGGGAATCCATGCGCAAGAAGCTGGGAAAACTGGAAACACTTGAACACTTGGACTAAAAATCAGACTGGGTGATGCGTAGGAGATCCAGGGTGTTCAAATGAACCAGAATGGGTGTTCAAGCTGACCAGAATACGCAAGGATATTAATCGTTTGTCATAACAAACAACAGCGAATCGCTCAAAAAGGGGAAAAGTCAGAAATAGCAAAGCTCCCCAGATGACAGGAGCAACAAATAACAATGGAAAAATCAGGCAATCAACTTACACAGCGAAATAAACGACTACATGTAAACAACCCCTGTACCCATTGCTGCCCCATTTCCCGAGCAAAGGTTTTCATCGCTTCCAGCCTGCCCACTGCCCGATAAAAGCGATTATTCCATTTCATGGTTTTGAGCCATTCATTTGAATCAATTTCCAGTCGGGTCAGAATGGGTGGGATATCTGAAGGGATTGAACCTTTCTTATCGGATCGGACTGCACGTCCACTCCAATCAACCAGCTCAAGGTAATCGTGAAGAATATAAGGCAATGCCTTATCCGGATTTTGCCCCTGTGATCGAAAAGGCATAAGGGTGATTGGCTGCTTTCGGGTATCAGAACCTGACAAATTTTCTATTCGTTCTTGGATCGACGTGTAGTCTGATTTTTCTGGAGTTTTCGCCATTTCGGCACGGAGCGGATTCAGGTCAACGTAGGCCATGCAGGTCAACAACGCAGCCTCATCCAACAGCGCCTGACTTTTAAACCGCCCTTCCCAGAAGCGACCTTTGCAGCCATCTTCCTGGTTAGCCTCACGAGCAAGATATTCGTTCAGGCAACGCATGAACCAGCTGATATTCGTTAAACTGCCTTTCACCACACCGATTGATATTTGCCTAAAATCTGTTGTCAAAGAAATAAACAGACATTCAGGTACACCAACATGTCTCAAGCTCAATACCAGTCTAAGAACCTCAACCACCTTGGCTTGGTTGCCGCTATGTGTCGGGAGTTAAAGATAGCCGAATACATTGATGCCCGTATCACAAATGACTCCGATGTTCGTAATGTCACTATTGGACAAGCTGTAGTTGCAATGATCATCAATGGCTTGGGCTTTACGGGGCAAACTCTATACATGCTCCCTGAGTTTTTTGAGGATAAGCCGATTGACCGCCTTATCGGGGAAGGTATACAGGCTGAACACTTGAACGATAAGGTACTTGGTCGGGCTCTCGACAGTTTGTACGACGCTGGTGTTAGCGACTTGTATCTCAATCTGGCCGTCAAGGTCGTCAATCATCTGAAACTTCCTTGCAAGGCATTAAATCTGGATGGCACCAGCTTTCATGTGGATGGAGTCTATAACAGTCATGACAATCCAGACGACTTGAACTGTATTCATATCTGCCAAGGTTACAGCCGTGACCACCGGCCTGACCTGAACCAGGTAGTCTTACAGTTAATGACTGAAAACCAGGCGGGCATCCCTGTGTTTATGGCCCCTGCCAGCGGTAATGTAAACGACAAAACCTGTTTTCAGGAAATTATCAAAAATCATCTGTCATGTTTTAAGGCTGCTTTGAATAGCCGCTATCTGGTTGCTGATGCTGCCATGTATGTTGCAGAAACCCTTCAGTCGCTTGATGAGCAAAAGCAGCTGTTTATCTCCCGGGTACCCCTGAACATCAAGGAGGCAAAGGAGCTGGTCTGCAAAGCGCCAACCATGTCGCTGGAGCCTGTTGAAGGCTATGAAGATTATTACTCAGCTGAAGTGCCTTCCTGCTACGGAGGGGTTCAACAACGATGGTTCCTGTTTCTCAACAAAAAGCGCGGGCTTAGTGAACGGAAAACACTGACCCGAAAGATGCAAAAACAGTCATTGAAAGAGGCCCGTGATCTGGAGAAGCTGAGCAAAAAGGCCTTTTTGTGCCGGGACGATGCATTGAAGGCTTTTGCCTTGTGGCAGAAACAATCGAAACTTTGCCAAAGCGAAACAGAGCCTGAGGTTATCTGTAAACCCTGCTATTCGGGCAAAGGAAGACCATCGCCGGATAGCAAGCCTGATCACTTCGAGTACTTTGTGCAGGCTGAATGCTTTGTTTCCTGCGAGAAGAGGGAGCATGCAGAGGCCTCACTGGGTTGTTTTATCCTAAGCACCAATGAGCTGGATAAAAATAGTTTGAATGCCTCTGAGCTGTTGTCTATCTATAAGTCGCAACAAAAAGTTGAAGGCGGCTTTCGGTTCCTGAAGAGCCCGGACTTTCTGGTCTCTTCGCTCTATTTGAAGAAAGCGGAACGTATTGAAGCCCTGTTAATGGTGATGACTCTGTGCCTGATGGTCTATGCTGCTATCCAGCACAGAATCAGGCAGGAACTGAAAAAGCAAAGTCGTGTATTTCCAGACCAGAAAAAAAAGCCCTGCCAGAACCCAACAGCAAGATGGGTATTTTTCTGTTTTCAGGGGCTTAGTGTATTAACGGTCAATAATCAGGAGGAACATGTGGTTGGTTTGAAGGAAAGGCAGTGGACGATCATTCAAATTTTGGGCATTTTTTACGAGTCCATGTATTCCTGATAGGGGTGGTGAAAGGCGGGTTAAACGATTTCGATACTCTTCAACAAATTCGTCCACGCGAGCCAGTTCCGAATGACTCAGCTGGTCAGCAGCAAGATACCTCTGAACCAGAAGCGGCCCTGAGAAAAGCCTTGTCCATCGACTCAAAATTTCATCTCGTGTCCACTCTCTGGCAGGTTTCTGATTGATATGCAAAACCACATGGTAGTGATTCGACATAACAGCATAGGCGCAGACTTCTATAGAAAAGATTGAAACCAGTTCCCTGAGCTTATCTACAACCCACTGCCGACGGTGCTCGTAGTTTTTGCCCGTTAAATAATCCTCTCCACACAAATACGCTCTGCGCACACATCGAGCTATACAGTGATAATAAGGCGTGGAACCTGGGTCGATCAAAGAACTTCGTGCACGGGTCATAACCTCTCCTGCCGGAACTAAATATCAGCGACAGGAAAAAAATAGACGAACTGGTTTTTTTGTCAAATATAAGGGTGTCCTATTATTCTTTATTCTGAGACTGGCGCAGGGCTGGTGCTGGATTCAGGCGAAGACGGCTATGTCCATGAGAAATGGGCGCTGGGGTATGATGACGAAGGCGAAACCTTGTACGCCAGCGGTTCATGGAATGAATCGGAAACCGCATTGAAAAGAAATGCCGAAAATGTCGATGTGGATGGTTCCTGGCAGGGAGAAAAAGAGCGGGACAAAATCAATAAAGCCGAACTGAGCTTTGCAGCATTGTGGGCAAACCAGCACAGCGCTTTTGTGGTGAAAGATCTGCCGGATGCGGTTCGCGAAAAGCTCTTAACCTTTTCTGATCAAATATCGATTCCAGTTGAAATTAATGGCCGTTCGCCAAACCAGCAGGCATCGGTATTACCACAACTCTCTGATCGGGAAGCGCTTCAATTTGCTGCTATCCGTTATGCTCCTCTGATGCCGAACGGTCAGTACACCGGCATGTACACGGCACCAGTGGAACCTTGGCCACATCAGGAGGTGGTTGCTCGGCGGATTATTGAGCAGTATCCGGCATCTCATCTTTTGTGTGATGAGGTGGGACTGGGTAAAACCATTGAGGCGGGCCTGGCTTTTCGTGCCCTGCACCTGAGTAAACGGGCAAAGCGAATTCTGATTGCAGCACCGGCCAGTTTGACCCGTCAGTGGCAACGAGAAATGACCAGCAAGTTCTTTCTGCCTTTTGAACGGGTAGGTGCTTCGCCCAATACTTTCAGCGAGTCACTGATCCCGGTAGTTCAGAAAAAATCTATTGGCAGTTTATATGAGCCTGACCTGGCCATTATCTCTACTGGCTTAATGGCCCGCAAAGAGCGGCGAAAGCTGATCGATCAGGCAGAAAGCTTTGATATCTCTCTGGTGGATGAAGCTCATTACGCCCGGCGTTCCAACTCTCCCAAGGGTACCCGGGGATTCCCACGATACAATCAGCTATATCAGACCATCAACCAGCACCTGCGGGGCAGCAGTCGTTCATTGCTGTTAGCGACGGCAACACCTATGCAGCTGGACCCGGTCGAGGTGAGTGATTTGATTCGGCTGAGTAATCGGGTTGGCGCATTTCAGTATGACCCTTCGCTGATGCTCGCGTATTACCGGGTGGTCAATGCCATCGCCAATCAACAGCAAGTGAGTAACGATGAATGGATACTGATTCGCAAAGCCGTTACCACCATTGAGCAGCTTGATCCTCAGCTGTGGAAGTACCTCTCCGAGACGGTGATTGATCCTATCGCCCGTTTATCTCTGGTTCGCTGGCTGGAACAGGGAATACAGCCAATGAGCTTTGAGTTAAAGTCTCTTGCCCGTTTGCTATTTGCGGCGGCACCGCTTTCCCGAGTGATGCAACGGCACACGAGAGGGTTGCTAAAAATATACCGGCAAGAAGGAAAGCTCAGTGCCAACTTGGCTGATCGCACCGTTCTCCCTATGCCGAAAATTGTCTTTACCGCTCAGGAAGCACGAGTGGATGAGCTGCTTGGTCTATATTGCATAGGGCTGAAGGAGCAGCTCTTAGCCAGTGGTTTAACGGAGTCAGCTCAGACGGCTCTGGGTTTCTATCTTAGTTTTTTGCGTCTGCGTTTTGCCTCCAGTCTTTCTGCATTGAAGCTGACTCTTGAAAGGCGAAAGGCCAAAGTGGAAACCACTCTGATCCATCATCTGAAAACCCTCAGTGATCCTGATGATCTTGAAGAGTTGAAAGAGCTATTAATGGATGGTGGAGATGATGATCTTGATGCCTTGGAAGTCATGCTCAATAACCGGACGCCAGAAGATTTACGCTGGGAGCGTGACCAGCTGGCCATCCTGCTCAGTGAGCTTGGGGACATTAATAGTGATTCCAATAAAATTGTTGAACTGTTGAAAATCCTCAAGAAAAGGCAGGAAGGTCAGCGAATTAAGCAGACGGTAATTTTCACTCGTTTTCTCGATACACTCCAAGATATTCAGGAGCGCTTGAAAATCAGGATGCCGAACTTGCTGGTGGGAACTTATTCAGGAGCTGGTGGCAGTTACTTTGACCCCGTCAAAAACACCATGATTGGGGTAGAACGGGATGACATTAAACACCGGTTTGTTCAGGGTGATATTGATGTCCTGCTCTGTACCGATGCCGCTGCGGAAGGTTTGAACCTGCAAACTGCAGACCTTTTGATTAACTTCGACCTGCCCTGGAACCCGATGAAAGTAGAACAACGAATTGGTCGTATTGACCGTATCGGGCAGAAGTACAATGAGATATTTGTGTTGAACCTTTGCTTTGCGGATTCTGCTGAACAATTCGTTTATGAGAGACTGCTTAGCCGGTTAGCTCAGGCTAATCTTGTGGTGGGTTCTCAGCAGTTTTCCATGCTGCCAGTAATGACCGAAGAGTTCCAGGCTTTGGCTGATGGCACCATGAGCCAGCAGGAAGTGGAAACTCGAGCCCGAAAACGTGCCGCACAGCAACAGGAAAACAATAAACTGATGGAAGTACCGGTGACGGAGATGTTTGATGTGTATCTCCGACTGGCAGAACACTATAGAAAGAAACCTCTCTCAGTCACCCTGGATGATATTTGGCAAGTAGTGAGCCAGTCTGAATTCTTGCAACAACTGGGCTGTGAAGTGAGTCATTGTGGCCGGTACATGACTCTGAACGGTATAGACATGATTGAGAATGGCGTTGCTATCACCACAGATCGTGCTCTTTTTGATTCAGGCCTTGAGAATAAACAACCGCTCTATTTTGCCACTTATGGTGATCCTGTTTTTGAACGACTTTTATCTTTTGTAATGGAGCAGAAAGACGAAGTACCTTTCAGCCTTATTGAAGCTGAGCATGAGGGAGTTGTGGGCGCATCGATTGTTGTGAATTCCGGTGGACGCCTTCAGATGATTGCATCTGTCTCTGATGCACTAAAGACCAGCGACTTTGGTGACAAACCAGATGTAGAGGCTATTAAGCGATCCACCAGCAAACTTGAGCAATACTGTAAGGCTCAGAAGCAGGCTTTGGATAACGTCTCACTCATTGAGAGTTATAATCAGATTCAGGCAAAAGCGCAGGTTGTTCTGAATAACCAGATTATTCGTTCTCTGCTTAACTCCGTATTAAACAACAGTAACTCTGATGATAATGCCAATGCATTACTGAAGGTACTGGAAACAAAACTGGCAGGAAGAGAGGCAGTAATGAGAATTACCAATGTTCCAAGACAGTTGGAACATAGACTCAGTGCAGGACTGGTTGAACCGCACTTTCCTAGGCAAGGCAACGGTACAATTGATCCGCCAGTGATGGTAGAGAAAACAGCGATGGAATCATTGGCTCGGCGTATAGAAGGCAGTCGGTCTGGTAAAAAGCTGACAGCTACTGCGGTAATTCAATCTATAGAACGAAGCCCTGATGAGATATATTAACTGCCGGTATATTTTCTACAAAAGCTCTTTGCTGTGTCTTTCTTGGCGCAGCACTGGCAATATTTTGCATTTTTAACGCCTGAACGATAGGGAGTATTCAGTGTGTCCAGGAAGCTGTTAATTTTTGGTAATGGTCTGGGGATGGCCTTGGACCCTCAACATTTTTTGCTCAGCGACGCTTTGGAAGTAATCTGGAATAACTCTAATGTACTGAATGCCAACCAAAGACAGTTGATTTTACGCTGCACTGGCAGACATCAGGCTCCACAAGGTGAAGATGAACTTGATAAGCTTCATCTCGCTATCAACGCATGTAAGACACTGGATCGTATTGGAGATGGAAATGTTCATTGGCTTACTGACGATGGACAGGCTTTTCCCTCAACCACAGCCACTTATTTACACAAAGTGGCAACACACCTTCACAACTATGAGGGTGAATTACCGCAAGATTTTATGCAGCCGCTGCTGGAATTTATCAGAGAGACAAAGTCCCATGTAGCCACGCTGAACTATGACAAGCTACTGTATGGCCCGTTTATCGATAGCAATATAGTTGGTCGCTACGACATTGCGTCTTTGATTGATGGGATGACTGATACAGGGCTGAGTAGCGATTCTTTAGAGCGAAAGTATGGCAATGACTTTGGCTATTACCTGCATCTGCATGGGTCGCCTTTATTTATGGGCAGTGGTAGCACCTCAAGTAAACTGCAAAGACATCAGCTAACCCTTAATTCAGGAACTGGTCAGCATATTGTTCTCAGCCATATCGATCACAAGCCATCGGTTATTGCGGCATCTTACATCCTGAGAACCTATTGGGACTACTTGCGTTTTGCCTTATCTGAAGTGGATGAGATCATTCTGTTTGGTTACTCAGGCTTGGATAAACATCTTAATGAACTGATTAAACCCTATTTGAAGGCCAGATCATGCAGAGTAGTTGAGTGGGCAGGCTCTGAGGGAGACAGGCGATCATTCTGGCAGAATGTACTGGGTACCCGGCTTCAAAAGAACTATATCCCCATGGATAATATTCTGGATTTTGTAAACTGGTGATGGAGAGCTGCAGTTAAAAGTAAATTTTTTCAGAATCATTCACTTTTCGCTGCGTTGATTCCTGAACAGCAAAACCACCGAGGATTATCAGATACTTTAAACCTCCACCTCATATTGCCCCAAACTCGGTGCAGTACCTTTTGTCTCTCCATCCCGAATAAATGCCTTCTGTCCGGAAGATACTGACCCCCTTTGACGATTATAACCGAACCATCACGGAGCGTGGCCTGACTGGTACCACAACCGTTATTGGCGATAATGGTAGCCAAAACCCGCACTCCTCCAGGTATCAATGCCTTGAACTGCTGCAGGACATTTATGTAGTTGACAGACTCTCCAAAATCGTTGCCGATCAATAATGATCAAGTTAATGGAGTCGATATGGCTTGTATACTTATTAAACGTGATTCTCGCACATGCAGCCAGCCACTATTAAACTGTTTCTTGTCAAAGGCAGCCCAACCGGACTGCGTACCGCCGAAATTTCCAATTGGACAGGCAAGGTCATTGCCGGACCTCGAAGTGATCTTGATGATTTTCTGACTCGGCCAGAGTTGAGCAGCCCAGGGGTTTATCTACTAACAGGCACTGATTCTGAATCTGGTGATCCCGTTTTTTATATAGGCGAAGCAGAGGACGTTTCCAAGCGGCTGAAACAGCATGCCAAAAATGAGGATAAAGACTACTGGATTCATACCTCTGCCTTTGTCAGCAAAGACGATAACCTGACGAAAGCCCATATACGCTACATAGAGGGAAAACTGATTCAGTTGGCTCAAACTAATAAGCGAACCATTATCATGAATAATGCTGCAAGCGGCTCTTCATTGCCTGAAGCGGATCGTGCAGAAATGGATGTTTATATTGAACGAATGTTGCAGCTACTACCTGTGTTGGGGATTCACCACTTGGTATATTCTTTGCCAGCCACCAAGTCTGGCAGCACCACTACAGCTCTTGCATCAGAGAGTTCATCGTTATTTCATTGCAAGGTCAAAGGCTCGCTTATGGCAACTGGTAAGCGCTCTGAGGGTGGCTTTACCGTTTTTAAAGGCTCACAGGCGGTTGGACACCCTGTTAATTCTTGCCCAGAACGATTGCGAGCCAGTAGAACCAGGCTAATTGAAAAAGGCATACTCGCGGAAAGTGATAATTGTTATGTCTTCACCGAAGATTATGAGTTCAGTAGCCCTAGTGCAGCTGCCTGTACGCTTAGGGGGCGAAGTACTAATGGTCCGACTTCCTGGGTCAATGATCATCAGCAATCATTAAGGGATCTTGGGCTTTAACTTAAACCTCTACTTCGTACTGCGCCAGACTTGGCGCAATACCTTTTATCTCCCCATTTTGAATAAATACCTTTTCACCAACACCCACTTCCCCTTTGACGGTAATAACCGAACCACCCCGAAGCTCTGCCTGACTTGTGCCATTGCCATTATTTGCGGAAATGATGGCAATAACTCTCACTCCTTCAGGTATTAATGCCTTGAATTGTTGCCAGATATTAGTGGTAGCCATTACTCAACCTCCGTAGTGACGTTCCAAGTCAACCGATTGAATAACGGTTCCAACGCCGCTTGCACTGATACTGGTCCCCAGACAGAGGGCTTGCCAGTTTCCCGTTATATCCTGAACCTCTACCAGCATACCCGGCTCAATCAGCCCGGGCGCAGTTGTGCTGTCTGTCAGCGGCATCTCCAATGTGGTAATACTTTGATGGCCACCTTTGGCCAGTTCGTTTCTGCCTCGCTCAGTATTCACCTGTGTTTCCGTCAGCCAGTCTTCTAAAATATCCGGCGCTGGTTTATCTCCTGCAGTGCACTGCCGTTTTACATCGACCGCTACGCCCGCATGGGTGCCTGACACATAGACGGCATTGTATTCCGGCTCTGGCCTCCAGCTGGCACTGAGATTGATGACCATGCTGGCCGGTATGATCTTGTCCATGGTGGCAGTATTCCAGTTCCAGGGGCTGGCAGGATAACGGGGTTTGATGTTCAGCTGGTCGACTTCCCTGGAAGGAATGATCACAGCACCTGCTGTGCTGGCCAGTCGAGCAACGACGGTCATGGCGGTTTCACTCTGGTAGCTGAAGCTGCCTCCGGGGATGATCCAGTCGGGTGTGCTGTAATCATCCAGCTCCGGATAGATTGCAGAGAAGCCGGTATTGGCCAGCTCTTCAGTGATCGCCTGTTTGGCATTGAGGTTGCTGCTGTTGGATTTGCTGCGCTTGGGTGCATAGGGAGCTGCCAGCAGTTGTGTACGACTGGTTCCGTATATCGAGTATTTTTCTTGACCGAACGCTCTTGAGCCGGTGTAGCGCTCCACAATGAAGACCCACTTCCAGCCATTGATGTCGACCTCGATCTGTTTGGGGCCATCCTGATCGGGTTCTACTAATGCCAGGCTGCTGGCTCCCCAAAGCTCACCACTGAGTGCCCAGCTGAAGCTGTCGATGTCGAGGCTGATGTCCATGTTGCTCATCTCTATCGGTGTCCTGTCGGGCAGCGTCACTACACTGATGGTGTTCATAAGCAGATAAGTCTCCCTGATCTCTGGTTCTTCGGGTTGTGGCTTTTCGATGACATCGATCTCACCGCCATAGTCACTGTCGATTGTGTCATCTTTGGCTTTTCTGCCGGGTCCCCACGGGATGATGACGGGTTCATCCTGAGTGCGGTTACTGCTGAAGGCTGACTGCTGCAGAGAGTCTTTCGGCTGAATGGCTCTATTGGGAGTGCTCTCACCCAGATTGAAATACACGTCTGGGGTGGTCAATGGTGAGTAACGTTTGGCCGCAAAGGTAAAGTTCAGCATTGCAGGTACTGGTAACTGGTAGCCATTAATCGTGATCTGATGCGCCGGGCCGTACTCGTCACTGCGATCAAAACGCTCTGTGTTCTGCCGATCTATCTGTCTGCCTTGCTGCCACTGTTCAGAACTTTGCTGCTCTCTTGGCTGGATACTCTGGTCCCTGGACTCATCGATGCTGAGTTCTTTTGTAGGTGGTTGCTGCCAGAGAGCCTGTTGCTGACTCTGGAGATCACTGGTTTGCTGGTGACTAATCCTGACTTCTTCCTCCAATTCAGGCACCTTGCCCCAGAACAGTCCGATCTGTGGAGCTTCCAGAACGGTGCCTTGATGACTATTTTGCTGAACACTGGCCTGAATCGTCATTGAGTGCTGGAACAGTCCCCGGGCAGATACCTGGCAGGTGTTGCCTGTCTGCCACTGGCTCTGGCAGGCACTAACGACAGTGGGTGGTGGAATAAAGGCATAGGTGGGCTGCGGATAAAACTCAAAAAGGGAGGCGGGTTGATAAGCCGCCCGGGTAAAGTTGAAGTCTTGTGTCTTCTCTGGAAAGTAGGCCACTTAACTCTCCGGTACGATCTCGGGTATCACCGGGCCATGGGCCAGTGGACGAGTGTAGGGCTTGGCTTTGAATTGCGCGGTGCCAATGGCCTGAACACTGTCATCAAACCACCAAGTGGGTTCGGTACCGTCACCTGTACCAGCCACAGTGCAGATATAAACGTAGCCCTGGAAGCTGGCCGGACGGATTACATTGCCCACATCATAGGTGCTGTTGGCCAGCCAGACTTCGCCATAGTCATCCATGGCCACCACAATCACGGCTCCTTCGTAGGGGCTGGTGTCCAGGGAGTAACTGCCACTGATGCTGTCGCTGAGCACACTGTTCAGAACGGCATGTTTTGTTTCCTGGCTGCCATCGACTGCCAGTTGTGCCTGGGTGATGGCAAAGACCTGGCGAGCTACTGGCAGATCGTCTTCCATGACGCTGCCCTGGATGCGGGTCGTGTTACCATTGCCTGGGATGATGATGCCACCGGCGCTGCCTGAAGAAGGTGGAGCGTTGGTGTCGGTCCAAACGACGTTGGTGGCGTCGGTGTTAGTCCAGACTAGTTCGTATTCCTGACTGTTTGACTGGCCCTTAATCTTCAGTGGTGCATTGACATCTTCAAAGTCAGAAGTCCAAACTACCCCCGTACTATTAGGGATTAGTGGTGGTGCGACAGGTGGACTATCCCAGTCATCAGTGATGACCAATTTTGAGATCAGCACTCCCTTTGCATTCCCGGTCGCTGTCGTATCTCCGCCCAGAATGACCTGGGTATATCGGTCAAAAATGCTGTACCTCCCGAATTTGGAGGATACGCTTTGGGCGACACCGTTATAGTAAATATTAACTGCATTACTACCACCTCCTGAATCTCCCTGAACCACTATTTCAACCAGTTCGTCCATTGGGATGACGTTATCGCAGTATCCTCTCAGCACTAATGTACTGTCTCGGGTGCCGTACACTTTGATCTGGCCATTCTCACAATAGATTCGGGTCTTATAGCGGGACGGGCTATTGTTGGAATCAGACAAGGTGGTCAGCAACGGGATGTTCTTGTCAGCATTGCTGCTGTCTATATAAATCAAAGCGTAGAAATAAAGCCTCCTGTTTGAGCCAAAATAAATACCTGCATTCTTATCCGTAACAGGACCTTCCAGCCGACCCAGAGTGTTCTCTTTAGCGAACCATATCCCTGCCATCAGTCAGCATCCCCCCGAATCTGCAATGTGAACTGGTCACTGGTTTCTGTGCCCTGCCCGGCCAGCACAGTTCGACAGATCCACACCGGAGCCAGACAACCGTCTGTATCAAAACGAATAACATTGCCCACAGCCCATCCGGTTCCCCAACCCTCAGCTTTGATGGTGAAGTAAGGTGTACCAGTTTCCGGATTAATGGGTGCGGCATCAGCGGCAGTGGTGGCCGTATCAATAATCCCGAGTTTCTCTTCCACAATCTGGAAGGCAGAGCCGGACGTGAAAATAATCGCCCACTTTCCGAAGATGGCTCCTTTGTTGGTCACCACCAATGGATAGTTAATGGTGTTGTACTGGGCAGTGGTGTTATCGCCGATGCGCTCATCGGTCCAGTTGGGATCGCCACCGTCCCAGACTTTCTGACTGAAGAAGTTGTGAACCCTGGCTTGCAAGTCACCATAAACCACAGCACTGCTGACTTGGGTTTCATTGGCTGGTAAGTTCCAGGGCACCGGAGCGATGATGGTGATCTCGCCATTTATCTGCACGTCGCTGGCCACGCTCATATGCTCGACCCGATCCTTGATGGTAAACGGCGCTGTCAGACTGTTGCTCTCTGCATCTTGTAGTAGGAGTGGATCGGCAAAGGTGACGGTGCCTGCTTCACGATCCGTCGTGTATTGGGCTGGATCGAGGGTTTGGCCCTGGCTGTCCTCCACAGTGATCTCTGCCTGATGATCCCGGTTCAGGGTGACCAGTTGGCCCGCTGTAGGTGTGCCTGCATCGGTGTTTTGGCGATGACTGATGACCACAATATCCCCCGGTCGATAAATCGGCACCTGGCCATCGGGTGGCAGACGTACCGGGTCCAGACCGATCAGCTCGGCATCCAGTGGCAGGCTGGTTTCCACTATGCAGTTGTAGCGCACACTTTGAGGGATGACATAGATAGAATCGGTGCCGTTTGTGAAGGTCAGCTCACACCAGCCGGTGGTGGCATCCATGGTGCCCTGGACCTCTGAGGTGTTGATGTCGCCGTTAGAGTCTGAGGTGGCGGTGATGATCTCGGCATTATCCACACGCACTGCAGTGAGCTGAAGGCTTCCGGTCCGGATGGGTGCACCTGGTGTTCTAAAGGCGACCGCATCGACTTTAAAGCCACCGGAGATGGTGGCAGCCGCCTGCACTGTTGCCGTGTTGACGGTGCCAGAGGGATAGACGTCCAGTGTCGCCAAGCCTCCTGTGTAATCTATGGTTCCCACAGATGATCCGGCATTCGTCTGACTGCTGACGTTTTTGTACAGAACACCGTCACGGTCAAAGTAGAGCTCGCCATTCCACTCCAGAATGACACTGCCGGGCAGCAGTGGATCTTCAATCAGTGGCAGCAGGTCGATAGTCAGCTCTGGCGCACTCAGGGTATCGGTATTCGCCTGGTGGCTAAGGCTGTTGCTTTGCGCCTTGCTGGTCACTGTGTTGTCTGAGAAAACTTCGGTCTTGGTGGTGTTGGTGTAACTCAGTCGGTATTTGTAGACTTCTTTTCTGAGTGTGTACTCTGGATAGCTGTAGTTCTCTGTCGCCTGCAGAGTGAAGTCACCGGTCTGGTAATCAATCGTACCGGCAATATCACGCCAGTTACCGCTACCATCGTCAGTGTAACTTTTAAATTGCTGAGACGTGGTCTGGTAGGTGGTGTAGTCACTGCTGCGACTGCTGGCATGCTGTGGCACATTACTTTGTCGATCCACCGAAAACTGAACCTGAACGGAGCCTGGCAAGAGAGGCGCACCCGCAATGGTGCCGGTTATTAAACCGGAACCATCCACTGTCACATCCACAATGCCACCGGCTACTGCGCCTTCTTCGTACTGAATCTCGATCTCGGTGCCCTGATCTGGCAAGGCATTCAACACAAAGCCCAGCTCACCCGGGGCATAGTAGACACTGCCTGAGCCATCGCCCGTCAACAGGCCGTTGCCCTGATCAGTCAGGGTCTTGGTTTGCTCACTGGCCAGATAGGTGATGACGACACTGCCTGGCTTGATACCTGGCGAAGCAGTGGTGTGCCGAAACGAAAACTTATCCACCGCCACCGAGCCGGTTCGCAGGGTGATTTCATCATCCGCCTGGGTGATATAACTGAATACCAGCTTGCTGTCAGGATCGGGCAAACCATCGAGAGTCACCGCCACGCTGCCAGTGCTGAAGTCCATAGTGCCTGAGCCTGATCCATCCAGCAGACCATTGCCCGGATCGCTCAGGTCTTGCCACTTGCCCAGAGAGATATAGCTCATCACCAAGGTGCCAGGCTTGGGCTTGGCCTCGGCAAAGTTGAAGGTGTAGTTAAAGCCCCGGTTCTGGGCGGTGATGTCCAGAGTGCCACTGATGGCGGCTCCGGTGATGCCAGTGGCAGGCTGGTATAGGGCAGTAGCCGTACTGGTATAGTAACTGCTGTTTCGCCAGACGTTCAGCTCACCACTTTCATAGTCAATGGTCAGGTTACTGTAGTTATTGGACCCGCTTTTGTGTACCAGCTGGCCGGTTTTGTCGTCTTCAAAGGTGCCGCCTTCTAACGACAGAGTCACGGTTCCTGGCAGTGCTCCCGTCTGCAGAAAGGCCCGGCTCTGGTTGCCAGAAAGATGCACAAAAGAGAGGCTGACATTGCGTTGTGCGGCAGAGGTGGCCACCATCCGTTTGGCGGTGTAGCCCCCGTACTGATCGACCACCGGACTTTCAACCCGGGCGCTGGGCACCAGAGGCGAATAAACGCTGTTGACCTTCAGGGTCAGATCACCCTGTTTAATGGCTGCTTTCGTTGGCTGGATGCCGTAGTAGCGAGAAGTGTCTGCAATCTGTGTCGACTGCACCGAGGTCTTCGCTTCGCTGGCTCCTTGCCCGTCCACTGGCATGACGGTCCCCGCAGGTGTCGCAGTGCCACCGGCAAAGCGATCAATCAGGGCCGCACTGATCTCCATATCCAGTCGCCGACGTTCAAAGTCGATATAGCTGCCTGCGCTGTAGGCATAGGTGAAGGTTTCGATGCGGTGTTCCACTTTGGTGATGCGGACGTACTGCTCCTTTTTGCTATCGCTGTTGTACAGCCGATAAACTTCCCCAATCTCCGGCAGGGCTTTTTCTTCTCGCTGAATGCCGACAATGCTGCGCTGACCCACCAGCTGATCACCCAAAAGTTCAAAACTGGCAGAAGTGCCTGGCACCACATAGGCTTCGATCCGGTCCCGGGCAGTATTGCGCTCATCAGTCTGGCTGTCGGTGTTGAACAGCAGCACACTGACGTTTTGATCATCCGGTGCATCGGTGAGGATTATATGGCTGCCGAGGTAGGCGTCATTGTTATTGGTGCTGATGCCTATGTAGGCTTTACGCAGGGCCACGTCACCGATGGTACGGTCAATCCGGGAGATGTCCTGAAAGAGGTTATTCACATTACCGTCGATCACGACAGTGCCTGTGGCCCGACCGCCACCATCTTGCTCGTCACTGAGACGCTGGCTTTCAAAGAGTTTCACATCATCGTTGTTAATGGGCATAGAAATTCCTTTTCTTTAGACGAAAAAAAACCACCCTAATGAGTGGTTTTTATGCTGGAGAAGGATTAAATAAGAATTCAATTACCAGTACGGAGACCCTTCCAAATCTACTCCCTGCATTCTTATACGCATGGACGTAGTCTGCGTGATAACTTTATTTTCAAGCAAAAATGTTATCACCTCTTCTGAGTTCTTATTGGATAAATATTCCAGAGAAAGCCCTTTACCTTTCATCCGATTAACAATTGATTTGTACCACCTCACATCAACGCGAGCCCTTTCTTCGTCTGCATCCGAATTAGGATTTAACCTTGCCTCTGCTAAAGCAGTGTTGATTTCTTCCAGTTCTCTTTCCAACAACGATTTATCTGAAACAGATGTTGCAGTTGGCTGCAAGTTACTCTTTTTGGACTCTGGAGCTTCTTGTTTGGTTTCTTCTGGTTTTCTTTTGCAGGCTTTTTCAACTTTTCGAGATTCCCAAGAAGCATCATTTTCAGGCGCTTCAGACTTCTCGGGTTCAGAAAATGTAACCGACTTTCCCTCTGTTTTCCTTATATCCATCAGCTGACTTCCTTGTTCTGCTAGTTCTGACAGTATAGTTGTCGAGATAACCATTTCATGTGCCTTGAACTACCAATAATCGAAGAGAGAGCTGATAAAAATGATGGTCATCAGGATATGCAGAAGGTAGAACCTGCCTTGCTTCAATTGGGCTACCGTTAGTTCGGTCAAAAATGACAGTAAATTGACGCCCATCAGGAAGTTTCAGAAGCATGCTTTTATTGGCTAATTCACTGAGAGACTGCAGTTCAACGACTGTTGAACGATCTACCCAACCGGCGTCCAAACCTCCCGATAACTCTATGGGTCTACCCGATTGTTTTGACTGCTCCTGAACCAGCAGGCCTCCGGTCAGGCTGCGATCCTGGCTCTGCTCCACAGGGTTCCAGTCGAACTCATTAATCCATAACAAATCGTCGGGCAGTGTGATGGTATCCAGTGTCATCAGGCAGACCTCATTCCGGCATTTTTCAGAGCTTCCAGCAGTCGTTTTTCATCACCCGGCTTAACGCCGACATCCACCTGGCCGCCCGGATACTCCAGACGAATGACCTTCTCTGGTGATCTACTTTGGGTGGGCTGCCGAGGGCTTTGAATGAGTGATTTTTCCTGTTGAGCTTGCTGCTCCCTTTGCTTTTGCACTTTCTCTTGCTGCTGAAGCTCATACTGGCGCTGCTTCTCGGTCCGGATGGACTGATTAAGTGTGAGTGCTTTCTGCAGGTTACTCACTGCCTGTGAGTCACCGTCCTGTTTGGCGATGGCCAGCTCCAGCTCGAGGTCTTTCTTTCGGGCTTCATAGCGACGTTGCTCGATATCGCCCTGCCTACCCTGAAGGCGATCCAGTTCATCCTGAAGGCTGTCCAGTGTGCCTTGGGTGCTGTCTGACAGCCGTTGCATACTGTCGTTGGCTTGCTCAATGGATTGATTCAAACGATCCAGGTCTTGCTGGTCGAGCAGGTTCAGACTCTCAGCCAGGTGCTGACCATCGCTGGCCATCTGTTGGGCCGACACAGAGCCGTTTTCATAGCTCTGCACCAGGTCTTCCAGGGCGATCTTCTGCTCATAAAATTCAGCTCTTACTGAAGCGGCATTGGTCGCTGTATCCTTCATCCAGTGTCCGATGCCGGTGGTATCCAGTCCGACATTGGCAGTGGCCAGAGCCTGGAGTTCCTCTTTGGTTTCAGCCAGTGTTGCTTTCAGCTGTCCCAGCTCACCCAGGGTGTCAGTGGTATCGATCTGAGTAGCGCCTTGCATGTTGAGGAAAGTGTCTTCTGCCTGGGCGCTCAGACCGTAGAGTTCGGAGGTGATGTTGTTGTAAAAACCCACTAAACCATTGAGTGTGCCGGATGCACGTTCTGCCCCCTGTGCCTGTTTATCACCGGCCTCATCCACGGCATCACCCAATGACCGGGCAGCCCCTGCTGCAGACCGGGCACCGTTTTCCAGCTCGGCCAGCTTCTCTCTGCTGGCCGCTAATGCTTCGTTGTATTGCTCTTGGGTCAGGGTACCGTCAGCGAAAGCTTGAGACAGTTTTACGGCCAGATCAGCCAGCTCTGTGCGGGTTTCGGCAGCATTGATCTGTTTCAGGGCATCGGCGGCATCGCTGAAGGCTTTCTTGGCAGTTTGACCGGATTCAAAGTAGACCGAGTTAAGTTTAACAACGTCTTCCTCGACGGACGCTGTCGTTTTCTGGCTCTCATTACGGATGGCTTGCTGGGTACTTTGGCTGGATTGAACAATCGCTTCACCCAGCGACTGCCAGCTGTTGTTAATATCCTGCACATCTTCTTTTACCGCTTCCCTGAAACCCGCTGACACCGCTTTCAGCGACTCACCAAAAGACTGGAGTTTTTGGGCCGACTCTGTCGCACCTAATGCATTCAACAGACTGCCCATCCCCCCGGAAACGGATGAGATAACTTCACTGAACACCAGACCAAAAGACTTAACAGCCAGGGTAAAGCCATTAAACAACAACTGGACAGCATTACCCGTCAGAGTAAAGGTATTGTTGAGACTGGCCAGAGTAGAAGCAATACGCTGACTCGCAGATTGAAAACTGGCCACCACACCGTCAAACGTCAGCCCGGTAAAGTTGGCTTTGATCGCTTCACCCATCTGCACAAACGCATCGCTGATGGACTGAGCCAATCGAGACAAACGACCATCTTCAGACATAATACTGATCTGGTCGGAAAGGCTTTTGAGTTGATCCTTGGTATAAGACAATGCGCCACTCTGGGCCACTTCATCCAGAAAGTTCTGCCAGCTGTCTTTCAGGTTGCTGACGTAACCGGACAACAGGGACATATTCTCAGCGGCAGCTCCGGCAGAGCTCTTGCCAATTTCCTCGATCAGCAGGGCAATGGTATCCCGACCCAGTTTGCCCGCTGTGGAGAGCTTCTGCAGTTCCTGAACATTTTTACCAGTGGCTTTTTCCAGCAACTCCCAAACCGGAACACCCCGCTCTACCAGTTGCAGAATCTCTTCGCCCTGCAACTTCTGCTTGGCCCAGGCCTGCCCAACCGCCAGGGAAATCCCATTCAGACGCTCCATGCCACCGCCCAGCTTGGAAGCCTGATCCACCATGGCCTGCATACTGCCGTCCATGGGATCAAGACCGAACGCCTTCAGTCGTACAAATGCCTCCGCCACCTGCTCCAGTTGATAAGGCGTCTCACGGGTAAACTGCTTGATCCACTGAATGGCTCGTTCACCCTCAGCCACCGAGCCCATCACAGAATTGAGCTGTACCCGCAAGCGCTCAAACTGATCCCCCGTTGCAAGCAGTCCCTGAATGGCCCGTTTGATGGTATATAAGCCAACACTGGCCGCCACCAGAGCGCCCAACCGCTGCGACAAACGCCCCATACTACCAGATGCCCGATCTGCATCTCGGGCTAACTGTCTGAAGCCGGAACGTTTGAAGGAGTGAGTGGAACTCTTGGCTTTGGCATCCAATTTCTGCAAAGCAGAAGCCGTCTCTTTCAGCTCCTTTTGCAAACGCTGCTGCTGAACAGACAGGTTTCGATTGGAAAGACCTGCCTGCTCCAGACTGCTGCGTAACCCTGACAGTTTCTGGCGCTGAGCCTGATAAGCTCGACTGGCTGAGACCACGGACTTACGAGCCGACTCCAGGGAACGCTGAAGGGATCGGGAAGGCTTCTCAGTCTGTTGAAACTCCCTGGCCAGTTTCTCTACCCTGGCTTCCGCTTCCCGGTATGATTTGCCTGTATCTCGAACGGCTGCTGTCTGTTTTTGGAAAGACGACAGAAGACGATCTTGCTTCTGCAAATCAAACAGTTTTTGTTTGAGGGTTTGGGCTTCTTTGCGGAGGGACTCGAGGGAGGTTGCTGACTGGAGGACGGTTTTGGATAGGGAGTCTTTGGCTTTTAGTACCAGCCGAAGGGCGGATTCCTTGATGGTAGACATAGTCCACTCCCTGAGTCAAACGCAATAAAGTTAACAGTTAGAACAAAAATGATCTAATATAAGACCTGCTTTTAGAACCAAATAAGGTACATTTATCATGAGACAGGTATTAGCAGATTGCTCGGCCAGTATTTCAGAGCTCAAGAAAAACCCGACAGCACTGCTGGCCCAGTCAGACGGTTCACCTATAGCAATCCTTAATCACAATAAGCCAACGGCTTATCTGATTCCGGCAGAGACCTTTGAATGGTTAATGGATGCCCTGGATGACCAGGAGTTATCCAGACTGGTTGAGGAACGTCGTAAAGACCTGGATCAGGCTGTGGAAGTGAATCTGGATGACTTATAAGCTCAAGTTCCTTCCGGCAGCTATGAAAGAATGGAACAAGCTGGCCTCTCCATTGCGTAACCAGTTTAAGAAAAAACTGGCAGAGCGTCTGGAGAACCCCCATGTTCCCTCGGCCAAACTGAAAGGCTACGACAACGTATACAAAATCAAACTACGGACAGCTGGATATCGCTTGACATATGAAGTTATTGATAAGGAGATTGTTGTCTATGTATTAGCCATCGGCAAGCGAGACAAGGACGCTGTCTATAAGACCTTAAGAAAACGACGCCCATAAGCATCCTCCCTTACCCGGCCAGATCCAACTGCATAAACGCACTCAGCCCATTGCCTGAAATCGACGTATCCGCCAGCACATCCACTTGCAAGGGAATGCTGGCGAAGTCATCCGAGATAAAGCCCAAATTTTGCACCGGCGAGAACTTCACCCGATGCACCCGGATATTGAAGGGCAAGCCTTCCTGAGCATCATTCAACCCTTCCATAAACAGGGTAAACTCACGCCCGGACTCAACCAGCGCTTGCACCATACTGGCCTTGAGAGGGGTGTAACTAACCTTGATGCCCTGGTCATCAATACCTCCACCTTCAATGACCTGAATGCCAGATTTCATCAGTTGGTAGTCATCACCTTCTACCAATACGGTATCCAGACTGTCTTTTACCGTAATGGTCTGATCCAAATCAGGTAAATGCCCGAAAGGAATCAATTCACCTGCCACACCATAGGTTTCTTGCGTTTCATCAGTCACCGGGGTGATCGCAGCCTCAGTAACACTGCCTCGAAGTGCCAGGGAGATATTACTGGCAGTGAAATCATGGGCTACCAGGTTGGCAGTAATACCCGACACTCGGCTGATAACATTGCGATTGCCACCACCGCCCAGATAGTTTTTCAACTCTTTACGATCTTCTTCAAAGCTGAAGTTAAACTCACTGACATTGCCGATGGGCAAGAGTGGTGCGGATTTGTCGTAGGGTTGAATATGGATACTGCCTGCGCCGATAAAGCTGCGGTCGATAGTAGACATAGAATTTTCCTTCCTTGAAGAGGATTTAAAAGACGGTTTCGAGGGTTAGGGTGATATCTGCAAAGGACAATTGTCCCTGACTGGGAGCAATATCAAACTGGGTTTCAGAGATGGTCAGCTTGCGGCAATGTTCTGACAGGGCTTTATCATTGCTCAGGGCTTGGCGAATCGTTCTGGAGAGCTCCAGCAAGGCATAAGTTGCCCGTTCATTGGTCGGCACCACAGCGCTGAGATTAAAAAGCCATTGATCTTTACGACGGCTGCCCTGTTGTTGTAACTCACTGATTGATTCCAGTTGCACCAGTAAGGCTGGCGGCTTCAGACCCTGTTCAATGCCGGTGGCAGCATAGCCCAACAATACCTGATTACACACTGTCTCCAGAACACCTACCAAAAGGCTAACCAGTTGTTGTTCTGGGTTAAGCATGACCGGCTCCGTTGATGATGAAATTCAGTTCCTGTTGCACCAGGGTGGTAAACCGCTCCAGTAAAACGGGCTCAAGCTTTTCCAGTACCTGAATGGCACTGTTCAGAATCGGTAAGGTCTGCTTTTCCAGGGGCAAGCCCATCCACATCATGCGACCGGATTTTTTGGAGCGCTGGTATTTATGCCGCCAGCTGGCTTTTCGCCTGAAGACCATAGGATGTGTAGCATTGACCGGCTGCATTAAAAAAGCCCCTTCCCAGAAATGCTTGCCGGTTCTGACGCCTTGTTTCGTCTGTCTTGGTTTGCCCAGATAATGAGCCGGTATATCCCAGGCACCAATCCAGATCACCAGACTGTAGCCTTCACTCCCTCGCTCACCCGGTTGCAGGAGATTAACCTTGACCCGGCCCAGCTCTTTCAGCTTCTTTTGAGTAATGCCTTGCTCTCGGGCTAATGCTCTCAGGGTTCGTCGTTCAGCAAACCGGGATAACTTCCTTAATGATCTTCGTATAGCGAGCTGGAGAGTTTCCGGAGTGTGTTGGAAGAAACGGATCAGCTCATCAATGCTGTCATCCAGCTCAAGCTCCAGCTTCATGGAGTGACCACCAGTTCATCTGACCATCGCCTTTCAGTTTCCGGTCAATGGTCCATTGTTGAGCTGCAGAGATCACCTCATCACCTCGACTAACTTTTACATCCGTGGCCAATGCCAATGTGGTGACCTCTTGCAACACCTGTTCATAAGGACCGGTAGGCACCAGCTCCCGAGTCAGAATGCCTGTCACTTCCAGCCTACTGTCATCTGACTTTTTCAGTGTGACAGCCTCTCCAAAGGTAGCCAGTAACTGCCGTTTCAGATCACTTAGCTCATCTTGCATTTGATCACGGCTCTTGGCTTAAGACAGATGGGGAGTGGGTTGGACTGGGTATGGACCTGCACGCCCTTATCGAAGTCGAGAATCTTCTGTTTCGCGTACCGAGGCAGACCAATGGTATTCACGGTTTCGATAAAGTCCGCTGGGGCAAACCAGGTGCGGAAGATGCCGGTGCCTTCCGGGATTACATAGGCTTCATCCGGTTGGATGAATGGAATATCGCCTACCTGCCCACGATACTCTTCCCAATCGATATCACCGAACCGGAATCCGGTCTTGGGATCATTGCGCAGTAAAGCGCTGTCCTGATAGCGATGGTAGGCATCTTTGACGTAGTCGTGTCCGACCAGAGCATCATAAAAATCCGCACCACAGAAGGCCCTTAATCCCGTGTAGGGCTGAGCGCCCAGAGCCGTGTCTACCTTCCTGCGAAGAGCCACACACTCTAACCGGATATCCGTTTCAGCCGCACTGAATTTAAAGGTATGGGTTTGCTGGGTGACACCGAATTCCTGAAACAGGTCGTAAATAACACTGGAGCCATCGGCATCGAGAATCTGCCCCTTGATGGCTCCCAGTCGCAAGTGCTCCAGGGTCACTTCATGATTGGCATTCATAGACGACAGTCGATCATTAACCACCGTTTTCACCCCTTCCAAAGCACTCTCAGAACCAAAGGCTCGTACATTGCGCACCTCATCAGCAATGATGGTAGAGTCATAGGGGATATGAGGAATCACAAAACTGCGTACTTTCCGCTTGCCTCCGCGAGCCTGGGCAGCCGGAGCACCGCGCTCGGAAGTGGGCAGCAGGATCAGCTCACCATTCCTTGACTCCACAATGGCCGTGGTGGTGTTAATGCCACTTTCAGTAAACAACCCCAGTTCACCGATACGCCCCGGCTTATAGGGCATATCGTTCAGAGTTGCAGTCAGACTGGTCAGACTGAAGGCATCGTTGTTAAAAATATCCAGCAAGTTCATCCCTGTTCTCCTGTCCTGAGAATGATATCCAGTGACGACAGCTCCTCAACCGCCGTCGTTTTTTCTTCGTCAGTGATGCCTTCCGGCCAGACCAGTAACTCCTGATCCACTTCTGCCAGTCGGGCAATGATGACGCCCTCCCCGCCTGTGGCATCAGTGGTGACGTGATCCCAAAGCACTCCAGCCGCCATTTGCAAACCTGTGACAGCTGCCGGATCAATAGGGCCATAAACATCTGTAGAGGTATTCTTGCCAAGAATGGTGCCGGGTAGTAGCGCCAGATCCGGAGCCAGTTCGACCCGCTCACGGCTGATGCTGTTGTTTCCTTCGGACACAATAAATTCGCCAGCATGCACCGGCTCTGTCATCACAGGCATGGTTCAGTTCCTTTGAGTAAGAAAGGGAAAGTTAAGAAAGGGTGAGTGGTTTCAGGCTGCCGATTGACCGTTACGCTTGCGGTAAACGGCATGGGTATCCACCAGAGGCTGGATTTTTTTGTCCTGCTGATCGGGTGTCAGCTGGTTATTGATGCTGTCATCATCCTGCAAGAGCAGATCAAACAGTTCGTTACGCACCTGAGCTTCTGTCTTGCCAGACTGGATAAACTGTCCGGCTCGATCTTCACAATGCGCTGCTGCACACAGGGATTTGATCGTTTCACATTCCGCCAGACGCGCTTTGACGTCTTCGATCCCCTGTTGCTGGCGGACAAAAGCTTCTGCCATTTCCGGGTAACCGGCCTGATTACACAGGGTCATTACTGCCAGGGCATGAGCCCCTTTATCCCCATTTTCAGATTCAGAGTTTGCGGGCTGAGGTGGATGCATAAAGCTGGAAAGATCAAAATGAGCTGCCATTTTCACCGGTGCTTCCACTTCATCAATCAGGCCATGGCCTTGGGCTTCAGTGGCGGTGAACCAGGTCTCCTCGTCCATCAGTTTCAGCATGGCTTTCAGATCTAATTCACAGCGATTGCAGTAGGTCTGGGCAATCACCTCGGTGGTTTTGTCCAACATATCCGCCATTTTGCGCAGCTCACCGGCATCACCTCCGACCCAGCCGAAAGGATTGTGAATCATTAGCAAGGCATTTTCAGCCATATGAACCGTGTCGCCTGCCATAGCAATGACACTGGCGATACTGGCCGCCAGCCCTTCAATCCGGACATGGATGTTAGCCTTGTGGTAACGCAGAGCATTGTAAATGGCGACTCCATCAAACACTGAGCCACCGGGGCTGTTGATCCGAACGGTAATGTCATCCGTGTCCAGATCTTTCAGGCTGCTGACCAGCTGCCGAGCAGAGAGTCCTGCCCAATCGCCAATCACATCATAAATCAGCAACTCCGCTGGTTGGCCTGACTGATTTTTCAACGTGAACCAGGCCCGGTTCTTATTGAGCGGTTTTTTGTTCATCGTTTTCTGGTCCCTCTTCCATGATGGTGTTGTTTGTTTCCTGCGCTCTGGCATCACTGTCGTATTGCAGCTCCAGCTCATCGGCTCGCTGGTTATCTGCTGCGATCTCATCGTCAATTTGTTCGCTGTCGTAGCCTTGTTCAGAGACCACTTCTGAACGAGATTTGAAACCACTACGGACTGCCAGATTCTGGGACTGCACATCCTGGACTGGATGAATATAAGCCCAGCCCTGGGGAATCCATTTCACCTTGCGATAGTGCGTTGGGTTTCGATGAAAGTCCGGGGCTGAGATAGCCCCATTGAGCACGGCCAGTTCCAGCCATCGCTTCCAGACCGGGCGACAAAGTTGGAATACCATCAAATTATGCTGGATCTGTTGAATACGACGGCGGAACTCATTAAGCACCACCCGTAAAGCCCGGTCACTGACGCCTTTCATATCGCCGGACAGGATCTCATAAGGCAGACCAATACCCGCTGATACCGCCATTAATTGTTGACGTATAAAGTCCGGGTAATTGCTGGCCGCTCCTGGTGGTGTGTTAAACGTAATCTCCTCACCCGGTGATAGCTCCTGCATGGTGCCCGGTTCCATCGCTACCATAGGAACACCTTGCAGGTCATAGACAATGGGCCGACCAGTCAGCGGATCGACCCTTTCTGTTTCCGGAGCCGGTTTGGTGATAAAGCCGGTGAACAGGTTGGCGATTTCCTGACGAAGCAGCGTGGCATCATCGAATTTGTCCAGGTGATACATTCTAAGCAGTACCTGGCTCAACAAAGGTTGCCCACGCAGCTGACCTGGCCGCAGCGGTTCATAAAGATGCAACACCTGATCGGCAGGCACCCGTCGCAGGTCGGCAGTATCCAGTGTGGTGTAATCCGAAGGATGCTGCTTGTGCATCCAGTAAGCGACACGCTGCCCGATGGCATTAAACTCGATACCGGCCCGGATCTTGTGGCCCTTTTTCAGTTCATCGTTGTAATCCCAGGGGACAAACTCCGCTTCCAGCAATTGCAGCTGCAGCGGCACGCTCAAACCATCGCCGGGTTTGCGGGGACGGAAGCGAACAAAGCACTCTCCAGCTTCCAATACCGACCGCATGGCCAGAGCCTGCTGGCCATAAAAATCGAGCTGGCCATCGGCATCGGACTCATCGGTCCAGTCCAGAAACAGGGCCTGAAGTTCCTTACGAAAAGCATCATCCCGGGCTTCTGACTTGGGCTTGATGCCGGTGCCGACAATATTAGCGACCAGCTTTTCCAGCCCGGAAGCGGCCCAGGGATCATTACGAATCGCAGCCCGAGAGCGGTTGATCAGGGTTCCAAGATTTCCGGTCAGTGAATTATTGGGGCCGGTAGAAGGCGCAATCCAACTCTGGCTTCTTCGCCCCTGACCTGCGGAGGTATAGGCCAGGTTTTTAAACGCTCTTTTTTCCCGCCATTGCTGGCGCATCCATGCGAACACAGGCTAGGCTCCTTCTGAGTAGGGAGTCAATAACATGGCTAAAACACTGATACTGATTGGACTTGTTGTTCTTGCTGCAGGCCTGTTAATGCACTTTGCTCCGGGCCTGCTGAATTGGTTTGGACATCTACCCGGTGATATCCGGATCGAAAAAGAAAATACTCGAATCTATATCCCGATCACATCAATGATCCTGGTCAGTCTGATACTGACATTGATTGCCAACTTCTGGCGGTGAAATCAGATGCCTTTCGATGAATAGATACCAAACTGTTTAGGCCGCTTCTGTTGTTTAATCAATTCCCGTTCGATAGCCTGCAGTCGTCTTTCCATTTCAGAGAAGCTGGCGTATTCCACCTTGCGACCTTCAAATTCTACGGTGCGGGTTTCTCTCAGTAACACGGCTCGTTTCAAAGCCTTATATTCAGCTTCTGTGATCATGCGTTATCCATTCAGGTAGCTGCTGCGAGAAAATCGTCGGGATCGGGCTTGAGTCAGAGCGTCTGGTTCAGACGCTTCTACCCTAATTTCTGGCTCAGGACGTTGAGCAGCCAACTGCTCCAGATCCAATCCACGGTGTTGCTGCAGAATACGCACCGCAGTCAGGGCATAAACCCGACAGTCCAGAGCTTCATTCCGCTTTTTGCGGGCATCCCATTCAAAGTAAGCGACCCCGTGTTTGTATTTGCGCACCTTTTCTTCTGCCGTAGCCTGCTTGAAGTAATCTTCATCAAAGCTGTCCTTCACCGGCCAGTGGCAGTAACCTGCGCCTGGCTCCAGAATTCGGTAACGCTGATAGATCAGTTCTTTGGCCGTGTCAGTACCCACCAGAGTCAGGTAGACACCTTTCTTGTTGCGAGTTTTCGGGAAGGTAGCGATGGGTTTGCCAGACTGGGATGCGCCCTTGATCGGAATCAACCAGTCGGCCCCCTTCTTACGGGAAAAGGCATACACCTCATCGGTAAAGTGACCACCGGAGTCCATACAAATCTGGGCGAGGTTCATCAATACCCCATCCTGCCGCCGATAAGTCGTCCTCAGTTTATCTGCCAGAATCTTCCAGATTTCCGGGCGACTCAGATCGCCATAGAGCCGGATGTAATCAATAGACCAGCTCTCTTCACCGGCACCCCAGCCCACTACTTCATACTCCACCCGGTCATCTTGAACATCGATACCGCAGGTCAGCACTTCTACTGGCCAAGGTACTTCAGCAACATAGTGCTCACGACGCTGGTAAAGTAATTCGTAATCGACGGTTTCTCCGGCTTCCTGCCAGGTCTGGCCCAACACGGTATTGGTCCAGTCTTTCAAGAGCACCGGATCATCTTTAGCCGCCAGAAAATCCGTCACCGCGTCTTTCCAGCTGTACCAGCCATTAGGGCTGTAAAGTGAATTCAGATGGTAGCCCCGGATTTTGCCGTCACTCTCTGGATTCTGAGGCTCCCACTGCCCATTCTCCAGTAATTTGGGTTTGTCATGTTCCTGCATTTGGTGCTGACACTGGATGCATTCAAAACAAGCCGTTTCCGGGTTCTGGTTTTCAAACTTTATTTGCTGCCACTCAATAGGCTGCATGTGCCCACAGTTCAAACAAGGCACGTAGTATTGCCGCTGGTCGCTGGCCTGATAGGCCGATTCAACCTTGCTGGCCCCGGCAATATTGGGTGTCGACACCATCAGGATTTTTCGATTACGGGAAAACGTCGCCGTCCGTTTAATGGCCAGATTAATAGGACTGCCTTCCCCATCCACATCATCTTCATAAGCATCTATTTCATCCAGAAAAAGAAAACGGGCAGGCATGGAGCGCAACCCTGTGGCGGAGTTGGCTCCGGTGATGATCAGCACACCGTTAGGAAACTCCTTCACCATTTGAGTATTGCCAGAATCCCGGGAACGAGGGTCTTTCACCCGCTCCCGCAAAATCGGCATCTCTTCAATCATCGGCGCTATGCGCTGCTTGGAGGTTCTCTTGGCCATATCCAACGTCGGCAGCACATACATCATGGGACCGGGCGTATGATGGATCACATAGCCCAGCCAATTATTGCCACACTCAGTGCCACCGACCTGTGCACCTTTCATAAAAACGACACGTTCCACATCCGAAGAGGGTGACAGACAATCCATAATTTCTTTGAGGTAAGGCGTCCGAGCGGTTCGCCAGCGTCCGGCCTCTTTGGCCGCTTTCATGGGCAGAATGCGGTATTCATCGGCCCACTCTGAAACGGTCAGTCGTGTGTCAGGTTTCAGACCTGCAAAAAAACCATCCAGATAAGGTGAAGTCATTGGCCACTCAGCTCAGAAAGGATTGCTTCCAGTTCATCCATCAACAGCTGTCGTACTTTGCGAGGATCGGTTTCTGCCGCCAGGACATCCGCCTGTCGATCCGGGATGCCTAACAAAGCATCCCTCAGCATTCTTCCCGCCCGGTAAGCATCTTCTCGAACTTTGCTGGCTTCGGTGAGTTTTCCGGCCTTTTCCTCATACTCCATCTTCGCCATCTTGGCTCTGAAGGCTTCCCGCATGGTGCGAGCAGTAACGAAATCCACTGCCTGTCTTGAATCAGTGGGGGCGACTGGCAGGGTATCTCGGGAAGCAGGTTTTCTCAGCACAGTCGAGGGCTCAGCCTGGGCCTGGATCGCCTTCAGGGCCTCATCCGGATTGACCTTGCCCTTGTGCAGGCGAATCTTGCCGGACTTGACCAATTTGGCCACATATTGGCGGCTCCAGCCTTGACGTTTGGCGAATTCCGATTGCGAGATGAGTGTCATAGCGATCTGTATAACCCCCCCTGTCCCGCCTTGGCCGGATGCGCCCTCCTTTTTCGACAACCCATTGATTATTAATAGTTTTTTCCTTGATAACCACCGGTTATGGAGCCTTACTGTACATAACGCAAACAAGCATCAAAAAGGAAACAGGCCATGAATAAGAAGACTGAGCAAGCCCTGGAAACCATCGCCCAAAAGACCCTGCTAATGGACACCCTCAAAACCCGAAACACCTCGGAAGACTTCGAGGAAGTCGCCGTCTGGCAAGTCAAAAAGGCTTTGGAACAGGCTTATCAATTGGGCCTGAAACAAGGCCAAAAACAATAACCCCAAAAGGAGAAGCACCATGAAAACGACAAAACTCACTGCTACCCAAGAGACTGTTCTGAAGCAGGCCGCTAAGACAGGAACCCTCCATACCTCCGCACTCACCTTGAAGGGTGGTGCCCGGAAGAAAGTGCTGGACAGTCTGACCAGCAAAGGCTTTCTGATCCCCATGAAAAAGGCTGACAACTACGACATCAGCCCCCAGGGCAAGACAGCCATCGGCCTCCCGATAGATGACCAACCTGCCCAGAAAGGCAAGATCCGCACTGGCACCAAACTCCACAGGGTAATTGAGCTGCTGAGCCGACCCGAAGGCGTGGAAATCCACGAAATCATGCGCGAGACCGGATGGCAGCAGCACACTGTTCGCGGCACCCTGGCCGGAGCCCTGAAAAAACGACTGGGGCTGACCATTGAATCGGAGAAGCCTGAAGGCAAGGATCGCATTTACCGGATCACCGCCGGGCTGGAAGCGCTCTTTCAGGGAGAGATCGCATGAGCACCCGCTCCCGAATTGCAAGGCGGCTGGCTGACGGTCGCTATTGCTCCATTCTACTGGCCATTGAACTCAAGTTTTAGTGGCACCTCAGATCTGTCAACCAGGTTGACAACCCTGGCCGCAAAGGCTGACAGTTTGGTTGACAAAATCCCTGGCTGGTTGACACCGGAAAGCCCCGCCATTACTGGGCTGAAGCCCAATCTGTCAACCTGAGTGTCAACCCCGATTTTCGCTCTGTCGCTGGCGCTATTCCGCGCTGATGCATACCCGCACTAGAAGACGCCTCCCAGGGACCCCGGAACAGCCGTCAGAAGACACTTATCAAGCGTTCTCTTCGATCCCGAGACGCTCCCTGTATTTAAAAAGAAACGCTCAGAGCAGCTTAAATTAAGTCTCAGCCTTTCCATGTTCTTGTCACCTTCTCCAGCCCACGGCTGGCAATGTATCCGCCAATACCCAGCTGAATAATATTGAACAGTTTCAGTTCCACTGCCTCAGTAAGATTTGGTGCTGACCAACCCATCCAGCGACACACGACTAATGCCGTAAAGACCAGCATCACCATGGGTCTCCAGTTCCTTTGCAGCCAGCTTTCACCCTGAGCTTCGGCTTTAACAACGCCAGCCTTTTGCTCCAGTTCATTCAGCTCACCGTTGAGCAGCATCTTGCTCAGTTCCGCTCTGGCTTCCCTGGCTTTGTTCGCATCAGGAAAAAGCTTGTCGATGACCTTCCCGATCACCGGGATGGCAGCCACCAGACTCACCGTTTGCCTCCCAGCAGTCCTTCCTGTCTGAGCCAGCGGTGTACATCAAAGTTAGGACAGGTCTTCACCTTGCTAAAGTGATGATGACCATGAACGACAGCGTTTAGATAAATAGCTTGATGGCCAGCCACCAGAAGCTTCAGCATTCGTTTCTGATCCGTGGTGAAGTTATCTTCCGGCTCATTGTGCTCATTCAGGCCACCCACCAGACAGATGCCCACACTCTCATGGTTGTGGTATTTGACATGAGCACCCCAGTCTTCAAGAGGGCGACCTTGCTTTACTGAACCGTCACGCTCAATCACCCAATGATAACCAATATCCAGAAAGGCCCGTTCCATGGTGTGCCAGCGTTTGATGTCTTCAAAAGTAACGTGTTGGTTAGCTCGGGTGTCCGAGCAATGAACGACGATGTAATTGGTTTCCTTACGCTTGCCCATTACTCATCCCCTGAGTTTATGTTTTAAGAAAGTAAGCCAACAGGCCAATAGCAGCGGTCAGCACGATCCAACCGAAGCGTTCGATATAGCCCAGCATCACACCCCGGCGACTGGCCTGAAACTCCAGTTTTCGGATGCGTTTCTCCTGCTCGTCCAGGCGTTCATCCTGACGGGTGAGGTTGTTGGTCTGGTGAGTGATTCGTTCCTCGATCATGGACAAACGGGAAACGGCATCGCTCAGTTTGTCGAGCTTGGAATCAATCTGATCCAGTCGCCTTGAAAGTTCTTCCATGTCTTTCTTTTCTGGTTTGTTCAAAGGTCAGATGATTGGATTCAAGATAGGCTTCCTTGCCTGTGTACTCCTCCCATCGGCGCACGATCACGTCCACATACTTGGGGTCCAGCTCAGTCAGCCGGGCACTGCGGTGTGACTTCTCGCAGGCGATCAGCGTAGAGCCGGAGCCGCCAAACAGATCGAGTACGATGTCATGAGTCTTGGAAGAGTTGCGAACAGCTCGCTCTACCAGCTCCACAGGTTTCATGGTGGGATGCAGGTCGTTTCTAGCAGGCTTGCTGTAGAACCAGACATCCCCCTGATCTCTGGCACCACACCAGAAATGTTCGTTGCCTTCCTTCCAGCCGTAGAGGATTGGCTCATACTGTCGCTGATAATCGGAACGACCCAGGGTGAAAGTATTCTTGGCCCAGATGATAAACGTGGACCACTTGCCACCGGCTTCCCGGAAAGCTTTCTGGAGCGTATCCAGCTCAGACGACGACATGCAGATATAAATCGCCCCCTTGCAGACCCCGAGCAGGTTGGTCATGGCGGCCAGCAGGAAAGCGTGGAACTCAGAGCCGAGATTATCGTTTTTGATACGGCGATCTTTTTTGGCTTGGGTGTTTTTCCCAGGGTTAGCGTAGTCAACGTTGTAAGGTGGATCGGTGAACACCATATCCGCCAGCTGGCCTGCCATCAGGGTTTCCACATCGGCCTGTTCGGTAGCACTGCCGCACAGCACCCGATGGCTTCCCAAAATCCAGACATCACCCAGCTGGCTGACGGGATGCTCTTCCGGTTCAGGAATTTCATCATCATCGGTCTGCCCTTCAGGCTCGTCCACCAGCAACAGACCTTCCAACTCCTCATCGGAAAAGCCCATCAGATCCAGGTCAAAATCCAGAGCATCCAGTTCTGCCAGTTCCTGCTTGAGCAGTTCTTCGTCCCAGCCTGAGTTGGCCGTGATCTGGTTGTCGGCTATGATCAGCGCTCGGCGCTGGGTTTCACTCAAGTGCCCCAGCACAATCACCGGCACAGTTTCCATGCCCAGCTGCTTCGCCGCCATCAAACGACCATGACCGGCTACGATAACATCGTCACTGCCCACCAGCACCGGATTGACAAACCCGAACTCCTCGATTGACCGGGCAATCTGGTCCACCTGCTCATCGGAGTGAGTCCGGGCATTGTTGGCGTAGGGCACCAGGGTGGCGACGGTGCGATGTTCTATGGCTTCGACAAGGATTCTGGACATGGTTCTTCCGTGATTTCCAGACGTAAAAAAACCTCAGACCGGGGAGGTGTGAGGTTCAGGTGCACTTCGCTTCGAGCTTAGCGTTAATTCTTGTCAAATTTGGCGAAAGTGTCCAATCCTCCATATACGGACTTTAAGCGACAACGACAGACAAACACCTCTTTAAACACTCTACACGGTTCAAATTACCCTGAATTTTTTTGTAAAATGTGGATAGAAATCCGGTTTATGGCCTTGCACCAGTGCCCATAGGCTGTTTTTCGATTCACCCCGAGGTCGTCAGCAATCACTCGCCAGGGCAATCCCGAAGCACGAAGCCAGATCAGCTTGCGTTCCTCCTCGCTGACCCATCGCAACCAGCGCATACACTTCACCATGCGATCCACTTCGTCTTCCGAGGGCTCAGGCAGTCTCAGGATTTTGTTTTCCCCTTGATAAACTTCCCAGCGGTTGGGATTGATCTCCGGCCAGAAAGCGGAGTACCGGAGATTAATACCTGACGACACTCGTCGTGCCACCAGCCAGGCTTCCCGATAACAATGTCCCAATTCATCAGTTGTGTACATGTTTCCTCCCTGGCTTCTGCAATTGCTTCAACACTTCAGTAAGGGGGGGAATCTTTATATTCCCCCCCCCTTACTTATTTATAAGTAAGGCGTTCCCGGGAAGCAGTTTTTTATTATTTTTCAATCAGTTAACCGTTCCCATCTGCTTCCCGTTCCCGGACTTTTCGGGAAGCATTTTCACTCTGGCTGATTCCCATTTTGATATGATTTTCAAGCAATTAGACGCTGTTCTTACAGTCGACTCTATTCCCAAAATGCTTGGGAATTCCCAAGAATTTCTGTTTTTTTGGGAAGCATTTCCTACAATCGGAAAAATCACTTTTATTGTTACTTTTCAATCACTTGAATCCGAGATAGCCGAAAGTCGACCACCTTTTTTTATACGACGATTACAGCAAAGTTTGGGAAGCAGATTTTCATTGTTTTTCAATTAGATACCCTCAGTTTCAGGTCATCTTTGCATTTGCTTCCCAAGAAGCTGGTTAGCTTTCCCGGGAAGGAAAATCGGCTCCTTTGCCGAACTGTCCTTTACCAAGAGCGAAGGGTCCAAAGGGGGAGTCCAACCACTTATGCTCACGGGAGCCTTCAGCAACACCTTTTACCACTCTTGGTGGTCGCTCATTCAGAAGCTCTTGAACCAAGTATTCCAATCGGCCTCGAGTCATGGGGTGAAAAACTTCGGGTAAACGATGACGCTGTTTATAGATTCCATTACCGCCGGTATGCGTATAAGGATGTCCACGACTGGCTGCTTCCCTGATGGCACCTGAAAGTGAAACCAGCAGCTCATAGTCGGATGAGGCAGCTCCCGTGAGCCTTCTGGTTAAATCTTCCAACAATCCAATACTGTTGCGTTTATAGGTACGGATTGTCCGATCCGCCGGGCCATTGGATTTCACCACCGCTCCCTGGTAAAAACTTCTCGGCTCGGGGATCAGGTTCAGTGTCTGACAAGTTTGCTGCACGATCTGATCCTGTGCAGGCCAGAGGGCATAAGCCATACGAACACCATCCACCAGCGCACTGCTGCCTCTAATGGCATCCCTGGCCTGTTCTGCACTATCGATGGGTTTCTGTCCTGGTGGTTTGCGCATATGGTGAACCACAATCACAGTGGCACCCGTTTCACTGGCCAGGTTCGCCAACAGCCCCGTCAGGTAACTACCCACTGCAGGGTCAGCGTTCACATCGGCATGAACAAAAGAGGATAAGGGATCGAAGACCACCAGCTTGAGATCTTCAATGGCCTGAAGCTGGCGGACTACCTGGGTAAACTCTGATGTCGTTCTTGGCCCTTCCGGAGTTTCCCTGACCATGGGGAATGGGCCACCTGCATTAGGTAATGGAATGATGAAGAGTTTCTCAGGAGATTTCAGTCGCAAGTCTGTCGGGTCTAGTTTTTGCAGACGACGATGTACTTCTGCCTGATCATCCTCAGAGGTGAAAACAACAGCTGTTCCATGTTGTAAGACCTTGCCACCAAACACCTCGACCGTCAGGTCTTCACCACAGGCAATTTCCAGTGCGAGCTTGAGTGTGAGCATTCCCTTACCTGTGTCTCCCATAGCCGCAAGGATTGAGACAACACCTAATGGAAAAGAGCCTTCAATCAGGTAGTGCTGCTCAGGGGCTACACCTTTGTAACGGAGCGCACTCCAGTCTGACAGTTGCAAGCCTGCCGATTTGATTGTCTTCCGCTCGGTTGTGGCCATCCAGTGATCAATATCAAAGCCTTCCTGAACGGCATCTGCGGAATCCCATTTCTCAGGTTTATCTGCCGGTGGTTTCAGAATCACTACAGACAAAGCTCCGACATCATCGATAGCTTTAGCCGCACTGAAAGCATATTCCAGCCCGGCTTCGTCATTATCAGGCCAGAGTATGACACGCTTGCCTGTGAGAGGTGACCAGTCCGTTTTATCCGTCGGGGCCTTGGCACCGTTCATTGCAGTGGTGGCACAATAGCCACTTTCAATCAAAGCCTGTGCTGCTTTCTCGCCTTCCACCAGCAGTACTTCGTCCGCTACCTTGATACCTGGCTGGTTGTAGAGTGGCCTGGGGTTGGGAGCTCTGGTTTTGCGGGTCTTTACGTCCCAAGGTCGAAACTCTTTACCCTCTGGCGTATCGTACCGGTAAACACAGGCGATCAGGTTGCCCTCAAGGTCATGGTAGTCCCACTTGCCTGTGTGATGACCCAAGTCTTCATACTCTTCCTGATGATTAGTATGAGCTGGTGGAGTGAACGACGGCATACCCAGCCAGCTCGCCATCAGTTGAATGATTTCGGGAAAGTCCCTTTGAGCATCCAGATTCTGGTGTGCAGAGGTTAGACTGATAATGTCACCACCTTCGCCGCTTTCAAAGTCGTGCCAAAGTCCACTGCCCAGCTCCACTTCCAGGCTCTTGCCCTTCTTGCCCTGAACGTTTCCCAGCACAAACTTCTGGCCTCGTTTTTTGCCATTGGGAAACAACCAGGCCAGGTACTCAGGCATTCGTTCCTGAATACGACGCTTAACGTCTTCTGCATCCCGTTTCTGTGTCGTGCCCTGCTCTTGGGCATCGTTAAAATCAAGCCATTTGTTTTTCATTGTCACAGTCCCTGTAGGGAAAAGCCCACCCACAGGTGGGCGTGAGAGCCTTAATCCCACTGGTTGTTGTAGCTTTCAGCTGGGTGAGGCGCTGAGTCCGGAGGACTGTAGAGCTGGGATTGCAGCTGAGCCCGAGGGTGGCCACCCTGCTGATTATTAGCGGGTGCTTGGCCGTGAGCATTCTGACCAAACATCAGCTGGGCATACTGCTTGTGCTCCGGTGTGATGGCCTGTTTGATGACATTTTTCGGTTCATCGTACTGATCCTTTTCAGTACTGATTTTGGCAACGAACTCAATACCATCCAGCTCTGACAAAGACTGCAACTGTCGGGCTTTATAAGCCGGTGGGTTGTTATCCTCGGCCTTGATATTACGAGCAGATTGCAAAACACCCCGGACAAAGGAACGGCCCATGTTTTCCCACTCCGGGCCTTTGGGGCTGTGCATACCGATCAGGGACCAGATCTTGCGTCTGGCGTACTGACCTTCCAGCACGGTGAACTCGGCATTGAGGTAGATGGCCCCGGTATCGCCACAAGTGGCGTAACCTCCCGTCCAACCCATTTCGGGGTTGTCATAGCCTCCGGGTTTGAGGGTCATACGTACCTTGACCAGGGTGCCTGAAGGAATGACATCGTAGCTGCCCTGATCGGTAGCATCGTTAAAGTCGTTCCAGCGTGTTATGGCTCTTTGTTGGCTCATGGTTATTTCTCCGTTCCTTGAGGTTGAGTTTCAAACTGGACAGGTTGCCTTGATCCACTGCGGATCTTGGTAAACAGCTGTCCGAGGTGAGGCGGTTCGTATACATCCAGACGACCGCTGCGATCCTTGGCTGGGTAGCCATAGGGGTTGAGGGTTTGGCAAACAAAAGTACGACGCAGGTTGCCTTCTTCATCGGGCAGGCTGGCCAGGGTGATCACCTGGTCAACAATGCCGGGCAGCTCCAGGCCAGTTTTACTGCCTTCGATCTGGGGCTGGTGGAGCTTACGGTTAAAGTCGTCCACCCGCTCCTCGAGGATGGCGACAAAGACTACGTTCTTGCCTCGTGCATGTTGCAGGTGGGTCAGGGCTGCAATCATCTCCTGACCGTGCAGGCCATAAGCACCGCGAGTATCCGGCTTACCGGTTTTCTCGGAGAACGCCTGGGGCTGGCCTTTGCACCACTGGAAGCAGAGTCGGCCCAGCACTGTGATGGAGTCGATAAAGTAGGTGTCGTATTTCTCCAACGACTCAGGGTCACCATACTTGCGACACACAGCCTCATAATGTGCTTTCGAGTACACCTGGTCGTCCCGAAGCGCTGGGTTAGGACCCGCCAGATAGACGGCAAAGTTTCGGAACTCCGGCCAGGTGGCTGGGCGAAGGGCATCACCGGGCCACTCCTGCACTGCCAGATCACCCGCTTCCAGATCCACAAACAAAGTGGTGTCCGGGTTAAGGCTCAACAGCTGGGTGGTTTTACCCACCCCACTGTTGCCCAGCAGCACGCACTTGATGCCCTTATGCTCCTCGCTGCGCTGGTCTGCATTGAGAATGGGTAGGCTCATTTCACACCTCCCACCAGCCGGTAAGTGCAACGACCTGGCTTCACTTGCAAGGCTGGCTCGAAGGATCGACGAATCTCTTGGGGCCAGAGATCAAACTTCTCCTGAGGCACTGAGTAGTGAACATCCAGGAACTCAGATGGGTCTTCGCCCTGTTCCTGAATGCGCTGGGCTATTGCCTTCAGTTTTTGCTGGTCCCAGCTGACTTCTCTGGGCAAATCCACCAGCACACGCGTTCCTTCGTCATCAAAACTGATGGTTCCGAAGTCCTGCTGCAACTGAGCTCGAACCTGGGAAGCCTTGTAGACATACTTGTACGCGATCACTGACTCCAGCCAGTCTTTTTGCAGCTGGAGTTGGGCCAGGGCTTTTTCCGTATCCCCGACCAACGTCGCCAAATCCGCTCCGGAACGAGCTGCCAGTTCTGCGATTCCCATATTCTGGATGTTTGCCAGCTCACTGCTCATGACTCACCCTCCTGTTCCATCACCGGTGAGCCCACTGCGTTATAGAGCCGGGATTGCTCGTACTCCAGAACATCCGACAGGCGATACAGGATTCTGGCTCCGATCCGCATAAAGCGGGGACCGCTACCGTCCTGTCGCATTCGGGCCAGAGACTTGATGCTGATATTGAGGCGTTTGGACAGCTGGAGTGAGTCCAGATGAACCACCTGATTTTCAGGTGTAGGACAAAGTGTAGGAGCAACGGCTCCCGGTAGTGTGTCTTGCATGATGACCTCCGTGCTTTTCGTGTTCATGCAAGACTGATAGTGGGGGAGTTACTGTAGGAGAAGTGTAGGAGCTGTAGGAGAAACTGTAGGAGGAGGTTTTTTGCTGAAATTAATGCAAAAAAAACCGGCTCATTGGCCGGTATTAATGTCATTGTGATTTATTGATCAAGCTTCAGATGTTTGAAACATCTCCAGTTCTTCAAAAGCCTTTAACCAACATCGTCCTGAAGCTCCTGGCTCGTAGCCGATAAAATCTCTCCAGCGAGGTTCCTTGTGGAAGAACTGGCTGAGATTACTGGAACTGGACTCTTCCAGGAGTAACTGGGTCAGAATTTGTGGAGCCCCTCTTTTACCGGCCTGCACCAACTGATCCACCAGCTGGCAACGGGCTGGCCCACCTTTCAGTAGCCAGGGATCAAGGCCCAACACTCTCAGTATCCCGTTATGCTCATCCCAGATAATGCCTTCCCGCTCCAGTCGTGCCTGATCCGGATCAACATACGAAAGAAAGCGATTATAGTCGACAGCGACCGGACCTTTTGGCAATAACTCACCCAGAGGCAGCAACTGAAACCCAGGAGGTAAAATCATATAGCGGGACTTGGGCTTTTGGCTGGAAATCACTACACAGGAGGATAAGGATTGAGCAAACAAACAGTCAGCAATGTCATCAAAATTCGGGTTCAGCTCTCGAACCAGTAATACAGTGACGCCTTTGATCTCTCCCAGCTTCCAGACCCGGTCATCCAGTATGGGTTCTGCCTGATCCAGATTGAGCTTTTCAGCCAACCATTCCGGGAACCACTCCATTCGGAATTTGTACATCCTTAATTCATCGTCCGTGACCTTGTGGCAGCCGTTGTAATAGTAGACAAACTCATCCTTGACCCTGTGCACCTGGCGATAGCCGTCCTGCAAGTCATCAGGATAATCTACCATGATCAGCCGGTCATCGGCAGGGCCTTTCGGGATAAAGGCATTATTGCCAATGATGTCTTGCCAGCACTCAGGGTAATAGAACTTCAGCTCACTGATTCGCTCTTTATCCGTAGCTGCCTCAAAACAACTTTGTAAAAAATCAAACGCTTGTCGCTTCATCATCCTTGTCCTCCAGAAGAACCCCCATCTGCACCAGCAGATCATGATTCAAGTAGCGTTCTCGTTGAGACAGATCCCGTAATGAACAACCGTTGGGGGCTCTCAACTTAACCGTGATCGTTTCTTTCGGCAGGCTGCCCACAGCTTCACAAAGGAATGCCAGAGTCACGCCCCGAATACGGAGCTTGTTCGGATTCAGAAGGTTGATCCCAAGGTCTTCGATGGTTTGATAGGCATCCTTGTCAAAGAATTTTCTTGAAGTGGCTTTTAAGATCGCACCACCCCGCCCGGGCAATGTCTGAATGTCAATATTCTTGACTGTCACTTCCATGACTCCGTGCTTCAGATCAAAGCTATCTTCAAAATCAGGTCGCTGGCGAAAGATCTCGAGGTTGATCTGCCTAAGCTTCAGCTTTTCAGGGCTGTCTTCCTGTTCCAGAACCGACTCACAGAAGGCTTTCTTCAGCAGATTACGAATGGCTACCTGCTCTGCGTAGAGCTCAATAACACCGGTCTCCGGCTCATACGTCACTGCGTATTCACGAGCGGGGTGAATGGTTTCCAGTACTACATCCTTACCTTCTTCATCGAGCACTTCAAAGCTGACCGGTAAGCCTTCCCGGTAAATCATGAACTGCAACACAGTGACCAACCCCTGATGATCACTATGACGTTGTCGCTTCTGCCGCCTGATCACCAGCTTGTCATTGTTGAACTGATCTCTGAGCTTCTGCACAAAATCAGTCAGATCAACGTCTTTATCCAGAGGCACCGGAGTGGGAAGGTAATAGCCATCCCACATGCGACCATGATGTCGGTGATACTCCACATAGCGGATCTCTTCTGCTTTCCTGAAGTCGCTTTCATTCGCTGCCAGAAGCCGAAGGGCATTGTCGTATGGATTGCTGGTGAAATTATGAGATAAGTCACTCATAACCTGTTGTCCGACCTCACAGGCCAGATCAACAATCCGGATAGCCACATACTCCAAACGAGCCTGGTCTTGCTCATCCAGCGTCAGAATATTTTTGTAGACTTCTTTGGGAGTAATGATGCGGGTCGTACCCGGAGAGACGGCGTTGAGGTCAATCTTGCAGAGTTCAAAAAAGGTATCTGACTCCAGATCAGCGCCTTGCAGTACTTGTTGGACTGCTTTCATACTGGCTCCTTGCCATGGCGTGAGTTAACCCTTAACTTCGTACAGATTAAACACTGTATAAATAATCAGCTATTCGGTCAATAGAGTACATTCAAAGACAGGGATAACAGATAGCAGATCGGAGGATACAAACGGGGTCAAATTGCCCTTTTACAAAGGCTTCAGAGCTTCCGACAATAATCAATAAATCCGCACCACCCAGGGATGGGAGCCGACCATGAACAAAACCCTATCAAGCCATCAGCCGCACCCCAATACCCTGGCTATCTGCCAGATTCTGGCTGTCGGTATTGAACGTCGCCATATGAAGCAGCAAGAGCCGGAAAACACCGAAAGAGAGAAAGATAACTGGACTAATGCCGGAACCAGAGCCTGTATGTCTCATACGGTTCAACGACAGGAGTCTAACAATGAAGAATGAATTATCGGAACAGTCAAGCCTGGCGGCCAAGGTAGCTGCCATTCAGAAGATGTCCACCAAGGCACTGCTGGAACTCTGGCCAAAGCTCTATGGCACCAAAGCCCCCAGGCTGAATAAACGACTACTGCGACAAAGATTGGCCTTCCGGGTTCAGGAGCTGGAACTGGGCAGCCTTTCCGAAAAGCATAAGAATCGATTGCAACGGCTGCAAAAGCCATCAGCTAAAGACAAATCGGTGCCCAAGGCCAGAGTCAATAAGCCACCCGCAGGTACCCGGATTGTTAAGGAGTATGAAGGTGAAACCCACGAGGTGATTGTCACCAGGGAAGGCTTCGAGTATCGCGGACAGATATACCGGAGCCTTTCTGGTATCGCCAAGCTGATTACTGGAAGTCACTGGTCGGGGCCGGTGTTCTTTGGATTGAAGGGGAGCAGCCATGAGCGGGGAAAAAGCCATGGGCAGAAATAAAAGCAAGATTAAGGATCTCAAGCGCTGTGCAGTCTATACCCGCAAGTCTTCGGAAGAAGGTCTGGAGCAGGAGTTCAATTCACTCCACGCTCAGAGGGAAGCGGGTGAAGCTTATATCACCTCCCAGAAACAGGAAGGCTGGATTCTGGTGCCGGACGAATACGACGATGGCGGCTTTTCTGGTGGCAATATGGAACGGCCTGCGCTTCAACGATTAATGAAAGATGTGGAAGCGGGCAAGATTGATGTGGTGGTGGTTTATAAAGTGGATCGTCTCTCCAGGTCGCTGGCTGACTTTGCCCGACTGGTGGAGGTGTTCGACAAGCATAAAGTATCCTTCGTCGCTGTCACCCAGCAGTTTAATACCACCAGCAGCATGGGACGGCTGACGCTCAATATTCTATTGTCCTTTGCCCAGTTTGAAAGGGAAGTCACTGGGGAGCGCATCAGGGACAAGTTTCTGCTCTCCAAGAAGAAGGGTAAATGGATGGGTGGGACGCCACCGCTGGGCTATGACGTGGTGGATCGCAAGCTGATCCCCAATGAAGGTGAGGCGGTGATTATCCGGGAGATCTTCAAGATCTTTATTGAAACCCGCTCACAGGTTGAAACCGCTGAACGGATTAATGAGATGGGCTTTCGAACCAAGCGACTGCCGCGCAGGGATGGCCAAGTGGTCGGAAGCAAGAAGTTCACCCGCATCGCCATCTACAAACTACTTAAGAGCCGCCTCTATAAAGGTGAGATCGGGCACAAGGGAGAA
The DNA here is from genome assembly GCF_049275935.1 of Endozoicomonas sp. ALC020. Taxonomy (NCBI): domain Bacteria; kingdom Pseudomonadati; phylum Pseudomonadota; class Gammaproteobacteria; order Oceanospirillales; family Endozoicomonadaceae; genus Endozoicomonas; species Endozoicomonas sp. ALC020. The sequence continues at coordinate 1,395,042 of NZ_CP184830.1, forward strand.
TGGTACCCGGGTGAGCATAAAGCCCTCATCAAGCCGGAGGTCTGGGCGAAAGTAGAAACCATTCTCCAGAGCAACAGCTCGAACCGACAGTCAGACAGCCGACACAGGCACAGTCCTTCGTTTCTGCGGGGTTTTCTGTTCGGGCCGGAGCAGGAAGCCCTGATCCCCACGGCCAGCCGCAGCAAGGGCAAACTGCACCGCTACTACGTCAGCAGCACAGCCCGGAAGCACGGTCATAAACACTCGCCCCTGCCTACCCTGCCAGCCAGAGAGATTGAGTTTCTGGTAGTCGAGCATCTTCGGGACTTACTGAAGCAACCAGAGATCATTTTCACCACCTGGCAGATGCTGACGGATCAGGAAACGTTCAATGAAGATCAGGTCAGGGAAGCCCTAAACGATCTGGCGGATATCTGGAACCTTCTGTTTCCCCAAGAGCAGCGCCGTTTAATGAAACTGTTGGTCAACCGAATAGAAGTCCACCAGCAGGGCATTGAGATTCGCTTCCACCAGGAAGGGATACCCACCATTACCAATGAGTTACAAGGAGAAGTGACATGGCCATAAAAGTGACCGGCAAGGCGACCCGCACCTATCTCGAAGACGAGAACTGCATTCTGGTGCACATCCCCATCAAGTTCATCAACCGCAAGGGCAAGAGCCAGATCACCACACCGGATGGTCGACCGGTACTGGAAGAGGTCGATCCGGCCTTGAGGAATGCTCTGGTCAGGGCGCATCGATGGTTGAAGGCATTGGAAACAGGGAAAGAGCAGCATTTGAAAGTGCTAGCTCAGAAAGAAGGGATTACCAGTGTCAGCTATGCGTCCCGGATCTTACGCTTGACCACCCTGTCACCAGAAATTCAAGAGGCCATCATTGATGGCAGAAGCTTGGGAGGGCTGACGCTGGCCGATTTTATGAAGCCCTTCCCGCTCTTGTGGTCAGAGCAGAAGAAGGCATTGAGGATACCGGAGGACTAATCGGTTTTCTCTGTGACCAAGGGCGTAATCATTTATTTTGAATCAGGACGATTTCTAAACAAAAACTCACTTATAAGATTTGCAGCAACAGCTAGACTAATTGCTGGTGCAACTACAACCCAAAGTCTTAAATTGCTAATTATCTTATTATTCACCTCTTCATGCTCAGCTGGGAGAGGAGTCATGGATATAAGTTTTTCTAATGTCTCAGATAGAAGATTTAGTCCAGCGACACTCCAGAAAATGATAGCGATACTCCAGAATAACAACCCAAAATATTTTGGTGGGTGCTGTTTGTAAGCCCAAATCATCATCAACAATGGAGCCAAGAAAACTAAACTGATAACAATATTGAAAATTATTGGGTAGTCTGCTGACCCCATTACACTGTCCTTGTAGTAAAATTTGTTTTTTATTCACTCGCCAAATATTCATATGGGCGACAGCCTGGAATTACAACCCTGAGCAAAAATGACTATAAAAAGGTTCGTAGAAGGTTCCCCGCACATACCGCTAGTAAAGTGCAAACTAAACACCCGTTTGAATGGTCAAAAACCACCGGCAACCAACTGATTATAAAGGGGAAATCAAAGAGCGTACTTCAAAGTGGCCGAAGTACGTTATTTAGAGAGGAGAGAGAAAAAACGGCCCAAAAATGGCCAAAAATCGGCTTTTTTAAGAATTTTCCAAGTATGCAGTTATAAGACAGCGGATGATTACCAAACAGGCAGGAAGCCAGAAATAACTACTCCCCAAAACGACAAAAAGCCCTATAAAAATAGGGCTTTCTGAAGATGGCGCGCTCGGTAGGATTCGAACCTACGACCGCCTGGTTCGTAGCCAGGTACTCTATCCAGCTGAGCTACGAGCGCGTAATACTAAATTGTTCACTGGCGGTGAGGGAGGGATTCGAACCCTCGATACGTTTCCGTATACACACTTTCCAGGCGTGCTCCTTCGGCCACTCGGACACCTCACCATTGTCGTCGCCCGCATCTGTTGCTGCGAACGGAGCCGTACTTTATAGCAGGACCGTCTGAAAGGCAAAGCCAAAATGCACTTTTTTTCTACTTTTAGGACAATTACTTAACTGTTAAACGGCTAAGTCCGAACTTGCGTTTGAGAATAGCCTCAAACCATGAAACAGGCAGACATCTTTTGAGCCCGGGCAGCGCCCTACTGCCATTGCCCACTCTTAAAATGCCCTGCTGGCTTGATGACTCCAGCCATGCAGCAATCTCTGATGCTACTTTTTTGGCAGGGGTGGGCCTATCCTGAGAGGCATTCGCTCGTGCTCTGACTCCCTCTTCGATAGGAAAATACAGAGAGCCTTCTGAAAAAACCCGGTCAAGAGCTTCATTGGCATTCTCTGCAAAACGGGATTTGATGGCTCCGGGCAATACGGTCAGAACTCTTATGCCAAACGGCTGAAGCTCCATCCTCATAGCATCTGAAAAGGCGTTGAAGGCAGCTTTTGAAGCACAGTAAAGCCCTGAGAAGGGCGTGGTAACTTCTCCTGAAACACTGCCAATATTAATGATTGTTCCTTCCTTATTAGTACACATTTCCTTGATAACTTTATTGGCTAACAACACCGGAGCAAATACATTGGTCTCAAATTGCTTCAGAAGTTCTTCTCTGGGTAACTCAGCCACTGCTCCCATTCCGCCATAGCCTGCATTATTGATCAGAACATCCAGCTTACCTTCTTCATCCTGAATCTCTGCCAGTATCCTGCCAACCTGGTCTTCATCGGTAACATCCAACTCTGCTGTCCTGATACTTTTATCTGACAGATGTCTGATTGATTCCAGCTTTCTTGCTGTGGCCCAGACCCTATAACCCCTCTGATCCAACTCCAGGGCCAACGCCAGACCAATGCCGGATGAACAGCCGGTAATCAGTACATTTTTCATTGCTTCACTCCATAAACCGGGGCTTCTGGTCTATTAAACGGCTGTCGGCCACAGGAAAACAATCATCTCGGGCAGGTCATCTATAACAACTTGATGTCATGACCGAACAAGCCTGTCTGGTCGTGCCTGCAAACTTCCAGCTTAAGGAATATGAACAGTTGCAGACATTGGGCATTTTCGAATCCGGTGTCGATGCAGAAAACCGATAAACAGTTTCATCAAAGTTCATCACCCTGAATAGATTGCTGATCAGACTCAATGACTCTATCGCTTCCCAGGTCAGCTGTTTCCAGCGTCTGTCTGGGCAGCTCTTTTTTTACACGCACTCCCAGGGTTAGGAACTGATCCGCCTGAGATATCAGATTCCCCCGACCATGCTTCAAGTTTCCCATAGCGTCATCATAAGTGCTTCTGGCACTGGTCAGTTGTTGATCCAGCTTTTCCATCTTTTCAACAAAAACACGAAGTTTGTCGTACACCTGACGAGCCTTGTCAGCCAGTTTTCGGGCATTGGCATTCTGTCTTTCTATCGTCCAGAGATTAGACACTGTCCTGAGCGTGGCCAGCAGCGTGGTGGGTGTCACAACCACAATACGCTTCTCAAAAGCCTCATTGAATAGTTGTTGGTCATGCTGGAAGGCCACCATGAAAGCGGGTTCAACAGGCATGAACATAAAGACGAAGTCAGGAGCTTTAACCTCTGGCAGCGAGGGATAATCTTTTTCGTTAAGACTCCGGATGTGATTCCGGATGCTTTGTATATGTCGCTTCAGAGCAACTTCACGCTCAGCATCGGTTTCGGCATTAACATAACTCAGATAGTCCACCAGCGAAACTTTGGAGTCAATGATCAGATGCTTTTGTTCCGGTAGATAGACGATAAAGTCAGGCCGCTTGTTCTGGCCTTCTTCATCCTTGAAATTGGCTTCCCGCTCGAACTCCTGCCCTCTAATCAGGCCACTGCTTTCCAGAATCTTTGCAACCTGCAATTCCCCCCAGTTGCCCTGCAACTTTTTATCACCTTTAAGGGCTCTGGCAAGGTTGCCTGCTTCATTGGTGATCTTCTGGTTCAGATTATGCAGAGTTTCCAGCTGTTGTTTGAGCGCAGCGCGACCTTCATTATCCGCTTTTCTGGCTTCTTCGACCTTGTTGCGAAACTCACCCAGTTGTTCTTTAAAAGGTTTTAGCAGATTTTCCAGACCTGCCTGATGCTGCTGTGAAACCGATTGACTCTTGGCTTCCAGAATCTCGTTAGCCAGATTGCCAAATTCTTCCTTGAGCGCCTGTTTATTGTCTTCCAGCTGCCGCAATGACTTTTCATTTTGCAACTGCTGCTCCTCCAACCTGACCTTCAGCTCCCTGACCTGCTTTTCTGCACTGAACCGGGCCTCCTGCTCATCCTGCTGTTTAAGCAGACCTTTCCTGAGCAGCTCTTCCTTTTCTTCAGCTCTGCGCTTTTCATTACTCAACAGAGTTTCCAGTTTTCCTTTTAAAATGTGCAGGTCACGATTGTCCTGTTGCAGCTTTTCTCTCGCAATGGAATGCTGTTCCTGCTCTGCGACAAGTTCAGAAATTCTGTGATCCTGCTGCTGCATTTGTGCAGCCAGCTTTGCCAATTCGGCAGCCGCTCTCTGTCTGGCAAACAGCCAGGATAATGCAGAACAGATCAGGACCAAAAGAATGGCCACAGCCATTTCACTTGCAGACATGCACGCTCTCTCATCAGCACAGGTTAGATAATTACTGGTCAACATTACGGTATTTTTACTGAAATCAACAGCGCAGCACTGTTGTCTATCCCTGCCACTTTCGTGCTCAGAAACGTGCTTTCTGCCATACTTCGTAACACATTAACCCGGACTTCACCTTATGAGTAAAGAGATTGAAGCAGTCAGCCAGTGGCTTAAAGAGGTAGTGATCGGCCTGGATCTCTGCCCCTTTGCGGCCTGGCCAGAGCAGCACAACCAGATTCGTATCACCCTCTCAAGGGATACCTCGGAAGAAGCCCTGCTGGAGACGTTGCAGTCTGAACTGACGCTGGCCGCCGAAACACCGGCCAGTGAACTGGAAACCACCCTGATTGTCATTCCGGACATGCTTCAGGATTTTGATGACTATAACCAGTTTCTACATCATGTGGATGCCCTGCTTCGCGGCTTCCACTGGGAAGGCCAGTTCCAGATAGCCAGTTTTCACCCAAACTACTGCTTCGCCGATACCAACCCGGATGATGATGAAAACCTGACCAACCGCTCCCCCTACCCTCTACTGCACATTATCCGGGAAGACAGTCTGGAAAAGGCTCTGGCCAGTCACCCGGACCCCGATGGCATTCCCGATAGAAATATTAAACAGATGAATAACCTGACTGCCGATGAGAAGTTAAAGTTGTTTCCTTATCTCTTTGTTCGCAAAACTTGCTCTTAGACTTGCTTTTAAAAAGAATACCGAGAGATAAGATGACTGGAAAAGTTTTTGAGTCTCTCGGGCACCTGTTCGTGCCCGATGGAGGCTACTGATTTAATACTGGATGAAAAACAAGGTGTCGCTGATTAATTCGGGGGTTTTCCAGAACCGTCCTGGCTGAATAAGGCTTTGGCCAGTCAATGACTAACCGATCTACCTTTTCTAATTGTTTTAATCCAAAGTGCTGCTGCCTGGGATTGGTAGAAACGAAGTTATTTTCAAAACGGACTTCACGGAACTGTGTTCCATCCTGACTATACAGCCTTATTTTAGCCCCAAGCGCTTCCGTATTACCGGGAGGGCCGATGAGTCGCACAGAAAGCCAGTGATGATTGTCCGGATTTGAATTGACAAAAAAATCGGGAGAACCTTCCCAGTTACTCACTACGATATCAATATCGCCATCCTGCTGGTAATCAAAACAACTGATTCCCCTGCCATCCATAGCTTTTTCAAGCCCGGCTTCCAGAGCCTGCTCTTTAAAGGTCATCTCACCCAAATTAATAAATAGTCGTGCTCTGGATTGCTGAAACTCACTGTGGTTATTCAGAATTTGCGTGGCCAGTGTCTTATAATCTTGGCTGGGATAGGTCGCTGTTTCCGGAATATTACCGTAGCCAGTGGCATGAAAGATATCCAACAGACCATCATTATTAAAATCCGCCGCACAGCTTCCCCAGCCCCAACCACCTTCGCGAAGGCCGGAATTTTCCGTGACATTCCGGAATTGATAGTCACCTTCATTCTGATACAAGCGGTTGCCCGTATAACTGCTGCTTTGACTAAGGCTGAAAATACTGCTTTCAAACCAGTCCAGATCGCCATCATTATCAAAATCCGCAATCGCTGCTCCCATACCAAAACTACCATGGACCTCCCTGATATCGGTGACATCCTGCAACTCAGTGCCGGTATTCTTCCAAAGCTGCGTGGTAAAAAAGTCGGCTGTCATCAGAATATCAGAAATACCATCCTGATTAACGTCAGCAAAATTAGGGGTAAAGGTAAAGTCGTCCCCACCGAATACTGGCGCTTCATGTTTCTGATGAATCAGACCATCATTTAAAGTAATCGGCCCATAACTTTCTCTTAATTCAGGAACTTTAGAATCAGCGGGCTGCATCTGACGATAACCAGAATTGCGCCATATTTGCGGTTGCCTGACCGACTTATAAGTGCGCCAGAATGCCATCACGGCATCCAGATCACCGTCCTGATCCAGATCACCAAAACTGGCATTCAGTGTCGGTCCCGAGACGTCAGAAAAGACCAGAGACTCAGGGGCTCGAGTAAAATCATAAACCACCTGTGGATAAAATCGTCCATCATTACCCAGGAAAAGATCCGGCTGGTAATCGCCATCAAGATCCCCTACCAGTGGAGTAATCACACCCTTAAGCTCTGCCCCCTTCAAAAGAATGTTTTGCTGCTTGAACTGGCCATTGGACTGCTGGTAATAAACCCAAACTCTATTATCGTTATCAGCGAAGACCAGATCATCCAGACAGTCTCGATTCAAATCTGCGGCGCTCACTCCTCCCCAGTTAATCACATCCATGATCCATCCAGGCTTTATCAGACCGACTTTGCGCCTGTGGTCAATGCCCTTTTCAGCACCTGCTTCTCTGAACCAGAGTCTGTTCTGATTAGTTTTTGCTACCGGGATAACCGCCGGAGTGGCAACACACTTCTCAAACGACGGAGTACGAATTTCGATTTTCTCAACGGTCTGTCTGGGTAAAGCTGATAACTTTTCTGCTGAAGACTCTTCTAAAGAAACTGGCCTGGTAAAAGGCGTCACGATCGGCTGATCATCAATAAACACCTGAAAGCAGGACTCATAGAGCAAACAGGGGTCCGTCAGCGTCTCCAGGAAGGCTGATAGTTGATCTACTTGTTGATCGGAGAGCGCTTCGGGTAAAAGCTTCTGAAAGGGAGATTGCGCTGCTTTTTCCCGAATCGTCGTCAATGAACGCTTCATATAAGCGACATCACTCCTATTACTGTCACCCTTATTGCTGTCAGACAAGCTCTTTTCAGGCTTGTTTCTGATATGAGCTTTAATGGCTTCAGAGAGGGTCGCTGCACTGCCGTTGTGAAAATAAGGGGCTGTCCGTGAAATATTCAAAAGGCTCGGCGTCCTGAATGAAAAAGTGTCAGTGTCAGGTTCGATATTGCTTCTACCGTAGTCCAATCCCCTGCCATTCACCCCAGGACCTGAAGGTTCTATGCCCAGATTGTAGAATTGTTCATCCGAGAAATGACTCCCTGAATGACAGCCTGAACAACCAGCCCCACCCTCACTGACCGCTGTGAAGAACAGTCGGGCGCCCTTCATTTCAGATTCTGACAGCTTATTTTTATTATTGAGGAATCCAAAGAAGCGGTTTTCAATCAATACCAAGTCTGCCTGAAAAGCCGCCAGAGCCTCTGTCAATGTGTCAATTTGAACCACCGCTTCACAGGAAACATTGGCGTCTTGCGGAGAAAAAACGCTTTTGAATTGTCTGCACCACTCATCACTTGAAGCCAGCCGACTCACAATGAGCTGATGTATCTCCAGGTTATTATGACTGGCATCGGACAGCCCCTTCATTTCAAAAGGTGACACCATCGGCAGCCTGGCCTGAGCCTGAAGCAGGCTATGGGTCTGATAACGACTGGTGGGAAGTTCGGAATAACCACCACCGACTTTTATCTTTCGACTGGAAACGTCAGAATCCACATACTGGACCCTACCGTCCCAGAACAAATTCTTTCGATAAAGAGAGACATTGAAAACCGTAGGAGAATTACGTGGAATCAAATGACGAACATAGTCGTCCGGGCTGAGCTTAATTAATTGATCCAATCTCTGCTGCCCGGTCAGAAAAGGATCATCAACGGTCACTCCAACGGGCAGAGCCAGACTGTCTGCCCCAGCCAGCCTCGGGTGATGACAGGTCGAGCAAGCCACTTTGCCATCAAGGCTGAGATCGGGGCTGAAGAAAAGTTTTTTCCCAAGTTGACTGAGGTCTGAATGAATCCCGGGCCCTTCAATATCCGCAATGGGTCTGTCTGATAGCTGATAAGTTTTAAGCCAGTCTTTGAGTACCTCGCCAGGTTGATGATCTTGAGCACCGAGTACGCTTACTGATCCCAATATCAGCGTCAACATGCATCCCTGTCGCACCATAGCCTTCCCTGAGTTGTTTTAAATCGACTCCTTCAAAGATACTGGAACGGGCGAAGAAATATAACCCGCCAGCCGTATAATAGATTAAGACTATTAACAAAATTTGAATGATTAATTATACCAATCAATCAGATCAACATATTCTTTCCATGTCGCCACCGAAAACGGCTGACTAAAAAACAAAATGACTATCAGTAAGAAGGAATAAACCATGTCTCTCATTAATACTCAAATCAAGCCGTTCAAAGCCACTGCTTTTCACAATGGCGACTTCGTTGAAGTGACCGAAGAGAGCCTGAAAGGCAAGTGGTCTGTTGTCTTCTTCTACCCGGCAGACTTCACCTTTGTTTGCCCCACTGAACTGGGCGACCTGGCCGACCACTACGAACAGCTTCAAGCCATGGGTGTTGAAGTTTACTCTGTCTCCACAGACACTCACTTCACTCACAAAGCGTGGCACGACAGCTCTGAGACCATCAACAAGATCAAATACCCAATGATCGGCGACCCAACAGGTCAGATCACTCGCAACTTTGAAGTCATGATCGAAGAAGAAGGTCTGGCTCTGCGGGGCACCTTTGTTATGAACCCTGAAGGTGAAATCAAAGTCGTTGAAACCAACGATTCAGGTATTGGCCGTAACGCTGGAGACCTGGTTCGCAAGATTCAGGCGGCTCAGTTCATCGCAGAAAACCCTGGTCAGGTATGCCCGGCTGCATGGCAACCAGGTGAAGAAACACTGGCACCTTCCCTGGACCTGGTCGGCAAAATCTAAAACGCCCGGGCTCCCTGCCATCATTCAATAACAGGGAGCTTGAACCCGATCGAAACGATCAAGCGAGTCAATCATGTTAGATGCAAACATCAAAAAGCAATTGGAAGCTTACTTTCAGAACCTGAAAAAACCTGTTGAGATCGTTGTGTCTCTTGATGACTCTGCGAAATCACAGGAAATGGCTTCACTGGCTAAAGACCTAGAATCACTCTCCAGCCAGATCACGTTAAGTAAAAACGACAACGATCTGGTAAGAAAACCTTCCATGGCCATTCAAGGTCAGGACAATCGCCCTGCAATCCGCTTTGCCGGGCTGCCTATGGGGCACGAGTTTAACTCATTGATACTGGCCATTCTCCAGAGTGGCGGTCATCCAGCCAAACTGGAAGCTGGTTTGCTCGATCAGATCAAACAATTGCAAGGCGATTTCAATTTTGAAACCTATATTTCCCTCTCCTGCCAGAACTGCCCTGAGGTCGTGCAGGCTCTCAACCTGATGGCTGTGCTGAATCCTGGTATCCAGCACACCATGATCGACGGAGCCTTGTTTCAGGATGAGGTGGATGGAAAACAGATAATGGCCGTACCTGCTGTATTTGTTAACGGCGAGCCATTTGGTCATGGTCGTATGAGTACCGCAGAAATCGTTGCCAAACTGGACGTGAACGCTGAAAAACTTGCAGCAGAGGCCATCAACAATAAAGATCCTTATGACCTGCTGATTGTAGGCGCCGGTCCTGCCGGAGCGGCTGCCGCTATCTATGCCGCTCGCAAAGGCATTCGCACCGGTCTGGTGGCCGATCGCTTTGGTGGGCAGGTTATGGATACCATGGCCATTGAAAACTTCATCTCCGTTAAGGAAACAGAAGGCCCGAAACTGGTGGCCAATCTGGAGCAGCACGTTCTTGACTATGATGTGGATGTTATGAGTAACCAGCGCGCCAGCGCCCTGATTGAAAACAACCGCAGTGCCGGAGAACTGGTAGAAATCCAACTGGAAAGTGGCGCAAGCCTGAAAAGTAAAACGGTACTGATGGCAACCGGTGCCCGCTGGAGAGAAATGAATGTGCCCGGCGAGCAGGAATACCGAGGCAAAGGAGTCGCTTACTGCCCACACTGTGACGGGCCTCTCTTTAAGAGCAAACGTGTTGCGGTGATTGGCGGTGGTAACTCAGGTGTTGAAGCGGCTATTGATCTGGCAGGCATTGTTGCCCAGGTCACTCTGATTGAGTTTGACAGCCAGTTAAGAGCTGACGAAGTACTCCAGCGCAAACTGCGTTCTCTAAAGAATGTCACTATCATTACCAGCGCACTGACGAAAGAAGTACTGGGCGACGGTAATAAAGTAAATGGCCTGACTTATAAAGATCGTAATACTGACGACGAAGTCAGTTTAGAACTGGAAGGTATTTTTGTTCAGATTGGTCTGGTACCCAATACCGAATTCCTTAAAGGAGCAATGGAATTAACCCCACGCGGCGAAATTGTTGTTGATGGCCGGGGCGAAACATCGATTCCAGGTGTTTTTGCGGCCGGTGACGTGACAACCGCACCTTACAAGCAAATTATTATTGCTATGGGCAGCGGCGCCAACGCCTCGTTGGGTGCTTTTGATTACCTGATCAGAAACAGTTTTGAAGGCGATGCTGCTGTGGCCGCATGATTGACTATGGATTAATCCATTCAATCACTTCTTGCCAGATCGGGCTTAAGCCCGACCGCCAACCTCGGGCTTCCTGATCTGGCACCTTAATCTTCTCTAAACCACCTTTGATGATGTAAGGCTTCTGACTGCTCTCAGGAAGCGTTGATGCCTCCTAACAGTACATATTTCATTTCCAGATACTCGTCCAGACCATACTTTGACCCTTCCCGACCAATACCTGACTCCTTGATGCCCCCAAACGGAGCTACCTCTGTGGATAACACACCCTCATTAACAGCCACCATACCATACTCCAGTGCCTCGGCTACCCTGAATACACGACTAATGTCACTGGCATAAAAGTACGCAGCCAAACCATATTGACTATCGTTAGCCATTTTGACCACGTCCTCTTCGTACTGAAACCGGAAGACAGGGGCTATGGGTCCAAACACCTCTTCCTGATAGCACTTCATCTCTATGGAAGCATCCGTGAGAACAGTTGGCTCGTAGAACAGGCCACCAAGATTATGAGAGCGACCACCTGTGAGCAATCGAGCTTTTTTGGCCAATGCATCATCGACAATACTCCTAATCTTCAGCATTGCAGCCTCGTTGATTAATGGCCCCAGATCAAAGTCTCCGTCCGTTGCGGAACCTACTGTAAGTCTGGAGACTGCCTCGGAAAACTTTTCAATGAACTCATCATAGATACCGTCCTGCACAAAGAGACGATTCATACAAACACAGGTCTGGCCTGAATTTCGATACTTGGAGGCTATGGCCCCCTGAACCGCCTGATCAATATTGGCATCATCAAAAACGATGAAAGGCGCGTTACCACCCAGCTCCATTGAGATTTTTTTAACAGAATCGGCGCATTGCTTCATCAATAACTTGCCCACAGCTGTCGAGCCTGTAAACGACAGTTTTCGTATTACAGAACTACCCGTTAACTCAGCACCAATTGCTTTGGCATCTCCTGTGACAATATTAATGACACCTGCTGGAATACCCGCGCGCTCTGCCAGTTCTGTCAGGCCAAAAGCCGAGAGAGGCGTCAGCTCGGAAGGCTTGATAATAATGGTACAGCCTGCAGCCAGGGCCGGAGCTGCTTTTCGGGTGATCATGGCATTGGGAAAATTCCACGGCGTTATTGCAGCGACCACGCCTACCGGTTCCCGTTTGACCATAATTCTCTGGCTGTTTTTGGTAGCAGGAATCAGATCACCATAAGCTCGTTTGGCCTCTTCGGCGTACCATTCTACGTAAGAAGCCCCGTACGCCACTTCGCTCCTGGATTCTGACAGCGGTTTACCCTGTTCTGCGGTCATCAATGTGGCCAGATCTTCCTTATTATCCAGAATCAATTGGTACCACTTGCGAAGTAAACCCGAACGCTCTGCTGCAGTTTTTGCTCGCCATTCAATAAAGGCTTTTTCTGCAGCCTTTATTGCACTTTGAACATCTGAAGCGCTCAGCATCGGAATGTGGGCAATCACCTTGCCTGTAGCCGGGTTATCAACGGGGAGCGTTTCTATGGCGCTGAGCCAATTTCCATTGATGTAAGCCTGCTGTTTAAAAAGACCAGAGTCGTTCAGGTTCATGGCTAACTCCTTGAAAGTGAATCGTACATCTAAGCACTGACATACAGACACGATCTTGATTGGGCGCTCTGATTATCCTTTCAGAGACCGGGATCTCAGCAACTCAGACATGGATGAACTGTTTGAGCGGAAAGAATAGCCAGACAATCCGTTTTTTTACGGATAGTCTGGCTCAGCTCAACTAAAACAGATACTGAATGGCAACCCAAATTTCTCTTCCGAACCCATTGATTTGCTTTGCACCGGGATAGAATGGATTATGACTGGCAAGGTTCACATGCTAGGAACAGGCTTTATCGAATAAACGAAAGCCCTTTACTTTTAAAAGGTGCCAACAAACAGGTTCTGAACACCGGCTTCCAGATTGTTCCCGACGATTATGTTACATGGGGAAGTCTCGCGCTACCATCGGTAATGCAGCCCGGGCATGTGTCGTTCAACGACCAGTTCTTTTGCAACTTTATAGGGCAAAGCAAAAACCCCAGCCGATCTCTCAACTGGGGTTTTGCTATATTCAATGCCTGGCGATGACCTACTCTCACATGGGGAAACCCCACACTACCATCGGCGATGCGTCGTTTCACTACCGAGTTCGGGATGGGATCGGGTGGTTCCAACGCTCTATGGTCACCAGGCAAAACTGGTCGAGCCGTTGGCTCTCGAGCTGGAAGCTTTAAGCTGGAGGCTTGAAGCTGTTTCTCGAAAACTAAGGCTCTGGAATCCAAATCTCTTTTAAGCTGTGTCGTCTATTCTTGCTCAACACTCTCGTTCACTGTGTACGGCTTCCAGCTTCAGGCTTCCAGCTTTTGCTGGCAGCTTCGCTGCGCAAATCGCTTTGGCGTTATATGGTCAAGCCTCTCGAGTCATTAGTACGGGTTAGCTCAACGCCTCACAACGCTTACACACCCCGCCTATCAACGTCATAGTCTTTAACGTCTCTTATGGGCCTTACGGCCAGGGAAGTCTCATCTTGAAGGGGGCTTCCCGCTTAGATGCTTTCAGCGGTTATCCCGTCCGAACTTAGCTACCGGGCAATGCGTCTGGCGACACAACCCGAACACCAGTGGTTCGTCCACTCCGGTCCTCTCGTACTAGGAGCAGCTCTCCTCAAACTTCCAACGTCCACGGCAGATAGGGACCGAACTGTCTCACGACGTTCTAAACCCAGCTCGCGTACCACTTTAAATGGCGAACAGCCATACCCTTGGGACCGGCTTCAGCCCCAGGATGTGATGAGCCGACATCGAGGTGCCAAACACCGCCGTCGATGTGAACTCTTGGGCGGTATCAGCCTGTTATCCCCGGAGTACCTTTTATCCGTTGAGCGATGGCCCTTCCATTCAGAACCACCGGATCACTATGACCTACTTTCGTACCTGCTCGAGATGTACCTCTCGCAGTCAAGCTGGCTTGTACCATTACACTAACCGCACGATGTCCGACCGTGCTTAGCCAACCTTCGTGCTCCTCCGTTACTCTTTGGGAGGAGACCGCCCCAGTCAAACTACCCACCACACAATGTCCCCGATCCTGCTAAAGGACCTGGGTTAGAACCTCAATATTGCCAGGGTGGTATTTCAAGGTTGGCTCCATGCAGACTGGCGTCCACACTTCAAAGCCTCCCACCTATCCTACACAAGCAACATCAAGATCCACTGTGAAGCTGTAGTAAAGGTTCACGGGGTCTTTCCGTCTAGCCGCGGATACACTGCATCTTAACAGCGATTTCAATTTCACTGAGTCCTGGGTGGAGACAGCGTGGCCATCGTTACGCCATTCGTGCAGGTCGGAACTTACCCGACAAGGAATTTCGCTACCTTAGGACCGTTATAGTTACGGCCGCCGTTTACCGGGGCTTCGATCAACCGCTTCTCTTGCGATAACAGCATCAATTAACCTTCCGGCACCGGGCAGGCGTCACACCGTATACGTCCACTTACGTGTTAGCACAGTGCTGTGTTTTTAATAAACAGTCGCAGCCACCTGGTATCTTCGACTCCCTTCAGCTTACGGAGCAAGTCCGATCACCAAAAGGGGCGCACCTTCTCCCGAAGTTACGGTGCCATTTTGCCTAGTTCCTTCACCCAGGTTCTCTCAAGCGCCTTGGTATTCTCTACCTGACCACCTGTGTCGGTTTCGGGTACGGTCCCTTTTGACCTGATGCTTAGAAGTTTTTCCTGGAAGCCTGGCATCAACCACTTCCCCACCTTGGTGGGTTCGTCATCAGTTCTCGGCTTTGTGAACCCGGATTTGCCTGAGTCCACAGCCTACGACCTTAAACAGGGACAACCATCGCCCTGCTGGCCTAGCCTTCTCCGTCACTCCATCGCAGTCAAAAGGGGTACAGGAATATTAACCTGTTTCCCATCGATTACGTCTTTCGACCTCACCT
>NZ_CP184830.1:1415000-2085000 GCF_049275935.1 Endozoicomonas sp. ALC020
TCCTTTGTAACCGTAACTCTCAATATAGCGAAAGGACCTGTGCGAAATTTCTTCATTGATAAAAGGTATAAAACCTGCTACTAGCGGTGGCCCCTGGCGGGCAATCTAAACAGCATCAGGCCTGCCATTACAGAACCAAATATTACCGCTTCGGTATAGTCACTTTTTGAAAGCCAGACAAAATGCAGAACCGCCAAACCTGCAGCCAGATAGACCAGCTTATGCAGCTTCACCCAGTTTTTCCCTAACCGGCGCATCATGGCCCTGGTGGATGTGACACCCAGTACCGAGAGAATCAGAATCGCAAAAGCACCCACTATTATATAGGGACGCTGATATAGATCTTCCAACAGTGTTTGCCACTGCCAGCCCAGCATGAATGCAACATAAGCCACCACATGCAACACGGCATAAAAGAGCGAGAAGAGCCCGAACATTCTTCGAAACCGGATCAGCTTGTTAACACCTGTGATTTTTCTTGCCGGAGTCACCGCCAGACTGATGCAAAGGAAGATTAAAGCCCACTCCCCCAAATCTCGGGTCAGCGTATTTGCCGGGTCGGGTCCCAGTTGATGAGTGATAACAGCATTGATCAGCCAGACCAATGGCGCCAGACAGAGTGGAAAAACAAACCACTTTAACTTTGCAACCCAGTCCATAACGCCACCTTTAATAGAACTTCCTGAGATCCATTCCCTTGTAGAGATGGGCCACTTCTTCGCCATAACCGTTGAACTTTTGAGTTTTAATCTGGTTTGGCTCCCAGATGGAGTTAGGTAATCTGCGCTCTTGTTTCTGGCTCCAGCGCGGATGATCGACTTCGGGATTGACATTGGCATAAAAGCCATACTCGCTGGGGCCTGATTTAACCCAGGTGGTTTGTGGCATGGTTTCAGTAAAACGGATTTTGACAATGGACTTGATGCTCTTGAAGCCATACTTCCAGGGGACAACCAGTCTTAGAGGGGCTCCATTTTGCGGTGGCAGAGTCTTGCCATAAACACCAATCGCCATAAAAGACAGTGGATTCATAGCTTCATCCATTCTCAGCCCTTCGACATAGGGGTATTCGATGGAACTGAAACGAGAGCGTTGACCCGGCATCTGTTCAGGATCATAGAGTGTTTCGAACTGAACATACTTTGCCCTGGAAGTAGGTTGAAAACGCTTCAGCATGTCGGCCAGTGACACGCCGATCCAGGGAATGACCATAGACCAGGCTTCTACACAACGAAGACGGTAGATTCTCTCTTCAACATCATGGGGTCTGAGCATATCTTCCAGCGTGTATTTCCCGGGTTTCTCAACCTCTCCGTCAACCACTAACGACCAGGGATCAGTTTTCATATTTTTAGCGTGTTTGGCAGGGTCGTCTTTTGAATAGCCAAACTCGTAAAAGTTGTTGTAGCCAGTCACGCTGGCATAAGGGGTTAAAGCTTCATCGGTGGTAAAACGACTGGATTGATAGCTGGCTACTTTCTTTTGCAGCCAATCCGGGGCAGAGAGCTGTGGAACCTTATCATGGTTTGCAAACGCTGGTTTCCTGGCTGACCGGGGATCTGCAGCATCAGTGCAGCCAGTCAGAGCCAGCCCCATACCGGCAAAGGCAAACTGCCCACCCATTTTCAAAAAACGGCGACGCTCCCTGTAAACACTTTCTGAAGTTATTTCGCTGCTGCGAATGTCTCCTGACTTTCTGGTCTTGATCAGCATCGATACTCTCCCGGGAAATTCTCTTTTTTACCATTTACGTTGGTTTCAATGGCGCAGATTCACATTTCGAAAATGAAAATATAGACGTCATATCAGCTGCAAATATTCCATTCCCATAGCCACTTGATCACTTAGCAGCTTTTTTGTCATTTTCACATAAAATTAAATCGGTGTTCCTACTGTCGTTCCCTGAGAATTACAGAGTCCTTAACTTTGCACCTCTGCATAAACAAGGGAGTTAGCTGTGTTATCACCCTGCTATCAGAATTTTGTTGATGGCCAATACCTGGCCAATGAGACCGGAGAAACGTTTCCGGTGATCAATCCCGCAACTCGTCAAACCATTTATACCGTGGAGAAAGCCGATAACAGCATTCGCCAGGCTGCGGTTGTCAGTGCTCAAAAAGGCTTTGAAATCTGGTCAGAAATGACGGGTATGGAGCGCAGTCGAATCCTGAAACGTGCTGTCAGTCTTTTGCGTGAGCGCAACGATGAACTGGCTCGAATTGAAGTTTTCGATACCGGTAAACCCTGGCAAGAAGCCAGCGTAGTTGATGTGGTTACAGGCGCAGACTCCATTGAGTTTTTTGCTGGATTGGCCCCTTCCCTTGAAGGCAATCAGCAGTGCCTGGGTGATGACTTTTATTACACTCGCCGCGAAGCACTGGGCATCTGTGCCGGAATAGGTGCCTGGAACTACCCTCTGCAAATTGCCTGCTGGAAAGCTGCACCCGCATTGGCCTGCGGCAACAGTATGATTTTCAAACCCTCTGAAGAGACGCCTCTGGGTGCCTTGAAACTGGCTGAGATATTTGTCGAGGCAGGCATGCCTGCTGGCGTCTTCAATGTCATTCAGGGCGACGGGGAAGTCGGTGCCTGGCTGGCTCATCATCCGGAGATTGCCAAGGTCTCTTTCACAGGAGAGGTCAGCACCGGTAAAAAAGTCATGACCGGTGCGGCCTCTTCATTGAAAGAGGTCACCATGGAGCTGGGCGGAAAGTCCCCTCTGATTATCTTTGAGGATGCTGATCTTGAGAATGCCACCTCCGGAGCCATGCTCGGTAACTTCTATACCCAGGGCGAAGTCTGTACAAACGCTACACGGGTTTATGTTCACAAGAGTATCTATCCCGAATTTATAGAAAAACTACGGCAGCGTACTGAAGGCAATATTGTGCTGGGCGACCCTATGGACCCGTGCACCAACATGGGTGCGCTAATATCAGAAAAACACCATCAACGGGTTCTTAACTACATCCACCAGGGCATTATGGAAGGCGCCACTTTGTTGACCGGAGGCAAAGCAGCCAGTCCTTCGACAGCAGCCGATGGCCTTTTTGTTGAACCCACCATTTTTACCGATTGCCACGATGATATGACCATTGCCCGCGAGGAGATTTTCGGGCCCGTAATGACGGTATTCACCTTCGAAGATGAAGCAGAGGTCATTGCCCGCGCTAACGACACCGAACTGGGCCTTGCAGCCGGAGTCTTTACTCAGGATATCACCCGTGCCCACCGGGTTATTCGGCAGCTTCAGGCAGGTATCTGCTGGATCAACCATTACGGTACCTCACCGGCTGAAATGCCAGTAGGTGGTTATAAGCAGTCCGGTATAGGTCGTGAAAATGGTGTTGAAACAATGAGGCATTACACCCAGGTCAAAGCAGTGTATGTCGGTATGACACCTCTGGAGAGTCCTTTTTAACTTCGCATTCAAGGTGCACGAGCATGACAAAATATGACTATGTCATAGTCGGAGCCGGTTCTGCCGGATGCGTTCTGGCCAATCGCCTGACAGAAGACGGCAAAAGTCGTGTTCTGCTAATTGAAACCGGTGGCAGTGACAAGAGCATCGTTATTCGAATGCCTGCGGCTCTGTCCATTCCCATGAATACCGAAAAGTATGCCTGGCAGTTTATAACCCGGCCTGAACCCTTTCTCGACAACCGTCGTATGCACTGCCCCCGGGGTAAGGTGCTGGGTGGTTCTTCTTCCATCAATGGCATGGTCTATGTTCGGGGCCACGCTAAAGACTTTGATGAATGGCATCAGCACGGAGCTACCAACTGGGATTACCGCCACTGCCTGCCCTATTTTCGTAAAGCAGAAACCTGGGCTTTCGGTGCCGATGACTATCGGGGAGGCAGTGGTCCATTAGCGGTCAATAATGGTAATGAAATGAAAAACCCTCTCTACTCCACCTTTATAAAGGCCGGGGTAGAAGCAGGCTACCTGGAAACCACTGACTGCAACGGTGCTCGACAGGAAGGTTTTGGAGCCATGCACATGACTGTTAAGAACGGTATACGCTGGTCCACTGCCAACGCCTATCTTCGCCCGGCAATGAAACGAAGTCATTTAACGGTGGTTACCCATGCCCAGGTTCAGCGTGTCCTGCTGGAAGGCAAAAAGGCTACAGGCGTCGAATATAAACATAAAGGTCTCATCAAAAAAGTGCTGGTCACTAAAGAAATCATTCTTTCGGCAGGCTCTATTGGCTCACCTCATATTCTTCAATTATCAGGAATAGGCCCTCGCAAGGTATTAGAAGACGCAGATATAGCAGTTCAACACGAATTGCCTGGTGTAGGTGAAAATTTGCAGGATCATCTGGAATTCTACTTTCAGTTTCGCTGCAAAAAGCCCATTACTCTCAACGGCAAACTCGACCCGCTCAGTAAATTATTCATTGGTGCTCGCTGGTTGTTCATGAGAGACGGGCTGGGTGCGACCAATCATTTTGAATCTTGTGGTTTTATCCGTTCAAAAGCAGGCGTTGAATGGCCTGATATGCAATACCACTTCCTGCCAGCGGCAATGCGCTATGATGGCAGGAGTGCTTTTGACGGGCATGGTTTCCAGGTTCATATCGGCCACAACAAACCCAAAAGCCGTGGCTGGGTGAGAGCGGTGTCAGCCAATCCAGATGTTCACCCTGGTATTCGGTTCAACTATCTGTCCCACGAAGAAGACCGGGAAGGCTTCAGACAATGCGTTCGTCTGACCCGGGAAATCATCAACCAACCGGCGTTCGATGAATACCGAGACTCAGAAATACAGCCGGGAGAAAGCATTCAAACCGATGAACAGATTGATGCCTTTGTTCGGGAATCCGTTGAAAGTGCCTATCATCCATCCTGCTCCTGCAAGATGGGAACGGATAACATGTCTGTGGTCGATCCAAAGACAAGAGTTAAAGGACTGGAAGGACTGAGAGTAGTGGACTCCTCCATCTTCCCAACCATTCCCAATGGCAATCTGAATGCCCCTACGATCATGGTGGCGGAGAGGGCGGCAGACCTCATCCGGGAGGCAGATATCTTGCCTCCGTCTTCTGCCCGAGTCGATTTGGATACTCAATGGCAGGAGAGACAGAGAAAAGGAACCACTGTGCGCTGATCAACTTGTAGCCACACTCTGCAGGATGGGAACCAGAGTAAAACCGCGTGGCTCTTGAGTCATTCAGGAGCCGTTTGTTTTCTGGTTTTTCCTACCAGGAACATAATGGGTCCGGAGCAGGCATAACTCAGAAAAATCAGCATCAGCACTCTGGGTGGATCGGTAAAGACGACGGCAAAAGCCAAAACCATGACAATCATAAAAATGAAAGGCACCCGTCCTTTCAGGTCCAGTTTCTTGAAACTGTTGTACTGAAAATTACTGACCATCAGCACACCAGCCAGACCTGTAATCAGAGCGCCCAGCAATGCAATACCCATCATGTTGCCGTCGATACCAAAATCACTCAGCGCCCATACCATACCAATGACCAGTGCTGCTGCAGCGGGGCTGGCCAGACCGGTGAAATAGCGGCTATCTGTTACTTCCAGCTGAGTATTGAAACGGGCCAGACGCAAAGCAGCACAGGCTGCATAAATGAAGGCAACCATCCAGCCCACTTTACCCAGATCATTCAGGGCCCAACTGTAGGCGACCATGGCAGGCGTTACACCAAAGGTCACCATATCTGCCAGACTGTCGTACTCCGCACCGAACTTGCTCTGGGTGTTGGTCATCCGGGCAACACGACCATCGAGGCCATCCAGAATCATAGCAACAAAGACTGAAATACAAGCCTGGGTAAAAAAACCCGCCTGGGCACTGATAATGGCGTAAAAGCCACAGAACAGATTACCTGTTGTAAACAGGTTAGGCAGTATATAAATGCCTCTGTGGCGAACTGTCTCCCCACCTTCGACCACCTCTTCAAAGTGCTCATCGACGGGAAACAGACCGTCCACAGCATCTTGTTCATTTTCGGGTCGTTTCGGTTTATCGCTCATTTCAGCATCTGCTCATCGACATAAAGGTGAAAAAACACACTCTATCATGAAAGGTATGGATACTGCATAACCGCTAGGAGCCTGACAGGGAATAGACTTCCATCAGTTGCCATCCTGACTCACAACGCTGGCTCAACTCAGTCCATAACCTTTCAGCTCTGGCATGCAGCCGAACTGTGTTTCGGTAAAGCAGAATTTCTATAGAGCCCGTCCAGTCAGCTCTTTCAGAATAGGGAACCAGCTGACCAGACTTCAGCTCATCCTGTACGGAATAATCCGGTAACCAGGCAACCCCTTTGCCTTTAAGAGCCATTTCCTTGAGCAGGTTGGTCAGGGAAGACTCCATTACCGTCTGAAAGAGTACGGGAACGTCCGATGCACTCAACAGACTATTGACCTTGCGCCCCATAAAAGCATTGGGGCTATATCGGAGTAAGGGTACAGTGCAAGGATCACTATCAGAAAACATTGGTTTTCCCTGAGCATCAGGCAGACAAACGGGCAAAAGACGCGTCATCCCCAGTTTCAGATATACAAAGGGCGGCTGCATTAAAGCGTCAACATTGAACGCCAGGAGAAAATCACAATTACCTTCCTGCAGCGCCTCTACCGCGAGATCAACATCAATGCTTTCTACTCTGGTTTGCAGTAATTGCTCATCTTCACTCACCTGCTGAATCAATTCCGGTAACAAAGTCACCGACAGGGAATGAGCTGCAGCAAAGTCAATGGCCTGCCCGGAGACGACACCCTGTAACTGACCCAGACCCTCTTCCATTTGACGAAGCAGGTTCCTGGCCGTTGTTCTGAACAAACGCCCTTCCGGAGTCAGTTTGATGGGAACCGTTCCCCTGTCTACCAGCTCAAAACCGACCGTCTGTTCCAGAGAACGAACTCTTCGACCAAAAGCAGGTTGTGTGATGTTTCGAAAATCAGCAGCACGGGAAAAATTTCTCAGCTCGGCCAATGCCAGAAAATCTTCCAGCCACTTGGTTTCCAGATTCATTCAGGCACGACTCCCAGACTTCAGTTCAACTTACCCCCGCTCCTCAAGCAGCTTCTTTCTCTTCCTGCTGACTGTACCAGTCAACACAGGCTCCGGCTAACAGCGCTGTTGCATCAATGTACTGTCCGGGATTTGTTTTCACAACGTCGGCAAGACCTACAGGAATTTCTGTGCAGCCCAGAATAACCGCTTCAGCGCCCTGACTAACCAGATCATCAAAAACCATTTTCATACACTGACTGCCCTGCTCCAGACGCCCTGCCTTAATATCGTAGATGGCATCCATCATCAGCGTTTGCATACCCTGCTCAGGTATCAGACATTCACGACCATCGTTCTCTATCTGCCGTTGGTACATTATGGCTGAAACCGTAGCGCTGGTCGCCATAACACCTATTTTGCGCAGATTATTTCGTCGGATATGTTGTTCAACACAACTCAGGATACTGATCATTGGAATCCGAGCCTGTTTTTGCAGCTTATCAAACCAGAAATGTGCAGTATTACAGGGAATCACTGCACACTGGGCACCGCCTCGCTCAAGACTTCTCAAACCTCTCAGCAAGGCCGGAAAAGGGTCCTCGCAACCTTCAAGAATGCAGGCACTGCGATCTGGAATCTGAGGGACATTATGCACCAGCATGGGCAGGTGCTCCTGATCCTTACTGGCTTGTGTCAAAGCAATGATTTTCTGCATAAAGTCTACGGTAGCCAGAGGCCCCATTCCGCCCAGTACTCCTAACACGACATACTCCGTTTAATTGGTGACTGCAAGATTAGCAATATCACTAGAAACTATGGTCATATAATTACGACTCCCAGGGAGCTTGTGAAATGCCTAAAGCGAAGGATTAATGCCGAAATGGCATGGGGAGGAAGGCAGATAAAAATATAAGGTTTTACTTATTGGAATTAACTTCTTATAACAGGAAACTATAGAATTCCATTACCAACCAAATTGATAGCTATGAAAAGAATTACAATGGTTGTGGCCATGAAACAGGAAGCAGCGCCACTCATTGAGAAACTGGGCCTGGCCGAAACAGACGACACAAATCCCCTGCTACCCTGCAAAACCTTTGCGGGTGAGTACAAGAATCTGAACATCAATCTGATTACCAACGGTTCCGACTCAGTTCACGGTGTAGAAAATGTCGGTACCCAGCCAGCAACCCTGGCGGCATACGAAGCACTTCGCCTCTTGTCACCGGACCTGGTCATCAATGCCGGAACCTGTGGAGGTTTTTCCGACAAGGGCTGTAAAGTTGGTGACGTTTATATTGGCGAGCGTATTCGTTTCTTTGACCGTCGTATCCCCATGGGCGAACATTACGAAGCCTACGGCGACGGTAATTTTCAGTGCCAAGTGGCAGTGGATCTGGCCCGAAAACTGGATTTGCCCACCTCTGTTGTCTGCACCGGCAACTCTCTCGATATGAGTCCGACCGATGAAGCCATTCTGCGTCAGGAACCTATGGTCAACAAAGAGATGGAAGCCGCAGCCATTGCCTGGGTAGCTTCCCATTACCAGACGCCAGTGGTTGCGGTAAAATCGGTGACAGACCTGATGGACAGTAAGCATGGCACAGCAGAAGAATTCGCTTCCAACCTGGCCCTGGCCTCCAGAAATCTTCAGGAAGAAGTGCTGAGACTGCTTGATCTTCTTGCTCAGCAATAAACTACTAAGTACCTGGCCAGTTGGTTTCGCATATTCTGGCTGCAACCAAAACACACTCAGGGAGACGTTATGCGTTATTTTCTGGCAATACTTTTGCCACCGATAGCCGTTCTTTTATGTGGCAAGCCGGGTCAGATGATCCTTAATATTATTCTGACCCTGCTGGGTTGGATTCCCGGAATCATTCATGCCCTGTTTGTTGTTAACAGTCACCTGGCAGACAAGCGCAACCAGAAAGTCATTGACGCCATTAAAAATCAGGAAGATTAGCGCTATGTTCTCAGCATTCCGGGCAGGAATACCCGTCCTGCTGCTTATTTTGTCGGTCTTTCTGACAGGCTGCCAGAGTACTTATTACAGCGCCATGGAAAAGGTAGGCGTTTACAAGCGCGAGATTTTGGTGGACCGCATCAAGAGCTCTCAGGCCGCTCAGGAAGAAGCTCAAGAGCAATTCAGCTCAGCGTTGGAACAGTTTCGCAGCGTCGTCAATTTTAATGGTGGTGATCTGGAGGCGCTTTATGATCAGCTTAATGCTGAGTTCGAGGACAGCGAAGCTTCTGCAGATAAGGTTCGTAAGCGCATCCGGGACGTTAAAGATGTCTCGGAAGCACTCTTTGAAGAGTGGGAAGCAGAGCTGGAACTCTATTCCAGCGGCAGTCTTCGTCGTGCCAGTCAACTGCAGCTGAATGAAACCCGTCATCAGTACAAAAAAATGCTGGCCAGCATGGAACAATCAGAAAAGCGCATGCAACCGGTTCTGAATGCCTTCCGGGATCAGGTTTTGTATCTGAAACACAACCTCAATGCACGGGCTATTGCGGCACTCAAGGGTGAATTTGGTGCCATTAAGCTGGACATTGATCGCCTGCTAAGAGATATGCAGCGCTCCATTGATGAGTCACGCAAGTTCGTTGCCACCTTGCAACAGTCATGAGTGATCGAAGCAATCTTGCTTCACTTTGAGTGGGGAAAGATTGCTCGGGAGTCTAACCCGGACTGTCTGTTGAAGAATATTACCTACTGCTTATCCACAACCCCATAAAGATCAATCCTGCCCCTATCAGGTGGAACTGATAAAGCGTCTGCCCAAGAATGGGAATAGCGAGCATAGCTGAAAACACGGGTATCAAAAAGTGAAACATGGCTGCAGTGCTTGGTCCCAGCACAGACACGCCGAAGTTCCAGAAAAGAAAGGCGACCAGAGTAGCAAACAAAACCTCGTAAATGATTACATAAAGTGCATCCTGGCTAATGGAGAAGCTGCGCTCAGATGCAGGCTCCCAGAGATAGAAGGGCAAAAGGAACATCGCCCCAATTCCGATTAGTGTGGTTAGCAGCTGAGCCTCGGATAAAGGCAGTTCAAAACGCTTGAGCAAAACGGTATAAAGACCCCAGCAGCACATAGCAAGAAACATGATCATGTCTCCTCTGCCAAAATCAAGACTGACCAGCATTGACCACTCTCCTTTACTTAAAATCGTGAGTAGTCCGGGAATTGCCATTCCCATACCGAAAAGCTGCCTTTTTTTAGGAAAAACATGCAGCAGAGGAACCGCCAGGATCATTGTAATGACGGGCAGAATCATCTCAATCAAGGCCAAAGTCACTGCCTGTGTGGATTCAGCAGCGATGTAAAGCAGTGTGTTAGCGCAGAAAATGCCGAGGAACCCCAGGACCAGCAGTTGATAGCGACCTTGAAAGATTACCTTTCTCTGTTGAATCAGTTTCTTGCCGGTAAACGAAAACAGGATCAGAAAAGCCAGAGTCCACCGCCAGAATGACAATGCGATGGGAGGAATGCCTTCTACACTCATCTGGTTTGCAACAAGATTCTCTCCCGCCCAACAGAGAGTCGCTAACACCACCGCCAGTATTGCCAGAATGTTAGAATGAGCAATCAAATGGACGATTTTTTCTCTCAAGTTACTGCTCCAAAAAAATATGTCTGTGATCTTTTAAACCTCTTGAATCATTGGCACTGGCTTAAGCCCTTATCTATTCACATAGGGAGTCTAACCCGGACTGTCTGTTGAAGAATATTTCCTGTTGGTTATCCACAATCCTGTAAAGATCAACCCTGCCCCTATCAGGTGGTACTGGTAAAGCGTCTCTCCAAGGATGGGAATAGCGAACATGGCTGAAAACACAGGGATCAGGAAGTTGAACATAGCCGCATTATTTGCCCCGAGTAAAGACACGCCGAAATTCCATGACATATAGGCGACCAATGAAGCAAAAAGAACTGAGTAACTGATCAGAAAAAGTGCTTTCGGACTCACGGTAAAGCCACCTCTCATCGATAGCTCCCAAAGGTAAAAAGGCAAGAGGATCACCACCCCAATCCCGACCATTATGGTCAACAGATGAGCCCCGGACAAAGGCAATTCAAAACGCTTGAGCAAAACCGTATAAGAGCCCCAGCAACAGGTAGCGAAAAGCATGATTAAATCTCCCCTGCCAAAGTCCAGGCTGGCCATCGATGACCATTCTCCCTTACTGAAAATCGTCAACAGTCCCGGAATAGCCATTCCCATACCAAACAACTGCCTTTTTTTAGGAAAAGTCTTCAACAGAGGAATAGCGAGAATCATAGTAATCACGGGCAGTGCTATTTGTATCAGGCCCAGGTTTACCGCCTGTGTGGATTGAGCTGCGATATAAAGCAATGTGTTAAAGCAGGTAATGCTGAAGAATCCCAGGATCAGTAATTGATAACGACTCTGAAAAATCAGCTTTCTCTGCTGAATCAGTTTCTTTCCGGTAAACGAAAACAGGATCAGAAGAGTCAGAACCCACCGCCAGAATGACAGCGCGACGGGAGGGATATCTCCCACACTAATCCGGCCCGCAACCAGGTTACCCCCCCAACAGAGTGTCGCTAAGACCAACCCCAGTATTGCCACAATGTTAGGTTGGGTCTTCAAATGGGCAATTTTTTTTCTCAAGGTACCGCTCCAGAAAATTTGCCGACTGTCTCTTAATTCACAACCATCGCAACTATTGTAAAATGCGCTCCGGAAATAAAGAGACTAGAGCTTTAACTGTATCTCTGCCCAAAATAATCATCATCCGTTAGCCATTATTCAAAATTCGATCATGAATCGATTTATGGCTGGCTTCCTATGCCTGGCAGACATTGTTCGTTTCCCGGGAGCTTCCATAGTCGCGAAGTAGACTAGTTTACGAACAGCGTCATCAATCAGAAAAACTTGTGCTTTTTAAACTAAAAAAGGCGCACAAGGCGCCTTTTTTGAAAAGTTGATTTTAACAATCAGTTCTTATCTTTATCAACCAGCTGATTCTCGGTGATCCAGGGCATCATTTCACGCAGCTTGGCACCGGTCTTTTCGATTGGGTGAGCAGCATTGTTACGACGATAAGCAGTCATGGACGGATAGTTCATTGCACCTTCAGTGATGAATTTCTTGGCGTACTCACCGTTCTGGATGTCTTTCAGGGCTTCACGCATAGCCTTACGAGATTCATCGTTGATGACTCTTGGGCCGGTTACATACTCACCATACTCGGCATTGTTGGAGATGGAGTAGTTCATGTTGGCGATCCCGCCTTCGTACATCAGGTCGACAATCAGCTTCAGCTCATGCAGACATTCAAAGTAAGCCATTTCAGGAGCATAACCTGCTTCGGTCAGTGTTTCGAAACCGGCCTTAACCAGCTCTACCGCACCACCACACAACACAGCCTGCTCACCAAACAGATCGGTTTCGGTTTCATCTTTGAAAGTAGTTTCGATGATACCGGTACGACCACCACCTACGCCACAGGCGTACGACAGGGCCAGATCTTTAGCCTTTCCGGAAGCATCCTGATAGATAGCAACCAGATCAGGGATACCGCCGCCTTTAACAAACTCGGAACGCACAGTGTGACCCGGTGCTTTAGGGGCAATCATGACAACGTCCAGATCGGCGCGAGGAACAACCTGGTTGTAGTGAATAGCGAAACCGTGAGCAAATGCCAAGGTTGCACCCTGCTTCAGGTTAGGCTCAATTTCGCTCTTATACAGCTGAGACTGGAATTCATCCGGAGTCAGGATCATGACCAGGTCAGCCTGGGCGACTGCAGCAGCCACGTCCATTACCTTTAGGCCTGCAGATTCGGCTTTGGCAACAGAAGCGGAGCTCTTACGCAGACCAATGGTGACATCTACCCCGGAGTCCTTGAGGTTATTGGCATGGGCATGACCCTGAGAGCCATAGCCAATAATGGATACTTTCTGACCACGGATGAGGGAAAGATCACAGTCTTTATCGTAATAAACTTTCATGATGGACTCCTGAATAAAACGCCCTGGATTATCTTTTCTTGTCCGGGCTGAAAACGTTGATTTGGAGATTAAAGCAGACAGATCATTTCGTAAAATGATATATTTGCAATATAACGTTTCATATTACGAAACAGCCTTGAGCAAAGGTGAAAAACCGCCATAAGTGAGGGTGAAAAACGATCATTATGGATCTGAAACCACTGAGGCATTTCCTGAGTCTCGCTGAAACGCTCCATTTCGGCCGTGCCAGCGCAGCCTGCCATGTCAGCCCATCTACCCTGAGCCGAAGCATTCAGCATCTGGAAAATAATTTGGGGGTATACCTGTTTGAACGGGACAATCGCAGTGTCAGCCTTACCGCAGAAGGCATTAAGTTCGAGAGATATGCACGGGAAACCCTGATTCAGTGGTCAGCGATTCGCAACGAATTGATAGCCGAATCGAAAGAGTTGAAGGGTGAGATCAGTGTATATTGCTCCGTAACCGCCAGCTACAGCTTTCTATATGACATTCTCAAGCGCTTTCGACAACGCTATCCGAGCATTGAAATAAAGCTTCATACCGGCGACCCTGACTCAGCCATTGACCTGATCACCTCTGGAAAAGAAGATATAGCCATTTCTGCCCGCCCGGATAATTTATCCTCGGAGATTCAGTTTCACAGCATCGGACTTTCCCCGCTGGTCTTCATAGGCCCTGCTTCGGGAGAAATTTCTACCCCAGGGACGGTTGAAGAGTGGAGCAGAACGCCCATGATCCTGTCAGAAAAAGGTATTGGGCGACAGCGGGTTGATTACTGGTTTTCAGCCAAAGGCATCAAGCCAAAAATATATGCCCAGGTCGCTGGTAATGAAGCCATTGTCAGCATGGTCAGCCTGGGATTTGGAGTCGGCGTAGTACCGCAGATTGTATTGGATAATAGCCCACTGTCTGACAAGGTTAAGATTCTGAATATCACCCCCTGGCTGGCTGCTTATGATGTGGGACTCTGTGTGCTGGACAAGAAACTCAAAAGTCCATTGATTCGGGCCTTCTGGGAGCTGCTTTAGTCGATTTTCTGAGAACAGCCCTATCAGTTCGATGTCCCGCCTGAGTCCAGATCAAAAGCCTCCATCAGGTCCAGTTCAAATCGATTGTTTTTTGCTTTCTTCATGACCACTTTATTTTCGGCAATCCAGGGCTTGCCCAGACACCAGGCTACAAGGGTCTCTCCGTGATGAAATATAAGAATCTTGCTTCCTGTATTATGGTTACTCAGAAGGTAGGGAGTCACTTGTCCTGCACTCCAGGAAAAATTTTTGAAACGACAGCCCCCGGTCACTGAGTCACAAGGTACATGCTCAGTCCAGACAAGCTTCTGATGTTCTGGCAGGAAGATGTCGTATTGCCGCGGCTGCCACCAACTAATCCTCTTCAGTTTATAACCGGGTTGATCCGTTACCACTATTAATTCCTGATCAGAGTCGCCATAAAGAGAACTCAACATGCGAAAGTCATAATTGGCATTAAATAGATAAGCGACACTGCTTTGTAAATGACCACCAATGACTGTACTTGGTGTCGATTCGTCGGAGGTAATTCCTTTTGCTTCTCGCCAGTCGGGCACCAGAACCACCGGGATTGAGCTATTGTAGTAAGCGGCAAAATAGGAATGCCAGTCAATAAAGCGGTCCAGCCAGTTCTGACAGACCGCGCGGCTATCAAGATAATCGTCTGCAGATTTATGGAATGCCTTGAAGGTTCTGCTACCAGTATTTATGGCTTCACAGTTGCTGGCGATCAGGGATGAGTAGTGCAGAAAACCAGAAGGCACATCTGCCGGTTTGGCCTGAGTGAGATTCTTCCATCTCTGAAAATCCTTTTCAAGATGACTGAACAGGCTATTCAGTCTCTGCTCAATCACTGCCTTAGGGCCATTCCCCCAGTACTCTACATCAGACAGCTTAACGAACTCTGGTTCTTCTGTATTACCGATCAGCTTACTGGTAACAATCCAACGGTTAGTTTGATAATTTACCACGCCTATAAATAAAGGGTGGGCAGGGTGGCCCGTAGCTGCCTGTTTTTTACTGACATAAAAAATGAATTCATCTTCCCTGAACACATAATACGATATTCCTATTGTCACTCCTGCCAGAATCGCCAGCCCCACGATAGTGTCTTTGTATAACCTCATCCCGGCCTGAAGATGAGAGTGCCCGGAAAGCGCAAAAAACACGACGAATGCCTTTAAAATATTCTTCCGTCCAACCAGATATCCAGCCATCGATATTTCCAGTGCATGATTTAGAATGCCATCCAGTATAGATAATTACAGAACAACTTCTGTTTAAAGAATACGGTTCAGGAATGCTACTCGAAAAAGAGTCTCTGAAATTGAGCAGACCATCCCGACTGGGGGATGTTATAAACGGCTGAGTTCGTCGTGTCGAGGTCAAACGCTTCGGTCAGGTTCAGCTCAAATCGATTGTTTTTTACTCGCCTGGAAACCACCTTATTTTTGGATGACCAGGGTGTACCCAGATGCCAGGCGACAAGGGTCTCACTATGATGAAATTTGACATCCTCCCCGCCGTGAAGAGGCTGTCGCAAAACTCTGGTTCCCGCCTTCACCCCCGTCATTCCCCGATTTCATTCTCGTCATTCCCGCGAAGGCGGGAATCCACACTGACTCTCCACCAGAACCATACTGCCCGGTGTCCTCCTGGCCTTGTCATCCCCGAGAAGGCAGAGATCCACACTTGGCGCTGGATTCCCGCCTTCGCGGGAATGACGAACTCAGAGCATGGGAACGAGTCCTTAGAGTTTTGCGACAGCCTCTGAACGACGGGGATTCCTACAGCTAGACGGTCATGCCCGACCGCAGTGTACACCTTACCCAATATCGGCATACACCTTATTCGACAATCTGCTCTACCTTTCGGATTGTTAAGAAACACGGGCAGAAAGCGGAAGGTATTTTACTTCTCCTGTCAGGTAGCGTAATCGCTAAAAACACCTGACGGATAGCAAAATAGCACAAGGGGTTTGCTCTGCAAGCCGAGCTTTCATCCCCGTCCTCAAAGTACGGGGTTTTACGCTCATTCGATAAGTACCTTTAAAATATTCAGCCGTCCAATTCGGTCTCTGACCATCAATAGGTCCAATTCGTGATTTATAACGCTAGACAGTATAGATAACTTTAGAACCGCTGCTTTTAAAAAGAAGACAGGTTAGAAGAGAAAGTCTCTCCGGTCAGAGCCGGAGAGCTATCAATATGAGAGGAGTTAAAAGAAAGGTTACAAACTCAAAACTTTCTCGCCACGGGCAATGCCCGTAGTACCACTACGAACCACTTCCAGCACCTGAGCCTGGCCGATGGCGGCAATGAAGCCATCCAGTTTCTCTTGGGTACCGGCCAGCTGAATGGTATAAACCGAGCTGGTGACATCGACTATCTGACCTCTGAAGATATCCGCTGTGCGTTTCACTTCAGCTCTCAGCGGACCGCTTGCACGAACCTTGATCAGCATCAGCTCACGTTCAACATGGTGACCTTCGGTCAAATCCACCAGCTTGACCACATCAATGAGCTTGTTCAGCTGCTTGGTAATCTGTTCAATCACCTGTGGATTACCGGAAGTGGTCACTGTCAGACGAGACAGTGTCGCATCTTCCGTAGGTGCAACGGTCAGGGTTTCAATGTTGTAGTTACGCTGGGAAAACAACCCGACAATGCGTGACAGAGCACCCGGTTCGTTTTCTACCAGTACAGAGATAATCCGTCTCATCAGGTTCTCTCCGTCTTGCTGAGCCAGAGGTCACACATGCCACCCTCCTTGATTTGCATCGGATAGACATGCTCATCGGGATCTACCTGAATATCCATGAATACCAGACGATCTTTCAGAGAGAAGGCTTTTTCCATCGCAGGCAGCAGCTCCTCCGGGCGGGTGACTCTTATACCCACATGGCCGTATGACTCCGCCAGTTTAACGAAGTCAGGCAGAGACTCCATGTAGGAGTGAGAGTAACGGCTGTCATACTGCATATCCTGCCACTGTCGTACCATACCCAGTGCCTGATTATTGATATTGATCACCTTCAGGTGTAAATCGTATTGCAGGCAGGTTGACAGTTCCTGAATATTCATCTGGATACTGCCTTCACCGGTCACACAGGCAACCTGTTCTTCAGGGAAGGACAGTTTGATACCCATGGCCGCTGGCAGGCCGTAGCCCATGGTGCCAAGACCACCGGAGCTGATCCAGCGATTTGGCTTGTTAAACCGATAATGCTGGGCAGCAAACATCTGATGCTGACCTACGTCGGTGGTCACAAAGGCATCACCTTTGGTGACTTGATAAAGGGACTCAATGACCTGCTGGGGCTTGAGAATGCCGTCACTTTTTTCATAAGTGAACAGACCTTTTTCTCTCCAGGAATCAACGCTTGCCCACCATTCGGCAAGAGCAACACTGTCCTGAGAGCCCTGATATTCGTCTATCTGGGCAAGCATGTTTTCCAGAACAGCATCGACCGGACCCACGATGGGGATGTCAGCCACAACGTTTTTGGAAATACTGGCCGGATCAATATCAATATGGATGATCTTGGCATTCGGACAGAACTTTTCAGTGTTATTGGTCACCCGGTCATCAAAACGGGCACCCACCGCCAGAATCAGGTCGGACTCATGCATGGCTTTGTTGGCACAATAGCTGCCATGCATTCCCAGCATCCCGACAAACTGACGATCAGACCCCGGAAAACTTCCCAGACCATTCAAAGTATTGGTTACCGGTACGTCCAGCTTTTTGACCAATTCTGTCAGCAACTCTGAAGCCTGACCCAGAACCACTCCACCACCGGCATAAATAACCGGCCTGCGAGCCTTCATAAGCAGTTCAACCGCTTTGCGGATCTGCCCGTTATGACCCTTGGCGGGCGGGTTGTAAGAACGGATTTTGACCTTTTCCGGATACTTGTATTCGTATTTTTTAGTCAGGTCGGTGATGTCCTTGGGAATATCAACCACCACAGGACCGGGTCGTCCGGTCTGGGCGAGATGAAACGCCTTGCGGATAACCTCCGGAATATCTTCAGCTTTCTTCACCAGGAAGCTGTGTTTAACGATAGGTCTGGAAATACCCACCATATCCACTTCCTGAAACATGTCAGTCCCGATAAAGGTGGATGGCACCTGACCTGAAATCACCACCATGGGAATAGAGTCCATGTAGGCTGTGGCAATACCGGTAATCGTATTGGTAGCCCCCGGCCCGGATGTCACCAGTGCTACTCCGGGCTTACCTGTAGCCCGCGCATAGCCGTCAGCCATATGGGTAGCCGCCTGTTCGTGGCGCACCAGAATATGGGTGACTGCTTTTTGTCTGAAAATCGCGTCATAGACGTGCAACAGGGCTCCACCAGGATACCCGTAGATGTACTCTACCCCTTCATCAGCCAATGAACGGACTACCATGTCCGCGCCGGATAAAAGCTCCACGTTTGCTTACCCTCGGCAGTACTAATTATTAGAAATGAATCGGCTTGACGCCGCTGAGCTAATGCTCATATACAGCCCATGCTGCCTGAGCGGTTAGGGACTCCGGCCTCTCTTTTTTGACAGCGTACAAAGCAGTACACACTGTATTCAAGGCCTCAACATTCCTGTATGGGTAGGGTCAGGAATCTGACAGATGACGCCCGGCAAGGCTCATCTGCCAGCATTCCAAGGAATGCTCTGATCAGGGAATGGATAAGTCCCCCGGATTGTCGCATAAACCCCTGAGTTCACCTGATCAGGTAGTCCCAGGAGGACACATTCTTTACCTTCAATGAAGCAGAGTCAATAGCCCGACAGAGCAGAATTACGGAAATTGCTTACATTTTAGTGGTAAAGATAAGTAGTCAGGATAATCACCACCCTGTCACTCACCCTCTGGCTTTAGCTCAACATCCAAACTCGAACGACTGCGAACGTTCAACTTTAACGTTGTCTTATCTTTTGGTCTGAGAACCTAGCCATGCCCATTTTTATAGTGATCGTCAGCAGAACGACCCGAAGTATATCGCCAGAATTCGTAAGTCAGGTCCCTCCTGTTAAGCTGAGCCGCCAAAGGCGGCGTCGGGTGAGCGAAGAGAATGAACCGGGAGTATTTGTTAAACGCGTACTATTTATTGCTACAAGTATTATTTAAAAGCGCCTATAAAGTTTTCATTTATTAATTCTTCTATTTTATTATGAATTTCATTCATCATGATCTGGATACTTAATACCTATGTACGCTGACGCAACTAATATTCCTGAAATCATTCCATATGGAACTGTGATCACCCCTATTAAAATCATACTCCCAATAGATGAAAGCCAAAACTCCTGAATTTTGAATGTATCACCTAGAAAAACGTTATAAATAGCAAATGCAA
The DNA here is from genome assembly GCF_049275935.1 of Endozoicomonas sp. ALC020. Lineage (NCBI taxonomy): Bacteria > Pseudomonadati > Pseudomonadota > Gammaproteobacteria > Oceanospirillales > Endozoicomonadaceae > Endozoicomonas > Endozoicomonas sp. ALC020. Next base: position 1,434,383 of record NZ_CP184830.1, read on the forward strand.
ACCATGTTGGTATATGACTTAACAAGCCTACAACCGCTCCAGATATACAACTACGTAAAACCACTTTATTTGCATCAATTGAAATCAACTTATTGCAAATCAAACAAGATGATAAAAACGTACATACAGGGGCAAGAATAAAAATCGAATCAAATTCATTTAGATTAATGGGGCCACTAATGAGAATTTTGTCCACAATATAGTAAACAATCATGAATGAGCTTGCACCCCAAAATAAAGATATAAACAATATATAATTTGCTTTTGCACTCATAAACTACTCATGATGATTTTTTCACAAAGCGTGTGACGCCCAAATCAGGTGCGCCGTAGGCGTCATCTGAATTTACTTGGTATGTTCCGATTCTATTAGGTTTTTGACCATAAAATCATAGTTTCTTTGGCGTAACTGCAAGCCAAACAGGAATGCAAAGAAAACCATAAAAATTGCACCTGCTATGGCTATGCCACCTTTTCCAAAAGCAAACATTGCCAAGAAAAATAAGGTTAGAAAACCGAAAAAGTATAAACCAATAACACCTGACCAATGATCAAGGAATCGAAAGACTTTGTTTCTTCCTATTTTTGTGTAACTGAACTCACCAGACTTATACGTTACAATACCTGGTGTTTTCTTAAGTGCGTAAATAATCTTTGAGCATTCATCATGCTTTAATAACTCTACAATATCGGAATGGCTCATTCTCAGTCCATGAAGTAGTCGAAAAAGTTCTGTCGCGGAATGCTTCTGTTCTTTATGAACAGCATCATCAAGTTTTTCTAATAATTCAGCACGAACTTTTCTTGTTTGTCCGAGGTTAAAGAGTGTGACTGCGACTGTTCCAATAGCTGTAACTAATCCAAATAAAAGTTTTGATAATTCTGTAAATTCCATTTTTACCTCGGAGGAACATAACGCCTGCATGTACCGCACGCCGAAAGTTTGCTTTGGTTGATTTTTTTCATTTATTTCTATTTCAGTTTCTTACCCCAACCATCACATTCATATGCTCTGAATTTGTTTTCTAATTTTGTTCTAGCTCTTTTCCAATCTTCCATGATTTTTGCTCTACCACCTCGCCTTCTTAAGTCTGTATAGTGTTTAATATCATCCTTCCAAGACTGACACTTGTATAAACTGGCTTCAGGCTTTTTGGCCAGTGCTGGCATTGAAAAAGTTAAAATTGTAATAAAGAAAATACTGATTTTTTTCATTCTTTTTTCTCTTTGTTTTTACTCTGAGTAACATAACATGGGGATATACAGCACACGCAGTAAAATATCATTAAAAACAGTACCAAGAAGGATACTATCATGGCAGGGTAAGCTAGTCTCGGAGAAATCGCAAAGACCGACCGTGGCATCCGCATGGCCAAGACTTATACGTCACTGTTACTGTCAAACCCAGACAGGGTCTTACAACAACGAGGCCGTGACCTGAAGCTTTACGAAGAGATCCTGCGTGATGACCAGGTAAAGTCCTGTTTCCAGCAAAGACGCTTGGCTTTCTCACAATCAGAGTGGGATGCAGAGCCTGCGAGTGAAAGTCCTGAAGATGTGGCAGCCGCAGAGTTTATTGCCTACTCAGGGACATCCTTATCGGCTGAAAACATAATGTCTATTTAGGCACCTCATACTTTGCTGGTTGACAACAGGAAGCCCGCACTTACAAAAGCACCGCCTGTAATTTTATTGAAAAACTGGGCGCGTCCTTTTTGAAGAAGCCAGCGTGATGATTTTGTCCCCAAGTAAGCATAGAAAAGCAACCAGCCAAATTCTAATACGGAAAATGTGATGCAAAAAATAGCATACTGAGTCAATAGCGAATCACTTGTTGAAATGAATTGTGGAAAAAGTGCGGTGAAAAGTACTATAGCTTTAGGGTTGCTTGCACCGACTATGAAGCCACTACCGTAGAGAGATAATTTTGATTGTGCTTCTGAGTTTTCAAGGTTGTTATTTGTTTCATAGCTATCCACTTTAGATGTAAAAGCCTTATAACCCAGATATATCAAATATGCGGAGCCAAGCCATTTAATCAAATTGAATATCATCTCAGACGAGGAAATTACTACTCCAAGACCGGTAAAAGACAAAGTCATTATTCCAATAATGGCCGTTAGACTACCCAAAGCCGTATAAATCGCTGATTTAAAACCTGCCGTAACAGATTTGGTCATGCACAGTAGTACACTTGGTCCTGGAGAAGCTGTTAATACGATCACTGCAAGTGTAAAAAATAACCAGATTTGTACTTCCATTTGTACTCCGATTTTATTGCTGGCGAAGCGCCTAACATGGGGATATACAGCACACGCGGTACAATATCATTAACAAACGTACCAAGCAGGATACTATCATGACAGGAAAAGCTAGTCTCGGGGAAATCGCAAAGGCCTACCATGGCATCCATATGGCCAAGGCTCATACGTCACTGCCACTGTTATTGTCACTGTCAAACCCTGACACTGTCTTACAACAACGAGGCCGTGACCTAAAGCTCTATGAAGAGATCCTGCATGACGATCACGTCAAGTCCTGCTTCCAGCAAAGACGTCTGGCTGTCACTCAGTCAGAGTGCCAAATCGTATTGGGGACAGAAGTTCAATAAACTTGCTCAGTTACATGGAAGACTGACAAGACTCGATTCAGCGGCATAGCCTTTAAATCAGTGGTTGCCGATGGGCAATCCACTGGATTTTATTGTTGAACCAAGCCGCTACGCGGCAAAAAAAACTCTCAATATTGTCTAATAATTCCTGATAACACATCAATTCTGATGTGTCTTAATAACAGGAATACTAAACATGAATTCAACCGAAAAAAACAGTTCGAAGAGCTTTACCAAAAACACCTGACCACACTCAAGCTACAAGGCAAAAGCAAGTCCACCATTGATCTCTACAGCCGCCCGTTAAGACGTCTTGCCAGCTATTTTAACTGCTGCCCTGATACGCTCAACACGGATGACCTTAAAACCTACTTTGCGGATCTGATCGAAAGCCACTCATGGAGTACGGTAAAAACAGATCGCAACGGCATCCAGTTCTTCTATAAACATGTGCTCAACAAGCCGTGGAAATTCATTGATATCGTCAAGCCCCCTTCGGTCAGGCGACTGCCGGATATCCTGACCTCAGCAAAGATCGCCCGGCTACTCAACAGCTGCCGGGAATCCCATATTCACACCTTTATTCTCGTTACTTACAGTATGGGACTCAGGTTAGGAGAGGCATTGAACCTTACTGTCAATGATATTGACTCAGACAGAATGAGCGTTCATTTAAGACAGTGCAAAGGCGGCAAAGATCGTTACGTCCCACTGCCAACCCAAGCACTCGTGGCCCTTAGAACCCATTGGAAAACCCACCGAAATCCATGTTGGGTATTTCCGCAAGGCCGGGATAAAGCAGAAAAACACTTAGCACAAAAGCCGATGAATCGCTCGTTACCCCAAAGAGCCATGAGAAAGCTAGTCAAAGAATGCCGGATTAACAAGGAAGTCAGCATACATTCTCTGAGACACAGCTTTGCCACCCACCTTCTTGAGAAAGGTCTCAGTCTTAGGGTTATTCAGGACATCCTCGGCCATATGCACCCGGAAACCACCGCACTGTGAGGTATTTTTGGTGGCCAGGATCAGTTCGTAACTCATCAGCAGATATTTGGCGTAAAGCCATGGCCAGGAAATTGATTCAATGATGGTTGTTTTTAGCTCGCAAGCGATTAATCTACCTTGTTTCTCATCGGGCGTTAAATCTGATTCTGTATAGCCTTTTGTGTGGGCAATGTCCGGCAAGGTGCCCGACAGTGTGTACTGGTCAGGGGTTATAAAAACGCTCTGGTTTGGAGACACTGTTTTCTGTTCAAGCTCGACAACAAAACGTTTTGTCAGCGCTTGAGCCTGACAGACGACGGACAATACCATTAACAACAGTGGTGCTGCATAGAGTGAGTGTTTAATCATTCTATCCCTGCATTTTGGCATAGAGAGAGGAAGGATAGATCAAGGAAATAACGCAAGTTATGCAGTTAACCGTTCTCTCAACTGCCCCGGAGAAACATTCAGCCCTGCCGCATAAACTGTGGTGCTGAGGTGAAAGTGATCCAACTTCACTTTCTCTATGACTATAAAGTCTGCTGTGAATAAGATAACGCCTTTCTTTTGTTCCCTGTCTTGCCTCTGTTACCTACCTTGCCCCGGCCTCGGTCAGGAGTTTCACGATGTCGGTATGGCCCTTCCAGGCAGCAATGATCAGCGGGGTGGAACCATTCTTATTCCGGGCGTTGAGATCAGCCCCGGCCTCGATCAGGAGTTTAACGATGTCGGTATGGCCATACTGGGCAGCGATGGACAGCGGAGTGGCGCCATTGTCAGGCCAGGCGTTGAGATCCGCCCGGGCTTCGATCAGGATTTTTACACAGTCAGTGTTATTTTCCTGGGCAGCGATGTACAGCGCGGAGGTGCCATCTTTATTTCGGGCGTTGAAATCCGCTTTGGCTTCGATCAGGAGTTTCACGATGTCGGCATGGCCATTCTGGGCAGCCTTGAACAGCGGGGTGGTGCCATTGTTAGTCTGGGCGTTGAGATCCGCTCCAGCTTCGATCAGGATTTTCACACAGTCGGTATTGCCTTTGGCTGAAGCAATGATCAGCGGGGTGGTGCCATTCGTCATGGCAGCGTCGAGATCCGCCCCGGCGTTAATCAGGACTTTCACACAGTCGGTATTGCCTTTGGCTGAAGCAATGATCAGCGGGGTGGTGCCATTCGTCATGGCAGCGTCGAGATCCGCCCCGGCGTTAATCAGGACTTTCACACAGTCGGTGTTATTTTGTTGGACAGCGATGAACAGTGCGGTGCCGCCATTCTTAGCCCGGGCGTTGAGATCCACTTTGGCCTCGATCAGGAGTTTCACGATGTCGGTATGGCCATTCTGGGCAGCAATGATCAGTGCGGTGGTGCCATTCTTATTCCGGGCGTTGAGATCAGCCCCGGCCTCGATCAGGAGTTTCACGATGTCGGTATAGCCCTTCCCGGCAGCATTGATCAGCGGGGTGGAACCATTCTTATTCCGGGCGTTGAGATCAGCCCCGGCCTCAATCAGGAGTTTCACGATGTCGCCATGGCCATACTGGGCAGCGATGGTCATCGGGGTGGCGCCATTGTCAGGCCGGGCGTTGAGATCCGCCCGGGCTTCGATCAGGATTTTTACGCAGTCAGTGTTATTTTCCTGGGCAGCGATGTACAGCGGGGAGGTGCCATCTTTATTTCGGGCGTTGAAATCCGCTTTGGCTTCGATCAGGAGTTTCACGATGTCGGCATGGCCCCTCTTGGCAGCGATGATCAGCAGGGTGGCGCCATTCATGGTCCGCTCATTGAGATCCGCACCGGCGTTGATCAGGCATTCGACGACGTCCCTGTGCCCCCGGATGGATGCCAACATCAAGGCAGTACGACCATTATTCATAACGGCATTGACATTGACTCCTTCTGCCAGTGACTTCTCCACCTGATCCAAATCCCCCTCAAAACAGCCACGATAAAACGCCGGATCGGGAAAAAATTTATCCGGGTGAGATTCACCGGTGTTCTCATTCACCATAGGCATCGGATTTTGCCGGCACATTGCACACCGGCGAGAGCCGATGGGGCGTTGAACAAAACACCTCGTAATACAGTCCAGATCGAAGCGCTTGCCACAACATTGGCTTTTGACGACCACAAGCGCTACATCACGGTAATGGAAGTGAATCATACAAATAGGACAGGGATCGGACTCCGGCGGTACGTCAGTGTCCACGGAGACGGCGGGGCGGGGAATGCCATCCATGAGTAGTACATCTGTGTTATTCACATGGCCTGCGCACTCCGGGCAGTGTCCATTGTCCAAATGTGGGCATGAGCTTTGTCCGAGCGTTGCTGCTGTGTGGCCTGTCGAATTTGCTGCGGAATTCATCGGCCATTCAGCAGACTCACTGCTATCGGATGATGGTCGGAATTGACAGACGCCATGACAGGGAGAGACAAAACAATCTAAACCTAAAGTATGCTGATGCTGCTCTGAGCCTCCGCTACCATCGGCAGAGTCAGAATCAGAATAAAGGAAGTTGCTGAAAGAGCCTGTAGGATCGGCGGTGGCTTCCTGAGCCTGCTGCCCAGAAGACTCTGATGGCGGGTGTTGTTGCTGGTTATTGCCAGAGCCGGGCACCGTAATGATGGCTGCCAACGGGTGATCCTGACGCAGCCCTTTTAGTTTCATCGTATTATACGACGGCGAGTACATATCCAAATAACTTTTTAAAAGCGAACCGAAAGCGACAACCATTTCTACAGGTAGCCATGAATGCGAGGTGGAGCTCAGTGGGGTATTTCTGGTGGTCAGGATCAGTTCGTAACTCACCAGCAGATAATTGGCGTAAAGCCATGGCCACGGAATTGATTCAATGACCTTTGTTTTTAGCTCGTAGCCGCTTAGTCTGCCTTGTTTCTCATCAGACGATAAATCTGATCCTGCATAGCCTTTTGTGTGGGCAATGTCTGAGAAGATACACGACAATGTATGAAGGTCAGGTGTTACAGAAAAGTTCTGGTTTGGAGAACCTGTTTTCTGTTCAAGCTCGATAACAAAACGTTTTGTCAGCGCTTGAGCCTGACAGACGACGGACAATACCATTAGCAACAGTGGTGCTGCATAGAGTGAGTGTTTAATCATTCTATCCCTGCATTCTGGTCATCCACCGCCTCTACTCCCCACAGTGCCCCGGCATTGATCAGCAGGTTCATGCAGTCAATATAGCCCAGCCTGGTTGCGATGGGCATCAGGGTGTCGCCATTTGACAAAACGGCAGTGACATTCGCCCCGGCGTTGATCAGGAGTTGCGCGCAGTTGGCATCGCCCATCTCGACTGCGATGAACAAAGGGGTGGCGCCACCAGAAGGCAAGGCGGCGTTTTATACCCGCCTGACAGAAACCGTGGAAATCAACAGCCACCGGATGATCAACCACCTGATGGACGACCTTGGGCTGGGGGAAAATAATCATGACCCTCGCTGTTATTGCCGATCACTACGGCCAGACCTTTTTGGAAAAGTACCGGCATAAACTACTGCCTGGCCACCAGAAAGCCCTTAAATCCATCCGAAGTTGCCGGACACCTGCTGCCGGAATGACACTGCTGGAATGCACTGCCTGCCAGCGCCGTGATCAACGTCCGATGTCCTGCGGTCACCGTAGCTGCAATCGCTGCCAGAATACCGATACCACTGAGTGGCTGGCAAGGCAGCGGCAAAAACTGCTCCCTGTTGAGTATTTCATGGTGACTTTTACTCTGCCTGCACAATTGCGGCAAATCGCATGGCAACACCAGCGTCAAGTCTATGACCTGTTGTTCAGGGAAGCAGCTGAAACCCTGAAAAGCTTTGGCTGCAACCACAAAAGTCTGGACGGGCAGCTCGGAATGACCGGCGTATTACATACCCACAGTCGTCGACTTGATTACCACCCTCATGTGCACTTTGTAGTTCCAGGTGGTGGTATTAATACCCGCCGTCGTAAATGGCGAAAGCTCAAGGGTAACTAGCTGTTCAACAGTAACAACCTGGCCAGAGTCTTCCGGGGACGATTGTTGAAAGCTCTGAATGAAGCGGCTTTACTGACACCAACGCTTAAAAAATCGCTGCCCGAACTCTGGGTGGTGAATTGTCAGCACGTCGGAAAAGGCGAACCTGCTTTGAAATACTTGTCCAGATATCTCTACCGGGGCGTTATTGCTGACCGGCAGATTACAGGTCATGATGACGGACAAGTGACTTTCATCTATCGGAACAGTAAAACCGGTGCAAAAGAGCAGCGAACCATAAAAGGAGAAGACTTTCTCTGGCTGGTTTTACAGCATGTTCTGCCCAAAGGATTGAGACGAGTCCGTGACTACGGATTCCTGCACTGTCGGGCTAAACGCAGACTTAACCTGATTCAGCTGATCTTGCAAGTCATGCTGAAACCTCTGGAACCTATCATCCGACCAAAACACGCCTGCAGAACCTGTGGCTGCGATATGAAAGTCATAACATTCCGGTTCACAGGTTTCACCTGACCGATAAAAAAGGGCTTAAATTCACTCAACAGGGGAGAGCCAGCACAATCTGAATACATATTTTTACGACAATGCTCAATTAATAGCTTGGGCAGGGACGCGCTCAGCTTAACAAAAGCCAAAACCAACCTGCATCAGCTATAAAGGCTGCCAGAGAAAAAGCTATTTCCCATAAACCATTCCGAGTGGCTGTCAAATCCGGGCTTGTTCAACAACCGGATAAGATTGCGGCTGCGCGCAATCTATCCTTATTCGTTCTATTTTTTCGTCGCTACGTTTAAAGCCTGCATAGGTGGCTTCAGTAAGAGCACCAATGGCAGTTTTAATTTCTGAGAGTTCACGGTCATGCTGTGCAAAGCACAACCGATTTTCCTGCTGGTACTCTCGCATCTCCCGTCTTGTTGCCAGTATCTCTTGGTGTGTATCACCAGTGATCTCAATGAGACTTCGAACTGCACTATCCAGTGAGTCAAAATGTGACTCAAGTTGCTCTATCCTAACTTCTAACGACATCGGGACTACTCTCGTTGTGAATGGAGTAACCAGCGTAGCAGAGACTGGCACAAAGACACCTAACATAGGGTTATGTTGCTACCTAAACAATTCAGAATGTGACCCCAGACGCTCAAAGAATATTTTATCTTCTACCACTGCATAGATTGATAACCAGTCTGGCTCTATGTGACATTCTCGATAGCCGCGATAGTTAACAGTCAGGGAATGGTCTTTGTATCTCGCTGCAAGTGGTCTATCTTCTATGAGCCGATCTGTGACTTTCTTTAATTTTGAGCAATCTTTACCCTGCTTCTTTGCTTTTTTAACGTCCCTTTTGAATTGATTCGTACTGACTGGCTTTAGCATCATTAAATATCCAAGTCATCGTACATTTCCTGAGCGTTTTCGTAGTGCGTTAAACCTACTCCTTTCTCTGTGTCGTCAAAGGCTTTAAGGGTTTCTTCATTAGGTATACGAACATCAAAAGGTAATCCATTGCACAAACCTACTTGCTTATAAAACAAGGTGATTGCATCTGTTGCGTTCAGCCCCAGTTTCCTGAATATCGCTTCTGCATGTTCCTTCACATCAGGCTCTATTCTGGCTCGGATCATTGCGCTTTTGCTCATTTTTAAGTACCCCATGCGTCATATTGTTATGCACAGTGTCATTGTGGATCATTTGGGGTACAGTGCAAACGCAACATACCAAACGCTTCCAATTCGTGGCTTCGCCACCCGACCGCCCTTCGGTCGGTGTCCGAAGCTGAGGGATATACTGCACACTCGGTATAATATCATTGACAACCGTACCACGAAGCATACTATCATGGCAGGGAAGCAACTCTCGGAGAAATCACAAAGGCCGACCATAGCATACGCATGGCCAAAGCTTATACGACATTGCTAGCCCACCCTGACAGTGTCATACAGCAGCGAGGCCGTGACCTAAAGCTCTATGAAGAGATCCTGCGTGACGGCCAGGTAAAATCCTGTTTCCAGCAAAGACGTTTGGCTGTCTCACAGTAACTAGTAAGTATTTCAGCTACGAATTTCAGACAAAAGCTCTGGATGATTGTTCAGCAGTCTGAACAGTTTTACCAGTGAAAGTGGTGGTTTGGTTTTGCCATTTTCGTATCGGGAAAATGCGTTAACCCCTCCACCAAAAATCTCTCCGGCCTCTTTCTGGTCAAGAGTCAGCTTTTTACGGACATTCGCAATAAAGCCCGGGTCGACTATGGAAGCGTTTACCTGTTTATTAAAAGCAACCATCGCCGCACTAACCCGCTCTGATTCTCTGGCGTCAAGAACGACCTCTCCACAAGCCGGACAATAACCTCCGGTAACCTCCGGGATAGAGGTACTTTCACCTTTGTAAGTGTGCGGCAAATCACGAGTGTCATGCACCAGATCGGCCCCAGAACATATTGGACATTTCATCGTCTATAGCTCCTTAAAGGACACGACGAGTACATCATCAGTAACCGTCAGTTTCAGATAAACCTCATCGGCTGGTATGATGGGTTTGTAAACATCTTGCCAGACCCGATGATCCCCATAAGTTGTCATGCTTTTATAGAAATCCCGAGGGTTCAGGGTTAACACCACATCAATGATACCACTGGAATCAAGCCCCAGACCTGCGGCTCCAGAGAGAGCGCTCCCGGTAAAACGTACTTTAGTCGGCTCAATTAACGATTTAACGACAGGGAGCTTACAGTGAGGCGTTCTCTTTTCCATAGCCTAAAAATAACCTATTAGGTTAATTTTAACAAGTTTGACTGCCAAAAGTTCAAGGGTAGATCAACCGATCCGAAAGCTTTACCGTCTCAAACAGGAATATTCCTCGGAATATTACTGACAGATCAAGAAAAGCCCCAGCAAAGAAGCTCCTACTACCAGAGGAGCTTTTTATGGCCACAGAGATTTATAACTTTTTTGAACTCACGACTTCTTTTGACCTCAAGTCCAAAGATACAACTCGTTCCCATGCTCTGAGGGTGTCGAAAAACTCTCTCCAGCGAGGGAACAAGTTGACTCCCGTCATTCCCGGCTTCATTCTCGTCATTCCCGGCTTCATTCTCGTCATTCCCGGCTTCATTCTCGTCATTCCCGCGAAGGCGGGAATCCACACTGACTCACCACCAGAACCCCACTGCCCGGTGCCCCCCTGGCCTTGATCCCCGAGAAGGCAGAGATCCACAGTTGGCCCTGGATTCCCGCCTTCGCGGGAATGACGACCTCAGAGCATGGAAACGGGCTGTTGGAGTTTTGCGACACGCTCTGGAGCGTGAGAACCAGAGCTTTGCGACAGCCTCTAAAGGCTTGGAGCTATTTTGAGGGTATATCAGAGGGGGTATTTATAGAAATACAGTTTTACTTAATAAAAACAATTCAAATAAATCAACAAGTTAAAGCTTTTTCAATATTCTGCCAGAAATTGCTTACATTTAGAGTAATGACTGCAAACAATCATGAGCCAGAAAAACAGCTTTAGCTCACTATCATCAGGCTAAAAGCCGGGCTCGGTGATGTTTCCAATAATAAATCAAACACTTAAGGATAATCAGCATGAAAGCAATACAAGCCCTGGTTTTACTGCTTCTGACGGCTTGCCTCAGCCTTCCCGTTCAGGCAGAAAAAATTTACAAGTGGATTGATGAAAAGGGCACAGCTCACTACTCCTCCAGGCCGCCACTGGTTAATGTTGATACAGAGATCATTTCAACGGTGAACGAGCATAAAGAAGAGCCTGAAGACCCTCCCCCTTCCGATGAATCTGAGTCCACCCCAGAGAATCCTTCTCAAACCAGTCAAAACCCCGAAGTTATGGCTTTCTGTAAGACTCTTTCAGCCAACCTCGAGACACTCGACAGTGATGATCAGGTACGTCTGGACAAAGCCGATGGCAGTTTTGAAATACTGAATGACGAAGACCGGGAAAGGGAGAAGGAGAGAATTCATCAGCAAATGAAACAGTTCTGTTTCTGAGCAGGGCCACAATAACCACCGGGCAGGCTTAACTGCCCGGCTTCGTTGATTAACTCTGACGTTTTTTAGCTGTAATCTTTTTATAGATACGGTAGGAAAAACACGCCAGGGCACCGGTGACGCCGATAAAGACCATATGATCGGGCTCAGTTAGAAAGTGCATCAGCAATGAGAAAACACTTCCCTCTGAATGGTCTCCCGGATGAGCAAACGCCTGAGAAGAGACCAACACGGCGGCAGTGGCTATAGAAACAGCTCTCAGTTTTTTCATATCGTACTACTCCTGTCTATTTTTATTACCGCAAACGGTGAATATGCGACATTATACGCTCACGGCAGTGGGTTCGTGATCCTGTTTTTCAGGCATTTTCGCTTCCAACATGCCTTTGTCAACGATAAAGTCGATCACTTCACGGACACCCTGCTCCGCTTTCAGGTTGGTGAACAGGAAAGGACGATCTCCGCGCATCTTTTTTGCATCCCTGTCCATGACTTCCAGAGAGGCTCCAACGATAGGTGCAAGATCGGTTTTATTGATGATCAACAGATCAGAACGGGTAATACCCGGCCCTCCCTTACGAGGAATCTTGTCTCCTGCGGAAACATCAATGACGTAGATGGTCAGGTCGGACAGTTCAGGGCTGAAGGTTGCACTGAGGTTATCGCCACCAGACTCCACCAAAACCATTTCCAGTCCCGGATGTCTCTGACAAAGCTCATCCACTGCTGCCAGATTCATGGATGCATCTTCACGAATAGCCGTATGAGGGCATCCACCGGTTTCAACGCCAATGATGCGATCTTCTTCCAACGCCTCATGACGAATCAGAAACTGCGCGTCTTCTTTCGTATAAATATCATTAGTCACCACTGCCAGATTATAATGCTGGCGCATGGATGCACAGAGTTTGGTAAGCAGTGCTGTTTTACCGGACCCCACAGGACCACCGACACCAACGCGGAGGGTTTGAGTCTGCTTGCTAGTCATATTTCTTCTTCCTAGGATCTGAACAATCTTGAATACTGGTGCTCATGCCAGCTGCTGGCCATGGCGAAATGCACCAGGTTATTCCCCAATTCGTGATCATGAATCGTCTTGGCGCTCTCGATCACAGGGCCAATTTCACTGGCCAGATGGTGCAAAATTTTCTGGGCATCGGTCTGTCCGAGAGGCACCGCCTTGGTTGCTGCTGTCACCTGATTTTCGCACCATGACCAAAGCAGCCCGATAGCGGCAATGTCTTTCTCCATACCGTGACATAAACTCGATAAAGCAAACATAGCTGCCTGGGAGGGTATCTCCAGCCAGTCCGCTCTGGATTCTTCTGGGAATAAAGACTTCAGCCAGGTTTTGAATGCCCTGCCCACCTGACAGTCTTCATCATAAAGCTCTCGAGTTTCTCGAAAGGCGAGCAATTGACGGTTCCAGTGCTCAACTGATGGCCTGTCGTCAGACCGGAAAGCGTCGTAAAGTCGAAAGAATACCGGAACATCAAGACGACCCATTCCCTGCCCGAGCAACTGAGAGACCCAATGGCAGGTGGACTCACGATCAAAACACCATTGCCGATCAATAGCGGTTTCCAGACCCTGAGAGTAAGCAAAAGCCCCAACAGGCAGGGCTGGACTGGATAAATGCAAAAGGCCAAGTAATGCCTCAGTATTCATGGTTTTCTACCGGCTCATGGCTGTGCTCACCAGAGTGATGATGATGGTGATGACTATGCCCCCTGGCGTAAGCACCGCTTTCGGGCTCAAAAGGAGCTTCCGTGTGATCTACCGTCAGCCCCAGTAACATCACCATTTCATCCAGAACGTGATCTTTCTGGAATCGAAGCCAGTTATTACCTATCTGTAACGGAACATGGCGATTGCCAAGGTGATAGCAGGCTTTGGCAAACGTCAGGGCATTCTCACAACTGGCGGTTGTGACCTCTTCATCGCTGGCTCGAATCAATACGACTTCACCGCTGTCTGCCTGAAGCAGGGTGCCGTCTCTTAAAACATCGCCGCGCTCGATGAATATTCCCGCTGCTCTTCCTCCCTGGGTGGTCGCTTTTAAACGACCTCTCTTGCGCTCATCAAATGGCAGCAATAGCTCATCATTGTGCTGAACATCAGTTTCCTGCAGGCGCCTGGTTAACTTCAGCATTTCTTATTTTCCTTTGCTTGATTGGCTTTGGGCTATTTATTGTAAAAAATGATTAAAAAAGAAAGTAGCGCTGTGCCAGAGGTACGACTTTGGCCGGTTCACAGACCAGCAGCTCGCCATCGGCACGCACTTCATAGGTCTCTGGATTCACTTCCATATGGGGCTGCCAGGTGTTCAGCAACATATCTTTCTTGCGAATCGTTCGGGTATTTTTTACCGCAGAAACGACTTTATTCAATCCTAGTTTACGGCCAATGTCGTTTTCAAAAGCGGCCTGCGAAACAAACGAAAGAGAGGTAGCAGAAACGGTTTTACCCAGAGCCCCAAACATGGGTCGGTAATGAACCGGTTGTGGTGTCGGGATAGACGCATTGGGATCACCCATAGGTGCCATGGCAATCGCTCCACCCTTTAATACCAGAGAAGGTTTAGTGCCAAAGAATGCCGGTTTCCAAAGCACCAGGTCAGCCAGCTTACCCGGCTCGACAGAGCCCACTTCATGAGAAATACCATGGGTTATTGCCGGATTCATGGTGTATTTCGCCACATAACGGCGTGCCCTGAAGTTATCCACACCCGCCGATGAGTCTTCAGGCAATAATCCCCGTTGAACTTTCATTTTATGAGCCGTCTGCCAGGTACGACAAACCACTTCACCGACCCGCCCCATGGCCTGGGAGTCCGAAGCAATCATCGAGAAAGCGCCCAGGTCATGTAGAATATCTTCTGCTGCAATGGTTTCTCGACGAATGCGGGAGTCGGCAAAAGCCACATCTTCAGGAATGTTCGGATCGAGATGGTGACAAACCATCAGCATATCCAGATGCTCATCAACCGTGTTGATGGTGTATGGACGTGTCGGGTTGGTAGACGACGGAAGCACAAAGTCTTCACCACAGGCCTTGATAATATCGGGAGCATGTCCGCCTCCGGCACCCTCGGTATGATAGGTGTGGATAACTCTGCCCTTGAATGCGGCAATAGTATCTTCAACAAAGCCGGATTCATTTAGGGTGTCGGTGTGAATAGCTACCTGAATGTCGTATTTCTCTGCCACTCCAAGGCAACAGTCAATAGAGGCTGGAGTGGTCCCCCAGTCTTCATGAAGCTTGAGCCCCATGGCTCCCGCCAGAACCTGCTCTTCCAGTGCTGCGGGTATGCTGGCGTTGCCTTTGCCAAGAAAACCGATATTCATAGGTAAACTGTCCACAGCCTGCAGCATGGAACTCATATGCCACTCACCGGGTGTACAGGTTGTCGCATTGCTCCCTGTAGCAGGTCCGGTGCCGCCACCGAGCATGGTGGTGACCCCGGAAGCCAGGGCTTCTTCTATCTGTTGGGGGCAGATGAAGTGGATATGGGCATCAATCCCCCCCGCAGTGACAACCTGACCTTCGCCAGCAATCACTTCGGTGCCGGGACCAATAATGATGTCGACTCCGGCCTGCACGTCGGGGTTGCCGGCCTTGCCTATCTTTTCTATCCGGCCGTTTTTAATGCCAATATCCGCTTTTACGATGCCCCAGTGATCCAGAATCAGAGCATTGGTAATGACCGTATCCACCACATCAGCCCCTGTTCTCTGACTCTGGCCCATACCGTCACGAATAACCTTGCCGCCTCCAAACTTCACTTCGTCGCCATAAACAGTAAAGTCTTTCTCCGGACTGATGAACAGATCCGTGTCACCAAGACGTACTTTGTCGCCTACAGTCGGACCAAACATGTCCACATAGGTTTGACGTTCCATTCTGGCCATTATTTATCTCCCTGCTCAAGCTCACCCATGACATCACCACGGAAACCATAGATTTTGCCTTCTCCGGCAAAACGCACCAATTCAACCTGTCGATCCTGACCAGGCTCAAAACGGACAGCAGTTCCTGCCGGGATATTCAACCGGAAACCGAGAGTGGATTCCCGATCAAAAGCCAGTGCCGGGTTCACTTCATAGAAATGATAATGAGAACCAACCTGTACTGGCCTGTCGCCAGTATTGGCCACGGAGACAACGCAGGTCTCACGCCCTTTATTAATGTCGATTGCCTCTTCGCAGGCAATGACCTCTCCTGGAATCATAAAACCTCCTGCTCTACGCAATGGGATTGTGAACCGTCACCAGTTTGGTGCCGTCCGGAAAGGTGGCTTCTACCTGAACTTCATGAATCATCTCGGGAATGCCTTCCATGACATGGTCACGAGTCAGGATTTCACGCCCTTCATTCATCAGCTGAGCAACTGTCTTGCCGTCTCTGGCGCCCTCCATTATGTGCATCGAAATCAGCGCAATGGACTCCGGGTAATTCAGCTTTACTCCCCTGCCAAGGCGACGTTCAGCAACCAGTGCCGCTGTGTATAACAGCAATTTGTCTTTTTCTCTGGGGGTCAGCTCCATGAGAGCCCTCCAATTTATCCTTGTGGTCTTTTAATGCGCTATTGGTAGGTTATAGGCATCAACAATCAGGTATTCCAGATTCTGGGCTTACAACCTTTCCGGCCATTCAATTGGCCACGGAGCTCATTCCAAAGCCAGGTAAACAGTGTTCTGGCCTGTTCAGGTGAGCTGCCCAGATAGCGAGCAATAAAAACCCCGTTTCGCCAGGTAATGGCTGTACATTTAGAGCCTCCGCAGGCTTCCAGCCTTTCATGCAGATGATCACAACCGGGGTCTTGTTCAAAGGTCATGAGCAGTGTACCGAATACATGCTGGCCATTAAGACCAAGAACGGACTGAGCAAGAGGTGAGCCCGCTGCCAGCTCCAGCCTTTCTCGATAAAGTGGCTGATCGTTACGAGTGAGGTGAAGATTCTGGATCACCCTGCCCTGCTCAAAGGCTTCGCCACTGGCTTTACGACCAAGACAAACGATATCCCAGCCTGCGTAGCAGCCATTGCCGTCCAACTCAATGGATGTATTCAGTTCCGCTTCTGCACCATTGAAAATAATAGTTTCCTGAGGCAACCATTCAAGACAGGCATTGTCTTGAACGACCATGGACGTCAGCTGTTTCTGAAGACGGCCATTACCATTAAAGTAGACTTTCCCTGCAGCAGGAGTAGTCACCAGTCCGGATGCACCAGAGTGGGCTTCAAAACTCTGAATCAGCTCATCACCGGCCACCAACCCTCCTGGCGGGTGAAGAATATAGAGATGCGCCAGGTCTTTACCTTCTGGCCAGAACGGACGTTGAATCCGCAGGGGACCATAATGGCGCGTGCGGCCCATGCGGGTATGGCCGTCCATGTATTTCAGCTCCACAGCAATTCCGGCACGCCAGCCGCTGTCTCCGGACGCAACGTCACCCTGATTGGAATCAGTATCCGGGTTGGATCGCGGGATAGAGTGTCGATTGAATGCCAGCCCCATACTTCTGCCCTTACTGTTAAAGGTCATCTCTGGCCTGCAAAAGATGTTCCATTTTATTTTTATACGACTGCTGACATTCTTGACCATAAAGTCAGCTTAAATAGCACCAAAAAAATACATAGGCACCATATTGGTGATCGAGGATGTTCTGAAATAAGGCATCTACTGTCAAGACGATATTAAGAAATTAACTCTAACTCAACTGTTAGAAGTGAGAGCTTTTCCTAATGAACGACAGTTACCTAATATATTGGCATGCACATTGCTGTCACACTGTCGCACATAAGGATAAAAAACAGGATTAATAAAAACTATGAAGAGCTCCCTCAAAAAACTCTCGAAGGGCCTGGTTGTAGCTTCTGCAGCAACCGCCGCCCTCTCTTTTTCGGTCATATCCCAGGCTGCAGAGACCATCAAGGTAGGTGTTTTACATTCTCTGTCAGGCACCATGGCGATCAGTGAAACCACATTAAAAGACACTGTTTTAATGATGGTGGACGAGCAGAATAAGAAAGGTGGACTACTGGGTAAGAAACTCGAAGCGGTTGTTGTTGATCCTGCCTCTGACTGGCCTCTGTTTGCAGAAAAAGCGCGTGAGCTGCTGGCAAAAGAAAAAGTCGATGTCATTTTTGGCGGCTGGACTTCCGTATCCAGAAAATCAGTTCTGCCAGTGGTTGAAGAGTTAAACGGCCTGATGTTCTATCCGGTTCAGTATGAGGGACAAGAGTCATCCAAAAACGTTTTCTACACCGGCGCAGCGCCTAACCAGCAGGCTATTCCTGCGGTTGATTATCTAATGAGTTCAGAGGGCGGCAGCGTCAAACGTTTTGTTCTGGCCGGTACTGATTACGTCTACCCGAGAACCACCAACAAGATTCTGGAATCCTACCTGAAGAGCAAGGGTATCAAAGAGTCGGACATCATGATCAATTACACGCCTTTTGGTCACTCTGACTGGCAGACCATTGTTTCTGATATCAAGAAGTTTGGTAAAGCTGGTCAAAAAACGGCGGTTATTTCCACCATTAATGGCGACGCCAACGTACCTTTCTATAAAGAACTGGCTAATCAGGGCATTGCGGCTGAACAGATTCCGGTGATTGCCTTCTCTGTTGGTGAAGAAGAGCTGTCAGGTATAGATACTGCACCTCTGGTAGGCCACCTGGCAGCCTGGAACTACTTTATGAGCGCCGAGAGTGATATCAACGATGAGTTCATCGAAACCTGGCAGACCTTTACCAAGAATGAAGAGCGTGTTGCCAATGATCCAATGGAAGCCACTTATATTGGCTTCAACATGTGGACAAAAGCCGTTGAAAAAGCAGGAACCACCAGCGTTGATGCCGTCCGTTCGGCCATGTATGGCATCACTGTTCCCAACCTGACGGGTGGTATTGCTGTGATGAACACCAACCATCACCTGACCAAACCGGTATTGATTGGCGAAATTCAGGACGATGGCCAGTTTGAAATTGTCTGGGAAACCAAAGGGGGCGTCATTGGTGATGCCTGGACTCAATATCTGCCCGAAAGCTCGAAAATTGTTGCTGACTGGTCAGCCCCGATCAAGTGCGGCAACTACAACCTGGAATCAGGTGTCTGCTCTGGTCAGAACTACTGATTAGTCGTCTTTTGTTGAAGTCATAGCAATCGTGCTCTCTAACTCCCGTAATGAGCATGGAGATTTGAGCCTTAAGACAAGGCGACGATCGCCAACGCAGGATTAAAGCCCAAATCTTCAGCGCAATAGGGAGTTAGAAAGTTCGATTGGTATCACATGGCATGAGAAGTTAGTTTTTTCATGCCATCACCAAACGCCTGTCCAATACAAGACAGGCCAACACATAGTTATTCACTGGAAATTTTATGACCTGGAGACTCTGGCAAGTATTGCCTTTAGTATGCCTCTGTCTTCTTTTTGTCTTTGTCTCATCCTCACAGGCTCTGGCCAATAGCAACACCACAAGCAATGAAGAGCTGGCCAGACAATTGAGTGAGAAGTCATGGGACAAACTGGAGACCACCGTAACCCATCTCTCTGCCAAAGGTGATGATAAAAGCCAGAAACTGTTAACCCTCTGGTTATCTGGCCAACTGTTTATTGAAAAGAGCACGGGTCGTCTGGTCACGGGCAATAAGTCAGGTCGACTGTATCTCATTGCTGACCCGATTACCGATGAAGCCCTGGGTGAAGTCAAAAAGCGCAGCTTGAAAAAAATCAGAATCAATAACCGGCTGCGAAACTCCATCAGAACCGCTCTGGCTCTCTGGGACCTCAAGTCTGAAGACCCGGAAAAGCGCCTTCAGGCAGTTAAGGAAACATCCAGAAACCTTCAGGCTGACACATTGGCCATTCTCAAAACCATGCTGGAGAAGGAGTCCGATGAGGATGTTCATTCAGCTCTGACAACAGCGGTTGCCTTATATCAGATCCAACAGGGTAGTGATGAACTCAAGCTCCAAAGCCTTGAAATTCTGTCTGAGTCTGATGACCCTTTCGTTCGTTCAGTATTGGAATCAGCGAAAACAGAGACTAAGAACAAAGAAATTCTTCTGGGCATAGACACCGCACTGGCCGACATGGATCGAAGACAGGAGTACTACTCCGCAATAGAAAGTGTTTTCTTTGGCTTGAGTCTGGGTTCGGTATTACTTCTGGCTGCCATTGGTCTGGCGATCACTTTTGGTGTTATGGGGGTTATCAACATGGCCCATGGCGAAATGATGATGCTTGGCGCTTATACGACTTTTGTCATTCAATCAGCTTTTCCATCATTCTTGGAACAATCTCTGTTTATTGCCATTCCTGCCGCCTTTGTTGTTGCTGGTACCGTCGGTATTTTGATTGAGCGACTGGTCATACGTCACCTTTATGGTCGCCCACTGGAAACGCTTCTAGCCACTTTTGGTATCAGTCTGATACTGCAACAGGCCGTAAGAACCGTCTTCTCTCCCCTGAACCAGGCAGTCTCAACACCGGAATGGTTAAGCGGCTCCTGGGTGATCAATGAAGCTTTATCTCTGACCTGGAACCGGGTCTACATCATTGGCTTCAGTCTGGCCGTCTTTCTGACTCTGTTGTTTATCCTGCGCTACACCCGATTTGGTTTGAATGTGCGGGCAGTTACCCAGAATCGCGCCATGGCCAACTCTATGGGTATTCCCACCCACCGTATTGACGCACTGACCTTTGGCCTTGGTTCCGGTATTGCCGGCGTTGCTGGTGTTGCCCTGTCCCAGTTAACCAATGTGGGTCCAAATCTCGGCCAGAACTACATCATCGACTCTTTCATGGTGGTGGTCTTTGGTGGTGTTGGAAATCTCTGGGGCACACTGGTGGCAGCCATGAGCCTGGGTGTCGTCAATAAGTTGCTGGAACCCTGGGCAGGTGCAGTCGTTGCCAAAATCCTGGTACTGATTTTCATTATTCTGTTTATTCAGAAAAGACCCAAAGGCCTGTTCGCCCTCAAGGGTCGTGCGGTGGAGGATTGATCCGTGAGTTCTGTAACATTGTCGTCAAAGAGCCATGAGCCAAAAAACAGCCATAGGCAAAAGATGCATGGAAAAGGTCCTCTTAGTCGTTTTCTTCTCGACGATCCAGCAGGCAAATGGCTTTTGATCGCGGTTTTTGTCATTAGCATCATGGTCTGTGGACTCAACCTTCTGGCACCTGAAGGCTCTGCCCTGCATGTCAGCAGTTATACCGTCACGCTGCTTGGAAAATATCTCTGTCTCGGCCTTCTGGCCCTGGCTCTCGATCTGGTCTGGGGTTATTGCGGCATCCTCAGTCTCGGCCATGGTGCCTTTTTTGCCCTCGGTGGCTATGCCATGGGGATGTACCTGATGCGTCAGATTGGTGACCGTGGTGTCTATGGCAATCCTGAGCTGCCGGACTTCATGGTGTTTTTAAGCTGGCAGGAACTGCCCTGGTACTGGCAGGGTTTTGATTCTTTCTTGTTTACTATTGTGATGGTGGCTGTGGTTCCCGGCATTCTCGCTTTCCTGTTTGGCTGGCTGGCATTCCGTTCCAGGGTCACCGGCGTCTATCTGTCCATCATTACTCAGGCACTGACTTATGCCCTGATGCTGATGTTCTTCCAGAATGATTTCGGTTTTGGTGGCAACAATGGCCTGACCGACTTTAAAGATATTCTGGGCTTCAGCCTGCAAAGTGATACAACCCGTGTCGCTCTGTTGATGTTTTCAGCGCTGGCCCTGGGACTGGGCTACCTGATTTGTCGATGGCTGGTGAATTCCCGTTACGGAAGAGTTCTGATGGCTGTCAGAGATGCCGAAAGCAGAACCCGCTTTATGGGTTATCGGGTTGAACATTACAAGCTGGTTGCTTTTGTGGTTTCTGCTGTGTTGGCCGGCATTGCAGGCGCACTTTATGTGCCACAGGTAGGCATTATTAATCCGGGTGAGTTCTCCCCCGTCAACTCTATTGAACTGGTGATCTGGGTGGCCGTTGGTGGCAGAGGAACACTCTATGGTGCAATCATAGGCGCACTGCTCGTTAATTATGCCAAAACCTGGTTTACCGGAGCGATGCCCGATGCCTGGCTGTTTGCACTGGGTGCACTGTTTGTCGTCACAACACTCTGGTTACCCAAGGGCGTTGTTGGTTTATTCAGTCAAGTTCGTGAAAAGTTTTTGAAACCATCAGCCCGGACTCGGGAACAGGAGGTAGCCGATCGTGGTTGATAAACATATATCGGATAACACTCTTCTCTATCTTGACAATGTGACAGTCAGCTTTGATGGCTTCAAAGCCCTGAACAGCCTGTCTTTTTTAATCAACCAGTGTGAACTCAGGGCCATCATTGGCCCTAATGGTGCCGGTAAAAGCACCATGATGGACGTCATCACTGGTAAAACCCGACCTGATAGCGGAGAGGTGCTGTTTAATAAAAACCGCTCAAGGCTGCTTAATAAGAGCCGCTCAAGGCTGCTTAACAAGAGCCGCTCAAGGCTGCTTAACAAGAGCCGCTCAAGGCTATCAAGAGGTTCTATCGATCTCACCCAACACGATGAAGCAGAAGTGGCCAATCTGGGAATTGGCCGAAAGTTTCAGAAACCTTCTGTCATCGAGAGCCTGACGGTCTGGGAAAATCTGGAGCTGGCTCTTAAAGGTCGTCGTTCACCTTTTGAGTCTATGTTCAAAGCTCTTTCTGCAGAGGGTCATAGAAAGATTGACAAAACACTCGGCAGAATCCGCCTTCAGGATCGCCGTGACTTTATTGGAGCATCCCTGTCTCACGGTCAGAAGCAGTGGCTTGAAATCGGTATGTTATTGCTTCAGGACCCCGAGCTTCTTCTGATTGATGAGCCTGCAGCCGGTATGACAGATGAAGAAACCTTCAGAACCGCTGACCTGCTTCGAGAATTGTCTGAAGAGCGAAGCGTCGTGGTCGTCGAGCATGACATGGCCTTTATCAAAGCGCTTGACTGTAAGGTTCTGGTACTTCACGAAGGCAGTGTCCTGGCAGAAGGGTCGCTGGATCATGTTCAGCAAGATCAAAAAGTCATCGACGTCTATCTGGGGAGATAGCCTGAGGCCAAAAAGCAGCGCTGTGCTGGAGAATAATATGCTTGAAGTTCAGAACATAGATGTTTTTTACGGTGCCAGTCAGGCACTGAAGTCTGTCTCCCTGACAGCGGATAAAGGTCAGGTCACCAGTATTATGGGTCGCAACGGTGTGGGTAAAACCACATTAATGAATACTGTTGCCGGGCGAGTTTCAGCCTCGTCCGGGCAGATACTCTGGAAGGGTCAGTCCATCAATAATCTGACTTCACACCAGCGGGCCCGTCAGGGAATTGCTTACGTACCCCAGGGTCGACAGATTTTCCCTCTGCTCACGGTTCAGGAAAATCTGGAAACAGGATTTGCCTGTCTGCCGCGTCCTCAGCGTAGAGTTGATCGGGAAATATACGACCTTTTTCCTGTCTTGCTGGAGATGAGACATCGTCGTGGAGGCGACCTCTCGGGTGGCCAACAACAGCAACTGGCTATTGCCCGGGCACTGGTCACCCAACCGGAGTTATTAATTCTTGATGAACCAACCGAAGGTATTCAGCCTTCCATCATCAAAGATATTCAATCCGTCATAGGAATGCTCAGGGACAGGGGAGAAATGGCCATACTGCTGGTAGAACAATACTTTGAATTTGCCCGGGATCTGGCAGATCAATATGCCGTACTGGATCGTGGTGAACTGGTACTGTCAGGAGCAGGCAGTGAGATGAATGAAAAGGAAGTCAGACGACTGATGACGGTGTAAAGTCCTTCAGATGAATACTGTCTGCCGCTTTGTCTGTATTCATCTGACCTGCGATCCAAATCAATTCATCAAACAGTCAAACCGCTCCACCAGCACCAGTAAATGAGTGGCTTCTATTTTCTCCACCATCAGAGCTTCTTCTGCATAAGGCTTGATGTTCGAGCCTTTCGGCAAGTCAGCCCCCTGATCAAGAATGGCATGGACCCGGGGAATAAACAGCCATTGCAGCCACTGAGTAAATCCCATGGTATCCATACAAAAAGGCGTTGTACTGGCCAGCGCCTGAGCTGAAGGTGGCGAAGCCTGCCAGCAGTCCAGTCTTTTTAACTCTGCTTCAAGAGCTATCAATAGTTCTCTTACTTCTGTACTCATCAACTGTCTTTTACCATGAAAACCCAAACCGTATTTTACTATGAAAATTGATTGACATCCTCTCCGCTCCAAAGAGGGTTATGCAACGGTGGATTCAAACGATAAGTGCACGCGACTTCCCTGAATACGTTCGCTTTAATCGAGTGAAGTCAGAAAGCTACTAATCTGTCGTCTAAGACCTGATTCCGGCCCCAGACTCAGAGCTCTGTCTGCCAGCTCTCGGGCCTGACCATAATGTCCCTGTTTTTTCCTGAGTTGCGCCAACAGGAAATACACCGATGGATCGGTTGGACTGATTCTCATGGCTCTGGACAGGGAACTTTCAGCAGTGTTCAGATCATTTTCCGCCATGGCACTCGATGCCTGATCCAGCAGAATACCAACAGCATCCGTTCGACTCCCATGAGGAGAAGTAGTTTCTACATCTGAGGGTGGCATATACGTCACATGACCCATACCAGAACACCCTGTTAAGAGGACTGCAAAGAGCAGAGGTATTAATCGTTTCACTTTTGTCTCGCTACAGGCATTCACTCAAACCATGATTTTATAGAATCAAACAGAGTTTTGGCGGGCTCAATCACAGTTCGACCACAGCCCTGATAATCCTCGGGCTCTGAACCCTTTATATAAGGGACTTTTACCGCTCCCTCACAGCTCTTCCCTGTTCTTACATTTTCTGCCGGTTTTGTCCAGACGTACTCAATCTGTTCACTGTTCAAAGGTTGCACCGACTTGATTGGCACCTGTTGCATAAGACGTGTCCAAACTCTGAGAGCACCACTACTGCCAGTCAGGTTGGTCGGACTGTTGTCGTCATTCCCTAACCAGGCCACTGCCATCAGATTTCCGGTAAAACCCGCAAACCAGCTGTCTCTCAGGTCATTGGTGGTGCCACTCTTTCCTGCTAACTGAATATCCTGACTGATACTCCAGTATGCACGACGCCCGGTACCTTCTCTCATGACCTGACCCATGGCATGTCGCAAAAGCTCCATAGGAGCAGAGTCGAAAGCTCTCTCAACCGAGAGACTGTAGCGCCTCAGGGGTTGACCACGGGCATCCACTACCGCATCAATGGCCCGCAATGGCATCCTGAAGCCGCCACTGGCGATGGTCTGGTACATGGAGGCAACATCCATAAGGGAAAGGGATGCGGCTCCCAACATGACGGAGGGATAGGGTGGCAGGTTTTTCTCAATCCCCAAACGCTCAATAGTGTTCAGAACATTATTCAGACCCAGAGCCATACCGGTCTGGATTGCCGCCTGATTGTAAGACCTGCTCAGTGCCTCTTGCAAAGGCACTATGCCTCTGGACTTGCTATCGTAATTGGCAGGCTTCCAGAGTCCGCCCTGTCCGTCATCTACCTGGATAGGAGAATCATTGACAGGTGTCGTTAACGTATAGCGCGAAGGCTGCTCCAGCCCCGTCAGATAGATTGCTGGCTTAAGCAATGAGCCTACAGGGCGCCGTGCATCCAGAGCCCGGTTAAAACCGACATAACCCGGATTTTTGTCGCCTACTACCGCCAGAAGATCGCCGGTCTGGGCGGAGGTCACCACCATGGCTCCCTGCAGATCAGGATTATCTTTTTCAAGTTGATCCACAGTATCAGTCATACTTGCCTGGGCAAAACGCTGGATAATGGGGTCCATATTGGTAAAAATTCTGAGGCCTTCCGAAGTAAGATCACGTTCGTCGTAATCTTCCCTGAGCTGTTTTTTCACCATATCAATGTACGCGGGATAAGCACTGGTATTAAGCTGTTCACGGGTCACAACGCCCAAAGGCAGTTTTTTGGATCGTTCAGCTTCAGAGCGAGACACAACGCCTTCATCTGCCATCACATCGAGTACCAGATTTCTGCGCTTCTTTGCTCTTCCGGGAAAACGTCTTGGATCGTAATAGGAGGGACCTTTAACCAGCCCCACCAGCAGAGCAACACGGGCAGTACTTAGCTCCTGAATGGGCTGAGCAAAGTAGAAATGACTGGCCAGACCAAAGCCGTGAATAGCCCGCCGACCGTGCTGCCCCAGGTATACTTCATTCAAATAGGTTTCCAGAATGTCATCTTTAGAATAATGAAAGTCCAGTAGCACCGACATGATCGCTTCGTTGATTTTTCGGGTCAGGGTTCGTTCATTGCTCAAATAAAAGTTTTTGACCAGCTGCTGAGTCAGTGTGCTCCCACCCTGTATGACCCCTCCTGCTCTCAGATTGACCAGAAATGCTCTGGCTATCGAGCTCGGTGAAATCCCCCAGTGGTCATAAAAATTCTTGTCTTCTATCGCTAACAAGGCTTTGGTCAGATGCTTTGGTGCCTGGGATTCTCGGATAAGAATGCGATCCTCAAAGGTTGAGGGATAAATGCCTCCTATCAGTTGAGGGTCCAATCTTAGCAATGGAATATTTTCGGCGGCTTTTCCTCTAAGACTGACGACTTCATTACCAGAAAATACGACACTGGCATAACGGGAAGGTTCAGCACCATCCGGGAAATGAAAACCCCTGCTGTAAATAGTGAAACGATTCCCGGAGCGGGCAAAGGTACCGGGTCGCCTGACATCTCTGACGGCCTGATAACCCTGGCGGCGAAGTTGAGCCTGCAGCTCATTCG
Source organism: Endozoicomonas sp. ALC020 (assembly GCF_049275935.1). Taxonomy (NCBI): domain Bacteria; kingdom Pseudomonadati; phylum Pseudomonadota; class Gammaproteobacteria; order Oceanospirillales; family Endozoicomonadaceae; genus Endozoicomonas; species Endozoicomonas sp. ALC020. Next base: position 1,460,756 of record NZ_CP184830.1, read on the forward strand.
GGTTGAGGAGCTGTCCCTCATAAAGCTCCAGAGGGCGAGAATACACCTGGGCAGGAATCGCCCATTTCTTGCCTTCAAACTTTTGAGTAACAACAGCGTCCAGATAAACCGAATAGGCAGCAAGCAAAATCAGGCCGACTACTCCCAGCTTTACCAGAACCGGAAACCAGCGCCTGAGCCCCCCTGCATTCTGGGCTTTCTTCTTTCGTCCTGACGACTGCTTGCCTCGGGACGGTGTTTTTTTCTTTGTGACCATGGTGCGAGATTATACGCCATAGCTTTCCGCAATAGCTCTATGGTTTGCCGTGTTTTTATCTCGGATTACTTTCCCACGGCGCAATCAGAAAAAAGTATTGCTTCCAGTTATGATGTTTACCACAACCCCTGCGTTTAATTTTCCTTTATTGAGGCTTTAGTCAAGCCCTCTGTCTATACTCAGTGACCATTCCCAATCTATCGAATGTTATAGCGATGCCCCCATTTCTAAAGGAGAACTGGCTGGACGCCCTCAGCTTATCGGGACAATTAACTCTCGAACCTTTGCTGGATATGGCCGTGCAACTGGCTTATTTTCATCAGGAAATTGAAGTCATTACTACCCATCAGCACCCTGGCTCTGAAGAGCACGTCTGGTTTCCGGTAGCTCAAAACTTCGATCAGATAAGACCTTTGCTGGATCAGGAAGAAGATATTGCGCAGCTTGCCAGAGTGGAAAAGTGGTCCTCGGACCGCTATCAAGCATTGCGGCCCCTGATTCGAGAACGGGAGGGCGGCACCGACTCCATGGCTGATCTTGGCTTCCTCTGTGTGAATATGGATGCCAGAGGGCTCTCTGAGTTAACTTTTTTTGTCGTTAATAAATATATGGATATCAGCGGGGACTTTCGGGGCCTGGGTTTATTAAGTTTTTACAGGGTCTACCAAGCGCTGGTTCAAGCCAGGATCGTCTTGCTCCGATCGTATGATGATCTTAACGATCAACTGACATCACAAGCGCTTGCTGAATATCGCCTGTATGCCAATTTGGCTGAAAGCTATTGCCAGACTAAAAAACCATTTCTTGCCATTATGCAGGGACTATCGGGTTCCGGAAAAACATCAGCAGGTCGGGAACTGGTGAAACACGCCAACTGCATCATGCTGAGAACAGATATCGAGCGGAAAAGATTATTTGGTCTCAAGCCTGAAGCATCGAGCCATGAAGCCGGGCTGAGTATTTATACACAGGACGCCACCCAAAAAACTTATTTGACCATTCAGGAAGCCGCTCGCTCTCTGTTGAATCAGGGTATTTCTGTTGTTATTGATGGCGCTTCTCTCAAATTTCAGGAAAGGGCGTTATGTTGCCAGCCTGCCATCGAACTTCAATACCCTTATTTTATTGTCAAATGTATGGCACCCGACGATGTTCTTAAACGCCGAATTATTAAACGTCAATTCAACAACACCGACGCTTCCGAGGCGACCTTGGGTCTGATCAAACAGCAGCGTCAGTGGGAGGAACCGCTCTCGGATCAGGAAAAAGAGCACACTATAGTACTCAATACAACCTGTAAGCATTGGCGTGAAGAACTGCTCACTGACCTGTCGATTCAATTGAATTGATCTATTTTTCCCTCTTCGGCTGCCGTTTTCTGAGCAGCCTCAAAGACTCGTCTATCATTAAACTCATTAAAAGAAATTTCCCTCTGACTTTCAGAAAAATATCAAGCACACCCTCCATGGACGCTTGGGACGATTTGGAAAACCGGTATGGCAACTGACCTGATCGAATTAAAAAATCTTGGTAAAACTTCAGTGCAGTGGCTTAACGCTGTGGGTATTCGAACTCTTGAACAGCTTCATGAAGTAGGCGCCGTGGCAGCCTACTGCAAAGTCAGAGACAGAGGCTTTAAAGTATCAAAAGTACTGCTTTATGCAATGGAAGGTGCTTTAATCGGGGCCCACTGGAATGAACTGGACAATGAGCACAAAAAACGTCTGCTCAGTGAAGTGAAAAACTATCAGGGCTGAAACTCTCAGCCCTTCTTCTCTCCCTGACCACACACCGGACAATCCGGATCAGCAATCAGCTGAAGGCTTTGCCATTCCATACTGGCAGCATCAAACATCAACAGTCTGCCATTCAATGTCTTACCCGCTCCTGTTAGAAGCTTGACCGCCTCCAGTGCCTGCATGGTACCGATCGTTCCCACTACAGGTCCCAGAATGCCTGATTCCGAACAGCTGAGTTCTTCAGCTACTTTTTCTGGGTAAAGGCAACGATAACAAGGTGCATTTTCCTGCCAGCGATCAAATACCGTTAACTGGCCATTAAGGCGAATAGCTGCACCCGTGACCAGTGGCACTCCCAAACGAACGCTGCAACGATTCACCATGAATCGGCTGTCAAAGTTATCAGTAGCATCAAGAATCAGATCGCTGTTCTCCAGCAGACTCAGTAATTCCTGCTCTGTAAGCTTTTTGGGAATGAGGTCTAGTTCAACACCCGGGTTCATGGCGCTGATTCTTGCCGCCGCTGCATGCACTTTAAATTGTCCGATATCATCGGTAGAGAAGGCAATTTGTCTTTGCAGGTTGGTGGCATCCACCACATCCGGGTCAATAAGAGTCAGTCTTCCGATTCCGGCTGCTGCAAGATACATGGCTGCCGGACAGCCCAACCCGCCAATACCAACAATCACTATATGGGCGTTGAGCAGGCGCTCCTGCCCCTCAATATCGATCTGAGGCAAAAGTATTTGTCGGCTGTAGCGCAGCAGCTGATCATCATTCATTTTGAAACGTCAAACCCGGCCCTGTATCAGGCTTCGGACTCTACGAATTCTGAGTAGGCTTCAGCGTCCAAAAGTTCGCTCAGCTGACCTTCGTCGGTGATCTTGACCTTGAAGAACCAACCTTCATCGTAGGGTGCGCCGTTCACTGTTTCAGGTGCCTCTTCCAGCGCTTCGTTAATGGCAATAACTTCACCAGAGATGGGTGCATAGAGGTCAGAAGCGGCTTTTACGGACTCAACCACACCCGCTTCATCTTCAGCAGCCAGAATAGACCCCACTTCTGGCAGCTCAACGAACACAACATCACCCAGAGCTTCCTGGGCGTGATCGGTAATACCGACAGTGGCAGTACCGTCTTCTTCGATTCGGATCCACTCGTGGGAACGTACATAACGCAGTTCGGATGGAATGCTGCTCATCGAAAACTCCTCTGGTCACTTAACAATTTGATTCTTTTCAGCGGCTACCAGTCGCAAGGCCGGCCACTGACTGACGGCAACGCACAATTATCTGGAAGGTAGTCGAAAAGGCTGTAGTTTTTATCAAGGTAGGCATTCTAACCAGAAACTATGGCTTCGCCAATGTTTCATTCAAGACGAACACATTGTGTTGACATGACTCATGTTTAGAACCTATACAAAGAACCTGACACTATGACAGACTAACCAAATCTGCGATAAAAATAATCTGGAATCATCATGACACTGACCGATGCCCGCCAGTTTAATATCAACACGCTCTCTGAGCTGGAGTCAGTGCTCCTCCATCTCTCCGTAGAGCAATATAAAAAGAGCACATCTCTATCGTCGAGTTCAGTAGGTACCCATGTCAGGCACATTATTGAGTTCTATCATTGCTTTTTCAAAGGGCTCGATTACGGTGCTATTGATTATGACAATCGTCCCCGGAATCAATTGCTGGAAGAGTCAATAGAACAGGCCATGGACTACCTGAAAAATCTCCACATCCTGCTCGGTAGCCAGGATATGTCACATTATCCCGAAACCGTGTCAGTAGTGGCTGTCACGAACTCGGGAAGTCCCATTGAAACCAGCAGCAGCATTATAAGAGAGCTGCTCTTTCTGCAGAATCATACCACCCATCATCTCGCCTTGATCGCCCTGATACTGACGCAGGAGGGGGTCAGCCTGCCCGTCAATTTTGGTGTAGCTACCTCCACCAGACAGCATCGAGCCCGCACTGAAGAATCCACCAAAGCAATGACTGATTCACAACACCCGTAGGGCAGATGACAATTCAGTGAACAGAATGTGAAGACACTGTGACGATATACATTTGAGAAATGAGCGAGATACCAGGACCTCGCTGTTGAATCATGCGCTGCCTGGATTAATGAGCCATCATTGTTGGCCAGTTCGTATCACCCAGCTTGATAAAGCCCGGTATATCCTTCAGCCACTTTCCCTGAATGTCTGCGTCATAATTCAAATACAACTTATTATCCACAATTTTCCAATAATTCGGATCACCCGGTGCTCTTTGCTTTTTCTCAGCGACAGCCCAGGCACAGTAACCGCCGTATTGAGGCCGATATTTATCGGGCGATTTCTTGAAAATCTTCAGGTGTTTTTCTGAGGAAAAGTACCACTCTACCCCCATGTACTTGTATTTGAACCGGGCGTTGCCCTTAACGGCTTTTGCTTCCGTAAAGTAAGCTACCGTATCGTAACCACTGACGGCTTTATTACTGAACCAGCCGGTATAAATGTTCTTGTCAGCAATGGCATTGCAACTGAACAGTAACATCAGGGCTAATACAGCCATGAGCAAAAAATGCCGTTCACACCAGGCTATAAAAATAGCTTCAGGATTAGAAACAGTGGCATTTTCATAATAAGCAGTGCGGATCATCCTCGCCTCCCTGCGGACAATGACTCCGTATCCGGATATTGCCTGAAAAGCTTCCGCTCATGCTTCCATTGTTGATACAACACCAGGAAGAAAGTTGAGCGAAATCGCTGGCACCGATTCAGCCATCCCAGTCGAAAGAGTAGATACTGATAAAAAGAACTCGATAGACTTCTCTGAGAGAACTTCTGCAATCCCAGATAAAGGCTGCTTTTCTGCTGGCACCGTTCAGTTAAATTATATAGTAATTTTTGCCATTTATTGGAGAATTTATATCTCTAAATCGAATATCTATGGAGCTACAAAAATAGTCGGCGAACCTTCAGCCACTTTATCAACGGCCTCTCCAAGCTCAGTAGAAATTAATGAAGATAACTACAGAGCGGCTGACACTTCTTTTGAAGATACTGTGTCGTGCTGTTTATCTTCAACCATACTGATTTGAACCACGCCAATAATAACCAGAGGTAAGGATATCTCGCCATGAAAGCAAGGATTGCTTTAATACTGACTTTTCTCGGATTCACTCCCCTGATGGCCTCGAGCCAGGAAATAGAAAACGCGACAGCTCCCCGTCAGGTTACCGACCGAATCATTGTTAAATATCACCCCAAACCCACCGAAGGCAATGCCATGGCATTCATCAAGCAGGGAGTCAGTTATGGCTCCTTTGGTGTTGCTGCGGGTAAGCAGAAAGACATTCTTGAGATTGGCAGCAGCCTGAACATTAATGAGGTCCAGGCACTGGCAGAGGGTCTGGAAGACGATCCTCAGATTGCCTTCGCTGAACCAGACTACATTATGCAAATCATGCGCGTGCCCAATGATTCACGCTACAACGAGCAATGGCATTATTTTGAATCCACAGCAGGCATTAATCTGCCCGCCGCCTGGAATACGACAACAGGTGCGAATGTTGTTGTGGGCGTTATAGATACTGGCATCGTCTATCACAAGGACCTGGATGGCAATGTAGTGTCAGGCCATGATTTCATATCACAGGCGTGGATGGCCAATGACGGTGGCGGCCGTGACACTAATGCCACTGATTCAGGCGATGCTGTCACTTCAGCCGGAGCCTGTGGCTATGCCAATGGAGAACCGGTGCCATCGTCTCCCACCGAGAGCAGCTGGCATGGAACCCACGTCTCCGGCACCATTGCGGCAGAATCAAACAACAGCACTGGCGTGGCGGGTGTTGCCTGGAATGCCAAAATCATGCCTCTGCGCGCCCTGGGCCGATGCGGCGGTTACACCTCAGATATTATTGATGCCATGCGCTGGGCAGCCGGACTGGATGTTTACGGCATGACTCGTAATAACAACCCGGTAAAAGTCCTTAATATGAGTCTGGGTGGTTATTCCTACGGCTGCCCCCGCAGTTATCAAAATGCCATCAATGAAGTGGTCAATGCCGGGGTGACCGTCGTTGTCGCAGCGGGTAATGAAAACACCAACGCCGCTTATGTCACGCCAGCCAACTGTCAAAATGTGATTACAGTGGGTGCTATTAATCGCAGCGGCAACCGCAGCTGGTATTCAAACTTTGGCAGTCATGTGGATATTTCAGCACCTGGTGGAGAGACTCGCTATTACGGAAACGGTATCCTTTCTACAGCCAATGCGGGTGCCACATCGGCTACCCGGGATAATTACGAGTATTATCAGGGTACCAGCATGGCCACCCCCCATGTTGCCGGAGTCGCAGCGCTCATCTACTCAGTCAACCCCAGTATCACACCGGCCAGAGTGGAAGAAATCATTAAACTCAATGCTCGTCCTTTTTCTGGTGGCACCTGTAATACCCGTCGTTGTGGCGCAGGTATCCTGAATGCCGGTGCTGCTGTACTGGATGCCAGAGACGAATAAATGGCCAATTGCAGGCCCTGTCGGGCCTGTACCCTTTATCCCTTAGAAAGCACCTTTGTCTGCCCAATGTGTAGAATCCGGCTTTTCCAATTCAAATTTCTACAGGTCAGCTAGGGTTTAAAGAAGACCTTTTTTTTGAATCTTCAACTTCAGCAGTGTTGGGATTTAAATCCACGGAGCGGAACCTTGAACACTAAATTTCTACCCACACTGCTGGCCTCATGTATTTTCGCAGGCAGTCAGGCTATCGCCGAATCACAGGAAGACGAGGATCTTTTTGAACTCAGCCTTGAAGAGCTGATTTCCATGGAGATTCCAGATGTCACGTCGGTATCCCGAAAAAAGCAGCGTCTGATGGATTCCGCTGCCGCTATCTATGTCATCACCAATGAAGACCTTCGTCGCAGCGGCGTCACTTCCATTCCAGAAGCCCTGAGAATGGTGCCGGGCATGCAGGTGGCAAAACTGAACGCCAATACCTGGTCAATCAGTACCCGCGGATTTAACTACATCTTCGCCAACAAACTGCTGGTTCTGATTGATGGCAGAACCGTTTACTCGCCGCTGTTTTCTGGAGTGAACTGGGATGTTCAGGACACTATGATGGAAGACATCGACCGGATCGAGGTTATCCGGGGACCCGGTGCAGCTCTCTGGGGAGCCAATGCCGTCAACGGTGTCATTAACGTCATTACCAAGAAAGCAGCAGACACCCAGGGGAACCTGATTTCAGCCGGCGCAGGCACTCAGGAAAAGACCTTCGGAGCCTATCGTCATGGTGGCGAGTTTGGGGAAACCGGTTTCTACCGTGTTTATGCGAAAGCCTTCGAACGAGATGGTCAGGTTGATGCTGAAGGTAAAGATACCTCTGATGACTGGAATATGCGCAGAGCCGGTTTCAAATCAGAGTGGAAAACAACCTCTGACTCAGAGATGACAGTTCAGGGAGACCTTTACGAGGGAACCACCCGACCTCCCTTGCGCCTGTTAGACCAATCTCAGGCACTCTTCCCTCAACTGACTAACGGATTTATTGTTGAGGGGCTCAGTCGGGATCAACGTGGTGGAAATCTGGGCGCTTATTGGAAAAGAACTCTGAGTGAAACTCATGATTTCTCCTTCAGAGCGATCTACGATAACTACCAGAACTTTGATTACCGGATTGCTGAAAAACGTGACACGGTTGATTTTGAGTTTCAGCACTACTATCAGTTCTGGGGTAAGCACGATCTGGTCTGGGGACTCGGCTACAGAACCACCTGGTACGAGGTAGAAAACACCCCCTATATGTTTCTGCTTGAAGGCAAAGACTCGAAAAAAACAGAGTTATTCAGTGCCTTTATCCAGGATGACATCACGCTCAATGACCAGTGGACCTTCACCCTCAGCTCACGTTTCGAGCACAACAGTTTCACAGGCTATGAGGTTCAGCCTAACGCTCGGTTAACCTGGAAGCCCACTGAAAACAGGACTTTCTGGACGGCTCTGTCTCAGGCGGTAAAAACCCCCTCCATCAGTGAGACCGCATTACAGACTGACGGTATTACGATTGATGATACCAGTCCTGTTAAATACGTGATTCCGATCAAAGGTAATCCAGACCTGAAGTCAGAAAAACTGACCGCTCTGGAAGTAGGTTACCGTGAACAATTTAGTAATAGCTTTCGTCTCGATATTACTGCGTTTTACAATCAGTACGAAGATATCATTGCCTATGTTGATATTAATCAGTGCCCCAACGGTAGCTCTACCTTTCCACTCCTTTCACTGCAAAACCTGTGCTCCAACACTGATCCTTCCCTCGGCTTCTTCGAAATCCCGGCCACTCTCATCAATGGACTTGATGTAAGAACCTACGGAATGGAAGTTGTAGCGGACTGGCAGGCAAAAGACTGGTGGAAACTTCAGTTTAATTACAGCTGGCTCCAGGTCGATGCATGGCCAAATAAGGAAAGAACCAGCATCCTGAGAGTCAATGAAGTAATTGTCGAAGATCTGAGCGCCTCCCACACAGCAAACATTCGATCCACGATGAACCTGCCTAATCAGTGGTATTTTGATTTCTGGGTCCGCTACATGGACAACTTGAAGAATGCCAATATCGGCGCCAACACATCGCTGGATATGCGAGTCGCGAAAAAGTTTGGGGATGGTCTTGAGTTCTCAATTGTGGGACAGAATCTCTTCAGGAATCACCACCGGGAGTTCTACGAACCACTAAGTGGTATGGCACCAACAGAAACCCAGGAATCATGGTACGCCCAGATTCGCTGGCAATTTTAATCGGATGAAGGAGGATTACTTCATGCCGATGCCAATCAACATGATCAAATCAAACATAAGACTACTGCTGATAACGGCCAGTTTGTCGGGGATGTTCTTTACCAGTGCAGTAAAAGCTGGCACACCGGAAGACAAGGTCAAAACAGCCATTGTTTATAAAATCACCAAATTCGTAAGCTGGCCAAAGAAAAAACAAAGCCTCACTCTCTGTATTATTGGAGAAGGTTCGATTAATAGTGAGTTGGTAAAAATTAACCGTAAAAACAGTATGGGCAGACGCCTTTCTGTCACCCGAAAAGATTTGAATGCGCCTGTGGATAAGCTGTGCGATATTCTGTATATCCACAGCATTGACCAGGCTTCCTCTTCAAAAATGACCCGTAGTCTTAATGGCAAGCCTATTCTAACCATCAGTGACGGTCGTTCATTTGCCGAGCAGGGTGGATTAATTGGTTTGGCTCGGAAGGGGAAGAAGATCAACTTCACCATCAACAAATCCTCTGTGGATAAGTCAGGTCTGAAGATCAGCTCTCAACTAAAAAGTCTGGCCAAAGTCATTGAGTAAAAAAGCCACACGAAAAACATTAGTCACTCGTTTTCATCCCATTCGGGATGAAAACCTTTTTCAGTCAAGCAATCAATCATGGTGACGTTCAGAAATCTGCCTATCAAGCGAAAATTGCGTTATGCCATGCTCATCACGGCGTATGCGGTACTTCTGGTAACTTTGTCCATTCAAAGTATCAGCGATCTTATGAAGTCTCGGGCCTCTCTGGTTGAACATATGGAAACCCTGGCAGAAGTTGTAGGTTCCAATGCTCATGCCGCTCTGCTTTTTGGGGATGAAAACTCTGCCAAAAAACTGTTAACCGGTTTTGGCAGCGCTCCCCATGTTCAATCTGCTTTTCTTTTAAGTGCTGACGGTGAAGAGATTGCTGCCTATCATCGTTCCAATCAAAGTCCCTGGGCCTTCTCAATAAAAGAGCCTGAACGTCCGGTTACTCTTTTCACCAGTACCCGTCTGCACTTGTACCGCCCCATTGTTCTCGATCAACAATTGATTGGCGCTATCTACATTCAGGGTGATCTGTCACCTCTGTATATAGAACTGACTGAAAATCTTTTTTTAGCCTTGTTAGCCGCCCTGATCTCTATCATTCTGACCTCGATGCTTGCCTCAAAACTGCAGAGATTACTGGCTAAACCCATTACTGAGCTAGCCAACACCATCTCCCAGATGACCAAAAACGAGCAGTATGATCATCAGGTTCAAAAATTTGATAACGATGAGATTGGTCAGCTGTACGACTGCTTCAACGAAATGCTGATGCAGATAAAAGAACGGGACAAGAGACTGCAACAACATCGCGAAAATCTCGAAGCTTCTGTTGCCGAAAGAACCAGAGAGTTACACAGTGCCAACCGTGAACTTAAAGATAATATTTCTGAACTGCATGAAGCCAAGGAAGCAGCCCTTGAAGCAGCCAAGGCTAAAAGCGCTTTTCTCGCCAATATGAGTCATGAAATCCGCACGCCTATGAATGGCGTTCTGGGTATGCTGGAGTTGTTAAAAGATACACACCTTAATCCAGCACAGCAGGACTTTCTGGAGACTGCCTATAACTCCGCAGATGTGTTGCTGCTGATCATTAACAACATCCTCGACTTTTCCAAAATTGAAGCAGGAAAGATGGATATTGAATCCATTAACATGAACCCTGCAGAGATCGCTGAGGATATCTGTGCCCTTCTGGCAGGAGAAGCCAGAGAAAAAGGTCTGGATTTAAGCTGTTATACCGATGTAGATCTACCTGCTATTTTGCAGGGAGATCCGGTACGACTGAGACAGGTACTCACCAATCTTGTGGGTAATGCTGTCAAGTTTACTGAAGAAGGTGAGGTGATTGTCCGACTGAATATGTTGGAAGCCAGGGAAAACCGGGTCAAAGTGGAATTTTCAGTAAAAGACACCGGTATTGGTATCGCACCCGATGTACTGACCAATCTGTTCTCAGCCTTTACCCAGGCTGACGGAAGCACCACCCGCAAGTTTGGTGGAACAGGTCTGGGGCTCACTATATCCAGACAGTTATTGGAGCTGATGGGCAGTGACGTCGAAGTATCCAGTGCCTTGAACCTGGGCTCCACGTTCTCATTTGTTCTGGATCTGAATGTATCTGACTCTCAGACACTCGAGCCTGAAAATATCAGTCATGCTCCGGAAGACTACACAGAAGTGACTGTCGAGGATAATGCCTTCAGTCATCACATCCGAATTCTTCTGGTTGAGGACAACCAGGTTAACCAGAAAGTCGCTGTCAGTATGCTTAAAAAAATTGGATTAAATCAAACTGACATTGCAGCAGATGGCAATGAAGCAGTCAGTATGAGCCATAATCAGGCATATGATCTGATACTCATGGACTGCCAGATGCCGGAAATGAGCGGCTATGAAGCCACCGGTCTGATAAGAAAGCGAGAAAGTCTTCATAACCTGCCACGCACTCCCATTATTGCCATGACGGCCAATGCTATGCAGGGAGACAGAGAGAAATGTCTGGCATCCGGCATGGACGATTATCTGAGCAAGCCCATTAAGACCGATACCCTCAAAGAGAAACTGAGCCAATGGCTGATTAATGATCTTGATGACAATGATTTCGAATCAGATATTAAACCTGTTTCCAAAAAGATAGAAACAGAAGACAGCCTTGAGCGAGAAGATAGCCTTGAGCCAGAAGACAGCCTTGAAACAGAAGATCAAGACCCGATTCTGGATATGGCCACCCTGAATACCCTGAAAGACATCATGGAAGAGGAATTTGACACCCTTGTTGAAAGCTATCTTGAAGACGCCCCATCACTGTTGAAAGACATTCAAAATGCTTCAAAAGAAGCAGACTTACAGATTATGATTCGAGCGGCTCACACCTTAAAATCCAGTAGTAATAACTTTGGTGCATCCTTGTTGGCTGGTATTGCACTGGAAATCGAAAAAATGGGTAAAGATAATAAGCTATCCGATGCCATTCACTTAATCCCTGAACTCGAAGAGGCTTTGATTAAAACCACTGAGGCACTTAAATCACTCTGAGCCATAGTCAATTTTTCCGGAATCGACTGCCAGTTGGCGCTACGCGCCATATTCGGCGCACAAAGAAAAAAACCTCGCAATGCGAGGTTAATGAATTCCGGGCTGACTCCGTGTGAGCATCCTGCTCATTATTTTGCGTCCCTGCATCTACATTCCATGTAGATTAATGGCCCAGTACTTTAATCATAGACAATTACCCAAGAATGCAAAATCAGCTGAAATAAAGAATAGCGTTATGGGTCTTTCAATTGATTTACAAACTTGAATTAATATGAAAAAGCCTTTCAACACCCGAGTGAAGAAAGGCTTTATTTATTGGTTAAATAAGGGAATTATTCGCTATCAAAATTGCTCAGCCGACAATTCATAAAGCGCTTCTGTTCCAGAAGCCGCAGAAACAAGTAAACCTTCCATTCTGGGCAATAAACGCTGGTAAAAGTATCGGGCAGTAATAATCTTTGCCCGATAAAAATCATCTTCCTGAGTGCCTGCTGACAACTTGACTTGAGCTTCTCTTGCCATCATCGCCCACATCCAGGCGTAAGCAACGTACGAGAATGCATGCAGATAATCATTACAGCTGGAGTTAATCACATTCGGATCATTGGCAGCCTGACTCAGCAGATCATCTGTCAGGGTCTCAAGTTTGACCAGAGCTGTTTCCAGAGGAGCAGTGAACTCATCGCTTTGTCCCTCAGCAATAAAGCTCCTGATATTAGCGGCAAATTGTTTGAATGAGGCACCACCATTCATAGCGATCTTGCGACCCAGCAGATCCAGTGCCTGAATGCCATTGGTACCTTCATAAATCTGGGCAATACGAACATCCCTGACCAGTTGCTCCTGGCCCCACTCACGGATGTAACCATGACCACCAAATACCTGCTGACCGGAAACACAGCTTTCAAGGCCCATATCGGTCAGGAACGCTTTCACAACGGGGGTCAACAGGCCCACCTGATCTGAAGCCTGGTTTCTTTCTGTTTCATCCGGGCTGAACTTGGCTGTATCCAGCAGATTCGCGACATAGGTTGAAAAAGCTCGCCCACCCTCGTTCAGAGCTTTCATGTTAAGCAGCATTCTTCGAACATCGCCATGCACAATGATCGGATCGGCAGCCTTTTCGGGCTGTTGCGGACCGGTAGCTGCCCGGCCCTGAACTCTGTCCAGAGCATATTCGAGGGCTGACTGATAAGACATTTCACTGGTGCCCAGTCCCTGAATACCCACAAAGAGTCGCTCATAGTTCATCATGGTGAACATAGCGTTAAGACCCTTGTTAAGATCTCCCACCAGGTAACCTTTGGCGCCATCAAAGTTCATGACACAGGTGGCTGAACCCTTGATCCCCATTTTGTGTTCCAGAGAACCACAGTGAACCTGGTTTCTATCTGCCAGAGTCCCATCTTCATTCACATTTACCTTGGGTACCAGGAACATGGAAATACCTTTGGGTCCGGCAGGTGCATCGGGCAATTTGGCCAGAACCAGATAAATGATGTTTTCTGTCAGATCATGCTCACCGGCAGTAATGAAAATCTTGGTGCCGGTAATGTTGTAGGAACCGTCACCATTATCTTCCGCCCGGGTTCTGATTATACCCAGGTCTGTTCCACTGTGTGACTCAGTCAGGCACATAGCTCCCGTCCATTCGCCGGAATAGAGTCTGGGAAGATAAAGGGACTTAAGCTCTTCGCTGGCGTGGGCATCAATCGCCAGCGCAGAACCGGATGTCAGGCTCGGGTAGAGGATAAAGGCCAGGCTGGCACTGCTGAACATTTCATCAAATTGTGCACTCAGTGCTTTTGGCATCCCGATACCACCATACTCGGGATTGCCGGCGATGCCTGTCAAACCAGCTTCTGAAAACAACCGATAGGCTTCTTTATAGCCTTTCGGAGTGGTAACGCCTTCTTCACTCCAGTGGCAACCTTCCTCATCACCTTCCCGGTTGAGAGGAGCCACTGTTCTCGCAGCCAGTTTGGCACCTTCTTCCAGGAAAGCATCAGCCGTTTCACGATCAACCACTTCCTGGGTAGCAGGCCACTGACTCCATCGCTTGTCGGTGTTGAACACTTCGTACATTACAAAGCGCATATCACGGAGAGGTGCCTGATAGTCTGCCATGGGGGACACTCCTGAAATTTTAATGTTTTTAATCAGTGTCCGGTCATTTTACCCCAGAGGAACAGGGGCTAAAAGGAATGTTTTAAACTAACGTTTGAATTTTTAACTACAAAAAAACGACATCTCCAATTTGTGGTATTTTTTGATAAGGGTGGCAAACGTTCAGGGCATTAGAAACGGTAATAAAAACCCGCAGAGAAAACCACCGCCGCATAGGATAACTCAACACCAAACCCCTTATAGTCGATGTCGAGTACGGCCTGAACCAGAGGGAAGACACGGCTTAGATATTCCTTATATCCATAGACAATCCCTGCGCGATACCCTGCCTCTATATCAAAGGCTCCATATTTTTGTTGGTACAGAGTTCGCTGCACACCTCCAGACCAGACTCTGTCACAGTGGGTATTAATGAGAGTTGCGCCGTAATAGCCTTTATAGGAGAAAGCGATCAGCTTATTGTTGCTTTCCTGATCATCACCACCCTCAAGATGAAAGGTCCACATGCCCAGGTAGAGATGATCTCTGGAAGGACGACCCCAAATTTGATCGACCCAATCTGTCTCCTTGTTAAAACTGTCATAAGGCAAAGAAGTGTCTGCAGTGACTGAAACGAGTTCTTCTTTCCCATGCGAGCCCTCATCCCTGATCTGCAAGTTTTTAAGGTCTGTGTCAACAGCCAATAGAATGTCTGTCGGCTCTAACCATTGCAAATGCCCCTGATGAGCCCGAAGCTCGTAGTTCATTTCATTATTTTCAGCCGCTTGCACTTTCAAGCCGCAGGGTATCAAAAGAAGAAATATCTGTAAGAAAGAATTAATGGATTGCTTAAAAAAGCCCGATAAGGGATTTATTAGTGTTTTCTGCTTGCTCATCGCCTCGCCTAATACAGCTCCGGTTAGGTACTTATATCTCCACGGACTTTGAAAAAGGACCAATGCCGTGTTTTTTATAGACCAGCGTTGGAGGTTAGGCAAAAAACATTAGACTCAAAACAGTGTCTGGAAAAAAATCACCAGACTGCATTTTTATTAAATAACTGCGCATATTTCAAAGGAATGTTTATGCGGTATCTTATAACCCTGATCAGCATGATGCTGAAAATCACATGGCAGCCAGACTGGATGCAGGATCAGCTGCCCGATAACCGTCACTTTTATCGTCGAACCTTGACTGGCTCTTATCGAGCCAAGAAAAAGATTGTCAAAAACATCTGGATCGCAGCCGGACTGTTAATGCTGATTAATCCGGTTATACACATTGTGATGCTAATCGCTCTTCCCGTTACCCTCCTCAGTTTTGTTATTCTCGATGAAACTTCCTAGGAGCCTATATGGTCCGCCCCGTTTTGCAAGAGCCTGTTTTGTTAATTAGCAAACAAAGATAACTGCAATCATATATACGGCCTATTCATGAGGTCTAACCCTCTGGCCCTGATGGGTATCCGCGCAACCTGGCCTTATCAGTCCGACGGCCTCAAGGGCCAAGACTCCTATCAGGTTTCAGGTTGCCGGTTTTTACCTGTTTGCCATCAACTGTACATGCTCATCGCAATCTGCGGGGGGGTTCCCCTTTGATTAAGCTTATGCTTTACTTTGCCGCTGCCGCCTTTACCTCATTATGCAGCCTTGTAAACTTCATTTCGGGTCATGATGACCCAGACAATCCGAGCCATTTTATTAGCCAGACCAACGGCGGCAACGTTGTGATTGCTGCGCTCATTAAGTTGGCTAACCCATTTTTTACAGCGGTCATCCTTATTTTTGAGGCAGTGGAGTACCGAACGTGCGCCGTGTATCAATAATGTGCGCAGGTATTTATCACCCCGTTTACTGATGCCCAGCAGGACTGACTTACCGCCTGTGGAATGCTGTCTTGGAACTAATCCCAACCATGCGGCAAGGTGTCGACCAGATTTAAAATACGTCGCATCACCAACGGCTGCCTTCAATGCTAGGTGAAAGTTGTTCTTGCCAATATCGATACCAAGTGCTGAAATAGTCATGGGTGGTTCGCTCCGGTTAATCCTGTTTAAATGGTTAACTCCATTTTGGCTCATTTGAAGCCGTTTAGGAGGGGCGGACCATCCCGTTAGACCGAGAATAGACTGCCCTACACAGCAACTGCTCCTGCGTTGCTCTAGCTCCTGCATCCATGCAGTCGTGCGGCGGCAGCAAATTGGTCTGAAAATCCGCTTTTGTTCGTCAAATAGCTCGCTATTCTCCTCACAAAACCGAATTTTCATCCTCAATTTTCTGCCGTCCTCGCTACGGGGTCGCCTAGACGGGCGCTATTCTCGGTCAGGCTCCTAGTGTTCAGACATAAAAAAAGGGGCTGCCGAAGCAACCCCCTGTCAGAAAACTCTTATCCGGGATTAGAGTTCACCGAAATCTTCCTCAGCCATATCCAGCAGATTCGCTGTGCCTGACAACATGGCAGATTTGTGAGCCTGTGTTCTTGGCAGGATACGTTCAAAGTAGAAACGTGCAGTCTGAATCTTGGCTTTGTAGAAGCCTTCTTCAGTTGTACCTTCAGCCAGCTTCTCCTTGGCCAGGCGAGCCATATCAGCCCACATATAAGCCAGAGTCGCATAACCGGAATACATCAGGAAGTCGACGGAAGCCGCACCCACTTCATCAGGATTTTCCATCGCCTTCAGGCCCAGCTGCATGGTGAGATCGCCCCACTCCTTGTTCAAGGCAGCCAGTGGCTCAACAAAGGCTTTCAGGTCTTCGTTTTCAGCGTGAGCTTTACAGAACTTGTGAATTTCCTTGGTAAATGGCTTCATGGTTTCACCACCGCTCTGGAAGATTTTTCTTCCCAGCAGGTCCAGTGCCTGGATACCGGTAGTTCCTTCGTACAGCATGGAGATACGGCAGTCACGAACGTTCTGCTCCATACCCCATTCACTGATATAACCGTGGCCACCGTAGCACTGAAGTGCGTGGTTGGCGGACTCAAAACCGGTTTCGGTCAGGAAAGCCTTGACGATAGGTGTCAGGAAGCCCAGTTCCTTATCAGCCTGTTCACGCACTGCTTCATCAGGACTGTGCAGCAGATCTGCTTTCTTGGCTGTGTAGTAAAGAAGGGCACGATTGCCTTCGGTTAAGGATTTGATGGTCAGCAGCATCCGACGTACGTCAGGGTGCACAATAATTGGGTCAGCCGGACCTTCAGTGTTCTTGGCACCGCTCAGGGAGCGCATTTGCAGACGTTCGCGGGCGTAGCGCAGAGCACCCTGAAAGGCGATTTCACCGTGGGACAGGCCCTGAATACCCGTACCCAGGCGGGCAGTATTCATGAAGGTGAACATGCAGTGCAGACCACGGTTTTCCGGACCAATCAGGAAGCCGGTTGCTTCGTCAAAGTTCATGACACAGGTGGCGTTACCGTGAATCCCCATCTTGTGCTCGATGGAACCACAACTTACGCCATTGCTCTCACCGTGCTTGCCAGGCAGATATTTGGGAACGATAAACAGCGAGATTCCTTTGGTACCTTTTGGAGCACCCGGCAGACGCGCCAGAACGATGTGGACAATATTGTCTGCCATGTCGTGTTCACCGGCAGAAATAAAGATCTTGGTACCTGAAATTTTATAAGTACCATCAGCGGCAGGCTCGGCTTTGGTTCGCAGCATACCCAAGTCAGAACCGCAGTGAGGCTCGGTCAGACACATGGTACCTGTCCATTCACCGGATACCAGCTTGGTCAGGTAAGCTTGCTTCTGTTCTTCAGTACCATGGGCTTCCAAAGTATTCATGGCACCATGACTGAGTCCGGGATACATGCCCCAGGCCCAGTTGGCTTCTCCCATCAGTTCGCTGAGAACCAGACCCAGAGAGTAAGGCAGACCCTGGCCACCGTATTCTGGATCACTGGACAGTGAAGGCCAGCCGCCTTCAACGTATTGCAGGTAAGCCTCTTTAAAACCGTCTGGTGTTTTTACACCGTCCTCGGACCAGGTGCAGCCTTGCTCATCACCGACCTGATTCAAAGGGGCCAGAACCTGTTCACAGAACTTGGCACCTTCTTCAAGGATGGCGTCTACCATATCAGGGCTAGCTTCTTCTCCGCCGGGGAGACTGGCGTAATGTTCCTGATATCCCAGGAGCTCGTCACGAACGAACCGGATATCGCGCAGGGGGGCCTTATAGTCTGGCATAACGGTACCTCTGGGTTGTCTTATATTTATTCATGAAACAGATTGCAAAAGTATAGCAACAGTTTCAAACAGTCGTTTGAAAGTTACGTTCGCTTACAGTAAATGTCAACTATTGTTCATGTTCCCTTCAGTTTGCTCGGTTGATTTTCATGGTCGAGAGCTATGATGCAGCGCCTGTGGTGAATGAGGTCAGTGGTATATCTTATGCGGATGATTTTTTTCTTGATCGAGCGCTTTTTAAGCCTGTTTTGCGGGGTATTTGGATCAGGTGAAGCAATCATCGGCAGAAAAAATTAATGTCGATGCCATTGTGAATAATGGTATCACTGCTTTGATGCTGGCATGCGAGAACGGAAAAAAACGTTGTGTTATCCAGTAACCACGGCCTTCAGGTGTTCCCATCTTCTGAGTTTTTGAAATTGGTGACTATTTAGTCACTACAAACTTTGATTGCCATATATATGAACTACCATAGTTTCTTTGTACCTAACCCGGACCACCTAGTGGACCTAGTGGCCAACAAAGATGCTCTACTTAAGTGTTGCATTGCTCGCTACCCTCTCCCTGTGGACAGTGAAGGCTGATCACTGTCCTATTTGTCTGGCTCACTTCCATGGCCGAAGTGCAGCGCCCGTGGTCGTCAAAACCCAATGTTGTGGCCAACTCTTCGATCTGGACTGTATTTCGAAGTCTTTTGT
Organism: Endozoicomonas sp. ALC020; assembly: GCF_049275935.1. Classification (NCBI taxonomy): domain Bacteria; kingdom Pseudomonadati; phylum Pseudomonadota; class Gammaproteobacteria; order Oceanospirillales; family Endozoicomonadaceae; genus Endozoicomonas; species Endozoicomonas sp. ALC020. The sequence goes on from NZ_CP184830.1 coordinate 1,479,638, forward strand.
TGGACAGCCCATCGGCTCGCGACAGTGCGCGATGTGTCGGCAAGACCCGATGCCTGTGGTGAATCAGAACACCAATGAATCTCACCCGGATACATTTTTCCCCGATCAGAGGTTTTATCTTGCCTGTTCTATCGGGGATCTGGGTCAGGTGGAGAGGTCAGTGGCAGAAGGCGTTAATGTTAATGCTGTTATGACTAATGGTCTCACTGCCTTGATGTTGGCATCCCGCTGGAGGCACACTGAAGTCGCAGAACGCCTGATCAATTCCGGGGCAAACGTCAACACTGCCTGGCATGGGGATGGCACCACCTCGCTGTTCCTGGCTGCTATGTATGGCTTTACCGACTGCGTAAAAATACTGATCAACGCCGGGGCGGATCTCGACATCCCCCGGACTTCGGATGGCGCCACTCCACTGTTCGCCGCTGCTATGAGAGGCAATACCGACTGCGTGAAACTTCTGATCAACGCCGGGGCGGATCTCAACGCCGGGGCGGATCTCAGCGCCGGGGCGGATCTCAACGCCCGAACCAAGACTGACACCACACCACTCTTCGCGGCTGCACAAGAAAATAACACCGACTGCGTAAAACTCCTGATCAACGCCGGGGCGGATATCAACATCCCTCGGACTTCGGATGGCTCCACCCCACTGTTGGCCGCTGCTGTGAAAGGCAATACCGACTGCTTGGAACTCCTGATCAATGCCGAGGCGGATCTCAACGCACAAACTGAGGATGGGCTCACCGCACTGTTCATGGCTGCTCAACAAAATAACATCAATTGCGTGAAGCTCCTGATTAACGCCGGGGCGGATCTCAACATCCCTCGGATTTCGGATGGCATCACCTCACTGTCCATCGCAATCGCGATGGGCAATACCGAGTGTGCGCTAGCCCTTATCAAGGCTGGAGCAAAGTAGGGAACTGAGGCAAGGAAGGGAGCGAAAAAAAGGCGTTGTGTTATCCGGTAACCGCAGCTTTCAGGTGTTCCCATCTTCTGAGCTTTTGAGGTAGGTGATTATTTAGTCACAGCAAACTTTTATAGCCATAAAAATAAACTACCATAATTTCTTTGTACCCAACCCTCACTACTTCTTGGCCAGTACAGATGTTCTACCTATGGATGACATTGATCGCTGCCCTCTCCTCATGGACACTAAAGGCCGATCAATGTGCTATTTGTCTGGCTAACTTCCATAACCGTAATGAAGTGCCTGTGGTCGTCAAAACCGCATGTTGCGGCCAACTCTTCGATCTGGACTGTGTTTCGAGGTGTTTTGTTGATCAGCCCATCGGCTCACGCCGTTGCGCGATGTGTCGGCAAAACCCGATGCCTGTGTTAAATCAAAACACCAGTGAATCTCTCCCTGATACATTTTTCCCCGATCTGACGTTTTATAGCGCCTGCTCCAATGGGGATCTGGATCAGGTGGAAAGGTCACTGGCAGAAGGCGTCAATGTCAATGCCGTCGTGACTAATGGTTTCACCGCCTTGATGTTCGCATCCTATTATGGGCAAATGAACGTCGTCGAGCGCCTGATCAACGCCGGGGCGGACGTCAACATCGCCCGGAATGAGGATGGCGCCACCCCGCTATTCATAGCTGCCCAAACAGGCAACACCGGCTGCCTGAAAATCCTGATTGAAGCCGAAGCAGATCTCAACACCCGGACTAAGAATGGCGCCACCCCGCTGTTCACCGCTGCACAAGAAAATAACATCGACTGCGTGAAACGCCTGATCAACGCCGGGGCTGATCTCAACGCCGCCCGGACCGAGGATGGCGCCACCCCGTTGTCCGCCGCAGCACAGATGGGCAATACCTATTGCGTGAGAGCCCTGATCAACGCCGGGGCGGATCTCAACACCCCGACCAAGACGGGCGCCACCCCGCTGTTCTTCGCAGCGCAGGAAAATAAAACCGACTGCCTGCAAGCCCTGATCGAAGCCAAGGCAGATCTCAACGCACGAACTGAGCGTGGGGTCACCGCAGTGTTCATCACTGCCCAAGAAAGTAACACCGACTGCGTACAACTCCTGATCAACGCCGGGGCAGATCTCAACGTCCAGACCAAGACTGGCGCCACCCCGCTGTCCATCGCAACAGAGATGGGCAATACCGAGTGTGCGCAAGCCCTTATCAAGGCTGGAGCAAAGTAGAGAACTGAGGCAAGGAAGGCAGCGAAAGAAAGGCGTTGTGTTATCCAGTAACCACGGTTTTGCTTATGAATATCAACACTCCCCCCCTTTCCCCATGGGTACTGACGCCAGCTCGAAGGACGATGTTTGTGCTATTTGTTTGGAACATTTCCACGGCCACGATGTGGCGCCAGTAGACGCCGACGAAACCAAATGTCTAACCCATTGTGGCCACACATTCCATCTGCGCTGTCTTACGAGTCAATATTTTAGAAAACCTATCGGCTCACGCCAGTGCGCAATGTGTCGGCAAAACCCAATGCCTGTGGAGAAAGAGAAAACCAGTGAATCTCTCCCGGATAAGTTTTTCCCCGATGAGACGTTTTACGATGCCTGTTATCAAGGGGACTACGATCAGGTGGATAAGTCACTGGCAGACGGAGTCAATATCAATGCCGTTATGAAATATGGTGTCACTGCCTTGATGCTGGGATCCTTCAGTGGGAACAGGGCAGTCGTCGAACGCCAGCTCAACGCCGGGGCGAAGGTCAACTTTGCCCGGACTGAGGATGGTGCCACACCGCTTTTCATGGCGGCCATGATGGGCAATACCGAGAAGGTGCGACTCCTGATTGCTACAAGGCAGATCCCAACGCCGCCTTGTTGGATGGCACCCCCTCACTGTTAATCGCAGCCATGAAGGGCTATAAAGAGTGCGTAGAAATTCTGATCGAAAACGGAGCGGCTCTCGACACCGCCAGGGCTCAGGACGGCTTCAACCCACTGTTAGCCGCAGTCTGGGGAGGCAATACCGATTGCGCGGAAACCCTGATCAAACACGGGGCCGATCTCAACACCCCCAGGACTAAAGATGGCACCCCCCGCTGTACATGGCAGCTCAAGAGGGCAATACCCAGTGCGTGAATCTCCTGCTCAACGCTGGTGCGAATCCCAACACTGCCTTACCAACTGGTACCACCCCGTTGTTCATCGCAGCCCTGAAGGGCAATGTCGAGTGCCTGAAAATCCTGCTCAACTTTGGAGCAGATCTCAAAGCCGCCAGATATAGGGATGGCGCGACTGCATTGTCCATCGCAATTGAGAAGGGCAACAACGACTGCACAGAAGCCCTTGTTGAGGCCGAGAAAGCAAATGAAGGGTACTGCGTTATCTTGTAAACACGGCTTTAAGGTGTTCCCATCTTCTGAGCTTTTTAGATGGGTGATTATTTGGTCACAGCAAACGGTGATAGCCATACAAATGAACTACCATACTCCCTTCGAACCTAACCCTTACTACTCACTTGGCTAGCACAGATGTTCTTCTTATGTATGGCGTTGCTCGCTGCCTTCTTCCCGACGACACTGGGGGCCGACATATGTCCTGTTTGTCTGGCTCCCTTCCATGGCCGAAGTGAAGAGCCTGTGGTCGTGACAACCCAATGTTGTGGCCAACGCTTCGATCTGGACTGTATTTCGAAATGTTTTTCTGAACAGCCCATCGGCTCACGCCGTTGCGCGACGTGTCGGCAAAACCCGATGCCTTTGGTGAATCAGAACACCAATGAAACTCTCCCGGATACATTTTTCCCCAATCAGACGTTTTATCTTGCCTGCTTATCTGGAGATCTGGATCAGGTGGAGAGGTCGCTGGCAGAAGGAGTCAATGTCAATGCCGCTATGACTAATGATTTTACGGCATTGATGTTGGCATCCACTATAGGAGACACAGACCTCGTCGAACGCCTGATCATTGCCGGGGCGAACGTCAACACTGTCCTTTCGAGTGGCGCCAATGCAATGCTCATGGCTGCTTACTTGGGTAATAGCGACTGCGTGAAACACCTGATCAACGCCGGGGCAGATCTCAACGTCGCCAGAACGTCGGATGGCGCCACACCACTTTCCGTCGCAGCCTGGAGAGGCAGTACCGAATGCGTGAAAGCACTGATCGAAGCCAAGGCAGACCTCAACCTCCCCAGGACTGATGGCGCCACCCCGCTTCACGTCGCAGCCCGCAGAGGTAATCACGGTTGCTTGGAAATCCTGATCAACGCCGGGGCGGATCTCAACGCCGCCAGAACTTCGGATAGCTCCACCCCGCTGTCCATCGCAACCGAGATGGGCAATAGCGAGTGTGCGCAAGCCCTTATCAAGGCTGGAGCAAAGTAAGGAACTGAGGCAAGGAAGGAAGCAAAAAAAGGCGTTGTTTTATCCGGTAACCGCAGCTCTCAGGTGTTGCCATCTTCTGAGCTTTTGAGACGGGTGATTATTTAGTCACAGCAAACTTTATAGTCATAAAATTGAACTATCGTGCTTTTTTTGTATCTAAATCTGTATAGCTTCTTAAAAAAACACAGAGGTTTTACTTATGAATATCAATACTCACTCTCCTTTCCTCATGGGTACTGACGTAAGTTCGAAGGACGATGTCTGTGCTATTTGTTTGGAAAATTTCCATGGCCACGATGTGACGCCAGTGGACGCCGACGAAACCGAATGTCTAACCCATTGTGGCCACACATTCCATCTGGTCTGTCTTACGAGTCAGTATTTTACAAAACCTATCGGCTCACGCGAGTGCGCAATGTGTCGGCAAGACCCGATGCCTGTGGTGGGTAAGAAAATCGGTAAATCTTACCCGGATAAATTTTTCCCCGACGAGACGTTTTACGATGCCTGTCTTCAAGGGGATTACGATCAGGTGGATAAGTCACTGGCAGAGGGGGTCAATATCAATGCCGTTATGAAATATGGTCTCACTGCCTTGATGCTGGGATCCTGTAGTGGGAACAGCGCAGTCGTCGAACGCCAGCTCAAAGCTGGGGCAAAGGTCGGCGCTACCAGAACTGAGGATGGTGCCACCGCGCTTATTATTGCAGTCCTGGAGAGCAATACCGAGTGTGCGCAACTCCTGATCGACAAAGGGGCTGATCTCAAAAGCATCCCTCCACTGCTCATCGAAGTCCTCAAGGGCAATACCGAAAAGGTGCGAATCATGATTGCCGATGGGGCAGACCCCAACGCCGACTTGTGGGGCACCACCCCAGTGTTTACCGCAGCACTGAAGGGCAATACCAAGTGTTTACAACTTCTGATTGAAAAAGGGGCGGCTTTTGACACTGCCAGAGCTTCGGATGGCTTCACTCCACTGTCCATCGCAGTCTGGAAAGGCAAAACCGATTGCGCGGAAATCCTGATCAAAGCCGGGGCGGATTTAAACGTCCGGACTAACGGTGGTTATAACATGTTGTTTCTCGCTGCCCAAGAAAATAACACCGGGTGCGTGAAACTCCTGATCAAACACGGGGTGGATCTCAACGCCGCCGGGACTTCAGAGGGCACCACCCCGCTCTACATGGCAGCTCAAGAGGGCAATACCCAGTGCGTGAAACTCCTGCTCAACGCCGGTGCGAATCCCAACACTGCCTTGCCAGAGGGTGTCACTCCACTGTTCATCGCAGCCGAGAAGGGCAATGTCGAGTGCCTGAAACTCCTGCTCAACTTTGGAGCAGATCTCAAAGCCGCCAGATATAGGGATGGCGCAACTGCATTATCCATCGCAACTGAGAAGGGCAACAACGACTGCGCAGAAGCCCTTGCCAAGGCCGAGGCAGCAAAGAGAGCAAATGAAGGGTACTGCGTTATCCTGTAACCACGGCTTTCAAGTGTTCCTGTCTTCTGAGCTTTTGAGATAGGTGATTATTTAGTCACAGCAAACTTTTGTAGCCATAAAAATAAACTACCATAATTTCTTTGTACCCAACCCGCACGACTTCTTGGCCAGTACAGATGTTCTACCTATGGATGACATTGATCGCTGTCCTCTACTCATGGACGCTAAAAGCCGATCAATGCGCTATCTGTTTGGCTAACTTCCATAACCGTAATGAAGAGCCAGTGGTCGTCAAAACCGGATGTTGCGGCCAACTCTTCGATCTGGACTGTGTTTCGAGGTGTTTTGTTGATCAGCCCATCGGCTCACGCCGTTGCGCGATGTGTCGGCAAAACCCGATGCCTTTGATGAATCAGAACACCAGTGAATCTCACCCGGATACATTTTTCCCCGATCAGACATTTTATATCGCCTGCTCCAACGGGGATCTGGAGCAGGTGGAGAGATCACTGGCAGAAGGCGTCAATGTCAATGCCGTTATGACTAATGGTTTCACCGCCTTGATGCTCGCATCCTGTTATGGGCAAATGAACGTCGTCGAGCGCCTGATCAATGCCGGGGCGGACGTCAACATCGCTCGCAATGAGGATGGCACCACCCCGCTGCTCATCGCTGCCCTGTTGGGTAATACTGGCTGCCTGAAAATCCTGATCGAAGCCGGCGCGAACCCTAACACCCCCCGGACTACGGATGGCGCCACCCCGCTATTCATAGCTGCCTATGAGGGCAATACCGGCTGCCTGAAAATCCTGATCCAAGCCGAAGCAGATCTCAACGCCTGGAATAAGAATGGCGCCACCCCGCTGTACACCGCTGCACTAGAAAATAACATCGACTGCGTGAAACTCCTTATCAACGCTGGGGTGGATCTCAACGCCGCCCGGGCCAAGGATGGCGCCACCCCGTTGTCCAGCGCAGCGCTGATGGGCAATACCGATTGCGTGAAAGCCCTGATCAACGCCGGGGCGGATCTCAACGCCCGGGGTAAGAATGGCACCACCCCACTGTTCTTGGCTGCCTATGAAAATAACATCGACTGCTTACAACTCCTGATCACCGCCGGGGCGGATCTCAACGCTGCCTTGCCGAATGGCATTACCCCGCTGTTCATCGCAGCCCTGAAAGGCAATACCGATTGCGTGGAAACCCTGATCAACGCCGGGGCGGATCTCAACGCCGCCAGAACTTCGGATGGTGCCACCCCGCTGTCCATCGCAACCCGGAAGGACAACACCGACTGCGTGAAAGCCCTGATCAAGGCTGGGGCAAAGTAGGAAACTGAGGAGAGGAGGAGAACACATCAAAGGCATCGTGTTATCCAGCAAACACAGCTTTAGGGTGATTCCACCTTCTGAGTTTTTGAAATGCTTGAATATTTAGCCACAGCAAACTGTGATAGCCATACAAATGAACTACCATACTCCCTTTGAACCTAACCCTTACTACTTATTAGCTAGCACAGATGTTCTTCTTGTGTATGGCATTGCTCGCTGCCTTCTTCCCGACGACACTGGAGGCCGACATATGTCCTGTTTGTCTGGCTCCCTTCCATGGCCGAAGTGAAGAGCCTGTGGTCGTGACAACCCAATGTTGTGGCCAACGCTTCGATCTGGACTGTATATCGAGGTGTTTTGCTGATCAGCCCATCGGCTCACGCCGGTGCGTGATGTGCAGACAAGACCCGATGCCTGTGGTGAACCTGGACACCAGTGAATCTCTCCCGGATACATTTTTCCCCGATCAGACCTTTTTTGATGCCTGTTATGACGGGGATTTGGATCAGGTGGAGAAGTCACTGGCAGAAGGAGTCAATGTCAATGCCGTTACCTCTGATGATCTCACGGCCTTGATGATGGCATCCTATGGGGGGCATACAGACGTTGTCGAGCGCCTTATCAACGCCGGGGCAAGCCCCAACGCCGCCCGATCATGTGGTGCTACCGCGCTGACCTTCGCTGTCCAGGAAAATAACCCCGACTGCGTGAAACTCCTGATCAACGCCGGGGCAGATCTCAACGCCGCCAGAACTTCGGATGGCGCCACCCCGCTTTTCATCGCAGCTTTGAAAGGCAATACCGATTGCCTGGAAATCCTCATCCACGCCGGGGCGGATCTCAACGCCACAAGGACTTTGGATGGCGCCACCCCGCTATTCATCGCAGCCTGGAAGGGCTTCACCGATTGCGTGGAAATCCTGATCCACGTCGGGGCAGATCTCAACGCCGCCACGACTTCAGATGGTGCCACCTCACTGTTCGCCGCTGCTGAAAAAGGCAATACCGAATGCCTGAAAGCACTACTCGAAGCCGGGGCTGATCTCAACGCCCTGACTAAAGATGGCGCCACCCCGTTGTCCATCGCAACCATGCTGAGCCATAGCGATTGCGTCAAAGCCCTTACCGAGGCCAGAGAAAGGAAGGAAACAAAAGAAAGGCATTTTGCTATCCACTAAAAACAGCTTTCAGGTGTTCCCATCTTACGAGTTTTGTAATGCGTGATTATTTAGTCACAGCAAATTTATTCGCCATAAAACTGAATTATCGTACTTTTTTTGTGTCTAAAACTCATTAGATAAAACAACGAGGAGGTTTTACTTGTGGATGCCATTACTCACTCTCATTTACCCATGGGAACTGATGTAACGTCGACGAACGATGCCTGTCCTATTTGTTTGGAAGATTTCCATGGTCGCGATGTGACGGCTGTGAGCGTCAAACCTGTATTTCAAACCCAATGTGGCCACCGCTACCATGTGGACTGTATTACGCAGCTATTTCTTGAAGTAGCCATAGACCGCCGCCAGTGCGCGTATTGCCGGGGAGACCCGTTCCCTGTGATGAATTTGAACACCGGTGAATCTCACCAGGTTAAATTTTTCCCCAATCTGAGGTTTTATTATGCCTGTTCAAACGGGAACCGGGAACAGGTGTCCAGGGCGCTGGCAGAAGGAGTCAATGTCAATGCCGTCATGAATAAGGATACTCCCTTGATCTTGGCATCCAATGAGGGGGATGAAGTGATCGTCGACCACCTGCTCAAGGCCGGGGCGGACGTCAATACCGCCCGGACTGAGGACGGCGCCACCGCGCTGATGGTAGCTGCCCAGCGGGGCAGGACCAACTGCGTGAAACTTCTGCTCAAGGCCAGGGCGAATGTCAACGCCCGAAATGTGACGGGCGCCACTCCACTGTACTTTGCTGCTGAGAAAGGCAGAACCGGGTGCGCGAAACTCCTGCTCAATGCCGGGGCAGATCGCAACATCCCCAAGACTTCGGATGGCGCCACCCCTCTGTCCATCGCTGTTTCGAGAAGCTATGTCGAGTGCGTGGAACTCTTGATCAAAGACGAGGCAGATCTCAACACCCGGTTCAGGGATGGCAACACGCTGCTACTCATTGCAGCCTGTAAGGGCACCATGGAACTCCTGATCAAACATGGGGCGGATCTCAACGCCGCCAGAACTTCGGATGGCGCCACCCCGCTTTTCATCGCAGCTTTAAAAGGCAATACCGATTGCGTCGAAACCCTGATCAACTGCGGGGCGAATGTCAACGCCGCCAGGACTTCGGATGGCGCCACCCCGCTTTTCATCGCAGCTTTGAAAGGCAATACCAATTGCGTGGAAACCCTGATCAACGCCGGGGCGGATCTCAACGCCGCCAGAACTTCGGATGGCGCCACCCCGCTGTCTATCGCAATCGAGATGGACAACATCGACTGCGCATTGGCCCTTATCAAGGCCAAGACTCCGAAGAGAACAAATGAAGGGTACTGCATTATCCTGTAACACGGCTTTAAGGAGTTCCCATCTGCTGAGTTTTTGAAATTCGTGATTATTTAGTCACAGCAAACTTTGATAGCCATACAAATAAACTATCATGATTACTTTGGACCTAAACTGCGCTGCTTATTGGCTAGTACAGATGTTCTACCTAAAGGTCACATTGATCGCTGCCCTCTTCTCATGGACACTGAAGGCCGATCTACTTGAAATTTGTCTGGATTGCTACCGCTACCATAGCCGTAGTAGAGAGACTGTGTTCGTCATCACCCGATGTCGCCACTTCTACCATCTGGACTGCATTACGAGGCAATTTGTTATTCAGCCCACAGGCTCTCGCCAGTGCGGGTATTGCCGACAAAACCCGCTCCCTGTTTTGCATTGGCATACCGGTGAATCGTACCCGGATACATTTTTCCCCAATCAGACCTTTTATGATGCCTGTTATGACGGGGATTTGGATCAGGTGGAGAAGTCACTGGCAGAAGGAGTCAATGTCAATGCCGTTATGACCGATGATTTCACATCCTTGATGTTGGCATCCTCCGGAGGGCACACGGACGTCGTTGAACGCCTTATCAACGCCGGAGCAAACGTCAACGCCGCCATGACCTCGAATGGCGCCACCCCGCTTTTCTTCGCAGCTTGGAAAGGCCATACCGATTGCATGAAAATCCTGATCAACGCCGGGGCGGATCTCAACGCCGCCAGGACTTCGGATGGTGCCACCCCGTTGCTCGCCGCTGCTGAGAAAGGCAATACCGTATGTGTGAAAGCACTGGTCAACGCCGAGGCGGATCTCAACGCCGCCAGGACTTCGGATGGCGCCACCCCACTGTCCATCGCAACCAGCTTGGGCCATACCGACTGCGTGGAAGCCCTTACTGCGACCAAAGAAAGGAAGGAAACAAAAGAAAGGCATTTTGCTATCCAGTAAAAACAGCTTTCAAGTGTTCCCATCTTCGTGTTTTTTGATATTCATGATTATTTGGTCACAGCAAACTGTGATAGTCATACAAATGAACTACCATACTTTTTTTGTATCTAACCCAAGCTACTTATTGACCAACACAGATGTTTTACTTATGGGTGGCATTGCTCACTACCCTCTCCCCGTCAGCAGTAAAGGCTGATCAATGTCCTATTTGTCTGGCTGACTTCCATGGTCGAAGTGAAGCGCCTGTGGTCGTCAAAACCCAATGTTGTCGCCAACGCTTCGATCTGGACTGTATATCGAGGTGTTTTTTTAATCAGCCCATCGGCTCACGCCGGTGCGCGATGTGTCGGCAAGACCCGGTGCCTGTGGTGAATCAGAACACCAGTGAATCTCACCCCGATACATTTTTCCCCGATCGGACATTTTATGATGCCTGTTGTGATGGAGATTTGGATCAAGTGGAGAGGTCACTGGCAGAAGGCGTCAATGTCAATGCTGCTATGAATGATGGCTTCACTGCCTTCATGTTGGCATCCAGCAAGGGGCACATGGACATCGTTGAACGCCTGATCAACGCCGGGGCAGACGTCAACGTAGCTCGGAATGAAGATGGCACCACCCCGCTGTTCATCGCGGCCCTGACGGGCAATACCGGCTGCCTGAAAATCCTGATCAAAGCCGGGGCGAACCCCAACACCCCCGCGACTGCGGATGGCACCACCCCGCTATACATTGCAGCCCGGAAGGGTAATACCGATTGCGTGGCAATCCTGATCGAAGCCGAAGCAGATCTCAACGCCCGGAATAGGAATGGCGCCACCCCGCTGTTCATCGCTGTACAAGAAAATAACATCGACTGCGTGAAACTCCTGATCAACGCCGGGGCGGATCTCAACGCCGCCCGAACTATGGATGGCGCCACCCCGCTGTCCATGGCAGTACAGTTGGGCAATACCGATTGCGTGAAAGCCCTGATCAAGGACGGGACGGATCTCAACGCCCGGTGTAAGAAGAATGGCGCCACCGCACTGTTCATGGCTATCCAGGAAAACAACACCGACTGCATACAACTCCTGATCAACGCCGGGGCGGATCTCAACGCTGCCTTGCCAAATGGCGTCACCCCGTTGTTTGCCGCTGCTGCGATAGGCAATACCGAATGCGTGAAAGCACTGATCGAAGCCGAGGCGAATCTCAACGCCACCAGGACTTTGGATGGCGCCACTCCACTGTTAATCGCTGCCGAGTTGGGCAATACCGAATGCGTGAAGCTCTTGGTCAACGCCGGGGCAAATCTCAACATCTGCCGGACTTCGGATGGCGCCACACCGCTCTCCGCAGCAGCCCAGAAGGGCAATACCGACTGTATGGAACTCTTGGTCAACGCCGGGGCAGAGTAGGGAACAGAGGCAGTGAAAGAAACAGAAGAAAGGCGTTATATTGTCCAGTAAACACAGCTCTCAGGTGTTCCCATCTCCCGAGTTTTGCAATGTGTAATTATTTTGCCAGAGCAAGCTTTGATAGCCATATAAATGAACTACCATACTTTCTTTGCACCTAACCCGTACTACTTATCGGCTAGCACAGATGTTTTACTTATGGATGGCATTGCTCACTGCCCTCTCCCCGACAACAGTAAAGGCTGATCAATGTCCTGTTTGTCTGGCTGAGTTCCATGGTCGAAGTGAAGCGCCTGTGGTCGTCAAAACCCAATGTTGTGGCCAACGCTTCGATCTGGACTGTATATCGAGGTGTTTTGCTGATCAGCCCATCGGCTCACGCCGGTGCGCGATGTGTCGGCAAGACCCGATGCCTGTGGTGAATCAGAACACCAGTGAATCTCACCCGGATACATTTTTCCCCGATAGGACATTTTATGATGCCTGTTGTAATGGAGATTTGGATCAGGTGGAGAGGTCACTGGCAGAAGGCGTCAATGTCAATGCTGCTATGAATGAAGGCTTCACTGCCTTGATGTTGGCATCCATTGGCGGACACATAGACGTCGTCGGACGCCTGATCAAGGCCGGGGCGGACCTTAACGCGGCTCGGTCTGAGGATGGCGGCACTCCGCTGCTCCAGGCTGCCCAGAAAAATAACACCAACTGCTTGAAAGCCCTGATCGGAGCCAAAGCGGATCTCAACACCAGGTCTAAGGGTGGCGCCACTGCGTTGTGGATTGCTGCCCAAGAGGGCAATACCGACTGCGCGAAACTCCTGATCAGCGCTGGGGCGGATATCAACGCCGCCACGCCGCGTGACGTCAGCCCGCTGTTCATAACAGCCCAGAATGGTAATACTGACTGTTTGAAAGCCCTGATCGAAGGCAGCGCAAATATCAACGCACGAACTGTGACTGGCGCCACCGCACTGATGGTCGCTGCCCAGTTGGGCAATACCGACTGCGTGAAACTCCTGATCAATGCTCACGCGGATCTCGACGCCGCCAACACGAATGACGCCACCGCATTGTTTATCGCTGCTCAGAATGGCAATACCGACTGCTTGAAACTACTGATCAACGCCGGGGCAAACCTCAACAGCCGGACTGATCTTGGCACTACCCCGCTGTCCATCGCAACCCGGAAAGGCAACACCGACTGCGCGAAAGCCCTGATCAAGGCTGGAGCAAAGTAGGGAACTGAAGCAAGGAAGGGAACAAAAGAAAGGCGTTGTGTTTCCCGGTAAACACAGCTTTCAGGTATTCCCTGCTTCTGTGTTTTGCAATGCGAGATTATTTAGTCACAGCAAATTTATTAGCCATAAAACTGAATTATCGTACTTTTTTGGTGTCCAAGACTTATGTGGATAACTCATTGAATAAAATAACGAGGAGGTTTTACTTGTGGATGCCATTACTCACTCCCCTTTCCCCGTGGGAACTGACGTAACGTCGACGAACGATGCCTGTCCTATTTGTTTGGAAGATTTCCATGGTCGCGATGTGACGGCTGTGACCGTCAATCCTGTATTTCAAACCCAATGTGGCCACCGCTACCATGTGGACTGTATTACGCAGTTATTTCTTGAAGTAGCCATAGACCGCCGCCAGTGCGCGTATTGCCGGGGAGACCCGTTCCCTGTGATGAATTTGAACACTGGTGAATATCACCAGGCTAAATTTTTCCCCAATCTGATGTTTTACCGGGCCTGTGAATACGGGAACCGGAGAGATGTGTTTAGGGCGTTGGCAGAAGGCGTCAATGTCAATGCCGTCATGAATAAGAAAACTCCCTTGATGTTGGCAACCAGTGAGGGGGATGAAGTGATCGTCGGCCGCCTGATCAAGGCCGGGGCGGACGTCAATACCGCCCGGACTGAGGACGGCGCCACCGCGCTGATGATAGCTGCCCAGCTTGGCAGAACCAACTGCCTGAAACGCCTGCTCAAGGCCAGGGCCGATATCAACGCCCGAACGGTTTTGGGCCTCACCCCACTGTACTTTGCTACTGATAGTGCCAATACCGACTGCGTGAAACGCCTGCTCAAGGCCGGGGCAGATCGCAACATCCCCAAGACTTCGGATGGCGCCACCCCACTGTTCCTCGCTGTTTCAAAAAGCTATGTCAAGTGTGTGGAACTCTTGATCAAAGACGAGGCAGATCTCAACACCCGGTTTAGGGATGGCAACACGCTGCTTCTCATCGCGGCCTTTAAGGGCAATAGAGGCTGCACGAAACTCCTGATCAAAAATGGGGCGGATCTCAACGCCGCCTTGCCGGATGGTTCCACCCCGCTGTTCCTCGCTGCCCAGGAAAATAACTCCGGCTGCCTGGAAGTCCTGATCAAAGCCGGGGCGAATCTCAACGCTGCCAGAACCAGTGATGGCGCCACCCCGCTGTCCATCGCAATCCTGAAGGGCAATAACGAGTCTGCGATAGCACTGATGAAGGCTGGAGCAAAATAAGGAACAGAGGCAAGGCAAGGGAACAAAAGAAAAGTGCTGTGTTATCCAGTAATACGACTTTCAGGTGTTCCTATCTTCTGGATTTTTGAAATTCGTGATTATTTAGCCGCAGCAAACTTTGATAGCCGTACAAATGAACTAACATACTCCCTTTGAACCTAACCCATAATACTTATTGGCTAGCACAGATGTTCTACTTATGGGTGGCATTGCTCACTACCCTCTCCCCGTCAATAGTAAAGGCTGATCAATGTCCTATTTGCCTGGCTTCCTTCCATGGCCGAAGTTTAGCGCCTGTGGTCGTCACAACCCAATGTTGTGGCCAACGCTTCGATCTGGACTGTATTACGAGGTGTTTTCTTGATCAGCCCATCGGCTCACGCCGGTGTGCGATGTGTCGGCAAGACCCGATGCCTGTGGTGAATCAGAACACCAATGAATCTCACCCGGATACATTTTTCCCCGATTGGACATTTTATGATGCCTGTTATGACGGGGATTTGGATCAGTTGGAGAGGTCACTGGCGGATGGAGTCAATGTCAATGCCGTGATGGTTAAGGGTCTCACTGCCTTAATGGTGGCATCCATCAGGGGGCACACGGACGTCGTCGAACGCCTGATCAACGCCGGGGCGAATCCCAACGCTGCCAGAACTTTGGATGGCACCTCTCCGCTTTTCCTCGCAGCTTTGAAGGGCAATGCCGATTGCCTGGAAATCCTGATCAACGCCGGGGCGGATCTCAACGCCGCCAGGACTTTGGATGGCGCCACCCCGCTTTTTATCGCAGCCTGGAAAGGCAATACCGATTGCGTGGAAATCCTGATCCACGTCGGGGTGGATCTCAATGCCACCACGACTTTGGATGGCTCCACCCCAGTGTCCATCGCAACCGAAATGGGCAATACCAACTGCGTGAAAGTCCTTACAGAGGCTGAGGCAAAGTAGGGAAATGAGGTAAGGAAAGGAACAAAAGAAAGTCGGAGTGTTATCCAGTAACCACGACTTTCAAGTGTTCCCATCTTCTGGATTTTTGAAATTCGTGAATCTCACCCGGATACATTTTTCCCCGATTGGACATTTCATGGTGCCTGTAATACTATTTCGTGCTACACAGCCTCCAACAGATTGTCAATGTCAAGCTGGTCAAACTGTCGTTTGGTCAGCAGTTCACGCTGTTGGGTCAGTCTTTGGTGGTAATCGGTATTGTATAGGTTACTCATGGTCAGCCCCCGGCAGCCAGTCTTCTGTCGTAGAGATTGACGCCATTAAGGGGATACCAGTCTTCAGTCATGATCTGTTCAAATGACCACGGACACTCAGGCGGGAAACTACTGTCATTCAGTCGTTGCGTTTCGCTACTGGCGTAGATGTTCATTTCTTTAACGGCTCTCTCTTTGGCATCAGGATAAGCCTCACTTAAAACCTCTTCAATTTTTGCTGTAAGACAATGATTTTTTTCTATTAATTTATCAATATCACGTCTTGCATTGCATATGCTAACCACCCAACCCTTAAGTACTCTTTCAGTAGCTATACTGTCTCTCAACACACTGGTTTGGTAGTCTATTTTGAGAAGATGAAGTATAAGAATTACCAAGTGACTGTCCAGTACACGAAGGTCTTGCTTAATGCTCAACTCTAAATCCTCAATCAGGTTTTCTAAATCCAACTGATTAAAGTTTTGAGTTTTCAACAGGGTTACTTGCTGACTCAGCCATTGATGATAATCAGTGTTATATAAATTATTCATAAAAATACCTCCATTGCCCTACCACTGTAGGCAAATAACAGAAGGGAATCAAAATGAATTACCAAAGCACAGATGCCTTTGTCGGGGGCTTTGCCCGTGGTTTTGGGCTGGTCAATTCGGCCATTGATGCCAAAGAGAACCGTCAGTATCGCAAGGAAATGATGGGGATGCAGAAAGAATTCTATGATCGCAAGATTCAGAGAGAGGACATGAACAATAAAGTTAATGCGCTTCGGGCTTTACTCTTGATTAAAACCGCAACGAGCGCAACACTCGCTGTTATGGCTAAGGTTCAAGCTACCTTGTCAAACACTTAAGAAAGACATTTCTGGCACCGTTGATATCACGATCAACGATGAAGCCCTCACCCTTAATAATTTTGGAAGAACCTAATTTTTCGTCAATGGTCCCGCTCCATGATCGAGTCTTGGATGTATAGGCTTCGTTGCAATCAACCACATGCTTTCCATACTTTTTTGCGTACCACTTAAGCCGCTTTTTGAATTGGTAGTGATTGAGGTCAAGCATCTGGCGGCAGGTGTTACGGCGAATGGTGCGAACCTTCTTATCTTTGCGTGTGACCATACCTCTTGTCTCAAAGGTTGGCAAAAATACAACGTCGTAGTTCGACACCAGCTCGAACGCCAGCCGGTTATGCAGATCAAGAACAATGTCATCCTTTTTGCATTTCAGCCGGTCAATTTCCCTGTTGAAATGAATAATCCGATCTCTTGCCCACTGGGGCATATCGTGGAACTCAACGCCCTTCCGCGTGTTCACCGGGGTCAACTCCAACGCATCTAACCTTCCCTTGGATTTCGGGATTTAGCTCAATATGTTGTTGAACCTGAATGAACCAGCGACCTTTGTCGTAGGTTATGACACAAGACTTGCCAATCGCTTCTGCTGGCACATCTTCTGTCAGGTGAATCTTGCCAAGAGCCTCTACGCAGGGATTTAATCCCTTTGGCAAACGGTCAATAGAGAATGAGTGCCTGCTACCTTTGCGGCTTTTGAAACTGATTTCTGCAAAGCCCTCTTTAGCTCCCTTTTTGCTCTTGCTTCACTTGAGCTTTAATGGCAGGTCGCATGTTGATGAATTTTCCGCTGGCATCTTTATAGTCATCATTGCGGAAACGCTCAACAGCAAGGTTGTACGACCTCCGATAGAGCATCAGGGCATCGTGATAGGCTTGCTTATTCTCTGGGTAAAACCTGGTCTTTTTTGATGCTACTCTCTTTGCGTCCTTTGCGTCCTTTGCGTCTTTTAGCAGATCGCTTCCCGTAGTGGCTATTGCAGAATGAGGTAATGAAACCGATAAGCTCTTGGGTGTCGAATGGCTCACAGGCGTTATCCGGGTCATCCAAAACCTCGATGTGTCCTCCCGATAATTCAACAAGCCACTTGATAAGTTCAAATCCTGATCGGGCAAGGCGATTTTTTGTGGCAACCACAATATGGGTTGGATTTCCGCACACCGGTGATTCCAGAATGGTTTGCAGTCCTTTTCGCTTAAAGTTGAAAGCACTGGCAATGTCGCTGATAAATTCTGCATCAGGGTGCTCTTTGAGTAAGATACGCTTTTGCGTGTCAATGCTGGATTTTTGCTTTCCAGAACTCACTCTTGTATAGCATATCTTCCTCTGCTGGTTAATGAATATGCGGAAGTGACCACCACTGGTTTGCTTCACTTTTTCGTAGTGACCGCTTTCGATCTTGTGCCTCATAGTTTGGCTGGTTACGCCTTCAATCTTGGCTAGCTTTGTAGTTGAACCCCACAAGATAAATTCACCTTTTGACGATTTATCTTGTGTCTGGCGTAATTGATTTTGCGATTGTAGCAATTTTATTTGACTGTTTTTGAGCGCAAGCGACGATCCGGCAGAACGGCAACTGGCTCAGGATATTTGACGCAACTACGACTGCGAAAAAGTCCTTATCGAGGCCAGGCAAGGGAAAGGAATGAAAGCATCGAGTTGTGTTATCCAGTAACCACGACTTTAAGGTGTTCCCATCTTCTGGATTTTTGAAATTCGTGATTGTTTAGCCGTAGCAAACTTTGGTAGCCATACCAATGGACTAATATACTTTTTTTGTATCTAACCCTTAACACTTTTGACCAATCCAGATGTTCTATTTATGTATGGCATTGCTCGCTGCCTTCTTCCCGTCGACACCGGAGGCCGATCAATGTCCTATTTGCCTGTCTCCCTTCCATGGTCGAAGTGTACCGCCCGTGGTCGTCACAACCCAATGTTGTTGCCAACGCTTCGATCTGGACTGTATTTCGAGATATTTTACTGATCAGCCCATCGGCTCACGCCGGTGCGCGATGTGTCGGCAAGACCCGATGCCTTTGGTGAATCAGAACACCAGTGAATCTCACCCGGATACATTTTTCCCCGATCAGGCGTTTTATCTAGCCTGTATAAACGGGGATCTGGATCGGGTGGAGAGGTCACTGGCAGAAGGAGTCAATGTCAATGCCGTTGTGATTGGTGGCTTCACTGCCTTAATGTTGGCATCCAGTGACGGGAACAAGGACGTCGTCGAACGCCTGATCAACGCCGGGGCGAACCTCGACGCCGCCTGTTCGACTGGTGCCACCGCACTGTCCATCGCTGCTCAGGAAAATAACATCGACTGCGTGAAACTCCTGATCAGCGCCGGGGCGGATGTCAACGCACGGTCTGAGTATGGCGCCACCCCGCTGTTCATCGCTGCCGGAAAAGGCAATACCGACTGCGTAAAAGCACTGATCGAAGCCGAGGCGAATCTCAACGCCCGGGCCCAGAATGGCTTCACCCCACTGCACATGGCTGTACAAAAAAATAACACCGACTGTGTAAAAATACTGATCAATGCCGGGGCAGATCTCGACGCCCAGAACAAGATTGGCTCCAATGCTTTGCTCGTGGCGGTCCGACACAATAACATCGACAGCCTGAAACTCCTGATTGAAGCCAAGGCAAATCTCAACGCCGCCACTCCGAATGGTGTGCCACCACTGTTTGTCGCAGCCCAGGAAAATAACGCCGACTCTATGAAACTCTTGATCAATGCCGGGGCGAATCTCAACACCCGGGCTACGGATGGCACCACCGTGTTGATCTTTGCAGCTCTGAAGGGCCATACCGATTGCGTGGAAATCCTGATCAACACCGGCGCGAACCTCGAAGTGGCCCGCTTGGATGGTTCCACCGCACTGTTCATCGCTGCTGAGTATGGTAACGCCGACATCATGAAACTGCTGATCGACGCGGGGGCAGATGTCAACACCCTCCGGACTTCAGACGGCGCCACCCCGCTGTCCGCAGCAGCCCTGAATGGCAATACCGACTGCATAGGACTCCTGATAAAGGCCGGGGCAAAGTAGGGAACATTGGATAGCCATACAAATGAACTACCATAGCTTCTTTGTACCTAACCCGAACTACTTATTGGCCAGCACAGATGTTTTACTTATGGATGGCATTGCTCACTACCCTCTCCTGGACACTGAAGGCCGATCAATGTCCTATTTGTCTGGATTACTTCCGTAGCAGTGATGCAGCGACTGAGGTCGTCAAAACCCAATGTTGCGGCCAACTCTTCGATCTGGACTGTATAACGAGGTGTTTTTTTAATCAGCCCATCGGCTCACGCCATTGCGCGATGTGCCGGCAAAACCCGATGCCTTTGCTGAATCAAAACACCGGTGAATCTCTCACGGATACATTTTTCCCCGATCATACGTTTTATGATGCCTGTTATGACGGGGATTTGGATCTGGTGGAGAGGTCACTGACAGAAGGCGTCAATGTCAATGCCGTCATGGCTGATGATTTCACGGCCTTGATGTTAGCATCCTACGGGGGGCACACGGACGTCGTCGAACGCCTTATCAACGCCGGGGCGAACCTCAATGCCGCCCATTCGACCGGTGCTACTGCGCTGTTCTTCGCTGCCCGGGAAAATAACCCCGACTGCGTGAAACTCCTGATCAACGCCGGGGCGGCTCTCAACGCTGCCCTGGTGAATGGTGCCACCCCGCTGTTTATCGCTGCCCAGAAAAATAACACCGAATGCGTGCAACTCCTGAGCAACGCCGGGGCGGATCTCAACGCCGCCAGAACTTCGGATGGCACCACCCCGCTTGTCACCGCAATCTGGAGAGGTTATACCGATTGCGTGGAAATCCTGATCCAAGCCGGGGCGGATCTCAACGCCGCCAGGACTATAGATGGCGCCACCCCGCTATTTATCGCAGCCTGGAGGGGCTGCACCGATTGCGTGGAAATCCTGATCCACGTCGGGGCAGATCTCAACGCCGCCACGACTTCGGGTGGCGCTACCCCGCTCTTCGTCGCTGCTGAGAAAGGCAATACCGAATGCCTGAAAGCACTGATCGAAGCCGAGGCAGATCTCAGCGTCGCCAGGACTTTGGATGGCGCCACCCCACTGTCTATCGCAACCAGGTTGGGTTATACCGACTGCGTGAAAGCCCTGATCGAGGCCAGGGAAAGGAAGGGAACAAAAGAAAGGCATTTTGCTATCCAGTAAAAACAGCATTCAGGTGTTCCCAGACTCAGAGTCATACAAAGGAGTGACTATTTATTCGCAGAAAACTTTGATAGCCACATAAATGAACTATCATGCTTTTTTGTATCTAACCCGAGCTGCTTATCGGGCAACACAGATGTTCTACTTATACGTGACATTGCTCGCTACCCTCTCCCCATGGTCACTGAAGGCTGATCACTGTCCTGTTTGTCTGGTTCCCTTCCAGGGCCGGAGTTTAGCGCCTGTGATTGTCAAAGCCCAATGTTGTGGCCATCGCTTCGATCTGGACTGTGTTTCGAAATGTTTTTCCGGTCAGCCCATTGGCTCACGCCAGTGCGCGATGTGTCGGCAAAACCCGACGCCTATGGTGAATCAAAACACCAGTGAATCTCATCCGGATACATTTTTTCCCGATCTGACATTTTTTTGTGCCTGTTTAAGCGGGGATTTGGATCAGGTGGAAAGGTCTCTGGCAGAAGGAGTCAATGTCAATGCGGTTATGACTCATGATTTCACTGCCTTGATGTTGGCAGCCAAAAACGGGAACAAGGCCGTCGTCGAACGCCTGATCAACGCCGGAGCGAACCTCGACGGTGCCGCCTGTTCGACTGCTAATTCCCCATTGTTCATCGCTACCCGGGAAAATAACATCGACTGTGTGAAGCTCCTGATTAACGCCGGGGCAGATCTCAACGCCCGCTCTGAGGGTGGCGCCACCTCGCTAGCCATCGCTGCCCAGGAAAATAACATCGACTGTTTGAAACTCCTGATCAAAGCCGGGGCGGATGTCAACGCTGTCTCGTCGGATGGCGACACCCCGCTCTTCATCGCTGCCCAGAGAAATAACACCGACTGCTTGCAACTCCTGATCAACGCCAAGGCGGATGTCAACAGCGTCCGGACTTCGGATGGCGCCACCCCGCTTTTCATCGCAGCCTGGAAAGGCAATAGCGACTGCGTGGAAATCCTGATCGAAGCCGGGGCGGATCTCAACACCGCCAGGATTACGGATGCTGCCACCCCACTGTTCGCCGCTGCTGCAAAAGGCAATACCGACTGCGTGAAACGCCTGATCAACGCCGGGGCGGACGTTAACGCCGCCCTGAGTCCGGATGGCGACACCCCGCTCTTCATCGCTGCCCAAGAAAATAACACCGACTGCGTGAAACTCCTGATCAACGCCGGGGCAAACATCAACGCCCGGGTCGAGAATGGCTCCACCCCTCTGTTCATCGCAGCCCAAAAAGGCAATACCGACAGCCTGATAACCCTGATCGGAGCCGGGGCGGATCTCAACGCCGCCAGGATTACGGATGCTGCCACCCCACTGTTCGCCGCTGCTGCGAGAGGCAATACCGACTGCGTGAAACGCCTGATCAATGCCGGGGCAGATGTCAACACCCTCCCGACTCTGGATGGCGCCACACCGCTTTTCATCGCTGCCTGGAAGGGCAATAGCGACTGCATGGAAATCCTGATCAAGGCAGGGGCGGATCTCGATGCCCGGACTGAGGATAGCGCCACCCCACTATACATCGCAGCTCAGGAGGGATATACCGACTGCGTGCAACTCCTGATCGACGCCGGGGCGAATCTCAACACCCCCCTGACTTCGGATGGCAGCACCCCACTGTTCATCGCCGCTGCAATAGGCAATACCTACTGCATGAAAGCCCTGATCAAGGCCAAAGCGAATCTCGACACCCGAACCAAGAATGGCGCCACCCCGCTTTACATCGCCGCCGGGGAGGGTAATACCGACTGCGTGAAACTCCTGATTAACGCCGGGGCGGATCTCAACGCCCGGACTAAGACTGGCGCCACCCCGCTCTTCATCGCAACCGCGATGGGCAATACCGACTGTGTGGAACTCCTGATCAACGCCGGGGCAGAGTAGGGATCAGAGGCAGTAAAAGAAATGAAAGAAAGGCATTATATTGTTCAGTCAATACGGCTCTCAAGTGCTCCCATCTTCTGAGTTCTTAAAACAGGTGATTATTTGGCCATAGGAAACTTTGATATTCAGTAAATGAACTAACATGCTTTTTCGTATCTAACCCGTACTGCTTATTGACCAACACAGATGTTCTACTTATATGTGGCATTGCTCGCTACCCTCTCCCCATGGACAGTGAAGGCCGATCACTGTCCTATTTGCCTGGCTCCCTTCCATGGCCGAAGTGAAGCGCCTGTGGTTGTCAAAACCCAATGTTGTGGACACCGCTTCGATCTCGACTGTATTTCGAGGTGTTTTTTTAATCAGCCCATCGGCTCGCGACGTTGCGCGATGTGTCGGCAAGACCCGATGCCTGTGATGAATCAGAACACCAGTGAATCTCACCCGGATACATTTTTCCCCGATAAGACATTTTTTCGTGCCTGTTTAGACGGGGATCTGGATCAGGTGGAGAGGTCTCTGGCAGAAGGAGTCAATGTCAATGCGGTTATGACTTATGATTTCACTGCCTTGATGTTGGCATCCAATAACGGGAACAAGGCCATCGTCGAACGCCTGATCAGCGCTGGGGCGAACCTCGACGCCGCCTGTTCGACTGGTGCCACCGCACTGTTCGTAGCTGCCCAGGAAAATAACATCGACTGCGTGAAACTCCTGATCAGCGCCGGGGCGGACCCCAACACCGCCAGGACTTCGGATGGCGCCACCCCACTGCAAATTGCTGCTATGAAAGGCAATACCGACTGCATAAAACTCCTGATCAACGCCGGGGCGAATCCCGATGCCCGGATCAGGAATAGCGCCACCTCGCTATACATCGCAGCTCAGGAGGGCAATACCGACTGCGTGATAATCCTGATCGAAGCCGGGGCGGATCTCAACGCCGCCAGGATTACGGATGGTGCCACCCCTCTTTTCGTCGCTGCCGTGAATGGCAATACTGACAGCTTGAAAGCCCTGATCAAAGCCAGGGCGAATCTCGAAGCCCGAAAAAGGAATGGCGCCACCCCGCTCTATACCGCAGCTCTAAAAGGCAATACCGACTGTTTGAAACTCCTGATCAACGCCGGGGCGGATCTCAACGCCCGGAATGAACATGGCGCCAACCCGTTGTTAATCGCTGCCCAAAAAAATAACACCGAATGCCTGCCACTCCTGATCAACGCCGGGGCGGATCTCAACGCTGCCCTGCTGAATGGCGCCACCCCGCTGTATATCGCTGCCCAACAAAATAACATCGACTGCCTGAAAATCCTGGTCGACGCCGGGGCGGATCTCAACGCCCGGTATGAGAAGGGCGCGACTCCGCTGTTGATCGCAATCCTGAAGGGCAATACCGACTGCGCGAAACTCCTGATCAACGTCGGCGCGGATCTCAACGCTGCCTTGCCGACTGGGGACACTCCGCTGTCCATCGTAACCGAGCTGGGCAATATCGACTGCGTGGAAGCCCTGATCAAGGCTGGAGCAAAATAGGGAACTGAGGCAAGGAAGGCAACAAAAGAAACGCGTTGTGCTATCCAACAAACAGGGCTTTCAAGTGTTCCCATCTTCCGAGTTTTGCAATGCGTGATTATTTAGCCACAGCAAACTTTGTAAGCGATGTAGATGAACTATCAAGCTTTATCGACCATACCTGTGCGAACGATCATATTTTTAAAAATTGAACATTAGCACCATTCAATAAACTCCATGGAAATCTACAAGTGTTTTGATTGGACAGGTAAAAATGTGATGTCTAAGCTTCCCTCTACTCCGGCGGTCTCTCAAGCAATCGGTTAGGTACGGGGATTACCCTTTTCTTTTGGTATTTATCCTACAGGCGGTCCATAGAATCATGAAAATACTTTCAAGCCTTTTTCTGGCCTTGATACTTCCATTTTGTTCTTCCCTTTGGGCTGTGAATAATGAGATCAGTGCAGATGGCTTTTTGCAATACGATCCTCAGGAGTATGCCGCTCCTGAAAAGGGCGGTGTAGTTTCTCAAAGAGACAGAAGAGAGGCCCGCAGAGGCGGAGGTTCCTCAGGAGGTGGAAGAAGTAGCGGTTCAAAAGGAGGCAGTTACAAGGGTGGCAGTTACAAGGGTGGCAGTCACAAGGGTGGCGGTTCAAAAAAAAGCGGTCACAAAGTGACAAGCTACATAAAATCATCAGTATCAAGAGCCAGAGTTAAAATTGCAAAATTCATGAAAGGCTACTCCCTGTCCACCTCTAAAAAAATATCTGTCTCCATAAACCCGCTGGGGAAGTCCGCTCGAGGGAGTCAGCCAATAAACAAAATCGAATCAAAAGTCCGCTTTCAGACTAAAGAGTCTGATTTTCTTTACTACACACTCAGGGGGCATGCATCACTGAAAACTTTGTTTCATCTCATTTTAATCGAAAATCCAGAAGACTCCTCAAAGTTATATCTTGGTTACTATGAGGACAATGAAGACAGTGTTATTGATAATACTGTTTTCAGTTCAACGCCAGCACCCATCTTGTTGAAAGACGTTTTATACAAGTCTGACACATCAGCTTCTGCAATCAATGGTACTGCTACCAATAGCACGGCTCTACCACCTCATTCAGATCTGTCTGCAAACGACACTCTTATAAATACTAATTTGACTTCCCGTAATACAACTGGACTACAGGGTTTAATGCCAAAAGGGCGCGAGTTTAAGTCCTTCAAACCCATTCTGAGTTTGGAAAAAGAGCTTGAATATTCAATCGAAGTGGCTTGGAAATCAGAGGATGCAATAGCGTCAGTTGCAATGTCTGATAATAATGGTATGGCGTATACAACAATCAGCCCTTCAGCAACAATGTCTTCTTCGGCACCATCCTCATCCATACTGTCCTCAACGAGACGATTCATGCCAGACGCTTCGGAAGCCATTCCCGAAAATGTCGGCACTCAAATTGTTATCAAAAATAAAGAGGGCATGACTCTTGCCATATTAAATCTTGAACTGGAGCCTGGTTATTTTTCACTCAGTGATGGCAATGGCTATTTACTCGAGTACAGAATTGATGGGGCCGGGATTCATCAGCTGACTAAAATTCACACTAAAAATGAATATGCGAACGAAAACTGGAACAATGTATTCTTTCCAGTGCGTCCTGATAACGATTACACCGCCTTGTACGCATTCCTCGGAGGAGTTGCCGGTTTTCTTGTAGTCGCTATGCTTTTATCAGCATTTGCAGTCAATCATTGTGGCCATCCTCAGGCGAAGACACTTCATGGAACGCCATTATAAAAATGACCTTGCGTTTCTCTACATACCATTTCTCTGGTTGCAGTGTTGATGACGGTTTCTGCTGCAATATCCTTTCAACGATATTTTACAGATAGTTTGGAGCAGGGAAGCACCACCATTCATCATGGAAGCGATGGAATGATTTTAATGCTTTTTTGTATCTAACCCTTAACACTTTTGACCAATCCAGATGTTCTATTTATGTATGGCATTGCTTGCTGCCTTCTTCCCATCGACACCAGAGGCCGATCAATGTCCTATTTGTCTGGCTCCCTTCCATGGTCGAAGTGTACCGCCCGTGGTCGTCACAACCCAATGTTGTTGCCAACGCTTCGATCTGGACTGTATTTCGAGATATTTTACTGATCAGCCCATCGGCTCACGCCGGTGCGCGATGTGTCGGCAAGACCCGATGCCTTTGGTTAATCAGAACACCAGTGAATCTCACCCGGATACATTTTTCCCCGATCGAACATTTTTTCGTGCCTGTTTATTCGGGGATCTGGATCAGGTGGAGAGGTCTCTGGCAGAAGGAGTCAATGTCAATGCGGTTATGATTGATGATTACACTGCCCTGATGTTGGCATCCGGCCTGGGGCACATAGACGTCGTCGAACGCCTGATCAACGCTGGGGCGAACCTCGACGCTGCCGGTTCGACTCGTCCCACTGCACTGCTCTTCGCTGTTAACTATGGTAATACCGATTGCGTGAAACGCCTGATCCACGCCGGAGCGGATCTCAACGCTGCCTTGCCGGATGGCACCACCCCGCTGTCCATCGCTGCCCAGGAAAATAACATCGACTGTTTGAAACTCCTGATCAACGCCGGGGCGGATCTCAACGCTGCCATGCTGACTGGCGAAACTCCACTGTCCATCGCAACCGAGCTGGGCAATATCGACTGCGTGGAAGCCTTGATCAAGGCTGGAGCAAAATAGGGCTTTCAGGTGTTCCCACCTTCCGAGTTTTGCAATGCGTGGTTATTTAGCCAGAGCAAACTTTGATAGCCATACCAATGAACTATCATACCTCCTTTGTGACTGACCCGGACAACTCATTGATAATACGATGTTCTACTTATGTATGGCATTGCTCGCTGCCTTCTCCCCGTCGGCACTGGAGGCCGATATATGTCCTATTTGTTTGGCTCCCTTCCATGCCCGAAGTGAAGCGTCTGTGGTCGTCACAACCCAATGTTGTGGACACCGCTTCGATCTGGACTGTATTTCAAAGTCTTTTGTTGGTCAGCCCATCGGCTCGCGACGGTGTGCGATGTGCCGCCAGGACTACGGATGGCGCCACCCCGCTATTTATCGCAGCCTGGAGGGGCTGCACCGATTGCGTGGAAATCCTGATCCACGTCGGGGCAGATCTCAACGCCGCCACGACTTCGGGTGGCGCCACCCCGCTGTTCGTCGCTGCTGAGAAAGGCAATACCGAATGCCTGAAAGCACTGATCGAAGCCGAGGCAGATCTCAGCGTCGCCAGGACTTTGGATGGCACCACCCCACTGTCTATCGCAGCCATAGCGACTGCTTGAAAGCCCTTATCGAGGCCAGGGAAAGGAAGGGAACAAAAGAAAGGCATTTTGCTATCCAGTAAAAACAGCGTTCAGGTGTTCCCAGACTCAGAGTCATACAAAGGAGTGACTATTTATTCGCAGAAAACTTTGATAGCCACATAAATGAACTAATATGCTTTTCTGTATCTCACCCACACTGCTTTGACCAACACAGATGTTCTACTTATGTCTGGCATTGCTCGCTACCCTCTTCCCATGGACACTGAAGGCCGATCACTGTCCTGTTTGTCTGGCTCACTTTCATGGCCGAAGTGAAGCGCCTGTGGTTGTCAAAACCCAATGCTGTGGTCAACGCTTCGATCTGGACTGTATTTCGAGGTGTTTTCTTGATCAGCCCATCGGCTCACGCCAATGCGCGATGTGTCGGCAAGACCCGATGCCTATGGTGAACCTGAACACCAGTGAATCTTACCCGGATAGATTTTTCCCCGATCAGACCTTTTATCTTGCCTGTTTAAACGGGGATCTGGATCAGGTGGAGAGGTCTCTTGCAGAAGGAGTCAATGTCAATGCCATTATGACTGATGATTTCACTCCCTTGATGTTGGCATCCATTGGGGACCACGAGGTCGTCGAACGCCTTATCAAAGCCGGGGCGGACGTCAACGCTCGGACTGAGGATGGCGTCACCTCGCTGTTCATCGCATCACAGGAGGGCAATACCGACTGCGTGAAACGCCTGATCAACGCCGGGGCGGAGGTCAACACTCACACTAATACTGGCGCCACCCCGCTGCACGTTGCTACTTTGAGAGGCAATACCGACTGCGTGAAACTCCTGGTCAAGGCCGGGGCAAATCTCAACGCCGCCTCGTCGGATGGCGTTACCGCGCTATTCATCGCTGCCCAAGAAAATAACACCGACTGCGTGAAAATACTGATTAGCTCCGGGGCGGATCTCAACGCCAACCGAACTTCGGATGGCGCAACCCCGCTGTTCGCTGCTGCTGCGAAAGGCAATACCGGCTGCATACAACTCCTGACCAACGCTGGGGCAGAGCCCAACGCCCGAACCAGGAATGGCGCTAGCCCGCTGTTCATCGCTGCCCTGAAAAATAACACCGACGGCGTGAAAATACTGATCAACGCCGAGACGGATATCAATCCCCGAACTTCGGATGGCATCACCCCTCTGTACGCCGCTGCTGAGAGAGGCAATACAGAATGCCTGAAACTCCTGATCGATGCTGGGGCGGACGTCAACGCCGCTCGGACTGCTGATGGTGCCACTCCGCTATTCGCCGCTGCTGCGAGAGGAAATGCCGACTGCTTGAAAGCCCTGATCGAAGCCAAGGCGAATATCAATGCCCCAAATAAAAATGGCGCCACCCCGCTATACATCGCAACTCAGGAGGGCAATACCGACTGCGTGAAACTCCTGATCAACGCCGGGGCGGAAACCGACGCCGCCTTGTCGGATGGCTCCACGCCTCTGTTCGTTGCTGCCCGGGAGGGCAATATCGACTGCTTGAAACTACTGATCAATACCGGTGCGGATATCAACAGCCGGATTAAGAGTGGCGCCACCCCCCTCCACGCCGCAGCCTATAAGGGCAATACCGACTGCGTGAAACTCCTGATCAACGCCGGGGCGAAAACCGACGCCGCCTTGTCGGATGGCTCCACGCCTCTGTTCGTTGCTGCCCGGGAGGGCAATATCGACTGCTTGAAACTACTGATCAATACCGGTGCGGATCTCAACAGCCGGATTAAGAGTGCCGCCACCCCCCTCCACGCCGCAGCCTATAAGGGCAATACCAACTGCGTGAAACTCCTGATCAACGCCGGGGCAGATCTCAACACTGCCTTTCCAAATGGCAAAACCCCACTGTCCATCGCAACCAGGATGGGCAATACCGACTGCATGAAAGCCCTGATCGAGGCTGGGGCAAAGAAGGGGACTGAGGCAGGGAAGAGAACAGAAGAAAGGCCTCATTCTATCCAGTAACCATGGCTCTCAGGTGTTCCCATCTTCTGCGTTTTTGAAACAGGTGATTGTTTGACCACAGCAAACTTTGATAGCCATATAAATGAGCTAGCATTCCTTTTTTGTATCCAACCCACACTACTTATTGACCAACACAGATGTTCTTCTTATCTTTGGCATTACTCGCTACCCTCTCCCCATGGACGCTGGAAGCCGATCCCTGTCCTATTTGTTTAGTTCACTTCCATGACCGTCATGTAGCGCCTGTGGTCGTCAAAACCCAATGTTGTGGTCACCGCTTCGATCTGGACTGTATTTCGAGGTATTTTGTTGATCAGCCCACCGGCTCACGCCGCTGCGCGATGTGTCGGCAAGACCCGATGCCTGTGGTGAATGAGAACACCAGTGAATCTCACCCGGATACATTTTTCCCCGATCTGACGTTTTATCATGCCTGTTTAAACGGGGATTTGGATCAGGTGGAGAGGTCACTGGCAGTAGGAGTCAATGTCAATGCGGTTATGGCTTATGATTACACTGCTTTGATGTTGGCATCCAATAACGGGAACAATGCCGTCGTTCAACGACTGATAGCAGCCGGGGCGAACGTCAACGCCTCCCGGACTTGGAATAACGCCACCCCGCTGCTCATCGCTGCACAGCAAAATAACAACGACTGCGTAAAAATCCTGATCGAAGCTGAGGCAGATCTCAACGCCGCCATGTCGGGTGGCGCCACACCGCTGTTCATCGCTGCCCAGGAAAATAACATAGTCTGCGTGAAACTCCTGATCAACGCCGGGGCGGATCTCAACGCCGCCTTGTCGGATGGCTCCACCCCGCTGTTCATCGCTGCCCAGGAAAATAACATTGACTGCTTGACAGCCCTGATCGAAGCTGGGGCGGATCTCAACGCCACTCGGACTATAGATGGCTCCACCCCGCTGTTAGTAGCTGCGGC
Organism: Endozoicomonas sp. ALC020; assembly: GCF_049275935.1. NCBI lineage: Bacteria > Pseudomonadati > Pseudomonadota > Gammaproteobacteria > Oceanospirillales > Endozoicomonadaceae > Endozoicomonas > Endozoicomonas sp. ALC020. The sequence goes on from NZ_CP184830.1 coordinate 1,510,051, forward strand.
AAAAGGCAATACCGACTGCGTGAAAGCCCTGATCGAAGCCAAGGCGAGTCTCAACGCCGCCATGTCGGGTGGCGCCACACCGCTGTTCATCGCTGCCCAGGAAAATAACACAGACTGCCTGGAACTCCTGATCAACGCCGGGGCGGATCTCAACGCCGCCTTGTCGGATGGCGCCACAGCGCTATTCATTGCAGCCCAGAAGGGCAACATTGACTGCGTGAAACTCCTTCTCGACGCCGGGGCAGATGTCAGCGCCCGGACGAAGAATGGCGCCACCTCGCTGTTCATCGCAGCCCTGAAGGGCTATACCGACTGCCTGAAAATACTGATCAACGCCGGGGCGGATTTCAACGCACGGACCGAGGATGGCTCCACCTCGCTGTTTATCGCGGCCTTGAGGGGCAATTCCGACTGCGTGAAACTCCTGATCAACGCCGGGGCGGATCTCAACACTGCCAGGATTACGGATCGTGCCAACCCGCTGTTCATGGCTGCTCAGCAAAATAACATCGACAGCCTGAAAATCCTGATCGAAGCCAAGGCGGATATCAATGCGCATATTGAGGATGGCACCACCCCGCTGTTCATCGCTGCCCAAGAAAATAACATCGAATGCGTGGAACTCCTGATCAACGCCGGGGCTGATCTCAACACCGCCTTGCCGGATGGCACCACTGCGCTGTTCATCGCTACACACGAAAATAACACCAAATGCGTGAAACTCCTGATCAATGCCGGGGCGGATCTCAACGCTCGAACTAAGACTGGCACCATCCCGCTGCACGTTGCTGTTGCGAAAGGCAATACCGACTGCGTGGAACTCCTGAGCAACGCCGGGGCTGATCTCAACATCTGTCGGACTTCGGACGGCGCCACGCCACTGTCCATAGCAATCGAGATGGGCAATAGCGACTGTGTGAAGTTCCTTATCAACGCCGGGGCAGAGTGGGGAACAGAGGCGGTGAAGGAAACAAAAAAAGCATCGTGTCAGTGAACATGGCTCTCAGGTGTTCCTATCTTCTGAGTTTTTGAAACAGGTGATTATTTAGCCACAACAAACGTTGAGAGACACACAAATGAACTATCATTACTTTCCTGTACTCAGGCCGCACCATTCATCGACTGGCACAGAATGTTCTACATATATTTGGCATTACTCGCCACTCTCTCCCCATGGACACTGAAGGCCGATCAGTGTCCTATTTGTTTGGCTCCCTTTCATGACCGAAGTGAAGCGCCTGTTGTCGTCAAAACCCAATGTTGTGGTTACCGCTTCGATCTGGACTGTATTTCGAGGTCTTTTGTTAAACAGCCCATCGGCTCACGCCGGTGCGCGATGTGTCGGCAAAACCCGATGCCTGTGGTGAATCAGAACACCAGTGAGGCTTACCCGGATGCATTTTTCCCCGATCAGACGTTTTATCGTGCCTGTATATATGGGGATTTGGATCAGGTGGAGAGGTCACTGGCAGAAGGAGTCAATGTCAATACCGTTATGATTGGTGGCTTCACTGCCTTGATGTTAGCATCCAGCAGGGGTCACGTGGATGTCGTCAAACACCTGATAAACGCTGGGGCGAACCTCGACACTGCCCGTCCGAACGGTGCCAACGCAGTGTTCGTCGCTGCTGAGTTCGGTCATGCAGACTGCGTGAAACTCCTGATCAACGCCGGAGCCAATCTCAACGCCGCCAGAACTTCGGATGGCGCAACCCCGCTTTTCATCGCAGCCTCGAAGGGCAATACCGACTGCGTGAAACTCCTGGCCAACGCCGGAGCGGATCTCAACGCCGGGGCGAATCTCAATACCGGGGGTGTGGTAGCGGGTGCCACCCCACTGTTCATCGCAGCCCTGAATGGCAATACCGACTGCCTGAAACTCCTGATCGAAGCCATGTCGGATATCAATGCCCGAAATTCGGACGACGTCACCCCGCTGTTCGCCGCTGCCACGAGAGGCAATACCGAGTGTGTTAAACTCCTGATCAACGCCGGGGCAGACCTCAACGCCGGTAATGAGTATAGCGCAACCCCACTGTTGGTTGCTGCTATGAGAGGTAATACCGACTGCGTGAAACTCCTGATTAACGCCGAAGCGGATCTCAACGCCCGGTCTGTGGATGGCCGCACCCCGCTGTTCCAAGCAGTTCAGAAAGGCAATACTGACTGCGTGAAACTCCTGCTCAACGCCGGTGCGAATCCCAACACTGCCTTGCCGGATGGCCGCACCCCGCTGTTCCAAGCAGCTCAGAAAGGCAATACTGACTGCGTGAAACTCCTGCTCAATGCCGGTGCGAATCCCAACGCTGCTTTATCGGATGGTGCCACCCCGCTGTTCATCGCAGCCCTTGAGGACAATGCCGAATGCCTGAAACTCCTGCTCAACTTTGGGGCAGATCTCAAAGCCGCCAGAAATAGTGATGGCGCGACTGCATTGTCCGTCGCAACCGAAGTGAGCAATACCGACTGCGTGGAAATCCTGATCAAAGCGGGAGCGCCTCTCAACGCCCGGTGTTCGTTTGGCGCCACCCCGCTATACATCGCAGCTGAGGAGGGCATTACCGACTGCGTGCAACTCCTGATCAACGCCGGGGCGGATCTCGATGTCCCGGATGAGAATGGCGCCACCCCGCTTTTCGTCGCTGCACGGGAGGGCAATACCGACTGTTTGAAACTCCTGATCAACGCCAGGGCAGCTCTCAACGCCCGCACTAAGACTGGCGCTACCCCGCTTTACATCGCTGTCCAGAAGGGCAATACCGACTGCGTGAAACTCCTGATCAACGCCGGGGCGAATATCAACGCCACCAGGACTTCGGATGGCGCCAACCCGCTGTTCATGGCAGCCCTGAAGGGCAATACCGACTGTCTGAAACTCCTGATCAATGCCGGAGCGGATCTCAACGCCCGGACTGAGGATGGCGCCACACCGCTGTTCATCGCAATCGAGATGGGCAATACCGACTGTGTGAAACGCCTGATCAACGCCGGGGCGGATTTCAACGCCGCCAGGTCGGATGGCACCACACCGCTGTTCTTCGCTATACAAGAAAATAACACCGAGTGCTTGAAACTCCTGATCAACGCCGAGGTGGATCTCAACACCCCCCGGGCTTCGGATGGCGTCACCCCGCTTCTCATCGCAGTCTGGCAAGGCCATACCGATTGCGTGGAAATCCTGATCAGTGGTGGGGCAGATCCCAATGCCGCCAATACTATGGATGGCGGCCTACTTTTCATTGCTGCCTTGAAAGGCCATAACGGCTGCGTGGAGGCTCTGATCAAGGCTGGAGCAAAGTAGGGAACTGAGGCAAGGAAGGCAACAAAAGAAACGCGTTGTGCTATCCAGCAAACAGGGCTTTCAGTTGTTCCCATCTTCCGAGTTTTGCAATGCGTGATTATTTAGCCACAGCAAACTTTGATAGCCATATAAATGGACTAATATGCTTTTTTGTATCTAACCCACACTGCTTATTGACCAATACAGATGTTCTACTTATGTGTGGCATTGTTAACCACCCTCTCCCCATGGACACTGAAGGCCGATCACTGTCCTATTTGTCTGGCTCTCTTCCATGGCCGAAGTGAAACGCCAGTGGTTGTCAAAACTCAATGTTGTGGTCAACGCTTCGATCTGGGCTGTATTTCGAGGTGTTTTGTTGATCAGCCCATCGGCTCACGACGGTGCGCCATGTGTCGGCAAGACCCAATGCCTGTGGTGAATCAGAACACCAGTGAATCTCACCCAGATACATTTTTCCCCGACAAGACATTTTTTCGCGCCTGTTTAAACGGGGATCTGGATCAGGTGGAGAGGTCTCTGGCAGAAGGGGTCAATGTTAATGCCGTTATGACTGGTGGCTTCACTGCCTTGATGCTGGCATCCTGCCGGGGTCACATGAATGTCGTCAAAAGTCTGATAAACGCTGGGGCGAACCTCGACACTGCCCGTTCGAATGGTGCCACCGCACTGCTCATCGCTGCTGAATACGGTAATACCGACTGCGTAAAACTCCTGACCAACGCCGGGGCGGATGTCAACGCCGCCAGGACTTCGGATGGCGCCACCCCGCTATACGTTGCTGCTGCGAAGGGCAATACCGACTGCGTGAAACTCCTGATCAGCGCCGGGGCAGATCTCGACGCCCGAACCAGGAACGGTGCCACCCTGCTTTTCATCGCTGTCCAGGAGGGCAATACCGACTGCGTGAAACTCCTGATCAACGCCGGTGCGAATATCAACGCCGCCAGAACTTCGGATAGCACCACCCCGCTGTTCATCGCAGTCCTGAAGGGCAATACCGACTGTTTGAAACTCCTGATCAACGCCGAGGCGGATCTCAACGCCCGGACTGAGGATGGCACCACCCCACTCTTCATGGCTGCCCAGAAAAATAACACCGAATGCGTGAAACTCCTGATCAATGCCGGGGCGGATCTCAACGCCGCCAGGATTACGGATGGTGCCACCCCACTGCTCGCCGCTGCTGCGAAAGGCAATACCGACTGTGTGAAACTCCTGATCAACGCCGGGGCAGATCTCAACGCCCGGACTAAGAATAGCGCCACTGCGCTGTACATCGCAGCTCAGGAGGGCAATAACGACTGCGTGCAACTTCTGATCGACGCCGGGGCGAATCTCAACATCCCCCTGTCTTCGGATGGCAGCAACCCGCTGTTCATCGCTGCTGCGAAAGGCAATACCGACTGCGTGAAAGCCCTGATCAAAGCCAAGGCCAATCTCGACGCCCGAACCAAAAATGGCGCCACCCCTCTATTCTTCGCTGCCCAAGAAAATAACACCGACTGTGTAAAACTCCTGACCAATGCCGGGGCGAGTCTCAACACCCGGCCTGAAAATGGTAACACCCCACTGTTCATCGCTGCCCTGAAAAATAACACCGACAGCCTGAAACTGCTGATCAACGCCGGGGCGGATCTCAACATCTGCCGAACCTCGGATGGCGCCACCCCGCTGTACATTGCTGCTGCGAAAGGCAATACCGGCTGCGTGGAACTTCTGATCAACGCCGGGGCGGATCTCAACATCTACCGGACTTCGGATGGCGCCACCCCGCTGTACGTTGCTGCTGCAAAAGGTAACAGCGACTGCGTGAAACTCCTGATCAACGCCGGAGCAGATCTCAACACCCGGAATAAGAATGGATGCACCCCGCTGTCCGCAGCAGCCCTGAAGGGCAAAACCTATTGCCTGGAAATCCTGCTCAACGCCATGACAAAGTAGGCAAGGAAGGGAACAAAAGAAAGGCGTTGTGCTATCCAGTAAACACGGCTTTCTGGTGTTCCTGTCTTCCGGGTTTTGCAGTCAAATAAAATTGCAACAATCGCAAAATCAATTACGCTAGGAGCCTGACCCCATGGACACTGAAGGCCGATCCCTGTCCTATTTGTTTGGCTCCCTTCCATGACCGAAATGTAGAACCTGTGGTCGTCAGAACCCAATGTTGCGGCCACCGCTTCGATCTGGACTGTATTTCGAGGTGTTTTGTTGATCAGCCCATTGGCTCACGCCGTTGCTTGATGTGCCGACAAAACCCGATGCCTGTGGTGAATCAGAACACCAGTGAATCTCACCCGGATACATTTTTCCCGGATCAGACTTTTTATCTTGCTTGTTTAAACGGGGATCTGGATCAGGTCGAGAGGTCTCTGGCAGAGGGAGTCAATGTCAATGCCGTTATGACTAATGGTCTCACTGCCTTAATGTTGGCATCCGGCTGGGGGCACACGGACGTCGTCGAACGCCTGATCAATGCCGGGGGGAATCTCAATGCTGCCTTGTCGGATGGCACCACCACGCTTTTCATCGCTGCACAGATGGGCCATACCTACTGCGTGAAACTCCTGATCGAAGCCGGAGCCAATCTCAACGTCCGTGCTTCGGATGGCGCCACCCCGCTGGCCATAGCAATCAAGATGGGCAATACCGACAGCATGAAACTCCTCATCAACGCCGAGGCAAAGCTGGGAACTGAGGCAGTGAAGGAAACAAAGGAAAAGCTTCATGCTGTCCAGTAAACAGGGCTCTCAGGTGTTCCCACCTTCTGAGTTTTTGAAACAGGTGATTGTTTGACCACAGCCAACTTTGATAGCCACAAAAATGAACTAACATGCTTTTTTGTATCTAACCCACACGGCTTATTGACCAGCACAGATGTTCTACTTATGTGTAGCATTGTTCGCTAGCCTCTCCTCATGGACAGTGAAGGCCGATCACTGTCCAATTTGTTTGACTCCCTTCCATGGCCGCAATGAAGCGCCTGTGGTCGTCAAAACCCACTGTTGTGGACACCGCTTCGATCTGGACTGTATTTCGAGGTGTTTTTTTAATCAGCCTACCGGCTCACGCCGTTGCGCGATGTGTCGGCAAGACCCGATGCCTCTGATGAATCAGAACACCAGTGAATCTCACCCGGATACATTTTTCCCCGATCAGACGTTCTATCTTGCCTGTTTAAACGGGGATCTGGATCAGGTGGAGAGGTCACTGGCAGAAGGAGTCAATGTTAATGCTGTTATGAATAATGGCTTTACTGCCTTGATGTTGGCATCCGGTGGGGGGCACACTGACGTCGTCAAACGCCTGATCAATGCCGGGGCAGATGTCAACGCCGCCCCGCATGAGGATGGCGCCACTGGGCTGTTCATCGCTGCACAAGAAAATAACACCGACTGCGTGAAAATACTGATCAACGCCGGGGCAGTTGTCAACACCCGGACTAAGACTGACGACACCCCGCTGATCGCTGCTGTTACGAGAGGCAATATCGACTGCGTGAAAGCCCTGATCGAAGCCGGGGCAGATCTTAACGCCGCCTTATCGGATGGCGCCACCCCGCTGTTCATCGCTGCACAAAGGAATGAGATAGACTGTGTGAAACTCCTGATCAACGCCGGGGCAGATCTCAACGCCGCCAGGATCACGGATGCCGCCACTCCGCTTTTCGCCGCTGCTGCAACAGGCAATACCGACTGCATGAAAGTCCTGATCAAAGCCAAGGCGAATATCAACGCCCGAAATAAGGATGGCGACACGCCGCTGTTCAGCGCAGCAATACAGGGCAATACAGACTGCCTGAGAATCCTGATCGAAGCCATGGCGAATATCAATGCCCGGGCTTCGGATGGCGCCACGCCGCTGCTTGCCGCTGCTGCGAAAGGCAATGTTGACTGCATGAAACTCCTGGTCAACGCCGGGGCAGATCTCAACCCCCCTCATAGTCCCGATGGCGTCACCCCGCTGTTCGCCGCCGCTGCCAATGGCAATACCGATTGCGTGAAAATCCTGATCGACGCCGGGGCAGATCTCAACGTCCGGACTTCGTATGTCGCCACCCCTCTTTGCGCCGCTGCTGCGCTAGGCAATACCGAATGCTTGAAACTCCTGATCAACGCCGGGGCGGATCTCGACAACTCCCGGACTTCGGATGGCTCCACCCCACTGTTCGAAGCCGCTGCAAGAGGCAACACCGAATGCGTGGAACTCCTGATCAACGCCGGGGCGGCTCTCAACACCCGGAATAAGGATGGCGCCACCGCTCTGTTCATCGCTGCACAAGAAAATAAGACCGACTGCTTGAAACTCCTGATCAACGCCGGGGCGGATCCCAACGCCACTGCGTCGGATAGCACTACCCCACTGTTCATGGCAACTCAGGAAGGCAATACTGACTGCGTTAAAGTCCTGATCGACGCTGGAGTGCATCTCTCAGCCCGGACTGAGGATGGCGCCACTGCGCTGCTAATCGCTGCTCAGCAAAATAAAATCGACTGCCTGAAAATCCTGATCGAAGCCAAGGCGGATATCAATGCGCAAATTAAGGATGGCAGCACCCCGGTGCTCATTGCTGCTGCGAAAGGCAATACCGACTGCGTAAAACTCCTGATCAACGCCGGGGCAGATCTCAACATCTGCCGGACTTCAGATGGCATCACACCGCTGCACCTTGCTGCTGCGAAAGGCAATACCGACTGCGTGCAACTCCTGACCAACGCCGGAGCAAAGTAGGGAACAAAGGCCGTGAAGGCAACAAAAGAAAGGATTTATGTTGCCCAGTGAACATGGCTCTCAGGTGTTCCCATCTTCTGAGTTTTTGAAACAGGTGATTGTTTAACCACAGCAAAGTTTGGGAGACACATAAATGAACTATCATTCCTTTTCTGTACCCAAGCCGCACGACTTATCGACTGGCACAGAATGTTCTACCTATATGTGGCATTGCTCGCCACTCTCTCCCCATGGACACTGAAGGCCGATCACTGTCCTATTTGTTTGGCTCCCTTCCATGGCCGAGTTGAAGCGCCTGTGGTCGTCAAAACCCAATGTTGTGGTCACCTCTTCGATCTGGACTGTATTTCGAAATGTTTTGCTGATCAGCCCATTGGCTCACGCCAGTGCGCGATGTGTCGGCAAGATCCGATGCCTATGGTGAATCAAAACACCAGTGAATCTCATCCGGATACATTTTTTCCCGATCAGGTGTTTTATGATGCCTGTTATGAAGGGGATTTGGATCAGGTGGAGAGGTCTCTGGCAGAAGGAGTCAATGTCAATGCCGTTATGCTTGATGATTTCACTGGCTTGATGATGGCATCTTACGGGGGGCACAAGGCAATCGTCGAACACCTGATCAACGCCGGGGCGAATCTCAACGCCACCTCAACAACGAGTGCCACTGCCATATTCTTTGCTGTCCAGAAAAATAACATTGATTGCGTGAAGCTCCTGATCAACGCCGGAGCGGATCTCAACGCCAACTTTTCAGATGGTGCCACTGTACTGTTGATCGCTGCAAGGCAGGGCAAAACCGACTGCGTGAAACTCCTGATCAACGGCGGGGCGGATATCAACGCCGCCTTATCGGATGGTGCCACCCCGCTGTTCTTTGCTGCCCAGGAAAATAACACCGACTGCGTGAAAATCCTGGTCAGGGCCGGGGCGAATATCAATGCCCGGACTAAGAAGGGTACAACTCCACTATTCATCGCTGCCCTGAATGGCAATACCAACAGCGTGAAAGCCCTGACCGAAGCCAACGCAGATCTCAACGTGAGAACTAACAATGGCGGCACCCCGCTTCTCATCGCAGTCTGGGAAGGCCATACCGATTGCGTGGAAACTCTTATCGCTGGGGGGGCTGATCTCAATGCTGTCTGGTCTATGGATGGCGTCACCCCACTTTTCATCGCAGCCCTGAATGGCCATACCGATTGCGCAGAAATCCTGATCCGCGTCGGGGCAGATCTCAACGCTGCCAGGGCTTCAGATGGTGCCACCCCGCTGTTCATCGCAGCCCTGAATGGCAATACCGACTGCGTAGAACTCCTGATCAACGCCGGGGCAAATCTCAACGTTGCCAGGACTTCGGATGGCGCCACCCCGCTGTCCATAGCAATCAAGATGGGCAATACCGACAGCATGAAACTCCTCATCAACGCTGAGGCAGAGGTGGGAACAGAGGCAGTGAAGGAAACAAAGGAAAAGCTTCATGCTGTTCAGTAAAAAGGGCTCTCAGTTGTTCCTGTCTTCTGAATTTTTAAAAACAGGTGATTATTTGACCACAGCAAACTTTGATAGCCATATAAATGAACTACCATTCTTTTTTTTGTATCCAACCCAAACTACTGACCAACACAGATGTTCTACTTATATGTGGCATTGCTCGCTATCCTCTCCCCATCGACACTGAGGGCCGATCACTGTCCTATTTGTTGGACTCCCTTCCATGGCCGAAGTGAAGCGCCTGTGGTCGTCAAAACCCAATGTTGCGGCCACCGCTTCGATCTGGACTGTATAACGAGGTGTTTTGTTGATCAGCCCATCGGCTCACGCCGCTGCGCAATGTGTCGGCAAAACCCGATGCCTGTGGTGAATGAGAACACCAGTGAATCTTACCCGGATAATTTTTTCCCCGATGAGACGTTTTATCGTGCCTGTTTAGACGGGGATCTGGATCAGGTGGAGAGGTCTCTGGCAGAAGGCGTCAATGTCAATGCCGTTATGACTGATGGTCTCACTGCCTTGATGTTGGCATCCATCAGCGGGCACACGGATGTCGTCGAACGCCTGGTCAACGCTGGGGCGAACCCTGACACTGCCCGTTCGAATGGCGCCACCGCACTGTTCATCGCTACTGAGTACGGTAATGCCGACTGCCTGAAACGCCTGATCAACGCCGGGGCTGATCCCAAGGCCACACTGTCGGATGACACCACCCCGCTATTAATTGCTGCTGCGAAAGGCAACACCGAATGCGTGCAAATCCTGATCAAAGCGGGAGCGCTTCTCGACGCCCGGACTTCGAATGGCGCCACCCCGCTGTTCATGGCATCACAGGAGGGCAATACCGACTGCGTCAAAATGCTGATCAACGCCGGGGCAGATCTCAACGTCCGGACCCGGGATGGCGCTACCCCGTTGTTTATCGCTGTCAAAAAAAATAACATCGACAGCCTGAAAATCCTGATTGAAGCCGGGGCGGCTCTCAACACCCGGAATAAGGATGGCGCCACCGCACTGTACATCGCTTGTGAGTTCGGTAATACCGACTGCGTGAAACGCCTGATCAACGCCGGGGCGGATCTCAGCGCCACCCTGTCGGATGGCGCCACCGCTCTGTTCATTGCTGCTGCAAAAGGCAACACCGACTGCGTGGAACTCCTGATCAAAGCGGGAGCGCTTCTCAACGCCCAGACCTCCTATGGTGCCACCTCGCTGTTCATCGCAACACAGGAGGGCAATACCGGCTGCGTGAAAATGCTGATCAACGCCGGTGCAGATCTCAACTTACAGACCGAGGATGGCGCTACCCCGCTGTTTATCGCTGCCCAAAAAAATAATATCGACAGCCTGAAAATCCTGATTGAAGCCGAAGCAGGTCTCAACACCGTTATTAATTGTGGTGCCAGCCCAGTGTTCATCGCAGCCCAGAACGGCAATATCGACTGCCTGATAATCCTGATCGAAGCCGGGGCGAATTTCAACGTCGCCAGGATTAAGGATGGTGCCACCCCTCTGCTCATGGCAGCCCAGAAGGGCAATGCTGACTGCCTTAAAATCCTGATCGAAGCCGGGGCGGGTCTCAATGTCGGCAGGATTAAGGACGCTGTGACCCCGTTGTTCATCGCTGCACAAGAAAATAACATCGAATGCGTAAAACGCCTGATCAACGCCGGGGTGGATCTCAACGCCCGCACTAATACTGGCACCACCCCGCTGTTCGTTGCAGCCCTGAAAGGCAATACCGACTGCGTGAAACTCCTGATCAACGCCGGGGCGGATCTCAACGCCCGCACTATGAATGGTACCGCCCCGCTGCACGCTGCTGTAGCGAAAGGCAATATCGAATGTCTGGTACTCCTGATCAACGCCGGGGCAAGGTAAGGACGGGAAAACAAGAAAGGCCCTGTGCTATCCAGTAAACAAAGCTTTCAGGTGTTCCCATCTTCTGAGTTTTTAAAACAGGTGATTGTTTGGCCACAGCGAACTTTGATAGCCATATAAATGAACTAATATGCTTTTCTGTATCTAACCCACACGGCTTGTGGACCAACACAGATGTTCTATTTAAGTCTGGCATTGTTCGTTACCCTCTCCCCATGGACACTGAAGGCCGATCACTGTCCTATTTGTTTGGCTCCCTTCCATGGCCGAAGTGAAGTGCCTGTGGTCGTCAGAACCCAATGTTGTGGTCACCGCTTCGATCTGGACTGTATAACGAGGTGTTTTGTTGAACAGCCCATCGGCTCACGCCGGTGCGCGATGTGTCGGCAGGACCCGATGCCTGTGGTGAATCAGAACACCAGTGAATCTCACCCGGATACATTTTTCCCCGATCGGACATTTTATAATGCCTGTTTAAACGGGGATCTGGATCAGGTGGAGAGATCTCTGGCAGAAGGGGTCAATGTCAATGCTGTTATGATGGGTGGCTTCACTGCCTTGATGTTGGCATCCGGCAGGGGATATATGGACATCGTCGAACGCCTGATCAGCGCTGGGGCGAATCTCGACGCCGCCTGTTCGACTGGTGCCACCGCACTGTTCATCGCTGCTGAGTATGGTAATACCGACTGCGTGAAACACCTGATCAACGCCGGGGTTGATCTTAACGCCGCCAGGTCGGATGGCGCCACTCCTCTGTCCATGGCAGCCCAGAAGGGCAATACCGAATGCCTTAAAATCCTGATCGAAGCCGGGGCGAATCTCAACGCCCGGGCTAAGGATGGCGCCACCCCGTTGTTCATCGCTGCTGAGTACGGTAACAACGACTGCGTGAAACGCCTGATCAACGCCGGGGCGGATCTCAACGTCCGGACCCGGGATGGCGCTAGCCCGTTGTTTATCGCTGTCAAAAAAAATAACATCGACAGCCTGAAAATCCTGATTGAAGCCGGGGCGGCTCTCAACACCCGGAATAAGGATGGCGCCACCGCACTGTACATCGCTTGTGAGTTCGGTAATACCGACTGCGTGAAACGCCTGATCAAAGCGGGAGCGCTTCTCAACGCCCAGACCTCCTATGGCACCACCTCGCTGTTCATCGCAACACAGGAGGGCAATACCGGCTGCGTGAAAATGCTGATCAACGCCGGTGCAGATCTCAACTTACAGACCGAGGATGGCGCTACCCCGCTGTTTATCGCTGCCCAAAAAAATAATATCGACAGCCTGAAAATCCTGATTGAAGCCGAGGCAGGTCTCAACACCGTTATTAATAGTGGTGCCAGCCCAGTGTTCATCGCAGCCCAGAACGGCAATACCGACTGCCTGATAATCCTGATCGAAGCCGGGGCGAATTTCAACGTCGCCAGGATTAAGGATGGTGCCACCCCTCTGCTCATGGCAGCCCAGAAGGGCAATGCTGACTGCCTTAAAATCCTGATCGAAGCCGGGGCGGGTCTCAATGTCGGCAGGATTAAGGACGCTGTGACCCCGTTGTTCATCGCTGCACAAGAAAATAACATCGAATGCGTAAAACGCCTGATCAACGCCGGGGTGGATCTCAACGCCTGCACTAATACTGGCACCACCCCGCTGTTCGTTGCAGCCCTGAAAGGCAATACCGACTGCGTGAAACTCCTGATCAACGCCGGGGCGGATCTCAACGCCCGCACAATGAGTGGCACCACCCCGCTGCACGCTGCTATAGCGAAAGGCAATATCGAATGTCTGGTACTCCTGATCAACGCCGGGGCAAGGTAAGGACGGGAAAACAAGAAAGGCCCTGTGCTATCCAGTAAACAAAGCTTTCAGGTATTCCCATCTTCTGAGTTTTTAAAACAGGTGATTGTTTGGCCACAGCGAACTTTGATAGCCATATAAATGAACTAATATGCTTTTCTGTATCTAACCCACACGGCTTGTGGACCAACACAGATGTTCTATTTAAGTCTGGCATTGTTCGTTACCCTCTCCCCATGGACACTGAAGGCCGATCACTGTCCTATTTGTTTGGCTCCCTTCCATGGCCGAAGTGAAGTGCCTGTGGTCGTCAGAACCCAATGTTGTGGTCACCGCTTCGATCTGGACTGTATAACAAGGTGTTTTGTTGAACAGCCCATCGGCTCACGCCGGTGCGCGATGTGTCGGCAGGACCCGATGCCTGTGGTGAATCAGAACACCAGTGAATCTCACCCGGATACATTTTTCCCCGATCAGACTTTTTATAATGCCTGTTTAAACGGGGATCTGGATCAGGTGGAGAGGTCACTGGCAGAAGGAGTCAATGTCAATGCTGTTATGATGGGTGGCTTCACTGCCTTGATGTTGGCATCCGGCAGGGGGTATATGGACATCGTCGAACGCCTGATCAGCGCTGGGGCGAATCTCGACGCCGCCTGTTCGACTGGTGCCACCGCACTGTTCATCGCTGCTGAGTATGGTAATACCGACTGCGTGAAACACCTGATCAACGCCGGGGTTGATCGCAACGCCGCCAGGTCGGATGGCGCCACTCCTCTGTCCATGGCAGCCCAGATGGGCAATACCGAATGCCTTACAATCCTGATCGAAGCCGGGGCGAATCTCAACGCCCGGGCTAAGGATGGCGCCACCCCGTTGTTAATCGCTGCCCATGAAAATAACACCGACTGCGTGAAACGCCTGATCAACGCCGGGGCGGATCTCAACGCCACCATGTCGAATGGCGAGACCCCGCTGTTCGTTGCTGCTGGGAAAGGCAGCACCGAATGCGTGGAACTCCTGATCAAAGCGGGAGCACTTCTCAACGCCCGGACTTCCTATGGCGTCACCCCTCTGTTCGCCGCTGCTGCGCGAGGCAAAACCGAATGTTTGAAACTCCTGATCAACGCTGAGGCAGATCTCAATGCCACCGTGTCGGATGGCACCACCCCGCTGCACGCTGCTGCTTCGAAAGGCAATACCGACTGCGTAAAAATACTGATCGAAGCAAATGCAAATCTCAACGCCGCCAGGACTTCAGATGGTACCACCCCTCTCTCCATTGCAACCACGATCGGCAATACCGATTGCATGGAAGCCCTGATCAAGGCCGGAGCAAAGTAGGGAACAAAGGCCGTGAAGGCAACAAAAGCAGGGATTTATGTTGTCCAGTGAACGTGGCTCTCAGGTGTTGTCATCTTCTGAGTTTTTGAAACAGGTGATTGTTTGGCCACAACAAACTTTGATAGCCGTATAAATGAACTAATATGCTTTTTTGTATCTAACCCGCACTGATTGTTGGCCAACACAGATGTTCTACTTATGTGTGGCATTGTTCGCTACCCTCTCCCCTTTGACACTGACGACCGATCACTGTCCTGTTTGTCTGGCTCCCTTCCATGGCCGAAATGTGGCGCCTGTGGTCGTCAAAACCCAATGTTGCGGCCACCGCTTCGATCTGGGCTGTATAACGAGGTGTTTTGTCGATCAGCCCATCGGCTCACGCCGTTGCGCAATGTGTCGGCAAAACCCGATGCCTGTGGTAAATCAGAACACCAGTGAATCTTACCCGGATACATTTTTCCCCGATCAGACTTTTTATAATGCCTGTTTAAACGGGGATCTGGATCAGGTGGAGAGATCTCTGGCAGAAGGGGTCAATGTCAATGCTGTTATGATGGGTGGCTTCACTGCCTTGATGTTGGCATCCGGCAGGGGATATATGGACATCGTCGAACGCCTGATCAGCGCTGGGGCGAATCTCGACGCCGCCTGTTCGACTGGTGCCACCGCACTGCTCATCGCTGCTGAGTATGGTAATACCGACTGCGTGAAACGCCTGATCAACGCCGGGGTTGATCTCAACCCCACCCTGTCGGATGGCACCACCCCGCTGTTAGTTGCTGCTGCGAAAGGCAACACCGAATGCGCGGAACTCCTGATCAAAGCGGGAGCGCTTCTCGACGCCCGGACTTCGCATGGCGCCACCCCGCTGTTCTTCGCATCACAGGAGGGCAATGACGACTGCGTGAAAATGCTGATCAACGCCGGGGCAGATTTCAACGCCCGGACTAAGGATGGAGCTACTCCGCTGTTTATCGCTGCCCAAAAAAATAACATCGACAGCCTGAAAATCCTGATTGAAGCCGAGGCAGATCTTAACATCCGGATTAAGAGTGGTGCCAGCCCACCGTTCATCGCAGCCCAGAACGGCAATACCGACTGCCTGAGACTCCTGATCGAAGCCGGGGCGGATCTCAACGCCGCCAGGATTAAGGATGGTGCCACCCCTCTGCTCATGGCAGCCGAGAAGGGCAATAGCGACTGTCTGATAATCCTGATCAAGGCCGGGGCGGATCTCAGCACCGCCAGGACTAAAGATGGCGCCACCCCAGTGTTTGCCGCTGCTGCAAAAGGCAATTCCGACTGCCTGAGACTCCTGATCGACGCTGGGGCGGATCTCAATGCCGCCAGGACTTCGGACAGCGCCACCCCACTGTCCATGGCAATCGAGATGGGCAATACCGACTGCGTTAAGCTCCTTATCACCGCCGGGGCAAGGTAGGGAACATAGGCGGTGAAGATTGTTGACATCCTCCCCGCCCTAAAGGACGGGGATTCCTACTGCTAGACGGTCATGCCCGACCGCAAGAATGTTTCTGGCTGCGTTCAAATCACGCAAATGTTCAGCTCCGCACTCTGAACAGACCCATTCTCTTATTCCAAGACCTGCCCTACCTTTCGGACTACTGTCGGGTATTTTCCGGCAGCACGAACAAGTCTGGGTGGAGTAAGCTTCGTTGACTACTTCAAAAACCACGCCTGCGTGATCGCATTTATATTCCAGCATAGTTTTCAACATTCCCCATCCAGCATCCAAAGCCGATTTTGCTTTTTTGGTTTTGGTCATTGCCAGACTGGACACATTACCAACGAAGATGGCCGCATTCTCATTGACAAGCTTACGGCTGTATTGATGTAAGGCATCTTGTCTTCTGTTTTTGATTTTGGCGTGTATCGCCTTAACTCTTTTTCCGTTATTGGCTCTCTGGGCAATACCGAGTTTCGCCTCAAGTGCCCTGTACTCACGACCTTTAACACCGTCACCATTAGAGTCCGTTGCAGCCTCTTTGCAACCAAGGTCGATGCCTACCGAGCATTTTCCCTCTGTTGCTTCTGTATCTACGTCCACAACAACATTGAAATACCAGCGACCGCGAGCATCTTCATTAAAACTGGCTGTACGGAACTTGTACCCGCTCAATCCATAGGAATCCCAGACCGAGAAATAGTGGCCGTTATGAAACACCTGACCATTCTTCCATTTGGACTGCCCTGTGTTGACTGGAATCCAGCCGAGAGAGCGGCGAACACCATTTGACTTGCGCCAGTTAAGTTTGGCTTTTTTGAACTGTTTCCGGCGAGTCACATATTCAGCAGCTATGCACTGCAATGACTGGCTGTGCAAGCCGAGTTCTTTACCCGCTCCTTTGGTGTATGGATGTATGTCATAGGCAGACAAAAAGTTGCCACGCTCCTTTATAGAGCGAGTACTGAGTTCATTGATGTAGTTCCAGACGAAATTAACAGAGCGAGCCAAGCAGTTAAGCAGCTTCACATGTTTGTCTTTTACTCGAACCTTCAGTGTCTTTGTCTTCTTCATGGCCTGAGTATACAATTGGTCTATGAGTAAAACAAATGAATATAGAACTGGCAGACATTGTGTTTTTAAACTTCACTGCCACTTGGTCTTTGTAACAAAGTACCGATACAACGTGCTTGAAGGCTACATGTTTCCAGTACTGAAAAGCCTTTTCGAGAAGGTCTGTTCTGACTTTGAGACAGATTTGGTAGAGTTCAACGGGGAGTCCGACCATGTACACCTGCTCATCAACTACCCCCCAAAGATAGCGTTGTCAAAACTGGTCAATAGCTTAAAAGGTGTATCCAGCAGGAAACTAAAGCTTCATCACCCAGAAGTGGCGAAACGGTACTACAAGTCAGCTCTATGGAGTCCAAGTTACTTTGCCGCAAGCTGTGGTGGCGCTCCTATAGAGGTCATCAAACAGTATGTGCAACAGCAGAGAACACCGCATTAGTCGGCTATCGCCGACGAGCTTACATCCCCGCACTAAAAGTACGGGGTTTTACGCTCATTCGATAACCATAAAAATGAACTAATATGCTTTTTTGTATCTAACCCGCACTGCTTGTTGACCAACACAGATGTTCTACTTATGTGTGGCATTGTTCGCTAGCCTCTGCCCATGGACACTGAAGGCCGATCACTGTCCTATTTGTTTGGCTCCCTTCCATGGCCGAAGTGAAGCGCCTGTGGTTGTCAGAACCCAATGTTGTGGTCACCGCTTCGATCTGGACTGTCTTTCGATGTGCTTTGTTGATCAGCCCATCGGCTCACGCCGGTGCGCGATGTGTCGGCAAAACCCGATGCCTGTGGTGAATCAGAACACCAGTGAATCTCACCCGGATACATTTTTCCCCGATCAGACTTTTTATAATGCCTGTCTTCACGGGGATCTCGATCAGGTGCAGAGGTCTCTGGCAGAAGGGGTCAATGTCAATGCCGTTATGACTGCTGATCTCAATGCCTTGATGTTGGCATCCGTCAGCGGGCACACAGATGTCGTCGAACGCC
Source organism: Endozoicomonas sp. ALC020 (assembly GCF_049275935.1). NCBI lineage: Bacteria > Pseudomonadati > Pseudomonadota > Gammaproteobacteria > Oceanospirillales > Endozoicomonadaceae > Endozoicomonas > Endozoicomonas sp. ALC020. The sequence goes on from NZ_CP184830.1 coordinate 1,528,131, forward strand.
TGATCAACGCTGGGGCGAACCTTGACGCTGCCCGTTCGAATGGCGCCACCGCACTGTTCATCGCTGCTGAGTATGGTAATACCGGCTGCGTGAAACGCCTGATCAACGCCGGGGCAGCTCTTAACGCTTGCACAGAGACTGGCACCACCCCGCTGTTTGCCGCTGCGGTGAAAGGCAATACCATCTGCGTGCAACTCCTGATCAACGCCGGGGCGGATCTCAACGCGAGAACCAAGAGTGGCGAAACCCCGCTTCTCATCGCAGTCTGGAAAGGCCATACCGATTGCGTGGAAATCCTTATCAGTGGCGGGGCAGATATCAATGCCGCCTCGTCGGATGGCGCCAACCCGCTGCTCTTTGCAACACAGGAGGGCAATAGCGATCTCGTGGAAATCCTTATCAGTGGCGGGGCAGATCTCAACATCCGGACTAAGAGTGGTGCGAACCCAACGTTTATCGCAGCCCAGAACGGTAATACCGACTGCCTGAAAATCCTGATCGAAGCCGGGGCGGATTTCAATGCCCCCCACACTTCAGATGGCGCCACCCCGCTATTCATCGCTGCCCAACAAAATAACATCGACTGCCTGAAAATCCTGATCGAAGCCGGGGCGGATCTCAATGCCCAGACTGAATATAGCGCCACCCCGCTTTACGTCGCTGCACAAGAAAATAACACCGCATGCGTGAAACTCCTGATCAACGCCGGAGCGGATCTCAACGCCCACACCAAGACTGGCACCACCCCGCTGTTCGTCGCTGCTGCACAAGGCAGCACCGAATGCGTGGAACTCCTGATCAAAGCGGGAGCGCTTCTCGACGCCCGGACTTCGAAAGGCGGCACCGCGCTGTTCATCGCATCACAGGAGGGCAATAGCGACTGCGTGAAAATGCTGATCAACGCCGGGGCAGATCTCAACGCCCGGACTGAGGATGGCGCTACTCCGCTGTTTATCGCTGCCCAAAAAAATAACATCGACAGCCTGAAAATTCTGATTGAAGCCGGGGCAGATCCCAACATCCGGATTAAGAGTGGTGCCAGCCCACCGTTCATCGCAGCCCAGAACGGCAATACCGACTGCCTGATACTCCTGATCGAAGCCGGGGCGAATCTCAACACCGCCAAGATTAAGGATGGCGCCACCCCTCTGTTCATAGCAATCAAGACGGGCAATACCGACTGCGTGAAACTTCTCATCAACGCCGGGGCGGATCTCAATGCCGCCAGGACTTCGGACGGCGCCACCCCAATGTCCCTAGCAATCAAGATGGGCAATACCGACTGCGTTAAACTCCTCATCAACGCTGAGGCAGAGATGGAAACAGAGGCAGTGAAGGAAACAAAAGAAGAGCGTCATGCTGTCCAGTAAACAGGGCTCAGGTGTTCCCATCTTCTGAGTTTTTGAAACAGGTGATTATTTGGCCACAGCAAACTTTGATAGCCATATAAATGAACTAACATGCTTTTTTGTATCTAACCCACACGGCTTATTGACCAACACAGATGTTCTACTTATGTCTGGCCTTGTTCGCTACCCTCTCCCCATGGACACTGAAGGCCGATCACTGTCCTATTTGTCTGGCTCCCTTCCATGGCCGCAGTGAAACGCCTGTAGTTGTCAGAACCCGATGTTGCGGCCACCGCTTCGATCTGGACTGTCTTTCGATGTGCTTTGTTGATCAGCCCATCGGCTCACGCCAGTGCGCGATGTGTCGGCAAGACCCGATGCCTGTGGTGAATCAGAACACCAGTGAATCTCACCCGGATACATTTTTCCCCGATCAGACTTTTTATAATGCCTGTCTTCACGGGGATTTGGATCAGGTGGAGAGGTCTCTGGCAGAGGGGGTCAATGTCAATGCTGTTATGACTGACGGCTTCACTGCCTTGATGTGGGCATCTGGTGTGGGGCACACTGACGTCGTCGAACGCCTGATCAATGCCGGGGCGGATGTCAACGCCGCTCGGCATGAAGATGGTGCCACTGCGCTGTTACTCGCTGCACAAGAAAATAACACCGACTGCGTAAAACTCCTGATCAACGCCGGAGCAAACCTTGACGCTGCCATTTGGAGTGGTGCCACCGCACTGTACATTGCATCACAGAAGGGCAATACCGACTGTGTGAGACTCCTGATCAACGCCGGGGCGGATCTCAACGCCACCCCGTCGGGTGGCGCCACCCCGCTGTTCGTTGCTGCTGAGAGAGGCAACACCGAATGCGTGGAACTCCTGATCAAAGCGGGAGCGCTTCTCGACGCCCCCCGAACTTTGGACGGCGGCACCCCACTGTTCATCGCCACACAGCAGGGCAATACCGACAGCGTGAATAGGCTGATCAACGCCGGTGCAGATCTCAACGCCCAAACTGAGAATGGCGCTACACCGCTGTTTATCGCTGCCGAAAAAAATAACATCGACAGCCTTAAAATCCTGATCGAAGCCGAGGCAGATCTCAACACCGCCGCGTTTAAGCATGGTGCCACTCCTCTGTCCATGGCTGCTGCGAAAGGCAATATCGAATGCCTTAAAATCCTGATCGAAGCCGGGGCAGATCTCAGCGCCCGGGCCAAGGATGGCGCCACCGCACTGTTCATCGCTACTGAGCACAGCAATGCCGACTGCGTCAAACGCCTGGTCAACGCCGGGGCGGATCTCAACACCGCCTTGCCGGATGGCACCACCCCGCTACTAGTTGCTGCTGCGAATGGTAACACCGAATGCGCAAAGCTCCTGATCAACGCCGGGGCAGATCTTGACGCTGCCCTGCCGAATGGCGTCACTCCGCTGTCCATCGCAACCGAGATGGGCAATACCGAGTGCGTAAAACTTCTCATCAACGCTAAGGCAGAGATGGGAACAGAGTGAAGGAAACAAAGGAAAAGCGTCATGCTGTCCTGTAAAATAGAGCTCTCAGTTGTTCCTGTCTTCTGAGTTTTTGAAACAGGTGATTATTTGGCCACAGCGAACTTTGATAGTCGTATAAATGAACTAATATGCTTTTTTGAACCTAACCCACACGGCTTATTGACCAACACAGATGTTCTACTTATGTGTTGCACTGTTCGCTACCCTCTCCCCTCTGGCACTGAAGGCCGGTCACTGTCCGATTTGTTTGGCTCCCTTCCATGGCCGCAGTGAAGCGCCTGTGGTTGTCAAAACCCAATGTTGTGGTCACCGTTTCGATCTGGACTGTATTTCGAGGTGTTTTTTTAATCAGCCCATCGGCTCACGCCGTTGCGCGATGTGTCGGCAAAACCCGATGCCTGTCGTGAATCAGAACACCAGTGAATCTCACCCGGATACATTTTTCCCCGATCAGACTTTTTATAATGCCTGTCTTCACGGGGATTTGGATCAGGTGGAGAAGTCTTTGGCAGAGGGGGTCAACGTCAATGCTTTTATGACTGATGGCTCAACTGCCTTGATGTTGGCATCTGGTGGGGGGCAGACTGACGTCGTCGAACGCCTGATCAATGCCGGGGCGGATGTCAACGCCGCTCGGCATGAAGATGGCGCCACTGCGCTGTTCCTCGCTGCACAAGAAAATAACACCGACTGCGTAAAACTCCTGATCAACGCCGGAGCAAACCTTGACGCTGCCACTTGGAGAGGTGCCACCGCACTGTACATCACATCACAGAAGGGCAATACCGACTGTGTGAGACTCCTGATCAACGCCGGGGCGGATCTCAACGCCACCCCGTCGGGTGGCGAAACCCCGCTGTTCATCGCCACACAGGAGGGCAATACCGACAGCGTGAATAGGCTGATCAACGCCGGTGCAGATCTCAACGCCCGAACTGAGGATGGCGCTACACCGCTGTTTATCGCTGCCCAAAAAAATAACATCGACAGCCTTAAAATCCTGATCGAAGCCGAAGCAGATCTCAACACCGCCGCGTTTGAGGATGGTGTCACTCCTCTGTCCATGGCTGCTGCGAAAGGCAATACCGAATGCCTTAAAATTCTGATCGAAGCCGGGGCAGATCTCAACGCCCGGGCTAAGGATGGCGCCACCGCACTGTTCATCGCTACTGAGTACGGCAATGCCGACTGCGTTAAACGCCTGGTCAACGCCGGGGCTGATCACAAAGCCGCACTGTCGGATGGCACCACCCCGCTATTAGTTGCTGCTGCGAAAGGCAACACCGAATGCCTGCAAATCCTGATCAAAGCGGGAGCGCTTCTCGACGCCCGGACTTCGAAAGGCGGCACCCCGCTGTTTATGGCATCACAGGAGGACAATACCGACTGCGTCAAAATGCTGATCAACGCCGGGGCGGATCTAAACGTCCGGACTCAGAATGGCGCTACCCCGCTGTTTATCGCTACCCAAAACAATAACATCGACAGCCTGAAAATCCTGATTGAAGCCGGGGCAGATCTCAACATCGGGATTAAGAGTGGTGCCAGCCCAGCGTTCATCGCAGCCCAGAACGGCAATACCGACTGCCTGATACTCCTGATCGAAGCCGGGGCGAATCTCAACGCCGCCAGGATTGAGGATGGTACCACGCCTCTGTTCATGGCAGCCCAGAACGGCAATACCGACTGCCTGATACTCCTGATCGAAGCCGGGGCGGATCTCAACGCTGCCACCATTAAGCGTGGTGTCACCCCCCTGCTCATGGCAGCCCAGAAGGGCAATACCCACTGCCTTAAAATCCTGATCGAAGCCGGGGCGGCTTTCAACGCCAGGACTCCGGATGGCATCACCCCGCTGTTCATGGCTGCTCAGCAAAATAACATCGACAGCCTGAAAATCCTGATCGAAGCCAAGGCGGATCTCAATGCCCAAATTGATGATGGCAGCACCCCGCTGTTCATTGCTGCTGCGAAAGGCAATAGCGACTGCGTGAGTCTCCTTATCAAAGCCGGGGCGGATCTTAACATCTGCCAGACTTCGGATGGCGCCACCCCGCTGTTCATCGCGTCACAGGAGGGCAAGACCGACTGCGTGAAACTCCTGATCAACGCCGGGGCAGATCTCAACGCCCGGACTCAGGATGGCGTTACCCCGCTGTTTATCGCTGCCCAACAAAATAACATCGACAGCCTGAAAATCCTGATCGAAGCCAAGGAGGATATCAATGCGCAAACTGAGGATGGTGCCACCCCGCTCTCCATTGCAACCGCGATGGGCAATACCGACTGCGTGGAAGCCCTGATCAAGGCTGGAGCAAAGGAACAAAGACCGTGAAGGCAACAAAAGAAAGGATTTATGTTGCCCAGTGAACATGGCTCTCAGGCGTTCCCATCTTCTGAGTTTTTGAAACAGGTTATTATTTGGCCACAGCCAACTTTGATAGTCGTATAAATGAACTAATATGCTTTTCCGTATCTAACCTACACGGCTTATTTACCAACAGATGTTCTACTTTTGTGTGGCATTGTTCGCTACCCTCTCCCCTTTGACATTGAAGGCTGATCACTGTCCTGTTTGTCTGGCTCCCTTCCATGGCCGCAGTGAAGCGCCTGTGGTCGTCAGAACCCAATGTTGCGGCCACCGCTTCGACCTGGACTGTATATCAAGGTGTTTTGCTGATCAGCCCATCGGCTCACGCCGGTGCGCGATGTGCCGACAAAACCCGATGCCTGTGGTGAATCAGAACACCAGTGAATCTCACCCGGATACATTTTTCCCCGATCAGACGTTTTATCGTGCCTGTTTAAATGGGGATCTGGATCAGGTGGAGAGGTCTCTGGCAGAAGGGGTCAATGTCAATGCCGTTATGACTAATGATTTCACTGCCTTGATGTTAGCATCCAACAGAGGGCACACGGATGTCATCGAGCGCCTGATCAATGCTGGGGCAAACCTTGACGCTGCCCGTTCAAATGGTGCCACCGCACTGTTCATCGCTGCTGAGTACGGTGACAGCGATTGCGTGAAACGCCTGATCATCGCCGGGGCGGTTCTCAACGCCCGCACCAAGACTGGCGCTACCCCGCTGCACGTTGCTGCTGCGAAAGGCAATGCCGACTGCGTAAAACTCCTGATCATCGCCGGGGCGGATCCCAACATCTGCCGGACTTTGGATGGCGTCACCCCGCTGTTCATCGCAACACAGGAGGGCAATACCGACTGCGTGAAACTTCTGATCAACGCCGGGGCAGATCTCAACGCCCGAACTGAGGGTGGCGCTACCCCGCTGTTTATCGCTGCCCAAAAAAATAACATCGACAGCCTGAAAATCCTGATTGAAGCCGAGGCAGATCTCAACACCCGGATTAAGAGTGGTGCCAACCCACCGTTCATCGCAGCCCAGAACGGCAATACCGACTGCCTTAAAATCCTGATCGAAGCCGGAGCGGCTCTCAACGGCAGGACTTCGGATGGTGCCACCCCGCTGTTCATGGCAGCCCAGAACGGCAATACCGACTGCCTTAAAATCCTGATCGGAGCCGGATCGGCTCTCAATGCCGGGACTTCGGATGGTGCCACCCCGCTGTTCATAGCTGCTCAACAAAATAACATCGACAACCTGAAAATCCTGATCGAAGCCAAGGCGGATATCAATGCGCACATTGAGGATGGCACCACCCCGCTGATCGTTGCTGCTGGGCAAGGCAATACCGACTGCGTGGAACTCCTGATCAACGCCGGGGCGGATCTCAACGCCCGGACTTTGGATGGCGGCACCCCGCTGTTCGTTGCTGCTGCGCAAGGCAACACCGAATGCGTGGAACTCCTGATCAAAGCGGGAGCGCTTCTCGACGCCCGGACTTTGGATGGCGGCACCCCGCTGTTCGTCGCCACACAGGAGGGCAATACCGACAGCGTGAAACTGCTGATCAACGCCGGGGCAGATCTCAACGCCCGAACTGAGGATGGCGCTACACCGCTGTTTATCGCTGCCCAAAAAAATAACATCGACAGCCTGAAAATCCTGATCGAAGCCGGGGCGGATCTCAACATCGCTAGGATTAAGGATGGTGCCACTCCTCTTCACATGGCGGCCCAGAAGGGCAATAGCGAATGCCTTAAAATCCTGATCGAAGCCGGGGCGGATCTCAACGCTGTCAGGCTCAGGGATGCCACCTCTCCGCTTTTCGTCGCTGCTGCAAAAGGCAATACCGACTGCGTGAAACTCCTGATCAAAGCCAAGGCGAATATCAACGTCCGAAATAAGGATGGGGTCACCGCACTGTTCATGGCTGCCCAGGAAAATAACACCGACTGCGTGAAACTCCTGATCAACGCCGGGGCGGATCTCAACATCGCCAGGATTAAGGATGGTGCCACTCCTCTTCACATGGCGGCCCGGAAGGGCAATAGCGACTGTGTGAAGCTCCTGATCAACGCCGGGACAGATCTCAACGCCCGGACTGAGGATGGTGCCACCCCGCTCTCCATTGCAACCGCGATGGGCAATATCGACTGCATGGAAGCCCTGATCAAGGCTGGAACAAAGGAACAAAGACCGTGAAGGCAACAAAAGAAAGGATTTATGTTGCCCGGTGAACATGGCTCTCAGGTGTTCCCATCTTCTGAGTTTTTGAAACAAGTGATTGTTTGGGCACAGCCAACTTTGATAGCCATAAAAATGAACTAACATGCTTTTTTCTATCTAACCCACACGGATTATTGACCAACACAGATGTTCTACTTATGTCTGGCACTGTTCGCTGCCGTCTCCCCTTTGACACTGAAGGCCGATCACTGTCCTATTTGTCTGGCTCCCTTCCATGGCCGAAGTGAAGCGCCTGTGGTCGTCAAAACCCAATGTTGCGGCCACCTCTTCGATCTGGACTGTCTTTCGATGTGCTTTGTTGATCAGCCCATCGGCTCACGCCAGTGCGCGATGTGTCGGCAAAACCCAATGCCTGTGGTGAATCAGAACACCAGTGAATCTCACCCGGATACATTTTTCCCCGATCAGACTTTTTATGATGCCTGTTTAAACGGAGATCTGGATCAGGTAGAGAGGTCTCTGGCAGAAGGGGTTAATGTCAATGCCGTTATGACTGATGATCTCACGGCCTTGATGTTGGCAGCCATCTGGGGGCACACGGATGTCGTCGAACGCCTGATAAACGCTGGGGCGAACCTTGACGCTGCCGGTTTGAATAGTGCCACCGCACTGTTTATCGCTGCTGAGTTCGATAATACCGACTGCCTGAAATACCTGATCAACGCCGGGGGGGATCTCAACCCCCGGAATGAGGATGGCGCCACCCCGCTGTTCATGGCTGCACAAGAAAATAACATCGAATGCGTGAAACTCCTGATCAACGCCGGGGCGGATCTCGACGACGCCTTGCCGCGTGGTGCCACTCCGCTGTTCGTCGCTGCACAAGAAAATAACACCGAATGCGTGAAACTCCTGATCAACGCCGGGGCGGATCTCAATGCCCGGACTAAGACTGGCGCCACCTCGCTGTTCATGGCTGCTCAGCAAAATAATCTCGACAGCCTGAAAATCCTGATCGAAGCCAAGGCGGATATCAATGCGCAAACTGAGGATGGCATCACTCCGCTGTTCATTGCTGCTATGGAAGGCAATACCGATTGCGTGCAACTCCTGATCAACGCCGGGGCGGATCTCAACGCCCGGACTTCGCATGGCGGCACCCCGCTGTACGTTGCTGCTGTGGAAGGCAATACCGATTGCGTGAAACTCCTGATCAACGCCGGGGCGGATCTCAACGCCCGGATTAAGACTGGCGCCACCCCGCTGTTCGCTGCTGCTGCGGAAGGCAAGACCGACTGCGTGGAACTCCTGATCAACGCCGGGGCCGATCTCAACGCCCGAAGTGACGATGGCGGTACCCCGCTGTTTATCGCTGCCCAGCAAAATAACATCGACAGCCTGAAAATCCTGATCGAAGCCAAGGCGGATATCAATGCGCAAATCGAGGATGGCACCACTCCGCTGTTCGTTGCTGCTGCGAAAGGCAATACCGAGTGCGTGAAACTTCTCATCAACGCTAAGGCAGTGATGGGAACAGAGGCAGTGAAGGAAAAAAAAGAAAAACGTCATGCCGTCCAGTAAACAGGGCTCTCAGGTGTTCCCATCTTCTGAGTTTTTGAAACAGATAATTGTTTGGCCACAGCAAACTTTGATAGTCATATAAATGAACTAATATGCTTTTCTGTATCTAACCCACACTGCTTATTGACCAACACAGATGTTCTACTTATGTGTGGCACTGTTCGCTACCCTCTCCCCTTTGACACTGAAGGCCGATCACTGTCCTATTTGTCTGGCTTCCTTCCATGGCCGAAGTGCAGCGCCTGTGGTCGTCAAAACCCAATGTTGCGGCCACCTCTTCGATCTGGACTGTCTTTCGATGTGCTTTGTTGATCAGCCCATCGGCTCACGCCAGTGCGCGATGTGTCGGCAAAACCCAATGCCTGTGGTGAATCAGAACACCAGTGAATCTCACCCGGATACATTTTTCCCCGATCAGACGTTTTATGATGCCTGTTTTGACGGGGATCTGGATCAGGTGGAGAGGTCACTGGCAGAAGGAGTCAATGTCAATGCGGTTATGACTGATGATTTCACTGCCTTGATGTTGGCATCCGGCAGGGGGCACAGGGACGTCGTCGAACGCCTGATCGAAGCTGGGGCAGACGTCAACGCCGCCTTGTCGAATGGCGTCACCCCGCTGCACATCGCTGCACAGCAAAATAACTACGACTGCGTAAAAATCCTGATCGAAGCTGAGGCAGATCTCAACGCCGCCATGTCGGGTGGCACCACACCGCTGATGATGGCTGTCTATAGAAATAACATCGTCTGCATGAAACTCCTGATCAACGCCGGGGCGGATTTCAACGCTGCCTTGTCCGATGGCAGCACCCCGCTGTTCATGGCTGCTCAGCAAAATGACATCGACTGCCTGACAGCCCTGATCGAAGCCGGAGCGGAGCTCAACGCCGCTCGGACTACAGATGGCACCACCCCGCTGGTCATCGCTGTTACATTGGGCCATACCGACTGCGTGAAAGCCCTGATTAAAGCCAAGGCGAGTCTCAACGCCGCCATGTCGGATGGCTCCACAGCGCTGTTGTTCGCTGCCCAAGAAAATGACACTGACTGCGTGAAACTCCTTCTCGACGCCGGGGCGGATCTCAATGCCCAGAGCGAGGATGGCCACACCCCGCTGTTTAACGCAGCCCTGAAGGGCAATTCCGACTGCGTGAAACGCCTGATCAACGCCGGGGCGGATCTCAACGCTCACACTAAGACTGGCTCCACCCCGCTGCACTTTGCTGCTTCGAAAGGCAATACCGGCTGCGTGAAATTCCTGATCAACGCCGGGGCGGATCTCAATGCTGAGAGGACTACAGATGGTGCCACCCCGCTCTCCATTGCAATCGCGAAGGGCAATACCGACTGCGTGGAGGCCCTGATCAAGGCTGGAGCAAAGTAGGGAACTGAGGTCAGGAAGAGAACAAAAGAAAGGCGTTGTGTTATCCAGTAGGTACATGGCCCGTAACCGTGACAAATCTTCATAAAAATCACGTACCTATATTGTTTTTCTTGGAAAAAATATAAAACAGGGTGTTAATGGCGTAGACAATATTGAATCAAAGCCTGCCGGATGCTTTGTTTTGTGCTCAAAAATAACAATGGGTACACAACGCCCTCTGCCTCAGAAAAGCGATAGATTGTTCGCAATTGGAGTTTTGGATCAACATAATCGTGATAAGTTGTGAGCCCAAGTTCTGCCGCCTCTATACACAATGGAGCACTGTCAGGATGTCCATTCACTCTTTTCTCAAATCCAACAATAAAGCCATCAAGAAGCTCCTGAGCCGCTACCTGTCCGATGTGTCGAGCTAAATAATAAAACCTGTCATGAAGCTGACATTGGAAAGCTAGTGAATACTCAAACTTCATCAATAAGCCCTTTCAATCCAGCCCGAAGGTCGGAAGATGATACGGTTCGGCCTGCCTGAACATCTTTTTCGGCAAAAGATAGCAATCGTAGTAGAGCCATTTGTTCCTGCTGCATCTCAAACTGGACAGGATCTTGAACTACATACAAAGGTTCCCCATTTTGGGTTACAACTACAGGCTCTGATACATCCATAGAAGCCAGCTTTTTCTTGAAGGCCGATACCGTTGTGATGCGAGGTGAGGTTGATGAGCTCATGCTTGACTCCAATAATGAAAAATTTATCAGTCAAAGGATAAGCCCAATTAACGAAAAAGTCCATATATGGGCACTATATGGACTTGTTGTAAATTGCTAGTCTTTACGCTTTATCAGGGTTCGCCATTAAATAGTCAGGTGTAGTGCGAAAAACCACCGGCCTGCATCTTTCTTACCAACCATTATACTTTGCCTGAACTAATCCATTGGATTACATTCTAATGCATACGGTCGTTGAGCTGAAAAACTATCAGGACGAAGCTGAGAGCCTTCTATCCAGTGAGGAACGCCGCCATATCATTGATTACCTGGCGGCAAACCCTGAGGCTGGTGAGATCATGAAGGGTACAGGCGGCATCCGTAAGCTCCGGTGGCGAAGAGGTGCATCAGGCAAGAGTGGAGGAGTGCAGATTATTCACTTCTACAAGAATCCATCAATGCCCCTGTTCCTGCTCACGGTTTATGGGAAAAACCAACAGGAAAACCTGTCAAAGGCAGACCGCAACACCATGAAACAGTTAGTCACTCTACTCGAAAGAGGATGGAAAAAATGGCAAGCGTAGCGAACAGCATTATCCAGGGCCTTGAAGAGGCCGTAACCTACACAAAAGGTGAGAATACAGGTGCGATCGTCCATGAGGTGACACCCCTGGACATCAAAGGCATTCGCCAGCAGCTCGATATGACTCAGGAAGAGTTTGCCCAGGCTGTAGGTGTAAAACTCCCCACCCTTCGCCACTGGGAGCGGGGTGACCGCAAACCGAACGGCCCTGCCCGTGTATTGCTGAACCTGCTCGCCAGAGAACCCAAACAGATTGTCGCCATGCTAGGGCTGGCTCATTCCTGAATCATCGGCTGGTAATGTTTTTGCTGCTATTTATGTGGTTGTTTTTTAGTGCGTTTAGTATTCCATTTTCTAATACTTTTCTTAAGCATCTTCATTACTGCTTTGTTCTTATCAATCTTGCCACCTGCTTTTCTAATCCACCGCAGGCGGGCTTCATGGCCTCTGCTTTCTGGCGTTCCCTTCCATTGTTTTCTCATGTGAGCCTCCTTGTGGATTTTCCACTTTAGGTACTACGGCCATCCGTTTTAGCCAGGTATTCAAATGCGGTCTTTTATCCTCATCGCACTGACCCACAATCGCCAACCGTGCCGCCGCAATGTCGGTCTCGGACTGAGTTGGTACATGGCCCGTAAGCACGGCCCTGGTTGTTCCCATCTTCTGAGTTTTTGAAACAAGTGATTATTCAACCAAAGCAAACGTTGAGAGACACATAAATGAACTATCATTCCTTTCCTGTACCCAAGCCGCAGCAGTTATCGACAGGCACAGAATGTTCTACATATATCTGGCATTACTCGCCGCTCTCTCCCCATGGACACTGAAGGCCGATCAGTGTCCTATTTGTCTGGCTCCCTTCCATGGCCGAAGTTTAGCGCCTGTGGTTGTCAAAACCCATTGTTGTGGCCACCTCTTTGATCTGGACTGTCTTTCGAAGTCTTTTGTTAAACAGCCCATCGGCTCACGCCGCTGCGCGATGTGTCGGCAAGATCCGATGCCTTTGGTGAATCAGAACACCAGTGAAGCTTACCCGGATGCATTTTTCCCCGATCAGGCGTTTTATCGTGCCTGTATATATGGGGATTTGGATCAGGTGGAGAGGTCACTGGCAGAAGGAGTCAATGTCAATACCGTTATGATTGGTGGCTTTACTGCCCTGATGTTAGCATCCAGCAGGGGTCACACGGATGTCGTCAAACGCCTGATAAACGCTGGGGCGAACCTCGACACTGCCCGTACGAACGGTGCCACCGCACTGTTAACCGCTACTGAGTTCGGTCATACAGACTGCGTGAAACTCCTGATCAACGCCGGGGCTAATCTCAATGCCGCCAGGACTTCGGATGGCGCCACACCGCTTTTCATCGCAACCTGGAAGGGCAACAGCGACTGCGTAAAACTCCTGATCGAGGCCGGGGCGGATCTGAACCTCCCCCGGACTTCAGATGGCTCCGCACCGCTTTTCATCACAGCCCAGAAAGGCAATACCGACTGCATGGAAATCCTGATCAAGGCCGGGGCGGATCTCGACGCCCAGACTAAGGATAGCGCCACCCCGCTATACATCGCAGCTCAGGTGGGCAATACCGACTGCGTGCAACGCCTGATCGACGCCGGGGCGAATCTCAACCCTCCCCTGAATTCAGATGGCGCCAGCCCGTTGCTCATCGCTGCGGCAAAAGGCAATATCAACTGCCTGAAAGCCCTGATCAAAGCCAAGGCGAATCTCGACGCCCGAACCGAGAATGGCGACACCCCCCTGCTTATTGCTGCCCAACAAAATAACATCGACTGCGTGAAACTCCTGACCGAGGCCGGGGCGGATCTCAACGCCCGGAATGAGAATGGCGCCACCCCGCTTTTCGTCGCTGCCCAGGAGGGTAATACCGACATTTTGAAACTCCTGATCAACGCCGGGGCAGATCTCAATGCCCGGAATGAGAATGGCGCCACCCCACTTTTCGTCGCTGCCGAGGAGGGCAATAGCGACTGTTTGAAACTCCTGATCAACGCCGGGGCGGATCTCGATGCCCGGAATAAGAATCACGCCACCCCGCTTTACATCGCTGTCCAGGAGGGCAATACCGACTGCGTGAAACTGCTGATCAACGCCGGGGCGAATATCAACATCGCCAGGACTCCGGGTGGCGCCACCCCGCTGTTCGTCGCGGCCCTGAAGGGTAATACCGACTGTTTGAAACTCCTGATCAACGCCGGGGCGGATGTGAACGCCCGGACTGAGGATGGTGCCACCCCGCTATTCATCGCTGCTGTGCTAGGCAATATCGAATGCATGAAACGCCTGATCAAGGCCGGGGCGGACCTTAACGCCGCCCGGAGTAGTGATGGCGCCACCCCGCTCTTCTTTGCGGCACAAGAAAATAAAATCGAATGCCTGCAAGCCCTGATCGAAGCCAAGGTGGATCTCAGCGCACAAACTGAGGATGGGGTCACCGCACTGTTCATGGCTGTCCAGGAAAATAGCGTCGACTCCGTGAAACTCCTGATCAACGCCGGGGCGAACCTCAACGCCCAGACCGATAACGGCTCCACTCCACTGTTCGCTGCTGCTGCGAAAGGCAATACCGACTGCATGAAACTCCTGATCAACGCCGGGGCGGATCTCAACGCCGTCAGGATTACGGATGGTGCCACCCCACTGTTCGCTGCCACTGCGAAAGGCAATACCGACTGCGTGCAGCTCCTGATCAACGCCGGGGCGGATCTCAACGCCGCCAGGTTGGATGGCGCCACACCGCTGTCCTTCGCTATACAAGAAAATAACACCGAGTGCTTGAAACTCCTGGTCAACGCCGGGGTGGATCTCAACGTCCCCCGGGCTTCAGATGGCGCCACCCCGCTGCTCATCGCAGTCTGGCAAGGCCATACCGATTGCGTGGAAATCCTGATCAGTGGCGGGGCAGATCCCCATGTCGCCAGTACCATGGATGGCATCACCCCAGTCACCCCACTTTACATCGCATTCCTGAAAGGCGATGCCGGCTGCGTGGCAGTCCTGATCAAGGCTGGAGCAAAATAGGGAACCAAGACCATGAAGGCAACCAAAGAAAGGATTTGTGTTGTCCAGTGAACATGGCTCTCAGGTGTTCCCATCTTCTGAGTTTTTGAAACAGGTAATTGTTTGGCCACAGCGAACTTTGATAGCCATACAAATGAACTAACATGCTTTTTTGTATCAAACCTACACTGCTTCTTGACCAATACAGATGTTTTACTTATATGTGGCATTGTTCGCTACCCTCTCCCCATGGACACTGAAGGCTGATCACTGTCCTATTTGTTTGGCTCCCTTCCATGGCCGAAGTGAAGCGCCTGTGGTCGTCAAAACCCAATGCTGTGGTCACCTCTTCGATCTGGACTGTATTTCGAAGTGTTTTGTTGATCAGCCCATTGGCTCCCGCCAGTGCGCAATGTGTCGGCAAAACCCGATGCCGGTGGTGAATCAGAACACCAGTGAATCTCACCCGGATACATTTTTCCCCGATCAGGTGTTTTTTGATGCCTGTTATGACGGGGATTTGGATCAGGTAGAGAGGTCATTGGCAAATGGAGTCAATGTCAATGCCGTTATACATGATGATTTCACTGGCTTGATGTTGGCATCTGACGGGGGGCACGAGGCAATCGTTGAACGCCTGATCAGCGCCGGGGCGAATCTCAACGCCACCTCCACAGGTGGAGCCACCGCAATATTCTTTGCTGTCCAGGAGAATAACATCGATTGCGTGAAGCTCCTGATCAACGCCGGGGCGGATGTTAACGCCACCTTTTCAAATGGTGCCACCGCACTGTTGATCGCTGCCAAGGAGGGCAATACCGACTGCATGAAACTCCTGATCAACGCCGGGGCGGATATCAACGCCGCCTTGTTGGATGGCGCCACACCGCTGTTCTTCGCTGCCCAAGAAAATAACATCGAATGCGTGGAACTCCTGATCAACGCCGGGGCGAATCTCAACGCCAGGACTGAGAATGGTACAACCCCGCTATTCGTCGCTGCCCTGAGAGGCAATACCGACTGCGTGAAAGCCCTGACCGAAGCCAACGCAGATCTCAACGCGAGAAATAAGAATGGTGCAACCCCGCTTCTCATCGCAGTCTGGCTAGGCCATACCGATTGCGTGGAAATACTGATCCAGGTCGGGGCGGATCTTAAGGCCACCAGGACTTCGGACGGCGCCACCCCGCTGTTCATCGCAGTTCAGAAAAATAACACCGACTGCGTGAAACTTCTGATCAAGGCCGGGGCGAATCTCAACGCCCGGACTATTGATGGCACCACCGCGCTGTTCACTGCAGCCCTGAATGGCCATACCGATTGCATGGAAACCCTGATCCACGTCGGAGCGGATCTCAATGCTGCCAGGACTTCAGATGGTGCCACCCCGCTGTTCATCGCAGCCCTGAATGGCGATACCGACTGCGTAGAACGCCTGATCAATGCCGGGGCAGATCTCGACGCCGCCAGGACTTCAGATGGCGCCACCCCACTCTACATCGCAACCGCGATGGGCAATACCGACTGCATGGAAGCCCTGATCAAGGCTGGAGCAAAGTAGGGAACAAAGGCCGTGAAGGCAACAAAAGAAAGGCGTTACTTTGTCCAGTAAAAACGACTCTCAGGTGTTCCCATCTTCTGAATTTTTTTTAAAACAGGTGATTATTTAGTCACAGCAAGCTTTGATAGCCATATAAATGAACTACCATTCCTTTTTTTGTATCCAACCCACACTACTAACCAACACAGATGTTCTTCTTATATATGGCATTGTTCGCTACCCTCTCCCCATGGACACTGGAAGCTGATCCCTGTCCTATTTGTTTAGCTCACTTCCATGACCGTCATGAAGCGCCTGTGGTCGTCAAAACCCAATGTTGCGGTCACCGCTTCGATCTGGACTGTCTTTCGATGTGCTTTGTTGATCAGCCCATCGGCTCACGCCAGTGCGCAATGTGTCGGCAAAACCCGATGCCTGTGGTGAATCAGAACACCAGTGAAGCTTACCCGGATACATTTTTCCCCGATCAGACTTTTTATAATGCCTGTTTAAACGGGGATCTGAATCAGGTAGAGAGGTCGCTGGCAGAAGGAGTCAATGTCAATGCGGTTATGGTTGGTGGCTTCACTGCTTTGATGTTGGCATCCCAAAACGGGAACAAGACTGTCGTCCAACGCCTGATAGAAGCCGGGGCGGACGTCGACGCCGCCTTGTCGAATGGCGCCACCCCGCTGCTCATCGCTGCACATCATAATAACGATGACTGCGTAAAAATCCTGATCGAAGCTGAGGCAGATCTCAACGCCGCCATGTCGAGTGGCGCCACATCGCTGTTCATTGCTGCCCAGGAAAATAACATTGTCTGCGTGAAACTCCTGGTCAACGCCGGGGCGGATCTCAACGCCGCCTTGTCGGATGGCACCACCCCGCTGGTCATCGCTGCCCAAGAAAATAACATCGACTGCTTGACAGCCCTGATCGAAGCCGGGGCGGATCTCAACGCCCAGACCGATGATGGCTCCACCCCGCTGCTCATCGCAGCCTGGATAGGCAATACCGACTGCGTGAAAGCCCTGATCGAAGCCAAGGCGAATCTCAACGCCGCCATGTTGGATGGCGCCACACCGCTGCTCACCGCTGCTCAAGAAAATAACACTGACTGCGTGGAACTCCTGATCAACGCCGGAGCGGATCTTAACGCCGCCATGTCGGATGGCTGCACACCTCTGATCATCGCAGTCCAGAAGGGCAACATCGACTGCGTGAAACTCCTTCTCGATGCCGGGGCAGATGTCAGCGTCCGGACTGAGAATGGCGCCACCTCGCTGTTCCTCGCAGCCCTGATGGGCAATACCGACTGTCTGAAAATACTGATCAACGCAGGGGCAGATCTCAACGCCCAGGCCGAGGATGGCTCCACCCCGCTGTTTATCGCAGCCCTGGTGGGCAATTCCGACTGCGTGAAACTCCTGATCAATGCCGGAGCGGATCTCAACACTGCCAGAATTACGGATCGTGCTACCCCGCTGTTCGTTGCTGCTGCAAAAGGCAATTCCGACTGCGTGAAACTCCTGATCAACGCCGGGGCAGAGTAGGGAACAGAGGCGATGAAGGAAAGAAAGGCGTTGTGTTAACCGGTAAACCCGCCTCTGGGTGTTTCCATCTTCCGAGTTTTTAAAACAGGTGATTATACCAATCGAACTTTCTAACTCCCTATTGCGCTGAAGATTTGAGCCTTAATCCTGCGTTGGCGATCGTCGCCATAGCTAAGGCTATGACTCCTCACGCCGCCTTGTCTTAAGGCTCAAATCTCCATGCTCATCACGGGAGTTAGAAAGCACGATTGGTATTATTTAGCCACAGCGGACTTTATAGTCACACAATTGAACTTTTGTACTGCTCTTATGTCTAACCAACACTGCATTATTGACTGACACAGATGTTCTACTTATGGATGGCATGGCTCGCACTCTTCTTCCCATGGAAACTGACGTAACGTCGGAGCCCGATGTATGTCCTATTTGTTTGGCTAATTTCCATGGCCGCGATGTGGCGCCAGTAGACGTCAAAACCCAATGTCTAACCCAGTGTGGCCACCGCTTCCATCTGGACTGTATTTCGAAACAATTCATTTTTGAACCGATCGGCTCACGCCGATGCGCGATGTGTCGGGAATGCCCGATGCCTGTGGTGAATCAGAAGACCAGTGAATCCCACCCAGATACATTTTTCCCCGATCAGGTGTTTTATGATGCCTGTTATGACGGGGATTTGATTCAGGTGGAGAGGTCACTGGCAGCAGGAGTCTGTGTCAACGCCGTTATGACTGATGATTTCACTGCCCTGATCGTAGCATCCAGTGAGGGGCACATAGACGTCGTCGAACGTTTGATAAAAGACGGGGCGGACGTCAATGTTGCCCGGGCCACGGATGGCGCCACCTCGCTGTTCTACGCTGCACAAGAAAATAACACCGACATTGGGAAACTCCTGATCGACTCCGGGGCGAATCTCAACACCCCCAGGACTTCGGATGGCGCCACCCCGCTGTTCTTCGCTGCACAAGAGAATAACAGCGACTTTGTGACACTCATGATCGAAGCTGGAGCGGATCTCAACGCCGCCAGGACTTCGGATGGCACTACCCCGCTGTCCATCGCAACCAAGATGGGCAATAGCGACTGCGTGGAACTCCTGACCAACGCCGGGGCAAGGTAAGGACGGGAAAGCAAGAAAGGCCTTGTGCTATTCAGTAAAGCTCGACACCCGCCTTCTGGCCCTGCTCCACGCCGAGCAGGATCAGGAAGAACTCTGTGTCAGCCAGTTGAATCGATTTCTGATTGCCAGAGCCCGAGAAGTGGCGTTTCGGCTGGCTGGGGATCTGGTGAAACCAAAGCAGGAGGAGACTGCAAGCTGTCACCCTGAATGCCTGACCACATATTCACGCAAAGCTTCATCCATACGGGTCTGCCAGCCTTTGCCAGTGGCGCGGAAAAATTCAACCACCTCGGGTGACAGCCGGATAGAAATCCGCTCCTTGGTCTGTTCGGCCTTGGGTCGCCCCACTGGTCGTAGTTGTTTGAACTCCTCGTCAGTAAGTTCATATGTGTCAGGATCAGCGGCAATGCCTGCATTGATAGCCGCATCTTCTTCGTCGGTGCGCAGCTCAAGCCAGCGCCCTGATTTAGTCTTGATTTGCATAAGTTCGTACCTCTCGTTTATTGGCTTTTCGCAGGGAAATAATGCGGCGCTTTGAGCGATGTACTCACTCAACTAAGAAGTGACGTCAACAATCGGGAAGAGCCCGACTCCCCGCTTCTGGCCCTGCTAGATGTTAAGCAGGATCAGGTCACTTTCAGCTTGGACTGAAGCAAATGGCATACTTAATCTCTTAAGGTTTTGCTTTCACCGTCCGGATTAGCCACAGCAAACTTTGATTGACACATAAATGAACTAACATGCTTTTTTGTATCTAACCCGCATTACATATTGACCAACACAGATGTTCTACTTATATGTGGCGTTGTTCGCTACCTTCTCTCCTTTGACACTGAAGGCCGATCACTGTCCCATTTGTTTGGCTGACTTTCATGGCCGAAGTGCCGCACCTGTAGTCGTCAAAACTCAATGTTGCGGCAACCTCTTCGATCTGGACTGTATATCGAGGTGTTTTGTTGATCAGCCCATTGGCTCACGTCGGTGCGCAATGTGTCGGCAAAACCCGATGCCTGTGGTAAATCAGAACACCAGTGAATCTCACCCGGATACATTTTTCCCCGATCGTACGTTTTATAGTGCCTGTTTAGACGGGGATTTGAATCAGGTGGAGAGGTCTCTGGCACAAGGGGTCAATGTCAATGCCGCTATGATTGCTGACTTCACTCCCTTGATGTTGGCATCCAACAGAGGGCACACAGATATCGTCGAACGCCTGATCAACGCTGGGGCGAACCTTGGCGCTGCCCGCTCGAATGGTGCCACCGCACTGTTCCTCGCTACTGAGTACGGTAATACCGACTGCGTGAAACGCCTGATCGAAGCCGGGGCGGATCTCAACGTCCAGACTAAGATTGGTGCCACGCCGCTGTTCATCGCTGCTGTGTACGGTAATACCGACTGCGTGAAACTCCTGATCAACGCCGGGGTGGAGCTCAACGCCCGGGCTAAGAATGGCGCCACCCCTTTGTTCATCGCTGCCAAAAAAAATAACACCGAATGCGTGCAATTCCTGATCAACGCCGAGGCGGATCTCAACGCCCGCACTGATACTGGCGCCAGCCCGCTGTACGTTGCCGCTGCGAAAGGCAATACCGACTGCGTGAAACTCCTGATCAATGCCGGAGCGGATCTCAACGCCCAGACCAAGGACGGCGGCACCCCGCTGTTCATGGCTGCACAAGAAAATCACGCCGACTGTGTGAAACTCCTGATGGAAGCCGGGGCGGATCTCAACGCTGCCCTGCTGAATGGCGCCACCGCCTTGTACGTTGCTGCTGCCAAAGGTAACACCGAATGCGTGCAACTCCTGATCAACGCCGGGGCGGATCTCAACGCCGTCTGGATCGAGCATGGTGCCACCCCATTGCACATCGCTGCACTTGAAAATAACACCGATATTGTGAGACTACTGATCGACGCTGGGGCGGATCTCAACGCACAAACAGGGAGTGGCGCTACCCCGCTGACCATCGCAACCAAGATGGGCAATAGCGACTGCGTGGAACTCCTGACCAAAGCCGGGGCAAAGTAAGGACGGGAAAGCAAGAAAGGCCTTGTGCTATTCAGTAAAGCTGGACACCCGCCTTCTGGCCCTGCTCCACGCCGAGCAGGATCAGGAAGAACTCTGTGTCAGCCAGTTGAATCGATTTCTGATTGCCAGAGCCCGAGAAGTGGCGTTTCGGCTGGCTGGGGATCTGGTGAAACCAAAGCAGGAGGAGACTGCAAGCTGTCACCCTGAATGCCTGACCACATATTCACGCAAAGCTTCATCCATACGGGTCTGCCAGCCTTTGCCAGTGGCGCGGAAAAATTCAACCACCTCGGGTGACAGCCGGATAGAAATCCGCTCCTTGGTCTGTTCGGCCTTGGGTCGCCCCACTGGTCGTAGTTGTTTGAACTCCTCGTCAGTAAGTTCATATGTGTCAGGATCAG
The DNA here is from genome assembly GCF_049275935.1 of Endozoicomonas sp. ALC020. Classification (NCBI taxonomy): domain Bacteria; kingdom Pseudomonadati; phylum Pseudomonadota; class Gammaproteobacteria; order Oceanospirillales; family Endozoicomonadaceae; genus Endozoicomonas; species Endozoicomonas sp. ALC020. Next base: position 1,549,480 of record NZ_CP184830.1, read on the forward strand.
CGGCAATGCCTGCATTGATGGCTGCCTCTTCTTCGTCGGTGTTCATCTGGATCCACCGACCGGATTTAGTCTTGATTCGCATAAGCAGTTTTCTCCCGGTTATTAGCTTTTCGAAGGGAAATAATACGTCGCGTCTCACCACGATCGGTGTACACCACGCAATAAAGTCGCTCACCCCAGAGGGCAAAACCAACCATGCGCTGCTCTCCATAGTCAAAGCGTTGGTCTTTCCATGCACAGAGTGTATCCCACTCCAAGCGCTCTGCCTCAGTTTTGCTTTCACCGTCCGGTTTAGCCACAGCAAACTTTGATTGACACATAAATGAACTAACATGCTTTTTTTGTATCTAACCCGCATTACATATTGACCAACACAGATGTTCTACTTATATGTGGCGTTGTTCGCTACTCTCTCCCCATATACAGTCAAGGCCGATCAGTGTCCTATTTGTTTGACTTACTTTCATGGCCGAAGTGTCACGCCTGTGGTCGTCAAAACCGGATGTTGTGGCCACCTCTTCGATCTGGACTGTATTTCGAAGTGTTTTGTCGATCAGCCCATCGGCTCAAGACGGTGCGCAATGTGTCGGCAAGACCCGATGCCTGTGTTGAATCTGGACACCGGTGTATCTCACCCGGATGCATTCTTCCCCGATCTGACGTTTTTTCGTGCCTGTTTTGAAGGGGATTTGGATGTGGTGGAGAAGTCACTGGCAGAAGGAGTCAATGTCAATGCCCATGACATTACGAATGATGATTACACCCCCTTAATGATGGCATCCATCGGGGGGCATATGGCGGTCGCCGAATGCCTGATCAACGCCGGGGCGGATCTCAACACCAGCTTGCCGGATGGCGCCACCTCGCTGCTCATCGCTGCCCAGAATGGCAATACTGACTGTGTGAGACTCCTGATTGAAGCCGGGGCGGATCTCGACGCCGTCTTGTCGGGTGGCTTCACTCCACTATTCATCGCAGCCGAGATGGGCAATACCGACTGCGTGAAAGCCCTGATCGACGCCGGGGCGGATCTCAATGCCCGGAATAAGGATGGCGCCACCTCGCTGCTCATCGCTGCCCAGAACAACAATATTGACTGCGTGAAACTCCTGATTGAAGCCGGGGCGGATCTTGACGCCGCCTTGTCGGATGGCTCCACTCCTCTGTTCATCGCAGCTGCGAAAGGCAATACCGACTGCGTGAAACGCCTGATCGAAGCCAAGGCAAAACTCAATGCCCTGACTCAAGATGGCGCTACCCCGCTGCTCATCGCTATACAAGAAAATAACACCGCCTGCGTAAAACTCCTGTGCAACGCCGGGGCGGATCCCAACGCCCCAGCTAACGATGGCACCACCCCGCTGTACATCGCTGCTGCAAAAGGCTATACCGATTGCCTGAAAGCCCTGATCGAAGCCAAGGCAGACCCCAACGTCAGGGCAAAGGAAGACAGCACTCCGCTGATCATTGCTGCTGCGAGAGGTCATATCGACTGCCTGAAAGCTCTGATCGAAGCAGGGGCGGATCTCAACGCACAAAATAAGGAGGGCGTCACCCCGCTGTTCATCGCTGCACAGGAAAATCACATCGACTGCGTGAAACTCCTGATCAACGACGGAGCGGATCCCAACACTATACTGTCGAATGGCTGCACTCCGCTGATCAGCTCTGCTGCGATGGGCTACAGCGACTGCGTAAAGCTCCTGATCAACGCTGGGGCGGATCTCGAAGCCAGCTTGTCAGATGGTGCCACCCCGCTGTACATCGCAGCCCAGAATGGCAATACCGACTGTGTGGAATCCCTGATCGAAGCCAAGGCTGACCTCAACGCCAGGAATAAGGAAGGCTGCACCCCGCTGCTGATCGCTGCTGCGAATGGCCATACTGACTGCGTGGAACTCCTGATCAATGCCGGGGCAGATCTCAACACCCAGACCAAGGATGGCGGCACCCCGCTGTTTTTGGCTGCACAAGAAAATCACGCCGACTGTGTGAAACGCCTGATCGAAGCCGGGGCGGACCTCAACATCCGGACTAAGGTTGGCGCCACCCCGCTGTTAATCGCTGCCAAGGAAAATAACATAGACTCCCTGAAACTCCTGATCGAAGCTGAGGCAGATCTCGACGCCAGGACTGAGGATGGCAGAACCCCCCTATTCATTGCAGCCGAGATGGGCAATAGCGACTCCGTGGAGCGCTTGGTCAACGCCGGGGCCGATCTCGACGCCCGAAGGACTGAGGATGGTGCGACTCCGCTTTTAATCGCCGCTGAGGAGGGTAATACCGAGGGTCTGAAACTCCTGATCAGGGCCGAGGCAGATATCAACGCCGCCTTGTCGAATGGCACCACCCCACTTGCCATCGCAACCGAGATGGGCAATACCAACTGCGTGGAACTCCTGACCAACGCCGGGGCAAGATAAGGAGGGGAAAACAAGAAAGGCCTTGTGCTATCGAGTAAACAAAACTTTCAGGTGTTCCGATCTTCTGAGTTTTTGAAATAGGTGATTATCTGGCCACAGCAAACTTTGATAGCCAGATAAATGAACTAAAATGCTTTTTTGCATCCAACCCACACTGCTTATTGACCAACACAGATGTTCTACTTATATGTGACATTGCTCGCTACCCTCACCCCATGGGCACTGAAGGCCGATCACTGTCCCATTTGTTTGGCTAACTTCCATGACCGAAGTGGAGCGCCTGTGGTCGTTAAAACCCAATGTTGTGGTCACCGCTTCGATCTGGACTGCCTTTCGATGTGCTTTGTTCATCAGCCCATCGGCGCACGCCGATGCGCGATGTGTCGGCAAAACCCGATGCCTGTGGTGAATCAGAACACCAGTGAATCTCACCCGGATACATTCTTCCCCGATTGGAGGTTTTATCTTGCCTGTTTTAACGGGGATCTGGATCAGCTAGAGAGGTCACTGGCAGAAGGAGTCAATGTCAATGCCTTTAGGACTGATGATTTCACAGCCTTGATGTTAGCATGCCACAGTGGACATACGGATGTCGTCGTACGCCTGATCAACACGGGAGCAAACCACGACGCTGCCCGTTCTAATGGTGCCACCGCTCTGTTCATCGCTGCTGAGTTCGGTAATACCGAGTGCGTGAAACGCCTGATCAACGCCGGGGCAGATATCAACGCCCGGACCAGGTCTGGCGCCACGCCGCTGCACGTTGCTGCTGCGAAAGGCCATACCGACTGTGTGAAACTCCTGATCAATGCCAGGGCGGATATCAACGCGCAAACTGAGCATGGCGCCACCCCGTTGTTCATTGCTACACAAGAAAATAACACCGACTGCGTTAAAATACTGATCAATGCCAGAGCGGATCTCAACGCTTTCAGGATCAGGGATGGCACCACCCCGCTGTACATCGCCACCCTGAGTAATAGCATCGAGTGCGTGAAACTCTTCATCAACGCCGGGGCAGATATCAACGCCCGGTCCAGGAAAGGCATCACACCGCTGCACGTTGCTGCTGCGTTAGGCAATACCGACTGCCTGAAACTCCTGATCAACGCCGGGGCGGACCTCAACGCCCGGAATAAAGATGGCGCCACCCCGCTGTACATGGCAGCGCAGAATGGCAATACCGGCTGCCTGAAAATCCTGATCGAAGCCGGAGCGGATCTCAACGCCGCCAAGATTACGACTGGTGCTACCCCTCTGTTCATCGCAGCTCAGAATGACCATACCGAGTGCCTGAAACTCCTGACCAACGCCGGGGCAAAGTAGGAAACAGTGGCGGTCAGAGAAACAAAAGAAAGATCTTGTGCTCTCCAGTAAATACACCTTTCAGGTGTTCCCATCTCCTGAGTTTTTGAAGCAGGTGATTATCTGGCCACAGCAAACTTTGATAGCCGAATAAATGAACTAACATGCTTTTTTGCATCCAACCCACACTGCTTATTGACCAACACAGATGTTCTACTTATATGCGGCATTGTTCGTTGCCCTTTCCCCATGGACACTCAAGGCCGATCACTGTCCTATTTGTTTGGCTAACTTCCATGACCGAAGTGGAGCGCCTGTGATCGTTAAAACCCAATGTTGTGGTCAACGCTTCGATCTGGACTGTCTTTCGATGTGCTTTTTTGATCAGCCCATCGGCGCACGCCGGTGCGCGATGTGTCGGCAAAACCCGATGCCTGTGGTGAATCAGAACACCAGTGAATCTCACCCGGATACATTCTTCCCCGATCAGACGTTTTATCTTGCCTGTTTTAACGGGGATCTGGAACAGGTGGAGAGGTCACTGGCAGAAGGAGTCAATGTCAATGCTGTTATGATTGGTGGCTTCACTGCCTTGATATTGGCATCCCTCTGGGGGCATACGGAAGTCGTCGAACACCTGATCAACGCTGGGGCGAACCCCGACACTGCCAATACCCTTTCGAATAATGCCACCGCACTGATCATCGCTGCTGATTGTGGTAATACCCTCTGCGTGAAAAGCCTGATCAACGCAGGGGCGAATCTCAACGCCCGGACTGGCGGCGGAGCCACCCCGCTATTCATGGCTGCTCAACAAAATAACATCGACAGCCTGAAAATCCTGATCGAAGCCGGGGTGGATCTCAACGCCCAGACTGAGGATGGCGCCTCCCCGCTCTTCGCCGCTGCTGCGCGAGGTAATACCGAATGCCTGAAACTCCTGATCGACGCCGGGGCGGATCTCAACGCCCTGACTAAGGGTGGCGCTACCCCGCTCTTCATCGCAGCCCAAAGGGGCAATAACGTCTGCATGAAACTCCTGATCGACGCCGGGGCGGATCTCAACGTCCAGACTGAGGATGGCGTTACCCCGGTGTTTATCGCTGCCCAAAAAAATAACATCGACAGCCTGAAAATCCTGATTGCAGCCGAGGCAGATATCAACGCCGTGACCAAGAGTGGTGCCAACCCTGCGTTCATCGCTGCCCAGAACGGCAATACCGACTGCCTGATAATCCTGATCGAAGCCGGGGCAGATCAAAACGCCGCCACGATTACGTATGGTGCCACCCCTCTGTTCACGGCAGCCCAGAACGGCAATACTGACTGCCTGAGAATCCTGATCAACGCCGGGGCGAATCTCAATGCCCGGGTCGAGGATGGTGTCACCTCGCTATACATTGCAGCCGGGTTGGGCAACACCGACTGCGTGAAACTCCTGATCCGGGCCGGGGCGAATCTCAACGCAGCCCTGCCGGATGGCACCACCCCACTTGGCATCGCAACCAAGATGGGCAATACCGATTGCGTGAAGCTCCTGACCGACGCCGGGGCAGAGTTCGGAACAGAGGCAGAGAAGGAAACAAATGAAAGACGTTGATTTGTTCAGTAAACACAGCTCTCAGGGGTTCCTATCTTGCGGGTTGTTGAAATAGGTGATTATCTGCCTACTGCAAATTTAATAACTACCCGATTGAACTATCATATTTTTCCTGTGTCCAAACTGCATTGCTTATTGACTGATATAGATGTTCTACTTATGGACGGCATTGCTCACCCCCCTGTCCCCGGGGATAGTGAAGTACCAGAGGAGGCACATCCCTGTCCTATTTGTTTGACCCATTTTCATGGTCGTGTTATAGCGCCCGTGGTGGTCAAAACCCGATGTTGTGGCCACCTCTTCGATCTGGACTGTATTTCGAAGTGTTTTGTCGATCAGCCCATCGGCTCACGGCGGTGCGCAATGTGCCGACAAGACCCGATGCCTGTGTTGAATCTGAACACCGGGGAGTCTCACCCGGATACGTTTTTCCCTGATCCGACGTTTTTTCGTGCCTGTTTTGAAGGGGATTTGGATCAGGTGGAAAGAACTCTGGCAGGAGGAATCAATGTCAATGTCCATTACATTGCGTATGATGATTTCACTGCCTTGATGATGGCATCCATGAGTGGGCATATGGCGATCGTCGAATGCCTGATCAACGCCGGAGCCAATCTCAACGCCGTCGCTAAGAGCGGTCTTACCGCAGTGATCATAGCTGCACAAAAAAATAACACTGCCTGCCTGAAAAGACTGCTCGAAGCCAAGGCGGATAGCAACGCCCGAACTTCCCATGGCGCCACCGCGTTGTTCATCGCTGCTTCGAAAGGCAATACCGAGTCCGTGAAAGCTCTGATCGAAGCCAAGGCGAATCTCGACACCCAGTCCAGGCAGGGCGCCACCCCGCTGCTCATCGCTGCTTCGAAAGGCAATACCGAGTGCGTGAAAGCCCTCATCAAAGCCGGGGCGGATCTCAACGCCGGGACTAAGGATGGTGCTACCCCGCTGCTTCTGGCAGCCCAGAACGGCAATACCGAATGCCTGAAACTCCTGATCGAAGCCAAGGCAGACCTCAACGTCCGAACTAAAGATGGTAACACCCCGCTGCTCATGGCAGTCGAGATGGGCAATACCGAGTGCGTGAAACTCCTGATTGAAGCCGGGGCAGATCTTGACGCCGCCCTGCTGGATGGCACCTCTCCGCTGCTCATGGCAGTCGAGATGGGCAATATCGACTGCGTGAAACTCCTGATCGAAGCCGGGGCAAATCTTGACGCTGCCCTGCCGGATGGCACCACCCCGCTGCTCATCGCAGCCGAGATGGGCAATACCGAGTGCATGAAACTCCTGATCGAAGGCGGGGCGGATCTCAATGCCCGGACCAAGGGTGGCGCCACCCCGCTGCTCATGGCTGCACAGGAAAATCACGCCGAATGCGTGAAACTCCTGATCGAAGCCAAGGCGGACCTCAACGCCAGGACTAAGGATGGCAGCACCCCGCTTGTCATCGCTGCTGCGAATGGCCATACCGCTTGCGTGAAAGCCCTGCTCAACGCCGGGGTTGATATCAACACTCGTAATGAAGATGGCACCGGCCCACTGTTCATCGCTGCTGCGAATGGCCATACCGATTGCGTGAAAGCCCTGATCGAAGCCAAGGCAGACCTCAACGCCAGGGCTAAGGATGACTTCACCCCACTGATCGTTGCTACTGCGAAAGGCCATCCCGACTGCGTGGAAGCCCTGATCGAAGCCAAGGCAGATCTCAATGCCAGGACTAAGGATGGTGACATCACTGCGCTTTTCATTGCGGCACAGGAAAATCAAATCGACTGTTTGAAACTCCTGATCAAGGCCGGGGCGAATCTCAATGCCCGCTTCAAAGATGGTGCCAACCCGCTCTACATTGCGGCCGAGATGGGCAATACCGCCTGCGTGAAAGCCCTGATCGAAGCCAAGGCGGATCTCAACGCCAAGACTGAGGATGGCGTCACCCCGCTTTTCATTGCGGTACAAAAAAATCACACCGAGTGCGTGAAACTCCTGCTCGACGCCGGGGCAGAGCCTGACGTCCGGACTGAGGATGGCACCACCCCGCTGTTCATCGCTGCTGCGAAAGGCCATACCACTTGCGTAAAAGCCCTGCTCAAAGCCAAGGCAGACCCCGACGCCCGGAACAAGGATGACAGCACCCCGCTAATCATTGCTGCTGCGAGAGGTCATAGCGACTGTGTGAAAACCCTGATCGAAGCCAAGGCGGATCTCAACGCGCGAAATAAGCATGGCGTCACCCCGCTGTTCATCGCTGCACAAGAAAATCACATCGACAGCTTGAAACTCCTGATCAACGACGGAGCGGATCCCAACGTCATCTTGTCGAGTGGCTGCACTCCGCTGTTCAGCGCTGCTGCAGGAGGCCATAGCGAATGCGTAAAACTCCTGATCGAAGCCGGGGCGGACCTCAACGCCCGCATCAAAGATGGTTCTACTCCGCTATACATCGCAGCCCAGAAAGGCAATACCGACTGCGCGAAACTCCTGATCAACGCCGGGGCGGACCTCAACGCCCAGAATAAGGATGGCGCCACCGCGCTGTTCATCGCTGCCCAGGAAAATCACCCCGACTGCGTGAAACTCCTGGCCGACGCCAAGGCAGGTCTCAACCCCCGAACCAAGGATGACGCCACCCCGTTGTTCATCGCTGCCCTGAACAATAACGTCGACTGCCTGAAAATTCTGATCGAAGCCGGGGCGGATCTCAACGCCCGGATCAAGAATGGCGCCACCCCGCTGCACGCCGCTGTTGCACAAGACAATACCGACTGCGTGGAACTCCTGATCAACGCCGGGGCCGATCTCGACGCCCGAAGGACTGAGGATGGTGCGACCCCGCTGTTCATCGCAGCCCGCAAAGGCAATAGCGAGTGTATGAAACTCCTGATCAGGGCCGAGGTAGATATCAACGCTGCCTTGTCGGATGGCACCACCCCACTGGCCATTGCAACCGTGATGGGCAATACCGACTGCGAGAAACTCCTGATCAACGCCGGGGCAGGGCAGGGAACAAAACAAAAGCGTTAGTTATCCGGTAAACACGGCTCTCAGGTGTTCTCATCTTCGGAGTTTTTGAAACAGGTGATTATTTAGTTAGCCACAGCAAACTTTATAGCCATAGAACTGAACTATTTAACTGTTTTTGTATCCAACCTTAAGCACTTATTGACTGGCACACGATGCTCTATTTATGGATAGCGTTGCTCGCACCTCGGCCCCCGGGAATCCTGTCGAACCGTCGGGGGTCGACAAATGCCCTATTTGTTTGACTGGTTTTCATGGCCGTAAAGCAGCGCCTGTGGTCCTCAAAACCCGTTGTTGTGGCCATCACTTCGATCTGGACTGTATTTCGAAGTGTTTTGTTGATCAGCCCATTGGCTCACGTCGATGCGCGATGTGTCGGCAAGACCCGATGCCTCTGCTGGATCTGAACACCGGTGAATCACACCCGGATACATTTTTCCCCGATCAGGCGTTTTATGATGCCTGTTATGACGGGGATTTCGATCAGGTAGTGAGATCACTGGCAGAAGGCGTCAATGTCAATGCCGTAAAGCATGATGATTACACTGCCTTGATGATGGCATCCGACGGGGGGTACGAAGCTATCGTCGAACGCCTGATCAACGCCGGGGCGAATCTCAACGCCACCTGTGAGGTGGGTGCCACTGCACTGTTATTCGCTGCCCGGGAAAATCACACCGACTGCGTGGAACTCCTGACCAAAGCCGGTGCGAATCCAAACATACAAACTAAAAATGGTGCAACCCCGCTGTACATCACTGCCCTGAAAAATAACGCAGACTGCATGAAAATCCTGATCGAAGCCAAGGCAGATCTCAACGCCCGGACTGAGGGTGGCATCACTGCGCTGTTCATCGCCGCCCAGGAAAATAGCACCCACTGCATGCAAATCCTGATCGAAGCCGGGGCGGATCTCAACGCCCGGACTGAGGCTGGCGCCACCCCGCTGTTCATCGCAGCCGAGATGGGCCATAGCGACTGCGTGAAAGCCCTGATCGAAGCCGGGGCGGATGTCAAAGCGCAGGCTGAGGATGGTGCCACCCCACTGTTCATGGCAGCACAGAATGGCAATACTGACTGCCTGAAACGCCTGATCAATGCCGGGGCGGATATCAACACTGTCTTGTCGGATGGTGCCACCCCGCTGTCCATCGCTGCAGAGAATGGCCATACCGAGTGCCTGAAACTCCTGATCGAAGCCGGGGCGAATCTCGACACCACCTTGCCGGATGGCGCCACCCCACTGTTAATCGCAGCCGAGATGGGCAATACCGACTGCGTGAAAGCCCTGATCGAAGCCGGGGCTGACATCAAGGCCAGGACTAAGGATGGCAGCACCCCACTGTCCATCGCTGCGCAGAATGACAATACCGACTGCGAAAAACTCCTGATCAACGCTGGGGCAAGGCAGGGAACATAGGCAAGGAAGGGAACAAAAGAAAGGCGTTATGTTATCCGGTAAACACGGCTCTCAGGTGTTCTCATTTTCCGAGTTTTTGATATAGCCATATAGCTGAACCATCGTAATTTTTTTATGTCTGGTTTGTATAACTCATTAAATAACACGAAAACTCTACTTATGGATGCTATTGCTCCCTCCCCTCTCTCCATGGGCGTTGAATTGACGTCGGAAGCCGATGTCTGTTCTATTTGTCACGGTGAGTTCCATGGCCGCAATGTGGTGCCTGTGAACCTCAACCCCAAATGTCAAACCCACTGTGGCCACTACTTCCATCTGGACTGCATTACGGGGCAATTTGTTGATGAGCCCATAGGCTCACGCCGCTGCAAGCTTTGCCGACAAAATCCGATCCCGTTGTTGAATATAAACACCGGTAAATCTTACCCGGATAAATTTTTCCCCGATCAGATGTTCCGTAGTGCCTGTTGTTCCGGGGATTTGCAACAGGTGCAGAAGCTGCTGGCAGAAGGAGTCTATATCAATGCCGTTATGAATGCTGGTTTCACAGCCTTGATGATTGCATCCAGTGAGGGGGTCACAGACCTCGCCGAACTCCTGATTAGACACGGGGCGGACGTCAACGCCGCTCGGGCTGAGGATGGCGTTACCGCGCTGTTCTTCGCTGCAAAAAACAATGACATTGACATTACGAGACTCCTGATCGGTGCCGGGGCGGATCTCAACACCCCCCGGACTTCGGATGGCGCCACCCCGCTGGCCATCGCAGTCCAGGAGGGCTGCACCGAGTGCGCGAGACTCCTGATCTACGCCGGGGCGGATATCAACGCAGCCTTGTCCAGTGGCATGACCCTGCTGTACATCGCAGCCCTGAGAGGCAATACCGACTGCGTGGAACTCCTGCTCAACGCCGGGCTGGATCCCAACGATGCTTCGTCGATTGGCATCACCCCGCTGTACATCGCAGCCCTGAAAGGCAATACCGACTGCGTGAAACGCCTGATCAATGCCGGTGCGGATCTCAACGCCCGGACCAGGAATGGCTCCACCCCGCTGTCCATCGCAACCAGAATGGGCAATACCGACTGCGTAAAAGTCCTTATCGCGACCGGGAAAAGCCAGGAAGCAAAAGAAAGGCGCGGTGTTCTCCAGTAAACACAGCTTTCAGGTGTTTCCATCTCCTGAGTTCTGAAATGCGTGATGATTTAGCCGCAGCAAACTCAACAGCCATAAAACTGAACTATCGTACTTTTTTTGTGTCTAATTTGTATAACTTACTTGAGTATCATGGAGGCTCTACTTATGGATGCCATTGATCTTAATCACCCCCCACTCCCCATCACCACTGAATCAACGTCGGAGGCACATAAATGTGATATTTGTTTCGGTGAGTTCCATGGCCGCGATGTGGCGCCTGCGCAACACAACCCTAAATGTAAAAGCCACTGCGGCCACATCTTCCATCTGGACTGTCTTACGATGCTATCTGTTCATAAGCCCATAGGCTCACGCAGCTGCGGGTATTGCCGAGGAAAGCCGTTCCCTGTGTTGGATACGGAAACCGGTAAATCTTACCCGGAAGAGTTTTTCCCCGACCGGGTGTTTTTAACTGCCTGCTTGACTGGGAATGTGGATCAGGTGAAGAAGTCACTGGCAGCAGGAGTCTATGTCGACGCCGTTGTGGGTAATGGTCTCAATCCCTTGTTGATTGCATCCGCTGAGGGGCACACAGAATTAGCCAAAGTCCTGATTAACAACGGGGCGGACGTCAACGCCGCTATGGCTGAGACAGGCGTTACACCGCTGTTCTCCGCTGCGCTATACAATCGCACCGACATTGTGAGACTGTTGATCAATAACGGGGCGAAGCTCGACATCCCCGAGACTAAGGATGGCCACACCCCGCTGTCCATAGCGACCCAGGTGGGCTCTATCGACTCAGTGAGATTCTTGCTCATCGCCGAGGCGAATCCCAACGTCGTCTTGTCGTCTGGCTGCACCCTGCTCAACATTGCAGTCAAGAAGGGCTCTACCGACTCCGTGAGACTCTTGCTCCTCGCCAAAGCGGATGTCAACGCCCGGAATGAGGATGGCGTCACCCCGCTGTTCTTCGCTGCACAAAACAATCTCACCGAAATTGCGAAACTCCTGATCAACGCCGGGGCAAATCTCAACCCCCCCCGGACTTCGGATGGCGCCACCCCACTGGCCTTGGCAGCCCAGCAGGGCTCTGGCGGCTGCGTGAAACTCCTGCTCGACAGAGGGGTGAATCCCAACACCGCCTTGTTGAATGGCGTCACTCCGCTTTTCGCCGCAGCCCTTAAAGGCAGGATCGACTGCGTGCAACTCCTGCTAGAGAAAGGGCCGGATCTCAACGCCCGGACTAAATACGGCGCCACTGCGCTGTTCGTAGCCGCTGAGGGAGGCCATACCGAATGTTTGAAACGCCTGATCCAGGCCGGGGCAGATATCAACGCTGCCTTGCCGGATGGCACCACCCCGCTGTCCATCGCAACCAGGATGGGCCATACCGAGTGCGTGGAAGCCCTTAACGAGGCCGAGAGAAGCAGGGGAACAGAAGAAGGGCTCTGCATCATCCTGTAAAAACAGCTTTCAGGTGTTTCCATCTCCTGAGTTCTGAAATGCGTGATGATTCAGCCACAGTAAACTCAACAGCCATAAGACTGAACTATCGTACTTTTTTTGTGTCTAATTTGTATAACTTACTTGAATATCATGGAGGCTCTAATTATGGATGCCATTGATCTTAATCACCTCCCTCTCCCCATCACCACTGAATTAACGTCGGAGGCACATAAATGTGATATTTGTTTCGGTGAGTTCCATGGCCGCGATGTGACGCCTGCGCAACACAACCCTAAATGTGAAAGCCACTGCGGCCACATCTTCCATCTGGACTGTCTTACGATGCTATCTGTTCATAAGCCCATAGGCTCACGCAGCTGCGCGTATTGCCGAGGAAACCCGTTCCCTGTGTTGGATACGGAAACCGGTAAATCTTACCCGGACGAGTTTTTCCCCGACCAGGTATTTTTACGTGCCTGCTGGAATGGGAATGTGGATGGGGTGAAGAAGTCACTGGCAGCAGGAGTCTATGTCGACGCCGTTATGAGTCATGGTTTCAATCCCTTGTTGATTGCATCCACTGAGGGGCACACAGAATTAGCCAAGGTCCTGATTAACAACGGGGCGGACGTCAACGCCGCTATGGCTGAAACAGGCGTTACACCGCTGTTCTTCGCTGCTCAAAACAATCACACCGACATTGTGAACCTGCTGATCAGTAAGGAGGCGAAGCTCGACATCCCCGAGACTAATGCTGGCCACACCCCGCTGTCCATAGCGACCCAGGTGGGCTCTATCGACCCAGTAAGATTCTTGCTCATCGCCGGGGCGAATCCCAACGTCGTCTTGTCGTCTGGCTACACCCTGCTCAGCATTGCAGTCCTGAAGGGCTCTACCGACTCCGTGAGACTCTTGCTCCTCGCCAAAGCGGATGTCAACGCCCGGAATGAGGATGGCGCCACCCCGCTGTTCTTCGCTGCAGAAAAAAATCTCACCGAAATTGCGAAACTCCTGATCGACAACGGGGCAAATCTCAACACCCCCCGGACTTCGGATGGCGCCACCCCGCTGGCCATCGCAGCCCAAGAGGGCTCTGGCGGCTGCGTAAAACTCCTGCTCGACAAAGGGGTGAATCCCAACACCGCCTCGTTGAATGGCGTCACTCCGCTGTGCGCCGCAGCCCTTAAAGGCAGGATCGACTGCTTGCAACTCCTGCTAGAGAAAGGGCCGGATCTCGACGCCCGGACTGAATACGGCACCACTGCGCTGTTCGTAGCTGCCAGGGGAGGCCATACCGAATGTTTGAAACGCCTGATCGGGGCTGGGGCAGATATCAACGCCGCCTTGCCGGATGGCACCACCCCACTGTCCGTCGCAACCAGGATGGGCCATACCGAGTGCGTGGAAGCCCTTAACGAGGCCGAGACAAGTTGGGGAACAGTAGAAGGGCTCTGCGTCATCCTGTACACACGGCTTTCAGGTGTTTTCATCCCCTGAGTTTTGCAATGCGTGATGATTCAGCCACAGCAAACTTAACAGCCATAAAACTGAACTATCGTACTTTTTTTGTGTCTAAATTTGTATAACTCATTAAATTACACGGGGGTTTTACTTATGAATACAATTAGTCTTTCTGCTCTCACCATGAGCACTGAAGTAACTTCGGAGGCCGATGAATGTAATATTTGTTTCGTTGAGTTCCGTGGTCGAGATGTCACGCCTGTGGAAGACGACCCCGAATGTAAAACCCACTGTGGCCATCTCTTCCATCTGAAATGTCTTACGAGGCTATTTTATGGTATGCCCATAGGCTCACGCAGCTGCGCGTATTGCCGAGGAAAGCCGTTCCCTGTGTTGAATATGAAGACCGGCAAATCTTACCCGGATAAGTTTTTCCCCGATAAGAGGTTTTATGATGTCTGTCTTCACGGGGACTTGAATCAGGTGACGAAGTCACTGGCAGAAGGAGTCTATGTCGATGCCGTTATGAAGGGTGATTTCAATGCCTTGTTGATTGCATCCACTGAGGGGCACACAGAATTAGCCAAGGTCCTGATTAACAACGGGGCGGACGTCAACGCCGCTATGGCTGAAACAGGCGTTACACCGCTATTCTTCGCTGCTCAAAACAATCACACCGACATTGTGAAACTGCTGATCAATAAGGGGGCGAAGCTCGACACCCCCGAGACTAAGAATGGCCACACCCCGCTGTCCGTAGCGACCCAGGTGGGCTCTATCGACTCAGTGAGATTCTTGCTCATCGCCGAGGCGAATCCCAACGTCGTCTTGTCGTCTGGCCACACCCTGCTCAGCATTGCAGTCCAGAAGGGCTCTACCGACTCCGTGAGACTCTTGCTCCTCGCCAAAGCGGATGTCAACGCCCGGAATGAGGATGGCGCCACCCCGCTGTTCTTCGCTGCACAAAAAAATCTCACCGAAATTGCGAAACTCCTGATCAACGCCGGGGCAAATCTCAACACCCCCCGGACTTCGGATGGTGCCACCCCACTGGCCTTGGCAGCCCAGCATGGCTTTACCGACTTCGTGAAACTCCTGCTCGACAGAGGGGTGAATCCCAACACCGCCTTGTCGAATGGCGTCACTCCGCTTTACGCCGCAGCCCTTAAAGGCAGGATCGACTGCGTGCAACTCCTGCTAGAGAAAGGGCCGGATCTCAACGCCCGGACTAAATACGGCACCACTGCGCTGTTCGTAGCCGCTGAGGGAGGCCATACCGAATGTTTGAAACGCCTGATCCGGGCCGGGGCAGATATCAACGCCGCCTTGCCGGATGGCACCACCCCGCGGTCCATCGCAACCAGGATGGGCCATACCGACTGCGTAAAAGTCCTTATCGAGACCGAGAAAAGCAAAGAAGCAAAAGAAAAGCGCGATGTTCTCCAGTAAACACAGCTTTCAGGTGTTTCCATCCCCTGAGCTCTGCAATGCGTGATGATTCAGCCACAGCAAACTCAATAGCCATAAAACTGAACTATCGTACTTTTTTAGTGTCTAAATTTGTATAACTCATTAAATTACACGGGGGTTTTACTTATGAATACAATTAGTCTTTCTGCTCTCACCATGAGCACTGAAGTAACTTCAGAGGCCGATGAATGTAATATTTGTTTCGTTGAGTTCCGTGGTCGAGATGTCACGCCTGTGGAAGACGACCCCGAATGTAAAACCCACTGTGGCCATCTCTTCCATCTGAAATGTCTTACGAGGCTATTTTATGGTATGCCCATAGGCTCACGCAGCTGCGCGTATTGCCGAGGAAAGCCGTTCCCTGTGTTGAATATGAAAACCGGCAAATCTTACCCGGATAAGTTTTTCCCCGATAAGAGGTTTTATGATGTCTGTCTTCACGGGGACTTGAATCAGGTGACGAAGTCACTGGCAGAAGGAGTCTATGTCGATGCCGTTATGAAGGGTGATTTCAATGCCTTGTTGATGGCATCCGGTGAGGGGCACACAACCCTCGCCGAAGTCCTGATTAACCAAGGGGCGGACATCAACGCCGCTATGGCTGAGGATGGCGTTACCCCGCTGTTCTTCGCTGCACAACAAAATCACACCGATATTTTGAAACTCCTGATCAATAAGGGGGCGAAACTCGATTCCCCCCGGACTACGGATGGCTACACCCCGCTGTCCATGGCAGTCCAGCAGGGCTCTAACGACTCCGTGCGACTCTTGCTCATCGCCGGGGCGAATCCCAACGCCGTCTTGTCCTGTGGCATGACCCCGCTGCACATCGCAGCACAGAAAGGCAATATCGAATGCGTGAACCTCTTGCTCATCTACGGGGCGGATATCAACGCCCGGAATGAGAATGGCGTCACCCCGCTGTTCTTCGCTGCACAAAAAAATCACACCGAAATTGCGAAACTCCTGATCGACGACGGGGCAAATCTCACCCCCCCCCGGACTTCGGATGGCGCCACCCCGCTGACCATGGCAGCCCAGCAGGGCTCTGGCGGCTGCGTGAAACTCCTGCTCGACAAAGGGGTGAATCCCAACACTGCCTTGTTGAATGGCGTCACTCCGCTGTACGCCGCAGCCCTTAAAGGCAGGATCGACTGCGTGCAACTCCTGCTCGAGAAAGGGCCAGATCTCGATGCCCGGACTGAACGCGGCACCACTGCGCTGTTCGTAGCTGTAGAGGGAGGCCATACCGAATGTTTAGAACTCCTGCTCAACGCTGGGGCAGATCCCAACGCCGCCTTGCCAGATGGCAGCACACCGCTGTCCATCGCGACCAGGATGGGCCATACCGAGTGCGTGGAAGCCCTTAATGAGGCCGAGAGAAGCAGGGGAACAGAAGAAGGGCTCTGCATCATCCTGTAAAAACAGCTTTCAGGTGTTTTTATACCCTGGGTTTTGCAATGCGTGATTATTTAGCCACAAAAAACTTTGTAGCCATAAAACTGAACTATCTACTTTTTTTTTGTCTAATTCGTATAACTTACTTTAATAACATGAAGGTTCTACTTGTGGATGCCATTACTCTTAATCACCCCCCTCTCCCCACCAGCACTGAATTAACGTCGGAGCCCGATAAATGTGATATTTGTTTTGCTGAGTTCCATGGCCGCAATGTGGCGCCTGCGCAACACAACCCTAAATGTAAAAGCCACTGCGGCCACATCTTCCATCTGGACTGTCTTACGATGCTATCTGTTCATAAGCCCATAGGCTCACGCAGCTGCGCGTATTGCCGAGGAAACCCGTTCCCTGCGTTGGATACGGAAACCGGTAAATCTTACCCGGACGAGTTTTTTCCCGACCAGGCGTTTTCTCGTGCCTGCTGGAATGGGGATGTGGATGAGGTGAAGAAGTCACTGGCAGCAGGAGTCTATGTCAATGCCGTTATGAGTTATGATTTCAATCCCTTGTTGATTGCATCCGCTGAGGGGCACACAGAATTAGCCGAAGTCCTGATTAACAACGGGGCGAACGTCAACGCCACTATGGCTGAGAGAGGCGTTACATCACTGTTCTTCGCTGCGCAAAACAATCACACCGACATTGTGGAACTGCTGATCAGTAAGGGGGCGAAACTCGACCTCCCCCAGACTAAGGATGGCCACACCCCGCTGTCCATGGCGGCCCAGACGGGCTCTATTGACTCCGTGAGACTCTTGATCAGCGCCGGGGCGAATCCCAACGCCGTCTTGTCCTCTGGCATGACCCCGCTGCACATCGCAGCACAGAATGGCAATATCGAATGCGTGAAGCTCTTTCTCACCTACGGGGCGGATATCAACGCCCGGAATGAGAATGGCGTCACCCCGCTGTTCTTCGCTGCACAAAAAAATCACACCGAAATTGCGAAACTCCTGATCGACAACGGGACAAATCTCAACACCCCCCGGACTTCGGATGGCGCCACCCCGCTGTCCATGGCAGCCCAGCAGGGCTCTGGCGGCTGCGTGAAACTCCTGCTCGACAAAGGGGTGAATCCCAACACCGCCTTGTTGAATGGCGTCACTCCACTGTACGCCGCAGCCCTCAGAGGCAAGACCGACTGCGTGCAACTCCTGCTCGAGAAAGAGCCGGATCTCGACGCCCGGACTGAACACGGCACCACTGCGCTGTTCGTAGCTGCTGACGGAGGCCATACCGAATGTTTGGAACTCCTGCTCAACGCTGGGGCAGATCCCAACGCCGCTCTCTCGGATGGCTTCGCCCCGCTGTTCGTCGCAGTCTTCAAACGCAGAAGCAAGTGCGTACAGCTCCTGCTCGAGAAAGGAGCGGATCCGGACGCTGCTCTGACCAATGGCGCCACCCCGCTGAACGTCGCAACCATGATGGGCCATTTCGACTGCGTGGAAGCCATTAACGAGGCTAAGACAAGAAGAACAGAAGAAGGACTCTGCATCATCCTGTAAACACGGCTTTCAAGTGTTTTCATCCCCTGAGTTTTGCAATGCGTGATGATTTAGCCACAAAAAACTTTGTAGCCATAAAAATGAACTATCGTACTTTTTTTGTGTCTAACTTATATAACTTATTGAATAACATGGAGATTCTAGTTATGGACGCTATTAATCCCCACCGTCTTCCCTCGAGCAATGACGTAACGTCGAAGGCCGATATCTGTTTTGTCAGTCTCGTTAAGTTCCACGGCCGCGATGTGGCGGATGTGGACCTCAAACAGGAATGTCAAACCCGCTGTGGCCACCGCTTTCATCTGGCCTATCTTACATGGCTATTTCTTTATAAGCCCATAGGCTCACGCAGCTGCTTGCATTGCGGACAGAACCCGTTCCCTGTGTTGGATTTGAAAACCGGTGAATCTCACCCGGACAAGTTTTTCCCCGACCAGGTGTTTTCAGTTGCCTGCTTGAATGGAAATTTGGATCAGGTGAAAAAGTCACTTGCAGAAGGAGTCAATGTCAATGCCGCTATGAAGGATAATTGCACTGCCTTGATAACGGCATCCTTTAGGGGGTACACAGACATCGCCAAACACCTGATCAAACACGGGGCAGACGTTAACGCTGTCCAAGCCTCTAGTAGGTCCACTCCGCTGCACCTCGCTGCCCTAAAAAATAACACCGATATTGTTAAACTCCTGCTCAAGAAAGGGGCGGAGCTCGACGCCCGCAATGAGTGTGGCGACACACCGCTGCACTATGCAGCCCTGATGGGCAATATCGACTGCGTGAAACACCTGATCAAAGCCGGGGCGAATGTCAACATGCTCACTGTGTTTGGCGACACCCCGCTGCACTTCGCTGCCCGAAAAAATAACATCGATATTGTGAAACTCCTGCTCGAGGGAGGGGCGGAGCTCGACGCCCGGAATAAGATTGACCACACCCCGCTGCACTCCGCTGCCCATGAAAATAACACCGACATTGTGAAACTCCTGCTCGAAAACGAGGCGGATTTCAACGCCCGGAATAAGGATGGCGAGACCCCGCTGCACTTCGCTGCCCGAAAAAATAACACCGATATTGTGAAACTCCTGCTCGAGAAAGGGGTGGATATCGACGACCGGAATATGAAGGGCGCCACATCGCTGTTCTTAGCAGCCGAGATGGGCAATAGCGACTGCATGCAACTCCTGCTCGACAATGGGGCGGATATCAACGCTGCCCTGCCCGATGGTACCACCCCACTGGCCATCGCAGTCCAGGAAAATAATATCGACTGCGTGAAACACCTGCTCAATGCCGGGGCAAACGTCAATAAGCCCACTGCCTATGGCAGGAGCCTGCTGTTCTGCGCTGCCCAGGACAATAAAACCGACATTCTGGAACTCTTACTCAACAATGGGGCGGATCTCGACACTGACTTGCCCGATGGCAAAACCCCACTGGCCATCGCAGTCCTGAAAAATAATATCGACTGCGTGAAACGCCTGATCAAAGCCGGGGCTAATGTCCACACTCCCACTATGTTTGGCACCACACCGCTGCACTTGGCTGCCCAAAAAAATAACGCCGATATGGTTAAACTCCTGCTAGAGAATGGGGCGGATCTCAAGGTCCGGGATGAGGATGGCGGCACCCCGCTGTTCGAGGCAATCGATAAGGGCAATGCCGACTTCGTGCAATTCCTGCTCGACGAAGGGGCGGACCCCCGCGTCCGGAATAAATATGGCGCCACCCCGCTGCACTTTGCTGCCAGAAAAAATAACACCAATGTGGTGAAACGCCTGATCGACAGGGGCGCAGATCCCGACGCTACCTTGCCCAATGGTAACACCCCGCTGTCCATCGCAACCAAGCTGGGCAATATCGACTGCGTGAAACTACTGAGCAACGCCGTGGCGGAAAAAGAGGCGGCGAAGGCCGATGCCAGTCCTGTTTGTCCGGTTGATTTCCATGACCGCGATGTGGCGGCTCTGGCTGCCAGAACCCCATGTCGAACCCAATGTGGCCACGACTTCGATCGGGTCTGTATTTCCAAGCATGTGGTTAAACAGCCCATCGGCTCACGCCATTGCATGGTGTGCGAGCAAAACCCCATGCCTGTGGTGAATAAGAACACCGGCGAAACTTACCCGGATGAATCTTTCCCCGACGAGGTGTTTTTAAGTGCGTGCTATAAAGGGGACTTGGATCAGGTGAAGAAGTCATTGACAGAAGGAGTCAATGTTAATGCCGTTATGACTGATGATCTCACCGCCTTGATGATAGCATCCTCGACCGGGAGCGAGGAGGTCGTCGAACACCTGATCAGGTCTGGGGCGCAGGTCAACGCTGTCCGGACTGAGGATGGCGCCACACCACTGCTCTTGGCTGCCAGAAAAAATAACCCTGCCGTTGTGGAACTCCTGCTCAACGCCGGGGCGAAAGTCAATGCCGCCGATTCCCTGGGCGCCACACCACTGTCCCTGGCTGCCCAGAACAATCACGTCGACAACCTGGAACTCCTGATCAAAGCTGAGACGAATCTTAACGCCCGGAACAAGGACGGCTTTACCCCTTTGCTAACCTCTGTCAAGGAAAATAACACCTGCTGCACGGTAAAACTTATTGAAGCTGGAGCGGATGTCGACGCTGCCTTGCCGAATGGCTGCACCTCCTTGCTAATCGCGATCCTGCATAATAACAACAAAATCATGAGACTGCTGCTCAAAAACAGAGCGGACCCCAACGCCCGGACTACGGATGGCTCCACCCCGGTGTACCTCGCAGCTCAGGAGGGCAATATCTTTTGCCTGGGTTTCCTTGTCAAAGCCGGGGCGGATCCCAACGCCGCCTTATCGGATGGCACCACCCCACTGGCCATCGCAACCAGGATGGGCAATACCTCATGCGCGAATTTCCTGATCTATCACGGGGCAAGGCAGGAAACAGAGACAATGCAGGAAAATTAACATCCTTCCCGGTGAACAAGGCTCTCAGGTGTTCCCATCTTCTGAGATTTTGAAATAGGTGATTATTTAGCCGCAGGGAACTTAATAGCCACATAAATGAACTAACCTGCTGTTCTTATGACTAATCTGTACTATCTGGCAGGTTTCACAGATGTTCTACTTATGGATGGTATTGCTCGCCCTCCTCTCCATGGGAACTGACGTAAAGCCGGAGGTCAATGTCTGCCCAATTTGTTTGGCTGATTTTCATGGCCACGAAGTACCGCCAGTGGTCGTCAAAACCCAATGTGGCCACCACTTCCATCTGGACTGTATTTCAAGACAATTTGTTTCTCAGCCCGTTGGCTCAAGACAGTGTGCGATATGCCGGCAAGACCCGATGCCTGTAGTGAATCTGAGCACCGGTGAATCTCATCCGGATGCATTTTTCCCCAATGAGACGTTTTGTGATGCCTGTTATTACGGAGATTTGGATCAGGTGGAGAAGTCACTGGCAGAAGGCGTCAATGTCAATGCCTTTACGCATAATGATTTCACTGCCTTAATGATCGCATCTTACCGGGGGCACAAGGCTATCGTCGAATGCCTGATCAACGCCGGAGCGAATCTCAACGCCACCTCTGAGACTGGTACCACGGCACTGTTCCTCTCTGCCCAGGAAAATCACAGCGACTGCGTGAAACTTCTAATCAATGCCGGGGCGGATATCAACGCCCGGGCTAAGGATGGCGCCAGCCCACTGTTCATCGCTGCACAAGAAAATCACATTGACAGCGTGAAACTCCTGATCAACGCCGGGGCCAATCTCAACACCGTCTGGCTCGTGGATGGTGCCACCCCGTTGTTCATGGCTGCGCAAAAAAATAACATCGACTGTCTGAAACTCCTGATCAACGCCGGGGCGGATCTCAACATCCCCTGTGAGGATGGCACCACCCCGCTATTCATCGCAGCCCAGAGGGGCAATATCGACTGTCTGAAACTCCTGATCAACGCCGGGGCGGATATCAACGCCCGGGCTAAGGATGGCGCCAGCCCACTGTTCATCGCTGCACAAGAAAATCACATCGACTGCGTGAAACTCCTGATCAACGCCGGGGCCGACATCAACGCCGTCTGGATTGAGGAGGGTGTCACCCCGTTGTTCATGGCTGCACAAGAAAATCACACCGACTGCCTGAAACTCCTGATCAACGCCGGGGCTGACCTCAACGCCCGAAGGACTGAGGATGGCGCGACCCCGCTGTTCATCGCAGCCAGGGAGGACAATACCGACTGCGTAGAACTCCTGATCAACGCCGGGGCCGACCTCAACGCCCGAAGAACTAAGGATGGCGCGACCCCGCTGTTCATCGCAGCCAGGGAAGGCAATATCGAGTGTTTGAAACGCCTGATCGGGGCCGAGGCAGATATCAACGCCGTCTTGTCGGATGGCACCACACTTCTCTCCATCGCAACCGGGATGGGCAATGCCGACTGCGCGAGACTCCTGATGAACGCCGGGGCTGAGAGGGAGTAGAGGCGGTGAAAGGAACAAAAGAAAGGCGTTAGGTTGTCCGGAGGACACGGCATTCAGGTGTTTCCATCTTCTGAGTTTTCGCAATAGGTGATTATTTAGCCGCAGCAAACTTTATAGCCAAATAAATGAACTATCGTACTTTTTTTATGTCTAATTCGTACTATTTATTGGTTATCAAGGATGTTCAACCCTTATGGATAGCATTGCTCACCCCCCTCTCTCCGTTGCCGCTGCCGTAAAGTCGGAGGCCGATGTCTGCCCTATTTGTTTGGCTGAATTCCATGGCCACGATGTGGCGCCAGTGGACGTCAGAACCCAATGTCGAACCCACTGTGGCCACCGCTTCCATCTGGATTGTATTTCAGAACAATTTGTTTTTCAGCCCGTCGGCTCACGACACTGCGCGATGTGCCGGCAAGACCCGATGCCTGTAGTGAATCTGGACACCGGTGAATCTTACCCGGATACATCTTTCCCCAATCAGGCATTTTGTGATGCCTGTGATTACGGGGATTTGGATCAGGTGGAGAGGTCGCTGGCAGAAGGCGTCAATGTCAATGCCGTTATGACGGATGGTTTGACCGCCTTGATGTTGGCATCCATCAATGGGCACACAGATATCGTCGAACGTCTGATCAACGCCGGAGCGGAGGTCAACACCGCTCGGAATGAGGATGGCGGCACCCCACTGCTCTTCGCTGCCCAGGAAAATAACAGCGACTGCGTGAAGCTCCTGATCAATAAAGGGGCAGACCTCAATGCTGAGGCCAAGAATGGTGCCACCCCTGTGTCCATCGCTGCCGCGATGGGCAATACCGACTGCCTGAAAGCCCTTATCGAAGCCAAGGCGAACCTCAACACCAGGGATGAGGATGGCGTCACCGCGCTTTTCATTCCGGTACAAAATAATTACATCGAATGCGTGAAACTCCTGCTCAACGCCGGGGCGGATCCTAACGTCCGGACCGAGGCTGGCAGCAGCCTGCTGTTCATCGCTGCTGCGAATGGCCATACCGCTTGCGTAAAAGCCCTGCTCAAAGCCAAGGCAGACCCCGACGCCCGGAATAAGGATGACAGCACCTCGCTGATGATCGCTGCTGCGATGGGTCATAGCGACTGTATGGAAGCCCTGATCAAGACCGGGGCGGATCTTAATGCCCGAACTGAAGATGGCATGACCCCGCTATTCATCGCCGTGATGCGTAATAGCATCGACTGCATGAAACGCCTGATCAAAGAGGGGGCGAATATCAATGCCCCGAATAACGATGGTGTCACCCCTGTGTACATCGCTGCGCAAGAAAATCATATCGACTGCCTGAAATTCCTGATCAAAAAGGGGGCGAATATCAACGCCCGGGCTAAAGATGGCGTCAGTCCACTGTTCATCGCTGCACAAAAAAATCACATCGAATGTGTGAAACTCCTGATCAACAAGGGGGCAGATCTCAATGCCGTCTGGATCAGGGAGGGTGCCACCCCATTGTTCATTGCTGTACAAGAAAATAACACCGATATTGTAAAACTCTTGATCGAAGCAGAAGCGGACCTTAACAAGCAGAATAATGATGGCGGCACCCCGCTGCACATCGCTGCGCAAAAAAATAACACGGACTGCCTGAAACTCCTGCTCAACGCCGGGGCAGATCTCAACGCCCGGACTAAATACGGCAGCACTGCACTGCACATAGCAGCCCAGAAGGGCCATACCGATTGCGTGGAACTCCTGCTCAACACCGAGACCGATCTCAACGCCCGCAGGACTGAGGATGGCGCGACCCCGCTGTTCATCGCAGCCCGGGAGGGCAATATCGAGTGTC
Source organism: Endozoicomonas sp. ALC020 (assembly GCF_049275935.1). Taxonomy (NCBI): domain Bacteria; kingdom Pseudomonadati; phylum Pseudomonadota; class Gammaproteobacteria; order Oceanospirillales; family Endozoicomonadaceae; genus Endozoicomonas; species Endozoicomonas sp. ALC020. The sequence continues at coordinate 1,574,010 of NZ_CP184830.1, forward strand.
TGAAACGCCTGATCAGAGCCGAGGCAGACATCAACGCCGCCTTGTCGGACGGCACCACTCCTCTCGCCATCGCAATCGGGATGGGCAATGCCGACTGCGCAAGACTCCTGATAAACGCCGGGGCAAAGAGGGGGACAGAGGCGGTGAAAAAAACAAAAGAAAGACATTATGTTGTCCAGTGAACAAGGCTTTCAGGTGTTCCCATCTTCTGAGTTTTTGTAATTGGTGATTATTTAGCCGCAGCAAACTTAATAGCCAAACAAATGAACTATCGTAATTTTCTTATGTCTGATCAGTACTATTTATTGGATATCAAGAATGTTCAACTCTTATGGATAGCCTTGCTCACCCCCCTCTCCCCATTGGCGCTGACGTAAAGTCGGAGGCCGATGTCTGCCCTATTTGTTTGACTGAATTTCATGGCCACGATGTGGCGCCAGTGGACGTCAGAACCCAATGTCGAACCCACTGCGGCCACCACTTCCATCTGGACTGTATTTCAGAACAATTTGTTTATCAGCCCATCGGCTCACGACACTGCGCGGTGTGCCGGCAAGACCCGATGCCTGTAGTGAATCTGGACACCAGTCAATCTTACCCGGATACATCTTTCCCCAATCAAGCATTTTATGATGCCTGTTATTACGGGGGTTTGGATCAGGTGGAGAGGTCGCTGGCAGAAGGCGTCAATGTCAATGCCGTTATGACGTATGGTTTGACTGCCTTGATGGTGGCATCCATCAGGGGGCACACGGATGTCGTCGAACGTCTGATCAACGCCGGAGCGGACGTCAATACCGCTCGGAATGAGGATGGCGACACCCCTCTAATCATGGCTGCTGTGAATGGCAATACCGAATGCGTGGAACTCCTGATCAACGCCGAGGCGGATCTCAACGCCCGGAATGAGCTTGGTGCCACTCCGCTGCTCTTCGCTGCCCAGGAAAATAAAAGCGACTGCGTGAAGCTCCTGATCAATAAAGGGGCAGATCTCAATGCCAGGGCCAAGAATGGTGCCACCCCTCTGTCCATCGCTGCCGAGATGGGCAATACCGACTGCCTGAAAGCCCTTATCGAAGCCAAGGCGAACCTCAACACCAAGGATGAGGATGGCAACACCCCGCTAATCATGGCTGCTGCGGAAGACAACACCGACTGCGTGAAACTCCTGATCGAAGCCAAGGCAGATCCCAACGCCAAGCCTGAGAATGGCACCACTCCGCTGCTCTTGGCTGCCCAGGCAAATAACACCGAATGCATGAAACTCCTGATCAAGGCCGAGGCGGACCTTAATGCCCGATCTGAAGATGGCATGAGCCCGCTGTTTGTCGCCGTCCTGCGTAATAGCATCGACTGCGTGAAACTCCTAATCAAAGAGGGGGCGGATATCAACACCCCGAATAACAATGGTGCCACCCCTGTGTACATCGCTGCACAAGAAAATCATATCGAATGCATGAAACTCCTGATCAAAGAGGGGGCGGATATCAAAGCCCGGACTGAGAGTGGCGCCAGCCCACTGTTCATGGCTGCACAAGAAAATAACACCGACTGCGTGAAACTCCTGATCAAAGAGGGGGCGGATCTCAACGCCGTCTGGATCGAGCATGGTGCCTCCCCATTGCACATTGCTGCACTTGAAAATAACACCGATATTGTGAGACTCCTGATCGAAGCAGAGGCGGACCTTAACAAGCAGAATAATGATGGCGGCACCCCGCTGCACATCGCTGCGCAAAAAAATAACACGGACTGCCTGAAACTCCTGCTCAACGCCGGGGCAGATCTCAACGCCCGGACTAAATACGGCAGCACTGCACTGCACATCGCATCCGAGATGGGCAGTACCGAGTGTGTGAAACGCCTGATCAGTGCCGGGGCAGACATCAACATCCCGAGTGAGGATGGCACCACCCCGCTATTCATCGCAGCCCGGAAGGGCCATACCGACTGCGTGGAACTCCTGCTCAACACCGAGGCCGATCTCAACGCCCGCAGGACTCAGGATGGCGCGACCCCGCTGTTCATCGCAGCCCGGGAAGGCAATATCGAATGTCTGAAACGCCTGATCAGAGCCGAGGCAGACATCAACGCCGCCTTGTCGGACGGCACCACTCCTCTCGCCATCGCAACAGAGATGGGCAATGCCGACTGCGCGAGACTCCTGACCAACGCCGGGACCAGGCAGGCAACAGAGGCAATGCAGGGAAGGTGAATGAGGCCGGTGTGCGACAGGTCGGCATGACCCGGTGCCGGTATTGCGGCAGATATGCATCAGATATTTTGAAATAGGTGATTATTTAGCCACAGTGGACTTTACAGCCACATAAATGAACTATCCTACCGCTCTCATGTCATATCTATATTATTTTGCTGCTTTCACAGTTGTTTTACTTATGGATGGTATTGCTCGCCCCCCTCTCACCATTGGAGCTGACGTAAAGTCGGAGGCCGATGTCTGCCCTATTTGTCACGATGAATTCCATGGCCGCGATGTGGCGCCAATGGACGTCAAAACCCAATGTCGAACCCAATGTGGCCACCGCTTCCATCTGGACTGCATTACAAGACACTTTGTTCATCAGCCCGTTGGCTCACGACACTGCGCGATGTGTCGGCAAGACCCCATGCCTGTTGTGAATCTGAAGACCGGTGAATCTCACCAGGATACATTTTTCCCCAATCAGACGTTTTATACTGCCTGTTATGACGGGGATTTCGATCAGGTGGAGAAGTCACTGGCAGAAGGAGTCAATATTAATGCCGTTAGGTATGATGATGTCACTGCCTTGATAATCGCATCTTACCGGGGGCACAAGGCTATCGTCGAACGCCTGATCAGCCACGGAGCGAATCTCAACACTGCCAGTGAGACTGGTGCCACGGCACTGTTCGCTGCTGCCCAGGAAAATAACACCGACTGCATGAAACTCCTGATCAAGGCCGGGGCAGATCTCAATGCTGGCACTGAGGATGGCTCCACCCCACTGTCCATGGCCGCCCAGTTGGGCAACGTCGACTGCGTGAAAGCCCTGATCGAAGCGAAGGCGAACCTCAACGTCAAGGATAAGGCTGGCCACACCCCGCTACTCATCGCTGCTGCGAAAGGCAAGACCGACTGCGTGGAAGCCCTGATCGAAGCCAAGGCAGATCCCAATGCCGGGCATAAGAGTGGCATCACCCCGGTGCTCTTGGCTGCCCAGGAAAATAACGCCGACTGCCTGAAACTCCTGATCAAGGCCGGGGCAGATCTTAATGCCCGATCTGAAGATGGCATGAGCCCGATTTTTGTCGCCGTCCTGCGTAATAGCATCGACTGCGTGAAACTCCTGATCAAAGAGGGGGCGAATATCAACGCCCGGACTGAGAGTGGCGCCAGCCCTGTGTACATCGCTGCACTAAGAAATCATATCGACTGCCTGAAACTCCTGATCAAAGAGGGGGCGGATATCAACGCCCGGACTGAGGATGGCGCCAGCCCACTGTTCATGGCTGCACAAGAAAATAACACCGACTGCGTGAAACTCCTGATCAAAGAGGGGGCGGATCTCAACGCCGTCTGGATCGAGGAGGGTGCTACCCCGTTGTTCATTGCTGCACAAGAAAATAACACCGATATTGTACAACTCCTGATCGAAGCAGAGGCGGACCTTAACAAGCAGAATAATGATGGCGGCACCCCGCTGCACGTCGCCGCACAAAAAAATAACACCGACTGCCTGAAACACCTGATTAACGCCGAGGCGGATCTCAACGCCCGGACCAAATACGGCACCACTGCCCTGCACATCGCAGCCGAGATGGGCAATACCGAGTGCGTAAAAATCCTGATCAGTGCCGGGGCGGATATCAACATCCCGGGTGAGGATGGCACCACCCCGCTATTCATCGCAGCCCAGAAGGGCCATACCGACTGCGTGGAACTCCTGCTCAACACCGAGGCCGATCTCAACGCCCGCAGGACTGAGGATGGCGCGACCCCGCTGTTCATCGCAGCCCGGGAGGGCAATATCGAGTGTCTGAAACGCCTGATCAGAGCCGAGGCAGACATCAACGCCGCCTTGTCGGATGGCACCACTCCTCTCGCCATCGCAACCGGGATGGGCCATACCGACTGCGTGGAACTCCTGATCAATGCCCGGGCAAGGCAGGGAACAACAGAAAGGCGTTGTATTATCCAGTGAACACGGCTTTCAGTTGTTGTCGGCTTCTGTATTTTAAAATGCGTGATTATTTAGCCACAGTAAACTTTGATAGGCCCATAAATAAACTACCATAATTTTTCTGTATCAAACCCTTCTCACTTGCCAGACCAATACAGATGTTCTTTTTACGGATCGCATTGCTCTCTGTACTCTCCCCATGGACACTGAAGGCCGATCACTGCCCTATTTGTCTGGCTTGCTTTCATGGCCGAAGTCTGCCCCCTGTAGTCGTCAAAACCCAATGTTGTGGTCACCGCTTCGATCTGGACTGTATTTCAAGGTGCTTTGTTGATCAGCCCATCGGCTCACGTCGGTGCGCTATGTGTCGACAAGACCCGACGCCTTTGGTGAATCTGAACACCGGTGAATCTCACCCTGATACATTTTTCCCCGATCAGGCATTTTATGATGCCTGTAATTACGGGGAGTTGGATCAGGTGGAGAGGTCGCTGGCAGAAGGCGTCAATGTCAATGCCGTTATGACGGATGGTTTGACTGCCTTGATGTTGGCATCCATCAGGGGGCACACGGATGTCGTCGAACGTCTGATCAACGCCGGAGCGGACGTCAACACCGCTCGGAATAGGGATGGCGCCACCCCACTGCTCTTCGCTGCCCAGGAAAATAACACCGACTGCTTGAAGCTCCTGATCAATAAAGGGGCAGATCTCAATGCTGGGGCCAACAGTGGTGCCACCCCTGTGTACATCGCTGCGCAAGAAAATCATATCGACTGCCTGAAACTCCTGATCAACGCCGGGGCGGATATCAACGCCCGGACTGAGGATGGCGCCAGCCCACTGTTCATGGCTGCGCAGGAAAATAACACCGACTGCGTGAAACTCCTGATTGAAGAGGGGGCGGATCTCAACGCAACTTTGTCGCATGGTGCCACCCCGCTGTTTATCGCTGCTGGGAAAGGCCATACTGGCTGCGTAAAACTCCTGATCAACGCCGGGGCAAACCTTGACGCTGCCCGTTCGGGTGGTGCCACCGCACTGTACATCGCTGCTGAGTTCGGTAATACCGACTGCGTGAAACTCCTGATCAACGCCGGGGCAGCTCTCAACGCCGCCTTGTCGGATGGCACTACCCCACTCGCCATCGCAACCGGGATGGGCAATGCTGACTGCGCGAGACTACTGATTAACGCCGGGGCAAGGTAGAAAAGATTGGCAAGGAAGGGAACAACAGAAAGGCCTTGTATTATCCAGTGAACACGGCTTTCAGTGGTTGTCGGCTTCTGTATTTTAAAATGCGTGATTATTTAGCCACAGCAAACTTTGATAGGCCTATAAATAAACTACCATAATTTTTCGGCATCAAACCCTAGTAGCCTCCTAGCCACTTGCTTGACCAATACAGATGTTCTTCTTACGGATCGCATTGCTCTCTATCCTCTCCCCATGGACACTGAAGGCCGATCAATGTCCTATTTGTTTGGCTTACTTTCATGGCAGAACTGAAGCCCCTGTGATCGTCAAAACCCAATGTTGTGGTCACCGCTTCGATCTGGACTGTATTTCAAGGTGCTTTGTTGATCAGCCCATCGGCTCACGTCGGTGCGCTATGTGTCGACAAGACCCGATGCCTTTGGTGAATCTGAACACCGGTGAATCTCACCCTGATACATTTTTTCCCGATCAGGCGTTTTATGATGCCTGTGTTGACGGGGAGTTGAATCTGGTGGAGAGGTCAGCGGCAGAAGGCGTTAATGTAAATGCCATTACGCATGGTGATTTCACTGCCTTGATGATCGCATCTTACCGGGGGCACAAGGCTATCGTCGAATGCCTGATCAGTGCCGGAGCGAATCTCAACGCCGCCTGTGAGACTGGTGCCACTGCGCTATTCTTCGCTGCCCAGGAAAATCACACAGACTGCGTGGAACTCCTGATCAACGCCGGGGCAGATCCCAAGACGCGAACCAGGAGACGCGCTACCCCGCTGTTTATTGCTGCTGAGAAAGGCCACACCGACTGCGTAAAACTCCTGATCAACGCCGGGGCGGATCTCAACGCTACTTTGTCGGATGGTGCCACCCCGCTGTGTATTGCTGCTGAGAAAGGCCAGACCGACTGCGTAAAACTCCTGGTCAACGCTGGGGCGGATCTCAACGCTACATTGTCAGATGGTGCCACCCCGCTGTTTATCGCTGCTGAGAAAGGCCATACTGGCTGCGTAAAACTCCTGATCAACGCCGGGGCCGATCCCAGGACGCGAACCAGGAGAGGCGCTACCCCTCTGTTCATCGCTGCTGCGAAAGGCAATATCGACTGCGTGAAACTCCTGATCAACGCCAGGGCGGATCTCAACGCTACTGCGTCGGATGGTACCACCCCGCTGTTTACTGCTGCTGAGAAAGGCCAGACCGACTGCGTAAAACTCCTGATCATCGCCGGGGCGAATCTCAACGCCGCCTGTGAGGTTGGTGCCACTGCGCTGTTCATAGCTACCCAGAATGGCAATACTGACTGCGTGGAACTCCTGATCAACGCCGGGGCAGATCCCAAGACGCGAACCAGGAGAGGCGCTACCCCACTGTTCATCGCTGCTGCGAAAGGCAATATCGACTGCGTGAAACTCCTGATCAACACCAGGGCGGATCTCAATGCTACTGCGTCGGATGGTGCCACCCCGCTGTTTATCGCAGCCCAGAAGGGCAATACCGACTGCCTGAAGCTCCTGATCAGTGCCGGGGCGGATATCAACGCCCAGCCTGAAGATGGCGCCACCCCACTGTTCATTGCTACACAAGAAAATCACATTGACTGCGTGAAACTCCTGAACAACGCCGGGGCGGATCTCAACACCGCCAGGATTAAGGATGGTGCCACCCCGGTGTTCGCCGCTGCTGTGAAAGGCAATACCGAATGCGTGGAACTCCTGATCAACGCCGGGGCTAATCTCAACATCCGCCGGACTTCGGATGGCGCCACTCCAATGTTCGCCGCTGCTGCGAAAGGCAATTCCGACTGCGTAAAACTCCTGGTCAACGCCGGGGCCAGACAGGAAAGATAGGCAAGGAAGGGAACAACAGAAAGGCCTTGTATTATCCAGTGAACACGGCTTTCAGTGGTTGTCGGCTTCTGTATTTTAAAATGCGTGATTATTTAGCCACAGCAAACTTTGATAGGCCTATAAATAAACTACCATAATTTTTCTGCATCAAACCCTGGCCACTTGCCTGACCAACACAGATGTTCTTCTTACGGATCGCATTGCTCTCTATCCTCTCACCGTGGACACTGAAGGCCGATCACTGTCCTATTTGTTTGGCTTACTTTCATGGCAGAACTGAAGCCCCTGTGATCGTCAAAACCCAATGTTGTGGTCACCGCTTCGATCTGGACTGTATTTCAAGGTGTTTTGTTGATCAGCCCATCGGCTCACGCCAGTGCGCTATGTGTCGGCAAGACCCGATGCCTGTAGTGAATCTGAACACTGGTGCATCTCATCCGGATACATTTTTTCCCGATGAGACGTTTTTTAATGCCTGTTTAAACGGGGATTTGGATCAGGTGGAGAGGTCACTGGCAGAAGGCGTCAATGTCAATGCCATTACGCATGATGATTTCACTGCCTTGATGATCGCATCTTACCGGGGGCACAAGGCTATCGTCGAGTGCCTGATCAACGCCGGAGCGAATCTCAACGCCACCAGTGAGGCTCGTGCCACGGCACTGTTCCTCGCTGCCCAGGAAAATAACACCGACTGCGTGAATCTCCTGATCAAGGCAGGGGCGGATATCAACACCAGAATTGAAGATGACATCACTCCGCTGTACATCGCTGTCCTGAGAAATAGCATCGACTGTGTGAAACTCTTGATCAACGCCGGGGCGAATCCCAACGCCGCCGATGGGGATGGTGGCACGGTACTGTTCCTCGCTGCCCAGAATAATAACACCGACTGCGTGAATCTCCTGATCAAGGCCGGTGCAGATCTCAATGCGGTGGCTGAGGATGGCTCCACCCCACTGTTCATGGCCGCCCAGTTGGGCAATACCGACTGCGTGAAAGCCCTGATCGAAGCAAAGGCGAACCTCAACATCAAAACTGAGGATGGCAACACCCCGCTGCTCATCGCTGCTGCGAAAGGCAATACCGACTGCGTGAAAGCCCTGATCGAAGCCAAGGCAGATCTCAATGCCGGGCCTAGGTATGGCGTCACCCCGCTGCTCTTGGCTGCCCAGGAAAATAACGCCGACTGCATGAAAGCCCTGATCAAGGCCGGGGTTGATATCAACACCCGAACTGAAGACGGCATCAGCCCGCTGTTCATGGCAGTCCTGCGTAATAACACCGACTGCGTGAAACTCCTGATCAGCGCCGGGGCGGATCTCAACCCCAGGAATAAGAGTGGCTCCACCCCATTGCTTATCGCTGCACGAAAAAATCACACCGCCTGCCTGAAACTCCTGATCAACGCCGGGACGGATCTCAACCCCCGGAATGAGAGAGGCGTCACCCCAATGTTTATCGCTGCAAAAGAAAATAACACCGACTGTTTGAAACTCTTGATTAAAGCCGGGGCTGATCTCAACGCCCAGAATAATGATGGCGCCAGCCCGCTTTTCATGGCTGCACAAGAAAATAGCACCGACTGCCTGAAACTCCTGATCAACGCCGGGGCAGATCTCAACGCCGCCCTGATCCAGGATGGTGCCACCCCGCTGCTCATCGCTGCGCAAGAAAATAACACCGACTGCCTGAAACTCCTGATCAACGCCGGGGCAGATATCAACGCCCGGACTAAGGATGGCGTCAGCCCACTGTTAATAGCTGCACAAGAAAATCACATCGACTGCGTTAAACTTCTGATCAAAGAGGGGGCGGATCTCAACGCCATCTGGACCAAGCTTGGTGCCACACCGTTGTTCGTTGCTGCCTATAGAAATAACACCGACTGCTTGAAACTCCTGATCAACGCCGGGGCAGATATCAACATCCCGGGTAAGGATGGCACCACCCCGCTATTCATTGCAGCCCGGAAGGGCAATACCGAATGCATGGAACTTCTGATCAACGCCGGGGCTGACCTCAACGCCCGAAGGACTGAGGATGGCGCGACCACGCTGTTCATCGCAGCCCGGGATGGCAATATAGAGTGTCTGAAACGCCTGATCAGGGCCGAGGCAGATATCAACGCCGCCTTGTCGGATGGCACTACTCCTCTCGCCATCGCGACCGAGATGGGCAATGCTGGCTGCGCGAGACTCCTGATCAATGCCGGAGCAAGGGAGGGAACAACAGAAAGTCGTTGTATTATCCAGTGAACACGGCTTTCAGTTGTTGTCGGCTTCTGTATTTTAAAATGCGTGATTATTTAGCCACAGCAAACTTTGATAGGCCCATAAATAAACTACCATAATTTTTCTGCATCAAACCCTGGCCACTTGCTTGACCAACACAGATGTTCTTTTTACGGATCGCATTGCTCTCTGTACTCTCCCCATTGACACTTAAGGCCGATCACTGTCCTGTTTGTTTGGCTTACTTTCATGGCCGAAGTCCAGCCCCTGTGGTCGTCAAAACCCAATGTTGTGGTCACCGCTTCGATCTGGACTGTATTTCAAGATGTTTTGTTGATCAGCCCATCGGCTCACGTCGGTGCGCTATTTGTCGGCAGGACCCGATGCCTGTGGTGAATCTGAACACCGGTGAATCTCACCCGGATACATTTTTCCCCGATCAGACGTTTTATAGTGCCTGTCTGAACGGAGATTTGGATCAGTTGAATAGGTCACTGGCAGAAGGCGTCAATGTCAATGCCGTTATGACGAATGGCTTGACTGCCTTGCTGATCGCATCCTACCGGGGACACAAGGCTATCGTGGAACGCCTTATCAACGCCGCAGCGAATCTCAACGCTGTCGATGAGGCTGGTGCCACGGCACTGTTCATCGCTGCCCAGGAAAATAACACCGACTGCGTGAAACTCCTGATCAATGCCGAGGCGGATATCAACGCCCGGGCTGAGGATGGCGCCAGCCCACTGTTCATCGCTACACAAGAAAATCACATCGACTGCCTGAAACTCCTGATCAACGCCGGGGCCGATCTCAATGCCGTCTGGATCGAGGATGGTGCCACCCCGCTATTCATCGCAGCCCAGAAGGGCAATACCGACTGCGTGGAACTCCTTATCAACGCCGGGGCGGATATCAACGCCCGGGCTGAGGATGGCGCCAGCCCACTGTTCATCGCTACACAAGAAAATCACATCGACTGCGTCAAACTCCTGATCAACGCCGGGGCCGATCTCAATGCCGTCTGGATCAAGGATGGTACCACCCCGTTGTTCATAGCTGCACAAGAAAATCACATCGACTGCCTGAAACTCCTGATCAACGCCGGGGCGGATATCAACATCCCGAGTGAGAATGGCATCACCCCACTATTCATCACAGCCCAGGAGGGCAATACCGACTGCGTGGAACTCCTCATCAACGCCGGGGCCGATCTCAACCTCCGGAATAAGAGTGGCTCCACCCCATTGCTTATCGCTGCACAAAAAAATCACACCGACTGCCTGAAACTCCTGATCAATGCCGGGGCGGATATCAACGCCCGGACTGAGGATGGCACCACCCCGCTACTCATAGCAGCCGAGAAGGGCAATACCGACTGCGTGCAACTCCTGATCAACGCCGGGGCGAATATCAACGCCCGGGCTGAGGATGGCGCCAGCCCACTGTTCATCGCTACACAAGAAAATCACATCGACTGTGTGAAACTCCTGATCAACGCCGGGGCCGATCCCAATGCCGTCTGGATCGAGGATGGTGCCACCCCGTTGCTCATGGCTGTACAAGAAGATAACACCGACTGCGTGGAACTCCTTATCAACGCCGGGGCTGACCTCAACGCCGTCTTGTCGGATGGCACCACTCTTCTTGCCATCGCAACCGGGATGGGCAATGCTGACTGCGAGAGACTCCTGATCAACGCCGGGGCAAGGTAGGAAAAAAGGCATCATCCCATTCAGCAAACAGCGTGAAGTACCTCCGGATGCCGTTGCCCGAAAGGGCGACATGATCCGATGCCTGTGTTGCGAAGGATTTGCAGAGAAACCTGAACACTGGCTTTTTTATTGCGGTCACCCGGGAAGCAAGCGGCTCACTGTCTCGCTTACTGTGGTGAACTACTCGCTGCTAGGAGCGAGTAGTTCACAAAAGATCAGACAGTTAAAGGAGAGAGATCAAGACTGACTACCGCGTCACCCGCCTGTTGTTCAGAACACCAGGGGACAACGCCAAGGCAGGGCGCATGAATTGACTGCTTGAGAGCTTCAACATTTTCCTGAAAACGGCTCATATCGGGATCCACCTGATTGGCCACCCAACCCGCCAGCTGACAACCACTTTGCAAAATGGATTCGACCGTCAACAGGGAATGACTGATACATCCCAGCTTCATTCCTGCCACCAGAATCACCGGAAGGTTCATCGCCTTAGCCAGATCGGCCAGCATCTCCCGGTCGTTCAGGGGGACTCGCCAACCGCCCGCGCCTTCAATGAAAGAAAGATCATGGCGGGTCATCAGGGCCCCACGGCAAAAACCGGTCAGACGATCGACAGTGATTCGCCGACCTTCTTCCTGTGCCGCAATATGAGGGGCAATGGGTGCTTCAAAAAGAACCGGATTAACCTGTGAATAACTCAACTTGATATTCATGGCACTCATCAGGTTCAGGGCATCAGCATTTCTTGGGCCGTCTGAAGTCTCATCGGAGCCCGCAGCCACCGGTTTCAGGGCCAGTGTTTTAAGCCCTTGCTCATTGGCAGCCTGCAACATTACACAGGTGACAAAAGTCTTCCCGGCATCCGTATCGGTGCCGGTGACAAAAAACGTTCTAGGCATGGGCTGGTTTTCTTAAAATTCCGTACAACACCTGATAGGAGAGGGGTAAACCGGCGTCCGCCCGAAAAGACTCGTAGGCTTCCTGCAGTTGGGTCAACCGCCTCCGGGTTACCAAACCGGATGGCCGACCATGCACCGTATTTACCCCTAATGCTTTTAATTCTCTCAACATCTGAAACAGTTCAGGGTAGTAAAGCGTTTCAGTCTGCTGCTTAAAAGATTGCTGCCTGAAGCCTGATTCAAGCAACCACAGCCTTTGCTGTTCAAAACTGTCAAAGCCGTTGATATGGACATGACTGTCGACCTGTCGCCAGGCTTCTTGCAACTCCACCATAGTGCCACTGGCCAGGCTGGAGAAAACAAAGACCCCACCCGGTTGGAGTACCCGATAGATTTCCTTCAGCACCGTCTCAAATGAGCACCATTGAATGGCCAGGCTGGAGAACACCAGGTCAAAGCTTTCTGACTTAAACGGCAGTGACTCAATATCACCTGAACACCAGGAAGCTGAGTCGCACTGCAACCGGGCAAACTTGAGCATGCCCATGGCCAGATCCAAACCGGTTACATGGGAATCGGGGAAATGTCCGGAGAGTAACCCAGTCTGGCTGCCCGTACCTGAACCAAGATCCAATACATACTCAGGACAAATATCCGTTGGCAGCCCCATCATGGCTCTGGCTGCTACACGCTTCTGAAGCACTGCAGCGGAGTCATAAGTGGTTGCAGCGCGACTGAAATTGGCAGCAACACGTTGTTTGTTGATGCGGGCTTCTGCCCCACAATCAGCCGCTTTCAGCTTCGGTTGCATAGGCGATTAACCTGATCCGCTACCTGTCTGATGGCACCAGAGCCCTGGTCCAGGAAAAAGCAATGACCGCCTTCCATCATCAGAACTTTGTGACCCGGGTAGTCCTGCTCGATTCTCTTGCCGGTATCAATGGGCACCAGCGCATCATCCTTGCCAAAACAATGCAATACCGGACAACGGATATCAGCCAGCTGTGAACGAACGTCACTGGTACCCAGCAATTTCAGCAATTGCAGAAGAATGGTTGCTTCCAGGTCAGCGTCCCGGCGAATCGCGTTTTGCAAATGTCTGGCGACCTCTTTTCGATTGCCATTACCCATGCAGCAGAGCAGGGAAAACTGGTCAACGGTGGCCGCAGAATCTTCTTGCATTCCGGCATAAAAACTTTCAAAGGTCTGTGGCAGCATTGCTTCTGACCAGTCCTTGTTTCTGACAAAGCAGGGATTACAGCCCAGTGTCACCAGACCGGCTACCTTGTCTGGATTCTGACTGGCGTAGATAGAGGCCAAAGTGCCTCCTAAGGACCAGCCAACCAGGATGACGGGAGGGTCCAGCAAATGCATGTCGAGGTAGTCCAGCAGTTGCTTCCAGTCATATTTTCTGCGCTCCCGGACCAGGCCCGGCAGCTGCACCACAGACACTCGACCATCGCCGTCCAAAGCACTCGCCAGAGGCTCCATGACAGCTGCAGGCATCGCCCATCCACTAACCAGAACAATGGGTAAACTCACGCTACTTCCTCCTGTGATGGGCGTACTGTTCTTTCCAGTGCATGCAGTAGCTGTTCTACATGCTGTTGTTTGTGAGCTGCACTGAAGGTAATGCGTAACCTTGAAGTTCCTTCAGGAACCGTGGGGGGACGAATGGCCGTCACCAGGATACCCTGTGCTGCCAGAGCGTCACTCATGGCTACAGCGGTATCTGCAGACCCGACAATAACAGGCTGAATCGGAGAGTGCGAGTCCATCAGTTTCAGCCCCATCTGCTGGCACTCTTTTCTGAAGTATTGAACCAGCTTGTCCAGGTGCTCTCGTCTCCAGCTTTCTTCCTTCAGAATTTCAAGACTCACTCTTGTTGCCTCTGCAATGGCCGGAGGCATTGACGTGGTGTAGATATAGGTTCGGGCAAACTGGATCAGAGTTTCAATCAGGGCTTCACTCCCTGCAACGAAAGCACCTGCCGTACCAAACGCTTTACCCAAAGTTCCTACCAGGACCGGCAAGTCTCTCTGACCCAGAGAACAATGTTCAGCAACTCCGCCGCCGTTGTTACCCAGAACACCGAAGCCATGGGCATCATCCACCATCAACCAGGCATCCTGTCGATGGGCAAGTTCTGCTAAGGCTTTCAGAGGAGCCAAATCACCGTCCATACTGAAAACACCGTCAGTAACAATCAGCTTGCGCCGCCCATCGGTGCGGTTCAGCCGGGTTTCAAGGTTTGCCAGATCTTTGTGAAGATATCGTTGAAACCTTGCCCCGGATAACAAACCGGCATCCAGCAGAGAAGCATGATTCAGACGATCCTGAAAAACCGCATCCTCTTTACCCAGCAAGGCAGTGATGACCCCCAGATTCGCCATGTAGCCATTGGAAAACAGCAAAACCCGCTCACGACCGGTGAACTCTGCCAGCTCTTCTTCCAGCTGATGATGGGCACGACTATGGCCAATGACCAAATGGGAAGCGCCGCCGCCGGTACCGTAATCAGAAGTGGCCCGAGCCATGGCAGCACAGATGTCCGGATGATTAGCCAGACCCAGGTAATCGTTATTGCAGAAAGCCAGATAGGACTTGCCATCGACCACCACTTCTGCCCCCTGAGGAACCTCAAGCGTTTTCCTTGTCCGGTAAAGGCCCCGGGCCCGCCGGATTTGAAGGTCCTTCTCAAGGTCGAAAGCCATCAGGAAGCCTGCTGACCCATGGCGTCGTAATACTGTTCATTATTCAGCTCATTATTTAATAAAGAGTCCTGCTCGCGCAGAGGGCATATGGCCTCCAGCGTTTGCTCTTCCAGCCCGTTGGCGTCACCTCTGTTGATACCCAGTTTGTTGAAGAGTTGCCGGTCACGGCTCTCTTTGGGATTGGCCGTCGTGAGCAGTTTGTCACCCAGGAAGATTGAGTTGGCACCTGCCAGAAAAGCCAGAGCCTGCAGCTCATCACTCATGTTTTCACGACCGGCAGACAGGCGTACACAGGAAGCAGGCATCATGATCTTGGCAACTGCGATGGTACGAACAAAATCGATACCGTCGACAGCTTCGACATCAGCCAAGGGCGTACCTTCGACGCGAACCAACATATTTACGGGCACACTTTCCGGATGTTTGGGCAGGTTGGCCAGCTGGATCAACATACCGGCACGGTCTCTTTCTGTTTCACCCAGACCGACGATACCACCACTGCAGATATTCATTCCCGCATCACGCACATGGGCAAGGGTATTAAGACGATCTGAGTAAGTGCGAGTGGTGATGATGCTGCCGTAAAACTCTGGTGAGGTGTCCAGATTGTGGTTGTAATAATCCAGACCAGCCCGGGCCAGCTGTGCAGCCTGATCGTCATTTAACATACCCAGGGTCATACAGGTCTCCAGACCCATTTCCTTGACTCCTTTCACCATTTCCAGAATGTAGGGCATGTCCTTCTCAGGTGGGTTTTTCCAGGCAGCTCCCATGCAGAAGCGGGTCGCCCCGGAAGCTTTGGCGCGGCGGGCTTCTTCCAGAACCTTGCGCACTGCCATCAACTTTTCCTTGTTCAGTCCGGTGTTGTAGTGACCACTCTGGGGACAATATTTACAGTCTTCCGGGCAGGCACCTGTCTTGATGGACAGTAGTGTACTAACCTGCACCCGGTTGGGATCAAAATGTTCTCTGTGGGCCAGCTGAGCCTGGAAGACCAGATCATTGAACGGCATTTGAAACAGGGCTTCGACTTCGTCATGTGTCCAGTCGTGGCGAAGTTTGCTGGGACCTGAGTCCTTGAGGCTTGCAAGGTTAGTCATGTTTTTCACTGATTCTTCCGGGAAGAAGCTCTCTGTTGTAAGTCAGACCAAATATCAGAAATCAAGATCAAAAACAGGATCGATGATAATTAATTGAAACTATGCGTCAATTGTTAAAACGTAACAATATTTACAAGTGGTTAAATCTTAAACAGTTTATTTCCATGAGCTGTTTGCTGTGCCGAGCCGATACGCCGATGAATCAGCCCGTTTGCAGCCTTTGCATGAAGTCACTGCCTGTTGCAGAAAAACACTGTCAGTCTTGTGGCATTCCTGTTCCACTTAATGCTTTGGAACTCTGCGCCCGTTGTCTCCAGAAGAAACCGGTATTCGACACCTGTTATTCTGCCTTTAATTACGAGTTTCCCGTTGACCATCTTCTCAAACAGATCAAATACCATCAGCAACTGATCTACCTTCCACCTGTAGCCGATCAATTGACTCGAAATCTGATCCACCACTACGATGGCCGGGAGTGGCCTCAGGCAATACTGCCGGTTCCGCTGCACAATAAACGTCTACGGACAAGAGGCTTCGATCAGGCACTGCTGCTGGCTAGGCAACTGGTTAAAAACCTTCAGCCCTATCAGAAAATAAAATTGGAAGCCCATCTAATCAAACGACAGAAGCACACAATTCCCCAACAGGGTCTGAAGGCTTCAAAACGCAGGAGCAATATCAGGAATGCTTTCTCCATGACGGACAAGTCAAACTATCAATACCTCGCTATAGTGGACGATGTTGTCACGACCGGAGAAACAGTCACGGAAATCGCCCGACTTCTGAAAAAGCAGGGCGTGGAACGTGTCGATATCTGGTGTCTGGCGAGAACACCTGACTACCGCCAGGACCTTTAACCTCTCTTTTCAAGATCCCATGAGAAAACCCAGAACTTCGCCTGCATCAGGCCGATCCTCCGGGTTCCAGGCCAGCATTGACCTTATTAGTTTCCCATAGCGTTCATCAATAGCCTCCACCTCTTTCATTTGATCGTCCAGATACTCGTTATATCTGTCTTTCTCCATCATCACTCCACAGGTCGGTCTACAGAAAGAAAGGACACCAGAAAAGGGTCTGTCATTCGTTAACAACCTGAAAAGAATAACCCCCGCTGAAAAAATATCGGTTTTCCCGGAAAGGGTCTTGGGTCCCCGATAAAACATTTCAGGAGGTTTATGGCCTTCTGCGCAGAGTACCTTCTGCCTGGCCGGACCAGCACGCTGAGACACACCGAAATCAATGATGGAGAGTTTGTCATCGTTATCCTCATCCACTACCACATTGGCGGGTTTCAAATCCAAATGCCAGATCCCTGAATGATGCAAGTGTGCAACACCCTGCATTAGTTGCCGGGCATAGTTCTCAAACCTGGGCAGTGGTAGCCCTCTGCTCGAATCCCGATCCAAAATATTGCGAAGTGTTTCGCCAGCATAGGGCATCAATATGTTTGTGCCCTTCGTTTCAATGAGCGGCACAATATTCGGACCCTGAGCAGCTCTGAGCATCTTCTTTTCATGTTTGAGATAATTTTTAGCCAATTTGCCCTCATAGCACTTTCTCATGAGGATTTTAGGACCCTCAGGGAAATCCCAAACCTCACGCCTCACAACGAAGTAATCTTCTTTAACATACTCATCAGTTGAGTTCAGCATTTGCCCATTCACATTGGTTAGTGTTGAGCCCGACATTTGCTCATTCACGCTAACCCGCCTGAACCTGCCCAACACATAGTGATAAGCCGATGAAGCGATGTTACAGGGATTCCTGAGACAACTTTGATCAGTCGGTGAACTATTGTCGTTAGAAACAGAACTTTGAACGACTACTGTTGGCGACCCACCTTCAGTAAGATTAGGGATATGAGCATCCATTCTTATATTCATTTTTTTGTCCTTTTCCTGATTGATACGAGCTTTAGAGTCACCGAAAGTAGAAAAAGTTTTATGAAGGAGTAACGGAAAGGTCAGTAAAGCTAACCCTTTTGAGGCGAGTTTCGTAGTGGACACCAGTAGCTAACAATTATCAGCCTATTGGGTCAGGGCGATATCTTCAGATGCTTTACCGACTGGAAGGCTCATTCTTGATGTCACAGTCAGTATCTCAAGAGATCACCCAGCACCTTATCAGCATCAGGCCGGTCCTTTGGATTCCAGACCAGCATTGACCTTATTAATTGCGCATAGTGATTATCAATATCCTCCACTAGTTGCAGTCGACTATTCAGGTACTCGTAATATGAGTCTTCCTTCGCCACAAATCCCTTGTTAAGGAAATTAATAGATTGAGGAAAGAGCCTGTAATTCGTCAACAACTCAAAAAGAATAACCCCTGCTGCAAAAATATCGGTTTTCGCAGAAAGGGCCTTGTGTCCCCGACAAATCATTTCAGGAGATTTATAACCCATTGTGCCCGGATCCTTATTTTTAGCACGACCAGCACGCTGAGACAGACCGAAATCAATAATGGTGAGTTTATCTTCGCCGCTCTCATCCACTAAGACATTGGCGAGTTTCAAATCCAAATGCCAGATCCCTGAATGATGTAAGTGAGCTACACCCTGCATGAGTTGTTGGGCATAGCTCTCAAACTTGGGTCGTGGTAGCCCTCGATCCTGATCCCGAGCCAAAATACAGATAAGTGGTTCGCCTGCGAAGGGCATCAATAGGCTTTTGTCTTTCGTTTCAATAAACGGCACAATATTCGGACCCTGAGCAGCCCTGAGCATCTTCTTATCATTTATGAGAAGCTTTTTACCTGCTCTGTTGTTAAGACACTTTCTCACGTAGATTTTTCTACCCTCAGGGAGCTCCCAGGTCTCCTGCTTCAGAACGAAGCACCCACTGTAACAGAGTAATTTTGAGTCCAGCATTCGACCATTCACATGTTCATTCACATGAGTCCGCCTGAACCTGCCCAACACGAAGTGATAAGCCGATGAAGCGATGTTACAGGGATTCCTGAGACAACCTTGATCAGTCGGTGAATTATTACCGTTAGAAGCAGAACTATGAACGACTATTGTTGGCGACCCACTTTCAGTAATAGTAGGGATATGAGCGTCCATTCTTATATTCATTTTTTTGTCCTTTTCCTGATTGATACAAGCTTTAGAGTCACCAAAAGTAGAAAAAGTTTTATGAAGGAGTAACGGAAAGGTCAGTAAAGCTAACCCTTTTGAGGCGAGTTTCGGAGTAAACAACAGTAGCTAACAATGATCAGCCTATTGGGTCAGGATTCTATTTTCAGGCGCTTTACCGACTGGAAGGCTCATTATTGATGTTAAGTACCTAACCAGTTGGTTTCTCATATTCTGGACGGCGGCTTTTTCCATCCTTCTGCGTTCCAACTCTGGTTGCGTAGCTATGGCTACGCGCCCGCCGTCGTTGCGCCTTGATAGATGAAAAAATCCACTCGCCAGAATATGCGAAACCAACTGGCCAGGTACTTAGGGTCTGGATCTCATGAAGTAGCCCAGTATCTTCTTTGCATCAGGCCGATGCTGTGGATACCAGGCCAGCATCAACCTGAGTAATACGCCAAGGCTTGGGTCAATGGACTCTACCTCTTTTAATTGATCATTCAGGTACTCATAATAAAGGTCTTGCCTCACCATTACGCTCTTATCGAAGTCCTCTGGAAAAAGCTTTTTATTCATCAACATTTTGAAGAGAGAAACTCCTGCTGAAAAAATATCGGTTTTACTGGAAATAACCTCAGGTCCCTTATGAAACATTTCAGGAGGTTTATAGCCTTCTGTACATACTTCTGACCTTTCAATCGGACCCGCATACTGAGACAGACCAAAATCAATGATGGAGAGATTGTCCTGATCATCGACTACCAGATTTTCTGGTTTCAAATCCAGATGCCAGATCCCTGCATCATGCAGGTGAGCAACACCCTTCATTAACTGTCGGGCAAAAGTCTCAAAGATAGGCAGAGGCATCCTTCTATTATTAAAATGCAAAATCTCCTCAAGTGACATGCCTGCGAAGGGCATCAGTATAGTGTCGTCCTCTGTTTCAATGAGCCTGACAATATTCGGACCCTGAGCCGCTCTGAGAAGCTCCTTTTCAATCCTGAGACGCCGTTCAGCCCCTCTTGGCACAACACACTTTCTCATGTAGATATTTTGACCCACAGGGGACTCCCAGAGCTCTGAGGTCACCGAGAAGTATTCATTCTTATAGACGACTTTGGAGGCCACCATCTCCTCAGGCACGTTAATCAGCCTGAGTTTACCTAATACGTAGTAAACAGCCTTTGCAACAATGTCACAGGGATTCCGGGAACGACCCTGATCAGTCGCTAACCTGTTGCTGGGAAAAGTAGCGCTTTGAACATCCATTTCCGCTTTCCTCAAAAGACCATGAATAACTTTTAGACCCACCAAAAATAGAAATAGTTTTCTGAGAAACTGACAAAAAGGTCAGTAAACCTGACAATGCCGAGACGAGTTTCGTAGTAAACTTCAGCAGCAAACGATGATGGGAGCCTTCTATGAGTTCAGATATCCAACACCCTTATGAGCGACTGACGCCTGATCGGGTGATGGACGCTGTGGAAAGCCAGGGATACCTGTGTGACGCCAGGAACCTGGCTCTGAACAGCTACGAAAACCGTGTTTACCAGGTTGGGATTGAAGATGGCTTGCCGATTATTGCCAAGTTTTATCGCCCGGAGCGCTGGAGCCGGGAGGAGATTCTGGAAGAACACGCCTTCTCGCTGGAGCTGCAGGACATGGAATTTCCGATTGTGGCCCCCCTCCGGAACGAGAATCAGGAAACCTTACATGAATTTGAGGGCTTCCGGTTTGCCCTGTTCAAACGCATGGGAGGCTACCCACCGGAACTGGATAACCTGGATCATCTGCTGGTGCTGGGTCGTTGCATGGGAAGGTTACATAAACTGGGCTCAGCGGCACCTTTCCAGCACCGTCCGGCCATTAATCTGCAAAGATACGGCATCGACAATGTCACCTGGCTGCTGGATCATGATTTTATTCCCGCCACCCTCAGAGAAGCTTATGAAACCCTGACCCGGGACATTCTGGATCGTCTTGCGCGAATCGAAGCCCAATACCACCCGAAAATGATTCGGGTGCATGGCGATGCTCATGTCGGCAATATTCTCTGGCGAGATGATAACCCTCACTTTGTCGATTTCGACGACACCTGCATGGCTCCCGCTATTCAGGACTTATGGATGTTCCTGAGCGGTGACCGGGCCAGCCAGACCCTTCAACTGGCAGAGCTTTTGGAAGGTTATGAGGAATTTCACGAGTTTGATCCCATAGAACTCAATCTGGTGGAATACTTCCGAACCCTGAGGCTGATCAACTATTCTGGCTGGCTGGCCAAACGCTGGACGGACCCGGCCTTTCCCATGGCATTTACCTGGTTCAATACCGAGCGTTACTGGTCAGAACATATTCTGGAGCTGAGGGAACAGATGGCTAATCTGGATGAACCCGTGCTTTCAGTTTACGGGAATAGGTGAGTTGTTGATTATTGTGTCCGGAAAACAAGGTTTCATTTGCATAACCACTTGAACATGACTACGACAGCCTGTACTCCCGACACATTTTAAACCGGTAAGGCTTGCAAAGGTGTCTCTGCTCCGTCGGCCGCCCTCACTTTTGGTGCCACCACTGATTTTACGCCGTTTGACGTGTTCTCTTCCGTCATTCCCGGCTTCATTCTCGTCATTCCCGCGAAGGCGGGAATCCACACTGACTCTCCACCAGAACCATACTGCCCGGTGTCCCCCTGGCCTTGTCATCCCCGAGAAAGCAGAGATCCACCGTTGGCGCTGGATTCCCGCCTTCGCGGGAATGACGGGAGTGAGGCCGGAAATGACGGGAGTGAGGCCGGAAATGACGGGAGGTGAACCAGGGTTTTGCGACACCCTTTGTTGCGTGGGAACGAGGGGTGTATGGATATCAGAGCTTAGCTGCACTAGTCGCTGTGTTTATAGTTATCCATTAACAGGATTAAGGTGTTGCCAGAAAACAGATGGATCTTTTTGTCAATCCTCTCTTTAGTGCTGCTATTCAGGGTATTAGCCATGACTCCTGAGCCGTTCATATACAGGGCAAGGGCGTTGTAACAGCTTCTTTTAAACGAGGGGGTGAATCACTCAAGCTATAGATTCAACAATATGGCCAGAGAGGCTATGACCCCCAAAGCATTGGTCACTGGGATTGTATCCGCCGATCAAGTAGAAACCGGGTTGATATTGAAAGTCGCATTGGTAGTCGCATTGCTAATAGAAGCAGAGGACTAAGGGTCTGTCATGCAAACAGCTGAGTCAAAGTTGAACTGACCATCGACGTTGGTCAGTCCAGTCAAAGCAGTGTCTTTGGAATCATTGACAGGAGCCAGCTATTCACGATCTGGCAAAGTGTCGGTGCACTGGTCGTTGCCGGGCCGACGGTTGAACTCTCGGATTTCTGGCACTCACCTGCCAGTGGCAATGGATCAACGGCTTTCAGGGGGGAATCTTCGTTGTCTACTTTCCACAAAGTCATTCCCCGAAAGTGGTTACAGGTCAGCATACTCAATGACATCCACCAGTCGATGAGTAATCTGCTCCTGCTGCTGGGCGATGAACTTTAGCAGGTTCGGGGACTGATCCGTGGAGGGTAATGAAATCACAGGCTTGAGGCTAGACGACAAATTGGAACTTTGCCTCATGTACCGGTTTTTGAGTACTTACGGCGACTTCAATCCTGATTCGCTGTTTGGGTATATCTCTTTGCTCAGGTGCAGTAATGATAGAAATCTGCTGGGTTAATCTTCATAAACCGCCTGCTTGTCAACAAGGTGTGTGTTTCTGCCAACACGTTTTAAATCTCGCCAGTCAGCCTCTTTTGACGCCATACGCAAGGGGCGTCCATTAGAATCAATGCAGTCAATAATCTTGGATGCTGGTCGTTTGGTATGAGTGAACTCGATTGTTCCAAAAGGGGTTTTGTACTCCCCTTTGCGACCGGTAGTCATTACTGTTAACCGGTCAATCGGAATACGTAGCGCCCCTGCTTATCGAGAGCAGGCAGGCTCCTGGTGCAGCCAAGCCCTGATATCCATACAGCCCACTCGTTCCCACGCAGAGAGGCTTTCACAAAACTCTGGTTCCCATGCTTTTAGGCCCTGTGGGTCCCAGCGTGGGAACCCATACCTATCTCGCGCCTCAGAGTCCGCTGTTCAGGGGAGGAGATATGCATTCCCACGCACAGCGAGGGTGTCGCAAAACTCTCTCCGGCGTGGGAACGCGCTGACTCCCGTCATTGCCGGCTTCATTCTCGTCATTCCCGCGAAGGCGGGAATCCACACTGACTCACCACCAGAACCATACTGCCCGGTGTCCCCCTGGCCTTGTCATCCCCGAGAAGGCAGAGATCCACCGTTGGCGATGGATTCCCGCCTTCGCGGGAATGACGACTTCAGAGCGTGAGAACGAGCTGTTGAAGTTTTGCGACACCCTCACAGCGTGGGAACGAGTGGTTGGAGTTTTGCGGCACCCTCTCTGCATGGGAGCGAGAGGGGGTACATATCAGAGCTTGGTTGCACTAGTCACCCCAATGACACCAGCTCCTTGATTTCCTGGTCCGACAACTCGGTAATCCACTGTTCGCCACTGGCAACTGTCAGGTTGGCCAGTTCTTTCTTGCCCTGAATCATGGCATCGATTTTTTCTTCAAAGGTGTTTTCAGTAATCAGGCGATGCACCTGGACATTGCGTTTCTGGCCAATACGGTAAGCCCGGTCGGTGGCCTGGGCTTCTACCGCCGGGTTCCACCAGAGATCGTAGTGAATAACCTGGCTGGCCGCAGTGAGATTTAAACCGGTACCTCCGGCTTTCAGGGACAGGATCATGGCACGGGTGTGTCCATTCTTTTGAAAGTCTTCGACGATTTCGTCCCGTTTCTTCCGGGACAGGCCACCGTGCAGGAAAGGAACATCCAGAGTCATTTCCTGTTGCAGCGTATTCACCAGTAACTCCCCCATGGTCGTGTACTGAGTAAAAATAAGCACTTTCTCATCAGCATCCATAGCCTCACGCATCAGCTCCATAAACAGCGCCAGTTTTCCGGACTCTTCGACACTGGCCTGGTCGTGGTTCAGGAATTGCGCCGGTGCATTACATATCTGCTTTAACGCGTTGAGCAGTTTGAAAATAATGCCTTTGCGTTCAATCCCTTCTTCACTGGAGTGCAGGTCTTTCATAATGCTGTTAACCGTACTCTGGTAAAGGGATGCCTGCTGTTTGCTGAGGTTGCAGAAGCGGTTGCTTTCTACTTTATCTGGCAGGTCGCTGATGATGGTTTTATCCGTCTTCAGTCGTCTGAGAATAAATGGGCTGGTGAGTTTGCGAAAGCGGTCCAGGCAGTTCTGGTCACGGTCTTTCTCAATGGGGGTGGCCAGTTCTTCCTGAAACTTCTTCTGGGTGCCAAGATAACCTTTATTGGTGAAATCGAACACGCTCCAGTATTCCCGCAGGCGGTTTTCAACCGGTGTGCCGCTCATGCCAATACGGATATCGGATTTCAGCTTTTTGATGGCTTTGGTCTGCTGGGTGCCAGGGTTTTTAATGTTCTGGGCTTCATCAATGACCAATGTGCGCCAGCGTGGTTTGGCCAGTGCCGCACTGTCGGTGCGGATAAGGCCGTAGCTGGTGAGAATTACGTCATGGTCACTGATTTTTAACTGTCGTTTGCTGCCGTGATAGACCTGCACGCTTAAATCCGGGGCAAAGCGTTCAATCTCTTTGCGCCAGTTGGTCAGCAGGGAAGTAGGGGCCACCACCAGGGCTTTTTGTTGATCAAGCTGGCCGTTTTCTTGCTGGTGTAACAGCAGGGCAATGACTTGCAGGGTTTTACCCAGACCCATGTCATCGGCCAATAGTGAACCAAAACCAATGCGGGCATTTTGCGCCATCCATTCGTAGCCACGCTGCTGATAGGGGCGTAGTTCAGCATTCAGGCTTGCAGGCAGAGGTGCGGGTTCGCCTTTGAGCAGCTCTTCAAACAGTTGTCTGGCACTGTCGCCTAAATCCACTTTGGCGCCATCCAGTTCACCAGACAGTCCGGCTTTTAACAGATCGGTGCGTGACAGGGTTTCCGGTAAATTATCGAGTTTTTTAAGCAGTTGCTGCAATTTGCTGTCATCCAGCATGACGTATTGATCCAGCATTTTAACCAGACCGTCGGCGCCCTGAAGCAACTGGTTAAACTCGTTGACCTCAATGCGCTGGTCGCCCAAAGCCACTTGCCAGTTAAACTGCAAAAGCTGGTCAAGGTTCATATAACTGACGGCATTATCACTGTCACTTTTTGACAATGACAAACTGAGCTGAGGGTACACCAGCTTTTGCAGTCGTTTGGGCAGTACCAGCTGAATACCCAGCATTTGCAGGGCAGGGAGGGTTTCCCTGAATATGGGTGTGAAGGCCTGAAGTGTGTAATGCAGCGGGCGGTGTTTTTTTTGGGTCTGGTAAAGCTGTTCTATAGCAGGCATATAATCTGCCAGTAATGCCAGGTCGGTCAGCACGCTTACTTTGGTTTCAGATAATGAACCCTCCTTAAACAGTTCGGGCAGCATCAACATGGTCTGCTTCTGTTCAACCCTGATATCTACCGATAGCTGGTCAGCTATCTGGTCATCTGCTTCCGGGCTATCCACTTCTTCCACCAGCAGGTGCAGACGGTGCGCCCGCTCTCCCAGTGATAGCCGGTTTAGCCAGTTGCGAATGACCTTGGGGTAAGCCAGCGTTTCAAACTGGTTAAACAGGCAGGGTGATCTGGCAAAAAACAGACGACAGATATCTTCTTCCCAGTATTTATCGGGCGCTGCTTCCATGGCCTGTTCCATAAAGAAGCTGATGACGGCGTTGATGGCCAGATGGATCTGGGTTTGGCTGTCTGCATAATGCAGCTGAGGTTTTTTGCGGTTTTTCTGCGTTGTTTCTAATACCACGAAATCCGGTGGACACACGTCGTAGAATATCTGTAGCTGGTTTTTCACCGGTTCACTGAGCAGTGCTGGTTGCCACTGTATCAGCGTCAGGTCATCCTGTTGCATAAAGACGGCCGGAATAGAAGCATGTTGCTGCACCAGCTTGACACTCAGACGATAAAGCCATTGCCAGAGCAGGGCTTTGTGAAAATATCGGCTACGTTCAGGGCTGTGAATATTGCGTAACGATGCCAGCAGACTGATCCATTCGTTCGGTTCCGATACAGACTGTCCATTATCTTTGCTTCGGGCTGAGTGGAAACAGCCATTCTTGTCGATCACCAGCTGGGTCAGGCTGAAGTCAGCAATATCCAGCGTATTTTCCGTCGCCTGTTGTTTTTCGTATTGGCTGACATAACGGGCACTGCGTTTGTAAAAGTCAGTCAATACGGTTTTAAATTCTTTGCCATAAAACAAGGGTTTTGGTGTGAGAATGCCCTGAATCCTCTCACCCAATGGCTCAATGGTGGCCAGATCCAGCAACTCAAAGGTTGGGGTTTTTGGCAACTGCCAGTCTTCAGACACAGGCTCGTGCTGCCAGAAAGACATCACCTGTGGCGGTGTGTCGGCCTTCGCCAGGGACATGCCGGTTTGTTTTTCAATAGCTTTGGGTAAATCCATACCGTGAAGCTTGAACACCATAAACGGGTCTTTATCAATCTCATTGGCGATCAGATAGATGACGGCGGCAATATGTTTGCATGGCATTGCCCAGTCAGGACAGGAACAGCTGGCTTTCATATCATCCCAGTGTTTGGGAAACAGGGGGATGTTCTGTTTTTCCATCAACGTCAGCATCTGAGCGGGGAGTTGCCGGTTCAGTAATTTAGCGAGCAGGGCCGGGCTCTGGCTGACGGCCATTAAAATGCTTTGTTGCTGGTTGGTGGTAAAACCCGGTAGATGAACCTTGACCTTGTAGGGCCTTGGTCGTCTTCCCCGAACATCTGCATGAGTTGAGGTGCCTTTAAGCTCAATGTTGGATACCGAGCCATTACCGGCATAGCGGCGCCCACGGGGCAGACGGTTGCTGTAATCAATGCCGTTAAAGGCTAACAGCCATTGTTCGCCCCACCAGGTTTGGCCGTAGTTTGTTGCCATTAGTTTGTCATCTCAATATTTGCGTAACTGGGTCACTGTAGCGTTTTTAACAGGGTATTGCTCAATCAGGTAACGGAAAGAACTCAGTTCGTAGATGGGTTGCTCATTCTGATGATAGTTTTCTTTCAATTTGATTGGATACAGTAATGTCTAAAATCTCGTATTTTACCTAAAAGAAGCTATAATAGTATCCATATTTCATGGATGTGACTCACTATGAGCTTATTGTCATTATTAACACCCACTGATGTTCAGCAGCAGCTGGCCACTGCGGTTATGGACAGAAGAAAGGCAAAAAAATGGTCCCGACAGAGTCTGGCAGAGCGGAGTTCTGTGCCAGCATCAACGATCAAAAAATTTGAATCAACCGGGCAAATATCGTTGCGGCAGTTCATTTTGCTCTGGCAGGCGGTTGATCAGCTGGAAGCCCTGGTTGCATTGACAGAAAAAGCCGAGTCTATGCCTGCCAGTATCAGCGAGGTATTAAAAACATGAGGGTTCGAAAACTCAGTGTACATCGCAGGTTCAGTGACGGGACAAAGCATAAAGTCGGTGAGTTGGCTCAGAATCAACAGGGTATTTTCTTTCAATATGATGAGAGCTATCTCAGTCGTTTTCATAGTTTGTCTCCTTTCACCTTGCCCTTTGAAGCTACCTTGAGTCGCGGGCCCAGGCAGCCACACCAAGGGTTACAGGGAGTTTTTGCCGATTCTCTGCCTGATGGCTGGGGCTTGCTGTTGATGGATAGAGCCTTCCGACAACAGGGCATACTTCCACATCAGGTAACCCCGATGGATCGTTTGGCATTCATCGGTGAGAGAGGGATGGGTAGCCTGAGTTATACACCGGCTATGGATCATGCCACTGAGAATGATCACTCCTTATCAGACATTGCGCTGTTGGGACAGGAGGCTCAACAGGTTTTTGAAGGTGAGACTGAAGATATATTACCTGTCCTGGCTCAGGCTGGTGGTTCGGGGGGGGCCAGACCCAAGGTATCGGTATGGCTTGATTCCGATAATGCCCGCTATGTCAGCATTAAGCCACAAAGTCACCTAACCCCCTGGTTGGTAAAATTTACTGCCAAGAGTCTTCCCCTCGGGCATGAAGAAAGCCTGTGTGAAGCACTCTGGTTAACTCTGGCAAAACGAGCTGGATTGACGACACCGCAATGGCACCTTATTCATGATACTGGAAACTCTGGTGCAAAAGCCTGGCTGGCATTGAAGCGATTTGATTGTTCAGACCACCCGTCTCAGCAAGGGCATTTTCATATGCAAACACTGTGTGGTCTTATGGATGCCGATTTTCGGCAACCCTCAATGGATTATGAGGATTTGCTGAAAGTGAGCCAGATATTGTGCCAGAATCCGGCAGTGGCACAGGAGCAATTTGCCAGGGCCATGTTCAACTTGTTTGCTATGAATCAGGATGACCATACGAAAAACTGGTCTTTTTTAATGGATGACCATGGTCGTTGGTCACTGGCACCTTTTTATGACGTAACTTTCAGCCCAACACCCTACAACAACCACATGACAGCCTATATGGGATACGGTTCCCAGCCGCCACTAGAGGTCATACAGAAACTGGCCAGCCAGGCAAATTTTGCAAACTGGAATCAAGCCAGACGAGTGATCGAGCAAGTGGTTGAGTCTGTGCAAAGCTGGAGCGATCAGGCCGGATTGTTCGACATCAAGGCTGATACTCAAAAGCTGATAGGTAAACAGTTACGTGAAACCTGGCGGGCTAATAAAGGTTTATTCAGTTGAAACCAGCATCCAATCTGATCGGTCAGCCCTTGCCAGCTGATCAGTTTAACTTTCTTTTTGTACTTCCTGCCAGTGTTTAAACTGGGATGGTCTTAAACCGTAACGGGCTAATACACCTTCGTGTAAACGACGTAGTTCTTCAATAATCAGCGATGACAAATCTGAGCGTGAGGCTTCTTCAATCTCTTCTGGTAACAGGGCTTTAATCAGATCTACAGGATCGGAATCCGGAGTGAGAACTATTTCTTTAACCGTTTTTTTAACCAAGTCCCGATGTTTAAGTCGCAGGGGATCAGGCTCAGCCAGTTGTTGTTTGATCGCCAGATATTCCTGCGTTGAGCGTTCATAAGCCCATAGATAGAGATCACGTAACAATTCAATCCGGGTCATTTCATAGACGCCTAGAGTCGCACAGCTATAGGCCTGTTCCGGTACATCCAGAAAAGTAAGAGGGCAGAGATTGGCCCGGATTAATGGCAGGTTAACTGCCAGACGTGATGTTCGTTTGTTCACGTCAGCAAAAGGTTGCAGATAGGGCAGGTGGACCATCATGAAAAAAGACTGCTCAAACGGATCTTCAATCTGACTGGCTTTTTGCAACAGAATATCAAGCAGTTCACTGATAATGACTTCGCCAGCCAGTGGCCTGAAAACACTTTTACCTATTTCTACCTGATGCTGTCGAATTCGTCCTTCATCAGCAGGGTTAGGCAACAGGTTTTCGGACAGTAAACTGTGAAGGTTTAGTAGCGTAAAGCGGTTGTATGATGCGGTTTCTGCATTATCAACCAGCAACTCTATGGCTGTTTTATGATTCAGAATCATCTGTGTCTCGATAGCTGCCTTTCCCTGAGCTGCATGACCGTCTTCTATAAGCCGAACAGTATCAAGACGGCTGTAGGTATTACCCTCCAGATGACTGGATGCCCAGGATAAGTCAATCAGGAAACGGTTCAGAATTGCACGACCGTATGTACCAGCGGGTTGTGATGTTTGCTTAGTGTCGCCCATGCGCCAGAGCTGATGGCGTATGGGAGCTGATAAGTAGTAGGTGTTGTTGGGCTGGTATATGTCCAGAAATTCTCGCTGGTATCCAATGGGTTGTCGGGCTTCGACAGGTTGCTCTATATAAGACAGAATATCCTTACTGTCTGGCGACAGTGGAATAAATGCAGGAAATTCGTCAGATTGATCATTATCCTGATTTGCCTGAGATAGACTAAATACCTGATATTGCCTGCCCCGTCCCTCACCAAGAGCAGTAATCTTGCTTTCGGCCAGTAAACTGTTTAACCAGCGCTGGGTTGTTCGGCGGGTAAGATTTGGGTGAGCAGCAAGCAGTTCAGAGATAGAGACTGGCTTGTTGGCTTGCATGATAGCCTGGTATAAATCATCGAGAGTATTCATGAATGTGATGCAACTTTGAAGCTCTTTGGCGCGATTATGGCGTATTATATCTAATTGCGCCATAATTGCGCCATCGCTTTGGCGCGATTAGTAACGGAAGCTAGTCGTTTATAAAGAGGCGATCCTGAAGCTGCTTCTATCGGGCAGAGGGCAGGTTTCCCATGAAGCTCGTGATACAGAGGATGGCCTTTGATAATTTCATCTATATCATCGAGGTCAGCACACCCGCAAAACCCAATTTGCAGCACCTTTTCCAACTTGTGATAGCAACATCTCGTG
This sequence comes from Endozoicomonas sp. ALC020, assembly GCF_049275935.1. NCBI lineage: Bacteria > Pseudomonadati > Pseudomonadota > Gammaproteobacteria > Oceanospirillales > Endozoicomonadaceae > Endozoicomonas > Endozoicomonas sp. ALC020. The sequence goes on from NZ_CP184830.1 coordinate 1,604,467, forward strand.
GTTGTCTGAAGCTTACGCTCTGGCGGGACGAAAACGCCTGGTTAGGCCGCACCGCTGCGGGCAGCAACGGGCGAAAGCATCTGGTTATTGAGAGTCATGAATCAAAAAAGGTGCCATCAATCCTGAGACGGAGGGGTTGGCTCATGTGGCAGATACTCGCTTAGCCCTTCATCGAGCCCGCCGTTGTATAGATCAATACATTGACGTGTCTGTTCAATCAGATCTCCGATTTCACGATATTCTTCACCACTATCATTTCGTTTAGGGCTGCTTGGTTCTGGTCCAAAAGCAGGCCTGAGAAAACCTGAATAAAGCAGTAAGGCTTTGTAAGTGATAGTGCCTTTTTTCATGTTGATCATCATTTCAGCATCCCAATATTCAGGAGTTTCAGATAAACTACAGACATCAATATGTGAATGGTCATAACATTTGTACTTTTTTTTGCTTGCTCCAGCTTCAGTATCTTCTTCAGAAGCTTTTCCTTCATCATCACTGCTGTCACTAAATCCACCCAAAGCATAGTCACTATCATAATTATGATAATCAGGGCCTTCGACTACTGCTGATCCTTGATTACGATCAAGATTGGCTCGGCCCAGATAATAAACTTTATCAGTGTTGAAGTGCGTCCGAAAATATTCAGTCAACAATTGCAAAACAGACGTAAAGTAAGCCTTACTCCTGGCCCCCATTTCAATGAAATTTGATGGTCGAAGTCTCATATCAGGGGGAGTATTCACTGCAGTAATTTGGAACCTGGCGGTCACTCTCAGCTCACCATCAACAGTCTGCTCGTCAATTCCCAGAAATCCGTCAGATGAATGGTGATCCCTGTTAAATGACCATAATGAAACCTCTTCAAGATTGAAAAGGCTTCTGGAGGAGCCCCCCCCTATAAAGGTTTTGAACATTTGCATGAGCGCTAATTCTGCCAAAGGCAGGTAAGCGTCGTATCTGTCATCTCCAGAATAGCCTGTACAAGGGAGCATCATGGTAACCAGGACTAACACTAACCGAATACCTTGCTTCATGTTATCGGGCCTTTCCCAGCAATGCGCTCATTGAACTTGAGTTCGATTTAAAAAAGACAAGAGCCCCGGCGATTTAGCCATCTTTCGGTTGCAGACTATAGATAGCTGACAGGGCTCCTGCGCCTATGATGAGTGTATTCTATGATGTTGATGGTTTCTGTCTGGTTTTAAACAAGAATGACATAAACAACCAACATGCAATAGCAAAAGACCTCCTGTTATATCGAAAACCCGCCGTATCTGGTGACAAAAACTTTAACCAGCTTCCAACCATGATCTATGGACTTGTTTCTTTGGTTGCTTTGATGATGGTCATTTTTATTTGGAACCTTCTGGGCTGGGTGTTGTCTAATTTTTATAAGGTTTCACAAAAGGGGTCTAGAGTCCATGAAAAATAAATTTACGCTAATGATATTGATGGCAACACTGGCAATTAGTGCGGAGGCTGTATCTGAAACTTGCGATATAGTTTTTGCTCATAATAGAGTGAATATAAGCACTCTTGATAAAGCTGAACTACTGGCAGCTCTTTATAATAGAGCTAAACCTCAAGGATTGGGAATGCTCCACTATGATCCTGCTCCAATGACTGTAGATCAAGCCAAAGAGCTATTAAGCAAGCGAGCTTCTCATGAATTATATTTTGATTATCTCGCTGGGCGTGTAATGAAAATTGATATTAGTTCTGATGTTATGAAAACACGTTTATACAACAGGGATAATGGAGAAAATGCAGCAGAAAAGGTAGCTTGCGCATTAAAACCATCCAAAAAAGATGAGTTCTGACATTGGAAATCCTATCAAATCGCCTGTTATTACGCAGCCATTTGAATCCAATATGTTTATTGGGTTCAAATGGTTTTTCATGTTTTAGTAGCATTCGTTATTGATTGCAACATGACGCCAGTTTCAGAGTCTGTGCCACAGGGATGAATTAAATCAGGGAGTTAATATGGATATTTCAGGCTTACCCTCTAAAAGGATAAAAATTGATGTACAAAGTAAAAGTGAAGATAAGTGTTTTCATGGCTTTGCACAGGGATGTATACCAAAAGCTCATATGTTCGAGTTTAAAGATAAAATTGATGGTGGCGCATGCGGTGATGTGTATCGGTCAAAGTGCGTAACTGAACGTAAATGTGATATAGCCATAAAAGTTATTCCTTTGATAGGTTGGAAAGCGGAGAATGCTATTGATGAGAAAAAGACGATAAAAACCTTAATAGCCAATCCCCACCCTAATATTGTTGAATACTTTGGCGTTCTGGAAGAAGATGACAAAATGTATATTGTGATGGAATTAGGGAAAAGCAACCTCTATCAATTTTTAGATGAAAACTTCTCAAAATTATCAGTTTCACAATTTCATGAAATTATTTTCCAAGTTCTTGAGATTTTAAATCATCTTGAGTCGATAAGTGTTACGCAAATGGATTTCAAACCTGAAAATATGATTTGTCTGAAAAATAAAATAAAATTAATCGATTTTGATAGCGTCCATAAAAAAGGAACACGTTTTTATCAGCCTCCATCATCACGCCTTATCAATGCTGCACTATTTTTATCAAAAATACAGTTGAAAATGAAATGTGGCGCTCCAAACGATAAATATTACGAGTTAACTTATAAGTTTAACAATGCTTGCCTCTCAGATGATTTCAACGAGTCTGATGCAAAAACTTTATCTGAAGATCCTGATATCTGGCATGATCAGCTTCCTTTAGAAACACGAAAATTATTAAGCAGAAGTTTCATTAATGAAGAGTCTAAGCAAAAACAAGTTATAAAAATGCGAGACAAAATTTCACCCAGAAGCGAGCTTGTTTTTTAGAACCTGTAACCTTTGCAGCAAGGGTGGCGAACGCAACATGCCAACCCTTTTCCTGTAATTGTTATCCTGCAGCCCTGCCGTCAGGGCCAATGTTGATAGAATTTCGAACGAGAATAGAGCTACTAAAATAGCGCTACCTCCGATCACAGTGAAGGCTAGCGTGGCTTTTGGCTCGTGAATCATCCACTGGAAAAATAGAAAAAACTTTCACACTTCTTCCGACTAATGCCAAAGCAGTCGGCTGGATTTTTTTTTAGGCTTTGCTATATACTCTGAACACTTTTTATTTAGTAAATAAAAATGCGTTTACTTATCTTTTGCCTATGTTTTTACTCAAGCACTTTGTTTGCTTATTTCGAAGAAATTCACATAGAGAATATTGTGAGAATTAATTGTGTATTGCTCCCAGTTATAACAACCATTAATTACTTACAGCTTAAGAAGCACTATAATCTGGGATTCGATCAAAATGTCAGGCCTTTTCACCTTACGACGTTGTCAGTAATTTCAACAATTCTTACGAAAGTCTACCTGATTGATAGAATATTTGCTTCAAGACATCTTGATCGTAATTCCAGATCACTGAAACCAAAAATTATTAAAAGTAATTATGCCTATGGCATCATTTTAGAATTTGAATTACTGAATAAAACATTATTGCAAAGTGAAAATAAGTCAGACTGCATTCAGTTATTGAACAATTCAATTATTTACCCTGTTTCTATTGACGAAAAATTAAAGTTAAGCATAGATTTAAAAAACATATCATCAGAGCATAAACTCATGCATTTAGATTCAACATATGGTCAAAAAGGGGATTGGTGGTTTGAAACTTCATGCATTTCAAATAAAGATAAAAATTTAGAAAAAGAGGAAAAATCAGAAAAAGCAGTTAGTGTTTGTAACAGCTTTGTTTTAACAAATGTTTGCATTGAGCTAAAGAATCCCGAGAAATTATTGCAACTTGAAATTTTATCAAAATACAGTCTAAACGTAGTGACGGGAGAAGGGCTCAGTAAGTTTATGACTATCAACATGGGTAACAAACGAGCAAAAACCCAGCTGTTAAATATTTGTAATTTACAGCATGGGTACTTTGAACTTTACCATAGCAATGAGCCTGATATTAAATCAGCGTTGCAAGATTACATCTTGAACTTACATTTTCTGGAAGCTGATAACGAGAGAGAAAAGAGCTGGTTGAATACATTGTACATTTTAGGTCATTCTTTTGCCTATGGAATTGTTACTTACGTGTTTTCATATTTTGTTGACTACGCAAGCTTTTATCTTTTGGCTGAAAGTTGTGCAATTTGTTTAAACCAAGTCCAATACCCGGGAGCATCAGCTTGTGTGTACCACTGGTTTTGCACACTGTGTTTAAGTAAAGCGAGAGCAGAACATCCTCGAAGCTGCCCATTATGTGGTATATAAATGCCTCACGCTTGCAGCAAGGGTGGCATACACAGTGAGCCAACCCCTTATATCCTCGCCGGCATGCCCAAGAATTTGTCGCAGATTTTCCTTCCTCTTACTTTTTCCTACTTTTTCTTGTAGAAGGTTCACGCTATTGACTCAACCATTGGGTGTAGTCGGTTTTGTATAAATCAGTCATTGTCAGCCTCCGGCAGCCAGTCTTCAGTCGTCGATATTGACGCCATTTAGTGGATACCAGTCTTCAGTCATTATTTGCTCGTAAGACCACGGGCACTGATCCGGGAAACTATTTTCATTTAACTTTTGATTTTTATTAACATAAATATTCATTTCTTTAATCGCATCTTTTTTACCGTCAGGATATGTACTGTTTAGTACATCTTCTATTTGTGGTTTTAGACAAGGATTATCCGCAATAAGTTTGTTAATGTTGTTTCTTGATCTGTTGATAGTAATTAACCATACCCTTGGTACTCTTTCAGTTGCTACAGTGCCTATTAATACACTTGTTTGATAATCACATTTCAGAAGATGAGTTATCAAAGTAGCTAAACGATTTTTTAACTCACGAATATGGTCCTTAATGCCCAACTCCAGCTCCCCCATCAAATTCTCTATGTCAAGCTGGTCAAACTGTCGCTGAGCAAGTAGCTCCCGCTGTAGGGTAAGCCATTGGTGATAATCTTTGTCATACAAGTTTTCCATAAATACCTCCATTGCCCTACCACTGTAGGCAATTAACAGAAGGGAATCAAAATGAATTACCAAAGCACAGATGCCTTTTTCAATATCGACAGACCGGGTCCAGTACCTGTGCGCAAGAGCGTTAATAACTTCCTGCTTATTCATCATCAAAGTTGACATAAGCATCGGGGGCAAGATTCTCAAACCGGGTGTACTGACCAATAAAGGCCAATCTTACTGAACCGATAGGGCCGTTACGCTGCTTACCAATGATGATCTCACCAATACCCTTAAACTCGGTATCCGGGTTATAGACCTCGTCACGGTAGATAAACATGATGACGTCGGCATCCTGCTCAATCGCTCCGGATTCACGGAGGTCGGAGTTGACCGGACGCTTGTTGGGGCGTTGCTCCAGAGACCGGTTAAGCTGAGACAGCGCAATCACCGGTACGTTAAACTCCTTGGCGATGGCTTTCAGGGATCGGGAAATTTCCGAAATTTCGTTGGTACGACCTTCGCTGAAACCGGGAATCTGCATCAGCTGCAGATAGTCGATCATAATCATGGCCATGTCACCATGTTCACGAACTACACGACGAATACGGGAACGCATTTCTGAAGGACTGATGCCTGCGGTGTCATCAATAAACAGTTTTTTGTCCTTGATTTTCTCCACCGCTGACACCAGCTTCGGCCAGTCGTCTTCTTCCAGCTTACCGGAACGCACTTTGCCCTGATTGATTCGGCCCAGAGAGGACAACATACGCATCATCAGCTGCTCAGAGGGCATTTCGAGGCTGAAGACCATGACGACTTTTTCGGTATTTAGCAGGGCGTTTTCGACCAGGTTCATCGCGAACGTCGTTTTTCCCATCGACGGCCTGGCAGCAACAATAATCATATCCGACGGCTGCATACCCGAGGTCATATTGTCCAGATCACTAAAGCCTGTGGTGATACCGGTAATGGCATCGCCAGCGTTAAAAAGCTCATCAATTTTCTGAACCGTGTTGTCCAGGATTTCCCGAACACTCACCGGGCCACCGGTTTTGGGGCGCTCTTCAGCGATGTTGAAAACCAGTCGTTCAGCTTCATCCAATACTGTCTGGCTGTCCCGACCTTCCGGATTGTAGGCGCTTTCAGCCATCTTCTGACTGGCATTGATCACCTTTCTGAAAACAGAACGCTCCTGAATGATTCCGGCGTAAGCCTCAATATTGGCAATACCGGCAACATTGGCCACCAGCTCGGTGATGTACACCATACCACCGGCCTGTTCCAGTTCGTCCTGATTCTCCAGGGTGGCGGCCAGTGTCAGGGGGTCAAAGGGAAGCGTCTCATTCGCCGATTTAGCCATCGACGAGAAAATAATTTTGTGACGGGGATGATAAAAGTCGTCAGCCGTGATCTTGTCGGCCACTTTATCCCAGGCTTCATTATCCAGCAGCAGACCACCGAGCACAGATTGCTCCGCCTCAATGGAGTGAGGGGGGGTCTTCAGGCTTACGGTTGCTTCATCAATGGGCAGTTCGCTTTCTTGGGGCAGTGCTTCCAGCATGATTCATGAATACCAAAATCGTAGCTTACAGAATACAGCAACTTGATGAGTGACTAAACTGCTTAATCATTCGATTTGATTGAGGGTGAATTGCAAGTGTCCAGAGTATGCTTCACAGTCAGGGGCTTGTCATAATTTCTCCATAATGAAACGCTATAGTGACCACTTTCAAAGAATCATAAAGGAAGAATCACTATGGGCCTAGGCGGTATCAGTATCTGGCAACTGTTAATCGTACTTTTGATCCTTGTCATGCTGTTTGGCACCAAACGACTTAAGGGTCTTGGCAGTGACCTGGGTGGAGCGATCAAGGGCTTCAAGAAGAGCATCAGCGATGACTCAAGTTCAGCAGAAATCCCTGCGGGCAATAGCCAGGACACCGAAAAGAGCAGGGAACTGAGTCATAACAAAGCCTGAGGACTTCAGCGTGTTTGATATTGGCTTTGCCGAACTGCTGGTTATCTCAGTGCTCGCCCTGGTGATTCTGGGGCCTGAGCGCTTGCCTTACGCGATAAAAACCAGTCTGCAGTGGATCAACTATCTGCGCAGCAGCGCCAGCACTATAAGAGAAACGGTCAATAGAGAGCTAAAGGTCGATGAGATCAAGCAGGATCTTCAGCTGGAGGAGCTGAATCAACAGGTTCGATCTCTAAAACAGGAAGCAACCGTAGCTACTGAAAACCTCTCCAAACCATCCGATTCCAAAATAAAGGCAGCCTGAGCGCTGCCTTTATTTGATGCCTGCCGAGACATTTATGAAGACTGAAACCCCAACGGTTCAATCAGAACAACCCCTGATTCAGCATCTACTTGAGTTACGTACTCGTGTGCTGAAAAGTATGGTGATTACCCTGCTGTTCTTTGTCGGGCTGTTTTACTTTTCCAATGACATTTACGAGCTGGTTTCCGAGCCTCTGCGCCTGCTAATGCCCGAAGGCACCAGTATGATAGCCACCGATGTAGCCTCCCCTTTCTTTGCTCCGTTTAAACTCAGTCTTGTGCTCTCCCTGTTTATGGCCATTCCCTTTATTCTCCATCAGGTCTGGGGATTTATTGCTCCCGGCCTGTACAAGAATGAAAAGCATCTGGCCATTCCATTACTCATAACCAGCGTCATACTCTTTTATACCGGTGTCGCTTTTGCCTATTTTGTGGTGTTCCCACTGATCTTTGGTTTCTTTACCACGACCGGGCCTGAAACGGTCACCATGATGACCGACATCAGTAGCTACCTGAACTTTATTCTTAAACTGTTTTTTGCCTTCGGGCTGGCCTTCGAAATCCCTGTCGCAACGCTGTTACTGATCTGGTCTGGCATGAGCACCGTTGAATCCCTCTCCAGGAAACGTCCTTATATCGTGGTGGGCTGTTTTGTGATCGGTATGCTTCTGACACCACCCGACGTTATCTCCCAGAGCCTGCTGGCTGGACCTATGTGGATGTTGTTTGAACTTGGACTTTTGTTTGCCAGGATGACGCCTTTTATGAAAAAGTCTTCTTGAGAACGACCCTGCGCCAAGGTCCGTATTTATCGGGAAAGCCTGGCAAGATTTAAAGCGATAGCACGCCATTTTCGGCCTGCAAAAAGCCATATACTTAAGCCACCAAAAGACCGAGATAACTACTTGTTTTTATTACATAAAAAAGTAGAAAAAGAAATAAACCGACATTTGGCCGGAAGCTAAATAGGCAATTAGACGCTTTATAAACCGTCAAATAGACGCTAGAGTAATAGACAATTAGCCGAAACTTGAAGCACCTTCTGATGCCAAATTTCCCACGCTACTTACAACCAAAAATAGAAGAGGCCTTGCAGGATACTCCTGTAGTCTGCCTGCTCGGGGCTCGTCAGGTGGGCAAATCAACTCTTTGTCGGAAGCTTTCCTCTGAGCGAGTTTACCTGACCTTTGATGATGCTTCTGTATTGCAAGCCGCCAAAGACGACCCAGCTGGATTTGTACAGAACCTGCCTGAATACGTGACATTGGATGAAGTCCAACGGGTTCCAGAGCTGCTCTTTGCCATCAAGGCTGAAGTTGATCGCAATCGCAAACCTGGCCGCTTTCTGCTGACAGGCTCAGCCAACTTGATGTTATTGCCCAGAGTCAAAGAATCGCTTGCTGGGCGTATTGAAATTTTGCATCTGCATCCACTGACAGAAGCGGAAAAAGAATCAACTCCTCCCGTCTTTTTACAACGACTCTTCACACAAGCCCTGTCTGCCTCTATCAAAGGTGAGCAAAAAGAAATTCATGGTATCGCTGAACGGGTTTGTCGGGGCGGCTTTCCTGAGCCCAACACCCGCACACCCCATCGTGCACGACAATGGTTTAATCAGTATCTTCAGACCATTGTTCAAAATGATATTCGGGATATTGCCAACATCCGTGACGAAGATGAAATGCTTAAGCTGGCTGAGCTGCTATCTCTTCGTACTGGCAATCTGCTCAATACCAGTAGCATCGCCACTGACCTGAAAATACGACGCGAGACCACCGATAAATACATCAGTATTCTGGAACACCTGTTTCTCTTCTACCGTTTGCCAGCATGGCATAATAATGCTGCCAAACGCCTGATAAAAGCACCTAAAATTCATATCGCAGACAGTGGGTTGGCAAGCAGGCTGAATCGACTGAAAGCTGAAGAATGGCAGCACTATTCGACCCCCTTCGGTCCCATTCTGGAGAGTTTTGTAATACAGCAGATAAGAGCTCTGACCGAATGGCTGGATGACCCTGTCCACCTCAGTTATTACCGGGATAAAGATCAGGTGGAGGTAGACTTGGTCATCGAACACAATCGTGATACCTACGGTATAGAAATTAAAAAAGCTATCAGTATTCAGGAAAAAGACGGAGAAGGCTTAAGGCGACTTGCTGACCAGGCCGACAAACACTTTAAAGGTGGCGTATTGATTTATTGTGGTAACAATGCACTGCCACTGAAGACAAAAAACTGCATGGCGGTGCCACTGGATTGGCTCTGGCGCAATGATATATAAGTACCTGATCAGCTGGTTTTGTTCCGCCACCAGCCAATGGAAAACGACATAACAAAATGTTTTTCACAAAAAAAAGCCGATGAGCATTCCAATCATCGGCTTTGTCAAATTGGCAGTCAGGTGACGGCTATTAAACCCCCACTTCACCACCACCGTCTTTCATAACAACCACCGTGGCAGAACGCGCCCTGTTCGCACCACTTTCATCCTTTGCATCGGTTGACCCGGCGGCAGGCCAGTTCGATGGATGCTGAATATTCAGGAAGAAGCTCTGGTGATCCGGTGTAAACGCCAGACCAGTCACCTCACAACCATTTGGCCCGACAAAGAAACGCTTCAGTTGCTCCTGGTTGTCGGCGTTAACGGCTAACAAGTCCTCAGTACTAGTACTGCTTAGCTCAGATGGAATAATGGCCAGCATCTGGTCATTGGTGTTTTCATTGACACCACCGTCTGTCTGAATCCACAACAGACCACGGTCATCAAATGCCAGACCATCCGGGCTGCCAAATTCATTGGCTTCATTCAATCCAGAGAGATTCACCAGGGCACTTTCTGATGCAAAAGAGCCGAACAGGAAGAACTCCCAGGTAAACTGGCTTGGATCAGCCCCTTCATTCCAGCGAATAATATGGCCATACTCATTTCCTTCACGAGGGTTGGCCACGTTGGTGTCGGTATCAGAATTGCCGTCCTGGTTATCACGATCAGTGTTGTTTGTCAGTGTCACATAAACAGAGCCGGTTTTCGGATCTACCGCAGTCCATTCGGGGCGGTCCATGGGGGTAGCGCCTACCAGATCAGCTGCACCCGGCGTGTTCAGGATAATTTCAGCCTGAGTCGTGAATCCTGAGATATCACCTAACCTTCCACCGTCTTTAGTGGTGGCATCGGGAGTCAGGGGCAACCACACACCCTGACCTTCCTCATCGAAGCGAGCGGCATACAAAGTACCTTCATCCATGTACTTTGCACCGGTGGCGAGACGATCTTCAGAGTCAGCATCTGCCGCGTCCCAGAGTTCTTTGGAAACAAACTTGTAGATGTACTCAAACCGGCTGTCATGGCCAGAATAGAAAACAACGGGCTGACCTTCTTCCAGTTTGCCAAATGAGCAGTCTTCGTGACGGAAGCGACCCAGAGCCGTCCGTTTAATCGCTTTAGCCTGTGGACTATAGGGGTCTATTTCTACAATGTATCCGTGACCATTAGCTTCGTTACGGAAATCCTCAGTCTCATCTCCGGAGCCCGGAGTTACATCAAAACGGGCAAACTCGCCGGTTTCGTTTTCGTCAGAAGATAGAGCAGTATCCCAATCATAACGGGTACCCCTGGAACTGATACCCAGACGTATTTGTTCTTCAGTCCAGTTAGACGGGTCATCGGAACGGGTAAAATAGCCAGGCCAGTTTTCTTCACAGGTCAGATAAGTCCCCCAGGGAGTGTGACCATTACCACAGTTATTGTTGGTGCCCCGGGCAAGGGCTTTATTCCCTTTTTCATCCGTGTATTTGGTAATTAGCAGATCACTGTCTGCCACCGGCCCGGTCAGATCCATTTCAGAGCCTGCAGTGTAACGCTTGTTGTAGTTGCTGTTTTTAACCACATCCCAGACGCCATCAGTCAGTTTGATGTGAACCACTGAAACACCATGAGCGTTAATTTCTTTACGAACTTCCTCAGCAGGACGTACACCATTATTGTCAGTTGCCCCATTCGGATGCAGTCGCGTCTGATCAATAAACTCATGGTTTATACACAGCAGACCTTCAGTACTGTTGCCTTCAAGGGGGAAGAAATGCATCCCATCATGCATCATGCCAGTAGCATTCGCCTGATCGGTGGAACTGTTGGTGCCATCATCTTTCCACTCTGCCGCTAAATCATTCAATGGCGTTCCCCACGGCGCCAGAACCTGAGCGGAGTAGCCAGCAGGTACAGACACAGCATCGGTCTTGGAGCCGGAAATAGAGTCAAAGCCAAGAGAGAGCTCTGATGAAAAAACATCGTCAGAGTCGTCATCGTTACAGCCCGTTAAACCAAAGCTGGCCAGTGCACTAAATGCTGCCAGTGCCCCCCCACGTTTCAGAACACCGCGGCGGGAGAGTTCTTTTTCCAGCACTGCCGAGATCGGCCTGTTATCACTGGAGTTATACACCGTCGGATCAAAAGTATATTTGCTCATGTAATATCTACTCGTTCAAGCCAGCTTTATTTGTTGTGTAATATCCTCTAAAGCAGGCTCATTAAACGACACAAGAATTACAGTGAAATGTATTTAAGATGACAGATTTAAAACAATCTTTTGACTGAAATGACGGCGAATGAAGAGGCAGGACAAAAGGCACATAAAAAAATACCCGTGGACCTAAGCCCACGGGTATTTTTCTATCAGGCGTGGTTACAACCGAACTTATTCAGCTTCAACGAATACCTTGATAGTCGCTGCAACGTCGGTGTGCAGCTGGATGGCGATGTCGTATTCGCCAGTAGCGCGAATGGGACCTTCGCCCATGCGAATTTCGCTCTTGGCTACTTCAACGCCAGCACCAGTGATGGCTTCAGCCAGATCACGTGAGCCGATAGAACCGAACAGCTTGCCTTCGTCGCCCGCTTTGGCGGTCAGGGTCAGTTCGATTTCAGCCATTTCAGCTGCACGCTTTTGGGCAGCAGCCAGCTTTTCGTTAGCAGCCTTTTCCAGCTCGGCGCGACGAGCTTCAAAAGCTTCAACATTTTCCTTGGTAGCAGGCACAGCCTTGCTGAAAGGAATCAGAAAGTTACGACCGTAACCGGCTTTAACGGTTACCTTGTCGCCCAGGTTGCCAAGGTTGGCAACTCTCTCAAGCAGGATAACGTCCATCGCTAGCCTCTTACCTTATACCTAGTGCCTGTCAGCCCTGAATCTGCTTACTCACGCGGTTGCGAAAATCAAACAGACTGTCAAGACAAGCAGTCAAAACAATAACCGGGTATGCCAGTTGCGTAAGGGTGATCAACAGCATATACAGTCCAATCAACCAGAAGCTGCCCCGTTGACGCAGTTTTACCAGCCCATGGACCAGCGCCAGACCTGCAATAAACAGTGGCAACGATGCGATGGGTACCAGGGCAGTCATCACAGGTGACAGCGCCGACCCCATCAAAGTGATGGTCAGTAGACCTACCCCGACAGCTGCGGGTAACCGCACCTTGCGGAATTCTTCACCGAATCCTCCGGGGTTATAGAGATCGGCCTGCCAGGAGCGCGCCAGCATCAAAGCCAGGACACAAAACAGTATGTGCACCCAGGCCAGAGCACCCGCTACGCCGTACTCCAGGACCTGTCTCAGACGTTCACCCGGTTGCAGAGCCTCTAGACTGCTACTGCCCTGGAGACTCTTTTTCAGAAACTCCATCACAGTGCCAGCCATGACGCTGATCATCTGCGGTGATATCTGGTACATGGCAAAAGCCACGAGGCCTCCCAGCGGCACAACAGCCAACAGGGTTTTCGGCCATGAGACAGTCTGGCGCAGGACGCAAGCCAGCAACGCTGTGGTTGCCAACCCGATCAATACGCTGTATTGACCAAAGGCGGCCCAGGCTATTCCGGGTAACAAAGCCCAAATCAGGACTTTCAGTCCGTGGTCAATGCCGCGACGCAGTATCACCAGAGATACAATAGCCGCACTCAACCAGAAAAGCATGGGAATACAGGCAAATATGACCGCCAGAAACAAGGAATGTTTCGGGCTTTTCATTGCCAGTTCCGCCAGTTTACGCATCAAGCAATACCTTCAGTTCCAGAGTTTGCCGACTGATCAGTGACGATCAGTATATGGCAGCAGTGCGATGTAACGCGCACGCTTGATAGCTGTCGCCAGCTGACGCTGATAACGGGCTTTGGTACCGGTGATACGGCTTGGTACAATCTTGCCAGTTTCAGAAACATAAGCTTTCAGGGTGTTCAGATCTTTGTAATCGATCTCTTTCACGCCCTCAGCGGTGAAACGGCAGAACTTTCTGCGGCGGAAAAAACGTGCCATTGCAACGTCTCCTTGAATTCAACAAATGGTGATGTTCTTAATCCTGCCAGCCTGGGCTGAAACAGCCTTGAGCTAAAACAGCCTTGAGCTAAAACAGCCTTGAGCTAAAGCAGTATCAAGGACGACTTACTCGGCAGCTTCTTCAGCAGCTTCCGGAGCTTCAGCAGCTTCTTCACGACGCTCTTCACGACGATCTTCACGACGATCGTCACGGCGTTCACGTTTCTCTTCAGCCTGCATCATGATGGATGGCTCGGAAACGGCCTCATCACGACGGATCACCATGTTACGGATAACTGCGTCGTTATAACGGAAGTTATCTGTCAGTTCGTCCAGGATCTCATTGCTGCACTCGATGTTCATCAGAACGTAGTGAGCCTTGTGGATCTTGTTGATTGGATAAGCCAGCTGACGACGGCCCCAATCTTCAAGACGGTGTACCTGACCGCCGTTTTCGCTGATAGCGCGTGTATAACGCTCTATCATGCCTGGTACTTGCTCGCTCTGGTCAGGATGTACCAGAAAAACAATCTCGTAATGACGCATTATTTGCTCCTTACGGGTTAAACAGCCTCCCACACTGAGTGAAACACAGGTTCCATTCACAGAGCAGTAAGGCAAGGAGATGGATCGGAGATGACAGTCACCTGAAAGATGCCTGCACACCACGCCCAGCTTACAAAGAGCGGAGGATTTTAGAGAAGTGTGACCATGGTTGCAAGAATTATAAACCGATGGCGGCCGACGTTAAAACGCATGAGAATCCGGGAATCTACTGCCTGACGCTGCTTTTTATTGAGATAGATCGACAGACCTTCTACGATATCGGTCAGTCCCGCCACTTTCTCTCAACAACTTTACTCTCAACAAATGGTCGCCAGTGGGTAAACTGAATAAATTTCTATCGATTATCGTACTTTTGCTTTCAGCCCTTCCTTCTGTTTGCCAGGCCCGATCCCATCTGACCTATGAGATTAAGGGTCTGGAAGACGGGCTGAAGCGGAATGCCGAACGCTTTCTGCAAACTTTGCCTGCTATTGAGCCCGGAGAATTGCCTGGCTACCGGAACAGTATTCTTGAGGCAGTTCAGAAATCTCTGCAAGCCCTGGGTTATTTCAACCCAACCATTTCCATGAAGATGGATGGCAAAGATACTGACCAGCTTGACATTCATGTTGATCCGGGAGAACCCGTACTTATCCGCACCATCAAAATAGAGCTGGAAGGAGAGGCCCGAAAAAACCGGTCGTTCAAGAGGATCGTCAAACGCACTCCCCTCAAAAAAGGCGCTGTCTTCAATAGCGGAGAATATGAAGAACTTAAAACGGAACTTAACACCGAGGCCCAGTCTCTCGGTTTTTTCGACGCTCAGATGCAAACCCACAGGGTCAAAGTTTATCCACAAGAGAATGCGGCAGATATCGAACTGGTTTTTGACTCTGGCAGGCGTTACCGGTTCGGGAACATTGTTTATGGAGAAATCCCTGAAAATACCCAAGCCCTGATCGAGAAAATGTTGACCTTCAAGCCCGGCTCAAACTATCAATCCATAGAGCTGGGCAACCTGAACAAAGAGCTGGCCTCAACAGGCTATTTCCAGCAAATCGATATACGCCCCATGCGGGATAAAACCGAAGACTACCATGTCCCTGTTTATATCGGTGTCATTCCCAAGAGGTATCATGAGATTGAAACCGGTGTCGGTTATTCTACTGACGAAGGCCCCAGGCTTTCTTTGACCTGGGATATCCCCATGATCAATGACAAAGGGCACAGCCTGACCAATGAGGCTCTGCTCTCAGCCCCCAGAGCCGAACTGACTTCCAGCTATAAAATCCCCTACGGCAACCCATTAACTGAATTCTATGACCTTCAGGTGGGTTATCAATATAAAGAGCAGGAAGACACCATCAGTAACCTTGGATCGACTTCCATCCATAAATGGAAAAAAAACGCACATGGCTGGGACCGTGACCTGTTTTTAAGAATTCAATACGAAAGCTACAAACAGGGTCTTCAGAGTGGTGAAAGCTTTCTGGTCATCCCGGGTATCTCCATGACCCGACGCCAGGTCAGAGGGGGAGAGCTCGACCCCCAAAGTGGCTACCTGGTTATGTCCACGGCAGAATTCTCGGATAAGCTCCTGGGCTCTGATCAGAACTTTGTGAAGCTCTGGGGTCGTACCAAAGGTTTAACGACACTGGCAGAAAAACACCGATTCATTGGCAGAGTTGAGCAAGGTGCCATTTTTATAAACGACATCGGTAAAGTACCCCCTTCCATTCGTTTCTTCACCGGAGGTGACCAGACTGTCAGAGGATACAACTATGAAAGTATTTCTCCTGAAGACGCCAAAGGAAAGTTGACAGGGGCCAAATATATGACGGCACTCGGTGTGGAATACGAATACCAGTTTCTGGAACACTGGCGAGGCGCTGTTTTTATAGACTATGGAACAGCCACTAATAATTACAAGGACGACTGGAAAACCGGGGCCGGCTTCGGCATTCGCTGGATAACCCCTCTTGGCGCTCTGAGATTAGATCTGGCCTTCGCTGTTAGTGAACCCGGAAGCCCGTACAAATTGCACTTTTCTATGGGGCCAGAAATATGAAGACGACTCTGGCTATATTAACCTCTCTTATCACTCTTCTTTGCCTGATGCTGTTTTTACTTCTGACTCATACCGGCAACCTCTGGCTGTGGAACCTGGCACGCTCACAATTACCTGAACTTCAGGGTGAACTGATCAAGGGATCAGTTTCCAAAGGCCTTGTCTTGCAAAATCCAGGCTGGGTGGATCAGGATATGGCGTTCACAGCAAACCGAGTCTCTTTGCAGTGGCAACCACAAATGCTGCTTGAAGGAAGACTGGTCATTGATGATCTGGCACTGGAAAATCTTTTCGTTAAACTGCCAGCGCCTGATAAAAAACAAGCACCTGCCAGCGACAAACTGATATTGCCAGAGATAGAACTGCCTCTGCCCATTGCTGTAAAAAAGCTGACTTTGGATAAAGGCACTTATGAACAGGGTGAGATTAAGGAAGAAGTCAGTAATATACTTTTGTCGTCTGATGCCCGGCAATCGCAAATCAATATCCAAGAGTTCAAGGTTGAACATGCTTTGGGCAAAGCCAGCCTGCACGGGAAAATAACACTGAGCGGCGATTATCCACTGTCTGCAACCGTTGATATTCAGCCAGCCTCCCTGGATAAAAAGCTCCAACCAGAAAATCTGAAGGCCAGCCTTCAGGGCTCTCTGGCCGACTATCAACTGGATGCCAGCGCCACGGCCGAATCTAATGTCCTGGCCACTTCCGGAACTCAAAAAGAAACCCTGATAAAGGTCTTACTCAAGGCGAGGGGAAACCTTGAGCATATTGCGATCCGTCGTCTCAATCTATCAACCTCTGAAGGTGATGCGGACCTCTCAGGCCGACTTAACTGGACAAAAGGCATTGCCTGGAATGGCAAGGTGAAACTCAACAGCCTCAACACAGCCAACCTTTTACCTGAGTTTCCGGGAAGGTTCGACGGTGTAATGGCAAGCCGTTTTAATCTGGACGGAAAAACCTGGCATCTGGTGATTTCTGAAATGGATATCACCGGAGAACTCAGGGACAAACCCGTCTCACTCTCCGGCACATTGGACATCAATCATCTTTTTAACTGGAAGGTCGAACACCTCAATGCCAAAATCGGTGAAAACCAGTTAAGCGCCCATGGTCTTATTGATAAACAATGGGACATAGAAGCGCAACTCAATGCTTCAAAACTGGCAGAACTTTACCCCGGCCTTGAGGGTAATGTGACAGGTTTAATCCATGTATCCGGGAGCAAAAAGCAACCCAGATTGAACTTTCAACTGGACAGCTCTTCTGTTCGTTATCTGGACACAGTCGTCAAAGGCCTCTCGGCAAAAGGTCAAATTGAAAAGAAAGAGCAGATTCTGGGGCAGGCTCGCATCAGTATAGAGACACTGAACCAGGGCACACACAGACTCAACCAGATCTTGCTTGAAGCCAGAGGCAATGAAAAACAACATCAGGTTCGGCTCTCAACCCAAGGCAAAGAGCTCAAGAGCGTCATCTCCCTGGCTGGCAGCTACCACAATGAACAATGGCAGGGACAGCTCACCCGCAGTGACCTGAACACAGAATTCGGAGACTGGTCACTGAAAAAACCTGTTGAGATCAAAGCCTCGGCAGCCAGCGCTTCATTCTCTGAATTCTGTCTGGAATCATCCCCTTCCAGCATCTGTGCGCAATCCAGCCACCTGGGCAAAGATTCAGGACTTCTCTCCTTTCACATTGAGCAACTGGCCCCTGAAAGATTCAAAGCCTTTTTCCCCACCGAGTTTGGCTGGCAGGCAATGCTTAACTCAGAGGGAGAAGTAAGCTGGCAGGATAACCAGCCGAAACTGTCGTTAAAGCTTTCTTCAAGCCCCGGAAAAATTCAGGCTTATGACCTTTCAGGTGATTACAGTCAGCTCAACATGGAAGCCAGAATCGCCAACAATCAGTTGCAAAGCTCTCTAAACTTCCTCTCAGACACGTTGGGACGCAGCCACCTGACCATAGACGTCAATGATCTGAAAAACCAGAAAACCCTCAGTGGCCAGCTGAATATTGAGCAATTATTGCTGGAAATATTTGCGCCTTTCTTGCCTGAAGTCAGCGATTTGAAAGGTACTTTTTCTGCCCGGGGCCGACTGGAAGGCTCTCTTGCCAAACCTCTTTTTTATGGCCGACTGGCCATTGAAGATGGTTATGCCAATACCACACGGGACATTGTCAGTATTTCTGAACTGAATACTTACCTGAATGTGAACGGTGACTCAGGCACAGTAGAAGGCAAAATGCAGGTAGGTAAGGGCTCACTGGATCTGGGAGGTCACCTAAACTGGAAAGATCTTCGGCAGCCTGCCGGTATCATCACCCTGACAGGGCAAGACCTGGATGTTAAATACCCCGGCATGGGGGAGATCAGAGTTTCTCCCAACCTTAAGCTGACACTGTCTGAAAAGATAACACTGACGGGTATTATCCGAATTCCCTGGAGTCGCATTACCATTAACAGTCTTCCGGAGAGTGCTGTTTCAGTCTCAGATGATGTAGTAATCGTCCGGGAAGGACAAACTTCTGAGCTCCACGAACAGGCGTTACAGCTGTTTTCGATGAAGGTACGAGTCGTACTGGGAGACGATATCCGGCTCAATGCTTTCGGTCTAAAAGCAAGACTGGCAGGGCATCTGGATCTTCTACAGCTTCCTGACAAACCCCTGGAAGGAAACGGCACCATTAATTTAATTGGAGGTCGTTACCACCAGCTGGGCCAGGATTTACTGATCAAGGAAGGAAAAATCATTTTCCAGGGGCCTATCGATTCCCCCTATCTATTGGTCAATGCCATTCGAAATCCGGAAACCATCGAAGATAATGTTGAGGTCGGCATTAAAGTCAGTGGCTCTGTAAAAAAACCTGAGTGGACCATTTATTCCAGCCCGCAAATGCCGCAACAGGAGCAACTCTCCTACCTGCTGCGAGGCAGGGGACTGGAAGGAGATGACAGTTCCGGTGCCCAGGCGATGCTGGTAGGGCTTGGTGTTTCCAAATTTGGTGGTATCGCCACATCGCTTGGTGAAACCTTTGGTTTCAGCGATGTCTCTCTGGATACTGAAGGCAGTGGCGATGATACCCGGATCACCATTGGTGGCTACATAGCCCCTGGTCTTCGCCTGCAATACGGCGCAGGGGTTTTTGACTCAGTCAGCGAAGTGAAAATTCGCTACGAACTCATGCCCAGACTCTATCTTCAGGTCGTCAATGGTCTGGCTCAGGCTGTGGATATTTTCTATCGCTTTACCTATACCCCTGATTCCAAAAAAGAGCCTGAGTAATCACGCAAAAGAAAATTTGAAAGGCTTCAGTGTATTGAGCTTTACTGACTGCTCTGATTGCCAGATGTCGTAGTTGTTCTGCATAACCAGCCAGCTTTCCGTAGTTCTGCCAATAACCATGGAAAGTCTTCTGGCCATCTCAGTGGATATAGCGCTTTTTCCCTGCAAAATCCTGTTCAAAGTTGAGGGTGAGACCTCCAGAGCCTCAGACAGTTGCCTGCAGCTAACTTTGGCTGGTTCCATGTAGGTTTGCTTTATAAACTCTCCCGGGTGGAGTGGATCGTGCATTCTCATCAGTGATAATCCTCGTAGTTCAATATGTATGCATTGCCATCAGTAAATTCGAATGTGATGCGCCAGTTTTTTTTAACTGTTATTGACCATAGTGCAATTAAGGAAACTGACTCCTACTCCTGAAGAAAACGTATATAGTGCTCTGCCGCAAAATTGACCAGACGTTGTCTCGACTCGAGACTTCCCCAGGCGCAATGGGGAGTGACCATCAAATTGGGCAGAGACGTGCTGAGCAGGATATTTCCGTGTCTGGGGGGCTCCTCTGTCAACACATCAAACCCGGCGCCTCCCAGTCGCCCAGCTTCCAGTGCCGAAACCAGAGCACTCTCGTCTACCAGCCCGCCTCTGGCGGTGTTGATCAGAATAGCCCCGGATTTCATCAGTGACAGTCTTCTCTGATCCATCAGGTTGGCAGTGCTTTCACTCAAAGGACAATGCAAACTGACGACATCTGACTGTTTCAATCCTTCGTCTAACTCCAACCTGTCTTCAGAGGTTGTCGGCGAACCTGGCACTTTAGCCTTCAACACATTCATACCGAAAGCTTCTGCCAGCCTGGCAGTGGCCTTACCCAAGTCACCATAACCGACAATGAGCAGTGTTTTACCCTCCAGCTCCATGATCGGATGATTCAGTAGACAGAATCTGTCGCTTTTTTCCCAGCTGCCGTTGGTAGCATCTTGGATGTAAGCAGGAACAGAGCCCGCCAGAGACAGAATCAAAGCCATGGTATGTTGGGCAACAGATGCGGTGCTGTAACTTTCTACGTTCTGGACTTTAATTCCTCGCAGATCACACGCAGCAAGATCAATATTATTTGTTCCCGTTGCCATTACTCTGATATATCGAAGGTTGGGGAGTGAAGAGAGTGTCGACTCATCAATCACCACTTTATTGGTGAAAATCGCTACCGCATCACGACAACGTTCAACTATATCTTCTGGTTGACTCTGATCGTATATTTCCAGCGGTAATGAAAGCTGATGAAACGCTTCCAGTGATACGCCGTCACCCAGAGTAACCCGATCCAATAAAACGACATTCTTTTTTGTACTCACATTTTTTACCTTTGGAATTCGGTTTTATCTTTTCAAAAGACAGTGGCCTGCTATCATGACGTTACGAAAACAGATTCCATCAGGAGGTCTCAATGGAACCTGCTCATCACACCATGAACGATCTGTTTGATCAGCTTGGATTGCCCAGCAGCGACCAAGAAATCAATGCCTTCATCGAAGAGCATAAAAAAATGCCCCATCGGGTAAAAATTGAGCATGCCGACTTCTTTTCAGACAGCCAGCAGGCTTTTATTCAACAGGCATACAATGAAGACGCTGACTGGGTTGTAGTCATTGAACATCTGGACGCTCTGTTGAGAGAAAAACCATCCTGAGAATTTCGGAGTTCTATGACTGTCTTTGGCGAACCGCCTCAAACAGGCAGACACCTGTCGCTACAGAAACATTCAAACTGCTGACTGACCCTGTCATGGGGATAAAGATTAAAGAATCACACTTGTCACGGGTCAGTCTTCTCATTCCCTTACCCTCAGCACCCATCACCAGGGTCAGGGGCCCCTTGAGGTCTGTCTTGTAAATATCACAAGCGCTTTCACCGGCGGTGCCAATCATCCAGATGCCACGATCTTTCAGCCAATCCATGGTTCTGGAAAGATTGGTCACCTGTACCAGCGGGACATTCTCTGCTGCGCCACAGGCCACTTTTCGAGCCGTCGCATTCAGGCTGGCAGATTTGTCTTTGGGCGTAATCAGAGCATGAACACCGGCGGCATCAGCGGTTCTTAGACAGGCACCCAGGTTATGAGGATCGGTCACGCCATCCAGTATCAAGAGGAAAGGCGGCTCATCCAGCGTGTTCAGAAGATCTTCCAGATCGCCCTCCCGGTAAACTTTCGCCTGCGCAACACGGGCCAGTACGCCCTGGTGCACCCCTTCAACTTTTGAGTCCAGTCGGGCGCGCTCGACAAAACGCACCGTCACGCCCTGGTTGCGGGCTTCCTCCACCAGCGCATTAATGCGCTTATCAGTGCGACCTTTCTGGATCAAAAGTTCTAAAACTTTTTCAGGAGAATGCTCAAACAGGCTCTGCACAGCGTGCAGGCCAAAAACAACATCATCACTCATTACGGAAATTCGTATGCAGGGTTGGAATCAGGATTGGAATGCATATTAGCAGAGCCCGAGGCTTCAGTGGAATGGATACCGCTCTTCACGCTTGAATAAACAATACCTTGTGATCTATACCATTGAGGGTCATCTGGTACAGGTCAAGGTCGTAAACGTAACACCCCATGACTACAAAAAGCGATGAATGGCTGCCTGCCACCTCACGCTAACACCAGCACTGACAACATTTCTGCCCCATAGCCTGATCTGGAAGTGACACTCCCCGCCTTGTCAGGCGAGGCTTCTGACTTCACAGGCTACAGCCAGCCTATAGCGACTGGACTTACACAGAAGCCTCCATCAGCAGTAACCGGGTGCCCCTCGGGTATTGAAGTCGTCATTCCCGCGAAGGCGGGAATCCAGCGCCAACAGTGGGTCTCTGCCTTCTCGGGGATGACAAGGCCAGGGGGCAACGGGCAGTATAGTTCTGGTGGTGAGTCAGTGTGGATTCCCGCCTTCGCGGGAATGACGAGAATGAAGCCGTGAATAACGGGAGTCAACTCGTTCTCACGCTGGAGAGAGTTTCGCGACACCCTCGATTGGGCGAGGGTTTACGACGATTTTGCTAACTGGCAGGCAGTACGTGAAAAAAAACAGCAAAGAAATGACAGACACTACCGCCCAGAACAAAAACATGCCAGATAGCATGGTTAAAGGGCAGCTTTTTCCACAGGTAAAAAACCGCCCCAAGAGTATAAGAGAGGCCACCCGCTAACAGCCAGTAGATACCCTCCAGCGATATCTTGCTGGCCAACTCTTTTGACGCAAAAAGAACCAGCCAGCCCATCAAAATATAAGTGGCTACCGAAACTTTTTTAAAGCGTGGACCAAACCAGACTTTAAAAACAATGCCCGCAATAGCCAACAGCCAGATAATGGCAAACATGATCCAGCCCAATGTTCCCCTCATGCTGACCAGTAAGAACGGGGTATAGGTTCCGGCGATCAGAAGGTAGATGGAACAATGATCCAGCAGCTTGAAGACCTTCTTAGTGTTCTCATGCTGGATACTGTGATAGAGCGTGGAAGAGAGAAAGAGCAGTATTAGCGTTGCCCCATAGATACTGAAGCTGACAATGCGCCAGACATCATGCTGTTCGGCAGCATAGGTTACCAAAAGGGTCAAACCGGCCACACTGAGCAGAGCGCCCAGACCGTGGGTGATACTGTTTGCAATCTCTTCAGCCAGGCTATATCTGGCCATGAGGTTGTTTCCTGTGTCGGTGTTGACTGACATCTTAACACTCGGAATAGGCTATTGAGCCCGGATAATACTCAAGATTCTGGTTAATGTCAGAGCAGATTACAAAGAAAGATCAACTTGCTGATCAAAAAATCTGGAAGCGCGGGATTTGGCGGCTACGATATGGTTGAGAATGCCCTAACCGATGAAGACATTCCCTGGTTCCTGACTGAGGCCTCTCTCGATAATGATCCGGCTGTTTTCATTACGGCTCTGGGTCATGTAGTCAGACATAAGGGCATTGCTCAGTTAGCAGAGCAAACCGGCCTGAATCGTGAGAGCCTTTATAAAACATTTAACGGCAAAGTCCAGCCTCGATGGATACTGTTCACCGATTGCTGAAATCATTAGGCGTCAAATTGGAAATTGCCGCCTGACCGCTTTCAAATCACTTAGCCTTTCTCTTTCTCGGCTGTCTGTCGGCCGGTTTTGCAGACGACTTTTTATTCGTTTCTGGCTTCTTACCGGCTGAGGATTTACCGGACTTCTTGCCGGTACTTTTAGCCTTGGCTTTTTGCTTGCGAGTGGTTTTTTTCTTTTTACCTGTAGTTTTCTTGCCCGATTCTTCAGACTTTGCTGCATCCAGTAAAGCTCTTTTTGCGGCCCGACTCTTGGCCACACTGGTTAATGGCTTGCCACCTTTTGAGGGGCTTTTTCGCGATTTGCGGGAACGTGAAGGTCTCTGCGCAGTACCTGTGGATAATTCGAAATCAATTTTCTGGTCATCCAGATTGACGCTGGCCACCATGACTTCGATATCATCACCTAATCGATAACTTCTGCCGGTTCTTTCACCCACCATACGATGATGAACAGCGTCGTAATGATAATAATCATCCGGAAGGCTAGTGACGTGTACCAGACCTTCTACATATATATCATCCAGGGCGACAAACAGGCCAAAGCCTGTAACGGACGAAATGACACCGGAATACGTCTGTCCGATATGCTGCTGCATGTACTCGCACTTCAGCCAATCCATAGCATCCCGTGTTGCTTCGTCTGCCCGGCGTTCTGTCGCAGAACAGTGCTCTCCCATGGCCAGCACTTCACTGCCATCATAGGGATAAATGGTCTTTTTATTCATCTCTCTGGCCCCCACGCGAACAACATGCCGGGTTTCAACAGAAGAACGAATAATATGACGGATAGCCCTGTGCACCAGCAGATCAGGATAACGACGAATCGGCGAAGTGAAGTGCGCATATTCGTCAAAAGCCAGTCCGAAGTGCCCCTGATTATCCGAAGTGTACACGGCCTGACTCATAGAACGCAGGACCACTGTCTGGATCACATTGTAATCGGGGCGATCTTTAACCGATGCCAGCAAAGCCTGAAAGTGAGCGGGCTTCAGCTTGCCAGCAGGCAGCGATAAGCCAAGACTGGCAATAAAGCTGTTCAGATTGAGCCGCTTCTCCATAGTAGGCCCTTCATGCACGCGATAGAGCCCGGGAATCTTGTGTTTCTGAAGGAATTTGGCCGCACAGACATTGGCGCAAAGCATGCATTCTTCAATCAGTTTGTGCGCGTCATTGCGGACAGCAGGGACAATCTTTTCGATTTTTCGGTTACGACCGAAAACGATCTGTGTTTCTACCGTTTCAAAATCAATAGTGCCACGGTCAGAACGAATACTTTTCAGAACCTTGAACAGGTTATAGAGTTCTTCTACATGGGGAAGAACCGCTTTTCGTTCGCGACGTAAAGCCTTGCCCTCATCACTGAGTGGCTTTGATAGCATTTCCCAAACCTGGGTATAAGTCAGACGGGCATGGGAGCGGATCAGACCCTCGTAGAACTTGTAACCGGAAATTTTTCCATTGCCACTGATGGTCATTTCGCACAGCATGGCCAGACGATCCACTTCAGGATTCAGAGAGCAGAGCCCGTTTGACAATACTTCCGGCAACATGGGAATAACATGTCCCGGGAAGTAGACAGAAGTGCCCCTGTTATAGGCTTCTTTGTCCAGTGCTGTTCCGGGCTTCACGTAATGGGAAACATCAGCAATGGCTACAAATAAACGCCAGCCGCCGCTTTTTTTGGGTTCACAGTAGACTGCATCATCAAAGTCACGGGCATCTTCGCCATCAATGGTAACGAAAGGCGTCTCTCTCAGATCAACACGGTGCTTTTTGTCCCGCTCAGCCACTTCCGGCTTGAACCGGGCCACCTGCTCTTCCACTTCAGGAGGCCACTCATGAGGAATGTCATGGGTGCGTAATGCAACGTCCACTTCCATTCCGGCATCTTGTCGTTCACCCAACACTTCTTTGATCAGGCCCATCGGCTGAACACGTCGGCCAGGCTGCTCAAGGATTTCAACCAGAACATATTGCCCATGGCTGGGCATCAAAGGGCCCGGCTTGATGAGAATTTCGCGATCAATTCTGGAGTTTTCCGGTACGACAAAAACATTGTCGTTTTCTATGTAAAAGCGACCCACCAACTGGGTGGTATTACGCTCTATGACTTCAACAATCTGACCTTCAAGTCGTCCTCTGCGGTCCACTCCGGTTTCACGAATGACCGCACGATCACCATCAAAAGCCTTGCGCATTTCACGCCATGAGAGGTAGTAATCTTCGCCGCCCTCATCAGGAATCAGGAATCCATAGCCGTCCTTATTACCCTGAATACGCCCTTTGATCAGATCCATTTTACTCAACAGACCGTAGGTTCCCTTGCGGGTTTCCAGTAGCTGACCATCACGAATCATAGCTTTAAGGCGGAATAACAAAGCTTCCTGCTGCTCAGGCAGAGTTACACCCAACTCACGGCACAGTAACTTATGGCTTGCCGGAGCCCCTCTCTTTTCCAGAGTCTCCATAATAAAAAGACGACTGGGAATCGGGTTGTCGTAGCGAGCTGCTTCATCAGCAGCCTGGGAGTCCAGTTCTTTCCACCCTTTTTTGGGCATAGAGTTTATTAACCTCTCTGTGATCACATAATGTCTGTATGCAGTGTAACCCTACTCCGGGTAACTAGCAGCCTGTCGGACTTAAGACTGTCCTACTGCGGTTGCAATAAATTGGTCTAAAAATCCCTGTTTCTTCGTCAAATAGCTCGCTATTCTCCTCAGAAACAGAGATTTTTATCCTCAATTTCTTGCAATCCTCGCTACGGACGCTTAAGTCCGACAGACTGCTAGGAGCCTGACCGAGAATAGACTGCCCTACTGCGGCGGCAGCAAATTGGTCTGAAAATCCGCTTTTGTTCGTCAAATAGCTCGCTATTCTCCTCACAAAACCGAATTTTCATCCTCAATTTTCTGCCGTCCTCGCTACGGGCGCTATTCTCGGTCAGGCTCCTAGCGCGCATCTTTGCTTAGTATGCCCACACTTTCAACAGAATTCCTACCGTATATGCGTTGGCAGACACGGCTATGCATTGATTCAGATCAATATTGTACGACAAGCAATTAATTAAACTGTTAATAGTTAACAAAGAAACTTTTTTTGCAACCACATGCAAGGGACCACCATGAACAGAAACGTTCTCTCACTCACCATTGCTGCAGCTATTGCTGTTTCTGCTACCTCTGCCCAGGCTTATGAGGCCGGAGATTTTATTTTCCGGGGCGGAGTAGCCAGTGTTCAGACGGATGTTGACAGTGGAGGATTAAAAACCAACGGGGATGAGAACAAGAACGCAACAGTTGACGTCAACAATGACACCCAGCTGGGACTCTCCTTTACCTACATGCTGTCGGATAAGTTTGGTGTTGAGCTGCTGGCAGCGACACCGTTCAAACACACTCTGAAAGGAAAAGGTGATCTGGCAGGATTGGGAGATTTTGCCGAAGTTAAACACTTACCACCGACTTTGAGCCTGCAATACTACCCGATGGACAAAAACGCCAGGTTCCAGCCTTACCTGGGACTTGGTTTGAACTACACCGTTTTCTTCAGTGAAGATTTCAAAGGCTCCGCCAGTGATATCTACAGCGATCTGGAACTGGACAGTTCATTGGGCCTGAGTGGACAACTGGGCTTTGACTATCAACTGAACGAGCATTGGGCCGTGAATGCTGCTGTATGGTATATGGACATCAATACCACAGCGAAGTTCAGGGACGACTCTGGACACCGCTACAAGCTGGACGCAGAACTGGACCCACTGGTTTACATGGCCGGTGTTTCTTACAGGTTCTGATGGCGAAGAAGCCCCCGCCGCCAGTAAATCCGGCGGGGGACTGAATCAGCCGAAAGGCTGTTCCAGAATAATGGTTTCTACACGATCCGGGCCGGTAGAAACGATATGGACAGGTGTTCCCACCACTTCTTCCAGACGACGGATGTAGGCGCGGGCATTTTCCGGCAGATCATTCAGGCTCCTGGCACCAAATGTAGACTCACTCCAGCCGGGCACTTCTTCATACACCGGTTGAATTGCTTCGTACTCTTCTGCATCTACAGGGGTCGTAATGGACTCACCCCGGGCATTCTTGTAGCCGGTGCAGATCTTGATCGTTTGCAGGCCATCCAGAACATCCAGCTTGGTCAGACAGAGACCGGATACGGAGTTGATCTGAACAGACTGACGCAGAGCCACAGCGTCAAACCAGCCACAACGACGGGGACGTCCAGTGGTCGCACCAAACTCATTGCCTTTCCTGGCCAGGTGCATACCCACATCGTCAAACAGCTCGGTCGGGAAAGGACCAGAACCGACACGAGTCGTGTAAGCCTTGGTAATACCCAGAACGTAGTCCAGATAGAGAGGGCCAAAACCACTGCCGGTAGAAACACCACCGGCTGTGGTGTTGGACGAAGTGACGAATGGGTAGGTACCGTGATCAATATCCAACAGAGAGCCCTGAGCCCCCTCAAACAGAATGTTGTCCCCCTTGCCATGGTGCTCATGAACCTTGTCGGTCACACGCTCAATCATAGGTTTGATCTGTTCACCCATGGCCAGTGCTTCATCTAGAGTCTTCTGAAAATCTACTGTATCAGCCTTGTAGTAGTGCTCCAGAGCAAAGTTATGGTACTCCATGACTTCTTTCAGTTTCTGGGCAAAACGCTCAGGATGCAGAAGATCGGCAACACGCAGTCCACGGCGAGCTACTTTGTCTTCGTAGGCAGGGCCAATACCACGACCGGTGGTACCGATTTTGTCCTTGCCTCGTGCCAATTCACGGGCCTGGTCCAGGGCAATGTGATAAGGAAGAATCAGCGGGCAGGACGGGCTGATTCGCAGACGTTCACGAACAGGAACGCCACCTTCTTCCAGCTTGTGAATCTCTTTCAGCAGAGCTTCAGGAGACAGAACTACGCCATTACCGATGTAGCATACAACGCCTTCGCGCAGAATACCGGAAGGAATCAGGTGCAGAACGGTTTTTTCACCGTCGGTCACCAATGTATGGCCGGCATTATGGCCGCCCTGGAAACGCACAACCGCTTTTGCCTGCTCAGTCAGCAGGTCAACGATTTTGCCCTTACCTTCGTCACCCCATTGAGTGCCGAGTACGACAACAGTCTTACCCATGGTAAACGGTCTCTTACTTTCTAAAATAAACAGACATGACAAAGTTCAGTTCAAAACATTTTCTGAACCGACTCTCATGCATCTGTGACAGGCCGGAGAAGTTTAACTGAAATCAATTTCGATCAGACTTCCGGGTTATTCTACAACCCACTCTCCGTCACGGCAGACCAGCTGCCGGTCGCAACCCGTGCCTGCAGCGTCTGTCTCTTGTTCAGGCAGTTGGTAAACTACCCGTTGTCCCTGGCGACGCAGTTTCTTTACAACAGCAGGATCTGCAGCAACAGGGGCAAATATCGTCATTCGTTCGTCACTGGTATCCGTTTTCAGACCCGGAAGGCTCTTCAGCTCAATTAACGTCTTCAGGTCTGTACTGAAACCGGTAGCAGGGCGAGCTCTGCCAAAGATCCGCCCAATGCCGTCGTATCGGCCGCCTTTGGCGATCGCCTGTCCCTTTCCGGGAACATACGCAGCAAACACGACGCCTGTATGATAGTTATAACCGCGCAACTCACCCATATCGAGGTAGAGGTTAGCTGACGGGTAAAGCTCAGCGACCTTGCCGGCAATCACTTCCAGCTGGTCGAGCGCTTTGAAAACAGCCTCAGGCGCGTCCTTCAGTACCGCACGGGCATCATTGATGACACTGGCATGACCTGTCAGGGATGTCAGCGCTTTAAACATCTTTGCGGTGCCCGAACAGATTTGCCAGCTGGCCAGCAGTTCAGATACTTCACACACCGCTTTTCTTTGCAGAGCATCAAACAGTTTCTGCTCCTGCTGTTCACTCAGTCCGGCATACTCCACCAGTGAACGATAGATCCGCACATGACCCAGATCGAGGTTCACAGACTCAATACCGGTCGCTGCCAGTGTTTCCAGCATCAGGGAAATGACTTCAATATCACTCTCGACGCCGCCATGACCATAAAGTTCGGCACCCAGCTGAATGGGCGACCTTGTGGCTCCCAACGACGCTGAACGAGTGTGAAACACGCTGCTCGCGTAGCAAAGTCGAACCGGCCCTTTTGCTTTCAGGGTGTGGGCGTCAATTCTGGCAACAGCTGGCGTGGTATCCGCCCTTAACCCCATCGTTCTACCCGTGAGTTGATCTGTTACTTTAAACGTCTGCAACTCCAGATCGCGGCCCAGACCAGCTGTCAGTGACTCCATGAACTCCAGATGAGGAGGAATCACCAGCTCGTAGCCCCAGCAATCGAATAAATCCAGCATCTCACGACGAAGCATTTCTGCCTGACGTGCTCGTGGAGCAAGAATTTCCTCAATGCCATCTGGCAATAACCAGCGATCTGCGACGGTCATAACAGCCCTCTTTTTTTCGCTTTTACCACTGTGCCAGAAGTCTGTTGGACTAAAGGCTGTCCTGAGGCGGACAACTCAAGCCTGACAGGCTCCTGGAGCGATAAACTATTCCGCTTTTACGTGAGCATACTCAGAATTATGAGTCCTACCAACATGCTGCCAAAACCTGCCATGCGCAGCTGCCGGTTATCAATCTCTGACAACTTTGTGACCATATTGCGCCAGCGCTGGGGATACAAAAAAGGCAAGACGCCTTCCAGAACCAGCATCAGACTCAAGGCTATGCCCAGATGTTGCAACATATCCACAGGATGACTCCCCAAAGCTTTTAGTCCGGACAGGTCCACAAAAAAACCGGGCAGAACCCGGTTTGCGGTATCATACCACTGGCTGAAGCAGACTTCACGACCAGTAGTCGATAATTTATCAGTCTCTGATCAACCGGCAAGAGCAAAAGCACTGTTTCATTTCTTCATCGTCAGAGATCGCAACCCGCTTTTTGTGAGCCTGTCCGTTGGGAAGCGATCATCCGGATATAATGAAACTCAATCAAGGCCCTCACTCTACCGCTGATTCTGGATGGCGCATTGCCATTTTTGTATCCCCGACGCCGACAAATATGTTAACAAAATTGCCAATAATTGATAAACGACAGCTTTGAACGACAGGCTCTATCAGCAGACAGGACTCGCAACTACAACTGTACCTGCGCAAGAGAAGCATAATCAGTCGCCTGCGATCAGAATAGATCGCCTCTGTATCTTTTCTTCATTCCCAAAATTCTTAAGCCATGAAACAGGATAGCTTCGATTTTGAAAAACACAAAAAACGTGAAATTACCGTTTATGTCTTCCCGTGCAATTCTTCTGAGCTGGCACGTTGAACATGAACAGATGGGAGATAAATAATACAGCTTCAGATTTAGGGTCTATTGTTATGCCTCAACAATAAAAATCTATGGGCAAATTCAATTATGAAAGTAAAAAGATTTCTCACTATGGCTCGCCTGTTTCTGTTATTCGCTCTGTCGGTCATTTTGCCGGTCTCCGGTCATAGTTCTGCTGTTTCCGATCTATTGAGCTGGGCGGGATGGGGGGACTCCTTCAAATCCCCGAAGACAACAGAATTTATTAATAAAATGTCGTTTATAGAGAACAATCCGTCTCTTCACCTTGTTTACGATCTTAAAACTGCTGATGATAAAGGCAAGACAATTGAACTGGAAAAAAATCAGCTTTATATCCGTCTGAATAGCAAAGCAGGCGATATCTTTCATTTTTGTTTCAGAACCCCTCCCTCGTTATCCGCAGGAAATTTTCCCTCCCCACCAGTAATTACAGAGGCTTTAACAGGGCAGGGTATGCCTGATATTCAGGCCGGAGGAATGAGAGTGGTCGAACTGACACCAGACAGTGGTGGCTGGCAACATGAATATTTAGCCAGATGGCGTTTACCGGCTGGTAAAGCCTCGTTGGTCCTGTCGGTTCAAGACAATAATGCATGGCGTATACAACCAGAGTGTAGTGGTATTTTTTCACAAAGCACCGGTCTACCGTCACCTTCCGGTGGCAACACTTCTGGTAACAATACTTCCGACAATAAAAAGCTATCATTTGTCGATATTTTTTTCCGTAACCCTCAGGTTCCGGAAAACGGGTTCAATAATCCTGACGATACCAGCCGTTTCAATGGGCCTTCTGTAGTACCTCAAACCCCTGAGACCGCAGATAACAGCGAGCTATACACAAACTCCGGCGGTGGCGGTTTTGGTGGCGGCGATGATTCAGACGATTTATTTAAAAAAAGGCCGGGAGGTGGTATGGCTCCCCTTTACTCTTTTGAACTGATGAGTGAACTGGTCAGTAGAATGGTCCTGGTACGTCTCCCCGACACTAACGGTCAGGCTGTTAAGAAACGAGTTTGGGATACCCGGATTGTTCTCAAAATCAAGCGTGGCTGGAATGAGCAGACCATCCTTATTTCACAACATATGTGGAATAAGATAAAGGGTGCAAACCTTGAGCGGAATCCGCGACTTTTTATGGCATTGCTCAGGAATCCGGATAATCCGGAAGCAGCATTTGATCATTACCAGAGCAACAACCCGGAACAGACAGAAGACTATCGTGTTTATACAGAACAAGAGTTCATTTTAAGCCCTAAGCAATTAATTAGTGTTTCAGTATTTCCGGGCAGCTGTCCAACGGGGATAAGTTGCCCGAAAGGTACTGAAACCGCTGCAAAAGATGCCAGAGTTGATCTGAAACCTCCCTCCTACAGGCAATCTCAGGAGGCCTACAGTCATCATAATCGACGCCTCTTCGGTGAAAGCGGAAATGGGGAAGACGATGGTTCCGGCGGGGCACCCAACAACGTGTATTGCCAAAATTGTCAGAGACAAAAACCTGTAGTCTTTAACAATATGTGCTTCGACTGCGCTAATGCTGGCATGGTTGCATTTGAGCGGGGTCTCAGCGAACCGCCTCCTATTGTAACAAGTAAGGAAATACCGGTAGCCGTGGCAGAGTGGGTTGATACCTCAGCGATCAGACTAACACGATGGCTCGGTGAACTGGTCTATGAAAGACGAGAGTCGGATATTTTTCACTCCAGCCATTTCTACAAAAAGTATGAACTTTATAACCTTCTAACTGAAAATATTTTACAGCATAAAGAGACTCTGGAAAAATTTCACAAGTACTGGGTTAAATTTTCCAGAGGTTCGATATCTGCTGGTAACTTGATTCTACAGGTCGGTGTACTGGCCAAGAATCATGGAATCGACAAGCATGTTGAAATAGCAAGAATTGTTAAGACACTGGCCCGTCACCGGGACATATTTGAGACCCAGGCCTTTTTGGATCAATTCACAGAAAACAAATTAGCCAGTGAGCTTATAGGCAATCATCTTGCGACATATAACGAGTTATATAATCTCGTATATTCACAAGTAGATAGCCAAAAGAAAAAAGAATTAATGAATTTTATTTATCAAGTATTTAAACAAACCAGTGATTTACTGGCAGAGAAAACGGTTCCTTCGAACTATGACACATTCAGATATTTAGGCGAGTTATCCAGAGAACTGTTTAAGGATTATAGTTTTGGCTTTCCGAATTATAGGGATGGTCAGCTAGATATTATCCCCTGGGGTTTTGGACAACACGCCTTTATTACTCCATCTAACATACATAAATTAGAAAGGAATTTGCAATCTCAAGCACTTTATGGCCTTGGATTTTATATTTCTGACAATAATCCATCCACACCTGAACAAGTTATGGCTGTATTCACCGGCTTGGCTATTTTAAGCACAACACTCACGGAATGTGGCGGGTTCATCCACAAACTTACTCAGGATCAACGTCAGCTTTTCCTTTATTTTGCCAAGACTGCCAGAAAAGAACTTATTAATTTACTGAACTCAACCAGTTCAGAGCAAAAAAATGCGTTCTTAAACAGTATGTTTTTCGTCTTTGGCGAGATTCCCAGAGAATTGGCTGATGAACTGGCTCAGGAACAGTCATCCACACCTGTCAGTGGAGCGCATGCTGCTATGCAAACAGCGGCAGAACCCCAGCGTGAGCAAACAACAGGATACACTCTGGACTCACCTTTACCAGAACAAGTATTCGTAGACTATGGTTACTTGATAGGTACTAAATGGAAAATGTTTGCCAGACGTACGGAAGCAGGTTTTAGAGAACCCCAATTAGAGGCTATAGATCATGATAACAGACAACTTTTTGAAAAGGTGATGGCAATGCTGCACCAATGGAAGCGAGGCTCTCGTCGACCTGTTACCTTTAGAGACTTCCTAGGTACCCTTAAAAAAATAGACCGAAATGATATTAGAAGCTCAATAGAGCAAAGATATAATCTTCCTCAAATATAGAGTTTTTAAAATAGCTCCGCTATTTAACTCATATTCAGCTAAAACAACCATCTCATTATCGTATGACAAGAGATGGTTGTTGTGCTTTCGTCTAACCACCTAATGTTCTTTCAGGAACTTTCCTCACAGACAGTTTTCTGGACAGTATGCGAGCGCCAAAATATCTACCACAATTCTGCTAACTTCCTATTCCTCTGTAGCGGACGATTTCGAGACAAAGCTTGGTATGAAAGGGTGAATAGGTGACCGATAGCAAGTATTCTGCAAGCCTATTACCTCAAGCAGTCAGCTTTCGTGCAACGCACCCATTGACTGGCAAAGATGGTGACCAAAGGAAACTGGGTTGTCTGTCTGGATCACACCAACTGAGACTTTGGTCAGTTCAAAATCAACATCATGATGGTCGCTAAGTAGGAGTTCGACATTCTCGCGAAGGAAGTCGTCATTCCCGCGAGGGAGGCTGTTGCAAAACTCTGGTTCGCGTGCTGCAGCGTGGGAACCGATACCCATCTCGCGCTGCAGAGTCAGCTTTTCAGGGGAGGTATGCATTCCCACGCAGAGCTTGTTGGGCTTTTGCGACAGCCTCAGAGCCTGGGAACGAGTTGTTAGAGTTTTGCGACGGCCCCCTTCGCGGGAATGACGGGAGTGAAGCCGGGAATCATTCAGCTTGAGTTAATAAGCTTGCAGCTATATCTGCTGGCGAGTAGCCACTCACCCTTTTTATCAGGATTCCTTACGAAACTGCCCCCTAAAGAGCTTCTATTCGTAGCCTGTTTCGCTGTGCAGGATAAGAGGGGATCCCTCACCCCGTGAAGAAGCCGAAGGCAATAGGCAGGCTATGGGCCGAGGTTGCAACATACTCACAGGTCTCTGGTCAGCCATCAAGGGCAGAGGCACTGCTTCAGTTCATCCGAACTTCCGCAATGCCCTGCCCGGCAAACTGTCCGCTTACTTTTTGCTACCTGAGTGACTGTTCAGATAGTTGAAGAAATCATTATCCGGTTCCAGCAACAGGATGTCGCCTTTACTGTCAAAGGACTCTTTATAAGCCTGAAGGCTACGATAGAATGCGTAAAATTCAGGGTCCTGACGGTAAGCCCCGGCATAAACTTCTGCCGCCTTGGCATCGCCATCACCTCGAACAATCTCTGCGTCCTTGTAGGCATCTGCCTGAATAACGCGCTGTTCCCGGTCCGCATTAGCACGGATACCTTCAGCCATTTCCTGACCTTTAGAGCGGTATTCCTGAGCCTCTTTCTCACGCTCGGAAGACATACGTTCGAAGACCGAGTCACTGACCTGAGGTGGCAGGTCTACTTTTTTAACCCGGACATCCACAACAGTCACACCCAGCTCTTCTCTGGCCACTTTATCCAGGTTGCTGGTGATATCATTCATCAGCTTGTCACGCTGACCGGATACCACTTCATTCAGTGTCAAACCACCAAACTTGTTACGCATTCTGGATTCAGCACGCTGGGAAAGCAGGGTGTTGGCACGATAAATGTCACCGGCTGTCGCCTTGTAGAACTTGGCGACATCCGCTATCCGCCACTTGATGTAAGAGTCCACAATAACCGCTTTCTGTTCCAGTGTCAGAAAACGTTCTGATGGCACTTCGAGGTGTTGCAGACGGGCATCGAAAATACGCACGTTGTCTACAAACGGGAATTTCAAATGCAGACCCGGTTTCAGGTTAGGGTTCACCAGCTGACCAAAACGCAGTTGCACTGCACGCTCACGCTCGCTGATGACAAAGAGACAACTCCAGGCCAGAACCAGGATGACCAGACCAGCGATCAGAGCTGTAAAACCTTTCTGACTCATCGACCAACCCTCCCACTGCTTCGTGCACTGTTCACTCGCTTGCTCAACTCCTCTGCAACGCGATTACTGATGTCAGTCAAATCCTGACTGCTCAGCTCAGCTGGCTGGGCTGGCATGGATGACTTGCCCTGGGTCAATTTATCCAGTGGCAGGTAGATCATATTGTTGCCACCCTTGACGTCCACCAGTACCTTGCTGGTACCCTTCAGGACCTCTTCAACGGTTTCGATGTAGAGACGCTCACGTGTCACTTCAGGTGCACGCTTGTACTCTGTCAACAGCTTGGAGAAACGATCTGATTCACCTTCAGCCCTGGCAATGACTTCATCACGGTAAGCATTAGCTTCCTCAATGGTCCGCTGAGCCTTACCACGCGCTTCAGGGATAATCTTGTTCGCGTAAGCTTCCGCCTTGTTCTTGGCACGTTGCTCGTCTTCCCGTGCACGAATTACGTCATCAAAAGCAGCCTGAACTTCTTTTGGAGGCTGGGCACTTTCAATGTTGACCTTACCGATGCGCAGACCCGTCCCATAGTTTTCCTGGTATTCCTGCAAACGGGCACGAACTTCCTGCCCCAGAACTTCACGTCCCTGGGTCAGTACCTGGTACATCTCGGAGCTGCCGACCACATGACGCAGCGCACTCTGGGTGGCCTGCTCAAGACTCATCAGAGGCTTGGCAACATTCAGAACATAATTTTTAACGTCTTCAATGTTGTATTGGACAGACATGGAGACTTCAACAATGTTTTCGTCTTCAGTCAGCATCTGCTGTCTCAGGTTATAGGTACGGAGTTCGGTCACCTTTTCCAGAAACTTGCTTTCAAAGGGCGGGAAGTATATGTGAAGACCCGGACCAACGGTCTCGGTATATACCCCAAAGCGCAGAATAACGGCGCGCTCTTTTTCATCGACGGTGTAAATTGCGTTCCAGAGGTAGGCAACAATTGCCAAAACAATGATTCCGATAAACATTCCTGAGGAGGAACCGGAATTACTGCTCCCTTTACCTGAACCACCTCCACTCTTGCCACCACCAAACATTGAGTTCAGTTTGTCCTGCAGTTTGCGGAATGCTTCATCCAGATCAGGTGGTCCCTGATTTTTGCCACCACCCTTATTATTTCCACTACCCCATGGATCCTGGCTGTTTCCACCCGGCTCGTTCCAGGCCATATATGTCTCCGTAGAGTCAGTAACGAATTCTTTGCCCAGCTGGTGCGTCAGGACTTGCATCGTCCAAACTGGCTCTGTGAGCAAACTATTTCGCTGTAAAGCTGACCTTTGTCGCAACGACAGGGTAACTCTCTTTACAGCAGTGCGTAAAATCCATAAGGCGATCGGCCTGACAGATATGTGAACCTGACCTTGCCCGGACAGGCATGGCGTCTTTCCGGTCGTGTGAACCAAAGGCTTGACTGAAACAGTGAACATTCAGCAAATCCGGATACCACAACTTTCGGCGACAGACCAAGGCTGATTGTGTCGCTCCGGGAGCCCATCGGACCAAAACTTTTGAGTACGAAACCGCCCTGAGTCACAAAGTCCTCCAGGAGCCTGTCCGACTTAAGCAACCCCAGTAGGACAGTCTTAAGTCCATCAGGCTCCTAGGCCAGATTGTAGAGTTTGGAGAGCAGGAAGTGCAAGCTCATATTAGTAATCGCCGCAACTTCCTGACACCTTGCTGACTATTCATTAACAATAATCCTACCCTTCAATCAGACAACCTGTCTGTAAACCTTCCTGTTTTGCCACCCGTTCGAAGTCACTTCTTGGCATGCGGATATCCAGCAACAGTTCACCTTTGTCAGAATACTCTTCTGTCTGGATAGCACCCATTTGGTACAAGCGTGCCCTCACTTTTCCCTGATTGGCCTGAAGCATCAGACGCCCCTGAATCATATCATTGCCCAGCAATTCGGTGATGGCCTGACCGATTAACTCCAGACCTGCACCGTCTTTTGCACAGACCCAGACTCTTTCAGGTTGTCCATTATCATCACGCTGGATTTTTGGCGCCACCTCAGCCAGCAGATCAATCTTGTTATAAATCTGAAGAATGGGTAGTTCATTGGCATCAATTTCTTTCAGAACTTCATGCACTTCCCTGATATTTTCCAGACGCTCCGGATCATGGGCATCGATCACGTGCAACAGCAAATCTGCCTGACGGGTTTCCTCCAGTGTCGCCCGAAAGGCTTCCACCAGTTTATGAGGCAGGTGTCGAATAAATCCAACCGTATCTGCCAGGATCACCGGCCCCAGATCAGCAAGATCCAGCCTTCTCAACGTTGGGTCCAGTGTTGCGAACAACTGATCCTGTGCATAAACGTCTGACTGAGTCATGCTATTAAATAATGTCGACTTGCCCGCATTGGTATAACCTACCAGAGAGACCTGCGGCACTTCTGCCCTCTTTCGGGAACGCCGTCCCTGGTCACGCTGTTTACGAACTTTTTCCAAACGACGGGTGATGCTTTTGATTCTTGCCCTGAGCAATCTGCGGTCGGTCTCCAGCTGGGTCTCACCCGGCCCCCGCAGACCAATCCCCCCTTTCTGTCTTTCAAGGTGAGTCCAGCCGCGGATTAAGCGGGTACTCATATATTCAAGCTGAGCCAATTCAACCTGCAGCTTACCCTCAAAGGTTCTGGCACGCTGGGCAAAAATATCCAGTATCAGTCCGGTGCGGTCAATGACACGGCATTCCAGTTCTTTTTCAAGGTTTCTGGCCTGACTGGGTGACAGGGCATGGTTAAACAGAACGACTTCGGCTTTGTGCTGAAGCACAGATTGACGGATTTCTTCAACTTTACCGGGACCGACAAAATAGCGGGGAGAAGGAGACCGGACATTCACTGTGATAAAAGCAAGGGTTTCAACACCTGCAGAACGAACCAGCTCCATGAATTCCTGCGGATCTTCCCGTTCCTTGTCTTCACTCATATCCGGATGAACAAGGATTGCACTTTCACCACCTTCATGGCGCTCAAAAAACAAACAAAACTCCTGAAATTATTTTCTTTCGATAGGGGTTATTAACCATTCATTAACAGAACAGGAAATATTGAGACGGTCTGAATTGACCATTAAAACAGACTGCCAGCCCCAATAGTATACTGCCCGGTTATTTTTCTACACAGCTGTTTTTTCCATAAAACAATTTTCACGCTTAAAATGTTTCAATCGTACACGACCTGTTTATGAAACTCATAAACGTCAAAAGGCGCTATAAAAGCGCCTTTTAATCAATCAGCAAAACTTATTCTTGCTCGTCATGCTCGCCCATACCTTCCTGACCCTGCATTGGCAGTCGAACCGGGCGGCTTGGCACTACAGTTGATACTGCGTGCTTGTAAACCATCTGGCTAACGGTGTTTTTCAGAAGGATTACAAACTGATCGAAAGACTCGATCTGTCCCTGGAGTTTAATGCCGTTTACCAAATAAATAGAAACCGGCACGCGCTCTTTACGCAGCACATTAAGGTAAGGGTCTTGTAGAGAATGCCCTTTTGACATTTCTGTACTCCTTATTAATTCTCGGGTTTTGAATAGCCATTGTTCACTTCTAGTTGGGCTATTCGCTCGACCGGCAGTGCCAGTACCTGATTGTTCAATCTGTGTACAGCCCAGAAATTTAGCTGGGCAACAGTAAGCGATGCCCCACACTGCCATCAATAGGTAATACTAGCTACTCATACCGGACCTGCAGAAACTATTGCAGGTGCTCACGTACCAGCCTTTTCCAATGCACTTTGTTAATGCTTTAACCAATACAAAGCTGAGGTCAGGAGACTTGTACAGAAATCACTTTCTTATTATTCCTTATTTAAGGACGGGCTTCAGCCATTTCAAGGCATCTTCCAACCGGTTTTTCGACAAACTGTCCAGCCAATGAATATCAGGCCAGCTTCTGAGCCAGGTCAACTGTCGCTTGGCCAGTTGTCGGGTAGCGATTATCCCTTTTTCCAGCATGGTGGAATAGTCCATCTCTCCTTGAAGATACCCCCAAACCTGACGATAACCAACCGCCCTGATAGAAGGCAGGGAAATATCCAGGTCTCCCCGCTCGTATAAAGCCCTGACTTCATCCACAAAATGGTGCTCCAGCATAAGTTTGAAGCGGGTTTCAATGCGCTGATGGAGCACTGATCGATCCCCGGGAGCAATGGCCAGATTCACCAGATTATAAGGCAGTCGACTGGTTGCCTGCTCCTGATGCCAACGGGAAATCACCTTGCCTGTGGCATAATAGACCTCCAGAGCTCTTTGCAGACGCTGAGTATCCGTCGGTTTAATACGAAGAGCGGCTACAGGATCAACTGTCTGAAGCTCGTCATGGAGCGCCTGCCAGCCCTCAGACTCAGCCCTTCTCATCAACGTTTCCCTGATCCCGGCATCTGCCGCTGGCAAAGTTGCCAGACCGTCTCGAAGCGCCTTGAAATAGAGCATGGTACCTCCCACAAGGAGAGGTATGTTTCCCTTATTAGTAATTTCCGTCATTTCCCTGAGAGCATCCTCACGGAAGTCAGCTGCAGAATATGGCTCGGAAGGGTCCCGGATATCAATCAACCGATGAGGAGCCCTTGCCAGTTCCTGTGCAGAGGGCTTGGCCGTTCCTATATCCATGCCTCTGTAGACCAGTGCCGAATCAACACTGATCAACTCACAGGGCAGTCTCTCCGCCAGCTGGATAGCCAGATCCGTTTTGCCCGATGCAGTGGGCCCCATCAGAAAAATAGCCGGTGGCTGTATTTCTTCAGAAGAAAGAGTCTGTGGCTGTTTTTCTTCAAAAGAAAGCGGTTCGGATGCCATAAACAGAAAAATAATGCGTTATCAGAAAAAACGGGGAGCTGAGTGTACCCGAAGCCTTCCCATGATCAAAAGCTTTGGACTGAAAACTTACCAAAGAGTTCCGCAAGTCTAAGCGAAGATGTTAAAAATTTTTTTACCAATTGTTGCTGCCACACCAAGGTAGTCTATTCTCGGACAGGCTACTCAATTTTTTTTGGAACACACAAACAATGGAATGACTGACACAAACTGATCAGAAACACGGGTTTATCATGAAAGCAGTCCCCTTTTTATCACCCTCTTACCGAAAAGTACTCTCAGTAGCAGCCTTTTCCTTAATGCTATCCCCTGTAAAAGCTAATGAAATTTATAGTCAGTTTTATAGTTTTGGAGACAGTATTTCAGATACCGGCAATCTGAAAGTCCCTTATGCCGGACGGTTGGTTCCATTAAAGTTCTCAGACAACACTTTATACAACCAGAATATTGCCGGCACAATGGGGTTTGATTTTCGCCCCTCTATGGATGGCGGCAATAATTTTTCCGTGAGTGGCAACTCCAGTGAGGAAATCCTTTTATCCGTCACGTCAGATACCCCCTATGTGCCTTTAAATCTGGATTTTTTCAAGAACCAGACGCAAGACAGTTTCTTCATGAGAAGCCATGGACAGGCAGATAAAAAAGCCATGTACATGATTCTGGGCGGTAGCAATGATGTTGAATTCGTGACAAACAACTTACGAACTCCCCTGAAAGCCGCTCAGGACCTTGTAGGCACTGCCAATGCACTCCATAGCTATGGCGCTCGTTATATCATTATGCTCAATGTTCCCAACCTTGGAGAAACGCCGGGAGGAGAACATTTGCTGGCTGGTACGCGTGATCAACTCAGAATGGTCAGCAAATCGATTGATGATGCCGTCCTCACAGAACTCCAGAAGTCCACTGCCAATATCTTCTATCTGAATTTGTATGGTCTGGTGAAAGAGGTATCCGATAACCCGGCAGCCTTTGGTTTTGTTGATCTTTCCCCTGAAAACGCAGACATCACCTGTATGGTTGCAGGCGTTCCCACAGGCGTACCCTGCGAAAAGCCCGATCCCGCTACAGTTATGGGCGGAGACGATAGAGATCGCATCATCACCGGGGTTGCACAGAAGTCCATATTCTGGGATGGCCTGCACCCCAGCAGCGCTATGCACAAAATAGGGAGCGATTACATTTTGTCAGCCATCAGGGCGGCTACCGAAGTCGGCAGCCTGCCAAGAATCGCAGACTCTCATTCAACCACATTGGACAGCAGTATTTTTAATGAGCTGGCACTGCATCGCTGGAAAGACACAGAGCCGGGTACCCTGTCATTCTTTGGTGGCGGAGCCGGCGCAGAAAGCCAGATTTATGACGCTGTTGCCAGGAAAGCCAATAACAATAAGGGTTTCGTAATCCATGCAGGCCTACACTACCAACTGACAGAAGAATTCAAGCTGGGTGTCGCCTTACAGGGCGCTGAAACACACTACAAACCTGAGCAGTCCGACTATAAAACCAACAGTATTGGTGGCAGCCTTTTTACCAGTTATCAGGGGGAAAGGTTTTTTTCCAATACGGCATTGAACTATCTTGACCTCGATTACGACAACAAGCGTGGTTTCCATCTGGGTGCCTTGACACGCAAAGAAAGCAGCTCCAGCTCGGGCAAACTCTATGGTTTAACCATGGACGCAGGCTATGCACTATACGACAATGGACGGTTAAAGGTAGGCCCTATTGTTTCCGCCAGCTATCATAAATCATCGGTCGACGGTTTTACCGAGTCCGAAAATAACTTGTCCTCTATGGTATTCGGTGATCAGGAGCTGGATTTCAAAAATGCCGCAGCAGGTGTTTTTCTGGATGCGATAAACGACAAAACACGTCTTGGTATTCAGATTGACTACAACAAGGATCTCAATGATGACGACTTGAGAACCATTCAACTGCGACAGAAATTAACTCCCCGGATGGCCTATTTACCCGCTGATATCAGTAGCAAAGATGCCTGGCGAATGAAGTTAAGAGTAGGGCACAGCCTGACAAACGACGTGGAAGTTTACGGCAGCTACCAGTTCAGCAAGGCTGATGACCATCAGACCGATTATCAGGCCTTGCAACTGGGTATTTCCTGGTCGATCTAGTGCGTCTGAGCCTTATATCGTTAACTTACTCACATTCCGCCACCCCTCGAAAGCAGGAGTACAACGAATGTTGGATTCCCGCTTCTGAGGCTGTCGCAAGACCTCTGGTTCCCATGCTTTCAGGCCCTGTGGGTCCCAGCGTGGGAACGAATTGTTAGCGTTTTGCGACACGCTCTTATTCGGGAATGACGGCTGTGTGAGTATCGGCTCCTAACGCCCTCGTAAAAACAGTTTGTCCAACTGATCCAGTGTTAATAACGTCCAGGTGGGTCGTCCGTGATTACACTGTCCACTGCGTTCCGTCTGCTCCATATCCCTGAGCAGAGCGTTCATTTCTTCGATGGAAAGACGACGGTTAGCTCTTACCGAACCATGGCAGGCCATGGTGGCCAGCACTTCATTCATCTGACTTTCCACACGATCACTGTCACCGTGCTGCATCAGATCTGACAAAACATCACGAACCAGCTTTTCAACATCAGCATTGTGAAGCATGACCGGCACTTGTCGAACCAGTAGCGTTTCCGGCCCCATTCGCTCGAGGGCCAATCCAAGCTTTTTGAAGTACTCATAATTCTCTTCTGCACAGGTCGCCTCACGATCACTGACAGCTATTGATTTTGGCACCAGCAGGGGCTGGGCTTTAATGCCATCGGCATGCCAGGAAACTTTCATCCGCTCGTAAGTAATGCGCTCGTGAGCAGCGTGCATGTCCACCAGAATCATCCCCTGCTCGTTCTCAGAGAGAATATAAATACCTTTCAGCTGCGCTATGGCAAAGCCCAGGGGTGGGATATCTGCTGTCTGCTCTGGCAGATTAACAGATGCAGGCCGAGCAGCTGGCGCATCATTGACGGCCAGTGGCTGACTTTCCTGGACAGAGCTTCGCTCAGTGGCTCCAGAAGCGTAGAGTTCACCGTAGGCCTGAATCTGCTTCTGAATCTGATCTGGCTGAGGTGTTTCTCTTGCCTGCCTTGCACCTGCCGATGTTGATGGCTGCCCGGAAGACGCACCATAAGAATAGGAAGCGGTTGCTGAAGCTGGCGACAGCGGCATACTTCCCTGACTTTTGAACTCGCCACCTTCAACGCCTGAAGCCCGGGCCTGGGGCTGTGAAGAGAGGGCGGCTGATGGCAACTGATCTTCTGGAGACACCTCTCCCAGGGCACGATGCAGGGTACTGAACAGAAAATTATGGACGGTTCGACCATCCCTGAATCGAACCTCATGCTTGGTCGGGTGAACGTTGACATCCACCAGCGCCGGATCAAGCTCAAGATACAAGACAAAGGTTGGATGCCTGCCCCCATAAAGAACATCACGATAGGCCTGACGAACAGCGTGTGCGACCAGTTTATCCCTGATCACCCGGCCGTTGACAAAGAAGTATTGAAGATCAGCACTGGATCGGGAAAACGTTGGCAATCCTACCCAGCCCCAAAGCTTGAGCCCGGAAACATTAACATCAACAATCACCGAGTGTTCAATAAACTTCGGACCACACAGGGAAGCCACCCGGCGATCTTTCTCAGCCTGGGTGCTGCAGGGTCTTAGCTGATGAATACTGCGCTGGTTATGTCTGAGACTAAACCCAACATCAAACCGGGACAGGGCCAGACGCTTCACGACTTCTTCAAGATGGGAAAACTCGGTTTTTTCCGTGCGCAGGAATTTACGCCTTGCAGGGGTATTAAAAAACAGATCCTTGACTTCAATCGTCGTACCCACGGGGTGGGGTGCCGGATTAACAATAGCCTCCATGTCACGCCCTTCCGTACGAACCTGCCAGCCAGACTCCTGACCCTCAACATGTGATGTTAATGTTAAGCGTGAAACCGAGCTGACCGAGGCAAGGGCTTCACCACGAAAGCCCAGAGTCCCGACACCTTCAAGATCTTCCAGTTCGGAAATCTTGCTGGTTGCGTGTCGCGACAGAGCCAGCGCCAGATCATCTTTGGCAATGCCATGTCCGTCATCACGAATACGGATCAATTTGACACCACCATTTTCTACCTCGACATTCACTCGTCTGGCACCGGCATCAAGACTGTTTTCCAACAGTTCTTTAACAACCG
Source organism: Endozoicomonas sp. ALC020 (assembly GCF_049275935.1). Classification (NCBI taxonomy): domain Bacteria; kingdom Pseudomonadati; phylum Pseudomonadota; class Gammaproteobacteria; order Oceanospirillales; family Endozoicomonadaceae; genus Endozoicomonas; species Endozoicomonas sp. ALC020. The sequence goes on from NZ_CP184830.1 coordinate 1,649,239, forward strand.
ATGCAGGACGTTCAACCACCTCACCGGCAGCAATCTGGTTAGCAAGTCGGGTATCGAGTAAACGAATAGGTTTCATAAAAGGCAGGTCAGTCAGTCCGGTTTTATTGCCAGAAAGACTATCAGCCTCTATCGACTTTTGCCAAGTCGTTAGAAGAGACTGGATAATAAAGCTGGCATCCAGCTCAAGGTAAAGTCCGTCAACGCAGGCATGGCATTCTGGTCGTAGTACAACGCAGCCATCTCATCCTTGAAATCCTTGAGTCGCCAGAGTGTCAGCATGGCCGGTACAATCCGGTAGCCCGGAATGGTGTACCCCAACAGAGTCAGTACTGGCAGTGATGGACTGGTAGAACCACAAACCTTTGACAGCTGAAGCATACGACGTCCTATGTTTTCACTGACTTCATAATGAACCTGACCTTTCAGGATATTCTTAAGCCCTGTCTGAAGCTTCTCTATTTTCTCCTTTGAGACGACAAGGGTTGCAGCCCCCTTAATGGTTTTGCCTGCGGGGGAGGCAATACCGACAACTTTGACCAGAAACTCCCAGACTTTATTTTCAAGCTCTTCTGCGGGCAGACCGGTCAGCACATCAATCACCGGAGTTTCTTTCGGCTCTCTTTGTTCTGTTGTCTGCTCTGCCGAGGTTTCCGTCTCTTCTGCCAAACTGCCCTGTTGTTTCTGAGCTTCAGGTTCCTTTTGTATTTCTTTCTGCTTCCAGACCTGCTCAGGCACCAATAAGCGCGGCCTTAAAACCAAGTGATGTTCAGACATGACAGAAACAGGCCGGGCTGAAGATGGGGCAGCCAGTCCAGATATGATCCTGAGGGCTGAATCTATCTCAGGGTACTCTGAAATCACCTCATAGGATTGCAGTAAATCTGACAGATCGTCTTCAGGCTCTTCAAGGTCAGGGGAAGAAAGCGTCAGACTTTCAAACTGTGCAATGGTCCGGCTATCGAGCCTGGTGAAGGTATCGCTGAAAATCCGATGTCCGGACCGGTTGACCCGGTTATTCTCATTGAGAAGGTTGTCACGACCATAAGCCGACAGCTCATCGGTTGATGCCTGGTTTAGCTGGGTGGGTAATAAGTTAACTGAAGCCCTCAGATGCATAACCGGATCCTCCCTGGATTTTCCACACAATGGCACTTTACAGGAAAAAACCCGGGAACAGACTGACCAGCCTGTCAGCATTACTGACGGTATCTTCAGGTGTCTTTTAGTTGGGAATCACCAACATCTGTCCGGTTCTGATCCTGTCTGACCGGCTGATATTATTGGCTGTTTTCAAAGAGCTCAGACTGATATCAAAGCGACTGGCAATCTCTGACAGGGTATCACCGGCCTGGATCACATACTGGTCTGGACGAGTATCTATTTTACCCTCAGCCTTGAGCCCGGAGATCAGCGTACCGGGCGGAGGCTTCTTCACAAAGTAGCCTTTCACGCCTTTGAATATCTGTCGGGCCATAGCACGTTGATGGCTTCGGGTTTTCAGTTTACGCCCTTCTTTGGGATTGGAGATAAAGCCTGTTTCCACCAGAATAGAGGGAATGTCGGGAGACTTCAGAACAGCAAAAGCAGCTTGCTCCACCTGTTCTTTATGCAGCCTGTTGATCGTACCGATATTCTTCAGCACCTTGTCACCGACTTCCAGACTCGAAGACAGTGTTGAGGTCATGGACAAATCCAACAAAACACCCGCCAGAATATCGTCTTTGTCACTCAGGGATATGCCCCCTTCACCGCCAATCAGATCTGACGAGTTTGCTCTGTGAGCCAGCCAGCGGGCAGTCTCTGATGTTGCTCCCCCCCTGGACAGGGCATACACCGAGGCACCATTCGCTCGAGGATCTGTAAAAGCGTCAGCATGGATGGAAATGAACAGATCAGCTCCTGCTTTACGAGCAATAGCGGCACGTTCACGCAGGGGGATATAGTAGTCTCCGGTTCTTACCAGAACAGGCTTGAAGCCGGGTTCTTTGTTCAACAGAGCGGCGAGGTCTTTGGAAATGTTCAGCGTGACGACCTTTTCATGCCCTCCTCCATAGGCCAGTGCGCCCGGATCTTCGCCACCGTGGCCGGCATCAATCGCCACAACAATATCTCTTTTGGAAGATGTTTTAATGGGCTCTTTGACCGGTTCTGCTGTTTTTGTCCGATCATCAAAGAGATCTACCACCAGACGATAGCCGTATGTGGCATTGGGTTTAAGCAGGAAGCTTTTACTGGTGACCTTATTTCTCAGATCCAGAACAATCCGCAAATCTTTCTTGTTTCGAACCCCATAACGAATCTTGCTGATAGGGGTCGAGCCAAGACGGGGATTGACTGAACTTTTGGGCTTCCGGGTGCCACGAATATCCAGCACCAGTCTTCGAGGGTTGTCCAGAAAAAATTGCGAGTGAGCCACTTCACTGGAGACATCAAATACCAGACGGGTCTTATCAGGCGATCGCCAGACACGGACATCGTCAACCTGGGCTGCAAACAATGGCAGAGGCAATAGCAACAGAGCAGCAAAAAAGAACTTCCTTATCCTCGACGACATTCTCCCTCCTGCCGTCCCTGCAGTTTTCTCAACATACCCAGCCCACGTTCGGTTCCCGCTTTGATGAGAGCCTTGCGTCCAGGCAGGTTGTAATCCAGTTGTACTTCCAGATCGGCATCCGGCAGAGCTCCCTCACCTTTGCAGGGCCACTCGATCAGACACAGACAGTCTTCTTCAAAATAATCCCGCCCCCCGATGAACTCAAGCTCTTCAGGATCAGCCAGTCGATAAAGGTCAAAATGATAGACCTGCTGACCGTCAACTGAGTAGGGCTCCACCAGGGTATAAGTCGGGCTTTTCACCGCCCCCTGATGACCAAGGCTATGCAGAATACCCCGGCATAAAGTGGTTTTTCCGGCTCCCAGGTTTCCGACCAGATAAATGACGGCATGACCACTGCTTACTTCAGCCAGCTTGTTGCCAAGCTGAACCATTTCCTGCTCATTATCAATCAGCAGCTCAATCCTGCCTTCCATACACTCACTATTATCTTTACGGGAACGGGTATGGGCACCCGTTCATTATTTGTTGTGTCCATAGCTCAAGGCTGTCTCAATAGCTCAAGGCTGTTTTGCAATTTTATTCAGCTGACTTCTTATGTGAGGGAGAGTTTCCAGTGCCAGCATCCCTCGTTCGCCTTGCAGCCCCGCCAGATGGTCTGCACCTGTCGCATGCAGCCAGACCCCCAAAGCTGCTGCATTATGGGTCTCTAAGCCCTGAGCTGCCAGTGCGGCAATCACACCGCTGAGTACATCCCCCATACCCGCCACAGCCATACCCGGATTACCATCCGGGCACAGATTCAGGATTTTTCCGTCGTATACAAGCGTGCCGGCCCCCTTTAACACGACCACTGCACCGAAACGGTTAAAGAGTTCTTTTGCAGCTTTAACCCGGTCGCCATTAATGGTTGAAGTTTGAGTTTCCAGCAGTCTCGCCGCTTCGCCGGAATGGGGTGTGAGAATCATCGGGTACTTTCGACGTTTAAGCAACGCCGGATCTTCCGAAATGATATTGAGACCATCGGCATCGATTACCGCAGGACACTCAGCTTTCAGCACTTCAGCAAGGAGCTCGCGGGCCCATGAATCTTTTCCCAGACCGGGTCCCACAACCAGCAGATTTTTCCCTTCCAGGAGCACGCGAAGATCTTCTGCACCCGAAACGGCTGAGGCCATCAACTCGGGACGCCGGGATGCCAGAGCCAAAAGATGTTCCTGACGGGTAGCCACTGTGACCCGACCGGCACCACAATATAATGCAGCTTCTGCCGACATAATGGCAGCACCGGGCATACCATGGTTCCCGGCCACCACCATAACATGGCCATTGTCGCCTTTATGTAAATCTCTGGCTCTGGGCTGAAGCCAGCGACTCAGTCTGTTTTCTGACAACCTCAGAGCTTCATTCGGCACGGCTTCATAAACCTCCCCCGGCATACCCAGATCAGCAAACTCAACCTGCCCGGACAGCTCTTTTCCCCTGCCTGAAAGCAACCCCAGCTTCATACCTATGAATGTCACCGTTACATCTGCCTTTATGGCAACGCCCATAGCGATGCCTTTGTCAGCACAAAGACCGGATGGAATATCAACAGCAAGAACAGGTCGACCCGATTCATTGATGCGAATGACAACGTCTCGATAGCGACCCTCAACGTCTCTTCCCAGCCCCGTTCCCAGCAGGGCATCGACGAATACGTCACCGGACAGTAGCGTCTGGGGTGTATAAGGTTCAACATCAACACCCTCTGCGATACAGGCTTTATAGGCTGACAGGGCATCTCCTGACAGTTTTTCCGGAGAAGAGAGGAAATTCACTGAAACCGAAATCCCCCGCTTAGCCGCCAGCATGGCCACCAGATAACCATCTCCACCATTATTCCCGCCACCGCAGAAGACCTGAAGCCGATTGCCAAGAAGAAGGTCTGGCCAATGGTTCATCAGAGAGCGAAAAGCCGCACGGGCAGCCCGGTTCATCAGCTCAAAGCCATTGATCTGAAAATCATTGATTGCTACATCATCAAGCCGGCGAACTTGTTCTGCAGTATAAAGCCGGTCAAAGATGCCAACTCGATCGCTATCGTACATAAGCACTCACTCCTACCTTGATAGATTACCTTAATATCGACAGCTAAACAGCTTCGATTCCGTCTAAGAAGTAGCTCAGGATTACGCTTTTGGGGGTTTACCATTATTCTCGACAAGGGGTGTGTTAGAATGCTCGTCTACAATCTCAGATTTTTTCCTGGCAGCAACTGATCAACGTGTCTATCTCCAACGACTCTTCTGAAAGCCCTGATTATCAAAAGCTGGCTGACGATATTCGTCTTTGGGCCAGACATTTAGGCTTCCAGCATGTGGGTATTACAGAAGCCCGAATCCCGGAGCGGGACAAAAAACAGTTTCAGCAGTGGCTGGATCAGGGACTCCACGGTGATCTGGCGTACATGGAGCGACACAAGGAGCTCAGGTGCCATCCTGAAAAGCTTCATGAAGGTGTCATCCGGGTTATCTCCGCCAGAATGGATTATCTGCCCGCAGAAACCGAAACCATCAAGATTCTTAATGAACCGGAAAAAGCCTATGTTTCCCGTTATGCCCTGGGACGTGATTACCACAAGCTGATTCGCAAACGCTTAACCCAACTCGGAAAGAAAATAGAAGCAGTGGCCCCGAACCACGGTTATAGGGCATTTGTTGACAGTGCTCCCGTGATGGAAAGACCTCTCGCCCAGCAGGCGGGTCTGGGCTGGATGGGCAAACACTCACTGATTATCAACCGTAAGGCAGGTTCTTTCTTTTTCCTGGGAGAACTCTTTACTAATTTACCTCTGCCCACGGACGAACCTTATGAGAAGAACCATTGCGGCCGCTGCACCGCCTGCATGGATGTTTGCCCTACCCAGGCGATTGTCGAGCCCTACAAAGTGGATGCCAGAAAGTGCATTTCCTATCTGACTATTGAAAACAGTGGCCCCATACCCGAAGAGCTTCGCAGCAAAATGGGTAACCGAATTTTTGGCTGTGATGACTGTCAGCTTACCTGCCCCTGGAATCGATTTGCCAGACACACACAGGAAACTGACTTTCAGCCTCGTCACCATCTGGATAACAGTGATCTGGCGGATCTTTTTCTGTGGACAGAAGAAGAATTTCTGGAGCGCACCGCAGGCTCACCGATCCGACGTGCGGGCTTTGAATGCTGGTTACGGAATCTGGCAGTAGGTTTAGGCAACGCCCCCACAACGGATAAAGTCATGTCAGCACTTCATCAGCGCCAGAACTACCCCTCGGAACTGGTAAAAGAACATGTGCAATGGGCACTTAAACAACACAACCCAAATGCTCAAGATTAAATCTGTGCATGGACTACCCTTAGGAGCTACTGAGACGCAGATTCCCGAGGTTATTGATCATGTCTGTCAAGTTATCGGGTGATTCACTCACGCCCTTTCTTCATATTGTCAAACAATACGACCATTACATTCAGACTAAAGACGTCCGTGGCATCATGTCGCTGTTTGTCACAGACGACGAGCCCCACAGCTTCGGACTGCATGTCAATTTGAATGAACGGGAAGCATTGAGACAGCGGTTCACAGATTATTTTAATGCCGGTGAATCTTTCTCAGCAGAATTTGCAGCAGAACCGGTTGTCTATCACTTTGGCGAAGCCGCCTGTCTCTGCATGATGCTACCCGTGAAAGGTTCCGAAGGTGCTCATATCAGGGTTACGATTTTTCTGGAAAATCATTCCGGACAGTGGCTGATACGTCACCAGCATATTTCCCAGTCACCTGTTTAAGGAATTAATTAAAAATTTATACGGCCCTGGATTCGGGTGTTCTTCACCTTGGCTTTCCGGGTGCCTCTTTGGTGTCCCTTTGCTTACGTCTGACAGATGTATTGGGTTTATGGCCCCTGGAAACCTCCCCCGAGCGCTGCCCATCCTGATGCTCTACTCTGGGTTTTTTTGGCTTTTTGGGTTTTTTGCGCCTGAGAGGGCGGGTATCCAGTCTGGATTCTGGCAGTGCATTCACAGGCTTGAACCCCGGAATTTCCTGTCGATCAATCAGCTGACGGGTTAACCTCTCAATTGCCGCCAGTTGTTTGAATTCGTCAGCACACACCAGAGACACTGCCTGTCCGGTCGCACCGGCCCTGCCTGTTCTGCCGATCCGATGAACATAGTCTTCGGCAACGTTGGGAAGATCAAAGTTAACAACGTGCGGCAACTGATCAATATCCAGCCCACGTGCAGCAATATCGGTGGCAACCAGCACCCGAATTTCACCAGTTTTGAACTCTGCCAGTGCTTTTGTCCGGACATTCTGGCTTTTGTTGCCGTGAATAGCTGCGGCCTGGACCCCCTTGCCCTCAAGATGCCGTGTCAGCCGGTTGGCACCGTGTTTTGTTCGGGTAAATACCAGCACCTGACGCCAGTCATTCTCTGTGATCAACTGAGTCAGCAGTGCGGCTTTCTTGTTTTTGTCCACAGGGTAAACACACTGGTCTACGGTTTTAGCGGCGGCATTTCCCGGTGTGACCGAAATCTCTACCGGCGAACGCACCAGACCTTTTGCCAGATTTCGGATCTCATCGGAGAAAGTCGCTGAAAACAGTAAGCTCTGCCTGCTTTTGGGAAGGATTGCCAGAATCTTGCGAATGTCACGAATAAAGCCCATGTCCAGCATACGGTCGGCTTCGTCCAACACCAGCACCTCCAGCTGTTTGAACTTCACAGCATTCTGGTTGAACAGGTCCAGTAGCCTGCCTGGCGTTGCCACCAACACATCCACGCCTCTTCTCAATTTCATCATCTGGGGATTGATCTTGACGCCCCCAAATACCACGGTTGAGCGAAGAGGAAGGTGGCGACTATAGGTTTCCACACTTTCAGCTACCTGAGCGGCCAGCTCACGGGTCGGCGTCAGAATTAACGCCCGCACCTGATTGGCCTGGACACGAGGTCCTTTTGCCAGCTTCTCCAGTATGGGCAACGTAAAGCCTGCCGTTTTACCGGTACCTGTCTGGGCCGCTGCCATGACGTCATGGCCTTCAAGTACGGCAGGGATAGCCTGAGACTGAATAGGCGAAGGGGCATCATAACCTTGCTCTGTGACAGCTTGGAGGATGGGAGCTGATAACCCCAGCGAGTCAAAACTCATGAAACATTCCCGGTTGGCGTCATTCAGCAGAACCGGGCTGAAGACTTGGCGAGGTGGGCAGCTTAACCAATATGCCTGACTCAAGCTATCAGGTCTTTGCTGCAATAACGAAAAAGAACAGCCGCTCTTTTTGAGAGCCACTGTTAAGAGCCACTGTTCTGATTAACTGATCAGGATTGAATAAAGTGTTGGCGGTAGAAACGGAGTTCTTCTATGGATTCACGAATATCTTCCAGCGCCAGATGAGTGCCTTTTTTGCTAAATTGATCAAGCAGCTCAGGCTGCCACCTTCTTGCCAGCTCTTTTAACGTACTGACATCAATATTACGGTAATGGAAAAACTCATGAAGTTCTTTCATGTAGCAGTTCAGAAAGCGGCGATCCTGACCAATGCTGTTCCCGCACATGGGTGATGCACCGACCTTGGAGTACTGTCTGAGAAAGGCCAGAGTCATTTGCTCGGCCTCAGTCAGACTGATCTGGCTTTCACGGACTCTTTGGGTCAACCCCGTTTCACCGTGGGTTTTGATACACCACTCATTCATATTCGCAAGGACTGCATCACTTTGATGCACCGCTATCACGGGGCCTTCAGCAATAAAATTCAGCTGATCATCTGTAACAATGGTCGCAATTTCCAGAATTTGGTCGTGTTCGGGATCAAGTCCCGTCATTTCCAGGTCGATCCAGACAAGATTATCTGCTTTAGCCATCAAGCACCCGATTTCCTTTAGAAAGATGTGCCAGCCCAACAATGAATACGGCTTGAATTCAAAGGTTTGAAATAGCCCTGAAACCGATTCTGTAACATTTTCACAAAAAATATCGGCAAATGAAGAAAGCCATGGCTGACTTATTTAGTCTAACCGATCATAATCTCTCCGTGAAACCTACACTCGCTTCCTTCTGACCGCTCTGTAGCTCAGTATCGATTGACACCTTCTGTCTATCCACTTAAAGATGTGGGCATCAGCGAGACAAAGGCTATTTCTGGCCATTGCCATGAAAAGCCAGAATCTATCCAGCAGACCAGGTAAAACCTTGAGTAAACCATGAGTAAGCGCAAACTAACGCGCAAACAGAAATGGCGCATAGAGAAAGTCCAGCAGGAACGCATTGCCCGCGCCAGGAAGCGAGAACAGCTTATTGAGCAAAAAATACAGGACGATAACCTGGGACCTGAACAACAAGGTCTGATCATCGCCCACTATGGTGCAACCCTGGATATCGAGCCATGGGGCCAAACCGGTGCTGTTCGTCGATGCCACCTGCGGACTAACCTCCCACCCCTGGTCACCGGAGACCAGGTGGTATGGCGTCCGTCCCTGAAAGACGAAACCGGGGTGGTGGTCGCCCTCGAAGATCGCACCAGCCTGCTCACCCGGCCTGACAACCATGGTCGAATCAAACCCGTTGCCGCCAATATTGACTATATCGTGCTGGTCATAGCGCCTGTGCCCATTCCTCATACCAATCTGATTGACCGCTATCTGGTTGCTGCCGAGACGGTTGGCATTGAACCGGTTCTTTTGCTGAACAAAATCGACCTGCTGGATGAAGAAGGCATGGAACTGATGGACGATATGCTGGCGGTTTATGAAGACATTGGTTATCAGGTCCTGCGGGCTTCTACCCGCTCAGAAGATGGACTGGTGCCTCTCAAGGCTCTGCTTGATGAGCATGTCAGTGTCTTTGTTGGACAGAGTGGTGTGGGAAAGTCCTCCCTGGTTAATGCACTCTTACCCGGTGTTGATATCCGTGTCGGTGACCTTTCCGAAGCCACCGGCAAAGGCATGCATACCACCACTGCCGCAAAGCTCTTCCATTTCCCCGCAGGTGGCATGTTGATTGACTCACCCGGCATTCGGGAATTTGGCCTCTGGCATATTGATGCCCAGTCGGTTCTTGAAGGTTTCAGGGAATTCAGACCCTACCTTGGTCATTGCCGATTCCGAGACTGTCAACATGAGAAGGAACCGGGTTGTGCCTTGAAGCAGGCTCTGGAAGATGGCGAAATTCTGGAAGAACGAATGTTCAGCTATAAACAGATTGTCGACTCTCTGGACCTCTGACGGGTCCGTGTTAGCATAGGCTATCGCCTTTTTCTCATCAGCCATGAATGAAGAAGTACAATGAACTCAATAGACGATCTGCCACTGATCCTTGAAGCTGATCAGCTGGAACCTCTGCTGGGGCACGAAGACCTGCTGATAGTAGACCTTTGCAACCCGCAACTGTACAACCACTCCCATATTCCCGGTGCCCTTAGCATTGCTCCACAGAGCATGGTTTCCGGTGAAAAACCGGCAGCGGGCAAACTTCCTGCCGTTAAACAGCTGAACCAGATGCTCTCCAACATTGGCTACAGCAAAAACAAACACATTGTTGTTTATGATGACGAAGGCGGTGGCTGGGCAGGCCGTTTCATCTGGACGCTGGATGTGATCGGACACAAGAAATACAGCTACCTGAACGGTGGTGCACACGTCTGGCTGAAAGAAGGTCATCCCACCGAAAGCACCATTAACCGCCCTGAACCGACACAAGTTGATCTGAAGATTGATGACTCTGTGATTGCCAACAAAGAGCTCATCATGAATTCACTGGAAGACTCAAACACTGTGATCTGGGATGCCCGATCAGTTGATGAATATCGCGGTGAAAAACGCTTCTCACAAAAAGGGGGGCACATTCCGGGTGCCGTAAACCTTGAATGGACACTGGCCATGGATCATGACCGTAACCTCAGAATTCGCAACGACATCGCCGATATTCTTGAACAGCTGGGCATTACCCGGGACAAAAACGTCATTACCCATTGTCAGAGCCATCATCGCTCGGGCTTTACCTATCTGGTGGGCAAGTCTCTGGGCCTGTCTATCAAAGCTTACGATGGCTCCTGGTCAGAGTGGGGCAATCTGCCCGATACCCCCGTCGAAACCTGAGGAATAATGGCACTGTTTAATCTTAAGCAGTGCCGTTTCTGTCTACTCAGCGTCTACTTGTGAGCCCCTGCTCTCACCATTACAATCCAATACTCTTAAAAACAGGATGAGTCCTGACTGTGAAAGAACAATTTTTTGCCTTTATCCAATATTTTCTGCCGCACCACCTTATTTCACGGGCGGTATACTGCTTTGTTGAGAGCACCTGCCCCAGGTTCAAGAATGCGCTGATCCGCCGCATCATCAAACAATATGATGTTGATATGAGCGAGGCTGATCGCGAAACCCCTGAAGAATACCTTCACTTTAACGATTTCTTCACCCGTTCCCTGAAACCGGGGTTGCGTCCCCTGCCTGAAGACGAAAGTCTGATCGTCAGCCCCGCTGACGGCGAAGTCAGCCAGCTCGGCGACATCGAAAATGGCAGGATTTTCCAGGCCAAAGGGCACGACTATAGCCTGATTGAACTGCTGGGCGGGGACAGTGATCTGGGCCAGGAATTCATGGGTGGAAAGTTCGCCACGATCTACCTTTCTCCCCGTGATTACCACCGTGTTCATTCACCTTTCGGTGGCACTCTGCGAAAAATGATCCACGTTCCGGGTCGTTTGTTTTCGGTGAATCAGGGCACTGTTGAAAACATTCCAAACCTGTTTGCCCGAAATGAACGTGTCGTGGCTATTTTTGATACTGAGCGCGGACCGATGGCTGTTATCATGGTCGGTGCCATGATTGTTGCCAGTATTGAAACCGTCTGGGCCGGACTGGTGACCCCCATCAGAAAAAAAGTTCGTACCTTTGAGTACGGCGAAGACTCGGCAGAACAGGTCTCCTTGAAACGGGGTGATGAGATGGGCCGATTCAAGATGGGCTCTACTGCCATTGTGCTCTTTGGCAAAGATCAGGTTGACTGGCTTGAATCCTTCGAAGCCGGATCGAAGATCAGGATGGGAGAGGCTCTGGGAGCCTGACCGCACCTGCAAAATAGATGAAGGACTCAATTAAGGATACACTGCGGTTTTTGATCGCCCCGGACTTGCAATGACTATAAAACTCGGCGTCGTGATGGACCCTATTGAGTCCATCGAATACAAAAAGGACAGTACTCTGGCGATGCTGGTCGCAGCACAAAAAAAAGGCTGGGAGCTGTTCTATATGCAGCAGGAAGACCTGTATCAGTCAGAGGGTGTCGCCTATGGCAGTATGCGCTCCTTGCAGGCCCGCTACAATCCGGATGACTTTTATTCTCTGGGAGATCGGGAAGAGCAGCCGTTGAGCACTCTGAACGTGATTCTGATGCGTAAAGATCCTCCTTTTGACATGGAGTTTATTTACAGCACCTATCTGCTTGAACAGGCTGAGGCCGCTGGCACACTGGTGGTCAACAAACCCCAGAGTATTCGTGACTGCAACGAAAAAATGTTTGCCACCCTGTTCCCCCAGTGTACACCCCCGGTCATGGTGGCCCGCAGTGCACGACACCTGAAAGCTTTTGCCGAAAAACACGGCGATGTGGTTCTCAAACCGCTGGATGGTATGGGAGGGTCGTCTATTTTCAGAACTCACCCGAATGATCAGAACTTCAGTGTGATTGTTGAAACCCTGACCCAACATGGGCAACAACAGTCCATGATCCAAAAATACATTCCCGAGATCAAGGCAGGCGACAAACGCATTCTATTGATCGACGGCGAACCCGTACCTTACGCTCTGGCACGTATCCCGGCTGAAGGTGAACTGCGTGGCAACCTTGCCGCGGGCGGCAGTGGTGTGGGCCAGAAGCTGACCGAAAAAGATTACTGGATCGCAGAGCAGGTGGCGCCAGTATTGAAAGAGAAAGGTCTGCTGTTCGTGGGGTTGGATGTTATCGGAGAATATCTGACCGAAATCAATGTCACTTCACCCACCTGTATACGACAGCTGGACGACCAGTTTGGTATTAGCATTGGTGACAGGTTGATGGACAAGATTGAGGAAAAGCTGGTCCAGTGATTAAACGAGAGGGTCGCAAACCCCGTTCCCACGGCTGGCCACCCTCTCCCACCACTCGTTACCTGCTGTGATCTCTTCTTACATGATCCCAAAGAGTTCTCCCGCTTAGCTTCTCGCACTCAGAGCAGGTTCGCTCTCCAGCGTGATCTTCTCTATGAGCCACCAGGACCACGACATTCCTGAAGAGCCGCCCGCATAACTGCCACTGGCCATCTTCGTCGATTCTGGTCACACGACAGATTAGTCGCCCGCATGTTCTTGTTATGGCAGCGAAAGAGGCCCTCTGTGAGGAACTGGCCCGACCTTCTGTTTCAAAACGGTATGGTGGCAGGAGTCGACAAATGCCATAACAGGGATAGACGGGACAGTTAGAACCCAAAGTATGCAAATTATGCTGCGTAGTGCCAACGAAAAAGATCGCTGGGGCAATGGGACGAGCTACTTCTTCAGCCACCCTTCTCCGATGGTATGGTGGCAGGCGTCGACAAATTCCGCCATTACAGGAATCGACGAAACAGGCAGGCCCCAAATTGTGCCTATTATGCTGGGTAGTGTTAACGGAAGAGTCCGTTTGTGAGGAGCTGACAGTCGTGAGCTCGTTGTAGTCCCTTTGTACCTCTGAGCATGATCTGAAATCCGGTAATTGCGCTAATGAAGACAGGTTCCCTCTGCAAAGTGGGCAGGAACATTGTGAAGTGCTCAGAATTACCTTTTGTAAACAGTGTTTGTCAATTTTCTGCGAACAACAGGGAGTTGCAATCACATCAGTAAGCTTGTCCAGGCATACGGGACAATTCTCAACGGCTTGCGCCATCTCTCCGCCAGAGGGTGGTGGCCGGAATCGACAAACGCCATTACAGGAATCGACGTAACAATCTAAACCATAAGTATGTTGGGGTTGTTCAGGGTCTTCTTTACCGTCGCGACGTCGAGACAGGCGCTTGGCGAAAAAGCGTCTAAGGCGGGTGATTTTTCCTGAGGCCTGCTGACCGGAGGATGCTGACGCCTGGCTTTGTTGGCCATTTTCTTTTTGACTCTTTCCGGGAAGTACCATAGTCGTGATTGCAAACGGATAATCCTCTTGTGTCGAAATAGATGCCGCCTCCGGTTCATCTGCCGGGTTGAACAGTAATGATTCAGGGTTCCAATAGCTTTTTAAAAGCATGCCGACGGTGATGAGTGCTTCTTCAGGTAGCCGCGAATCAGGTTTGGAGCCCGGTGGGGCTTCATGGGTGATCAGAGCCAGTCCGTAGGCAACCAGCAGTTGAGTGGCGTATAGCAACTGCCAGGAAATCGTCTCAATACAGGTTGTTGCTAACCCGTAACCGTTAAGTTCACCTGATGTGGCATCAGCCAGTAAACTCGGGTCTGTGTAGCTGTTTGTGTCGTCAATGTCTAACGAGCTGTCCAATAACGTATTCAGGTTGGGCTTTAGAGAAAAGACCTGGTCTGTAACCTGATCCTGTGCAAGCTCGACAACAAAACGTCTTGTCAACTCCTCGGCCCCGCAAACGACGGACAACGGGAGCAGCAAAAGAAGCACCTTAGGAAGTGTTTTTTTCACCATTACGTCCCTACACTTTTTATTTCTGTACGCGCAAAGTAGACCAGCAACAGAATAAGTGCATATTTCTGTCAAAAAGCAAAGGTTGCAACAGGTAAATATTCGTATGGCCGCATCTGGCCGCCCTCTCTGACCAATGGTTACCTGCTGTGTTTTCTTCTTTTGTGGGCCAACAGGGCTTGAAGGTCTGGCAGGATCTTCTGGCACTCAGGGCAGGTTTGCTCTCCGGTGTGATCTCTTCTCCTGTGCTCCCTCAGGGCTTGAGCGTTTAGCAGGATCTTCTGGCACTCAGGGCAGGTTTGCTCTTCGGTGTGATCTCTTCTCCTGTGCTCCCTCAGAGCTTGAGCACTTGGCAGGGTCATCTGGCACTCGGGGCAGGTTCGCACTTGGGTGTGATCTAGTCTTGCGTGAGCCAACAGGGCTGAGGCATTCATGAAGACCGCCCTGCATGGCCGCACCATGCCATCTTCGTTGATTGTGGCCAAGCCACAGGTCAGGTGCCCCCCTGCTATTGATGTGGCAGCGAAATAAGCCGCCTGTGTGGAAATGGTAAAAGGGGGCTGGGGCTCGTTATAAGAACCTGGTAAGTCCTGCTGTACCTCTTCGCTTTCTGCAAAATCCACTAATTGTGCTGTAGAACTCATGTCTGCTCTGCAAAATGGGCAGGCTTTTATTAATGATCGCCGAGTGGTCTGAAATATCCTTCGCAAACAGTGTTTGTCAATTTTCTTCAAACAACAGGAAACAACATACAAATCAGTGAACTTTTGAAGGCATATAGGGCACTCATCATCGCCTGATTCAGCCAGCTCACTGCCATCGGATGGCGGTCGTAACTGACAAACACCATGACAGGAACCAGCGTAACAATCTAAACCGTAAGTATGTTGGTGTTGTTGTTCAGGGTCTCCGTTACCGTCGCCAGAGCCGAAATCCAGAGGGCTGATGAAAGAAGCTCCAGGTTGGTTAGTTGTTCCTGAGGCCTGCTGACCGGATGATGCTGATGGCTGGTTTGCCGGGTCATTTTTTTGTTCACACTGCCCGGGCAGCACCATGGTGGTGATCGCAAACGGATGATCTCTCTGTGTCGAAATAGAAATTGCCTCCGGTTGATCTGTTGGCTTGAACAACAATGAATCAGGGTCCCAAAAACTTTTCAAAAGCCAGCCAACGGTGATAAGTGCTTCTTCAGCTAGCCACGAATAAGGTTTGGAGCCCAGGTGAGCTTCATGGATGGTGAGAGCCAGTCCGCAGGCGACCAGCAGTTGAGTGGCGTAAAACAATTGCCATGAAATTGACTCGGTAAAGGTGGCTGCTAACCCGTAACCGTTAAGCCCACCAGGTGTGAAATCAGCCAGTAAACCCGAGTCTGTGAGGCCGTTTGTGTCATCAATACCTGATGAGCTGCCTGACAATGAATTCAGGTTAGGCTTAATAGAAAAAAAACGATCTGTATCCTGATCCTCTGCAAGCTCGACAACAAAATGTCTTACCAGCTCCTCGGCCCCGCAAACGACGGACATCGGGAGCAGCAAAAGAAGCACCGCAGGAAGTATTTTTTTCAACATTTTGTCCATACACTTTTTATTTCTGTTCACGCAAAGTAGACCAATAACAGGATAAGTGCATATTTCTGTCAAAAACCAAAGGTTGCAACGGGTAAAATTCACCGGGAAGAAGGTTTCTCGTTCTAATGCTCTAGTGTGGAAGTGTAATGATCTAAGGGTATGCATTCCCACGCAGAGAGGGTGTCGCAAAACTTCAAAAGCTCGTTCTCACGCTCTGAAGTCGTCATTCCCGCGAAGGCGGGAATCCAGCGCCAACGGTGGATCTCTGCCTTCTCGGGGATGACAAGGCCAGGGGGACACCGGGCAGTATG
This sequence comes from Endozoicomonas sp. ALC020, assembly GCF_049275935.1. NCBI lineage: Bacteria > Pseudomonadati > Pseudomonadota > Gammaproteobacteria > Oceanospirillales > Endozoicomonadaceae > Endozoicomonas > Endozoicomonas sp. ALC020. The sequence continues at coordinate 1,665,343 of NZ_CP184830.1, forward strand.
GTTCTGGTGGAGAGTCAGTGTGGATTCCCGCCTTCGCGGGAATGACGAGAATGAAGCCGACAATGACGAGAATGAAGCCGGGAATGACGAGAATGAAGCCGGGAATGACGAGAATGAAGCCGGGAATGACGAGAATGAAGCCGGCAATGACGAGAATGAAGCCGACAATGACGAGAATGAAGTCGGCAATGACGGGAGTCAACGCGTTCCCACGCCGGAGAGAGTTTTGCGACACCCCGCAGAGCGTGGGAACGAGTTAAATCAGTCCAATCTATTTGATCCTAACAATAATTCTTTGATTCAATATTTTTTCGATTTCCAAAAGCCTGGATTCCATTTTATTGTAATACAACCAGGCTTCGTTGCCTAAAAGGCGCATAAGGTTTTCTTCAAACCACAAGACATGGCTTTTAATTTCCAGATACAATTCATGAAGCAAAGAATCATCACCATATTTTTTAAAAAGAGATTTTGCCAGGGTAAAACGAGTTTCATTATCAACCTCTATAATACCAAATTTTTTATTAAACTGAGCTGCGGCTTTAAATCCATCTTCGATAATCTTTTTATCATCGTCAGGTTTATTACAAATGTCTTTAGCTCGATCAATAGCAGTATCTATAGCCTTATTCAGAATATCATTTTCAAGTTTACTCTTCATTTGGTGCGCACGAGTTCCAAAAACTTTCATCTTATTTTCATCAAACCTTTTAAATGCGTCAAAAACTGCACCAATAATACGGCTAAAAATATTTTTCCTGCCTGTTTCAGCGGTGACATCGACATCAACAAATCTATATGTATGATTACTGGGGCGGACAGAAACATGGTAATTTCTATTTGCTTGCTCCGAGTAAAATATTGCTTTTTTCTCACCACCTTCGAACCCACTAATTCCATCAATGAGTGTTCGGTCGATCATCATATTATCCAATCTATGAATATAAGTGGCAGCTGAATATCCTTGAGTATTCATATCAATTACCTCCGTGGAAGTTAATCAAGATACCTATCACTTTGGATAAGCAATAAATATGTTTTAAAAAGATATAGAAAAGTCATCCTGACTATAATGACAACTCTGTTGGCAAGACTAACAATCGATAGTGATTAATAAATTTTCAGGAGATAATTAACTTGGCTATCTTGTCTACTTGATCGATGATTGATTCCGGCGATTTCTCTACAAAACGAGCAGCCCGGCACTCAAAGTCCATGGATTTCATCTGGTGAACCAGAATAGACCCGTGGGTCGTCATTGTTTTGGTTAACAGCACTTCCAGTTTGACGCCTCGAATGGTACTGGTAATAGGAGCGATGATAGCGAGGCCCGTATGTTGGTTAAGAAGTCTCCGGGAAAGCACAAAACCAGGGCGGGTTTTCATGATTTCCTTGCCAATACTGGGTTCAAAATTGATGAGTATAATATCGCCCCGATCCGGTATGTACATCAAATTTCCTTACCAGCAGGCAGCATGTCCAGCCACTCTTTGTCCTCGTCTGTTATGACCAGACGTTCAGCCGGACTTCCTTCAAGCAGAGCTTCAAGAGTTAACTCTTCTTCGACGGGGGACAAGACAATCTTGTTGTCCTCAATGGACAGATTCAGCCTTGACCCTACTTTTATCCCCAAGGTTTTCAGTACGGCTTTGGGTATACTGACGATACTTGCTCCACCGGACTTCCTGACAGCTATAAGTGACATGGTACTTTCCCCCTAATATTTTACCCAAGTATAACCATGATAGGGTTTTAAACAAGTAACAGTAACTGTAAGCATGCCTGACCTTTCCACTATGGGCAATATAACCTCTGGTGCAAGCAAAGCAAGAAATTCAGATCTCATAAAACCAAGCCCCTGAATTCAATACATCTGATAATAAATGTCATCTTGCAATGCATTGGCATCCTCTATTTTTTGATCAAAAACATCGGTATCAATATCCTCTTCAGTGACCTCCAACTGATGAACTTTATGATCAGAGTGTACTGTGTACGCCTTAACCTGTTCTGGCCGTAATATATCTTCTTTGACCATCTTATGTTCTTTCATGAGGTGGGATCGCCCTTTGAAATCAACATTAAGCATGATTCTGTTATTTATTTCACGCACCAGAAAATCGCTGTGAGTAGTCATAACAACTTTAATACCAGCATTAACTAACCTGGTCAGTAACTTGGCCATTTGCCTTTGCTTATCTGGGTGAAGATTTAACTCTGGCTCGTCAATAATCAGAACACTGTTTTTTTCAGCTATAGAATTGATATACAGATCCAACAAAAACAGTGACTTAATCGAAGAAGAAGCCAGATAGATGGGTAGAGCAGTTTTATCCCTGTTTCGCTCTTTAACAGGTTGATAAAGGACCTGGTCATTTACAGTTTTAAAACCGCCACCAATAATCTCTCTTAACGTATCAAAAACAGGCTTGTATTCACCTGCTTTATCTTCTTTAAGAAAACTTTTTTTCTTTGCAATATTATCAGTATCACGAATAATATCGATATTATCCTTAATAGGTTCTGCGTATCTGGAACGCATACTATTCAACAACTTGAATGGGTTAATCCCCTTTTTGCTGCTATCGGACAAATGCTCAACCAGAATATTCTTACTAAGATCCAGCTCTTTATAGAAAAGAGAAATACCAGTCCTTTCAGAAGTCAGTACAAAAGGTGTCAATATGCAAGCACCAAGAAGCGTCCTGGCCAGCTCCCGCTCTACAATATCAATAATGGCAGGCTCAGGTAGATCTGAATCAGTATCCTGAAGCGTGACAATAAGAGTATTATCCCCTGCCTCTTTAGAGACAAGTAGCACATCCTTTCTACCCAATCTCACTACTCGATGGATATTTTCACTCAAATCCAGCGTATAGTTTTCAAGCTTCAGACCCACCCTGGCTTTCGACATCAGGTCGGAATCCGTGTTGAAGTACTTCCCAAGATTGTGGCTAAAACGATCAGACATGTTCTTGAGAATCTGATCGAGCTTTCCCGCATAGTCTGTCAACGAGAGCTTTGCAGTTCCGTGCTCCTTCAAATTCTTAAAAATCTCAGGTTCAAGATTAAACGAGGCTATAAAAGGGTAATCTTTCAACAAGCCATACATAGCGTAGTTGAGCCAGGTTTTGCCGACATTATTTGGACCACAGATCAGAGTCATATCTCCCAACTCTATTGATCCCTGATCCACATACCCCAGATTTTTAAATGTAAATTTGATAATGATGGGTGTACCGAACTTTCTCAGACCTCAATAATACACAATTTTCGTTACCATACGGCAAGTAAGTAGGCCTGACACCTATAGCCATTGGAAATATGTCCCCAAACCCCGCAAGCAGTACTTGCGTACCCTATGCTCATTGATGACAATGCTTATGTAGCTGGTGAGGTATTGTGATAACCTTCCAGGCCCCAGGGAGATCAACTATAAGATTCAGGATGCACTACCCAAGAGGCCCACTCCGTCAATGACGACCGTTTCTTCTGCCGACCGCCTAGGCTTTACCGTTTTTATGGCAGCCGCTATTCATGCCGTGATTGTGCTCGGTCTGTCTTTTGGACTTGAAGACAAAGCTCCACCTCCGAAAACGCTTGAAGTCACCCTTGCGACCTACAAGAGCCAGAAAAAGCCGGAAGATGCCGACTTCCTGGCCCAGCTGAATCAGCAGGGCAGTGGCACACTTGAAAAAAAAGCCACACCCACTACCGACCGAAAAGCCGACATACAGGACAACAAAATCAACGAGGTTGAGCTTCAGCCACAGGAAGCTGCTGCACCTGAAACGCAAGCAAAGAAAACATCTCAGGTCGTTACTCGGGCTGAGAGTGAAAAAAAAGTTCAGGACACTGACGTTATTGACCAGCCCACAGATGAACAACCCAAAAAGGCTGAGCCCAGCAAACAGATCGATCTGCGTCAGGAGATTGCCAGCCTCGAAGCTCAACTCAGTGACCAGCGCCAGGCCTACGCCAGGCGCCCTAATGTGAAAAGACTGTACTCAGCCTCCACCATGCTTGAGCCCGGTGCCGCTTACAAAAATGCCTGGAAACAGAAGGTCGAACGTATCGGTAACCTGAACTACCCTGCCAAAGCCCGCCAACAACAACTGTACGGCGAGCTCCGTCTGATGGTGGCAATCAATCGTGATGGCACTCTGTCCAGTGTCGAAATCTTAAAATCTTCGGGTTACAGCGTTTTAGATGATGCGGCTCTCCGAATTGTCAGGTTAGCTTCTCCCTACGCACCCTTCACTGACGATTTACGGGATTACGACATTGTCGAGATCATTCGTACCTGGCGCTTTGAAAAAGGTGACAGACTATTTAGCCAGTAACGTTTTTGAGCGAATATTCATTGAGCACTTTATTTGCCATCGGGACCGTTTGCCCTGATACTCCCACCATGAGCAGTGAAACCTTTCAAAGCCTCAAAAACCACTTCCTGATTGCTATGCCTCGCATGGCAGATACTTCTTTTGCGGGTACTCTGACTCTGGTTTGTGAACACAATCCCTCTGGCGCATTGGGAATCATCGTTAATCGCCCGACCGATCTGACGCTGGGTGAAGTGTTCAGTCAGGTAGGCATCAGCGATGCTGACGAATGCTTCCTCAGTCCCGACACCATTTATGCCGGCGGCCCGGTGGCGATTGAAAGGGGCTTTGTTCTCCACTCTGGCAGCGATCGATGGGATTCCAGTCTTGAAATCAGTCATGGGCTTGCGCTAACCACTTCCAGAGACATTCTGTTCGCCATGGCCCGGGATGAAGGCCCTGATGCTTCACTGGTGGCCCTGGGCTATGCCGGCTGGGGTGGCGGTCAACTTGAAAAAGAGTTGTCTGATAATGCCTGGCTCACCTGCAAGGCCAATCAACAGATTATTTTCGAAACGCCTTTCCAGCGACGTCTGGATGCTGCCGCCAACTCATTGGGCGTCGATCTTCGGCTGCTCACTGATCAGGTTGGCCACTCATAGCCCCCCTCAGCAAAAGGCTCACTCTGGCAACGTTAAAGAAAACATGACTGAAAAAAAACTGAATACCCTAATGGGCTTTGACTTTGGTACACGTAATATTGGTGTGGCTGTCGGTCAGGCTGTGACTCGAACGGCGACAGCATTACCTTCTATCAAAGCAAAAGATGGTATTCCAAACTGGACCGATGTTGCTGCGCTGATTGAAGAATGGCAGCCGGATGCCGTCGTGGTGGGTATCCCTCTGAATATGGACGGCACCGAGTCCCCGATGTCGATGCGAGCCAGAAAGTTCGGCAAACGTCTCCATGGTCGTTACAACCTGCCTTTCTTCGAAGCGGATGAGCGTCTAAGCTCTTTTGAAGCCAAAGACTGGGCAAACAAACTGGGCCACAGTGGGCACTATGGCTCTAGTCCCGTCGATGGTATGGCAGCACAAATCATACTGGAAGGCTGGATGAACGATGAGAACAACCCGGTACTCTAGCTACGCTCTTTCAACTCTGTTTATTCTGTTTCTGGCTACCCTGTGCCTGAAATCCCAGGCCGGTGAGAGGGAAATTATTCACCCTCTCTGCTTTGAACCTTTCGCCAATCTGGAAGCAGGCAGCCAGTCGTCAGGCAAGAAGACCATCGACCTGAATGACTGCATGAACAAATACCTCAGTTACCCTTTCAAGCAGCCTACCCCATGGCAGGCTGTTTTTGAAAAAAATGATCAACCCGAATACAACAGTGAAACCGGTTTACCCACTTATTCCAGCTATACATTGATTGGGCAGATGGAAAACCAGCAGGTGTTGATGAGTTATTCTGTCAGTTACGGAGGCAGCGGCACATTTAGCCATGCTTTTCTGGTTGAGGGTATCTCACTGCAAAAGCAGGTCCCCAATAACACGACACTGACCCAGACTTTGCTCGTTGAAGGCGGTGATCGCTGCTTCGGAAGTATTGAACACCTGTCTATTATTTCGCCTCAGAAATTTGAGATCCGGCGCAAAGTAACACCCAGTGCGCTCGTTGGTTACGGGATGAAGGCAGACTACGCACAGCGAATGACGAAAGGCCTGCCAGATTGTGCGCTATGTTGCATAGGCAGTTTAGTGGAGCAGGTGGATATGAAAGGCAACAGAGAGCTGGTGAACGTCATTCTGCTGCCAAGAGAATTGCGTGAAACGGCGACAAAGCAGGAACGCTGCCTGAACCGTCTCACCAAAGCAGACATCCATACCGATATTTTCACCAAAGAGGATTTTGTAACCCTTCAACAGAATTACATTAAAGAGTGCCCGGACTACGATACTCCCTCCCTCAAGGGGCTCTGATACCGGGCTTCAATCGGGCTCTAATAGATCTCCTCATGCTGCAAACTAAGCTTGTCTGCCATTTTGGTCAGATGCTCCCCATCAGCCTCTGGCCCCAGCTTGATCATGAGACGCAGATCGTTGGGTGAATCCGCATGCGCCAGAGCTTCTTCGTAGGTGATTTCTCGATTGTTATAAAGCTCAAACAACGCCTGATCAAAGGTTTGCATACCCAGCTCGCGGGACTTCTTCATAATGCTCTTGAGTTCATGAACATTGCCGTGAAGGATAGTATCCTGAATCAAGGGTGTATTGAGAAGGACTTCAACGGCTGCCCGGCGATCTTTGCCATCCCGGGTTCTCACCAGCTGCTGGGCAACCAGGCCTTTCAGGTTCAGGGATAAATCCATCCATATCTGACTATGGCGATCCGCCGGGAAGAAATGGATAATCCTTTCCAGTGCCTGATTAGCATTATTTGCGTGCAGTGTCGCCAGACAGAGATGCCCTGTCTCTGCGAATGCCAAGGCATATTCCATAGTTTCACGGGTCCTTATTTCACCAATCATGATGACATCCGGTGCCTGTCGCAGGGTGTTTTTCAGAGCCACGGCATACGACTCTGTATCAATGCCTACTTCACGCTGGGTGACAATGGATTTGCGATGCTGATGGATAAATTCGATCGGGTCTTCAATACTGATGATGTGCCCGCAGGCATGTTCATTCCGATGCCCGAGCATCGCCGCAAGGGAAGTCGATTTACCAACACCGGTCGCCCCAACAAAAAGCACAAGGCCTCTTCTGGTCATGGAAAGGTCTTTAATCACCTTCGGCAACTTCAGCTGATCCAGTGTCGGGATCTCGGTCTCAATCCTTCTCAATACCATGCCAGCCAGATTTCGCTGGTAGAAAGCACTGACACGAAAGCGGCCTATTCCAGAGGCTGATATTGCAAAGTTGCATTCATGCTCGCGATTAAATTCGGCTTTTTGATCCTCATCCATCACACCGTAGACCATGTCCCGGGTCATGGCAGGTGCCAGAGGTTCCCTGGTGACAGGAACAATCCTGCCATTGAGTTTAAAACTGGGTGGAAAGCCAGCCGTGATAAATAAGTCAGAGGCCTTCTTTTCGGCCATCACTTTTAGTAAACGATTGATATCCATGGTTAAAAGTTTTCCGGGTCCCGGGCTTTTTCCTGAGCCACATCTTTGGCAATCAAGCCTTTTCTCACCAGCTCGTGGAGACACTGGTCAAGTGTCTGCATACCCAGGGCACCTCCGGTCTGGATGGAAGAGTACATCTGGGCAATCTTGTCTTCGCGAATCAGGTTACGAATAGCAGGAGTACCGATCATAATCTCGTGGGCTGCCACACGTCCGCCGCCGTTTTTCTTGAGCAGGGTCTGGGAGATAACTGCCTGCAGGGATTCTGAAAGCATGGAGCGCACCATGGCTTTTTCAGCTCCCGGGAATACGTCCACCACACGGTCTATCGTCTTGGCTGCGGAGGTGGTATGCAGAGTTCCAAAAACCAGGTGACCGGTTTCTGCAGCCGTCAGCGCAAGACGAATGGTTTCAAGATCGCGCATCTCACCCACCAGGATAATATCGGGGTCTTCACGAAGTGCCGAGCGCAGTGCGTCGCTGAAACTGTGGGTATCCCTGTGAACTTCCCGCTGGTTGACCAGACATTTTTTCGAGGTGTGAACAAATTCAATGGGGTCTTCGATGGTTAGTATATGCTCATACTTGTTGTCATTGATGTAATCCATCATGGCCGCCAGACTGGTACTCTTACCGGAACCTGTAGGGCCCGTCACCAGTACCAGCCCCCGGGGCTTCAGAGCAATATCCTTGAACACCTGACCCATGCCCAGTTCATCCATCGAAAGCACTTTACTGGGGATAGTACGAAATACAGCACCGGCTCCGCGGCTCTGGTTAAAGGCGTTGACACGAAAGCGGGCGACGCCGGGGACTTCAAACGAAAAGTCAGTTTCCAGCTTCTCTTCGTAGTCTTTTCGCTGCTTGTCGTTCATGACGTCATAGATCAGGCTGTGAACGTGCTTGTGATCCATGGGAGGCAGGTTAATCCGGCGAATATCCCCGTCTATACGAATCATGGGTGGCAGGCCGGCTGAGATGTGAAGATCCGAAGCGCCTTGCTTGTGACTGAAGGCCAGCAGTTCGGTTATGTCCATGAATTTCCCCCTGAAACCCGGACGCAGGTAAAATAGACCGGGACTCCTTCTTATGTTCAACCGAAATATCGGTTTCTACCTATTAACCAACTACTGTACAGGCTGATGACCTTATTAAAAAGTCAATTCGACCAGGTTTTTGAAAGAATTCACAAAGCTGAGCAAGCCAGCGGCCGGGAAAGTCAGGTAAAACTTCTGGCAGTCAGTAAAACCAAACCTGCCGGGATGATTGCCGAGGCCTGGCAGCTGGGTCAGAGGGATTTTGGCGAAAACTATTTGCAGGAGGCTGTGGATAAAATAACCCAACTCAGCGATCTGGAAGGGTTGGTCTGGCATTTTATCGGACCGATCCAATCGAACAAAACCCGCGATATTGCCAGTCACTTCCAATGGGTACACAGTGTCGATCGTTTTAAAATTGCCCAACGACTCAATGATCAGCGCCCGGAACAACTTCCGCCCCTGAATATCTGTCTTCAGGTCAATATCAGCGAAGAAGAAAGTAAATCCGGGGTCACTCTGACAGAACTTCCTGAACTGGCAGCAGCCATATCCCAACTCCCCAGGCTTCAGCTGCGCGGACTGATGGCAATACCCGCACCGGAAGAAGATGAAGTTAAACAGCGGGCTCCCTTTAAAAAGCTGGCAAATGCCCTTGAATCTCTTAACCGTGAGCACCATCTAACTATGGACACATTGTCCATGGGAATGACCAGTGACCTGGAGGCAGCCATTGCTGAAGGGGCAACCATGGTTCGCATTGGTACGGCTCTTTTCGGGGCCAGAAGTCAGAACCATCAAGGAGTCAGGAATGACCAATAAGACCATCGCATTCATCGGTGCTGGCAATATGGCCAGCAGCATCATGGGTGGATTGATTGAACACGGCTGGCCGAAAGAGAGAATATTCGCTTCCTGCCAAACGCAGGAAAGTGCCAGAAAATGTTCTGACCAACTCGGTATTCATACCTCTACCAGCAATCTGGAAGCAGCAGAAAAGGCTGAAATTGTGGTGCTTGCTGTTAAACCTCAGATGATGAGAGCGGTTCTGATTGAACTGGCCTCCGTGCTTCAGGCGCATAAGCCCTTCATTATTTCTGTAGCTGCCGGTATCCGCCTAGATAGTCTGGATGTCTGGACTGGCGGCGGCCTGCCCATTGTCCGCAGTATGCCCAATACGCCATCACTTCTGCATTGTGGTGCGACAGGCCTGTTCGCCAATCCCTGGGTAACGGATGAACTGAAAGCCATTGCCAATGAGATTTTTTCACCCATTGGCATTCTTCACTGGCTGGACAAAGAAGAACAGGTCGATACCATCACCGCCTTATCAGGTTCGGGTCCGGCTTACTTTTTCCTGATGATGGAAGCCATGGCAGAAGCCGGGGTCAGGCTGGGGCTGGATCATGAAACCGCTGAACGTTTTTCATTGCAAACCGCTCTGGGAGCTGCAAACATGGCCGTTCAGAGTGATGTTGATGCTGCCGAGCTTCGCAGAAGAGTCACCTCTCCCGGCGGAACCACTGAACGGGCTTTGAAAACCTTCCGACAGGAAGGCTTTGAAGCGGTGGTTTACAAGGCGGTTAAGGCTGCAAAAGAAAGGGGTGCGGAACTGGCAGAACAACTGGCTGACTAGGAGCCTCTATTTCCCGCAACCGGAAGTTTCATAGTAAACTGGTCAGGACACTGGGCTCAGCCACATAAGCCACCTTGCTTCCCCGGCTTGCTCACTTTTATTTAACCATGGCTGTTTAAACACGAAGGATTTTTATGTCAGCACTCTCCTCCAGCCTCGTCTTTCTGATACAGACCCTGGGAGGTCTGTATATCATGGCTGTACTGCTGCGCTTTCTGCTGCAACTGGTTAAAGCAGACTTTTATAACCCCATCTCCCAGGCCATTGTCAAAGTCACTTCACCGCTACTGAACCCGCTCAGGAAAGTAATTCCGGGAATGGGTGGTCTGGATCTGGCTGCTCTGGTCCTTGCCCTGATCTTGCAGATACTGCTGGTTTACGTACTCTTTATGGTTCAGGGTATTGCCGCTAATGCGATTCCTTTTCCCCAGGTGCTGATTGTCAGCCTTAAGGAGCTGGCAGGTGAAGTTTTGAACATTTATATGTTCAGCCTGATCGTCATCGCTATTGCCAGCTGGGTAGCACCCGGCAGTTACAACCCGGGCCTGATGCTGCTGCATCAACTGACCGAGCCTCTGAGCAGCAGGATCAGACGAGTAATTCCGCCTTTGGGAGGATTGGACTTTTCCCTGATGGTACTGGTTTTGATTATTATTACCCTGAAAAACTTCATTGCTGCTTTGTAATAAAGTTTGAGACCCCCAAACCTCTGGCTTTTGCCGGTATCGCATAACTCTCGCAACGCATTCCTACGTCCAGGTCCGGTGGGTCCCAGCGTGGGAACCAGAGCTTTGTGACGACCTCTGGAGCCCGGGAACAAGTTACAGGTTTATTGAGCACTGCGGACTACTCCTCATAGGGATCGACATCCATATCGGAATCAACATCCCACCCTGCTCCATGGGTATCGCTGGAATCTTCCGGGATGCCCGCAAGCTCCGTTGAATGATTATGAGCGCCGCTTATTGGCGGAAGTCGCGAAATTGATAATGACACGGCTAATAGGGCGTTAAGAAACGAAGATCCACGGCCAAAGCCGCAAGACGTGAGGTTGAAACCAGGCAGAGAATGCAAGCTTGCTCCTGAGGCTTGCAATTGAGATGGTTGGTTTTGTCGCCAGTTTTGTCCTGCACCACTTGCACTTGATGGCATGACACTAACCGAAGATCCACCAGCTTGTGGCTGAAAGGTTTGTGTTCGGCCCGCCGAACTTCCTTCGGATCTCAGCGACACTTCAGTTGATCCACCGGATTCTCCGAGTCTGCAAAAGCCATTGCAGGAATCGAAGAAACAATTAGAACTCATAGTATGGTTCCCAAGCTCCCTAAGATGACCATGAACGTCGCTTACCATAACGCCATATGGCCGAAATCGATCAAGTGGGAACCTGGCAGCTTCTGAACGTCCTATGCAGATACGAACCCAAGGTTCGCTGGTAGTCGAGGGGTCGAAACCAGCCACAAGATGGCCGATTGCTGCTGAGTTTTGTCGTTCGCGAAATGCAATTGATGGAATGACAATAAGCAAAGAACCACCGACTCCTAGTTGATTGTTTCGCATTCCCGTCATGCCACGATTAGTGTGGCCCGCCGAACTTCCTTCGGATCTCAACGACCCTTCAGCTGATCCACTATCGCCGGATTGTCGGAGTCTGCAAAAGCCATTGCAGGAATCGAAGGAACAATTAGAACCCATAGTGTGGTTCCCAAGCTCCCTAAGATGACCATGAACGTCGCTTACCATAACGCCATATGGCCGAAATCGATCAAATGGGAACCTGCCGACCTCTGAACGTGACATGACGGTACGAACCCAAGGTTCACTGGTAGTCGAGGGGTCGAAACCAGCTGCAAGATGGCCGATTGCTACTGAGTTTTGTCGGTCGCGAAATGCGATTGATGGAATGACAATAAGTATAGAACTACCGACTCCCAGCTGATAGGTTGGCGCTCCTGTCATGTCACGATTAGTGTGGCCCGTCGAACTTCTTTCGGAACTCCGCGCCCCTGCAACTGATTCACTGCTACCGAATTGTCGGAGTCTGCAAAAGCCATTGCAGGAATCGACATAACAATTGAAACTCAGAGTATGCCGGGGTTGCTCAGGGCCCTGATTACCGCCCCCAGAGCCTGAGGACATGAGGCTGGACAAAGCAGTTGTAAGATGGGGAGTTGTTCCTGAGGCTTGCGATTGAGATGGCTGGTTTTGTGGTTGGTTTTGTTGCCCGTTTTGTCCTTCGCCATTTTGGGGTTTTGTCTTGGTGGTGATCAAAACCGGGTGATCTCCCTGTGCCAACATAGATACCGGGTCCAGTTGATCCATCGGGTTAAACAGCGGCGAATCGGGGTTCCAATAGCTTTTCAAAAGCAAGCCAAGAGTGGCAAACGCCTCTGCGAGCATCCATGAATAAGATTTGGCGCTCAGAGGGGTGTCGCCGGTGGTCAGAATCAATTTGTAAGCAACCAGCAGATGACTAACGTAAATTAATTCCCACGAGATCGATTCAATAAGGGACTTTGTTGCGCCATAACCGCCAACTCTGTGTGAATTGTCATCAGGCGGCAAAATTAGTCCTGCGTCATCACTTATGTCTGCGACGGATGATGGATTATACGACAACGCATCAAGATCACGCTGTATAAAAAAGCTTCCTTCCGAAACGCCTCCGTCGTGTTCAAACTCGACAATAAAATGTGTTTTCAACGATTCGGCGTGACAGGTAACAGCCAGCCACGCCAGCAATAAGAGCAATGACGAAGAGAGTGTTTTTTTCAAACTTAATCCTTAGATGCGTTTTGTGCTTTTTCTGAACAGGAAAGTTAGACCAAGAGATTAATAAATCAAGAAAACAGGCATTTTTTCAAAAACAACCACTTGTTCCAATGCTCAAACAGTGTCGTAAAACTCTGGTCTTCACGCTCTTAGGCTCTGTGGGTCCCAACATGGGAACGATTCTGGAAACCAAAGGTCGCACCGGGTAAGAAAATGTCGCTTGAGTAACTGCATCATTATCAGCACTTGCGATGAAGTTTAATTCTATGGGCGTGAGCATCCAAGCAGGGTGCCCCGCACACATCACAGATTTTGTAGAACATTGGCCCGGTACGAAGTGTATCCGCCGGGTCTCAGCCATCGGATGGTGCTCGGAATTTACACTCACCATAACAGGAATCGATGTGGCAATTGAAACCGTAAGTATGTTGGGGTTGTCTATGGCCCTCTGAACGTTTCGTTCGGCCAGTCCGCGCTGCGCAGGGGGTAAAATAGATGCCAGCCAAATACAGGACGGGAGTGAGAAGCCCCTCTACAACCTGGCTAAACAAACTTTGTTCATTATTCGCCGTTCTACGGGGTGATGATCGGAGTTGACAAACGCCATGACAGGAACCAGCGTAACAACTTAAACCATAAGTATGTTGGGGTTGTTCAGGGCTTTCGCCACCATCGCCCGAGCCCGATGTCAGTGAGCTGGTGATAGAGCCTGAAATCCCGGTGCCAGTTGTTGTCCCTGAGGCTTGCTGACCGGATGAACTGGTTTGCTCATTTTGTGGTTGGCTTTGTTGCTGGCCATTTCCGGGGTGCATCATAGTGGTGATCACAAATGGGTCATCCCCCTGTGTCATCATAGAGGTCGCCTCCCGATGATCCATCGGGTTAAACAGCAGCGAATCGGGGTTCCAATAGCTTTTCAAAAGCAGGCCGACAGCGGCAAATGCTTCTACAGGTATCCATGAATTGGCTTTTTTACTCATAGGGTTGTCGCTGGTGGTAAGAACCAGTTTGTAAGCAACCAGCAGATGAGTGGCATAAATCAACTCCCACGAGATCGATTCAACAAGGGACTTTGTTGCGCCATAGCCGCCAACACTGCCAAGCTTGCCATCAGGCGCAAAAATTGATTCTGCGTCATAATTTATGTCAGCAAGGTATGACGGATTGCACGACAATGAATTAATATCACGCTTTATAGAAAAGCTCCCTTTTGGAACACCTTCATTTTGTTGAAACTCGACAATAAAATGTCTTTTCAATGATTCGGCTTGACAGATAACAGTCACTGACATCAGCAACAACAGCAATGACGAAGAGAGTGTTTTTTTCAAAACTTAATCCTTACATCTGTTTTGTGCATTTTTCTAAACGGGAAACTTAGATCAAAAAATTGATAGAGCAAGAAAAAAAGCATTATTTCAAAGGCTAAAGGTCTCACCGGATAAGAATTCGCCGACAAGAAGAGGGCAGGATATCCCCCTGTTCACGGTAGACAAAAACTCCTCTGTCCTGTTAAAAAAACGAAAGTTATGTGAGATCATGGCGCGTTCCGGGCTTGTACTCTCAACGCCTTCTATTAAGCCTTCCATGAAGTCTTCTATTCTGCATTATTGCATGCCTTAATTTATGACGGAGCAGCTCTGCAGTATTCCCGAAGATCTTCCCACAAAGCCGCCGTCCGCCGTCCTCCCCAGCCACTCTCACGTCACAGAAATGTGGCTTGGCGTGGTGTTTACTTCTGTGAAGCCACAACATTCTGACACTCCTGAGGATCATCCCGCATGGCCGCTGCTCTCCATCCAGCCCGATCACTATCGCATGACATTCGTTTCTCCTGTTACGAATTCTATTGGCTGCCCCTGCATTTATCAGGCGTAAATTTGGGTTAACCGGAATGGGCTCTTGCTGGTAAATTTGCCCGTCGAAATCATTGTGGATCTGAACGTTGCAAGAGATTTCCGGGCGGGGACAGGAACTTTGTCCGGGTGTTGAGCCTGTATCTCCTGTCGTACTTTTTTCGGAATTCAGCGGTCCTTCAGCTAACTCTCTGCTATCAGATGATAGTCGGAATATACAGACGCCATTGCAGGAATCAGCGTAACAATTTAAAGCCAGGGTATGCTGCTGGTGTTGTTCAGGATTTTCGTTACCGCCGCCAGAGTCAGAAGACAGGAGCCGGGTGAGAGAGCCTGAGAGTCCGGTACTGCTTGCCCCTGAGGCTTCCTGACCGGGTGACTCTGATGGCCGACTTTGCTGGCCGTTTTCATGGACAGGAAGTACCATCATATTAATGGTTGCAAGCGGGTCATCCTGACTTGCCTTCAGCTGATCTATCAGATCAGACAGCGATGAATCGGGCTTCCAATAGTTTTTCAAAAGCCAGCCGACAGCTAAAAACGTTTCTACAAATAGCCATGGATAAGGTTTGCCACTCAAAGGGGGGGCATTGCTGGTCAGAACCCATTCGCAAGCCACCAGCAGGTGAGTGGCGTAAATCAATTGCCATGAAATGGACTCAATAAGGATGGCTTTTAACCTGTAAACGTTCAGTCCATGTGGTTCATCATCAGGCGGTAAATCGGGCCCTGCATAGCCCTTTGTGTCGGCAATATCTGACGAGTTGCGCAACAGTGTAGTGAGGTCATGCTTTATAGAAAAAGTCTGGATTGAAGAACCTGTATCATCCTTTTGAAACTCGACAACAAAACTTTCTGTCAACGGGTAGGGCTGACAGATAACAGATAATGAGGCAAGCAGTAAAAGCATGGCCACATAGAGTGAGTTTTTCATCATTGCACTCGTGCATATGGTATACAGACAAGAAAGATAGATAGAGAAAGTGACAAATCAAAAAAGCGTTTTTTGTCAAAAACCAAAGGTTGCATGAGGTAAAAATTTTTCAGGAAGAAGATGCCAGAACACAAACCATCCCCGACCCGAGTCTAATTGTCGTCCACTGTCGTTCGGTTAAAAATCGAAAGATATGTGAGATTGGATGCGTGTTTTGAGTTTCAGTCCACACTGGGAAATCACAAAGCCTTTTACCGCGACCTGTATTGTCCGCTCTTATATCCCCACCCTCGTTTGGGCAAGGGTTTATGACGTTTTTGCTAGAAGGACAGCGGTCGGTAAACAAAAGCTCTCAGGTGCTTGGGCAGCTGCAGGCAATTGGAATCGGCGCACAGGGTCTGCCAAAAATTAGCCCGGTTCTGCACCAGCCGCTTGCGGATAGAGGCACGGGCCCAACACTGTAGCGACGCCGGTTGATAAGGTACAGGTGTATAATTCTTCAGGATGTTAGCAACTTTGATATGCCCGTTCTTCTCAGCCAGATGGAGTAAGCTCAAATCGGGCTTATTGTGCTTATTACTGACATTCGGGGGAACCCATAGCTGGTCAAATGGAACAAAGTGCCCGGCCAGCAAAATGGTGACGATTTCTACTCCTTCTGAATAATACCAATACCCATACCCATACCCATACTCATCCCCATACCCATAAACTAGCCTATCTTGCAGATCTTGATGGATAACTTTAACGCCCTCAGAATCACGAACATTTGGATTGGCACCATTGGCCAGCAGGAGCTTGATCACCTTCAGATCACGTGAGCTTACCGCAAGAGACAATGGAAAGAGAAAGCCATTGGGATCATTTGGTTCCACGCCGTTGGCCAGAAGGGTGGCTGTCATTTGCGGACCACTGCGTATCGCCCAGCACAACAGTAGCGTACGGTCAAAGTAACCGGAATGGTACAGACTGGCACCGCTATGAAGCAGTAGTTCAACGATTTCAGCATGTCCATCCCTTATCGCAAACCATAGCGGACAGTGGCCTTCGTGGTCCGGGGCATCGGGGTCAGCACCACCAGCCAAAAGAAATTGGACAGTATTACTGTGACCTCTCGATACTGCATTATGCAGCAATGATCCACTGTGGCGCCGGGCATTTGCATCGCCCCCTTGATTGAGCGTGGTGCATACCGTTTCTGAGTTTATGGATGAAACAGTCACGCTGTCAGGGCCGATTGTCTGGTTGATATCAGTGAGTTGAGTGGACAATTGATCCGGAAAAACACCAGTATTCAGAGGCCCTTCGGCGGACGCTTTGCTATCGGTTGATGATCGGAGTTTACAAACGCCATGACAGGAATCCACATAACAATCTAAACCCAAAGTATGCTGGTGTTGCTCAGAGCCCTCGTTACCGCCACCAGAACCAGAAGACAGAGGACTGCTAGAATAACTGCCAGGTTGGTTGGAGGAGGTTCCTGAGGCTTGTTGACCGGATGATGATGGCTGCTGGTTTCGTTGGCCGTTTTGTTGTTGGTTATTTCCGGGGAGCATCATCCTGGTGATTGTAAAAGGCTCATCCCCCTGCGACATCATAGAGGCCACCCCCGGTTTTTCCAGTGGATTAAACAGCAGTGAGTCGGGGTTCCAATAGCTTTTCAAAAGCCAACCAACAAGGACAAAAGCTTCTGAAGGTAGCCATGATATTGACTTGGCGCCCAGAGCAGCGCCATGAACCAGTTCGTAAGCAACCAGCAGATTCGTGGCGTAAAGCCATTGCCATGAAATGGACTTGATAAAGGCCGTCTTTAATCCATTACCGCTAAGTCTATGTCGTTTATTAACAGGTAGAAAATCTGAATCTGGATCGCCATTTGTGTCAGCTATGTCTGACGAGATGTGCGGCTGTGTATTGAGATCACTCTTTATAGAAAAACTCTGGGTTGAAGAGCCTGCATCCTGTTGAAATTCGACAACAAAAGGCATTGTCAACAGTTCGGCTTGGCAAAAGACAGATATTATCGCTAGCAGCGTCGGCAAGAGTATGTTTTTCATCATTCCAGTCGCGTATAGGGTTTTGGACAAGAAAGATAGATAGAAAACTGCCTACAAAGGTTCCACAGGTCCCTCATATTTGATTATGACTTTAAATTCATTGCGTAACCGCTCCGGAACATTTTCTCGCAGGAAACGCTCCACATAGGTGCTTAACTCTTGCCTTTCTTCCTGGGTGCAATCGTAATCAGCCATTACTTCCAACTGAAGTTGACCTCTGGTCCTACCGGATGTTCCCACTGCACACACAAGTCGATTCTTCCAAAGCATAGAGCCAACTAAGTCTATTAACTCTCTCCTCATGCCACTAACAATGCTCCTTTCTGAGTTTATGGATAAAATAGCCACGCCCGTCCTATCATGGCTGATTGTCTGCCTGATATCAGTGCTTTGACTGGAGAATTGGGCTGGTAAAACACCAGCATTCAGTGGCCCTTCGGCGGACTCCTTGCTATCAGTTGATGATCGGAGTTTACAAACACCCTGACAGGAATCGAAGTAACAATCTAAACCCAGAGTATGCTGGCGTTGTTCAGGGCCTTCGTTACCGCCACCAGAGCCAGAAGACAGATGACTACTGGAATAACCGGAAAGTTGGGTGGAGGTGGTTCCTGAGGCTTGCTGACCGGATGATGATGACTGCTGGTTTCGTTGGCCGTTTTGTTGCTGGTTATTTCCGGGAAGCATCATCCTGGTGATTGAAAAAGGCTCATCCCCCTGCTTCATCAAAGAGGCTGCCTCTGGCTTTTCCAACGGATCAAACCGAAGTGAACCGGGGCTCCAATAGCTTTTCAATAGCAAACCAACAAGGACAAACGCTTCTAAAGGCAACCATGAAATTGGCTTGGCGCCCAGAGCGGCGTCGTGGATGGTAAGGATCAGTTCGTGAGCAACCAGTAGATTTGTGGCGTAAAGCCATTGCCATGGAATGGACCTGATAAAGGCTGTCTTTAACCCATAACCGCTAAGTCCATGTCGTTTATCAACAGATAGAAAATCTGAACCTGGATAGCCATTTGTGTCAGCGATGTCTGACGAAATGCGTGGCTGCGCATTGAGATCACTCTTTATAGAAAAGCTTTGGGTTAAAGAGTCTGCATCCTGTTGAAATTCGACAACAAAACGCCTTGTCAACAGTTCGGCTTGGCAGAAGACGGGTATTATCGCCAGCAGTGTCGCAAAGAGCGAGTTTTTCATTGTTCCATCTCTACATTCTAATTTGTTAAGAAAAAAATAGATCGAAAAAGTGACAAATCAAAAAAAACGGTTTTTTGTCAAAAATCAAAGCTTGCATCAGGTAAAATTTGCCGGGAAGAAAATGCCGGAATACAATTCATCCGTGACCTGATTATAAATGACGTCTACCGTCGTTCGGTTAAAAATCAAAAGATATGTGAGATTGGAACGTTTTCAAACCCTTCGATTATTTCATTCAGACGGGTATTGCTTCTGGTGGAATGTTCTCCTGTGAAGAAGCAGCTCTTCAGTAGTATTGAAGATCGCTCCGCATAGTTGTTGCAGCAATCCCCCCGCGTCATCATCCACTAAAGCAGCCAGATCACAAAAATGTGACCCGATAATATGGTCACTTCTTCCGGGATGCGACCATCTGATATCACATTCACCTTCGTGATATAATTGGCTGTGACTCTGCTGCTCTACACTATCTCTGAAGACCGTCCCGCATACTCGCTGATTACCATTCTCCCCGCACACTATCAGGTCACAGAATGCTGGCTCAACGTGGTATCTCATTTTGTGACTCGACAGCAATTTTTTATTCCTTAAGTGCGAACCGCATGGCATTCGCCTGCCATTCCTCAAAATCACTGGTCTGTCACAGACAACTGTTTTGAGACGATTTGCATTGGCTGTCCCCGCACCTAGTCCGGTGTGGAATCTGATTTTGTGACACGACAGCCTTCTGGCACTCCTGAGGATCTCCCCGCATGGTCGCTGGCCGCCATCCTGCACCAGTATCACGTCACATTCGTATCCCCTGTCACGGACTGTATTGGCAGCTCCTGCATTTGCCGGGCTTACAGTTGGGTTAACCGGGATGGGGTCTTGTTGGTTCATTGGCTCGTGAGAATTATTTTGGGACTCAACGTTATTTGGGAATTCCGGGCAAGGATATGGGCTTTGCTCTGGTGTTGTTCCTGTTTGTCCTGTCGAACTTTCCTCAACATTCAGTGGCAATTCAACTGGCTCACTGTTCTCGGGTGACGGTCTGAATATACAAGCGCCATGACAGGAATCGACGAAGCAATTTAAACCCAAAGTATGCTGCTGGTGTTGTTCAGGGTCTTCGTTGCCGCCACCGGAGTCAGAAGACAGGGAGCCGGTGACAGAGCCTTGAATTTGGGCGCTGTATGCTGAGGCCTGCCCACTGGAAGATTCTGATTGCTCGCTTTGTTGCTGGCTTTGTTGCTGGCTTTGTTGTTGGCCTTGCTGTTGACCATTTCCGGAGAGCATCATGGCAGTGTTCGCTAATGAGTCATCCTGACTTGCCTCCAGTTGCCCCATCGGTTTAAACAACGGTGAATCGGGGCTCCAATAGCTTTTAATAATCCAGCCGACAGCGATAAAGCTTCCAACGCTTAACCATAGATTAGCTCTGAATTGAGGAGCTGTATTAGTGATCAGGAACTCGTCAGCAACCAGCGGACTGATAGCGTAAACCCATTGCCAGGAAAGAGATTCAATAAGGGTCGTTTTTAGCCCGCAACCGCCAATTACCTGTGGTTTGTCAGCAATGTCTGACTGGTTGCACGACAGTGTGTTAGAGTCGCTCTTTATACTAAAATTCTGGATTGGAGAACTTGCACCACCCCGCTGAAACTCGACAACAAATCGTCTTTTCAACGTTTCGCCGTGACAGATGACAGATAATGAAGCAAGTAGTAACAGAAGTGCCACATAGAGTGAGTTTTTCATCATTCTATTTGTGCATACGATTTATAGACATGAAAGATAGAACGGGTAAGTGTCAGATCAAGAAAATAAACGTGTTTTCAGACTCAAAGGGCAAACAGTAAGCGGTAAAACGATAATAATTAATCTGCCCAAGGTAAAATTCAGCCTTTGCAGTGTCAGGCACCTCCAGGTTTCGTTTCTGAAGCTTCTGTACTTGCTTTGCAAAGGTAATAGGAGGCTTGAGATAAGGGCGCTTGTGGGCTGGCTTCTTTCCGGAGGAACTCATAGTACCCTTCAATGACCGATAACTTATTGGATTTATTGATCCCCAGAAACGAGTAACCCCTCACGGTGCGCTGATCTTACGGGAAGCGGGAGGGGTATTGTTACGGGAACTGTAGCGTAACTGCCAGCGAAATCAAGTGCGGTTTCATCTGATGACAGCCCTGTTTATAAGGACGCCAGGAGGCCGACCTAACTAACACTAAACAAAAGCCCCTGTCAGCCTATTATGGATGTCATTCCAACCACTGTTTCAACGATGAGACTATTTCGCCTTGTGCAGCCAGGAGTATGCTTTTTGAGCATCGAGCCAAGCGGACTGATGACTGGTTTGGAGATGATATGCACTACAGGTTTCAACGCACTGCACTAGCTCTTGATCAAACGTATCCTCTGAAGACTTTCAAACATCTTCTTTTTATCGTTTTCAGATAAATGCTTTGTATTCACCGTTCTGACAAAGTCTTTCTGCAGATTATTATCAAAAGACCCTCCACCTTTCAGGTATTCGCTGATTCTAACCACAATTTCATCACCAAGCTCCAAAAGCTTTGGCCTGACCTCAGAAGCTAAATCCCGATATTCACTATTTTCAGGATGGGTAGATAACCAGTCAGCCCTATAGCGATATTGAATCGCCTTGGCAGCATCCATCTGTGCCTGAAAGAAACCAACAATAGAGTCCGGTTGTAAACCTGCCTGCTGCGCATCGACCAATGCTTTCTCAAGCACCTGCTTTTCTCTGGCCAAGTCTTCAATCGCACTGTGGCTTTTGGCCTTGGATAAGGCGACATCCTGCATATAATTCAACCGTTGGTTGATTAACTGAAAGATTCCATTCGACATTGTATCGGCAACCGTCAAGGTGGAGAGTGTCAAACAGAGCAAACCAATGACTACAAGCTTTGTACTTCCCCAACAATCCTCAGAGCTTAGAACCAGTTTCATTCTGTCGATTCCGCTAGTGACACAGTTCATATTTTCCCAATACCTTCAAATATCTGCCAAAGTCACCAGTGCTTGAGATGAAAAATAAGCTCATACTTAACTCCATTGACAGCCTCTAGGAGGCCGACCGAGAATAGACTGCCCTACTGCGGCGGCAGCAAATTGGTCTGAAAATCCGCTTTTGTTCGTCAAATAGCTCGCTATTCACCGGGTAGAAGGAGCTACCAATTGTAGCTCCAACCCCCTCAGATCCCGGCGTGCGGATTTCCCGCACCGGGCTCTTCGATATTTGACTCACAGCACAGCCATGGATTTCATTGCCATAAAAGGCAGCATTATCCTCGGTTTCTGTAGCGGCAGAAGCTGCTTGAGGTTATGGTACTTTTCCCATGGAATCTTGCCTTTCCGGCATCGGCTACACAGCATCTTGTACCAGTAGCGGTCAACAAACCGGTAAAGCTTCTCCATACTTCGGAAGTTTCCTCCCAGACCGTAATACGCATAATGCCCTCTCAACCGTCGATTGATCGCTGTCACTTGTTCGTGCAGCGGTTCATGGCGTATTCGTCTCAGCAGTTCCTTCAGTTTGGCTATGCTGCGTCTTAGGCGGGATTTTTCCGTTCTCCTTCCCACCATGAAGTTTCCTTTCAGATTCCTTGTGCAGTAGTGCGTAAAGCCAAGGAAGTAAACCGTTTCCGGTCGTCTTCCCCCACGACTGGCAAAACGTCCGAACCTGACTAACCGGGTTTTATCCCGCTCCAGTTTCAACGCAAACTTCTCCAGTCGCTGTGGCAGCACATTCATGAACCGCTCCGCATCACTGCGATACTGAAAACACACCACAAAGTCATCAATGTACCTGATCAGCCATGCCTCGCCTTTTAGCCGAGGCTTGACCATGCACTCGAACCAGAGGTCAAGTACATAATGCAGGTACAGGTTGCTCAGAACTACGCTGATCGGCCCACCCTGAGGCGTACCTTCTTCACACTCTTGCAACTCCCCGGCCTCCATCACCCCGGCTTTCAACCAGCGCCGTATAAGGTTCAGGATTCTGGGATCACCGACCCGGTGTTCCACAAAACGAAGCAGCCATCCATGGTCAAGACTCCCAAAGAAGTTCTTCAAGTCCGCTTCCAGCACCCAGCTGACCTTTCGGCCTGAAACCACCTCGTTAAAAGTGGACAGGGCATGGTGCGCTCCCAGTCGTGGCCTGCCACCCATGGAACAGGGCAAAAAAGTCCTGCTCATAAATAGCATTCAGCACATCAGCAACACTTCGCTGCAAAGCCCGGTCATTGATGCAGGGAACACCCAGAGGGCGCTTTTCCTTTTTTCCCGGCTTGGGTATCCATGCCCTTTTGACCGGCGGTGCCTTGTAGCCTTGCCGATGGATAGACGTCAGTGTCTGTTCCAACCACCGCTTAAAGTCTTTCTTTGTCTCTTCGACAGTCAGCCCATCGACTCCGGGCGATGTGTTGTGTGGAATCTTGTTCAGATTCATACACAGGCTCGCCGGGGTAATATGATGTGCCAGACTTGTAAAGCGAAGTTTCGGATAACTCCGGGCTTTCGCTGCTACCCTCTCCAGTCCCGTTGCCATGGCTGGTTTACCTTCTCACTGCGTAAAAGACCGTAACTCCCTCAGATGTGGAGCCCATGTTTCCCTGGAAAGGCTCAAATACCGCCAGCCGCTTCCCCATGTGACGGGCTCTCCCCGCCTCGGAGTACTATCAGCTGGTCTGACTTCCTGAACGTCATCAAGTCGTTCTTGCTTTACAGGCTCGTCGGACCCTACAGGCTCCGCCTGAACGTTCAGGATCTCCCTTGTTCACGTAAAATCATTCGATAACATGCCGTGGGTACGAACCCCGGAAGCAGTCGGGATGCCTTGTCATTAGCGGAGCTCCCGACTTCCGCTTTCCCCATTGAGAAAGAAGGTCAGCTACTTCAACCACGTTCAATTTCGGGGCTAATTATCCCTTAGCAGACGTTACGGCCTGTTATCACCCTGTCTACGCTTCGCAGTAGTCGTTACCTTCTACCACGCAAGACTCGGTACACGGCTGCCGACCACAGCTTTACCGCGATGACCATTTCAGGTCACAAGATTTTACGCGCTTGCAAGGCGCAATCCTCACAAAACCGAATTTTCATCCTCAATTTTCTGCCGTCCTCGCTACGGGCGCTATTCTCGGTCGGCCTCCTAGAAGTACGGGGTTTTACGCTCATTCGATAAAACAACATAATTCATGTCGCTGATTGGATGTCCCCAAACCTCTTCCCCAAACCTGCACTGGCAGGAATCGACGAAACAATTTAAAAGCAAAGTTTACTGCTCGTGTTGTTCAGGATCCCCGCTACCACCACCAGAGTCAGAAGTCAGGGAGCCGGTGACAGAGTCTGGGAGGTGTTTGCCCCTGAGGCCTACTGACTATTGGTCGCTTTGTTGCTGGCCTTGCTGTTGGCCATTTCTGCGGAGCATCATGCTGGTGTTCGCAAATGGTTCATCCTGACCCGCCTCCGGTTGACCCATCTGCGGTGAATCAGGATTCCTATAGTTCTTAGCAAACCAGGAGACAGCCATAAACGCTTCCCAAGTTAGCAATAGTTTATATCTGTGGCTAAAAGCGGCATTGTTGATAACGACCAGTTCATACAAAACCAGCAGATTGCTAATGTATATCCATTGCCACGAAACGGACTCAATAAAGGTCATTAACCCATAACCGCCAAGTCCGCGCTGTTTGTCATCAGGCAGAGCAGATGACTCTGCACGGCCGCTGTTGTTAGCAATGTCTGACTGATTGCACGACAGTGTATAAGAGCCATTCTTTATAGAAATATTCTGGACTGAAGAATCTGCATTATCCTTTTGAAAGTCCACAACAAATCGTCTTTTCAACGTTCCACCCTGACAGATTGCAGATAGCGAAGCAATCAGAAACAGCTGCGCCACACAGAGTGATTTTTTCATCATTCCATCCCCGCATATGACTTGTAGAAAAGATAGATAGAGAAAGTGTTAAATCAAGAAAATAAACCTGTTTTTCTGTCAAAAACCAAAGGTTGCAGCAGGTGAAAGTTTGCCGTTAATAAGATACCAGAATACAAGCTATCCATGACCAGAGTGTAAATGACGTCTACTGCTGTTCGGTTAAAAATAGAAAGGTAGGTGAAATTGAAGCATGTTTAATAATTCTACCCAGCATGACATCAATTCTGGTGATATCCACTTCTGTGACAATAGAGCTCATCAAGAGTAATGAAGATCCTTCCGCATAGTTGCCAAACCTGTCTCCCCTCGCCATCGTCCACGAGCCCTGCCATGTCACAGAAGTGTGACCCAATAATGTGGTCCCTTCTTCCGGGATGCGACCATC
Source organism: Endozoicomonas sp. ALC020 (assembly GCF_049275935.1). NCBI lineage: Bacteria > Pseudomonadati > Pseudomonadota > Gammaproteobacteria > Oceanospirillales > Endozoicomonadaceae > Endozoicomonas > Endozoicomonas sp. ALC020. The sequence continues at coordinate 1,690,618 of NZ_CP184830.1, forward strand.
TAATATCCCATTCACCTTCGTGGTTCAACAAGCTGTGACCCTGCTGCTCCGCGATATTCCTGTAGACCTTCCCGCATACTCTCTGCTCGCTATCCTCCCCGACCACTATCAGGTCACAAAATGCTGGCTCAATGTGGCATTGTGTTCTGTGACGCGACAGCATTTCTTGATTCCTGAAGGACATCTCGCATGGCCGCCGCCTGCCATCATTGAGGATGATTAGCGCGTAACAGAATTTTGGCACGCAGTGGGATCTTCTTACATGAAGCGACCGCCCCTGAACAGTCCTGAAGACCTTCCCGCATCTCTGCCGTTGACCATCCTCTGCGACCATTATCACGTCACATTCGATTCTCCTGCTACGAGTTATATCGGGTGCCCTTGAATCTGTCTGGTATAAAGTGGGACTAGCTGGTCCGTGTTCTTGCTGGTTAATTTGGCCGCGAAAATTATTTTGGATATGTGCATTATTTTGGATTTCCGAGCGAGGGTGTGAGCTTTGTCCGGATGTTGCTCCTGTGTGTCCTGAAGAACTTTCTTCGCAATTCAGCAGCACTTCAGCTGGCTCTCTGCTCCGGAATGATGATCTGAGTCCACAAACACCGTGACAGGAATCGACGTAACAATTTAAACCGAAAGTATGCTTCTGGTGTTGTTCAGGATCTCCGTTACCATCGCCAGAGTCAGAAGACAGAGGGCTGGTGAGAAAGCCTGTGAGTTGGGTGGTGGTTGCCCCTGAGGCCTGCTGACCGGACACTGCCGATGGCTGGTCTTGTTGGCCATTTTGTTGTTGGTTTTGTCCGGGTAGCATCATAGCGCTAATCGCAAACGGGTCATCCTGACTTGCCTTTAGCTGTTCTATCGGGTCAGACAGCGGTGAATCGGAGTTCCAATAGCTTTTCAAAAGCCAACCAACAACGACCAACGCTTCTACAGGTGTCCATGAATAAGGTTTTGTGCTCATGGCAGCGGCACGGGTACTCAGAACCAGTTCGTATGCTACCAGCAAATTCGTGCCGTAAATCAATTGCCACGAAATCGACTCAATAAAAGACGTTTTTAGTCCGTAACTGCCAAGTCTGTGCGGTTTGTTATCAGGCCGAAAAATTGATCCTGAATAGCCGTTTGTGCCAACAATGTCTGACGGAGTAAACGACAGCGTATTAAGGTCACGTTTTATGAAAAAGTTACCAATTAGAGAACCTGCATCCTGTTGAAGCTCGACAACACAGCGTCTTGTCAGTGTTTTAGCCTGACAGACTATGGACAACAGCAACAGCGCGGACAGGAATGCCGCAGAAATTGGTGTTTTCAAAACCTTATTCTTACATCTGTTCTGTGTTTTACGATCATAGGGTGAATCTGACACTGCATAGCTATTTGTTTCGGCAATTCCTGACGATTTACACGACTCTGTATGCAAGTCACACTTTATAGAAAAGTTCTGATTTGGAGAGCCTGCATCCTGCTGAAGCCTGACAACAAAACGTCTTGTCAACGGTTCGGCCTGACAGGTGATAGATAGCGACGCTGGCAGTATAAACAATGCCGCAAAGAGTGAGTTTTTCATCATTCCATTCGTGCATTCTATTTTGTAGAAGAGAAAGATAGATCGGGAAAGTGATAGATCAAGAAAATAAGTATGTTTTCTGTCAAAAACCAAAAATTACACCGGATGAAAGGTACATCGTATATAAGTACTCAGCCATACGGAATCGAATATTTCTGGCTTATTGGGCAGGTGCTCTGCAAGGCGCAACGACGGGAACATAGCAAGCTATGTGACCAGAGTTGCAACGCATCACGACTGCATGGATGCAGGAGCTAGAGCAACGCAGGAGCAGTTGCCGCGAGTGCCTGAACAATGAGTCAGAAAATATGATTTCGTATGGTTGACTACTTGACCTATGGTGGAGCGAAAAAATCATTCTGCTCTTGGTCAATAGGGTGGCGTTTTCGGTTACCCCGCGTGGCAACCTCTGAGCATCCGCGTTAGCCACTGTCTCGACAGGGGTTAAGTGCCTGGCAAGACGTGCCCCGTCAGCATCAGTTGAAGTTATCACGGCATTTCTGCTGCTGGCCATTCTCGATGAACATTATTTGTCAGAGATATCTTCCCTTTCATTATTTTTTATAGAGGCTGCAACTGCATTCATTGAGTTTATAAGTGACTGGCTATTTGTTGAGTTGAGATAAATGCTTTGAGTGACAGGAAAATCATCAGGAGGATCGACAGAGAGGTCAACCAGTATCTCAAAATCATCGGGAAGATAATTGGAAGTATCCATCAATGTGTCGGCATCATCAGGGAGATAAATAGAAGGATCCATCTCTCTGTCGACATCATCAGGGAGGTAAACAGAGCGATCAATCGATGTGCCAAAATCAGAAATGATATATACAGGAGGGTCAAGTAATGTACCAAACTCAGAAATGATATAAACGGGGGGTTCATTCAATGTGCCAGGATCAGTCGATGTAGAGTTCTCTCGATTGCGTGGCTGTTCACAGTGAAAATCGGCTGGATCAGCATGAAGAGTGTCGCATACCGAACTATCTGGGAAATTCAGCGAGCGTTCAGCTGACTCTCTGTTTCGGAGTGGTGATCGAAGTTTACAAACACCAATACAAGAATCGACGAAACAATTTAAACTCAACGTATGTCGGCTTTGTTCAGAGCCTTCGTTACCGCCACCGGAGCCGGAATGCTGAGGGCTGTTGAAAGAACCTTTAATTTGGCTGTTTGCCCCGGGGGCCTGCTGATCAGTTGATAATACTGTTGGCTGATTTCGTTGCTGGTTTTTTTGTTGACCATGTTCGAGGTACGTCATTGTGATGGTCGCATATGGGTCATCCTCCTGTAACATCATAGAAGCCGCACCCAGTTGATCCATTGTGTTGAACAGCGCTGAATTGGCGTTCCAATAGCCTTTCAGGAGCCAGCCGACAGCGACAAACGCATCTACTGGTATCCTTAAACAAGGTTTGGCGCCTGAAGGAATGTTATTGGTCAGGATCAGTTCGTAAGCAACCAGCAGATGAGTGGCGTAAAACAGCTGCCATGAAATCGACTCACTAAGGGTCGTTTTTGACCCATCACCGCCAAGTCTGTGTGGTTCGTCATCAAGTAGCCTATTTGAACCAGAATGGCTATTTGTCTGGGCAGTGTATGACGGGTTGCCCGCTAGTCCATGCTGGCCAAGCTTTGTAGGAAAGTTCCCGTCTGGAGAACCTGAATTCCGTTCAAGCACTACAACAAAACTCTTTGTCAACGGTTTGGCCTGACAGATGACAGATAACGAATAAAACAGCAACAGCAGTGCCGCAGACAGAGAGTTTTTCATTACATTCCAGTCTGTAGGTTATAATATTCAGTTCTTATTTTTTAAGAGGAAAGATAGATCAAGAAATCGGTAGTTCAAGGAAATAAGCGTATTTTTCGATGTTGCTGCTGCCCTGTCTACTTTTGGTCGTTATGTCCCGACCGATTTTAATTAGCCTTAAAATCATCCTCATCACCAGAACCGGGGCAGGTTCGGTAACCGCCAATTCTTTGTGGTTTGTCATCAGGCGGCAAAGCCGGTCCCCGACAGGCGTATGTGTCTGAGATGTATGACGGATTGCCTGACAATATAAGCTGCTCAGGCTTTATGGCAAATCTCCGGATTGGAGAATCTCCACCCTGTTCAAATTCGACAACAAAACTTCTTTTCAATGTTGCAGCCTGACAGAGGACAGACAACGAAAACAGCAGTGCCATAGAGAGTGTGTTTTTCAAAACTTTATCCTTACATCTGTTTCGTGCTTTGTTTTTGTCTTTCTTTTTTTCAGATTGGAAGCTGGGAGAGTGATTGATCAAGAAAACAGGCATCTTTTCGGTCAAAAAAAAGCTTGCAGCGCGAAATGACAATCAGAAATCAATCACTTGACTTTGCATCATCAAGTTTTCGTTTCCGGTGTTGCCTTCTGTGATTCGACAGGGCTTGACTGTTTGGCAGGGACTTATGGCACTCAGAGCAGGTTTGCTCTGCGGTGTGATCCTTTCTTCTATGAGCCGCCAGGGCTTTCACGTTTGGCAGCGTAGTCTGGCACTCAGGGCAGGTTCGCTCTCCGGTGTGATCCTTTCTTCTATGAGCCGCCAGGGCTTTCACGTTTGGCAGCGTAGTCTGGCACTCAGGGCAGGTTCGCTTTCCTGTGTGATATTGACTTTTGTGAGCCGACAGGGAATGAGCGTTTGCCAAGGTCTTCTGGCACTCAGGGCAGGTTCGCTTTCCGGTGTGATATTGACTTTTGTGAGCCGACAGGGCATGAGCGTTTGCCAGGGTCCTCTGGCACTCAGGGCAGGTTTGCTTTTCGGTGTGATCTTTTCTTTTGTGAACCGACAGGGCTTGAGTGTTTGGAAGGGTCTTCAGGCACTCAGGGCAGATTCGCTCTCCGGTGTGATATAGACTTTTGTGAGTCGACAGGACTTGAGCGTTTGGCATGAGCTTCTGGCAATCAGGACAGGTTTGCTCTCCGGTGTGGTCTCTTCTTTTGTGAAGCAACAGGGCTTGAGCGTTTGGCAGGGTCGTCTTGCACTCAGAGCAGGTTTGCTCTCCGGTGTGATCTTTTCTTTTGTGAACCGCCAGGGCTTGAGCGTTTGGCAAGGACTTCTGGCACTCAAGGCAGGTCCGCTCTCCGCAATGATACTGACTTTTGTGAGTGTGCAATGAGGCTTGAGAGCTAAATAATTTTTTACAGCCGGGGTGATGACATCGGTATTTTTTGATGACTGCCTTTTTCTGTTTTTCCGCAGGAGGTGGATTTAATTTTAATGACCCACCGGTTGTGCTGTCAGCTTCTGAGACAACTGTCGGTGCTTCAGCAGGATGGCTTACCGAGCCAGATTCCTGATCGCCTGCTTGCCAATAGACATCTGTTGTGTAAGCGAAAGAGTCATCTGAGATTGAACGACACAGGGTACTTGCGGAAGGAGCTAAGATACAGACTCCCTGTTGATTACTACAGGGCTGTTCATGGCAATTTTTGTCAAAGCTATGTCGTGAGTCAGTGGGCCGACCCGAATTTTCATCATTATTGTCGTTGTCGTATAAATAATGTGATTTTTCTGAATGTCTATTGAATGACTGACCGTGAACCTCTGACTCTGTTACCCGGGAATAGTTACCGCCGCCCGTTCCGTACATCAAAGTGATGATCTGAAGTTTGTTTCGCCTGGAGGGTTGGTCATCGGACAGCATGCCTGACCCTGAATATTCGTTTGTGCTGATCGTGTGTGATACTTCGTTTTGCATCAGCTTACAATCAGTCATTGGCATTGCAGTTAATAGGTCCGGCTCAGTTTTTATAGAAAAACTCTGGCTTGTCGAAGCCTCATTTTGATCAACCTCAACGATAAAACGATGAGTCTGCGGCTCAGCCGGGCAGACGAAAGGCAAAAAGACCAATACGTGCGAGAGTAAGCTGTTAATGGTTCTATCCTTTATTTTCCGGGGATAGGAGCAGTGAGGATAGACGAGAGGACAGAAGGCACGAAACTAAAATCCGGGGACAATGACAGTAGATCAGACCTGCATCAAAGCCCTTGCCATTGCGGACAGACTTCATGGATGCCTTGGAGATACCCATAATAGCGACCTCGGACTCATACAACCATTTGTCAGGTTGATATCAATGCGGTGAATGTCAGAGAAATCAACAAAGAATTGATTATAGAGTTCATCTGGGGGGGCATCAGTAACTGGAATAAATGTGTTTCTATCGAAATAAACCAGTGGCGATGTGAAGGATCGACTAGTGATATCCGGGGATGAGACCTGTCCGGGTGTGGCTTCCATATGGGCGGTCGAATTCTCTAAAGAATTCACTACAGAAATCAGCGGCCCTTCTGCTGAGTTATCAGATGATTGCGAGAGTTTACAAACGCCATGACAGGAATCGACGTAACAATTTAAACCCAAGGTATGCCGTTGTTGTTCAGAGCCTCCACTACCGCCGCCAGAATCAGAAGACGATGGGTTGAAAAAGCCCGTAGCATGTGTGGTTGACCCTGATACCTGCTGACCGGATGAGGATGATGACCGGCTTTGTTGTTGACCATTTTGTTGTTGACCCCGCCCGGGGAGCATCATAATGGTGATCGCAAACGGGTCGTTCTGACTTGCCACCTGTTGTTTCATCGGGTTAAACAGCAATGAATCGAAGTTCCAATAGCTTTTCAAAAGCCAGCCGACAGCTAAAAACGCCTCTATTGGTATCCATGAATAAGGTTTGCCGCCCGGAGTGGCGTCATTGGTGGTCAGAATCAGTTCGTAAGCAACCAACAGATTTGTGGCGTAAAACAATTGCCATGAAATCGATTCAATAAAGGTCGTTTTTGCTCCGTAACCGACAAATCTCGGTGGTTTGTCATCAGGCAGAAAAATTGACTCTGCGAAGCCGTTTGTGTCAGCAACGTCCGATGGGGTGCCCGACAACGAATTCAGGACGTGCTTAAGAGAAAAGCTCCGAGATGTCTGTATATGCTCGACAATAAAACGAGTTGCCAACAGTTCGGCCTGGCAGATAACAGACAACGACAAGAGCATCAGCAGCAGTGCTGCAACAGACAGTTGCTTCATTGTCGTAACAATGCACTCGAATTTGTTGGCATGAAAGGTAGATCAAGAAAGTGATAGATCAAGAAAACAAGCCTCATTTTCTCTCAAAAAACCAAAGGTTGCATCAGACAAGAAAGAGCCCGCTAATGAAAACAGCTGCGGACTTTTTATTCAATGGGTCAGATGACTATTCCCTCTGGATGCGGGCTTTAAGCCTGGTTTAGACCAAAAAAGTGGTACATCAGGAAAGCAAGCGTGCTTCTCTCCCAAAAAAATTGTACCGGGTAAAAAAAGCCCGCACTGCAAAACAGTCGCGGGCTCTTTTACTCACCGGAATCCCGGGATTACAGCAGCAAACGACGAATGTCTGACAACAGATTACTTAGCAGGGTGGTGAAGCGGGCGGCATCAGCACCATTAACCACACGGTGATCGTACGACAGTGACAGCGGGCACATCAGGCGTGCATCAAAGTCCTTGCCGTTCCAGACAGGCTTCATGGATGCCTTGGAGATACCCAGAATAGCGACTTCAGGCGAATTCACGATGGGGGTAAAGGCGGTACCACCGACTGAACCCAGGCTGGAGATGGTGAAGCAGCCACCTTGCATTTCAGCCGGTTTCAACTTCTTGTCACGGGCCTTGCCAGCCAGTTCGATACACTCTCTGGACAGATCCCAGATACCTTTCTGGTCAACATTTTTGATGACCGGTACCAGCAGGCCGTCAGGAGTATCTACAGCAACACCAATGTTGATGTACTTCTTGTAGATAACCGACTCACTGTCTTCACTGAGGGAAGAGCAGAATACCGGCATCTCTTTAAGTACGTAAGCCACAGCCTTCAGGAAGAAAGGCAACGGAGTCAGCTTGGTGCCCCGGGCTTCTGCCATTGCCTTGTTGGCCTTACGAAAAGCTTCCAGTTCGGTAATATCCGCTTCATCAAACTGTGTGACGTGGGGCACATTCAGCCAGGAGCGCTGGAAGTTCTGAGCTGCTACTTTACGCAGACGATTCAGGGCCACTTCTTCGATTTCACCCCACTTGGCGTAATCCTGGGCAGGCACCGGAGGAATACCCATCCCCCCTGTGACGGCAGCTGTCTGAGGCTTGTCAGCTTCAGACAGCATGGCCTTAACGTAAGCCTGAACATCTTCTTTCAGGATACGGCTGCGTGGGCCTGTGCCTTTTACTCGTTCCAGGGCAACGCCAAACTCACGGGCAAGCCTGCGAACCGCTGGACCGGCATGGACATTGCGATTGGCTTTTTCCAGTTCTACCAGTTTCTGAGCAGAAGCCGGAGCAGCAGGTGCTGGTGCTTTGGCAGCCGCAGGAGCCAATGCTGCCGGAGCAGAAGCCTGTGGCGCGGGAGCAGCCGGAGGCGCAGCAGCAACACTGCCCTGGGTCTCAATCCTGGCAATCAGGTTGCCCTGGCTGAGCTTGTCACCTTCTTTAATGCAGATCTCTTTGACAACACCGGCAAAAGGAGAAGGTACGTCCATACTCGCTTTGTCAGATTCCAGCACAATCAGGGAATCTTCTTCAGCGATTTCATCACCCACGGCTACGCAGATTTCGATAACAGGAACGTCTTCGGCACCAATATCGGGCACCGTCACTTCCTGAACGCCACCTGCAACAGGCGCTGCGACTGGAGCTGGTGCGGCAGGCTGAGGGGCTTCCGTCTGAGGAGCCGGAACAGGAGCAGCACCTGTGGTTTCCACTTTCACCACCAGATCGCCCTGACTCATCTCGTCGCCTTCTTTCACGCAGATCTCTTTTACTATGCCAGAGAAAGGTGAAGGAACTTCCATGGTCGCCTTGTCAGACTCCAGAACGACCAGAGAATCTTCTTCAGAAATCTCGTCACCTATAGCAACACAGATTTCGATAACAGGGACGTTTTCTGCCCCGATGTCTGGAATCAGAACGTCCTGAATGCTGCTGCCGACTGGTGGAGCAGCTGGAGCAGGCTCTGGCTTTGCAGCCGGAGCTGGAGCTGCTTCGGTGGTAGTTACGGAACCTTCCTTATCTACGACAATTGTCGTCATTTTCAGCATGTCATCACCTTCAGACACACTGTCACCTACCTTGACCATGATCTCGGAGATTTTGCCGTCACGGGGTGCAGGCACTTCCATGGATGCCTTGTCTGACTCCAGAACAATCAGGGAGTCATCGGCAGAAACTGAATCACCGGGTGCAACGCAGATTTCAATAACTTCTGCACTGCCACTGCCGATGTCGGGGATCTTGATTATTTCATCGCTCATTCGGGATAACCTTATGAAATCAGCAGTACAGTGGGTTAGCTTTGTCGCCGTCGATGTTGAACTTTTTCATAGCGTCTTTCATAACAGACACTTCCAGTTCACCGTCTTTTACCAGACCGTACAGGGCAGCAATAACAACGAAGTAACGATCCACTTCGAAGAACTCACGCAATTTCTCACGGGTATCGGAACGACCAAAGCCATCGGTGCCCAGGGCAATGAAAGTACCTGGTACGAATTCACGAATCTGGTCGGCGTAGATCTTCATGTAGTCAGAGGCGGCAATAACCGGACCCTTGCGACCAGTCAGCTGCTGTTCGACCCAGCCTGCACGCTTCCCGGAATCAGGGTTCAACATGTTGTGACGAGCTGCCGCCATACCATCTCGACGCAGTTCGTTGAAGCTTGTGGCACTCCAGATATCAGACTCGATACCGAAGTCGTTACGCAGGATGTCAGCAGCAGCACGCACTTCCTCAAGAATAGTGCCACAGCCCATCAGCTGTACTTTCAGGCCGTCGTTTCCGGCGTTTTCCTCGAAGCAGTACAGACCTTTCACAATACCTTCGATAATGCCATCGCCTTCTGGCATGGCTGGCATCCTATAGCTGTCGTTCATAGTGGTAATGTAATACCACACGTTTTCGTTGTCGCTATACATACGACGCAGACCGTCCTGAACAATCACTGCCAGCTCGTAGCCGTAAGTTGGGTCGTAGCTGATGCAGTTAGGAACAGTGGAAGCGAGAATGTGGCTGTGACCATCCTGGTGTTGCAGACCTTCGCCGTTCAGAGAGGTTCGACCGGAAGTCGCGCCGATCAGGAAACCACGAGCCTGCATGTCGCCTGAAGCCCAGGCCAGGTCGCCGGTTCGCTGGAAACCGAACATGGAGTAGAAGGCATAGAAAGGAATCATGGGTACATTGTTGTTACTGTACGAAGTCGCCGCCGCGATCCAGGCAGCGTGGGCACCGGCTTCGTTAATACCTTCTTCCAGAATCTGACCCTGTTTGGACTCCTTGTAGAACATCACCTGATCAGAGTCGACCGGCTCATACATCTGACCTTCAGCAGAGTAGATGCCCAGCTGACGGAACATGCCTTCCATACCGAAAGTCCGGGCTTCATCAGGAATAATCGGTACGATGTGCTTACCGACATTCTTGTCTTTCGCCAGAGCCGCCAGAACACGTACGTAGGCCATGGTGGTTGAGATTTCTCGTTCACCACTGCCTTTGAGAACAGCGTCGAAGGCACTCAGGTCAGGAATTTCCAACTGCACATCCGACTGCTCGCGACGCTGAGGAATGAAACCACCCAGTTTTTCACGATGCTTGCGCATGTAAACCATCTCAGGGCTGTCTTCTGCGGGCTTGAAGTAAGGCAGGCTGGCCAGATCTTCATCTTTGATCGGCAGGTCGAAACGGTCACGGAACTGTTTCAGGTCATCGATAGGCAGTTTCTTGACGTTGTGGCTGACGTTGGAGGCTTCACCCGTGGTACCGGTACCGTAACCCTTTACAGTCTTGGCCAGAATAACCGTTGGCCTGTCGGTGGTGTTTACCGCAGCATGGTAGGCTGCGTAAACCTTGTATGGATCGTGACCGCCCCGGTTCAGACGCCAGATATCATCGTCAGAAAGGTGTTCCACCATCTTTTTGGTTTCAGGGTAACGACCGAAGAAATGTTCACGTGTCCAGGCACCGCCCTTGGCCTTACAGTTCTGATAGTCACCATCGACGGCTTCGTCCATCAGCTTCTGCAGCACACCGTCTTTGTCCTGGGCAAACAGCTGATCCCAGTGACGACCCCAGGTCACCTTGATCACGTTCCAGCCAGCGCCACGGAATACGCCTTCAAGCTCCTGCATGATCTTGCCATTACCACGAACCGGCCCGTCCAGACGCTGCAGGTTACAGTTCACCACGAAGATCAGGTTGTCGAGCTTTTCACGGCCCGCCAGAGAGATTGCACCTGTGGATTCCGGCTCATCCATTTCACCGTCACCCAGGAAAGCCCAGACTTTACGGTTCTGCTCCGGGGCCATACCACGGTTGATCAGGTACTTCATAAAGCGTGCCTGATAGATGGCCTGCAATGGGCCCAGACCCATGGATACGGTAGGGAACTGCCAGAAGTCAGGCATCAGGTGCGGGTGAGGATAGGATGAAAGACCCTTGCCTTCTACTTCCTGACGGAAACCGTCCAGCTGATCTTCACTCAGACGGCCTTCGAGGTAAGCACGGGAATAAATACCCGGAGCCGTGTGCCCCTGATAGTAAACCAAATCGCCTTCACGGTTATTGTTGTAACCGTGGAAGAAGTAGTTGTAGCCGATATCGTAAAGGGTTGCACTGGAAGCGAAGGAAGAGATGTGGCCACCCAGTGAACTGTCTTTCTGGTTAGCACGCATGACCATTGCCAACGCATTCCAACGAACCAGGGAACGGATTCTGCGTTCCATAAACAAGTCACCCGGCATTCTCGCCTCTTTCTCAGGCGGAATGGTGTTGCGATAAGGGGTAGTAATCGCATAGGGCAGCTGGGTGCCTTTCGCTCTGGCATGCTGGGAAAGTCGGGTCATCAGGTAATGAGCCCGGTCTTCCCCTTCTTTTTCCAGAACGGAATCCAGGGCTTCCAGCCACTCCCGGGTTTCGATGGGATCAATGTCGTGCATATAGTTTGCTCCGAGAATTGAGCGCTGTAACCAGTTCTAAAAAAAGCATCTGTGAAGGGATCATCAGCCACTGATGCATCTTTCCATTACGATTACCCGGACAGGAGTACACTTTAGCAACTCAGCCTTGAGCAAATAAATCGCCTCAATCTGAGATGGACAACCACATTTTCAAATGGCGGTTATTCATCAATGAGCCAGTGAAATTCTGTCTGTCAGGATAGTCGAGGCTCTAAGGGGCCGCTTTTTTCAGCCCATACCACCAGTGAAAACCAATGATCCGAGGAGTCCGAACAAGAAAAGATTGCTCGAGGGCTACCCCTGTCGCGGCTCCCAGCGCCAAACTGTTATCTATGAAAAATCTGTCCTGTCTGCTTGAGCGTAAGGTTCGACCACCGTGCCATCAGGCTTCCAGCCGGACGATTGGCCCTGGATGGAGATTTAACCGGGTGCAAAGAAGACAGAGCTTAAAACTTCAGAAAATTGATTTCGATCAATTTTGTAATTGAACTACAAGATAAGCAAAATCCGCAATGAGTACCAGTACTTAGGCACAGTAAAGTTACAGAAATATATCAAAAGCCGCTACATCATTACATTTATCCATGAAATTCCCATGACATAATTATTATCAAACAAGAAAAAACTCTATCAGCGCATACCCCGATAGAAATTTCCGCGCTGGACTTTACTCTGAATTTACGCAGAGAAAAGTCGAAAATCCCTACTGGAAAAAGAAAAATGCTGACGATTCATCGAATTAGTGTAAAACCTCTCACTATATTGGCGTATCTTCCTGCCATGAGCTGATACCCCGGAGCCGACTTTGATCCGCTTTGATGCCAGCTAATGGAAAAGCAATTTTCTGCTTCCAGCTGGAGCTTGTTCTAAAGCTGATGCTCAGCTGCTGAGCAGGATCAATCTCACTGGCAATCTGTTCTCTTTCTTCCATGTCCAGAACATCATTAAATCGACCATGATTCATTGGAGTGGCAGGTATAGCTTGCCAGAGAGGCGTATCTTTTTTACTGGCATTGTATTCAGGATCAAGGGAAGCACTGACCTTGCTGGCCAGCTCATCATCGATGCCGAAAAAGAAGGTTTGCGAAACCTGTGCCGGGAACAGAATCTGGCCCCAGCTGTACCTATGGTGTCGTTGAAAAAACACGCTTATTTTTTTGATCTGTCACTTTCCTGGACTAACTTTCCTCTACCGATAAATGAATAACCAAGCACTGCGAACAACGGGCTTTAAAAGTGGGTTCTAATGAAAAATTCGTTCTCTGCGACACTGCTGTTGCTGCTTTCGTGGTTGTCTGCCGTTTGTCAGGCCGAATCATTGACAAGAGATTATATTGTCAGGTTTCAACAGGATGGAAGCTTGCCAGATGGGAGTTTTTCTATTAAGCCAGACCGTCAGACATTGCCGGGCAACCCGACCTACCTTGCCGACACAAACGGCTATGCAGAGTCAATTTTTCCGCCTGATGACAGACCACTCAGACTTGGCGGTTACGGGGTAAAAACCGCCTTTTTTGAGTCGATCTCCTGGCCATTGATTTACGCCGCTCATTTTCTGGTTGCTAATGAACTGATTATGACCACCAGTGACGCCCTGAACCCCAAACCCTATTCGAGGATACCATTAGAAGTATTTGCCACTGTTGGCTGGCTTTTGGAAAGATATTGGAACAACAATTCGCCGCAGCTTAACCCAATAGGTGAACCGGAGTCAGGTCAGGATCACCCATTTGCAATCACCACTATGGTGCTCCCGGGGCAGGGTCAACAACAAAGTAGCCAACAAAACCCAACATCAGCATCATCCGGTCAGCAGGCCTCTGGATCAACCACCCAAGCTGGAGGCTCCTCTCTCAAGCTTACGCCTTCCGACTCTGGCGATGGTGGCGAAAACCCTGAACAACCCCAACATACATACGGTTTAAATTGTCATGTCGAATCCTGTCATGGCATTTGTAAACTACGATCATCTCCCGATAGCAGGGATTCAGAACCCGATAGCAGTGATTCGGATGAAGAGGGCCAGCAAGACTCTTCTTCCCCTGCTCGACGAGAGATTGAACCTTCGATAGCTCGTCTGTTGTTTGGTAACATAGGTAGTGACCCGTCCCGAAGTCCTCATTTACCCAGCCTTGAAGAGTGTACTGCCAGAATGGCTCTTCGAGAAACCCGGGCTTTATCAGATTCTGAACAACTTGATCTTTCAGGAATTGAAAAAAAAATCTCCAGACTTGTATCTGAATTTTTCGTTAGTCCAATTTTAAATTTTCTGAATTACAGAGTCCTTGTGAATAAACACGACACTGACGACGAATACGTACATCTTGCTGCTGCAATGTGCAATGCCCTGGGCGAAGAATATCAATACATTGTTCATTGTTGTGCCAATATTACCCATAACTTCAACTTTGGATTCAGCCACTCCCTTAGCTGTATGGCCAATGTGGTAAAAGACTTTTATACAAATAAAAGCTTGAACTTGCACCAGTTCAGACAAGATGTCATCAAAGGCTTGAACACAGATCGCCAGACTCTTGTAGAGAAGATTGCTCGTCGAGAGATAGAGCGTGTAAACATTATTCTTCAACAAGGCTCATCGATGGAAGATAAGTATGAGCCGGTTGGTAATTTTGTATTAATTTTCTTTGCTCTTTCCGCCAATCATCTAAAAGAAGCGGGTGATTTTTTCTGGAAGCTTTGTTATAGAGATGCAGATGGCAACAAGATAACACAGGACAATCCCCCTCCTGAATACTCCAGATTGTTCACAACTGAACCCACAGACACTTATAAATATGTTTATTATTCAGTAAGAAATATGAAAGATATTACTCAATTACAAAGACTGGTTAATCAGCTTGCAGACTATTTAATTTCGGATAAGGGCACTACCTCAACAAGCAGTGAAAATAAGCCCAACCAGAAAACCGACGATGAATGATAGATTTATTCCAGCATAGGTCAGGGATGACACTGTTTGTTTTTGAAAAAAACACGCTTATTTTTTGATCTATCACTTTCTTGGTCTAACTTTGCCCTGTAGAAAATGAATGCCTAAGCACTACTACAAGCAACAGACTATCAAAGTGGGATTAATGAAAAACTCGTTGTCTATGGCGCTGCTGTTACTGTTTACATGGTTGTCTGTCGTTTGTCAGGCCGAACCATTGACAAGACGTTTTGTTCTCGGGTTTCAACAGGATGGAGCCTTTTCAAAAGAGAGCTTGTTTATAAAGCCAGACCAACATAAATTGCCGGGTACCCCGTTTCACCTTGCCGACACTAACGGCTGCGCAGAGTCAACTTTTCTGCCTGATGACAAACCACTCGGACCTGGTGGTTATGGGGTAGAAACTGCCTTTTTTGAGTCGATCTCCTGGCCATTGATTCACGCCGCTCATTTTCTGGTTGCTAATGAACTGATGATGACCACCAGCGACGCCGCTCTGAACGTGAAACCCAATTCAAGAATACCATTAGAAGTGTTTGTCACCGTTGGCTGGCTATTGGAAAGATATTGGAACTACGATTCGCCGCAGTTCAGCCCAGTGGATCAATCGGAGTCAGGTCAGGATCACCCATTTGACATCACCACTATGATGCTACCCGGGCAGGGTCAACAACAAAGTGGCCAACAAAATAGTGGCCAACAAAACCCGCCATCAGCATCATCCGGTCAGCAGGCCTCTGGATCAACCACCCAACCTAGAAGCTCTTTTTTCAGGTTTACGTTTTCCGGCTCTGGCGGCGGTAACCAGGGCCCTGAACAACACCGGCACACGTACGGTTTCAATTGTTACGTCGGTTCCTGTCATGGCGTTTGTCAAGTCCAACCGCCATCCGGTGGTAGCGGGTTGGCTGGAGGGGACCAGCAAAACTCTCCTTCCCGTGCTCAAAGAGAGACTGAACATCCGATACCTCGTCCGTCGTTTGGTCATATAGGTTATGACCCGTCCCCGAATACTCATCAACCCAATCTTGACCTTTCAGAGGATGATGAAGAAATACCTTTCAAAGTTTTAGAAAAGTCTTTCGTCAATCCAATTATGTTTGTGCTGAATTGCAAAAGGCTCACGGAAAAACAGGCAATCGGCGACGTATATGTACATCTTGCTGCTGCAATGTGCAACGCCCTTGGGGAAGACTATGAACATATTGTTGATTATTGTGCCAGTTGTACCCACACCTTCCGCTTTGGCTTCTGCCACTCCCTCACCCGTATAGCCAGGATGTCAAGAAAATTTCATGCACGTAAAAGCTTTAACTTGCATCAGTTCAAAGAAAATGTCATCAAAGGCTTGAATACAGATCGACAGGCTCTGGTAGAGAAGGTTGCCCGTCAAGAGACAGAGCGTGTAAACATTATTCTTCAACAAGGCTCATCCTTGGAAGACAAGTATGAGGCGGTTGGTAATTTTGCATTAATTTTCTTTGCCCTTTCCGCCAACAAACGAGATGCAGCCATTGATCTTTTCTGGGAGGCTTGTTTTAAAGATGCAGATGGCAACAGGATAACTCAGGACAATCCCTCCCCTGAATACTCCAGATTGTTCACAACTGAACCCACAGACACTTATAAATACGTTTATTATTCGGTAAGAAATATAAAAGATATTACGCATTTACAAAGACTGGTTAACCAGCTTAAGAACTCTTTAATTCCGGATAAGGACACTGCCTCAACAAGTCGTGAAAATAGTGCTACCCAATGATGGTTAACTGGCGAGCTGTTGAGCTCGCCACCCATGACTATCCTCTTGCGAAATAACTGTTCATCACATAACCGTATTTGGTCGTATGCTCAGCCAATACCTGCCCCAACGCTTCACCGTATTCACTGCGCCAGTCGTTCATCAGCTCTGCCAGAACCGAAGCCCAGGTCGTCACTTTCACACCCGCCTGAGCCAAACGCTGTATCGTGACTTCCTGAACCGTTTTATTCCAGGTACCCGAGGCATCGATCACGGCATACACATCGTAGCCTTCTTCAATGGCGGACAATGCCGGAAATAATAAACATACGTCCGTTACAACACCGGCCATGATGATTTTTTTGCGGCCTGTTTTCTCAATGGCTTGCCTGAACGCCAGGCTATCCCAGGCATTGATCTGCCCTTCACGCTCAATCACTTCCCCGCCCAGTACGTCGGTAATTTCAGGCATCACCGGACCATTTGGCCCCTCAGGCAAGCTGGCAGTCACCACCGATGGCAAGCCAATGGCTTTTGCCGTTCTGGTCAGGCCAACAATGTTGTTTTTCAGCACCGTCGGGTGTTCATCACCCAGCCCGACCATCAAACCCGTCTGGTGGTCGATCATTGTTAATACAGCGTTGTCCGGCGTTAAAAACTCAGAGTATTTTGTTGTCATGGTCATGTCCTTATCAGTGCTCTGTTTCATTCAAAAGATTCGGTAAAAATCAGAATCAGCTGGCTCTCTTGTTGGGCGACAAAGTTCAATTCCGTCGCTCTTACCAGAGTGCCAGCCTGAATGGTTTCGCCATTAATGCTTGCCTTGCCAGTACTGAGATAAGCCAAAACCTCACCGCTATGCTCTGTCTGGTATCCTTCGGTGGCCTGAACCATTTCTACCACGGTGTGGCTATCAAACGTTTTCGTCTGTTTTTTACTTCCTCCATAGATGCGTGTTCTGACATTGGTTTCCGGGGTATAAGCCTTGTAACCGGCTGGCTCGCCTTTTGTTTCTGGCAGAACCCACAGTTGAATCAATTGATTGGGGGTTTCATCCGGATTCACTTCGTTATGTGCAAACCCTTCACCTCCCGCTCGTTGTACCTGCGCCTCCGGGGCCACTAAACCTTTGCCGTGTTGCAAAGATCCAGCGTGGCTTATCCGGCCTTTTGCCATCACACTGATGACGTCGATCTCTTGGTGGGGGTGCATACCTGTCTCGCCGTGGGGCAAGAAGCTGGCATCAGCAAGATAAACGAAGTTACCTATGCCGTTAGCCGTCTCAGGTCGCTTTCGAGCACCAAATACTCGCTGATCTGTGACGACCTGTTTTTCTTCCAGTCCGGCAAAACCGCCCTGTGGTAGTTGCTCTAAGGTCAAAATTTCCATCGCTCAATCCCTGTTTTCCAGTCAGTGATGAAACCAGATTAGTTTGTTATCCAAAGTTGATATATATTCATTCATACAAAACACTGTTCAATATTTGATAACAAATGACTGACCTTAATGATCTGATGGTATTTGCAACGGTAGTCGAGAGAGGCAGCTTTACTCAGGCAGCAGAAGCACTGAATACACCGAAATCCAACATCAGCCGCAAGATCACCCGGCTGGAGTCCCGGTTGGGTGTGCGGCTGTTGGAACGTTCAACCAGAACCTTGCATCTGACTGAAATCGGTCTGCGCTACTATCAGTACTGCAAAAGAATCAAAGAGGAATATGAAGCTGCAGGCAGTGCAGTGGAATCCATGCTGGAAAAACCTCAGGGCCGTTTGCGAGTGTGTACCTCTCTCGGGGTTGGACAGTCACTGCTTGGTGACCACCTTGCCGAATACTGCCAACTCTATCCTGAGGTTGAACTTGATCTTAGTTTGACTAATCGACGTGTTGATTTGATTGAAGAGGGGTACGATCTGGCGTTTAGAATTGGAGACTTGCCAGACTCTGGACTGATTGCCAGGAAACTCTGCTCCATCCATCTGCGTCTTTATGCGGCTCCGAGTTTTGCAAAACATAAAATCAAAACGCCGGGCGACTTATTAGAGCATCCGCTAATGTTGATGAGTGCAAAGGAGCGCAATCCCGATTGGCATCTCTTTTGCGGACAAGAAAATAGAACCCTGAAGTTTGAGCCGAGTCTACGCTGCGATGACTTTTCCATGCTGATGAGAATGTCCATCAGGGGGTTGGGTATCACCGAACTGCCAGAGTACATGGCAAAGCATGCCCTGGCAGCAGGTACGCTCATCAATATTCTGCCCGATTGGCAGTTCGAGCCTGTGGACTTATATGCGTTGTATCCCAGTCACCGTGGCTCAACCCCCAAAGTTCGAGCACTGCTCACCCACCTTGCTAAAGAGGGCTTCCACTAATGGCGTCGCCAGATTACAGCCTTGAGTCAATCAAAAGCCTTGAGCGAATGAACTGCCCTGCATCGGTAAAAAGCATCCTGAACAAGCAATGGGACGAGTTTCTGGAAACCTGTCGAGCAAAAGATCTGGCTGACAGATCTGACTCATTATCTCCCGATTTTCTCTCCCAACTTTATAAAACCTGGGCGGGCAGCGACTTTGCTTTTGAACAATGCCTGAAGCATCCGGATCTTGTTTTCCAACTCCATCAGAATCCGGATTTATTAAAAAACCCCAAACCCGAGAGGCATCAGGATGCCCTCCGCCTGCTGACTCAGGAAGTCCTCAACGAAAATGACCTGATGCAGCAACTCCGGGTCTACAGAAACCGTGAGATGGTCAAAATCATCTGGCGTGACCTCAACCGCCTGTGCTCCATGCAGGAAACCACACTGGATCTTTCTGCTATGGCGGATGCCTGCGTCGATCAGTCAATGGACTGGCTGTATGAAGAAGCCTGCAAAACCTGGGGTACCCCGATGGGGGCTTCCTATGGAGAAACACCTCAACCACAAAAGATGATCGTACTCGGCATGGGCAAGCTGGGTGGGCAGGAACTGAATCTTTCTTCCGACATCGACCTGATGTTCACCTATCCCCATAAGGGTGAAACGTTGGGTGGAGCTCGCTCTCTGGATAATCAGGAGTTCTTTATCCGGCTTGGGCAACGTCTGATCAAAGTCCTGGACAATCAAACGGTGGACGGCTTTGTGTTCCGGGTTGATATGCGACTGAGGCCTTATGGTACCAGCGGTGCACTGGCCATGAGTTTTTCCGCTATGGAGCAGTATTATCAGGATCAGGGCAGAGACTGGGAACGCTATGCCATGATCAAGGCCAGGGCCATTGCCGGAGATATCCCGGAAGGTCAGAATCTGCTCAACATTCTGAAGCCATTCACTTTTAGAAAGTACATTGATTTCAGTGCTATTTCTGCCCTCAGGGATATGAAGGCCCTGATTCAAAGAGAAGTAAAGCGCAAAGGCATGCAGGGCAACATCAAATTAGGTCCCGGCGGCATCAGAGAAATTGAATTTATTGCCCAATCATTTCAGCTGATCCACGGTGGCCGGGATCGAAGCCTTCAGGAAAAGGGACTGCTCAACATTCTCAACCGACTCTCGCCGCATTACCTGCCAGAGTTCGTTACACAGGCGTTAACTGAAGCCTACATATACCTTCGAAATTTAGAGCATGCTATTCAGGCGCTGCAAGACAGACAGACTCAGGAACTGCCGGTCGATACCCTGCAACAGGAAAGAGTTGCTTTTATTGCAGGGCACCAGGACTGGTCTTCCCTGATGAGTAAGCTGGATCATCACAGAGAGCAGGTCTTGGGACACTTTGATGAGGTTGTGTCCTTACCGGATACATCCAACGATCAGGAACAGACGGTTCAGGAGCACTGGAAGCTGCTCTGGCAGGGCAATCTCAACGAAGACGAGGAATTAAAACAATTCCAGGAGAACCACTTTTCAGAGCCACAAGCATCGAGGCAACGTCTGTCAGCGCTCAGGGATGGCAGAGCCATCACCAGAATCCGCCGCCAAAGCCGTGAGCGACTTGACCACTTCATGCCTTCGCTGCTGGAACATATCGGTCGTAGCGAACAGCCTGATCTGGCACTGACCCGAATTCTTCCGCTTATTGAAAGTGTTTTACGCCGAACGGCTTACCTGGTTTTGCTGATGGAAAACCCCAAAGCTCTGGAGCACCTGATCAGCCTCTGTACCGCCAGCCCCTGGATAGCAGACCAGATTGCCCGACATCCGGCCTTGCTGGATGAGTTCCTGGATATTGGTGATCTCTATAACCCACCCAAAAAAGCGGAACTTGAGCACGACCTCAGACAACAACTGACTCATATTCCGGAAGATGATCTGGAGGCCCAGATGGAAGCGCTGCGCTACTTCAAGATGTCACATCTTTTGAAAGTAGCGGCAGCACAGGTTGCTGGTACATTACCCTTAATGAAGGAAAGCGATTACCTGACCTGGATTGCCGAAGCCTTGCTGGATCAAGTGGTCGGCCTCGCATGGAAAACCATGGTTGAGCGACATGGGCACCCTGTGGGTGAAGACGGTTCCATCTGCGATCCTGGCTTTATCATCATTGGCTACGGCAAACTGGGTGGCATTGAACTCAGTCCGGGATCGGACCTGGATTTGGTGTTCGTGCATAACGGCGCTCTCAATAAAGAAACAGACGGCTCGCGCTCCATAGAAAGTTCTACCTTCTATACACGACTGGGACAGAGAATCATACACATTCTCACCGCTCAAACCCCTTCCGGAAGACTCTATGAAGTCGACATGCGTCTGCGCCCTTCAGGCGCTTCAGGAATGCTGGTCAGTTCACTCACATCTTTCGAAAAGTACCAGCGCAATGACGCCTGGACCTGGGAGCATCAGGCTCTGGTCCGGGCCAGGGCAGTAGCTGGCGATAAACAGCTGACAGCAAAGTTTGAATCACTTCGCAAAAGTATTCTGGCCATTGGCAGGGACCCTGCCACCTTGAAGGCAGAAGTCATCAGGATGCGCCATAAAATGCAAGAGCATCTGACAAAGTCCCGACGGGATGAACAGGGGCAACCCCTCTTTAATCTAAAGCACGATCGCGGCGGCATTGTCGATATTGAGTTTCTTATGCAATACGCCGTATTAGCCCATGCTCACACTCACCCGGAAATTGCGCAATTTCCGGATAACATTCGAATCTCGGAGTCACTGGAAAAAGTCGGCTACCTGACAGCCAGTGAAGGCAAAGGGCTTAGAGAAGCTTATAAAGTCTTGAGAAAAGCGGCTCACTTGAAAGCTTTGCAAAACGAGCCATCCTTTGTGGAAATTCCCCTGGTGGAGCCCTTCACCCGTCAGGTTGAAGCGCTTTGGCAGCTATGGCTGGAATGAATGTCCCGGCGGTTTGGAATCAGTGGCAAAGTATGATCCAATACTCGTCTGCCTGCAGATAACCGAAGCACAGACAGAATCATGGCCGCCTTACCCACAGCGGCCTGCAAGCCTGGCTTGAGACCCACCGGGCTGAGTAGCCATGAACACGAAACAACCATGAGCACAGAAAGACTTTTGTCACCCAAAGTGATGACAAGACTTTCACTAAGGGTCTTCAATAAAATCACAATACCACCGTGAGAAAACAAAGCTGCCCATTTGGCGATGAACTTAGCTACATTCTCATGGTTAAAATTACTGGATTGCATCGGGAGTTTTCGCATGTCCTTCGCCGATAGAGATGGCGTTATTTGGTTTGATGGCAAGCTGGTTCCATGGCGAGAAGCACAAACCCACGTTCTGACCCATACCCTGCACTATGGCATGGGCGTCTTTGAGGGTGTTCGAGCCTACAACACCGACAAGGGTCCTGCTATTTTCCGTCTGGAAGAACATACGGATCGACTGTTCAGAAGTGCTCATATCCTGGGTATGAAGATCCCTTACTCCCGTGAAGAGCTGATCGAAGCTCAAAAGCTGGTGGTTCGTGAGAACGGTCTTGACAGTGCCTATCTCCGCCCCATGTGCTTCCTGGGCTCTGAAGGCATGGGCCTTCGTGCAGAAGGGCTAACTGTTCACTGCATCGTTGCTGCATGGAACTGGCCTTCTTACATGGACCCTGACGCCAAAGAGAAAGGTATCAAAATCCGTACTTCTTCCTACACCCGTCACCACGTAAACATCACCATGTGCAAGGCCAAGGCCAATGGTAACTACATGAACTCCATGCTGGCACTGCGTGAAGCACTGGACAGCGGCTGCGAAGAAGCTCTGCTGCTGGACAACGAAGGTTACGTGGCGGAAGGCAGTGGTGAAAACATCTTCATTGTCAAAGAAGATGGTATTCTCTACACACCTGAGCTGACTTCCTGTCTGGAAGGAATTACCCGTGACACCATTATCCGGTTTGCCGGGGAACTGGGTCTGGAAGTCAGGGAAAAGCGCATTACCCGTGACGAAGTTTATATTGCCAAAGAGGCTTTCTTCACCGGAACAGCCGCTGAAGTACTGCCTATTCGCGAGCACGATGGCCGCATCATCGGCAGTGGTCAACGTGGCCCCATCACCGAACAGCTGCAAACTATGTACTTTGATCAGGTTCAGGGCCAGCGGGAAGCATACCCTGAGTGGCTGGCTCATGTGATCTGAATCACTGGCTTTCATTCCATAAGCTGTAAGAATTACTGAGTTATTGATCAGAAAAAGTGGCGTATAATCTACGCCGCTTTTTATTTACATGGATGTAATGTATCCCCGGCCTATCTTCAGACGGGGTACCCTGCATATTTGAAACTGGACACTGTCCAGTGTGCATATTCTGCCATCGGTGACAGCGTGCTCTCACTGAGGGCGGTAGCGTGCCCAATTACAAGAGATCGATTCCGGATCGATCCCCAGGAGGCTCCAGAAGCCTCCCTGAAACAGGAACTGCAGCAACGTGAAGTACTTGATTGTCGGTCCCTCCTGGGTGGGGGATATGGTAATGGCTCAAACTTTGTTCATTGCCCTGAAACGACAACATCCAGAGGCTGTCATCGACGTACTGGCACCAGGCTGGAGCCGCCCCATCATTGAGCGCATGCCTGAAGTCCGGAACGGGATTGATATGCCCGTAGGCCATGGCAGCCTGAATCTGGCCGTGCGCAGAAGAATAGCCAGAGACCTGAAAGCACAAGGGTATGACCGGACCATTCTTCTGCCCAATTCACTGAAGTCTGCCCTGATTCCATTCCTTGCCGGCATTCCTGTCAGAATTGGCTGGCGGGGAGAAATGAGGTATGGCCTGCTTAACGACCTGAGAGTTCTGGACAAAGAGCAATACCCTCTTATGGTTGAACGCTTTGTTGCTCTGGCCTATCCGGATAAGTCACCACTGCCCTCCCCTCTACCCAAACCTGCCTTGAGTGTTGACAGCCAGAGTGTTGCCAAAGCATTGCATCGCTATCAACTGTCTGATGACTTGCCCATTCTGGCGCTTTGTCCTGGCGCTGAGTTTGGCCCCTCGAAACAATGGCCTGCCGGTTACTACGGCGAAGTGGCCTTGACGATGGCTCAGAAAGGCTGGCAAATATGGTTGTTCGGCTCTGAAAAAGACCATGCCGTCACCCAGGAAATCATGGGCTACCTGCCCAGGAACCTGCATAAACGTTGTTTTAATCTGGCAGGACAAACCACTTTGGCGGATGCCGTTGACCTGATGTCTCTGGCCCATGCTGTGGTTTCCAATGACTCTGGCCTTATGCACATTGCCGCCGCACTTTCTCGACCTCTGGTGGCTGTTTATGGCTCGACCACTGCTGCTCATACCCCGCCAATGAACGACAACAGTGAAACACTCTGGTTGGGACTGGAATGCAGCCCCTGCTTTAAACGTGAATGTCCTCTGGAACACATGGACTGCATGAAAAAGCTGGGACCCGAAATGGTTCTGGACGCCCTGGAACGACTGTCTGGTGAACAGACTCTGGAGATTCAGGGTTGAAAGTTCTTATTGTAAAAACCACCTCCATGGGCGATGTGATTCACACACTTCCAGCCCTCACCGATGCTGCCAAAGCGATTCCGGGCATCCGGTTTGACTGGGTCGTAGAAGAAGGGTTTGCGGAAATCCCGCGCTGGCACCCTGCTGTCGATAAAGTCATACCTGTCGCGGTGAGAAGATGGCGAAAATCGATCCTGAACACAGTCCACTCAGGCGAGTGGCGTCGTTTTCGCAAAGATCTTAAATTCAGAGAATACGATGCAGTTATCGATGCCCAGGGATTATTGAAAAGCGCTCTTATTACGCGAATGGCGCGGGGCCCCAAGTTCGGGCTGAATAAAAACTCAGCCCGGGAACCCGTTTCTGCCAAGTTTTATGACTTCCCAAAAACGGTTAACTGGGGGCAACACGCCGTCGAGCGTGTACGACAGCTGTTTGCCAAATCACTGGACTACGAATTGCCAACAGAACCCGGACAGTTTTTGCTCGACCAATCCCGATTCGATGGCGACCTGATTCAAAATAAACCCTATGTCGTTTTTATTCATGGCACCACATGGCCCACCAAACACTGGCCAGAAACTTACTGGTGCCAACTGGCCCATAAAGTTCAGGCAGCGGGAATGCATATCGTCATTCCCTGGGGCAACGAAAAAGAGCAAGAACGAGCCAACTGCATCGCAAAATGTTCCGATAATATTGAGGTGCTGCCACGCCTCAGCCTGAGTGGTATTGCCGGGGTCATAGCAAATGCTAAAGCGGCGGTTGCTGTCGATACAGGACTAGGCCATTTGACGGCAGCTCTGGAAACACCCGCTGTATCTCTATACGGCCCGACCCGTCCTGACCGGGTGGGAGCCTACGGAAGCTCACAGATTCATCTGACCGTTGACCAGTGCCCTGAATGCCAGCTTCCAAAAGCCGACCCGGACATTTTCACCCCTATGACCCCGGATTATGTCTGGCCCTACCTGGAGAAGCTTCTGCAAGAGGCGTCTTCATGATATTGGCTTTTGCGCTTTATAAGTATTTTCCTTTTGGGGGGTTACAGAGAGATTTTCTGAGGATTGCGCTTGAATGCCAGAAAAGAGGCCATAGAGTTCTTGTTTTTACCACCTGCTGGCAGGGCGAAAAGCCTGACGGTTTTGATATCCGGGTTCTTAAAGTCAACGGTCATTCAAACCATGTCAGGATGAAGAGCTTCCAACAACAGATCGGCAAAACATTAGCCGACCAGCCAGAAGTCATTTTGACAGGGTTTAATAAAATGCCGGGGCTGGATATCTATTATGCCGCCGACACCTGTTATCTGGACAAAGCCCAATCAAAAGGCTGGTGGTATCGACTCACATCACGCTTTCGATATTACCAAGCCTTTGAGGAAGCGGTTTTCTCTCAGGAAAGCAAAACCGTTTCCCTGCTGATATCTGCACTGCAAAAGCCTGTCTTTCAGCGGTATTACCATACCCCTGAAGAGCGCATTCATTTGCTGCCTCCGGGTATTTCAAAGGATCGATGTCGACCTGAAAATGCCGAGGCCGTAAGGGCAAAATTCAGAAAAGAGTTTTCACTCACTGATGGGGACAAGCTCGTTCTGATGGTGGGTTCTGGCTTCAAAACCAAAGGTTTGGATCGAGCCATCAGGGCTATTGCTTCATTACCCGCTTGTCAAAAACAGAGCACTCGTTTCTTTGTGATAGGTCAGGACAAACAAAAACCCTTTGAGTCATTGGCCAAACAATTAGGTATTGAGCACCAACTTCGCTTTTTTGCTGGCCGAGATGATGTGCCCCGATTTTTGCTGGGTGCCGACTTGCTGATCCATCCAGCTTACAACGAGAATACCGGCACCGTTCTGCTAGAAGCATTGGTTGCCGGGCTGCCTGTGCTGACCACCGATGTCTGTGGCTATGCGCACTATATCGAAGACGCCAAAGCAGGTACTGTACTACCAAGTCCGTTTAATCAGGTTTCTCTGAATGAGGCTGTCAGCACAATGCTTGATTCAGAGCATTGGCTGGAATGGCAAAACAATGCCATTGCTTTCAGTCGCTCTGAGGACCTGTATAGCCTGCCTGAGCGGGCCGCTGATATTATTATTGAACAGGCTGATCGAAAGTCTGGCCACTTCTCGATTTCTTAATGCTATATCTTAGAGACGATTTTAAAAAAGCCTGGCAAGGCAAGGACCCCCAATCCCTGTTGGAAACAATGGATGGAGAGGTCTACAGAGCACTTGAAGCTCGCCGTACCTTTCGATTTGAACTGAATGGCAAAGGCTATTTTGCCAAAGTGCATGGCGGTGTCGGCTGGTTTGAAATTCTTGAGAACTTTATGCATTTGCGTAAACCCGTTCTTGGTGCAAGAAACGAATGGGAAGCTCTGAACAAACTCCATGAGATTGGCATTGATACTATGACACCTGTCGCCTATGGAGAAACCGGGAATAACCCTGCCACACTTCGCTCTTTTCTGGTGACAGAAGAGCTGGCGAATATGGTCACTCTGGAGGATTTTTGCGAGCATTGGAAAAGCGCTCCTCCTTCCTTTCGATTGAAGCAGGCTATAACGTTGAAGCTGGCAGAAATCAGC
The DNA here is from genome assembly GCF_049275935.1 of Endozoicomonas sp. ALC020. NCBI lineage: Bacteria > Pseudomonadati > Pseudomonadota > Gammaproteobacteria > Oceanospirillales > Endozoicomonadaceae > Endozoicomonas > Endozoicomonas sp. ALC020. The sequence goes on from NZ_CP184830.1 coordinate 1,717,372, forward strand.
AAAAAACTCCACGATAATGGCGTCAATCATCGTGATTACTATCTTTGCCATTTCATGATGCCAAAAACTCAGGCCCCTGATCCGAAACACTTGAAGTTTTATCTGATTGACCTTCACCGGGCCCAGATTCGGGATAAAATTCCCGAGCGCTGGCGACTCAAAGACTTATCTGGACTCTACTTCTCTGCCATGGATTATGGCATCAGCCGAAATGATGTTTTTCGTTTTTTGAAAGCCTATACAGGGCTGTCTCTCAGAGACACATTAAAAAAATACAGCGCTTTGCTCAATCGCATTGAGAAGAAAGCCGTAAAACTGTATCAGCGCATGGAACGAAAAGCGGGAAAGAGTGACGCTTAAAACTTAGCCCTAAACCTTCATTTCCTGCAGCCAAAGTGATCGCTTATGGGCAGGTGATCTAATGGGGTGTCATGACGTGCGGTGCTCTGGTGAATGCTATTAATCTGACGGGGTTTTATAGACTGATATTCACCGTCGAGGGTGACACGCTGAATATCGCAATGATTGAAGAAGTGAGCAAGCACTATGATGACTGAACAGACTTACGTGTCCGATTTGGCCATTCCCCCGGGTGAGTATTTGGAGGAAGTGCTTGAAGAGATGGATATTACCCAAGCAGAGCTAGCTCGTAGAATGGGTCGACCTCCTCAAGCCATCAATGAGATTCTCAAAGGAGAAAAGGCTATCACACCAGAAACCGCTCTTCAGCTTGAGCAAGTTGTCGGTGTGCCTGCGTATTTCTGGAGCAATCTTGAGTCCGAATATCGCTTGGTAATGGCAAAGGTTGCAGATGAAAAGAAGGCAGAAGACGAGCTACAATTAGCTTCTGCCTACCCATATACAGAGATAGCAAAATTAGGCCTTGTTGAAAAAACAAGAAAACCTTTGGAGAAAGTCAAAGAACTCCGAAAATTTTTTGGTGTTTCCTCGCTCTTCCATATTACTTCTGTGAAGGAATACGCTCCTGCATTCAGGCAGAATAAGAAAGAAAGTACTTCTCATGAAGCTCTGGCAGCTTGGCTTAGAGCTGGCCATATTCTTGCGTCCAAAAAAGAAGTCAGGCAATTTGAAAAATTAAAACTTCAGCAATCTCTCCCGGTTTTGAGAGAGCTTACTTTTGAAACAGAGCCAAATACTCTGTTAGAAAAGCTGAGTAATTTACTTGCCGATTGTGGCATAGCGTTAGTTGTCATCCCGCATTTCTCAAAAACTTATACTACAGGTGCAACTTACTGGATAGGCAAAAGCAAGGCTGTAATAATGATGTCTATGAGAGGTAGTTGGTCTGATATATTTTGGTTTAGTTTAATGCATGAAATTGGACACATTTTGCTACATGATAAAAGAATCACATTCTTGGAAAATGATTCTAAAGATCAACAATATATCAGACAAGAGTCTGAAGCAGATAAATTTGCACAGACAACATTAATTCCTGAAAGTGAATACTCTGCTTTCTTGAAAGAAGGGGTTTTCACTAAAGCTGCTATCAGCCAATTCTCTCAAGCAATAGGCATTTTTCCCGGTATTATCTCTGGACGCCTTCAATACAACAAAAAGCTACCTCACACTTCTAATTTCCACAGAGTTCGCTTCAAGTGGCAAAACCCCTAACATATATGAGCCGTAACTCTCTCTGTCAAAGGCAAATAACTGCCCCTTGGCAAAACAGGAGCCAAAGTCATCCAGTTGAACACTGACGGAATCCTGTAATAACACACCGGTTGGCAATGCTGTCGCTTCGCTCGAGAGCACTTATACCGTGATTGGTGCGAAACCACCCGGGATATTATCAGCTCCATGTGCCGTATTGAGATTGGTGATAAAGGCTACTACCTGAAACGATATACCAGAGGCGTGAAACAGCATGCCTTTGAGAGAAGCTCTGGAACAATATATGAACCGGTGAAAAACAGCAGAAATGAAAACGACAAAACTGTACAAACGAATGCGCCGAAAAGAAATGGGGCATAGATGCTGACAAAATCCAATTGGTCATACAACTCGTTCCCACGCTCTGCGTGGGAATGCATACCTCCCCTGAAAAGCGTACTCTGCAGCGCGAGATAGGTATGGGTTCGCTGGAGCATGGGAACCAGAGTTTTGCGACAGCCTCTTTAGGCGGGGAGGATGTCAACACTACGATTCCTGATGAGAAAAACCGTTTGGAATCCCCATCTGCACTGAAATATCCAAGCTTTGAACTTGTGAAGATTCCGCCCAGTTATGGGCCATGTAGAATATGCGCATTCCTTTTTTGATGTCGTCCAGTTGGACATTGTCGGAATCCTACAATGACACGCCGGTTGGTAATGCTTTCTCTACGCTCGAGAGCACGTTTGCCATGACCGGCGTTGAAATTACCCGGGATATCATCAGCTCCATGTGCCGCACCGAAATTGATGGTAAAGGCTACTATCTCAAACGATATACCGGGGGCGGAAAAAATCTTCGCCGTTACATTGGCAGAAGTCGTATCCGGGGTGAGTGGGAAAGTATGCTGTTTTTCCATGAACACGGTATTCCTGCAGCTAAAGTGGTCGCTTATGGGCAGGAGATCCAATGGGGTGTCATGACGCGCGGTGCTCTGGTGACTGAAGAGGCTCCCAATACACTGGATCTTCGCCAGATGGTCAGAGACAGTATTCCCTGGCTAAAAGATCGGATCTGGATAGCCAAAGTTATTGAACAATTAGCGCCAGCCGTCAGGACCATGCATAGCCAGAGCTTCATCCATACTGATCTCAAATGGCGAAATATTCTGGTTTCCCAGAATGAAGAGCCTGAAATCTGTTTCATTGACTGTCCTGCTGGCCAGAAGGTTCTTCCCTTTTTCCTGGAGCGAGGCATTATCAAAGACCTGGCCTGTTTGGATAAGATGGGCAAGCAGCATCTTACACGCACTCAACGGCTAAGATTTTATCGGCTCTATTGTGGAGGCCGACTGAGGGCAAGTGACAAGGTTCGAATCCGCAAAATCCTCAACTTCTTTGAAGGAAGGGAGTGATATGCCTGATCCATTCCTTCAGAAATGGCAGTCACTGAGCTCTGATTCCGAAAAGTCCGAGTTTATCCGCCACGCCATGGTGGCTAATGAACGCCCTGAACATTTTGCCGAACTACCACCCAAGTTTGATCGCCTCCTTGAGACGCATAAAGCCCCACTCGAACTGTTGAAGGAAATACAACGTATTCGCAAGCAGAAAGAATTAAAGCTGGAAGAATGTCTAAAGCCCAGGAGAGGATTTAGTTATCAGAAGTCCTGGTTTCAGTTGGCTATTACCGATCAGAGAGATGAATGCCCGGAGCTTTCAAACCTTCTTGCTGACCCCGACCCCTTTATCCGACAAGGCCATATCATTAAGACAGGAAAAGCCACGACCGTTGCTGTTGTGACATTCGGGAAAAAACAGTATTTCATCAAAAGGTACAATTCAAAAGGGTTTCTCTATAGCCTGACTCGCAGCCTTATTCCATCAAGAGCAGCTGTAACCTGGCATGCTGCTCAGTTACTGGAGAGCATTGGCATCCCGACGGCACGGCCCGTCGCTCTCCTGGAAAAGCGCTGGGGGCCTTTTAAACAGACCAGCTATGTTATTCATGAATATGTCGAAAGTATTCATGCTATGAAATATTTTGCTGAAGGCGCTGAGCCTCAGCCTGAATGGCCTGCGGTTGCTCAGGAAATAGATGACATCCTTTATACCTTGAAACGATCTCTGATTATTCATGGTGACCTGAAAGGACAGAATTTCATTATTCAGAATCACCAGCCTTTATTGATAGATCTGGACTCTTTAACCAGCTATCCTTGCTCGTCTACCTATTTCAGGCAATACCCCAAAGATCTGGCACGCTTCGCCCGAAACTGGAAAGATGAACCTCAAGCCCGTACTTTCTTTACACCTGTCATCAACCAACTCAGCAAGGATATTGTCGATCCTTCCTCATTATGACTGTCCCATTATTCAGTATTGTCATACCCTGCTATAACTACGCCCATACTCTGAAGCGCTCTGTAAAATCTGTCATAGAGCAAAACTGCAAGGACTATGAGCTACTGATCATTAATGATGGTTCCAAAGACAATACGGAAGAGGTCATTAGCGAGTTGACCGTACAATACCCGAACACTTTTCGGGCCATTACTCAACCTAATAAAGGTTTGGCTGCCACAAGAAACTGCGGCGTTTTAGAGACCTCTGGCCAATATTTAATGTTTCTTGATGCCGATGATGAGCTGGCCGAAAACGCTCTTGAAAGTCTGAGTCAAGCCATTGATTCACGCCCTGATGCAAGAATGGTAATTGGTGCTCATATTGCTGTAGAACCGGACGGGAGAGAACGCTTTCGACCCAGACCAAAGGCTCCAGAAGATAATGCAGCCCTCTTCAAAATGTATCTTTTGAAAGATGAACTCCCTATCGCCAATGGTGCAACGGCCATGCACAGGGAGATCTTTGACGGGTACCAGTACCCTGCTCACTTCAGATGTGTTGAAGACATACCCATGTTTGCCTATGTGCTGGCTAACTATCCATGCATCACACTTAACAAGCCTGTTGCTAAAATACACAAACACGACGACAGCATGAGAAACGACGTGACGCTGGACCTTTCTGTTGGCCTGGATCTTATTGATGAGGTGTTCAGCACGGAAAGAATACCTTGGCGCTTTATGTCACTGAAACCAATGTACGAAACCAGACGACTGCTCTCTATTTTCAGATCACTCTACATTGCTGGTGACTACCGACAAGCCCTTAAGTATTACTGGCAAGCAATCAGTCGATCACCTTTTACTTTTTTTGAACCGAGTTACTTCAGAAAAGCATTGAGAGCTCTGCTATTCAGCTGGAAAGGACCAACAAGGCGTTAATAGAAGAACAACTCATTAGTTCTGATTGCCTTTCGGAAAAACTCATCTTCACCATAGTCTGGCTGATAACGCTTGATCAGAGCTTTTTGCAGGCACTTTCTCAACCACTTTTTGAATCGGACAGGCCTTCGCAGGTCATGGTTCATCTCTATGGCCATAATCTTATTTTTTTGCTCTGAGTCATTCAGGGTGTAGGAGAATGCTCCCGACAGTTTCACTGCATCGCCAGTGACAGGGGGCAGGGATACAATGGAACCAGAAGGACCAAACGGGTACATATCTGTATTGGCCAAGTGGTTGGCGTAATACATGAAAAAAACATCTGTCCGCCGACTATTTATAATCGCTTCTTGGATCGCCGCAGTACTATATCGATGATCCTGATGAGCATCTACATTAAGGTGTGGTGTCACCACATAGTCAGGCTTAAAGAGGGCGACCAGCTCTGCAAGGTCATCAACCAGCTGCTGCCAGCTGGCTGTGCCATGGTTATCAGAAGCCAGTTTGATATGATTAAACTCCCGAAAAACCCTGGTATCCGATACCCCTGCATACTCAGATGAAATGGTTTGCTCTGGGCTGTCGTACATTTTCTTTAAATGCTTGCAAAAGTAGCCCAGCTGAATAACACGATCACTCTTCAGTCCTGCCCATTGTGGCACCATGATACTGTCCCAGGCTCTTACCCTGCCCTTCATAATGGCAGCCTGTTTATTATCACTGATGTAGCGATCAAAAGTTTCTGGTTCAGCCTCTCCGGCGGTAATGGTTACAACAAGACTGTCGGTATTTTTATAGAGACCGAAAGCCGCAATTTCGGCATCATCCGCGTGGGGTGAGATAAATAAAACTTTTTTGCCCACCAGATCAGGCTTTTTAAAAGCAATCAGTTCGGCATTTTTTTTGTCAAATCGACAATGCCTGCCACTGAGACTCAGTGTCTCTGCATACTCCAACGCTTCTATAGCAGGGGTTAGATTGATATAACGGAAGCCTTTACAACTGCGCTCAAAGAACTGGGCGTACTTCTGACCATTGGATAGAATCCTCAGAGCAGGATCAAAAAGCTTTCCGGAAAATTTCGCACTGATCTTAACTCTGAGAAAAACAGTGTGCCCCCCCGTTCTTAATGATTCAGGTAACATCAAAACAGAGTCATTAAACACGGCTTGCTGGCTATCTTTGCTATCGACTTCCCACTGATAATCACAGCGTCGTCGATAGTAAATATGATCTGCAAAAAATAGCCCGTGTAAAATATAGGCCATAAAGAAAAGCATTATCCAAAGCCAGCTGGTGTATAGGTACATGCCTGCACCAATTACAGCCAGCACCGCAAAAATGCCTGATAGTTCCAAAGCTCTGAATAACGATTTCATATTTCAATTTAATCAGTTTTTTATTACGTATGGCTCAACTTTTTCGGGTTAGCATCTTATCCAACAGATCGTGATAGGACTCACGAAAATCATTAATATTGTGTCTTGTACAAAGTGCCTCGTAGAGATGACGACCTTCTTCTGCCATAGCAGCAGGTGGCAGTGAAAGATAATATTCCATGGCCTTAGCCAAACTCTCTGGATCACCCGCTTTAGTAACCTGCCCTAAACCTTCTATGTAAGGTTTTATGGTATCTATATCTGAACCTATGATGGGTAAAGCACCCGACATGCCCTCCAATAACGCGAGGGGCAGACCTTCTGTGAAGGAAGGCAGAGTGAAGACATCAAATGCCTTAACATATTTGATGGCTTCTTCTCTCTTTCCAAGCAGGAAAACACTGTTTTGCAAACCAAGGTTATTGATCTGCTGCCTGAGGTTTTGTTCTTCCTCACCCCAACCAATGATGGCCACTGCAGCAGCCGGATATTTCCGGTAAATGTTAGCCAGAGCATCAATCATTACAGCATGACCTTTAATCTCGACCAATCGACCTATAGTGCCAAAAATAAAACGATCCTCAGGCAGCCCCAGTTCCAGCCTCGCCTGCTCACGGCTTAGCTGTATCGAAACGGCCTGTTCAATATCAATAGCATTACTGATCACTGCCGTATTGCTCTCATTCAAGCGGTTTATAGTGTTCATAAGATAGCTCTGAACCGGCTTTGATACCCCTACAAAGCACCAGCGTTCATCAGCCAATCTGTTTACCAGTTTTTGCCGATAAGAGCGGTCATAATCACCAAAACCATGGGCGATACTGATAAAAGCTTTTGTATTCAGCTTCCTGGCAAGGTTGAGCATGATGTGAGTCGGTTTGAAGCGATGGCATATGATGCCGTCAAAATGATGTTCTCGACAAAAGCGTAACAGTCTTCGTACAGCAAACCAGCGTCGAATCCCTTTGAGCTGCTTACTACTAAAATCAAAATAGACCGATTTTCCGGCAGCGCTAACAGGTTGACCCGCTTCTGGCTTTCCTTTCAGAAAGGCTGTTGTAATTTCGTACTGGTCAGATGGCAGCGCCTTGATGATTTGCTCTGCCAAGTCAGAAGACATGACATTAAAGCTGTTCTGAAGCTGTAAAATCTGCTTCTTGCGTTCAGTCATTGCTCTACCAAATAAAGAAAAAGCGAAGGATATGCTTATATTCGCTGTATTTCTAGTCAAATCTTCAGCCTGGAAAATACTTAGCCAGTGGTGGTCTAAAGAGCCAGCATATAGTGTTAAAATTTTATATTTTTTTATTTATGAATATATCGCTACAAGATAAAACCAACCACATTATTTTAAAATGGATTATTCCATTTGGTATGATTGTTTTCCTAACAGGGCAGATCATACTTCCAAACAACAGTTCACATATCTCTCAAACTTATACTTGGCTTATTCTTCCTGCATTTATACTGCTCTTCACTTCGGGCAAGGAAGTATTCAAAGAACATAGGGTCAATACCTTAGCAATATTGACCCTATGTTTTATCGTTCTGTACACTCTATCCTTTTTATGGTCCGACACAGATGAAGATGCAGGTAGGTTTATCAAAGATGGTATATACATTGTATTATTTATATTCAGCATATATATGCTAATTCGTTCAGATTATTGGGACTTCAGCCGAATACTCGAAACATCAGCACTAATAATCTCTATTGGTGCAGCTATTTCATTATTGAATCACTTCTTTATTCTGGATGCACCCATCGGAGTTCGAGAATATAGAATCAGTAACATGGGTGACTGGGGCTTTGGAAATCTTGACAACCCAATCCCTGCCGCCATCTATTACGGATCATTTTCAGCTATTTTATTTGTGCTTTTTTCGGATAGAAAATCATCAAAAGCCAGATCTTTCTTAAAGTTAATTTCTTTATTAGTACTTAATACCTATGTCATGTTTACCTGGTCCAGAGGCCCCATAATCTCATTATTCTTATCTTATTTTCTTTCATGGATTCTTATAAAGAATAAAAAATCAACCATTGCGCTACTAGCTATAACAATTTCAAGTTCTTTGATTTACTTTTCTGACCAAATATCGACAGGCATTTCAGACACATTAAACAATAGACAGTCAACTTATACCACTAACGAAATAGAACTTGTCTCATCTGGAATAATTGCAACTGGTTCAAAGTTTAAATTCATGGAGTCATTAGAAGAATCAGAGGATTTTCTCAATAAAACATTTAGTGAAAGGGGAAGCATTTGGCTTACAACCTACAAAAGGTCTCTTGAAAGGTTTTGGTTTGGTCACGGTGCCGGAGCAAAATTTCAAATACCATACAATCAAAATAGAACTATAGCCTTTCACGCTCATAATATATATCTTCAAGTATTCTATGAGCTAGGTTTTATTGGCTTATTTTTGTTTGCATTTTTATTATGTTTACTGATTAAAAACCTATATACCAGTAGAGAAAACATCAATACTAAAATTGCAATTGCTTTGCTGTGCATAGGACTTTTTTCTTACATAACCGATGTAAGCAAAATTTTCACAAAACCACATATATACTGGATTAATTTCTGGCTACCTCTAGGAATAGGAATAGCTATTAAAATGAAAATTAGTGCTTCGCCCTTAACTTTTTCAAGAAATCAGTAAGAATTTATATAAATTGATTAAAAATAAGTAACAAAGAATCTGGGGTTAACACATTCTCTATCTAATAAAGGATTTTTCCCCAATGCGGATAAAGTTTATCAATGAACACACAAGAAAATCTTATTAGTGTAATTATACCCGCTTTCAATTCTGAGCTTTACATTGAAGATTGCTTAATTTCAATAATAAACCAAACCTATAATAACATTGAGATAATAGTTATCAATGATGGCTCCACTGATAAAACAAAAGATATTATTTTAAAAATACAAGACCGGGAAAAGAGAATAAAGTATTTAGAGCAAGAGAATTTTGGAGTATCGCAAGCTAGAAACAGAGGCTTATCAGTTGCTTCGGGATCTTATATTGCTCTTATAGATTCTGATGATATATGCTATCCGTTCAGACTAGAAGATCAAATCAACTACATGAAATCAAATAATATTGATGTTTGTGGTTCATGGATAAAAGAGTTCAATACTAAGAAAAACAAAATAAAGTCTTATCCAGAGAAAGATAACAGCCTAAAGTTCAATTACTTTTTTTTCGGAAAAACTATACCTTGCTCTACAGTAATGATGAGCGCGGAGTCAATAGAAAATTTACAATTCGATAGTTCTATAGACTTTGCTGAAGACTACGATTTCCTAATGAGAACTATAACAGAAAGTAGATGTCAGTTAGGAATCATTAAAAAGCCATTAGTGAAATACAGAATACATTCAAATCAATTTTCTAAAAAGCTAGTAGAAAAAAACAAATCCGCCCTAACTAGCTCCATAAAAAGAAACTCAGAAAATTTCGGCTATTCATTTAAAGAAAAAGAAATTTTTTTTCATTACGAAGTAATAAAAAACAAACATAAAATCAGCAGAGATGAGTTCAAAGAATACAAACATACTTTAGAAAGACTGTATAATCTTGCCAGTATTTTTTGCAACTGCAGGAGTAACTTCTCATATTTTTTATATCGACTAATAAAGAACAATCCAGAGATAAAAAATGACATAAAATGCTGGGCTTATAAAAAAGGATTCAAAATACCAAATACAATCACCGTCATAGCTTACAATCTTTTCTTGAAAATCACCAATCAAAGATATTAGAAAAATGCGCTTAGACAATTTCTGGCTAATTTCCTAGCCATCAGTTGGCCTGGTAATTAGAGAAAAATACAAATCGTACCCCTCAAATAATGAGTTGTATGATGATTTGGACGGAGCCTCTTTACGGAGCAATCGCCTTATGAGCCCAGCTCATCCTATTCTGCTACCAAAACCAGTACTTCGTTCAAACAGCAGAGAAACACCATAGCCTGAAAATTGCCTCTCTGGAAGTGATTGCATGAAGAAATGGCTAGATTAATGAGTCAGATTTTCAAGAGCTGGCGGCAGGCCTTTTGATAAAGTGGTTATGGACGTTATTTACTGTCCTCAATAAACTGAGCCAAACTCAAAAAGCCAACCAGAATGCAGCAGACTTGCCAACATATCCGGCTTGATGCCAACCCCGAAACTCTATAGAGTTGCCCCTCTGATTTATTTCTACAGACTGTTCAAGGGCCGGGCTCCAGATCGGCAGTACCAGGAAATATAAATGGCACACATTGACGAACTCAAAACGATACTGGCGGAAGTGCTGGAAGTCGACACCCAGGCCTTTGACAAAGAGACCCAGCTTTTGGGCGCTCTTCCTGAGTTTGACTCCATGGCTGTAGTGGGTGTGATCACTGCTATGGAAGAGTCTTTTGGCATCAACGTAGCAGATGATGATATTGATGCGACCATCTTCGAAACGGTTGGTAGTTTGTTGGGCTATATTGATCAGGCTTCCTGAGTCATTTTTTGTACCGAAACAGGCTATGAGCGATACACGAAAACGACCTGATTTCAAAACCGAGGAAGAAGAGCGAGCATTCTGGGAACACCACGACTCAAGTGGTTATGTGGACTGGTGCAAGGCTGAAGCTGTTACCTTGCCGAACCTGAAGCCTTCAACCAAGGCCATAACCTTACAACTGCCGGAAAGCTTGCTGGACGGCATCAAACAAGAGGCCAACAAAAGAGATATGCCTTATCAATCACTGATTAAATACTGGCTGGCCAATGAGATCAGGCGAAGCCAAGGCACGATCTAAGCTTACAAAACCACCAACTCAAACAATTCCTACAGCCCTATAGCAACAAAATGCAGCACTTCAGTTTGTTGCCAACACCACCAATTCTGAGTAACTGGCATTCACCCTGTCTGCCGGAATGCTGCCTCTATATTGCTTCGGTTGAGAAAAGCGTTTCAAACGAGACAGCAACAATCGTTTACCAGCCAGCCACCGCTCATCAACCTGTAATGCCTTAACACTCAATGCTTTACAGAGAGGCCATCGCACCTGGCTGATGGTTTCTCTGAACAGTTCGACATCGCCTAGCCGGTGTATGTGACCTCGATTTAAACGACGAGTAATCAATAAATAACAGACACGATCCTCCTTCCTGATCACGCACTGCCTAACATCCAAAGGAAGATGAGCATCAAAACATCGACGCTCCTGCTCATTCAATAGTTTTCTCACCTTCTCTGGATCAGTGACCAACTCTGGAGAATGCATAAAAGATGGCCATGGATAAATGACTCTGGCGTGGGTATCAAGATCCTTAAACCCAAGTCTTTTATAAACGGCATAGGCCTCAGGTGAAGAGGTCAGGCTGGTGAGCACCACGGACTTTTTACGCAAAAAAGGCATCAATAGCATCAAGGAGGAACTGCGATATGCTTCATCAACAATCCATGCTGTCAGGTTACAGGTAACCTGCCTCTGCCCGTCAACAATTTCCTCAGAATAGAGCCCGCCAAGAAAACCCACTATCCTTTCACCAGTATCCAGTACGTAACCCGGTGACCAATTCTCCTGTCCCCAAAGATTAGTAAACAGCCTTTTCCATATGGCTTCTGTATATCGTGTGCTGTTTAGCTGCCTTAACAAAGGATAAACCCGGGCAAAATCCTCAGTCACCGCCTCACGTACTTTAGCTTTTGGTTTATCTTTTGCAGACATAAGATGAGTAATTCCCTGACATAAGGACGGCTGAGAAAGTCTTGATCGGTCATCAGAAAAGTCAGCCCCCTGAACGTTTTTTTATACGAAATCTGACATAGCATCCCAGCTTTCCCCAATTGGGGAAATAACATCATCCATCTGACACCGGGAAGTTATGTTGTTTAGTCTGTTCCTGGCCTCACTCCGCCCATCTGGCTCAGGGATAATACGGGAGACAGTTTTGCCATCCCTGAACAGGGCAAGGCTATCTCCGCTAATGACCCGGGAAAGCCAAACTTGCAAGTTTTCTCGAAATTCCGACACCTCTACCTGAACAGTTTTCATACTTCCTCATCTGTTTTATTCTCAAACCCGTTGCTATCGACTGACCCATCTCAAATCAGAATCTCTTTCACTTCGGGATGACTCAAAAACTTCTGCGGACTGGCCGTGGCTCCATAGGCGCCTGACTGAAGTACAACAACCAGATCACCCACTTCGGCTACAGGCAACTCCAGCTTGGCCCCAACAATATCCAGAGGCGTGCACAAAGGTCCAACGATCTCAACGATTTCTTTCTCTTCAGATGCGATCCGATCAGCAATCAGCACGGGGTAGTTTTTACGGATAACCTGACCAAAATTGCCAGAGTTCGACAGGTGATGATGCAGTCCGCCATCGGTCATCAGGTAGGTTTGCCCCCTGGATTTTTTTTTATCCGTAATCTGGCAGAAGTAGTAACCCGCTTCACCAACCAGATATCGGCCTAACTCCATGACTATCTCGGCATTTTGTAATCGGCCTGAGCGAGCCCCCATCAGCTTTTTCAGATGTTCAGCAACAGGGACAACATCCAGCGCCTGCTCACCCGGAAAATAGGGAATCCCCAGTCCGCCACCTATGTTGACATGCCGAACCGGAACAGGAGCCAACTCACAAAGTCGTGCAGCCAACTCAAATGTTTTCCCATGAGCATCTATCAACGCATCCGGATTCAGATTCTGTGACCCGGAATAAATATGAAAACCATAAAAGTCTACTTTTTCGGTATCCAACCCGGATAACACGTCAGGCATTAATTCTGCATCTATACCAAACTGCTTCGGGCCTCCGGCCATTTTCATGCCAGAAGACTTGAGTTCAAAATCAGGATTGACGCGAAAAGCGATCTTGGGCTTTATCTGCAACTCAGAGGAAAGCTGGTAAAGCCTCTCCAGTTCCAAACTGGATTCAACATTAATCACGATATTGGCTGCCACAGCTGCCCTGAGTTCTTCGACTCTTTTCGCTGGCCCGGCAAAGCTAATTGACTCAGGATCAATACCCGAACTTATTGCGACCATCATTTCCCTCTGGGAAGCCACATCCAGACCATCCACAAGACCTGCCAGATGATAAACAACTGCGGGCATTGGGTTTGCTTTAATCGCATAATGCAACTTTAGGTCAGAAGGCATCACCGAACGTAGGGACTGAACTCGCTCAGTGAGAGACTTTCTGTCGTATATGTAACAAGGTGTTCCGCCAGCCATGGTCACTAGCTGCTGAGCAGGACGGCCAGCGACCTGAAGATGATTATTCCTGACTGAAATTCTCTGCAGACGATCATGCTGCTTGCTCATTTACTTTCTCCGGATACAAACAGATTTTCATACTCTGCAGCCAAGGCTTTTCGATCTATTTTGCCGTTAGGATTTCTGTCTAAGGCACTTTGAGTAATAACCCGCAAAGGCACCATGTAGGTTGGCATGTGTTTTTGGAAATACTTGATAACTGCTTTCTCTTCAACAGGCTCATCTGTCGCAGATACCACGATAAGTACGATAGCCTGACCCAGCTGGTCATGGGAAACACCAATAGCAGCCGCTTCCAATACCATTTCAGATGCGTACATTAGCTCTTCAAGCTCACTGGGACTTACCCGATAGCCAGACGTCTTGATCATGTCATCTTTGCGGCCGACGAAATACAAATAACCGTCTTCATCCTGAGTAACAGTATCACCCGACCAGACAGCCAGCTCAGGGGTTGGAATTTCTTGAATCGACAAAGGCACGGGTTTGAAACGCTCTTTGGTTCGCTCAGGATCATTCCAATAGCCCAGTGCCACCAGACTTCCCCGATGCACCAGTTCTCCCGGCTCATGGGGTTTACAGGGTAGTCCATGCTCATTGATAACCAGTAATTCAGCATTGGGAATGGCTCTGCCCATAGAGCCTGGACGACGGTCCACGTCTTCGGGTGGCAGATAACTCGATCGAAAGGCTTCTGTCAGGCCATACATTAAATAAGGTGAAGCCTGTGGCAATTTATTTCTAAGCGCATCCAGGGTTGACGATGGCATGGCTCCACCAGAATTCGTGAAATACCTCAAACTCTCTGCGGCTTCTTCAGGCCAGCTCATTTCAGAAAGCTGTACCCAAAGGGGTGGCACCAGAGCCAGGCCGGTAATGTTCTGCTGAGCCACTTGTTTGATGATATCTACGGGCAGCAGATACTCCAGCAGATAACAGCTGGCACCAGAGGCAAAGGCGGTGGTTAATTGACTGAAACCATAGTCAAAACTAAACGGTAGTACACACAGGAGCCGGTCATGATGGGTATTTTCGAGATATTCAGAGACACTATAAGCCCCGGTCACCATATTGCGATGAGAAAGCACGACCCCCTTGGGCTTACCGGTACTTCCGGAGGTATAGAGAATCGCAGCCATATCCATATCAATAGAGGGGGGTTGCAACCAGGTGTTCTCTTCCTTCAGGAAATCTGACCAGGCAACAACCTGAACAGGACTTTCCTCTTCAGAGTGCCCATCCACCAAAACAATATGACTCAAATCGTGACAATCGGTCAGGCAGGCCTCAATCTGCTTGAAGCGAGCCTTATTAGTAATCAGAACACTGGCCTTGCAATCCGTCAGAATATGCAACACCTGAGGTGCTTTTAACACCGGATTGACAGGAACCATGACGCCACCGGCCGCCGTTGTTCCAAAATAACTGAATACTGCTTCAGCGGTTTTTGGCAGATAAACAGCGACTCTTTCGTGCCTCGATAATCCCAGACCCTGCAAGCCTGAAGCCACACTTTTTACATGCAGGGCAACCGAAGCATAATCATACCACTGAGATTTAATCCCCAGAGCCTGAGACAGAGGTGCTTTTTCGGCCTGATCAAACAGTAATTGATGTAACAGCTGGCTCATGCATGAATCCGTAATACCTTTGCAGACCAACTATTGTAACAAACATGGATTTTGGAAAGCACGACTTGTAAAAAACCGCATTTCAGAAATTGAGGTTTACCCAGTGTCCGACCCAGACGTTCCGGAAACAGGATTCATACTTTGCCTGACTATTTTTTCGAGCTGGTTAAGCTCGTTCACAATCAAAGATTCCCTTTTGTACTGATCCCTGAGTTTAGCAATTTTACGCAAGGGATTGACGCCTGCGAACTCTGGATCACGTATATTCTCACTTATCTGATCACTAGGTTGATGACCATAGGCATGCTTCAGTTTATTAACCAGTTCCCTGACCTCCAGGGCGTTAAAATCCTCCGGCTTCAAACTGGCAATGGCATCAGAAAATCCTTCTGTTTCCCGGTAGATAACCGAAACTGGCAAATGGTCAGATAGCCCGCTTTCCAGGTTATTATTAATATCAAGTCCCATTTGCCGTATTTCTGCATGGGCTGCCCATTTTTCTTCAGAGTCCCCATACACCATCTGGTAGTCATAAATACACTGCATTGCCACCTTGGGATGTTCTTTCCAGCGCCTGCTGCCCCAGGATTTATGCATTCTGTTTCCGGCTCCAAGATACCATGTGCCATTCGGCTCCAGACGATCTTTCGGCTCGATCGTTTCCTGATCGCTATCGACAAAAAATGACTCGCTGCGGTCAAGCAGCCGAGTATCATTTCCTTTATCATGGGTGTGGTAGTAACTGTTGGAGAACTTTTCCCCCAGTGCCTGCATGGCGTTTTCATACTCCGACTTTTTACTCATTACCCCCTGCTCGTCTGACCGTGCGCTGTTCAGGTCTCCCATCAGGAAGGTGCCATGATGATGTACGTCATTACGCCTGTCGTTATTGCTATCCTCCTCAACCCAGTCTCTTACCTGAAGCAACTCCTCATAGCGAATCGTCTCATAGGTTTTTCCGTCTTTGGCCTGAAGGTGCGTATTATAAACCACGGCCGTTTTATCGTTACCGAGATCCAGCACGATCCGCAGCAATCCTTTATTGGCCAGCTGGTCTTCTGCAGCCAGATCAGAGAATGGCCGGAATGTTGCCTCCTTTACGGGATATTTGCTGGCAATGGCCAGACCACTACTCAATCCGGTTTCACGGGGGGCAACACTGTGAACAATATGATGGTAGTGACCACTGAGATCCTTACAGAGCTGCTTTGTCGCCTGCTGGTCAAACGCCTCCTGAAAGCAGACAACATCAGGAGCAACGTCAGGATTGCGGGTTAATGCTTCGGCAATCTCATGACTGCGCTGCTGTGATGAGCGCAGGTCGTTCAGATTACGGATAAACGAGGGCATCAGGCCAATGTTATAGGTCATCAAATGCAGGCCCCGCTCAGGATCATAAACGGTGGGTGGAACTGCAGACTGAATCAGGGAAATTTCGTTCCTGAACAGATTGCCGATCATGCGCAGGGAGAATCCCATCATTCCTAATGCCAGCGAGGGCACCAGAAATAGTGTAACTGCAGTCGCCCGGGCTACTTTCCTGGCCCACAGTGGTACATTTTGCTTCTGTTTTTCACTCTCGGAAGTCGTGTTGCTTTTGCCCGGCCGTTCATGGGCAAAAAGCTTTGTTGCCGAATCGGCGACCAGCGAAACCGGTCGGGACAGAAACCGGCCAATATAATGGCAACCACGACCAAAGCGGTTGTGAGAATAAACATAGTCATTATCTCTGGGTAGATAATGGGTCTGTGCTTTAGATGGCTGGACTGCAGGCATACAGTTTCCTCTGGTTAGTCTGCTGCTTATATCCGCCATCGACAATTACTCTTGCCACTTAATGGCTTTCGTACCGTTTTTTCCTTGGAACTGCCTGCGCCAGCTGGAAAATGTCACTCCCGGGTATTTTTTAAGTTAGAAACAGTGAGACGACAATTACATGACTGTCAGGACTGGTTCTTGCGAATGGGATGTGTATGGGATCTGATCCAGACCATTAGAAAGTTCGGGAGAAATCACTCCTCAGATCAATGATCTGGTATACTCTCGCTTCAGCAGATTGTCTGAGCCAATAAGCAAAAAAGCCGTTCTATGCAGCCTAACTTTGAACACGATGTTTCCCAACTTGAAAACAATATCCTACCTAAGAATTGGGAGTGGGTCAGCTGTTCCAAACAGGCCAAAATGGCACGCTATAACGGCAGTCCTGCTTGTTACTTCAAAGAGTTTATTCCCAAAAGCAATATGGAGATTCTGAAGTCTAAATTCAGGGGCACTCGCTGTGAAATATGGGTGAAACAGGCCAGGATTGCGGAGGATGCGGGCTTTGAAATTCCGGAAATATTAGCATTTGGGGTGCTCAAAAATAAGAATCACTATTTAATTACTGCAGCGGGCCCGAGCGGCTCTGTCTCTGAATACCTGACGAAAAAACCTGAAAATGATGAACCCATGCGTCAAGAGTGGATCAAAGCTTTTGGCCGCTATATTGGTCAGATGCACAAAGCCGGTATTGTCCATGGAGACCTGCGCGCAGGCAATATTTTGATGGAACCTGGCATGCCTTCACGTTTTGTCATGATCGACATCGAGCGCAACAGCTATCACTCTCTGGTGCCTCTTTCACTGGTGAAAAAGAACCTGGTGCAGTTGATTAAGAGAATATCCTTCAAACATTTTACTGCTAAGGATAGAGCCCTTTTTTTCAGGCACTATAACCTTGCTTATAAGCGATTTGATAAAAACGCTCAGAAAGCACTCGCCTTTGAAGTAATCAGGCTTGTAAAAAAACAAAATCTTTGGGGCGGCAGCAAAAACGTATAGAAGTACATGCCTTCAGCCCTTGGGAAATGGGTTGATCATTCTTACTGCCACTTTGGAGTATGCAAAATAAGTTTCTCTGACGTGCAATGACCTCAGCCAAATCAAAACTGAGAACTTCCCTAGACCGTGTTATTCTGAATCACACGACAATCGTCAACGCTCGTAGCCTGCCTGAAAAAGACCATCTCAAACGAAACCACTACGCATACATACAAGTAAAAGCACCGAAGATCAAATATGAGACCGGCAATTGTGGCATTATTTATACGGTCCTGACCAATAAAAAGCACATCAATACCTATTGAAGCCAAAGATCAAGCATATATAATGCTGGCGTAGCACCCTCGTGCGGTAGCTACGTCTAAATTCCGGAAAAAATCAGGGAGAATTTATGAAAACCC
Source organism: Endozoicomonas sp. ALC020 (assembly GCF_049275935.1). Classification (NCBI taxonomy): domain Bacteria; kingdom Pseudomonadati; phylum Pseudomonadota; class Gammaproteobacteria; order Oceanospirillales; family Endozoicomonadaceae; genus Endozoicomonas; species Endozoicomonas sp. ALC020. Next base: position 1,735,781 of record NZ_CP184830.1, read on the forward strand.
TGAAACCAGTGATCTATAGCTTGTATTTGCTTTCTTATTCATACATCTATGCTCATATACCTGCAACGCCAGGATAAGACCTCTACATGAATGCTCACGACTTGATTTCACAATTCTCTATTATCAAGCCGGGTACATTGACACATCGAGAATAAACTTCACTGAAAGCTTAATGTCGTGATCAGAGAAGGTGGCTGTCGAATTCGGAGAATGTTGGAGCAAAAATTTTGGTCGGCTTTAGACATATTACAGTCAATTTTTTCAACAATACAAAACCTCATAAAGCAGGCCTGATGAGAAAACAAAAGAAAGTCACTATAGGTAGAAGCGATCTGGAAGAAGTCATTGCTACACGAGCACTTTCATGATTTAACGTGGAACAATGAGATATTGCAGATTATGAATCGCAAGGGTGGTTACTGAAAGAATACCTGTGTTTAAAGCTTTTTCATTCTCTGAAAGTAAAGGCTGTTCTGTATTAATGTTCGAAGAACCGAGTTTAGTTAATAACCTTAAAGGGCTGAAAAATAAAAAATTAATAGAGTCTCGTTATCTAATCCGTATTAATGTCTGAGAGTAAAAAGGTTAAAAGTATGTATAAAGATTATGATCTCGGAGTAGTAATACCTGTCCGCTTAGGTAGCTCCCGCGTATCGCAAAAAGCACTTCTTCCCGTAGGTCCAGATAACATCCCACTATTAGCCTGGAAAATACGACAACTTAAGAAAGTCATTTCACCTGAGAATATATATATCAGCACCGAATCTGATGAGTTGAAAACAATTGCTCTTGATGAAGGAGTAAAAATTCATCATCGTGAATTTCATCTGGCTGACGGTCACAAGGCATCCTTTAGTGACGTTATTGTAGGAGTAGTAAAAGATATTCCCCATGAGCATATCGCTTGGGTAACCTGTGTTGTACCCTTAATGAGTCCTCAGGAGTATTTGCAGGGCTTTCGAGAATACAAAGAGCATGTGCTCCCTGTAAATACTAAGTTTGACAGTTTGGTTTCGGTAAACTTACTGAAGGAGTACTTCTGGGATGATGATGGAGCGTTAAACTATAAGGCAACTAAAGAACATACCATCAGTCAGAATTTGCCAAATATTTACAGGGTTACAAATGGCCTATATATGTCAAGCAAAGAAAATATGCTCAAGAACGAATATATATTAGGAGTCAGACCTTATAAGTCCTGCGTTTCTAAAATTGCGGGCATCGATATTGATGAATATGAAGACTATGAAATAGCTCGTGATCTGATTGGCATTTATAAGTCTAATGAGAAAAAAGTTCTTGCCGATAAAATGGTCTTCCTTGACTTTGACGGAGTGATTTTTGACTCAGCTATTGAAGCTTACGCTGTTGCAATGATCACCTCGGGAAAAGCAGAAAATTTAAATGATATTGATATTAATAGCGATCATGCAAAAGCCTTTTTATCTCAACGCTATCAAATAGGCCCTGCATGGAACTATTACTATTTACTAAATGCCATTGATCAGAAACTGGTTGAACAATTTTCTCAATTCTTGCCAGACCAGCCAGGCACTGAAGCCAAAGAGTTTATGGCAAGCTTCTTTGCAGTCAGAAAAAATCTCAGAAAAAACAACTGGGATAACTGGCTGGCTCTTAATAAGCTCTATGAAGGCTCGAGAGGTTTCTTGGACCTGCTTGAGAATTATGAAAATTCCTGCATTGTCACAACAAAAGACAGAGAAACAGTTCAAGCTCTATTGCAAACAAATGGTGTTAGCCGGGAAGTCAAAATATATGATGCTTCCGATTATGAGAAACACGGTTGTAAATCCCGTTTGATTGATGGACTTATCAAAGAAAATAGTGTCAACAAGGCAATTTTTGTTGATGATTCATACAAACATTTGGAGAAGTGTAATTGGGTCAGCAATCTGGAAGTCGTTCATGCTCGCTGGGGCTATGTTGCTCCCGATCTATATCAGGATAACAAATTCGAAGTTCTTAATAAATTAACGGCCATGCTGCAGGAGTAAAGTTGATGGATTATTTGAATGGTCAGATTGTTGCTGTACTTATTATTAATGAGCTAAAAGGCTTGAAGATTAGAATTAATAAACTTATTGAGAATGGCTATTCTGTTTTTGAAGTGACTTTAAGAACTGATTGCGCATTTGATGCGATACGAAAGATAAAAGAAGACTTTCCAACAGTTAAAGTAGGAGCAGGTACAATCCTTTCGGAGCAGCAGGCAGAACAGGCTGCTTACGCTGGTGCCGATTTTGGTGTTGCACCGGGATTTAATATCACCGTTGCAAAAAAGGCGAAAAGTCTCAATCTGCCTTTTATTCCTGGTGTTGCAACACCTTCTGAGATTGAAACTGCACGAGAAAATGGTTACAAGCTGCTTAAGCTTTTTCCGGCCAAAGTTCTGGGGGGAGTAAACTACTTGAAAGCACTGTCAGGTCCCTATAAAGACGTGAAGTTCATGCCTACAGGTGGTATTACACAGAAAACAGCTCAAGATTATCTGGGTTTGCGAAATGTTGACTGCATCGGTGGAACCTGGATGAATGAATAACTTATTAGATACTATCTTAAAAAGCACACATTAAGCGACTTCGGATCTATTCTGACGTTACAGAGAGAAAACTGGGCCGCTTATTTAATTTTTCTTAGCCACAGACAGCAGATATAACTTATCTCAGATAAGAATCTATAAGACGCTGGAGAATAATTTGCATTGGTTACTGGAATTTTTTTCAAAAGATCAATCACCAGTAAAAAAGGCAGAAAAAAACAATGCCTCAATGAAACAACCTATTCATAGCTTATATTTCTATTTCTTATAATAGAAAAAAACCACTTAATTAGATTACTAAATTTCTCCAACCTTCTTATCAAAAACAACTCAATCTACAGAATGCATTAATCTACCATGAAAACAAATGACTCATTAATCAACATCTTCTTCATCAACTCATCATTCCAACTTGTTAGTTCAATACTGATTGCTAAAGACACTAGTTCTTTTTTCTTCTGCTTTAAGAAACAAAACTATGAAGCAGCAAAGGACTATGGGTTAAAAAATGTTTTTCTTCTAAAATACCGAGAAGCTTCAAAATTTGCACGAAAGTTGTCTACCCGAGAAAATATAAGATTCATTTTTTCAATAATTAAAGATAACAATCCTAAATCTATAAATTTCCATTCAACTTCAATATCTAGCACAAGATACAATTATTTCATTGCAGCTTCAAAGAAGAACTTCCCAGAAAAGAAAATAACATTTAATATAATACCTGACGGCACTCATAACTTGGTAATCCATCCCCTTTCAAAAAACAAGTTAAAACGCGTTAATAAAAGAAAGAAGTCTCTCATTGATAAAGCAGTCGGTCTAAAATACACGCCTTTTAAGGAAGACAGACATGGGATGTTAAGCAACAAGGTATCCCATATTTATACTATTCCAGGAACGTCAGAAAGCTTACCGACAGAGAAGAAAAAAGACCTCCCACCCTTTACAACCGAGTTTTCAATATCACCCAATAATCAATCCTCTAGGTCTGCACTCATCATCGGCCAACCTCTAACCAACTGGGGTATTACTGATGAAGCCTCCTCAAAAGCTATTAGCCAGAACCTTATTAGTTATCTGTGTTCAGAAAATATAAAAGACGTACTATTTATCCCACACCCAACAAATAGGAGTGACAAAAAAATAGAGTTTTGCTCAGAAGATTTTAAAATATACTCAGGTTCATCCCCCATTGAGTTATTGATGATAAAAAACCAATATGATTATGTCATCGGTTTCTCCAGCACAGCACTCATCACAGCCAAGCTTATTTATGGAAATAGCAACAAAATAGTCTGCATTGGTAAGGATTTATTTAACTACAAAGAACATCCCATGCTTAAAAAAATAGTTTCTCATTTTAAAGAGATAGGTGTAGATTGTATGCCTTAAGCTAATTAGTTGTACGTGAGGAATACACTATAGACAGTTTATTCCTCACCCTATCGGCTAATGGAAAGTCGTTACCCCGTCTAACCATCTTCACAGCCAACCTCACCTGCCCAAACGCAGTCCAGCCAATATTATCTCTCGAACAGCCCGCTCCAACGTTAAACTAACACCCCCTCGCCAGAGAATTGCTCTCCAATCACTGACCAATATTCAGAAACAGTGTAACCAGAGGTTCGTTAATATAATAATTGCTTCGCCCCATTTTTTGTTTGTTCAAAAACCCCTTGTCACACAGCTGATTCAGATATTTGGTGGCAGTCAGTCGGCTGACATTCAGTTCTTTTTCAATAAACTCTATTTTTGTATAAGGGTGGCAGAACAGATGGTTGAGCAGATCCTGGCTGTAAATTTTGGGAAGTTCTTTACGCATTCTATGCTTTACAGCCTGCATCCGGTTTTTTATTTCATCAATCAGAGTTGTGGTTTCTTTTGATGTTTCTGACACGGCTTCAAGCATGAACAGTAACCAGCCTTCCCACTCCTCATGGTCTCTCACTGCTTGTAATCGTGAGTAGTACTCAGCCTTGTTGCGAATAATATAACGGCTTAAGTAGAGCACTGGCAGGTCCAGTAACTGTTGAGTAACCAGGTAAAGGATATTGATGATTCGACCTGTTCGGCCATTCCCGTCGTAAAATGGATGAATACTCTCAAACTGGAATTGGATAACCGCCATTTTTACCAGCGGATCGTTGTCTGAAAGCTCATGGTCGTTGAGATAAGCCACCAGGTTTGCCATCTGTGACTCAACCTTTTCCGGATTTTGAGGAGGGGTATAGACGACTTCACCCGTAGAGGTGTTTTTTAATTCAGTTCCAGGCAGTTTGCGTAAGCCTGCCCTGTTTTCTTCCAGTGTTTGCTGAATATCGAGAATATCCTGAAAGCGAAGCATCCCTGTTTTCCTGACGGTGTTGAAGCCACGACTCAATGCTCTGGCGTAATTTTTAACTTCTTTGGTTGCAGGGCTGTAGGGTGACACTGTCAGGTCGTTTTTAAACAGTTCATCATGAGTTGTGACAATATTCTCCACTTCTGAGCTGTCTTTGGCTTCCTGAAGCGTCAGGGTGCTGACCAAAATGGTTTCATTAGGAATGGAGCGAACTACACCTTTCAGTTCTGCCAGATGCCGGTGAGCTAAAGCCAGTTTTTTTAATACCTGCCGTGTTTCCAGCTCATTTTCTCTGGGCAGGGGAAGCTCTTCCGGTTGATAAGGGGCCACAGTTACTCCCAATATGTATAGGAAAGTGCCGTTTTCTATACAGGTTATCAGAACATGTATAGAAAACCGATATTCTCTATACATATTTGTTGGATCTGTATAGAAAAACAGGACTTCTTATACATGTTCAGCGCTCAGGCAAATGAAGGAAATTACTGACTTAAAGCCTGCTTCACAGCCAACCTCACCTGCTGCGGCGCAGTCCCGCCTATATGATCCCTCGCAGCAACAGACCCTTCCAGCGTCAACACATCAAACACATCTTCCTTAATAGAGTCTGAGAAGACCGTGAGTTCTTCCAGAGTCATCTCCGACAAGTCCTTGTTCTTCTCAATGCCGTAGGCCACTGCTTTGCCAACCACTTCGTGGGCGTTGCGAAATGGCACGCCCTGTCTGACCAGGTAGTCTGCCAGATCGGTCGCGGTGCTGAATCCGCGGCGAGCCGCCTCTTTCATGTTTTCTTTCCTGGACTGGATGTGTGGAACCATATCGGCAAAGGCTCGCAGGCAGTCTTTTAGGGTATCTACGGTATCAAACAGTGGTTCCTTATCTTCCTGATTGTCTTTGTTGTAGGCCAGTGGCTGAGATTTCATCAGCGTCAGCAGGCTAACCAGGTGACCATTCACCCTTCCTGTCTTACCTCTTACCAGTTCGGGGACATCCGGGTTTTTCTTTTGGGGCATGATGGATGAACCGGTACAGAAACGATCGGGCAGATCAATAAAATTAAACTGGGCTGATGTCCAAAGTACCAGCTCTTCCGACATACGCGACAGGTGCGTCATCAGCAGTGCACCCACCGAACAAAATTCTATGGCGAAGTCCCTGTCGCTGACAGAGTCCAGTGAGTTTCTGGATGGGCGATCAAAACCTAAAGCCTTGGCAGTGAATTCACGATCAATCGGATAGGTTGTGCCTGCCAGTGCAGCTGCTCCCAGAGGCGATACGTTAACCCGCTTTCTGCAGTCCTGTAGACGTTCGCTGTCTCTTACCAGCATTTCATACCAGGCCATCAGATGATGTCCAAATGTCACGGGTTGTGCGGTTTGCAGATGAGTGAAGCCCGGCATAATGGTGTCAGCTTCCTGCTCTGCCAGATTCACCAGACCTGTCTGCAAACGTTTTAACTCATCACCTATATGGTCAATTTCTTCCCTGAGCCACAGACGAATATCGGTCGCTACCTGATCGTTTCTGGAACGGCCGGTGTGCAGTTTCTTACCCGCATCACCAATTCTGTCTGTCAGTCTGGCTTCAATATTCATATGAATATCTTCCAGCTCGATAGACCAGTCGATGTTGTTGTTTTCTATATCTTTCAGAATGCTTTCGAGCCCATCCAGAATGGCTGACAGCTCATCCTGGCTCAGAATGCCTGATTTTTGCAGCATTCGAGCATGAGCCATCGAGCCTTCTATATCGTGACGATAAAGGCGACGATCAAAATCAATGGAGGCGGTGAATCGAGCAACAAATGCATCCACACCCTCGCTGAACCTTCCGCCCCACTGCTGATTGCTGCTATCAGACATGTTCTACCTCTTTCTTTGTTGGCTCATGGCTGTTGGTTAGCTCATGGCTGTTTTGCGTTCTGCAGGCTGATTTCTTGATGCCAGCAGCATCATTGTTCTGATTTTTATAGCCAGCCTGTGGATGACTGAAGCTGGCTGCGGCATTATAAGGGTAACCGGGTAATTTTACATAGCGCACCCAACCAAATAAGAATAATTATTCTATTTTTGTGAATTTTTATAAATTTTCAAATACCAGAGACAGGATGCTCCCTCTTGCCATTTAAAACCACCAGGAACCAGGATGAAGACGACTTTTTCCTGCCGGATTTATGCTCTCCCGGTGCCGTCTTTATGTTGGTTCTGGTCTCTGAGCTTTTTGTCCTTATTCAGGTACTCACTTTGCCCGGCCCGGGTGATCTTGACTGGAACCGTCTGGCCATGACTTCCATGTTTGTCCAGTGGATCTCTCTGGTCTCAGGTGCTGTTCTTTGCCGACTCAGGCCCATTCTGAAGCGTCAGAAGCTGACAGTTATCATCAGCAGCTGTCTTGGCGTCGTGGCTACCACCACGCTGATATTCACGCTCGCAGCCCAATGGTTTCTGTGGCGGGATGCTTTTATTGACACCTACCCGGAATGGACCCAGCTGATCAGACATGTCACTGTTGCCCTCATCATCACAGCCATGCTGCTGCGCTATTTCTATGTTCAACAGGAAGCCAGAAAAGAGCAGAAAGCCAGCCACACCGCTCGCTTTGAGGCTTTGCAGGCTCGAATCCGCCCTCACTTTCTTTTTAATTCGATGAATATCATTGCCAGTCTGATTCATATTGACCAGGACAAGGCCGAGCAGGCCGTTGAAGATTTATCGGACCTCTTTCGCTCCAGCCTTCAGGATCATGGCAAGAATATTACCCTGAGTCGGGAAATCGAGCTCTGTCAGCGCTATTTAAGAATTGAGCAGCACAGGCTGGGAGACCGTCTGCAGACCCGGTGGAATATTGAGTTAACCCCTGAAGAGGTTGACATTCCGCCCCTTACTCTGCAGCCCATTGTTGAAAATGCGGTTTATCATGGCATCCAGCCACTGGAAAAAGGTGGCACTGTGAGTGTAGATATTCGCAGGAGCAACGATAACATCACTATCAGAGTCCGAAACCCGGTCCAGAGTAGCCCTTCCAGTTTTGCCAAAGGGGCTCAGGGTAATCAGTTGGCTCTGGCAAATATCCGCTCCAGACTGAATATGCTTTTTGGTAACAAAGCCAGTGTAGAAGCTCAGCTGTTTGAGGGTGAGAGTGGAAATACCCAGGAGTTTGAAACATTGATCACTTACCCTTACGGTGGCGATAACCATGAACATACTGATCACCGATGATGAACCGCTGGCAAGAGACCGTCTGCGACATTTGTTGGGACGTTTAGAAGGCTTTCAGGCTCTGGAGTACGATGCAGGTAATGGCATTGAAGCCCTTGAGCTTTGTCGTAAATACCAGCCAGACATTGTCTTGATGGATATTCGTATGCCTGTTATGGGAGGCCTGGAGGCGGCCGCTCATATCAGCAAGCTGGAGCGTCCACCTGCTATCATTTTCTGCACCGCTTATGACACTCACGCCATTGAAGCTTTTCAGGTTCAGGCGGTTGGCTATCTGCTGAAGCCTGTCAAGCTTGAAGATCTGCAACAAGCGCTGACCGGAGCCGCTAAAGTTAATCGATTACAGCTGGCCAGCCTCAAAGATGATCTGAATGATAACGCCCGCAGCCATATCGCAGCCAAGACGCTCAGAGGGATAGAGCTGGTTCCTCTGGATGATATCTACTACTTTATGGCGGACAGCAAATACATCACGGTCTATCACAAGAACGGTGAAGTGCTCATTGATGACCCACTGAAAGACTTGGAGTCCGAGTTTAGTTCCAGATTTGTTCGAATCCACAGGAACGCTCTGGTGGCCAGAAAAGCCATAGAGAGGATGATTCGTGACGAGCAGGGTCATTACTCTATCCAGCTCAGTGGTGTCGAAAAGCTTCTTTCAGTAAGCCGTCGGCATGTGCCACTGATGAAGAAGTTTATGCAATCACTGTGAGGCCTACGGGTGCCAGGCTTAACTGAGCCTGGCTTGTGGTAAAAAGTCTTCGCCCATAACCTGCTCAAGTGTCCATGGGCAATCTTCGGGGAAGTCTTTCGTGGTAAAATGTCTTGAATCCACATAACTGTTTAACCCCTTGGCAGCCAATATTCGGGCCTGCTGGTAAGCCTCAAGGTAGATAGCCTGTTGCTTTGACTGCAGGTTGGGATTATCTGCCAGGACCGCTGCTGCGGCATACCTCTGAATTTGAATTGTATCCACCCAGCTGCGAAACCAATGATCCATATCCCTGAGGTCATTGACCTGATTCTGCTGAAAGTCCCATTTTAACAAGTGGCTAAGTAGCTGAATAAGGTGTCTCTTGAAAGCTCTTGGCTCACTCTTTCCCATATCAGCTAACTCTTCCAGCAAATTTCCAAGATCAAGCTCATCAAAACGCCTGGCAGCCAGCAGCTTTTTCTGTTCTTCAATCCAGAGCATGTAATCGGTTTTATAAAGGTCTGTCATAAGCGCCTCCACTGGAATAACAAGCTAGTTGCTATTTTAACCTCCGGCAACTGCCTTCAGGAAAAGTAACGGTTGGTCACAACTACAGACTATCGTATTATCCCAGTCTTCATAGGACCACTCAGCCATCGTTGCCCTTTTTTGTAGATTGAAAGTTTATTGATTGAAAGCCTCCCCATGAAAACCATCCGCATCGCGACAAGAAAAAGTGCCCTGGCCCTCTGGCAGGCTGAATACGTAAAAGAGCGTCTGGAGTACTTTCACCCGGGTATCCGGGTGGAGCTGGTAAAGATGACCAGCAAGGGTGATCGGATTCTGGATTCACCTCTGGCCAAAATCGGTGGCAAAGGCCTGTTTGTAAAAGAATTGGAAACGGCTATGCTGGAGAGCAGGGCTGATATCGCCGTTCACTCCATGAAAGACGTACCTATGGAGTTTCCAAAAGGGCTCGAGCTGGGTGTTATCTGCCCTCGCGAAAACCCACTGGATGCATTTGTTTCCAACACCTACAACCAGCTGAGCGATCTGCCTGAGGGCGCCATCGTGGGTACATCCAGCCTGCGCCGCCAATGCCAGATCCTTGCAAAAAGACCGGATCTAAAGATTGAATTCCTGCGGGGCAACGTTAACACACGTCTGGCCAAGCTGGACGATGGCCAATACGACGCCATCATTCTTGCAGCGGCAGGATTGATCAGGCTGGGGATGAAAAATCGGATCAAATCGGCCCTGCCTCCTGAACTCAGTCTGCCAGCGGCGGGTCAGGGTGCAGTGGGTATTGAGATTCGTTCTGACGATGAATCGATCAAACAGTTTCTGGCCCCATTGCATCATGAAGAAACTGCAACACGAGTCCTTGCAGAAAGAGCCATGAACCGAAAATTAAATGGCGGCTGTCAGGTACCCATTGGTTGCTACTCTGAACTCATCGACGACCAGCTCTACATCCGGGGCCTTGTGGGTCAACCGGATGGCAAAGTCATACTGAGCGCAGAAGTCTATTGTGCACCTTCCGATGGTGAGAAAGGCGGGGTCCGGCTGGCAGAATCCTTGCTGGCACAGGGTGCAGACCGAATTCTCGCAGAGTTGCTGCATTAATGTGAGCCGTGTCATGATAAACAGCCGTGAGATAAGGGCTTTGGTTACCCGCCCCAGGGAGCAGGCAGAGCCACTGGTTGCCATGATTCAGAACCAGGGGGCCATGGCATGGTCTTTACCAATGATCCAAATCCAACCGCTGGCAGAGAGCCAGACACTGCGAGACCGGATTTTACAGCTCGATCAGTACAGTAAAGTCGTTGTGATCAGTCAGAATGCCGCCAGGCTGGGTCTGGAACATATAGAGAACTACTGGCCACAAATGCCTTTGAAGATCCACTGGTATGCCGTCGGCCCAAAAACACGACGATGGCTTAAGAGTAATGGCATTGATGCGACTTACCCGGAGATAAGACAAAAGCCCGGTGACAGTGAAGCACTGTTGCGACTGGAGAGCCTTCAGCAGGTCAGCGGAGAAAAAATACTGATTCTGAAAGGAAAAGGTGGTAGAGAACTGCTGGAGAACACCCTCAGAAATCGGGGAGCCCAGGTGGATTGCCTGGAACTTTATGAACGCCAGAAGCCCGATTACCCGGAAGATTATCTGAACAGGCTGATCAAAGATCATGCTATTAATGTCATACTGACCAGTAGTGGTGAGATTCTGGCCAATACCGCAGACTACCTTTCTCCGGCTTTAAGCCAGGAGTGCCGTCTGGTGGTTCCCAGCGATAGAATTGCCAGAATGCCAGAGGCTCAAGCATTCAAACGGGTTTATACCGCTCGCGGCGCCGACAATCACGCCATGATCTCGGTACTGAACCTGATTAACAGCGAAGGGTTAACGTGAGCAAGAAAGATCAGAACGCCAGTAAACTCGAGCAGACCGAACCGAAAGAACTGGCCAGGTCAGCAGGGCCTTCCAAAAAACAGGAAAGCAAGCCAACTTCAGCAGGCTCCAGAAAACAGCCTCAAAAATCAGCATCAAAGCCAGGACGAAAGCTGTCTGTCCTGGCCGTGTTGCTTGCAATCATTGCACTGGGATTGAGCGGCGGTTTAGGTTGGCGGCTCATTCATTGGGAGCAGAAACAACCCTCCCTTATTGAGGGGCAGGAACAGCAGCAAACCCAGATTGCGCGACTTCAGGCCAGGCTCGCTGAAATAAACAGTGATCTCACGCCTATCAAAACCGAACTGAGCGAACAGGAAAGTCGAAGTGAACGTTTGCTCAGTCGCACCGACAGCCTGACCAAAAACCTTCAGGAACTCACCGGTAGCAGTCTGGATGGCTGGAAGCTGGCAGAAGTAGAATACCTGCTCAGTCTCGCTAACCAGCGTCTGCTCATGTCATCTGATATCCAATCAGCCAAAGCTCTCCTTAACAGTGCTGACAAGATGCTGCTTGAGTTGGACAACTATAATTTGTATCCCGTTCGGGAAGCACTGGCAGAAGATATAGCTTCTCTCAACAGTCTCCCGGATCTCGATCAGGAAGGGCTCTACCTGAAGCTTGAAGCGCTCACCCGGCAGATTGACCAATTGCCCCTGATGGAAAAAAAGACCCTGCAACAACCTTTAGCAACCGTATCAAAATCTTCTGACATGCCATCCGCAGGCACTCCATCTACAGAAACTGCCAAGTGGCAGACTGTCGCCCTCTCAATGCTGAATAATACCTGGGAGAGCTTTGTCAGCCTGTTCAGGTTCACTCCGGATCGCGATCAGAAAATCACCTCACTACTGACACCCCAAGAGAATATTATCATTCGCCAAAACCTACAGTTGATGCTGGAGCAGGCCAAGTTGTCAGTCCTCTCCAGAGACCAGGCTATCTACAACAGTAGCTTGCAACAGGCTTCAAACTGGATAGAAAAATACTTTCCCCTTTCAGGGTCTCAGGCGACCGCAATGCTGGACGAGCTGAAGGTTTTAGACAAAATCACCGTAAAACCTGTAACCATCAATATCAGCCGTGCTTTGAGCTTGCTGAAATCCAGCCAGTTAAACGATACCCCGGAGAATAAAAAAAATACGACAGGACAAACTGAATCTGCACAGAGTGCTCAGACTGTCCAGAACAGTCCAGCCGAAAAAGCACCTGAAGTGACTGACCAGACAACCACAGAAAACCGGACAGAACATTCTCAGCCCTCAGAAGCACCTGCTAATTCTTCAGAGGAGCCCCGGAAATGAAGAGTTTTATCATCTTCCTGGCGATTCTGGGCATTACTTTTGGTCTGGCAAATACCATGATCAGTGACAGCGGCTATGTGCTTATCTCTTACAACACGACTACGTTCGAAAGCACACTGTGGGGACTGTTTCTACTGATAGGTCTTGCCATAGGTGCGTTATGGCTTGTCTGGATTATCCTGAAACTGATTTTCGACGTCACTGGTTTTATCTATCCAATGACTTCGGGCGCCAAAGAAAGGCGAGCCCGTAAATTAACAACCCGCGGCTTTGTCGAGTTCACTCAGGGACACTGGAAAAAAGCTGAGCGACTGCTTTCGCAGGCAGCGGACTATGGCTCGTCACCGTTACTGAATTATCTTGCTGCCGCCCGAGCGGCTCATGAAAATGATGACCCTGAAGCCTCTGCCGAATACCTTCGCCGAGCCGATCACAAGGAGCCCGGTGCAGAGTTGGCTATTGGTATTACCCAGGCTCAGCTGCAACTGTCATCGGGTCAACTGGAGCAGGCACTGGCCACTCTGACCAAGCTGCACAAGCAGGTTCCACGACATTGCTACGTCCTGAAGATGCTGAAGCAGGTTTATACCCGTCTGAATGACTGGCAATCACTTGCAGCCTTGTTACCCAAGCTGAAAAAGCAAAAAATCGTTTCCGATAAAGAGTATCGCACCACTGAGCTTCAGTGCTTTGAGGCCCTTTTCAATCAAGCCTTTAACAATGGCCGCAGTTTTACCTCTCTGGAGCAGAAAATAAAACCTGCAACTCAAATCTGGAACAGTTTGTCGTCCAGTCAAAAACACAACTCTGCCATGATCTATCGATATGCGAAGTGCCTGACAGATCTGGGAGCAGAAGAGAAAGCAGAAGCTCTGCTCAGAGAAAACCTGAAGAAACACTACTGCAGCGACATGGCTCTGCTCTACGGCAAGATTAAGGGCAGGGATGTGAAGAAGCAGCTGCATTTTGCCGAAGCCATGCTCAATGAAAGACCTAACGACGCCGACCTGCTACTGACCCTGGGTCGTCTGTCTCTCCGTAATGAACTCTGGGGTAAAGCCAGGGAATACTTTGAAGCCAGCCTGAGACTCAGCAAACGGATTGATACCTATAACGAGTTGGGCCGCCTTATGGCTCATATGGATGATCATGAAAAAAGCTCTCTGTACTTTCAGGAAGGATTGAGACTTGCAGCGGGGAGTGTTGTTGATCTGTTGCCGACAAAAGTTACGGATAAAAAATGACCCGACTCTACCTGTTACCCGGTGCCCTCTGTGGTTTTTTGTCTGTGGCTCTGGGCGCATTTGGGGCCCATGCTCTGAAAGATCAGCTGTCCGAACGCTACATAGACGTTTGGGCAACAGCGACGGATTACCAGTTCTACCACAGTCTGGCTCTGGTTCTTGTTGCCGTTCTTGCCCTCCACTTCAAAGACTCCAGAAAGCTGAGATGGAGCGCCAGACTGTTTCTCGCGGGTATCATCCTCTTTTCCGGTAGCCTGTATATTCTTGCCATCACCGGAATTGGCTGGCTGGGTGCGATCACCCCACTGGGTGGCATCTCGTTGATGCTGGGTTGGCTTTTTCTGGCCATCTTTGCTGTCACCGAACTTTATGATTAATGTTTTTGATGCTCCGGTACTTTTTGCCTACATTAGGAAGTTCATGGAGGTGATTTATGGATAATCTTTACGAGACAGACTTTTACCAATGGGTTCAGAAGCAAAAACAGCTATTGATTAACCGCCAGTTTGACCAGCTTGATTTGGAAAACCTCATTGAGGAAGTAGGGGATATGGGTAAGAGTGAGCCAAGATCGATAGAGTCTCACTTGACTACCCTTCTCCTTCACTTATTGAAATATGAATACCAAACCTATCAACTGGAGGATAGATGGATAGCTGAAATGGTCGTCCATACCTGGTACCCCAGCATGGATAATCCCAGGCGTGAAATACGAAAATTACTCAAACAAAGTCCGTCTCTTCAGCCCAAAACCAGCCAGTTGATGCATGCTGCCTACGCAGAAGCCAGAATCGATGCGATCAAACAGATGAACAGGTACATCAAGCAAAAGAGCAGAAAACTCAATGCCAGCAGCTTCCCGGATGATTGCCCCTGGACTTTTGAGCAAATAATGGGAGACGACTGGCTACCTTGATCCGGTTGTTGAAGGGAGACGTGAGCATTGCTTTTTGATTGATCCAGACTCCACAGGAGGTCAACCATGTCACTGAGTATTAATCTCGTTAAATACGAGGCAGCCAATGATGGAAAGCTCTACGAAACCAATGCTGACCTCATTGAAACAGCTTTTGTCACTTCATCCTTACTCGAGGAATTAAAGAATCAATTTTCCTTAGCAGAAAAGAATATCTTTGAAGCTCTAGGTTCTGAAGATCACTATTCAATAGACTGCTTTAATGACTCGGATGTTGAAGCCGCTATCAGAAAGCTGGAAGAAATTTTTTTATCCATTTTAAAATCAGATGGAAAAAAGTTACATGGCAAGATGGAACCTGATGCCCCTGAAAACCTCCCTTCCAAGTACTCTGACCCCATTAGCTCAGAGGATATTGAAGACTCAATTAGCCGTTTTAGAACACTCACCAACTTGATAAACGTGTTCAAGTTAAAGCACGACCAGTTCAGAAAGGATGACTCCGCTGTACTCAAGGTTGGATAAAGGTTCATGAGTAAAAATAAAGGTAAGGACGGTGAAATGAGAGTCCTTATAACGCTCGCCAATATTGTTAAAACTGAAGAAGACTGCGATGTCACCCGACACACAAATACGAATACCGCCGATGGTGGTGCGGATTTAGTCCTGGAGCACCCTGAAGGCTTACTCTCATATCTGCATAGAGTTGCAGCCGGGGATGAAAATTTGCAATCGCCAGACTTGTCCAGAGCCCCAAGAGAAAAAACAAGAATTGATGTAAAAACAACGGATAGAAAACTGTCCCCTGACACCATAGTGAAGTTTGCTGGGGATATAAAGCGAAATCCTGACTGTAATGGTCATGTACTCATGGGAGGATCAGGACTGTCAAATAAAGCCAAATCTGATCTTGAAGAAATCAAAACTGCCTATGAAGAAGTTGGAAAAACTGTGCTATATATTTCGAACAAAGGCACAGAGAACCTTGAACACCATTACGGCTTACTGCCTGACCATTCAGATGACAATAAAGAGCAAACCTGAATCCGGTAGCCAAAGGTTTCCAAGTCAACACAGTTTAGGTATCTTACGCCGACTTTTTCATTTGCAGATTATGTACCTCTCATGACCAGCTCAGTTGATCCTGATCACACCCCCGATCCGACTAAACGTCGGGAAATCAAAAGTTTTGTCCTGCGCGCAGGTCGTATGACCACAGGGCAGCGTCGTGGCTGGGATGAATGCTGGGACAAGTGGGGTCTACAGAAAGAAGACGGGCCATTAAACATCAGTGAAGCCTTTGGCCGGGAGGCACCTGTCGTATTGGAAATCGGTTACGGCATGGGACTGTCACTGGTGGCTATGGCAAAAGCCGAAAGCGACAAAAACTTTATCGGTATTGAGGTTCACCGCCCGGGAGTTGGCAGTCTGTTGAATGAATCCCAGCTGGCAGGCGTCACCAATGTTCGCAGCTATTGCGATGATGCCGTTGAAGTGCTTCGCGACTGCATTGCCGACGGCAGCCTGTCCAGAGTTCAGATTTATTTCCCTGATCCCTGGCACAAAAAGCGTCATCACAAGCGTCGCCTGATTCAACCCAAATTTATTGCAGCCATCAGACCGAAACTGGCGTTGGGTGGCGTTATTCATCTGGCCACAGACTGGGAAAACTACGCCGAACAAATGATGGACGTCATGACGGCCGCTGAAGGGTTTAAAAATCAGGAAAGTGAAGGTCAATACGCACCAAGGCCAGATTTCAGACCGCTGACCAAGTTTGAAAAGCGCGGTCACAGGCTGGGTCACGGCGTTTGGGATCTGCTGTTCGAAAGAACGGAATAAACCTTACCCCATCCGGAAGGGGCAGAGTTTCAATCGCTGCTCCTCTTCTCAATGCCCCAGCTTCTCCGACAATATCCCGACACAGACTGCGATTACCAGCAATACCGGAGCGAGAGTGTAATGATTGAAGTAGCCCAGTAAATTGCCGAGCCACTGTGGCACAAAATAGAAGATGGCGCCAAACAGGGCAAGATTCAAAACAGCTCTTGCAGGGATTCTCACCGCAGCGTGCAGCCGATTCATCCAGCCACTGCTCCATGAGGCAATAAAACGCCCCACAAATGCCACGGCTACCGCTGTCAGAGCCATAGCGATGACACCAAGATGCTCACGAGCCAACTTTGACAGAAAAATAATGCCGTCTGTTATCCATTCCATAGTTCACCCTCCGTTTTGAGTGCGTAAACAATTCGCAACAGATTCCAAAAAAATGGCGTCCAGTCGCTACCTGAGCGAGAAAATCACCCATCCGTAAACAAAGCCAACAGATCATTCAGAAAGAGTCGCCCCTGCTTTGTTGGCTGTAGTCGATCCTGCTCCAGCAAACCTTTTTCAATCGCCAGCTGACATTGAACGTCTATGTCAGAAAGTGCCATTCCGGTTCTCTGCACAAACAATGAGTGATCAACCCCCTGGTTAAGACGCAGAACATTCATCATAAACTCAATCGGCAGATCATCCCTACCCAATATCCTGCTGCCCGATTCAAAGGGTTTGTCCATTGCCAGATAATCGGAAGGCATCCTGGTTTTCCAGTTTCGATAAATCCTGCCCGTCTCCCGCTGGGTGATCTTGCCATGGGCCCCTGCACCAATACCGATATAGTCACCAAACTGCCAATAGTTCAGATTATGTTTTGCCTGCTTGCCGGGTCGGCTGTAGGCCGAAATTTCATACTGCTGATAGCCCGCCTCTGCCAGTAAATCCCACCCTTCTTCCTGGATCGACCAGAGGGTATCATCCTCTGGCAGGATGGGCGTTTTTGAATAGAAAACCGTATTGGGTTCAATGGTGAGCTGGTACCAGGAAATATGAGTCGGTTCCAGTGCAATGGCTTTTTCCAGATCTGACAGGCCATCCTGAATGCTTTGCCCGGGCAGTCCGTGCATCAGATCAATATTGAAGTTATCAAAGCCCATCCCCCTGAGGGACTCAATCGCTTTGCGTGCTTCTTCCGAACTGTGAATACGGCCCAGCACCTTGAGCTTTTCATCCTGAAAACTCTGAACCCCTAATGACAATCGGTTGATACCGGCTTTTCGATAATCTTTGAACCGATCATGCTCATAGGTGCCGGGGTTGGCTTCCATGGTGATTTCAATACCCGGCGAGAAACGGATTCGCTTTTCCAGCTCAGAGAGAAAACGATCAAAGCCTTTGGCAGACATCAAACTGGGAGTACCGCCACCAAAGAAAATCGTATGCAGGGCTCTCCCCTGGAGAGAACTCACTTCGCTGTCAAAGTCTTCCAACAAGGCGTCGACATAAGCTTCTTCAGGAATACCATCACTGAGTGCATGGGAGTTGAAGTCGCAATAGGGGCATTTTTTGACACACCAGGGGATGTGAACATAAAGACTCAATGGAGGGAGTTCGAGCATATCGAGAATCAGGTCAGGTGATTAAAGCAGCCAGATAACATCACCGGCCGCATAAAGAAAAAAAGTCGTCTATCAGGAGCCTTCTTTTAACTGCGCCAGAAGCTGTGCCATGGCTTTGGCCCGATGGCTGATACTGTTTTTCTGTTCCCGACTGAGTTCAGCCGCTGCGCAGTTGTAATCAGGTACATAAAAAAGCGGATCATAACCAAAACCCTGATTGCCTGCAGGCGACTCCAGAATGTAGCCTTCCCAGCTTCCGTGACAGATCACAGGGGTAGGGTCTTCGGCATGACGCATATAGACCAGCACGCTGTGAAAACGAGCGGTTCTTCGCTCTTTGGGTAATCCGTCCAGGCTCTGCAAAAGCTTCTGATTGTTGGCTTTGTCGGTGGCATCGTCACCGGCAAATCGTGCCGAGTAAATACCTGGCTGGCCATTCAGGGCATCCACTTCAATTCCGGAGTCATCAGCAATAGCTGCAAGACCTGAGATTTTTGCTGCATTTCTGGCCTTGATCAAGGCATTTTCTATAAAAGTCAGCCCTGTTTCCTCAACAGAATCTATACCGAACTCACTTTGAGCCAAGACTTCAAAGTCGAGCCCCGAGAGCATCTGCTGAAGCTCCCTCAGCTTGCCCTGGTTACCACTGGCCAATACCACTTTTTTTGGCTCTTTTTTTACCAACGAACTCACTGGCCGCCCTCGTAAAATTTCTGGCTGAACTGAATGGTATGACTCTGACTGGAACCTTCAGGGTGTACTTTGATGGTGAATTTTAGCATTTCTTCATTACTGAACCGGAAACCTGCCAGGTAATAGATGGCATCACCTTCTTTTATTTCCTTGAATTTCAGAGCTGACTGCTGACCCAGAAGGTTGGCGGCATTACCATCAAAAGAGGCTTTTACCGCCTTGCCTTCGTCGCTGTCCCTGACGTTTCTGATAACCATATTGACCAGACCATTTTTTGGGCCGCGCTCCAGATCATACGTTTTGGCTATGCCCGGCTGAATAAAGGTGCTGGGGAAGGCACTGTAATAGACTTCATAATCGCCAAATCGAGCCGGTTTGTCATTCATGACACGGGCTTCAGGCACCCCGGCAGCATGGGCTCCTGAAAAAACGGCAAGCGCCAACAGTAAACTAAGCAGCCTTACACAAGCCATGACTTCACTCTCCTCGAGTCAGATGATAGATAGCCACTTCTCCCATCAGATTGGGCAGCAGGCGGGTTCTCCAGCCTCCCCTGTTGGCGCTATCGGTTACCATACGATTGATGATCTTCAGCTTTTTCTGACGACAAAGATCTTCAAAATCCTTAAACGTGCAAAAGTGTATATTAGGCGTGTCATACCAGGTATAAGGCATAAATTTGGATACCGGCATTCTGCCCTTGGTAGCCAGATGCCAGCGGCAACGCCAGTGACCAAAGTTCGGGAAGGTGACAATGCATTCCCGACCCACTCTAAGCATTTCATCCAGTGCCAGATGAGGAAACTGCAGAGCCTGCAGAGCTTGAGTCATCACCACGGTATCAAAGCTTTGATCGCCAAAATTGCCCAAACCCTGGTCAATGTTTTGCTCAAGAACATTGACGCCGTTTTGAATACAATTCTGGATATTCTGTGGATTAATCTCCAGTCCATAACCCCTGACCTGCTTGTTTCTCCCCAGATCCGCCAGCAGAGCCCCCTCACCACAGGCCAGATCAAGAATCCGACTGCCCTGGCCAATCCAGTCACTGATGATGGCAAAATCAACACGGGTACTCATACGGCAGTCTCCTTGCATTCGTCAGCGACTCGTTTCATATAGCCTGAAACGGCATTCACGTATCGGGGAATGTTCATCAGGAAAGCATCATGGCCCTGGGGGGCATCCACTTCCAGGTAAGAAACCTGCTTGCCCGCCTTGAGAAGCGCATCGGTGATCTCTCTGGAACGCTCCGGGGAGAATCGCCAGTCGGTAGTGAATGAAACCAGCAAAAAGCGTGCTTTAGCCGGAGACAAAGCCTGTGCAAGATCATCATTAAACTTCCGGGCCGGATCAAAATAATCCAGAGCCCGGGTCATCAATAGATAGGTGTTGGCATCAAAGCTGCCAGAGAAATTTTCTCCCTGATAGCGAAGATAACTCTCTACCTGGAACTGAACACCATAGTCGAAACTGTACTCTTCATTCTTGAGTTCACGCCCAAACTTTTGTCCCATGGCGTCATCCGACAGGTAGGTAATGTGGCCTACCATCCTGGCCAGTCCCAGTCCGTTCTTGGGCAGGGTTCCTTCTTCAAGATATTGGCCATCCCGAAAGTTTTCATCGGAGCGAATGGCCTGACGAGCCACTTCATTAAAAGCAATATTCTGTGCCGACAGTTTCGGTGCAGAAGCAATAACAACAGCATGACGCAGTCGTTCAGGATAAGCCGTAGACCAGTAAAGCGTCTGCATACCGCCAAGGCTGCCACCCACAACGGCAGCCCATTGTCGAATACCCAGATGATCTGCCAGTCTGGCCTGACTCTCGACCCAGTCTTCTACGGTTACTATGGGAAAATCAGAGCCGTAAAGTTTGCCGGTTTGCGGGTTGATACTGGTTGGGCCTGTACTGCCATGACAGCCCCCGAGATTGTTCAGACTGACAACAAAGAAATGCCGGGTATCCAGAGGCTTACCCGGTCCAACAAAGTTATCCCACCAGCCAGGCTTGCGATCTTCCATGCTGTGGTAACCGGCTGCATGATGATGGCCACTGAGCGCATGGCAGATCAAAATACCATTACTCTTTTCGGTATTCAGCTCACCGTAGGTTTCAATTACCAGGTCATATTCGTTCAGGGTCTGGCCACAACTTAACTGAAGGGGCTGATCAAAATGAACCGTTTCGGGTTCGACCAGGCCCACCGAGTCAGGGGGAATAGTTTCTGGCATAGTTACTTATCTATCACTTGTTACCGTGAAACACTTTCCAGCACATCAAGTGATGAAAAACGGTTCTTTTGCTCATGGTGCTTTTTGCGAATTGTCCTCAGGTACGCACGAACATCAGACTGACCTCAGTCAGCCCGGAAGCACGATCTGCATTTACATTCGCAGCTGGGAAGTGTATCTATTTGGTGGGTAGTTGTCAGTACGCAAGCCCGGTATCACAAGAGACAGTTCAACCTGAAAATACTCATTGCCGTCATCGAGTGAGCAGAAAGCAGCGATCCAGGGCCAATTCCGTCAAAGCCAGCAGATGACTCAGAAAAACACCTTCTACCTGACGTGAAGAAAAGTAAAGATGCTGATCATGAATGTATTCGTCAACACTCTGATTACAGGTCAGGGAGATGTAAAAGGCCCTCATGGCCTCGTCTTCGACATTGAGAACAGAGACAATGGTTGCGTCAGGTAGTGCAGTTTCGCTCATGCAAAACTCCTTGAGGCATCTCACCTCATCGCACAGGACCCACTTGGCTGTCCTGTGCAACTCTGAAAAGCATCAAAATTTCTAACTGGCGTCATTAAAACTCCACCGGACCACGCCAAGGTCTCAATTACCGCGAACACGTCCCTGCTGTCCCGACTTTAGAGGCTGTCGCAAAAGCCTCTTTGGAAAAGAATTTGAAGAGACGATTGGTATGTCGGTAGCAGACTGCCCGGGCATTATAAAATGATCGTCGTTTTTAAAGCATTTCAGAAGCGATAGATTCAATTCAGAACAGAGTCATAAACATTCCCCTATCACTCGCAATCTTTTGTAATTACTTCGCAAGTATAGCCTGCATATAAGTAACTTATCTGAACTTAGCCAGAAGTATGTGCTATCGTAGAGCCAGTGCAAAAACCACCCTTAACTTGCACAGGTGCCTGCCGGACTGCTGCTTAAAGAACAGGCTGGCGGCTGTTGGTTACAGACAAGCTGATTTCGTCCGAACTATTCCTGGTGAAAAAGTAACAATTATGTCCATTGAATCCTTAGGCCAACTTGAAAACAAACTTCAGAACCTGATCGACAAACTTGAACTCACTCGAATGGAGCTAGAGGAATTGCGTTCAACCAATACCCGTCTGGAAGATGAAAACACTCATCTCAAACAGGAACTGAGCTCCTGGAGCGAAAGGGTGGGTAGTTTGCTGGGCAAACTGGACAGTGTATCCGACGAAGCTGAAGAAGTGGCATACGAGCAAGCATAATAAGGTCATACTTCAGATTCATGACCCGCTTTTCCGGAATGGAGTCCCTGCCCATTTTGCGCCAGGCAAAAAGGGTTGCGAGAAAGACTACGATCGATCTCTGAAAACTCCTACTCCTCTGTATGATATTCCCTGATTATGCCGCCTGATGATTATCAGGCGGCAAAAGATGCCTACTCACTTTCCATTGCTTCCAGTTGCTCCAGCGTTTCCATCCAATCTTCTTCGATTTGTGCAATCGTTTTTTTGTATTGAGCCTGCTGATCCAACAAAGATTTCAAACGCTCTTTTTCTGAACTTTCATAGAGTTCCGGACTGGCCAGTTCAGACTCCAAATCCGCCAGCATAGATTGTTGCTTCTCCAGTTTTTGCTCCAGAAACTCCACTTTCTTTTTCAGCGGCCTGAGTTGTTTGCGACGTTCTGCCTCAAGACGCTTCTGCTC
The DNA here is from genome assembly GCF_049275935.1 of Endozoicomonas sp. ALC020. Lineage (NCBI taxonomy): Bacteria > Pseudomonadati > Pseudomonadota > Gammaproteobacteria > Oceanospirillales > Endozoicomonadaceae > Endozoicomonas > Endozoicomonas sp. ALC020. The sequence continues at coordinate 1,758,574 of NZ_CP184830.1, forward strand.
TTTGCGGGCTTGTGCAGAGTGCGCCAATTGAACCGTTTCAGAAAGGGTTTCTGATTTATCTTCTTGGCGCTGCTGAGTCAACCAGAGGCTGTAATCTTCCAGATCACCTTGAAAAGCTTCAACCCGGCCATCATGAACCAGAAAAAGATCATCTGTAGTACTGCGCAGGAGACTACGATCGTGCGACACCAGTATCACGGCTCCTTCGAACGTCTGTAGAGCCATAGTCAGGGCATGACGCATCTCAAGATCAAGATGGTTGGTCGGTTCATCAAGCAATAACAGGTTAGGCTTTTGCCAGGCTACTATTGCCAATGCCAGCCTCGCCTGTTCACCGCCAGAAAAGCCTGCAATCGTTTCCAGGGCCTTGTCACCATGAAAACCAAAGCCACCCAGAAAGTTTCTCAACTCTTGTTCCCGCGCCTCAGGCGACATTCGTTGTAAATGAAGCAATGGGCTGGCATCGGCATCCAGCTTTTCCAATTGATGCTGGGCGAAGTATCCCACTCTCAGGTGCTCTCCATCATGCCTCTGGCCAGCTACCAGGGGTAACTCTCCTGCCAGTGTCCTGATCAGGGTTGACTTACCCGCGCCATTAGCCCCCAACAAACCGATGCGACTGCCAGGCAGGATATTCATTTTCAGTTTGATAAGTGTGCTGCCTTCATAACCCAGTTCGGCTTTTTCCAGGGTCAACAGCGGTGAAGATATTTTTTCAGGATCAGGAAAGCTGAAGCTGAAAGGCGAATCGACATGAGCCGGTGCTATTTTTTCCAGCCTGGCCAGCGCTTTCAAGCGACTCTGTGCCTGTTTGGCCTTGGTCGCTTTGGCACGAAACCGTTCAACAAACTTCTCCATGTGAGCACGCTGCTTTTGTTGCTTTTCAAAAGCAGCCTGCTGTTGCTGAAGACGTTCAGAACGCATGCGTTCAAAAGCAGAATAATTGCCACGATAGGTATTCAGTTTCTGATGCTCGATATGAAGGGTGATATCAATCACTGCATCCAGAAAATCACGGTCGTGAGAGATAATAATCAGTGTGCCCTGATAACGTTTAAGGAAACTTTCCAGCCAGACAATGGCATCCAGGTCAAGGTGGTTGGTTGGCTCATCAAGGAACAGTAAGTCTGAAGGACACATGAGGGTACGAGCCAGATTCAATCTCATTCTCCAACCACCAGAGAAATCTTTTACGCTACGCTCAATTTGTTCATGGGAAAATCCAAGACCATGGAGCAATTGTTCAGCGCGAGAACGCGCCGTATAGCCATCTGCCTGAAGCAGCTTTTCGTGAAGTTCAGCAAGATTGCCGTGCTCTTCGTCTCGTTCGGCACGCTCAATGGCTTTTTCTATTTTCCGAAGTGTCTCATCTCCATCCAACACATAATCGACGGCTCTCTGGTCCAGAGCCAGAACCTCCTGAGCCATGTGAGCAATCCCGCGACCGGTGTCGATACTGACATCGCCCTTGTCCGCTTGCAGGTTTCCCATAATTAGGGCCAGCAGACTCGACTTGCCACACCCATTGGCTCCTACCAGCCCAACATGCTGGCCGTGATGAATTATTGCACTGGTTTCTTCCAGCAAAACCTTGCCAGAGCGCAATAAACTGACTGAGTTCAAATTAATCATGGCGCGCATTATAAACACTGTTTCACTGGCATTCCTACGGGAATATCAAACCACTGCGGATACAGGGATTTCTATACAACGAGACGTTAATATCATGCAGAGTGGTCAGGCAATTCGAGGTCAAAATTCGGGTCAGGTTATTTCCAAAAAAGTGGCAACGGAATCATTGCCACAAAGAAGTACTCGCAGACAGATGGCGAGAGGGAGAGAGATATTTAGAATTATTGCAGGAGAGGCTTCCCTCTCCTGCATATACCGCTGTAGCGATTAGCTCTTGGCTTTTTTCTTGGCTGGAGCCTTAACAGCGGTCTTGCGAGCTGGGGCTTTTTTCTTAACTACAGCCTTCTTGGCTGCTGCTTTACGAGCCGGTGCCTTTTTCTTAGCAACCGTTTTTTTGGCAGCTGCTTTACGAGCTGGGGCCTTTTTCTTGGCAGTGGTTTTTTTCGCTACCGTTTTCTTTTTAGCAGCAGCCTTTTTAGCCGGAGCTTTTTTCTTGGCGTCAGCTTTGGCTTTTGTCTTTGCTTTCTTCAAAGACTCCTTAGCCTTATCCAATTTCTTCTTGAGTGCTTCAATTTCTTTTTCCAGTTTCTTAACCGGATCTACCTTGCGAGTGGTTTTTTTCGCTGCAGTTTTTTTAACGACTGGTTTTTTAGCTGCTGGCTTTTTTGCCACAGTTTTTTTAGCGGCTGGTTTTTTTACAGCCTTCTTGGCGGCTGGTTTCCTTTTAGCTACAGGCATTTGGTCATCCCTCGTCATTGCCTTTAGAAGTACTTCTATATAAAAGCTGAATAATTTATATCCAGTTTTAATTAGAAAATAGAGTGCTTATCACACGACTGCAAATTTTTTTATGCATTTTTTTATATAAAATTATTTTTTTTCCTTCAAAAAAAACTTGTCGTCTTTCGTTTTATCATCGGCGAAAGTCATTTAACCCTTTAATTTAAGGCCTTTTTGTAAAAGTAATGTTCCATAACACTTGCTATCTCTCTGTGTTTGCAGAAAGATAGAGAAACACTTGTACCAAAAAAAAATCTGACCCTTCGTGAGTCGAGCTAACACAAATAGCCATGAGCCGGAAGTGCAGCTTGACCGGAACATGACAACAATAACTGCAAAGTCAGGAAGAGCTGCACTTTAAAAATAAATAGAGAAACTTCATGAGACTAAAAGTGCTTGCTGGCATCGCCCTGATGTCCTTTTCCCTGCAATCAGTTACTGCTCTGGAAACAGAGGCAGACAAACTCAGCTACAGTCTGGGTGCAATTTTAGCCGAGCAACTCAAACAGTTTGAGGGCATCAACGCGGACGCATTGTCCCGGGGAGTAGAGGATACTCTGGAGAACAAACCACTGGCTTTTGACAAGCAGGAAATGTTCAGGCTGATCGAAAAGGCTCGTAAAGATCAGGAGAAAAAGCGTCAGGCCCAACTGGCAGAGGAGGCAAAAAAGAACCTTGAAAGGGGTCAGACTTTCCTGAAAGATAACGCCAAAAAGTCAGGTATCAAAACACTGGCAAGTGGCCTTCAGTACAAAGTGATTAAGAACGGTCAAGGCATCAAACCAGCAGAGAACAGTGAAGTGACTGTCCATTACGAAGGACGCCTTCTGGATGGCAAAGTCTTTGATAGTTCTTACAGCAGAAACCAACCGGCAACGTTCAAACTGAATCAGGTCATCAAAGGCTGGAATGAAGGTCTGAAACAGATGCAGGAAGGTTCCGTCTGGGAGCTTTATATTCCTTCAGAGCTTGCATATGGTCCCGGAGGAATTCCCGGAAGGATTGGGCCTAATGAGGTGCTGATTTTTAAAGTTGAGTTGCTGAGTGTGAAAAAAGAATCGCAGGGAAAAGAAGAGAAAAAGAAGTAATCAGACCACCGCAGGTCGAGCAGTTTCCTTAATACTGCTGGCAGATATTCGGACTATCTGCCAGCGGTATTATTGCGAGGCAAGCAATTCTCTGTGGGATTCGTGAAGCACTTCAATCATCTGGTCTTCCAGAGAAAACCGTTCTTCTAAAGCTTCACCCAGTTCGGACAGGTGGGTCTGCAGCATAATGACACTGCTGAGGGACTCACAACCGTCATTAAAATCCAGACAAGCCTGCGTATTTTTTTCCAGTTTCGGCAAAATGGACTGTGCCATTTCTACTCCCCCATCGTCAAAATCAATACCTTCCTGAATCAGTTGTTCGTAAACTTCGAAATGACCCGCTGAAACATAATCAACCAGAATCTGGCACATTTCTTTCAGTTTGTTTGCAACAGGTCTTTTATCATCGTGAAATTGATTCACTCCATTGATTGAGCAGTAGAGAACGATCAGCGCTTGCCGCTCGTTTAGCCAGCGGTCAATGATTTCCGATACGCCACCCCAACGTTCTCTGGCCGTTTTGCACCCCTCCAGCATGACTATTCCTCTTCGTTTGGATCTCATCTACTTGAAACGGGATCACTTTCTCGCCCCTTGCAGCCTGTCGGACTTAAGCGTCCGTAGCGAGGATTGCAAGAAATTGAGGATAAAAATCTCTGTTTCTGAGGAGAATAGCGAGCTATTTGACGAAGAAACAGAGATTTTTAGACCAATTTATTGCAACCGCAGTAGGACAGTCTTAAGTCCGACAGGCTGCTTGGAAACGGCGACTCAGTTGCTAGGTTATGACAGTGGATTTTTTGCGGCAAGAGGTAATTTCAATTTACAGTCAATTTCGATCTTGATTATATTTGTACGATCGCACCAAAAGTCGTTTTTTTCAGGGTTTTTAGGGTTTTTTAATTCTATAAAAGATAAAAGGGCCTGCCTTGATTCAAAAAAATTATTTAATAAAGCAGTCAAAAAAATGGGATTCTGACTCCCGTTCGGTGAGTTCCAGAGCGATTCAAAAAACAGAGCTTGATCGATCGCGTAAATCAGCCATGAGCAGCTGAAACAGTTTTTTGTCTCCCTCACGGGTGAAAATTTTTTCACGGTAAAACAAAATAGAAGTAACCAGCAAAAAACAACTTTTACCTAGGTAAGAAAGCTTTTTCTGGTCAGAAAAAAGCCCTGTTCGTGAGAGAATATGATGGGATCTGATGGTCATTTGCTTACTCACCAGATCCGGTTTTTCAAAAAATTACGAATCATTCAGATTCAAAATAACGTTTCAGAAACTCATCAAAATGCGTCGTATCAGAAGCTTTCAATCGCTCCTGATGCTCCCTTGATTCGGCGGCTATGCGCCCAAAATACTCCAACCTTTCAGGCTGAATATTTTGCTGACTGAAATAGCGGGCGTGTGCTTCAGACTGCTTGAGCATCCAATCAATATAACTGTCTCCGCTGTTTTTCAGTGCCTGCAAGATTCTGGCTGAAGGTGTATTCTCAGCATTCAGCAGCTTCGCTCTCTGTTGAGCCAGAGATTCCGAGAAGAGATGAGACTCATTTGCCTTATCCAGCATCTGGGCAACGGGCACCATCATGTCGATTAAACACAATCCCCAGTCAGTCAGAGGGACCGGACCCTGCTCATCATTTAACTTCAGTCCGGGACGTCTTCCTTCTGAAACCGTCAGGGCAAAGTTCTCAGTCACCCTCTGACACTCTGCATGATCAATTTCAGGACTGTCTATCAATGCGACAAACACCAGGAACACATCCAGAAAAGCAGCATCAGCCGAAGACAAACCCAGTGGCTCCATGGGATTGATGTCCATGCAGCGCACTTCAATGTATTCAACACCATAGTTCGACAATGCGGTCAGAGGCTTCTCACCCCGTTTGGCAATTCGCTTGGGTCGAATGTTGCTGTAATATTCGTTCTCAATCTGGAGCAGGTTAGTATTCAGCTGTAGATAACGATCACCATTTTTGAGTCCGATTTCTTCATAAGGCTGATAGGGCGTTTTAATGGCTTTAGCAAGACTGGAAACATACTCTCCCAGAGTGTTGTAACAAATACTCAAGGATGACTGGGCATTATTGGTATAGCCAAGATCACTCATTCTCAAAGAAGTTGCCCAGGGTAAATACAAGGTGTCTTCATCCAGCTGTGCCAGCGACTCGAAGGCTTTTTCCTGAGTAAAAAAACTCTTGCTGACAGCGGGCGAAGCGCCGAAAAGATACATCAGCAGCCAGGAATAACGACGAAAGTTTCTGATCATTGCCAAATAGGATTCTGACTGGAAATCTTCCAGAGAACGATCTGAAGATTCAGCATCAGACAACAACTGCCAGAATGATTCTGGCAAGGAAAAGTTATAATGAATGCCGGCAATAGTCTGCATCGCCTTGCCATATCGATGCGCCAGCCCTTCACGGTAGATCGTCTTCATTTTGCCTGAATTGGAGTCACCATAACGGGCAATAGGAATGCTCTGCTCACCTTCCAGCAGAGCTGGCATACTGCCCGCCCAGAGCAATTCGCCATCAAGGTTTTTGCAGGTGTAGCTATGCAGCTCTTCCAGAAATTTCATAACATCTTCCACCTTGCAGTAGACCGGAGTGATGAACTCCAGCAAAGCTTCAGAGTAGTCAGTCGTAATATAGGGGTGCGTCAGGGTCTTACCCAGCACTTCCGGATGAGAAAACTGCGACAAACGTGCATCAGCCGATACCCGCAAGCCTTCACGTTCGATTCCGTGTTGTATACCACTGAGCAGGTTTTGGTTGGACGACTGCTGTAGTAGTTGCAGACGACACTCATACTGGCTAGTCAAAATACAATTCCAATCCAGATGCGTTTTTTCGAGATCAACACTCTGCCGTCCTCGCTAAGGGGTCGCCTAGGAGCCTGCGAGCATTGCAGAAGGCGGTAATCATTTCTTAGGGCGGACTATATAACGTTAGAATCGGCCTTGCACCCATCGAATGACCGCGAAACCTTCGAGACCTTGAGCAGCCTCCTGGGGGCTGCTCCTGTTGCCTATTTACTTTCTCAGCTTTTTAGCATTGGCAAAAAGGTCAGCAAAAGACCCGGCGGACTGCTCTTTTTTAGCCTGATGGTTGTTTCTTTTGCTACCACGACTCTGAGGCTTTGTGCCACCGGAACGTTCACCACGAGGTTGCCGACTGGCCTGAGTCACTTCTTCCGCCTTGTCATTCATGCGCATAGAGAGTCCAATGCGCTTGCGCTGGACGTCTACTTCCATGACTTTCACCTTGACGATATCACCGGCCTTAACCACTTCAGCGGGATCTTTTACAAACTTATCGGACAGCGCAGAAATATGAACCAGACCGTCCTGATGAACACCGACATCAACAAAGGCACCAAAGTTGGTTACATTGGTGACAACGCCTTCCAGCTCCATGTTCAGCTTCAGGTCACTGATTTTTTCAACGCCTTCCTGGAATTCTGGCGCCTTGAATTCCGGGCGGGGGTCACGTCCCGGCTTATCCAGTTCAGAAATAATGTCGGTCACGGTGGGCAGACCAAAGCTTTCATCCGTAAATGTTTTGGGATCCAGAGACCTCAGGAACAGGGAATCGCCAATCAGGCCATGCACTGCACGCTCAGACTGACGGGCAATCTTCTCCACAACAGGATAAGACTCAGGGTGAACCGCTGAAGCATCCAGTGGGTTTTCACCGTTCATGACGCGCAGGAAACCTGCTGCCTGTTCAAAGGCTTTGGGACCAAAACGACCTACTTTCTTGAGCGCTTCACGATCGGAAAACACGCCGTTCTGGTCACGGAAAGCAACGATGTTATCTGCCAGCGTTCTATTCAAACCGGACACACGGGTCAGCAAAGCACTGGAAGCTGTATTTACATCAACGCCGACAGCGTTTACACAGTCTTCAACGACTGCTTCCAGAGAGCGTGACAGCTGAGTCTGACTGACATCGTGCTGATACTGGCCCACACCAATCGCTTTAGGTTCAATCTTAACCAGCTCAGCCAGTGGGTCTTGCAGACGACGGGCAATAGACACTGCACCACGGATAGAAACATCCAGGTCAGGAAATTCACGAGCTGCCAGTTCAGAAGCAGAATAAACCGACGCCCCGGCTTCACTGACGACAATTTTCGTCAACCCCAGTTTTGGATAAGCTCTCATCAGCTCAGCAACGAGACGATCCGTTTCACGGGATGCTGTGCCGTTGCCAATACTGACCAGCTCAACACCGTGTGTCAGACAGAGAGTGGCCAGAGTTCCCAGAGCTTCTTTCCATTGGCGCTGAGGAGCATGAGGGAAGATGGTGGTGTGTTCTACCAGTTTGCCCGTAGCGTCGACGACAGCCACTTTGACACCCGTACGCAAACCCGGATCAAGACCCAGGGTTGGGCGCAGACCTGCAGGGGCTGCCAAAAGCAGATCTTTAAGGTTCTTGGCAAACACCTTGATCGCTTCTTCCTCTGCACTTTCACGGACACGGGTCATCAAATCGGTTTCAAGCTGAGTAAGGAGCTTAACTCTCCAGGTCCAGCGCACGACATCTTTAAGCCACTTGTCAGCCGCTCTGCCCTGATCTGAAATATTCCAGTGATCAGCAATGACTTTTTCGCAGGGATGTGTTTCCAGGCGCGACTCAGGTTCATTCTCGAGACGAATGCCAGACTGGAGCACACCTTCATTGCGGCCACGAAAAATAGCCAGGGCGCGATGAGAAGGAACCTGTTTGATCGGCTCATCGTGCTCAAAGTAATCCCGGAATTTTGCTCCCTCTTCTTCCTTACCCTCAACACCACGGCTGGAAAGAACGCCCTGGCTCCATAGCATATCCCTGAGTTTACCCAGCAGCTCGGCGTCTTCACTGAACCTTTCCATTAGAATGTAGCGTGCGCCTTCCAGTGCCGCCTTGCTGTCAGCAACGCCTTTATCAGCATCTACGAAATCAGCGGCGGCTGCTTCCGGACCAGTATCCGGCTCGTTGAACAATCGATCAGCCAGTGGCTCCAGACCGGCTTCAATGGCGATCTGACCTTTAGTACGGCGCTTCGGTTTGTAAGGAAGATAAAGATCTTCAAGGCGGGTTTTAGTGTCCGCAGCACGAATATCCTTTTCCAGTTCAGGCGTCAGTTTTTCCTGATCCCGAATACTGTTCAGAACCGTTTCACGACGCTCCTCAAGCTCACGAAGATACCTCAGACGCTCTTCCAGCGTACGCAGTTGGGTATCATCAAGAGCACCAGTAGCCTCTTTACGGTAACGGGCAATAAAAGGGACTGTAGCGCCATCATCCAGCAGCGCAACAGCACTGGTGACCTGCGCAGGACGAACGTTCAGCTCTTCAGCAATACGCTGAAAGATGATCTCCATAAAACCCACTCAATTGTTAGCTTTGAATTTATCGAAAAGGCGAATTATAACGGATGGCAGCGAGTTGTCTTCCTTTCTGTGGACCTTCCTTGCTGTACAAAAGCTCCCGGCAAAAAACTGCCGGACAACTGCTCACCAAAGCACCTATTGAACGACAGTTTTTTACATCAGTCCAGCGTCAGGTCTTCAGCGTACAGGACCTTGCCTTCTTTGGTATCAGTAGACTTGCTGAAGTTAGTGATAAAACGACCAGCGTTATCTTAATCCTTCTTTGTCTGTTTGTGAAAGAGGCAGCCTTAACTTCTGTGCAAATCTATTCCTTGAATCGCACTGGAACAACGACTTTACGCCCTGACTTGGTTGAAACAGGGTTTTCATCCGTGTCTTTAGAACGCTTGCGTTTTGCCTCTCCTTTATCTTTATCATCATCCTCTGATTTACGCTTTTTGGCAGCATGGCTGGATAGTGATTTTTTTTGCCGACGCTTCAAGCCTGCAGCACTACTTCTGTCTATCCTGAGTTCACAGAGTTTATCCCTCCAATTAAAATCGATATCGCATCTGTCAATTTCCATGTCGAGCCATAATACCATCAGAGCCAATTCAGTGTGCTTCATATTGTTGGTCTCACGGAATAAATCATCTAAAACAGACAGGATAGTGTTCTCGAACACTTTAAATTCAGCTAGGGATTTATTCTCTATGTATCCTTCTATTTCGCTAAAGTGAAAAAGAAGGTTCCATAATACCTGCGAACGGAAATCTTTTTTGTTCAACTTATTAGCATACAATTGTTTAGATGTTACCCCGTTGTGAATCATGTAGTCCTTTCCCCATGATCTTAAACGATTTTCGTAAAACAGAGATACATCCTCAATTTCAAAGTTAAAATAAGACAAATCTTTTTCCTTGAGCAGCCAACTTTCAACATCCAAATGATTGTTGTTTTTTATGAGCCCATGTTTGATCCAGAGCTTGGCGAGTTTTGCTATTCTGCTGCCTTCAGTTACCTCCAACATTGCTCTCAATACCAGCTCTAATGCCGGGTCGAACTTTGCCAGCATTTCGGAGAAGTCCTCATTGGATTCGTCAGAGCTCGGGATAGACCTTAGTGCATCATCAACTTCATGCATTATCATCCATACGATCAAAGGACAATTTTCAGGTATATGATCTGTGGTAACCTCTTCCCACGTTATTCCCAGAAAAGCTGCCTCAACTTTGAGTGCCTGTAGCCTCAACTCAACCTCGGGAGTGTTAGCTGAATTTTTAACCGCTTTTTTGTTACGTCGCTTGCTGACGTTTTTTCTCTTAGCAACAGGAGCTTCGTCTACAACAGACTCATTTTCCGTTGTTGGCTGTTGAGTGTCTGAATCTGCTGCTATCTGCTGAGTGCCCGAATCCGCTGCTGACTGCTGAGTGTCTGGATCTGCTGCTGACTGCTGAGTGTCTGGATCTGCTGCTGACTGCTGTGTTTCTGAATGGCCACCATTTTCCACCTCATTACTATTGCTGGGCACAGTCTCTGATGACTCTTTTGATGTGCCAGCCCCATCAGTCACTGGCCTGACTATCCAGGAATAATCCTTGAAGCGGCCGGATAAGAAAAATGTATCTACCCAGCGCATGAACTTTTCATAGCTTATTGAAGGCTCATGGCCAGATAAATCCACCGACACTACACTCTTGCCCTGTATTCCATGAAAATTAAGCATCATGCTCAAAACATTGGGTGGGAGTGGCCTCAGCTCATGGATCAACGGGGGGGCATAAGGCTGGGAAAACATGTGATAAGTCTCATCACAGTGGCCTGCTGCCGATATTAAAGAAACAAGAAGCAATACAAGAAAATGGACGACGTTAGACAAAGTTCTTTTTTTTAACATAAAACAAAACTCTATCAGTTAATGACCATATTAAATTTTTACAAGCTCAGTAAAACGCGCTAAGCAATGCAAACATTACTTGTAGCCTGACTTGTGTAAACAACATGCAATAGATATCGAGAAACTACATCCAGAGCATATTCATACCACTGATGTTAAAACATCGCTTCTCTCAGATTGCACTAAAAGCAGATCAACAGGATGGCACTAAATCATCAAATTGCCAGTAAATGAATGAAATTATTACAAGATCGGGGTAAATCTTGTTTTTTGATTATGGCTTTAAGTACCTAACCAGTTGGTTTCGCATTTTCTGAACGGCGGCTTTTTCCATCCTTCTGCGTTACAACTCTGGTTGCGTAGCTATGGCTACGCGCCCGTCGTTGCGCCTTGAAGGATGAAAAAATCCACTCGCCAGAATATGCGAAACCAACTGGCCAGGTACTTATCGCCAGACTCATGAGCCTGAGAAAGGTTAATTACCTTATCACTGTCTTTCACCAATAGTCGGCCAATTGATGATTCCGAAAGGTAAAATAACGGATAGCACCGGGCTGTTTTCCTTTTGTGGAAAAACTGCGAACATAAAAAGACTGCCGGACAATAGCATTTACAACAGCTATTGAACGACAGTTTTTATTTGCATCAGTCCAGTGACGGGCCAGCGGCGATCAGAGCCTTGCCCTCGTCGGTATCAGTAAACTTGTTAAAGTTGGTGATAAAGCGATCAGCAAGATCACGGGCCTTATTATCCCAATCCGCCTTGTTTTCATAGGTATCCTGAGGATTCAGGATGCCATCTTCCACCCCTTCAACCTGAGTTGGAACTTGCAGACCAAAGTAAGGAACTGTCACTGTTTCTGCTTCATCAATGCTGCCATCAATGATGGCATCGATGATGGCACGGGTAGCCTTGATGGAGATACGTTTGCCAGTGCCATTCCAACCGGTGTTAACCAGATAAGCCTTGGCACCATTAGCTTCCATCTTTTTAACCAGCTCTTGAGCGTATCGGGTCGGATGCAGGGTTAGAAAAGCTGCCCCAAAGCACGCAGAAAAGGTTGGCGTTGGCTCAGTAATGCCACGTTCAGTACCGGCCAGCTTGGCTGTAAAACCAGACAGGAAATGATACTTGGTCTGCTCTGGTGTCAGTCTGGATACCGGAGGCAGCACACCGAACGCATCAGCCGTCAGGAAGATCACTTTGCTCGCATGACCTGCTTTTGAGACAGGTTTAACAATGTTTTCAATGTGTTCAATCGGATAGGAGACACGAGTGTTTTCCGTCTTGGAACCATCAGCAAAATCAATCGTACCGTCTTCAAGGACCGTCACATTCTCAAGCAGCGCATCACGACGAATAGCATTGAAAATGTCTGGCTCATTTTCCTTACTCAGATTGATGGTCTTGGCATAGCAACCGCCTTCAAAATTGAAGACTCCATCGTCATCCCAGCCATGCTCATCATCACCTACCAACGCCCGCTTTGGATCGGCAGACAGGGTGGTTTTACCGGTACCGGACAGGCCGAAGAATATTGCAACATCGCCGTCTTTACCAACATTTGCTGAGCAGTGCATGGAAGCCATACCTTTAAGTGGCAGCAGGTAGTTCATAATGGAGAACATACCTTTTTTCATCTCGCCACCGTACCAGGTACCACCGATAATCTGAACCCGCTCAGTCAGGTTAAAGGCTACGAAGTTCTCAGAGTTCAGGCCCTGCTCCTGCCAGTTTGGATTGGTGCACCTGGCACCATTCATGACTACGAAGTCAGGTTCGAAACCTTCCAGCTCACCTTGTGAAGGACGAATAAACATGTTTTTAACGAAGTGTGCCTGCCAGGCTACTTCAGTGATGAAACGAACACTCAGGCGGGTTTCCTCGTTGGCACCACAGAAACCGTCGATCACGAACAGACGCTTGCCGGATAACTGCTGGGTAACAAGGCCTTTCAGATCAGTCCAGACGCTTTGGGTGATCGCCTTGTTGTCATTTTTACCCTGGTCAGACCACCACAGAGTATCGCGGGTCGTATCATCTTTTACTATGTACTTATCTTTAGGGGAACGGCCAGTAAAAATGCCCGTGTCCACAGAGACAGCCCCCAATTCGGTTACCACGCCTTTCTCATAACCTTCCAGCTCAGGACGTGTCTCCTCTTCAAATAGAAGCTCGTAGGACGGGTTGTAAACAATGTCCGCCACGTCTCTGATACCAAGACTGGCCAGAGCTTCTTTGTTCAGCTCAACATTTGCGCTAACTTCTGCCATTAAGAGCTCTCCCAAGCTTCAAAAAAGTTGTTATGTTTGCATTTGTGATTCTATGATAACCGATGAAGGGGCACCTATGATAGGGGATATATTGGTTCAGATAAACGCTTAAATAGCCTGTTTCTCTGTTAAAGTTTGATTGTCTGAGTTCAATGGAGTGAGGATTTGGCCGGAAGTTCTCCGGCCGAAACGAGGATTCGCAAAAGCTGCGAGGCCATTCAGTGCGTCTTGGGTTCATTACCCCGGAAGATCTCAGCCACATCCTGTACCGTAAAAGTATAAGTCTGACTACAGAACTGGCAACCCATCTCGATCTTTCCGAGATCCGCTACCATGGACTCAGCTTCTTCCTGACCCAGACTGGCCAGTATTTTTGCACTGCGAGGACGTGAACAGTTGCAGCTGAAGGTCACCGCTTGACGATCGAAAACCCGTACTTCTTCTTCATGAAACAGTCTGAGCAAAAGAGTCTCGTGTTCCAGCTCGAGCATCTCTGCTTCGGTTGCCGTATCCACCAGCATGACCGTACGCCGCCAGGATTCCTGACGCTCATCTTCTTCCTGCTCAATACTGGCTGGCAAAGCCTGCAACAGAATACCTGCTCCCTGATCACCATTACTGGCCAACCATAAACGGGTTGACAGCTGTTCGGATTGTTTAAAGTAAGCATTCAGACCTTCTGCGAGGGTTTCATGATGCAGAGGCACAATACCCTGATAACGATTGCCTTTGTGAGGATCAATCGTCATTACCAGCTGACCATTCCCCAGAAGACCTGACAGGCCTTTTGCGGTCAGCTTGTCGATATTCTCTTCGTCCCAGCGCGCCAGGGCACGAAAGGTTTTCTGATCGGTACACTCAACCATCAACAACGACAGAGGACCATCGCCCTTGGCCTGCAGGCTCAGAATACCTTCAAACTTGAGGGTGGAACTTAGCAGGACGGCAGCAGCCGCCAGCTCTCCCAACAATGCCTTAACATTTACCGGGTAGTCGTGAGCTGACAGAGACTCTGTCAGACTGCTACTGAGGGAGACAATCTCTCCACGAAGGTCGGCATTCTCAAATATAAATCGCTGAGCACAGTCTTTTTGGCTCACGGCTTCTTTCTGGTTCAAGTCTGTATCTTGTTTACTCATCAACGGCTCTATCGGTTGCTTTCGCTCCTGGCTGGTCAGCTGCGTCCGATCGGGAATAGCTGACCGCCTTTCCAGCCTGTGCCGTCAGACTCTGATATAAGAGGCTGCGAGCATTGCCGGGGCATTTAACCCGACATTATAGCGATTTCATCTCCCTATCTCATTTGTTGCTTCTACCGACCGATAACAAAGCAACAAGTTAAACACTCGTGAGTACAGAAAAGCATTTTAAGGTCAACTAATTCGGGAATAAGCTATGTCAACTGGTAGCGGAAATATACCTCCTTCGCAGCGTCCGGGATCTATCCCGTTTGTGCCCGAGTCTCAAACTCCCTCCTCGCCAGGCACAGGAGAGATCACACCGCACACAAAACCCAATGCACTCCCCGTTGGTCACCGCGAAGCACCTGATACCCCGATCAGCAGACGCAAAATGCTACCGACGTCCGCCACGCCCCGACTCAGTCTGTTAAACGCGCTGGAGAATGAATATCACGAACAGTTCAATCAGATTCTTTGCTTTCAGGCCCAGCGCGATTTTCTGGACTACATCCCTGACCTGAAAAACCACCTTCATAATCCATCACGGTTTCAGGATAACCTGCCTTTTGAAATTGTTTACGTAAAAGATGGCAAAATGACCTCCGTATTACCGCCAGACCCTGAGCTGCCAACCGACTCGGAAAAAGCCATCAAACTCAGGGAGTCACTGCAGAAAAAACTCACAGTGATTGGCCAAAAGAATGGTCCCGAAGAGAAACTTGCACTCAGAAAACAGATAGAAAACACCGAAAAAAAACTGATTCATATCAGTAGAGACATCGAAGAGAACGGTGGCACCGTACCTACTCCCCCGATCCCAAAAATCACACTGGTCATTGACGAAAACCAGTTCACCGTCCGGGCTCCGGCAAGACCAATTAACCCCGGCGAACCCGACGGCAAACAATCGGCTGAAGGTCAGTTTCTTTTGATTCCAAAAGATGATTCCAGACGCATGCCCCCTTCCACAGCCAGACCGTTTATGCCTTTTGACATTCCTGATGAAGACATTCCTGATGAAGACACCCGCATCAGGCCAACTGGACCTCACGAACCGCTTAGCATTTTTGTGAGGCCCGAAGAGCGCCAGCTACCCGTGAACCTGGGAGGTGACTTTTCAGATATCTACCTGACGAGGGAGACTGAGGCTGATCACGGGCAAACAGGGAATATCGCCTCTGTGAACGCAGGTTCTATCGACTCACTATTTGGAGAAGAAGCCGACGGAATAAATGCCCGGTTTAGAGAATTTTTCACCTCTGCCCAGCAAAAAGCCATAAGAAAGGCTCAGCAGGGTTTTTTGGCAAAACCGGAGGGTGAAGTGAATAAAGTGAATAAAGGACACCCAGAAATTGAAGAGGGCGAAGGACGCTCAGAAGTGAATAAAGGACACCCAGAAATTGAAGAGGGCGAAGGACGCTCAGAAATTGAAGACGGCGAAAGACTCTCGGAAATTGTCTTTTCTCACAAAGAGTTCACTGATGGTACGCCTCTGGCAGCCATGTATGGTTTCGTCACCGACGAACGGGAAAATCAGGGGACTGTCCTTGTCAACGTTTTCAAGGATGAGCACTGTCCGGTCGGTATCAGGAAGAACCGCGCCATGATTTATGTGGTGCCTCCGAACGGTTCTAGTGTCCATTTTGATAACAAAGATCACTTTCTCCAAAGTGTCCGGCTAACCGCTAAAAATCTTGTTACTACACAGGACAAATACAACCACTGGGCAGCCCGGGAAGGTCACCCCACCCTACCTGTTCTTCGCACCGGCGTATTTGTTGACGATATTTATCGTCACCCTGAAGCCAGTGAGGAGGAAGTAGCAGATGCCATTCGAGAGGGTATTAGAGATTACTTTGATGTAATCAGTCCTGATCGCAATACGATCAGGGAAGTCCAATACGAATATGGCCTCTGACCGGTTTTCAACGGAAGCATACTATGAGCATACCTCCTTCCCATCCCCATAAGCCTGGCGTTCACGGCTCACAGCCACCCAACAGGCCTGGCAGTCAGCCAGACGATAAAACCAGGCCTGTGCTTCCCAGGGGAGAGAATCATCAGCCGCAAACGTCTCTGGGGCAGCGAAAAACAGCAAAAACCGCACCTGTTCCCGACACCAGGCCCGGGCCTGCAAATCTTTCTCCGACAACCCCGGAAGAAGCCGAAAAGCATTTCATTCAGCAAAGCTTCAGGGTAGAAGCTCTTGAAACCCGTGCAACGCTGGCCAGATCTGCAGCCAGCTTGAGCCAACAGATTGCTTCAGGCATCCCTGACAGTACCGAGACACCTCTTCTGGTCATTCACGTTGGCAGTAATGGCAAGATGACCAATATTATCCCTGCCGACGAGAACATGGGAGATTCTCAGGCTGCAAGCGCAATCAGGGAATCACTGGCAAAGACGTTCACGGAAGTCAGCCGGTATTACACCTTAGAAAAAAAAGCCGCTCTGCAAAAGGACCTCGCCGAAGCAAAAAGGGAACTGGAAAGCAGCGAGCAAACTTTGCTGGACATGGGACTTCCCTTACCTCAACCAAATTTAAAAGGAAGAGGTATTCGCATTGAACCAACCTTACTGGAGAAATCACCAGAGTTTTCCAGACCAGATAGCCACAGGCCTGGTGTGTATGCAGTGCCACAACATCTTTCGGAGACAGATGACCGTAGTGAGGAACTTCTGCTTGACCCGTTGACCTCTAAACTGAAACTTCCGTCTTTGAAAGAAGACCCGCAGCCGGATCTGGCGACTCAGAGCAGTGACCCAGCCATCGCAACGCTTAAGTACTATCAAGCAGAACTTTATCAAGATGACACTCCCGCCAAAGATTTTGACGCAAAGGGAGATTTGGCCGTTCTGTTAAGGCAGGACGACCCGCTCATGGAAGAAGCTTCTGTCGGGACTCCGGCTTTATTACCGAGACAAAACGACAACCGCCAGGGCTTGGCACATTCAGCAAGAAAAGCGATGTTGTTCCCCATACTCATGAATTTAATGCGAAAGTATGAGCATCCTGCAGCCCGGGAGTTTCCCACAGAAGCCATCTATGCCTATCAGGTGGGACTCGCTGCTACCTCGCCAAATACCGCTAAGCTCCTCAAAGGCAACGGCAGTGATACAGAGAGAGAACGTTGTCAAAAGCTGCTGACTGATTTTGAAGATGTGCACCCGGAAGTAGCCAAAGTAGTTGCCATGGACGTCACTGGTAGCTATCAGCCCCGTCTTCATATCGGCTTCGAACAGCCCGAAACAGCGCTCTCCAACAGTCTTCCAGCCTCAATAGTCCGGGATATTGAGAGGCTTGAAATGAGCCGGTTTAATAAACAGATAGCGGTAGAGGATCTTGAGATTTATCAGATGCTCAAACAGTTGATATTCGAAAAAAATCGGCTGGATCAGGCAACTGATATCTCAATCGACCTGACTGAACTCTGTCATTACTGGCTACAAGGCCTCAAAGACCAGGAGGAAATCACTGACTTCCAGATCTATCGAGAGGGAGAACCTCTGGAATTTATTGGTAAAGTCATCCCCCCCGCCGCTCCCACTGCCGCCGGTGAGTACTCGCGACAGAGGGAGTGGATGCTCAATTATGAGCATCTGAAGAACTTCTATGATTGGGACAATCAGGACGACCTTGAGGACGACCTTGAGGACGACCTTGAGGACGAGTACTGACCACGCTTTATCCCTGACCCAATTGTGCCATCACCGCTTCCGGGTTCCTGATCGCTTCTGATACAGGCACCTTGATGATCCTGAGATCCCTGAAACGGTCCTCACCATCCACCGTAATATCCACTGCCAGAAGTGCAACGTCTGCCTCTTCTACATCCTGAGGCGTGATTTCGTTCTCAATGCCCATGGCCCCCTGGGTTTCTACCTTGATCTCATGTCCCTGATTGAGTGCAGCTTCGGTGAGTTTTTCGGCAGCCATATAGGTATGAGCAATACCGGTTGGGCAGGCCGTTACAGCAAGTATTTTCATTGAATGATCCTCTGGAACCGCTTTTACCAGTTGAGCAGACCTGTTTATTTTCCCCAGTAAGGCTAGTAGAAGATTTCACGAGTGGGAAAGTTTGATTGGTATAATCACGACTTGGAGAGATTAGATCAAATCAGCACCAGAGCAATGGTTCGCTCCGATGCAGCAAACTGAAAGGGTTAATCCTGCTCTTGCCAGTCTGCGGGGAGGATAATCTCCAGATTATCGAGAAGCTCACCGGTAGCAGCAACAATCCGGAATCGTGCGAAAACCTCCTGATAGACTGCGCTGGTCAAACTGCGGCTGGACTGGAAAAGTTCATTTTCGCTGTCCAATAAATCTAAAAGAGTTCGTTTACCGATATTGAACTGCTCCTGGTAAGCCTTAACGGTTTTTTTGCTGGATGCTTCATGGAGACGAAGGTGCTCCATCTGCTCACCAATAAACTCACGGGCAGACCAGGCCAACCTCAAGGTTTCTTCGGCATTCCTCAGCATCCTGTCCCGTTGGGCCCTGCTCTCTTGGGTCCTGTAGGCGCTTTCTTTGGAACGGGCCCTGTCAGAACCGCCACGAAAAAGGTTATAACTGAGCTTCAGTACAGCCGTTGTATCTGCGTGAGTGCCCAGCTGACCATCTGCATTATGTTTCCAGCTCTTATCAATATTGATATCCAATGACGGGAAAAAGCTGCTGTCAGTCGCAGATTCCTCTGACTCGGAAGCCTTGATGTCCTTCTCCGTCGCCAGGATGCCCGGATGCCTTTTGACGCTGGCCTGAAGAGCCTCATCAAAACTTTCATAAACAGCCAGCTCGTAGGTGTCTGGCTGCTTCAGATCGCCTGGCATGACGCCTACCAGACTGTAATATTCGCTCTCGGCATCCATGAGATTATTGCGGGCGTTTATCACATTCACTGTCGCTCTTGCTACCCTTCCCTCAACCTGGTTCAGGTCTGAACTTCTGGCAACACCCTGACGGCTGCGCTGGGCGATCTGCTTGAGAATGGAATTGTGGAGTTCCAGATTCTCTTCGGCCAGCTGCACCATATCCCTTCTTTCCAGAACCTTCAGGTAGACATCGGTGATGTCCAGAGTCAGATCCTGCAGAGTATTCCTCAGACGCAGGTATTCTGCAGCAGCACTATGTCGAGCCCGGTCAACACTGCGGCTGGTATTAAATCCGGAAAACAGATTCTGGCTAATAGAAAAAGAGGCTTCCTTACGGGTAAAGCTCTTGTCACCAAGGGCTTCGTTAGGCTGATCATCAGGGTAACTCTTTTTCTGGCCGCCAATCCCTGTCGCGACATCGACAGAAGGCCACCAGCCTCCCCAGGCTACATCAATATTTTCAATAGCGGCCCGGTACCGACTCAAGCCAGCCTGAGCCTGAGGGTGGCTGACCAGAGCCTTATTGATCACCTCACTCAGGGTCTCTGCCATTGAAAGACTGCTGAATAAAACACTACCGACCAGAGACATGCCCAACAGGCATAAACGGGGTAGGCGAAGCAGGTGCACCTGCCTCAAAGACGATCTCGGACTGAATTTCATAAGCATCCCCCTCCGCCAGACAGTTCAGTTGAACGATGTCTCAATACATCGGCTTTTAAGGAGTTGGCTTTAGTGAACTTCCCCCCCATTTGTCAGGCTATTAAGCCACTCGCCGTCTGGCTATTCACCGGCAAATTGTGTTAAAAGATGGGAAAGTCTGAATGAAATAAATTCCTTTCAGAATGGACATAAAAAAGTTCAAAAATTTTGAGTCATCAATACTCTTCTTCTCAATCAGGATTGAGAAGGGTGCAAAAAAACTGCCATGAGCGGAAAGGCTGACATCCGATCAGCATTTTCATGGTAAATAAAAATAAAAGCATCTGAAGCCAAAGGATCAGGGTTCGGGTGATCAGAGTGTATATGGACAGAAGCATGAACAGCTATGAGTCAAACGCTGCATCACCGGCGAGTCATAAGAAGCGGGATGTCAGTCTTGAGCAACTGAAAGTCATGGTGATAGACGACAGTAAAACCATTCGCAGAACCGCAGAAACGTTGTTGACAAAAGAAGGCTGTAAAGTGGTAACAGCCACTGATGGTTTTGATGCCCTGGCAAAAATTGCTGAAAACCAGCCCAACATTATTTTCGTTGATATCATGATGCCACGCCTGGATGGCTACCAGACCTGCACA
Organism: Endozoicomonas sp. ALC020; assembly: GCF_049275935.1. Taxonomy (NCBI): domain Bacteria; kingdom Pseudomonadati; phylum Pseudomonadota; class Gammaproteobacteria; order Oceanospirillales; family Endozoicomonadaceae; genus Endozoicomonas; species Endozoicomonas sp. ALC020. Next base: position 1,778,960 of record NZ_CP184830.1, read on the forward strand.
CTGATCAAGAACAATCATTCATACCGGGAAACCCCTGTCATCATGCTATCGAGTAAGGACGGACTATTTGACCGGGCGAAAGGCCGTGTGGCCGGGTCCGATCATTACCTGACCAAACCTTTCAGCAAAGATGAACTACTGGGTACTATCAGACATTTCTGTCCAGTCAATGATTGATAAAAACAGCCCTGAGCCTTGATGCGGCTCCGTACAGAGAATTAATAAGGCAACAAAGTCCTCGTGAGCTGCATTTTCGTAGTAAAAAATGTTAAAAAAATCTGTTATAAACATGTACTGAGCCTTCTAACCAATGGTTCTGGCAGGAACCTGATTATTTCGAAACAGAAACAGTCTGCAGCCAGCGCAGGGAAATACCCAGATTGCAACGAAGAACATTCGGTATTTCCATGGTAAAAAAAGAACGGCTAATAACAATGAAAAAAGCTTGGCCCTGAGGATTTGGGCAAAAACAGTAACAGGGGAAAATAATGGCAAACATTCTCATTGTTGATGACTCACCCACTGAGTTGTTCCAATTGAAAGCCATGCTCGAAAAACACGGACACAGTGTGCTGACTGCAGAAAACGGTGCCGACGGTGTAGCACTGTGCCGGGCCGAACATCCCGATGCTGTGTTAATGGATATTGTCATGCCTGGTCTGAATGGTTTTCAGGCTACACGTCAACTGTCTAAAGATAACAATACTTCCCATATTCCGGTCGTGATTGTCACCACCAAAGATCAGGAAACCGACAGGGTCTGGGGAATCAGGCAAGGCGCAAAGGATTATCTGACCAAGCCTATCCGTGAAGCAACACTGCTCAAAACACTGGGTAATGTTCTGGAAACCAAACTTGCATGAATACCTCCCAAACAAGCCCCTTTGAGGCATTGGTAGAGCTGGATGCCAGGATCAGCAAATATGCTTTTGAGCTTCCTGAAAAGCAAACACAGGTTGAGTCCTGGAGTGGACTTGGCTTCACACTGAATAATCAGCAATTTGCACTGCAGGTTGGTGAGGTAACGGCCATTCTTCCAGTTCCATCCACTACACCCCTGCCAGGTGTTCAACCTTGGGCAAAGGGCATTTCAAACGTACGTGGACGTTTACTTCCGATCATAGATCTGGGAGAGTTTCTGGGTCAGGCCAGAGACAGCGGTAAATCGGCCAACCGGATTATGATTGTCGAGCAGAGGGAAGTATCAGTTGGTCTCATCGTTGATGAGGTGCAGGGTATGGTGCATTTTTCCACCAGCCAGTTCAATGATGCAGTACCTGACTATCTGTTTGACGAAGTTAAACCGTTTACCGTTGGTCATTACCAGCAAGAAAAAGATTACATGGTATTCAACACACAGCGGTTGGTGAATGATCCCCGCTTTCTGAAAGCAGCCATAGCGTAATCAGCTTCATGCTGGATAAGTGACAGGAACCGTCTTTCTTCACCACAGGTGACGAAAGGGGTCAAACGATAAAAAGTATTCGAATAAAAACAATCCAAAAAGCGAGCATTCCGAAGAAGTCACCGGGGACCACAATAATGAAAGGCAATACCGCAACCAAAGCCCAGGGAGCAGGGGCAAGCCGAGCCATTCTGGCCTCGATTATCCTGTTAATAGTCTCTCTTTCCGTAATCACCGGCTCATTTATTTATCTCAGCCAGCAAAGTGAACTTGATCAACAGCACCTGACTGACGCCGGTGAGCTCCGGGTACTCTCTCAGCGTATTGCGACCAGTGCCACCGAGGCATCGGCCGGTAAAGAAGAAGCTTTCGTCCTGTTGCGTGAAGCACGCAATGAGTTCGATGCACGTTTTAGCTCCCTGAAAGACACCAGGCTTTCTGTTGCTCCATTTCTCAGCCCCGGTGACAGTATCGCTAAAACACGGATCGACACACTGGACGCTGCCTGGTCTGAACTGAAAATAGAGGCAGATAACATTCTGGCTGCAGAAGAAACCGTTTTAGCTTTGCACGAAGTGGCAAAAACACTGGGTGAAACTATTCCCCAGCTGCAGGTTGAGTATGATGAGGTGGTAGAGATTCTCCTCGAGAGCAATGCTCCCAATGAGCAGATCGCACTGGCACAGCGTCAGCCATGGCTCGCAGAACGTATTATTCGAAGTGTCTCAAAAGTACTGGAAGGGGGTGAAGACTCCATCATGGCTGCAGACAGCTTTGGTCGTGACGCCAAGCTGTTTGGTCGGGTACTGAACGGTATGCTGGAAGGTAACCTGGCCATGCGTATCAGTCAGGTCACCGATGAAGAAGCCACTGATCGTCTGGCCGAAATCTCCGACCTGTTCGGATTTGTAGAAGGCAGTGTTGACGAGATTCTGGAGACCTCCCCGGAACTGTTCCAGGTGCGTGCCGCTTCTGACCAGATTTTCACAGACTCCCAGCAACTGCTGCAACAGACTTCTATTCTCGTGGACACTTTCGAGAGTCTGACTGACCAGCGCCTGATCAACAACACGGTCATCAGTATTGCCGGTGTCGTTGCCCTGCTCTCTGTGCTGATAATCGCCGTGGCCATCGTAAGAGACACCCGCAGGCGTCTGGCTGAAACTGCAGCCCGGAACGAAGCCAACCAGGCTGCAATCCAGCGACTGCTCGATGAAATGGATGGCCTTGCGGACGGTGACCTGACAGTACAGGCGACAGTAACCGAAGACTTTACCGGTATCATCGCTGACTCCATTAACCTCTCTATTGAACAGCTCCGGGCATTGGTTAAAACCATCAACGAAACGGCGGTGGAAGTAGATACCTCAGCTCAGGAAACACAGAGTACCGCGAAACAACTGGCTGAAGCAGCAGGGCATCAGGCAGAGGAAATAAACTATGCCAGTCAGGCGGTCAATGACATGACCAAATCAATGACCATGGTATCCGAGAACGCTTCCGAGTCAGCCAATGTAGCGGAAAAATCAGTAGAAATTGCCACCAGCGGTGGTCAGGTGGTTCGTAATACCATCGAGGGCATGGATACTATCCGCGAACAGATTCAGGACACCTCCAAGCGTATCAAGCGGCTGGGTGAGTCTTCCCAGGAAATCGGTGACATCATTGCCCTGATCAACGATATCGCAGACCAGACCAACATTCTGTCCCTGAACGCCGCCATCCAGGCCTCCATGGCGGGAGAAGCCGGTCGGGGCTTCGCGGTGGTAGCGGATGAAGTACAGCGTCTTGCGGAACGAGTATCCGGCGCGACCAGGCAGATTGAAGCACTGGTATCGGCCATCCAGACCGATACCAACGAAGCCGTTATTTCCATGGAACAAACCACTTCCGAGGTGGTAAACGGTGCCAGACTGGCACAGGATGCGGGTGTTGCCCTGGAAGAAATTGAGAAAGTATCCAGTAACCTCGCCGACCTGATCCGGAACATTTCCGACACAGCGAAGAAGCAGACAGGCTCAGCAGAACAGATAGCCCTGCGTATGACCACCATCCGGGACATCACCACCCATACAGCCTCCAGTACCACAGCAACAGCCGGTTCAGTAGGCAACCTGGCAGAAATGGCTCTGGAAATGCGTCAGTCTGTATCCGGCTTCCGCCTGCCTTCGGTAGCAGAAAATGAAGCAGTGACTAGAGCGCAAGAAGACGAAATCACCGTTTGATGAGTATTTTTATTCCAGCAGCCCAGGTTGCTGGCACGGAATAGCGGGGGCCGGCAATGGCTGAACAACAGGATTATGCAGGCCTGGACTGGGTTAAGGAAGAGATTGAGCAGACGCTCATTGAAGCTGGCCAGGCATTGGAAAATTACCAGCAAGAGCCAGGCAACCCAGCCCACATCAATGCCGGGCAGAGCGCATTCAGTCAGGTTCATGGCACACTCAAAATGTTGCAGCATGTAGGCGCAACCCACTTGAGTCTGGAAATGAGCAAACTGTCCGAGGCCCTGATCAGTGAGCGAGTGCCTGATGTCAGAATGGCTCTGGAAGTCCTGATGCAGGCCACTCTGCAGCTGACAGGTTACATTCAACAAACTCTGAACAGTGGCGTTGATCGTCCCTTGACACTTCTGCCACTGATCAATGAACTAAGACGTCTGCGAGGTGAAGACCCTCTCCCGGAAGCTACTTTTTTCTTTCCGGATACCCGCTCGCTGATCGATCCTATTGCGTCACCACAACTGGAAAGCCTTGAACGGAGCGGACTGACACCGTTACTGAGAAAAATAAGACAGAAGTATCAGCTAACACTGGCAGGCTATCTTCGAGATCAGAACAGACCTCAGCAGATTAAAATTCTGGCCAAATTGTTTGCCAAACTTCAGGACCTTTCCTGGGGCACCCCTCTTTCTCCTCTCTGGGAAGCCAGTATTGCGCTGACTGAAGGGCTGGATAATGAGTCGATCGAACAGAACATCCATGTTGCTAACCTGCTCAGGGAACTGGATGGCCAGATCCGTCTGTTCATCAGACAGGGCGCTCCCTTTGTCAATAGTCATCCAAATGATGCACTGTTCCGGGGGTTGCTGTACAACATTGCCACTTCCGAAGGCCGTGGGGGTTTCACTGGAGTACTGAAATCACGCTATAACCTGAAAGATGAGCTGAAACGAGCTCAGGCTGGTATTTCCGATGTTCTGACGGGCGTGAATGCTACAAAACCTGTTGTTGAAGCTTTGAACTACGAGCTGACAGGTATCAAGGAAGCACTGGACCTTTACCTTCTCTCAACCGATCCTGATCCACTGGTTCTGGAAAACCAGCTGCCGGTCATTCAGCAGGTGGCAGATACCCTGACCATCCTGGGCATGGAAGATCTTAAAAATCGCCTGAAGCAGAAAAAAGCACTGATCCAGAGTGTGATCAATACCGGTCAGAACGCTGAAGAGCATCTGATGGACGTTGCTGGCACCATTCTTGACCTTGAGACTGCGCTATCCAGGTATGCTGCAGGTGAAAGTCTGGAGGCAGGCGAAGGCGCACCCCTGCTGGAAGAGGTCTATCAGGCGGTTGTCAAAGAGGCTCGCCACTATCTTGAGCAGGGCAAAGATGCCATCGTCGATTTTGTGGACAGTCATCATCACCCGGATTTCCTGAGCCCGATACCCGAACTGCTCGGTAAAGTGCAAGGCGGTTTGTCCATGACACCTCTGACCCGGGCCGCTGCTCTGGTCGGAGCCTGTTCAGATCACATCAGGAAAGAGTGGATAGAAAACGGTAAAACACCTGAAAAGATGGAACTGGAACACCTGGCTGATGCATTGACCAGTATTGAATACTACCTTGAAAGGTTGGGTGACAGAGATCAGAAAGAACATGACGCCATTCTGGATGTTGCAGACAAAAGCCTGTCTGCCCTGCGTGAGACAGATCTTGAACTGCTGATTGATGAGCAGAGCTTTCTCGACGGCTCGATGCCCATCACTCTGGACGAAAATAAAGTACAAGAGCCCTCAACGGAAGAAAAACAAAGTTCTGCAAAAACCACTGATCTGGAAGTTAAGACTTCTTTGACCCTGACCAACAGAAACAGACCCGTCGAAGTCAGCCCATACGATGTAGTTCAGTTCAAGTACACTAGCAACAGCAGCGTTGAGGCAGAGGCTCCAGGTGAAGCTTCACGGTTGGCTGGACCGCAGCAGGCGCAAGCCCTCACTCCGCAAGTCGAAGTCAAAGAGGACCGACAAGAGAACATCATCGACGATGAATTGCTGATCATCTTCATTGAAGAGGCTGGCGAAGTTCAGAAGCAGCTGACCGAAGACGTAACTACCTGGATCAATCATCAGGATGATCTGAACACCCTGAAAGATATCCGCAGGGCTTTTCATACTCTGAAAGGCAGTGGTCGTATGGTGGGTGCGAGCGTTGTGGGTGAACTGGCCTGGTCCATCGAGAACATGTTAAACCGCCTGATCGAGAGAACCGTTCATAACAGCCCTGAATTGAGCAATCTGGTTAGCCGCGTTACCCATATGCTGCCAGGATTGATTTCCGACTTTGCTGAGCAGAGCCAGGTTCTGACCCACGAAGTTCTGGTTTGCATGGAACAGGCTGACGCTTTGTCCCGAGGTGAAGCATACACCATTGAGGACGAGGAAGAGTCCATTGATGACGCCATCGCCAATGACCCGGATATCGATTTTCAACGAGCGGAAGAACCTGTCCCACAGGCAGCAGAGCGGGCCACTATTGATGCGCTATCCAAGCCATCATCTGAGCCAGAAATAAATGTAGATGTTGAGAAAGACGTTTCGCAATCTGTCGGACAGGAAGCTTACGACATCCAGCTGCTTAACGTATTCCTCGGCGAGTCCAGAGTTCATCTGGAAGTCGTTCAATCCTTTGTTGAGCAGGTGAAAGTCCAGGGTGGAAAGCGCCAGATCAGTGATCAGGTACAACGCTCTCTCCATACTATGAAGGGCATAGCCCTGATGGCAGAAATAGCGCCGCTGGCCAGCATCATTGTTGCCCTTGAAAAGAACATCAAGGATTTCAGAGCCCACCTGATTCCGGCCAATGACCGGGTGATCAGTATGCTGGAAAAGGGTCTTGAGCTCATTCAGGATGGCCTCGAACAGCTGGCCCTCTCACCCAGACAACCGGTACTGGATTCTGAAAATTACCTGTCCTGGCTGGAAGCGCTTCATGCCCAGCTCATCACCGAACAGCATAAAGCACAGTCTACCAACAGAAAATACACTGGCGGTCAGGACACCCGGCTGTTTGCTCACAGCGACCTGGGTTTACTGCTGGATGCCGATGAGTACCTCTCTACCTGGCGCATCGCTCTGCCCAGAGATGAGCTGGTAATGTTCCAGAAAGAACTGACAACACTGGCCGAACGGGCAACCGAAGCACGACTCACCGCTCTGACTGAACTATGTGACGTGCTTCTGGATGTTATGAACTATCTGGATAAGTACGAAGACAATCTACCCGGGGTTCTTGCGGCACCTCTGTCCAACGGCTTCGAAGCCATGGTCGATATGATGAATATGATTGCGGCCCAGCAAACCCCGGTTCCACCGCAATCAGTATTCACAGAACTCAGGGAGTCTCTGGAAGCTCTGCTCATCGCTGAACCGATTCAGGCAAGAGTCGTCCCTGAAAATATTGAAATTGACAAGATTGTTCAGGAGGCACCGTCTCCAGAGCCAGTGGTTGAGAACCCTGAAGTTGAAGAAATCATCCTGGAGTCGCTGACAGAAAAACCTGCCATTGAAGAGCAACCTGCTGTTAAGCCAGAGGCTGAAGTTGCTGTCGTTGTTGAAGATGCTGAAGATGCCAAAGATGTTGAAGAATTGCTTCTAAAGCCCTCAGTTTCAGGGATGTCACCTGCTCTCACCATTGAAACAGAAGTAGAAGTGGAAGAGCATGACCTTGAACTGCTGGAACTGTTCCTGGAAGAAGCCTCTGATCTGGCAGAAGATTGCCATCATGCTCTGGAAGACTGGCTGAATAATCGTCAAAACCTGACATCTCTGACCGATCTGCAGCGCTCTCTGCATACCCTCAAGGGCAGTGCCCGAATGGCAGACCAGCCGGAACTGGGTGACCTCAGTCATGCCATCGAAGCTATCTACAGTGCTATTGCCATGGGCAGAAGTTCTGCAGATAAAGCACCGATACACCTGCTACAGGCTGCTCATGATCAGGTTGACCAGATGTTGCTTGCCCTGAAAAATCAGCAGTCACCCGATTCTGTCATCCCGATGGTAGAACAGCTGGAGCAATGGACTCTCAATCATGACTATGAAGCAGAATTACCCTCTCTTGCAACGGCTGAAGCGCACGTAGAAGCTCTCCCTGACTACCTGGGTCAGATCAAAAAAGAGTCTGACACGACCTGCGAACAGCCCGAAGAAATAGTAATAGACGATGCTCTGGTTATTGATGAAGAAAATCGGAACACAGGCGTCACCAGAGTGTCTGAATCCGTAGAGAGTTGTACCAGTGCGCCTGAAATGATCGCACAAGAGACTGCCCCTGCATCAACACGAATAAACACACCGGTTACCAGCAGCGCAGCCAATACCTTCAAAGGTGTTGAGATGATTCGTGTCCCTGCGCAGCTTGTGGAATCGCTGATCAACCTTTCCGGTGAGTCGAGTATTCATCGTGGTCGAATCGAGCAGCAGATTCAGGACATGGGGAACATTCTTGAGGAGATGAACAGTACCATCGACCGGGTAAAAGAACAGCTGCGTCGTCTGGATACCGAAACCCAGGCCCAGGTTATTTCCACCTTTGAAGAAGAGTACGGCAGTAATCCTGAGTTTGATCCCCTGGAAATGGACCAGTATTCAGAACTGACCCAGCTGTCCCGCTCTCTGGTTGAGTCCGCGACTGACCTCCAGGACCTGAAGGAAGACATCCAGGAAAAAAATCGTGATGCAGAAACCCTGCTGCTTCAACAGTCCAGAACACTGGTAGAGCTTCAGGAAAAGTTGATGCAGGCCCGAATGGTTTCATTCAGTCGTCTGCTGCCACGCCTGCGAAAAATTACCCGTCAGTTGTCGACTGAGCTCGACAAGCCGATCAACCTGAATGTCAGCAATGCTGAAGGTGAGATGGACCGTACCATGCTGGAGCGGACCCTCGCACCACTGGAGCACCTGCTGCGAAATGCCATTGATCATGGTATTGAAGCCTCCGTTAAGGACCGCCTGACACTGGGTAAACCGGAAACCGGCAATCTAACGCTTGCCATTGCCCGAGATGGTGCCGATATTGTTATTGAACTGGCCGATGATGGCCGGGGCATCAATCTTCGGGCTGTTCACGCCAAGGCACTGGAAAAACATCTGATCACTCCGGAAGATGAGCTGACCGACCAGGAAATTGCTCAGCTGATCCTGGAACCAGGCTTCAGTACTGCGGAATCTGTCACCCAGATTTCCGGTCGAGGTGTAGGTCTGGATGTGGTCAATACAGAAATACGTCAGATGGGTGGTAGTATTCAGATTGACAGCGAGCCTGGCAAGGGAACCTCTTTCAAGCTCCGTCTACCCTTCACGCTGTCGGTAAACCGTGCTCTGATGGTCCAGGTTGCAGACAACCTTTACGCCCTGCCCATGCAGTCCATTGATGGTATTACGGTAGTGGACCCCAGTGTCCTGATCGACTGCTACCAGAACAACACCCCTCTGCATTATGGGGGTATCGAACACCAGCTCATGTTCCTGGGTGAAATTCTGGGTGATGCAACCCCCAGAATTCAGTCCGGGCAGTGCCCGGTTGTGATCATCGAGCGGGGCGGCAAGAATCTGGCCCTGCATGTGGATGAAATCATTGGCGGTACTGAAATCTTTGCCAAAAGTCTGGGCCCGCAGTTCGCAGGTCTGGTCGGTGTCAACGGTGCCACCATTCTTGGTGATGGTCGTGTTGCCATCATTATCGACCCTGTCACACTGCTTCGCAGACATCGGATTGAACAGCACTCTGTAGAACTGGCCAGCCAGATGGATGAAGAAGCAGAAACCATCCAACGTGTTCTGGTAGTGGACGACTCGGTTACTGTACGTAAAGTGACCACCCGTCTGTTAGAACGTAATGGCTATTTGGTTGAAAGTGCTAGGGATGGTATCGAAGCTCTGGCCAAACTGGCTGAAAACCGCTACGACATCATGCTTCTGGATATCGAAATGCCGAAGATGGACGGCTATGAGGTGGCCAGTGCCGTGCGTAATGATGACAGCCTGAAGTCTTTGCCGATCATCATGATCACCTCAAGAACTGGTGAGAAACATAAAGCCAGAGCCTTCAGCCTGGGGGTTAATGAATATCTGGGTAAACCTTTCCAGGAACATGAAATGCTGGCCTCCATCGAGCAATTGATCAGTGCCAAAGCTCACAACAATGAATAAAGGAGTAGCGTCATGACGGGCAGTCCTGAACCTATGGAAAGCAGAAGCCTGAAGTCCGGTTTGATCCCGATGCAGCAGAAGCCACTTCTGCTGCCTGCCTCCTGTATTGCCGATGTTGTAGACTACAGTCGTCCATCGGGTAACAGAGAGAAAAACTCATGGTTTCTCGGTGAAATTGACTGGCGGGGACAAACACTACCCCTGATTTCCTTTGAACGAATCAACGGTGGTCGTTTTGCAGAGTTCTCTGCAACGGCACGGATTGCAGTAATGCACAGCAGTACCGGAAATGAGCAGCTGCCTTTTTATGGCATGGTGATACAGGGTATCCCCAGAACATTAGATCTGACAGCGGGTGACGTTCAACCCGCTATCGAGGCAGATACAGGTTCAGCAGAAACATTCAGGGTCATTATCAAGGAAATTCCTGCTGCCATTCCTGATCTTGAAAAAGTGGAACAACAGCTCTCGGCAATGTTTACAGATCGCCCCAAAGATACTGCATCACACTGATTGCAGTGACCGGGGCGGTTTCCGTTCTCAGGACTCTCGGGCCCAGTGCAAGGACATGAAAGCCTAACGACTCGGCGCTGGTAATTTCTTCTTGAGTCAACCCACCTTCGGGACCGATCAAAAGAGAAACCGTTTCTGGAGGAACGAACCCCTCCAGTTTTTTATCGGTCCGATGGTGAAGCACAAATTTCAGGTCAGCGTTTTGCTTTGCCATCCAATCCGCAACAGGCTCGGGCGAGTGAATCACCGGAACTCTGTTCAAGCCACACTGCTCACAGGCACTGATGGCTATTTGTTGCCAGTGTCTGGCTCGCTTTTCCTGGCGCTCGGCATTCAACCTGACTTCACAGCGCTCGGAAAAGAGCGGCGTTATTTCGGTCACGCCCATCTCGGTAGCCTTCTGGATAGCGTAATCCATTCGTTCACCCCTGCTAAGACTCTGCCCGACGTGGACTTTCAAGGGGGATTCCGTGACCAGGCTTATTTCTGCTTCCAGGACAACTGCAACGTTTTTTTTTGCCACAGACTTGATTCTACCCTGCCATGAAGCGCCCTGCCCATTAAACAGGATAAGAGACTCTTCAGGCCTCATGCGCAGGACTTTACCGACATGATTGGCAGCACTGTCACTTAGCTCAACGACTTGATCTTTTACCAGAGGCTGATCGGTATAGATTCGAGGGTTTCTCATGACGTTCTCATGGCGAGGCCGTAATTCTCAGGAGTACAGAAAGGCTATGGACTGCGTGCGGCCAGAAGCGTTGGCCGCAGGATCAGACCAGCCTGAGGTTCTGACAGATGACTCTGGAGGGTGCAGCCTGATTCAGGGCGTAGAAATGCAACCCCGGAACCCCTTGCTCAATGAGCCTTTCACACATCCGGGTAACTACCTCTTCACCAAACTGCTTGATGCTGTCGATATCATCACCGTAGGCTTCCAGCTGCTTGCGAATCCAGCGAGGAATTTCTGCACCGCAGGCATCGGAGAAACGAGCCAGACGGGTGTAGTTGGTGATAGGCATAATACCCGGGATAATCGGCAGATCAATCCCCAGACCTATGGCACGATCAACAAAGTTAAAATAGCTGTCAGCGTTAAAGAAGTACTGGGTAATAGCTGAACTGGCACCGGCATCAACCTTGCGTTTGAAGTGCATCAGATCCGCTTCAAAGTTTTGCGCCTGGGGGTGGGCTTCCGGATAAGCAGCAACCTCCAGATGAAAATGATCACCGGTTTCGGCCCGGATAAATTCCACCAGTTCATTGGCATACTGCAGCTCACCGTTTGAGCGCCCCATACCCGATGGCAGATCGCCGCGTAAAGCAACAATACGATTAATTCCCAGACTCTGGTATTGCTCTAGCAAACTTTTCAATTGCGCTTTGCTATCGCCCACACAAGAGAGGTGAGGCGCAGCAGGAATATCAGTGCAGTTGCGAACGCTTATGACGGTATCAAGGGTTCTGTCTCGGGTGGAACCGCCAGCACCATAGGTCACAGAGAAGAATTCTGGCTGACATTCGGAGAGCTCAATCGCTGTCTGATCGAGCTTTTTAGCACCCTCTTCCGTTTTGGTCGGAAAAAATTCAAAGCTGATTGTCAGCTTTTTATCATTAGTTGTCATCGTTAATTAAAACCTTTATCACTGTTCTGTCGCTTACGGTTCTCTATAAGCGTCAGGAGCCTGCGCAGAGACGCAGGCTCAGTGCAGATCAGTACTTGTACTCATCCGCTTTGAATGGACCTTCAACAGCGACATTAATGTAGTCTGCCTGCTGTTGGGTCAGCTGGGTAATTACCCCGCCAAAGCCCTGAACCATATAGCTTGCCACCTCTTCGTCCAGTTTCTTGGGCAGAACCTTCACATACAGGTTCTCAGCCTTCTCGGCAGGGGGCAGATTGGCAAAGCCTTCTTCATACAGATGAATCTGGGCCAGGACCTGGTTGGCAAATGAACCGTCCATGATACGCGATGGATGACCTGTGGCGTTACCCAGATTGACCAGGCGACCTTCCGAGAGCAGAATCAGATGATCATTGCTGCCCTTGTCACGCCAGATCTTGTGGACCTGGGGCTTAACTTCTTCCCACTCCCATGTTTCTCTCATGAAAGCCGTATCAATTTCGGTATCAAAGTGACCAATGTTGCAGACAACACAGCTACTCTTCAGCGCTTTCAGCATTTCACGATCACAAACATGCAAGTTACCGGTGGTGGTTACCAGCATGTCGGTAGTACCCAGCAAGTCTTTGTTGATGCTGGCAGCAGTGCCATCGTTGACACCGTCAATGTAAGGAGAAACCACTTCAAAGCCGTCCATGCAAGCCTGCATGGCACAGATAGGATCAATCTCGGTGACCTTAACGATCATGCCTTCCTGGCGCAGTGAAGCCGCAGAGCCTTTACCAACATCACCGTAACCGATAACCAGGGCTTTTTTGCCCGCCAGCAGGTGATCTGTACCCCGCTTGATAGCATCATTCAATGAGTGACGACAGCCGTATTTATTGTCGTTCTTGCTCTTGGTAACTGCGTCGTTAACGTTAATCGCCGGTACTTTCAGAGTGCCTTTTTCCAGCATTTCCAGCAAACGATGAACCCCGGTGGTGGTCTCTTCGGAGATACCGTGGATGTTATCCAGAATTTCAGGGTACTTGTCGTGCAGCATCAGAGTCAGGTCGCCACCGTCGTCCAGAATCATATTGGCATCCCAGGGCTGGCCTTCTTCTGTCAGAATGGTCTGCTCGATACACCACCAGAATTCTTCTTCCGTCTCCCCCTTCCAGGCGAATACAGGGATACCCACAGCTGCTATTGCTGCAGCAGCGTGATCCTGGGTGGAAAAAATGTTGCAGGAAGACCAGCGGACCTCAGCCCCCAGATCGACGAGGGTTTCAATCAGTACAGCGGTCTGAATGGTCATGTGAATGCAGCCCATGATCTTCGCGCCTTTCAGAGGCTGCTGATCATGGTACTTCTGGCGAATAGTCATCAGTGCAGGCATTTCACCTTCTGCGATCTGAATTTCGCGGCGACCCCACTCGGCCAGGGAAATGTCGGCAACTCGATAGTCAGTAAAGCTCTGAACAACTGCAGGAGTAGCGCTCATGGGTATGATCCTGTTATGCGTAATTACCGAAAACAGGTTGAAGTCTAACAGTCGCACCAACCTATATCAATTTTTTTTGATATAGATTTCAAATAAGCAACAGGTCGGGAATTCAATCAACCGGCCAGCTTTTTCCTATTGCCTCAGCCAGTGGTTGGCCACATCCAGCATACGGTTGGAGAACCCCCACTCGTTATCAAACCAGCAAAGCAGCTTGATCAGCTTGCCTGAAGTCACCTTGGTCTGGGTACCATCGACCACACATGAGCGGGCATCATGGTTGAAGTCTACGGATGCGTGGGGTTCATTAGAGAAACCCAGAATCCCCTCCAGACGTCCATGGGTAGCTTGTTCCAGAATCCGGTTAACTTCCTCTCCGGTTGTTTCCTGATTGACATGAACGCAGAGATCCATGCAGGAAACATTGATGGTGGGCACCCTGATTGAATTGGCTTTGAAGCAGCCGCCAAGGTCAGGAAGCAATCTGTCGATGCCCTTTGCCAAGCCGGTATCTACGGGGATGATGGACTGCAACGCACTGCGGGTCAGCCTGAGATCACTGTGATGATAAGCATCAATCACCGGTTGATCATTCATCGCCGAATGAATAGTTGTGATACTACCGTACTCAATACCAAGGGCGTCATTCAGTGTCTTGATAACAGGAACAATGCAATTGGTGGTGCATGAAGCACTGGACACAATGCGCTGATCACGACTGAGATCCTGCTCATTGATACCGTAGACAATAGTGGCGTCTACATCCGGTTGAGCGGGCTGTGAAAAAAGCAGCTTTCTGGCTCCACTCTCTATGTGTTGCTCTGCTATTGCCCTGTCATTAAACGACCCTGAACACTCCAGCAACAGATCAATATCGAGACTTTTCCAGTCAATATTTTCAGGCCGGGCTTCGTGAATAAGCTGAATCCGGTCGCCTGCCACTATGAGCTGATTTTCCTCCGACTCTACCTTGGCTGGAAAGCGACCGTGAGTGGTGTCATAGCGAGTCAGATAGGTCAGGGTGTCCTCATCGGACAACTCGTTAATGGCGACAACCTGCAAGTCTTTGCGATAACCATTCTCGTAAAGAGCACGAAGAACACACTGGCCGATACGGCCGTACCCGTTGATGGCTATTCGAAACATAGTCTTGCTGTCAGGCTCATTACTGCTGAATTGAGGCGGTATTATAAGCGCAACTAGTGAAGGGATAAAAAATATTTGCCCTACCTTGTTGCCAGGGCAGGGCGCTTGTTCCTGATGATCAGGCGGAAGTCCGGACTTCAGAATCGGATGTGTCTTCCGGCATCACTTCATCCGATGGCACACCCTTATTCCTGACTATTAGCAAGGATACGAAGGAGAGCAAACCACAAACGGCTACTACCGCTGTCATAGGTACATCAGTTCCATTATGCAAAAGACCAACCACCGCAGAAGAAACACCGCCAATGGTAAAGCGAAGTGCACCGGACATAGCATTGGCTGTGCCCGCAGACCTTGGAAAGTGAGACAGGGCCAGAGCGTTGGAGTTAGGGCCTGTCAGACCAATACAGCTGACGTAAATCACGACAGGAATCATCAACCCAACCAGCCCGCCGATCTCAAACTTTGCATTAACCAACATCACTACTGCGCTGATACTGGCAAGAATGCTCCCTGTTTTCAGGATAGTGAACAGTGGCAGGCGATCTATCAGACGGATATTGATCATATTCATGACCATCATGGCCATAATATTGACAGCAAACAGCAGTCCGTAATGCTCTGGCTTGACCCCATACAGCTCGATATACACGTAGGGTGAGCCGGCAATAAAGGCAAACATACCGCCAAAGAAAAACCCATGGCAGAGGATACAGCCCATAGCTTCCCGGTTTTTCAGGACGGACAGATAGATCAGGAACAGCTGACTGGCAGGAATCACCAGTCTTTTCTCCTCCGGGAGGGTTTCCGGAACTTTTGAAGCGGCCAGCACCATGGCAAGTGCGGACATGACAGCCAGAAAAATAAACAGACTTTCCCAACCCATGAATTTAAGCATCTGACCTCCCAGCAGGGGAGCAATCAGAGGAGCTATTGTCATGACCATTAAAATAGACGACATAATCTTTGCGCTTTGCTGCCTTGAGAACAGATCCCGAACCATGGCAGGAATAGTGACCATAACCGCAGAGGCGGCCATAGCTTGCAGAACCCGGACAATAATCAGTTGCAAGCCGTTTTCACAGAGTGAAGCCAAGACACTGGTAACAAGAAAAGCAACCAGACCCGGAAACATGATTTTTCTGCGACCAAAGCGGTCTGAGAGAGGTCCGTACAACAGCTGTCCCAGGGCAAAGCCTACGGTATAGGCACTGAGTGTATACTGGATAATGCTCAGGGGTTCTCCCATATCTTCTGCTATCGCGGGGATTGCCGGGAGATAGAGATCCACTGCCATAGGGCCAAGTGCGGTTAAAGCGCCCAGGGTCAATATGAAAAGTAGCCTGTCACGGCTATGGCTCATTGAAATGCCCTGCTTTTTATCTTCTTGCCTGGTTGCTTTTGGCTCAGGACTGCTTTCGATATTGATGGTCATGTACTTCCTTCGATCAAGCGGATGAGGCGCTGAAATCATTAAATGTTTGTGCTGTATTCCTTCTGTTTGAGCTGCACAAGTGAAAGGTTGCGACACTGCCGTCGCAGGATTGAGGAATAAAAATAAGTTCGCTGTCGTATACAGAAGAGATGGCAGTTTTACACCGCTATCTTAAATCTTATCGACATAAAAAAATATATTTGATAGGTAAATTTATAATATCAGGGTTGCACTCTGGTATAGGCTCTTGAGCTTCGCCGTTGTCAGTGTTTCGTCAGTGCTGATCGCCAAAATCAAACCAAATACGACTTGAATGCATGAGAGGACACAATGAGCAATCCTGACTGGGTTAATCGCTGGAAAGAAGGACGGATTGGTTTCCACAGATCTGAGTTCAACTCGACATTATTGAAATACTGGCCCCAACTGAACCTGTCAGAAGCCCGGTCAGTGCTGGTGCCATTGTGTGGCAAAAGCCTGGATATGGTCTGGCTCAGGCAGCAGGGACTGGAAGTGATCGGCACCGAGTTGGTAAAAACAGCGGTTGAGTCCTTCTATCAGGAGCAGGCACTGCAACCGGCAGTGAAAGAGGCTCAGGGTTACCGACATTGGCAAGCCGATGATATCCATATCCTCGAAGGTGATTTTTTTGCTTTGCCGGAAGGTTCCATCCAAAGCACCGTTTTTTACGACCGTGCTGCTCTGGTTGCATTGCCCCGGGAGATGAGGCAGCAGTATGTCAACCATCTGGCAAACGCTGCGCCCCATTTACAAGAAGGCCTATTAATCACTGTTGAGTACGATCAGGACCTGGTGTCCGGCCCGCCTTTCTCAGTCGAGGAGCATGAAGTCAGAGCACTTTATTCACCGCAGTTTGAAGTAATTAAGCTGGACACACACAGCGCACCGGCATCAACCAACCTGAGAGAGAAGGGCGTCAACGAGCTGATTGAAGTGGTCTACAAACTCGCATTAAGTTCTCAGCCTCCCGGTCTTTTTTGAGAAATTTGCGTTTTTTTCAAAACTAAGAGGGAACCTTGGTTGACTATCGCTGTCTACATGTGACAACGGAATGAAATTCCCAAGCGTATTTACATTAAATAACTTACGGAGATGTTTGAACATGGATATATCAAAAACTGGCATTGGTCCATTAAATTATGATGGTGCGACTATTGGAGAAGTGACTACTAAAGTTACACTAGATAAGAATGATGAGGTTTCTTCGTTTTACGTTTTCTCAACTTTGAAGCTACCACCACAAGTAAATTTACCAGAAAGTTATACCCAAAACTCTGCTACACCCATCGTGGATCGTAATATTGAAGCGTATGCACAAGCTTCAACTTCAAATGAAACGGCTCAAAGTGATAGTAGTGATAGTTTCAAAGCACAAAAAAGGCCATTCAGTGATGACGCGGGCACCATATCTCAACTTTGCAAATCAATGAAAGGTGAGGCTATGGCTATCTCTACCGGGCGCGACAATCTGGAGCCTTTTGCAGAGAGCCTTTTTAAAGTGATTACAGACCCTGAAAGCACTGACGCTGATACTTCGGAAGCCGCAAGGTTGATATCCGAGTACGGTGCCGATGAACTTGCCAAGTTAACAGTTCCGTTTTCTTATCATACAAATATCACTAGACGTTACACTGCTATTACTCTTTTTGCTCTTGCATGCAGATTCGGTAAGCTGGATTTAGTGAAGGCTCTGTACGTGAATCAGCAACAATTAAACCAGACATTTGATATGGAAAATGGGGTTAATGGAAGGACGGCACTCATGCTTGCAGTTAATCATGGCCATGCAGATGTAGTGAAGCAATTATTAGACTTGGGGGCTGACCCTCAAATTGTTGATGAAGATAACAATTGTGCTGATAAGCTTAATTCAGTTTTTAACAGCAGCAAACAAGATACATACACTAAAATCAGAGAATTATTAATAGACTATCGCAAAGAAAACAATCTACCACCTTTTAAAGAACCCGCTATTCATGGTTATTACATTAAAGATACTGGGGAAATGAGTGCTACTATTAACCTTCCAGCATTCCTTTCTGAACATCCGGAAATTTTTGAAAAATACCTTTCTGAAAACCCGGGTTGTCTCATGCAGATCGGTCGTGAAAGCCCGGAGTTTCTGGTATATCTCCTTACTACACAGCCGAAGGCACTTGAAAAATTCTTTTCTGAAAATCCGGGTTTTGTCAGTCGTCTCCGTCGTGAAACCCCGGAGCTACTGGAACACCTCTTTTCTGAAAACCCGAACCTTCTCGAATCTTTATCCAGTGAATAGTCATGGGTGTGTAACTTTCAGATGACAGAAGACAGATGAACCTTTATCCAAGGAATAGTCATGGGTGTGTAACCTATGACTTACCTTGCATCTATTCCGGTCAATTTCTCAGGTGCTTGAATCTGGTTGTCCCTCGCTGCGAAAAGCTTAACAGCTTAAGTCAGTGAGATTGATCTACAAAATGAAGACAACCGCAAGTCAAAAGTAGGTTTTAAATATATTGCCTGTAGTCGTGCCGAGCATTCCAAAATTAACGCTGCCAAGAATATCCTGGCGTCAAGACATGGCGTTTTATCTTGAATGATCATTCTTTTTTGAGTAATTTGCATTTTTCGAAATGCAAGAAGGAACTTTAGTTAATTAGTATTGTCAGAGACATTGAGATATTAAAGCTCATAGCCGTTTTCAAACACAATTACTTACGGACTTGTTTAAATATGAATATCCCAATGACTGACATACAGCAACCACGTCTGATTGATGTGAATGTTTCAATGACACTAGATGAGAGTGGTGCGATTTTTTTAGGTGTCACTGTCGCAATCATCGGCCCACAGTCACAAATGATTTCACAAGAATATAACCAGGCATCTGCTACTCCCATCGCGGATCGCATCATTGATGTGCCCTCTCTGGCATATGATGCTCATCGAAGCGACGGTGAGAATAATTTCGAAGCACAAAGAAGACCATCCCATGATGACCCGGATACCGAATCTCAACCGCGCAAAACGACGAAAAGTGATGCCATGGCTACCTCTACAGGCCGTGAGAAGCTTGAAGAGTTTGTGGATAGACTCGTATGGGTCATTACAAACGCTGATAGTACCGACGCTGATATTGCAGAAGCTAAAAGGTTGATATCCGAGTATGGAGCCGATGAAATTTCCAAGTGCACAAGATCATTTCATGTTATTAATAATCTTTACTACTCTGCAATTACTCCTTTTGCTCTTGCCTGCAGATTCGGAAAACTGGATTTAGTGAAGGCTTTGTATGTGAATCAGGAACAATTGGACCAGACATTTGAAGTAGTAAATGGAACTAATGGACGAACAGCACTCATGCTTGCAGTTATTGGTAGGTATCCAAATGTTGTGGAGCAATTATTAACGTGGGAAGCCAACACTCAAATTCTTGATGGAGCGGGCCATTGTGTTGACGTTCTTAATAGTGCGTTTAGTCACAAAGATAATGGCGCTTCATTCTCTGAAATCAAAAAATTACTCACAGACTATCGTAATGAAAGGAATCTACCACCTTTTAGAGAATCCGATGTTCAAATTTCCTTCCTTCCTGACTCTGGAGTAACAAACATTGATATAAATAATAATATACCTCCTTCTCATGCCCAGCTTATTATCAGAGCTATGTTAGAGAGATAATCATGGGTGTATAACCCATGACTTTTCTTGCATCTATTCCGGTTAACTCCTTAAATGCTTGAATGTAACAGCCCTTGCTATGAAAAGATTAACTCCTTAAGTCAAATCCATTGATCTGCCAAATCAAGCGAGCCTCAAATCACAGTCAGGTTTTAGTTTGTTAGATGCATGACACTGAGCCAAACTTATACCCTTCCAACAGATGGGAAATAGTTGTATGGGAACAGAGTTTCCAGCGTTAGAAGCACTTTTGGGGTGGCTGTTTTTTTCAGACCAATCTACCGTTGTGCTCATCCGAACATGGGTAGAGGCAGCACATAACCATGGGTTGATGGCTGAATACGTGGCTGACCACTTTTGTAAAGAAACAGCGATACAAATAATTATGAATTGGGTAGATCACTATTTTTGAGGTAGCACCTGAGACGCTTTTGAACTTAAAACGATTATTACGGTCAATAACAGTGAAATATCAAGAAAACCATTGAGGATATATCAATGCAACCCACTGGATCTGGATCAGATCTTCGCCTAATGCCAACCTTACGTCGATTTGACGAAACAGACACGGCTGCTCCCCCGGCAAAGAAATCATGCTTGCGGCAAGTTGAAGGAAACGCAGCAGCCGGGAAATCTCTGCCATCCAGTTGCAATAGTGGTTGTTTTGATGATACAGAGACGATACTTAACCATACAATGGTTCTTTTAAAAGCCAGAAAGACCAGGGTAGTTCCCGGAGAAAATTATTCAAACATCATAAAAAGCCTGTCATCTTTCAGCGACTTGATATCCTCTGAGCTTCTCCGTTTTACTCAGAGTAATGGGAACCCTTTTGCTAATGGACAAGAAGCGATGTATTCCCCTGAATCTCCGGATTCAGAAAGAGCAACAACTCCATCATCTCCAGGCACTGAATCCACTCCCGGTATCAAAACCTCAACAGCAGGCGTGGTTCACGGTACCGGTGTCATTGCTACCCGGAGCTTCAAAAAGGATGAGGAAGTATGTGACTACGAAGGACCATTGGTGTACAGAATCCGTAATTCTAATACCGGCAAATATCATGTCTTTACGATGAACACTGTGAACAGTAAGATCGAATTCCCGGAAAATGACTCCTTTGTCGTATGGTCGGGCGCGTCTATTGCAAAATCTGGCAGACCGGCCATTGAAATTGGTCGTGACGGTAAGAAGGATATCCGATTCCTTAATCACTCCAAGGATCCCAATATCGTTATACGCTATTCAGGCAGTATGACTGTAAAATGGGGGGATCAGGACAGTCTTCAACTGAGAGTGGTCACTACAAAAGATATTAAACCAGGAGAAGAACTTTTATTCGATTACGATAAAAATAAGGAAGACTCTGAAATAGACTTCAGCAAGTCAGATGTGGAAAAAACAACCGAAAAAAAAAGAAACAAGATAATCGACAGGGTTAAAAAGCTGAATCTAAAAGATTTACACACTGGGGAAAAAAGATCAGCAAAAACAATGAACAAAGAGATTATACTGCCAAAAGAACTTGCTGATGAAATTGATGAGATCATACAAACACTACACGAGATTCACAAAACAAATGATGCACCCGCAACTCTTAATGACATTGATACAGAATTAGCTCTCTCTCAGAAGATCCTTCTCAAAATCATTTTTTCTGATAAATCTTCAATTTTAAATGATCTGGCTTCACATCTATTTCCGGGGAAAACCGGACAACGAAAAAAAACTTTTATAGATAAATTAACGCCTAAAAGTATTGAAGAATTGAAAGAGCATTTAACGAATACAATTTTTAATGGAAAACAAACCTGGGTTACCGTTTCACAATTAAAATGGAGAAACTTCTTCTTATAGCAGAACAAAAAAACGGCAGTTGATATCAATCATCTGCCGTTTTTTCAAACACTTTTAAAAGCCATTCAGAGCAATGATTTCCCTGCTATTGCCAAGTACCTAACCAGTTGGTTTCGCATATTCTGGACTGCGGCTTTTTCCATCCTTCTGCGTTCCAACTCTGGTAGCGTAGCTATGGCTACGCGCCCGTCGTTGCGCCTTGAAGGATGAAAAAATCCACTCGCCAGAATATGCTAAACCAACTGGCCAGATACTTATCAGTCCAGAATCTCTTCAGCCGCAGCAACAATATTTTCTACAGTAAACCCGAAGTATGGGAAAAGGTCACCGGCCGGCGCAGACTCACCATAAGTGGTCATGCCGATTATCCGTCCGTCCAGGCCAACGTACTTGTACCAGAAGTCAGCTGCAGCGGCTTCAATCGCGATACGGGCAGGGACTTCCAGAGGCAGAACACTCTGCTTGTATTGCGCATCCTGAGCATCGAAGACGTCAGTAGATGGCATGGATACCACGCGAACCTTGCGACCCTCGGCAGTCAGGGCAGCTTCAGCGTTCATGGCCAGTTCCACTTCAGAACCGGTAGCGATCAGGATCAGTTCGGGAGTGCCTTCACAATCCTTCAGTACATAACCACCACGGGCAATGTCGGCCACCTGATCAGCTTCACGGTGCATACAGGGCAGACCCTGACGGGAGAGGATCAGTGCAGTGGGGCCATCTTCACGCTCAATCGCATGTTTCCAGGCCACCGCCGACTCAACGGTGTCACAGGGCCGCCAGGCATTCACGTCTGGTGTCATACGCAGGCTGGCAATCTGTTCTACCGGCTGGTGAGTAGGGCCGTCTTCACCCAGACCAATCGAGTCGTGAGTATAAACCAGAATAGCGCGCTGCTTCATCAGAGCGGCCATGCGCACAGCATTGCAGGCGTATTCCATAAAGACCAGGAAGGTGGCACCGTAAGGGATAAAACCGCCGTGCAGGGCAATACCATTCATCATCGCGGTCATGCCGAATTCACGCACACCATAGAACACATAGTTGCCGCTGGCATCAGCAGGTTTAACGCCTTTGGAACCGCTCCACAAGGTCAGGTTTGAGCCCGCCAGGTCAGCAGAACCACCCAGCAGTTCAGGCAACAAAGGACCAAAAGCATTCAGAGTATTCTGGGAAGCTTTACGACTGGCCACTTTCTCACCTTCTACCTGACAGGATTTAATGAAATCATCGGCCTTTGCAGAAAAGTCAGCAGGCAGTTGGCCTTTTTGACGACGAAGGTATTCAGCAGCCAGTTCCGGGTGAGCAGCCTGATAAGTAGCAAACTTTTCGTTCCATGCGCTTTCTTTGGCAGCACCGGCTTCTTTGGCATCCCATTGGCTGTAGATGTCGGACGGGATTTCGAAAGCAGGGTGTTCCCAACCCAGACGCTCGCGGGTCAGTTTGATCTCTTCGTCACCCAGAGGTGCACCGTGGCACTCTTCCTTGCCTTCCTTATTGGGAGAACCAAAACCGATGACAGTCTTGCAGCAGATCAGGGTAGGTTTGGTTTTTTCAGCTCGACCGGCCTCAATAGCAGCACGGATCGCTTCCGGATCGTGACCGTCAATATTTGGAACAACGTGCCAGTTGTAAGATTCGAAACGCTGAACGGTGTCGTCGGTGAACCAGCCTTCTACTTCGCCATCAATAGAGATGCCATTGTCGTCGTAGAAAACGATCAGTTTACCCAGCTCCAGAGTCCCTGCCAGCGAGCACACCTCGTGGGAGATACCTTCCATCATGCAGCCGTCGCCCATGAAGACATAGGTGTTGTGGTCAACAATTTCGTGACCTTCACGGTTGAACTGTGCAGCCAGGGTCTTTTCAGCAACAGCCATACCCACGGCATTAGCAATACCCTGCCCCAGAGGACCGGTAGTGGTCTCGATGCCCGGAGCGTAACCGTACTCAGGGTGGCCTGCGGTTTTGGAGTGCAACTGGCGGAAGCTCTTGAGGTCTTCAACAGACACATCGTAACCGCTCAGGTGCAGCAGAGAGTAAAGCAGCATGGAACCATGACCGTTGGACAGAACAAAACGGTCACGGTCAGCCCATTGGGGGTTAGCCGGGTTGTGATTCAGATAATCACGCCATAATACTTCAGCAATATCAGCCATACCCATTGGGGCACCGGGGTGTCCGGACTTGGCTTTCTGTACAGCGTCCATACTCAGGGCGCGGATGGCATTGGCTAGCTCACGACGTGAGGACATAGGAATCAGGGCTCCGAAGATCCAGTCTGTTTTAAAATTGGCGCTATTCTAATGCCTTCAGTCGGAAACTGAAATCGCTATATATGACTATCCTGAATCACCTGAACATTTTATTGATAGCTATTGCCTGTGAAAATATGGGGCGTCGGCAAGTCGAAAGTCAGTGATCAGGAAGACTCCCGTTCAGTGAATGACTGTCGTGTACGATTGGCATAGGCGACCAGCGATAACATCACTGGCACTTCCACCAACACACCCACAACCGTTGCCAGAGCGGCCCCGGAGTTCAGTCCAAAGAGACTGATGGCCACGGCAACAGCCAGTTCAAAAAAGTTGGAGGCTCCAATCATTGCACCGGGTGAGGCAATGTTATGGGGTTGCTTCCACTTCTTCATCCATAAATAGGTGATGGCAAAAATCAGATAGGTCTGGATGATCAGGGGTATGGCAATCAGGAAGATATTCAGGGGATGGGCAATAATCGTGTTGGCCTGGATCCCAAAAAGAAGAATGACCGTGCCAATTAATCCAATGATCGAAAAGGGCTTGGTGCCTGTCAAAAATCGACTCAGTGTTTGTTCGCTGCGAACAGCTTTACGGGTCAACCAGCCTGCAAGCACTGGAATCACCACAAACAGTCCTACGGACAGAAACAGGGTATTCCAGGGTACAAATACTTCTGTTACTCCCAGCAAAAAGGCGGCAAGAGGCGCAAACGCAATAAGCATAATCAGATCATTGATGGCGACCTGAACCAGAGTGTAGTTAGGATCTCCCCTGGTCAACTGACTCCAGACAAAAACCATGGCAGTACAGGGTGCGACACCCAGTAGAATCATACCGGCAATGTACTCTTTACCCAGCTCAGGATTGATCCAGTCGCCAAAAACATAGCGAATAAACAATACGGCCAGCAGTGCCATGGTGAAAGGCTTGATCAGCCAGTTAACAGTGACGGTAACGATCAGCCCTTTTGAACGACGACGAACGTTTTTAATGGCAGAAAAATCCACCTGCATCATCATTGGATAGATCATCAGCCAGATCAGTACAGCAATGACCAGATTAATGCTGGCGTATTGCCATCGACCCAGAACCTCAAAAAATTCTGGAAATTGCAGTCCACCAAAAAGCCCTGCAAAAATACCCAAAGCAACCCAGAGGCTGAGATAGCGTTCAAAAATACCCATAAGCTGACCTCATATTCTTAAATCGCCAGATGTCGCGGCAAAAGCTATTATCGGTGGACTGGGTGGAAAGTCTATCGGTTTCAGGGTTGCCTGGACCAGACGCGGATTTTATCGATTTCCTCTTTATCAATGCTCAGGGACTCCAGGAATTCCTGATGTGCCTGCGGCTCCATTTTTTCAAACTGCTGATGCCAGCTTTTCATATCCTCCTCGCTGAACCCGGCCGCTTTCATAATCTCTACCCAACGATCTTTGTTGACCATATTTTGCTCCAGTAATGAAGGTTGTTTAAGAAGCAACACGATAGCCTTTTGCTGTTGACGCAACTTCTGGATCTCGTGCTCAAGAGCCATCAGCTGGCCACGCAAAATGCGTTCCTGCTCCATTTCGTCTTCACCGTCGAGAAGCCGTACAATATTGCTGATCGGTATTCCGAAAGCACGATAAGCCATAATCGCTTCAAGGCGCTTGATTTCATGTTGCCCATACCATCGGTAGCCATTCCCGGATCGAGTGTGAGGCATTAACAGACCTTCACGCTCATAGTAGAGAATGGTAGTGCGAGATATATCGAACTTTCTGGCCAATTGGGTAACCGTAAGCATCTGGCCTCTCCGGTGAATACGCGGTCAATTCTCAGCCCTACACTAATAGACGAGTCAACGGAAAATCAAAGCAAATTCATCCGAGTCAACTAAGGTTATTGCTTGCATCCAATTTGCACACTCAATTTGCATTGTCGCGGTGATAAACCCACACGACAGGTCGACATAGGTTAAATCACCCCGTCCCGTATGAATATCTATATCAAAAAGTTTTGATATACCATGTACTGCTTGCTAGACTTCCGCCTTGGATAGACGGAATAGGATCTTCTGGCCGTCTGCGAGAAGTCAACGGTGCAGCGGTGAGGAGCCTTGCGTGTCGGAATCAGGATCAGTCGAACAGCTTGCCGCTCTGGGAAAAGCCTATGGCGACGTACTGAGGCTTGAAATCCTGAGAGTTCTGAGCACAGACTCTTTCGGGGTGCTTGAACTCAGCAGCCTCTTCGATATGCGTCAGCCTGCCATGAGCCACCATCTCAAGGTTCTCTCTCAGGCCGGACTTGTGAGTACCCGCAAGGAAGGTAATACCATTTTTTACCGTCGGGCGCTGCCCCCTCCGGAAGGAATCAGTAGTGATGTCATGCGTTCCCTTTTTTCAGCGGTCGACACTTTGTCGTTGTCGCCTTCCCTGACCGGTCGTCTATTAAAAGTCAGAGGCCAAAGGGCGGAGCAATCCATGGCGTTCTTTGCCCGTAATGTGGATCAGTTTCGTCAGCATCAGGAACTCATTGCTGATCATGATCTCTACGCCCGATGTGTGGCCGACGTTCTGGAAAAAACTGAACTGCCTGACCATCAGCGGGTGTTGGAGCTGGGACCGGGTGAGGGCGATTTTCTGGCAACGCTGAGTGAGAATTTTCAGCGGGTCTATGCTGTGGACAATTCCGCAGAAATGCTGGCCATCAGTCAACAGAGGGTAAAAGAGCGGGGTCTGAAAAACGTTGAGTGCATTCATGGGGAAATAGATACCCTGAATGCGCTGGAAGGTCAGTTTGACTGCATAGTGGCTAACATGGTGTTACACCATGTAGCCAGTCCTTCTGGTATTTTCACCCGCGTTTCAGAACTGTTGAAGCCCGGTGGCAGTATGCTGGTCAGTGAACTCAGCAGTCACAATCAGGATTGGGTGCGGGAATCCTGTGGCGATTTGTGGCTTGGATTCAGTGTTGAAGACCTTGACGGTTGGGCACTGGATGCAGGTCTGGCAATAGGTGAGTCCCAGTATCTGGGGCTGCGTAATGGTTTTCAGATTCAGGTCAGGCGGTTTTTTAAACCCTGGGCTGAATAGTTTCAAGAGGCGAAAGACGACTATGGCAGATTACACGCTATTCACTTCCGAGTCGGTTTCCGAAGGTCATCCGGACAAGATTGCCGACCAGATTTCCGACGCTATTCTGGACGCCATCCTCAAGGATGACCCGGAAGCCCGTGTCGCGGTTGAAACCATGGTAAAAACCGGCATGGTGATTGTAGCGGGTGAAGTGCGTACCGACACTTACGTTGATATCGAAGAACTGGTTCGTAAAGTGGTCACTGACATTGGTTACAACCATGGCGACCTCGGCTTTGACGGTGATTGTGTCGCCGTTCTGAATGCTATTGGCAAACAGTCTCCGGACATCGCTGTCGGTGTTGATGAAACAGATGGGCATGAACAGGGCGCGGGTGACCAGGGTCTGATGTTTGGTTACGCGACCAATGAAACACCGGTACTGATGCCTGCCCCTATCTACTACTCTCACGCATTGGTTAAGCGTCAGGCCGAGCTGCGTAAAAACGGTACCCTGCCCTGGTTGCGCCCGGATGCCAAAAGCCAGGTCACCATGCGTTACGACAGCGAAGGCAAAATACAAAGTGTGGACGCCGTGGTGTTGTCGACACAGCACCACCCTGACATCTCCCAGGAAGAGCTGCAGAAAGAAATTCTGGAAAAAGTCATCAAGCCGGTTATACCAGCGCAATGGCTCCATGAAGAGACCCGTTACCACATTAATCCAACCGGTATTTTCGTGATTGGAGGCCCGGTGGGTGATTGTGGTCTGACAGGGCGCAAAATCATTGTAGACACCTACGGTGGTATGGCTCGTCACGGTGGCGGTGCCTTCTCTGGCAAGGACCCGTCAAAGGTTGACCGCTCTGCTGCTTATGCAGGTCGTTACGTGGCCAAGAACGTTGTGGCTGCTGGCCTGGCTGACAAGTGCGAGATCCAGGTGTCTTATGCGATTGGTGT
This sequence comes from Endozoicomonas sp. ALC020, assembly GCF_049275935.1. NCBI lineage: Bacteria > Pseudomonadati > Pseudomonadota > Gammaproteobacteria > Oceanospirillales > Endozoicomonadaceae > Endozoicomonas > Endozoicomonas sp. ALC020. The sequence continues at coordinate 1,806,822 of NZ_CP184830.1, forward strand.
TGCGGAGCCCACATCTATCTCTATCGACACTTTCGGTACTGGCAAGATTGCTGATGCCAAAATTGAAGAGCTGGTTCGTGAGCATTTCGATCTGCGTCCTAAGGGTCTGATCGATATGCTGGACCTGAAGCGTCCAATTTATCGGGCTACTGCCGCATACGGTCACTTTGGTCGTGAAGAGGAAGAATTTTCCTGGGAGCGCACCGACAAGGCTGACGCACTGAGAGCTGCAGCAGGTCTGTAATCGATACATTTAATAAAATAATAAAAGGGTTGCTTTGTGCAGCCCTTTCAGCTTTTGTATAAATGCCGGTTCAGCAACTGATCACATATTCTATCCAATTCTGTTAAACCTTCCTTCCGAGTCTGTTGACCGACGATTTTACAATGAAATTTTTGTTGTCCCGCGTTAACTCCTGAAAGCCTGTTGATTTGGTTCATATCAGGCTAAAGGTACGTACCGGGCGCCATATTTTTGTGCTATTGTCCATGCCAATTCTACCCTTCAGTACTGTTGTCTCATCCAGACAGCAGTCGATCTTCATTGACCCCGTGCATAGGGAGAGACCCTGATGAACCTATTGAAAATGACCGACCTGGATCTGGCTGGCAAACGAGTCCTGATCCGTGAAGACCTCAACGTTCCGGTCAAAGATGGCAAAGTCACCAGCGATGCACGAATCCTTGCTTCTCTGCCCACCATTAAGCGCGCTCTGGAATCCGGTGCCAAAGTCATGGCAACCTCTCATCTGGGTCGTCCGACAGAAGGTGAATACGACGAACAGTTCTCCCTGAAGCCTGTTGCAGACTACATTGGCAACCTGCTAGGCAAAGAGGTTCGCCTGATCAAAGACTGGGTCGACGGTGGTTTTGACGTTGCCGAGGGTGAACTGGTCATTCTTGAGAACGTGCGTTTCAACAGGGGTGAAAAGAACGATGACGAAGCACTGTCTAAAAAAATGGCAGCCCTGTGCGATGTCTATGTAATGGATGCATTCGGTACCGCACACCGTGCTCAGGCATCCACTCACGGCGTGGGTAAATTTGCTGAAATTGCCTGTGCAGGCCCCCTGCTGGCGGGTGAACTGGATGCCCTGGGTAAAGCCTTGGGAAACCCTGAGCGTCCAATGTGTGCCATCGTGGGTGGCTCCAAAGTTTCCACCAAACTGACGGTACTGGAATCCCTATCTGACGTCTGCGACCAGCTGATCGTGGGCGGCGGTATTGCCAACACCTTTCTCGCTGCTGCCGGTCACAATGTCGGTAAATCCCTTTACGAAGAAGATCTGATCCCTAATGCCAGGGCACTGATGGAAAAGGTTAACGTACCTATGCCTGTAGATGTAATCTGCGGTAAGAAATTTGATGAAAATGAAACCGCTGTCGTTAAACAGGTATCACAAGTAGAAGACGACGACATGATCTTTGACGTAGGCCCCCAAACCCAGAAACTGTTCAATGAAATTCTGAAGTCCTCTAAAACCATTCTTTGGAACGGCCCTGTGGGTGTCTTTGAATTTGACCAGTTTGGTGAAGGCACTCGCTCCATGTCTCTGGCCATAGCCGAGTCTGACGCTTTCTCTATCGCCGGTGGAGGTGATACTCTGGCCGCAATCGACAAGTATGGAATTAAAGACCGAGTATCTTACATTTCTACGGGCGGCGGTGCCTTCCTGGAGTTTGTAGAAGGCAAGAAGCTCCCGGCTGTGGCGATGCTGGAAGAAGCCTGTCAGTAAAATAGAGAATAGCGCCCGTCTAGGCGACCCCGTCTAGGCGACCCCGTCTAGGCGACCCCGTCTAGGCGACCCCGTCTAGGCGACCCCGTAGCGAGGACGGCAGAAAATTGAGGACGAAAATTCGGTTTTGTGGGGAAAATAGCGAGCTATTTGACGAACAAAAGTGGATTTTCAGACCAATTTGCTGCCGCTGCATGGTCTCAGGAGCTAAAGCAATTGCCGCGTGGGGCAGTCTATTCTCGGTCAGCCTCCTGGAACCTAAACTAAGCTCTGTAACTCGCTCAATGGGTTGTGGAGAAAAATCTTGTTTCACTTTCGTTTTGTTAGACACCCAAAATCTTTCTCTAAATTGAAAGCCATTCCTGACCTGCCGATTCTGACTTTCATTTTTGGATGCCTGCTCACCATTACTCCCCTATCAGAGGCTGACACTATCAAGGTTGCTGTGGCAGCGAGCTTTCAACATGTTCTGGAAAGCCTGAAAGGGCAGTTCCAGTCACGGTATGGTCACACCCTGGAACTGTACTATGGCACTTCTCAAGACCTGAGGTACCGGGTCAGTGACAACACTCAGAAATTTGATCTGTTTCTATCTGCTGACAATTTAAAGACGGCAGAACTGGAACAAATGAATAAGATTCTAGCAAATTCCAGGAAGATCTATGCCCAGGGTTTGCTGGCATTCTGGCACGGTCAGCGGAGCCCGTTAAAACCCAACGACATAAAAACCTACCTTATAGATAACAACCCTCCAACAATTCACATTGCAGACCGGGAAGCTGCACCCTACCGGCACGCCGCTGTGTCCGTCCTTCAAAAATATTATCTTTACCGAATAATCAGAGATCAGGATAGGCTCTCTTACAATGACCATGTCAGGGAAACATGGACCAATATAAAAAATTCTTCCGATGCTGGTTTTGCGCCTTTTTCCCAGGTGAAAGAAGTCGACTTCAATAGCATTCTTTTCCCAGTGAGTGTAACTTTAGTCCCGCAGTCACTTTACACACCACTGCTTCAAGAGCTGGTCATCCTCAAGGCTACCGAGCATGAGGCCGCTGCCAAAACTCTGGTCGAATACCTTCTCTCCGATGAAACGCAGAGATTCATTGGGTACAATGGTTATCAAAGAGCAGCTGCCAAAAAACAGGATTTAAACCTTGTCCCCAGTCCCGCAGTGTCTCTCCACAAACGCGAGTCACGCTACCCCAAAGCTGCGCTGGTTATCGTCTGGTTAAATACAGCAATGTGGATGTTAAGCGGTGCATAGTTCGACCATGGGAATTATAATGAGGCACTTTTAATAGACATCGAGATGTGGCTGCTCAGATCAAAGTGCAATCAGTTCAATAGCCGTTATTGATGTGACAGTTAACGCGTGACCGTTAAAAGTCACTGTCAGATAGTTCCACATCAGGTTATTTGCACTTTCGTTTTATATAGCAGAAAGCATTCAGGGAATATGTATGCAGAATCAAGAGTGCTTGCAAGAGGGATGGTACCTGCTTAAAACCAGGCCTCGTCAAGAGCAGAGAGCCCAGGAAAACCTTGAAACCCAAGGATTTGATGCATACTGCCCGATGGTAAAGGTTCGAATCAGGGGCCTTTTGAAGGAAGAGGTTCTCTTTCCCGGTTATGTATTTCTTTACCTGGACCTCAAGGATCTGGATCGTTTCCACAAGATACGTTCCACCCGAGGCGTCTGCGAGATCATCTCTTTTAACCGGATTACCCGCCAGCTCCATAAAGATGGTCGCCTGAGCAAAAGTCAGGAGCAGGATGTGCAAGTCCTGCTGCCAAAACCTATCCCAAATGGCCATGAAGTGATCAAGGATATCCGGTTAATTGTCGAAACGCTTAATAGTCATGCAGAAAGTGAAGGTACGGGCTCAGGCAGAGGGGTCAGCTTTAAAAAAGGTGACAAAGTCATTATGAATCATCCTCTCTATCAAAAACTGGAGATGACGTTTATAAATAACGTCGGGTCTGCTCGGGGTATGATTCTGGTGCAATACATCAAAATGCAGCGAAATACACAAGGCGATACCGTCTGTGAAGTCGTTTCCGAGAAGCAAATAGAAGTCAGGCTAGAGGATCTGGAAAAAGCCTGATGAAAGGTGCAACCCGTTCAGGATTAACGACAGCCCTGAGCCCAACATAGGAACAGAGCACCCTATGCTGAATCCTGAAAACCTTAAGGAACAGATCAAACCTCTGGTTTTTCCTCTGGGAGCCCGGGATTCAATCGCTGGCCAGAATCCGGACATCAAAGCATACCTTGATTTCTATGGTATCAATTTTGAAACCGGATCAGCGGATGTTCGTCACTTTATGGGGACAATCGACAGCTGCAACTACAAGCTGGCCTGCCATTTGTTTGAGAAGTGCGATGCCAGAGGCACTTTTTTTCTTCTTCATGGTTACTACGACCATGTTGGACTCTTCGCCCGAATCATCCGCTTCCTCCTTGAACAGGGCTTCAATGTTCTGGCCTATGACCTGCCCGGTCATGGGCTCTCCAGCGGCAAGCCCGCCACTATCCCGGATTTTTCTGTTTACACTCTGATTCTTGAAGACATACTGACACATTGTGAAGGTCACCTGCCCAAACCCTGGCATGCTTTTGGCCAGAGTACAGGGTGCGCGATCCTGACAGACTGCCTGATTAACCGCGAGGCCCATCACAAGGCCAGTCCCTTCGAACAGGTCATTTTATCCGCTCCTTTGGTCAGGCCCTGGAATTGGACACTGGGACGATTGCAGCTGCAGCTGGCGAAATTGTTCATTACCCAGTTGCCCCGGACTTACACCCGAAATTCCAGAAAAAAATCGTTTCTAGAGCTGTCCCACAACGATCCTCTGTCCGCCACCATTCTGCCCATACAATGGGTACTGGCGATGGATCGCTGGATCAGGCGCATTGAATCCAGCAAGATAAAATCATCGGTCAGCCCGCTTATTCTGCAGGGTACATTCGACCGTACGGTCGATGCCAAACACAATATTCCTGTACTTGAGAAGCTCTATACCCAGCCCAGTGTCTACTATTTAGAAGATGCCCGACACCACTTGCCCAATGAGCTGGACGAAACCATTGATGATTATCTCAGCTGGTTGACCAGCAAGCTGAATGCCCAGTCAGCCTGAGGTCAGTTTTGCTGTCAGTCCCAAAGTTTTAAAACTTGCCATATAGTCATTGAGATAAAAATTTTGCATATATCATCAACCTAAAGGTGGCAACGATGGCTCAGGGTACTGTCTTTGTTAACAACCGGACACAGGCTGTTCGACTCCCCGCAGAAACCCAATTTCCTGATGGCGTCAAAAAAGTCAGCGTCAGGGTTCGTGGCAATGATCGAATTCTCTCTCCTTTGGGAAAGACCTGGGACTCATTCTTTAATGCAGACCCTGCAGAAGGCGTCACCGATGAGTTTATGGCTGAACGAGCCTCTCAGGATCAGAGAGGTCGAGAGGAATTCTGATGTTGAAGTTCTTACTTGATACTGATATCTCGATTTACGTGATAAAACGCAGGCCAGCGGAACTGCAATCTGTTTTCAATGCTTATGATGGACAGATTGCTATAAGCTCCATCACATTGTCAGAGCTACTTCACGGTGTAGAAAAAAGCGCCAATCCGAAAAGAAACAGGGATAACGTCGAGAGCTTTGTCAGCAGGCTGGAGGTCCTGGAATATACCCCTAAGGCATCTGCTCACTTCGGCAATACACGTGCAAACCTTGAAAGAGAGGGATTGGTGATAGATGTTAATGATATGCATATAGCCGCTCATGCACGCAGTGAAGGGTTGATTGCTGTAACCAATAATGTAAGAGAGTTTGATCGCGTAGAAGGGCTACGGGTCGAGAACTGGCTTGAGCAAAGAGGGCAATAAAAGACAAACGAAGCTCAAAACGGCCAGCTAGCTGGAGATAGACAGGATCTGACACTGCCTTCTTCAATACGGAGGCTTACCCGTTTAAGTTAGAAGCACCGGCAACCAAAATAAACGAAGGTAATCCTCAGTGAAGCAGACTAATAAACGACACAGGGTTTATTATTTTAGTGCCTTAGTTTTAATTCAGTAATGATTTCTTTTTGATACGTCTTCGGTTGCATACTCAATAAACTCCCACTCCATACCATTACCGTCGCAATAGTAATGACGTCTGCGGAAATCGCCTTCCTCCTGAAAGTCCGGAATCAACTTATAACCTTCTTCCTTAAGTCTTTGATCCAGCTCATCAAGCTGTTTAACCACAAAGCCAATATGATTAACGCCAAAGTGACTGTAGTCTGGTTTACTCGCTTTACCTTCAGGGTATTCATTCAGCGCCATATAAGTTGTGTCATTGCCAAAATGTACCCAGCGGCGGCCACGGAACTCTCCTCCACCTCTTATCCGAAAATCAGGAAAAGCCGCACCCAAAATACGAGTGGCTTCATCAATTGAGGGGACGGTGATATTGGCATGTTCAAGATAGGCGTTCATAACCCTCTCCAGATATGTAAAGTTTTTTATTTACATATTCAGGCTATGGCAACGGTTTTAATTTGTAAAGTTTTTTATTTACTAACTAAGTCCCCCCTCATATACTGAGGCCATGAAAAGTGAAAAAGCCCAAAACAAAATCCTCCAGCTCCTGAAGAAGGAAGGTGCAAAAACTGCCGTGGAACTGGGCAAGACACTCGACATCACCAGCATGGGTGCCAGACAACATCTCGAAAGAATGGAGAAAGAAGGCCTGGTATCCAGTGAGGAAGTCTGTAAAGGAGTCGGTCGCCCCAAGAAGCTCTGGCGGCTGACGGAAAAGTCGCAGTCACACTTTCCTGATCGTCATGATCAGCTTACGGTAGACATGCTGATTTCCATCAAGAATGTATTTGGTGAACAGGGCTTGGATGAACTGATAGAACATCGCTCGAAAGAAACAGGCCGACAATATCATGAGGCACTCGATAGCCATAAAGATCTGGAAGGCAAAATAAAAGCGCTGGCCAAGGTCCGCTCCAGGGAAGGATACATGGCAGATTACGAAGCCACCGATGTGGGGTTTATCTTCTATGAAAACCATTGCCCGATCTGCTCAGCAGCCAAGGCCTGTCAGGGGTTCTGCCAGTCAGAATTAAAAGTGTTTGCAGAACTTTTTGAGGGGATGGCAAGGGTTGAGCGCCTGGAACATATACTCCGGGGCGCCCGAAGGTGTGCTTACTCGATTACTTTGATTTCCTGAACAGACTGATCAGACAAAGCATATAAGCCGCAATATAAACGCCAAAGATAAACGTCATCCAGTGAGCCATATTCATTCCCAGGAATAGCCAGCCATCCTGCCCGCAGAAACCGGACGGCAGGAACATTTGAGGCCACCAATCATAAAGCGGCAGATCGAATGGGAAGCTAGGCAGAGCCTTGCAGGTCATGAACAAGTCTGCAGACGTGTAGTAGCCCAGCATTTTGATCGAAGCATCCAACCCATAGGCAGCACCGGCAATCCAGATGATGTATCCGAGACCTCTTGCCAGTTTGTTTCGTGGCGCCACCAGCAGGATCAGGGCTGCTAGGCCAATCAGCAATACAGCCAGACGCTGATAAACACAAAGTTCACAGGGGTCCAGATACATGACGTACTGAAAATAAAGGGCTACAGACTCCAGAAAAACAACCGTCAGCAGCATGATCAGCCAGGTGGTTCTGGCATTCTGCCAGTCACGGATAGCCCCAAGAGGATCCGTTCTGAAATCAGTCCAGAGATGAGAGAGTTTCGTCAAAACAGCGCTTCTCCAAAAGCCTGTATATTGTTCTGAGTAGGTTGGAGACTCAACTTGGAGTCCGACAGCTAAAGATACTGCATGCCCCTGTTGAGTGTAAGACACATTACAAGAAACTGACGGGATCAATTGTTTCCATAGGAGCTGTTTATCGACATTTTCAGAAGACTTCAAAGCAATTAAGAAATTCTCTCCCGACTTCTGATTTACAGTCTAAAACATATCCAGAGAATCAACTCAACATATGCTCTATACGAGACGCTGTTATGAGAATCCATACAGTCATTGATGAAACGCTCATGCGTGATGCCCTTGAAATAACCGGGTTAAAAACGAAGCGTGAGGCTATTGAAAAAGGACTCAGGCTTTTGATCAAGCTGAGCAGGCAAGAATTGATCAGACAATATCGTGGAAAGCTCAACTGGGAAGGCGATCTGGATTGCCTGAGAGTTGACGATGACTAACCCTGGAAACCGGGCCTGCGGCCCGGCTACATCAAACTCAGTAAAGAACCCGGCAACGAATGGTGCCGTCGATTTCTTTCAGCTTCTCCAGCGCAATGTCACTGTGATCGGCATCTACGTCAATGACCACATAACCCACGGATTCATTGGTTTGCAGGAACTGACCGCTGATATTGATATTGTTCAGGGAGAAAACCTTGTTGATGGCTACCAGAACTCCGGGGATATTCTTGTGAATATGCAGGATACGATGCTTGTCCGGATGCCCAGGCAATGAGACTTCAGGGAAGTTAACAGACGACAATGTTGTACCATTATCACTGTACATAACAAACTTCTCGGAGACTTCACGACCAATATTTTCCTGCGCTTCCTGAGTACTGCCACCCACGTGAGGTGTCAAAATGACGTTATCCAGTCCACGCAGAGGGCTGACAAACTCATCACTGTTAGAACGTGGTTCTTCCGGGAAAACATCGATTGCAGCCCCCAGCAACTTGCCCGTTTCAATCGCCGAAGCCAGGGACTGAATGTCGACAACAGTTCCGCGAGAAGCATTGATCAGAATACTGCCTTCCTTCATAGCCGCAAACTGCTCTTCGCCAAACATCCATTGAGTGGCGGGTGTTTCAGGAACGTGCAGGCTGACAACATCAGACATGGACAGCAGATCATTGAGACTGCCGACCTGACTGGCATTACCGATGGAGAGCTTGGTCACCACATCGTAGTAATAAACGTCCATGCCCATAGATTCAGCCAAAACACTTAGTTGGCTTCCGATACTGCCGTAGCCAATAATACCCAGCTTTTTACCGCGAATTTCATAGGAATTGGCGGCACTCTTCTGCCAGCCACCCCGGTGAGCAACGGCATTCTTTTCAGGCACACCCCGCAACAGAAGAATGGCCTCAGCCAGAACCAGCTCAGCAACAGAGCGAGTGTTGGAATAAGGTGCATTAAAGACCGGGATTCCCCGTGACGTAGCAGCATCCAGCTCTACCTGGTTGGTACCGATGCAGAAACAACCAACAGCGATCAGCTTCTGGGCTGCAGCAAAGACGTCTTCACTCAGCTGGGTTCGGGATCGAATGCCTACAAAGTGCGCTTCGGAAATCCGCTGCTTCAGCTCATCGTCTGGTAAGGACTTGGAAACATAATCAATATTGGTGTAGCCGGAAGCTTCAAGCACTTCCACAGCAGACTGATGAACCCCCTCCAGAAGAAGGAATCGAATCTTACTCTTGTCCAGGGAAATAGAGGGCATAACAATAGCTCGGATGTCTTTTAATCTACCTTGAAAAGTACTTCAGCCAGATTGAGTGGGAAATACTGTCAATGGCTGAATACAACCCGAGTCATCTGGTTTCAGAACCGACCGGGGTGTGGATAATAGCATAAAAAAGAGAAAAACCCTTACCTTGAGTGTATGAATCAGATGTTCCTTGTCCAATCACCACTGCAGGACTTAAACCTCGCGTGCAGAGCAGTTATTATGTGTTTTCTGTTTCAGACACCTATGCTTGATAGCGTAGTCAGAATCTGTCTGATGGCCTGAGACAATGCAGGATGTTGTTCGGAAAACTTGATCGCTTCCTGCTCGAGCTGTTCGTTGTAGTCCTGCAGAGGAATATCGCCCTCTGCCTGAGCCAGAGCCAGCTGCAGTTCATCGGTAATTTGCTTGAGAGCCCCTGCAGTACATTCGTCCACAGGCTGTCCTTCAAGCAGGTCATGCAGATTCTGGATATTCAGGTGGAGTTCTTCAGACATGACGTGCTCCTGTGATCAGGTTAATCTGGAAAACACAATATTTGTACTGTGAATGATAGCTTCAGCAGTCGTACCCGGCTGATAAATACTAGCGATGTGCCAGGCCATGAGCAAAATAAAAACACAAGAACAAACAAGCAAGAAGGACGCCCTATGAAGTACAGGCATCACTGGCTAAGTGGCGACCGCATTGATCTGCCGGCCGGCAAAGTGGTGTGTGTCGGCCGAAATTATGCCGAGCACATTCGGGAGTTGAACAATCCGCTGCCCGACGATCCCGTGTTGTTTATCAAACCTTCAACATCACTGACAGCTCTGGAAATACCCTTTGCCATTCCCGTCGATCGCGGTGAAGTTCACCACGAAACAGAAATAGCAATTCTGATGGACACCCGACTCCAGAATGCCAGCGAGAATGAGAGCATTGATGCCATCAAGGCAATAGGGCTGGCATTGGATCTGACACTCCGGGATGTTCAGTCCCGGCTAAAAGAAAAAGGACTGCCATGGGAAGTGGCCAAAGCCTTTGATGGCAGCTGCCCCGTTTCAGGGTTTATTGCCAAAGAGCACCTGCCCGATCTCGATAACATTCACTTCAGCCTTAAAATTAATGGGCAGACACGTCAGGAAGACACTTCAGCCCATATGCTGACCTCAATTCCGGGGCTGATCAGCTACATAAGCCGTCACTTCACACTGGAACCCGGCGATATTGTCCTCACTGGCACTCCGGCCGGCGTTGGTCCTCTGAAGCAGGGAGATCGGCTGGAATTAGCTATTACTGACCGCTTTAGTCTGGCAACATCCTGCATCTGATCCTAAAGAACCCGGCACTTCTTCAGATATTGACTGTAGAGAAATCAGGCCACAGGCAAAGGAAAGCCAGTGTCAGTCAGGGAAACCTACAGCCTCCATATTCTGGTGGTGGAAGATAGCCAGGTAAACCAGATGGTGGTCAAAAAGCTGCTTGAAAAATTGGGCTGCAGCTGCAAAGTGGCCCAGAATGGTCAGGAAGCACTGGACATTCTTGAGACTTCAGAGGCCTTCAACCTGATTCTCATGGATTGCATGATGCCCATCATGGGTGGTCTGGAAGCCACTGAAAAAATCAGAGCCTCCGGGCAACACTATGCCGGAATACCGGTTATCGCTTTCACAGCCAACACCTCGGAATCGGATAAGATTGCCTGTAAGTCTGCCGGTATGGACGATTTTCTGGACAAACCTGTTTCACTTGCATCTTTATCAGAAAAGCTGGTTCTTTGGACCCAAGACTGAAACTGCCTCAAATCCTAAGGGCTTTTGGCGCTCTGGATTCGAGACGTTCTGCCCTGTGTATCAATGGCTACAAAAACCATATTGGCTTCAGTCAGCTTGGCGCGACCGTGTTTATCTTCCACCCAGGCTTCAACGACCACCCGAATTGACGTTTTGCCGACCTCTGTCACCCGGGTGAACAGCGCAAGAATATCGCCCATTTTAACTGAGCGCATAAAACTCATACTGCCGATACTAACGGTGACAACACGTCCTGTGGCAATCTTTCTGGCCATGATTGCGCCAGCCTGATCAATCTGCATGGCCACCCAGCCACCAAAGACATCGCCTGTCGTATTAACAGATTGGTAGTCTGCCAGCACTTTCAGCGTCAGTTCTCCCTGAGGTCCGGGAGCAAGATCATTATTCAGTTCCATATTGCTCTCTAGCACTTGATGTTTTTATTTTTTTGGCGCAACCGACTCTGAAAATCCTTATATATAATGTCAGTTGTTTCTTGCGCCCGCGATCTTCCTGATCGTGAAGCTTTTCCAGCTGAAGGTATTTTACTTCTCTTCTCAGTTAGCGTTGTAGCTAAAACACTCAGCGAATAGAAACTGGCACAGGAGGCATGCTTTGCAAGCCGGGCTCGTACCTGTCTTGGCATTTCATCAGTAATCTACAATCAAGTTGGAATTAAAGTCAGTGATTTTACATTATGACTATTGCGAATATAAAGCTTCACTGTCGTTCATATAACTGTCACATTTTCATCTTATAGTTCTTGCCAGTAAACAAATGCCTGTAGCTGTATAAGAGAGGCTAAAAAATCCCTTTAGGAGAGATACGAATGAAGCTTAAAGCTCTAATAACAACAATTGCCCTTGCGACCGGAATCCAGGCTGCCTCTGCCAGTCAGATTGACGCTGAGATCCCCACTTATAAGAAAGCCAGTGGTGTATCAGGCAATCTGTCCAGTGTCGGCTCTGACACTCTGGCTAACCTGATGACTCTGTGGGCAGAAGATTTCAAGCGTGAATATCCTAATGTGAACGTACAGATTCAGGCTGCCGGTTCTTCTACTGCACCACCCGCTCTGACGGAAGGAACGTCCAACATCGGCCCCATGAGCCGCAAGATGAAAGACAAGGAACTGGAAGCTTTTGAGAAGAAGCATGGCTACAAGCCCACTGCTGTTCCGGTTGCCATTGACGCTCTGGCTGTTTTCGTCAACAAGGACAACCCAATCAAGGGTCTGACCATGGCTCAAGTGGACGCTATTTTCTCCTCCACCCGCAAGTGTGGTGGCGACAAAGACATCAGTACCTGGGGTGCTGCCGGTCTGGACGGAGCCTGGAAAAACCGCTCAATCCAGTTGTACGGCCGTAACTCTGTATCCGGCACTTACGGTTACTTCAAGAAGAAAGCCCTCTGCAAAGGTGATTTCCGTAACAACGTAAATGAACAGCCTGGTTCTGCTTCTGTGGTTCAGTCTGTCAGTGCATCTGTAAACGGCATCGGCTACTCCGGCATCGGTTACCAGACTTCCAGCGTACGTACTGTACCTCTGGCCAAGAAAGCCGGTCAGCCATTCGTTGAGGCAACGCCCGCTAACGCTGTCAACAACTCTTATCCACTGTCTCGTTTCCTGTACGTGTACGTTAACAAGCAGCCCAACAAGAAGTTGTCCCCTCTGGAAGGCGAATTCCTGAAGATGGTACTGTCTCAGCAGGGTCAGGAAGTCGTCGTTAAAGACGGTTACATCCCTCTGCCTGCCAAGGTGGTTGAAAAGTATCTGTCTGAACTCGATCTGTAATCACAGATTCATGAGTGATCCACACGGGGCCATCTGGCCCCGTTTTTATGGCGGGTACTCAAAGAATCATGGCGGCAATCCAGCCAAAAATAATCATCGGAATATTAAAGTGTAAAAAGGTGGGAATCACCGAATCCCGGATGTGGTCGTGCTGACCATCCACGTTCAAGCCGGCAGTGGGACCAATGGTAGATTCTGAAACCGGGGAGCCTGCATCACCTAATGCTCCTGCGACTCCCACAAGACAGGCTATCGCCAGTGGCGTAAATCCAAGTTCCATGCCCAGTGGCACATAAAGGGTGGCAATAATCGGAACCGTAGAGAACGAAGAGCCAATACCCATAGTGATCAGTAACCCGACCAGAAGCATAAGAATGGCCGCAAGAGCCTGACTGCCTCCCACAAACATCTGTACCTGACTCACCAGCTCTGGAATATCACCTGTTGAGCGGAGCACTTCCGCAAAACCTGCGGCCGAGATCATGATGAAGCCAAAAGCTGCCATCATGCGCAGACCCTCATTGAATACCTCATCTGCTTCCCGCCAGCAGACGACTCGCCCAATGACCATGGTAATAAAGCCCAGTGCAGCAGCGAGAACCATGGACCCGGTTGTCAATTGACTCACCAGCACCAGAACAATGGCTATGACAGAGGTAATAATGGCAGGCTTGCTTAACTGAATATCTTGTTCATGAATCAAAATGGTCTCTTCTACACGATAGGTTCTGGACTTTCGGTAACTGAAAAAAACAGCCAGCAACAACCCCAGGAACATACCCAAAACGGGAATCGCCATCGCCAGCGGCATCTGGCTCAGTTCAATATCCAGCCCATTCTCCTGAAGGTTGCCACCAAGAATCTGATTCAGATAGACATTGCCAAAGCCTACAGGAAAAATCATATAGGTCGCGGTAAGGCCAAAGGTAAGAAGACAGACCACCTGACGACGATCAATCGCCATAGCACTGAATACCGATAACAAGGGAGGAATCAGTATGGGAATAAAGGCTATGTGGATAGGTATCAGGTTCTGGGAAGAAAAAGCCATCAACACAAGCGCCAGAAACAGGCTGTACTTTAGCTTCACATTATTGTGCGAGTTGTTGCTGTTCTTTACTTTGCGGATGATCTTTCCAGCCATCCACTCAGGTATGCCGGAGCGGGCGATGGCCACAGCAAAAGCACCCAGCATGGCGTAACTGATAGCAATGCCTACGCCACCGCCCAAACCTCTGGAGAATGCCTCCAGAGTCTGGAAGATATCCAGACCACCGATCACTCCCCCGGCCAGAGCCCCCACAAACAGTGCCAGAACCACATTAACCCGCAACAAGCTCAACGCGAGCATGACGGCAACCGCCAGAATCACTGCGTTCATATTAATTCCAAATTGTATTTTATCGTTATAACGGCCAGCGGCTATCTATAGTGAAGCATGGACAATAGCGGCATTACCAGATTGTAGTTAATTGGTTTATTTTTCGCGCAAATAGAGAATTAGCAGGCCAAATAACTATAAAGTGAAGAAATATCCCTGAAAACGCAGGCTGGAATCAATTCTCTGGCGAGTTGCTCTTATATTGATCAACTAATGGCCTGAGTGCCCGTGCCTGCTGAGCAATGGTCGGATCACCGCTATCTTCTGCATTGCTCAACCTTACATAGACATTATTGTCATCTTCAGGCCAGCAGGTTCTTGTTCCTGTCTGCATTTGTAATACCAGATGTTGCACAGAGAACAAATGAACGGTTGGCTCAATGGCTCGTGCCCGCTCAGCAAGGTCCCGATCATTGCTTCGCTGTGCACTACTCAACCTTGTATAGATATATCTGTCATCATCAGGCCAGGTCTCACTCCCCGCCTGCACTTGTGCCAACAGATGCCGCACAGAGTAATAATTAACCAATGGCTCAAGTGCTTCTGCCTGCTCAGCAATGACCAGATCATTACAATCCCTTGCAATACCCAACCATGTATGGATATAACTGTCATTCCAGGCCTCATCCTCTGCCTGCACTTGAGATACCTGATGCTGTACAGCGTACAAATTAGCTAATGGATAAATTGCCCGCGCCTGCTTTGCAATGGCCGGATCAGGGTTGTCTACCAGCATTCTCAACGACCCTAGATGGATAAAACCCTCACATCCGGGCCAGGTTCTATTCCCTGCCCGCACTTGCAACACCAGACGCTGCGCAGAGTACAATTTTACTAATGGATAAATTGCCCGTGCCTGCTCTGCAATGGCTGAATTATTACAAAATAGCGCAGCATTCAACCTTACGAAGATACTATAGTCATCTTCAGGCCAGGTCCCTCTACCTAGCAGCATTCCCATCACAATATGAATCACCTCTTGCAGTCCTTTCCGGATCTCTTTCCATGTCAGAAAATCACCCAAAGCGCTCTGATCATGCCGACAATATGGGCAGAAACGATTCCCTTCCATGTTAACTTCTCCTGTCAGCCACCGTTTCAGGCATTCCAGATGGAACAAATGCAAACATGACGTTTTCATCACGTCGTCAGATTGTTCTAAATTAAGCAGGCATACGCTGCAAGTTTCCCCAACATATTCAACTCCCTGCGCTTCTTCAAAATCATTCGAATCAGATTGAGGCAGCATAAATACCGGATACAACATAACTGTTTCTGGCTGATGCATCTGCCCATGACCAGACAAATCTTTCCCCGATAGTTCAGCAAGCAGTTCCGAGGCATCTAACGGCACCCGACTGAATAACGACCTGTTGAATGCCATCTTCTGTGTAATACCTGCCAAAGCCGCAGATAAATCTTTGTCACTGACGAATGGTCTGGATTGACCGGAAGTGGTGGGATATCCATTATAAAGCCATTGTTTCAGCCGCTGACTGATCCCGAGCAGCACTGACAGGTAGTCAAACTGCCAGTCGGGCATATTAAACAATCCCTTGCCGGAAATGCCCGGTATAAATAGAGGAGGGGGTGGTGGGTCAGGTGGAAATCCGCCTCCTGATAATCGCAAGGCGGATTCAGGTGTTGATGTGGGCCATTCAGGCAGAGCAAAACCCGTGCTATTTTTCTCTCTCTTCTCAAAAACATTCTCTAAAGACATCAGCCACTGCCACAGAGCTGACAGGAGAGAACCAGGCTGCTGGAGAAATGAACCTTTACCGTCATCAATTGACCAGACCGGTGAGGGCTGATCAAACCATTGCCCTTCTGCCTGCTTTACTTGGTTGCTATCTGTTGCCCGGTCACTCTCCTTACTGGCGGTTCTGTCTACTTGCCATTCAGGGCTGATACACACAAAGCTTCTCTGTTCCGTTGCGGGAATATAAATATCGCGATTCAGAAAATAACAGGTAAACGAAGCCTCAGCTATCGGCACCCCAAAAGCGACTGCAATGGTCGCCAGAAAGATCAAGAGTGTACATATGAATGAAAACGGCTTTAAGTCACACACAAACTTCCGCATTTGTTCAGTGGAAGCCTGATTGTAGCTCATTGTGCGGACACACCTGCCTGAATATTGAAGCAGAGAGGTCTCGCTGAAAAAGCAGCCTGGAATCAATTCCCTGACGACTTACTCTTATATTGATCAACTAATGGTTTAAGTGCCCGCGCCTGCTGAGCGATGTTCGGATCAGTGCATTTTTCTGCGCTACTCAACCTTAAATAGACATTATTATCATCTTCAGGCCAGCTAACCCTCAATCCTTTCTGCATTCGTGACACCAGTTTCTGCACGGAGTAAAAATTAACGGCTGGCTCAAGTGCCCGTGCCTGTTCAGCAATGGCCGGATCATCGCTTCCTTGTGCACTTCTCAACCTTGTATAGATATCAATGTCGTCATCAGGCCAGATATCTCCCCAAGCCTGCCTCAGCGACAACAGATTCCTGACAGAGTAAAAATTAACCAATGGCTCAAGTGCTTCTGCCTGCCCAGCAACAGCCAGATCATTGCTAGCTTTTGCAATCCTCAACTCTTCATGGATATGCCAGTCATTATCGGGCCAGGTCTCTCTCCCTGCCCGCATTTGTGACACCTGATATTGTAAAGCGTACAAATTAGCTAATGGATAAATAGCCCATGCCTGCTCAGCAATGGCTGGATCGGGGTTATTTATTAATCTCCACAACGACCCCATGAGATGACTCTCATCTCCAGCCCAGCTTCTTTTCCCAGCCTGTATTTGTGATATCAGATGCTGCGCAGAGTACAAATTCACTAATGGATAAAGTGCACTTGCCTGCTCAGAAGTGGGAACATTATCGCCATATTCCCTCCATGCCTTACTAATGGTTCCATCAGTACCATATGACCCAAGATTTAACCCAACACTCAGGCGTGCTAAGAAATGGTCATCAGTACCAAAAAAGGCAACATTCAGCATTTCGAAGATACCACGGTCATCGTCTGGCCAGCCCCCTTTTCCTGCTTGCATTTGTGACACCAGATGCTGCACAGAGTAAAGAAAAATTGTCGGCTTAAGTGCCCTTGCCTGCTTAACAATGGCCGGAACATTACTGTCCAGTGCCATTCTGAACCTCAGAGCGATATCACGCTCATCGTCAGGCCAGGTCTTTCTCCCTGCTTCTATTTGTGACATCAGATGTTGCAGGGAGTACAAACAAACAGAAGGCCAAAGTACCCGCACCTGCTCAGCAATTTCCGGATCATCGATACCTTTTGCCATTCTCAACTCTAAAAAGATATGCCCATCATTGTCAGGCCAGGTCGCTCTACCTGACTGCACTTGTGACACCAGATGCTGCACAGAGTAAAAGTTAACTAATGGCCAAAGTGCCTGTATCTGCTCAGTGATGGCCGGGTCACTGCTAGCTCCTGCACGAATCAGCCTTTCATAGATATACCTGTCATTCTCAGGCCAGGTCCCTCTTTCTAAAAGCATTTCCGTCACAATATGAGCCACCTCTTGCATTTCTTTCTGGATCAGAAAGTCACCCAGAGCACTCTGATCCTGCCGACAATATGGACATAAATGGTTGCCTTTCATGTTAATTTCTTTTGTTAGCCACCGTTTCAGGCAGTCCATATGGAACAAATGCAAACACGACGTTTTCACCAAGTCGTCAGATTCTTCAAAGTTATTCCGGCATGCTCCGCAAGTTTCCCCAACATATTCAACCCCCTGCGCTTCTTCAAAGTCATTCGAATCAGATTGAGGCAGCATAAATACGGGATATAACATAACTGTTTCTGGCTGGTGCATCTGCCTGTGACCAGACAAACCTTTCCCCGATAGTTGAGCAAGCAGTTCCGAAGCATCTAACGGCGCCTGACGGAATGACGAACTGTTGAACGCCCTCTTCTGTGTAATCTCTGCCAAAGCCGCAGATAAATCTTTGTCACTGACGAATTGTCCGGATTGACCGGGAGTGCTGCGATATCCATCATAAAACCATTGTTTCAACCACTGCCCGATCCTGAACAGAGCTGACAGGTAGTCAAGCTGCCAGTCAGGCCTATTAAACAATCCCTTGCCAGGAAGGCCCGGCATAAATGGTGGAGGTGGTGGGTCGGGTGGAAATCCGCCTCCTGATAATCGCAAGGTGGGTTCAGGGGTTGATGTGGGCCATTCTGGCAGTGCAAAGCCTGTGCTATTTTTCTCTCTTATCTCAGGAACAATCTCCGAAGACATTAGCCACTGCCACAGAGATGACAAGAGTAAAACGGGCTGCTGGAGAAATGAGCCTTTAACGTCATCAGTTGACCTTACTGGTGAGGGCAAGAGCAGAGAGCCTTCAGGCACAAAGCAGACAAAATCGGATATCAGATAAGCCTCTTGATCAGACGTCCCATTTACGACGACGAGCAGAAGTCCTTGAGAGTTGTCAGCAGCAAATCCAATGACTGCCAGAGAGATCAAGAACTTACAAAAGAAAATGGTTTTAAGTCGCACACAAACTTTCGCTTTTCTTCAGTCGGAGCCTGAGTGTAGCTCATAGTGCGGGCACACCTGCCTGAGATATTGAAAAATGCTTTTTTTCTTGATCTATCATTCTCTTGTTCTGAATTTCCCCTTCAGGAAAAACACAAAACAGATGTAAGGATTAAGTTTTGAAAAAAACACTCTCTTCGTCATTGCTGTTATTGCTGGCGTGGCTGACTGTTACCTGTCACGCCGAATCATCAGAAAGACATTTTATTGTCGAGTTCGGCAACACCCCTCTGGGCGCCAAACCTTATTCATGGATACCCGTATTAGAGGCAATGGCTGCTTTCGGCTTGCTTATGTATGGCCGAGGACACTACGGGCAACAAAACCAACCACAAAGTCAGCCACAAAGCCAGCCATCTCAATCGCAAGCCTCAGGAATAATTCCCCATCATGCAGCTGCTTTCTCCAGCCTCATGTCTTCCGGCTCTGGGGGCGGTCACCAGGACCCCAAACAATCCCGACATACTTTGGGTTTAAATTGTTTCGTCGATTCCTGTCATGGTGTTTGTCGATTCCTGTCACAGGGTTTTGAAAGAAGTTCGACGGGCCACACTCATCATGACACGACAGAAACGCAAAGAGATAAGCTGGGAACCGGTCGTTCTTTGGGTATTCACATTCCAAGAATTGCATTTCGCGAACCAGAAAACTCAGCATCAATCAGCCATCTTTTGGCTGGTCCTGACCCCGCGACTTGGCCTGAACCTATGGTGAAAATCGTCTGGACACGTTCACTTGCCACACAGTTCCCCCTTGAGCGATTTCGGCCATACGGCGTTATGGTAAGCGACATTGATGGTTATCTTAGGGAGCTTGGGAACCATACTATGAGTTTTAATTGTTCCTTCGATTCCTGCAATGGCTTTTGCAGACTCGGACAATACGACGGTGGTGGATCAACTGAAGAGTCGCTGAAATCCGAAGTAAGTTCGGCGAAACAAACTCATCACGGGATGACAGAATCACAAACCCTTCAGCCACAAGCTGGTGGACATTCGTTTTTTGACGCCCTATTAGCCGGGTTATTCCCAATTTCGCAATCTTCGCCAATAAATAATCATTCAACGGAGCCTGCGGGCACCCTGGAATATTCCAGCGACACCTATGGAGCAGGGTGGGATGTTGATTCCGATATGGATGTCGATCCCTATGAAGAGTAGTACGACATTGGTCGTCACAAAACTCTAAGACCTGAGCAGACAGACTGAACTTGCCAGAAGGCTGAGGTTCAAAGCTTTCGGTTACAACGACTTTTCCTCATGGGTACAATCTGTGTACACTCGTAGAGAATCGTTACCCACTGATAACCAGATTGAAGCAGAGAGGTCTCGCTGAAAAAGCAGCCTGGAATCAATTCCCTGACGACTTACTCTTATAATGATCAACTAATGGTTTAAGTGCCCGCGCTTGCTGAGCAATGGCCGGATCAGTGCATTTTCCTGCACTACTCAACTTTAAATAGACACTATTATCATCTTCAGGCCAGCTAACCCTCAATCCTTTCTGCATTCGTGACACCAGGTTCTGCACGGAGTAAAAATTAACGGCTGGCTCAAGTGCCCGTGCCTGCTCGGCAATGGCCGGATCATCACTTCCTTGTGCACTTCTCAACCTTGTGTAGATATCACTGTCGTCATTAGGCCAGATATCTCCCCAAGCCCGATTCAGTGACAACAGATTCCTGACAGAGTAAAAATTAACCAATGGCTCAAGTGCTTCTGCCTGCTCAGCAACAGCCAGATCATTGCTAGCTTTTGCAATACTCAACCTTTCATGGATACCCCTATCATTTTCAGGCCAGGTCTCTCTCCCTGCCCGCATTTGTGACACCTGATATTGTAAAGCGTACAAATTAGCTAATGGATAAATGGCCCGTGCCTGCTCAGCAATGGCCGGGTCAGGGTTATTTTCTAATCTCCACAACGACCCCAGGTACCCCAGGTGATCACTCCGGTCTCCAGGCCAACTCCTTTTCCCAGCCTGCACTTGTGAAATCAGATGCTGCGCAGAGTATAAATTCACTAATGGATAAAGTGCACTGGCCCGCTCAGCAGTGGCTGCATTATCGCCATATCCCCTAAATTCCTCACGAATGGTTCCATTAGAACCAAATTTCGCAATATTCACGTCCAGGAAGAAATGTTCATCAGTACCAAATAAGGCAACATTCAGCATTTCGAGGACACTATCGTCATCTTCAGGCCAGACCCCTGTTCCTGCCTGCATTTGTGACACCAGATGCTGCACGCAATACAGAAAAATTGCCGGCTTAAGTGCCCGTGCTTGCTCAACAATGGCCGGATCATTGCTGTCCAGTGCCATTCTCAACCGTAGGAAGATAACACTGTCATCGTCAGGCCAGGTCTTTCTCCCTGCTTCTATTTGTGACATCAGATGTTGCAGGTAGTACAAACAAACTGACGGCCAAAGTGACCGCACCTGCTCAGCAATTTCCGGATCATCGATAGCTTCTGCCATTCTCAACTCTAAAAAGATATGCCCATCATTGTCAGCCCAGGTCGCTCTCCCTGACTGCACTTGGGACACCAGATGCCGCACAGAGTAAAAATTAACTAATGGCCAAAGTGCCCGCACCTGCTCAGCGATGGCCGGATCATTGCTGACTCCTGCATGGATCAGCCTTTCATAGATATACCTGTCATTTTCAGGCCAGGTCCCTCTTTCTAAAAGCATTTCCGTCACAATATGAGCCACCTCTTGCATTTCTTTCTGGATCAGAAAGTCACCCAGAGCACTCTGATCCTGCCGACAATATGGACATAAATGGTTGCCTTTCATGTTAATTTCTTTTGTTAGCCACCGTTTCAGGCAGTCCATATGGAACAAATGCAAACACGACGTTTTCACCAGGTCGTCAGATTCTTCAAAGTTATTCCGGCATGCTCCGCAAGTTTCCCCAACATATTCAACCCCCTGCGCTTCTTCAAAGTCATCCAAATCAGATTGAGGCAGCATAAAAACGGGATACAACAAAACTGTTTCTGGCTGATGCAACTGCCTGTGACCAGACAAATCTTTCCCCGATAGTTGAGCAAGCAGTTCTGAAGCATCTAACGGCGCCTGACGGAATGACGAACTGTTGAACGCCCTCTTCTGTGTAATCTCTGCCAAAGCCGCAGATAAATCTTTGTCACTGACGAATTGTCCGGATTGACCGGGAGTGCTGCGATATCCATCATAAAACCATTGTTTCAACCACTGCCCGATCATCAACACAGCTGACAGGTAGTCAAACTGCCAGTCAGGCCTATTAAACAATCCCTTGCCAGGAATACCCGGCATAAATGGTGGAGGTGGTGGGTCGGGTGGAAATCTGCCTCCTGATAATCGCAAGGCGGATTCAGGTGTTGATGTGGGCCATTCCGGCAGTGCAAAGCCTGTGCTGTTTTTCTCTCTTTTCTCACTAACATTCTCCGAAGAGATTAGCCACTGCCACAGAGATGACAGGAGGGCAACTTTAACGTCATCAGTTGACCTTGCTTGTGAGGGCGCATCAAACCATTGCTTTGCCTTTCCTTCTTGCGTTGCGGGAATACCAATAAGAAGTCCTTGAGAGTTGTCAGCAGCAAATCCACTGGCTGCCAGAGAGATCAAGAATGTAAATATGAAAGAAAACGGTTTTAAGTTGCACACAAATTTTCGCTTTTCTTCAGCTGGAGCCTCAGTGTAGCTGATACTGAATAGAGTGCGGTTTGGCTGCGGTGTTTTTCAGACAGCGTGTCCGGTCACGGCTATCTATCGCTCAATACCGGGTATACTGTCCCAAGATACTGAGAGTGGCGGCTTGAGTACTCAACTCCCATTTTTTTCAATTCTGTCATATTTCTGTAACACAGACCTTTTAAGGTACGCTCAATAATCTCTGCGACCAGTGCCATGTACCAACCAATAATAGAAGACAGCCCTGGTGTCGATTACAACACCCCGGCTCATAAACGTCATCAGTCACTTCGCTTTCTCAAAGATCACCTGACCCGGTGGGGTGTAGCCGTTGGTGGCCTCGGTGTTATTGCCGCCATTCTGCTGATCTTCATCTATCTTCTGTACGAAGTTGGGCCTTTATTCAAAAGTGCAGAAATTGAACAAAGCAGTACCTGGACACAGACGATCACAGGGGAGCAGCGCCCTCTCTATCAGAGTATGGAAGAACAGGCTGAACTGGCTTTTTCCATCACTGCCGACGGTGCCCTGACTTTTTCATCCACCCGAACCGGAGGGCAGAAATATCGCTATTCCCTGCCCCTTCCTGCCGGGACCTCAGTCACCACAATTAACAATGATCCATCCGGTAGCAACCTCCTGGCTGCGGGTCTGAGTAATGGTCAGGTCATCATTTTCAAGCACGGCTATCAAATTACCTGGCCTGATGACAAGAGGCTGATCACGCCAAGGGTCACCTACCCATATGGTGAGGAAGCGATTGATCTGATAACGGATAATGAGGCTGTTTCACACCTGAGTATCAGTGATAGTGAAGATCAGCTGCTACTCACCGGTTATGGTGACAAGCGCCTCTATATGACCGCTTTTAGCAAGGAAGAAAACTTCCTGACGGAAGAAGTCACGCTTGAAGAAATGAGTGTCACTCTGCCCGAAGTGGATGGACCTGTTCACGATGTACTGATTGCTCCGGATCAGCACTGGCTTTTTGTTCAATCCGGTGCTGATGGCCTGACACTGATCGATATCAGCAACATCAATCAGCCTCACGTCGTGTCAGAGACTGACCTGACTAACGACTCGGCCAGAGTAACAACCATGACATTCCTGTTGGGTGGAGTTTCTCTGCTGATAGGCGATGACACCGGCATGGTCAGCCAGTGGTTCATGGTCAGAGATGAACAAAACCAGTGGCACCTGCAAAGAATTCGCGAGTTCGAGCTGGCCGGTGAACCTATTATGCAGATAGTGCCTGAGCATCGCCGCAAGGGCTTTCTGGCAGCCGATGACAAGGGTAATGTTGGCATCTTCTACACCACAGCCAACAGAACCCTGCTGACTGAGAAGCTGACCGACGGTCCTGTTGAGCAACTGGTTATTGCCCCCCGTAGCAACTACATGCTGGTGAGTAGCAATGGCTCTACCGAATTCTGGCGTGTTGAAAATGAACATCCGGAAGTATCCTTGTCGGCTCTCTGGGGTAGAGTCTGGTATGAGGGTTATGAGAAGCCTGAATATATCTGGCAGTCGTCTGCATCGAATAATGACTTTGAGCCAAAGCTGAGCCTGACCCCTCTGGCCTTCGGCACTCTCAAGGCCGCCTTTTACGCCATGTTACTGGCTACACCTCTGGCAATAGCCGGAGCCATCTATACGGCTTACTTCATGGCGCCAGCCATGCGTCGTAAAGTAAAGCCTGTCATTGAGTTGATGGAAGCACTGCCTACGGTCATTCTGGGTTTTCTGGCCGGTCTCTGGCTGGCCCCCCTGATCGAAAACAGTCTGGCAGGAATATTTGCACTCTTGTTGATTGTTCCAATCGGCATATTGCTCTTTGCTTTTGCCTGGGACTCCATGCCCGGTAAAATCCGCCACGCCGTCCCGGAGGGTTGGCAAGCAGCCCTGCTCATCCCTGTGGTACTGATCAGTGGTGCTATTGCCATGAACCTGAACGGTACCATTGAAGCAACCTTCTTTGATGGTGACCTGAGAACCTGGCTGACCACTGATCTGGGCATTCCTTACGATCAGCGCAATGCTCTGGTAGTGGGACTGGCAATGGGCTTTGCAGTGATCCCCACCATTTTTTCTATCGCTGAGGATGCCATTTTCAGTGTTCCCAAACATCTGAGTTATGGCTCCCTGGCACTGGGTGCGACGCCTTGGCAGACCTTGATGCGGGTGGTATTGCTGACCGCCAGCCCGGGCATATTCTCTGCCGTGATGATTGGTATGGGCCGCGCCGTGGGTGAAACGATGATCGTACTGATGGCTACCGGCAACACGCCCATCATGGACGCCAATATCTTCGAAGGCATGAGAACCCTGGCTGCCAACATTGCTGTTGAAATGCCTGAATCCGAAGTCGGCAGCAGCCACTATCGAATTCTATTCCTTGCTGCACTGGTGCTTTTCCTGTTCACCTTTGTCGTTAATACCGCTGCCGAGATGGTTCGTCATCGACTGCGCAAGAAGTACAGTTCGCTTTAAGGAAGGAGCCGGAACATGAGTAATAAAATAACCAAGTGGTACCAGACTGGCTCCCCCTGGGTTTGGCTTAATGCCGGAGCGGTGGCCATCAGTGTGATTCTTGTTGTCGGCCTTCTGGGTTTGATAGCGATCCGGGGTCTGGGTCACTTCTGGCCAGCACAAATTCTGGTGGCAGACTATGCCCCTCCCGGCCAGGAAGCCCGCTTGATTGCTGGAGAAATAGCAGACACTGAAACTGTTTCTGCAACCCGCCTTGAGGCGGCAGGTCTGCCGGTACCAAAGGGAATGGAAACACTGACCCGTGATCTGCTGAAAGTCGGTAACAGAGATGTTTCAGGCTCAGACTTTGCCTGGGTCATTGATCTTTGGCTTGAGAATCGCCGTTACCCTGAAAATATCATTGCTCTGGAACGCAGGGAGTGGGGTAACTTCTACGGTTATCTGAACAACATCAAACAGGATGGCAAAGTTGTTGTAGAAGGTGAAGCAGCCTGGCCAGAGTTCCAGAAGAGACTGAACAGAGCCCTGTCTATCTACGACGAAATCTACGCCATCGAAAAGCACGAAATAGGTTCAGTCAACAGCAAGCTGGAGCGTCTCCGTTTGGAACAGCGAGCCCTCGAACTTAATGGTACAGATACCCCTCAGGCCCTCGCCGATATCGAAGCACAACGCAGGGTATTTCAGGCTGAATATAAGGTGATGGAAGCCAGGCTGGGTGATCTTTATGTGGCTTTCAATCGTGATAGTCTGGTGGTTACAACCATTGATGGTACAGAGATTGAGCAATCTTTTGGCAAAATCGTCCGGGCCTATAAACCCAATGCCATGACCCTGACCCAGAAAATGTTTTTCTATCTCGACAAGGTCGGCGAATTTATCACTGACGATCCCAGAGAAGCAAACACGGAAGGGGGGGTTTTCCCGGCTATTTTCGGTACGGTCATGATGGTGATTCTGATGTCGATCATCGTGACCCCTTTTGGTGTAATAGCGGCGGTCTACCTCCGCGAATACGCCAATCAGGGTTGGCTGACCCGAACTATTCGCGTGGCCGTAAACAACCTGGCGGGCGTCCCTTCCATTGTGTACGGTGTATTTGGTCTTGGTTTCTTCATCTATTTTGCCGGAAGCCAGATTGACCAGTTATTTTTCCAGGAAGCACTGCCAGCACCGACCTTTGGTACACCGGGATTACTCTGGGCATCGATTACTCTGGCCTTATTAACATTACCTGTTGTTATTGTTGCCACCGAGGAGGGGCTATCACGCATTCCAAGCTCTGTCCGTGAGGGCAGTCTGGCGCTGGGGGCGACCAAAGCAGAAACACTCTGGCGAGTCGTTCTGCCCATGGCCAGCCCTGCCATGATGACAGGATTGATCCTGGCTGTTGCCCGTGCCGCTGGGGAAGTTGCACCTCTGATGCTGGTTGGCGTGGTGAAACTGGCTCCCAGCTTGCCTCTGGATACTAATTATCCTTTCCTGCATCTGGATCAGAAATTCATGCACCTGGGCTTCCATATTTACGATGTCGGCTTCCAGAGTCCTAACGTAGAAGCGGCCAGACCACTGGTTTACGCCACCGCTCTGCTGCTGGTTATTGTCATCGCGGTTCTTAACCTTTCAGCAGTAGCTATTCGCAACCATTTGCGTGAAAAATACAAGAGTCTGGAAGCGTGAGATTAATTTGCTACAAAAAAGTTTCCCTGACTGAGCCAGGAAGGTTTAATTAAAGGTAACATCATGCTGGATGAGGCACTGGACTTGAATACACCCACCCGGACAGAGAACCAAAAGAGTAGAGCCACTCCCGAGGAGACCAGCTCAACTCCGGCGTTTAATCTCGACAGCCTGGGACGTAGCCGTCGCAAGCTCAGCCTGCAGCAGGAAGAAAAATGTCTGGATATCAGAAATTTGAACCTGTTTTACGGTGAGAAGCAGGCACTGCACGATATTTCCCTGACCATTCCGAAACGCAGGGTAACCGCGTTTATTGGTCCATCAGGCTGTGGTAAATCCACGCTGTTGCGCAGTATGAACAGAATGAATGATCTGGTGGAAGGCTGCCGCGTCAAAGGTGAAATTCAGCTGGATAACCAGAATATCTATCAGAAGGGCGTCAATGTCGCGGACCTCCGCCGTCGTGTTGGCATGGTATTCCAGAAGCCAAACCCCTTCCCGAAGAGTATTTATGAAAATGTCGCCTACGGTCTTCGCATTCAGGGCATCAACAAAAAGCGTGTTCTGGATGAAGTCGTAGAGTGGGCCCTGCGCAATGCAGCACTTTGGGATGAAGTTAAGGATCGCCTCCATGAAAGCGCCCTGGGCATGTCCGGTGGTCAGCAACAGCGTCTGGTAATCGCCCGAACCATTGCTGTAGAGCCTGAAGTTCTTCTACTGGACGAACCGGCTTCAGCCCTGGACCCCATTTCAACATTAAAAATTGAAGAGCTGATTAACAAGCTCAAGTCCAAATTCACCATTGCCATCGTTACCCACAATATGCAACAGGCTGCTCGCGTCTCCGATTACACAGCATTTATGTATATGGGTAAGCTCATTGAATTCGATGATACGGACACGCTGTTCACAAACCCACAAAAGAAACAAACTGAAGACTATATAACCGGTCGTTACGGCTAAATGCCATAGCTATTGCCAAGAAAGCAACTGGAAAACTCATGGATACCAAAAGCGAACTTCTTAGCCATCATATTTCCCAGCAATTCAATCATGAACTGGAGGAGTTACGAAACAACCTCCTGTCCATGGGCGGGCAGGTTGAAAAGCAAGTATCCGACGCGATCAATGCCCTGATCAATGCTGACAGCGAAGGAGCTGTGGTGGTCTGCGAGAAAGACACCGACATTAACTTCATGGAACTGGCCATTGATGAAGAATGTTCCCGCATTCTGGCCAGACGCCAGCCAGCAGCCAGTGACCTCCGTCTGGTGATTGCCTGCTCCAAGGCCGCGACCGATCTGGAAAGAATTGGTGACGAGGCGGCAAAAATTGCCCGCTTTGCCATCAGTCTCACTGAACAGGGCGAAGCGCCCAAAGGTTATATCGAGACCCGCCATATTGGTAACCATGTACGACAGATGGTGCAGGATGCACTGAATGCTTTTGCCCGTTTCGATGCCGATCTTGCTCTGGCGGTTGCCAAGGAAGATAAAACCGTCGACCGGGAATACAAGAGTGCCACACGGGAACTGGTCACCTACATGATGGAAGACCCAAGATCCATTACCCGGGTGCTGAATATTATGTGGGTATTAAGATCACTGGAACGGATTGGCGATCATGCCCGCAACCTGGCGGAATACGTTATCTATCTCGTGAAAGGCAGAGATGTACGACACATTGGTATTAAAAGAATTCAGGAAGAGGTGTTTGATAAGAGTTGATCATTGAACTCTGTGAATACCATTGAATAAAAACCCGAGGCGTAACAAACTCGGGTTTTTAAGGTAATACTCAATCTTGCAAACGAAATCTCTCGTAAATGAGGTCAGTAATGGGCCGAAGATCTTTATCGTCGGCAGACACTTCATCAATTTGTTTTTGTAATGATTCTTTTTGATCCTGAAGCTCTCTGTACGTCATCTCGAAGTAAAACGGCAAAGTATTTTCCACAAAGTTGCGACCTCTTATACTCAAACAATTGATTGCACGAGCCTTGAATACTTCGCCATCTTCTGATTTCTCATCCACCTCAATAAAATTCAGCTGTGTACAGGCACGAGCAAAGTGATATAAAAAACCTTTTTCACCTAATAGCTCTTTTAATTTTTCGCTACCGACTATTGAATCTTTAACCTCATCAAAAAGAGCACCCATTGCCTGCCACATATCAACTACTGCGGCTTTACGACCTTTAGCAATGGAAAATGCTTTAAAAACAGTGGTGTCCAGCTCAAGAAGGATCTCAATTAACTCACTTGTCAATGCTTTAGCCTTATCGGAGGAAAGGTCTTCGATCCCAGCACCTCTTTCAACCAGATTTTCCAGAAAGTCATTCATCAACAATCTTGCTCTCTGCTCATTTCGTTCAAGGCGCCAGTAATGAAGTTTGACCCCAACACTCCAGGGATCGGTTTTGCGTTTGTAAATAGACTTATTAAATGACAATTCGGTCCTGGGTGATCTGCTGACTTTATCTAAAGCCGTCGATAGCGCTTCAAGGACGTGAACCAGTTTTCCAAAAATTTTTCCATATAATCTTTTACAATCATTTTTAAAACCGGAAAGACTTAAATGGCTCGCAGCAAAAGACTTAATTCCTTCAAAGCTCACAAACTACCTCCATGCCGAAAAAGCATCATATTTAGTATTTTATGTCATTAACAACAATTAAACGTCAGATATAAGACACTCTTTAATTACTTTCTTATTAATCATTTAAGACCAATAAACTACGCTAGTATTAATTCAGAAACCTTTTAACAGATATAAGCAGTACCTCTGTTATTTATTTTTTATTTCATTGGCAATGAACTATGAATTACAGTGCAGCTGCAGAAGATGCAAACGAAGAGTGGGGCATACCCGAGAGCGGCCAAAAGGAGTTTGATCCTTTACTGGAATGCCTCAGTATTCTAACCAAGCATTATGGAAAGCCCTTTTCTCACGACTCTCTTCGTGCCGGACTACCTCTGGAAAATGGCAAACTGACCGCAGAGCTGTTTTCCCGAGCAGCCCAAAGAGCGGGTCTTGCGTCGAAAACTCACAAAAGAGCGTTGAAAGATATCTCTCCTCTGGTAACGCCTGCAGTTCTTTTTCTGAAAGAACGTAAAGCCTGCATTCTGATTGATATCGATCATGAAGAAGGCAATGCCCGGGTGATTATTCCTGAAGCCGGAGAAGGTGTCAGGAACATCGACCTCCCGGATCTGGAAGAGTACTATACCGGCTACACCATCTATGTTCGCGAAAAGCACCGATATGACAAGCGTACTCCCACCACGCTGAATATTCGCTCCCGACATTGGTTTTGGGGGACGATTCTTGGCTCCTGGAGAATTTATCGTGATGTCCTGCTGGCTTCCCTACTGATCAATATTTTTGTGGTGGCCAGCCCGCTGTTTGTCATGAATGTTTACGACAGAGTGGTACCTAACCAGGCTTTTGATACTCTCTGGGTGCTGGCAGTGGGTGCCATTATTATCTTCAGCTTCGACTTCGTACTGAAAATGATTCGAAGTTATTTTATTGACCTGGCCGGGAAAAAATCGGACATATTGCTCTCATCCCGGGTTATGGAGAGAGTATTGGGTTTGAGCATGTCGGCCAAACCGGTTTCGGTCGGCTCCTTTGCCAAGAGCCTTCAGGAATTTGAGAGCATTCGGGAGTTTATCACCTCATCAACAGTGATTGCCCTGGTGGATCTCCCTTTCACCCTGATCATATTGATGGTGATTTTAATTCTGGGTGGACCACTGGCTTACATTCCCCTGCTCTGTATGGCCCTGATTGCCATTTACAGTTTTGCTATTCAAGCCCCTCTCAAGCGTTCCGTTGAGAAAACCCTGCGCTCCAACTCCCAGAAAAACGCTACCTTGATTGAAAGCCTCTCAGGCATGGAAGCCCTGAAAATTGCCCAGGCAGAGAGCGAGATTCAGTACAAGTGGGAAAAAGCGGTCGGCCACATAGCCACCTGGAGTATCAAAACCAAATTGTTGAGTTCTTCCGCATCAACGGTCAGCGCTTATGTTCAACAGATGTGTAACGTTGCGCTGGTCTCCTACGGTGTTTTCCTGATTTCTGAGGGTGACCTCAGTATGGGTGGCCTGATTGCAACCGTTATGTTGTCAGGCCGATGCCTCGCCCCCATGGCTCAGGTAGCAGGTCTTGCCACTCGTTACAACCAGGCTAAATCAGCCCTGGATGGGCTTAACGATATCATGGACATGCCGGTAGAACGTCCGGCAGACCGTGACTATGTCAATCGTCCTGAGCTGGCCGGAAGCATTGAATTTGATGGTGTTGATTTCACATACCCGGGTCAGGAGATCCAGGCCCTCAGAAACATCAATCTGCACATCAAACCTGGTGAAAAAGTAGCTATTATCGGTCGCATCGGTTCTGGCAAAACCACGATAGAGAAGCTGATTCTTGGCCTTTATGAGCCCAATGAAGGCGCCATCCGGGTCGATGGTATTGACCTGAGGCAGATCAACCCTTCAGACCTTCGTAGCAGCATTGGTTGTGTCTCTCAGGACATCACCCTGTTCTATGGCAGTATCAAGGAAAACATCACCCTCGGCGCCAGCTTCGTTGACGACGCTGCTCTGCTGAAAGCGGCTGAAATATCTGGTGTTACCGAATTCGCCAACAAGCATCCAAACGGCATGGATATGATCGTGGGCGAAAGAGGACAAAATCTCTCAGGCGGGCAGCGACAGAGTATCGCATTAGCCAGAGCTCTGTTGATGGACCCACCAATCCTGGTTCTTGATGAACCGTCCAGCTCCATGGATAACACCACCGAATTGCGAGTCAAAGAACAACTGAAAAAGCAATGCAAGGATAAAACCATTGTTCTGGTCACTCATAAGGCTTCCATGCTGGAGCTGGTTGATCGCCTGATCCTGGTGGATAACGGAAAGATTGTTGCGGACGGACCCAAGGATCAGGTTCACGCAGCCCTTAAGCAAGGCAAACTCAAAATCGAGTAACCCTGCAGCCAGCAATGAGCTGCCAATGACCTTGAATGGATTGAACAGGATCGTGCAATGAGCGAGTACAAGGACGATAAAAACACTTCTGAAATACCAGAAGATCAGCCTCATGAGACTTCGAATACTCAATCAACAACTCCGTCCCGGGAGGCAGAGTATGAAGTGAGTTCTGATGATCATGAAGTTCTGACCGAAGAAGCCGTGCTCGAAGAGCTGGAAGAACGGGACAGGCAGAGTGAAGAAGATGAAAACCTGAAGAATACTTCTTCACTGGAAGACAATGTCAGTGCAGAAGATCTGGAGTACATGTCTGATACCAGCGCTGCCATGTTAATGAAAGCCCCAAGAGGCGGCAGGCTGCTTATTTACACCATGCTGCTGGCTATTGGCTCTGCCATCACCTGGGCCAGTCTGGCACCACTGGATGAAATCACCCGGGGCATGGGAGAGGTCGTTCCCTCTTCTCATCTGCAGGTCATTCAAAACTTTGAAGGCGGCATACTGGAAGAGCTTTTTGTCCAGGAGGGTGAGCTGGTCAAGGAAGGGCAGCCGCTGCTGCAACTGGACGACACCCGCTTCAAGTCCACCTTCAGGGAAGGTGCCGTTGAGTATTACAGTGAGCTGGCCAAAGCCGCCAGACTTAGTGCTGAACTGTCCGGCAAGCCACTGAAATTTCCTCCCGAATTAAGTCATTACCAGGATTATGTGGATCGAGAGAGACAGATTTACCAGAGACGAGATGCCGGTCTTAAAGCCGAGCTTGATATTGTCAACAAACAAGCTTCTCAGGCCAAGCACGAACTGACCGCTTCCGAGTCACAACTGGAGTTTTTAACCACCAGTCTGGATCTGGGAGAAGAGGAGCTGGAATTGACCGAACCTCTGGCTGAGCAAGGCGTTATTTCTCACGTAGAAATGATTCAGCTCAGGCAGAGAGTCAACGATCTGGCCTCTGAGAAGAAGATGACAGAACTCTCCATTCCCAAGCTGAATGCAGCCTATCAGGAGGCCCTGGCACGTAAGCGAGAACTGACTGTCAAATTCCGGGAAGAAGTGGTTCAGGAGCTGAAAGACGTTGAAGTCAAACTGGACCAGATGTCTGAAACACAAACCAGTCTGGAAGATCAGGTAGTCAGGACACTGCTTCGCTCGCCGGTCGAAGGCATTGTTAAAAAGATCAATGTTAAAACCGTAGGCGGAGTTATACAGCCTGGAATGGATGTCATGGAAATTGTCCCGGTAGAGGAATCCCTGCTGGTTGAAGCCCAGATCGCTCCTAAAGATATAGGCTTTCTCAGGGAAGGCATGAAGTCTGTCGTTAAGCTGACCGCCTACGACTTTGCCGTCTATGGAGGGCTTGAAGGCTTGGTAGAGCACATAAGCGCAGACACGATAAAGGATGATAAAGGGGAAAGTTTCTACATCGTTCGCGTCAGAACCCATGAAAATCAGCTTGGCAACCCTGAAAAACCACTGGAAATCATCCCGGGTATGAAGGCTAACATCGATATTATCACCGGAGAGAAAACCCTGATGGAATATTTGATGAAGCCAATTCTCAGGGCCAGACAGAATGCTCTGACTGAGCGATAGACGCTTCAGGAATGGAATATGCCTCCCAGCTCTGATGGTTCCATGCCTGTCATCGGCCACGTTCAGAAAACCGATGGTGATGTATTCGCCATCGCCCCTGATGGCAGCAAACGCATTCTTCAGGAAGGGGATCCCCTCTATCTCAATGACAGGGTAGTCTCTGAATCCAGTAGCCCTGTTTCTATTCTTCTTGTCAGTAGCGAAGTCATTGAGCTGAAGGGTCAGTCTCAGCTTGTCATGATGCAGGATATGCTTCTGCCTGCATCATCTGATACTGATGGCTCATCAGAAGCGGAAGAGATACTGGATGCTATTGCAGAAAGAGCAGATTCTGCCGCAATCGCCCCTATTAAAGTTAACCCTGTTGAAGTTTCTGAACCCTCTTCGTCAGAAGAACCTAACAGTTCCTCTCAAGATCCCAGTCAGGAAGCAAGCGATGGCTTATCCGGTGAAGTCGTTGTTCTGGAGAGAGATGCCACAGAATTAGAACAAAAAAGAGAGATTGAGCCGCTATCGGAATCATCAGAAGAAATTAAACAACCGCTTGAATCCATTCAACCATTGTTTGTACCCGAAAAGATCAATGAAGAATTAGCCAGCTCCTCTCCTGTCAATTATGCGCCCACCGCTCAAAACATGATTATGAATAACGGCGAAAGCGCTACAGAGCTGGAAGGCAAGCTCCAGGCCTTCGACGCCAACACCGGAGAAGCTCTAAAATTCAGCCTGGTCACTACTCCTGACTCAGGGCAGTTGATACTCAATGACGATGGCAGCTTTCGATTCCTGCCCGGGAGTGACTTCGATTACCTTGCAGCAGGTGAGCAAACGGTTGTTACTTTTATCTTTGAAGCCATAGACAGCAGCGGAGCCAGTTCAAGGGCTTCTGTCGATATCACCATCACAGGTGACAACAACGAAAGTATCAAGGATACCTCGGAAACTGCAAAGCCAGTATTAGCCGAGATTGTTCAGAGTGATGACGAAACAACCATCGATCTGCTCTCTCAGGCTTTTGACAAGGACCCTTCAGACACTCTCTCTGTGACTCAGTTACGACTGACTGAGGGCAACGAGGCCGGTGTCAGTATTGGCCTGGATGGCAACAGTCTCAGTATTGACCCCGAAGCCTATAAATATTTGGCTGCTGGCGAAACAGAAACCCTGACCTACGAATACCTAGTCACGAATTCCCGGGGAGAGTCCGTTTTAGAGTCTGTCACTATTACGCTCTCTGGCGACAATGATCAGCCTCAAGTCAGAGAAGCCGTCATTCAGACTTTTGATAAGAACAGCGATGACTTTAACATTGACCTCTTGGCAGGTGCGTTCGATCTGGATTCATCAGACAACCTCAATGCCGTCTCTCTCAGGATAACAGCGGGGGATCCTTCAGGTATTACAATCGCTGACGATGGCAACAGTCTTGATGTGGATGCGTCTGCTTATGAGCATCTGGCTGGAGGCGAATCTGAAGTCATTGAGTACAGCTATGAAATAGAGGATGGGCAGGGTGGTGTTGTCAGCCAAAGTGCGTCCATTACCGTTGAGGGCACCAATGATAATCCGGAAGATATTGAACTCTCCGGTACCCGCATTGATGAAAACCAGGATGGTGCGGTTGTGGGTACTCTGTCTACCAGAGACAAAGACCTTTCTGACTCTCACACCTACACCATTGATGACCATCGCTTTGAAGTGGTAGACGGCGATCTCAAGCTGAAAGAAGGCATAGCCCTTGACCACGAAACCGATGACTCCGTTGATGTTAAGGTAACAACCACCGATGTTGATGGTGCCGCCTATTCAGAGAATTTTACCCTTGAAGTCAATGACATCAACGAAGCGCCTGTGACCACAGACAGTTCGACCACTATCGATGAAGACAGCCTCTATCGTTTCACCCTGAATGACTTTCCCTACACTGACCAAGACGACGGTGACACGCTGAAAGCGATCGTCATTGAGACTATTCCAGCCAGTGGATCGCTGGAACTCAACGGCAGTCTGGTATCTGAAGGCGACGCCATCAGTCAGGCTGACATTTCGGCGGGCTTACTGACGTTCCTTCCTGTAGCCAATCAAAGTGCAGACAACTACACCCGCTTCAATTTCCGAGTGAACGATGGTGCCCTGTCTTCTGATATCCAGACTTTCACGATCACTGTCAATCCGGTAGACGATGCTCCCGTTGCGGGGAATCTTGATCTGGGATCAACTCCGGAAGATACCTCTTTTGTCATCACTGCTGCTGATCTTCTGGCTTCAGCCAGTGATATTGATGGGGACAGCCTGAGTATTCAATCCGTCACCCTGGCAGACCCTGCCACAGGCAGTCTGGCGAACAATCATGACGGTACCTGGAGCTACACACCCACTACCCATTACTTCGGTGATGATGTTACTTTTAACTTCACCGTTTCAGATGGAACCTCAGGCGATGAAGCCAGCGCATCAGCCACACTTGACGTCATTTCTGTCAATGACGCAGCAGTAGTTGCCGGAGTTGATACCGGCTCCGTCACGGAAGACGATAACGCCACATTAACCACCAGCGGCAACCTGACCGTTACGGATGTTGATGCCAACGAAGCTGTTTTTCAGGCTGAAATACTTTCAGGAAGCCATGGGCAGTTATCCATTAACGCTGATGGCAGCTGGACTTACAGTGCTGATAACAGTCAGAGCACCATTCAGACATTGGGCGACGGAGACTCACTAAGAGACAGTTTCACAGTGCAGACTGCCGATGGTACACAGCATATTGTCACTGCCACTATTTATGGCACCAACGATGCGCCAGTAGTCAACGCAGGAGGCACTCTAGCTTACACAGAAAACGACAACCATCAGGTAATAGACAGTCATATCACTTTGACAGATATTGACTCTGCCACCATAGAGAGTGCCACGATCACGATCATCAGCAATTTCAGTTCAGCTGAAGACAATCTGGCTTTCACCGATCACAACGGGGTTTCCGGAAGCTGGGACTCATCAACCGGTACCATGACGCTCTCTGGAACTGCAACGGTCGCGCAGTATCAGGCAGCACTGAGAACGGTCACCTACTCAAACAGTTCTGACTCACCCTCTACCGCTGATCGCATCGTCAGCTTCAGTATTAACGACGGTCATAACAGCAGCCATATAGCCACCAGTACCATCACGATAACGGCCGTCAATGATGCTCCGGTTACGGCAGGGACACTGGTGACGTCCGACGAAGATACACCTTATATCTTCAGCACATCTGACTTCGCCTTCTCTGACCCGGATGCCGGACAGACACTGCAAAGTATCAAAATCACTCAGCTGCCCCTGGCAGGTGAGCTGCTCTTTAACGGATCGGCTGTCACTGCGGGCACAGAAGTAACAAGGAACGAACTTTTAGCGGGCCGATTGAAATTTGAGCCGACTCAGAACGAACATGGCAACCTTTACGCCTCATTCGAATTTCAAGTCAGTGATGGCAACCTCTTCTCACCTTCAGCAACTTTCGACTTCAGCATTACATCGGTTAATGATGACCCAACGCTCAGCTCTGCCATTGCGAAAAATTTTGTTGAAGACTCGGCTTCAGTCAATATCGACCTGCTTGAGTCTGCTGCAGACGCTGATGCTGGTGATAACCTCTCCGTGACTCAGATCACCCTGTCATCCGGTGATGACTCTGGCATCACCATCAATGGCAACACCCTTACCGTTGACCCCGGCACCTACGACTATCTTCCCGACGGAGTGACTGAAACCATTGTCTACAGCTATGACATCGAAGACGGCAATGGTGGCTCAGTTTCCCAGACAGCCACTCTGGTCATCACCGGTACAAACGACAGCGCACAGATAACAGGTCTTGATACAGCAACCATAACTGAAGACAGTCATGCCAGCACCCTGACAACCTCAGGCTCCCTCACCATCACTGATGCTGATCAGGGTGAAGCCCAGTTTCAAGCTGAAACCCTCACCGGAACTTATGGTGATCTTGTTATTGATGCCAGCGGACAATGGACTTATACGGCTGATAATACACTTCTGGAGATCCAGAGGCTGGGTGACGGTGATACTTTAAGTGAAACCTTCACAGTCACTGCGGCAGGTGGTGATAACCACAATGTAGCTGTTAGTATCGACGGCAGCAACGATGCTCCCACTATCAGCAGCGTTACCGATGTCGCCGGAGCTGTGACTGAGATTGTCGACGGTGGTGCGGGTGAGAACAGCAACACCCTGACCGACAACGGCTCCTTCACCATCGCCGATGTGGATCTTTCAGATCAGCAGAGTGTCAGCGTCAGTGCCGCAGCCAATGGTTATCTGGGTAGCCTGACTGCCACGGTAGCAGACGACACCCAGGCCGATGGTACTGGCCGCATCGACTGGAGTTTCAGTGTTAATGATGCCGACATTGATTATCTGGGTGACGGTGAGATCCTGACCCAGACCTACACCGTGACTGTTAACGACGGTGAGGGCGGCACCGTCGATCAGCAGGTGACTATTACCCTTACTGGCAGCAACGATGCTCCCACTATCAGCAGCGTTACCGATGTCGCCGGAGCTGTGACTGAGATTGTCGACGGTGGTGCGGGTGAGAACAGCAACACCCTGACCGACAACGGCTCCTTCACCATCGCCGATGTGGATCTTTCAGATCAGCAGAGTGTCAGCGTCAGTGCCGCAGCCAATGGTTATCTGGGTAGCCTGACTGCCACGGTAGCAGACGACACCCAGGCCGATGGTACTGGCCGCATCGACTGGAGTTTCAGTGTTAATGATGCCGACATTGATTATCTGGGTGACGGTGAGATCCTGACCCAGACTTATAGCGTCACTGTCGACGATGGCGAAGGCGGTACAGTAGCTCAGCAGGTAACTATTACTCTGACTGGCACCAACGATGTGGCAGTAATCACGGGTGATGACAGTGGCAGCGTCACTGAGGACGTCGGCAACACCCTCATGACTTCCGGCACCCTGAGTATCACCGATGTCGATGGCGGCGAGGCCAGTTTCACCCCAGAGACCATCACCGGCACCTACGGCTCACTGACCATTGATGGCAGTGGCACATGGAGCTATTCGGCCAGTAACAACCATGCTGATATTCAGGCTCTGGGCAATGGTGACACTTTGACCGAAACCCTTACGGTTCGGACTTTGGATGGCACCACCCGCAATATTGTCATTACCATTAACGGCACCAACGATGCGGCAGTCATCACCGGCGATGACAGTGGCAGCGTCACTGAGGACGCCGGCAACACCCTCATGACTTCCGGCACCCTGAGTATCGCCGATGTCGATGGCGGCGAGGCCAGTTTCACCCCAGAGACCATCACCGGCACCTACGGCTCACTGACCATTGATGGCAGTGGCAGCTGGAGCTATTCGGCCAGCAACAACCATGCTGATATTCAGGCTCTGGGAAATGATGACACTTTGACCGAAACCCTTACGGTTCGGACTTTAGATGGCACCACCCGCAATATTGTCATTACCATTAACGGCACCAACGATGCGGCAGTCATCACCGGCGATGACAGTGGCAGCGTCACTGAGGACGCCGGCAACACCCTCATGACTTCCGGCACCCTGAGTATCGCCGATGTCGATGGCGGCGAAGCCAGTTTCACCCCAGAGACCATGACCGGCACCTACGGCTCACTGACCATTGATGGCAGTGGCAGCTGGAGCTATTCGGCCAGTAATAACCATGCTGATATTCAAGTTCTGGGCAATGGTGACACTTTGACCGAAACCCTTACGGTTCGGACTTTGGATGGCACCACCCGCAATATTGTCATTACCATTAACGGCACCAACGATGCGGCAGTCATCACTGGCGATGACAGTGGCAGCGTCACTGAGGACGTCGGCAACACCCTCATGACTTCCGGCACCCTGAATATCACCGATGTCGATGGCGGCGAGGCCAGTTTCACCCCAGAGACCATCACCGGCACCTACGGCTCACTGACCATTGATGGCAGTGGCACCTGGAGCTATTCGGCCAGTAACAACCATGCTGATATTCAGGCTCTGGGCAATGGTGACACTTTGACCGAAACCCTTACGGTTCGGACTTTGGATGGCACCACCCGCAATATTGTCATTACCATTAACGGCACCAACGATGCGGCAGTCATCACTGGCGATGACAGTGGCAGTGTCACTGAGGACGCCGGCAACACCCTCATGACTTCCGGCACCCTGAGTATCGCCGATGTCGATGGCGGCGAAGCCAGTTTCACCCCAGAGACCATCACCGGCACCTACGGCTCACTGACCATTGATGGCAGTGGCAGCTGGAGCTATTCGGCCAGTAATAACCATGCTGATATTCAAGTTCTGGGCAATGGTGACACTTTGACCGAAACCCTTACGGTTCGGACTTTGGATGGCACCACCCGCAATATTGTCATTACCATTAACGGCACCAACGATGCGGCAGTCATCACTGGCGATGACAGTGGCAGTGTCACTGAGGACGCCAGCAACACCCTCATGACTTCCGGCACCCTGAATATCACCGATGTCGATGGCGGCGAGGCCAGTTTCACCCCAGAGACCATCACCGGCACCTACGGCTCACTGACCATTGATGGCAGTGGCACCTGGAGCTATTCGGCCAGTAACAACCATGCTGATATTCAGGCTCTGGGCAATGGTGACACTTTGACCGAAACCCTTACGGTTCGGACTTTGGATGGCACCACCCGCAATATTGTCATTACCATTAACGGCACCAACGATGTGGCAGTCATCACTGGCGATGACAGTGGCAGCGTCACTGAGGACGTCGGCAACACCCTCATGACTTCCGGCACCCTGAGTATCGCCGATGTCGATGGCGGCGAGGCCAGTTTCACCCCAGAGACCATCACCGGCACCTACGGCTCACTGACCATTGATGGCAGTGGCACCTGGAGCTATTCGGCCAGTAACAACCATGCTGATATTCAGGCTCTGGGC
This sequence comes from Endozoicomonas sp. ALC020, assembly GCF_049275935.1. Classification (NCBI taxonomy): domain Bacteria; kingdom Pseudomonadati; phylum Pseudomonadota; class Gammaproteobacteria; order Oceanospirillales; family Endozoicomonadaceae; genus Endozoicomonas; species Endozoicomonas sp. ALC020. The sequence goes on from NZ_CP184830.1 coordinate 1,847,012, forward strand.
AATGGTGACACTTTGACCGAAACCCTTACGGTTCGGACTTTGGATGGCACCACCCGCAATATTGTCATTACCATTAACGGCACCAACGATGCGGCAGTCATCACCGGCGATGACAGTGGCAGCGTCACTGAGGACGCCGGCAACACCCTCATGACTTCCGGCACCCTGAGTATCACCGATGTCGATGGCGGCGAGGCCAGTTTCACCCCAGAGACCATCACCGGCACCTACGGCTCACTGACCATTGATGGCAGTGGCAGCTGGAGCTATTCGGCCAGTAACAACCATGCTGATATTCAGGCTCTGGGCAATGGTGACAGCCTGTCCGAGACCCTGACGGTTCAGTCTTTGGATGGCACTACCCACAATATCGTTATTACCATTAATGGCGCCAATGACGGTCCAGCTATTGATGCGGGTACGCCAGACCAGTCTGCAACCGAAGAACAGGTATTCAGCTACCAGGTACCTGCAAACGCTTTTTCCGACATAGACGGTGACAACCTGACTTATTCTGCCACACTGGATGATGGCAGTCCGTTACCCGCATGGCTGTCATTCGATCCATCCAATGGCACTTTTTCCGGAACACCCGATGACCCGGATCTTGGACAAATCACCATCAAAGTGACTGCCAGCGATGGTATCCTCACTGTTTCAGATCAATTCAAAATTAATGTTGCAGGGGTCAACGATGCTCCGAAACTGGTTGGCACCCTTAATAATCAGATGGTGGCGGAAGAATCTGCTTTCAGTTACACCATTCCGGCAAATGCTTTCTCCGACGCAGAGGGTGACACACTGACTTACAGCGCCAGTCTGGCCGATGGCAATCCCCTGCCCGCATGGCTGACGTTCGATGCCGGAACCCGAACCTTCAGTGGAACACCTGATGATCCTGATGTTGGCAATCTGTCAGTCAAGATTTCCGTTTCGGATGGTTCAGAGACAACGGATGTTTTCTGGTCAATGAATGTCACGGCTGTCAACGATGCCCCTGAATTGTCGGGCAGTCCTCTTATCAGCGGAGTTGAGGCAGCCTACAGTTTCTCAGATAACACGGACATTTCAGGTAACGGTAACAACCTGACCCTCAGTGGCAGTGCCACACTGGGCAGCGGACATAACGGCGGTCAGGCCTTTGAAATGAATGGCAGCTCCGGTGGTGGTGAGATTTCGGGGCTTAAGATCGGTGGAGCCCTGACCATTTCTGCCTGGGTGAAATACGACAGCCTGAATCAGAACTGGTCCAGAATAATAGACTTCGCGAATGGTCCTGCCGACAACAATATTCTACTTGCTCATATCGGCACATCGAATGATCTCGCTTTTGAAATCTATGACGGGGCAGGCTACCCCGCAGACGGTCAGCTCCATATCAGCAACTTTTTTACCGAAGGTGAGTGGGTTCACCTGACAGCCACTATCGATAATACCGGAGCAATGCGGATCTATAAAAACGGAGAGCTGGCCGGAGAGAATCTCAACGGGGCTGTTCTTCCGGAGATTGTCCGATCAGGCAACTATGTCGGCAAGAGCCATTGGGGTCATGATGGTGATCTGGACGGCTCAATAGACGATTTTGCTGTTTTCAACAGTGCCTTGAGTGCTCATCAGGTCAAAGCCGTCTATGAAGCTGACTCAGTAGAAAATCTCATCAGCGATGCCTTCCATGTTATCGAACAGAGTCCCAACAGCACTGTCCTTGGCTCAGTAGCGGCGACGGATATTGATAATGCCAGTAACCAGCTGACTTACACCTTGAGTAACGATGCCGGTGGCCGCTTCACCATAAACAGTTCAACCGGTGAAATTTCAGTGGCTGACAGCACACTGCTGGACCATGACAGCAACGCATCTCACACGATTACGGTGCAGGTGAGCGATGGCCAGCTCAGCAGTACTCGCGATTACACGGTTTTTGTTAACAGCAGCACGCTGTCTACCTATGAGGATACCAGCTATGCCCTCACTCTGACCGATCTGAGTCACAGCGATCAGGAAGCGGCTGCCATGACCCAGATCAAGCTATCAACCTTACCTGATGAGGGAACCCTGAAGCTGAATGGCGTTGCTGTGACGCAAGATCAGGTCATCAGCAAAGCGGATATTGAAGCAGGTCTTCTGGTCTTTGAGCCAGACAGCAACGAAGCCGACGATAACTACACGTCTATCGGCTTCAAAGTACACGACGGTAACAGCTATTCTGGTGAGTATACCCGGACATTTGATGTGGCAGCGGTGGCGGACAGCGTCACCATGAATAATATCGGCTCTGAAGTGTTGAATAGTACCTTTGATGGCAACAACACTGATGGCTGGCAACGAACCAACCCTTACGGCATCAGCCATTCAATGGTTAAGAATAATCGGCTGAATAACTATTATTCAACTGAGAGCTATAGAAACATTGATACCAGTGACAGTTCTGTTCAGACGTACGAATTAACCTTCATCCTTCACCATGAGAGAAATCTACACCATACCACCAACATCAGGGTGAAATGGAATGGACAGACAGTCGCAACCTATACGGAAGCTCCCGGTTCAGGTACCCATACATCGACCAAAACCATCCTGTTAAACGCAACGGGTAATCCCAGTACAGAGCTGCGATTCGACGAAGATATCAATGTGTTTTACCTGGACAATATCCGGATCACCAAAGTGCGTGCTACGGATGAGGATACCGCTTTCAATCTGCCGGATCTCGGCATCACCCAGGTCGACAGCGACGGTTCTGAAACGCTGACCGTTTCTGCCGATGGCGTACCTGCCGGAGCAGTGCTCACTGATGGCAGCCACTCAATAACAGCAGATGGAACCGCTGTCGACATTTCCGGCTGGGACTTCGCTAATCTGCAAATAACACCACCGGCAGACAGCACAGATACTATGAATCTGACGTTCACAGCCACCACGACAGAAAGTAATGGTGACAGTTCATCAGTCAGTGAGAGCTTGTCCATCAGGGTCAACTCGGTAGATGACAAACCAGTATCGTCAGACAACAGTCTTTTATTAAAACAGACGGACAGTTACACATTCAGTACCGAAGATTTCAGCTTCACCGATGGTGATGCCGGTGACAGCCTGCAATCCATTACCATCACCTCTCTGCCCGCTTCCGGCGCTTTAACGCTGAATGGTGCTGCTGTGACAGCCAATCAGGTCATTACCGCAGCAGACCTTGGCAATCTGACCTATACCGCTCCAGCCACTGATCCGGATGTTGGCACCAGTTTTGGTTTTACGGTGAGCGATGGCAGTCTTTCCAGTGATCCACAGACATTCAGCCTTAATGTAAGAGGTACTTACTCTCAAAACCTGCTGACTAATGGCAGTGCTGAGAATGGCACCTCTGGCTGGAATATTATTGCAAACGGTGGTGATGGCTGGGGTTCAGGCAATAGCAGTCATGACGGCGACGGTCAGAGTTGGGTTACTTCCAATGCCTGGGCGAAAAAGTCACAAACGGTGGATCTTCTGGCCAAAGGGTTTACCGAACAATATCTGGATTCTGCTCCTGACATCAGTGTCAGCGACTGGTTTAAAGATAACGGTGCCAACGATGATTATTACCTGAAAGTTGAACTGCGGGACGCCAGCAATAATGTTATTGCTTCCTACGACACCGGAACATTCACTGCAACCGACAACTGGCAGGAGGCTGCTAATACCTTCAGTAATTATGGTGCCGGTGTCCGCTATGTTTATTTTGAACACGGCGCTAAAGACCAGGAAAACCTGAGTGGTCATCACGGGGCAAGCATTGACGACTCAGAAGTGGTATTAAAGATTGGTGATGTTGATCTGGTGGGTACCAATTCCGGAGAAATTATTGATGGTACAGTTCAGTCCGACACTCTCAGAGGTGAAGGGGGTGCAGACACCCTTCTTGGTGATGCCGGTGACGACCTGATATTTGGTGGTGCGAGTAAAGACATCATCACAGGCGGAGCAGGCGATGACATTCTCTCGGGGGATGATGATAGCGATACCTTTGTCTGGCTTGCTTCTGACCTGGGTTCAGCCGCTAATCCTGCCGAGGATGTCATCAAGGACTTTAACACAGGCTCCGGTGGGGACGTTATAGATCTAAGTGATGTCCTGGTGGATAATTCAACGCCTCTGGACCAGTACCTGAGCCTGAACTTTGATAACGGCGGCACCACCATCGAGGTGATGCCAGACGCTGACGGTGATATTACCCAGAAGATTAAGCTGGAAGGTGTTGATCTCTCAGGCTACGGGGGAGGCAGTACCGACGCACAAATCCTTAACAACCTGATTAGTGACGGCAACCTTCAAATCGATTGATTCGACAGTCATTCGATTAAAGTTTCTCCATCCAGACCTGTGTGGTTCATGGTCCAGGCTCCAAAATCAGAATCCCGAATCATGGCACCAATAAAAGAGCTGCGATCAAACCTTGCATGATTGAACTCTGCCTGATCAATAGTAACATGATCCAAACGACAGTGGACAAATGATGGGCTTTCTTCCAAACTGTAACACTCCCTGAACTGACCCTGCTCAAAAATCACTTCGTTAAACTGGGTGCCTTCCATTAAAGCTGAATCCATATCGACCCGGGTAAAATAACTGTTCGAAATCCGGGTCCTGACCAGCTTGGGAACATTGAATTCGCAGTCGGTCATAATCACCTTGTTCAAATTGCCACCCGAAAACACCGGCCCTTCCTGAAAACTGTCACAGCCTCTGAACTGACAGTCTTCCATTAAAACGTTATTGAAGTGAGTACTTGTCAGTGTGCAATCCCTGAACTCTATATTCCTGAGCTGGGAGCCGGTAAAGTTCGCATCATCCAGAAATCCGTGAATAATCTGGCTGTTGTGCATCTTTAAACCCATGCATGAGCTGTTATGAAAACTTTGAGCCCCCATATTGCAGCTATCAATGACAGCATTATCCAGACAACTTTGGTCAAAATTAACAGCAAACAGATTGCAATCCACCAGACGCGCCTCATCCAGCCGGCAATGCCTCAGATCAGCACCTTCCAGGGAAGAATCTTCGAAGATGGCACCCCTCAGATCGGCACCTCTGAAATCAGTCCCGGATAAATTACAGCCTTTAAATCGGGCTCCCCGCAACTGTGCCTTTCTGAAGTTACTGCCCTTCAAGTCCGTTTGATTAAAACAGACCCTTTCAAGATCTCTGCCCTCCAGCACTGCACCTTTGAGTACCTGTCTGGGAGGAAAGTTCATACCGGGATGTAAAAGATCGAGAAGTTCACTCGCAAAATCATCAGATGCCGGAGTATTGGTCACGACTCGAGCTTCTCTGGCCGGGTCGATAGCAATACTGTATTCACCCAAGCCTTTCAGCAGGATGGTACTTTTTCCATCAAGGCCTGAGGTTCTGATTTCCTCTGTTTCCAGTACATCAAACCTGCCCAATCCTTGTCGTGCATTCTGACGGGTATCTTTATTTTTCCCTGAATCGGACACCACTGCGCCTCCCTGGCTGATACTTTTTGCGATCAAATTTGGACATCATCGCCATGAATGCGGGGATGATTGTCTTAGCTTGCGGCTGTTTATTAGAGTCGTCCGATGAACGGTAAAGTTTAGAATGCGGCCATCCAAAGATACTGTTCGCCAAGTGCAGTAAAACTCTAGACTCTCAGTCGGAGGGCTCCATAACATGATTGGCAAGATCCAACACAACATGCCGTATATGATGGTCATCAAGCTCATAGAATACCTGTTTACCACGGCGGGAAGATTTGAGAATTCTGGCTTCTCTGAGCCCTTTGAGGTGATGGCTGGTCAGTGGTTGAGACATACCTGATATTTCTGACAGGCAACAGACCGGTTGTGGTTCATCAATACAGGCCATAACCAGTTTGAGGCGCCCTTCATCCCCCAGCAGCCTGAAAAGTGAGGCCAGCCTGGCCAAATGCTCTGAAGACATTTCTGGTAATTCAGTACAACAGGGCTGATGGAGTTCAGTCATATAGGAGTTACGTTGTAAAAAGTAGATTGAGTTCAAGCCGCCATGGGCTAAAAATATCAGCTCATGCCGGATTAATACAATTAGTGCCATCGACAGAGGCGAATCCTGTAACAAACACGCATGGGTGCTTCGGCTTTTCCTGTCTATTTAAGATTTAGATCAGGATTTATCCTAAGCGGCCGTTATTGACAGTGATAGACACCCTTGCAAGCTGGTATAAAGTCCAGAATCCAGGGGTTTGTCCGTCATAGCCCACACATTGCACGAAGTGCAGCTAATTTCATTGTGGGTTTAACATCTGATGCACTCTCCAGAACCACCACTGGAACTGAATAATGACCGACCTAGATTCCAACAGCATTCATACTGGCCTTTCAGGTCGTATGCTTCTTGAAAATCCTTTGCTGAACAAGGGCACTGCCTTTACTTTTGAAGAACGCAGCGAACTGGACCTCCATGGTCTGTTGCCACCCCGTGTAGAAACATTGGAAGAGCAGTGTCGCCGCGCCTATAAATCTTTTGCGATCAAGCCCACTCCTATTCTCAAACATATTTACCTGCGCTCACTGCAAGATACCAACGAAACGCTTTTCTACGCTCTGGTTCAGCGTCATCTTCAGGAAATGTTGCCTATCATCTACACCCCTGTGGTAGGTCAGGCCTGTCAGCGATACAGCGATCTTTATCGTCGTCCTCGCGGCCTCTACATCTCTTTCCCTGAGCGCGCTCAGATTGATGCCATGCTGGCAAACTTCAAGCGCAACATTGAAGTCATCGTAGTGACTGATGGTGAGCGTATCCTGGGTCTGGGCGACCAGGGTATTGGTGGTATGGGTATCTGCATCGGTAAACTATCTCTTTACTCTGCCGTGGGTGGCATTACGCCCAACCTGACAATGCCCATTACTCTGGATTGTGGCACTAACAACAAAAAACTGCTGAAAGATCCCAATTACCTGGGATGGCGACATGAGCGCATCGGTGAGGACGATTATTTCGAATTTGTCGATAAGTTTATCCAGACACTTAAACGTCGCTGGCCAAACGCCCTGCTGCAATTTGAAGACTTCGCGATCAACCACGCTACGCCTCTGCTGGAAAAGTACCGTGATCAGCTCTGCACCTTTAACGATGATATTCAGGGCACGGCCGCTGTTACTGCTGCTACCCTGATGGCTGCAGCCAAGGCTGCTGGCAAATCCATTGAAGATCTGAGCGTTGCTTTCCTGGGTGGAGGCTCTGCAGGCTGTGGGATCGCTGAACAAATTATCCGTCTGATGGTGGGTCGCGGACTGTCTGACGAGGAAGCTCGCAAGCGCATCTACATGGTTGATCGTGACGGCCTGGTGCACGACCAGATGAAAGGCCTCCGTCCATTCCAGCAGAAGCTGACTCAGCGTTTTGCTGATATTCAAGGCTGGTCAGCCGAGGGCACAGTGTCGCTGGCGGATGTCGTTCGCATTGCCAAGCCAGACGCCATCATTGGTGTTTCCGGTCAACCCGGCCTGTTCACTCAGGAAATTATTGAGAACATGTCGATCAACCACGAGCAGCCCATTATTTTCCCACTCTCGAACCCGATCAGTCAGGTGGAAGCTCTGCCCGAAAACATTATCAAATGGACTAACGGCAAGGCTCTGATTGCTACTGGCAGCCCGTTTGAGCCGGTTCAGCTCAATGACAGCGCTTACCCGATTGCCCAGTGCAACAATATCTATATTTTCCCCGGTCTGGGTCTGGGTGTGCTGGCTTCCGGCGCCTGTCGCATTACTGACAAGATGCTCGACGTTGCTGTAGAAACACTGGCACTCGCTTCTCCTGCTCTGGTGAGCAGAGAAGCACCTCTTCTGCCTTTGTTGGATCGCATCCAGCATGTCACCAACGATATTGCTCTCGCTGTTGCTCTTCAGGCCCAGAAGGACGGTCTGGCCCCGATCACTGAGTTGACTGATCTGGAACAAAAGATCAGAACAAAACGCTGGAGCCCCGAGTATCGCCGCATTCGCATGTCCTTCTGCTAGATTGCCCTTCTGATAATAGCATCACTCTCCAATTGCACGTCGTAAGACGTGCAATTGGTCTCTCTTTATCCCATTACTCTGCCTTTTTTATCGCTATCATAAACTCCTGAAAGCTTGGACGCTCATTTCAAGGCCCAATCAGACCAGACTGAATAACATTTTAAAAAAAGCCGCCAAGAAGTAGTTATATCCACCAGATATTCAATATAAATCGAGAAATAGTGTCATAAATAGCGGGTTATTATCACTATTTATCCCTTTATTGATCTATATCAAACCTGCTTCGTACCAAACAAACTTAAGCTGTAAGAGAAATCGGGGACTCCGGTTCAATTTTTTGATCGGTACAACCCTGCCGAAAAAACCGGCGGGTCAGTTTAATTCCATAAGCGTTCAAAGAAATCGCTTGGGTTACTCAGCAATAAGACCTCCAAGAAAGTCTGATCTGACATGCCTCCGGCATAATTCTCTCTCGCAACACAAAGACAAGCGAACAGTGAGAGATACGTGTTTGGTAACATAGGAAATAAATATGAAGCAGTGGATTCGACTTTCACTCACAACCAAAGTGCTGATCGGCATGGTGGCAGGCCTGGCTATTGGCCTGATAATGCGTCAGTTTACAGGTAATACTTTTATTGAGCATTACCTGGTAAATGGCGTATTCAACGTCATAGGTCAAATATTTCTGACCGCTCTGAAAATGATAGTAGTACCTCTGGTATTCACCTCCATCGTATGCGGTACCTGCTCCCTCAAAGACGTAACAGTACTGGGTCGTCTGGGCGGAAAAACAGTCGCTTTTTACCTGCTTACGACCTGTATTGCCATCAGTCTGGCTATGGGTCTGGCTCTGCTTGTCAGCCCGGGTGAAGGTGCCAACCTGGAAAGTGCTTCTTCTTATGCCGCCTCCACCGCACCTTCGCTGTCTGAAGTCATCATCGGCATGTTCCCGGCTAACCCTATCGAAGCCATGGCCTCCGGTAACACACTGCAAATCATCGTATTTGCCTTGCTGTTCGGTATTGCCATTGCTGCTGCGGGTAAACCTGCTGAGCCTATCGTCAAGATTTTTGTGGCTCTGAACGAAGTCATGATGAAGCTGACTACTTTGATCATGAACCTGGCACCTTACGGTGTGATGGGGCTGCTGGCCAAGCTGTTCTACTCAATTGACCTGGGTGCTATCGGTAACCTGATTCAGTATTTCCTGGTCGTTCTGGGGGCTCTGGCTCTGCAGCTGTTCATCACATACTGCGGTCTGTTAAAAATCACTACAGGTCTGAGTCCGCGCATCTTCCTGAAGAAAATGCAGGATGCCTTCATGTTTGCCTTTACCACAGCCTCCAGTAACGCCACTATCCCGGTCACTATGGAAGGCGTAACTCGTCGTATGGGTGTTAGCAATAAGGTGGCCTCTTTCACCATCCCCCTGGGCAGTACCATCAACATGGACGGTACCGCCATCATGCAGGGTGCTGCGACGGTCTTTATCGCCCAGGCCTTTGGTGTAGATCTGAGCATGGGTGACTATCTGATGGTGATCGTCACAGCCACTCTGGCTTCTGTCGGTACTGCGGGTGTACCCGGAGTGGGTCTGGTTATGTTGGCGATGGTTCTACAGCAGGTAGGCCTGCCTCTGGAAGGTATTGCCCTGATCATGGGTGTAGATCGCCTGCTGGATATGGTACGTACCGCTGTCAATATAACAGGCGACAGTGTTGTAACCTGTATCGTTGCCAAGAGCGAAGGCGAGATGGATCTGAAGGTTTATAACGATCTTGAAGCCGGTGAAAGCGATGAGAACATCGACTTCCACCACATCGGTGAGCAGCAGGTCCGGACTGCCTGATTGATCACTGACCACAACAGAGCGTAGCCCCAAGGCTACGCTCCTCCCACCTACTCAAACTTACCCATCCCTGCTGCACAGTTCAGCAATTCAGCCTCCTGTAAGCCTGACTCATCAGAACCACTTTTCGGCAACATAAATTCAGAGCGTTAAACGAGCGTTAACAGTCGTCAGTCAGAAACAAGGAGATGAAGGAATAGCGATTTTTAACGGAAGGTAATTGAACATAAAAATAAGCGGATTGGTTTACAGGCTGTGTGGATAATGGCTTTATTATCCTTCCATGTATGTCCGGATGCTCGCGTTGCTTCTGCAATTCTTCTCAGCTCCGGTTTCCCTGTTGGTTGCTACACCACAAAAAAACACCCTATAAACCAATCCGCTTGTACGGTCATCGACTTTTATTATTGTTTTTATCAGTCGATTCATCTGCCTCATTATTGTTTTTATTTTCGGCAGTTTTTCTTGCTTTCGACCCTATGTATACAATCGACGTGCCAATTTTTTGGAAACTGGCCACACCCCTTGGCGTACGTACAATCCGACGCAAGACCCCACCCCAATAGGTATTTTTATCCAGCCTGAATGTGTTACCTGTGGGAAGTAGTCCCGTAACAGTGAGATATTGACGTAACGCTTACAGAATTTCATAAACTGAGAATACCCCGGGCAACGGGGATTTTGACCCTGAGAGATTTAAATTCGAGAGATTGCCCATATAGTGTCTTTATAATCGCACTTGGAATTTATCGGAAATAATCATGACTACAGATACTCATTTTGACTACCTGGTCATTGGTGGTGGTAGCGGCGGCATAGGTACTGCTAATCGGGCTGCCATGTACGGCAAAAAAGTTGGTCTTATTGAAGCCAAATACCTCGGCGGCACCTGTGTAAACGTTGGCTGTGTTCCCAAAAAAGCAATGTGGTTTGCAGGACAGATTTCCGATGCCATCCACTATGGTCCGGATTACGGTTTTGATCTGAAGCGTGAAGAAATCCTGAAAAACTTTAGCTGGAGCAAGCTGGTTGAAAGCCGTGAGGCCTACATCAGTCGTATTCATCAGTCCTATGACCGGGTACTGGGTAACAACAAAGTAACCGTCATAAAAGGTTACGGTCGTTTTGTGGATGCCAAAACCGTTGAAGTGAACGGTGTTCAATACACGGCTGATCACATTACCATCGCCACCGGTGGTGAGCCTGCTGTCCCATCCATTCCAGGCGCTGAATACGGCATTGACTCTGACGGCTTCTTTGAACTGACAGAACGTCCTGAGCGTGTTGCAGTGCTGGGGGCTGGGTACATTGCCGTCGAACTGGCGGGGGTCCTCCATGCCCTGGGCAGTGAGACCCACCTTCTGGTTCGCAAGCACAAACCCTTGCGCAACTTCGACGACATGCTGTCCGATACTCTGGTTGAGATCATGGAAGCGGAAGGCCCGACCCTGCACACACATTCTGTACCCAAAGAGATCACCAAAGAAAGTGATGGCAGCCTGACCATCCATCTTGAAAATGGCAACAGCCTGACAGTTGATACGGTTATCTGGGCTGCAGGTCGTAAGCCACACACCCACTCCATCAATCTGGAAGCAGCGGGTGTCGAAACCGATGAGCGTGGCTACATTCCTGTCGACAAGTTCCAGAACACCAATGTGCCTGGTATTTATGCGGTAGGTGACAACATTGGCAAGATCGAACTGACACCGGTTGCAGTGGCAGCCGGACGTCGTCTGTCAGAAAGACTCTTCAACAACAAACCCGAAGAACACCTGAACTACGACAATATTGCGACTGTCGTCTTCAGTCACCCTACGATTGGCACCGTGGGTCTGAGCGAAAGCGAAGCCATTGAACGTCATGGTGAGGAAAACGTTAAGGTTTACACCAGTGGCTTCACCGCCATGTACAGTGCGCTGACCAGTCACCGTCAGCCAAGCCGCATGAAGCTGGTTACCCTGGGTAAAGAAGAGAAAATTGTTGGCATTCACACCATCGGTCATGGCTCCGATGAAATGCTGCAGGGTTTTGCAGTGGCACTGAAAATGGGTGCAACCAAAGCAGACTTTGATAATACAGTGGCTATCCATCCGACCTCTGCGGAAGAATTCGTCACTATGAGGTGATCCTTTTTCTTGGAGAACCACAAAAGTTTTGACAACTTATAATAATTTCGACAAATCGTAATAATTTGGCAACTTTGCCTATCCTGATCCATACCCTCACAGTCGTGTAAATTTCCTACTGTGAGGGTACGGTGTGTCTCAATAACTGCTGATCTCAAGTTGATTTACGAAAAGTAGCTTGCAGAAAGCGAGTCAGGGTCCTATACAGGTTTCATAAATCAACAAACATTCAGCTCAAAAGCAACTTCTCATGACAGCGAATTTGCAGAATGATAACTAAATCTTCATTTACTCTTAGATTTGACTATCAAATCAGTAAAAAGCTCCAGACATCCGAGCTAAACCATGCAGGAAGGTGTCAGGATTGCCCTCGGGACTCAGCCTTTTATGGGATTTCTGCCATCGGCTTGCAGCTTTGACTCCCCGATTCCTCGCGCAGCCTTTCGCGAGGCTGTGATTAGTGCATAAAAGCACCAGCCATAGGAGACTTTTGCCGCATCGCTCTATACAGCAGGTATTGAGTGACTTTTTGATATCTGCTCAAGGAGTACCCCCCCCTGAAATATCAATTATCAAAAAATCACAAACGAAAGCAGAAAAAGGAATTTCATCAAGAAATCCCTGCAAGATAATCAAACACCTGACACATATAACACTATGGTCGTGTATTTCACCATCTTTCCAAAGAAAAAACATAAGCGCCTGTTTTTATTATAATAATCAAACAGAAAAATAATGTTATTCAGTGTCAAGACTTCTCTCAGGTCGTATAAAAAAACACCACTATTCACAAAATAAATAGCAAAGATAAAAACAACAGGATTGTCACAAATGTTCACAAATCACAGAATGCAGTCACCGGATCGGCATGTCTCTGACTAAAAACGCCGATCATCAAAACACGCTGATAACGTCGTGAAAACGGAAGGACTGATTATGTCAAACTACCTGAATGATATTGACGCAATTGCTTCACTGAAAGCTACTCAGGGCTCTTCCTGGGAAGCGATCAATCCCGAATACGCTGCTCGCATGAAAGCGCAGAACCGTTTCAAAACCGGTCTGGATATTGCCCGCTATACCGCCAAAATCATGCGCGAAGACATGGCGGCTTACGACGCAGACACTGCAAAGTACACCCAGTCCCTGGGCTGCTGGCATGGATTCATTGGTCAGCAGAAGATGATTTCTATCAAGAAACATTTCAACAACACTGACCGTCGCTACCTTTACCTGTCTGGCTGGATGGTTGCTGCACTGCGCTCCGAGTTTGGTCCTCTGCCAGACCAGTCCATGCACGAGAAAACGTCAGTAGCTGGCCTGATTGAAGAACTCTACACCTTCCTGCGCCAGGCTGATGCCCGTGAACTGGGCGGTCTGTTCCGCGAACTCGACTCTGCTCGCAAGGCTGGCGATACCGCTAAAGAAGCAGATCTCCAGAGCCAGATCGATAATCACCAGACACACGTTGTGCCCATCATTGCCGACATCGACGCTGGTTTCGGTAACGAAGAAGCCACTTACCTGCTGGCTAAGAAAATGATTGAAGCCGGCGCCTGCTGTATCCAGATCGAAAACCAGGTTTCCGACGAGAAGCAGTGTGGTCACCAGGACGGCAAGGTAACCGTTCCTCACGAAGATTTCCTGGCCAAGATTCGCGCTGTTCGCTACGCGTTCCTGGAACTGGGTGTAGACGACGGGGTGATCGTTGCCCGTACCGACTCCCTGGGTGCTGGCCTGACCAAGCAGCTGGCAGTAACTAACCAGCCTGGTGATCTGGGTGACCAGTACAACAGCTTCCTGGATGTTGAAGAAGTCACTCCAGAAAACATGAAAAACGGTGATGTGATCATTAACCGTAACGGCAAGCTGGTTCGTCCCAAGCGTCTGCCCAGCAACCTGTTCCAATTCCGTCAGGGTACCGGTGTTGACCGTGTCGTTCTGGACTGCATCACTTCTCTGCAGAACGGCGCTGACCTGCTGTGGATTGAGACCGAAAAACCTCACGTTGGCCAGATCGCCGAGATGGTTAACAAGATTCGTGAAACCTGCCCGAACGCTAAGCTGGTTTACAACAATTCACCGTCCTTCAACTGGACTCTGAATTTCCGCCAGCAGGTATTCGATGCCTGGAGCGAAGAAGGTAAAGACGTTTCTGCTTACGACCGTGCTCAACTGATGAGTGCAGAGTACGACGCAACAGAACTGGCCCAGGCGGCTGATGAGAAGATCCGCACCTTCCAGGCAGACGCTGCCCGTGAAGCAGGCATCTTCCACCACCTGATCACTCTGCCAACTTACCACACTGCCGCGCTGTCCACCGACAACCTGGCTAAAGAGTACTTTGGTGATCAGGGCATGCTGGGATATGTTGCAAACGTTCAGCGCAAAGAAATCCGTCAGGGTATTGCCTGTGTTAAACACCAAAATATGGCTGGCTCAGACATGGGTGATGATCACAAAGAATACTTCTCTGGTGATGCTGCACTGAAAGCGGCCGGTGAAGACAATACCATGAACCAGTTCGGCTAAGCTGAACAGTCAGGCTAAATAGTTCGCCTCCCCCGCGTGAAATATCACGCAACCATTCAGGGCAGCTTCTCGCTGCCCTGATTTATTTTGACTGAGCAAAGCCCTGATTCATTGAGTAGACTTAGGATCAGCTCACCCCGGACGGTGTCCGTAGACGCCGGACACTGGGATCAAACCTTAACACAACCTACCAAACTATTACGTACGACACCCCTTTTAACAAGAAAATTTATTCACTATTTACGAATAAATTATCAAAAATTCTCATTTCAAAATTATCCATAACAACCTCCACACACCCACAGAGACTCGAACATGACTGCACGTAAAAACCGAAAACCCGAACGATTTCCACACACAAAACATACCACCTATATAGTTAATTACCCTTTTAACTTAAAATCACATACTATACGTGATCAGTACTCATGCCCGAGTACCTCTCATGGATGAAGTCCGGATTGAGCCGGATCACAGAGGCCCAGGTTATGAAAGAAGGGTCAGAAGAAACACAGTGTTCTGACAAGCGTCGACTCCCGTATAGACAGACAGCTTTGATCCATTGTCGTGCTCAGTACGGGTACGATGAAAAACGACGGTGAAGGCACAACTACTGATCGGCAGCCCACGTCTGCCAGAACATTTTTATAGCTACACTAGGTGACCGATATGCGGATAGGGATCCCTGGAGAGATTCAGGAAAACGAAAACCGGGTAGCCGCTACGCCTGATACAATAGGCAAGCTGCAAAAGCTCGGTTATGACGTCATCGTTGAGAGTGGAGCTGGTATCAAAGCCAGCTTTGATGATGCGGCTTTTAGAGAAGCTGGCGCTCAAATCGCAGAACGCTCAGAA
Source organism: Endozoicomonas sp. ALC020 (assembly GCF_049275935.1). NCBI lineage: Bacteria > Pseudomonadati > Pseudomonadota > Gammaproteobacteria > Oceanospirillales > Endozoicomonadaceae > Endozoicomonas > Endozoicomonas sp. ALC020. The sequence goes on from NZ_CP184830.1 coordinate 1,862,383, forward strand.
GTCTGGGGTTCCGATATCGTTCTGAAAGTGAACGCACCAACAGACGACGAAATAGCTCTATTAAAAGACGGCGCTACCCTCGCCAGCTTTATCTGGCCCGGCCAGAATGAAGAGCTTATGAACAAACTCAGCCAGCGCAACATCAACGTGCTGGCTTTGGACAGTGTACCCCGTCTGTCCCGCTCCCAGTCACTGGATGCACTGAGCTCCATGGCTAATATTGGCGGTTACCGGGCTGTTGTTGAGGCTTCCCATCACTTTGGCCGCTTTTTTAATGGTCAGATTACCGCTGCTGGCAAAATACCACCTGCCAAGGTCATGGTCATTGGTGCCGGTGTTGCAGGTCTCGCTGCCCTGGGTGCGGCTGGCAGCATGGGTGCTATTGTTCGGGCTTTCGACACTCGTCCTGAAGTTAAGGAACAGGTAGAAAGCATGGGCGCTGAATTCCTTGAGCTGGATTACGAGGAAGAGCAAGACTCTTCCGACGGCTATGCCAAGGAAATGAGCCAGGCCTTTATTGATGCCGAGATGGCCCTGTTCATGGAACAGGCCAAAGAGGTCGACATCATTATCACCACCGCCCTGATTCCCGGTCGACCGGCACCCAAGCTGATTCTGGAAGACATGGTTAAAGCCATGAAACCAGGCAGTGTTATCGTCGATCTGGCTGCCCAGACCGGTGGCAACTGTGAATGCACAGAAAAAGACAAGGTTGTGGTCAAGCATGGTGTTACCGTCATCGGCTACACCGACCTGCCCAGCCGACTGCCAACCCAGTCATCGCAGTTATACGGCACCAACCTGGTGAATATGCTGAAACTGATGACACCTGAGAAAGACGGCAACCTGGTCATCGACTTTGAGGACGAAGTAGTCCGTGGTCTCACTGTCGTGAAAGAGGGCAACATTACCTGGCCTCCACCGCCTGTTAAAGTCAGTGCAGCTCCGGTAGCTAAACCGACGCCAAAGGTTGATGAAGTCAAGAAAGAGAAGCCTTCAAGTCCCTGGCTGAAACCTGCCCTGATCGCCGCAGGTGCCGCCATCTTCGGATGGGTTGCCCATTCAGCTCCGGCAAGCTTTCTGGAACACTTCACTGTATTCGTTCTGTCGTCCATTATCGGCTACTACGTCATCTGGAATGTTACTTCTGCCCTGCACACACCTCTGATGAGTGTGACCAACGCCATCAGCGGCATTATTGTGATCGGTGCCCTGATGCAAATGGGGAGTGACAACAATATTATTCTGGCTATGTCGGGCATCGCCCTGTTAGTGGCCATGATTAATATTGTCGGTGGTTTCGCTGTGACCCAGCGGATGCTCAAGATGTTCATCAGAGATAATTAATCGCAGCGGGAGTAAACAGGAATGTCACAAGGATTATTATCGTCCGCCTACCTGATAGCAGCGCTGCTGTTTGTCATGAGTCTGGCAGGCCTGAGCCGTCAGGAGTCTGCCAAGAGCGGCAGTCTCTATGGCATGGTCGGTATGGTCATCGCCGTTCTGGCCACACTGGGTTATGCACACCTCGAAGGCTTTACCTTTGTCACCATTATGATGATTGTCGGAACAGCCACAGGCCTCTTCCTGGCCAGGAAAGTGGAAATGACCGAAATGCCCCAGCTGGTCGCCATCCTGAATGGTTTTGGCGGGCTGGCAGCGGTGTTGATCGGCTTTTCAAGTGCGATTGAATCTTCAGAATCACTGGTCAAGGCGGCTTCCGAGCTGGTGTCGTCTACCGAGCAACTGATTCACAGCATTGAAATATTCATTGGCATCATCATCGGTGCAATCACTTTCAGTGGTTCGGTTGTTGCCTGCCTGAAACTGAATGGAAACATCAACAGCCGTCCCGTATCACTGCCTGGTGGCCACTGGACCAACCTGGCTTTGATTGTTCTGGCCATTGTGATGGGGATTATCTACATACAGCAGGACAGCATTCTGGCTTTGATCATCATGACAGGTCTGGCCTTTATTTTTGGTATCACTCTGGTTATGGGCATCGGTGGTGCTGACATGCCGGTTGTGGTTTCCATGCTCAATGCGTACTCCGGCCTGGCCGCTGCTGCTACTGGTTTTATGCTGGGCAACAACCTGCTTATTATAACAGGTGCCATGGTGGGCTCTTCAGGCGCAATTCTCTCCTACCTGATGTGTTCAGCCATGAACAGATCCTTTATATCGGTAATTCTCGGTGGTTTTGGCACCGAAGCTGGTACTGTAGCGGAAGGTGAGGAACAGGGTGAATACACCGAGGTCAATGTAGAAGAAGTCGCTGAAATGCTCAAAAGCGCTTCCAGCGTGATCATCACTCCCGGATACGGAATGGCTGTCGCCCAGGCTCAGCACCCCCTGAGAGAACTGGTCAATAAGTTGCTGGCCCAGAATATTAAGGTACGCTTTGGTATTCATCCGGTGGCTGGTCGTCTGCCAGGTCATATGAACGTTTTGTTGGCCGAGGCAAAAGTGCCTTACGATATCGTTGAAGAGATGGATGAGATTAACGACGACTTTACCGAAACGGATGTTGTCCTGGTGATTGGTGCCAACGACACTGTAAACCCGGCGGCGTCTGAAGATCCGGGCAGTCCGATTGCAGGCATGCCTGTACTTCGTGTCTGGGAAGCAGAAAGGGTCGTCATATTCAAACGCTCTATGGCTACAGGCTATGCAGGTGTCCAGAATCCCCTGTTCTTTAAAGACAATTCTCGTATGCTTTTCGGAGATGCCCACAGTACCGTCGAAGGTATTCTTAAGCAGTTCTGATCTGCCCCCCCCGGATAGAAAGCCATTCTTCTATCCGGGTAGAAACAAACAGAACAGGGACCCTGCCTGAAATTATGACCCGCAACACTTAATGCTCATCATATTGCCTCCCTTGCACTGGAGCTTCAGATAATGAGATATCAGGCGTTGATGCTTCAGGCACCGGGGCTTCAGAGGCTGAGGCTTCAGAAACCACGGCTTCAGGTGAAGCTTCGGGTATTGAGGCTTCGGGTACTGAACCTTCAGGTAATGAACCTTCAGGTAATGAACCTTCAGGTAATGAACCTTCAGGTAATGAACCTTCAGGTAATGAACCTTCAGCTACTGAGCCTTCGGGTACTGAGCCTTCGGGTGCTGCGCCTTCGGGTACTGCACCTTCGGGTACTGCACCTTCGGGTACTGAAGCTTCAGGTACTGCACCTTCAGGTACTGCACCTTCAGCTACTGAACCTTCGGGTACTACACCTTCAGGTACTGCACCTTCAGATAGCTGGATTAAAGGCAGCGGGGACAGAACTATAGTCAGTCTGCTACTCTCCGCGAAGGGCACGTTATGAAAATAAGTGGGTGACCAGTTACTTTGACTGTCTGTTTTCACAGGACCGTATTCTTTACCATCTACAGACAGTGTAACCTGGTATGGCTGTTCATCAGGATAATAAAATCTACCTCCTGCAAACACACTAAAAGTGTAAGTAGGTTTATACACATCGGAACTGTCTAAGGACCAACCGACACTACCCTGAGGATACCTGGCATCAGTGGGATGAGCATCATCATTTACATTCTGGAAACCGATATTGGTATTGACGGGAATGTAAACACCAGACTTTTCGACAAAATCCAGTTTGACCGACAAGCCATTCACCTTCCTGAAGTGTGTCAGTCCACTGTACGCAAAGCCATCAGCTTTGGCACTGAAACCGTAACCGAGCCCTACCGTTTCATCTCTGAAAACCACATCTGCCGCAGACGCAAAACCGGAAAGAAATATACTAACGGGTACAACCAGTAAAACTTTCATGATTAAAAAAAGCCTCTTCTGATGTGATAACCCTGAAATATCATTAAGTCGCTTTCACCAGAATCAATTTCGCATCAATGATACTGGCGCCATCGTTTATTGAACTGTACAAAAATAAACGAACGTCACATGCCTACTTCTTGCCAGCCCACTTTCGTCTAACAACAAAATGTATCACTTGCAAAGCGGTAGAATGAGAAGCTAGACACTTTATGATATTTCCGGATTAGACCACCGCTCAATTATAGATACTCATTTCTATAACTGCTTTTTTTACCGTAAAAAATATTTTGTTAAGCCACCCCACCATTACAGATCAAGAGAATCAATTCTGGAAATGGCCGTCCTGAATGACTTTCCAAATACCGGCATTTCTGCCCTGATCCAGTGAGTCTGTCAATCCGCTGCACTGGCACAGAGCCCGCCCGAAAATCAGAGGCCGCGAATATTTTCAGCTTCCAGCTCGGCAAAGTATTTCAGGGTCTTGACTCGCAGTTCCATGGTGGCATCTTCATCACAGACGATCATGGCTTTCGGGTGCATCTGCATGGCAGAAATGGTCCACAAATGGTTCACAGAGCCTTCTACCGCAGCATGGAGGGCATAAGCCTTATCCGCACCAGTGACCAGAATCATGACTTCACGGGCATCCATCAGTGTGCCTACACCAATGGTCAGAGCCAGATTGGGTACCTGATTGATATCGTTTTCGAAGAAACGGGAATTGGCCTGACGGGTCTTGTCAGTCAGGGTCTTGATACGGGTACGTGAAGACAGGGAAGAGCCTGGCTCGTTAAAGGCAATATGGCCATCGTGACCAACTCCACCCATAAACAGATCAATGCCGCCACAGGATTTGATCTTGTCTTCATAACGCTGGCATTCGGCTTCCAGGTCTTTCGGATTTCCATTGAGCAGATTGATGTTTTCGTGTCGGATATCAATATGTTCAAAGAAATTCTTAAACATGAAGGTACGGTAGGATTCCGGATGATCGGCGGGAATGCCCACGTATTCGTCCATATTGAAAGTCACTACATGCTCAAAGCTCACCTCGTCGGCATGGTTCATCTCAATCAGGTTCTTGTAGGTAGCCAGAGGCGTACTGCCTGTGGGCAGCCCCAGAACAAAGGGTCTGTCTGCCGTTGGCTTGAACTTGTTGATCCGTCTGACAATGTGCCTGGCGGCCCATTTGCCCACGTCGGATTTTGCGGATAGAGGAATTAAGCGCATAGTTTAATCTTCCGGTTGTGGACCTTCTGAATTCTGTTTAGCCGGACGATGGACATTTGTCACTCTGTTTTCGGCATGATGTAACCGGTTACACTATCATTTCTACAGATAACGGCCTATCTCACAGATCAATGTTTCGTGCAAAAGATACGAATTTCTCTGAAACAGTTCGAGCAGCTGGATACTTTACTTTCCGAACCCACCAGCGGCCTCTTTAATAAAACTGACAGTCCTGACTCAAAAAGTATATTCTTTACAGTCCACCTCTCTTTCTGGTTAGTCTTCAATACATGCGCATTCTCCACACGTCTGACTGGCACCTTGGCCAGCACTTTATAGGCAAGAGCCGTGAGCCTGAACATCAGGCATTTATTTGCTGGCTGCTGACAACCGTTGAAGAGAATTCTGTGGATGCCATCATCATTGCCGGTGATATTTTTGATACCGGAACGCCGCCCAGCTATGCCCGAACACTCTACAACCGTTTCATTGTCGACCTGCAGAAAACTTGCTGTCAGCAGCTGATTATTGTCGGTGGCAACCATGACTCGGTCTCAACCCTGAATGAGTCCAGAGATTTGTTGGCCTGCCTGAATACCCATGTGGTGGGTGGCGTTACGGAAAACCCGGAAGACCAGATAGTGGTTTTAAAGAACCATCAGGGAGAACCCGGCGCAGTGGTCTGCGCTATACCGTTTATCCGACCCAGAGATGTTCTGGAAAGTCAGGCTGGTGACAGTGACACCGATAAACAACAGGCTCTGCAGAACGCAATTGCCAGGCACTACCAAAAAGTATTTGAACTGGCCTCTGACAAAAACCTGCCAACTGTGGCTACAGGACACCTGACCACGGTCGGTGGACAAATGTCTGAGTCGGTGCGGGATATTTATATTGGCACCCTGTCGGCTTTTCCGGCCAGTGCCTTCCCCCCGGCAGACTACATAGCCCTGGGGCACCTGCACCGCGCCCAGAAGGTTTCAGATCAGGCACATATCCGTTACTCAGGCTCCCCTATTCCGCTCAGCTTTGATGAAACGTCCTGCCCTAAACAGGTGGTGCTGGTTGACCTTGAGCCTGGCACTGCGCCAGAAATCAATGAACTGGCAGTGCCCACCTTTCGTTCCCTGAAAAGCCTGAAAGGCAGCCTGAAGACCATTCAACAGTCGCTGGAGAAGATCAATGACGACTCTCCACTCACCACCTGGCTGGAATTGGAAGTCAGCACTGACGACTACCTCACCGATCTGCAAAAGCCTATTCAGATCATGCTGGAGGGCAGAAATCTGGAAGTACTCAGGGTCCGTCGAAAGCGTGAAATCAACAGTGCTGCTCTACAAAGCGAAAGCAAAGAGACGCTTGACGAACTTGATGTCGCTGAAGTGTTTGCCCGGCGACTGAACGACGAAGATCTTGATGAACAACGCACAGCCAGTCTCAGCCGGGCGTTTAATGAAATCCTTGCCACTCTGGATGATCCGGATGGTGACAGCAAAACCGCCAGACTTGAGGACGAGAAGGAGTTAATGGCTTGAAAATCCTCAGTTTACGTTTGAAGAACATCAACTCGCTCAAAGGTGAGTGGAAAATTGATTTCACCGAAGACAACTTCCGCAACAACGGTCTTTTTGCCATCACCGGTCCTACAGGTGCGGGAAAAACCACGCTACTGGATGCCATCTGCCTGGCTCTTTATCACCAGACACCCCGACTGAGCACGGTTTCTACCAGCGATAACGAGTTGATGACACGTCATACGTCAGAATCCCTGGCGGAAGTGGAGTTTGAAGTTCAGGGACAGGGTTACCGTTCTTTCTGGTCCCAGCGGCGGGCCAGAGGCAAGGCAGACGGTAAATTACAAAGCCCACAGGTAGAGTTGGCGAAACTCGATGGCACCATCATTACCAGCCGCATCCAGGACAAACTAAAGATCGTCAGTGACATTACCGGCCTCGACTTTGGTCGTTTCACCAAGTCCATGATGCTGGCCCAGGGGGGATTTGCCGCTTTTCTCCAGGCCAGCGCCAATGACCGGGCCGAGCTTCTGGAAGAACTGACAGGCACGGATATCTACGGAGAAATTTCCCGCCGGGTGTTTGAGCGTGCACGGGCAGAACAGGAAACACTCAACCTGCTTCAGGCCAGAACCGAAGGCGTTGAACTACTGGACGACAGTGTTCTGGAAAAGCTCACTGAAGAACAGACCGACCTGACGGAATCCAACCGCAGGATACAGAGCCAGACGGATGAACTGAACAAACAACATATCTGGCTGGAAAAGAAAGCAGAGCTTGAGCAAGAAAAGCAAACATCCCGGCAGTTACTCCAGCAAAATCTGGAACAGCAGGAAGCCAACCGTGAAACGCTGAAAAAGCTGGACGAATCGATTCCTGCCCTGGAAATAAAGCCGGTTTACAATCAGTTATTGTCTCTGAAGGCAGCGGCGGCTCAGCGTCAGAAACAGGTGGATGAATTGCTGGAGAAAGAACAAACACTCAAGCAAACCCTGACAAAAAAAGAGCAGGCCAGCAAAAGTGCGCAGGAAAACCTCATACAGGTCAAACAGCAAAAAGCGGAAACCGAGCAGCTGATCGCTGATCAGATCATTCCTCTGGATCTTAAAATAGCCGAGGCCCACCGCCGTCAGGCCGAACTGTATGAAGCACAGAAAGAACTTGGTAAAGCGCTTCAGAGTCAGCAAGAAAAGCACTCAACACTGCAACAGAATCGACAACAGCTTCAGCAGTCTCTGAAACAGGCTTCTGAATATCTGGCTCAACATACTCATCATGAGAAGCTGGCAGAACAGCTGCCTCTCTGGCATTCACAGTTTGAGCAGAGAAAGTCTCTGATAGAGCAGATTAATCAGCTTAAACACAGGCTGCAAGAACACCATACCCGGAATAAGCAGGACAGCGCCCGGCACGAGCAGTTGCTGGAACAGCAAAAAGTCAGTCAGGAACAATTAGCCCAGTCTCGTGACCTGCTTGAGCAAAAGCAGGCTCAGCGTCAACACTGGCTTCAGGGTCAGGAAGAGCCTTTACTCAGGCAACAACAACACGCCCTGATGGAGAAAGTACCCTTATGCCAGCAGTTGAAAACTCTGCTTAAGCAACATCTGGAAAGCCAGGTCAGCCTGCGTACAGAAAAAACGACATTGGACGAAAACAAACGGCAACTCACCACTGTTCAGACAGAATTGACTCAACAAAGGGACCTTTACAGAAAAGAAGCTCAGCATCTGAAAGATCTGGAAACCCTGCTACTTCAAGAGCAAAAAATTGCCAGTCTCAGTGAACATCGTCATCACCTGAAAGAAGGCGACCCCTGCCCACTCTGTGGTTCAACAGCACACCCTGCTGTGCAGCGTTATCAGCAGGTAGACGTTGATTCCACTCAAAATCGGCAGGAGGAAAAGAAGCGGCTTGTGACAGAACTGGAACAGCAGGGAACCCGGAAAAAGCAGCTGGAAACAGAACTGAAAACGCTGTGCAACACTTCAGAAAAACGCATTCTCGAATTACAGGACCGACAGGCATCGACGCAGACAGAATGGCAGCAGCTTTGTCAGTCACTGCAGATTCAACTCAATATCTCTGACTCTGAATCGGTTCATAGCTGGCTGGACAGCACCAGAGAGCAGCTGATAGCCATTAATGAACAGGTCAAGCAGTTGGACGCAATCAACCAGCAACTGCAAAGTGCCGAAAAGGTGGCTACCCGGGAACAGCAGCAGCTTGATCAGAAACAGTCGCAACTGGCTCTTTTGCATCAACAGCTGAGTCAAGCGTCAGAACAGATCGAAACACTAAGGCAGCAGCTATCCCGACACGAACAGGAACTGGGCCAGCTGGAAGCAGCCCTTCATCAGTCAATGGCAACGGCGCTTCCGGCACTGGAAACGCAGGACACTTGGCTTATGAGCCAGAAAGCGTTGAAAGATCGCTGGCAAACATGCCATCAGCAGAGTCTTGAACAACAGCAGGCATTGCAAACGCTCAATCATGAGATGCAAATGCTTGAGCAGAATCTGCTTCAGTCCCGACAGCAGGCCGATCAATTAAACCGGCAACTGGATCAGATCGACAGAGAGCAGGCTGATCGCAAAGACGTGCGGTTCACATTGTTTGGAGAACTGAAGGTGACCGAGGAACGCAGCAGGATCGAGCAGGCCATAGTCACCGCCGAACAAAACCTTAAAAACGCAGAAACGCAGTTGCAAACAGCACTGCGCGCTGAGAGCGAGCTGTCCGGCTCTATCCGGCAACATCTCAATGACCAGAAAACTCACCAGTCAGAACTGGAGCAAAAAGAAGCACACTGGCAGACCACTCTGGAAGACAGCCCCTTTGATTCCAGCGAACAGTTTCAGCAGGCTCTGCTCGCTCCTGAACAACGTAGCGAACTGGAAGCATTGAAAAGCACTCTGGACAGGGCCATTGCCAGCAGTACCGAACGTTTCAAACTGGCAGAAGCCTCTCTGGAAAAACTATTGAAAGAGGCCCTGACTGAACAAGCCGCTGAAGAGATCCTGACCTGCCTGAAACAACAGACAGCAGAACTGAGCCTCAACAATCAACGACTGGGTGAAATTCGACAGGCGCTCACCGAAGACCAGAAAAAGCGTCAGCAGTTGTCTGACTGGGTAGATGAAATCAGCAAACAGAGAGAGCAGTTTGCGGTATGGGAACATCTCAATAGTCTGATCGGCTCGGCAAAAGGCGACAAGTTTCGTAAATTTGCCCAGGGACTGACACTCGACCATCTGATTTATCTGGCCAACCAGCAGTTGCAAAGGCTGCATGGTCGTTACCAGCTACACAGAAAAGCGGTCGAAGCCCTCAGTATGGAAGTCATTGATACCTGGCAGGGGGATACCGCCCGGGATATCAAAACTCTCTCGGGAGGAGAGAGCTTTCTGGTCAGTCTGGCACTGGCACTGGCCTTGTCCGATCTGGTCAGTCACAAAACCAGCATTGATTCCCTGTTTCTGGACGAGGGCTTCGGCACACTGGACCAGGAGACACTGGAAATAGCGCTGGATGCCCTGGATAACCTGAACGCTTCAGGAAAGATGGTAGGGGTCATCTCGCATATTGAATCATTGAAAGAAAGGATTCCCACACGTATTGAAGTGAGGAAAGAGACAGGGCTGGGATACAGCTCTCTGGACAAACACTATGCCGTCGTCGGATAGACGGCATTAGCTTCTGGTCAAAGGACAGAAAAGCGGGCGGTGGCCCGATTAAAAGACCCGAAAGATCTCTTGAAAGGTAGCGTTATCTCGATCGATAACCCAACGGACCCGGTATCAGATAACTGGGAAGTGCTTTAACGATTGCATAAGATACACCTACGCTGATCGAGGCTGTCGCAAAACTCTAACAACTCGTTCCCACGCTCTGAGGGTGTCGCAAAACTCTCTCCAGCCTGGGAACGAGTTGACTCCCGTCATTCCCGGCTTCATTCTCGTCATTCCCGCGAAGGCGGGAATCCACACTGACTCACTACCAGAACCATACTGCCCGATGCCCCCCTGGCCTTGTCATCCCCGAGAAGGCAGAAATCCACCGTTGGCGCTGGATTCCCGCCTTCGCGGGAATGACGACCTCAGAGCATGGGAATCAGAGTTTTGCGACACCCACTGATCCTGTGGGTTTCAGATCATTCAGCAAATACAGCCATTTGAAAACTTGAAAGCTAAGGACTCACCAACAGCTTCACTGTTTCAGCCTTAACCTGCGCTGGCTCACCGGTTTCCAGCAATCGTATGCTCTGAACTCTGAGCCCTCTGGCATACATATCCGCAAACCCGTTCACAAAGGACGCTACCGATCCCTCCCTGATATAGATTTCAGCCTGCTGGGCATTGCCCTCTCTGACACCAATCTGTAGACCGCTCTGGTCAGCCACCTGCTGCATCAGCAGCTGCCAGTCTGCCAGATCAATGGGTTCTGCCTTTGGCATGGTCAGTTCTTCCGCCTGAAGCTGAGCTCTTTCCAACAGTTGAGTCAGCTCCGGTGCCGGAGTGACCGGTTTTTCAACCGGTTTAAACTTCAGGTACAGGACAGTGGCTCCGGCCAGAACCAGAACAAACAATAGAACTTTTATGAAGATTTTATTCACGGAGCTTCCATTAACGGGAAGAAAAAAAACAGTCAGTTTGAATGGCTGATACGACAGAACATCCTCAGAACCGTTGCTCTGAACTGAGCGCAATTATGCTCGGCCATATTCATCACACAATGCGCGATGAATACAATGGTAACCTTTCCTACGATCAAAAAACCAACTTCCTGCCTCTGTCAATGGCATCTGACGGAGTGGCTTTGCATTACCTCCGGTTTCTGGTCTACATTGGACGATTATGGATTGACTGGTGCAGAGTTGACGATGGAAAACCAATATACAACTGATTACCACAGTTGGATCAGCCAGCAACGGGAACTGCTGAAAAACAGGCAATTTGACGATCTGGACATCCCTAATCTACTGGAGGCAATGACTCTGCAAATGGCCGATATATCCAGTACCCTTGAATTACACCTGAAAACCCTGCTTCTGCACTTGCTGAAATACCGTTACCAAACTCAGGTAATTAATCCCATATTGCCGGAGCCCTACAACTGTCGGGAATGGTTCGGCAGCATTGATCGGGCCAAAAGTGATATATGGATACTTATTCGTAAAAATCCATCCCTGCAACGTTTGACCGATGAAGCACTGTCCAGTGTCTACCCCCACGCCAAACGTCTGGCCATAAAACAAATGAACCGCTATGTCCAGAAGCATCAGCAGCTTGATGATGGCAGCTTTCCGGCAGAGTGTCCCTGGACATACGATCAGATTATCGAGGAAGACTGGATACCAGAAGATTAGGGCAGGTGTAGAGGTATTCCTTCCTACGTCATGTCAGGCGACTCTCGGCTCAATAGCTTCAAGACTATTGCCCAGTTCAGCTGCGGTGACTTTGAGGTCATGGGCCGTTTGCAGGTTAAGCCAGCTCTGTGCGTCGCCACCAAAGTATCTTGCCAGCCTCAGGGCAGTATCAGGCGTTATTGCGCGTCTTTCCAAAACAATATCATTAATCCTCGAGGCTGGTATTCTCAGCGCTATAGCGAGTGCGTTGGCACTCATACCCAGAGGATTAAGGTAATCTTCCCTGAGGTTTTCACCAGGGTGTATAGGGCGCAGTTGGTTAGATGCCATTTTGAAAACTGCGAATTAAATCCGCCCTCTGAATGTCAGAGGGAAGCGCCCCTGAGAATCCGGCCTTCCCAGAAACTTCATTCCATCTTTCATGGTTTCTGGCAGAGCTTCACCTTCAGACACTTTCCCGTTCAATGAATAACTGCCGTTAAGATTAAAGCTGAAAACGGCATCTGTTGTCAGAAACTCGGATGACTGGCTAATTTTACCTTCCAGAGTATTTCCCTTACAGGTGAGATCAGCATCTGCTTTACCCAGTTCCACGTTACCCAGAGGACTGCTGATTCGCCCTCTTTCCCATTCCATACGACCATCCAGCTCGACACACCGACCCTGTTCATAAACCAGGGAGTCTACCACCAGATTGATATTACCTTTGGCTGTTGCCGGAACTGGCATGGCTGCAAGCTGCTGTAACCAGCCTGCCGAGGCGTCTGCTTCAAGGTCTTCAACCATCACACCCTGAGGACTGTAGGTCACTGTCGCCTGACCCACAACAGCAGACAAGTTATCGCCGACCTCGAGGTCCGCGCTGACCTTTCCGGTGAGCAGTGCAGAAGGCTGGAAATCCCAACTGACTTCATGAAGCTCGATACCATTGATGGTTAATTCCTGCGCTGAACCCGACCAGACTGAACCTGACAGACCTTCCAGCTCAATCCCCAACATGTTGGGTGCATGACGCCAGACAAAAGCGGCTGGCAACCCTGCCAGCAAAAAAACTGAGTAAGAAACAACGGCCAGTGCAGCCAGAGAAATGATTTTCTTCATATGTCTTAACTCTCGCTGAAGGCTGTCTCTGCGCTGAAGGCTCTTTCCATTCTCAGAGCCTTAACGATCACATGACCGGGCTTTTCGGCGGCTTCTACCTCCAGCTCCCTGATCTCAACCCCACCCTGCTGTTGAAGATTGACCAGCCATGCCAATAAACGATCAAAGCCCACTGTATCAAGATCGACCTGCAATGAATCTCGAACGGTTCGAACCCCGGTGATGCGCAGATCAAAATCTTTTGCGGTTCTGTTCACCAACTGGTCCAGAGGTAACACCAGATAGCGGCTCTTGTCAGGCCGACCCTGACGCAGACTGACGATCTCGTTGGCCTGTTTCTCTACAGAAGCCAGTAACTTCTGACTGGCCACCAGCTTTCGCTCGGCAGCTAACTGACGTTCTGACAAAGGGTTTAAAATACCCTGCCAAATGCTCCAGACAATAATAAACGCCCCTGCTACCGTACAGAGTTGCTGCTCGCGTCGACTCAGACCACGCCAGTAGGTTTGAGCCTGTTGCCAGCGCTCATTGAAGCTTTCCACAACGTTATTCATGAATCGCTCCCCTTGATGATCAGCGTACCATTGGCAATATCACCACGCTTCTCCAGTGTTTCAACCGTGATCACCAGTTGCTCACCCGACTCTTCCCGAAATGCCGTAAAAGTATCAAAATCCTTCGCAGTGGCTTCCACCCGGAGTGATTGCTGAGACTGGTTGTACGACAAAGTAACCGGCTTGAGTTGCGGATACTGTATAAACAGCGGGGCAGTCTGATCGAGCAGTTTCAGCAGACCCGAGTCATCGCTGTTGCTACTTTTCAAGGCCATAAGCTTCTGCCGCATCTGCGACTGCAGACGCACAATCCGCTCACCGGGGAACATGTCACTGTAGATCTTATGCGCCTGTGCATTAAGCTGTTCAGCCTGTTGTTCCAACTGTACCGACTTCACTACCGCCTGAGCCATAAACAGAGTGACGGTAAAAGCCAGAAGTCCGGCAGCCAGCCCCCAGGGTTTCAGGCTTTTGATGACGGATGACTCTACCTGCCAGACGCCCTGCAAGAGGTTGGCACTGTTTTTCTGTGAGGTGGCGCTCACCGCACCCGCTGCCAATACTTCCAGAGCAGAGCCCGAAGCTTCCTGACGCCATTCACCCGGCCTGTCCTCTGGTAGTTCGCTGAAACAGTTCACTTTCAGGGGCGTTTCTTCTGAGTCGTCCTCTGCCAGACAGAAGCTCAGCCAGGATGGATCACAGGCAGCCCACTGCCAGCGGCCATCCCGGAGTATCCAGCGTCCATTCATGGCCAGCGCCGAGCACTCTCCCTCGGTCCAGGGCAGAGCCAGGGCTTCAGGAATCAGGGTTTTGACTTTAAGACCGGACTGATTCAGTGCTTCGTACCAGAAAGCCATTTTCGAATGAGCGACCACTGACAGATAAACCTGAGTTCCTTCTCTGGCAATAACCGAAATATGAAGATCATCCACATCCTCAGCCAGATCATCTTCCAGACGAAAAGGCAGTGACTTTAATACCGCCTTGCTCAGTCTGCCTTCAACCTGAAGGCAGTGAACACTGACCAGCTCCGTGGGAACCAGGGCAATGGTTTTGGTATCCGGGAATAACTCCATCAGTGTTCCCAGGTCTTCAACAGACGGCAGAATACCAGAGGTAGCGTTTTCCCCTTCGGTTACCTGAATCACTGGCTCCTGCTCTACTGGATAGCATTGCCAGTGAACGCGCTGGCCGGGATCTCCAGGCAGCCTGATGATAAGATACTGGCTCACTCAAGCCCTCCAAACTCTCGGCGAATGACGCTGAACTTATTCTCTTCTTCCCGCCGCAGCAGGCTCTTTATTCGGACTTTGGTGTCCGCATAAGAAGCGGTTGCAGTCATTGCAAAATACTGACTGTCCACCGACATCAATTCATGGGTGTTTTCGGCACTGAAGTTGGAGAGAGAGGGTTGTTGAATAAATTCATCGACACTCCTCCAGCCATTCTCCGGCCTCTGTTCCAATACCTCTTTTGCCTGCTCTAAGGGAAGCTCACCCCAATACAGGGCGCTGAGCACCGGCGCATGGTCCGGCGACAGGGTATTGATATTGATCTTCATTTCAGTGGTCGGCAATGCACAGACAAAAGGTTTGACCCTTCTCATTATTCTGGCATTGACGCCTTTTACCGCTCTCAACTCCGAAACCGATCTCATACTGGTATTACTGGCCAGATAGGGCACTGGCAGAGACTGGTAATAACGGTCTTCCGCGCCCATGCCTGACCCCTGGGTGTTGTCATTATCTACCCAGTCTCTGGTTGATTGTGCAATGGTCTCGGCCTGATAGGACTCAATTCCCAAAGCTTCCATCAGGGATTGAAACACTTTGACTTCAACCGAGGTCTGCCCTTCTTTATCCGGAGCCTGCAAAGCATTCAGGTTTAAACAGGCCTGAGCGTCGAAAATTTCACCCCTGATTGTTCCGCCATCCATCGGAAAAATCACTTCCCCCGTGGCCCAGGTTTGACCAAGATTCACGGTTTCTTCGCTTTCATCAAACCCGTCCTGAAGTACTTTGACTGCCAGTTCTTCGCCAGACAATGCATACCAGCGTGCCTGTTCCATTTGTTGCAGGGAGGCTGTCCGGCGCATTTGCAGGGAAAATCCAAAAGTCATCTCTGCCGCTATCAGCACCATCAACGTCAATACGAACATAACAATTAGCAATGCGACACCCGACTGACGACGCTGAAAAGACGTTGTATTCTTTTTATCTGAAATCAGGCTCGTCATGAATCTTGCTCCTGAACTTCCCAGTTCCCGGAAAGCACGTAGCGCCGCTCGATGACCCCCAGATCATTCAGCTCAAACGTAATCTTCATACCTTGGGGCAGGGTATTGCCGAGCATTTCTAGCCATTGGCCATTAATAAAGTACTGAAATTTAAGTGAGCGGACATCGGTTAACAGATCCCTGACCACAGGTTCTGCATTCTCCTCCGGGTCCAGCACATAAAAGTGCTGACGTTCGAGCACTCCGGCTTTGAGCCGATAGCTGACTTTCTGCAACTCAGAGCGGGGGAGTTTCTGTTGCGGATTGCGCCAGCCCAGACGAATAAAGGCCGCCGCCTCGTCATCGGATTCCAGCATGTCTCTACCGGCAAACAGACTCTGATCCGTCAGTTCACCATCGACCCGCACACCCCGGTCAATCATTTGCCGAAAGTCCTGCTCCATGACCATCATGGCGTAGTCAATTTCCCGAATACGACTCTGATGATCGCTGGCAACATCCCGAGCACCCATAACCCCCTGCAGAATCTGCCAGGCACTCATACTGACCAGTGCAAAAATGGTCAGAGCCACCAACATTTCGAGCAATGTAAAACCGCGTTGGGTCGAGCGTTGCATGACATTCAATGACTTCAAGACCGCTTCACCGTGTAAGTTTGCAGACTGGCCAGAGCGGCTTTCTTCTCATCACGGTCGAGTCGGACTTCGACCTGGATGGCCCGAAAATTGTCATCCGCCGTACGCACACTTCGGTATCGAACATGCCAGGTTTGATCAGCCAGCTCACGGGTTTCTTTTTTCCAGGTCTGGGATGGCCATTGATCCTTCAGGTAGAGATCGACCAGTTCATTGTCGGCTACCCAGCGAGCCATGGTTTTGTTCTTCAGGTACTGGCTGTTATCCAGGCTTTCACTGCTGGTTCTGAGCACCGTGATACCGGCGATGGCCAGAATAGTCATGGCCATCAACACTTCTAACAAAGTGAAGCCCCTGACCTGTCGGGAACATCGGGAACAGCCTGAATAACGTTTCATTTATCAGCCCCGGCCAACTGTCTTGTCGTACTCATCTGCACTGACCACGGTTACTTCTCCGGTTTCCGTGATTATGACACTAAAAAAACGACGAATGTCGCTGGTTGACTGGAACCGCACTTCCGCCGGGGTCAGGTCACCGCTGGACCAGATATAGAGTTCAGGCTTTTTCTTGCTTGCTTCGTTTTCAAACAGCCCTGAGTCAGTAAAAAACGAGTCACTATCCTGCTGCTCTTCAGCATCCAGAGCAGCCTGCCAGATCAGCTCACCCGGCATAAAATCCAGATTGATGGCTTCTGAAAGTTCTTTCTCTGTGAGCAATCGGTCATTTTGCATTAACTGCCATTTGTCTCCGTGCCACTCCATAAACTGATAGCCATTGTCGGTAAACCTGACCCCAAGGTCTTTACCTTTGAGCAATGACTTTTCGTGGCCAGTTTTCACCAGAGCAGCAAATCGATCCGCAGCCGTTTTTAAACGTGCGGAACTGTCAGCCGGTTCCAGAGTGGGCAATACGACAGCGGTAGCAATGCCCAGCAGTACCAGAACCAGCATGATTTCAAGCAAGGTGAAACCGGCACTTTTCATCAGGAATTCATGTTCCAGTTGCCGATGTCATCCTCAGAGCCCGCCTGGCCATCAGGACCGGCAGAGAAGATATCGATATCACCAAATTCACCGGGAGACTGCATCAGATAGTCATTACCCCATGGGTCTTGGGGTAGACGACGGATGTAGCCGTTGTCACGGTAATTCCTGGGTTGAGGGCTGCCGGAAGGCTGTTCTACCAGAGCATTCAAACCCTGCTGAGTCGATGGGAAGTGATTATTGTCCAGCTTGTACATATCCAGTGCGTTTTCCAGCGTCACTAAGTCACTGACAGCTTTCTGCTGGTCTGCCTTTTCTTTGTTACCCAGAACATTCGGGGCCACCATGCTGGCCAGGACACCGAGAATCACGATCACCACCATGATCTCGATCAGGGTAAAACCCTGCTGTTGTTGTCGATGTGCCTTTTTCGTAGTCATTGGTCATTCACTCCTAATGTCACATGGCCCGATCTGTGTCAGGCTCATATTCTCTTCTGAAAAGCTCTTTACTGAAAACCCTATACTGACTGTTAACCATCTGATACCAGTGAGTTAAGATCCAGCATCGGGGTCAGAATCGCCATCACAATAAACAGAACCATGCCCGCCATGGAGACAATCAGCAAAGGGCCAAAAACACCCAGGGCAATATTCACCTGGTTTTCAAACTGTCGATCCTGACTGTCCGCTGCTCGAACCAGCATCTGTTCCAGCGCACCCGATTTTTCACCACTGGCAATGATATGAAGCATCATGGGTGGAAACAGTTGTGTCTGATCCAGCGCCATCCAGAGGCTGGAACCTTCCCTCACCCGCTCCGAAGCCTGTTCAAGGGATTTCCGGATAAAAGAGTTGGACATGACTTCTGCCGAGATTCTCATACCCTGCAGAAGGGGCACTGAACTGCTGCTGAGAATACTCAATGTCCGGGCAAAACGGGAAGTATCAACACCGGCACCCACTTCACCCATAACGGGCATTTTCAACAGCCATCGGTCGTGGGTCAGTCTCCGCTCGGGATTAACCAGCAGACGTTGCCTCATGAATAACAGAACGACAAGGCCAGCCAGTACAGCGAAGCCGTAATCCCGAACAAAGTCACTCATGGCAATCAAGGCACGAGTCATGGCTGGCAGGTCCTGCCCGAGATCCGCAAACTGTTCCACCACGGTGGGTACCACGGTTGCCAGCAAAATGGCGATGACCGAGACCGCTACTATGCTGAGAATAGCGGGATAGATCATGGCCTGAATCAGCTTACCCCGGATCAGCTGACGCTGTTCGGTATAATCTGCCAGCCGCTCCAGAACCGTATCCAGATGACCGGACTTTTCACCGGCCGCCACCATTGAGCAATACAGTGTGTCGAAGGTTTTCGGGTAAATCGCCAGACTTTCTGCCAGCGTCCGGCCTTCCAGTACCTTGGCTCTGACGGTGGTGATCATAGCTTTCAGATGGGATTTCTGAACCTGACGAGACAAGGCCTGAAGACACTCTTCCAGAGGAATGGCAGCCGCAACCAGAGTGGCCAGCTGACGAGTCAGCATGGCGACTTCAGCCGGGCTGGCTTTTTTCTCGAACAGAGTAAACGACGCACGTTCACCACTGCTCTTTTGCTCAGATTCATTAATGGTCACCGGAACCAGACCTTCGGAGCGCAACTGCTGACGGAGCTGGCGGGCAGAATCAGCCTCAAGTACCCCTTTGCGTTTTTTACCCTTTTTATCCAGGGCTTCGTAAGCAAATACGCCCATTATTCCTCCCTGGTCACCCGCAGTACTTCTTCAATGGAAGTCATACCCGCAAGAACTTTACGGAAGCCATCTTTCTGGATACTGGGGCTGGTCCTGCGAATCACGTCTTCCAGAGCCTGTTCACCGGCACCCTCATGAATCATTCTACGAACTTCATCGCTGACCAGAAACAGCTCATGAATGCCGGTTCGACCTTTATAGCCACCGCCATGACACTCGGAACAACCTTCAGGGCTGGCTTCGTGAACGGGTCTGCTGTCAGAGTCGTCCATTCCTATCAGCTTTCGCTCATGAGGCGTTGGCTCTCTGGCTACTTTGCAGGAAGGACAGAGGGTACGAACCAGACGCTGGGCCAGAACGCCCAGCAAACTGGATGACAGCAGGAAAGGCTCAATGCCCATATCTCTCAGGCGTGTGACAGCACCGATAGCCGTATTGGTGTGCAGGGTACTCAATACCAGGTGACCGGTAAGGGAGGCCTGAATAGAAATTTCTGCGGTTTCGAGATCACGAATCTCACCCACCATCACCACATCAGGGTCCTGACGCAGGATGGCACGCAGACCCCGGGCAAAGGTCATATCGACCTTGGGGTTGACCTGTGTCTGACCCACACCTTCGAGATCGTATTCCACAGGATCTTCAACGGTGAGAATATTGCGCTCTGTGTCATTGATTTCTGTGAGACCAGCGTACAGCGTCGTACTCTTACCAGAACCGGTCGGACCTGTGACCAGAAGAATGCCGTGAGGTTTATGCAAAGCCTCACGGATGTGCTGATGAATATCAGGCGTCATGCCTAAGCTGGACATATCCATACGGACACTGTTGCGATCCAGCAAACGCAATACGATTCGCTCGCCATGACGGGAAGGCAGTGTCGATACCCGGACATCAACGGCACGGCCACCCAGTCGCAGAGAAATACGACCGTCCTGAGGCACCCGCTTCTCAGCAATATCCAGTTTGGCCATAACCTTGATACGGGATACCAGCAATGCCGCCAGCTTACGCTGGGGTCGAAGGATTTCTCTCAATACACCATCGACGCGGAAGCGAATGACCAGGCAGTTTTCGAAGGTTTCGATATGAATATCGGAAGCCCCTTCCTTGATCGCCTCACCTAACATGGCGTTGATCATGCGAATGATCGGGGCACCATCATCGGCATCTAAAAGGTCTTCGCTGTCGGGTAATTCCTCTGCCAGAGAGTGAAGACCTTCATCATTGCCGATATCGTTCATCAGCTGTCGGGCAGCCGATGAGTCTTTTTGATAATAAGCCGACAGTCGTGCTTCAAACTCACCCTCGGACAGTGATTTAATATCTATCGGACCCGCAACAAATCGACGAACTTCGGCAATGGCTGCTCTGGATGGTTGGCCATTGACGTACAGGCAGGGGCTGCCCTGCGGCTCTTGTTCCAGCAGAACACCGAAGTTACGGGCAAAGGCAAAGGGCAGTTCAAGAACACCCGCAGGAGTACCTTGAGCAAGGACTTCGGTTTCCTGATCAACTGTTATCGCCGGACTCAGCATCGTTCTTCTCCGACTGTTTACTGGCTACCTTGTCATCGTCTTCCCTGTCGTTTTTTTCTTTCTCTTTTTCTTTCCGATCGGCTTCATCCAGTTTCTGGCGCGCTCTGTTCATCAGATCGGAGTTAGAAGGGTATTCAGGCAGGACCGGAGTTCTCGCATCAGGCATCAACTCAACGCCCTGATCACGACGATCTAGCTGGCGGGCACGCATATAGCTGTATTTCTTACCGCTGATACTGGTCAGGATGTTATCGTCACGAATGATGGTAGGTCTCAGGAAGACCATCAGGTTACGCTTTTTCACCTCGCTGGAGGTGGAGCGGAAGAGCGCCCCCAGGTAGGGAATGTCACCCAGCAGTGGCACTTTGGAAACACTTTCCTGCACGTCTTCGTCCAGCAGTCCGCCAATAACAATGGTGTCACCACTGCGGGCCATGATGGATGTTTTCACTTCACGCTTGGAGAAAGTGACATCGACGGAAGTCGTACCATTAACACCAGACACTTCCTGAGTAATATCCAGCATCACCGAATCCCCTTCATTGATCTGGGGCTTGACGGTCATCTTCACACCTACTTCCTTACGCTCTACAGTCTGGAAAGGATTATCGTTGTTTGAACTGGAGGCGGAACCGGTGATAACAGGAACTTCGTCACCCACTATGAAAGAAGATTCTTCGTTATCCAGCGTCATCAGGCTGGGAGTCGCCAGAACATTGGATTTTGTTGAGCTGGTAACAGCCTGCAAAAGGGCTGTCCAGTCGCCGGATGTGATACTGAATGCAGCACCGGAAACACCGGCCAAAGCATCATATAATCTGGTGTAATCGCCCGGCTGATCAGGGTTAATAGTGGTGCCATTTTCACCGATGACCGTTGAGCCCGGCACGTCCTCTGCCTCTTTCAAACCGGCCATGATCTCGCCAATCGGTACCGTTCGGCCATCATTAAACTGCATCATGCTGCCGTTGTTAGCATTGGCCAGCTGGAAGGAGAGGTTAATGCCATCACCATCGGCTACCTCAACGATAATGGCTTCGACCAGAACCTGGGCACGACGGATATCAAGCTGCTTGATGACACTTTCCAGACTTTTCATAATGTCCGGCTGAGCGGTGACCACCAGAGCGTTGGTTTGCTCATGAACGTTGATGCTGAATTTCTGGTTATTACGAACAACTGTTTTACCGCTGTCTTTTTCTGCCTGAACCGTTTGCCCGACACCTTCCATGACTTCTTTCAGTTCTTCCGCCTTGGCATACCTCAAATAGAAGACACGGGTATTACCGGAGGATTCCTGTTCGGCATCCAGCTGGTAGACAATACGATTCACTTTTTGCAGTTGTCTTGCCTGACCGGCAACAATCAGGCGGTTGCTACGATCATCAGCAACCACGGTCACCTGGGACGCGCCGCCCTTACCACCTTTTTCCTGCAGCAGGGAAGTGAGAATTCGCTGCATTTCTGAAGCAGAAGCGTACTCGAGCTGGATAACAGAGAAGTTTCGGTTGCCGGTCATATCTACTCGTCTGACAATTTCAACCAGACGCTTCACATTAGCTGCACGGCCAGTCAGCAGAAGAATATTGGAGGGATCGTAATGAACCACATTGCCTGCAGTATCATTGAGCTGGCGCAATAACGGAGACAGTTCTCTCACCGGCACATTCTGAACCGGAAGCACCCAGGTAACGAACTCATCACCCTGACCCGTGTTTTGCCGGTCGGCCAGCGCAATAGACGACATTTTTGCGTTCTTGTCCTGAACAATTTTCAGAACATTATTCTCTTGTTCAATAACGGCAAAACCATGAACTTCCAGAACGTTCAAAAAGAGCTGATAGTACTGTTCAGCATTGAGCTTGTCATAGGAACGCACCGTTACAGAGCCACGAACAGCGGGGTCCAGAATAATGGTTTTGTTCAGAGTGGCACTGACCGTACTGGCAAATTCAGCAATATCGGCCTTTTCAAAACTGGCAGAATAACGCTGATAGTCAGCCGAAGCCTGACTGGCAAAAGCAAACGCTGAAACCAGTAAGAGTCCTGCCATCATTGAGCAGATCTGTCTGCGCAGCCGTCTCACGGCATTCTGGTTCACACATTTTCGGGCAATGGCCCCGCTAAGCAATTCAGGGAGTAATACTAATAACCCTGTCTTTCCTCTAACACTCATAGTTTGACTTCTATTTCATAGAGACGACCACCCCGTTCAATGGTCATCGATAGCTGGGTGAGCTGCTTGATTTCCTGCAGCAGCTTCATGGTATCGTTGCTGTCACTCAGGTCATATCCGTTAATGGACAGGGCTATATCATCAGGCTTCAGGCCTGACTCACGAAAAACGTCAGGAAACTTGCCAGGGGTTAACTGATACCCGACCAGCTGACCATCCTTCTGAGCCTCGGTGATCTGAAAAAAATCCGTAAAAGAGTCCGGATCAGAGATCAGTTGCTGACGCATTTCTATCAGACGACCACTGTCTCTTTTTTCTACTTTTCGATCCGCTTCATCGGGGTAAAGCAAAAGCGCTTCGAGCTTGCCCCGGTTCGATACAATCACCCGATCCTCATAAATATCTTTCACTTCCGCATTGGAGCCCTGAAGCTTTTCACCGATTCGATAAGTGCGATCACGGCCACTGGAACGAATCACCGCAACGGAATCAGCAGGAACTGAACTGGCAACAATACCGGTGACTTTTGCAGAGAGGCGGGATTTGGGAACAGCGTTGGGGTCAATACCAGGGTTATCCGTTTGTGTCAGCTTGACAGGCTCCTGACCAAACAGATGGAAATCATTCAGTGCGGGGTAGGCATCCTGTTCCGATTGGCGACGATTTACCACTGTCGATTGAGGTTGCCACGACTGAATCCTGGCGCTGCCAGAACCCTCCATGAGTTGCCAGGTAAGACGAGCCAGCTGTTGAGTCAGAAGAATCACCAGCAGCACTTCACAGCCAATAATCAGTCGCCGCACCCCAGTCTGTGATAACACACTGGCAATGTTCAAGTCAGGCGAGGACAGAGGGCCAAAGGCTTTCAGTCTGTTGAGCAGGCTTGGTGACATGGTACAACTTTTTCATCTAATTCGTTTATCAGTCCAATGCAGATTAAGTCGGCATTAAAATTCTTGTTTTCCCAATTGCCACTAATAGTGGTACATAGGTACAAAAAATTCACCATACGTGTAAATACTTATAAAAACAACGAATTATTCTTCATCCTTCAGTGCATAGAGGCTACAGCAAAACGGCCCTGATCTTGATCCAGATCAAATCGACTGATTTGATGGTAATGGTTCACTGTTACACTCTCGTGAAGCCATCAGATCGCCTCTTTTAGTTCGAATGGTAATAACCAAACTCAGCTTCATCATCTGATACTTCATCGGTCCCTTCATTTTTTGAGTCATAAAAAGCCCAGAACTGTGTGAGATAACAGCCTGCATATCAACCTGGCTTTGCTGAAAAAGAACAAGGTTGCAAAAATCTGGTCTTATTGGCTGACTCCTTAGTGTAAGTTAGTAGGAAGCCCCCTCCCACTTGGCGTCAAGAATATTGCGCAGCAAACTCTGGTAGCGGGCTCAATAAATAAAACAAGAGCATAAGGATCATGAAATTCAATAACACAGCCTTTCTGTCGGCAGTACCTTTGGTGCTATCTGTTTTTTCAACGTCGGTAGTCGCACAACCCGAAAGTATTCATCTCAGCTACGGGCCGGATCTTTCCAGTAAAATAGAGGTTAAGGACACTCGTCTGGCACTCAGATGGCATTTAAGTGACGAAGGACTTCTCGAACATTCAGAATGGAATGATCACTTTCTTCTCGATACCTCGGTTTCTTACTGGGACAATAAACTCGATGCCAGACCCTCCCACAGCTCGAAAGGTGACGATGATATCCATGGCATTTTCGTGACTCCGGTATGGCAATTCAAGAGTCCCAGAGGACGGTATTACTTCGATGCAGGTCTGGGCGTTGGCTGGATCAGCGACACCCAGATCCGTTACAAAGGCGACCAGCCTTTAGAAAAAAGCACTCATTTACAGTTTGAAACCATGCTGGGTGCCGGGGTTCTTCTGGGTTCCGAAAAAAGTTTTGACCTGGGCGCCAAGTTGCTTCACTACTCCAATGCTTATATCAAACGGCCCAATATGGATTTGAATGTTGTCCAGTTTTCGCTTGCTTATCATTTTTGAAATTAAATGCCCGGCAGTTGTCGGGCGTTTTGCTGACTGTCTGCTTTTCAAAAACATTTGATGGATGGCTCAGTTTCGACATTAAACTGCCGATTTGTGTTGATCAATGAACAGGAACTCAACAAACTGAGGCAGACACAAGTTATTATTGCGAAGGTTAGAGGCCGAACAGGAGTCTGAACCAGAGGCCAGATTAAAAAAACTGGCCATTATCCGGTTGGATACTTTAGCGTGGTGCTGGCAGGAAAATAACTGAGTTAATTACGGGCCTGGGGGATCATCTGGCGAAAGAGCAGCTCCAGCTGGTCAAATCGTTTGTCCATCTGTTCAAAACGGTTGTCCATCTGTTCAAAACGGTTGTCCATCTGTTCAAAACGGTTGTCCATCTGTTCAAAACGGTTGTCCACCTGTTCAAAACGGTTGTCCACCTGTTCAAAGCGGGTACGAGTTTCCAGCTCCAGCCGATCAATACGGGCTTGTGTCTCCCGATGTTGCTCATCGCTGCGCTTGAAACCCGCCATAGTCGCCTGAATCAGTGCCGCCAGGTCAGATCGAACAGATGACACTTCGATCTTCAGGCCCGCAATATCATGCTGATTGGTCAGCGCAATATTTTTGGTATCAGCACAGACTTTTGCCAGCCCGTGCTGGTTGGCATCCAACTGTCTGTGTTGCTCTTCCAGTTTTTCCAGTCTCGACTCAACCGACATAATCTTACCTCATGTTGTCGTTGCGCTGATCAGCATAGCAGAGCCAGCGAGCATCATTGCAAAACTTCGAGAAGCACCAGAATTTAGGATGAATCCAGTTCCCGGGCAGTCAGCTCTTTGAGCTCGGCGTAGCGGTAAGCGGTTGTGTAGATGTTAGCTGCGGATTATGGCATATCTTCTCTACCACCTCTTTACCTTCCAGTCAGGGTAAGGGTTATCCTGTGCACAGTTTCCCTCTAAATCAATCTCGTGGAGAAACACCATGAAATCTCTACAGATTCAGCTGGCCCTCTCCGGAGTCAACTGTGCCGGTTGTGTCGGCAAAATTGAAAAGGCCCTGAAAGGAGTGACTGGCGTGAATGACGCCAGTGTTAACTTTGCAGACAAAACGGCTATGGTCAAAGGCAGTGCTGAAGCGTCCTCTCTGATTTCAGCCCTGAAAAAAGCCGGATTTGAAGCGCGAGTGATACCCTGCGACTCTGAACGACAATTTTCTATACCGACTATTCACTGTGCCTCCTGCGTCAGCAAAATCGAGTCGGCTCTTCTAAAGATTCCGGGTGTTGAGAGTGCATCGGTCAATCTGGCCGATAAAACCTGCTCTGTTCAGGGGCAATCTGAAATTGGCGTCATTCTGCAGGCATTGGAACATGCCGGTTATCCCGGCACCGTGCTGACACCTGACAGTGATCTTCAGCTGAAACAGGAGGAGGAAGACAAAAAACAGTATCGCCACCTGCTAAAACATACTGCCATTGCTCTGAGTCTGGGCATTCCCCTGATGATCTGGGGTGTCGTCACCGGCGAAATGAGCATAAACACGCCCTTTCAGCAACTCGCCTGGGGGATTGTTGGCCTTGCCACTCTTTTTGTTCTGGTGTTCTCAGGTAAACACTACTTTACCGGCATGTGGAAAGCTCTGAAGCATGGCAACACCAATATGGATACCCTGATTGCCGTAGGCACAGGCATAGCCTGGCTTTACTCTATGGTCGTCGTATTGTTTCCTCACCTTCTACCGTCTGCCGCTCGCCATGTTTACTTTGAAGCCAGTGCCATGATCATTGGTCTTATCAATCTGGGCCATGCTCTGGAGTTAAGAGCCAAAGGCAAAACCAGTCAGGCGATTAAGCGTCTGCTGGGGCTTCAGGCCAAAACGGCCAGAGTCGTACGCAATGGACAGGAAATAGATATCCCCACAGACCAGGTTTTAAAAGGCGACATCGTCAGAGTCAGACCCGGCGAGAATATCGCGGTAGACGGCATTGTCGTTGAAGGCAGCAGTCTCGTGGACGAGTCTATGCTCACAGGCGAACCACTAGCTGTGAAAAAAACACCAGACGACGCAGTTTCAGCAGGCACCCTGAATAAAAATGGCAGCTTGCTGTTCAGGGCAGAAAAGGTGGGCAGTGAAACCGCTCTGGCCCATATCATTGCCCTGGTGAAAAAAGCCCAGAGTTCAAAAATCCCCATTGCCCGGATGGCAGATCAGATCTCATCTGTATTTGTACCCGTTGTGATAGTCATTGCTGTTCTGGCAGCCACTGTCTGGTTCTTTTTCGGGCCTGCGCCGGTATTAGCGCACGCACTGGTGGTAGTCACCACGGTTCTGATTATTGCCTGCCCCTGCGCTTTGGGTCTGGCTACTCCTATGTCTGTCATGGCCGGTGTTGGCAAGGCCGCTGAGCTGGGAATGCTGATTCGCAAGGGAGACTCTTTGCAGCAGGCCAGTCAATTGACCACCATAGTGCTGGATAAAACAGGCACTATCACCGAAGGCGATCCCAGAGTGACCGAACGAATCAGCATCACGGCGGACACTGAGGAAGAAAAAAACAGAATTCTGCAGATTGCCGCCAGCATTGAGAGTGCATCGGAGCATCCCCTGGCTGACGCTATTGTCAATTCTGTCAGACAGCAATCGTTGTCACTTTCACCCGTATCCGATTTTCATGCAGTCACAGGGCAAGGAGTGAGCGGGTGTGTTCAAGAAAAGTCTGTGCTGCTGGGTAATGAAAAGCTTATGGCTGCCAATGGCATTGATGTCACGCTTCTGGCATCCACATCAGAGTCACTGGCCAATCAGGGTAAAACCCCCATGTATCTGGCTGTGGATCATCAACTGGCGGGACTGATAGCGGTCGCCGACCCAATAAGAAAAGACTCCAAAGCAGCTATCGAAAGACTCCATAAACTGGGCATCAGGGTCTTGATGGTGACCGGTGATAACAAGCTGACTGCCGCCGCTGTTGCTCAACAGGTGGGCATTGATGACTTTAGAGCCGAAACTCTGCCTGAAGACAAGGAGCGCTACGTCAGGCAGTTGCAGGAAAAAGGGCACAAGGTCGGTATGACAGGTGACGGTATAAACGACGCCCCGGCCCTTGCCCGTGCTGACGTTGGCTTTGCCATAGGCACAGGGACTGATGTTGCCATTGAATCGGCAGATATCACCCTGATTCGCTCTTCACTCCATGGACTGGCCGACGCCGTCGAGCTGTCCAGGGCAACTCTGGGAAACATTAAACAGAATCTGTTTGGCGCCTTTGTTTACAATTCTCTCGGTATCCCGATTGCTGCCGGAGTGCTATACCCTTTCACAGGAATGCTGCTTAATCCTGTTGTTGCAGGAGCAGCCATGGCTCTGTCATCGGTCACAGTGGTCAGCAACGCCAATCGTCTGAGACGCTTCAAGCCAACTGCAAGGGAGCCTGAATCATGAATATTTCCAAAGCAGCGCAGGCCACTGGACTGACCGCCAAAACCATTCGTTACTATGAAAGTCTGAACCTGATTTCACCTGCCCATCGTCTCAATAACGGTTACCGTGATTATAATGAATCACACATACGAGAACTGTCTTTTATTAGCCGCGCCAGAGAGCTGGGCTTTACTCTGAAAGAGTGCTCGGACCTTCTGGATCTGTATAACGACAAACATCGTAAAAGTGCTGATGTAAAATCACTGGCCCTGAAAAAATTAGTCGATGTCGAGGCTAAGATCAGTCAACTGCAGGTGATTCGTGACAGCCTGCAACAGCTCGCCCAATGCTGTCATGGAGACAATATGCCGGACTGCCCTATCATTGAACGGCTGGCCAGGGGAATGGAATCTGATCCTGATAAAAAATAAGATAAAAAAAAAATAAGACACCCATTAAAAAAAAAAAAAAATAAGACACCCATAAAAAAAATAGAAAAAAAATAGGACACCCATTAAATAAATAAGACATTTAAAAACTGCATTCCCAAAAAAGGATCTGAAAACCTATCTTCGAATAGCCTATCAGCGAGCCACACATGAGCGTTCGACGAACAGAGGCTGCTCAGTCCATGATTCAGACGACACAAACTTATTCCGACTTAAAGTCGAGGAGGATAAAGAGAAAGTGTTTAATTTCTTAACTGACTTCTAAGCTAACTTGTCAGATACAAACGACTGCAGGCGTTTAAACCTCGAAGCCACTTCTGTCCGGCTTCAAGTGCATAAGCCTTCATCGCCTTCAGACGGCCAACTGCCCGATAAAAACGATTATTCCATTGCATGGTTTTCAGCCACTCATCCGGATCAATTTCCAATCTTTCAAGAATAGGAGGGGTGCATGACGGGATGGAACCTTTCTTGTCTGTTCTGACAATGCGACCGCTCCAGTCAACCAGTTCCAGATAGTCATGAAGAAGGTAGGGAAGGGCAACGTCCGTATTCTGGCCCTGCAAACAAAAAGGTTTCAGGGTCAGCGGCTGATTTTTAGTCTCAGAATCTGTAACCTGCTCTACGCGTTCCTGAATCGACGTGTAGTCTGATTCTTCCGGTGTTTCTACCTTTCCAGCCCGAATCGGATTCAAGTCAACGTAGGTCATGCAGGTCAGTAACGCTGCTTCGTCCAGCAGTGCCTGGCTTTTAAAGCGACCTTCCCAAAAGCGTCCTTTACACTCGTCTTCTTTATTGGCCTCACGAGCAAGGTATTCATTCAGACAACGCATAAACCAGCTGATATCCGTTAAACGACGCCGGTATTCCTCAGCATATTCATCAATACGGGCCAATTCAGCGCTGCCCAGTTTGTCAGCAGCCAAATGCCTTTGCACCAGAAGTGGGCCTGTAAACAAGGTCGTCCAACGGTGAAGCACTTCGTCCCGTGACCAGCCTCTGGCAGATGACTGATTGATGTGCAAAACCACGTGATAATGATTTGACATGACAGCGTAAGCGCAGACTTCGATAGCAAAGACTGAAACCAGTTCCCGGAGTTTATCCACCACCCATTGGCGGCGATGCTCATAGTTCTTGCCAGTCAGGTGGTTCTCTCCACAAAGGTAAGCCTGACGAACACATCTTGCCGTGCAGTGGTAATAAGGCGTTGAGCTGGGATCAATTAGAGTATTACGGGCCTGTGCCATGGACTCACCTGTCTGGGTAAAAAATCAGTGATGGGTGAAAAAGTAGACTAGGTGGACGGTAAAGCAAATTTATGGGTGTCTTTTTTCTTTTAGTGGTTATACGGCAACAAGTTTGAAATATGCTACTTTGATACACTTGGCTAGCACAGACAGGCAACATTTAATGAAAAAAATTATTGTGCTCTTTTCATTTATATTAATATTTACTTCAGAAGAAATATTGTGTGAATCAAACAGTAGAATTCCTCGATACACTGAGCCGGTTATAAAAATAAATTCAGGTACGCTTCCATGGATAGCTGGTATTAATAATGGTTGTACTACTGTGCTCATATCTGATAAGCATTTGCTGACTTCAGCTCACTGCATTGGTAAAAAATTAGACATAACTTTTCTTAATGCTAAAAACAAGATTAAAAGAAAAGTTATAAAGTATATAATAAATAATAATTTTTTTTCTACCTCTGATCGGCCTAAATACGATATAGCAATACTTGAGTTAAACCGGCCTGTGTCAATTCCTCCTGCTGACATCGACTATACCAAATGTCCTGACCTTTATAATATTACTGACCTTATGGTTGCGGGTTATGGCAATCAGCAGTTATTGCAGCTTGCATCTGTAAGTTGGGTAGGCTCCTGCAATGATGAAGTACATTTCGTTTCATATCCCGGAGATTCCCAGCCTGGGGATTCAGGTTCTCCCTTATTTTACAGACAAAACAATTCATTTATCTTAGGAATACATGTTGGAAAATTCTATCAAGACAATTTGGCAATCCAGTTTAAGCTGTCATTAACTTTTAATCGTAATTTTATAGAGAAGTATGTGCGATTAGAAAAAAGCCATGATATATATTACCCAATAAAAGGAATTTCTCTAAATGCACAAAGATGGAATTCCATTTCTGCTTCTGCTTCTGCTTCAACTATGTTATGTATTTTAATAACACCATTAACCTTGGCAATGAATTTGCCTTAATCATACCTGAATCCCCGAGTTCACATCACATAAATCAGCCTGAGAAGCCCCCAATCCATGGCTTTTCGTGTATAATTCTCTGATTCTGATTTTCACCTTCTGAGTGCGTTTTTGTGAAACTCACAATCGAGCAGTCAACTATCAAGTTTTAGACACCCGTTACGTGAATTGGGGATAACTCATTTCAACCCTGCCACCCAAAGAAGCTCATAAAAGAGCTTCTTTGGATCGCGACATGATTAATGATTGGCAAATACACTCGTGTTGCCATCCTTGGTGAAACCGATCACCTGATAAGGATCTTTGCGATCACCGTACTCCATACCTGGCGATCCCAGAGGCATACCCGGAACAGTCAGACCATTCACACCAGCAGGCTTTTCACTTAGCAAACGCTTGATGTCTGCAGCCGGGACATGACCTTCAATGGCATAATCACCGATAAAGGCTGTATGGCAAGACTCCATTCCTTTCGGAATACCGGCCCTGGCTCGATACGTGGCTGTGCTCGGCACATCATGGGACATGACCTTAAAGCCATTCTCTTCCATGTGTTTCGCCCACTGTTTGCAACAACCACAGGCAGGGGTTTTGTAGAGCATGACTGTCGGTAATGACTCCTCGGCCTTGGCCAGCATAAACGACATTAGAACAGCAGTTCCCAGGAACAGGGCTTTCAGCTTTTTCATGGTTTCACTCTCCTTTTTCAAGTGTTTCATAATTCATTGATTGATCTGAGCGGTCAGAACCTTTTCCCGGCTGTGCCATAGAAAATAGACGGCAGGCACCAGCACGAGAGTCACCACCAGTGAGCTGACAATGCCACCGATCATCAGGCTAGCTATGCGCTGCACGACTTCGGAGCCAGTGCCATTATTGAGCATGACCGGTATAAGACCGAAGAGAATGGTGCAAACGGTCATCACAATGGGCCTGCGGCAGGGGATGTAAGCTCGGCACTGATCAGATCCTGCTGACTTTTTTTGCCTTGCCTGGACTGTTTTTCATAGGCTTGAATCATTGGATCAGCAGCCAGAGCTTTTTGCTCGGCTTGAGATAGAGTCAGGCGGCCTGCACTGACTCCTGCCGATACCAATATCAGCCATGCAGCGGATACCATAATCCGTTTCAGTTGCATGTTTGTCTCCACAGCCGTGCCAATCCCATGCAGGGTACACTGAAAAATCAACGTTTCACTCTGTTTTTTAAACGACGATATTTATGAAATGCTATTCCAGAAAGGAGACATTGGCCAGATAGATATCAGGCTGGGAGCGCTGTACTGAAGATGGGGGTGCAGAAATCCAGTCCTGCGACGTTTCAGCGTCCAGCAAAATCAACTCTGCAACAATATAAAGCAGGGTAAAAGTCGGCTTACTGTCCGGGTGAGAAAACGGGATATAGCGATCCTCAGAATCGCAGTCTGGACAGGCCTGATTCGCTTTCTGCAGTTGCTCTGCCAGGGAAGGAGCACAACAGTCATGATCTGCGGACAAACCGTCAGCCATGCCGGAAGCATTGGATGACATCGTCGTGGGCATGTCTGACTGGTCAGCAACCATAGCCTGTGACGACTCCATCAGGCAAACCTGCAACAGCAAAAACATCAGCAGGGCAATCATTGCTGTGCCAATGTTCTGCCTGTGTTTCAGGTTCAGGTGAAGGATGGACATAGAATTCAGGAGATTATGGTTCAGCTTTCCAACTTAAACCATCCAGTAAGTGGAAGGTCAACCCTTGAAAAGCTGAATGAGTGATGATTCAAGACTATTCTGTGCGCTTTAATCAGGCATTGTCTTCTTCTACTGCATCATAGAGACGCTCCAAAATATCAGGGACAGCGGACATCACCCGGTTCCAGCTGGGAATAAAAGGCCTTTCCATGGGGTTTTCCAAAAAGTGTTGCCCTGCTGCCATAATGTTTCTGGCAAAGAGTTCAACGGCTCGCTCTTCCGTATCACGATCGACATGCAGGCCATTCATCATCGCATCATCGTAATAAGACTCGATGAAATCCAGTGCCACCCGGTAATAAGTCGCTTTGATCGTGCGGAAGGTTTCAGTATTGAACTGAACCCCGTTGGTCGCCAGCTTCCTGAACACGGCCTTGATAATATCGTGGCTCATTTTCGACAGACCGGCATTGCGATCTTCTTCCGATAGAGGCTGATGTTTGTGATCATAAACATCGGCAATATCAACCTGACACAGCCGTTTATTGGAATAGTTTCTCTTAACTTCTGACAGTACCCCTATTTCCAGACCCCAGTCGCTGGGAATCCGGATGTCATTGAAAACACTGGTTCGCATGGAAAACTCACCGGCCAGGGGATAACGAAAACTGTCGAGGTATTCCAGATAGTCCATAGGGCCAAGAATTTTTTTCAGGGCTCGCAACAGAGGCGTCACCAGAAGACGGCTGACCCTGCCATTAAGTTTGTTATCAGCGACTCTTGCATAATAGCCCTTGCAAAAATCATAGCTAAACGCAGGATTAGCTACCGGATAGAGTAGCCTGGCCAGCAGATCTCTCTGGTAGGTCACGATATCACAGTCGTGCAGAGCCACTGCTTCTGACTTGGCTGAAGCCAGCACATAACCGTAGCAGTACCAGACGTTTCTTCCTTTACCAGCCTCTTTAGGCGCCAACCCCTTACTTTCAAGCAGACGGTCAATTTCACGAAGTCCGGGGCCATCCTGCCATAGAATCCGGTGATGCTGATTCAGCTGGGCAAAAAAGTCTCTTGAATAGGAAAATTCTTTTTCGTTGGCTCTATCCAGGCCTATAACAATCTCGGAAAGATAACCCACCTGGCTAAGCTCCTGAACAATATTATTCAAGGCTGGTCCCTGCAGCTCGGAGAACAGCGAAGGCAAGACCAGAGACATAGGGCGCTGGCGGGAAAAGGCCTGCAGCTCCTGCTCCATATCTTCAACCGAACGTACTCTCAAATTATGGAAATTGGTGATAGTGCCATTCTGGTAAAAATCGCCCATAAATGCTTTCCCTTCTTTTCGTTAGCGCTTTATGCTCTGATCACACTCTGCAGTCCAGCTCACCCGTCTTGTAAAGAGCAGTCTTTTATAGAGCCGTCTTTTGGAGGACAGACTGGCTCATGACCTTCCTGAAGAGAATCAAGAACCTCCAATACCGCTTCATTCCAACCTTCAGGCCCGACTGATTTTGTGTACTTAATATTAGACAGATGTTCTGTAATGGGCTGTTTACTTTTTTCAGAACTTACAAGAACAGGAATATCGACTACTTCCAGCATGGGCAGATCGTTGAAGCTGTCGCCCAGACCCATGGATATCCACGTCCACTCCGGAAAGTTTTTCAGGTAGTGTTTGAACAGTTTCTTCGCCGCCGAACCCTTATCCCCCTTGCCGGATACGTGATAGAAACGCCCACCCCGGGTCAGTTGTAATCCTTCTTCAGCAAGCTGCCTTTCAAACTGCTCCAATGCCTTATCACTGTCTTCCCAGACCAAAGGTTCACTGGCTTTTCGGTCTGCTGCCAGTTTAGCCTCCTCCAGGCTTAGCCCGGAGAGATCGGCTATTTCACTATGAGAGCAATCGCCAAAGCCCCTGAACCGGAAGCCGTACTGCTCGCGAAACTGTTTCAGTACCCTGCGTATCGCCTTGTAGGGTTGACCATGGAAGTAATGGGTATTCTTGTCAGTATCAGACGACTGAAAGTAGTGAGCCGGGATGGTGGTAATCATTCCGTTTTCGGTAATAAATGGATGATCCAGAGCCATCTCCAGTTGCAGAGGCAGTACCTCACTGAGGGTTTTGCTGGTATTGAAAACAACCGGAATATTTTGCTCTCTCAACCGGTCCAAAGCGGGTTTTGCCCCCGCCCAGCTGTAGCTATCATGATCCAGCAAGGTACCATCGAGGTCGGAAAATATGACCAGCTTCGTCATCGCCTTTTTGCTGTTGAACATCGACTCAAACTCTGTCCAGACGTTTTTGGTAGATGGTATTGGTGGCCTCGACAAAACCACTGACACTGCCACAGTCAAAGCGCTCACCTTCAAACTTGCAGGCAATAACACAGCCCTGTCTGGCCTGAGTCAGAATGGCGTCAGTCAGCTGCACTTCTCCGTTTATTCCGGGTTCAGTGTTCTCAATAATGTCGAAAATATCCGGTGTCAGGACATAACGTCCAATCACTGCCAGATTACTGGGTGCTTGCGAAGGGGCTGGTTTTTCCACCATATCGGTCACACGGATCAGGTTATCGCTCAGGGCTTCACCGGCAATCACACCGTATTTATCGACTTCGGATTCGGGCACTTCCTGAACAGCCAGAATGGTGCAGCGAAACTGCTTGTAAAGATTGACCAACTGCGACATAACCAACGGACCACTGTCGTTAATACAGAGATCATCGGCCAGCACCACACCAAAAGGCTGATCGCCCATAAGAGTTCGTCCGCAGAGAATGGCATGCCCCAGCCCCTGCATCTGGTTCTGTCGAGTATAGGAAAAAGTACAGGCCGCCATCACTTCTCGAATGGTCGACAGTTTTTCTTCTTTGCCACTGCCAGCGATTTCCGCTTCCAGTTCATAGTTAATATCAAAATGATCCGGAATCGCCCGTTTGTTTCTGCCATTGACAAACCCCAGGTCAGTCAGACCTGCCAGCATGGCTTCTTCTACGCCATATTGAATTAGGGGTTTATCAACAATAGGCAGCATCTCCTTGGGCATGGACTTGGTGGCGGGTAAAAAGCGGGTTCCATACCCCGCAACAGGAAACAGACATTTTTTAATCATATTATTGCTCGTCTTATTGAGAAGTTTTGCATCTCATCAGGCTATAAGCAGAAGTCGTGCCAATTCAGAAAACCACCCGCCGGGGTCAACATCATTTACAATGATTGAAGGTTTTATAAATACGGGAGTGGCATGACTCCTGCTGCAAAGAAGAAAAAGTACTAAAAAACATTGCCAAAGGGGAAGATGTATCGTGCAAAGTTATCCTAAAGCCTTCCATGAGTTTCATCAGGCCATGACTCAGCTTCTGACCTTCCCTTATGGACAGGAAGCGGGCGAGATAGCCGCCAGAATTGTCCGTAGAGTTCAGTATCACCTTCATGAAAACCCTCCCAAAACAGTCACTGGCTGGTCAGAAAAAGATATCTTTCTGATTACCTATGGCGACACCCTCTATGACAACAGTGAACAGCCACCTCTTCAGGTCTTGAAGGGATTTCTTGATGGCTATCTGAACGAGGTTATTAATACCCTTCACATTCTTCCCTACCTTCCCTACAGCTCGGATGATGGCTTTTCTGTGATTGATTACCTGTCGGTCAATGAGCAGCTGGGAAGCTGGCAGGATATCGAAGCCATCGCCAGTGACTATCAGCTTATGTCGGATCTGGTGATTAACCATGTCTCCCGGGAAAGTCTCTGGTTTGCCGACTTTGTCAGTGGTCATCAGCCCGGCCGGGATTACTTTATTGAAGAAGACCCGGAGACTGATCTCAGTGAAGTGACCCGCCCAAGAAACTCCCCCCTGCTGGTGCCTATTCATACAAGGCGAGGGCTGAAACACGTCTGGGCCACCTTCAGTGAAGATCAGATGGATCTGAACTTTAAAAACCCCGATGTGCTGATACAGATGGTAGATGTCCTGCTCTTTTATCTGGCCCGCGGCACCATGGTAGTCAGGTTGGATGCCGTCGCTTTTCTCTGGAAGAAACCGGGCACTCACTGCATAAACCTGCCCGAGACCCATGCCATCGTGAAACTGTTCCGACTGATTATGGAGAGAGCCTGTCCTGGCAGTACGCTGCTGACCGAAACCAATGTCCCCCACGAGGAGAACATCAGTTATTTCGGGGAACAGGATGAGGCACACATGGTTTATCAATTTGCCCTGCCGCCCCTGATATTGCATGCACTCAATCGGGGCACAGAAAAATACCTTGTGCAATGGGCCCGTAACCTGCCCGATTACCCCGAGAGTTGTACCGTTCTGAACTTTACTGCCTCTCATGATGGCATAGGCCTGCGTCCGCTGACGGGGGTGATCCCGGAAAATGAAGTTTCAGAGCTGATCGACAGCATGCACCGTTTTGGGGGGTTCGTCAGCATGCGCACCCTTTCGGACAACACTGAATCACCTTATGAGATCAATATTGCCCTGTTTGATGCCATGAAAGGGACGAGAAGGGGTGAGGACCAATGGCAAGTGCAGCGATTTCTCTGCTCCCAGCTCATCATGCTGGGGATGCGCGGAATACCTGCTTTTTACATACACAGCCTGTTTGCCACACACAATGATTTGGCAGGCGTCGAGAGTAGTGGCAGAACCCGCTCGATCAATCGCCGCAAGTGGTTACTGGAAGAATTATTGCCTGAGCTGGAAAACCCGGTTTCGATTCGGTCACTGGTTTTCCATTCGTTGTTGAATCACATCAAAGTTCGCAAACAGGAGCCCTGCTTTCATCCCAATGCCTCCCAAACCATTCTGGATATGGCGCCGGGGATTTTTGCATTCTTGCGAACATCTCCCTGTGGCCGCCGGAAACTGGTGGCTATACACAACCTGACATCGGCCCATCAAACGTTGAACCAGCCAGACTATGTCGGCTGGTCCGATTTACTGGGCAGTGGGACCATACAGGACCTGCAACTCAAGCCCTATCAGGTATTGTGGTTAGCAAAAACGCCGTAAACCCTCGCCCAATCGAGGGTGATATTTTTTGCCAGGCGCTCCGGGGCTAACAAAAGACAATAGTCGTTTAAATAAATCACCGAAGTCATCTATCTAACCTTCGAATGGCTCGTGATCACACTCTTGGGACACAAAAAACGATAAGTACTTCTATGCGTTTTTAACAGAATCTCTTTGCCAGAAAGCACGCTTATTTCCATGGTCTACACTCTCTCAACGGTAAACCAGGATGTAACAATAAAGTGAAACGCCCACTCTTTGCAGCACTGCTGTTGCTGTCTATCGCCTGCCAGGCGTCAATAAGACACTTTGTTGTCGAGCTTGAACAGGATGCAGGTTCTCCAGACAAAAGCTTTTCTATCAAACAGCATGACCCGCATACTTTGCCGAACACTCCTTCAATCATTGCCAGCAACAACGGTCATTCAGACCAGGATTCCCCGGCAAATGACACACCCTTCGGACCCGGTATTTTCGGGCTAATAACGATCATTATTGAGTCGGTTTCGTGGCATTTGCTTTACGCCTCCCAGTGGCTGGTTGCTTACGAACTGATCCTGACCAGCCGTGACACACAAAGCTCCAAAACTTATTCACGGCCACCTTTAGAATCGTTTATCACTGTCGGTTTGTTTTTAAGCAACTATTGGAACTCCGATTCACCGATGTTCAACCCGATTGGACAACAAGAGTCGAGCCAGGATTATCCCTTTGTGATCAACACTATGGCGCTCAGCTCCGGAGATAACCAACAACAAGCCCAACTATCGGAATCATCCACCCGGCAAGCCTCAGGAACAACCTCAGGGTTCAGAGGCACTATCACCAGCCACCAGCATTCCGACTCTGACGGCAGTGACGAAGTCCCTGAACAACACCAACATACTTTGGGTTTAAATTGTTTCGCAGATGACTGTAATGGCGTTTGTAAATTCCGACAATCAGGTGCAAGACCGAAACAAAGCTCAAGGCCCAATGAAGACTTCGATCGACAGAGCCCTCTCGTGCAACACACCTGTAAAGTGACAGTGTTCGGGGAGGGTGGCCGGCGGTGGCCATGCGGGCTAAGCTTCAGGACTGTCCGGGGCCTGATATGGCATAAAAGAATACATCAAAGGCGCAGGCCCGATAATCTGAACAACAGTAATGGCACCAGAACAAAGCAAGGAGGATAGGTAGCGATTAATCTGCCCCTCACTCTTGAGGCTGTCGCAAAAGTGCGGCGCTGGTATGGGGTTAAAAACGCCACCGGAGGTCTGCCGGTGGCCTTATGTCTCTCCATCTGTGATGGCATTGGTGGCGTCTGCTTATGTGACGAAGCAGCCCTTCTTCACTCTCGAAGATCCTCCCGCATAGTTGCTGCGTCATTCGATGTACGCGACCCTCGTTAAAATTCACGTATAGGATCACGTCACAAAATACTGACCCGGGAACCTGATGGCTTCTGTTGGGATCCGACCATCTAATATCCAATTCGTCGTCATGGTATCTACTGTCGTTGTGATCCTCCTGCTCTAGTACATGAAGAACTTCTC
Organism: Endozoicomonas sp. ALC020; assembly: GCF_049275935.1. NCBI lineage: Bacteria > Pseudomonadati > Pseudomonadota > Gammaproteobacteria > Oceanospirillales > Endozoicomonadaceae > Endozoicomonas > Endozoicomonas sp. ALC020. The sequence continues at coordinate 1,901,617 of NZ_CP184830.1, forward strand.
CGCATACTCGCTGCTCACCATCTCCCCCGACCACTATCACATCACAGAATAGTGGCGCAGTGTGGTATCGCATTTTGTGTTCTGACAGCCTCTCCCTATCGCTGCAGCGAATCCCGCAGGGCGCCCGCTCACCACTACTCGTTTTCATCTGCACATCACAGACAAATCCCCTGGCGGGATCACGACCTCTACTGATAGATTTACTGGCTGCTCTCGGCCTTGCCAAGATGTCTGTTGGTGATCGGAGTTTACAAATACCGTGACAGGAACCAAAGTGACAATTGTAATCGAAGGTATGCTGTTGTGGTTCAGGGTTTCTGTCATCGCCGTCAGAACCAGAAAGCTGGGAGCCGCTGGCATAGCCTTTAATCTGGGCGCTGGTTGACCCACCTGTGGCTTGCTGATCGGATGATGTTGATGGCGGGTTTTGTTGGTCATTTTTTTGTTGGCTATTCCCGGGAAGCATCATGGTGATGATTGCAAACCGGTCATCCTGACTGGCTTCCAGTTGATCCATTGGGATAAGCAGTGATGGATCGGAGTTCCAATAGTTTTTCAAAAGCCAGCCAAGAGCAACAAACGCTCCTGCAGGTAGCCATGCAAGGGGCTCAATACCTAACCCCGCATAGCCGTTTGTGTCGACCATGTCTGACGAGGTATACGACAGAGTATTGAAGTCACGTTTTATAGAAAAGCTCTGGATCGGAGAACCTGCATCATCCTTTTGAAAATCGACAACAAAATGTCTTGTCGACGACTCAGCCTGATAGACGACAGATAACAGCACTGACAGTAAAAACAATGCCGCAAAGATTGAGTTGCCCATCATTCTATCCGTGTGCTCTGACTTGTAGAGAGTAAGGGTAGATTGAGAAAGTGATAGATCAAGAAAATAAGCGTTTTCTGAGCTTGATTGGTAGTTTTATCGAATGAGTTTAAAACCCCGTGCTTTGAGAGCGTGTCGCAAAACTCTATCCAGCGTGGGAACGAGTTGTAACTTCAGCGGTTCCGCTGGTGTCTTATCCCGGTCAGACTCCAGCGCATCAACTTCCTCGTCCGTCAGGCCGATGTCTCGCCCGGCATTGACCAGGGCATCACCCATCAACAGCCGATCCTCAGGTTGAAGAACCTCTTTGAGAATATTCCGAACCTCGGCAACCAGGCTCCGGTTATTTTGCTTAGCCCTGGCCTTCAGAGCACTGTAGAGCTCATCCGGGATATTTCCAAGCGTCATCATTGCCATAGTTTCACTCCTGCAGAGCACACTCTGTGTCAAGGTTAAGTGGATGGCAGGCCCAGTTTGTCGAAGAATGCTTTGTTCCTTTCCTTCGCCGACTGTACCAGCCGGTTATAAGAAATAACTTCGATAAAGGCACCGTAACTTTTACTGTATCCAAAATACCCCATGTGGTCATGGGTTGGCGTGAGGTCGAAGATTCGGCAACGCTGCACAACTGATGGCGTTAAATCACAGATGACGTAGCAAAAGCCTGGTATATCCCGTGAATTGGGTATCAGCCTGCCACTCGCCGTTTTCGCCTGGCCTTCACGAATACGATCCAAATAGCTCAAAGCCTGCTCGATAGGATCTTTATTTTCTCCCTCTCGGGCATCGTTTCGCATGGGCCGTTTGATCTCGACCACAGTAACGGATGCCAGCGGCAAGGCTTTTTTATCGGACACCAGAATAGGATTATCACAGACATTTAACGCACACAGGTCTGGCTCTTTTCCAGAAATGTCACCGGTAACAGGCATGGAACCCAAAGGCTTGTCTGAGGCCAGATAGTCATGAAACGCGAGTCGTTCATCAATCAGCCAGAGATTACAGGCATCAAACGGTGTCTGCGTGGAATCCTTACGCATTGGCATAATCAACTGATGGATTAAATCCTCACGAGCGTACTTGTCGTCATCCAACCGCTCAATATACTTTTCCAGCAAATCGATGATTGTCCGGCGGTGAGTGACGTAGTTGGCCAGGTCTGACTGTTTGAAGTCCTGTGCTTTTCTCAGGTAGTCACTCAGTCGGTTTTGATAATCTTCCAGATTGCTTTCTACCGCCGGATTCATAATTTCATGCCCTTCTTCCATCAGGCTTTTTTCGGCCTCGTAGTAGTGCCTGTGGAGAAGGGACTCAAGCTCCTTGTCCGATATTCTGGGGTCAACCACAAGTTCACGCTCATCCATATGGCTCATAATTGAACGGTACCGTGGCGCTTTCTGAGCAACAAAGGTATTCACCCGCTCCTTGCCTGCTTTCATGTTGTCGTGGAGGTAATCGGAAAGGTATTCTCTGGTTTTCTCTACGACCGCTTCCCGGATTTCGCTGAGGGAAATCTCCTGATCACTGATAAGATCCTCAATCGTTTCAGCGATATCAAATGCCGTTCTTTCAGAACGGACATGCTCATCAAGATAGTCTGAGGTGACATAGCAGGCGTAGGTAAACTCACCCGCATCATCGGATAGAGTGCCAAAGAGCCCGGGTACCTTTTTGCCAATAGACTCTTCTTTAACAACACGGTTAGCCGCACAGAGGAACATGGGGTGGTTTTTGTTCACTCCAGCCCGAAACTTAATGTGATTCAGTTCAAAAACATAGCCCTTCAGACTGACTTGTTCTGCCGTTGCAGCAGAGTGCATGCAGCGATCGTAAATGTCGCTGAGAGAAATGCTTTCGGTACCATCCTTTACAATAATGTTTGGCGTTGCCGGGCTTCTGACGAAATACCACAGGCAATGTTCCAGCAGAGCCTCGGCAATACTCAACGGGGTTTTACGGCAACTCGCGTAATACTCTTTGTCAAACCCGTCCAGTTTTAGCACCGTCCGTACTTTCTGGTCATGAACCGCCACCGGCGACTCTGTCTGAACACCCTGCCGGGATGAAAAAGAAAAGTTTCGCTGATAAAGCTTTCCTTCTTGACAGAAAACGCTTTCTACTTCGGCGGTGTCGAAGGCTTTCAACCACATCAAACGCCCGATGCCCCGGCAACCCTTTCCGATCTTGTGATCTGAGTCCAGGGTTTCAAAGGACCCCATGTTGGCTGCGTTAAATCCAACTCCATTATCGGTAATGGTAAAGCCTTTGATGATTTCTTTTTCAGCCCCTTTTCCGGGGTGCATTTGTTGTTGAGGGTTACGAATAATCTCAAGAGTAATCTGACCTTCGGCCAGCCCATCTGCTTCTTCAAGGGCCTGAATCGAGTTGACTACAGCTTCAAAAACCGGCAGCAGACCATGAGTTTTCGGCAGATTAGTATTACGTAACCTTCCGGCAAGGTTTGTATGAAGGCTCATTGGCACTCCCTTGGAAGCAGCCCGCATTGTTGTTTTTCACGGATTGAAGATAGCATCAAACAAAGTGATTTTTCGCTCAGAGAGAAAAGATGCACAGCAAAATAAAACCTGTTCTGCACCCGTTGCTTGAGAAGGCAGTATAGACAGAGTTACTGGAATGACTATTACAAAACATCAGAAAATGTCAGACGGGTATCACTGTTTCATCAGGAATGTAATTTGCTGGAGTCTCTGACACTCCCCGCCTCTAAGAGGGTGTCGCAAAACTCTCTCCGGCGTGGGAACGCGTTGACTCCCGTCATTGCCAGTCATTCCCGGCTTCATTCTCGTCATTCCCGGCTTCATTCTCGTCATTCCCGGCTTCATTCTCGTCATTCCCGCGAAGGCGGGAATCCACACTGACTCTCCACCAGAACCATACTGCCCGGTGTCCCCCTGGCCTTGTCATCCCCGAGAAGGCAGAGATCGACCGTTGGCGCTGGATTCCCGCCTTCGCGGGAATGACGACTTCAGAGCGTGAGAACGAGCTGTTGAAGTTTTGCGACACCCTCCTAAAGAAGCGGGATTACCCCCTTAATTTCGTTCAAATCCCCATCGCTACTCCCTCACGACGGGGGTCAGCGCCACCTTCAAGGCCTTTGTCCGTGATCACAATGCCGTGCAGGCCACTGTTCAGTTCCCGCACCTTGACGGAGTAGCCGAGCTTTTCCAGTGCCGACTTCAGACGCTCTGCTTCGGTATCCTGCTCCAGCTCATAAACGCCAAAAGGGTTCAGCTTATGGGGCAGAGCAATGGCTTCCTGAATGTCCATTCCCCAGTCAATATGTGCGACCAGGGTTTTGGCAACATAGCTGATTATACGACTTCCGCCGGGTGAACCAAGCACCATATAAGGCTGTCCCTTTTTATCCATAACCATGGTGGGCGTCATAGAAGACCTTGGTCTTTTACCAGGTTCAACGCGATTGGCAATGGGCGTACCATTGTCATGGCTGGAAAAAGAGAAGTCCGTCATCTCATTGTTCAGCAGGAAACCGCCCACCATTAAACGGGAGCCAAAACCATTCTCAATAGTCGCCGTCATGGATAACGCATTACCCTCGGCATCGACAATGGAAATATGGCTGGTAGAAGGCAGTTCAATGGACTGATCATCGGCCTGAAGCGAAGCATGCTGCCAGACGGGTTTGCCTGCTTTAACCGTCTTTAGAGCCTGATCAGACTGAAGTTGTCTGGCTCTCTCTGCCAGATATTGGCTGTCCAGAAGCCCCTGAACAGGTACGGGCACATAGTCACTGTCGGCGAGATAACGGGCCCTGTCGGCAAAAGCCAGCCTTGATGCACCGGCAAACAGGCGCCAGGATTCCGGATTATCCGCCCCCAGGTTGGCCAGATCATAAGATTGCAAAATGCCCAGGATCTGTCCCACCGTGGTTGCGCCAGAGCTGGGAGGTCCCATGCCACAGACAGAGTATTGACGATAGGCCGAACACACCGGCGTTCGCTCTTTTACCTGATAGTTTTTCAGATCCTTCTTTGAAAGCACTCCGGGATTCCCCTCGGCCTCTCTGATGGTTTTGACAATCCTGTCCGCCAACTTCCCTTCATAGAAGGCTTTTGAGCCTTCTTTGGCAATCAGTCTCAGTGTCCTGGCAAACTCAGGATTTTTCAGAACAGCGCCTGCCTGAAGCGGCTGTCCTTTTTCATCGAAGAAGTATTCACGGGTACCCGAATAACGGCTGAGTCTTTTTTGATCCCTGGCAATCAGGCTGGCCAGCCTGGGAGAAACGATAAAGCCTTCCTCAGCCAGTTTAATGGCCGGTTGGAAAAGCTCAGACCATGGACGTTTACCATAACGCTGATGCATCTCTTCCAGCAGCTTGACGGTACCTGGCGTACCGACTGAGCGCCCCCCCACCACAGCATCATAGAATTGCAACGGCTTGCCATCGCTGTCCAGAAACAAGGTCGGTGTCGCCTCTACAGGGGCTGTTTCCCGGCCATCAAGAGTGATCAGGCGGTTCTTTTTGGCATCGAAGTAAAGGGTGAAGGCTCCTCCGCCAATTCCGGACGACTGGGGCTCAACCAGATTCAGAACCAACTGAACAGCAATCGCAGCATCCGCTGCCGAACCACGTTTTCTAAGGACTTCGTCACCTGCCTGCACAGCCAGCGGGTTGGCTGCTACCACCATATGTTTGCTGGCTTTTACCAGACTCTTTTGTTCAAATCCCGTCGCTGCTTCAGGCGCCAGATCATCACTCAGACTCACGGCCTCTGCCTGCACCTTAAAGCAAGCAGCCAAAAGACTGGCGGTGATAACATACCGTCTGAACATTCCCCCAGACATAGCAAGACTTCCTTTCAATTAATTTTTATAAGGTCGGACCATGGTTTCAGTCTTGGCTCAAATGTGCAATGACTTTTGGAATTGAGCAGTTTAAAAAGGTGCCTACCTGACCTCACACTTAAAAAAGATAAAGTTAGGCGTTGTGGATAACTTCTTATAGCTCTCGGCGCAGAGAGACTTCATGCGCTCCGACGGCTTTCCTTCTGACAGGTGAGTGACACACAGATCTGCTGCAGCCAGACTCTCAAACCACTCTGTCAGTGAACGACGATAGAAGCTTACTCCGACAGGATGACCTACAGTATCCCACTCTTCCGTGATCAGTTCTCTTTGAAAGTAATTGCCTGAAGATGACACTTCAAAATCCACTATCGGGTGATGGGTAGAAAAGATAAATACGCCGCCATTTTTCAGCAGGCGCTTAACATCACCGAACAGTACACTAAGGTCTTCAATGTAATGCACGGTCAGAGGACAGATAATAACATCATAACTGGCTTCTTTTTCTTCTGGCAGCCCAAGAGAAATATCCTGTGCATAAGTTCTAACGTTATCACCCAACTTCTCTTTGACGATCTCAACCATTTCCAGCGAGGCATCAATCGCAGTCACCTTTGCCCCCTGGTTGATCAAATACTCTGCATAGACACCCGGTCCACACCCCAGATCCAGAACACTTTTTCCGCCCAGTTCGGGCAGCATGGCGATTAATGATGGACGCTCCAGATGGCCATTGTAGATATTATCGATAATGGCTTTTTCGTAATCCCTGGCGAACTTTTCGTACATTTCGCTCATCCTGATACTCTCTGTCGCTTATTCTCTGTGGCCAGAAGTGTATCAGGAACAACGATTGCCACTATTCGAACAAACACCAATGAATGCCACTCAAACAGGAGATCCACCAGCCCCCCATGCTTAACATCCGCAGCCACTGACGAAATCCTTACAAGCCGTAACTTCTGTCTTGCAGCAGTCAGCTTCTATACAGCACTCTTCCAGATTAAAGGCATTGCACTCCCCTCCCTGTTCACAGCGGCCAAGAAAGGTTTCCTCAGACAGATAAAAGCCTGTGAACTTTTCAATAAAGTCATCGGAGACACTCTTTTCAGCCAGCCCGGTCGCCAGCAGACTTTTTTGCCAGGCTTTGGTTTTAGGATAAAAAGCCAGGAAGTCATAGCCTGTGTTCACCTGAATGATATGGGTACGATGCAACACGGGCAGCCAGGCCAGATCGACCATGCCCAGTGAATCACTGTTGAAGAATGGCTGTTCAGCCAATCCCTTCTCCACTTTGGCAAAGGCGCTGGCCAGCTTCTCAGTGCGTTCAATCAGAGCCTGAGCGTCCTGACTTCGCTGTGCAGAGCACTGAACCAGGTACTGTTTACTGCCCAGGTAGCTCCAGGCACGATTCAGTGCTTTCTGCTCTGCGCTCAAGCCAGGCAGCAGTGGGGGATAAGCTTCTTCCAGGTATTCGGCGATGGCATCGGATTCAAACAAAGCTGTGCCATTCTCAGTGACCATGACAGGTACCTGGCCGTTTGGTGAAATAGCCAGAAACCATCGGGGCTTTTCGCTCAGGCTGATGTATTCGATTTCATAAGGAATACTTTTGGCTTCCAGCATTCCGGTAATGCGTTGCACAAATGGGCAGATTTTAAAGCTGATAACTTTCAACATGGTCGATACCTCGATTCAGCGATGACCGGTCAGACCGGCCTGTTACCTATAAAGACGCGAGGTATGAAAAAAGGACGCAAAAAAAATGTTTTTTTATCGTGAAAATATTTTGCCCAGTTGGTTACAGGCAGGAGAAGGGCTAAGTTTTTTTCGCTGATAGTTGTTCTCAGCAATTTTTACAGCCGGTTTTTTTAGGCCGATAGTCCATCACACCGCCCCGGCCCACTTCAATATCGCAGCAGGCAATAAAACGTTCTTTCAGCTGAACCCGACCACGCTGAATACGGCTCTTGGCACCGGACAGGGATAAACCCAGGGCTTTTGCTACCTGCTTTTGGCTCATGCCCTGCAACTCTGACATTTGCAGAGGAATCCGGTACTTCTCGGGTAGCTCATCCATAAAAGGCACCAGGCAACGGGCCAGCTCCTGATGGGCCCTCTCTGCTTCATCTTCTTCCCCGGCAGCAAGACTGTCTGATAACTCATCCCAGGGCTTCTGCTGACGGTAGTAATCCATGACAGCATTTTGTGCAATCCGGAACAGCCAGCTACCCATTCTGTCTCCAGACTTGAGTGTCTTAATGTGGGTATGCGCTTTGAGATAGACATTCTGCAAAATGTCATCCACAGCCGATGGTTCGCTCACTTCTCGGGCTATATAACGTTGCAGCCGGGCTTTATGCTCCTGCCAGTGATTTTGCATAACAGTCTGCCCCTGCTGAAAGGGTTGGAATTAAACATGGAAGTAACAGTTTACCGCCAGTACGGAAGCACAAGATGTCTCTGATTGCGGGTATATCCGTATTCGATGATCCTTACCGGATCGAAGCCCATGATGGCAAAGAAGTTTACTGGGAAGATCGGTATATCACCATTGGTATGGATAAAGAGTTGGATACACTTTATGTATGCTACACAATGAGAAGTAATGAAACCTCAACCAGGCTGATCTCGGTGAGGCGTGCTGAAAAGCACGAGCGTCGATTATATGAACAGCATAAATCATGGTGATCACAATGGGAAAAACAGTCTCTGTAGACTACTTAAAAGGGCAAAAACTTGATGTGTACAAAGATAAAAAAGCTCTCGATGAAATGACCGAAGAAGAACTTCATGAGGCTGCATTGGAAGACCCTGATGCACAGCCTTTGTCCGAAGAACAACTCAAACGCTTTAAGCGGGTAAATCCAAATCTCCCTAAGAAAGAAGCTGGAAATGGGTAAAGAAATTGTTCTGTACCCTATATAAGGCACCCCGTTGCCGAATGAGCCAGGTAATCAAACCCTCAGCACATTCCTAATCAGCTCAAGATAATACCGGCCTGCCAAAAGATGTTGTCCATTTTCACTCCGTAGTAGCGAGCGTCTGATTCGGCTTTGCGGGCGTTTGACTCGGAGCCTGACCGAGAATAGCGCCCGTCTAGGCGACCCCGTAGCGAGGACGGCAGAAAATTGAGGATGAAAATTCGGTTTTGTGAGGAGAATAGCGAGCTATTTGACGAACAAAAGCGGATTTTCAGACCAATTTGCTGCCGCCGCACGACTGCATGGATGCAGGAGCTAGAGCAACGCAGGAGCAGTTGCCGCGTAGGGCAGTCTATTCTCGGTCAGGCTCCTGGACCATGGATGACTTTAACAACAAACCGCCTGGCCTGATTGCCCCTGCGGCCAGTGCCGAGGATCAACTGCCGCTGAAAACCTGAATGCGGCAGATTACCGAGGCAGTGCGACAGGGGTTGGGGCAGATCGGGCAGTATGGACAGTCGTTTATAAGTCGTGCCTTTCATTATTCTGACCTCAATATTTTTTGAACTTCCACCATAAAGCCGGGTCCAACAGATCTGATCCATTTTAAATGCCCTTCCCAAGCCGGGATAAATACTAACTTTGAAGTTACGGGACAATCAGGAATGAACCCTATCGACAGCAATTCCAACCTACACGAACCACCCTCGCCAACGCCTTTGCAGCCTCAACCGGAGGAGGCACCAGCGGGTATCAGTGCAGACAGGGACGTTACTCTATATCACAACAATAACTCACCGTTTTTACATTTACCCGAATTAACACAATTAAAGATTATTCGCTGTTTGGGTTTTCGAGATATTACCCGTTTAGCAGAGGTATGCCGATATTTTCATGATTTTGTTAAAGAAAATAACGCTTTGGGAAGAGCATGGAATCGCCGGTTTCCTTCACCCTACCTATATCAGCTAAAAACCACTATTAAGACAAAAGATGAGCAACAACTCCGTGATTGGTTTAAGCCAATGGCTAATACGGGCACTGTCGAGTCGCTCATTGAACGACGCAAGAATATTTATTTCCCTGTTCAGTTACTTTTCACCAACAGTAAACTGATGTCTCAAAGTAAAGAATTTGAGTTAGTGGAAAAAGCCGTAATTAGACATGATGATACTGTCTACCACGCCAGTTTAAGTCTCGATGGCCAGCATCTGGCAACTGCCAGTCGTGATAAATCAGCGAAAATTTACTCCCTGCAGACCAATGGATCATGGCAAAAAAAAGCCACCATTAGCCATGATCATACTGTTGATTCAGTCATTTTTAGCCCCGATGGCCGCTATCTGGTCACAGCCGGTTGGGATGGCAAGGCAAAAATCTACGGTCTGGAAGACGATGGATCATGGAAAGAAAAAGCCTGCATTTCCCACGAGAATATGCTCAGTTCAGCCAAATTCAGTGCCGATGGCCGCCGTGTGGTGACCGTCGGTTTAAGAGATTCGGTGAAAATCATCCACCGGGAAGACAATGGATCATGGCAGGTAGAGGACACTATTCATGACGAAGGGGTCTATTCGGCCAAGCTCAGCTCCGATGGCCGTCACCTGGTAGTTTTCGGTTCTCTGGATGATGTTTTAGAAGTCTATGGCCAGTCAGCCGCCGGATCATGGGTAGTAACATCCACTATTAATTTCAGGTTTAATATCCGCACGGGCAACTTGAGTGCCGATAGCTGCCATCTGGTCATCACAACTTACGCTCACACAGCGATAATCTTTGACCTGCAGGCTGATGGATCATGGAAAGAAATGGGTTCGATTGAACATGATCAGTCGATCAAATCAGCTAACTTCAGCCCTGACAGCCTCCATTTGATGACCGCCAGTGATGATGGTACGGCGAAAATCTATAGCCAGAATGCTGGATCATGGGAACAAAAAGCCTGCATTGTCCACCATGGGGGGGTCAAATCGGCAAGCTTCAGTGCCGATTGCCAGCATGTCTTGACCATCGGTGATGATGCCAAAGCAAAAATCCATAGCCTGCAAACCGACGGCTCATGGCAACCAAAAGCCAACATTGTCCATAAGGATAAGATCCTCTCAGCCGCCTTCAGTCCCGACGCTTGTCATCTGGTGACGTACAGTGACGATGGTATGGTGAGAATCCTTGGCCAGCAGGCCGATGGATCATGGCTGCAAAAAACCGCCGTTCATAACAGTATACGATTCAACGCAGCCTGCTTCAGCGCCGATAGCCGAAATGTGGCGGCCATCGGTCACGAATACTCGCTGAGAATCACTGAACTATGGAAGAAGGATTAATGATCCAATGAGCGTATTTTTGCTTACGCAATGTTTTGATCTTCCATTGTAAAAGCGAGTCTAACGGATCGAATCCATTTTAAATGTCCTTTTTAACTGAGGATACATACTGACTTTGGCGCTATGAAGGAAACCGTCGTGAACCCTGCAAAAAGCACTTCTAGTATTAACGAACCACTGTCGCCAACATCTGAACAACCTCAACTGGAGCAAGCACCAACGGGCGTCAGTGCGGGTAGGGACGTCACTCTATATCACAACAATAACTCGCCATTCTTCGATTTGCCCGAATTAACACAATTAAAGATTATTCGCTTTTTGGGTTTACGAGAGATTACCCGTTTAGCAAAGGTATGCCGATATTTTCGCGATCTTGTTAATCAAGATAGAGCTCTGGAAAGAGCATGGTATCGCCGTTTCCCTTCACCACAGCAATATCAACTAAGATCCACCATTGAGACAAAAGATCAGCAACAACTCCGTGATTGGTTGGAGCCGTTTGCTGATAAGGGCACTATCGGGTTGCTCATGGAACAAGGAAAGAACATTCATTTTTCTGTTCAGCTCCTTTTCACCAACAGCAAACTGATGTCGCTATGTAAAGAATTTGAGTTAGTGGAAAAACTCGAAATTACCCATGGAGGTCGTGTCTACCAGGCTACTTTAAGCCCCGATGGCCAACATCTGGCAACCGCCAGTCGCGATACAACAGCGAAAATCTACAGCCGTGAGCCCAATGGCTCATGGGAAGAAAAAGCCGTTATTACCCATGAATATTGGGTGATATCAGCCACCTTCAGCCCCGATGGCCGCTATCTGGTAATCGCCGCTCATCGCGGCACAGTGAAAATCTATGGTCTGGAGGACGATGGGTCATGGGAAGAAAAAGCCTCCATTTCCCACGAGACATACATCACTTCAGCCACCTTCTGTGCTGATGGCCGCCGTGTGTTGACTGTTGGTTATGGTAATGATGCTTTGCTGAAAATTACAGGTCGGGGGGACAATGGATCATGGGAATTGGAGGACACTCTTCAAAAAAATTGGATCACTTCGGCCAAGCTCAGCCCCGATGGCCGTCACCTGATCATTCATACTCCCGGGTATCGCGTTATAGAAATCCAGAGTCAGTTGGCCGCTGGATTATGGGCAGTAACATCCACCATTCAGCTAGAGGATGGAAGCGACCGGGTCAAATTCAGCGCCGATAGCTGCCATCTGGTCATCAGCACATTTGCTCCTGCGGCAATAATCTATGACCTGCAGGCTGATGGATCATGGAAAAAAATGGGCACGATCAAACATGATGATTTGATCCAATCAGCCAACTTCAGCGCCGACTGCCTCCACCTGGTGACCGCCAGTAAAGATAATACAGCAAAGATCTATAGCCAGAGTGCTGGATCATGGAAAGAAAAAGCCTGCATTGTCCACTCCGGGGGGGTGAGGTCGGCAAGCTTCAGTGCAGATTGCCAACATGTGGTAACTAACAGTGACGATGCCACGGCGCAAATCAATAGCCTGCAGACCGATGGATCATGGGCACTAAAAGCCAGCATTGTCCATAATAGTCAGGTCATCTCAGCCACCTTCAGTGCCGACGCTTGCCACGTGGTGACCGCCAGTGACGATGGTAAAGTGAAGATTTATGGTCTGGAGGCTGACGGGTCATGGCTGCAAAAAGCCGTCATTCAAAAAGAGACAAAATTCACCGCAGTCAGTTTCAGCGCCGATAGCCGAAATGTGGTGACCGTCAGTATGGATAACAAAGTGAGGATCACTGAACTTCGGAAAAAGGATTGATGATCGATGAACTTTCATCATAAAACCGAATCCTACTGACTGAATCCATTTTAAATATCCTTTCCAGATAGCAATAAATATTGACTTTGGAGTTACGGAGCAATGAGGGATGAACCCAATTAACAGCAATTCCAGCATAAACAGAGCCTCACCGACACCTGTGCAACCTCAAATGGAGGCAGCATCAACGGGCGTCAGTGCGGGCAGGGACGTTACTCTGTATCACAACAATAACTCTCCGTTTTTAGATTTGCCCGAATTAACTCATTTGCAAATTATTCGCTGCCTGGGTTTTCGAGAGATTACCCGTTTAGCAAAGGTATGCCGATATTTTCGCAATCTTGTTAAACAGGTTAACGCTTTAGGAAGAGCATGGAATCGCCGGTTTCCTTCATCCCATCTATATCAACTAAAGACCAGCATTAAAACAAAAGATGAGCAACAACTCCGTGACTGGTTAGAGCCATTTGCTAATAAGGGCACTATAGAGCCCCTCATTGAACAACGTAAGAATACTTATTTTCCTGTTCAGTTACTTTTCACCAACAGTAAACTGATGTCGCTATGTAAAGAATTTGAGTCAGTGGAAAAAGCCGAAATTACCCGTGGTGATATTGTCTACAATGCCAGTTTCAGCTCCGATGGCCAGCATCTGGTCACTGCCAGTCGTGATAATACAGCGAAAATCTTTGCTAAGGAGGACAATGGCTCATGGAAACCAAAAAACATCATTTCCCATAATGGTCGGTTCTACATCGTCACATTCAGCCCAGATAGCCGCAATCTGGTGGTCGCCAGTCGTAACAAGGGGGAAATTTATGGCCGGGAGGACAATGGCTCATGGAAACCAAAAGCCACCATTTCTGGCAATGGTCTGGTCAAATTTGCCAGATTCACTGCTGATGGACGCCAAATGTTGACCGCCAGCACCGATAAAACGCTGAGAATCTATGGTCTGGAGACTGATACATCATGGCAAGAAAAATACACTAATTACCATAATGATTCGATCAAATTTGCCCAGCTAAACGACGATGGTCGTTATTTATTGATCCTCAGCGTATCTGGCATTGTCACACTCTATGGTCAGAAGGACAATGGCTCATGGAAAGCAGAAGCCACCATGATTCATAACGGTGAGCTCATATTGCCCAGATTCAGTCCCAATTGCCGTCATCTGATGATCAGTGGTAAAGACAACACTGTGGAAATCTATGGTCAGGAAGCCAATGGGTCATGGGAAATAAATACCACCATGACTCATGATGTTCCTGTCCACTCAGCTCGTTTCAGTGCCGATGGACGCCATCTGATAACCAAAGGTGTCCTTAAGACGCTTAAAATATGTGACCTGCAGGACGATGGTTCATGGCAAGAAACAGTCACGATTCTTAATACGGGTGTCTTTTCAACCACATTCAGCGCCAATGGCCGCCGCCTGCTGACCATCTCTAATGATAAAACGATGAAAATCTACGGCCTGGAGCCCCCCGGATCATGGCTAAAAGAAGCCATCCTTTCTCACAAAAGCGACATCATCTCAGCCGACTTCAGTGCCGATGGCCTCCGTTTGCTGACCACCGTCGACAATAAAAAGGCAAGAATCTATGGCCGGAAGGCTGACGGATCATGGGAAAAACAAGCCACTATTGTCCACAAAGGTTACGTCTGTTCAGCCACCTTCAGTGCCGACGGTTGCCTTGTAGTGACCGCCAGTTGCGATCACACGGCGAAAGTTTATGGCTTGTGGACCGATGGTTCATGGGTAGAAAAAGCCACCATTCGACACGAGTTTTCTGTCGAATCAGCCAACTTCAGCGCCGATAGCCGACATGTGTTGACTGTCAGCGCAGATAACAAGGTGACAATCACTGAACTTCGGAAAAAAGATTGATGATCGAATGAGCGTATTTTTGCTTACGCAATGTTTTGAACTTCCATTGTAAAACCGAGTCTAACGGATCAAATCCATTTTAAATATCCCCTTTAACTGTGGATAAAGACTGACTTTGGAACTACGGAGCAATCAGGGATGAACCCAATTAACAGCCATTCCGGGATACAGGAACCACACCCGCCAACACCCAAGCGAAATCGACTGAAGGAAGCTGCAACCGTTGTCTGTAAAGGCAGGGACGTTACTCCTTATTACGACAATAACTCTCCGCTTTTAGATTTGCCGGAATTAACACAGTTAAAGATTATTCGCTGTTTGGGTTTGCGAGAGATTACCCGTTTAGCAAAAGTATGCCGATATTTTCGCAATCTTGTTAAACACCATAACGCTTTGGGAAGAGCATGGAATCGCCGGTTTCCTTCACCACATCCTCTATATCAACTAAAGGCTGCCATTAAGACAAAAGATGAGCAACAGCTCCGTGATTGGTTGGCGCCTTTTGCTAATAAGGGCACTGTCGAGTCGCTCATTGAACACCGAAAGAATATTCATTTCCCTGTCCAGTTACTTTTCACCAACAGTCAATTAATGTCTCTGTGCAGAGAATTTAAGTTAGTGGAAACGCTCGAAATTACCCATAGTGGTCGAGTCTATGAAGCCAGTTTCAGCCCCGATGGCCAGCATCTGGTAACCGCCAGTAGCGATCACACGGCAAAAATCTACTGCTGGGAGGCCAATGGATCATGGGAAGAAAAAGCCACCATTACCCATAATCGTGTGGTCTTGTCAGCCAGCTTCAGCCCCGATGGCCGTTACATGGTCACCGTCTGTCGCGATGGCACAGCGACAATCTATGGTCTGGATGATCATAGATCCTGGGAAGAAAAGGCCTGCATTTCCCATAAGAATTTCCTCAATTCAGCCACTTTCAGTGCTGATAGCCGCCTTGTGTTGACCCACAGTTCCTATAACACGGTGAAACTCGTTGGTCGAAGGGGCAATGGGTCATGGGAAGTAGAGGAGACTTTTTATAGAAATTGGATCACTTCGGCCAAGCTCAGCCCCGATGGCCGTCACATGATAATTCTTAATTCAATGGATCACGTTGTAGAAATTCATGGCCAGTTGGCTGCGGGATTGTGGGAAGTAACATCTACCATCCAACTAAAGGCCCCTGTCTTCCTGGCCAACTTCAGTGTCGATAGCTGCCATCTGGTCCTCAGCACTCATCGTAATCACGCGACAATAATCTATAACCTGCAGGCTGATGGATCGTGGAAAGAAGTGGGCACGATAAAACATGATGAGTTGATCAAATCAGCCAACTTCAGCGCCAACTGCCGCCATGTGGTGACCGCCTGTAATGATGGTAAGGCGAAAATCCATAGCCAGAGTGCTGGATCTTGGGAAGAAAAAGCCTGCATTGAACACCCTGAGGAGGTCACCTCAACCAACTTCAGTGCCGATTGCCAGCATGTGGTGACCACCAGTGATGCCATAGCGAAAATCAGCAGCCTGCAGGCCGATGGATCATGGGCACTAAAAGCCCGCATTGTCCATCCGGGTGAGGTCGTCTCAGCCACCTTCAGTGCCGATGCTTGCCATGTGTTGACCGCCAGTGTCGATGGTGTAGTGAAAATTTATGGTCTCGAGACCAACGGGTCATGGCTGAAAAAAGCCGTCATTCAAAAAGAGACAGAACTCACCGCAGCCAGTTTTAGCCCCGACAGCCGAAATGTGATGACCGTCTGTAAAGATAACACGGTGAGAATCACTGAACTTCGGAAGAAGAATTGATAATCGAATGATTGCTAAGTACCTGGCCAGTTGGTTTCGCATATTCTGGCGAGTGGATTTTTTCATCCTTCAAGGTGCAACGACGGGCGCGTAGCCATAGCTACGCAACCAGAGTTGGAACGCAGAAGGGTGGAAAAAGCCGCCGTCAAGAATATGCGAAACCAACTGGTTAGGTACTTATTAGTTCCACTGACCTCAATCTTTTTTGAACTTCCACTATAAAACCGACTCCAACAGATCAAATCCATTTTAAATGTCCCTTTTAACTGTGGAGAAAGACTGACTTTGGAGCTACGGAGCAATCAGGGATGAACCCAATTAACAGCCATTCAGGGATACAGGAACCACTCCCGCCAACACCCAAGCGAAATCGACTGAAGGAAGCTGCAACGGTTGTCTGTACCGGTAGGGACGTTACGCCTTATTACGACAATAACTCTCCGCTTTTAGATTTGCCGGAATTAATACAGTTAAAGATTATCCGCTGTTTGGGTTTACGAGAGATTACCCGTTTAGCAAAAGTATGCCGATATTTTCGAAATCTTGTTAAACAAAATAACGCTTTGGGAAGAGCATGGAATCGCCGGTTTCCTTCACCACATCTAGATCAACTAAAGGCTGCCATTAAGACAAAAGATGAGCAACAGCTCCGTGATTGGTTGGCGCCTTTTGCTAATAAGGGCACTGTCGAGTCGCTCATTGAACACCGAAAGAATATTCATTTCCCTGTTCAGTTACTTTTCACCAACAGTCAATTAATGTCTCTGTGCAGAGAATTTGAGTTAGTGGAAACGCTCGAAATTACCCATGGTGCTGGAGTCAATGAAGCCAGTTTCAGCCCCGATGGCCGGCATCTGGTAACCGCCAGTAGCGATCACACAGCGAAAATCTACTGCTGGGAGGCCAATGGATCATGGCAAGAAAAAGCCACCATTACCCATGATCGTTTGGTCTTGTCAGCCAGCTTCAGCCCCGATGGCCACTTTCTGGTCTCTGTCTGTCAGGATGGCACAGCGAAAATCTATGGTCTGGAGGACAACGGATCCTGGGAAGAAAAGGCCTGCATTTCCCATAAGAATTACCTCAATTCAGCCACTTTCAGTGCTGATAGCCGCCGTGTGGTGACCCACAGTTCCTATAACACGGTGAAAATCATTGCTCGGAGGGACAATGGATCATGGGAAGTAAAGGAGTTTTGTCATGGAAATCAAATCTATTCGCCCAAGCTCAGCCCCGATGGCCGTCACATGGCAATTCTTCATATTATGGATAATGTTGTAGAAATTCATGGCCAGCTGGCCGAGGGATTATGGGTAGTAACATCCATTATTCAACCAGAGGCCAATGCTTTCCAGGCCAACTTCAGCGCCGATAGCTGCCATCTGGTCCTCAGCACTTATAGTAATCACGCGGCAATAATCTTTAACCTGCAGGCTGATGGATCGTGGAAAGAAATGGACACGATAAAACATGATGAGTTGATCAAATCAGCCAACTTCAGCGCCGACTGCCGCCATGTGTTGACCGTCTATAAAGGTGGTATGGTGAAAATCCATAGCCAGAACGCTGGATCATGGGGAGAAAAAGCACGCGTTGAACACTCTGAGGAGGTCATCTCAGCGAGCTTCAGTGCCGATTGCCAGCATGTGGTGACCATCAGTGATGCTATAGCGAAAATCAGCAGCCTGCAGGCCGATGGATCATGGGCACTAAAAGCCCGCATTGTCCATCAGGATGAGGTTGTCTCAGCCACCTTCAGTGCCGATGCTTGCCATGTGTTGACCGCCAGTATCGATGGTGTAGTGAAAATTTATGGTCTGGAGATTAGTGAGTCATGGCTGCAAAAAGCCGTCATTCAAAAAGGGACAGAACTCACCGCAGCCAGTTTCAGCCCCGATAGCCGGAATGTGATGACCCTGGGTGATTATAAAAAGGTAAGAATCACTGAACTTCGGAAGAAGAATTGATGATCGAATGATGGGTATTAGTTCCACTGACCTCAATCTTTTTTGAACTTCCACTATAAAAGCGACTCCAACAGATTGAATGCTTTTTAAATAACCTTTCCAGGCGAGAATAAAGACCGACTTTGGAGCTACGGAGTAATGAGGGATGAACCCAATTAACAGCCATTCCGGGATACACGAATCACTCCCGCCAACACCTGTGCAGCATCAACTGGAGGAAGCACCAACGGGTGTCAGTGCAGGTAGGGACGTTACTCTATATCACAACAATAACTCTCCGATTTTAGCTTTGCCCGAATTAACACAGTTAAAGATTATTCGATGCCTGGATTTTCGAGAGATTACCCGTTTAGCCAAGGTATGCCGATATTTTCGCGATTTTGTTAAACAAAACAGAGCTCTGGAAAGTGCATGGGATCGCCGGTTTCCTTCACCACATCTTTATCAACTAAAGGCCGCAATTAAGACAAAAGACGAGCAACAGCTCCGTGATTGGTTGCAGACGTTTGCAAATTCAGAAACTATCGAGTCACTCATTAAACAAAGAAAGAGTTCTTATTTTCCTGTTCAGTTACTTTTCAGCAACAGTAAACTGATGTCTGAATGTAAAAAATTCAAGTTAGTGGAAAAAGCCAAAATTACTCATTCCTTCAATTTAAGCACAGCCACCTTCAGCGTCGATGGCCTCGGTGTGTTGACTGCCAACGAGCTCAAGCGATCTGTTCTTCACACAAATACACCCTGCGTACATTTCTCGGAAATTTTTTGTTAGCCATTATTACACATTTGTTAGCAATTATTTGGTACTAGAAAGATCTTTAGGGCTATGTTTTGCTAATGTGAGCATTTTAGATTCTTAACAGCCTAATAAGGGAAAAGGGAAAAGGGCATGTATCAAGTAGTAAAACCAATTGTACCGCCAGGGGCACATATTCTAACGCAGTCCAAAATGGAGCAAGAGAGTCCATCTGTAAAAAAGGATGATATAAAGTATCTTCCTTGCGCAGTAGAACACACAGGAAATTATTTTGGGACTAAGGATCTTTCATCAAGATGCATTTCTCCGGTTATGAACGAAAAAGACAATGATGATTTCTACGTCCACCTTGCGAAAAACATCGTCTTCACTCTCGACCGAACTTATTTTGATTCAATCGATGAATTATCCTGGAGAAATATCGCTGATAGTTTAAAGTTTTCAGGCATAGATACATTAGAGAAAGCTACTGCTATGGATTTGAAGGTATGTCCTCCATGTCCAGTATTTCATACATGGGCAGCGCTGCATGGCACCACCATATTTGATGGCAAAAATAATCCTGAAAGATTTAACGGATTGAATTATGTCCAAAGAATATTGAAAGAAGGAACCGAACTCAGTAAAAATGATATCCCACTGTTTATAGTATTTTCTGACAAGGCGCTTAAAGAATCCCAAATCAATGAGATGAAAGCCAGTTTCAAAGATCATGATAATATCTTATGTATCTCTCTTGAAACAGACCTGCAGTTAAAATTTCCCAAGGAATTAGATTGGCATACTGCATATATGGGTTTCATGTTTATGGATTGCATCAGAATTGTTGTATCTCAACACATTACCAAGACTATAAACTTTTGTATAGATAAGGCTAAATCTGAAAACAAAATTAATCTGGCTAATCGTTTTGAAAAACTCGGAACCAATTTTTTGTTTTATTCAGACATTGATAATCAATGGCTATCGAAACCACCTTATATAATAGCTAGCCATGGCATGTTTACTCAACCAACATTGTCAGAGACCCTGCCACTCTACGGTATAAAAGATTGCGATGCAGATAAATTATTTGATGATGATAAATCGATTTTAACCAGACACAGGTCGTTTTTCTCTGACTTTCCTTACCATAATACAGGTAGAACAGTAACATGGTCTTCAGACAAAGCGAAAAATCTATTTGACTATATTTTAAGTGGTGAAGCAGAATCTAATTTTAAACATCTATCAAATCAGATTGCACATATTTCATCTAAATTCAATTATCTATTACGCATTGACAAAGGAGTTTCCTGGAAAGGTGATAATAGTTGTTTTTTTGTAGCAGATCATTCTAAAGACGTTTTTTATAGGGGCGCTTCAAAGAGAGTCAGCGTTATAGACCTCCATGAAAAGCCAGATGGTAAATGTGCTAATCCAGACCCATATTACAGAGAAGCACACAGTCTCGTTGGAATGCAATTACTCAAGTATTATTCTCATGGACATGATTTCACTTGGTGGCATTAAACATTCAAGCAGGAGACCTCTACCTGGTTGTTTTGATCAGATTTTAACGGATCGGCCCCGAAATTTTCTTTCCAAATTCGTGAAATCAGCTCTTTGATCTATTGGCGCTCTGCGGTAAAGATTTCACTGTGACACTCCCAGCCCTGTCGAGGGTGTCGCAAAAGGTCAATTAAAACGCTTCAAGCTTCAAACCGTCATCTCCGCGAAGGCGGAGATCCACTGCTCGTGGTGGGTTCCCGCCTGCGCGGGAACGACGATCTTGATATATCCTGCTGACCATACCCTTTTGCGACACCCTCTGTCAGGCAAGGGTTTACGGCGATTTTGCTAACTTTGGGGTTTTGAATGAGTCAGGCGTGAACCCTCTGAACAACAATTACAACAATGAGGGTTCACTCCCGCCACCACCCAGGGGAGCTCACTGGAGGAAGGCGCAACGGGCGTCTGTGCAAGCAGGGACGTCAATGTCTATAACCAATCGCCATTCCTCCGTTTACCCTACGAAACAAAATCGTTGATTATTCGCTATTTGGGTTTTCGAGAGATTACCCGTTTAGCAAAGGTATGCCGATATTTTCACGATCTTGTTAGACAAACACCGCCGTGCCGATTGCCAGCATTGGTTGACCATCGGTGCTGATGCCACAGCGAAAATCCATAGCCTGCAAACCGATGGCTCATGGCAACCGAAAGCCAACATCGTCCATCAGAATAAGATCCTCTCAACTGCCTTCAGTCCCGACGCTTGCCATCTGGTGACCACCAGTGACGATGGTATGGTGAGAATTCTTGGCCAGCAGGCCAATGGATCATGGCTGCAAAAAACAGCCGTTCGCAACAGAATACGATTCACCAAAGCCAGCTTCAGCGCCGATAGCCGAAATGTGGTGGCCATCAGTCATGAATGCCCGCTGAGAATCACTGAACTATGGAAGAAAGATTGATGATCGAATGAGCGTATTTTTGCTTAGTCCAAGTGACTGCAATGTTTTGAACTTTCATTGTAGAACCGACTCCAACAGATCAAATCCATTTTAAATGTCCCTTTTAACTGTGGAGAAAGACTGACTTTGGAGCTAAGGAGCAATCAGGGATGATCCCAATTAACAGCCATTCCGGGATACAGGAACCACTCCCGCCAACACCCAAGCGAAATCGACTGAAGGAAGCTGCAACGGCTGTCTGTACCGGTAGGGACGTTACGCCTTATTACAACACTAACTCTCCGCTTTTAGATTTGCCGGAATTAATACAGTTAAAGATTATCCGCTGTTTGGGTTTACGAGAGATTACCCGTTTAGCAAAAGTATGCCGATATTTTCGAAATCTTGTTAAACAAAATAACGCTTTGGGAAGAGCATGGAATCGCCGGTTTCCTTCACCACATCTAGATCAACTAAAGGCTGCCATTAAGACAAAAGATGAGCAACAGCTCCGTGATTGGTTGGCGCCTTTTGCTAATAAGGGCACTGTCGAGTCGCTCATTGAACACCGAAAGAATATTCATTTCCCTGTTCAGTTACTTTTCACCAACAGTCAATTAATGTCTCTGTGCAGAGAATTTGAGTTAGTGGAAACGCTCGAAATTACCCATGGTGCTGGAGTCAATGAAGCCAGTTTCAGCCCCGATGGCCGGCATCTGGTAACCGCCAGTAGCGATCACACAGCGAAAATCTACTGCTGGGAGGCCAATGGATCATGGCAAGAAAAAGCCACCATTACCCATGATCGTTTGGTCTTGTCAGCCAGCTTCAGCCCCGATGGCCACTATCTGGTCTCTGTCTGTCAGGATGGCACAGCGAAAATCTATGGTCTGGAGGACAACGGATCCTGGGAAGAAAAGGCCTGCATTTCCCATAAGAATTACCTCAATTCAGCCACTTTCAGTGCTGATAGCCGCCGTGTGGTGACCCACAGTTTCTATAACACGGTGAAAATCATTGCTCGGAGGGACAATGGATCATGGGAAGTAAAGGAGTTTTGTCATGGAAATCAAATCTATTCGCCCAAGCTCAGCCCCGATGGCCGTCACATGGCAATTCTTCATATTATGGATAATGTTGTAGAAATTCATGGCCAGCTGGCCGAGGGATTATGGGTAGTAACATCCATTATTCAACCAGAGGCCAATGCTTTCCAGGCCAACTTCAGCGCCGATAGCTGCCATCTGGTCCTCAGCACTTATAGTAATCACGCGGCAATAATCTTTAACCTGCAGGCTGATGGATCGTGGAAAGAAATGGACACGATAAAACATGATGAGTTGATCAAATCAGCCAACTTCAGCGCCGACTGCCGCCATGTGTTGACCGTCTATAAAGGTGGTATGGTGAAAATCCATAGCCAGAACGCTGGATCATGGGGAGAAAAAGCCCGCGTTGAACACTCTGAGGAGGTCATCTCAGCGAGCTTCAGTGCCGATTGCCAGCATGTGGTGACCATCAGTGATGCTATAGCGAAAATCAGCAGCCTGCAGGCCGATGGATCATGGGCACTAAAAGCCCGCATTGTCCATCAGGATGAGGTCGTCTCAGCCACCTTCAGTGCCGATGCTTGCCATGTGTTGACCGCCAGTATCGATGGTGTAGTGAAAATTTATGGTCTGGAGATTAGTGAGTCATGGCTGCAAAAAGCCGTCATTCAAAAAGGGACAGAACTCACCGCAGCCAGTTTCAGCCCCGATAGCCGGAATGTGATGACCCTGGGTGATTATAAAAAGGTAAGAATCACTGAACTTCGGAAGAAGAATTGATGATCGAATGATGGGTATTAGTTCCACTGACCTCAATCTTTTTTGAACTTCCACTATAAAAGCGACTCCAACAGATTGAATGCTTTTTAAATAACCTTTCCAGGCGAGAATAAAGACCGACTTTGGAGCTACGGAGTAATGAGGGATGAACCCAATTAACAGCCATTCCGGGATACACGAATCACTCCCGCCAACACCTGTGCAGCATCAACTGGAGGAAGCACCAACGGGTGTCAGTGCAGGTAGGGACGTTACTCTATATCACAACAATAACTCTCCGATTTTAGCTTTGCCCGAATTAACACAGTTAAAGATTATTCGATGCCTGGATTTTCGAGAGATTACCCGTTTAGCCAAGGTATGCCGATATTTTCGCGATTTTGTTAAACAAAACAGAGCTCTGGAAAGTGCATGGGATCGCCGGTTTCCTTCACCACATCTTTATCAACTAAAGGCCGCAATTAAGACAAAAGACGAGCAACAGCTCCGTGATTGGTTGCAGACGTTTGCAAATTCAGAAACTATCGAGTCACTCATTAAACAAAGAAAGAGTTCTTATTTTCCTGTTCAGTTACTTTTCAGCAACAGTAAACTGATGTCTGAATGTAAAAAATTCAAGTTAGTGGAAAAAGCCAAAATTACTCATTCCTTCTATGTCAAAACAACCACCTTCAGCGCCGATGGTTGCCATCTGGTCACCGTCGGTGGGGATAAAAGGGCGAAAATCTTCGGCCAGAAGACCGATGGATCATGGGAACCAAAAGGCATCATTTCCCACAGTGATTACCTCTACTCAGCCCGCTTCAGTCCCAATGGTCGTCATTTGGTGACCGCCGGTTGGGATGGCCAGGCGAAAATATATGGTCAGGAGGATGATGGATCATGGAAAGAGAAAGCCATCCTTTCCCATATTGGTCCGGCCTATTCAGCCACCTTCAGTGCTGATGGCCGCCGTGTGGTGACTGCCAGTGCTTACAGGACGAAAATCTTTATTCAGGGGGACGATGGATCATGGGCATTAGAGAGTACTATTGAACGTGGTAGTACGGTCTCTTCGACCGTAATCAGCTCCAATGACCATCATCTGGCGCTCTGCAGTCAAGATTACTCTGTAAAAATCTATGCTCGGGGGCCCGCTGGATCATGGGTAGAAAAAGCCAGCATTCAGCACAGTTCCGGAATCAAATCCGCCAACTTCAGCGCCAATAGCCTCCATGTGGTGACCGTCAGTAGGGACAGTACGGCAAAAATCAGTGGCCTGCAGGCCAATGGATTATGGAAAACAGCAGCCACGATTTATCATAATCATCGGGTCTCAGCCACCTTCAGCGCCGATAGCTGCCATCTGGTGACCGCCAGTCGGGGCGGCAAGGCGAAAATCCATAGCAAGACGGCCGATTCATCATGGCAAGAAAAAGCCTGCATTTCCCACACCGGAGAGATCACCTCAGCCAACTTCAGTGCCGATTGCCGTCATCTGGTGACCGGCAGCAGGGATAACACGGTAAAAATCAATACCCTGCAGGCTGATGGATCATGGCAAGAAGAGGCCATCATCATTATCCATCAGAACAGCGTCACCTCAGCTACCTTCAGTGCCGATGGCTGTCATATGGTAACTACCAGCCTGGATGGTACAGCGAAAATATGTGGCCAGGAGGCCGACGGGTCATGGCAGGAAAAAGCCACCATTCAACACGAAAGTCCGGTCAAATCAGCCGCTTTCAGCGCCGATAGCCGACTTGTGGTGACAGTTACTCTTTACGCAGCAAAAATCACTGAACTATGCAAGGACGATGATGACCCAATGGGTCTGACCCAACCTCAGCCTGAGGTTAGTTGTCTCCTCTTTTGATGTAGGGGCGTATGCGCGGCAGGTAGTCCAGTTCCATAGTCTATGATGTCCTTTCAAGAAATGAAAAGGTGAAATCAATGAATAAAAATCAGCGTGATTGTTTGTCTAAGATGTGGTTTGATCTGGTCAAGGTGCCCTTAGCTCTGTGTATCCTGGGTCCTTTGGTATCAGAAAGTGACCTGTTTTGGGAAATAGAACTGTTCGGTGCTGCGCTGATTATTTTCTTTGTTTATGTTGGCTTTCTGACACTCCCCGCCCTATCGGGCGAGGGTTCTTAGATCGCTCCAAGGGAGAAAAGTTATGACACCCAGCGATATGTATCTGCTCATGACCCTTTTTGTGGTCATTATTGCCATACCGGTCATTATCTGGATCAAGCATGAAAACAAAAAGCATTAACCCTGAACCACATCCCCCTGAAGCTGCTGCCTGAAAATCAGGTCCACATTCCATTTCAGTTGCAGGTCATTAGCGAACATTTTCAGATAGCTTTGTGCCTGCATCAGATTTTCTTCCGTTTCTCCGTCCGTAATGTAGGCACGGAACATCAAGTAATTGATTACCGGGTTCAGCCAGACGGTATCCAGTTCCATGTCGGTAGGATCGTTTCCAACGTCGGTAATGGTGACCGGAACCGGTGTTCGGTTGATCATAATATTGATGATGTGATTGGCCGCTGGCACTGGGTAGACGTAAAACACGCCGGGGCTTTTCTCGTCGTAGATAAACCGTTCCACATTCGTTCCGGTGGTGACAGACCAGTTGGCTATTAATGAATCCAGTGACTCACGGGTAGTTTTAGTGACCGATCTGCCGACATTTTCGTTGTCGATGATATTCATTAACCGTTAGGCTTCAATGGGTACACTCTGCCTTGACTTGGCCTGACAGTTAAAATTAGTCACCTGCGAATAGGTATCAGGGCGGTTTGCACCACGGCCAGCTGAGCTAAAGCCGGTTGCCGTCCTTGTCGCAAGGGAACAAGTCTTTGTTCACTTGCTTGATCCATGACCTTGAAAAAATTTCACGGATCAGGGCTCTGTTTTTTCCTGGTTTCACTGACCCCAATATTTTGAACTTCCATTACAAAACCGACTCTAACAGATCAAATCAACTTTAGATGTCTTTTTAAGGCACGGGTAAGTACTGACTTTTGAACTCAGGAGGGGCCAGACATGAACCCTTTGAACAACAATTCCGGCCATGACGATTTACTCCCGCCAGAACCCAAGCGACCTAGACTGGAGGAAACAGCAACGAGTGTCTGTGTCGGCAGAGACATTAATGTATATTACCAAAACCAATCGCCATTGCTTTGTTTACCCTACGAAACAAAATCGATGATTATTCGCTATTTGGGTCTTCGCGAGATTACCCGTTTGGCAAGGGTATGCAGGTACCTTCGCGATTTTGTTGAAACCGATAAAGCACTGGAAAGAGGGTGGTATCAACGGTTTCCTTCACCTCACCAAGATCAACTAAAGGCCACGATAACGAAAAAAAATGAGCAACAACTCCGTGCCTGGTTAAAGCCGTTTGTGGATAAGGACACTATCGAGTCACTTTTAAAACAACGAGAAAGTACTTACTTTCCTGTTCAGCTCCTTTTCATCAACAGCAAACTGATGTCTCAATGTAAACTATTCAGCCCAGTGGAAAAACTCGAAATTGCCCATTCCAGCAATGTCTGCACCGCCACCTTCAGCACCGATGGCCGTCACCTGGTAACCGCCAGTTATGATGGAACAGCAAAAATCTTCGGCCTGGAGACCCATGGATCATGGGAATCAAAAGGCACCATCTCCCATAATAATTGGGTCACATCAGCCAGCTTCAGTCTCGATGGCCGTCATGTGGTGACTGCCAGTAAAGATCACACGGCGAAAATCTTTGGTCAGCAGGATGATGGATCATGGGAAGAAAAAGTCATTATTACCCATATTGATCAGATCAGTTCAGCCAGCTTCAGTACTGATGGGCGCCGCGTGGTGACTGCCAGTTTGGATCATACGGTGAAAATCTTTGCTCAGGGGAGCGATGGATCATGGCAACCGGAGGGCATTATTGACCACAGTAGTCAGGTCTGTTCGGCCATGCTCAGCGCCAATGGCCATCATCTAGTGATTTGCGATGCAGATTATGCTGTAAAAATCTACGCTCAGGGGGTCGCTGGATCATGGGTAGAAAAAGCCACCATTCAACACAAGAAAGCAATCTCCTCAGCAGACTTCAGCGCCGATAGCTGCTATCTGGTAACCTCCAGTTTTGATTGCACGGCAAGAATCTGTGGCCTGCAGGCCGATGGATCATGGAAAGAAATAACTGCGATCCATCATGGCGATGTGATCTGCTCAGCCAACTTCAGCGCCGATTGCCGTCATGTGGTGACCGCCAGTTGGGATGGCAGTGCAAAAATCTATAGCCAGAATGTCGATTCATCATGGCAAGAAAAAGCCCGCATTTTTCACACCAGGGAAGTCAACTCAGCCAACTTCAGCGCCGATTGCCTCCAAGTGGCGACCGCCAGTAATGACAACACGGCAAAAATCAATGGCCTGCAGGCCGATGGATCATGGCAGGAAGAAGCCTGTATCACCCATAGCGGGAGTGTCTTCTCAGCCGACTTCAGTGCCGATGGTTGTCATATGGTAACCGCCAGTTTGGATCGCACAGCGAAAATTTGTGGCCAGCAGGCCGACGGATCATGGCTGGAAAAAGCCACCCTCCAACACGAGGATGAAGATGCAGTCCACCAGGCCACTTTCAGTGCCGATAGCCGACATGTGGTAACCGTCACCGAGTACACAGCGAAAATTACTGAACTATTGAAGAACGATCAATGATCGAATGAGCGTATTTTTGCTTGGCTCCACTGACCTCAATCTTTTTTGAACTACCACTATAAAACTGAGTCGAACAGATAGAATCCATTTAAAATATCCTTTCCAGGCGAGGATAAAGACTGATTTTGGAGCTACGGAGCAATCAGGGATGAACCCTATCACCAGCAATTCAGAGATACACAAATCACTTTCGCCAAGACCTTTGCAACCTCAGCTTGAGGAAGCACCAACGGGCGTCAGTGCAGGTAGGGACGTTACTCTATATCACAACAACAACTCTCCGATTTTAGCTTTGCCCGAATTAACACAGTTAAAGATTATTCGCTGTCTGGATTTTCGAGAGATTACCCGTTTAGCAAAGGTATGCCGATATTTTCGCGATTTTGTTAAACAAAACAGAGCTCTGGAAAGAGCATGGGATCGCCGGTTTCCTTCACCACACCTTTATCAACTAAAGGCCGCAATTAAGACAAAAGATGAGCAACAGCTCCGTGATTGGTTGCAGACGTTTGCAAATTCAGAAACTATCGAGTCACTCATAAAACACAGAAAGAGTTCTTATTTTCCTGTCCAGTTACTTTTCAGCAACAGTAAACTGATGTCTGAATGTAAAAAATTCAAGTTAGTGGAAAAAGCCAAAATTACTCATTCCTTCTACTTTGACTCAGTCACCTTCAGCGCCGATGGTCGCCATCTGGTCGCCGGTGGGGATAAAAGGGCGAAAATCTTCGGCCAGAAGACCGATGGATCATGGGAACTAAAAGGCATCATTTCCCACAGTGATTTCTTCTACTCAGGCAGCTTCAGTCCCAATGGTCGTCATTTGGCGACCGTCAGCTCGGATTGCCAGGCGAAAATATATGGCCAGGAGGATGATGGATCATGGAAAGAGAAAGCCATCCTTCCTCATATTGGTCCGGTCTATTCAGTCACTTTCAGTGCTGATGACCGCCGTATGGTGACTGCCAATGCTCGTAGGACGAAAATCTTTAGTCAGGGGGACGATGGATCCTGGGCATTAGAGAGTACTATTGAACGTGGTAGTTCGATCTCTTCGTCCGTAATCAGCTCCAATGACCATCATCTGGCGCTCTGCAGTCAAGATTGCTCTGTAGAAATCTATGCTCAGGGGCCCGCCGGATCATGGGTAGAAAAAGCCAGCATTCAGCACAGTTTCGAAATCAAATCCGCCAACTTCAGCGCCGATAGCCTCCATGTGGTGACCGTCAGTGGTGACAGAACGGCAATAATCAGTGGCCTACAGACCGATGGATCATGGAAAAAAGCAGCCAAGATTTATCATAATCTTTGGCGCTTCTCAGCCAACTTCAGCGCCGATAGCTGCCATCTGGTAACCGCCAGTCGGGGCGGCAAGGCGAAAATACTTAGCAAGACGGCCGATTCATCATGGCAAGAAAAAGCCTGCATTTCTCACACCGAAGAGATCACCTCAGCCAACTTCAGTGCCGATTGCCGCCATCTGGTGACCGGCAGCAAGGATAACACGGTAAAAATCATTACCCTGCAGGCTGATGGATCATGGCAAGAAGAGGCCATCATCATTATCCATCAGAACTGCATCACCTCAGCTACCTTCAGTGCCGATGGCTGTCATATGGTAACTACCAGCCTGGATGGTACAGCGAAAATATGTGGCCAGGAGGCTGACGGGTCATGGCTGGAAAAAGCTACCATTCAACACGAAAGTCCAGTCAAATCAGCCGCTTTCAGCGCCGATAGCCGACTTGTGGTGACGGTTACTTCTTACGCGGCAAAAATCACTGAACTATGCAAGGACGATGATGATCCAATGGGTCTGACCCAACCTCAGCCTGAGGTTAGTTGTCTCCTCTTTTGATCCATGACTTTGAAAAATTTTTCTGGATCAGGGCTCTGTTTTTTTCCTGGTTTCACTGACCCCAATATTGTGAACTTTCATCATAAAACCGAGTCTAAGCTGTCGAATCCATTTTGAATGTTTTTTTCCTACAAGGATAAATACCCACCTTGAAGTTTTGAAGGAGTCGGGCATGGGACCTGTTAACAGCAATTCGGGTATTGACTCGCCAACACATGGACAAGCTTACCTTGAGGAAGTGCCAACGGTTGTCAGTGCAGGCAGGGAGATTAGTGTATACAACCAAAACCAATCGCCATTGCTCCGTTTACCCTACGAAACAAAATCGATGATTATTCGCTATTTGGGTTTTCGCGAGATTACCCGTTTGGCAAAGGTATGCAGGTATCTTCGCGATCTTGTTGAAAACGATAAAGCACAGGAAAGAGCATGGGGTCGCCGGTTTCCTTCACAACACCAATATCAACTAAAAGCCACGATAACGAAAAAAGATGAGCAACAACTCCGTGATTGGTTGGCGCCTTTTGCTAATAAGGACACTACCGAGTCGCTCATTGAACACCGAAAGAATATTCATTTCCCTGTTGAGTTACTTTTCACCAACAGTAAATTGATGTCTCTATGTAAAAAATTCAAGCTAGTGGAAAAAATCAGGATTACTCATGCTGGTCCTGTCTCCGAAGCCACTTTCAGTCCCGATGGCCACTTCCTGGCAACCGCCAGTTTTGATAACACAGCAAAAATCTACCGCCTGGAGGCCAATAGATTATGGGAAGAAAAAGCCACTATTACCCATAGTAGTATGGTCATGTCAGTCAGCTTCAGCCCCGATGGCCGTTATCTGGTCACTGCCTGTCACGATGGCACAGCGAAAATCTGTGGTCTGAAGGATGATGGATCATGGGAAGAAAAAGCCATTATTCACCATATTGATCATGTCAGTTCAGCCAGCTTCAGTGCTGATGGGCGCCGTGTAGTGACTGCCAGTCTGGGTCATACGGTGAAGATCTTTGGTCAGGGGGGCGATGGATCATGGCAACCGGAGGGCATTATTGACCATAGTAGTCCGGTCTGTTCGGCCATGCTCAGCGCCAATGGCCATCATCTGGTGATCTTCGATGAAGATTATGTTGTAAAAATCTACGCCCAGGGGGTCGCTGGATCATGGTTGGAAAAAGCCACTTTTCAACACAAGAAAGCAATCAGCTCAGCCAACTTCAGCGCCGATAGCTGCCATCTGGTAACCGCCAGTTTTGATTGCACGGCGAGAATCTGTGGTCTGCAGGCTGATGGATCATGGCAAGAAATAACGGCTATTCATCATAGTGACGTGATCGGCTCAGCCACCTTCAGCGCCGATTGCCGTCATGTGGTCACTGCCAGTATGGATGGCAAGGCGGAAATCTATAGCCAGAAGGCCCCTGCATCATGGCAACATAAAGCCTGCATTTCCCACAACGGAGGGATCAACTCAGCCAACTTCAGCAGCGATTGCCTCCATGTGGTGACCGCCGGTGATGACAACACGGCAAAAATCAGTGGCCTGCAGGCCGATGGATCATGGCAAGAAGAAGACAGCATTATCCATAAGGAGTGTGTCATCTCAGCCACTTTCAGTGCCGATGGTTGTCATTTGGTCACTGCCAGTGCAGATGGTACAGCGAAAATTTGTGGCCAGGAGGCCGACGGATCATGGCTGGAAAAAGCCACCCTCCAACACGAGGATGAAGGTGCAGTCCAATGGGCCACCTTCAGTGCCGATAGCCGACATGTGGTAGTCGTCACCGAGTACGCAGCGAAAATCACTGAGCTATTTTTCCCGGATCAGGGCGCTTCTTTTTCTTATTTCCACTGACCTCAATATTTTGAACTTCCGTCGTGAAAATGACTCTAACAGATCAAATCAACTTTAGATGTCTTTTCCAGGCAGGGGTAAGTAATGACTTTTGAACACAAGAGGAGCCAGACATGAACCCTTTGAACAACAATTCCGGCCGTGACGATTTACTCCCGCCAGCACCCAGGCGACCTCGACTGGAGGAAGCGGCAACAGGTGTCTGTGCAGGCAGAGACGTTAATGTATATCACCAAAATCAATCGCCATTCCTCTGTTTACCCTACGAAACAAAATCGATGATTATTCGCTGTTTGGGTTTTCGCGAGATTACCCGTTTAGCAAAGGTATGCAGGCATCTTCGTGATCTTGTTGAAAACGATAAAGCTCTGGAAAGAGCCTGGTTTCGCCGGTTTCCTTCTCAACACCAATATCAACTAAAGACCACGATAAAGAGAAAAGATGAGCAACAACTCTGTGACTGGCTGGCACCGTTTGCGGATAAGGACACTGTCGAGTCACTTTTCAAACAACGAGGAAGTACTTACTTTCCTGTTCAGCTCCTTTTCACCAACAGTAAACTGATGTCTCAATGTAAAAAATTCAAGCTGGCAGAAAAAGCCAAAATTACCCACGCTTCTTATGTCACCACAGCCACCTTCAGCGCCGACAGCCGCCGTGTGATGACCGCCAGTGTGGATCATAAGTTGAAAATCTATGGCCAGGAGAATGGTGGAACCTGGGAAGAAAAAAACACTATTACCCATGATGGTTCAGTCATGTCGGCCAGCTTTAGCACTGATGGCCATCATGTGTCAGCCACCGGTTGTGATAAGACATTCATTATCTACAGTCAGGCGGACAATGGATCCTGGGAAGCAAAAGCCACCATTCCCCATGTTCCCACTGCCAAATCAGTCACCTTCACTGCTGATGGTCGCCGTTTGGTGACTGCCGGTACAGATCACACGGTAAAAATCTTTGGCCAGGGAAACAATGGATCATGGGAATTAGAGGACACCATTGACCATACCACTCCGATCGAATCGGCCAGGTTCAGCGTCGATGAGAGTCTTCTGGCGATCCACGATACACGTTTCGTTGTTACAACCTATGGCAAGGGGGCCGCTGGAAAATGGGTGGAGAAAGCCACCCTTCAAGGCACCCATATCGCACTTGCCGATATCAGCGCCGATAGCTGTCACCTGTTAACCAAAGATTCAGGTTACAAGGCAAGTATCTTTAACCTGCAGGCCGATGGATCATGGAAAAAAGCGGTCACGATTTCCCATGATTATATACTCGAAACAGCCACCTTCAGCGCCGATAGCTGCCATGTGGTGACCGCCAGTTGGGATTACAAGGCGAAAATCTATAGCCGCAGAGCCGATTCATCATGGCAAGAAAAAGCCTGCATTACCCACAAGTACGAAGTCATCTCAGCCACCTTCAGTGCCGATTGCCTTCATGTGGTGACTATCAGTAAAGATAACACGGCAAAAATCAGTGGCCTGCAGGCCGATGGATCATGGCGAAAACAAGCCAGCATTACCCATAAGGAAAAAATCCTCTCAGCCACCTTCAGTGCCGATGGTCGTCTTGTGGTGACCGCCAGTGCAGATGGTACGGCGAGAGTTTTTGGTCTGCAGACCGAAGGGAAGTGGCTGGAAAAAGCCACCATCCGACACAAGAGAGGAGTCCTCTCAGCCGACTTCAGTCCCGATGACCGATATGTAGTGACCATCAGTAATGATTACAGTGCAAGAATCACTGAGCTGCGGAAGGACGATGATGATCAAATGAGCATAACCCACCTCTTGTCTGAGGCTAGTTGCCTCCTCTTTTGATCCATTACCTTGAAAAATTTTCCCGGATCAGGGCTCTGTTTTTCCTGGTTTCACTGACCTCAATATTGTGAACTTTCATCATAAAAACCGAGTCCAACCTGTTGAATCCATTTTGGATGTTCTTTTCATACATTCAGTCTTCCAGCTGCTTAACATTGATACCCAGGGCTTGCGCCACACGGGACAGGGTTCGTTCGGTTGGCGATTCCGTGTTCTCAATCTGGGCCATAGCCGACTGGCTGATACCGAGCCGGTCAGCCAGTTGTGTCTGGGTCAGTTTTTTATACTTGCGCCACGCAGTAATCAGGCTCAAACCCTGTAGCTGGAACCCGACCACTTCATGGGGGAAATAGGCTTCAGTGGCCTGGCCAGTGAGTTGCAGCCATTGGTCATAAGGAACCACTGCAAAAGCCGGTTTACCAGAATGAGTAATGATCTGAACGTCAGTAGGTATGTTCATTTCTACGTTTAACCTCTTCTATGGTGACGATACGAACAGCACCGTCGAAGTTGAAAAAGACTCTGAAAGGTCCCACTCGTAAACGATATTCGTACTGGTGGTTCGTGAGTTTCTTTATGTTCTGACAAGCCGGAAAGCACTCAAGAGCCAACACTTCTTCATGTATTTTTTTGGCCTCTTTGTTAGGCAGTTTAAGAAGCTGCTTACGGGCTTTGTTGGACCAGCTTATAGTATTCATGACTTATATTATAAGTTAATTTATTAGAATTACAGCCTAACAACCACCATTTTTTCTGTCCCACGGAATGGCGGTTTTTTTATGCCTGAACTAAGCGAACATGCAAACGCTGGTACCATCAGGTGATTAACACCTGCCTGAGGCTGGTTGTCTCCTCTTTTGCTTTTGACCCACGACCTTGAAAAATTTTCACGGATCAGGGCTCTGTTTTTTCCTGGTTTCACTGACCCCAATATTTTGAACTTTCATCCTGAAGCCGAGTCGAATCTATTTTGAATGTCTTTTTCATACAAGGATAAATACCAACTTTGGAGTTTTGAAGGAACCAGACATGAGCCCTGTTAACAGAAATTCGGGTATTGACTCGCCAACCCCTGGACAACCTCAACTTGAGGGATCACCAAAGGCTGTCAGTGCAGGCAGGGAGGTTAGTGTATGCATCCAAAATCAATCACCGTTGCTCTGTTTACCCTACGAAACAAAGTCGATGATTATTCGCTATTTGGGTTTTCGCGAGATTACCCGTTTAGCCAGGGTATGCAGACATCTTCGCGACCTTGTTGAAAACGATAAAGCTCTGGAAAGAGCCTGGTATCGGCGGTTTCCTCCACGACACCAATATCAACTAAAGGCCACGATAACGGAAAAAGATGAGCAACAACTTCGCGACTGGTTGGCCCCGTTTGCAGATAAGGACACTGTCGAGCCACTTTTAAAACAACGAGAAAGTACTTACTTTCCTGCTCAGCTCCTTTTCACCCGGAGTAAACTGATGTCTCAATGTAAAAAATTCAAGCTGGTAGAAAAAGCCAAAATTCCCCATGCTGGCATCAGCAAAGACACCTTCAGTGGCGTCGGCCGCCGTGTGGTGGCCGCCAGTGAGGATCATAAGTTGAAAATCTATGACCAGGAGAATGGTGGAACCTGGGAAGAAAAAAACACTGTTACCCATAATGGTGCAGTCATGTCGGCCAGCTTGAGCTCTGATGGTCGTCATGTTTTAGCCACCGGTTATGATAAGACAGTCACTATCTACAGTCAGGCGGACAACGGATCCTGGGAAGCAACAGCCAGCATTCCCCATGTTCTCAATGTCAGATCCATCACCTTCACTGCTGATGGCCGACGTTTGATGACTGTCGCTCCAGATCACACGGTGAAATTCTTTGGTCAGGGGGACGATGGATCATGGGAATTAAAGGACATTATTTACCATACCAGTCCGGTCATTTCGGCCAGGTTCAGCGTCGATGAGAGTCTTCTGGCGATCCGCGATATAAATTCCGTTGTTACAATCTACGGCAAGGGGGCCGCTGGATCATGGCTGGAAAAAGCCACCCTTCAAGGCACCCAGAACGCAATTAAAGATATCAGCGCCGATAACTGCCACCTGTTAACCAGAACAGGTTTGGAGATAAATATTTTTAACCTGCAGGCCGATGGATCATGGAAAAAAGCGGCCACGATTTCTCATGATTATGAACCCATCTCAGCCACCTTCAGCGCCGATAGCTGCCACGTGGTAACCGCCAGTAAGTATTACAAGGCGAAAATCTATAGCCGAAGAACCGGTTCATCGTGGCAGGAAAAAGCCTGCATTACCCACAATGACGAACTCTTCTCAGCCACCTTCAGTGCCGATTGCCTCCATGTGGCGACCACCAGTGTTGATAAGACGGCAAAAATCCATGGCCTGCAGGCCAATGGATCATGGCGAGAAGAAGCCAACATTAGCCATAAGAGCAGCGTCTCCTCAGCCACCTTCAGTGCAGATGGTTGTCATGTAATAACCACCAGTGTGGATGGTACGGCGAAAATTTATGGCCAGGAGGCCGATGGGTCATGGCTGGAAAAAGCCACCATCCGACACGAGAGACTAATCACCTTAGCCGACTTCAGTCCCGATGACCGATATGTGGTGACCATCAGTAATGATTACAGTGCAAGAATCACTGAGCTGCGGAAGGACGATGATGATCGAATGAGCACAACCCAGCACCTGCTTGAGGCTGGTTGTCTCCTCTTTTGACCCATGACCTTGAAAAAATTTAACGGATCAGGGCTCTGTTTTTTTCCTGGTTTCACTGACCTCAATATTGTGAACTTTCATCATAAAACCGAGTCGAATTCATTTTGAATGTCTTTTTCATACAAAGATAAATACCAACTCTGGAGTTTTGAAGGAGCCAGGCATGGGCCCTGTTAACAGCAATTCGGGTATTGACTCGCCAACACATGGACAACCTCAACTTGAGGAAGCATCAACAGTTTTCAGTGCAGGCAGGGAGGTTAGTATATACAACCAAAATCAA
Organism: Endozoicomonas sp. ALC020; assembly: GCF_049275935.1. NCBI lineage: Bacteria > Pseudomonadati > Pseudomonadota > Gammaproteobacteria > Oceanospirillales > Endozoicomonadaceae > Endozoicomonas > Endozoicomonas sp. ALC020. Next base: position 1,938,250 of record NZ_CP184830.1, read on the forward strand.
TCGCCATTCCTCTGTTTACCCCACGAAACAAAGTCGATGATTATTCGCTGTTTGGGTTTTCGCGAGATTACCCGTTTAGCAAAGGTATGCAGACATCTTCGCGATCTTGTTGAAAACGATAAAGCTCTGGAAAGAGCCTGGTTTCGGCGGTTTCCTCCACGACACCAATATCAACTAAAGGCCATGATAACGGAAAAAGATGAGCAACAACTTCGTGACTGGTTGGCGCCGTTTGCAGATAAGGACACTGTCGAGTCACTTTTAAAACAACGAGAAAGTACTTACTTTCCTGCTCAGCTCCTTTTCACCAACAGTAAACTGATGTCTCAATGTAAAAAATTCAAGCTGGCAGAAAAAGCCAAAATTCCCCATGCTGACGTTATCATCACAGCCACCTTCAGCGCCGACAGCCGCCGTGTAGTGACCACCAGTTGGGATAATAATTTGAAAATCTATGGCCAGGAGAATGGTGGAACCTGGGAAGAAAAAAGCACTATTAGCCATAATCGTGCAGTGAGTTCGGCCAGCTTCAGCTCTGATGGCCTTCATGTGTTAGCCATCAGTTATGATAAGACAGTCACTATCTACAGTCAGGCGGACAATGGATCCTGGGAAGCAACAGCCAGCATTCCCAATGTTCGTAATATCAGTTCAGTCACCTTCACTGCTGATGGGCTTCGTTTAGTGACTGCCGGTCCAGATCACACGGTGAAATTCTTTGGTCAGGGGGACAATGGATCATGGGAATTAGAGGACACTATTTACCATGCCAGTCCGGTCAATTCGGCCAGGTTCAGTGTCGATGAGAGTCTTCTGGCGATCCGCGATATAAATTCCGTTGTTACAATCTACGGCAAGGGGGCCGCTGGATCATGGGTGGAAAAAGCCACCCTTCAAGGCACCCAGGAAGCAATTAAAGATATCAGCGCCGATAACTGCAACCTGTTAACCAGAACAGGTTTCGAGATAAATATTTTTAACCTGCAGGCCGATGGATCATGGAAAAAAGCAGCCACGATTTCTCATGATCATACAGTCACATCAGCCACCTTCAGCGCCAATAGCTGCCATGTGGTCACTGCCAGTCGGGATCACAAGGCGAAAATCTATAGCCAGAGTGCGGATTCATCATGGCAAGAAAAAGCCTGCATTACTCACAATAACGAGCTCTCCTCTGCCAACTTCAGTGCCGATTGCCTCCATGTGGTGACCACCAGTTGTGATAACACGGCAAAAATCAATGGCCTGCAGGCCAATGGATCATGGCAAGAAGAAGCCACCATTAGCCATGAGCACGTCGTCCTCTCAGCCACCTTCAGTGCAGATGCTCGTCTTGTGGTTACCGCCAGTTTGGATGGTACGGCGAAAGTTTTTGATCTGCAGACCGATGGGTCATGGCTGGAAAAAGCCACCATCCGACACGAAAACGGAGTCATCTCAGCCGACTTCAGTCCCGATGACCGGCATGTGGTGACCATCAGTTATGATCACAGTGCGGGAATCACTGAGCTGTGGAAGGACGATGATGATCGAATGAGTGTAACCTGACGCCTGCCTGATTAGTTGTCTCCTCTTTTGACCCATGACCTTGAAAAATTTTCCCGGATCAGGGCTCTGTTTTTCCTGGTTTCACTGACCTCGATATTGTGAACTTTCATCCTAAAACTGAGTCAAATGCATTTTGAATGTCTTTTTCATACAAGGATAAATACCACCTTTGGAGTTTTGAAGGAGTAAGGCATGGGCCCTGTTAACAGCAATTCGGGTATTGACTCGCCAACACATGGACAACCTCAACTTGAGGAAGCATCAACAGTTGTCAGTGCAGGCAGGGAAGTTAGTGTATACCACCAAAATCAATCGCCATTCCTCTGTTTACCCTACGAAACAAAGTCGATGATTATTCGCTATTTGGGTTTTCGCGAGATTACCCGTTTAGCAAAGGTATGCAGACATCTTCGCGATCTTGTTGAAAACGATAAAGGTCTGGAAAGAGCCTGGTTTCGGCGGTTTCCTTCACAACACCAATATCAACTAAAGGCCATGATAACGAGAAAAGATGAGCAACAACTTCGTGACTGGTTGGCGCCGTTTGCAAATAAGGACACTGTCGAGTCACTTTTAAAACAACGAGAAAGTACTTACTTTCCTGCTCAGCTCCTTTTCACCCGGAGTAAACTGATGTCTCAATGTAAAAAATTCAAGCTGGTAGAAAAAGCCAAAATTCCCCATGCTGGCATCAGCAAAGACACCTTCAGTGGCGTCGGCCGCCGTGTGGTGGCCGCCAGTGAGGATCATAAGTTGAAAATCTATGACCAGGAGAATGGTGGAACCTGGGAAGAAAAAAACACTATTACCCATAATGGTGCAGTCATGTCGGCCAGCTTGAGCTCTGATGGTCGTCATGTTTTAGCCACCGGTTATGATAAGACAGTCACTATCTACAGTCAGGCGAACAACGGATCCTGGGAAGCAACAGCCAGCATTCCCCATGTTCTCAATGTCAGATCCATCACCTTCACTGCTGATGGCCGACGTTTGATGACTGTCGCTCCAGATCACACGGTGAAATTCTTTGGTCAGGGGGACGATGGATCATGGGAATTAAAGGACATTATTTACCATACCAGTCCGGTCATTTCGGCCAGGTTCAGCGTCGATGAGAGTCTTCTGGCGATCCACGATACAGATTTCGTTGTTACAACCTATGGCAAGGGGGCCGCTGGAAAGTGGGTGGAGAAAGCCACCCTTCAAGGCACCCATATCGCACTTGCCGATATCAGCGCCGATAGCTGTCACCTGTTAACCAAAGATTCAGGTTACAAGGCAAGTATCTTTAACCTGCAGGCCGATGGATCATGGAAAAAAGCGGTCACGATTTCCCATGATTATATACTCGAAACAGCCACCTTCAGCGCCGATAGCTGCCATGTGGTGACCGCCAGTTGGGATTACAAGGCGAAAATCTATAGCCGCAGAGCCGATTCATCATGGCAAGAAAAAGCCTGCATTACCCACAAGTACGAAGTCATCTCAGCCACCTTCAGTGCCGATTGCCTTCATGTGGTGACTATCAGTAAAGATAACAAGGCAAAAATCAGTGGCCTGCAGGCCGATGGATCATGGCGAAAACAAGCCAGCATTACCCATAAGGAAAAAATCCTCTCAGCCACCTTCAGTGCCGATGGTCGTCTTGTGGTGACCGCCAGTGCAGATGGTACGGCGAGAGTTTTTGGTCTGCAGACCGAAGGGAAGTGGCTGGAAAAAGCCACCATCCGACACGAGAGAGGAGTCCTCTCAGCCGACTTCAGTCCCGATGACCGATATGTGGTGACCATCAGTAATGATTACAGTGCAAGAATCACTGAGCTGCGGAAGGACGATGATGATCAAATGAGCATAACCCACCTCTTGTCTGAGGCTAGTTGCCTCCTCTTTTGATCCATTACCTTGAAAAATTTTCCCGGATCAGGGCTCTGTTTTTCCTGGTTTCACTGACCTCAATATTGTGAACTTTCAGCATAAAACCGAGTCAAATGCATTTTGAATGTCTTTTTCATACAAAGATAAATACCAACTTTGGAGTTTTGAAGGAGCCAGGCATGGGCCCTGTTAACAGCAATTCGGGTATTGACTCGCCAACACATGGACAACCTCAACTTGAGGAAGCATCAACAGTTTTCAGTGCAGGCAGGGAGGTTAGTGTATACCACCAAAATCAATCTCCATTCCTCTGTTTACCCTACGAAACAAAGTCGATGATTATTCGCTATTTGGGTTTTCGCGAGATTACCCGTTTAGCCAGGGTATGCAGACATCTTCGCGACCTTGTTGAAAACGATAAAGCTCTGGAAAGAGCCTGGTATCGGCGGTTTCCTCCACGACACCAATATCAACTAAAGGCCACGATAACGGAAAAAGATGAGCAACAACTTCGCGACTGGTTGGAGCCGTTTGCGGATGAGGACACTGTCGAGTCACTTTTAAAACAACGAGAAAGTACTTACTTTCCTGCTCAGCTCCTTTTCACCAACAGTAAACTGACGTCTCAATGTAAAAAATTCAAGCTGGTAGAAAAAGCCAAAATTCCCTATGCTGGCGGTATCAAAGGAGCCTCCTTCAGTGCCGTCAGCCGTCGTGTGGTGGTCGCCAGTGCGAATCATAAGTTGAAAATCTATGGCCAGAAGAATGGTGGAACCTGGGAAGAAAAAAACACTATTACCCATCATAATGGTGCAGTCATGTCGGCCAGCTTTAGCTCTGATGGACTTCATGTGTTAGCCATTAGCTATGATAATACAGTCACTATTTACAGTCAGGCGGACAATGGATCTTGGGAAGCGAAAGCCACCATTCCCTTTCTCAATGTCAGATCCATCACCTTCACTGCTGATGGCCGCCGTTTGATGACTGTCGCTCCAGATCACACGGTGAAATTCTTTGGTCAGGGGGACAATGGATCATGGGAATTAGAGGACATTATTTACCATACCAGTCCGGTCAATTCGGCCAGGTTCAGTGTCGATGAGAGTCTTCTGGCGATCCAGGATACACATTTCGTTGTTACAATCTATGGCAAGAGGGCCGATGGGTCATGGGTGGAAAAAGCCACCCTTAAAGACACCCCGAGCGTAATTGTCAATATTAGCGCCGATAGCTGCCACCTGTTAACCTTCAGTTCAGATCACACGGCAAATATCTATGACCTGCAGGCCGATGGATCATGGAAAAAAGCAGCCACGATTTATCATGATGATGCAATCGCCTCAGCCACCTTCAGCTCCGATAGCTGCCATGTGGTGACCACCGGTTGGGATTGCAAGGCGACAATCTATAGCCGGAAGGCTAATTCATCATGGCAAGAAACAGCCTGCATTACCCACAAGGGCATAGTCTTCTCAGCCACCTTCAGTGCCGATTGCCTTCATGTGGTGACCACCAGTACTGATAACACGTCAAAAATCCATGGCCTGCAGGCCAATGGATCATGGCGAGAAGAAGCCAACATTAGCCATAAGAGCATCCTCTACACAGCTACATTCAGTGCCAATGGTCGTCTTGTAGTTACCGCCAGTCATGATCGTACGGCGAAGGTTTTTGGTCTGCAGACCGAAGGCGCATGGCTGGAAAAAGCCACCATCCGACACGAGAAAGGAGTCACCTTAGCCAAATTCAGTCCCGATGATCGATATGTGATGACCCTCGGTGTTGATAACACTGCGATAATCACTGAGCTGCGGAAGGACGATGATGATCGAATGAGCATAACCCACCTCTTGTCTGAGGCTAGTTGCCTCCTCTTTTGATCCATTACCTTGAAAAATTTTCCCGGATCAGGGCTCTGTTTTTCCTGGTTTCACTGACCTCAATAGTGTGAACTTTCAGCATAAAACCGAGTCAAAAACCGAGTCAAATGCATTTTGAATGTCTTTTTCATACAAAGATAAATACCAACTTTGGAGTTTTGAAGGAGCCAGGCATGAGCCCTGTTAACAGCAATTCGGGTATTGACTCGCCAACACATGGACAACCTCAACTTGAGGAAGCATCAACAGTTTTCAGTGCAGGCAGGGAGGTTAGTATATACAACCAAAATCAATCGCCATTCCTCTGTTTACCGCACGAAACAAAGTCGATGATTATTCGCTATTTGGGTTTTCGCGAGATTACCCGTTTAGCAAAGGTATGCAGACATCTTCGCGATCTTGTTGAATACGATAAAGCTCTTGAAAGAGCCTGGTTTCGCCGGTTTCCTTCACCACACCAATATCAACTAAAGGCCATGATAACGAAAAAAGATGAGCAACAACTTCGTGACTGGTTGGCGCCGTTTGCGGATGAGGACACTGTCGAGTCACTTTTAAAACAACGAGAAAGTACTTACTTTCCTGCTCAGCTCCTTTTCACCAACAGTAAACTGATGTCTCAATGTAAAAAATTCAAGCTGGTAGAAAAAGCGGAAATCCCCCTTGCATACGCTCTCAACACAGCCACCTTCAGCGCCGACAGCCTCCGCGTGGTGACCGCCAGTTTGGATCATAAGTTGAAAATCTATGGCCAAAAGAATGGTGGAACCTGGGAAGAAATAAACACTATTATCCATGATCGTCCAGCCAAGTCGGCCAGCTTTAGCTCTGATGGCCGTCATGTATTGGCTACCGGTTATGATAATACATTCACTATCTATGGTCAGGCAGACAATGGATCATGGGAAGCAAAAGCCACCATTCCCCATGTACTTAATGCCAGTTCAGCCACCTTCACCGCTGATGGCCGCCGCTTGGTAACTGGCGGTCCAGATCAGACGGTGAAATTCTTTGTTAAGAGAGACAACGGATCATGGGAATTAGAGGAGACTATTTACCATACCAGTGCGATCGATTCGGCCAGGTTCAACGACGATGAGAGTCTTCTGGCGATCCACGATATACATCTCGTTGTTACAATCTATGGCAAGGGGACCGCTGGATCATGGGTGGAAAAAGCCACCCTTCAAGGCCCCCAGACCGAAATCGCCAATTTCAGCGCCGATAGCTGCCATCTGTTAACCTTCAGTCCAGGTCACAAGGCAGATATCTTTAACCTGCAGGCCGATGGATCATGGAAAAAAGCAGCCTCGATTTATCATGATAATTTGATCATCACAGCCACCTTCAGCGCCGATAGCTGCCATGTGGTGACCGCCAGTTGGGATCACAAGGCGAAAATCTATAGCCGTAGGGCCGATTCATCATGGCAGGAAAAAGCCTGTATATCCCACGCTAGAAACATCAGCTCAGCCACCTTCAGTGCCGATTGCCTCCATGTGGTGACCACCAGTCACGATAATACGGCAAAAATCAGTGGTCTTCAGGCCGATGGATCATGGCAGGAAGAAGCCAGCATTATCCATAAGCGCAATGTCACCTCAGCCTGCTTCAGCGCCGATGGTTGTCATGTGTTAACCGCCAGTGCGGATGGTACGGCGAAATTTTGTGGTCTGCAGGCAGATGGGTCATGGCTGGAAAAAGCCACCATCCAGCACGCAAGAGGAGTCACCTCAGCCAATTTAAGTCCCGATGATCGATACGTGCTGACCGTCAGTGTTGATTACAGTGCGAGAATCACTGAACTGTGGAAGGACGATGATGAACGAATGAGTGTAACCTAACGTCTGCCTGAGGTTAGTTGTCTCCTCTTTTGATCCGTGACCTTGAAAAATTTTCCCGGATCAGGGCTCTGTTTTTCCTGGTTTCACTGACCTCGATATTGTGAACTTTCATCCTAAAACTGAGTCAAATGCATTTTGAATGTCTTTTTCATACAAGGATAAATTCCCACTTTGGAGTTTTGAAGGAGTAAGGCATGAGCCCTGTTAACAGCAATTCGGGTATTGACTCGCCAACACATGGACAACCTCAACTTGAGGAAGCATCAACAGTTTTCAGTGCAGGCAGGGAGGTTAGTGTATACAACCAAAATCAATCGCCATTCCTCTGTTTACCCCACGAAACAAAATCGATGATTATTCGCTATTTGGGTTTTCGCGAGATTACCCGTTTAGTAAAGGTATGCAGGCATCTTCGCGATCTTGTTGAAAACGATAAAGCTCTGGAAAGAGCCTGGTTTCGCCGATTTCCTTCACAACACCAATATCAACTAAAGGCCATGATAACGAGAAAAGATGAGCAACAACTTCGTGACTGGTTGGCGCCGTTTGCGGATGAGGACACTGTCGAGTCACTTTTAAAACAACGAGAAAGTACTTACTTTCCTGCTCAGCTCCTTTTCACCAACAGTAAACTGATGTCTCAATGTAAAAATTTCAAGCTGGTAGAAAAAGCCGAAATTCCCCATGCTAACTTTATCAACACAGCCAACTTCAGTGCCGACAGTCGGCGTGTGGTGACCGCCAGTTGGGATCATAAGTTGAAAATCTATGGCCAGGAGAATGATGGAACTTGGGAAGAAAAAAACATTATTACCCATAATGGTGCAGTCAGGTCGGCCTCATTTAGCTCTGAGGGACGTCATGTGTTAGCCGCCGGTTATGATAAGACACTCACTATCTTCAGTCAGGCGGACAATGGATCCTGGGAAGCAAAAGCCACCATTCCAAATGTTCTTAATTTCAGATCAGCCACCTTCACTGCTGATGGCCGCCGTTTGATGACTGTCGCTCCAGATCACACGGTGAAATTCTTTGGTCAGGGGGACAATGGATCATGGGAATTAGAGGACATTATTTACCATACCAGTCCGGTCAATTCGGCCAGGTTCAGTGTCGATGAGAGTCTTCTGGCGATCCACGATATAAATGCCGTTGTTACAATCTATGGCAAGGGGGCCGGTGGATCATGGGTGGAAAAAGCCACCCTTCAAGGCACCCAGGAAGCAATTAAAGATATCAGCGCCGATAACTGCCACCTGTTAACCAGAACAGGTGTCAAGATAAATATTTTTAACCTGCAGGCCGATGGATCATGGAAAAAAGCAGACACGATTCCTCATGATTTTATACCCACCACAGCCACCTTCAGCGCCGATAGCTACCATGTGGTCACCGCCGCCAGTAGGGATCACAAGGCGAAAATCTATAGCCGGAGGGCTGATTCATCATGGCAAGAAACAGCCTGCATTACCCACAAGGACGAACTCACCTCAGCCAACTTCAGTGCCGATTGCCTCCATGTGGTGACCACCAGTGAGGATGGTACGGCAAAAATCATTGGCCTGCAGGCCAATGGATCATGGCAAGAAGAAGCCAACATTAGCCATAAGAACAGCGTCTACTCAGCCACCTTCAGTGCCGATGGTCGTCTTGTGGTAACCGCCAGTGCCGACGGTACGGCGAAAGTTTTTGGTCTGCAGACCGATGGCGCATGGCTGGAAAAAGCCACCATCCGACACGAGAGAGGACTCATGTCAGTCAACTTCAGTCCCGATGACCGACACGTGGTGACCACCACTGAAAATTACATTGCGAGAATCACTGAGCTGTGGAAGGACGATGATGATCAAATGAGCACAATCCAGCACCCGCCTGATGCTGATTGTCTCCTCTTTTGAGCCATGACCTTGAAAAATTTTCCCGGATCAGAGCTCTGCTTTTTCCTGATTTCACTGACCCCAATATTTTGAACTTTCATCCTGAAGCCGAGTCGAATCCATTTTGAATGTCTTTTTCATACAAAGATAAATTCCCACTTTGGAGTTTTGAAGGAGCCAGGCATGAGCCCTGTTAACAGCAATTCGGGTATTGACTCGCCAACTCATGGACAACCTCAACTTGAGGAAGCATCAACGGTTTTCAGTGCAAGCAGGGAGGTTAGTGTATACATGCAAAATCAATCGCCATTGCTCTGTTTACCCTATGAAACAAAGTCAATGATTATTCGCTATTTGGGTTTTCGAGAGATTACCCGTTTAGCCAAGGTATGCAGGCATCTTCGCGATCTTGTTGAAAACGATAAAGCTCTGGAAAGAGCCTGGTTTCGGCGGTTTCCTTCACGGCACCAATATCAACTAAAGGCCATGATAACGAGAAAAGATGAACAACAACTCCGTGACTGGCTGGCGCCGTTTGCGGATGAGGACACTGTCGAGTCACTTTTAAAACAACGAGAAAGTACTTACTTTCCTGCTCAGCTCCTTTTCACCAACAGTAAACTGATGTCTCAATGTAAAAAATTCAAGCTGGTAGAAAAAACCGAAATTCCCCATGCTGACTATATCAGGACAGCCACCTTCAGCGCCGACAGCCGCCGTGTGGTGACCGCCAGTTGGGATCATAAGTTGAAAATCTATGGCCAGGAGAATGATGGAACCTGGGAAGAAAAAAACACTATTACCCATAATGGTCCAGTCAGGTCGGCCTGCTTTAGCTCTGATGGCCGTCATGTGTTAGCCGCCGGTTATGAAAGGGCATTCACTATCTACAGTCAGGCGGACAATGGAACCTGGGAAGCAAAAGCCACCATTCCAGATGTTATTAATGTCAGATCAGCCACCTTCACTGCTGATGGCTGCCGTTTGGTGATTGTCGGTCGAGATCACACGGTGAAAATCTTTGCTCAGGGAGACAATGGATCATGGGAATTAGAGGAAACCATTTGCCATACCAGTCCAATCGAATCGGCCAGGCTCAGCGCCAATGAGAGTCTTTTGGTGATCCAGGATACAGAATTCGTTGTTTCAATCTACGGCAAGGAGGCCTCTGGATCATGGGTGGAAAAAGCCACCATTGAAGAAAACCCGATCGTAATTGTCAATATCAGCGCCGATAGCTGCCACCTGTTAACCAAAGATTCAGATCATAAGGCAATTATCTTTAACCTGCAGGCCGATGGATCATGGAAAAAATCAGCCACGATCTCCCATGATGATATTATCATCCTGGCCACCTTCAGCGCCGATAGCTGCCATATGGTGACCACCGGTTGGGATCACAAGGCGAAAATCCACAGCCAGAGGGCTGATTCATCATGGCAGGAAAAAGGCTGCATCACCCACAATAACGAGATCACCTCAGCCACCTTCACTGCCGATTGCCTTCATGTGGTGACCACCAGTAGAGATAACACGGCAAGAATCAGTAGTCTTCAGGCCGATGGATCATGGCAAGAAAAAGCCTGCATTAGCCATAATAACAGCGTCCACTCAGCCACCCTCAGTGCCGATGGTTGTCATATGGTAACCGCCAGTACGGATGGTACGGCGAAAGTTTTTGGTCTGCAGACCGATGGGTCATGGCTGAAAAAAGCCATCATCCGACACGATAAAGGAGTCATCTCAGCCAACTTCAGTCCCGATGACCGACATGTGGTGACCGTCAGTTTTGATGCCAGTGCGAGAATCACTGAACTATCGAAGGCCGATGATGATCGAATGTGCTTAACCCACCTCCTGTCTCAGGCTGAATGCATCCTCTTTTGATCTATGACCTTGAAAAAAAATTTCCCGGACCAGGGCTCTGTTTTTTCCTGGCTTCACTGACCTCAATATTGTGAACTTTCATCCTGAAACCGAGTCCAACCTGCTGAATCCATTTTGAATGTCTTTTTAATACAAAAAGGATAAATACTCACTTTGGCGTTTTGAAGGAGCCAGGCATGAGCCCTGTTAACAGCAATTCGGGCATTGACTCGCCAACACCTGTACAACCTCAACTTGAGGAAGCATCAACGGTTGTCAGTGCAGGCAGGGAAGTTAGTGTATACCACCAAAATCAATCGCCATTGCTCTGTTTACCCTATGAAACAAAGTCAATGATTATTCGCTATTTGGGTTTTCGCGAGATTACCCGTTTAGCCAAGGTATGCAGGCATCTTCGCGATCTTGTTGAAAACGATAAAGCTCTGGAAAGAGCCTGGTTTCGCCGGTTTCCTCTACGACACCAATATCAACTAAAGGCCATGATAACGAGAAAAGATGAGCAACAACTTCGTGACTGGCTGGCGCCGTTTGCGGATGAGGAAACTATCGAGTCACTTTTAAAACAACGAGAAAGTACTTACTTTCCTGCTCAGCTCCTTTTCACCAACAGTAAACTGATGTCTCAATGTAAAAAATTCAGGCTGGTAGAAAAAGCCAAAATTCCCCATGCTAACTTTATCACCACAGCCACCTTCAGCGCCGACAGCCGCCGTGTAGTGACCGCCAGTTGGGATCATAAGTTGAAAATCTATGGCCAGGAGAATGGTGGAACCTGGGAAGAAAAAAACACTATTACCCACAGCGGTGCAGTCAGGTCGGCCAGCTTTAGCTCTGATGGCTTTCATGTGTTAGCCACCAGTTCCGGTTATGATAAGACAGTCACTATCTTCAGTCAGGCGGACAATGGATACTGGGAAGCAAAAGCCACCATTCCCAATGTTCATAATATCGGATCAGTCACCTTCACTGCTGATGGCCGCCGTTTGATGACTGTCGGTCCAGATCACACGGTGAAATTCTTTGGTCAGAGGGACAATGGATCATGGGAATTAAAGGATACTATTTACCATACCAGTTCAGTCAGTTCGGCCAGGCTCAGTGTCGATGAGAGTCTTCTGGCGATCCGCGATATAAATTCCGTTGTTACAATCTATGGCAAGGGGGCCGCTGGATCATGGGTGGAAAAAGCCACCATTCAACGCACCCAGTACGCAATTCTCGATATCAGCGCCAATAACTGCCACCTGTTAACCAGAGCAGGTTTCAGGGTAAATATTTTTAACCTGCAGGCCGACGGATCATGGAAAGAAGCAGACACGATTTCTCATAATTTTATAGTTAACACAGCCACCTTCAGCGCCGATAGCTGCCATGTGGTCACTGCCAGTAAGGATCATCAGGCGAAAATCTACAGCAAGAGGGCTGATTCATCATGGCAAGAAAAAGCCTGTATTACCCACAATGACGAGCTCACCTCAGCCACCTTCAGTGCCGATTGCCTCCATGTGGTGACCACCAGTAGAGATAACACGGCAAAAATCTATGGCCTGCAGGCCAATGGATCATGGCGAGAAGAAGCCAACATTAGCCATAAGAACAGGGTACCCCCAGCCACCTTCAGTGCCGATGGTCGTCTTGTGGTTACCCCCAGTTGGGATGGTACGGCGAAAGTTTTTGGTCTGCAGACCGATGGGTTATGGCTGGAAAAAGCCACCGTCCGACACGAGAAAGGAGTCATGTCAGCCATCTTCAGTCCCGATGACCGACATATGGTGACCATCAGTTTTGATTGCAGTGTGAAAATCACTGGACTGTGGAAGGACGATGATGATCGAATGAGCGTAACCCAACGCCTGCCTGAGGTTGGTTGTCTCTTCGTTTGATCCATGACCTTGAACAATTTCCCCGGATCAGGGTTCTGCTTTTTCCTGGTTTCACTGACCTCAATATTGTGAACTTTCATTCTATAGCCGAGTCCAACCTGTTGAATCCATTTTGAATGCCTTTTTCATACAAAAGGATAAATACTAACTTTGGAGTTTTGAAGGAGCCAGGCATGAGCCCTGTTAACAGCAATTCGGGCATTGACTCGCCAACACCTGGACAACCTCAACTTGAGGAAGCATCAACGGTTGTCAGTGCAGGCAGGGAGGTCAGTGTATACGTCCAAAATCAGTCGCCATTGCTCTGTTTACCCTATGACACAAAGTCGATGATTATTCGCTATTTGGGTTTTCGCGAGATTACCCGTTTAGCCAAGGTATGCAGGCATCTTCGCGATCTTGTTGAAAACGATAAAGCTCTGGAAAGAGCCTGGTTTCGCCGGTTTCCTTCACCACACCAATATCAACTAAAGGCCATGATAACGAGAAAAGATGAGCAACAACTCCGTGACTGGCTGGCGCCGTTTGCGGATGAGGACACTGTCGAGTCACTTTTAAAACAACGAGAAAGTACTTACTTTCCTGCTCAGCTCCTTTTCACCAACAGTAAACTGATGTCTCAATGTAAAAAATTCAAGCTGGTAGAAAAAACCGAAATTCCCCATGCTGGCTATATCAGGACAGCCACCTTCAGCGCCGACAGCCGCCGTGTGGTGACCGCCAGTTGGGATCATAAGTTGAAAATCTATGGCCAGGAGAATGATGGAACCTGGGAAGAAAAAAACACTATTACCCATAATGGTCCAGTCAGGTCGGCCTGCTTTAGCTCTGATGGCCGTCATGTGTTAGCCGCCGGTTATGAAAGGGCATTCACTATCTACAGTCAGGCGGACAATGGAACCTGGGAAGCAAAAGCCACCATTCCAGATGTTATTAATGTCAGATCAGCCACCTTCACTGCTGATGGCTGCCGTTTGGTGATTGTCGGTCGAGATCACACGGTGAAAATCTTTGCTCAGGGAGACAATGGATCATGGGAATTAGAGGAAACCATTTGCCATACCAGTCCAATCGAATCGGCCAGGCTCAGCGCCAATGAGAGTCTTTTGGTGATCCAGGATACAGAATTCGTTGTTTCAATCTACGGCAAGGAGGCCTCTGGATCATGGGTGGAAAAAGCCACCATTGAAGAAAACCCGATCTTAATTGTCAATATCAGCGCCGATAGCTGCCACCTGTTAACCAAAGATTCAAATCACAAGGCAATTATCTTTAACCTGCAGGCCGATGGATCATGGAAAAAAGCAGCCACGATTTCCCATGATGATATAATCATCTTGGCCACCTTCAGCGCCGATAGCTGTCATTTGGTGACCACCGGTTGGGATCACAAGGCGAAAATCTACAGCCAGAGGGCTGATTCATCATGGCAGGAAAGAGGCTGCATCACCCACAATAACGAGATCACCTCAGCCACCTTCACTGCCGATTGCCTTCATGTGGTGACCACCAGTGTAGATAACACGGCAAAAATCAGTAGTCTTCAGGCCGATGGATCATGGCAAGAAAAAGCCTGCATTAGCCATAAGAACAGCGTCCACTCAGTCACCCTCAGTGCCGATGGTTGTCATATGGTAACCGCCAGTACGGATGGTACGGCGAAAGTTTTTGGTCTGCAGACCGATGGGTCATGGCTGAAAAAAGCCATCATCCGACACGATAAAGGAGTCATCTCAGCCAACTTCAGTCCCGATGACCGACATGTGGTGACCGTCAGTTTTGATTCCAGTGCGAGAATCACTGAACTATCGAAGGCCGATGATGATCGAATGTGCGTAACCCACCTCCTGTCTCAGGCTGAATGCATCCTCTTTTGATCTATGACCTTGAAAAAAAATTTCCCGGACCAGGGCTCTGTTTTTTCCTGGCTTCACTGACCTCAATATTGTGAACTTTCATCCTGAAACCGAGTCCAACCTGCTGAATCCATTTTGAATGTCTTTTTAATACAAAAAGGATAAATACTCACTTTGGCGTTTTGAAGGAGCCAGGCATGAGCCCTGTTAACAGCAATTCGGGCATTGACTCGCCAACACCTGTACAACCTCAACTTGAGGAAGCATCAACGGTTGTCAGTGCAGGCAGGGAAGTTAGTGTATACCACCAAAATCAATCGCCATTGCTCTGTTTACCCTATGAAACAAAGTCAATGATTATTCGCTATTTGGGTTTTCGCGAGATTACCCGTTTAGCCAAGGTATGCAGGCATCTTCGCGATCTTGTTGAAAACGATAAAGCTCTGGAAAGAGCCTGGTTTCGCCGATTTCCTTCACAACACCAATATCAACTAAAGGCCATGATAACGAGAAAAGATCAGCAACAACTTCGTGACTGGCTGGCGCCGTTTGCGGATGAGGAAACTATCGAGTCACTTTTAAAACAACGAGAAAGTACTTACTTTCCTGCTCAACTCCTTTTTACCAACAGTAAACTGATGTCTCAATGTAAAAAATTCAAGCTGGTAGAAAAAGCCAAAATTCCCCATCCTGACGGTATCATCACAGCCAACTTCAGTGCCGACAGCCGTCGTGTAGTGACCGTCAGTTGGAATCATAAGCTGAAAATCTATGGCCAGGAGAATGATGGAACCTGGGAAGAAAAAAACACTATTACCTATAGTGGTGCAGTCGGGTCGGCCAGCTTTAGCCCTGATGGCCGTCATGTGTTAGCCACCGGTTCCGCTAATGATAAGACAGTCACTATCTACAGTCAGGCGGACAATGGATCCTGGGAAGCAAAAGCCAGCATTCCCGTTCATAGTGTCAGTTCTGTCACCTTCACTGCTGATGGCCGCCGTTTGATGACTGTCGGTCCAGATCACACGGTGAAATTCTTTGGTCAGGGGGACAATGGATCATGGGAATTAAAGGATACTATTTACCATACCAGTCCAGTAAATTCGGCCAGGTTCAGTGTCGATGAGAGTCTTCTGGCGATCCAGGATACAGAACTCGTTGTTACAATCTATGGCAATGGGGCCGATGGATCATGGGTGGAAAAAGCCACCCTTCAAGACACCCCGAGCGTAATTGCCAATATCAGCGCCGATAACTGCCACCTGTTAACCTACAGTTCAGATCGCACGGCAAATATCTATGACCTGCAGGCCGATGGATCATGGAAAAAAGCAGCCACGATTTATCATGATGATGTACTCCACTCAGCCAGCTTCAGCGCCGATAGCTGCCATGTGGTGACCGCCAGTTTTGATTGTAAGGCGAAAATCTACAGCCAGAGGGCTGATTCGTCATGGCAAGAAAAAGCCTGCATTACCCACAATGAACATCTCACCTCGGCCACCTTCAGTGCCGATTGCCTTCATGTGGTGACCACCAGTTGTGATAGCACGGCAAAAATCAATGGCCTGCAGGCCAATGGATCATGGCAAGAAGAAGCCAACATTAGCCATAAGCACTTCGTCCTCTCAGCCACCTTCAGTGCAGATGCTCGTCTTGTGGTTACCGTCAGTATGGATGGTACGGCGAAAGTTTTTGGTCTGCAGACCGATGGGTCATGGCTGGAAAAAGCCACCGTCCGACACGAGAAAGAACTCATCTCAGCCAAATTCAGTCCCGACGACCGACATGTGCTGACCGTCAGTTATGATTGCAGTGCGAGAATCACTGAACTATCGAAGGCCGATGATGATCGAATGAGCCTGACCCACCTCCTGCCTCAGGTTGAATGCATCCTCTTTTGATCCATGACCTTGAAAAATTTTCCCGGATCAGGGCTCTGCTTTTTCCTGGTTTCACTGACCCCAATATTTTGAACTTTCATCATAAAACCGAGTCGAATCTATTTTGAATGTCTTTTTCATATTTTTCATACAAAGATAAATACCAACTTTGGAGTTTTAAAGGAGCCAGGCATGAGCCCTGTTAACAGCAATTCGGGCATTGACTCGCCAACCCCTGGACAACCTCAACTTGAGGAAGCATCAACGGTTGTCAGTGCAGGCAGGGAAGTTAGTGTATACATGCAAAATCAATCGCCATTCCTCTGTTTACCCTATGACACAAAGTCGATGATTATTCGCTATTTGGGTTTTCGCGAGATTACCCGTTTAGCCAAGGTATGCAGGCATCTTCGCGATCTTGTTGAAAACGATAAAGCTCTGGAAAGAGCATGGTTTCGCCGGTTTCCTTCACCACACCAATATCAACTAAAGGCCATGATAACGAGAAAAGATGAGCAACAACTTCGTGACTGGCTGGCGCCGTTTGCGGATGAGGACACTGTCGAGTCACTTTTAAAACAACGAGAAAGTACTTACTTTCCTGCTCAACTCCTTTTCACCAACAGTAAACTGAAGTCTCAATGTAAAACATTCAGCCTGGTGGAAAAAGCCGAAATCAACCATTTTAACCGTATCAGCACAGCCACCTTCAGCGCCGACAGCCGCCATGTGGTGACCGCCAGTTGGGATCATAAGTTGAAAATCTATGGCCAGGAGAATGGTGGAACCTGGGAAGAAAAAAACACTATTACCCATAGTGGTGCAGTCAAGTCGGCCAGCTTTAGCTCTGATGGCCTTCATGTGTTAGCCACCGGTTATGATAAGACAGTCACTATCTACAGTCAGGCGGACAATGGATCCTGGGAAGCAAAAGCCACCATTCCTGATGTTAATAATGTCAAATCAGTCACCTTCATTGCTGATGGCTGCCGTTTGATGACTGTCGGTCCAGGTCACACGGTAAAATTCTTTGGTCAGGGGGACAATGGATCATGGGAATTAGAGGATACTATTTACCATACCAGTCCGGTCAATTCGGCCAGGTTCAGTGTCGATGAGAGTCTTCTGGCGATCCACGATATATATGCCGTTATTACAATCTACGGCAAGGGGGCCGATGGATCATGGGTGGGAAAAGCCGCCATTCAAGACCTCCAGATCGCAATTGCCGATATCAGCGGCGATAACTGCCATGTGGTGACCAGCAGTTGGGATGGCAGTGCAAAAATCTATAGCCAGAAGGCCTCTGCATCATGGCAGGAAACAGCCTGTATATCCCACTTTAGATGGCTCACCTCAGCCAACTTTAGTGCCGATTGCCTCCATGTGGTGATCACCAGTGACGATAATACGGCAAAAATCAGTGGTCTCCAGGCTGACGGATCATGGCAGGAAGAAGCCAGTATTCCCCATAAGGGCAGAGTCGTCTCAGTCACCTTCAGTGCCGATGGTCGTTTTGTGGTGACCGCCAGTGAGGATGGTACGGCGAAGGTTTTTGGTCTGCAGACCGATGGCGCATGGCTGGAAAAAGCTACCATCCGACACAAGAATGGAGTCCTCTCAGCCGACTTCAGTCCCGATGACCGATATGTGGTGACCATCAGTGATAATTACATTGCGAGAATCACTGAGCTGTGGAAGGACGATGATGATCGAATGAATGTAACCCGACGCCCGCCTCAGGTTGGTTGTCTCCTCTTTTGATCCATGTCCTTGAAAAATTTTCTCGGATCAGGGCTCTGCTTTTTCCTGGTTTCACTGACCCCAATATTGTGAACTTTCATACTAAAACCAGGTCCAACCTGTTGAATCCATTTTGAATGTCTTTTTAATACCAAAAGGATAAATACTCACTTTGGCGTTTTGAAGGAGCCAGGCATGAGCCCTGTTAACAGCAATTCGGGCATTGACTCGCCAACACCTGTACAGTCTCAACTTGAGGAAGCATCAACGGTTGTCAGTGCAGGCAGGGAGGTCAGTGTATACATCCAAAATCAATCGCCATTGCTCTGTTTACCCTATGAAACAAAGTCAATGATTATTCGCTATCTGGGTTTTCGCGAGATTACCCGTTTAGCCAAGGTATGCAGGCATCTTCGCGATCTTGTTGAAAACGATAAAGCTCTGGAAAGAGCCTGGTTTCGCCGATTTCCTTCACAACACCAATATCAACTAAAGGCCATGATAACGAGAAAAGATGAGCAACAACTTCGTGACTGGCTGGCGCCGTTTGCGGATGAGGACACTGTCGAGTCACTTTTAAAACAACGAGAAAGTACTTACTTTCCTGCTCAACTCCTTTTCACCAACAGTAAACTGATGTCTCAATGTAAAGCATTCAGCCTGGTGGAAAAAACCGAAATTAACCATTCTAACCGTATCAGCACAGCCACCTTCAGCGCCGACAGCCGCCATGTGTTGACCGCCAGTGTGGATCATAAGTTGAAAATCTATGGCCAGGAGAATGGTGGAACCTGGGAAGAAAAAAACACTATTACCCATAACGATGCAGTCATGTCGGCCAGCTTTAGCTCTGATGGCCGTCATGTGTTAGCCGTGATAGCCTACGGTTACCGTCATACATTCAATATCTACGGTCAGGCAGACAATGGATCCTGGGAAGCAAAAGCCTCCATTCCTCATGTTCTCAATGTCAATTCAGTCACCTTCAATGCTGATGGCCGCCGTTTGCTGACTGTCGGTCCAGATCACACGGTGAAATTCTTTGGTCAGGGGGACATCGGATCGTGGGAATTAGAAGAGACTGTTTATCATTCCAGTCTGGTCCATTCGGTCAGGTTCAGTGTCGATGAGAGTCTTCTGGCGATCCTCGATATAAATTACGTTGTTACAATCTATGGCAAGGGGGCCGATGGATCATGGGTAGAAAAAGCCACCCTTCAAGGCATCGCAGAAATCGCCAATTTCAGCGCCGATAGCTGCCACCTGTTAGCCTACAGTTTAGGTCGCACGGCAAATATCTATGACCTGCAGGCCGATGGATCATGGAAAAAAGCAGCCTCAATTTGTCATGATGATTTGCTCATCACAGCCACCTTCAGCTCCGATAGCTGCCATGTGGTGACCGCCAGTTGGGACGGCAAGGCAAAAATCTATAGCCAGAAGGCCTCCGCATCATGGCAGGAAAAAGCCTGTATCTCCCACACTAATAGAGTCGTCTCAGCCACCTTCAGTGCCGATTGCCTCCATGTGGTGACCACCAGTGACGATAATACGGCAAAAATCAGTGGTCTCCAGGCCGACGGATCATGGCAGGAAGAAGCCAGCATTCCCCATAGGCACAGAGTCTTCTCAGCCACCTTCAGTGCCGATGGTCGTCTTGTGGTCACCGCCAGTGTGGATGGTACGGCGAAAGTTTTTGGTCTGCAGAACGACGGCGCATGGCTGGAAAAAGCCACCATCCGACACGAGAAAGGATTCATCTCAGCCGACTTCAGTCCCGATAACCGACATGTGGTGACCGTCAGTAATGATTACAGTGCGAGAATCACTGAACTATGGAAGGGAGACGATGATCGAATGAGCACAACCCAGCAACTGCCTGAGGCTAGTTGTCTCCTCTTTTGATCCATGACCTTGAAAAATTTTCCCGGATCAGAGCTCTGCTTTTTCCTGATTTCACTGACCCCAATATTTTGAACTTTCATCCTGAAACCGAGTCGAATCCATTTTGAATGTCTTTTTCATATAAAGATAAATACCAACTCTGGAGCTTAGAAGGAGACAGGCATGAACCCTGTTAACAGCAATTCGGGCATTGACTTACCCTCGCCAACACATGGACAACCTCAACTTGAGAAAGCATCAACGGCTGTCAGTGAAGGCAGAGAGGTTAGTGTATACAAGCAAAATCAATCGCCATTGCTCTGTTTACCCTACGAAACAAAATCGATGATTATTCGCTATTTGGGTTTTCGCGAGGTTACCCGTTTAAAACTGGTATGCAAATTTCTTTGCATACTTGTTGAAGAGGATAAAGTTCTGGAAAGAGCGTGGATTCGCAAGTTTCCTTCGCCCTACCATTATCAACCAAAGACCATCGTCAGGACAAAAGATGAGCAACAACTCCGTCATTGGTTGGAGGCGTTTGCGGATATGGGCACTGTCGAGTCACTCTTAAAACAACAAAAGAGTATTTATTTTTCTGCTCAGTTACTTTTCATCAACAGTAAACTGATGTCTCAATGTAAAAAATTCAAGTTAGTGGAAAAAATCGAAATGACCCATGATAAAAAAGTCAGAGCGGTCAATTTCAGCCCCGATGATCGCCATCTGGCATCCGTCAGTGAAGATAAAACAGTGAAAATCTGCAGCCAGAAGACCGATGGATCATGGGAACCAAAAGCCACCTTTTTCCATAATCACAGGGCTGTTTTAGCCAACTTCAGCCCCGACGGCCGCTATCTGGTAACTGCCAGTCACGATAATACAGCAAGAATCTATGTTCAGCAGGACGATGAATCATGGGCACCAAAAGCCACCTTTACCCACGATAATTGGGTTGCATCAGCCACCTTCAGCCCAGATGGCCGCCATCTGCTAACCGCCAGTCATGATCACACAGCGAAAATCTACGGTCAGGGGGACGATGGATCATGGGAGGTAAAAACCATCATTTTCCATGATCATATGATTCTTTCAGCCACCTTCAGCGCTGATAGTCAGCATATGATGAGCGTCGGCTTTGATCACACGGTGAGGATCCGTAGTCAGGGGGACGATGGATTATGGGAAGTAGAGGACACTATTCATGAAAGTTATGTCTATCTAGCCAGGCTCAGTCCCGATGACCGTCATCTGGCGATCATCTGTGTTGATTACGCTCTAAAAATTTATGGTCGGGGGGACGATGGATCATGGGTAAAAAAAGCCCCCCTTCAACACAGGAGCACAATCACATCTGCCAACTTCAGCGCCGATAGCTGTCATCTGGTAACCGTCAGTTTAGATGACACGGCAAAAATCTTTGACCTGCAAACCGATGGATCGTGGAAAGAAATAGCCACGATTCCTCATGATTGTAACGTTCGCTCAGCCGAATTCAGCGCCAATAGCCTCCATGTGGTGACTGCCAGTGATGATAAGACCGCAAAAATATACACCCGGAAGGCCCCTGGATTATGGGAAGAAACAGCCTGCATTACCCATAAGAAGGTGGTCAACTCAGCCAAATTCAGCGCCGATTGCCTTCATGTGGTGACCACCAGTGATGACAACACAGCGAAAGTCCTTGGCCTGCAGGCCGATGGATCATGGTTGGAAAAAGCCATCATCAGGCACAAGAAAGCAGTCACCTCAGCCAAATTCAGTACCGATGGCCGAAACCTGGTGACGGTCAGTAAAGATATCAGCGTAAGAATCACCGAACTACGCAAGAAGGATTGATGATCGAATAAGCGTATTTTTGCTTAGAACCGATTAAAAAACAGTGTCAGGTGTCTTTGTGCCAGTCTCTGCTATGCTGTTCCTCTTTGACATTTTATCAAGGAGTAACCCATGAGTGCGAAACCCAAACCTCAGTCGACAGAGATTGATCATATTCGTAACACTCTGGCTGACGTAGTTGACGGCCTTGGTCAAACCCGTGGTGAGATGCACCAGAGATTTGACCAGCAAGATAAGCGCCTTGACCAGCAGAGCAAAGAAATCAGCGAACGGTTTGACCAGCAAGATAAGCGCCTTGAGCAGCAAGATAAGCGCCTCGACCAGCAAGGTTCTGATATTGCTGCTATCAAAGAAATGCTCCAAGCCTTACTCTCCCGCCAATAACCACGCCACCTAACAACTCACTTGACGGGGAAAGCTACGCTGCCCTCAGTTCTGGGTTATATCGAGAGCACAATGGCAATTTTTGCACTTGGCTCTCAATGAAAAAATTTCTTTCCATTCTTTACCCGAATCAGGGCTCTTCTTTCTCTTAATTATTTTGAACTTCCATTATAAAACCGAGTCTAAGAGATCGATTTAATTTCGAACGCGCTTTCCAAAACGGAAATAAATAAGTACCTGGCCAGTTGGTTTCGCATATTCTGGCGAGTGGATTTTCTCATCCTTCAAGGCGCAACGACGGGCGCGTAGCCTTAGCTACGCAACCAGAGTTGGAACGCAGAAGGATGGAAAAAGCCGCCGTCCAGAATATGCGAAACCAACTGGTTAGGTACTTACTGCATTTTTGGGGCTTTGGAGGAACCCGCCCGATATGAACCCTTTGAACAACAATTCCAGCGATGACGGTACAGTCTCGCCAACACCCAAGCGACCTCGACTGGAAGCAGTGCCAACGGGTGTCACTGCAGGCAGGGACGTTACTCTGTATACCCAAAATCAATCTTCATTCCTCCGTTTGCCCGACGAACCAAAATCTGTGATTATTCGCTATCTGAGCCTTCGCGAGATTGCCCGTTTGGCGAGGACATGCAAATATCTTGGCGATTTTGTTGAAAACTCTAAAGCCCTGGAAAGAGCATGGTATCGTCGATTTCCTTCACAACACAGAGATCAACTGAAGACCATCTTTAAGGCAAAAACGAATCAAGAACTCCGCGATTGGTTGAGACCGTTTGCGAATAATGAAACTATCGAGTCACTTGTAGAACGACGAGATAATGCTTATTTCCCTGCTCTGTTCCTATTCACCAATAGTAAATTGATGTCTCTATGTGAAAAATTCAACCTGGAGACAAAAACCGAAATCATCCATTCCAGCTGGATCCACAAAGCCACTTTAAGCCCCGATAGCCGCCACCTGGTGACCGCCTGTTTGGATAATATATTGAAAATCTCCAGCCGTGAGAACGATGGATCATGGAAAGTTAAAGCCAACATTTCCCATAACGTCACATCAGCCACCTTCAGTCCCGATAGCCGCCATCTGCTAACCGCCAGTCGCGTTAATGCGGTCATCTATGGTATGGAGGAAGATGGATCATGGAAACTAAAATTCACAATTTCCCATGAAGATGGGGTCTGCTCAGCCACCTTCTGTGCAGATGGCCATCATGTGTTGACCTCCGGTTTGGATAAAAAGTTGAAAATCTATAGACTGGAGAACGATGGATCATGGCAAGCAAAGACCACTATTAACCATAATACTCAAGCCGGTCTGGCCAGCTTCAGCATCGATGGCCGTCATTTGATGATCTACTCTACATACTCTGTGACAATCTACGGTAAGCAGGCCAATGACTCCTGGAACGAAAAAGGCACCATTAACCATAATGGTTGGGTGATGACGGCCCAATTCAGCGCCGATGGCGGCTATGTGGTAACTGCCAGCAGGGATGGCAAGGCAAAAATATATGGCCTGCAGGACGATGGGTCATGGAAAAAAACAGACGAGATTCAGCATGATGGCAGTGTCTATTCAGCCAAGTTCAGCACCGATGGCACTCAGGTGGTGACCGCCAGTGAAGATAAAACGACGAAAATCTATGGTCTGCTGGCCGGATCATGGGTAAATAAAGCCATCATTCCTCACGAGAGCCCGGTCCACTCAGCCATCTTCAGCGCCGATAGTCGCCATTTGTTGACCACCATTACTAACAACACGGCAAAAATCTATCGTCTGGAGACCGATGGATCATGGGTAGAAAAAGCCACCATTTCTCACAAAGACAGGATCTATTCAGCCACCTTCAGTACCGATGGTTGTCTTGTAGTGACCGCCAGTAAGGACGCAACGGCGCAAATTTATGGTCTTGGGGCCGATGGATCATGGCTTCAAAAAGCTATTATTTCCCACAGGGGTGTTATCGGTCTCGGCTCAGCCGCCTTCGGTGTCGATGGCCGACATGTGGTGACCTTCAGTGATTACTCGGCAAGAATCACTGAACTACAGAAGGACGTTTGATGATCGAATGTTCGTCGTCGGCTAGCAGCAATCACTTAATCGTTCAACATCTCATCTGGAACTCGGCAACGCCTGTAACCTCTTAATCGCCTAAAGCATTGTCACTGTAGCTGTCATTTATGTCAGGGATTTATTTTTATTATTAATCCAAGTTAAAAGAGTGATGTTTCTGAAAAGGTTTGGATACATTTTTTGTTATGCCCTGCTAAGAAAAATACAAATATTGAGGAGCCAAGAAAAAACATGAATGTTACAGAGCTTAATTCAGAACTTTTTAGTAAAGACCTGACAAGGTTTTTAAATGAGCCTGAATCAAAAGGTAGCCCAAGCTTTAAGAACAGAACCATCAAAATTGTGGTTGCTACCCGGCAGTACATGAGCGATACCATTTTAGAGAGGGGGTATGGTGATATTGCATCCGGGGTAAGAGAGTTGGGATATGTCAGGAAACTCTTTCCTGAAGCAACTTGCTCATTTGTCTTTGAACACCATGCCGCTGACATTGATGAGCTGAATCGATTAAGATCCATTGCCACCTTTGACGACGTTAAAACCTTCATTCTGGATGGTCGCCGTCGACAAATATACCGGCCACCTGAACAGCAGCAGTTAGACAAAGTGCATCAGGAAGAGGAAGTCCGTCAATTGCTGCATGAGGCCGATTTTATCTTGCATGGCCCGAGTGGTTTGATAGCGCCCTTGGCAAACAGCCATGGTGAATTTGCCAGCAAAACTGTGGGTGTTAGTGAATATGAACTCAAAAGCGGAGAATATAGTAAAAAAGGCCGTCATGGAATAGAAGAGATTGATATGGGTTTTAGCTGTCAGCGTTTATACCTGATGGAAAATACATACCCTGACACTGTATTCAAGGACGATTTACTGCGTAAGTATTGCGCTAATCCACTGAGCAAAAGCAGTGATGGGAATGACCAGAGCGTATTTTATTTTGTCTATGGTCATGCTAAATATTTTCTTGCTCAGGCGCTGAGAATTCTGGTGCTGATGGAAGCAAACAACGACAGAGATGTGGTGTTAGTCAGCTCTCAGCAGCTTAATCCGGGCCACGTCAGCGAGTATTTCTCTGAACAGCAGCCGGACTTTTTTCCCTATAAGTCTGTTAAGGTATTCAAAATCAACAGTGATGATAAAAAAGATGTGATCATGACTTTCCAAAATCCCGATGGTGAGCAGGAAAAAAATATACACATTATTACCCCTGGTCGAATAGTAAATAGTGACTTTGATCTTTTACAACAAGGTTCTGTAATCAATTGGAGTTCCGGTGATATCAGTCTCTCCGATGTTCTTGCCAAAGGAAAAATCCCAATCGCTGAGCCCTATAAAAAAGAGGATCTATTTTGGGGAATGTTGAATGCAGTGAAAAAGTTTTGTGCAATTCCGGGAAATGAGCAATATGGTTCTTTGATGGGCCCTTGGAGAACGGCTTGTGCGAGCTTAGCTTATAACCCCAGGAAAAGTTCTCTCACGAAAAGCCTGGCCAGCAGAGTCTCGTTGCAACAACTGCTTGGCTCGCAATGGCAAGCGTTCGAACGTGACTTCACGGATTGGTTAAAAAAGAACAATCAAACCGAATCATTTATCCGGGAAAAAGCAGAAGCGATTATCCGGAAAACCCTCTTTGCTGAAAACGATGACAATTCCAGCAATGACAGTTCACTCTCGCCAACAACTCAGCAACCTCAGCTGGAGAAAGCACCTGCGGGTTTCAGTGCAGGCAGGGAGTGACTGTCTATGAGAAAAGTAAATATTCAATTGCTGGTCGCCGAGAGTTTACACTCAAAAATAAATAAGGATATCCATTCGATCCCGATCAATAGATGCTCTGTAAATCAGTTTGTTTTCCTCTAATAAAGCAACAGCTTTCAAGAATAATGCATGACCTTGTTCAACAGCCTTTTTAATATCCATATGTGTATTTAAATACTGCTGCTTAATATGTGTCAGGTAATCAAGGTCATAACTATCCACGTAGCTGATACGGGCAGCATAGCCTTTAACATTCTGTTTTTTCTTAACTCGCATTTTGTCTTTCGCTGTGTTGTAAATAACCTCTGCCAGATTAGGAACCACTGGATCATAGTCGTATCTCAATGTCAGTTTGAACCCCCCGGGTTCCTGATAGAGTGTATCCGGGTGCACGGAAGCTGACATCGGATTAATGCCTTTGGCTAACAGATAATCATGATATCCTTCATACATTTTGTACCTTCTGATTGACTGCTGATAAGCGAAATCACGCAACCAACTGATATTATCACCTGTCAGAAAGCAGCTTCGATGATAGGAAGCGATGTCCAGAATATCGTCCAAAGCCCAGGGAAAAGCTTGTACGACATCGCGAACAATCTCTAATGCAGTGCGGTGGTCGGGTACAGTGTCAGAGTAATGATCAAGGTCAATCATACCGACCTTGTATTGAGTATTGCCATTGTTATCCACTGCTTGAAAGGGAGGAATATTATCGTAACGAATACGCTCTCCTGTCAGCGTTCCACCAATGGTAAAGTCAGGAATTCCCCTCAGGCAGGCCAGCGTCGTCAGATCTTTAATAGCATCACGATAACCTTTGCGATTCAGGCTGTACTCCATATAGTGTGCAAACCAATCTGTTGGTATATTGACCCGCTCTGTAAGCAACATCGCCAGACCACCTATGATCACTGGGAGCATTTTTGGAACAAACAGGTGTTCCAGGCCAAAAGCCTCAAAAAATGTCCGGGCAGAGAGCACTCGACCTGAATTTCTCTGGTCGGTTTTCAGAATATAACCAGGGTACTGATCAATGGAGTAAATGAGGTCGTATCCGCCAACCTTGCGCCTGTCTTTTTGATAGTTCACAGGTTCTGTCCTTGAGTTCAATTCCGCAAGCACAGCGTCAATACTTGGTTCAGAACTGGCAATAGCGCTTGAAACAAAGCAGAACAGCGAGCCGACCAGATATTTTCTTATACCGGATGGTTTCCATGTCTTTTTCAATTTTTCACCTTCGAAAGCTGGATAATTCAGAAAGGATAATTCAGGACAAAGATAGTTCAGGACACGCAGACTAGTGCAGCTAAGCTCTGATATCCATACACCCCTCGTTCCCACGCAACAGAGGGTGTCGCAAAACCCGTTCCCCTCCCGTCATTTCCGGCCTCACTCCCGTCATTCCCGCGAAGGCGGGAATCCACACAGACTCATCACCAGAACCATACTGCCCGGTGTCCCCCTGGCCTTTTCATCCGCGAGAAGGCAGAGACCCGCTGTTGGCGCTGGATTCCCGCCTTCGCGGGAATGACGACCTCAGAGTATCGGAACGAGTGGCCTGTATGGATATCAAGGCTTGGCTGCACTAGGAGGCTGACCGAGAATAGCGCCCGTAGCGAGGACGGCAGAAAATTGAGGATGAAAATTCGGTTTTGTGAGGAGAATAGCGAGCTATTTGACGAACAAAAGCGGATTTTCAGACCAATTTGCTGCCGCCGCAGTAGGGCAGTCTATTCTCGGTCAGCCTCCTAGACATGGCAGAAAATAAAATATTCCCGGGAAAGTGCGGCATTTTTAATGTACGGAATTGCACCCAAGTCATGAATACGGGCATTCAGGTAAAAAATATAAATAGACGATTTGAAACCCTGAGGGTATGCAAATATTTTCACGATCTTAATGAAAAAATACCTTTCTATCATTTTCACGAATCTGGAATCTGTTTTTTCGTCAGTTTCGCTGGCCTTAATGTTATGAACCTCCGTTATAAAACCGACTCAAAAATAAATCAGCATATCCATTCGATTCCGATCAACAGATGCTCTGTAAATCAGTTTGTTTTCTTCTAATAAAGCAACTGCTTTCAACAATAATTCATTACCTTGTTCAATACCCTTATTGTAATCCATATAGGCATCTATATACTGCTGTTGAATATATCTCAGGTATTCAAGGGCACAACTGTTCACGTAGCTGATACGGGCAGCATAGCCTTTAACATTCTGTTTTTTCTTAACTCGCATTTTCTCTTTCGCTGTATTGTAAACAGCCTCTGCCAGATTAAAAACCTCTGGATCATAGTCGTGCCTCAATGTCAGTTTGAACGCCCCGGGTTCCTGATAGAGTGTATCCAGGTGCACGGAAGCTGACATCGGATTAATGCCTTTGGCTAACAGATAATCATGATATTCTTCATACATTGTGTACCTTCTGATTGACTGCTGATAAGCGAAATCACGCAACCAACGGATCTCATCACCTGTCAGTAAGCAGCTTTGATGATAGGAAGCGATTTCCAGAATATCGTCCAAAGCCCAGGGAAAAGCTTCCGCAACTTCGCGAACAGTCTCTAATGCAGGGGGGCGGCGGACGGGTACAGTGTCATCGTAATAATCAAGGTCAATCATAGCGACCTTGTATTGAGTATTGCCATTGTTATCCACTGTTTGAAAAGGAGGAATATTATCGTAACGAATACGCTCTCCTGTCAGCATTCCATTAATGGTAAAGTCAGGAATACCCCTCATGCAGGCCAGCGCCGTCAGATCCTTAATAGCATCACTATAACCTTTGCGGTTCAGACTGTACTCCATATAGTTTGCAAAACTATCTGTTGGTATGTTGACCCGCTCTGTAAGCAACATCGGCTGACCACCTACGATCATTGGGAGCATTTGTGGAACAAACAGGTGTTTCAAGCCAAAAGCCTCAAAAAATGACCTGGCAGAGAGCACTCGACCTAAATTTCCCCGGTCGATTTTCAGAATATAACCAGGGTACTGATCAATGGAGTAAATGGGGCCGCGCCCGCCAGCCAGACGCCTGACTTTTTGATAGTTCACAGGTTCTGTCCTTGAATTCAATTCCGCAAGCACAGCGTCAATACTCGGTTCAGAACTGGCAATAGCGCTTGAAACAAAGCAGAACAGCGAACCCACCAGATATTTTCTTATACCGGATGGTTTCCATGTCTTTTTCAATTTTTCACCTTCGAAAGCTGGATAATTCAGGACACGTAATTTAGACATGGCAGAAAATAAAATGTTCCCGGGAAAGTGCGGCATTTTTAATGTACGGAATTGCACCCAAGTCATGAATACGGGCATTCAGGTAAAAAATATAAACAGACCATTTGAAAGCCTAAGGGTATGCAAATATTTTCACGATCTTAATAAAAAAATACCTTTCTATCATTTTCACGAATCAGGACTCTGTTTTTTTTGTCAGTTTCGCTGGCCTTAATGTTATGAACCTCCATTATAAAACCGACTCCAACTCCATCAGAATTGAACAAATTTTGATTACCCTTTCTGAGCAAGGATTAAAACTGACTCAGGCGCTTTGGAGGAGCCCGATATGAACCCTTTAAACATCAATTCCGGCAATGACAGTTCAACACCTCAGCAACCACAGCGGGAGGAAGCACCTGCAGGTTTCAGTATCGGCAGGGAAGTGATTGTCTATGAGAAAAGTAAATCTCCATTCTTTGATCTGCCCGATTTAGAAAAGTCCCTGATTTTTCGCTATTTGGGTCTTCGCGAGATTACCCGTTTAAAAAGAGTATGCAAATATTTTCACGATCTTGTTGAAAATAATAGAACGCTGGAAAGAGCATGGATTCGCCAGTTTCCTTCACCCTTTCAATCTCAACTAAAGACCATCGTCAGGACAAAAGATGAGCAACAACTTCGTAATTGGGTGCAGGCGTTTGCGGATATGAGCACGGTCGAGTCACTCATGGAACAACAAAAGAATATTTATTTTCCTGCTCAGTTATTTTTCATCAACAGTAAACTGATGTCTCAATGTAAAACGTTCAAGTTAGTGGAAAAAATCGAAATTATCCATGATAAAAAAGTCCAGACAGTCAACTTCAGCCACGATGAACGCCATCTGGCAACCGCCAGTGACGATAAAACAGCGAAAATCTACCACCAGAAAACCGATGGATCATGGGAACCAAAAGCCGTCATTTCCCATAAGGGTGTTGTCGCCTCAACCAAATTCAGCCCCGATGACCGCCATATGGTAACCGTCAGTTACGATAAAACAGCGAAAATCTATCGTCTGGGAGACGATGGATCCTGGCAACAAAAAACCACCGTTGGCCATTATGGCTGGAGCTATTCAGTCAACTTCAGTCCCGATGGCCAACATCTGGTAACCGCCAGTGACGATAACACAGCGACAATCTATGGCCTGGACGAAGATGAACAATGGGGAGTAAAAAACACTATTTCCCATAAAGGAATGATCACTTCAGCCACCTTCAGCGCTGATGGGTGCAATCTGGTGACCGTCAGTGTGGATAGCGTGAAAGTCAGTAGTCAGTTGGACGATGGCTCATGGGCAGTAGAGGGCGCTATTCATGAAAGATATATCGCTTCGGCCAGGCTCAGCTCCGATGGCCATCATCTGGTGATCTCCGGTTTAGCTGCAGGTGTAAAAATCTATGGTCAGGGGGCCGCTGGATCATGGGTAAAAAAAGCCACTTTTAGTCACAGGGGCCTGATCAACTCTACCAGCTTCAGCGCCGACAGCTGCCATCTGGTAACCGCCAGTAGTGATCGCACGGCGAAAATCTGTCACCTGCAGGACGATGGATCATGGCAAGAAATAACCAGGATTCATCATGATAGTGAGGTCTTCGCAGCCAACTTCAGCGCCGATTGCCGCCATGTGGTGACCGCCAGTAAAGATAACACGGCGAAAATCTATAGCCTGCAGGACGATGGGTCATGGAAAGAGCAAGCCTGTATTACCCACAAAGGGGCGGTCAACTCAGCTAACTTCAGTGCCGATTGCCTCCATGTGGTGACTGCCAGTGATGACAACATGGTGAAAATCAGTGGCCTGCAACTCGATGGATCATGGCGGGAAAAAGCCACCATTCAACACAACAATAAAGTCACCTCAGCCAGTTTCAGCACCGATAGCCGAAATCTGGTGACCGTCACTAAAGATAACAAGGTGAGAATCACTGAACTGCGAAAGAAGGATTGATGATCGAATCATTCCACTGACCTCACTCTTTTGAACTTCCATTATAAAACCGGGTCAAACAGATCGAATCAATTTTAAATGCCCTTTCCAGGCAGAGATAAATAGCGACTCTGGAGCTTAAGAGAAATCAGGCATGGACCCAATAAACAGCAATGCCAGCATTGACAATTCACTCTCGCCAACACCTGAGCAACCTCAGCAGGAGGAAGTACCCACAGGTTTCAGTGCCGGTAAGGAAGTGACTGTCTACGAGAAAAGTCAAAGTTCATTCCTGAATTTGCCCGAATTAACACAGCGTATAATTATCCGCTATCTGGGCTTTCGCGAGATTACCCGTTTAAAAAAGGTATGCAAATATCTTCGCGATCTTGTTGAAAATGATAAATCTCAGGAAAGAGCCTGGTATCGCCAGTTTCCTTCACCCTACCAATATCAGCCAAAGACCATTATCAAGACAAAAGATGAGCAACAACTCTGTAATTGGTTGAAGCCGTTTGCGGATAGGGACACTGTCGAGTCACTCTTAAAACAACAAAAAAGTATTTACTTTCCTGCTCAGTTACTTTTTATCAACAGTAAGCTGATGTCTCAATGCGAAAAATTCGAGTTAGTGGAAAAACTCGAAATTATCCATTATGGAGAAGTCAGAATGCTCAATTTCAGCCCCGATGATCGCCATCTGGCAACCGCCAGTAACGATAGAACAGCGAAAATTTATGCTCAGCAAGACAATGGATCATGGGAACCAGTAGCCACCATTTTCCATAGGGACAAGGTCCTTGCAGCCAAATTCAGTCCCGATGGCCGCCATCTGGTAACCATGAGCTACAACAACATAGCGGTAATCTCTTGCCTGGCCGACGATGGATCATGGGAAGAAAAAACCATCATTCCCCATTTTGGCTTTGGCAATGCAATCAACTTCAGTCCCGATGGCCAACATCTGATAACTATGAGTGATTGTGACACAGCAAAAATCTATGGTCTGAACGGAGACGGACAATGGGAAATAAAAAACACCATTTCCCATGATTGGATGATCTTTTCAGCCACCTTCAGCGCTGATGGATACAATCTGGTGACCTTCGATGGGGCTAGTGTGAAAATCTCCAGTCAGATGGATGATGGCTCATGGGTAGTAAAAGACAGTGTTTATGATGGAAAAATCACTTCGGCCAAGCTCAGCTCCGATGGCCATCATCTGGTGATCTCCGATGTAGATGAAGTTGTGAAAATCTATGGTAAGGGGTCCGCTGGATCATGGGTAAAAAAAGGCACTCTCCGGCACAAGAGACTAGTCAACTTTGCCGACTTCAGCACCGACAGCTGCCATCTGGTAACCGTCGGTTTAGATCGCACGGTGAAAATCTGTCACCTGCAGGACGATGGATCATGGAAAGAAATAACCAGGATTTGTCATGACGGTCGGATCTTCTCAGCCAACTTCAGCGCCGATTGCCGCCATGTGGTGACCGCCAGTAAAGATAACACGGCCAAAATCTACAGCCTGCAGGACGATGGATCATGGAAAGAACGAGCCTGTATTACCCACAGGGGGGCGGTCAACTCAGCCAACTTCAGCGCCGATGACCTCCATGTGGTCACCGCCAGTGAAGATAACACGGCCAAAATCATTGGCCTGCAGGCCGGTGGATTCTGGCTGGAAAAAGTCATTGTTCAACATGATTGTGCAGTCACCTCAGCCATCTTCAGCGCCGATAGCCGACATGTGGTGACCGTCACTGAAGATTGCATCGCGAGAATCACTGAACTGCGGAAGAAGGATTGATGATCGAATCATTCCACTGACCTCACTCTTTTGAACTTCCATTATAAAACCGGGTCAAACAGATCGAATCAATTTTAAATGCCCTTTCCAGGCAGAGATAAATAGCGACTCTGGAGCTTAAGAGAAATCAGGCATGGACCCAATAAACAGCAATGCCAGCATTGACAATTCACTCTCGCCAAAACCTGAGCAACCTCAGCTAGAGGAAGCAGCATCAGGTTTCAGTGCAGGTAAGGAAGTGACTGTCTACGAGAAAAGTCAAAGTTCATTCCTGAATTTACCCGAATTAACACAGCGTATAATTATTCGCTATCTGGGCTTTCGCGAGATTACCCATTTAAAAAAGGTATCCAAATATCTTCGCGATCTTGTTGAAAATGATAAAGCTCAGGAAAGAGCCTGGTATCGCCAGTTTCCTTCACCCTACCAATATCAGCCAAAGACCATCGTAAGGACAAAAGATGAGCAACAACTCCGTAATTGGTTGAAGCCGTTTGTGGACAGGGACACTGTCGAGTCACTCCTGAAACAACAAAAAAGTATTTACTTTCCTGCTCAGTTACTTTTCATCAACAGTAAACTGATGTCTCAATGTAAAAAATTCAAGTTAGTGGATAAAGCCGAAATCCTCCACAGAGACAGAGTCAAAACGGCCACCTTCAGCCTCGATGGTCGCCATCTGATAACTGCCAGTTTTGATAAAACAGTGAAAATCTATGTTCAGAAGGACGATGGATCATGGCAACCGAAAGTCGCCATTTCCCATGATCATAGTGTCCTCTTCGCCAACGTCAGCCGCGATGGCCGCCATCTGGTGACCGCCAATGTCGATAGAACAGCAAGAATCTATGGTCTGGAGGACGATGGATCATCGAAAATAAAAGCCACCATTACCCATGCTCGCCGATTCAATTCAGCCATCTTCAGCCTCGATGGCCGACACCTGGTCACCACCAGTAACGATAGAACAGCGAAAATCTATGGTCTGGAGGAGGATGGATCATGGGAAATAAAAACCACCATTACCCATACTTGCTGGGTCCTTCCAGCCAACTTCACTGCTGATTGCCGCCATCTGGTGACCGTCAGTAGGGATCATAAGGTGAAAATCCTTAGTCAGGGGGACGATGGATCATGGAAAGTAGAGGACACTATTCGTGAAAGTTCTATCATTTTGGCCAGGCTCAGCCCCGATGGCCGTCATCTGGTGATCTTCGTTAAAGATTTTGTTCTAAAAATCTATGGTCAGGGGGCTGCTGGACCATGGGTAGAAAAAAGCACCCTTCGATACGAGAGCTTTGCCTCTATCAAATTCAGTGCCGATAGCCGCCACCTGGCAACCGCCGGTTGGGACGGCAAAGTGAAAATCTGTAACCTGCAGGACGATGGATCATGGCAAGAAATAGCCACAATGGTTCATGACGATCCCGTCTATTTAGCCACTTTCAGCGCCGATGGCCGCCATCTGGTCACCGCAAGCGATGATAACACGGCGAAAATCTGTAACCTGCAGGCTGATGGATCATGGAAAGAAATGACCACAATTGTTCACGATGATTCTGTCCACTCAGCCACATTCAGCCCCGATAGTCTCCATGTGGTGACTGCCAGTGAAGATAACACGGCCAAAATCATTGGCCTGCAGGCCGGTGGATTCTGGCTGGAAAAAGTCATTGTTCAACATGATTGTGCAGTCACCTCAGCCATCTTCAGCGCCGATAGCCGACATGTGGTGACCGTCAGTGACGATCACAAGGTGAGAATCACCGAACTATGGAAGAACGATTGATCACCGAATCATTCCACTGACCCCACTCTTTTGAACTTCCATTATAAAACCGGGTCAAACAGATCAAATCAATTTCGAATGTCCTTTCCAGGCAGGGATAAGTAGTGACTCTGGAGCTTAAGAGAACTCAGGCATGGACCCAATAAACAGCAATGCCAGCACTGACAATTCACTCTCGCCAAAACCTGAGCAACCTCAGCTAGAGGAAGCAGCTTCAGGTTTCAGTGCAGGTAAAGAAGTGGCTGTCTACGAGAAAAGTCAAAGTTCATTCCTGAATTTACCCGAATTAACACAGCGTATAATTATCCGCTATCTGGGCTTTCGCGAGATTACCCGTTTAAAAAAGGTATGCAAATATCTTCGCGATCTTGTTGAAAACGATAAAGCTCAGGAAAGAGCCTGGTATCGCCAGATTCCTTCACCCTACCAATTTCAACTAAAGGCCATCCTCAGGGCAAAAGACGAGCAGCAACTCCGTAATTGGTTGGAACCGTTTGCGGACAGGGGCACTGTCGAGTCACTCATAAAACAACAAAAAAGTATTTACTTTCCTGCTCAGTTACTTTTCATCAACAGTAAACTGATGTCTCAATGTAAAAAATTCAAGTTAGTGGATAAAGCCGAAATCCCCCATAGAGACAGAGTCAAAACGGCCACCTTCAGCCCCGATGACCGCCATCTGATAACTGCCAGTTTCGATAAAACAGTGAAAATCTATGTTCAGGAGGACGATGGATCATGGCAACCAAAAGTCGCCATTTCCCATGATCACAGTGTCCTCTTCGCCAACGTCAGCCGCGATGGCCGCCATCTGGTGACCGCCAATGTCGATAGAACAGCAAGAATCTATGGTCTGGAGGACGATGGATCATCGAAAATAAAAGCCACCATTACCCATGCTCGCCGAGTCAATTCAGCCGCCTTCAGCGCCGACGGCCGTCATCTGGTAACCAACAGTAACGATAGAACAGCGAAAATCTATGGTCTGGAGGAGGATGGATCATGGGAAATAAAAACCACCGTTACCCATACTTGCTGGGTCCTTCCAGCCAACTTCACTGCTGATGGCCGCCATCTGGTGACCGTTAGTATGGATCATAAAGCGAAAATCCTTAGTCAGGGGGAAGATGGATCATGGGAAGTAGAGGACACTATTCGTGAAAGTTCTATCATTTTGGCCAAGCTCAGCCCCGATGGCCTTCATCTGGTAATCTTCGTTAAACATTTTGTTCTAAAAATCTATGGTCAGTGGGCTAACGGATCATGGGTAGAAAAAAACACCCTTCAATACGAGGGCTTTGCCTCAGTCAAATTCAGTGCCGATAGCCGCCACCTGGCAACCGCCGGCCGGGACGGAAAAGTGAAAATCTGTAACCTGCAGGACGATGGATCATGGCAAGAAATAGCCACAATGGTTCATGACGATCTCGTTTGTTTAGCCACCTTCAGCGCCGATGGCCGTCATCTGGTCACCGCCAGCGATGATAACACGGCGAAAATCTGTAACCTGCAGGCTGATGGATCATGGAAAGAAATGACCACAATTGTTCATGACGATTCTGTCCACTCAGCCAACTTCAGCCCCGATAGCCTCCATGTGGTGACCGCCAGTGCTGATAACACGGCGAAAATCAGTGGCCTGCAAGCGGGTGGATCATGGCGGGTAAAAGCCATCATTCAACATGATAATCCAGTCACCTCAGCCATATTCAGCGCCGATAGCCGACATGTGGTGACCGTCAGTGGCGATTACAAGGTGAGAATCACTGAACTGTGGAAGAACGATTGATGACCGAATCATTCCACTGACCACACTCTTTTGAACTTCCATTACAAAACCGGGTCTAACAGATCAAATCAATTTCGAATGTCCTTTCCAGGCAGGGATAAGTACTGACTTTGAAGCTTAGGAGAAATCAGGCATGGACCCAATAGACAGCAATGCCAGCGTTGACAATTCACTCTTGCCAACACTTGGGCAACCTCAGCCGGAGGAAGCAGCAACAGGTTTCAGTGCCGGTAAGGAAGTGACTGTCTACGAGAAAAGTCAAAGTTCATTCCTGAATATGCCCGAATTAACACAGCGTATAATTATTCGCTATCTGGGCTTTCGCGAGATTACCCGTTTAAAACAGGTGTGCAAACAGCTTCGCGATCTTGTTGAAAACGATAAAACTCAGGAAAGAGCCTGGTATCGCCAGATTCCTTCACCCTGGCAATTTCAACTAAAGGCGATCCTCAGGGCAAAGGATGAACGACAACTCCGTAATTGGTTGCAAACGTTTGCGGACAGGGGCACTATCGAGTCACTCATAAAACAACAAAAGAGTCTTTATTTTCCTGCTCAGTTAGTTTTCATCAACAGTAAACTGATGTCTCAATGTGAGAGATTCAAGTTAGTGGAAAAAGCCGAAATCTCCCATAGATCCCAGGTCATGATGTCCACCTTCAGCCCCGATGGCCGCCATCTGGTGACTGCCAGTTTCGATAAAACAGTGAAAATCTACGTTCAAAAAGACGATGGATCATGGCAACCCAAAGTCGCCATTTCCCATGATCACAGCTTCCTCTTGGCCAGGGTCAGCCCCGATGGCCGCCATCTGGTGACCGTCAATGTCGATAAAACTTTAACAATCTATGGTCTGGAGGACGATGGAACATCGAATGTAAAAGCCACCTTTACCAATACTCGCCAGATCAATACAGCCACCTTCAGTGCCGATGGCCGTCATCTGGTCACCGCCAGTAAGGACAAAACAGCGAAAATCTACGGTCTGGAGGAGGATGGATCATGGGCAATAAAAGCCACCTTTCCCCATACTCACTATGTCCTTTCAGCCACCTTCAGTGCTGATGGCCGTCATCTGGTGGCCATCGGCTGGGATAATAAGATAAAAATCCTTAGTCAGGTTAACGATGGATCATGGGAACTAGAGGACACTATTCATGCAGGTCGTCCAAGTCATGCAATATCTATCATTACGGCCAAGCTCAGCCCCGATGGCCGTCATCTGATGATCTTATATGAACAATTTGTTCTAAAAATCTATGGTCAGGGGGCTGCTGGATCATGGGTAGAAAAACTCAGCCTCAAACACGGATGTAGCATCACTTGTTGCATTTTCAGTGCCGATAGCTGTCACCTGGCAACCGCCAGTTTTGATCGCACAGTGAAAATCTGTAACCTGCAGGACGATGGATCATGGCAAGAAATAACCACATTGGTTCATGACGATTCTGTCCGCTCAGCCAGATTCAGCGCCGATAGCCACCGTCTGATCACCGCCAGCAATGATAATACGGCGAAAATCTGTAACCTGCAGGCCGATGGATCATGGAAAGAAACAGCCACAATTGTTCATGACGACTCTGTCCGCTCAGCCACATTCAGCAACGATGGTCTCCATGTTGTGACCACCAGCTGTGATAAAACGGCAAAAATCAGTGGCCTGCAACGGGGTGGATCATGGCGGGTAAAAGCCATCATTCAACATAATAATACAGTCACCTCAGCCATATTCAGCGCCGATAGCCGACATGTGGTGACCGTCAGTGACGATCACAAGGTGAGAATCACCGAACTATGGAAGAACGATTGATGACCGAATCATTCCACTGACCCCACTCTTTTGAACTACCATCATAAAACCGGGTCAAACAGATCAAATCAATTTCGAAAGTCCTTTCCAGACAGGGATAAGTGCTGACTTTGGAGCTTAGGAGAAATCAGGCATGGACCCAATAGACAGTAATGCCAGCATTGACAGTTCACTCTTGCCAACACTTGGACAACCTCGGCAGGAGCAAGCACCAACAGGTTTCAGTGCAGGTAAGGAAATGACTGTCTGCGAGGAAAGTCAAAGTTCATTCCTGAATTTACCGGAAATAACACAGCGTATAATTATTCGCTATCTGGGCTTTCGCGAGATTACCCGTTTAAAACAGGTGTGCAAACATTTTCGCGATCTTGTTGAAAACGATAAAACTCAGGAAAGAGCCTGGTATCGCCAGATTCCTTCACCCTGGCAATTTCAACTAAAGGCCATCCTCAGGGCAAAAGACGAGCAGCAACTCCGTAATTGGTTGGAACCGTTTGCGGACAGGGGCACTGTCGAGTCACTCATAAAACAACAAAAGAGTCTTTATTTTCCTGCTCAGTTACTTTTCATCAACAGTAAACTGATGTCTCAATGTGAGAGATTCAAGTTAGTGGATAAAGCCGAAATCTCCCATAGATTCCAACTCATGATGCCCACCTTCAGCCCCGATGGCCGCCATCTGGTGACTGCCAGTTATGATAAAACAGTGAAAATCTATGTTCAGAAGGACGATGGATCATGGCAACCCAAAGTCGCCATTTCCCATGATCGTAGTGTCCTCTTTGCCAACGTCAGCCGCGATGGCCGCCATCTGGTGACCGTCAGTGTCGACAAAACTTTAACAATCTATGGTCTGGAGGACGATGGAACATCGAATGTAAAAGCCACCTTTACCAATACTCACAAGATCAATACAGCCACCTTCAGTGCCGATGGCCGTCATCTGGTCACCGCCGGTAACGATAAAACAGCGAAAATCTATGGTCTGGAGGAGGATGGATCATGGGCAATAAAAGCCACCATTCCCCATACTTACTGGGTCCATTCAGCCACCTTCAGTGCCGATGGCCGTCATCTGGTGGCCATCGGCTGGGATAATAAGATAATAATCCTTAGTCAGGTTAACGATGGATCATGGGAACTAGAGGACACTAGTCATGCAGGTCGTCCAAGTTATGCAATATCTATCATGACGGCCAAGCTCAGCCCCGATGGCCGTCATCTGATGATCTTATATGTAAATTTTGTTCTAAAAATCTATGGTCAGGGGGCTGCTGGATCATGGGTAGAAAAACTCAGCCTTAAACACAGAAGTCGCCTCACTTGCTACGAATTCAGTCCCGATAGCTGTCACCTGGTAACCGCCAGTTCTGATGGCACAGTGAAAATCTGTAACCTGCAGGACGATGGATCATGGCAAGAAATAACCACAATGGTTCATGCCGACTCTGTCCGCTCAGCCACATTCAGCGCCGATAGCCACCATCTGGTCACCGCCAGCGATGATAACACGGCGAAAATCTGTAACCTGCAGGCTGATGGATCATGGAAAGAAATGACCACAATTGTTCATGACGATTCTGTCCACTCAGCCAACTTCAGCCCCGATAGCCTCCATGTGGTGACCGCCAGTGCTGATAACACGGCGAAAATCAGTGGCCTGCAAGCGGGTGGATCATGGCGGGTAAAAGCCATCATTCAACATGATAATCCAGTCACCTCAGCCATATTCAGCGCCGATAGCCGACATGTGGTGACCGTCAGTGGCGATTACAAGGTGAGAATCACTGAACTGTGGAAGAACGATTGATGACCGAATCATTCCACTGACCACACTCTTTTGAACTTCCATTACAAAACCGGGTCTAACAGATCAAATCAATTTCGAATGTCCTTTCCAGGCAGGGATAAGTACTGACTTTGAAGCTTAGGAGAAATCAGGCATGGACCCAATAGACAGCAATGCCAGCGTTGACAATTCACTCTTGCCAACACT
Source organism: Endozoicomonas sp. ALC020 (assembly GCF_049275935.1). Lineage (NCBI taxonomy): Bacteria > Pseudomonadati > Pseudomonadota > Gammaproteobacteria > Oceanospirillales > Endozoicomonadaceae > Endozoicomonas > Endozoicomonas sp. ALC020. Next base: position 1,978,885 of record NZ_CP184830.1, read on the forward strand.
TGGGCAACCTCAGCCGGAGGAAGCAGCAACAGGTTTCAGTGCCGGTAAGGAAGTGACTGTCTACGAGAAAAGTCAAAGTTCATTCCTGAATATGCCCGAATTAACACAGCGTATAATTATTCGCTATCTGGGCTTTCGCGAGATTACCCGTTTAAAACAGGTGTGCAAACAGCTTCGCGATCTTGTTGAAAACGATAAAACTCAGGAAAGAGCCTGGTATCGCCAGATTCCTTCAGCATACCAAAATCCACTGAAGACTCTCATCAGGGCAAAGGATGAACAACAACTCCGTAATTGGTTGCAAACGTTTGCGGACAGAGGCACTGTCGAGTCACTCATAAAACAACAAAAGAGTCTTTATTTTCCTGCTCAGTTAGTTTTCATCAACAGTAAACTGATGTCTCAATGTGAGAGATTCAAGTTAGTGGAAAAAGCCGAAATCTCCCATAGATCCCAAGTCATGATGCCCACCTTCAGCCCCGATGGCCGCCATCTGGTGACTGCCAGTTTCGATAAAACAGTGAAAATCTACGTTCAAAAAGACGATGGATCATGGCAACCCAAAGTCGCCATTTCCCATGATCACAGCTTCCTCTTGGCCAGGGTCAGCCCCGATGGCCGCCATCTGGTGACCGTCAATGTCGATAAAACTTTAACAATCTATGGTCTGGAGGACGATGGAACATCGAATGTAAAAGCCACCTTTACCAATACTCACCAGATCAATACAGCCACCTTCAGTGCCGATGGCCGTCATCTGGTCACCGCCAGTAAGGATAAAACAGCGAAAATCTATGGTCTGAAGGAGGATGGATCATGGGAAATAAAAGCCACCATTCCTCATACTCACTATGTCCTTTCAGCCACCTTCAGTGCTGATGGCCGTCATCTGGTGGCCATCGGCTGGGATAATAAGATAAAAATCCTTAGTCAGGTTAACGATGGATCATGGGAACTAGAGGACACTATTCATGCAGGTCGTCCAAGTCATGCAATATCTACCATTACGGCCAAGCTCAGCCCCGATGGCCGTCATCTGATGATCTTATATGTAAATTTTGTTCTAAAAATCTATGGTCAGGGGGCTGCTGGATCATGGGTAGAAAAACTCAGCCTCAAACACGGATGTAGCATCACTTTTTGCATTTTCAGTGCCGATAGCTGTCACCTGGCAACCGCCAGTTTTGATCGCACAGTGAAAATCTGTAACCTGCAGGACGATGGATCATGGCAAGAAATAACCACATTGGTTCATGACGATTCTGTCCGCTCAGCCAGATTCAGCGCCGATAGCCACCATCTGATCACCGCCAGCAATGATAACACGGCAAAAATCTGTAACCTGCAGGCCGATGGATCATGGAAAGAAACAGCCACAATTGTTCATGACGACTCTGTCCGCTCAGCCACATTCAGCAACGATGGTCTCCATGTTGTGACCACCAGCTGTGATAAAACGGCAAAAATCAGTGGCCTGCAACGGGGTGGATCATGGCGGGTAAAGGCCATCATTCAACATAATATTGAAGTCATCTCAGCCATCTTCAGCGCCGATAGCCGACATGTGGTGACCGTCACTAACGATCGCAAAATGAGAATCACTGAACTATGGAAGAACGCGCGTAGCCTCGGCTACGCAACCAGAGTTGGAACGCAGAAGGATGGAAAAAGCCGCCGTCCAGAATATGCGAAACCAACTGGTTAGGTACTTATAGCTCACTCTTTTGAACTTCTATTATAAAACCGGGTCAAACAGATCGAATCAATTTCGAATGTCCTTTCCAGGCAGGGATAAGTTGTGACTTTGGAGTTTAAGAGAAATCAGGCATGGACCCAGTAAACAGCAACGCCAGCATTGACAATGCACTCTCACCAACACCTGAGCAACCTCAGCTGGAGGGAGTACCAACAGGTTTCAGTGCAGGTAAGGAAGTGACTGTCTACGAGGAAAATCAAAGTTCATTCCTGAATTTACCGGAAATAACACAGCGTATAATTATTCGCTATCTGGGCTTTCGCGAGATTACCCGTTTAAAACAGGTGTGCAAACAGCTTCGCGATCTGGTTGAAAACGATAAAGCTCAGGAAAGAGCCTGGTATCGCCAGATTCCTTCGCCGTTCCAATTTCAACTTAAGGCCATCCTCAGGGCAAAAGACGAACAGCAACTCCGTAATTGGTTGCAGCCGTTTGCGGACAGGGGCACTGTCGAGTCACTCATAAAACAACAAAAGAGTCTTTATTTTCCTGCTCAGTTACTTTTCATCAACAGTAAACTGATGTCTCAATGTAAAAAATTCAAGTTAGTGGATAAAGCCGAAATCCCCTATAGAGACAGAGTCAAGTCGGCCACCTTCAGCCCCGATGACCGCCATCTGGTGACCACCGGTCACGATCACTTCTACCAGATGAACCGTCGCGATAGAACAGTGAAAATCTATGTTCAGAAAGACGATGGATCATGGGAACCAAAAGTCGCCATTTCCCATGATCCTAGTGTCCTCTCTGCCAACGTCAGCCACGATGGCCACCATCTGGTGACCGTCAATGTCGATAGAACAGCAAGAATCTATGGTCTGGAAGACGATGAAACATCGAAAATAACAGCCACCATTACCCACACTTGCAAGATCAATACAGCCACCTTCAGCGACGATGGCCGTCTTCTGGTCACCGCCAGTAACGATAAAACAGCGAAAATCTATGGTCTGGAGGAGGATGGATCATGGGAAATAAAAACCACCATTACCCATACTATCCCGGTCCTTTCAGCCTCCTTCAGTGCTGATAGCCGTCATGCGGTGATCACCGGAAGTGATGAGGTGAAAATCCTTAGCCAGGGGGACGATGGATCATGGGAAGTAGAGGACACTATTCATCAAAGATTTATCAGATCGGCCAATCTCAGCCCCAATGGCCGCCATCTGGTGATCTTCGGTGAAGATACAGTTCAAAAAATCTATGTTCAGGGGGCTGCTGGGTCATGGGTAGAAAAAAACTCCCTTGTGTACAGTACCACCGCCTCTGCCAAATTCAGTGCCGACAGCTGCCACCTGGCGACCGCCGGCGGGGATGGCAAAGTGAAAATCTTTAGCCTGCAAGACGATGGATCATGGAAGAAAATAGTCACAATTGATCATGACCGATCTGTTATCTCAGCCACCTTCAGCGCCGATAGCCGCCATCTGGTCACCGCCAGTCATGATAACACGGCGAAAATCTGTAACCTGCAGGCCGATGGATCATGGCAAGAAATAGCCACAATTGTTCATGACGATATTGTCAACTCAGCCACATTCAGCACCGATGGCCTCCACGTTGTGACCACCAGTGATGACGACACAGCGAAAATCAGTGGCCTGCAACCGGGTGGATCATGGCTGGAAAAAGCCATCATTCAACACGATTATGCAGTCACCTCAGCAAACTTCAGCGCCGATAGCCGACATGTGGTGACCGTTAGTGACGATGACAAGGTGAGAATCACTGAACTATGGAAGAAGGATTGATGATCGAATGAGCCTATAGCTCACTCTTTTGAACTTCCATTATAAAACCGGGTCAAACAGATCGAATCAATTTCGAATGTCCTTTCCAGACAGGGAGTAAGTAGTGACTTTGGAGCTAAAGAGAAATCGGGCATGGACCCAATAAACAGCAATGCCAGCATTGACAATTCACTCTTGCCAAGACCTGTGCAACCTCAACAGGAGGGAGTACCAACAGGTTTCAGTGCAGGTAAGGAAGTAACTGTCTACGAGGAAAATCAAAGTGCATTCCTGAATTTACCCGAGTTAACACAGCGTAAAATTATTCGCTACCTGGGTTTTCGCGAGATTACCCGTTTAAAAAAGGTATGCAAATATCTTCGCGATCTTGTTGAAAACAATAAAGCTCTGGAAAGAGCCTGGTATCGCCAGTTTCCTTCACCCTACCAATATCAGCCAAAGACCATTGTCAGGACAAAAGATGAGCAGCAACTCCGTAATTGGTTAAAGCCGTTTGCCGACAGGGCCACTGTCGAGTCACTTTTAAAACAACAAAAGAGTATTTATTTTCCTGCTCAGTTAATTTTCACTAACAGTAAACTGATGTCTCAGTGTGAAAAATTTAAGTTTGTGGATAAAACCGAAATTACCCACGCTGGAAAAGTCAAGACGGCCACCTTCAGCCCCGATGACCGCCATCTGGTGACTGCCAGTGCCGATAAAACAGCGAAAATTTATGCTCAGCAAGACGATGGATCATGGCAATCAAAAACCACCATTACCCATGAAGATTTGCTCATTTCAGCCAACTTCAGCGCCGATGGCCGCCACCTGATGACCGCCAGTGCCGATAAAACAGTCAAAGTATATGTTCAGGAGAACGATGGATCATGGGAATTAAAAACCACCATTACCCATAATAATTGGGTCATTTCAGCCACCTTCAGCGCCGATGGCCGCCATCTCTTAACCGCCAGTCACAATAAAACAGCAAAGATCTATGGTCTGGAGGACGATGGATCATGGAAAGTAAAAGCCACCATTTCCCATGATAAATTGATTCATTTGGCCAACTTCAGTGCCGATGGCCGCCATGTGGTGACCGTCAGTGGGGATAGAACAGTGAAGACCCATAGTCAGTGGGACGATAACTCATGGAAACTGGAGGACACTGTTCATGAACGTTATGTCACTTCGGCCAGGCTCAGTCCCGATGGCCGACACCTGGTGATCCTCGGTGTAGATTACACTCTAAAAATTTATGCCCGGGGGGCCGCTGGATCATGGGTAAAAAAAGCCCCGCTTCAACACAAGAGCACAATCACCTGTGTCAACTTCAGCACCGATAGCTGCCATCTGGTGACCGCCAGTTTAGATAGCACGGCAAAAATCTGTGACCTGCAAGCCGATGGATCATGGCAAGAAATAACCAGTATTCATCATGATGGTGCGGTCTGGGCAGCCAACTTCAGCGCTGATGGCCGCCATCTGGTGACCGCCAGTGCTGATAGCACGGCGAAAATCTATAGCCACAAGCTCAATCGGCCATGGGAAGAAAAAGCCTGCATTCACCACAGCGGGACCGTCAACTCTGCCAACTTCAGCGCTGATTGCCTCCATGTAGTAACCACCAGCGATGATAACACGGCGAAAATCAGTGGCCTGCAGGTTGGTGGATCATGGCGGGAAAAAACCATCATTCCTCACAACGGGGAGGTTGTCTCAGCCAGCTTCAGCGCCGATGCCCGAACTGTGATGACCGTTTCCAGAGATAACAAAGCAAGAATCACTGAACTACAGAAGAATGATTGGTGATTGATTGTTTCACTGACCTTAATGTTATGAACTTCCATTACAAAATCGACTCTAACTACAACAGAATCTAATCAAGCTTGAATGCCTTCTTCAAGCGAGCATAAATTCTGGCTGTGGAGCTTTGGAGTAACCCGATATGAACCCTTTGAAAAACAATTCCAGCAATGACGGTCCATTCTCGTCAATACCTGAGCAACCTCCAATGGAAGGAACGTCGACGACTGTCAGTGCAGGCAGGGACGTTAGTGTCTATCACCAAAATGAATCTTTATTCTTCTGTTTGCCCGACGAACAAAAATCTATGATTGTTCGCTATTTGGGTTTTCGCGAGATTACCCGTTTAGCAAAGACATGCAAATATCTTCGCGATCTTGTTAAAGAAGGAAAAGCTCTGGAAAAAGCATGGTACCGCCGGTTTCCTTCAGCATACCAAAATCCACTGAAGACTCTCATCAGAACAAAAGACAAGCAACAACTCCGTGATTGGTTGAAGACATTTGCAGATAAGGACACCATCGAGTCACTTTTAAAACAAAAAGAAAGTACTTTTTTTCCTCATCAGCTTTTTTTCACCAGCAGTAAACTGATGTCTCAATGTAAAACATTCAACCCGGTGAAAAAAATCGAAATCATCCATACCGAGGCTATCCGAAAAGCCTCCTTCAGCCCTGATAGCTGCCATGTGGTAACTGCCGCCTTTCTTGATGCAGTGAAAATAACTGGCCAGAAGTCCGATGGATCATGGGAAGCAAAACTCGCCATTCCTAATGAAGGTGCTGTCTTCTCAGCCACCTTCAGCGCCGATGGTCATCAAATGGTGACCGCTGGTAGCCGTACGAACAACATCTGTGTTCTGGAGGACGATGGATCGTGGAAAGTAAAAACCACCATTTCCCATGGACTTCCGCTCAGCTCAGCCAACTTCAGCCCTGATGACCGCTACTTATTGATCGCCAGTTTGGATATGACGGTGAAAATCTGCACCCGGGAGACCGATGGATCCTGGGAACCAAAATACACTATCTGGCATAATTCTCCGATCATATCGGCCTGCTTTAGTGCCGATGTCAGCCATTTGTTGGTCTCAGATGGAGATAACACTGTGACAATCTATGGTCAGGAGGACGATGGCTCATGGAAAGTAAAAGCCACCATTCCTCATAACGAATCATCTGCAGCCGTGAGGGCCACCTTCAGCCCCGATGGCAGTCTTGTGGTGACCGCTGGTGTCGATTGCGAGGCAAAAATCTATGGCCTGCAGGCCAATGGATCATGGGACAAAATGGCCATCATTCCCCATGATAATTGGGTCAAATCCGCCACCTTCAGCCCCGATGGCGGCCATGTGGTGACCATCAGTGGCAAGACGGTAAAAATCCACGGCCTGCAAACCGATGGTTCATGGAAAGAAATATACACCTTTGCCCATAACGCCCGGATCACATCGGCCAGCTTCAGCCCTGATAGCATCCATATGGTGACCACCAGTGAGGATAACACGGCAAAAATTCATAGCCTGCAGGCTGATGGATCATGGGAAGTAAAAGCCACTGTTTACCACGATAAGGAGGTCAAATTAGCCAGCTTCAGTCCCGATAGCTGCCTGGTAGTGACCGCGAGTGATGACAAAACAGCGAAAATTTATGGTCTGGAACCCACAGGATCATGGCGGGAAAAAGCCATCATTCCTCACAACGGGGAGGTTGTCTCAGCCAGCTTCAGCGCCGATGCCCGAACTGTGATGACCGTTTCCAGAGATAACAAAGCAAGAATCACTGAACTACAGAAGAATGATTGGTGATTGATTGTTTCACTGACATTAATGTTATGAACTTCCATTACAAAATCGACTCTAACTGCAACAGAATCTAATCAAGCTTGAATGCCTTCTTCAAGCGAGCATAAATACTGGCTGTGGAGCTTTGGAGTAACCCGACATGAACCCTTTGAAAAACAATTCCAGCAATGACGGTCCATTCTCGTCAATACCTGAGCGACCTCCAATGGAAGGAACGTCGACGGCTGTCAGTGCAGGCAGGGACGTTACTGTCTACAACCAAAATGAATCTTTATTCTTCTGTTTGCCCGACGAACAAAAATCTATGATTGTTCGCTATTTGGGTTTTCGCGAGATTACCCGTTTAGCAAAGACATGCAAATACCTTCGCGATCTTGTTAAAGATGAAAAAGCTCTGGAAAGAGCATGGTACCGCCGGTTTCCTTCAGAATACCAAAATCCACTGAAGACCCTCGTCAAAACAAAAGATGAGCAGCAACTCCGTGATTGGTTGATGCCGTTTGCGAATAAGGACACTATCGAGTCACTTTTAACACAAAAAGAAAGTACTTTTTTTCCTGCTCAACTCTTTTTCACTAGCAGTAAACTGATGTCTGAATGTAAAACATTCAACCCGGTGAAAAAAATCGAAATCCCCCATACCGGGGCTATCCGAAAAGCCTCCTTCAGCCCTGACAGCTGCCATGTGGTAACTGCCGACTTTGATGCAGTGAAAATAACTGGCCAGAAGACCGATGGATCATGGGAAGCAAAACTTGCCATTGCTAATGAAGGTTTTGTCTTCTCAACCAGCTTCAGCGCCGATGGTCATCAAATGGTGGCAGGTACCGACGACCAAGCGAAAATCTGTGTTCTGGAAGACGATGGATCGTGGAAAGTAAAAGCCACCATTCACCATGATTTTGTTGTCAGTTCAGCCAGCTTCAGCACTGATGACCGCTACTTATTGACCGCCAGTTTGGATAGAACGTTGAAAATCTGTGGCCAGAAAACCGATGGATCATGGGAAGCAAAATACACTATCTGGCATAATTCACCGGTCAAATGGGCCAGCTTCAGCCCCGATAGCAGTCATTTGTCGGCCTCAGGTGGAGACAAGACTGTGACAATCTATGGTCAGGAGGACGATGGCTCATGGAAAGTAAAAACCACCATTCCTCATAACGAATCACTTGCAGTCGTGAGGGCCACCTTCAGCCCCGATGGCAGTCTTGTGGTGACCGCTGGTGTCGATTGCGAGGCAAAAATCTATGGCCTGCAGGCCAATGGATCATGGGACAAAACGGCCATCATTCCCCATGATAATTGGGTCGAATCCACCACCTTCAGCCCCGATGGCGGCCATGTTGTGACCATCAGTGACAAGACGGTAAAAATCCACGGCCTGCAAACCGATGGTTCATGGAAAGAAGAATACACCTTTGCCCATAACGCCCAGATCACATCGGCCAGCTTCAGCCCTGATAGCATCCATATGGTGACCACCAGTGAGGATAACACGGCAAAAATTCATAGCCTGCAGGCTGATGGATCATGGGATGTAAAAGCCACTGTTTACCACGATAAGGAGGTCAAATTAGCCAGCTTCAGTCCCGATAGCTGCCTGGTAGTGACCGCGAGTGATGACAAAACAGCGAAAATTTATGGTCTGGAACCCACAGGATCATGGGGGGAAAAAGCCATCATTTCTCACAGGGCTGCGGTCTACTTAGTCAGCTTCAGCCCCGATGGCCGAAATGTGTTGACCATAAGTAATGATCACACGGCGACAATCACTGAACTAATGGAAGAACGATTGATGATCGAATGAGCGTATTTTTCCCGGGTCAGGACTCTTCTTTTTCTTAACTCAATATTTTGAACTTCCATTACAAAACCGACTCTATTTAGAACGAAGCCATTTTGAATGTCCTTTTCTATGTGAGGATAAATATTGACTCTGGAGGAGCTACTCATGGTCCCTTTGAACAACAATTCCAGCAATGACGGTTCACTCTCGTCAATACCTGAGCGACCTCCAATGGAAGGAACGACGACGGCTGTCAGTACAGGCAGAGACGTTACTGTCTACAACCAAACGCAATCTTTATTCTTCTATTTGCCCGACGAACAAAAATCTATGATTGTTCGCTATTTGGGTTTTCGCGAGATTACCCGTTTAGCAAAGACATGCAAATACCTTCGCGATCTTGTTAAAGAAGAAAAAGCTCTGGAAAGAGCATGGTACCGCCGATTTCCTTCAGAATACCAAAATCCACTGAACACCCTCGTCAAAACAACAGATGAGCAACAACTCCGTGATTGGTTGATGCCGTTTGCAAATAAGGACACTATCGAGTCACTTTTAACACAAAAAGAAAGTACTTTTTTTCCTGCTCAACTCTTTTTCACCAACAGTAAACTGATGTCTCGATGTGAAAAATTCAAGTTAGTGGAAAAAATCGAAATCACCCATGGTGCAATAGTCAACACGGCCACCTTCAGCACCGATGGTCGCCATATGGTGACCGGAAGTGATGATAATACCGCGAAAGTTTATGGTCAGGAGGACGATGGAACATGGAAACCAAAAACCACCATTTTCCATAATGATAAGGTTTCTCTAGCTAATTTCAGCCCCAATGGCCGCCATCTGGTAACCGCCAGTAAAGATCACACAGCGAAAATCTACGCCCTGAAGGATGATGGATCATGGGAAGAAAAAACCACCATTACCCATAGAGACTGGCTCATTTCAGCCGCCTTCAGCCCCGATGGCCGCCATCTGTTAACCGCCAGTCTAAAACAAACAGCGACAATCCATGGTTTGGAGGACGATGGGTCATGGGATCTGAAGGCCTCCATTTTCCATGAAAAATCAATCATTTCAGCCGACTTCAGCGCTGATGGGCGCCATGTGTTCACCTTCGGCGATGGTGTGTTGGGGATCCATAGTCAGTCGGAAGATGGATCATGGGAAATAGAGGGCACTATCGATGAGAGACTTATCGTTGTGACCAGGTTCAGCTCCGATGGCCGTCATCTGGCGGTTTGTATTATAGGAGACGGTCTGAAAATCTACAGTCTGGGGGCCGCCGGATCATGGGTAAAAAATGACCCTCCTCTACACATAGGCAGGGTCGAGTCTGCCAACTTCAGCGCCGATAGCTGCCACCTGGCAACTGCCAGTAGAGATTGCACGGCGAAAATCTATGGCCTGCAGTCCGATGGATCATGGAAACAAACAGCCCTGATTAAGCATGATGTTGTGGTCTTCTCAGCCAACTTCAGCGCCGATAGCCGCCATGTGGTGACCATTGATGGTGATAATACGGCAAAAATCTATACCCGGAATGCCGCTGGAAAATGGTTAGAAAAAGGCAGCTTTACCTTCACACAGCCGATCGACTCGGCTAACTTCAGCGCCGATAGCCGACATCTGGCAATCGTCAATCTGGATCACACAGCAAAAATCTATGGCCTGCAGGAAGATGGTTCATGGGTAATAAAAGCCACCATTGTCCACAAAGGTTATATCCTGTCAGCCAACTTTAGTGCCGATGGTTGCCTTGTGGTGACCGCCAGTCATGACAGAAAGGCAAAAATTTATGGCCTGAGAAGGGATGGAACATGGGTAGAAAAAGCCACCATTCAACACAATGCAAGCCTCTTCTCAGCCACCTTCAGCGCCGATAGCCGACATCTATTGACCGCCAGTGAAGAAGATTACAAGGTGAAAATCACTGAACTACAGGGGAACGATTGATGATTGTATGAGTACAAAGCCTGATAACGGCAGGCGACATTAGACGTGTTTTTGCAGAAATGACCGAGCAAAGCGAGTGGTGGTTTTTTGTGCGAACGGTTTCTCTTAATTCCACTGGTCTGAATATTTTGAACTTCCGTTATAAAACCGACTCTAAAAGGTTTAATCAATTTTGAATGCCCTTTCCAAGTGAGGATAAATATTGACTTAGGAGCTTTGGAGGAGCCCGATATGACCCCTTTGAACAACCATTCCAACAATGACGGTTCACTCTCGTTAATACCTGAGCAACCTCCAGTGGAAGGAACGTCGACGGCTGTCAGTGCAGGCAGGGACGTTAGTATCTATCACCAAAATCAATCTTTATTTTTCTGTTTGCCCGACGAACAAAAATCTATGATTGTTCGCTATTTGGCTTTTCGCGAGGTTACCCGTTTAGCAAAGACATGCAAATATCTTTACGATCTTGTAAACGAAGAAAAAGCTCTGGAAAAAGCATGGTACCGCCGGTTTCCTTCAGCATACCAAAATCCACTGGATACTCTCGTCAGAACAAAAGATGAACAACAACTCCGTGATTGGTTGAAGGCATTTGCGGATAAGGACACTATCGAGTCACTTCTAACACAAAAAGAAAGTACTTTTTTTCCTGCTCAGCTCTTTTTCACCAACAGTAAACTGATGTCTCAATGTGAAACATTCAGCCCGGTGGTAAAAATCGAAATTCCTAATGTCGAGACTAAAAATAAAGCTTCCTTCAGCCCCGATAGCAGCCATTTGGTGACTGTCGACCTTGATCAAACAGCGAAAATCACAGGCCAGAAGACCGATGGATCATGGGTAGTAAAAACCACCACCATTCCCCATGAGAGTCTTATCTTGTCACCCACTTTCAGTCCCGATGGTCATCTGATGGTGACCGACAGTCACGACTGCCATGCAAAAATCTGTGCTCAGGAGGACGATGGCTTGTGGAAAGTAAAAGACACCATTGCCCGTGAATTTGAGCTCACCATGTCCACCCCTCTCAGTTTTTCGGTCACATCAGCCACCTTCAGCACCGATGGTCGCTGCTTATTGACCAGCTGTATGGATGGGACGGTGAAAATCTACGACCAGGAGACTGATGGATCATGGAAAACAAAATACACTATCAGGCAAAATCCTACGGTCCTAGGGGCCAGCTTCAGCGCCGATAGCAGTCATTTGTTGGTCTGTGGAGAAAACAATGTAACTATCTACGGCCAGAAGGACGATAGCTCATGGGAAGTCAAAGTCACTATTAATCATGATAATTCAGTCAGGTCCGCCAGCTTTAGCGCCAATGGCAGCTATGTGGCAACCGCCAGCGAAGAGGGTACGGCAAAAATCTATGGCCTGCAGTCCGATGGATCATGGGAAAAAATCACCATCATTACCCATAATGATCGGCTCTATTCAGCCACCTTCAGTCCCGATAGCCGCCATCTGTTGACCGTATATGAGGATAACACGGTAGAAATCCATGGCCCGCAAACCGATGGGCCATGGCAAGTAAAATACACCTTTAAGCATAACGACCGGATCATGTCGGCCAGCTTCAGCCCTGATAGCAGCCATATGGTGACCACCAGTATGGATAACACGGCAAAAATCCACTGCCTGCAGGCTGATGGATCATGGAAAGTAAAAGCCACTATTTGCCACAGAGATTATGTCCTGTCAGCCGCCTTCAGTCCCGATAGTTGTCATTTAGTAACCGCCAGTCTGGATTGTACAGCGAAAATTTATGGCCCGGGACCCAAAGGATCATGGGAGAAAAAAGCCATCATTTCTGACAGTTTTGGGATCCTGTGGGCCATCTTCAGCCCCGATGGCCGAAATGTGTTGACCATAAGTAAAAAAGATTGCACGGCGAAAATCATTGAACTGCAGAAGAACGACTGATGATCGAATGTTCCACTTGTGAACTTTCATCATAGAACCGAGTCTAAACGGTCTAATCAATTTTGAATGTCCTTTCCAGGCAAGGATAAATACTGAATCTGAATTTTTGAAGGATCCGAGAATGAATCCTCTTAACAACAATTCCGGCATTGACGGTCCACCCTCGACAACACCGAAGCAACCTCGACTGGAAGCCGCGCCAACGGGTATCAGTGCGGGCAGGGACGTTACTGTCTATAACCAACATCAATCTTTCTTCTTCCGTTTGCCCGACGAAACAAAAACGATGATTATTCGTTATCTGGGCTTTCGAGAGATTACTCATTTAGTAAAGGTATGCAGATATCTTCGCGATCTTGTTAAAAATCATAAAGCTATGGAAAGTGCATGGTATCGCCGGTTTCCTTCATCACACCAACATCAATTAAAAGCTATGATTGCGACAAAAGATGAGCAACAACTCCGCGATTGGTTGCAACCGTTTGCGAATAAAGACACTGTCGAGTCACTTTTAAAACAGCAGGAAAGTACTTATTTTCCTCTTCAGCTCCTTTTCATCAACAGTAAACTGATGTCTGAATGTAGAAAATTCAAGTTAGCAGAAAAAGCCAGAATTACTCATTCCTACAAAATCGAAACAGCCACCTTCAGCGCCGATAGCCGCCATCTGTTAACCGCCAGTTTGGACAGGACGCTGAAAATCTATAGCCAGCAGTCTGGTGGGACATGGCAAGAAACCGCCAACATTACCCATAACGGTTCAGTCAGGTCGGCCAGCTTCAGCTCCGACAGCCATCATGTGTTGGCCACCATTTATGATAAGACAGTGAATATCTACGGTCGGGAGGACGATGGATCATGGAAAGCAAATGCCATCATTCCCCATGTTGTCGGTGCCAAGTCAGCCAACTTCAGTGCAGATGGGCGCCGTGTGGTGATTGTCGTTGAAGATCATACGGCGAAAATCTTTGCTCAGGTGGACAATGTATCATGGGAATTGGAGGACACTATTCACCTCGTTAGTCAGAACGTTTCGGCCAGTTTCAGCCCCGATGGCCGTCATCTGGCGATCTACGGTTTAAATTTCGCTCTGGAAATCTATTGTCAGTCAGACGCTGGATCATGGGTACGAAAAGCCGTCATTCCACACGATAGCCCAATCGACTCAGCCAACTTCAGCACCGATAGCTGCCATCTGGTAACCACCAGTTTCGATTACGCGGCGAATATCTTTAACCTGCAGGTCGATGGATCATGGAAAAAAACAGCCACGATTCAACATGGTAATTTTATCACCTCAGCCAACTTCAGCGCCGATTGCCTCCATCTGGTAACCGCAAGCCGGGATTTCACGGCAAAAATCTATGGCCTGAAGTCCGATGGGTCATGGCAAAGAATAACCACCATTACCCATAATGATTGGGTCTGCTCTGCCATCTTCAGTGCCGATGGTTGCCATCTGGTAACCGCCAGTGACGATCGTACGGCGAAAATTTATGGTCTGCAGACCGATGGAACCTGGGCAAAAAAAGCCAACATTACCCATGAGGGCCCTGTCCTTTCAGCCACCTTCAGTGCTGATGGCCATCATCTGGTAACCACCAGTCGGGACTGTAAAGCAAAAATTTGTGGTCTGGAGGCCGATGGGTCATGGCTGGTAAAAGCCATCATTGAACACAAGCGAACTGTCAACTCAGCTAACTTCAGCCCCGATATCCGAAATGTGGTGACCACCTGCTATGATGACACGGCAAGAATTACTGAACTTCAGAAGAACGGTTGATCATAGAATAAAAAAATGTCTTTCTGTCATTTTCCCGAATCAGGGCTCAGTTTTTCGTTAGTTTCACTGGCCTCAATGTTATGAACTCCCATTATAAAACCAACTCTAAAAGATCGAATCAATTTTGAATGTCCTTCCTGAGCGACGATAAATACCGACCTCAGAGCTACGGAGAAATCAGACATGGACGCCATGAAAAGCCATTCCAGCATTGACGGTCCACTCGCGCCAACGCCCAAGCGACCTCGACTGGAGGGAATCCCAACGGGTGTCAGCGCCGGCAGACAGGTTACCGTAAATGACCAAAAAACACCTTCATTCCTCGATTTGTCCGACCTGACACATTCCATGATTATACGCTGTTTAGGTTTTCGGGAGATTACCCGTTTAGCAAAGGTATGCAGATATTTTCACCATCTCATAAAAAAAGATAAGGCTCTGGAAAGAGCATGGTATCGCCGATTTTCTTCACCACACCAATATCAACTGAAAACAATCTTTGCAGCAAAAAATGATCAACAACTCAGCGATTGGTTGAAGCCGTTTGCGAATAAGGGCACTGTAAAGTCACTCGTAAAAAAACGGAATAATGCTTATTTTCCGGCGCTGTTCCTTTTCACCAACAGTAAACAAATGGCTCGATGTGAAACATTCAAGCCCGTAACAAAAACCAAAATTAAACACTTTGACGATGTCAACACGGCCAACTTTAGTGCTGATAGCCGACATTTCGCGACCGCAAGTCTCGATAATACGGTGCGAATCTGTGACCAGAAGACCAATGGATCATGGAAAAAAAAAGCCATCATTAACCATTATAATCGGGTCATATCAGCTACCTTCAGTGTCGATGGCCGTCACTTGGTGACCGCCAGTCGTGATCACACAGCGAAAATCTGTGGTCGGGCGGACGATGGGTCATGGGAAGTAAAAAAAACCATTTTCCATAACAGAAGGGTCAACTCAGCCACCTTCAGTGCTGATGGCCAACGCCTGGTAACCACCAGTGACGATTGCACGGCAAAAATCTTTGCTCAGGCAGACGATGGTTCATGGGAAGAAGAGGCCATTATTCACCATTATGCTGTGGCCGATTGGGCCAGCTTCAGCTCCGATGGCAGTCATTTGTTGGTCTGTGGAGATAACAATGTAGCAATCTACGTTCAGCAGGCCAATGGATTATGGGGAGTAAAAGCCACTATTACCCATAATCTCACGGTCTTCTCAGCTGCCTTCAGTGCTGATGGCCGCCATATGGTAACCGCCAGTGGAGATAAGACGGCAAAAATCCAGAGCCTGCGGACCAGTGGGTCATGGGAAGAAGTCGCCACCATTTCCCACGATGATGCGGTTTACTTAGCCAAATTCAGTGCCGATGGCCTTTATCTGGTGACCACCAGCCAAGATGAAACGGCAAAAATCCATGGCCTGCAGAGCGATGGATCATGGAAAGAAGAAATCACCATTCAACATGAGAAGGCAGTCATCTCAGCCAATTTCAGCGCCGATTGCTGCCATGTGGTGACCGCCAGTGCTGACAATACGTCGAAAATTTATGGCCTCCGGGCCGATGGGTCATGGGTAGAAAAAGTGACCATCACCCACGACGATTGGGTCCTGTCAGCCACTTTCAGCGCCGATGCATGCCTCGTGGTGACCGCGAGTTGCGACAAAACAGCGAAAATTTATGGTCTGGGGAGCAGTGGGTCATGGGTAGAAAAAGCCACCATTAACCACAAGAGTGCAGTCACCTCAGCCAAATTCAGCATGGATAGCCGACATGTGGCGACCGCCAGTAAAGATAAAACGGCGAGAATCACTGAACTGGTGAAGAGGGATTGATGACCGAATGAACGTATTATTGCTCAGAAGCGATTAGCAGACAGCGTTATGTCAAAAGCCCGATGGCAATTTTTTGCACCAGGCTCTCAATAAAAAAATGTCTTTCTATCCTTTTCCCGGATCAGGGCTCTTCTTTTTCTTAATGCCAATGACCTCAATAGTTTGAACTTCCATGACAAAACCGGGTCAAACAGATCGAATCAATTTAACAACTTTTTCCCACGCTGGGACCCACAGGGCCTGAAAGCATGGGAACCGGATATTATTCATTTTAAATATCCTTTTTCTATGCGGGGATAAATATTGACCCTGGCGCTCTGGAGGAGCTGCTCATGACCCCTTTGAACAATAATTCCAGTAATGACGGTTCACTCTCACCAACACCTAAGCAGCCTCAACTCGAGCAAGCGCCAACGGGCATGGTTGCAGGCAGGGATGTTACTGCATATAACCAAAATCAATCTTCATTCTTCTGTTTGCCCGACGAATCAAAAACCATGATTATTCGCTATCTGGGTTTTCGGGAGATTACCCGTTTAGTAAAGGTCTGCAAATATTTTCGCGATCTTGTTGAAAACCAAAAAGCTCTGGAAAGAGCCTTGTATCGCCGGTTTCCTTCACCACTCCAATATCAACTGAAGAGCATCGCTACGACAAAAGATGAACAACAACTCCGTGACTGGTTGAAACCGTTTACGAATATGGACACTGTCGAGTCACTCGTAAAACAACATAAGAGTATTTATTTTCCTGCTCTGCTCTTTTTCAACAACAGTAAACTGATGTCTCAAAGTGAAACATTTAACTTAAAGACAAAAACCGAAATGACCCATCCTAATGATATCTTTGTAGTCACCTTAAGCGCCGATAGCCGTAACTTAGTGACCGCCAGTTTTGATGGTACAGTGAAAATCTGTAGTCAGGAAACCGATGGATCATGGAAACTAAAAGCCTCCATTCCCAGAAATGGTTGGGTCAAAAAAGCTTTTTTCAGCACTGATAACCGGCATGTGTTGGTCGTCAATCGTTTCAGGGTGGAAATCTATGGTACGAAGGAGGATGGATCATGGGAAGCAAAAGCCAGCATTTCCCATAATAATTCGGTCATTTCAGCCGCCTTCAGTGCTGATGGTCAGCATGTGTTGACAGCCAGTTTCAATAATACGCTGAAAATCTATGGCCAGAAGACCGATGGATCATGGGAAGTAAAATACAGTATTAACTATGATCTTTCGATCTGGTTGGCCAGCTTCAGCGCCGATGGCCGTCGTCTATTGGTCCTTACTTCATCTGACACTCCGATAATCTATGGTCAGAAAGACGATGGATCATGGGAAGTAAAAGCCAACCTTACTGGTGAGAGTGATGTCAATTGGGCCTGCCTCAGCTCCGATGGCCGTCATGCGTTGATCCGCGTTGGACCTAACACTTTGAAAATCTACGGTCAGGAAGCCCTTGGATCATGGGAAGTCAAAGCCACAATTACACATAATCATATTGTCAGCGCAACCACCTTTAGCGACGATTGCCGCCATCTTGCAGTCATCTGTTTCGATAATACAGCGAAAATATATGACCTGCAGGACGATGGATCATGGAAAGAAATAGCCACGGTTTCTCATGATGAATCTATCTACTCTGTCAGGTTCAGCGCCAATGGTCGCCATCTGGTGACCAAAGGTGGTGATTATAGGGCGAAAGTCTATGGTCAGGAGACCCCTGGATCATGGGTAAAAAAAACTACCATTGAACACAATGGGTTGATCAACTCAACCAGTTTCAGCGCCGATGGCAGCCATTTGGTGACCGCCAGTGCTGACAGAACAGCCAGAATCTATGGCCTTGAGGCCGGTGGATCCTGGGTAAAAAAAGCCACCATAGCCCACAAAGATACGGTCCGATCCGCCACCTTCAGTGTCGATGGTTGCCTTGTGGTGACCGCCAGCCACGATAACACGGCGCAAATTTATGGTCTGGGGAAGGATGGGTCATGGGTAAAAAAAGCCACCGTTGTACACAATGAAGCCGTCATCTCAGCCACCTTCTGCGCCGATGGCCGACATGTGGTGACCACCAGTGGAGATTACAAAGTGAGAATCACTGAGCTATGGAAGAACGATTGATGATCGAATGAACGTATTTTTGCTCAGAACCGATTAGCAAACAGCGTTATATCAAAAGCCTGATGGTAATTTTTGCACTGGGCTCTCAATAAAAAAAATGCCTTTCTATCCTTTTCCCGGATCGGGGCTCTTCTTTTTAATGCCACTGACCTCAATAGTTTGAACTTCCATGACAAAACTGAGTCAAACAGATCGAATCACTCGTTCCCACGCTGGGACCCAAAGCGCCTGAAAGCATGGGAACCAGATTTATTCATTTTGAATGTCCTTTTCTATGCGCGCTTTTCTATGCGGGGATAAATATTAACTCCGAAGCTCTGGAGGAGCTGCTCATGACCCCTTTGAACAACAATTCCAGTAATGACGGTTCACTCTCGCCAACACCTGAGCAGCCTCGACTCGAGCCAGCGCCAACGGGCAGGGTTGCAGGCAGGGATGTTACTGCATATAACCAAAATCAATCTTCATTCTTCTGTTTGCCCGACGAATCAAAAACCATGATCATTCGCTATCTGGGTTTTCGGGACATTACCCGTTTAGTAAAGGTATGCAAATATTTTCGCGATCTTGTTGAAAACCATAAAGCTCTGGAAAGAGCTTGGTATCGCCAGTTGCCTTCACCACTCCAATATCAACTGAAGACCATCGCTACGACAAAAGATGAACAACAACTCCGTGACTGGTTGAAACCCTTTGCGAATAAGAACGCTGTTGAGTCACTCGTAAAACAACAAAAGAGTACTTATTTTCCTGCTCTGCTCTTTTTCAACAACAGTAAACTGATGTCTCAAAGTGAAACATTTAACCTAAAGACAAAAACCGAAATGACCCATCTTGACAAAATCTCGGTAGCCACTTTAAGCACCGATAGCCGCCACTTAGTGACCGCCAGTTTGGATGATACCGTGAAGATCTGCAGCCAGGAGACCGATGGATCATGGAAAGTAAAAGCCTCCACTCCCGATAGTGGTTGGGTCCAAAAAGCCATTTTCAGTACCGATAACCGCCATGCGTTGGTCATCAGTATTCTCTGGGCGCGAATCTATAGTATGAAGGAAGATGGATCATGGGAAGCAAAAGCCACCATTTCCCATAATCGTTGGGTCGTCTCAGCCACCTTCAGTGCTGATGGTCGCCATGTGTTGACCGCCAGTTTCGACAAGACGCTGAAAATCTACGGCCAGAAGACCGATGGATCATGGGAAGCAAAATACATTATTAACTGTGATACTCCGATCAGGACGGCCAGCTTCAGCGCCGACGCCCGTCATTTGTTGGTTGTCGATACATCTGGCGTTGCGACAATCTATGGTCAGAAGGACGATGGACCATTGGAAGCAGAAGCTACCCTTGCTGGTGAGAGTCGTGTCGAGTGGGCCTGCCTCAGCTCCGATGGCCGTCATGCGTTGTTCTGCATCGGACATAACACTTTGAAAATCTGGGCTCAGGAGGCTACCGGATCATGGGAAATCAAAGCCATCATTACCCATAATCGTGTTATCAACTCAGCCACTTTCAGCGAAGATTGCCAACATCTTGCAACCGCCAGTTACGATAATACAGCGAAAATATGTGACCTGCAGGACGATGGATCATGGAAAGAAATAGCCACGGTTTCTCATGATGAATCTATCTACTCTGTCAGGTTCAGCGCCAATAGTCGCCATCTGGTGACCAGAGGTAGTGATTATAGGGCGAAAGTCTATGGTCAGGAGACCCCTGGATCATGGGTAAAAAAAACTACCATTGAACACAATGGGTTGATCAACTCAACCAGTTTCAGCGCCGATGGCAGCCATTTGGTGACCGCCAGTGCTGACAGAACAGCCAGAATCTATGGCCTTGAGGCCGGTGGATCCTGGGTAAAAAAAGCCACCATAGCCCACAAAGATAGGGTCCGATCCGCCACCTTCAGTGTCGATGGTTGCCTTGTGGTGACCGCCAGCCAAGATAACACGGCACAAATTTATGGTCTGGGGAAGGATGGGTCATGGGTAAAAAAAGCCACCGTTGTACACAATGAAGCCGTCATCTCAGCCACCTTCTGCGCCGATGGCCGACATGTGGTGACCACCAGTGGAGATTACAAAGTGAGAATCACTGAGCTATGGAAGAACGATTGATGATCGAATGAACGTATTTTTGCTCAGAACCGATTAGCAAACGGCGTTATATCAAAAGCCTGATGGTAATTTTTGCACTGGGCTCTCAATAAAAAAAATGCCTTTCTATCCTTTTCCCGGATCAGGGCTCTTCTTTTTCTTAATGCCAATGACCTCAATAGTTTGAACTTCCATGACAAAATCGAGTCATATAGATCGAATCACTCGTTCCCACGCTGGGACCCAAAGGGCCTGAAAGCATGGGAACCAGAGTTATCCATTTTGAATGTCCTTTTCTATGTGAGGATAAATATTGACTCCGAAGCTCTGGAGAAGCTACTCATGACCCCTTTGAACAATAATTCCAGTAATGACGGTTCACTCTCACCAACACCTGAGCAGCCTCGACTCGAGCAAGCACCAACGGGCATCGTTGCAGGCAGGGATGTTACTGCATATAACCAAAATCAATCTTCATTCTTTTGTTTGCCCGACGAATCAAAAACCATGATTATCCGCTATCTGGGTTTTCGGGAGATTACCTGTTTAGCCAAGGTATGCAAATACCTTCGCGATCTTGTTGAAAACCATAAGTCTCTGGAAAGAGCCTGGTATCAACGGTTTACTTCACCACACCAGTATCAACTAAAGACCATCGTTACCACAAAAGATGAGCAACAACTCCGTGACTGGTTGAAGCCGTTTGCGAATAAGGACACTGTCGAGTCGCTCGTAAAAAAACAACAGAGTACTAATTTTCCTGCTCTGCTCCTTTTCAACAACAGTAAGCTGATGTCTCAATGTGAAACATTTAACTTAGAGACAAAAACCGAAATCACCCATCCTGAAAAAATCTTAACAGCCACCTTAAGCGCCGATAGCCGCCACTTAGTGACTGCCAGTTTGGATGGTACAGTGAAGATCTGTAGCCAGGAGACCGATGGATCATGGAAAGTACAAGTCTCCACTCCCAGTAATGGTTCGTTCAAAAAGGTCATTTTCAGCACCGATAACCGCCATGTGTTGGTCGACTTTCGTCTCTGGGCGGAAATCTACGGTATGAAGGAGGATGGATCATGGGAAGCAAAAGCCACCATTGCCCATAATCATTGGATCTGCTCAGCCACATTCAGTGCTGATGGTCGTCATGTATTCACCGTCAGCCTCGATAATACGCTGAAAATCTTCGGCCAGAATACCGATGGATCATGGGAAGCAAAATACACCATTAACTGTGATACTCCGGTCATTTTTGCCAGCTTCAGCGCCGATGGCCGTCATCTGCTGGTTGTCAATACATCTGACGTTGCGACAATCTATGATCTGGAAGACGATGGGTCATTAAAAGCAAAAGCCACCATTACTGATACGAATGGTGCCAGTCAGGCCCGCCTCAGCTCCGATGGCCGTCATGCGCTGATCCGTATTGGTTATAACACTTTGAAAATCTGCGGTGAGCAGGCCATTGGGTCATGGGATGTAAAAGCGACCATTACCCATAATCATAATATCGGCTTAACCACTTTCAGCGAAGATTGCCGCCATCTTGCAACCGCCAGTTTCGATCATACAGCGAAAATATGTGACCTGCAGGACGATGGATCATGGAAAGAAATAACCACGATTTCTCATGATAGTTTTGTCTACTCAGTCGAGTTCAGCGCCGATGGCCGCCATTTAGTGACCGCCAGTGGTGATAATACGGCGAAAGTCTATGGTCAGGAGACCCCTGGATCATGGGTAATAGAAGCCATCATTGAACACAATGGGAGTATCACCGCAACCAGGTTCAGCGCCGATGGCTGTCATTTAGTGACCGCCAGTGGTGATAAAACGGCTCAAATCTATGGCCTTGAGGCCGGTGGATCGTGGGTAAAAAAAACCACCATTGTCCACGAAGGCTGGATCCGATCAGCCACTTTCAGTGCCGATGGATGCCTTGTGGCGACCGCCAGTGAGGATAACACGGCGCAAATTTATGGTCTGGGGAAGGACGGAACATGGGTAAAAAAAGCCACCGTTCTGCACAATAAAACCGTTATCACAGCCAGTTTCTGCACCGATAGCCGACATGTGGTGACCACCAGTGAAGATTACAAAGTGAGAATCACTGAACTATTGAAGAGCGATTTTTCTTGATGCCAATGGCCCCAATATTTTGAACTTCCATTACAAAACCGACTCTAGGAGCCTGACCGAGAATAGCGCCCGTAGCGAGGACGGCAGAAAATTGAGGATGAAAATTCGGTTTTGTGAGGAGAATAGCGAGCTATTTGACGAACAAAAGCGGATTTTCAGACCAATTTGCTGCCGCCGCAGTAGGGCAGTCTATTCTCGGTCAGGCTCCTAGCAGCCTGTCGGACTTAAGACTGTCCTTTTCTATGCGGGGATAAATATTGACTCTGGAGCTCTGGAGGAGCTGCTCATGACCCCTTTGAACAATAATTCCAGTAATGACGGTTCACTCTCACCAACACCTAAGCAGCCCCGACTCGAGCAAGTGCCAACGGGCATGGTTGCAGGCAGGGATGTTACTGCATATAACCAAAATCAATCTTCATTCTTATGTTTGCCCGATGAAATAAAAACCAAGATTATTCACTATCTGGGTTTTCGCGAGATTACCCGTTTAGCAGAGGTATGCAAACATCTTCGCGATCTTGTTGAAAACCATAAAGCTCTGGAAAGAGCTTGGTATCGCCAGTTGCCTTCACCACTCCAATATCAACTGAAGACCATCGCTACGACAAAAGATGAACAACAACTCCGTGACTGGTTGAAACCCTTTGCGAATAAGGACGCTGTTGAGTCACTCGTAAAACAACAAAAGAGTACTTATTTTCCTGCTCTGCTCTTTTTCAACAACAGTAAACTGATGTCTCAAAGTGAAACATTTAACTTAAAGACAAAAACCGAAATGACCCATCTTGACAAAATCTCGGTAGCCACTTTAAGCGCCGATAGCCGCCACTTAGTGACCGCCAGTTTGGATGATACAGTGAAGATCTGCAGCCAGGAGACCGATGGATCATGGGCAGCAAAATACATTATTAACCGTGATACTTCGATCAAGTCGGCCAGTTTCAGCGCCGATGCCCGTCATTTGTTGGTTGTCGATACATCTGACGTTGCGACAATCTATGGTCAGAAGGACGATGGACCATTGGAAGCAAAAGCCACCATTACTGATCGGAGCCGTGTCAACTGGGGCTGCCTCAGCTCCGATGGCCGTCATGCGTTGTTCTACATTGGACGTAACACTTTGAAAATCTGCGCTCAAGAGGCTACTGGATCATGGGAAATCAAAGCCATCATTATCCATAATCGTGTTATCAACTCAGCCACTTTCAGCGAAGATTGCCAACATCTTGCAACCGCCAGTTACGATAATACAGCGAAAATATGTGACCTGCAGGACGATGGATCATGGAAAGAAATAGCCACGGTTACTCATGATAATTTTGTCTGCTCTGTCGATTTCAGTGCCGATGGTCGCCACCTGGTGAGTATAAGTGATGATAAAACGGCGAAAATCTTCAGTCAGGAAAGCCCTGGATCATGGGTAAAAAAAGCCACCATTGAACACAATGAGATTATCGCCACAGCCAGCTTCAGTGCTGATGGCCGACATGTAGTTACTACCAGTGAAGATCACAAGGTGAGAATCACTGAGCTATGGAAGAACAGTAGTTTGAACTTCCATGACAAAATCGAGTCTATATAGATCGAATCAGTTTTGGATGTCCTCTCTAAGTCCTAACAACTCGTTCCCACGCTCTGAGGGTGTCGCAAAACTTCAACAGCTCGTTCTCACGCTCTGAAGTCGTCATTCCCGCGAAGGCGGGAATCCAGCGCCAACGGTGGATCTCTGCCTTCTCGGGGATGACAAGGCCAGGGGGACACCGGGCAGTAGGGTTCTGGTGGAGAGTCAGTGTGGATTCCCGCCTTCGCGGGAATGACGAGAATGAAGCCGGGAATGACGAGAATAAGTCCTTTGGATGTCCTCTCTAAGTCCTAATAACTCGTTCCCACGCTCTGAGGGTGTCGCAAAACTTCAACAGCTCGTTCTCACGCTCTGAAGTCGTCATTCCCGCGAAGGCGGGAATCCAGCGCCAACGGTGGATCTCTGCCTTCTCGGGGATGACAAGGCCAGGGGGACACCGGGCAGTAGGGTTCTGGTGGAGAGTCAGTGTGGATTCCCGCCTTCGCGGGAATGACGAGAATGAAGCCGGGAATGACGAGAATAAGTCCTTTGGATGTCCTCTCTAAGTCCTTTGGATGTCCTCTCTAAGTCCTAATAACTCGTTCCCACGCTCTGAGGGTGTCGCAAAACTTCAACAGCTCGTTCTCACGCTCTAAAGTCGTCATTCCCGCGAAGGCGGGAATCCAGCGCCAACGGTGGATCTCTGCCTTCTCGGGGATGACAAGGCCAGGGGGACACCGGGCAGTAGGGTTCTGGTGGAGAGTCAGTGTGGATTCCCGCCTTCGCGGGAATGACGAGAATGAAGCCGGGAATGACGAGAATAAAGCCGGGAATGACGAGAATGAAGGCGGGAATGACGAGAATGAAGCCGGGAATGACGGGAGTCAACGCGTTCCCAAGCCGGAGAGAGTTTTGCGACACCCTCGCTCTGCGTGGGAATGCATACAACAACTGAAAAGCGAACTCTGAAGCTCTGGAGGAGCTGCTCATGACCCCTTTGAACAATAATACCAGCAATGACGGTTCACTCTCACCAACACCTAAGCAGCCCCGACTCGAGCAAGTGCCAACAGGCATCGTTGCAGGCAGGGATGTTACTGCATATAACCAAAATCAATCTTCATTCTTTTGTTTGCCCGACGAATCAAAAACCACGATTATCCGCTATCTGGGTTTTCGGGAGATTACCCGTTTAGTAAGGGTATGCAAATATTTTCGCGATCTTGTTGAAAACCATAACGCTCTGGAAAGAGCCTGGTGTCGCCGGTTTCCTTCACCACTCCAATATCAACTCAAGACCATCGCTACGACAAAAGATGAACAACAACTCCGTGACTGGTTGAAACCGTTTACGATTATGGATGCTGTCGAGTCACTCGTAAAACAACAAAAAAGTACTTATTTTCCTGCTCTGCTCTTTTTCAACAACAGCAAACTGATGTCTCAATGTGAAACATTTGACTTAGAGACAAAGGCCGAAATTACCCGTTCTAATAATATCTTTGCAGTCACCTTAAGCGGCGATGGCCGCCACTTAGTGACCGTCAGTTTGGACAATACAGTGAAGATCTTTAGCCAGGAGACCGATGGATCATGGGAAGTAAAAGCCTCCACTTCCGACATGGGCCAAAGAAGCCATTTTCAGCGCCGATAATCGGCATGTGTTGGTCGTCAGTAGTTTCAGGGCGGGAATCTATAGTGTGAATGAGGATGGATCCTGGGAAGCAAAAGCCACCCTTTCCCATAATAGTTCGGTCATTTCACCCACATTCAGTGCTGATGGTCGCCATGTGTTGACCGCCAGTTTCAATAATACGCTGAAAATCTACGGCCAGAAGACCGATGGATCATGGGAAGTAAAATACAATATCAACTGTGATCTTTCGATCTTGTCGGCCAGCTTCAGCGCCGATGGCCGTCGTCTGTTAGTCCTTACTTCATCTTACGCTCCTATAATCTATGGTCAGAAAGACGATGGGTCATGGGAAGTAAAAGCCAACCTTAATGGTGAGAGTGGTGTCAATTGGGCCTGCCTCAGCTCCGATGGCCGTCATGCGTTGATCCAGGTTGGACATTACACTTTGAAAATCTACGGTCAGGAAGCCATTGGATCATGGGAAGTCAAGGCCACCATTACCCATAATGATATTGTCAACTCAACCACCTTTAGTGACGATTGCCGCCATCTTGCAACCGGCTGTTTCGATAATACAGCCAAAATATGTGACCTGCAGGACGATGGATCATGGAAAGAAATAGCCACAGTTTCTCACGATAGTTCTATCTACTCTGTCAGGTTCAGCGCCAATGGTCGCCATCTGATGGCCCGAAGTGATCGTATAACGGTGCAAGTCTATGGTCAGGAGACCCCTGGATCATGGGTAAAAAAAACCATCATTAAACACAACGGGTGGATCACCACAACCAGGTTCAG
The DNA here is from genome assembly GCF_049275935.1 of Endozoicomonas sp. ALC020. NCBI lineage: Bacteria > Pseudomonadati > Pseudomonadota > Gammaproteobacteria > Oceanospirillales > Endozoicomonadaceae > Endozoicomonas > Endozoicomonas sp. ALC020. The sequence goes on from NZ_CP184830.1 coordinate 2,005,642, forward strand.
CGACGATGGCCGCCATTTAGTGACTGCCAGTTTTGATAAAACAGCGAAAATCTATGGCCGTGAGGCCGGTGGATCCTGGGTAAAAAAAGCCACCATAGTCCACACAGATAAGGTCCGATCCGCTACCTTCAGTGCCGATGGTTGCCTTGTGGTGACTGCCAGTAAGGATAAAACGGCGCAAATTTATGGTCTGGGGAAGGATGGATCATGGGTAAAAAAAGCCACCGTTGTACACAATGAAGCAGTCATCTCAGCCACCTTCTGCGCCGATGGCCGACATGTAGTTACTACCAGTGAAGATCACAGGGTAAGAATCACTGAACTATGGAAGAAGATTTTAGTGATCGAATGAACGTATTTTCAATCTGAACCGATCAACAAACAGCTTTATATCAAAAGCCCGATGGCAAATTTTGCACTGGGCCCTCGGTTGATCCTCGGCACTGGCCAGAGGATCAATCAGCCCAGGTAGTTTGTTCATCCATGGTCTATGCTTCAGCCTCTTCCATCGGTTAACAGGAGCTGAATGTGACGGACACGCTGTTCAACGAACTGAAAAACATCGGCATCAGTGAGGAGCTGGCGGCAAAAGTCAGTGCCTCCCTCGACCCGGACCACAACGCCAGCAAGAAAGACGTGCTCATCATGCAGGAGGCCATCTTGCAGCACCAGGCACACTTCAGTCAAAAAATGGCTGAAATGAATGCCAAGTTTGATGCCGAATTCAAACGACAGAATGCCAAGTTTGATGCCGAATTCAAACAACAGAAGGCCGAGTCAGACGCTCAATTCAAAGAAATGAAAGCCGAGTCAGATGCTCAATTCAAAGAAATGAAAGCCGAGTCAGACGCCCGCTACTACGAGCAGAAAGCCGAATCAGACGCCCGCTACCACGAAGTAAAAATGGACAACATCAGGGCATACGCCGAACTAAAAACCGAAATCCACACCACCATCAACCGACAATACCTTGTCACCTTTGGCAGCGCCCTGCTAACCATCGCTTCCGTACTGGCCGTAAACTGGTACTTTCATGTTTAACAGTGCCTGACTTTCGTTTTCTTAATGGCACTGACCTCAATAGTTTGAACTTCCATGAAAAAATCGACTCTATGTAGATCGAATCCATTTTGAATGTCCTTTTCTATGTGAGGATAAATATTGACTCTGAAGCTCTGGAGGAGCTGCTCATGAACCCTTTGAACAATAATTCCAGTAATGACGGTTCACTCTCACCAACGCCTAAGCAGCCTCGACTCGAGCCAACGCCAACGGGGATCGTTGCAGGCAGGGATGTTACTGCATATGACCAAAATCAATCTTTATTCTTCTGTTTGCCCGACGAATCAAAAACCATGATTATTCGCTATCTGGGTTTTCGGGAGATTACCCGTTTAACAAAGGTATGCAGATATCTTCGCGATCTTGTTGTAAACCATAAAGTTCTGGAAAGAGCCTGGTATCGCCGGTTTCCTTCACCACACCAATATCAACTCAAGACCATCGCTACGACAAAAGTTGAGCAACAACTCTGTGATTGGTTGAAACCGTTTGCGAATAAGGACGCTGTCGAGTCACTCGTAAAACAACAAAAGAGTATTTATTTTCCTGCTCTGCTCCTTTTCAACAACAGTAAACTGATGTCTCAATGTGAAACATTTAACTTAGAAACAAAAACCGAAATTACCCATCCTGATGATATCTTTGCAGTCACCTTAAGCGCCGATGGCCGCCACGTAGTGACCGCCAGTTTGGATAATACAGTGAAGATCTGTAGCCAGAGGACCGATGGATCATGGAAAGTAAAAGCCTCCACTTCCAATAATGGTTGGTTCAAAGAAGCCATTTTCAGCGCCGATAGCCGCCATCTGTTGGTGGTCAATCATTTAGGGGCGGGAATCTATGGTATGAACGAGGACGGATCATGTGAAGTCAAAGCCACCATTACCGATAATAGCTCGGTCATTTCAGCCACCTGCAGTGCTGATGGTCGCCATGTGTTGATCGCCAGTTGCGATAATACGCTGAAAATCTATGGCCAGAAGACTGATAGATCATGGGAAGCAAAATATATTATTAACTGCGATGCTTCGATCAGGTCGGCCAGCTTCAGCGCCGATGGCCGTCATCTGTTGGTTGTCAATACATATGACGTTGCGACAATCTACGGCCTGGAGGACGATGGATCATGGCAAGTAACAGCCAACATTACTGATCCGGGTGGTGTCAATTGGGCCTGCCTCAGCTCCGATGGCCGTCATGCGCTGATCCGCGTTATACCAAACACCTTGAAAATCTACGGTCAGGAGGCCATTGGTTCATGGGAAGTAAAAGCCACCACTAACCATAACAATTTTGCCAACTCACACTACTTCAGCGACGATTGCCGCCATCTTGCAACCATCAGTTTAGATAATACAGTGAAAATACTTGACCTGCAGGATGATGGATCATGGAAAGAAATAACCAGGTTTTCTCATGATCGTTTTGTCTTCTCAGTCAAGTTCAGCGCCGATGGTCGCCATCTGGTGACCAGAAGTGAGGATAATACGGCGAAAGTCTGTGGTCAGGAGACCCCCGGATCATGGGTAGAAGAAACCACCATTAGACACAATGGGAGGATCATCACAGCTGAGTTCAGTGCCGATGGCCGCTATTTGGTGACCGCCAGTCATGATAAAACGGCGAAAATCTATGGCCGTGAGGCCGGTGGAGCCTGGGTAAAAAAAACTACCATTGTCCACAAAGGCTGGGTCCGATCAGCCACCTTCAGTGCCGATGGTTGCCTTGTGGTGACCGCCAGTAAGGATCACACAGCGCAAATTTATGGTCTGAGTGAGGATGGATCCTGGGTAAAAAAAACCACCATTCAACACAATGACAGAGTCATTTCAGCCGACCTCTGCGCCGATGGCCGACATGTGGTGACCATCAGTGAAGATTACAAGGTGAGAATCACAGAACTATTGAAGAACGATTGATGATCGAATGAAGGTATGATCAAAAGACCCTTGGCAATTTTTGCACTGGGCTCTCAATAAAAAAATGCCTTTCTATCCTTTTCCCGGATCAGGGCTCTTCTTTTTCTTAATGCCACTGACCTCAATAGTTTGAACTTTCATGACAAAATCGACTCTATTGTAGATCGAATCCATTTTGAATGTCCTTATTCTATGTTTCTGTGCGGGGACAAATATTGACTCTGAAGCTCAGGGAGGAGCTGCTCATGAACCCTTTGAACAACAATTCCAGCGATGACGGTTCACTCTTGCCAATCAGGCAACTTCGGCGAGAAGAAGCACCAACAGGTGTCAGTGCAGGCAGGGACGTTACTTTGTATAACCAAAAGCAATCTGCATTATTCTGTTTGCCCAATGAAACAAAAGACTTGATTATCCGCTATTTGGGTTTTCGGGAGATTACCTGTTTAACCAGGGTTTGCAAACACCTTCGCGATCTTGTTGAAAACAATGAGACTCTGGAAAGAGCCTGGTATCAACGGTTTCCTTCACCACACCAATATCTACTAAAGACCATAGCTACCACAAAAGGTGAGCAACAACTCCGTGACTGGTTGAAGCCGTTTGCGAATATGGACACTGTCGAGTCACTCGTACAAAAACATGAGAGTACTTACTTTCCTGCTCTGCTCCTTTTCAACAACAGTAAGCTGATGTCTCAATGTGAAACATTTGACTTAAAGACAAAAATCGAAATTGCCCATCCTGACAGAATCTTAAAAGCCACCTTAAGCGCCGATAGCCGCCACCTGGTGACCGCCTGTTCAAATGATACATTGAAGATCTGTAGCCAGGAGACCGATGGATCATGGAAAGTAAAAGCCTCCATTCCCAGGAATGGATGGGTCAATGAAGCTTTTTTCAGCGCCGATAACCGACATGTGCTGGTCGTCAGTCGTTTCACGGCGGAAATCTATAGTATGAACGAGGATGGATCATGGGAAGCAAAAGACACCATTCCCAATAATCGTACGACCTTCTCAGCCACCTTCAGTGCTGATAGTCGCCATGTGTTGACCGCCGGTTTGAATAATGTGGATATTGTGGATAATACGCTGAAAATCTACGGCCAGAATAACGATAGATCATGGGAAGTAAAATACATTATTAACTGTGATACTCCGAACAGTTTGGCCAGCTTCAGCGACGATGGCCGTCATCTGTTGGTTGTCAACACATCTGGCGTTGCGACAATCTATGGTCAGGAGGAGGATGGATCATGGGAAGTAGAAGCCACCCTTCCTGATGAGGGTAGTGACAGCTGGGCCTTCCTCAGCTCCAATGGCCGTCATGCGTTGTTCTGCGATGGATGGATGACTTTAAAAATCTATAGTCAGGAGGCCGGGTCATGGGAAGAAAAAGCCACCATTACCCATAATAGTGGTCTCAGCTTAATCTCTTTTAGCAAAGATTGCCGCCATCTTGCAACCGGCAGTTGCGATAATACAGCAATAATATGTGACCTGCAGGACGATGGATCATGGAAAGAAATAACCAGGATTTCTCATCACAGCCTTGTCCTCTCTGTCGAGTTCAGCGTCGATGGCTGCCATCTGGTGACCAAAAGTTATGATAACAAGGCGAAAATCTGTAGTCAGGAGGCCCCTGGATCATGGCTAGAAGAAGTCACCATTAAACACAATGGGTATATCACCGCAGCCATGTTCAGCGCCGATGGCCGCCATTTAGTGACCGCCAGTCATGATAAAACGGCGAAAATCTGTGGCCGTAAGGCCGATGGAACCTGGGTAAAAAAAGCCACCATAACCCACGAAGATGAGGTCCTATCCGCCACCTTCAGTGCCGATGGTTGCCTTGTGGTGACCGCCAGTAAGGATAACACCGCGCAAATTTATGGTCTGAGCAAAGATGGATCATGGGTAAAAAAAGCCACCGTTATACACGATAAAGCCCTCATCTCAGCCACCTTCTGCGTCGATGGCCGACACCTGGTGACTGCCAGTGAAGATTACACGGTGAGAATCACTGAACTATGGAAGAGCGATTGATGATCGAATGAATGTATTTTTGCTCTGAACCGATTAGCAAACACTCAATAGTTTGAACTTCCATGACAAAAGCGAGTCAAACTGATCGAATCACTCGTTCCCACGCTCTGTGGGTGTCGCAAAACTTCAACAGCTCGTTCTCACGCTCTGAAGTCGTCATTCCCGCGAAGGCGGGAATCCAGCGCCAACAGTGGGTCTCTGCCTTCTCGGGGATGACAAGGCCAGGGGGGCACCGGGCAGTATGGTTCTGGTGGTGAGTCAGTGTGGATTCCCGCTTTCGCGGGAATGACGAGAATGAAGCCGGGAATGACGGAAGTCAACCCGTTCCCACGCTGGAGCATGGGAGCCAGAGGTTTTGCGACACCCACGCTCTGTGGGAATGCATACCACACCTGAAAAGCAGACTCTACAGCGTGAGATAGGTATGGGTTCCCACGGCATGGGAACCAGAGTTATCGATTTTGAATGTCTTTTTCTACGCGCGGATAAATATTGACTCTGAAGCTCTGGAGGAGCTGCTCATGACCCCTTTGAACAATAATTCCAGTAATGACGGTTCAACACCTAAGCAGCCTCGACTCGAGCAAGCACCAACGGGCATCATTGCAGGCAGGGATGTTACTGCATATAACCAAAATCAATCTGCATTCTTTTCTTTGCCCGACGAATCAAAAACCATGATTATTCGCTATCTGGGTTTTCGGGAGATTACCCGTTTAGCAAAGGTATGCAAATATCTTCGCGATCTTGTTGAAAACCATAAAGCTCTGGAAAGAGCCTGGTATCGACGGTTCCCTTCACCACACCAATATCAACTGAAGACCATCGCTACTGCAAAAGATGAGCAACAACTCCGTGGCTGGTTGAAGCCATTTGCGAATAAAGACACGGTCGAGTCACTCGTAAAACAACAAAAGAGTACTTATTTTCCAGCTCTGCTCTTTTTCAACAACAGTAAACTGATGTCTCAAAGTGAAACATTTAACTTAAAGACAAAAACCGAAATGACCCATCCTGACAAAATCTCTATAACCACCTTAAGCGCCGATTGCCGCCACTTAGTGACCGCCAGTTTGGATGACACATTGAAGATCTGTAGCCAGGAGACCGATGGATCGTGGAAAGTAAAAGCCTCAACTCCCAATAATGAGGTCAAAAAAGCCATTTTCAGCACCGATAATCGCCATGCGTTGGTCGTCAGTCGTCTCAGGGCAAGAATCTACGGTATGAATGAGGATGGATCATGGGAAGCAAAAGCCACCATTTCCCATAATCGTTGGGTCATCTCAGCCGCATTCAGTGCTGATGGTCGCCATGTATTCACCGCCAGTTTCGATAATACGCTGAAAACCTATGGCCAGAAGAATGATGGATCATGGGAAGCAAAATACATTATTAACTTTGATAATCCGATCAGGTTTGCCAGCTTCAGCACCCATGGCCGTCGTCTATTGGTTGTCAATTCATCTGATGTTGCGACTATCTATGGTCTGCAGGACGATGGATCATTGGAAGCAAAAGCCAGCATTACTGATACGAGTAGTGTCAGTCGGGCCCGCCTCAGCTCCGATGGCTGTCATTTGTTGATCCGCGTTGATTATGAGACTTTGAAAATCTACGGTCAGCAGGCCACTGGGTCATGGGAAGTAAAAGCGATCATTACCCATAATGATGTAATCAGGTCAACCACTTTCAGCGAAGATTGCCGCCATCTTGCAACCGCCAGTTTCGATAATACAGCAAAAATATGTGACCTGCAGGACGATGGATCATGGAAAGAAATAACCACGATTTCTCATGATAGTTATGTCCACTCTGTCAAGTTCAGCACCGATGGTTGCCATCTGGTGACCAGAAGTGATGATAAAACGGCGCAAGTCTATAGTCAGGAAACCCCTGGATCATGGGTAAAAAAAGCCATCATTGAACACAATGGGGCTATCACCTCAGCCGGGTTCAGCGCCGATGGCCACCATTTGGTGACCGCCAGTCATGATGAAACAGCGAAAATCTATGGCCATGAGGCCGGTGGTTCCTGGGTAAAAAAAGCCACCATAACCCACAAAGATAAGGTCCGATCCGCCACCTTCAGTACCGATGGTTGCCTTGTGGTGACCGCCAGTGAGGATAACAGCGCGCAAATTTATGGTCTAAGCAAGGATGGATCATGGGTAAAAAAAGCCACCGTTGTACACGATAAAGCCCTCATATCAGCCATCTTCTGCGTCGATGGCCGACATGTGGTGACCACCAGTGAAGATTACAAGGTAAGAATCACTGAACTAGAAGAGCGATTGATGATCGAATGAATGTATTTTTGCTCTGAACCGATTAGCAAACACTCAATAGTTTGAACTTCCATGACAAAAGCGAGTCAAACTGATCGAATCACTCGTTCCCACGCTCTGTGGGTGTCGCAAAACTTCAACAGCTCGTTCTCACGCTCTGAAGTCGTCATTCCCGCGAAGGCGGGAATCCAGCGCCAACAGTGGGTCTCTGCCTTCTCGGGGATGACAAGGCCAGGGGGGCACCGGGCAGTATGGTTCTGGTGGTGAGTCAGTGTGGATTCCCGCTTTCGCGGGAATGACAAGAATGAAGCCGGGAATGACGGAAGTCAACCCGTTCCCACGCTGGAGCATGGGAGCCAGAGGTTTTGCGACACCCACGCTCTGTGGGAATGCATACCACACCTGAAAAGCAGACTCTACAGCGTGAGATAGGTATGGGTTCCCACGGCATGGGAACCAGAGTTATCGATTTTGTATGTCCTTTTCTATGTGAGGATAAATACTGACTCTGAAGCTCTGAAGGAGCTGCTCATGACCCCTTTGAACAATAATTCCGGTAATGACGGTTCAACACCTGAGCAGCCTCGACTCGAGCAGGCGCCAACTGGCATGGTTGCAGGCAGGGATGTTACTGCATATAACCAAAATCAATCTGCATTCTTTTGTTTGCCCGACGAATCAAAAACCATGATTATTCGCTATCTGGGTTTTCGGGACATTACCCGTTTAGTAAAGGTATGCAAATATTTTCGCGATCTTGTTGAAAACCATAAAGCTCTGGAAAGAGCCTGGTATCAAAGGTTTCCTTCACCACACCTGTATCAATTAAAGACCATCGCTACGACAAAAGATGAGCAACAACTCCGTGATTGGTTGAAGCCGTTTGCGAATAAGGACACTGTCGAGTCACTCGTAAAAAAACAACAGAGTACTTATTTTCCTGCTCTGCTGCTTTTCAACAACAGTAAACTGATGTCTCAATGTGAAACATTTAACTTAGTGACAAAGACCGAAATTACCCATCCTTACCATATCTTGATAGCCACCTTAAGCGCCGATAGCCGCCACTTAGTGACCGTCTGTTTGGATGGTATAGTGAAGATCTGTAGTCAGGAGACCGATGGATCATGGAAAGTAAAAGCCTCCACTCCCGATAATGGTTGGGTCCAAAAAGCCATTTTCAGTACCGATAACCGCCATGTGTTGGTCGTCAGTCGTCTCAGGGCAAGAATCTATGGTATGAATGAGGATGGATCATGGGAAGCAAAAGCCAACATTTCCCATAATCGTTGGATCATCTCAGCCATCACCAGTGCTGATGGTCGTCATGTGGTGATCGCCAGTTTGGATAATACGCTGAAAATCTATGGCCAGAAGATCGATGGATCATGGGAAGCAAAATACATTGTTAACTGTGATGCTTCGACCAGATTGGCCAGTTTCAGCGCCGATGGCCGACATCTGTTGGTTGTCAATACATCTGATGTTGCGACATTCTATGGTCTGGAGAACGATGGATCATTGGAAGCAAAAGCCACCATTGCTGATCCGGGTGGTGTCAATTGGGCTTGCCTCAGCTCCGATGGCCGCCATGCGTTGATCCGCTTTAGACCTAACACTTTGAAAATCTACGGTCGGGAGGCCGGGTCATGGAAAGTAAAAACCACCATTAACCATAATAATTTTGCCAACTCATACTCCTTCAGCGACGATTGCCGCCATCTTGCAACCGCCAGTTCCAATAATACAGCGAAAATATTTGACCTGCAGGATGATGGATCATGGAAAGAAATAACCACGGTTTCTCATAATCATTTTTTCTACTCTCTCAAGTTCAGCGCTGATTCTCGCCGTCTGATGACCGGAAGTGATGATATTACTGTGAAAGTCTATGGTCAGGAGACCCCTGGATCATGGGTAGAAGAAGCCACCATTAAACACGATGAGAGGATCATCTCAACCGGGTTCAGCGCCGATAGCCGCCATTTGGTGACCGCCAGTTATGATAAAACAGCGAAAATCTATGGCCGTGAAGCCGGTGGATCCTGGGTAAAAAAAGCCACCATAGTCCACAAAGATTGGGTCCGATCAGCCACCTTCAGTGCCGATGGTTGCCTTGTGGTGACCGCCAGTAAGGATAACACGGCGCAAATTTATGGCCTTGGGAAGGATGGATCATGGGTGAAAAAAGCCACCCTTGTACACGACAGAGCAGTCATCTCGGCCACCTTCTGCGCCGATGGCCGACACCTGGTGACCACCAGTGAAGATTACAAGGTGAGAATCACTGAACTATGGAAGAACGATTGATGAACGAATGAACGTATTTTTGCTCAGAACCGATTAGCAAACAGTGTTGTTGTATCAATAGTTTGAACTTTCATGACAAAACAGAGTCAAACAGATCGAATCACTCATTCCCACGCTGGGACCCACAGGGCCTGAAAGCATGGGAACCAGAGTTATTCATTTTCAATGTGACAATAAATATTGACTCTGAAGGAGCTGCACATGACCCCTTTGAACAATAATTCCGGCGATGACGGTTCACTCTTACCAACACCTGTGCAGTTGCGACTCGAGCAAGCGCCAACGGGCATCGTTGCAGGCAGGGATGTTACTGCATATAACCAAAATCAATCTTCATTCTTCCGTTTGCCCGATGAAATAAAAACCAGGATTATTCACTATCTGGGTTTTCGGGAGATTACCCGTTTAACAAAGGTATGCAAATATCTTTGCGACCTTTTAGAAAACCATAAAACTCTGGAAAGAGAATGGTATCGCCGGTTTCCTTCCCCACACCAACATCTCCTAAAGACCATAGCTACTACAAAAGATGAGCAACAACTCCGTGACTGGTTGAAGCCGTTTGCGAATAAAGACACTATCGGGTCACTTCTAACACAAAAAGAAAGTACTTTTTTTCCTGCTCAGCTCTTTTTCACCAACAGTAAACTGATGTCTCAATGTGAAACATTTAACTTAGAGGCAAAAAACGAAATTACCCATCACAGCAAAATCTTAGCAGTCACTTTAAGCGCCGATGGCTGCCACCTGGTGACCGCCAGTTTTGATAATACAGTGAAGATCTGTAGCCAGGAGAGCGATGGATCATGGAAAGTAAAAGCCTCCACTTCCGATAATGGTTGGGTCAAAGAAGCCGTTTTCAGCGCCGATAGCCGCCATCTGTTGGTCATCAGTCGTCGCAAGGCGGTGATCTATGGTATGAAGGAGGATGGAACATGGGAAGCAAAAGCCACCATTTCCCATAATGGTTGGGTCCTCTCAGCCGCATTCAGTGCTGATGGTCGCCATGCGTTGACCGCCAGTATGGATAATACGCTGAAAATCTATGGCCAGAATACCGATGGATCATGGGAAGCAAAATACATTATTAACTGTGATACTCCGATCAGGTTGGCCAACTTCACCGCCGATGGTCGTCATCTGTTGGCTGTCAATGCATCTGACGTTGCGACAATCTATGATCTGGAGGTCGATGGATCATTGCAAGCAAAAGCCACCATTACTGATCCGGGTGGTGTCAATTGGGCCTGCCTCAGCTCTGATGGCCGTTATGCGCTGATCCGCATTGGACATGAAACTTTGAAAATCTGCAGTCAGGAGGCCACTGGGTCATGGGAAGTCAAAGCCACCATTAACCATAATAATTTTGCTCACTCACACTCCTTCAGCGACGATTGCCGCCATCTTGCAACCGCCAGTTTCGATAATACAGCGAAAATATGTGACCTGCAGGACGATGGATCATGGAAAGAAATAACCACGATTTATCACGATCGTTTTGTCCACTCTGTCAAGTTCAGCGCCGATGGTCGTCATCTGGTGACCATCGGTGATGATAAAACGGCGCAAGTCTATAGTCAGGAAACCCCTGGATCATGGGTAAAAAAAGCCGCCATTGAACACAATGACGTTATCAACTCAGCCGGGTTCAGCGCCGATGGGCGCCATTTGGTGACCACCAGTTATGATAAAACAGCGGAAATCTATGGCCATGAGGCCGATGGATCCTGGGTAAAAAAAGCCACCATAGTCCACAAAGATAAGGTCCGATCCGCCACTTTCAGCGCCGATGGTTGCCTTGTGGTGACCGCCTGTGACGATAACACCGCGCAAATTTATGGTCTGGGGAAGGATGGATTATGGGTAAAAAAAGCCACCGTTGAACACGATAAAGCCGTCATCTCAGCCACCTTCTGCGTCGATGGCCGACACCTGGTGACCGCCAGCAAAGATCACAAGGTGAGAATCACTGAACTATTGAAGAACGATTGATGATCGGATGAACGTATTTTTACTCTGAACCGATTAGCAAACAGCGTTATATCAATAGATTGAACTTCCATGACAAAACCGAGTCAAACAGATCGAATCAATTTAACAACTCGTTCCCACGCTCTGAGGGTGTCGCAAAACTTCAACAGCTCGTTCTCACGCTCTGAAGTCGTCATTCCCGCGAAGGCGGGAATCCAGCGCCAACGGTGGATCTCTGCCTTCTCGGGGATGACAAGGCCGGGGGACACCGGGCAGTAGGGTTCTGGTGGAGAGTCAGTGTGGATTCCCGCCTTCGCGGGAATGACGAGAATGAAGCCGGGAATGACGAGAATGAAGCCGGGAATGACGAGAATGAAGCCGGCAATGACGGGAGTCAACGCGTTCCCACGCCGGAGAGAGTTTTGCGACACCCTCGCTCTGCGTGGGAATGCATACCTTCCCTGAAAAGCGGACTCTACAGCGTGAGATAGGTATGGATTTCCGCACGGGGACCCACTGGGCCTGAAAGCATGGAAACCAGAGTTATCCATTTCGAATGTCCTTTTCTACGCGCGGATAAATATTGACTCTGAAGCTCTGGAGGAGCTGCACATGACCCCTTTGAACAATAATTCCAGCAATGACGGTTCACTCTCACCAACACCCAAACAGCCTGGACTCGAGCAAGCGCCAACGGGCACCCTTGCAGGCAGCGATGTTACTGCATATAACCAAAATCAATCTTCATTCTTCTCTTTGCCCGACGAATCAAAAACCATGATTATTCGCTATCTGGGTTTTCGGGAGATTACCCGTTTAGCAAAGGTATGCAGATACCTTCGCGATCTTGTTGAAAACCATAAGGCTCTGGAAAAAGCCTGGTATCGCCGGTTTCCTTCACCACACCAATATCAACTGGAGAACATCGCTACCGCAAAAAATGAGCAACAACTCTGTGACTGGTTGAAACCGTTTGCGAATAAGGACACTGTCGAATCACTCGTAAAACAACAAAAGAGTACTTCTTTTCCTGCTCTGCTCCTTTTCAATAACAGTAAACTGATGTCTCAATGTGAAACATTTAACTTAGAGGCAAAAAACGAAATTACTCATCCCAGCAAGATCTCAGTCGTCTCCTTAAGCGCCGATGGCCGTAACTTAGTGACCGCCAGTGTGGATAACACAGTGAAGATCTGTAGTCAGGAGACCGATGGATCATGGAAAGTAAAAGCCTCCATTCCCAGAAATAGTTGGGTCTATGAAGCCTTTTTCAGCACCGATAACCGCCATGTGTTGGTCATCAGTCGTTTCAGGGTGGAAATCTATGGTATGAAGGAGGATGGATCATGGGAAGCAAAAGCCACCATTACCCATAATTTTTTGGTCTTCTCAGCCACCTTCAGTGCTGATGGTCACCATGCGTTGACCGCCAGTTCCGATACGCTGAAAGTCTATGGCCAGAAGACCGATGGATCATGGGAAGCAAAACACATTATTAACTGTGATACTCCGATCAGATTGGCCAGCTTCAGCGCCAATGGCTGTCATCTGCTGGTTGTCAATACATCTGACGTTGCGACAATCTATGGTCTGGAGGTCGATGGATCATTGCAAGCAAAAGCCACCATTACTGATCCGGGTGGTGTCAATTGGGCCTGTCTCAGCTCTGATGGCCGTTATGCGCTGATCCGCATTGGACATGAAACTTTGAAAATCTGCGGTCAGGAGGCCATTGGGTCATGGGAAGTCAAAGCCACCATTAACCATAATCATTTTGTCCACTCACACATCTTCAGCGACGATTGCCGCCATCTTGCAACCGTCAGTTCCGATAATACAACGAAAATATGTGACCTGCTGGACGATGGATCATGGAAAGAAATAACCACGATTTCTCATGATATTTTTTTCTACTCTGTCAAGTTCAGCGCCGATGGTCGTCATCTGGTGACCGGAAGAGATGATAATACGGCGCAAGTCTATAGTCAGGAGAACCCCGGATCATGGGCAAAAAAAGCCACCATTGAACACAATGATCATATCACGTCAGCAGGGTTCAGTGCCGATGGCCGCCATTTAGTGACCGCCAGTTTTGATAAAACAGCGAAAATCTATGGACTTGAGGCCGGTGGATCCTGGGTAAAAAAAGCCACCATAGCCCACAAAGATAGGGTCCGATCAGCCACCTTCAGTGCCGATGGTTGCCTTGTGGTGACCGCCTGTGACGATAACACCGCGCAAATTTATGGTCTGGGGAAGGATGGATTATGGGTAAAAAAAACCACCGTTGTACACGATAAAGCCGTCATCTCAGCCACCTTCTGCGTCGATGGCCGACACCTGGTGACTGCCACTGAAGATCACAAGGTGAGAATCACTGAGCTATCGAAGAACGATTGATGATCGGATGAACGTATTTTTACTCTGAACCGATTAGCAAACAGCGTTATATCAATAGATTGAACTTCCATGACAAAACCGAGTCAAACAGATCGAATCAATTTAACAACTCGTTCCCACGCTCTGAGGGTGTCGCAAAACTTCAACAGCTCGTTCTCACGCTCTGAAGTCGTCATTCCCGCGAAGGCGGGAATCCAGCGCCAACGGTGGATCTCTGCCTTCTCGGGGATGACAAGACCAGGGGGACACTGGGCAGTATGGTTCTGGTGGAGAGTCAGTGTGGATTCCCGCCTTCGCGGGAATGACGAGAATGAAGCCGGGAATGACGAGAATGAAGCCGGGAATGACGGTAGTCAACTCGTTCCCACGCTGAGACCCACAGGGCCTGAAAGCATGGGAACCAGACTTATTCATTTTAAATATCCTTTTTCTATGCGGGGATAAATATTAACTCTAAAGCTCTGGAGGAGCTGCTCTTGATCCCTTTGAACCAAAGTTCCAGCAATGACGGTTTACTCTCGCCAACAACTGAGCAGTCTCGACTCGAGCTAGCGCCAACGGGTGTCAGCGCAAGCAGGGACGTTAGTGTGTATAACCAAAATCAGTCTTCATTCTTCTCTTTGCCCGACGAATCAAAAGCCATGATTATTCGCTATGTGGGTTTTCGGGAGATTACCCGTTTAGCAAAGGTATGCAAATATCTTCGTGATCTTGTTAAAAATGATAAATCTATGGAAAGAGCATGGTATCGCCGGTTTCCTTCACCACACCAATATCAACTAAAGACCATCGTTACCACAAAAGATGAGCAGCAACTCCGTGATTGGTTGAAGCCGTTTGCGAATAAAGACACTGTCGAGTCACTCGTAAAACAACGACTGAGTACTTATTTTCCTGCTCTGCTCCTTTTCAATAACAGTAAACTGATGTCTCAATGTGAAACATTTAACTTAGAGGCAAAAAACGAAATTACTCATCCCAGCAAGATCTCAGTCGTCACCTTAAGCGCCGATGGCCGTAACTTAGTGACCGCCAGTGTGGATAACACAGTGAAGATCTGTAGTCAGGAGACCGATGGATCATGGAAAGTAAAAGCCTCCATTCCCAGGAATAGTTGGGTCTATGAAGCCTTTTTCAGCACCGATAACCGCCATGTGTTGGTCATCAGTCGTTTCAGGGCGGAAATCTATGGTACGAAGGAGGATGGATCATGGGGAGCAAAAGCCACCATTCCCCATAATCGTATGATCCTTTCAGCCGCATTCAGTGATGGTGGTCGCTATGCGTTGACCGCCAGTTTGGATGATACGCTGAAAGTCTATGGCCAGAAGACCGATGGATCATGGGAAGCAAAATACATTATTCACTGTGATACTCCGATCAGATTGGCCAGCTTCAGCGCCGATGGCTGTCGTCTGTTGGTTATCAATATATCAGACGTTGCGACAATCTACGGTCAGGAGGACGATGGATCATTGCAGGCAAAAGCCACCATTACTGATCCGAGTGGTGTCAATTGGGCCAGCCTCAGCCCCGATGGCCGTCATGCGTTGATACGCGTTGGACATAACACTATGAAAATCTGCAGTCAGGAGGCCATTGGGTCATGGGAAGTCAAAGCCACCATTAACCATAATCATTTTGTCCACTCACACTTCTTCAGCGACGATTGTCGCCATCTTGCAACCGTCAGTTTCGATAATGAAACGAAAATATGTGACCTGCAGGACGATGGATCATGGAAAGAAATAACCACGATTTCTCATGATAATAATTTCTACTCTGTCAAGTTCAGCGCCGATAGTCGCCATCTGGTGACCGGAAGTTATGATAATACTGCGCAAGTCTATGGTCAGGAGACCCCTGGATCATGGGTAAAAAAAGCAACCATTAAACACAATGGGGATATCATATCAGCCAGGTTCAGTGCCGATGGCCGCCATTTAGTGACTGCCAGTTATGATAAAACAGCGAAAATCTATGGACTTGAGGCCGGTGGATCCTGGGTAAAAAAAGCCACCATAGCCCACAAAAACAGGGTCCGATCAGCCACCTTCAGTGCCGATGGTTGCCTTGTGGTGACCGCCTGTGACGATAACACCGCGCAAATTTATGGTCTGGGGAAGGATGGATTATGGGTAAAAAAAACCACCGTTGTACACGATAAAGCCGTCATCTCAGCCACCTTCTGCGTCGATGGCCGACATCTGGTGACCACCAGTGAAGATCACAAGATGAGAATCACCGAACTATGGAAAAACAATTGATGATCGGATGAACGTATTTTTACTCTGAACCGATTAGCAAACAGCGTTATATCAATAGATTGAACTTCCATGACAAAACCGAGTCAAACAGATCGAATCAATTTAACAACTCGTTCCCACGCTCTGAGGGTGTCGCAAAACTTCAACAGCTCGTTCTCACGCTCTGAAGTCGTCATTCCCGCGAAGGCGGGAATCCAGCGCCAACGGTGGATCTCTGCCTTCTCGGGGATGACAAGACCAGGGGGACACTGGGCAGTAGGGTTCTGGTGGAGAGTCAGTGTGGATTCCCGCCTTCGCGGGAATGACGAGAATGAAGCCGGGAATGACGGTAGTCAACTCGTTCCCACGCTGAGACCCACAGGGCCTGAAAGCATGGGAACCAGACTTATTCATTTTAAATATCCTTTTTCTATGCGGGGATAAATATTAACTCTAAAGCTCTGGAGGAGCTGCTCTTGATCCCTTTGAACCAAAGTTCCAGCAATGACGGTTTACTCTCGCCAACAACTGAGCAGTCTCGACTCGAGCAAGTGCCAACGGGTGTCAGCGCAGGCAGGGACGTTAGTGTGTATAACCAAAATCAGTCTTCATTCTTCTCTTTGCCCGACGAATCAAAAACCATGATTATTCGCTATCTGGGTTTTCGGGAGATTACCCGTTTAGCAAAGGTATGCAGATACCTTCGCGATCTTGTTGAAAACCATAACGCTCTGGAAAGAGCCTGGTATCGCCGGTTTCCTTCACCACACCAATATCAACTGGAGAACATCGCTACCGCAAAAAATGAGCAGCAACTCTGTGACTGGTTGAAACCGTTTGCGAATAAGGACACTGTCGAATCACTCGTAAAACAACAAAAGAGTACTTCTTTTCCTGCTCTGCTCCTTTTCAATAACAGTAAACTGATGTCTCAATGTGAAACATTTAACTTACAGACAAAGATCGAAATTACCCATCCTGATGATATCTTTGTAGTCACCTTAAGCGCCAATAGCCGCCACTTAGTGACCACCAGTGTAGATGGTACAGTGAAGATCTGTAGTCAGGAGACCGATGGATCATGGAAAGTAAAAGCCTCCACTCCCACGAATGGTTGGATCTATGAAGCCTTTTTCAGCACCGATAACCGACATGTGTTGACCGTCAGTCGTTCCAGGGTGGAAATCTATGGTATGAAGGAGGATGGATCATGGGAAGCAAAAGCCACCATTGCCCATAATTTTTGGGTCTTCTCAGCCACCTTCAGTACTGATGGTCACCATGCGTTGACCGCCATTTCCGATACGCTGAAAGTCTATGGCCAGAAGACCGATGGATCATGGGAAGCAAAACACATTATTAACTGTGATACTCCGATCAGATTGGCCAGCTTCAGCGCCAATGGCTGTCATCTGCTGGTTGTCAATACACCTGACGTTGCGACTATCTATGGTCTGGAGGACGATGGCTCATTGCAAGCAAAAGCCACCATTACTGATCTGGGTAGTGTCGATTGGGCCTGCCTCAGCTCCGATGGTTGTCATGCTTTGATATGCGTTGGACACAACACTATGAAAATCTGCGGTCAGGAGGCCATTGGGTCATGGGAAGTCAAAGCCACCATTAACCATAATAATTTTGTCCACTCACACACCTTCAGCGACGATTGCCGCCATCTTGCAACCGTCAGTTCCGATAATACAACGAAAATATGTGGCCTGCTGGACGATGGATCATGGAAAGAAATAACCACGATTTCTCATGATATTTTTTTCTACTCTGTCAAGTTCAGCGCCGATGGTTGCCATCTGGTGACCGGAAGAGATGATAATACGGCGCAAGTCTATAGTCAGGAGAACCCCGGATCATGGGCAAAAAAAGCCACCATTGAACACAATGATCATATCACGTCAGCAGGGTTCAGTGCCGATGGCCGCCATTTAGTGACCGCCAGTTTTGATACAACAGCGAAAATCTATGGACTTGAGGCCGGTGGATCCTGGGTAAAAAAAGCCACCATAGCCCACAAAGATAGGGTCCGATCAGCCACCTTCAGTGCCGATGGTTGCCTTGTGGTGACCGCCTGTGACGATAACACCGCGCAAATTTATGGTCTGGGGAAGGATGGGTCTTGGGTAAAAAAAGCCACCGTCGTACACGATAAAGCCGTCATCTCAGCCACCTTCGGCGTCGATGGCCGACATCTGGTGACCACCAGTGAAGATCACAAGGTGAGAATCACTGAACTATGGAAGAACGATTGATGATCGGATGAACGTATTTTTACTCTGAACCGATTAGCAAACAGCGTTATATCAATAGATTGAACTTCCATGACAAAACCGAGTCAAACAGATCGAATCAATTTAACAACTCGTTCCCACGCTCTGAGGGTGTCGCAAAACTTCAACAGCTCGTTCTCACGCTCTGAAGTCGTCATTCCCGCGAAGGCGGGAATCCAGCGCCAACGGTGGATCTCTGCCTTCTCGGGGATAACAAGGCCAGGGGGACACCGGGCAGTAGGGTTCTGGTGGAGAGTCAGTGTGGATTCCCGCCTTCGCGGGAATGACGAGAATGAAGCCGGGAATGGCGAGAATGAAGCCGGGAATGGCGAGAATGAAGCCGGGAATGGCGAGAATGAAGCCGGGAATGACGAGAATGAAGCCGGGAATGACGGTAGTCAACTCGTTCCCACGCTGAGTCCCACAGGACCTGAAAGCATGGGAACCAGACTTATTCATTTTAAATATCCTTTTTCTATGCGGGGATAAATATTAACTCTAAAGCTCTGGAGGAGCTGCTCTTGATCCCTTTGAACCAAAGTTCCAGCAATGACGGTTTACTCTCGCCAACAACTGAGCAGTCTCGACTCGAGCAAGCGCCAACGGGTGTCAGCGCAGGCAGGGACGTTAGTGTGTATAACCAAAATCAGTCTTCATTCTTCTCTTTGCCCGACGAATCAAAAACCATGATCATTCGCTATCTGGGTTTTCGGGAGATTACCCGTTTAGCAAAGGTATGCAGATACCTTCGCGATCTTGTTGAAAACCATAACGCTCTGGAAAGAGCCTGGTATCGCCGGTTTCCTTCACCACACCAATATCAACTGGAGAACATCGCTACCGCAAAAAATGAGCAGCAACTCTGTGACTGGTTGAAACCGTTTGCGAATAAGGACACTGTCGAATCACTCGTAAAACAACAAAAGAGTACTTCTTTTCCTGCTCTGCTCCTTTTCAATAACAGTAAACTGATGTCTCAATGTGAAACATTTAACTTACAGACAAAGACCGAAATTACCCATCCTAATGATATCTTTGTAGTCACCTTAAGCGCCGATAGCCGCCACTTAGTGACCGTCAGTTTGGATAACACAGTGAAGATCTGTAGTCAGGAGACCGATGGATCATGGAAAGTAAAAGCCTCCATTCCCAGGAATGGTTGGATCTATGAAGCCTTTTTCAGCGCCGATAACCGGCATATGTTGGTCGTCAGTCGTTTGAGGGTGGAAATCTATGGTACGAAGGAGGATGGATCATGGGAAGCAAAAGCCAACATTTCCCATAATAATTCCGTCATTTCAGCCACTTTCAGTGCTGATGGTCGCCATGTGTTGACCGCCAGTTTCGATAATACGCTGAAAGTCTATGGCCAGAAGACCGATGGATCATGGGAAGCAAAATACATTATTAACTGTGATACTTCGATCAAGTGGGCCAGCTTCAGTGCCGATGGCCGTCATCTGTTGGTTGTCAATACATCTGACGTTGCGACAATCTATGGTCAGGAGGACGATGGCTCATTGCAAGCAAAAGCCACCATTACTGATCCGGGTAGTGTCGATTGGGCCCGCCTCAGCTCCGATGGCCGTCATGCGTTGATACGCGTTGGACATAACACTATGAAAATCTGCGGCCAGCAGGCCATTGGGTCATGGGAAGTCAAAGCCACCATTAACCATAATAATTTTGTCCACTCACACGCCTTCAGCGACGATTGCCGCCATCTTGCAACCGTCAGTTTTGATAATACAACGAAAATATGTGACCTGCAGGATGATGGATCATGGAAAGAAATAACCAGCATTTCTCATGATGGTTTTATCTACTCAGTCGAGTTCAGTGCCGATGGCCGCTATCTGATTATCAGAAGTGAAGATAACAAGGCGAAAGTCTATGGTCAGGAGACCCCTGGATCATGGGTAATAGAAACCACCATTAAACACAATGCGAGTATCACCGCAACCAGGTTCAGCGCCGATGGCCGCCATTTAGTGACCGCCAGTGGTGATAAAACGGCGAAAATCTATGGCCTTGGGGCCGGTGGATTGTGGGTAAAAAAAACCACCATTGTCCACGAAGGTTGGATCCGATCAGCCACTTTCAGTGCCGATGGATGCCTTGTGGTGACCGCCAGTGAGGATAACACGGCGCAAATTTATGGTCTGGGGAAGGACGGAACATGGGTAAAAAAAACCACCGTTGTACACAACAGTGCAGTCATCTCAGCCACCTT
Source organism: Endozoicomonas sp. ALC020 (assembly GCF_049275935.1). Classification (NCBI taxonomy): domain Bacteria; kingdom Pseudomonadati; phylum Pseudomonadota; class Gammaproteobacteria; order Oceanospirillales; family Endozoicomonadaceae; genus Endozoicomonas; species Endozoicomonas sp. ALC020. Next base: position 2,026,401 of record NZ_CP184830.1, read on the forward strand.
CTGCGCCGATGGCCGACACCTGGTGACCGCCAGCAAAGATCACAAGGTGAGAATCACTGAACTATGGAAGAACGATTGATAATCGAATGAATGTATTTTTTCTCAGAACCGATCAGCAAACAGCGTTATATGAAAAGCCCTCTGGCAATTTTTTCACTGGGCTCTCAATGGAAAAATTTCTTTCTATCATTTCCCGTGATCAAGACCCTGTTCGTTTGCGTTGAGCTCAGGTTTTCTTAGTTTCACTGACCTCAATGTTATGAACTCCCACTACAAAACCAACTCTAAATATCGAATGTATTTTGAATGTCTTTTTCTATGCAAGGATAAATAATGACTCTGGAACCAGGGAGGAATCGGGTATGGATCCCATGAACAGCCATTCCAGCATCGGCGTTTCAAACCCGCCAACACCCGGGCAACCTTTACCGGAGGAAGCACCAACGGGTGTCAGTGCAGGCAGGGACGTTACTGTATATGACCAAAATCAATCTTTATTCTTCTGTTTGCCCGACGAAAAAAAAACTATGATTATCGGCTACCTGGGCTTTCGAGAGATTACCCGCCTAAAAGAGGTATGCAGATATTTTTGCGATCTTGTTGAAAACCATAAACTTCTGGAAAAAGCCTGGTATCGCCGATTTTCTTCACCACACCAAAATCAACTAAAGACCATCGTTAAGTCAAAAGATGAGCAACAACTCCGTGACTGGTTGAGTCCTTTTGCACCTCAGGGCACTGTCGAGTCAATGGTAAAACAACGACTGAGTACTTATTTTCCTGCTCTGCTTCTTTTTAACAACAGCAGTCTGATGTCTGACTGTGAACAATTCAAGTTAGTGAAAAAAAACGAAATCTCCCATTTTGACGAGGTCTACACAGCCAGCTTCAGCGCTGATGCCAGCTTTATCATGACCAGTAACGATGGTTCGTTGACAATCTGTGACCGGAAGACCGATGGATCATGGGAAGCAAAAGACACTATTAACCTTGATGGTCCAGTCTTTGCGGCCAGCTTCAGCTCTGATACCTGTTATCTTCTGATTTCCGATGGAGATAACTCTGAGACTGCGAAAATCCATGCTCAGGAGAAAGATGGATCATGGGAAGTAAAAGCTACCGCCACCCAAGAGGGTGGTATCATTTCAGCCACCTTCAGCCCCGATGGCCGCTATCTGTTGACCATCAGTCAGTATAATTTGGTGAAAATCCATGGTCAGGAGACCGATGGATTATGGAAAGAAAAAGCCGCTTATAAGCATGATGATACGATCATTTCGTTCAGCTTCAGCTCAGACAGTCGTCATTTGTTGATCGCCAGTTCATATAACACAGTGACAATCTATGGTCTGGAGGACGATGGATCCTGGGATGTAAAAGCCACCATTACCCATGAGGGTAAGATCTTCTCAGCCACCTTCAGCGCCGATAACCGCCGTCTGGTCACCACCGCTGATGATCGCACGGCAAAAATCTGTGACCTGCAGGACGATGGGTCATGGAGAGAAACAGCCACAATTGCTCATGACGATACTGTCTTCTCAACCATATTAAGCCACGATAGCTGCTATTTGGTGACCATCACCCAAAGAAAAGTCAGAATTTTTCATGATAATGCGATCTACTCAGCCAGCTTCATCGCCGATAGCCGCCATCTGGTAAGCGCCAGTGAAGATAACTCGGCAAAAGCCCATAGCCATAAGGCGGCTGGATCATGGGTGAAAAATGCCACCATTTCTCACAAGAAGGGCATCCACTCAGCCACCCTTAGCCCCGATGGCCAGCATCTGGCGATCAACGGCACTGATAACAAGGTAATAATCTATGGCCTGGGGGAAGATGGATCATGGAAGAAAGAAACCGTCATTTGCCACAAAGGTCATTTCTCAGAAGCCACCTTCAGTCCTGATGGTACCCATCTGGTGACGTGGGCCGATAATGACAAAACGGCAAAAATTTATGGTCTGGGTCCCGAGGGAACATGGCTAAAAAAAGCCATCATTTCTCACGAGGAGGGCATCTCCTCAGCTACCTTCAGCCCCGATGGCCGACATGTGTTGACCATCAGTAATGATCACAAGGTAAGAATCACTGAACTGCAGAAACTTTGATGAGCTAATGAGTGTAAAACCCATTGACTGCAGACGGCTATCAGACAGAAATGCTTTTTGCAGGAATGAATTTTCCCGGACCAGGACTCTTCTTTTTCTTAATTCCACTGACTTCAATATTTTGAACTTCCATTTCAAAACCGACTCTAACAGACCTGATCCATTTTGAGCCTCCTTTTCTATGGGAGGATAAATATTGACTTTGAAGCCGTTGAGGAATCGGGTATGGACCCAATGAACAGCCATTTAAGCACCGACGTTTCAAACCCGCCAACACCCAGGCAGCCCGAACCGGAGGAAGCACCAATGGGTGTCAGTGCAGGAAGGGACGTTACTGTATATGACCAAAATCAATCTTTATTCTTCTGTTTGCCCAACGAAACAAAATCTATGGTTATTCGCTATTTGGGTCTTCGAGAGATTACCCGTTTAGTAACGGTATGCAAATATCTTCGCGATCTTGTTGAAAACGATAAAGCTCTGGAAAGAGCATGGATTCGCCGATTTCCTTCACCATACCAATATCAACTAAAGACCCTCGTTACGGCAAAAGATGAGCAACAACTCCGTGACTGGCTGAAGCCGTCTGCGAATGAAGACACTGTCGAGTCACTCGTAAAACATCGAGATAGCGCTTATTTTCATGCTCTGGTCCTTTTTAACAAGAGTAAACTGATGTCTCAGTGTAAAAAATTCCACCTGGTGAAAAAAGCAACCATTATCCATCGTCACGATGTGGAGACAGCTACTCTAAGCACCGATAACCGCTATCTAGTGACCGCCAGTTTGGATAGTAATGTGAAAATCTGTGCCCGGGAGGCCGATGGATCATGGAAAGAAAAAACGACCATTTCCCATAATTGTTGGGTCATATCAGCCACCTTTAGTGCCGATGGCCGTCAATTGGTGACCGCCAGCCGTGATCACACAGCGAAAATCTGTAGTGAAAGAGATGATGGCTCATGGGAAGTAGAAACCACCATTTCCCATAATAGTTGGATCAACACATCGAGCTTCAGTGCTGATGGCAGCCACGTGGTGACTGCCAGTCACGATCACACGGCAAAAATCTGTGGTCGGGACGACGATGGATCATGGTCAATAAAAGCCACCATTCAACATGATGGTCCGGTCAGATCAGCCAGCTTCAGCTGCGATGGCCGTCATGTCCTGACCGCAAGTATCGATCACATGGCAAAAATCTATGTCCGGAAAGCTAATGGGTCATGGGAAGAAAAAACCACCATCGCCCATGAGGATAAAGTCTTCTCAGCCAGTTTCAGCGCCGATGGCCGATATGTAGTGACTGCGGGTGAAGATCACACGGCAAAAATCTACGGCCTCCAGGACGATAGTTCATGGGAAGAAAAAGCCACCATTAGTCATGAGGGTGCAGTCTACTCAGCCTCCTTCAGCCTCGATGGCCTCCGTGTAGTCACTGCCAGTAAAGATAACACGGCAAAAATCTATGGTCTGAAGGCCTCTGGATCATGGGAAAAAGAAGCCACCATTAACCACATCAGGGCAGCCACTTCAGCCAACTTCAGCGCCGATGGCCGCCATGTGGTGACCACCAGTGCTGACAATACGTCGAAAATCTATGGCCTCCGGGCCGATGGGTCATGGGTAGAAAAACTTACCATCACCCACGACGATTGGGTCCTGTCAGCCACCTTCAGCCCCGATGGGTGCCTCGTGGTGACCGCGAGTTGCGACAAAAAGGCGAAAATTTATGGTCTGGGACACAATGGATCATGGGTAATAAAAGCCATCATTTCTCACAAGAGGCCGATTACCTCAGCCACCTTCAGCACCGATGGCCGATATATAGTGACCGCCAGTGAAGATTACACGGCTAGAATCACTGAACTACGTGGGAGCAATTGATTATCGAATCAGCCTGAAGGGGTCATTCTGCCGCTGCAAAGTCGCCCATTCTTTACCGTTAAGGAGAGTCTTATGTCGTTTTCAGTTAAAGATAAAGTCGTGTTGGTAACAGGTGCCAATCGAGGGATTGGAGAAGGTTTTGCAAAGATTTTATTGGCACAGGGCGCTAAAACCATTTACGCCGCTGCTCGTGATCTGGATAATTTGCCGTCAGTCATTGCCCTTGACCCTCGGGTGATTAAGCCCATCCAGTTGGATGTAACGAATAACGCGCATGTGACCAACGTGAGGGAATCCGTACCAGAGCTGGATATTCTTATTAACAATGCGGGGATTGCCACAGGAATCCACACCACCGAGCCCGGAGCCCTTGAGGTGGCACGCAAAGAAATGGAAGTAAATTTATTGGGTCCAATGGCGCTGACCCATGCTTTACTGCCGAAATTAAAAGCGTCTAATCAAGCGGCCATAATTAATATTTCGTCCATTGCTGCCATAAGTAATTTCCCATCTTTAGGGCCTTATTCAGCAACAAAAGCAGCATTGCATTCTTACACTCAGGGGTTGCGAGCAGATTTAAGCGGGTTTGGGATACGGGTTTTAGGGGTCTATCCCGGCCCAACGGACACTCGCCTGGCTGAAGGCATTGAGATGGATAAACCTGCTCCTGAAGAGGTGGCAATCAGAACATTCGAAAGTTTAGATGCCGGGGTTAGTGATGTATTTCCTGATGATTTTGCCAGTCAAATGTATTCTATCTTTTTAGATAAACCTCAAAAATTAGAAGCTTTTTTTGCTGAAATGACCGCGCAAAGTGAATAATAGTTTCTCGCACGGACTGTTTCTAAATGAACAGTAATTAAGCTTAATTTTGGTGAGAACCAATTAAAAAATAGCGTTATATCGAAAGCCCGGTGGCAATTTTTGCACCGGGCTCTTAATAAAAAAAATTTCTTCCTGCCATTTTCCCGGATCAGGGCTGTTTTTTTCTTGGTTACACTGACCTCAGTATTTTGAACTTTCATTATAAAACCGACTCTAACTGATCGAATCCATTTTGAATGACCTTTTTAAGCAAGGATAAATACTGACATTGGAGCTCTGGAGAAGCCCGGCATGAACCCTTTGAACAACACGTCCAGCAATGACGGTTCACTCTCGCCAACACCCAAGAGACCTCGACTGGAGGGAGCACCGACAGGTGTCAGTGCCGACAGGGACGTGGCTGTATATAACCAAAATCAATCTTCATTCTTCCGTTTGCCCGACGAAACAAAATCTATGATCATTCGCTATTTGGGTCTTCGAGAGATTACCCGTTTAGTAAGGGTATGCAAATATCTTCGTGATCATGTTGAAAATAATAAGGCTCTGGAAAGAGCATGGATTCGCCGGTTTCCTTCAGCACACCAATATCAACTAAAGACTATCGTTACAGCAAAAGATAAGAAACAACTCAGTAATTGGTTGCAGCCATTAGCGAATAAAGGCACGGTCAAGTCACTCATAAAACAACGAAAGAGCAGTTATTTTCCTGCTCAGTTACTTTTCATCAACAGTAAGCTGATGTCTCAATGTGAAAAATTTCACAGGGTGACCAGAAAAAAAAATAACCTTAATTACCAGATCACCACAACCGCCTTCAGTCCCGATGGTTGCCACTTGGTAACCGCCAGTATGGGTAAGGTGAGAATCTATGGCCGGAAGACTGATGGATCATGGAAAACAAAAGCCACCATTTCCCATGAGAATTGGGTCAGATCAGCCTCCTTCAGTCCAGATAGCAGGCATCTGGTGACCGCCAGTTATGATCGCACATCGAGAATCTGTGGTCTGGGAGACGATGGCTTATGGGAAGTAAAGACCATCATTTCCCATAAATTTTCGGCCAGATCGGCCAACTTCAGTGCTGATGGCCGCCATCTGGTGACTGCCAGTATGGATGAGACGATGAAAATTTATGGTCTGAAGACCGATGGATCATGGGAAGAAATAGCCACTATCAAACATAATGGTCCGGTTACCTCAGCCAGCTTGAGCGCCGATTGCCGTCATTTGCTGGTCGACGGTTTTGATAGAAATGCCACAGTCTATGGTCAGGAGGAAGATGGATCATGGAAAGTAAAAGGCACCATTACTCATGAGGGTATTGTCTACTCAGCCACCTTCAGCGGCGATGAACGTCATCTGGTAACCGCCAGTGAAGATTGTTCGGCCAAAATCTGTGCCCTGCAGGCCGATGGATCATGGAAAGAGATAGTCAAAATTTCTCATGATGATGTGGTCTACTCAGCCACCTTCAGCACAGATGGCAGCTATCTGGTGACCGCCAGTGAAGATGGTACGGCAAAAATCTATGGTCAAGAGACCCCCGGGTCGTGGGTAAAAGAGGCCACCATTAAACACAAACAATCAGTCATCTCAGCTAACTTTAGTCCCGATGGCCGCCACCTGGTGACCACCAGTAAAGATCACAGGGCAAAAATCTATGGCCGGGAGATCTCCGGATCATGGAAAAAAAAAGCCACCATTGCCCACAAAGGCTGGGTTCGACCAGCCGCCTTTAGTGCTGATGGTTGCCATGTCGTAACGACCGCCATAGGTGACAAAAAGGCAAAAATTTATGGACCAGGGGCCAATGGATCATGGGTAAAAAAAGCCACTATTCGACACAAGGAGAAGCTCAGATTCGCCATCATCAGCGCCGATAGCCGACATGTGTTGACCGTCGATGAATATATCACGACGAAAATGACTGAACTAAGGAAGAAGGAATAAGCTGTTCAATATTTTGAACTTCCATAACCAAACCGACTCTAATAGATCGAATCAATTTCGAATGTCCTTTCCAGGCAAGGATGAATACCAACTATAGAGCTACGGAGAAATCAGGCATGGAGCCCATTGAAAGCCATTCCGGCATTAACGGATCACTCTCACCAACACCTGAACAGCTTTCACTGGAGGAAACACCAACAGGTGTCAGTGCCGGCAGGGGCGTTAGTGTATATAACCAAAATCAATCTTCATTCTTCTATTTGCCCAACGAAACAAGATCTATGATTATTCGCTATTTGAGTTTTCGAGAGATTACCCGTTTAGCAAGAGTATGCAAATGTCTTCGCGATTTTGTTGAAAGAGAGAAAGTTCTGGAAAGAGCCTGGTACCGCCGGTTTCCTTCACCACGCCAGGATCAACTAAAGACCATCGCATCGACGAAAGATGAACAACAGCTCCGTGATTGGTTGAAGCCGTTTGCCAATGAGGACACTGTCGAGTCACTCATAAAACATCAATATAAGGCTTATTTTCCTGCTCTGCTTCTTTTCAACAACAGTAGACTGATGTCTCAATGTGAAGAATTTTACCTGGTGAAAACAGCCGAAATGAGCAAATGTCACACTGTCATGTCGGCCACCTTCAGCGCTGATTGTCGCCATGCACTGATTGCCACTGTCGCTGAAGTGGTGGAAATCCATGGCCGGGAGAACGATGGATCATGGAAACTAAAAGCCACTATTAACCATAACAAAGCGGTCAGATCAGCCGCCTTCAGTTCCGATGGCCGTCATGTGGTGACCGCCAGTAAGGATTGCACAGTGAAAATCTATGGTCTGGAGGACGATGGATCATGGGAAATAAAAGCCAACATTCTCCATAAAATTTCAGTCAAGTGGGCGGCCTTTAGTGCTAATGGTCGCCATGTGGTGACTAACGGTTATGATGCCATAATGAAAATCTGTAGTCAGAAAGACGATGGATCATGGGAAGAAAAAGAATCTATCAAGCATAATTGTCCAGCCAGGTCAACCAGTTTAAGCTACGATGGCCGTTATGTGTTGATTGTCGATACAAATAACAATACGACAATCTACGGTCAGGGAGACGACGGATTCTGGGAAATAAAGTCTACCATTTCCCATAATTATTTTGTCACCTCAGCCACTTTCAGCGCCGATGGTCGCCATATGGCAACCACCAGTAAAGATGGTACGGCAAAAATCTGTGTCCTACAGGCCAATGGGTCATGGAAAGAAATAGTCAGGATTTCTCACTATGAGGAGGCCTACTCAGCCAACTTCAGCGCCGATGGCAGTCATATGGTGACCGCCAGCAGAGATGGTACGGCAGAGGTCTATGGCCAGAGGGCCCCTGGATTATGGGTAAGAGAGACCACCATTTTACACAATGAGTCAGTCAAGTCAGCCGACTTCAGCGCCGATGGACGCCACCTGGTGACCACCAGTGACGATCACACAGCAAAAATCTATGGTCTGGAGGCCACTGAATCCTGGGTAAAAAAAGCCACCATTCACCACAAAGGTCCGGTTCAACGAGCCGCCTTTAGTGGCGATGGATGCCATGTTATAACAACCGCCAGTGATGACAATATGGCGAACATTTATAGTCTTGGGCCCGATGGATCATGGGTAAAAAAAGCCACTGTTCAACATGAGATAGCGTCCAGATCAGCCAACATCAGCGCCGATGGCCGATATATATTGACCTTCAGTGACCTTAACCAAGTGGAAATCACTGAACTTCGGAAGAAGGATTGATGATCGAATGAGCCTGACCTCACAGCCGGCTCCTGCCACAACAAGATAGGTTCGCTGAGACTCGCCATTACTGATTAAAGGTGCGGGTGATTTCGCCATACAGCTTTTGTGGTTACCAGTCATCAGCTAATACAGCCATTATGCGTTTTTCTGCCACTTTTTTCTGACCATTACTGCTTTTAAAGTCTATATCTTCACATTGGTGAACCAACCCCTTCCTGTTAGTAAAGATAAAACCGCAATTTCTTTTATAACGATGTGTTTCTTTCGTACCTTCATCTGGCGAGTCAACAGCAAACTCAGGGCTTGAAGACTGGCCAATATTAAGCCCACCGCCTGAATATTCAATCTCACAATCGTTGTCATTCAACTGTACGACCAGACTTGCCAGCCCTTTGTCGCGATGCCAAGGCATATCCACAACGTTCCGGGGAGTGAAGAAGAACCCTTCAAAGCTGTCAGCATTGATTGAGGGATAGCGAATTATCCAAAACTTTATATTTTCAACTTTTTTACCTGACCAATCTAATGAATCAGCCATTTTTTCCAATGCCTGACAGCATAGCTCTTTAACAGCTTCTGAACGAGTATGAATAATATTTTTCTTGAACGCTTCTTTTTCTTTTATCTTGCCATTTTCATCAAAATGACTAATTAAGTTTTGGTTCCTGGAATGCAAAAGCGTTGAATGCCGTATGTTAGCGCGCTGAAAGCTGACTAAGATACGATCAAAAACATCATTCTTTGGTATTTCAAATTCAAAAGCGGTGGATTTATCAATCTCGCTTTTCAGAAAATCGGCATCAAACAATCGGCGATCTTTGTCTACTTCTTCGTTGACCATTTTTAAAAGATCTTCATCAAATAAATGGCTTACCATTATAAATTTATCACCATATTTTATATGTTTATTAACTGTCCTTTCCCCTGAAACCAGTGGAGTGGCGACATGGCTACCAGCGATTATGCCACTATCTACTCCAGCTTCTGAAACATCCTGCCTGTGCTGTCTGTTGCGCAGAGGCGATTTGCCTGCTTCTGCCATCTCTTTGAAATTATGTGTCAATGATCTAAAAAAAACAGGCACTGCCGAGCGTTTCGATAATTGTGTCGTCGACTCCCGAACATTTGACAGGCTGTTTTTAAAGGAGTTGCTCTGTTGAGGTGATGGGGTTGCGCCAAAGTTAGACGACCTTGCCAGATAGGTATTCGTGGAGTGATAGAACAAGTGCCCGGTTCCCATTTGGAGTAATGACATCAGGTCATTGATATGATCTTGCCTCCAGATTTTTTGCGACGAAATCCCCGTAGCCAGTCTATCTGATGTCGTACTGAGAGCCAGTGAAAACAGATTCTCTGAATGTTGACTTGAGTCAGTGAGCAATAAAAAGCCCGGATGATGGGTAAAAAGATCATGATCAGAGTAAACCAGTCGTGATACCGGGTTATTCTGGCTACTACTCAGGCCGATTACCGCAGCGCCTTTTTGACTTTTTAAAACATCGGTTAAAGGTGGGGAAAAAACCTCCCTTTCAGCGGTATTGCCTGACATTGTGTTTTCAATGGCCCGGTTAACAGCCTTTAAGGTTTGTCCATGAAAGAGGCTGTAAACCTTATCCTCTTGAAAGTGTGAGCAGAGGGTTGTGATTGTCTCTAAGTCCCATTGAACATCCGCTTCAGCGTCAATAAGCAAGTTTATTTCCTCAGAAACCTGATCGCCACTCATCATAAGTTTTAACAGGTTATTATTGATCCCCTGAATTTGGATAGTCAGTTTATCCATACGGTTGTCAGAAAGCGTTTGATATAAGTTGACCCATTCCGGAATATCTTCAGGCGGATCAATTTCAGCACTGTTTCCGGTATTATTCAGAACATTGATTTCCAGGAAAGGCTTTTGATCTTCGGGGAATACAACCTGCTGATAATAATGACTGGCCAGCCAGGGGTGCTCAGGATAGACAGGCATAATGCCTTTGCGGGGAAGTTGTGCGTCACAGGCAAGGATTTTGTTTTCTCTATCCACATATTCAGATAGCGTACTGGTCAGATAGTTAAAATAAAATTTCAGGTTGATCAGTATAAAAAATGCCCTGATCTGAGACTCCAATGTCATTGCAGATACTGCGAAAAAATCGGTTATATAAGAGTGACTGCCTGCTGACGGCTGCCTGAGAACAACCTCGCCGACGGCGGCTATGTAGTAGGGTAAAAATGCGACCCCCACAAGAGACGCAGAAGTTCTCAGTGTGGCCAGTATCTGCTGTGCCATTGTGTAAGAATCCTGGTGTAGCAGAAGGTGGGTCTGAGCTTTTAATAAATGAGGTATTCTCTGACTCGAAAGAGTAGTACCTACCGGATTTTGATTGACTGTAATGAGTGTTTCAGTATTTCCACTTGCAGCGAATGGAAGTGCAGTCAAAATTAAAATTAATGCCATACATCTGGCTAAATTATTCATTTTTTAAATGGCTCCGAATTTACTATTTATGTTTAGTCAACTTCAGCTAACAGCTAAAGAAAGTCCCCTCTTGATGTTTTAGACAGATTGAAACGGATTAGCATTTGATTCGCTGCAATGTGCTAGCAACGCTTCACAAACCCAGCATTGAACTAAGGTCATGAATCAACACATAGCGATATAATACTGAACAACTGGTCAAGGAGATTTCTCAGAAATACGACGGAGTTTCGTACCAGTCTACGGGTTGTGTTTTTTATCTGTTTAAATTCTGCTGCTTTCAGATTTCTCTGAAATTTATATGAGTTCGAAGGGTAGCTGTAAAAAAGCAGAAGTGCTTAATTTTTTCATAATTAATTTTATGACGTGCGTCTGCATCAGGAAAAGCATTCCTGAAGGCTGAAGTCCAAAGTTCACTATTTTTCTTGTTATACACAATGATTTTCATCAACCTTAACTCCGTGGTAGATCATGAAATAATAATTAGAAATTACGTCCTGAGTCGCGACCAGAAAAAGCCTGACCATAGGCATGGGTAACGCGGCCTTATTATCAGATATTGATTAAAAACTGTTAGCGTCCAGCACTGCAATAATTTGAATACAGCTTTTTTATCATTGTGATAGCCATTGCCAATTTCATCCGCTTGCCTCTAACTTTTTTCTATACAGCAAGAGGACAATCCCATGAATAAATCCAAACAAGTAGAGAAAAAACACGATAGTCATAATATTTCAGTTCAGCAACCCAAAAAGCAAAGCGATTGCAATTTCAAGCGCTTCTTGTCGGTTGATTCATGTTTCGCATCTCCTGCGTTGTTTGCAGGAGAAAGACTGGCAGTCAGGTTGTGATTTTTGAAGACGTCCTCAAATGAGCGCTTACATAAAAACGCTGCTGGATTCAATTCCAGGGAACTAAAAGCCATTGTAACTGTCAAATACCGTTATCCGCTTTCTAACTACCGTTATGAGCATGTCAAGGAAGCGAAAAGTAATAGCTGGTATTGCGAGGAGCACCAATGCCACATTGGTACACAGATTGCCGAACAATAGCGTGGTTACAAGGCTCGATTGCTATATCCAGTTATTTTATACACAAGAAAAGGAGATAATTCCTATGGATACTATTAAATCAACCAATTCTCAGTTCGTCTCAGATGAAACTGCTCTAAAAAGGATGACAAACTCTACAGACGATCATTCACAGAGCGTTAAAATCTCTAAAAAAATGCCAGAATCTAAAGTTTTACCCTTCAAAAATGAGCAGTTAGTTCCAAATACTAATCCAGAAGGTATGACTTCATCAAAGCCTTATGCAGAAACAGGCTTAGAAAGGAAGGTGGATATGCTGGACTTATCCTTGGCAGATACCCGACTGGCCAAGCTGCAAAGTTCAAGTCCTGCATGCATGCCTGCAGAAGAGATTGTTAAAATACCGGCTACCGAGCTTGATTATAGACCCCATTCTGAAAGCAATAACACCGAAACAATAAGGCCTTGGTTTGATTGTTTCGGGCAAATCTATGAATCTTTGCAAGAAAATGACCATCCAACACTTGAGAAACAATTATATGCACTTAGAGAAGATCAGATCGAAAGCCTTTTGATGGCTGAAGCCCCTAGATCTTTTCTAACTAAACATTATACCCAGAATCACGCCAGTTTACTGTTGCAAGCAGCCAGGGAATCCAAAGCAAACAAAGTTTTTTTCAAGTGTTTATTTGACCGGCTGAGTACGGAAGAATTGCGGATTATGCTTTTAAAGTCTGTCGATGATGGTCTGACACTATTGCATTATGCCAGCTCCGTTATAGAAGAGTCACTATTCAAGCAGCTGGAGCAGAAATTAGGTAGGGAAACACTTCTGGAAATGGTAACCCTTAAGGTAAATAATCATGCTCCTCCTATTGCATATGCCTGCCTTTATAATCAAAGTACATATCTGTTTAATACCGCTCTCACACAAAACAGGGAATTGATAGAAAAACTCCTGAAGGGTGGTCCCGATATTGATGAAAGCTTGTTACAGTTCATGTTTGTTAATTTTGGGAATTACGTGCTAGGAAAGGGTCTAAATAATGAGGAATACTGGGAGCGCCTAAGTTATCTGTCAGATTTTCTGATTGGTCAAGAATTTTTGGATGCAGTCAGATTTGCTGGCAAAAAGAATGAGTCTGTTTTTCTGACGGCCTGTAAAAACGTAAACAGCTGGGAATTTTATAAATTAATTGCGGCAAAACTTAGTGATAACAAGCTTTTTGAGCTTTGTAAATGGGAAGTGGAAACGGGCAAGTCACTGTTGCACAAGTGCTTTGAAATAAATCATTCAGTTACTGTTATGCGAATTGTCCATTTAATCCAATCTGCATTATTGAGATTTAAAGTATTGTCGTTGCCCAATGCAGAAGGTGATTCCGTATTTCAACGGCTGTTAGTCGAAAATGATTTTTTTTACAGTAATAATGATGTGAAAGACATATTACGTGATATGGATTCTAGCGAACGGAATCAACTGGTTATTGGTGATTCAAATATTTGGGAGCAATCTGCCGTGAGTAGCGATCGAGCACTCAGACAGCAAGAGCGAAATCCAATAGTAGTTGCCTTGAACAAAGAAAATATGTCACTGGCTGAATATCTCTGGACACAGATTACTGACCCGCAATTACGAATTAAACTCTTACTTTACAGGTCAAAACACCAAAAAAACCTGTTCCAGCACATTTTGGAAAAAGGAGTTAGTCTGCAATGGTTCAACAAAATGCTGACAGATACCGACAGCGGAACCGAACGGGATCTACTCGCGGCTGAATTATATAAGATTGCATCAAAAGCTGATCGCATGAAAGATGCCTCTTATTATCTAAGCCAAATCAGGGATTCACAATTAACAAAGGATGTGTCTAAAGATCATTATAAATATTTTTTAGCTAACCTCTACAAGCAGGGTAAGAAGCTTACAGAAGCTGATTTCAGCAAAACAACCCCATCTCAATGTACAGACGCTATTACATATATATTTGAACATAGCTTCTATACAAAAGAATACCCTGGGAAAAATCATTTGCCGTTGCTTATGGTACAGGAGAATAGGGGTGATAAAGATGCTTTTGTCAAGTGGGCTTTAAGTCCGTTGAACGGAAAGCAAAGCCCATTGATTAAGATCCTGGAACGGTTTACTACTGCTTGTCTTGTGATCAATAGCCCTGATAAAAGTTATCTCTGGGGGAAGCTTTTTTTAGAAAGTAAAAGTGCCAAAAAAGAAATCATGTTGAGTAGGCCGATATTTCAGAAGATCATTAAAATGATGACACTGGAGCAGATAAGAGAGTGGCTTTTGCCTGAACTGGGTGGGAGTAATAATTTATACTTGCTTGTTTATAAAGATATCCTTGAGCCAATCGTGGAAAGACCGGACGGTTCAGGCAAAGCCTTTCTTGAAAAAACAGATCCGAAGACTGGTGAAAATTTATTGCATATTATTTTCAGGAGCAATCTTATTAATGAAAATTACGTAGATAAGAAAAATATGATTGATACAGTTGAATGGCTGGATAAAATCTATGGATTAACCTCGTTTTTGCAAAGTCATTCGGAAAACGATGGCTCAACCCCTTTACATGTACTCTTGAATGCAGAAGGAGGAATACGTCGCTCGAGGGCTGGATCAACACAAAAAAATATTCTGCAGCGCCTATGCCGGACAAAAACAGATCGCATTGATCTGGTTGAGTTGCTCAAACTAAAAGACAACAATGGCTGCACACCTCTGCACAAATTATTTTCCTTTTATAGAATAAATTATGAAATCGTTGATCTGTTAATTGATGAACTTGGTCTTGGAACATTTCGTGAGTTAGTGAATATCAAAGACAATCAAGATGAACCTGCTATAGATGTTGACAAGTTTGAAAAAAAATTGAACTCTGATCCAAAATACGCCGTTCTGTTTAAAAATTGAGACTCATCGTCAATTGTATCGGTGGCAGAAAAGTCAGCTAATACTAACCCACCGGCAGTAGAAGCCAGGTCAGGGCCGATAAACATAATCACCGGCCTGACCACCGCTGGTGTAGACAGCCGGTGAAGTATGCTGATCCATAACAGCACACTCAGTCCGATATAACAGCCTCTTTCTCAATACTCTCGGTTACTGAGAGTCATGAATCAAAAGAGGCGACATCTATCTTGAAAAACTCCGTCAGTTCAGCAACCCAAAAAGCAAAGCGATTGCAATTTCAAGCGCTTCTTGTCGGTTGATTCATGTTTCGCATCTCCTGCGTTGTTTGCAGGAGAAAGTCTGGCAGTCAGGTTGTGATTTTTGAAGACGTCCTCAAATGAGCACTTACATAAAAATGCTGCTGAATTCAATTCCAGGGAACTAAAAGCCATTGTAACTGTCAAATACTATTGTCCTGCTTTCTAACTGCCGTAATGAGCATGTCAAGGAAACGAACAGTAATAGCTGGTATTGCGAGGAGCACCAATGCCACGTTGGTACACAGATTGCCGAACAATAGCGTGGTTACAAGGCTCGATTGCTATATCTAGTTATTTTATACACAAGAAAAGGAGATAATTCTTATGGATACTATTAAATCAACCAATTCTCAGTTCGTCTTAGATGAAACTGCTCGAAAAAGGATGACAAATTCTACAGACGATCATTCACAGAGCGGTAAAATCTCTAAAAAAATGCCAGAATCTAAAGTTTTACCCTTCAAAAATGAGCAGTTAGTTCCAAATACTAAACCAGAAGGTATGACTTCATCAAAGCCTTATGCAGAAACAGGCTTAGAAAGGAAGGTGGATATGCTGGACTTATCCTTGGCAGATACCCGACTGGCCAAGCTGCAAAGTTCAAGTGCTGCATGCATGCCTGCAGAAGAGATTGTTAAAATACCGGCTACCGGGCTTGATTATAGACCCCATTCTGAAAGCAATAACACCGAAACAATAAGGCCTTGGTTTGATTGTTTCGGGCAAATCTATGAATCTTTGCAAGAAAATGACCATCCAACACTTGAGAAACAATTATATGCACTTAGAGAAGATCAGATCAAAAGCCTTTTGATGGCTGAAGCCCCTAGATCTTTTCTAACTAAACATTATACCAAGAATCACGCCAGTTTACTTTTGCAAGCAGCCAGGGAATCCGAGGCAAACAAAGTTTTTTTCAAGTGTTTATTTGACCGGCTGAGTACGGAAGAATTGCGGATTATGCTTTTAAAGTCTGTCGATAATGGTCTGACACTATTGCATTATGCCAGCTCCGTTATAGAAGAGTCACTATTCAAGCAGCTGGAGCAGAAATTAGGTAGGGAAACACTTCTGGAAATGGTAACCCTTAAGGTAAATAATCATGCTCCTCCTATTGCATATGCCTGCCTTTATAATCAAAGTACATATCTGTTTTATACCGCTCTCACACAAAACAGGGAATTGATAGAAAAACTCCTGAAGGGTGGTCCCGATATTGATGAAAGCTTGTTACAGTTCATGTTTGTTAATTTTGGGAATTACGTGCTAGGAAAGGCTCTAAGTAATAAGAAATACTGGGAGCGTTTAAATTATCTGTCAGATTTTCTGCATGATCAAGATTTTTTGGATGCGCTCAGATTTGCCGGCAAAAAGAATGAGTCTGTTTTTCTGACGGCCTGTAAAAACGTACACAGCTGGGAATTTTTAAAATTAATTGCGGCAAAACTTAGTGATAACCAGCTTTTTGAACTTTGTAAATGGGAAGTGGAAACGGGCAAGTCACTGTTGCACAAGTGCTTTGAAATAAATCATTCAGTTACTGTTATGCGTATTGTCAAGTTAATCCAATCTGCATTATTGAGATTTAAAGTATTGTCTTTGCCCAATGCAAAAGGCGATTCCGTATTTCAACAGCTGTTAGTCCACAATCAAATTTTTCACAGTGATGAGGTGAAAGACATAATACGTGATATGCATTCCAGCGAACGGAATCAACTGGTTATTGGTGATGCAAATATTTGGGAGCAATCTGCCGTGAGTAGCGATCGAGCACTCAGACAGCAAGAGCGAAATCCAATAGTAGTTGCCTTGAACAAAGAAAATATGTCACTGGCTGAATATCTCTGGACACAGATTACTGACCCGCAATTACGAATTAAACTCTTACTTTACAGGTCAAAACACCAAAAAAACCTGTTCCAGCACATTTTGGAAAAAGGAGTTAGTCTGCAATGGTTCAACAAAATGCTGACAGATACCGACAGCGGAACCGAACGGGATCTACTCGCGGCTGAATTATATAAGATTGCATCAAAAGCTGATCGCATGAAAGATGCCTCTTATTACCTAAGCCAAATCAGGGATTCACAATTAATAAAGGATGTGTCTAAAGATCATTATAAATATTTTTTAGCAAACCTCTACAAGCAGGGTAAGAAGCTTACAGAAGCTGATTTCAGCAAAACAACCCCATCTCAATGTACAGACGCTATTACATATATATTTGAACATAGCTTCTATACAAAAAAATACCCCGGGAAAAATCATTTGCCGTTACTTATGGTACAGGAGAATAGGGGTGATAAAGATGCTTTTGTCAAGTGGGCTTTAAGTCCGTTGAACGGAGAGCAAAGCCCATTGATTCAGATCCTGGAACGGTTTACTACTGCTTGGCTTGAGATCAATAGCCCTGATGAACGTTATCCCTGGGGGACGTTTTTTTTTGAAAGTGAAAGTGCCAAAAAAGAAATGATGTTGAGTAGGCCGATATTTCAGAAGATCATTAAAATGATGACACTGGAGCAGATAAGAGAGTGGCTTTTGCCTGAACTGGGTGGGAGTAATAATTTATACTTGCTTGTTTATAAAGATATCCTTGAGCCAATCGTGGAAAGACCAGAGGGTTCAGGCAAAGCCTTTCTTGAAAAAACAGACCCGAAGACTGGTGAAAATTTATTGCATATTATTTTCAGGAGCAATCTTATTAGTGAAAATTACGTAGATAAGAAAAATATGATTGATACAGTTGAATGGCTGGATAAAATCTATGGATTAACCTCGTTTTTGCAAAGTCATTCGGAAAACGATGGCTCAACCCCTTTACATGTACTCTTGAATGCAGAAGGAGGAATACGTCGCTCGAGGGCTGGATCAACACAAAAAAATATTCTGCAGCGCCTATGCCGGACAAAAACAGATCGCATTGATCTGGTTGAGTTACTCAAACTAAAAGACAACAATGGCTGCACACCTCTGCACAAATTATTTTCCTTTTATAGAATAAATTATGAAATCGTTGATCTGTTAATTGATGAACTTGGTCTTGGAACATTTCGTGAGTTAGTGAATATCAAAGACAATCAAGATGAACCTGCTATAGATGTTGGCAAGTTTGAAAAAAAATTGAACTCTAATCCGAATTACGCCGTTCTGTTTAAAAATTGAGACTCATCGTCAATTGTATCGGTGGCAGAAAAGTCAGCTAATACTAACCCACCGGCAGTAGAAGCCAGGTCAGGGCCGATAAACATAATCACCGGCCTGACCACCGCTGGTGTAGACAGCCGGTGAAATATGCTGATCCATGAACAGCACACTCAGTCCGATATAACAGCCTCTTTCTCAATACTCTCGGTTACTGAGAGTCATGAATCAAAAGAGGCGACATCTATCCTGACACGGGGGGAATGTGATTTACCAAACTTTAATGTCCACCGACAACAACAAAACGGGCAACAGTCCAGACTACTCCACCGTCACAGACTTGGCCAGGTTACGAGGCTGATCGACATCCGTTCCCTTGATAATGGCTACGTAGTAGGACAACAGTTGCAGAGGTACAGTGTAGAGAATGGGAGCAACGACTTCCGGTGCTGTCTCTAATGGCAATACCTTAATTCCGTCGCCTGCCACCAGACGGGCATGGCGGTCTGCAAAGACAAACAGCTGGCCACCTCTGGCGCGTACTTCTTCCATATTGGATTTCAGCTTTTCCAACAGGTCGTTGTTGGGTGCCACCACAATTACGGGCATATCGTTATCAATCAGAGCCAATGGACCGTGTTTCAATTCACCCGCCGCATAGGCTTCTGCATGGATGTAGGAGATTTCTTTCAGCTTCAGCGCACCTTCCATGGCAATCGGGTATTGAGTGCCGCGCCCCAGGAAAAGGCTGTGATGTTTGTCGGCAAAATCTTCAGCGACCGCTTCAATTTCACTGCTCATTTCCAGCGTACTGCTGATGATATGAGGCAATTCTCTCAGGGCTTTGACGACTTCAGTCTCCTGTTCTTCGGTCATTCCGGTGTGGCGACCAATGGCCGTTACCAGCATCAGCAGGGCGGCCAGCTGAGTCGTGAAGGCTTTGGTTGAGGCGACGCCGATCTCAGCTCCGGCCCGGGTCATCAAGGCCATATCAGATTCACGAACCATGGACGAACCCGGAACATTACAAATACTCAGGGAAGCCATGTAACCCATCTCTTTAGCCAGTTTCAGAGCTGCCAGAGTATCGGCCGTTTCTCCTGACTGGGAAAGTGTGACGAACAGACAGTCTTCAGGCACAAAGAATTTGCGATAGCGGAACTCTGAGGCAATTTCTACACGACAGGGGATTCCGGCCAGCTCCTCAAACCAGTAACGGGCTACCATGCCGGCATGGTAACTGGTGCCACAGGCAACAATCTGGATAGCTTTGGTTTTATTGAGGAGTTCGATACCGTTTTTACCCAGTATGTCGAGGTTCAACTTTGTCTCACCCAGTCGGCCTTCCAGTGTGTTGGCAATGGCATCGGGTTGCTCATGAATTTCTTTGAGCATGTAGTGCCGGTATGGCCCCTTGTCACCGGCATCGTGCTCAAGATTACTTTCTCTGGCGGCACGGGTAATGCTTTTGCCATCCGTATCAAAGACAGACACCTCTGTACGGGTCACTTCAGCCACATCACCTTCTTCCAGGAAAATAAAACGACGAGTCACCGGAAACAGCGCCAACTGATCGGAGGCAATGAAGTTTTCACCCAGTCCCAGACCAATGACCAGTGGGCTGCCAGAACGGGCAACCACCAGCCGCTCCGGGTCTTTGCGATCCATAACGACCATGCCATAAGCACCTTCCAGCCGGGGCACAGCTGCCTGAACGGCGGCGATCAGGCTGTCAGTACTTTTCAGTTCGTGGCTGACCAGATGGGCAATAACTTCTGTGTCTGTGTCAGAGACAAAGGTGAAGCCCTCTTGCTCCAGATAGTTCCTCAGTAACTCGTGGTTCTCAATAATACCGTTATGAACCACAGCGATATCTTCGCCAGAGACATGGGGATGAGCGTTGCGCTCATTGGGCTCTCCATGGGTCGCCCAGCGTGTATGCGCAATACCTGTGCCACCAGGCACCTGAGACTCATTGATCGCTTCGCTCAATTCGGAGACCTTTCCGGTTCTGCGAAGTCGTTGAAGTTCACCACTGGCAGCGATGATGGCGACACCTGCAGAGTCATATCCGCGATATTCCAGACGACGTAAACCTTCTAACAGAATGGGCGCCACATCCCTCTGCGCTACAGCACCGACAATGCCACACATAATTTTCTACCTTTGATTTGTGTTCTGCCTGATATTCAGTTCTTTTTGGTGGGACGCTGCCAGCCGTCAATGTTTTTCTGACGACTCCGGGCTACCCCAAGTTGGTCTTCGTCCAGGTTCCGGGTAATCACTGAACCCGCCGCTGTAGTGGCACCTTTACCAACAGTAACCGGTGCAACCAGTGAACTGTTGGTACCGATGAAAGCATTATTTTCAATGACGGTTTTGTGTTTGTTAATCCCATCATAGTTACAGGTCACGGTACCCGCTCCGACGTTGACACCCGCACCTATTTCAGCGTCGCCTATATAGGTCAGATGATTGACCTTGCTGCCCTCACCGATGGATGCCTTTTTGATTTCGACAAAGTTGCCCACTTTGGCATTTTCTGCCAGTTGAGTACCCGGACGCAGTCGTGCAAAAGGACCTACTTCACAGTGAGCGGCTACCTCTGCATCCTCAAGAATCGAGTGCGCTTTGATGACAGCACCTTCACCAATTCTGGAATTGCGGATGATACAGCCAGCCTCAATGACTACGTTATCGGCAATCTCGACTTCTCCTTCCAGAATCACGTTGACATCCAGCAGGATATCCTTGCCGGTTTTGACATCACCACGAATATCCAGCCGGGCAGGGTCAATAATGGTGACACCGCCGGTCATCATGGCGTTAGCCAGCTGTTGCTGGAAAGCCCGCTCCAGTTCTGTCAGCTGAACCCGGCTGTTGACTCCCTCGACTTCGGTAGCCTTTTGCGGTTGAACGTGCACCACGGGGGTCTCTTCAGACACGGCTTTAGACACGACATCCGTCAAATAATATTCCTGCTGGGCATTGTTGTTATCCAGTCCCATGACCCACTCACCCAGCTTGCTGCCGGGAATGGCCATGATACCGGTGTTCACCTCGTTTATAGCCAGCTGTTCAGGCGTTGCGTCTTTATCTTCAACAATAGCCAGCACACTGCCAGTATCATCCCGGACAATACGACCATAGCCTGATGGGTTAGCCAGATTGATGGTCAGCAGACCCAGACGCTCACCGTTACTGGCGGCCAGCAGGGATTGCAGCGTAGAGGAATGTATCAGCGGCACATCACCATAGAGCACCAGCACGACATCAGCACCTTCGCAACCTGGTACAACCTGCTGAACAGCATGACCTGTCCCAAGCTGCTCTGTTTGCTCAACCCAATTCAGGTCATAGTGTCCCAGGGCACTTTTTACCTTGTCTGCACCGTGACCAATCACGACATGAATTTCACCCTTGCCAATCACTTGCTGGGTTTGCAGGGCACTGAGAATGACATGCTCCAGCATCGGTTTACCGGCAATGGGATGAAGAACCTTGGGAAGGTTAGATTTCATACGGCTGCCTTGACCAGCAGCAAGAATGACGATATCAGCTCTCATGATTAGCTCTTAACAATAGTCTCTTGATCATTCAGAGTTCTCTCTGCGTTACCTGCCGGGGAAAAAATAAAAAGCAAAAAACCACGGCAAAACGACATGGTTCACCGCCCCCGGAAAAATCTTTGAATCTCTTAGCCTGAGCTCATTACTTTTCAATGAACGCATGAAGACAGCAGTCAGGGCAAATAACAGCAGGAAACATCAGAAACAGGTGCCCTTTTCCTACAACCCATGTCATAAGAAAAAGTGACACTTTTCTGCGGTATTCAATTTAGCTTATCCTATACAGACTGAAACACAACTGTGTTTGTCATTGGAAAATTGACAATATGAACCTGGACACATTGAAACAGCTGGGGCTCGACCAGAAGGAAATCAAGCTTTATCTGGCCCTGTTGAAGCTGGGAACCGCCTCTATCCGTGATATTGCGGCCGAAGCGGATATTAATCGCGGCACCACTTATGAGACCCTGAAAGGCCTGGCGGGTAAGGGTATTGTCAGTTACTTCCCGAAAGGAAAAAGACGGGTTTTCTGTGCAGAGCCTCCTGAAAAGCTGCTGGATCTGGCAGAAGAGAAAAAGCAGTCTCTGGAACAGAGCATTGAAGAGATGAAACAAAAGCTGATCCCGCAACTGAATCAGCTTAAACCTGACTTCAATACCGGAAACGTCCGCTTTTATGAGGGAGACAGCGGTATCGAGTTCGTTCTTAAGGATATACTGAACACGGTCGCCAAAAAAAATGATAAAAACTACTCCATTTTCTCATCCAAACCGATCCGGCAGCATCTCTATCGCCCATTTCCAAACTATACCCAGCAGCGTATCCGCAAGGGTATTAATGTCCGGGTCATTGCCATTGGTGAAGGTGGCGAGGATGCCGAGCTTTCTGAGCGCAAATGGATCAATGCCACCGGTAAAATTGATGCCAGCTATATTGCTATTTACCCCCCAAAAGTCGCCATGATCTCCCTGGCCTCGATGGACTACCCCGTTGCTGTTGTGATCGATTCTATTGAGATCGCCAACACTCAGCAAATCATCTTTGATACGCTGTGGAACACTTTGTAAAGGTATGGAAAACATTAATATCTGGGCTTCTGTATGGCAGTTCCACTGCCTGTTAGTCTACCTGACAGCCCTGTCAGTGTAATTCTCCACCCCATCTGGAAGAATCCTTATGATGCTCACGAAACCCTGCTCACCAGCGGGGTCATATATCAAGGAGGAATGACTATGATAACATCGGGAGAAATTTTAAAAGGTATCTGTATTCTTACATCCAGACTCGCCGGTGTGCCCGGCAGAGTTATTGGCCATTTTGGTGGACGCGCTGTGGGTGCCGTGGGTGGTTCTGCTATCGTTGGCGGAGCCAAGCTCTCCAACACGTTGTTCAGAACAGCTTTTGAGCCCCAGTCTGTCAATCAATACTCTGAAGAATCGGCTGAGCGCGCCAGAGTATTGGGTGGTTTCGCCTCCAAGACAATCGTTGCCCTTTCTACGGGCCCGATGCTGGCTATACCCACTGCACTGGGCATTGTTTTTGATCTGGAGAATACAATTAAGGCAATAACGCGTTGCAGCGAACATCAGGCTTTCCTGCGCGGCTTTCCTGGCTGGCATACCAGCCGTAGGTGAGGATGTGCATCCATTGGCGACTTAAACCAGAGCCTGGATGAATTGTTAACAAACCATCAGTAGCCACACGGTTGCTGATGGTTTTTTATGGAACACGGACTGGAACAACGAGAATCAGTCTCCCAACAGCACAGAGTCCAGAGCCAACACAATCATTTCGTTCAAGGATATCTGCCTGTCCTCGGGAGACATGGCCTCACCCTTGCGAATGTGATCGCTGACAGTGCAGATAGCCAGACCTTTGGCACCGTACTCAGCACATACGCCATAAAGGCCTGCGGTTTCCATTTCAACACCCAGAATGCCGTGCTTTTCCATGATGTCGAATATATGTGTCTCCGGGCTGTAGAAAAGATCCGAAGTGAAAATGTTGCCTACTTTTACCGGCATTTTTTTGTCACGGGCACTCTTAACCGCATTCTCCAGCAGGCCAAAGTCTGCAATAGCTGCAAAGTCATGGTTATTAAAGCGGATACGGTTCACCTTGGAATCGGTGCACGCCCCCATACCAATCACTATGTCGCGCAGCTTCACATCGGCAGAGATAGCACCACAGGAACCAATACGAATCAGCTTGTCTACACCGTACTCAGTAATCAGTTCCTTGTAGTAGATGGAGGCCGAAGGAATGCCCATCCCGGAACCCATCACGGATACACGACGACCTTTATATGCTCCGGTGTAACCAAACATATTACGGACGTCGTTTACCAGTTCAGCACCTTCCAGAAAGTTCTCGGCAATATACCTGGCACGCAGTGGGTCACCGGGCATCAGGCAGACGTCGGCAAAAGCACCGGGTTTGGCATGAATATGAGGGGTCATTTTATTCCTCTTGAGGGCTTTTCAAAAAGCGGGCCATGGGGCAGCAGGGTAGCTGTTAACAGTCAGCTCTGTTTATGGCAGAAAGCTGGTCCCGTAATCCATGGACTCCAGATCAAAGAAACTGGCCAGACTCTGACCGATATCTGCGAAGGTTTCCCGTTCACCCAGAGAAACCGGTGGAACCTTTTTGCCATAGACCAGTACCGGTATGTGTTCCCTGGTATGGTCGGTACCGTGCCAGGTGGGATCGCAGCCATGGTCAGCACTGATGATCAGCACATCGTCTTTTTGCATGGCGTTGAGCAGTCTCGGTATCATAGCGTCCAGCTCCTCCAGAGCCCGGGCATAACCCGCCACATCACGACGATGGCCAAAGGATGAATCAAAATCGACGAAGTTGGTGAAGATCAGGGAGCGATCTCCGGCTGACTCCAGCGCCTGCATAGTGGTTTCAAACAAAGCAGGAATGCCGGTCGCTTTCAAGGTTCTGGTAATGCCCTGATGGGCGAAGATATCCGCTATCTTTCCGACACTGACCACTTCGCCACCGCTGCCCACCAGCTTATCCAGCAGCGTGGGAGCCGGAGGCAGAACCGAGTAGTCCCGACGATTTCCTGTTCTCTGGAAGTCACCGGCATCATCACCTGTGAAGGGACGGGCAATGACACGGCCAATATTGTAAGGGTCGAGCAGCTCACGGGCGATTTTGCAGACTTCATAGAGTCTTTCCAGACCAAAAGTCTCTTCATGGCAGGCAATCTGAAAAACGCTGTCAGTCGATGTATAAACAATAGGCTTGCCAGTGCGCATGTGTTCTTCACCAAGAATTTCCAGAATGGTAGTTCCTGAGGCGTGACAATTACCAATAACACCGGGCAGGCTGGCTTTCTCGACCAGTTGATCCAGCAGCGCCTGTGGAAAGCTGTTTTCCACGTCTTTGAAGTAGCCCCAGTCAAACAACACCGGAGCGCCCATCATTTCCCAATGGCCACTGGGAGTATCCTTGCCACTGGAAATTTCCCTGGCGTAACCGTGGGCACCGATCAGCTTTACATTGGTGTTCATGCCAGCGGGAAAAGCTCCTGAGGAATCTTTAGCCGCGTGCAACAGACCAAGACTGGCCAGCATTGGCAATTCAAGTATACCCCGTCGACCAATGTCTGCCTCGCCCTGTGCGCAGGTCCTGGCGATGTGGCCAATCGTATTGGAGCCTGCATCACCAAACTGATCGGCATCAGCACTGGCGCCAATCCCGAACGAATCCATCACCAGGACAATTGCTCGTTTCATATGAGATACCTTACCAACTCCTTGCGAGTCCCCTAATTATTACTCAGAAAAATACAGAGCAGCACAGTGATTAGTACCTAATCCATTGAAGGTCAGGAAATTAACTGAGCTGTATGCACTTTCATACGCTACTGCAATTCGGGGACTACTCTATCAGGACATTCAGAAACTTCGGAAGGCACTGGAGCAAAACAACCACAGTCATTTGACAATCCCCCTCCTCGTGACTCACGCAGAAATGGGTGTCATGAGGTGCATCATGAGGAGCACGAAGCCCTGCGCTCCCGGTAACTTCCAGAAAACCGAGTTGGCTGGACGATCAGGCCGGGGCCGCCTGTCGGTTAAAATTGAGCACTGCTGCGATTCGTAGACTACTTTATCAGGGGCATCCATAAATTAAAGAAGGCAGATGTTGATGAGTAACTCCATTTCTCGATTTCCCGGAACAGGAAAACAATCGGTACATTTCCGTCCTGACAGGGCTAGTCAGTGGGTTGCTGCTGTCCTTGGCCTCATCACTATGGCCTGCCCATGTTCAAAACTGCTGGCAGACAGTCCTCTACCAACGCCGGGGGGGGAGATATCTGTTGGCCATAAAACGACAAAAGATTCCAGCTTGCTGGACAACTACATTAACCATTACTCAATTTTGGGGGAAGTCCCTCCAGCTGCTCTCAGCACGGATATGACCCATCTTGTCTTTGCCATGAACTATGAAAATGAGCAAGACGAAAAAAAAGATGAGAACTCGTTAGAGCCGGAGGCAGCTGCAGCACCACAACAGCAGTCATTAATCGAGATTGCACTCCCGCTAATGAGCCCTTCCCAAGTTTCCAACATTATTCAAGGTATGAATACAGGCCTTAATGTCAACACCGTGAACGTTATGCTGGAGGGCATCCCGGAGACCCCTCCCGTTCACGGCCAGACAATTGCGAACATGATTCAGCATTTGATAGAAACACTCAGTATAAATGTCAACGAAGTCCAGAATGGTTTGATTAGCGCTCTGTATGATATCCATGGCAGCGAATCTCCTGTTGATTTAACCAAACCACAACAGCAACAGAGCCTCGCGATGTTGATAGTGAGTTACTATACAGCCCTTAATTCAAATGGAACATCTCCTCAAACCACTCAGGCTTTTTTTAGCTCATTTTTGCTTCACGCTGTCGGCTTGTCCTGTATCGGGAGACTCCATGCCAAAAAAGAAGACCTTTTAGGTTCAAAAGAACCCATAGAGGATTCCGAAGTTTTAAAAGCAAATGTTAAAGAATCCGGCTCAGTCTTTTCTACCCTTAAATTATTGGAAGAAGCGCGCCGTGATTTTTTGCTACAGCTCGATAATTACGCAGAGGTTGAAAAAACTGACGCACTTCTTGATCCAAAGCTCACAGCCGCTACCAGTCTACTCAACTATCGTGTTGATAAGAACGGGATACCGCTTTATAAACGTAATAAAAAATCACACGAGCGAATGTTGAAACTAATAGGGGTACATGGTGAAAGCAACCCTGAGCTGGTTGCCTGGAACAGTCAGTTTATGACTTTGATTCATGCTATAAGCATGCTTCTTGATCCTTTCGTTATCCAATTCACAGGTTCGCATGTTGACAACCTGTCGCATTATTTTTCTGCACTAAATTGGGATCATCTTATTACTGACTCTGAAGGCAAAGAGCGGAGCATATTTGAAGTATTCAAAGAGGTAGTAGGCGACGCAAAAGATAACCCCGGAAATGAAAGTCCTGAATTATTTAAAAAATTACTTCACGCCCTGCGAGAATACATAGAAAAGCAATTACAAAAAACGTTCACTGAAAATGATTACAAAGTCGTAATGGTAACTCTCGGCACAGGATTTGCCGACCTTCTGGAACAATCAAATGATATGTTGGAAATATTTGATAAGCAGATTGATGGAGCCAAAGATGACAAGGCAGCAGAAGGACAAGAAGGACAGAAGCTCAGCGAAGTAGAGAAGAAGAGGAAACATTTGGGGCAAAGGATTAACTACTTGCAAGATTTCGTCATTTGGCTCAGATCTAACTATGATTTTGACATGACGTTGCCTTATGACTCTCACAGCAATAACTCCCACGTTGGAGACTCTGAGAGTAATGATGCTGACAGAAGTAGTAATGATGCCGACGGAAGCAGTAATGATGCTGACGGAAGCAGTAATGATGCTGACGGAAGCAGTAATGATGCTGATAAAAGTAGTAATGGTGATGAAAGAGGCAGTCTTGAAGGAAGTTAAGCTCTAATCCTCATACTGACCGAGTGCCACCAGGCTTCCCAGCGTTCTGCCAGCTCCGAAGTGGCTGCGGTTTCGGTCGGTAAATTTCTGCCATGCCAGTGGCAATGGCTTGTTGTTTTTCAGCATTTTTGCTAATCGCCTCACCCACGGAATTCCAGCCTGCGGCCTGGCCGCCTTGTCTTATGCAAAAGTCTTGATGAACAGCCATTGAATCACAAAGCCCTATGTCTTCATAATTCCTTGTATCTGCAAAACGGAGCTGGCTGTTCAGTATTGGACTATCGTACCCTTGAAATTGTGCACTGCTGCTATCCGTGGACTATTTTGTCAGAGCATACATTATCTGAAGAAGAAAAATGTTGATGGTTAACTCGATTTCGCGATTACCTGAAACGGCAAAACAATCGACAATTTTCCGTCGTGACAAGGCTAATCAGTCGGTTGCTGCTTCCATTGGCCTCATCATTATGGTCTTCTCCTATTCAAAACTGATGGCAGAAAATACTTTATCAACGACAGTGGAGGAGAGATTTTTTGAAGATAAAAGCACAAAATCGTCTGGCTTTCTGGATCACCTGATTAACCATAATGCCTACATGGGAAGAATCACTCCCTTTGTTCTCAATCCAAATTCGACCCATCTTATCTTTGCCATGAACCATGAAAATGAACGAGACCAAAAAAAGGATGAGCATTCAGAAGAATCAGAAGGAGCCGGAGCACAGCAACCACAGCCTTTAATGCACATTCCGCTCCCGCTAATGAACCATGCACAAATTACTACTATGATTCAGGTCCTGAATTCAGACCTTGATGAAGACTCCCTGCCTCCCCTGAACACTATGTTGAGCTACGTACCGGTAACACTCCCCAATGAGAACCTGACCCTTGCAAGCATGATTCAAAAAATCACACAAACACTCAACATTTTGCCTAACTATAACCAGGATGAGGTAATAAATGCTCTATATTCTATCCAGAGCACCCAATCTCCTGTTGATATAACCAAACTACAACAACAACAGAGCCTCGCGATGTTGATGGTCGCTTACTATACGGCCATCAATTCAAGTGGAGCTAACCGTCAGGAAGCTCGTGTTTTTTTTAACTCATTCCTGCTTCACGCTGCTTGCTTGTCTGGTATTGAGAGACTTTATACCAAAAAAGATGACCTTTTAGGCACAAAAAAACCCATAGAAGATCACGAAGTCTTAAACGGGAATATTAAAGAATCTGCTTCAGTCTTCACTGCTCTGAAATCACTGGAAAAAATGCGCCTTGCGTTTTCGCAAGAATTGGAGGATTCCTTAGAAGCTGATGAACCCGGGACATCAGTTAATCCACTGCTGATAGCCGCTTTCTCACTGCTCAATCATGCAGTTAATATAAATGAAATGTTTATCTGTGAGCGTAATATAAGATCGTATAAACGAATGTTAAGGCTGATAAGAGAATATGATAAAAAAAAACCTGAATTAATTACCTCGAATAATCAAATCCTGTGTTTCATTCATGCCATAAGCCTGACTCTTGATCCTTTCGATATACAATCTGCAAGTGAATATGTTGACAGCCTGACGAGTTTTCTCAGTAACTCTAATAGGAATCAAACCATTACTGAGTCTGCAGGCAAAGAAGGCAAAGAGCAGACATTGTTTAAAATATTCAAAAAGGTACTATCCGACGCAAAAGACAACCCGGGGAATGAAAACCCCGCATTATTTAAAGACTTGCTTCTGGTCGTAGCAGAATACATATCGCAACAATCACAAAATACCTTTATTGATCCAAATGATTACCAAGCCATGATGGTAACCCTCGGAACAGGATTTGAGGACCTGCTGGAACAATCACACAAGATGTTGCTATTTTTTGAGGCAACTATTGTCACCGATGCCAATGAACAGGCTAATGCAGCCAAATATAACGGGGCAGCAAAGGCACAAAAGGGAAATGAACTCTGCGAAGAAGAGAAGAAGTTAAAACACCTGAAAGAACGGATAAATTACTTGGATAATTTCGTTGATTGGTTCAGGCTTAACTATGATTTTATCATGAAGACCCCTTATAGCTCTGACAGTAGTGATACTGACAGTAGTGATACTGAAATTCTTGATACTGAAAGTAGTGATGCCGACAGAGCAAGTCTTGACGGCGTTTAATTTTTTATTCATCTTCCCTGCTTTCAGACCGAGTGCCACCATCAGGTTTCCCGGAGAACGTTCGACTCGGAAGCGGTATTGGTTTCAGGCGGTCATTCCATGCTCAGGCACAAACCTATATTGAAGACGGCGTGACCGGATCTGACCTGTTCGTAAAATTGAGTACTGCTGCAATCCATGGACTACTTTATCAGGGCACTTATAAAATAGAGAAGGCCGATGTTGATGAGTCACTCCGTTTCTCGATTACCTGAGACAGTAAAGCGATTGATACTTTTCCGTCGTAACAACACCAATCAGTGGGTTGCAGCTACCCTCAGCCTCGTCGCTATGGCTTGCCCCTGTTCAAAATTGCTGGCAGGAAATCCTTTTTCTACACCGGTGGAGGAGAAATTTATTATAGGAAAAATGACAAAAGAGTCTGGCTTCCTGGAGGATTTGATTAACCATAATACTTATATAGGGAAAAACCCTCCTTCTGCTCTCAGCCCGAATACAACTCATCTTATCTTCGCCATGAATCATGAAAATCAGCAAGGTGAAAAAATGGATGAGGATTCAGAAGCATCGGAGGGAGCTGGAGCACAACAACCGCAGCATTTAATGCAGATACCTCTCCCACCAATGACCCTTGCAGAAGTCGCTACTATTATCGAGGGCTTGAATACAGGCTTTAATCAAGCCACCCTAAACACTATGTTGAGCTATGTTCCGGCGACCCCTCCCAATGGGGACCTGACAATTCTAATTATGTTGCAGCAATTGATAAAAACTCTCAACATTACGGTTCAGGATAACCAGAATGTCATGGTAACTGTTCTATCTTCTATCCAGGGTACCACATCACCTGTCGATATCACCAAACCACAAGATCGACGGAGACTCGCGACGTTGATGCTGGCTTACTATACAGCTATCCATTCAAATGGAGCATCCCCTCGAGCAGCTAATGTTTTTTTTAACTCATTCCTGCTTCACGCCACTCAGTTGTCTGGTATCGAAAGACTTGATGCCAAAAAAGGTGATCTATTAGGTACAGATGAGCCAATAGAAGCTCACGAAATTTTAAAAGCCAAACTCAAAGAGTCTGCTTCAATCTTCTCTGCACTGGTGGCGCTGGAAGAGATGCGCTTTGATTTTTTGGAACAAATGGAGAACCCTCTGGAAGCTGATAGATTCGGAACATCAGCCGACGATTTACAGCTAATAGCTGCTTCCAGTCTACTCAACTATGACGTTAATGAGAACGAAGAATCACTTTATGAGTGCCATATAAATTCAGCAGAACGAATGTTGATATTAATAAAGGAATATGGTGAAAATAAACCTGAACTGGTTGCCTTGAATAGTCAGTTCATTAATTTGCTTAATGCCATAAGACTGACTCTTGATCCTTTCACTTTACAATCTGCAACTGCACTTATTCACAATATATCGAGTTATCTTAGTAAATCAAAGTCGTATCAAACCTCTACTGAGGTTAGAGGCATAATGAGCAAAGAACAGAAATTATTTGAAATATTCAGAAATATATTAACCGACGCAAAAGACAATCCGGGCAATGAGAATCCTGAATTATTTAAAGAATTGTTTGTAGCCATAAAAAAATACATATCACATCAATTGAAAAACATGTTTGCTGATGAAAATGATTACCAAGTCATAATGGTAACCCTCGGCACAGGATTTGCGGACCTGCTGGGTCATGCACGCATGAAGCTGTCAATGCTTGAGCCAACTATTGACACCAATGCCAATGAACTGGCTGATGATGCCGTGCATAGAGGAGCAGCAAAGGGGAAAAAAGGCATAGAGCTCAACAAAGATGGGAAGACGAGAAAACACCTGAAAGAACGCATAGATTACTTTATTGATTTTGTCGATTGGTTCAGGTTTTACTACGACTTTGCCATGAAGAATCCTTATGATTCTGATACCAGTGACTCTCAAAGCGATGACTCTGAAATCAAGATTTTGAGAGTGGTAACGCCTCACTAGAAGCCTGACCGAGAATAGCGCCCGTCTGGGCGACCCCGTCTGGGCGACCCCGTCTGGGCGACCCCGTCTGGGCGACCCCGTCTCGGCGACCCCTTAGCGAGGTCAGCAGAAAATTGAGGATGAAGGTGCAGGAACCAGATCAACGCAGGAGCAGTTGCCACGTTCCGGGGAAGGTACTTAAAATTTGGCGCAGAATCGATCCTTAGACTACTTTTTCAAGTCATTAATAAACTGGTGAAATCAGATGTTGATGAGCAACTCAATTTCTCGATTACCTGGATCAGCAAAGCGATCGATTTTTTTCCACCCTGACAAGACTAATCACTCAATTACCGCGTTCCTGGGCCTCATCATTATGACTTGCTCCTGTTCAAAACTGCTGGCAGAAAGTACATTATTAACGACAGTAGACGACAGATTTATCGAAGACAAAACAACAAAATCCTTTGGCTTCCTGGATGACTTGATTAACCATAATGCTTACATAGGAAAAATCCCTCCATCTGTTCTAAATCCGAATTCGACCCAGCTTATCTTTGCCATGAACTATGCAAATGAGCGAGCCGAAGGAATGGATGAGCATTCAGAAGAATTAGAGGGGGCTGTAGCGTCGCAGCCGCAGCCTTTAATGCATATTCCCCTTCCGCCCATGACCCATGCTCAAATTACTGCCATTATCGAAGGTTTAAATGAAGGCCTTGAAGAAGGCACTCTGAACACTATCTTGAGCTACGTCCCGACAACCCTCCCCAATGAGAGTCTGACCATTGTAAGCATGATTCGGCAAGTGATAAAAAGCCTCAATGTAATAATGACCGACGACCAGAATGTGATGATAAAAGTTCTGACTCACATCCTGGGTACCGAATCTTCTGTCGATATCACCAAACCAGAAGATCAAAAGAGTCTCGCGATGTTGTTGGTGAGTTACTATACTGCCATCCATTCAAATGGGGCATCTCCTCAGGCGGCTTATTTCTTCTTTTACTCATTCCTGCTTCACGCCGCTGGCTTGTCTGGTATAAGAAGTCTCCATGCCAGAATAGGTGACCTTTTAGGTGCAGAAAAACCAATACTGGGCCACAAAGCTTTACAAGAAAATGCTAAAGAATCTGCCAAGTTCCTGGTTGGCCTGGAGGTGCTGGATGAAATGCACCTTCAGTTTTTGCAACATATGAAGGATCTCTCAGAAGCTGAAATATCCTGGACATCAGTCGATTCAGTGCTAATAGCCGCGTCCACTTTGCTGAACTATGACGTTAATAAGATCGAAATCCCCATTTATTGGCGTAATGTCAAATCAGCCAGACGCATGTACAGTCTGGTAAAAGAATATTACAAAAAAAGACCTGAATTAGTTGCCTCAAATAGCCAATTTGTGAGTCTCATTGATGCCATAAACCTGATTCTTGATCCTTTCCTTATACAATCCGCATATGAACATGTTGGCAAGATTTCGAGTTATTTTAGTCAATCAAACTGGGGGCAAACCATTACTGATTCCAGAGGCAAAGAACAGGAATTATTTCAAATATTCGAAAAAGTATTAGCCGACGCAAAAAACAACCCGGAAAATCAAAGTCCTGATTTATTTCAAGAATTGCTTCTGGCCATTGAAAAATACATGGCGCAACAATTACAAAAAACGTTCGTGGATCAAAATGATTACCTGGTTATATTGGCAACCCTCTGCACAGGATTTGAAGATCTACTAGAACAGTCAGACAAGATACTGGAATTTCTTGAGGCGACTATTGTCATCAATGCCAATCAGCAGACTAATGAAGCTAAGTATGACAAAGCACTAAAGAGACAAGAAGAACTCAGCAAACAAGAGTGGCAGAGAAAACACCTGAAAGAAAGGATATTATTCTTACAGGATTTCGTTGAGTTGCTCTGGTCTAAATATGAATCTGTTATCATTACTCCCAATGACTACGACAGCAGTGACTACGAAAATAATAACTATAGCAATATTGACTATGCCAGTATTGACTACGGCAGTAGTGACTCTGAAAGCAGTGATACTGAAAACAGTCACGCTGAAAATAGTGATACCGACATTGAGGCTTCTGAAAGAAATGATGCTGAAAGTAGTGATGCTAACTTAGGTGATGATGAAAGTAGTGATGCTGACAGAAGCGGTCTTGAGAGACTTGACGGATTTTATTTTTAATTTTCTTCCTGTTCTTTAAAACCGATTGCTACCAGAAGCCTTCCCAGCAAATTGCTGGCTCCCAGGTGCAGGTGGTATAGATCCGTTCCTGCCTCATAAGCTCAGTGGCAATCGTCAGGTGTCCTGCGGCGTCCCGGCCCGTGAGTTTAAATCCTACGCTCTCTTTGCCACTGTCACAAATCGCTTCCAGTATGATGCAGACAGATTAAGGTTTGACATTCACAGGCACTCAAATTGAGTACTGCTGCAATCCATAGACTACTTTATCAGGGCATTCATTACCCAAAGAAGGCAGAGGTTGATGAGTAACTCCACTTCTCGATTACCCAAAACAACAAAACAATCGATATTCTTCCATCGTGGCAGGGCCTATCGGTCGGTTGTTGCTTGCCTTGGCCTTATCTTTATGGTCTACCCCTATTCAAAACTGCTGGCAGTACATACTTTATTGACACCAGTGGATGAGAGATTTGTTAGAGAAAAAACGACAAAAGCGTCAAATTACCTGAACGATTTGATTAACCATAACGCTTATTTAGGAAGCACCACTCCTTTTTTTCTCAATCCGGATACCACCCAACTCATCTTTGCAATGAACCATGAAAATGAGCAAGTCGAAATAACGGATGAGCATTCAGAAGAATCGGAGGGGGCTGGAGCACTGCAGCCGCAGCCTATAATGGAAATTCCGCTGCCACCAATGACCCATGCACAAATTACCGACATAATCCAAACGTTGAATACAAGCACTGAAGAACGCAGGCAAATCATGAACGCTATGTTGAGCTACCTACCGATAACACCTCCCAATGAGAGCCTGACCGTTGCAGACATGATTGAGCACGTGACAAAAGCTCTCGGTGTTGTGACGGACCATAAGCAGGATGACATAATAGAAGTTCTATATTCTATCCAGGGCACTCAATCACCTGTCGATATTACCAAGCCAGTAGACAAATTCAGGCTCGCGATATTGTTGGTGACTTATTATACCGCCATCAATTCAAATGCAGTTTCCCCTAAAGTGGCTAACATTTTTTTTAACTCATTCCTGCTTCACGCTGCCGCCCTGTCTGGTATCGAGAAACTCGATGCCATAAAAGGTGATCTTTTAGGTATAAAAGAACCCATAAAAGATTACGAAGTTTTAAAAGCAAATGTTAAAGAGTCAGCTTCGATCTTCATTGGCAAGGGAGTGCTGGAAGGAATGCGCTTTGATTTTTTGCAACAATTGAAAGATAACTCAAAAATTGTAGAATTCGAGACACCAGCCAGTTACCGGCTATTAGTTGCTTCTACTCTGCTCAACTATGGCATGATTGATAACGGAATGCCGGTTTATCAGCGTAATATGATATCAGCTATCCGGATGTTAAGACTGATCGTAGAATATGGTGAAAAAAAACCCGAATTAGTTGCCTCTAATAGTCAGTTCATCAATTTTATTAATGCCATAAGCCTGATGCTTGATCCTTACGTTATACAATCTGCAAGTGAATGTATTAACAACATGACGGATTATTTCTACCAGTCAAACTGGGATCAAACCATTACCGACAATGAAGGCAAAGAACAACAATTATTTGAAATATTCAAAAAGATCCTAAGCGACGCTAAAGACAATCCGGGAAATGAAAATCCTGAATTATTTCAAGAATTGCTTCTGGCCATAGAAAAATACATAGAACAAAAATTACCAAAAACGTTTACTGATCAAAATGATTACCAGGTCATAATGGTAACGCTCTGCACAGGATTTGACCACCTTCTGGTACAATCAAACAGAATGCTGACATGCCTTGAGTGCAATATTTTCATCAATGCTAATCGGCATAATGATGAATGCAACCATGGCAAGGCAGCAACAGAACAAAAAGAGAGGCAAAAGAAACACTTGGAAGAGCGGATATCATACTTGCGAGATTTCGTCGATATGCTCAGGTCTAAGTATGATTTTGCTATGAAGACCCCTCTTAACTCTTACAGCAATGACTCTGACAGCAATGACTCTGACAGCAATGATTCTGGCAGTGATGACTCTGACAGTAATGATTCTCACATCAGTGAATCTGACAGAAGTGACTCTGGCAGAACTGACTCTGGCATAAGTGTCCCGGGTAGTAGCGACTCTGAAAGTTGTGATGCGGTCATGGATGACCCTGAAAGTAGTGATGCTGAGAGAGGTGCTCTTGAAAGTCTTGACGAAGTTTATTTTTAATCTTCTTCTCTGTTCTTTCAGACCAAGTGCTAATGGCCTTATGGACTGCAGCTTCCAGCATTATGCAGGTAGATTGAGGTGTAGCATTAAAAAGTGCTCAAGTTGGCCAATGCTGCATTCCGTGGACTACTTTATCAGGGAATTTATAAGTTAGAGAAAGCAGATGTTAACAAGTAACTTCATTTCTGAATTTCCTGAAACAGCAAAAAAACCGATACTTTTCCATCGTGACAGGGCCAAACGGTCGGTTGCTGCTTGTCTTAGCTTTATCATTATGGTTAGCCCTTATTCAAAACTGATGGCAGCACATACTTTATTCACACCCGTGGATGAGAGATTTATTGAAGAAAAAACGACAAAAACCTCTAATTACCTGAACGATTTGATTAACCATAATGCTTATTTAGGAAAAACCTCTCCTTTTTTTCTCAACTCGAATACAACCGAACTCATCTTCGCAATGAACCATGAAAATGAGCAAGTCGAAAAAATGGCTGAGCACTCAGAAGAATCCGAGGGAGCTGGGGCACAGCAACCGCAGCCTTTGATGGAAATTCCGCTGCCACCAATGAACCATGCACAAATTACCGCCATTATCCATGAATTGAATACAGGCATTGATGAAGACATCTTAAACACTATGTTGAGCTACGTCCCATTAGCCCCCCCCAATGAAAGCCTCACAATCTTAAGCATGCTTCAGCAATTGATAAAAACTCACCACATTGTGGTTGACTTCGTACAGCTTGAAATGTTGGCAATTCTAACCAAAATCCATAATACCGAATCATTCGTCGATATGACCAAACCAAAAGATCAACAGTGCTTAGCGGTGCTGATATTGAGTTACTATACAGCCATTAGCTCCCCCCCTCCTGGGGGCCATTTCTTTTTTGGCTCATTCCTGCTTCATGCCATCGGCTTATCTGGTATAGAGGTCATAAAAGATGACATTTTAGGCGAAAAAGAACCCATAGAAAATCACGGTTGTTTAAAAGCAAATGTTAAAGAAGCTAATTTGGTCTTCTCTGGTCTGAAATTATTGGGAGAAATGCGTCTTAATTTTTTGCGGCAATTGAATCAACTCTCAAAAGCTGATCAATCCGAGGAACCAGTCAATTTATTGCTAATAGCCGCTACTACCCTACTCAACGATGGCATTAATCGTAACAAAATACCGTTTTATCGACGTAATATAAAATCAGCTAAACGAATATTAAACCTGACAAATGAATATGGTGAAAAAAAAACCGGATTAGTTGTCTCGAATGATCAGTCCATCAGTTTTATTCACTCCATAGGCCTGATTCTAGACTCTTTCGTTAAAAAATTCTCAGTTCTTGAGTATCTCGTTAGACAATTCTCAAATGCAAATATTGATAGCATATCGATTTACTTTGGCAAACTAGACTTGGGTCGAACCATTACTGACTCTGAAGACAAAGAAGATAAAGAAGATAAAGAAGATAAAGAAGATAAATTATTTGAAATTTTCCAAAAAATATTAATCGGTGCAAAAGATAACCCAAAAAATGAAAACCCTGAATTATTTCAAGAATTGCTTCTAGCCTTAGAAAATTACATAGAACACCAATTACAAAAAAAATTAGTTAATCAAAATGATTATCGCGGCATTTTGATAAACCTCTACACAGAATTTAATAACCTGCTGAAACAATCACACAAGATGCTGGAATTTCTTTCAGCGAGCATTATCATCCATGCAAATCAGCAGGCTGATGTAGTCAAACATGACAAGGCAGCGAATGAACAAGAAGTAAAAGAGCCCAGCAATGACAAAAGGCAGAGAAAACTTCTGGAAGAACGCATATTATACTTGCAAGATTTCATCGATTTGCTCAGCTCTAAATATAATTTTGCTATGGAGACACCTATTAACTCTGACAGTAGTGACTCCGATAGCAGTGACTCCGATAGCAGTGACTCCGATAGCAGTGACTCCGATAGCAGTGACTCTGACAGCAGTGACTCCGATAGCAGTGACTCTGACAGCAGTGACTCTGGCAGAAGCGGCTCTGGCAGAAGCGGCTCTGGCAGAAGTGACTCTGAAAGCAGTGACTCTGACAGTAATGGATTCTGGCAGTAGCGATGCTGATATAGGGTAGTCTTGGCGTAACTTATTGTTAGACTTATTCCTGTTCTTTCAGACCGAGGGTCACCAGCAGACTTCCAAGCAAACTGCTGGCTCCGAAGCGGTAGTGGTTTCGGTCGATCCATTCCTTCCCCATAATGTCAACGGCAATAGCCAGGTGCTCTGCAGCGTCCTGTGCAGTTCGGATGCCGCCCGCAGGTTTAAACCCTACGTTCTGTTTGCCACTGTCACGAATGGCTTCCAGCATGATACGGGCAGATTCAGGTGTAGCATTGACAGGCACTTTGCCAGTAGAGGTTTTGATGAAATCAGCACCGGCTTCAATACAGATCTCACTGCCTCGACGAATCAGGGCTGGGTCCTTCAGTTTGCCGCTCTCAATAATCACCTTGAGTATCACTTTGTCTGCACAGACTTCTTTGCAGCGGCGAACCAGCTCAGCTCCAATGGCTTCATCACCGTTCATAAAGGCGCTATAAGGGAAAACAACATCCACTTCATCCGCACCATAAGCGACAGCTGCCCTAGTTTCAGTGACTGCCAGTTCAATATCATCACTGCCTTTTGGAAAGTTGCTGACAGTGGCAACCGTTACATCGTTCAGACCCAGCTCTTTCAGCGTCTTTTTGGCGATGGGAACAAATCTTGGGTAAACACAGACTGCCGCAGTATTGCCTGCAGGTGTTTTAGCTGTGTGGCAAAGATCAATAATCACTTCCGGCGTATCGTTATCGTTCAGGGAAGTAAGATCCATCAATTGCAGAGCCTGACGACTGATAGCAGTGAGATCGGTCAAGGTTCGGTCCTCTGGCTAAAGAGTTTTGGAGGTGACAAATAAAGAATAGAAAAGTGCCTGAATGGAGCCTGTCGTCAGTCGTAGTTTATCTTCAATTCCCTTAAGAACACCACCGAACCATGTGGGAAAAGCTGTCAAAAACAAAAAAACCCCTACTCCAAAGACGCAGAGGTTTTTTTGCTGATCATCCACCTGAGTTTGCAGCGTGGACTGCATACTCGACACTTCGTGCAAGAGTTTCTGTACTGCGGGAACAGGCAACAGTGCAGTACACGACTCCTCATAACCTGAGGTTGCTCGAAGTGAAAATTATTTTAGAGAATTCCTGCCAACAGATACAGCAAGTATTTTTGGACGAGCATTCGGCTTTTTTGAATGCTGATGTAGGTGAGTCCTGTCCTGAGAGTCATCTTATATCACTGGAGGCGAGAACATTACGATAAAAAACTCTTATTTAGACTCCCTTTCTGACAACCTTAGAGATACTCTATTAACATCTGAACGTCAGTAGATAGTAGTATTCTCCTCATGATCCCAACGGAATCCCTCGAAATTGTCAGGGCCGTGGCCCACTTCAGAAACTTTACTGCAGCGGCCAAGCACCTGCATAAAGTGCCTTCAGCCATCAGCTACACCGTCCGGAAGCTGGAAGAACGGCTGGATGTGCAACTTTTTCTCAGGGATAGCAAGCGGGTCGAGCTGACTCCGGCAGGTGAGCACTTTATCCAGCAGACAGGCAAACTGCTGACTCAGCTGGAGGAGTTGGAAAAAACAACCCGCCAGATGGCTTCAGGCTGGGAACATGAAATCAGGATTGCCCTGGATAACGTTGTTAACCAGGGCATGGTTTACGATCTGATTCGCGATCTTCAGGCAGTTCGTCCCGAGACCAACCTGGTGATCAATACTGAAGTTCATAACGGCTCATGGGATGCTCTCTTCCACAACCGTTGCCAGCTGGTCATTGGTGCTCCTAAAACCATTCCAGACAATATTGCTACTAACGACCGCTTTGAATGGAAGTCTATGGGATCGCTGGCATGGGATCTGGTGATGTCTCCAGAGCACCCATTGGCCAATGTTTCCGATCCGATTAGTCAGGACATGCTGAAAACTTACAGTTCGATCTGCATTCAGGATACTTCCAGAGTCTTTAGACAGGGCTACAACCTGCTGCTTGAAGATCAGCAAATCCTCCTGGTTCCCAGTTTCCGTATGGCTATTGAGTGCCTGCTGAAAGGGTTGGGCATCACCATCATGCCCAGCCACTTTGTTCAGCCCTACATTGAACAAGAATTACTGGTTCGCAAGGATGTTCTGGATATTCCCATGAACGACAGCTGCTATCTTGCCTGGAATAAGGAAGCCATGGGCAATGGTATCCGCTGGGTTCTGGACTGGCTGGGTGAAGAAAATTGGCTGAACAAAGTCTGGCTTCAGTATGACATTATGAAGCCTATGGGCTATCACGTTCCCTGAGTCAGAAATGTCAGTCAACTCTGTACTTGAATGCCAGCACAAAATTCAATAATAAGCAGGTTTTCAAGAAGGATGGGGCCAGCATTTCATATGTGGTTCGCAGGCAAGCTCTTCTTCTATAGGACCAATGACTTCTATGTTGCCATAGCAACGATCAAAAATGTTTCTGCAACCCATTTGGGTGGAGTGACCGGCAATCTGGTCCAGCGCTTCCATGCTGCATCCATATACCACTTTTGGGATTCCGGCCCAATATATTGCTCCGGCACACATTGGGCAAGGCTCTGTGCTGCTGTAGAGTGTGCATTCACATAACTGTTCTCTCGGTATCTGTCTGCAGGCATGACTTACCAGGTTCAATTCTGCGTGCCGGGTCTGATCACTTTCTGCTTCGGTAGTACATTCAGACTCCAGAACGATTTTGCCGTTATGCACCAGCACCGCACCAAAAGGCGCTTCCCCTTTGTCCAGGGCCTGAGTGGATAACTCTATAGCTCTATAGATGAAAGGCTTGTGCTCACTCATGGGAAACCCCATAGATGTTGGAGAAAAGTATTCTTATGTTAGCAGGAAGTCTCGGTTCTGCGCCGGTCAAAGCGGTTGCCCATGGCCAGAAGATTCCCCAGCAAAATAATCCCTACGCCCAACACAGAAACCGGTTTCCATTGGTATCCCTCCAGAACGGTTGAGATCAAGAGGGCTATGATGGGATAGATAATATCGACATAAGCGGTTCGGTCAGAACCTATGCGCTGAATCAGGGCGATATAAGAGGTCATGGCCACAACCGAACCAAAAACCACCAGATAAACCAGGGAAACCAGATAACCCGGACTGAAGTCAAACGTGGGTGGTACGCCGCGGAGCAAGGCCAACCCACCCATTTCCAACCCACCATAAAACATGGCAAACACTGTCATAGGTGCGACTGACAAGCCGTCTTTCTCATTGACCTCACAGGAGACACTGCCCAAGGAAAACATCACTACTG
The DNA here is from genome assembly GCF_049275935.1 of Endozoicomonas sp. ALC020. Classification (NCBI taxonomy): domain Bacteria; kingdom Pseudomonadati; phylum Pseudomonadota; class Gammaproteobacteria; order Oceanospirillales; family Endozoicomonadaceae; genus Endozoicomonas; species Endozoicomonas sp. ALC020. Next base: position 2,068,333 of record NZ_CP184830.1, read on the forward strand.
CACCCAATGCCAATGCCAGGCCCTTAAGCTCCTCAGAGTTTGCGTCAATCTTTATGATATGGGGAAAAAACACCATGAACACACCGACACTACCCAATGCCCCGCCTACAAGAACAGAACGTTTAACGGTGTGCCCCAACCAGAACCGGGCAATGACCACATTTGAATAAAGAATCCCCGTACAAATCAATGCTGAAAGCCCGCTGCTGATGAACTTTTCACTTTCGTAGACCAGCCAGTAGGAAATACCGCAAAGGAAGGTTCCCTGGAAAAAGAACCTGAGATGCTGTTGGCGGGTAAAGCCTGAAAAGCCGCCCCTGAACCGGCAAATCAGCCATAACAACAGAGCGCCCAAGAGAAACCGGTAAGCCACTGACCACATGGAGTCTACGGTCCCTAGCTGCCAGCTAACGGCATACCAGGTCGAGCCCCACACCAGAGAGCAGATACAGAAAAGAGTGGCATTGGACACGTTCTGAAATTCCCGCATCAGAATGTTGACTGTATGACATTAGGCCAATTGGAACATTTCGCCAGAGCAGTGACCGTTTTATTTTCTGATATGAGGCAGCTAAAACGTTTAGTGGAACGAAAACTTTCCTTCTACCGGGGGAAGACAATGTTCCTGTTCAGACAGAATATAGTGCATGCTCTGGCACTCCCGATACAACCAGCTCTTAGCCTCCAGGGTCATTGCCAGAAATTCGGAAAACTGACTGTAACAGACACCTTTGGAGGTCATCAGGACATCGGAAGCCACCAGCAAAAGATGGCCTGACTCCAGCATCTCCAGAAACAGTTTGAGCGTCGGTAAGCCGAGATTGAGACGCGTCATATCGGCCTGTACTAAAAATGCAGAGTCGGCTTTCAAATCCAGCTCAGTTGAAAAAAGAATACCAAATGGCTCGATAAACAAACGGCTATCAAGTACGCCATCCAGAGACTGAAGGGATGATATGTGCAATCCGTCGCACCGATCGCACGCCCAGAATTCATGACCGGCCTGATCAAGCCAGATCTCTACCTGTTGCCGGTCTGGTATTACTAACTTCTGCATCAACACTATCTCTGTTTTACCAACCATTTTATGAACTCTCGTCAAGCTATGAAATGGTCAGTTTGACCAGACTCTGAGGCATTCCAACTTCACTGGATGAAAATGTGCAAGCATAACTAACCGCTCTGTCAGTCATTTTGGCAGCAAATCCCTGCATACTGAGCCTACAACATGAAATAACACCACAAGGAGTACAGATTATGCAGGGATCAGGAAGAATCAGTGCCGGTATCCAAACAGCCTTATACGCTTCTGCAAGCCCGATCACAGGCATTGCTGAGGCAGTTCAATTGCTGACCACCATGGTAACCACACCCGGTGCTGTCGCAGGCTATCTGATGGGAAAACTGGTCAGCAAAGCGGTTGAAGCAGGTTGTCACAGACTCAATAAAAACCGGACCATGAAGAGCACGATTGATACCCGGAAGTACGTTCGCCGAACCGTCAGGGGGTTTCAAACTGTCGGTGCCATTTCTGGCTCTCCCCTGGTGATCATGCTGGCACTCTCTCACCCTCTATTGATGGCCTTGTATACCGTTCCTTTACTGACAACAGCCATCAAACAAACCGTTAAGCACCTGATGGCCTGCACAACGGTTTACCGGGCGTTCAGAAGATACGGGACTTCGGGAACTCTGAAGAGTGCTGCAGAACAGATGATAAACTCTGGTCTGATGGCACAGCTATTTCAAAAGGCCAGATAAAAGAAGGCACGGAGGAACATTTCAGCTCCTCCGGCAAATTTCTTTTCTTCAATTCGCGTCAAACAGCCTCATTGGGCGGGGGTGGATGTCAATTACCGCAACATCAATTGGCGCAACAAAACCCGAGCGTTATCTGTTAGACTGCCCGCCCAGACATCGATCACTGCTACATAAGGCTTTGCTATGCGTTTTCTGGATCAGGTTCAGGCGGCTATGCGTAAGAACAACTCTCTACTCTGCGTAGGCCTGGACCCTCTACCCGAGAAGTTTCCCGCCCACATTCAGGCGCTTGAGCAACCTATTCTGGAATTTAACCGCTTTATTATTGATGCCACTGCCGACTTAGTGTGTGCTTACAAACCCCAGGCTGCCCATTATCATGCCCGTGGTGCAGAAGACGAACTGGCCCAGACCATCGAATACATCAAGGATAATTACCCGGATACCCCGGTCATTCTGGACTCAAAACGGGGCGATATTGGCAGCACGGCTGATCAGTATGCGGCAGAAGCCTTTGATCGCTACGGCGCAGATGCGATCACCGTCAACCCCTACATGGGCATCGACACCATTGCACCTTTCAGCCGATATGAAGACAAGGGCACCATCATCCTTTGTCGAACCTCTAACCCCGGAGCTGCGGTGATCCAGAACCTGAAGGTCGGTGACGACTTCCTTTACGAAGTGATTGCCCGTATGGCCAAAGAAGAGTGGAACAGCCATAACAACCTGCTGCTGGTTGTCGGTGCTACCAACCCTGAAGAACTCAAGCGTATCCGCGCCATTACCGGTGATATGACATTCCTGGTTCCGGGTCTGGGCGCCCAGGGTGGAGACGTAGAAGCCACCGTTAAAAATGGTCTCAACAGTCAGGGTGAGGGCATCATTGTAAACTCTTCCCGTGGCATCATTTACGCTGGCAGTGATGAAAACTTTGCCGAAGCAGCCAGAGCTGCTGCCATTGAACTCAGAGATCAGGTGAATCAGTACCGTTAAACAATGACTACCCGAAGATACCCTGAACGGATATCTTTCTTTAGTTTTCAAGAGAAGCCCACCCAGGGCTGTGAAGACGGCCCACTGATCTTGCCGGTCGATGCAGGCAGTTCCCGGTATTGGTCTGACTGCCCGCCAATTCCGACTGAACCAGATCACGACGCAGGACAACGGCATCACCGGCGGCTCCGGTGCGTCCCGGCAATAGGTTCAGCGTTTCTCGCACCTGAGGTTAGCGCTGAAGTGCTGTGAAGGGAATGACATAACAATCCTTGTATAAGCTATCCTATACTGGCTGTGATTAACGGGGAATCATGTCATGGATAATGATCAGAAAACACTTTACCAGTCCGACTTCTATCACTGGAAAAAACAGCAAAAACAACATTTGCAAAACCGTGAGTTCGACCGGCTTGATCTTGATAACCTTATAGAAGAAGTAGACGAAATGGGCAGAAGCGAGCGCAATACACTGGAATCCCATCTGGTCATTCTGGTGCTGCATCTGCTCAAATATCAATACCAAACCTTTGTGATTAACCCCAACCTATACGAACCCAAAGAGTTCAGAAGCTGGTACGAGAGTATTTCGCAGTCACGTATGACAATCAGCCGGTTAATCCGTAAAAACCCGTCCCTGAAGCACGAACAGGATGATGCCTTAATAGACAGCTACCCTGATGCCAAACAGGCTGCCATTCGTGAAATGAATAAGTACCTGCGGGAAAATCATCAATTAGATAACACCAGCTTCCCCGACAGTTGCCCGTGGACATTCGATGACATCATGGTTGATGACTTTCTTCCCGACCATCCACAGCGCTAGGAGGCCGACCGAGAATAGCGCCCGTAGCGAGGACGGCAGAAAATTGAGGATGAAAATTCGGTTTTGTGAGGAGAATAGCGAGCTATTTGACGAACAAAAGCGGATTTTTAGACCAATTTGCTGCCGCCGCAGTAGGGCAGTCTATTCTCGGTCGGCCTCCTAGGAGCCCGACAGTTGCCTATTCAGCCGCTTGCCTTCACAGTAGCCTTAAAACAGCAGAGCTGTTGCGAGGAATTGCAACGGAGATGCAGTTGTTCGGTACGCCATTAAAACCCTACTGTTATTGGCTTCTATTTCTTCAGCTGTATACTTGTGCGTTATTTCTGATGAGGAAGCTTCCCATGCGCAGACTCAAGAAGCTGTTCGACCAAAACCGTGAATGGTCAGATGCTGTTCGGGAAAAGGAACCTGACTTTTTTGAACAACTTTCTCAGCAACAGGCTCCCAAATACCTGTGGATAGGCTGCTCTGACAGCCGGGTGCCTGCCAATCAGATAACCGGTATGGTGCCTGGTGAGCTGTTTGTTCATCGAAATGTGGCCAATCAGGTCATTCACACCGATCTCAACTGTCTCTCTGTTATCCAGTTCGCCGTTGAGTACCTGAAGGTTGAGCACATTATAGTGACCGGCCATTACGGCTGCGGCGGCGTTCAGGCAGCGGTAAAGAACGGCAAACTCGGCCTGATTGATAACTGGCTGCGTCATATTCAGGATGTACAGCACAAACACCAGACTTTCCTGGACACTCTGGGCAGCCAGGAAGAAGTCTTTGAGCGCATGTATGAGCTGAATGTTGTAGAACAGGCTCTGAATGTTTGCCAGACCCCCATCGTCAGGGATGCCTGGCTGCGAGGACAGGACCTGACGGTTCATAGCTGGATCTATGGGCTGAAAGACGGTCTTCTGAGGGACCTGGGATTATGTGTCTCTGATCCTGAAAGCCTGCATGGACTTTACAGCGATGCCATCAGGCAGATCACCAGTGCAGCTGATGGATGATATAGGTACCCTTTCATTTTCTAGATCTATCCTTCCTCTGTGAAAACCAAATCGGAAGGATAGAATTATCAGACAGACACTCTTTACTGCACCGCTGTTGCTGCTGTCGTTTTTTTTCATCTCTCGGGCCAGAGCACTTGTTCTGGCAGCAGGTGATGATGTTGAGGCGCCCTCAAACAAAACGGAATCAGCGATTTACAAGAGCCGCGCTATCGGTCGCCCATCTGGATGGAACAACACACTACCACGACTTCTCGATAAATTTTCCACTATCACATCAGTAAAGGGTTGTACTTCCCTTTCCCTGACAATGGTTCTGCAATAAGGACAGGTTGTATTTTGCGATAGCCAAGTCTCCAGGCAGTCTTCGTGAAACATATGGCTGCATGGTTCAAGAACTGTGACTGCCCTTCCGGCAAAAGGTGTGAGACAAACAGGGCAATTATCGCTCTCCTGTTGATAAGGTGCCTGATTATTTGGGCTGCCGGGTGGTGTGATTCCGTTCATATCTCTTACTCCTATCTACTGTTTTTCAAATGAATTGTGACCTTGGATCATTGTCTATCCATTTAGTTCCCTGTGTTTGTTTATTTTTTTTACGCCCGGCATGGGCATGAGCTAATGGGGTGTAAATCCCCTGTGGAAGAAGCTACATCTGACTGTCGGTAAAGATGCCCGTTGATGACAACCACCAGCTTAAGGTGAGTGGAGTCACGCGAGGATCTTTGCGCAGACAATCTGTGCGAAAAAACATAATTTGCCGGAACCAGGTGACAGGATCACCGTTTAAAGTAAGAATAAATGCATCCTTGTGGGTGAAGTTTATTCTTCACTCATAGCAGCCTTGAATAAGATAACGAACTCTAAGCCGCACGCGCTTTTCACTCCAGAGGATAAATCTATGACACCTGCAAAATATCCGTTACTGATGAGACTGCTTCACTGGCTGATGGCCATTACCATCCTGAGTATCATTGCCAGTGGCTGGTACATGGCAGGTCTATCCAAGGACGTCAGCTATAAATACGACATCTACCCTTGGCACAAGTCTTTCGGCATCCTAGTACTGCTGCTGGTTGCGATTCGTATTCTGATACGATTGTTCAGCAAAGTACCCGAGCTACCCAAAGGATTGCCCAACCGTGAGAAGGTATTGGCCAAAATCACCCATTATTCGCTCTATGCCCTGATGATTCTTGTACCTCTGAGCGGTCTTACCATGTCGGATGCAGGAGGGCGTGATGTTTTCTTCTTTGGCATCCAACTGCCCGAATTTATGGAAGACAACAAAGAGCTGGCAGGAACCCTTCATACAATCCATTCCTATATTCCCTATGCATTTCTGGCCATCATAGCCCTTCACGTGGTGGGGGCATTCAAACACCGGTTCATGGATAAGCCTGAACACGATGTGCTGGGCAGAATGTTGTAAATTTGCCAATAAGGGCTCGTTCGGGAGCCCTTTTCCAGACTCTATGCCAATGAAATTAACTGTTAGTGTCGTCAGATGGCCTTATTCGATAAAACTTGAGGTTATAACCTGTTCTCAGAGTATGCATAAGAACCTGTAATGCTTCATTCCATTCACAAACCAAGCCACTGGAAGCTTTCAACGAGGCTCGCTCTCCAAGACCGTCAGAAAAACACAACATTCTCAGTGTCATAATGGCACCATTAACCGAGATAAAAACAGCAAATGTTGATTCATTGGGCTCCTGAATCACCATGACAAAGGTGCCCTCTCCGATGGCATTGTCCATTATCATTTGAATTGAGTTGAACTCCTTAAGCTCATTAACCTCGAGGTCAATATTAAGGGCCATCATCGCTTGATCCATTTCCATTAAACTCAACAAGGGGTATAAATCCGGAAGCTGGGATTCGTCTAACTTCCGAGGTAACGGAATCTTTTGCAGACCTCCAGACATTTGATTCATGAAACATTGCCGAATAGCAACGTCATGCCCCGTTGAGTTATCAGAAACCAGCAACACTTCAACCTCATCGTCATCATCAAATGCCTGCAAGGCTTCCACAGCTTCTTTATCCAGGCAATTAAAAGCCTTAATGGCATTCTCCACCATGAGGTTGAACACATCATCATCAGGCAAGTGAACTTGATAAAGCTGGCCTCCTCTCGACTTATCCAGATAGCAGTTGATCGCAAAAACAAAGAGACTGTGTTTATTACTGGCATAGCCCACCACTTCACCATCCTGATTCAGAAGAAATACAAAAGCCAAACTCTGTTCAATAATAATAAGAGCGAAGGAATAGCCTCCCTGAGAATCAGGAAGCGTCAGAAAATATCCCCGATCTTTCAAAGCCTCGATTGTGCCAAGGGGTCGAGTGTATTCACTCATCCAACCAACAGAGATCAGCCCTGCAATTACATCCTGTTGGATGGCAGCCTTCACCTGAGTCAATAGCTGCTGAAATTTAAGTACCCCGCTATTTGAATTCTCGAGGACGATCTTATCCATGCCGGTCTCCAGATAACAGACATTGAAAGATGAAGCTGAAAAGGCTTTCTGCTGACAGAGAGTTTCATCGACAGGCAAAGTCTGCAACTGGATAACGCTAAAATCACACTGCCGGTTCATCCATTCACAATCAAGCTGATTTTTCTCATCAGATACAGGAGCAGGATCTGGAACATTAACAGCAACAAGAAGAGGTAGCATTTCGCTGGAAAAACCACTCAAGGACGGCTCTACCGGAGTCATCTGGCTGGTTGAAGGCCCATCAAAAGCAGCCATCCTTTTCCTGGGACCAAGCCTCGGAACAGAAGCTGACGCAGCCTCACGGACCAAAGGTCTTTCACACTGGCAAGTATTCTCAGTGGATAAATACACCTCTCTGGATTTAGGGTCTTTGCCTCTGGCACTCTTGGCATTAGACTGCCCTTTTTTTCTTATTGCGGCCTGGGCAATCAGCCTTTTTTCCCTGAACCGCTTGCCACACTGATAACATCGACAATCACAGGCATCAAGATTAAGGTCGCACTGCTTGCACCTTTGGCGACCTGATTTATCCGTTACTATTCTATCTTTCTTATAGTCATCGAATCCGTGACTGTAGAACGCTCCAAACAACAACAATGAAAAAAAAAATATACTCAAACCCGCTCTGAGCATAAAGCCTCCTGAAACAAACCGTTCAGGCAGACTAGATAGTTAATTGACATTCGTCATGGGAAATCAGGAAATTCACTCAACTTTCCGACGAAGTGATCTGTTCCAACCAAAGCGAGTCATCAGATCAGAGAAGACAGCATCCAGCGAAGCAGACAAAAGCAGTCGTTCACGGGTAAGGGGATGAGTTAATTCAAGATCAGTACAGGCCAGTAGCAATCTACCCGCTGAAAAGTGTTTGGCAAAGTATCGATTATGAACGCCCTTCCCATGTTTGGCATCGCCAATGATCGGGTGGGCTATATGCTTCATATGCCGACGAATCTGATGTTTCCTGCCCGTTTTAGGCCAGGCTCTTACCAGGGAGTAGCGACTGGTTGGGTATCTTTCTATGGCAAGAGGCAGCTCAACGGTCGCGAGTCTTTCATAAACAGTGACCGCCTCCTGAGCCGGTTTGTCCTGCCGGGCCTTGCGGTCTGTCATTTTATCCAGCTCTTCTTTCAGAGGATGATCAATCACGCCAGACTCTGGCGCATAACCCCTGACGACTGCCAGATAGGTTTTCTCGACCAGCCCTTCCTCAAATTGTTTTCCAACCTGCCGGGCAACCTCAGGCGACAGGGCAAACACTAAAACACCGGAAGTCGGTTTATCCAGACGATGCAGTGGGTAAACATGCTGACCCACCTGATTTCTGACGATCTGCAAAGCGAACCGGGTTTCATTCCGGTCAATCATGGAGCGATGCACCAGCAGACCCGACGGTTTATTTACCGCTACCAGCCAGTGATCCTGATAAATGATTTCCAGTGTTTCCTGGCTCTCTTCTGACATGCACGACATCCCAACAGCAAAGCTCAATATCAAAGGAGGCTACTTTCGTTCAGACAAGGTACTCTTCCTGAATATGTAAAGGTCGTCAGGCTCCCCGACAATAAACACCGTTCCCTGTCTGTCCATAGTAACCCCTTCTGGCTGCTCAATCGTATTCTTCAATCCATGCCAGCCCTTCTCAAGCACCATAACACTGACGGCCTCTCCATTTTCGTCCAGTTCTGTCAAAGAATCGGACTGATCACTGAGCACAACAAAATGCCTTGAAACCGTATCGAAGTGCATCCCTGACAGGTCCTGATTGAAAAACCTCAGGCTTTCTTCCATTTCTTCCTGCTCACGAATCACCAGCTTTCTATCTTTACCCTGCTCGGTGAAACCATTAATACGAAAAATCCGGATGGGGTCTCTCTCTTTGAGGACATAGATCGATTTTGTCTCTGGGTCCCAGGCAATACCTTCAAAGCCTTTGTTGCCTCCTTCTCCTATGCCAAAGGTAAAAGTGGACGCACTGGAGAAATCGATCTCATTCGAATCCGGTTTAATGTCTACCAGCAACAATTCCTGCTGACGTTCGTTGACAACAATAAAACGATCGCCGTCAGCCCAGGCAATACCTTCTACATCAGCATTAAGATTGGATTTCAGCTTTCTCTTGAGGTTTCCATTTTGGTCGTACTCCAGGACATGGATCGAAGAACCTCCTCCGGATACAACATAAAGGGAATCGGTAACAGGACTCCACGTCACTCCGGATACCTGATCACCTGCATCAACGAGTTTCACAGGTCCGGCCACCAATTTATAATCACTCAACACAATGGCATTTGCCCACTGTTCACTGGATACCGTATGTGACAGGTATTCATTGTAAAGTTTGTCATCGATATCGAAATATTTAATAGCAATCACGGCCACAATCAAAATGACAATGATTCCGAGGGAGAGTTTTCTGAAGTTCTTCATAATGAGGGAATAGGTCAATTTCAGAGGGGGCTTTATGGAGACCGGCAGAGCGCCGTCACATCCCCCCAAGATCAGACAAGTCAGCTCTCATAAGGCCTTCGGTACCCAGATCAAAACCTGCTACTGAAACATGAACATCAAACCAGCTTTTCAGTGCGTTGGCATCTCTCTGACAGGGCCAGCGGCCCGGATCTTCTTCCCAGGCGGAGAGCTCATTTTCCATCATGTCCCGGGCGTGGTTGGCTACTGCTGCTTCCAGGCCCTCCTCTGTTTCCTGTTCATCCAGCAGGTAGGAGCCACCTTCCAGGCTCCAGTCTTCTGGCAATTCTGTCCCCAGCCCTTTCGCCCATTCAATAAAAGGCTGTCTGGGCTTCAGGGTTACAACACAACGATTGATAAACTTCATGACTTTTACCATAAAATGCAGCTTCATCGGATTCTGGAGCCATTTCGACAAGGTCAGCTGCAATTTCCGTCCAAGGAGAATGTCTTATGAGGCATTAACGTCAACAGTGCTTCACGGACGATGCATTATGCTCTTGGCGGATGGAGAAAATCAAACCATGTAAACTAAACATACTGCCCTGCACAATGACCTGAAGCCCAGGCCCATTGGAAGTTAAAGCCTCCCAGATGACCGGTAACATCCAGAACTTCACCGATAAAGAAAAGCCCCGGCTGGATACGGCTCTCAAATGTTTTCGAAGAGACTTTCGCAGTGTCCACACCACCCAGGGTGACTTCTGCTTTTTTATAACCTTCTGTTCCAGAGGGTTTCAATTCCCAGTTTTCCAGTGCATGGGTCAGGTCCTCAAGATCAGCCGCTGTGTAATGTGCCATCAGCTTTTGACCATTGTCGGTTAATAATCTCAGATGACCTTGACCGCATAGGACTTGAGACAACCTTTTAGTCATATGTTCAGACAAGATGGTTGCCGTCTGTGCCCTGGGTCTCTGCATGGCACAGGACTGAAGCCAACTATGAATATCTGCACCGGGAATCCAATTAATGGAAACCGTATCTCCCGGGTTCCAATAGGATGAAATCTGTAAAATGACCGGCCCGCTGACACCACGATGAGTGAACAGAATATTTTCCCGGAAAGACCGTCCATTGCAGCTGGCGATCACTTCTGAGCTTACGCCGGAAAGCTCTAGAAAGTGCTTAAGCCAGGCCTGGTTCATCGTAAAAGGCACCAGTGCAGGCTTTTGTTCAATCAGTTTATGGCCGAACTGTTCCGCTATCTGGTAACCAAACCCTGTGGCTCCCATTGTCGGAAATGATAAACCACCGGTTGCCACTACCAGTGACTGACAGGAGAGTTCGCCGATGTTGGTTGCCAACACGAAACCCGAAGCTTTATTGGACTTTATGGATTCAACACGGGCTTTGGCTCGAATGGTGACGCCTGCATCCTGACACTCGCTGACCAAAAGATCGACGATATCCTTTGAACGATTGTCACAGAAAAGCTGCCCCAGCGTTTTTTCATGCCAGGCCACCTGATACTTATCTACAAGCGCCTGAAAATCCCACTGGGTGTAGCGTGCCAGTGCTGACTTACAGAAGTGCGAGTTATGCGAAAGATAATGGGCAGGTTCGATATAGAGGTTGGTGAAATTACAACGTCCACCTCCTGAAATAATAATTTTCTTGCCAATTTTGTTGGCGTGATCCAATACAAGAACATTACGACCACGATAGCCAGCTGTGAGCGCACACATAAGACCCGATGCACCGGCACCGATAATAATGGCATCATAGTCAGACTGCAGAGCTCTGGTCAGGGGCATATTTATTAGATCCCAAAAACAGATAGGGGAAGCCTTTAGCGTTGCTCCTGCCGGGAGCTAAACAGGCCCCTAAGAAACCAGAGAGCATAAACCGACTGCCTGCAACGGTTTGCCCTTTCCTTCGTTTCTTTAATCCGGGCCTGAGGCACAGCTTCAATGAGTTTTCAGAATGGCCAACACATTATTAAGAAACATTTTGGCTTCCTGGCTACTGACACTCTTACGCAACTCAGCAGGAATCATACGCTGGTACGCGCGGGTATTGACTGGACGAGTAGCCACCAGAGCATTCACCATAGCAGGCTTGAGCAAACGCTGGCTTGCAGGAGTACTTGGGTAGGCTTTACGGATAGATTGAACATCAAATTCAACCAGAGCTTCAGCCAACGGACTATCGGCCACTTCAACAACCACTTCTGGCTCTGATAACACCGGAGCCACTTTGACTTCAACCTTAACTGCCTCTTTGGTTCTTACAGACTCAACAGCAACTTCTGCATGAACGTCTTCAGAAGTGACAAAACCTTGAGCCACCAAAGCTTGAGACAGCTCTTCTCGCATAACCCATACAGCTTTGCCCGCTCCGTTTTCCTCATCCAGGGCAATAACGGAAGCACCAGAGCCAGCATCTACTTCCAGAAACCCGGCAATACGCTTGCCCAGGTTGTTAACGATCATGGACGCACGTTTGGCCCCCGTCAATGTAATCACCTGCTCAGCACTGGCAGCGCGTCCGGGCAGAGAAAACCATGCTGCCAGCAGTTCAATATCTTGAGGACGAACCGCTTTATTATTGTTAAGGGCCTTCAGGAACAAATCTTGGGTGATCAATTGTTTAACCTCTAGAAAAATCCAGCTATTTTTTCAGGAAATGACAAATTATCAATCCTTATATTTGCGGATCTTTATGCTTTTTCTTCTGAGCGCAGAGGTTAAGTACCGACTTCGCCTCTTACCCGCTCATTTCAACCTGAAAACAAGCAATATAAGAAGTCGCTGAGCATTACTTGAAATTACCCCATGCTGAGTTGATAATGATTCTCAACTAAAAACCTAAAATCAGTTGAACAGTTATATGGCAAGATCTCCTGCAAGAGAGCTATCTGTAAAGAGTATTGAATCCCTGAGCCCTCATATGACGCGGGTTATCCTGACCGGAGAATCTCTTTCTGATTTTCCATCGGATCAAGCCAGCGCCTACGTAAAGCTGGTATTTGATAACCCTGCAATGCCCGAGAAGCCACTCCAGAGAAGTTACACCGTGGTTTCCTCTGATCAGCTTGCACGACATTTGACGATTGATTTCGCAGTGCATTCCCATGACCGCGATCAGGGGCCTGCCGCACGCTGGCTGGAGGGTGCCAATATTGGCGATCCAGTTTTAGTATCTGGACCGGGACCTACCAAACTGGTCGACCTCGAAGCGGACTGGTTTGTTATGACCGGAGACCTGACCGCACTTCCAGCCATTCGTGCAAACATAGAGATTCTACCTGCCGATGCAAAAGGCTTCGTCGTTGTGGAAATTCCTCACCAGGATGACCAGCAAGCCATGGCCCTTGAAGCATCGTCGATCCCTGAAGGCATGGAAATTATCTGGGTTATAAACCCTCATCCAGGCCAACAAAAGGAGCTTTTAAGAGACGCTCTGGCCAACCTGCCTCGCCAGCCAGGAAATCCCTATCTATGGGCTGCCAGTGAACTGAACTCTGTGCTGGAGATCAGAAACTGGGTGAATCGAGAATCCCTGGCCCCCCGCTCTTCACGTTATATCAGCAGTTACTGGCAGCTTGGCCTTCCAGATGAAGCTCATAAGGTACAAAAGAGAGAGAGACTGACTGAGTGACAAGGGCCTCCACGCCAGAGATCTGTCGTTCAGCCACTTTCTTTAATGGACAGTCTTTGATGGATAGGAAAGTCTGAATGCACTGGAAGACAATTCGCCCGAGAACTATCAACACCTGTGCTCTTGCCGCTTTTTTGCCACAATACAAAAACCCCAGTCGATCTCTCAACCGGGGTTTTGCTTTATTCAATGCCTGGCGATGAACTACTCTCACATGGGTAAGCCCCAAACTATCATCGGTGGGGCCGCCTAGGTGGGGCCGCCCAGGCATGTGTCGTTTCACTTCTGTTCTGCCACATTCCTTTGCCCACAAAACAAAAACCCCGGTCAATCTCTCAACCGGGGTTTTGCTTTATTCAATGCCTGGCGATGACCTACTCTCACATGGGGAAGCCCCACACTACCATCGGCGATGCGTCGTTTCACTACCGAGTTCGGGATGGGATCGGGTGGTTCCAACACTCTATGGTCACCAGGCAAAACTGGTCGAGCCGTTGGCTCTCGAGCTGGAAGCTTTAAGCTGGAGGCTTGAAGCTGTTTCTCGAAAACTAAGGCTCTGGAATCCAAATCTCTTTTAAACTGTGTCGTCTATTCTTGCTCAACACTCTCGTTCACTGTGTACGGCTTCAAGCTTCAAGCTTCCAGCTTCAAGCTTGCTAGATCGCTTTGGCGTTATATGGTCAAGCCTCTCGAGTCATTAGTACGGGTTAGCTCAACGCCTCACAACGCTTACACACCCCGCCTATCAACGTCATAGTCTTTAACGTCTCTTATGGGCCTTACGGCCAGGGAAGTCTCATCTTGAAGGGGGCTTCCCGCTTAGATGCTTTCAGCGGTTATCCCGTCCGAACTTAGCTACCGGGCAATGCGTCTGGCGACACAACCCGAACACCAGTGGTTCGTCCACTCCGGTCCTCTCGTACTAGGAGCAGCTCTCCTCAAACTTCCAACGTCCACGGCAGATAGGGACCGAACTGTCTCACGACGTTCTAAACCCAGCTCGCGTACCACTTTAAATGGCGAACAGCCATACCCTTGGGACCGGCTTCAGCCCCAGGATGTGATGAGCCGACATCGAGGTGCCAAACACCGCCGTCGATGTGAACTCTTGGGCGGTATCAGCCTGTTATCCCCGGAGTACCTTTTATCCGTTGAGCGATGGCCCTTCCATTCAGAACCACCGGATCACTATGACCTACTTTCGTACCTGCTCGAGATGTTCCTCTCGCAGTCAAGCTGGCTTGTACCATTACACTAACCGCACGATGTCCGACCGTGCTTAGCCAACCTTCGTGCTCCTCCGTTACTCTTTGGGAGGAGACCGCCCCAGTCAAACTACCCACCACACAATGTCCCCGATCCTGCTAAAGGACCTGGGTTAGAACCTCAATATTGCCAGGGTGGTATTTCAAGGTTGGCTCCATGCAGACTGGCGTCCACACTTCAAAGCCTCCCACCTATCCTACACAAGCAACATCAAGATCCACTGTGAAGCTGTAGTAAAGGTTCACGGGGTCTTTCCGTCTAGCCGCGGATACACTGCATCTTAACAGCGATTTCAATTTCACTGAGTCCTGGGTGGAGACAGCGTGGCCATCGTTACGCCATTCGTGCAGGTCGGAACTTACCCGACAAGGAATTTCGCTACCTTAGGACCGTTATAGTTACGGCCGCCGTTTACTCGGGCTTCGATCAAGAGCTTCTCCGAAGATAACCCCATCAATTAACCTTCGAGCACCGGGCAGGCGTCACACCGTATACGTCCACTTACGTGTTAGCACAGTGCTGTGTTTTTAATAAACAGTCGCAGCCACCTGGTATCTTCGACCAGCCTCAGCTTACGGGGCAAGCCCGATCACCAAAGCCGGCGCACCTTCTCCCGAAGTTACGGTGCCATTTTGCCTAGTTCCTTCACCCAGGTTCTCTCAAGCGCCTTGGTATTCTCTACCTGACCACCTGTGTCGGTTTCGGGTACGGTCCCTCTTGACCTGAAGCTTAGAAGTTTTTCCTGGAAGCCTGGCATCAACCACTTCCCCACCTTGGTGGGTTCGTCATCAGTTCTCGGCTTTGTGAACCCGGATTTGCCTGAGTCCACAGCCTACGACCTTAAACAGGGACAACCATCGCCCTGCTGGCCTAGCCTTCTCCGTCACTCCATCGCAGTCAAAAGGGGTACAGGAATATTAACCTGTTTCCCATCGATTACGTCTTTCGACCTCACCTTAGGGGCCGACTCACCCTGCGCCGATTAGCGTTGCGCAGGAACCCTTGGTCTTCCGGCGAGGGAGCCTCTCACTCCCTTTATCGTTACTCATGTCAGCATTCGCACTTCTGATACCTCCAGCCCACCTTCCGGTGAACCTTCAACGGCTTACAGAACGCTCCTCTACCGGTTCAGTTGTCAGTTTGCAGTTGTCGGTTGTCAGTTTGAACTGAGTTATTTAAAACTCTTGTGCAAACTAACCAACATCTTACTGACTTGGTTGTATTCGGTTTTGAGGTCTTGCCATTGCTGATCGTCAATGTAATTGACGATCAAGGCAGTACCTTAACCAAACTCTCATTTCGTCAGATGATCCGATAGCCATCAATATGAACCTTCGAAACTCTGCTTTTGAGATGATCAGTTTCCCATGTCCTTCAGCAATATTTGCACAGATTCCTTTACTGGCTCTGCGCATCTGATCAGCAAGTCCATGCATTTGTTCAATTCTCGGAAATTCCAGCGAGAGCTTGTGAACTTTCAAAGAAAGCTTATAGGCCCGTTGAAATACTTCTAAATCTTCAAATCGCTGCATACTTACTTCTCATACTGCCAACTGACAACTGTAAACTGACAACTGAACCCCGTAGCTTCGGTGAATAGTTTGAGCCCCGTTACATCTTCCGCGCGAGCCGACTCGACCAGTGAGCTATTACGCTTTCTTTAAAGGGTGGCTGCTTCTAAGCCAACCTCCTGGCTGTCTGGGCCTTCTCACATCGTTTCCCACTTAACTATTACTTTGGGACCTTAGCTGACGGTCTGGGTTGTTTCCCTTTCCACGACGGACGTTAGCACCCGCCGTGTGTCTCCCGTGATTGCACTCATCGGTATTCGGAGTTTGCATGGGGTTGGTAAGCCGGGATGGCCCCCTAGCCCAAACAGTGCTCTACCCCCGATGGTGAGACACGAGGCGCTACCTAAATAGCTTTCGAGGAGAACCAGCTATCTCCGGGCTTGATTAGCCTTTCACTCCTATCCACAAGTCATCCCCTGGCTTTTCAACGACAGTGGGTTCGGTCCTCCAATCAGTGTTACCTGATCTTCAACCTGCTCATGGATAGATCGCCCGGTTTCGGGTCTATTCACTGCGACTGGACGCCCTGTTAAGACTCGCTTTCGCTACGGCTTCCCTATACGGTTAACCTTGCCACAGAAAATAAGTCGCTGACCCATTATACAAAAGGTACGCAGTCATCAGTGGCCAGTTGTCAGTTGTCGGTGGTCAGTTTTGTTCAGCGTCAATTTCA
>NZ_CP184830.1:2087500-2292500 GCF_049275935.1 Endozoicomonas sp. ALC020
CGTTCAATCTGAGCCATGATCAAACTCTTCAGTTTAAATCGTTTTGCTTCCTGTCCGAAAACAGTCCGCTGCTCAATCATTTGCAATTAAACGTACATGAAACTCTTTATGAGAAGATAAATTCTCATAGAATTTAAGGGTATGTTCGCTTGCTTGATCAGCATTTAAATCATTTCAGAGCAAAGCTCTGTTGACCGATGCTAT
Source organism: Endozoicomonas sp. ALC020 (assembly GCF_049275935.1). Taxonomy (NCBI): domain Bacteria; kingdom Pseudomonadati; phylum Pseudomonadota; class Gammaproteobacteria; order Oceanospirillales; family Endozoicomonadaceae; genus Endozoicomonas; species Endozoicomonas sp. ALC020. Next base: position 2,087,705 of record NZ_CP184830.1, read on the forward strand.
TCCCACAAGCGCCCACACGAATTGTCTGATAATTTGTTAAAGAACCGGATTAAAACAAGAAGGTTTTAATCGACTAAACCAGCTGCCAGCACTGTTCAGTGAGGCGACTATACTACCTTGACGCCGCTCGTTGTCAAGCGATTGTTTCAAGAAAGAGAAACAAAAGACTTAAAAACATCGCTAAACATTCCACTAGAAAGATGGAAACTCCGTTCAGCGAGTTGTGCATAACTGCACTCACCAGGATAACTGCCAACAACTACAATTTACTGCTCTTGAAATGACACTCTGGCTACCGAGTCGATACATCTTCAGCCCCGACCGATAGACATAGCTTACCCCTTAAGCCGCCTTTTTCAAAAGATCGGATTACACCTAATTTTTTGCGAAGAATACATGCAGCCCTTGCTGCTGAAGGCTTTCAGAAACATAAGTGTTCATAATGATAATTAACTGGAGTGAGTCACTCTTCATAATTCGAGGTGTTTAATTAATCTCTTCGGGTCTTATATCCCGCCACCTAGAGCAGGGTAGTTTATCGGTGTTACATTGCCAGAAACCATCATCAAAAGGGAGGTCAATATTTTGCCTGCAACCTCCTTTTAATTGGGCCCATCATTCCCTGACCAGGATTTCAAAGGTCTTTGAATCGACTAAAGCGTGGGAGTCTCGATTCGGTGTTGCAAAAGAAGCTTTACAGACTTTGCCCTTCTTAAAATATTTGCCGTAGGTATTGAAACCATTGTTCATAAAACGACAAAAATATTGCGGCACTTTGCTGACTTCTTTGCCTGAACTAGAAAAGCTATACCCGGCAATAATAGCCTTATCAGGCGGCTCAGCCTCAAAAGCCTGCCAGCGAATATTACCGTCAACCACAGGAGTCAGGTAATCGGAAGCGATGCTGCCATCTTGATTGGTAGCAACATAACCACTTTTTCCACTGGTACCAATGTATCTGCAATACTTATCAGGCCCCTCTCTTACCAGTGAGCCCAGTATAAACTCTTTATAAGGCTTTTTGGGGGAGCAAAAGTATTCCTGAACTTCGGTGTTGATTATGCCTTTACCTACTTGTGACGGCACTTTCTGCCATATTACGGAAGATGGTCTGCTTTTATGAGCCTTCTGTCGTACAGGAATAAAGTGGGACACATCGCCTACTGAGTCAGCATCAGCCGTCAGGCCTGCGCACCCATGCCCACAGCTATGAGCACCATCGTTGTACCATTCAGTCCCGGGACTGGCACCGTCTTTACACAAGGTTTCGTGACGCCAACTTTTAGACAACAGTATTGTTGACGCAAAGGGTACCGGATGCCCCTGCGATTCCTGAAATTGGTAGGTGGTATTGCCGTAAATAACATTAATCTGGTAATACTTTTTGTCGGTAACCAGAATATCTCTGGGTAGTACAGTTTCGCTCCCCAAAGATGCCAGAAAATTGTCTCTTTTTCGACTTGATAACAGACATCCGCTGACATTATCAGGTGTATTAGCCAGCATACCAACCAATCTACCGATCCCGCCGATCTTAACACGACAGAATCCGGTCAAATGCTGGTCATTGCAGCGAAACTTTTTGGTTAAAGGTGCCGGCAATGGAGAAATACAAAACTCGTCTGCAGATCCGTAGGGATTAGCCGGATCATAGGTAGTGTTTAATGGAATTAGAGCTGGTTGGACGTCACCTTCATTATGATGCAAGGGTTGGGCATCAAGAAAAGTCGCTCTTGCCCACAGGTACTTCAACTTCTTATTTGAGTCGGTATAGTTATCTTCACTGAGATTAAAAGGAAGCAGGTTATATTGGTCGATAATGGTTTTCTGATAATGCTCAGTAGCCAGCGTGCTACGCATCGGCTCTCTGAAACCGGGACTGACATTACTCTGCGCCAATGGTGGATTATCGGGACTCTTTTTGTCAGCTTTGTCAGCTTTCTCAAGATCTAAAGCATATAGCGTAGAATAATGCCCAACCGAGAACCCCACCTCAAAAACGAACACAGATAAGCCCAATATAGCCAGTACCCTAAATAACTTTGAATCCTTTAATTGTTGTGAATACGAGTACGTAAGCAACTCACGGCCTTGCACTCCAACCACAGCGATAGCATTGTTAGTGACAGCAATAGATAACACCAGCACAGATAAAGCCCGTGAAACTCGCTTCATAGCCAAGCTCCTCCACAATAACTCTCAAAGAAGCCAAGAGTGTAGTGTCTACTCCAACAGCAAATAGTATAGAAATGATTTGTAAAAACTGATCCTTATGAACAAAGTACCTGACCAGTTGGTTTCAAAGATTTTCAGGAATACACACTTCCCTTTCAACTGATTCCGTCATTCCCCGACCAGAATTTCAAAGGTCTTTGAATCAACTAGAGCGTGGGAGTCTCCACTCGGCGTTGCAAATGAAGCTTTACAGACTTTGCCCTCCTTAAAATACTTTCCGTAGGTATTGAAACCATTGTTCATAAAACGACAAAAATATTGCGGCACTTTGCTAACTTCTTTGCCTGAACTTGAATAGCTATATCCGGCAATAACAGCCTTATCAGGCAGCTCACTCTCAAAAGCCTGCCAGCGAATGTTAGCGTCAACCAAGGGAGTCAGGTAATCAGAAGCAGTACTGCCATTCTGATTGGTAGCAACGTAACCACTTTTTCCACTGGTACCAATGTATCTACAATATTTATCAGGTCCCTCTCCTGCCAAGGAGCCCAGTATAAATTCTTTGTAAGGCTTTCTGGGGGAACAAAAGTATTTCTGAACTTCGATGCTGACTGTCCCTTTGTCTTGTTGTGATGGCACTTTCTGCCATACCACAGGAGACGGTCTGCTTTTATCAGCTTTCTGTCGTACAGGGATAAAGTGGGATATCTTGCCTGCTGCCTCAGCTGCCAGGCCTTCGCATCGATTCTCGCTGCTATGAGCGCCATCGTTGTACCATTGGACTCCAGGACTGACTCCATCTTTGCACAGACTTTCATGACGCAAACTTCCAGATAACAGCACTGTTGATGCAAAGGGTGGTAGATTCAAGAGCCAATGCTGAAATCGATAGGAGACATTGTCATATGTAACATTAATCTGATAATACTTTTTGTCGGTGACCAGAATATCTCTGGGTAACAGAGTTTCACCCCCCAACGACACCAGGAAATTATCTCTTTTTCGGCTGGATAAAAGGCATCCGCTGACATTATCGGGTGTGTTGGCCAACATACCAACCAGAGTACTGATCTTGCCATTGAGCATGAACTTGATTCGACAAAATCCGGTCAGTTGCTGATCATTGCAGCGGAATTTTTTGGTTAAAGGTTTCGGCAGTGGAGAGTTACAAAGCTCGGTTGCAGACCCGTAGGTATAAGCCAGATCGTATGCAGTGTTTAATGGAAACAGTGCTGGCTCGAGGTCACCTTTAATAAGGTCCTTGGGATAGACATCAAGGAAAGTAGCCCTTGCCCAGAGGTACTCCAGCTTTTTCTCTGGGTCAGCATAGTTATCATCACTAATATTAAATGGAACCAGATTGTACTGGTTGATAATTGTTTTCTGGTAATACTGAGTTACTGGCGTGGTCCGCATTACCGCATTTAAATTGCTGCTGACAGTACCATGACTCAATGGGAAATCCCGTGGATTTTTTTTCTCCGCGTTCTCGCCCGCTTCCGCTTCTTCAGCAGCACTGCGCCCGAGCATAAAACCTATTCCAAACATTAACCCATCAACCCCCCCCATAAAACACAGCTCAGTAATAAACTTTTTATAGTTACTCAAATATGAATACGTGTACTCTAGAGAGCTTTGCACCCCAGCAAGAGCTATTCCATTGTAAATAACAGAAATGGATAACAACGTCACAGGAAAAGCCCTTAAAACTTGTTTCATATTTAAGCTCCTCGGCGGCAACTGCAGTAAAGTCCAGAATCCAGAAATAAAAGGCCCCGTAATACTGGGGAAAGCTGAGAGTATAGCGTTTATTTCAGCGGCAAATTGTATATAAACGATTTATAAAAACTGATTCTTATGAAGTCTGTTGCATAGCATATGCGTTCAATGATTTTATAGTTTGATAAAGAAATAACCCTATATAGTCTCTGTCTGCTTCTCCCTTATTAAAATCAGCATTTATGCTCAATTCGCGTGAGACCCCACCGAACTAGAGGGTGTCAATTTAGGATTTACGTGCCAAACAATTTATTCCTGATTAGGGTGGTGGGTTTTATTTACGCAAAATTAGCAATACCGGCACTTTTATTAATTTCAACTATAATTGTCAGCCTTAAATAAAATCATAAACAGGATATAAGAAACTATGGATATTAAAAAGCTGAGGGCAGCGTTAACAAGAACTTTATTAATAGCTGCTGTATTAAAAAAACCTCAATTTAAAGCACTTGTACTCGCTCTTTTGTATACAGCCTCTCCGGTTCAGGCAGAAAATGAAGAACAAAAGCACTATTATCAGCTGGTAAGAAAAAAACTGCTGGATATCTCTCTGCTGATTAAAAGCAGCCATTGTGCTGATTCAGCTAAAAAACTATTACCTGCAACCTATGGCTATGCCCATTGGTTGAAATGCAGAGACCATTTTAATTTTTACACCCATGTCAGGGAGGACCTGACAAGAGTCGATTACAATAATAAAATCTATCGTTACCTTGAACTGGAAAGGTCCACCGGACGCCTTACAACTCAGGCCTCTAACGTGATAAGCCTTCACGACCTGCTTGAATATGAGCCTGAAGATCCCAATGCCACGCCTTCTTTCTGGCAGTTTGTTAACCGCATAAACGTTGAAGATAAAACCGATATAACCGGGCTACTTTTTCAGTACTTCACTGAATACCCCGAAAAACTGATACAGCTTCTTAATTCAGACATTATCTATCCGCTTCCCGGTTTTTTTTCAAAACGAGACAATACATCAGAGCTTTATTCAATGGCTATGCAAATAAGGCTTATACTCATTGACAATGGGGGCTCTGTAACAAAACCGAAAAACGACTTTCTCCTGGCCTATTCGGTAACACCAGTTAGTAATCCAATGCAGACAGATCCGGCAACAGGAAGCAATCAGGAATCAGAAGAAATATGGACACAGTTGACTGATCAGGAAAAAGAATTCGTTGGAAGGCTCAACGATGCACTTCATCTGGGTATGGTTTTCACTCTGGCTGATCTGTATAAACGTTTATCACAAGCACTAAGCACCACTAACTTCGATAATATGACAACAGCTGAGCTGTTAGACATTATTGAGAACAAGCCAATCGATGGCGAGAAAGAACTGGCTGCCTGGGAATTGCATAAATTATCCAGCTCGGTCATTCAACTAAAGGGGGCTGTGTATGAAACCATAAAATCAACTTACATGAGCTCAGTTCCCTGGCTGCGACAGAGAAAGACAATGAGGTTCATGCGGGACCCGGACCGGGAGCTGGAACAGCAACGGAAATTTGCACAGGAACAAGAGCAGGCCCTGAGATTGTTTGTCAACCGGCACATATCAAATATTAATGCTTTACTGCGATTGCTTCCGGATCAGAATAAGACTCAATTGCCCTTTAACCCCCAGGATTCTGTTACGCTCAGTGGAGTCAGCTACTCAGCTCTGAAAAACTCTGCGAACAAATATAAAAACGGGCAAACCCAACAACAATGGTTTAGTACAGAAAATCATGTCCCCTCTTTTACATCGACACCTGATTTCTCAGATCTCAATGCCGATCATCGCAGCAGGGATGACAGCGAGAAACCCCGGGGGTTCTTTATGGTTAGCGCGGGTAGTAATAGACTTCCAGAAGGAATCAAGGAGGTCGTTGTAAACTCTCCCATTACAGCACCAGAGTTGCTCAATGAAGGGATTGCCAAGCTTGACACTGATGACATAAGTATTTCGAAAATGCTGCAGGTGATGTTCAGCATTGGTTTTCTGCGCCCCGGTTACAGTGAAATTGATGCCATAAATTTCATTGCTGCTTATAGCTACTCTCCGCTGCACAGCGCACTATGGACATTGATCTTTCATGCGATCGGCGTTGGCGACGCAACGGTTCATCCCCATATGCATTACATAGATGGTTATAAAAGAAAATTCATATTTAACCATCTGGCGCGTGAAGATATTGCACAGCAGCTATCGGCCATCCACCAAAAACTACAAACGACTACCACAGACGGGTCTGAATATGCCAAGCAACTCAATGAACTTCTCGAACAAAAACAGCTGACACTGGGCGATACTCCCGGCGATGGACACTGCTTTACCCATGCATTAGCACAGCAATTACCGGGTTACGATGAAGAAAGCATAAGACGTGCATTACAAATCTTTCTTGCGTCCCCCTCAAACTACCAGGGTTATGTTCCCGAAAGCATTATGTCCTTAGCCCCTGAACTTCTAGCCCAGATATCATCAGACGGGCCAGACGGCTGGATTGACATATCCATGGCTGCCTTCGCTTCACTGGCATTCGGCAGGAGCGTTGTTGTAATACACCCGCAATTCAACCACAGCTCTGATTTGCAGGTGACTGTGTGGAACCAGGGCCAGCCGGAAGACATTGACCCTGCCGATGTACCTCAACATATCGATAATGCGTTGATCTTAGTATTCATCAATACAAACCACTGGACTTTTGCCTATCAGCAAGATCCGTTCCCCGGTCAACCCAATATCATTAACGTTGATGAATTACCCGATCTTCCTTCTTTGGAAAATAACCTAGGGAGCAACGGTTTCCGGTTTTTCATGCAGCAATAAAAAAGACAAAATACTTCAATCCCGTTGTACCCGCGCGGGTGATTTTTTACAGGTATAAAAAAACCCGGAATAAACCGGGTTTTTTTATAAGACACAAGTTGCTTATTTACCAAGCTTCTTGCGAATGGCCTGCAGAGTACGCAGCTGAGCAGCGGCTTCAGCTAGCTGAGTGGCTGCACGGGAGTAATCAAACTCACCGCTCTGATTAGTCAGCTCCTGTTCAGCCAGTTTCTTGGCCTCTTCAGCAGCAAGCTCATCCATATCGTCTGCACGCAGAGCCGTGTCAGCCAGAACCTTAACCTGGTTAGGCTGCACTTCCAGAAATCCACCTGAGATGTAGAACACCTCTTCTGCGCCGCCCTGGGTGATCAGGCGGATTGGACCCGGATTCAGATCAGTCAGCAGAGGCGTGTGGCCAGGGGCAATACCCAGGTCACCCAGAGAACCGGTAGCAATAACCATCTCTACCAGTCCGGAGAAGATCTCCTCCTCGGCGCTAACGATGTCACAGTGAACCGTGATCGCCATTTGTGTCACCTCCTCTTATGTCCTCGCATGGACGGTAGACCGGAAATGATTGAACCATTCCCGGCACGGGGTGACGCTCCTCAAAAGCAGAGCGTCCCGGCCATTACATGGACTTGGCTTTCTCGATCGCTTCCTCGATGCCACCCACCATGTAGAACGCCTGCTCTGGCAGGTGATCGTATTCACCGGCCAGAATACCTTTAAAGGCACTGATGGTGTCTTTCAGGGAAACATACTTACCAGGTGCACCGGTGAAGACTTCCGCAACAAAGAATGGCTGAGACAGGAAACGCTCAATTTTACGGGCACGTGTTACTGTCTGCTTGTCTGTTTCAGACAGTTCGTCCATACCCAGAATTGCAATGATGTCTTTCAGCTCTTTGTAACGCTGCAGTACGGTCTGCACACCACGAGCCACGTCGTAGTGATCCTGGCCGATGACCAGAGGGTCCAGCTGACGGGAAGTAGAGTCCAGAGGGTCGATCGCAGGGTAGATACCCTTGGAAGCGATGTCACGGCTCAGTACAACGGTCGCATCCAGGTGCGAGAAGGTGGTCGCCGGAGACGGGTCAGTCAAGTCATCCGCAGGTACGTACACGGCCTGGATAGAGGTGATAGAACCGGTCTTGGTGGAAGTAATACGCTCCTGCAGTACACCCATCTCTTCTGCCAGAGTCGGCTGGTAACCTACCGCAGATGGCATACGACCCAGCAGAGCAGATACTTCAGTACCCGCCAGGGTGTAACGATAGATGTTGTCGATGAACAGAAGTACATCACGACCTTCGTCACGGAATTTCTCAGCCATAGTCAGGCCTGTCAGAGCAACGCGCAGACGGTTTCCGGGTGGTTCATTCATCTGACCGTAGACCAGAGATACTTTGTCGATTACGTTGGAATCGGTCATCTCATGGTAGAAGTCGTTACCCTCACGAGTACGCTCACCAACACCTGCGAAAACAGAGAAACCGGAGTGCTCGATAGCGATGTTACGGATCAGCTCCATCATGTTTACGGTTTTACCAACACCGGCACCACCGAAAAGACCGACCTTACCCCCTTTCGCAAAAGGGCAGACCAGATCGATAACCTTGATACCGGTTTCCAGCAATTCGTTGGAAGCGGATTGCTCTGCATAGGTGGGTGGTTTACGGTGGATGGACGCTCGCTCTTCTTCACCGATAGGGCCCTTCTCATCGATAGGGTTACCCAGAACGTCCATGATACGACCCAGAGTCTTGGTACCTACAGGTACCTGAATCGGTTCACCACTGTTAGCCACTGTGAGACCGCGGGATACACCTTCGGTGGAACCCATGGCGATAGTACGAACAATACCGTCACCCAGCTGTTGCTGAACTTCCAGTACCAGATCTTTGTCTTCGACGTTCAGAGAGTCGTAGACTTTGGGAACACTTTCCCTGGGGAATTCGACGTCAACGACGGCGCCGATGATTTGTAAGATACGACCACTACTCATAGCCTTTCCTCTACCCTTTAATCTTTTATACAGCCGCCTTAGTTACACCGCTGCAGCGCCACTGACGATTTCAGACAGTTCCTGTGTGATTGCAGCCTGACGAGCCTTGTTGTACACCAACTGAAGGTCATCAATCAGATTGCCGGCGTTATCTGTTGCGTTCTTCATGGCAATCATTCGCGCGGCCTGCTCACAGGCGTTATTTTCTACTACTGCCTGGAATACCTGGGACTCGATATACCTGATCAACAGGCCATCCAGCAATTGTTTGGCATCAGGTTCATAAATGTAATCCCAGGGTCTTTTCAGTGACTCATCTTCATCTGGAACCAGAGGCAACAACTGCAATACCTCAGGAGACTGTGTCATGGTGTTGACGAAGCGGTTGTGAACAACGTACAAACGGTCAATTTCACCGTTTTCGTACTTGTCCAGCATCACTTTTACACCACCAATCAGATCAGCAATGTTGGGTGAGTCACCAATATGTGTTGTGGCTGCTACGACGTTCCCGCCGTAACTACGGAAAAATCCAACAGCCTTGCTGCCGATCAGGCAAAGATCTATTTCAGCACCCTGATCTTTCCACTGAGTCATACTCTCAATGGTTTTCTTGAACAGGTTGATGTTCAGACCTCCACAGAGGCCCCGATCCGTGGAAACGATGATAAAACCGACACGCTTCACCTCACGTTCTGTCATGAAGGTGTGTTTGTACTCGGCATTGGCGTGAGCAACATGCCCTACAACCTGACGGATACGCTCGGCATAAGGGCGGCTGGTTTCTCTCCGCTCCTGAGCTTTACGCATCTTACTCGCCGCCACCATTTCCATGGCGCTGGTGATCTTCTGCGTACCTTTAATGGACGATATCTGCGTCCGGATCTCTTTTGCGCCTGCCATTATTCAGTTCCTCAAGCCAGGCTTTCGAGGCCAGCGGCCAGTAAGCCAGCTTTACTGACCACTGACCACTGACCACTGAAAACTGTTACCATGACTGGGTGGCCTTGAACTTCTCAATAGCCGCTTTGATACCCTCTTCAATTTCACCGTTGTAATCTCCAGATTCGTTGATGCGAGCCATCAGCTCACTGAATTCAGAGTTTACAAAGCTCAACAGGGCAGCTTCAAAGTCCAGGATCTTGTTTAACTCAACGCCTTCCAGGTAGCCTTTTTCAGCGGCGTAGATGACAACACCCATGTCAGCAACAGACATTGGCGCGTACTGTTTCTGCTTCATCAGTTCAGTAACACGCTGACCGTGTTCGAGCTGCTTGCGGGTAGCTTCATCAAGGTCAGAAGCAAACTGGGCAAACGCCTGCAGTTCACGATACTGAGCCAGAGCCAGACGGATACCACCACCCAGTTTCTTGATGATCTTGGTCTGGGCAGCACCACCTACACGGGATACGGAGATACCAGCGTTCATCGCAGGACGGATACCCGCATTGAACAGATCGGTTTCCAGGAAGATCTGACCATCGGTAATAGAGATTACGTTAGTCGGTACGAAGGCCGATACGTCACCTGCCTGGGTTTCGATGATTGGCAGGGCGGTCAGGGAACCGGTCTGGCCTTTCACTTTACCATCGGTCAGCTTTTCAACATGCTCGGCGTTTACACGAGAAGCACGCTCCAGCAGACGGGAGTGCAAGTAGAATACGTCACCCGGATAAGCTTCACGGCCCGGTGGACGGCGCAGCAACAGAGAGATCTGACGATAGGCCCAGGCCTGCTTGGTCAGATCATCATAAACAATCAGGGCATCTTCACCCAGATCGCGGAAGTATTCACCCATGGAGCAACCGGCAAATGGCGCCAGGAACTGCATGGATGCCGGATCAGAAGCACCTGCGGCAACAACTATGGTGTGTTCCATTGCGCCATGCTCTTCGAGCTTGCGTACCACGTTGGCGATAGAAGACTGCTTCTGGCCAATCGCTACGTAAACGCACTTGATACCAGTACCTTTCTGGTTGATGATCGCGTCGATGGCCAGAGCGGTCTTACCCGTCTGACGGTCACCGATGATCAACTCACGCTGACCACGACCCACAGGAACCATGGCATCAACGGACTTGTAACCTGTCTGAATCGGCTCGTCTACAGACTGACGGGCAATAACGCCTGGCGCTACTTTTTCGATTGGCGAAGTTTCAGTGGCTTCAACGGGACCTTTGCCGTCGATGGGGTTACCCAGCGCGTCAACAACACGTCCCAGCAACTGCCTGCCAACAGGTACTTCAAGAATTCGACCGGTGCACTGAACAGTCTGGCCCTCAGCCAGCTGACTATAGTCACCTAATACAACAGCGCCGACGGAGTCCTGCTCCAGGTTCAACGCCATACCGTATACACCGCCGGAGAACTTGATCATTTCCCCGTACATTACGTCTTGCAGACCGTGTATACGAACAATACCGTCAGTGACACTGACGATGGTGCCCTCATTGCGGGCTTCACTGGACACATCAAGCTGCTCTATGCGGCTCTTGATGATGTCACTGACCTCGGAAGGATTCAGTTGCATAGCTTACCTGCCAAACTTTTTACTTAAAAAAAAGTAATTATGAAATCATCGCATCGGCAAGCTTGGTCAACCGCGAGCGGACACTGCCGTCGATAACGAGGTCTCCAGCTTTCACGATGACGCCGCCGATCAGGTAGGTATCTACCTGTGTATGCATTCGTACTGATCGACCAAGTCGTTTTTCAACTTTCTTTGCGATTTTGTCCTGCTGTTCATCGGACAGCGGGAAAGCCGAAGTGACGACTATATCCTGATAACTCTGATCTTGTGCTTTCATCTGCTCAAAGATCGCGTCGATCTGGGGAAGCAGAAAAATCCGTTTTTTATTCGTAAGGATCCGAATGTAATTCTCGACTTCAACCGAAAGACTGCCTTTGCACAGTTCGATAAAGGCGTCTGCCTTCATGTCCCCTGTGGTGGACGGGTCTTTCAGCATCCTGCCCACAGCCTCACGCCTGGATATACTCGCACATAAAGTTAGCATCTGAGACCATTCAAATAACTGGTCGTGCTCTTTTGCTATCTTGAATGCGGCCTTGGCGTAGGGACGGGCACATGTAGTCAATTCCATGGTCAATCCCCTTTAGAGTTCAGCAACCAGGTCATCAACCAGACGGCTGTTAGCTGACTCATCCAGATTTTCACCCAGAATACGCTCAGCACCGACTACAGCCAGGGCTGCAACCTGTGAACGCAGAGCTTCGCGGGCTCTGTTGGCTTCCTGCTCAATGTCAGCCTGCGCAGCCACCTTGATGCGATCAGCTTCTTCACGGGCCTGATCTTTAGCCTCGTCAAGGATCTGGGCAGAACGCTTGTTTGCCAGCTCGATGATTTCCTGAGCCTTTTCACGGGCTTCACGCAGTTCTTCGAGAACTTTTTTCTGAGCCAGTTCCAGCTCTTTCTGACCACGAGCTGCAGCGTCCAGTCCGTCAGCGATTTGTTTCTTACGGTCGTTGAGGGCCTGCATGATGGGTGGCCATACATACTTCATGCAGAACCAGACAAACACAGCAAAGGCGATCGTCTGACCGATGATAGTTGCATTGATATTCATGCGAACTCCAAATGCTCCAGTAAAATCTTAAAATCCTGCCTCAAATGAGCGTACTACTTCTATTTAGCAAAATAAGACGCTCCCAACAAAGTTGTTTAGATCAGCTTACCCAGCCTACGAGTACATCCAGGATCTTTATTCGGCTTTTCGTTTCGTTACGGCTCTCAGACCGGCCGTACTTCAACGCCAAGCCGGATCTTCACTGCAGCGATTACTGAACCAGAGCTACAAAAGGGTTAGCAAAGGTGAAGAACAGGGCTATACCCACAGCAATCATTGGCACAGCGTCAAGAAGACCCGCTACGATAAACATTTTGGTTTGCAGCATTGGTGCCGTTTCAGGCTGTCTGGCAACGCCTTCAAGGAATTTTCCACCCAGCAAACCAAAGCCGATAGCTGTAGCCAGAGCCGCAAGACCCAGCATGAAAGCAACACCGATTGCAGTCAGACCTACTACCAGTTCCATATTTCCTCCCGACCTATTGTGGTCTTTGTTAAATTGAAGTTTTAGGTTAGTTAACACACTACGTCAGTCAGCTGACGTACAATATCTATAATTAATGGTCTTCGCTTGCCATGCTTAGATAAACAATGGTCAAAATCATAAAGATGAATGCTTGCAGAGTGACCACAAGAATATGGAAAACAGCCCATCCAAAGTGCAAAGGTAGCTGCATGTAGCCGACCAGGGCAATCAGGATAAAGATCAACTCACCTGCGTACATATTACCAAAAAGACGCAGAGCCAGAGAGATGGGCTTGGCAATCATGGTCACAGATTCCAGCAGGAAGTTGATTGGAATCAACAGAGCCTGCACAGCTTTGTTAGGGCTGCTGAACGGATGCAGGGTCAGCTCACCAATAAAACCACCTATACCTTTCACTTTGATCGAGTAAAAGATAATTAACATAAAGACAGAGAGGGACATACCCAGAGTAATATTCGGATCTGTACTCGGTACAATCTTCATATAAGGAATGCCCAAAGCAGAGGCCAGCCCCGGGATCCAGTCAACAGGGATCAGGTCCATCAGGTTCATAAAGAAAACCCAACAGAAAATAGTCAATGCAAGCGGGGCGATCAGGTTATTTCTGCCATGAAAAGAGTCTTTGACACTGCCATCCACAAACTCAACGACCATTTCAACCAGATTCTGCATGCCAGTAGGAACACCGGCAGATGCACGCCTGGCCACCATACGGAAGATCGAGATGAACACCACACCCAGCAGAACAGACCAGAACAGACTGTCTACGTGCAGCGCCCAGAAACCCATTTCTTTTGCTTCAGCAGCGGTTCTGGCAAAGGTCCAGGTGTCTTCCGACAGAACACCCAGCTCATTGCCATAATTGTCCACACGTTCAAAACCTGCAGGCAGCTTACCGAAGGTAAGATTCTGCAGGTGGTGGGCTATGTACTCAGTTGCAGTCGTCGCCATGAATTTTCCCGTACACCATCATCATTGTATAAATCTGTCGTCAGTAAACCTGCCTCAACTCTTAATAAGAAGAGGGGTCAGCCAGTTTACCGCCTGAATCAAAGCAAATGCACCGAACATCGTCAGGGGGTCGATTGACGGTATCCGTGTAAAAATCAGAACGAACGCCAGAACCGTTAAGGCAAACTTCCCCGCTTCACCCTGATAAAAAGACCTGACTATTTTCTGTGCCGCACTGGCTCCCCGGTATCGAAATGCTCTCCAGACCAGATAAGCATTGGGGACGCTGCATGCCAAACCACCTGACAGAGCGGATATAGCGAAAGACTTACCCAGCGGCAGCAAAAGCAATGTCAGAGATACTGTAGCCAACAGTTGAGCAACGACAACACGATAGATACGTGGCTGTTGCAGATGCGGGTAACTGGCCCGACTGTCACTTCTAAACATCTCTTTACTTTTGACTCTCCACGTCGTCTTTACAGACACAGGCTCCTGCGCTTGACCTGAGTATCTTAACAGGTCTGATAAGTCTTGATCCGCCCCTCAGAAAATACCAGGGGTTTCAGCCTTTGCGATGTGTGAATACAGTTAAACATCAGATGGCAAAGCTTCACACAACTGAAAATCTTAGAACTTTTTTTCACCCCTACGGCGCGCGAAAGTATACTAGTGACATGCACCTGCGTTCAACTAATATCTTAAAGGTTGACACTATACGACTTCGGAAGAATATTATCCCCTGAGTCCTAATGAATGGCGTTCAATAGCTAATGGACCAAAAGCTCGTCATCCCATTGCAAAATAAACTCAGAGACTTTCTTGATCACGCCACTTCGATATTTTTTCCTGTTAAGTAACAGATAAAAATGACGATTCAGAGTCAGGTCAGACACGTTGATGGTCGATAGCAGACCGGCATTCCTGGCCCGCCATATAGCCAGGTTGGAAATACAACCAATACCCAACCCTTCCATAACAGCCTGCTTGACGGCTTCGGCCCGGTTAAGACTCATTATAACGTTAGGTGTACATAAACGTGTTGCCAAGACTTCATCAAACAGTTCCCGGGTTCCTGAGCCTGGCTCCCTGAGTATCCACTCTTCGTGTTTCAGGGACTGAAGATCCACGGTCTTCCCGGCCATGGGGTGGTCAGGATGACAAATAATAACAAGCTCATCTTCGCGCCAGGGGATCACTTCTATTTCCGGGTGCAGGCAGCTGCCTTCAACGACGCCCAGATCAATCTCCATAGCCAATATTCTCTGCTGAATACTGCGGGTATTTTCGACCGCCAGTTCGGCCCTGATATGGGGAAATTCCTTGAAAAACCTCCCAAGAATACGAGGCATCAGGTTATTACCAATGGTAGAACTTGCATGTATCTTCAGCGTTCCCTCTTTATAGCAGCTGTCCTCTATAAACTGGGTTTCAATCTCGTGGGCCCGATCAATCAGCTCTGCTGCCATGGGTAATAATGATCGACCAGAGTCGTTTAATGCCATGGACGCACCAGCATGTCGGTCAAATAAGGGGCCTAAATGCTTTTCCAGTTCTGACAGTGCCATACTGGCAGCGGGCTGCGAAATAAACAGGGATTCTGCTGCTGCTGTAACTCTGCCGGACTGGGCGATCGCCTTAAAGATTTCAAGCTGCCTCAATGTGATACGCATTTACTGCTCCGATATCCATTGCCAGCTCAAAAAGGACGGTGAAATCCCGGGTGGCATAGATAAAATTAACACCTTAAATTTTAGGAGTTGTTATTAGTGAACAGGACACCAAAACCTGGGTTGGCCTAAAAAAATGACACCCGCAATGAAAGAGGTCCTTCGTTACACGCACATTATAAAATAGAGTACGTCATCCCTCGATAACCTTAACGACTTTTGTAATAAAACCGTCAAGATTTTTAAGTAGATTTAGGTTTTCCTCATTTGTCTATCAATTACTCACTCATAAGTGCTCATTATAAGACTCTCTTGATTTATTGATTATTCAGGGAATAAGCCTACTCCTTATAATGCAGTCACCCTCGCAGATCAATAATAACACTTATCTTAGAGTTGTTTTGAAACCGTACTCAGAAAGATTTTTATGATAATTGTCCAAGAAGGAGTGGCTATGTACCAAGAATATAATGATCGAAATGTAAAGCATTGGGTTGATCTTAAAAAACAAACATCCGTTCTTGAAAAGATTGTGTACTGCAAACAAAAGAGAAAGTATTCATCAACACTTTATAATCTTGGTGCTTTTTTCCGTAAAGCAGATAAACATTTGAAATATTCAGGTCTTCGAAAAAGTTACCCGGTTTTGTCTGCTCCTGCGACTTATTGCAGGACAATATTCGAACACTTTTTCAAGGCTAAATCTTGTCTGACCATGCATTGAGCTACTTTTTAATAACCGACAAACTTGCCAGTTTTCAGGAGCCCGGTAACAATAACACACAACCCATAAGTTTGACTTATATGCGCCTGTAATTTTATTGATTATCCAGAAAGACTTTCAGAACTCTATAATTCGTTCACCATCATCAAGCGCTATAAATAGCCGCTACCTTCAACCTCCGACATTGAAAGATAAGCTGCTATAAGAGGGATCAGAATAAAACACAACAAGATAAAATAAATGTACAAAATATCTATTATCAGCATCTGGTAATGTATTAATCGATGCTGTGAAAATGGTATCGGATTTTGTTTCTTTAAACCCGTGATCATCAGGACAAAATCCGATAGCTTTTTCCAAGCTGACCAGTGTACGACAAGGTATTAGGCTGCTTTATGCAGCCGTTTTTTTACCTGTAATAACTTCTCTTTTTTGCCGGGAGCCGTTTCAACTGTCACATTCAGGTCTATCTTGCTAGGAGCCTGACCTTTTCCTTCGGCTAATATAATCTGCCAAAATCTGACGATTTTCATCCGGGGAAGCGAAAGCAACAAACGCCTCTCCGGTACCTGCAATATTATCGCCACAAAACGGGCAGGTTAATTGACAATCACGCTGGTATCAGGGTTTTGCGAACAACCTGCCTAGTGTTTATTGGGTATCGGACACTTATTGAATATGCGCCAGAACCCCGTCCAGTTCATCCAGGCTATTGTAGGAAATCACCAGTTTTCCCTTGCCTTTGGCGTTATGAGTAATGGCAACCCTGGCTCCGACACGATCCGATAAGTCATCTTCCAGACGCTTGATGTCAGGATCTATTTTCATCGAGGTTTTTTTCTTGCCCTGTTCTTTTTCCTGCACCATGCGACGCATCAGAGCTTCTGTCTGGCGAACTGAGAGTCCTTTGGCCACAACCGTTCTTGCGGCTTCCAGCTGCTCCATATCAGACAGGGGCAACAGAGCCCGGGCGTGACCCATCTCCAGGTCACCGTATTCCAGCATTTTCTTCACGTCAGAACTCAAAGACATCAGACGTAAGATGTTGGCTACCGCTGCTCTGGATTTACCCACGGCCTCAGCCACTTCCTGCTGCGTCAGTTCAAACTCTTTCTGCAAGCGGGACAGCGCAATGGCTTCTTCAATGGGATTAAGATCTTCCCGCTGAATGTTCTCAATCAGAGACATCGCTATGGCTGCTTCGTCAGGAACATCCCGAACCAAGGCTGGTACCTCCGCCAGACCAGCCAGCTGTGCGGCTCTCCAGCGACGCTCTCCGGCAATGATTTCATAACGATTCCGGGACAGAGGACGAACCACAATAGGCTGCATGATGCCCTGGGCTTTGATACTTTCAGCCAGTTCTTCCAGCGCATCCGGATGCATATCCCGACGAGGCTGATATTTGCCACGCACCATAAACTCGACAGGAATCTCTTTAAGTTCCTTATTCTGAAGTGTTTCGCCTTCAGGCGTTTCTGTCGGGTTGGTTAGTTCATCGGAAACCGATGATGAGAGGTTAGCGCCTCCCATCAATGCACTTAAATTGGTGCCAAGACGTTTTTTAGCCATCAGGTCCCTGTCTTCCTTTCAGTCTTGAGCCCCTTGTTAAGAGCCTCTTGTCTGCGAACCAGCTCACCCGCCAGCGCCAGGTAAGCTACCGCCCCCCTGGAGGTTCGGTCATAAGCCAGCACTGGTTTGCCATGGCTCGGGGCCTCAGCCAGACGCACATTCCGTGGAATAACGGTACGATAAACCTGATCACCAAAATGACCAATCAGCTGTCTGGATACTTCGTTGGTCAAACCCATTCGGGGGTCGTACATAGTCCTGAGTAGCCCCTCAATATGGAGCTTCGGATTAATGGTCTGTCTGATACCGGTAATGGTTTCCATCAGGGCAGTTAAACCCTCCAGCGCATAATATTCGCACTGCATCGGGATAATAACGCCTTCTGCAGCCACCAGAGCATTCAGCGTCAGCATATTAAGCGACGGTGGGCAATCAATCAGAATATAGTCATAGTGTTCACTGACAGAAGCCAGTGCACTTCTCAGTCGGGTTTCTCTGGCTTCCATCGACATAAGCTCTACTTCAGCGGCAGTGAGGTCAGCGTTAGTGGGAACTACGTCGTAGCCCGCATCTTCAGCGTTCTCAATAGCCTGATCGATGGCGCATCGCCCGGTCAGAACCTGATAGGAGGAATACTCCAGGTCATGTTTATTGATACCACTTCCCGTCGTGGCATTTCCCTGAGGGTCCATATCAACCAGTAACACCTTTCGCTTGGTCGCTACCAGAGAGGCGGACAGGTTGATGCAGGAAGTGGTCTTTCCTACCCCACCTTTTTGGTTCGTTACCGCAAGAATTTTTCCCACTGCCAATCGCTACCGTATCGTCTTTATGTTTGTGAAAAGCTGTCTGTTTAAATTACACGTCAGCCTTCAGGATAACCAGATGCCTTTGTGCTTCACAACCCGGGACGTCAAGGGCATGGCTTTCCAGCAGGGAAATTTCTGGTCTTAGCTGCTTCAGATCGACCAGTTCCTGTTCCGGGAACAGGCCTTTCATTGCCAGAAACTTACCACCTGCCTTGATCAGATGGTGGCTGCCATTCACCATATCAGCCAGAGAACTGAATGCTCTGGACATAATAACGTCAAATGGCTGGACTGCCTCAAAGGATTCTACCCGGCAATTCGCCACTGTGATATTTTCAAGACCCAGCTCTGTTTTGGCCTGAGTCATAAAACGGGTTTTCTTACCATTACTGTCCAACAGGGTGTAGTGCTTTTCTGGATTAAGGATCGCCATAGGTATGCCTGGCAGACCGGGCCCGGAACCTACGTCCATCAGATGATCCCCTTCCATAAAGGGCGCAATACTCAGGCTGTCGTGTATGTGTCGTGACACCATTTCCAGCGGATCCCTGACGGCGGTCAGATTATAAGCTTTGTTCCATTTGGCAAGCAGCTCTACATAACCTGTCAGCAAGTCTGCCTGGCTGTCCGCCAGTATCAGAGATTGCGCAACTGCTCCCTCGCAGATGCGTTCACGTAAGGACAGAAAAGACATCAAGAAACAGTCCAGATAGGGTACATGGATTCACAGCCTCACGGCTTGATGGATAGTGTATTGCAAATAGCAGATTCAGTCGAATTCATAACCTTCTGATTGCACGTTAATTTTCATAGTCTTATTGATAAAAAAACAGTATCGAACCCGATTTGCGACTTTGCAGGCTGAAATTAAACCTTCTCGATGGTGAACAACCGGTTTGGCGGATAGGTTTAAAGAAAAGGTCGGAGTACAAATCGTCGATCAGACAAGAGATGGTGATGATAAACTCTTGGCTGTGCCTCTACTAATTTCTCTGGGAAGTCACACAATGCGTTATCAACAAACTTATGAAAAAAATAATCAAACGACTCTCACAGACTATTCTGAGCAGGCTTAAGTCAGCGGTTGATCTTTTCTCAGGTGATCCGTCAGAAACCAGATTGACTGTTAGAGAGCAGACTCAGTTAATCACTGACTTTTCACCATCGACTCTGAATATCAGGAAACCCACTCTGATCACTCAACCCGTCACGCCCTATTCGGTAAAAAAAGGACGAGTGGCTCCGCGTAATCCTCTAAAAACAAAGCGCCAGTCATACCGTGACTTGGCTCTGAAAAGGAGTAACCGATTCCCGAATCGAAGCAGGCTTGATTTCTCGACCAGAAAGTCAAGCCTGCGTCAGCGGGTCAAAATCAGGCAACCATCGAGCGTTTTTTAAGATGAATCAGTAGCAAGGAAACCGCTGCGGGCGTCATCCCCTGAATTCGGGAAGCCCGTCCCAGAGTTTCAGGCCTGTTATCATTAAGCTTCTGCTTCAGCTCATTAGACAACCCCTCGATCACACTGTAATCCAGAGCCTCAGGAATCTTTGTGCCCTCATAACGGCGCAGACGATCAATCTCTTCCGTCTGGCGATGGATATAACCTTCGTATTTGGTAGCAATTTCAACCTGCTCACAGACCTGGGGATTAGCTTCCGGTTCACCGGAGAGTGCGGCAACATCCGCATAAGTCAGCTCGGGACGACGCAGCAGTTCCTGCAGGCTGTATTCACGACTGATGGGCTTGGAGAGCTTATTGTCGATTTTTGCAGAAGCTTCGGTCTCTGGATGAATGAATGTGGTCCGAAGGCGTTCATGTTCCTTCTCAATTCGCTCTTTTTTGTCGCAGAATGCCGACCAGCGCTCATCGTCCACCAGACCCAGCTCACGACCTTTTTCTGTCAGACGCAAATCGGCATTATCTTCACGCAGAATCAGACGATATTCGGCACGGCTGGTAAACATTCTATAGGGTTCACTGGTGCCATTGGTAATCAGATCGTCCACCAGAACGCCAATGTAGGCTTCGTCCCTGCGAGGACACCAGCTCTCTTTACCCTGCGCTCTCAGTCCAGCATTTAAACCAGCCAACAGTCCCTGGGCCGCAGCTTCTTCATAGCCAGTAGTGCCATTAATTTGCCCGGCAAAGAACAAACCACCGATCGCTTTTGTTTCAAGAGAATATTTCAAACCTCTCGGGTCAAAATAATCGTATTCAATGGCATAACCCGGACGGGTAATATGCGCATTTTCCAGACCAGGGATGGAACGCACCAGATCGACCTGAACGTCGAAGGGAAGACTGGTAGAAATCCCATTGGGGTAGAGCTCATTGGTATTCAGACCTTCTGGCTCAAGGAATACCTGGTGTGAAGACTTGTCGGCAAAGCGGGTGATCTTGTCTTCAATAGAAGGACAGTATCTTGGGCCAATACCTTCAATCACCCCGGTAAACATAGGTGAACGGTCAAGACCACTACGAATGATCTCATGGGTCCGTTCGTTGGTGTGGGTAATATAACAAGACACCTGACGGGGATGCTGTTCGACAGAGCCCAGATAGGACATGACCGGAACCGGAGTATCACCCGGTTGCTCTGCCATCATCGAAAAATCAACAGAACGGGCGTCAATACGGGCAGGCGTCCCTGTTTTCAGACGCTCAACGGCCAGATCAAGATCTCTCAATCGATTGGCCAAGGCTATAGAGGGAGGGTCTCCAGCTCTGCCACCGCTGTGATTTTCCAGACCAATATGAATTCGTCCACCCAGAAAAGTTCCTGCAGTCAGGACCACACTGGTTGCAAGGAAACGAACCCCCATGTTGGTCACCACACCGGTAACCTGACTCTGTTCAACCATCAGGTCATCAGCGGATTGCTGGAATATCCACAGGTTGTCCTGGTTTTCCAGAATGTTTCGGATCGCTTCTTTATAAAGTGCCCGATCAGCCTGGGCACGGGTGGCTCTGACAGCTGGCCCCTTTCGTGCATTCAAAACCCGAAACTGAATACCCGCCAAATCCGTAGCCCGACCCATGGCACCACCCAGGGCATCCACTTCTTTCACCAGGTGACTTTTGCCAATACCACCGATGGCAGGATTGCAGGACATCATCCCCAGAGTTTCGATGTTATGGGTCAACAAGAGTGTTTTAACACCCATACGTGCAGAAGCAAGAGCAGCCTCTGTGCCCGCATGGCCACCACCAATCACTATCACATCAAACCGGGTTGGAAAGTCCACTGCCAAGGTCACATCACCTTTGTTCGTTTATGGGTCTGGTAAAAAGGAGGCGGATTATACCTCAGCTCTTTTGTCCACAACATGCATCTTTCATGACAAATGCCTTTCCGCCTGTTTTTCCCGATGAGGACTCGTTCAGTTAAAGGCTCTGTTCCTATTGGCGTAAAGCATAGTGCCTTATCAGCCAGGGGTTCAGTCGTAAAGCCCGAAATCTTGTATGTCGTCTTCCTACTGCTTCTAGAGGTCCTTACCTGTGAGTAACATTAAAAACAATAGCCGTCTTTAACGTAGTGTTTATTAGATATTTTTATTATAAATAGTGTGAGTAGTTTCTGTGGATAAGCAAAAAAAGTATATATATATCAATATTTTAAAAAATGAATAAGTGTGTCAGTCTACTGTTGGAATCTTTCGGTTAAGGTGTAGTTTTCTTGTGGATAAAAGAGCCTTTTTCCACAATCGAAATTTATCAATATCTTATCCCGGTATCTATAAATAGTTTCTCTATGTAGCTTTCCACAAGGCATTTCTAACAGAACCACGCCAATGAAAGGTTGATAAAACCTGCGTTTGAAGCGTATTTAGACTTATAAAGCGGTATTTTTTATCCACAACAGGGTATGAGCGACTTCGAATAGTCGGAAGGTTTTTCGCAGACTGATAATTTCTGAAGGGATGGAGAAAAAGAAGATCAGATAAGACGCAGAGTGTTATGGAAGCTCAAGGACACCTCAACCATAAGGAAGGGCATTCGCTCAACCCAGAATCCTGGTCCTGCTCTTTAGTTGGGTGGATTGACAACAATGTTTTGAACTTTCATTCCAAAAACTATTCCAAATTAATGAATGCTATTTGTGAAATATGGTATGCGAATAGAACAAAAAAGTTAGTACTTATGTTCATAAAAACTGGCGATAAGACGAAATTTCTGTAGAATGCGCGAATGATAATGTTTCCTATTTAGATTGATATTATAAAAATACGGTTGTCGTCCATGTTGAAAAATAAAGTCTCTTCAGCACTTTTAGCAGCAGGTCTTATGGCTGCATCTGCTATCTCCCTGGCCGCAGAAGTGGTTAATGTTTACTCCTATCGTCAGCCTTTTCTGGTTGAACCTCTGTTCGCAGAGTTCACCAAAGACACTGGTATTGAAGTCAACATGGTGTTTGCCAAAAAAGGTTTGAGTGAGCGTCTCGAACGTGAAGGCAAACTGAGCCCCGCTGACCTGGTATTGACGACAGACATCAGTCGACTGATGAATCTGGTTGAAAAGGATCTCAGCCAGCCCGTTGACAGCCAATCAATCAATAACGACATTCCTGCCCAGTATAGAGACCCTGAGGGTGAATGGTTTGCCCTGACCAAGCGTGTCAGAAATATCTACAGCACCAAACGTTCAGAGAAGCCGGAAGGCATCACTTACGACGATCTGGCCGATCCAAAGTACAAAGGCAAAATCTGCACACGCAGTGGTAAAAACGCCTATAACGTAGGTCTCGTTGCTGCTTATGTCGCTCACAATGGTGAGGAAGCGACTAAAGAATGGCTTGAAGGTTTCAAGGAAAACCTGGCCCGTCGCCCTCAGGGTAATGACCGTGCCCAGGTAAAAGCTATCACGGAAGGCGTTTGCGACCTCTCTATCGGTAACAGCTATTACTTCGGCAAGATGATGACCAATGAAGAACAGCGTCCATGGGCTGAGTCCGTTTACATCAACTTCCCTGATCAGAAAGGCAATGGCTCTCACGTCAACGTCAGTGGTATGGTTCTGACCAAATACGCTCCCAACAAAGACAATGCCGTTAAGTTAATGGAATTCCTGGCCAGTCAAAAAGCTCAGGCCACCTTCGCTGAAGTCAACATGGAATACCCTGTAAATCCTGATGTACCGGTTTCCAAAATGGTTGCTTCCTGGGGTGAGTTCAAATCCGACGATCTGCCTGTTTACAAGCTGGCAGAGAACTATGCGACCGCTCAGAAACTGTTAGACGAAGTCCGTTTTGATCTGTAATTAAAAGGCCTTTCGACCTTCCGGAGAGTCGGCGGCTGCTTGCTGGCTCTCTGCTTCTGACTCTGGTCTATGAGGCCTTGACGCCTTATCCTTCGATGTAAAAGCAATTCTGCTAGGAGCCTGACCGAGAATAGCGCAACCAGACCAACAGAAGTTTTCCCAAATCTTAAAATGAGCAAAAAATATCCAATTATTAGTGGGATTTTGCTCATTTTTGCATATTTATGCCTTCTCACAGCCTCTATGCTGCCTTTTTAGCCTCTTTCAAATCTTCAAGACGGATTGACCTCGTGGAAGCCGCTTTTACAAATTTTTTGATATTATGCGCAGTGCATACCAGTGAAAATTCCGCTGAAACTTTTTCTTTGCCGCGGAGACTGAACCCTCGGAAACCAGATTCTTTTATCTGTCCAAATGGTGGCTCAGCAATAACTTTACGACGCTCATATATGGCTTTCGCACCGGCTGTCTCCATTTTCTTATTCATAGCCTGACGTGCTTTTTCAAACTTATCGGTACGGATAACCCTGCCAGCCTCTTTCTTTGAATCACTGCAATTCCGACGATAAGGGCATTCCCTGCATACCGTCTTGTTTGCCCGGTAGCTTTTTCTTTTGCTTTTGCTGGCCGGGTTCGTTACCAGCTTTTCCCCTGCCGGACAGATAAATACATCAGCTTCGGAATCATACGCAAAATCCGCTTTGACAAACTTCCTGTCAGAGCTTTCAAGGTCGTCAGCGGCAGGCTTCTCCGCCTTGTCGGTTGCGATATAGGCATCAATCTCATGTCGCTCGACTGTATGTAAGTTTGACCCTGAAAAGTAACCATTATCCATACTCCACTTATCTACAGCCGCGCCATCAGTGGCTCCTGATAATGCCCTCAGCGCCGGCTCCACTTCCTGTACATCGTTGGCGTGTTGGCTGACATGCTGGCCAACAATGATCTGGTTATCGGAATCAACTGTAATTTGAGCATTGTAGCTGTACTCACAATACCCCTTCTTGCTCATCACGCGGGCATCGTGATCTGCAAAACTGATCTGCTTTTTGTCGTCTATTGGTTTGTCTGGATTTAAAGCTTTTTCACGTTCTTCAAGTGCTTTCTTGGCCTCTTTGATTTTTTTCAGGCGCTCTTCTTTAAACTGGAGGTCTTCAGGAATGCTGTAACCATTGGTTGCTTTGTAGGCGTCATCTTCTTCCTGATCACACTGACTGGCTTTTTTGATCAGCTCATCCACTTCGGCACTGAGTTCTGCCTCTTTCGCTTTGAGCCTCCCGTAGCTCATGGCCTTGTGTTTTGAGCTGTTGGCTTTGAACTTGGAGCCGTCCAGGCTGATATGACCCAGTGATGCCATTTTGAGTTCAATGGCCAGTTTGACTGACTGTTTGAAGCAGTCATGGAAAAACGACAGATTATCCTTACGAAAGTCACCAAGAACCCTGAAATTCGGGCAGTTCATTTGTGAGATATACATGAACGCCAAGTCTTGTCGACACCGTCGCTCAATCTCACGGGAACTGAAAACACCATGGCTGTATGCGTAGATCAGAATAGCGACAATGAGCTTTGGAGGGTATGCGTGCTGACCAAGGTGGTGATATTTTTTTTCGACTTCAGACGTATTAATGTTCTGAAAAATGCTTTCATAAATAAAACAATCATGATCTTTGGGAAGCAAATCGAAAACGTTGGTTGGGAACAGCAGATGCTGATCAAACTCAACAGGACTGTCCTTAAACTTTGGTGGTGGTGACATTTGGCATAATCAGAGTTGGTTTAAGGCTTATCATAACAGATAAGCCTATTCTCGGTCAGGCTCCTAGGAGCCTTATATGGTCCGCCCCGTTTTGCAAGAGCCTGTTTTGTTAATTAGCAAACAAAGATAACTGCAATCATATATACGGCCTATTCATGAGGTCTAACCCTCTGGCCCTGATGGGTATCCGCGCAACCTGGCCTTATCAGTCCGACGGCCTCAAGGGCCAAGGCTCCTATCAGGTTTCAGGTTGCCGGTTTTTACCTGTTTGCCATCAACTGTACATGCTCATCGCAATCTGCGGGGGGTCCCCTTTGATTAAGCTTATGCTTTACTTTGCCGCTGCCGCCTTTACCTCATTATGCAGCCTTGTAAACTTCATTTCGGGTCATGATGACCCAGACAATCCGAGCCATTTTATTAGCCAGACCAACGGCGGCAACGTTGTGATTGCTGCGCTCATTAAGTTGGCTAACCCATTTTTTACAGCGGTCATCCTTATTTTTGAGGCAGTGGAGTACCGAACGTGCGCCGTGTATCAATAATGTGCGCAGGTATTTATCACCCCGTTTACTGATGCCCAGCAGGACTGACTTACCGCCTGTGGAATGCTGTCTTGGAACTAATCCCAACCATGCGGCAAGGTGTCGACCAGATTTAAAATACGTCGCATCACCAACGGCTGCCTTCAATGCTGTGGCAGTGATGGCTCCGATACCCGGCATAGTCATCATTCGACGACATTCGTCGTCGTTTTCAGCCAGCTCCTGAATTTTCTGGTCATACTGTTGAATACGCTTGTCAAGACTGGCCAACTCTTCTGATAAACCATGTAGCAGCTCACGAGTCAGCGAATGGAGTCCATTTTCAGCATCTTCCAGAATTCGTGGAAGCTGTGCACGAACTTTACCAATACCCTGGGCAACCACAATACCTTCTTCCAATAGTGACCCCCGGATCTGGTTAACCAGGGCAGTTCTCTGATCAACCGCTTGTTGACGATAGCGGTGCAGAAGTTGCCAGGCCTGCTGCTCTGACGTTTTAACAGGTACAAAACGCATGCTGGGCCGTGAAGCTGCTTCTGCAATCGCTTCAGCATCGTTGTAGTCATTTTTGTTGGTCTTGACATAAGGCTTGACAAATTGAGGTGAAATCAGCTTGACAGTATGCCCATAGTTCTTGAATAACCGAGCCAAATAGTGAGCACCACCACAAGCTTCCATAGCGATAATGCATGGCTCCAGATTTGCCACGTACTCCAGAAGGTTCTTCCTGGACAACTTCTTTCTGATGACTTTGCTACCCTGGTCATCAACACCAAACAGGTGAAAGTTGTTCTTGCCAATATCGATACCAAGTACTGAAATAGTCATGGGTGGTTCGCTCCGGTTAATCCTGTTTAAATGGTTAACTCCATTTTGGCTCATTTGAAGCCGTTTAGGAGGGGCGGACCATCCCATTAGACCGAGAATAGCGCCCGTAGCGAGGACGGCAGAAAATTGAGTATGAAAATTCGGTTTTGTGAGGAGAATAGCGAGCTATTTGACGAACAAAAGCGGATTTTCAGACCAATTTGCTGCCGCCGCAGTAGGGCAGTCTATTCTCGGTCAGGCTCCTAGCAGCCTGTCGGACTTAAGCGTCCGTAGCGAGGATTGCAAGAAACAGAGATTTTTAGACCAATTTATTGCAACCGCACGACTGCATGGATGCAGGAGCTAGAGCAACGCAGGAGCAGTTGCCGTGTAGGACAGTCTTAAGTCCGACAGGCTGCTAGAGTCCGGATTCCGAAAAGTCCCGGAACATATGCTTGAGTCGGTCATCAATACGGAGCCTGTAATTTTTAATATAGAAGTCACCCTCTAAATAATTCAGTACACTTTTTAACAATAATGAGCGGTCTTTGGTTTTAACCACCAGCTTTAAGCCTTCATCGTGTACTCTCTGAACAATATTTGTGAACTGCTCAATTTCAATTTTACCACCAGCAGCATCACACTCCATAAAAACAGCCTGATGCTGTGTTTTGGATAAATCGCTGAGAAAGTAATCTAGACTAAATTTTTGTGGGAGTCCGGGCAAAAGAGGGGAACCCACCTGGCGGATCTGATCTGCCGGAATACTGAGTATTCCGGCCACTTCGTCTATTGATACAGCGCGCTCAGTGATCACTGCTGCCGCCTTGCCACCCTGATACTGAACCAGTTGCGATATTGCATCAGCAGCATGAACTTCAGGACTGCGCCACCATTGGGAACGGCGACTGTCTCCTTGCAAATCGCTCAGATAAAGAAAGTTATGGGCTTCCCTGGTTAAGGGATCAATAACGTCAGGGGTTGCATCTTTGACAGGAATATGAACATTTGAACTGACCATGATGGCTTTGTTATGAGTCATCACATGTCTCATTGTTTTAGCCAGAAGTTTTTTGCTAAATAAGCCGTTGGCATCATCAATGACCACCAATTCCTTTCCGGCAAGCTTTTCGTCGATCTTTTCAGCCCATAGCGTTTCATTACCCTCTAAGTCCTCGAACAAAGTACCTGCTGTAACATCGTCTATATAAAGGGTGTCAACACCATATTCGGCTGCTTTTTTGGCAACCGCTGTACATAGATGTGTTTTTCCTATTCCCGCTGATCCGCTCAGGAATAGTCCCATGGGTTTTTTATGCGAGGCTTCATACTGATTATTTATCACAGCGTGTGCGAACTTCAGGGCTGTATCTTTCATCCGTTCCTGCTGTTTTGAGTCGGCTTTGAATTGATCAAAATCAGAATCAAGATTTTCAATGGTGAACGGTGAAACCTGATGCACCGGCTTTGGTTCCATAGTCGGTGTGACAGGCAACACTGGTTGACAATGCCAGACTTGATCGCACTGCGACAAAAAATATTTCCAGTAATTATTACTGAAGCGAAGTGCACAAGTGATGCCAACAATGGGGTAGTCATGGGGTACTGTATGGTCTTTCAGCTGGGCATAATGCCTTTCCCCCTTTTCGATTGCACGGATTGTTTCAGGACCCTGTGGTTTATTGTAACCATCAATCAGTATTTTTTTGACTTGGTCGTAGGTTTTCGGTTCAACAAATTCATTCGGACCAAACCCCAGATAGAGATTCTGTCCGCTGCTGTTTTGCCCGGTGCATATCAGATTAAAACCTGTAGCATTACCGAATTTATGTTTCTTCGTGTAGTCACTTACGCCCGAAATGTAGATGATATCACCCTTTTTGAAATCCCGTTTTGACAGTTCCTTGTCACTTGAAGTAATGCCGGTTTCGTCAAGGTGCGAAAGATTGTAAAACAGATTATAGATAGGGTTGCTGATTTCGATCGGTGTTAAATTTTCAGCACCATTCACGAAGTCAGAAGAGCTTTGGCTAATTGTGCAGGAAATTCTAAAATTTGCCACCGGTGAACCAAAGATCCGGTTGAATTCGTCGGTGCCAATGATGGATTCAATGGCTCGATACTGACAGGCCAGCATGGTTGTCGCACAGTCTGCAATGGTAGGGCCATGAAAAAAAGCATTCAGACATTCACTGGGGGTATGCCCGTTATCCTCTGCTACAAAGCTGTTTATATAAGTCCTATCAAAATATTTTGGTAGAGTGTGTTTCACGAGGTTAATACCGTTTGACAACTTGGGAAGTTCATAGTCCATATAATCCTCATCATAAAAAACACCCAGACGTTTGCTTACTTCCAGGACTTTTGGCGAACTGGAAGCATTGTTGGTTGCCGTGACAAAGCTATTGTCCCATTGGGTAGAACTTTCGTCCATAAACGGGACGGGATCATAAAAGCTTGTCATGACTGAGCTCCGCTCTTCGTATGATGTGTTAAGTTGCTGGAGCCAATGAATCGTTTTATTGGCAAATTGTTCATCCATGGGCTTGTTACTGTGACTTACCGGGAAGGGTTTGTAAGAGGGAGTTATCACGTCTAAAGATTTGAAATGAATTGCCATAATAGCATCATCAGCTTTTGAGACAGAGGCATTAGAGGAGGGACGATATTGTTTTGAACCTTGTGCAGATATAACAGTACTGCTTGCGGCAGTTTTAGACTCTTCAATGATTCTTTTCCTCAGCCTCTGCGTCTGCCCGCTTGAATCTGCCCTTTCTTTCGGGTTTTCAGCGATGTTCATCTCACCACCATTTTTTACTGGCGAGGGCTTTACACTTCTTGAGGTGGAACCTGAAGTGGTGGAAGTGGGGCTATTTTCTGTTTTTCCGAATTGGAAAGGTACAGCGGGCAGATAGCCGGTAGAAGTAAAAGTTACACTATCCATAATTAATCGTCCTTTTAAGTTGTATCTACTGTTACTACCGTCCTTGTGGTTAGCTCATTTGCCTGGCAAGTTTAATTCTTTATGACAGTACTTCAGGCAATCTAAAAAGAAGGGGTAAATTATCCGAATATTGTACTATCGCTCTATTTATTTAGACAGAAAGGAAATGATTTAGTTCACTGCTAAAGGGGGGCTCAAATCAGGAATTTGAACCCTAATCTACTAAATTGCGTATTTGAAGCTGATTGGTCGCTTCCCGAGCTGAGTTCAAATCCGACGATCTGCCGACTTCTTATTCTGCTAATGACTAACTTTGGTCGAGGCTTCGGCGCCTTAGCTTTCGATGTAAAAGCAATTCTGCGGGCCGAGCCCCGAGTCAACTCTAGAGTCCGGATTCCGAAAAGTCCTGGAACATATGCTTGAATCGGTCACCAATTCGGAGCTTGTACGTTTCAAGATAAATGTCTTTCTCCAGGATATCCGGTACAGCTTTTAACAATAATGAGCGGTCTTCGGTTTTTACCACCAGCTTTAAGCCTTCGTCGTGTACTCTCTGAACAATATTTATGAGCTGCTCAACATCACGTCTATAAACAGGATCACACGCCATAAAAACAGCCTGATGCTGTGTTTTGGATAAATCGCTGAGAAAGAAATCGGGGCTTATTTTTAGTGGGAGTTCGGGCAAAATAGGGGAACCCACCTGACGGATCTGTTCTGCCGGAATACTGAGCATTCTGGCCATTTCGTCTATTGATACAGCGTTCTCGGTGATGACTGCTGCCGCCCTGGGGCCATGATACTGACCCAGTTGCGATATTGCATCAGTAGCCTGTATTTCAGGGCTGTGCCACCATTGGGAACGGCGACTGTCCCCCTGCAAATCGCTCAGGTAAAGAAAGTTATGGGCTTCCCTGGTTAAGGGATTAATAACGTCAGGGGTTGCATCCTTGACAGGAATATAATTATTTGAACTGAGCATGATGGCTTTTTTATCAGTCATCACATGTTTCATTGTTTTTGCCAGAAATTTTTTGCTAAGGCATCCGGTGTTGGCATCATCGATGACCACCAAATCCTTACCGGCAAGCATTTCGTCGATCTTTCTGGCCCATTGCTCTTCTTTACCCTGGTAGTCCATATACAGATCGCCTACCATAGCTTCGTCTATGTAAAGGACGTTGGCACCGTATTCGGCTGCTTTTTTGGCAACAGCTACACAAAGGTACGTTTTTCCTATTCCCGGTGATCCAGTCAGGAATAGTCCCATGGGCTTTTTGTGCGAGGCTCCACCCTGATTATTAATCACAGCGTGTGTGAACTTCAGGGACATATCCCTCATCAGTTCCTGTTGTTCTGAGTCGGGTTCCAATTGATCCAGATCAGCATCAAGATTTTCAATGGTGAACGGTGAAACCTGATGCACCGGCTTTGGTTCCATAGTCGGTGTGACAGGCAACTGCGGTTGATGATGCCAGACTTGATCGCGCTGCGACGAAAAATATTCCCAGAACAGATTACTGAAGCGAAGCGCACAAGTGATGCCAATAATAGGGTGGTCATGGGGTAGAATACTGTCTTTCAGCCGGGCATACTGCGTTTCCCCCTTTTTGATTGCATAGTTTGTCACAGAATTCTGTGGTTTATTGTAGCCATCAATCAGTATTTTTTTGACTTGGTCGTAGGTTTTCGGTTCATCAAATCTATCCGGACCAAAACCCAGATAGAGATTCTGTCCGCTGCTGTTTTGCCCGGTGCACATCAGATTAAAACCTATAGAACAACCGCTTTTATGTTTCTCCAGGTAGCTTTCAACGCCCTGAATGTAGATGATATCACCCTTTTTGATATTCCGTTCTGACAGTTCCCTGCCAGTTAAATTAGTGCCGGTTTCGTCACTGAGCGAAAGATTGTAAAACAGATCATAGATAGGGTTGCTGGCATCGATTGGATCAATATTCCCGACGTTAGTAGTGTGTTTGCTGGTATGCGACATAATCGTGCAGGAAATTCTGAACTTTGAGATCGGTGCACCAAAGATCCGGTTGAATTCGTCGGTGCCAATGATGGATTCAATGGCTCGATACTGACAGGCCAGTAAAGCCGTTGCACAGTCCGCAAGGGTAGGACCATGAAAAAAAGCATTCAGACACTCACTGGGTGTATGCCCGTTATCCACTGCTACAAAGCTGTTTCTGTTACCCAGGTCAAAAAATTCTGGTAGTGTGTGCCGCCCGAGGTAGATACCGTATAACAGCTCGGGAAGTTCATATTTCTTATAATCCTCAGGATAAAATATACCCAGACGTTTTCTTAACTCCAGCCGTTCTATCCCCTCATACATCTGAGCAAAGGAAGGAGAACAGTCTGCCCTGGCTGAGTCAGAAAGAGAAAAACTTGTCGAGTCTAAGCCAGTGTTCAATTTGGTAACACTGACTTTTTCTAACGGTGCTTTTTTATGAAAATTATAAAAATCATAAATGCTTGTCATGACCGAGCTCCGCTCTTCGTATGATGTGTTAATGTGCTGGAGCCAATGAATCGTATGTTCGGCAAATAGTTCATCCATGGGCCTATTACTGACACTTGCCGGGAAGGATTTGTAAGAGGGAGTTATCTTGCGCAAAGATTCAATATGGTGTTCTTGAATACCCCGATCAACTTCGTCGAAAGGGTCATAGAAGTAGGGTCGGTATTCTTTTGAACCTTGTGTAGATATGACAGTACCGCTTGCGGAGAACGAAGTACTGGAATTTTCAATTATTCTTTTCCTCAGGCTCTGCGTCTGCCCGCTTGAATCCACCCTTTCTTTCGGGTAGTCAGTGACGCTCATCTCACCACCATTTTTTATTGGCGAGGGTTTTACACTTCTAGAGGTGGAACCGGAAGTGGTGAGAGAGGGGCTATTTTCAGCCGTTATTTCAGATGATTTAGTCACTGTTTTTCCGTATTGGAGAGGTACACCTGACTGATGGCCGGTAGCAAAAACATTTACATTATCCATAATTAATCGTCCTTTATTAAGTTGCATCTGCTGTTAATACCGTCCTTCTGGTTAAGTACTCAACCATACGAAATCATATTTTCTGACTCATTGTTCAGGCACTCTAAAAAGAAGGAGTAAATTATCCGAATCTTGTACTATCGCTCTATTTATTTAGACAGAAAGGAAATGATTTAGTTCACTGCTGAAGGGGGCTCAAATGAATTTGAACCCTAATGTACTAAATTGTGTAATTGAAGCTGACTGGTCGTTTCATGGGGTGAGTCCAAATCCGACGATCTGCCTGGCTTCTTGCTCTGCTAATGACTGACTTTGGTCGAGGCTTCGGCGCCTTAGCTTTCAATCTAAAAGCAATTCTGGGGGCCGAGCCCCGAGTCAACTTTACAGTCCGGATTCCGAAAAATCCCGGAACATATGCTTGAGTCGGTCAGCAATACGGATCCTGTACTTTCTAATACTGAAATCTTTCTCTAAATAATTCAGTACATCTTTTAACAATAATGAGCGGTCTTCGGTTTTAACCACCAGCTTTAAGCCTTCATCGTGTACTCTCTGAACAATATTTATGAACTGCTCAATTTTAATTTTACCACCAGCAGCATCACACTCCATAAAAACAGCCTGATGCTGTGTTTTGGATAAATCGCTGAGATGGGAATCGGGGCTTGCTTTTTGTGGGAGTCCGGGCAAAAGAGGGGGACCCACCCGGCGGATCTGTTCTTCCGGAATACTGAGTATTTTGGCCATTTCGTCTATTGATATAGCCCTCTCAGTGATGACTGCTGCCGCCCTGGGGCCTTGATACTGACCCAGTTGCGATAATGCATCAGCCGTCTGAACTTCAGGGCTATGCCACCATTGGGAACGGTGACTGTCTCCCTGCAAATCGCTCAGGTAAAGAAAGTTATGAGCTTTCCTGGTTAAGGGATCAATAATGCCAGGGGTTGCATCTTTGGCAGGAATATGAACATTTGAACTGACCATGATGGCTTTGTTATGAGTCATCACATGTCTCATTGTTTTTGCCAGAAGTTTTTTGCTAAGTAAGCCGTTGGCATCATCGATGACCACCAATTCCTTTCCGGCAAGCTTTTCGTCGATCTTTTCAGCCCATAGCGTTTCATTACCCTCTAAGTCCTCGAACAGAGTACCTGCTGTAAAATCGTCTATATAAAGGGTGTCAACACCATATTCGGCTGCTTTTTTGGCAACCGCTGTACATAGATGTGTTTTTCCTATTCCCGCTGATCCGCTCAAGAATAGTCCCATGGGCTTTTTATGCGAGGCTTCACACTGATTATTTATCACAGTGTGTGCGAACTTCAGGGCCGTACCTTTCATCAGTTTCTGCTGTATTGAGTCGGCTTTGAATTGATCAAAATCAGAATCAAGATTTTCAATGGTGAACGGTGAAACCTGATGCACCGGCTTTGGTTCCATAGTCGATGTGACAGGCAACAGTGGTTGGCAATGCCAGACTTGATCGCACTGCGACAAAAAATCTTCCCATCGCTCATTACTGAAGCGAAGCCCACGAGTGATACCAACAATAGGGGAGTCATAGGGCAGAATACTGTCTTTCAGGTCTGCATAATGCGTTCCCCCCCTTTTAATTGCATGGATTGTTTCAGGACTCTGTGGTTTGTTGTAACCATCAATCAGTATTTTTTTGACTTGGTCGTAGGTTTTCGGTTCATCAAATTTATCCGGACCAAACCCCAGATAGAGATTCTGTCCACTGCTATTTTGCCCGGTGCATATCAGATTAAAACCTATAGCAGTACCGAATTTATGTTTCTCCATGTAGATCGCTACGCCCTGAATGTAGATGAGATCACCCTTTTTGATATCCCGTTCTGACAGTTTCCTGACAGGGCAGTTATCGTCAGTGCGGTTAAGATCGTGAAACAGATTATAGATAGGGTTGCTCAAGTCGATCGGTTCTAATTTTTCAGCAATATTCGCGAGGCTAGAAGAGTTTTTGCTGGTATGCGACATAATCGTGCAGGAAATTCTGAACTTTGAGACCGGTGCACCAAAGATTCGGTTGAATTCGTCGGTGCCAATGATCGATTCAATGGCTCGATACTGACAGGCCAGAATAGTTGTCGCACAGTCTGAAATGGTAGGACCATGAAAAAAAGCATTCAGACACTCACTGGGTGTACGCCCGTTATCCTTTGCTACAAAGCTGTATCTGAAAGTATGATCAAAATATTTTGGCAGTGAGAGCAATCCCAAGCCGCTGGCTTTTGACAGCTCGGGAAGTTCGTAGGCCTTATAATCCTCAGCATAATAAACACCCAGGCGTTTTCTTTCTTCCAACAATTCTGGCACACGAGAAGAATCGTACGTAAAGGTTGCACTGGGTATACCACTGCTCGAATAGGTGTAAGTTATGACCAATGTCTTAGGTATTTCACGAAATCTTGTCATGACTGAGCTCCGCTCTTCGTATGATGTGTTAAGTTGCTGGAGCCAATGAATCGTTTTATTGGCAAATTGTTCATCCATGGGCTTACTACTGTCACCTACCGGGAAGCGTTCGTAAGAGGGAGTTATCGGACGTAAAGATGCGAATTGATTTGCCACAATATAATCATCAGATCGGAAGTCAGGGTTATCAGAGCAGGGACGATTTTGTTCTGAGCCTTGTGCAGATATGACTGCACCGTCTGCAGCAGTTTTAGAATTTTCAATTTTCCTTTTCATCAGGCTCTGCGTTTGCCCGCTTGAATCCGTCATTTCTTTGGGGTTGTCAGCGACGCTCATCTCACCACCATTTTTTACTGGTGAGGGCTTTACAGCTCTTGAGGTGGGGGAGCTATTTTCAGCAGCTATTACACCGGGCAGATAGCTATAGCCGTAGCCGGTAGCAAAAGTTTTTACATTATCCATAATTAATCGTCCTTTATTAAGTTGTAGCTGTTGTTAATACCGTCCTTGTGGTTAGCTCATTTGCCTTGCAAATTTAATGCTTCATGACAGTTCTAAAGGCAATCTCAAGAGAAGGGGTAAATTATTCGTAACTTGTACTATCGCCCTAATATTTAGACAGAAAGGAAATGATTTAGTTCACTACTTTGTATGCGAGAACCAAGCCAGGGCGGCTCCGCTTGTTCCCTGAGCAACGAACTGTGAAACAGGAACCTGCAGGTGACTAACAGGAATCCCCGTCCTACTGGATTTGAATTTTGGCTTTTACGACACCCTCTTCAGAGGGTGTCGCAAAACTTCAGCTCGTTCTCTCGCTCTGAAGTCGTCATTCCCGCGAAGGCGGGAATCCAGCGCCAACGGTGGATCTCTGCCTTCTCGGGGATGACAAGGCCAGGGGGACACCGGGCAGTATGGTTCTGGTGGTGAGTCAGTGTGGATTCCCGCCTTCGCGGGAATGAAGCCGGCAATGACGGGAGTCAGCGCGTTCCCACGGCGGAGAGAGTTTTGCGACCCCCTCTTCAGGGTGGGGAGGATGTCAACTTTCTCGCGTAGAGCTTCGTATACCTGCCAAGTATTACCCTCAAAGACCAATGATCTCACTGATATCCTCTTCACTTGGCTGATAGCCCTCACCCTGGCTATGTGTACTCTGTGAGTCTGCAATCTGCCGCATCAAGCTACTATTCTGCAGCACATAAAGAGTCTCTTGTTCCTGCTCCCAGTCATCAGCACTGATCATCACAAAGTCTTCTCCACCGCGCCGAGTGACCTTAAGCGGAGTGCTGTTGCCCACAACCTTCTCTACAAAACTTTTCAGGTTATCCCTGAACTGATTAACGCTGACACTTTTCATAAATTACCTCTACCTTTGGTGTGCATTATTACCGTACACAATTGAGAGCAGGCATTTAAAAGGCAAGTCTACGCCTAATTGCGTTGCTGTTTGAAAGAGAGATGCAAATTTTACTGATATTCATTCCGTTTTCTGTAAAATTGGCCGCTTGGCAGAGTTCGGACAGATATTTAAACAGACTTTCATGAAACAGGTGCTTACCGCCTTAGAAACACAGGAAAATGACTTATCACCACTCTCTTTGCAGTGTGGCATTGATAAGTCATATTCAAGACAAGGCCTTTCGATCTTCTGGAGAGCTGGCAGCTGGTTGCTGGCTCTTCTGCTTTTTACTCCGTTTTTGGCTCTGGTCTATGAGGCCTCGGCGCCTAGCGGTGAGATTTTTGCTCATCTGCGAAATACTGTGCTGGGCACTTATATCCTCAACACCGTACTGTTGATCCTGGGTGTCGGTATTCTGGGTTTGATCCTTGCCCTTCCTGCAGCCTGGATCATGGCAAACTGTGAAATTCCCGGTAAACGTTATCTGCAATGGCTTCTGGTACTGCCTCTGGCCATGCCCTCTTACGTGGTCGCCTATATCTATACAGACCTGCTGGAATACGCAGGCCCTGTGCAAAGACTGCTGAGGGATTTAACGGGTTGGCAGAGTGCTGCGGATTATTTTTTCCCGGATATTCGCAGTCTGGGTGGCGCAGTCATCATTTTGGCGCTAGTGCTTTATCCTTATCTTTATCTACTGGCCAGAACCGCATTTCTTGAACATTCCCAGAGTCAGATGCTTGCCAGCCGGTTGCTCGGATGCTCTCCTGTTTCCAGTTTTCTGAGGGTCTCAATCCCCATGGCCAGACCGGCTATTGTCACCGGCCTTGCCCTCATGGGTATCGAAACACTGGGTGATTTTGCCACGGTTGATTACTTTGCTGTACCGACTCTCACGACAGCTGTCTATGATACCTGGCTGGGTTATGGCAGTTTGAATGCCGCTGCCAAACTTTCAGCTATCATGCTGGTTGCAGTGATGCTGCTGATCTCACTGGAAAGCTTCAGTCGCAGGAGACAACAGCTGTACCAGAAAAGCACCGGGCAGGACCACAGGAAAGCCTCCGTTTTGAGGGGTTGGAAAAAGGCCCTGGCCTTGTTCTGGTGCTGGATGCTGGTCATATTGGGCTTTCTTCTACCTGCTGCTATTTTGCTGGATTACGTTTTCCGATATTTCAGTGATTCCTGGAACCAGGAATGGCTGACTTACAGCTTCAACAGTTTGAAGGTTTCATTAACCGCAGCCACATCTGCAACACTGGTCGCCTTATTTCTGGGACTGTATCAGCGCCTTCAGGGCAGTCGCTTTGCCAATATTCCTTCCCGGCTGGTTTCCAGCGGATATGCCCTTCCCGGAAATGTTCTGGCGATAGCGGTGTTAACCCCATTAACCCTGTCTGACCACGGTTTGAATGATTTGATTATGGCCTTTGAGTTACCGCCCGTTGGCCTTATTTTCAGTGGCTCGATATTTGCGCTTGTTTTCGCCTATACCGTTCGTTTCTCTGCCGTGGCCGTTGGCAGTGTTGAATCCAGCCTGGGAAGAGTTTCCCCGTCTCTGGATATGGCCAGCCGAACACTGGGATGCAAACCTTCAGAAATGGTGAGGCGCGTTCATATTCCCATGATTCGCAAAGGCTTGTTGACCGGATTTCTGCTGGTTTTTATCGAATCCATGAAAGAGCTGCCGGCGACTCTCCTTTTAAGACCTTTTGGCTTTGAGTCACTGGCTACCCGGGTTTTCCAGTTTGTTTCCGATGAAAGACTGGAAGAGGCTGCTCTGGCAGCATTGATAATGGTACTGGCCGGGCTGATACCACTGATACTTCTGAACCGTTCACTGGAGGCAGAACAAAAATGACCGCCCTGACAATTGCTGGCCTGAGCTGCCGTTATGAACAGACAGAAGTACTCTCTAACCTGAGCCTTGAGGTAGAACAGGGAGAAATTGTTTGCCTGCTGGGTCGAAGCGGCTGCGGCAAAACCACGCTTTTAAAAGCCATTTCAGGTCTTCTTCAGCCTTCTGCAGGGACCATTTCCCTGCACGGTCAGGTCGTCAGTTCAGTCCATGGAACACTGCCCCCGGAACAGCGTGGAATGGGGATGATCTTTCAGGACTACGCTCTGTTCCCTCATCTGAACGTGTTTCACAATATTGCTTTTGGTTTGAAAAACCTTTCCCGCAGAGATACCCGTAAGCGTGTGGAAGCCATGCTGGAGCTGGTCAACCTTTCTGGCCTGGACAAGCGCTATCCTCATGAACTTTCCGGCGGCCAGCAGCAACGTGTTGCCATTGCCAGAGCCCTGGCTAACAACCCTTCCCTGTTGTTACTGGATGAACCTTTTTCCAATATTGACAGTCAGGTAAGACAGAAACTGGTGAGGGAGGTCAGGGATATTCTCAAGCAACAGAAAGTCACTGGACTGTTTGTCACCCATAACCGTGATGAAGGTTTTGCCTTTGCCGATTCCGTTGCCATTATGCACAATGGCAATATTCTGCAGCGAGGTCACTCTTTCGACGTCTATAACCGCCCGGCATCTCGTTTTGTGGCAGAGTTTATGGGGTCTGGAAATCTCCTGCCCTGTGAAGTAATAAACAGTCGCACCGTTTCAACACCAGTCGGTGTCGTTGAGTCATCCACTGATATTTCAGCAGACCCCGGTCAGACTGCGGAGCTGTTTATCCGTCCACAAATGTTTTCGATTGAAAGGTGTCGGTGCGAAAAACCGGTGAATCCTGCCCAGATCAAAAGCCAGCAGTTTATGGGAACCCGATTAAGGACCGAGGTTAAGCTGAAAGAAAATGTTCTGGTTGTGGAAAACTCAACCCCGTTCCCTGAAAGCACACCTGTGGATATTTCGGTAAGACCTCACGACCTGCTTCTGTTTGATCAGAAAGGGGATTCAATCTGATGCTTCAGAGTTTATGTTTTACCCGCTGCAGCCAAGCCTGAGTATCCTGAAAACAAAATCAGGTTGTCAGGCTGATCCGAACTGCTGCTACGAACCATTCATGCCCGCTCTCTCTGTCAGGCCATTGTCGTCTTTGAAAATGTGACCAGATTTCCCACTATGTTTGTGGGTAGAGTTCCGTATAATGACCCACAACTGATACCACTTTCGCCGGGCTGCCGGGACAATTGTTTAAGCAGTATAAACGACGGATATAAAGTGGTTTCTGTAAACCACAAAAATAATAAATGGCTCAAAGTCTATCAAAACTTATGAGCCAGATAAGAAACTGGCACAGCCGGGTGGGACAAGTGATTAGCTTTAAACTCAATGGACAAACAGTCAATGTAGACGCACCGGGCGATACACCCTTGCTTTGGGTGGTTCGCGAACATTTAAAAATGAAAGGTACAAAATTCGGTTGCGGTATGGGCTTATGTGGTGCCTGCAGCATGTTAATCGATGGTGTGAGTTCCCGAACCTGCATTATGCCCGTTCAGGCCGTGGCCAATAGAAATATAACCACCATTGAAGGCATTGGTAATCCAGAAATGATGTCCACTTTACAGAACGCCTGGGTAGAAGTCGGCGTTCCACAATGTGGCTATTGCCAGAGCGGGCAAATCATCAGTGCTACCGCATTACTAAGCCAGAATAAAAACCCCAGTGACAGTGACATCGACAACGCCATGAGCGGCAACCTATGCCGCTGCGGTACTTATCCTAATGTGAAAAAAGCCATCAAAAATGCAGCAGCAGATTTAAGAAATGGCAAAGGCCATTTGCACGCCGTGCAACTGTTTGATCCAAGGGCAACTTCTTCACTGGAAACACAGGAAGTGCAATCATGAGTGTCACTGAACA
The DNA here is from genome assembly GCF_049275935.1 of Endozoicomonas sp. ALC020. Taxonomy (NCBI): domain Bacteria; kingdom Pseudomonadati; phylum Pseudomonadota; class Gammaproteobacteria; order Oceanospirillales; family Endozoicomonadaceae; genus Endozoicomonas; species Endozoicomonas sp. ALC020. The sequence continues at coordinate 2,128,251 of NZ_CP184830.1, forward strand.
AAACAAATTGCTAACGAAAAACGATCAGACATTAGAAAACAGCTCTCGCCGTAGCTTTCTTAAAAAACTGGGCATTATTGGTGGCGGTCTGGTCGTTGGAATCCCCCTGGCTGCCTGTGCCAGCAATAAATCCCCGAATACTATGAACGGTGATCTGCAACCCAATGCTTTGCTGCAAATTACCGGCAATAATGAAATCTATTTTTATCTTCCCCGCTCGGAAATGGGACAGGGCGTATTCACAGGCCTGACCACAGTGCTGGCAGAAGAACTCGACGTTCATCCAGATAAAATCAAGGTTAAACAGGTTGGCGCCTGCGAAGAATATGCAAACCCGGAATATGGGCTGCAACTAACAGGTGGCAGCAACAGTATTCGTACTCATTTCATTCCACTTCGCCAAATGGCGGCAAATGTTCGTATGGTTATTCGACAAGCTGCAGCAAAGGTACTTCATTTGTCAGTTGATCAAATTCAAACTGATAATGGAATGATTGTAGCCAAAGGTAAAAAGCTACCTTACGCTGCATTCAGCGAAGCGGCTTCTCAATTGAGCCTTCCTGAAGACACACCCATCAAGAAAAGAGCAGACTTCAAATATATTGGTAAATACTCAAAACGTCTTGATGCTGTAGCAAAAAGCACAGGCTTGGCGGAATTTGGTTTGGATGTAGAATTTGAGGGCCTGCACCGGGCTGTGTTAAAGCGTTGCCCGGTATTTGGTGGCACTGTGAAAAGCTTTGATGACAGCAAAGTGAAAAGCATGCCCGGCGTAAAAGCTGTTGTCAGAATCTTCAACGGTGTAGCAGTGGTTGCTGATCATTACTATCAGGCAAAAGCGGCCTTACCTCTGTTAGACGTGCAGTGGGAATTACCTGAAACCCTTTCAAACTTTTCCAGCGCTGCCACTGAAGCAGGTAACGGTAAACAACTCTTTAAAGAAGCTTTGGATAGCGATGAAGCGGATAATGCACACGAAGAAGGAGAGGGTCGCAATGCCTTAAAAGCTTCCGACACCGTTGTATCTGGAGAATACTGGGCCCCTTTCCTGGCTCACGCCACCATGGAACCTATGAATTGTACTGCGAAATTCACGGGTGACAAATTAGACATTTGGACAGGAAGCCAAAACCCCGGAATTGCCGCCAAACTGGGTGCTTTTTATGGTGATGTAGCAAAAGATGATGTCACGATTCATAGTACATTCCTCGGGGGAGGATTCGGACGTCGTATATCAAGCGACTTTGTTGCCGAAGCCGTTTCCATAGCCAAGGCATCAGGCCTGCCAGTGCAACTGATCTGGAGTCGCGAAGATGATACAAAACACGACTATTACCGCCCTGCGACCCTGGCTAAGTTTCAAGTTGGCTTAGATAAAGACGGTAATATCGACAGCTGGAACGTTAAGCGCTCTGGTGCAAACGTCATACCTTATACCATGGATGAACTGGCCGATGCCATGATGCCAGCATTCCTGCCTGACGGTATGGTCGACTGGATCAGTAAAGCCGGTTACGGCCTGTTTGATGGCTGGACGGTAGATCCTACTTCAGTAGAAGGCTTATTCGAAGACTATGATGCCGACCATAAATCCGTTGACCATGTCACGGTTGATCCGGGACTGCCCATAGGTTTTTGGCGAAGTGTTGGTCACTCATTCAGTGGTTTCTTTAAAGAAAGCATGATGGATGAAATCGCCATTTTGCAAAAACAGGATCCTGTCGACTATCGCCTTAAACACTTGAAAAATAATCCTCGATTGGCGAACACTCTAAAAATTGCTGCCAACAAAGCGGGCTGGGGAAAACCTTTACCAGAAGGTCATTATCATGGCGTAGCAGCTCATACTTCGTTCATGTCCTATGTGACAGAAATCGCACAGGTATCTGTGAACAACGGCCAAATCAAAGTTCACAAAGTGACTTGTGTGGTAGATTGCGGTTTAGCGGTTAACCCCGAAATAGTTATCCAACAAATGGAAAGTGGCATCTTATTTGGTTTAACTGCTGCTCTCTACGGAGAGATCACACTCAAAGACGGTGCAGTGGTTCAAAGTAACTTCCATGATTACCCGATACTGCGAATGCATGAATCACCAGAAATTGATGTAGTCATCGTTGACAGTGATGAAGCACCAAGCGGTGTAGGTGAACCAGGCCTGCCGCCAATTGCAGCGGCTGTGGGCAATGCCATCTTTGCAGCAACAGGTAATCGTTTAAGAAGCTTGCCTCTTAAACTCAGTTGATTTGTCGAGCTTCGTCCCTCAGCATCAAACCGCTGGATAGGTATTGCAGCAGTTTACTGCCCAGAGGCTGCCTGAGGGACGGAATCCTGCCTGGAATGTATAAGCAAAGGTTCACTATGCAAGGTTCACAATTAGACGTTCTGAAAGGTTGTTTATCTTGTCTTGAACAAGGTGATGAAATCTCCCTCGTCAGTGTCGCTAAAACCTGGGGCACCTCACCCCGACCGGTAGGTTCCCTTTTAGCGGTAAGTTCTTCTGGTCGCTTTTTTGGTAGCGTCAGTGGCGGATGTGTTGAAGAAGATTTAATTGCACAGCTAGCCCAAAACCCTGTCAGATTCGTGCAAAAAATCATGTACGGAGAAACTGCTGAAGAACGTCACCGATTCGGATTACCTTGCGGAGGGGCTCTGGAACTCATGGCGGAGCCTCTCAATGAAATAGCAGACGTTAAATTTCTTATTGATCACATTGAAGCGAGAAAAACCTGCTTAAGAAAGGTAAGCCTTGAAACGGGTCAAGTGATTTATACGCCCTGGAAGCAACAAGAACCAGGGTTGTCACAAACCCACTGGCAAAACGTCTTTGGACCAATCTGGCGATTAATGGTGATTGGTGCCGGTGAAACCGGCCGATATCTGGCTGAATTTGCACAAGGCCTTGGATTTGAAGTTTTGGTTAGCGATCCCAGACCTGATTATCGAAGCAACTGGCCCTTAAAAGACTTGCCGTTATTAAAAGGCTTTCCCGATGATGTCATTCAGGATTTAAATGTCGATGTCCGCACTGCCATTGTCGCAGTAACCCACGACCCGAAAGTAGATGACATGGCCTTACTAACGGCATTAAAAAGCGATGCATTCTATGTTGGTGCTCTTGGCTCAAGACTCAACAATCAGGAGCGTCGCAGACGACTCAGGGAGCACTTTGATTTCAGTGATGCTGAGGTTAACCAGCTCCATGGCCCGGTTGGATTAAATATCGGTAGTAAATCCCCCGCAGAAATTGCACTTTCTATTCTTGCTGAAATCACTGCCATTAAAAATGGCATACAGCCTGGTAAGGCGCTGGAAAAGAAAGAAGATCAAATAAGTCAGACGACCGCCTGTGACATCAGCTAACATCAAAAAATTCAACCCTTGCGAGAAAATAACAGCGGTTATCTTAGCTGCAGGCAAAGGCTCGCGATTTAATGGCCATAAAATGATGCATGAGATTAACGGCATCCCAATGGCCATTCTTAGTGCGTTGAATGTCCAGCCCCATGTTAATCAGGTTTTAGTGATCGTCAGGCCTCAGGATGACATTCTTAAACATTCATTAGACAAATACGGTCTTGCTTACACTGAAAACCCTGACTTTGAAAGAGGTATGAGCTCATCCATTGTTATAGCTATTAACAATATTCCTGAAGATCAAAACATCCTTCTCTGCCTGGGAGATATGCCTTACATTGAATTTGACACCTACAGGCAGCTCATAAAAAGCTTTAAAAACAATGAGTACAAGAAAATCATCAGGCCAATCTATCAATCTGAAGATTCAGATCCCGTCCCTGCTCATCCCGTTTTATTTCCGGCTTTTCTGCAATCTGATTTAACATTGCTCAGTGGTGATGAAGGTGCTAAATCTATTCTCAAAATCCACAAACCGATTTTGCTGGAAACTTCTGACGAAGGTGTGATCAGGGATATTGATTATGCTTGAGGCCCTGAAATGAGCTTAGGGAGGTTTAACGCATACAGGGGTCTTTCAGGCTCCACTCAGATCCGTCATACTGACGCCCTGAAAACTGATTCGGAGAAAATCTGATGTTGGACTTCCTTTTCACAGCGATTGATGACCGGGTCATTGATTTTGAAACATTAAAACTACACGAAAAGCCCAATCAATATCTGGTTTTGCCAGAAGGCAAGTTTTTAGCAGAGCCCCATCAGATCAGCCCTGTTCTGAACGTTGGTGTCACAGAGCTGCAAGAGCGGTTTTCAGACCTTGCCCAAAGTCAGGAGAAGGTAGAAGTCTTGCGGACAAGTGACGATGGTCAGCAGGTCGACTACGTTCAGAGAACCCCTTTCATGGGCTATCCGGATACCATTACCGTACGTTTTTATAGTCAGGGGGAAGATACCAGCACACTGGCCATTTACTCTCGCTCACATTACGGCTACTCCGATCTTGGCGCGAACAAGAAAAGAATCACGCTCTGGCTCGACAACCTGAAAGCCTCTCTTAAAGCCCCAAAAGAGCATTAGTTTATTTGGCTACTTACCCGGGCAAAGTAAAGATCACTATGCCAAATGTTAACCCTTATTGACGAAGGCAGAAGATGGAGTTTCAAATGATTATTGACCATCCCGAATGGTTGCTGATGCTGCTGGCTCCGCTGTTTATTGGTTTAATGTTGGCAGAATATTTCATCGGCCAAAGGGGCGGAATGCTTCCGGAAAATTCCGCCTATAAACTGCCAGAAGTACTGTGCAATTTCTCATTAGCAGGTATGCATCAACTGGCAGATATCGTTACAGGCCTGGTGATCGTCAAACTCTATTTCTGGCTTTTTGGCTGGAAGTTACTAGAGATTGAAATGAACGCAGCTTCCTTTGTTGCTTTGCTGATCTTACAGGATTTCTGCTACTACTGGTTTCATCGTGCCAGCCACAGGATACGCTGGATGTGGGCTGCCCATGTCGCACATCATAGTTCGCAAAGAATGAATTTCAGCACCGCGTTTCGCCAAAGCCTGATGTACCCAATTGCCGGTATGTGGCTGTTTTGGGTTCCTTTAGTCATCATTGGTTTTGAGCCTAAATGGGTTATCTTTGCAGTGCTGCTTAATCTGGGGCTTCAGTTCTTTGTCCATACTCAGTGGGTTCGCAGTCTTGGCAAGTTCGAGCTTATTTTTAACACACCGTCCCATCATCGGGTTCACCACGGTATCAACTCTCATTACATCGATAAAAACTATGCCGGTGTTCTGATCGTCTGGGATAAGCTATTCGGTACCTTTGAACCAGAAGTAGAAACTGTGCGCTACGGGGTCAGTAAGCCTGTCAACAGCCATAACCCTCTGACGGTTACCTTCTCTGAATGGCGGGATATGTTTAGAGAAGCAAAAGGTGAACACCTGACACCAAAGCAGCGCCTGAAGATCTTTCTGGCTCCACCCGGTGATAAACCCACGGAGGCAGAGCCTGAAACTTCAGAGCAAACCTTAAAAAAGTAAACTGAACCTCTGAATTTCACCTACTTGCCAATACAGAACGAGGAGAAAATCCTGCCCAGCAAATCGTCGCTGGAGAACTCGCCGGTAATCTCACCCAGGGCCTTCTGGGCATGTCGCAGATCTTCAGCCAGAAGTTCACCTGCCCCCATGTATTCAAGCTGCTTCTGACCGTTATCCAGAAACTCTTCTGCTCTTCGCAGCGCATCCAGATGTCTGCGCCGGGCAGAAAAACCACCCTCAATGGCGCCCTCATAGCCCATACAGGCTTTCAGATGCTCTCTGAGAGCGTCCAGGCCGTGTTCTCTCATGGCACAGGCCCTGATCAGGGGGACCCCTCCAGCGTCCTCTATGCCTGCCTGTTCGCCTGTCAGGTCAATCTTGTTACGGATCACAGTGAGCTTTTCTCTGGAAGGAAGTCGATCAACAAACTCAGGCCATATGTCGTGAGGATCGGTTGCGTCAGTGCTTGATCCGTCCACCATCAGGAGTACTCTGTCAGCGTCTTCTATTTCCCTGAAGGCACGTTCTACTCCAATCTGTTCGACTTTATCATCTGTCTCTCGCAGACCGGCGGTATCGATAACATGCAAGGGCATACCGTCGATATTGATGTGCTCCCTGAGAACATCACGGGTGGTACCGGCAATGTCCGTTACAATAGCCGACTCCCGTCCTGATAACGCATTCAAAAGGCTGGATTTACCGGCATTGGGACGTCCGGCAATGACTACGGTCATACCTTCACGCTGAATAGCCCCCTGATCCGCTTCTCTCATGACCTGGGCAAGATGGCTGATGATGGTTTTGAGATCGCCTGCCACTTTGCCGTCGGCCAGGAAATCAATCTCTTCTTCGGGAAAGTCGATGGCAGCTTCAACGTAAATTCTCAGTTCAATCAGGGATTCTACCAGCTCGTTGACTCTTCTGGAGAAAGCGCCTTGCAGTGATCTTAATGCCGATCTGGCTGCCTGTTCTGAAGTACTGTCGATCAGATCTGCGATGGCCTCGGCCTGCGCCAGATCCATCTTGTCATTCAGGAAGGCTCTTTCGGAAAACTCTCCGGGATTGGCCAGCCTGACCCCAAGGGCATTAATTCTTTTCAACAGTAAGTCCAAAATGACAGGACCACCATGTCCCTGGAACTCTATGACATCCTCTCCAGTAAATGAATTTGGATTAGGAAAGTAAAGAGCCAGTCCTTCGTCCAGAACCTCATCCTGCTCATCGTAAAAAGGACCGTAATGAGCGTAACGAGGCTTGGGCTCCATTTTCAGAACCTCTCTGGCAACCCACAAAGCTTCAGGGCCTGAGACCCTGATGATCCCCACCCCACCTCTTCCGGGAGCGGTTGCCTGAGCGGCAATAGTGTCTTTATGGAGTGCACGGAGATCGGACATAGCAATTACTGGCTGAGAAATGAGAAAAATGATTAGTCTAATCTAAGGTGGCTGCTGGTGCCATGGCCGTCATGGATCTAAAAAAACGGACCATTGCGGTCCGTTTTTTTTGAGATTTTCAGACTCAGGAGCCTTCTTTCTCGATCTTTTTGGTAATGATGTATTGCTGAATAATCGACAGAATGTTGTTGGTTACCCAGTACAGTACCAGACCTGCCGGGAACCACAGGAAGAATATGGTAAAAATCAGCGGCATCAACTTCATCACTTTAGCCTGAACAGGGTCAGGAGGTGTCGGGTTCAGCATCTGCTGCGCGAACATGGAAGCACCCATGATCAACGGCAGGATGAAGTAAGGGTCCATCTGGGACAGATCCTGAATCCAGCCGAGCCAGGGTGCCTGACGCAGCTCTACAGCCTCCTGCAACACCCAGTAGAGGGCAATGAATACTGGCATCTGGACAAGAATCGGGAGGCAGCCACCCATTGGATTGACCTTCTCTTTCTTGTACATCTCCATCATGGCCTGAGACATCTTCTGGCGATCGTCGCCGTATCTTTCTTTCAGCTCCTGCATTTTTGGCCCCAGCTTGCGCATTTTAGCCATAGAACGGAAGCTGGCCTGATTCAGTGGATAGAATACCGCTTTCACACAAACTGTCAGCAGGATAATTGCCCAACCCCAGTTGCCTACCAGAGAATGGATAAACTGCAGCAACATGAACAGTGGCTGAGCCAGGAACCACAGCATGCCGAAGTCCATGGTCAGCTGCAGACCATCCGCCAGATTCTTCAGGGCAGGCTGATCTTTAGGACCAGCATAAAGCGTTGCACCGGTGACAACTTTCTCACCAGGATTGACTACCAGAGGGTCGTTGTAGAAACCCACCCTATAGTATTCATTGTTACGGGATTCCTGAGTGTAATAATTGTGAGGCTTGTCCTGAGCGGGTACCCAGGCACTGACAAAGTAGTGCTGAAGAATGGCTGCATAACCACCCTCGACTCTTTCCTTGAAAGGCTCTTTTCGGAAATCATCGAAAGGCAGCTTTCTGTATGGCTCATCAATAGAACGAACAGCCGCCCCCAGGTAGGTATTCATGGGGGCGCTGGAGTTTACTGAGCTTGGGTCTTCTGAACCATCCCGCTTCAGCTGAGCATAGAAGGTGTCACGCCATTCCTTGTCGCTGTTGTTGGCGATTTCGTAAGCCAATACGACTTCATAGGAGCCGGGCTTAAAAGTATAACTTTTGGTTACCTGAACTTCGCCAGTGCTGCGAGTCAGTTTAACCGTCAGCTGGTCCTGACCGGCTGGCAAGGTGTAACTGGTCTGTGCAGTGCTGTAGAGGGGTCTCTGATTCTGATCGTTGGTGGGACCATCAGTAGCAATCAGGCCGCTTTGGGCAGTGTAGACACAGGTCACTTCACCCGGTGTGCAGTTGGGCCTGTTAACCAGTAGCTGGAAAGGCGTAGCTTTTTCGCCTTCTTCAGGCAGCCAGGCTGGGTATTTGGGCAGGCTGAGTCCGACAATGTCACCACCGGCGGGGTCAATCTGAAGGTTCAGTGTGTCTGTTTTAACGTTGATCAGTTGAGCAGAAGTCTGAACCTTGTCATCCAGAATTTCCGGAGAGGAAGATGATGGTGAGATAGTGGGTAAATCAGAACCACTTTGAGAAGTGGAGACATTAGCCACAACAGCATCGCTGGCCGGCCGGGTCTGATTGTAATCTTCATTCCATTGCTGAAGTGTAAACACACCAACAACGGCTATAGCACCTATCAAGAGTGTTCTTTGCAGATCCATGATGTCCGAGCCAAAGAGTCTTGGTGATGAATATGATCGTCTGATGACCGGCGTTGCTTGTCCAAGGGAGCAGGCACCGGATCATAACCTCCTGGATGCCAGGGATGGCAACGCAGCAGTCGTTTCAAGGTCAGAAAACTGCCTTTCAGAAAACCATGATGTTGGAGAGCTTCCTGTGAATAGCTGGAACAGCTGGGGTAAAAGCGACAATGCCTGCCCATAATAGGGCTCAGGCAGTAACGGTACACCTTGATCAATCCCATGGCAGAGCGTCTGGGCAAAAGCACGAGAAAATTAATCACAGGTCTGGTCATGTCGACTTTACTCTGTCTGTGCCGAATAGACAGGAAACGCATCGGCTGATTTGAGTGGAGACAGTATGACTGGCTTTCTGAAGAGTGACTGGAGGCAGTTTCTACCTCCACTGTCACGCAGCCCCATAGAGTGCCTGTTTCAGGCAATGGTCTCCATTCAGGAAACCTTCTGCTCGTTCCGACGTCTGGCCAGTTTAAACCATTGATGGGTGAGCAGTTTATTGATATCGCAGCTTTCCAGCTCACCCAGACCTCTTCTGGCCAGAACAACAATATCCAGGTTTCCCAGTTCCCCCTGATGGAGGCGAAAGGTTTCCCGAATGTGTCGTTTGACTCGATTGCGACCGGTAGCTTTACGGATATTTTTTTTGGCGATCACCAACCCCAGACGGGGGTGGTCAAGCTCATTCTGGCAAGCCAGTATCAGTAAATGGCGACTACTGACCTTGATATCCGTACGGTTGAAAACCTGCTTAAAATCAGCTGCTGAGCAAAGTCGCAGATCGCGACCAAAAGCGAAGCTCACCTGTCAGTCCAAATCAGGCAGCCAGACGCTTGCGACCTTTGGCACGGCGACGGTTGATTACCGCACGACCGTTCTTGGTAGCCATGCGAGCACGGAAACCGTGAGTGCGCTTGCGCTTCAGATTACTGGGCTGAAATGTTCTTTTCATGACGTTACTCGTTTTATCGATTTACAAAAAGACGGGCATTCTAAGTAATTGAGGGATAAGCGTCAATTTGCATTTGTCAAGAGTTTGCCACCTGGGCTCAGGGCTCAATCCTTAGAGGGCAGCCAGCTCTTTGCGGATATTAAGTAGGGTTATCGTAAAAGTGCATTTTTATAGGGGAAATTACGTCCCTTATATATAGGGAAAAATAACACACCACTAATTTCAAATGACATTTATAAATTAAAAATCTTTTGAGAGTCATTCTGGAAAATTAAGTACATATAATACATATGTACTTGAGTGATGGTGTTTTGTTTTTTTAATAAATATTAGGCAACACTTTTTATGTGGATAAGTTCTGTAAAGCCTTTTGTACTCTGGGTTTGTTCGTGTGTGTGAATGTGTAGAAAATAAGCGACTATACTGTTCTCTGCCTGCTCACAGCCTGTGTATAATTTGGTACCTTATACACAGTACGTCGATGCATTATACTTATTCACAGCTCACTCATCCTTCATCAGCCTTTGTGAACACAGCCTTTTCCACATTATTTTTTCATCACTGATTGTCTCTTTTTTCGTCTCTTTTTGCTTATAGAGTGTTGATAATTAAGTAAAAAGATTATTTTCTGGCCATGCTTTCAACAAATTTAAGGTGTGGATAACTTTTCCCTGAAAGGATACAATTGAAGCTGTTTTTTGGCCTGTTCTTCTTGCGTATCTGCACTGTTCTGCTGTGGAGGAATAGGTGTTTCTGGACAGATTCTGTTTCCTGCCATTAGCGAAGTCGTCCAGCAGGCAGGCTGACCGGCTTCCATTTCACCCATTTTCAGGAGAGCGCCCGTGCCCTTAGAGCTCTGGCAAAAGTGTGTGGACTTGCTTCAAGATGAACTGTCCTCACAGCAGTTCAATACCTGGATTCGCCCATTGAAAGTCATGGGTGATGAACACGATCTTTGCCTGCTGGCTCCTAATCGTTTTGTCGCAGACTGGGTGAAAGAGAAGTTTCTGCCGCGCATCGAAGAGATACTTGATGAACTGACTGATGGACAGGCTCCGGCGGTGGCACTGGCCGTCTCGAACCGTCGCCCCCAGTCTCTCAGCCGAAGGAGTGCTTCGCCTGCCAGCAGTCCTGTACGCCCTGAACAACCCAAGCCTGTCGTAGAAGAAAAGAAGGCGGTGACCCGGGAGCTGGTGTCCAGCCTCAGTGAAGCATCGGGCCTTTCTACTAGTAAACCTGTGTCGTCTGAAAGTATTGAGCCCCATGCCATACCCAAGAAAGTCAATCCTCTGAAAGCAAAAGAGGACACTGCCAGCAGTCATCCTGCCAGGAAAGAAGAACCTTCTTCCGGACGACAAATAGAAGTCGAGGGTTCAATAAAACATAACAGTTCCCTGAATGCCCACTTCACCTTTGATACCTTTGTTGAAGGTAAATCGAATCAGCTGGCACTTGCAGCAGCCCGTCAGGTGTCTGAAAACCCGGGAGCTGCATACAATCCACTGTTTTTATACGGCGGTGTAGGCCTGGGTAAAACTCACCTTATGCATGCCGTGGGTAATTCTCTGGTTCGTCAAAATCGTAATTCCAGAGTCGTATATTTGCATTCCGAACGATTTGTTGCCGACATGGTCAAGGCGCTGCAATTAAATGCCATCAATGACTTTAAACGCTACTATCGCTCCGTCGATGCCCTGCTGATTGATGACATCCAGTTCTTTGCCGGTAAAGAGCGCTCACAGGAAGAATTTTTTCATACCTTCAATGCCCTGCTTGAGGGGGGACAGCAAATGATTCTGACCTGTGATCGTTACCCCAAGGAAATCAGTGGTGTGGAGGAACGATTAAAGTCCCGATTTGGCTGGGGCCTGACGGTCGCAGTGGAGCCTCCCGAGCTTGAAACCCGAGTAGCCATATTAATGAAGAAGGCAGAGCAGCAAAAAGTTGATTTACCCCATGAAGCGGCTTTCTTTATTGCCCAGCGAATTCGATCCAATGTTCGTGAGCTGGAAGGCGCTCTGAAACGGGTGATTGCCAGTGCTCATTTTATGGGGCGCAAGATTGATATTGATCTCATCAGGGAGTCCCTGAAGGATCTGCTTGCCTTGCAGGATAAGCAGGTCAGTATCGATAATATTCAAAGAACGGTGGCTGAGTATTACAAGATCAAGGTAGCTGATATTCTATCTAAACGTCGTAGTCGTTCTGTGGCTCGGCCCAGACAGATTGCAATGGCTCTTTCCAAGGAGCTGACCAGTCACAGTCTGCCTGAAATTGGTGACGCCTACGGCGGACGAGATCATACCACTGTGCTTCATGCCTGCCGTAAAGTGAAAGAGCTGGTGGATGAAGACGGTGAAATCCGTGATGATTACAAAAATCTTTTGAGATCTCTGACTAGCTGATTTTGATTCAGCCAGCAGATATTTAATGAATTCAGGAAGAAGGTCATTGTGACTTACTTCCAGATAGCCAAGAGAAAGGAAAGCGATGAAATTTACCATTAATCGGGAAGCATTGCTCAAGCCACTTCAACTGGTGGCGGGTGTTGTTGAGCGCAGACAGACTCTACCTGTATTGTCCAACGTCCTGATGGTGGTGGACGGTGATCAACTCTCTCTGACAGGTACTGACCTGGAAGTAGAACTGGTCGGTAGAGTGACACTGGATGAGGTCTCTGAGGGCGGAGAAATTACCGTTCCAGCCAGGAAGCTGATGGATATCTGTAAGTCTCTTCCGGAAAACGCTTTGATTGAGTTTTCTCAGGATGATCAACGAGTCAAACTGAAAGCAGGCCGTTCTCGTTTTACTTTGTCGACTTTGCCCGCCAATGAATTCCCAAGTATTGACGAAGAACCGGGTTCAATGACCTTTACCATTGGTCAGAGCCGTTTGCGCCGATTGATTGATCGTTCTGGCTTTGCCATGGCGCAACAGGACGTTCGTTACTATCTGAATGGTATGCTGATAGAAGTCAGCCAGAATACGCTGCGTTTTGTTGCTACTGATGGCCATCGTCTGGCTATGTGTACCGTTGATGCTGATATTAATCAGCAAGACCGTCACCAGGTTATAGTCCCGCGTAAGGGGATTATGGAGATGGCCCGTCTTCTGACAGAAGGAGACGAGATGGTTCATATTACTTTGGGCGCCAACCATATCAGAGCGAAAACCGGAGACTTTATGTTCACCTCCAAGCTGGTGGATGGGAAGTTCCCGGATTATGACCGTGTTATTCCCCGTGGTGGTGACAAGATTATTATTGGAGATCGTCAGGAGCTTCGTCAGGCTTTCCAACGTGCTTCCATTCTTTCCAATGAAAAGTATCGTGGTATTCGCCTGATACTTTCCGATGGCTTGCTAAAGGTGATAGCAAATAACCCTGAGCAGGAAGAAGCGGAAGAAGAAATCAGTCTGGCATACCACGGTGAAACTCTGGAGATGGGCTTCAACGTCAGTTACTTGCTGGATGTGTTGTCTGTTATCTCAGGTGAATCCGTGAAGATTACCCTTTCTGATCCTAATAGCAGTGCCCTGCTGGAAGAGTCTGACGCCAGTGATTCCAGTTATGTTGTTATGCCTATGAGACTTTAATGAAGGTGTTTTTACCATCATTGAAGGCCTTTTTAGTGTTCTGGGTCTTTTCAGAAAAAAAGGCCCTCTTATCATTGAAAGCCGTTGTGAAAAGTCTCATCTCTGAGGTTTGTTCAAGCCGATGACAATTCACAAGCTGATGATTAAGGATGTCAGGAATCTGGCATCCGCTACCTTCTCCCCTTCCCCGGATATCAATATTCTCTACGGTCTTAATGGCAGTGGAAAAACCAGTATTCTTGAGTCTATTCATCTCTTGGGTTTGGCTCGATCTTTTCGAAGTGCCAGACTTAAGCCGGTCATTCGTCATAAAAAGGGTAAGTGCACGGTATTTGCGCAAATTCAATCCAATAATGACCGACTGATACCGGTTGGCGTTTCCCGAGATATGGAAGAAGAGAATTTTCAAATTCGGGTCGCGGGTGAAACGCTTAAGTCAACGTCCGAGTTGGCCAGACTTCTACCTTTACAAATTATTAATCCCGACACTTTCAAACTTTTGGAAGGTTCACCCAAGCAAAGAAGACAGTTTCTTGATTGGGGGGTGTTTCACGTGAAACACCGTGAATTCTTACCTCTTTGGAAGCGAACTCAAAAAGTGCTTAAACAGCGGAACAGTTTGCTTCGGCATGGTAAAATAACGGGTTCATCCTACTCATCTCAGCTGTCTGTCTGGGATGAGGAACTGGTAAAAGCGGCTGAGGCTGTAGATCAACTCAGACAGCAATACTTTGATCAACTGACACCCGTTTTTCAGGATGTTCTAAACCAGCTGACCTCGCTGGGTGATATCAAGATAAGTTATTACCGGGGTTGGGACAGAGAACGACGTCTGGCTGAGGTGTTAAAAGAAAATACAGTTCGTGATTCTCAGACCGGATACACACAATCAGGGCCACAACGAGCAGATATAAGGGTGCGTCTGGAAGGAAGTAATGCCGTTGATATTCTTTCTCGTGGTCAGCTGAAATTAGTCGTTTGTGCGTTAAAGCTGGCACAAGGTTATCTCTTTTCAAAAATGACCCGTAGCCAGTGTGTTTTTCTTGTGGATGATTTACCTTCAGAGCTAGACGCTCCCCACAGAAAAGCTATGTGCAAGATATTACAGAATATGCAGAGTCAGGTATTTATTACCTGCGTAGAGCCGGGCGCACTGGTGGATTGCTGGGAGCCTGAAATCAATCTGAAAGTGTTTCACGTGAAACAGGGATCTGTGAACTTGGAATCTGGGCGTGAGATTCGCCAGACTGAATCGCTGGAGAAAGAGTATGAGTGAACAAAATTACGATGCGTCCAATATTAAAGTGCTGAAAGGTCTGGATGCAGTTCGTAAGCGCCCGGGCATGTACATTGGTGATACCGATGATGGTACCGGCCTTCACCACATGGTTTTTGAGGTGGTAGACAACTCGATCGATGAGGCCTTGGCAGGCTTCTGTGATGAAATTGCCGTCATTATCCATCCGGATGAATCCATTACCGTTCGTGATAACGGTCGGGGAATCCCTGTAGATATCCACGAAGAAGAAGGTGTCTCCGCCGCAGAAGTGATCATGACGGTACTCCATGCCGGCGGTAAGTTTGATGACAACACCTATAAGGTCTCTGGTGGTCTGCACGGTGTTGGTGTTTCCGTGGTAAACGCCCTTTCCAAAGAGCTCAAGTTAACCATTCGCAGGAATGGTCAGGTTCATCAGCAGGTCTATTCTCACGGTGTTCCACAGGAATCTATGAAGGTGATAGGAGAGACTGAAAAGAGCGGTACAGAGGTTCATTTTGTACCTTCTGAGGAGACTTTCTCCAATATTCAGTTCAGCTATGACATTCTGGCAAAAAGACTGAGAGAGCTCTCTTTCCTGAACTCTGGTGTTTTTATCCGCTTGATTGATGAGCGTACAGGTAAAGAAGATCAGTTCCGTTATGACGGTGGTCTGAGTGCATTCGTTGAATATCTGAATACCAATAAGACCAATATCAACAAGGTCTTCCACTTCACAAAAACAAGGGAAGATGGCATTGGTGTAGAGGTGGCATTGCAGTGGAATGATGGCTTTCAGGAAAACATTTTTTGCTTCACCAATAACATTCCTCAGCGAGATGGTGGTACCCACCTTGCCGGCTTCAGAGCCGCCCTGACCCGAAACCTGAACAGCTACATTGAGCGCGAAGGTTTTGCTAAAAACCAGAAAGTTTCCACTTCCGGTGATGATGCTCGTGAAGGTCTCACAGCGATTATTTCGGTCAAGGTTCCAGACCCCAAATTCTCATCCCAGACCAAGGACAAGCTGGTTTCTTCTGAAGTGAAAACAGCTGTTGAGCAGGAGATGAGCAGTTATCTTGCGGACTATCTGATGGAAAACCCACAAGAAGCCCGAGCGGTTGTAAACAAGATGCTGGATGCAGCCAGAGCCCGTGAAGCCGCCCGTAAGGCCCGTGAAATGACCCGCAGGAAAGGCGCTCTGGACATAGCTGGACTGCCCGGAAAGTTGGCTGACTGTCAGGAAAAAGACCCTGCTCTCTCCGAACTTTACATAGTGGAGGGTGACTCTGCGGGGGGCTCTGCCAAACAAGGTCGAAACCGGAAAACACAAGCCATCCTGCCACTGAAAGGTAAGATCCTGAACGTTGAAAAAGCACGCTTTGACAAAATGCTTTCCTCCCAGGAGGTTGGTACCCTGATTACCGCAATGGGGTGTGGCATTGGTCGCACAGAGTTCAATATTGAGAAACTGCGCTACCACAACATCATCATCATGACCGATGCTGATGTTGACGGCTCTCACATTCGAACCCTGCTATTGACATTCTTCTTCCGTCAGATGCCAGAATTGATTGAAAATGGCTATGTCTATATTGCTCAGCCGCCTCTCTATAAAGTGAAGAAAGGCAAACAGGAGCAATACCTGAAAGACGATATTGCACTGGATGACTATTTAACCCAGTCTGCACTGGAAAATGCCACACTGCATGTCAATGAAAATGCACCGGGTATTGGTGATGAAGCTCTGGAATCTCTGGTAAAAGAATACAGAAAAGTCATTGCAACCATTGAGCGTCTGTCTCGCATTTACCCTTCTGAAATCATGAAAGAGATGATTTATCTGGATGCAGTTTCCCAGGAAGACTTGAAAGACCAGACAAAAATGCAGTCCTGGCTGGATACCCTGAATACTCGCATTCAGGAGCTGAAGCTGGCTGGTCGTGAGATGAGCTTTGAGCTGTTTGAAGACCGTGAGCATCAGGTGTGGTTGCCCAAGGTCACTATCATTTCTCACGGTGTGCCAACTGAATATATCTGGAATGTCGACTTCTTTGGTTCCGGAGACTACGGCTCTATCAAAGCCCTGGGAGCCAAGCTACAAGGCTTGCTGGAAGAGACCGCATTCATCCAGAAAGGTGAGCGCAAAAAAGCGATAGAAAGCTTTGAGGAAGGTCTGGAATGGCTGATGACTGAATCGACCAAACGCCACAACATTCAGCGCTATAAGGGTCTGGGTGAGATGAATCCCGAACAGCTTTGGGAAACCACCATGGATCCGGAAGTAAGAAGAATGCTGAAGGTGACCATTGAAGATGCTATTGCAGCTGACCAGATCTTCAATACATTGATGGGTGATCAGGTTGAGCCTCGAAGAGACTTTATTGAGTCTAATGCGTTGAACGTGGCTAATCTCGACATTTAATACCTCATCCTCACAGGGTCTCAGGGGGCCATGAAAAGTGGCTCTGAGCCCAATCTATTAATCCTCTTCCGGGCAAATAAAGTTATGCTGCGCCGTTAATGTATCAGCAGTATACTTTAGGCCTCTGATTCGACAGTTGATAGCCATGAACCATTCAGTAATTCGTGCAGAACTCGAAGAAGCCCAGCAGGTTCTGGAGCGTTTTCTCAATGATGAAACCTGTATTGATGCCATAGACCGTGCGGCGAGCCTGTTGGCGGAATCCTTTAAGCAGGGTGGAAAGGTTATCTCCTGTGGTAACGGAGGCTCCCATTGCGATGCCATGCACTTTGCTGAAGAGTTGACTGGTCGCTATCGTGATAACCGCCCTGCCTACCCGGCCATTGCTATCTCTGATGTCAGTCACTTGTCCTGTGTCTCCAACGATTACGGTTATGACTATGTATTCTCACGTTATCTTGAAGGTGTAGGCTTTGAAGGTGATGTACTGTTCGGGCTCAGTACCAGTGGTAACTCTGGCAATATTTTAAAAGCGATTGAAGCAGCCCGAAAAAAAGGGATGAAAGTGATTCTTCTGACGGGTAAGGATGGTGGGAAAATGGACGGTCTGGCGGATATAGAAATCCGGGTGCCCCACTTTGGTTATGCAGATCGGATTCAGGAAATTCACATCAAAGTCATTCATATCATAATTCAATTGATTGAAAAACACATGGCTGCCTGATACTCATTTGATAAGGCTCTAAATCATTCATCACCTGTTACCCTATACCCGGTGATGAATGATGTTTTTGTTTAAACCTGTTTCGATTTCCCGTTCATGTTGTCGAGTGTATTGGCAATCCAGTTCCGAGCCTCATTATTAATCTCCAGCGCCGTCCTGTCTGTGGTTTCTATGACCGTTCCTATATGAAGCTGAATGGTACCGGGCTTTTTCAGAAAGCTGTTCATAGGCCAGCAAGCAGCAGCATTATGGGCAATGGGTAGTACATTAACCCCGGCCTTTCTTGCCAGATTGACACCACCTCTTGAAAATTTGCCTAACTGACCATTAGGGTTGCGGGTTCCTTCCGGAAAAATAAGAACCCAACGACCGTTGTGTAAGGCATCAGTACCCTGCTCTACTACATCATTTAATGCGGCCCTGGGGTCATCGCGATTAATAGCGATCGGTTTAATGAGTCTGATTGCCCAGCCAAAGAATGGAATCTTAAATAACTCTTTTTTAAGAACCGGAGCCTGAGGACTGAAAAGCATCTGCAGGAAAAAGGTTTCCCAGGTGCTCTGGTGATTACTGATCATGACACAGGGTGTATCAGGAATATTTTCCTTCCCGTGCACTTCATACTTTATCCCACAGATAAATCTGGCCAGTCCCATAGCCATCATCGCCCAGTACTTCACCAATAATTTGTGGCGTCTATTAACAGGAACAAAAGGAATAGCAAAAAACAGTAAAATGGACCAGAAAACGGTGAAGGTGGCCAGCAGAAAATAAAATAACGCTGTTCTTATATATTGAACGACGAATGTCATTTAAAACCTATCTTGTTTATCCTTGAATACTGACCTGTGACGGTTCGAGAATAAAGCGGGTAAATGCAGCCAGGTCTTCAAATACTGGTACATTATGGAGGCCTTCCCCTTTATTCATCGTTCTGACACCCTTGCCGGTTTTCACCAGAGCTACATTGCACCCCATTGCCTGCCCTGCCTGAAGGTCTCTGAGAGAATCCCCGACCACCCAGGCAGATGATGCGGGTATGTTCAGGGCTTCTTCGATCTGTTCAATCATGCCAGGCAAAGGCTTTCTGCAGCGACATTGATCGTCAGGGCCATGGGGGCAGTATCGAATACAATCTATCTTGCCTCCTTCCAAGGCTAACAGATCCAGCATTTTCTGATGCATGGCCTCAAGGGTTTCTTGAGTAAAGTAACCTCTGGCAAGGCCTGACTGGTTGGTTGCAATGGCAATGGAATACCCTGCCCTGCTCAGTCTGGCGATGGCTTCAATACTGCCTGGTAGAGGAATCCACTCAGCCACCGAACGAATGTAGTGATCGGAGTCTTTATTGATGACTCCGTCGCGGTCAAGAATGATCAGTTTACTCATAATTTCAGTCAGCAGGCTTCATACCTGAAAAACTTTTCCAAAAGATAGAAAAAGTGCGGCATAAATGCCGCACTCCACTTTATCAAGCTTTAGTCAGAATTTCTGCAACAAAGGCAGTCCCGAGTGCAACCTACAGTAATGAAATATCCGCAACGTGTAAGAAAAGGCTGCGTAATTGTTTCAAAAGAGCATAGCGGTTCAAACGAACCTGCTGATCTTCAGCATTGACCAATACTTCATCAAAGAAGCGGTCTACAGAGTCCTTCAGTGGCGCCAGACTTTCCATAGCGACTGTGTATTGTCTCTGTTCCAGAATCGGTGCAGCTTTTTCTTTACTGTCGGCCAGCGCTGTGGCCAGAGCCTTTTCTGCGGCTTCTGTCATCAGTGCAGGGTCAACGGAGTCAGGAATGACCAGATCTCCGGCTTTTGCCAGAATGTTGGAAACACGCTTGTTGGCTGCAGAAAGGGTTTCGGCTTCGACCATCTGACTAAAGCGATGCACTGCCTTGACACGTTGATCAAAGTCGAAGGGGCGGGATGGTTTCAGGGCCTTAACAGAAAGGAAGACTTCAACAGGAATCTGTTCGTCATGATACCAGGAGCGGAAACGCTCCAGCATGAAATCCAGAACAGTTTCTGCCAGCTCTTCATTATTTGCTAAAGCTTTTCCGCTGGCTGCTGGCAGCTCAACCCCTTGTGATTGATAACCTTCGACAGACTGATTAATGAGATCACGCAGGTCCACATCCAGCTTCTTCTCAACAATAATTCGCAGGACACCCAGGGTGGCCCTTCTCAGAGCAAACGGATCTTTATTGCCTGAAGGTGGCTGATTGATGCCAAAGATGCCGGTGATGGTATCGATTTTGTCAGCAATCGCTACGGCACAACCTGTCAGGCTAGAGGGTAGCTCATCACCTGCAAAGCGTGGCATGTACTGTTCGTTCAGAGCGAGGCATACCTCTTGTGGTTCACCATCGTTTGCACCGTAGTATTGCCCCATGATGCCCTGCAGCTCCGGGAATTCCAAAACCATTTCTGAAGTCAGATCTGATTTGCAGAGTTCTCCGGCTCGGACAGCCAGCTGTTCCTGCCCACCTTCCTGTTTAGCGATAAAACCCGCCAGTTTTGCAATGCGGTCGCTCTTATCGAACAGCGATCCCAGCTGTGCTTGGAAAACGATGGGTTTCAGGGTCTCCCTGCGTGCTTCAAGCGTGTTTTTTTTGTCTGTATCAAAGAAAAATTTGGCATCTGCGAGGCGAGGTCTTATTACCCGTTCGTTACCGGATACTACGTGTTCAGGCTTCAGGCTCTCGATATTTGCAATGGTTATAAAATGGGGAAGCAATGTTCCTTCCCGAGATAGCTCTTTTGACAGGACGTGGAAATACTTCTGATGCTCCTTCATGGAAGAAATCAGGGCTTCAGCAGGGACTTCCAGGAATTCTTCATCAAAACGACCGGACAGAGCAACAGGCCACTCATTCAAAGCGGTCACTTCATCCAGAAGGTCTTCATCGATAACCGCTTCGCCACCTAATCCGGCAGCCAGCTCCGTTACCTGTGTTTTAATGAGACTGCGTCTTTCTTCAAAGAGAGCCATCACCTTACCCTGCTCTTTCAGAAGGTTCTGATAATCGGCAGGCTGGTTAATGGTCAGAGGCTGGTTCCCATGGAATCGGTGGCCTCGAGTCTGGTTACCTGATTTCAGGCCCAGAATTTCGCAATTGACTACCTCTCCACCCATTAGCATGACTAACCAGTGGACAGGGCGAACAAACTCGGTGCGCTGCGCACCCCAGCGCATTCTCCTGGGAATAGGCAGTTCATTGAGAGACTGACTGACCATGTCTGGCAGCAGTTGAGTGGTGTCGGAACCTTGCTGAACCCCACGATAGACAAGCCAGGCACCTTTATCGGTTTCCAGCCTCTCCAGCTGGTCGACAGACACTCCATTAGAACGGGCAAAACCCTCGGCTGCTTTAGTGGCCTTGCCTTCTGCGTTGAAGGCGGCTTTTATAGCAGGGCCGCGGCGCTCAAGCTGCTGATCAGGCTGAGCCGTTTCCAGCCCTTTTATCAGCAAAGCCAGACGACGAGGTGCGGCAAAGGCTTCATAACTGTCAAAAGACAGCTGAGCACTCTTCAGGCGATCAACAATGCCGCGAGTGAAAGCATTGGAAAGGCTTTTAAGCGCTTTTGGAGGCAGCTCTTCTGTTCCCAGCTCGACCAGGAAATCTTTCTGACTCATTACTTCTTCTCCTGTGTCTTGCTGTCTTTCAGACTGGCCAGAACTTCTGAGCGGATATCCTCACTGGCCAGCGGGAAGCCGAGGTTATGGCGAGCGTCAAAGTAGGCTTTGGCTACAGCTCTGGCGAGCGTTCTGACTCGCAGAATAAAGCGTTGACGCTCTGTCACCGAGATGGCGTGGCGGGCGTCCAGAAGGTTGAATGTATGGGAAGCTTTCAAGACGTACTCATAGGCAGGCAGAGGCAGGCCAGCTTCGACCAGACGTCTTGATTCACCTTCATAAAAATCGAACTGATGGAACAGTTCCTGAGTGTCAGCATGTTCAAAGTTGAAAGTAGACATCTCTACTTCCTGCTGATGGAAGACGTCGCCATAAGATACTGTGCCCTGTGGGCCTTCAGTCCAAACCAGATCGTAGACGTTATCAACACCCTGAATGTACATGGCCAGACGCTCAAGACCGTAGGTGATCTCACCAGTCACCGGATAGCACTCAATACCACCCACTTGCTGGAAGTAGGTGAACTGTGTGACTTCCATGCCATTCATCCAAACCTCCCAGCCCAGACCCCAGGCGCCCAGTGTGGGGGATTCCCAGTTGTCCTCTACAAAGCGAAGGTCATGCACCAGTGGATCAATGCCCAGCTCTCTCAGGGAGTCCAGGTAAAGTTCCTGAATGTTATCCGGAGAAGGTTTCATTACCACCTGAAACTGATAGTAGTGCTGAAGACGGTTTGGGTTCTCACCATAACGACCATCTGTTGGACGACGGCTGGGCTGCACATAGGCAGAATTCCAGTTTTCCGGACCGATAGCGCGAAGGAACGTCGCTGGATGGAAGGTGCCTGCACCCACTTCCATGTCCAGCGGCTGCATAATGACACAGCCCTGGCGAGCCCAGAACTGCTGAAGGGCCAAAATAAGGCCCTGGAATGTCTTGATATCAGGCGTGCTTTGAGAAGTCACAGTACTACCTCATGGAGGCTCAAATTAGGCTTTAATTTTCTGGAAACAGCAGCGGATTATAACGTTTTGGCTCTGGAGCGGATACCGTTGTATCCCTCTGGAAATGAGGTCGTTGTGAATAAGAGGGTAATAATATCCGGAAAACTCCACGGGACAAGATCATGGAGTTCTGAAGAAAATGTGGATAAGCTGTTAGCTGTTGTGAATAACTTTTCCCGTCTCAGTATTTCCAGAATGTGGGTGTGAATAGTACCAGCAGTGTGAAGATTTCCAGACGACCCAGCAGCATGGCAAAACAGAGAATCCATTTCGCGGTATCAGGAAGCGTGCTGTAGTTTTCGGCGGCTTCTCCCAGGGCGGGGCCCAGGTTATTCATGCTGGAAGCGACGGTAGAAAAAGCGGTAGTCAAATCAACACCCGTTGCCATCACAGCCAGTATCATAACGGCAAACAGGAATACATAGGCGGCAAAGAACCCCCAGACCGCCTCACCGACTCGGCTGTGAACAGCCTTGCCACCGAGTTTGATGGAGTAAACGGCGTTAGGATGAACCAGACGACGAAGTTCTCTTACACCCTGTTTGAAGATCAGCAGTACACGAATCACCTTAATCCCTCCTGCCGTCGAGCCTGCACATCCCCCGATAAAACTGGTCATAAAGAGAAGAAGTGGCAGGAATGTTGGCCAGGCTGAGAAACCGCTGGTGGCATAACCGGTCGTCGTGGCAGCAGAAACCACCTCAAAAATACCGTAATCGAGGGAGTCTGCCAGATCATAAGTGGCAGAGAAGTAGAGGCCTGCCACTGTAATCAATGAAACCACCAGAAGGATCAGCAGGTAAGTGCGAAACTCAGGGTCTTTCCAGTAATGGTAAGTAGATTTATTGCGCCAGGCGAAAAAGTGGAGGGCAAAGTTAATACCGGCTACCAGCATAAAGAAAGTAGCCGTGGCATTAATCAGTGGTGATTCAAAATAGCCAATACTGGCATCGTGGGTTGAGAATCCACCAATGGCTATGGTCGAAAAGCTATGGCTCACAGCATCAAAAAGGTTCATACCTGCCAGCCAGTAACCCAGGGCACACACTGCCGTTAATGTCACGTAGAGCAGCCAGAGTGCTTTCGCGGTTTCTTTAATTCGGGGCGTCAGCTTGTTGTCCTTTATAGGTCCCGGCGTTTCTGTCCGATAAAGCTGCATCCCTCCGACGCCCAGCATAGGCATGATAGCGACAGCCAGAACAATGATCCCCATGCCTCCCAGCCACTGCAGTTGCTGGCGATAAAAGAGGATCGATTTGGGCAGGTGATCGATGCCCGTCAGTATCGTAGCGCCAGTGGTGGTCAGGCCCGACATGGACTCGAATAGGGCATCAGTGACGCTGAGTCCCGGGTCTGTCATTAATAAAAGTGGCAGGGAACCCATGCCTCCCAGGACCACCCAGAAAAGAACAGTGATAATAAAGCCGTCACGGGGGCGAAGGTCCGATTTAATTTTTCTGAAGGGAAACCAAAATAAGAAACCGATAAGAAAAGTCAGAAAAAAAGTATATAAAAACAGTGAAATTTCAGATTCCCCATAGATCATCGCCACTGCCAGAGGTGGAAGACTGGAGAAGCTGAATAGCATCAAGAGAATACCCAGGACGGGCAAAACGACAGAAAACTGCATAAGACCCTGTTTTTCTAGTTATACAGACAACGGCCATGCCGTCTGATTCAATTATCAATAAGTACACAAGACTGGTACCACCCCATCGGACCCCCCAGATGCGGTAATACCTCCTAGGAGCCTGACCGAGAATAGACTGCCCTACTGCGGCGGCAGCAAATTGGTCTGAAAATCCGCTTTTGTTCGTCAAATAGCTCGCTATTCTCCTTACAAAACCGAATTTTCATCCTCAATTTTCTGCCGTCCTCGCTACGGGCGCTATTCTCGGTCAGGCTCCTAGGAGCCTGACCGAGAATAGACTGCCCTACTGCGGCGGCAGCAAATTGGTCTGAAAATCCGCTTTTGTTCGTCAAATAGCTCGCTATTCTCCTCACAAAACCGAATTTTCATACTCAATTTTCTGCCGTCCTCGCTACGGGCGCTATTCTCGGTCAGGCTCCTAGTCATGGGTGTCATTTTTCAAGTCTGGTAAAAAATAAACCGCTGACTCTAATGTCGAAATGTATCGTTTAAAAGAACCCCAGTCCAACCTGAAAGAGTTGTTCTACTTCGTGAATACGTTTCTTGTTGGTCAGGAACAGAATGATATGATCCCCGGACTCTATACGAGTAGTGTCGTGTGCAATCAACACTTCATCGTTTCTGACTATGGCTCCGATGGTTGTTCCGGGGGGCAGCACGACCTGTTGAACCGTTTTACCGACGACTCTGGATGAATTTTCATCGCCATGGGCAATGGCTTCAATGGCTTCTGCTGCACCACGACGAAGTGAGTGAACATTGACAACGTCCCCTCTTCGTACGTGTTTAAGAAGACTGCCGATGGTGGCCTGCTGTGGAGAAATCGCAATATCTATCTCGCCGCCCTGGACCAGATCAACGTAGGCAGGGTTATTGATCAGGGCCATGACTTTTCGGGCGCCCAGTCGTTTAGCCAGCATAGCGGCCATGACGTTGGCTTCATCATCGTTGGTCAGGGCACAAAAGACATCCGTCTCTTCGATGTTTTCAGAAATCAGCAGCTCTTTATCGGATGCATTGCCATTGAAAACCATGGCTTTGATCAGCGTCTCAGACAGGAACTGACAGCGCTCCATATTCTGCTCAATGATTTTTACCTTGAAATCATTTTCAGCCGACTGAGCAAGGCGCAAACCAATGTTACCGCCACCGGCAATGATGATGCGTTTGTAATCATCATCCAGCCTCTGCAGTTCACTCATGACAGCCCGGATATGACAGCGGTCGGCGATGAAGAATACTTCATCGTCGGCCTCGATCACTGTGGTCCCCTTGGGCATGATGGCCTTGCCACGGCGGAAAATTGCAGCCACACGGGTGTCAACGTTGGGCATATGTTCACGCAGGTAGCGCAACTCCTGCCCGACCAATGGACCGCCATAATAGGCTCTCATGGCCACCAGCTGGGCACGGCCATCGGCAAAGTCGAGAACCTGAAGAGCACCGGGACGTTCAAGAAGGCGTCGAATGTAGTTGGTCACCACCTGCTCGGGGCTGATCAATACGTCGATGGGCATAGCATCATCGCCAAACAGTTTATCCCTGTTCAGATAAGCCGCCTGACGAATACGGGCAATCTTGGAAGGTGTGTGAAACAGGGTATAGGCAATCTGGCAGGCCACCATGTTCACTTCATCGCTGTTGGTTACCGCCACCAGCATGTCAGCATCATCAGCACCGGCCTGTTTGAGTACAGAGGGGAAGGAGGCCATACCCTGAATAGTCCGGATATCAATACGATCCTGCAACTCTCTGAGAAGCTCTCCGTTGGCATCCACTACCGTGATGTCGTTCTCTTCACTGGCCAGGTTTTCAGCCAGGGTTCCGCCTACTTGTCCGGCACCGAGAATGATGATTTTCATAGACTTTCCTGATGGCTTTTTATTGGCTGAAGGCTGTTTGTCTGCTCAGAGTGCTCAATGGTTTCGTCAGAATCATGGTCCACTTTTTTCAGCAGGCTGTAGAAAAAACCGTCACCTGAACCGGGCAGAATCTGTCGGCCAAAGCCGGTATCCAGTCCCCATTCTCCTGGAAAGGGTTGCAGTTCGGCGTCTTCCTGATGTTCGAGGAAGGCGGCAATCTGTTTGCTGTTTTCAGCAGGCATGATGGAACAGGTTGCGTAGAGCAGTGTGCCACCGGGCTTGAGCAACGACCACATGGTATTAAGAATCTTGCCTTGAAGCTCAGCCAATGCATCAATGTCTTCGGGTTTGCGAAGCAGTTTAATATCCGGATGGCGGCGGATGACACCGGTTGCCGAGCAGGGGGCGTCCAGCAGAATATGATCGTAACTCTGTCCATCCCACCACTGCTCTGGCTGAGCACCATCACCGGTCATGAGTCGGGCCTTCAGGCCAATACGATCCAGATTTTCCTGCACACGAGCCAGTCGCTTCTCATCTATATCCAGAGCATCGAGTTCAATGCCCGGGAACATTTCCAGCAGCTGGCAGGTTTTGCCTCCCGGAGCACAGCAGGCATCGAGAACCTTGTCACCTTTTTTGACAGGCAACAGGTTTCCGGAAAGCTGAGCAGATTCATCCTGAACACTGACCACACCGTCCGAAAAGCCGGGCAGCTGATCCACCGGGAGAGCCCGCGTCAGGGTTATTGCCTGAGGAGACACCCGAGAAGACGAAGCCTGAATGCAGTCATCCAGTAATTTTTTCAGGTATCGATCACGCTTTAAATGCCGCTCATTGACCCGCAAGGTCATAGGTGGAGACTGATTATTGGCCCGGGTGATATCCTGCCAGTGCCCGGGCCAGGCATTGCGGATTTTGCCGACCAGCCATTGGGGGTGAGCTGTAAGACAAATGTCGTTGGATTCAGCCAGTGCATTGAGCGCTTCTTCCTGACGCTGTGCAGAACGCAGAACACCATTCACAAGACCTCGGGCCCAGGCTTTACCCATCATGCGGGTGACCTGAACGGTCTCCCCAATAGCGGCGTGTGCCGGAATGCGGGTGTAGAACAACTGGTAGAGCCCCACCAGAATCAGACTGTGAATCGTCTGCTCTTTTGCTTTCAGCGGTTTGTCCATCAGGGTGCTGAGCCAGCTATCCAGTCGAAAATAGTAACGCAGTGTGCCGTAAGAGAGCTCTGCCAGAAGCGGTTGGTCTTTCTTGCGCAGGGCTTGCTGATATTCAGGTAATACCTGGCTCAGGGATTCACCGGAAACAACACGGCTGATTACTTTGGCTGCCGCCAGTCGAACGGAAGATTGCTTGGCCATCAGTTGAATTTTTTCCCGGGTACAAACATATCCCTGCGGCTGTTGAGCAGGTCCTGCACTGGCATGGCACGGCTGCCAGATAACTGCACGTTAGTGAGACGCAGTATGCCTTCTTCAGTAGCAATATCCAGGCCTGATTTGTCAGCCTTGATCAGGGTGCCGGGTGCCAAATCATGGTTTCCTGTAACAGGCTTTGCCTCCCAGACCCGAATGGCATTACCTTCCAGCTCTGTTGTCGCCACTGGCCAAGGGTTGAATGCCCGTATCATACAATCAAGATCAGTTGCTGATCTGTTCCATTGAATACGGGCTTCCTCCTTGCTCATTTTATGGGCGTAACAAGCATTACCATCATCCTGCTTTTCTGCACGGATAGTGCCTTGAGCGATAGCATTGACGGCTTCAATCAGAGTCGGCTGCCCTACTTCGATCAGACGGTCATGCAAATCGGAAGATGTGTCTGTTGTGTGAATCGGACAGCGGGCTTTAACCAGCATATCGCCAGTATCCAGACCTTCATCCATCTGCATGATGGTGACACCGGACTCTTCATCACCCGCAGCAATAGCCCGTTGAATAGGAGCTGCTCCACGCCAGCGTGGCAGAATTGATCCATGCACATTGATGCAACCAAAGGTTGGAATCTCCAGAACACTTTTCGGAAGTATCAAACCATAGGCCACTACAATCATCAGATCGGGTTTGAGCGCAGCGAGTTGTTCCCGGGCGGCGTCATCTTTTTTCAGAGATTGTGGCTGAAACACCGGGATGTCATGTTGCAACGCCAGCGCTTTCACCGGGCTGGGCTTGAGTTTTCTGCCTCGTCCCGCCGGTCTGTCGGGCTGGGTGTATACGGCAATGACTTCATGCTGACTGTCCAGAACCGCCTGAAGGTGGGCGCTGGCAAAATCCGGAGTACCGGCAAAGACAATACGAAGACTTTTCATTAGGTTTTCTAAAGGCTCGACAGAACGATTGGGATGGCGGCGATGATAGATAAAGTAAGGGCCTGAGTAAAATCTGAGTCCCCCGGAGCGGCTTTTCCTGCATTATCCGGGAGATCATCAGAGTCATTAAGCTGTGGCAAGGCGCTTGTTCTTCACCAGCTTTTTGCGAATACGTTCTTGCTTCAGTCGGGACAGATAGTCCACAAACAGTTTGCCATTCAGGTGATCCAGCTCATGCTGTACGCAGACAGCAGCCAGACCATCCAGGTCTTTTGAGTACTCGTTTCCGTCTCTGTCCAGTGCGGTCAGACGAATCTCAGCCGGGCGATCCAGCAGCTCGAAGAATCCCGGGATGGACAGGCAGCCTTCAGACAGATCCGTCAACTCTTCGGTCAGAGGTTCGAATGTTGGATTGATCAGAACCACAGGCTCGTTGCCATCATCGGAAAAGTCCATCACGACAATGCGCAGATGGATATCGACCTGAGTGGCCGCCAGACCAACGCCTTTGGATTGGTACATAGTTTCCAGCATGTTATCGACGATTTTACGAATATCGTCGTTTACCTCGGCCACGGGCTCAGCAATAGTGCGAAGTCTTTCGTCAGGGTATTGAAGGATTTCCAGAAGCGCCATGGGGATTCTCAAGCTGTTTCATTAAATTAAAAAGTAATTTTAAATTTCTTTTAGGTATATAGGTAGTTTTAAGTGCGAATGTTCCATTTTTTAAGTGCTTATTGACGGATAGGCGATGAACTTAAGGAGGAGCTATCTGTGTTTTGAGCGCCGTTATCAGGAGAAATGATTAGATGACTGCGGGCTTAGCAGGAGTGTGGCATCGGAGTGTGATTTCCATGACCGTGCCAGGAGGCTGGTAATCAGTCAGATATCGGCAAGCAATGTTAAATTCCGGTGCTCAGGGCTTTTGCCACCAGGTGCTGAAGCTGGTGGTGTATTCCGGCAGTTGCTCAGGCCAGCCAAATTTGTCCCAGTGAGCCACCCTCATGTAAGTGGAGTGCCACTTCGGGATGCCATAGTAGTTCCACAGTAGCACCCGGTCCAGTGAGCGTGTCAGGGTTTGGAGTTCTTGTTGTGAATTCACTTCAGTCAGTTTCTGAAGGAGTTGATCTACGACCGGATGGTCAATGCCGGCAAAATTTCTGGAGCTGTTGTCATGGGCCCGGCTTGAATGGAAATAATCGAACAGCTCCAAACCCGGCGAGAGTGTCTGCGGCAGTAATTGTGCAATCATATCAAAGTCCCGGGATCGCATTCTGGCGTAATACTGGCTGGAGTCCATGACCGTGTATTTCATGGTGATTCCGATGGACTCGAGGTTTTTCCTGAAAGAAATGCCTGACTGACAATCGGGTTCGGTAATGAGGGAGTTAATGACGCTAGTAGCTTCTGCTCTGCGGGGGTTGGCTTATCAATAGCTCCCAGAGAACTGTTGGGAAAGTAGCTGTGAGAACGACGGTAGGCATTATGAAAGATCACCCGGTTCGTCCATTCATAATCAAACATCAGGGTAATGGCCTGGCGAACCCGTATATCCCTGAATAATGGACGACGGGTATTGAAAAAGAAAAAGCTGCTGCCATAAGCCATCTGATGGGGAATGGTTCGTTTTTTTATACGCCCGTCGATGACAGCGGGGAAGTCGTAGGCGAACTGCCAGTTCTTGGCGACGACTTCAAGATGCAGATCGTGTCCACCGGATTTAAAGGCTTCCAGGGCTACCTGAAAATCGCGATAGAAATGTATGTTCACTGTGTCGAAATTATATTTTCCCTTGTTAACGGGTAAGTTCCCCAGTAATCCTCGACCCTTGAGAACACAATCAGCTTGCCGGGTTCCACATGACTGACTCTGTAGGGGCCGCTGTTTAAAGGTGGAGTGAGGGTTGATTTATCGATGGCCCTGTTCTTCCAGAAGTGGGCTGGCAGAACGGGAAGCTCCGCTGCGTGGAATAGCTGTTGGCGGGAACCCGACTGTTTAAAGTTAAAGCGGACTTTTCTCCGGCCCAGTGCCTCCACCGAAGCAATGGAGTCCAGCTGCATTTTGTATCGGGGGCTTCCTTTTTCACTGAGGGCTTTGAATGAAAAGATGACATCTTCCGAGGTGATCTCATGCCCGTCATGGAAACGGGCTTCGGAGCGAAATAAGATGCAATCATGTGATTTTCAAATATATATCACATTCGAATTAATGGTTGGCACGACTTATTAACTTTTTGAAATCGGAATGTTATCGATGGAGTGGTGAAAATTGGGGCAAAAAAGGAACTTTTTCAATTTAAAGCTATCTAAATAAATATTAATTCAAGGGAATGTAATTATGAATCCATCAAGCCGTATTTCACAATATTTGTCGTGTTTGCCAATATCGTGTCTAAGCTCCAACTCTCAGACCAGTCAAGCAACCACAGCTGGACATGGCAATGCATTCTGGGAAGGAAGGAAAGTCGATCAAATGGTCCCATTGCAGGTGTGTAGTTATACATCACTATCTTTAAAAGCCCTGGAATGTCAGGATGATACTAATCTCTTCATTCCCATCATTTGGGATCGAGCCAAAAGTGGTGACAATCTTGATATCTTAAGTGATGAGCCAACAAAACTAGTACGCTTTGACTCTGGATCGAGTACAGATATTGCCATGTCGGATACCGGCTTTTCAAAAGGCATTCATATTCTGGACATTGAATGGCCGACATTGAGGCGAGGCTCTCATCCGGTGATTGGGGTTGCACTGGAAGGAACTCCTAAGCATGGAAAAGCTTACACAAACCTTCTTGGTAGCACGGAGTCCTCATGGGGCTGGAACATAGAAAACAACAAACTGATTCATAATGGCCAAACGATAGGCAATTACCCCAAAGACGAATCAAACAGTACATTTAATGCGCCTGAAAAGATAAGTTGCATAATAGATATGAATGCTGGAACGATAGGCTTCAAAACCAACGGGAAATATTTGGGAGATGCGTTTTCGGGGCTAAAGCATAAAACCGTTTTTCTGGCTGTGAACGTTGTCAGGTCATACGCAACAATCTCTGTCAAATATATCAAAGGCTCAAATACCCCCCTTTCGCTACAAGAGCTGTCAAAGCTGGCAGTAAGAAGTCGGGTTCAATTTGAAGAGCAGATTGCCCACCTTCCTACCGCTCCACCATTAAAGAGATTCATTGCTGATAAAGAAATGACAGACGACGTTGAGGGTAACGATAGCAATAGTAGCCAGTAAAGCATATAACCTTTGCTGGCTGCTTTAACAGGTATTTTCATTACTTTATTCTCGACTAATTGAAGTCCCCTGCCGACAGTTTCAAGCCCTGCTATTCCTCAGGCAACCAGCCATCTTTCATCACTTGCTCATAGGTCCATGAGCATTCTTTTGGAAAAGTTCTGGTGGGGAGGTCGGTTTGCTTAACCGCCAGTACAACCGCCCTTTTATAGGCCTTGCTGAAAAGTTCAGGTACTTTCAGCCCCAGACTTGGATTCTCCTCAAGCAGTTCTTCAACATCCTCCCTGTGGAGAATAATGGAGTCCTGCCAGCTTCTTGATCGACGCTCTGGTAGAAACTGCCATTTGAGGAGATGCATAAGTAGTTGCTTCAGGTGGCTGGTGAGTGACCGGGGCTCATGCCTACCCATATCGTCAACTTCCTCAATGAGATGTTCCAGATCAAGCTGGTCAAACTGACGGTTTATCAAAAGTTCTTTTTGTTGTTTGACCCATTGGTAATAATCAGTTTTATAAAGGTTTTCCATATATCACCTCCCTAGCTGCCTTCCAGCCTTCCTAATGTAGGCAAAAATCACTGCTTTGGATAGTTTCCTGATTTGCTCTGAAGTACAGAAAGGCCGTTGCCGGTCGAGAACAATAGTGACTCAGATTTGTCCCTGAGCTTTTGTTTTATCGGCTATGGGTGCAGTGGAATAAAAAAGATAAGTCACAATTTTGTGGGCAGATTTTCTTCATATTGAAGGGTTTGATTGCCCGATGACAGGACCCGTTGATAAACTGCTGGAATAAAACCAACAACAAGTGCAAGGGATCGGTAACCAATGAGAAGCATAGTACTGGGCGTTCTTCTGCTCTGCCTGTCGTCATCAGGGATAGCTTACGAGAGTCCGATCAAGTCAGATTCTCCCCGGGATTACATGGTAAAAAAAGGGGATACGCTGTGGGAAATTTCCAACCGCTTTCTGAAAAGTCCCTGGCTATGGCCTGAAATCTGGCACGCAAACCCCCAGATTCATAACCCTCATCTTATCTTCCCCGGTGATCTGGTGAGCCTGGTTTACATCGATGGTCGTCCAAGGCTGACGATTGTCCGTCGTGGCGAGAGTGGCAGAACCATCAAGCTCAGCCCGAAAGTAAGAACACTGCCTGCTGAATCCGCAATTCCTGCTATCCCGCTCAGCGCAATCGATGCCTTTCTCAAGAGCAGCCGGGTATTTACCTCTAAACGGGCTTTAGAAAGTGCTCCTTATATATTTGCTTCCAGACAGGAACGAATTATAACCGGCGCGGGAGACAAGGTTTATGTCCGGGGACAAATAGGCTCTCTGGACAAGAGTCTCGACATTCTCCGAGCCGGAGACGTTCTGAAAGATCCTGACAGCGGTGAAGTACTGGGTATTATTGGCCATCAAGTGGCCGATGCTTCCCTGCAAAAAGTCGACAATGGCATTGCCAGTCTGAAAATCCAGACAAGCCAGCGGGAGGTTAGGCCTGGTGATAAAGTGGTGCCAGCAGACACCTTCAGCCTTCAAACTACCTTCTTCCCCAGAGCACCTGATGCACCGGTGGAAGGTAAAATTGTTTCTGTGGTTGATGGGGTGAAAAAAGTCGGTCAGTTCAACAGCGTTATTATCAATCGGGGTATCCGGGAAGGTTTGCGTCAGGGCGATATACTCAATGCCTACAAGAACCTGAAGGTTAAGGATCAGATCAGTGGTGAAATGGTCAATCTGCCTCCTGAAAGAGCCGGTATGATCATGATTTATCGTACTTTTGAAAAAGTGAGCTATGGTATTGTGCTGACTGCCTATGAAGAAATAGGTGTAGGAGACACTCTGAAAAGCCCCTGAGGTGCAATGACTCAGCAAATCCATGATTCCATCTGGCAGCCTTTACGCAAATGGCTGCTGCTTTCCTTTCAGCCCGGATTAGGTGCGGTTCGCTTCAATGGTCTGATCCGGGAGTTTGGTTCTGCAGACGCTATTCTGTCAGCCTCTTATCAGACATTGAGAATGGGGCTGCCGGAAAAACTGGCGGCGCAATTATCAGGGAATCCTGAGACCCCCGATATTCTTGAGCGTCTGAACCATTGTCGACTCTGGCTGGAATCCAGCCAGGCTCATCACATAATTACCCTGCAATCGCCTCAATACCCTGTTGCTCTCAAAGAGTTAAGTGACCCGCCTCCCCTGCTTTACGTGATCGGTAATATCGATCTCTTGAATGAGCCTCAGCTCGCCATTGTCGGCAGCCGCAGACCGACTCCCCAGGGGCGTCGACTCGCTCAGGAGCTGGCTAAGGAACTGTCTCGAAAAGGACTGGTTATTACCAGTGGTATGGCATTGGGGATAGATGCAGCTGCGCATCAGGGAGTGCTGGGCAGTTATGGCAGTACCATAGCGGTTCTGGGAACCGGGGTGGATGTGGTTTATCCAAGAAGCCATGGCGACCTGTATCAGGCTATAGCAATCCAGGGCGCTCTCGTGAGCGAATTTCCCCTGGGGACGACACCAAACCCCGGACATTTTCCAAGAAGAAACCGCATCATCAGTGGCTTGTCATCGGGTGTATTGGTGGTTGAGGCAGCACTGAACAGCGGATCCCTGATTTCAGCCAGACTGGCTGCCGAGCAGGGGCGCGAAGTCTTTGCTGTACCGGGTTCTGTGTTAAATCCTCTCAGCTGTGGCTGTCATAAGCTCATAAAGGAAGGGGCTGTTCTGGTTGAATCGGCTGAGGATATCCTGATTGAGTTGCAGAGCTATCTCCGGGCTTTTGTTGAACCCTCTCATAAACCTGAATCGGCCAGCTCTGACTTGTCAGGGTTACAAAGAGTCATTCTGGAAAGCATGAACGGTGAAGCCGTCAGTGTGGATCTGATCTGCCAGATATCAGGGCTCTCGTTTGACCAGGTCTCTGTCATTCTGACTGAAATGGAGCTGGAAGGTTTTATTGAGTCGGTGCCTGGTGGTTATATCCGGTCGGCCTCCTAGTTCTCAATCTGAACAAAAAACAATCATTTTCCCGACCATTGAGATTTTATTGCAAGATTTTCTAATGCTTATTCGCTCAAACGTACAAGTCTTCTTATAATCTACCCCGAATCATCCACCGACCATTACACGGCTTACAGGAGTTTGAGATGGAAGTCGGCATTATCATGGGGTCCAGGTCAGACTGGCCAACGATGAAACTGGCAGCAGAAATGCTGGATCGGTTTGGAGTCCGCTATGAAACCAGAGTGGTTTCAGCACACAGGACTCCCCAGCTGTTGGCTGATTACGCCACTGGTGCAAAAGAGCGCGGCCTCAAAGTCATCATCGCAGGCGCAGGCGGTGCGGCTCACCTGCCCGGTATGGCTGCAGCTTTCACCAGCCTGCCTGTTCTGGGTGTGCCGGTTCAGTCCAAAGCACTGAAGGGTATGGACTCATTACTGTCCATCGCCCAGATGCCCAAAGGGGTTGCCGTAGGAACTCTGGCCATTGGCGAGGCAGGTGCAGCCAATGCCGGTATTCTGGCCGCTCAAATCATTGGTACCCACAACGAAGCGGTCATGGCTAAAGTAGAAGCTTTCCGTAAAGAACAAACGGACACGGTTCTGGCTAATCCCAATCCGGCTGAGGATTAATCTGATGCAGGTTTTAGTGCTGGGGGCCGGTCAGCTGGCGCGAATGATGTCATTGGCTGGCGCACCGCTGAACATTCAAATCAGTGCTTATGATGTAAGCAGCGAAACAGTGGTTCACCCACTGACTCAAATGACCACCGGTGATGACCTGGAATCGGCAATCAGGCAGGCTGATGTCGTTACCGCAGAATTTGAGCACATTCCCCTCGATATTCTGGCAATCTGCGAGAAAAGCGGTAAATTCCTGCCATCTACAGAAGCTATTGAGGCCGGTGGCGACCGCCGAATCGAGAAAAAACGGCTGGACGATGCAGGCGTTCAAAATGCCCGATACTTTGTCATTCAGTCATACGAAGACTTCCGGAAAGCCATTGAGCACGTGGGGCTGCCCATGGTGCTCAAGAGTGCTCTGGGCGGCTATGACGGTAAAGGGCAGTGGCGGTTAAAAGAGGCGGATCAGGCTGATGCCATCTGGGCAGAAATGGCCGACTGCATTGCAGCCACAGAGCATCAGGCTATTGTTGCCGAAGAGTTTGTCCCTTTTGATCGTGAAGTCTCACTGGTCGGTGCCCGAAGCGCAGATGGAACAGTTGCGGTCTACCCTCTGGCCGAGAATGTACATACCAACGGAGTGTTGAGTCTCTCTACTGCGATCACTGATCAGGCTTTGCAGGGACAGGCAAAGCAGATGTTCATTGCAGTAGCAGAGAGTCTGGACTACGTCGGAGTGCTGGCTTTGGAGTTCTTTGATGTCAATGGCTCCCTGCTGGTCAATGAAATAGCGCCAAGGGTTCACAACTCCGGGCACTGGACTCAGCAGGGAGCTGAAACCTGTCAGTTTGAAAATCATCTGCGCGCTATTTGTGCAATGCCCTTGGGCAGTACCCGTCTTATCCGTGAAACCACTATGATCAACATTTTGGGTGAAGACACGCTTCCCGATGCTGTGATAGCAATGGAGGGGGCTCATATTCACTGGTACGGCAAAGGAAAACGGCCTGGTCGCAAAATGGGCCACATCAATGTTTGTGGTGGGAGTACCGTCAGTGTGCAAAACAAGCTCTGTGAGCTGACGCAATGGCTCGATCAGGCAGCCTACCCTGCGCTGCATGAACGTGTCGGAAAGTCATCAACAGAAGCCTGAGTCAGTCCTGATCAGCTAGCGGCGTTTTTACAGCCTTGCTAAACTCCGCTACTCGCTGATCAAGTTGATGAAACGCTATGTCTAAAGTTCAGGCTGTTATCGAACAGGGGGGGGTCATAGCCTACCCTACGGAAGCGGTCTGGGGGCTCGGATGCGACCCCTGGAATCGGGAAGCTGTTTACAAAGTGCTGGCTATTAAGCATCGCCCTGTTGAAAAAGGGTTGATACTGGTTGCCTCATCTCAACAACAGATTGCTCCCCTGCTTTCCAACCTGACCGAAGCACAGCTTGAAACCTTATCAGCCAGTTGGCCGGGGCCTTATACCTGGCTACTGCCTGATACTGAGCGATGGACACCGGACTGGGTTCGTGGAAAGTTCGATACGGTCGCTGTCAGGGTCAGTGCTCACCCGGTGGTTAAAAAGCTCTGTGAACAGGCCGGGCAGCCACTGGTATCCACTTCTGCCAACCGGGCAGGAGAATCTCCTCTAATGACTGAGCAGCAGGTTCAGGAACAGATGGGAAACCTGGTATCTCTGATTGTTTCCGGTGAAACGGGCCCACAGACCGAACCTTCTGAAATTCGTGATCTTCAGACAGGACAACTGATTCGGGCCGGTTGATTCCGGCTCTGTTAAACTGCATCTCTTTTTTATCCAGCCAGCCCAGGGAGTATTATGGTGACCGATGCCCAAACCGGAAAAGCCACAAGTTCGGAAAACAGCAGCGAGTCTTTAGACAGCCATAAACAGGTAGAGCGTGTCAGGCGATACCTGCTGTCATTGCAGGACGCTATCTGTAGCGCTCTGGAAAAAGAAGACACTGGTACTGTTTTCCGTGAAGAAACCTGGGATTACCACGGTGGTGGTGGTGGCCGTGCCCGGGTTATTGAAGATGGTTCTCTGTTTGAAAAAGGGGGAGTGAACTTCTCCCACGTAAAAGGCGATAAACTGCCCCCTTCCGCCACCGCAAAAAGACCCGAGCTGGAAGGCCGGAGTTTTCAGGCCATGGGGGTCTCTCTGGTGATTCATCCCAGGAATCCGTTTGTGCCAACGTCTCATGCCAATGTTCGTCTGTTGATTGCCGAAAAAGAGGGGGCTGATCCGGTCTGGTGGTTCGGCGGTGGCTATGACCTGACACCCTATTACGGTTTCGAAGAAGACTGCATACACTGGCATCAGGTGGCCAAATCCGCATGCGAACCTTTTGGCGGAGAGGTCTATCCCCGCTTCAAAAAATGGTGTGACGAATACTTCTTCCTGAAGCATCGGGACGAGCCCCGTGGTGTCGGCGGTCTGTTCTACGATGATCTTAACGAGTGGCCATTTGAACGCTGCTTCGAGTTTATGCAGGCGGTAGGCAACAGTTATATCGACGCTTATCTGCCCATCGTTCAGAGGCGTAAGGACACTGAATACACAGAACAGAACCGTTATTTTCAAGAGTACCGGCGCGGGCGTTATGTTGAGTTTAATCTTGTATACGACCGTGGCACACTGTTTGGTCTGCAATCCGGTGGCCGCACCGAGTCTATCCTGATGTCTCTACCGCCTGTTGTGCGCTGGGATTACAACTGGCACCCTGAAGACGGGACAGAAGAGGCCCGTTTGTATAATGAATTTCTGAAACCCAGAGACTGGGTCTGATATTTAAAGTGACACTCCCCGAGAAAAAACAATGGCCATACCTGTTGATCATTACGCTGTGATGGGAAACCCCATTGAGCACAGTAAGTCGCCCAGAATTCATGCCATGTTTGCCGAGTCTGTGGGGCACAGGCTGACTTACAACGCCCAACTGGTTCCGGTTGATGATTTTGAACAGGCCGTTAAACGCTTTTTTGAAAATGGCGGTTACCTGGGTCTGAGTGTAACGGTTCCTTTCAAGGAGCAGGCCTGGCAGCTATCAACTGTGCGAACGGCGAGGGCTCAGAAAGCCGGGGCAGTTAATACCCTCTGGCTGGATGAACAAGGTGCTCTCAACGGAGACAATACCGATGGACTCGGTCTGGTTCAGGACCTGACGGTCAACAATGGTGTTTCAATCAAAGGAGCGCGGGTGCTGGTTCTTGGGGCTGGTGGTGCGGTAAGAGGTATCCTTGAGCCAATCCTTGCACAGGAGCTGTCCGAAGTGGTGATTGCCAACCGCACTGTCAGCAAGGCCGAGGCTCTGGCAGACCTGTTTCCGGAGCAACCCGTAAAAGCTTCCGGTTTTTCAGAACTGGAAGGTCATTTTGATATTATCATCAATGGAACCTCTGCCAGTTTGCATGGTGATCTGCCTCCAGTTCCACCATCAGTCATTGCTGCTTCGACCTGTTGTTATGACATGATGTATTCAGCTTCTTATACAGTATTCAACCGTTGGGCATTGGATCAGGGGGCGGGAACCGTGATTGATGGTCTGGGTATGTTGGTAGAACAGGCCGCAGAGCAGTTTGCTATCTGGAGAGGTGTCCGTCCGGAGACCACTCCTGTTCTGGAAATGCTCAGAAATGAGCTCTCTGGGGGTTAAACGACTGAGCAGCCAAACTCCGAGGCTGGCGAGATCATGAAGGTTACAGGCGATCCGTAAGCTCGAAAGAAATGACCCCCCGACGATTTTGCTAACCGTTCTATGGAGCAAGAAGTAAGGGAATTACTGGAAACCCATTACCCGAAAAAGCTGGATACCCTTGAACGCATCAAAAAACCGATGGAACCAGTTACCGGAAACTCATCACGAAGAAACGAGCGAGTGGCGAAACGAAGGGCGCCTCTGATGGTAAAAACTAATCCACGATAAAAAGCTGCTAAAAAAATACCCTGCTATCGCCATAAAGCCAGAGATGAACATTCGTAGTGCCTGATTATAAGAACCTGCAAAGCATTGCAATTTTTAAGGCAGAATCCTGTGTAGGTTCTTCCACAAGGGACTTTCAGCCCATAAGTTCATGCCCATGCCGGGCGTACCAAAAAAATAAGCACTGGGAACTAAATGGATAGACAATGATCTAACGCTACAGGTTATTTGAAAAACAGAGATAGGAGTAAGAGATATGAACGGAACCACACCACCCAACAGCCCAAATGATCAGTCAGCACGTTATCAAGAGCTGAGCGAAGAATGCCCTATTTGTTATGCACCTTTTGCCGAAAGTGAAGTCAAGGTTTTCGAACCATGCACCCATATGTTTCATGAAAGATGCCTGGCGACCTGGCTAGTGAATAATAGAACCTGTCCCATGTGCAGAAGTCTCGGGGAAAGGGAAGTACAACCAATGCCCGCCACGCCATTCTCTCAATTTAGGGGCAATAACAATTTGTATGGGGATGGTGTACATGTGGTTACGCATTCAGTTGATGAACGGCAAAATTTTTAGTTTTATAGGAGTCCTGTGGATGATTATTTCTCTCCAGATGGGGGAGTTCTCTCCAGATAGGTCTGGCAGTATATGGCTGGAAGTGCAATCTGGTGAAACATTGTGGATTAACAATGACCAAAAGAAGTCAGTTAGGTATTTCTATGGGGGCACCTGGCCAGGGTTGCTACTTTCTGGTGGATTGAGGTTTCACTGACATAACATCACCACCCGACCAGTGCTGCTTATATTCAAGTTGCCACCTGAACTCATACCGTCAGAGCTTCTGCGCAGGCTGAATTTGAAGGATGGTGACAGTATCGTTATTGAGGAGGTGAAAAACAGTCTGGTGATTACCAAGGCCACCAAGCGGCCACGCTATTCAATGGATGAATTGCTGGCCCAGTGCGATCTGTCAGCGGCCATGCCGGAAGAGTTAACCGAATGGGATTCTATCCCGCCTGTTGGGGATGAAGCACTTTGAGCATTTACGATCGTGGCGATATCGTCCGGGTGAATCTAAACCCAGTGTCGGGATCTGAAGTGCAGGGAGAGAGCCGACCTTGTCTTGTACTCTCCGTAAACGCATTTAATCGCTTGGGCTCTATGCTGGTTGCCCCAATTACCCAGGAAGGTAATTATTCCCGTGTGCAGGGTTTTACTGTTCCATTGATGGGAACGGGAACAGAGACTCAGGGAGTGGTGCTCATTAATGGTGTGAGGATGATTGATCTTAGGGCAAGGCCATCAAGGAAGGTTGAGAGCGCCCCTGAAACACTGGTTAATGAAGTCCTGGCAAAGCTTCAAACTGTTATTGAGTAGCGTCCTGTGACAAAACGAATCAGAAATAGAAGGACGGATCATCCAGGGAAATTGTAAGGTTCTGTGTTCTGGAGCCTATGAATCTTTCGGCGGCTGAGGCTGCAGAAAACCTGAATATTTCCAGAAATCTCTCATCAGGTTTTATGAGGATTTTGATAAATGACTGAGCAGCCAAACGCAATTTCCATTCCAGAACTGCAAAAAGGCGACCTTCTGTTTCAACTGCGCAAGGGAGGAGAGCTGGAGTGGGTTATCAGCAGACTGTTTGCCGGTTACAACGGCATGGCTCTGAATCATGTCGCCATTGCTATGGAAGGCGGGGAGCTGGTTGAAGCGGTCATGCCAAAGGTTCAGACATTAAGCCTGAATCAGTTTATCGACAAATCCGTATGTGATGGACTGGGGCGGCCTTGCATTCTGATGGCTCGTCTCAAGTCTCCATGGCTTGCTTTAGTTGATGAAGCGTTGGCCTTTGCTGATGAGCAATTGCACTCGCCCTATAACAGAAACTTCTCTCCGGAGGGTCATGCTCAATCCGATATCAGTGACCGAGCCTGGTACTGCAGTGCTCTTGTTTTGGAAGCGTTCAGGTCTGCCAACAAGGGAGAGCCGGTATTTCCGGAAACCCCCATGGGGTTTCGTGATCTGGAAACCGGAGAAATATTCCCCTACTGGGTCGACTTCTATCAGAAGATGGGACAGCCGATACCGGAAGGCGAGCCGGGTTCACACCCTGCCCTGCTGTCATGTTCCGATAAGCTTGAAGTGGTCAGAGTGGTAGGACAACTCCCTGCCAGGCAAAGCACCAACGGGCAGCTTGCCTGAGCCGGATGGTTGTCAGGTGGCTTTTGATTGGGCTGCCTGAAGATAAAGCATCTCGAGAGCAATCGTAGCACCAGCCAGAGCGGTAATATCGGCGTGATCGTAAGCCGGCGCGACTTCAACCACATCCATGCCCACAATATCCAGACCTTCAAGACCTCTGAGCAGCTGTAAAGCCCGGTCCGAGGTCAGGCCGCCACAAACCGGGGTTCCGGTTCCCGGAGCAAAAGCCGGGTCCAGGCAGTCGATATCAAAGGTCAGGTAAACACGGCGATTACCTGTTCTTTTACGTATATTGTCAATTATCTCTGCCACTGGGGTACTGTTGACGTAACTGGCATCCAGAATATTGAAGGGGGTGTTCTTGTGATCGTAATTGGTTCGAATACCCACCTGGGTCGAAGCCGAGGTATCAATCAACCCTTCAACCTGGGCATGATAAAACATGGTTCCGTGGTCGAATTTACCACCCTGGTCATAGTCGTCGGTATGAGCATCAAAGTGAATCAGTGCCAGAGGTCCATAATGTTTGGCGTGGGCTCTGAGCAAAGGCAGGGTAATAAAGTGATCGCCGCCAAACGTCAGCATACGTTTGCCAACAGACAATAACCGGTCGGCATGTTGGAACAGGGTATCGCTCATATCCTGTGCATTGCCGCATTCAAAGACCAGATCACCGCAGTCAGCCACAGAAAGATGATCTT
Organism: Endozoicomonas sp. ALC020; assembly: GCF_049275935.1. NCBI lineage: Bacteria > Pseudomonadati > Pseudomonadota > Gammaproteobacteria > Oceanospirillales > Endozoicomonadaceae > Endozoicomonas > Endozoicomonas sp. ALC020. The sequence goes on from NZ_CP184830.1 coordinate 2,170,085, forward strand.
TCAGGCTGAAGAACCAGGGCCAGCGCTTGCCCTCCCAGGTCAGGTTGACTGAAGCCTTGCGAATAGCCTCAGGACCAAAGCGAGCGCCGCTGCGCCCTGTAGTCGCCAGATCAAATGGAACACCGGTAATGATCAGGTCAGTACCAGACTGAACAGGGTTGAAATTCATTGGCAGCCGCAGAAAGCCAAAGGCATTAGCGTAAAGGGAGTGGTCTTCCTTCTTTGTCAGCGTAGTCATGATCTTATCCCGTCAGCTCCACGGCCTGCAGTGAGCGCTGCTCTGTGTGCTGGTAATGATTAAAACTCATTTCATAGCCACAGGCCAAAGGCAGAAGGCATTCTGTCAGACAGCTGAACTCGCCATTTTCCCGCAGGGGAGCTGGTGCATTAAAGCCAATCAGGTCCCAACTGCCCGGGCGCAGGGCTTCCAGCAGACTTTCCAGAATAGCAGCGTCTTCCATATTCAGGTTGGTCTCAAAACTGACATAGGAGCTGTCTTCCTGAGGTGTGATATGGAAAGTGGCGTAACGATCACCTCTGATGGCGTTGAGAGAATAACCAAAAGGTTCAAAAAGCCAGTCACTCAGATCAAAACCGGGCAATATTTCTTCCAGTCTGAGTAGTTTTCGGATACCTTCAATCGTTTGCCCTTCACCGCGCAGATATTGAGCGCTCTCACCTTTGATGTGATACATCAGTAACTCACTGGTCTGGTCATCGGCCCTGGGCTGGTAGGGACGATTCAGATGGAAGATATAGTTGTGATGACTGTCCAGACTGCCAATACGAAAAGCACTACCTTTCAAATCAGATTGAATCCGGTGAATATCCTCTTCAAAAGAGGTTTTCTGCAGATGTGAAAGGTACTCATTTTTGCGCTGAAAGCTGGCAAACAGAATGTGTTCGTCAGCCACATGTTCCAGAAAAAACAGGAAGGCATCGACCAGAGTTGTGGTTCCACAAGTCAGCATCAGGAAGCGGTCTTCCCAGACAAAGAGGCTGGATTCAGACAGCAGGTAAGCGTCGCAGTAGTCATTGCTCAGGGTCGTCAGAATGTCCGCCTGAGCCTTGGCTACCATATCGGACCAGAAGTTTTTGCCCAGCCCACGCAGCGAACCGGCTTCAGTCGCTATAATGACTTCTACTTTTTTTTCAGAGCCTTCGAAGAACATCACAGCTCAATTCCTCCCAGGTGTTCAAGGTAGGTGTAACCCTTCAAGCCCGCTTCCAGCTCTGCCAGCACAGAGGCCCGGCTGGATTCCGGCAGATACTCTTCCACCAGTTTCTTGTAGGTATGCAGGAAGCTTTCCGGCTTCAGATTGACGTACTTAAGAACATCTTCCACTGTGTCTCCGGTCTGGAAATCAAACATCTCGACTAATCCCAGTTCCGTGACACGAACAGATACCGTGTCGGTGTCGCCAAATAAGTTGTGCATATCACCCAGAATTTCCTGATAGGCGCCGATCAGGAAAATACCAATCATATAAGGCTTATCCGGGTGCCACTCAGGTACCGGCAGAGTGGTTTCAATGCCCTGACCATCAACGTACTGGTCGATGGTGCCATCGGAGTCACAGGTAATATCCAGCATAACGGCCCGCTTTTCCGGCGGACGGTTCAAGCCGGAAAGTGGCAGCACCGGGAAAACCTGATCAATCCCCCAGGCATCGGGTAGAGATTGAAACAGTGAAAAGTTGACATAGAATTTGTCAGCCAGTTTTTCACTCAGCTCATCAATCAGAGGTCTGTGAGAGCGGTTTTTATGAGACAGACGTCTGGACAGCTCATAACAAATTCTCAAATTAATACTTTCTGCCCAGGCTCTTTGCTCAAGATCCAGCAGACCGATTCCGAACTGTGTATGAACCTCTGAAAGGTCACTCTGAGTGTCGTGGAACAGCTCAACCAGTGCCCGTTGCTCAACACCTTTCACCAGATCTTGCCAGGAGCGCCACATGTTATGGAGAAGTTGTGGGGCCTCTTTGCCCGGTGCATCAGGTTCTTCCGGCTCGTAGCTTTCAACACCCACTACGTCGGTGATCAGGACGGCATGGTGAGCCGTCAGGTTTCTACCCGACTCGGATATAATCCTGGGTACAGGAATGGCCTGTTCGGCGCAAAGGTCTCCCAGGGTATAAACGATATTGTTCGCATATTCCTGGAGGCTGTAGTTCATGGAGCAGTTACTCTGGCTTCGGGTTCCTTCGTAGTCCACAGCCAGACCGCCACCCACGTCCAGACAATGGATCGGTGCACCCAGGCGATACAGTTCTGCATAAACTCTCGCGCATTCGCTGATGCCCTTGCGTATATCACGAATATTCGACATCTGGGAGCCCAGATGGAAATGCAGCAGCTGCAAAGAGTCCATGTTGCCATTGTCTTTTAGTCGCTTGATGACATTCAGTACCTGGCTGGCAGACAGACCAAACTTGGATTTCTCGCCACCACTGGCCTGCCATTTTCCCTTACCCTGGGAAGCAAGGCGAACACGAAGCCCCAGTCTTGGGGTGACACCGAGTTCTTTGGCTTCTTTCAGAACCATTTCCAGTTCGGTGATTTTTTCCAGAACGATATAGACCTGATGCCCCAGTTTTTCACCAATCAGTGCCAGACGAATGTATTCCCTGTCTTTGTAGCCATTGCAGACAATGACAGAGCTGGCACGCTTGGCCATGGCCAATACCGCCAGCAACTCAGGTTTACTGCCAGACTCAAGACCCAGTTGGCGATCCTGCCTGGCGGCCTGGCTTTCCAGAATCTCTTCAACCACGGCTCGCTGCTGATTCACCTTGATGGGGTAAACCGCAAGGTAATCATTGCGATAGCCATATTCTCCAATGGCCTGGTTAAAGGCGTCACACAGTGTGTTAACCCGATCGTGGAGAATCTCCGGGAAACGTACCAGGATCGGTAATGATGCACCTTTGCGGACCAGTTGGGCGGCAATATTATTGAGACTGACTGCCGGTCTGCCCCTGGGCAGATAAACGACTTCACCATCGTCGTTAATATCGAAGTATCCCTGGCTCCAATAGCGGGCGTTGTAGGTGGAGCGTGAGGCTTCAACGCTCCATCCGCTTTCTCTGATCACCGCGTCAGGGTTGTTTATCGGGCCTTCCGGAAAGCCGGGCATCACTGGGTTAGTCATTGACCTTCTGTATCGCCTTTTCTACGTATCCGGGCAGAGCAAAAGCTGCCTTGTGGATAGCGGGAGTGTAATAATGTGTTTCGACACCGCAGGCTTCAAAACGTTCAGTCACCGTTGCCAGAGAAACGTGACGGGCTTCGGGATTGTCGGAGCCCCAGGCAAAGGTCATGATACCACCTACATAAGTGGGTACAGCGGCACTGTAGAAGTAGCAGTCCTTCATATAATGGCCCAGACGACGGCTGGTGGTCTCTACTTCATCCAGTTGCATAAAGCAGACGCCGTTCTGAGCGACAAAGATGCCACCTTCTTTTAGCAGACGTTTGCAGCCAGCATAAAACTCTGTAGAGAACAGCACTTCACCGGGACCGATGGGGTCTGTACAGTCAGAAATGATGACGTCAAAGCTGCCGTCAGGTGTTTTTTCACAGTCACTGACAAAGTTGATGCCATCGTCAATCACCAGTTGGGCCCGTGGGTCTTCGTAAGCGCCAGCGGAGTGATCAGGCAGCCATTTTTTACACATATCGACCACTGCGCCATCAATCTCAACCATAGTGACGTGTTCAATGCTTTTGTGCTTGAGCACTTCACGCAGGATACCACCGTCACCACCACCGATGATCAGAACACGACGGACGTTACCGTGAGTCAGGATCGGCACATGGGTCATCATTTCGTGATAGATAAACTCATCTTTTTCTGTAGTCTGGATAACACCGTCCAGTGCCATCATGCGACCAAACATCTTATTGTTGAATATGACCAGATGCTGGTGTTCGGTTTTTTGTTCGAACAACATCTCATCGACGGAAAAGCTCTGGCCGTAGCCATTATAGAGGGTCTCAAGGTATGTGTTGTCTTTTAGCATGATGCCTTTCCTTTTAAAACCAACCTTCAATAACGGGAAGGTCCAACCAGCCAGTCAGGACAGGGATAGAGAAACTGGAAATTAAGAACCAACAGTGAATGGGAAGCACTTATTAAGCGTTTCACTCTGCCGGAAGGCTCGATCGTTGATCAAGCTCAGGGCTGTTTAGAATGCGCGAATTAAACCCTTGAAATGCCCAGATGACAACCCCTGAAACATAATTAATCAGTACGCTTCAGGGGTGATGTCGGGTTTTCAGCCATTCAGTCTGACCGGCTTGCGGAGCCATGGGCTTCGTCCCAAACCAGCTGACAGGCAATATGACTGAGTGATTTAAATTCATTATATCTTTATTGGAAATCCATTTTAGTCTTAACTAAAATCCATAATAGTCTTAAATGAAATCCATTTTAGTCTTAACTAAAATCCATAATAGTCGGGTTTAAAATCCATTTTGGTCGAAAACATGCCCTACATTACCAGAGCTCTTGAACGGTACCTTCAGGAATGTCTGACTGATACACCCGTAGTGGTGATAACCGGCCCAAGACAGTCTGGAAAGACTACTCTGAGCAAGCATCTTCTGGAGCTACCCGAGCTAATAGAAAAGGGTAGTTATCTAACTTTGGATGACGAAAATATTCTATCCATTGCCCGTGATGATCCTATTGGCTTGCTGCGTCATCAATTACGCCCTGTCATTATTGATGAAGTTCAGAGGGCTCCTGAACTGGTACGTACTATCAAATTGTTAGTAGATGAAGATCGTCAGCCTGGTTCTTTTATTCTGACCGGCTCTGCTGATCTTATGACGCTGCCCACACTGGCAGATTCTCTGGCTGGTCGAGTTGAGTTCGTGACCCTGTATCCGTTCAGTCAACCTGAGCTGCAACAGTCTTTATTCAGTAGTGATGAAAACGATATTATTAAACAACTCTTGTCTCCAGATTTTGTTCCAAAGCCCTTGATTTCTTTTGGATACGATGACGTTATCTCGGCGATTGTCTGCGGCGGTTATCCTGAAGTTCAGCAACGTTCACCAAGACGGAGGGCTCGTTGGCATCTTTCCTATAGCGATGCCATTGTTCGGCGAGATATCAAAGAAGTGTTCCAGCTGCAAAAGCTGGATGAAATGGCTCAACTACTGAAACGGTTAGCCTCTATTTCATCAAATGCTTTGAACTATGCCAGTCTTGGAAAGGCTGTGCAGATGGATATTAAATCGGTACAGAAGTATGTTTCGGCATTGGAAAATCTTTATCTGGTGAAGCGAATTCCCGGTTGGCATCGCAATGAGCTGAAACGAAGTGTCAAGCAGGCCAAAATACATTTTGTGGACACTGGACTGCTTTGTGCGCTGAGAGGTATCAATGAAGATTCGCTTCAGGCTGATAAAAATCTGATGGGTCCAATGATGGAAACCTGGGTTTGCTCAGAATTGCTGAAAGCTATCGTTGTCAGTGATGAGGACTGTCAATTGTTCCATTACCGTGACAAAAACAAGCGAGAGGTGGATTTTATTTTGTCCGGACGTAGCGGACGAGCGACAGGTATTGAAGTGAAAGCAGGCTTAACGATTAAGAAGGAAATGTTTGCGGCTCAGGAAATGCTGATAAAAACAGGATGTATTCAACGAGGTGTTATCGTCTATAACGGAGACAGGGTACTACCCTTCTCGGATCAGCTAGTGGCTGTGCCAGTCAGTTACCTGTTTTGTTCTGCAGGTTTATGAGAAAGGGAGCCATATCTGCGTCAGCAGATATAGCAAGAAGTAAAGATACAGGCCTTGGGACAGGCACCGCAGTCAGCAGCGCTTTAGTGTAAGGATGACGGGGGCGACATATATCGGCTCGGCTTTGGCGGTCTCTACTTCATTACCCAGGTACATCACCAGTACCCGGTCACTGATGTGCTTGACTACGCCCAGGTCATGGGCAATAAAGATCAGTGACAGCCCCATCTGTAGGAATCTTTCTTCAGTTCGCCTTTGCTCCCCTTTTTGTTTTTGCCTAAAGTGGAAGAGCAATGGAGGTAGCTTATGGAAAACCTGTACGAAACTGACTTTTATCGCTGGAAAGAGCAACAGAAAGATCACTTGATCAACCGGCGCTTTGATCAACTTGATCTGGAGAGAGTCATTGAGGAGTTTGATGATATGGGCAATGATCGAAACACCCTTCGATCCAGGCTAACGACTCTCTTGCTGCACTTGCTCAAATACCAGTACCAGACTCAAGTCATTAATCCGGTGCTTCCAGAGCCATATAACTGCCGTAGCTGGAAAGGCACTATCCGGGAACAGAGGGAACAGCTGGTCATTCTGCTTCAGGACCGTTCCCACCTGAATCATAAAGTCTGTGAGGTATTTGACGACGCTTACGCCAGTGGTAAGAAACTGGCTATTCAGGCCATGAATGATTACGTCCAGCCCCATCAGAGACTGGATGAGAGCAGTTTTCCAGAGAGCTGTCCCTGGGATTTTGAGCAAATCATGACAGAGAATTGGTTGCCGGAAGGCTAGCTGAACGGCAAGACGACTCACCTGCCATTAGACAGGTGAGAAGTTAATCAGGCCTTGGGACAGGCCGCAAAATGCTGGTTGCCTACATTCATCAGTCTTGGACGATGCTCGGCGCAGCTGGCTTCTGCTATCGGGCAGCGGGTTCTGAAGACACAGCCGCTGGGTGGGTTGATAGGCGATGGCAGTTCACCTTCCAACAGTTCAATCTCCTTCTCTTTTTCCATTTTCGGATCAGGGACAGGCACCGCCGACAACAAAGCTTTGGTGTAAGGATGACGGGGGGCATCATACATTGGCTCGGCTTTGGCGGTCTCTACCTCATTACCCAGGTACATCACCAGTACCCGATCACTGATGTGCTTGACTACGCTCAGGTCGTGGGCAATAAAGATCAGTGACAGTCCCATCTGTTGCTGAAGCTCTTTCAGCAGGTTAACCACCTGAGCTTGTATGGACACGTCCAAAGCACTCACCGGCTCATCACAAATCACCAGTTTCGGCTTGAGAATCAGTGCCCGGGCAATACCAATACGCTGACACTGACCACCAGAGAACTCGTGGGGATAACGGTTAATAACATTAGGCAGCAGGCCCACCCTGGTCATCATTTCACGAACCCGGGAAAGAATCTCATCTTTCGAGAGATCCGGGTAATAGTTGTGAAGAGGCTCGGCAATGATATCGCCTACGGTCATTCTCGGGTTCAGTGACGCCAGAGGGTCCTGAAAAATCATCTGGATATCCTTGCGGATACTTTTCATGGCTTTTTCCGGTAGCCCGGCAATATTGTCGTCCTGCCAGAGAATTTTACCCTCCGTAGCCTTCACCAGACCAATGATCGAGCGGGCCAGTGTTGATTTGCCGCAACCGGACTCACCTACGACACCGAGGGTTTCTCCTTCGAAGAGATCAAAACTGACACCATCAACGGCTTTGAGGACCGGGGATTTCTCCCAGGGCCAGTTTTTGGCTTTATGAATCGGGAAATGAACCTTAACATCCCGAACTTTCAAAATAGGCTGAGGGCTTTCTATAGCTCGCTGAGGGCTTTTTATAAATCGCTGAAGGCTCATGCTGCCACCTCCCTGCCGGAAGTATTAACGGGGTTGTCGGGTGTCCAGAAACAGGCTTTCTGACGACCTTCGCCAAAGCTCTCCAGTGGCGGCGCTTCCTGCTGGCAACGTGGTATGACATGAGGGCAACGTTCCTGGAAAGGACAGCCCTGTGGAAGGCTCAACAGGTTCGGAGGATTGCCCGGAATAGTGGGCAGCGAATCACCCTGTGTATCCAGTCGTGGAATCGCACCCAGCAGGCCTCGGGAATATGGATGACGAGGATCATAGAAGACCTCGTTGGTGGTGCCATATTCCATGGTACGACCGGCGTACATCACCAGTACCTTGTCACAGATGCCGGCCACCACCCCCAGGTCGTGAGTGATCATAATGATGGCGGTGTTAAACTCGGTCTTCAGTTCATTCAACAGCTCCATGATCTGAGCCTGAACGGTGACGTCCAGAGCGGTGGTCGGTTCGTCAGCAATCAACAGTTTGGGACGACACAGCAATGCCATGGCAATCATAACCCGCTGACGCATACCGCCTGAAAACTCATGGGGATACATACTCATTCGCTTGCGAGCTTCAGGAATTTTTACCGCATCCAGCATTTTTACGGATTCTTCAAAGGCTTCTTTTTTACTCATGCCTTTATGCAGCTTTAGAACTTCCATCAGCTGAGGCCCTACTTTCATGTAAGGGTTCAGCGAGGTCATGGGGTCCTGGAAGATCATGGCGATCTTCTGGGCACGAATACGATTCAGCTCAGTCTCACTCAGCGCCAGAATATTCTGTCCTTCAAACCTGGCGGAACCTTCAATAATGCCGTTTTTGGCCAGCAGCCCCATGAGAGCAAAAGCAGTCTGACTTTTACCTGACCCGGACTCTCCTACCAGGCCCAGTGTTTCACCAGCCTTCAGAGAAAAGGTCATATTGTTTACGGCTGTGACATCTCCGTCGGGTGTCGTAAATCGAACCCGCAGGTTATCGACATCTAATAGTTGCATATCAACGATCCTTCGGGTCCAGGGCATCACGGAGCCCGTCGCCAATAAAGTTGAAACAGAACAGGGTAATCACCAGAAAAGTGGTCGGGAAGGCCAGCTGCCAGACCGCCACTTCCATAGAGATGGCGCCTTCGTTGACCAGTGCACCCCAGCTGGTCATGGGTTCCTGTACACCCAGTCCCAGGAAGCTCAGGAAGGATTCAAACAGAATCATTCCGGGCACCAGCAGGGAGGCGTAAACCACCACAATACCGAGCAGGTTAGGAATCAGGTGACGGAAAATAATCTGGCTGGAATTGGCGCCACTGATGATGGCCGCTTCGACAAACTCCTTGCTCTTCAGGCTCAAGGTCTGACCCCTGACGATACGCGCCATATCCAGCCAGGAGACCGCCCCTATGGCGATAAAGATCAGCAATATGGAGCGTCCGAAGAAAGTGATCATCAGAATAACCAGAAACATAAACGGGAAAGACTGAAGAATTTCCAGGGCCCGCATCATCAGGTTATCAACACGGCCACCCAGGAAGCCCGCCATGGCACCGTAAATGGTTCCGATAATAACGGCCACCAGAGCCCCCAGTGCACCTACCATGAAGGAGATTCGTCCGCCTTCAAGGGTCCGTACGAAAAGGTCCCGACCGAGGTGGTCGGTACCAAAGAAATGTCCGGTTTCCATAGAGGGTGGTGCAGCCATATTGGCCCAGTCAATTTCTTCATAAGTGAACTGACTGGCCGCAGGGCCAAAGATAATCAGCAAGGTGACCGCTGCCAGAACAATCATACTGGCGACAGCGGCCTTGTTACTCAGAAAGCGTCGGCGGGCATCGGCCCAGAGGCTGCGCCCTTCAATCTCCAAGCGCTCGTTGGCAAGCTGTTCGGAGAAGTTTTCCACAGCCTTTTGGCTCTCTTTTTTCACCATGTTATTCACAGTGCCGGTTTTCATGGAAATAGACGCCATGGTTTAACCCCCCACCCTGATTTTTGGATCGATCAGCCCATAGAGAATATCGACGATAGCGGTGAACAGGATGGTCAGTGAACCAATGATGATCGTCAGTCCCAATACCAGCGAGTAATCCCGGTTCAGTGCTCCATTGACAAAATGCTGGCCCATGCCCGGCAGGCCAAACACGGTTTCAATCACCACAGAGCCGGTGATAATGCCGACGAAAGCCGGGCCCAGATAAGAAACAACAGGCAGCAATGAGGGTTTCAGGGCATGTTTGAGAATCATGTGATGCTTTGGCAAACCCTTGGCCCTGGCAGTACGAATAAAGTTGCTGTTCAGGGTTTCAATCATGCTGGAACGCATGATTCGGGCTATTGCCGCTACATAAAGAATACCCATGGCGGCGACAGGAAGAATCATGTTCTGCCAGCTGCCATCGTTCCAGCCACCCGCAGGCAACCACTTCAGGCTGATGGAAAAGATCAGTACCATCAGTGGCGCAATCACAAAAGAAGGAAGTACAACGCCCACCATGGAGAACGTCATTATGGTGTAGTCGATCCAGGAATTTTGCTTCAGGGCTGCCAGAGTTCCCAGTCCAACTCCCACAATAACGGTGAATAAAAACGCCAGTGAGCCAATGGTCAGGGAAACCGGGAAGCTCTGGGCCACCAGTTCGTTAACGGTGTAATCCTTGTACTTGAAAGACGGTCCCAGGTCGCCCTGCAGAAGGTCTTTCAGGTAATAGGCAAACTGTTGCCAGAGCGGCTTGTCGAGGTGGTACTTGGCTTCAAGGTTGGCCAGGATCTCCGGTGGCATATTGAAATCGCCCGTGAAAGGACTGCCCGGAGCCATCTGCATCAGAAAAAACGACAAAAGTACGAGAATGAACAGTGTCGGAATGGCAACGCCGATGCGTTTCAGAATAAATATAAACATAGGTACACTCTTTGTTAGTCTTAGACGACTATGTGTCCCTGACTGTATGTAAAACTTGTTTCCATGCAGGAGAGGCTGTTACCAACCCTCCGGTTGCCGGGCTTCAGTCCGGAAACCGGAGGGTTTGTGACATCCCTCAAGAGCGTGGGAACCAGGGGTTTTCCACGCCAGAGAGATTAATGTTTCCTGATATACAAATCTCTGGTGTAAACGTTGTCCTCAACATTGCTCATTGGGTAACCACCGACGTATGGCTTAACCAGTCGGCTTGTTGTGTACTCAACGATAGGTGCTAAAGGCATATCCTCTGCAAGTATTTCTTCTGCTTTGCGATAAAGTTCGGCGCGCTCTTCGTCTGTAGTAACAGTTCTGGATTTTTCCATTAAGGCATCATACTCACGACTATTAAACTTGCCATCGTTTTGACCATGAGTGGATGTTTTTAAATCAAGAAAGGTCGACGCTTCGTTATAGTCTCCTGCCCACCCTGCTCTGGCAACCTGAAACTTACCTTCATCTTTACTATCGAGGAAGGTTTTCCATTCCTGATTTTCCAGTGTGACTTCAACGCCTAAAGGCTTCCACATCTGCGAGATGGCAATAGCTATCTGTTTGTGTGCCTCATCAGTGTTGTAGAGGAGATCAAATTCTAATGGATTATCAGGACCGAAACCGGCTTCTGTCAGGAGGCGCTTGGCTTCTTTATCACGCTCAGCTTGAGTCATCTTGCTGTAATCTATTTCAGGTGGAATAAAACCAGCTACAGATTTAGGTGTGAAAGTATAAGCAGGTGTTTCACCTTGTTTCATTACATACTTGGCAATAGCGTTGCGATTGATTGCATAGGAAAGGGCCTTTCTGACACGAGCATCATCAAAAGGCTTAACCTTCTCATTAAACTCATAATAATAAGTGGAGAGCCTTGGGGTGATTTTTATTTCATCAGGAATGCTTTTCTGCAAGCTGGCAAAGTGCTGGACGGGAATAGGTGTTATGCCGTTGGTAAAGTCTATTTCACCTGCTTTGTAGCGTGTAAGCTCAATATTGCCAGAGACTGGCAGGAAAGTGACTTTGTCAATGACGGTTTGTTCATTATTCCAATATTGGGCATTGCGAGACAATGTAATTCGTTCATTCACAACCCATTTTTCCATCTTGTATGCGCCATTTGATACTATATTTTCCGGCTTGGTCCAGTTATTTCCATATTTTTTTATAACCTTCTCCGGTGCAGGGAACATAGTGTAGTGAGCCAGCATTTTGATAAAGTAAGGTACAGGTTTTTCAAGCGTTACCTGAAAGGTTTTATCATCAAGAGCTTTGACTCCAAGACTTTCAACGGGCTGTTCACCTTTGATAATCTCAGAAGCATTAACGATAGTGGGAATTTCCATATACCAGGAATAGCGTGACGCAGTGACTGGGTCTACAGCTCTTCGGAAACCAAAAACAAAGTCATGGGCTGTTACAGTGTCTCCATTGGACCACTTTGCTGTATCTCGAATCTTAAAGGTAAATACTTTGTTATCGTCGGAAATTGACCAGCTTTCTGCCTGACCGGGAATAACATTGCCTTCAGCATCCTGGTTTACCAGACCTTCAAACAAATCTTTAACAACTTTATTGCCTGGAGAGCCTTCTACTTTCTGTGGATCCAGAGAGGCAGGCTCTGCACCGTTCCCGCGGACCAGCTCCTGGACCTGTGCCAGTTGTGTGCCTGCCGGAACGATTGCGGCGTTGGCGCTGGAGGCGGCCATGATGCTGGCAGCCAGAGTCAAAGCCGGAATACCGGCAAGCTTCAGAGCCTTGAATGGCTTCTTCATATTGTTATCCCCTTCATTCGATGACCGGTCTGATAACGGTCAACGCATAATTCTGATTGGAGTTATGGTAATGGGCGGGTGCTGTTGCTGCTGACGGATGTGTCAGAGCAAGACGAGTAACACACGATCCTGTGTATTGCCGTTTTATAACACCTTGTTCAATGTTCTCAACTTGAGTAAAGAGTCATCTACTGGGTGGTTGTTTTTATTTGATGGACTACTGTCGTCAATTCCGCCGGGTGTAGCATTGATCCCGAAAAACAGATCACGGAAATCTTCCCCGACCCTGATCATCGACTATTCGGATTATGTGTTTTTAATACAGAAAAACCGAATCACAGTGGTCGGGTAACCGAATATAACTAAAAGTTGTAAAAAGGATCAAGAAGGTTTTTGAACGTATGTGCGTAAAAATTGAATCGTTCAAAAAAGTTAGACTTGTTGAAATTTATAAAAATACAGGTGAATAAACTGACTTTTCCTTAATCTATGGTTATAAGTTTTTTTCATAAGGGTTATGCAGTTTTTTTATGCTGGCAAAGTTACACCTTTTTTGCAGCGCATCAGGCGATAAGTATTTTGTATGGAAGATATAAATTAAGGATACTTTTACGGCTTTTGAGATTGGAGGCTGACTTTTTGCAGCCTCCAAACGATTAGGAATTATCCCAGATACTTGGCAATACCATCCATAAACATTTGCACAGAAAGCATCACCAGAATCATCCCCATCAGTCGCTCAATAGCGAATACACCACGGTTGCCCAATACTCTCATAAATTGATTTGAGCACATCAGGATGGCGGCGGATGCAGCCCAGGCGATCAGCAACGCCGTCACCAGTTTAGCCTGTTCTCCCGGGTGCTGATTACCCAACAGAATCAGGGTGGCCAGGATAGAAGGACCGGCAATCAAAGGAATGGCCAAAGGTACGATGAAAGGCTCGCCATCGGGAGTGTCACCCATGATGCCACCCCCTCGGCTGGGAGGGAAAATCATCTTGATGGCGATAATAAAGAGGATAATCGCCCCTGCAATACTGACCGCTTCCTGCCTGAGATGGAGTACCCGTAGCATGGCATCGCCGACAAACAGGAAAATCACCAGAATCAACAGGGCGATCAGCATTTCCCGCATCAGAATTTTGACCCGACGCCTGGGGGGCACAGCTTTTAGAACAGAGATAAAGATTGGCATATTGCCGAGCGGATCCATAATCAGGAACAGCAATATGGCTGTGGAGTAGATTTCCATCGGTTCAGCTTAGACTCAGAATTGGAATAAAAAAATTGAGCGGGCTTATAACATCTGGACTTTAAAAAAACCAATCCTGATTTGTCGATTTTGCACGGCAAAGCCCGTCCATTAAAATCTGGCGGGCTTTTTGTGGAAGGGTAAGTTTTCGGAAGTGATTAGTTTTGTGTATTGGGAATTCTCTGACGAATGAGTAACTCGAGCCGATCAAAACGCTCGTCGACCTTGTCAAAGCGCCGATCGACTTCGTCAAAGCGCTTGTCATGTTCATCAAAGCGCTTGTCATGTTCATCAAAGCGCTTGTCATGTTCATCAAAGCGTTGGCGGGTTTCCCTGACGAACTCATTGTGTTGTTCATCCGCCCTCTTGAACCCTGCGTGGGTGGCTTCTGTCAATGCAGCTATGCAGGCTTTCACACCAGCGAGATCCGTCTTCACCCCGGAAACATCTAACTTCAATCCGGCAATATCATGCTGATTAGTGAGTGCGATGTTTTTTATATCTGCACACACCCTGGCCAGACTGTGCACATCTGCGTCAAGGTTTCTATGCTGGGTTTCAAGCTTTTCAAGTCTTACTTCTAGGGACATGAATTATGGAACCTGTTTACGTGAATGGAGCTGACAGCATAGCAGCCCCAGTCAATCTGCATAGGCTCAGATAACAAAATTCTTTTGGCTCAGCAATAATGCGAGTCTTGCCTGTTTATCTTTCATATATCCAGAATGCTGTTCAGCGGTTTGGGCGCTGAGGTTTTCATGAAATTTCTCAGCCTGCTTTTCAGCGTTGTAGATTTCCTGCTTATCCATCTGGCTGTCTGCGATCCAGTGGGACTGTTGAGTGGCTGCTGTGTTGATGGGCTTAATGGCTTCGCTCATGGTGAATCTCCCCAAATCATTTGCTGATATGGGAAGATTAGGTCTGGATAGTTCAAGCGTCTGTAATACTTTGGGCGAAAGTGAATTTTAATTATATTAAATTTATTTTTAATAACCTTCTAAAGGCCCAGGTATTCGTTTTTCAACTTCACATAGTTGTCGGCACCGTAAGAGAAAAGAGCCTTCTCTTTTTCACTGATTGGGCGAGCCTTACGGGCTGGATTGCCTTTGTAGACAAACCCGCTTTCCAGTCGCTTTCCCGGTGGCACCAGGCTGCCCGCAGCGACAATCACTTCCTCCTCGACCACTACGCCATCCATCACCACGGCTCCAATGCCAATCAGGCAGCGATTGTGGATCGTACAACCGTGCAGGGTGACCTTGTGACCGACCGTCACTTCATCACCAATAATCAACGGATAACCATCGGGGTTAAACGCGCTGGCATGGGTGATATGCAACACCGAACCGTCCTGAATACTGGTGCGTGAGCCTATGCGGATGCGATGCATATCTCCGCGCACCACCGCCATGGGCCAGACGGAGCTGTCTTCACCAATTTCTACGTCGCCCAGGACCAGGGCGGTTTCGTCAATAAATACCCGGTCACCCAGTGCTGGGGTATGACCTCTGAAGGTTCTGATGGATTGGCTTGTCATGATGTTTGACTTCTTTGCTTGCTCTTTGTCTGGGCTTTAAGAGGAAAACGGTCAGGAGATTCAATCATTGTTTCAGTAAGATCAACATCAATATCTGGCCAATAGAAGTGACCTTTTCTGAGTTCTTCAACGTTGATGATTGCGCTAACTGGCTGGTCCTTGAACCATAGAAAATCTTCGTAAGACATGAACAGCTCTTTGCCACTGGTCATTAGCCAGATGCCATGAGATGAGATATTTGTCACTTCAGTTCCGGAAGTGCATATTCCATGCGTTGATGATGGCATAGTGCTTCTCCTTGAATACAGTTGGACTCATCTCATGCCTCAATAGTTTCTCAGACAGGGAAAGTTAGAACAACAATTGCTCAAACTGAAAGAAAGTTATGCCTTTTAGACAACTATTGTCGCGAAGCAGAACGCTTTCAAGTATTGCATTGTCCTTGAAAACCGATAATCCTGCACCCATAGACATAAAAAGAACCATCAGTTTGGACAATAAACAGCGAGCATCTGAATTATGAGCAACCCACTGCTGGAAACCTGCGAACTGCCTCCTTTTGCCAAGATTAAACCAGAGCATATAAAACCGGCTGTAGAGACCATTATTGCCGAAAGTGAGCAAGCGGTAGACGCACTTCTGGCAGATAAAAATCAAACCTTCAGCTGGAAGACGCTTCAGGAACCCATGGACAGTCTGGGAGACAGGCTTAATCAGGCCTGGTCACCGGTGGGTCATATGAATGCTGTCGTCAATACCGATGAGCTAAGAGATGCTTACAATGCTTGTCTTCCCCTGCTTTGCGAATATTCAACATGGCTGGGTCAGAATCAGGATCTCTATCAGGCCTATCTGACGCTGTCTGAGTCAGAGGGGTTCGAGAATCTGGATAAGGCTCAGAAAAAAGTCATTACCGATAATCTGCGGGATTTCAAACTGGCGGGTGTTGCCCTGCCGCAAGAGAAAAAAGCTCGTTATGGCGACATTCAAAAACGTCTTTCTGAACTGACCAGTAAGTTTTCTGACAATGTTCTGGATGCCACCATGGCCTGGTCCAAACTGATTACCGATGAATCAGAGCTGGTCGGCCTGCCTGAATCCGCATTGGCAGGCGCCAGACAGTTGGCTGAGTCCAAAGGTCACAGCGAAGGCTGGATGCTGAATCTGGATTTTCCGAGCTATTTCCCGGTGATCACCTATGCAGACAATCGTGAGTTGCGGGAAGAGGTTTATACAGCGTTCA
This sequence comes from Endozoicomonas sp. ALC020, assembly GCF_049275935.1. Taxonomy (NCBI): domain Bacteria; kingdom Pseudomonadati; phylum Pseudomonadota; class Gammaproteobacteria; order Oceanospirillales; family Endozoicomonadaceae; genus Endozoicomonas; species Endozoicomonas sp. ALC020. The sequence continues at coordinate 2,186,444 of NZ_CP184830.1, forward strand.
GTACCCGGGCATCGGACCAGGGTCCGAATGCGGGTGAATTTGATAATTCAGGCAATATTAATGAAATCCTCAAGCTACGTCAGGAGCTGGCCGAACTGCTGGGGTTCAATAACTATGCGGAATACTCACTGGCGACCAAAATGGCTGACTCCACTGACAAGGTCGTTGCGTTTCTGGAAGATCTGGCCAGTAAGAGCAAGCCTCAGGCAGAAAAAGAACTGAATGAACTGAAAGCCTTTGCCAAAGCAGAACACGGTGCTGAAGATTTGCAGGCCTGGGACATTGGCTACTATGGCGAGAAGCTCAGACAGCAGCGCTACGCTATTTCTCAGGAAGAGTTGCGTCCCTGGTTTCCGTCAGAAAAAGTAGTGAATGGCATGTTCTCTGTCGTGGAACGCCTATTTGGAATTACCTTTGACAAGGTCACCGACGTTGAAACCTGGCACAAAGATGTTGGCTTTTTCAATGTTATTCGCGATGGCGAAGTGATTGGTCGTTTCTACCTCGACCTCTATGCCCGTGAACACAAGCGCGGTGGTGCCTGGATGGGTGAGTGCCGGGTGCGTCGCAGGATTGGCGACAAAGTTCAGCTGCCAGTGGCTTACCTGACTTGTAACTTCACGCCACCCGTTGGTAATCAGCCAGCCCTGCTGACCCATGATGAAGTTGTGACCCTGTTCCATGAGTTTGGTCACGGTCTGCATCATATGCTGACCCGGGTCGATTATTCTGCCGTATCCGGAATCAATGGCGTAGCCTGGGATGCAGTCGAGCTGCCCAGCCAGTTTCTTGAGAATTGGTGCTGGGAAGAAGAAGGTCTGGCTTTGATCTCCGGCCATTTTGAAACGGGCGAGCCTCTGCCTGAAGATAAACTGGATAAATTACTGGCCGCTAAAAACTTCCAGTCCGCCATGATGATGGTGCGTCAGCTGGAGTTCTCACTGTTTGATTTCAAACTGCATAAAGACTTTTCAAAAAGCGTGAGTGAAGGGAAAACGGTTCAGGCGGTATTGGATGAAGTTCGCAGTCAGGTCTCTGTGGTTATGCCTCCGGCCTTCAATCGTTTCCAGCATGGCTTCAGCCATATCTTTGCTGGAGGGTATGCGGCGGGCTACTACAGCTACAAATGGGCTGAGGTATTGTCTGCGGATGCCTTCTCCCGATTTGAAGAAGAGGGTATATTCAACCGCCAGACCGGTGAGTCTTTCCTGCATGAAATTCTGGAAAAAGGCGGTTCTGCGGAGCCCATGGAGCTGTTTGTAAATTTCCGGGGCCGGGAGCCAGAAGTGGATGCTCTGTTGCGCCATTCGGGTATCTCTGTCTGAAAAGAGAATTTTGAATGAAAGGCTCTGAGATCATGGGATCTCGGGGTCTTGGTATTTCTTTATGTGCTATAGGCATTTATGCGCTGTGGCACCTGTTTGCTGTAGGCCTCAGAGCTATGACAACGAAAAGATTTATTGCCGGAGCCGTCTGTCCATCCTGTGGTCAGCAGGATTCGGTGAGGATGTACACCGAGAACGGTGAAAACTATCGCGAGTGCGTGGAATGCCATTATTCGGATGTGATGGAAAAAGATCCTTCTCTTGCGGGGAAACCACCAGTGACGAGGGTCTCCCCAGAAGACAGGAAGTCGGATGATGATGCTAAAAAGGAAAGCGCTGTTCAGATCGTAAGAATACTGGATCAACAACCCTGAGTTCGAAATCAGATGTTATGATAAACCCTCACAGCTGTGCTGCTTTGCAAATGCGCCATGGCTATTGGAGTTTAACAAGCGATGTTCAAATACAGTCCTCTGCATTAACGTCTACTTCATCGTCAGTGCCCCGGATCAGGCTGCTGACGTAAACTTCAGTTCAATACCCATACGGCTGGACAGGCAATTCCATTTTGACCAGGTCGTTACCCACTGCTCCGGATTGCGGTTGTTGACGAAATCCTTGAACATGCGATCGTTATAAAGCTCCTGCGAACGAATCATGTGCCTGACCGTCTGCTCAACGATTTTGTCCAGCTCATTGCCAAACTCTTCACCCAGAATGGCATGAATGATCAGGTTGGCCCAGGTCATGTTCATCGGGATCAGGGGAGAGCCGATTCGAGATAGGTAACTGTCGTTTACTTCCTCAATCAGTCGATGCGTAAAGTAGGCTTTATCCAGCAGATCAAACAGCCCCACATTATTTTGGGACTGCAAAACCGGTGCCAGAAAGTTCTCTTCGGCAATGCTTAGAAAAGGGGAAATGAAAGCCTCAATGTCCAGTTCCTTTGAAGCCTGATCCAGCGCTTCAAGAAAGTCAGGTACATGATCAATGTATTCAACTGCAAACTTCAGCAGTGTCTCACTGGCCATGTCGTCGGGAAGTTCGATTGTGTGGTGCAACTGCTCCACCTGTTGACAGACAAGCGACTGAAGGTGGCTTGAGCCCTCTTCATGCTTTCGGGCACAATCGATCAGATTATTAATTGCCACTACGTCCATGATTGTCTCCGTTGCGGTTGCTATTAATTTGGGTACTGCAACGTCACCGTGAAGGTGTTAAAAAGACCATAGTACCAACAAGAACTCAAGCTTTTTTAAATACCTCTTTTTCATAATACAAAGATCTTTTATTCATTAAATTAGAATTTAAAAAAGACTGTAAATTACGACAAAAATGAAAAAGTGCAAGCACTTGTGCAGTCAAAAAAATGACACACTACATATGCTTAAACAGGCTCTGAAAGTTGGTTCTGATCCACCCATTTCGAGGTGTAACAAAAATATCATAAAGAAGATGAATGGATGTTTGTATCTGTGACAGGCGTTACAAAGTTGTGCTGACTCAATAAGAGTGATCGAAAAAAGTCTAAACAGGTATTCTTTCCATTGAATTCACGTTACCTTATTTTAAACGACAAGTGGCAATTTTTTATTAAAGGTATTTTTTGACAAGACTCTTTTCATTTTGTGCAATCATGTTGTTTAATGAGGTTCTGGGACTATACTTGATGAGCGATCATTGTCAGGTTGAATGAATCACTCAATGCGTCTCACGGGTATTGTTATTTGCAGGGTGTTCCTGTGCAGTAGGTTTTGCAGGTCGGGTCCGAAGTAGTATGACGTTGTCGGTTACTTAGCGCTCTCTTGCGATTGAATATTGGCACTTTGACTTTCCGCAGATAGCCTGAACCGGGTTGTTTTTTTCTCCACAGCGAAAAAGAAATAACAGGTAGACGGTTGGCTGAAATCTCTGTAAATCAGCAGCTCTGGTAGTTAGCTCTGATAGTTAAAGTGTATTGCAGTTTTTCTGGCAAGATGCTGTGTGGCTCCTGTCCGGTAACGACAACTAGTCAAGTCAGTAAGCATTGCTCGGGGATGTCCGGATGCTTGCTGCCCCGTCGCCTCTGAAAGCAAGACTTGGGTCTGCTGAACAATAATAATAAGTCACCGCCTTGTCTGGGCGGACAGTCAGGGGATGTAAGGGAATGATGCAGCACGCACTAGCTCTCTTTCTTTTGATAAAAACTGCCATGAACGGGACGAAAAGCATGAGCGGTAAATATCGCCCATCCCGGATGGTGCCAATGGCGGGGTTCCGGTATGGTGCCATTTTTCGAATAGTCCGGTCGTTATTGTCGCTCGGATCAGGAAAAGTTCTGGTTTCTTCCACTTGTTTAACTTCCAGAAAACGACCCTCTTCTATTGTTTCCGGGGGAGTCGGTCAATACTTTCTGGTTTTTCTGACCACACTATCAGGTTTTATGATGCCCAGCCGTCTGTTGGCTGATTGGAAAGTCAATATGACCGAGGGGGTTACGGCAGTCAGTCGTTCGGTTTACGACTTGCACATGACCATATTTATTATCTGTGTGGTCATTGGCATTCTGGTATTCGGTGTTATGTTTTACTCCATTTTCATGCACCGTAAATCAAGAGGCGTTAAGCCCCATCCCTTCCATGAAAGTACGATTGTAGAAATACTGTGGACGACTATCCCACTATTAATTCTGGTGGGCATGGCGATTCCGGCAACAAAGACACTGATTGATATTTACGATACGGATGAAGCTGAAATTGATATCAAAATTACCGGGTATCAATGGAAGTGGCAGTATGAGTATCTGGGAGAAGGAGTGTCCTTCTTCAGTAATCTCAAAACTACACCGGAACAGATTTATAACGTTCGCAGCAAAGACCCCAACTATCTTCTGGAGGTTGACGAACCACTGGTATTACCTGCAGGTAAAAAGATCCGTTTCCTGGTCACTGCCGCAGATGTTATTCATTCATGGTGGGTACCTTCATTCGCCGTTAAACGGGATGCTATTCCGGGTTTTATTAACGAAGCCTGGACCAACGTCGAACGTCCCGGAATTTATCGTGGTCAATGTGCAGAACTGTGTGGGAAGGATCATGGCTTTATGCCCATTGTAGTGGATGTCAGGTCACCGGATGACTATGAAGACTGGTTGTCAGAGAAGAAAACACTGGCTGCTAAAGAGCGTGAGTTAACCAGTAAAAACTGGACTATGGCCGAGCTGATGGAGCGCGGAAAAAACACCTACGAAAGAGTCTGTGCGGCCTGTCACCAGGTCAATGGTGAGGGTATGCCGCCCCTGTTTCCTGCTCTCAAAGGATCAAAAATGGCTGTTGAGAAAGATCAGGTCAAAGCGCATATCGATATTGTCTTGAACGGCAAGAAGGGTACCGCCATGCAGGCCTTTGCTGCCCAGTTGAGCGAAGTCGATCTGGCGGCAGTCATTACCTACGAAAGAAATGCCTGGGGTAATAATACCGGTGATCTGGTCACGCCGAAGCAAATTCTGGAATACAAGAATACCGGGGAGTACAAAGCGACGGATGCTGAAGCTTCAGGCGGGTCTGCTGCTGTCAGTAAGCCAGCGGTGAATGAGCCGAATACTAATACACATCAGGCTGGACTGTGAGGAATGCAACCATGACTGCTGTGACAGACACATGCGCAAATGACAAGCCAAGCGAGCATCATGACCATCACGGTCCTGCCAGGGGATTGGTGCGCTGGGTGCTAACCACGAACCATAAAGATATTGGCACCATGTATCTCTGGTTCAGTTTTATTATGTTCCTGACCGGCGGTGCTATGGCGATGGTGATCCGGGCGGAACTGTTTCAACCAGGGATGCAGATCGTAGATCCCGGCTTCTTTAACCAGATGACCACCATGCACGGTCTCATCATGGTATTCGGTGCGGTCATGCCTGCCTTTGTCGGCCTGGCTAACTGGATGATTCCATTGATGATCGGTGCGCCAGACATGGCGCTGCCAAGAATGAATAACTGGAGCTTCTGGATTCTGCCTTTTGCAGCCGTGATGCTGATCAGCACACTGTTTATGGAAGGCGGGGGTCCAAACTTTGGCTGGACATTTTACGCACCTCTGTCAACCACCTATGGGCCGCCGTCAACCACCTTCTTTATCTTTGCCATCCACATGCTGGGTATCTCGTCCATCATGGGGGCGATCAATATTATCGCCACCATTCTGAACCTGCGGGCACCCGGCATGACCATGATGAAGATGCCGCTGTTTGTATGGACCTGGTTGATTACTGCGTATCTGCTGATTGCTGTTATGCCGGTACTGGCCGGTGCTGTGACTATGATGCTGATGGACATCCACTTTGGCACCAGTTTCTTTAACGCCGGCGGTGGTGGCGACCCTGTTCTGTTCCAGCATATTTTCTGGTTCTTCGGACATCCGGAGGTGTACATCATGATCCTGCCTTCCTTCGGGATTGTGTCAGCCATTCTGCCAGCATTCGCCAGAAAACCCCTCTTTGGCTATACGTCAATGGTCTATGCCACCGCAAGTATTGCTTTTTTGTCGTTTATTGTCTGGGCGCACCATATGTTTACCGTAGGTATTCCGCTGGTGGGTGAACTGTTCTTTATGTACGCCACCATGTTGATTGCTGTACCTACCGGAGTGAAGGTCTTTAACTGGGTTACCACTATGTTCAGGGGCGCCATGACCTTTGAAACCCCCATGCTGTTCAGTATTGCTTTTGTGGTGTTGTTTACCATTGGTGGTTTCTCTGGGCTGATGCTGTCTATTGCCCCTGCTGACTTCCAGTATCACGACACCTATTTTGTCGTGGCTCACTTCCACTACGTACTGGTACCCGGTGCAATTTTTGCCATCTTTGCTGCGGTCTATTACTGGTTGCCCAAATGGACAGGTCATATGTATGACGAGACGCTGGGCAAGACGCATTTCTGGCTGTCCTTTATCGGTATGAACCTGACCTTCTTTCCGATGCACTTTATCGGGCTGGCGGGTATGCCTCGCCGTATTCCGGATTATGCCCTGCAATTTGCCGACTTCAACATGATTGCCAGTATCGGTGGCTTTATGTTTGGAACCACGCAGCTGCTGTTCCTGTTTATCGTGATCAAATGCATCAGGGGCGGCGAGAAAGCCAAGGCTCAAAGCTGGGAAGGTGCAGAAGGTCTGGAATGGAGCCTGCCTTCGCCAGCACCTTACCATACCTTCACCACACCACCGGACGTGAAGTAATGAGTGAGAAGGATGATACCCCGGCCGACCTGTCGCGGAGAACTGTCATCAAGACTGGCTTGGTGGCTGGCGGTATGTTTGGTTTCGGCTTTGCCATGGTTCCCATATACGACGTGTTTTGTAAGGTAACGGGACTCAATGGCAAAACCGATCCGAATCCATACCGCTACAATGCCGAAACGGCTGAGGTGGATACCAGCCGGAAGGTGAAAGTGCAGTTTGTGGCAACCAACAATGCTGAGATGAGCTGGGACTTCAAACCCAGCGTCACAGAAGTGGTGGTTCACCCCGGGCAGGTTGGCGAGCTGGAGTTCTTTGCCCGCAACCCGACCGGCGAACGAATGATCGGTCAGGCCATTCCCAGTGTTTCACCGTTTCAGGCTACCAACTATCTGCACAAGGTAGAGTGTTTCTGCTTCACCACCCAGACATTGGAAGCAGGCGAAGAAAAAATCATGCCGCTTAGAATTATTGTGGATCAGGCATTACCCCGGCATATCACCAAACTAACGTTGTCGTACACCTTGTTTGATGTGACGACAATGGGAGAGAGGACACTGCCGTCCTGAGGAGATTCTGATGGCTCAAGAAGGTGAAGGTACCTATTATGTTCCGGCCCAGAGCAAGTGGCCGATCATTGCCTCGATAGGTCTTTTTACCATGCTGTTGGGTGCAGGCATGATGATGAACGACATGTCTGCCGGGGTAAAAGATTCGTTTGCACATTATGTGTTTTTCGGCGGCTCCCTGATCATGGCCTACATGATCTTTGGCTGGTTCAGTAATGTCATCGAAGAGTCCCGCAAAGGTCTTTACAGTGACCAGATGGACCGCAGCTTCCGTTGGAGTATGGGCTGGTTTATCTTCTCCGAAGTCATGTTCTTTGCGGCTTTCTTCGGAACGCTCTTTTATATCCGTTACTTTGCCGTTCCCTGGCTGGCCGGCGAGGGAGACGGTGCTTCCACTCATGAACACCTCTGGCCAGAGTTTGAAGCGGACTGGCCGCTGATGACCAACCCGGATAATGAAACATTCCCGGGAGCCCGAGGGGTCATCGATCCATTCCATCTTCCTCTGCTGAACACCCTGTTACTGGTCGCTTCCAGTATTACCCTGACGATTGCACACCATGCCCTCAGAAAGGCAGAGAGAACCAAGGTGAAGGTATGGATGATTCTCACCCTGATTCTGGGTTTTACTTTCCTTTACTTTCAGGCTGAAGAATACGCCGAAGCCTACAATGAGCTCGGGTTGACCCTGAGCGCGGGTATCTATGGCTCAACGTTCTTTATTTTGACGGGTTTTCACGGGGCACATGTCACCCTGGGTGCCATAATGTTGCTGATCATGCTGATTCGTATCTATAAAGGGCATTTTAAGCCGGATAACCATTTTGCTTTTGAGGCATCCAGCTGGTACTGGCACTTTGTTGATGTGGTCTGGCTCGGCCTGTTTATCTTTGTTTATCTGATATGAGGAGAGCCCGACATTTCCGGGAAGAGGTGGAAACTAACGACTTTCGTCGTTTAGCGGTACAGCCAGGGAGCGTTACTGTGAACATCTCCAAACAGCCAGGCCACCACAATGATCAACATGATCAGGGCGGTCAGGCCAACCCGGGCGGTGAGTGAATTTACCAGTTTGGCGGAACCGCCATCACCTTTAAGTAGAAAGTACATGCCTCTGCCCAGGCAGAAGAGTACGGCAAGAAAAAGAACAACAATAATAATTTTTAACCACATATTACGCTCCCTGCTGATGCCTGAGTTGATGAAAAACGGTTTGCTTAACCGATTGTTAAATCAATCTGTGTCGCACATGTTTTTTCTTACGTTAAAGGCATTCAGATCAGAATAACAGCGGAGTTTGGTAGAGCACCCGATGTTGAAGTATAGCTATCGATCCCTTAAGAGCTATCGCGTTAAGTTGTCGCTATTGGTGTTGCTGCTTTTGCCCCTGCTGATCAAACTGGGGTTCTGGCAGATGTCCCGATACCAGGAGAAGCTTGAGCTTGAGCAGACCCTGGCAGAACGACAGACCATGCCCGCTCTCAGCCTGTCTGATATCAGCCGCTACTCTGATGCCATGTATCTGCCGATAAACGTCCGTGGTCGTTTTATTTTCGGTCGGGCTTTTTTTCTCGATAACCAGATTCACGAAGGTCGTGCCGGTTACGACCTGATCATGCCTTTTCTGGCCAATGATGGTCAGTACTTGTTGGTCAACAGAGGCTGGATACCTGCTCAATCCAGAGACAGTTTGCCGGAAATCAAGACACCTGATGGAGAACTTGAGTTAACGGGCAAACTCTATCGGTTATTGGGGAATCCGTTCACGCTGGGTGAAGATATCTGGCATGAAGAGTGGCCCAAACGTATTCAGGCCATCCACTTTGACCGAATGGGGGAAGCATTGGGGCAGACGCTACCTCTATATATTCTGAAGCTGGAACAGAATCAGCCCGGCGCTTATCTGATACGCCCCCTGACAATGAAAACTACCTCTCAGAAACATCTCGGCTACGCTATTCAATGGTTCCTGATGGCTCTGGTCCTGCTCTTTCTCTATCTCTGGCAGATGCTATGTTCAGGCTTGGGTCAAAGCCAACAAAAGCACCATAAAGAGGTGTCCGCAGCTGATGCAAAAGAGGATGATTCACTGTGATTAGCAGAATTTTTTGTTTATGTGGCCTGCTGTTTTTTATATTCCTTATTCCGGAAAATGGATTTGCAGAAATTCGCCACGCCTGTTTTATTGTTAATCCCACCAGTAATAATGGCCAGGGGGAAAAAGTCTGGGACAGTATTAAGGAAGCCCTCGACCATTACCAATACTATACAGCAAGCGGCTCTATGGACCAGGCTGCTTCTCCGTTAGGGCCGACATATGAAGTGTCTTTTACGGAGCACCCTGGTCATGCAACGGAACTGGCACTTCGGGCATACCGGAATTGGCAGCAAGGGCGACACGCTCATGGAGATCAGTTACTGATCGTTGCCGTTGGCGGGGATGGCACTGTCCATGAGGTGGTTCAGGGTTTAGAAAATCAACAGCCGCAAGTCGTTATAGGGATTATACCGGCAGGTACGGGGAATGATATAGCAAGAACACTTCGTTTGGGTAATCCCATGCATGCCCTTCGGAGTCTGGTTTATGGAAGACCTGCCCCCTTTGGTGCCTACAAAATTGAAGGTTGTCAAAGAGGAACTTGCGAGAAGAAAACGGTTTTGGCAGTGGACGAGTTTGATCTGGGTGTGACGGCTCAGGCGACAAAAAAGAAAAACGAACACGACAGTGGCGAGCGACCAAGCCGACTGCTGAGATGCTCTCCCAGAAGAATGGTCTATACAATGTCAGCCCTCAGTTCAGCAATGAGATGGCATGCACCTACAGTCGATTGCAGTATTGATGGCGGTAGCAGCTTCAATATCCCCCTGAATCTGCTGGCAGCGGGAACTGGGCCAACGATTGGAGGTGGAGTCAGACTTTTTAATGGTATGCGTCCGAACAGTGACCAGGGACAGATGCTCTACAATCAGCGGAGGGCTCACCCGATTTCGACACTTTTTCAGATGACCATGCAGAGATTATTCAATCGGTCAGCTCTGCAACAGACTTGGTTTACTCAAATGGACATTGGGCACGGTCAGGCACCTCAGAATATTCAGGTTGACGGTGATATTTTGCTGCAAACCCCGGCACAAGTAACCTGGGTGCCAGAAGTATTCCAGTTTATGAGACCCCCTGAACCCGGTGATTTCGGTTATGAGGCAATGCGTCGTGAAGAAGAGCTGACTTTACTTGAATTTTTTAAACGTTAAGTAGGGCTTGAACATTACACGGAAAAACTTCGTCTAAGCTGTCTAATGGTTTTTAATGGTGGGTCCTATGGCAGATGGAGACATCAGTCTTCTGGAAGCTGGCAAAAACCGCATAAAAAAGTTCCGGTACTTACAGAAATTAGGATGGCTCAACGTGACTGGCAGAATTTTTTATTTATATGGACTGCTGCTTTTTGTATTTCTTGTTCCGAAAAACGGATTTGCGGTGATTCCGGGAAACCCATATCCAGAGATTCCGAAAAGCATATTGGCAGATATCCGCCACGTCTGCTTTATCGTTAATCCAGCCAGTAATAATGGACAGGGTGCGAGAGTCTGGGAAAGTATTGAACAGGCTGTCAATCATTATTTCACAGCAGTAGGCTCACAGGACGAGGCTGCTGCTCAGGATCGAGCGACATTTGAAGTGTTTTTTACGGAATATGCAGGTCATGCAACGGATCTGGCAACCCAAGCTCATCAGAACTGGCAGCAGGAGCATCAGGAGCAGCGGGAGCAACAGGAGCAGGAGCTGCAGGGGGACGAGCATAAATTATTAAAGAAGAAGTTATTACATTATAAAGAAGCCGGGAGGAAGGCGTTGAAGTCCGCCTCGGCCAGGCAGTTATTAGAGAATCAGTTGTTAATTGTTGCAGTGGGAGGAGACGGCACTGTTCATGAGGTGGTTCAGGGTTTAGAAGCTCATCGACAACAAGTTATTATTGGGGTTATACCGGCGGGTACGGGAAACAATATAGCAAGATCACTTCAATTGCGTGACCCGATGCATGCCCTTCGGACACTGGTTTATGGAGCCGTTCAACCTTTAGGTGCGTATAAAATTGAAGCTTGTGAAAGAGGAAGTTGCCAGAAGAAAACGGTTCTGGCAGTCAATGAGTTTGATCTGGGAGTGACGAATCAGTTAACAAAAAGGAAAAGTGATTACGGGAGCGGTGAACGATCGGGTCGACTGATGAGTTACTCACCCGGAAATATGATCTATCCACTCTCAGACCTCGCTTCAACAATGAGATGGAATACACCTATGGTCAAGTGCAGCATTAATGGGGGTAGCAGATTCCATATCCCTCTGAATATACTGGCCGGAGGGGTCACGGGGCCTATAATCGGAGGCGAGTTTGGCCTTCAGGATGGTGTCAGAGCAGACAGTTCGCAGGGGGAGCTGCTTTATGGTGAGAAGTGGGATCCACCCCTTTGGGCACTTGTTCAGGTGGCTATGCAGAGATTATTCAATTGGTCAGGCCTCAAACGGGCTCAGTTTAATCAACTGGACATTGAGCACGTGAAGGAACCACCTCCGGATATTCAGGTTGATGGTGATATTTTACTGCAAACACCGGCACGAATAACCTGGTTGCCGGGAGTGTTACATTTTATGAGACCTCCCGTATATGGTGATTACAATTATTTCGACATGTACTTTGAAGAAGCCGAGGACGAAAGAGCGAAGAAAAAGCAGGATTCCATGTAAATTTTGGGTATTGCAGTGGGACTATTTCTCAGAAAAACCTCGGCTACGCTATTCAATGGCTGGGTTTGTATCTTCGGTAAATGCCTCAGTCGGGCCCGGACAGAGCCAACAAAAACAGTTACCCGTGACCGACAGAAAGGGGATGGTTTACTGTGAATAGTCGAGTTTTTTATTCATATGTTCTGCTGCTTTTTGTATTTCTTATTCCTGTAAACGGATTTGCAGCGATTCGCCATGCCTGCTTTATCGTCAATCCTGCCAGTAATAATGGTAAAGGTTGGAGGGTTTGGGACAGAATTGAAGAAGCGGTCGACCAGCACTACACAGCAGTTGGCTCACAAGACCAGGCTGCAGCTGCGCTACAAGCGACATATAACGTTTTTTTTACAGAACATGCGGGTCATGCAACGGAACTGGCAATGCAGGCATATCTGGACTGGCAGCAGGGGCAACATGATCAGGAAGATCAGTTACTGATTGTTGCTGTTGGTGGCGATGGCACTGTCCATGAGGTGGTTCAGGGTCTTGAAGGTCAACCACAAGTTGTTATTGGTGTTATACCAGCGGGTAAGGGAAACGACATTGCGAAAACACTCCGATTGGGTAAACCGATGCATGCCCTTCGGACATTGGTTTATGGCACTCCTATGCCTTTTGGTGCCTACAAAATTGAAGGTTGTGAAAGAGGCAGTTGCGAGAAGAAAACGGTTCTGGCAGTGAATGAGTTTGAGCTGGGTGTGATGACCCAGATGAAAAAAAAGAAAGATGAACACGACAGTGGTGAGCGACCAAGCCGACTGCTTAGATATTCACCAAGAAGTATGGCCTATCCAATGTTAGCCTTCAGTTCAGCAATGAGATGGAATACACCCAATGTCAGGTGTCGTTTTGATCGTGGAAGCTATCATGATATCCCCTTGAATTTTCTGGCAGCAGGGACAGGGCCGACGGTAGGAGGCGGGCTTACCCTTTATAACGATATGGGACCGTCCAGATTCTTTGGAGAGCTGCTTTATAATCAGCACAGGACTCATCCTGTTTGGACACTTATTCAGATTAACATGGAGACAAGCACGCACCTCATTTGGAGACTTATCAAGATGACCATTGGGAGATTATTCCACTGGCCAGGTATGCAGCGGCTTTGCTTTACTCAACTGAATATTGAAAACGAGGTTGAGACACCTCTGTCTATTCAGGTCGATGGTGATATTTTACTGCAAACACCCGCACAAATAACCTGGCTGAGGGGGTTGTTCCAGTTTATGAGACCTCCCGAACATGGAGAACTCGGTCATGCCCTGATGTATCTCGATGAAGTGGAGGATTAAAGAGCCAGGAAAAAGCAGGGTTCCATTTAAATTTTCAGTGTGGCTATCAGACTGTTTCTCAGAAAAACCTCAGCTAAGCTATCCAATGGTTTTTAATGGCTGGGTTTGTATCTATGGCAATTACCACCGCCAGGCCCGGATCAATGCCAACAAAAACAGGTATCCGTGACTGACAGAAAAGGGGATGGTTTACTGTGAGTAGTCGAGTTTTTTATTTATATGTCCTGCTGCTTTTTGTGTTTCTTATTCCTGTATATGGATTTGCAACGATTCGTCACGCCTGCTTTATCGTCAATCCTGCCAGTAATAATGGTAAAGGTTGGAGGGTCTGGGACAGAATTGAAGAAGCGGTCGACCAGCACTATACAGCAGTCGGCTCACAAGACCAGGCTGCAGCTGCGGTACAAGCGACATATAACGTTTTTTTTACAGAACATGCGGGTCATGCAACGGAACTGGCAATGCAGGCATATCTGGACTGGCAACAGGTGCAACACGATCAGGAAGATCAGTTATTGATTGTTGCTGTTGGTGGCGATGGCACTATCCATGAGGTGGTTCAGGGTCTTGAAGGTAAACCACAAGTTGTTATCGGTGTTATACCGGCGGGTAAGGGAAACGACATTGCGAATACACTCCGATTGGGTAAACCGATGCATGCCCTTCGGACATTGGTATATGGCACTCCTATGCGCTTTGGTGCCTATAAAATTGAAGGTTGTGAAAGAGGCAGTTGCGAGAAGAAAACGGTTCTGGCAGTGAGCGAGTTTGATCTGGGTATGGCGACCCAGATGAAAAAAAAGAAAGACGACCACAACAGTGGTAAACGACCAAGCCGACTGCTCAGATACTCACCCAGAAGTATGGCCTCTGCAATGTTAGCCATCAGTTCAGCGATGAGATGGAATACACCCATAGTCAGGTGCACTACTGATAATGGCAGGTTCAATATTCCATTGAATTTTCTGGCCGCAAGTACAGGGCCAACGTTCGGAGGTGGAATCGCCCTTTTTAATTACATGCTCCCGATCTGTACGCGGGGAAAGCTGCTTTATAGTCATCAGAGGACGCATCCCATTTGGACACTTATTCAGATGACTATGGAGAGATTACTCAATTGGTCAGGTCTGACTCGGACGAATATGCAGAAATTACGCAATTGGTCAGGTCAACGGGAGCTTGTTTTTACTCAACTGGGCATTCAACATCAGGATGAGACACCGCTGTCTATTCAGGTCGATGGTGATATTTCACTGCAAACACCGGCACAAATAACCTGGTTGTCGTCAGCGTTCCGGTTTATGAGACCTCCCGAATATGGAGAACTCGGTTATGCCCTCATGGACCTTGACGGAGCCGGGGATGATCCGGATTCCTTTTATATTTTGAGTGCAGAAATGTGACTATCTAATCAACCGGGTATTATAAGAATGAAAAGAGTAAAGAAAACAAAAAGTCGCTGGCAACTGGCTCTGGTTATTCTCATGCCATCTCTGGCAATGGGTTTGGCTTGGTACTTTTATTTCTTTGGAACACAGTTTGTGCCGGATGGTCGTACGAACAAAGGTGAACTGTTGTTACCCCCTGCCAGCTTCCAGAGTATGACGCTTGAGAAAAATAATGAAATGTTTGATCTGCAAGGGCTGGAGGGACGTTGGGGGGTTCTGGTGTTTGGTGACGATGCCTGTTCTGATCAGGCCTGTCAGGAAGCGCTCTATCAAACCCGTCAGGCGCATCTGGCGCTGGGTAGAGACAGTGATCGGGTCGTTCGGGTGTTCATTTCTTCCTCATCGAATCCTGAATTAAACAAGCGTTTACTCAGCGAACACCCTGATCTGATCTGGTTAGGCAGTCGTAAAGAATCGGTGTTGAAGGCTCTGGGTAAAAACCCGGGTGAAAAAAGAGAATGGCCAACCAATGGCTTTTACATCGTTGACCCCCTGGGGAATATCATGATGAAGTATCAGCCAGGGCAGTACGGTGGAGATTTATTAAAAGACTTAAGGAAGTTGCTTAAAGCATCAAACATCGGCTGACATTGAAAGGTGTTCTATGACGACAGCGTCTATTAAAAAAACAAGAAGCCAGACAAAACGACAGAGAACGGGTTTTTATCTCTCCCTGTTTGCAACCTTGCTGGCCGCTGTGGTTGTCGGGTTAGGGGCTTATACACGACTGGTTCACGCAGGACTGGGTTGTCCTGACTGGCCAGGTTGTTATGGCTTCCTGACAGTACCTGAAACAGCGCAGGAAATAGCCATAGCGGAAACACTCTTTCCCCATGCCCCGGTAGAGGTCGACAAAGGCTGGGCTGAAATGGTGCATCGGTATGTCGCAGGCTCCCTGCTGCTGCAGGTTTTGATGATCGCCATTCAGGCCGTCCGGAACCGGAAAGAGCCGGGACAGCCATTAAAACTGCCTTTATTGATTCTGGGGCTGATTATTCTGCAGGCGGCTTTCGGCATGTGGACTGTGACATTAAAGCTCTGGCCCCAGGTGGTGACCGCTCATCTTCTGGGTGGCTTTGCTACCTTTAGTTTGTTGTTTTTACTGACCCTTCGTTTATCCGGATTGGTTTGGCCAAAACTCCCCTCCTCTGGCCAGAGAGATCGGCTGCGAGGCTTAGCCGCTGTCGGACTGCTGGTGTTGATTTTACAGATCACACTGGGAGGCTGGACCAGCTCCAACTACGCCGCCCTGGCCTGTCCTGATTTTCCTATGTGTCAGGGGCAATGGCTGCCTGAGGCTGATTTTGCCGACGGTTTGAATGTCAGCCAGTCTATTGGTCCGAATTATCTGGGTGGAAAAATGGACTCTGAAGCCCGGACTGCTATACATCTTTTACACCGATTAGGGGCACTGGTGACTACGGTGTTTCTGCTGTTCCTTTTTGTACAGGTACTTCGATATAGTAATACACAGTTGTCTAATAACCGAAACAGCCTGAGAGTGCTGGCCACTTTGATGCTTCTGGCTCTGCTGGTACAGGTCATTTTGGGGGTCAGTAACATCCTGGGCAGCCTGCCACTTTCAGTGGCAGTGGCCCATAATCTGGGAGGTGCTGTTTTGCTGTTGACACTGGTGGCTCTCAACTTCCGTATGAACATATCTGAAGGATTCAGTGAGGTTCAATCATGAGTAAGGTCATTCAAAAGAGCAGTAGTGCATCCCTGCAGGAATCCGCTCACTGGCGTGATTATCTTGAGCTGACCAAACCCAGGGTGGTCGCCCTGATGGTTCTGACGGTAGTGATTGGTATGTGCCTGGCAACGCCGGGCATGGTGCCCCTGGATATTCTGCTGTTTGGTAATCTGGGCATTGCTCTCTCGGCCGCTTCCGCTGCGGTGATCAATCATGTGGTCGATCGACAGATTGATGCGGTTATGGCCAGAACCCACAAGAGACCGGTAGCCACAGGGCGTGTTGAGCCACTTCAGGCTTTGTTGTTTGCCTTTACTCTGGGTGTGCTGGGCATAGGGATTCTGGTGTTTCTGGTCAACCCTTTGACCGCCTGGCTGACACTGGCCTCACTGATGGGTTATGCCGTGATTTACACTCTGATTTTAAAGCGTGCTACTCCACAGAATATTGTCATTGGCGGGATTGCCGGTGCCTCCCCTCCCCTGCTGGGATGGACGGCAGTGACCGGACACTTTGAAGGACACGCCCTGCTGCTGGTCTTGATTATTTTCGCCTGGACGCCTCCTCACTTCTGGGCTTTGGCTATTCATCGCAAAGCTGAATATGCCAGGGCGGACATTCCCATGTTGCCGGTGACTCATGGAGAGGCATACACCAAACTGCATATTTTGCTGTATACAGTGATCATGATTCTGGTCAGTGTTCTGCCTTTCCTGACTGGCATGAGTGGTACTGTTTATCTGGCGGGTGCATTGATTCTCGGGGGGCGCTTTCTTTACTGGGCTATTGCTCTGTTGCGAGAAAGCAGGCCCCACGCCGCCATCAAGACGTTCAAGTATTCCATTACCTATTTGATGTTGCTCTTCGTGGTATTGCTGGTGGATCATTACACGTTCTATTTGTGGCTTTAACAGGCATAGGCTTGAAAGCAGCCACAGTTTTTTTCGAGCTGTATACGAGCCGAGGGCTTTTTTTATGAGCTTAGGGCTCCAGAGGATTGTCCATGGAATCTGGGATCAGAAACAACGTGAATAAAACAGTATTGATTCTGGTGGCCATTGTTGCGGTCATTATGGGTCTGACGTTCTACAAGTACACAAACAAGCCATCGTTGACACTGGAAGAGTTACAGCGAATGGGTACAGTGGTTTTCGACAAGCCACGCACCTTTGAAATGAAGGGTATGGTGGATAACAAGGGGCAACCTTTTACCCAAGCCAACCTCGAAGGCAAATGGTCCCTGGTGTACTTTGGTTACACCTTCTGTCCGGACATCTGCCCTACTACGCTGGGTCAGTTGAACCAGATGGATAAGCTGTTGAAGAACGATAACCCTGAAATGGCAAAGAAAATGCATTATTTCATGGTGACAGTTGATCCACGCAGGGACACAGTAGAGAAGCTTAATGGCTATGTCCCACATTTTAACCCTGATTTTGTGGGTGTGACGGGCTCCCAGAAAGCTATCCATAACCTGGCCGTGCAAATGAACATCCCCTACACACCGGTCATCGATCCGGAAGATGAATACTATCTGGTGGATCATGGCGCTAACCTGGTCATCATCAATCCAAAGGGGGACTACCACGGCTTTATCCGCCCGCCTCTGGATTCAGAAAAACTGACACGGGTAATGGTGGGTGTTGATGAGCTTTATCAGGAATAACTCGGTTATCAGGCTTCGGGGCCAGAAAGACTGGCCCGTCGATCAGCTGCGTTTGAAACTCAGACCCAAAACAAAAATCAGGAAGCTACAGACGACAACGGAAGGTCCTGACGGTGTATCCAGTTGCCAGGATGCAGTCAGTCCTCCTGCCACGCTCAGCAAGCCTATGATGCCAGCAATGATAGCCATCTGTTCCGGTGTTCGGGAAAACCTTTGGGCTGTTGCGGCCGGGATAATCATCAGTGAAGTGATCAAAAGCACACCAACAATTTTCATGGCCACAGCAATCACAAGGGCCATCAGTAAGGTCAGAATCAGTTTGGTTCTTCGCACCGGAAAACCTTCAACCTGGGCCAACTCTGCATGAATAGTCATGGCCAGAAGAGGTCGCCACAGCAGGGCCAGAGTGATGAGAACCAGTGCGCCGCCGCCGTATATCCAGAACAGGTCTGTGGGTGAGGTCGCCAGAATGTCTCCAAACAGGTAGGACATCATGTCGATCCGGACGTTCTCGGAAAAACTGATCGCAACAAGACCCAGAGAAAGGCTGCTATGGGCAAGAATCCCCAGGAGTGTATCGGACGCCATTTTTTGTTGTTCCTGCAGCGAGACCAGGAGAACCGCAAGAAACAGCGAGCACACTACAATGGCCAGATTAAGATCAACATCGAGCAGCAGCCCCAGGGCTACGCCCAGCAGTGCCGAATGAGAGAGGGTATCGCCAAAGTAGGCCATCTTTCTCCAGACGACAAAACAACCCAGAGGCCCTGCCACTATAGCAACCCCTGATCCTGCCAGCAGTGCGGTAAGGAGCAGTTCAGACATGAGTGCTCCCGGTGTTTTTCTTGTGAATGATATGACCATCAACAGTATGTTCGTGGTCATGGTGGTGAGCGTAAACAGCCAGTTCCTCGGACTCTCCACCAAAAAGTTTCAGATAGGCCGGGTGTTGACGAACCTGATGAGGGTGACCTGAGCAACAGAGGTGCTGGTTAAGGCAAATGACCCGATCTGTTGAGGCCATCACAAGATGAAGGTCATGGGAGACCATTAAGACAGAGCAGCCGTCTTTCAGCTCAGGGTTGTTGCCATTTCTGAGTTCGGTGATCAGGTGATAAAGCTCTTTCTGACCATTGACGTCTACTCCCTGAACCGGCTCATCGAGCACCAGAAGATGAGGTTTGTTGAGCAGTGCCCGGGCTAACAATGTTCTCTGAAGCTCTCCGCCTGAAAGCGAATGAACCGGTGAGTTGATGACGTGGGTTACTCCGGTTCTTGCCAGTGCCGAACGAATCTGTTTTCCTGATTGTCCGGTCAGGGAAAGAAAGCGTTTAACGCTCAGGGGCATGCTTTCGTCAACATGTAATTTTTGTGGCATATAGCCGATACGCAGGCCTTCTTTCATGGTCCGGCTACCGGAATCAGGTGTCTGCAGGCCCAGAACAACTCTGACCAGTGTCGTTTTACCGGCCCCGTTCGGTCCTATCAGGGTCACGATTTCACCCGCTTTTACGTCCAGAGAAATATCGGAAACGACTTCTCGTTCGCGAAACGCAACATGGATGTTGTTCAATCTGATTAACGTCTCTTCAGACATAGGGGCATTCAGATCCTTTGTGGTTACTGTTTTATGGCCAGACGTTTTTTTACAGGCAGAGGCTTGGTCTGAACTCATAATGACTCTTGGAATTTCTGGCAGCTTGAGCACAAACCTGTGAGTTCAATCGCAGTGTCAACGATCTTGAATCCCTGATCAGAGGCACAGGAGCTAATCGACTGGTTAATGGCCTGATGATCGATTTCCTGTGTCACGCGGCACTTCTCGCAGATAAGAAAACAGCTGTTATGTTTTATGCCGGGATGCGGGCAGCCAATAAAAGCGTTAAGAGAGGAGAGACGGTGAACCAGGCCCTGCTCCAACAAGAAGTCCAGGGCGCGATAAACCGTGGGGGGTTGAGCTACCCGCTCTTCCTGCTTCGTCAGTTGGGCAAGAATCTCATAGGCTCCAACGGGTTGATGGCTCTGCCATACCAGTTCCAGTACTTTCTCACGGAGATGGGTCAGCCTGACTCCCCTCTGTTGACAGAGTATACGAGCCTCCTGCAAGGCTTCTGATATACACACATGATGGTCGTGATGCTGGTGGACACTGATCATGACAATGAAAGGTAGTTGGTGAACGATGTTATATTATAACCAAACTTCTATCCATAATCGAAAGAGTATTCATTTCGAACCGGGCGGGAGGTCAATTTCGTCAGAGCTGACGGGCTGATCCTGATTCTCGATGTATTCCTTGATGCAGAGAAAGCCCTTCGAAGTGTAGCTTTATCCGATTATTGTGAGGAATCGTTCCTTAACGGCTGTTACATCATAGTCATTTTATTTACTTCCGATCACCCTGATTTTCAATTCTCTGGCGTTTGCGTTTTGGCTCCTCGCTATGCATCCTGCGACCGTGGGCATTAAGGCCGGCAGAAGAAGCAAACCGGCGATTACAGTCTGGTTTGTCACAGGCATAGGGCTTTTCCATAGTATGTTTACTGCGAGTGTGGGTATCACGCTCGGTTGCAGTAACGAACTGGCGATCACAGTCTTGCTCGTTACAGGCATAAGGCTTTTCACTGGCATGCACCCTGAGAATGTGGGCATCACGGTCGCAAATAAAAGCGAATCGACGATCACAGCCTGGATCGATGCAGGCATGGGGCTTTTCCCTATTATGCATTCTGCGAAAGTGCATGTTGCAGTCGGAATTGGAAATGAACCGGCGACCACAGTTTGGATTGCTGCAGGCATAGGGTTTTTCCATAGTATGCATCCTGCGAATATGTCTATCACGCTCCGTTGCAGAAGCGAACCGGTGATTACAGTCTGGATAGGTGCAGAGATGAGGCTTTTCCCTGGCATGTATCCTACGAATGTGGGCATTGCGGTCGCAAATAACAGCGAACCGGCGATTACAGTAAGGATCGGTGCAGGGATAGAGTTTTACCTCAGTATGCTTCCTGAGAACGTGGGCATTACGGTTGGAAATAGAAGCGAACTGACGATTACAGTCTGAATCTGTGCAGGCATGAGGCTTTTCCCTGCCATGCATCCTGCGAGCGTGGGCATTTCGGTTGGAAACAGAAGTGAACCGGCGATTGCAGTCTGGAGCGATGCAGGTATGGGGCTTTGCTGTTTCTGAGGCGGCTTCGGGGAAATTGGCTTTTGTAGGGGTATCAAAGTAGAATTCGGGGTGCTCACAAAATGATTCACCACAAGTTCGGCAAGGCTCGATATCTTCATGATGGTTTTCTTCTGTCTCCGCGTTTTCTGATGTGTCTTCGCTCGTGCCTTCATCCTCATTTTCCTGATTCTTGGTATTCTCAGGACTTGATTGGCCTTCATTGCCTGTCGCTCCTTCACTGTTTCCATCACCGGGCGAGGCTCTGCTTATTTGGCTTTGATCATCGGAACAGCGCGGCAGGCAGTAGCGGGTATCAGGCTTTAAGGGTGTCTCCTCGTGAGCTGGCTCTTCATATCGAATATTTGCATCATTGGAGTCATCAGGCTCATTCCCACTCTCTTCAAAGACATACCACTCGATAGTTTCATCCTCTCCGTCCTGTTTACCCTCACGTACCGGCCCATCTGTGCATTCCCAGTAGCTGCGAAATAACTTCGGCCATCTGCCCTGTTTGTAAGCTTCAGTCCCCGAGTCAAACTCAGGGAATACACTCTGCCCGGCAAGGGACACTGAAGTTGATGATGGGAGTGATGCGTTGAATTTCAGTTGTGAAATACTCTGGGGAGATAGTCCGAGCTTGATGCTTTTGGTGGGCTGGAGCCGGACACGGGCTGGATCCTTGTTCCCGAAACACAGCTGTTCTCCCTGGATTTTCGTAGTTATGCAATGTGTGTCAGGGAATGGAAGGACATTCGCTTCTTTGAGGTATATTGCTTGCGTGGATGTGACCTCAACAAAAAGTTGTTGGGTGGTCAAAAGTGTTCTGCCGTGCGCCATAAAAAAGGCAAGATATTCGTCCATGCTGTAGCAATTTGAGCTGACTTTGCTGAAGGCCGCGATCCAAATCAGCAAGAATTTTTTTACAGCTTGCAATGTTCGAGTTTTCCTTTGAATGTAAGTTGAAAACTCAGGTTAGACAATCTTGGTGATAGTGAGGCGTTTTAAGCAGAAATCATTGCAAAATCGTGAACAGGTAGCAGCCTGACGGGAATCCCGCACCCACTGAGAGTAAAGGCTCAGCCATCTACTCCCATTTAAAAATAGTCCAGGATGGAATCAGCATTTCGGGTTTGGTGGGATCTATAAAGTTACCCATATGATCCGCTGCGACCAGATAGTAAGGTTCGCCAAACTCGGGGGTGACATGGATCCCGTAAAGAAAGCCATTAATTCGGTATTCCTTTATGATTCCTTGGCTGCCGGGACGAATGACTACGGTAGTGTCATCCCTTTGCTCAAGATCTTCCGGACGCAGGTTTTTAGGAATTTTTTCAAAATCTTCCTTGCTGATCGTTGTCGATTCAGGTTGAACGACTTTGGGAGGCTTTTCCAGAGCAGCTTCTGTCGGGTTGGATGACGGTGGAGAGTTGGCACAGCCGAGAAGAAATAAAGACATGATTGCAGCAAAAGCCATTGAACCTGTTACTGATTTCATAGCGTGCCCCAAGTAATAACCATGTGTCCGTTTGCAAAAAGAGATTAAAATAGCAGTCTACTCCAATATTTGGGAGGCTGTAGCCGATGGTGTTCAGTTATATAAATGTCTGAATGCTACTTTTGCGACAGTCTCTTTAACCAGAGATCAATTCAGCAATGTCAGACCAAGCCAATCCGCCCCTTGTGCTCGTAGATGGATCTTCTTACCTCTATCGGGCTTTCCATGCTTCAGAACGAGCGAACCTGAGAACATCAGACGGTCGTCCAACAGGTGCTATCCGTGTGATGACGAACATGCTGAAGAGTCTGCTTAAGGAGTATCCGGGCAGTCCTGTAGCGGTCGTCTTTGATGCTAAGGGGAAAAACTTCCGGCATGATCTGTACGAGGAGTACAAGGCAACCCGCAAGCCTATGCCGGACGATCTGCGCTCACAGGTCCAACCGATTCACGAAATGGTTCGAGCCCTGGGTATGCCGTTGTTGATGATTGAGGGTGTGGAAGCAGACGATGTCATTGGCACTCTGGCAAGAGAAGCCACTGAGAAAAAAATTGCTACCGTCATCTCAACCGGTGACAAGGATATTGCGCAATTGGTTTCTGAGCATGTCACTTTGATCGACACCATGAACGATACCCGTACTGATCTGGATGGCGTTGTGGACAAGTTTGGTATTCCAGCGCACCTGATTATTGATTATCTCGCCCTGATGGGTGACTCCAGTGACAATATTCCCGGCATGCCCGGGGTTGGTCAGAAAACCGCTTTGGCTCTGTTACAGGGGATTGGCAGTATTGACGAGATTGCCAAACGTCTGGATGAAGTCCCTGCCCTGGGCTTCAGGGGCAGCAAAAATTTTGCTCCCAAGTTTGAAGAGCACCAGGATCTTGTGTGGCTTTCCCGGGATCTGGCCACTATCAAAACCGATGTCCAGCTGCCTGTTGCAATTGAGGACCTGAAAGCGGAACCGGTAGATAAAAATGCTTTGCTGACTCTCTATAAAGAGTATGAATTCCGTTCCATGATCGCTGAACTGGAAAAAGACATGGACGGAGGCGCAGAAACTGGGTCGGCCAAGCCAGCTGTACACGCTGAATATGAGACGGTTCTCGATCAAGAGACTTTTGGCCGCTGGCAGAAAATATTGAATGACTCGGAGCTGTTTTCTTTTGATACCGAAACCACCAGTCTGAATTATATGGAAGCAGAACTGGTTGGACTCTCTTTCGCTGTAGAAGCGGGTAAGGCCGCCTACGTTCCGGTGGCCCACGACTATGTTGGCGCACCCGGTCAGCTGGATAGAAACTGGGTGCTGGAGCAGCTAAAACCGCTACTGGAGAATCCTGAAAAGAAAAAAGTAGGCCAGAACCTGAAATACGATAAAAGTGTGCTGGCTAACTATGATATCAGTCTGGAAGGTATCCATTGGGATACCATGCTTGAGTCCTATGTGCTGAACTCAACCGCTACCCGCCATGATATGGATAGCCTGGCTCAGAAGTACCTCGACCATCAATGCATCTCTTTTGAAGAGATTGCAGGCAAAGGTAAAAAGCAGCTCACTTTCAACCAGATTGATCTTGAAATAGCGGCGCCCTACGCGGCGGAAGATGCGGACATTACCCTGAGACTGCATGAAACGATTGCCCCTCAACTGGAGCATGAGCCGTCTCTGTACTCTGTATTTCGTGATATAGAAATGCCCCTGGTAGCTGTTATGTCGCGGATGGAAAGGCAGGGAGCCCGAGTTAATGGCCACCTGCTGGCGCAGCAGAGTATGGAGATTGGCGAGCGTCTACATGAGCTTGAAAAGCAGGCTCATGATGCAGCGGGAGAGCCTTTCAACCTGGCGTCTCCCAAACAATTGCAGGCGATTCTGTTTGAGAAGCTGGGTCTGCCGGTCATCAAGAAAACACCGAAGGGGCAAGCTTCCACCGCTGAAGAAGTGCTTCAGGAGCTGGCACTGGATTATCCCCTGCCAAAACTTCTGATTGAACATCGTGGCCTTAGCAAGTTGAAGTCGACTTACACCGATAAGCTGCCCCAGATGATCAATCCGGCCACTGGGCGAATTCATACTTCTTATCATCAGGCGGTGACAGCAACCGGTCGTTTGTCCTCCTCTGATCCTAACCTTCAGAACATTCCTATTCGAACCGAGGAAGGACGCAAGGTTCGCCAGGCCTTTGTCGCTCCTGAAGGCTATCAATTGATTGCTGCTGACTACTCACAGATAGAGCTGAGAATCATGGCTCATCTTTCTGATGACGCCGGTTTGTTGGAAGCCTTTGCGCAGGGTCTGGATATTCACAAAGCCACAGCTGCGGAAGTCTTCGGCGTTGCGCTGGATGAGGTCACTTCAGAGCAGCGCAGAAGTGCCAAGGCGATTAATTTTGGTCTAATCTACGGAATGTCTTCTTTCGGACTGGCCAAACAGTTGGGTATTTCCAGAAAGTCAGCACAAGAGTACATCAACCTTTATTTCGATCGTTACCCTGGTGTGCTTCATTACATGGACCGAACCAGAGAGTCTGCCAAAGAAAAAGGGTATGTTGAGACCTTGTTTGGACGCAGGCTCTACCTTCCCGAAATCAATGCTCGCAATGGTATGCGTCGTCAGGCAGCGGAGCGGACTGCGATCAACGCCCCCATGCAGGGAACGGCGGCAGATATCATAAAAAGAGCGATGGCTCATGTGGATCAGTGGCTTTCAGAGAGTGAACTGGATGCCAGAATGGTTATGCAAGTCCACGATGAGCTGGTGCTGGAAGTAGCAGAGGATCAGCTGGAGATCGTAAAAGCCGGTGTTGTGGAAAAAATGTCCCAGGCTGCAGACCTGAAGGTTCCCCTGGTGGTAGAAGCGGGCTCCGGATACAACTGGGATGAAGCTCACTGATGCATCAATGAGGGTAATGTTTCCACGAAAGATTTGAAGATGTGAAAAAAATATTATTTTTTTCACATCTTCGGGAACTTTTTTGAATTTTGATTGTCTCAGTATATGTAGGGAGGCGAAAAGCCTTTCTGCAAACTCCTTGTGTGTTTAGTGTTGGCAATAAAAGCAACGCTGTGTTTCCCGACACAGTCTGCGAGGAACCGGTTACCTCCCCCCTTGGTAGCCGGTTTTTTTTGCCTGATGACCTGTCAGAAAAAAAATCAAAAATATTTTCATCCATCGGGAACTTTTTAAAAATTCAGTTGTCAAAAGTTGTATAGCGAGGCAAAACCTTGTGTGTATGTTGTGTGTGTTTAGTGTTGGTATTTAAAGCAGTGCTGTGTTCCCCGACTAAGCCTGCAATGAACCAGTTACCGCCCCCCCCCCTTTGGTAACTGGTTTTTTTTTGCCTCGAAGAGCGTCAGGCATTGGACGAGTCTCGTTTGGAAGCTGGAGTTACAACTGTAAGGTTTCTGTTCGGGTCGATAGTCCGATGTGAGAGAAATTCCCCTCCCTTTTCTCTCACTGCAATCTGTGTGTTTGATCTCTCCTTGTCAAGGAGCTTGGCGCTCCAGCCATCTTCCCCCGTTGGCTGGAGCTTTTTTTATTCCAGCGCTTCGTCATCCAACAGCAACCAGGTATCCAGACGTTGTGCCAGTTGATCAACACCGGTTTTCTTAAGGGCAGAAAAAAGTTGTATCGAAATTTGCGGATATTCCGAGAGTTCTCTTTTCAGGTTGTTCAGGGCCTGTTTTGCGACACCGGACTTCAATTTGTCACTTTTGGTTAAAAGAATATGCAGTGGCATTCTGGATTCAATGCTCCACTGGAGCATCATTCGGTCAAATTCCTTCAGAGAGTGGCGGATATCAACCAACAGTACGAGACCCACCAGAGATTCCCGGTTGGTTAAATAATCATCAAGATGTTTTTGCCATTCGATTTTCACAGCTTCCGGTACTTTGGCGTAGCCGTAACCGGGAAGATCAACCAGATGGATGCTCTCTTCGATATTGAAGTAGTTGATCAGTTGGGTGCGCCCGGGAGTTTTACTGGTACGGGCAATTTTTGAGCCCGTCAGGGTATTCAGCGCACTGGATTTACCTGCATTGGAGCGACCAGCAAAGGCAACTTCCCTGCCATTGTCGGGCGGGCACAGTTTCAGCTTGGGAGCGCTGGTCAGAAATTTGGCCTTGCGATAATTTAAACCGGTTCTGGTTTCACTCATGTGTCAGACCTGTCAGGAAGCTCCCTGGTCCGGGAGTTTCGCTATAGAAATGAAAAGTTGGCGCAATTTTGCTTGACTTGTGGGGCAAATGGAATAGCCGCGAAGTATTTGCCGACAATTGGCAACCGCTGGTCGCAGGCTAAATGCCCCCAAAAAAAACAGTTTGTCTGAACACCGGCGAATTTACTGGGCTCAACGACCTATCGGAAAATAGCATTAAGGTATATAATGGCCATCGTTTTGAGGCATATGCAGCCATTTTAATCCAGCTTTTTCAGAATAGAGGCCGAGCACAGGTCGAAAAAAGTAGCTGAATAAAGAGGATGTTTGTAAAGACAGAGGGGTCTCCGCCTTTACAATCAGACGCTGAGCAGCTGACTGGAAGGGTTGGGATAATAACAGTCACTCATGGCAAGTGCCGTAGCTGGGTCAGGTTAATGAAAAAAGTTATTTTCGGTCTGGTAGTGTCCTTGGGGGTATCAGGTGTGGCATTTGCGAAGGGGGATGCAAATGCTGGAAAAGCCAAAGTGGCAACCTGTACCGCCTGCCATGGAGCAACAGGTGTAAGCCTGGCGCCCAATTTCCCCAATCTGGCAGGACAGGGCGAACGCTATCTGGTTAAACAGATTTCAGACATTAAAGCCGGTAACCGCAATGTTCCGGAAATGGCGCCTTTTGTAGGGCAGCTTACAGAACAGGATATCGAAGATATTGCTGCTTTCTATGCGAGCCAGCCTGCGCCAAAGGGGATAGCCGATCCTCAACAGGTGGGGCTGGGTGAACAGCTGTACCGCTTTGGTGATCAGAAGAAAGGTATTCCTGCTTGTGCAGCCTGTCATTCTCCAACGGGTCAGGGTAATTCCCTGGCAGGCTTCCCGAAAATCAGTGGTCAACACGCTCAATACACCGCCAAGCAGTTGCGTGATTTCCGAGAAGGTGAGCGTGTTAATGACGGTGATACCAAAGTGATGAGAAGCATCGCTGAAAAACTGAGCAACAAAGAAGTAGACGCTCTGTCGAGTTACATCAGTGGTCTGCGGCAATAGCGGCGGCCGGTTGAGCAGAACTGATGTCTGGCGATTCGGCCGTAAGCACAAAAAACGGTTTGCAATGATAAGTTGTAAACCGTTTTTTTATGATTGGAAGAAAGGTAGAAAAATTTTTCTTTGTATGGGCTTTTTAACGTAAAATTTTTTTTATCAATAGTCCGACATTCAACAAGAATTTGCTTTGAAAATACCTTATCTTTCCTGATCGATACGATAGGATAACAGAGAGGGTTACCTCTGCTTGGACTCACTGCCCAGACTTCTGTTAACTTGTCACTCTGATAGATCATTATAAAAGCCTTGGAGTGTTTTTAGATGCCAAAACAACTGAAATTTTTATGGTTGGCTCTGGTTTTGCCATTAATGGCGCAGGCTGCTGTGCAAGACAAATATAAGGAAGGTCAGGACTATCGGGTACTGCCTGATCCGGTTCAGACTTCAGTGAAGAAAGGCCAGATCGAAGTGGCTGAAGTCTTCTGGTATGGCTGCCCACACTGCTACACTCTGGAACCCATTGTTGAGCGTTGGAAGCCTTCTCTGGAAAAAGACACCCGCGTTCTTCGTACGCCCGGTTTCTTTGGTCCAAACATCTGGAAAACCCATGCCCAGCTTTACTACACCTTGGAAACCATGATACCTGAAGAGAAAAAACTGAACGAGATACACAAAAGTATTTTTGTTGAAATCCAGAATAGAAATAACCGTCTTGGCGACGTAAAAACTATGAGTAATTTTCTTCAGGAGCGCTACGGCATTAATTCCAAGCAGTTTGCAAGCTTCTATAATTCCTTCGGAGTTCTGAACCTGATGAATCAGGGGGGGGCAAAAATCAGAGGTTATCATCTCAATGGTGTTCCAGCTTTGGTAGTCGATGGCCGATATGTAATTGAGCCCAGAGTTGGGTTGGAAAACATGCCCGTTATTGCTGACTTCCTGATCAAGAAAGTGCGTGATGAGCGTGCAGCCCAGCTAAAGCCTAAGGTTAAGGAAGAGTCAAAGGCAAAAAGCTGAACATTTTGACCTCTTCGACAAAATGGATGCCGGGCTGACCAGCATCCAGAATTCAGGTTTAACTGATGCCGATTAGAGCTTTGAAGGGGGCCTTGTCTTCTCGCTTGAAGAGGGACAGAGCTCCGGGATCTGTTCACTGCAGTGAGCTGGTCTATAACCCCCGATCACAAAAGCCCGGACACATTCGTCTACTGAGTTTTAATATCCAGGTAGGCATCAACACCCAGCAATTTCGTCACTATCTGACTCGCAGCTGGCAACATCTGTTGCCTCATTCCAGGCGCGCAAGAACACTGGATCAGATTGCTGCCGCCCTCCCTGATTTTGATCTGGTAGCTCTTCAGGAAGCCGATGGTGGCAGCCTCAGAAGTGGCTTTATCAATCAAACCGAATACCTTGCCCTGAAATGCCAGTTTCCCTATTGGTATCACCAGTTGAACCGGAATCTCGGAAAACTGGCGCAGCACAGTAACGGATTGCTGAGCCGATACAAACCCATCATTCTTGAGGATCATAAACTGCCCGGATTGATTCCCGGACGGGGAGCTATCGTTGCCCAGTTTGGTGACCAGGGGGATCCTTTAGTTGTGGCGATGATGCATCTGGCTCTCAGCCAGAGGGCCAGAAATAATCAGCTTTCTTATATCAGGGATCTGGTCAGAACTTACAATCATGTGATCCTGATGGGCGATATGAATACCCACGCTGAACAACTGCTAAACAACTCACCCCTGAAAGATACTGACTTGCAGGCTGTTCACTCAGAACTGAACACTTTTCCCAGCTGGCGTCCCAGTCGTTCACTGGATCATATTCTGGTCAGTCCTTCCCTGACAGTGCATCAGGTCGGTGTACTGAATCTGCCAATTTCAGATCATCTGCCCATCGCAGTCGAAGTGGAAGTACCGAAGAGTGTCATTTTGGAAACAACATCATGACCGCCAGGAAAATAGGAGTTTTGGGTTCTGCTTTTAATCCGCCGACGTTGGGGCATCTGGATGTATTGGAACAGGCCCGACAGCAGTTTGACCTGATATTGCTGGTGCCCAATGCTGCCCATGCTTTTTCCAAGTCGATGTTACCGTTTCATCATCGGGTGGCCATGTGCCAGCATCTGGTGAATGCGGTACAACTGCCTCAATGTCAGATAGAAGTCTCAGACATTGAGCAGAAAATGCTGGCAGATAATCCCGAAAAACCGGTATATACCTTTGATTTGTTGGAACTCCTGGAGCAGAAATACCCCAGGGATCAGCTGGGTTTTATCAGAGGGCCCGATAATGCCGATCCCCGGATCTGGAAACGCTTCTATCGGTCTGAAGAGATTGAACAACGCTGGCAGGTCTTTACTGCACTGGAACGACAGAATATTCGAAGCACTCAGGTAAGAGAGCT
This sequence comes from Endozoicomonas sp. ALC020, assembly GCF_049275935.1. Taxonomy (NCBI): domain Bacteria; kingdom Pseudomonadati; phylum Pseudomonadota; class Gammaproteobacteria; order Oceanospirillales; family Endozoicomonadaceae; genus Endozoicomonas; species Endozoicomonas sp. ALC020. The sequence continues at coordinate 2,216,726 of NZ_CP184830.1, forward strand.
GTTAGTTTCAGGAAGTTCTGACGATAACAACAAGGAAGCCGTGGCTGCTTTGCTCTTGCCTTCGGTTCATGATTACATTCTTCAGCATCATTTATATCAATAAGGTGTGCCATGAAATTATCTGGTCTGGGAGTCGAAGACGCTCATGTTGAAAGTGAAGAGCGAGTCTGGTCTGGATTTCTGAAGCTATGCCGATATAAAGTCAGGCATGCCCTTTTTCAGGGGGGGTGGAGTAAGACACTGGTTCGGGAAGCGGTTTTGCGAGTGCCATCTGTGGGTGTACTTCTCTATGACCCTTTTCTGGAAAAAGTCGTACTGGTCGAACAGTTTCGCATAGGCCCTCTGATGAGCCATGATGACCCCTGGTTGCTGGAAATTGTTGCAGGCATATCCGAGCCGGGTGAATCTCTGGAATCGGTTGCCATTCGTGAAGTGAAAGAAGAAGCCGGTTGTGAAGTGAAGCATCTTTTACCGGTATCCAATTTTTACGTCAGCCCCGGCGCAACCAATGAACGTTTCATGCTCTATTGCGGCATTGTTGATGCCTCATCGGCAGGTGGGGTTTACGGACTGCCGGAAGAAGGCGAAGATATCAGAGTGCATGTGTTGGCAGAAGAAGAAGCCTGGCAGATGGTTGAAGATGGTCGTATTTCCAACGCTCCGGCTATCGTTGCCCTGCAATGGTTAAGGTTGAACCATGGAGAACTTAAAGATTATGTTCAATGAAGCCAGGCCCGGATTTTTAATACTGATTCTAACTGCAGTGCTGGCTCTGACAGGCTGTCAGTACACAGGTTTTAATAACTCGGGTGGTCTGGGCGGTACGGCCGCTTCCTCAGGTCTGTATCGTGAAGGTCTGCCAGGTACCGCTAATTGGGCCGTCCTGCCTTTTATCAATCACAGCGAAGCCTCCAGTATCACTACTCAGGTAGAAAGAATACTGATGGTTAATTTGCCTTCACGGGGTATTGAAGAAGCCCGCTTGTATCCTGAGTCAGAAGTGACGACTGCCTCAAAATCGCTGGAAGCGGCTCATCGCTATCAGAATGGCAAACAGTGGGCTATGCAAAATGATATCAGCTTTGCAATTGCCGGTGAGATTTTCGAGTGGTACTACGATGACAGCGGCAGGCCCAATGTTTCTATGGGACTGACGGTTATTGATATCCGCAGTGGTGAGGTAATCTGGGATATAAACGGTGCCAGTGAAGGCTTGCAGGGTGACGATCTGTTTGATATCAGCCGGGGTTTGATATCCGATTTGCTTCAGTCTTTACCTATCAACCGGCGTATTTAGGAGCAGCAGGATGCTATACGCACTCAAAGACGAGAAAGGTGAAATTCAGGCGGTTGCTGACCAGCCGCTGACTGACGATTGGGAAATCGTCAATCTGGAAGATGAAGCCGTCCATAACTTCCTGCAACGAAACCCGACCATCGGTGGCAAGGTCATGCAGGCGGCGGATGCCGACTTTATCCGGGTACTTGAAGATTTGATTGACCTGCTCATTGATAAGCAGATCATTCAGTTTACCGAGCTGCCAGATCCGGTACAGAATAAACTACTGAACCGACGCCGGTATCGTGAAGAGTTACGTGATCAGGATGATACGACCCATCTGATTGATGGCGACGATGAGATCTTCTAGTTTTATCAGCGCCTATTAGAAATCTGGCCGCGCGTCGTCTTGCGGGCATTTTCTGTTGGCCAGCCTTCTGCCCATTCTTCCTGATACTCAATCGACTGATTGGGAATTATCAGACTTTTATCTTCCACCCTCACAGGGAAAAGCTTCCCGTTAAGGTGATCCAGTTCATGCTGCATTATCCTGGCAGTAAAACCTGAAAGGTTGCTTTCATGCCGCTCTCCGTGTTCGTTATATCCAACCACTGTGATGCTTTCAGGGCGCTCAATCCAGGCTCTCATGCCCGGAACTGAAAGGCAGCCTTCCCAGGTCCAGCAGGTATTTTTACTGAAATCGGTGATTTGTGGATTGATCCAGAATGCAAAAGGGATGTCCGGAGCCTGTGGATATCTGAACCGGTTAAGTTCTGAAATACCAACACTGAGAACACGGGCGGGCCAACCTATCTGGGGAGCGGCAAGTCCCACTCCAAGGGTACTTAATTGCTTCTGCTTGAGAATCTCAAGGTTGTGCTGAAAGTCATCTGAAGTTATTTCTCTGACGTCGACCTGGGGTTGTTCCTGAAACAGCAGAGGGTGGCCCATGAGTAATACATTTGGATCTTGATTCAGTCTCATCACAATAGATTCCGTAATAAAAATACGCTGTCTGTTTTATAGCCTAATATTGATGCAGCAAAATAGCCCGAGGAGCTGTTTGTCTATGTCAGGAACCTATATATGCGCCAAACATTCATCATCCCCAAAGTCATCTGCAAGGGTTCTCTGACAACAATTTATGCAACATTTCTACATAGGCGTCGATGTCGGCTCTGGCAGTGCCCGGGCGGGATTGTTCAATGCAAAGGGAGAGAAAATTGCCCTGGCCGTCAGTCCAATCAGGCAGTTTCGCCCTGCCGCAGACTTTGTTGAACAATCGTCGTCTGATATCTGGGAACAGGTCTGCAAGGTTGTAAGCACCGTTTTGAAGGATTCAGCTATCAATCCGGAACAGGTAAAGGCATCGGGTTTGACGCAACCTGTTCCCTGGTCTCTGTTGATGCAAATAATAACCCTGTGACCGTTTCGCCCACAGAACGGGATGATCAGAATATCATCATGTGGATGGATCACCGGGCATTAACCGAGGCAGCCGAAATCAATGCCACCAACAGTGAGGTTCTGAAGTTTGTCGGTGGCGAAGTCAGCCCCGAAATGGGACTGCCTAAACTGAAATGGTTAAAACGTCACCTGCCGAAGCATTATGAACGCACTGCACGTTTTTTCGACCTGTCGGATTACCTGGTTTACCGCTCCAGTGGCAAGGACCTTCGGAGCACTTGTACCAAGGTGTGCAAATGGACTTATCTTGCCCACGACCAACGTTGGGATACCTCTCTGTTTCAGCAGCTGGATCTGGAAGACCTGATTGTCGATGAAAAAATCGGTCAGACAATCATTGATCCCGGTTCGCCTGCTGGACAGCTGACTGATGAAGCAGCAAAAGCGCAGTACATATGAGATTCTGAACCAAGAGGTGGCCCGCCTTGAGTCTGAAAATCCCCATTTTACCGCCCATTTCCATCTGCTGGGCTACCATCATGGCAACCGTTCACCTCGGGCTAACCCTTATTTAAAAGGCATGGTTTCAGGCTTGTCATTAAATGAGGACCTGACCGAACTGGCTAAAATTTACATGGCTGCTATTCAATCAGTGTCCTACGGCACACGTCATATCATTGCGACAATGAACAATGCCGGGCATCAAATAAATCGCATACATATGTGTGGCGGAGTCACAAAAAATCCCTTGTGGCTTCGTGAGCACGCTAATGCAACGGGTTGCGAAATCATCCTGAGTAAAGAGGACGAAGCGGTGATCCTTGGTTCTGCCATGCTGGCGGCAACGGCCTGCGGTGATTTTGCCGGGTTAAAGGATGCCATGTCCGCTATGTCATCCACAGGCAAGGTCATCAAACCCCAAACATCAACCCGGGCTTTTCATGATGCCAAGTACAAGGTTTTTCAAGAAATGTTCGAAGACCAGATGAAGTACAAAAACATTATGGGTGAATTTTAATCAGACAAACACGGCCTAAGGAGGTTTAAATTGTGACTGCTTTAACCCTGACCCTGCCTGAGAAAAGACAACCTGTTGCCCTGCAAGATAAAGAAGTCTTTGTTATTGCAAATGGCGATCTCAGGGATACTGCGAATCAGACATGCTGGGATGTTCAGCAGTCTTTTGAGAGAAAACTGGAGGCGGCCTTGAAAGAGAAGTTTGATTTCATTGCCCGCCGCGCCCATCCCGTAAAAGAGGTACAGGGACACGGATTCATCAGCAACCAGCGTGAAGGCTCTGATGTTCTGGCCTCGATTAACCCTGAGGCTCCGGTTATTGTGCTGATGACCGCGTGGCAATACTCGCATCATATAGCACCCTCCCTGGTTCATCACAGGGGCCCTATCCTGTTGCTGGCTAACTTCGATGGCACATGGCCCGGTCTGGTGGGGGCATTGTGTATGGCTGGCACCCTGACCAGTCTTGGCAAAGATTACAGCCGCCTGTGGTCCGAAAACTTTGATGATGATTTCTTTTACATGGGTCTGCAAGCCTGGCTGGAAAGCGGACAGATTGAACACGATACCTCCTACCTGAAAGAGATCACCAGAGAGCACCCTGTGACTGGCACTGAAGCCGGTAAAATAGGTCAGCAGGTGGGAGAATACATTCTCGAAAACAAGGAGATTATGGGACTTTACGACATGTTCTGCATGGGCATGATGAACGGCGTATTCCCACAGGAATGCCTCGTCAGGATTGGAATGCCCATTGAGGCATTATCCCAGTCCGCGCTTTTGTACGACATGAGTCTTGTTTCAGAAGAGCTGCGTGAGGAGTGTTTGCAATGGTATATCGATCGCGGTATGGCCTTCAAATTTGGTAGCGATGCTGCCACCGAGCTGACCCGCGAGCAGGTAAAAGAGCAGTGCGCCATGATGATTGCCATGGCTCGTGCGACCAAACGCTTTGGCCTGACAAGCGTTGGGGTTCAGTATCAACAGGGTTTGAAAGACAGTTGTGCTGCCTCGGACTTTGCAGAAGGTGCCATCGGCTCAACCGCCCGCTTTCCGATTAAAGACGACAATGGAGACGTGATTTCCGAAGGCAAGCCCATTCCCTGCATTAACGAGGTAGACATGGGGACCGCTATTCCACAAACCATGCTGTTTCGCCTGCTCGACAGTCTGGGTCTGCCATCGGAGACAACGCTGCACGATATTCGCTGGGGCAGTGAGTTTGAAGGTACATTTTATTGGGATTTCGAAATTTCCGGCTCTGTACCTTTCGAACACATCAAGGGGGGAATCGGCGGTGCTATCGGTCACCGACAGCCTGCCATGTACTTCCCCTTAGGCGGCTCTACGCTGAGCGGCCAGAGTAAAGCAGGCAGGTTTGTGTGGGCTCGAGCGCACTATGAGGGTACAGACGTTCACATGCATATCGGTACCGGTACGGCCTTCGAACTGCCTCAGCAAGAGTTTCAGCGTCGTCTTAATGCAACCTGCAAAGAGTGGCCTTTGATGAACTGTGTACTGGACGGAGTGGGTCGTGACGACCTGATGGCGGGTCACCAGAGCAACCATATTTCTATTGCCTATGTGCCGCAAGAAAATCTGAAACAAGTGATTCAGGCATTTGCCACACAAGCCCTGACTCAAAACATACGTGTTCATTTAGCTGGCGATATTGCCATTTGAAACTCTGGCAGAGGTGTGACATTAGGGCCAGCTAATGAATAAGATAATCCTTGAATAAAGGTTTTATCTGTGGATAACCTGTTAAAAGGTGTGGAAAAAACTGTCATTGATGTGTGCATAAATGCAAGGAGGCGTTATGAAACTGGAAAAGTGTCCCTGTTGTCTGGGCGAAGCAGAGTTGGCCAGCATGATGGTTGGGGACACTGAAATGTGGCAGGTGACCTGTTCAAGCTGCGGGTTATCCACAGAGCTGGATGATGACCAGACCTTTTCGGAAGAACGATGGAATCTGCGTCTGGAGCGTTCAAAGTTGAAAATGTGGGTAACCCTGCTGGCTTCCCTGCTGCCTTTTCTGGCAGTAGCCGCGTTTCTTGGTGGCAGTTTTATGGGGCTCAGGCTTCAGTAAATACCCCGATCACCTGTCAATTGCAGGTTCACGGGGCTCTTTTTAACGGGGCTCTTGTTAAATTGTAATTACTGCTTCAGGCAGCTGACGATGGTGTTGGTCAAACTGTCCATAAACTCGATATAACCATCAGGGCCGACAGCGACATCTGTGGCCAGAGGGTCGAGCACAGCAACATGGGCGTTGGTGTCTTCAATGATCCTGTCAATATAAGCAGGCTGGAACTGCGGTTCACGGAAAACGCAGCTATTACCGGCTTTTTTAAGCTTCTCTTGCAGATGAGTCAGATGTTTCGCACCCGGCTGCTGTTCCGGGTTTGCAGTGAAATGATCGACAATATTCAGCTCGTAATGCTTCTGAAGGTAACCATAAGCATCATGGAAAACGAACATGGGCTGATTATGGTAGTCAGTCAGTTTGCTGATGTTGCGCTTATCTGCTGCCTGTACCGCTTTTTTGAATGCGTTGTAATTATCCGTGTATTGCTTTTTATGCCCAGGGTCCAGCTCACTCAGCTTCTCTGACAGGGTTTTGGCTATCGCTATGGCGTTATCGGGGCTTAGCCAGATGTGGACGTCATACTCGCCGTGGTGATGATGGCTTTCCCCGGCATGGTCATCATGGTTCTCATGATCATCATGATCTTCTCCGGCATGATCATCGTGGTTTTCTCCACCATGATTATCATGGTTCTCTTCTTCGCCTTCATTAATTTTCAGAAGCTTTAACTCACTTTCCTGCATTAAAGGCACGGAGGTCGCTTTTATTGAACCTGACAGGGTTTTATCCAGAAAGACTTCCATATCGGGTCCGACCCAGAAAACAAAATCGGCTTCATAAAGCTTTCTGGCGTCTGAAGGCTTCAGGCTGTAACTGTGGGGAGAAGCACCAGCAGGAAGTAACACGTCAGCAGAAGTAACACCTTCGGTGATGGAAGCCGCAATCAGTTGTAAAGGTTTAATAGAGGTCAGTACTTTGGGCGGTTCATTGCTCCAGACCGACAAAGAGAGAAAAAGGCCAGCCAGCCAGAGTATTATCTTTGGTTTTCTTGAGGAAATCATAGGGAGGCAACTGTATCAGTATCTAAAAAAACGTTATACTATAACACTTCTGGTAGTAAATGCCCGTGTTTTTCTAACAAATCGATTTGTTGTTTGTTTTCTAGCTCGCAAATAAGATGGTTAATGGCTGCTAAACAGACAACGGCAAGAGAGTCAGATTATATCAGGATTGCGATAGAGAAAGCGGTGGGAAAGTAAAATCTGGAATGGTCAGCAAAATCTCAGCCCCTTGATAAGGGGCTGAAAAAATGAATGGTCAAACATCACCCCAGTAGCTGTCGCCGAAGAACGAGCTGAGTTTTTTGGTTTCTTTTCTGTCTTCCAGGGCCCTTCGAATCTGCAGTGCGCGCTTTGAACCTTTATTAGGTAAATCGTCTCGAACAATTTCTTCTTCCTGAAGATAATCTTTCTTAAGCTGTATATCTTTGTTAGCCATGGCGGCACCTCTTTGTTCTTTTTGATTTTTATTGTTTTTATGATGCTTTCTGACAGTTACGAAATTATGAAAAATGTTTGAGAAGAACAAGAGAAAAATACGACAAAGTGTGTGAGATATGTCTCACGGTAGTGATTTTTAGCAGAATTGTCTTAAACCTTCGTCCAAACGAGAGTTTACGACGATGTTGCTAAAACCTTGTACAATTCCTTAACGGCTCTGGTTGCGCATTGAGCAGCCGGACTGCATGGTTTTTATCTAGCTGGAAAGAATGCTGTCTATGGACGTAACCCCTATCATTGACTCCCTGAACGATGCCCAGCGACAGGCGGTCACAAGTCCTCCGGGTTCACTGCTGGTTCTGGCAGGAGCTGGCAGTGGTAAAACCCGGGTACTGGTGCATCGTATTGCCTGGCTGATTCAGGCTGAAGGCATGTCGCCCTACTCCATTATGGCAGTGACTTTTACCAACAAGGCAGCGGCAGAGATGCGAAGCCGTATCGAAGAACTGCTCGGGATTCCACCTCGTGGCATGTGGGTTGGAACTTTCCACGGGCTGGCACACCGGTTGTTGAGGGCTCACTTTAAGGATGCAGGCTTGCCTGAGAACTTTCAGATACTCGACAGCGATGATCAGCTGAGGGTGATCAAACGTCTGATGAAGGCCATGAACCTTGATGAACAGAAGTGGCCTCCCCGTCAGGCCCAATGGTACATCAACAGCAAGAAAGATGAAGGGCTCAGACCTGACTATATCGATCCGGGTTATGATCCTTTTGAAAGAACCATGCTGGATGTTTACCGGGCTTATCATGACTATTGCAACCAAACAGGTGTTGTTGATTTTGGTGAGCTGCTGCTACGTTCACATGAGCTCTGGCTGAAAAGACCGGATATTCTTCAGCACTATCAAGAGCGATTCCGTTACCTGCTGGTGGACGAATTTCAAGATACTAACGCCATTCAGTATGCCTGGTTGAGGATCTTGACCGGTGATCAGGACAAAATGATGATCGTCGGTGATGACGATCAGTCGATCTATGGCTGGCGTGGTGCCCGTATTGAAAACATACGACAATTCTCAAAAGACTTTCCGAAAGCCCAAACCATTCGTCTTGAGCAAAATTATCGCTCTACCAGTAACATCCTGCGTGCAGCCAATGCAGTGATTGCCAATAACCCGGACAGGCTGGGTAAAGAGCTCTGGACCAGCGGTTATGAAGGAGAGCCCATCCAGCTTTATGCCGGTTTTAACGAAATGGATGAAGCCCGATTTATCACCGATCGTATTCGTGAGGCTTCTGAACAGGGCATGGCTCGCAGTGGTATAGCGATACTTTATCGCTCTAATGCCCAGTCCCGTATTCTCGAAGAAGCCATGCTCAGGGCTTCCATTCCCTACCGAATTTATGGTGGTCAGCGGTTTTTTGAACGGGCGGAAATCAAGAATGCTCTGGCCTATCTGAGACTAGTCAGCTCACCTGATGACGACACTTCCCTCGAAAGGGTTATCAATATTCCTACTCGTGGTATTGGTGAAAAAACCGTTGAAAAACTCCGTGAAACAGCCCGTTCACAGGGCCTGAGTTTATGGGGTGCCGTCAAAACTGTTGTTGCCGCCAGTGCCATTGGTGGCAAAGCCGGTCGTTCTCTGGGTGAATTTGTTGACTTGATAGAAAGCCTGAGTGCTTCAGGTGATGAGCTGAATCTGGGGGAGTTGGCCGACCATGTAATATCCGTCTCTGGTTTGATTGATCATCATGAGAAAGAGAAAGGGGAAAAAGGTCGTGCCAGGGTAGAAAACCTGGAGGAACTGGTCACCGCCTGCAGCGAATTTGATATTGAAGACTTCGATCAGGATGAAGAGACAGAGCCCATGTCTCCGCTGGCAGCATTTCTGGCCCACGCGGCTCTGGAAGCCGGAGACAATCAAGCTGACCCATTTACAGACAGCGTTCAGATGATGACCCTTCATTCAGCTAAGGGTTTGGAGTTTCCGCTGGTTTTTCTTGCCGGTCTGGAAGAAGGTCTGTTCCCCCATAAGATGTCTCTGGAAGAAGGTAACCTGGAAGAAGAAAGACGACTCTGTTACGTCGGGATTACCCGGGCTATGGAAAAGCTCTATCTTACCTATGCAGAGAATCGCAGACTCTACGGGAGTGACACCATGAATCGCCCTTCCCGCTTTATTCGGGAAATTCCCGGCGAGCTGCTGCAGGAAGTGCGTCTGGGTGGATCAATTACTCGTCCGGTTTCTGTTCAAACATCTGACCATGGATTGGCTTTAGGCCAGCGTGTTCATCATGATGTCTTTGGTGAAGGGGTGGTCCTGAATTATGAGGGTGAAGGCGGCCAGGCCCGGGTTCAGGTCAACTTTGATTCGGAAGGTTCAAAATGGTTGATGATGGCTTACGCTAACCTGAGTCCGTTGTAGGTATAAGCATCTGGTCAGCGACCTGGATCTTCCCCCGTCTAAAGAGGGTGTCGCAAAACCCTGGTTCCCAAGTTTTCAGACCCTGTGGGTCCCTGCATGGAAACGAGAGCTTTGCGACAGCCTTAATTCAGGTGAGGAGTGCCGCAATTGATTTTGTAGCGTGATTCACAGTGCGTCGTAGTAATCCCCCCACTTTTGTCTGAAAAACACGTTACAGTACTGTAACTCCAATTCTAATGGCGATTCGTTGGTGACATTGACATAAGGGTTAAGTTCCAATGTGACTACTACTGACTCTCCCGCCAGCAGCTTATCGTACAGTGCTCGTTTTCGCCCTTCATTCTCTGAAGCTGGCATTCGTATAATGATATTTTTTTTGCAGTTTGATGCAGGTATAGGAAAGTATTTTTTGGGCACCAATATTTCAAATTGACCACCCTGGTTAAAACCATAGTGCTCGTTAACCCTGTACTCGCCAGACTTCAGTTCATATTGCATATGATAATAGTCAGAGTATTTGCCCGGGTTTACTTTTATCCATTCTGCATAAGTTATTGCAGTGAATAGCAGCATGAATAGGGTTAAAATTTTGTTCATAAGTACCTGGCCAGTTGGTTAGTGATTCTAACCCGTTCACAACGTATAGATACTGTTGATTTTTCAGAAAATAGATCTGCACAAGCGTGTATAGCAGGTGTGGATTTCCCCATTCTGCTATACCGCAAGGTCTTTACAAACAGAGGCAGTCAAGAGAACTGTCAACTGTGTAGTTTGATTCATCAGTAACTGAGGAGACTTTTACAAGTCTTAATGATCATTTAGTGTCAAGGATAATTACATCATAATTAGGAATAAACTCGCCCTCAATAAGATGATGGTTATGGTTTTTTCGCAAATTGCGAACATAATAGATAATACCAGCAGCTATAGTAGTTAAAACGAACCCCACGGGGATTCCAACGGCGATTCCTGTCTCTATTCCCTTGCTGTAATCTCGTGATAATTTTTTCCAGTCGGGGTTGGGATAAAGACACTCCTGTTGAGGCAGTTCTTGATGTATAGCGATGGGCGAGTTGAGTCTATTGGCAAGATCTGCTTTTTGGGTTCTGGTATCTCCGGGATAGAAAGTATGTGTTTGCGAAAATGGGCTTTGGGTGGATGCTTCTATCACCTCAGGGTCGGAGAGATTTGCTTTGACAACCAGGTCTGTGGTTAGCGTGTGGAAAGTTTTTAGAGAGCGTGTCACTTCTATATCACAAAGATAACGACCAGCATCAGTTACATTGACTCCGTGCATAGTCACAGTGAAGGTATAGTTCCCAAGATTGGAAAGATCCAGTGAAATATTTCTCAGATTGGAAAAACTCAGCGATGTGTTTCCCGGACTGGAAAAATTCATCGGTACTTGTCTTTCGGCATTTTGATAGGAAATACTTTCTACCTTGTCTTTCTGCCAATAAAGGTAGGTTTCGATACTGCCATTTTTTTGCTGGGGGCCAAAGCGAACCGAATCCAGTGATGGTATCTCATTATCAACAGTGGGATTGAATCTATATTGGAATCTGGCTTCATTGCCCTGAAGAACAGCAATGTTTGGATTCACTGGCCCATGATGAATGTGTCTTAGTTCAAGATCGCATCTGAATATAACTGGTGGGAAGGAGTCATAACGGATGCGTGCGCCATAAAATCCGGCCTCTTCTGGCTGTACATCCTTAAAAAAGATTTTCAGATTAGCGCCTGCCGCATCTCCTTTGTAAGAATAAGAAAACCGTCCTTCGTAACCTTTTTCTGTATCCAATGTATGATTTTCTAACTTCATCATAGAAAAATCGACCCACTTATATTGACGATTCCAGAGCCCAAAACAAATCTCCTCTTTTTCATCAAAATTCCCTGTCGGGCAAGGGCCATGATCAATCCTGACAAAAAGAACAACTGTGCCTTTAAAATATTCATGCAACTGTGGCTCAAACTGACAGCTACCTTCGCAAGTTTTAAGATTTTTGGCATCTGCAAAGCCGCTATTTTGATTATCAGGACGGTTAATAGCGGAGTGGAGAACAAACATGGTTGCCAGAGATTGTAGCCAGGAATTAGAGTTTAAATATGGAGAAGAACGGGCATAAGGTGAAACAAGTGGCAGCATGATGAGCATCAACACCAGACTGTAATTTGAATATCTTAATTTTTGAATAAACATAACATCGCCTTTCAGGTATCAAATGGATTGAAAACTGCTGATTGGTTTTTGACAGATAATGAAATCATGGCATTGAGCGTAGACGAGAATCCGGATCACAGCAGGCAGGCAAAACAGACCCATGTATCCTTTGATGCATGCCGCTGAGTATTACAACATTCCTGAGAACTTTGATTGTCAGCCTGACGGGGTAATCCCGATCAGGCAGTCCAGACAGGTTATTTCCGAAAAATTCATGGCTTCCAGAGCGGGTAGCAATGACGTGACCGATTTGTCTGAGCCCGTATAAAGGAAGCGATGTTCAACAGGCCCTTCATGATGGGAATAATGCACCTCCAGCAAAGAGGCCACTCTGCGGGCGATAGCTTCACCGGAATCAATCCAGGTAACGGGGGTGGGTACGACAGAATCCAGAAGTTCCTGAACCAATGGAAAATGGGTGCAACCCAAAACGATACAGTCTGGCCAGTTAGTGCTTTTGAACAGCGGTTCAATAATTTTTTTCAGATCATCAGGGTTTATTTTTTCACCGCGCAGATGTTGTTCAGCAAGGTGTACCAGTTCACTACTGCCTACCCGAATCACCTCACAGTCTCCTGCGAACTCATGGATCAGCTGACTGGTATATTCTCTTTCAACGGTTCCCGGCGTGGCCAGAAGGCCAATGCAGCGTTTTTTTGAAGACTGGCTGGCAGGTTTGATGGCTGGCACAACGCCAACAACAGGAATTTCGAGCAGCTGGCGGGCCCTGGGCAAAGCAATAGTGCTGGCTGTATTGCAGGCGATGATGGCCAGGGAGGGTTGAAAGTTATTAACCAGCCGTGACAGACAATGAAGAGTTCGGTCAACCACATCATTTTCAGACTTTGGGCCATAGGGAAAACCTTCACTGTCAGAGCAGTAAATCACGGACAGAGACGGCAGTTTCTCCCTGACTTTCTGGTAGATGCTGAGACCTCCGACTCCGGAGTCAAAAATGACGATAGGCTTCTGTTGCATAAGATGACAGAGGTACCGGTTCAATGAAAATAAACAGCATAGACTAGAGCCTTTGTTTCTCTTTGAAAATAGTTGCTTAAACTTAGTTTCTGCATCCCCATCATTTGTTTTCGATACTGAGGGTTCTCCTTGGCATCAATGGCCGAATTGACCAGCCCAAAACCACGGGCAGAGCCCCCGGCAAAGGCATCTGTGCTTTGGTAATTCATTTTGATTCCCTTCTGTTATTTGCCTACAGTGGTAGGGCAATGGAGGTATTTTATGGAAAACCTATACAAAACCGATTACACCCAATGGCTCAGCAAGCAACGGGAGTTACTGGCTCAGCGGCAATTTGACCAGCTCGACATAGACAATCTTCTGGAGGCGATGGAGTACGAGATGGGCAACAGTATCAGGGCTTTTGACTCTCATTTAACTATCTTGTTGCTGCATCTACTCAAGTACGATTATCAGAAACGAGTGTTAAAAGACCCTTGGGTGGAAAGTATGGTAGCCCATTTATGGGTCACTAGTATTGGGCAATCAAGAGTTCAGATCAATCGCCATTTAAAGGGTGACCACTGTCTTGAATCCAAGGCTGACGAGCTGATAACCGACGTTTATCAAGATGCTAAAAAGCTTGCAGTTAAGGAGATGAATCAACACGCTCGTAGTGAAAGCCAGAAACTTGATAGAAGCAGCTTCCCAGACCAATGCCCGTGGACCTTTGAGCAGATCATGACAGAAGACTGGCTGCCGGAGGCTGACCATGAGTAACCTATACAAAACCGACTACACCGCATGGCTAGGTCAGCAACGCGAACTACTGGCCAAACGACAATTTGACCAGCTCGACATCGACAATTTGTTGGAGGCGATGGAACGACGTATGGGAGATGAGGTTAAAGAATTACGCGCCCACTTGGTGGTATTGCTGGTTCACTTGCTGAAATACGACTACCAGAAACGGATTCTTAAAGACCCTTGGGTTGAAGACAAAGTTCTCTACACTTGGATACCCAGTATCAACAATCCGAGAAGGGAAATTGAACTCCACGTTGAGGAAAACCGGTGTCTTCAGCCAAATGCTGAAGAGATAATGGCCAATGTTTACCCGAAGGCTAAACGGGATGCTATTGACGAATTGAATAGATACATCAAGATCAAGAGCAAACGCCTGAACAAAAACAGTTTCCCCAAGGAATGCCCATGGTCTTTTGAGCAAGCCACCAAAAAAAACTGGCTCCCCGGCGACTAAAACAGCGCAGCAGCCCCAATCCCCGCCACCGACCCAATAGCGCCAGAGAACCCACCCTGGTTCCGGGCACTCTGCTGAACCGCCGCCTGGTTGCGCTGGCTTTACAATGCGGCTGCCGAGTTAATCCCCTGCAAACCCTGACCCTGTGCGCTTCTGACAAGATTCATCAAGCCTGTCCTCAGACTGTCCTGACGTTGTGCTGCCCCTTCCCGCACGGTATTGGCGGCGACAATCCGGGCACCGTTCCGGCTCAGTGACCTCATGCGCTAGCGGGCCTGTTTCTGTGCTCCTGTCAGCCCGGCACCATACCCGGCCAGTTGACAACACATAATCAGTTCTCCTTGCCAGAGTAGCCGTTATAAATCTTTCTGCATCCCCATCATTTGTTTTCGATACTGACGATTCTCCCTGGCATCAATGGCCGAATTGACCAGCCCAAAACCACGGGCAAAGCCACCGGCAAAGGCGTCTGTGCTTTGGTAATTCATTTTGATTCCCTTCTGTTAATTGCCTACATTGGAGGGGCAATGGAGGTATTTTATGGAAAACCTATACAAAACCGATTACACCCAATGGCTCAGCAAGCAACGGGAGTTACTGGCTCAGCGACAGTTTGACCAGCTCGACATTGACAATCTTCTGGAGGCGATGGAACGACGTATGGGCGATGAGGTTAAGGAATTACGCTCTCACTTGGTGATATTGCTGGTTCACTTGCTGAAATACGACTACCAGAAGCGGATTTTGAAAGACCCTTGGGTGGAAGACAAGGTTATTCAGTCATGGATGCCCAGTATCAGCAACCCTAGAAAACAGATTGAGCTGCACGTCGAAGAATATCCCCACCTGAGCAACCGTTTTGACGAATCACTCGAAAAAGCCTATCCGAAGGCTAAACGATACGCCATTGAAGAACTAAACCGCTATATCAGGATCAATAGCAAACGGCTGAACAGAAAAAGCTTTCCCGACCAATGCCCATGGAGCTATGAGCAGGTTACACAAATGGGATGGCTGCCCGACGACTAAAACAGCTCAGCAGCCCCAATCCCCGCCACCGTCCAAATGGTGCCAAAGAACCCACCCTGGTACCGGGCACTCTGCTGAACCGCCACCGCCTCCAAAACACATAATCAGCTCTCCTTGCCAAAGTATCCGTTACAAGTCATGCAAATCACTAACGCTGATCAACTAAGTCCAATCCTGTGTCTGGACTAGCTTCCGGGTGTGTTCTTCTGTCTGCAGAGTCCGGATCGACGACGGACTGTTCTTGATCGTTCGTCAGCAAGGAGACCGTGTCAAAATCTGTGACAGTTGTTTCTGTTTCAGAAGATCTCTGAGCAGAAGGGACAGGTGCTTCTGGCGAAGCTTTAGCTGAGCCATCTGACATGCTGGTGTGGGAATCATCTGGCTGCATCTTTGCGTCTTCTAAAATATAACCGCGACCGTACAGCTCGCCATAAGATTTCAGGAACATCCAGTGACGGTAGCCACCACCTGCATCACTTGTAGCCCCGGAGTCCGTGTCAGGAGTGGTGACGGTTGTTTCTGTTTCAGAAGATCCCTGAGCAGAAGGGACAGGCGCTTCTGGCGAAGCTTTCCCTGAGCCATCTGACATGCTGGTGTGGGAATCATCTGGCTGCATCTTTACGTCTTCAAAAATATAACCGCGACCGTACAGCGTGCCATAATTTTTCAGGAACATCCAGTGACGGTAGCCACCACTTGCATCATTTGTAGCCCCGGCGTCCGTGTCAGGAGTGGTGACGGTTGTTTCTGTTTCAGAAGATCCCTGAGCAGAAGTGGCAGGTGCTTCTGGCGAAGCTTCCCCTGAATCATCGGATTTGCCAATGAGGTTTTCCAGCTTCTGTATAAGATGTCTTATGCCTATAACTTTAAATTTATCACCAATAGCATCCTGGGCGAGCACTAAAGCGTATCGCAGCTTCTCGAGTTCTTCCTTTGGCATATCTTTCGGAATCTCTTCTCCAGAATGTGCACTAAAAGAAAATGCACTAAATGTTACGCCTTCAGATGCATAAATTGCTGTAGCCTTTTCCCTGTCAGAGAAGGTCCAGCCTTGTCGCTCGTAGACTTCACTAACCTTGGCTAAAAGCAAAGAGATGTCATTCATTAAAGAGATATAAACATAATCAGACTCGTTTCTGTCTTCTGGAGGAGTTCGGGAATAATCGGTTGCTCTTTCCGGTGGGTCATTGTCTTCACCGCCTGAGCCAGCCCCAATACCTCCACCACTGCCGATATTACCTGCCCGAGAGTCAGTGGACCCGGAAGCAAGAGGTGCATCGGCAGGCTTTTTCACTTCACCTCCCTCACCTTCTTTTCCATTATCTGCATCCATAGGCTCTTCGGAGGAATAAGGATCGCTGATAATGGCCGCTTTACCATGTCCTGAATAGACCAGCCAGGCATATTGACTCAGGGGAACACAGTGACTGCTGCCTTTGCAGAAGCTTGTGTTGGGATAAGTGGGAAAAAGAGTCATGTCGGGAAAAATAAAATACTCATTTACTTCAGCCTGTTTCAGCACTCCCCCAGGGAAAGCTTCTTTTCCTTCCAAGCCGTCAGGATGTTCATTCAGGTGCTGGATCAGGTTGATAACCAGTTGAAGAACTTCCGGCATTAATAAGATAGCCGGGACCAGGAATGAGTGATAGGGTTCGGAAATCTCAGAATCGCTGAATTCAGAAATAATGAACGTTTTTCCATGAAAAGAAAATCTCATGGTGTTGAACTGAGAATCAAACACCAGCCTTATCTTGTTCAGTCTGAGAATATCCAGATGATTCAGATAGACCTGCTCTAATGCAGATGTTGTTTTGGAAGTTCTATCTGCGACTTTAAATGCAGTGACGAAAACACCTTCATCGGCTTCAGATATCTCAATAGAGGAGGAGCCGAAAGTGGCAACATTTAATGGAAGAAATGTTTTTGTTTTACTCAGAGGGGACGCTTCAGGTTGATAAAAAAAAGTATCAGTCCATTGTGCTTCAGGAAGCTTCAATACTTCTATAGGTGATAGGTATAAGTCCGTTGTTTTGGGTTGGTAGTTATAAGAAATCGAATGATGGGCCAGGTCATACCATTGTCCTGCTTCACTGTAAAATGACACAAGGAGAGGGACTATCGGAAGCAACCGATACTGCATTTGTATACTCCACTTTAGTACCTAACCAGTTGGTTTCGCATATTCTGGACGGCGGCTTTTTCCATCCTTCTGCGTTCCAACTCTGGTTGCGTAGCTATGGCTACGCGCCCGTCGTTGCGCCTTGAAGGATGAAAAAATCCACTCGCCAGAATATGCGAAACCAACTGGCCAGGTAATTAATCAACATTATTTATGCAAAGGTTATTTTTAGCAGTAGTTGATCGATATGCAAAAAAATTGTTTTTTATTTGTCTTCCAGCCATTTGGCAGAACTGCTTTCAAGGTTTGTGATGATTTAGCTGATTACGCTTGGAGGTAAATATTTTTCAGGATACACTCATTCAATAGGTCAGCAAGGAAGCGCAACTGATGAAAATCAATCCGTCTTCTACTTCCACTGCACTGGACTATGGTGAAAACCCAAACAAAAGCTCAGGCGATCAGGGTGAAGGTTCTCAACAGGGTGGCGATGAGTATCAGCCTAAAGTCCCTCAAAAGGAGCGGGGGCTCAACTCTGCCCGAAATCTGCGATCCCGAAAAGCTTCAAAAAAACGCAATAAGAAGCGTGGGGCCCGAAAACTTTCTGAGCGTCGGGCCCGTCAAAAAGACAAAGACGAGTATCAAAATGACAGCGAGTCTGATGTCTAAATCTCATCAATGTTGATGAGTAACCTCCTTTCTTTGGATGACATACCTTTGCGCAGCTCTCTGTTTTTTGAAGGGCCAGAACTGACTACGGGCTCTTCTTCATCCTTCGCTACCAGCAATGGAGCTGTGTCAGGAGGCACGACTGTTGTCTCTGTTTCAGCTGATTCCTGATCAGAAGTTGCAGGTGCTTCAGGTGGTGGTGTGGATGGTTTCTGGGACGCTTCCTTTGAGTCATCGAATTGAACGCTTTGGTCATTCGTCAGCTTCTTCCAGCTTCTTTTACCATGATTTATACGATAAAAACGGCCTCTGAAATTTGCGAATTTTTCTATCTGGACAGTCTCGATGCGTCTGTCTTTTGATGCATTACGATTCAGTCTGGCAATTGTAGACCTTTCCAGGTCAGACCTTGATTGAGCATCTCGCTCGTCAGCTTCATCATCTTCAGGTAGTAGGAAAGAGGTTTCGTCATCTTCAAATTCGTTTCTGTCTTCTGGAGGTGTTCTGGAATAATCTGTTGCTCTTTCAGGTGGATCATTTTCTTCACCGCCTGAGCCAAGCCCGACGTATCCATTTCGGACATTACCGACCCGGAAGTTAGTCAATCCGGCAGGTGCTGGTCTATAGACCGTTTTTTTCCCTCTATCGCCATTACCTCTTTTTCCTTTTTTTCCATCCATAGGCTCATCGGAGGAATAAGGATCACTGATAATGGCTGCTTTCCCATGCCCTGAATAGACCAGCCAGGCATATTGACTCAGGGGAACACAGTGACTGCTGCCCCTGCAGAAGCCTGTGTTGGGCTGAGTGGGAAACAGAGTCATGTCGGGAAAAATGAAATACTCATTCTCGTCAGCCTGTTCGAGTATTCCCCCGGGGAAAGCTTCTTCTCCCTCTATACCATAAGGGTGTTCATTCAGGTGCTGGACCAGATTGACAACCAGTTGCAGGACTTCGGGCATTAACAAGATAGCCGGGACCAGGTATGAGTGATAGGGTTCGAAAATTTCAGAATCGCTGAATTCGGAAATAATGAAGGTTTTTCCATGAAAAGAAAATTTCATGGTGTTGACCTGAGAGTCAAAAATAAGACTGATTCTGTTCAGTCTGAGAATATCCAGTTGATTCAGATAGACCTGCTCTAATGCAGGTGTTGTTTTGGAAGTTCCTTCTGCGTCTTTAAATGCACTGACGAAAACACCGCCATCGGCTTCAGAAATCTCAACACAGGAAGCACCAGCTGTAGCAATGTTCAATTGAAAAAGTGTTTTTGTTCCACTCAGGGGGGGTGTTTCGGGATGATAAAATAATTCATCGGTCCATGGTACTTTGGGAGCTTCCGACAATTGAAGTAAATGTGGAAGATTCCGGTCCATTATTATTTTGGGTTGGTTGTAATAATAAGAAGTTGAATACTGGGCTAAGTTAGGCCATTGTCCTGCTTCACTGTAAAATGACACAAGGAATGGGACTATCGGAAGAAACCGATACTGCATTTGAATACTCACTTAATAAATTTTATTTATGATGACAATGTATTTAGCAGTAGTTGATTGATATGCAAGAAAATTGGTTTTTATTTGTTAGATGCTGCGACATCCTTCCTGATTCGGGTAGTTGAGCATTCAGCGGCCCTGTGGTCATATGGGCCGGTTATCTGCACAGATTGGGTTAATGGGAAGTGAGGCTATGGTGAAATCAGAAAACTACGATGTACTGGTGGTTGGCGCAGGTATGGTGGGTGCCGCAATTGCTTGTGCTCTGGGTCTCAAAGGTATTCGTATTGCAGTTTTTGACCGGGCCTTACCGTCAGCATTCAAACCTGATCAGTTGCCGGACCTGAGAGTGTCGGCACTGAGCTATGCATCAGAGCAGATTCTGAAAAACCTGGGAGTCTGGCCATACCTGCAAACCATGAGAATGTGCCCATACCGACGCATGGCTGTATGGGAGAAATTGCACTTTCCGCCCGGCAGTGAAACGGATAAGCGTCCTAATCAAACCGTATTCAACGCAGCAGATATCAGGCACGACCAGCTGGGTTTTATTGTCGAGAATCGCATCACTCAGCTGGGTCTTTTAAAAAGGCTCAAAGATGTAGAGTCGGTATCCTTGTTCGCCCCGGCAACTATTGAAAGTATGAATCTAAAGGGTGAAAAGCCTGAAATCATGCTGCAGGATGGAAGTGTATTTAAAGCGGATCTGCTTATCGGGGCTGACGGTGCCCAGTCCAGAGTCAGGGAGCAAGCCAATATTCGTCTTGACACTCGTGAATATGAGCAACAGTGTCTGGTGGCTACTGTAGAGATTGAAGGCGGCTTGCAGGACATTACCTGGCAGGCTTTCACGCCTACCGGACCGGAAGCCTTTCTGCCACTGCCCGATATCGACAGCAAAAGTTATGCGTCTATTGTCTGGTATAACTTGCCTGAGAATGTCCAGAAACTCATGAAACTTTCGGACACTGACTTTCTGGAAGAGCTGTCATCGACTTTTCCCAAAGAGTTACCACCGTTGCTTAAGCTGCACGGGAGAGGCTCGTTCCCGCTGGCCCGTCGTCATGCCATGAACTATTTCACTAATGGAGTAGTGCTGGCAGGCGATGCCGCACATACCATCAACCCTCTTGCGGGTCAGGGGGTCAATCTGGGCTTTCAGGATGTTGCCTGGCTGGCAGAGGTACTGACTGATGCCTTTCAAGCGGGTGAGTCACTGGGTAGCCAGAAAGTGCTATCGCGTTACGAAAAAGCTCGTCGCAGAGACAATCAATTGATGATGAGTACTATGGATGCTTTCTACCTTGCTTTCAGCAACAACAGTTTGCCCCTGAAGGTTTTGAGAAACGTTGCATTGAGTCTTGCCGCTAAATCAAAGCCTGCCGTGAAGGAAGTCATGAAATATGCCATGGGCATTTCCGGGCGACAGGCTGAATTAGCAAAATCGTCGTAAATTTTTGACAGGGTAGGAAGTGTCAGAAAAAAGGCCTGAAAAAACAGGCCTTCATTTATTAGTGCACTTTAGTCCATTATGTCACTGCTTCAGACAACGTCTTTTGGAGAGCTCTGCCGCCGGACTGGAGGCCAGTGTAGCCACCAGATCTTTAGCAAAGTACTCTCTGACCTCACCAGTGTCCATCAGTACCTTGATCCGACCATTTCGCAGGCATTGATATAATCGCCCCTGCTCGCAGGTGATTCGATCTTTAACTATCAGATTTCCGGCCATCTTCCTAACCTTGTTACTCAACCATCTGAACGAAGTTCCCTGTTATGAAACTTGCCGTCACAGCTCTTTGAATGTTTCTCATCTCTGTCATCTTTACCCGCGAGGCTATTCCATACTGCTGATCAGGCATTAGAATCTCGGGAACCCATATTATCGGGCCTTAGTCCTGACTCTTTAGTGACAGTTTTGCTACAGATAAATTAATTGAAAAGTCCGAACCAAAGCGCCGATAAGGACGGTAATGAAGTCAGCGTTCGGAATGTTTATGAGCTTTCAATCAGGCATGTTAAGCCGACTTTTTTTACCTTCTATCATTGTAATGCTGATCTATGGTTTCTGGGTCAGCCCCGAATTTCGTGAGATAGCGGCTGGTGTTGCTATTTTTTTGTTTGGCATGGTTTATCTGGAGCAGGGCTTTAAGGTCTATACCGGAGGGCTTCTTGAAGCTCTGCTCAAGAAGACTACCGATAAGGTCTGGAAAAGCCTGTCCTTTGGTGTGATTTCCACCGCTTTTTTGCAATCCAGCTCTTTGGTTTCGGTTATCGTCATTTCCTTTCTCAGTGCCGGACTGATAGGCCTGACGGCAGGAATCGGGATTATTTTTGGTGCAAATCTTGGCAGTACAGCCGGTGCCTGGCTGGTAGCTGTTTTTGGCTTGAAGGTTAAATTGTCAACCTATGCCATGCCCCTTTTAGTGATAGGAGTGCTCCTGAAATCCAACAAGTACAAGAATATTAATGGATTAGGTTACATCCTTCTTGGTATAGGCTTTCTGTTCCTCGGTATCCACTTCATGAAGGTGGGCTTTGATGCCTTCAAAAGCTCCATTGACCTGGCTGAATTTGCCATGCAGGGCTTTTCGGGGGTGCTGGTGTATACCGGGTTAGGTATGCTGGCCACCATCATTATGCAGTCAACCAACGCAACAATGGTTTTGACATTCTCGGCTCTTGCTGCAGGTCAGCTCAGCTATGAGAATGCCCTGGCCCTGGCCATCGGCTCAAATATTGGCACCACGATTACGGCCATCCTTGGAGCCATCAGTGCCAACGCAGAAGGTAAAAGGCTGGCTGTTGCCCACCTTGCTTTTAATGTCGTCACGGCCAC
The DNA here is from genome assembly GCF_049275935.1 of Endozoicomonas sp. ALC020. Lineage (NCBI taxonomy): Bacteria > Pseudomonadati > Pseudomonadota > Gammaproteobacteria > Oceanospirillales > Endozoicomonadaceae > Endozoicomonas > Endozoicomonas sp. ALC020. The sequence goes on from NZ_CP184830.1 coordinate 2,239,040, forward strand.
CATTGCTATTGCTGCTCTCAAACCTCTGATGGGCGCAGTGGACTATCTGGCTTCTGTTTATGGTATTGCCGCGAATAATTACACCTTGAAGCTGGCCATCTTTCATAGCCTGTTCAACATCATTGGTATCGTGACCCTTTTGCCCTTCCTCAATAAAATGGTGCATTGGCTACAGATGCTCTTTACCGAGAGCACTCCGCAGGTTCCATTAAATCTTGCGGGGGATGAATCTTTGAAGGTTGAAAGAGCTATTTACCTGAACCCGGTCACTCTCAGTTATCCCGATACCGCATTGAGAGCCATTACCAAGGAGTGTGGACATCTCTATCGCAATACTCTTGAGTTGATCTGTTATGGCATTTATCTCAGCGGTGAAAAGCTTCGTGAGTCTGACAACCTCGAAGAGTTGGTTCAGAGCTGGCGCAGGGATGACCAGCCCTGGACGATCAAGGAACTTTATATTCGCCACATAAAGGGTATCTATGCGGATATTGTCCAGTATTCTGGTGCCCTGGAAGGTAAACTCCCCAGGCAGCAAGCTCAGGAGCTGTTTGCCCTGAAAGTGGCCTGTCGTGATTTTGTTCAGGCCATCAAGCACGTCAAGCATATTTACAAGAACATGGGCAAATACACCCAGTCGGAAAATGAGCAGATTCGGGAACAGTACAATCAATTGAGGCTCTGTCTGGCTTCCGTTCTCAAGCTGGTTGACATTTTGGGCGTTCGTCGCAGTTACAGCCATATCCGTGAACATGCGGAACAACTGAAGAAAGAACTCAGGGAAAGAGACGGGCAAACCAACGAGACTCTGAACGAACTGATTCGCTCCGGACAGGTCGACCCATTTATTGCAAGCTCACTATTGAACGACAGCGCTCATGTTCACGATGCCTGCACAAACCTGATTGACGGTGCCGTCATCATGCTCACAAGGGACAGGGAAGAGTATCAGGAATTTGATATGTCTTCCGAACAGCCCCCCGATCCATCAGTTCACAGTTAATTTGAAGCCGACCTTATTCAGATACATTTTTTCTCGTTCAAAGTCGGCTGCTGTCAGGGGGTGATCTCCTAACCAACCTGATTCAAAGCTAACATTCAGAGTACGGTGACCCGCTTTTAAATCATAATGGGAGAAAGCCCCGTCCCGTATATGATTGAGCACAATCCCCAGACGCAGGAGCACAGTCAGCTTTAACAGCAGGTTGCTGTCTGAATGTTCAAGCAAGCCTTTCGGAATGGCTCTGCGATGCCCATGCACCAGCAGAGCCAGCTTTCTCTGCTGCTCTTTATTGAACCCCATCAGATCCGAGTGCTGGATCAGATAAGCGCCATGACGGTTGTATTGTGCATGTGAAATATCCAGGCCTACCTCGCACACCAGTGAAGCCCAGTTCAATAACTCCCGATCAGAAGCCACCAGTCCCCAGCTCTTTCTGACCTGATCAAAACAGGCCTGTGAGTAACGGTTAATCCCTTCTGCATTGGTCAGGTCAACATGATAGCGTTTCATCAATGCCGACAGGGTCCGGCCCCTGACATCCTCATGATGGTCCCGACCCAGCATGTCGTAAAGAACGCCCTCCCGAAGAGCACCCTCTGAGTATTGCATCCTTTCTATCTCGAAAGCGTCAAAACAGGCCATCAAAATGGCCAGCCCGGCAGGGAAGATAGCCTGCCGATCCGGTTTCAGGCCAGGGAAACGGACTCTGCCAGTGTGACTGAATTCCAGAACCTGACTTTTGAGCATGTCCATTTTTTCATGGGTAATAATTTCACCATGGCCCATGGCTGAGAGAATCGAACTCACTGCCCGAATAGAGCCAGAGGAGCCCACCGCATCCACCCAACCAAGATTTTTGTAGGCTTGTTCAATATTCAGGAGTTCCAGGCGCGCCGCATAATAAGCCGACTGAAAGCGCTCGGGGGACAGCTCTGCGCCGGGAAAAAACCGGTCGGTATAGGCAACACAACCCATATGAAGACTCTCGAGCAGTCTGGGTTCGAAGCGCTCACCTACAATCAGCTCGGTGCTGCCACCACCAATATCGACAACAACTCTACGATCATTGTCGTCTGATTGAGTCTGGGCTACGCCCAAATAGATCAGACGGGCCTCTTCCCGACCGGCAATAATTTCAACAGGATGATTGAGGATTTTTTCAGCTTTTTCGACAAAATCGCTGCTGTTCTTCGCTTTTCTAAGGGCATTGGTGCCAACGACCCTAAGTGCCTGAAAGTGCCTTCCGGACATATACTGGGCAAACTGTGCCAGGCAATTCAGTCCTCTTTTCATGGCCTGCTCAGAAAGACAATCATCCTCACTCAGACCGGCAGCCAACTGTACTTTTTCTCCAAGTCGTTCAATTGGCCTGATTTCCCCCTGTTCCACTCTGGCGACAATCATGTGAAAACTGTTGGAACCCAGATCAATAGCTGCCACGAGAGGCTGGCTGTTGGACTCAATACGACCCTGGTCTGTCATAATGTTCTTCTTCGACACTCCCGCAGCAATCAGTCCGGTTTTTTTCACCCGGGGCCCGTTGAGCTGACGGTTGGTTGAATAATCAGGCCATGACCAGACAATCAGTTTTTGTCATGCAAATCATGGTGCTGGCTAACATAAACCAGCAATATAACAGAAGGCTCTGGTTACAGCACATTTACTGTCAGCCGCACATTGTTGTATACCGGGCTGCTTGCGCTTAAAGCTTCTGTTTACAGGTTTTGGCAGAGATTTCGTGAAAGGAAAAAAGCCATACTTTCAAGTTTCTGATGATGAAAAATAAACATCCCATGAGTCATAAATTCGGCTGCAAAATCTGATTCATGCTGACAGCCGTATACAAATAATCATAACTCTGTAAACTACCACCCACAATAAAATCAGAGTGATCGAATTTGTTTCCGGGTTCATCCCTTTGCTATGATTCGTGCTCTGACATTAAGCAAAATGGCTAGGAGATCCATTCCATGAGCGAAATTGTCAATGTGACAGACGCTTCCTTCGAAGAGGACGTGCTGAAGGCAGAATGTCCTGTACTGGTCGACTATTGGGCTGAATGGTGTGGTCCCTGCAAAATGATCGCGCCCGTACTGGACGAAATCGCACTGGACTACGACGGCAAGCTGAAAATCTGTAAACTGAACATTGATGACAACGAAGCCACACCTCCAAAGTATGGCGTTCGAGGCATTCCAACACTGATGCTGTTCAAGGGTGGCAATGTTGAAGCGACCAAGGTTGGAGCCCTGTCCAAGTCTCAGCTGACAGCATTTCTTGATAGCAACCTGTAACAGAATCAATCTTACGGCTTTAGAGATTTCAGAAGCTTTCTGATACTCCCGGCCAGGAGATTTCTGGAAAAAATCAGCCGGATGAAGTCGAATCATCCAGCTGGTTTCACAGCATTGTGTGATATCACAAAGCAATGAGTCAGGATAGTCCGGCGCCCATCCATCATCGTCAGAATGAGGCTGATGAAAATCAAAAACACAGATACGAAATAGCTGTTTTCATGCTTGCTCCGAAGGGAAATATTTCTCAACAAAAAGTTTCTGAAAAGTTGACGTAGCAGGAGTTCTTGATTATTTTCCAGAAAAGGATATAGACTGTTAATTCGGGAGTTATTAGATCTGCTTGTTTCAGGTAAGCCTGTTGGATGCTTTTCTGGAGCTTTGAAGGTCCTTCTGAACAGCAGTAGTGGATACTCCGGCCACGTTTGTTTCGAGCTTGCCTTTACGATGTGGTTACAGCTTGAAAGCCGTTTTTATGAGCTTAGGCAGGCATCGATATTAAACGATGCTGAAAATAATAATCTCAATAATATCTGATCTTCCTGCAACTACGACGGCCATTACCTTTCAATTTAACGTTCGCGAACTCTTATGCATCTTACCGAACTGAAAAAAAAATCTGTTCCTGAACTTCTGGCGATCGCTAATGAAATGGGCCTTGAAAATCTGGCCCGTTCCCGGAAGCAGGACGTAATCTTCTCAATCCTGAAGCGCCACGCCCGCAGCGGGGAAGACATCTATGGCGATGGTGTTCTTGAGATCCTGCAGGATGGCTTCGGCTTCCTGCGTTCTTCCGACAGCTCTTATCTGGCAGGTCCTGATGATATTTATGTTTCACCCAGTCAGATTCGTCGATTCAATCTGAGAACCGGTGATAGCATTGCGGGTAAAATTCGACCACCTAAAGAGGGTGAACGCTATTTCGCACTGCTAAAAGTCAATGAAATTAATTTTGACCAGCCAGAAAACGCCCGTAATAAAATTCTATTTGAAAACCTGACCCCGCTGTTTCCACAGGATCGTCTGGTCATGGAAATGGGTAACGGCTCCACCGAGGATTTAACAGGCCGAATTATCGACCTGGTGGCTCCAATCGGTAAAGGTCAGCGTGGTCTGATCGTCTCCCCCCCTAAGGCTGGTAAGACCCTGATGCTGCAGAATATTGCAGCTAATATCACCCGTAACAACCCCGAATGCCACCTGATCGTTCTGTTGATTGATGAGCGTCCGGAGGAAGTGACCGAAATGGCCCGTTCCGTGCGTGGTGAAGTGGTGGCCTCGACCTTTGACGAGCCTCCGTCACGACACGTGCAAGTGGCTGAAATGGTTTTGGAAAAAGCCAAGCGACTGGTTGAGCATAAGAAAGACGTGGTGATCCTGCTGGACTCCATTACCCGCCTGGCTCGTGCCTACAACACAGTTATTCCTTCTTCCGGTAAAGTTCTGACCGGTGGTGTTGATGCCCACGCTCTGGAGCGTCCCAAACGTTTCTTTGGTGCTGCCCGTAACATCGAGGAAGGTGGCAGTCTGACCATTATGGCTACCGCCCTGGTGGACACTGGCTCGAAAATGGACGAAGTGATCTTCGAGGAATTCAAAGGTACTGGTAACATGGAACTGAACCTCGACCGTCGCATCGCTGAAAAGCGCGTTTTCCCTGCCATTAACTTCAACAAGTCCGGTACTCGTCGTGAAGACTACCTGACCACAGAAGAAGAATTGCAGCGCATGTGGATTCTGCGCAAGATCCTGCACCCAATGGACGAAATCGGCGCCATTGAATTCCTGCTGGACCGCATGAAGCACACCAAGACCAATGAAGAATTCTTCCAGTCTATGAAGCGGAAGTAATCCATCATTATCCGGGGACAGGTCAGCCTGTCCCCATCTTCTCTCAGCCTCAGCTTTAACTTCCAATGAAATACAGGGACCTACGGGACTTCATCAAGCTGCTGGAAAAGCAGGGTGAACTCGTCAGAATCAAGACCGAAGTCGATCCGTATCTGGAAATGACCGAAATCAGCGACCGAACGCTTCGCAAGAAAGGGCCGGCACTGCTGTTCGAAAATCCAAAAGGTTATGACATGCCGGTACTGGCCAATCTGTTTGGCACAGAGCGCCGGGTGGCTCTGGGTATGGGGCAGGATAATGTCAGTGCGCTGAAGGAGGTAGGTCAGCTCCTGGCATATCTTAAGGAACCCGATCCACCCAAGGGCTTCCGTGATGCTTTGACAAAGCTGCCTGTCTTCAGACAAGTGTTGAACATGGGGCCCAAAGTGGTCAGTAAAGCCGTCTGTCAGGAAGTCGTGCTCAAAGGTGATGAGATAGATCTGAACCGGATTCCTGTTCAAACCTGCTGGCCCGGCGATGCGGGCCCTCTGGTCACCTGGCCTCTGGTCATCACCAAAGGCCCTGGAAAGGATCGACAGAACCTCGGAATTTATCGCCAACAGCTGATTGGTAAAAACAAACTGATCATGCGCTGGCTCTCTCATCGTGGCGGTGCTCTGGACTTCAGGGATTGGCAACAGCAATACCCTGATAAACCTTTCCCCGTAACCGTAGCTCTGGGTGCTGATCCGGCTACCATCCTGGGGGCAGTCACCCCAGTGCCTGACAGTCTTTCAGAGTATGCCTTCGCGGGCCTGTTAAGAGGCAGTAAAACCGAACTGGTTAAAAGCATCACCAACGATCTTCAGGTACCTGCCAGTGCCGAGATTGTTCTGGAAGGGCATATCTATCCGGGAGAGATGGCGGACGAAGGCCCGTTCGGTGATCACACCGGTTACTACAACGAAGTGGAGCGTTTCCCGGTCTTTACCGTAGAGTGTATTACTCACAGAAGAGATCCCATTTATCACAGCACTTACACAGGCAGGCCTCCCGATGAGCCCGCTATCTTGGGAGTGGCCCTGAATGAGGTATTTGTTCCCATTCTGAAAAAGCAGTTTCCGGAAATCGTGGACTTTTATCTGCCTCCGGAAGGCTGTTCTTACCGAATGGCGGTGGTGACCCTGCGTAAGGAATACCCGGGTCATGCCAAGCGAGTCATGCTCGGTGTATGGTCATACCTCAGACAATTTATGTATACCAAGTTCGTTGTTGTCACCGACGATGATGTCAATGCCAGAGACTGGAACGATGTCATCTGGGCCATGACGACTCGAATGGATCCCAAGCGGGACTGCGTCTTTGTTGAAAACACTCCCATTGATTATCTGGATTTCGCTTCACCCGTTGCAGGTCTTGGTTCCAAGGTGGGTTTTGATGCTACGAATAAATGGTCCGGAGAAACCGATCGGGAATGGGGGCAAACCATAACCATGACGCAGGAAGTCAAGGAACGGGTTGATGCACTCTGGGGTGATTTGGGTATACACTGAAACAATTACAGCTCTTGATTATCACTCGGTTACCCGAGCTAGCAGCCTGTCGGACTCAAGCGCCCGTAGCGAGGATTGCGAGAAATTGAGGATAAAAATTTCTGCTTCTGAGGAGAATAGCGGGGCTATTTGACGAAGAGGCAGGAATTTTTAGACCAATTTATCGCAACCGCACGACTGCACGGATGCAGGAGCTAGAGCAACGCAGGAGCAGTTGCCGAGTAGGGCAGACAGGCTCCTAGGAGGCCGACCGAGAATAGCGCCCGTAGCGAGGACGGCAGAAAATTGAGGATGAAAATTCGGTTTTGTGAGGAGAATAGCGAGCTATTTGACGAACAAAAGCGGATTTTCAGACCAATTTGCTGCCGCCGCAGTAGGGCAGTCTATTCTCGGTCGGCCTCCTAGAGAGTTACTTCTTAATACGGTCATCAGGGAAACCCCGGGCATTCCTGCTGGCTGTGATATTCGGGAGGGAGGTATTGTGCAGATAAGCGAGTCTTCCAGGCTGCGGTGCTCAGTTGCCGATACTCAGCTTCTCAGTTCCGACATTTACCGTATCAAACTGACTGCTGAGTCAGACTGCTTTCCTGGCTATTATCCGGGTCAGTATCTTGTTGTTCACCTTCAGAATAATGAAAACAATTGTTTTTCTATTGCTTCAGCGCCGCAAAAAAACCAGCAGCATCTGGAGCTGCATATTCAACAGCTGAAAGGCAGTCCAAACTCTCAACAGCTCTTTCGGGAAATAAAAGAAGGTGTGCTGAACGTCAGTTTGCCTCTAGGGAATTGCCATCTCCCTGACTCAATCGACAAACAGCAGCCCCTGCTTTTCGTTGCCGCCGGAACCGGCTTCTCCCAAATGAAAAGCATGATTGAGTATTGCCTGCGTCACCATCATCACGGTGAGATGCATCTTTACTGGGGAGCCAGAACACCTGCAGACTTCTATCTGCCCAACCTCCCTGTGCAATGGTCTGGCCAGGGCGTTCATTATCATCCGGTAGTCAGTGAAACCCATCATGAAGATGACTGGTGTGGGCGCCATGGGCTGCTGTATGAAGCGATTCTGGTCGATCGCGAAAAGCTGCTCGATTGTCAGACCTATATCAGTGGCTCACCACAAATGGTTTATGCGACATATGACGTAATGGTTGGAGACGGATTCCCGGAAAAAAACCTGCACTCTGACGTTTTTGACTACGCACCAAGAAAATAATATCGTCACAAATCTTGCTACCCTTCTGAATTGCAAATATAAACCCTGACCCATTAGCACAGTAATAAAAAACACTGCCGTAATTTATGTGCAACGAATGGTAATTGCGCAACTCTTGTCTATATTCATAGTCGATCGTCATAACACCCAATCAATATACGGAGATTTTATGCAATCTTCCGCTGCCAAAGTTCAGCAGACGGCTGTGAGAAGCAGTCGTGTGCGCCAGAAAAATATTAAGGTCATATTGCAAGCTGCAGAGGACGAATTCGTTCTTAGTGGCTTCAAAGGAGCTTCAATCAGGGATATTGCAACCAGAGCCGGGTTGCCAAAAGCCAATATTCATTATTACTTCAACAGCAAGGTCGATCTGTATGGTGCTGTTCTTGGCCATATTATGGAACTCTGGGAAGCGGTTTTTTCCGGCTTGAACATAGAGGATGATCCGGCTTCAGCCTTTCGTCAGTACATACAGGCAAAAATGCAATACTGTCTGGCTCACGCCAACGCTTCCCGTATATTCAGCAGTGAGATCATTCATGGTGGGCAACATCTTAAAGAACATTTTGAGTACTTCAAGTCATGGATCAAAGAGAAATCACGAGTTATTGAATCTTGGATAGAGCGAGGCAAAATGGACCCTGTCGACCCTTTGCACCTGTTATTTACCATCTGGGCTACCACCCAATATTATGTGGATTACAGCCCACAGGTAGCCTGTGTTATTGGTAAGGAGGCTCTGTCCGATGAGGATTTAGAGGCTGCGACAGAGCATCTTTGCAACCTCATCATCAAGGGGTGTGGGATCAGAAGTCGCTGATCGCAGTCACTGGGTGCAAAGACCGTCATGGGTTTTTAACGGTCGTCAGCGACGGCTATAAAAACCTGTGACCGGATGACTCAGGCATCGAGCTTAACAATCCTCCTCCTCCTCCTCCTCCTTGTTCGCCCGAATAACCTCAACACTGTCCACTTTCTGGAAGCCTCGGGGCAGCTTATTGCCTCTGCGACCTCTCTCTCCGTGGTAATGCTCAATATCTGCCGGTTTCAGAGTCACATGCCGTTTGCCGGCGTAGAGAACCAGAGCATCGCTCGAGTTCATCACCGCCAGATGAACCATCAATTCGATTCGATCCGATGCCCGTGCCGCAGGAATATTAATGATCTTGTTACCTTTGCCTCTTGCCAGCTTGGGTAATTCAGATAGCGGGAAGATCAGCATACGCCCTTCGTTGGTAATGGCAGCCAGCACCTGGTCTTCGCCCGTTACCGGTATAGGTGACATGACCCGGGAATACTTGGGCAAAGTCAGCAGAGCCTTACCGGCTTTGTTCTTGCTGACCATATCAAAATGCTGAACGACAAAGCCATAACCAGCATCGCTCGCCAGCAAATAACAGTCATCATTGTCACCGACACACAGCCCTTCAAAGTTCGCCCCGGAAGGTGGATTGACACGCCCGGACAGCGGCTCACCCTGGCCTCGCGCAGAGGGAAGAGTATGAGTTAGAATAGAATATGCACGACCAGTAGAGTCTATAAATACCGAAGACTGGTTACTCTTGCCCTTGGCAGACAGTCGATATCTATCCCCTGCCTTGTAGTTGAGACTGGCGGGGTCAACCTCATGTCCTTTGGCACATCGCACCCAGCCTTTTTCAGACAGCACGACAGTCACTGGATCAGATGTCATCAGGTCAGTTTCCGAGAGAGCCTGGGCTTCCTGTCGAACCTTCAAGGGTGAACGACGATCATCGCCAAACTCTTCTGCATCGGCCTTGATCTCTTTTTTGACCAGGGTTTTCAGTCGACGCTCGGAACTGAGGGTCAGCTCAAGATTTTTGCGTTCGTTTTCCAGCTCTTCCTGTTCAGCACGAATCTTGATCTCTTCCAGTTTGGCTAACTGGCGCAGCTTGATTTCCAGAATGGCATCCGCCTGAAGCTCAGAGAGGCCAAATCGAGTCATTATGACTTCCCTGGGTTTGTCCTCATTGCGGATAATTTCGATGACTTCATCAATATTCAGGAAGGCTGCCAGTAGACCTTCAAGAATATGAAGTCTGGCCAGTACTTTATCCAGACGGTGCTGCAGGCGACGTCTGACGGTATCGGTTCTCCAGACCAGCCACTCCTTCAGCAGGGTATCCAGAGCCTTGACCTGGGGCTTGCCATCGACACCGATCATGTTCATATTGACCCGGTAGGTCTTCTCAAGATCGGTTGTGGCAAACAGATGGTTCATCAAACCATCGACATCAATACGGTTGGAGCGGGGAACAACCACCAGTCGGGTAGGATTCTCATGGTCTGATTCGTCCCTCAGGTCTGCGACCATGGGCAACTTCTTGGCCTGCATCTGGGCGGCTACCTGCTCCAGAATTTTGGCTCCGGAAGCTTGATAGGGCAGCGCTGTAACAATGATTTCTCCGCCTTCCTGCTGATAGACGGCTCTCATTCTCAGAGAGCCTCGTCCCTGCTCGTAAATCTTCAGAATTTCTTCGCGGGGTGTGATGATTTCAGCTTCTGTGGGGAAGTCCGGTCCCTGAACATGCTCAACAAGCTCGGCAGTGGTTGCCCCCGGATGATCCAGCAGATGAATACAGGCGTTTGCCACTTCTCTCAGGTTGTGAGGAGGAATGTCGGTCGCCATACCCACTGCGATACCGGTGGTACCGTTCAACAGCAGATTGGGCAATCTGGCAGGCAAGATGGATGGCTCTTCCAGTGTTCCGTCAAAGTTAGGCACCCAGTCTACCGTGCCCTGTGCCAGCTCACCGAGCAGTACGTCAGAATAACGAGTCAGTCTGGACTCGGTATATCGCATGGCAGCAAAAGACTTGGGGTCATCCGGCGACCCCCAGTTACCCTGACCATCTACCAGCGGATAGCGGTATGAGAAGGGCTGCGCCATCAATACCATGGCTTCGTAACAGGCAGAGTCGCCATGGGGATGAAATTTACCCAGAACATCACCCACCGTACGGGCTGACTTTTTAAACTTGGCGGTATTTTTCAGTCCCAGCTCACTCATCGCATAAACAATACGACGTTGTACTGGCTTCAGGCCGTCGCCAATGTGGGGCAGAGCGCGATCCAGAATGACATACATGGAGTAATTCAGGTATGCGCTTTCTGTATAGGCCCTCAGTGACTGACGTTCTATTCCATCATCACCTATGAAGGTCTGTTCCATTCTCTATAAACCTTGGGAGCTTTAAAAATGAGCTAATCGGGATATGATAATACCCTGATCGCAGATAGGACAGTGGAATGGGCTCATTCATCCCTCTGAATATATTGAAACGTATGGATTCTCCCAGCCCTGAACCTCGGCAATACGAGCATTACGCTCAATTTCCCAGGCGGTTGCCGGATAGAGCCGATCCCAGGACTCATAGAGCTTTTTCTGACTTTTACTGATTCTGAAGGCGTAACGGCTTGCCATATACAGATAGATACGGGCAATCTTGCCTCGTTTTGTTATCGGTGGTTGTGCTTTTCGCTCCTTGAAATTGACTTTAAAGTCACACTGGCCATACATTTTGGGCGTATCTTGCAGAAAGCCAAAGCGGTAGTTGGATCGATCGCCATTCACCTCTCCTATGGCGGGCACCAGATTGTGGAGATCCGATTCCATTTTGCGAAAATCGGGATTCTTTCTACAGAGCTTACGGCCCCCTTCCTGCCAGCACTGGAGCTGATGACCAAATTCCCAGGCCGGTACAACATGTTCCCACTCAATCCTTGAAGCACGGTTTGGTTGTTTTCGTACCTTGTAGCCGCAGGATTCCAGGTCAGGCACCAGTTTCTTGCCGCGGACGGTTATATCGCAACCGCAATAAAAACTGGTGAGGTGATCGGAATAGATTTTCACCGCTTCTCGCTTGGCCTGAGAAAAACTGGCGGGTGCAGACCAGGCAGAAAAAGGAAGCAGAGCAACGGAAAATACAACCAATAAACGAGAAGCAATGGACACGAATCAGACTCGGACATAAAAGACACAGGTCTTATTTTATTAAAAATTAGCCCTGTAATTCCATATATGTTGCAGAATAGCCCTGACGTCTACTAAGTACCTGGCCAGTTGGTTTCGCATATTCTGGCGAGTGGATTTTTTCATCCTTCAAGGCGCAACGACGGGCGCGTAGCCATAGCTACGCAACCAGAGTTGGAACGCAGAAGGATGGAAAAAGCCGCCGTCCAGAATATGCGAAACCAACTGGTTAGGTACTTACGTATTGCGGCATCATAAAGACTGGCTGACACGGAAGAGTAGAAACCGATGAAAATTGTCATTGCCCCCGATTCCTTTAAAGAGTGTCTAACGGCTGCCCAGGTAGCCTCTGCGATCGAAACCGGCTTTAAGGAAATTCTTCCTGATGCACAGTACGTCAAAGTACCTGTTGCTGACGGTGGCGAAGGAACACTTCAGTCACTGGTTGATGCCACGGGTGGACATTTTATAGAAGTGCCCGTCACAGGCCCTCTGGGTCATCAGATTCAGGCTGAGTTTGGCATACTGGGTGACGGCACAACCGCTGTCATTGAAATGGCCAGGGCGTCCGGACTGGAGTTGGTAAGTCCTGATCACCGTGACCCGATGATTGCGACCACACAGGGTACCGGTGAGCTGATCCTGAGTGCGCTGGACAGGGGCGTCGAGAAAATAATTGTCGGGATCGGTGGCAGTGCAACCAATGATGGTGGTGCCGGTATGGTGCAAGCTCTGGGGGTTCGTTTATTGAACGACCAGGGCAAGGAGTTGCAACGCGGTGGTGGTCAGTTATCAAGCCTGACCAGGATCGATACTTCTAACCTGGATCAGCGCCTGCAATCAGTAGAGATTATTGCTGCCTGCGATGTTGATAATCCACTGACCGGTGACAATGGAGCTTCCGCTATTTTTGGTCCGCAAAAGGGAGCAACACCCGATATGGTCAAAGTTCTGGATCAGTCCCTTGGTCATTATGGCCTGATTATGGAACGCGACCTGGGTGTCTCTGTCTGTGACAGGCCGGGTGCCGGAGCAGCGGGTGGCATGGGGACGGCATTACTGGGTTTTCTCAATGCCCGGCTGGAGCCGGGTATTGAAATCGTCATGGCTGCTGTTGACCTGGCTGAAAAAGTCAAAGGGGCCAATCTGGTCATTACAGGTGAAGGCCGCATTGATGGTCAGACTGCTCAGGGAAAAACCCCAGTGGGTGTGGCCCGTATTGCCAAATCATTGGATCTTCCGGTAGTGGCATTGGCCGGTTCAGTTGGGCAAGGGGCAGAGGCCGTTTATGCTCAGGGGATCGATGCCTTGTTTCCTGTAGTTCACGGAGCGGTGACTCTTGAGCAGGCACTGATGAAAGGAGAAGAAAACCTGATCAGGGCTGCCAGAAATCTGGCTGTAGCTTTGACAATGAAGCTCTAGCAGCCTGTCGGACTTAAGCGTCCGTAGCGAGGATTGCAAGAAATTGAGGATAAAAATCTCTGTTTCTGAGGAGAATAGCGAGCTATTTGACGAAGAAACAGAGATTTTTAGACCAATTTATTGCAACCGCACGACTGCATGGATGCAGGAGCTAGAGCAACGCAGGAGCAGTTGCCGTGTAGGACAGTCTTAAGTCCGACAGGCTGCTAGAACACTCAAGAGTGTGGGAGCGAATTGTTAGAGTTTTTTGACAGTCTCATAGTTTAAAACTGTGATTTACAAGACTAGCGCGAGAGTTGCAATCAGGCATCAGGGTTTAACGCGGTCTTTGATTTTTTAATCCTTCAGTCCCTGGCAATAGAGGGTGTCGCAAAACTCCAACAGCTTGTTCCCATGCTCTGAGGTCGTCATTCCCGCGAAGGCGGGAATCCAGCGCCAACGGCGGATCTCTGCCTTCTCGGGAATGACGAGAATGAAGCCGGGAATGACGGGAGTCAACTCGTTCCCACGCTGGAGAGAGTTTTGCGACACCCTCCAATAGCGTGAGAAAGACCTGAAATTTTGGAAATCGCATTCACAAACAAATAATTTGATCTATTTTTACCCATTGGCCTGAGTAAGTCGTAACCTGATCTATTTCCCATGCGTTCCGGAAATCCGGCAGCTTGATCGGAATCAGGCCGGTAAAGAACAATAAGAGTTATACCAGTCGTATTTTCTAACTCCCGTGATGAGCGTGGAGATTTGAGCCTTAGCTATGACGGCGATCGCCAACGCAGGATTAAGGCTCAAATCTTCAGCGCAATAGGGAGTTAGAAAGTTCGATTGGTATTAAAAGAAAAATACTCTGTAACGAGCTGCTTATTACTGAACACTTTCAAGAATGAAGTCTAAAAATATCAATAAGGCAGCAGCCTGTCTGCTCTTCACCTTACTCCTGAGTCCGACACTCCGGGCATTGACGCCTTCAGTTGTGATCGTAGGTGGTGGGCCTGCAGCCATGACGGCCGCCCAGACGATTGCCAGATACAACCCAATGGTCAGGATACGGGTGATAAAAAGTCATAAGAGTCAGGGGCAGCTTGAAGGGGCGGGTACTATTGAGAACTGGCCAGGTAGCCTGACAATCACAGGGAGAGGCCTGCAACAGTTGATGGAAAACAAGGCAAGGAGCAGTCCTAATGTCCAAATCATCGAAGATCATATCGTTGCCACTCAACTGAAGGGAAAAATGAAGATTTTACAGGGGGAGCGCTCCGTCTATTATGCGCCCCTTGTTATATTGGCATCGGGGGCAAAACCGAACCTGCCGACGATTCTTGAGCCCTACAAAGGCAACGGAGTATTTACCTGTACCGATTGTGATGGTCCCAGGTTTGCGGAAAAAGATGTTCTGGTGGTGGGTGGAGGAGCCTCAGCCATTGAACAGGCCATCAGCCTGCTCAGCCTCAATGCCAACAAGGTGCATCTGGCCGTTCAAGGCAGTAGCTTCAAGGCAGAAAGCATCTTGATTGATCTTCTCTACAATGCACTGGAGAGAAGAAAGAAGGCTCTTTTTCTCTATTTCGAACATAATCTGGAGTCTGTTTACATCAATCAGGATGGCTTGTTAAATGCCACTACATTGAGTTTTGAGGGTGGCAGGCGCAAGCTGAGTCTTCCCATTTCTGGCGTGTTCTCAGCCATCGGACAGAAACCTCAATCCAGTATGTATCCTGATATTTGTCTGAATAACAAGGACTATATCCAACGTTATGATCTCAACCAAACCCCATGGTCCCAGCCCTTGATGAAGAGCAGCATACTGACACTGGGTTCTGTTGATAGCCCCTTTGTTACTCTCCTTATGGCTGCTGCCAGGGGAACCACCACTGCCCAGTGGCTGAATAAAACGGTGACAAAAAGTATCTGGCCGAAAAGGAGGGTCGCTATTCTTGGCGCAGGGATTGGCGGAAAAACCGCTGCTTTATATGCCAGTCGATCGGGATTTGATGTTGTTCTCATTGATACCCGAAACAGAAAGTCATTGAAAGGCTTCTGGCCAGTCCCCGACAATGAATCCAGCCTGCTCACAAGTCTGGATAAGCAGCTTCTCAAGTTATCCGTTTCTGCAACAACCGTAGATACCATTACCTTGACGCCTTTAGAAAATCTCTACCATGTTCAGGCTGACAGCCGTTCCATCGTGGTGGATGGCGTCATTGCAAACACACTGGAATACGCGCCGGAGAGCCTGGGAATTGGCTCAACAGCGCCCGAGAGTCCGGATAACGAATACCGTTGGAGCCATACCTGTCAGAGCGGCGTGCTGACTGCCGGGGATGTTGCTGTCCAGCACGACCTGCCCAGACAAGCAATAACGGCCTCTTATTCTGGCTACCTTGTCGGCTTGCGGGCACTGGAAGAAATCCTGATGATGGAAGCGCAAGAAGCACTTCTCGATAGACCCTGAGCAACAACCGTCCAGCCTGTTCATTATTTGTTGTGGGGAAAGACAAAGAAAATGCATGGGCCGGTGGCATTTTTGTTAGTTGTTCTTAACAAGAAGTTCTTAACTTTTACTCTAAAGCCGACTTTACTTCACAGCGTTAATTTTGAATATTTTCTAATCGAGGACAAATACTCACTTCGAAGACTCCGATCATGAATAGAACAGATAATAACAACACTGTTGGCGGTTCAGTTCCCCAGAGACCTTTTCAATCTACATTGGCGCAAGCACCAACTGGGGTCAGTGAGGGCAGAAATGTCACTCTATCTGACGAGAGTAAACCTTCACTGCTCCATTTGTCCGTCGACACACATTTGCAAATTATTGGCTGTTTGAGGCTTAGGGATATTGCCCGTTTAAAACAGGTATCTACCTACTTTCGAGAAGTGATTCAAGAAGATAATTCGCTGGCAAAGGCGTGGTATCGGCGTTTTTCTTCAAGGCACCAGTTTCTACTTAGTACAATCGTCACTTCTAAAGACGATGATCAGCTCCGTTGTTGGATGGAGCGGTTTATAAACGATAAAGATTTAATCGAATCACTCATACAACGCCGAAGCAGTCCTCATTTACCTGCTCTGCTTCATTTCACTAATGCTGAACGAAAGTCTCAATTTAGAGCCTTTAAGTTAGCGACAAAAACCACTATTTCAGATGATGGCCTTGTCAACTCGGCCTGTTTCAGCGCTGATGTTCGCCATATGGTGACTGCCAGTTATAACGGCACGGCGAGAATCTTTGGCCTGGAGTCCGATGGATCATGGAAACCAAAAGTCCTCATTCTTAACTGCCATTCATCATGTTCAGCCAGCTTCAGCGCCCATGGCCGCCATTTAGTAGTCTCCACTTACAACGGTACAGCGCGTATCTATAGTCAAGAGGTCGATGGTTCATGGGAACGAAAAGCCGTTATTGTTCATGAGGACTCTGTCTATTCAGCCACCTTCAGTCCCGATGGTCGCTATTTGGTAACCATCAGTGCAGATGGCGAGGCGAGAATCTACGGTCTGGAAGCTGATGGTGCATGGGTAAAAAAAACCGTCATTTTTCATCAGGATCACTATGTATCAGCAACCTTTAGCGCCGATGGTCGCTATGTGACGACCGTCGGTAGAGATCACACAGCGCAAATCTTCGGCCTGGAGGACGATGAATCATGGCAACCAAAAGCCATCATTCGGCATAATACTTCAGTCAGGTCAGCCAGCTTCAGCGCCGATAGCCGTCTTGTGGTGACTGTCAGTCGCGATCGCAATGCCAAAGTCCATGGTCGGGAGATAGACGGATTATGGCAAGAACAAGCCACTTTACCCAATGATCTCGCGGTCGCATCAGCTCGCTTCAGCCCCGATAGCCGCCACGTGGTGACTGTCGGTGACGATAACCTTGCAAAAATCTATAGTCAGAAGGATTGTGGATTGTGGGAAGAAAAAGGCATCATTTCCCATAATGGTTCGATTCAATCACTTAACTTCAGTGCTGATAGCTGCCATGTGGTGACTGCCAGTGCTGATGAAACGGCGAAAATCTATAGCCTGAAAGCCGATGGGTCATGGGAGGAAAAACAGACCGTTTTCCATGAAGATTGGGTTAGATTGGCGACCTTTAGCCCTGATAGCTGCCATCTGGTGACTGCCAGTGACGATGGTATGGCGAAGATCTACGGCCTGAAGGTCGATGGGTCATGGGAGGAGAAAGCGACCATTCCTCATAGTGGGTGGGTCTATTCAGCGGCCTTCAGTACTGATGGCCGACATGTGGTAACTGCCGGTGACGACGGCGCGGCAAAAATCTGTGGTCAGATGCTCGATGGAACCTGGTTAGTGAAAGCGACCATTTCCCATGATGGTTATGTCCGATCAGCGACCTTCAGCGCCGATGGCGACTATGTAGTGACCGTCGCTGACAATAATTGGGACCATGATGGTCGTCGAACCGTGAAAATCACCGAACTTTGGGTGGAAGATGAACCCCTGTGTGAGGATATATGTCGCCTCTTATGATTCATGACACTCCTCAATAGATCCTGAGCAACATCCATCCGTTCTGTTTAAGTAACTGGTAGGTACTTATCATTGGTTGCGGAGAAAAACACTGAAAATGCATGGCAGCATTTTTGTTAGTTGTTCTTACCAACATGTTATGAACTTTTATCCTTAGACCGACTCTACATTGCCTCATTAATTTTGAATTTTCTTTCTAATCGAGAACAAATACTCACTTTGAAGATTCCGAGCATGAATAGAGTAAATAATAACGGCACCCTTGGCAGTCCAGTTCCTCTGAGACCTCATGAATCTATATCGGTGCGAGCACCGAAGGGAGTCAGTAAGGGCAGAAACATCAATGTATCTGACGAGAGTAAACCTTCACTACTCAATTTGTCGGTCGACACGCATTTGAAAATTATTGGCTGTCTGAGGCTTAGAGATATTGCCCGTTTAAAACAGGTATCTACCTACTTTCGGGAAGTGATTCAAGAAGATAATGCGCTGGCAAAGGCGTGGTATCGCCGTTTTCCTTCATCACATCAGTTGCTACTCAGGACAATCGTCACTTCAAAAGATGATGATCAGCTCCGTTGTTGGATGGAGCGGTTTATAAACGATAAAGATTTAATCGAATCACTCATACAACGCCGAAGCAGTCCTCATTTACCTGCTCTGCTTCATTTCACTAATGCCGAACGGAAGTCTCAATTTAGAACCTTTAAATTAGCGACAAAAACCACTATTTCAGATGATAGCTTTGTCAAATCGGCCAGTTTCAGCGCTGATGTTCGCCATATGGTGACTGCCAGTAATAACGGCACGGCGAGAATCTTTGGCCTGGAGTCCGATGGATCATGGAAACCAAAAGTCCTCATTCTTAACTGCCATTCATCATGTTCAGCCAGCTTCAGCGCCCATGGCCGCCATGTAGTAGTCTCCAGTTACAACGGTACAGCGCGTATCTATAGTCAAGAGGTCGATGGTTCATGGGAACGAAAAGCCGTTATTGTCCATGACGACGCTGTCTTTTCAGCCACCTTCAGTTCCGATGGTCGCTATTTGGTAACCATCAGTGCAGATGGCGAGGCGAGAATCTATGGTCTGGAAGCCGATGGTGCATGGATAAAAAAAACCATCATTTTCCATCAGGATTGCTCTGTTTCAGCGACCTTTAGCGCCGACAGTCGTTATGTGGCGACCATCGGTAGAGATCAGACAGCGCGAATCTTCGGCCTGGAGGGCGATGGATCATGGCAACCAAAAGCCATCATTTGCCACCATAGTTCAGTCAGGTCGGCCAGCTTCAGCGCCAATGGCCGCCTTGTTGTGACTCTCAGTCGCGATTGCAATGCGAAAGTCCATGGCCTGGAGATAGACGGATCATGGCAACCAAAAGCCATCATTCGCCACAATCGTTCAGTCAAGTTAGCCAGCTTCAGCCTCGATAGCCGCCACGTGGTGACTGTCGGTAAGGAAAATTTTGCGAAAATCTATAGCCAGAAGGACGATGGGTCATGGCAAGAAAAAGGCATCATTTCCCATGATGATTCGATTCTATCAGTTAACTTCAGCCACGATGACTGCCATTTGGTGACTGCCAGTGCAGATCAAACGGCGAAAATCTATGGCCTGAAAGCCGATGGATCATGGGAAGAAAAAGAGATTATTTTCCATAAAGATTGGGTCAGATCAGCGACCTTCAGCCCCGATGGCTGTCATCTGGTGACTGCCAGTGACGATGGTATGGCGAAGATTTACGGACTGAAGGACGATGGATCATGGGAGGAGAAAGTGACCATTTATCACAGTGGATGGGTCTATTCAGCGGCCTTCACTACTGATGGCCGACATGTGTTGACTGCCAGTTATGACCACACAGCGAAAATCTGTGGTCAGATGCTTGATGGAACCTGGTTAGTAAAAGCGACCATTTCCCACGATGGTCGCGTCAGATCAGCCACCTTCAGCGCCGATGGCGTCTATGTAGTGACCGTCGCTGACAGTGATTGGAACAATTTCCTTAGTCATACCATGAAAATCACCGAACTTTGGGTGGAAGATGAACCCCTTTGTGAGGATATATGTCGCCTCTTTTGATTCATGACACTCCTCAATAGGCCCTGAGCAACATCCATCCGTTCTGTTTAACATTGGTTGCGGAGAAAAACACTGAAAATGCATGGCAGCATTTTTGTTAGTTTTTCTTACCAACATGTTATGAACTTTTATCCTTAGACCGACTCTACATTGCCTCATTAATTTTGAATTTTCTTTCTAATCGAGAACAAATACTCACTTCGAAGATTCCAAGCATGAATAGAGTAAATAATAACGGCACCCTTGGCAGTCCAGTTCCCCTGAGACCTCATGAATCTATATCGGCGCGAGCACCGAAGGGAGTCAGTAAGGGCAGAAACATCAATGTATCTGACGAGAGTAAACCTTCACTACTCAATTTGTCGGTCGACACGCATTTGAAAATTATTGGCTGTCTGAGGCTTAGAGATATTGCCCGTTTAAAACAGGTATCTACCTACTTTCGGGAAGTCATTCAAGAAGATAATGCGCTGGCAAAGGCGTGGTATCGCCGTTTTCCTTCATCACATCAGTTGCTACTCAGGACAATCGTCACTTCAAAAGATGATGAACAGCTCCGTTGTTGGATGGAGCGGTTTATAAATGATAAGGATTTAATCGATTCACTTATAGAACGCCGAGGCAGTCCTCATTTACCTGCTGTGCTTCATTTCACTAATACCGAACGAAAGTCTAAATTTTGGACATTTGAATTAGCTACAAAAGCCACTATTTCACATAATAGGCCTGTCAACTCAGCCAGTTTCAGTGCTGATGCCAGCCACGTGGTGACTGCCGGTCAAGGCGGCGTGGCGAGAGTCTTTGGCCTGGAGGCCGATGGATCGTGGATACCAAAAGTCCTCACTCATCAAAGCGATTTTGGCTGTTCAGCCAGTTTCAGTGCCAATGGCCGCCGTGTGGTAATCTTCGGCTACGACGTCACAGCGCGTATCTATGGTCAAGAGGCCGATGGCTCATGGGAACGAAAACTCATTATCGTTCATGGGAGCACTGTCTCTTCAGCCACCTTCAGTCCCGATGGTTGTTATTTGGTAACCAGCAGTTGGGATAGAAAGGCGATAATCTCCGGTCTGGAGAGTAATGGTTCATGGGTAAAAAAACTCATTATTCTCGGTCACAATTCCAATGCTTTGGTGAATTTCAGTGCCGATGGTCGCTATTTGGTGATGATCGCTGAAGATCACACAGCCCACATCTTAGGTCTGGAGGACGATGGATTATGGCAATGGGTAGCCATTATTCGCCACAATAATACAGTCAGGTCAGCCTGCTTTAGCGCCGATTGCCGTCATGTCGTGACTGTCAGTAGAGAGCACAATGCGACAGTCCATGGCAAGGAGATAGGCGGGCTGTGGCAAGAAGAGGCTACTCTACCCCATGTTCCCCCGGTCAAATCAGCCCACTTCAGCCCCGATAGCCGCCACGTGGTGACTGTCGGTGACGATAATTTTGTGAAAATATTTAGTCTGAAGGAGGGCGGATTATGGGAAGAAAAAGGCATCATTTCCCACAATGGTTCGATTCGATCACTTAACTTCAGCGCTGATAGTTGCCATGTGGTGACTGCCAGTGCTGATAAAACGGCGAAAATCTGTGGCCTGAATGACGATGGGTCATGGGAGGAGGAAGTAACCATTTCTCATAGGAATTGGGTCATTTCAGCGATTTTCAGCCCCGATGGCTGCCATGTGGTGACTGCCAGTGTTGATGGTATGGCGAAGATCTATGGCCTGAATGCCGAAGGGGCATGGGAGGAGAAAGTGACCATTTCTCATAGGATGTGGCTCAGTTCAGCGACCTTCAGCACTGATGGCCGACATGTGGTGACTGCTAGTCGTGACGGTACGGCGAAAATTTGTGGTCAGGTGCTTGATGGAACCTGGTTAGTAAAAGCGATCATTTACCATGCTGGTTGCGTCAGATCAGCCACTTTCAGCGCCGATGGCGACTATGTGATGACCGTCGCTGACAATGATTGGGACGATACTCGTGGTCAAACCGTGAAAATCACCGAACTTTGGGTGGAAGATGATCCCTTTGAGGATATATGTCGCCTCTTATGATTCATGACACTCCTCAATAGACCCTGAGTAACATCCATTCGTTCTGTTTATCATTGGTTGCGGAGAAAAACACTGAAAATGCATGGCAGCATTTTTGTTAGTTGTTCTTACCAACATGTTATGAACTTTTATCCTTAGACCGACTCTATATTGCCTCATTAATTTTGCCTCATTAATTTTGAATTTTCTTTCTAATCGAGAACAAATACTCACTTTGAAGATTCCGAGCATGAATAGAGTAAATAATAACGGCACCCTTGGCAGTCCAGTTCCCCTGAGACCTCATGAATCTATATCGGCGCGAGCACCGAAGGGAGTCAGTAAGGGCAGAAACATCAATGTATCTGACGAGAGTAAACCTTCACTACTCAATTTGTCGGTCGACACGCATTTGAAAATTATTGGCTGTTTGAGGCTTAGAGATATTGCCCGTTTAAAACAGGTATCTAGCTACTTTCGGGAAGTGATTCAAGAAGATAATGCACTGGCAAAGGCGTGGTATCGCCGTTTTCCTTCATCACACCAGCTTCTACTTAACACAATCGTCACTTCAAAAGATGATAATCAGCTCCGTTGTTGGATGGAGCGGTTTATAAACGATAAAGATTTAATCGAATCACTCATACAACGCCGAAGCAGTCCTCATTTACCTGCTCTGCTTCATTTCACTAACACTGAACGAAAGACAAAATTTAGAATATTTAACTTATCTACAAAAGCCACTATTTCACACGATAGGCCTGTCAACTCAGCAAGTTTCAGCGCGGATGCCAGCCACATGGTGACAGCCGGTCAAGACGGCGCGGCGAGAGTCTTTGGCCTGGAGGCCGATGGATCGTGGATAGCAAAGGTCTTAAATCATAGCGATGAAACATGTTCAGCCAGATTCAGCGCCAATGGCCGCCGTGTGGCAGTCTTCGGTGACGACCGCACAGCGCGTATCTATGATCAAGAGGCTGATGGTTCATGGGAACGAAAATCCGTTATTGTTCATGAGGCCCCTGTCTATTCAGCTACCTTCAGTCTCGATGGTTGTTATTTGGTAACCAGCTCTTGGAGAAGGGCGGGAATCTATGGCCTGGAGGCCGATGGTAAATGGAAAATAAAAGCCAGCATTCCCGATCAGCAAGGCTTGCATTCACCGATCATTAGCTCCGACGGTCGCAATATGGCGATCATCGGCAACAATCAGACAGTGCGAATCTTCGGTCTGGAGGACGATGGATCGTGGGAACCAAAAGCCATCATTCGGCACAACAGTTTAGTCAGGTTTGCTAGCTTCAGCCCAGATGCCCGCCTTGTGGTGACTGTCAGTGGTGATCGCAATGTGAAAGTCCATGGCCAGGAGATAGATGGATCATGGCAACAACAAGCCACCTTACACCATTATCACTCGGCTGCATCAGCCTGCTTCAGCCCCGATAGTCGGTACGTGGTGACTCGTGACGATTGGGTTGCGAATATCTATTGTCAAAGGGACGATGGATTATGGGAGGAAAAAGGCATCATTTTCCATAATCGTTCGATTCGATCACTTACCTTCAGTTCTGATAGCCGTCATATGGTGACCACCTGTGCTGATAAAACGGCGGAAATCTATGGACTGAAAGCCGATGGATCATGGGAAAAAAAAGAGACCGTTTTCCATGGAGATGGGGTTAGATTGGCGACCTTTAGCTCTGATGGCTGCCATGTGCTGACCGCCAGTTGTGATGGTAAGGCGAAGATCTACGGCCTGAAGGACGATGGGTCATGGGAGAAGAAAGTGACCATTTCTCATAGTAGCTGGGTCAATTCAGCGACCTTCAGCACTGATGGGCGACATGTGGTGACTGCCAGTAAAGACGGCACGGCGAAAATCTGTGGTCAGATGCTCGACGGAACCTGGTTCGTAAAAGCGACCATTTCCCATGCTGGTCCCGTCAGATCAGCCATTTTCAGCGCCGATGGCGACTATGTGATGACCGTCGCTGACAATGATCATAGTAATAATTGTGGTCAAACCGTGAAAATCACCGAACTTTGGGTGGAAGATGAACCCCTGCGTGAGGACATATGTCGCCTCTTTTGATCTATGACACTCTGGCTTCCACGCTGTGCAAGGTGGTCCTTCGACCCTGAGCAACATTTATCCGTTCTGTTTATCACTTGTTGTGGAGAAAACACTGAAAATGCATGGCGGCATTTTTGTTAGTTATTCTTAACAACATGTTATGAACTTTCATCCTTAAACCGACTTCACATTACCGAATTAATTTTGAATTTTCTTTCTAATCGAGAACAAATAATCACTTCGAAGATTCCGAACATGAATAGAGTAAATAATAACGGCACCGTTGGCAGTCCAGCTCCCCTGAGACCTCATCAATCTATATCGGAGCGAGCACCAGAGGGGGTCAGTGAGGGCAGAAATATCACTGTATCTGACGAGAGTAAACCTTCACTACTCAATTTATCCGTTGACACACATTTGAAAATTATTGGCTGTTTGAGGCTTAGAGATATTGTCCGTTTAAAACAGGTATCTACCTACTTTCGAGAAGTGATTCAAGAAGATAATGCGCTGGCAAAAGCGTGGTACCGCCGTTTTCCTTCATCACACCAGTTTCTGCTTAACACAATCGTCACTTCAAAAAATGATGATCAGCTCCGTTGTTGGATGGAGCGGTTTATAAACGATAAAGATTTAATCGAATCACTCATACAACGCCGAAGCAGTCCTCATTTACCTGCTCTGCTTCATTTCACTAATACCGAACGAAAGTCAAAATTTTGGAGATTTAACTTAGCTACAAAAGCCACTATTTCACACGATAGGCCTGTCAACTCAGCCAGTTTCAGTGCTGATGCCAGCCACATGGTGACTGCCGGTCAAGACGGCGTGGCGAGAGTCTTTGGCCTGGAGGCCGATGGATCGTGGATACCAAAAGTCCTCAGTCATCAAAGCCATCTAAGATGTTCAGCCAGATTCAGCGCCAATGGCCGCCGTGTGGCAGTCTCCGGTTACGACCGCACAGTGCGTATCTATGGTCAAGAGGCCGATGGTTCATGGGAACGAAAAGCCGTTCTTGTTCATGAGGACGCTGTCTATTCAGCTACCTTCAGTCCCGATGGTTGTTATTTGGTAACCAGCTCTAGGAGTGGGGCAAGAATCTATGGCCTGGAGACCGATGGTAAATGGAAAATAAAAGCCAGCATTCCCGATCAGCAAGGCTTGTATTCAACGATCATTAGCTCCGACGGTCGCAATGTGGCGATCATCAGTAACGATCAGACAGCGCGAATCTACGGTCTGGAGGACGATGGATCGTGGGAACCAAAAGCCATCATTCGGCACAATAGTTTAGTCGTGTCAACTAGCTTTAGCCCCAATGGCCGCCTTGTGTTGACTGTCAGTGGCGATCGCAATGCGAAAGTCCATGGCCAGGATATAGACGGATCATGGCAAGAACAAGCCACCCTGTACCATGATCTTTCGTATTCATCAATCCACTTCAGCCCCTTTGGTCGCTTCAGCCCCGATAGCCGCCACCTGGTCACTGCCAGACATAATTTTGCAAAAATCTATAGTCTGAAGGACGATGGATGGGAAGAAAAAGCCACCATTCCTCGTAAAAGTTTTCTATCAGTTATCTTCAGCGCTGATAGCCGCCATGTGGTGACTGCCAGTGCTTATAAAACGGCGAAAATCTATGGCCTGAAGGCCGATGGGTCATGGGAGAAAAAGGATACTATTTTCCATGAAGATACGATCAAATCGGCGATCTTCAGTTCTGATAGCTGCTATTTGGTGACTTTCGGTGGCGATAAGGCGAAGATCTATGGTCTGAAGGGCGATGGATCGTGGCAGGAGAAAGTGACCATTTCTCATAAGGGGAGGGTCAATTCAGCGTCCATCAGCACTGATGGCCGACATGTGGTGACTGCCAGTAAAGACGGCACGGCAAAAATCTGTGGTCAGATGCTCGATGGATCCTGGTTCGTAAAAGCGACCATTTCCCATGCTGGTCGCGTCAGATCAGCCACCTTCAGCGCCGATGGCGAGTATGTGATGACCGTCGCTGACAATGATTGGGACAATCGTGCTAGTCAAACCGTGAAAATCACCAAGCTTTCTATGGAAGATGACATTCTTGAGGATATATGTCGCCTCCTTTGATCTATGGCTCTAGGAGCCTGACCGAGAATAGCGCCCGTAGCGAGGACGGCAGAAAATTGAGGATGAAAATTCGGTTTTGTGAGGAGAATAGCGAGCTATTTGACGAACAAAAGCGGATTTTCAGACCAATTTGCTGCCGCCGCAGTAGGGCAGTCTATTCTCGGTCAGGCTCCTAGCAGCCTGTCGGACTTAAGACTGTCCTACTGCAGTTGCAATAAATTGGTCTAAAAATCCCTGTTTCTTCGTCAAATAGCTCGCTATTCTCCTCAGAAACAGAGATTTTTATCCTCAATTTCTTGCAATCCTCGCTACGGACGCTTAAGTCCGACAGGCTGCTAGGTTTCCCGCGCTGTGCACGGTTATCCATACCTCTGTTCAGGGTAATTGAACAAAAAATGTCTTCAGTATGTGTCATCCAGTCTGTTAATCATTTGTTGTGGAGAAAGACAAGGAAAATCCATGGGCTGGCAGCATTTTTGTTAGTTGTTCTTAACAACATGTTATGAACTTTTATCCTTAAAACGACTCTACATTACCGCATTAATTTTGAATTTTCTTTCTAATCGAGAACAAATACTCACTTCGAAGATCCGAGCATGAATAGACTGGAAAATAACGACACAGTCGGCGGTTCACCTCCACCAGAACCCTATCACTCTATATCGGCGCAAGCTCCAACGGGAGTCAGTGAGGGCAGAATTATCACTGTATCTGACGAGAGTAAACCTTCACTACTCAATTTGTCCGTCGACACTCATTTGAAAATTATTGGCTGTTTGGGGCTTAGAGATATTGTCCGTTTAAAACAGGTATCTACCTACTTTCGAGAAGTGATTCAAGAAGATAATGCGCTGGCAAAGGCCTGGTATCGCCGTTTTCCTTCACCACACCAGTTTCTGCTTAACACAACCATCACTTCAAAAGATGACGATCAGCTCCGTTGTTGGATGGAGCGGTTTATAAACGATAAAGATTTAATCGAATCACTCATACAACACCGAAGCAGTCCTCATTTACCTGCTCTGCTTCATTTCACTAAAACCGAACGAAAGTCTCAATCTAGAACCTTCAAATTAGCTACAAAAGCCACTATTTCACATGATAGCCGCGTCAACTCGGCCAGTTTCACCGCTGATGCCAGCCACGCGGTGACTGCCAGTCAGGATGGCACGGCGAGAATCTTTGGCCTGGAGGCCGATGGATCATGGAAACCAAAAGTCGTCATTAATCAGGAGGATACATCATATGATGCCAGCTTGAGCGCCGATGGCCGCCGTGTGGTTATTTTCGATTACGACGGCACAGCACAAATCTATGGTCAAATGGCCGATGGTTCATGGGAACGAGAAGTCATTACTGTTCATGAGGACGCTGTCCATTCAGCCGCCTTCAGTCCTGATGGTTGCTATTTGGTAACCAACAGTCAAGATGGCATGGCGATAGTCAGCGGTCTGGAAGATGATGGTAAATGGGTAAAAAAAACCATGATTCCCAATCAGAAATGCTTTCATTCAGCGACCTTTAGTGCCCAGGGTCGCTATATGGTGACCATCGGTCGCGATCGTACAGCGCAAATCTCCGGCCTGGAGGACGATGGCTCATGGCAACCAAAAGCCATCATTCGGCACAATTATTCAATCAGTTCGGCCAGCTTCAGCGCCGATAGCCGCCTTCTGGTGACTGTCAGTAACGATAGCAATGCCAAAGTCCATGGCCTGGAGATTGACGGATCATGGCAACTAAAAACCAGCATCCGCCACAGGAGGTCAGTCAAGTTAGCCAGCTTCAGCCCCGATGGCCGCCACCTGGTCACTGCTGACGATTTATTTGCGAAAATCTCTAGTCAGAATGACGATGGATTATGGGAAGAAAAAGGCATCATTTCCTATCATGGGATTCTATCACTCATCATCAGCACTGATAGCCGTCATGTGTTGACTGCCAGTGATGATGGTATGGCGAAGATCTATGGCCTGAAGGACGATGGAGCATGGCAGGAGAAAATGACCATTTCTCATAAGAGCATGGTCTATTCAGCGACCTTCAGCGCTGATGGTCGGCATGTGGCGACTGCCAGTGGTGACGGCACGGCGAAAATCTATGGCTTGAAGGACGACGGAACATGGCAGGAGAAAATGACCGTTTCTCATAAGAGCAGGGTCTATTCAGCGACCTTCAGCACTGATGGTCGACATGTGGTGACTGCCAGTGATGACGGCACGGCGAAAATCTGTGGTCAGATGCCCGATGGATCCTGGTTAGTAAAAGCGATCATTTCCCATCACGGTCAAGTCTTGTCAGCCAGCTTCAGCGCTGATGGCGACTATGTGATGACCGTCTCTGATAATGATCAGGATGTTGGTGGTCAAACTGTGAAAATCACCGAACTTAGGGTGGAAGATGAACCCCTGCGTGAGGGTATATGCCGCCTCTTTTGATCTATGACACTCTGGCTTCCACGCTGTGCACGGTGGTCCTACGACCCTGAGCAACATCCATCCGTTCTGTTTATCATTTGTTGCGGAGAAAACACTGAAAATGCATGGCGGCATTTTTGTTAGTTGTTCTTAACAACATGTTATGAACTTTCATCCTTAACCCAACTCTACATTACCGCATTAATTTTGAATTTTCTTTCTAATCAAGAACAAATACTGACTTTGAGGATTCCGAACATGAATGGACTAGAAAATAACGGCACCACCGGTGGTTCACCTCCACCAGAACGCTATCAGTCTATATTGGCGCAAGCTCCGACGGGTGTCAGTGAGGGCAGAAATATCAGTGTATCTGACGAGAGTAAACCTTCACTACTCGATTTGTCCGTCGACAAGCATTTGAAAATTATTGGCTGTTTGAGGCTTAGAGATATTGCCCGTTTAAAACAGGTATCTACCCACTTTCGAGAAGTGATTCAAGAAGATAATGCGCTGGCAAAGGGGTGGTATCGCCGTTTTCCTTCATCACACCAGCTTCAGCTTAAGACAATCATCACTTCAAAAGATGACGATCAGCTCCGTTGTTGGATGGAGCGGTTTATAAACGATAAAGATTTAATCGAATCACTGATACAACACCGAAGCGATCCTCATTTACCTGCTCTGCTTCATTTCACTAATACCGAACGAAAGTCTCAATCCAGAACCTTCAAATTAGCTACAAAAGCCACTATTTCACATGATAGCCGCGTCAACTCGGCCAGTTTCACCGCTGATGCCAGCCACGCGGTGACTGCCAGTCAGGATGGCACGGCGAGAATCTTTGGCCTGGAGGCCGACGGATCATGGAAACCAAAAGTCGTCATTAATCAGGAGGATACATCATATGATGCCAGCTTGAGCGCCGATGGCCGCCGTGTGGTTATTTTCGATTACGACGGCAGAGCGCAAATCTATGGTCAAAAGGCCGATGGTTCATGGGAGCGAGAAGCCATTATTGTTCATGAGGACGCTATTCATTCAGCCGCCTTCAGTCCTGATGGTTGCTATTTGGTAACCAACAGTCAAGATGACATGGCGATAGTCAGCGGTCTGGAAGCCGATGGTACATGGGTAAAAAAAACCATGATTCCCAATCAGAATTTCTTTCATCCAGCGACCTTTAGCGCCCAGGGTCGCCATATGGTGACCATCGGTCGCGATCGTACAGCGCAAATCTCCGGCCTGGAGGACGATGGCTCATGGCAACCAAAAGCCATCATTCGGCACAATTATTCAATCAGGTCGGCCAGCTTCAGCGCCGATAGCCGCCTTGTGGTGACTGCCAGTAAAGATCAAAATGTGAAAGTCCATGGCCTGGAGATTGACGGATCATGGCAACCAAAAGCCAGCATCCGCCACAGGAGGTCAGACAAGTTAGCCAGCTTTAGCCCCGATAGCCGCCACCTGGTCACTGCTGTCGATAATTTTGCGAAAATCTCTAGTCAGAATGACGATGGGTTATGGGAAGAAAAAGGCACCATTTCCCATGTTCACTCGATTCTATCACTTATCATCAGCACTGATAGCGGCCATGTGTTGACTGCCGGTTATGATGGTATGGCGAAGATCTATGGCCTGAAGGACGATGGAACATGGCAGGAGAAAGTGACCATTTCTCATAAGAGCAGGGTCTATTCAGCGATCTTCAGCATTGATGGTCGGCATGTGGCGACTGCCAGTGATGACGGCACGGCGAAAATCTATGGCCTGAAGGACGATGGAACATGGCAGGAGAAAATGACCATTTCTCATAAGAGCAGGGTCTATTCAGCGACCTTCAGCACTGATGGTCGACATGTGGTGACTGCCAGTGATGACGGCACGGCGAAAATCTGTGGTCAGATGCCCGATGGATCCTGGTTAGTAAAAGCGATCATTTCCCATCACGGTCAAGTCTTGTCAGCCAGCTTCAGCGCTGATGGCGACTATGTGATGACCGTCTCTGATAATGATCAGGATGTTGGTGGTCAAACTGTGAAAATCACCGAACTTAGGTTGGAAGATGAACCCCTGCGTGAGGGTATATGCCGCCTCTTTTGATCCGTGGTTCTGGCGTCCAGGCTGTGCATGGGTATCCACTCTCCTGTTCAGGCCATCTGAATAAAGATGTTTTTTATTGGACTCCTCAACAAGGCCAGGTACAGGTCTTCGATTGATGATTGGCCTTGAATCAATAAATGACAAACCTGTTGGTAATGCCTGAACTCCCGAAAGGCACCCTGATGGAAATAGAATATGATGGTCATTATTTCACTGAGCGACAGTTTTGATATATCACTTTTGCGCTATTGGCATCGCAGACGAGTTGCTTATGCTGCCCGGTTGCAAAACTCAGGCAGAAATCATCGACATCACGGAATACACTGGTCATAGACACGAAGCCTTTGGTAGTTGTCTATGGTTTGGTATCTTGACGTTAGCTAAGATGTCTGGAGGTTTTCTGCGTTGAACTCATCTTAACTCATGGATATAAGAAAAAAGCATTTCTCAATTGACGCGTTTGCTATTTAACTGATGATTACGACTGGATTCAGGTATCCATATTATGAATTCACCTTACTCTGTAGATAACTATCAAAGGCCTGTCCTGAAGTCTCCCAACGGCTCAAGGAGAATTTTATTGCATTCTTGTTGTGCACCTTGCGCCTGCGAAATCATTAGTGCCATTAAAGCCTCTGGTTTTGAGCAGACGGTATATTTTTATAATCCTAACATTCATCCTCTGGAAGAATATGAGTTAAGGAAAAAAGAGAACAAGCGTTACTGTGAAAAAAATGACATCAACTTTATTGATGCCGACTATGATACTGAAAACTGGTTTGATCGTGTCAAGGGTTACGAGGACGAGCCGGAGCGTGGAGAAAGATGTTCAATATGCTTTTCGATGCGTTTTGAGAGAACAGCGTTGTATGCTTTTGAACATGGGTTTAATCTCATCTCCAGTACATTGGGTATTTCTCGCTGGAAGAACCTTGAGCAAATCAATCGCTGCGGCGTTGAAGCTGCCGGTCGGTATCCGGACCTGACGTACTGGACTGTTAATTGGCGCAAACAGGGTGGCGCCTCAAGAATGATTGAAATTTCCAAAGATGAGCATTTCTATCAACAGGAGTATTGTGGCTGTGTCTATAGCCTGAGAGATACTAATCGATGGCGAATGAGTCGGGGTCGCCCTAGAATTAAACGACTTATCAAGTTTTATGGTGAACGCTGAATGGTGCCTTCACAAGCTGACGGCATTTGTTTGATACACTGAGGTCTGATGATGAATATATTTGATGAACTTCTGCATCGTCTGGGTAGTAAAACCAGAATCCGTTCTCTCTTCAAGGATATGGGTATGGATGAGATGGAGCGCATCATTAACCGGTTGAATGAGGTGCTGGAAGAAAAAAATCAGGAAAAAGAAGCCGCTGATATAAAAAGAAAACAAAAGCTTCAGAGCGTAGAAGAGATCAAGAAAGTTATGGAGGCCAAAGGCCTCTCGATGTCTGACCTGAATCTTTTGCAAGAGGTAGGCAAGGAAGGCAAGCGTAAGAGAAACGTCTCCAAACATAACTTTGAGTTTCAGACAAACTCCGGAGACACGGTGCGCTGGTTCGGTTCAACAACAGGGCGCCTGCCCAAAGATTTTCAGGACTATCTGGATCGTACCGGTAAAAAGCGGATTGAATGTGTTGTTGAAAGTGAGTAGTTGTTGATGATGGTAATAGTGTCTGCCAGCGGGTTTTATAAGGCTTGCAGATGAGTTATCAGAGAACGCATCCATAAAGACAGATCACTGATGTCGTCCAGAATCAGAAACAGCAGGGCGACATCCACAGGGTCTATTTCGCTTTCCGTCAGGCAGGTTTGTTCACGAATCTCGTGACAGACCTTACTGAGCTCATCGACATCACAGGCCAGACTTTTCCTGTAGCAACCTTGAGATTTGTTGTGCTGCTTTCTGAATCCGCCCTTGCTGAGTTCATCTAATTCGATGGCGGCCTGCTTTAATTGATACGCCGTCTTGCCAAAGTGCCCGGTCAGGTTATTCAGCGGAACAATCATTTCGGCTGGCAATCGAAGGGGGCGGTAGCTCAGTCGTTCTGAAAGTCGAAAGATCTGATGGGCGAGCTGGCTCTGTGCCTGCAGTGTATCTGCGATTACTTCCCTGGGTTGAGCTGTCAGCGATGGTTTTTGCAGCCGGGACAGCACTTCTTGCTCCATGGCTTCAAGCTGATGTGGGAGTTCTTTGATCCAGGGCTTGCTGGAAGGGGTCGGCGTGTTTTCATACACAAAACCTTGAAGTTGTCGGTTGAGGTGCAAAAGTGCATTCAACACGGCATTACGATGTCGTAACAAGGGTTTGAACGGTGAGCCTGAGAAGAGGCTGGCAAAGGTTTCAAGATCCATAAGGCCGTTTATCGGCCAGGAGTCTGACGAACTTAACTGTCCCTTCATCGGCCTCACTTTCATCAGCGTCTTCTTCTAGGTGTGAGAGCCGGGCTATGAGGTTGTTGGCTTTTTAGGCCTTTGTCTCCAGTTAAGATTTCCACTGCTATGGCGTTGGTCCTGGCATAATAATCGGCGACATCTCTTATCGTTGTATCGCCAATACCTAACCCTTGAATAGCGAGATCTGGCCAAGTTTCGGCCAGTTGTATCAGCTTGTCTGCTCCCCATAGCTCCGTTTGATGGCCAAATGCTGCCCACGGGTCTGTATCGGTAGCCGCTTTGCGAATATATTTTGAAAGGCTTTTTGCTAATGAATATCTGTCACCTGATGCAAAAGCAATGTGATTTCCAGTTTCTATAATAGTGGCCAAAGGTAATACAAACGTACTGCCTGCTTGTAACTCTTCTGACACTTTTTGTTCTATGCGTTCAAAGTACCAACGATCACCTTCCGGGCCACAAGTATCTTTTCCTGGCACCTGCAATCAGCAACATAGTACAGATGTATCAAAGATAATGACTTTACTGCTCATTACTGACCTATACCTCCGGACAATTGCTCCTGACGAAGCGCCTGTTCAAGCTTTCCCTGGCTTGAAAGAGTGCCAACAGGACCTATAGCAAGCAGTTTGGGGAGTTTCGATAAATCTTCCAGAAGAGTCAGGCGACTGTGCCCTGTCTCACTATCACGATGACTTATCGTGATAAAAGGCGTCATTTCCGGTCCCAGGCTATCCAATAGTGCTGGATTGTGTGTGGTCACCAGGATATCGATATGACGTTGTTCTCCAATAGACCTCAAAACGCTCAAAAGGACATTGGATCTTGAAGGATGAAGACCATTATCAATTTCTTCTACTACCAGAAGGCTGTGCTCGGGGCGGGTGAGTAAGGCAACCAGTATGGCCAAAAACCTCAATGTACCATCTGACATACCTCTGGCATCAACGGAAATCTTCTTGTCGCCCCACAACTCATCACAATATAACATGGCATCGGATTTGAAACGGCCAACAGTTTCAGAGTATATCCGACCAATATCCTTTTCTGGCAATAAACTGACATGCTTTGTCAATGTCTCTTCAATGTGCTGTTTTTGTTGTACATCAAGAGCCGCAATGATTCCGGCCATGTTGGCTGCATCGCTATCGAGATCTTTTGACAAGGGGGCATAATTCCTCATGTGAGATGGGATAGGGTCAAGAATAAAAATACTTGTTAGTGCCCCGATAACGGCTTCAACCCCCTCGGTAATATCTTTACTCAGATTTTGAGAGAATGCTTCCGGGTGTAGCTGACTCAAAATAGTGGATTGTCGTGCCGAGGGTCTGGGTTTACCTTGTTTTCTGTTGTAGAGACGGGCTGTAATAGCAGGTGCATCCAGTCCGCAATCATCAGTTTTGAATAAAAATATATCTGAGGAGATGGCTTGGGCTCCTGGTCTGTACTTCACTCGTCTCAAGCTTTCTGAGGCAATTTGTGGTAAGCCCTCAATATTGACTTCAAGCCTGTAAATATAATCAATGAGTTCATTGCTTCCAGAGGCTTTTACTTCCAAGGCAAACTGTTTTGTACCCGAACGACATACCCAGTCTATGCTGCCACGCAATCCCGGGAAATTACTGTCTCCCTGAAGAATAACATTCAAAGGCACGCTTGATGCACTGAGGTTCAGAAATAGTAAGGCGTCCATTACATTGGACTTACCACTGGCATTGGTGCCGATGAGAACTGTGAGAGGGTCTACGTAAAGGGTCGAGCTTTCGAAGCTTTTCCAGTCTTCTACTCGGATTTCTTTTATCATAAAGCTACCGTTTGCTTGATCTGCCGGGAGAAAGGCTTTCTTGTCTTTTTCTTTTGACACTACTCCAGATAGTAAGTGTTGGAACGTTTGGAATGAATGGTGGATTGAGGGTTGACCAAACTGGTCCAAAATAGACAACTCAGTTACAGAGCAGTTGCAGGTTATATTAAATCGTAATGTATTTGAACGTAAGAAGAACATGAGGAGGAAAAGTGGGCCCGACAGAGCATCGGGCCGGAAAGAACTCAGGATCTTACTTGATCTTGTATTCTTTATATTCAACGTGCTTGCGTACAACCGGGTCGTACTTTTTGAACACCAGCTTGTCTGGAGTGTTACGCTTGTTTTTGGTCGTGGTGTAGTAGTGACCTGTGCCAGCCGATGAAACCAGCTTGATTTTTTCACGAATACCTTTAGCCATGACTTATTGCTCCCGCTATCTTAAACTTTTTGACCGTTAGCACGCATTTCGGACAGAACGGTGTCGATACCTTTCTTGTCGATGATGCGCATGCCTTTAGCAGATATACGCAGGCGAACGAAACGCTTCTCGCTCTCTACCCAGAAACGCTTGTGGTGCAGGTTTGGCACGAAACGACGCTTGGTCTTGTTGTGCGCATGGGAAACGTTGTTTCCGGTAACCGGGCGCTTGCCGGTAACCTGACAAACTTTGGACATAGTAGTGGCCTCTCAAACCAAAAAAACCCAGCCATGAGGCCGGAGGATTCCGTTATTCTTTTTCGGGCAGGTCTGCCCAATGTTAAGAGTCAGAACTCTCAGCAGCTACCCATATACAAAGACCGCGCTTTATACCAAAGTCAAGGCTTTGGTGCAAGTTGGGCGCTGTAAGCGTTTCCGCCTGTTGGCTCGAAAGCCTTCTCCTTACTGGCTCCTGAAAAACTGAAAGAGTCAGTTCTTCAAGGGTCGCGGTCTGAATTATCCACGGATTTGAACAGAATCTGTAGTGGTAAAAATCGATATTTGTGGTGTCAGGGTATCTGATTATCACGTATTTGTGTTGCAGGAAGTCTATTGGATCTCTTCAGCATTATACCCATCGTTATACCCATCGCTTGCCAGATTCACATAAGGCCTTGCTCGGCCAGAGAAGCCGATACGCCTTTGCCAATAATAATGTGGTCCAGTAGCCTGATATCCACCAGGGCCAGTGCTTTCTTAAGGGCTTCGGTAATTCTTATATCAGCCTGGCTGGGCTGCGGATCACCTGATGGGTGATTGTGGCTGGCTATAACCGCCGCCGCGTTGAGTTCAAGGGCTCTTTTTACCACCTCTCTGGGGTAGACAGGCGCTGCATCGAGTGTGCCTTGAAAGAGGGTTTCCAAAGCCAGAACCCGGTGACGGGTGTCCAGAAACAGGCAGGCAAACTCTTCTCTCTGACAGCCCCTGAAATGGAGCTGAAGGTATTGACGGGTGGCATCCGGGCAGTTGATCGTGCTCTGCTCAGACATTTTTTCTGAGAGTACTCTCTGGCAGATTTCGAGAATGGCACTGAGTTCAGTCGCCTTCGCTTTCCCAAGTCCTTTTAAAGCTTGTAATTGCGCAGGTGTTGCACAAAGCAAACCATCTAACGACTGAAAGCGCTGAATCAGCTGGTTAGCAAGAGTCAGCACATGAGTGCCTTTGTAGCCAGTACGCAGCAGAATGGCCAGTAGCTCGGCATCACTCAATACGGCAGGCCCCCGGGAGATCAACTTTTCCCTGGGGCGTTCCTCTACCGGAAGTGCTTTAATGGCTGTGTCCTGAGGTTGATGAGTCATAAGGTCTGAAGTATCGACTGTTAAGTTGGTGTTATTTCAGACACAAGAAAACCCGAAAAATTCCCTGATTTATCTCGTTCCCACACTTGGACCCACAGGGCCTAAAAGTATGGGAACGAGCCATTTCCGTTACCGTATCTCTGAAACCAGAGGGCTTTGTGGTCATTGGCTCACTCGCCCGCAAGATCCCACTTGACGGGGACAGCCGCTGCCGGTCAGTTCTGCGGTTATGCATTCAGCGCCATAAAATAATTATTTTTTCAACTTTAAAGTTCCGTCACCTAATAAAATTCTACCGTTGTAGTACGGAAGAGCATGGTTTGCCCAAGAATAATTTTTTATGAAACTTTCACCTATGACCACATTCATTGAGTTCACATAATGTGCATGTACTTGGCTATTTATGCTTGCAAGATCAGATCTTGCTGAAACAGCTAACACTCTACTAAATGGGGAAAAAAGGAATGCAGAGGCAATATTGTTCTTATCTGGAAATCCGCCGTAACAAGAATAAAGATCAATAAATCTGCTTTTAGAATGGGAGTTGTAAAGGATTTCTTCAGCTTTAATAATCTGATTATTTACAGAAATTAAATCCCTATTACCATGAACGTTAATTTCAGTTATGGTTGCGTTAGATTCATTCACAGCTTTCCAAAAATCATCCGTACTATAAACAACATTGGGTAAATAACTTCCCAAAGAATATAAAGCATGTATATAGTAATTAATTGTATCATGGTAAGACTCAATTGATGATATTGCATTGATATGGTTATTCCAATAATAGTTGCTTTTTCGATATTCATGGTTCCGCTTAAAGTAATTCTTAAGCAGCGCTACGTTATCTAGATTTGTTACCAGGCTAGGATCGATACGGCTCACCCAAAAATCTGGTTTTATCGAGAAAAAAAATGAATTAGCAAAAGTGCACTCACTACAACTAATTAAATGATCATCTTCATATGGGAAATTGCCAATTAAGACTACACCTTTCATTTTTTGCATTGAATGTTGTAAGACTAATTCTTTATGGAATTCACTATATGAATAATATTTTTTATCTTTAAAAAGAAAATTAACATTCCAACCTTCTGATTCAAGGTCATTTTTGTAAACCTCTAGTTCTTTTTCAAGTAAAGATGCATAACTAGTATCAGAAATAACTAAAACCATATCATTTTGGGCTAATGCAGAGTTTATCGTAATAAAAGTGATGAACAAAAAAAACAAACTTTTCATAATCAAACTATCCATAGTGATTTCCATATAAATACTTAGAGCTTCTTATGTGGAATAAGTTTCTATGATTTGTTAGTAAAGAAAACAGTATTGAAAGAATGCATAACAAAAAATTCCAGCAGATGTCTTCGGTGCCGCTGAATCGAGTCTGGTCAGTCTTCCGTGCAAGTGAGCAGGGTTATTAAATTTCTGTCCCCAAAAAGATCTGGGCTCATCCTTCATCCAGCCCAATTTCATGTAAAAAAACGGGTTCCCATTTACATGTTTATCTAAGAATTCCAGTAACACTCTGCCAGTGTACGTCTCTAAGCACATCGCTTTTAACTCAGAGCGAATGCAACATAATAACAGCATTGTCTCGGACTCGCTGACGCTCACCCGACACCACCTTTGGCGGCTCGACTTAATCAGGCAGCATACTCTCAATAAAACCAGCTGTTATTGTGTTTCCGTCTTTGGCTCAATCTGAGTCTCTGTTGGCTCATTTAGAAAATCCGTGAGCTCTTCAAGACCTTTTTCAAATTTCGAATGATCGTCTTCGCTTAACTCTGATAAACGCTGAAAAAACAAAGTAGATAATTTTTGGTATAATTCTCTGCTGATATCGTCTCTTGCTGGGTAATGTTCTTGTGATTTTACGAATGGAGCTGCAAAAACTAAAAATTTCGGACTTGCCGGACCCCTTTGTAGTGCAACAATCATTGATGCCTGAGACTCTGGTCTGGTAAGTGCCTGTGACAGAGGTTCTTGCTCAATACAAGTTTTATGATCTGCTGAACTTGCACCATGATGTATTCGTGCTCGCCGCCTACAAACCGGGCATAATAGATCCTGATGAGTTGATCGTAATGTATCTATACAATCCTTATGAAAATCATGTCCGCAGCAAAGGCTGGTACTTTGCTGACTACTGTTAATTTCATGCAGACAAATTGGACATACGTCAGCGTATCCTGTACTGATTGTTAAACTTAAGTTGAAAACTAAAAAAATAAACAAGCGCATAAACAGCTACACCATTTTGATTTGAATCAAGAGAACAAGCATTAAAAAATTTCTTAAGGAATGCATCTACTTCACAGTCTCTGAATTTATTATTAAGTGCTACTTTCAGATTTGTGCACTACTTATAGTGGCCAGTGTCATGTTCGTCCAGATCAAATTTCATAAATGCAGAATCTTATGCTACTTCGGATAGGGCATACCTTTAATGTTCTGGAATTGATTCTGTTGTCGCCCAAGGCTTCAGCTCCCAAACGTTTTTTTCCACTGGCAGCAAAGCATAAGCGGGTCATGGTTCTCATGGGTCCACTTGAGAAACTGACTGGTGCTGTCTACCTGGTCGTCGTTAGGCGACAGAGGGAAGATGGTCAGCTTGATCGCATAGTTCGATAACCAAGGAGTCACTTCCGGTAAAAAACATGTCTGCTTCAAACAGGCCTGAAAGTTACCGCTGGCGACTCAGCTTGGCCACAAGAACACAAAAATGATCAATGAAGTTTACGCAAAATGGATGCCTTCAAAGTCTAAAGATGAGTCCAGAAGAATCTGGCAGACAATGACTGATCAAGGTCATCTATCTAATGCCTGCCTTATAAATTAAAATAGCCCGAAAATAGACCCAAAGGTTTAAAGGAATTGAGAAATCCCCTTTATTTATCGAACATAGGCCTACTATGCAACGTTTAAGAAATAAACGGATCTTG
The DNA here is from genome assembly GCF_049275935.1 of Endozoicomonas sp. ALC020. Classification (NCBI taxonomy): domain Bacteria; kingdom Pseudomonadati; phylum Pseudomonadota; class Gammaproteobacteria; order Oceanospirillales; family Endozoicomonadaceae; genus Endozoicomonas; species Endozoicomonas sp. ALC020. The sequence continues at coordinate 2,278,600 of NZ_CP184830.1, forward strand.
CTCGGTGTAACAGGTGGCATTGCTGCCTATAAGAGTGCTGAGCTGATTCGCATGCTTCGCAAATGGGATGCGGATGTCCGGGTGGTCATGACCAAAGCTGCCTGTGAATTCATCACGCCTCTGACGCTTCAGGCCCTTTCCCTCAATCCGGTCCACCTGGATCTGCTGGATGCCAGGGCTGAAGCCGGAATGGGTCATATTGAACTGGCCCGCTGGGCTGACGTAGTGCTGGTGGCTCCGGCCACAGCCGACTTCATTGCCCGACTCACAAGCGGTCAGGCCGATGACCTGCTGACTACACTGTGTCTGGCAACCAGTGCGCCTATCTGTCTGGCACCTGCCATGAATCAGGGCATGTGGCGTGACCAGAGCACACAGCAGAATATAGAACTGTTAAAAGAGCGCAGCGTTAGCATCTTCGGGCCTGACGATGGCAGTCAGGCCTGTGGTGATATTGGTCCGGGCCGAATGCTGGACCCCGAACTGATTGCCCGGCATACCGCTGAAATGTTTGAACATGATGTATTGAGTGGCCTGAATGTTCTGATTACCGCCGGACCTACCCGGGAAGCTCTGGACCCTGTGCGGTTTATTTCCAACTACAGCTCTGGAAAAATGGCATACTCTCTGGCGGCCGCAGCCGTGGAAGCCGGTGCATCGGTCAAACTGGTCAGTGGCCCGGTTGCCCTGGAAACACCCGACCGGGTTGAGCGCATTGATGTCATCAGTGCCAGAGATATGCAACAGGTTGTTCTGGATAACATCGAAGGGGTTGATATCTTTATTGGCTGTGCAGCGGTCTGTGATTATCGTCCTGTTGAAATCGAGAAAGACAAGATCAAGAAGAACCCTGACGATCCTTCTGAAACGCTGGAGATCAGGTTGGTCAAGAATCCGGATATCGTTGCATCGGTGGCCGATCTGGAAGAACCTCCTTTTGTTATCGGGTTTGCGGCAGAAACCCGAAATGTTCTGGGTTATGCAATAGATAAACTGCGTCGCAAGAAACTGAACCTGATTGTTGCCAACGACGTGTCAGATGATGAAATAGGTTTCAGTAGTGACAATAATGAAGTGACCATTCTGGGTGAAGATTTTGAAGAGCCCATACCAAGAGCTTCCAAGACCGTTCTGTCCAGAAAGATTCTGAAAATTGTCGCGCGTCGTTTTGGTAAATGGAAAAGCGAACACGAAAACACGTCAGGTGACCAATGAAAGCACTGAAAACCCGAATTCTTGATACACGACTGGGCTCTGAATTCCCTTTGCCAGCCTACGCGACGGACGGCTCTGCAGGGATTGATCTCAGAGCTATGCTGGAAAAGCCATTAACACTGGAGCCGGGTGAGACCGAGCTGCTGCCTACCGGTATGGCCATTCATATTGAAGACGCTACTCTGGCTGCCATGATCCTGCCTCGTTCCGGGCTGGGACATAAGCACGGTATTGTCCTGGGTAATCTGGTGGGCTTGATTGACTCTGATTATCAGGGGCAGCTGATGGTTTCCTGTTGGAACCGGAGTCGTTCGACTTTCACCATCGAGCCCGGTGAGCGCATTGCTCAGCTGGTGCTAGTGCCGGTGGTTCAGGCCAAACTGGATATTGTTAACAGCTTTGATGAAACTGATCGCGGTGTCGGTGGCTTTGGTCATTCTGGAACTCGATAAATCAGTGTCGGCAATGCGAGCCAGTGCCTGAGCCGGAAGTGTCATAAAGAGTCGAACTTTTGCTCTGGTATTTTTTCGGCTGATTGTGTTTTGTGAGGAGTATTGATGGATAAAGCAACCCAACTGCCATTGCATGATCGGGCCCGGGTGCTCACAGAGGCTCTGCCTTATTTACAGCGTTTTGCAGGTAAAACCATAGTCATCAAGTACGGTGGCAACGCTATGGAGAGTGAAGAGCTTAAAAATGCCTTCGCCCAGGGTGTCGTCATGCTGAAAGCTGTGGGCATCAATCCTGTTGTTGTTCATGGGGGCGGCCCTCAAATTGGGTCCATGCTGAAACGCCTGAATCTGGAAACCCGCTTCGTGCAGGGAATGAGAGTGACAGACTCCAGTACCATGGATGTTGTCCAGATGGTGCTCGGTGGTTTGGTCAACAAGGAAATAGTCACGCTGATAAATAACAACGGTGGTCGTGCAGTGGGTGTCACAGGTAAGGATGGTCGCTTCATCCGGGCACGTCGTCTGCAAGTGACTCATAAGACACCGGAAATGTCTGCACCGGAAATCATAGATATTGGCCATGTGGGTGAAGTGGAGTCCATCGATACCGGTATTGTTGAGATGCTACAGAACTCGGACTTCATTCCTGTAGTTGCACCTATCGGTGGTGATGATTCGGGTCTGTCTTATAATATCAATGCCGATCTGGTAGCGGGTCGTCTTGCAGAAGCTCTGAATGCGGAAAAGTTGTTATTGCTGACCAATACTCCGGGGCTACTCAGTAAAGAAGGTGAATTGTTGACCGGACTGGATTCCGTGCAAGTTGAGAAGCTGATTGCTGATGGCACGATTTATGGCGGTATGCTGCCAAAAATCCAGTGTGCCCTGAGTGCAGTCAGTAATGGGGTAAACCGGGCTCATATCATTGATGGAAGAGTTCCCCATGCCCTGCTACTGGAACTTCTGACCGATCAGGGTGTGGGTACCCTGATTACTGGCGGTCATGCGTGAACAGCCTCTGAGAAAAGAGACAGTGATCTTTACAGTCAGAGGTCAGCGGCATTTTCGGCTCAAGGCTGTTTGGAGGCTGAAAATTTTTCACGGACATTTTTCACGGACATAGTAAGAGTGTGTCGAGAAGTAATGGATAAAACCAGAAAGTTTTCCCGAAAGGATCAAATTCTGCAGGCACTGGCTCATATGCTGGAAAATGCCCCCGGGGAGAGGATTACTACCTCGTCTCTGGCCAGAGAAGTGGGGGTGTCTGAAGCAGCGCTTTACCGCCACTTTCCCAGCAAGGCCAAGATGTTTGAAGGACTGATAGAGTTCATAGAAGATACTCTGTTCTCAAGGGTTAATTTGATAATGGAAGAAGAGCAGCAGGCTTTGCGGCGCTGCGGCATGATGCTGCAACTTCTGCTGGGTTTCTGTGAGAAAAACCCTGGTTTGACTCGTATTCTCACAGGCGATGCTCTGGCTGGAGAGCCTGATCGCCTTAGACAGAGAGTCTTCAAACTGTTTGACCGGTTGGAAACCCAGATCAAGCAGGTCCTGAGAGGTGCTGAATTAAGTGAGGGGCTGAGACCTCAAGCTACTCCGGGTGCTATGGCTAATATGTTGCTCTCCATTGCTGAAGGACGTATTTGTCAGTACGTGCGCAGTGAGTTCAAACGGAAGCCAACTGAGCAGTGGCTCGCACAATGGGAAGTGCTTGCAACCGTCGTCTTCAGATAAGCACGATGTGTCAGTGGGCGACTCAGTGATCGCCCTTGCTGCTTTGACAGCCGTCTGCGTTTAGACTGGCGCAAGAGACTGTCAGAGCAGCGAAACAGGCCGACATGATCGAAGAGAGCCGCTTATTACTGATGCCAGAGATTGTTATGAGACTCCGTAACGTTCCCTGTATTCCCTGATGGCAGGGGCATACATCTTTATATCTTTATTCTCTTCGGCATACGACAAAAGGTCATTCAGTGTGACAATGCTGACCACAGGGATGGAAAAATCTCTCTCAACTTCCTGGATGGCTGACAGTTCGCCCTTGCCTTTTTCCTGACGGTCCAGAGCAACCATGACTCCCGCCGGACTGGCAGGGCTCTGATCAATAATTTCCATAACTTCACGAACAGCAGTACCTGCTGTGATCACGTCATCCACAATAATGACACGACCTTCAAGGGGGGCTCCGACGATATTGCCTCCCTCGCCGTGTTCTTTAACTTCCTTGCGGTTGAAACACAGGGGCGTATTGAGGTCGTGATGCTCAGATAATGCAACTGCAGTGGTAGTGGCCAGAGGGATGCCCTTGTAGGCCGGACCAAAAAGAATATCGTACTCAATACCAGAATTGACCAGGGCGTGAGCATAGAACTGCCCCATTTTGCTGATGGCTTCGCCAGTGTTGAAAAGGCCGGCATTAAAGAAGTAGGGCGATTTTCTGCCAGATTTGAGGGTAAACTCACCGAAGCGAATCACCTGTTCTTGCAGGGCGAAGTCTAGAAATTCTCTCTGATAATCGAGCATGATCTATCAAGTGCTTATTCGAAAAAAGGTAGCTTTATTTTACCGCGAAAATTCTTCTCATGCAGGCTCTGAAGCGATTTACATGATTCCGGTCAAATAAAGTTTGGGTCACTGGCGCCGCTTGCAGCAGGACGAACCGTCAACCTGTAGGAGGCTTTTATAAAACCCCATAAAATGGATCGGAAATGCTGAACGCTATTCTTACGACAGTGAGTTTGTAATTCTGTGTTTAGCCTTGAGTAAGAAGGTCAGTAAACTGTATGGGAACCCTCAATTTTGAAAATACCTTTGCCAACTATCCATGGGTGCAGCTATTCTCGAAAGTAGTGTCTTTAAATGAAAAAAAGCCAAAGTGATGTTTTGATGCCTGACGACAGTGCACTGCTCTGATATTTTGAGAAGCTGTTGCAGCATTTATGCGGATAAACATATCGGCGACAACCCTGTATCATTCTTCAGTTAAAATTCCCTCTTTTCCTGTACTCTGTGTAGTTGAACTTTTACCTTGGAAATGCAGCACTTTTAACTATTAAGTCATTTCCAGGGTTTAATCAGGGCTGTATAAGGCTGGTCCCGGATCCGGGAAGCAATGCTCTGGTTATGGAGAGAGACCTGTGACTATTCAGGTTATGAGTCGATTCCCAAGTCATTGGAGGCCGTCGCAAAGGTGCTGTGCCTGACTGATACTGCGTTAAAAGGTGATTCAAAATGCTCATTTACTCCTTGTAAACTTCGCTTTTTGCCACTTTTTTCCCTGTCTCAGCTTTGTCGCTGCTTTTGCAACACCCTCATTGGCCTGAGGCAGATGCAGGATTAAGCCTGTTTTAATGACTGTTGACTCAGGTCGACAGTTCAATCAGGTAGTTTGCTTTATGCCGGGCCAGGTCTGGTTCAGGTAAGGTGTAGTCAATAATGAGAGTTATCAGCTTTAATTGCGAAGGCATAAAAAACGCGCGTGAAAAAGGTCTGCTTGGCTGGTTGATGGACCAGGATGCCGATGTCATCTGTTTGCAGGACATTCGAGAAGATGAGTTTGCAATGGAAGAAGACCAGTATCAGCTCAATGGATATTTCTGTTATGCACACGGTGGTTATGACAGGAAAGATTGTGGCGGTGTAGCCATTTATACACGTCAGGCGCCCAAAGCTATTATCAGCGGGCTTGGTTTTTCCGAGGCGGACGAAACAGGGCGTTATATTCAGGCTGACTTTGACAAGATCAGTATTGCCAGCATGCATGTGCCTGAAGGTCATGATGCTGCCAGCCAGAACTTCAAGTATCGCTTTCTGGACAATTACTCCCATCATCTGAACAAACAGCGTCGCAAGCGCCGTGAATTCATTATGGCGGGTACCTGGAACATTGCTCATCGCAAGATTGATGTGGCCAACTGGCGCGATTCTGAAGAAGTTTCCGGTTTTCAGCCTGCTGAACGTGGCTGGATGGAAGGTCTGCTGGGTGATATGGGCTTCTTTGATGCTTATCGTGAAGTGGATCGTGAGTCTGGCAAATACAGCTGGTGGCAGGATGAGTTTCTGCGTCACGATAATCTGGGCATGCGTATTGATTATCAGATCATTACGGCCGGGATGCGTCACAGTGTCCTGAATGGCGGCATCTACAAAAACCAGGCTTTCTCCAGCCACGCGCCGGTCATCATCGATTTTGACTGGGAACTGGAGAGCTGATCTGTACCTTCTTAATAGCAGTTTGTGTCGATAATGTCAGACGGGTTGCCTGACAATGACAGTAACAGCAGTGTCGCAAAGAGTGGGTGTTTAATAATTCTATCCTTGCCTCCTGATCTACAGAGAGGAAGGATAGATCAAGAAAATAAGTGTGTTTTTTTGACTTTCTCATCAAAGGGCGGGTATCAGTTCAAGGGATGAGGTCATTATCCTGGTTCGCATCAACAGGCTTGCGTTTTCGATGAATTCTTTTGTGATTCGAAAGGGCTTTAGCATTCTGACCGATCCATCCGCATGGCCGTGGCTGGCGATCCTCCCCGATTACTGTCAGGTTACAGGTTTTTTGTCTGGTGTGGGTTCTTTTGTGATTCGACAGAGCTTTAGCATTCTGGCAGACCATTCCGCACGGCCTTGACGGGCCATCCTCGCTGACTAGTATTACGTCACAGGTTTTTTGCCCGGTGTGGTATTTGGTTTTGTGATACGACAGGGCTAGCTTATGCTTGTAGATCTTCCCGCACAGTCGCTGCTGGCCATCTTCCCCGGTAACGGTTGCACCACAGATTTGTTGCCTGGTGTGGGCGTATCTTTTGTGATTCGACAGGACTTGTGCATTCTGGCAGACCGTTCCGCATGGCCGAAGCTGGCCAAGTTCTCCGACGACTCTTACGCCACAGATTTTTTGCGTGGTGTGATATTGGGTTTTGTGGTTCGACAGGGCTTTAGCATTCTGGCAGACCATTCCGCATGGCCCAAGCTGACCATCCTCACCGACTAAAGTTAAGTCGCAGGTTTTTTGCCCGGTGTGGTATTTGCTTTTGTGAGAAATAAGTACTCTTTCATTCTTGAAGACCTTCCCGCATTGCCGCAGCTGGCCATCATCTCCCATCAGGATCACGTTGCAGGTTGCCTGTCCGACAGGGGGAGTTGTATCAGCTGCCTCTGAAACCATTGAGTTTGAGGCGACTCCGTTTACACTATTGGATGGGTCGGAAGATTGTCGGAATCGACAAACGTCGTCACAGGGATAGACAAAACAATTTAAACCCAAAGTATGGAGGGATTGTCCAGGGTCTTCATTACCGCCGCCAGTGTCAGAATACAGTAGGCCGCTGTAATAGCATGTAATATGAGTAGTGGCCTGTGAGGTATTCTGGCCCGGTGATTGTGATGACTGATATTGTGGTTGGTCCTGTTCAGTGCCAGGCATCATAGTGGTGATCGCAAACGGGGGATTTTGACCCGTCTCCTGTCCTTCAATTGGGTTAAACAGCGATGAGTCGGGGTTCCAATAGTTTTTTAAAAGCCAGCCGACAGTGATAACCGCTTCCAGAAGCAGCCATGAATAAGGGGTTGGGCACTGGGAGGTTTTTTTTATCCAGTAACTGTCAGGTTTGTGTCGTTTGTTATCAGTCTGTGAATCGGGTTCTGTATAGCCGTTTGTGTCGGCAATCTCAGACGGGTTGCCTGACAATGTTCGTCGGTCAAGCTTTATCAAAAAGTTCTGGTTTGAAAAATCTGCATTCCGTTCAAGCTCGATAACAAAGTGTTTTGTCAAGGGTTTAGCCTGGCAGATGGCAGACAACGTCAGTAACAGCAGTGCCAAAAAGAGTAAGTGTTTAATAGTTCTATCTTTGCCTTCTGGTTTACAGAGAGGAAGGATAGATCAAGAAAATAAGTGCGTTTTTTGTGTCTTCACTCATGAAAGGGCAGATGTCAGTCGCAGGGCTTGGGAAATCATTCCGGTTCACATCAAAAGGTCTTGCCCTTTCGATGTGCTCTTTTGTGATTCGACAGGATTTTTGCATTCTCGCAGACTGTCTCGCATTTAACAGATAGCTGCCAGGCTGTCGGTTATCAATATCCTTTCGTCCCATCGGGTTATGCCAGACCGGCAGGCGGTCTGGATCAAGCGGTTTATTCTGCCAGAGCCTCTTTCTGCAGGTTAATCAGGTCATTAATGCCTGCTTTAGCCAGAGCTAACATGGCTGTCATCTCGTTTTGACTGAACGGTGCTGCTTCAGCGGTACCCTGAATTTCAATGAAACCACCCTCTTCTGTCATGACAACGTTCATATCGGTTTCAGCGTTGGAGTCTTCCGGATAATCCAGATCAAGAACCGGGCTGCCTTTGTAAATACCTACAGAAACAGAAGCAATCAACTGAAGGAATGGATCATTCTTGATGATCTTTTTCCTTTGCATATGGCGGATCGCATCAACAAGAGCCACGCAGGCACCGGTAATAGAGGCTGTACGGGTACCACCGTCTGCCTGGATAACATCACAGTCGATGGTGATGGAATTCTCGCCCAGTTTTTTCAGGTCAACAGCAGCACGCAGTGAGCGGCCAATGAGACGCTGAATTTCCAGGGTGCGGCCACCCTGCTTGCCTCTGGCGGCTTCGCGGCCCATGCGATCTGTGGTTGATCGGGGCAGCATACCGTATTCGGCGGTCACCCAGCCTTGTCCGGAACCTTTCAGAAATCGGGGGACTGACCTGTCGACAGACGCTGTGCAGATCACTTTGGTGTTGCCAAACTCAACCAGCACTGATCCTTCAGCGTGCATGGTGTACTCACGAGTGATTTTGATGTTGCGTAACTGATCCGCAGTTCTTCCACTAGGACGCCGCATTGTCTTACCTTCTACCGCCGGGAATATTAAAAGCGGAATTATAACCAACGCCGACGTTGGGCTCTATGTTTGCCATAAAATAACCATTAATGGCCGGAAGTTGATCGAGGCTTGATACTGCTTGCTGTTGATGTATCCTGCAACACCGGACCACAAACTTTCGCTCTGAAAAAGATTGGGTGGTTCCCGTTCTGCTTCCTGATCCGGGTTGATCAGGATTCCGACATCTTCAAAGGCGGCACTCGGGGCGGTTGCTTTTCAGTGCAGTAATTTATGCTCAGCCGATGTGGCTGACGGTTCTTTTAGCAGGGATACTTATGACTTCCAGTATGACGGCATTTGCCCGCACTCAGGTCCAGGAGGGCTGGGGCAGTCTGGTGTGGGAAATTCGTTCAGTCAATCATCGCTACCTGGAGCCTCATTTTCGTCTGCCAGAAGCTGTCAGGGAAGTAGAACCTGCATTGCGAGAAGCATTGAGAAAGCATCTGCACAGGGGTAAGGTCGAATGTTCATTAAAGCTGCAACTGGCAGAAGTTCAGCAGCAGATGAACGTCAATGAATCGGCCCTGGAAGCTCTGCAGTCAGTGGTCAACAAAGTTGAAACCTACTTCATCAATGCTTCCGGCGTAAATCCTCTGGAGGTCTTGCAATGGCCCGGCATTATGGACAATGAAGAGACCAATATGGCTCCGGTTCATGCGGCGGTTATCAAAGCCTTTGAAGAGGCTCTGATACAGCTGTCGGATTTCCGTCGCAGAGAAGGGGGCGAGTTGGAGAAGTTCATCCGTTTAAGGCTGCAAGGCGTGACCGAAGAAGTAGAGAGCGTGCGTTCTGTTCTCCCTGATTTGCTGGAGTCCCAAAGACAAAAAATCATGGATCGTCTGAAAGAAGCCAAGGCTGAACTGGACCCGGATCGACTGGAACAGGAATTAGTGTTTCTGGCTCAGAAAATGGACGTTGATGAAGAGCTGGATCGTTTGTCGACCCATGTTTCTGAAGTTAAACACACCCTGGGCAAGAAAGGAGCTATCGGGCGCCGACTTGACTTCCTGATGCAGGAACTCAACCGGGAAGCCAATACGCTGTCCTCAAAATCCATCAACGCAGGTCTGACACAAAGTGCCGTTAATCTTAAGGTGTTGATTGAGCAGATGCGGGAGCAGATTCAGAATATCGAGTGATTTGTTCTGGTATCAGTTTTGAACATCGTTAAGTGCTAACCATGGCGCCTCCTGCGTTCTGGCGACGGTGGAAGTGTCACTCAGACGACATCTTTTTAATTTTATCCATCGATATCGATTGCCAGTAAGGGCAGCCCGTGTATCGCCAGTTTTGAATGACGCCGTTGGAAGAAGTAGTAAACGACTGTCGACAAGTGCTCATCAGGTAGGCTGAGCCCCAGTTAGAGACCCAGCTATAAACTTTATTACCATTCTTCAGTTCCAGCATGGAACTGGGGGCTCCCCAGTTACTGATGGCTTCTTCTACGTGGTGGCCGTGCCAGGAATCCATGACCTCCTGAGTGGTGCTACAGCCTGTCAGAAGGAAGGTGAATGGTAGTACATATTGCAAAGAATGGTTGCTGAACACTTTATTGCCCCTGCTTCGATCTTCAGGGTTGAATCGAAAAAAGTATAGAAGCGATCAGTACTGATCTTCCAGCAGCCGAAATTTGAACTGTCTATAGCCTGGTGAACTGGAGATGCATTCCAGCAGTTGACCTTTTCGGATTTTGTCTCCCTGAAGCAGAGTGAATTTCAGTCCACTTTTGAATGAGACCCTGGGCGTTATCAGGGTGGGCATATCATTCACGGCTGGCATGACCGGTAGAAGGAAAGCTCTCTGATAGTGACTGGTGTCCATGTTTTTTTTCAGAGGCGTAAGCGCACAGGGTTTTGTTGAGGCAGACAGAAGTTCCAAACCTATGAGCAGATCTTTTTGATTATTCACCTGAACCCAACGGACTGCGGCCAGTAACCAGTTTTTCTGGCCGGTTTCCCTGACGGCCAGAAGCTCCCCGGTTCGCAGTTGGCGTTCAAGATCACCACTGGTGCTCAGGCAGTAACCCCCTGCGCAGGTATTGATGATCGAGCAATCATAGACGGGATAGAGAGAGCCCTGATTGCCTGAGCGGGTAAATTGAATGGATGAAGTGCTCGTGGACATCTTTGTATCTTCATCCGTATGGGTGTCATGGGCTTCGGACCAGGCATCACTACTGTCATTGGAAGAGAAGCTACTCATACCGGATTGGTTATGGGCTATATGTCTGGAAACCATTTCATCAAACGACTGCTGGCCGTGCAGGAAATAATGAACAGCGCTGAAGCCAAAGCAGATTTCACAGCTGTCTGAGCTTGTCTGACGTTGGTGTTTTCGTTGCCCGGGAAGGCTCCATGCAGCTGCCAGATGATCAATGACCCGTTTTGTCAGAGCTCCGGGTTTTTCTTCCGAGACCGATTCGCTCAGCTTTTTGAGGTGCGCGGTCAGCAGCCTGGAATCCAGAGCCATAAGGTGATCATTTTTTTCTCCTTCCAATAGAGAGCTGTAGAGCAGCCCTTCATCGGAATCCAGATTGACCACAAAGTGCGACCGGCTGTTTTCAACCGGCTCGAGTTTGCTGTGCGGTGCCCAGAGACAGAGGGCCTTGAAAATCTGTCGGATTTCCTGAGGTCTCAGCTGGTTGGATCGGGAACGACTGAGTAGCAATGCACGCTTATACAGATCTGAAAGAGACAGTTTTCTGGCCTTGGTAGTGATGGCATCCTCTAGGCTGAAAGTGTCCAGATTTTGTGTGCGGGCAGTAAAGTACAGGGTGTGCATTTCCAGCCACACCCGCTCGGGAGCAGGTCGATAATACTCACAGGTAAAGAGCAGAATGGAGGCACTTTCAGTCAGTGAGCGATGCAATGCGGCGCCCAGAGGGCTGGAAGCATCCTCCTGGTTCTGGCTGCTGCGCACAATCACTTTGTAGACTCTCAGCAGTCTGAGCAGCAGTTTCAGACAATTATCGTATTCTACCTGCTGAGCATCGTTAAAAGTGATGATATCTTTCAGAACCTGATTCTGACTCTGATGAACCAGAAAATAAACGACGGGTCTGAATTGCTCAACCAGAGACCACTGAAGAGAAGGCTGTACTTTGAGGCGAGCCAGCTCTTCCAGTGCCTGCCCTATTGATTTAAACGACAAAGATCTATCAATTTTAGGCAGCTCACTGAGCCATTGATGAACTCCGTGCACATCGGTCTGGCTGAACGATAAAGTGTTCAGGCTCTGAGACGGGAGCTGCAGCGGAATCCTTTCGTTCTGCGCGTCCATGAAATCATCCTGATTGTCTGCCTGTTAAAAATCCTTTAGGACCATTTCTTATATTAAGATCACGGGCTTAAAGAATCCAGCGTGACAGACAGGCTAATTAACCGGTATGGGGGTTTTGCTGGCTTCTCCTGCTACTTCTTTGACCAGCCTGGGGACCAGGTAACCCGGACATTTCTGCATCAGCTCGTTAACGAGCACTTTGGCTCTTTCTTCCGTTACGTCAAAGTGGGCGGCACCCTGAACCCGGTCCAGAAGATGCAGGTAATAGGGTAGAACTCCGGCATTGAACAGGGTGTGACTCAGATCGGCCAGTGATCCGGAGTCATCATTGATGCCTTTAAGCAGCACCGTCTGGTTCAATACTATTGCACCCGCTTGTCTCAGCTTTTGCAGCGCTCGTTCAACCTGTTCATCGATCTCATTGGCGTGGTTGCAGTGAATCACCATAACGGGTTTCAGCCTTCCGCTACAAAACCAATGAAGCATTTCTTTGGTGACTCTCTGGGGAATAACAATAGGCAGTCGGGTATGAATTCGAAGCGTTTTCACATGGGGTATATCGGACAGTGCCTCTACCATACGAGCAAGGCGACTATCCGTGGTAGCCAGTGGATCTCCGCCACTCAATATGACCTCATGAATACTGTTCTGAGTGCGAATGTATTCTATCGCCTGCATCCAGTTGTCTCCGCCCAGCCGGTTGTCCTCATAAGGGAAATGTCGCCGAAAGCAGAAGCGGCAGTTTATGGCACAGGCTCCGCTGATAATCAGAAGCAGTCTTCCCTGATATTTATGAATAATGCCCTCGGTCGGGTTCTGAGACTGTTCTGCCAGAGGGTCGAGACTGAACCCACTGACTTCCTCACACTCTTCACCCAGAGGCAGAACCTGTCTGAGCAGCGGATCGTACTGGTCACCCCGGGTCATCCGATCTATAAAAGGACGTGGAATCCGCATACGAAAAGACTTGTCGCTTTTGATGGCCCCCGGCAACAAAGTGTCTGGAAGATTCAGAATGTTGAGCAATACTTCAGGGTCGGTGACTGAATCAGCCAGCACTTTTTTCCAGTTGTCTGGTTGCTCTTCAGGAAGCATAAAACGGGTTGATAGCTTGTCAGTATGCACACCGTCCTCGTAACGGGTTATCATAGGGGTTTTCATTTTGCTGGTAGTGTCCGATGGCTAGTTATAGTACCAACGAATTTCGTTCAGGTCTCAAAGTGATGCTGGAAGGTGATCCCTGCGTCATCATTGAAAACGAGTTTGTAAAACCGGGTAAAGGTCAGGCCTTTAACCGCGTCAAGTTCCGCAACCTGATGAGCAACCGTGTCTGGGAGCGTACCTTCAAGTCTGGTGAAAGCATCGAAGCGGCAGACGTGATGGACTATGACATGGAGTACCTCTACACCGACGGTGAATTCTGGCACTTCATGATGACTGACGGTTCTTTCGAGCAGCACGCTGCCAGCAAGGAAGCCGTGGGGGATACTCTCGATTGGCTCAAGGAGCAGGAAGTATACTCCGTAACCCTTTACAACGGATCTCCTCTTTCTGTGAGCGCACCTAATTTCGTAGAGCTGGAAGTCATTGAAACCGATCCGGGCCTGAAAGGTGATACTGCCCAGGGCGGCTCCAAGCCAGCCAAGCTAAGTACTGGCGCTTCCGTGAAGGTGCCTTTGTTTATCACTGAAGGTGAAGTTCTGAAAATCGATACCCGAACTGGTGAGTATGTGGGTCGTGTGAAGTAATTGACCGTTACCTCCAGCCTTTGGCTGGAGGGCTTTAGCATCGTCCGCCGCTTTAATTGATTGCGTCCCTCTGAGGGCTAACATGTGACTCATTTGGCAAATGGAGTATGACTTACATGTCATCCGACAACTGGAAGCCCTCTGCCTCAATCTCGACACTGCAAGAAAGAGCCCGGCTGTTCGCCAGAATCCGGCAGTACTTCGACGAGCAGCAAGTGATGGAAGTGGATACGCCCATGCTTTCTGCCAGCGCAACTGTAGATCTTCATATCGATAGTTTTGTCACTAGCTTTTTACCTATCGGTGGAGGTAGTGA
>NZ_CP184830.1:2297500-2377500 GCF_049275935.1 Endozoicomonas sp. ALC020
GCTTTCTTTGAAAGTTCACAAGCTCTCGCTGGAATTTCCGAGAATTGAACAAATGCATGGACTTGCTGATCAGATGCGCAGAGCCAGTAAAGGAATCTGTGCAAATATTGCTGAAGGACATGGGAAACTGATCATCTCAAAAGCAGAGTTTCGAAGGTTCATATTGATGGCTATCGGATCATCTGACGAAATGAGAGTTTGGTTAAGGTACTGCCTTGATCTCAATTACATTGACGATCAGCAATGGCAAGACCTCAAAACCGAATACAACCAAGTCAGTAAGATGTTGGTTAGTTTGCACAAGAGTTTTAAATAACTCAGTTCAAACTGACAACCGACAACTGCAAACTGACAACTGAACCGGTAGAGGAGCGTTCTGTAAGCCGTTGAAGGTTCACCGGAAGGTGGGCTGGAGGTATCAGAAGTGCGAATGCTGACATGAGTAACGATAAAGGGAGTGAGAGGCTCCCTCGCCGGAAGACCAAGGGTTCCTGCGCAACGCTAATCGGCGCAGGGTGAGTCGGCCCCTAAGGTGAGGTCGAAAGACGTAATCGATGGGAAACAGGTTAATATTCCTGTACCCCTTTTGACTGCGATGGAGTGACGGAGAAGGCTAGGCCAGCAGGGCGATGGTTGTCCCTGTTTAAGGTCGTAGGCTGTGGACTCAGGCAAATCCGGGTTCACAAAGCCGAGAACTGATGACGAACCCACCAAGGTGGGGAAGTGGTTGATGCCAGGCTTCCAGGAAAAACTTCTAAGCTTCAGGTCAAGAGGGACCGTACCCGAAACCGACACAGGTGGTCAGGTAGAGAATACCAAGGCGCTTGAGAGAACCTGGGTGAAGGAACTAGGCAAAATGGCACCGTAACTTCGGGAGAAGGTGCGCCGGCTTTGGTGATCGGGCTTGCCCCGTAAGCTGAGGCTGGTCGAAGATACCAGGTGGCTGCGACTGTTTATTAAAAACACAGCACTGTGCTAACACGTAAGTGGACGTATACGGTGTGACGCCTGCCCGGTGCTCGAAGGTTAATTGATGGGGTTATCTTCGGAGAAGCTCTTGATCGAAGCCCGAGTAAACGGCGGCCGTAACTATAACGGTCCTAAGGTAGCGAAATTCCTTGTCGGGTAAGTTCCGACCTGCACGAATGGCGTAACGATGGCCACGCTGTCTCCACCCAGGACTCAGTGAAATTGAAATCGCTGTTAAGATGCAGTGTATCCGCGGCTAGACGGAAAGACCCCGTGAACCTTTACTACAGCTTCACAGTGGATCTTGATGTTGCTTGTGTAGGATAGGTGGGAGGCTTTGAAGTGTGGACGCCAGTCTGCATGGAGCCAACCTTGAAATACCACCCTGGCAATATTGAGGTTCTAACCCAGGTCCTTTAGCAGGATCGGGGACATTGTGTGGTGGGTAGTTTGACTGGGGCGGTCTCCTCCCAAAGAGTAACGGAGGAGCACGAAGGTTGGCTAAGCACGGTCGGACATCGTGCGGTTAGTGTAATGGTACAAGCCAGCTTGACTGCGAGAGGTACATCTCGAGCAGGTACGAAAGTAGGTCATAGTGATCCGGTGGTTCTGAATGGAAGGGCCATCGCTCAACGGATAAAAGGTACTCCGGGGATAACAGGCTGATACCGCCCAAGAGTTCACATCGACGGCGGTGTTTGGCACCTCGATGTCGGCTCATCACATCCTGGGGCTGAAGCCGGTCCCAAGGGTATGGCTGTTCGCCATTTAAAGTGGTACGCGAGCTGGGTTTAGAACGTCGTGAGACAGTTCGGTCCCTATCTGCCGTGGACGTTGGAAGTTTGAGGAGAGCTGCTCCTAGTACGAGAGGACCGGAGTGGACGAACCACTGGTGTTCGGGTTGTGTCGCCAGACGCATTGCCCGGTAGCTAAGTTCGGACGGGATAACCGCTGAAAGCATCTAAGCGGGAAGCCCCCTTCAAGATGAGACTTCCCTGGCCGCAAGGCCCATAAGAGACGTTGAAGACTACGACGTTGATAGGCGGGGTGTGTAAGCGTTGTGAGGCGTTGAGCTAACCCGTACTAATGACTCGAGAGGCTTGACCATATAACGCCAAAGCGATCTAGCAAGCTTGAAGCTGGAAGCTTGAAGCCGTACACAGTGAACGAGAGTGTTGAGCAAGAATAGACACACAGCTTAAAAGATATTTGGATTCCAGAGCCTTAGTTTTCGAGAAACAGCTTCAAGCCTCCAGCTTAAAGCTTCCAGCTCGAGAGCCAACGGCTCGACCAGTTTTGCCTGGTGACCATAGAGCGTTGGAACCACCCGATCCCATCCCGAACTCGGAAGTGAAACGACACATCGCCGATGGTAGTGTGGGGCTTCCCCATGTGAGAGTAGGTCATCGCCAGGCATTGAATAAAGCAAAACCCCGGTTGAGAGATTGATCGGGGTTTTTGTTTAATCGTATCCCATTACTCTCAAAACTTTTTCCTTCTTTGGTGCATGTTCACACAAAATGCACCGATTCACTTCTTTCCCATCAACTATTTTCTTCAGGTACTTGCCATCCTGTAAATAGTTAACTTATTAAAAATCAAATTGTTAAGTGATAAATCAAAAGACAGGCATCTTTTTTGCTGTGCAGGACTCGACGAATAATAAAATTAGCGAGATGGAATTATATGGCTTATATCGAACCCGATCAGTTTGTCAAAAAAATGGTGGACTCCGGTGAGTCAAAGATCTTTATGTCAACCAAAGATACTTTTATTCGAGCCTTCATGGCAGGAGCTATTCTGGGACTGGCGGCTATCTTTGCCATTACAGTGACTATCAATACTGGCTCACCGCTGATCGGAGCTCTGTTGTTCCCGATTGGTTTTATCATGTTGTATCTCATGAAATTTGACTTGTTGACCGGCGTCTTCACCCTGGTTCCTCTGGCGTTAATTGATAAACGACCTGGTGTGGATATGCGAGGGCTTCTCAGGAATTGGGGTCTGGTATTTCTGGGGAATTTTGCCGGAGCACTGACTACTGCTTTCTTTGTGTCGTTTATTTTGACCTATGGCTACAGCATTGATGGTGGAGCCATAGCTGCGAAAGTCTCCGCCATTGGTGAGTCGAGAACATTGGGCTATCAGGAGCATGGTCTTGCAGGTTGGTTAACGATTTTTGTTCGGGGAATGCTCTGTAACTGGATGGTATCAATGGGGGTTGTCGGCGCCATGATCTCAACGTCTGCAGGTGCAAAGATGGTGGCCATGTGGATGCCTATTATGCTGTTTTTCTTCATGGGCTTCGAGCACTCTATTGTCAATATGTTCCTTTTTCCCTTCTCAATGATCATGGGTGGTGAGTTTACTGTGATGGATTACCTGATCTGGAATGAACTGCCTACCGCTCTGGGGAATTTGGTAGGAGGTTTCCTTTTGGTTGGCCTGCCACTTTATTTGACCCATGTAAGAACCAGCCCGGAGCGAGGACTGGCTTAACGTATCAGAGTGACTGCCTCTCTTACATAAAGAGGTAGTCACAAAAGTTGTCTTGAGAAAAAAGAAAAGAACGGAAGGAATTTTACGTGGTGGCTCAGGTTTATTGCCGGGGCTCTGTAACCGCAACGCTCTCAAGAAAATCCATGATAGTCTGAACATCCTCCAGTTCACCTTCTTCATTCCAGAGTACTGCGATGGAACCTGCCCGGAAGCTCACTCTGACAGCGGAAGCAGGTAATTTGGAGAGCTTTTCAGAGCCGACTCTAGTGTTTTCAGGCCAGCATCCATCGGCTTTTTCCAGAACGATAACGGGATCATTATCTTCAGTCAAAGACACAGTGGAATACTCAAGCCATGGGCTCTGCTCGATAATGGCAGATTCAGGTAAAAGATCTTTGTCTTTGATTTCCCGACAGGTAAAGCCAGACAAGATGGCTTTGTTTCTAAGCTTCATACGACGCCTGTCTGATTTGGAAGGCAGGAGCCACATGAAGTTACCAATAATAATCAGAGCAATGAGTGCGATGATCCAGATCATGTCATTATTCTACTGTAAGTACTCAACCATACGAAATCATATTTTCTGACTCATTGTTCAGGCACTCTGACTGCGTTGCAACCCTGGACACATAGCTTGCTATGTTCCCGTCGTTGCGCCTTGCAGAGCACCTGCCCAATAAGCCAGAAATATTCGATTCCGTATGGCTGAGTACTTAATGCCTTAAGCAAATGTTTATGGACAAGGATAATACCATAAGGAATTAAAAGTAGTTACTGACCAGCAGCAGGACTGATTTGTACGTATGTTCAGTAAGTCCCACCCGTGTTCTGTATCACGGACAGAGGCGATTAAATCAGATTCAGGAGCTTGATAATAGATTGATGTCTCTACAATTACTCCAGCTGTGAGCCCTATCAGCGGATATGATTCATTATCCGGATTGAAGTAAAAAAAGTAAGGATACCGTTGAACTTTATAAAAAAATAATAATCTAAGGAATATGAAATTAAAAAAGGAGAAGACAGATGATAGCCACTGGAGGAGCACCCAATAGCAATATTCTTGAGAATCACAGCCTGCTTGGTAGAAGCAATTCAGCTCAAGGACAACAGAACAGTGAGACACGGACCTGTTCCTGGGCTCAGCATAAAGTTAACAAATTGCATCTGAAATTAAGAGGACCAGATTCAGCATTAATGAAAGCAGCCAAACACAACGATACTAAGCTGATCAGCTATATCATTGACAGGCACCCGACCTCTTTACAACTTTGCTTGAAGCAAAAAAATCGAAATCCGGCCATTCAGGCGGCAGTTCATGGTAAAACGGAAGCACTCCAATTGTTAATTAACTATGGAGCATTACCGGATACAGTATTGGCGAGTGAAAGCTATGAAAAAGGAGAAGGTAACCTCCCCCGACTATTTGTTCGCAGTGGCAGGCACTCTAGTTATTCGCCTGCTGATTTCACATCAAAAATAATGAAGGTGTTACTGGAAAACAATGATACCAACGTTAATAGCGTCAATTGTATTCAAGATTTTACTGGAAGTATGTACATGACACCAACGGAATTAGTAAACAGCCAGGTAGGAGCCAAAAACAGAGGCGTAATCAGTGAATTACTGGCCAGCGATCCCAGAACCCGGGTAAATACAAAAATAGGATTTGAGTACTCAGGGCCTTTTAAATCTTCCTTTCATATTAAATTTCCTCCTGAGTTTTCATTTTATAAAAAAACGGGTGAAAGAAAGATCCCTGTTAGCCTTATCGGTCAGGCCATATTGTTAAATAACCCTCATTTAGCACTTACACTACTTGACCGTCCGGATCTGGATCCCGGTAAACCCGATGGAACAGTCGAAAACCTGCTGATTATTTTCTTTAATAAATTAGCAAAGGGCTTGTTTTATAATCTGGGAGATCCTCTGAGAAAAAAAATGATTGCATCCGAAGAATTTCGCAGGCAGATCCTGAACTGTGACTCATTGTTAGCCAAGAGACGATTCATCTTACTCTTATCTATGGATTTCAAAAGCAGGAATATCCAACACATCGAAGAACTTATTTGGCTTAATCGCGATGAATTAAACACGCGCATCAGACATGAACTCTCTCAATATGACATAAGAGAATCTGTCGAAAGAGAGGTTTAGTCTGATTATTGCTGTCATAAATGTCTTGCTTCAGGCACCTTCATAATAGGTCTAGAGTATGAGGAGTAGTTATTCAGCCTCATAAGCCTTTCGGTAATGACCCTCATAATCAAAGAGCTTATCAACGACCGACCAGTAGTGTTTCTCTTTTCTGGCAATCACGAAGTCTGGTTTGCGAAATTTCTTTTGTTGACTGATAACGGAGTCGACTGACTTTGCCCTGAAGGGCTCAGCACGATTAATCAGGGCATGTTTGCCAAAGTGATGATAAAAAGCACCTTGTTGGGCAGCGGTGTCCAGACGGAAATACTCGCTGACTTCAGCTCCGTCTTCATCGTAGTAGGTGATTTTGATTCTGGGGTGATTTCCTCCGGAGTCAGATTCCATCGTCATACCGGAGCAACGAAGCACCATACAGTCTTTCAGGTTAAGGGCATCTCGCAGTTTTTGATCCGGATCAACCAGTGTTTTTCTGCATTGATGACATTTTCTCGCGGCAATGTCGTTTTCTGCACCGCATTCTTGACACTCCTTGAAACGATAGCGGAAGTCGCATCGAACGATTTGACCTTCAAACGTTTCAACGCCCTGGCAACGGCGACCATAGTGCTCGATCAGATCACCGTCATCATCGACAATGCCCCAGAAGCTGTTCTCATGGCCACAGGCAGGGCAGGGAACTGTCACCGCAACGGATTGGGAGTCTGGCTTTGGACTACCTATTTCAGGGCTAAACAGATCATAGCGATTGCCGGCAAAATCTATAACCAGACAATCTTTCTTGCCTCCTGCCAGACGAAGCCCACGGCCCACAATCTGTTGATAAAGGCTGACAGATTCGGTGGGGCGAAGAATAGCGATCAGATCAACATGGGGGGCGTCGAAGCCGGTGGTTAAGACCGAGACGTTGACCAGATATTTGATCTTCTGAGCCTTGAAAGCCTGAATCAGGTTATCGCGTTCCTGAGTAGCCGTGTCACCAATGATCAAAGCGGATTCAGATTCTGGCAGATAGCCCATTATTTCCCGGGCATGGTCCACGGTAGAAGCGAAGATCATGATACCTTTTCTGTTTTCCGACGCTTTCAGAACCTGATTGATGATCTGTTGTGTCGCCCGCCCTTCGCCCTTGAGCAGCGTGTTCAGATCAGCTTCGCTGTAGCGACCAAAACGGTCCCTTGATAAAAGACTGAAGTCGTAAAAAACAACAGGAGCATCAATCAAGGTTGCCGGTGTCAGATAGTTGTTTTTGATCATGTACGACAACGGAAGTTCATAAATACAGCTTTTGAAAAATCGCTTTTCTGCCGTTCGCAGGGTGCCTTTTTGGTTTCCGGGCAGGTAATGCTGATAAATCCAACCCATGCCAAGCCGGTAGGGCGTTGCCGTTAATCCCAGTATTTTCAGCTTTGGATTGAGCTTTTGAAGGTACTCAATAATCTTGTGATAACTGGAGGTTTTCTCCAGAGAAACCCGATGACACTCATCTATGACCAGCAACGTGAAGTCCTCGTCATTAAACTGATCCAGGTTTTTAACGACAGACTGAACACTGCCAAATACAACCTGCTCAGTAGCCTCTTTCTTGCCCAGCCCGGCACTGAATATGGAAGCTTTCAGCTCATAGCTTTCGTATTTGACATGATTCTGTTCAACCAGCTCTTTGACATGAGCCAGAACCAGGACCCGGCCACGGGCAATGCGTCCCAGCTCACTGATGACCAGGCTCTTGCCAGCACCTGTGGGCAGTACCACAAGGGCAGGGTCGTCACTGTTGCGAAAGTGCTGTATCACTCTGGAAACAGCGTCTTGTTGATAAGGGCGTAGCTGGAAAGTCATTGGCTGATTATATCGGTCCTTTGGTGACACTCCCCGCCTTGTCAGGCGAGGCTTCTGACTTCACGGGCTACAGCCAGCCTATAGCGACTGGACTTACACAGAAGCCTCCATCAGCAGTAACCGGGTGCCCCTCGGTTATTTATTGGTCTTTTGTTTGATTTGTCGCAGCCTTAACGGGTCACTCAGGTATGGGCTCGTCTGGTTCTTCAAGGGCGGTTGGGCAGTTGTCTCTGCCTTAATTTTTTGTTAACAGTGCTTGGTTTTCGTCACCGTGAGTCTCTGCATAGAGACAGACCGATGGAAAATATAACCAACTACGTACAAATACTCAACCGGAACGCTCTGCGTTCCCGTCTTATACCCCCGCCCGATTGAGGGTGTCGCAAAAGGTCAATTAAAACGCTTCAAGCTTCAAACCGTCATCTCCGCGAAGGCGGAGATCCACTGTTCGTGGTGGGTTCCCGCCTACGCGGGAACGACGATCTTGATATATCCTGCTGACCATACCCTTTTGCGACACCCTCTTCAGGGCGGGGAGGATGTCAACTGTGTACGTTTAATCAGATCTGCTGTTGTATAATTGCTCTTTCATTCTTATTTCAGGACAAAACAGAGTATGGCAAACGCTTTCGCGCGTCGATTCCAGTTGATAGTTGATCGTCTGGCAAAGGGAAACAAAAAGCAGTTTGCCGAAATGACAGGCAAATCCGCCTCTCACATCTATAAAATCTGTCGGGGTACAAGCCGCCCTTCCATGGCCTATCTGGAAAGTCTCTATGATGAGTTTCGGGTCGACCTGAACTGGTTGCTGACTGGCAATCAAAACGACAGTGGACAAATATCTGATACTAAAGAAAGTAAAGAAATTGTCTTCGCTCCTATGTTTGATGTAGAGGCCAGTGCAGGAATGGGTTCAGCTGTTCAGGGTGAAGAAGTCAGCGATTATTTTGCTTTCAATAAAACCTTTCTGAGCCGACAATTGGGCGTTTCCGGTGAAAGTCTGGCATTTGTCACCATCAGCGGTGACAGTATGCTGCCCACCTTTCAGGACGGAGATCAGGTGTTGGTGGATCTGTCCCGGAGATCAGTCCATAGTGAAGCTGTCTACCTTATTCAAACCGAAGATGGTTTGATGGCCAAGCGGGTAAAACAGGTGCAGCATGAACTGAAAATAACCAGTGATAACCCTGAATATCCCCGTTGGAATATGGATCTGAAAAAGGTGGAAGAGAATCCAGTTGTGGGCAAGGTCATCTGGTGTGCCAGGGCGGTCTGAGTAGCGCTTCAGAGGTACACTATTAATCTGTAAATTTTTTCGGCGCACAAAAAAAGGGTTACAATTTCTCGTAACCCTTTGATATATGGTGCCTAGGGGCGGAATCGAACCACCGACACGCGGATTTTCAATCCGCTGCTCTACCAACTGAGCTACCCAGGCCAGACTGCTTTTCGACTTAATAGCACCATCGTGAAGATCAATGGTGCCTAGGGGCGGAATCGAACCACCGACACGCGGATTTTCAATCCGCTGCTCTACCAACTGAGCTACCCAGGCGTTTCATGCAATCATGTGCGAGGCGTATTAAACGGATTTCACCCCTCTGAGTCAAGTCGGCTACAACGATTTTCGGTCTTTTGAACAAAAAAATTGGGTTGGATCAATAGATTAGAGATGTAACGCAGCAGACAGAGCTTGCTTTGTCATTGAAAAACGACATAGTCTGCCAATTCTTCCAGAGAGTCCAGTTCCGCTATTTCTTCAATCGGTGCCTGCCCTTTTTCTTCCTTGTAAGTCTGATAGGCCCGGGTATCTACAACAATGTCGCCATTTTCTTCCTGAAAGAGGACGGAGTGGTCGCTGATAGCAGAGAGGATCTGCTTCTTTTTGTTGTTAGAGATGGAAATGTCTTTGATGTTCATGGTAGAGGCTCCTAATCAGTTTACTTCTGCTCAGGCACAAAACCATCGGCGGTATCATAATCTTCACCGGCGAAAAACTTATCCATCTGTTCGGTCAGGTATTTGCGGGTTTCAGGGTCCAGCAAGTTGAGGTGTTTCTCGTTAATCAGGCGAGTCTGGTGGGCTTGCCATTCGCTCCAGGCTGTCTGGGAAACGTTCTCATAAACCCACTGGCCTTTGGGTCCGGGCAGAGGTGGTACAGCAAGACCTTCGGCTTCTTTTTTGAGTTTTACACAATGTACGGTACGGGCCATGGGTATCCTCATTTTCTTAATCGGTAACAGGTTGGAATGGTATAGCAAACTATCCGTCAGGACGAGCAGCTGACTTCCAGCTTTTTACCCCACTCAGGGGGCTTTTGAGCATAATGTTCCAGATCAGGGTGCTCATCATAGGGGGACTGCAACACTGTCATCAGTTGTTCAATCTCGCCGTAATCCCCTTGTTCTGCCTTCTCGATAGCAGCCTGGGCGAGATAGTTTCGCAGAATGTATTTGGGGTTAATTTGCTTCATACGTTGGTGGCGCAGCTGCTCTGGCTCGGAGTTTTGAGAAACTCTTTCATCATAGCGTTGCAGCCATTGTCTGAGCGGCCCAGATTCGCTGCATAAAGCAACGAATGCGGATACTCCCTGACCCACATGGTAATCAGACAAGGTTCGGAAAAACAGGGTGTAGTCCACATGTTGTTCATGGAGCAACTGCAGAAGATCCTTGATCAGATCTGAGTCTTTGGGGTCTTCTTCCAGGAGTCCCAGCTTTTCACTCATCAATGGCAGGTATCTGGCTGAGTAAAGTGCAGGATAGGTGTCCAGTATTTTTTGCAAAGCGGATACATCGTCGAGCAGAGGCACCAGGGCCTGTGCCAGTCGGCCACAGTTCCAGTAACCGATATCAGGTTGCTGGCTGAAGGCGTAGCGACCGGAGTGATCAGAGTGGTTACAGATGAAGTGCCAGTTGAAATCATCCTGAAAGCCGAAAGGTCCGTAATCAAAAGTTTCGCCGAGGATACTCATGTTGTCGGTGTTCATCACCCCGTGCGCAAAACCGTTAGCCTGCCAAAGGGCAATCATTTCAATGGTTTTTTCTACCACCGTTTTGAAAAATAAACTGTATTTGTCGTTTTTATCAGAACACTCGGGAAAGTAGTTCTCAATGGTAAATTCGGCCAGAGTTTCAAGGGCATCGTATTGTTTGCTGTAGTAGAAATACTCAAAGTGACCGAAACGGATATGAGTTTTTGCCATTCGCAGCAGGGTAGATCCGCGTTCCTCAGTTTCACGGTAAACCGGAGTGTCGCTGGTCACCACACAAAGGGCGCGGGTGGTCGGGATGCCCAGGTGAAACAGAGCCTCAGAGGCCAGGTATTCTCGAATGCAGGAACGTAGAACGGCCCGACCATCTCCAAATCGGGAATAAGGCGTCATACCTGCCCCTTTCAAATGGAGATCCCAGCTTTCACCCAGGTTGTTGGTCACTTCTCCAAGAAGCAAGCCTCGTCCGTCACCCAGCTGTGGATTGTAGCTGCCAAACTGATGTCCGGAGTAGATCATTGCCAGAGGATCGGAACCTTCCAGAGTTTTTAAGCCTCCAGCCACCTGGGCCAACTGTTCTTTGCAGGTGTCACTCAGCTCAAGATCTAACAGATCAGCGGCTGGCTGACTGACGGCTACCAGCTTTGGATTATCCAGAGGCGTGGCCTGAAGACGGGTGTAGAACACGTCAGGCAGCTGGCCAAAGCGGTTGTTAAAGTTGAGCTGATCCAGGCTTGTTCTCATTCAGGATTTTCCATACATCAGAGGACGGAAATGCCACCACTCCCTTCGACGGCATTGCTACGTTCAAATAATACCTTAGTATTTTACTAGGAAATCGTCCTGTAGGGGAGAGCTGTTCAGAAATGCTTATATAAAAAACGTCGGCTCAAGAGACGAGACACCAGAAAGAGCAGGAAGCATTTGTTAGATGGCGGTCGGAACATAAAGTTTGAACTTTCTTCAAAAAAAGCAGTCTAAACATTATTAATCAAATTTTTTGTATTAACATGAAAACCACAATAAAAATTTTAATGATCTGCCTCTTGGTTGAGCTTATGTCATTGTCTTCAACTGCTAAGGCATATGAAAGGGTATCCTGTAACTCCAGAAGTATTCAGGACTGTGTATTTGATATTTCAAATTCTCTCGGTATTGAGAATTATGAAGCTTGTGAGTTGAAAAACCTTAATTTTGAAAAAGGCTCTGTCACTAAAGATGGTTTCTATTCTTTAATATGCTCGTCTGATAGATTTTTTTTAAAAGAGTCACGAAAAAGCAATTATCAAGAAAACACACTTATTTATGACTACTTATCTACAAACTGCTTCTCTGAATTTTGCTCAATGTTAGTAAAACCAGTGAGAGAAGTTTCCCTTTCAAGTGATTCAGAACCCTTTTATTACTCTGTCTTTCCTTATGTAGAAGGAAAAACACTAAGTACAATAAAAGAAAAAATGTATTCAAATGGTTTAGATCGAAAAAAATTAAATATATTGTATAGAAAAATTGGAATGACTCTCGGTACTTTGCATAGCTCAGGGATAATCAATAAATATGGTGAAAACAATTTTATTTTATTGAAATCGCGCTTAGTGCATGGAGATTTGCATAGCTCAAATATAATCGTCAAATCTGATAATTCTGTGCTCTTTGTAGATACAGATGGTTTATACAAATCAGTAAAATCACCACAGCAGATAGTTATTGATATTAACACAGTGATACTTCAAGTTTTACCGGGGACGGTGTTATTACTTGATGACCCTGATTTATCTGATTGGATAAGTGCTTTTCCAGAGTTCGTTACTAATTTTATAGATGGCTACTGTAGTTTATTTACTGAAACCCAATATAACGAATGTAATTCTAAAATAAGAAAGCAAATGGTTTCGTTATTGAGAACTGTATATCAGTCACTTTTGACAAAGGATGATTCTGAATCAGAGGATGAATCAGAGGCTGTTGCTTACATAAATGCATACGTTCTGGAAAGTAGACTTGGAAAGTTGCTTTCGTCACATATTGAAAGCAAACGTAAACTCTAGGCCAAAAAGAATTTTTTGGCCTAGGAGTCAGAATGAAGGCTGTATTATACGACTATGTTTTAGCTTTTTTTACCAGCTTCAACGATTGTCATTTAACAACACCTTCCTGACGGTGACTCATTTCCAGCATGAGCTGATCTTTTTCTACCCAGAGATGATTGACCCATGCCTGAAAGTCATTTCGAAATTCAGCATCCTGCTGGTAGCTTCGACCTATGAATGATTCCGGGATCGTTTGTTGTTCAAAATGGATACTGACGCTTTTAATTCGACCACACAGGAAGTCCCAGAAGCCCAGCTGGTCTTTTTGATGATAAACAATGGTGATATTCAAAAGGGTTCTCACCTGCTCACCCAGTGCTCCGATCACGTAGCTGATACCGCCAGCACGGGGGTTCAGTAAATGTTTGAAAGGTGATGACTGCTTTTGGTGCTTTGCTTCGCTAAAACGGGTGCCTTCAAGGTAATTGACGATGGATACCGGCATGGTTTTGAATTTTTCGCAGGCTTTAAGGGTATTTTCCAGATCTTTACCACGCTTTTCCGGGTGCTTTTCAAGATAGGCTTTGCTGTAACGCTTCATAAACGGGAAGTCGAGAGCCCACCAACAGAGACCTATGACCGGAACGAAGATCAGCTCCTGTTTGAGAAAAAACTTCATCAAGGGGATTTTTCTGTTGAGCAGATGTTGCATCAGCAAAATATCAGCCCAGCTTTGATGGTTGGCAGTGACCAGATAATAGCCATTGGGGTTCAGATCTTTCAGGCCGCTGATATTCAGACGGGTTCCTGATAGCGCTCTGATCCAGAGAGAGTTGATGCTGATCCACAGCTCCGCCACAGAGTGGGCTATGCGTCCCATAAGGCGACGAAAGCTTTTTAGAGGGACGACGAGTTTTAAGAGAGAAAAACAGAGCAGCGGCAGGCTGAGAAAAAGGGTGTTGATGATCAAAAGGGAGACAGATAAACACCCTGTGACGTATTCTTTAAATCTACGGATCATGTTGGACTTGGCATTGTTTCATTGGGGTTGCGTAGTTTAACTCGAAATTTTTTTCAACTCTAACCCGGTAATTTCAGCCTCCTACAGGCTCCTCATGATTTTACTTAACAGTTTGCTGACCGGAGCTGCCAGCCCCAGCTCGGACGGATGATCAGGTTGAAACCAGTGCCATCGATCGCCATCCGCTACTGCAGAGGCTTTGTCAGTAAAAGATTTGATGGGGGTGATATCCAGGTGATAATGGCTGAATGTGTGTCGAAATGACGGCCACTCTTCAAAATCTTGCAGACTCAATCCGGTCATGTTTTGAGCAGCTTCAGACAGCACCTCCTCGATCTGGATTTCCGGAAACCCCCAAAGTCCTCCCCAAATACCCGTAGGAGGTCTTTTTTCCAACAGAACCTCTCCAAACTCGTTAATTACCATTAACA
Organism: Endozoicomonas sp. ALC020; assembly: GCF_049275935.1. Taxonomy (NCBI): domain Bacteria; kingdom Pseudomonadati; phylum Pseudomonadota; class Gammaproteobacteria; order Oceanospirillales; family Endozoicomonadaceae; genus Endozoicomonas; species Endozoicomonas sp. ALC020. Next base: position 2,311,439 of record NZ_CP184830.1, read on the forward strand.
TTCTTACCGATCGTTCCGGCTTGTCTTTTTTAGGTTTGGGCTCTGGGTAGCGGGTTTCTTCCCCGGCTTTATGGGCCAGACAATTTTGCTCTAACGGGCAAATCAGACAGGAAGGTTTGGTTCGGGTACAAATCATAGCGCCCAGATCCATCATCGCCTGAGTGTAATCAGCATTGCGATGATGTGGAGTATACTCTTCAGCAATACTCCAGAGTTGTTTTGCGACAGCGGACTGTCCGGACCAGCCAGGAATGGCCTGATAACGGGCCAGAACCCTTTTGACATTGCCGTCCAAAATCGGAGCACGAATACCCATACTGATAGATGCTATCGCTCCGGCAGTGGATAAACCAATCCCTGGTAACTGAGTTAATTCAGCAACAGAACGTGGAAACTCACCGGCAAAAGTGTCCATGACCATTTTGGCCGCCTTATGCAGGTTTCTGGCTCTGCTGTAATACCCCAGCCCACTCCACAAATGGAGTACATCATCGATCTCCGCTGAAGCCAGGTCTGCAACCTTGGGAAATCGCGCCATAAAGTTTTCAAAGTACGGAATAACGGTAGCGACCTGGGTTTGTTGCAGCATGACTTCGCTGATCCAGACCCGGTAGGGGTTGATGTTTTTCTGCCATGGCAGGTTCTTGCGGCCATGACCATCAAACCATTGGAGTATTTGCAGGCTGAAGGCTTCATTATTGCTATCTGGCGACATATCAGGGAGTCTGGGTTTGAAAATTGAGTCGTGCATTCTACTATGAAAAGTGCAATGAAATGCCGCTCAATCTGATTTCAAAGAGTTTTTGTATCTGCTTGCACTGCGAAGAGGGAAACATGATCTTCTGCACTTTAACCTAATCATTTTTCTGACGCAGGCTGTTTTTATCGGAAGTATATGGCCTTCTTAAGTATAAGACTTACTGATCTTAATTATTTAAAAGTTTGAATTTTCTTATTCACCAAACAGGTTATTTTATTCACATGCCTTTTAAAAGCTGCTCAAACAGCCATGTGCGATGACAGACACTCTCGGTAATAAGCAAGATGAATAAGACTGCAAATCCAGGCCGCACGGCTGGTCTGGTAACAAGACTAAGCCGTGTACCCACTCCTCTTGGAGGCTTGGCTCTGGGCATTGCCAGCCTCGGTGCTGCCTGGTCTCTGGTCATGCCCGACCAGTCCCAGGGGCTGAAGCTGACCGCTGCGGTTATCGCCGCTATTCTGGTCTTCAAGGTGATGCTGAAGTTTATTTTGCACCCGCATTTGATTCGTGAAGATCTTTCACATCCCGTCATCAGCAGTGTTATGCCAACCTGCGCCATGGCGACTATGGTGATCGCCTCTGCACTCATGCCCGTTTCCGAATTTGCGGCACGCTTGCTTTGGGTGGCAGCCGTGCTGACACATCTGATATTACTGGCAGGTTTTGTGACTCACAGGATTCGGGACTTTGATATTGAGCATATGGTGCCCAGTTGGTTTGTACCACCCGTTGGTATCATAGTGGCTGCGGTCACCAGTACGGGTATGGGTTTTGAGTCGCTGGTCAGGCTGCTGTTTATCTTTGGAATGTTCTGCTATTTCGTAAAGCTGCCCATCATGTTCTATCGCCTGATCTTCAAGAACGCTATTCCTGATGCGGCGCTGCCTACTTTTGCCATTATGGGGGCACCTGCCAGTCTGTCTCTGGCGGGATACCTGACCATCACTGATAACCCCAGCCTGATTATGATCAGTATTCTGACGCCACTGGCTATTTTTATGACGGCATTGGTGTATATGGCTTTTATCAAGCTGCTGAGATTGCCATTTTCACCGGGCTATGCAGCCTTCACCTTCCCAATGGTGATTGGTGCCACAGCGCTGCTTAAGCTGGAAGGCAGGGTAAATGGTGTCTTTGCTGATCTCTTTTTTCAGCTGGGGCTCATGGAACTCTGGGTGGCTACTGCCATTGTGGCTTATGTTGTTATTCGCTATACCCTGTTTTACCTGAAGCCCAGGCCGCAAATGGCATAACCTGAACAGTAAATGACTGGCTTGATTCTTGTGTTCTGCCAGTCTTTTTTCAGGAGTATGATCCTCTCTCAACGGTCAAATTCTGGAGTGCATTCAGGTTTGGCTGTTAATCCCCGTAGACCGTTATCAAGCACGAAATCTGTGATTACTGGCATGGTTATGGAATTCTTTTGGAAATTAATAGTCCAAGCATATGTAGCTGAGAAAATTAAATACGGTCAATGGAGACCTATGAATATAAACACTACCAGAACAAATACTCACGTACTTTACGAAAGCAGTCTTGCTAAAGAAAATGTTGATGAGAGTTTTGATTCAGAGCAGAGAGAAGTCAAGAGCTTTTCAAAAAAACGATGGGTTCAAGATAAATCCTCTGCATTGACAAAGCGGATACGAGGGCTTGCTTGTATTCTGCCAGATAGAAGTCATCGAAAGGCTAGTCAGACTATTTCCGAGAGAAAAGTTTCCCATTGGCTTACTACTGATGCTTTTGAAGCCCCGGATGAAGCAAGAAGCAGAGTGAGTGAGACGTTTACCGCAGTGGAAGTGGCTAAGCGTTTTCGAAATACCATTGAAAACCTTTTACATAGGCTGCGATACGACGAAATCGCAATGGAATATCATGAAGATGATCAAAGAGAAGAAATAACAGGAATTTTTATCGACTTTATTTTATGCCAGGAAGGTTTGGTCCATGATCGGTGTTTTACCGTTGAAAACAGTCCCGATAAATATGTGGCGGGTAAAACCACGAGCCAGGAGCGGATTAAAGAGATAGAGTCTTACTTGGATGTTATTTTTACCCAACAGGCAGCAGAGGCATCGAAATTTAATAAGCCCAGGTTACGTTATAGTCTGGGTGACATGCTGGTCGATTATCTTAACAAAAAAGAGAACGTACCGGATGATGTTACCCCAAAGATTAAGGTTACATATGATTTTCATATTTATGAGATTACTTACAAGAAATTGCTGAAAGAGATATATCCATTTTTTCAAACCCTTCTTGCAGGAAGAGGCTTTTTTTCCGAGTTAGTTTTGGTGTTTAATTGTGCCGCAAAATACAGACGGGAATTGATTGATAGTGCTTGTGTACCGTGTAAAACCGGAAATATGTTAACCATTGGTCTGCGGCTTAGCGAAAGTGATGTGAGAGAGTATTTTAATCGAAGTGTTATGGATGTTATTTTTTCAGGGCGCTGTGATGGTATTGTTAATGCCATGTTTGAAGGCTGTTCTCAAACTGACAATGAAGTGGAACCGGTAAACAGACCAAACCTTAAATTTGGTGAAGAACTTGAATATGATGTAAAAAATAAATTTTCTCGTACGCGGGGTCGGCTTTGTAATGGTTTTTCATTTCTACTCAAAGAAAAAGGGATGGTTTTACAAGCTTCCAATGACAAACGTGGCCCACACTTTGGCTTTGATAATAGCTTTACCGTAGTCTCTTTTTATGACTCAGAGGATTGGTTTGAAATAAACTGCACGCCTTATCATACAGATGATCAACGCGCAAAACTATCATTTCAGAAGGTCATTGAAGCTACTGACTCAATGCGCAAGGAAGGATTGATTGATTATAGCTCCGGACATAAACACGTTGATGCTATGAGTGCCACTCAGGGTGATACCAGCGTGCTTCTGGCGATGGAGTCTGAGATCCAACGAAATCCTTTTTTGCTGAGAGCGTTTGGAAATAATGATCGTATCCTGCAGGACGATGAGGCCAGATGGTATAAAACATTTGCTGATTATAATCCAGACACAAAACCTTTTGCCGTAAAGCGGTTAAATAGAATCATTGACCGATATAATAAAAAAATAGAAGAAAATTATACTGAAAGGCCAAGCCATAAAGTGAGCACTGATTCGGAAAACAAAGAAAGACTTGAAGAATTTGCGCATTTTTATAGCCAAGTTGTTCATATGACGACTATACAGAAGGGAATTGGTTTCATTGGTGGCGATATAATGGGAAAGTTTATGGCTATGTCTTTGTTGCATATTACCGGAGCAAGCGGAGTCAACAAGTTATCTACGCTGGAATTTCGTTTTTTCCGTTGCCCGAAATCAGTACAGGAAATTGAGTTGATTAACCAATTCTTACAAACCTGGTTTCAATACATTCATCAGTGCAGGAAAGATAAAATTCCTTTGCAGCCTGTCCCTGAAGATATTCAATCCTCTAAAGACTATACGGCAGCTGAAGTTCAGCTAAAAACCATTGATTATCTCAGTAAACTAGGGCTGAACCCGGAGCATTATCGCTGTTTTTGGGGCGAAGTAAGAGATATTCCGTCAGCGACCGACTGAATGTAAAACTCAGGTTATGAACTATAGTGTCAGTTTTTAATGCTGGCGCTGGGGTGATTGGCCCCCAACCTCCTGATTTACTTCACTTCTTCTGAATCATTCCATCCCGATCATCAGCCTCATGCAGCAGGCCAGCACTGAGTAATATGAATCATCGTTCCGGCTTGTCTTTTTTAGGTTTTGGCTCTGGGTAGCGGGTTTCTTCCCCGGCTTTATGGGCCAGACCATTCTGCTCTAACGGGCAAATCAGACAGGAAGGTTTGGTTCGGGTACAAATCATTGCGCCCAGATCCATCATCGCCTGAGTGTAATCAGCATTTAACCTGAACAGAAAATGACTGGTTTTGATCCTTGTATTCTGCCAGTCTTTTTTCAGGAGTATGATCCTCTTTCAACGGCCAGTTCCGGAGTGTATTCAGGTTTGGCTGTTAATCCCCGAAGACCGTTATCAAACACGAAATCTGTCATTATTGGCAGGGTTGTGGAATTTTTTTGGAAACTAATAGTCTAAAACGCATAGCTAAGAAAATTAAATACGGTCAATGGAGTGATCAATGAATATAAATTCTAACAGAACAGATGCATATGGACTTTATGCAAGCAGTTTTGCTAAAAAAAATGTTGATGAGAGTTATGATTCAGAGCAGAGAGAAGTCAAGAGCTTTTCAAGAAAGCGATGGGTTCAAGATAAATCTTCTGCATTGATAAAGCAGATGCGCGTACTTGCTTGTAATCAGCCACATTTTTGTGATCGAGAGACTAGTCGGACTTCTTCCGATAGAAAAGTTTCCCATTGGGTTACTACTGATGGTTTTAAGGCCTTAGACGAAGCAAGAAGCAGAGTGAGCAAGACGTTCACCGCAGAGGAAGTGGCTGAACGTTTTCGCAATACCATTGAAAACCTCATACATAAGCTGCGATACGAGAAAATCGCAACGGGATATCATGAAATTGATCAAAGAGAAGAAATAACAGCAATTTTTATTGACTTTATTTTATGCCAGGAAGGCCTGGTTCATGATCGCTGTTTTACCATTGAAAGCAGTCCCGATAAATACTTGGCAGGTAAAACCATAAGCCAAGGGAGGGCTGAAGAAATACAGTCTTTCCTGGATGCTATTTTTACCGAACGGGCAGCAGAGGAATCAGAATTTTATGAACTTCGAATGTATTATAGTTTTGGGGATATGGTGGTTGATTATCTTAACAAAAAAGAAAGCGTATCGGATGATGTTATCCCAAAGACTGACTGTAAAAATGACTTTTGCCTCATTGAATTTACTTACGGGAAATTGCTGAAAGCTATATTTCCATTTTTTCAAACCCTTCTTGCTGGAAATGGCTTTTTTTCTGAGCTGGTTGTGATCTTTGATTTTGTCAAAAAATTCAGACAGGAAATCATTGATAGTGCATGTAAACCGTGTCAAACCAATAATGTTATAACCATTGCTCTACGCCTCAATGGTAATGATATAAGAGAGCATTTTAATCAAGATGTTATGGATGTTATTTTTTCCAGGCGCTGTGATGGTATAGTCAATGCCATGTTTGATAACTGCGCTTTTGGGACTGACAATGAAGTGAGACCGGCAAGCAGATTAAATCTTAAATTCGGTGAAGAGCTTGAATATGATATAAAAAATCAACCTACTGGCTCAAAGTATCGGCCTGTTGCTACTTTTACATGTCGACTCCAAAAAAAAGGTATGATTTATCACGATGCTAATGCTTGCGGACCTGATGCATCTTATGGTTATGGTTTTGATAATAGCTTTGCCGTATACCCTTTTTACGACTCAATGAGATGGTTTGAAATAAACTGCACGCCTTACCATTCTGATGATCAACTCGCAGAATTATCTTTTGAGAAGGTGATTGAAGTGACTGATTCAATGCTCATCGACGGGTTGATTGATTATAGTTCCGGGCATAAACACGTCGATGCCTTGAGTGCTACCCAGGGTGATACCGGTGTACTTCTGGCGATGGAGTCTGAGGTCCAGCGAAACCCTTTTTTGCTGAGGGCATTTGGAAATAATGATCGTATCCTGCAGAACGATGAAGCTAAATGGTATAAAACATTTTCTGATTACGATCCAGACATAAAACCATTTGCCTTAAAGCGGTTAAATAAGATGATTGACCGATACAATAAAAAAATAGAAGAAAACGATACTCAAAAGGCAAGCCATAAGGAGAGCACTGATTCGGAAAAAAAAGAGAGGCTTGAGCAATTTGCAACTTTTTATAGCCAGTTTGTTCATATGACGACTATACAAGAGGGGTTAGGTTATATTGATGCCGATGTCAGCGGAAAGTTTATGGCTATGTCTTTACTGCACATTACCGGAGCAAGAGGAGTCAAAAAATTATCAACGCTGGAATTTCGTTTTTTCCGTTGTCCGAAAACGGTACAGGAAATCAAGTCGATTAACCAATTTTTGCAAGTCTGGTTTCAATACCTTCATCAGTGCAGAAAGGATAAGACCCCTTTGCAGCCTGTTCCTGAAAATATCCGATCCTGCATAGATTATACGGCAGAGGAAGTTCAAGCTAAAACCATTGATTACCTCACTAAATTAGGGCTGAATCCGGAGCATTATCGCTGTTTTTGGGGCGAAGTAAGAGATATTCCGCCAGCGACCGACTGAATGTAAAACCCAGGTTATGAACTATAGTCTCAGTTTTTAATGCTGGCGCTGTTGTGTTTGGCCCCCAACCTCCTGATTTACTTCACTTCTTCTGAATCATTCCATCCCGATCATCAGCCTCATGCAGCAGGCCAGCACTGAGTAATATGAATCATCGTTCAGGAATTTTTTTACAAATTAGTAGTCTAAAGCACTAGAGCTTTAAAGAATTAAATGTGTTCATTAGAGATATTTATGAATATAAATACAACGAAAACAGATAGTTACGGATTTCATAAAAGCGGCCTTGCTGAAAAGACTGATGAAAGTTTTGATTCGGAACAGACAGTTTTCAAAAGTTTTTCAATAAAGCTACAGGTTGGGGATACATCCTCCGCACCGGTAGAGAAGATACGAGGAATCGGCACTATTGTACCAGATTCGAGCCATCAGATTGCCAATCAGACTATTCCCGAGCGAAAAGTTTCCCATTGGGTTACTTCTGATGATTGTGAGGCCACAAATGCAGTCGGAGTCAGCGAGACGTTTACGCCTGAGGAAGTGGCTGGGCATTTCCGAGCTACCATTGAAAACCTCAGGCATTCACCGATAAACGAAAAAATCGCAAGGGAAAGCTATGAATATGATCAAACAAAGGAATTAACAGAGATTTTTATCGATTTTATTTTATGTCAGGAAGGTCTGGTCCATGATCGGTGTTTTACTGTTGAACGCAGCCCTGATAAATACGTGGCGGGTAAAACCATGAGTCAGGGGCGGGTAGCAGAGATAGAGTCTTACCTGAATGCTATTTTTAGCGAATGGGAAGCAGAGGGATCGAAAACTTATTGGCCTAGAGTAGATTATGGTTTGGAGAACATGCTGGTTGATTATCTTAAAAAAAAGGAAAACGTACAGGATGATGTTGCTCCAAAGATTGTGTCCTCTGGTAATTTTTGGCATAAAATCAGGTTCGAGAAATTACTGAAGGAGATATATCCATTTTTTCAAACCCTTCTTGATGGAAGAGGCTTTTTTTCTGAGTTCGGTGTTGTCTTTAATTTTTTCGTAAAATTCAAGCAAGAACTGGTTGATAGTGCGCGTGAACCTTGTAGAACCAACAAATTAAACATTGGTCTGCGCGAGAACAGAAGTCATATGAGAGAGTATTTTAATCGATATGTTCTGGATGTTATTTTTTCCAGACGCTGTGATGGCATTGTTAATGCCATGTTTGGTGACTCCTCTTTTGAGACTGACACTGAAGCGAAGCCGTCAAAAAGATCAAACCTTAAATTAGGTGAAGAGCTTGAATATGATGTTAAAAATGATTTTTCCCGTACACGGGGTCGGCTTTGTAATATTTTCTCATCTCTACTAAAAGAAAAAGGGATGAGTAATCAGGCTATCACCGACCAACGTGGTGTGCACTATGGTTTTGATGATTGCTTTACCGTAGTCTCTTTTTATGACTCGACGGCGTGGTTTGAAATAAATTGTACACCTTACCATCCTGATGATGAACGCGCGAAATTATCTTTTGAGAAGGTGATTGAAGTTATTGATACAATGCGTAACAAAGGATTGATTGATTATAGCTCCGGGCATAAACACGTCGATGCCTTGAGTGCTACTCAGGGTGATGCCGGTGTGCTTCTGGCGATGGAGTCTGAGATCCAGCGAAATCCTTTTTTGCTGAGGGCGTTTGGAAATAATGATCGTATACTGCAAAAGAATGAAGCCAGATGGTACAAAACATTTGCTGATTACAATCCGGACACAAAACCATTTGCCGTAAAGCGGTTAAATAGGATCATTGACCTATACAATAAAAAAATAGAAGAAAATCATACTGGAAAGCCAAGCCATAAAGGGCGTACTGATTGGGAAAAAAAAGAGAGACTTGAGCAATTTGCCCATTTCTATAGCCAGTTTGTTCATATGACGACCATACAGAAGGGGCTTGGTTATATTGATGTTGATATCATGGAAAAGTATATGGCTATGTCTTTGTTGCATATCACCGGCGCAAACAAAGTCAACAAATTATCAACGGTGGAATTTCGTTTTTTCCGTTGTCCGAAAACGGTACAGGAAATTGAATTGATTAACCAATTTTTACAAGCCTGGTTTAAATACATTCATCAGTGCAGAAAGGATAAAATTCCTTTGCAGCCTGTCCCTGAGGATATTAAATCCTGCAAAGACTATACGGCAGCTGAAGTTCAGCTTAAAACCATTGAATACCTCAGTAAATTAGGGCTGAATCCGGAGGAGTATCGCTGCTTTTGGGGTGAAGTAAGGGATAATCCTTCAGCGCCTGATTGAATGCAAAGCTCAGGTTATGAACTTTAAAGTCAGTTATAATGCTGGCGTGGGGGTCATTGGCTCCCAACCCCTTCATTTATTTCACCTCTGCTGAATCATTCCATCTCGATCAACAGCCTCACGTAGCGGGTCAGCGAGTAATATTGATCATCGTTCCGGAATTTTTTCAGTAATTAATAGTCTAATGCACTCAAGCTTTAAAGGATTAAATGTGTTCAATAGAGGAATTTATGAATATAGACACTACCAAAGCAGATGCTTACGGATTTCATAAAAGAAGCCCTGCTGAAAAGACTGATGAAAGTTTTGATTCTGAACAGAAAGTATTCAAAAGTTTTTCAAGAAAGCTAAAGGTTGAGGATACATCCTCAGCACCGGTTGATAAGATACGAAGGCTCGGCTCTACTGCGCCAGGCTGCAGCCATCAGGTTGCCAATCAGACTATTCCCGAGCGAAAAGTTTCCCACTGGGTTACTTCTGATGATTGTGAAGCCATAAATGTAGCCAGAGTCAACGGGACGTTTACCGCTGAGGAAGTGGTTGAGCGTTTCCGGACTAGCATTGAAAACCTTATACATTCAGTGATATACAAAAAAATCACAAGTGAAGGCTATGCATTCTTTCAAGTAGACGAATTAACAGAGATTTTTATCGACTTTATTTTATTTCAGGAAGGTCTGGTCCATGATCGGCGTTTTAATGATGAAAGCAGCCCAGATAAATACCTGATGGGTAAAACCATGAGCCAGGATCGGGCTGAAGAGATAGAGTCTTACCTGAATGCTATTTTTACCGAATGGGCAACAGAGGAATCAAAAGCTTATTGCCCTAGAACGCTTTATAGTCTGGAGGACATGCTGGTTGATTATCTTAAAAAAAAGGAAAACGAACTGGATGATGTTAACCCAAAGATTGTGTCTTTTGATAACTCTTGGCATAAAATCAGGTTCGAGAAATTGCTTAAGCAGATATACCCATTTTTTCAAAATCTTCTTAATGGAACAGGCTTTTTTTCTGAGTTCTGTATTGTCTTTCAATTTTTCGTGAAATTCAGGCAGGAACTGGTTGAAAGTGCGCGTGAACCTTGCAGAACTAGCAAGTTAACCATTGGTCTGCGTGAGAACAGAAGTCATATGAGAGAGTATTTTAATCGACATGTTATGGATGTTATTTTTTCCAGGCGCTGTGATGCTATTGTCAATGCAATGTTTGATGACTCCTGTTTTGGGGGTGACAATGAAGCGAAGCCGTCAAACAGATTAAACCTTAAATTGGGTGAAGAGCTTGAATATGATGTTAAAAATGAAGATTCCGATACAGAGGGTCGGCTTTGTCATATTTTTTCATCTCTACTAAAAGAAACAGGGATGAGTAGTCGCACTATCACTGACAGACGTGGTGTACGCCATGGTTTTGATGATCGCTTTACCGTAGTCTCTTTTTATGACACGTCGGCGTGGTTTGAAATAAATTGCACGCCTTACCATCCTGATGATGAACGCGCGAAATTATCTTTTGAGAAGGTGATTGAAGTGATTGATACAATGCGTAACTCAGGATTGATTGACTATAGCTCCGGGCATAAACACGTCGATGCCTTGAGTGCTACTCAGGGTGATACTGGTGTACTTCTGGCGATGGAGTCTGAGGTCCAGCGAAATCCTTTTTTGCTGAGGGCGTTTGGAAATAATGATCGTATCCTGCAGAGAAATGAAGCGAAATGGTACAAAACATTTGCTGATTACAATCCAGACATGAAACCATTTGCCGTAGAGCGGTTAAACAGGATCATTGAACGATACAATAAAAAAATAGAAGAAAATTATATTGAAAAGCCAAACCATAAAGGGGGCACTCATTCGGAAAAAAAAGAGAGGCTTGAGGAATTTGCACGTTTTTATAGCCAGCTTGTTCATATGACGACTATTGATCCCGAAATAATGGGAAAGTACACGGCTATGTCTTTGTTGCATATTACCGGAGCACGCGGAGTCAACAGGTTATCAACGCTGGAGTTTCGTTTTTTCCGTTGTCCGAAAACGGTACAGGAAATTGAGTTGATTAACCAATTTTTACATGCCTGGTTTGGCTACATTCATCAATGCAGGGAGGATAAAATCCCTTTGCAGCCTGTCCCTGAAGATATTAAATCCTGCAAAGACTATACGGCAGAGGAAGTTCAGCTTAAAACCATTGAATACCTCAGTAAATTAGGGCTGAATCCGGAGGAGTATCGCTGCTTTTGGGGTGAAGTAAGGGATATTCCGTCAGCGACCGATTGAATGTAAAACTCAGGTTATGAGCTTTAAAGTCAGTTTTAACGCTGGCGTGGGGGTTATTGGCTCCCAACCCCTTCATTTATTCCATCTCTGCTGAATCATTCCATCTCGATCAACAGCCTTACGTAGTGGGTCAGCGATTCAATTGATAGTGGTGATGCGTTTTATAAGATCAGCAATTTGTTAACAACAGCTTTGCGTAATAACAGGCGACACCGTAGCGAGGACGGCAGTTAGTTGAGGATGAAAATTTGGTTTCGTGAGGAGAATAGAGAACTATTTGACGAACAAAAGCAGATTTTCAGACCAATTTGCTGCCGCCACCGACTGCATGGATGCTGGAGCTAGAGCAACGCAGGAGCAGTTGCCACGCAGGGCAGTCTATTCTCAGTCAGTCTCCTTGCGATCATAACTGACCCAGACTTTAATTTTGTTGCTATCGGTATTGTCAATCCATACTAATCCGTTTGGATCTGCACCTTCGTCTACCCTTGCACGGGGATCCTTGCCAATCTCTTTCTCCCACCAAAGTCGAGCCGATCTCCCGGAATGATCTTTGCTTTTCACCTCGAACAGCTGTGCAGCGCCCGACAATTCGCTACAGTAACTCGTATCCAGGTAATGAATATTCATAGTTTGTCCGTTCTCATAGCCCGGAATCGTCTGAATATACTGCGGCAAGACATAGTCAACGCACATCCCCGATGAATCCCACTTTGCCGTAACTACATAGGGATCCTTATCAGTCCCGATTTTCTGTAAGAATTCTATTTGCCTGATACCATCGGAGAAAGCATCCAGGGGAAATAGTAAGAACACAACCATCAACAACGCTGGCATAAAGCTTTGGCTTGTCTTTTGCGTCAACATAATCGAACCTACTGCCGTGTAACGACAATAGTTATACTAGGACACTCTGGTGTTTTTGCTAGGAGCCTGACCGAGAATAGACTGCCCTACTGCGGCGGCAGCAAATTGGTCTGAAAATCCGCTTTTGTTCGTCAAATAGCTCGCTATTCTCCTCACAAAACCGAATTTTCATCCTCAATTTTCTGCCGTCCTCGCTACGGGCGCTATTCTCGGTCAGGCTCCTAGGGGCGTTCTTATCCAACCGACTGAACAGATAAAAACATCAGTAGCCTCACCGGAAAGACACCTGAAAGTGATCTAGAGTATGGCGTTTAGCTTTGTTATGACCCGCACAGTACTCAGAGATGAACAATGGGATAATGGGATCGGGTCAAAGACATGCTGTCGTGTAAAGTCTTCGACCCCGGACCAACAGCTGACAACAGGTTATTCATTGAGTCGATTCTCTGGTTTGCTGGTACCGGAGCACCTTGGTAGACATGCCTGAAGAGTTCGGTGATTGGCACAATATATATAACCGATTCAGTCGCTGGAGCTTGAAAGGAATATGGAATCAAGTTTTTGAAGAACTGACTCATGGTTGCGTACATGGTACCTGTAACTTTTAAACCGTCTTTTAGACACTGTGTTCAAAGGGATGTCGACAGGTTGCCATTCTCTTGCAGTAATAAATGGCGCACGCATCAAGCGATTGAAGTAAGGCAGTGCGGCGATTCTGTTCAATCGGGGGCTGTTAATGCGGCTTTTGTTGAGAGGCACAGGGGGCGGTGGTGCTGGCTTCGGCTACTAATCGTCTGATACAGTCCTTAACTGCCAGTAGTCAGCAAACTAATTCTGAACTTGAACTCGTTAGAAATGAGTTGCGACAGCAAAAAAACTCAGCTTGATAACTTAACAATCGCTTTCTGTTCAATGTTTATTTTTGGGCTTGTTGTATTATATTGTGTTCGGAGATGAGGGGTGGCGCCTGCAACTATATGGGAATGCTTTAGATAGCAGCATCACGATCTGGTTAGCATGACAACATCAGTAAATTGATTGTCTGGTTAGATAAGAGCGCTCCCTGATTTTGGGGTGAAGTAGCTCATCAGCCTCATGCAGCGGATCGGCGTTGAGTAATATGAATTATCGTTCTGGAACTTTTTCAAGAATTAATAGTCTAAATCTACATAGCTAAGAAATCAAATACGTTCAATGGAGTGAACAATGAATATAAATTCTAACAGAACAGATGCTTGCGGACTTTATGAAAGCAGTCCTGATGAAAAGAATGATGATTGTTTTGATTCAGAACAGAAAGTATTTAAAAGTTTTTCAAGAAATTTGCAGTTTGATGATGAATCCTTTGCACAGGTAAATAAGATAAGCAGGCTTGGCTCTATTGCGCCAGGTTGCAGTCACCAGATCGTCAATCAGACTATTCCCGAGCGAAAAGTTTCCCATTGCGTTACTACGGATAGTGCTGAGGTAATGAATGTAGCCAGAGTCAGCGAGAAGTTTACAGCTGAGGCAGTGGCTGGGCATTTTAGAAATACTATTGAAAACCTCATACATACACTGAGATACAACGTAATCGAAAAAGAAAGCTGTAGAGGTGATCAAAGAGACGAATTAATAGGGATTTTTATCGATTTTATTTTATACCAGGAGGGGCTTGTCCATGATCGATGTTTTACTGTTGAAAGCAGCCCTGATAAATACGTGGCGGGTAAAACCATTAGCTTGGGGCGGGTTGAGGAGATAGAGTCTTTCCTGACTACTATTTTTACCGAAGGGGCAGCAGCGGAATCAAAAAGAGATTTGCGTGGATTATGTTATAGTCTGGTGGACATGTTAGTTGATTATCTCAACAAAAAAAAGAATCTATCGGACGATGTGACTCCATATATTGGGTATTGCAATCATAAATTTACCTACCAGCAATTAATGAAGGATATATTTCCATTTTTCGAAACCCTTTTTGCTTCAAGAGGCCTTTTTTCTGAGCTGGGTATTATCTTTGATTTTGCTGTGAAATTCAGGCAGACAATTATTGATAGTGGTTCTGGAGATTACAAAGACAGAAACTTGTTAACCATTGCTTTACGCAGAAACAAAAGTGATTTAAGAGAGTTTTTTAATCGAGATGTTATGGATTTTATTTTTTTGCGGCGCTGTGATGGCATTGTCGATACCCTGTTTGATAACTGCTCTTTACCGAATGACAATGGAGTGGATTTGGCAAACAGACCAAACCTTAAATTTGGTGAAGAGCTTGAATATGATCTAAAAGATGATTGTTCTCTTCGTTATGGTGATCATCGTAAGATTTTTTTATCTCGATTATCAGAAAAAAAGTTAACTGATCAAGGTACTGACGTACAACGTCGTGTACGCTATGGATTTAACAGTAAATTTACAGTGATCCCTTTTTATGACTCACGGCGGTGGTTTGAAATAAACTGCACGCCTTATCATTCTGATGATCAACTCGCGGAGTTATCTTTTGAGAAGGTGATTGAAGTAACTGATTCAATGCGAAACGAAGGATTCATTGATTATAGCTCCGGACATAAACACGTCGATGCGATGAGTGCTACTCAGGGTGACACTGGTGTGCTTCTGGCGATGGAATCTGAGATCCAGCGAAATCCTTTTCTATTGAGGGCGTTTGGAAATAATGATCGAATCTTACAGCAGGATGAAGCTAAATGGTATAAAACATTTGCTGATTATAATCCAGACACAAAACCATTTGCCGTAAAGCGGTTAAATAGAATTGTTGACCGTTACAATAAAAGAATAGAAGAAAATCATACTGAAAAAACAAGCCATAAAGCGAGCACTGATTCGGAAAAAAAAGACAGGCTTGATCAATTTGCCCATTTTTATAGCCAACTTGTTCATATGACGACCATACAAATGGGGCTAGGTCCAATTGGTAATTATTGTATGGAAAAGTATATGGCTATGTCTTTATTGCATATTACCGGAGCAGAAAAAGTCGAGAAGTTATCAACACTGGAATTTCGGTTTTTCCGTTGCCCGAAAACGGTACAGGAAATTAAGTTGATTAACCAATTTTTACAGGCCTGGTTTGGCTACCTTCATCAGTGCAGAAAGGATAAAATTCCTTTGCAGTCTGTGCCTGAAGATATTAAGTCCTCCAAAGACTATACGGCAGCTGAAGTTCAGCTTAAAACCATAGATTACCTCAGGAAATTAGGGCTGAATCCGAAGGATTATCGCTGTTTTTGGGGCGAAGTACGGGATCTTCCGTAAGTGGCCTTATTTATGCCGACCTCAGGTTATGGGCTAAAAAGTCAGGCTACCAGAAGGTGAGTCCTTCTGGCGCTTTTTCATTGGCTATCAGCGCCTGCTCAATACTCTGAACAGTACACAGACAGTCGTCAAACTGACGACAATTGTTGCTCCACCAGGAAAGTCATAAAGACTCGATAGCACCAATCCCAGAATCACACCTGCTAATCCTGCCAGATAGCCGAAAGCAAGAGCTTTCTTTCCAGACAACTGATTGACAGCCAGAGCGGGCATAATCAAGGCGCTGAATACCAGATAGACACCCACCATTTTGACGCTCAGTGTGACCATCAGGGCAAAGAGCGGGTAAAAAAGTCTGCCATCAAGGATTTCTGGTCTCATGATTGTCACTGCAAGAAAAGCCAAACTTGCCAATCCCGGAACCACCATGTCCTGCCAGCCAAGCCAGAGGATATGACCGTTCAGGGCTCTGGAAATATGCTCCGCGCCTTGGGGATCACTGGACATAAGAAGAGTGATAGAAGCAGCAGAGACCACATAAATGCAGCCAATAATCGCTTCCAGCTCTTTCTCTGAGTATTTGGCCAGCCATGCAATCAGGCCAGCACCACCAATGGAAAAGGCAAAGGGCATTAAAGCTCCTAATCCTGCGGAGCCATCGTGGGGAACATGACGGTGAGCCTGTGTCATCGTCAGGATATGAGCGACGATGGCACCCATAGCCGCGACCTGGGCAATAGCCAGATCCATGAAGACAATACCACGCTTCAGAACCTGTCTTCCCAGGACCAGGTGTGTACTGAAAACAATGATGCCTGCCACCAGGGCAGGCATCATGATTGCAAGAAGAGCCCATTCCATTATGAATCTTCCGGTTTGCCTGTCACTTTCAGCAGCTTTTGAATGAGATCGTCATACAAGCTGATCAGGTCTTTACTCTGTTTGCTGCCACCGACCGTCATCGGCAACTCTGTGGCGGGCACACCGGCTTTCTGACTTAACCAGTCCGCACCTTTTTTGTCCTGATAGGAGGCGTACACGACGGCATCGATAGACGTCTTTTTAGAAAGCTCCAACAAGGATGCCAGGTGTCTGGTTGAAGGTGGCAGACCAGGTTTGGGTTCCAGGTCACCAACAACATTCACACCCAGCCACTCCAGCAGATAGTCAAAGTTGCTGTGATAGGTCACCAGGTTTTTACCTTTCAGTGGAGCGGCTTCCTTTTCCCAGCGCTTGATATTGGTCTCCCAGACTTCTGAGAATTTTTTTGCGTTTGCCAGATATTCATCCCTGTTCCCCGGGTCAAGCTCTGCCATGCGTTCTGCCAGGGCCAGGGCGATTTTCTGCAGTCGATAAGGATCAAGATGCAGGTGAGGGTTTCCTTCCGGATGAACATCGCCCATGGTTGGATCTACTTTTTCAAGCTTACCGATGGTCTCTACCTGATCAGCAGCAAAGAACAGCCCTTTGTCTCCGGTCTGAATTTTTGGGTTGGCTGACTTCATTTGCAGAACCGGCAGCCAGCCGGTTTCCAGCTCAGCACCTGAGCAAACGACTATGTCTGCCTTTCTTATTTTCGAGATCAGTCCCGGACGAGCCTGAATGTGGTGAGGGTCCTGTCGGGCCGTTGTTGCCGTGTAAACCTTTGTATCAGTAGCGAGCTCTTCAGACAATGCAGCCCACTCAGGCTCACAGGCAAATACGGTCAATGCTCCATGACTGGATGCTGGAAAGGCCAGAGCGGATGCCAGCAACAGTTTAGAAAGTGTGCGCATCATGAGCTCCAAGGGACATAACATACTGAAGGGTTACGATGTTGTTGGTGTTTTCGAAACCGTCACCTGTCTGATGAGTGTACTGCAGTCTGACTGTGGAGAAGTGAGAGTGGCTCCAGGACACCATAAGTTCAGTTTCTTGCAGCTTCTTCTCGTCGAAATGGTCCTCGTGGGCTTCGAAGCCCCTGAACTCCCCGTAACGAGCACCCACTGCCCACTGAGGCGTCATCTTATAAACGCCACTCAGGTAGAAGCCTTTATTCTTTTCATTACCCTCAAAGGTGTCGCTGAGATCCTGTGTTTGCAGATATTCCCCTGTCAGGGTCAGGCTGCGGTACTTGAAGTTACCATCAGGAGCCCACTTCCATACGGCATCGGCAATATAGGTGTTCTTGCCGGTAAATTGGGCGTTATGAGAGTGGCTGTGGCCCTCATCTTCTTCATGTCCGTGATCTTCATCGTCTTCGTGCTCATGGTCATGATTGCTGATGCTGGCGCCGTTGTCATTTCTGAGATAGCTCAGACCCAGCTGCCAGCTGTGCTCTTCATTAAAATCACCACCAATTTTGGTGAAGGCGGTGTAGACTCCCACTGATTTTGGATCGGTTAAATCTGCAGCCTGCATCTTTTTACCACTAAAAGCTTCGGTACCGATCGTCCAGAACGTATCGGTAGGCATTACATAACTCAGGCGTACACCGTCGTCATAGTAGTGTGACCCCAGCATTGCCCGGTAAGCGGCAGGCCTTTCAACAAATGAATCCGTGTGAGCGTGCTGACTATTCAGGTAGCCGATGTCAGACAGAAATCGACCAACGCGAACACTAAAACCGCCAGGCAGAGCCAGAGTCTGGATAAATGCCTCTTCTGTTTCGAACTCGGTTTCGCCGTCGTGATCATGCACAACACCGGTGAACTTGCCGTAGAAAAGATCATCAATAGCCGCACTGACACCCAGTTCAATATGACCCAGACCAAAGCCCTTTTCATATTCGCTGAGAGCGCTGTCAGCTGACTTGTAATGGCCGTCCAGAATAAGGCTGAAATTTGGACTGAATCCTTCAGCATGAACAGTTGCGGTGGCTGACGCTGCTAGCAGAATCAGCGCTTTTGCCATTTGGCTGTAAGCTGATCTTTTGCGGATAGCTCCTTTAAAGGGAGTAACTTTGGTTGCTGGAGAGTGGAAGTCAGTAAAAATAATCGGCGGGTTGACTGCAGGCACAGAAGGCTCCTAGTGTGAAAATGCTCAATGCGTTGGGTGATATAAAGCTAGTCAATGCTTGTTATTTTGTAAATGTTATAACATAACGATTTGCATTCTCAAGTTCTATTACTTCTGTGAATCCACCTTCGGCTGACAGCTTCTCGCATTCCCCCCCACTGATACCGACACGGATGAGCGGGGGGCAATAGAGCAGGAAGCATTGGAAAAACGGTTTTTTTATTTGAAAAGACCTTTCAGGGCATCTTTCAGGTGTCCGGCTTTCTTCTCAATCTCTTTTTCCACACGCTTTTTCACTTCTTGTCTGGCCAGTGAAGCAATGGTGTCGGCCAGACGTTTGGTATCAATACCACACTCCTGCTGTCCCAGCTTGCCTTGACAACGAACCGGCCAGGCGACATTGACGTAGTCTTCGTTGACCTCGCAGGCTGGGTCACTATCGGGAGCACGGTCGCCACTGATGTTCAGGCCGACATGAAAATCCATAGTCTGTTTGACCAGATTGATATCGCCGTCACCCTTGAGATTCAGGTTGGTCAGAGCAGCAGTCAAATCCTTATTGCTGGCTACCCCGTTGCTGATGGTGAAACTGCCTCCGAGCTGGGTGAACCGGGTGGTATGACCCCAGTCTTTTTTCTGCAGATCTTTCTTGCGTATTCTGGCAATTCCCTCACACACCATCTTGTCAAAGTTGGCCTCCGTAAAGGCTCCCTTATCGACATTGAAGTCAACCTTTCCGTTCAGGTTACTGATCAGGACACTCTGAAGCTGGCCATGGGTTGTCAGGTTCATGTCTGCATTGACCTTACCTTCAATGGATTTCAAAGCCGGTATGGGCTGAGCCAGAGCCTGCAGATTTATAGCGTTCAGATCTGCTGTTGTCTGAATTTCAGGATTACCCTGTTTGCGAACATCCAGCTTGCCGTCCAGATCAATGGTGCCCTCGTAGAAGCCGGAAGCCAGCTTGATATCTTGTTGTCCGTTCAGGGCTGTAAGCTGGACTGAAGGCTTGTTAAAAGTGAGTTTTGCCACGGTCAGGGAAGCCAGTTCCAGAGAGCCTTTGACGTTCAGAGGACGCAGGGAGTCTTCCGGAATCAGTGGCAGCGCCTGGTTGGGCTGAAGCTCTTTCACAGTACCTGACGCAAAGGTCGGAGGCTCTGTGCTCTGCACACCTTCAGACTTGCCTTTTGATTCTTCTTTGGTCTCTGTCTGTTCGGAGGCAGGTGGCAGGTAGCGATCCAGGTTCAGGTCACCGCCCTTGAACTGAAAAGTCATGTCCTGTTGTTGCAGGTTTCCGATTTTGAAGAAACCATCCAGATTGAAACCATCAAGCGTCAGATCCAGTTTGTCTGCAGAGAAGCTTTTACCATCGGTGTTAAAGCTGCTCTTGAAAGCCAGCTGGGTCATTGCCCCGGGATCTGCCATGGGGGGAAGCAGGATCTTGATCTCTTTCAGAAACTTGCCTGGATTGAACTGTGTGACATCCAGGTGGCCTTTCACCATCAACGGTTGTTGCTGAACGTTCAGGGCGCCGACAATTTGCAGGGTTTCGGTGCTTGTCCCGACAAGATTATCTGCTGCCGGGTTGGCCGATATTTTGAGATCCTGCAGATCATAGGTGCCCTCTTTGAGGCTGAACTTCAGAACACCCGTGATGCCAGTCATCAGTGTCAGATCGGGTTCACTGCTCTTGATACGAGCTTTCAGATTAAAGTCAAAAGGCTCATTGTTGCGAATTGCCCCGGTTTCCAACCCGGCCTGATCAACCAGGTAGGTTTTACCTGTGCTCTCGTCGTCATAACGGATCACCAGTCCTTCAACACTGACATTGGCAATATCCAATTCCAGAGGTGTAGATTCGGTGGTACCTTCGGGCGATACAACTGTTGTGGTCTCTGTTGCAACAGGCTCGCTACCTGTTTTTCTGGAAACCTCCCAGTTGCCCTGGCCGGACTCGTTCCTGACCAGATTAAGATCCAGCCCTATCAGCCTGGCTGTTTGCATTTCTACTTTTTTGCTTAACAAAGGTAGCAGCTTAACACTGACTTCCGCTGTCCCCAGTCTGGCCAGCTCGGAGTTGTCTGCCCCTTTAACATTCACCTGTTCAAGGGAAAGTCCCAGCCAGGGAAAGACCGACCAGCCAATAGGGCCGTCAATCGTGAGCGTCAAACCAGTATTGTCGTAAACCATTTTGGAAATGTCATCCCGGTAATTGTTGGGATCTATCACTTTCGGAAGAATCAGGGCAGCAGCAACAACAAGAATTATGATGCCAGCCACCAAAAAGGCGATGAGTTTAATTGCACGGTTCATTGGAGACCTCGGGATCTCTGGGTACAAAATATTGTTATTCCTTGGTCAGGATAGTGTACCGCAAGTGTTTGAGGAGTTGGTAAGGGGGGTGAAAATATTGTCCCCCCCCTAACTTTCCCGGGCCTGTAGTTTCTTGAGGGATTTTACCGAGCGGGTCCAGGGGTAGAGGACCTGGACAGCGTCTTTCAGTTGAGGTGAATTGAGAACAGCCAGAGCTTCTTTACTGCTGGTGAACTGACCTTGCAAAAGGACATACCAGTCTTTCTGGTTTTTTCGGTATCGCGCCGTAACTGCAGACTTCAATTCCGGGAATCGTTTTTTCAGCTTCTCAATGGCTTCTGGCTTGTTGGCTGAAAACCACTGAATGGTATAGCTGTTTCCCGGCCCACTGATGATTGTCCCTTGCGGTTGAGTAACCTTTCGGGAGGTTATCTGCTGAGTCTTTTCTGACTTCCCTGTAATGAGACTTTGTAGTTCATTAACCGATCGGACTCTGGGGGAGAGGCGTATAGAAATACGGGCCAGCTCCGGGCTGGAAAGTGCTCTGTTAGCCTGATCTTTGCTGGTATAGGGAGGACCCACGAGTAAAAACCAGTCCTGATATCCTTTCCGATAGTGGATGATCTGGGTGTCACTCAACTGTGCATACCGCCTGCGGACTCTTTCGAGCGTATCTCTTCGGGTTCCAGCCAGCCACTGGATAGCATAACTGTGCCGGGAAGCTTTGAGAATGTCATGTCTGGTCGGTTGCTGGTACTCTCTGGCTTCTTTTGGACGACGATATTCGTTGGTCTCTTCCTGGACCGAATACGTTGAATAACCCTCATTCAGGTAGCTCTGCTGGTAGTGCAGTTTTGTCTGAAAGTCCTCCTTTTCAGGAGTCGTCCGGGTATAACGCTGCGAACGAGGAGCACTGTAGTTCAAATCCATTGGTTCTTTATAAGGCTCGGACTGATAGGACGAGTGAAATGGTGGCTCAGATGTCTGCTGAGAATCGACGTTGTAATCCCGATGGGTTTCTTGTTGCTGCAATTTTGGATAGGCGGGAGCGATACTGGCAAACAATCGATTATTGTCCGGCTTTACAGGATTATTGTAGGCATAACGCTGTTCGTTCAGTGGCTGTGAGGGGTCACCGGGATCTCTGAGTTCACCTGGCATAATCAGGTTGAGCTTCTGAATGCTGGCCAGAGACCGTGTCCAGGGATAGAGTTTGTCGGTCAGCAACAACCGGGGAGGACTGTTGAGGGCTGTCATTGCTGACTGGCTATCTTTGAATGGTCCGTCCAGCAATAAAAACCAATCTTTGTTTTTGCGCTGATAGCGGACAATCGTCGCTTGCTGCAGGACCGGGAAACGACGCTGTAGATCCCTTAATGGTTCTTCGGTATGGGTTGCGAGCCACTGGATAACAAAACTCCCATGTTCCGAGCCCATTAGTTCGTTGACTCTCTGCCGGAGTTGTTGTTCTGGAGTCGTCTGTTGATAGGTGTAGGAGTAGTTGTTACCCTGCCGAGGATAGTCCGGCTGCACAAACTCCTGTTTGAACTGGTTGTCTGGCTCCGCTTTGACAGGCTCATAGTGCTGCTGAGAAATAGTTTCCGGGTACCCGTTATTTCTATTTGAAGCAGAATAAGCAGCGGTTTCCAGAGATTGTTCGTAACGATCTGTCTGGCTGCTTCGGCATAGCCAGTCGCTGTTCTGATCGGAGCGACAATCCCATGATGAACTCAGTGTCAAGGGTTTTGGAGGCAATAAAAGGGCATCCGCCGAAAAAGCGGTGAGTGTTGCCAGGGTAGCAACAACTCCGAGCCTGATGTTTTTTTCCATAAACAGCACTCGAGCTGACATGAATCAGATCCTTCTGATCATTGCTTTTAACAAATCAGGTTTGAAAAATAATTGCAAGTCTTGTGTTGAATTAATTTTTCAGTCGCCAAGTGTTGTCTGGCTCATCGAACAGCAAGCAATGACCCCGGGAAATGTTCAACCCTCGCTATGGTGCGGCAGTTCAGCGACTAATATGGTGGTGAGGTTGTTTGCGTGACTCTGCCTGGGGAAAATCGGCCTCTGCCGCCTGAATACGTTGGGAACGGGTTATGGAGACAATGGACGCTTTTGGGATAATGTCAGTCAAACGATGGCTGGCAACAATGTTCTGCCTGGCTTTGCCCGTCTCTTCATGGGCTTTGGACCTGGCGTGTTTCCCGAGGGTTGATACCACTCAAAAGCAATACCTTGTTGCTTCAGACATGCTGATGCTGGAAGCAGCCAGGGAGAAGAAGCTCAACAAAGACAAGGCTGAGTTCCCTGTCTGGGTCAGCGGTTATCAGCGGGGCTGGTTTGCCAGAGTCGTTGAAAAATCACCGACAAAGACCGTTCCGGGTGTTACCCCAAAAGAAGGGAAGTTATTCAATGGCTTGTTGTTGGCATCATCCGGTCATCAGATCAGCAGCCTGGATCGCAATGAAACTCTGAACTGCAGAACCCTCATCAGTGTCAGACAACTCAAGACAATGGCTGGTGGCCAGCTACCCGGGAAGGGGCAAATCTGGATCTATGTCCTCAAGCCCGGGAGTATGAAGAGAACGGCTGGCAAATACCCAATCCAGCAGTCGGATGTCGATAATTTCCTTACCGGGTGTGTGGAACAGTCCAGGGCATTTTCACTGCCTCAGTTTGCTGAACAATGTGTGGATTTTACTGTAGGCTGGTCGCAGAACTGGGCCAATGACCGTGAAAGGCCTTCCGGTGGCAGGCTGGTACAGAACAAACGAAAGGAGATAGACAGATTGCTTGAGAGGCTGGAAGCAGAACTTTTCGAAAAAGTACGAGATGAATAGCTCGCCTGCTTGATAGCTGCTCCGTATAATGGCCGGATTGAGGTCCGGGAGTCAGCAAGCATTCAGGTTTGAATGGTCTTTATTTGAGTCTGGTAGTAATAACAGGTCAGACTCTATGTACAGAATAGATATAATTGGAGATTATCATGGCTGAGCGCAAGGCCAGTGTTGAAAGAAATACGCTGGAAACCCAGATCAGGGTTGATATCAATCTGGATGGCAGTGGCAAAGGCCAGTTCGACACTGGTGTGCCATTTCTTGATCATATGATGGACCAGATTGCCCGTCATGGCATGATGGATCTGGATATCAAGGCTGTGGGTGACAACGAAATCGATGACCACCATACCGTAGAAGATATCGGTATTACCCTGGGGCAGGCGTTCACCAAAGCCATTGGTGACAAGAAAGGTCTGACCCGATACGGGCACTCCTATGTACCGCTGGACGAGGCGCTTTCCAGAGTCGTCATCGATTTTTCCGGACGTCCCGGCCTTGAGTTTAATGTCGATTTTACCCGGGCCATGATTGGCAAGTTTGATGTCGACCTGTTCTACGAGTTCTTCCAGGGCTTTGTTAATCATGCCAATGTGACGTTGCACATTGATAACCTGCGCGGTCGCAATGCTCACCATCAGATAGAAACGGTCTTCAAGGCCTTCGGCCGGGCATTGAGAATGGCCTTGGAACTGGATCCTCGTATGGCTGGCCAGATGCCATCCACCAAAGGATCGCTGTAATCAGCCATGAGCAAAAAACAGCCATGAGCGAAAAAAAGCTTTGAGTCCACTTCAAACAGACAGGGTGATGCAGTCGGTATGTTTTTCATTAAGCTGTCAGGTGAGTTAAAAAAATGAAGACAGTTGCAGTCATCGATTATGGGATGGGTAACCTTCACTCTGCCAGTAAAGCTCTGGAACACGTGGCCAGCAGCGATACCCGTGTCAAGGTGACTTCTGACCCGAACATTATTCAGCAGGCCGATCATGTGGTGCTTCCCGGTGTCGGTGCTATCCGTGATTGTATGGCAGAAATTCGTGCCAAAGGCGTAGATGATGTGGTGCGGGAAGTGGTCGAAAGCCAGCGCCCGCTTCTGGGTATTTGCGTTGGTATGCAAGTCATGTTGAATCACAGCGAAGAGAATGGTGGCGTTGATTGTCTGGGTCTGATGCCCGGGCAAGTAAAATTTTTTGGCAAGGGGCTGGTGGATGAGGCCGGTGAAAAACTGAAAGTTCCTCACATGGGCTGGAGCCCGGTTCAGCAACATCGTGACCACCCTTTGTGGAAAGGCATCGAAGATAATGCCCGCTTCTATTTTGTCCACAGCTATCATGCTCATGCAAATGACGATGGGATGGCTGTTGGTCGTTGTCACTACAGCGTTGATTTTGATGTGGCTTTAGCACGGGACAATATCTTTGCGGTGCAGTTTCACCCTGAGAAAAGTGCTGACAGCGGCTTGAAACTGCTTGAGAACTTTTTGAACTGGAATCCTTAGAGGGGGCTCGACACTTAAAATACGTTCGAGCTTAAAAAAATGGACATAGACGCTTTGCAACCATTTATGAAAAAGCCCGATTCCAATGAGAAGAATTGGGCTGTTTTCTCCCATATTCTGACCTTGTTTGGCTGTGTCCTGCCAGGCACGAACCTGTTGATCCCTTTTCTGATCTGGTATCAGAAAAAAGATCAGTCTATGTTTATTGCCCATCATGCCAAAGAGTCTCTGAATTTCCAGATCACGGTGACTCTGGTGATTGCCATCTGGGGATTACTGAATGCTGTTCTGATCGGGCTGCTCTTTCTTCCCCTGATTCCGTTTGCGGTGGTTTTTGCCCTGATTTTTGTGATCCGGGCCAGCATGAAAGCCAGTCGGGGAGATGAGTACCGATATCCGGTATGCCTACGTCTGGTCAACTGAGTCTTTAATCGGTTTATTGCAAAAAATAGAGAGGCCGCTCAATGGGCTTAGCGAAAAGAATTATTCCCTGTCTGGATGTTGACAATGGCAGAGTAGTGAAAGGCGTCCAGTTTCTTGATATCCGTGATGCCGGTGACCCCGTTGAAGTGGCTCGCCGCTATAACGAAGAGGGTGCAGATGAGATCACCTTTCTGGATATTACCGCCAGCCATGAAGACCGCGACACCATGGTTCATACCGTTGAGCGTATGGCCAGCGAAGTGTTTATCCCTCTGACGGTAGGCGGCGGCATTCGCAAGGTGGAAGATATTCGTACCATGCTCAATGCCGGTGCCGACAAAGTCAGTATTAATACGGCTGCTGTCTTTAATCCTGAATTTGTTCAGGAAGCTGCCGATCGTTTTGGCTCCCAATGTATTGTTGTTGCCATCGATGCCAAGAAGGTCAGCCTGTCAGGTGAGCCTGAACGCTGGGAGATCTTTACCCATGGCGGCCGAAAACCAACCGGACTGGATGCGATTGAGTGGGCCAGGAAAATGGAACAGTTGGGAGCTGGCGAAATTCTTCTGACCAGTATGGATCAGGATGGAGTAAAGAACGGTTACGACATTGGCGTAACCCGAGCCATATCCAATGCTCTGGACATTCCTGTTATTGCCTCGGGTGGTGCCGGAAATCTGGATCATCTGGTTGAAGCTGTGAAGGAAGGTAAGGCAGATGCTGTTCTGGCTGCGAGTATTTTTCACTTTGCTGAATACTCTATTCCCCAGGCCAAAGCTTACATGGCCAGGCATGGCATTGAGATGAGAGTCTGAAATAGTAAGAAGGAAAGAAATTAAACTTTTTCCTTCCCGCATTTTTAGAGTCAGTACAGCATCACTTTTCCAAAAATGATCATTACAGCGACCAGCAGCACGACTGACGTTT
This sequence comes from Endozoicomonas sp. ALC020, assembly GCF_049275935.1. Taxonomy (NCBI): domain Bacteria; kingdom Pseudomonadati; phylum Pseudomonadota; class Gammaproteobacteria; order Oceanospirillales; family Endozoicomonadaceae; genus Endozoicomonas; species Endozoicomonas sp. ALC020. The sequence continues at coordinate 2,338,140 of NZ_CP184830.1, forward strand.
GTTCTGCTTTTGTCGCAGAATCATGGGCTTCTGTGCTGACCACTGTTGACTCATCAGCACCCATTTTTATCTCGAAATGGGCCGAGTTGTACTGACCGTCTGGTAATACACTGGGCAGTGAATAGGCCCGATTAGTCAGAATTTTGTAAACATCAGGGTCACCTGATTGTACTTTAGCTCTGGTGTTTAATGTCCATTCATTTTGGATTTTTTCCAATCGACCGGGAAACTCTTGACCGCCGAGCATCGAAGTCAGTGCAAAATAAGTATATTCAGTGATCATGCAACTGTAGTTACAGCTTTCATCCTCATAAGTGAACCAGGCGTGTTTAGGGTAACTGTCCGGGATTGTATCAAACCGACCACCACGAGCTTTGTCCATGGCATCGGCAATCAATGAACCGTGTCGCTCGCCAAACACTTCAGGATAAATTTTGCTGTAGCCAAGATGGGTGATCAAATGCAGTACTTCTTCGAGGGCGCCATCAAATACACCTCTGTCCGCGCCATTTGGGTGTGTTTCGCTTGCTTTCAGGTCTTGCAGATTGGGTAGTTTCTTTTTATTTCCGACTTTATCCCTTACAGGCTGTAGTTCGGAATCGTCAGCTATCATTGCCAAAGTGGCTTTTTGTGCAACTAACATATCTACCACTTGCTGATTGTCGATAAGGCCATCGTCATTGTTATCGAGGTATTCAGCCAGGATTTTCGCAGCATGAAGCAGCTTTTCATCGGGTACTTTTTCTGTGCCCCGAACTTTAATACCAAACACAGTCGTGTATTTTGGAAACACCATAGCCAGAGTTTGTTGGTTTTCAGATATAGGAGTTGGAGCAAGCGTTGTCGTCTGCGTCGTGTTTTGTGAGTAATTGCCGCTGCCGTAGGCGTATAAACTCAAACTAATAGCTATGGCTATGGCTATGGCTATGGCTATCGCTATCGCTATCGCTGTTTTAACTATGGCTAGATTGGACTTCATGATCTCTCCGTAAGTATTCAGCACCCTTTACGAAAAATAATTACCTTGAAGATATTTGAGTCTCGATCATCAATAAAATCTATATCTGGGTAGGCTTTGATTGCTCGCTTGATGCCACTACCAAGACCTCGGTATGGCAGCAATCTGGGGGCAAATGATGCAAGGACGGGGTTGCGAACATTAGAGTTGCCCATTTTTATGTTCTCTACCGTCAGGTTATTCGGCAGATGTCCTGGGCTTATAATTTCAATGCGGTCAGTAAATACCAATAATTTTACAGGCGCTGAGATATAGTAGTCTCTGTGTATTAACGCATTGGCGATGAGTTCTTCAAGAACAATACGTGGTATTTCAGGCTCACCAATGGAGTTAAACCCTTGATCTTTTTGAATGTGCTTGATGTTCGACAGCACAAACCCCAGAGACTGCTGAAAAATATCGGTTAGTTTGCCCTTAACATCCTGACTATCAATATATTGAGTGTCCTCAATATTTTTTCCAGGGAAGGCAACCGCTTTGACAATGAAAACAGGCAGTCGAACTTGTGGGCGAGTGGAAAACAGTAATGTACCTGCAATATTCAGCAAGTCATCTTTTGCAAGATTCATGTTTTCTAATAACTGTGAACGAGAAATGTGCTGTTTATCTGCAGACTCTCCGTATTCTCGTTCAAAGAAAGTATCAAAAAATTCTTCATCAATCTCAGTTGTAAAAGAGTTTTGCACCGATGATTCATCAGCATGTACCAACCCTGCTTCCTGAAACATCCGCTGAAGCTCCTCGCGGGCTGTGACTCTTCTCTTATCAGAACCATTTTTTACCCAAATGTAACCATTTGAGTCCATGTAGGGTTTGACTAAACCGGCCGCTACAATTAATACCAATACCCTTCCACCAGGAAGGGAAAAGTTTTGGGTAATTGGGTTGATTGCTGGCTTTACGTTGTTTGTTGCCGCATTGGCAATATCTTGATTTATTTTTCGTAACTGAGCATCAGAGAGCCCTGTTATTGTGCCATCATCATTGACGCCAATAATAATATGACCGCCCTTTGAGTTGCTAAAAGCGGCCATTTCTAATGCCAACGAATTAACGTTGTTTATAGTTGCTTTAAACTGGTGTCTGGAATCTTCACCATTGGCAATAATGCCTAAGAGTTCTGCGGTTTCCATGCTTCGTATACCTGTTTACGTTTCTCAAAGGTTTCTGTTCCACCTTCCATGACGCTAACAATTCGTTGCTGTATGTTGCAGCAGTCAATACTTCCGCTATTGGGCTGGACTTTATCATCGAGGTATTCGCAGGCAATGACCAGTTCGGCGTCCCCCAATACGGGTATGTTTGCGTTGTGAGTTGCAAAGATAAACTGAGTTTTTGGTTTTAACTCCTGTATTAACTTGATGACATCATCATAGATAGTTTGGTTATCGAGATCGTCTTCTGGCTGATCTATGATAACAACGTCGTTTTCTCGCTGGCTTAGAACAAAGAGCATGAGCGCAGAAGCCCTCTGACCTAAAGAGTGGTGAGCCAAAGGCTTATTGTGATATTCAATGGTGTAAGTATTAGGCACCTGCCAGGTAAGTAAGCTATCTAATTTATCTTCAAAGTACTGCCAGAACCTATCAAACGAGCCACCCAGAATGGATTTCAGTTTATCTTTTTCGCGCCACATAGCGCCAAAATCCTTAAACTCATCAACAACGCTTTGCAGCGTTATCTCATGAATACGACTCCCACGGAACAAGCCCTGAATGTGCTCAAGCATGGCGGCTTTATTGGCTTTGAAATCGGATCGAATTTTCAAAGGTGAGTCAACAAGGTTGATCTTATCGAGGATCTGTTTGATGGCACGATATTCCTCTGACCATAATTTATCCAGGCCGTCCAGCTTCTTCCCAAGAGTTTCACCAAGATCGCTGTATTGTTGCTCACTCTTGGCTAACACTTGGAGCATTTGCTCTGCCTGATCCAGCAAGGATTTTAGTTTTTTAAACTCCTGTGGACTAATGGCCTGTGCACCAGCTTGCTTGAGTTCTCCCGCAAGCTTTCGTTCTATTTCTGCAAACTCTTCTTTCAGAGATAGTTTTTGCTGACTAAAGCCGGAAAGTTTTTCTCGTAATTGTTGCAACGTAGCCTGACTATCGGTAACTACCTGCTTTATGCCATCAAAGCCAGTTAACAGGTTTTGATAGCTAGTAAAAAAGTCATCAAAAAACGGTTGGTTCTGTGGTGACTTATACAGAGTCTGATTTTTAAGCTCATCTTCAAAGTCGGCTATAAAACGGTTCAATTCAGATAAGTAATTATCAGCACCAACAATAACTTGTTGTGCTTTTCGTTCATCACGGTCAAAATCAATCTGTTTTTGTAGTTTGGTTTCCACACCGTGCTGCTGATAAAATTTCAGTTGAAACTGAGCATCTTGTTGTTTTTGTGTCCACTCCTGTTTTTGAGATACCGCCCGGTCAAGCCTCTTGATCTGGTGAATCGCATCCTGCACATTGTGTTGGCCCTGTTTGATTTTTTCACGCAAGGGTACGAGAGCATCACCTACCAGTTTTTCTATTAGATCTTTTTCAAATCCTGCTCCTGTACTGGAAAGATCTTTTTGACCAAAATAGATAGGCTGATGAAGGACGGTTTCCCGGATAGAAACTCCCGGTTGTAATTGCCCGTTGACAAAAACATCGGGTCTTTCGCCTAAAATTCTGCGAATTTGATAAGGCTGTCCGCGGCGGTCGATGGCATCAATGGTGATTTTTCCACCACTATGCAACAGGTGCTTAACCAGTCCTTCCTTGTAATCAATATCGGATGCTTTTGCTCCAAAGGAAATGTTCAGCGCATAACGAATTCCTTCAAGAATGGATGACTTCCCACTACCTCGAATGCCTATCAAAGTATTCAGTTCAGGAGAAAGAAATATCTCTGTACCACCCAAGGTGCCAGCACCTTCAAAGCTGACTTTCCGGATATATGAGTGAGTGTATCCTGGTTGCACAGGGCGAACCCTGGCTTCCTTGTCCCAGAGGGCACTTGACTGCTTCAAAACTAAAAGCCCCCAGCTTTAAAAAACAGGACTCTTTTCTGGCGGACATATCCGCCAACTGCTTAGCATCACTTCCTTCGACTTCCGCTGGATAGAGCTTACCCAATGCTTGCTTCATCTTATCTCGAGTATCGCGGGACCGAACCTTCTGGAAAGCCAGGGCTCTGTGCTGAACAGCAGTAGTATCAAATAATTCTTTAACACGCCCGGGTGATAGTCCACCCCACAAACCATTGGGTGCTTCGACATGAGCAAAAACCAAAAAATAGTCTTTTTGGAATTTATCCAATTCCCGAACAGTGTCTACCAAGTCATGGTTAGAGCGAGCATTTTCATCTTCAAAGTTGGCAATACCCGCAAACGTCAGGCTTAAGAAACTTTGTATATGGTTAGTTTGCTCCTTGTTGTTAAACCACTCATCAGAAAATACGACCAGAGTATGTACACCTGATTGCCCATCTTTGACTGACAGCTCAATACCCGGCAATAAACCAATGCCGGACTTTTTGGCTTTTTTGCGCAGAGCTTTGAATTCATTCAGATCAAATTTGTTGTGGTTGGTAATGACTCCAAGACCAATGTCTGCAACCAGCAGGGCTTCTATATATTGATTAAGATAATCATTATCTTCACCCTTATAGCTGAATTCTTTATCTGCGCGTGTGTGCAGATGAAAATCGGCCTTTAACCATTGACTGCCATTTTGAAATCGTTTTAGAGTCATTGACCACCCTCCTGAGTAGATTCTAAACAGCTATGAGCGAAGAAAACAGTAGGCGTTGACTATCGCTCCAGCTCCCGGCTGATGGAATAAGCCTCCTGCGCAATGGCTTGCTGCTGTTCTGCAGGTAAACCGGTGACCTCCACAATATCTTCGCCCTGTTCACTGAGTTTTATTTCGGGCTCTCCGGCTGGCAGCCAGTTGAGCTGATCACGAAACATGTGAATACCTTCCGAGTCAGGAAGACTCGCCAGCATCAACGCATGACTGGCGGCATTGTCGGATTGTGAGGGATGCTCGCTACCGGGGAAATCACAGATACCGTCACTGATACAGATACCCAATCCCATCTCCAGCGAAGCGATGTTCTGCTCGCCAACCACCCTGTTAAGACTTTGTATTAACAGGGCACAACTCAGGGCATCCATGGCAAAAGAAGCACTTTCCAGACTGGAAAAGTGAATATACCCGGTGCCATCTGGTGTGTAACTTAACTCGCCCTGGTAATGTTGAGTGGCACACCTGAGCGCTTCGCTCTGAGTCTCAATAATGTTCATCAGATCGTGGGGGGCCAGCAGTTGCCGCAATCGGGACAGGTTTTTATTGCGGACACTGATAATGGCCGAGATTTCCTCTTTTTCCTCTTCCTCGGGTTCCGGCTCAATGGAGTCCATCAGTTTTTCAGTCAGTTGTTTTTCCACAAAACCAGAGAGTCGAAGTACTTCATTTCTAAAGGAGACCGGATTGGCCGGGGATTGCAGAATAGAATGCAACTGCCTTTCAATAAGCTTAAGTCGGGAAGTGATATTGGAGGCGAAAAAGGAGAGCAACAACAATCCACTGATCAGGAGAATGATGCTGATCGTAATGATCAGTGTCAGAGCATCGCCGGAATTTCGGGTCAGTAACTCACTGTCCAGTTGCAGGCGGACATAGCCTGCAATTACGTCCTGATAGTGTATCGGTGACGAATAAGTTTCACCCTTCTCACCGACCTCATCGCTCTCTGAAGAGGCTATTTCACGATTATCAATGCTGTATATGGCGGCCTTGGCCACGTAAGGGTTTTGCACCAGCTGTCCCAGCAATACGTTGAGACTGAGCCTGTCTCCTGTGACCAGCATATCGGTGGCCGCACTGGCTGTCTGGGCACTCAGCAGGCTTCCGATGGAGTCAGCCTGATGACGGCTGGCAGACTCCAGCTCGCTGCTGACCAGAAAGCCGGTAGACAGAGTCAGGGCTGTGAAAAGCACGCCAAACAGCAACAATAGTTGTTGGCGAAGGGACAGAGCTTCTGATTGTCTGGCAAACAGGGTGATGATTTTTTTCGGCAATGACAAGGCCGAACCTCCTAAGGTGTTATGTCAGGCGCTTCCATTGAACTGTTCTGCCAGAGTGCCGATCACGCGGAGCTTTGTGCATTGAAGTACGCATTGGGTGCCAATAGGCACGATTCTAACAGAGAATGTGGTTAAAACCTGACTTTCAAACACGCACGTTTGTTTAAATAAGGTCATTAGTGCCCATCAGCGGTTGGTCGGCATCGGCTTTTAAAGCGATGACTTCCGCTGCCGTATGACCCCTCTGTGTCAGAATAGATGTCGCCTCTTTTGATTCATGACTCTCAATAACTGAGAGCATTTAGAAAGAGGCTGTTATGGCTCGCTATTCCAAAGAAATGAAAGAGTCCATTATCCAGAAGATGATGCCGCCAAATAATGTTTCCGTGGCTCAGCTGAAAAGAGAAACCGGCATTACTGATGCGACCCTGTATACTTGGCGCAAACAGGCAAAAGCGCAAGGTGTAGTCGTGCCCGGTGATGGTAAGAATCCTCAGCAGTGGAGTGCTGAAAACAAGTTCGCGGTTCTGATGGAAACCGCCAACATGAACACAACAGAGCTATCCGAATACTGTCGTAAGAAGGGTCTCTACTATGAAGACCTGCAGCAGTGGAAAGCTGATTTTATCGCAGGCAGCACAAAGCCTGCTGAATCCCGTCAGGTACAGGCCGCTGCCAGACGAGATGACAAGAAGCGCATCCAGAAACTGGAAAAAGAACTCAAACGCAAAGACAAAGCACTTGCTGAAACCGCAGCACTGTTGGTTCTAACAAAAAAGGCAAACGCGATCTGGGGGGAGCGCGAGGACGATTGATTCCTCTCCCTGATCGCAAGGAAGCCGTTGCTTTAATCCAGGAAGCTGTTTCACAGGGTGCACGTAAAGTGAAAGCCTGTGCTGCGCTCAACCTGTCGATACGCACGGTTCAGCGCTGGCAAAAAGATGTAGAACAGGTGCGGGAAGATCAGCGTCAATACGCAGACCGGCCAATGCCTGCCAACCAACTAACCAAGAGTGAGCAAAACGAGATTCTGAAAGTCTGTAACAGCGAGCGATTCAAAAGTAAGTCGCCATGCCAGATTGTACCGACACTGGCCGACGAAGGTGTTTATATAGCTTCTGAGTCAAGCTTTTATCGAGTGCTGAAGGCCCATAATCAACAGCATCACCGCGGTCGCAGTCAGAAGCCCGCAAAGCGGAAGCCAACATCGCATCGGGCTACGGCACCGAATCAGCTCTGGTCGTGGGATATAACATTCTTGGGGTCGCCCATCAGGGGTAAATATTATTATCTCTATTTGGTTCTGGACGTCTATAGCCGCATGATTGTGACCTGGGAAGTTCATGAAAGGGAGTCCTCTGATCTGGCTGCTCAGATGATCCGCAAAGCCTTCATGCAGAATAAAATCAGCCTTCAGGAGCAACCACTGGTTCTGCACTCCGATAATGGCAGCCCAATGAAAGGGGCGACCATGCTGAGTACTCTTCAGCAGCTGGGTGTACAGACATCGTTCAGCAGGCCACGCGTGAGTAACGATAACTCATACTCAGAGTCAGGCTTCAGAACCATGAAATACCGTCCTGGGTATCCGAATCACTTCTCCAGTCTGGAGTCAGCCAGAGAGTGGGTGTATGGGTTCGTAAACTGGTACAACATGGAGCATAAGCACAGTGGCATCAAGTTCCAGACCCCCTACGACAGACACACAGGGAAGGCTCAGAAAAAGGTTCTGAATCGTGAAAGAGTTTACCGTAAAGCAAAAGAGCAACACCCTGAGCGTTGGGGAAGCCGTGAAACCAGAAACTGGCAATTACCGGTAGAGGTGTGGCTTAACCCTGAGCGATCAGAGAATCAGCAGCATTGTGATTTAGCTGCATAAGTTGAGGCGACATCTACCTTGAAAGTTACCGTGACCGGTAATAGCAAAATGAAATTTGTCTTGCACATGGGCATAAAACAAACGAGTGGTGTCTGATTTGGGATGATAGTCGATACTGCACTCGGCAAAGATATCGGTAATCTGCTGGTAAATACGCCGCTCACTGGCATGGATGGAACGCACCCGCTCCAGCAGCTCTTTAAAGTAATCCTTACCAAAATACCGGCCATTTTTTAAACGTTCATCATCCATGGCAAAGTCCTTGATGATGTATTCCTTGATTAAGGCTATCGCCCAAATGCGGAACTGTGTGGCTTGGGTTAGCCTACGGAAATGACGGCATCCAGGTTGTAGTACTCGAGCTTGCGTTTTACCTCCCGCTTACCCTCCCTGTTGAACTGTTTCCAAAATGGAAATAGTTGCTTTTTGATCCAATTCGCCACTGGAGTAGATATTCTCCAGATGCCTGGAAATAGCTGGAACACCCACGCCAAACAGTTCAGCCATACGCTTCTGGGTTAGCCATAGGGTCTCATTGTTCAGCAGGACCTCTCTGCCTTTACATCTCCACCGGGAGCGGTATAAAGCAGGAATTTGGTGGTTTGGTCTTGCAGGCTCAGGTTTTTATGGCTCATGTCAGGCTGCCCTCTCTTCTGGCTTTGGGAAGCTTAGCAGCAGGTCACGGTAGTATTCGTACTGCTTTTGGCGCAGCTCAATTTCTCGAGGTAAGCCTTCGGTGATGGAGTGGGTCAGGGTGTCGAATTTATCCATTGATATCACCAGAATCCAAGAGCTGTTTGGCTTTTTGCTTGCTGAGCTTTTCTTCTGCTTTGGCCAGTTCTATTTGGTCGGTGATGTTTAATTTATTGGCCGGAATCATGGCTTGCCTCCATTTTTTTTGGGAGGCTTCTATTTTTTTTATCTCTTTGTCGAAGTCACTTTCAAACAGACGGTCTTGAACAATGCGGTACTTTTCAAATTCACTTTCTGCCCAGTCCTTTGCATACTGTTCCAGAGTTGTGCAGGATCTCACGGTCATCGAATTCGAGGAACTGGTCCAGTCTTTTGGCCCAGTCCTCCATGGTCATGGGCATTTTTCTCAGGGCACGTGCTTCCGCCAGTTCAAGGTAGGCGTTGACGATTCGGCTCAATCCATCCATCTCCTCTTTACTAAGATAGTTTTTCGCAACAGAGACATCAGTTTTCAGGACTTTGCCATCGGGTGAGTTTTTCCAGCTGGTTAACCCCATATTTGCTTTTTCGCTATTTGCGCGTTCTTTGATCAGTTCAGCTGCAGTGTGGCCATGAATTGCGTAATGAAGTTTATTCTGAACCTTTGAAAAAAATTCTCGGGTGATAGGAGCATCCTTGTTGTAATCGATGCTGGTCGAGTAAATATCAGTTATTTTCTGATAAAATCTGCGTTCGCTGAGGCGGATCTCGCGGATTTCTTCCAGCAGTCTCTCAAAGTAGTCTTCCCCGAGAAAGGAGCCATTTTCCATACGCTCTTTATCGATGACATAACCCCTGATGGCAAAGTCTCTCAGGGCTTGGGTAGCCCATTGGCGAAACTGAGTAGCACGCACAGAGTTCACCCGATAGCCCACAGAAATGATCGTGTCCAGATTGTAGTGCTTGGTATTATACTTTTTGCCATCTGTGGCAGTTATCCGGAAATTCCGGATAACTGAATTTTCTTGTAATTCGCCCATTTGGAAGATATTTTTCAAATGTTCATTCACTGTTCGCACATCAACCCCAAAGAGTTGCGCGATGAGTTTTTGTGACAGCCAGATGGTTTCATCTTCATAACGAGCTTCAATGCTCTGCGTTTCGGACTGGGCTGTAAAAATCAGAAACTCCGCAGTGGAGTTGCGGACGAATTTTTTGTTGTCTTTTCTCATGCCTTAACCTCTGTACCTTCTAACTCAGCCACAATGGCATCAATCTCCGAGCGTAGTTGATTTATTTTGCCAACCGTGTTTTCAGCTCAGCATTCACCTGGGTAATATCAACCTTCTCCCGGGTATCCCTGGCTTCCACATAACTGCTGACCGACAGGTTGTAGTCATTGTCAGCGATCGTCTCAAGGCTGACCGACTTTGCGACATGCTCCACATCGTCTTGCTGTCGAAGAACGCCATAATCTGCTGGATATGTTGATCCGTCAGCACATTGTTATTGGTCTCTTTTTTAAAATCACAGCCAACTACTGAGCCACGAACGTCGTTGGACACTGGTCATTGAGGCACTCCTGAAAATAAGGTTCTTCTGACAGCACGCTACCGCTCAGAGATTTGGCTACTGCAATCAGCAACAGGCGGAGCATGGGTCTCGATAGCTCTGTCAGTAAAAAAGAGTTCAGTTTATCACTTTCGCTGAAAAGCCTCGCCCAGAAGTGGGCCGGGAGCGTCAAAATACTACAAAATGACAAGCAACAGTCTGAAAAGTGGGCTGATTTACCGTAAATATAAAATCACCGAACAGATCAGCCCTTATTCACAGCTTTGTTAATTGCAATGACTTCAATGTTATGAACCTTCGTTCTAAAACCAACTCTAAACTATTGAATCAATTTTAAATGTTCTTGCTAAGTGAGAACGAAACTAACTAAAGAGGTATTAAATATGAATAACGTCGATAAGAATTCCGGAATTGTTGGTTTATTTTCGCAAAAGCCTAAGGAAGAAATACCAAAGGGTGTCAGCTTCGGCAGAACCACAATGGCAGCTGACAAAGTTGATTCTTCATTGAGCCATGTTGTAAACGGAAGTGGCACCGATCACTCAAGCCAGAGGTTGGAAACTATTGCCAGCACCAGCACGTCACTTGGACAGAGAGTAGTGTCTAACCAGACGAACACCGAAATAGACGCAGCAAAAACAAAAGCTCAGGAGAATGTGTCGGCAATCATAGATCACTTCGATGGTATGAAAGAAAGACTAATTGCCAAGGATAAATATTGTAGAAATACAGCTCATAACCCAGATATCCAAGTATTTGAGAATGTAATCCAATTACTTGGGCATCTTGAACCTGGTAATATTTCAGAATTTGCAGAATGCTGTGATTCCACATGCTTTGTTAAATTCGGTGATCATTCTTTTTGTACTACTGATTTTAATTTTTATTATGGGTCTGAGGTATTATTCTCTTTACACCATAATGTTTTCATGCCTTGTGGTAAAGGTTATTCTTTAAAGAAGGGAGCTGAAGTTATTGAAACCAGCGCCTTATTTGATGAACTCTATTTTGCTCCTGGTGCTCCTGGTGCTCCTGGTGCTCCTGGTGCTCCTGGTTATCAAGCTGCAAAAAGTGAGTTTGAGAGACTTCAGAGCAGCTGATTTTATCGGCTTGTCCGTTCGCTAATAACCTGACGAAAAAGCAGCTTATAGTGAGCTATATTTTGCCATTCTGTTTGAAATGGCTCGCACAGTACTTAAAGCTGGACAGGGTGAGCGGACATTTGCCGGGTATAATTGATGACCCCGCACCAACAGCTGAAAACAGCCTGCTGGGAGCTGGTCATTGAGGCATTTCTGAAAATGATCTTCTTCTAACAATACGCTGTCGCTCAGAGATTTGGCTATTGCAATCAGCAATAGGCGGAGCAAGGATCTCGATGGCTCTGCCAGTAAAAGAGGGGCAGTCTACTTACTACCTTTGCCGAAAGCCTCGCCCAATCGAGGGTGTCGCAAAACTTCAACAGCTCGTTCTCACGCTCTGAAGTCGTCATTCCCGCGAAGGCGGGAATCCAGCGCCAATGGTGGATCTCTGCCTTCTCGGGGATGACAAGGCCAGGGGGACACCGGGCAGTATGGTTCTGGTGGAGAGTCAGTGTGGATTCCCGCCTTCGCGGGAATGACGAGAATGAAGCCGGGAATGACGAGAATGAAGCTTGCAATGACGGGAATCAACGCGTTCCCACGCCGGAGAGAGTTTTGCGACACCCTCAGAAGAGGGCTGGGAGACTCAAAATACTACAAAATGACAAGGAACTACCTGTAAAGTCGCCTTACCGTAAATATAAAATCATCGAATAGATCAGGTCTTATTCGCAGGTTATTCAATTGCAATGACTTCAATGTCATGAACTTTTGTGCCAAAACCAACTCTAAACTATTGAATCAATCTCAAATGTTCTTACTAAGTGGGAATGAAGCTAACTAAAGAGGTATTAAATATGAATAAAGCAGATAATAATTCCGGAATTGTTGGTTTATTTTCACTAAAGCCTAAGGAGGAAACACCAAAGGGTGTCAGCTTCGGCAGAACCACAATGGCAGCTGACAAAATTGATTTTTCATTGAGCCATGTTGTAAACGGAAGTGACACCGATCACTCAAGCCAGAGGTTGGAAACTATTGCCAGCACCAGCATGTCACTTGGACAGAGAGTAGTGTCTAACCAGACGAACACCGAAATAGACGCAGCAAAAAAAAGACCCCAGATGGCTGTGTCAAAAATTATAAATCACTTAGATGATTTTAAAACAAAAATAATTGCCGAGGATGAATATTGTAGAAATACAGCCCATACTCGGGATATCCAAGTATTAGAGAATATCATCCAATTACTTCAGCATCTTGAACCTTGCAAGATTTCAGTAGTTGTAAGATTTAATGTTGGGGCAGGTTCTGTTAAAATCGGTGATGATTTTTTTAGTACTGTTGATTTTAATGTTTATTATAGGGGTCAGATGTTATTCTCTTTATTGCAGAATACTGTCAGTCCTGGTGATACACGTAATCCTGTGAAGCTGGGAGCTAGAGTTGTTGAAACCAGCGCCTTATTTGATGAACTCTATTTTGCTCCTGGTGGCCCCGGTTATCAAGCTGCAAAATGTGAATTTGAGGTATTGCAGATCAAATCGTTACTTGATGGTCTTAAAGGTTTACCTGTCCACGAATAACCTGAGCGAAAAGGCAGTTTATAGTGAGCTACAGCTTACTCGTTTTGTTTGATATGGTTTGCACAGTACTCAAAGTTGAATAGGGTGAGTAAATCAAAGACAGCTGCGGGGTAAAATCAATGACCCTGCAATAACAGCTAAAACAGTTTGTTGGGGCTCTGGTCATTGAGGCATTCCTGAAAATGATGTTCTTCTAACAATACGCTGCCACTCAGAGATTTGGCTATTGCAATCAGCAATAGGCGGAGCAAGGATCTCGATAGCTCTGTCAGTAAAAAAGGGACAGTCTACCTTCGCCGAAAGCCTCGCCCGGAAGAGGTCTGGGAGCGCCAAAATACTACAAAATGACAAGTAACTGTCTGAAAGTGGCCTGACTTACCGTAAATATAAAATCATCGAATAGATCATGCCTTATTCGCAGGTTTGTTAATTGCACTGACTTCAATGTTATGAACCTTTGTTCCAAAATTAACTCAAAACTATTAAGTCATTTTTTTAATGCTCTTGCTAAGTGAGAACGAAGCTAGCTAAAAAAGGTAGTAAATATGAATAATGTAGATAACAATTCCGGCATTGTTGGTTTATTTTCGCTAAAGCCTAAGAAGGAAACACCAGAGGGTGTCAGTTTTGGCAGAACTACAACGGTAGCTGATAATCTTGATTCTTCATTGAGTCATGCTGTAAACAGGATTGATCCCGATCACTCATGTCAGAGGTTGGGAGCCGTTGCCAGCACCAGCACGTCACTTGAACAGAGAGTAGTGTCTAACCAGACAAGCAGTGAAATAGACGCAACAAACAAAAAAGCTCAGGAAACTTTGTCAAGAATCATAATGCGCTTGGATTCAGTTAAAAAAAGTCTAATTGCCATCGATAAACTTTTTGAAAAGACAGATTCTAGCCAGTATATTCAAGTATTTGAGAAGGTCATCCAATTACTCGGGTATCTTGAACCTTGCAATATTTCAGAAGTTATGGAACATAAATCCGGTGATGGTTTTAGTGCTATTTATAAGCACTTTTATTATGGGGATGAGGTGTTATTCTCTCTATTCCATAATAGTGCTATTAAAAGTGCACTCGAATGTGGTCATATGAATGGGTTACCAGCTATTCAAACCAGCGTCAAATTTGAAGAACTCCTTTTTGCTCCTGGCGGCCCCGTCTATCAAGCTGCAAAATGTGAATTTGAGGTATTACAGATCAAATCGTTACTTGATGGTCTTAAAGGCTTGTCTGTTGGCTAATAACCTGACGAAAATACAGCTTATAGTGAAAAGGTTTACTTATAGAGACTTACCTGGCGGCATAGTTTGAGATCAGAAACTCATAGGTATCACCAAACAGGTCAATTGGGTTTGCCACCATATTTTTTTTCATACCATCTTTCAAAATCACTGTTCTCGCTTGAGCTTGAGCTCGAGCTTGAGGTTTCATCTTCATCTGACTCTTCTATGCCTGCTCTTTCTTCGGCATGTCGCATATGACGCATTGCAAGACATGATGCTGTTAGTATGCCTGCCAGTAGCAATTCATCATCTTGATGAAACCGTGAAAATATTTCTTCCCTTGTAACCGCCGGTCCAAGAGATTGTTCCAGGATAGAATTGATTCTTTCATCTGTATTTTCCGGGAATAGTATTCTAATCAATCTGGCAATCGCACAACCCAGTGCTGTCACTGCGTTTTGAGACCCTGGCAACGCTGCCGAAGCGCTCCCGGTCGCACCATCAATAGTTTGGGACGCATTGTCTATTTCTCTTTGCTTTCTGGATACCAAATAATGATAAAGACTTTCCAGCTTCAGCGATTGATGCTGGTCTTCCACCCAGAATCTTTCATTAAATTCTTCTTTATCAAGAAAGTCTTCAGAAAAATCTGTCATTAGAAGAGAATGAAGCATTTCTATTGTTTTCAATTTCTCCACCAGGAACCTCAGCAGAATCATAGTGTCATTAACGTTTTCAGTATCTGCGTAGTTTTCATAATTCATAAAGGCCGTCACTTCTACAAAAGTTGGTGTTATCGGATAATCCAGAAAGTTAGAGAGTATTGATTTGTCGTCGTTTATTCCCAGAAGTCCATGACTTGTTGACAAGGGAGAGTTTCCCTTGCTGCCAAGACCTGCAAGAGAAAAAATAGCCTGATCTGGAGTCAGGCTGCCTGAATATTGTTCTCGCTGACTGCTCTTTCGATAATCGCTGCTTTGTAAAAAAACACTCGTCGGCAAGCCGTTTAAACCAGTTGGCAATGTTTTTGCCTTTATAGTGATGCCCGAAAAAAACTGTCCTGTTTTTTCAGTCTGAATTGAAGCATCAACAGGCACAAAAGCAGCCTTCTTCTTCTCTAACAGAGCCTGCAAATCAATGTGGATCAGATGACCTGAACGATCAGTCACAACCAGAGACTGGCCACCATCTGCCCGAAGTCTGATGGTATCTTTTTCGTTAATGTCTGAAATCAGCAGTACTGAGCCTTTTTGGGAATCAAAAAACGGAGTAAAACCATGGATGGATAAAATTATATCGCCCACAACAATAATGGAACCATCGCCCAGCACTATAGATAATGGCTCAGGCGAAGGGGTTGGGGGAGAATCTCCTTTAACTGTTCCTACTGCAATCAAAGTAAAAAATAACAATGTTTGCCGTAAGCTGTTTCGCATTGAAAAAACCCACTTAGCAGAAAATAAATTGGAAACACCTAATGCTTGAACGGTGCCGACTATTGATCACTCCGACCTGCAATGCTACACAAACCCTGATTGTCGTATGTTGAGTGGGGATATTGATGCAGAGCAGGTAAATACCCATTGCCTTTGATGGATTACTGCAACAAACCGACAGTGTAGCTTGTTTTCCAATTCCCAGATTTTTCTGACTCATAAAGTGTTTTATTTGAGCTGTCCATGACGTGATTCCCCCTTTTAACCAGATCAGAATATAGGACAAAAAGCGTCAGGGCTCCTCACTGCCTGACGGCAATGAGCTCTATGAGTTACAATGCATTGTCTAACCACCATGAGCGATAGAACAAGGCTGGTTACCACCGTTTTTCATTCAAAACGATAAGAAGTCAGGTGAACTGTGAGAGAGATTCTGCTGATCAACGTGACAGGGCAAGACAAGCCCGGTCTGATGTCCACAATAACGACCATCATGGCCACCTGTGCTCATCAGAACGGGGGGCTGGAAATGCTTGATACTCGCCAGTCGATTATCCGTGACACCCTGACCGTGGGGACTCTTTCATGGCAGATCATCCTTCGATTGCCAGAAGGTTTGGAAACCTTTCCCGTGGTGACAGATCTGCGTTTTCACTTTGATGAGCTTGAACTTCAGTTTAATTATCAGGCCCTTTCTGATGAAGACTATGAACAGTGGGTATCCGGTCAGGGCAACAATCGTTACATCCTGACCCTGCTTTCCAGAAATATAACGGCAGAACAAATCGCCGGTGTTGCCAATATCACGGCTGAACATGGGCTGAATATCGATCAGATTACCCGACTGTCTGGCCGTTGTCTGGAGTTCTCGGTCGGGGGTGTTTCTCCCGATCTGGATAAATTGAGAGCGGACTTTTTACACATCTCCCCGGAGATGGATATGGATGTGGCCTTTCAGGAAGACGACATCTATCGTCAAAATCGCAGACTGGCGGTGTTTGATATGGACTCTACCCTGATTGAAGCCGAGGTTATTGATCGGCTGGCTGAAGCGGCGGGTGTGGGTGACAGGGTGGCAGAAATCACTGAAAGGGCCATGCAGGGCGAACTGGATTTTAATGAGAGTTTCCGCGAGAGACTGGCCATGCTGAAAGGTCTGGATGAGTCGGTTCTGGCAGGCATAGCCGAAAAGCTTCCTATAACAGAAGGGGCTGAGAAGCTGTTTCAGAGCCTGAATGCCCTGGGCTATAAAACAGCCATTCTGTCTGGTGGTTTTACTTACTTTGCTCGCTTCCTTCAGGAGCGATTAGGGGTCGACTATATCTTTGCCAATGAACTGGAAATAGTTGATGGCAAAGTGACTGGTGCAGTCAAAGGTGAAATCGTCAATGGCGAGCGCAAGGCGACCTTGCTCCAACAGATCGCCCGGAGAGAGGGGGTTTCTCTGGAGCAAACCATTGCCGTAGGCGATGGAGCTAACGACCTGCCCATGCTGGGAGTGGCCGGGTTGGGTGTTGCGTTCAGGGCCAAGCCCCTGGTCAGACAGAGCGCCAGACAGTCTGTCTCAATATTGGGTCTGGATAGCATACTTTACCTGTTAGGCTTCGGTGACAAAGGCCTGCAAATGTTGAGTCAGGATAACAGCTAAGCGAGGTTCTGGCGTTCAATGATTAGAAGACAGTTTTTATTCATTCAAGTAATGAACCCTGCACTGTCTCACTGCACTGATCAGCCCTCTCACCGTCAATCAAAAGTTCCCCTTCCTGGTCACCCTGCCCATCCAGAACCCGGTAGAGCAGTGAATAAGCGACCCGCCACTGCCCTTCTGCCACCTTCAGGGTGACCGATTTAGTATTCAGACGGAGGACATGCCCAAAATGTTCCTCTCCCTGCTTATCTTTAAAACCCAGCAGATCTCCAACAGCAATGGCATGGCGACTCAGCCCTTGCCGGGTTTCATGATTAACACGGGCATCGGCTCCTTCAAGATTGAGCATGTAGTAAGGCACTGACCAGCGTTTACCATCGGTAAAATCCAGTACCAGTGCTCGCTTTTGCCTAAGCTGCAAGACTTCACAGTCACGAAGCGAATTGCTATTACGGTCAAAATAGCTCATTCTGTCCTATGGTCAGTGCCGCCTTGATCCGCCCTATGCGCTCTGACGACTCCAGCTCCAGGTCGATCATGGCGTTCAGCCGGAACAGATCGAAGGTGCTGGCTCGGTTCAGAGCCTCCAACAATTGAGCATAATCCATAGAGGGCTTGACTGGCGGGTTACTGTTATTCATTTGTTATCATTACTCCAGTAAAGAACATTCGACCATCATCACATTCTGAACTCGGGAGGTTCATCTTTACCATAAAGCTCTCCCTTCAATCCGCTAAACAGTTTGTTTAACGTCCCTGACAAATAGCCTGAAAATTTTTCCTTACCCAGTGTGCGTTCATAGACGTCAGAAGGTATAAATCGCTGCATTTCCGTTTTCAGACGACCATCGGATACCATTTCAGGGATATTCTGAATCAATTGATCCAGTCGTTGTTCAAAATAACCAAAGTCATCAAGCAGGTAATCGTTCACTTTCTTTTTCACCAGCTCAACATTCATTTCGGCACCCTGTTGCAGAAGCCAGGGCAGATCCCATATATCACGGTAGCGAATGTATTTTTGTGTCGCAGGCAATGCAATCAGCTTGTCTGCAAGCACTTCGTCAAGGGTTTTAGTGAATACCAAAGTGTCGCCATAGCCATCGGGTAGAAACGGATAATTCACTCTCAGTGGCAATGCTTTTTTGGTGTATGCAGGCACATTAGCGACTTCAATCTTGATTTTTTGCCGAGGAGTATCTTTACGGCCTGGAGAAGTTATTACTGAGATTTGCCATTTGTCGATGTTCATTTGTGCATAACGAGGCTCTGGCGCTGTCCAGAATATCGGCGACTGATCGGCGGGTGTGGGTAAATTCAAGAACCCCAAAAGGGGTTTTATACTCTCCCTTTCGCCCCGTAGTCATGATGGTCAGCCGATCCACTGGAATCTGGGAAATAGCACCATATTCCGATAGTGCGGATTCCAGACTGATGTAGTTGTAATCCCCCCTTCGCAAGGCTATGGCAATGGATTGAACATTTTTAAAGCAAACCGTACCTTTCAAAACCAATCAATGATAGCTGGGGCTCAAGGCAGTCTGTGATATCTAATTGATTAATAAGCAGCGGTCGTTTACCGGCGCCTTAACCCCTGCCAGTGGCTGGTTTTCTTGGCATAACGCTGTTTTAGCTCTGCCAGCTTCCGATCGTAGGTTGTTTGTCTGTCGAGCATTTTGGCCATGAGTTGAAGATCACCAAGCTCTGCAGACAATTCAGAATACACCGTAGAAGAACGCCTTTTCTCAAACAACTCTTCCACCCGGCGCCAGCAGGCATCTTCATTGGCGGCCACAGTTGCGGCCTTTTCCTGTTGTTGCCGCAGCTTCTGTTCCATAGCCTTTTCATGGGCCTTTTTCCGCAATTCCTCGGCGGAAGCCAGCAGTTGGCCAACCGTGACCGAACTGCTGGAGGGCACCTCCTGAGCCCGATCAACCAGTGCTTCCGGCTGAACACTGACATAATCCGGTTTGACCCGGGCCGACGCTACAACCCGCTGAGCATCGAGTTTCAGGAAGTCACACAACGCATTCTGGCTGGCAGAAAGATCATCAATGCCGGGTGAGATGGCGGGGGAAAGGGAATCTGGCTCCAGCCAGTCCATTTGAGATAACCAGGACAGATACAGTGAACGGTAGTCACCGTGCATCAGCTCATTGCGAATGTTCAACAGGCTGCCCATCCAGCCATCACCTTCATCCCAATCGTCGTCGTAGCCGTCTTCATTTTCATAAGCAAACTCAATGATCCAGTGACCAGCCACCCCAGTGTAACTGCTGGTATCATTCACCAGATAACGAAGCAGCAGCGACTCATCGATAAGATTTCGAGGCATCTTGATGGCAAAAACCTTGTAGCCAAAATTGGAAACATAAACATAAGCATCAAAAAATCTGCTCAGCAACTGCCTCGGGTCGGCTTTTAAATCACCGTAGTTATAAGTGTTACAAAACCGGGTAGACGATATCTGTGCCCGGCTGGAAATCCCCCGGAGATGGCCCATCTCCTCTTTGGACAACTGTCGGTCAACGGCTACCAACTCATAATACTGGTATTCAGTCATGCTTTTTATGCCTATTACACCTTCTTACGCCTGCGTACCTCATCAAGGCTGATCACATTATCTGGTAGAGCCAATGATGCCTCCTGCCCGTTAAGAGTAGTTGCTTTAGCAGGAAAAGGGTTTCTTCACTCTCCTTCAGTTGTTCCAACCCATAAAGTTCATAGGACTGGCTCAGCCACTGCTCAGCATCCGTAACATGTCCATTGACGCTTAGGTCGGTATTTCTGAAAAACCGGATGACCTTATCCCTATCCAGAAACTGGTCATACATGGTCTGAGCCTGGTCTTCTGTGGTAGCGCCACTCTACTATGGCCATATGGATAGACTCTCTGGCCCAGCGCTTGGTAAATCGCTCAGCAAACTCGTTTAAATCAGAAAACATCGGGTTAGAAAAAAGAATGGAATAGCGGCTGCGGGCTTCTACTGCAATAACATCCGTGTACTCCTTTCTATTCCGGTAGCCCTTAACCGCATGCACCTGCCAGGCAATGACATGATCGCCAGAAGCGATGGGCTGGGTGCCAATGCGCTTTCCGTCCGGACTGGGTAACCGATCCAGATCAGCCTTCATATTACTTGCAAAAGGCATTGGTAGCAGAAATTAATACTTCAAGCATTGACGGTATCTCTTGATTGTTCCCTTGCAGGTTGGCTTGTTGGCCGAATAGGGAAGATTTGAAACATCTGTGCTGGTGAGACTATATGGTGCGACTATTTCGAGGGCCATGCCAGACGTATTTGCGCTATGGCCTATGATTGTTATGGGGATACTCACACGCTATTGAGCCGTTTTGACCAGCTGCCCAACCCATTCAGCGAGCCATAATCCCTGCCAGTACAAAAAAATGCCATCTCGTAAAACAACCGAAAAAACCGAATCAGCTTTAGTTGTCGGTTTTTTCGAGTGCTATCTCTCCAATAACGTTAACATGCACTCTGCAACAAAAATCTGCTTATACCAGCCCAAAAGCGGTACAAGCTCAACCCAGCAAAGAAAGGGCAGCAGACCCTAAGCATGTGCTATTCATTAATACCGACCGGGAATACCGTGAAGGCAAAGCCAAGAACCGTCTGCGCCCGGAAGATATTGATAATTTATCGAATTAAAAGTCGCCAGGTTTGTCACCATGCTGATGGAGGCTTCTGCGTAAGTCTCGTCGTTATAGGCTGCCTGTAGCCTCTGAAGTCAGAAGCCTGGCCTGACAGAGTCTATTTTTTAAACCCTGCTCCACAAACGACATATTCCTTTCACGCCAGTGCCGATATCAACCCAAGGTGATCGGAAAAGGGGTTAAAATCCCTGTCGGCGTAGAGCAATGGTATCTTTTGCTCGATACAATATGTGGCAATGATGACATCATTGGTTTTTCTAACCGTGATCCCTTTGTTGCGTAATGCCCGAAAGTTATTAGCGCACTTAATGACCATGGACGGGCCAAACAGCGTATATTCATCCAATAACGACAGCTTGCTTTTTACTTTTCGGAACTGTTTGTCATCCCGGATACCTTGCAGAATTTCCAGAAAAACAATGTCTCCCATGGCGAGGGTACCCTCAACAAGACAGGCATCCAGTAAATCCGATGCCGGAGTGATCTTGCCATTGAGATAGTCAATCCAGACACTGGTATCCGCCAATATCATCGTTGACGCCTCATTTCATCCAAATCCCCTTCCCACTGGATTTTGCCCCGCAGGCTTCTGATGGATTGTTGCTGAGCGCGTCTTACCAGCAGTTTCAAGCCTTGCTCCACCACTTCTTTTTTGGTTTCCAGTCCAGTAGCCTTCAATGCCTGTGCCATTAAATCATCATCGATTACTATGTTCGTGCGCATGATTCACCAATGTGTATATTATTTGTATATTTACACATATTAGTGACGATAGAGTATTACAGCAAACACCCTGGCCTGAACCTCTCCTCCTTGCAGGAATGCCCAAAACCTCTTTTTGTATACAGCTTATCCACAGTATGCCAGGCGTTGAAATCCTCTGTATAACCCAGCTGGAAACTCTGGCTCGGCGCAACGGCGGCAGCATCCTTTGCTACCCTGTTCCAGTGTTTGAGGCAGATGCCGTTAGGCTGCTGTTCGATGGCAGCCCCAAGTGCCTGCTCATTGGTTTGGCTGACCATCATTATCTCTCAATTGACACTGGAACCTTTGAGGTTACACTTTAGCTATGATAATCAGTTTTCTGCATAAGGGGTTGGAGCGGTTCTATCGTACCGGTAAAACCTCGGGAATACAGGCGCAACATGCCAGAAAATTACAGCGTATTCTCACTAACCTGGACGAAGCAGAGCACATTTCTGAAATGGATTTTCCCGGCTACCGTCTGCACCCGCTGAAAGGAGAACGGCAGGGTATCTGGTCGGTCACCGTCAGTGGCAACTGGCGAGTTACCTTCCGACTGACTCAGGCCGGTGTCGAAATAGTCAATTACGAGGATTACCACTGATGGCAATATATAACCCCGCTCACCCCGGTGAAATTCTGGGTGAAGATCTGCTGAAGCCGCTTGGACTCTCCGTTACCCAGGCAGCCGAACACCTGCGCGTAAGCCGTAAAACCCTGTCCAAAATCATCAACGGTGGGGGGGCGATTACCGCAGAAATGGCATTGCGTTTGGAAAAGGTGTTTGGCAAACCCTCTGCCGACCACTGGCTGCGGATACAAAATGCCCATGACCTGTGGCACCTGAAGCAGAAAGAACTGGACGTTACCCCCTACCAGCCGGATGCTGCCTGATGCCCTGAGGCTACCTTGATTTTGCCGGTTACGGCGCTATTGATCAGGGTGGCTTTGAACTCTTTCAATCGTTCAATTTCAAGTCACAGGCTGCTAGCTGCTGAAGTCGTAGGTCATGGATTCAAGAGGCGGTTGCAGATAATGACCCTGCATATAATCAACACCCAGCTGCCAGATGCTGGTCAGTGTCTGGGCATTTTCTACCCCGGGCATGATAATGACTTTATTGAGGCTCTTGAGATTTTTCGTGGCTTTCCTGAGATGAGCATCGTCATTACGATCAAGCTTTTCCGTGAACAGATAATCCAGTTTCACAAACACCAGATCCAGGTGTTCCATGATTCTCATGGAGCGTGACTCGCCCGAGAACTGGGTCATGGCAAACTGACAGCCAACAGGCTGCAAACGTTCCGCGAAAGACTTAACCTGATTGAGATGCTGGTGAATCAGTCTTTCGGCCATTTGCAGGATAATCATATGGCCTGGAACATCTGCAGCTTGCAGTAGGCGAGACAGACGCTCAGTAAATTCTTCGTCATCCAGACTGGCCTGACTGATGTGAATCATCAGTCGAGTATCTTCACCGTTTCTGAGCTTTCTGGACAGCAGCTTCACGGACTGACGGATAACCCATCGGTCAATAAATGGCATCAGGTCACTGTCTTCTGCGGCATTGATAAACTCGCCGGCAGGGACTTCTCTGCCCTTCTGGTCAAGAAGACGCAACAGAACTTCATAATAGCCAGGACCATCTCCGGCTACGCTGATCACAGGTTGGAACAACAAACGAAAACTGTCGTTTTCAAGAGCCTGACGAATTATGGCAACGGTATCACCATTACAGGCTTTCTGATTATCGATAGCGCTTTGGGAAAAGAATTCGAGCTTATTACCTCCGCTGCTGGCTGCCAGATGACAGGCCAGACGGGCGCGCTCCAGCATGGCTTGTCCATCACATTCCTGACCATTCTCAGCCAGGCCAATACTGGCTGTGGTGAAGAGAGTTTGCTGCCCTGCAGAGATCAGTTCATTTTCCAGAGCCTTTCTTAAAGGCTCCAGATCGGTAATATTCTTTTCATGGACATTGATCAGGTATACTTCGTCACCATAGTGTGTGGCCGTGCTCTCGGGTACATGTTCACAGAGAAGCCGACTGATTGTTTCCTGAACCGCTATGCTGCCGTCAATGCCTATATTTTCCCGAATCGAGTCATAGTTATCGAGCCTCAGATAAGCCAGGGTTTCCGGCTCCTGTTCAGAGTTGAGCACCGAGGTAAAGTGTTTTCGCGGAATCAGAATAGAATCGTCTTCCTGATGAACGACCGTCGTTGTTGCTGATGCGGGAGCACTGGCTTTGACTATGACCTGAATGCACGGCTCGTCATCAAACACTGCATCAGATAACAGGACTGTTGCCGAAAACGTCTGGTCTTCAGCATTTATTAGCTGGCACTCAACAGCGGGCTGTTCATCGCCCGGTTTGAAATGCTTGATCAGATTTTTAAACAGAGGCTGGTCTTGGGAAGCGATCATATCAATCAGAGGCATACCCGCGAGATCATCCGGGTCTTCATAACCAAACAGTTTGATGTAAGAAGGGTTGGTATCGATGTGCATGCCTTCGTGAACATAGGCAATGGCCTGTGAAGTATTGTCCATCAATAGTTGACAACGCTGCTTAAGGTCGTTCAGCTCTTTTTGCAGCTTTTGCAATTGTTGTCGGCGTTCCTGACTCGCTTTTTCTCTGAGAATGGCGTGCAACATGTGTTCTTCGTGACAGTGATGGATGGCATCACCTGCTCCTTTCTCCAGCCAGTGCTTAATCATGTCGGGTTTATTATCATGAACAGATACAATGACTGGAATATCGAGCTTTAATCTCCTGATGCTGGACAAAACCTGCTCGGCATTGAGCATGGGCGTTTCTTCAACCGTGAGCAATAAATCCCAAAGGCCAGTGTTCAGCGCCTCTTCAAGCTCATCCAGAGTTTCCAGATGTTGTACGCGGGCCGGAAGGCCGGAGTTGCGGAAAAGTTTAACCCAACGCTCTGCCTCGTTTCTGGAAGTCTCAAGCGTCAACAGGCGTACCGGCTGTTTGTTATTATTCATGGTGGCCTCGTTGCAACCCCTGCAAAAACTTATTCTACTAAAGAAGACTTATTAGCTTCTGTTAAACTGCATTCTAATCATTCTCCGCAATGTTCAAAAGACTTAGTGTGCATCGGAAGTGTTTCATTTAAATCCCCGGCAGCCTTACTGCTGTCGTTTGGAGATATCATGGTAAACAAAGGTAAACTCTATATCATCGCAGCCCCCTCGGGAGCCGGCAAGACCAGTCTGGTCAAGGCTATGGTTCAGTCGACTCCCCATGTGAAGGTATCGGTTTCCCACACAACCCGTCCGATTCGACCCGGCGAAACAGACGGAATGAACTATCACTTCACCAGCAAGGACGTTTTTCTGGAGCTGATGAACCAGGACCGGTTCCTGGAACACGCAGAAGTCTTCGGGAATTACTATGGCACCTCTGAAGCCTGGGTACGGGAACAGCTGGATACCGGCGAAGACGTTATTCTTGAAATTGACTGGCAGGGTGCCGAGCAGGTGCGCAAGCTGATGCCAGAAGCCGTCAGCATCTTTATTCTGCCTCCTTCCAAGGAAGCGCTTCGTGAGCGTTTGATCGGTCGAGGCACCGATGACTTAGAGGTGATTGAACGTCGTATGAATCAGGCTGTGAATGAGATGTCTCACTATGCAGAGTTTGATTACCTGGTTATCAATGATGAGTTTGATCTGGCTTTGCGTGACCTGCAAACGATCATCAGGAGCCGTCGCTTGTCTATTGGCTGGATGCAGCACTACAAGTCCGGCCTGATTGAAGGTTTGTTGAACTGAACATAAGGAGCAAAACGACAGCCATCGGGCTGCCGTTTTATTCTATAGTTGCCTCTGGTCAGACTGATTCCGTGGCGTTGGTCAGCCACTTCAGATCTTCCCCTTCCAAAAGTGGAGACAGTTCACGCCTCACTCTGGCGTGATAGTTGTTCAGCCACTCAATCTCCCCACTGTTGAGCTTATCGAGCAACAGTGGACGGGTATCAATCGGTGCCAGAGTCAGGTCTGTCAGTTTGTAGAAATCGCCGAATTCGGTTTTGATATCTTCTTCAACCAGCATGATATTTTCGATCCGGATACCGTGCTTGCCATTACGATACATACCTGGCTCATTGGTAATCAGCATACCCGGCTTCAGAGCCACATCCAGGAAGTATTGGCTGACACTGTGCGGGCCTTCATGAACATTCAGGAAATATCCTACACCATGACCGGTACCGTGATTGTAATTCTGACCTTCAGCCCATGCCGGTTGCCTTGCCAGCATGTCCAGCTGGATGCCACGGGTACCTCGCAGGAAACGAGCCCGTGCCAGGTTAATATGACACCTGAGCACCAGAGTGTAGTCTTTCTTCTCCTCTTCGGTCATTTCACCGCAGGCAAAGGTGCGGGTAATGTCTGTGGTGCCATCCGGGTATTGGCCTCCCGAATCAACCAGCAGAAGCCCCTTTGGCTGAACTGTAAGGCAGGTGTCTTTTTCAGCCCGATAGTGAATGACCGCACCATTAGGCCCATATCCGGCAATGGTCGAAAAGCTTGGTCCCTTAAATTCAGGAGCCATTGCCCGAAATGCCTGAAGGTTTTCATCCAGGGTAACTTCGGTCAGGGTTCCCGTGGAAATCTGGCCTTCAAGCCAGCGCATAAAGCGCACCATGGCGATACCATCACGACGATGGCAGTCATTCATGCGTTTGATTTCAAAGGGATTCTTAATCGCTTTGAGGTTTCTGGCCGGGCTGGTGGTCTCAATAACATCGACGCTGTCTGCAATAGCCTCAAACAGCGACTGAGAGGTAGTCGCGGGATCAATCAACAGTGCAACATTGTCGAGTGACAACAGACTGTCTGCAATCGCTGAATAAGCTCTCAACTCTACAGATGAGGCTTTCAGTGCTCCCAGAGCGTTTTTATCTATACGACTCTCGTCAATAAAGAGCTGTGCCGAGTTTTTGGTAATATGAGCATAAGCAAGAAAAACCGGGTTGCATTCAACGTCAGAACCACGCAGGTTGAACAGCCAGGCGATGTCGTCCAGGGCTGTGAGCAGAACATGATCGGCTCCGGCTGCTGTCATTTCTTTCCGTACTTCAGCCAGCTTTTCTTCACGAGTTTTTCCTGCCATCTCATTGCTGTGGAGGAAAACGGACTCAGCAGGCATGGCTGGGCGGTCTTTCCAGATATCACTCAGCAGGTCAAGATCGGTTTTAAGGGAGAGGCTTTTGCTATAAAACGACCCTTTGAGATTTCTGACGAACCTGAGGCTGACAACCTTGCCATCAAAGCCAACGACCTGACCTTCTTCAAGGTTATCTGCTATCCATCTGTTGATTGGCGGCACATCAGTCTGCCCCTGTTTCATCAGTTCAATGCCGCTGCCCGCCAGTTGTTCTTCAGCCTGAAGGAAATAACGGCCATCGGTCCATAAGGCCGCCCGCTCCTGAAGTACCACAAGGGTACCTGCTGAGCCATCAAACCCGGACAGCCAGGCACGACCATTCCAGCGATCGGCCACGTATTCGCTCTGGTGTGGATCGGAGCTTGGAATAATCCACGCGTGAATGTTCTGGCTTTTCATTACTGATTGCAATGCTGCCAGCTTTTCCGGAGTCGTCAGCTGATTAACCGTGATTGTCATAAGTTTTGTTCTGATTTGTCGGTGGCAAAATAATAATGTCAGGTGACGGCGATACTATATAAATAACTGCATAACTACCTCTAAGGGAAGTCCGAAAGGTAGAAAATCTCTACTTCTTTAGCCTTTGTCATAGTCTCGTGGCTGTCCAGTAAAAAGAGCGGATGTGTCATTATAAGGATGTGCTTCGGAAAGACCTATTGATCTGACGCAATCAAATCAGTTGCCGATAAATAACCAATGACTGATGAACTGACCTTCCGTAGTATGGCTGCTGACCCGTCACGGGCTTGTTTGGACTCGGGTCGTAAAGTAAACTGTAAGGTCGGAAAACAGGCTGTTTCAGCCATGGAACAAAAGTGCTCTTTCCAGGGAGTCTGACCGAAAAGAGGCAGAACATTAACCCCGGTCGGGCGAATAGGAAAGGGCATTTCCACAGTGATCAAATTTGAGAGGTGAGCAGTGGCTCGAGTAACCGTAGAAGACTGTCTGGACAATGTTGATAATCGCTTTGAGCTGGTTATGGTCGCTTCCAAGCGTGCCCGTCAGCTGGCGATTGGTGGTAAGGACCCCAAATTGGAGTGGGAAAACGACAAGCCCACCGTTATGGCGCTACGCGAAATTGCAGAAGGTCTGGTAACCCCTTTGTCTGTTGAAGAAAAAGTGGTAGACGAAGACGAAGCAGCCATGTTTCTGGCTGGCGTTGAGGGTTAATACCTCCAGATCTCTCCCGGAGATGTTCTGGATGGCTGGATGGCTGGATGGCTGCACAGGAGGAGCGGGCTTTGCTGACTATTGAAGAGTTTGCCGGCCGCTTGAAGTCCTACCTGAATCCCGAACAGGTGAATCTTGTTCGTAGGGCTTACTATTACGCTGAACAGGCGCACGACGGTCAGACCCGGCGTAGTGGTGAGCCTTATATTACCCACCCCCTCGAAGTAGCTGCGATTCTTGCAGACATGCACATGGACCATCATAGTCTGATGGCCGCCATGCTGCATGATGTTATCGAAGATACCGGAATTGAAAAATCTGCCATTCACGAACAGTTCGGTGAAGTGGTAGCCGATCTGGTTGACGGAGTCAGCAAACTGACGCACATGCAGTTTGAAAACAAGACTCTGGCCCAGGCCGAAAACTTCCAGAAAATGGCTCTGGCCATGGCACGGGACATCCGGGTCATTCTGGTCAAGCTGTCAGACCGACTTCACAATATGCGTACTCTGGGTGTTCTCAGACCCGACAAGCGTCGTCGGATTGCCAGAGAAACCCTCGACATTTACGTGCCGATTGCCAACCGGTTGGGTATGCACAATCTGCGGATTGAACTTGAAGATCTCGGCTTTCAGGCCATGTATCCCATGAGATCCCGAATGATACGTCAGGCAGTAAAAGAGGCTCGGGGTAATCGCAAGGATCTTGTCGGTCAGGTTCAGAGAGCCATTGCTGCCCGCCTTGAAGAAGTCGGCCTGATGGGCCGGGTGGTAGGACGGGAAAAGCACCTTTACAGTATCTATCGAAAGATGCGTAACCAGAGCAAGTCCTTTGCCGAAATCATGGACATGTTCGCATTCCGTATCATAGTTGAAAGTGCCGACTCCTGTTACCGTGCGTTAGGCATGGTTCATAATCTTTACAAGCCTATTCCGGGGCGTTTCAAAGACTACATTGCTATCCCTAAGGCCAACGGCTATCAGTCACTTCATACCAGTCTTTTTGGTATGCATGGCGTTCCCATTGAGATCCAGATCCGTACCCAGGAAATGGAGGATATGGCCAATAATGGCATTGCTGCTCATTGGCTCTATAAATCCGGAGATGAAGCGCTGTCCGGCAGTCATGCCCGAACACGTCAGTGGCTTAAAGGTGTTCTGGAACTGCAAAAGAATGCCGGTGATTCACTGGAGTTTATTGAGAACGTTAAGATCGACCTGTTCCCGGACGAAGTTTACGTCTTTACACCCAAGGGGCATATTCTTGAATTACCCAAGGGTGCCACTCCCGTTGATTTTGCCTACACCGTGCATACTGATGTGGGTAACACTTGTGTAGCCTGTCGCATTGACCGTCGTCTGGCTTCCCTGAGTCAACCATTGCAGAGTGGGCAGACGGTAGAAGTGGTCACAGCGCCCGGTGCAAGACCTAATGTCGCCTGGTTGAATTTTGTTGTGACCGGAAAAGCCCGATCGAATATACGTCACTTCCTCAAGAATCAGCGGCGCAATGAATCCATTGCCCTTGGTCGTCGACTGTTGAACAAGGCTCTGGTCAGCTTCGAGAGTCATCTTGATGATATGGACGACCAGGTTCTGAAAGGTCAGATTGAAGCGCTGAAATTCGATACTGTGGATGACCTTCTGGAAGATATAGGCTTAGGCAACCGCATGGCATACGTCGTTGCACGTATGCTGATGGAGCCTGGCAGTGTGGAAGCAGAAAAAAACCAGATCGATACTTCTGACTCAGAGAAACCACTGTCGATCCGGGGCACGGAAGGCATGGTGATCAGCTTTGCCAAGTGCTGCTACCCGATTCCGGGTGACCCGGTTGTCGGGCACGTCAGCTCAGGCCGTGGCATCGTGATTCATACCGAAAGCTGTAAAAACATTGCTGATATTCGTCATAGCCCTGAAAAAGTACTGGAGGTGGATTGGGACAAAGATGTTTCCGGCGAATTCACAGTCGAGTTGTTGGTAGAGCTGGAGCACCACCGAGGCATGATTGCTTCTTTGGCAACCAGTGTCACTGCAGTGGAGGGCAACATCGAAAAAATCAGCATGGAAGAGCGTGATGCCAGCTTCTGCATGGTTCAGCTGGTGATCAAGGTAAGGGATCGTCTCCATCTGGCCCGAATCATTAAACGCCTTCGTGTGATCAAGGGCGTTCACTCCATTAACCGTCGCAGAGAAGCCTAGGAGCCTTTTATGGGCGAAAACTTCAGAGGGACTTGAAAAATACGTGTTGTCCCTTACTATTTGGCTCTTTTCTGTTTAGAAGCGAGCGCATAATGAGTAACAGACAGACCATAAACACTGAGAATGCGCCTCAGGCCATTGGGACCTATTCTCAGGCGGTTAAGGCGGGAACGACCGTTTATGTTTCCGGCCAGATTCCTCTGATTCCGGAGACCATGGAACTGGAGCAGGGAGACTTCAAGGCGCAGACCCGACGCTGCTTTGAAAATCTGAAAGCCATTGCCGAAGCTGCTGGCGGAGAACTTCAGGATGCGGCAAAAGTGGGCATTTTCCTGACCGACCTCAGCAATTTTAATGCGGTCAATGAGGTTATGGCCGAGTATTTCACTCAGCCCTACCCTGCCCGTGCTGCTATTGGCGTCAAAGAGTTACCCAAAGGTGTTCCGGTCGAGATTGATGCCATTCTGGAGTTGAGGTGATTTTTTAATAGCTATCCGGGGGGATTATACTCAGGGAATCTCTCCATCGAGTATTGAGGTATTTTTTTCTGTGCAGGCTTTTTTCGCTCGCAGTTAAAAATATCTCAGCCACAGGCGGAAGGATGTTTGTCAGATAAACCCATTTTCCTGGCTGCATGGTTGTTATATTTCTTCTTGTTCCAAGTCTGTCCTTTGAGCGCAGCGCTCTAT
The DNA here is from genome assembly GCF_049275935.1 of Endozoicomonas sp. ALC020. Classification (NCBI taxonomy): domain Bacteria; kingdom Pseudomonadati; phylum Pseudomonadota; class Gammaproteobacteria; order Oceanospirillales; family Endozoicomonadaceae; genus Endozoicomonas; species Endozoicomonas sp. ALC020. Next base: position 2,369,001 of record NZ_CP184830.1, read on the forward strand.
CCGATAAGCGATTTTTTCATATTCCTTTAACAAGAATTACTCAGAAGATATTGAGCTTAAAAGCTCTGAGTAGCCAGCTTTATAGTTTGGGTACCTGAAAGTGTAACCTGCATCAACAATTCTTTGATTGCTGCAACGTTTGCTGCCTCTCTGGGGCTGGGGAGCAGGATGGTTGTCATCCAGCACTATATCGAGTTGATCCGCAAGCCAGTGCAGTACTTCATATAATGGCGCAGGTTCATGGTCAACTCCCAGATAAAGGGAGTCAACGGGAAGCTTCTGTTCATCGCGTTGAATCAGGTGAGCCAGAATACCGGCGCAGTCATCACGGTGTATACGGTTGCCGTAGATGACAGGCTCTGCTTTGCAACCTTCACCGGCTCTTACCCGGTTGATCATGCGATGTCTTCCGGGACCATAAATACCGCCAAAGCGAACGGCTGTTGCAGGAAATGGACTATTGATCAAAATGGCTTCTGCTTCCAGCATGATCTTCCCGGAATAACGACCAGGATTCGTGGGTGAGGTTTCATCCACCCACTGACCATCATTCTGGTGGTAACAGCTGGTACTGGAGGTAAAGAGCACTCGTTCTGGCCGATGGCCGTCTGCCTGAAGGCGGGAAAGAACGTTGGAAAGACCTCTTAAATAGGCTTTATGATAATTGTCTTGACCGGGTCCATCGGCAGCGGCCGCATAGACGACATAGTCAATTTTGTTGGGCCATTCGCCCAGCTGCTCCGGATTCGAGAGGTCGCCCTTTACAGGATGAACGCGTCCGGGTAAACGGTCGATGCTCCGGCGTAATCCCCAGACGAAGTAATTACCTGTGTCCAGAAGCTGCTGTGCCAACTCGCAACCGACATCACCACAACCGGCGATCAATACATTTTTATTCATAGCGGCCCCGTCATTTTTTAAAAAAAGGACACCCGTGAGTGTCCTTTATCTTCAGGGAAATGCAAGTAACCTTACTTAAATTGGACGTTTCTCTCTGCGGCTCTGGTAATACACCCTCTGCTTTTGACAGAAAGCCAAAGGAATAGTTTGAAAAAAAAACTGTTTAAATTTACAGTGTTCTGGTATTTTCCTGGCAGGCGCCTATCATTATGACTCTCACAGAATTGCGCTATATTGTGACTCTTGCTCAGGAGCAGCACTTTGGTCGTGCTGCTGCCAAATGCCATGTCAGCCAGCCTACGCTCAGTGTGGGAGTGAAAAAGCTGGAAGATGAGCTCGGGCTGGCACTTTTCGAACGATCGCGAAATTCGGTACGGGTGACCCCGATGGGGGAAAAGGTGATCAGTCAGGCCCGGAAAGTTCTGGAAGAAGTGTCGGGCATCAAACAGATTGCCACAGCCGGGCGCGATCAGTTGAGCACTCCCCTGAGGGTGGGGGCTATATACACCATCGGGCCTTATCTGTTTCCACACCTTGTGCCTCAGTTGGCACTGGTGGCGCCTAAAATGCCTCTGTATATAGAAGAAAACTTTACTGCGGTGTTGCGAAAAAAACTGAGGATGGGCGAGTTGGACGCCATTATCATCGCCTTGCCGTTTACTGAGCCTGATGTATTGACCCTGCCTTTATATGACGATCCTTTCAGGGTTTTATTGCCAGCCGGGCATCCCTGGCTGTCGAAGCAGGATATAGATCCCGCAGAGCTGGTGAACGAAGAGTTACTGCTCCTGGGTGAAGGTCACTGTTTCAGGGATCAGGTTATGGAGGCCTGTCCGCTTCTGGCTCAGAAAAACGATGCCGGTGATGATGGAAGCGGTATCGAAGCCTCTTCTCTGGAAACCATCCGCCATATGGTGGCTTCCGGAATGGGCATTAGTGTGCTGCCTGAATCGGCCCTGGTCGGTAGCCACTACGCCCCAGATGTATTGTCGTCAAAGCCTTTTCGCCCGCCATCACCCAGTCGGACGGTCGCTTTGGCCTGGCGTGCCAGTTTTCCGAGACCCAAGGCAATAGATGCATTGTCCAGTGCTCTCAGGCTATGCTCTGTAACGGAAGCGAAATGAATAAAAAGTAATAGCAGTTTATTGAGGTGATATGGTGAAGCCCCTGCATGAGATTCCTGTGACAGCGCTGAAAGGTGTTGGGGCTGCACTTGCCGACAAGTTGGCAAAAATCCATATTCACAACCTGCAGGATCTGCTTTTTCACCTGCCCCTGAGATACGAGGATCGTACCCGCATTACACCTATTGCCGCTATTCATCCGGAAGGGGATTATGTCATTCAGGGCTCTGTTGTAGCGTCTGATGTTTTGATGGGGAAACGCCAGAGTCTGCTTTGCCGCATCAGTGATGGCACCGGTTCTGTGGGATTGCGGTTCTATCATTTCTCCAGCGCACAGAAGAATAGCCTCAAACCGGGTACTGAGGTTCGTTGTTTTGGTCAGCCCCGAAGAGGAGCCAGCGGTCTTGAGATTTATCACCCTGAATACTGGGTCATCAAACCGGATAATGATCTGGATGTTGAGGAAACCCTGACGCCTGTCTATCCGGCAACTGAAGGGCTTAACCAGCAGAGAATTCGGAGCCTTTGTGTACAGGCGCTGGAAAAACTCGATCATCCTGATGCGCTTCAGGAGTGGCTGCCTGAAAATGTCAGATGGCAGTACCAGCTTGGCGCGCTGGTGGATGCGGTGGAGTTCCTGCACTCGCCTCCCCCCGATGTTTCTCTTGAACTGCTTTCTGAAGGTCGCCATCCGGCGCAAATACGACTGGCTTTTGAAGAACTTTTGGCTCACAACCTGAGCATGCAGAAGCTGCGTAGCCTGATCCGAACAGTAAAAAGTTATGCAATGTCACCCAGGCAGACGTTAACCCGTGATTTTCGTGAGCAGTTGCCATTTTCCCTGACAGGGGCTCAGGAAAAAGTACTGGCGGAAATCAGTGAGGATATGATGCAGCCTGATCCCATGTTGAGATTGGTTCAGGGCGACGTGGGTTCAGGTAAAACGGTGGTGGCTGCCCTGGCGGCACTTCAGGCGGTCGAGAACGATTATCAGGCTGCTGTTATGGCTCCCACGGAAATACTCGCTGAGCAGCACGAAAAAAACTTTAAAGAGTGGCTGAAACCTCTGGGGGTTTCTGTCGCCTATTTGTCAGGAAAAACCAAAGGGAAGAAGCGTCAGCAGGTTCTGGAAGAGATTGCCCGGGGCGATGCGGCTGTGGTTGTGGGCACTCATGCCCTCTTTCAGGAAGACGTGCAATTCAAGAAGCTGGGTCTGGCCATTATCGATGAGCAACATCGTTTTGGTGTGCATCAGAGAATGGCACTGCGAAAAAAGGGTGAGTTGAAAGGTGGGCAACCTCATCAGCTGATTATGACCGCAACGCCTATTCCCCGAACGCTGGCTATGAGTGCCTACGCTGATCTGGATTGTTCCGTTATCGATAAATTACCTCCGGGCAGAACACCGGTTAATACGGTCGTGATTGGCGATGACCGCCGTGATCAGGTGATAGAGCGACTGCGCTCAGCCTGTTTGGAGGGGCGTCAGGCCTATTGGGTCTGTACCTTGATTGAAGAATCAGAAGCCTTGCAGTGCCAGGCAGCTGAGGTGACGGCTGAACAGTTACGTGAGGCATTGCCTGAGCTTTCTATAGGACTGGTTCATGGTCGAATGAAAGCGGCTGAAAAGCTTGAAGTGATGGATGCTTTCAAATCCGGACACATGCATCTGTTGGTGGCCACTACAGTTATCGAAGTAGGAGTAGATGTACCCAATGCCAGCCTGATGATTATTGAAAACCCGGAGCGTCTGGGTCTGGCTCAATTGCATCAGCTAAGAGGTCGTGTCGGACGGGGCAGCATAGCGAGCCACTGTCTTCTGATGTATCACGCCCCGCTTTCGCAGCAAAGTAGAGAGCGTTTGCAAGTCATGCGCGACTCCAGCGATGGTTTTGTCATTGCTGAAAAAGACCTGGAATTACGTGGACCGGGTGAAGTGCTCGGTACCCGACAGACCGGGCTTGCCCAGTTCAAGGTAGCCGATCTTGAACGGGATGCCATTTTGCTGGATCAGGTCAGGGATGCAGCCCAGAGTGTCTTGAAAGAGGCACCACAAAACGCAGAGCCATTGATCCTGCGCTGGCTGGGTCATGCTGAGAAGTACGCCAATGTCTGAAGCCAAGTGAAATCGGTGCTTATCATTTATAAAAAAATTATGGTTTCACATTCCTTTCTTTGAATTTCTCGTGTGACTAATTTGCATTCAGGCAGAGATCGACTAGTCTCAGCCAGTGGCATTGACCTCAAGAGTATGTAATTAACTGTGAGGATTCTAGTCATGAATCTGTTAAGAGTCTCCTGCCTGAGCTTGGCTCTGGCCTTTTCTGTTCCTGCCGCCCTGGCCTCTCCTTTAGCGGCTCCTCTTGATCACGAGATTCCTCCTGAGGACAAGGTTCCTCCTGATGCCAAGGTTCCTCCTGATGCCGAGGCTCCTCCGGCTTCGAAGGATACGACAGAGTCGAGTTACCAGTTTTCTTGTGGGGATGCGAAAGGTATTTGCGGCGAGGAGTATTGTCAAAGTGATACGTATTTACCTGGTGCACTCAAAATTGTCACACCGTTTCACAAGAGGTCTAGCACTGACAGCCACAGCCAATTCTATAATTTGGCCAGCATGCTGCTGCGAGGCGATCATGATGGTGAACTTGAACGCTTTTGCGTAGATGAGTCGCTGTTGAAAAAACCCGGGGCGGGCTTCGACATTGATCAGCTGGAAGGAGAAAGCTTTTGGGGTATTCTCAAACTAGAGCAACTGGCAACAGGACAGCTTTTCTACGTGCCGCTCGAAACACAGGGGTTGCTCGTAACCGACAAGGGTGATTATAAGGCAGATGAGAAGGCAGCTGACGAGGTAATCTCTTACAAGTACAAGCTGGAGATATCAAATGCTGGCCCCTATCTCCAGGATCCTCACCTCCAAGAGCAGTATGGGCTTGCTGTCATGAACTGGATGTTGTTCAGTTGGCTGGTTGACCGATACATTCAAGATTCCGTATTCTTTGGACTCTCAGAAGATAATAGACTGGATTTTACCCTCCCCACACTGAACGCCAATTTTTTGGAGAATGGCAGCCCCGACGTCGAACTCAATTTGACCTCCGACAATCGTTATGGGGTAGGTGTTGTCTACAATGCCGTCATTGCTGGCACACTTGCTTTGCCTAACGGGGATGTGGTGGAGGATCTGAGATTAGAATCAAAAGCGATCCGCTTTCCCAGTTACGGGGTCGATCACTTCAGGATGAACAAGCGTAATCCCAAAGGCGTCAGTTTTGTTCCCTCTCGTGATTCTCAGTCAAAGGGGCGCTCAGGTCACTTTAAGGTGATAGATCTTGAGTTGATGCCGAAGAAAAAGTGAAACAGCTTGAATGAATCGGGCTTGTGACGATTTCTGATTGATAGCATGGCAAATAAATGGGGAAGCTCCCGTTTTGTGAGCTGGATTCAAAACCTCGTTTCTGATGATTGTTACTTTGCTCCTGCTTACCATGATGGCTGGTGGCAATCAGCTGATGATTGAAAATTCAGGGCAGCATCAGTGCCGGGAGATATCATGATCAAATGGTTTTTTCCGGCACTGGTTGTCGTCTGGTTTTGGAATTACAGGATTTCTTCACCGGACAAAAAGATTGTCACTAAGATACGCTAATGTCTGAAGCCTGGTCGTCGCTGGTGACGGAGTTCAGCTAATATTCCAGACTCTGCCGTAACGATCTGGCTCATATGTTAACACTGAACTTATCCAATATTTTCCTGAATCAGTCTGCTGAAAATAAGCTGGAGGTAATAGAGCTAATCGGCCAGAAAATGGTTGAGGCTGGATATACCACTGAAGCTTACACGGTTGGTTTAAAAATGCGTGAAGCCATTTCCTCCACGTTCCTTGGAAATGGTATTGCTGTCCCCCATGGTACGCCGAACACTCGTGATGCTGTCATCAAAACCGGCGTGGTCATTCTCCAGTTTCCTCGCGGCGTTGACTGGGGTGACGGTGAAAAGGTCTTCATGGCTGTTGGCATAGCAGCCTGCTCCAATGAACATCTGCAGATTTTGAGAGGGCTGACACGAATGCTCGGTAACGACGAGCTATGCAGCACTCTGGCAAAAACAGAAAACCCCCAGGACGTTATTGATGCTATTAATTCTCCGCCCAGAGTGCCTGAGCTGATTTCTGAAGAACGGGTTCGTAGACGTGTTGATTCTAACTCTCCATTTGCATTGAAAGCTACGGCGTCAAGAGGGAGTGTCTGGCCTGCACCGGAAAAGGAAGTGCTTAGCCGGGCGTTCACTATTTTTAATCCGAATGGAATGCATGCCCGTCCTGGTAAGGTCTTTGTATCCACTATCAAGCCTTTTGAGTGCCGGATAGACGTTAGAAACCCTGATAAAAGTGGCGCATTTATTAACGGCAAAAGCCTGATGAAACTATTGAGTCTCGGGATTACCAGAGGCACCACCATAGAAGTCAAAGCCTCTGGTCCGGATGCTCAGGAAGCCATGGATGCACTGGAGCAGGCGATCAACGAAGGGCTGGCAGAATAATCGTGACCGTGGGCGCCTTGTATTTTTCAAAAAAACAAAAATTAACTTGCAAAAGGGCAGGTTAGGTGTAGAATGAGAATCATTCTCATTGGCAAGAAGAAAGGAGTCGCCTATCGAAACTAGACTTTTTGACCTGATTAACTGGTAAACAGCTACCAGTGACTCGCATATCCTCATCGTTTTGGCGGCTCGTCCCAAGCCGCCTTTTTTTATTCCCGTTCCGTGACTCTATCTGATACTAAAGCTCTGCTAATATTTTTTTCATCCAATTTGGAAAAAATGAGGTATAACCTTTTTTAATCAGGTAAGGATAGACTTGATGGATGTTCTGAAATACGAAATGCCTCTGTTAAGCGGTGATATCCAGTCTCTGGCTGAATACAAAGGTAAGGTAGTGTTGATTGTTAATACTGCAAGCCAGTGTGGTTTTACTCCTCAGTTCAAAGGATTGGAAGAACTGTACAAGAAGTATCAAGAGCAGGGGCTGATGGTGCTGGGTTTTCCCTGTAACCAGTTTGGCAAACAGGAGCCCGGTGACAGTAGTGAAATCGGTGCTTTTTGTGAAAAAAATTATGGCGTCACATTTCCTGTCTTTGAAAAAGTAGAAGTGAATGGCGACGGTGCTGCTAATCTCTACAAGGATCTGAAGCAAGTAGCGCCCGGTTTGATGGGGACTAAAAATATTAAGTGGAACTTCACCAAGTTTCTTTTGAATCGTCAGGGTGAAGTGGTTGCGCGATATGCACCCACAACCAAGCCTCAGGAACTGGAGTCATCCATTAAAGATCTGCTTTCACAGGGTTGAGATAGCATTCGGAAGGTTCCGCAGTCCTTCCGGCAGACTAAGAATTTGACTGGGTTTGCCGACTCTACCGCTAATGACAGATGACTGTAAACCAGGAGACTGATAATGTCTGAGCTCGATTTAAATCCTCAAAGATCAGACAACTTTGAATATGCTGGATTTCTCGACCGATTCTGGGCAACGTTGATCGATACACTGGTTCTGATCATCATTACTCTACCGCTTGCCATGATGATTGACGGTAACCAGATGACAATGAAAGATTCAAAGCAGCTCCTGGATCCGGTCGATATCATGATCAACTGGTTATTTCCGGCGATGGCGGTTGTCTTGTTCTGGCATTACAAGAGCGCTACACCGGGCAAAATGCTTATTACCATGAAAGTCGTTGATGAAAAGACCGGCCTTGCTCCAAGCCTGTCTCAGTCTATCATTCGCTACCTGGCTTACTTTATCTCAATTTTACCCCTGTTTTTGGGTTTTTTCTGGATCGTAGTGGATAAAAAAAGGCAAGGATGGCATGACAAAATTGCCGGCACTGTTGTCATAAAATTCAGGAAATAAACCATTGCATTCAGAAAGCCTGTAGCTGATGCTTCTGAGCGAGTTAAGAGAATGAACGACAGGATTTTGATTCTATCATTGACAACAATCGAACGGGTCAGGAACCGTCATTTTCAAGACTATCTGGTCGTTGTCTTCTGCCAGTCTCTTCTTTAGAATTCACGTAATGTTTCTCCCTGAAAATTAACTCTTTGCCTCTGTTTATCAAACAGAGCAGTGTTCCTTTTATTGGGCATAGAGCTATTTAAAACGGTTTTCTATCCGACAAACCCATATCGGCTCGTATAATTAAAAACTAATCTTTCGCCACCCACCTGCCTGTTTGAATCGGAGGCAATGTTGTTCGATCTTAAAGCTAGTAAGGTAGCTACCATGAAAAATGACCTGTTGTCAGGTCTCACGGTAGCACTGGCATTGGTGCCCGAAGCGGTAGCTTTTGCATTTGTTGCGGGTGTTGAACCACTAGTGGGTCTCTACGCTGCGTTTATGGTAGGTCTTATCACAGCTGCAATCGGTGGTCGTCCGGGCATGATTTCTGGTGCTACCGGTGCACTGGCTGTGGTTA
>NZ_CP184830.1:2382500-3260000 GCF_049275935.1 Endozoicomonas sp. ALC020
CCCGAAACCGGGCGATCTATCCATGAGCAGGTTGAAGATCAGGTAACACTGATTGGAGGACCGAACCCACTGTCGTTGAAAAGCCAGGGGATGACTTGTGGATAGGAGTGAAAGGCTAATCAAGCCCGGAGATAGCTGGTTCTCCTCGAAAGCTATTTAGGTAGCGCCTCGTGTCTCACCATCGGGGGTAGAGCACTGTTTGGGCTAGGGGGCCATCCCGGCTTACCAACCCCATGCAAACTCCGAATACCGATGAGTGCAATCACGGGAGACACACGGCGGGTGCTAACGTCCGTCGTGGAAAGGGAAACAACCCAGACCGTCAGCTAAGGTCCCAAAGTAATAGTTAAGTGGGAAACGATGTGAGAAGGCCCAGACAGCCAGGAGGTTGGCTTAGAAGCAGCCACCCTTTAAAGAAAGCGTAATAGCTCACTGGTCGAGTCGGCTCGCGCGGAAGATGTAACGGGGCTCAAACTATTCACCGAAGCTACGGGGTTCAGTTGTCAGTTTACAGTTGTCAGTTGGCAGTATGAGAAGTAAGTATGCAGCGATTTGAAGATTTAGAAGTATTTCAACGGGCCTATAAGCTTTCTTTGAAAGTTCACAAGCTCTCGCTGGAATTTCCGAGAATTGAACAAATGCATGGACTTGCTGATCAGATGCGCAGAGCCAGTAAAGGAATCTGTGCAAATATTGCTGAAGGACATGGGAAACTGATCATCTCAAAAGCAGAGTTTCGAAGGTTCATATTGATGGCTATCGGATCATCTGACGAAATGAGAGTTTGGTTAAGGTACTGCCTTGATCTCAATTACATTGACGATCAGCAATGGCAAGACCTCAAAACCGAATACAACCAAGTCAGTAAGATGTTGGTTAGTTTGCACAAGAGTTTTAAATAACTCAGTTCAAACTGACAACCGACAACTGCAAACTGACAACTGAACCGGTAGAGGAGCGTTCTGTAAGCCGTTGAAGGTTCACCGGAAGGTGGGCTGGAGGTATCAGAAGTGCGAATGCTGACATGAGTAACGATAAAGGGAGTGAGAGGCTCCCTCGCCGGAAGACCAAGGGTTCCTGCGCAACGCTAATCGGCGCAGGGTGAGTCGGCCCCTAAGGTGAGGTCGAAAGACGTAATCGATGGGAAACAGGTTAATATTCCTGTACCCCTTTTGACTGCGATGGAGTGACGGAGAAGGCTAGGCCAGCAGGGCGATGGTTGTCCCTGTTTAAGGTCGTAGGCTGTGGACTCAGGCAAATCCGGGTTCACAAAGCCGAGAACTGATGACGAACCCACCAAGGTGGGGAAGTGGTTGATGCCAGGCTTCCAGGAAAAACTTCTAAGCTTCAGGTCAAGAGGGACCGTACCCGAAACCGACACAGGTGGTCAGGTAGAGAATACCAAGGCGCTTGAGAGAACCTGGGTGAAGGAACTAGGCAAAATGGCACCGTAACTTCGGGAGAAGGTGCGCCGGCTTTGGTGATCGGGCTTGCCCCGTAAGCTGAGGCTGGTCGAAGATACCAGGTGGCTGCGACTGTTTATTAAAAACACAGCACTGTGCTAACACGTAAGTGGACGTATACGGTGTGACGCCTGCCCGGTGCTCGAAGGTTAATTGATGGGGTTATCTTCGGAGAAGCTCTTGATCGAAGCCCGAGTAAACGGCGGCCGTAACTATAACGGTCCTAAGGTAGCGAAATTCCTTGTCGGGTAAGTTCCGACCTGCACGAATGGCGTAACGATGGCCACGCTGTCTCCACCCAGGACTCAGTGAAATTGAAATCGCTGTTAAGATGCAGTGTATCCGCGGCTAGACGGAAAGACCCCGTGAACCTTTACTACAGCTTCACAGTGGATCTTGATGTTGCTTGTGTAGGATAGGTGGGAGGCTTTGAAGTGTGGACGCCAGTCTGCATGGAGCCAACCTTGAAATACCACCCTGGCAATATTGAGGTTCTAACCCAGGTCCTTTAGCAGGATCGGGGACATTGTGTGGTGGGTAGTTTGACTGGGGCGGTCTCCTCCCAAAGAGTAACGGAGGAGCACGAAGGTTGGCTAAGCACGGTCGGACATCGTGCGGTTAGTGTAATGGTACAAGCCAGCTTGACTGCGAGAGGAACATCTCGAGCAGGTACGAAAGTAGGTCATAGTGATCCGGTGGTTCTGAATGGAAGGGCCATCGCTCAACGGATAAAAGGTACTCCGGGGATAACAGGCTGATACCGCCCAAGAGTTCACATCGACGGCGGTGTTTGGCACCTCGATGTCGGCTCATCACATCCTGGGGCTGAAGCCGGTCCCAAGGGTATGGCTGTTCGCCATTTAAAGTGGTACGCGAGCTGGGTTTAGAACGTCGTGAGACAGTTCGGTCCCTATCTGCCGTGGACGTTGGAAGTTTGAGGAGAGCTGCTCCTAGTACGAGAGGACCGGAGTGGACGAACCACTGGTGTTCGGGTTGTGTCGCCAGACGCATTGCCCGGTAGCTAAGTTCGGACGGGATAACCGCTGAAAGCATCTAAGCGGGAAGCCCCCTTCAAGATGAGACTTCCCTGGCCGTAAGGCCCATAAGAGACGTTAAAGACTATGACGTTGATAGGCGGGGTGTGTAAGCGTTGTGAGGCGTTGAGCTAACCCGTACTAATGACTCGAGAGGCTTGACCATATAACGCCAAAGCGATTTGCGCAGCGAAGCTGCCAGCAAAAGCTGGAAGCTGGAAGCTTGAAGCCGTACACAGTGAACGAGAGTGTTGAGCAAGAATAGACGACACAGCTTAAAAGAGATTTGGATTCCAGAGCCTTAGTTTTCGAGAAACAGCTTCAAGCCTCCAGCTTAAAGCTTCCAGCTCGAGAGCCAACGGCTCGACCAGTTTTGCCTGGTGACCATAGAGCGTTGGAACCACCCGATCCCATCCCGAACTCGGTAGTGAAACGACGCATCGCCGATGGTAGTGTGGGGTTTCCCCATGTGAGAGTAGGTCATCGCCAGGCATTGAATAAAGCAAAACCCCGGTTGAGAGATTGACTGGGGTTTTTGTTTTGTGGGCAAAGGAATGTGGCAGAACAGAAGTGAAACGACACATGCCTGGGCGGCCCCCACCTGGGCGGCCCCACCTGGGCGGCCCCCACCGATGGTGAGGCTGTCGCAAAACTCTGGTTCCCATGCTCCAGCGTGAGAACCCATAGCCATCTCGCGCTGCAGAGTCCGCTTTTCAGGGGAGGTATGCATTCCCACGCAGAGCGTGGGAACGAGTTGTTAGAGTTTTGCGACAGCCTCTGGTAGTGTGGGGCTTCCACATGTGAGAGTTGATTATCGCCAGGCATTGAATAAAGCAAAACCCCAGTTGAGAGATCAGCTGGGGTTTTTGTATTTTGGTAACCGAACTCGCAATTGACAGGATCATCCAGAACGACTTTGTAGAGTTGCAGCATTCTATCAAGAATTTATTAATGCTCGAATCTGCAAATTGTTATTTCTTTTGGTTAGAAGGTGCAAGACAGACTCTGTCTCCGTAATAGTCATCGTTGAAATTGCAATCGTTTTGCTTTTTGGATTGCTTAACTGAAACATCGAAACTATCTTGTTTATTTTCTAACTGTTTGGATACATTCATGGAATTGTCCTCTTGTTGTATAAAATAAAAGTTAGAGGCAAGCAGATGAAATTGGAAATTGGCAATGACTATCACAATGATAGAAAAGCTGTATTCAAATTATTGCAGTGCAGGACATTAACTGTTCTTAATCAATATCTGTTAATAAGGCCGCATTATCCATCCCAGTGGTCAGGCTTTTTCTGGTCGCGACTCAGGGCGTTATTTTTAATTATTAGTTCATGATCTACCAAGGAGTTAAGGTTGATGAAAATCATTGTGTATAACAAGAAAAATAGTGAACTTTGGACTTCAGCCGTCAGGAACGCTTTTCCTGATGCAGACGTACGTCATTGGGTTGAAGAAGCGTGTCACGACTGGCTGGCGGATTATGCAGTGATCTGGCAACCTCCGGCCGAATTCTTTCAACAACAGACCCAATTAAAAGCAGTATTTAACCAAGGTGTCGGTGTTGATGGACTGGTAAATCTTGAGAGCCTTCCTGCTGATCTTCCAGTCTTCAAGTTAAGAGGAGTCGGCATGGAGGAATACATGTCGGATTATGTGATATATGGTCTGCTGCATTTCTATCGAGATTTTGATTATTACAGGCAGCAACAGCTAGATAGTCATTGGCAGCCCCATAAAATAAGCAAAAAGTCAGAATGGACGGTAGGCATTCTCGGTCTTGGTGTTATTGGTAAAGCAGTGGCAAAGGCAGTCAGCGATTCAGGATTCCCGGTCATTGGCTGGAGTCGAACTGAAAAGCAGGTCGACGGTGTTAATGCTGTATCAGGCGATGCAGGATTGGACTACCTTCTGAAACACTCCAGAGTGCTGGTCAATCTCTTGCCCTCAACACCTTCTACCCAAAAGTTGTTGAATCAGAAGGCTTTGGAAAAGCTGCCTGAAGACAGTGTTCTTATTAATGGAGGACGGGGCGATGTTATCGAGATAGAGGCTTTGCAAAATCTTCTGGAAACAGGCCGCATGAGGGGCGCCGTGCTGGATGTGTTTGAAGTTGAGCCACTGGACAACAAGCATCCCCTTTGGCAGAACAGACGGGTTATTGTTACGCCTCATGTTGCAGCTCCTACTCCGATTGAGCGGGCGATGGAACAGATTGTTGCAGACGTAGCGCTTATTGAGCAGGGAGAAATGCCGCCAGCAATAGATAAAAGCCTGGGTTACTAGATTGCTCCGGAGCATATAGAATACCGGCCTTCAGTATACAAAGGTGTTGTTATGGCAATTAACTGGTTTCCCGGGCATATGCACAAGGCTCGAAAGGAGATCAAGAAAGTGGTTCCGGAAGTCGATCTGATCATCGAAGTTCTGGATGCCCGTCTTCCTTTCAGTAGCGGAAACCCTCTGGTGCCTTCTCTGCGTGGTAAAACGCCCTACATTAAGGTCTTGAACAAGAGTGATCTGGCTGATCCTGCTGTCACAGAGCGGTGGATCAGGGAGATGGAAAAGGAAGAAGGGGTTAAGGCCATTGCCCTGACCCAAAGTCAGCCGGAAAAAGTGCGTGGTGTTCTGAAGCTGTCCGAGAGCATGGTAGAACGCAAACTCGATATCAAAGGCATGAGAGCCATGATCCTGGGGATTCCCAATGTCGGCAAGTCCACCATGATCAACACGCTTGCCAACCGTATTATTGCCAAAACCGGAAATGTCCCCGCAGTTACCAAGCAGCAGCAGCGCATCAAGTTACCTAATGGCATGATGCTTTTGGATACGCCCGGATTCCTCTGGCCCAAGCTGGAGCCGGAAGCCTGTGGATATCGACTGGCCATTTCCGGAGCGATTAAAGATGCGGTTCTGGAATACGAAGACATCGCCCTGTTTGCCGCTGAATATTTTCTGAAAGCATACCCGGAAGCTCTCAGGCAGCGTTTTCAGATCAATGAGTTGCCTTCCAGTGATATCGAACTGATGGATGTGATTGCTGCCCGCAGAAACTGCATGAGAAGAGGCGGTATAGCTGATCTTCATAAGGTCTCTGAGATTCTCCTGAATGAATTCCGCAGCGGTGGCCTCGGACGGATCAGTCTGGAAACACCGGAGATGGTTGATCAGGAAAAACCTGAGCCAAAAGAAGCAGAGTAATCAAGTACCGGAGCATAAAAAAGCCCGCTGAGCGGGCTTCTAAGGAATTTGATTGAGCGATTACTGGGTGGCAATTAGTGATTCCCTGGGTGAGTAAGTTTTGTGGACGTACTCTTCAATCATTTCCTTGTACTCTTCAGTGATATTGTCACCCTTGAGCGTAGTTACTTTTTGACCGTCGATAAACACAGGTGCCGAAGGTGCTTCACCGGTTCCGGGCAGACTGATGCCGATGTTGGCATGTTTACTCTCACCGGGACCGTTAACAACACAACCCATAACCGCTACTTTCATTTCTTCCACACCCACAAATTTGTGACGCCAGGTCACCATTTTGGTACGCAGAAAGGCGTCGACTTCATCCGTCAGAACCCTGAAGAAAGTACTGGTGGTTCGACCGCAGCCGGGGCAGGCGGTCACCTCAGGAGAAAAGCTACGGACATCCAGTGCCTGTAATATCTGTTGGGAAACAATCACCTCTCGATCACGGCTGCCATTGGGCTCTGGAGTCAGGGAGGTACGAATGGTGTTGCCAATGCCCTGCTGAAGCAATACGCCCATGGCAACACTGGACGAAACAATCCCCTTGCTGCCCATACCCGCTTCGGTCAGACCCAGGTGGAGTGCATATTCACAACGCTCTGAGAGCATTTCGTAGACACTGATCAGGTCCTGTACCCGGGAGACCTTGCAGGAGATAACAATTTTGTTGGCCCCCAGCCCTCTTGCTACGGCTGCATCGGCACTGGTCAACGCGGAGAGTACCAGAGCTTCGTGCAGAACTTCCTGAGAGGATTTAGGGTTTTCAGAACGTGCGTTTTCATCCATTAAACGAGTCGACAGCTCTTTATCCAGACTGCCCCAGTTCACCCCGATACGAATCGGTTTGTCGTACTTTATGGCTACGTCAATCATGGCGTTGAAGCGATCGTCTTTCTTGTTGCCAAAGCCAACATTGCCCGGATTAATGCGATATTTGTGCAGCAGGCGGGCGGTATCATCGTACTTGGTCAGCAAAATATGACCATTGTAGTGAAAGTCGCCGACAATAGGGACGTTGTAGCCCTGTTGGGCCAGCTTCTCATAGATGGCCGGAACTGCAGCAGCCGCTTCTTCGGTATTGACCGTCACCCGGACAATCTCAGAGCCAGCGTCCGCCAGAAGCTTTATTTGCTCAACCGTACGCTCGACATCAGCAGTATCCGTATCCGTCATGGATTGGACGACCACAGGCGCATCGCCACCGATGGTAATGTGTCCAACCTGAACAGCGTGGGTTTTATGGCGTCGGCCCATTAAATTGATTCCTCCGGAATAGGTTATCGAGTTGCTTCGACAAAAAAACTGGCAAGTGCCCTAGGTGAGGTAAAAGTGCTCACAACGAATGTGCAGGCAGCCAAACAATCTAGATAGTTTAACACTTATCGGGAAAAGCGTAGCAGGAACAACGCATCCGTTGGTCGTCTGTTTCATGTACCATACAGGAAATCATGAATTCCAGTCAGAAATATGTCACGGGAGATACCACTATGGCTAAAGAAACCACCGTCAGAGCGCGTATCGACGAAGCGTTAAAGGAAGAAGCGGAACAAGTGCTTCGTAAACTGGGACTAACGACCTCCCAGGCTATTAATCTCTATTTCAGCCAGATTGTCCTGAGAAAGGGGCTGCCGTTTGATGTGGTGATTCCTGACAAAAAGAAAACATAAACTATACTCTCGGGCCTAAGCCGGACAGGAGACAATTCATGAAAAATCTATACGAGACTGATTATTATCGCTGGGTTGAGCAACAGAAAGAGTATCTGACCAATCGTCAATTTGACCAACTTGATATAGATAACCTGATTGGGGAAATCGATGATATGAGCAGTGAGTTGGATACCCTGGAATCTCGTTTGACGACACTCCTGCTCCATTTACTGAAATATGATTATCAGATTCGAGTTTTGAATCCTGTGCTGCCCGAGCCTTATAACTGCAGAGATTGGAAAGGAACAATTAATAGAACAAGGCTGGCAATTAACAAGCTTATAAAGAGACGGCCTCATCTTCAGAGTGAGGTGAAAAGCCTTTTCGATGAAGCTTATGTTGATGGAAAGGTCTTGGCTATCAAGGCAATGAATGACTA
Source organism: Endozoicomonas sp. ALC020 (assembly GCF_049275935.1). Lineage (NCBI taxonomy): Bacteria > Pseudomonadati > Pseudomonadota > Gammaproteobacteria > Oceanospirillales > Endozoicomonadaceae > Endozoicomonas > Endozoicomonas sp. ALC020. Next base: position 2,390,331 of record NZ_CP184830.1, read on the forward strand.
TGTTCAGCCCCATCAGCAACTGAATGAACATAGCTTTCCTGAGATTTGCCCATGGACATTTGATCAGATTATGGAAGAAGATTGGTTGCCGTTTGATGCAGTAATACCTGATGAGAAGAAAATGTAGACTATACCTCTGAGTTTGAGCCGGATAGGAGGCTATTCGTGAAAAACCTGTATGAGAGCGATTTTTATCGCTGGGTTGAGCAGCAGAAAGAGTATCTGACCAACCGTCAATTTGACCAGCTTGATGTAGATAACCTGATTGGGGAAATCCATGATATGAGCAGTGAGTTGGATACCTTGGAATCTCGTTTGACGACACTCCTGCTCCATTTACTGAAATATGAGTATCAGATTCGAGTTCTGAATCCTGTGCTGCCTGAGCCTTATAACTGCAGAGATTGGATGGCAACTATAGACCGAACAAGAATTGCAATTAGGAAGCTCCTGAAGAAGCGACCTCATCTCAAGGGTATGTTGAACATCAGTATGGATGAAGCCTACCCAGACGGAAAACTGCTTGCGATTAAAGAAATGAATCGATATGTGATGAAGCATCAGCAGCTTGATGAACACAGCTTTCCTGAGATTTGCCCATGGACATTTGATCAGATTATGGAAGAAGACTGGCTGCCTTGAGTCGTTGATTCATTCAAGGCCATCGCTAACTCAGCAGGGATTTTCCAGACACCCACCTTAAGGATTGTGGTCTGACCATTTCTGCTTTCGCCTGATGGTGTAATATGCCAGTCCCATTCATTTACAGGTTTACCGGGCCAAAGGGGGTACGCAACGGTCGTGATAACCTCAATGCCATCGTCTTTGTACTCGTGGCGTTCGTAATCAGAAATTAAGAGAATGGTAAAGCCCATCGCTTTTAAAGTCATGATGTGGGCTTTCTGGATAGCCGTCATCATGCGTATTTCCGCGTCGCCTTCCGGTGGGCTGTTGGAGAATGATAACGGAATCTGTGAAAGCATATTCACACTAATTGCCAGGCTGAAACCCTTGAGCGGCAGCGGTGCAGAAGTGGGCAGGCTAATCTTCTTGCTGCTGAAGTTGCTACAAAGTTCCTCGAGAAGGCCGGTGACATCCCTTAGTTCAAATTTAATATTTGGATACTGTTTCAGCTTGGCAGCAAGCTGCGGCGGCTTTACGGCGTCGAACAATAGGGCACCGGTTGGATGATCGTTGAGTGTTTGCAGTGGAAGATCAAGGCCCAGTCCTGAGCCCAGAATCAGAATGGGTTCAGCAGGATCTGCTTCCTTTATGGCGGCATTGATGGCAGCGCGGGTTTGCTCCAGATGGGGTTGCCAGGCTTTTTTGTTTCGCTGGTACTTCCCTGCAATCGCAGCAACCTCCTGCACAAGTCCTGCCTGACGTGCGCCTTTTACTGCCCTTGAGAAGGCCCATGTGAACGCCTCGATAATCATTTGAATATTTTTCCGGGGTTCATGATTCCATCCGGGTCTGGGGGCTGTCGGATTTAATGCTTTCTTACTGCGGTAATGGGTTTGCCATGGCCTATGTCTGTTCGCCGGTGCAGACAGAAGTCGTCACTCAAGTGTCTCGGAACTCTGAAAAAAAGGCCAGCCTTTTTCGAGTCAGCAAAGGAGATGAACTTGCTCAAGAAGGGTGCACAATCTGTTATACACTTTTTATGCACAGGTTTTTTCCCGTGAGCTTAAAGAAAGCGACAAAAAAAACATCACATAAATAAAGGCCTCTGGACGACTATGGAATTTATCTATTTAAACTGATCGCTGCTGACAACTGTATTTATCCACAGCTTCCATAGAGAGTTTTCCACAGAACCCCGTTGAGTCTCCCTCTTGTCAGACTCTTTCTGCCTATTGGGAACTTTAACGGGAAAAGCGACTGAGCCGTTTCTCTTTCAGATGCTCTGCTGAGTTGGTTTGGGACCGACCCCCTGTGAGTCATTTAGCAAAGTAATACGATGGCTGCTGTAAGGGATTGTGATCTACAGGTTGTCTCCCGATGAAACACTTATTCCTGATAGCAATATATTGCCTCCAGCAGGCCCAAAAGTTTTCTGGCAGGCTGTGGATGCACTGGTTTGGTTTGAGCAAGCCAGCAAGGTGAGAACCAGGATCAGGGCATGAGTCTTCAATAAAATCGACAAACCGTTGAAAGATAAATAATTTAGCTAAACGATGGCTCGGAAATAGTAGTAGGTAAATGAGTGCATTGCCTCTTTTTCCACAGAAACTGCCTACACTGAATCCGTTGCGAAGTCTAAACAGTGTACTGGCATGATGACCAAACAAGAGAAGCACAACGCACCGGGAGTTCAGTGGGTGACACTGGATAACGGTTATCGGGTCTGGACTCAGCGGGTGGGCTCTGGGCCATTAAGGTTACTGACACTGCACGGTGGGCCGGGGTGTTCCCATGAGTACCTGGAATGTCTGGAAGATTTTCTTGCTCCTCAAGGAGTGGAGGTCATTTTTTATGATCAACTGGGTTCATGGTGCTCAGATCAGCCTGAAGATGGATCACTTTGGCAATTGGAACGATTCATTGATGAGATCGAACAGGTTCGGACGGCGTTGGGCCTGGAGGATTTTTACCTCTTTGGCCACGGCTGTGGTGGCTTGTGGGCAATTGAATATGCACTTAGGTACCAAAAATATCTGAAAGGACTGATTCTCGGCAGCATCACCGGCAGTATTCATTCCTATATGGCTCATACCAAGCACCTTCGGGAGCAGTTGCCACCGGAAGTGGTCGATCAAATACAACCATTCGAAGCAGCGAACGATCTGGACAATGAAGAGCACCCTTCTCTTTTGATGGAACATCTCTATCGCAAGTACATTTGCAGATTGCCGAGCTGGCCTGAAGCCCTGAACAGGGCCTTTGATCACAGGAATCTGAGTGTTTACAACACTATGCAGGGTAATAATGAGTTTGTTTTTACCGGCAATCTGCTGGGCTGGGATCGTTGGAATGATCTGGCCGGGATCCGTGTTGCAACACTGGTACTGGCTGGACGCTACGACACTACGGCGCCGGACGATCAGAAGCAGATGGCTTCCATTCTGCCTCACAGCAGGCTGGTGCTCTGTGATAACGGCAGTCATTGCTCTATGTGGGATGATCCGGAAAATTACCGGCAAGCGCTCGTGGATTTTTTGAAAGATGTAGAAAGCGGAAGAATATAACCACTGCATGGAATGGGCTTCAGTGATTCTTACTAAGACATTGTCTGAATGATCCGATGACAATAGCAGATATCAGAAAAAGTCCGGAGGTTGACCGAGAACAGGCAACCTCCTGCCTACATTAATGACTTGAATCAGCACTGAGAACAAGGAAGGCACAAGGATTGTGAAAATTTCGCGCAATTATTTTTTACCCGTTGCGGCTTTAGCCACGGTAGTGGCTTCTGCCCAGGCTAATGAAATTCAACCGGAGGCTTCGGCCGCAGTTCAAAAAACAGGGCTGACTCTGACCAATAACGTTCACAATATCATTTTCAGTCGTAATCAAGGCATTCGTCGTGGTTTTAGTTATGGCGACCAGTTTGTCGATGGTGCAGCCTGGGGTCAGCTTCTTTATACCGAGGGTGAACAGGAGGCTGTTGCTCAGGAAATGGGCTTCAAGAATCAGGTGGGAGGCATGACGCTGGGAGTGGACGGTGAGCTGGAAGGTAATATCAGATTCGGGTTTGCCATGACCTTATCCAAAGCCTCTATTGATATGGATGATGGCGCCAGTACCCGTCAACAAAGTTATCTGACCTCGCTCTATGGCAGCTGGAATTACCGAAGACTGTCCATGAACGCCATGGCATCTGTGGGAAGTGGTTCCAACGACAGTAAAAAAACAGTTAATGGCCAAAGAGTGAAAGGCGACTTCAAGGCTGACCAGTGGGGCCTCAGAGTCACTGGTAGCACCGCCTGGCAGCTGGGTAGCTGGAGTCTGGTGCCTCGGGCTTTGTTCAGTTATGGTCAGCTTCGGATCCAGGATTATTCTGAAAAGGGAAACTCCGGGTTCGAGCGAAAAATTGAAAATGATGACTACCTCACAGCTGAGCTGGGTGCTGGATTCAAGTTTAACGGAGCCATTTGGGGACGTCAGACCGTCTTTAAACCTGAGCTGACACTGATGGGCTATTACGACTTTATTTCATCCGGAAGCGAATTCAAAGCGACCTACCTGGCTGACGGCTCAACTCTCAAAGTGACTGGGCAGGACAGGGACCCCTATCGTCTCACTGCAGGTCTTGCTTTTGCCGTCAAAAGTGGTCATCACTGGACACTCAGAGCAGGATATGACCATAACTGGAGTCAGCACTACACCACCGACAGTTTTTCAGCCAGAGTGCGCTATGAGTTTTAAATCAGCTCGATTATTATGGGTCGATACTGTTCTTTCAGGCTTCGTATCTCCCTTGATGATGCGCAGTGAGCGCCATTGTCGGCTCATGGCTGTTTGAAGAATCTATTTTCTGAGCAGCCATCAAACTCAGGAACTGGAAACTTGTTGGAACTCTGCGCTGTTGATGATCTTGAAAACCCGGGAAGTAAAGGTTTCGAAACCGAAAAAGGCTCTATTTTCGTTGTCCGTCGAGATGAAGAGGTCTTCGTCTACGAAAACAGTTGCCCACACCTCGGTATTAATCTGGAATGGCAGCAAGACCGCTTTCTGGACAGCGAAAAGCGACTGATCCAGTGCGCTACTCATGGGGCTCTGTTTCTCATTGAGTCAGGAGAGTGTGTGGCAGGCCCATGCCTTGGTGACAAACTGACCCTAATTCTCTCAAAGGTGGAAAAAGGTGTTGTTTATCTGATCTGACATTAATCGGCCAGGTTGGATTTCTGCCTGAGAATATCCCTTCTCTGTTTTTTATCCGGACGGCGATCCGGCCTCGGCGCCATGGCACCGCGCATTGCCTTGCGTTGTTCTGCTGCCACCTCACGAGACTGGATGCTGGCCGCAGTCTCTTTGTAGAGTTGTTGTGCCAACTCGGCTTTCTGACGTTTGTCAGAGAGTTCCCGAACAATCACTACTCTTTCATCCCAACCGGTACGCAGTTTCAGCTGGTCACCTACTTTGGGCTCTTTACCGGGTTTGCAGCGCTGGCCATTCAGGTGCACCTTGCCACCTTCAATAGCTTCTTTGGCGATATTTCGGGTCTTGTAAAAGCGGGCAGCCCAGAGCCACTTGTCCAGGCGTACTTTGTCCGACTGTTTGTTGTGAACACTACTTTGCTTGGCCATTCATTACTCTCAAAAGTCATTAAACTGGTTTTCAAAGCCTAATCAAAGATGAATAAGCTCGTGAAAATCTTCAACAGCCTGATATTCACCAGTATCTTTAGCACCCTGTTTGCTGTCTGGGTAACGGATAGCCAGTAAATGGGCGATGCCATAGGTTTTGGCAGAATCCAGAACCGGCAGGCTGTCATCAATGAACAGGGCTCGTTCCTTGTCCGTTCCTATATCGGCTTCAAGGTTGTGCCAGAATGCCTGGGTTTCCTTCGGGTAGCCGTAATCATGGGAGCTGATCAGTCTGTCAAAGTAGTGGGCCATGGAGAGTCTTTCCAGCTTCAGCGACAGGCTGTCCCGATGAGCATTGGTGATCATGATCACTTTCTTGCCCCGGTCGCGGATATTTTGCAGGAAACGGTCGGCACCGGGTCTGAAGCTGATCAAATGAACCAGCTCCTGCTTCAGAGCGATGATATCCAGGTCCAGCTCTCTGGCCCAGTAATCCAGGCAGTACCATTCCAACTTGCCGTATGTCTGGGCTACCCTCGGATGCAACTCTTCTTTCGACTGCTGCAGAGTAATGCTGTGTTTTTCGGCATATTTATGAGGCACATATTCCATCCAGAAGTAGTTATCAAAATGGAGATCCAACAGTGTGCCATCCATATCGAGGAGAACCGTATCTATGGTATTCCAGTTAATCATAATCACCTCGATATTCTTCTGTTGTCATAATGGCGTATCCAGACCCTGAACGGCAATCTTGCTGTATTATTGGCGCAAGGCTAAGTGAATTAAGTGTCCATCGACGTATGTAAGCAATGGCTTAGACACATATAATAACGGCTGAACAAGAGGCAGGGAATCATGTCAGAAAAACCGGTCATCAAAGCGTGTCGTGAAATTGCACGCACTCGTCTGTTCAGAATAGAAGAACTGGATCTCAAATTCTCCAATGGTGTTGAAAGAACCTATGAACGATTGGGTTCTTTTGGAACAGGGCATCAGGCGGTCATGGTGGTGCCGCTGCTGGATAATCATCGTTTTCTGATGATCCGCGAGTATGCCGGTGGTACCGAAGACTATCAGTTGACTCTGCCCAAGGGGTTGGTTGAGCCGGAAGAAAGTCTGCAACAAGGCGGTAACCGCGAGCTAAAGGAAGAAGTCGGTTATGGAGCCCGGCAATGGAAGTACCTGAGTTCATTTACCCAGTCACCCAACTACATGAAAAGCAGAATACACTCAATGGTGGCCTGGGATCTTTATGAAGAAAAGCTCGAAGGGGATGAGCCAGAGCCCCTGGAAGTGGTTGAGTGGTCCTTTGACCGCTTGCTGGAACTGAACGAAAGGCCGGACTTTTCCGAAGCAAGGGCGTTGGCTGCCCTGTTTCTGGTCAGAGAGAAAATTCAGGCCGGATGGCTGGAGAATCCTGATGTTTGACAACAAGCTGATTGAGTCCGTAAAGCAGATTGCCCGAGAGGCCGGAGAGGCCATCCTGACCCTTTACCATCAGCAAGATCTGGGTGTTCAGCATAAATCTGACAAAACGCCGGTTACTGTGGCAGATCTCAAAGCCAACGAAGTGATTGAGCGGGGCCTGAAGGCTCTGGACGTTCAATACCCGATTTTATCAGAAGAGTCGGAGCATACCGCTTTTACCGAACGCTGCCAGTGGGAACGCTATTGGCTGGTGGACCCCCTGGATGGCACCCAGGAGTTTATCAATGGAAATGGCCAGTTCACTGTGAATATCGCCTTGATGGAAAAGTCAGAAGATGGTCGAAGCTACCCGGTATTGGGTGTGGTTCACGTCCCTGATGAGAATACTATTTATTGGGGTGGCAGTGACCTGGGGGCTTTCAAGCAAACTGAGGACCAGCCTGCGGTCAGTATTACTCCAAGAAGTTTTCAGCCAGGAAAGGAAACTGTGGCACTGGGCAGTCGCAGTTATGGCACCGAAAGAGCTGCTGTATTTATTGAAAAACTCAGAGCGCTCTATCCCAATCTGGAGGTAAGGCCTGTCGGCAGTGCCCTCAAGAGTTGCCATGTCGCAGAAGGGCTGGCAGACATCTACCCAAGGCTGGGGCCGACATCCGAGTGGGATACCGCAGCAGCTCAGGCGATACTGGAAGGTGCCGGAGGCTTACTGCTGGACCCTCACGGCAAGCGCTTTTCCTACAACTTCAAAGAGAGTCTGCTGAATTCCGATTTTCTGGTGGTGGGTGATCGAACTCAGGACTGGTCGAAGATCTGGAATGCTCGGTTATTAATTGGTCTTTAGGAGTCTGAATAAGTCAAACCTGCCTGCCAGAGCAATATTCCCAGGAGGAGCATGCTACTGGAAGGCAGGTTTGGATAATGTAATGGAAGCCCCGTCTGGAAACTTCGCGGATTTTGCTGGTTGACACTCTTAATCTGTTAGGAAAGATAAAGTGGCCGAGTGATTTGTATTTTTTGTATTAAAAATCAATTAATTTAATACAAAATCTGATTTGTGTATCAGGTTCAGTACGCTACCGTTATTGTGTATTAAATATTGCAATTTTTAATAAAAAATTTTGTGTTGGATACGACAGACACAAAAGGATTTATATATTAAATATTCTTTTTTTTAATACACAAGGTTTTGGCATGACCCCGTATATACCTGATACGCTTCCCCTTCAAGGTCTTGATTTCAGCTGTCTCATCACGCTGGTTGGTGAAGCTAATGCGGCACTTGCTGAATACAGTGGTTTGCTGCAGGGAATCATTAATCTTGCGGTCATGCTATCGCCCTTGATGAATCAGGAAGCGGTGTTATCATCGAGGATTGAAGGGACCCAGGCCACGGTTGAAGAGGTGCTTGAGCATGAAGCAGGTGCTCAATTTGACGAGAGAAAAAATACAGACATTCAGGAAATACTGAACTATCGAAAAGCATTGATGCTGGCTCAGGAGTACCTGGCTGAAGGGCGAACCATCTCTTTAAGCCTCTTGTTACAGTTACATCAGCTACTACTGGACAGTGTAAGAGGGCAAGGCAAAGCACCGGGTGCTTTTCGAAAGGATCAGAATTGGATTGGTCGAGCTGGATGTACCCTGGAGACCGCAACCTTTGTTCCCCCGGACCCCATAAAGCTGATGGATCATCTTGAAGCCTGGAATCATTATCTGGGCGAGAATGATTTTGATGTATTGGCTCAGACCGCCATTGTTCATGCTCAATTTGAACTGATACACCCATTCAAGGATGGCAATGGTCGTATTGGTCGTTTGGTTATACCGCTGTTTTTATACAGTAAACAGAGACTCTCCAGTCCTATGTTTTATCTTTCAGGTTATCTGGAAGCACACCGGGATGAATATTACGAACGGCTGAAGAGGATTTACCAGGAAGGCGACTGGACAGGATGGATTGAATTTTTTCTCAAAGCCATACTGATTCAGGCTAAAGAGAACGTTCAGAAAGTAAAAACGATCATGTCGTTATATGAGAAGACTAAAGTCAGTGTTCAGCAAACGACAGGCTCAAAGTTCACTATGCAACTGATAGATACACTCTTTGACAGACCTATCTTTCAAGTGAACGATTTTGCTAAACGGTCTGGTATCAGTAAGCCTACTCTGCACGGTCTTTTGCGCAAGTTGCATGTGCCGGATGGTCCCATTGTGACGCTCAGGGAAGGATCTGGCCGCCGACCTGCAATTTATGTATTCCCGGAACTGCTCCATATCTGTGAGGGTTAAAAACAGTTCGCAGAAATCTATTATAATCTAAAACTATCTTATAAGATCTCAAGCATGGATAAGTGATTAGTGAAGATTAGGTGGGGCAGCTCGTTTACATGGTACAGACCCAATAACACTTTGAAAATCGGAAAGTGCAGGTGAGCTGCTTCCTGCCAGAAAGACCAAAGTTGGAACTTGTTACTACGACGTGTCTGAATTGATGGGCTACAGTAACGAAGCTGCGCCAACGCTTTGCTATTGCAGAGTATCCGGTCACGACCAAAAGCCAGACTTAGACAGGCAGCAAGAGTTACTGGAAGCCTGCTGTTCTGCAAAAGGTTGGCGAACTCAGGTTATACGAAAAAATGCTTGAGACTTTGCAAGATGTTGTTAGCTCACAAGATTGAACTCTGACCGACAAAACAACAAGCCGATTATCTTGATAGGGCTTGTGGTTCTCGTCGTCATGCGTTCAATCAACTGTTGGCACATTTCAATCAAGAAGGCGTTAAATGGTCAAAGAAGGCTGCGAATGAAAAATACCAAGAACTCAGGCTTGAGTTTCCCTGGTATGCCGAAGTCAGCCAACGTGTCACCAGGAATACAATCGACGATCTTCATGACGCCTTTACTCACTTCTTCCGTCGGGTGAAGAAGGGAGAAAAAGCAGGTTATCCAAGATTCAAGAAGCGAGGACTACACGACAGTTTTTCTCTCAGAGAAAAACCCAAGTTCGATGTTGATGGCAGAACACTTCGCATTGAGAAACTGAAAACCCGCATCAAGATGCGCCAGGAACTGAGATTCACCGGAACACCTTGTCAGGTGACGATCAGTAAGCGAGCCGGAAAGTATTTCGCTTCTATTTTGGTAGACACTCAGGATTACCACCCAAAAGCACAAAGCCATGAGTCTGTAGGCGTTGATTTTGGCATCAAAGGTTTAGCTATTTGTTCGAATGGCAAAACCTTTACTGCTAATCAGAAACTGAAAGGCTCTCTGAAACGCCTTAACAGGAAACAGAGGGCGTTAAGCCGCAAAACAAAGGGAAGCAACCGCTATGTGAAAGCCAAGCGAGCGGTTGCCAAACTGCATTACCGGATAATTAACCAGCGATCAGCCGTACTACATGAGGTAAGTGATTATCTGACGTCAAGATTCAAAATAATCACCCTCGAAAATCTGAATGTCAAAGGCATGGTAAAAAACCGCAAACTGGCAAGAGCAATCAGTGACGCAGGTTTCGGTAAGCTGAGAGAACTTGTTGAATACAAGGCAGAGCTGAGAGGATGCCAGGTTGTGATTGCAGATCGGTTCTTTCCCAGCTCGAAGAAGTGTGCGGTTCATACTTGCGACTACGTAAATGACAATCTTACTCTGTCTGATCGTGAGTGGCGGTGTCCAAAATGTAAAACTCTGCATGATAGGGATTACAGTGCGAGTTTGAACCTTGATAATTACGGTCGAGACAGGTTACAGCTCGACGGGGTCGCCCAGACCCTAAACCCTACGCAAGAGTGGAGTTAGACACGATTCGTCGTGCATCCATGTCGACGGCGTAGATTAAGTCTACATAATTACAGATTATGTTAGATTTTTAGTAGCGGTAAAAACTAAATACTGCCATAAAAAACTAAATTTACCCGGAAAAAATGCCTGAAAAATAAATATTGGTCATATTTTGCCTATCCAAAATATAACGCTGGAGGGTGCCGGAGATTTACTGCTCAACTCCGACTTCCTGGTGGTCGGTGACCGCACTCAGTAATGATCGGAGATCTGGAATGCACGGGGGCGGATTAGTCTTTAGAAAACATAAAGAATCTTGTCGGCTTCCACTACAATGGGTTTGTTTGGGTCTTTCGTGACCTCACCTTTGATGATGGTAGGGGAGCGGAAGAGCAGACCCTTTTTGGGTATGTCGTCATTCTTAATCTGAATCTGGATTTCTCCGGTTTTATCTCGAAACAGGTAAATTGAACATCTAAGCTTCTTGATGATTTGACCGGAAAGTCTCACTAGCTCCTCATCGTCTCCGCTGTCGATCAACTGTTCGATGCTCTGCTTTTTATAATCATGAGCTTCTGCGGAAGCGGGCGGTGATGGCAGAGGCAAGTCGTTTTCTGAAAAGGCGGGCAAGGACAACAAGCAGAGGCCGCTGAAAATGAGTCCTTTCATAAAAATTATCCTTTGATCGTCTATTGTTCAGAATAGCTCAGTTGAATGGCTATCTATACCTGTCGCCCTTGAAGATACGGGGAGATCTCAAAGAAAAGTCCAGTCACTGAATGCAGCAGCCTGACCCCGGTATTCATCTTCCTCATCGTAGAGATTCCAGACCAGCGCCTGCTCAATCAGAAACCGTCGTCCGGTACTGGAAACCCGGATACCTGAATAGTTTTTGATGTAGCCGCGTTCACTGACTTCTTTGAGCAATCTGGCCCGCTCTTCCCTGTTGGGCTGCCCTGCAGAGTGCCTGGAGGGCATTTGAGTCAGGATGTTCCAGTCCATTTCAAAGAGAGACTGGGCACTCAGGTTGCCATAACAGAAAATCGGATCACTTTGTGTGCCATGAGACAACAACACTGACGAGTGTTCATACAGCTTTAAACCCAGTTCGGGGTCTTTCAGAGGCAGTCCGAAAAGCAACTGACCCGTCAGGGTAAAGTAACTGCTGGCCATCAGCAGGCCTTGTTGCTGAAGAAAAGGATCGTGCGGTGATATCATGTTTTGCCTTGTTGCGGCAGTGAATAGCAGGAAAGTAAAATGAAAAAAAGCCTAAACGCTCATGGCTTAGTCGTAAAGAACTGATAAAAGATGAAATCGGATAATGAAGTACCCTGCACCTTTGAGACCCGGCAGTCGAATCGCAATCACAGCATTTTCTTCGGGTGTTTCAGAACCCTGTCACCCTCGTCTTGATCGATGCCTTGATGATCTGCGCGCTCAGGGCTTCATTGTGGTTGAAGGTCAGTGTCTCAGGTCGAACCATCATTATGTCAGTGCGCCACTGAAGAAAAGGGCAAGGGAACTAACTGATTTTCTGCTGGACGACGCTATTGATGCAGTTATGCCGCCCTGGGGAGGAGAGATTGCCATGGATCTGCTTTCAGTGCTGGACTTTGACCAGATAGCCAAAGCAAAACCCAAATGGCTGGTGGGCTTCTCTGATATTAGTACGCTGACGTCTGTAATCACCAGTCAATGCGGTTGGGCGACGGCTCATTGTACTAATCTGATGCAACTCCATCGTTCGCAGCAGGAGCCTTTAACGACCAACACTCTGGCTTATCTGGGAACTACTGAAGCATTCACTCAATATTCATCAGAAAAGTATCAAATCTGGGGAGCATCCTACGCTGAAAACCCCAATGCATTATTCAACCTGACTGAGTCCACGTGCTGGAAATCTATGGGCGGGAACCAGCAGGTTGTAGAGTTTTCCGGTCGTTTGTTGGGAGGCTGTCTGGATACCCTGTGTCATCTCTTAGGGTCAAACTATCTGGATTTAAAAGCTTTCCAGCAGAGATACCCTGAGGACGGAATTATACTGTTTCTGGAGAATGCAGAGTTTTCTCCCACTGCTCTGATCAGAGCGTTGTTGGGTCTGAAGTACAGAGGTATCTTTAACCTTCTGAATGGGCTGTTGATGGGTCGAAATCCACCTGATGAGCATCATGGTCAATCCCTGACTTATCATCAGGCACTAAGTTATGTCCTGGAAGGTCTTGAGATACCTATTATCTACGATGTTGATATCGGGCATCTACCACCTAATCTGACCCTGATTAATGGGACCCTGGCAGAAGTCAGTCTTATTGATGGCAGAGGCAGGGTTCAACAGAAGTTGATCTGAAGCAGAAGGGCTTTTTGTATTAATTCAGGGGCACAAAATATCCAACGTGGGGAAGTAGGTTGAGAAACGCCCTTTATTTCTTGTGATCAATCGTCCTTTTTCAACGGCTGCCTGTGCACCAATAAAAAAATCAGACAATACGCCACTTTTCTTACCGCCCCTGCGACGATATTCAAGGTGCTTTTTTGATGCCAGAAATAAAGTTCTATGGCATGGAGCCCTGAGAGTAAGATTAAGATCCTTAAGTAAAGACAAAGCCTCTTCAACTGTACGTAGAGGCGCACATATTTCAGAAAAGGCTATTGGGGATATAGATAGCTCCTCGTATTGTTCCAGTGCTGATACAGCCCACTCGTAGTGAGGTGCTTTTGTATCAAGCACATCTACAACGACGCATGAGTCTAAATAGACTACCGACATATCAGATATCCGACCGGCTATCGTCTATAAGTTGATTGAATTCTTCCCGGCTCATATCCATTGAATATTTATTGTGTAAATTACGAATATCCACTTTCTGGTTTTTGGCGGGTGTCAGAATGATTTCTCCATGATCATTGAGATTAACGCTTATTTCAGTTTCCTGATTAATGCCCAGCTTGGCTCGAATATCTGCGGGAATGGTAACCTGACCATGCTGATTAGTTCGTACGATCCTCATAATTTTGTACCTATTAGAATCTATTGAAATATATTAGATCACTTTTACAGTGCGTGACACTCTTTCAGATTCTGTTTACATCCTCGGGTGATCCCGGGGTGCCTATCAGCCGCAAGCCAGACGAGCCAAAATCAGATCTCAATTCATTCAGCACGAGAGGATGTTTCTTTTCCGGACGAAACCAGGTGTTGGGTGGGTTGAGTTCATGAATAGTCTGAAATGTTAGCAATACTATCCTCCATGTTAGTTTTTTTCTGGAACATTTAAGAGGAAATGTCATCTGACTCTATATGTTGTATTGATGAACCCTTCAAACTCGGAGATAACTATGGCACCAATCGAGATCAAATCGACTCAACCGACTCAACAGAGTCAACCGGCTTCACAACAAACGGTAAGACACATATACCGACTTGAAAGCAAAAAACCGCAATGTTACATGGCAGCCTTTGGCTTCACTGTTGGTGCCTTTTTGGGGCGCCCTTGTGATGGTTGCATTCTTGGCTTAATAGCTGGCTGTCTTTTCAAACACTCCTTAACATCCTTCAACATTTATGAACGAGATGTTGAGGTGCAAAATATCGAAGCGAAAGATATTGAAGTGAAAGTTATTGGCGCGGATAAGATTGCCAGAGATTGAGACTGTAGAGAACTTTTGCATGAAGTTCAGCGAGTTATATGCCAGTTTGAGCGAGTTGGGCGTAGCAGGTAAGCTCGCTGCCAAACCATGGTAGCACCGGCAGAGATTAGTTTGACTGATAAGGCTCAACACCGTCGCCCAGGTAGCGATTATTTTCTTCACGTATTCTGGCTGCCGCATCATCGTAAAGAAATGGCAGGGTGACATAGCGGGTGCCACTGGTTACCGGTGTTGCTGCATGCATAAGAGAACAGGAAAAGACAATGGCACCACCTGTGGGGGGCTTATAGCGACGGTTGCCGTATTCTGGAAACCACAATTCTCCCCCTTCGTATTCGTCACTATTCAGGTTGATGCTGATAGCGAATCGCCGGTGTGCGGTGCCCTTCGTAGTGTTATCCCGGTGTTCTTTGAAGAAGCCCGCATTGCTGCTGTCGTAGCAGGCAACAATATAGCGCTCAATGCGTGTGGCCTGAAACTGAAAAGCTTTGGCTATTTCGGGAGTGAGGCGGGTTCTTATTCGATGTTTCAACGCTGCCTGCAGGTTTTTATCGTCAATACTGAGGTCGGTTCGACGTTTGACATGGTTATCCTGAAGTTCCAGTGTCTTGCCGCCAACGGTTCGCATAAAGCCCGAAGGCTCCGGCTGCCCTTTCTGATAATAACGAACAAGGGTTTCGCAAAAGTCGCTTTCCAGCACCCTGGGCACCAGCAAAACCGGAGCCCAGGGTTCTATATCTGGAGATGAGTGATACACTGGGTCAGGCAGCTTCTGCATAGTTGTTATAAAAATATCAGGCTCGTCAAGATTGCCTTTGGCATAGACACGAAGCGTTGGGTCCAGAATTAACCAATAAGGATAGAAAATTTCTTGCTGTTCTGAGCGTTTGTCCATGGCTCCATATTGCCTGCAAACAGTTCCTCCTTCATCGTAAAAAATACGTTGATTTGGGAATGCTTTCAGTGCCTGGGGGTTGTGCAGGTCTCTTTGATTCAGGGTGACTGCGAAACGGACGCTTTTGTCGTCACGAGTCATTAAGTTTGATTGACTGACTGCTTCCAGAAACTTGATGACCGGTTTTGCGGAGCAGTCTCCGAGAAAGACCAGTCCGACAAAACGTCCGCCGAGACTGGAAAAAGCAAATTGAGGGTTGTTGGTTGTGTGAGCGTGGAACCAGGGGGCAGGTTCTCCCCATGAAGGTGATTTATTGTTCATTTATATATGCGTTCTAATTTATTGATAATTTTTTTATTTCAAACCTTATTAACTATCGACCAGTTTCTGTTAAAAAATACTTTGCACAGCTTTTTGAGGACTTAACATGGATGTACTGGGGCTTGTGCCACAAGGGCTCGAATTTAATGGCAATTCTGGTGTCCCAGCGAGTTGCCTTAAATTGCCATGAGAGCCCAACCGATTGATATCAATGGGTTAAAACTGTCCGAAGCATTGTTGCTGACGAGGCAAAAAATTAAAATACAAAACCTTCATCCTCCCAAACTTCTGCTACTATCACTGGGTCAATATTGATCAGAAAAACGAGCGCTTTATCAGGTTTCAGTGGCGGGTGTTTCGACCCCGAAAAACAGGGTGTGACTGTAATGTCGTCAGGTAAGTTAGCGAGTATTTTTGCAATTTTGTGCTCAGTGGTAACGGCAGTTTATGGTTCTGATCCGGAAAAGAAAACTGCAGTAGTCAATGCGGGCAGTACCGGTTCAAGACTCTATATCTATGAACATTCCTCAGACCCTGCCAACGGAATTCCTGTTATCAAGAACAAAACGCCAAGCAAAATAAAAGGAGGCGTTCATGAAGAAAGTGTAGATAGTGTGAGTGGCTATCTTGATCGGCTATTCGATTCAGTCAGCAAAGAAAATATTAATAATATTTACTTTTATTCAACCGCCGGAATGCGGGTAATCAGACCTCAGAAAAGAGCAGCTCTGAATGATAGAATTGAAAAATGGTTAAAAGAAAACTTTCCTTCAGCCACTATTGAAGTGGCGACAATAACAGGCAGAAAAGAGGGACTCTATGCCTGGCTGGCGCTGAATTATGACAACTCGCGCATAAAATTACAGGGAGACACAGTAGGTGTTCTTGACCTGGGCGGTGCTTCTACACAGATTGCTTATGAGGTAGATAAGGATGAGGATTTCACCGTTAAGATAAACGACAATACTTACAAGCTTAAGTCAGAAAGTTTTTTGGGTTTAGGGCTGGATCAGGCAATAAGCCAATATTTGAACCGGGCGTCATGTTTCCCTATGGGCTACCCTTTGCCAGATGGCAGAAACGGAACTGGTGATTTTATTACCTGCACTGCGAAAGTTAAGCCGTTGATTACAAGAGTACAAGAAATCAACAACTATATTGGATTTCACCCTCCCCGAAATACGCACAGTTTTCTTGCTATTGCAGGATTTGACTATACCGCAGCAGAGTTAGGTATTAGTAAGGATTTTTCCATTGCCAGTCTGGATGAGAAGGGTAAGACGTTTTGCGATAGTGCCTGGAATGACCTGAAGAGTGGAAAAACTCCTTATCCGGTCAATTCTTTCTTATGGCATTATTGTTTCGATGCAGCCTATGAGAAGGACTTGTTAACATTTGGGTATAGGTTAAACACCAGAAATACTCCTATTAAAATGGCTTCCAGTATTGGCTATAAATCTGATTGGACCATAGGCGTTTTGTTTAACTCTTTTATCACCTCGGTTAATAAAAAGGAACGAGAGTATCATACTGAATTCTTCAGATCAGAGAATTGCATGCACAATAGTGCAGCTTCTTCCATGTCGTTTTTTTAGACCACTGCACCTGCTCTTAAATGGCAACATCAGAGAGTCAATGATTCGGACGATTTTTAACTCAGTGGTGCCTGGGGATTGGTGATCAGGGCGCTTTCAGGCAGCTCGGAGAGACGGCAGATTTGCGATGACATCCGAACCCTTGTCACAAGCATCGGCACATCAATGTTAAGTACCTAACCAGTTGGTTTCGCATATTCTGGACGGCGGCTTTTTCCATCCTTCTGCGTTCCAACTCTGGTTGCGTAGCTATGGCTACGCGCCCGTCGTTGCGCCTTGAAGGATGAAAAAATCCACTCGCCAGAATATGCGAAACCAACTGGCCAGGTACTTAAGTCGTCAAAAAAACTGTTCAAAGTATTGGTTAAATAGACTGTCTTTTATTTTTTGAATTAATAAAGTTAGCTATCTATACCTACTTAATAGGGGTTGTATTTTAGATAGATCGCTTGTTTGTTTGTGACGATAAATATTTATCAAGATTTATAATTTTTAACATCATTACACAAGGGTGTAATCATGGCTGATGATAGCAGTGCCAGTAGTGAGCAGCAGTCGCAGACCTCTAGTGATTCCGAATTAAATTCAGACGTCGACACAAATCTTGAAAAAGTTCGATTTGATAAACCATCAAAATCAGTTGTCAAATCAGTGTCAGCTGATACCCAGTATCTTTTAGACTTTAATTCCGACGACGTAAAACTGGAAGTCAGGGGGCCTGACTTTGTTCTTGTCTTCCCAGATGGTGTTGAAATCACCTTGTTACTTGCGGGGGTGATGGCTGCAACAGAGCAAACACTTCAATTTAAATTCGCCGATGGCTCAGTTATCAGTGGTGATGAATTCATTTCCAAATCCAGTTTTGTTGAATCGGAAGATGTACCTGTTTCTACTCTGAAGGGACAGGAGAGTGAATCTGAAGAGGAAGAAACGCCATCAGGCAAGGAAACGGAAGAAACATCATACAGTGAAACGACTGATTCAAAGACTCAATCAAAAGCCAGCAAGGAAATAAAAAAGAATGATGAGGCGTTTAAGAAAAAACCTGTAGAAGAGGTAGAACCCCGGGATGATGATTTTACCGACACGGCGCAGGCAACCAGCACCAGCTCGTCTTCTTCGCCTCCGGTTGAAGAAGTTACTCCAACAGAAGCTGCTTCAACAACGGAAGGTACCAGTAATCTTACATTCTCGGTTTCGGTGACCAATGTCGGTTCAAGTTCTGCAGGTCAGCTCATTATTGGTGGTGGCGGCAACAACTCTTCGACCAGCCAAAGCGATCCTGAGCAGCATCTTGAGATTGAGCGCTTTGGTAGCAGCCTGGACGGAGACTCTGATGTTCAGCTCAATTACAACAGTGGCCTGGAAATTTACGGTGAAGATCCCTTACTTTTTACTGACTCATTAAACAGTAAGAATCTGGTTCTGCAGAATGATGCAAATATTAATGATATTGCAGCTATTTATGTTGAAAATATGCCCGATGGCTGGGGAGTTGCCGGTGGCGCGACTGAGGGTGACGGAAGCTGGCTGCTGCCGAGTCTGACCAATTTTATTCTGACCTACCCTACTGAAACTGACAGTCAGGTGGTGGATCTTTCCTTTAAACTGGTTCTCAAAGACGGTTCAGAAAATGAATACGTCATCCCTGTTATCCGCCGAGATGCCTCCGATCCGGGTGAACTCACTCTTTCCTCATCGGAACTTTCCCCCCTGGTACTGGATACCAGCCCAACCAGCGACAATATAACAACAGGCGACAATGATGACATCATTCACGCAGGCGTTGGTGATGACATTGTTGATGCGGCAGGTGGTGATGATTTTGTTTCCGGCGGTATGGGTGATGATCAGCTCGATGGCGGGGCGGGTTCTGACACTATTCAGTTCAGCTATGAATATGGTGCCAATACGATAGGGCCTGAAAGCGGTGTCAAAATAGACCTGGGCTCCGGGTCGGTGACTGATGACGGCTATGGCACTTCTGATGCCATTAGTAATTTTGAGAATGTCATCGGCACAATCCATGACGATACCATCACCGGTAGCGAATACATTGACGCCGACAACAGTGGTGATAATACGCTTGGCGGCCTTGCCGGCGATGATGTTATTAGCGGTTTGAGTGGCGATGACTTTCTGGTAGGTGGTGTCGGCACAGATACTCTCTTCGGCGGTGCCGGAAGTGACGTACTGGACGGTGGGGCTGATGATGACAATCTATCGGGCGGTGCGGGTACCGATATCCTGAAAGGTGGCGCCGGCGCAGACAGCCTGGACGGTGGCGCAGGTTCGGATACGGTGGATTACAGTGATGAAACCGGTTCTGTCACGGTTGATCTGGCAGGGTCGACCGCCACCGACGGCAATGGTGATACAGACACCCTGACCAATATTGAGAACATTACCGGTAGTTCCGGGGATGACCAGATTTTTGGTGATTTTGGGGCAAACGTTCTCAACGGAATGGATGGCAACGACACTGTCTCTGGTGGTGACGGAACGGACACCATAAATGGTGGTAGCGGTAACGACTACATAAACGGTAATCAGGGTGACGACCTTATTGATGGCGGTGCCAATGATGACATCATCCATGGTGGTTTTGGTAACGATACCCTCAATGGTGGTGAAGGCATTGATACGCTGGATATGGTGGGGACGGTAACCAGCCTTTTCGATACACCGGATGATATCACGATTGACCTGAGTACCTCACCGGATGGAACCGGTTCCGTTACGGTCAACAAGAGTTATGGGAGTGGCCTGTTCACTGGTGTTGATACCATCACTGGGTTTGAGAACATCACCACGGACCATGGTAATGACACTCTCACGGGGAATGATCTCGATAATGTGCTGAGCAGTGGTCGCGGCATTGACAGGCTTGATGGAGGGAATGGTCGGGATACCCTTCAGGGCGGTGCTGATGATGACACGCTAATCGGGGGCGCCGGTAATGACATTCTTGAAGGCGGTGACGGGAACGATGTCCTGGATGGTGGTTCCGGAAACGATGATCTTCGAGGAGGTGATGGCGTTGATACGGTCAGTTTTGCTGCTCTTTCCAGTGCCGTCAGTGTTGACCTCGGCGATGGCCGAATTTCCGATGATGGCCTAGGTGGCACAGATACTATTCAATCTATTGAAAATATTGAAGGTACCAATCTGACGGGGCAGGGCGACACACTGCTCGGTGATACCAGGGATAATGAAATATTCGGTCTGGACGGGGATGATACTCTGGGAGGTGGTGGGGGTACCAACAGGCTGGATGGTGGTGCCGGGAGTGATACCGTCAGTTATGGCAACGAGACCAGCGGCGTTACCGTAGACCTGGATGACACCCTGAACCCCGTTGTAACAGCGTCGGGACAGGACACGTTGATTTCCATTGAGAACCTTTCCGGTGGTTCCGGAAACGATTTTTTGAAAGGAACTTCAACTGAAAATACCCTCAGTGGCGGCAGTGGTGACGACACGCTGATGGGCCGGGGGGGTAATGATACGCTGGATGGTGGTATTAATGGCCAGACGGGTGACTGGGTCGATTACAGTGAAGCTTCGTCAGCGGTGATAGTGAACCTTTCCGGCACAGATCACACGGCTTCATACGGCATTGGTGCCAATGCTGCTATCGACGGTGACGGCGGAACCGATGCCCTGAAAAACATTGAAAATGTCACAGGCTCTGCAGGAAATGATGTTCTGATCGGCGATGAGCTGAATAACCACCTGCAGGGTGGCGACGGTAACGATACCTTCGTGGGCGGAAATGGTAGCGATATCTTCGATGGTGGCAGTGGTTCGGAGAGCGATACGGCTGACTATACGACAGTCACCGGAAATATTGTTGTTGACCTGGAAAATGATACGGCCAGCAATGATGGTTTCAATAACACTGATACCCTGACCAGTATTGAGAATGTGCTGGGAGGCTCTGGTGATGATGTTATTAGCGCCGGT
Organism: Endozoicomonas sp. ALC020; assembly: GCF_049275935.1. Taxonomy (NCBI): domain Bacteria; kingdom Pseudomonadati; phylum Pseudomonadota; class Gammaproteobacteria; order Oceanospirillales; family Endozoicomonadaceae; genus Endozoicomonas; species Endozoicomonas sp. ALC020. Next base: position 2,411,216 of record NZ_CP184830.1, read on the forward strand.
ACGAGTAATGAAAGTAATGTGCTCCGGGGCAATGCTGGCGAGGATCAACTGTCTGGCGGAGCAGGCACAGATATACTCGACGGCGGTGATGGTGATGACAGACTGATTGGTGGCTCCGGAGCAGATCAGCTGATCGGTGGGGATGACAATGAAACCCATGGCGATACAGTTGATTACAGTGCCGCTGCCATTGGCCTTCAGGTTGATCTGGCCAGCGGGGTGGTGGCTGATGATGGTACTGGCAGCCAGGACACTATTTCAGGCATAGAAAATGTCATAGGCGGTTCCGGTGATGACCAGCTAACCGGCAACAGTGATGCTAATACGCTGACTGGCAATGCCGGTGATGATGTCCTCAATGGCGGCGGGGGCGAAGACACCCTGCTGGGAGGGGATGGTGACGACCGGCTGACCGGCGGCAGTGGCAATGACACTCTCAATGGTGGCATCCAGACAGCCAATGGTGATACAGCCGATTACAGTGCTGACTCAACCGATCTGAATGCGGATCTGGATACCGGTATTGCCAGCAGCACGCTCAGTGGCAGTGACACATTGGTAGGTATTGAAAATATCACTGGCGGCAGCAGTGATGACCGCCTGCTGGGGGACAGTTCCGATAACCAGCTGTCGGGCGGTGCCGGGGACGATGTGCTCACTGGCAGGGGAGGCAGCGACACACTGGATGGTGGCACCGGGAGTGATACCGCTGACTATTCTGCAAGCACCGGCATTGTTACTGTTGCTCTGGATGGCTCATTAACCAATACCAACGGCATTGATGCTAGCACGGATACCCTGATTGATATTGAGAATGTTACTGGCGGCAGCAACAACGACAGGCTGGTGGGCAATAGCGATAACAACCTGCTTAGCGGCAATGCCGGTGACGACCTGCTCCGTGGTGGTGCCGGTAATGACACTTTCTATGGAGAGACAGAAGCTGCGGGAGTTAATCCTGGCAGTCAGGACACGGATACCGTCAGCTATTCACTGGCAGCGGCAGGGGTCAGTGTTGATCTCGCTGCCAATTCAGCCAGCGATGATGGCGACGGTGGCAGCGATCAGTTGTATGGCATTGAGAATATAACGGGCAGTAATGCTCAGGATAATATCAGTGGTGATGCCGGGGACAATGAGCTTAAAGGTGAAGGAGGCGATGATATCCTTGCCGGTGGTGGCGGTGATGACGTTCTTGATGGCGGCAGTGGAACGGCTGACCAAGCGAATTACAGCAATGCAGCCAATAGCATCAGTGTAGATCTGGCTGCTGGCCAGGCTCTGGATGATGGGGATAGCGGTACCGATACCCTGATCGCCATCGAAAATGTCACTGGCAGTGATCAAAATGACGATATCCGGGGCTCTTCAGATGCCAATACCCTGAGCGGGGGGGATGGTGACGACCTGCTCTTCGGTGGTGCCGGTAATGACGTTCTTGATGGAGAAAGCGGCGCTGATACCGTGACCTATGACGACTACGGTCGTTCGGTTATCGCAACGCTTGCAGATGCTGGTGATGGCCAGGCAACGGATGCCGGTGGAACGGAAACCGATACCCTCCGCAACATCGAAAACATAACAGGTAGCAGCAGTTATGGCGATACGCTGACCGGTAACAGCAGTGACAATGTTCTGTCCGGCAATGGTGGCGATGACATTCTCAGTGGCGGTGCAGGTGCCGACACGCTAAAGGGCGATGACGGCAATGACACGCTTTCTGGTGGTATCGGGGCGGATAATTTCGATGGTGGTGCGGACGTGGATACGGTCACTTATGCCGGAGTCTCCGTTGGCGTCACTGCTAACCTTCGGACTGGCCTCGGTAACGACGGTAGCGGTAGTAGTGAAACCTACAGCAATATCGAGAACCTGATCGGGGGCAGCAGTGACGATACCCTGACCGGAACTGACAGCTCCTCCCAGGGCAACGAACTCTCTGGCGGAGCCGGTGACGACGCTCTGACTGGCGGTGCGGGTAACGACATTCTGGATGGTGGCAGTCATGGTGTAGCCGGCGACACGGTTGTCTTCAGTGATGGCAGTAGTGGTGTCACGGCCAGTCTGGTTGATGGCCAGGCCACTGATAGCGAGGGCGGCCAGGACGTTCTGCAGAACATTGAAAATTTAACCGGTACCAGCAGCGATGACAGTCTGACCGGTGACGCATTAGACAACGTGCTTAGTGGTAATGCCGGTACAGATACATTGCTCGGTAATGGCGGTGATGACACCCTCAATGGTGGTAATGACAACGATATCCTGGTGGGTGGGGCCGGTGCAGATACCCTCAATGGCGGAGCGGGCAGTGACACGGCGGATTACAGTGACAACACCAGCATTGTTACGGTTGACCTGTCACAGGCGAGTAACAAGGTGACTGAAGGCGGGTTCATTACCGATATCCTGAACGACATCGAAAATGTTACCGGCGGCTCCAACAATGACACCCTGAGAGGTGATGATGATGCCAATGTCTTGACCGGCGGGGACGGTGACGACCTGCTGGTGGGTGGCCGTGATGACGATGAGCTGGTCGGCGGTGATGGTATTGACACGGTGGACTACGGTACCAGTAATCAGGCTGTCACCGTGAACCTGAACCTTGGCACTGCGTCTGATGGCTTTGGTTCCTCGGATACATTGAGTGGCATTGAAAAAGTTATTGGCAGCGACCATGACGATAGCCTGACCGGAAATAACGATGATAATGAGCTGTCTGGTGGTCTGGGCAGTGACAGCCTCGTGGGTGGGGGCGGCAATGATATCTTCCGTGGCGGCAGTGACGGTGCCAGTGAGAACACTGTTGATTATACCGATGCGGCAGCCGCTGTAACCGCGAGCCTGACGGACGGTACAGCGACAGACGATGGTGATGGTGGCCAGGATACCTTCCACGATATCGATAATATTCGGGGTAGCAGCCACGACGATGTGATCATCGGCGACGCTAACGTCAATGATCTTTATGGGGGAGCAGGGGATGACACCCTGACAGGACGGGCAGGCAATGACCGTCTGGAAGGTGGGGGCAACACGGCGGTGGGCGATACCGCCGACTACTCTCTGGCGGCCAGTGCAGTCACTGTCGATTTGTCTATCGGCAAGGCGACGGATGACGGTGATGGTGGTGGTCAGGATGACCTGATCGGGATAGAGAATGTTACCGGCAGCGACGGTAATGATGTGCTGACAGGTGACACGGCTGCCAACAGGCTGCAGGGTGGCGAAGGTGACGACAGTCTGAAAGGCGGACAGGGTGATGATTCCCTTGAGGGCGGTGACGGCTCCGATACGCTGGTAGGAGGAGAGGGAGTTGACACCATCGACGGTGGCACGGGTGTGGACACGCTCAGTTACGCTTCTGATCAGGACACCAACAGCGACGGTATGGGTGTGGTAGTCGATCTCTCTGCTGACCAAGCCACCGATGGCAGTGGTGCTACTGATAGCGTCACTAATATTGAAAATGTCACCGGCAGTGACTTTAAGGACACCCTGACCGGTGATGCCAATGCTAATACCCTGGCTGGCGGCCTTGGCGATGATACTCTGGCCGGTGGTGCCGGAGCAGATACACTGGATGGCGGAACTGAGGGTAGCGACGGCGATACAGCGGATTACACCGATGCATTGGGGGTTGTTACAGCAGACCTGTCAGGCGCAAACGATACGGCCATTGTTGATGGCGATGCCACTGATACCCTGATCAGTATTGAAAATATCACCGGCAGCCAGTTTGCCGACACGCTGACCGGTGATAACAATGCCAATACTCTGCTGGGCAATGGTGGTGATGACACCCTGATGGGGGGGCAGGGAGAGGACATACTGGCCGGTGGTGCCGACAACGACACACTGGACGGGGGATTGGATGCTGACACCCTCAGGGGAGAAGCGGGCGAGGATACCCTGGTCGGTAATGAGGGTGACGATATCCTGGAAGGCGGTGACGATGCAGACCGCCTTGAAGGCGGCACAGGTGCCGACCAGTTGCGAGGCGGCGCTGGCATTGATACCGCCGTATACAGCAATGATGCCAGCGGTATTACTGTGAACCTTGCTGATGCCGCGCCCAATGCCACCGACGGTTCAGGAGCTACGGATACCCTGGACAGCATCGAGAATATTGTCGGCAGTGCCAGTGCTGACAGTATTACCGGTGACAGCCAGGTCAACCTGCTTCAGGGGGGCAGTGGTGACGATACGCTGCGTGGTGGCGATGGCGACGATACCCTTCAGGGGGAAAATGATGCCGACACGCTCTTTGGTGATGCGGGCGATGACACTCTGGAAGGCGGTGGTGGCGACGATACCCTTGATGGCGGCCTCGGCAGTGACAGCCTCGACGGCGGTAGCGGTAATGACACTGTTGATTACAGTCTGATGTCCGCCAGTGTGGTGGCGGATATTTCCGGTAGTGTCGATACGGTCACCATTGGCAGCGACACCGATACCCTGACCAGTATTGAGAATATTAACGGCAGTGATCACTACGATACGCTGACGGGTGACGGCGGTGTCAATATCCTGCAGGGCAATGATGGTAACGATACCCTGAGCGGCAATGACGGTGCCGACCAGCTATTCGGTAACGAGGGTGATGACACCCTGCAAGGCGGCAGTGGCAGTGATACTCTCAATGGCGGTGCTAACGGGGAAACCAACGGTGATACGGTTGACTACAGCAGTCATAGTCGTGCAGTAACGGTTGATCTTGACAGCGGTACTGCCACCGATGGAACTGCCGATACTGACACCCTTGTCGATATTGAAAACATCACAGGCAGCGGGCTGGGTGATACCCTGACCGGCGATATTCACGACAACCTCATAGCAGGCAGCGGTGGTAGCGATACCATCGACGGCAATAGCGGTGATGACTACCTTCAGGGGGGCAGTGGCAATGACGTTCTCATTGGTGGCCTCGGCAGCGATACCCTTGATGGTGGCACCGAAACGGACACGGCGGACTTCAGCGCGGCTATTGGTTCGGTCAATGCCAACCTGTCTTCCGGCACTCCTCAGGCGTCAGTGAGTGGCGACGCCACGGACACACTGATTAGCATTGAAAATCTGCGAGGCAGTAATCAGGCCGATACCTTAACCGGCGATAACAACGCCAATGATCTTCATGGCGGTCAGGACAACGATACCCTGACTGGCAACGGTGGCGTTGATCGGCTCTATGGTGAAAGTGGTGATGACACCTTGGTCGGTGGCGATGGTGCGGATACTCTCGATGGTGGTAGTGGTGGTGAATCGGCAGGGGATACGGCAGATTACAGCGCCCGAAATACGGCGGTGACCATCAATCTTCAGAACCAGTCCCTGAACGATGACGGTAGTGGTGCTCAGGACACTCTGGTGGATATAGAGAACGTCACCGGTGGCAGTGCCGACGATACGCTCACGGGGGATGCCGCAGACAATGTGCTGACCGGGGGCGGCGGCGATGACATTCTGGTAGGCGGTGGCGGTCAGGATCGGCTGGTAGGCAGCGGCGGTTCTGATGTGGATACGGTGGATTACATTGGTGCTGCTGGTGCCGTGGTAGCTGACCTGTCCAACTCGCAAGCTAGTGATGATGGTGATGGCAGTTCTGATGATTTGATTGATATTGAGAACCTGATCGGTAGTAACAACGGAGACTCCCTGACCGGTGATGCTGAGGCCAACAAGCTTGAAGGGGGTGCCGGTGACGACACGCTGAAGGGTATGGGTGGCAACGATGTTCTGGAAGGGGGGGCGGATAACGACACCCTCAGTGGTGGGGCTGGCACTGACAATCTCATAGGTGGTATAGGTACCGATACGGCAGATTACAGTGATGCCCAGTCCGGAGTGACGGTTGATCTTTCCGCAGCCTCGAACCAGACTTCTGACGACGGTGATTCTTCCAGCGATACCCTGGACAGCGTTGAGAATGTTACAGGCAGCCTGAATAACGACACACTGACGGGAGATAACCAGAATAATATTCTGAGCGGGCTGGATGGCAGCGACATCCTGTCTGGCGGAGGCGGGGCGGATACTCTCGAAGGCGGCAATAACGACGATACCCTGCGTGGTGATAGCGGTAACGACGCGCTGAAAGGGGGCAACGGGAGCGATACCGCTGATTACAGCGGAGTCACCGGCAGCGTCACTGCCAGTCTGTTAAATAAGCAGGTCTCCGACGATGGCGATGGTGGTCAGGATACTCTGGACAGTATTGAGAACCTTATTGGTGGTACGCTCGGCGATAACCTGGCGGGTGATAACCAGAATAATCGGCTGGAAGGTCGTGAAGGAAGCGATGTTCTCAGGGGCGGCCTGGGTGATGATGTATTGATTGGTGGCGATGATGCTGGTACGACTGACCGGGCAGATTATGATGATGCCTCGGCTGGTGTCACCGTTAACCTGACCACAGGCAATGCATCGGGCGCCAATGGTAATGACACTCTGAATGGCATTGAGGATATCAAGGGCAGCAACCACGATGACACACTGACCGGAGACAGTGCAGCTAATGTTCTGGAGGGGCTGGACGGCATCGACATCCTCTATGGTGAAGGTGCAGACGATACGCTCTATGGTGGTAACCAGAACGACACTATTTTCGGCGGTGACGGTAGCGACACCATTCGTGGCGAGGATGACAATGACACGATCAGCGGAGGTGCCGGAAACGATGATCTGGATGGTGGCGCTGATTTTGACACTCTGGATTACACTGACCACACCAATAACCTGACCGTAGACCTGAACAACTCCACGGTTAACGCCGGCTCCAACAATACCGATACCATCAGCAATTTTGAAGCGGTCATTACTGGCAGCGGTGACGATACACTGACCGGGACAGCGGATGCCAATACCCTCAGGGGGAATGTCGGCAATGATACTTTGACCGGTGGCGATGGTGCCGATTCTCTCGAAGGCGGAACCGGCAATGACGTGTTTATTGAGGGGGGTGGCAGCGACATTATCGATGGCGGCGATGATATTGATACTGTGGATTACAGCTTGCTGGGTTCAGGTCAGTCAGTTCAGGCAACACTGGTTCTGGGAGGGGACGGCTCGGCTGTGTCGGGATCTGACACCGATACGCTTCGTAATATTGAGAACATCATTGGTTCTGATGCGGCGGATACCCTTACAGGGAGTAGCGCAGATAACCAGCTATCCGGTGGTTCGGGGAACGATACGCTGACCGGTGCTGCGGGCGATGACACACTTGATGGCGGTGATGATACCGACACCGTTGATTATTCCGCAAATACCAATGCCCAGGCCGTTGTTATTGATCTGGCCAACCAGGCTATTAACGATGATGGTCTGGGAGGCAGTGATACCCTGAGCAATATCGAGATTATCCAGCTTGGTGCAGGAAATGATGTCGCCACAGGCGATAGTCATAACAATGAATTTTACGGCAACGACGGCACCGATACCCTCAGTGGGGCCGATGGTGATGACCAGCTCTACGGTGGTAATAAGGATGACATCTTGCGGGGTGGTGCAGGAACCGACTTACTGGATGGCGGTTTGGGTACTGACACAGTGGATTACACTGATGCCACCGCAGCCGTTGAAGTGGACCTCTCCGCAAACCGAGCCAAAGAGCAGGGTATCCTCACAGACACGTTTAATGATATCGAAAATATCTTGTCCGGTGATCACAATGACACTCTTATCGGCGATGGCGACGTCAACCGCATAGAAGGTGGAGCGGGTGATGACAGTATTACTGGCAATGCCGGTAATGACCAGCTGTTTGGTGATGACGGCGCAGATACCTTCTACGAAGGTGCAGGCAGCGATACCATCGATGGTGGCTTGGGTATTGATACGGTGGATTACAGCTCGGTATCAGGTGTTGAGCTGACGGTTGATCTTGATGGTGGCTCAGGTTCGGGGTCTGCCGTATTCAGTGGCGGCAATTCAGATGTTGATACCCTGGTTGATATTGAAAATATCGTCGGAACTGACAATAACGATACCATTACCGGAAGCAGCGAAGTTAATGAACTGGATGGTGGCGATGGTGATGACTGGCTGGTGGGTGAAGCTGGCAATGATACCCTCAGAGGCGGTGGTGGCACGGATACCGCCGACTACAGCTACCAGACCAATAACGTCCTGATTAATCTGGCAGACGATACCAATAATAATGATGGTCATGGTGATCGGGACAGTCTTGTTGATGTTGAGAATATCGTCAGTGGCTCCGGTAACGACACTCTGACCGGTGATTCTGCCAACAATACGCTTGATGGCGGGGCAGGCGATGATACTCTGTCTGGCGGCTCTGGCAACGACACCCTTACCGGTAATCTTGGCAGTGACACGGCGGATTATCGGGACGCTGTATCCAGCCTGACGATTGATCTTTCTGCTGGCGCTCCGATCAATGATACTCTGGGCGGTCAGGATACTCTCCAGTCCATTGAAAACCTGATGGGCGGTGACCATGCCGATTCGCTGACCGGCGACAGCATCAGTAATGTTCTCTGGGGGGGAGATGATAACGATACCCTGAATGGACTGGGAGGCGCCGATACTCTGGAAGGGCAGGAGGGTAATGATACCCTCGATGGGGGAGATCTTGACGACACCCTCAGAGGCGGTAATGGCGACGATACGCTGATCGGTGGTTCAGGTAATGACAATCTGCAGGGTGATGCCGGGACTGATACCGCAGATTACAGTGCTCAGACTCAGTCTGTCACCATCAACCTTCTTGATCAGTCACAAAACAACGATGGCCAAAGTGGCCAGGACACCCTCTCTAATATTGAAAACCTTTCTGGCGGCAGTAACGACGACACGCTGACCGGTGATAATGCCGACAATACGATTCGTGGCAATGCCGGTAACGATACCCTCAGTGGCAGTGGCGGTGCTGATCAGCTCATAGGTGATGCGGGTGATGATACCCTGCGAGGCGGTGCTGGCAACGACACCCTTGATGGTGGTCAGGGTGCCGGAGATACGGCAGATTACACAGGGCATGGCAGTGCTGTCACGGTAACACTGACCAGTGGCGGTGCCGGCAGCGGTACAGCCACTGATGCCGCCACCAGTGACATCGATACTCTGGCGGGTATCGAAAACCTCACCGGCAGCAGTAATGATGACACATTAACCGGTAATGACCTTGCCAACACTCTTCATGGCGGTGACGGTGCGGATACCTTGATCGGTGGAGACGGCGCAGATACCCTGCGTGGCGGCGATGAGACAACCGATAACAGCCTGAATGATACTGCCGATTACAGCGGCGCCTCCGGAGCCCTGACCATTGACCTGGCCAATGAAGAAGCCACCGATGATGGCTACGGCAACCGTGATGCAGTGATCGATATCGAAAGAGTAGTTGGCACTGCTTATGATGATTCGATTCGGGGGGATGCTGAAAGTAACCAACTCACCGGCGGTAACGGCAACGATACGTTTTATGGTGCTGGAGGGGTTGATACGTTTATCGGCGACGCTGGCACTGATACTGCCGATTACAGCGATGCCGGTAGTGCTGTCAATGTGAACCTGCTTAATGGAGTAGCTACCGACGATGGCGATGGTGCCAATGACGTACTCACAGGCATTGAGAATGTTATTGGCTCTGCCAACGCTGACACCATAGAGGGTGATACTCAGGCGAACCAACTGGAAGGTGGCGATGGCGCCGATACTCTGACCGGTGGTGATGGCGATGACGTGTTGCTGGGTCAGGACGGTGACGACATTCTTGAAGGGGGCCTTGGTGCTGACACACTTGATGGTGGGCTGGGTAATGACCGGGTGGATTACAGCGCCTTCGCCGGAGCACTGACTATTGACCGCTCAGGAGGCGGAAATAGTTTTCAGGTCGATCTCGGTGGTGGCAATGTTGATACCCTGACCAGCATTGAAGACCTGGTGCTGGGTGCGGGTGATGACCATATCATCGGTGATAGTGGAGACAACCGTTATGACGGTGGAATAGGTAATGACAAACTGGAAGGCAGGGGTGGAAACGATACCCTCAACGGCGATGAAGGCGATGACACCATCAGCGGAGGCAGTGGCAGTGACACTCTCGATGGCGGTGAAAGCGCCAGCGATAACGATACCCTGGATTATTCTGACAATACCACAGGCCTGACGGTTGACCTGGGTTCGTCTTCGGTGGTGGACGGGGCCGATACTGACACCATTGCCAATTTTGAATCTGTGCTGGGTGGTTCCGGTGATGACATCCTGACAGGTACCGCAGAAGTCAATATTCTGGATGGTCAGGACGGTGATGACATTCTTTATGGCAAGGCCGGTGCCGATACCCTGAGGGGCGGAAACCACAGCAGTAACGGTGATACCGCTGATTACAGTACCCATGGCAGCGCAGTCACGGCTACGCTGACTGCCAACGGTAACGGAACAGCTAACGATGGTACCGATACCGACAATCTGGAAGGTATAGAGAACATCAGCGGCAGTGCTTATGGCGATACCCTGACCGGTGATAACAATGCCAATACCCTCAATGGTAATGCTGGTATTGATACCATTAATGCCGGTGGTGCAGCAGATACAGTCAATGGTGGTGATGGTGCGGACATAATTGATGGTGGTGCCGGTGCGGACACACTTCATGGGGACGCTGATGGTGACACTGTCAGTGGTGGCGATGACAACGATACCCTCTTCGGCGATGCTGGCAATGACACTCTTAATGGCGATGCCGGGGATGACACTCTTTATGGTGGAACCGGTGACGATACCTTGGATGGAGGCAGTCATTCCAGCAATGGTGATACCGCCGATTACAGCGGCAAGTCGGCAATCACTGTTGATATGAACCTGGGCAGTAACCAGGTCAGTAATGACGGTGAAGGTGGTCAGGACACGCTGCTTAATATTGAAACTATTATCGGTACTTCCAACAACGACAGCATGACCGGCAATGCTGACAGCCACCGGTTTGAAGGGGGCGGCGGCGATGACAGCCTCTCAGGTGGCGGTGGCGATGATGAGCTGGTTGGCGGTGATGGCAACGATACCATTGACGGTGATGCGGATAACGATGATATCGAGGGTAATGCCGATAACGACATCCTGACAGGGGGTCAGGGTGAAGATTTCCTCAAGGGTGGCACAGGTCAGGATACTCTTTCAGGTGGAACCGAGAATGACACGCTCTGGGGTGAAGACGGTGATGACACTCTTGATGGGGGCGGCGGTGATGACTCCATCAACGGTGGGGCAGGAACCGATACCCTGTTATTAACCGGGGCAACACAAGCGGTCAATATTGATCTTCAGGCCGGTACGGCAACCAACGATGGCTATGGTACCAGCGACTCCAGTATTACCAATATTGAGAATGTTACGCTTGGCGCTAACGGTGGCGTCGTCACGGGTAGTGCCGATGATAATGTGCTGACCGGAAGCACTGGAGTCGATCAGTTCCATGGCGGTAGCGGCAATGACAGGCTGGAGGGCCATGACAACGATGACCTGCTCTACGGAGATGCCGGTCAGGACACGCTGTATGGTGGTGCCGGAGCAGATACCCTTGAAGGGGGTACGGAAAATGACACCCTCTATGGCGAGGCAGGCAATGATACGTTGCGTGGCGATGCCGGTCAGGATCAGCTCTTTGGCGGTGTCGGCAATGATACCCTGGAGGGGGGGAATGACGACGATACCCTCGAAGGTGGCGCCGATGACGATACCCTCCACGGTGGTGACAACAATGACACGCTGCGTGGAGAGGCCGGTGCTGATCAGCTCAACGGTGACGCTGGTGATGATGTGCTTGAAGGAGGGGATGGCATTGATACCCTTAACGGCGGTGATAATGACGATACCCTGCGAGGAGGAGCGGGAGGCGACACGCTGAACGGGGATTCCGGTGATGACACCCTGGTTGGCGGAGCTGGTAATGACAGTCTCGACGGTGGTGTCGGCACAGCGGACTGGGCCGATTACAGCGACGCTATCGGTGATGTTACCGCTGATCTCAGCGACCTGGTTGGCACCAATGCCGAAGATGGCCAGGGTTTCAGCGATACTCTCGTAAATATTGAAAATATCCGTGGTGGTGCCCATTCTGACGACCTGACAGGGGACGCCAACGCCAATCACCTGGTGGGTAATGGCGATAATGATACCTTGTCCGGTAGTGATGGTGCGGATCATCTGGAAGGCGGTGACGGCAATGATTATCTGACGGGCGGTGCCGGTGCCGATACGCTGGATGGCGGTGAAGAGGTCGGAGACAATGATACCGTTGACTATGCCAGTGAAAGCTCGGCAGTCACCGTAGATCTGTCCAGTGTTTTACAGACGGCAACCGTCAGCGCGGTGACAGACACCCTGTCCGGTATTGAAAGTGTGGTCGGAGGCAGTGGTGACGACATTCTCACCGGTAACGGCGACACCAATGTATTGCAAGGCAATATGGGTCAGGACACGATTGAGGGTGGTGCCGGTGATGATACGCTGCAAGGTGGTGCTGATAATGACACCATCAATGGTGGTCTGGGCGATGACACTATTGACGGTGGCAGTGGTAATAATGACCTGCTTGACCTGAGCATGGCAACCCACACCATTAACCTTAACCTAGGTAATGGAAGCGCCACTCAGGATGGTTATGGCTCATCCGATAGCAGTATCACCGGGATTGAAGACGTTACCGGAGGTGGTCAGGCCGATGATATTACCGGCAATGCTTTGGCCAATATTCTGCGTGGAGGGGGGGATGCTGATCTTCTGAAAGGTGGTTTTGGCAACGATACTCTCTATGGTGACAGTGGTGCAGACACGCTGCAAGGCAACGCCGGTGACGATGACATATATGGGGGTACCGGTAATGATACGGTCAGCTACGCTGACGGTGGTGCGGTTAATGTCAATCTGAGCACTGGCATAGCCACCGGCAATGGCACCGATAACCTTTACGAGATCGAAAATATTACCGGCAGTTTCTCCGACGATACGCTGACAGGTGACAGTGGCGATAATACCCTCGATGGCAGCTCGGGAGACGACATACTGATCGGTGGTGCCGGTAATGATGTGCTGGAGGGAGGAACTCACAGCAGTCTGGGTGATACGGTTGATTACAGTGGCGCTACCAGTGGCGTGACCGCTAATCTGACCAGTGAGACAGGCAGTAGCGTTGATCAGGGCACCGATACCTTGAAGAATATTGAAAATATTATTGGCAGTAGTCAAAACGACGCACTGACCGGCAGCAGTGTCAGCAATTCGATCAATGCGGGTACCGGCGCAGACACCATTTATGGCAGTGATGGTAACGATACTCTTGATGGTGGTGGCGACAGTGACACGGTGGATTACAACACATCCCACTTCAACAACTCTGGTAGTGGTTTAACCATCACTCTTAACGGTTCTGCCAACGGCACTTCTGTTCATGGTAGTGATACTGACACGCTCAAAAATATTGAAAATGCCACTGGCTCCGGTAACGCCGATACCCTGATCGGAGACAGTGGCAATAATACCCTCAATGGTATGGCTGGCGACGATATTCTGGAAGCAGGCACCGGGACAGACACTCTCGATGGTGGCACAGGTTCTGATACTGCGGATTACAGTCGTCATGCTAATTCCGGTATCACGGTTGTGCTCAATGGCAGCGCTAACGGTACCGTCAATGATGGCACTGATACAGACACTCTTCGCAACATCGAAAATATTATTGCCACAGATGGCGCCGATACCATCACGGGTGATGATGAGGACAATACCATTAACGCCGGTGATCAGAATGACACGATCCACTCAAGTAATGGTACCGACATTCTGGATGGTGGCAGCGGCACGGATACTATCAACTACAGTACTAACAGCAGTGGTGTGACCGTCACTCTGGCTGGCGCATCTGATGGCTCAGTAGCCAAGGGTGGTAATACCGATACTGTCCGTAATGTGGAAAATGTCGTTGGTACTGCTTTTATCGATACCATGACCGGTGACAGCAACAGCAATAGTCTCAGTGGTGCTGGTGGCAACGATATATTCTATGGCAGCGGTGGCAACGATATTCTGGATGGCGGGACAGATACTGACACCGTGGATTACTCGGCGGATACTGGCGGTGTCATTGTCACTCTGGCCGAAACCGGCAACGACGGTACAGCCACCACTTCTGCGGGCACGGACACCCTTCGTGAGATCGAAAATATTATTGGCGGTAGCGGGGACGATTTGCTCATCGGTAACACTGCCAGCAACGACCTTGATGGTGGTGCCGGTGATGACACGCTTCGCGGTGGTGCCGGTGCTGATATGCTTGATGGCGGTGATGACATTGATACTGTTGATTACAGTCAGGATTCAGGTGCAGTTTTTGTTAATTTAACAGGAGGAAATGCCACAGATGGTAGCGGTGGCATCGATACGTTGACAGATATCGAAAACATTACTGGCTCCGACAATGCATTAGGCGACCAGCTGTATGGTGATGCGTCAGCCAACACCATCAACGGGGGAGATGGAGGAGATACTATTTTCGGTGGTGCGGGTGCTGACACCATTAACGGGGGAGACGGCGACGACAACATTAACGGTAATCAGGACGATGACACCATTACGGGTGGCGCTGGCGATGACATCATCCACGGTGGCTTCGGAAACGATAAATTAGATGGCGGAGCTAATACTGCGGCGGGCGATACGCTGGATATGGTGGGTAACGTCACCGGACCTGGTGACACACCGGATGATATTACTGTCGACCTCTCTGCCACTGCAGATGCTGATGGTTACATCACAGTCAACAAAAGTTATGGTGGCGGAGCCTCTACCGGTAATGACAAGGTCAAGGGTTTTGAGAATGTCACTACCGACCACGGCAACGATACCCTGATTGGTGACAGCGCCAACAATATTCTGAACAGTGGTAGCGGTAATGACACACTCCGGGGTGGAAACGGAAGCGATACTCTCATTGCCGGTTCCGGCAACGATATTCTGGAGGGTGGTGCCGGGGCCGACATACTGAACGGCGGGGACGATGAGGATACTGTTGATTACAGCAGTGAATCCAGCGGCGTCACGGTTAACCTGGACACTGGCGTGGCCACCGACGGTGGCGGCAGTAACGACACCCTGACCAGTATCGAGAAGGTGCTGGGCTCCAGCAGTGGAGATAATCTCACCGCCTCCAGCACGATAGCTAACGTACTGGAAGGTAATGCGGGTAACGACACCCTAACGGGCTTTGCTGCTGATCAGCTTATTGGCGGAGCTGGTGACGACACTCTCAATATTGATCTGGCAGCCCTGCAAAACAGCGCCACACAGGTAGATGGTGGAGCTGACAGCGACACGCTCAGTCTTAATAACGGTGGCAGTTGGGATCTGGGTAATTACACCAGCCTTATCGATAATTTTGAAAAAATTGATTTCAACGGAGGAAGTGCCGATACCATCACTATCTCAATGGATGATGTCGGTGCACTTTCCGGAAGTAACAGCCTGACCATTGATGTTGATAGCAGTGATGGTATTACTGTGAATGATTCGACCAGCAGTGATACCAGTGATGCCAGTCAGCACATTTACCATGACAACAGTAGCAATACCATAACAGTCAACTTCCTCTGATGGATTCAGGCCAGTAGGTTCAGAGGGCGCCAGGATAAATAAAAGAGCGCCTCGTATGCTTAAATTTCACCTCAAAGATTGTTTCCTCAGCGTTTGCCATTATATGGGTGCCGATGTTGTCAGTGAGGATTTAGAGGCGCTCACACGGGAAGGTCAGGAGTTTGATCATTGGCGTCTTAAACAGGCCGCCGCCTACTGTGGCCTGGACATGAGGAAAAAACACAGCGAACTCATTGATATTACAGAAGATGACTTACCCTGCATCATTCAGTTAAAGAAAAAAAAATTCATGACTATCACCGAAATTCGCAACGGTGAGTATTTTGTGGCGTCACGAAAGTACCCTCTGGGGTTATGGCTGTCTTTGTCGCGATTGTCATCGGTTTATACCGGCACGATTTTCTGTTTCAGTGAACACAAGGAAAAAGCCACTGCCAGCAAGCTATTGATGCCTTCCTGGTTTCGCACACAGATGAACGAACTCCGACCTCACTACGCCCAGGTATTGCTGGCGACCGTGATGGTCAATCTGCTGACTCTGGCGCTACCGTTATTCACCAACATGGTGTTCGATAAACTCATCCCAACCTTTGCTACAGATACGCTCCTGGTTCTGGGGATGGGTATGCTGGTAGTGGTTATCTTTGATTTTGTCTTGCGCTGGCTTCGCACTTATTTTGTCGATGACGCCTGCCGGATTATTGAAAAACGCAGCGAACAGTTCATCATGGGGCGTCTTCTTCAGTTGAAACAAAGTGAACTGCCGGACTCTGCGGGTCGCATTACCCATGCCGTGGAAAATTTTGCCCGGGTTAAGGAATTTCTGTCCGGAACGATAGTGTTATCACTACTGGATGCGCCATTTTTTATTCTGTTTACACTGGTAATAGGATTGATCAGTGGCGTCATGGCACTCATTCCTCTTGGCATTGCGGCCTGTCTGATACCGATTGCGATATACAGTTATCGAAGTACACGACATCGTGCCAGTCAGCTGACCCGGGCCAATAATGCCAAAAGTGCTTTTCTCTATGAAGTCAGCTCAGAGCTGGAAGCGATTAAAACACTCGGTGCAACACGCAAGACTCAGGCGCGCTGGCGAAGTCTGGTAACCCTTTCTGCCTGGGCATCGCAGGCCAGTAAACAGTCTAATGTTTTGCTAAACACGCTGGTGGCAAGTGCCAGCCAGAGTGTGGTCATCGGTATGCTTATTGTGGGTGTATTCCAGATACATAGCGGTAACCTTTCTTCTGGCTCCCTGTTTGCCTGCATTATTCTTGGAAGCAGGGCTGTTGCGCCATTGATGAGTCTGGCCATGGCAGTGAATCGCCTGAGCTTCTCCATCAAGGCGCTAAAAGAGATTAACGAACTGTTAGGTCTGGCAGGAGAGGATGACCTCAACGATAAACTCAATGTTCCAACCCTGAAAGGACTGATTGAATTCGATAAAGTGTCCTATCGATATAAAGCCACAGAACCAGAGATTTTGAAAAATATCAGTCTGAAGATCGAGCCGGGGGAACGAGTCGCGATACTGGGGGCTTCCGGCTCAGGGAAGAGTACGCTCATCCGCATGATTCAGGGACTGGTGGAGCCGACTGAAGGTAATGTTATGATCGACGGTCGCAATCTGCAGCATCTTAACCTGGATCATTACCGCAGCCATTATGCTGTGGCACCGCAGAAGCCTAGTGTGTTCGCCGGAACACTGAAAAGTAACCTGATGCTCGGACAGCGTGCAGCATCTACTAAAAAGCTGGACGAAGCCTGTCATGGGGCTTGTCTGGATGGATTTGTTCAGAAGTGCTCCCGGGGCTACGCCCATGAAATCATGGAACGGGGCGAGAATCTCTCCGGTGGTCAACGACAGGCGCTTTGCCTGGCTCGTGCGCTAGTGCGTCAGAGTCGTTTACTGATCCTTGATGAACCAACCAGTGCCTATGACAATTATAACGAAACACTATTCTGTCAGCGTCTTCCGGGCATCCTGAAGGACGACCAGACACTGATTCTTATCACGCACCGGCAAAACCTGCTGCAATTGGTGGACCGGATTATCGTGATATCCGAAGGTCGTATTATCGGTGACGACAGTCGCAGTCGAGTGCTGAAAGAGCTGAATTATCAGCGGTCAGCAACATCATCAGCACCGACTGCATAATCAAAAGCCCTTTTAATGGGAGGGAGCGAGGTGCGTTTCAGTCTGACTTTTCCCTGCCAGCGACCCGCTTGACCCGGTTGGATAGCCGGATTATTAATGCCGATGTAATAAAATTGCTGTGCCTTGCCTGATTTCAGCTTCGGGAAGGTATGCTGCCTGATCAGTTCGCCATTGGGTGCAACGAAACTCAATGTTACCTGATCACCCATTGACAGCCCGATGAATCGAACCCAAAAAAACAGGCGCGGGTTTTTGTCACCCGAACCGTCATTAAAATTTCCGGTTTCAATCGCCTGGTAGTTGTCCGGGGGGGTATGACTGAAACCATGATCCAACAGCCGACCCGGGAAGTAGGCTACCTTGTTGCCTGCGATCCCGAGCCACTGACTGTTGAGGGTATCCCCACATTTGCCTCTGTCCGGTTTTCCTATGAACGGGTCGATCGTCTTATTGTGATGTGTCACCTGAAAATGAACATGGGGAAATTCGGTTAATCCGGACAGGCCGATTTCACCCAGTGGCTGTCCCTGGATAACCCGGTCACCTTTTTTGATGGTCAGACTGTCTTTTTTCAGGTGGCCATAAATTGTGCGCCAGCCGTCCCGATGCTGGATAACAACGGCATTACCCAGACCGATCTGTTTTATTTCCTCACGTCTTGCCGGGTCCAGATAAGTATCTGTAATGCCATCTCGTGTCGCGACAACCTTGCCATTGGCTGCTGCCAGCACAGGAACGCCCTTATCCATTTGAGGCAGGTTGACCAGCCTGATGTCGGTACCAGAGTGGCCGTCATAGGTTTGCTGACGGCACTGGTAGTCGCTGAAGCCAGCAGTGGGGTCATGATCAACATAGTTCTGGATAAAGCAATCAACACCATATCGACAAGCCACCGGGAAAATAAAATCCGGACTCTCGTCAGCCGAAGCGGCCAGACTCCAGACCAGAGCAATGATATGCCGATGAGCTCTCATTGCTCATTTGCCTTTAATTCTGGCTCTTACATCCTTAATTGCTCTGGACATGGAGATGAACATCTTTTCCATTCGTGATTGTCTGATTTGGCTGTCCTGATTATCTTCCTGAACCTTATCGGAAAGTGCCTGTAACTGCTGAGAGACGCCTTTAAGTTCGGTAGCAGAGGCGTCTGTTTTCTGCGAGATGAACGCTTTTAGCTCGGAGACCTGCTCAGTGGTTTTCACATGACTACGCCCCAGCGCTCTCTGCTCATCCAGCAGGGCGTTGACAATCTGAACCAGCCGATGCTTGCTCTCCTGGACGGCCCCCAGTGCTTCTGTGCTGGCATCGGTCTGAGTCGTGAACAACTGTCGTAGTTTTTCTGATTCCTGTAGTTGCAATTGCGTCTGGGCTAACTGATTCGATTGAAGCTCGGCAGAAGTTTCAATATGTTGTTCTGCTCGCAGTAAGGATTCAGACAGCTGAGAGGTCTCAGTCTTCAGCTCAAGGTGGTTATTTTTGAGTAAAGCGATCAGGCTTTGCCACTGTCTGTCATTTGCAGACTGAATGCTGATTTTCTTCAGAGTATTGGCGATGGTGCCGAGCTGGGTGGTAATCTGCTCCAGTTGCCCGTTTCCCAGGACTGGAGTGGCGGTGGTTGCAGCCGCTCCACCATTAGAATTTCTCTCAACTGTGTGCTCAGCCAGCCAGTTTTCCATGGCAGAGGTGAAGTAATGGCCAGCCTTGTCGAGACTGAGCAGAAAAATACCCAATACCAACGAAGTGCTCAGTCCCATAAGGGAAGAACCGAAGGCGGTGCTCATTCCGCCAAGAGGTCCTTCCAGACCCCTGATCAGCTTGATCAGGGTTTCCATAATATCTCCGCCATCTAGCCCACCCGCCAGATCAGACAGGATGCCCCCGATGGAGCCAATGGTGATGGTCAGACCGAGGAAAGTTCCAAGTAGTCCGATAAAAACCAGTAGATCGGTGAAGTAGCGAATGAAGGCGGACTTTTCACTCATACTGTCTTGCAGGGAGTCTATCAGGGCCCGTGTTGCAGGGGCCGAGAGTCGGATAACACCCAGAGATGCCACGTTGTTTTTGAGCAGGGTGACGGTTGGCCCCATCAGATGCATCTTCAAGGGTACGGGTTCATCCTGCTCTTGCTTGTTGTTATCTCTTTGGCCGTTCTTATCGTCCAGATCGTCTTTGCTTTGAAACAGGATCTCATCCAGTTTGGCAACCACCAGAACATCATCTTTGAGTTGAAACACATAAAGGAAACAGAGCACCGAACCGATTATGAACACCGATAAAATCGTACCGTTCAGGGGCAGGTTCGACATAAGTGCCGTGATAAAAAAATCCCTGGAAAAATACACCAGAATCAGACTGGCTACGACGACAAACTGCATTCGCCTTATGAAGCTCACTATTCTTTTCGGGTCGGCAATATGCAGCTCAGACATGTCCTTATTATCCTGTTTTGTCCGTGTTGCCCGTCGTTTTCTCGCTTTTCTTCTGAAGCATTATTCCGATTCGTCTGCCAGACTTCGCACAGTATTGATGACATCGTTCAGGTAATAACGGATTCTCAGCGTGCTTTTGTAATACTCAAACCGGAACACGGCACTCTGGACTCTGCTGTTGTGGTAATCCCCCTGGGCTGTGGTGATGTCCAGCAGGGTCTTTTCACCCAATTCAAATTCTTTGTAATAGAGATCGACAATTTCACGGTTGGTTTCCAGTGCTTCTTTATTGACGGCCTTCTCATCTTTTAACTTCAACATCGCGCTGTAAGCTTCCTCTGCCTCTTTTTCCAGTGCCAGTGTAGCCTCTCGTAACTGATGATTAGCCCGCATCACTTTGGCATTGTTTTCATCAACATTGCTTCGGGCCTTGAAGCCGTCCCAGATGTCATAACTCATTGTGATACCGGCAGCCTGTGTGGTTGACCATTTCCCGTTGGTATCCAGAGAATTTTCCCTGTTGGTTTCAATTTTCAGGTTAAATTTGGGATAAAGATCGGAACGGGCTTTGTCTCGATTTTCTTTGGCGAACTCAATGTTTTTTTTGAGAGACTGGATCTGATAACTCCGGGTTGTTGCAAATTCGACCAGTTCCTTCGGGGTTTGCTTGATAACCAGTCCGTCCAGTGAAGGAATTGTCAGGTTTTCTGGCTCAATGTTCGTCAGGCTTTTAAAGGTTTTACGGGCAAACGTCAGGTCCGTCTGATACTGGATCAACTCAAGCTGGGCATTCTGGCTCAGACTGGTCAGACGCTGAACATCAGATTTGCTGGACGCGCCTGTCTGATTTCGAGTTTCAAGGATGCCGAGAAAACGGTCGTAAAAGGCAATATTCTCTTTGATATAGCCGATCACCTCCTCGAGTTTCAGTATCTCCAGAAAGGTGTTTGAGGTGAGCAGGACGAGCTGCTCACGCCCGTTATCAAGATCCTGTTGGTAGGAATTCAGCTTGTATTTTCTGGCGCTGATCTGGTTGGAAATCCGGCCAAAGTCGTATACAACCTGATTAAGTGTTACGGATGATTTGCGTTTTTGCTGCCAGTTACTGTCTGAATTGTTGCTCTTGCCACTTTCTAACTGAAGGGTAATCTTCGGGTGGTAGTCGGCATAACTCTTGTCCAGTTGTGCCTTTCCAACCTCAACCGTAGACTCCAGAGACTTCAGGGTCGGGTTAATCGCCAGTGCTTTGTTAACCGCTTCAGGTAACGATAAAGCACTCACCGGGGAGAGAAACAGTAATGAACTCACTCCAAGCAGACTTTTTAGTTTCATAAAATTTGATCCTGCCTGTCCTGTTTTTTTTTGCTGCTTACCCGCGTTTTCAAAATGACTCTACACGTCTCAGAGTCTTATTCGGCTCACAAGACGAAAACTGCAAAGGATGGTTCCTTTTTACATTCAGCTTTGGGTTGACGGTTATTAAGAAACAGATCAGACAGGCGATAGATAGTCAGACAATATCCTTCCCGCACACCTGCTACTGGAGCACCATGGCTAAAAAAGTTGAAAGCAACCCATGGCCCGGATTTGTGGATGCTCTGTCGACCACTCTGCTGGTCTTTGTTTTCCTGGTTGTTGTGTTGGTTATGGTCGTTTCTGCGCTGAGTGTTCAGGTGGGGTTTGATATTGCGCAATCATCAATTGAAGCTGAACACGCGGCAGCCGGTTCAACCGAAGGGCAGGAAGCGGGTCAGCAGGCTTCGGTGGAAGCGGATATTGAGAAAGAAATCGTTTCTGAAGCCCTGAGTGTTAATTTAGAGAGCCAGGTATCCACAGAGATAAAAAGTAAACTCATTCGTATAAAGTACGAGGATTTCAATTCACGGCTTTCTGAAGCCGCAAACAAAGAGCTGCAAGACTGGGTTCAGGCAAACATGGATGATTTTCAGAGTAAAACGGTCCATGTTATCAGTTTGCTCAATAGCAGAAGTCTGGCAAAAACGGTTTCTTACGAAATTGCCTTCAATCGAATCTCTCAAGTTCGAAAAATTCTTCTTGATGCAGGTATGTCCGCTGAATTTATCAAGATCAGACTTGACGAATCCGGTACAGAGCAAAGAAACCAGGTGGTTATCAGGGTGGTGGAGAGCGAATAATGATGAAGCCGCTGTTAACCCGTATGCGGTTTCGTTCGATTTCCCGCTATTGCGTTATTTTCACCATCACTTTTATTGTCCTGTGTTTTCTGGTTTGGTCAGCCATTGTCGAAATAGACGTGGTTGTCAAAAGTCATGGCCGGGTGACTACTTTCAGCAATAACCGTGTAGTTGAGCATCTCGAAGGCGGTATTCTCACCGAATTGCACGTGACAGAAGGGCAACGGATTCACAAAGACATGGTGTTGTTTTCGGTGATGAATCCTTCTCTGACCGAAAATATCAGCATTTTGAACCAGAGACTCATAGGGCTGACCGCAAAAGCGCAACGATTGTATGCGGAAATGACGGGTAAAGAACTGATCACTGCCAGTAAAAAAACGGCTCGAAATAACGAGCACTACCTTAACGAACACGAGTTGTATAAAAAACGTGCCAGAAAGCTCAGCGAACAAATCTCCATTGTTCGGCAACAGATTAGCAAAGAGGAAGCCCAGCTATCTGAGCTTGACCAGGTCATTAAGGATATGAAAAACGAGCGGGCAGTCGCTCAGAAGCAGTTAGATATATTGACGACGCTTCTCAGAGAGGGTGCTGGTTCGATTCATAATCAACTGGAAAAAAAGATGGTGTTGCTGAAAATCGAGACCAGAATCAACCAGTCAACGAAGCAGATTCCGGTCATTAATGCCAACCTGTCTGAGCTGCGCTTAAAGAAAACCAAGCTGATGACGGATTTTCGTGAAGAGGCACAGCACAATTACAACAAGGTCCGATTAGAAATTACCCAGATTCAGGCACAGATTCGTTCTTCCAGTGAACGGGAGATCCGTAAAAAAGTGGCAGCACCGGTTACGGGTACCTTGCATACCCTGCATGTCAATACTATCGGCGAGGTCGTCTCACCGGGTTCGATATTGGCGGAGATAGTCCCGGATGGCGTTCCCCTGATGGTCGAAGCCATGGTGGCCCCACATGACAGAGCCAGAGTCTGGCCCGGTCAGTCGGTAAATGTTCGGGTTTCTGCTTACGATTACACGACTTATGGTTCTCTAAAGGGCAAGGTTCTGGAGGTGAGTGCTGACACCTATTTAGATAGTGTAACGGCCAAGCATTACTATAAAGCGATGATTGAGACGGAAAGCTCAGGGTTTGGTGAAAATAATCAGTTGATTCCCGGCATGACCGTTGAACTAAATATTCTGGCAGGCAAACGCACGCTGCTCGGTTATTTACTGGGGCCCTTGTCTGAATCCATTGAATTTACTGCGACATTGTAATTCAAATTGTGTAAATACTCGTGGCTGTCATCAGGATATCATTAGACCACTTCACTCCTCTACTTCTTATTCTGAGTAAAGTAAAGGCTAGGCTTTGTTTTACACTAAGTCCAATTGAGCAGAAATAAGTTAATTGGACACGATAGATCAGTGACTTAGCGTCGTGCTGTGGTCTGTCCGGAAAGTACACTTAACTTGACACAAGCCGGTTCAACCATCCTTTGTCTATAATATTTGCACGCTCTGTTGCAGGCTATAATGCTACAACGTCCCAACGGAGGTGTGACGGGGCAATTAGCACCAGAGATACCGGCAGGGCTTCACACCTTCAACCCAATAAAACTCTTGCTTTTGATGGTAATTGGGCTGACGTACAACATCTGGTATCTTTGAATGAGTATTGAAAGAAATTTAACATTTTGAATGATTTTAAGTTGACTTACCCACCTGATGAGCTAGTATTTCGGGTAACACGGCCCCCGCCTCTTCGTTGCTTGCAACCTACGCGGGGGTTCTTATTTTTACCTTCCTATAAGTCCTTTCCACCCGTCCTGTAGCCCGATATCGTTTATTGACACCTTCCTGTCGGACTTGATTTCAGGGAATTCATCCAACTGCTGTATAAGTCTGTCGTGCCATTTCGTGGCAGGGCAAATAATACTCAACAGGTGAGCAACAATGTTGATCAGCAGAAAGGGTTTGGATATCAGTTCATTCTTTCCAAGGTAATGGTCACACCAGCTAATCTCACCCGGAGCGGGTAATTTCGGCTGATCAATCACATTGCGATTCCAAGGGCGGCTGTGGTGAGCGCAGAGATTACGAAGGTAGTTCAACGAGCGTAACCAACTGGAAAATACCTTGAAGTCTGTCACCCCATACTTTGAGGAAATTTTCCTTTGATCAGGCACTTTCATCATCGAAAACAGCTGCGACATGGCCCCGAAGTCCCAGACCTCTATAGCAACCCAAATGGGTAAGTCTGCACCATGATTGTGACGATAATGCTTAACGAAATCTTCCTTTGATCGTTTCAGCAGATTTTCATATTTTTTCAGCCAGTTAGCATGTCGCTTATTTTTTCCTGCAAACGTCGGATGAAACTGGTCAATATTCTTGTAAGCGTAGGTATCTCGCTCACCGAGCAAATAAGCGATATCGACCCTCAAAGCCACTTCAATCCGTTCAAGTGCATCCAGCATCAATTGCCGTAAGTTCTTATCAAAAATATAGAGATTCACGGCATCAGAAAAGTGTGTGTTTGCAACAAACTCGTTTTCTTTAACCACTTGGAAATTTGGCTGAATGCGAAAGACCCGGAATGGATAGAGGTAGGCACTCAGCCGGTAATAACCAATGCGCTGGAGATGATTAAGTGCAGCAGTTTTGTCTGAAACCACCAGATTATGGGAGACCAACAAATCCAGTTGTTGCTGGAAAGTTTTCCAGGGACGTTCGTAAACCATTGAACCTCAGTATTTATGCCTGATTTTTTATTTGGCAACCTGCCAGCGTGTTATTCACTAACAGGATACTATAGTGACCTGCTAGATCCTGCACCAACATAAAATATCAATATCAAGTGACTTTAATCCCTTATATCCCAAGCCCGTTTGAGCACCCTGACGAACGATCAGCAAGCAGTCGGGGTTCAGAATGGATATATCTTGAAATACCTGCTCTTCAAGCTGGTTTTCGTTATCCAATGGAGCAGTGGGCAGGTTTTGCCCATTTTCCAGATGCCTTGTTGTATTGCCATACTGAGTTCCTTGCCTCACTGTCAGGCGACTGCTTGTTCGACCATTGCATTGGCCAGTTGTAACTGGGTGGTTTGGGTTTGGTGGATTTGGGATTTTAGGGTGTTGCATAAAGTCATTAGCTCGTTGACTTGCGAGACTATACGAAGTTGCTCATTCTTTGGAGGTAAAGCAATAAAAGCATTATTCAGTTTTTTTAATGTAACTCTGGTAATAGCAACTCCCGTCATACCAGCTCGCATTTCTTTGTAGAAATAGGGAGACCTGAGTGAAAGTAATACAAATGAATTTATAACCTCATCTGGGCACTTCAAAAGAGCGACACTTGAGAGCATGGAAAAAGGTTTTTCAAGCGTGTTTATTGTTGCAATACCTGTCGTTGCACCATCTTTAATGTAGAGGATATCTCCAAACTCTGGATCACACCGGCTATAAATTTCATCATGTACAACTTGGCTAACATAGGTTGCGTTGCTGAGCTGAATGCCTGTTGGTTTTATATTTTTGGCGGATATGTACAAATAATCACCACTTTCACCATTTGGAGGGGAATGATGTGTCCCATCAGTAATTTTTTTTAAAACTGTGCCAAGCCTTACCCACACCCACCCCTGCGGCAGAGCAAAGGGCTTTTCTTCCTCAGTAATCACTGGCAACGATTTCTGCTTCTTAATCTTCTTGTCTTTCACTAACTGCGCTTTCTCAGCCGCAATTTTTTCCAACAGTACTGAAGCCGGTTCATCCTCCGGACTCTGCGGCACCAGCCTGCCCATTACCGCCAGTTGCAGTATGGTTTGTTTAAGTTGGTCAACGCTGTGCTCGGTAGTGAACAGGGTATCGAAATGCTCGGCGATTCTGGCCCAGTTTTCGGCTACCTCATCGGTGGAAGTGCTGTTGGTTAAGGTGGCTAGCAGTTCTTCCATCAAGGTTTGGTGGGCGGTGATGCTGTTGGTTTGTTGCTTTTCTAGCTGGTCACAGAGCGCCATGAGTTCGTTGACTTTGGTGACTATGCGCTCAATTTCTGCTTGTGGTGGAATAGGTATCGGTATTTCTTTGAGTTTGGATGCTTTTATACCTGTAGCAGTCATGCCTGTAGAATTCAGCTTTAGCTGCAGCTGAAATGCAGTAGACATAATCAATATTTTCAGAAAGGGCGCAACATTTGGTTCATGAAGCTGAAAGCAGATAGCCCGTTGAGCAAGTGCAAATCTCTCATCCATCTCAATGATGGCAACATTACCCAAAGGTGCTTCAGGCGTGAATAGTATATCCCCTTTTTTTGGAAAGCCCCTTGTCATCCATGAATCATATTCTTCTTCAGAAATAAACTCCTCTGGCTCAGAAGATATATATCCAAATCGGATATTTTTCGCAGTTATCAGCTTTACCCCAGATGATATTTTTTTGGGTGTTTTACCTCTGTAGTCAATGAACTTTGCAAGATTTCCAAGTCGGCAATAACCCCAAGAATCAGGAACATCAATATATTTGTCATCACTGTTGATAACACTGCCAGCATTCGTCTTGAGTTTTTCTTCTTTTACCAATCGGGCCTTTTCGGCAGAAACTCGTTCCAGCAAAGCCGAAGCTGGTTCATCCTCCGAATCCTGTTGCACCAGCTTCCCCCGAACCGCCAGCTCCAGAATCAGCTCCCGCAATTTCTTAATGCCATGCAAATCCAGCTTGCTGCTACTGCCTCGGCCGGACGCACTTTTGGTTGTGTGAGCACTGCCCCAGAGGTCAAAGTTTTCGCTAACGGCGTTTAACATCATTTGACTCCCTTCTCAGTGTTACCAGTTAGGGCTTGTGCCAAAATTTCTTTCAGCTGACGGCGGGTTTCTGCCATTTCCTTCTGCTGAGCAGCGTACTGGCTCAACAGCTCATCCGGGTCATGACTGACTTGTTCGCCGATATGAGGGTTGTCGATATCGAGGTTGTAGATTGGCCAGTAGATGGCATCGGCTGCTTTCTTTTCCGTGTCGGCTTTTGCCTTGAGTGTTTTGGCTTCCTGGGTTTGCTGCCTGATCTGTTCGTTCAGGGCTGCTTTTTTGCTGACAACAGAGACGGTTTTCAGATCTTCTTTTAGCTGCTTAACGCTGGATTCCAGCCGGTTGGCCGGTTGGCCTGTTGCTTGTAGTCGGCTTCTTTATCTCTGTGTGGCTGTGCCTTTTTTTCGGCTTCAGCTTTGATGGTTTTGAAGTCTATTTTCCAGGCAAACTCACTCTGTTCCCGGCGGGCAAAACCATCCGCTTCGTTGCCCCACCATACTTGCTCAGCTTTGAACTCTTCCACCCGCATGGGCCGGGTTTTGCTGTAGTTCTTGTAACCTTCCGGATAAGGGTGTTGGTAAAACCAGATGGTTTCTGTTGGTTGCCCCTTGGTAAAAAACAGCAGGTTGGTTTTAATGCCGGTGTAGGGATTAAACACACCATTGGGTAAACGGACAATGGTGTGCAGGTTGCACTCTTCCAGCAGCTTTTCTTTCAGCTTCGATTTGGTGCCTTCGCCAAACAGGAAGCCATCCGGCAAGACCACAGCAGCACGACCATTCTCTTTGAGCAGGCGAATAAATAACGCCATGAACAAATCAGCCGTTTCTCTGGTTCGGATATTGGCCGGGAAGTTTTTTTCTATCCCTTCTTCTTCTGTGCCCCCAAAAGGCGGATTGGCCACAATCACGTCTACCCGTTCATCTTTTTTCCAGTCAGTTAATGGGCGGGAAAGGGTGTTGTCGTGACGTATCTGGCTGGGCACTTCAATGCCGTGCAGTATCATATTGGTGGTAGCGAGCAGGTGAGGAAGAGGCTTTTTCTCTACACCGTATATGCTGCACTGTAGCTTCTGTTCATCGGCGGGCACTTTAACGTAATGCTTACGCTTATGCTCAATCGTGCAGGTCAAAAAGCCGCCAGTTCCACAAGCGGGGTCCATGACTTTTTCATTCAGTTTTGGATCGATCTGGCTCACCATAAACTCGGTAACGGCACGGGGGGTGTAGAATTCCCCTGCGTTACCGGCACTTTGCAGATCTTTGAGGATTTGTTCATAGATATCCCCAAAGGCGTGACGTTCCTGTGCCTTGTTAAAGTCGATGCTTTCCTGAATTTTATTAATGACCTGTCGGATCAGCTGGCCTGACTTCATGTAGTTGTAGGCATCTTCAAATACACTGCGAATCACGAAGGCTCGTTGATCATCACCCTTTGGTTGAAGGGTTTGTAATTCCGGAAACAGCTCATTGTCGATAAACTTTTTAAGCTTGTCACCGGTAATGCCTGCAGGGTCTGCGGCCCAGTTCCGCCAGCGCAATTCTTCCGGAATAGGTGATTCATAGTGTTCTTTGAACAGCTCCCACTCGTGCTCCCGGTCGTCAAAGATTTTCAGAAAAAGCAACCAGACCAGCTGACCAATACGCTGGGCATCACCGTCTACCCCTACGTCCTGGCGCATAAGATCCTGAATGGATTTGATCGTACTCGTGATACTCATTGGTCTTCAGAAATTTCCCAGTAAACGGCCTGATGGCTAACTTCGGACAGGTGAAACCAGCTTGTTGCAATCAGGTTAAATAAAACGAACGCCCGTCCTTCATTGATGTAGTCTTCATCAATCAAATAACAGGCTTTGAGCTGACTGTCGGAGAAGGCGATAGAGCTATCCCAACCCTTGAAAGCGTAGCCATTAAGGGCTTCCAGTAAGTCAGGGTAATGCTGTAGTAAGTCGGCAATAGTATGCCACTTCGACTCACGGTAAAGCTGTCAGCAGGCTGGGATCGTAGTTTGCTGACAATATCGTCGCTGGTAAGCAGTGAATCAAGGAATGCTTTAAACGATGGATGTTTAACATTTGTCATTGTGTCAAGGTACTACCTATCCAAATAATACAGTTGCTCTTCCAGTTCTTTAAACGCCTTCTGGTACTGAGACTTGCCACCAAACGCTCTTACTAATTCTATGGGCGCACCTATCTGGCTAAATGCCTGATCCGTCAGAATAGTCATATCTTCCACTGGCTCGATGCCGACATCGGCGTATTTGTCGAGTAATGTTTCCAGCACCTGACGAGCTACCCCTTCGTATTGGCTGAAATAGTTTCGCTTCTTCACATTATTGGCACGCTCCCGTCGAGTGAGGGCTGGCCGGTCAAATGCAATGTGACAGATCAAGTCAAACGGGTCCAATTCTGTTCCCAGTTTCTCGCCGACATTATCTTGTAACTCCTGCCAGAAAACACCCAGTTCTGTCAGTTCATCAATTATGGCTTTTTTCTTGTCGGCAGCGGACCACTTGCGGAGGAAATCATCCATGCTGGCATACTGCTTTACGACACACTGTTTGGTGTAATCGTGCATGGATTCGGTGACCAGTTTGCCGCTGGCATCCAGATGCTGAACTCGATATTTGGTGACTTTAAAGGCCTGCCCTTTGACATGGTACTTGATGCGGGGTGGCTCCGGCGGTGGTTCAGGGTCGCCTTCATCGCTCCCTCCGGGTGGTATGGGTTCTGGCTCAGGTTCCGGTGTTATTTCGCTGGGTGGATCAGTGATGATCGGCGGATCTTCCTCTATTCCTCCTCCGCCACCTTCTCCTTCGGGATTTTCAGGTTCATCCTCTGGCGGGATAATGGGCTCACCTGGCTTAGGCTTGAATATCTGTACCGGCTCGCCATCGAAGTCTTTGTCGGCAAAACGTTCAGTGGCTTTTTTAAAGTCCATGATAGTGAACCAGTGTTTGCCGTGATCTTCATCAATACGGGTGCCACGACCAATGATTTGCTTGAATTCAGTCATGGATTGGATGCTCTGATCGAGAACAATCAGCTTGCATGTTTTGGCATCCACACCGGTCGTCATCAACTTGCTTGTCGTGGTGATGACCGGATAAGTGGATTCGGGGTCAATGAAGTTATCCAGCTCATCCTTGCCTTCTTCGTTATCACCGGTAATCCGCATCACATACTTGCGGTTCTCTTTCACCCGATCCGGGTTCAAATTCACCAGTGCTTCCCGCATGCGTTCAGCATGATCGATGTCGTCACAGAAAACGATGGTCTTCTGAAACTCATCGGTTTTCTGCAAATACTCAGTAACCTTCAGCGCTACCAGTTGGGTTCGCTCGTCAAAGACAATGTTTCTGTCCATATCCCGCTGGTTGAATATGCGGTCTTCAATCAGGTTGCCATACTTATCGATCTGTCCTTTTTGTGGTCGCCAGCCTTCAAGATCAATATCGAAATCAAATCGGATGACTTTGTATGGTGCCAGGAAGCCATCTTCAATCCCTTGTTTTAGAGAATAGGTATAAACAGGTTCACCAAAGTAATGGATATTGGAGACTTCCTTCGTCTCTTTTGGGGTGGCGGTTAAACCAACGTGTGTTGCAGAGGAAAAGTATTCCAGAATTTCTCGCCATGCAGAGTCTTCACGGGCGCTACCACGATGGCATTCGTCTATGACAATCAGGTCAAAGAAATCAGGATCAAACTGTTTATAGATGTTTTTTTCTTCTTCATTGCCTGAAACGGCCTGATAGAGCGACAGATATATCTCAAACGCTTTGTTGACCTGGCGCTTTTCAATTTTGGTCATCGCTGGGCCAAAGGGTTTGAAGTCGTTGGACTTGGTTTGGTCCACAAGAATATTGCGGTCGGCAAGAAACAGAATGCGCTTCTTCTTTTCAGATTTCCAGAGCCGCCAGATGATCTGGAAAGCGGTATAGGTCTTCCCGGTTCCAGTTGCCATGACCAGTAGAACTCGATTCTGGCCTTTGGCAATGGCTTCAATAGTGCGGTTAATAGCGTTTGCCTGGTAGTAGCGCGGAGTGCGCCCGGAACCATCATCGAAATAAGGGTAATTGACGGTTTTTTGAGCTGGCTCGTCTAATTCTTTTGCCTGGCAGTAGCGACTCCATAGCTCACCAGGCGAAGGGAATTCATTAAGGGACAACTCTGTTTGGGTTTGATCTGCATTACCCGTGCGGTCGTAAAATTTGAAGCCATCTCCATTACTGGAGAACACAAAGGGAATATCAAGTGCTTCTGCATAGCTCAGGGCTTGCTGCATTCCGGAGCCCATGCTGTGCTTGTTATCTTTGGCCTCGATGACCGCTATGGGTTGGTTTTTCTGATGATAGAGGATGTAGTCTGCCCGACGTTTTTTACCTCGGGCATGGAGCTTACCGCGAACGATGATGCGGCCTGCGGTAAAGGTTACTTCCTCTCTTACTTGAGTTTGGATATCCCATCCGGCCTTTTCGATGGCTGGGGTGATTTATTTGGTACATATATCACGTTCGGATAGTTCTTTTTTGTTCATCTCTCAGATCCTGTCACGTCAAGACCTCCCAAACTGCAATGAATCGCCACGAAAATAAGCCTGAATATGAGCGAAAAGCTTGAATAGTGGGATCATTGTACAAGTGATAATAAAGAGAATGGGAGTGGCAAAGTTTGATAAAAAATGAACTGTATGTACGTCGACTTCTTGGTGTTTGGTGCTGGCATCTAGTGTTGAGATCGGGCTGGATGCAGGTTCGCTTTCCAGACTGGAGCAACCTGAATAATCTCAAATCAGTTCTGGGGGTTCAGCTGATCATGCTGCTTCAAAAAAATAGCTATCCTCCGGTTGTTTTTAATGAAGTGTATCAGGGTGTGTTTGAGCAGTTAAGGCATTTTAAGACGTATAGAGTGGGTTGGGTATATGTGATAGAAGGCACTGGATAACCTTCCCCTAATCTAGTGTTGACCTATTCCGACGGAAAGAGGGCGCATTAGCAGGCGCAAAAGCTCAGAAAGCAAAAAGCCCGTAGTGTTCGCTAACGCTACGGGCTTTGCTATATATGGTGCCGGCACCAAGAGTCGAACTCGGGACCCACTGATTACAAGGTACGTTAGTACTAATTCCGTACCATTCCACATAATTCCTTATCTTGCTTGTAACCCTTTGTTTACTGGGTTTATTATTTCCGTACGATTTCAGACTGTACTATAGTTTTCCTCTACAGTCCGACAGAAACGGGGACCAAAGTGGGGACCAAAGTGGGGACCAAAAATACAAATATTCACATTTGCTTTACAGGGACCAAACACGGAGTAAGTCAGTATGGCTAGATTGTCAGACCTGCAATTGAAAAAGCTTTAGGGAAAAGTAAGCGAGCCTATAGGCAGTCGTGGTGATGGCACTCTTTTCTTTAAGCGCAGAGATTGCGGCACCATCGAGGCATACTACCGTTACAGGGATCAAGGGAAGGAATCACTAATCAAGATAGGTCAATACAAACTCACCAGAGACGGGCACGGTTACACACTGGCAGAGTGTAGGGACAGAGCACAGGAGTTCGCCACCATTCGACGTGAGCAAGGCAGTGACCTTAAAGCCCACCTTGAAGATCAGGCGAACAGACGCAAACAAGCAAAAGCAGAGCAGGCCCGGCAGGATCAGTTAGACGCAGCAAAAGGCACACTGTCTGATTTGATCGAAGCTTATCTAGCCAATCTTCATAGGCAGGGTAAGCCTACCGCTAAGGATGCCCGGTACATGCTTGAAAAGTACGTTACCAAGGCTTACCCACT
This sequence comes from Endozoicomonas sp. ALC020, assembly GCF_049275935.1. Classification (NCBI taxonomy): domain Bacteria; kingdom Pseudomonadati; phylum Pseudomonadota; class Gammaproteobacteria; order Oceanospirillales; family Endozoicomonadaceae; genus Endozoicomonas; species Endozoicomonas sp. ALC020. The sequence continues at coordinate 2,444,177 of NZ_CP184830.1, forward strand.
ACTGGCAGAAAAGAAAGTGCACCAGGTTGTAATAGAGGACATATCGGAAGTTCTTCGACAGATGATTAAGGACGGACTCACCACCAGCGTTAACCGTACCAGAAGCTTTTTACATGCTGCCTTTGCTTTCGGCTTGAAGGCAGACCATGATCCACGGCACCAGCTGGAACACGGTAGCCGCTTCCACCTGCAGCATAACCCTGTATCCGCGATTCCCAGACAGGCAGACTTTGAAAAGACCAGAGATAGAACTCTGAGCATTGAGGAAGTTAATTCCCTGTGGCATGAGGTTATGAACGTCAACAAGCTGGGTAGAATTATCGGGTTGTTTATTCGTTTCATGCTGGCTACTGGAGGGCAGAGACCAAAGCAGCTACTGGCTTCTGGCTGGGATCGTTACGACACCTTCAGAAAAACCCTGTTAGTTGATGACACTAAAGGCAGGGGAGGTAATCGGGAGCATTTAATACCACTGACAGATAGAGCATTGGCAATCATTGAAGAAGTCCGAGAGTTGACCGCCGATTATCCTTGGCCTTTTGCTACCAACCACAACGCACCCATAAGACTTGATAGCCTGTCTACTGCCTTTACCCGCTACTGTGATGCTCTGGAAGCTGAAGCCAAGGCAGCAGGCACACCAACACCTGAACGATTCACAGCCAAGGATATTCGACGGACGGCTCACTATCTTATGGTGGATGCCGGTTTAACCAGAGAGCAAAGAAATCTGTTACAGAATCACGCCCAAACAGGCATAGATACCAGGCATTACAACCGACACGACCAGTTACCAGAGAAGCGGGAAGCGATCCGCAAGTATGACGCTTGGCTCTCAAAGATCATCGACGGAAAGGCTAGCAAGCTGGTGGATCTTGACCAGTACCGGCAGTCCACCAGCAGCGTTAAAAAATAGGGAATACGTAAAACGGACAGATCCAAAAAGTACCATTTAATCAATTACCGGAGATAACACCATGCCAGCACAACCAAAGCCACAATACATAACCGATGACCAGGGCAACCGGGTATCTGTCGTTCTGCCTTTGGATCAGTACCAGGAACTGATAGAAGACCTTGAAGACCTTGCGACAGTGGCAGAGCGCCGAGACGAGGAAACCGTATCACACGAGGAGCTTATCAAGTCCCTGAAGGCAGCCGACAAGCTATGAGCCGGTTCGTGTTGAGCTGGAAGAAATCAGCACAGAAGGAACTCAGAAAGCTACCCAAGGCAACAGTAATAAAGCTGGTGGCCTTGGCTGAATCGCTGGTGAATGATCCACACCCGGACGGATGCCGCAAGCTGTCAGGCACAGAACACACCTACCGGGTAAGGTCTGGTGATTATCGGATTGTGTACCAAGTACATAACGCTCAGCTAATCATTGAAGTGGTGAGGGTAGGCCACCGGAAAGAAGTCTACCGATAAGAACGACGCGGGCCCGAGCCTGTAACAGAATAGCCAGTCTAGGGTAGCTCCCGAAAAGGCGGATAACCCACCCGCCCTGACTGGCTGACTTAACTGTGGGGGATCGCTGGGGGCAGTGTAGTGGTCAAGTAAAAACGGACACCTGATTAAGCTGCTTTTTTCAATTTTTGCTTCTCGAAGTCTACTGGAATCATATAGTCCAGATAGGAATGCAATCTGTTATTGTTGTAGAACAAAATGTAATCAATAACATGTGCCTCTACTTCTGCCCGAGTATCATAAATATAATGATCCGTTCTTTCCCTTTTCAGGCTGCCAAAGAACCGCTCCATCACAGAGTTATCCCAGCAATTACCCTTGCGACTCATACTACAGACCATCCCATACTCCCTGAGTTGATTCTGATACTCCAGAGACGCGTACTGGCTGCCACGATCTGAATGGTGCATCACACCATCTCCAGGCTTTCTGCCCCAGTAAGCCATTCTCAAAGCTTCCAGGGGCAGCTCTGTCGTCATACGGTTACTCATCGACCAACCGACGACTTTCCGCGAAAACAGATCAACGACAGCCGCCAGATAAACCCAGCCTTCACGAGTCCAGAGGTAGCTGATATCAGCTACGTATACTCTGTCGGGTGCTGAAACTGAAAACTCACGATTCAAAAGGTTTGCCGCCACTGGCAGTTTGTGTTTGCTGTTGGTTGTCACCTTGAATTTTTTGACCACCCGAACCCGCAGGCCAAGCCGTTGCATCAGGGTTTTGGCCTGATAACGCCCTATGCTGTAACCTTTTTCCATAAGAGTCACCTGATTGAGCAAAAATCTCTCGGGCATCTGCCTCCAGGCGAAACATCTCCGGGTCAATCTGTTGATTTTTTGCCTGTTGTTTATTCCATTCGTAGAAACTACTGCGACTAACTTTTAGTGCTTTGCATAGCGTTACGACAGGATAGGCCTTCCTCTCCCGCTGTATGAAGGCGTATCTTACAGCTGGTCTTTCGCAAAGAAGGCCATGGCTTTTTTTAAGATTTCCTGTTCCATTTTCAGCTGTTTGTTTTCAGCTTCAAGCTCTTTGATTCTCTGCTGTTCAGTCGTCAGGGCCTGATGGCCTTTGCCGGGGAAAGCCAGCTCTTTCTTCTCTTCACTGAGTCGAACCCAACGACGGAGGTTAGTCGCACAAATTCCTAGACTTCTGGCGACTGCTGTAGGCGACTGAGCATGTTCAGTAACCAGTTTTACAGCTTTGAGTTTGAATTCCTGAGAATAATGTTTTCGCGTTGCCATTATGAACCTCGTTACTGGTTGCACTATTGTGCTTAACGAGGTGTCCGGTGTCATTAGACCACTTCACTACAGCATGGCGCTGTGTGACCAGACACACCCAAACATTAAAGTAGTTCGGCCTGAAGCCATACAGGAAGAAATCAGGCAGAGTGGTTTAGACAGTGGGAGCAGGCCCGCTATTGATTGGCCGGAACTGCTACCCGTTCAGGAGATTACACCGGATATGCTCCCCCCGGAGCTTTCCGGCTGGCTGATGGACACGGTAGAGCGAATGGACAATGCCCCCTTTGAATATGCCGCTGTTGCTGCTGTAACTGCCCTGGGGAGTCTGATCGGTCGAAAGGTTAGTGTGAAACCAAAGCAGTATGACGACTGGGCAATCATTCCTAATCTGTGGGGCTGCTGTATTGGCAGGCCAAGCCAGAAAAAGACACCTGTCATCAAAGACACTACCAAGCCATTAACCCGGCTGGAGGCTGAAGCCAGAGCAGAGCACAAGGAAGACCTGAAGCGTTACCAGGCGCAAGAGAAAATAAACCAGATGGCAACCAGGGAAGCAGAGCGACAGGCACAGGCACTGGTAAAGAAAAAGGATCTACAGGCCGCTGAAGCCCTGTTGATGGATGACAGCAGCGACCCGGAGAAGCCCGCCAGCCGCCGTTACATCGTCAATGACGCCACTGTAGAGAAACTGGGTATATTGCTGTCTGAAAATCCATGGGGGTTGCTACTGTTTCGTGATGAGCTGGCCGGATGGATAGCAGGGCTCAACCGGGACGACCAACAACAGGACCGGGCTTTCTGGCTGGAAGCGTTCAACGGCGATGGAACATACAGCTATGACCGTGTAACCCGTGACGATGTTTACATAACCTCTAACACAGTGTCATTGCTTGGAGGGATTCAACCGGGGCGATTACTGCCACTGTTGATGACCCAGAGAGACGGGAGCGGGGACGATGGACTTGTAGAACGTTTTCAGCTGCTGGTGTATCCAGATAAACGATCATTCAGGCTGACCGACAGGAGCCCGGACAAGGCATTGAAGGAACAGGCATATCAGGTATTTCGAAGGCTGGATAACATCCCATACCAACCAGAGGAAGAGGACAGGCCCGCTATCCGATTTGATGATCAGGCACAAGCAGTGTTTAACCGCTGGTACTCTGATCTGATGACCCGGATCAGTGGCGAAGGTGTCAGCCTGCAGATGGAAAGCCACCTCGGTAAGTATCCGTCTTTAATGCCAGCACTGGCCCTTGTGTTTCATGTTATCAGCAACGGGGCAACAGGCCGGATCAGCAAGGCATCAGTTGAAATGGCTATCCGCTGGTGCGATGTATTGGAGACTCACGCCAGACGGGTTTATGCCTTGGCCGACGATCCATTAGCCGGGGCCCGGATACTGGCGGACCGTATAGGGCAGTTGCCGCAACCCTTCAAAATGGCAGACCTTGAGCGTAGAAGGTGGATAGGGCTGCAGGAGAAGCGGGACCGAGAACAGGCTGTAAAGTGGTTAGAACTACATGGCTATATTGTGCGGGAAGAGTCAAAAGGCCGGGGCCGTCCTTCAGTCACTTTTCATATAAACCCGGCTTGCTTGGTAGAAGAAGAAAAAAACGAAAAATAGCAGGGGTAGGTATCAGTAAAAACCAGTAAAAAGACTTTTTACCCCTTTTTACTGACCCCTACCCTACATGATTTCTGTTTTTTTTCAGGAGAACGACCATGCTAATCAATGCTGAAAACAGGTTCGTTGCTAACCAGTGGATGATAATAAATTGGGTAGCTGAATACCTGAGTGTGCCGACAACCCACGTGAAGATAACCAGGCTACTTAACTCTGAACTGGGGTTGCTCATTACAGGGCAATACAGAAAGGTGAATAGCCAGCAGTGGGAGCCCTTCCAGCCAATGACCCGGATACATAGTCAGCAGCCGAACAAGAAAAATCTGCAGAGTTAGAAACAGGGCGCTAACCACCACAGGTGATAGCGGGAAGTACCGCTATCAATCCTGCCTCACCTGGGAGCTTATGAGAATTTACTGAGGGTGGTTGTTGTTTAGTTGTTACTGATAACCCATTGGGCCTGAAGATAAAAAAAGAACTGATAGAACAACCAGACGGCCACCAACCCCCAAACTGTGCAGATTCGCATAGTTTCAACGGGACCCTGACCAGATCGGCATAGCCACGGGGGAACGGATGCGCGGGAATTGGCAAAATTCCTGTGTTCTATGGTCGTCAGCAGCAGCTCTATCAAGCCCTTGCTTCCACTGGCCTGAGAGCTGGCGAAGCTGACGACAGGGAAGAGGGGGGGGTAAGAAAATCTCTAAAGCTTTATAGGATAGTGACCGTCGCCCCAGGTAGATTTTTATGTGGACAAAATTAAAAAATCCGATTTGGTGATTTGTGAGTAATGCAGAGCGGGAATTCCCGCTTAGGTTATGAATTCGTCAGGGTCCTTTCTGGTCTGATTGCTGCGGGTGCGAAAGGTCGCGGTGTTTTCAGTGTGCGTGGCTCTGCTTTAGGCCGGTTCCGTTTCCGCTTTGTTAAATGTGGAAATTCCCGTAATTACAAGCCTGCTTGTCTATCCAGAAGCGGAAACGGGTAGCAGTCTTTCACATCCGCAGCAATTAGGTCAGAAAGGACCCGGACCAGTCTGGGGTAACTGCAGATGTGGACTGCCTGTTTTTAATATTTCTGAATACCGACAGGAGAGAGCGAAGATAGGCTGAGAAATATCGGTTTCATTCCCATGTAATGCCGCTACAGTCCGACAGAAACGGGGACCAATATGGGGACCAAATCGACAGATAGCAAAAAGCCCGCAGTGTTCACTAACACTACGGGCTTCGCTGTATATGGTGCCGGCACCAAGAGTCGAACTCGGGACCCACTGATTACAAGTCAGTTGCTCTACCAACTGAGCTATACCGGCAAAGAACGAGGTGCATAATATGTATGAGCAGGTTCTTTGTCAATAACACCGGGTACAAAAAACAGACCCTGCGGTCTGCTTTTTGTACGATCCTTGTGAAACCTCTTCCTGCTCTGAAACGAGCATCCTGCTATCCTGGTCTTTCCTGACCACTTCAGGCGTCCTGCCTCAATTTACTTCCCATCTGAATGCTGACTTCAAAGCTTCCTGCTTTGTCCGCTTCCTGCGGTATTCAAGTCTTCCTGACTATCCCGAGGCGTCCTGCCTGAAGTAATCCTTGTCAGCTAAAGTCTTCCTGACTTTACGAACGTCCTGTTCCCTGCTGACGATTCCTATTATCCATGGCTAGGTATTTTCCGAAACCGGAGGTTTCCCCTTCCTTTTGTGAGACATTGACCATAGTGCGTTGGAACAGTTATCGCTGACTGGCAGCCAGAAGCCCGCCGCAGGTTATAAACATTGAGCCAAACAGTCGGTTTTGCAGCTTCCCGTATTTTTTCAGAAATGGCATCAGCTTTAGGGCGAAGCTGGCGTAACCCAGCATGACCAGGCTATCAACCAGGATCATAGTGATTCCCATAATCAGGTATTGGGGCCAGAGTGTCAGAGCAGGATCAATAAACTGCGGCAGGAAAGCCGCCTGAAAAACAATGGCCTTGGGGTTAGTCAGATTCACCAGAATGGCACTGGCAAAGGATTTTTTCTTGCTGGTGCGGATTTGGCTTTCGACCGAAAACTCATTGGGTGCTTCACGCCATTTCATGATGCCCAGGAAAATCAGGTAAAGAGCGCCTGTCCACTTGATCAGGGTAAACAGTGTCTCTGAGGCTGCAAGGATGGCCCCAAGACCGGCAGCGACGACAATCAGAAATATAATCAGAGCGACCTGGAGTCCCATGATGGATGGCAGGGTCCGGATCAGCCCTGAGCGAATGGCGTTGGCCATGGTATTAACCGCACCGGCTCCCGGCGTTAAGCTGATAATGATGGTTGCGGCCAGAAAAGTCAGCCAGGTATTAAGTTCCATTGAGGTTCCAGGTCAGAAAAACAAGTCTTTTAACTGTAGATCAGACTGTTTTTTAATCGATGAATCGAGTGTGCGCAACACAAATTAAAAGAAGAGAAAAAAATCGAGATCTGAATACTAAAAAAGCCAATCAAAGATCTGCTTTTTAAAGTCTGTGATATGGTGCCCAAGAGAAGAAACAATAGCAGGTTTCACCATGCCCCAGCTGAACCAACCTTGCAGCAAACACTTCACCTACCGGCAGCTGGTTGAGTGCGGTGAAACCTGGCAATCGTCGTCTATTGATAACCTGCCGCTAAATGACCAAAGCTGGCAGGCTCTTGCTGATTTGGCGACCTATATACTCGATCCGGTTTATGAGCAGTTTGGTGCCCTGGAAATCACCTACGGCTTTTGCTCCCCCCCATTGGCGACGGCAAGAAAAAAACTGGCCAAAGAACAGGGCGTGCTGCCTTCTATCTACCCCACACTGGATCAGCACAGCTGCTTTGAAAAAAATAGGAAGGGAGACATCATCTGCTCCCGGGGAGGAGCTGCCTGCGATTTTCATGTGCCGGACACCTCATCATTGGAGATAACCACATGGATCGTTAAACAGCTCCCCTTTGACAGGCTCTACTTTTATGGGCATGACAAGCCCATTCACGTTAGTTACAACAGCGACTCCCGAAATGCAGCCGTATGTATAATGACACCAAAAACCAATGGTCAGGGTTATATTCCCCGGAATCTCTCCCCAGAGCGCTTTCTTGAAGAATTTCAGCTATAAATAAAGGCCATGAATGAACAAGAATGGTATGAAACCGTTGCACAACTGGAGCTCGGCAAAAAACTGCCTAAAGCACTCTATCTCCACCGTTCGGCACTGAGTGAAACCGCACCGGATTTTTTCTCTTGGATTTATCAGAAAGCAACGAATTCAGGCATACCGGAACAACACTGGAATATCCTTCGCCTCCATAAAGACTCTTTCAAAGTCACCCTGCTCTACTATCCGGATTTCTACGACGAAGCCTATCCATCACTGCACTTCAGTTATGGCTTAGACTTCGCCAGCGAGAAAATAAAAGCCACTGACTTTACCAGCTTCACCAACCCGCCAATCCTCCATCGCAAAGAGCACATGATCCTCCCCTCAGACCCTAACCACGCGGACTTTTGTGAGATTACCCGGGAAGGCGAAGCGGCAGGGCTGTATGAAAACACACGCATCATTGGGTTCCGTAACAGCTGGGAAACCCTGATCAAAGAAAAAGGCTACGAACTACTGGATGGACGTCTATTCCGGAGGGCCGCCATCAGCACAGAAGAAACACAACACAAGGTCGACCGCCACAAAACTGCACTGAGCCGAGACAGCCTTTCAAGCCCCATGAAAACACTGGCCAATAATGGCTACTTGAAGGGGCAATACACCGTGTTTGACTACGGCTGCGGCCATGGCGATGACCTGTCGGAAATACAGGCCCATGGCATCACCGCCAGTGGTTGGGATCCAAACTGGCGACCCGAGGGTGAAAAAACAGAAGGAGACCTGGTCAACCTTGGCTATGTCATTAACGTGATCGAAGACCTGGAAGAAAGGGTTGATGCAGTACTCGGAGCCTGGCGCCTGACCGGCAAATTACTGGTGGTATCCGCCATGATTGCCAGCGAACAACACATCCGCAAATTCAAGCCCTTTAAAGACGGTGTACTCACCAGCAGAAATACGTTTCAAAAATACTTCAGCCAGACTGAACTCCAGATTTTTATCGAACAGATTCTGGATGAAGAACCCATCCCGGTAGCGCCAGGGATCATTTATATTTTCAAAGATAAAGACGAAGAACAGCTCTACCTGGCCAATAAGCAACGCCGAAGGCCACAATGGAAGCAGCTGGTTCATAAGAGCAGGCCCACCTCCAACAAAAAACGGCTATTAGAAGAAAACCATCAACTATTGGAAAATTTCTGGCAACGCTGCCTTGAGCTGGGCCGATTGCCCAACGCTGACGAGTTTGAAAAATCAAAGCTTTTAGCAGCAGAGATAGGCTCACCCAAACAGGCCTTTAATCTGCTAAAGGGTGAGGCGGATATGCGGGCACTGGATCAGGCAGCAAAAGAGAGAACGGAAGATTTACAGGTCTATTTCGCACTGCAGCAATTCTATAAAAAACGTATTTACAAACACATGCCAGACCAGCTAAAAAGAGACATCAAAGCCTTCTTTGGTGACTACAAAACGGCGGTTTCAGAGTCTCGTGAGCTGCTGTTCTCCCTGGCAGAACCCAACCTTATCGACCAGATGTGCGAACTGGCTCACCAACAATTACCTGCCAGTATCCTTAACGGCGGCCACTCATTGATTATCCATAGTCGTTTTATTAAAGACCTGCCGCCCCCGCTAAGAATCTACGCAGGTTGTGCCACACAGCTTTTTTCGGAAACCGATGGAGTGGATCTGATAAAAATTCATATCCGTTCCGGCAAGCTGACCCTGTTGACCTATGTGGGTTTTGAAACCCAGCCGATTCCCATGCTTCGTGAACGGGTCAAAATCAACCTGCGCCAGCGTACTGTTGATTTTTTTGACTATGGCTATGGCGACTATGATCCACAACCACTTTACTGGAAGTCCCGACTGATGGACGCCAGCTTTCCCGATTATGATAAGCAACGGTCATTCGATAAACGCCTTTCCAGCTTGAGCATACCTGAGCTGGCTGAGGGGTATGGCCCATCGCTAGAGAATCTGTCTGTCTTGCTTCGGAAGCACGGACTCACGATTAAAGGTTACCGGTTCTTCAAAGCACAGGGTGCCGTCGCACCCTAATAATGCAAAGTAAGAACAGTTCATGCGGATGGTCGAAACCATAAAACAGGGCAAGAGAAAATAGCTACACCCCGATTGCAAAAGGTCCATAGATAGACTAGATCTAGTCCACAAACAGGAGGTCAGTGATGAGAATTGAACCGATCAGCTTTGTAAAAAAGAATGCGGCCATGATGACCTTTATCTTTATGAGCCAGTTTCAAAAGACCAGTCGATTGTTGTAGCAGTTTGTCTATCGGCGGTAATCACTTATTAGAAACATTCAATCCAGCAAACGCGTCGGGCGATAGGCCCTGTCCTGGTGAATTTTACAGGGCTGCCGGAAATGAGCACCAGCAACCATTACCAGGAATTTCATGCGGGCCAGGGTCAATCCTAACTTCTCAGCGGCTTGCTTTAGCAGGACTTCACCACCCTCTTCATCCAGCAGTGCATCCATGGGTTCCGCAAAGGCTTTTAAGGGCTCCGCAAATTGTTCGCCAATTCGCTCTACCAGTTCTTTAACACGACGCTTCACGTCCCGGCGACTCAGTCCCAGCTCATTGCCAACATCATTGAGTCTGCGGTCTTGCACACTCAGCTTCAGTAGAATCTGGAAATCTCGCCGATCCAGTTCTTTCTGGATCATAGCCTGAACCCTGGCATAAGGCTTGGTGAAATCAGCTTGCGACTCAAGGGGTTTGGCAGGTTCTTCCAACACTGGCCGCAGACAGTACTCAGCAAAGCCCTCGGCTACATAATCATTATCTAATGATTGACCACGCCCATAAGTTTTTCTCTCAACGACTTGGGCTGAGGAAGAAAAAGAGGGTTCCAGAGCTGTGGCCCGCTCTTTAACTTTCTTGGCCAGCTCAAATACATTGGCCCGTTTTGAGAGCAGTTCAGCAATCTTTGGCCTTGATGTTGAGTAAGCTGTTACCTCCTCAACTACTTCATTGAAGGGTACCTCTTCAGAAGCCACCCTGTTAGCCAAGAGCTGCTTCTCCAATGCAACTTTGGTAAGGAAATCGGCTTGCGCCTCTTTATCAAACCTGCCAAATACTGCAAGCTGATCAGCGGTTGGTTCACGACCTTCCAGAAGTCGCTTTTTATAAGTAACCAATCTGACAGCATCGATCTTTTTTTGCTGCTCCGTTCTGCCATGATCGGCAGCAATAGGTATAGTGTTCTGGCTATCATCAATAGGCTCTGCAAAAGCAACATCGGAGTTAGCGTCGTTTTTTTCAAAGTCAGCCTGTTCAACTGTAGTTTCAATGGCTGGACTATTCCGAAGCTCATTCAGCTTATGTTGAACCAGCTCCCTCAGCTTTATCGCTTCCGTTGTCGAGAAGAATTTCAGCTCAGCTAAAATAGCCTGCTGAGCCGTTGCATCGGTAACACTGCTAAGATGCAGTATTTTTAACTGTGCTATCGTTTTGCCAACATAAGGTCGAGCTATTGATTTCCTGTTCTTAAGCACCGGTTTGGCGCTATCCTTTACAACCTCACTGAGAGAGTCCTCGACCATGCCCTGCGGCTCTTCTCTGTCCAGCACACTCAAACGGCCCCGAACCCGATCACGTAGTCGGTTACATTTGATCACAGACCGATGTTGTAATTCTTCGTAAAGCTTCTCCAGCAAATGCCTGTTGGTGTAAGCCTGCCAGTAGAGTGTCTCCAACTGTTGAACACTTTTACCAATAAATGGACGAGATGCTTTTGTCTCTACTTTTCCTTCAGCTGTCACTTCTTCTTGAGTCACTTCTGCGACAGCTTCAGGGCTTATCAGCCCTGCTCCTGTAATGAGGGGGACTTTCTCTGCTTCACCTAAAGGCAAGGTCTCTAAACGTTCACGGACTCGCAGTTGAAATATTCGCGCAGCCGATGATGATCGGAAACTGAGTTCTTCCAAAAGGGTCTTTAGAGCTTCGGCATCAAAATTGTCTTTAAAATGCTCACGAATCAGATCCTGATCGCTCAAATCGGATAGTGGGCGTACAGTCGTGGGCAAAACTTTAGAAGCACTGTCACCATTCAAAGATGCTTCAGAATCCACATCTGATTGAACTGACTGTGAGTGAAGTTTCAAAAGATCCGGTTGACGACGGATGTCAACCTTAATCCCATCAGTCAAGCCCTCATAGGTCTGTTTGGCCAGCTCCGAGGCAAATAGCATAAAACCTTCACCATCCATAATGAACGGCATTTGTCGGTTGTGATGCGCTTCCAGAATGGAGCCCCAGCCAGGCTGTGTTGTTGTCAGAAAAAAAGCGGAATATTCTTTTTCAGGTTTTATTGATTGCTGGTGCTGTGTTTTAAGATCCATGAATTTTACTTTTGCACTTCATTCACCCAAGGCATAAAAGCTCTGGAAAATACGACTGATTCAGATAGCAGTCACGACATAACATCCCTTCCCACAAGACCATTAACTCAAGTCAACTATTCAGTATTTGTCTATTGTATGGAATATTTTTCTATGTTCTTAGCAGTGTTGACCGAAGACAACCGAAGGAAACCCATACCCAAGAGTTAACCAGACGCCCTCTTCCCCAGATGGTGCACAAATCGCCCACCTTCAGCTTTGCTCTGTAACAAATCATGATTCTAAAAAGTACAGAGTTTTGAGTTATCTCTTTGAGTGGATGGGTCTGTGTCTTCCATTTCAAGCACGTCACCACCGGTCATTTTACGAATTATACTTTATAACAGCATAATCGGTTCAGGTCACATAAGTCCCGTCGCGTCGAGTTGTTGGGTAATCTCATATATTACTGATGATCTACCTGGTACATAATTTATCACTTCCGATCTATTCGCATGTACGTAATTCTTGCACTATTTTCTCTTCCTCTACAGTGCTTTTTTACAAACAGGTACAGAGATGATTGGCAAACGCCTAAGTGAATTCAGCCATACTTTTCCAGCTGTCCGAGGTATACAATCCGGCAGGCCTTGCTACATAGCAATGTGCCCGATGCGTCTGATACCAAAAATATTTATTTTTGATGAAGAAGAAGTGCCTCCGGAGCTGCGTGCCCAGCGCATACTGAATCGTTCGCGCATACCGGAGATTGCTATTTATCTGCTTGAGAACCGAGAAGATTACACACTATCAGCAATCACGGCTTCAATAAATAATCAGGTTCATTTTGAACCACTGGCAGATACAGGGGTTGCGGTAAACCTTGGCCTACTCTCGGTACCGATGGATGCTCAGATCCTTATCAATGATGGGCAACATCGTCGGGCTGCTATTGAAGAGGCAATCAACCAGAATAGCGAACTGGGACATGATAATATTCCCGTTCTGTTTTTCAGCGACGATGGTCTTAAACGTAGTCAGCAGATGTTTGCAGATCTCAATAAACACGCAGTAAGGCCCAATGATTCGCTCAGTACACTCTACGACCTTCGGGACCCTGGTTCAGCTATGGCAAGATATATCGTGGCCAGCGTATCATGCTTTAAGAAGCTGACCGAGATGGAGAAATCAAACATCTCAAACAGAAGCATCAAGTTATTTGCCCTCAGCAGTGTTAAACTAGCTAGTCGCAGTCTCCTACGCAAAGGGCCAAAAGATGCAATTTCCCAAGAGGAGATGCAGTTAGCCACTGAGTACTGGCAAGCGGTTACAGAGGCGATGCCAGACTGGAAAGACACGGAAGAGAGAAAGGTTACCTCAGCGGAGCTAAGGAACCATTTTGTACATGCGCACGGCGTCACTCTTCACGCTTTGGGTTGCGCTGGTGCGGATCTGCTTACCCAGTACAGAGATGATTGGAAAAGCCGGTTGGTCAACTTGAAAAACATTGATTGGTCTCGATCAAATACAGAACTATGGGAAGGGCGTGCCCTTCTGCATGGACGGCTGAGTAAAGCCCGTACCAATGTCGCATTAACTGCCAATGTGATACGTAAGGCTCTAGGTGTTCGGCTTAACCCGGAAGACCAGTCTCTTGAAGAGACATTTTTGCAATGACAGATGAAACCCTTTTATACCCTGGCATTGATGAGATGCTGGCAGACATTGATACCACCTATGCAGGTAGACCTCTCAAAGACCTAGTTTTCGAAATTCAACAGCTGTACCAGCACGATGACAAACCCTGGGTGATTGGTTTCTCTGGCGGTAAAGACTCCACTACCATCTTGTCTCTGGTCTATACCGCACTACTGAACCTGAAAACGGAAGAACTGCACAAACATGTCTATGTGGTTTCATCTGATACGCTGGTAGAAACCCCGGTTGTGGTCGATCAGATCAAGCACGTTATTGATGCGGTGAACAAAGGTGCTCAGGAACACAACTTGCCAATCACCGCCCATCAAGTTTTCCCAAAAACCAACGAAACCTTTTGGGCAAACCTATTAGGTAAAGGCTACCCAGCACCAACAACCTCTTTCCGCTGGTGCACTGAGCGCATGAAAATCGATCCGGTCAGTGACTTTATCATGGATAAGGTGGCTCGCTTCGGCGAAGTAATTGTGATCCTTGGTTCCAGAAGCCAGGAGAGTTCTTCCCGTGCTCAGGTGATTGCCAAGCACAAGATTGATGGCAGCATACTTGCCCGCCACACTTCTCTGCCCGGTGCTTTCACTTACATGCCTATCGAAAGCTGGACCCATGATGAAGTCTGGATGTATCTCTTGGCCACCTATGCGCCTTGGGGTGGCACAAACCGTGAATTATTTAACCTTTACAAAGGTTCTAATGCCGGTGAATGCCCTCTGGTGATTGATAAAAGCACGCCATCCTGCGGAAATTCACGTTTTGGCTGCTGGACCTGTACCGTCGTCACCAAAGATAAAGCCATTGAAGGGTTAATTGAAAATGGGGCAACCTGGATGGAGCCACTCTTGAAATTCCGTCAGAAGCTCTGGGACAGCACCAAACCGGAAAATAAAGCCGAACTCCGTAACACCCGCCGTCGTGATGGCCGCATCAGTTATGTTCGCAGCCGCTCTGTTAATGATGATGGCACCCGGGATATCAAAAGAGCGTTTGGCCCTTATAAAATGAGTGTTCGTCAGGACTGGTTGAAAGAACTCTTAACCATCGAAAGGGATCTGCGGGTCCAAGGGCAAGATATAGAACTAATCACTCGCCCAGAGTTACACGCTATCCGAAAAGAATGGCTTCATGACCCACTGGATCCGGACTGGACTGATAGTCTGCCAGCCATCTACAAAGAAGTGTATGGCGAAGACCTTGACTGGGTAGAAAACGATGCGGGCGCTTTCACCAAGCCGGACGCAGATTTATTGAAAGAGCTTGAAACAGATTATGAGGTTCCAGCCGAGCTGATCATGAAGCTGATTGAGCTTGAACTTTCCATGGAAGGACTCAGTGTCCGCCGTGGTCTGTTACGGAAAATGGAAACCCTGCTCGAACAGGACTGGGATGCCGACTCCAGCCATGAATACCGGATCAAAAGCGTTGAACAGCTCGACAGTTATGAAAAAGAGATGAAAGAGTTGCGTGAGAAATATGAGGAACTTGCATGATCCTGGAAGAGCTGGTAATTTGTGACTTCCGGGTCATCAGTGGTGTTGAGACTGTTAAATTAGCACCAGAAATACGACACGGACGTAAACGCCCCATTATTCTCTTTGGTGGTTTGAACGGCGCTGGTAAAACGACCACACTGACCGCAATCCGTTTGGCACTTTATGGCCGCCATAGCCTTGGCCACAATGTTTCCAACAAGGAGTACGAGGAATACCTGAAAGAGTCTGTGCACAAAAGCAGAAACTCTCTGGTCCAGGCCAATGCCGCTTATATTCACCTGAGTTTCAGTTATGCAACCCGTGGTGAAGTATCACAGTACACGGTTAAAAGGGCATGGACGGTTAATGGCAAGGTTAAAGAAACCCTGAAAATTGAAAAAGATGGAGAAGCACTCAACGAACTGAGCTACGAACAATGCCAGGGATTTCTCAATGAGTTGGTGCCTATCGGTGTGTCTGACCTTTTCTTCTTTGATGGGGAAAAAATTGCCGAACTGGCTGAAGACAATACCGGCAAGGCACTGGGAGCAGCCATCAGAAAGCTGCTAGGGCTGGATGTTATCAACCGTATGCGGGACGACCTGGCTATTTACCTGCGGGAGAAGAACACGGCGGCGATGCCAGAAGAGCATCAGCACATCATTTCAGCGCTGAAAGAAAAATACGGTATTGCTTATGCCAGTTATAAAGAAGCACTGGATAAGCAAAGCGAAGCTATACGACAGATTGCGCTGGTCGATGATGAGATAAAAAAATCTGAGTCCTATATCTCCAGTAAAGGGGGGGACTGGGCTCGATCTCGCACAGAAGAGCAGGGGCGCATTGACCAGCTATTGGCTGAGAAGAAAATGCTCGAAGGTCAGTTACGTGACTGCATGGCTGGTGAATTCCCATTAGTCATTGCCATGAACAAGGTGGAAGAGCTCCTGCAACAGCTTGAAATCGAACAGGACTACAAAAAGCAACTACTGCTAAAAGCCACACTGGACCAAAAGATAACTACCCTGAAAAAGGCTCTGGAAAAAACGCTGCACAACAAACAGCTCGTTGAGAAGGCTGTGTCAGAAGCGTTTGCCGATGTATTTGAAGCTGCGAATACCGTTGAAGTGATTCATGACTGTTCTGACAAACAGTTTGCAAGAACTGCACACCTGATACGTGAAGTACTCCCCAACGCCAGAAAGCAAATGCTGGAGCTAGGGCAAAGCCTGGCGGATATCCAGACCGAGCTTGACAATGCCAGCAAAAACCTTGAGCGAGCACCGGACGAAGCTTTCCTGAAAGATGAGCTGGAACAGATCAGGGCGTTTAACCAGAAGCGGTCTGAGATGGTTGGCGCAGCAACGCTGGCCAAAAAAGAAGCAAAGAAAACACTGAGAACGGCGATGGATATCATGCGCCAGATGCAGAAAAAGGAGTCGGAGTTTAGCGCTAATTTCTCCAGCGGTCGGGCTTATGAGCTGGCAAAACGTTCCCGAGAACTGTTAAATGAGTTTGCCGAAAAAGCAACAATTAATAAGGTCAAACAGCTGGAAGCAGAGTTTGTACGCTCCTTCAAAAAACTGGCCCGTAAAGATGACATTAGTATTAAAGCAACGATCAACCCAAAAACCTTTGACGTTTGCTTGTTGAACAAAAATGGTGATGAGATCAATAAGCAGCAACTGTCCGCCGGTGAGAAACAGATCTTTGCGATCGCCATGTTGGAAGCCCTGGCTCGCACCTCTGGCCGTAAACTGCCCGTAATTATCGACACACCATTAGGCCGTCTCGACAGTAAGCACCGCAGCAAGCTGGTAGAAAGTTACTTCCCGACGGCAAGCCATCAGGTGGTAATTTTGTCTACGGACACTGAGATTGATAAGGAGTACTTTAACACTCTGTCACCTCATATTTCCCATGTGTACGAGGTGGACTATATCCCTGATGAAGGACGATCTGAGTTCCTGAAGCGCCAGCGTTACTTTGGTCAAAAGCTGGAAGATGAGTCTGTAAGGGAGTTTACCCCGAATGTTGCCTAATCAATTTCGTATATCCAAAAAAGCAACAGATACTTTGGCTATGATGAAAGGCCGTACGGGTATCACACCCAATATTCTAGCTCGTTTGGCAATCGCACACGCACTAGAATCGAACTCATTAAGTCAAGATATTACTTCTACACCTGGAGATCAGGTTTTACATACCTCAACCTTATTCGGAGAGCATGCTGAGATGTATGCCATGCTTATTAGGCAACAATCCGAGGGCATAGATATTTCAAAGGCTGTTACTCAATTAATCGATAACGGCCTTGGTATTTTTACCGGGGTTAATAATCTAAATGATCTTTTCATAAAATGTAAGGAGAAGGTGGCATAGGCCACCTTTTTTATTTCAAAGTCACAGTGTAACTTTTAATTGATTGTATGGAATTTCACTTAAATCAACTCCCAAACCATCTGCACTCTTAACACCACAAGCAATCAAGAGTAAATTCCTTATCTGCGTTCTGCCTATTCCAGAAGCTTGTATATTTGTAAAATCTACATCACTAGCCTTTTTTAATATTTCAGAGAAATATGTCTCACTTCCATCCAACGTATTGTGAAAATCAAAAAGCAGCTCTTTCAAAAAATCAAAAGACGCCTGAATTCCAACAGTTTTTACGATATAGCTTTTCTCAATACTTTGATTCCACAGCACACTATTTAAAGCCATAAAATAATTTCTAACTATTTCATAAATAGCCTCATCATAGCCATCAATATAAAGAAATCTTAGAGGAGTACCATCATTACTAAGCAATTCAGATCTTGATCTTTTCGATATTGGTAAAGATAGTAAATCATGCCTATCTTTTTTTGGGTTTTTTGAAATCAATTTCAAAACACCATCTACAATTGTCGCCATGGATACCGACCAGACAGGCTTATCCAAATTACCTGATGGCATCCCAAGGGTTATTTTTGATTTCAACGGTGTATCTTCAACATTTAATCGCCTAACAATGGAGACTGCCAACGTTTCTGGTACCCAAGTATTCTCATCCGAGCTTTCTATATCAAAGCCAAACAAATTATAAGCAAGGCTACGATCAACTTTTTTCTGATTAAAGTTAATCGTAGAAAACAAATATGCATGAAAAGGCACTGGTAGATCAGTATAAATTGCGCATAGCAATTCCACATTTAAATACTCTTTCTCACAGTATTCAAAAGCATGCAACCTATGCTGACCATCAATTATTGAACCTAGCTTTTCTCCAGTAGGTATAATTAACTTACCATCCTCAATCTTCCATGAAAGATTATCATCATCACCAACATATTCTCCATTTGGTTTGTAGTTAGCCCCTATAATAATTGCATTAGGGAAAGCAGCCTCTTTTGTTCTAATATAGTCAGCAATTTCCTTCAGCCTTTTTTCACTCTCTAAGCGTTGAGTACCCTCTATTGACAACCCATTATCACGAATCGATGCCGGAGCAGAATATGTTACCTTAAGTAAGTGCTCAACTCTGATGCTAGCGATATAAAACTGTCCTAAAGGTTGTGTTACACTAAGTGCAGGAGTTTCAAGAAATGGAATACTCATTTTCTACCCTCTGCTCGATTCTTCATTAATGCATCCAATGATTTATCTTGGGCTGTTTTACTTGCATGATCAGACCCAACTGTCGCCTGCTTTATTTCTCTAGCAGTAATATCAAACTTTCCTGGAATAATCAGCAACCACCACAATAAAAAAAGAAGTAAAACTGCCACACCCATACAGAGCAATGACCAGACTAAAGATTCAATATTAAGAGAAGCTATTGTTCCTGTAATGATTAGTACCACGATAGTTATCACAAAAACAACATACCCTTCAGTTTCTACATTTTTTTGCATGAGAAAATCAGCAAGAATTGCAGATAACAAAGCAAACACATATGTCATTAAATTGGATTTTAGCCCCTGTATCCCATCAAACAAAGGTAACCAAACACCTACACCGCCTGCAATAATTACAACTGACAATAAATACAAAACCGGTGCTGGTGCATGGAAGCCAGTACTTATATTTTTTGAAATTTCTTCTCTGAGCTTTGTCCAGTCACTATACTTGCTCATTATTACCACCCTATACAAGTCCTGAACCTTACTTTATATAAAAGTCAAAAAACTAAAATTAGAAAAGAGCTAAATAAAACAATGCTAATAACACTAATTTCTAACCCTTAACTCGTTATACGGATTCACCATGATTAGCAAGCACTCAAAATTCCCGGTAAACTTGTACCTCAGCTTACGATATCCAACCTGTCAACAATAACCCCATGAACCTTCGGTAGAAAGTACTCATCAAGCAAATCGCAAACAATATGAGCTATCTGAGCTTTATCCTGAACTAGGGCATTGTATACACTCTCTATAAAACCTCCAGCAACGTTATACTCAATAAGCTCAGACTTCTTAGCATCACCACTACTGTTAGGCACTACTCGTTCATGATTCTTCAGCTCCCAAAAACCATCATTCTGAAGCCGCCAAAATGGCACTGGTGTATTTCTACCATCTTGAAGAGGACTAAACTCTATAAGAAGCTTCTTCAGCGGCTGTTCAATTTCTGCATAAGTAAAAAACCGCTCATGCCCTTTCTGATATTGTGACAGCACATACAACAGTAAAAGTGGTTTATGAACCGCTCGCTGACTGCCACGCTTCCATATGTTAAAGTTTAATTCCATTATTTCTCCTTAATCTCCCAAAACGCCAAATCCTTAATCTTCCGAGCTTTATCCGAACCACCAATATACAGCGAGTAATGCTTCTCCAACTGCAAAATCTGTCTCATCACCCGCTCTTCATCGGACTTACCCTGTGTATTGAATATGGTCTGAATATCCTGCTTCTTCAGCTTGGCCACCTTATGGATAACCCAGCTGTTGATATAACTGGAGAAGTCATTATCACTGGTCCTGAAGTGATCCATCTCCTGAGTAGAGAGGATCGTCCCCACGCCAAACTCCCGACCCTCTTTCATCAGCATACGTAGGCTGGTGAAGTCCTGACGCATAAAGTTGTCGGCCTCATCCACCAGCACGAACTTGGTGAGCTGCCGATATTTGCCGTCTATCTTCGAGCTGCCCTGCTGGTGCATCTGGTTATAGAAAATATCCAGAATAATACCGGCCACCAGGTTCTGGATATTCGGGTCATAGCCGGAAAGGTTAATTACCGTTACACCATCCACCATATCGTAAAGTGACTGGGAGTGTGTCGGGTCCGGATCAAAGATCTGGAAGCTGATCAGCTCATCCATTACGGCATAGAGCTTGTCCTGTTCAACCTTTTCATCTTCTTCAAACACATCCCACACTTGTTGAATGGTCGGTGCCGGTTTTGTCCAGGTATCCTTGCTATTCGGGTCGATACCGGCACGCTTATAGGCATCCATCACCACATTGCGAATCTTGGTCTGCTGTTTGGCACCCAGGCCAAACGCTGTGGTCAGGGTTGAGCGGAACAGACTGGCGGTATGAACCGGCAAACGAGGTTTAGTACCAAACAAGGCTAAGGGATTAAACGGCAGGTTTTCCAGATCATAGGTTTTGGCATTGGTGGCCTGAATAAAATCTTCTTTGATATAGTCCGCCTTGTAATCCAGGATCAAAATGCCCAGCGGTTTACTATCAACATTATTGTCCTGATTGCGAATCAGCTGGGTAATCAGGCTTTTGGTGAACTGGGTTTTCCCCGTTCCCATGGTACCGATAATGGCAGTATTCGGGTTGAAGACCTTCTCGGTATTGGTAGGCTCCCAAAAGACTGGTTGCCCGGACATACTGTCGCTGCCAAACTGCACTTTCAAGGCTTCATTTTGAACGGCCACGGGTTCCGGCGGTGGTAAAACTTCCGTTACAGGTGCAACTTCTTCTGCAATCTCAGGAGGCTGTGGCGGCTGTTCGAAGGTAACGACCTCATCCTCATCATCAACCTCAGGTTCTACAGCTTCTGGCTCATAAGTGACCGCCGCCAGACCAGCACCCAGAAACCACTGTTGATTAATCCCCAGTTTATTTTCCTGAACCAGTTTTGGCTGCAGCTGTGCTAGGGGCGTGCCCACCAGCATATCCAGATAGCCCATGGGCACAATCAGCTGCAAGATGTTATCTCGCAACTCAGCACTGGTTTGATAGGTGCCTTCACCTTCGAGGTGAGCCACCACCATCCCTTCCGGATAACCCTTTAAGCTTGCCAGCTTATAGTCACCACTGAGCCATTGCTCCCTAGCTGCCAGCAACTCATCAAAGTAGTTTTTCTCAAACACGTTATAGAGCTGATACTTCTCAATCTGCATCAACACCTGTCGGATAAACAAGCTACGGTAGATTTTGCCTTCCAGCGTTTCCGGTCCGAACAATCCTTCCACCAGGTAACGTTGTAGAGCTTCACACTGTTCCTGGGCTTTATCCAGGGAGGCACTACTGTGGGCGCCGGTCTTCACTTCTACGGGCAGTAGATAAAGCTGACCATCTTTAAAGCCCGCGAACAAAATGTCGTCAGACATATTGCCGGAGAATTTGCCACTCTTGTGATAACGAGCAAAATCCCCTTTATCCATTTTCAGGCCGATATTGCCAGAGACACGCACCATTTCGGCCACCGAGATCGGCACCCAGGTGATATCAGAGCTGGAAATCATTGAGCTGATGAGCTTCCAGGCAGCAATAATACCCAGCTTGGCTTTTTGCTCCGTTGGCCGGCCGGTGACCATTTTCAGTAACCATTCACCATTGAAGGCATTAAACTCACCAATCAGCTCATCGCCCTGCTGGCTGAGCATCTGTTTATAGAGATCGGTCTGTCGGGTTACGGTAATGGCATCGTAACCGGCAGAGTTGGTGTATTGGTCAGAGTAATGGATCAACACCAGGTTCTGTTCATTCTGGAAAAACTCCAGAGTGACCTTGGGGTCAACAATGGTAGTCCAGATAGAGCTGTCGTAAGAACGCTCCAACAGAGTTTTGAACTCATCACTCACCGCCAGGCCAATGGATGAACGCTCATGGTACTGTTCATTAAGCACCTTGCATGGCTGCAACAGTCGTCCATAAAGACGCGCCATTTCAAGTTGTGGTTTGTCTTCCGTATTGATTTTGTTCAGGCCAAATGCCGTCAGATAACTGCCGTGCTCACTGATTGACGACTCACCATTGAGCAAACCATCAGCCGCCACGCCAGAAATATGCTCATCAATATTGCTACTGACCCGTTGGATTTTCTGGTTGTTTTTGAAAAAACTGAGGTGGGCGTAGCTTTGGCTTTTTTTCTCATCATGGGTGAATTTTGAAAACGACAGTCGACTTCTTAGCAGGTCGATAATGGTATCCGCCTTCTCCCGGACCTTACCTTTATCCAGCCGGTATTCCTGCTTGATCTGATCGTAGGCACCCATTTCTGCAAAGCGATCAAACTCCGTTTCACACAAGGCATCATCATAAAGATTGACGTGTATGTGTCGGCTGTTCAGCAACCCTGTCTGGAAATAGCTGAGCAGGCCCAGGAAGATTTCCCGGTTATCGCTATTGTTGACCGAGTTAATGATTAACGGCGCATCATCTACCTGGCGGAAAAGCTCACTGAAAGTTTTAATAAACTCTTCGGCTTTCTCTTTCACCAGTTTGCTCACATAGCTGTGACTGGTTTCCTGCTGGGGCACAATTTCCAGCCAGAAGGAATTTTCACTGACCACCTGGGTGTAACTGAAACTGCTGGATTGTGAAAAGATATACGGCAATAAACCTTTAGGGTTCAGTCGGTCACGAGTCACCTCTGGCAGATTTTTAAAAGAACGATGAGCTTTATCGGCCTGAATGGCATCAACCAGACTCAGGTAGTAGCACAGCACCAGAGGATGAAAAGGCGTGAAGTACTCCTTGCCATCAAACACCGCTACACCAATCTTCAGAATCATCCGGTCGGTATCGCTGATATTACGACCCAATCGAATCGCCCTGAGATAATCCAGGATCGTATTAACATAGTTTCTGACTAGTTCTGTAAGTGTTGGCCCCCAGGAAGCCAGTGATAACAGCGTTTTTCTGATTTTCAGATACTGCGTCAGATCACGCCAGGCCCGGTAAATTTCAGGTGCCGTGTATTCCAGTTCTGAAGCCTTTTTGCCCTGCCCTCCCTGGGTAATCAAGTCCAGCTGCAGGAAGAGTACTTCGCGCTGCAACAGTATCAGCCGTCGGCCAATAATTTTGGCTTCCTTGTTATCAATAACAACAAGCGATTTGGCCTCAATAAACTGGCCAAAATAGTCATCATTAAAGAGCAGGTTAAAGCGCCCTTCATCCATCAGTAAGGGTAACTTCAGCGATTCCTGATTGACCGCCCCTTCGATGGTAAAAGCAAGCCGGTGCTGCCCGCTGCGGATGCTGAAGTTAACCTCATCGGACTCTTCATAGAGCTTCTGATAATTAACGCTACCGTAAATACTGAGATCCGCTTCCTCCTCATTATCAGACAGATATAACGTATCTGGCTGACTTTCGTTGACCAATAAACTCATATCCTCGGTCTGAAGGGTCAGGCACTCTTTGCCCGGGTTAACCAGGAATGTGTTCTCAAAGGCGGGCAGATAAAAATCACCTTTGCGCACCACCAGAATATGGAAGGTAAAACACTCTTTGGTTCTGGGGCGGTTGGTTTTCAGGGTCAGATAGCTTGGTTTGCCGGTAAATGGTGCCAACATGCTGACATGGCGTTTGCTGGAGCCAGTCAGTTTCAGAATATCACTCTGAATGTCCTTCAGTTGTTTGTTGTTGCTGATGACTACCTGACCTTTCTCCAAGTCTTTGCCATGGAAGGTCAGCTTGAGGTCAAAATAGTTGGCTTCCGGCCTGGCAACCAGAATCAGATGTTTCTCTCGCTTGCCTGCTGCTGTCTCTTTTTTATTACGGGGTCCGATCAGCTCACAGGCCTCCGAAGCCAAGGCTGCAAAATCCAAACCCTGCTGCCTTTGAACATCGGCTTCATCCCAAAAGACTTGTACATCTGTCTGCTTCCAGCTTTCAGCAACATCGCCCTTAAACTGTTCTTTGATGAATTTTTCACCAAAATCAGGCAGTCGCTCGTCCAGTTCTTCCGGGAAATGATGAACAACTGTGTCGATTTCATCATGTAGTTTACGGTTTTCTTTTAGCCGCTTTTCAATCTGTTTTTCGCTGGACATGTCAGCAATACCAGCATCAGGCAGCAAACCCATGGTGGTAAGATCGGGCTCATCGCCGGTGGTCATGGCGCCGAACAATTGCTCGAAGCCAAACATACTACCACCGACTTCTTCAAGAATTTCTGTCTGCCAGCGCAGTAGGCATAGAAGCACTTTGTTGGGCCTGGGCTGATCATTGATCAATGCTTCCAGATCATTCTTGATACACTCTGTAGACCATGGCATACCTTCTGATGCCAGATTATCTGCGCTATTAATCAGGGTATCCAGCAAACTGTTGTGGATAATCAGCAATGCGCATCCGGTAAAGTCACCACTTTGACCCGCCACTTCGTCACGGAGTGTCGAAATATAGTTCTCATTAAAACCGTCTTGCAGTTGCACCCTGTTCTCTGCATGAGCCACACAAATTACCCGGACACCACCCATTTCAATGTAGGGTAAGGGGGTACCTCTGAAAGTGATAGAGCTGGTTACATTAGCTTTCAGCTCATTAAACAGTCGGCTGGTATTGTCAGCATCCGGTGACTGAAACTGATAGCGAGAGCCTGCACGGATACGGTCTTGCAACCAACTGCTCAATCGCTGAAACAGAAAGTGCTCAAATCGTGCTACGGACATAAACGGCGTCTCCACTATCACTCATACGGTCGACGTTACCGACCCGTTCAAAAAAGGCAATCAGAACTTGTTCAGACTGTTTATCAAAGTAAACGCCACGGGCGCGGAACTCTTTCAGTAGCTCCTGGAAACGAAGCTGTCGCTTTGAACCAATGGCAATATTGGTCAGTAGCAGCAGGTAATCCTGATTCATCACCAACACCCGGCCAGAGCGGCCCCGAACCTGCATAAAGTGTTTGGCAATATGTTCCTCGAACTGCTTTTGATAATCGTCCCGAATTTTATGTTTAGACAATGTGACCAAGCTTCTGGATTTTTCAAATTGATCTAACGAGTATGCTATCAATAGGCGCATCTGACTGATGGGACTATCGTCTTCTGCCAGCCGCTGCTTAATTAGTCTTTTTCTCCGGAATTTTTCAGCATACTCTTCAAGAATGGCTGATACTTCATCAGCATCATACTGCTCAGCATTAAGAGCTTCGCTATAAGACCAGAGGGGGAACACATTACCATCCCCCTGTTTATTGAAATTATCCAGCATCGAAAGTATTGGAAATACAACACCAAAAGAACGATATAGCGCACTATAACCATTGTTTTGTATCAGGCTTCTTTCTGTGTTCGCTTTTTCGGTATCAAGAATAAAATAGAGAGGCTGACTCTTTGGTACACCATTAGCCCAGTTACGAATATTCAGGGCAAGCTGGGAGCAGTATAAAAAATTGTACAGCTGCAGAAAGTCTTCGAAGTGGCTGAGCAGATACTGCGTTTTACTGCTCAGGAAGTGTATGTCCTTAACAAAGGCTTCGGTCATAAAAGGGAGATAGGGGTGCTCTATTTTCTCTTTGCTGACATCTTTACCACCCGGTTTTGTAAGGTAGTTCTGCAACACATTGATGAAAATTTGCTCAATAAAATTGGCCTTACTTTTCAGTTCACTGTGTCGGCCTGCCTGGGCAAGAAAACTCCGGAATATCCTGCTAAGGTTTTTACTGGCCGCAGTTTCGCTACCCAGACACCCTAAAAGCAGAAACTCTGGTGACGCACTGTTAAGCGCATCATTCCTGAAATACATCTGTTCAATATGATCCAGCATAGCTTCATCGGTTAAAAGACCGCCCAGCTCATCAAGGCATTCCTCTTTAAACTCGTTAAAGCTATAGCGTTTAGGGTCAAGCTCCCTGCCAATCAACATCCCCAGAACATTGCCTGAAACGGAGCTATATGCAATTGCGTTATTCTTGCTTCGAATAGGAAGGTAATTATTCAGAGTATTGTCAGTGATTTTTTCAATTTGACCAAGTGCAATCAGCCTGCTGATTAAGCTCATTCTCGGCCCTCCACGATAATCTCTTCTTCATCCTGATCATTTATTAACACCCAATGCTGATCACTCTTATGAATATGCAGCTTATCGGTGCCTCTTACTCTGCGAGTAATGTCGTCTATCAGTTCTTCAAGGATGACAATATTGTTTTTGTCGTGCTTGTTAGGCCGGTAGCCACTGTTAATTTTCAGGATCAAATCCAGAAAGTTTGAGCTGACCGGAACTGGTGGCAGGTCTTCATCATCCAGCTTTAACAACGCTTCAAAGTATCCCAGGCGTTTAGGCTTGTAGTCGCCAATACGCTTCAAACTCTCTTTTATATCTGCCCGGGTTGATAGCTGATAGCCATTATATTCAGCCAGAAACAATTGGTTCCTGCTGGTCAGTTCAGGTGCAAAACGGTTAGCAAAGCGGAACAGCGCTTCCAGAATTCCCTTACGATAAAACTCTCGCAGGGACTTCTTCTCAGTACTTGCGCCAGTGTATTGTTGATGCAGCAACCATACTTTTATGTACTGTTCATACAGCTGGCTTCTGAAATCGTCTACGAAGCGATGATGGTAGTTATTCGACAGATCCAGGTCCTGAATCAGATAGAAAAAGCGAACCCAGGAACCGGTGCTCATCTCTTCCCGAATAACAAGATCACAGACCCCTGCCTGAAAAGCGTTAAACTCAGGATTGGCAATATTCAGTGACTTCTGAACCAGAAACAGGTCGATATCCTTTGACCGGATAGTGCAAGGGTCGAAGTGTGCCAGAGCCTTCGCCAGTTCTGTAGCTTTGTTGGTAAACAGGTTGTCAAACAGATGACCTGGCTCGGTCAGTAGCTGGTGTACAAAATCCAGCAACGTTCGTGCGGTTAAAAACTGTTCGTACTTCAGCCGCACTTTCAGCAGCGTGCGAATGATAACCTGCTGTATTTCCGGGTACTGTAATAAACGATAGTTGGCGTACAAAGTACCTGACATGGTTGCCGATTCTCTCTGCCAGGCTGCATAGAAAGGATTATCCTGAGTCGACTGGGTTATTTTAGTCAGCAGATCCTGAATAAACGGTGCAACAATCTGATCATTTTCCGGCTCAAACTTCGGGAAATCTTCAAAGTTCAGAAAGACATGCTCTGATGGGATCTCATCATGTTTATCATCAAGAAATGCCCTGATAGAACGGATGATTGCCCCATGCTCTTCCGCGCCCTCCTCGGCATAGTTCCCCAACATACCGATGTTAATGCCCACAACCAATGGTTTATTGCTATGTTTATGATCAACAAAAACCTGATCTAGCGTCTCAATAGCTGTCATTCCTGGCTCGAAGCTGTGGGTGGCATCAGGATGGAAGTTTAATGTTGAGGAGTATTGCTCACGGTTGCGGTTTAGAATTTCTGACTTACCATCACCACTGGAACCACAGAGAAAGATGATTTTTTCAGGGGAAGTTGCCCGCTCAATGGCAGACTGAAACGCGCTCTCTATCGCCGTTTTAATATACAGATAGTCTTTGACCGGATCGCCACTTGAGTTACCTAATGTACTCACGGCCTGGGCCGAAGACCGGGAAAGAGTATCCAGCAGTGTTCGGAAGTTCATCATTCAGGTACTAAGTTGTAAGAGTCGGATTAATACAAGTCGGGCCACCGTTGGCAAGACTGTTTCAAAAAAATGCACACTACCGCTAATGAAATTTGACCACAGTCTTTTATGACTGAGGAGAAGCATCTTTTTCGTTGACTCAAAGAGAAATTTTTTAATATCAGTGATTGTACCTGCTATACGACAACAGGGTCTATATTGTTTGCTCCCGAGACTGAGAAAGTGCTCAAACTTCTGGATGACCGCAACGATGAGGTCTGGTCGCGAACAGCAGTTGATGGCTCAGGAAGGGCTGAAAAATAGGGCAATGGTCAGGTGATTATAAGTATTGATAGCGATCAAAGCATTACCAAGAGGTGGTTACCCATTTCAAGTCGTATTATGCTGTCCGATAGGAATGTCAAAGAAGTTTATATTTTAAGCTATAAGACTGACTATTTTGAAAAAAATACTTTGTCGCTGGTTTAAACTGCTTATCCTGACGGGCCTGTGTCTCTCTGAGTAATCATGAAAGAATTGGTGCTTATGGTAATGCAAGTCACATTGGGCGGGTCAAAAATTTTTTAACAGCAATAAATGCCATCCTACTCTGGACATCAACCGATGCCTGTGAACAGGCGGTCAATAATTTTACCAACTGCCTTTGTGACATTCTCGATTGTCTACTAAGCTCATCGCTCACACAATAAACTGTAAAGGTAAATGTATGAGCCTTGAGGCAAGAGTTGAAAGACTTGAGGAGCAACATAGACAGATGGACGCTAACATGCACAGTCTGGTGAAGGTTTGCGCAGACACACAGAGCATTACAATGACTAACCAGCATGACATTGCAGACTTAAAGTTGGATATTGCAGGGGTCAAATCTGAGGTTATCAGGGTTAAATCTGATCTTTCGGCATTGACACAAGCGACACTTGCAGGTTTCAAGAGAGTCGATGAACGTTTTGAAGAACACGATAGGCGTTTTGACAAGATTGATAAACGACTCGACGAACACGATAGGCGCTTTGACGAACACGATAAGCGCTTTGACAGGATTGATAAACGACTCGACGAACACGATAAGCGCTTTGACAGGATTGATGGACGCTTCGACGAGCACGATAAGCGCTTTGACAAGATTGAAGAAACACTCGCCATCATCGTGAATCATCTCAAAAAATAACCACGTCATCTAATACCAAAATCCAGCGGCTTGTCTACGACAGCCGCTGATTTACTGGCGTAGTGCGGGTATACATCAGAACTGTTTACAGAAAGATGGTACTTCCACGATCTGAAAGCCAAATGCTTGCCTGACCATGAAGGATTAGTATCCGGCCACAAAATACTGGAAGTGAAGAAGGCTCATATCCGGAAAAACCAGCAAGTAAGTGATGCGAGAGAATAAAAAGGAAAAGAGATGAGAGAGCCGGGAATTTTACCGGTTTTCTTGCCATGAATCACACGACAAGATCTTGAGGATTGGTGCCCAGGAGAAGACTCGAACTTCCACGCCCTTTCGGACACTAGCACCTGAAGCTAGCGCGTCTACCAATTCCGCCACCTGGGCCTGTCACTTAAATTGTACGGACTTTGCGTCCTGCCCAATCATTGTTAATGATTGGTGCCCAGGAGAAGACTCGAACTTCCACGCCCTTTCGGACACTAGCACCTGAAGCTAGCGCGTCTACCAATTCCGCCACCTGGGCCCTGTGATCAGCAGTAGGCTGGTCAACAAGTGCGGCGAATGTTAGGGATTTAAAGCGAAAGTGTCAACACCCCGGTCGAAAAATAGGGGTTCGGAATGTACGCTATAAGCATTTGAACGACGATGAAGGTCTGGCGGGCTTTTGATGTAAACCCGGACTGATAGAGGCTACTCACTATGATTTGTGAAAAGACAGGCTCTGGTTCCTGAAGACATCTTAGGAGGACATCATGAAAGTGAATGAAAAACAGCACCGATTTCTGCAAGCAACACTGGAGAACTGGTACCGGGATGGTCTTCTGGATGAAGTTAAAAAGGAAGCCCTGCTGGACTCTCTGGACGTGCACTCCTTTCAGTGGCGTATGTTGGCTCAATACGCTTTTTGGGCTGCATTGTCTTCCATGGTGCTATCCCTGTTAGCGGTGGTTATGGATGAGGCTCTGATGGCATGGCTGGAGCGTTTATTGACTCTTCAGGACGGCACCCGAAGTTTGTTTTTTGCTGCGTTGTCAGTTGGTTTTTATCTGTTTGGCGGTTGGTTCAAGTCCCGTCAGACAGGCCGTGTCTTTAGTCAGGAGCTTGTTTTTTTTCTGGGCGCTGCATCCACAGCGGCTTCCATTTACTACCTGGGTCGGGCCGTTTATACAGGAAGTGGCCACTATTCGCTGCTATTACTTCTTGGTGCCGTGATCTATCTGGTGCTGGCGTTACTGCTGGAATCGCTGTTGCTCTGGGTTTTGTGTCTAGGAGCATTGGCTTTCTGGTTTTTTGCTGAAACGACTTACTGGGCTGGTGGTTACTATCAGCCGTTTTTCGGGATGAGCTATCCCTTGCGATTTCTTTTCTTCAGTTTGGTGGTTCTTCTGTTGGGCTATGGCCTGCCCTTTTTTAAACGAACCAGAGCCTTTTTTGATGTGACTCAGTTTATTTCCTTAATGATGCTTTTCGTGTGCTTGTGGATTTTATCCATGACGAGTAATTACAACTACGGGCTTAAAGCCCTTGAGGCATCAGAAATGCAGCTTTGGTTATGGCGACTGGCCATGGCGGCAGCGTCAGGTTTGGCGATGTTTATCGGTTTTTGCAGAGATGACTCTATTCTGAGAATCAGCGGAATCTCCTTTTTGTTGCTGAATCTGTATACCCGGTTCTTTGAGTACGCTTGGGAAGAGATAAATACAGCACTGTTTTTTGCATTGCTGGCGCTCAGTTTCTGGCTGCTGGGAAGATACTCAGAGAGGCTCTGGCTGTCTGGAAAAAGAAAGGTTTCAATAAATGAGGTTGTTCTGTAAGCAGAGCAACCTCGGGTATTATTGGGCTCAGCCGGTATCAGCCGTTAACTGCGTCTTTCAATGATTTACCTGGTTTGAAGGCGACCGTATTGCTGGCAGCAATCTGAATCGGCTCTCCTGTTTGCGGGTTTTTACCTGTGCGTGCGGCTCTGCTGCGCTGCAGGAATGTACCAAAGCCTACAAGGCTGACAGTGTCTTCTTGTTTCAGAGCGGAGGTTATGACTTCAATCATGGCGTTGAGTGCCTGATTGGCTTGTTCTTTTGTCAGATCTGCCTGATCGGCAATAGCGTTAACGAGTTCTGGTTTACGCATGGTGTCATGCACTCCTTCTTGTTTTTCTTTCTTCCGATGGATAAGCAGTCATGAACAGACTAAAACACTGTAAAGGTTAGAGCAATAGGCTTTCTCGTGAAAAACACGGGAATCGGATTATTTCGACCAAATTAGCCAATTTTGACCATTTCAAAGTCTTCTTTGCCGACACCACAGTCAGGACAGTGCCAGTCTTCAGGAACATCCTCCCAGCGAGTACCCGGCTCAACCCCCTCATCAGGCCAGCCCTGTTCTTCGTCATAGATAAAACCGCAAACAACACACTGCCATTTCTTCATGTCTGTCTCCATTAATGGCCATTTAAAAGTCAGTGACGACTGTCTCAATCTTATACAATGAAAGCTGCTCGGGGGTGAAAAAAAGGGCAAGGAAAAAGCATTGGAATAACAATAACACCCCGGGCTCTGTTTTTGACAGAGCCCGGGGTGATGAAAACTGTGACCTTGTTCTCCTATTCAGATTTCAGCTGCTGATACCACTGCCCCAGAAGCTGGCGTTCTTCTTCCGTCATCTCTGTACGGTTTGCCAGTGGCATGATCTGTGTCTGAACGGACTGACTGTAGATTTTGTCCGCTTTGCTGGCGATGGATTCATAATCGTCAAAGATCAGGCCACCTGGCGCTGTCTGGAAGAGAGGGTCAGTTGGCTTGGCCCCATGACAGGTAGAACAGCGGCTGGTGACAATCTCGACAATTTCCTGTTTGTCAAAAGCGGGTGCTTTTGCAACCTCGGATATTGGAGCCATTTGTGGTCGTATAACAAACGCCAGACTCAACATGACAACGGCAGCGGCAGGCCAGAGCCAGGTTAATACAGCACCCTGGTTACGACGGTTAAAGAAGTGTCGGATCAGAATCGCAGCCAGCGACAGGGCAGCAAGAATCGCCCAGTTCCAGTCATGACCATAAGTCATTGGGTAATGGCCGCTGATCATGATAAACAACAGCGGCAGGGTGAAGTAGTTGTTGTGCCTGGAGCGAAGCAGTGCATGTTGGGCAATGGCCGGATCAAAGCTGTTATCACCTCTTTGTGCTGCGTCAACCAGCTTCCTCTGGGACGGGATGATAATCCGGAAGACATTACCCACCATCAGGGTTCCGATCAGGGCACCAACGTGGATATAAGCTGCTCTGTCGCTGAACAGTTGCGCATATCCCCAGGCGGCAAAAACAATCAGCCCAAAGAGTACCGCGCTGAACAGTCTTTCATTTTTAAACAATGGCGTTCGGCAAAGAAAGTCATAAGCCAGCCAGCTCACGAACAGGCTGAATAGGCTGACCGCAATAGCTGAGGCCGGGGACAGTGAAGAGTCTGACGACAGCAGATAACTTTCTGCTCCCCAGTAGTAGATGATGGCCAGCAGGCCAAAGCCACTGAGCCAGGTAACATAAGCTTCCCATTTGAACCAGTGCAGGGTTTCCGGCATTTTCTCCGGTGCCAGATGGTATTTGTTTACTTCATAGAAGCCACCACCGTGCACAGCCCATAATTCCCCTTTAATACCTTTTTTCTGTTTTGCCTGAGGCGCTTTTTCCAACCGGCCTTCCAGCCAGTTGAAGTAAAAGGAGGCACCAATCCAGGCAATACCTGCTGTGACGTGCAACCATCGAAAAATCAGGTTCAACCAGTCTTGTATATAGGATTCCATACTCAGCTTCTTCCTCGAGTTTCCTGGCCCATGATAATGGCTTTTTCAATGACCCGGTCGTCACCCATTACCATCAGTACACCCAGCAACTCTTCAAGTGTTTGTGTTTTCTCTGTTCTGAATTTCAACAAAGGTGTGGCTTCGGGATTAAGCACCAGAAAGTCTGCCTCGTTGCCGACCCGGAAACTGCCAATGCGGTCATCGAGATGCAGGGCTCTGGCCCCACCCAGAGTGGCCAGGTAGAAAGCTTGAAGAGGAGATATCGTATTCTCACCCAACTGAGATACCTGATAAGCGTCTTTCATCGTGTTCAACAGACAAAGACTGGTGCCACCACCCACGTCTGTGCCCAGCCCGACACGAATATTTTTGTTTTTAGCATTAGAAAAACGGAATAAACCGCTGCCCAGGAACAGGTTGGAACCCGGACAGCAGGCAATGGATGAATCACTTTCAGCCATTCGCTCCCAACTCTCGTCGCACAGATGGATGGAGTGGGCAAAGATCGAGCGGGGACCCAGCAGACCATGCTGGTCATAAACATCCAGATAATTTTTACTGTCAGGAAACAGTTCCTGAACCCACTCTATTTCTTTGGGGTTTTCAGACAGGTGGGTATGCAGGTAGAGACCGTTATGTTCTCTGAGCAGTCTTCCAGCCAGGGTGAGCTGCTCGGAAGAAGAGGTTGGAGCAAAGCGGGGAGTGACGGCATAAGACAATCGACCCTTGTTGTGCCAGCGATCAATCAGTTGCTTTGACTCTTCATAGCTGCTTTCCGGGGTGTCGAGCAGGTAGTCTGGCGCATTGCGATCCATCATGACCTTGCCGGCAATCATACGCATCTTGCGCTTTTGCGCAGCTTCAAAGAAAGCATCAACTGATTGGGGAGAGACTGTGCCAAAAACCAGTGCGGTAGTCGTTCCACTGTTCAGGCACTGATCCAGAAACAACTCTGCAATGTCCCGGGCATATTCAGGATCTGAAAAGCGGGCTTCAGCAGGAAAAGTATACTGTTCCAGCCAGTCCAGCAGTTGCACTCCGCAACCTGCCATGACTTCCAGCTGGGGATAGTGCACATGAGTATCGATAAATCCCGGTATGATCAGCCTGCCTGAAAGGTCTCTGATTTCACAGCCTTCCGGCAGTTCTTGCAATAAGTTCTTGGCAGGGCCGCAGGCTTTGATACAACCCGACTCAACCAATAGTCCACCGTCGTCAAAGTATTCCCAGCTTTGTTCTCCCTTATCGGGATCGTCCAGAAAGTGGAGTACAGAAGCACGCCAGAAAACAGGGGTAGTTGCAGTGCTCGTCATAAGGGTGCTCCCACGGTCAGGGAAAGGTGGGCAGGGATTAAAACTTCGTCACAGTTGTGTCCTGGCCCGGCCCGGTCAATCACCAGATAGGAGATTCCGTCACCGGCAGAGAGTAGCGGATGATGCCAGGTGCCCGGATGGTAATTAATGCCCTGGGAACCATCAGTGATGAAACAGCGAATATGATTAAAGTCCGGCTCCGAGTGGTTATCAGGAGCAACAACAATCAAAAACGGCTGCTGCTCCAGGGGCATAAAGGTCTGGCTGCCCAGAGGGTGGCGTTCCAGCAAATCCAGTTGGTAGGGCTGTTTGATGGCTTGCGTGTGGTAAATATGAATAGCCACTTCCCCCACGGCATCGGTTTGAATTCGGGTGAGATCGTTAAACTTACGACAGCGGCCCTGATTGATGATCATGGCGTCACCACAGGCTTCGATCACATCGCCGAAGGGTTTGAAAGCTTCGGCAGACAAGGGCTCTACAGGGAGAGCCCGGGTGGTTAACGTGGTTGGCATGGAATGCCTCTTTATATTTATTTTCTGTTAGCTCAGGGCTTTTTGGGGCTAAGGGCTTTTCGCTAAGCGCTTTGCAACGCTGTTCATGTTTGACTTACAGACCTTATGAACAATGGAAATCAGCTACCTCTGTAAGTCGAATACCCAAAGGGAGATATCAGCAATGGCACATGGTGGTGGCGATCGTCGCTGACTTCAAAAATGACCGGGACTTCCGGATAAAAGCATTTTTGTTCCAGCCGGTTAAAGTAATCCTGAATCGCAAAGTCCAGCTTATAAATGCCTTCCGGAAGGTTTACTTCGTCCGTAGTCAGACTGTTTACTCTTCCGTCGGCGTTCGTTATGCCCCGTCCAACCTCTACCCAGCTGTCTTCAGCCTGTTTGTATAGAGTGACAGGAACCTGGTCGGCAGGATGGCCACGAGCTGTGTCGAGGATATGAGTACTGATCCCGGTCATTAAATTACTCCTTCTTTGGCCAAAGAGGTGTTTTTGAGCATTTTGCACAGGCGAATACTGGTTATTTTATGCTGTTCAGCCGCTGCAATGGAGAGTTCTTCCTCTGGCTCGTTACTCAAACGTTCCTCCAGCAGCGTCAGCATCTCGCTGGCACTTTTGCCGGTAGCGCAGACAATGAAGATATAGCCAAACTGCCGTTCGTACTGTTCGTTGCCTTCAGCCAGTGCCTGGAGGGTTTTTTCATTGGCCTCATCGACGCCGGACTGCTCATGGCCTGCCATGGTTTGAGTATTCCTGTATTTTTCTTTCAGGCTGTTGATGTCACCGATTTTCGGGTGGGCATCAAACGCTTCCAGGTAGTCGGGCTTCTGGCAGTGAGACCAAACGGCATTAGCAGCAATCAGCAGGCTTTCAATATTAGCAAAGGGTCTTGCTGCTACCATGGACTCAACCCACTGACCGCTGGCACAACACTGACGAAAAGTTTCTGATGCCTGCTCTTCGCTCAGGGTATTCAGTTCGTTCAATGTCATTTTGTGGGCTCCGGCTGACCGACAACTCTCAATCTTGATACGCCACCATCGGGGAAAATATTCAGGCGAACATGGGTGTATATTTCCTGAGTATTTTCCAGAATCTCTACAAAAGAGTGATTACGGTGAGCATGAAGTTTCTGTTCGCTCAGGAGCGGGCGCCATTGTGCCTTGTCATCAGGCACTTCTCCCTCAAAATAACAGCCTTCCAGGCTTCCTCTGTCGGGATAGTTTCCTTTGAAGTGCAGAGTATCAATCTCAACCCGGCCAATCTTACCGGGTGTTGCCAGTCTGATGATCATCCAGTCGTGACCGCCATTGCGTCTTCTGCGGGTTTCCCAGCCATCATGCATATCGGCACCGCGACCCGGACGAAGCAGGTTTTGCATCGGACTGAAGAAAGCGTCTGAACAGCTGACAGGGCGGGCTCCATTCATCAGAGCCGATAGATCAACGGGTTCGTTGGGAAGAAGGTGTTGAGTGTTAAAGAGGATTTTTCCATAAACTCTCAGGCGGGCAACACCGCCATCGGGGAAAATGGTCAGACGAATATGAGTGGCTTCGACAGGTTGGTCCAGACAGATCAGATTTCGGTGGTCGGCATCAACCGCCATTCTTGCAGTCATAGGCTGCCATTGACTTTGTTCACTGGGGTCAGATTCGCTGGCGATGTATTCCAGCTGAACGGCGCCCGGTGCATTACCTTTGAAGTGGCGGGTATCGACTTCTACCCCTTCCACCATTCCCGGGGTCGCAAGTCTGACGATGACCCAGTCATGATCGCCGCTGCGGCGTCGGCGGGACTCCCAGCCGTCCATCCATTTGCCGTAAGCCGTGTACTTTTCCGGAAGAAAAACCGGCTCGGAGTCCAGCAAAAGGTTGTCTTTTTCAGCAAAGAAGTCATCGCTTGCAGACAGTACGTCTCCACCCAGGGCACGGGCGGCCAGATCGACTTTTGTCTGTCGCCATAGCAGGGCTTCGTCAGAGCCGTCAGTGGTTGTTGAGCCATCAGTCATTGTATTCATCGCATATCCTGATTTTTGTTGGTTTTTTATTGGAGTATTATTGTCCCCAGCTAAAAGGGCATATTTTTCTGTGTTCTGGCAAAATGGATGTTGTAAATTATAAGCAAAATGTTGACCAAATGGTCAGACTTTGGGAGTTTATGCCATAGATACTACAGGTCAATCAATATATTGATTTAAACAAAAAAAATAAGTCGGAGTTTGCCATGAATCTCAGTGATAACCACTACCCCAGAGACTTAACAGGGTATGGAAATACCCCACCTCATCCGCAATGGCCGGGGCAGTCGCGGATTGCCGTTCAGTTTGTCATAAATTACGAGGAAGGTGGTGAAAACTCTGTACTTCATGGTGACAGGGGTTCAGAAGCTTTCCTTTCCGAAATTATTGGTGCCCAGTCGTATGAGGGGATGCGCCATATCAGTATGGAATCTATCTACGATTATGGGGCCAGGGCTGGTTTCTGGCGGCTGCACCGTATCTTCACCCAGAGAAACATTCCTGTGACGGTGTATGCCGTAGCCATGGCCATGCAGCGGAACCCTCAGGCGGTTGAGGCCATGCTGAAGGCTGACTGGGAGATAGCCAGCCACGGCTATCGCTGGATTGATTACCAGTTTCATGATCCTGATGAAGAGCGTGAGCATATGCAAAAGGCCATTCAAATTCACACAGAAATGACCGGCCAGAAACCTTCGGGTTGGTATACAGGTCGCTGTAGTCCCCAAACAGAGCAGCTGGTGGCAGAAGAGGGAAGCTTCCTCTACCACGCAGACAGTTATGCAGACGATCTGCCTTATTGGGATACCCGATTTGATCAGCCGCAGTTAGTCGTGCCTTATACACTGGACTGCAATGATATGCGTTTTGCAACCGCTCAGGGTTTTAATTCTGGCGATCAGTTTTTCAGTTATCTGAAAGATGCGTTTGATGTGCTCTATGATGAGGGAGCCGATCATCCAAAGATGATGTCAGTAGGGTTGCATTGTCGTCTGGTAGGCAGGCCGGGCCGTGCCGCTGCGCTGATGCGTTTTCTGGATTATGTGCAGTCGAAGGAAAAAGTATGGCTATGCACCCGTGAGCAGATTGCCCGCCACTGGCATGAGCATCATCCCTGCAACGAGACCGGTGCTCAATAGATTAATATCGCTGAGCCCGTTTGAACCCTATTAATGGTCAGCGCAGATGGTGGCCATTGGGGAAATCGTAGATTCATTAAACTATCTATGGCGGCGCCCCTCGTTTGGGAAGTTCGTCAATCACCTGCCAGCAGCGGCCAAAAGCTTTCAGCTGATCAGGGTCTGAACTTCTGGTGGCTGAGGCCAGGTTAAGATGCCGATTGGCCTTTGCCAACTCCAGCAACGAATCATCAATCTCGGCCAGGTCAGCAAGGTTTCAAGAGGCCAGAGTGCCTGTTTGCCCTCGTGAACCGGGGCGGGAAAACTCTCTGGATTACTGGTCATCAGTTTTCGCATATTCTGTCTTGAGAAACCCAGTAGCTCCGCTGTGTCCGTCAGCCCAACGAGGTCCGGTGAAGCTTCAAGAAGCCTGATATCAGGAATCACTGCTTTCACGTCCCGTATTGCGCTGCCAACGGCATCAGCAGCACTGGTGCCATCCCGGTCGAACATCATGGCCATTCGCCCTGCCTGACCAATACCAATCAACATGTCATTGCAACCCGCCTCGCCCAGCGCTTCGATAATATCATCAACGTCCTGAGCGCACTCTTTGATGCTGAAACGAAGGGTAAATTCATAGGATTTCATAATGGGTAAAATTCAAAAACTTAGTGATGACTATTCAGGTTGTCAATTGACAACCTGAAAGTTTTTATTCAAAGGCAAGCCGAACAGTCTGGTATAAAATCTCAGTTCGCCATTCGAGTGTGTCGCAAAACTCTGGTTCCCATGCTTTTAGGCTCTTTGGATTCCAGCGTGAGAACGAGTTGACTCCCGTCATTCCCGACTTCATTCTCGTCATTCCCGACTTCATTCTCGTCATTCCCGGCTTCATTCTCGTCATTCCCGGCTTCATTCTCGTCATTCCCGACTTCATTCTCGTCATTCCCGACTTCATTCTCGTCATTCCCGACTTCATTCTCGTCATTCCCGCGAAGGCGGGAATCCACACTGACTCACCTCCAGAACCATACTGCCCGGTGACCCCCTGGCCTTGTCATCCCCGACTTCATTCTCGTCATTCCCGCGAAGGCGGGAATCCACACTGACTCACCTCCAGAACCGTACTGCCCGGTGACCCCCTGGCCTTGTTATCCCCGAGAAGGCAGAGATCCACCGTTGGCGCTGGATTCCCGCCTTCGCGGGAATGACGACCTCAGAGCATGGGAACGAGCTGTTGGAGTCTTGCGACACTCTCAGAGCATGGGAGCGAGTTGTTGGGCTTTCGCGACAACCTCAGAGCGTGGGAACGAGTTGTTAGAGTTTTGCGACAGCCTCCTTCGCGGGAATGACGACCTCAGAGCATGGGAATGAGCTGTTGGAGTTTTGCGATGGAGTTTTGCGACACCCTCTTTAGGGTGGGGAGGATGTCATGCCAGTACTATGGATCCAGCACATTATCAATTGACAACCTGAAAGTATTTGTTCAGAGGCAAACCGAACAGTCTGGTATAAAATCTCACTTTCGCCATTCAAGGGAGTGAATATTATTTATCTGCTCTGTCATTGCTTTGAGTTTTTTCTACAGGCTCAACACCGCTTTCACGTCAAAAAAGTCTGTAACGACACTTTAACAGGCAGTTTCTGAAACTTTTCGCTCCCATTGT
The DNA here is from genome assembly GCF_049275935.1 of Endozoicomonas sp. ALC020. Taxonomy (NCBI): domain Bacteria; kingdom Pseudomonadati; phylum Pseudomonadota; class Gammaproteobacteria; order Oceanospirillales; family Endozoicomonadaceae; genus Endozoicomonas; species Endozoicomonas sp. ALC020. The sequence continues at coordinate 2,483,515 of NZ_CP184830.1, forward strand.
TGTCTGATCTGGAAAGTGTAAATATTTAAGGAGAATTATTATGCAGGCTATCAGCGGTACATCATGGAAGGCTACGACTTTATCGTCTGACACGGCCGACATAAGCAATGACGATAAAAGCGTATGCGTCATCTGTCAGGTGGAATTCGATAAGAAAATCGTTGTAGATAGCTACGGGCATGCATTTCATTCTGATCAGCGTCAATGTGATAAGTGCATTGGAGTTCGGAAAATTACCTCTGCCACCCAAGCGAAACTGGAGGCAGCAATTCGCGACGGGAACTTCTCTCTTGCACAACGTCTGGTCAATGACCATGGCGCTATTCTGACCGCAGATATTCTGAAAGTGGGCCTGGAAAGTGCCGCAAAAACCCTCAATGTCCAACAGGCCAGGAGCTTATTTGAACTTTCATCGTCCGAACCGGCCACTCAGGCGGTTGCCCGAACGGTATTGGATGGTGTACTGCAAAAAGCTCTAGCAAGTGCCAAGGCTACTACAAGTCTTTACATGCACCGCAATACCGTGGAATTTACCCGGCTTTTTTTCAACCATGACATCGTTAACAATGAGCTGGCGAATATTGCCCTGTATATCTGTGTTCTCAGAGATGATCTTGTGTCAGCACAAGAATTCAAAGCAAAATACCGGGCACAACTTGAGGCTAGCCATTTCCAGACAGTTCTGAGGCAAATAGTCCAAGAATTGGAAGAGGGGATTTGTCTACAAAAAGGAAAAACCGATATTCTATTGGATCTGGTAACGCCTGATGCAGCCACTCAAACCATTGCCCAGGATATCCTGACGCATTTTCTGCAAAACGCGCTGCCGCAGGCCGTTAATATGAGCAGGACCAAGTACAGCGGAATCAAGGAATTTACCGATCTTATTCTTGGTCATCACTTGGGTAATATTGAGCTGGCGAATATGGCCCTGGAGATCTGTGTTCTCAGAGGTGAACTTGAGTCTGCACTAAAATTCAAAACTGAGCACAGGGCACAACTAGGGGTTACTACTTTCCAGAAAGTTCTGCAGCAGATGGATTTGAAATGGGAGACTAACCGGATCGATATCCTATTGAGTCTGGTAATGCCTGACGAAGCTGCTCAAAATTTTGTCCTTGATATGCTGACGGGGCTGCTGCAAAACGCGCTGACTGAGTTTGAGAATATGTCCGATCCCGTATACCGCGATATCATGGCCTTTACACATATTGTTTTCCGCCATGAAATTATCAACTCGGCCCTGGTCAACACAGCACTGAGAATATGTATACTCAGGGAAGAGACTGAACAGGCACAAAAGATAAAAGCACTTTATGGTGCATTTGTTTTTGAAAAAGAATACGGAATGCACACAATTGAAAGTTTTGCTGAAAAAATTGGTTACAAGCTGACAACAGATCGGGCTAAAGACTATAGAAATATGGCGAGAATGGTTCACTCTGATAAGCAGCAAAGTTCTGACGAACTCATGAAAGAATTAAACAGGCTCTACGATAAATAAACATTCAGTGAGGCGTTACTGTTTGGAGATAATCACCTAAAAAGATTACCCTCCTGCTGTGAGGGCCAATGTCTTTTCATTTCGTAAGGTGCTTCGTTATCCTGCAAGATGGCCCATTGCCTCTTCCAGGCCATTAAGAGCGTGTTGCAAAACTCTCTCCAGCGTGGGAACGAGTTGACTCCCGTCATTGCCAGCTTCATTCTCGTCATTCCCGCGAAGGCGGGAATCCACACTGACTCTCCACCAGAACCATACTGCCCGGTGTCCCCCTGGCCTTGTCATCCCCGAGAAGGCAGAGGTCCACCGTTGGCGCTGGATTCCCGCCTTCGCGGGAATGACGACTTCAGAGCGTGAGAACGAGCTGTTGAAGTTTTGCGACACCCTCACAGCGTGGGAACGAGTTGTTGGGCTTTTGCGACACCCTCTTTAGGGCGGGGAGGATGTCAATTATCTGCTCTGTCAGTGCGTTGAGTTTTTTCTACAGGCTCAACACCTGCTTCAACACTGCGTCGAGAACACTCCGGATGGGGCCGAAGCTATGGAGCGAACAGAAGGCATTCGTCATGCCTATACTATCGATCCAGCACATAGCATTTAAAACTGAATATTGAAATGATTACTAAACTTGCAGCTCTATTACTTCTGGCGGTTACCTCTAAAATTTTTGCTCAACCCGATGGCTGTCTTGAACAAAACGCTTCAGCTTTACAAAAAACTGAGGCAAGGTGTCATCAGATGTTCGTCGAAACTGAAGAGGCGTTAGTATGTATAAAAATTGATAGATCTAAAAAAAGAGACAAGACTTTTACTGGTTTGCTTCAAGACGGTTTGGAGAAGAGAACAGTATTAAAGTACCTTCCATTTGAAATAGAATATGACCTTTTTAACTGCATCAACGGGAATGAAAGGGATAATGATTTAGCACAGAAAATTGGTGACAATACGCTGGGAAAGGTTATATCTTTTAACATTAAAACAGATGATGGCAATCGCAACTACAAGCCTTCAAATTCATGGCAGGAACGATTCATAAAATGTATAAGTCAAGGCTTACAAAATATTTTTGATGATTTCCCCCCAGAGTTTGGAAATCGTTTACCAGGAAATAAAACTTTTAGCGATTTTTATAAAGGTGAAAAAACGCCAACAACCTGCTTTCAGTTTGTTAACTTAATGGAGGTTAATTCACAATCATACCATGACGAACTTTACCTTCAACTTACAGCTTTAGAAAACTCAGACATAGAGGATCATTTCATTGCTCTTGCAATTTTAAACAATAACAAACTTGTTCATACATTCATTCATATTGGAGATAATGTTTGTGTAGGTAAAATGGGAGGTAGTGGTATTTATTTTCATACTGTTGAAGATATATTAAGTCATTACCAGGAGTATTATGAAACTCCTTTGAGTTTAGCGATTGCAAATATAAAAACTTTACAGTAGCCGTATGGTAAATAGAGCCTGCCCGAAAACCCATAAATAATCCGGTTCAGCAGGCAACAGTCAAAATTTTTTGATTAAAATTCAGCCCACGCATTTGTGGGTGCTACTTTTTGGTTGATTTCTGATCATTCATAGTGGGTAAAATTCATTTCTATCATTTAAATTTTTCTATTCTTCATCCATGATTACATGCGACCCCTTTCCATACCTGCTAACTGATTGAATTGAGGAGCAATGTCATGTCCAGAACAACTCTGACCATAACACCTGCAATCGCCACTTATCTCACCTATGCAGGCATGCGCGATCATCCTGTACTGAGTGAGCTGCGAGCGCGGATGGCAGACTTTTCCGAAGGGTACATGCAGGTCTCGCCGGAGCAGGGGGCTTTCATGCAAATGCTGGTGAAGATGAGTGGTGCAAGAAAGGGAATAGAAATCGGCACATTCACTGGCTACAGTGCTTTGGCAACCGTATTGGCCATGCCAGAAGATGGACACCTGACTTGCCTGGATGTTTCTGAGGAATGGACGAACATTGCCAGAGAGTACTGGCAGAAAGCGGGGGTGTCGGAGAAAATAACCCTGAAAATTCAGCCTGCTCTGGACAGCCTGGCTCAAATGCAAGGTCAGGAGGGTTTGTTCGACTGGGTGTTTATCGATGCCGATAAAGAAAATTATCTGGATTACTACCGGCGCGGTGTTGAGCTACTGAAGTCTGGCGGACTGGTGTTAGTGGACAACAGTCTCTGGGGTGGCTCGGTGGTGAATCCTCAGGATGCAGAAACCAGAGCCATTGACGAATGCAACCGCTTTATTCAACAGGATGACAGGGTTGATATGGTATTAATGCCGGTAAGCGACGGATTGATGATCGCTCGCAAGCGCTAGCCGTTCAGGGTGATGACGCCTTTCTGGCAATAATGAGAAACTCCCGGTTTCCATCACCCCCTTTGATCGGACTGTCAAAATAATCGGTGGTTTTCAGACCCTGCTCTTCGAGACAGCTTCGAATGGATGATTCTACTACAGGATAGACAGTCTGCCAGTTGCGGGCATGTAACACTTGCACCTTTCCTTCAGCAATAAACTTCTGTGCCTGGGTGCGGGAGGCAGCAAGGCCGTTGTCTACCAGCAGACGATCCGCTTTTTCCATTCTGTATGTTCATCACGGGAGTTAGAAAACACGATGGGTATTAATCATCAACTACTACCACTATGATGCGTTTTTCTTCCAGATCATCATCATTTTCGCTGAGGTATACGATATTCCCAGCCCGATGAATCAGGGAATGTTCATTGGAAAATATAAGCCCGTTATTTCGGCCATCATATGAAAATGACTCCTCAGTGCCTTTATCAAGGAATATTTCTGCTGAATTAATACGCGATGAATTTTTGCCAATATCAAGCCCGCCTCCTGAATACTTTACACCCGTTCCAGTTGCGTTGGTATTGTCATTCAATTGGACGACCATGCTTTTTTTGCCGGGATCCTTATGCCAGGGCAAATCTTTAATTCCCCTTGAGGGAATTAATGGGTAACGAATCAGGACAAGATTAGAAACTTCTACCGAACGATCCCGCCATTGAAATTCATCGGCCATTTTTTCCAATGCCTCTGAGCATAGAGCCCGGATTTCATCCGATGAAGTAGCAAAGCAGTCCTTTCGGAAAGACTCTTCAATCAAATGACCATTTTTATCAAACTGAATTCGCTCTTCGTAGCATAATTCGGCCGAGAAAACGGGATTTTCATGATTTAACCCAAATTTCAGATCGTCAAATATTGTGCTTGATTCTATAACTTTTCCTACCCTTCTTTCATTCAGCAGATGTTTGACAAAAGCCGAATTGAAATAACTTTTGTCGTCATCTATTACCCGATTGGCCTCTTTTAAAACACTTTCAGAAAACACCGAGGAGACTCTTCTGAATGTATCGCCAAATTTTATGCCTTTGGCCTGCGTTTCAACAGAATATGCCGAGGCGGCATCTGAAAAACCCTGCATCGTTGGGCGGGAAGAAATATTATTAGACAACATCATTATCACTCCTTTGATCTATTAATTATTCAATTACAGGACTAACCAAACATCATTCAACGATTCTGGAGTGTCCAAAGCAAAATAGTTCAGCAAAAAGCGTATAAACTGGTAATTTCAACCATCCCCGATGACGAAACATGAGATGGTTGCCTTACTCACAAGAGATCACCGGGTAATCCCTCAGAAGTTTGCTTTTTCGCCGATACCTGCCTTTTACTTTGCTGGAAGCTGACTCAGTGTTGGTATCCTATAAAGTCTGAGTATGAAACATCGTAGGGTATTTTTTGTAAACATGACAGGCAGAAACGCTGGCGTTTCGGTCAGGAATACTAACCTTGGCAGGTCCCTGTCAGGTCAAGAGGAAAAGATTTTTCTTTTCTCCGTGGCAAGGGTTTTTTTTACTGGATAACATCATCGTAAGTGTGGAAGTTATGTCAAGACAGTTCCTTAGAGTCTGTCGCCTGATATTTTCTGGCAATAACAAGAAACTCCCGGTTTCCATCACCCCCTTTGATCGGACTGTCAAAATAATCGGTGGTTTTCAGACCCTGCTCTTCGAGACAGCTTCGAATGGATGATTCTACTTCAGGATAGAGACCCTCATCCCGAACAATACCTCCTTTGCCCAGACCTGCTTTTCCCACTTCAAATTGCGGTTTGACCAGGCTGACCAGAAAACCTCCCTTTTTAATCAGCGGTGCCAGCGAAGGTATAATTTTGGTCTGGGAAATAAAAGAAACATCCATTACCGCCAGATCAAACCCGGCTTCGTTTTCAGTATGCTCTAACAGCTCCGGGCCAAGCTCACGGGCATTAATGCCTTCCAGACAAACTACCCGCTGATCTTGCCGCAGTTTCTCTACCAGTTGCTCATGCCCTACTTCAATACCGACCACTTTCGTCGCGCCTGACTGCAGGGCACAGTCAGTAAAACCGCCCGTTGACTGACCTACATCAATCACGGTCATTCCCGTAATATCCAGACCGGCTTTCTCCAGAGCACTTGCCAGCTTGAGTCCGCCACGGGAAACAAATCTATCCGACTCATCCAGAGTGACTTTCAGTTCTGCCTCTCCGGTCAGTTTCTCGCTGGGCTTTTTTACGGTTTGCCATTTGCAGGAATGCAACACTTGCACCTTTCCTTCAGCAATAAACTTCTGTGCCTGGGTGCGGGAGGCAGCAAGGCCGTTGTCTACCAGCAGACGATCCACTCTTTCCATTCTAATAACCGTATTGGGAAACAGATAATACCAATCGAACTTACAACTCGTTCCCACGCTCTGAGGCTGTCGCAAAACTCTCTCCGGCGTGGGAACGCGTTGACTCCCGTCATTGCCGACTTCATTCTCGTCATTCCCGCAAAGGCGGGAATCCACACTGACTCTCCACCAGAACCATACTGCCCGGTGTCCCCCTGGCCTTGTCATCCCCGAGAAGGCAGAGACCCACCGTTGGCGCTGGATTCCCGCCTTCGCGGGAATGACGACTTCAGAGCGTGAGAACGAGCTGTTGAAGTTTTGCGACACGCTCCATCACTGGAGTTAGAAAGCAAGATTGGCATAAAGTATAAGTACCTGTTCGTACAAAATCATATTTTCTTACTCATTCTGTGCTGACCTTTTAAAGGGTCAGGGGAACCATTTCCTGAGTTGAATGTCCAAATTAAGAGAAGGCAACCATCTGACAACGGAAGTCAGTCAATCAATGAACAGGAGTTTCTTATGAATATAAAGCCCATCCCTTCACCGCCGCCGAGTTTCACTGATTTCGCTAACATTGAGGCTTCAGCGAATGATCCTGCTCAAAAGCAGGATGATCTGTCTAAACAGATTGCAACTCTCGCTACACCTGAAGTTGCCAAGCAGATTCCCTTAACAGAAGGTAACCTGAGTCAGTTTAAAAAAGCGTTGGAAGAGCACAGCGTAACCGCCGCAGATGCAATGCATCACCCTCTGGCCTCCATTGTTGGCAGCATGGATGGTTGTGTATCCGCTCTGAGTAAGGCGATTTTGAACCCAATACCCTTTACCTCACGGCGTCTTCCTGTTCTTCCTTTGCTTTCTTTCAAATACCTGGGCCTGAAAAAAACCTTGGCACTCTATATTGCTATTGGCGCAGCCGGAGGCTTTTACGGCAGGCTTAAGGCTGCTTCTGAAATCTACCAGAAGACACCTGAAGATAATCTGACAGAAACAGTAAAACGCCTCGAGAAGGAGTGTTCCGAGTTAAAGGAGCAAATGCTGGAAGCACGGCTTGAGCGATTGAATGCGTTGAATAATTGTCGTCGACTGGCACCTTTGAAGATTTTTATAAATGATGCAAATGTGCGTAATTTTTTCGAACGTACATTGAATGATTGTGTTGAATTGACGATGCCGACGGATATCCAGTTTTATGAGAAGGTACTGCAAAAACAGGCCTCAGACATTCAGGCTCTTGAAGTAAAGCTTTACAGTTTAGAAGAGAAAATGACCGAAGGTAGGGATGTTAAGCTGAAATTTCTGCGAACAGCTCTTGATCTGGACGCCGAAAAGGAAGCGTTCAAACGCGTACAGGCATTACTGGACAGCGCAAAGGCCAACCCGGTAGTTCAGGATTTAGCTGGGCATGCCCGGCAGTTGGATGAGTTAGCAAATAGTTTGTCTGAGAATTCCAAGCTTCAGATGACATTTGAAGCTCAAAAAAAATACCTCGCAGCTGAGAGCAATTTCAGTAAATTGCAGCATGACTTTATAGAAAAACAGGTGGAACTTATTAAAGCTCTTGTCAGCAAGCAACGGATTTTTATGGCTCGGGGCGAGGGCATGACGACCAAAAAGGAAGATAGAGAGGCATCTCGTGCAGGTGTTTCCGCTAGTGCAGATAGCCAATCTCAGACCTCTGGGGCGGCTGGTTCAAGCCCGGTATAAACTGACCAGACTCAATTTTCCTTTACCAACAGGCAGAGAAAACTGTGCTGTCCGGTAATGCCATGGGAGTATCAGTACGGGGCAACAGGCTCATAGTGGTTGTGTGGGATTGTGCCTGCTAGAGGTTTTTGAAAAATTCATCCAGATCCTCAATGCCTTGAGATTCATTCATTAGATCCTGCCAACTGTCAGGGGGCGTTCCCGCACTCACCAGTTTCCTAAACACCGAATATGCATCGGTCTTGCTACCGTAGGCACGTTTGGTTTTTTCGTCATTTACCCAAGCATATATGATGATTCTGGCTGCCTCGTCGTAGCGGAAAAACAGCCGGTACTGTTGAAAAAACTTAGCTCGAAACCAATGCTTTCTGGCTTTTCCAAGCGTCAAACCTTGACGGTATATTGGATCAGAGGGATTGCTCGGAACCTGTTCAAACGCCAACTGGTTTATTGCCGCCAGTCGTTTTGTGGCGTTTTTCTTTTGAAAAGAATCAGGATGTTGTTGTTTCAGTTTTTTGACTTCAACAGCCAAGCTCTTGAGTTGAGCGACAAACATTGGGTGGGCCAGAATCGTCCAGCCATGAAAATCATTACGGTTGGAAGGCATTGCCGATCAATCCCCACCAAGAGGCTCATCGAGATCAATATCGATCTCCCCAACCAGATCAGTGAGCTTCTGGGCAAGCTCCGGGGAAACCGGCTTCAGTGTTCGGGGATGATTTTTCATGTCCCGCTCAAGAAAATCCAAGAAACCTGCTATTACAGGGTCTTCTTTGTCACTCTGGCACTTAGAAAGTAGGACGCTGCCATCGGAGCGAATCTCATACTGAAGCTTTTCCTGCTTGTTCAATTCCAACGCCTTTCTGACCGAGGCCGGAATAGTCGTCTGATAACGATCCGTCAGGGTGGATCGATCTACGGACACATTTTTCATGATGAAACCTTAGATTGTTAACTATCACTTATTATGGTAATGCAAGTGCATTGTTGTGTCAAAATCAGGATTGAGGATGAGTCGGTGAACAAGCGGACTCTGATCTGACCGCCCTGCTGCCGGTAGTTCGGGGTTTTTGCGCATTCCCTCAGAAAGAAGCTGAATCACCCTCTTCCCCCGAAGACAAGGAATCCATGACATCGAGCATTTTTTCAATTGCTTTGCCCATGCTCATTTTGCCGTCAGCAAGGGCTTGTAGACGGTAATACATAGCTTTCCTGACTCGGATTCATAAGTCAGTGTTGATATCTCTGACAATCTTATCTTCTGACTGTTTAGAGACTGGCATCCTGCGCAGGCCTAATAAAACGGTACGCCCCGCATACATGGAGTTGATGGGCAAGCTCACTCTGGAACACCTTGTTGGCCTCTTAAAAAAGGAAAGTGAGGATGTCATAGGTATCGTGTTTGCTTGGGGCAACTGTTGAAGATGAGGCCATTGTTTTTGAGTACCATTCGCAGCTGTACAAGTACGGGTTCTGCGGGGTGTTGTTCAATGAGGCATGTCCTGGAAGCTGCCTAGGTCAGGGCAATGGTTTTCTCGCTACAGAGCTCACTCGGGATGCTGATGCCATGATTTGTCTGATCGAGGCGGACCTTTTTTCTTTGACAACAGATTTTAGGCAAATATCAATCGGGGTGGTGAAAGGCAGATAGAAAAACAGATGGAATTTATTAAAGCTCTTGTCAGCAAGCAACGGATTTTTATGGCTCGGGGCGAGGGCATGACGACCAAAAAGGAAGATAGAGAGGCATCTCGTGCAGGTGTTTCCGCTAGTGCAGATAGCCAATCTCAGACCTCTGGGGCGGCTGGTTCAAGCCCGGTATAAACCCACTTCCAAGCCTTCAGGCTTGGTGGTGGTCGTTTATTAATGCCTTGAGTGTCTGCCAGGGAATACCCTCCCTTTTTCGGACAAGGCTGTCACGAGAACCATTTCTGACAGCCAGTATCTCTGCGGCAATGGCAATGGCGATCTCTGCGGGCTCTCTGCCTCCCACTTCATTGAGTCCGACCGGACATCTCATCTGCTCAATCCGTTTCGGGTTGAAGCCCTTATGCTCAAGACGCTTACGGAATCTGCTGGCTTTAGTCTCGGAGCCTATGACGCCCAACCAGCCGGTGTCTGATCGTTTTAATGCCTGTTCAGCAATCGCATAATCCAGCTGGTGATTGTGGGTGACCACCAGAATAAAGGCGTTTTCGGGCAGATCTGCCACTTCTTCATCAGGCTGTTCACTGAGAATACAGGTGACATTTTCAGGGGTATTCCGGGGGAAAAGTTCTGCCCGATTATCAATCCAGGTAATACGGCAATTCAGAGGCGTAAGAACATGAATAAGCGCTTTGCCAATATGCCCGGCTCCAAACAGAGCGATATGGAAGTGACAGCCTGCAATGGGCTCCAGCATCACGCTGACACTGCCACCGCAGCACTGACCTAACCGTGGACCCAGTGGGAAGTGCTCCATAACAGGCTCTTGCTGATCTGAAGCCATCAGCTCCCTGGCTCTCTCAATCAGCAGAAACTCAAGATGCCCGCCACCCACAGTGTCAAAGCTTTTTTCTTCTGTGACCAGCATTTTACTGCCTGATTTTCTGGGCGCAGAACCGGCTGATCCCAAGATGGTCACCAGAACGCCAGGCAGACCAGAACGCTTGAGCTTTGACAGCGCGTCAATCCACTCCATAGGCGGCCTCCTCTTTTTTTAGAGGTTCTGTGTGGGGCCGCTCTTTAATTTTCGAGATGGCTTTCAGCACTCTTTCCGGAGTCGCGGGAACATCAATGTCCGGGCTGACGGTGTAGTCTGAAAGGCTCGAAACGGCATCACGTATTGCCGACCACACCGAGATGCTGAGCATCAGGGGAGGTTCGCCGGTGGCCTTGGAATGATAAATCGTATGCTCCGGATTATCCTGCTCGAACAACTCAACGTTAAAGATAGCCGGTAGATCTTCAATCGTAGGAATCTTGTAAGTCGCCGGGTTGTTACTGAGCAATCTTCCCTGCTCATCCCAGACCACTTCTTCAGTGGTCATCCAGCCCATACCCTGAATAAACCCGCCTTCAATTTGGCCACGGTCAATGGCGGGGTTCAGTGATCTGCCAACGTCGTGCAATATATCAACCCGCTCCACCCGGTATTCACCGGTCAGGGTATCCACTACCACTTCAGAGACTGAAGCACCGCAGGCAAAATAATAAAAAGGGCGGCCACTGGCTGTTTCCCGGTCATAGTGAATCTCGGGAGTGCTGTAAAAGCCTGAGCTGGAGAGTGAAACCCGGTTGAAGTAAGCGGCCTGAATCAGTTCAACAAAAGGAATGGTCCGCTCTTTCATGTGGACATGACCATCAGCGAACTGAATAGCCTCAGGTTGTTCCTGATAATGTTCGGCAGCGAATGTTATCAGGCGATCACGAATTTTCTGACAGGCATCCTGTGCGGCCTTGCCGTTCAGGTCACTGCCGCTGGAAGCCGCCGTCGGAGAGGTGTTGGGTACCTTGTCGGTTCGGGTGGAGGTCACTTGTACCTGATCCAGGCCAACCCCAAATTCATGAGCAACCACCTGGGCCACTTTAACGTAAAGCCCCTGTCCCATCTCGGTACCGCCATGATTTACCTGAATACTGCCGTCTGTGTAGACATGGACCAGAGCGCCAGCCTGATTGAGATGTTTGGCCGTGAAAGAGATACCAAACTTCAGCGGGGTCATGGACAAGCCTTTCTTTAATACCGGGCTGTTCCGGTTGAACGCTGTAATCTCCTGCCTGCGCTTTCGGTATTCAGAACTCTCTTCCAGTTTTGCCATCAGCTCCGGCAGAACATTGTGTTCAAAGGTCTGGTGGTAATGAGTGACATTTCGTTCGCCAATGCCGTACAGGTTATTAAGGCGAACATCCAGTGGGTCAAGACCGGTAGCACGAGCAATGTCGTCCATTGCCCGCTCTATTACCAACATGCCCTGAGGCCCGCCAAAGCCTCTGAATGCGGTGTTGGAAGCAATATTGGTTTTGCAGCGGTGACCAGTGACTATGGCATTATCGAGGTAGTAAGCATTGTCGGAATGAAACATGGCCCTGTCGACAATAGCGTCTGTGAGGTCAGGGGAATAACCCCCATCACCTGCGACCTCTATATCTATCCCCTTGATAACTCCTTTACTGTCAAAGCCTGCGCGATAACGGTGTCTGAAAGGGTGGCGCTTGCCGGTGGACATCATGTCCTGTGAGCGGTCGACCCGGAATTTTACGGGTTGTCCTGTTTTACTGGCCAGAAGTGCTGCAATACAGGCCGGACCAGCAGCCTGTGTTTCTTTGCCACCAAAGCCTCCCCCCATGCGTCGAACATCCGCCACGACTTTGTGCAAAGGAATGCCCAGAACTTCTGCTACCAGCTTCTGCACTTCAGAAGGGTGCTGGCTGGAGGTGTAAATATGGTATTGGTTGTCTTCCAGAGGGACGACGCTGGCAATCTGTCCTTCCAGATAAAAATGTTCCTGGGCGCCGTTGCTCATGGCACCTTCGAGTCGTCTGGGTGCTTCGGCAATGGCACGATGGGCGTCGCCTTTACGCATCACATGCTCAGGTCTGAGAAAGGATTCTTCCTGCATGGCCTGATCGATGCCCAGCACAGGCTCTAACGCCTTGTATTCAATGTTTGCTTTTCTGGCCGCTTTTTTGGCGGCCAGGTGAGACGTGGCCGCTACCGCAAAGACCGGCTGACCGATATAGTCGACCTTGCCATCAGCCAGCAACATATCACCAGGGTAAACCGGGCCAATGTCTTTGTGTCCGGGAATGTCGTCAGCGGTGACGACCATGACCACACCGGGACTGTTTTTGACTGCCTCCAGATCCATGCTGATGATTTCAGCATGGGCCTGGGTAGACAGGCCAAATCCGGCGTGTAACTGACCGGCCATTTCGGGTCGATCATCGATATAGGTGGCTCTGCCGCTGACATGCAGATGGGCACTGTCGTGTTTGGCTGTCTTCGGGGAAGACCGGGTTTTGCTGATATCCGGTAACTTACGCATGAGCAATGATCCTCGCAGTTTGTCCGGACATTTCCAGAAAGTATCTTTCCAGCAGGTTGCATGCTGCCTGCAATCGATAGTCGCTGCTGCCCCTGACATCGGACAGTGGTGTGAATTCTGAACGAATGGCTTTCTGCACCTCTTGCAGAGTAGTGGCGCTGGCCTCTTTTCCTGTCAGGGCTTTTTCGCAGGCCAAAGCCCGTTTGGGTATAGCTGCCATACCTCCAAATGCGACTCTGGCACGAGTAATGATTCCGTTGTCGTTCAATTCCAGATTGATGGCGGCCAGAACGGCAGATATATCATCACCATAACGTTTGCTCAGCTTGTAAACTCTGAGTTGATGCGGCTTGAGCGGAATGCGAATGCGGGCAATAAATTCACTTTCTTCGAGCAGGGTCTTTTTGTAGTCCAGGAAAAAATCTTCCAGAGGCAGGGATCTGATGGTGTTTCCTTTACGCAGTTCAACCTCTGCATCCAGTGCCAGTAACACAGGAGGCGTGTCGCCTATGGGCGAGGCATTACCGATATTGCCGCCCAGAGTGCCCACATTTCGAATCTGTTGTGAGCCCAGACGTGAAAGCATTTCTGCAAACTCAGGAAAGTGTCTGGCCAGCAGAGGTTCCAGCTGACGGAAGCTGGCCGCAGAGCCAATGATCATTTCCCGGTCGCTACAGCTGATCTCTTTTAACTCATTGACTGAGGTCAGAGTGACCAGCGAAGGTAAATCCTTCATCTGTTGAGTCACTTCCAGCCCAAGGTCGGTGCCACCGGCCAGTAATCTGGCTTGTGGATGTTGCAACAGATAATCAGCCAGCGCCTGCTCGGAATCCGGCATGAACACACCATTGGCGGTGTTATCGAGCCGGGCTTGCAGTGCGTTGAGTTTCTCAACGGTCTCCTGTTCCTGATGCTTGAAGCGGTCAGAAGGTGTCAAGCTGGCGATTTCATCAGCAGCATCAACGATAGATTGGTAGCCGGTACAACGGCAAAGGTTGCCACCCAGAGCTTCAGGAATGTCAGGTCTGTTTTCGGGGGCTTCATGATGGAAGGCAAACAGGGACATGATAATGCCGGGCGTACAGAAACCGCATTGAGAGCCGTGGTGATCCACCATGGCCTGTTGAACAGGGTGCAGTTTTTCCCCTTCAGCAAGATCTTCAACGGTGATCAGTTGCTTGCCGTTAAGTGCCGGTAGCAAAGCAATACAGGCGTTGATGGTCTGATAGTTCAGACGGTCGTTCTCCGGCTCCGCAACCACCACAGTGCAGGCACCGCAGTCGCCTGAACAACAGCCCTCCTTGGTGCCGGATTTTCTATCCGGATTGTGGCTGTGATTACCCCGGAGGTAGTCCAGTACGGTGGTATCGGAGGGAGTGTCTCTAAGTTCAACCAGAGTCTCGTTGAGCAGAAATCGAATCACGACGACTGACTCCTTTATTCTAATTCTCTATAGGGAAAAATATTCTGCATGGTCGTTTTTTTGTTTTTGATTTACGTAGAATATTTTTCTTAGCTCATATCTGCGACTTGTAATTTGACTATTTGGTCGGGAAAATAGCAAGCGAAATCAGCAAAATGCTGGTATTAAAAACAGGCTGGTATTAAAGAGGCAGGCAGCAGACTCAGCTGTCCTGGAACGAATAATGCTATCAAAAAAGCCTCGTATACCTTTGGATCGTTTTTTATTGACCCGGGGTAAATTCAGTATTATCAGTTTTGATCAGTTGCTTGGATCATTGCATCGATAAGAACAACAATTATATGGAGTCTGGAATGGATAACGCTGAAATGTCGCCCGCTGTGGGTGGGGATAAGGGTGCATCATTGCTCGATCGTCTCTTCAAACTCAGTGCCAAAAACACGACAGTAAAAACTGAAATGATGGCAGGTCTGACGACCTTTGTTACCATGTGTTATGTGGTGTTTGTCATACCGGGAATGCTCAGTGATGCCGGGATGGATAAGGGTGCCCTGTTCACTGCCACCTGTCTGGTCGCGGGCCTGAGTACCATTGCCATCGGTCTTTTCGCTAATTGGCCTGTAGGACTGGCTCCGGGTATGGGTTTGAACGCTTTTTTTGCCTACGCGGTGGTGCTGGGAATGGGTTACACCTGGCAAGAAGCCATGGGTGCTGTATTTTGGGGCGGCATAGGCTTTATGTTGTTGAGCCTTTTCAAAGTCAGGGCATGGATTGTAGACAGCATTCCTGTCGGTCTCAGAGTCGGAATCACCAGCGGTATTGGCCTCTTCCTGGCACTGATTGGTCTTAAAAATGCCGGCATTGTGGTGGCCAGCCCCGGCACCATAGTGACGTTGGGGGACATCACTCAGTTTGGCCCAATGATGGCCTGTCTCAGTCTGTTTCTTATTCTGGGTCTGGCATTCCGTGGCCTCAAAGCCGCCGTGCTGATCGCTATTGCCGTTGTCACCTCTATTGCCTTGTTGGCCGGTGATGTTGCCTTTAGTGGCGTGGCTTCAGCACCACCCAGCATGATGCCTATCGTCGGTGGACTGGACATTATGGGTGCTCTGAACCCTGAAATGCTGGGTGTCATTATTGCTTTCATGTTCGTCAATCTGTTTGATACGACAGGTACCCTGATTGCTGTGGGCGACAAGGCGGGTCTGGCCGACAAAGACGGTAAAATGCACAACATGAACAGAGCCATGATCACTGACGGTACAGCTTCATGGGCGGGTGCACTGGTGGGTACACCGACGGTCACTTCCTATGTTGAAAGTGCTTCAGGTGTGGCCGCAGGAGGTCGCACCGGTCTGACAGCGGTTACCATTGGTCTGCTGTTTTTGCTCTGTGCTTTCTTCTCTCCCCTGGCCGGGATGGTACCTGCTTATGCAACTGCGGGAGCGCTGATTTATGTTGCCGTTCTGATGGTGGGCAGCCTTGCTAATATCGACTGGAACGATCTGACTGAAGCCGGACCGGTCATGATGACTGCTATCATGATGCCACTGAGCTTCTCTATTGCTAATGGTATTGCTCTGGGATTCATCGCTTATCCGGTGATTAAAGTTCTGGCCGGACGTTCCAGCGATGTCAGTATCAGTGTCTGGGTATTGGCTGTGCTCTTTGTCCTCAAGTTTGTGTTCTTTGGCGTTTAAGCTTCTCTGGCTTGCTCATTTCTGGTGAGCAAGCCTGTTCACTTTCAATCTGTGTAGATTATGGCTTCAGCTCTGTGATCGTCGCTGAGTTCATCGCTTTTATCAAACCGGGCTTTACGACAGTCATCAGATATAAAACATCGGCGTTTCAGTAAAATTCCATAACCTTTGTCATAGGTGAGAGAATCCAGGAACCACTATGTTTTAGTTTCGTGCCCCTCATCTTCTCGTCTATCCTCACTGCTCCTATCCCTGGAAAACAAAGGATAGAACCATTAACAGCCTACTCTCCCACATATTGGTCTTTTTGCCTTTCGTCTGCCCGGTTGAGCCACAGACTTATTGTTTTATCGTTGAGGTTGATCAGAATGAGGCTTCGACAAGCCAGAGTTTTTCTATAAAAACTGAGCCGGACCTATTAACTGCAATGCCAATGACCGATTGGAGGCTAATGCAAAACGAACCATCACACATGACCAGCACAGACGGATATTCAGGGTCAGGCATGCTACCCGATGACAAACCCAGTCGGCGAAACCAACTTCAGATCATCACCTTGATGTACGGAACGGGCGGCGGTAACTATTCCCGGACAACGGGGTCAGAGGATCATGGACAGTCATTCAATAGACATTCAGAAAAATCACATTATTTATACGACAACGACAACAATGATGAAAATTCGGGTCAGCCCACCGACTCGCGACATAGCCTTGACAAAAATTGCCATGAACAGCCCTGTTGTAATCAACAAGGAGTCTGTATCTTCGCTCCTTACAAAAGTACCCACTGTCGTTCAATCTCAGATGACTCTTTCGCTAGCACAACAGATGTCTATTTGCAGACAGGAGATCAGGAATCTGACCCGGTAAGCCATCCTGCCAAAGCACCGAGAGTTGTCTCAGGAGCTGACAGCACGACCGGTTCATCATTAAAACTAAATCCATCTCCTGCGAAAAAACAAAAGAAGACGGACTCCAAACAATACCGATGTAATCACCCCGGCTGTGAAAAATCATTTAGCTCCCAAGGCTCATTGAGCACTCACAAAAGTCAATATCACACCGGAGAACAAACCTGTCTTGAGTGCCAGAAGCCCCTGCCAAACGCTCGAGCCCTGGCGATTCACAAAAGAAAAGATCACACCGGAGAGCAAACCTGCCCTGAGTGCCAGAAGCCCCTGCCAAACGCTCAAGCCCTGTCGGATCACAAAAAAAAAGAACATAGCGGAGAGCAAGCCTGCCCTGAGTGCCAGAAGATTCTGCCAAACATTCAAGCCCTGTCGAATCACAAAAGAAAAGATCACACCGGAGAGCGAACCTGCCCAGAGTGTCAGAAGACCCTAGTAAACATGAAAGCCCTGTCGGATCACAAAAGAAAAGAACATAGCGGAGAGCGAACCTGCCAAGAGTGCCAGAAGACCATGCCAAACGCGCAAGCCCTGTCGAATCACAAAAGTCAATATCACACAGGAGAGCGAACCTGCCCAGAGTGCCAGAAGACAGTGCCAAACGCGAAAGTCCTTTCGGCTCACAAAAGTCATTATCACAGCGGAGAACAAACCTGCTCTGAGTGCCAGAAGAGCCTGCCATACGCTCTAGCCCTGTCGTATCACAAAAGAAAAGAACACAGCGGAGAGCAAACCTGCCCAGAGTGCCAGAAGACCCTGTCAAACGCGCATGTCCTTTCGGTTCACAAAAGTCAATATCACAGCGGAGAGCAAACCTGCCCTGAGTGCCAGAAGCCCCTGCCAAACGCTCGAGCCCTGGCGGTTCACAAAAGAAAAGAACACAGCGGAGAGCAAACCTGCCCAGAGTGCCGGAAGACCCTGCCAAGCTTGAAAGCCCTGTCGAGTCACAAAAGGCAACACCGGAAACGAAAGCTTGATGATGCAAAGTCAAGTGATTGATTTCTGCCCGGGAGGGAAAGGCAATGTTCACAGCTCTTAAACCCTGTTGGAAAAAATAATTTATACGACATTAGATTTTTTTTTGCGCTTTTTTAATTCCCATAGAGCTTGCCAACATTGAAAAACGCCCTAAATTCCTATCGTCTATCCTCACTGCTCCTATCCCGGGAAAACAAAGGATAGAGCCATTAAAAGTCTACTCTCGCACGTATTGGTCTTTTTGCCTTTCGTCTGCCCGGTTGAGCCGCAGACTTATGGTTTTATCGTTGAGGTTGGTCAGAATGGGGCTTCGACAAGCCAGAGTTTGTCTATAAAAACTGAGCCGGGCCTATTAACTGCAATGTCAGTGACCGACTGGAGGTTGATAAAAAATGAACCATCACACATGACCAGCACAAACGGATATTCAGGATCAGGCATGCTACCCGATGACAAACCCTGTCGGCGAAACCAACTTCAGATCATCACTTTGATGTACGGAACGGGCGGCGGTAACTATTCCCGGACAACGGGGCCAGAGGATCATGGTCGGTCATTCAATAGACATTCAGAAAAATCACATTATCCATACGACATCGACCATAATGATGAAAATTCGGGTCGGCCCACTGACTCCCGACATAGCCTTGACAAAAATTGCCATGAACAGCCCTGTTGCAATCAACAAGGGTTTTGTATCTTCGCTCCTTCCACAAGTACCCAGTGTCGTTCAACTTCAGATGACTCTTTCGCTTGCATAACAGATGTCTATCTGCAGACAGGCGATCAGGAATCTGGCCCGGTAAGCTATCCTGCCAAAGCACCGAGAGTTGTCTCAGGAGCTGACAGCACGACCGGTTCATCATTAAAACTAAATCCACCTACTGCGAAAAAACAAAAGAAGGCGGACTCCAAAAAATACCGATGTGATCACCCCGGCTGTGAAAAATCATTTAGCTCTCAAGCCTCAATGTACAATCACAAAAGTCAATATCACACCGGAGAACGAACCTGCCTCGAGTGCCGGAAGCCCTTGCCAAACGCTAATGCCCTGGCGTTTCACAAAAGAAATGCTCACACCGGAAAGCAAACCTGCCCTGAGTGCCAGAAGACCCTGCCAAATGCGAATGCCCTGTCGGCTCACAAAAGTCGATATCACACCGGAGAGCAAACCTGCCCTGAGTGCCAGAAGACCCTGCCAAACGCTGAAGCCCAGTGGACTCACAAAAGAAAAGAACACACCGGAGAGCAAACCTGCCCTGAGTGCCAGAAGATCCTGCCAAATGCGAATGCCTTGTCGGCTCACAAAAGTCGATATCACAGAGGAGAGCAAACCTGTCCTGAGTGCCAGACGACCCTGTCACATAATCAAGCCCTGTCAGATCACAAAAAACGATATCACACCGGAGAGCGAACCTGCCCAGAGTGCCTGAAGACCCTGCCACACGCTCAAGCCCTGTCGGTTCATAAAAGTCGATATCACGCTAGAGAGAAAACCTGCCCAGAGTGCCAGAAGCCCCTGCCAAACGCGAAAGCCCTGTGGGCTCACAAAAAAAAATATCACACCGGAGAACAAACCTGCCCAGAGTGCCAGAAAACCCTGCCGAACTATCAAACCCTGGCGTATCACAAAAGAAAAGAGCACACCGGAGAGCAAGTCTGTCCTGATTGCAAGGAGCCCCTGCGAAACGCTCAAGCCCTGTCGACTCACAAAAAAAAATATCACACCGGAGAACAAACCTGCCCTGAGTGTCAGAAGGCCCTACCAAGCACTCAAGCCCTATCGGCTCACAAAATTCGTTATCACTGCGGAGAGCGAACCTGCCCTGAGTGCCAGAAGACCCTGCCAAACCCTCCAGCTCTCTCGGCTCACAGAAGAAAAGAACACAGCGGAGAGCAAACCTGCCCTGATTGCCAGAAGTCCCTTCCAAACGCGAAAGCCCTGTCGACTCACAAAAGTCAATATCACACCGGAGAGCAAACCTGCCCAGAGTGCCAGAAGACCCTGCTAAACGCTCAAGCCCTATGGGATCACAAAAGAAAAGAACACAGCGGAGAGCAAACCTGCCCAGAGTGCCGGAAGACCCTGCCAAACGCGAAAGCCCTGTCGAATCACAGAAGAAAATATCACACAGGAGAACAAACCTGCCCTGAGTGTCAGAAGGCCCTACCAAGCACTCAAGCCCTATCGGCTCACAAAATTCGTTATCACTGCGGAGAGCAAACCTGCCCAGAGTGCCAGAAGACCCTGCCAAACCCTACAGCCCTCTCGGCTCACAAAAGAAAAGAACACAGCGGAGAGCAAACCTGCCCTGATTGCCAGAAGTCCCTTCCAAACGCGAAAGCCTTGTCGACTCACAAAAGTCAATATCACACCGGAGAGCAAACCTGCCCAGAGTGCCAGAAGGCCCTGCCAAACGCTCAAGCCCTGTGGGATCACAAAAGAAAAGAACACAGCGGAGAGCGAACCTGCCCAGAGTGCCGGAAGACCCTGCCAAACGCGAAAGCCCTGTCGAATCACAGAAGAAAACACCGGAAACGAAAGCTCGATGATGTAGAGTCAAGTCATTGATTTCTGCTTGTCACAGGCCCAGGAGGGAAAGGCACTGCACACGTTTGGGCATGATCTGAAGTGCAATGCTCACTATCGTCTATCCTCACTGCTCCTATCCCAAGAAAACAAAGGATAGAATTATTAAAAGTCTACTCTCGTACGTATTGGTCTTTGTGTCTTTCGTCTGCCCGGTTGAGCCGCAGACTTATGGTTCTATCGTTGAGGTTGATCAGAACAGGGCCTCGACAAGCCAGAGTTTTTCTATAAAAACTGAGTCGGGCATATTACCTGCAATGCTAATGACCGATTGGAGGCCGAGGCAAAACGAACCACCACAGATTAGCAGCACAAACGAATATTCCCGGTCAGGCATACCAATCGATGACAAACCCTGTCGGCGAAACAAACTTCAGATCATCACTTTGATGTACGGAACGGGCGGCGGTAACTATTCCCGGACAACGGGGCCAGAGGATCATGGTCGGTCATTCAATAGACATTCAGAAAAATCGCATTATCTCTACGACAAAGACCATAATGATGAAAATTCGGGTCGGCCCAATGACTCCCGACATAGCCTTGACAAAAATTGCCATGAACAGCCCTGTTGCAATCAACAAGGGGTTTGTATCTTCGCTCCTTCCACAAGTACCCAGTGTCGTTCAACTTCAGATGACTCTTTCGCTTGCATAACAGATGTCTATCTGCAGACAGGCGATCAGGAATCTGGCCCGGTAAGCTATCCTGCCAAAGCACCGAGAGTTGTCTCAGGAGCTGACAGCACGACCGGTTCATCATTAAAACTAAATCCACCTACTGCGAAAAAACAAAAGAAGGCGGACTCCAAAAAATACCGATGTGATCACCCCGGCTGTGAAAAATCATTTAGCTCTCAAGCCTCAATGTACAATCACAAAAGTCAATATCACACCGGAGAACGAACCTGCCTCGAGTGCCGGAAGCCCTTGCCAAACGCTTATGCCCTGACGGTTCACAAAAGAAAAGATCACACCGGAGAGCAAACTTGCCCTGATTGCCAGAAGAGCGTGCCAAATGCGAAAGCCCTGTCGGATCATAAAAGAAAATATCACACGGGAGAGCAAACCTGCCCTGAGTGCCAGAAGCCCCTACCAAGCGCTCAATGCCTGTCGGCACACAAAAGAAAAGATCACACAGGAAAGCAAACCTGCCCTGAGTGCAAGAAGATCGTGCCAAACGCTCAAGCCCTGTCGGATCACAAAAGAAAAAAACACAGCGGAGAGCAAACCTGCCCTGAGTGCCAGAAGCCCCTGTCAAACGCTCAAGCCCTGTCAGACCACAAAAGAAACTATCACACGGGAGAGCAAACCTGCCCTGAGTGCCAGAAGCCCCTGCCGAACGCGAAAGCCCTGTCGTATCATAAAAGAAAACATCACACGGGAGAGCAAACCTGCCCTGAGTGCCAGAAGAACCTGCCGAACACTTTAGCCCTGTGGGCTCACAAAAGAAAAGATCACAGCGAAGAGCAAAACTGCCCTGATTGCCAGACGACCCTGCCGAACGCGATAGACCTGTCGTATCATAAAAGAAAATATCACACGGGAAAGCAAACCTGCCCTGAGTGCCAGAGAACCCTGGCAAACGCTCAGTCCCTGTCGGCTCACAAAAGTCAATATCACTCCGGAGAGCAAGCCTGCCCTGAATGCCAGCAGACTCTGCCAAGCACTCAAGTCCTGTTGGCTCACAAAAGAAAATATCACACAGGAGAGCAAACCTGCCCTGAGTGCCAGAAGACCCTGCCGAACAACCAAGCCCTGTGGGCTCACAAAAGAAAATATCACACCGGAGAGCAAACCTGCCCAGAGTGCCAGACGACCCTGCCAAATGCTCAAGCTCTGTCGGCTCACAAAACTCGACATCACACCGGAGAGCAAACTTGCCCTGAGTGCCAGAAGACCCTGTCAAACACGAAAGCCCTGTCGGATCACAGAAGGCAACACCGAAAACGAAAGCTTGGTGATGTAAAGTCAAGTGATTGACTTCTGCTTGTTACAGGCTCAGGAGGGAAAGCACTGCACACGTTTGGGCATGATCTGAAGTGCAATGCTCACGTCCATCTGTCTATCACCTGCGGGGGTATCGTCTATCCTCACTGCTCCTATCCCGGGAAAACAAAGGATAGAGCCATTAAAAGTCTACTCTCGCACGTATTGGTCTTTTTGCCTTTCGTCTGCCCGGTTGAGCCGCAGACTTATGGTTTTATCGTTGAGGTTGGTCAGAATGAGGCTTCGACAAGCCAGAGTTTGTCTATAAAAACTGAGCCGGGCCTATTAACTGCAATGCCAATGACTGATGGGAGGCTGATGCAAAACGAACCATCACACATGATCATCACTTTGATGTACGGAACGGGCGGTGGTAACTATTCACGGATAACAGAGTCAGAGGATCATGGTCAGTCGTTCAATAGACATTCAGAAAAATCACATTATTTATACGACAACGACAACAATGATGAAAGTTCGGGTCAGCCCACCGACTCCCGACATAGCCTTGACAAGAATTGCCATGAACAGCCCTGTTGTAATCAACAAGGAGTCTGTATCCTCGCTCCTTCCACAAGTACCCGGTGTCGTTCAACCTCAGATGACTCTTTCGCTTGCGATGTCTATTGGCAAACAGGCGACCGGGAATCTGGCCCGGTAAGCCATCCTGCTGAAGGTACAAAAGTTGTCTCAGAAGATGACAGCACAACCGGTGCATCATTAAAATTAAATCCACCACCTGCGAAAAAACAAAGGAAGGCAGGCTCCAACAAATACCGATGTCATCACCCCGGCTGTGAAAAATTACTTAGCTCTCAAAACTCATTGTACAATCACAAAAGTCAATATCACACCGGAGAACGAACCTGTCCTGAGTGCCAGAAGCCCCTGCCAAACGCTTATGCCCTGTCGGTTCACAAAAGAAAATATCACACCGGAGAGCAAACCTGCCCCGAGTGCCGGAAGAGCCTGGCAAACGCTCGAGCCCTGTCGGATCACAAAAGAAAATGCCATACCGGAGAGCAAACCTGCCCTGACTGCCAGAAGCCCGTGCCAAACGCGCAAGCCCTGTCGGTTCACAAAAGTCGATATCACAACGGAGAGCAAACCTGCCCTGAGTGCCAGACGACACTGCCACACGCGCAAGCCCTGTCGGATCACAAAAGAAAATGTCACACCGGAGAACAAACCTGCCCTGAGTGCCAGACGACACTGCCACACGCGCAAGCCCTGTCGGATCACAAAAGAAAATGTCACACCGGAGAACAAACCTGCCCTGAGTGCCAGAAACCCCTGCCAAACGCGCAAGCCCTGTCGGCTCACAAAAGTCAATATCACAGTGGAGAGCAAACCTGCCCTGAGTGCCAGAAGACCCTGTCAAACGCTCAAGCCCTGTGGACTCACAAAAGAAAAGAACACACTGGAGAGCAACACTGCCCTGAGTGCCAGACGACCCTGCCAAACGCTCACGGCCTGTCGGATCACAAAAGTCATTATCACAGAGGAGAGCAAACCTGCCCTGAGTGCCAGAAAACCCTGCGAAACATTCATGCCCTGTCGAATCACAAAAGAAAAGAACACACCGGAGAGCAAACCTGCCCTGAGTGCCAGAAGATCCTACCAAGCGCTCAAGACCTGTCGAATCACAAAAGTAAATATCACAGCGGAGAGCAAACCTGCCCTGAGTGCCAGAAGACCCTGTCAAACGCTCTAGCCCTGTGGAATCACAAAAGAAAAGAACACAGCGGAGAGCAAACCTGCCCTGAGTGCCAGAAGACCCTGTCAAATGCTCTAGCCCTGTGGAATCACAAAAGAAAAGAACACACCGGAGAGCAAACCTGCCCTGAGTGCCAGAAGACCTTGGCAAACAGTCAGGCCCTGTCGGCTCACAAAAGCCAATATCACACCGGAGAACGAACCTGTCTCAAGTGCCAGAAGCCCCTGCCAAACGCTCTAGCCCTTTCGAATCACAAAAGGCAATATCACACCGGTGAGCAAACCTGCCCTGAGTGCCAGAAGCCCCTGCCAAACGCCCTAGCCCTGTCGAATCACAAAAGGAAACACCGGAAACGAAAGCTTGGTGAAGCAAAGTCAAGTGATTGATTTTATTGCGCTGAAGATTTAAGTCTTTAGAGCTTGCCAATATTGAAAACCTTCCAAACTTTCTATCGTCTATCCTCACTGCTCCTATCCCTGGAAAACAAAGGATAGAACCATTAAAAGTCTACTCTCGCACATATTGCTCTTTGTGCCTTTCGTCTGCCCGTTTGAGCCTCAGACTTGCCGTTTTATCGTTGAGGTTAATCAGAATGGAGCTTCGATAAGCCAGAGTTTTTCTATAAAAACTGAGCCGGGCATATTAACTGTAATGCCAATGACCGACTGGAGGCTGATGCAAAACGAAGCATCACACATGACCAGCACAAACGGATATTCAGGGTCAGGCATGCTACCCGATGGCAAATCCTGTCGGCGAAACAAACTTCAGATCATCACTTTGATGTATGGAACGGGCGGCGGTAACTATTCCCAGACAACAGCGTCAGAGGATCATGGTCAGTCATTCAATAGACATTCAGAAAAATCGCATTATCTCTACGACAACGACCATAATGAAAGTTCGGGCCGACCCACTGACTCTCGACATAGCCTTGACAAAAATTGCCATGAACAGCCCTGTTGTAATCAACAAAGAGTCTGTATCTTCGCTCCTTCCACAAGTACCCGGTGTCCTTCAGCCTCAGATGACTCTTTCGCTTACACAACAGATGTCTATTTGCAAACAGGCGGTCAGGAATCTGGCCCGGTACACCATCCTGCTGAAAGTTCGACAGTTATCTCAGAAGCTGAAAGCACAACCGGTTCATCATTAAAATTAAATCCACCTCCTGTGAAAAAACAAAAGAAGGCAGGCGCCAAAAAATACCGATGTGATCACCTCGGCTGTGAAAAATCACTTAGCTCTCAAACCTCGTTTTACAATCACAAAAGTCAATATCACACCGGAGAACGAACCTGTCTCAAGTGCCAGAAGCCCCTGCCAAACGCTCATGCTCTGGCAGTTCACAAAAGAAAAGATCACTCCGGAGCGCAAACCTGCCCCGAGTGCCAGAAAACCTTGCCAAACAAAAAGGCCCTGTCGACTCACAAAACTCAATATCACACCGGAGAGAAAACCTGCCCTGATTGCGAGAAGACCGTGCCAAACGCGCAAGCCCTGTGGGATCACAAAAGAAAATATCACACCGGAGAACAAACCTGCCCTGAGTGCCAGAAGATCCTGCCGGACGCACAAGCCCTGTCGACTCACAAAAGAAAAGATCACACCGGAGAGCAAACCTGTCTTGAGTGCCAGAGGACCTTTGCAAACCTTCAAGCCCTGTCGGCTCACAAAAGTCAATATCACAGCGGAGAGCAAACCTGCCCTAAGTGCCAGAAGACCCTGTCAAACGCTCAAGCCCTGTGGATTCACAAAAGAAAAGAACACACCGGAGAGCAAACCTGCCCTGAGTGCCAGAAGACCCTACCAAACGCTCAAACGCTCTCTGTTCACAAAAGTCAATATCACACCGGAGAAAGAACCTGTCCTGAGTGCCAAAAGACCTTGCTAAACGCCCAAGCCCTGTCGAATCACAAAAGGCAACACCGTAAACGAAAGCTTGATGATGCAAAGTCAAGTGATTGATTTCTGCTTGTCACAGGCCGAGGAGGGAAAGGCACTGCACAGTTTGGGGTATGATCTGAAGTGCAATGCTCACGTCTATCTGTCTATCACCTGCGGGGGTATCGTCTATCCTCACTGCTCCTATCCCCGGAAAACAAAGGGTAGAGCCATTAAAAGTCTACTATCGCATGTATTGGTCTTTTTGCCTTTCGTCTGCCCGGTTGAGCCGCAGACTTGTGGTTTTATCGTAGAGGTTGATCAGAATGGGGCTTTGACAGGCCAGAGTTTTTCTATAAAAACTGAGCCGGGCCTATTAACTGCAACGCCAATGACTGATGGGAGGCTGATGCAAAACGAACCATCACATATGGTCAGCACAAAAGGATATTCAGGGTCAGGCATGCTACCCGATGACAAACCCTCCAGGAGAAACAAACTTCAGATCATCACTTTGATATACGGAACGGGCGGCGGTAACTATTCCCGGACAACAGAGTCAGAGGATCATGGTCAGTCATTCAATAGACATAGAGAAAAATCACATTATTTATACGACAACGACCATAATGATGAAAATTTGGGTCGGCCCACTGACTCACGACATAGCTTTGACAAGAATTGCCATGAACAGCCCTGTTGTAATCAACAGAGAGTCTGTATCTACGCTCCTTCCAAAAGTACCCGGTGTCGTTCAACCTCAGATGACTCTTTCGCTTGCGATGTCTATTTGCAAACAGGCGATCAGGAATCTGGCCCGATAAGCCATCCTGCTGAAGGTTCGATAGTTGTCTCAGGAGCTGACAGCACAACCGGTGCGTCATTAAAACTAAATCCACCACCTGCGAAAAAACAAAAGAAGGCAGGCTTCAAAAAATACCCATGTGATCAACCCGGCTGTGAAAAATCACTTGGCTCTCAAGCCTCATTGAACACTCACAAAAGGCAATATCACACTGGAAAGCAAAGCTGCCCTCGGTGCCAGAAAATCCTGCGAAACGCGAAAGTGCTGTCGGTTCACAAAAGAAAAGAACACACTGGAGAGCAAAACTGCCCTGAGTGCCAGAAGACCCTGCCAAACGCTCAAGCCCTGTCGGATCATAAAAGAAATTATCACACGGTAGAGCGAACCTGCCCTGAGTGTCAGAAGACCCTGCCAAGCGCTCAAGCCCTGTCGGCTCACAAAAGAAAAGAACACACCGGAGAGCAAACTTGCCCTGAGTGCCAGAAGACCCTGCCAAACGGTCCAGCCCTTTCGGCTCACAAAAGAAAAGAACACACCGGAGAGCAAACTTGCCCTGAGTGCCAGAAGACCCTGCCAAACGGTCCAGCCCTTTCGGATCACAAAAGAAAAGATCACAGCGGAGAGAAAACCTGCCCTGAGTGCCAGAAGACCTTGCCAAACGCAAAAGCCCTGTCAGTTCACAAAAGTCGATATCACACGGGAGAGCAAACCTGTCCTGAGTGCCAGAAGACCTTTGCAAACCTTCAGGCCCTGTCAGTTCACAAAAGAAAAGATCACAGCGGAGAGCAAACCTGCTCTGAGTGCCAGAAGCCCCTGCCAAACGCTCAAGCCCTGTCAGCTCACAAAAGTCAATATCACACCGGAGAGCGAACCTGCCCTGAGTGCCAGAAGATCCTGCGAAATGCGAAAGCGCTGTCGGTTCACAAAAGGAAAGAACACACCGGAGAGCAAACCTGCCCTGAGTGCCAGAAGCACCTGCCAAACGTCCAAGCCCTGTCGAATCACAAAAGACAACACCGAAAACGAAAACTTGATGATGCAAAGTCAAGTGAATGATTTCGACTTGTCACAGGCTCAGGACGCAAGGGCACTGAGCACGTTTGAGCATGATCTTAAGTGCAATGTTCACGTCCATCGCGGGTTGACTGATAACAAAAAGACATGGGAAGAAATTTTCTTCACCAAGCAGTACTTAAACCTTATTTTTTGACATCCTCCCCGCCGTGAAGAGGGTGTCGCAAAACTCTGGTTCCCGCCTTCACCCCCGTCATTCCCGATTTCATTCTCGTCATTCCCGCGAAGGCGGGAATCCACACTGACTCACCACCAGAACCATACTGCCCGGTGCTCCCCTGGCCTTGTCATCCCCGAGAAGGCAGAGATCCACCGTTGGCGCTGGATTCCCGCCTTCGCGGGAATGACGAACTCAGAGCATGGGAACGCGCTGTTGGAGTTTTGCGACACCCTCTCAAAGTACGGGGTTTTGCGCTAATTCGATAAGCCAGTTGGTTATCTATCTACGCTTTGTAACTCCTATAGAGCTTGCAAGCACTGAAAAACTGCCAAACTTCTTCTCGTCTATCCTCACTGCTCCTATCCATAGAAATCAGAGGATAGAACCATTAAAAGTCTACTCTCGCCCGTATTGCTCTTTGTACCTTTCGTCTGCCTGTTTGAGTCGCAGACTTACCGTTTAGTCGTTGAGGTTAATCAGAATGGGGCTTCGACAGGCCAGAGTTTTTCTATAAAAACTGAGCCGGGCCTATTAACTGCAATGCCAATGATTGATGGGAGGCTGATGCAAAACGAACCATCACACATGATCAGTACAAACGGATATTCGGGGCCGGGCATGCTACCGGATGACAAACCCTCAAGGCGAAACAAACTTCAGATCATCACTTTGATGTACGGAACAGGCGGCGGTAACTATTCGCGGAAAACGGGGTCAGAGGATCATGGTCAGTCAGTCAATAGACATTCAGAAAAATCGCACTATCTATACGATAACAACCATAATGATGAAAGTTCGGGCCGACCCACAGACTCCCGACATAGCTTTGACAAAAATTGCCATGAGCAGCCTTGTTGTAATCAACAAAGAGTCTGTATCTTCGCTCCTTCAACAAGTACCCGATGTCGTTTAAACTCAGATGACTCTTTCGATTGCACAACAGATGTCTATTTGCAAACAGGCGATCAGGAATCTGGCCCGGTGAGCCATCCTGCTGAAGGTCCGACAGTTGTCTCAGGAGCTGAAAGCACAATCGATTCATCATTAAAATTTAATCCACCATCTGCGAAGAAACAAAGGAAGGCGGGTGCCAAAAAATACCTATGTGATCAACCCGGCTGTGAAAAATCACTTGGTTCTCAAGCCTCATTGAACACTCACAAAAGGCAATATCACACTGGAAAGCAAAGCTGCCCTTCGTGCCAGAAGTCTCTACCAAGCGCACAAGCCCTGTCGGCTCACAAAAGAAAAGATCACACCGGAGTGCAAATCTGTCCAGAGTGCCATAAGACCTTGCCAAACGCTCAAACCCTGTCTGTTCACAAAAGTCTGTATCACACCGGAGAGAAAACCTGTCCTGAGTGCCAAAAACCCCTGCCAAACGCTCATGCCCTGGCGGTTCACAAAAGAAAAGGTCACGCCGGAGAGCAAACCTGCCCTGAGTGCCAGAAGACTCTGTCAAATGCGAATGCCCTGTCGGTTCACAAAAGTCAATATCACACCGGAGAGCAAACCTGCTCTGAGTGCCAGAAGACCTTGCCAAACGCAAAAGCCCTTTCGGCTCACAGAAGAAAAGATCACACCGGAGAGAAAACCTGCCCTGAGTGCCAGAAGCCCCTGCCAAACGCTCAAGCCCTGGCGAATCACAAAAGAAAAGATCACACCGGAAAGCAAACCTGCCCTGAGTGCCTGGAGACTCTGCCAAACGCTCAAGCCCTTGCGATTCACAAAAGAAATGCTCACGCCGGAAAGCAAACCTGCCCTGAGTGCCAGAAGACCTTGGCAAACGTTCAAGCCCTGTGGGTTCACAAAAGAAAAGATCACACCGGAAAGCAAACCTGCCCTGAGTGCCAGAAAACCCTGCCACACGTTCAAGCCCTGTCGGTTCACAAAAGCCAATATCACACCGGAGAGAAAACCTGCCCTGAGTGCCAAACGACCCTGCCATATGCTCAAGCCCTGTCGGTTCACAAAAGTCAATATCACACCGGAGAGAAAACCTGCCCTGAGTGCCAGAAGACCCTGCCACACGTTCAAGCCCTGTCGGTTCACAAGAGCCAATATCACACCGGAGAGAAAACCTGCCCAGAGTGCCAGACGACAGTGCCACACGCTCAAGCCCTATCGAATCACAGAAGGCAACACCGGAAACGAAAGCTTGATGATGCAAAGCCAAGTGATTGATTTCTGCTTGTTTCAGGGTCAGGAGGTAAAGGCACTGCAAACGTTTGGGCATGATTTGAAGTGCAATACTCACGTCTATCGTCTATCACCAGCGGCGGTTAACCGATGACAAAAAGACAGGAAGGCAATAGAGCTTGCCAACATTGAAAAGCTTCCAAACTTCCTATCGTCTATCCTCACTGCTCCTATCCCCGGAAAAAAAGGATAGAAACATTAAAAGTCTACTCTCATACGTATTGGTCTTTTTGCCTTTCGTCTGCCCGGTTGATCCACAGACTTATGGTTTTATCGTTGAGGTTGATCAGAATGAGGCTTCGACAAGCCAGAGTTTTTCTATAGAAACTGAGCCGGGCCTATTAACTGCAATGCCAATGACTGATGGGAGGCTGATGCAAAACGAACCATCACTCATGATCAGCACAAACGGATATTCGGGGTCAGGTATGCTACCCGATGACAAACCCTGTCGGCGAAACAAACTTCAGATCATCACTTTGATGTACGGAACGGGCGGCGGTAACTATTCCCGGAAAACGGGGCCAGAGGATCATGGTCAGTCATTCAATAGACATTCAGAAAAACCGCATTATCTATACGACAACGACCACAATGATGAAAATTCGGGTCGGCCCACCGACTCCCGGCATAGCCTTGACAAAAATTGCCATGAACAGCCCTGTTGTAATCAACAAGGAGTCTGTATCTTCGCTCCTTCCGCAATTACCCGATGTCGTTCAGCCTCAGATGACTCTTTCACTTGCACAACAGATGTCTATTTGCGAACAGGCGATCAGGAATCTGGCCCGGTAAGCCATCCTGCTGAAGGTCTGACAGTTGTCTCAGGAGCTGACAGCACAACCGGTTCATTATTAAAATTAAATCCACCACCTGCGAAAAAACAAAGGAAGGCAGGCTCCAAAAAATACCGATGTGATTACCCCGGCTGTGAAAAATCACTTGGCTCTCGAACCTCGTTGTACAATCACAAAAGTCAATATCACACCGGAAAACGAACCTGTCCAGAGTGCCAGAAACCCCTGCCAAACGCTCAAGCCCTGGTGGTCCACAAAAGAAAAGATCACACCGGACAGCAAACCTGCCCTGAGTGCCAGAAGACCTTTGCAAACATTCAATCCCTGTTGACTCACAAAAGTCAATATCACACCGGAGAGAAAACCTGTCCTGAGTGCCAGAAGCCCCAGCGAAACGCTCAAGCCCTGGCGTTTCACAAAAGAAAAGATCACACCGGAGAGAAAACCTGCCCTGTGTGCCAGAAGACCCTGCCAAATGCGAATGCCCTGTCGGCTCACAAAAGTCGATATCACACTGGCGAGCAAACCTGCCCTGAGTGCCAGACGAGCCTGTTACACGCTCAAGCCCTGTCGGATCACAAAAGTCGATATCACACCGGAGAACAAACCTGCCCTGAGTGCCAGACGACCCTGGCACACGCTCATGCTCTGTCGGTTCACAAAAGTCAATATCACACAGGAGAGAAAACCTGCCCTGAGTGCCAGACGACCCTGGCACACGCTCAAGCCCTGTCGGTTCACAAAAGAAAAGATCACAGCGGGGGGCAAACCTGCCCTGAGTGCCAGACGACCCTGGCACACGCTCATGCCCTGTCGGTTCACAAAAGTCAATATCACACCGGAGAGAAAACCTGCCCTGAGTGCCTGAAGACCCTGCCACACGCTCAAGCCCTATTGAATCACAGAAGGCTACACCGGAAACGAAAGCTTGATGGTACAGAGTCAAGTGATTGATTTCTGCTTGTCACAGTCTCAGGAGGGAAGAGCACTGCACACGTTTGGGCATGATCTGAAGTACAATGCTCAGGTCTATCTGTCTATCAGCAGCGGCGGTTAACCGACGACATAAAGACATGAAAGGCAATAGAGCTTGCCAACATTGAAAAACTCCCAAACTTCCTATCGTCTATCCTCACTGCTCCTATCCCCGGTAAAAAAAGGATTGAACCATTAAAAGTCTCCTCTCGCACGTATTGGTCTTTTTGCCTTTCGTCTGCCCGGGTGAGCCACAGACTTATCGTTTTATCGTTGAGGTTGATCAGAATGAGGCTTTGACAAGCCAGAGTTTTTCTATAAAAACTGAGCCGGGCCTATTAACTGCAATGCCAATGACTGATGGAAGGCTGATGCAAAACGAACCATCACACATGATCAGCACAAACGGATATTCGGGGTTAGGCATGCTACCCGATGACAAGCCTTCCAGGCGAAATAAACTTCAGATGATCACTTTGATGTACGGAACGGGCAGCGGTAACTATTCCGGGACAACAGGGTCAGAGGATCATGGTCAGTCATTCAATAGACATTCAGAAAAATTACATTATTTATACGACAACGACCATAATGATGAAAATTCGGGTCAGCCCACTGACTCCCGGCATAGCTTTGACAAAAATTGTCATGAACAGCCCTGTTGTAATCAACAAGGAGTCTGTATCTTGGCTCCTTCCACGATTACCCGGTGTCGTTCAACCTCAGATGACTCTTTCGCTTGCGATGTCTATTTGCAAAAAGGCGATCAGGAATCCGGTCCGGTCAGCCATCTTGCTGAAGGTCCGACAGTTGTCTCAGGAGCTGACAGCACCACCGGTGCTTCATTAAAATTAAATCCACCACCTGCGAAAAAACAAAGGGAGGCAGACTCCAAAAAATACCGATGTGAGCGCCCCGGCTGTGAAAAATCACTTGGCTCTCAAACCTCATTGTACAATCACAAAAGTCAATATCACACCGGAGAACGAACCTGTCCTGAGTGCCAGAAGCCCCTGCCAAACGCTTATGCCCTGAGGGCTCACAAAAGAAAAGATCACACCGGAGAGCAAACCTGCCCTGAGTGCCAGAAGACCCTGCCAAACGCTCAAGCCCTGTCGAATCACAAAAGTCAATATCACAGCGGAGAGAAAACCTGCACTGAATGCCAGAGGCCTCTGCCAAACGCTCAAGCCCTGTGGGCTCACAAAAAAAAAGATCACACCGGAAAGCAAACCTGCCCTGAATGCCTGGAGACTCTGCCGAACGCTCAAGCCCTGTGGGTTCACAAAAGAAAAGATCACACCGGAAAGCAAACCTGCCCTGGGTGCCAGAAGACCCTGCCAAACGCTCAAGCCCTAACGGTTCACAGAAGTCTATATCACACCGGAGAACAAACCTGCCTTGACTGCCAGAAGACCCTGCCAAACGCGAAAGTTCTGTCGGCTCACAAAAGAAAAGAACACATCGGAGGGCAAACTTGCCCTGAGTGCCAGAGGCTCCTGCCAGACCCTCAAGCTCTGTCGGAGCACAAAAGAAAAGAACACACCGGAGAGCAAACTTGCCCTGAGTGCCAGAAGACCCTGTCAAATGCCAATTCCCTGTCGGTTCACAAAAGTCAATATCACACCGGAGAACAAACCTGCCTTGAGTGTCAGAAGACTCTGCCAAACGCGAAAGCCCTTTCGGGTCACAGGAGAAAAGATCACACTGGAGAGCAAACCTGCCCTGAGTGCCAGAAGACCCTGCCAAACGCTCTAGCCCTGTCGAATCACAAAAGGCAACACCGGAAACGAAAGCTTGATGGAGCAAAGTCAAGTGATTGATTTCTGCTTGTCACAGTCTCAGGAGGGAAGGGCACTGCACACGTTTGGGTATGATCTGAAGTGCAATGCGCAGGTCTACCTGTCTATCACCAGCGGTGGTTAACCAACGACAAAAAGACATGGAAGGCACTAGAGCTTGCCAACATTGAAAAGCTCCCAAACTTCTATCGTCTATCCTCATTGCTCCTATCCCCGGAAAAAAAGGATAGAACCATTAACAGTCTACTCTCGCACGTATTGGTCTTTTTGCCTTTCGTCTGCCCGGTTATGCCACAGACTTATCGTTTTATCGTTGAGGTTGATCAGAATCAGGCTTCGACAAGCCAGAGTTTTTCTATAAAAACTGAGCCAGGCCTATTCACTGCAATGCCAATGGCTGATGATAGGCTGATGCAAAACGAACCATCACACATGATCATCACTTTGATGAAAGGAACGGGCGGGGGTAACTACTCCCAGACAACAGAGTCAGAGGATCATGGTCAGTCATTCAATAGACATTCAGAAAAATCACACTATTTATACGACAACGACAATAATGATGAAAATTCGGGTCGGCCCACTGACTCCCGACATAGCTTTGACAAGAATTGCCATGAACAGCCCTGTTGTAATCAACAGAGAGTCTGTATCTATGCTCCTTCCAAAAGTAACCGGTGTCGTTCAACCTCAGATGACTCTTTCGCTTGCGGTGTCTATTTGCAAACAGGCGATCAGGAATCTGGCCCGGTAAGCCATACTGCTGAAGCACCGATAGTTGTCTCAGGAGCTGACAGCACAACCGGTGCGTCATTAAAATTAAAACCACCACCTGCGAAAAAACAAAAGAAGGCAGGCTTCAAACAATACCGATGTGATCACCCCGGCTGTGAAAAATCATTTAGCTCTCAAGCCTCGTTGAACAATCACAAAAGTCAATATCACACCGGAGAACGAACCTGCCCTGATTGCCAGAAGCCCCTGCCAAACGCTTATGCCCTGACGGTTCACAAAAGAAAAGATCACAGCGGAGAGCAAACCTGCCCTGAGTGCCAGAAGCCCCTGCCAAACGCTCAAGCCCTGTCGGCTCACATGAGTCAATATCACACCGGAGAGCAAACCTGCCCTGAATGCCAGAAGACCCTGCCAAGCGCTCAAGCTCTGTCAACTCACAAAAGAAAAGAACACACCGGAGAACAAACCTGCCCTGAGTGCCAGGAGACCCTGCCAAACACTCTAGCCCTGTCGAATCACAAAAGAAAAGAACACACCGGAGAGCAAACCTGCCCTGAGTGCCAGAAGACCCTGGCAAGCGCTCAAGCCCTGTCGAATCATAGAAGAAAAGATCACACCGGGGAGCAAACCTGCCCTAGGTGCCAGAAGACCCTGCCAAACGCTCAAGCTCTGTCGTCTCACAAGAGTCAATATCACACCGGAGAGCAAACTTGCCCTGAGTGCCAGAAAACCCTGGCAAGCGCTCAAGCCCTGTCGAATCACAAAAGAAAAGAACACACCGGAGAGCAAACCTGCCCTGAGTGCCAGAAGACCCTGGCAAGCGCTCAAGCCCTGTGGGTTCACAAAAATCAATATCACACCGGGGTGCAAACTTGTCCCGAGTGCCAGAAGTCTCTGCCAAGCGCTCAAGCCCTGTCGGGCCACAAAAGTCAATTTCACAGAGGAGAGCAAACCTGCCTTGAGTGCCAAAAAATCCTGCCAAACTCCGGCGCTCTGTCAAATCACAAAAGACAACACCGGAAGCGAAAGCTTGAAGATGCAAAGTCAAGTGATTGATTTCTGCTTGTCTCAGGGCCAGGAGGGAAAGGCACTGCACACGTTTGAGTATGATCTGAAGTGCAATGCTCACGTCTATCTGTCTATCACCTGCGGGGCTTAAACGATGACAAAAAGACATGGAGGGCAATAGAGCTTGCCAAGATTGAAAAGCTCCCAAACTTCTATCGTCTATCCTCACTGCTCCTATCCCCGGAAAACAAAGGATAGAACCATTAACAGTCTACTCTCATACGTGTTGGTCTTTTTGCCTTTCGTCTGCCCGGTTGTGTCACAGACTTATCGTTTTATCATTGAGGTTGATCAGAATCAGGCTTTGACAAACCAGAGTTTTTCTATAAAAACTGAGCCGGGCCTATTAACTGCAATGCCAATGACTGATGGGAGGCTGATACAAAACGAACCATCACACATGGTCAGCACAAACGGATATTCTGGTTCAGGTATGCTACCCGATGACAAACCTTGTCGGCGAAACAAACTTCAGATCATCACTTTGATGTACGGAACGGGCGGCACTGACTATACCCGAACAACAGAGTCAGAGGATCATGATCGGTCATTCAATAGACATTCAGAAAAATCAAATTATTTATACGACAATGACCATAATGATGAAAATTCAGGTCGGCCCAACGAATCCCGACATAGCCTTGACAAAAATTGCCATGAACAGCCCTGTTGTAATCAACAAAGAGTCTGTATCTTCGCTCCTTCCACAAGTACCCGGTGTCGTTCAGCCTCAGATGACTCTTTCACTTGCGATGTCTATTTGCAAACAGGCGATCAGGAATCTGGCTCGGAAAGCCATTCTGCTGAAAGTTTGACAGTCGTCTCAGGAGCTAACAGCACAACCGGTGCGTCATTAAAATTAAATCCACCACCTGCGAAAAAACAAAGGAAAGCAGGCCCCAAAAAATACCGATGTGATTACCCAGGCTGTGAAAAATCACTTGGCTCTCAAACCTCATTGTACAATCACAAAAGTCAATATCACACCGGAGAACGAACCTGTCCTGAGTGCCAGAAGACCCTGCCAAACTCTCAAGCCCTGTCGGTTCACAAAAGAAAAGATCACACCGGAGAGAAAACTTGTCCTGAGTGCCAGAAGACCCTGCCAAACGCTCAAGCCCTGTCGGTTCACAAAAGAAAAGATCACACCGGAGAGAAAACCTGTCCTGAGTGCCAGAAGACCCTGCCAAACGCTCAGGTCCTGTCGTTTCACAAAAGAAAGGAACACACCGGAAGGCAAACCTGCCCTGAATGCCAGAAGACCCTGTCAAACTCGACAGCCCTGTCGACTCACAAAAGTCGATATCACAGCGGAGAGCAAACCTGCCCTGAGTGCCAGAAGCCCTTGCCAAACGTGAAAGCCCTGATGGTTCACAAAAGAAAAGAACACACCGGAGAACGAACCTGTCCTGAGTGCCAGAAGACCTTGGCAAACAGTCAGGCCCTGTCGGCTCACAAAAGTCGATATCACACCGGAGAGAAAACCTGCCCTGAATGCCAGAAGACCCTGCCAAACACTCAAGCCCTGTGGGATCATAAAAGAAAATACCACACCGGAGAACAAACCTGCTCTGAGTGCCAGAAGCCCCTGCCAAACGCTCAAGCTCTGTTGATTCACAGAAGAAAAGATCACAGCGGAGAGCAAACTTGCCCTGAGTGCCAGGAAACCCTGCCAAACACTCTAGCCCTGTCGAATCACAAAAGAAGAGAACACACCGGAGAGCAAACCTGCCCTGAGTGCCAGAAAACCCTGGCAAGCGCTCAAGCCCTGTCGACTCACAAAAGCCGATATCACAGCGGAGAGCAAACCTGCCCTGAATGCCAGACGACCCTGCCACACGCCTATGCCCTGTCGACTCACAAAAGCCGATATCACAGCGGAGAGCAAACCTGCCCTGAGTGCCAGAAGACCCTGCCAAACGCTCAGGCCCTGTTGGTACACAAAAGAAAAGATCACACCAGAGGGCAAACTTGCTCTGAGTGCCAGAAGCTCCTGCGAAACCATCAAGCTCTGTCGAAGCACAAAAGTCGATATCACAGTGGAGAGCAAACCTGCCCTGAGTGCCAGAAGACCCTGCCACACGCTCGAGCCCTGTCGGTTCACAAAAGTCGATATCACAGTGGAGAGCAAACCTGCCCTGAGTGCCAGAAGACCCTGCCACACGCTCGAGCCCTGTCGGTTCACAAAAGTCGATATCACACCGGAGAGAAAACCTGCCCTGAGTGCCAGAAGACCCTGCCACACGCTCTAGCCCTGTCGGTTCACAAAAGAAAAAAGCACAGCGGAGAGCAAACCTGCCCTGAGTGCCAGAAGACTCTGCCGAACGCTCAACTCCTGTCGACTCACAAAAGAAAAGAACACACCAGGGAGCAAACCTGCTCTGATTGCCAGAAGATCCTGCCAAACGTTCAAGCTCTGGTAAATCACAAAAGACAACACCGGAAACGAAAGCTTGAAGATGCAAAGTCAAGTGATTGATTTCTGCTTGTCACAGGCTCAGGAGGGAAGGGCACTGCACACGTTTGGGTATGATCTGAAGTGCAATGCGCAGGTCTATCTGTCTATCACCAGAGGCGGTTAACCGATGACAAAAAGACATGGAAGGCAATAGAGCTTGCCAACATTGAAAAACTCCCAAACTTCCTATCGTCTATCCTCACTGCTCCTATCCCCTGAAAAAAAGGATAGAACCATTAAAAGTCTACTCTCGCACGTATTGGTCTTTTTGCCTTTCGTCTGCCCGGTTGAGCCACAGACTTATGGTTTTATCGTTGAGGTTGATCAGAATGAGGCTTCAACAAGCCAGAGTTTTTCTATAAAAACTGAGCCGGGCCTATTATCTGCATTGCCAATGACTGATGGAACGCTGATGCAAAACGAACCATCACACATGATCATCACTTTGATGTACGGAACGGGCGGCAATAACTATTCCCGGGTAACAGAGTCAGAGGATCATGGTCAGTCATTCAATAGACATTCAGAAAAATCACATTATTTATACGACAATGACCATAATGATGAAAATTCGGGTCGGCCCACTGACTCCCGACATAGCTTTGACAAGAATTGCCATGAACAGCCCTGTTGTAATCAACAAAGAGTCTGTATCTACGTTCCTTCCAAAAGTACCCGGTGTCGTTCAACCACAGATGACTCTTTCGCTTGCGATGTCTATTTGCAAGCAGGCGATCAGGAATCTGGCCCGGTAAGCCATCCTGCTGAAGCACCGACAGTTGTCTCAGAAGCTGACAGCACAACCGGTGCGTCATTAAAATTAAAACCACCACCTGCGAAAAAACAAAGGAACGCAGGCTCCAAAAAATACCGATGTGATCACCCCGGCTGTGAAAAATCACTTAGCTCTCAAAACTCGTTGTGCAATCACAAAAGTCAATATCACACCGGAGAACGAACCTGCACTGATTGCCAGAAGTCCCTGCCAAACGCTTATGCCCTGACGGTTCACAAAAGAAAAGATCACACCGGAGAGAAAACCTGCCCTGAGTGCCAGAAGACCCTGGCAAACGCAAAAGCCCTGTCGGATCACAAAACTCGATATCACACCGGAAAGCAAACCTGCCCTGAGTGCCAGAAGCCCCTGCCAAACGCTCAAGCCCTGGCGGTTCACAAAAGAAAAGAACACACCGGAGAGAAAATCTGTCCTGAGTGCCAGAAGACCCTGGCAAGCGCTCAAGCCCTGTCGAATCACAAAAGTCGATATCACACCGGAGAGCAAACCTGCCCTGAGTGCCAGACGACCCTGGCAAGCGCTCAAGCCCTGTTTAATCACAAAAGCCGATATCACAGCGGAGAGCAAACCTGCCCTGAGTGCCAGAAGACCCTGGCAAGCGCTCAAGCCCTGTCTAATCACAAAAGCCGATATCACAGCGGAGAGCAAACCTGCCCTGAGTGCCAGAAGACCTTGGCACATGCTCGAGCCCTGTCGGTTCACAAAAGTCAATATCACACCGGAGAACAAACCTGCCTTGAGTGCCAGAAGACTCTGCCAAACGCGAAAGCCCTTTCGGCTCACAGAAGAAAAGATCACACCGGAGAGAAAGCCTGCCCTGAGTGCCAGAAGCACCTGCCAAACCCTCAAGCCCTGTCGAATCACAAAAGAAAAGAGCATACCGGAAAGCAAACCTGCTCTGAGTGCCAGAAGACTCTGCCAAACGCGAAAGCCCTGTCGAATCACAAAAGAAAAGCACACACTGGAGAGCAAACCTGCCCTGAATGCCAGGAGACCTTGCCAAATAGTCTAGCCCTGTCGAATCACAAAAGAAAAGATCACACCGGAAAGCAAACCTGCCCTGAGTGCCAGAAGACCCTGCCAAACGCTCAAGCCCTGTCGGTTCACAAAAGTCAATATCACACCGGAGAACAAACTTGCCTTGAGTGCCAGAAGACTCTGCCAAACGCGAAAGCCCTTTCGGCTCACAGAAGAAAAGATCACACCGGAGAGCAAACCTGCCCTGATTGCCAGAAGCCCCTGCCAAACGCGAAAGTCCTGTTGGCTCACAAAAGAAAAGATCACAGCGGAGAGCAAACCTGCCTTGAGTGCCAGAAGACCCTGCCAAACGTTCAAGCTCTGTCGGAGCACAAAAGTCGATATCACAGAGGAGAGCAAACCTGCCATGAGTGTCAGAAGACTCTGCCAAACCCTCAAGCCCTTTCGGCTCACAAAAGAAAAGAACACACAGGAGAGCAAACTTGCCCTGAGTGCCAGAAGCTACTGCCAAACTCTCAAGCTCTGGTAAATCACAAAAGTCAATATCACAGTGGCGAGCAAACCTGCCCTGAGTGCCGGAAGACCCTGCCACACGCTCAAGCCCTGTCGACTCACAAAAGAAAAGAACACAGCGGAGAGCAAACCTGCCCTGAGTGCCAGAAGACCCTGGCAAGCGCTCAAGCCCTGTCGAATCACAAAAGTCGATATCACACCGGAGAGCAAACCTGCCCTGAGTGCCAGAAGACCCTGGCAAGCGCTCAAGCCCTGTCGAATCACAAAAGTCGATATCACACCGGAGAGCAAACCTGCCCTGAGTGCCAGGCGCTACTGCCAAACAATCAGGCTCTGTCGAATCACAGAAGACAACACCGGAAACGAAAGCTTGAAGATGCAAAGTCAAGTGATTGATTTCTGCTTGTCACAGGCTCAGGAGGGAAAGGCACTGTACACGTTTGGGTATGATCTGAAGTGCAATGCTCACGTCTATCTGTCTACCACCAGCGGCGGTTAACCGATGAAAAAAAGACATGGAGGGCAATAGAGCTTGCCAACATTGTAAAGCCCCCAAACTTCTATCGTCTATCCTCACTGCTCCTATCCCCAGAGAACAAAGGATAGAACCATTAACAGTCTACTCTCGTACGTATTGGTCTTTTTGCCTTTCGTCTGCCCGGTTGTGCCACAGACTTATCGTTATATCGTTGAGGTTGATCAGAATCAGGCTTCGACAAGCCAGAGTTTTTCTGTAAAAACTGAGCCGGGCCTATTATCTGCAATGCCAATGACTGATGGGAGGCTGATGCAAAACGAACCTTCACACATGATCATCACTTTGATGTACGGAACGGGCGGCGGTAACTATTCCCGGGTAACAGAGTCAGAGGATCATGGCCAGTCATTCAATAGACATAGAGAAAAATCACATTATTTATACGACAACGACCATAATGATGAAAATTCGGGTCGGCCCACTGACTCCCGACATAGCTTTGACAAGAATTGCCATGAACAGCCCTGTTGTAATCAACAGAGAGTCTGTATCTACGCTCCTTCTAAAAGTACCCGGTGTCGTTCAACCTCAGATGACTCTTTCGCTTGCGATGTCTATTTGCAAACAGGCGATCAGGAATCTGGCCCGGTAAGCCATCCTGCTGAAGCACCGACAGTTGTCTCAGGAGCTGACAGCACAACCGGTTCATCATTAAAATTAAATCCACCACCTGCGAAAAAACAAAAGAAGGCAGGCTTCAAAAAATACCGATGTGATCACCCCGGCTGTGAAAAATCACTTAGCTCACAAAACTCGTTGTGCAATCACAAAAGCCAATATCACACCGGAGAACGAACCTGCCTCAAGTGCCAGACGACCCTGCCAAACGCTCAAACCCTTTCGGATCATAGAAGAAAATATCACACCGGGGAACAAACCTGCCCTGAGTGCCAGAAGACCCTTCCAAGCGCTCAAGCCCTGTCGTATCACAAAAGCCGATATCACAGCGGAGAGCAAACCTGCCCTGAGTGCCAGAAGAACTTGGCACATGCTCGAGCCCTGTCGGTTCACAAAAGTCAATATCACACCGGAGAACAAACCTGCCTTGAGTGCCAGAAGACTCTGCCAAACGCGAAAGCCCTTTCGGCTCACAGAAGAAAATATCACACCAGAGAGCAAACCTGCCCTGAGTGCCAGAAGACCCTGGCAAGCGCTCAAGCCCTGTGGGTTCACAAAAGAAAAGATCACACCGGAGAGAAAACCTGCCCTGAGTGCCAGAAGACTCTGAAAAA
Source organism: Endozoicomonas sp. ALC020 (assembly GCF_049275935.1). NCBI lineage: Bacteria > Pseudomonadati > Pseudomonadota > Gammaproteobacteria > Oceanospirillales > Endozoicomonadaceae > Endozoicomonas > Endozoicomonas sp. ALC020. The sequence continues at coordinate 2,525,774 of NZ_CP184830.1, forward strand.
CCCTCAGGCCCTGTCGAATCACAAAAGAAAAGAGCACACCGGAGAGCAAACCTGCCCTGAGTGCCAGAAGACCCTGGCAAGCGCTCAAGGCCTGTCAAATCACAGAAGCAAACATCACAGCGGAGAGCAAACCTGCCCTGAATGCCAGACGACCCTGCCACACGCTCAAGCCCTGTTGCATCATAGAAGAAAAGAGCACACCGGAGAGCAAATCTGCCCTGAGTGCCAGAAGACCCTGTCAAACGCTCAAGCTCTGTCGGCTCACAAAAGTCATTATCACACCGGAGAGCAAACCTGCCCTGTGTGCCAGAAGACCCTGCCAAATGCTCAAGCCCTGGCGAATCACAAAAGAAAAGAACACACCGGGGAGCAAACCTGCTCTGATTGCCAGAAGACCTTGCCAAACACTCAAGCCCTGTCGACTCACAAAAGAAAAGAACACAGCGGAGAGCAAAACTGCCCGGAGTGCCAGAAGACCCTGTCAAACGTTCAAGCCCTGTCGACTCACAAAAGTCGATATCACAGCGGAGAACAAACCTGCCCTGAGTGCCAGAAGACCCTGCCAAACGCTCAAGCCCTGTCGACTCACAAAAGAAAAGAACACACCGGGGAGCAAACCTGCTCTGATTGCCAGAAGACCCTACCAAACACTCAAGCCCTGTGGGGTCATAAAAGAAAATACCACACCGGAGAACAAACCTGTCCTGAGTGCCAGAAGCTCCTGCCAAACTATCAAGCTCTGTCGGAGCACAAAAGTCGATATCACAGCGGAGAGCAAATCTGCCCTGAGTGCCAGAAGACTCTGCCAAACGCTCAAGTCCTGTCGAATCACAAAAGAAAAGAACACACTGGGGAGCAAACCTGCTCTGATTGCCAGAAGATCCTGCCAAACGTTCAAGCTCTGGTAAATCACAAAAGACAACACCGGAAACGAAAACTTGAAGATGCAAAGTCAAGTGATTGATTTCTGCTTGTCTCAGGGTTAAGGGAGAAAGGCACTGCACACGTTTGGGTATGATCTGAAGTGCAATGATCACGTCTATCTGTCTACCACCAGCGGCGGTTAACCGATGACAAAAAGACATGAAAGGCAATAGAACTTGCCAACATTGAAAAACTCCCAACCTTCCTATCGTCTATCCTCAGTGCTCCTATCCCCGGAAAAAAAGGATAGAACCATTAAAAGTCTACTCTCGCACGTATTGGTCTTTTTGCCTTTCGTCTGCCCGGTTGAGCCACAGACTTATGGTTTTATCGTTGAGGTTGATCAGAATGAGGCTTCAACAAGCCAGAGTTTTTCTATAAAAACTGAGCCGGGCTTATTAACTGCAATGCCAATGACTGATGGGAGGCTGATGCAAAACGAACCATCACACATGATCATCACTTTGATGTACGGAACGGGCGGCGGTAACTATTCACGGATAACAGAGTCAGAGGATCATGGTCAGTCGTTCAATAGACATTCAGAAAAATCACATTATTTATACGACAACGACCATAATGATGAAAATTCGGGTCGGCCCACTGACTCACGACATAGCTTTGACAAGAATTGCCATGAACAGCCCTGTTGTAATCAACAGAGAGTCTGTATCTACGCTCCTTCCAAAAGTATCCGGTGTCGTTCAACCTCAGATGACTCTTTCGCTTGCGATGTCTATTTGCAAACAGGCGATCAGGAATCTGGCTCGGAAAGCCATTCTGCTGAAAGTTTGACAGTCGTCTCAGGAGCTGACAGCACAACCTGTGCGTCATTAAAATTAAAACCACCACCTGCGAAAAAACAAAGGAAGGCAGGCTCCAAAAAATACCGATGTGATCACCCCGGCTGTGAAAAATCACTTAGCTCTCAAAATTCGTTGTGCAATCACAAAAGCCAATATCACACCGGAGAACGAACCTGCCCTGATTGCCAAAAGCCCCTGCCAAACGCTCAAGCCCTGATGGTTCACAAAAGAAAAGATCACACCGGAGAGAAAACCTGCCCTGAGTGCCAGAAGACTCTGCCAAACGCTCAAGCCCTGTCGGTTCATAAAAGAAAAGAACACACCGGAGAGCAAAACTGCCCTGAGTGCCAGAAGACCTTGGCAAACAGTCTTGCCCTGTCGGCTCACAAAAGTCAATATCACACCGGAGAGAAAACCTGCCCTGAATGCCAGAAGACCCTGCCAAACACTCAAGCCCTGTGGGTTCACAAAAGAAAAGAACACACCGGAAAGCAAACCTGCCCTGGGTGCCAGAAGACCCTGCCAAACGCTCAAGCCCTGGCGGTTCACAAAAGAAGAGAGCACACCGGAGAGCAAACCTGCCCTGAGTGCCAGAAGACCTTGGCAAACAGTCAGGCCCTGTCGGCTCACAAAAGTCAATATCACAGCGGAGAGAAAACCTGCCCTGAATGCCAGAAGACCCTACCAAACACTCAAGCCCTGTGGGATCATAAAAGAAAGTACCACACCGGAAAACAAACCTGCCCTGAGTGCCAGAAGATCTTGGCAAATAGTCAGGCTCTTTCGACTCACAAAAGTCAGTATCACACTGGAGAGAAAACCTGCCCTGAATGCCAGAAGGCCCTGCCAAACACTCAAGCCCTGTGGGATCATAAAAGAAAATACCACACCGGAGAACAAATCTGCCGTGAGTGCCAGAAGCCCCTGCCAAACGCTCAAGCTCTGTTGATTCACAGAAGAAAAGATCACAGCGGAGAGCGAACTTGCCCTGAGTGCCAGAAGACTCTGGCAAACACTCTAGCCCTCTCGAGTCACAAAAGAAAAGAACACAGCGGAGAGCAAACCTGCCCTGAATGCCAGACGAGACTGCCACACGCTCAAGCCCTGTCGACTCACAAAAGAAAATATCACACCGTAGGGCAAACTTGCTCTAGGTGCCAGAAGCTCCTGCCAAACCATCAAGCTCTGTCGGAGCACAAAAGTCGATATCACAGAGGAGAGCAAACCTGCCATGAGTGTCAGAAGACTCTGCCAAACAATCAAGCCCTTTCGGTTCACAAAAGAAAAGATCACACCGGAGAGCAAACCTGCCCTGAGTGCCAGACGACCCTGCCACACGCCCAAGCCCTGTCGAATCATAGAAGAAAAGAACACAGCGGAGAGCAAACCTGCCTTGGATGCCAGAAGACCCTGCCAAACGTTCAAGCTCTGTCGGAGCACAAAAGTCGATATCACAGAGGAGAGCAAACCTGCCCTGAATGCCAGAAGACCCTGCCAAACGCTCAAGCCCTGTCGGATCACAAAAGAAAATATCACACCGGAGAGCAAACCTGCCCTGAGTGCCAGGCGCTACTGCCAAACATTCAGGCTCTGTCGAATCACAGAAGGCAACACCGGAAACGAAAGCTTGAAGATGCAAAGTCAAGTGATTGATTTCTGCTTGTCTCAGGGTTAAGAGGGAAAGGCACTGTACACGTTTGGGTATGATCTGAAGTGCAATGCTCACGTCTATCTGTCTATCACCAGAGGCGGTTAACCGATGACAAAAAGACATGGAAGGCCATAGAGCTTGCCAACATTGTAAAACTCCCAAAGTTCCTATCGTCTATCCTCACTGCTCCTATCCCCGGAAAAAAGGATAGAACCATTAAAAGTCTACTCTCGCACGTATTGGCCTTTTTGCCTTTCGTCTGCCCGGTTGAGCCACAGACTTATGGTTTTATCGTTGAGGCTGATCAGAATGAGGCTTCGACAAGCCAGAGTTTTTCTATAAAAACTGAGCCGGGCCTATTAACTGCAATGCCAATGACCGATGGGAGGCTGATGCAAAACGAACCATCACACATGATCATCACTTTGATGTACGGAACGGGCGGCGGTAACTATTCACGGATAACAGAGTCAGAGGATCATGGTCAGTCGTTCAATAGACATTCAGAAAAATCACATTATTTATACGACAACGACCATAATGATGAAAATTCGGGTCGGCCCACTGACTCACGACATAGCTTTGACAAGAATTGCCATGAACAGCCCTGTTGTAATCAACAGAGAGTCTGTATCTACGCTCCTTCCAAAAGTACCCGGTGTCGTTCAACCACAGATGACTCTTTCGCTTGCGAGGTCTATTTGCAAGCAGGCGATCAGGAATCTGGCCCGGTAAGCCATCCTGCTGAAGCACCGACAGTTGTCTCAGAAGCTGACAGCACAACCGGTGTGTCATTAAAATTAAAACCACCACCTGCGAAAAAACAAAGGAACGCAGGCTCCAAAAAATACCGATGTGATCACCCCGGCTGTGAAAAATCACTTAGCTCTCAAAACTCGTTGTGCAATCACAAAAGTCAATATCACACCGGAGAACGAACCTGCACTGATTGCCAGAAGTCCCTGCCAAACGCTTATGCCCTGACGGTTCACAAAAGAAAAGATCACACCGGAGAGAAAACCTGCCCTGAGTGCCAGAAGACCCTGGCAAACGCTCAAGCCCTGGCGGTTCACAAAAGAAAAGAACACACCGGAGAGCAAAACTGCCCTGAGTGCCAGAAGACCCTGGCAAGCGCTCAAGCCCTGTCGTATCACAAAAGTCGATATCACAGCGGAGAGAAAACCTGCCCTGAATGCCAGAAGACCCTGCCAAACACTCAAGCCCTGTGGGTTCACAAAAGAAAAGAGCACACCGGAAAGCAAACCTGCCCTGGGTGCCAGAAGACCCTGTCAAACGCTCAAGCCCTGGCGGTTCACAAAAGAAGAGAACACACCGGAGAGCAAAACTGCCCTGAGTGCCAGAAGACCTTGGCAAACAGTCAGGCCCTGTCGGCTCACAAAAGTCAATATCACAGCGGAGAGAAAACCTGCCCTGAATGCCAGAAGACCCTGCCAAACACTCAAGCCCTGTGGGATCACAAAAGAAAAGATCACACCGGAAAGCAAACCTGCCCTGGGTGCCAGAAGACCCTGCCAAACGCTCAAGCCCTGGCGGCTCACAAAAGAAAAGATCACAGCGGAGAGAAAACCTGCCCTGAGTGCCAGAAGACTTTGCCAAACGCGAAAGCCCTGTCAGTTCACAAAAGTCGATATCACACGGGAGAGCAAACCTGTCCTGAGTGCCAGAAGACCTTTGCAAACCTTCAGGCCCTGTCAGTTCACAAAAGAAAAGATCACACCGGAGAGCAAACCTGCTCTGAGTGCCAGAAGCCCCTGCCAAACGCTCAAGCCCTGTCGGCTCACAAAAGTCAATATCACACCGGAGAGCCAACCTGCCCTGAGTGCCAGAAGATCCTGCGAAATGCGAAAGCGCTGTCGGTTCACAAAAGGAAAGAACACACCGGAGAGCAAACCTGCCCTGAGTGCCAGAAGCCCCTGCCAAATGTCCAAGCCCTGTCGAATCACAAAAGAAAAGAACACACCGGAGAGCGAACCTGCCCTGAATGTCAGGAGACCTTGCCAAATACTCTAGCCCTGTCGAATCACAAAAGAAAAGATCACACCGGAAAGCAAACCTGCCCTGAGTGCCAGAAGACCCTGCCAAACGCTCAAGCCCTGTCGGTTCACAAAAGTCAATATCACACCGGAGAACAAACTTGCCTTGAGTGCCAGAAGACTCTGCCAAACGCGAAAGCCCTTTCGGCTCACAGAAGAAAATATCGCACCGGAGAACAAACCTGCCCTGAGTGCCAGGCGCTACTGCCAAACAATCAGGCTCTGTCGAATCACAGAAGGCTACACCGGAAACGAAAGCTTGAAGATGCAAAGTCAAGTGATTGATTTCTGCTTGTCTCAGGGTTAAGAGGGAAAGGCACTGTACACGTTTGGGTATGATCTGAAGTGCAATGATCACGTCTATCTGTCTACCACCAGCGGCGGTTAACCGATGACAAAAAGACATGGAAGGCCATAGAGCTTGCCAACATTGTAAAACTCCCAAAGTTCCTATCGTCTATCCTCACTGCTCCTATCCCCGGAAAAAAGGATAGAACCATTAAAAGTCTACTCTCGCACGTATTGGCCTTTTTGCCTTTCGTCTGCCCGGTTGAGCCACAGACTTATGGTTTTATCGTTGAGGCTGATCAGAATGAGGCTTCGACAAGCCAGAGTTTTTCTATAAAAACTGAGCCGGGCCTATTAACTGCAATGCCAATGACCGATGGGAGGCTGATGCAAAACGAACCATCACACATGATCATCACTTTGATGTACGGAACGGGCGGCGGTAACTATTCACGGATAACAGAGTCAGAGGATCATGGTCAGTCGTTCAATAGACATTCAGAAAAATCACATTATTTATACGACAACGACCATAATGATGAAAATTCGGGTCGGCCCACTGACTCACGACATAGCTTTGACAAGAATTGCCATGAACAGCCCTGTTGTAATCAACAGAGAGTCTGTATCTACGCTCCTTCCAAAAGTACCCGGTGTCGTTCAACCTCAGATGACTCTTTCGCTTGCGAGGTCTATTTGCAAACAGGCGATCAGGAATCTGGCCCGATAAGCCATCCTGCTGAAGGTTCGATAGTTGTCTCAGGAGCTGACAGCACAACCGGTGCGTCATTAAAACTAAATCCACCACCTGCGAAAAAACAAAAGAAGGCAGGCTCCAAAAAATACCGATGTGATCACCCCGGCTGTGAAAAATCACTTAGCTCTCAAAATTCGTTGTGCAATCACAAAAGTCAATATCACACCGGAGAACGAACCTGCCCTGATTGCCAGAAGGCACTGCCAAACGTTCAAGCCCTGGCGGTTCATAAAAGAAAAGAACACACCGGAGAGCAAAACTGCCCTGAGTGCCAGAAGACCTTGGCAAACAGTCATGCCCTGTCGGCTCACAAAAGTCAATATCACACCGGAGAGAAAACCTGCCCTGAATGCCAGAAGACCCTGCCAAACACTCAAGCCCTGTGGGTTCACAAAAGAAAAGAACACACTGGAAAGCAAACCTGCCCTGGGTGCCAGAAGACCCTGCCAAACGCTCAAGCCCTGGCGGTTCACAAAAGAAAAGAACACACCGGAGAGCAAAACTGCCCTGAGTGCCAGAAGACCCTGCCAAACACTCAAGCCCTGTGGGATCATAAAAGAAAATACCACACCGGAGAACAAACCTGCCGTGAGTGCCAGAAGACTCTGGCAAACACTCTAGCCCTTTCGGTTCACAAAAGAAAAGAACACACCGGAGAGCAAACCTGCCCTGAGTGCCAGACGACCCTGCCACACGCCCAAGCCCTGTCGAATCATAGAAGAAAAGAACACAGCGGAGAGCAAACCTGCCTTGGATGCCAGAAGACCCTGCCAAACGTTCAAGCTCTGTCGGAGCACAAAAGTCGATATCACAGAGGAGAGCAAACCTGCCCTGAATGCCAGAAGACCCTGCCAAACGCTCAAGCCCTGTCGGATCACAAAAGAAAATATCACACCGGAGAGCAAACCTGCCCTGAGTGCCAGACGACCCTGCCACACGCCCAAGCCCTGTCGAATCATAGAAGAAAAGAACACAGCGGAGAGCAAACCTGCCTTGAGTGCCAGAAGACCCTGCCAAACGCAAAAGCTTTGTCGGATCACAAAACTCGATATCACAGCGGAGAGCAAACCTGCCCTGAGTGCCAGAAGCCCCTGCCAAACGCGAAAGCCCTGTCGGATCACAAAAGTCGATATCACACCGGAGAACAAACCTGCCCTGAGTGCCAGACGACCCTGCCACACGCTCAAGCCCTGTCGGTTCACAAAAGTCAATATCACACCGGAGAGCAAACCTGCCCTAAGTGCCTGAAGACCCTGCAACACGCTCAAGCTCTGTGGGATCACAAAAGAAAATATCACACCGGAGAACAAACCTGTCCTGAGTGCCAGAAGCCCCTGCCAAATGCTCAAGCCATGTGGGTTCACAAAAGAAAAGATCACAGCGGAGAGCAAACCTGCCCTGATTGCCAGAAGCCCCTGCCAAACGCTCAAGCCCTGGCGGTTCACAAAAGAAAAGAACACAGCGGAGAGCAAACCTGCCCTGAATGCCAGAAGACCCTGCCAAACGCTCAAGCCCTGGCGGTTCACAAAAGAAAAGAACACACCGGAGAGCAAACCTGCTCTGAGTGCCAGAAGACCCTGCCAAACGCGAAAGCCCTGTCGGCTCACAAAAGTCAATATCACACTGGAGAGAAAACCTGCCCTGAATGCCAGAAGACCTTGCCAAACGCTAAAGCCCTGACGGTTCACAAAAGAAAAGATCACACCGGAGAGCAAACCTGCCCTGAGTGCCAGGCGCTACTGCCAAACATTCAGGCTCTGTCGAATCACAGAAGGCTACACCGGAAACGAAAGCTTGAAGATGCAAAGTCAAGTGATTGATTTCTGCTTGTCTCAGGGTTAAGAGGGAAAGGCACTGTACACGTTTGGGTATGATCTGAAGTGCAATGCTCACGTCTATCTGTCTACCACCAGCGGCGGTTAACCGATGACAAAAAGACATGGAAGGCAATAGAACTTGCCAACATTGTAAAACTCCCAAAGTTCCTATCGTCTATCCTCACTGCTCCTATCCCCGGAAAAAAGGATAGAACCATTAAAAGTCTACTCTCGCACGTATTGGCCTTTTTGCCTTTCGTCTGCCCGGTTGAGCCACAGACTTATGGTTTTATCGTTGAGGCTGATCAGAATGAGGCTTCGACAAGCCAGAGTTTTTCTATAAAAACTGAGCCGGGCCTATTAACTGCAATGCCAATGACCGATGGGAGGCTGATGCAAAACGAACCATCACACATGATCATCACTTTGATGTACGGAACGGGCGGTGGTAACTATTCACGGATAACAGAGTCAGAGGATCATGGTCAGTCGTTCAATAGACATTCAGAAAAATCACATTATTTATACGACAACGACCATAATGATGAAAATTCGGGTCGGCCCACTGACTCACGACATAGCTTTGACAAGAATTGCCATGAACAGCCCTGTTGTAATCAACAGAGAGTCTGTATCTACGCTCCTTCCAAAAGTACCCGGTGTCGTTCAACCTCAGATGACTCTTTCGCTTGCGATGTCTATTTGCAAACAGGCGATCAGGAATCTGGCTCGGAAAGCCATTCTGCTGAAAGTTTGACAGTCGTCTCAGGAGCTGACAGCACAACCTGTGCGTCATTAAAATTAAAACCACCACCTGCGAAAAAACAAAGGAAGGCAGGCTCCAAAAAATACCGATGTGATCACCCCGGCTGTGAAAAATCACTTAGCTCTCAAAACTCGTTGTGCAATCACAAAAGTCAATATCACACAGGAGAACGAACCTGCCCTGATTGCCAAAAGCCCCTGCCAAACGCTCAAGCCCTGATGGTTCACAAAAGAAAAAAACACACCGGTGAGCAAACCTGCCCCGAGTGTCAGAAAACCTTGGCAAACAAACAGGCCCTGTTGAATCACAAAAATCAATATCACACTGGAGAGAAAACCTGCCCTGAGTGCCAGAAGACTCTGCCAAACGCTCAAGCTCTGGCGGTTCATAAAAGAAAAGAACACACCGGAGAGCACAACTGCCCTGAGTGCCAGAAGACCTTGGCAAACAGTCATGCCCTGTCGGCTCACAAAAGTCAATATCACACAGGAGAGAAAACCTGCCCTGAATGCCAGAAGACCCTGCCAAACACTCAAGCCCTGTGGGTTCACAAAAGAAAAGAACACACCGGAAAGCAAACCTGCCCTGGGTGCCAGAAGACCCTGCCAAACGCTCAAGCCCTGGCGGTTCACAAAAGAAAAGAACACACCGGAGAGCAAAACTGCCCTGAGTGCCAGAAGCCTCTGCCAAACGCTCAAGCCCTGGCGACTCACAAAAGAAAAGAACACAACGGAGAGCAAACCTGCCCTGAGTGCCAGAAGACCTTGGCAAACAGTCAGGCCCTTTCGACTCACAAAAGTCAGTATCACACTGGAGAGAAAACCTGCCCTGAATGCCAGAAGACCCTGCCAAACACTCAAGCCCTTTGGGATCATAAAAGAAAATACCACACAGGAGAACAAACCTGCCGTGAGTGCCAGAAGCCCCTGCCAAACGCTCAAGCCCTGGCGGTTCACAAAAGAAAAAAACACACCGGTGAGCAAACCTGCCCCGAGTGTCAGAAAACCTTGGCAAACAAACAGGCCCTGTTGAATCACAAAAATCAATATCACACTGGAGAGAAAACCTGCCCTGAGTGCCAGAAGACTCTGCCAAACGCTCAAGCCCTGGCGGTTCATAAAAGAAAAGAACACACCGGAGAGCAAAACTGCCCTGAGTGCCAGAAGACCTTGGCAAACAGTCATGCCCTGTCGGCTCACAAAAGTCAATATCACACCGGAGAGAAAACCTGCCCTGAATGCCAGAAGACCCTGCCAAACACTCAAGCCCTGTGGGTTCACAAAAGAAAAGAACACACCGGAAAGCAAACCTGCCCTGGGTGCCAGACGACCTTCGCAAACAGTCAGGTCCTGTCGGTTCACAAAAGCAAAGAGCACAGCGGAGAGAAAACCTGCCCTGAATGCCAGAAGACCCTACCAAACACTCAAGCCCTGTGGGTTCACAAAAGAAAAGAACACACCGGAGAACAAACCTGCCCTGAGTGCCAGAAGACTCTGCCACACGCTCAAGCCCTGTCGGATCACAAAAGAAAATATCACACCGGAGAACAAACCTGCCCTGAGTGCCAGGCGCTACTGCCAAACATTAAGGCTCTGTCGAATCACAGAAGGCAACACCGGAAACGAAAGCTTGAAGATGCAAAGTCAAGTGATTGATTTCTGCTTGTCTCAGGGTCAGGAACGAAGGGCACTGCACACGTTTGGGTATGATCTGAAGTGCAATGCGCAGGTCTATCTGTCTATCACCAGCGGCGGTTAACCGATGACAAAAAGACATGGAAGGCAATAGAGCCTGCCAACATTGAAAAACTCCCAATGTTCCTATCGTCTATCCTCAGTGCTCCTATCCCCGGAAAAAAAGGATAGAACCATTAAAAGTCTACTCTCGCACGTATTTGCCTTTTTGCCTTTCGTCTGCCCGGTTGAGCCACAGACTTATGGTTTTATCGTTGAGGTTGATCAGAATGAGGCTTCGACAAGCCAGAGTTTTTCTATAAAAACTGAGCCGGGCCTATTATCTGCAATGCCAATGACCGATGGGAGGCTGATGCAAAACGAACCATCACACATGATCATCACTTTGATGAAAGGAACGGGCGGGGGTAACTACTCCCGGACAACAGAGTCAGAGGATCATGGTCAGTCATTCAATAGACATTCAGAAAAATCACACTATTTATACGACAACGACAATAATGATGGAAATTCGGGTCGGCCCACTGACTCCCGACATAGCTTTGACAAGAATTGCCATGAACAGCCCTGTTGTAATCAACAGAGAGTCTGTATCTACGCTCCTGCCACAAGTACCCGGTGTCGTTCAACCACAGATGACTCTTTCGCTTGCGATGTCTATTTGCAAGCAGGCGATCAGGAATCTGGCCCGGTAAGCCATCCTGCTGAAGCACCGACAGTTGTCTCAGGAGCTGACAGCACAACCGGTGCCTCATTAAAATTAAAACCACCACCTGCGAAAAAACAAAGGAAGGCAGGCTCCAAAAAATACCGATGTGATCACCCCGGCTGTGAAAAATCACTTAGCTCTCAAACCTCGTTGTACAATCACAAAAGCCAATATCACACCGGAGAACGAACCTGCCCTTATTGCCAGAAGCCCCTGCCAAACGCTCAAGCCCTGACGGTTCACAAAAGAAAAGATCACACCGGAGAGAAAACCTGCCCTGAGTGCCAGAAGACCCTGGCAAATGCTCTAGCCTTGTCGGTTCACAAAAGTCAATATCACAGCGGAGAGAAAACTTGCCCTGAATGCCAGAAGACCCTGCCAAACACTCAAGCTCTGTGGGTTCATAAAAGAAAAGATCACACCGGAGAACGAACCTGCCCTGAGTGCCAGACGACCTTGCCACACGCTCAAGCCCTGTCGGTTCACAAAAGTCAATATCACACCGGAGAGAAAACCTGCCCTGAGTGCCAGAAGACCCTGCCAAACGCTCTAGCCCTGTCGAATCACAAAAGCCGATATCACAGCGGAGAGCAAACCTGCCCTGAATGCCAGAAGCCCCTGCCAAACGCTCTAGCCCTGTCGAATCACAAAAGCCGATATCACAGCGGAGGGCAAATCTGCCCTGAATGCCAGAAGCCCCTGCCAAACGCTCAAGCCTTGGCGCTTCACAAAAGAAAAGAACACACCGGAGAGCAAAACTGCCCTGAGTGCGAGAAGACCCTGCCACACGCCCAAGCCCTGTTGGCACACAAAAGAAAATATCACACCGGAGAACAAGCCTGCCCTGAGTGCCAGGCGCTACTGCCAAACAATCAGGCTCTGTCGAATCACAGAAGGCTACACCGGAAACGAAAGCTTGAAGATGCAAAGTCAAGTGATTGATTTCTGCTTGTCACAGGCTCAGGAGGGAAGGGCACTGCACACGTTTGGGTATGATCTGAAGTGCAATGATCACGTCTATCTGTCTATCACCAGCGGCGGTTAACCGATGACAAAAAGACATGGGAGGCAATAGAGCTTGCCAACATTGAAAAGCTCCCAAAGTTCCTATCGTCTATCCTCACTGCTCCTATCCCCGGAAAAAAAGGATAGAACCATTAAAAGTCTACTCTCGCACGTATTGGTCTTTTTGCCTTTCGTCTCCCCGGTTGAGCCACAGACTTATGGTTTTATCGTTGAGGTTGATCAGAATGGGGCTTCGACAAGCCAGAGTTTTTCTATAAAAACTGAGCCGGGCATATCAACTGCAATGCCAATGACTGGTTGGAGGCTGATGCAAAAACAGCCATCACATATGCTCAGCACAAACGGATATTCGGGGTCAGGCATGCTGCCCGATGACAAACCCTGTCGGCGAAACAAACTTCAGATTATCACTTTGATGGACGGGGCGGGCGGCGGTAACAATTCCTGGGCAATGGGGTCAGAGGATCATGGTCAGTCATTCAATAGACATTCAGAAAAACCGCATTATCTATACGACAATGACCATAATGATGAAAATTCGGGGCAGCCCACAGACTCCCGACATAGTCTTGACGAAAATTGCCATGAACAGCCCTGTTGTATTCAACAGGGAGTCTGTATCTTTGCTCCTTCCACAAGTACCCGGTGTCGTTCAATCTCAGATGACTCTTTCGCTTGCGATGTCTATTTGCAAACAGGCGATCAGGAATCTGGCCCGGTTAGCCATCCTGCTGAAGCATCGACAGTTGTCTCAGAAGCTGACAGCAGAACTGGTTCATCATTAAAATTAAATCCACCACCTGCGGAAAAACAAAGGAAGGCAGGCTCCAAAAAATACCGATGTGATCACCCTGGCTGTGAGAAATCATTTAGCTCTCAAGCCTCATTGCGCAATCACAAAAGTCAATATCACACCGGAGAGCGAAGCTGCCTTGAGTGCCAGAAGTCCTTGCCAAATGCTCAAGCCCTGTCGGATCACAAAAGAAAATATCACACCGGAGAACAAACCTGCCCTGAATGCCAGAATACCCTGCCAAACGCTCAAGCCCTGTCGCATCACAAAAGAAAATATCACACCGGAGAACAAACCTGCCCTGAGTGCCAGAAGATCCTGGCAAACGCTCAAGCCCTGTCGTCTCACAGAAGAAGAGATCACACCGGAGAGAAAACCTGCCCTAAGTGCCAGAAGCCCCTTCCAAACGCTTATGCCCTGGCGGTTCACAAAAGAAAACATCACACGGGAAAGCAAACCTGCCCTGAGTGCCAGAAGCCCCTTCCAAACCCTTATGCCCTGGCGGTTCACAAAAGAAAACATCACACGGGAAAGCAAACCTGCCCTGAGTGCCAGAAGACTTTTGCAAACGGTAAGTCCCTGTCGGCTCACAAAAGTCAATATCACACTGGAGAGAAAACCTGCCCTGAATGCAAGAAGCCCCTGCCAAATGCTCAAGCCCTGGCGTTTCACAAAAAAAAAGATCACACTGGAGAGCAAACCTGCCCTGAGTGCCTGGAGACTCTGCCAAACGCTCAAGCCCTGTGGGTTCACAAAAGAAAAGATCACACCGGAAAGCAAACCTGCCCTGGGTGCCAGAAGACCCTGGCAAACGCCCAAGCCCTGTCGGTTCACAAAAGTCTATATCACAGCGGAGAACAAACCTGCCCTGAGTGCCAGAAGATCCTGCCAAACGCGAAAGTCTTGTCGGTTCACAAAAGAAAAGATCACACCAGAGTGCAAACTTGCCCTGAGTGCCAGAAGCTCCTGCCAAACCCTCAAGCTCTGTCGAATCACAAAAGACAACACCGGAAACGAAAGCTTGATGATGCAAAGTCAAGTGATTGATTTCTGCTTGTCGCAGGCCCAGGTGGGAAAGGCTAGCACCTGGCAGGCTGGTTGCGCTGGTATAGTACCCCAAAAAAAATTGAATAATTGGTCAAGGAATTGCAATACTCACTCTGTATAAAAAAAATAGACGGCAGGAGTATGCATGAATAGCCAGACTCATAATCCCGACCTCATCCACCAATTAAACGACAAACCACCATTATTTCGAGCTTTTTTCAGTGCCCTGCAGCATATGATAGCCAGCTTTGTGGGGGTTGTGACACCGACCCTGGTCATCGGTGGGGTGTTGGGTTTGGGAGAGCATATTCCTTACCTGATCAGTATGGCGCTGATCGCCTCAGGGATAGGTACCTTTATCCAGGCCAGACGGTTTGGTCCCCTGGGGTCTGGTTTGTTGAGTATTCAGGGAACCAGTTTTGCGTTTTTGAGCTCCCTTATTGCTGCCGGTTTTGTGGTTAAGAGTCGGGGAGGCAGCAGTGAAGAGATTATTGCACTGATGACGGGTCTTTGTTTTTTCGGGGCATTTATCGAGATTGTCCTGAGCCGCTTTTTCCATAAGCTGCGCAAGATTATTACGCCAACCATTACCGGAATTGTTATTTCACTGATTGGTCTCAGCCTGATTAAGGTAGCTGTGACCGATATGGCCGGTGGCTTCAATGCGCCTGATTTTGGTGCGCTGAGCAACCTTGCAGTGAGCATCACCGTGTTAGCGACTGTGATCTTTTTTAATCGCAGTTCTCGTCCCATGGTGCGTCTCTCGGCGATCTTCCTTGGCTTGCTGGTGGGCAGCCTGATAACACTTTATACCGGTAAAATGACTCTGCAGGGATTGTCGGACTCGGTTTTATTTACTGCTCCGGTGCCTTTTAAATATGGAATGACCTTCGATTGGGAGCTATTCATTCCGATTGCTCTCATTTATGTCATAACGACCATTGAATCTACCGGTGACCTGACTGCGACAGCAAAACTTTCGGGTGAACCTATTGAGGGTAATGGATACGTTGAGCGTATTCGTGGCGGTATTTTGGCTGATGGCGTGAACTCTCTGACCGCAGCTTGCCTGAACAGCTTTCCAACGACGACGTTTAGCCAGAACAATGGTGTGATTCAAATGACCGGTGTCGCCAGCCGGTTTGTTGGCTATATCATTGCCGGTTTGTTTTTAGTGATGGGACTTTTCCCGATACTCGGGGCCATCCTGATGCTGGTTCCCAAGCCTGTGCTGGGTGGGGCTACATTGGTTATGTTTGGCACGGTGGCCGCTTCAGGTATTCGCATCCTGGCTTCAGGATCACTTGATCGTCGACAGGTAATGATCATTGCTGTGTCCATGGGTATGGGGCTGGGCGTCACTATTGTGCCCGGGGTGCTGAGCCAGATGCCGGAACTGGTCAAAAACATTTTCAGCTCGGCGATTACCACCGGAGGTCTGACCGCTATTTTGCTGACACTGGTTTTGCCTGAAGATTCCGGGCCTGAATCCAGCGATCAGAGAAAAGTGGTGAAAAATATTAATGCATCTTCGGGAGCCATCAAAGAAGAAACCACTTCCTGATTATTTCCGTCATACCCTACAACTCGTTCCCCGTCATAAATCTCTGGAGCATTGGAACCAGAGATTTACGACAGCCTCTCAAGACACCAGCTTTCTGGCAGAAAGCTGGTGTGCAGCCATGATGGCCTCTTGATCAAGATGAAGTAGTGTTTCATCTTTAATCAGCCACTTTCCTGCACACATAACGGCAGCTGCTTTATGGCCTCCACAAAGAACCAGTGCTGCCAGTGGGTCATGGCTGCCACTGAAACGCAACTCATCCAGGCTGAAAAGAGCAAGGTCGGCTTGCTTTCCTTCTGCCAGTTCTCCAATATCGCCCCTGCCAAGCACTTTGGCTGAGCCTTTTGTTGCCCAGTACAGAGCATCGAGATGAGTGACTTCGTCTGCGGCGTAACGCAGACGATTGATCAGCAAAGCCTGACGGACTTCCTGCATCATATTGGAGCCGTCGTTTGAAGCGGAGCCATCCACACCCAGTCCGACGTGCACGCCTGCAGACGCCAGTTCTTTGGTGCGGCAGATGCCCGATGCCAGCAGCATATTCGAGGTAGGGCAGTGACAGACGCCCATGCCCGCCTGTCCCATTCTTTTGATTTCATCGTCATTGAAATGAATACCATGGGCCAGCCAGACATCGTCAGCCAGCCAATCCACAGATTCCAGGTAATCCAGTGGCCGTAAACCGAACCGCTCGATGCAGAAGTTGTCTTCATCATGGGTTTCAGCCAGATGGGTATGTAATCGAACATTGTGTTTACGGGCCAGCCCAGCGGTCTCTTTCATCAACTCTGTGCTGACTGAAAAAGGTGAGCAGGGTGCCAGGGCAATCTGAACCTTTGCCCCCTCGTCTGACTCATGATAACGATGAATCAGACGTTCGGAGTCGTCGAGTATCTCAGCTTCTGTTTGCACGGTAGACTGGGGAGGAAGGCCTCCATCCTTCTCTCCAAGGCTCATGGAACCCCGAGTCAGTATAACCCTGCTGCCAATACTGTCAGCGGCCTTCACCTGAATATCAATGGCTTCTGTGAGTGCTTCCGGGAATAGGTAGTGATGATCTGCCACTGTTGTACAACCGGACTGCTGCAGTTCTGTCAGTCCCAGCTGAGTGGCGTTAAACAGCATCTCTGGCTTCAGTCTGGCCCAGACAGGATAAAGCGTTTGCAGCCAGGGAAAGAGTTTTTTATTCAGTGCCGGAGGGAAGGCGCGGGTCAGGGTCTGATAAAGATGGTGATGAGTATTGATCAGACCGGGAAGGAGAACCTGTCCGGAAGCGTCATAGCTTTGATCACAGGAGACTTTCGGAGACTGTCCCGAGGGAACCAGCTCTGTGATCTTGCCGGAGCTTTCATCAATCACCACGCCGTTACCGGCGTCCTGACTGTTTGCGGTGAAAATAGCCAGGGGATGTTTTATCCAGACTCTCATCATCTGCCTCTTGTTATGAGCAGGACGGTCTGGATAGTGCAACAAGCTGCCGTATACCATAGACCGCCAATACAGCAGTTTATGGCAGTGACTTGCGTGTTAATCTGCCCGGTTCATTTTTACCTTGTGACTCTACAAGATTTTTATCGTTTCTCAAACCTTCAGACCGCAACCACGAAGAACAATGTCGCAGATAGTGTCAGCGGCTTGATCGTAGGTTGAGGCAGGCAGTTTCTTTTTGTTCATGATAAGGCAGATCTGTTTTTCATAATCAGCGTAATGCTGAGTCGATCCCCAGATCATAAAAATCAGGTGCATGGGCTCTACCCGGGCCATTTTACCCTCATCCATCCAGTGCTGAAAAATCTCTGTTTTGTTTTTAAACCACTGCTGGGTAGAGTCCTTCATGGACGGAGACAGCTGCTGGCAGCCATGAATGATTTCACTGGCAAAAATTCGGCTGGCTGTGGGGTATCTTCTGGAGACTTCTATTTTTGAGCGGATATACCGTTCAAGTGACTCTGCAGGGTCATCTTTCGGATGAAAGCTGTTCAGTTTGTCATTCCAGAGATACAAAATATTGTTAAGAACTTCGTCATAAATTTCCTGCTTGTTACTGAAGTAATACAAGACAGTCGGTTTTGGTAAATCGGCCAGGTCAGCTATACGCTGGATTGTGGCTCCCCCGAATCCATGCCGGGCAAACTCCTGTTCGGCAGCTTTCAAAATCAGCCGAACTCTCTCGGTTCTTATACGACCGGTCTTTTGGGGCGTACGTTTTACGACAGCCATGCGCGGATCCTGATTTATAGTTTTCGATCATCCCTTGGGGATGATTTATACCATTGGCAGGAAGCATAGAAAAGAATTCGGTCGTGTCCATTAAAGTCAGGCAGAAAGAAATTGAGGAAACCGTGACACTCCCCGCCTTGGAGCCTGACCGAGAATAGCGCCCGTAGCGAGGACGGCAGAAAATTGAGGATGAAAATTCGGTTTTGTGAGGAGAATAGCGAGCTATTTGACGAACAAAAGCGGATTTTCAGACCAATTTGCTGCCGCCGCAGTAGGGCAGTCTATTCTCGGTCAGGCTCCTTGGAGGGTGTCGCAAAAACTCTGGTTGCCATGCTTTTAGGCCCTGTGGGTTCCAGCGTGGGAACGAGTTGTTGGAGTTTTGCGACACCCTCAATCGGGCGGAGGGAGATATAAGTCGGGAAGGTCGGGCCGCGTAGGTCGGGCCGCGTAGGTCGGGCCGCGCAGGTGAAGAGCATTATGCTTGCGTGTTTGTGCATAGTTGGCTAAATTCACTGTCGGTCTGTCTCTATGCAGAAACTCACGATGATGAAAACCAAGCACTGTTAACAAAAAATTAAGGCAGAGCCAACTGCCCAACCGCCCTTGAAGAACCAGATGAACCCATACCTGAGTGACCCGTTAAGGCAGCGGCAAATCAAACAAAAGACCAATAAATAACCGAGGGGCACCCGGTTGCTGCTGATGGAGGCTTCTGCGTAAGTCCGGTCGTTATAGGCTGGCTGTAGCTTATGAAGTCAGAAGCCTCGCCTGACAAGGCGGGGAGTGTCAAGGTGAGCTGCCTTGTTTCCTCCCGGGGCAGTTCTGGAAAATTGGATTTGTGCAGCAGGAGTGATGGTGCCTTTTATTGATTTTTCAGGCTTATCCTGGAAGCCGAGACATTATTTGAAACAGCAGATTCCAGAGCCCTGGAGAGACTGGCTGCTGGACAGAGGTTCCCTGACTCAGCGTTTGAAACATGAGTTTGACGGCGACTTCAGGGTTCAGGTTATTCGTCACGGGACCTTTATGCCGACCTGTTCGGAGCTAAAGTTTCTCAATAACTATGAACAGTCAAAGGCTACGTCCACGTCTGGTGAGTTGGCAGGATCATTCGAAAACAGACATTGCAGCAAAATGGCTTCTATCAGGGAGGTTCTGCTGATCTGTGGTGGCCGACCCAGAGTGTTTGCACGAAGTGTATTGCCTCACAGCAGTCTTATTGGCACGAACAGAGAGCTGCTGCAACTGGGCACTAAGCCCCTGGGGGAGTTTTTATTTAATCATCCCGGTATGCGTCGGGGACCATTTGAGGTAGCGGAACTGCCGGCTCGTCAGTTTAATCCTCATCTGGTTGAAAAATACTCTGATGAAACAGCCTGGGGAAGGCGGTCGTTATTTTATTTGCACGAAAAGTCTATATCTGTTTGTGAAATCTTTTTGCCGGACCTGTCTGAACAGACAGAGAAGCACTCCAGAGTCATGTCGAAGCATCCTGAACCCTGAAGCTCTACAAGAATGATTGTTTGTCGAAGCACTTACCTCGTGAAATATAGAGATTTCCGCAGTCGGTCTGGTCATGGCCTGATTGAGAACCTGGCCTGACCTGATAAACTGGCGATGCGGGTCATGATTCAGGGCGATGAGCAATAAGAATCTCAGCGATGATAATAAAGATGCAGATAAGCAGCTAAATATTATGATGCAATTCAGAAAACCAATGGCGGTATTGGCAGGCACTGAAGTAGTTCTGCAACGATTTCCCCGTTTAAAAGATTTCTTACGGCTGGCCCGGCTGGACCGGCCTATTGGTATTTATCTGTTGTTCTGGCCTACTATGTGGGCACTCTGGGTGGCGGCAGAAGGTGTACCGAGTCTGAAGAATCTGGTGATTTTTTCGGTCGGCGTGGTTTTGATGCGCAGTGCAGGCTGCGTTATTAATGACTTTGCTGACAGGAAAGTGGACGGCCATGTTAAGAGAACACAGCATCGACCGCTGGTAACGGGTAAAATTCAGGAAAAAGAAGCGCTGATCTATTTCTCCGGTATGGTACTTTTGTCTTTCATTCTTGTACTCTTTACCAATACTCTTACCGTCCAGCTCTCTTTTGCCGGATTATTGCTGGCCTCGGCTTACCCTTTTGCCAAAAGACACACTCATCTGCCTCAGGTGGTTTTGGGGGCTGCTTTTGGCTGGTCGATACCCATGGCTTTTGCGGCTCAGAGTGGCTCGTTGGGAAACATCGTCTGGCTGATGTTTCTGGCCAATCTCTTCTGGACAGTGGCTTACGATACTCAATACGCCATGGTGGATCGTGACGATGATCTGAAAGTAGGTATCAAGTCCACAGCCATTCTATTTGGCGAGATGGATAACCTGATTGTTGGTTGCCTGCAGGTACTTACCTTGATGACACTGGCCATGGCAGGCCATCAACTGGAGTTAGGTGCTCTCTATTATCTCTCATTGTTGGCTGTCGCAGCCCTTTTCGTTTACCAGCAATGGTTAACCCGTCGTCGTGAGCGTGAAGCCTGCTTCAAGGCGTTTCTTAGTAACCACTGGGCCGGAGCCATTGTATTTGCAGGTTTCGTGTTGAGTTATCTTTGATCTTCAATCCGGCTTAGAGCCCGGTAAGTATTGCTACTTATGGTGGCTGTGGGGATAAATGGCGAAAAGCCTTACCCTGTAAACCCTGAGGGATCTTTTTATTTTTAAGCTGCAATATCAGCCTTTAGTGTGTCATCTGCCTGTAACATTTCAAAGGTGTAATGTCCGGTGTATAGTGCGGTTGATCAAAGTAGTGAGAAACAGCCTGAGCGATAGGAAAGGTGCTGTCCTGAGACACTACCATCCTGATATAGCCCTAATGAGCTTCAGCTGATAGATGCCAGAACGTCACCGCCGAAATCGAATCGACAGATAACAGGTAGAGATTAATGCCAGGAAAGACCATTCTGATCGTAGATGACGAAGCACCGATTCGCGAAATGGTGACCGTTGCTCTGGAAATGGCAGGGTATGACTGTCTTGAGGCAGCAGATGCCAGAGAAGCGCACTCTCTGATTGTGGATAACAAACCCGATCTGATCTTGCTGGACTGGATGTTACCAGATGTCTCTGGAATTGAACTGGCCCGTCGTCTGAAGCGCAATGAGCTGACCTCTGAAATACCCATTGTTATGTTGACGGCCAAAGGTGAAGAAGACCACAAAATCCAGGGACTTGAAACCGGTGCCGATGACTACATCACCAAGCCTTTTTCTCCCCGCGAGCTGGCTGCTCGTTTAAAAGCGGTTCTCCGTCGTACAGGCGGATTTGATAACCAGTCTCCCATTGTCATCAAGGGATTGGAGCTGGACCCTGTCAGCCACAGAGTCTCTATTGATGGCTCACCTGCTGAAATAGGACCTACCGAGTACCGTTTGCTGCAGTTTTTCCTGACGCACCAGGAGCGTGCCTATACCCGTGGGCAGTTACTGGATCAGGTCTGGGGTGGCAACGTTTATGTGGAAGAGCGAACCGTTGATGTACACATTCGACGCTTGCGTAAGGCCTTAGGTGATAACTACGAAGCCTTTGTGCAAACGGTTCGTGGTACTGGATATCGTTTCTCAACGAGGGTGTAAACCTTTTATGCTCAGTGCTCAGCAGTTATCTGGCCGGGAGTAATATGACAACAATTTCAAAAACCCATTTGCTGAGCCGCATGATCGCCTACGTGATTGTCGGGTTTTCCCTGGGCTGGTTGTTTGGAGAGCCTTTTTTAGGACTCTGTGTGGTCATGGGAGGTTATTTTGTCTGGAGCTTCCGTCAGCTTTTCAAGCTGCTGGACTGGCTGAATGACCCCAAGGCCAGGAGCAAAGAGCCTCCTGAGAGTAAAGGGTTCTGGGGGCAAATTTTTGATGGTATCTATCGATTGCAAAAACAGCACAGTCGTTCCCGGCAAAAGCTGGCCGGAGTGATTGAACGTGTTCAGGAATCAACTGCTGCGCTGAACGACGGTGTTGTAATGATAGATAATCAGAGCAACCTGGAATGGTGGAATCCCGCCGCTGGAACTTTGATAGGGCTTAAGACGCCTGACGATCAGGGGCAGTTGATTACCAATCTGCTACGTGATCCAAGGTTTGTCGACTACTTTGAGCAGGGTGGTTATCAAAAAGCTCTTGAGATCCCCTCGCCAATCAACCCTGATCATCAACTGCAATTTAATATAACGGTTTATGGCAAAGGCAATCGTCTCATGACCGTTAGAGATGTCACGCGCTTGAATCAGCTGGAAGTCATGAGAAAAGACTTTGTTGCCAATGTCTCCCATGAACTGAGAACACCACTGACGGTTGTGTCTGGATACATCGAAACCATGCTGGACAGTCTGGGCCCGGATTCAGGTCTGCCCCCTGTTTGGGAAAAAGCACTGAACAGGATGCAGGAGCAGTCGCTGAGAATGCAGAATCTGGTGGCAGACCTGCTGTTGCTGTCCAAACTGGAGTCGGCTGAAGCTCAGGCAGACGAGAATGGGGTTCATGTTAAAACCCTGCTCAGCAGTATCGTTGAAGACGGATGTGCACTCAGTGGTGAAAGCCAGCATCAGATTTCTCTGGATTGTCCTGAAGATGTCTTTTTGGCAGGCAGCAGTAATGAGTTGCGCAGTGCCTTCTCGAATCTGGTCTTTAATGCCGTGCGCTATACACCCGAGGGTGGGAAAATACTTGTGCGCTGGTGGCAGGACGGGGAAGGCGGACATATGATGGTAGAAGACAATGGTGTCGGTATTGATCCAATGCATATTCCGAGGTTGACTGAGCGCTTTTACCGGATTGATAAAAGTCGTAGCCAGAATACCGGGGGAACGGGGCTTGGCCTGGCTATCGTCAAGCACGTCATGCTGAGACACGGAGGCAAACTCACGATCAGCAGTCACCCAGGAAAAGGCAGCCGCTTTATTTGCCACTTTCCGGAAAAATGCCTTGAGTTGGAACACTCATGAAAGCAGAAAAGGGCCGGTGGCACCTTTTCTGCTTTTAGGACTACCATCAAAAAATGAATAATCTTTTCATGGTTTCATCATTCGCGAACAGTCTGTTGTACTACAGACTGATCCTGACTATCTTTACTCTGAAACGCTAATCCCCGGGAGCTGGCAGGGTGGTGGATTTTAACCATCCTGCAAAGACCGGGCTTGCGTATTTGTATTTTCTTTACTAGTTTGTATCTGTCTCTTGAACACCTGCTGTGGGGTGCACTGCGGGCTGTTGGTCAGAGTGTTGATGAGAGTGGTCCCACCTGAGCACTCTGTAATGGGATCCCCAACTGATTACTTCGAGTCAGAGGGGGAGGTTTTTCAAAGAATGATACTTTGATCCATTGGTGTCTCTATTCAAGAAGTTGCAGACCGGGCATGAACCCGAAATACTGACGAAGGTAGACTTACTCTTCGCCAACGACGCATTCCAGACGTTTTTTGCCGGTGCGGTCCAGGTAGCTTTGGAAGTCACGCGGCAAGCGCCCTGTGGTAGAGCCATCCCATTGGACAGTGTCGCCGGCTTCTGTCTGGTACTCAAAAGTAAACCTTTGGACATTACGACGACGTTTTTGAGTCGCTATTTCCAGATGGTCCAAGTCTTCCATTGAAATGCCGCGTTCGGCCATGATCTGCTTAACGGCTTCAATGTTTTCGAGTTTGGCTTGACGCTCTTCGTCAATCTTATTGCGGGCTTCAACTTTCTCCTGCATTACGTCCTGCATTCTGGAGATGATACGCTCAAGATCTTCGACATGAACATCTTTAAACAAAGAGCGGATACGAGTTTTACTGCTCAGGCGGTGATGAATTTCTTCAAAAACGTTCATTCAGGAACTCCCAATTCAGACTAATTCGACCGGGTATTAATGGTTATCAATGACGGAGGTAACTATTTATACAGGAAGCTTTAAATTGATGGAAGCATTTAATGTGCTTTTATGGACTATTTAAATAGATTTAATAACGCTTTATGTGATGGTAGGAATAATTTTGTGCAATACATAAACGGTTATGAGTCATCAAGACATGCAAATGAATTGAATTGCTTTGAGTGGGTATTGCTTGTTTTTAAAAAACAGCCATTCAGCCGTGCATCTGACTCTTTGAAAATATCGTTAATAGGCATCAAGCTTCTGGTTATCACCGTAGTCAGTATTTTTTGCATTGAACGGAAGGGCTGGTTCTTTCTGTCGTGGCAGCGGGGATTCGGTTTTAAGTGGATAGGATATGTGGGGCCAGAAGCCTGCCGGACTTAAGGCCGTCCCAAGCAGCTACTGCTCCTGCATCCATGCAGTCGTGAGGTTGCAATAGCAACCCTTGCTGCGGGGTGACCCGGACGGAGGCTTAAGTCCGGGAGACTCTCGGATGGCTTTTTAATTCTTATTAGTTTTCAATATAAAAAGACCCTCGTCTTTCAATCAGATCTTTTTAGTGAGACTTCCCGGAATCTTTTTTATCCGGGCACTGATAGCTTTTGCTTACCTTGTTATCAATGGTCACCGACTCCAGTTTGACATCAAATTGCCAGAGCCGGTGTACGTGCCTGAGTAATTCCTCTGTACTTTTATCCAGTGGACGTCCCTGGTGCTGGTAATGTCTGAGAGTCAGGGTTCGATCGCCACGCACATCCACATCAAAGACCTGGATATTGGGCTCCCGGTTGCCAAGATTGTATTGAGCAGCCAGCGACTCCCTTACTTCTTTGTATCCGGTGCTGTTATGAATCGCATCGACTTCCAGGTAGGACTTGCTTTCGTCATCCAGAACCGAGAAGAGTCTGAGTTCTCTCATCACCTTGGGAGACAGGAATTGCAGAATAAAGCTTTCATCCTTGAAGTTTTTCATCGCAAAATGCACGGTTTCCAGCCAGTCACTGTCGGCAATGTCCGGGAACCAGTGTCTGTCTTCATCGGTAGGATTTTCACAGATTCTGCGAATATCCTGAAACATGCTGAAGCCCAGTGTGTAGGGGTTGATGCCGCTGTAGTGCGGGCTGTCAAAGGGAGGCTGGTATACGACACTTGAGTGAGAGTGCAGAAATTCCAGCATAAAGCCATCGGTGACTTTTCCTTCATCATAAAGCTCATGGAGAAGATGGTAGTGCCAGAAGCAGGCCCAGCCTTCGTTCATCACCTGGGTTTGACGTTGAGGGTAATAGTATTGGGATACTTTCCTGACTATTCGCAGCAGTTCACGCTGCCAGGTTTCCAGCAGTGGCGCATTTTTTTCCAGAAAGTAGAGAATGTTCTCTTCCGGGTCTTTAGGAAAGCGTTCAACTTTTTTCTCTTCTTTATCTTCCGTCTTTGGAATAGTGCTCCAGATGTCGTTCAGGGTTCTCTGAATATACTCTGCTCTTTCCTGCTGGCGCTCTTTTTCCTGTTCTGCTGAAAGTGGTCTCGGGCGCTTGTAGCGATTAACACCCTGGTTCATCAGGGCATGGGCAGCGTCCAGAACATCTTCAACCGCTTCAACGCCATATTTTTCTTCGCACTCAGCAACATAACGCTTGGCAAACATCAGGTAGTCAATAATGGATTCGGCATCGGTCCAGGTCTGGAACAGATAGTTACCTTTAAAGAATGAGTTATGACCATAACTGGCATGGGCCAGTACCAGAGCCTGCATGGTCATGGTGTTTTCTTCCATGAGATAAGCAATGCAGGGGTTGGAGTTGATCACAATTTCATAAGCCAGCCCCATGCGGCCGCGCTGATAATTCTGTTGGGTATGGAGAAACTGTTTGCCAAAGCTCCAGTGACTGTACATTAATGGCATGCCTGTAGAAGAGTAGGCATCCATCATCTGTTCGGCACTGATGACCTCAATCTGGTTCGGGTAAGTGTCGAGCCGGAACTTGTCTGCCAGCCGCGCCAACTCACGGTCGTATTCCTGAATGAGATCAAAGGTCCATTCTGAACCCGTGGAGATGGGTTCTCTCTCTTTAATATCTGTAACCTCACTCATGGCGGATGCCTCACTTATACGGTTTCTTTTTTCTCAAACAGACGACGGAACACCGGATAAATGTCATTCGGTGTTTTGATCTGTTGCATGGCAAACTGATCGGCGAACTGTTCAGCTATGCTTTCGTATTCACGCCACAGGTTCTGGTGAGCCCGGTCGGTGATTTCGACGTAGGAAAAGTATTGAACCTTCGACATGATCTGCTCGGTCAGAATTTTCGAACAGACGCTGGAATCTCCTTCCCAGTTATCACCATCGGAAGCCTGGGCGACGTAAATGTTCCAGTCCACCGGGCTGTAACGTTTGTTGATGATGTCACTGGTCATTTCCAGAGCACTGGAGACAATGGTTCCGCCGGTTTCTCTGGAATAAAAGAAATCATCCTCATCAACTTCTTTTGCGGCAGTGTGGTGCCGAATGAAGACCACTTCGATCTGTTTGTAATTACGTTGCAGGAACAAATAAAGCAGGATGAAAAAGCGCTTGGCCATGTCTTTGATTTCCTGTGTCATGGAACCGGAGACATCCATGACACAGAACATTACGGCCTTGTTACTGGGGCTGGGAACTTTAATCAGGTTGTTGTACTTGAGATCAAAGTCATCAATAAAGGGCAGCTTTTTCAACTTGCCATTGAGCTCTTTAATCTTCTCGCGAAGTTCTTCTACAAGTTGAGAATCGGTTTCCTCCGGACTGACTTCCAGCTCACGAAGCTGCCGTCTTAATGCCCTTACTTCCTTTCGGGCACCGCCACCGAGGGCAATTCTTCGAGCGTGTGCTGATCTCAGGGAGCGAACAATGTTCAATCGATCAGGAGAGCCTTCGCTGGTGTAACCGGCGTGCTTCATTTTGAATTCAGTGGCATCCTGAAGCTGCTTTCGAACCAGGTTTGGCAGCTCAAGATCATCAAACATGTGATTCAGAAATTCTTCATGGTTGATCTGGAAACTGAACTCGTCCATGCCTTCGCCGGAGTTACCGGCTTTGCCCCGGCCTGAACCCTGCCCGGAACCACCGGATGGTCGTTTGATTCTGTCGCCGGAAACAAACTCTTTATTACCGGGATGAACCTGTTTGTAGCGGCCACCCTGACCATGCTGAAAGTGGGGTTCAGAGAGATCTTTAGTGGGAATGGTAACCTGACTCCCAGATTCCACATCCGTAATGGAGCGTTTGTTAACCGCTTCAGAAACCGCTTTTTTAATGTGCTTTCGGTATCTGTCCAGAAAACGCTGTCGATTGACAGTACTCTTGTTTTTCCCGTTCAGACGTCGATCAATAATAATGCTCATCAGCACGCTCCCTGTCTGTTATGACACAGAACATTTCATGATTTCCATGTCGCCAGTTTTGAACTGCCTGTTCAAAACCTTGTTATTCCAATCCCTGCTTGCCATGATTTTTTTCGCTTACCGCTTTTTTTGCTCATGGTTTTAGTAGTTATCGGAATAGGGTGACATCTTTCCACCGTTTTTGTGTATTTTGGCTCCGAAAGCTATTTTCTGACGTTCGTCAGTCACTTTAGAAGCGGTCTCGAAATTATTTTTTGATCACTTTTTTCACCTGCCCATGGTCGTTGGTCGGACCTGTAAATGATCAAAGAATAATTCCATTAAGTACCTGATTAGGTACTTAAAAAGGGCCTGCGACGCTGTCGCAGGCCTCAGCTCTTACTGTGACTTTCTGACTCTGATGTACCATTCAGCCAGCAGTCTCACCTGTTTCTCGGTATAGCCTCTCTCGACCATGCGCTTCACAAACTCGTTGTGTTTGCGCTGGTCTTCATTGCTGCTTTTGGCATTGAATGAAATGACCGGCAGAAGGTCTTCAGTATTGGAGAACATTTTCTTCTCAATCACGGTGCGCATTTTCTCGTAGCTGGACCAGCTTGGGTTTTTACCCTGATTGTTGGCCCTGGCTCTGAGTACAAAGTTCACCACTTCATTACGGAAGTCTTTCGGATTGGCGATACTGGCGGCCTTCTCAATCTTCTCCAGCTCTTCATTGATTGAAGCCCGGTCGAGTATGTCTCCGGTTTCCGGATCACGGTATTCCTGATCCTGAATCCAGAAGTCAGCGTAGGTGATGTAACGGTCGAAGATATTCTGTCCATACTCAGAGTATGATTCTAGGTAAGCAGTCTGGATTTCCTTGCCCAGAAACTCAATGTACTTCGGCGCCAGAAATTCCTTCACATAACGCAGGTAGCGTTCATGGATTTCTTTCGGGAATTGCTGCTGTTCTATTTGCTGCTCCAATACGTACAGCATATGAACCGGGTTTGCCGCCACTTCGGTGGGATCGAAGTTGAAGACCTTGGAAAGAATCTTGAAGGCAAAACGGGTTGAAAGCCCTTCCATACCTTCATCCACTCCTGCAGCATCTTTGTACTCCTGCAGCGGCTTGGCATTAGGGTCGGTGTCTTTCAGGTTTTCACCGTCGTAGACTCGCATCTTCGAGTAAACGTTGGAGTTTTCAGGTTCTTTAACTCGAGACAGAACCGAGAACTGGGCCAGCATCTTCAGGGTATCGGGTGCGCAGGGCGCTTCTCTCAGAGAGCTGCTGGAGAGCAGTTTCTCATAAATCAGAATCTCTTCTTTCACCCTTGTGCAGTAGGGCACTTTGACAATATTAACCCGGTCAATAAAGGCTTCGTTGGTTTTATTGTTCTTGAAGGTTTGCCATTCTGATTCGTTGGAGTGAGCCAGGATCACACCATTGAAAGGAATCGCGCCCATCCCTTCGGTACTGTTGTAATTACCCTCTTGAGTGGCAGTCAACAATGGGTGGAGAACTTTGATAGGAGCCTTGAACATCTCCACAAATTCCATCAGACCCTGGTTGGCGCGGCAGAGTGCTCCGGAGAAGCTGTAAGCATCCGGATCATCCTGAGAGTATTCTTCCAGCTGACGGATATCCACTTTACCCACCAGACTGGAAATGTCCTGGTTGTTTTCATCACCGGGTTCGGTCTTGGCGATGGCCACCTGGTTAAGAATGCTGGGGCAGAGTTTTACAATCTTGAACTTGGTGATGTCACCACCAAACTCGTTAAGACGCTTCACTGCCCAGGGTGACATGATGCCGCCCAGATAACGTCTGGGAATGCCGTATTCCTGAGTCAGAATGTCACCATCTTCATCGGCATTGAACAGATTCAGTGGTGATTCAAAAACCGGCGACCCCTTAATGGCGTAGAAAGGTTGCTTTTGCATCAGGGCTTTCAGTTTTTCCGCTAGAGAAGATTTACCGCCACCCACCGGACCCAGCAAATAAAGGATCTGTTTCTTTTCTTCCAGTCCCTGGGCAGCGTGCTTGAAGTAAGAAACAATCTGTTCAATGGCTTCTTCCATACCATAGAACTCTTCAAAGGCGGGGTAACGTTTGATCAGTTTGTTGGAAAAAATACGACTCAGGCGAGAATCCCGGGAGGTGTCTGTCATCTCCGGTTCGCCAATGGCCATCAGCATTCTTTCTGCTGCATTGGCATAGACCCCGGGATCATCTTTACAGAGGTCGAGATATTCCTGAATGGTAAGCTCTTCCTGCTGCGTGGACTGGAATCGCTCCTGGTAGTGGTTAAATATATCCATATTGTGCCCTGCCCTGTCTGATGTTCGGATTCGACAGCCGTATCGGGGGGGCGCCCCCTTTATTCACGACTGTCTCAAGATCAGTACATTGGCCACTCTTATGATTGAAGAGAGTCAGTATAGAAAGTGGCCCGGGCTGGCAGCCGTCCATTGGCTGACATCATGGAAAGCTCAACTAAAACCTGGAAGCCTGATCAAGAATTTTTTTATTCCCGGTCAGTCTCCTGTTCGTTGACTCAAACACAATGGCAGGAAAAGTCCAACCCATTAGATTTTATAATGTGGAGTTTTTAATCAATCTGCAATAGCTGTCGTCGGGTTTAGTGCAGAAAATAGCGATTTTTTTTCTGCACTCAAAAAAAATGCACTGAGCTTTTGGGGTTTGTGACAGTTTTGCCATCTTTGCATAAATTAAAATTATACGACTAAGTTAATGTAAAAGATTTGCAGCCAAATACTTCTGAATCAGGGGCTGATAGCTGCCTTATTTGCACCGCACTTTGTAGCTAAGGAAATTTCATTCATAGCTTCGCCGAGGGGCTATATTTCCTGTTCAGTCAGTTTTTCCGGGAAATTATCATGAAAAAGTTATTCAACCCTTTTCCGTTACTTTTGTGTTTGTTTTATTCGGCGGCACAGGCCAGCCTCCCCTCAAAAAATGATTTTGATTTTCTTGAGCCTTTTAATGACAACGCACTGTTTGCAAGCGGGCTTGAGTTAACGAAAAGCATTGCCGGGCTCTCTTTGTCTACCCTGATGAACCTGGGTATCTGGTGGGGTGTCTGTAAAACAGCGGGAATGGTCACAGGGCTTACAAGGACACATAATCTGACTGAAACGGATACAAAGGAGCTGGAGAGTTCGCAAACGGATTTCTGTCTGCAGCTGGCGTCCGTGATGACTATCGCCGAAGTGGCGCTGGCCGGGCATGTGTCTCCCTGGCCCACGAAGCGCCGGTGGAAACCTCTATATTATGCCGGTGCAGGATTGGCAGCTTATGACGCTATTGCCCAAACAAGGGAGTTAGTGCCTGTCTCAGTCTTGACCTACCTTGCGTCAGAAGCGGTATCAAGAACTATAGCCAGCACTATGGCGGTGTTAATTCTAAGAAAAATGAGCGTAAGGGATATTACAACTGAATGGTATGTGGCCAGGGAATACGTATTATCTGCGCTTAGTTTGGTTATTGCAGGCAGTGTCGCCTACGAAGCTTTGGTCCATAAAGGCTTCAATGCAACAAAACGGATTCTTGCTACTGCTGTCAGCGCAGCGATTTTAGGTACCCTCTCGAGAATTATTTCAGGGGCAATAATTGATGTGGACGGACAGACAAATACCAGAGCCCTGGCCCGAGTCGCAGTCGAAACCATATACTTAGCCGCAGTCACAGCCGTGGTGTCAGCCGGAGCCACAGCCGTTAACATAATTGAAGATGAAACCGGAGCTCCATCTCTATCCGGATCCGCAGCTTTAGTCGGAGCTTTAGTCGGATCCTTAGCCGGAGTTGGAGTCGGAGCCGAAGTCAAAGCCGAATCCCAACCCGGAATGGAAGTCGGAGTTGTAGCCACAGCCCTGGGTGGAGTCGGAACCTTGCTTACGTTGGGACGCTCGCAGATAATCTCAAACAACCCGGTTATCCAGGCCGGTGTCACTTTGGTGCCCGCGTTGGCTTTCGCTGTTATCAACAGTCTTTCAAACTACGCCGTTTATGGCTATCCACTGGAACAGGGCTTTTCAGAGACCGGCTGGACTCAGTGGAAAAAGTTCTATGCGCCCCTGGATTATTTCTCGACTCTGTTTAAATGACAGACCTGACTGTCAGCCACTGAATCGGCGGTGAACTCTTGCAGCTAACGGCTGTTTCAGTCGCTGTGCCCAAAGCACTGCCTATTGGAAGCATTTAATAGCTGCCTTATTTGTACCGCTGCTTGTCGTTAAGGGAATTGTCATCCATAGCTCCGTTCAGGGTCTATATTTCCCGTTTAGTCAATGTATCTGGGAAATCATCATGAAAAAGTCATTCAACCTGTTTCCGTTACTTTTGTGTTTGTTTTATTCGACGGCACAGGCCAGTCTCCCCTCAAAAAATGATTTTGATTTTCTTGAGCCTTTTAATGACACCGCATTGGTGGCAAACGGGCTTGAGTTAAGAGAAAGCATTGCTGGACTCTCTTTGTCTACCCTGCTCAACGTGGGTATATGGTGGGGTCTCTGTAAAACAGCGGGAATAGTCTCTAGGCTTTCAAGCACACATAATCTGGTTGAAACGGATGCAAGGGACCCGGAGAAGTTGCAAACGGATTTCTGTCTGCAACTGGCGCCTGCGATAACTACCGCCGAAGTGGCGCTGGCCGGGCATGTGTCTCCCTGGCCCCTGGAGCGGCGCTGGTGGAAACCCCTGTATTTTGCCGGTGCAGGAATGACAGCATACACCGCCAATGCGGAAACAAGGGAGCTTATACCTGTCGCAGTCTTGACCTACCTGGCGTCCGTAGCGGTATCAAGAACTGGAGCCAGTGCTATGTCGGCGTTAATTCTTAGAAAAATGAGCGTAAGGGATATAGAAACTGAATGGTATGCGGCTGGGGAATACACAATATTGTCTATGGTTAACGGGATTATGTTAGGGGCTGTCGTCTATAAATTCATGATTTATAAAGGCTTGAGTCCAGCAAAAGCAACTCTTGCCTCTGCTGTCTGCGCAGCGATTGCGGGTACCCTTTCGGGAATTATTTCAGTGCTAACAATTGATTTGGATCGAGAGACAAAAGCCGCAGCCGCAGCCGCAGCCGGAGCCGGAGCCGGAGCTGGAGTCGTAGCCGGAGTCGGAGCCGTAGCCGGAGCCGGAGTCGGAGCCGTAGCCGGAGCCGTAGCCGGAACCGGAGCCGTGGCCGGAGTCGGAGCCGTAGCCGGAGTCGGAGTCGGAGCCGTAGCCGGAACCGGAGCCGGAGCCTTAGTCGGAGCCTTAGCCGGAGCCTTGCTTGTGTTGGGCAGTTCGAATATAACCTCAGACAACCCCTTTATCAAAGTCGGCGTCACTTTGGTGCCTGCGTTGACTTTTGCTGTTATCAATAGTCTTTTAAACTACGCTGTTTATGGCTATCCACTGGAACAAGGCCTTTCAGAGACCGGCTGGACTCAGTGGAAAAAGTTCTATGCGCCCCTGGATTATTTCTCGACTCTGTTTAACTGACAGACCCAACTGTCAGCCACTGAATCAGCGGTGAACTCTGGCAGCTATCGGCTGTTTCAGTGGCTGCGCCCAAGGCGTAGCCTATTGGTAGCATTTAATAGCTGCATTATTTGTAGCGCACCTTGTCGTTAAGGGAATTGTCATCCATAGCTCCGTTCAGGGTCTATATTTCCCGTTCAGTTACTGTATCTGGGAAATCACCATGAAAAAGTTATTCAACCTGTTTCCGTTACTTTTGTGTTTGTTTTATTCGACGGCACAGGCCAGTCTCCCCTCAAAAAATGATTTTGATTTTCTTGAGCCTTTTAATGACAGCGCACTGGTGGCGAATGGGCTTGAGTTAACAGAAAGCATTGCCGGAGTCTCTTTGTCTACCCTGCTCAACCTGGGTATATGGTGGGGTGTCTGCAAAACAGCGGGAATAGTCTCCGGGCTTTCAGGCAAATATGATCTGGCTGCATCGGATACAAAGGAGCTGGAGGAGTTGAAAGCGGATTTCTGTTTGCAACTGGCTCCTGTGATAACTACCGCCGAAGTGGCGCTGGCCGGGCATGTATCTCCCTGGCCCCTGGAGCAGCTCTGGTGGAGACCCCTGTATTTTGCCGGTGCAGGAATGACAGCATACATCGCCAATACGAAAACAAGGGGGCTTATACCTGTCGCAGTCTTGACCTATCTGGCGTCCGAAGCGGTATCAAGAACTGGAGCCAGTGCTATGTCGGCGTTAATTCTTAGAAAAATGAGCGTAAGGGATATTACAACTGAATGGTATGTGGTCGCCGAATACTCAGCATTGTCTATGATTAATGGGGTTATGCTAGGGGGGGTCATTTATGAGAGCAAGATCCGTAAAGGCTTCAGGCATCCACAAGCAACTATTGCTGCTGTTTTCAGCGCTGCGAATGCGGGTGCCCTTTCGGGAATTATTTCAAAGTTAGTAATTTATGCGGACAAAAAAAAGGCCGGAGTCGGAGCCGGAGCAGGAATCGGAGCCGCAGCATTAACCGTAACCATAATCGAAATCGGAGTTTTATACGGACTTGTGCCCGGAGCTTCAATCGGAGTCGTATCCGGAGCCTTGGCCGGAGCTGTATCCGGAGCCATAGTTGGAGCCGGAGGCGCAGCCGGAATCGGAGTCGGTGTTGCAGTTGGACTGGGAGCCTCAGCCCTGGGCGGATTTGGAGCCTTACTTATGTCGGGTAGTTCGAAATTAACCTCAAACAACCCCTTTATCAAAGCCGGTGTCACTTTGGCGCCTGCGTTGACTTTCGCTGTTATCAACAGTCTTTCAAACTACGCCGTTTATGGCTATCCACTGGAACAAGGCTTTTCAGAGACCGGCTGGACTCAGTGGAAAAAGTTCTATGCGCCCCTGGATTATTTCTCGACTCTGTTTAAATGACAGACCTGACTGTCAGCCACTGAATCGGCGGTGAACTCTGGCAGCTAACGGCTGTTTTAGTCGCTGTACCCGGCACTGCCTATTGGAAGCATTTGATACCTGCTTTATTTGCAGTGCACCTTGTAGTTGAGGATATTGCCATTCATAGCTCCGTTTAGAATCTATATTTCCAGTTCAGTCACTGTATCTGGAAATCACTATGAAAAAGTCATTCAACCTGTTTCCGTTACTTTTGTGTTTGCTTTATTCGATGGCAAAGGCCACCCCCTCCTCAAAAAATGATTTTGATTTTCTTGAGCCTTTTAATGACAGCGCACTGGTGGCAAACGGGCTTGAGTTAAGGGAAAGCATTGCTGGACTCTCTTTGTCTACCTTGCTCAACATGGGTATATGGTGGGGCGTCTGTAAAACAGCGGGAATAGTCTCCGGGCTTTCAAGCACACATAATCTGGCTGAAACGGATACAAAGGAGCTGGAGAAGTTGCAAACGGATTTCTGTCTGCAACTGGCTCCTGCGATAACTATCACCGAAGTGGCGCTGGCCGGGCGTGTGTCTCCCTGGCCCCTGGAGCAGCGCTGGTGGAAACCCCTGTATTTTGCCGGTGCAGGAATGACAGCATACACCGCCAATACGAAAACAAGGGGGCTTATACCTGTCGCAGTCTTGACCTACCTGGCGTCCGAAGCGGTATCAAGAACTGGAGCCAGTGCTATGTCGGCGTTAATTTTTAGAGAAATGAGCGCAAGGGATATAGCAACTGAATGGTATGCGGCTGGGGAATACATGATTTTGTCTATGGTTAACGGGATTATGTCAGGGGCTGTCGTCTATGAATCCATGATTCATAAAGGCTTGAGTCCAGCAAAAGTGACTCTTGCTTCTGTTGTCTGCGCAGCGATTGCGGGTACCCTTTCGGGAATTATTTCAGTGCTAACAATTGATTTGGGTGGAGAGACAAAAGCTGAAACTGGAGCCGCAGTCGGAGCCGTAGCCGGAGCCGGAGCCGGACTCATAGCCTTAGGCTTAGCCTCAGTCGCAACGAAAGCCGGAGCAGCAGCCTTAGTCGGAACCACCGGAGTCGTAGACGGAGCCACAGGCGGAGCCGCAGTCGGAATTATAGCCGGAGCCTTAGCCGAAGTCGGAGCCGGAGTCGGATCCGACATCGGAGTCGGAGCCAGCATCGGAGTCGGAGCTGGAGTCAATGCTATAGGCGTAGCCCTGGGCGGAGTCGGAGCCTTGCTTGTGTTGGGCAGTTCGAAGATGACCTCAAACAACCCCTTTATCAAAGCCGGTGTCACCCTGGTGCCTGCGTTGGCTTTCGCTGTTATCAACAGTCTTTCAAACTACGCCGTTTATGGCTATCCACTGGAACAAGGCTTTTCAGAGACCGGCTGGACTCAGTGGAAAAAGTTCTATGCGCCCCTGGATTATCTCTCGACTCTGTTTAAATGACAGACCTGAATGTCAGCCACTGAATCAGCAGTGAACTCTGGCAGTTAACGGCTGTTTCAGTCGCTGTGCCCAAGGCAGTGCCTATTGGAAGCATTTGATACCTGCTTTATTTGCAGTGCAACTTGTAGTTGAGGATATTGCCATTTATAGCTCCGTTTAGAATCTATATTTCCAGTTCAGTCACTGTATCTGGAAATCACTATGAAAAAGTCATTCAACCTGTTTCCGTTACTTTTGTGTTTGCTTTATTCGATGGCAAAGGCCACCCCCTCCTCAAAAAATGATTTTGATTTTCTTGAGCCTTTTAATGACAGCGCACTGGTGGCAAACGGGCTTGAGTTAAGGGAAAGCATTACTGGACTCTCTTTGTCTACCCTGCTCAACATGGGTATATGGTGGGGTGTCTGTAAAACAGTGGGAATAGTCTCCGGGCTTTCAGGCACACATAATCTGGCTGCAACGAATACAAAGGAGCGGGAGAAATTGCAAACGGATTTCTGTCTGCAACTGGCTCCTGCGATAACTATCACCGAAGTGGCGCTGGCCGGGCATGTATCTCCCTGGCCCCTGGAGCAGCGCTGGTGGAGACCCCTGTATTTTGCCGGTGCAGGAATGACAGCATACACCGCCAATACGAAAACAAGGGAGCTTATACCTGTCGCAGTCTTGACCTACCTGGCGTCCGAGGCGGTATCAAGAACTGGAGCCAGTGCTATGTCGGCGTTAATTCTTAGAAAAATGAGCGTAAGGGATATAGAAACTGAATCGTATGCGGCTGGGGAATACACAATATTGTCTATGGTTAACGGGATTATGTCAGGGGCTGTCGTCTATGAATCCATGATTCATAAAGGCTTGAATCCAGCAAAAGCGACTCTTGCTTCTGTTGTCTGCGCAGCGATTGTGGGTACCCTTTCGGGAATTATTTCAGTGCTAACAATTGATTTGGATGGAGAGACACAAGCTGAAGCTGGAGCCGCAGCCGCAGCCGCAGCCGCAGCCGGAGCCGTAGCCGGAGCCGGAGCCGGATTCATTGTCTCAGGCTTGGCCTCGGTCGCAACGAAAGCAGCAGCCGTGACCCTCGGAGTCGGAGACGGAGTCATAGCCGGAGCCGCAGTCGGAGTTATAGCCGGAGCCTTGGCTGGAGCCTTGGCTGGAGTCGGAGTCGGAGTCGGAGTCGGAGCCAACATCGGAGTCGGAGCGAGCATCGGAGCCGGAGCCGGAGTCGAAGTTGCAGGCGCAGCCCTGGGCGGAGTCGTAGTCTTGCTTGTTTTGGGCAGTTCGAAGATAACCTCAAACAGCCCGTTTATCAAAGCCGGTGTCACTCTGGTGCCTGCGCTGGCTTTCGCTGTTATCAATAGTCTTTCAAACTACGCTATTTATGGCTATCCGCTGGAACAAAGCCTTTCAGAGACTGGCTGGACTCAGTGGAAAAAGTTCTATGCGCCCCCGGATTATCTCTCGACTCTGTTTAACTGACAGCCACTGAATCAGCGGTGAACTCTGGCAGCTAACGGCTTTTTCAGTCGCTGTGCCCAAGGCACTGCCTATTGGAAGCATTTAATAGCTGCCTTATTTGTACCGCTGCTTTTCGTTAAGGGAATTGTCATCCAGAGCTCCGTTCAGGGTCTATATTTCCCGTTCAGTTACCGTATATCGGAAGTCACCATGAAAAAGTTATTTAACCTGTTTCCGTTACTTTTGTGTTTGTTTTATTCGACGACAGAGGCCAGTCCCCCCTCAAAAAATGATTTTGATTTTCTTGAGCCTTTAAATGACACCACACTGGTGGCAAACGGGCTTGAGTTAGCGGGAAGCGTTGCCGGGCTCTCTTTGTCTACCCTGCTCAACCTGGGTATATGGTGGGGTGTCTGTGAAACAGCGGGAATAGTCACCGGGCTTTCAGACACCTATAATCTGGCTGCATCGGGTACAAAGGAGCTGGAAGAGTTGAAAACGGATTTCTGTTTGCAACTGGCTCCTGTGATAACTACCGCCGAAGTGGCGCTGGCCGGGCATGTGTCTTCCTGGCCCCTGGAACAGCATTGGTGGAAACTCCTTTATTTTGCCGGTGCAGGAATGGACATTTATGCCTCTATGACGAAAACGAGGCGGCACATACCTGTCAGAGTCTTGACTTACCTTGCTTCAGAAGCGTTATCAAGAACCGTAGCCAGCGCTATTTCGGTGCAAATTCTAAGACACATGAGGTTCGTAAGAGATATTACAACTAAAAGGTATGTGGCTGGGGAATACGCGATATTGTCTTCAATTAATGGGGTTATGGTTGGTGCTGTCACTTATGAAGCCCTGATCCATAAAGGCTTCAGGCCAGCAAGAGCAAGTCTTGCTGCTGTTGTCAGCGCAGCGATTGTGGGAGTCCTCTCGGGAATTGGTTCAGAGTTAATAGCAGATTTGGAAGAACAGACAAAGGCCGGAGTCGGAGCTGGAGTTGGAATTGGGGTCGTAGCCGGAGCCCTGGCTGGAAGCCTGGCAGGAGCCACAGCCGGATCTGTATCTGGAGCCGGATTCGGAACCGGAATCGGAGCCGGAGCCGGACCCGGAACTCTGTCTGGAATCTTAGCCGGAGTTGTATCCGGATCCGTAGTTGGAGCCGGAGTTGTAGCCGCAGTCGGAGTCGGGCTTGGAGGCGTAACCGGAGCCCTGACCGCAGCAGAAATCGGACCAAGAGTCGGATCAGGAGTCGGATCAGAAGCAGGATTTGGAGCAGGATTTGGAGCTTTTGTCGTAGCCCTGTCCGGAGCCTTAGCCGGAGCTGGAATCGGAATCGGAATCGGAATCGGAAATGGAATCGTAGACGGATTCGGAATCACATTGGGAGTAGGATCCACAGCCGCAGCCCTGTTCGGAGTCGGAACCTTGCTTATGTTGGCCAGTTCGAAGACAACCTCAGACAACGTATGTATCATAACCGGTATCACTTTGGCACCTGCGTTGACTTTGGCTGTTATCAATAGTCTTTCAAACTACGCTGTTTATGGCTATCCACTGGAACAAAGCCTTTCAGAGACCATCTGGACTCAGTGGAAAAAGTTCAATGCACCCCTGGATTATCTCTCGACTCTGTTTAACTGACAGACTCAACTGACAGCCACTGAATCAGCGGTGAGCTTTGGCAGCGAGTGGCTGCTTCAGTGGCTGTGCCGAAGGCGCAGCTTGTTGGAAGCATTTGATAGCTGCTTCATTTGCACCGCAACTCGTAGTTAAGGATATTGTCATTCATAGCTCCGTTTAGAATCTATATTTCCAGTTCAGTCACTGTATCTGGGAAATTATCGTGAAAAAGTCATTCAACCTGTTTCCATTACTTTTGTGTTTGCTTTATTCGATGGCAAAAGCCAGCCCCCCCTCAAAAAATGATTTTGATTTTCTTGAGCCTTTTAATGACACCGCACTGGTGGCAAACGGGTTTGAGTTAAGAGAAAGCATTGCTGGACTGTCTTTGTCTACCCTGCTCAACATGGGTATCTGGTGGGGTGTCTGTAAAACAGTGGGAATAGTCTCCGGGCTTTCAGGCACACATAATCTGGCTGAAATGGATACAAAGGAGCTGGAGAAGTTGCAAACGGATTTCTGTCTGCAACTGGCTCCTGCGATAACTATCACCGAAGTGGCGCTGGCCGGGCATGTGTCTCCCTGGCCCCTGGAGCAGTGCTGGTGGAAACCCCTGTATTTTGCCGGTGCAGTAATGGCAGCTTATGCCGCCAATAAGAAAACGAGGGAGCTGATACCTGTCGCAGTTTTGACCTACCTGGCGTCCGAAGCGGTATCAAGAACTGGAGCCAGTGCTATTTCGGCGTTAATTCTAAGAAAAATGAGCGTAAGGGATATTGCAGCTGAACGGTATGCGACTGGGGAGTACGCAATGTTGTCTTTGATTAACGGGATTATTGTAGGGGCTGTCGTCTATGAATCGATGATTCATAAAGGCTTGAGTCCAGCAAAAGCGACTTTTGCTTCTGTTGTCAGCGCAGCGATTACGGGTACCCTCTCGGGAATTATTTCAATGCTAACAATTGATTTGGGTGAACCGACACAGGCTGGAGTCGTAGCCAAAGTCATAATGGGAGTCGTAATGGGAGTCGTAGTCGGAGCCGGAGCCGGAGTCGTAGAATTAGGCTTAGCCTCAGTTGGAGCGGAAGCCGGAGCCGTAGCCTTAGTCGGAAACGCCGGAACCAGTGTCGGAGTAATAGCTGGAGCCTTAGTTGGAACCGGGGCCGGAGCCGGAGCCTTAGTTGGGGCCGGAGCCGGACCCAGAATCAAAGTGGGAGCCGGAGTCGGAGCCGGAGCCGGAGCCATAACTGGAGCCTCAGCCCTGAGCGGAGCGGTAGCCTTGCTTATGTTGGGCAGTTCAAAGATAACCTCAAACAACCCCTTTATCAAAGCCAGTGTCACTTTGGCGCCTGCGCTGGCCTTCGCTGTTATCAATAGTCTTTCAAACTACGCTATTTATGGCTATCCAC
Source organism: Endozoicomonas sp. ALC020 (assembly GCF_049275935.1). Taxonomy (NCBI): domain Bacteria; kingdom Pseudomonadati; phylum Pseudomonadota; class Gammaproteobacteria; order Oceanospirillales; family Endozoicomonadaceae; genus Endozoicomonas; species Endozoicomonas sp. ALC020. Next base: position 2,566,003 of record NZ_CP184830.1, read on the forward strand.
TGGAACAAGGCCTTTCAGAGACCAGCTGGACTCAGTGGAAAAAGTTCTATGCGCCACTGGATTATCTCTCGACTCTGTTTAAATGACAGACCTGACTGTCAGCCACTGAATCAGCGGTGAACTCTGGCAGCTATCGGCTGCATCAGTCGCTGTGCCGAAAGCGCAGCCTATTGGAAGTATTTGATAGCTGCCTTACAGGCACTGCACCTTGTAGCTAAGGATATTGTCATTCATAGCTCCGTTTAGAATCTATATTTCCAGTTCAGTCACTGTATTTGGAAATCATCATGAAAAAGTCATTCAACCTGTTTCCGTTACTTTTGTGTTTGTTTTATTCGACGACACAGGCCAGCCCTCCTTCACAAAATGATTTTGATTTTCTTAAGCCTCTTAATGACACCGCACTGGTGGCAAATGGGCTTGAGTTAACGGAAAGCATTGCAGGGCTCTCTTTGTCTACCTTGCTGAACTTGGGTATATGGTGGGGTGTCTGTAAAACAGCTGGAATAGTCTCCGGGCTTTCAAGAACACATGATCTGCCTGCATCGGATACAAATGAACTGGAGAAGTTGCAAACGGATTTCTGTTTGCAACTGGCTCCCGTGATGACAACCGCCGAAGTGGCGCTGGCCGGACAGGTGTCTCCCTGGCCCATGGAGCGCTGGTGGAAACCTCTGTATTTTGCCGGTGCAGGAATGGCAGCTTGTGTTGCTATTGCCCACCCAAGGGAGTTCGTATCTGTCGCAGTCTTGTCCTATCTTGCGTCAGAAGCGTTAACAAGAACTATAGTCAGCACTATGTCGGTGCTAATGCTAAGAAAAACGAGCGTAAGGGATATTACAATTGAATGGTATGTGGCTTGGGAATACGCAGTATTATATGCGCTTAGTATGGTTGTTGTGGGCAGTGTCTCCTTCGAAGCTATGATCCATAAAGGCTTCAGTCCAACAAAAGGGATACTTGCTTCTATTGTCAGCGCAGCGATTGTAAGTACCCTCTCGCGAATTGTTTCAGGTTCAATAATTGATGTGGACGGACAGACAAAGACCGGAGTCGGAGCCGCAGACGAAGCCATTTACACAGCCGCAGCCCGAGGCCAAGCCCGAAACAGAAAGCAATTCGCATACTTAGCAGTAGTCACAGCCGCAGTCTTTGCCGGAGCCATACCAGCAATCATAATCGAAGCTCAATCCGGAGCTCAATCCGGAGCTCAATCCGGAGCTCGATCTCTATCCGAAGCCCTGGCTTTTGCCGGAGCTTTAGTCGGATCCACAGCCGGAATCCGATTCCTATGTGAAGCCAAACCCGAATCCGAAGGCGTAGTGCTAGTCGGAGCCGTAGCCACAATGCTGGGCGGATCCGGAGTCTGGTTTATGTTGGGCAGTTTGATGACAACCTCAAACAACCCCTTTATCAAAGCCGGTGCCACTTTGGTGCCTGCGTTGGCTTTTGCTGTTATCAATAGTCTTTCAAACTACGCTGTTTATGGCGATCCATTGGAACAAGGCTTTTCAGAGACCGAATGGACTCAGTGGAAAAAGTTCTATGCGCCCCTGGATTATCTCTCGACTCTGTTTAAATGACAGACCTGACTGTCAGCCACTGAATCAGCAGTGAACTCTGGCAGCCAGCTGTTTCAGTGGCTTTGCCGAAGGCGCAGCTTATTGGAAGCATTTGATAGCTGCCTTATTTGCACCGCACCTTGTAGTTAAGGATTTTTTCATTCATAGCTCCCTTTAGAATCTATATTTCCAGTTCAGTCACTGTATCTGGAAATCATCATGAAAAAGTTATTCAACCTGTTTCCGTTACTTTTGTGTTTGTTTTGTTCGACGCCACAGGCCAGCCCTCCTTCACAAAATGATTTTGATTTTCTTAAGCCTTTTAATGACAGCGCACTGGTGGCAAACGGGCTTGAGTTAACGGAAAGCATTGCCGGAGTCTCTTTGTCTACCCTGCTGAACCTGGGTATATGGTGGGGTGTCTGTAAAACAGCGGGAATAGTCACCGGTCTTTCAGACACCTATGATCTGGCGGCATCGGATACAAAGGAGCTGGAAGAGTTGAAAACGGATTTCTGTTGGCAACTGGCTCCCATGATAACGACCGCCGAAGTGGCGCTGGCCGGGCATGTGTCTTCCTGGCCCCTGGAACAGCATTGGTGGAAACTCCTTTATTTGGCCGGTGCAGGAATGGACATTTATGCCTCTATGACGGAAACGAGGAAGCGCATACCTGCCGGAGTCTTGTATTACCTTGCTTCAGAAGCGCTATTTAGAACCGGAGCCAGTGCTATTTCGGTGTCAATGCTGAGAAAAACGAGGTTCGTAAGAGATATTACAACTAAAAGGTATGTGACTGGTGAATACGCAATATTGTCTGCGATTAATGGGGTTATGGTTGGTGCTGTCACTTATGAAGCCTTGATCCATAAAGGCATCAGGCCAACAAAAGCGAATCTTGCTGCTGTTGTCAGCGCAGCGATTGTGGGAGCCCTCTCGGGAATTAGTTCAGAGTTAATAGCGGATGTGGACGAACAGACAAAGGCCGGAGTTAGAGCCGGAGTCGCAATCGGAGCCGGAGCCGGAATCATGGCTGGAGCCCTGACTGGAGCCGTAGCCGGATCTGTATCTGGAGCCGGAATCGGAGCCGGATTCGGATCCGGATTCGGAGCCGGAGCCGGAACTCTGGCTGGAATCTTAGCCGGAGTTGCATCCGGATCCGTAGTTGGAGCCGGAGTCGTAGCCGCAGTCGGATTTGGACTTGGAGGCGTAACCGGAGCCCTGGTCGGAGCAGAAATCGGATCAGGAGTCGGATCAGGAGTCGGATCAGGAGTCGGATCAGGAGTCGGATCAGGAGCAGTATCAGGAGCAGGATTAGGAGCAGGATTAGGATCTTTTGTCGGAATCCTGTCCGGAGCCTTGGCCGGAGCTGGAGCCGGAATCGGAGCCGGACTCGGAGACGGAGTCGAAAATGGAATCGGAATCACACTGGGAGTCGGATTCACAGCCGTAGCCCTGATCGGAGTAGGAACCTTGCTTATGTTGGCCAGTTCGAAGACAACCTCAGACAACCTGTGTATCAAAGCCGGTGCCACTTTGGTACCTGCGTTGACTTTCGCAGTTATCAATAGTCTTTCAAACTACGCTGTATATGGCTATCCACTGGAACAAAGCCTTTCAGAGACCGCCTGGACTCAGTGGAAAAAGTTCTATGCGCCCTTGGATTATCTCTCGACTCTGTTTAAATGAAGACCCAACTGTCAGCCACTGAATCAGCAGTGAACTCTGGCAGCCAGCTGTTTCAGTGGCTGTGCCGAAGGCGCAGCTTATTGGAAGCATTTGATAGCTGCTTTATTTACATTGCTCCTTGTAGTTGAGGATATTGTCATTCATAGCTCCATTTAGAATCTATATTTCCAGTTCAGTCACTGTATCCGGAAATCGTCATGAAAAAGTCATTCAACCTGTTTCCGTTACTTTTGTGTTTGCTTTATTCGATGGCAAAGGCCGCCAGCCTCCCCGCAAAAAATGATTTTGATTTTCTTAAGCATTTTAATGGCACCGCGCTGGTTGAAAACGGGCTCAAGTTAAAGCAAAGCATTACCGGAGTCTCTTTGTCTACCCTGCTCAACCTGGGTATATGGTGGGGTGTCTGTAAAACAGTGCAAATAGTTTCCGGGCCTTCAGGCAAATATGATCTGGCTGCATTGGATACAGAGGAGCTGGAGAAGTTGAAAACGGATTTTTGTTTGCAACTGGCGCCCGTGATGACGACTGCCGAAGTGGCGCTGGCCGGGCATGTGTCTCCCTGGCCGCTGGAGCAGCGCTGGTGGAAACCCCAGTATTTTGCCGGTGCAGGAGTGACAGCTTGTGCCTCTATGACGAAAGCGAGGGAACTCGTACCTTTCGCAGTCTTGACCTACCTTGCATCAGAAGCGGCATCAAGAACCGGAGCCAGCGCTGTGTCGGTGTTAATTCTAAGAAAAATGAGCGCAAGGAATATTACAGCTGAACGGTATGCGGCTGGGGAATACGCAGTATTGTCTCTGATTAATGGGGTTATGGCAGGGTATGCCGTTTGTGAAGCCATGATTCATAAAGGCTTCAGTCCAAAAACAGCGCTACTTGCTTCTCTTGTCAGCATAGGGATTGTAGTTATTTCAGAGTTTGTAATGAATGTGGACGGACTGGCAAAGGCCGCAGCCGAAGCCGAAACCAGAGCCGCAGCCGAAACCAGAGCCGAAGCCGAAAAAAGAGTTGCAGCCGAAACCAGATCCACAGCCTTAGCCGTACTCGGAGCCATAGCCGTAGCCGAACTCGGAGTCCTCGCCGTAGCTGAACCCTTAGTTGTAGGAGCTGCAACCGGAGCTTTATCCGGAACCCTGGCAGGAGCTGTAGTTGGAGCCGTAGTCGGAGTCGGGGCTGGAGCCGGAATCGGAGCTGGAGTCGGAGCCTCAGCCCTGGGCGGAGTCGGAACCTTGCTTATGTTCGGCAGTTCGAAGATAACCTCAAACAACCCGTTTATCATAGCCGGTGTCACTCTGGTGCCTGCGTTGACTTTCGCTGTTATCAATAGTCTTTCAAACTACGCTGTTTATGGTTATCCACTGGAACAAGGCCTTACAGAGACCGACCGGAATCTGTGGAAAAAGTTTTATGCGCCTCTGGATTATCTCTCGACTCTGTTTAACTGACAGACTCAACTGTCAGCCACTGAATCAGCGGTAAACTCTGGCAGCTAACACCTGCTTCATTTGCTGTGCCGAAGGCGCAGCCTATTGGAAGCATTAGATAGCTGCTTTATTTGCACTGCACCTTGTAGTTAAGGATATTGTCATTCATAGCTCCGTTTAGAATCTATATTTCCAGTTCAGTCACTGTATCTGGAAAATCATCATGAAAAAGTCATTCAACCTGCTTCCGTTACTTTTGTGTTTGCTTTATTCGATGGCAAAGGCCAGCCCTCCCTCACAAAATGATTTTGATTTTCTTAAGCCTTTTAATGACACCGCATTGGTTGAAAATGGACTCGAGTTAACGCAAAGCATTGCCGGAGTCTCTTTGTCTACCCTGCTCAACCTGGGTATATGGTGGGGTGTCTGTAAAACAGCGGAAATAGTCTCCGGGACTTCAGGCGAATATGATCTGGCTGCATTGGATACAAAGGAGCTGGAGAAGTTGAAAACGGATTTCTGTTTGCAACTGGCGCCCGTGGTGACTACCGCCGAAGTCGCGCTGGTCGGGCAAGCGTCTCCCTGGCCCCTGGAACAGCGCTGGTGGAAACCCCTGTATTTTGCCGGTGCAGGAATGGCAGCTTATATCGCCAATACGAAAACAAAGGAGCTCATATCTGTAGCAGTTTTGACCTACCTTGCGTCCGAAGCGGTATCAAGAACTGGAGCCAGCGCTATTACGGCGTTAATTCTTAGAAAAATGAGCTTAAGGGATATTGCAACCGAATGGTATGCGACAGGGGAATACACAATATTGTCCATGACTAACGGAATTATGGCAGGGGCTGTCGTCTATGAATCCATGATTCATAAGGGCTTGAGTCCAGCAAAAGCGACTCTTGCTTCTGTTGTCAGCGCAGCGATTGTCGGCACCCTCTCGGGAATTATTTCACTGCTAACAATTGATTTACAGGCACAGGCTGGAGCCGGACCCGGAGCCGGAGTCGGAGTTGTAGCCGGAGTCGGAGCCGGAGTCGTAGCCTCAGGTTTAGCCTCAGTCAGATTGGAAGCCGGAGCCAGATCCGGAGTCTTAGCCGGAGCCGGTGTCGGAATCATAGCCGGAGCCTTGGTTGGAGCCGGAGCCGGAGTTGGAGCCACAGTCGGAGTCGGAGTGGGAACCGGAGTCGGAGCCGGAGCCATAGCTGGAGCCACAGTCCTGGGCGGAGCGGGAGCCTTGCTTATGTTTGGCAGTTCGAAGATAACCTCAAACAATCCGTTTATCAAAGCCGGTGTCACTTTGGTGCCTGCGTTGACTTTCGCTGTTATCAATAGTCTTTCAAACTACGCTGTTTATGGTTATCCACTGGAACAAGGCCTTTCAGAGACCGGCTGGACTCAGTGGAAAAAGTTCTATGCGCCCCTGGATTATCTCTCGACTCTGTTTAACTGACAGATCCAACTTTCATGATAATCGGCTTCTACCCATTGGTAAAAGCCGATATAAAATTATTCGGACAACTTCTGAAGGATACAATGCAAGAAGCGAGTGGCTTCTCCACCAGTAACTGCGCGATGATCAAAGGTCAGAGAGACAGGAAGAATCCGGTGATTCTGGATCTGGCCGTCTTCGCTGACCACCCGGGCTCTCAGTCGGCCAACACCAATGATGCACACCATGGGCGGCACAACAACAGGGGTAGCGAACTGACCCGCAAAAACACCAAAGTTGCTGAGAGTTATGGTGGCACCCTGCATTTCTGATGGCGGAAGGCTGCGTTCCTCAACCGCTTTTCTAAAATTGTTAATGCTGTCTCTCAACGCAGTGGCATCCAGTTTTTCTGCGTCTCTGATAACAGGCACAAACAGACCTTCTTCACTGTCAACAGCCAGTCCCAGGTGAACGGAAGTAAAGACTTCACGACTCATCAGCGTTTCATCAAACCAGGCATTGAGTGCCGGTTCTTCCTTGCAGGCTGAGGTAACGGCCTGAATCAGCCGAACGCTGATGTCTGTACCTTTTGGCCAGTGTTCAATATCCACATCATCAAACAGAGTGACAGGTACTACTTCGGCATGAGACTGCGTCATGGTTCGAGCCATGTGTTTTCTGACGCCTTTGAGAGGCTCAGGGTTTTCCAGGGGATAGCTTTGACGAATGGAGTTTCTGCCAACGCTTTGCTGATCGATGGAGACACCCAGTTTGGCGGCCAGCTCACTGATGTCAGCTTTGTTTGCAGCGGCAGGGGCTTTTCCGGAGTCAGGTGGTGTACCGATAAAAAAATGGTCATCGGTGCTGTCATCATGAGAGTCTGTTGCTAACTCGCCGACCACCGTGCCGGCATCTTCCTGATCACTGACAAACTCCAGCAAAGGCGCTCCGGTCATAATGGTGTCGCCGGGTTTGCCACAGAGTTTTGCCACAACACCGCTGACGGGTGAAGGAACGTCGACAATAGCCTTGGCGGTTTCGACTGAGACAATGATCTGGTCTTCTGTGACGGAGTCGCCTTCCTTGATATGCCATTCAATAATATCGGCTTCGGGAATGCCTTCACCCAGGTCGGGCAGGTTGAAAAATTTCATATTCTTTTCCTTGTTACTGAAAGCCCTTTTGCTGAAGGCTCTGCGGATATTATTGATACGCCAGTGTTTTCAGGGATGCCCTAATGATGTCATCAGGTTGGGGAAGGTAATGATTTTCCATCCGATAATAGGGCATGGTCGTGTCATATCCTGTCACCCGTTCGATCGGTGCCTTCAGATCCATGAGCGCTTCCGAGGCCAGCCCGGCAGCTATTTCAGCACCTACGCCAAAGCTTCGGCAGGCTTCGTGAATAATCACACAACGGCCTGTTTTGCGAACCGAAGTCAGGATCGTCTCCATATCAAGGGGCTTAATTGTGGCGACATCAATCACTTCCACGGAAACGCCGTGTTGTTCCAGAGTTTTGGCGGCCTGAAGGGTTTCACTGATGGAAGCTCCCCAGCTGATCAGAGTCAGGTCGGAGCCTTGCTTGAGCGTAAAGCACTTGTCGAGTGGGAGCAGTGGAGTCTCTTCAGAAACGTCCTGCTTGACCGCGCGATAGATGCGTTTGGGCTCCAGAAACAGGACCGGATCAGGATCATTAATCGCAGAGCGCAGCAGTCCGTAGGCTCTGACGGGCGATGATGGAATGACCACTCTGATGCCGGGAATATGGGCAAAAAGAGCTTCAGTACTTTCAGAATGATGCTCGGGAGCGCGGATACCACCCCCGAAAGGCGCTCTGACAACCATTGGGCAGCTGAGGCGTCCACGGGTACGGTTTCGCATTCGGGCAGCATGACATATCAACTGTTCCATGGCCGGGAAGATGAACCCCATGAACTGGATTTCCGCAACAGGCTTGAGGCCCTGAGTGGCCATACCAACACTGATACCGGCGATCAGGGCTTCAGCCAGGGGCGTATCCATGACCCTTTTCAGGCCATACTTTTCTCTCAGACCCTGAGTCGCGCGGAAAACACCGCCATTAACACCTATGTCTTCACCCAGCAGTACCACCTCAGGGTCTTGTTTCATGGCGTGGTCCAAAGCCAGATTGATGGCTTCCACCATGGTGATTTTATTTGTGCTGCTGTCGACAGTCGATCGGATCAGGTTTTCAGATACTGAACTATTCATCAATGAGTTCCTCCGTCGGCTTTAAACATAGCGGCTTGTTTTTGCTGTTCCAGTTGCGGGGGCATATTTGCATAGGTGTGATCGAAGAGGTCGCTGATAGAAGGAAGTGGCGTTTCCAGATAGGTTTTGACTTCTTTCTCAACCAGGGCGGCAGCTTCCTGTTTCAGCGCCTGCTCTTTCTGCTCATTCCACAGGCCACGGTGATGCAGGAAGTTTCTGAGTCGTTTTACCGGCTCTTTGTTCCAGGCATCCTGCAGCTCTTCACTGTTGCGATAGCGACTGGCGTCGTCTGCCGTAGTGTGATCGCTCAGGCGATAGCTGATGGCTTCAATCACTGTAGCGCCTTTGCCGCCTCTGGCGCGCATCATGGCTTCATTGATGACTTCGTGCAGCGCCACAACATCGTTACCATCAACTTGTGCGCAAGGCAGCCCGGCAGCAACGCCTTTTTGAGCCAGTGTCGGGGCTCCGGACTGAATGTTACGAGGAACAGAAATAGCCCACTGGTTGTTATTGATGATAAATACCAGGGGCAACTGCCAGACCCCGGCAAGGTTCAGGGCTTCAGTAAAGTCACCTTTGGAAGTAGCGCCATCGCCCAGGGACACCACCGCCACCTGAGGTTGGTGTCGAATTTTGATCGCGGTGGCCACCCCGGCAGCATGATCTGCCTGGGTAGCAATAGGAACGCAGTTCGGAAAGTCATGACCCCAGGCCGGACTGGAACTGCCGCGCTCATCTCCACCCCAATAGAGCATGATATCGGAGAGGGGAACCCCTCGTAACATCAATCCGGGAAGGTCTCGATAGTAAGGAATCAGGACGTCTTTTTTCTCCATCAGTGAACCAAAAACAGTGCTGATAGCCTCCTGTCCCAGACAGGATGGGTAGGTCCCCATCTGACCGGTTCTCTGCAGGGCAACGGCTTTGGCATCACCTGCTCTGGCTATGACCATGGTGCGGTAATATTGAATCAGGGTGTCTTTATCTTCGGTCCATTCCGGCAAAGGTTGGAGGACTTCTCCCTCCTCACTGAGGTACTGATAGAACGGAATCTGACAGGCATCGTTGGTTTTCATAAGGTGCGCTCCTGTGTTTTTTACTACGGGACTCTGTTTGACCACCGGGATAAAAAGAAATGCGCATACCCATAGTTGTGACAAGTAATGACTGTGAGAAGTCAGTCAGGCAATTAGTTGTCAGGATTGCTATTTGAATAGCAGAGCTTCTGCCATATGATCGGCAATCACACTGCTGGGAGTCTTCCGCTGCTGTTCATAGCGAAAGACCTGCAACAAAGTCTCTTCTATGGCGTTGATGCGATCATTTATTTCGCTCTGTGGTTTACCCTGGTGTGTCATTGCTACGAAGATCAGTCCACCGGCATTGATCAGGTAGTCCGGCGCATAGAGAATGCCTCTGTCAAACAGCAACTGGCCACATTCGGGAGTCAGCAGTTGATTGTTTGCAGAGCCTGCTACAGCAGTGCATTGCAATTGACTGATGGTGTCTTTATTGAGAATGCCTCCCAGACCGCAAGGACTGAAAATGTCACAGGGAACCGAATAGATTTCTTCAGTACTGACGGCGGTTGCCCCCAACTCATCAATGCACTGCTGAAGTTTCTGTTCATTGATATCAGTGACAATCAGTTTGGCGCCACCCTGATGCAGTAACTGGCAAAGGGCAAAGCCGACATTACCAAGTCCCTGAACAGCGACTCTGATACCTTTTAGTGAAGAACCAAATTCCGGATGAGCTTTCAGGGTAGCCAGAATGCCCTTGTAAACACCGAGGGCGGTGGAAGGTGCGGGATTACCACTCGAAGAGGTACAAGAAACGTGTTGAGTTTGAGAGGCGATGGCATCCATATCAGATACTCTTGAGCCGCTATCCATTGCAGTAATATAGCGGCCTCCCAGTTCTTCAATAAACTGGCCAAAAGCTCTGAACAGTTGTTCCCGATTGTAGGGGGCTGTCGGCTCCATGATGACGGATTTGCCGCCACCGAGATCCAGTCCGGCAAGCGCCGCCTTATAGCTCATACCTTTGGCAAGACGGATAGCATCGGTAACTGCATCTTCAGTTGAGGTGTAGGGAATTATACGACAACCGCCGAGGGCTGGTCCTCTTCGGGTGTTATGGATTGCAATGATTGCTCTGAGACCTGAGGCTTCATCGTATTTCAGATGAATGTCATTAAGCCGGGCCTCTTTTATCTGTCTGAACATAACGGGATCTCCGTATGTGTCAGAGCCGATAATGCTCTGTTTTGCTTATAGTTATTTTTTTTGTAGCCAAGGGTCAGGATGACTGCCCAAAACAGCGATGATCAGGGCTTTTAGCCCTTCAACGATTACAATACGTCAGCAGGTGTATTGTCAACCTTAAAACAACAATAGCTTGAACGTACTTTAACGGAGACAGGATATGAATCCTCACAGCTATAACATTACCGTCCGTCGAGCTAATTTCGATGGTGAGGTATTTTTTGAAGCTCGGGTCAAAGAGCTGCCAGATGTTGCTGAGTACGCTGATACTGCCGAAGAGGCCTACGCCCTGGCGATTGACACTATAGAAATTACCGCAGAGATCTTTGCCGAAAAGGGTAAGGTAGTGCTTTCTCCTTGATGAGCTTACAGACGACTTCAGTGGCAGAGTAACACTGCGACTGGCAAAAAACCTTCATCGCAACCTTGCAGAAGGTGCAAAGCAGGAGGGGGTAAGCCTGAACCAGCACATAGTCAATATCCTTAGCTATTCTTCAGGCTTTTGCGCTGCCACCAGTGATTGGTGTCATTGAGATTCCATGAGAGCAAAATTCTGCTTGTTTTGGCTGAGGGAGTTGACTTCAGAAAATCGAGTCAGGCCGTTTTCTGCTGGAATACCTGTATTTTTTCAAGGTCGCTTTTTTCTGCAGTTTGAACGTTATATAAATCCCAGCGAACCTGCAGACTCAACCAGAAGTCTGGTGACATTCCGAAAAAACGGGCTAGCCTCAACGCTGTACTGGGTGTGATCCCACGCTTTTTATTGACCAATTCATTCACTCGCTGATAAGGCACGTGAATGGCGTCCGCTAACTCCCTTTGTGAAATATTCATAGGCATCAGGAACTCTTCCAGCAACATTTCGCCGGGATGGGTAGGTGGTCGGCTTTCAGGCACTCTGGTCATCCGTTGCTCCTAGTGGTAATCGGTGACTTCAACATTTTCCGGACCATTGTTGCCCCACCGGAAGCAGATTCGATACTGGTCATTAATCCTGATACTGTGTTGCCCTTTCCGGTCTCGGGTCAAGGCCTCAAGACAGTTACCCGGTGGAACCTTGAGTTCATCCAGGATTAGCACAGAATCCAGCTGATCGAGCTTTCTTGCAGCGATTCGCCAAAGCGACTGGGGACAGACTTTGCGAGCCAGGCGGGAAGCCTTACCGTTAAAAATATCTGCTGTAGCCTTGTCTTTGAAAGAAGCGATCATGGATTACATGGTAGCACGGATACCATGCCAAAGTGTTCGATGTTGTTGGGTTGAGTGTGTAGTGGCACACTCTTGACTCGCAGGATGCACTATCCACATTGTGGGTGGCCTCTAAATTTTGTCACACCATCTCCAGGCTTTCTGCCCCAGTAAGCCATTCTCAAAGCTTCCAGGGGCAGCTCTGTCGTCATACGGTTACTCATCGACCAACCGACGACTTTCCGCGAAAACAGATCAACGACAGCCGCCAGATAAACCCAGCCTTCACGAGTCCAGAGGTAGCTGATATCAGCTACGTATACTCTGTCGGGTGCTGAAACTGAAAACTCACGATTCAAAAGGTTTGCCGCCACTGGCAGTTTGTGTTTGCTGTTGGTTGTCACCTTGAATTTTTTGACCACCCGAACCCGCAGGCCAAGCCGTTGCATCAGGGTTTTGGCCTGATAACGCCCTATGCTGTAACCTTTTGAACGCAGGGCTTTCGCCATTCGACGACTTCCATAAGAGTCACCTGATTGAGCAAAAATCTCTCGGGCATCTGCCTCCAGGCGAAACATCTCCGGGTCAATCTGTTGATTTTTTGCCTGTTGTTTATTCTATTCGTAGAAGCTACTGCGACTAACTTTTAGTGCTTTGCATAGCGTTACGACAGGATAGGCCTTCCTCTCCCGCTGTATGAAGGCGTATCTTACAGCTGGTCTTTCGCAAAGAAGGCCATGGCTTTTTTTAAGATTTCCTGTTCCATTTTCAGCTGTTTGTTTTCAGCTTCAAGCTCTTTGATTCTCTGCTGTTCAGTCGTCAGGGCCTGATGGCCTTTGCCGGGGAAAGCCAGCTCTTTCTTCTCTTCACTGAGTCGAACCCAACGACGGAGGTTAGTCGCACAAATTCCTAGACTTCTGGCGACTGCTGTAGGCGACTGAGCTTGTTCAGTAACCAGTTTTACAGCTTTGAGTTTGAATTCCTGAGAATAATGTTTTCGCGTTGCCATTATGAACCTCGTTACTGGTTGCACTATTGTGCTTAACGAGGTGTCCGGTGTCATTAGACCACTTCACTTGCCAGTGACTTGTCGGTTTTGATCAGCGCCTTAATACGGGCAATCAGACTCTCTGCGGTTTTGCCGATGTCTTTCGCCCACTCGCTCCAGTATTCCCGGTCGCCCAGCTTTTTCGGAATGGCGGCATAAACGGCTTCGTTGACTTCGTCGAAGGGCAGGTTCGGAATGTCCAGCGGCAGGTCAAGGGTGCCATCACTCCCGTCGTCGCCATCAGAGCCGCTACCCGGCTCACCAACAATGACCTGTATTTTCTTACGAAACTCAGCTTCGTCCACCAGCGATTCATCATGGGCACGCAGTGCCTTGATAACCTTCCAGATGCCCTTGAACTGCGGGTCGCTGTCGATGAAGCTGTTGTAATCCTTGACCCGCTCAGACGGCATACAGACCGGCAGAATGATGTAGCCATACTTCTTTTTGCTAGCAGGGTCTTTCCGCATGACTCGACCAACGGATTGCACAATATCGACGATAGATTCACGGGTATCGAAAAAGATAACTGAGTCGAGCGAAGGTACATCAATACCTTCTGACAGGCATCGGGCGTTGGAAAGAATACGGCAGTCACCTTCTGATATGTCATCTTTCAGCCAGCCGAGCTTTTCCTGCCGCACATGGGCATTCATGCTGCCATCCACATGGTCGAGTTCGCAATTGACCATTGAGTTGTCGACGTTGCGGTAGGAGTTCTGGTAAGTCTCGACCAGCTTTGCGAATATGTCGGTGGTCTGCTTCGAATCTTTGATCGAGCGGGAGAACGCCACTGCCCGACGCATCGGAGCAGTGTCTTCCGTCATGTCTTCCTGCTCGCCTGCTTCGTCGACCATCACCAACCCCTGCTTCGAGAGACCTTTCCAGCTGCCGATGATTTTGGTGGCCAACTTCATATCAATGGCTTTGTCGTCGGCGACTTTGAAGGCGTTATAGTTGTTGACCAGATTCGCCATCTTCTCTTCTTCAACGGCGACGATCAGCACCTTGTATTCGGTCAGCAGGTCTTTCTCAACGGCTTTGCCGAACCCGAGGCGATAAAGTTCCGGGCCGTAGAGGTCTTTATCGTCCATTGAGAACAGCACGGCATCAGCTTCGTTGGCCTTGCTTTTCGATTTGTCGGCGTATATTCGAGGCGTAGCGGTCATATAAACCCGCTTGTCCGCCTTGACGATATGATTCTGGTGAACTTTGACGAACTCGGAGTAGTCTTGACCTTTCAGGGTAAGGCCGGTAGTACGATGCGCCTCATCGCAGATAATCAGGTCAAAGTCGCCAAGACCCTGTTTTGGGCTTCGCTGACCACCTGAATAGACTGATAGGTGGAGAAAACAATGGTGCGCCGGTCTTTACTGACCACTTTTGCTGCGTCAGCCAGTTTCTTTGCATCGGTGGTGGCGGGGTAGGCCAGGTCATGCAGGCTGATGTCTTCTTCATCTTTACCCACCTTTGAGTCAGAACAGACGACGAAGGCATTGATTGGGCTGACACCCTGGGCGGTCCATTCCCGCAATGACTGCGCTACCAGCGAGATGGACGGAGCCAGAAAGAGTATTCGGCCTTTCTCTGGCGTAACTTCTTCCATCAGGCGCAGGGCGGTGAAGGTTTTACCCGTACCGCACGCCATGATCATTTTACCCCGGCTGTGCTGTTCAAAGCCTTTCTTTACTGCGTCGATGGCTTCACGCTGGTGCTCACGGGGTTCGTGCTTTTTCTTGAGCTTGATGTCCTTGATATTGCTGAGGCTGAACTGACTCCAGTCGATTGGGCTGTCGGCCAGGTCTTTGAAGAACAGGCGGCTTACAGGGACGGTTTGCGCTTCGAGGGTTTTATTTGCCTTGGATGACCACTTCTCGGTGGTGGATACGATCAGTCGTGTTGTAAAACTGAATGCGCCATCCGTGGTGCTGAATTGCTTTCCTGATGCGGCCAGGAATGTGTCAATGCCGCCCTTGTCAAGCGTGTTTGCCGGATCGAAGAATTTGCACTGAATCGCCCAGTATTCCCCCGTACCACGCTCACGGGCGACCAGATCAATACCGTTATCACTTCCCCAGCGATACGGCCACTCTCCCCATAACCAGACATCCGAAAGCCGGTCAGCGTATTGCGGGTCAGTCATCAGATAGTTCGCAATCAGCTTTTCAAACTGCGTGCCCTTATCGCGGTTGTTGCGGGTTGCTTCGGTAAATTCGTCTAGCAGGGCCTGTAGAGTATTCACTTTCATTTCCTTATGTAATTGTAAAATGGTTGCAATCGTCGTTTATATGCTACAGAAACAGGTTGTGTGTCAACACGAGCAATCGTTCGGATATCAGACGCTGCAGACCTCTTGAATAGGTGATGATACAGATTATTATTAGAGTAATGTCGTACATAAGCATCGAGTAGTGTTTATAAAATCGAGCCTTTATATCGGCGTGCATGAGAGTTCTTGATTAAGACCCGAAATGGACCTCGCCTGACTCCTGAACTGATTGACTCCGCTATCGCAAAAACGCAGTTCCATGTTTTTGAAGGTTCGTGTCTGACAGTTTGCTGTATGACGTTGAAAAATGGTTTCACGGTTACTTTACTGGTGAGAGTGCTTGCGCCAGCCCTGCAAATTTCGATGCAGTGATCGGACAAAAGATCGCAAGGGATAACGCCAGAAATAAGATATGGATGCCTGCTCATGCAGGGGGGTATGCGGCGATAAATGAGGGGCTCGGTCGCGGTATTCAGAGGGCTACGACCGACAGCCAACTTGAACATGGGGTCTTTACGCAAATGGTTGCTGTTGTTGGCATCCTGATAACCGCAGGCCATTTGCAGCACTCTTTGTGTCAGAAGATCCTGTATGGAATGGTCGATATAGGATTGATGTCGTTTTTCCTGGATTGCCTTGACGAGCCTGGGGATTAGCTCACTACGGATGGCTATTTCACGAAGCAGCAGTGTGCCAAAATCAGAAGACAACTCCCCTCCGTTAAAATCAACTCTGACAGTTTTACCATTAACAGAGTGAAAACGAAGAGTTTCTTGTGTATGTTTTGCCATGGCAGGTTCCGGTTTGCTTCTTCCGAAGCTTATTTTTGGTCGACTCAATCATGTAAGGTGATTGGGCGGAACCTGCTCATATTTATGAGATATCCCTAGCCTAAAGCTTCTTCAGTATCCCAATCGAACAAGTGGCATTGAGAGACTGTGAATTTCAACAACGCAGAGTCACCATTGGCTAACACTTTGTCTGCGTCGAAGGGTATCCTTGATATCATCTTGTCACCTCCCAACTGAAAATAGAGGTAAAGCTCATTACCCATTGACTCCACTACATCAATTTTGTGGCGTTGGGTGTTGACGTCTGAGGTGTTTGTAGCATCGTTGGCTAACTGAATATGCTCAGGGCGAATACCAAACCAGACCCACTTACCTGCTCTCTGTCTGGCCAGGTTCTGCTTATGTTGCGGCAACTCCCAGCGATGCCCACTCTCTGTAACCACACTCATTACGTCATCGACTTCATCAATAAGCACCTTAATGATATTCATCGCCGGAGAACCAATAAAGCCGGCAACAAACTTATTAGCAGGGTATTGATAGAGGTTCATTGGCGTATCGACCTGCATGATCTGGCCCTGGTTAAGTACACAGATTCTGTCGCCCAGTGTCATGGCTTCCACCTGATCATGGGTAACATAAATCATGGTTGCATTTTGCCCTTCCGCTTTAAGATTATTATGCAGCCGAGCAATACTGACCCGGGTTGAGACTCTGAGTTTGGCATCCAGATTTGAAAGCGGTTCATCGAAGAGAAAAACAACCGGCTTGCGGACCATGGCACGGCCCAGTGCAACGCGCTGTCTCTGTCCACCGGACATTTCACCGGGTTTATTTTGCAGTAGATGCTCAATTTCGAGTGTCTTTGCCGCTTCTGCAATACGCTTTTCTATTTCGGCTTTTGCCAGCTTTTGCTGCTTCAACCCAAAGGCCATATTTTCATACACGGTCATGTGAGGATAAAGAGCGTAGTTTTGGAAAACCATCGAGATACCGCGATCTTTTGGAGGCAAATCATTCACTCGCCTATCACCAATGTACACATCGCCCTCAGAGATATCTTCCAGGCCCGCAATCATTCTCAGCGTGGTTGATTTTGCGCAGCCAGAGGGGCCCACAAACACCATGAACTCACCTTCACGAATGTTGAGGTCGACACCATGTACCGCTTTAAAACCATTCGGATAGGTTTTTTCTACCCCTTTCAGTGTGACTTCAGCCATTTCTCATCCTCAAGTCAATTCATTAAGTGCGTATGGGTCAAACTGAGCCACCGATGGAATAACAAGATCCGCCACAGGTTCCAACTCGCTCGCTGAAGCAGTCCCTGTCAGGACACCAATTTTCTTTGCCCCGGCATTGGTAGCGAATTCCATATCCGACACCGTATCTCCGAACATGATGACCTCGTGGGGTTCAACTCCACATTGCTGACAAAACGCATGGAGAAGCGCGGGACCTGGTTTGGGTTCTATATCCCCGTCACTGTAGCCAATATAATCAAACAACTCCTTCAGGCCTGATTGTTCCAGCGTATAGAGCGTCGAATCTTTGGTGTCCGCTGTTGCAATGCCTAAAATCATCCCTTGTTGCCTGAGAGAAGTGAGCCTGTCTGCCACTCCGGGTAAGGCTTCGATCCATTCAGGATTTTCTGCAACCTCCTGGTTAAAAGCGCTTTTCGTCACTCTGGTGAATTCTGTCAGTGTTACCTGAGGGTTGAGCATTTCAAACCATGCAGCAGCGGTGTCTTCAACAGGGTTAGAAGCGAGCAGGCCATGATTGTCGACTTTGTCTCCCTCAACGCCAATCGCCGAGAGTAACCCGGTCTCAGTGACATTTTGATGACCTTGTCTCTCGTCGCTATATTTTTTTACTCGATGACAGGCGCTGCATGAAACCTTTAGCCACATATTGTGGAATTCCAATAGTGTGCCATCTTTATCAAACAGTAGTGCTTTATACTTCATCACTATTTAATCGCTCTATCAGCTCTCCCCAACTATGCACTTTCGGGGTTTTAAAAGTAGGTTTGGTACCGTTATAAACAGCGTTGATACAGCCTTCGAATTCCCGGGTCCGGGCTTTGCGAATATCAACTCGACACCAGTAATAATCGGAATCGACCTTAATCGTTTTCGGCTCTGTACCCAGCATGACGGTGGCAACCAATTCGCCATCGACAATGCACTCAGCGAGATAACTCAACTGAGTATCTTGTACAGCTATTCGGTAGCTCAGAGGCTCGCCCGAGCTGTCAGCCCCCGGCAAGAGTTGATGGTTGTTGATATCAAACGAAAGGCCGCATCGTCGCTCTATGTAGACCTGACCGTTGCGCAAACCGGACAAGATGCCCTCACCACTCAAACCCTGGCTGAAGACAAAGGTAGAAGGGTCGCCATATATCGACGGCTCCGTCGCTTTGGGGTTGCGCTCATGTGGCTCGAGATGTGAGTCACTTCCACCTATGGCAGCCACCCGATGACCGCAATTCCACATTTCATTGAGCACCCGCAGTGCAGACTCTGTGGCTTGCGGCGATGTTGGCCAGGTGGGATCGCAACAGACTTCAAAGGTTGAGATCTTCACAAGTAAAAGCGGCGAATATTGCCAATGCCATGGTTTCATCATCGGGTGATTAATGCTGATTGAGCTCTGGCCCTCGCGGGCGAGTTGCAGACCTGTTTCGATAACCTTTTGGTTGCTAAGCTCGACACTTCTGAGATCCAATATGGATTGCGGCCCGTGAACATTAAAGTGTCCCAGGTCAGTGGTCACCTCGATGCCGGGCAAGAAAAGACATGAGTCTGAGACAGGCAGTCTTGGCTGGCAAATGTTGTGTTCGGTAAAGAAAAAGAAATCGAGCTCTTGAGACTCCACAATCTGCTTTGCCGCAGAGAGACTGTTATGACCATCAGAAAGTCTGGTGTGAGCATGAAGATCACCACGATACCAGCGTGATTCAGATTTAATCAGTCTGCTGTAATCAAAGTGGATATTGTGGTCAGTCCCGACAACATCTTCGGTGAGAAGGTCTTCATGTTTTTGCTCCTGATTGAAGTCAACCCGGATACGATATTCTATGGCATGCTTGGGTTTAAACTCAGCATCCAGATTGTATAAATCGAGATACCATTCCCCTTCCATAACATCGCCATCAATCGCACCAAACCCGGAGCGTTCAGGTTTGACACACAATGACTTGTCAGGTTTTTCAAACAGTATTTTGCCACGATATTGGTCCTTTGCATCGTAGACAGCGGCATACAAAAACCTTTTAGTAACCGTTGAACCGGTGATATTTACCGATAAGGTTCCGTTCGGTACCTTAAATGGCAGACGAGTTCGGCCAAAGGTCAGCTCACCCTGAAATTCAGTCATAGCGTCCGGTGATTAATCCGTTTCTTTAGAAATGAGAGCCCGTTTGAAACGGGCTCGAAAGGCATTAAGAGCGGTTCACTCTATCTAACGCCCGCTGCGCTTTTTTTGCTGCCTGTTTAAGTGCTTTCTCAGCAGGAACGTTTTGGATTTGAATTTGGTCAGCAGCCACTCTCAGCGCATCCATAATCTTGCCGTTGGTTGGATCAAGAAAGTCAGGGCTTGCTGAGCTGGCTTGCTTCAACGGAATCAGAGCTTGTGGATTCTTCTCTGTAAACAACTTGTACTCAGCGACATCCGCTGCACTCGTGCGAACCGGGATGTAGCCTGTGAACATTGACCAGGCGGCGGTTTTTTCGGCACTTGTGTAAAACTGCATAAATTCAAACGCCCCTTGAGCCGCTTTTTCATCGGTTCCTTCAGGCATCACGTAAATAAGTGCTCCTGCCTGAGGAGCCGGAGGATGCGACCCCCAACCAGGCTGAGTGGTCGCTGCCAATTTAGTGAAATCCAGATCACCCTGATCACCTGAAGAACCGGTATAGCCCAGCGCTTGGTCTTTCATCACGTCGTCAATGGTCTTATACCAGTATTCCCAGCCCTGACCACCGTAGTGAATACGCATGATTTCATCATCATGAATCCACGTGCGGAAACTATCCCAAACCTCAACCCACTCCTGTGAATCGATCAGCACCTTCTTGCCATCATTACTGATCACACGGGCGCCGTTAGAAAAAGCGGCATCGATCAAATTATCAGCGCCCCACATTGGTTCCCAGCCGTAAAACACTGTGTTGCCTTTCTCGTCACGCTTAGTCACTTTTTCTGCAACTTTTGCAACACCTTGCCAGGTGTTTAAATCCTCTTCTTTAAAGCCATTCTCTGCCAACACTTGTTTGTTGTAATAGAAAACCTGTGTGGTGCCGTAAGCGGGTAAACCAAATACTTGCCCATCTTCTGCCGTTACCTGGTCTCTAAAGGCAGTGACAAAGTCATCAAAGTTGAATTGTGCATCCATGTAAGTATTCAAGTCACGGCTTAAACCACGCTGTCGCATGGCATCAGCGTAAACCGGGTCCAAAAGTACTAACTCTGGCGCAGTTTTTGACGCTAAACCTGCCTGAAGTTTCTGGTAAGTCTCGGTGTAATTTCCCTGCAGAGCAGGTTTAATCACATATTCATCCTGACTCGCGTTGAACTCTGTAATAAGTTCAGTCATCATTTTCTGAGGCTTTGTACCGCCTGAATACCAGAAGTCCACTTCGGTTTTTGCCAGTACACTGCCTGAGAATAAAGACGCACTCACTGCGCCGGTAAGCATAAGTGCGAGACTGTTCAGTTTCATGTCCGTTTACTCTTTTACGCCGTTATCGGCGATGCCTGAAAGAATCGTCTTTTGACACACGACGAATAGAATCAATAAAGGCAACACAGCAATTGTGCTCGCAGCCATAATCTGCGACCAATTCAAGCCGTAGTTACCTTCAGCGATAAAATATTGGCGAATACCCGTTGCGATCAGGTTCAACTCTTGTGAAGTAATCACCAGGCTTGGCCACATGTAACTGTTGTAGTTAGTGATGAACGTAATAAGGAACAATGTGGCAACCGCAGCCCGACACTGGGGAAGCATAATGGCCCACAAAATCCTGAATTCTCCAGCTCCGTCAATGCGTGCCGCTTCGATCAGTGAAGGGTGTATTTTTATAAACACCTGACGAAGGTAGAAAACACCAAAAACAGAGGCCGCATTAGAGATAACCAATCCAGTGTGAGAGTCGAGCAAACCCAGTCTGGCCAGCGTGATGTAGGAGGGAATATAGGTCACCGCACCGGGCAACATGTAGCAACCCATCACAACGAAGTAGAGCACAGTTTTGGAGCGGAATCTCAGTTGAGTCAGTGCATAGGCAAACATGGCTGAGTTGATGATCACCAGCAGAGTTGTCAATAACGCCACACTAAAACTGTTAAAGATGTACAAACCAAATGGCGCACTGTGGAATGTTTCAACAAATGTTTCCCAACGGAATGTCTCCGGGATTAAATTAAGTGGGCTGGAAAAAATTTCATCATTCGACTTCAAAGAGCCCGATATCATCCATAAGAATGGAAACACCATCATGGTTCCGCAGGCCATCAGAAAAATATGCTTAGCCAGCGCAAGAAAAGCCTGTCTTGCCACTAAACGTTCTTTAATGGCAATTCTCTTACGGCTAACGGCTTTTATCTGACCTAACGTGATTGAACTATCAATAGCTTGTGTCGTCATAACCCTGTCCTTAGTAGTAAACCCAGCGCTTACCGATGCAGGTATTGATCAGGGCAAGCAAACCTGTGATCGCTAAAATGACCAGCGAGGTTGCTGCTGCCGGGCCCATTTCATACCGCTCAAATGCCTGTTGATAGAAAAGATACAACAAGGTCCGTGTTTCCCCGCCGGGGCCACCCTGAGTCAGAATCTGAAACTGATCGAATGCCTGCACAGCCGTGATGATATTGACCACCACCAGAAAAAATGTGGTCGGTGAAACCAGTGGTAGTGTTATCCTCAGAAAACGGGTCAGACGACTGCATCCGTCAATTAAAGAGGCTTCATATAAAGATTCGGGAATCTTATTTAAGGCGCTGATGTAAAACAGCATTGTCCAGCCAATAGCTTGCCAGATAGTCACGATGACCACGGCCACCATAGCGGTATCCCCTTGTTCCAGCCACGGGATTTTGTCAAAGCCCATAGACATTAACAGTTGATTCGCAAGACCCGATTTAGACTCAAAGACCCAGGACCAGACAATGGAGACAGCAACCGTCGGGGTAATCCACGGAGAAAAGATCACCGCTCGATAAAACTGACTGCCGACAAAATTGCGGTGTAACAGCAAAGCAAACACAAGACCAAGCACAACGGTAGGAATGACCACTGCGAGCGAGAACCAAAAGGTATTGAGTAAAGCTTGAGTGAACTCAAAGTCCTCTACGATATACTGGTAATTCTCCAGACCAACGAAATTGTATTCTGGTGAAATGTAGTCCCAATTGGTAAAGCTGATATAGACGGAGTAACCAAATGGCACCAACCAGAACGTTACGAGCGGTATCAGTAAAGGTGCAGTAAAAAACAGCACCTTTAACCGGTTCGAAAAATGTTGAGAGAAGGTACGCATGGCTTAACCCTGGCACTTTTAATAATTGTCGATAATTTAAACGGGATATATGACAATTATGTTGAAAAGCACCTCATTTTTTTTATGGGTGCTCATAAGAAAATCTTTAGATAAGGCCATCCCTTTTAATCTGATGGTGCAGCCAGTCACAGAAGAAATTCACCTTTGCGTTGCGATTATTGTTAGTAATCATATAGTGGCCAGACTCCGCAGGCATTGACGCTTGATGTGCCAGCACAATTTCGTTTTTGTTTAGTAACTCGGATGCTGCCAGTGAGCGAACTAACATAACCCCAACGCCGTGCTTTACTGCTTCCAGAGCATGGAGTGAGTTGCTGATTTCCAATTGCACTCTGGGTAAGGTGGTCTCAATTTGATTGTGGCTCAGCCACTGCAGCCAGTTCTCCTGATAGCCCTTAACCTGTACCGCAGGTAATTGAGAGAAGTCTTCATCTTTTAATGATTGTTGATAATCTCGTTTGAATTGCGGACTGCATACCAACTGCCAGTGTTCCTGAAACAGTTTTTCTGCATTCGTTTCTTCGCTATCTACTTTGCCGTTAGTAAGCTCTATATCAACATTTTGACAAGGAGTTGTGGAAGGCCAGTCCACGAGTTGGATATCGAGGCGAATGAAAGGGTATTTCTGATAAAAGCTGTCTAATCGGGGGAGTAACCAGTTGTGGCAAAATGTTTGATTGGCTCTCAGCCTCAACACATCCGCTTTTGGCTCACCAAAAAGAAGCTGAGTCTGCAACTTTAAATGAGCCAGAGAGCCAGAGACTATGGGTTGATATTGCAGTGCCGAAGAGGTGAGCTTGACGCCTCTCCTGGTTCGTTCAAACAATGTGGTATCAAGAAATGCTTCCAGACTCTTGAGCTGTTGGCTCACTGCGGCTTGTGTTACACACAATTCCCGCGCTGCGGCACCAATAGAGCCAAGCCTGGCCACTGCTTCAAAGGCCACCAGGGCTCTTAGTGGGGGTAGCATGAATTCACCTGACTGAAATAAATAAGTACCTGGTTAGGCGCTTATTCAAGCTACTTCAGGCAGGTTACAAGATTTTGACACCCAGATGAAAGATTAATGACTCAAAGAAGATGAGAAGAGATTAATGATAACGGTTCCGGTTAGAATAAAGCCAATACCAATCAATGCATAAATATCCAGCTTTTGCCCATATATCAGCCATGACAAAGCTGCGACCAAGACAATACCTGCACCACACCAGATCGCATAAACCACACCCAGTGACATGGTTTGAACCGTAATCGACAACAGGTAAAATGCCAGGCCATAGGCTATCAATACCGCTGTTGTCGGTATGGGGGCGGTAAATTGATGGGTTCTGGGCAACCAGGACGTTGCAAAGACCTCTAATACAATCGCTAAGGTCAAAGTCAGAGCAGGCGTATTGGATAGCAACATATCAAGCCGTATTTAAACTTTCAAATTCCCGAATTCTGCGAGCCTTGTAAAATTGCAGTTATCTTTGTTTGCAAATTAACGAAACAGGCTCTTGTAAAACGGGGCGGACCATATAGGGCTCCCTGGGTAATAAGATGTCAGCAATATTCCCCATCTGGAGCTTATTAAAATTGATAGATTGACTCTACTGGTCCATCTGAGTCGGTCTGATACACAGCGTCCCGGCAGATGGATATAAGTACTCAACCATACGAAATCGTATTTTCTGACTTATTGTTCAGGCACTCTGACTGCGTTGCAACTCTGGTCAAATAGCTTGCTATGTTCCCGTCGTTTCGCCTTGCAGAGCACCTGCCCAATAAGCCAGACATATTCGATTTCGTATGGCAGAGTACTTAAGGTAACTTATAACAGAATTGGGTTGCCAAATGCAGCAGAATTTTGTCATCTTGCTAAAAAGTCGGTATCTTGAAATTTCGCTTTATGAAAGAGAGGAGTTGTTATGACGGATACTGTACTTGAGAAGCGGCGCTATCCACGCAAGGTTCTGGCTGAGCCCGCCCAGGTCGTGGACAATGACAGTGGTCAACTACTGGGGGTTTTGGAAGATGTATCCAGAGGAGGGTTCAGTATTACTACGGATCAACCCATTCGGTTGGAAGACGTCAGGAATGTTACCATGGTACTGCCTGGTCTTAATGACACAGCGCACCACGTAACACTGGTGGCCAAATGCGTCTGGTGTCAGTCTGGTAATAAACAGGGCGATCACAGCAGGGACTTTGCCGCTGGATTCCAGCTTCATGATATTGAAGAGCAGGATGCAGTCGCCCTGAATTATTTTATCAGGGATTACTGATTAGTCAGGAATTGGGAGATTCAGTGTTTCTTTCAGTTCTTCCATGACAATGTAGCTTTTGGATTCCCTCACTCCCGGAAGCTTCAGTAATATGTCGCCCAGCAACTCCCGGTAAGAAGCCATTTCTGAAATACGGGCCTTGATCAGGTAGTCAAAGTTACCGGAAACCAGGTGGCATTCCAGCACGTTTGGAAGAGCGACAACTGCCCGTCGAAACTCGTCAAAGATATCAGCCGATTTGGTATAGAGGCTGATTTCAACATACACCAGCAAGCCTGCTTGAAGGTACTGGGGTTTTAACCGGGCACTATAGCCCTGAATGATGCCTTCCCGCTCAAGGCGTTTGACCCTTTCCATGCAGGGTGTGGTACTCAAGCCCACCCGATCTGCCAGATCCACATAGGAAATTCGACCGTTTTCCTGGAGTGTGCGAAGAATATTACGATCGATCCTGTCCAGTTGCCGGACGACTTCTTTTCGACTTCTCATTTCAGCAATCGTCTGATTCAGGTAGTTTTGGGCATGGTGTAAATTACCGCATTGCTCCAGGTGTCGATGTACACCGGGACGCCTTTTTCCCCGTGGCTCCTGACCGTCATAAGAAGGCTTCAGTCACGGACTGAGAAGAGTATGGCACGTGCAGAAAATATACAAGTGCTGAAACGGTTCTGCAATGTAAAGGATTTGACAGATGCGCTGGTTATTAAAGCGTTCCCGGCAATCGGACAATTTTTCAGGTGGATTCATACTCTCTCTTTGCAGGTAACTTGCTGAGAGTACGAAATAGGAAACCGGTTTGTATTACACAACAGCTGATAGGGAATTGTGCCCGCATGTCGTGCTACTTCATTCACCGACAAGTCTTTACCCCAGAGTAAAGCAGGATCTCCCACGTTCACATCACCTATTTCTGACAAATCAACCGTTAACATATCCATGGAGACCCGACCTGTCAGTGGTACTGGCTGACCATTGACGAGTACCGGTGTACCATTGGGAGCCAGGGGATAGCCATCGGCATAACCCATGGCGATGACGCCTAAACGCGTCGTCTTGTTGGTCACTGCGGTACCGGAATAGCCTACCGGACTGCCAGCAGGGATTTCCTTGATATTGATAATGGCTGAGTGGAGCTCCATGACAGGCTTGAGCCTGGATTCAATGTTATGAGCCTGATCAAAAGGAGAGGCTCCGTAAAGCATAAGACCGGGGCGGCTCCAGTCTGCCCTGGCAGCGGCACAATGAATGAGACCGGCCGAATTGGCAATGCTTCTTTTACCCGGCAATCCAAGGGTATGTTGCTCAAAGACTTCAAGCTGCTGCAGGGTGTAGCCATTGTCAGTTTCGTCGGCACAGGCAAGGTGAGTCATCATGAGAATCTCGTCGATCCAGGGCAGTTGCTCAAGCCTTGCCCAGGCATCGCGATAATCGCCGGGAAGAATACCCACTCTGTGCATGCCGGAGTCCATTTTCAGCCAGACCCTGACAGGCTTCTCCAGTGGGGTTTGTTCAAGCTGTTTTACCTGTTCCGGACTTTGTACAACAATGTCAATATTTTCTGAGGCAATATTGGTGAGTTCGGAATGTTCAAAGAATCCTTCGAGAATAAGCAGACGGTTTCTGATACCGGCTGCCCTGAGCTCCAGGGCTTCTTCAATACAGGCCACTGCAAACCCGTCGGCTTCCTCTGACAGGGAGTGGGCACATCTGATAGCACCATGGCCATAAGCGTCGGCTTTTACAACGGCCAGAACATTGCCCCCGCCCGCCAGTGATTTAGCCAATCGATAGTTATGCTTTAGAGCGTCAAGATGAATGACGGCCCTGGCCGGACGACTCATAGTAGTCGCATTTCCCCCGAGTCAAATCAAACAGCCATGAGCCGAAAATACAGCTCAGGCTGAAGTCTGAAAATGGCAGCAGAGTCTGATAGCGCTGCATTTTCAAAGTTATCTGGATGCTATCAGTTAATAAGTTATTGCTCTTTAAGTGTTTTTATTAATTCTATTAGTGACTAAATAATACCCTTTATAGCTAATTCTCCCTATATTTTGTTTCTTATTGTTCTAAACAGTTGGTCGTCATCTGTATCTAAACTGTCTCTCCAAATGAACATTCACCTGCGATGGCAGCTATTTTTTCATTAGACCGTCAGAGGTAGCGTTTTTTCGGTCACACTCAAGAGGGGCAGTATGATTTTTGTTGATGGGCTGGAGTATCCAGTGTCCGCTTTGATATTAAACGACGGAAGTTTAGTTGTTTCAGAAGTCGGTGAGGAGAGAGGTCGTCTGACCCGGGTTTCAGCCTCAGGAAAGCACCGCCATGTTTTTGCGCAGGTCGACAGGCCCAATGGTATTTTACAGGACAACCATGATGGCAGTATCTGGGTTGCCGAGACCCGTGAGCCATCTCTGCTCAGGCTCAACCCCGATGGCTCACTGGCGGAGAGACTTTACGGAGACGGTGAGAACCCCTTTCTTTGGCCCAATGATATGACTCTGGGGCCTGAAGGGGCCATTTACCTGACAGATTCTGGTATCCGCGTCGCTGACCTGATCACTCGGGAAGGGCCTGATCCGGAAGTCTGGGAGGGGCCAATGCAGGGAAAATTGTTTCGCATTGATCCCGTCAGTAAACAGGTGGATTGCCTTGATGACGGGTTTCGTTTCGCCAATGGTATTGCCTTTGCTCCTGATGGGAAGCTCTATCTCAGTGAGTCGGCAACAGGGAATATCTATCGTTATCCGTTTACAGACAGACTGGAGGTTAGCAGCCGTGAACAGTTTGTGTCGGTCACCGATACTGCCGGCCCATGCCGGGTTGTGGGGCCCGATGGAATCTCTTTTGACAAAGAGGGTAACCTTTATGTGGCCATGTTTGGTCAGGGGCATGTGGCCACTGTCACTCCCGATGGCGAGATTCATCGAACCATTGTGACCAGAGGCTCATGCCCCACCAATGTTGTTTTCGGTGGCAAAGGTAGCAAAAGACTTTACATCACCGAATATCAGCGGGGTAGAGTTGAAATCACCGAAGTACCTGACGAGGGTTTTACTTTTCAATTTTTGTGATTTTGGAACCTTCCAGAGTCAGGTTATACATCAATCCCTTGTTATTGCTGATAAAGCCAATGATGGGAGCTCTAGCGGTTTTAGTGTCTATGCCTTCTCCGGCACCAAACTCAGCAATAGCAATACTTCCATCGATACCCGCTTCCCAACCTTCGCTGTTCACGAAGTTGTTCAGAGCCTCGCTGGTCATGAACATGACAATCTGGGAGCGAGCCTGTGCGCCCAGCTGGAAACCGATAGAGGCCGATACGGTATTGTAATAGTCCTGTATTGCTCCATTCTTTAAAAGTGCGCCTTCACCGTATTCACCACCCACAACCAGCCCGCCTTTCAGTACCTTGGGGAAGACCAGGATTCCTTTCGCTCTGCTGCCCAGAGATTTTGCAGCACTGCTCTGTGCATAAAGATTTTTCAACGCTTCATGGACGGTAGCATTGAGTTCAGTGCTGGAAGCAGCATGGGCAGAAAGTGACAAGAAAAGGATAAAAGCCGTTACCAGGAGGTGTCTGAGAGAAGCCATATCGGTGCGATTCCGGTAAATAGTGTTGGTCAATGTGGGATCTTGCAGGGTATGTAAAACGAGAGTACCTGCTTTTCCGGGCGAATAGTACCAGATAAATGAGTGGGTTGAAGGCTTTAATACCGGGAGGGAGGGAGAGAGGGAAAACGAGAGTACAACACCCTGAAACAGAGTCCTCTCGAAAGCGTCAAAGTTAGAAGTCGTACTTCATTCTCAGGTAGTAGTTCTGAGCTTTGTAATCTGAACTCTGGTTCAGTTCATAACCCACAACGAAGCTCATGTTATCGTTGCGACGGTAGGTCACACTGGCTGAAGCCTGATAGCTGTTCTTGACAGCGTCGGCCCCTTTTGAGGTGAACTCGGGTCCACCGAGCACGTAACGTGTGGTGGTTTCTACTACATCACCCTTAAAGTCATGCCAGGCCATCAGTTTCAGAGAAGGTTCGAGTTCACCCTGGTCGACTTTGAAAGCCTGACTGATTTCAACGCCAGCACCCAGCTCGACCTTTTGATATTTCTGGCTGTCCACATTCAGGGCAAAACCGGTCGCATACTTGTCATCTTCCTTAAAGGCTTTACTTTTGACCATGGTGTAGTTGAAACCGACCATTGGCACTATCTTCATCTCACCAAAGCTCTGGTTCATGCCCAGCATGGTGGTCAGGCCGTACTGATGACTGATATAGTCCGAAGTAATCGGCGCATCGACAAAGCCATCGATATAACGGCTACGCTCGTTGTTACTGCGACCGATGTTAATGACGCCATCCAGGAACCAGTTATCTTGCTCCCAGGAGCCGTAGAGGCTGACCTGGTAGTTCTTGATGGTAGAGTTGTCATTAGAATCGTGTTTGTCTATTTCGGCATTGGCTACAGTGAATGCAGCTCCTACCAGGTAGTCATCGTTGATGGTGGTTTCTGCGCCCAGTGTCAGACCACTCAGATCGGCATCGAAACCGAAAAGTCTGTCTCCACCATCGTTTCTGCGATCATCCTGAGTGACGTCCGAGCCAAGAACCTGCAACCAGAAACCCTGATTGGTGTAACTGCCACCGTATGACAGTCCGCTGTCAGACAGGTCATCTTCCTGAACCGCCCTGACGTGGGCCAGAACGTTGGTCTTAACCTTGGTTTCTGCCGTTACGTTGGTCATCTGGACGGCGTCAGAGTTGTTGAATTTACTCTCTCTGGCGAACTCAGCCAGTTTCTTTACATCAGTAATATTGGAAACGGTCTGGTAAAAGTTATTGAAACTCGTGGAGTTGGTGGAGTCCCGGGTAATCACTGTCATCGTAGCCGCCAGAGCTTCTTCAGTGGTGGCCCCGGCACCTTCCTGTGCAATCAGATTCTTCAGTGCTTCGAGGGTTCTTGGTGTCAGATCTGTGGTCAGAGCATTGCCGTTCTGTGTGACCTCGGTAGTATCAATCAACACAGAGTGCTCAATCGTCAGATCGGATGCATTCAGGCTGGTGTTGGCTTCAATAATTTTTGCATCTTCTACGGTGTTACCAGCTTCTACGACTTCCAGGGTAGGAACAATTTTCAGCGTTGAACCTGGGTTAATATTGGCAGTACCGGTGACAATCAGAGCTGCATTGGCGTCGGAGCCGGTACCCAGCTCTGTTGTAATGACCCCTGTTGAATAAACAGTCAGATCACCATCAATGGTCTGTGCTCCGGGTTTGTCAAAGCTGGCAATACCAGAGATTTTGACGTGTGTTGCGCCGGAATTCTTCTTGATATCACCTCGGAAACTGACGACGTGTGAATCTGACCTTACGACCAAGATGGATTCAATATCCTCAATATCGCCACCAAATGTCGAGTTACCACCTATCGTCAGAATATCACCGGAGCCGGTATAACCCAGCACTTTGCCCTCTACCGTACCGTCAACGACCCCCATGACAAGAGCTCCACCGGCATCGCTGAAGTCAATAGAAGTATCTCCGTTTGTTTTCAGTACACCGCCATTAACTAAGATCGTAGCATTTGTTCCGAGCTTCCCACCTTCTGCTGCTGTGATGGCTGTGTTACCTTGCAGTGTCCCGGTTATGGTGACGATGCCCGACAGCTCTTCTTCAATTCTGAAAGCATCTCCGTCTTCTACCTGAATAGTGCCGCCCAGATTGGTTTCTCCAACATTGATTTGAATGACGCTGGCTTCGCCGTTACTCAACAGGATACCGTGGGTTGTACCTTTACCATACAGGCCGCTGAGCGAAGGCATATTCACGGCGTAGCTGGTATTAGCCTGGCGATAGAGCAGAATGGCTTCGCCATTCGGGTTATCGAGATTGATATTGACTGGCTGAAGTAACGAGCCCTGGACGTAGAAAGTACCGTTGTCAGCATCCAGAATGAATGCATTGGTGTCGGTTGCATCAGCATTAACATTGCGTGTTACTGCACCGAATAGCCCGCTGGCGGCGTAACTATCTCCATCACTGGTGATTTCTGTCACTGCGCTGGACTGGGTGGCGGCAAATGGAATTGTTGCAGCAATCACTGCAGCGAGAGTCTTCTTCCTGAACAGGCTCTTGTTCATCCTTTCTTCCTTGCAGTAGATGACTGCGATTTTTTCAAATTTGAAATCCGGCTGAATCCACTATCGGCAGACGGCTGGGAATACTTCAGGGCTGAAGAGAAAAAAACCGGACTTTGGTCAATTGACAGGTCAGGAGGTCGATATTTCTCTGGTCCTTTACCCATGAATGGAATCAGACCGGATGAATCAAGACAGGAAGGGTGAGGTATTTTCGGGGCTAAGTGTCTGCAAAAAACGCCTGGCAACGGCCATATCGGCGGTGATGGCTCTGACCTGTGAAATAGCCTATTCCAGACAGATTGTGACCAGCAGCGAAACCATTGAGCCTAACCAGATCATTCAGGCCTTGCCTGAAGATGAAACCGCTATTGAAATTCGCAATCCTTCTGGCAAAAGCGTGCTTCTGATTGAGGGACTGGTTTTGAATCCGGATACCGATGGCAATGCACAGTCTGCTGTTCGATACATTGGCCCGAGTTCCGGTTTTCTGCTCTGGCTGGGCCCAAAAGGCGAGATAAGAGGGGAAGGACAGTCAGACGGCATTCTGATTGACGCAGGTCAGTAGCCCGACTCTGAAAATCCTCATTGGACTGAGAGGAGGAGCAGTCAGTGATATCTCGGGAGTAGAGCAGATCATTGTTTATGATCATGGCAGAGACGTGGATGATGCACCTGTTCTGAAAGGCAATATCCTGCAAGGCTCCAGTATCGAGCGTCCCGATTTGTTCATAGAAGGGCCGTTGAAGATTGTTAATGATGCCACCACTGCACAGACGCTGGATGTGGATATTCAGCAATCAGGCAATGGACGTTTGATTATTTCTTTACCTGAAAATGCAGAGACAAGCGCCCCTGTTGTGGTCACCGGGCAGGTTGATTTTGGTAGTTCGCCCGCTATTCAGGTTGTTCCCACTGGTGAAACCTTTGTCAGATATCGGATTGCCACTGCGATGGCCTCGGCCATACTGATGGCAGAAGCAACGCCTTTCCCGGCAATGTCGTAGGCAGTGCCATGATCTACTGAAGTTCTCAGGAAGGGTAAGCCGCAGGTGATTGAAATGGTTTTATGGAAGTCCACCATTTTGGTCGCAATGTGTCCCTGATCATGATAGAGCGAGATGACAGCATCAAACTTTCCATTCAGAGCCTGATAAAACACCGAGTCAGCAGGCAGGGGACCGGACACGTTCAACCCAAGCTGCTGTAGTTCAAGAACAGCAGGCCTGATTTCTTCCTGCTCTTCATGTCCAAACAGTCCGTTATCTCCACAATGAGGATTTAACCCGGCTATAGC
Organism: Endozoicomonas sp. ALC020; assembly: GCF_049275935.1. NCBI lineage: Bacteria > Pseudomonadati > Pseudomonadota > Gammaproteobacteria > Oceanospirillales > Endozoicomonadaceae > Endozoicomonas > Endozoicomonas sp. ALC020. The sequence goes on from NZ_CP184830.1 coordinate 2,598,174, forward strand.
CAGATGGGGGGTCTCAATACCCAGAGATTTCATGGCATCAACCGCTTTTTGAGCACATTGAATCAGGTGATGTCGGGTGACGTAGTCACAGGCCAGCTTGAGAGACAGATGTCGTGAAAGAAAAAAGACTTTCAAGCCCGCAACCTCAAATAAAGTGAGTGGGTTCTTGCTGTTTGTCAGCTCGGCAAGAATCTCGGTGTGTCCTGCCTGTCTGATATTAGCCGCGTCCAGGGACATCTTATTAACAGGGGGCGTTACCAGAGCCTGGGCCTGCCTCTCCAGAGCCAGTTGTGTTGCCAGTTGAATACAGTCGTAGGCCATCTTTCCTGCGGCTGGGGAAACTCTGCCCGGCTCGACACTTTGAGGAGGGGCAGGTGGCTCAAGGACATTGAGAATACCTGTCCGTGGATCAATATCCGAACAGGCCTCAACAGAGTTGATAGTAAGAGGCGAAGCGCTGATCGAAATGGCTTGCTGAAGAATCTCCACGTAGCCGACGACCAGCAATCGACAGGTATTGGAGAAGTCATTGGTTAAAAGTGCCTTTATCAGGATTTCCGGGCCAATTCCGGCCGGGTCACCCATTGGAATACAGATAAGGGGTTTCATCACTCACAGCAACGTCTGGCTGGACTCAGTCTGATTGATAGCTGTGAGTTTAGTCCATGCAATCAGGAAGAACATGCCATCCTATTCAAAGTATAATTGCATTGTCGTGCAGTCAGGAGCGGATGATATTACCACCTGCCTCGCTGATGGCCGCCAGGCTCTCATCATCGAAACGGCTGTCTGTGATAATGGTATCCAGCTCATTCAGCTGACAGATGGTTTTCATGCTGGAAGCGCCAAACTTGCTGGAGTCTGCCAGCAGTACACTGCGGGCTGCACGTTCCAGCATCTTGCGACGAATAAAGTAATGGTCGGTAGACGCAGTAGTCATACCGTGTTGCAGACTCCAGCTGTTGGTTGCCAGAAAGGCAACGTCAGCATTAATGCTGTCCAGGAAGGACAGGGCCGTTGTGTCACAGTGAGCCTTGGTAATGGCACTGACCAGTCCCCCCGTCGTGTAGACCTTGGCGGTTGAAGAGTCTGACAATTGCAGAGCAATTTTCAGGTCGGGCGTAATAATGGTGACCTTCATGCGCATCAACAGCTTGGCCAGGGCCATGGTACTTGTGCCAGCATCCAGCAGAATGATCTGTCCTTCCTTAACCAGATTGAGGGCCTCGTGAGCAATGGACTTTTTCTCTTCAATGTTGACGGCGTTCTTCTTTTCGTAGGGGATATCCTCCATAAGGAAGCTTTTAGATACCGCACCGCCATAGGTGACGCGCAATTTGTCTTCCTGCTCCAGGGTTCGTATGTCGCGACGAATAGTCATCTGGGAAACATCGAATTTCTCCGCCATCTCTTCGATGTTGGCACAGCCTTTCTCTTCAACATAAGACAAAATGTGCTCTCGACGCTCAACGGGAAGCATACCTGGACCTCTTGAATCATTGTGTATCTGTTATTAACGCCTCTCAGGGAGCTCTGGGGCGTAGTACTGGTTCGTGCTGCCGATATAGAGACAAGGCAATCAGAACAGCTAAAATTCACTGGCAGATTATATGGCAGAATTTGTTCAGTTTCTTCCCCAGATATACCTATATGGTTAAAAAAGAGACGAGTTTTGATTCAGGCATCAGGCTTTGTCCTGACTGTGATCTGATGATAAATACCCCGGTCTTCAATCATGACCCGGCCTGTCGGCAGCAGGCTGTATGCCCCCGATGCGGCTGTGTGCTGGAGTCTCACCGCCCTGCAGGTATCCAGAGTTGTCTGGCTCTGGTTGTGACTGGCTTAATTCTGTTTATACCGGCCAATTATTACCCTGTTCTATCCATGGATATTCTGGGAAATGAGCAGCAAAGCACGATTTGCGGAGGTGTTGCTGCTCTCTATCAAGGGGATTATGGTGCTATAGCTTTGCTGGTGCTCCTGTCTGCCATACTGATTCCTCTGTTTCGCCTTTTGATTCTGCTTAAAATCATTGTATCTGCCATCACTAGCCGGGGGCGCAGAATATCCAGAAGTTTGCTGAGACTTTATACCCGCCTGCAAGAGTGGGGCATGACGGAAATCTATTTTCTGGGTGCGCTGGTCGCGGTCATCAAACTGGCAGATATGGCCAGCGTGCAGATAGGTACAGGGTTATATTGCTTTGCCGGACTAATGCTCTGCGAACTGATTATTGCCCAGAACCTGAACGAGCATGAGATCTGGACAATGCTGGGAGAGGATGAATGACTGCATCGGATTCGGAGCAACCTGGCCCGATGTCCAGCGGTGCTGATTGTGGGATAAAACTCTGTCTGGATTGCCACAGGGTTTGTCAGGCAGAAGATGTCCGGTGTCCCCGTTGTGGCAGTAAAGTGCGATCCAGAAAAAAAGACAGCCTGTCCCGTTGTTGGGCTCTAACCCTCACCGCCGCGCTGCTCTACATACCTGCAAACATGCTGCCGATAATGATCGTAAGTCGTTTTGGGCGCAGCAGGCCGGATACGATCATGTCGGGGGTTATGGAACTGATACATCATGGTATGGCACCCATTGCGCTGCTGGTTTTTACAGCGAGTATCCTGGTCCCTTTGATGAAACTTTTGGGCATGGTATGGCTGCTGGTTTGTGTGCATACAAGAAGGATCAACCCGGGTCGTCAGACTGCCTTGTATCGATTGATTATCTGGATTGGCCGCTGGTCCATGCTGGATATTTTTATTATTTCCCTTCTCGTCGCACTGGTGCAGTTCGGGCACCTGGGCACTGTCACGGCGGGTCCTGCGGCTTTTGCGTTTGCTGCAGTGGTGGTGTTGACCATGTGCGCGGCAATGAGTTTTGACCCCAGATTGCTTTGGGACCGGTCAAGGCCGTTCAGTCTGAAAGGAGATCAACAATGAGCGATGAAAAGATCGCTGTGAACTCTGATCTGAAAGAGCGTCGTCGTGTTCCGGCTATCTGGCTGCTGCCCCTGATTGCTCTGATGATAGTTGCCTTTCTGATTTGGAGAACACTTTATCAACACGGTCTGGAAGTTCACGTTCATTTTGACAGTGCCAAAGGCATGCAAGTAGGCAAAACAGAAGTCAGGTACAACGGTTTGGCGGTAGGTAAAGTTGCTCGAATGACCATGACGAAAGACCTTGAAGGTGTCGATGTCGAGCTGGAAATGGATCGGCAGATGCAGAAATATCTCAGAGATAACAGTCAGTTCTGGCTGGTTCAGCCCCAACTTTCTGTAGCGGGCGTGTCCGGTCTGGATACTCTGGTCTCTGGCAACTACATCGCTTTTAAGCCCTCCGAGAAGGGGGAAAGGCAGCTATCCTTCCTGGCGCTGAATTCACCACCCACGCCGGGCATAGAAGAAGGTGGGCTGAGCCTGGTACTTCAGGCTGAGGAGTTGTCCTCTGTGCAGGAGGGAAGTCCGGTCTATTATCGCCGTCTGAAGGTTGGCGAAGTGACTCGTTACGCTCTCTCCCCGGATAACGAAAGAGTCGATGTCCATGTTTACATCAAACCGATGTTCACTCATCTGGTAAGAAAAAATACCCGTTTCTGGAATGCGGGAGGGGTGGATATTTCCGGAGGTCTGACGCACCTGAAGGTCAGAACCCAGTCGTTGATTTCCATTATCCAGGGCGGGGTCGCTCTTTACACTCCGGAATGGGAGGAAAAAGAACCGAAAGCATCCGATGGCACCCGCTTTCCTTTGTACGACGATTATGACGCAGCGGAAGCGGGAATTCGTATTTCTATTAAGTTCCCTCTGGATGTCGCTCTTGGCCAGGAAAAATCAAAAATACTGTTTCATGGTATGGAAGTGGGCGTTATCAAGAATACGTCGTTTAATGAGGATTACTCAGCCATTATTGCCGAGGCCGTTATTCGTCCTGAAGCCAGGAACATTCTGGTAAAAGGTGCCCGTTTCTGGATGGTGGCACCACAAATAAACCTCAAAGGCATCACCGGCCTGGAGACCTTATTGGCTGGCCGCTATATCGCTATGGATGTCAGTCAGGTTGATATGAAAAATGCCGAACCGGAAACAGATTTTATGGGTCTGGCCACCAAGCCTCCGGCTTCACCATCTTCTCCGGGCTTACACCTTGAGCTCAGGGCTGACTCACTTGAAGGTCTGAATCAGGGTAGCCCTGTCCTCTACAGAAAAATGCCTGTTGGTGAAGTGGAGTCCTACACGCTGGGAAAACAGGAAGTGGTGATCAAAATATTGATCAAGCCCAAATATCAACATCTCGTGAATAAAAGCACGCTTTTCTGGAATATCAGCGGTGTAACTCTGGAAGGTGGGTTGCAGGGATTCAAAGTCAGGACAGGAACACTCAACTCTATGATTTCAGGAGGCATTGCATTTAAAACCCCAAACCCTGATGCAGCCAAAGTTGCCAATAAAACCAGGTTTGTTTTGTATGACGATATTAACCGGGCAAGTGAAACCGGCAAGGTGATACATATTCAATTTGAATCGGCGGATGGCCTTCAGGTAGGTACACGACTGAAGTACAAGGGTCTGGAGATGGGAAAGGTGACAGAACTTAATCTGGATGATGCCAAAAAAGCCATAAAAGCCAGCGTCTTACTCAATGGAGGCGCTGATTGGCTGGCTCGCAAAGGTTCCAGGTTCTGGCTGGTTAAACCTAAACTGGGTCTCACCAACACAGCTCACCTGGAAACCTTGTTGACAGGTCTTTATATCGACGTGTCGCCAGCACGCTCCCAGGCTGCTGCCAAGCGTGATGTTTTTGTTGCAGACCCAAGAGCGCCTGATGATCAGCCTCGTTCTGGTGGTCTGCGTATTCGCTTGGTCAGTGCTCAGCTGGGTTCCATTAAACCGGGTAATCCCGTTTATTACCGGGAGATTCCGGTAGGCGTGGTTACCGGATTCAAGTTGGGTAACCCTGCCAACAAAGTCATTATTTTTCTCAACATCGAAGATCGCTACGCGCCGCTGGTAACCCATAAAAGCCGATTCTGGAATGCCAGTGGCGTGGATTTCAATTTTGGTTTGTTCAGTGGTGCCAGGCTTCGAACGGAATCCCTCGAAGCGGTTCTGGCGGGTGGCGTTGCCTTTGCGACGCCGGAGCAGGGACACAGGGTTGCTCCTGAAACTTCGTTCGAGCTGGCGGATGAACCGCAAGCTGAATGGCTGAAATGGGCTCCTGCCATCGTCTACCCTGAATAGCTCCAGAACGATTATTTGCATCTTTTTCTCATGCAGGCATCATAGAAAACTGTTTAAACAATAATACTGACAGCAGGAAGCCATTGCAGTCTATTCATAGCCAGGTTTCCAATTATAAAGAAGAACACTGATGTACCTGCATACCCTTGCTCCCCGATTTTGTGAGACAGATGCCCTCGGGCATATCAATAACACGGTTCTGCCCGTCTGGTTTGAACAGGCCAGAGAGCCGATTTGTCGTCTGTTTACTCCCGGTCTCGATACAGAAAGCTGGCGACTGATTATTGCCAGAATTGAAGTGGATTATACTGCAGAGCTAAAGTACGGGGCTGACGTCGAGATCAGAACCTGTCTTGAAAAGGTGGGTAATTCATCCATGCATATCCATCATGAAGCCTGGCAGAACAACGTTCTGGCGGCACGTGGCAAGGCGGTGGTGATTCATTATGATTTTGCAGCCGGAAAAGCGACTTCCATTCCTGAAGATATCCGGCAAGCGTTGTTAGAGCACGTTCAGTAATGACTGATGTCTTTGAAATCAGGGCCGGTTCCACAGCTCTGGAAAAAATACGAGATGAAGGTCTTCCCCAGTCCGGTATTGATATCATGCTGGGGGCTTCAGGCGGCCCCAAATGGTTCGTGTTAACAGGTCTGGACAAGTGTCTGATCGGTGAATATTTTAAAGACAGACAGCAGCCCCTGAACCTCTTAGGCACGTCTGCGGGAGCGTGGCGCCTCAGTTGTTATGCTCAGGAAAATGCCCTCGAAGCTCACCACCGGCTTGAACAGGGTTACTTGCTGACAGAGTATTCAATAGAGCCAGATGCTGCGGAGGTCAGCCGAAAGTGCCGGGTTCTGGCCCGGGACATGTTGGGTGAGAATGGAGCAAACGAGATTCTTGCCAATGGGGTCATAAGATTTAACCTGATTGCAGCCAAGAGCCGGGGGCTTATCAAAAGCGATGTGAACCTGAAACAGCTCTCGGGACTCAGCCTTGCAGCAATCGGCAATACATTCAGCCGCAAAACACTGGGGGCTTTTTTTACCAGAACGCTTTTCCATCATCCTGATGCCAATGCTCCGTTCTACAAAATGGACAACCTGCCAACAGAGAGGGTTTCTTTATCCGAAGAGAATATGCTGGATGTCATTATGGCTTCCGGATCAATTCCTCTGGCGATGGAAGGGGTGCGGAATATTGCCGGTGCCCCGAAAGGTGTGTATCGGGATGGCGGCATCACAGACTACCATTTTGACATGGCATTTCCGAAGGGAGAGGGCCTGATTCTTTACCCTCACTTCTATCAACGAATCGTGCCTGGCTGGTTTGATAAAAGCCTGAGGTGGCGAAAACCGGCCATTGAACACTGTGACAAGCTGGTTTTGGTGTACCCTTCTGAATCCTTTGTCAGCAAACTTCCCTATGGCAAAATTCCGGACAGAACCGATTTTAAAACCTTTTCTTTTGATGAAAGGGTTAAGTACTGGCAAAAAGTCATTAAAGAAAGTGACAGATTGGGAGACGCTTTTCTGGAAGCTATCGAAACAGGAAAGATTCGACAGAAAGTGAAACCTCTTTAAGAAGAGAGGTCAGAATGGCACCGAAAGTCATAGTTTACCATTCAAAGGAATCAGCAGAACAAACGTCTTCTGGCTCCCGAACCTGTGATGATTGCGCTTATTGTTTTATTCCACTATCAACGGCAACTTCACTGACGGGAAGACCAAGATAAAGCGAAGGGTTGTGATAGATTTCACACGATACAGGGCGATCTCCGTCATTCTGAATATACGATTGAGGGCTCATAAAAAAGTGTAAAGATAAATCTGCATTGTGCTCGTTTTCACTGACTACATTCATAATGGCTGTGAGTGCATTCGTTAAATTACTGTGTTGATTATTAAAATGCAGTGGCAGAGGCAGGTGTAGATCATTAAAAAGCATTGCTGGGGTTCCCCATACCAGATGAACATTGGTAGACTCTGAACAGCTGCTGCAAGGATTGAAGGCTTCTGGAATAATAGCTGCAAGCATCACCGGCGTGACTGTGCCAGCGGCAGCCTGATTACCCGCATCGGCCACCGCCATTCGAGTAACGATCAGCTGTATCATATTTCCTTCCTGAATAGCTTGAAAAACAGCAGTAAGATCGAACATCAGTGAGGCGTTATGAAACTCAGCAGTGAGTAGGTGAGTCATTCCCATATATGACAGGTCCGGCCATTGAGATGGGTCTATTTTCGCCGCTCTTTCACGAGACAATGCTTCTACCCTGACATGGATTGGCGTCTTTAACATTACTGTCTGTCCGGCTCCCGCAGTACGCGCTGCCAGATACATTTTTTCCAGGAACTTCATCTGCTTTTGCTTCTGCTCCACCATCTCAAATAGCTTTGGCAGACGTTCCTGATCCCCCTCATCCAACGTAAAATTGACATGATCTATCTCTCTGAGATTGCTCATATCTACAAGATTAGAAGCAATTAGCTCAGCCAATCCCTTGGTAGATGCATCGCCATCTTCTTCTGTTTCTGCACGCTGGATAGCATCAATAACCCTGCCTCGGACTTTAACCTTGACAATCAACGAATCACCATTTTCACCCTTCTCTACTGACGAGAATCTATAGGGTATCGGATCAAACGCCTCGGGATCAGGTATCTCAGAGTTCGTTGCTCCGGTGGTGTTTTTAGCTGCAGAGCTTTTTATATCTTCATCAGCAGAGGATGACGGAGCAGAAGGAGGTGAAGTAGAGTTCCCGGAATCACAGGTTCGGCAGAAAAGCTCTTTGCCGCACCTCTTACAGGTACAGGGGGAAGCCAGCACTTGCGCGCTAAGTAACAAAACAAATAAAGAAAGCCATCTCGATTGATGAATAAAATAATGATGCATATCCCAATTCGCCCTTAATAAAAAAACGAATATGAGCATAGACTAAAATTTTGCACTGCAAGCCAGGGCATTTCTTAAAGAAAGGCAAGCTCAGACCAAACCGATAATATGACAGCTCGCCCAGGATCAGAGGTCAGTTTATGATGCGGTCAAACCGCACTGTCAGAATCAGCAGAACAAACGTCTTCTGACGCCTGAGTCTGTGATGATTGCATTTATAAGTACCTAACCAGTTGGTTTCACATATTCTGGACGGCGGCTTTTTCCATCCTTCTGCGTTCCAACTCTGGTTGCGTAGCTATGGCTACGCGCCCGCCGTTGCGCCTTGAAGGATGAAAAAATCCACTCGCAAGAATATGCGAAACCAACTGGCCAGGTACTTAGTCTTGTTACATCTTCGCTGAAAATGCACTATCGGGAAGATTACGATTAATCGAATGTTCGATATCGGGGATTGATGATAGAGGATCTTCGTTATTCTGAATATACGTTTGAGGAGCCACAAAAAAGTGTAAAGATAAATCAGCATTTTGCTCGTATTCACTGGCCACATTCATAATCGCTGTGAGTGCATCCATTAAATCATGTTGATTAAAACGCAGTGGCGGGGGCAGGTTCTCATCATGATAAATCATTGGCAGGGCTCCCCATACCAGATGAACATTCGGAGACTCTGCTTGATCACGGCGCTGAGTGGGGTCTTCAATAAGAGCTGCAAGCATCACGGGCGTGACTGTGCCAGCGGCAGCCTGATTGCCCTCATCTGCAGCCGCCATTCGGGTAATGATCAGCTGTATCATATTTCCCTCCTGAATAGCCTGAAAAACAGCAGTAAGGTCGAACATCAGTGAGGCGTTCTGAAACTCAGCAGTGAGCAGGTGAGTCATTCCCATATACGACAGGTCCGGCCATTGAGATGGGTCTATATTCGCGGCTCTTTCACGAGTCAGAGCATCTACTCTTTCATGGATTGTCCACCTTCTATACGTTATTGCTCGTTCGTCTTCTGCACCAAGCGCTGCCAGATACATTTTTTGCAAGAACTCGATCTGCTTTTGCTTTTGCTCCACCATCTTAAATAGCTTTGGCAGACGTTCCTGATCCCCCTCCTCCAACTCAAAATTAACATGATTTATCCCTTTGATGATATTGCGCATATCTACAAGATTAGAAGCCATTTGCTCAGCAAATGCCATGGCACATGCATCGCCATCTTCTTCTGTTTCCGCCCTTTCGATATCATCAATAGCCCAGTCTCTGATTTTAAATTGAACTATCAACGTGTCATCATTTTCCCTCTTTACCGACAAGAATCTATAGGGTTTCAGATATAACTCCACGGAATTAGGTGTCTCAGAGTTCGTTGCTCCGGTGGTTTTAGCTGCAGAGCTTTTCATGTCCTCATCAGCAGAGGATGACGGACCAGAAGGTGGAGAAGTAGAGTTCCCGGAATCACAGGTTCGGCAGAACACCTCTTTGCCGCACCTCTTACAGGTACCGGGTGCAGCCAGCACTTGCACGCTAAGTAACAAAACAAATAAAGAAAGCCATCTCGATTGATGAATAAAATAATGATGCATATCTCAATTCGCCCTTAATAAAAAAACGAATATGAGCATAGACTAAAATTTTGCACTGCAAGCCAGGGAATTTCTTAAAGAAAGGCAAGCTCAGACCAAACCGATAATATGACAGCTCGCCCAGGATCAGAGGTCAGTTTATGATGCGGTCAAACCGCACTGTCAGAATCAGCAGAACAAACGTCTTCTGACGCCTGAGTCTGTGATGATTGCATTTATAGTCTTGTTACATCTTCGCTGAAAATGCACTATCGGGAAGATTACGATTAATCGAATGTTCGATATTGAGGATTGATAATAGAGGATCTTCGTTATTCTGAATATACGTTTGAGGAGCCACAAAAAAGTGTAAAGATAAATCAGCATTTTGCTCGTATTCACTGACCACATTCATAATGGCTGTGAGTGCATTCATTAAATTACTATGTTGATTATTAAAATGCAGTGGCAGAGGCAGGTGTATATCATTAAAAAGCATTGCTGGGGTTCCCCATACCAGATGAATATTCGTGGACTCTGAACAGCTGCTGTAACGATTGAAGGCTTCTGGAATAATAGCTGCAAGCATCACCGGCGTGACTGTGCCAGCGGCAGCCTGATTGCCCTCATCTGCTGCAACCGTTTGAGTAATGATCAGCTGTATCATATTTCCTTCCTGAATAGCTTGAAAAACAGCAGTAAGATCGATCATCAGTGAGGCGTTCTGAAACTCAGCAGTGAGCAGGTGAGTCATTCCCATATATGACAGGTCTGGCCATTGAGATGGGTCTATTTTCGCCGCTCTTTCACGAGACAGAGCCTCTACCCTAAAATGGATTGGCGTCTTTAACATTAGTGTCTGTCCGGCTCCCGCACTGCACGCTGCCAGATACATTTTTTCCAGGAACTCCATCTGCTTTTGCTTTTGCTCCACCATCTCAAATAGCTTTGGCAGACGTTCCTGATCCCCCTCATCTAACTTAAAATTGACATGATCTATCCCTCTGATATTGCTCATATCTACAAGATTAGAAGCAATTAGCTCAGCCAATCCCTTGGAAGATGCATCGCCATCTTCTTGTGTTTCTGCACGCTGGATAGCATCAATAACCCTACTTTGGACTTTAACCTGGACAATCAACGAATCACCATTTTCACCCTTCTCTACCGCCGAGAATCTATAGGGTATCGGATCAAACGCCTCGGGATCAGGTATCTCAGAGTTCGTTGCTCCGGTGGTGTTTTTAGCTGCAGAGCTTTTCATATCTTCATCAGCAGAGGATGACGGACCAGAAGGTGAAGTAGAGTTCCCGGAATCACAGGTTCGGCAGAAAAGCTCTTTGCCGCACCTCTCACAGGTACAGGGGGAAGCCAGCACTTGCACGCTAAGTAACAAAACAAATAAAGAAAGCCATCTCGATTGATGAATAAAATAAAGATGCATATACCAATGCGCCCTTAATAAAAAAACGAATATGAGCATAGACTAAAATTTTGCACTGCAAGCCAGGGCATTTCATAAAGAAAGGCAAGCTCAGCCCGAACCGATAATACGACAGCTCGCCCAGGATCAGAGGTTAGTATGCGGTCAAACCGCACTGTCAGACTCAGCAGAACAAACGTCTCCTGACTCCTGAGTCTGTGAGGATTGCATTTAGTAAGTACCTAACCAGTTGGTTTCACATATTCTGGACGGCGGCTTTTTCCATCCTTCTGCGTTCCAACTCTGGTTGCGTAGCTACGGCTACGCGCCCGTCGTTGCGCCTTGAAGGATGAAAAAATCCACTCGCCAGAATATGCGAAACCAACTGGCCAGGTACTTAGTCTTATTACATTTTCGCTGAAAATGCGCTATCGGGAAGATTACGATTAATCGAATGTTCGATATTGGGGATTGATAATAGAGGATCTTCGTTATTCTGAATATACGTTTGAGGCGTCGTAAAAAAGTGTAAAGATAAATCAGCATTTTGCTCGTATTCACTGACCACACTCATAATGGCTGTGAGTGCATCCATTAAATCATGTTGATTAAAACGCAGTGGCGGGGGCAAGTTCATATCATTATAAATCATTGGCGGGGTTCCCCATACCAGATGAACATTCGGAGACTCTGCTTGATCACGGCGCTGAGTGGGGCCTTCAATAAGAGCTGCAAGCATCACCGGCGTGACTGTGCCAGCGGCAGCCTGATTGCCCTCATCTGCAGCCGCCATTCGGGTAATGATCAGCTGTATCATATTTCCTTCCTGAATAGCTTGAAAAGCAGCAGTAAGATCGAACATCAGTGAGGCGTTCTGAAACTCAGCAGTGAGCAGGTGAGTCATTCCCATATACGACAGGTTTGGCCATTGAGATGGGTCTATATTCGCGGCTCTTTCACGAGTCAGAACCTCTGCTCTTTCATGGATTATACTCCTTGCCATTATTGTCCGTTCGACTTTTGCACCACGCGCTGCCAGAAACATTTTTTTCAAGAACTCGATCTGCTTTTGCTTTTGCTCCACCATCTCAAATAGCTTTGGCAGACGTTCCTGATCCCCCTCATCCAACTTAAAATTCACATGATCTATCTTGCTGTGATTGCCAATAGCTACAAGCTTAGAAGCAATTAGCTCAGCCAATGACTTGGTACATGCATCGCCTTCTTTCTCTACTGCTGCCCGCTCGATAGCATCAATAACACTCTCTCGGACTTTAACTTGAACAATCAACGAATCACCATTTTCACCTTTCTCTACCGACGAGAATCTGTAGGCTGGCAGATAAAACTCTTCGAGATCAGGTCTCTCAGAGTTCGTTGCTCCGCTGGTGTTTTTAGCTGCAGAGCTTTTCATATCTTTATAAGCACAGGATGACGGACCAGAAGGTGTAGAAGTAGAGTTCCCGGAATCACAGGTTCGGCAGAAAAACTCTTTGCCGCACCTCTCACAGGTAAAAGGTGCAGCCAGCACCTGCGCGCTAAGTAACAAAACAAATAAAGAAAGCCATCTCGATTGATGAATAAAATAATGATGCATACACTAATTCGCCTTTAATAAAAAAACGGATTTGAGCATAGACTAAAATTTTGCACTGCAAGCCAGGGAATGTCTTAAAGAAAGGCAAGCTCAGCCCAAACCGATAATATGACAGCTCGCCCGGGATCAGAGATCAGTTTATGATGCGGTCAAACCGCACTGTCAGAATCAGCAGAACAAACGTCTTCTGACTTCTGAGTCTGTGATGGTTGCAGTTATTGTCTTATTCCAGCGTCACAACTGATCAGTGGCAGATCCGCTATCGGGAAGATTACGATTGATCCAATCTTCGATATTGGAGGATGGCAGTAGAGGATCTTCGTCGGGCGGAATAGACGTTTGTGGGATCAAATGAAAGTGTAGAGATGCATCATTATTGTGCGAGTTTTCAGCAACTACCTCCATGGTGGCTGTGAGTACGCTCATTAGGTTTTGTTGATTTACACGCAGCGGCTGCTGGGTTCCGATGAACAGGTGCATATCTGTAGACTCTGCATCACCCTCCGTAGCAGGGTCTGGAATAATAGCTCCATGAATCTCCAGCAGCCTGGTTGTGGCGGCTGCGGCAACCTGATTGCCCGCATCTGCTTCCACCATTTGAGCAGAAATGCTCAGTTGTATCATATCTCCTCTCTGAATAACCTGAAAAACAGAAGCAGGATCCATCGCCAGTTGTGAATTCTGAAACCCGACACTGAGCAGATAAACCTTTTTCATATATGACATGTTCGACGATTTAAATCGGTTTTCTTTCGAGTGTCTCTTACGGATCAAAGCTCTTACCTTTTCATGGATTGGCATCCTTTCTGTCTCTGTAGCTCCTGCACTAAGTTCTGCCTGATGCAGCATTTGCATCATCTCCGGCTGTGCTTGCAGCGGAGCCCACGAGTCCATCAACTCTTTCCACAGCTCCCTGAACTCTAAAATGTTCGTCTTGTCCTGAGCAGGTATCTCATCGTTTGTTGCTTCGGTGGCCTTCTTTTCGGCGGCAGAGCTTTTCAAACCTTCATCAGAGAAGGATGGCGGATCATGGGGTGGAGAAGCAGACTTTCCGGAATCACAGGTTTGGCAGAACATTTGCCCATCTTTACCGGGCTCGCTCTCTTTGCCGCAAAGCTTACAGTGGGTAGCCGACACTTGCAGGCTAAATAACAAAACAGATAAAAAGAGCCATCGCGATTGATGAATAAAATCATGATGCATATCTCAATCCGCCTTTAATAGAAAAACGAATCTGAGCTTAGACTAAAAATTTTCCTTTACAGCCGGAAAATTTCTTAAAGAAAGGCTCGTCCCGTCCGGCCCGATGATTTGAGGGGCTCTTCCGGGAGCGGAGGTTAATTCATGATGTGGTCAAATCACGTCATCAGAACAAACGTCTTCTGATTCCTGAGTCTGTGGTGATTGCACTTATTGTCCTCTCACAGCTTCGGTGACAATGCGCTATCAGGAAGATTACGATTAATCGAATGTTCGATATCGGGGATTGATGATAGAGGATCTTCGTTAATCTGAATATTGATTTGAGGGCTTAGAAAAAAGTATAAAGATAAATCGGCACCGTGCTCGTATTCACCAGCCACCTCCTTAGCGGCTATGAGTATGTTCATTAAATTTTGTTGATTAACATGCAGTGGCTGCTGGGTCCCGATTAACACGTGCATATCCATAGACACTGTATCATCGTCTGTAGCAGGAGCTGGCACAATTGCGCCAAGCATGAACAGCCTGGTTGTGCCTGCGGCAACCTGATTACCCTCATCTGCTGCCACCCTTTGAGTAACGATAAGCTGTATCATATTTCCTTCCTGGATAGCCCGAAAAACAGAAGTAAGATCCATCATCAGCAGGTCATTCTGATACTTAATACTGAGCAGGAGAGTCATTCCCGCATCTGACAGGTCTGGCCATTGAGATGGGTCTATTTTCGTGGCTCTTTCGCGAGTCAAAGCTATTGCCTTTTCATGGATTGGCATCTTTTCTTTCTCTATAGCGCCTGAACCAAGCGCTGCCTGATGCAGTTTTTGCATCATCTCCTGCTGCTCTTGCAGCTGATCCCGCACCTCCATCTGCTTGAAGTCACGTATAAAAAATGCCAGGGAGTTATGCAGTTCTTGATTATCCTGCACCTCTAACTGCTTTTGAAAGTGACGTATAAAAAATGCCAGGGACTTATGCAGATGTTGATGATCTCGCCTCTCCTTTTTCTGATGACAGTGATGCTCCTCCTTGAAACTGATGTCCAGCTGATTCACCTTCAGGTTTCTGGCAATCTTTGCCATATTCTGAGCAAGTACTTTAGCAAGTGACTTGGCATATGCATTGCCATCTTTTCGCTCAAAAGCATCTACAGTCCTGTCACTGACTTCAACTTGAACATTCAACAGATCTTCATTTTCATCACTCATTACCCAGATCCCGAAGGGTGACGAATCTGACTCTGAGTGAGCAGATAACTCATCGTTCGTCGCCTCAGTGGCATTCATTCTGGCTGCGGATCTTTTCAAACCTTTATCAATAGTGGATAACGGACTGGGAGGTGGAGAAGTAAGTTTCCCGGAATCACAGGTTCGGCAGAACATTTGCCCATCCTTACCGGGTTCACTCTCTTTGCCGCAATTCCTGCAGGGGGTAGCCAGCACTTGCAGGCTAAATAATAAAACAGATAAAAAGAGCCATCTCGATTGATGAATAAAATAAGGATGCATATCTCAATCAGCCCTTAATAAGAAACGAATGTGAGCATAGACTAAGTATTCAACCATACGAAATCATATTTTCTGAATTATTGTTCAGGCACTCTGACTACGTTGCAACTTGCAGAAAGGCCAGTCCCGCCCAACCATCCCGTCAGCATAGAACAGAGTCATCAGAACAAACGTCTTCTGACTCCTAAATGTGTGATGATGGCAGTTATTGTCTTATTCCGACGTCAAAAGGCCTTACTTAGTGGCAAATCCGCTAACAGGAAAATTAGGATTAATAGAATTCTCAATATTGGGGATTGATGACAGTGGATCTCCGTTATCCTGAATGTTGATTTGAGGGCTAAGAAAAAAGTGTAAAGATAAATCAGCATTGTGCTCGTGTTCACTGACTACATTCATAACGGCTGTGAGTGCGTTCATTAAATTATCTTGATTAACATGCACTGGCGGGCTTCCCAATAACAGATGCATATCTGCAGACTTTGTTTGACCTGCCATAAAAGGGTTTGGAATAATAGCGGCGAATATCAGAGGCGTAACTGTGCCTTCGGCAGTCTTATTGCCCTCATCTGCTACCGCCATTCGAGTAATGATCAGCTGTATCATGTTTCCTTGCTGAATAGCTTGAAAAACAGAAGTAAGATCCATCATCAGTGGGGAATTCTGAAACTCAGCAGTGAGCAGGTGGACCATTCCCATATCTGACAGGTCCGGCCATTGAGATGGGTCTATTTTCGCGGCTCTTTCACTAGTCAGATTTTCTACCCTTTCATGGATTGGCATCTTTACTATTTTTGTTCCTTCAGCAGCTCCTGCACTGAGCACTGCCTGGTGAATTTTTTGCGCGAGCTCCAACTGCTTTTGCTTTTGCTCCACCATCTTCGATATTTGTTGCAGTCGAGTCCCCTCCACAAACTTGATTTTCAGATGATCCACCTTCATATGACCAGCAAGATTTATCTGACTTTGAGCAATATACTCAGCCAATGCATCGCCATTTCCTCGCTCAAAAGCATCGATAGCCAAGCCACTCAATTGAGCTTCAACAACAAGCACATCATCATTTTCATCCGCGTCAAACGACAAGATCCTGAAAGGTAAAAACTCGGGAAAAGGTTTCTCGGAGTTCGTTGCTCCGGTGGCGTTTTTAGCTGCAGAGCTTTTCAAACTTTGATCAGCGGAGGATGACGGATCAAGAGGCGGAGAAGCAGACTTGCCGGAATCACAGGTTAGGCAGAACATTTGTTTGTCCTTCCCGTGCTCAATTTCTTTGCCGCAATTTTTACAGGGTGTAGCCAGCACTTGCAGGCTGGATAACAAAACGAATAAAGAAAGCCATCTCGATTGATGAATAAAATAATAATGCATATCTCAATTCGCTCTTAATGAAAGACCGAACTTGAGCTTAGATTAAAATTTTGCACTGCCAGCCAAAAAGTCTCCTCCAATATGAAATGAGCTTGGAGGTGAACCCGATTTCCAATTTGAAAAAGCAGGAAACTTCCGCAGAAACCATTACCGGCGAACGGCGAAAAAAAAATTGCTTTGAAGACTCTGTAACTGACCAGAGGTTGCGCGTCAGTCTGGCAGACGGTTTAATCGCTGTCAGCGTAGAGAAGAGTCAGCAGAACAAACGTCTTCTGACTCCTAAGTGTCTGATGATTGCCGTTATTGTCTTATTCCGACGTCAAAAGGCTTTACTTGGTGGTAAATCCGCTAACGGGAAGATTAGGATTAATCGAATTCTCGATGTTGGGGATTGATGATAGAGGATCTTCGTTAACCTGAATATTGATTTGAGGGCTCTGAAAAAAGTGTAAAGATAAATCAGCATTTTGCTCGTTTTGACCCGCTATCTCTATTGTGGCTACGAGTACGTTCATTAAATTTTGTTGATTAACAAGCAGTGGCTGCTGGGTTCCGATTAACAGGTGCATATCCGCAGACTCTGTATCAACGTTCATAGCAGGGTCGGGAATAATAGCGCCAAGCATCAACCAGGTAGGTATGACTGCGGCAGCCTGATTGCCCTCATCTGCTGCCACGTTTTGAGTAATAATCAGCTGTATCATATTTCCTTCCTGAATAGCCTGAAAAACAGAACTGAGATCCATCATCAGTTGGTCGTTCTGAAACTCAGTACTAAGCAAGAGAGTCATTCCCATAGCTGACAGGTCAGGCCATTGAGGTGGTTCTATTTTCATGACGCTCTCACGAGTCAAAGCTCTTGCCTTTTCATGGATTGGTCTCTTTTCTGTCTCTGCAGCTCCTGCACCAAGCGCTGCCTGATGCAGCTTTTGCATCATCCCTGTTTGCTCTTCCTCACCCCGACGCTTCATTTGCTTTTCACATTGATAGATAAAATATGCCAGGGACTTATGCCAGTGTCGATGATCCCACTGCTCCTTTCTCTTATGACCGTGATGCTCATCCTCGAAACTCATGTCCAGTTGATCCACCTTCATGTTTCTGGCAATCTTGTCCATAATCATAGCGAGCAACTTGGCAAGAGCCTTAGTATATGCTTTGCCATCTTTCCGCTCAAAAGCGTCCATAGTCTTATCAGTGACTTGAACTCGAGCCATCAACACGTCTTCATTTTCATCTTTCGCTAACAAGATCCTGAAGGGTAACGGATCTAAACATGAGGGGGCAGGTATCTCATCGTTCGTTGTCATGGTGGCGCTCTTTTTAGCTGCGGAGCGTTTCAAACGTTTATTAGTGTGGGATGACCGACTGAGGGCTGGATAAGTAAGTTTTCCGGAATCACAGGTTTGGCAAAACATTTGCCCATCCTTACCGGGCTCGCTCTCTTCGCCACAATTTTTACAGGGGTTAGCCGACACTTGTATGCTAAATAACAAAATAAATGAAAGAAGCCATCTCAATTGATGAATAAAATAATGATGCACATCTAAACCCTTCCTTAATAAAGAAACGAATGTGAGCATAGACTAAAATTTTGAACTGCCAGCCCGAAAATTTGTTCAAATAAAGTTGAGTCCCGTCCGACTCGATGATGTGAGGGACTCTTCTAAAGGCCTTGCTTGGTGGCAAATCCGCTAACGGGAAGATTAGGATTAATCGAATTCTCGATATTGGGGATTGATGATAGAGGATCTTCGTTATCTTGAATATTCATTTGAAGGCTCTGAAAAAAGTGTAAAGATAAATCAGCATTTTGCTCGTTTTGACCCACTATCTCTATTGTAGCTATGAGTACGTTCATTAAATTTTGTTGATTAACATGCAGTGGCTGCTGGGTTCCGATTAACAGGTGCATGTCCGCAGACTCTGTATCACCGTTCATAGCAGGGTCGGGAATAATAGCACCAAGCATCAACCAGGTAGGTATGCCTGCGGCAGCCTGATTACCCCCATCTGCTGCCACCGTTAGAGTAATAATCAGCTGTATCATATTTCCTTCCTGAATAGCCTGAAAAACAGAAGTAAGATCCATCATCAGTTGCTCGTTCTGAAATTCAGTACTTAGCAGGAGAGTCATTCCCATACCTGACAGGTCAGGCCATTCAGGTGGTTCTATTTTCGTGGCGCTCTCACGAGTCAAAGCTCTTGCCTTTTCATGGATTGGCCTCTTTTCTGTTTCTGCAGCTCCTGCACCAAGCGCTGCCTGATGCAGTTTTTGCATCATCCCCGTTTGCTCTTCCTTAAACCGCCCCCTTATTTGCTTATGAAATTGACGGATGAAAAATACCAGACAATCATGCCGGTGTTGATAATCCAGCCCCTCCTTTTTCTTACGATTGTGATGCTCTTCCTGGAAAGTCATTTCCAGTTCATTCAGATTCATTTTCCCGGCAATCTTTGTCATATACCGAGCAAGCAATTTGGAAAGTGTTGTATATGCATTGTCATCTTTGTGATCAAAAGCATCGAAAGTCTCGTCGCTGAGTTGAATCCGGGCATTCAACACATCTTCATTTTCATCATTCACCAACAAAATCCTGAAGGGTGATGACGGGGGCGCAGGTATCTCATCGGTCGTTGGCTCAATGGCGTTCTTTATAGCAGCCGAGCCCTGCAAAGCTTCATTAGCGGGGGATGACGGACTGGGAGGAGGAGCAGTAAGTTTTCCGGAGTCACAGGTTTGGCACAACATTTGCCCTTCCTTACCGGGCTCGCTCTCTTTGCCGCAATTTTTACAGGGTGCAGCCAGCACTTGCAGGCTAAATAACAAAACCAATGAAAGAAGCCATCTCGATTGATGAATAAAATAACGACACACGTCTGAATCCGTCTTTAATAAAAAAACGAATGTGAGCATAGACTAAAAATTTGAACTGTCAGCCCGTAAATTTGTTCAAATAAAGTTAAGTCCCGCCCAACCCGGTGATATGAAGAGCTCGTCCAGGATCGGAGTTTGTCGGCGTCAGCTTTTTCCCAGGCCTGCTGGCAGAAGATCGGGCGATTTAATTTTACTCCAGGAGTGGCTGGAGACTAGTCCAGACATTTTCGAGCAGTTTTGGCTGTGCTTCGGCAGTTGGGTGAATTCCATCGGGCTGATTCAAGTCACTGTTACCCGCTACTCCTGCCAGAAAGAAAGGCACAACAGTCAGGTTATAGGTTTTGCCCAGTTCCTGAAAAATATTTGTAAATTTACGGGTATAGAGCGGACCATAATTGGGAGGGATCTGCATCTCAAAAAGGACGGTTCTGACTTTCTTGGCCTGAGCCATTTTAATCATTTTTTCAAGATTCTGTTTCGTACTCTTTAGAGAAGTACCCCGCAGTCCGTCGTTTGCCCCTAATTCCAATAGCACGAGGTCAGGCTTATATTTATCCAGTGTCGTTTTTATCCGACTCAAGCCTCCTGCTGTTGTCTCACCACTGATACTGACATTGACCACTTTCCAGTCGGGGTTGGTTTGTTGCATTTTTTGCTGTAATAAATAAACCCAGCCTTGATTAATTTCAATACCGTAAGCCGCACTGAGACTGTCGCCATAAACCAGCAGTGTTTTCTCAGTGGCAGCGGATGCGCTCCAGCTCAGTGCAAAACATCCGATAAGCAACCATGAACGTATTAAAAGGCACAAGCGAAGAAAACTATGTTGTGTCATCTTCGAATATGAACGCGGGCAACGAAAACTATTTTTCACGGAACACAACCGCCCAATAACAATTAATTTAAACATCGGCAAACAACTGCGTATGACCATTAGCACAGAATCCTCCATTGCCGTTTCGGCACAATCCCTGAGTAAAACAGTGACAGCCCAGAGTGGTTCGCTCACCATCTTGTCCGGACTCGATCTCAAGATCAAGTCCGGAGAGTCTGTCGCCATCATCGGGACTTCAGGGTCCGGAAAATCCACTCTGTTGGGCATTCTTGCCGGTCTTGATCGGCCTACTGAAGGCGAGGTGGCTCTGGCTGGTAACCGGATTGATCATCTCGATGAAGACGGCAGAGCCCGGGTCAGGGCCGATCACACCGGTTTTGTTTTTCAGTCTTTCCATCTTCTGCCTAATCTGACGGCTCTGGAAAACGTCATGTTACCCCTGGAACTGGCAGGAAAAGAGAACGCAGAGGCAGATGCCAGAACGTTACTCGACAGGGTGGGTTTATCTGAAAGGCTGAGCCACTACCCAAAACAGCTATCCGGCGGAGAGCAGCAGCGGGTTGCCATTGCCAGAGCTTTTGCCGGGCAGCCGGAGATATTGTTTGCTGACGAACCGACGGGCAACTTGGATGAGAAAACCGGGGAAAGCATTATCGACTTGCTCTTCGAGGTGAACCGTGAGAACAAAACGACACTGGTTCTGGTGACTCACGATTTGCAGTTGGCCCACCGCTGTCAACGAGTTTTAAAGTTGACCCGGGGGCATCTGGAAGAAGAGATAGCCAAAGCGAAGGCTGAAGAAAAGCAAGTTGAACATCCCGGAGCACTGAAATGAGTCAAAGTCTTTTGCTTTCGTGGCGTTTTCTGCTGAGGGACTGGCGATCTGGTGAACTCTGGCTGTTGATGTTATCCCTTCTGATGGCCGTGAGCGTCAGCACCTCTATTGCGATTTTCAGTGACAGGCTTCAGCTTTCATTGGGTCGACAGGTAGCCGAAGTGATGGGTGCGGATCTGGTCATCAGCAGTTCCAAAAAGCTGTCTGAACAGGTCAGTCAGGCCATAGAGAACGAACCTGTTGAACAAGCCACTGTTCTGGAATTTCCGTCGGTGGTTATGGCTGGAGACCAGATGCAGCTGGTGTCAGCAAAAGCAGTCACCCTTAATTATCCTCTGCGTGGACACATGCGAACGGCTGATCAGCCTTTTGTAGCGGATGAAGTGACTGAGGATACGCCCGGAGAAGGAGAAGTCTGGTTGGAACCCAGACTGTTTCCACTATTGGAAGTGGAAGTGGGCGACACCCTTCTGCTAGGGAAAGCAGAGTTCAAAGTCGCGCGAGCGATCACTCTGGAAACCGATCGTGGCAGTGGCTTTTACAGTCTGTCACCCCGTCTGATGTTTAACATCAACGATCTGGATGCGACTGGAATTATCCAGCCGGGAAGTCGGGTTCACTGGAAAACATTGATTGCAGGTGAAGCAGAACAGCTGGCCATATTTAAAAGTAAGGTTGAGCCCCTTTTATCCGACAGCGAAAAACTGAATCTGGCAGAAGACGATCGTGAAGACCTGCGCGGTTCTGTCGTCCTGTTAAAGCAGTTTCTGGGACTGGGCAGTATTGCGGCCATGCTTCTGGCCGGTATTGCGGTTGCTATGTCCAGCCGTCGATTTGCTGAACGACGCTTTGATGGTATCGCAGTGATGCGGTGCATGGGCGCACAGCAGAATCAGCTTATGCAGATTTTTGTCGGAGAACTGCTCTGGATGGCTGTTCTGGTTTCAATACCCGGTGTCATCATTGGCTGGCTGTTACAGGCGGGGGTGGTCAAACTGCTGGCGAATGTTTTGCCCCCATGGCTCCCTGAGGCCGGTCCTGTGCCCATGATAGTGGGTGGTTTGACCGGCATTATTACACTGGTCGGATTTGGCCTGGCGCCATTACTGAGACTGAGGGACGTTACGCCACTGAGGGTACTCAGGCGTGAGCTGACACCAGCCGCCGCAAGCGTCTGGTCGGTGTATGGGTTGTCTCTGATTACCATGCTGATGCTGCTCTGGTATCACACAGGCCAGTTGTTGATGACAGTGGGAATGATTCTTGGAGTCAGCGCCGTCATATTACTCATCACGCTGGCGATCAAAGCCGGACTAACAAGCGTTCATCGTCGCTTGTCTGGGCAACCCGTACCCATGCCCTGGCGGCTTGGTCTGAAACGTCTGCTTCAGGAACAGGGACAAACGTCTGCCCAGTTAACAGCTTTCACCCTGACGTTCATGGCTATGGCTCTGGTGCTTTTGGTAAGAACGGATTTGCTGGAACGCTGGCAACAACAATTACCTGAGAAAACCCCCAACTACTTTGCGATCAATATTCAGCCAGCAGAAGTGAAATCCTTTCAGAACTTCTTGCAGAGCAATGATATAAACGGAACCACTCTCTATCCTATGGTTCGGGGTCGACTGATTGAAATCAATGGACTCTCGGCCAAAGAGGCTGTTTCAGAAGAGCAGAGGAATCATAACTCCCTGCATCGTGAGCTGAACATGACCTGGTCAGACCAGCCCTCATCTGAAGTCGAGGTAGTGGCAGGGGAGTGGTGGCAACCGGGTGATACCGGTGAGATTTCCATTGAGAGGTCTATTGTTGAGCATCTGGGGGTTGGGTTGGGTGATGAACTGACGTTTATGATTGCAGGTACTAAAGTGACTGCCAAAGTCACCAGTATCAGGGAAGTTCAGTGGGAGTCTTTCCAACCCAACTTTTACATGATTTTGCCAGAAGCCTCGCTGAAAGGTTTGCCAGCGACCTGGCTGAACAGTTTTTATCTGCCACAGCAGGATCGGCTGGTGTTGAATGAACTGGTTCGACAGTTTCCAACCATCAGTCTGCTGGATATGGACGCTGTTATCAGTCAGGTGCAGGTGATGCTTGAGCAATCCATTCTTGCGGTGGAAGCCATGCTTCTGGCGCTATTACTGGCGGGTTTACTGGTTCTGGCATCGGCCATAGAAGCCAGTCTTGATACCCGACTGCGTGAAGGGGCTCTGATTCGATCTCTGGGTGGCAGCAGAAAGCAACTTGTGATCATGCAGGTAGGCGAGTTTTTCATTCTGGGGGCATTCTCCGGCATGATGGCTGTGGTGGGCACAGAAATCTGTAGCGGGTGGTTGAATGTGCAGGTCTTTGAGCTATCCTGGCAGCCAGCTATCTGGCTCTGGTTTACGCTTCCCATTGTCAGTGCCTTGCTGATTGGCCTATCGGGCTGGCTTGGCATCAGACGTGTGCTAAGGCAGTCGCCTGGCGTTGTTCTCAAGTAGTTTTATGTTGCAAAACTTCAACAGCTCGTTCCCACGGCGAAGAGAGTTTCGCGACACCCTCAGAGCGTGAGAACGAGTTGTTAGAGTTTTGCTGTTAGAGTTTTGCGACACCCACTGGTTGGCAGGGAGTGATTCATTGATGAGCTGGTTGTTTTTTGATCAGTTCTTCAATGAAGCCAGATTCAGAGGAAGTTTCTCACTTATCCACAGTTCATTCAGGGGTTTGATCAGGGTTTTTGTGGAAAAGTGGATAACTTTTTTGAAGCAGTGGTTTTTCCGGTCATCTGTGCCTTCTGTTCAGATGCTGGAAAACGGGTCGATTTTCTCTATGGGCATTTATGATGTCCATGTTACAGTGATTTTACGGATCACTTTCTGAACGCTGTCGAAGTGATCTTCATCCGCAGTATTGCTCAAGCCTGAAGACAGCCGTAAGTCTTCTGATAACGAGTTCCGGGTGTTCTATATGGACTG
The DNA here is from genome assembly GCF_049275935.1 of Endozoicomonas sp. ALC020. Classification (NCBI taxonomy): domain Bacteria; kingdom Pseudomonadati; phylum Pseudomonadota; class Gammaproteobacteria; order Oceanospirillales; family Endozoicomonadaceae; genus Endozoicomonas; species Endozoicomonas sp. ALC020. Next base: position 2,622,466 of record NZ_CP184830.1, read on the forward strand.
AGGAGACACTCCATGACTGATCAGGAAGAAGCTTATCTATCCCTTTTGTGTCTGCGCAACAGCACTTTTCGGATTGCTCAGTTGTATTGGACCTATATCAAGCTTCGTTCCCTGACGGGGCAGGCTCCTCCCATTCTTATCATTATGCTGAGTGTCCTCTGGGAAAAGCAGCAGGGACTCCATAACAGACTGCTGGCGGCTTACCCGGAAGATATGGCCGTTGAAAAATGGCATGGACAGGATGAAATGAATGATCGATTGGGTGATATGAGCCGGGAGACCCAGGAAGATCTTCAGAGAATTTGCCAGACAGAAATGCAGATGCTGCAACTGGTCGGCATGATGATGAAGCAATAGCGATCCAGTGGAATTGATATTCTTCCCACCTTAAAGAGCGTTTCGCAAAGCTCCTGCAACTCGTTCCCGCCAGGCGTGGGAACGCATCCCCCCGAAAACCGGCCTCTAGAGTTTGAGATAGCGGATGGGTACCAGAGTTTTACCTGCAACCTGTGGATAACTTGTTGGATAACTGTGTCTTTGTTGTGGTTTTTTATGGTAGTTTTCCCCAATTGACTGTCCCATGGGCTTTGTCTGATCTGAGAGCTAGCTATACTCCGCTCTTCTGAACGGATAGGGAATTTTATGAACCGGTTTACTTTTTCTTCCGGCAGTCTTTTTTTGATACTTCTCTTTTTGGCAACCTGGGTCAATGCTTCCTATTGGGTCGGGGTCAGTAAAGCAGACATCACAGGCTCGGCAGTAGGCAGTGGCATGATGGGATATGCCGACAGCAGTCAGATAAGTGCTGGAATCAATGATCGGCAGTGGGCCAGAGCCTTTATAGTGAGTCAGGGAAGAGAGAGCCATCGTCTTGCTATTGTGGTCATTGATGCGGGAGCGGTTTTTGCCAGTGTTTATCAGGCGGTTCTAACTCGGTTGGAACAAGAGTTTGGTTCTCTTTATAACCGCCACAACGTCATCCTGTCAGCGACTCATACCCACAGTGCCGCAGCCGGTCAGTCTCACCATTTTCTATACAATATGCCCTATGGCGTATTCGATGACCGGGCTTTTGAAAAGATGGTGTCGGGCATTATCCAGGCCATCAGGATGGCCCATGAAGACCTTGCTCCTTCTGAGATCCGGATGAAAACGGGGTTATTGGACAATGCCAGCCGCAATCGGTCCCTGTCTGCCTATGAAAACAATGTAGATGCCAGCCGGCGAGGTTCTATTGACCGGTTTGTTCAGCAACTCAGGTTTGCCCGGGGCGGTAGGCCATTAGGTGCTATCACCTGGTTTGCAACCCATGCAGTCTCCTATCCCCGCAGTAATCTCCTGTTGAGCAGTGACAACAAAGGCTATGCCAGCTGGGCTTTTGAACGCTATGCAAAGTACAACTGGGGAGTGGATTCTTTCATTGCAGCCTTTCCACAAACCAATGCCGGGGACATGACACCTAACCTGAATCTTGATGGCACCGGGCCCGGCAAAACGCCCGAAGAAAATGTCAGGGAGATCGGTCAAAGACAGTTTAAAAAAGCCCTGGAACTTTTTAATGCCAGAGGCAACAGAGTTTATGGACCCATTGAGTCGGTGCATAACTGGGTGGACTTTTCCAACTACGAAGTCCGGCAAGAATATTCAGGGCAGCAGAAGCAAGTAACAACCTGCAATCCAGCTATGGGATACAGTTTTGCCGCAGGCACGGAAGATGGTCGGCCGCCCTATTTTGTGAGGTTGTTACTTGGAGCCTATGAAGGCCGCAAGAATGAGCAATGGTGGATCAGAATGGTAACCGATTTTCTGACCTCGCCGTCCGAACAAGAACTGATATGTCAGAAGCCCAAGCCGGTCATGCTGTCATTGGGAAGTCGGAAAAACTTTCACTATTTCAATGATGTGTTTCCCTCAGGCAATATGCACCGGGAAGTCATTAACCAGCCCTGGGTCCCCGAAGTCCTGCCATTGATGCTGGCTCGGCTGGGCAATTTTCAGATTGCTGCCTTGCCTGTTGAGCCGACAGTTATGGCTGGAAGACGGCTTCGAAAAAGATTGTCAAAACTTTCAGGGATTCCTGACAGGCATATTGTCATCGCCGGGTATTCCAACGATTATGCCAGCTATCTGACCACAGCAGAGGAGTTCTACAAACAGCACTATGAGGGAGCATCCACCTTATTCGGTCCATGGGAGCTCAGTGCCATGATTCAGGCTTTTTCAAGTCTTTCCAGGCAATTGAGTAAAGAGGAGCAGCCTCCTTCGGATGAAGCAATGCCGTTGGATTTGAGTTATCTGTACGACGGTGTTCGTATGGATAACATCCCGGAAAAAGAACATAGCCAATACGGAAGTATAATAACTGACAGTCAGGATAATATTCACTCAGGCCAGTCAGTGAAGCTTCAATATATTGCATCACACCCAAGATCAGGCATGGATCTCGATAGTTTTTTTTATGTGCAGAGGAAGAATGACTGCACAGGATCATGGGATACAGTTGCCACAGATGGTGACTGGACTACCCGGTTCCAATGGCAGGCGGGAGTGGCTACCGTCGAATGGACACCCGATATGTACGACAAAGAAGGTTTATATCGCATTGTCATTCGCGGTGAATATTACACGGTCATTCCCAGAGGGCGTTTACTGAAAAAACACTATGAGTCGATATCAGGGGAATTCTATTATTCTGCTCATGATCCTGACGCCCACTCGAGATCTTTACTCAATACTTTTTCAGGATTGGAAAGAGGTCGTTCCTGTGAAAGATAAAATGAACAGGAAAAAGGTAGCGGCTTACTTTGAGTTTCCACCTTTTAGCAGGTTTTTGAACTGAACGGCAAAATCCTGCTGGTTTTGCCTGTTATCAGGCGGCAGGGGGGATTCATCAAACCTGTGAATCAAATTGACTTGCTGGTTGGTGACTCCCAGCAATATATCTTTTTCGCCTATACGAATCAGACAGACCCTGGCCTGGCTGGAAACCGGAACGCTTGAGACTACTTTTATTCCCTGGCCAACGGCGGGTGTGCCTATGTTCAATTTCTTTACGATCCAGGCCAGGGCAAATATCAGCACAATGACAAAAAACAGAGGCGCAATAACCTGAGTGAGACTCAGGTCGGCTGGCTTGTCTGTTGTTACTTCTGCAAAAGCAATCGCTGAAAAACCGGACAGTAAAAGCAGATTGAGCCCATAAGGATATTTTTTAAATCCTGAGAGCAAAGAAAGACTTTTCAGATAAAAAAACAGTTTTTTCACGCAGCCTCCTGCTCGCGCTTGAATGGTCCACGCACCTTCATTCCATTCTTATCATATTCACGGGAAAGCATGAAGCGAAAATTCCAGGAGAGAGCCTGCATAATCCAAAGCAGTACAGCTTTGTGTGCAGGCACATCATTGAAGGGTAATGCTGTCATGTCTACTGTATTAAGTCTTGTTGACCAATAATGTGCCGAAGATAAACAATAGTAGTAACTCAACGATATAAATGGGAGTGATCATCGTTCTGGATAATCCACATGACAGATGGCGTTAGCATGACTGTCTACACTCAGGCTCAGGCTGGCATCGCTGATGGTAAAGAGGTTACCGATGAAAAAACCTGACATTACCAAAGGGAAACTCCGGGAGTCCATTTTTAATCTCGGGGAGGCTATCCGTAACCGGGACTGGACAACGCTGGAAGCTCTGGATACTGAAGCCCGTCAGGTAATTGAAGAAGCTCTGGAAAGTGGCTCAGCCCCCTCCGAAGAGGTGAAGGCGCTTCTCAAAGAGCTCCAAGCGCTCTACCGGGAAATGATATTGGCCTGCCAGCTGGAACGAGATCGTGTACAGGAACAGCTGGCGGTCAGCAAACGTCGTCAGGAAGCCATTGAGGGCTATCAGAAAAGTAACAAGAGATGAAGTTGATCGGTTCTGAATCCTGCAAACATTCATTTGAAAAACTGGCCATGGCTCAATTAAAATGCGCCCTTGATCTCAGAGCAGTGGGCTGGTTAGTCTATAAATTCAACGGACTCCAGGTTTTTTACAGGCAAATTAATGGTTCTAAGTTTCACTTCACATCCCAGCCCTAACTTTGATGACCGGGAAATTCCAGTAGAGTTTCTGATCTTGCATTATACGGCTGTGGATCTCCAGGGTACGCTGGACATCGTCTCGAGTAAGGGGTGTGAGGTTTCAGCTCACCTGGTAATTGATCTGGACGGTACCGTCTACGAGCTGGTCAGTTGCCTGAATGGTACGGCTCACAGAGCCTGGCATGCAGGCGTCAGCCGCTGGCAGGAAAAAGAAACATTCAACGATTTTGCCATTGGAATAGAGTTGGTTAACTTCAATGGGAATGTTTTCCCTTTCACCGATGCACAATATTCTGCTCTGAAAGATGTGATTCAACACTTGCAGAAGCACTACCCGAGTTTGAATGATCCACAACGGATTCTTGGCCATGAACAGATAGCCGGTTTCAGGGGAAAGGCTGATCCGGGTTGTTACTTTGATTGGGATCGTTTTTTTAGCGATAGCTATCCTGACCAACCCCGACCCGTACGCGAATCAGTTTGCCCGAAGGAGCTTCAGGCTTCGCTTAAAAGACTTCAGCCACTGGAACCTGACGATAGAGAGCAGCGAGTGCTCTTCTGGCAAAGTATTAACGAGTTAACAGAAACGTCGGTCAGACTGATTCAGAAGGAGGCCGGGTCTCGTTCATAAGTAAAGTCTTTGGCATTACGAGTGATAATAGCTTCTGCGCCAGCCTGAATTGCAGAAGCATGAAGCACACTGTCTTCGTAATCGCTAAAAGAGCTGGCTAAAAAGGGAGAGCGGTCAAGAAGTACGTTCAGGATAATATTGGTCTCGACCAGAATGTTTACAGATACTTATCCTCAAGGTATTTTTTGTGATCCTCCTCGTTTGATACTTCAGAATCCGCCATAACACCCCTGAGACTCTGTGTGAGAGGGGTGAGCTTTTTGGTGGCATCAGATTCCCCAAGGATTAGCGCATTAAAATAATCAGCTACCCGTTGAGACAGAGATTTACCCTGGTTGGCAGCATATTCTTCGGCTGGCTCAACAAGCTTGGCTTTCATCCATAAGGTAAGTTTATGCATAATGGTTTCTTGACGTACCTTTGGCAAATTTTTCTATTGCTGTCTCATTGCTGGCATCAGCAATATCACCAAAATCTTTTAACCTTTTCTGAACCATTGTCCAGGCTTTTTGAACATCGCCTTTATGCACGGGCTTTTCTACTGGAATCAGAATGTCTTCCGGCAGTTCATTAAGCTCTTGTAAAGTGCTCAGTTTGCCAATCCAGAGGTTTCCGTGCTCAATAATTTTTTCCGGCTCAGTACGGTCAAAATGCAGAGGCTGAATCGCTCTTAACCGATTCTCTTCCGTAATCTGCACTAACGGCATAGTAACAGGGTACAGAGTACCGATTTTTTCCTTCTTGAATTGATGGCGCAGATTTAAGCTGCGGAGAAAGTGTCCCACCCTAGGAGCCTGACCGAGAATAGGCTTATCTGTTATGATAAGCCTTAAACCAACTCTGATTATGCCAAATGTCACCACCACCAAAGTTTAAGGACAGTCCTGTTGAGTTTGATCAGCATCTGCTGTTCCCAACCAACGTTTTCGATTTGCTTCCCAAAGATCATGATTGTTTTATTTATGAAAGCATTTTTCAGAACATTAATACGTCTGAAGTCGAAAAAAAATATCACCACCTTGGTCAGCACGCATACCCTCCAAAGCTCATTGTCGCTATTCTGATCTACGCATACAGCCATGGTGTTTTCAGTTCCCGTGAGATTGAGCGACGGTGTCGACAAGACTTGGCGTTCATGTATATCTCACAAATGAACTGCCCGAATTTCAGGGTTCTTGGTGACTTTCGTAAGGATAATCTGTCGTTTTTCCATGACTGCTTCAAACAGTCAGTCAAACTGGCCATTGAACTCAAAATGGCATCACTGGGTCATATCAGCCTGGACGGCTCCAAGTTCAAAGCCAACAGCTCAAAACACAAGGCCATGAGCTACGGGAGGCTCAAAGCGAAAGAGGCAGAACTCAGTGCCGAAGTGGATGAGCTGATCAAAAAAGCCAGTCAGTGTGATCAGGAAGAAGATGACGCCTACAAAGCAACCAATGGTTACAGCATTCCTGAAGACCTCCAGTTTAAAGAAGAGCGCCTGAAAAAAATCAAAGAGGCCAAGAAAGCACTTGAAGAACGTGAAAAAGCTTTAAATCCAGACAAACCAATAGACGACAAAAAGCAGATCAGTTTTGCAGATCACGATGCCCGCATGATGAGCAAGAAGGGGTATTGTGAGTACAGCTACAATGCTCAAATTACAGTTGATTCCGATAACCAGATCATTGTTGGCCAGCATGTCAGCCAACACGCCAACGATGTACAGGAAGTGGAGCCGGCGCTGAGGGCATTATCAGGAGCCACTGATGGCGCGGCTGTAGATAAGTGGAGTATGGATAATGGTTACTTTTCAGGGTCAAACTTACATACAGTCGAGCGACATGAGATTGATGCCTATATCGCAACCGACAAGGCGGAGAAGCCTGCCGCTGACGACCTTGAAAGCTCTGACAGGAAGTTTGTCAAAGCGGATTTTGCGTATGATTCCGAAGCTGATGTATTTATCTGTCCGGCAGGGGAAAAGCTGGTAACGAACCCGGCCAGCAAAAGCAAAAGAAAAAGCTACCGGGCAAACAAGACGGTATGCAGGGAATGCCCTTATCGTCGGAATTGCAGTGATTCAAAGAAAGAGGCTGGCAGGGTTATCCGTACCGATAAGTTTGAAAAAGCACGTCAGGCTATGAATAAGAAAATGGAGACAGCCGGTGCGAAAGCCATATATGAGCGTCGTAAAGTTATTGCTGAGCCACCATTTGGACAGATAAAAGAATCTGGTTTCCGAGGGTTCAGTCTCCGCGGCAAAGAAAAAGTTTCAGCGGAATTTTCACTGGTATGCACTGCGCATAATATCAAAAAATTTGTAAAAGCGGCTTCCACGAGGTCAATCCGTCTTGAAGATTTGAAAGAGGCTAAAAAGGCAGCATAGAGGCTGTGAGAAGGCATAAATATGCAAAAATGAGCAAAATCCCACTAATAATTGGATATTTTTTGCTCATTTTAAGATTTGGGAAAACTTCTGTTGGTCTGGTTGCGCTATTCTCGGTCAGGCTCCTAGCAGCCTGTCGGACTTAAGACTGTCCTACTGCGGTTGCAATAAATTGGTCTAAAAATCTCTGTTTCTTCGTCAAATAGCTCGCTATTCTCCTCAGAAACAGAGACTTTTATCCTCAATTTCTTGCAATCCTCGCTACGGACGCTTAAGTCCGACAGGCTGCTAGTTTGCAATTCATGCTCATAATTGTTCTTCTGGGCAAAATCATGAAGCACAAAACGATCAAACAACTCATTGGCAATTGCCAGAGGCTTTTGAGTCATTTTGACCCGCTCTTTATTGAACCTGAGAATAGCTTCAAGAGGACGAACAATAAGTTCAAAGGCCTGCACTGCCGTCATCTGACCATTGCTGACCGATTCTTCCAGGTAAAGTAACTCTTCATGCAAGTGCTTGACTGAGTGAGTAAAAACCCTGGGGTCAAGGTGTTTGAAAAATTGGGTCAGCCGGGCGTAACTGGTCAGCTCCAACTGGAATGCAAAGTGATTTTGACCAGGCACTACCGCGACCACCCCGACATTGGCAAACTCGCCGGTCTCAGGGTAGGGCATGAACTGCACAATGGCATAACGGCAAGCGTATTTAGTCATCTCATGCTCCAGAATTGTTCGGTGGTATATTCGTCCAGTATGGCAAACAGGGCTTTGGAGTCTAGGTCAAACACCATGCTTTCCTCAAAATCCCGCCAAGGCCACTCATTTTGAGCCGTTTCAGCTCATTTATGAAAGTCAGTTAATGCGACCTCCATCCTTTCTTTACACTCAGCGATGGTTGCCAGATCACTGAAAATTCGGCCCTGTTCTGAATTAAAGACATGATATTTGAAAAAAGATTCCCTGGTGAAGTCAGGGTCAAATGCAAGATTGTGGTCAATAGGCAAGAGGATATAAGAAGCCACACTTCAAGATGATGGTGTACTTGCTGACAGGAAAGCTCGACTTCAGTGGAGTGAATGAAGCCTGCTTACCCACTTAAAATTCAAAAGAACCGGTTCTGGCTATCTTTTAATCGTATCTATCGGTGTTGAAAACCACTCTATCTAAGGTGGTTTTAGCTGCATGGCTTGGCAGGTTTGTCGTTCTCACTGAACAGGGTGGCGTGGTTGGCTTGCACAGTCGCTTTTTCGGACTCTCTACCCAGAATTTCTGTGAAGATTCTTGCTCTTCCTCTCCTTGCCTTTGTAAGGTGCTGGTAAACTCCGATAGCTGCATTAGCATCGTCGGTTTCCTTTTCCCCGTAGTTTCTTACGACAGGGGTAATGTTGGAGGTGTTTGCGAAACAACGGATTGAACCCGTTTCATTTTTTGGTTGATATGAGCTAACAGCAGTGCTGTAAGAATTGTTGCTTCCTTTTCGCCATATTCAGTATCACTGTCCACCAGATCCACTATGGCTTTATAAGTACGCAGATCGACTGGCTCGTCACTCTGACTGAACATGGCGGCGTAAGTGGCGTGCATAACCGCTTTATCAAACTCTACGCCCAGAATTCTGGTGTAGTTTCTGGCGTGCTTCTCGCACTCTTTGCCTTTCATGGTGTTGATGGCCTGAGCTAGTTTGAGGTCAGGGAGTTTGAGCAGGTCGCGGGTTTTCATGGTTGGTAAAGTACTTTTTATAAAGTAATTTAAGGCCGATGCGGGAGTTTATTCGATGGTTGATGGAAAACCAAGGTGTACCAAAGAGATACTTGCTAAAAAGCATACGTCATTTCGAGATGCTGAAGAATTCTATGGAAATACTCCCTGTCCTACGCACGCAGTTTTTTTAAGTGCGCTGTCACCTTGCCTTTAACAAGCTTGGGACGAGCCAAGTTTGTTTTATATCAGAGCCTCATCCAATTATAGAGCCAGCAATATGGCCAGAATGGTTATAAAACCTAAACCCCAAGTCATTCTTTTTGAATCCGCTGATGAAGTGGTGGCCAAGCTGCCAGATGAAGTGGAGGTCAAGCTGTTATTAGATATCGTGTTGCTTCTAAAAGCCCTATCGGTAATAAAAGCAGAGGTCGTAGCGACTGTCGGGCAGACTGCTGATTCAAAGAAGAAACGACCTTCGAAGTTGGTCAGTCCGTCACAGGCCGTGGCAGACGAGTTAATGGCCGTCCAGGTATTTAGAATCTGGCTGATGGTATAGGGAATGGTTGTTGGCACGGAAACGCTTGAGCCAGCCGATGGCATGGCAACCGTTGAACTTGGTGTTGACATGTCATTGGGTGGAGTCGTCGGTTTTTTGCACTTACTTCCCAGTCGTAATGGATCATCAGCTTTCAGGCTGAAGTGTTGTTGCAGTTGTTGCCATGGACTGGTGGCTTGCAGTTGGTTACAGGCCAGGGCCAGCTTAAGAGGGGGGCTGACGTTTATAGCGGGCGCTGTTACCCGGATCCGGTTGCCTGCCAGGTTAAAGAGAGGAGGCTCTGCATTGGCATCGGTATGACCTATAAGAGTAAAGCCTCCCACCCGGGGCGATCGTTGGGCACGAGCGTCGCGAAGTGTGTTAGTAACGCCATCATTGATAATGTCTACGGTATTTCTGAAGATATCCAGATGGGTTCCGGACCCGAGAGTAAATTCACCTGCCTCTGCCATTCTGCCCCGGAATCTATTATCAGTAACAGTGATTCTCTGTAACTGGTTCCTGATAGCAGGAAGATTTACAAATATCCCATCTTCGGGCATATAGTTCAGGTACCAGGTCTTGATGAGGTAACCCCTGACCGTGTTATTGGCAAACTGCAGGCCCGGGCCAGGACGATCAAGATCGGCCGTTGCATCCAGTGGTTCTTTGCAATCAAGATTAATTGCGGACCTCTTGGGAAGATGGAATATGTTGTCTTCTACAATCAGTCTCCGGTTGTAACATTCTGCGAAAACAATAGAGTCAGGTATGGGGTGGGCAGCGTCTGGGTGACCAGCTGTGTATCCAAGTGGCCGGAAAGTAAGGTGTCTGATATGGCTGTCTCTTTTTTCTCCAAACCGGAAATTTTTAGTGGTTCCTACCTTGACCATGTAGAAGTCTCCGTGACCTCTGAACTTGATAACGATTTCAAAACCGTCATCAGCGGCTCCAATAATGCTCTGGCCATCCTTTAAAACTATCGGATCTTTCAAAAGGTACTCAACCGGGTTTCTACCTCTGACAGGAACCGTTTTGGAAGAGAGCAGTATCACCGTATTTTCAGGAGCCTGATGGATCAATTCATCTAAATTTTCTTTCTGGTTGGCACTGAGAACAAGACACTGTCGTCCGTGAACAAGCTCTCTATACTGGTTTAGCCGTCGCTGAACACCCGCCGTTTGTCCTGTGAGAGAGTCGCACGACACCGGGGCAGGCATAGTCGCCGACTGAGCCTGTAAACACAGAGCGTGCAACAAGAATAGCGGGCCGACAAACAGTGCCAGATAAAGCTGCAGGCTACTCATGTTCTGGATTCCATAGAAAAGTGAATAGGAAGCCTGGACGTTGCGTTTATGTTTAGCCACCTGAAAGCCGGGTCGTTCAGAGGGTGTCAGTTATATTCCTCCAGCCCCAACAGTTTTTTACCCAGCTCAGTGAGCCGGGCGGGCTCTCCCGGTTCCGGATCTTGTTGATAGTTTAGGCCCCGCCACTTTTCTGGTGCTCTTTTTTCCTGCCAGAGTTGTATGCGTTCTTCAGCCGTTTCTTCCAGGCCTACCGGAAACATTGAGATGTAGACGGCCAGTCTGGGTCTGTCCGAAACATTCAGCATGCCAGAATGGGGGAGTCCTGAGTCCCAGATAACCAGTGAACCGGCCTCGCCTTCTATAGGTTCTATCGGATATTGACTGAGTTCCTCTTCAGAGAACCAGAGACTTTCACGGTGCTTAAGAACCTCATCTTTTTTGAAAAGGCTGGGTACACAGCAGAATGCCCCCTGGTCTTTTTTGGTGTCGGTCAGATAGAGAATGCCCTGCAAGCGCAACGATGTCAGTTTTTCAGCCGGAAAGTCGAGATGGATATGACGTTTTAGCTGATCTGCTTCGGGGTCAAGAGAGGGAGGCTTGAAAGACAGTCTATCCATTCGAACCCAGAGTTTTTCAGTGCCGAGGAACTGAGAGAAGAGTGTGTGAATATTGGGATGTTGTCTTATATTCCAGAGGCTCTGGTGCTGGTGAACGGGAACAAGTCCGTTGTAACCCAGGTCTTTTTTGTACCAGCTTTCCGGCTCGCCGAGGTCAATTTCAAGAAACTGTGTGATTAAATCAATTGCGTCATCACAGAGGGGCAGGGGGATGGCATCAGGAATGACTGTGTATCCGTTCTCGTTGAGTTGGCGCCTGTTTTCCTTTGACAGAGTCAACATGCTTATGCCTCACTGATTCAGTTCAGGTGTTCTTTCAGAATAAACAGTCCTGAACTGAATAAACAGCCCTGAGCTGAATAAGCAGCCTTTGAGACTCTTTTCAGTGGATTGTTTCGTCGGCTTCTCTTTCTTCCAAACCTTCCAGCAGGGATTCGAGAACGATCTTGAGGGTATCGGTTTCTTTGTTGAGTTCATAATGGCGAACCATGGCCACCATGGCCTGCGCCATCGGATAGAGACGAAGGAAGTTTTTCAAATCGTGTGGCTGAATAGCCTGGCCGGCATTCTCGACAAAGTGATTGGCACCGGAGGCTGACCCTTTATTGGCAGATTCTACCAGAGACATAATCTGCTCAAGATCTTCCAGGTCATTAAATCCCAGAAGCATTTCAGCCAGACTCTCTTGAAGACGCGCTCTCATAGTCATTACTCCTACAGGAGTCCGCCGGAATTATGACCCGTCAGGCTCCAGGCAAGTTAATAACTTGCAGAGTAAAGACGGATTATCTTGTAACCAATTCGTATGTCTGTCGATTTTTTGCGACTTACCAGAATGTTGGTTAGCTTTTTAGTGCTTTTTCAGAGAAAAACACTTAACGAGAGCCTCTTTTTTTCAGGTGTCGAAAAGCACTGGTAGGTCAATCACTGATAAGGGTCAGCACAGAGTGATAAACATCCCGGCATGACCGAAGCGCCCTGAACCCTTATAATGGCTCTTTTCCTGTTTCCTCCTTGCCGCTCTGGTAGTAACTCCATGACGTTAAAAACTCTCCGCCTGAAGAATCGGGCTGATCGTCGATTGAAAGCTGGCCACCTCTGGATCTACAACAACGAAGTCGATACCCGGACTTCTCCCCTGAGAGATTTCAAAACAGGGGAATTGATCAATATCGAAAGTGCTGAAGGTAAACCTCTGGGGACAGGTTATATCAACCCGAATAGTCTGATCTGTGCCCGGCTGGTCAGTCGGGACAGCAAATATGTCCTGGATCGTTCACTGCTGGTGCATCGTATTCAGGTAGCCCTGAGTCTCAGGGAGAGGATATTCGACAAACCTTTCTACCGTCTGGTCTTTGGCGACAGCGATGGTTTGCCGGGACTGGTGGTTGATCGTTTTGGCGATATTGTTGTTGCTCAGATGTCCACTGCCGGTATGGAAGCGGTCAGGGATGACATTGTTGATGCTCTGGTCAAGGTGATCAGGCCTTCAGGCATTCTTTTAAAAAATGATGGAACTGGCCGCCAGCTGGAAAAGCTGCCTGAGTATGTAGAAGTCGCTTATGGCGAAGTGCCGGAAAAAGTGGAGCTGGAAGAGAACGGTGTAACCTTCAGGGCGCCGGTCATTAAAGGCCAGAAAACAGGCTGGTTCTACGATCATCGCCTGAACCGCGAGCGTTTGCGTCACTACGTCAGCGGTAAGAAAGTACTGGATGTTTTCAGTTATGTCGGTGGCTGGGGCGTTCAATGCGCGGCCTTTGGTGCGAGTCAGGTGACTTGTGTTGATGCTTCTGAGCAGGCGGTGGAGCTGGTCCATGAGAATGCCGGGCTTAACGGCCTTGGGGATCGTGTTGAGTCTATCCGGGGGGATGCTTTCACAGTCCTGAAAGCTCTCAGGGATGAAGGTGAAAAGTTCGATGTTGTGATTGTTGATCCACCGGCCTTTATCAAGAAACGCAAGGACACCAAAGCGGGTGAACAGGCCTATCGCCGGATTAATGAGCTGGCCATGAGGTTGCTGGAAAAGGATGGCATTCTGGTGTCCTGTTCCTGCTCCATGCATCTTCAGAAAGATTCACTGTTCGATGCCCTGAGAGCGGGCAGCCGCCATATTGACCGTAATTTGCAAATTATCGAGCAGGGTCATCAGGGCCCCGATCATCCCGTTCTGCCTGCCATACCGGAGACAGAATACATCAAGGCCATTATTGCTCGAGTGACCCGGGCCTGATCAGAGCCGGTTAATAACCTGAACCAGTTGGTCTGCGTCTTCTTCCGTATTATAAATATGAGGTGAAAAACGCAGACCTTCGGATCTTTGATCGCAGAATATGCCAGCATGATCCATGGCTTGCATCGCTTTCTGGTTATCCTTGAATGAGATGGCCAGAGTGCCTCCTCGACGGTTTTCCTGCATTGGAGAACGAATCTCTCCCTGATTAATTTGAGCGATAATATGATTAATCAGCTTCTGGTTATGCTGAAAAATATTTTCCGTACCGATACGATCCAGAGTCCGGATACTCTCTGCGGAGACGGTAAAAGGCATAATGGAAGGGGTTCCTCCCATAAAACGCCCTGCGTCAGCCGCATAGTCAAAGTGATGAATATCAAACGCCATGGGGTTCTGATGAGAGAACCAACCGACATCCATGGGCTGACAGCATTCGATGATGTCATCACTGGCCCAGAGATAGCCGCTGCCGGGACCGCCACACAACCATTTAACACTGGAACCAATGACGAAATCGGCTTGCCAGGTATTAAGGTCAATGGGGACAACTCCGGCTGACTGGGCGATATCCACGATAGAAATTATCGACTTCTTTTTGGTCAGTCCTGTGATGTCAGCTACGGGCAAGCGCAGACTGTCATTGGACTGAACGTGAGTGATAAAAGCCAGCCAGACATCGTCGGACAGCATGTCATCCCAGCAGTTCAGGTCTGTAAGGTTCGTTTCGTGAGGTATGAAGCGGGGCTTCAGTCCAAAACGTTTACACAGGGTCTGGATCACAAACCCCATGGAAGGAAAGTCTCGTTCTGACATCAAAATATGCTGGCCAGCAGCAGCCGGTGGCAGCGAACCCACTATTTTGGTCAGTGCACTGGACAGGTTGGTCTGCGGGCAGAACTGTTGGGTTTTAGCGTTAAGCAGATTGGCCAGAGCAGCATTGAATCGGGTCAGGTTTTCGAGCCATTGTCCCCATGCGTGACTGCCCTGTTGTTTCCAGAGTTCCAGAAAATGACTCTGAAAGGCATCACTGGCGGAAGCGGGCAGACAGCCAACCGAGTGATTCAGAAGATAGACGCTTCGTTCGGGCCGATGGAAACGCGCTTGAATATCAGTTGTCATGAGCGGCATTTTTGGTGTTGCCCAGGGCGTCTCTTTTTACGCCGTATTCTCCGCCCCAGGCATCGGTCATTGCGCCACGGATATCCCAGAGTTCGGGAAAAAAACGCTGTTGAATGCCTTTTTGCAGAAGTTCAACAGAGCGGCCTTTTAAGGATTTTGCACCTATGCCAATGGTTCTGTAGATCAGCTTGAGATGATGAATACGGAAAGCCTGAAACTGTTCATCAAATTCGGTGAGGGCTTCTGCCACAACATAGGCCTCGCAGTGACTGTATTGTGAGTTATAGATCTTTTCTACCGTCAGCCCTTTCTGGTCGAGGTAATGCTTTTGATAACTCTCCCAGAGGAAGGGGGGCATTTTCAGCAAGGTTCTGAATCCGGGGGATTCCTGCCCGCTGCCATTACCCAGTTGCAACCGGATTTCCTGATATTCTTTTGGCGACATGCTTTCCAGCAGACGCAGCTGGCTGGTCATCAGGGTAAGTGTTTGCTGTACTCTCTGGAACAGGCTGATGATTCGGTGAGTATTGGTTTCTTGAATGTAATCATCGATGTCCAGAAGTGTGTAACCGATCAGTTTCATCCAGAGTTCCTCGATCTGGTGAACGACCTGAAACATCAGTTCATCTTTATTACAAAGATCAGCCATGGGCTTCTGGGCTTTCAGAATCTGTGAGGTATTGAGATAGACTTCGTAGTCCAGCTTACCTTCACCTTCCATTAATGCGTAGAAGTGGGATCTGTCCATTGTTTCTCCGCTTTTTTGATGATTGTGAGCAGAGGTCCGGGTAAGGCCAATCTGCTGCAATGGAGGTACCAGCAATGAATAGAGAATTCGCTGGTACCTCATAAATAAAGCACAGAAACGGACGGTTCTTAAAGAGTAAAATAGATTTATCTGAGGCTGATGACGGGCCATCCTTTCTCATGAGCAACTGTGGTCAATTCAGGGTCAGGATCAACCGCGAACGGGTGATCTACCTGACCCAGCAAGGGCAGGTCATTTTTTGAATCACTGTAGAAGTAACTGCCTTCCAGAGAATATGCCGGATTTTCCTGCAACCATTGCTTAAGGCGGATCACCTTTCCCTCCTGAAAAGTCGGTGTGCCGACCACTTTGCCTGTATAGCGGTTATCTTTAATCTCAAGCTCAATGGCCAGTAGCGTATCGACATCAAAGGCTTTGGCAATGGGCTCGGTAACAAATCGGCTGGTGGCGGTTATGATCATCAGGTGATCACCCTGTTGGCGGTGTTTTTTCAGGAGGTTCGCAGCTTTTTCCAGCATGATGGGGCGAATGGTCTGTTCCATGAACTGGTCATGTCGGACTTTAAGTTCGTCCAGAGTGTAACGGGTCAGTGGTTCAAGGCAAAAGTCGAGGTATTCGCTAAGTACCAACGTACCCGCTTCATACTGACGATAGAAATATTCATTGCCATCATGAAAGCTGGCTGCATCCACCATGCCTTCATGGGACATGAATTGTCCCCAGAGATAGTCACTGTCACCGGCTATCAGGGTGTTATCAAGATCAAAGATTGCCAGAGCCACAAATCCTCCTGCCAGACTGCGCTGCTATAAATGTTTGCTGATTGTACTATGAAAATCTTCTGAGAGGCTGTTCATGATTTCTTAGGAAAGCGAAAACGGCGAGAAATTGTTTCTCATGTTAATACTCTTGTCACAGTTTTGAAGAGTAATAATTGATTAATTATCAAAAGTGGCATCCTGATTGCAAAGATCTTGATTGCCGTTGTGCAGCGGTTTATGAAACAATGCAAAGCAATAGATAGTTTAAGGTAGTCGCTTACGTGATTGACACAGATGGATTCAGGCCCAATGTGGGCATAATCCTCGCTAATCATCACGGACAGGTCCTGTGGGCCAGGCGAATCAGACAGGAAGCATGGCAGTTTCCCCAGGGGGGCATAAACGATGATGAAACCCCCGAAGATGCCATGTATCGCGAGCTGTATGAAGAAATTGGGCTTCAGCCGGACGACGTAAACGTTCTGGCGTGCACTCGTGGCTGGCTGCGTTATCGCCTGCCCAGAAGACTGGTTCGAAGGGATCAGCATCCGCTTTGCATTGGGCAGAAACAGAAATGGTTTTTGCTGGAGCTGCTAAGCAGTGATGACCGGGTTAGTGTGGATCATACGGGATCACCGGAGTTTGATGGCTGGCGATGGGTCAGCTACTGGTATCCCCTGGGGCAGGTCGTTTCATTTAAAAGGGAGGTCTATCGCCGTGCTTTGCGCGAGCTGGTTCCCCGAATAGGACGCCTGCAAGCTAATCAAGCTAACAATGTGTAATTGTCATGACTTTTGACACTGAGACTGTTGCCAATGCTGACATCAGCCTGAAAGGCACAGATAATATTCACTGAGGTGCTATCCTTGCACTTGCGTGATGAAAGCCTGTTTCTGACAGTCATCACACAGAAACCATTTCATGGTAAACAACAGAGACGGGCGTCTGTTATTTTTAGATAGCAGACACAGGAGACAGATAAGCAGACTGGACTAAGTCACCATGCTGAACACCCTGCGTACGATTGTACAGGAAGTCAGTGCCGCCTCGGATTTGCAGGCTGCGCTAAATATTATCGTGCGGCGGGTTCGGGATGCGATGAATACCGAAGTCTGCTCAGTCTATCTCTACGATGCTGAACAGGCTACCTATACGCTTATGGCGACAGAGGGCCTCAATAAAAAGGCTGTCGGTGTCGCTCGTTTATTCCAGTCTGAAGGTCTTATCGGTCAGGTCGGTCTCAGAGAAGAGCCCATTAATCTGAAAGCAGCTTCCTCTCATCCTAAATATCGTTACATTAAAGAAACCGGTGAAGAAAAGTTTCATGCTTTTCTTGGGGTTCCCATCATTCATCATCGGATGATTCTGGGTGTGCTGGTGGTTCAACAAAAAGAACAACGCCGGTTTGACGAGCATGAAGAGGCTTTTCTGGTCACCATGTCTGCCCAGCTTGCAGGTGTCATTGCCCATGCTGAGGCCACAGGTTCCCTGCATGTTACGGTCAATACCCGCAAGACAGCTCGCTTTCAGGGGACGCCTGGCGCGAGCGGTGTTTCCATTGGTGAAGCCGTTGTCGCTTCTCCGGTGGCGGATTTGGGGGCCGTTCCTGATCGTACCTGTCACGACATCAAAAGAGAACTGGACTCTCTGGATCTGGCTCTGGAGTCGGTTCGTTCGGAAATGAAGGCCACAGCCGAAAAACTTTCTGGCCATCTGCCGGCAGAAGAGCAAGCATTATTTGATGTCTATCTTCGGATGCTGGACGACAATGCTCTGGGGTTGGAAATCAGGAACCGGGTGAAGCAGGGTAACTGGGCACCGGGAGCGCTCAGGCAGGTAATAGACGAGCACGTACGTACTTTTGAAATGATGGACGATCCCTACATGCGTGAGCGTGCGGTTGATGTAAAAGACTTGGGTCGTCGGGTTCTTGCCAGTATCCAGCAACACGATCATGAATGCATAACCTACCCCGATCAAACCATACTGATTAGTGAAGAACTGACGGCCAGTATGCTGGCAGATGTTCCCCAGGAGAAGCTGGTGGGCCTTGTCTCTATTCAGGGTTCGAGCAATTCCCACGCGGCCATTCTGGCCAGGGCTCTGGGCATTCCTACCGTAATGGGGGCAGTCGATCTGCCCTATCACAAGATGTCCAGCAAGCAACTGATTGTCGATGGCAACCTTGGGCTGGTTTATGCCTCGCCTTCCAGAGAACTGCTGGAACACTATCAGGCCGTTGTCGAAGAAGAAAAAGAATTCAGCGAAGGGCTTGAAGCAATCAGTGACCTGCCCTGTGTTACCCCGGACAATCACCGTTTACCACTGTGGGTTAATACCGGTCTTATGACTGACACGGTTCGTTCACTGGATCGTGGAGCAGAAGGTGTCGGTCTTTATCGTACCGAAGTTCCTTTTATGCTCAAGGAACGATTCCCCAGTGAAGCAGAGCAGGAAAAAATTTATCGTCAGCAGCTTGAAGCCTTTGCCCCCAGACCAGTCACCATGCGTACGCTGGATGTGGGCGGGGACAAGGCTCTGTCTTACTTTCCCATTCAGGAAGACAACCCCTTCCTGGGGTGGCGAGGTATCCGTGTAACCCTGGATCATCCGGAAATATTTCTGGTTCAAATCCGGGCGATGCTTAAAGCCAGTGTTGGACTGGATAATCTTCGAATCATGTTGCCAATGGTGACCAGTGTTTATGAAGTAGAAGATGCACTGCATCTTATCCACAGAGCGCATGGCGAAGTGTCAGCTGAAGGTTTATCGGTTGTGATGCCTCCCGTCGGAGTTATGATTGAGGTTCCTGCTGCGGTCTATCAGGTCCGTGAACTGGCGCAGAGTGTAGACTTCATGTCGATCGGTTCCAATGATCTCACGCAATATCTTCTGGCAGTGGATCGAAATAATCCCAGGGTGGCTGACTTATATCACTCTTTCCATCCGGCTGTTTTGCAGGCGCTTCGAAAAGTGGTCGAAGATTGTCATAAAGAAGGCCGAACCGTCGGTATTTGTGGTGAAATGGCCGGTGATCCAGTCGCTTCTGTTCTTCTTATGGCCATGGGGTTTGACATGCTTTCCATGAGTGCCACCAACTTGCTCAAGGTGAAATGGGCGCTTAGGAAAATCACTCTGGAAAGAGCCAGAGAGATTCTTGATGACGTGATGATGCTGGACAATTCTCATTTGATCAGGAGTTCGCTGGAGTTGGCTCTTTGTCGTGAGGGACTTGGTAAAGTCATGGGTATCAAAAGCAAGCGCTTCTCCAGCTAGTAGTGCAGACCTTCCATGGTCTGAGTCGCTGACAGAAGATCCTGAGCTTTGAAAAGGATAACACGACAGAAACTTTGTATCAGAGCTAGGATTTCTTCTCGGAAGTGTCAGCTTTGATTCCATAGACCACCACATTGGATGAGTGATCGAGGGGAGCCTGAATATAAAGTACAATTTTTTTAATAGAGCGGCCATGGTCAGGAATCGGGAATCCGCGTGTTTCCAGTCCTGGCAGCACTAACTTCTGGACACTCAGGTCAATCACTTGTCCGTCACTCATATGCACCTTGGCAGAACGAATCTTCAAGCTGCCCTGAGTGATATGAAATTTGATGGTTTTGTAGGAAGTATCTTCGTCTGCAGAAGATATTTTGATGGTTGCCGTGTCTTGAGAAGGGATTATATGCTTTTCGCCAATTTGCTGCCAACCTCCAGCGGCTTGCAGGGTCATGGAGAACAACAGCACCAGCGCGGCCAGCAGGGACTGATAAAGTCGGATCAGAGCTTGTGATCTCATCGTTTTACCTCAACAGGATACCCCGTATTTCTAGTGCGGGGTTCGGTGACTTCGTATTGACTGCGAAAACGTGCACTTTTCGGAAGATGCTGAAAGCGATGTTTCAGACCTTCTAATAGGAATAGAGACAAACTACATGCTATGAAAGTTAGCTGCTTTTGGCTGCTTTGTGGTCTTTTTTTAGGTCGACCAATCAGGTGGCTGGCTACCATGACACTGGAAATGACATTGAGAACCGGAGTTTTTTTCCAGTTTCTCCGTAGGGCAGATAGATTTGCTCGGTCCAGCTGAGAGAACCCTGTTTGTCGAGAATCAGGACACTGGTGTTTCGGGTTCCATAATGTTCACTGGCCATAAAGCAGCTGGATAGAAACTTTTCCTGCTCCTGGCTTACACCGGTATCGGGAAGTTGGTCATCGGGCGCTTTTGAACTGTCGTGCATCATAAAAATCAAGCCTTCAGGTTCGGGTTTCTGATGATGCTTGACATGCAGCGCCAGTCCCTGCCTGACTTTCTCCAGCTTGGGCCAGGGGCTGTTCAAGAGGTGATTGCTAAGGGCATGGAAGCCAGGCCTCAGTGAAACAACACGACCCATACGATTGGAGTAGTAGTAAAGACCGCTGGAATCACCGACCAACAGGTTAAAGCCGGAGTAATGATCCGCTTTAAGATGAATCTGGTTCAGGAATTCTTTGGGTGACAGATCACTATTTAAAAAATCACTTACCAGGTGACCACGGGACAGGGTTCCCGGGTAAACAGGCGATTCCCGATAGTTGGTGACTGCGGCCATTCTGCCTTTGCGACTCAGGGCCAGCCAGCTGCCTCCAGCTTCTAAATCCCGGCCACCAAAAATCTCCGGATTGTCTTCCCAGAAGTGAATGGTTCTTGCTGGCCGCTCATAGAACTCATCGCGGTTGGCAGCCAGAATCAGCGGGTACTGAGCCTCTGGTTGCCAGTGCAGGGTAATCAGACACATAGATTGAGATCATCTCTTTTTTTATAAACATTGCTGAAATTCAACAAACCGCTGCGAGTCGGGATGTTGTCTGACGATAACAATAAACGAGATTCGGTTAACAAGTAACAACATTATCTAAAGTAAACTTTGCTCAATCTGATCTGAATGCTGGTGTAAATCGGCTTCTTGAGAGACGGGTCTAATACCAATTGTGCTCTCTAACTCCCGTGATGAGCATGGAGATTTGCGCCTTGGCTATGGCGACGGTCGCCAACGCAGGATTAAGGCTCAAATCTTCAGCGCAATAGCGAGTTAGAAAGTTCGATTGGTATTATCAGATCTATTAAACTGGAGAGGTTAACCTATGGCAGAGGGGAAAGCCTATGAGTAAAGCGGTAACCGCTGCTGTGGTCCAGATGTGTTCCGGACCTGATGTTCAAGCCAATCTTAAGCAGGCAGAAGATCTTTTTTCAAGCATGGAGTCTTCAGCTGACATAATTGTGCTGCCTGAATGTTTTGCTCAGTTGGGGGGGGATATTCCCGCTCTGGGCAACAATACCAGCGTGGTCAGAAACTGGATGTCCCGCATTGCCCGACAATTCGGGGCCTGGCTGGTAGGGGGGTCTATACCCTGTGTCGTCAATGAAGGAGAGAACAGCAGGGCGTCCTGCTTTGTTTATGACCCCAAGGGTAATGAAGTCACCCGCTACGACAAGATCCATCTCTTTAATGCCGATATATCGGACGGCACTCGCCGTTACAGGGAATCCGATGACTATTCGCCGGGGAATGATCTGAATGTAGTGGATATGGAATTTGCCAGAACAGGCCTGACCATCTGCTATGACGTTCGTTTTCCGGAGCTCTATCGAGAACTGAGAGTCAGGGAGTCAGAAATCATTACTGTACCTTCCGCATTTACCAGGGTGACTGGTCAGGCCCACTGGGAGCCGTTATTAAGAGCCCGCGCTATCGAGAACCATTGCTATGTTCTGGCGGCTAACCAGGGCGGGACTCATCCCAACAAGAGAGAAACCTGGGGACACAGCATGATTGTTTCGCCCTGGGGTGAAGTGCTTGCAGAGGCCGATAACACTCCCTGTGTACTGACCACCGAGCTGAACATAAAAGCACTGCAGGAGATCAGAAAGCAAATGCCTTGCTTTGAACATCGCGTACTCTGAAAGAACTGTTCCTGTAATTGTGCGGTCGATGGATTCAGGCAAAAAATCAACTTTGTCCTGAATCCCTCTCTGCAAATCAGTGAGTGTAGTTTGCAAGTGTTTCCAGCAACCTTCTCTGGGCATTCCTGCGACGATGGCCCCGTGATGGCTTGTTCTGCAGATACTGACCATCACTTTGTAGTTGCCAGCTAAGGGTATTATCTGACAGATACAGTTCCAGCTCTTTCTTCACTCGTGCAGCCAGCTTCGGCTCTTCAATGGGAAAGCAGGTCTCAACACGCATATCCAGATTACGAACCATACCATCAGCACTGGAGCAGTAGACTCTGAATTTCCCATCGTTCTCAAAGTAGAAAACCCGGGTGTGTTCAAGAAAACGGCCGACAATAGAGCGCACCTGAATATTTTCTGACAATCCGGCAATACCGGGCCTCAGGCAGCAAATACCCCGAATGATCAGGTGAATCTCGACACCGGCCTGTGAAGCCCGGAAAAGAGCCTTTATCAAATGGCTTTCAGTCAGTGAGTTTACCTTGATGATCACACGAGCCGGTTTACCTTCTCTGGCATTAACGGCTTCCTGATTGATCAGTTCGATCAGGCTTTTCTTGAGTGTGAAGGGCGCATGGAAAAGCTTACGCACGCGCACCGCTTTACCCATCCCCGTCAGCTGTTGAAAGATTTTGCGCACATCGTTGGTGATATCCTTGTCGCAGGTCAGCAAGCTATAGTCGGTATAGAGTCGTGCGTTACCCGCGTGATAGTTTCCGGTACCCAGGTGTGCGTAACGCTGAATCTTTTTTCCTTCCCGACGAACAATCAGAATCAGTTTGGCGTGGGTTTTGTAGGCAACCACTCCATACACGACAACCGCTCCGGCTTCCTGAAGTCTTCTTGCCAGTGCCAGATTTTCTTCTTCGTCAAAACGTGCCCGGATTTCCACGATAACCGTGACTTCTTTACCTTTCCTGGCCGCTTCCACAAGAGCATCGACCATCTCGGAGCGAGCTCCGGTACGATATAACGTCTGACGTATTGCCAGAACATTAGGATCAGTAGCCGCCTGGCGCAGCATATCTACAACCGGAGTGAAGGACTCGAAGGGATGATGCAGCAGAATATCGGACTTGCGAATGGCATCCAGCATATTAACAGACCGTGAGCTTCGGGCTTGCAACGCCTTGGGGTAACTGGGTGTAAAGCTGGGGAAGGTCATGTGCTCAAACTCGGGTGATGCCTCGTTGCATACCGACATCATTCGGATCAGGTTCACCGGACCATTGACCCGGTAGAGCTCATCCTCCGTCAGGCCAAATTCTTTCAGCAGGAAGTCAACCAGTGGCGCTGGGCAGTTATCGACCACTTCAAGGCGCACTGCCTCTCCGTAGCGGCGGGAGAGCAACTCACCCTGCAGGGCCTTGGCCAGATCTTCTACTTCGTCTTCAAGGTCCAGATCACTGTTTCGGGTCAATCGGAACTGGTAACACCCTTTGATGGTCATACCCGGGAACAGGTCCTGCATATGCAAGTGGATGATAGATGACAGAAAGACATAATTTCTACCGCCCTTGTCACAGACGTCATCGGGCAGTTCAACGACCCGAGGTAACGATCTTGGCGCAGGAATAACAGCCATACCCGTTTCACGGCCAAATGCGTCTTTGCCTTCCATTGCCACAATAAAACAGAGCAGTTTGTTGGCCAGTCTCGGGAAGGGGTGAGCCGGATCCAGTCCAATGGGACTGATGATGGGCATGACTTCGTTATAGAAGAAGCGCTTGATCCAGGCTTTCTGTTTGTCGTTCAGCTGATGACGCCGAATAAATCGAATGCCTTGCCTGGCCAGACGAGGCAGCAGTTTGTCGTTCAGGATTTCGTATTGAAGCTGAACATTTTGCTTGGCCTGATGGCTGATCTCTTTCAGCACCGCCTGAGGACCCAGGCCATCCAAACCCACTTGTTCACGGGCAAATTCTACCTGCTGCATCAGGCCGGCAACTCGGATTTCAAAAAACTCATCCATGTTTGAGCTATAAATCAACAGAAACCGCAGACGTTCAATCAGGGGGTGGTCGTCGTTCATCGCCTGCTCAAGCACACGGCGGTTGAACTGTAAATGGCTCAGCTCCCTGTTGATGTAGTAGTCCGGGTTGCTAAGGTCTGTAATACGAGGCGTTGGAGCAACAGGCTCCTGGCTCTCTTTTGTGCTGACTCCGGGTTCAGGGAGTTCCCGGTCTTTTGAATTATCCATGGGACCTCTTACAGCATCGGTAGTGGCAGTATACGAATTCATGTATAAGCCGGACTGACAATGGGCTCTTGTTATAACGTAATTGTACGACGTTTTGATGACTGAGTTGAGTGCTAAGGCGTTATTGCCTGATCAGGCGAGCCGCTTCTCTGGCATAGTAGGTCAGAATGGCATCGGCTCCGGCTCGTTTGAAACAGAGCAGAGACTCCATCATGATGGCATTTCGGTCCAGCCAGCCGTTGGCAATGGCCGCCTGATGCATGGCGTACTCGCCACTGACCTGGTAAACAAAGGTGGGTGCCTTGAATTCATCCTTGGCTCTTCTGACAACATCCAGATAAGGCATACCGGGTTTAACCATAATCATGTCGGCTCCTTCATTGAGGTCAGCTGCGATCTCATGCAGAGCTTCATCAATATTGGCTACATCCATCTGGAAGTTATGCTTGTTGCTTTTGCCCAGATTGCCCGCAGAGCCGACAGCATCGCGAAATGGGCCGTAGTAGCTGGATGCGTATTTGGCAGAGTAGGCGAGAATCCGGGTGTTCAGGTGACCGGTCTCTTCGAGTCGGGTGCGAATGGCAGAAATTCGGCCATCCATCATGTCGGAGGGTGCGACAATATCAGCTCCTGCTTCGGCATGAGACAGAGCTTGTTTAACCAGGACATCAACGGTTGGGTCGTTTACGACATAACCTGATTCATCAATCAGACCGTCCAGTCCATGACTGGTGAATGGGTCCAGGGCCACATCAGTAATAATGCCCAGCTCCGGCAGTTTTTGTTTTAACTCACGAACGGCCCGCTGAACCAGGCCTTCCGGATTCCAGGCTTCGGCGGCATCATCAGACTTTTTCTCAGCCGGTGTGACTGGAAACAGGGCAATGGCCGGAATACCCAGCTCCAGAAGCTCTTCACCTTCACGAATCAGCTCATCGACCGTCATTCGTTCTATGCCCGGCATTGAAGGAATAGCTTCCCGGTGACGAGAGCCTTCAAGAATGAATACCGGGTAGATCAGATCATCCGCAGTGAGGCGGTTTTCTCTCATCAGACGGCGGGAAAAATCGTCAAAACGCATGCGTCTGGGACGGCTTGCCGGGAAGGGTCGCTGGATCATAATTACACTCTGAAGAGGGTGGTTAAAAGTATTTGTTTCGCTCGTCAACCCTGTTCGTTATGAGGGGATAGAGCGAAATGTCCGGTTCATGACGTGTGAAACCTTATGGGTGTAGCTAACGTATAGTCTGACAGGCATTATACGAAAAAGATGCGTTATGCGCTTTCCCGACAGGATGTTGCAACCGTTCCGCAGGAAGATTCCTTGTATGAATAAAAGTAAAATCATTCTACTGGTGGCTGTCATGGCAGCCATTACTGCATTTTTTGCACTGGATGCACAACAATATCTGACTCGTGATTATTTTCAGTCGCTTTACAGCGATAATCCTGCACTTACCATTGCCGTATTCTTTGCCATTTATGTGGCTCTAACGGCGCTTTCGCTTCCGGGCGCTGTTATTCTTACTCTGGTTGGTGGTGCTATTTTCGGGTTTACGACGGGCCTGATAGTGATCTCTTTTGCCAGCACGATAGGGGCCACTCTGGCTTTCCTCATTTCCAGAACGCTGTTGCGGGAATGGGTCCAGGGTAAGTTTGGCCAATATCTGGCAACCATTAACAAGGGTATTGAGAAAGACGGTCTGTTTTATCTTCTGACCTTGAGATTGATTCCTGCAGTTCCTTTCTTTGTGATTAACCTGGTTATGGGGCTGACGCCCATGAAAGCCAGAACGTTTTACTGGGTCAGTCAGCTTGGCATGCTGCCGGGAACGGCTGTGTATGTGAATGCCGGTGCTCAGCTGGGACAGGTTCAGGAATTATCCGTCAGTGGTATTTTAACACCGGGGCTTATTGGTTCCTTTGTATTATTGGGGATTTTCCCATGGCTGGCACGTAAAGCTATCAGCCTGATCAAAAAGCCTTCAATCAGTGAAGAAAATAAGGAGGAGTAAGCATGTTGGGTCATTCCGGTGTTTACAAGGGCTTCAGAAAACCCCGCAGGTTCGATAATAACCTGACTGTGATAGGAGCGGGTTCTGCCGGACTGGTAAGCAGCTACATTGCAGCGGCCGTGAAAGCCAGAGTCACTTTGATTGAAAAGCATAGAATGGGTGGCGATTGTCTTAATACCGGCTGTGTTCCCAGCAAGGCTTTGATTCGATCTGCCAAGATGGCCCATTACATGAAGCGAGCCGACGAATTTGGCCTGGAGAATGTGCAGGCTGATGTCAATTTCACCGCTGTAATGGAACGAGTGCAATCGGTCATTAAGCAGGTTGAGCCCCATGATTCGGTCGAACGTTATACCGGTCTGGGCGTAAACTGCGTTACGGGTGAAGCCAGGCTGGTCAGTCCCTGGGAAATTGAGGTGGACGGTCAGCGGATTTCCAGCCGAAATATTATTATCGCCAGTGGCGGCAGACCCTTTGTGCCGCCTTTGCCCGGTGTTGATCAGATTACCCATTACACATCAGATACTCTCTGGGATATTCGTGAAAAACCACAAAAGCTGCTGGTCGTCGGCGGCGGACCGATCGGTTGTGAATTGACTCAGGCTTTTACCCGACTGGGTGTCAATGTGACTCTGCTCGATCATGGTCCCCGCCTGCTGCACCGGGAAGATCCGGATGTTTCTTTGGAGGTGATGTCCCAGTTTCGCAAAGACGGGGTTGATCTTAAGCTGAAGCACGAAACCCGATCCTTTCACAAAGACGGTGATAAACAATGGCTGGTAGCTGAGCATGAAGGCCAAACCGTTGACATTGATTTCGATGCTGTCCTGTTTGCCACAGGTCGCAAAGCCAACACCGGCAGCCTGGGGCTGGAAGCGCTCGGGCTAGAAACCACAGAGCGTGGAACCATTGCTGTGAACGAATATTTGCAGACACGATTCCCGAATATCTACGCCTGCGGTGATGTGGCGGGACCTTATCAATTCACACATGCAGCAGCGCACCAGGCCTGGTATGCCTCTGTGAACGCACTCTTCGGACGCTTCAGGAAGTTCAAAGTGGATTACTCGGTCATGCCCTGGTGTACGTTTACTGATCCGGAAGTGGCCAGAGTAGGCCTTAATGAAACGGAAGCCAAAGAACAGGGAGTTCCCTACGAAATCACCCGCTACGGTATTGATGATCTGGACAGGGCTATTGCCGATGAGGAAGCCAGAGGGTTTATCAAGGTTCTTACCAGGCCGGGCAGTGACAAGATTCTGGGGTGCACTATCGTGGGTTACCATGCCGGTGAACTGATCACCGAATACATAACCGCCATGAAACACGGTCTGGGAATGAACAAGATTCTTGGCACTATTCACATTTACCCTACGCTCAGCGAATCCAACAAGTTTGCTGCAGGTGAGTGGAAACGGGCCCATGCGCCGGAAGGTTTGTTGAAGTGGGTCAAGAAGTATCATGACTGGATGAGACGCTGACTCAGATCCTGGCTGCTAGCAGCCTGTCGGATTTAAGACTGTCCTACTGCGGTTGCGATAAATTGGTCTAAAAATTCCTGCTCCCTCGTCAAATAGCTCGCTATTCTCCTCGGAATCAGAAATTTTTATCCTCAATTTCTCGCAATCCTCGCTACGGACGCTCAATTCCGACAGGCTGCTAGATTAAAAATAAAGGGTCTCTTCTCCGAGGCCTGTTTACAAAATGATCAGGAACCCGATGTCTCAATCCAGCATTTCACAGGCAGGGATATCCCCAACCCTCCCCAAAACTTCAGGAACGGACTCAGCGCCTCTCATCCGGCAAGAAGCTGAAAATCCTGCTCGTCTTAGTCGTGACTCTATCATCGGGGTTGATCTGAGTGTCAGTCTGAATAATGGCAGCCTTGAGCCTTCCGGACTGTCTGGCAAAAGCCTGTCAGAATTCGATATTCAGGCGGCTTCGCCCGATGATGTGAAGAAGAAATTGCCTTCAGGACCTTCCCGCGAAGAGCAACTTTTATCCAAAGTCAGTAATGTTCGGGAAAAAATTTCTTGGGAAGGCTCGAAAGCAAGACCCAAAGTCGACAGAAGCAGCAAAGATGCCCTGACAGCGGCTCTGAAAGAGGCCAATGAATCATTGAAAGAAGCCAGGAAACTTAAGTCCGAGGCTCACAGTCTGGCCAGACAGGGAGTACTGGAGGAGAACTTGCTGGAATTAGGACTGGGCGGTAAGAGAATGACCGGGGCTGAAAGTGAGGCATTTTACGCAGCCCGGGAGTCTGACCAGTTGGTGAGTACACGAAAGCACGAAGTGAAGGATCTGGAGCGGGCACAGAAGGATCTGAAAGCAGAGCAAAAGAAGGCTGCAAAGGCTGGTAAGAAAGCGCGTCAGGCGCTTGAAAGATTGCAAAAAGAGTTACTATCCCTGGGGAAGTCGGTACCTAAAATTCGCAGTAAGGTGATAGCAGCCAAAGATCAGTCCAGCAAAAGATTGGGAGAAGCGCTCAAGTCTTTGCAAAGGGCTCAGAAGAAAGCGAACGCTCTGACGGTCCATGGCGAGAAGTTACTGGCCAAAGCCGATGAAAAGCAGGTTAAGCATGGCATTGATGCAGAGGCCGTAAAAACCTTGATCAAGCAACACATTTCGGACGCCAGGGCTGAAGCAAAACAGTTGCAGCTCGAAGTGGCCTTGTTAAAAGAAAAAGTGAAGTCAGCGCGAGAATCCGAAAAAGCAAAGAAGCAAGAGCAAAGAGAAATCGATAGAAGTCTCAGGCAACAGAAGAAAGCAGAAAAACAGGCTTCCCGGAAGAAAACCGGACCGCCTGAGAAAACGCAAAGTCGAGAAGAGCCGCTAAAGAAACATGAAGCATCAAAAGTTGCAGAGCCAATAATTGGAGAGCAGAAGCAAACGGTTACCAGAATACTGTCCGACAAGGTCAGTTTCAAGTCGTCAGAACAACCTCCTTTGAAGCCTTCCGGAACCGAGATGAGAGCTTTTCTCAAAGGTATAACGCCTCACAAAGCAATGAGTATCCAGGCATTGGAGAAGTCCATGGATAACCTGCGCAACCCCAGTGATTATCGACAGGTGTTGGCCGATATTTTGGCTTCAGGACTGGTTTTTGGTGAAAAAGTCAGGCTCAGGTCCAATCTCAGCGCTTGCCTGTTGGGAGCCATGAAAGATCCCGAAAAATTCAAGCTCTTTAATAGGGAGTTTATTGAACATATTATGTTTGGCGATAGTATGGATGAAATCCAGCAGCAATATCCTGTGTCAATGAAAAAAGACCTGGAAAGAATTGATAAAGAAGCAGCGAGGAAATAACAGCATTCATGGAATCTGAACATCTTCAGCAGCTCCAGCAGCGGGTAAGTGATGCAGAAGCCTTTGAAACTTCTATTTTGAGAAATCTTGAAGAAACCCGGCACCGGGTTGGAGAGTGCTCCGAAAAACTGACCCGGCTTAATGGGCAGATGGCGTTGCTGGAGGCCAGTCATGAAGCCGATGAAGAACTGGCGAAGAAAATGGATGTGCTCAAATCCCAGCGGGATGACGCCGAGGCAGCCTATCGTGAACAGACTGCCCAGGAGTCAAGATTAAAGAAAATGGGCCTGGACGCCATCAGCCATCTCAAGGTGGCCAGAAATGAGCTGAAAATTGCCCAGCTCAAGTACGGCTCATGAAGACACCCTTACAGCTCTGCAGGTGGCTTTTTGTCAGGTTGATCGGGGTGAGCATGTTGAAGGTCGTCCTGAAACCGTACATTAGTTATGTTAACAGCGGCGTCACTGCAGTCCCAGGTCCACGCTATGCTATCATTGAGCTGCACTCTTGCTTCCATAGCCTTCCCCTTGGTAAACCTGAACTCTCTGATTACCCAACCCGGCTTGTTGCCGGTGTCTGACGCGATTATGAGGTCTTCAGAGCGTACCAGATAGGTAGGATCTTGCATGTCATCAAATGTTACTTTTACAAGGTGAGATTTATTGAGGCTGATACCCACATCCTTGATACTGCCCGGATGATTAAAAATGGCTTGTGCTGGATTTTTGGTTTCTGCCTGACTGTCGGGATTAACTCGCATTACGCATTTGCCGAGATCAACGTTTCCATTCAAGCCGATGCCCTCATTATAAACAGCTTCGACCTGTTTCGTTGCATTGTCTGCAAACTCCGCATGGCTGAGAGGAGTGAAGCCGATGAACAGGCCTGACAAAGCAACAAGGGAAGCCCTGCGACATAAGCCGTCTGGTTGTAGCAGATTCATAATAGATATTCTCAATGAAAATGAAAATGAAAATAGAGATGCTGAAGTGTTGCGAAAGCAACAGGAAAATTATAGGCAGTGTTCAGGTATCTTCCCATTGATTTGATAGCTCGATCCATTATGAAAGAGCCGTTATTTAGTTTTAAAAATAATTTATCCTTAATTCCTTAAGAAGCCCCCATCGAACTGGGGGTCTTGATGAGCAATCAGAAAGATGACCTGATCAGATTGATTAATCTTCAGACAGTTTCAGGCTGTGGTTTTTTTCCTGGGAATCCCCAGTCGTTGTCGTCTCTCCCAAAGTGTTTTACGACTAATGCCGAGTTTCTGAGCCAGCTCGGTTTCGGTCATTTGATTCTGGTGTTCAAGCACGAAGCGTTGGAAGTAATCTTCCAGTGACAAACCATCCTGAGTCTCAACCACGTTGTTATTGTCAGTATTGCCGATGTCAGTCCTGAAGAAAGTCGATTTGACGTGAACATCCAGATCCAGAGTTTCAGGCGTAATGATGTCATCGTCACAGAGAATGACAGCCCGCTCAATGGCATGTTCCAGCTCTCGCACATTCCCCGGCCACTGATGTTGACAGATAGCTGCCATGGCTTCAGGAGAGTAAGAATACACTTCCAGCTCCATCTTGCTGCAGACTTTTTCCAGCAGCTTCTCTGCAAGCATCAGGACATCGTTGCCTCGCTCACGCAGAGCCGGAATTCTCAGTTCTACCACTTTCAATCGATAATAGAGATCTTCACGGAAGTCACCACTTGCAGAGAGCTGGCGCAGATTTCTGTGGGTAGCAGCAATCAGTCGTACATCGACTTTCTGGGATTGCACGGAGCCCACTCTTCTGATTTCTCCTTCTTGCAGAACCCGAAGCAATCGAGCCTGGGCCTCCAGGGGAAGTTCACCGATTTCATCAAGGAAAAGGGTGCCGGTATTGGCTGCTTCAATCAGGCCCGTCCGGGCAGCAGTGGCTCCGGTAAAGGAACCCTTCTCGTGACCAAATAGTTCTGATTCAATGAGGGTCTCCGGAATGGCCGCACAATTAACCGAGATCATTGGGCCATTGGCACGGCGGCTGTTCTCATGGAGGGCTCTGGCGACCAGTTCTTTACCCGTACCTGACTCACCCTGAATCAGAACAGTGGCATCGGTCGGGGCAACTTTTCGGATGCGTTTGAAGAGCAGCTTCATGGCGTCACAATGCCCCAGAATACCGCTGTATCCTGTATGTGTGTCACTAAGCACGTCTTCAGTTGATCTGTCAGGTAAAGCCGGTTTGTTTGCCATAATAGCGGCAACACGTTCCAGCATTTCAGAGTGATCAAAGGGTTTGGCAATATAGTCAACAGCGCCCATTTTCATGGTGTTCACGGCTGAGTTCAAGCTGGCATAACTGGTCATAATCAGGACCGGTACGTCCTCAGCAAGGTTGATCATCTCGGTACCGGGTGAGTCAGGCAGGCGCAAATCACTGATGATCAGGTCAAAGTCTTTTAATCTGTAGGACAACTCAGCTTCGTGGACAGAACCCGCTTCGCTGACGCTGTAGTCGTTTCTTTCCAACAATCTTCTCAGGGAGGCACGAATAATCTCTTCGTCCTCAACAATGAGAATATTACCCGGGTTCATACGGTTTCCCCCTCCTGCTCCCATGAATCATGGGGCCGATAAGTCATATAACCATGCTGCTGCCTGATGCTCTGCGGCTCATGACGCGGCAGGGAAATTTCAAAACGTGTACCTTTATCCAGATTTTTATCGGTTGGGCTGATGACTCTGATGGTACCAAAGTGCTCTTCAATGATATTCCAGGTCAGTGCCAGACCGAGGCCGGTACCTTTACCCGTCTCTTTGGTGGTGAAGAAGGGTTCAAACAGACGCTCCTGAATGCTGGCAGGAATGCCATGACCCTGGTCTTCGACGTCGACTTTGATGGTATGGTCAGAGGCCGATGTTCTTATAGTGATTGTGCTGTTCTCATCGGAAGCATCCACAGCATTATTCAGCAGGTTGATGAAAACCTGTTGCAGTTTTTGTGGGTCACCCGCCACCCTGTGATCTGGATCACATAAGTTAAGAAAGCTGATATTGCTGCTCTTTCGTCCAAGTTGCAACAGGCTGATAGACTCCTGAACGCTGGTAAAAAGATCGACGGGTTCATGAGTGCTCGTTTCTGATCGATTCTTACCGTTATGGGAGTAGCTCATGAGCATTTGCACAATTCTGGAAACTCTTTTGGTTTGTTCCAGTACCTGACCCGCCACTTGCCGGGTATCGTCTTCTTCTGAAAGGGCTTTCAGCTCTTGGGCCAGACAATCAATAGCCGTGACCGGGTTGCCAATCTCGTGGGCAACACCGGCCGCCAGCTGTCCAATGGAAGCCAGTCGTTCACTATGAAACAGTTGATCTTCCAGCATCTGGTTTTCAGTATGATCTTCCAGCAGCATCACTTTGTTGCCACTGACACCGGATAATGGTGCTTCAAGGTTAGCCTTATGAAGATTGAAATAACGCAACTGCCCATTAATTTCTACACCATGTTTAGGAAGGTGGTGACTGTCTATCCGGGCAAAGTTGCCGAGAATCTTATTCCAGGGCTCTGGAATCTGGTTCATAGGGCTGCCCAGGACATCCGAGGCGGGAATATCGGTCATATGACTCATAGCCTGGTTCCAGAGCATAATCTCTCCTGCCGCATCCACGGAGCAAAGAGCCATGGGAAGATTATTCAGAGTGTCCCGATGATATCGCCTCAGATCGTCAAGCTCTCCGGCCAGTCCGCTCAATCGGCTGTGATAGGCCTCCAGTCGGGATTCCATGAAATGAATGTCCCGGGTAACGTAACCCTTGTTTTCATCCCAGGGCAAGAAAGTGTCAACGATATCGTGGGCCACAGTCGGTCCCATCAGGCCCGAAAGGTTTTTCTCGATCCGCTCCCTTAGCCGACGAAGCGCATGGGGGCGATTTTCCTCTTCGCTCATGTTGAGATCGCTGAGTGCTCTGGATACTTCCTTTTGGGCTACCAGTTCCCCCAGAGGTTTGCTCAGCATTTCATGGAAATCATGGGCGGACTTGGCTTCAGGTACTTTCTGCTCGTTTCGGCTATCGCTTTCCACCAGACAGGCACTGGCGGCTGAACGCTCTTCGGGGGACATACGGGTAAACTTCGAGACCAGATAGATAAGTACTGCATTGACCGACAAGGCAGTCATACCCAACAGATGCCACTGTTGGTAAAGATAGGTCGAAACTTCATTCATGGTCGAACTGAAGAGGCTGAAATCGACCATCTGGGGCAACATCATAGTGAAGAACCAGAAGGTGGTACCGCCGATCAGGCCGACAATAAATCCTTTATGATTGGCTTTGGGCCAATAGAGTACGCAGAGCGCTCCCGGCAGAAGTTGCAGGGCGCCTACGTAGGCAATAACCCCCAGATTATAGAGTGCGCGCTCGGCTTCGAGCATGCGATAGAAGCCGTAGGAA
Organism: Endozoicomonas sp. ALC020; assembly: GCF_049275935.1. Taxonomy (NCBI): domain Bacteria; kingdom Pseudomonadati; phylum Pseudomonadota; class Gammaproteobacteria; order Oceanospirillales; family Endozoicomonadaceae; genus Endozoicomonas; species Endozoicomonas sp. ALC020. The sequence goes on from NZ_CP184830.1 coordinate 2,656,539, forward strand.
CTGACAATCAGTGCCACAATAATGCATCGCTTGAACCAGATCAGCCAGCGATAGATGTTCACCTCAATCTGAAGGCGAGGCGGGTGATAGGGTAACACTATATGGTTCATGATCATTGAAGACAGGGCCAGTATTGTGACAATCGTCAAGCCACTGGCAGCCGCCAGCCCTCCTATGTAGGCGACAATGGTTAGCCATGGCATATCCAGAGCCTGACCAATGAACAGCGTGAAGTAGTCAGCCGCTACCGGGCTGTCCAGCTTGATACCGGCCCAGAGAATCAGCAGTGTGGGCAGACTCAGTATCAGCAGAAAAAGGGGAAGTGCCCAACTGGCAATATGAAGAGAACGCTGGCTACGATTCTCGGCAAAAGTCATATGGAACATATGTGGCATGACAATCGCTGAAGCAAAAAACATCAGCAGCATGCTGCGCCAGGGACCGTCCTCAAGCGGTGTTTGCATTTCTATCAGTGAATCCTGATGGACAGCAAGCCAGACTTCCACGCCATCAAGACCATGAAAAACTTCAAACAAAATTACCAGGCCCAGGGTTGCCATAACCACCAGTTTGACCACTGACTCAACCGCTATTGCCATGACCAGACCCTGATGTCTGTCACGGGTTGAGGGATTACGAGTCCCGAACAGAGCCGCAAACAGGGCTACCATGACACAGAAAACGATGGCCAGTCGTTCCGGAGAGTACTCCTTGCTGATCAGGTGAATACTGTCGGATACCGCCTGAATTTGCAGTGATAGCAGAGGCATGGTTGCGGTCAGCATCAATACAGTGGCCAGGGTTCCGGCGACAGGGCTACGGAACCGGAACGCAAAAAGGTCTGCCAGTGAGCTGAGCTGGTAAGTTCGGGTAATCTTAAGAATCGGATGGAGCAAAACCGGAGACAGCAGGAAAGCACCACTCACACCCAGATAGAAAGCAAGAAAAACATAACCATGCTCATTCGCGAAACCCAGACTGCCGAAGTAGGCCCAGCTGGAGGCGTAGACACCCAGAGACAGCACATAGACAGCAGGGTGGCGGGTGATTTTCCTGGGAATCAGACCTTTCTCGGTCGCCCAGGCACAAAAGAACAAGGCCAGCAAATAGGCGACACTGACCAGCAGGAGTTCTTCGAGCTCAAAACTCATCGGACTTCCCTCTCGGCTGGAGCAGGAAGCCTGCCAGAATCACGAAAAACCAGAGAATCCAGGGTTGGTACCAGCTATCGCCAGTCGTAATCCACCATCCCATGATGGCGGGAGAGAAAAGGTAGATACTGATAACCAGAAGCAGAACCAGACGATAGATGTACATGAAACTTCAGTACGAGCTTTAAATCGGACTGTCCATGTTAACCAGTGTTGAGATAAACCGCAAAAGAGGGTGAATTTATCTCGGGAGGTGCTGAAGTTTGTATTAATATGTAACGACAAACTAATACAGGAGCTTGTTAATGGGCAGAAATACATCTGTGACACTTGGGCATCACTTTGAGCAGTTTGTGGCTGCAAAAATCAAGGAAGGCCGTTATCAGTCGGTCAGTGAAGTGGTCAGGGCAGGATTGCGGAAGTTAGAAGAGGATGAAGTAAAACTTGAGGCTCTCAGAAAAGAGTTGGAAGAGGGAGAAAATAGCCAGGTTGCAGAAGACTTCAGTACGGATGGTTTATTGGCTGAACTGCACAGGAAACATTTGTGAGTAGTAAATATAAAATTCGTAAAAAAGCTCTGATGGATCTTGAGAAAATCTGGCTTTATACATTCAATCATTGGGGTGTGGAACAAGCCGACGACTACGTACGCTTGATAACGGATAAATTTGAATGGTTGGCTGAAAATCCCAAGGCGGGTCAACCAAGGCATGAGATCAAATCAGGATATCTAAGCGCTCTAGCGGGATCTCATCTTATTTTTTATAAATTGACCCGTCATCAGCCAGACATTGTAAGTGTCATACATCAAAAAGCAGACATTTCAAGTAGAGTTGGAAGCCCGAAAGAAAAGTTTCTACCCTGAGGAAATGTCCACATCAAACACCCGGTGGATCGTAGGTCACCCAGTAAACCATATTGCCCGGGCAGTCGTCGCCCAGTACGTCGCTCATTAGTTCGTTGGCTTTCAGGTCAGCCATTTTCCTGATCCAGTCAGTGTCGTCCAGTTTTTCTTCCAGAAACCAGCTGGGCAGGGCGTTGATGTGCTTATCGTAATAAGCCAGAGGGAATTTGAGGTCTCTTGGCAGGCGAGAGCGTTTGATACTCAACGCGGCATCGCAACGAACCACCAGACTCTCTGCCACCTGTCTTCTTTTGCTGAGGTAGTTTCCTGCTTCTCTGCGATACTTATCTTCGTAAGGGCCCATCAGCTCTTCATAGCGGTCCTCCAGGCAGTGATCGTAAGCCCGGCTGACATCGTCGTTCTGGTAGCCCATAATCTTGCAGGCTTCTTTCACCCGTTCACGAAACTCACGGCTGATCTGCAAATACCAGGGAGCGTGAGGACCAAGGATGTTCTGTGCTTCCTGGTTAGCAACGAAAAACAGGTTTTCATCCGGGGTAAAGCAGAGTGCAGCATCCTGTGCGGTGACCACCTCAATTTTCGAAAGATCCGGCTCTTTGCCAACAGCCTTTTCGCGTTCAAAACGAGCTTTTTGACAGAACTCAGAGTCGGTAACATCGAATGTAGCTCCCGGGACGGGCTCGATTTCCTGAGAGGTAAACGCCAGAGAATGGGGGATAACAAGCAATGTGGCAGCAGGCAGCCAACGACGTACAATTTTTTTAATAACGGTGTTGATGACGGACATATCCACTCCTTAGACACATCTTTCTCGACAAGGTTAATAGTCTATGTATACCACTCCCGATCTTCAGGATAAAGTCGCCAGTGGCACAATAGGCTGTTTTGCGACCTTTTCTATCTGCCAGTGCGCTATACCCCACTGCAGAATCTCGGAAACACTGCTGCCATCCAGTTCGGCATCCGGATTTTGTCCCAATGCCCTCAGCGCTTTAATTAACTGTTGTTCAGGTCGATCAAGAGGAATCCCGGGAGCATGGTTCTGCTTGCTGAGCTTGTCGCCGTTTGCAAGGGTGATAACAGGAACGTGAGCATAAACAGGCGCAGCAGTGTTAAGCAGAGACAACAGATGGATCTGCCAGGGCGTGGCATTGAGAAGATCATGACCCCTGACGATGTGTGTGATTCCCTGGTAAGCGTCGTCTGCACAGACGGCCAGTTGATAGGCAAAGAGACCATCCTTGCGTTGAATGATAAAGTCACCCAGATCTGGCAGCGCATATTCGATCGTTCCCTGAATCTGATCCTGAAACGCAATGATTGTGTCAGGGCATCTGACCCTCAGGGAGTGTGGGGATTTTGTGTTGACTGTTTTGTCTCGACAGATACCCGGATAGACGCCTCCTGTTCCATGAAGATCTTTGCGTGTACAGGTGCAGGGGTATACGAAACCTCTGACCTTCAGGTCACTGATGATGTCCTGGTACGCCTCGTAACGCTCGCTTTGGTAGAGCACCTGGTCATCCCAGAGCAAGCCATAGACTTCCAGCGACTTCAGAATCTGATGGGCTGCGCCAGGTTGTTCTCTGGGAGGATCAATATCTTCCATGCGGACCCGCCAGATTCCGTTTTGCGAGCGGGCATCAAGAAAACTGGCCAGCGCGGCGACCAGTGAGCCAAAGTGTAGTGGACCGGAAGGAGAAGGTGCGAAGCGGCCAATGTAGTTTGACTTTTCTTGACTGAGAGCAGGTTTTTTTGCTGTCGGCATGTTCAGGCTCATCAGACCATAAGCAGATGAAAGGGAGTATTGTCGATGCTTCGGCAATACAGTTTGATAAACGCAAAAACAGCAAAGCCGCGATATGATTCGCGGCTTTGTGTGAAGTCAGCAATGACCGGGTATTATTGACCCAGCTGCTTCTCCTTGATTTCAGCCAGGGTTTTGCAATCGATGCAAAGAGTGGCTGTAGGTCGAGCTTCCAGACGGCGCACACCAATCTCGACACCGCAAGAGTCGCAGAAACCGTAATCTTCTTCCTCAATACGAGTCAGAGTTTTATCGATTTTTCTGATCAGTTTGCGCTCGCGATCCCGGGTGCGTAGCTCCAGGCTGAACTCTTCTTCCTGACTGGCACGGTCAGCCGGGTCAGGGAAGTTAGCTGCTTCATCCTGCATATGGTTTACGGTGCGATCCACTTCTTCCATCAACTCCTGCTTCCATTGCCTTAGGATGTTGGTGAAATGTTCGACCTGCTTTTCATTCATGTATTCTTCGCCTTCTTTCTCCACATACGGAGTGAAAGAGCGAAGCAAATTACCTTGATCGGCTTTTTTCTGTGCTGACATGATTACAGCCTCATCACCTTCTCATTAAGTAGCTCGACATACTTCTTGCCAAGCTTTCCATCCGAACGCCGGATAAGACCGGCTTCCTTGAAAGCTGAGGTCAACACTACGGGTTGCCAGAATCAGCTGCTAAATCTGGCCCCTATGCCTCTTGCCTTCCTCACAGAAGCGATGAAACTACCAAAACCTATGGCAATGCGCCATAAAAAAATGCTTCTGCCGCTGTCGACAAGTGATCATCCACATATTACATAGTAATCACAAAATACTGTCGGAGGAAACCGTCAACTGAGTATCATAGAATTCAGATTTAGAATATTAACGTCCGATTTAATAAAATATTGATATGAAATTTGAAAAAAATCTTCAGTCAGCCCGCCTGCTTCGTCGCTATAAACGGTTCATGGCAGATGTTGAGCTGGAGGATGGCAGTAGCATTACCCTTCACTGTCCGAATACCGGTTCCATGAAAAATTGTCTCTATCCGGGTAAACAGGTCTGGTATCTCGATTCCGGCAATCCCAAACGGAAATATCCCTGCACCTGGGAGTTGGCCGAGATCCCCGTTATGTTCGGATCAGAGGAGAAAAACACCCTGGCCGGATTGAATACCGGCAGAGCCAACAAACTGGTGGCAGAAGCGCTGAACCTGAAACAGATTTCCGGGCTGACAGAATACGATAAGGTTCGCAGAGAGGTACCTTACGGTGAAGAAAAAAGCCGTATCGACTTTTTGCTGCAGCAAGAAGGTTTGCCAGATTGTTATGTTGAAGTGAAAAGTGTCACTCTGGCAGTGGGTGATGGTCTGGGCTTGTTTCCTGATGCTGTCACCACACGAGGGACAAAGCATCTCAGGGAGTTGATGGCCGTGGTTGAGTCAGGCTATAGGGCGGTGCTGCTGTTTTGTGTTCAACACACGGGAATTGAACGTGTCGCTCCGGCTCATGATATTGACCCGGAATACGGTCGGGCCATTAAAGAAGCTGCAGCAGCAGGGGTTGAAATTATGGCTCTGGGCGCTGATATATCGACGCAGGAAATTACTCTGACCCGGACATTGCCCGTTTTTGATATTCAATAATCGGCTGATTCAACAACCATTGATAAGTCGCCTGCCCTGATTTGCAGATCCAGTGGCTATATTTCATTCCTCTTTTTGCATGATGGTTCGTGTAGCCTGCGAAATTACGTCTATTTTTAAGGGCGTGACATCATTACGTTATGGAACCTTTTAATGCTCAGAACCGCAGTAGTCGGGACGGGATATCTGGGAAAGTTTCACGCCCATAAGTACGCCATGTTACCTGGATCTCAGCTGGTCGGGGTGGCAGACATTGATGAAGACAGTGGTCGTCTTGTTGCCAGAGACTGTGCTACAGAGTTCTTCGCTGATTACCAACAACTGTTAGATAAGGTGGATGCTGTCAGTATTGCGGTACCTACGTTGCTTCATCATAAGATTTCCAGGGATTTTCTCAGGGCTGGTGTGCATGTACTGGTCGAAAAGCCCATAACCTCCAGCCTGAATGAGGCCCATGAGCTGGTTCAGATAGCCAGACACCAGAAGCTGGTTCTGCAGGTAGGTTGCCTGGAGCGCTTTAACGAAGCACTTTCCGGGGTAGGCCCGCTGTTGAACAGACCCCGCTTTATTGAGTCCCACCGGCTGGCCGGATTCAAGCCACGTTCCATGGATATCAATGTGGTTATGGATCTTATGATCCATGACCTGGATATTATTCTCAGCATGGTCAACCAACCACTGGTGGATGTCGCTGCCAACGGTACCGCTGTTCTGTCTGACTCGGTGGATATTGCCCAGGCACGGCTGACATTCAGCGGTGGCTGCGTAGCCAATGTGACCGCAAGCCGGATCAGTCAGAAAGCCAAGCGAAAAATGCACATCTTTCAGGAGAAGTCGTGCATTTGTATCGACTTTCAGTCTCTGAATCTGTCGCACTTTTACAAAGGCAAAGGTGAGATGTTTCCCGGCATTCCAAATATTGAGTGTGATGCACTGAATTATAAAGACAGCGACTCCCTGCGCAGGGAAATAGAAGATTTCCTAAACTGTGTTCGTCACTCAAAAGCACCCAGGGTCAGCGGTGAAGATGGCCAGCGTGCCCTGGAGTTAGCTACCCGGATTTCCGACATCATTGAAGGAGGCATCCAGTGAGCTCGGAACCACTGATCCCGATGGTGGATACACTCGCCTGGCACAAGCCTGTTCAGCAGGAACTCAGGTCGGCGGCCACACGGGTACTCGACTCAGGTCGTTTTCTGATGGGAGAGGAGGTGATGGCTTTTGAGCAGGAAGTCGGAACCTTTCTCCAGGCTAATCATACAGTCAGCTGCGCTAATGGCACCGATGCCCTGGTGCTTGCACTCTCAGCAGCGGGTCTGGGGCCTGGTGACGAAGTCATCACGACGCCCTTTACTTTTTTTGCCACCGCTGAGGCCATCGTTCGGGTGGGAGCAACACCAGTGTTTGCGGATATAGAACCAGAGACGTTTAATATTGATCCACTTCGGGTAAAGGAAGCGATTACTGAACACACTCGTGCAGTGCTGGTGGTTCATCTGTTTGGTTTGCCTGCCCGTATTCAGGAAATTCAGAGGCTCTGTGAGGAGCGATCTCTGCTGCTGATTGAGGATTGCGCCCAGTCTTTTGGTGCTTCAGTCAACGGCAGAATGATGGGAACCTGGGGTGACCTTGGTTGTTTCAGTTTTTTCCCCAGCAAGAACCTCGGTGGTTTTGGTGATGGCGGTCTAATCACCGCAAAGACGGAGTCTGTGGCGGAGCAGCTTAAGCTATTGAGAAACCACGGCAGTAGCGCCCAATACCGACATGAACGCATGGGTTTCAACAGTCGACTGGATGAAATGCAGGCGGCGCTGCTCAGGGTCAAGCTAAAGCATATTGCACGTTATAACGAAGAGCGAAAAAAAATAGCAGAAGACTACCGCTCCTGTCTGCAGGGGATGGATGTTCTGTTGCCGACAGGACAGGAGCATGTTTACCACCAGTTTACGGTATTGACCGATCAGCGAGATCAACTGAGGGAGCATCTGGCCAGCCAGGGCGTTGCATCAGCCCTGTATTATCCGATGCCACTGCATCAGCAGCCGGTGTTTGAGGGTTTGCCAATGACACAGGATCTTTTTGTTGCCGAGCAGGTGTCCCGGCATTGTCTTTCCCTGCCTGTTTTTCCGGGGATGACGGAGACACAAGTGAATCGGGTCGCTGAGTCGGTTTCCCGTTTCTTCTCGGATGACAGTGCAGAATTTGCGTACTGGTTCGCCGGAGTCGCACCCTGAATAACTGGCACTGTGCGGTATTGGTAATGGCCCTTTTTTCCTCTCAAGTGGTCCATTCAGCCCCGTTTTATGATCAGCTTGAGGCGGTTCAGCTGGACGATGCCCACTTTGATGCTCAGGGGCGAGTGGTGATGATCGGCAATATTGATCGCAAGGTTGTCTGTCTTCGCCCTATGCGAAAAGGGTTGCCAGAGATTAGTGCCGAGAGTCTGGGTGAACAGTTAAGAGTCCATTTATACGGTCATGGAGGCAGTGGCTGGACGCTTCTCTGGGGGAGTGTCGACAAGGCTATGGCCCTGTTTGAGAAGAAGGCCAGAGAGCATAAATTCAACGACCAGGTCCCCATTACGGTCATTGGCGCGGGCTGTATGGGAAAAGCCTTGGCTTTATCACTCCATCATGCAGGCTACCGGAGCATTCGTATTGTCGCCGAGCAAGACAACCGTATTGCTTCTCTGAACTCAACCGGCTATCTGGCCATGGTGTCTCTGGCAACAGAAAATGAAACAGAGAAAAAAGAGGCTGAACAGCTGGCCATTGAGACGCTCAAGGGTTACCAAAGGGTAGACAGCGGAACCCATCCCATCATCAATGAAGGGGTTCATCTTATTGATGTTTACAGTGGTCTGGGCAAAGAAGACGAGGAAGGTCCCCTGGAAACTTATACCGGTATTGAGCCCTTTGCCGAGGCAGGATTGTTACCCAAACCAGAGAAAGGCGTGGTTGAGTTTTCGACCGGTGTGAGTTACCCGATGCAAAAATTCCGGACTTACTTTATGGATACTGCTGTCATTATGGCAGCCTTTGATCGTGAACTCAGAACCAGAAAGATTCCCGTGATCCATAAGACAGTGGACAGTCTGGATGATATTAAAACCGATGTTGTTTTTAACTGTTCCGGGCTCGGGGCCGGCAAACTGAATCACGATGACAGGGTCTACCCAAACATGGGATTGTTGCTGGATCTGGCTCATCAACCCCTGAAAAAGCTCGACTACATTATTTACACTCGCTACCAGCCGCCGGGAGCACCGAAACGAACCAGCCCTGCGGATAAAGCGGACATCTATTTTATGCCCAGAGGGGGAGGGTTACTGGGAGCCACTTTTGTCGACCACAATGACGGCTCGGATAAGGCTCTGAATGAAGCCTTATTTACAAAAATACTAAGGGAAAACAAGCAGTTTTTTGGCTATCCAATTAATCCTCATTGAGACGCTGAGCAGGTATCAAAGAACGGACAGATGAACCCAGCCGCAGTCAAAAAAAGCAGCAGCGCCAAAGAAGCATAATGACCAACTATGGGGCTGCCGATGGCTACAGCTAAACCAGCCAAAGAATTGACAACCGCTCCGAGCCCGGAAATTCCTCCAAACGGTAAACCCAACTCTCAACTTTGTCACCTGAACAATTACCGGAGAGATGAACGCACAGCAGCCAGCCTGCCGGCACTGAGGGCCATATTCGTGAGTAATCCGGAGGCAACGTCGGCCCCATCCCTGGCTCTGAAAACAGAAGGAATGGCGCTGTCAAACAGGTCGTCGTCTGATGAACTGGACGAAGAGCTATCATCAGAATCGGACTGAACAGCGGTCCTCCTTGGCTGAGACTGAACAGGATTGCAAGAGCCATAACTATTTCCTGTGTCTGATGAAGACACTGTCAATAGTCGCTCCTGAGACGGTTGCAGCCCACGGGAAAAGGTGTCCATCCTGATACAGTTGGCGATCCCTCGCTCCCGAATATCAGTGCCCTTGAAGTCATTGCCAGAAACACAAAGGCAGCTAATACCAGCGCCAACAATAGCGCCAACAGGACCGCCGAGGTAGGCACCTACGGGCTTGAAACCGGCTACACAATAACAACCCAGAGCTGAGACAGCACCACTCATCACGGTAGCGCCGCCAACCGGTAAAACCCATTTTGAAACAACGCCATCCGGACACTTAAAAGTAGAATCCGATGCTCTGTCAGCCGACGGTTGTGGCTGTCTTGTCACCGGTGGTAACGCAGAATTTGCTCCATTCATATTTCATTTCTCCTCAGAAAATAAATTATTTACACCCCAGGATTTTCCGTTGTTTTAATGCTGGCTGTACCCGGTGGATTAAATTCTAAGACCGAATCATGCTGCAAAAGTTCCTCCGGAGTTGCGCCGGGAGTAGCGCTTCTACGGATAGATCTTTAAGTTAAGAGATAAGGAAGGATCACCCGCATTTGGCTGATAACGAACAGCAGCTCCTATCCGGGGACAGCCAGCAGCAGTTGGCTGGGACCGAACAGGACCGGTACTGCCAGAACTATTGCCTGCGGCCAATGAAGTCAATGCCGATGTTAGCTCCTGACACTGTTGCTGCTCACCGGTGAGGATGTTCGTCATCGTAAATCCTGTAATTGCTCGTTCCTGAAGCCCGGTGCAGCTGGGGGATTTGCAGGCAACATAAGTGCCAACAGCGGCTCCAGCAACAGTGCCAATAACAAGACAGCAGGCAGCAGAGGCACCTACAGCAGCACTACTTGAGCTGGTGTAGGCATTTACGGGGTTCAAGCAGGCTGTAGCAGCACCACACAGGATACCGACAACACCACCGATCACGGAACCGCCGCCAACCTTTGAAACAGCGCCATCCGGACACTTACAGTTATTATCCGGTGCTATCTGAACCGTCAGTTGCGGCTGTGTTATCACCGGTGGGAAATCTAATGTATTCATATTTCTTCTCTCCTTAGAAAATTAAGTTATTTACACCTCAGGATTTTCCATTGCACTAATGCTGGCTGTAATCGCTGGCATTAAATATTTAGATCGAATCATGCCGCAAAAGTTCCTCCAGAATTGCCACAATTCAGGCTAAAGGCTCTTGTAAGGGCTAACGGGGATGTTACTAAGAAGCCTTCGCAAGAAGGGTAAAGCCCACTAATGGCGAAGTAATGAATTTGCTGGGCTGGAAAAACTTCGAGGTCTTAAAGGGCAAACTTGAGCTTTAATGTCCGTTGCCTGTGCAAGTATTAAGGTTAATGTGAACTTTAAGACCTTCCGGCGTGGTGGGCTTGTCGGGAATGCTCAACCCTTCCACCGGTTGCAGTACCTGAGTGATATAGTCCGACGATGCTGGCAGCTCCAGGTTCTGCCCCTGACTGCCCGCCAGACCCAACTGCACCAGATCACGGCGCAAGACAACGGCATCACCGGCGGCCCCGGTGCGACCCAATAGCCGGTTCAGGATTTCCCGAACGTAGCGGTCAACACTGCTGGGTAGTGCAGGGAAGCTCATAATTCGTTAGTCCTTTATTTCTAATCATTATTGGCCTATAAGTACGTATATACGTACAATGAAGCCACTAAAATAAGTACTGGAGTTTACATCATGGATGTTATGAGTTATTCAGATTTTCGAGCACAACTGGCCAGTACCATGGATAGGGTGAATGATAACCACAAGCCTGTAATGGTCACACGGCAAAATGGTAAGCCCGCTGTACTTATGTCTGTCGAAGATTTCAATGCTTATCAGGAAACGGCTTATCTAATGTCCAGCCCTGAAAATGCTCGTCGTTTAAATGAAGCCATCGCTGAAATTGAGGCCGGTAATGCAGTCCAGCATGGATTAATAGAAGAATGATACTTTCTTGGGCTGAAACCGCATGGGAAGATTACCTGTTTTGGCAGTCTCATGACAACAGAATGCTAAAACGTATTAATACCTTAATAAAAGACACTAAGCGGCAGCCGTTCGAAGGTCTGGGTAGCCCAGAACCACTTAAACATGATAAGTCGGGTTACTGGTCGAGGCGTATTGATCGGGAGCACCGCCTTGTTTATAGAGTGACTGATGCCGGTTTATTTATAGCTCAGTGTCGTTTTCATTATTAAAGTGACCTCATACTGCTGGCCATAATCACAGCGGTCACGGTATCGGTTCCCTCTAACTCAAAATGCCACCGTAAACTCCGACCGGCAGGCAGACGAAAGCCCCGATCTGAAGTCACGGCCTGTGTCATCACCAGTTCATTATCACGATAGAGTTTAAACGTCAGACTGTTGTAACTGCTGGCTTGGACCCTGGCGGCGTTAGACTTGACCGGGCTGCCCTGATAGACCTTGCTGCGCCATTGATAGGGTAGCAGTGCTGTGCCTTTATCCCAGGCTTTGATGCTGGCACCGGTGCCCATATACAGGTTGTCATCTTCCAGATCACGAAAGCAGGCACTGGCATACTGACCCTGTTCGTTAAAGTCGCCAGACTCTGGATCAAAGATAAAGCCACCGCCGTCGGCTTCGCTGCCATAAAAACCAAAGTAGTTGCCATAATGTCCGTTGCCTTTTCTTAACTTTTAATTCCCATAGAGGATATATTATGACTTACGGAGTAACCACAACAACCAGCACCGCAACTGGTGCAGTATTTCAACCGCCGCAGAATAGCGCACCATAGTCCAAGGCCAAAACGGGCACTGTACAGTCTGTTCCTCATGCAGTCTTTAGCAATGCTGGATTCGTGCATGATGTTGACACTGTATCGTTTATTCCACGTGCAGAACATTAGAAAACAGTCACAAGCCTGTCAGACCGGAAGGCTGAAAGTCTTTTGCTGGCTCTGCATAGCAATAAAACAAAAGCCGATAGTGTCAGTGATTCCGAAATCACTGACGCAGATTGGGCTCTTGCGAAAGGTCTCGTAGAGGCAAAGATGCAGCGTCAAAGAGAGGCTGAGCAATTGGCTAAGGCTCTGGAAAACTTTTATAGATCTTCTCTAGCGTAAGCCACCTAATCCACCGTCTCTGACGGTGCGACTCAAAAAGAGCTCTGACGAAACCATCGTACAGGGTGCAAATATGGCCTCCTCTGAACCACAAGTTCTTTAAGGAGGCCGTTATCGAGACTGGCAAAGCAAATCCGGATTGATTCAGCGAGTAATATTCTGACTGACATCTCAATGCACTCACCTGCGCTCTCACCAGGCAACCTGCCTCCTGGTTTCGCCTGACACTGCTTTAAGATTGGTTCTTAAAAAACTCGCACCGAAATTCCCCGGTCTCATCGACAACGTGAAATATGAACTTTTATACCCCTCTGCCTGTCTAAGTATTTAGGTGGACAAGGATTTTAATGTCCATTGCCCATTCTTAACTATTCATGGAGGATTCATTATGACTTACGGAGTAACCACAACAACCAGTCCTGCAGCTAGTACGGTATTTCAACCGTCGCAGAATAGCGCACCAGAGTCCAGGACCAAAACGGTTACTGTTGTAACGTCTATTCCACCTGCAGATCATTCGGAAACGGGCAAAAGCCTCAAAGCAGACCGGGCAGCATCTCTCTTCGAGGCTAACACTATGCTGCAGGAGACATGCTTAACAATAGAAGTCAGTCAGGATGATGCGACTCTGGTGCAAAGTCTTATTGATGCAGGTAGTCGTGTGGAAAATGATGTCGTGACTAAAGCTCATTCGCGCTCTACGCAAAGCAATAGGCCGATCGGGCTGTAGCCCAAGCTTACCACCAGGCAGACAAAGATAAGGAGCTATATAAGAATGGTTGGGCTCGCCACTAAGGTTACTCAAAGAACCAAACCCTGGTAAACCCGCCTCTGCGGTGTGACTCGAAAGAACTCTGGCGAAACCATCGTGCAGGGTAAAAAATGGCCTCCCCTGAACCACAAGTTCTTTAAGGAGGCCATATTCGAGACTGGCAAAGCCAACCCCGGATTGATAAAGCCAGAGATATTGGATTGCATCAGACATCTCAGTGCACTCACCTGCGCTTTTACCAGGTAGCCTGCCTCCGGGTTTCCTCTGACACTGCTTTGAAATTGGTTCTTGACGGGCCTCGGGATTCTCCAGTCTCATCGACAACGTGAAATATGAACTTTTATGTCCGTTGCCTGTCCAAATACGTAGGAGGGCGAGAACTTTTATGTCCGCTGCCGATTCTAAATTATTAATTTTCATGGAGGATAGATTATGACTTATGGAGAAAGCCAAACAACCAGCACTGCAGCTGCTACGGTATTTCAACCGCAGCAGGGTGGCGCACAGGACTCCGATACCAAAACGGTTGCAGTGCCGTCTATTCCACGTGTTGGTCAACTTTCGCAAGCAGGTACAAGTCTTGCGGCTCGAAAAGCAATGTTAAGCGAGGCTGAAACTGGAATGTACTCTTCGGCAAGCACTGAAGAGGCCATTGCCTCTGGCGAGAGCCTCAGCGAAGCCTGCTTCGCAAGAACAACGGACAATGACAGAAGCCTGCCCTCTGCTTTCTCTGTATTACCGTTAGCCAAAGCCGTCCCATCATGGGAGGATTTTCTCCCCCCTGAAGGCACATTCGATCAGGTCGACAGCGGTTTTCAGTGGCTCAGGGATCAAAACGCCCGACTGCAACCATTTTTTAACTCCGGTGGCGGACTGGATTGTCTCGCAAACCCGGAAAAACTGAGCATGACACCGGAAGGATTAAAATTACTGGCAGAGACCAGTGACAACGTGAATCGGCTGCTTCATGGGGCTCACACAATGTTGTATGGGTACCAATTATTCTTGTCGCTGGCTGGAAACAACGGTTCAGGCGTGGTCAATTCATTGCGGGCAGAATTACCGCAATTGGTCAGCCGGTTCGAGACACTGAAACAGACCATCCGATCAGGGTTAGAGAGTGTCAGACATGCTCTTTATGACGTTGAAGAAGGGCGGATGTACTGTAGTGACTGGGTGGACGCTTGTCATCAGCTTCACTTCTGTCTTCAATCAGTCAACCCCACAGAGCCTGAGCAGGTTCAGAGTGTCCGTGCACTGATTTTTGTCTTGCAACTGTGCTCCATAAAGATAAAAGCATTAATCGATTACTCTGCACTCGGGTCAGAGCGGTGATGCTTTGGCTGTTCTGTAATTGTGTTGTATAAACTACTCATTTTCCAACCTCCGGTAGCCAGTCGTCATCCATGATCTTTTCAAACGTCCATGGACAATACTCGGGGAAGCTGCTTTTGTTCAGGCGCTTGCTTTCGATCTTGATGTATTTGTTCATTTGTTTGACGGCTTCTTTTTTAGCCTGAGAGTAGGCTTCTGCAAGTACTTCGTCTATCTTTGGCTGAAGACAGGGGTTTTCTTTTATATGGTCTTTAATATCTACTCTCGGGTTGTTGATACTGGGTATCCAAGTGTAGAGAACTTTGTCTTCTACCCACGAATCTTTCAATACTCGCTTTTGGTAAGCGTATTTCAAAAGATGTATGAGCAATGTTCTTAGATAAGACCTTAATTCTTTTTTCGTATCGCCCATACGTTGTTCCATCGCCTCCAACAGATTGTCGATGTCGAGTTTGTCAAATTGGCGCTGGGCCAGCAGTTCACGCTGTTGGGTCAGCCATTGGGTGTAATCGGTTTTGTATAAACTACTCATAAAGGCTTACTCCGTTCAGTGGATACCAGTCTTCAGACATCATTTGGTCAAAAGACCAAGGGCAGGTGTCGGGAAAGCTGCTGTTATCCAGTTTTGGGCATTTTGGCGGCATGTGACGATTCATTTCCCGAATGGCTCCTTTTTTCCCAGCAGGATACGACTCACTTAAAACATCTTTCACCCGTTGTTTTAGGCTGTGATTTTTTATGATTAATCTATTAATCGCATCCCTGGCGTTATCGATAGTATCCATCCAACCTTTAATTACTCTTTCAGAGGCTACCGAATCCTTCAGAACGGATGTTTGATAATCCATTTTAAGTAAATGAAGTATGAGATTAATTAGATAGCTCTCCAGATTGTCTACCTTGGATTCTATCCCCAACTCCAACTCCTCCAACAAATTCTCAAGGTCTAATTGTTCAAAATTACGATTTCTCAACAGGGTCACCTGCTGACTCAGCCATTGATGATAATCAGTGTTATATAAGCTATTCATCGTTTTACCTTAACTGGATACCTTTAAAAAAATACCTCCATTGCCCAACCACTTTAGGCAAATAACAGAAGGGAAGCAAAATGAATTACCAAAGCACAGATGCCTTTGCTGGGGGCTTTGCCCGTGGTTTTGGGCTGGTCAATTCGGCCATTGATGCCAAAGAGAACCGTCGGTATCGCAAACATAAGCACAGGGAACTCAATGGATAGACATTGGTCCAATAACGTAAGTTATTTGAAAAACAGAGAGAAGAGTAAGAGATATGAACGGAATCAAACCGCCCAGCAGCCCAGACAGCCAGTCAGCACTTTATCAAAAGCCGAGCGACAATTGCCCTGTTTGTCTCGAAACTTTTGCCGGAAAGAAAGTCATGGTTCTCAAACAATGCAAACATATGTTTCACAGAGACTGCCTGGAACGGTGGCTATCGAAAAATTCAACCTGTCCATCTTGCAGAACCTCTTTAGTGTCCAGGGAAGTAGAACTATTGCGAGCCTTAAGACCCAGTGATCAATCCCGAGCCCAAGCCTTGGCCATGTTATCGAGACTTTCTGCTGCGACCCGTGAGAATGGAAACTCCTCTACAGACAGGCAGAGATTGGACCGGCAGGCTAGAGAAGCCATAGCATCGAGCTATATGGCTATGCGGGGTGAGACAGACAGGCAGGAGCCAACGAGTTCAGATTTAAGTAATATAATGCTCTGATTCAGTTGCCTTTGCAGGCACTTTAACATCATTACCTGCTGCCAGAGCAAGCGTTCTGCCCAGTGAGTTGGTCAGTTTCGTCACAACCGATTCAAAGAAGCCAGCGAGGGATTCCCATTAGAATGCACGTCTGTGGCCTGATGATTTGTTGTAAAGAAACAAGAACATCGTCCCAATAACAGGATTCAAGCTCAGTGATCTCTTGGCCTGTTCAGATGTTTGATTCGACCGGTTGCCACAAACAGATCAGAAAAAACAACATCATTTGACCACTGAATATCAGACCTGTAGTATCTTCCGCCCTCTCGCCTGAAATTGTTTAATACTGAGGTAGTCTCAGCGCCTTCACTTAAACAACTTCACCTGAAGAGCTTCAGTCAATCAACCTGACTTTGGGAGCCACTCGTCTTTATGTCTGATCTTTCAGAATCACGTCACAGTCTTAACTTGCCCGTCTTTGTCGGTGCAGCCAGTATCATTCTTCTGATAGTAGTCTCTACGGCTCTGTTTCCGAAGCAGGCCGAGCTTTATTCCACCTTCTTGCAAACGGCCATAATGACCAACGCCAGCTGGTTTTATGTGACGGCAGTCGCCATTATCCTTATCGGCGTCGCTATTGTCGGCCTCTCCCGTTATGGCGATATTAAGTTAGGCCCTGACCATTCCGAGCCGGACTTCAGCTTCGGCTCCTGGTTTGCCATGCTGTTTTCAGCCGGTATGGGGATTGGCCTGATGTTCTTTGGCGTGGCGGAACCCGTTATGCACTTTCTCACTCCCCCTGTGGGCGATCCTGCATCCATCGAGTCCGCCCGGGAGTCCATGAGAATTACCTTTTTTCACTGGGGGTTTCATGCCTGGGCCATCTACGCCATTGTGGCTCTGATTCTGGCGTTCTTTGGCTATCGTCATAATCTGCCGTTAACCCTCCGTTCAGCGCTTTTCCCGATTGTGGGTGATCGTATTCACGGTGTTATTGGTCATATTATTGATATCTTTGCCATTCTGGGTACGACCTTTGGTGTGGCTACAGCTTTGGGTTATGGCGTGCTTCAGGTCAACTCGGGCCTGAATTACCTGTTTGATGTTGATGTAAGCACCCATGTTCAGGTGGTTTTGATCGTAGTGATTACCGCTCTGGCCACGCTCTCTGTTGCTTCAGGGCTTGATAAGGGAATTCGTCGTTTATCCGAGATCAATCTGCTGCTGGCACTGTTGCTGATGGCCATGGTCATTATTCTCGGGCCTACTATCCTGCTGTTGCAGATACTGGTGCAGAATATTGGCAGTTATCTGTCCGATATCGTCGACAAAACATTTAATCTCTATGCCTATGAACCGACCGACTGGATGGGTGGCTGGACTCTGTTTTACTGGGCATGGTGGTTGTCCTGGTCGCCTTTTGTCGGCATGTTTATTGCCCGTATCTCCAGAGGCAGAACCATTCGCGAGTTTATCTGTGGCGTGCTGTTTGTACCGGCCTGTCTGACCTTTATCTGGATGACCGTATTCGGAAACACTTCCATTGATCTGATTATGAATCATGGTGCGGAAGATCTCGCTGACATTGTTCAGGTCGATGTTTCACTGGCGCTCTTCAAGTTTCTGGAGTACTTCCCGGCCACTGAGTTCCTGTCAGGAATCGCCATTATCATGGTCGTGGTGTTCTTT
Organism: Endozoicomonas sp. ALC020; assembly: GCF_049275935.1. NCBI lineage: Bacteria > Pseudomonadati > Pseudomonadota > Gammaproteobacteria > Oceanospirillales > Endozoicomonadaceae > Endozoicomonas > Endozoicomonas sp. ALC020. The sequence goes on from NZ_CP184830.1 coordinate 2,674,491, forward strand.
GTAACCTCTTCCGATTCCAGTGCCATGGTGATTGATATGCTGGCTTCTAAGGGTGAAGGGAAAACACCGGTCTGGCAGCGGGTATTCTGGTCTACCCTGATTGGTCTGGTTGCCCTGGTACTGATGCTTGCCGGAGGTCTCAAGGCGCTCCAGACAGCCACTATTGCAACGGCTTTGCCATTCGCTGTGGTGTTGCTGGTTTCCGGTTATGGGTTGTTAAAAGCGCTGGCACTGGATGCTGCCAAGAAAGAAAGTCTGACCCAAACCACCCTGGCTCCGAGCCATGCCAATGTTTCAATTCCATGGCAGAGTCGATTGCAGAATATTACCCACTTCCCGGCGCGCAAAAGTGTCAGGGTCTTCATGAGAAGTGTCGTGTTACCGGCAATGAAGTCCCTGTCCAGAGAGCTGGAAGAGCAGGGAGTGGAAACCGGAATTGATTTTGATCGCAACAAAAGTATTGCCTCTCTCAATGTTTTTCATGGTGAGGAACAGGACTTTCTCTACAGGGTCAGCCCTCGTTCCTATGTTCAACCCAGTTTTGTCATTGATGACGAAGAAGAGAGCAAGTATTACCGGGCAGAAGTCTTCCTGAGGGAGGGTGGTCAGGATTACGACATTATGGGCTGGACCCGGGAACAGGTCATTGGCGATATTATTGATCAGTACGAGAAACATATGCACTTCCTGCATATGGTTCGCTGAATCAACGGCGCTCTGCTGGAAAGTTGTCTTTTGGCAGGCTTTCGGGCTTAAGGTTTATCGGGTTTTGCGACACCCTCTTTAGAGGTTGTCGCAAAACTCTGGTTCCCATGCTCTTAGGCCCTGTGGGTCCCAGCGTGGGAACGAGCGACACCCTCTAGCACTTAGCCTTTTGCATCTCTTCTTGCTTGTTGTACCGGTTATTATCGAATGAGCGTAAAACCCCGTACTTTTAGTGCGGGGATGTAAGCTCGTCGGCGATAGCCGACTAATGCGGTGTTCTCTGCTGTTGCACATACTGTTTGATGACCTCTATAGGAGCGCCACCACAGCTTGCGGCAAAGTAACTTGGACTCCATAGAGCTGACTTGTAGTACCGGTTCGCCACTTCTGGGTGATGAAGCTTTAGTTTCCTGCTGGATACACCTTTTAAGCTATTGACCAGTTTTGACAACGCTATCTTTGGGGGGTAGTTGATGAGCAGGTGTACATGGTCGGACTCCCCGTTGAACTCTACCAAATCTGTCTCAAAGTCAGAACAGACCTTCTCGAAAAGGCTTTTCAGTACTGGAAACATGTAGCCTTCAAGCACGTTGTATCGGTACTTTGTTACAAAGACCAAGTGGCAGTGAAGTTTAAAAACACAATGTCTGCCAGTTCTATATTCATTTGTTTTACTCATAGACCAATTGTATACTCAGGCCATGAAGAAGACAAAGACACTGAAGGTTCGAGTAAAAGACAAACATGTGAAGCTGCTTAACTGCTTGGCTCGCTCTGTTAATTTCGTCTGGAACTACATCAATGAACTCAGTACTCGCTCTATAAAGGAGCGTGGCAACTTTTTGTCTGCCTATGACATACATCCATACACCAAAGGAGCGGGTAAAGAACTCGGCTTGCACAGCCAGTCATTGCAGTGCATAGCTGCTGAATATGTGACTCGCCGGAAACAGTTCAAAAAAGCCAAACTTAACTGGCGCAAGTCAAATGGTGTTCGCCGCTCTCTCGGCTGGATTCCAGTCAACACAGGGCAGTCCAAATGGAAGAATGGTCAGGTGTTTCATAACGGCCACTATTTCTCGGTCTGGGATTCCTATGGATTGAGCGGGTACAAGTTCCGTACAGCCAGTTTTAATGAAGATGCTCGCGGTCGCTGGTATTTCAATGTTGTTGTGGACGTAGATACAGAAGCAACAGAGGGAAAATGCTCGGTAGGCATCGACCTTGGTTGCAAAGAGGCTGCAACGGACTCTAATGGTGACGGTGTTAAAGGTCGTGAGTACAGGGCACTTGAGGCGAAACTCGGTATTGCCCAGAGAGCCAATAACGGAAAAAGAGTTAAGGCGATACACGCCAAAATCAAAAACAGAAGACAAGATGCCTTACATCAATACAGCCGTAAGCTTGTCAATGAGAATGCGGCCATCTTCGTTGGTAATGTGTCCAGTCTGGCAATGACCAAAACCAAAAAAGCAAAATCGGCTTTGGATGCTGGATGGGGAATGTTGAAAACTATGCTGGAATATAAATGCGATCACGCAGGCGTGGTTTTTGAAGTAGTCAACGAAGCTTACTCCACCCAGACCTGTTCGTGCTGCCGGAAAATACCCGACAGTAGTCCGAAAGGTAGGGCAGGTCTTGGAATAAGAGAATGGGTCTGTTCAGAGTGCGGAGCTGAACATTTGCGTGATTTGAACGCAGCCAGAAACATTCTTGCGGTCGGGCATGACCGTCTAGCAGTAGGAATCCCCGTCCTTTAGGGCGGGGAGGATGTCAACGTTTTACCTTGTATCGTACCGCCACGATAGTCAAACCCGACTATACTCAGCCCACCCAAACAATAACCTACGGTAAAAATAATGCTTCACCAACCTTTGTATACCGCTTTGCTGGAAGCCGGTGTATCCGATGAAACCGCCAAAGCAGGAGCGCAAATAGAATGGCACGTTACAGAGAGCCGACTGGACAGAATAGAAAAAAATCTGTCAATCGTCGGCAGCGACACTGCCGCACTGAAAGACGGGCAGAAAAAACTGGACTCCAGAATGGACAAGCTGGAAGCCAAAGTAGACAGGCTGGAAGACGGGCAGAAAAAACTGGACTCCAGAATGGACAAGCTGGAAACAAAAGTAGACAAGCTGGAAACCAAAGTAGACAGGCTGGAAGACGGGCAGAAAAAACTGGACTCCAGAATGGACAAACTGGAATGCAGTCAGGAAATACTCGTCAGTGACCATAAAAAAATAGTAACCAAGCTGGAGGAACACGACGTAAAACTGGAACTAATACTCGACTGCGTAAAAAACATCATGGACAACACTTAACAGAGCAATGGATGGAACTAATTATTGGATTAACAGTCAAATGTTAATGTGATTCGTCTTTATTCAGTCAGATTGGTACTGCAAGGACAGGAATGAGAAAATCAGCTTCAGGGTTTTTCTTTGTATTAAAGATCGGAATGCTGATTTTCCAGAACTTATGGTATTTGGCTGTCCTGTAATGGTTCCAACGTACGCCCACAATGGAGTTAGGCAAAATGGATTTTTATCAGTTAAAAGGTTTGACTCAACAGCTGCATGAATTGAAGGTGGTGCAACCCAATGGCTTTTCAACAGAAGCAGAAGATGGCTCCACCCAGTTCCTCGGCAGACAGGTAAAGCGACAGGATGGCACCACCGCACAGACTGAGAAAACTGCTCAAAAAAGACCGGCAAATGCAACAGACGACCCTTTACTGCCCGGTAAACTTCGTAAAATAATGCCAGAAACTGAACTTTTACCTATGAAAAATGAGCAGTTAATGTCAGAGGGATTATTCATTACTGCTGGAAGTAAACCGCTATCTGAACGGCAGGTTAATCTTGAGACACAACCCTTTGATTCAAGAGCTGAAGCTATACAGATGGCCGCCAGGAATCTGGTGAGTCAATTTCAACTTGAGGCAATAGAAAAGTCACCAACCAATGAAGTGCAATGTGCCGTTTTCCTTGAGTGCCTGAAACTTGATGTTGATAATACGCTGATAAGGCTAAACACAACAACATCTTTAAATGGGGCTCAAAAGCTCCTGATTTTGTTGGCAGCTGAAGAAGAGCAGAAACAACAGAATAAATGTCCACTTCCTGAGGGCTACTGGATACTTGCGAGGATTCCGTTATCCATCGGTTTTGAGAAGGCAAAGAACCTGTTTCAGCGCCTACCTGATACGCCTTCTCTGCCAGAGGTGGACAATGTCATTAATGAGCAGTTGACAGCATTAAGACCTGATAAAATGCTCAGGGACAGACTTTTGGAGGTCAGACAACCCCTTAAATCGGAAAACAACGAACTTTCCAGACAGCTGTTGTGTGAAGTTGACAATATTGAAAAAAAATTTATCCCAAAAGTTGGATGGAACGGCCGTTTATCAGACGCTGAGGATTATAGAAATTTCAAGGTCTATACAAGAAGATTGTTGTATCTCTATGCATCCTGTTCCGGTTTTTCACAGCAGGCTGATATTGCTGAGTTAACGTCGTACATTAGATCCGTTCTTTACATCATCGAGCCAAATAACCGTATACCAGATAACATCTGGCATATTGCTAAAGAGCTGGCCTATTTGTCGAAACAACCCGGCTCCATCGATTATTGCCACTATATTAGTACCCTGGCCCATTGTTTGAAAACACCGGCACCTGTCGCCTTACAGTTTAAAAATCTCAAACAGCTCAGTGATATCAAAGGGTTCGCTTTACTTGAAAGCAAACCGCTGGACAAGTATCTAACCGTACTCAGAGCAAACATTGATAAGATAGCCCCGGAATATTCGCGGGTATTGCTCGATGCAGTTGACGTTCTGGAAAAAGAATGTGCCGGTATATCACTACCTGAAGGCAAGTCTGATATCAAAGCGAAAGTGCATCGACTTTTAATGATTATTGCCGCCTGCAAATCATCCAAAGAAATAATGGATACTTCAGTATTGGTTCATTTTGTCACGGCCATCATGGAACATGGCAATAAAAAAAATATACCTTATCTAATCGCTGGGCTGGCCCGTCTGGTTCAGAGTACCCCGAAAATACAGAAAATACTGGGTGCCCCCGGAATCAGTGGCGGACCGCATTTGCGAATGGCGCCGCTGCAATGGCTGGCATTTGTACCCGATAGACTCTCAGAAGATGACATCGAGGAACTCTGTCAATCTTTGCAAGCTCCCAGCGCCAGCAAGAGCAGGCGACGGATGAAAGATGGCAAGATTTTCCACCAATGGCTGTCTACCCTTGAGCAGATGTTGGCCAGCGAGGTTATGAATAAGGCCATGGTAATGCCGATCCTGAAAAAGCTTACCCAAAGTCTGACTTATGAAAAACTGGGCTGGCTTTATATGTTATTCAACATGGGATACAGGTTTACTGCATTTCTGGACAGAATGGGCTTGAGCTGTCAGAAGGAAGGATTACCATTGATGATCGCTGAAAAAGGGGCTGACGCTTTGGTGGGAGTGAATAAAAAGTTCTCAAAATGGCTAATGAAACAACGACATCACCATCTCCTGCCTTTTTACATGGCATCAATGATAGAACAGGGGAATGCAGAAGTTGAAGACCTTACCCATCAGTTTATAGAGACCAGTGTTAACAACACTTTTGTTCAGAGCAGGCAGTCACCGCTGCACAATCCACACCTGCAAGCCATTTACAAGAAATATCCCCGATTGGAAGCAGGTTGGGGAGCGAACTTCAGTGGTTTCAGCGAGGAAACCCGAAACAAGCTCTTGTCCCAGGGGGAAACCCTGAAGCTGACAGAGGACCCCTGGGATCTTTTTATCAGTGGGCTTGAAGTTAAAAGCTGTCTATCACCTGACGCCCTGAGTTTTAAAATTGGACTGATGAGTTATGTGATGGATGGACGCAATGCCATGATTGTCATAAAGAACCAAAAAGGAAATATCCTCAGCAGAAGTGTGATTCGCATGGTGCTGGATCAGGATGATTGCCCTGTGTTATTGCTTGAAAAAGGCTATCCCGATAAGCGTAATTTATTGTTCATTGATGCCGCACGGGACATTGCTGACGAGATGGGCCTGCCCCTTTACCACTACCTGGATGCTAAAACAGGTACAAAAGGTATGATAAAACTTCTGGAAGGGAGAGCACCTCTCGATTATTTTGACGCTTTTCCTTTATTAAAGGAGAGACAGAAACTTACGATTACCGACGTACAACGTGATGTAAGGTAGTCATAACGGATGCTTGCAGGCTCCTCAGCTCTTGATTAAAACCGCAACGAGCGCAACACTCGCTGTTATGGCTAAGGTTCAAGCTACCTTGTCAAACACTTAAGAAAGACATTTCTGGCACCGTTGATGTCACGATCAACGGTGAAGCCCTCACCCTTAATAACCTTGAAAGAACCTAATTTTTCGTCAATGGTATCGTTCCATCCGCCTTTCACCACCCCTATCAGGAATACATGGACTCGTAAAAAATGCCCAAAATTTGAATGATCGTCCACTGCCTTTCCTTCAAACCAACCACATGTTCCTCCTGATTATTGACCGTTAATACACTAAGCCCCTGAAAACAGAAAAATACCCATCTTGCTGTTGGGTTCTGGCAGGGCTTTTTTTTCTGGTCTGGAAATACACGACTTTGCTTTTTCAGTTCCTGCCTGATTCTGTGCTGGATAGCAGCATAGACCATCAGGCACAGAGTCATCACCATTAACAGGGCTTCAATACGTTCCGCTTTCTTCAAATAGAGCGAAGAGACCAGAAAGTCCGGGCTCTTCAGGAACCGAAAGCCGCCTTCAACTTTTTGTTGCGACTTATAGATAGACAACAGCTCAGAGGCATTCAAACTATTTTTATCCAGCTCATTGGTGCTTAGGATAAAACAACCCAGTGAGGCCTCTGCATGCTCCCTCTTCTCGCAGGAAACAAAGCATTCAGCCTGCACAAAGTACTCGAAGTGATCAGGCTTGCTATCCGGCGATGGTCTTCCTTTGCCCGAATAGCAGGGTTTACAGATAACCTCAGGCTCTGTTTCGCTTTGGCAAAGTTTCGATTGTTTCTGCCACAAGGCAAAAGCCTTCAATGCATCGTCCCGGCACAAAAAGGCCTTTTTGCTCAGCTTCTCCAGATCACGGGCCTCTTTCAATGACTGTTTTTGCATCTTTCGGGTCAGTGTTTTCCGTTCACTAAGCCCGCGCTTTTTGTTGAGAAACAGGAACCATCGTTGTTGAACCCCTCCGTAGCAGGAAGGCACTTCAGCTGAGTAATAATCTTCATAGCCTTCAACAGGCTCCAGCGACATGGTTGGCGCTTTGCAGACCAGCTCCTTTGCCTCCTTGATGTTCAGGGGTACCCGGGAGATAAACAGCTGCTTTTGCTCATCAAGCGACTGAAGGGTTTCTGCAACATACATGGCAGCATCAGCAACCAGATAGCGGCTATTCAAAGCAGCCTTAAAACATGACAGATGATTTTTGATAATTTCCTGAAAACAGGTTTTGTCGTTTACATTACCGCTGGCAGGGGCCATAAACACAGGGATGCCCGCCTGGTTTTCAGTCATTAACTGTAAGACTACCTGGTTCAGGTCAGGCCGGTGGTCACGGCTGTAACCTTGGCAGATATGAATACAGTTCAAGTCGTCTGGATTGTCATGACTGTTATAGACTCCATCCACATGAAAGCTGGTGCCATCCAGATTTAATGCCTTGCAAGGAAGTTTCAGATGATTGACGACCTTGACGGCCAGATTGAGATACAAGTCGCTAACACCAGCGTCGTACAAACTGTCGAGAGCCCGACCAAGTACCTTATCGTTCAAGTGTTCAGCCTGTATACCTTCCCCGATAAGGCGGTCAATCGGCTTATCCTCAAAAAACTCAGGGAGCATGTATAGAGTTTGCCCCGTAAAGCCCAAGCCATTGATGATCATTGCAACTACAGCTTGTCCAATAGTGACATTACGAACATCGGAGTCATTTGTGATACGGGCATCAATGTATTCGGCTATCTTTAACTCCCGACACATAGCGGCAACCAAGCCAAGGTGGTTGAGGTTCTTAGACTGGTATTGAGCTTGAGACATGTTGGTGTACCTGAATGTCTGTTTATTTCTTTGACAACAGATTTTAGGCAAATATCAATCGGTGTGGTGAAAGGCAGTTCCATGATTGAGTCTTGGATGTATAGGCTTCGTTGCAATCAACTACATGCTTTCCATACTTTTTTGCGCACCACTTAAGCCGAATTTTGAATTGGTAGTGATTGAGGTCAAGCATCTGGCGGCAGGTGTTACGGCGAATGGTGCGAACCTTCTTATCTTTGCGTGTGACCATACCTCTTGTCTCAAAGGTTGGCAAAAATACAACGTCGTAGTTCGACACCAGCTCGAACGCCAGCCGGTTATGCAGATCAAGAACAATGTCATCCTTTTTGCATTTCAGCCGGTCAATTTCCCTCTTGAAATGAATAATCCGATCTCTTGCCCACTGGGGCATGTCGGGGAACTTAACGCCCTTCTGAGTGTTCAGGATTTTTTGCTTTTGACTGATCAAGCTGTCCACTTGCTTCATCAGTGGGAACAGCTTTGTTTTTGCAACCTTATCACCCGCTATCAACGCCTCTTTTTCGCTGTAGCAAGTGGCAAAGGTGCGAACTCCGGGGTCAACTCCAACGCATCTAACCTTCCCTTGGATTTCGGGATTTAGTTCAATATGTTGTTGAACCTGAATGAACCAGCGACCTTTGTCGTAGGTTATGACACAAGACTTGCCAATCGCTTCTGCTGGCACATCTTCTGTCAGGTGAATCTTGCCAAGAGCCTGTACGCAGGGATTTAACCCCTTTGGCAAACGGTCAATAGAGAATGAGTGCCTGCTACCTTTGCGGCTTTTGAAACTGATTTCTGCAAAGCCCTCTTTAGCTCCCTTGAGCTTCTTGTTGTGCTCGCAGACCGCTTTGAATGTGGTCGCTGCCGCCAGTGTTCCATTATCAGAAACAAGCGAGTTATAAGCCCTGCCACTTTCTTTTTGCTCTTGCTTCACTTGAGCTTTAATGGCAGGTCGCATGTTGATGAATTTTCCGCTGGCATCTTTATAGTCATCATTGCGGAAACGCTCAACAGCAAGGTTGTACGACCTGCGATAGAGTATCAGGGCATCGTGATAGGCTTGCTTATTCTCTGGGTAAAACCTGATCTTTTTTGACGCTACTATCTTTGCGTCTTTTAGCAGATCGCTTCCCGTAGTGGCTATTGCAGAATGAGGTAATGAAACCGATAAGCTCTTGGGTGTCGAATGGCTCACAGGCGTTATCCGGGTCATCCAAAACCTCGATGTATCCTCCCGATAATTCAACAAGCCATTTGATGAGTCCAAACCCTGATCGGGCAAGGCGATCTTTCGTGGCAACCACAATATGGGTTGGATTTCCGCACACCGCTGATTCCAGAATGGTTTGCAGTCCTTTTCGCTTAAAGTTGAAAGCACTGGCAATGTCGCTGATAAATTCTGCATCAGGGTGCTCTTTGAGTAAGATACGCTTTTGGCTAGCTTTGTAGTTGAACCCCACAAGATAAATTCACCTTTTGACGATTTATCTTGTGTCTGGCGTAATTAATTTTGCGATTGTTGCAATTTTATTTGACTGCCCGATCTAAATCAATAATCTGGTTCTTGTGAAGTTTTTTCTTTGTTTTCATGAAGGTTATTGTTGCTACTACCTTCATTTCTCATCTTCCAGAAATTCATAATCAACCACTTCCCCTGAGTCCATTTCCGCCTTTGCAATAAGTATCCTTTCAACAAAGGAATAGGTTAAATCGGGGTTTTCCTCTAATATTTTTCCAATCTTAGCCCAGTGCTCTATTTGCTTGGGTGGGGTTCTACTCAGAGCCGAATCTACGATAGTAGCCTTTCGGACTAATTCATCATTAAGTCTCAATGGTGCAGAAGGCATGACAAATTCTCCAACTGATGATCATTCGTGATATGTAGCAGAGTACAATAAAAGTAGCAAATAGCTACAAAAAATCCCCGAGACTGGCAACAGACCCACAGTTTTAACCGGGTAGTCTTCCAACACTTAACAGAGCAATGGATGGAACTAATTATTGGATTAACAGTCAAATGTTATAGAGATTCGTCTTTATTCAGTCAGGTCGGTACTGCAAAGACAGGAATGAGAAAATCAGCTTCAGGGTTTTTCTTTGTATTAAAGATCTGAACGCTGATTTTCCAGAACATATGGTATTTGGCTGTCCTGTAATGGTTCCAACATACGCCCACAATGGAGGTAGGTAAAATGGATTTTTATCAGTTAAAAGGTTTGACTCAACAGCTGCATGAATTGAAGGTGGTGCAACCCAATGGCTTTTCAACAGAAGCAGAAGATGACTCCACCCAGTTCCTCGGCAGGCAGGTAAAGCGACAGGATGGCACCACCGCACAGACAGAAAAAACTGCTCGAAAAAGAACGGCAAATACAACAGACGACCCTTTACTGCCCGGTAAATTTCGTAAAAGAATGCCAGAAACTGAAGTTTTACCTATGAAAAATGAGCAATTAATGTCAGAGGGATTCTTCATTGCTACCGGGAGTAAACCGCTATCTGAACGGCAGGTTAATCTTGAGACACAACCCTTTGATTCAAGAGCTGTAGCTATACAGATGGCCGCCAGGAATCTGGTGAGTCAATTTCAACTTGAGGCAATAGAAAAGTCACCAACCAATGAAGTGCAATGTGCCGTTTTCCTTGAGTGCCTGAAACTTGATGTTGAGAAAACGGTATTAAAGCTGAACAAAACAAAAACTCTAAACGGGGCTGAAAAACTTCGGATTATGTTGGCTGCTGAAGAAGAACATAAAGGACCACTTCACGAGGTTTATTGGACACTTTTGAGGATTCCTTTATCCATCGGATTTGAGAAGGCAAAGAACCTCTTTCAAAGTCTTCCTGATACGCCTTCTCTGTCAGAGGTGCACAATCTAATTAATGAACAGTTGACAGCATTAGACCCTCAAATAAAGGTCAGGGACTAATGGGATGGTCCGCCCCTCCTAAACGGCTTCAAATGAGCCAAAATGGAGTTAACCATTTAAACAGGATTAACCGGAGCGAACCACCCATGACTATTTCAGTACTTGGTATCGATATTGGCAAGAACAACTTTCACCTGTTTGGTGTTGATGACCAGGGTAGCAAAGTCATCAGAAAGAAGTTGTCCAGGAAGAACCTTCTGGAGTACGTGGCAAATCTGGAGCCATGCATTATCGCTATGGAAGCTTGTGGTGGTGCTCACTATTTGGCTCGGTTATTCAAGAACTATGGGCATACTGTCAAGCTGATTTCACCTCAATTTGTCAAGCCTTATGTCAAGACCAACAAAAATGACTACAACGATGCTGAAGCGATTGCAGAAGCAGCTTCACGGCCCAGCATGCGTTTTGTACCTGTTAAAACGTCAGAGCAGCAGGCCTGGCAACTTCTGCACCGCTATCGTCAACAAGCGGTTGATCAGAGAACTGCCCTGGTTAACCAGATCCGGGGGTCACTATTGGAAGAAGGTATTGTGGTTGCCCAGGGTATTGGTAAAGTTCGTGCACAGCTTCCACGAATTCTGGAAGATGCTGAAAATGGACTCCATTCGCTGACTCGTGAGCTGCTACATGGTTTATCAGAAGAGTTGGCCAGTCTTGACAAGCGTATTCAACAGTATGACCAGAAAATTCAGGAGCTGGCTGAAAACGACGACGAATGTCGTCGAATGATGACTATGCCGGGTATCGGAGCCATCACTGCCACAGCATTGAAGGCAGCCGTTGGTGATGCGACGTATTTTAAATCTGGTCGACACCTTGCCGCATGGTTGGGATTAGTTCCAAGACAGCATTCCACAGGCGGTAAGTCAGTCCTGCTGGGCATCAGTAAACGGGGTGATAAATACCTGCGCACATTATTGATACACGGCGCACGTTCGGTACTCCACTGCCTCAAAAATAAGGATGACCGCTGTAAAAAATGGGTTAGCCAACTTAATGAGCGCAGCAATCACAACGTTGCCGCCGTTGGTCTGGCTAATAAAATGGCTCGGATTGTCTGGGTCATCATGACCCGAAATGAAGTTTACAAGGCTGCATAATGAGGTAAAGGCGGCAGCGGCAAAGTAAAGCATAAGCTTAATCAAAGGGGACCCCCCCCGCAGATTGCGATGAGCATGTACAGTTGATGGCAAACAGGTAAAAACCGGCAACCTGAAACCTGATAGGAGCCTTGGCCCTTGAGGCCGTCGGACTGATAAGGCCAGGTTGCGCGGATACCCATCAGGGCCAGAGGGTTAGACCTCATGAATAGGCCGTATATATGATTGCAGTTATCTTTGTTTGCTAATTAACAAAACAGGCTCTTGCAAAACGGGGCGGACCATATAAGGCTCCTAGAGATCCGGCAAACCCTAACATCCGAAAATAACGAGCTTTCTAGAGGATTGTTGAGTGAAGTTGACAGTATTGAAGAAAAATATATCCCAAGAGTTGGATGGGATGGCAATTTATCAGACCATGATGATTATGTCGAATTCAAAATCTATTCAAGAAGATTGCTGTATCTCTATGCAGCCTGTTACGGTTTTTCACAGCAGGGTGATATTGCTGAGTTAATGTCGTACATTAAATCTGTTCTTTATATCATCGAACCAAGTAACTCCTTTCCAGATAACATCTGGCATATTGCTAAAGAGCTGGCCTATTTGTCGAAACAACCCGGCTCCATCGATTATTGTCACTATATTAGTACCCTGGCCCATTGTTTGAAAACACCGGCACCTGTCGCCTTACAGTTTAAAAATCTCAAACAGCTCAGTGATATCAAAGGGTTCGCTTTACTTGAAAGCAAACCGCTGGACAAGTATCTAACCGTACTCAGAGCAAACATTGATAAGATAGCCCCGGAATATTCGCGGGTATTGCTCGATGCAGTTGACGTTCTGGAAAAAGAATGTGCCGGTATATCACTACCTGAAGGCAAGTCTGATATCAAAGCGAAAGTGCATCGACTTTTAATGATTATTGCCGCCTGCAAATCATCCAAAGAAATAATGGATACTTCAATATTGGTTCATTTTGTCACGGCCATCATGGAACATGGCAATAAAAAAAATATACCTTATCTAATCGCTGGGCTGGCCCGTCTGGTTCAGAGTACCCCGAAAATACAGAAAATACTGGGTGCCCCCGGAATCAGTGGCGGACCGCATTTGCGAATGGCGCCGCTGCAATGGCTGGCATTTGTACCCGATAGACTCTCAGAAGATGACATCGAGGAACTCTGTCAATCTTTGCAAGCTCCCAGCGCCAGCAAGAGCAGGCGACGGATGAAAGATGGCAAGATTTTCCACCAATGGCTGTCTACCCTTGAGCAGATGTTGGCCAGCGAGGTTATGAATAAGGCCATGGTAATGCCGATCCTGAAAAAGCTTACCCAAAGTCTGACTTATGAAAAACTGGGCTGGCTTTATATGTTATTCAACATGGGATACAGGTTTACTGCATTTCTGGACAGAATGGGCTTGAGCTGTCAGAAGGAAGGATTACCATTGATGATCGCTGAAAAAGGGGCTGACGCTTTGGTGGGAGTGAATAAAAAGTTCTCAAAATGGCTAATGAAACAACGACATCACCATCTCCTGCCTTTTTACATGGCATCAATGATAGAACAGGGGAATGCAGCAGTTATAGACCTTACGCATCAGTTTATAGAGACCAGTGTTAACAGTACTTTTATTCAGAGCAGGCAGTCAACATTGAACAATCCACACTTGCAGGCCGTTTACAAGAAATACCCCCGATTTGAAGCAGGTTGGGGAGCGAACTTCAGTGGCTTCAGCGAGGAAACCCGAAACAAGCTCTTGTCCCAGGGGGAAACCCTGAAGCTGACAGAAGACCCCTGGGATCTTTTTATCAGTGGGCTTGAAGTTAAAAGCTGCATATCACCAGACGGCCTACATAGTTATAGACGTGGACTGATGAGCTATGTGATGGATGGACGCAATGCCATGATTGTCATAAAGAACCAAAAAGGAAATATCCTCAGCAGAAGTGTTATTCGCATGGTGCTGGACCAAGATGATAGCCCTGCGTTATTGCTTGAAAAAGGCTATCCCGATCAGAGTAATTTATTGTTCATCGATGCCGCACGGGACATTGCTGACGAGATGGAGCTTCCTCTTTACCGCTGCGTGGATGCAAAAAAAGGTGAAAAAGTGAAAGTTCTGGAAGGAAGGGCGCCTTTCGATTACTTTGACGAGTTTCTGTCAACAAAAGAGAGGCAGGAACTTACGATTACCAAAGTACAACGTGATGTAAGGTAGTCACAACGGATGCTTCTAGTACATCACTCCGATTTGATCGTCGGGTAAAGCTTCTTGAGTTTTACCCGAGCATCCTCGGTCGTAAATCGCCATTCCATTTTGCTTTCTACACCATTACGCTGGGACTCCCACGCTTCAATCTCTGCCATGTTGAGCCAGCTTCCATGCTTGGGTGTATAGATGATTTCCAACTTACTGGCCAACCGATGAGCCTCTCCTGGTTCAAAGGCTTTATAAAGAGATGCAGGTGTATGTGTGTTCAGGTTATCCATGACAAGACGGATGACATCAGCTTTTGGGAAGTGAACATCAACCAGCTGTTTGATCTGGTGAGCCCAGTCGCAGGCAGTTCGGCTATCAGTCACCTCGATATGTCGCCAACCTTCCAGTGGCGCAAAAAACATGAAGAGAGAACTCACACCATTGCGCTCATACTCATTGTCATATTTTAGGGGTTGGCCAGGCTTCATAGGGAGTGGAGTCCTGACCTCCAAAGTATGCTGCTTACTGCTCTCATCCATACAGATCAGTGGTCGATTCGGATCATGTGGTTGTTGATAAACATCCAAAACACGTTCCATAGCGCAAACAAATTCTGCGTTCGCTTTTTTTGGAATACACCACTCCTTTTTCTGCCAAGGCTTCAACTCGTTTTTTTTAACTCTCGGCCAATGGTTTGATGCGAGATGAAATCGACATGCTCCAACTCAACTATACGGTCAGCGAGAAGCTGTAGCGTCCAGCGGCTATGACCTTCTGGTGGTGTTGAGCAAGCCAGAGCTGTCAATGCCGCCTGCTGCTCCCCCTGGAGTTTTCTTGGGCGGGCAATGCCATTGAACTTGCTATTAACAGCAATATCCAGCCCTTCAAGTACACAGCGTTTGCGTGTTCTCTGAACCGTTTTCGTTGAAACACCACAGGTTTGGCTGGTCTGGAGCTCCGTCAGTTTTGGCCCGTTTTCATCGAGACACAGGAGGATCTGTGCATGAATACGTTTATGCTTGGCCACCTTGGTTTGGTGAATGAGGTCTTTTAATTGCTGCTGTTCGTCTATGGACAGGCGGATACGGTATTGAGCTGGCATAGGTCACCCTGATCTGAATCAGGGAGAATAATGCCAGAATGGAAAATTCCGGCATTGCTGCAGGACAAAGAAATTTGAGTTATGTACTAGGCTCCTCAGGTGTCAACCGCTATCCCCAAAACCACTGCCCGTATCACTCACCATCTGGACCGTCATCGCCGCCATAGCTACCGAAATGGTAGGAATGACCATAGATACTATCTGGTTCCTTTTCTTTCACCTTGTATGCAGGCACCCGCCAGGCACCACGTTTCACCAGCTTTTCGAGGATATAGCGGTTCTGATGGGCTTCACTGTAGTAGTGAGCATAAGTGTATGCCGTCCACCGAGAGGGGGGGCACGGTAGGGAGGTGGTGGTGTAAGCATTAATATTTTCTACAGCACCCGGGGTGTTAAGAAGGGTTTCCATGGTATGGGTGTTACCTTTTTTTGCTGCCAGTATCAGGAGCGTTTTACCTGACTGTGTCTTACAGTTAAGATCAAAAAGTCGCCGCCCGGCAGAATCTTTCAAATTCACCAGATACTTCGTTGCTGCTGCCGGGTCACGATAGTTCATCACTACATCTATCATAAGCTTGGAACCTATCTGTTCTTGTTTTAATGCGCTGACCAGATGAGAGTTTTTCAGCAACTGATTGCAAAATAACTGACAATTTCTCAAGACTGCATGTTGAAAGGCATAAACGGCAAGTAACTTTGTCTGACCGTTTGCCAACTTAATCTGAGCTTCAGGCTGATTTTCGAGGGCTTTTAAAGTAAGTTCCCTCTGTTGCTGATCGGTAATCTTGTAATCCCCCCAGGCGCTAAAAATCAGCATCAACAAATGAAAATCAGATTTGTTTTGTTGATGCACAGTGGCTTTTTCCTCAAGCAGTAAACTAACCATTGACCAATGATTCGCCTTGGCGGCTGCAATTATTGGCGTGTCGCCACTTTTAGGGCTTTGATGGTTGATATCAACACCCGCCTTTCTCAACAGACTTTCAAGGACTACTAGATTATTGGCAACGGCTTTTCTGTAGAGCCTTTGACCGGATTCCGTTCGGGCAAAAGATTGAAGCAGCTGTTCAACTTGTTGCGCTTGACTGCTCACCAAACTCGCAGGCGAAAAATTATGAGTTGATTTTTTGAAGAAATTATCAACTGCTTTTGTTACCAATCCATTCAGCTTGCGCCTCATGAAGAAACCAGGACTTTTGCCAGAACCACCATCGGGCTTAATTTCCGGGCTGAGAGCTTTTTGAAGCAGTATCGTTTCCAGCAGTGCTTTAGCTTTATCATTGTGAGATCCTTTTCTTCCTCCAGTCTGCTGAACTCTATCGCCATGCAAAAGTGAGGGATCTGGTAATGATAATTCTTCGAGCTGTTCGCGCAATCTACTGTCAGACTCTGAATGAAATTTGTCTCTGTTAGTTGTTGCACAGCTGGTGTATTCCATTGCATTTGCGAACCGGGGGGACATATTCCTGCCTTCAGTCGTCATTCGATCAGCAAGTGGAACTGCCGCTGGGTATGAAGGATGCCTTCCAACAACGGGTGGTGAGTAGCCAGAGCTGCCAGCGCCGACGCAGGTGCTGGCACGACCCTGAAAATTACCCGGTTGATTACGTTTACTGTTTGCACCAGAGACTGGGCTAAGGACAGTACCCGCTTTTAAGTTTGTGGCTGGCTGCATTATTCGTTCCTCCCTTCCTGATTAATCGCATTAATTATATTGATCCTAAGATTTTGACTCGAAAATGCATCAAAAAGTTCCCTGATTCAGTTCGATTTAAATTGAGGACAAAAGGTTCTCCTGTTTCACAGCGAGGTATTTTCATAATCTCCTGATTTTTCTGGCTTCGGGGAGTGCGCCAATACTTAAACTGAGCACAGCCTGATAATGGATGGAACTAATTATTAGCTAAAATGTCTGAATTATTATGAGTCTCGACTCAATCGTCTTATATCTCCGCCTGCCCGGCTCGATTGGGCAATGCTTCCAAAGTCTGACTTACGAAAAATTATTTTTTGCACAGCATGGGCTTCAGCTGTCAGAAGGAAGGATTACCATTGTTGATCGCCGAAAAAGGGGGGGAGTGTTCTGGAGGGAGAAAATAAAGCGCTCTCACTTTGACTCGATCAAAGGAGAGACAGGCAGTGACGTTTACCAATGTAAAACGTGATGTAAGGTAGCCAGATGCTTGTCCAGTGAATAAGTACTCAACCATACGAAATCATATTTTCTGACTTATTGTTCAGGCACTCGCGGCAACTGCTCCTGCGTTGCTCTAGCTCCTGCATCCATGCAGTCGTGATGCGTTGCAACTCTGGTCACATAGCTTGCTATGTTCCCGTTGTTGCGCCTTGCAGAGCAGCTGCCTAATAAGCCAGAAATATTCGATTCCGTATGGCTGAGTACTTATGCCTACCGTACCGCTGAGGTAAAATGAATTTTTATCGTTTAAATGGTCTGACACTACAGCAGCTGCATGCATTAATCATGGAGTCATCCATTGGCTTTTCAGCAGAAGGTGACTCCGTTCAGTATCTTGGCTGGCAGGTACAGCTGCATGATGGCATTACCTTACTGTCTGAACAAACCCTCAATACCGATGGCAGTAAACAGCTGTTTGAACGGCTGGTTAATCTTCACCCTGATCTTGTCAATCAATTACCCGGTTCAAAAGTAGAAGCTATAAAAAGAGCTGCCAGCAATCTGGTGGAAAAATTTCATGATGGGGCAATAGAAAAGTCTCCAACCAAAGAGGTGCAACGGGCTGTTATTAATGAGCGCATGAGATTGGATGCTTCGAAGACGGTAAAAAAGTTATTCGAAAAAAAAATTTTAAGCGCGGCTGAAAAACTCCGGATTATGTTGGCTGCTGAAGAAAAGTTTGAATTGCCAGCGGAAATGGTCGCCCGGTACCTTGAGAGAATTCCTTTGTCCATCCGATTAGAAGAGGCAAAGAACCTGTTTCAACGCCTTCCTGATAAGCCTTCTCTGGCAAGGGAGGACAATGAAATCAATGAAAAGCTGACAGCACTAAACCCTGTAGAGGATGACAAACTGGTCAAGGACGGACTTCTGCAGATAAGGCAAATCCTTGAATCGGAAAATAACGAACTTTCCAGACAGTTGCTGAGTGAAGTTGACAATATTGAAAAAGAATTTCTTCCAAGAGTTGATGCGGATGGCTATTTACCAAGCATTTTTGTTGATGATGATTTCAAATTCTACACAAGAAGATTGTTGTATCTGTATGCAGCCTGCTCCGGTTTTTCAAAAGAGGCTGATATTACTGAGTTAACGTCGTACATTAGATCGGTTTTGTATACCGCTGATTCAAATAGCATCTGGCATATTGCTAAAGAGCTGGCCTATTTGTCGAAACAACCTGATTCCATTGATTATCACCACTATATTGATACTGTGGCAAATATCTTGAAAGCACCTGCTCCTGTTGCCTTACAGTTTGAAGAACTCAAACAACTCAGTGATATCAATGGGTTTGTTCTACTTGAAGGCAAACCGCTGGCCAGTTATCTGAGGGTACTCAGAACAAATATTGATAAAACGACCCCGGACTATTCACAGGTATTGCTCCGTGCAGTTGACGATCTGGAAAGCAGATTGGCTGCTCTATCATTGCCTGAAGGCAAACCCGATATCAAAGCGAAAGTGCATCGACTTTTAATGATCATTGCCGCCTGCAAATCATCCAAAGAAATAATGGCTGCTTCAGTATTGGATCATTTTGTCAGGGCCATTATGAAACATGGCAATAAAAAAAATATTCCCTATCTCATCGGTGGGTTGGCCCGTCTGGTTCAGAGTACCCCGAAAATACGGCAAATACTGGGTGAGCCCGGAATCAAAGGTGGCGATCATTTGCGCATGGCCCCGCTGCAATGGCTGGCATTTGTGCCCGATATCCTCTCAGAAGATGACATTGAGGAACTCTGTGAATCTTTGCAGGCTCCCAGCGCCAGCAGGAGCAGGCGACAGATGAAAGATGGCAAGGTTTTCCATCAGTGGCTGGTTACTCTGGAACGGCTATTGGCCAGCAATGATATGAATAAGGCAATGGTAATACAGACCCTGAAAAAACTCACCCAAAGCCTGACGTATGAAAAACTGGGTTTGCTCTACATGATATTCAACATGGGAGACAGGTTTAATCAATTTCTGGACAGCATGGGCTTAAGCTGTCAGAAAGAAGGATTGCCATTGTTGATCGCCGAAAAAGGGGCTGACGCTTTAGTGGGAAAAAGTAAGGAGGTCTCACAATGGCTATGGAAACAACGACATTATCATCTCCTGCCTTTTTACATGGCAGCAATGGAAGAATATGGAAATAGAGAAGTTACAGATCTTATCCATCAGTTTATAGAGGCCAGTGCCAGCAATACTTTTACTGTGCGCAGGCAGTCACCGCTGAACAATCCACACTTGCAGGCCGTTTACCGGAAATACCCCCAATTTAAAGCAGGTTGGGGCGCGAACTTCAGTGACTTCAGTGTGGAAACCCGAAACAAGCTGCTGTCCCCGGGAGAAACCCTGAGGCTGACGGAAGACCCCTGGGATCTTTTTATCAGTGGTCTTGAAGTTCGCACTTGCCTGACACCGGACGGCGCTCAGGATTACAGCAGAGGACTAATGAGCTACGTGATGGATGGACGCAATGCCATGATTGTCAGAAAGAGCGCCAAAGGAGATATCCTCAGCAGAAGCGTTATTCGTCTGGTGTTTGATCGGGATGATCGCCCTGCGTTATTTCTTGAGAAGGCCTACCCCGATAAGAGTGATTTATTATTCATTGATGCCGCACGGGACATTGCCGACGAGATGGAGCTACCGCTTTATCACCGCGCGGATCCTAAAAAAGGTGAAACAGGTGAAGAAGTGAAACTTCTGGAAGGAAGGGCACCTTTTGATTATTTTGACGCATTCATGGTATCGAAGGAGAGACAGGAAGTTACGATTACCAATGTACAATATGATGTAAGGTAGCCATAACGGATGCCTGTCCAAAAATGGTTGCTTACAGTACTTATGCAAAGTATGTCGACTTATAAAAGTTATCGTTATTAATCAATTCGCATAATTCAGCCAGATGGGGACCATAAGCTGAACCTTTTGTTTTTTTGCACTCAAAATACCTTTGTATTGCAAGAGTTACATCTTCATCATGTTGGGAAGAAAATTTTTCAGCAATTTCAGAGCAATCATGATCATCACAAGTGAATAAATGATAAATTTCTTTTCTTATTTTGGCCAGGTTCTCATTTTCGAAAAACACTCCGCCCCATACGCCGATCATTATGTTAATTATCTGATGATAAACAGGGATTTCCCAACTAATCATATGGCTTTTAGAGGATAGAAACTCATCAACTTTTTGCTCAAAGTATACTGTTGATAAATTATTCCTTATTAGATTTGCTGCAGTCCCTGCTTCAACCGGAGTAAGTGTTTCCAGACTTTTATACCAGGTTTTATAGGCTTTTTTGGTAACCAGCGCCAAATCTTTAACTTTTGCTCTTTGAGAGATTTCGGGTGACTCATTCAATGCACTTTGGATAGAGTCAAACAATTCGGGCATTTTTTGAGTTGAAAATCGGTAATATAATTTATTCAGCTCCTCATTAGCATACAAAGCATTGCACGATAATATGGTCCATGCACATAACATTTGAGTCAGTGTTTTTAACATTTTTGAATACTCCTTAAAGTTGATTGCCTTTAAGGATATGCATCATTTGCCAGTTTTCAACCTAAGGCCAGATTCTCCTGAAAATTTTCTATTGATGCATTATTTTTCGTAAATGTAATCTTAACAATTTTCAAATAATGAGATGTGTCATGGCAAATCTGCAACACAGGTCGCGGCTAAACTAAACCGATAAATTTTGGAAAAAATTCTTTAATCTCTATCTGGGCTTTATTGAGCCCGAGGATATAAAAAGTCAGTAAATTAGCCCTGATAATGGCTGAAACTAATTATTGGATAAACTGTCTAAATCAATAATGGATTCGGTTTGACTCCAAAAGTTCAGAATTACAAGGACAGTAGTGAGGGCTAAAAAAATGGATTTGTTCCCTATCAACGCAGGAAAAGTACGGGCGCCTTTTGAAGACTCAAGGTTATCTGAAAATATTGATAAGACAGGCAGCGCTTTTGCCAGAAAAGTGAGAATAAGTGGAGAGTTAATGCCCACAGATGTGGCTTCTGCAAAGTGGGTTGACGCAGACAATAATGATTTCTCGCACAAGACCGGGCACAAACGGGCCGCTACTGATATTCTCCCGAAAATAATAGAGACAGAGCTGGAAACGCTGACCATTGAACCGGTAAAACGTCCGAAAATAGCTGCAACCGAAACAGCCCATTGGCCGGTCATTGATCAATCGTTGATTGAATCTACTCAGGTAGCGAAAACGGCCTTGCTTCAGCCTTATTGTCCTGAAGGCATTGCGCCTCCTGCACAGGCAATTGCCCGCGAGGTTCATGGTGTCCAGCACAGTTGCCGGACGGCAATCTGGGCAGTAGCCCTGTTGCAACAGCGTAAACTGCACGGCGATCGCCTGGCGCGGGAATTTCCCGACCAAATGATACCTCTGCTAATCAAAACCTGCCTGTTTCACGACACGGGCCGTGAAGGCGATGGGTTCGATACGTTGGAGTGGGAGCGGGCCAGTGCTGACAACCTGAGGGAACACCTGCGCAACTTCGGCGTGGATCAGTCCCTGGCCTGGCAGTGTGGTGAAGCCATTTGCCACAAGGATAACCCTAAGGGCTGCGAGCATCTGCCCGAGGCGATACAGACCCTGCGCAGTCTGCTCCACGATGCAGATACGCTGGATGTTATGCGGGTCAGAGAAAGTTTTTACATGGATCGGCTGGAGTGTTTTTCTGACTGTCAGGATGATCAGCAGAGGCAAGAATGGCGCGAGCTGGCCGAAGAGGTCTGCCGGGTGATTGCCAGGCAGGGGGACCTCTGGTATCCGATCAAGTTGCAGGACAGTGACGCAAGCTGCGAACATTTCTTCAGCATCGGTGCCGCCAGCCAGTGTGAAAACACCAAAAAGCAGTGGGAGCACCACCCTTCGCCCTTCAGTTATGAGCTGTTTAGCATAGGTGAGCAGTCCGGTGTTGTCCGGGAGTTGATTAGGCCCTATACCGGACAGCTGACAGAACCTCTGGAATCATCCTTCTCCCTGTCAAAACTGACCCCGCAGAGTGTGGCCATGGAAGAATGCCAGAGCAGCACCTGGCCAGCAGGGCTTTACAGCGATCCTGTTAGCCAACAGGTTTATTCCATCAAACCGGCGAGCTGTGAGTTAAGTGCCCGCAACCAGCTACTGATGGCCAACCTCGCCGGGCTGCTGGGCATCGCAGTACCTCAGAGTTTTGTCCATGAAGAGCAGGGTCATTTTTATGTGGCCAGCCCTGTCCCCAGACAATGGCAGGATAAGCTCAAAGGCGGGGAAGCGACGCTGCGCTCTCTGTCTCAAGAGCAGTGGGCCAGATTATTGCTGGTCAATGTGATTGTCGGTAACGAAAAAATGGTCAACAGTGCCTGGGAGGGCATTGAACTGACCCCGGAAGGGGAGCCAGTCATGTTCCACTGGGATTATGCCGGGATGGCAACTCGCTACCCGTGTCCTGAAAAACCAGAGCCCGCCTCGAAAACAGATGATTTTTCCTCCATGCCCTTGCTGCTGAATAAACTGCGGAACCCTCAGGCACCCCCCATGAACACGTTGCTGATCGACAATCCCTGCGTTGATATTCTTGCACAATTAAAGGATGACTTACTGGGCCATACCCTGAAAGATATCCTGCGGCAGGTTGACTGGCAGGTCCTGGACCGGCAGATCGAACACAGCGGTTTTCTGCCCGGTGACCGCAGCTGGTTACGGCAGACTATTCATGATCGCATTGCCTGGCTGACCACCCGCTTTCCCAACAGCCTGGAGGCGGGTGAGCGGGTATCCATGGCGGAATACAAGGCGATAGAGGCGGCGGGTATCCGTGGCGGTTGGCTGCCGGTCAAAGGCCGCGATATCCGGGGCGGGCAGATCGGTATCAGCCAGTTACTGGATGCCAATGGCCAACCCATCACCCGGATGACCCTCAAGCTGTCCCGGGAAGCGGGCAATAAACTGGCTGATAACCTGGCCCTGGAACGGGGATTGCACCGTCTGGCCAGCCGGGTTAAATATACCAACTCTGCCCTGAACAGACATTACCGCGACTGGCGCAGCGACCTGATCAGCCTGGCCAATGACTGTGAGGGCTTGGCGGAGCAGTTAACCGGAGATAAAACACGATGGCACGAAAGGAACCAGGATACAATTGATAATACCGTGAGGATTCTGCAGGACATTGCTAACAAGTGCCGGGCGTCGTTAGCCGCCGACCGGCCTTCCATTGCAAAACTGCCAACCATCGAAACTCCTCTGCCTTTCCCGGCCTTACCTGCAAGAGTCAGTTCAAGAACCGGCAAAAACGTTGAAGCAAAAGTGCAACTGGCGGAATTCAGCCACGGTTTTGCCAAACTGACAGGCAAGAGTGTCGGTTATTTGAGTCCGGAACAACTGGATGCTGCCTACCTCAGTGACCCACCGGTTCGGGCAGTAGAACTCGAATCGACCGTCTGTGGAGGCGGCAGTATTCTGTTTTCTCCCCCGAGCCTGCCTGAGGCCATGAGCTTTGAAAATCAGCTGACCCTCACCTTTAGGGGACACAGCAAAGCAGTGGTTGAAGCAATGTTCAGGGAACTGGCAGAGCTGGGTATTGGTGGAGAGCGGCCGGATATCAACGACTTGGAAGAACAATGGCTGGACGCCCTGGCCGATTACCACGGCTGCCTTGGTGATATGAACCTTGATGTGGCAGTGGATATCAATACCCCGGTAAAAACCCGCAAAAAAGCCTTTCTTAAAGAATTACTGAACTTCAGTGATGAAGAATTGCTCAATTGGGAAAACCACTGTCGTATTCGTGCAGGGCGTCTGGTGTTCTACCGCCCAGGGTTGCCCCATGGCATTGAGACAAACCCTGCCGGGAAGTTCTGCTCCGTACACGATACAAACTTTCATGCGCAGCGGCAAAGGAACAGTGAAGAGGTTGTGGCCGGTAGCCTGGAGAATGATGCTACCCTGAGCTCCTTTGAACGACGTACCCAGATTGGGATGGAACCGCTTGGGCATGAAAGTGCCGTGGCTTCGGCACGCAGGATGAAATGCAACACCGAATACACATTTTCCCGAGTCATAGCGGTGCTGGTGGATAATTCCGGGTACCGCTGTGGTGGGGTTACGTGTTTGCTCCTGACTTCTGCAACACTCGGCCGTATGGATGCACAAATTTATGCCGATCAAAGCCAATACCTGGCGGATTTCTCTGGTTTGGAGTCCTTCGCCCGTAACGAGAAAATTATCGCTCAGTCAACCGATGACTACAGACGTGTGATTCAGGACGATGAGACACAGGAAACCCGTTTTGCCAATCCTCTCTCCTTGTTTGACGAGTTGCACAAACTTGAGATTAGTTCTCCTGAAAGACACCGGCAATTGCTGGGTACACTAAAGAAACGCTTTAGCCACTGGCCCGACGGGCGCCGACTGGAACAGATTTTTCCGCAATCCTGGTCAGCCTTTTATCATGAGATAACCCGTAAAGGCAGCCAGTTTGACGAAGGCATCAAAAGTCTCGTCAAGGCTTGCGGCGAAGAGCGCATACAGTCGTTGTTTGAGCAAAACCCACAACTGTTGAAGGGCAGGCTGGATTCCCTGGATGGCTTTAATCTGAATGGGTGGATGTGTGCTCTTGAAGGGTTTGATTGCAGCGGCTGTTCAATGAATGGCACAGTGTTGCAATCCTTTCTTTTTTGGGAATGTAAATTCAATACAGAGCTGTTAAACAGAGCCATTGTTAAAGGTTGCTTTTTCACCGAATGCTCTTTTGAGGGTAAGCGGTTTTCATCATCGATATTAGACAATGTCCGTTTTAACCCTGAATCTGGGAGGGATGACCTGGCGTGTGAAAGAACACGCCAGCTTTCCCGGATCTTATATCAGTCGTGTGTTAATCAGCACAATAAGTTTAATCTGGAACAATGGCTGAAGGTGATGCTTAAAAGTAGTTTTCTACAATCCTGTTCTGCACCACTGGATGATTTAACCCAGGATATTCTGTCCCAACATATGGATGAAATTTCCAGAATCTATCCAAAGCAACTTTGTGAAATTATTTATGAACTTTTTTTCATTAATTTTCAAAATACTGCCAATGCGATAAATTTTGTCTGGAATAATCCTGGATTCTATGATCACAAAATCAAAGATCTCAAAGATTTTTATTTTGATTTCAGAAGCATCTTCCTGAAAGAAGGAGATTCTAAGATAGGGTTATCAGGTGATCCATTTGGAAGATTTTTTACGTCCGATTATGGACCAGACAAAAGTTATTCCCGGGAAGCGCTTTTGGCGCTTATGTTAAATGTTATTAACCTTGTTCTGTTTCCTGAATCCAATGATAAATACATAGACTTTGACGTCAATGCCAACAGTGCGGATGAGCATGACGGTTGCTTGAAGGCCATTCCTGAGGTAGGTAGCGAAGGTACACAAAGCAACACAGATGGCCTGCCTCTGGTTGAAATGCAACGTTATAAAGCTCTTCTCTGTAAATCTCAGCTTAAAGAATACCGGAACCGTATTCATCGGTTCTGGAAAGAATGCTCAGAAAAGAGTCAATTAACAATAGCCAAACACTGTTTGCTTCATCAAAATGTTGTCGTTAGCCCCAAAACAACCAAGCAATTTAGAGATTTGTTGTCTCAAGACCACGACGAGCAATATTGGCAGGAAATCTATCGCGCTAACATGGATAAACATAAAAAAAATGAGGATGAATTGAATCGCTTGCTTTTGGAAAATTTTGGAGAGCAGGACCAAACCAACTGGTTAGGTACTTATTGAGCTTGAATTGCCTGCCTTCCTCAATGTGGCATTTTTAACAATAGGCAAGGTGATGTTGCGATTCGGCAGGTGTGGAGCCAATCTCACAGTTTTGCCCAGCCTTCACAGAATGGATGGAACTAACTGACTGGATAAACTGTCTAAATCAATAATGGATTCGGTTTGACTCCAAAAGTTCAGAATTACAAGGACAGTAGTGAGGGCTAAAAAAATGGATTTGCTCCCTATCAACGCAGGAAAAGTACAGGCGCCTTTTAACGACTCAAGGTTATCTGAAAATATTGATAAGACAGGCAGCGCTTTTGCCAGAAAAGTGAGTATAAGTGAAGAGTTAATGCCCACGGATGTGGCTTCTGCAAAGTGGGTTGACGCGGACAATAATGATTTCTCGCACAAGACCGGGCACAAACGGGCCGCTACTGATATTCTCCCGAAAATAATAGAGACAGAGCTGGAAACGCTGACCATTGAACCGGTAAAACGTCCGAAAATAGCTGCAACCGAAACAGCCCATTGGCCGGTCATTGATCAATCGTTGATTGAATCTACTCAGGTAGCGAAAACGGCCTTGCTTCAGCCTTATTCTCCTGACAGCATCGCGCCTCCTGCACAGGCAATTGCCCGCGAGGTTCATGGTGTTCAGCACAGTTGCCGGACGGCAATCTGGGCAGTAGCCCTGTTGCAACAGCGTAAACTGCACGGCGATCGCCTGGCGCGGGAATTTCCCGACCAAATGATACCTCTGCTAATCAAAACCTGCCTGTTTCACGATACGGGCCGTGAAGGCGATGGGTTCGATACGTTGGAGTGGGAGCGGGCCAGTGCTGACAACCTGAGGGAACACCTGCGCAACTTCGGCGTGGATCAGTCCTTGGCCTGGCAGTGTGGTGAAGCCATTTGCCACAAGGATAATCCGAAGGGCTGCGAGCATCTGCCCGAGGCGATACAGACCCTGCGCAGTCTGCTCCACGATGCAGATACGCTGGATGTTATGCGGGTCAGAGAAAGTTTTTACATGGATCGGCTGGAGTGTTTTGCTACTTGTAAGGATGATCAGCAGAGGCAAGAATGGCGCCTGCTGGCCGAAGAGGTCTGTCAGGTGATTGCCAGGCAGGGTGACCTCTGGTACCCGACCAAGTTGCAGGACAGCAATACAGACCTCGAACATTTCTTCAGCATCGGTGACCCCAGCTTGTGTGAAAACACCAAAAAGCAATGGGAGCACCACCCTTCACCCTTTAGTTACCAGTTGTTTAGCATAGGTGAGCAGTCCGGTGTTGTCCGGGAGTTGATTACGCCTTATACCGGACAGCTGACAGAACCACAGGAATCGTCCTTCTCTCTGGCAAAACTGACCCAGCAAAGTGTGGCCATGGAAGAATGCCGGAGCAGCACCTGGCCAGCAGGGCTTTACAACGACCCCGTTAGCCAACAGGTTTATGCCATCAAACCGGCGAGCTGTGAGCTAAGCGCCCGCAACCAGCTACTTATGGCCAACCTCGCCGGGCTGCTGGGCATCACAGTTCCGCAAAGCTTTGTCCATCAGGAAGAGGGTCATTTTTATGTAGTCAGTCCTGTTCCCAAACAATGGCAGGGCAAGCTCAAAGGCGGGGAGGCAACGCTGCGCTCTATGGCTCCAGAGCAGTGGGCCAGATTAATGCTGATTAATGTCATTGTCGGTAATGAAAATATGGTGAACAGTGCCTGGGAAGGCATTGAGCTGACCCCGGAAGGGGAGCCGGTCATGTTCCACTGGGATTATGCCGGGATGGCGACCCGCTACCCGTGCCCGGAGAAACCAGAGCCTGACCCCAAACCGGATGACTTTTCTTCCATGCCTTTGCTGCTGCAAAAACTGAGAAACCCTCAGGCACCTTCCATGAACTCGTTGCTAATCTACAACCCTTGCGTCGATATTCTTGCACAATTAGAGGATGACTTACTGGGCCATACCTTGAAGGATATCTTGCGGCAGATTGACTGGCAGGTCCTGGACCGGCAGATCGAACACAGCGGTTTTCTGCCCGGTGACCGCAGCTGGTTACGGCAGACTATTCATGATCGTATTGCCTGGCTGACCACCCGCTTTCCCAACAGCCTGGAAGCGGGTGAGCGGGTATCCATGGCGGAATACAAGGCGATAGAGGCGGCGGGTATCCGTGGCGGTTGGCTGCCAGTCAAAGGCCCGGATATACGGGGCGGGCATATCGGTATCAGCCAGTTACTGGATGCCAATGGCCAACCCATCACCCGGATGACCCTCAAGTTGTCCCGGGAAGCGGGCAATAAACTGGCTGACAACCTGGCCCTGGAACGGGGATTGCACCGTCTGGCCAGCCGGGTTGAATATACCAACTCTGCCCTGAACAGATTTTACCGCGACTGGCGCAGTGATCTGACCAGCCTGGCCAAAGACTGTGACGGCATGGCGGAGCAGTTAACCAGAGATAAAACACGATGGCACGAAAAGGATCAGGATAGCATTGCTAATACCGTGACGATTCTGCAGGACATTGCTAGCAAGTGCCGGGCGTCGTTAGCCGCCGATCTGCCGTCCATCGCAAAACTGCCAACCATCGAAACGCCTCTGCCTTTCCCGGCCTTACCGGCACGAGTCAGTTCAAGAATCGGCGAAGAAGTTGAAGCAAAAGTAGAGCTGGCTGAATTCAGCCACGGTTTTGCCAAATTGACAGGCCAGAAGGTCAGTTATTTGAGTCCGGAACAACTGAAGGTTACTCGCCTGAGTGCCTCACCGGTACGAGCCGTTGAGCTCGAATCGGTCGTCTGTGAAGGCGGCAGTATTCTGTTTTCTGCTCCGAACCTGCCAGAAGCCCTGAGCTTTGAAAATCAACTGACCCTCACCTTTGGGGGACACAGTAAATCGGTGGTTGAAGCATTGTTCAGGGAACTGGCAGGGCTGGGCCTTGGTGCGGAGCGACCGGATACCACCGACCTGGAGGAGCAATGGCTGGACGCCCTGGCTGACTGCCATGGCTGCCTTGGTGATATGAACCTTACCGTGGCAGCGGATCTCAATGCGCCGGTAAACATCGGCAAAAAAGCGTTTCTTAAAGAATTGCTGAACTTCAGTGACGAAGAACTGCTTGATTGGGAAATCCATTCTCGTATTCGCGCAGGACGTTGGGTGCAATTGCGTCCGGGGTTTCTCCATGGCATTTCGGCGACCCCCGCCAGAAAGTTCTGCCCCGCGCACGATACAAAATTTTGTGCAGATCGGGAAGGAAAAGAAGAACGATTTGTGACCGATAGCCTGAAAAATGACGCTACCCTGAGTTCCTTTGAACGACGTACTCAGATCGGGATAGAACCCGCTTGGCATATCCATCCCAGCGCTTCGTTGGCCAGAATGAAATGCGACACCGGTTATGCATTTACCCGAATCATCGAGGACGGCGAGCTGGCGGATTATTCAGAGCGGATTCATGAAGATGGGATCATGTGTATGAAATTGACTTCTGAAACACTCGGCCGTATGGATGCAGAAGTTTATGATAATCAATGCCAGTTTAATAAGGCTCTTGGTTTGGACGCCTTTGCTCGTAATGAGAAAATCATCAAGCAGTCAAACTGTGACTACCAGAGTTTGATTCAGCTCAATAATCCAGCTAATCCACAGGAGACTCGTTTTTCCAACCCTCTGTCCTTGTTTGACGAGTTGAACCTGCTTGATATCAGCTCTAGCGAAAGTCAGCGGCAATTGTTGTCTATTTTGAAGAAACGCTTTAGCCACTGGCCTGATGGGCGTCCGCTGGAACAGCTTTTTCGGAAATCCTGGTCAGCCCACTACCATGAGTTAATCTCCGAAGACAGTTCGGTTGACGAAAACATTAAAAATCTCATCAAGGTCTTTGGTGAAAAGGGTATTCAGTCGCTGCTTGAGCAAAACCCAAAACTGTTGGAGGGAAGATTGGATTCCCTGGATGGTATAGAGCCGAAAGGGAGCCTGCATAAGGGATGGATCAAGCGTAAATTAACCGGGATTGATTTCAGCCGCTGTTCAATGAACGGCACGGTGTTGAAATCCGTTTCATTTGACGAGTGTAAATTCAATACAGAGCTGTTAAACAGTGCCATTATTGAAGATGGTACTTTCACCAACTGTTCTTTTGAAGGTAAGCGGTTTTCATCATCGATATTAGACAATGCCCGTTTTGACGTTGAAAGTAATAAGGATGGCCGGGTATGTGAAAGTACACACCGGCTTTCCCAAATCCTGTATCAATCGTGTGTTAATGATGACAATAAGTTCAATCTGAAACAATGGCTGGAAGTGATGGGGAAAAGTCATTGTCTGCGCTGCGGTCCAACACCATTGGACGATTTGAGTCGGGATATTCTATCCCAACATATTGAAATAATTAAAAAAAGTTATCCACAGCAACTTTCTGATATTATTTATGGGTTTTTTTCCATTAGATTTGAAAATGCTGCCAATGCAATAAGTTTTGTTGAAAATAACCCGAAATTCTATGATCGCAAGATCAAAGATCTTAAAGACTTGTATTTTGAGTTCAGAACCATCTTCCTGAAAGAAGGAGAATATTGTAGTCAAGGTAGTCCATTTGCACACTTATTTGGCCTCCATAATGTTAAACGCGATGATTATTCCCGGGAAGCGGTTTTGGCGTTGATGTTAAATGTTATTAACCTTGTTCTATTTCCTGAAGCCAATGATAAATACATAGACTTTGGCATCAATGGCAACAGCGCGGATGACCATTGCTTGAAGGCTATTCCAGAGGTAAGTGGCGGAAGTACACAAAGCCACTCAATCTCATGCCCGGAAACAGATGATGAGTCTCTGGATAGAATGAAACGTTACAAAGCCCATCTTTGTATGCATCGCCTTACAGAGTATCGGGAATATATTCATCAATTCTGGGAAGAATGCTCTGAAAAGAGTCAAGTAACAATAGCCAAACACTGTTTGCTTCATCAAAATGTTGTCGTTAGCCCCTTAACAACCAGGGCATTTTTTAAGTTATTGTCTAAAGAACACTGCGAGAAAAATTGGCGCGACATCTATCTCGCTAACATGAGTAAGCATATAGGAATTGAGTATAAGTGGCGTATGTTGCTTGTGGATAAAATTGGGGAATGGGCCAAAACCACCAAATTTTATTAAGTTCGAATGGCCTGCCCTCCTCAACACCTCCTGCCATTCGGCAGGTATGGAGCCAATCTTATAGTTTTCCCCAGTCTTCACAGAATGGATGGAACTAACTGACTGGATAAACTGTCAAAACTGTAATGGATTCGGTTTGACTCCAAAAGTTCAGAATTACAAGGACAGTAGTGAGGGCTAAAAAAATGGATTTGCTCCCTATCAACGCAGGAAAAGTACGGGCGCCTTTTGAAGACTCAAGGTTATCTGAAAATATTGATAAGACAGGCAGCGCTTTTGCCAGAAAAGTGAGTATAAGTGAAGAGTTAATGCCCACAGATGTGGCTTCTGCAAAGTGGGTTGACGCAGACAATAATGATTTCTCGCACAAGATCGGGCACAAACGGGCCGCTACTGATATTCTCCCGAAAACAATAGAGACAGGTCTGGAAACGCTGACCATTGAACCGGTAAAACGTCCGAAAATAGCTGCAACCGAAACAGCCCATTGGCCGGTCATTGATCCATCGTTGATTGAATCCACCCAGATAGCGAAAACGGCCTTGCTTCAGCCTTATTCTCCTGACAGCATCGCGCCTCCTGCACAGGCAATTGCCCGCAAGGTTCATGGTGTCCAGCACAGTTGCCGGACGGCAATCTGGGCAGTAGCCCTGTTGCAACAGCGTAAACTGCACGGCGATCGCCTGGCGCGGGAATTTCCCGACCAAATGATACCCCTGCTGATTAAAGTCTGCCTGTTTCACGATACGGGTCGAGAAGGCGATGGAGACGATACGCTGGAGTGGGAGCGCGCCAGTGCTGACAACCTTAGGGAACACCTGCGTAACTGCGGCGTGGATCAGTCCCTGGCCTGGCAGTGCGGTGAAGCCATTTGCCACAAGGATAATCCAGAGGGCTGCCAGCATCTGCCAGAAGCCATACAGACCCTGCGCAGTCTGCTCCATGACGCAGATACGCTGGATGTTATGCGGGTCAGAGACTTCTTTTACATGGATCGGCTGGAATGTTTCGCTGCCTCTGGGGATGACTATCAGAGGCAAGACTGGCGCCTGCTGGCCGAAGAGGTCTGCCAGGTGATTGTCAGGCAGGGTGACCTCTGGTACCCGATTAGATTGCAGGACAGACCCACAGACCGCGAGCATTTCTTCAGTATCGGTGACGCCAGCCGGTGCGAAAAAACTAAAAAGCAGTGGGAGCATCACCCTTCTCCCTTCAGTTATCAGCTCTTTAGCGTAGGTAAACAGTCCGCTGTTGTCCGGGGGCTGATTGCGCCTTATACCGGACAGCTGGCAGAACCATCGAAATCATCATTCTCCCTGGCAAAACTGAACCTGCCTGCTACCTATACGGAATGTCAGAACAGCTGGCCAGCGGGGCTTTACAGCGACCCCGTTGACCAACAGGTGTATTTCATCAAACCGGCGAGCTGTGAGCTTAGCGCCCGCAACCAGCTGCTGATGGCTAACCTTGCCGGGCTGCTGGGCATTACAGTTCCTCAAAGCTTTGTCCATGAAGAGCAGGGCCATTTTTATGTGGTCAGTTCTGTCCCCGGGGAATGGCAGGGCAAGCTCAAAGGCGGGGAGGCGACGCTGCGCTCTATGGCTCCAGAGCAGTGGGCCAGATTAATGCTGATTAATGTCATTGTCGGTAATGAAAATATGGTGAACAGTGCCTGGGAAGGCATTGAGCTGACCCCGGAAGGAGAGCCGGTCATGTTCCACTGGGATTATGCCGGGATGGCGACCCGCTACCCGTGTCAGGAGAAACCAGAGCCTGACCCCAAACCGGATGACTTTTCTTCCATGCCCTTGCTGCTGCAAAAACTGAGAAACCCTCAGGCACCTCCCATGAACTCTTTGCCAATCTACAACCCTTGCGTCGATATTCTTGCACAATTAGAGGATGACTTACTGGGCCATACCTTGAAGGATATCTTGCGGCAGATTGACTGGCAGGCCCTGGACCGGCAGATCGAACACAGCGGCTTTCTGCCCGGTGACCGCAGCTGGTTACGGCAGACTATTCATGATCGTATTGCCTGGCTGACCACCCGCTTTCCCAACAGCCTGGAAGCGGGTGAGCGGGTATCCATGGCGGAATACAAGGCGATAGAGGCGGCGGGTATCCGTGGCGGTTGGCTGCCAGTCAAAGGCCGGGATATACGGGGCGGGCAGATCGGTATCAGCCAGTTACTGGATGCCAATGGCCAACCCATCACCCGGATGACCCTCAAGTTGTCCCGGGAAGCGGGCAATAAACTGGCTGACAACCTGGCCCTGGAACGGGGATTGCACCGTCTGGCCAGCCGAGTTAAATATACCAACTTTGCCCTGAATAATCCCAAACACGCCCCGAACGACCATTACCGCGACTGGCGCAGTGACCTGACCAGCCTGGCCAATGACTGTGCCGACATGGCGGAACAGTTAACCAGAGATAAAACACGATGGCACGCAAAGGATCGCAAGACCATTAATAAGACTGTGATCATTCTGCAGGACATTGTTAGCAAATGCCGGGCATCGTTAGCTACCAATGTGCCGTTTATTGCAGAACTGCCAGCCATCAAAACGCCTCTGCCTGCCCCGGTCTTGCCTGCAAGAGTGAGTTCAAGAACCGGTAAAGACGTTGAAGCGAAAGTGCAACTGGCTGAATTCAGCCACGGTTTTGCCAAATTGACAGGCCGGAGCGTCGGTTATTTGAGCCCGCAACAACTGAAGGCTGCCCACCTCCGCGCCCCACCGGTTCGGGCAGTAGAACTCGAATCGGCCGTCTGTGAAGGCGGCAGTATTCTGTTTTCTCCCCCAAGCCTGCCTCGAGCCCTGAGTTTTGAAAATCAACTGACCCTCACCTTTGGGGGACACAGTAAAACGGTGGTTGAAGCATTGTTCAGGGAACTGGCAGAGCTGGGTATTGGTGGGGAGCGACCAGATATCCTTGATCTGGAGGAGCAATGGCTGGACGCCCTGGCCGACTACCATGGCTGTCTGGGTGATATGAATCTTGCCGTGGCAGCGGATATCAATACCCCGGTAAACACCGGCAAAAAAGCCTTTATTAGAGAATTACTGAATTTCAGTGACGAAGAATTGCTCGATTGGGAAATCCATTATCGTATTCGCGCGGGACGTCTGGTGTATTACCGCCCGGGGCTGCCCCATGGTATTGAGGTCAATCCCGTCAGGCAGTTCTGCCCCGGGCACGAGTTAGACTTTTGTGCGCAGCAGCAACAGAAAAGTGAACAGATTGTGACCAGCCTGAGAAATGAAGCGGCTCTGAACTCCTTTGAACGACGAACTCAGATCGGGATAAAACCGCTTTGGCATATTGCTGCCAAGGCTTCGGCGCGCAGGATGAACTGCGACACTGAATATACATTTTCCCGAATCATGGAGGAGCTGGCGGATAATTCCAAGTCTATAAATGGCAGGGCCATGCACATGCGTTTCACTTCTGCAACACTGGGCCGTACGGATGCACAAATTTATAGAGATGACGGCCAATGTTTTGGGGATTTCTTCGGTTTGGAGGCTTTCGCCCGTAATGAGAAAATCATTGCGCAATCAACTGATGACTACAGAAGTGTGATTCAGCACGATAAGTCACAGGAAACTCG
Source organism: Endozoicomonas sp. ALC020 (assembly GCF_049275935.1). NCBI lineage: Bacteria > Pseudomonadati > Pseudomonadota > Gammaproteobacteria > Oceanospirillales > Endozoicomonadaceae > Endozoicomonas > Endozoicomonas sp. ALC020. Next base: position 2,709,379 of record NZ_CP184830.1, read on the forward strand.
TTTTTCCAACCCTTTATCTTTGCTTGACGAGTTGAACAGAATTGAGATCAGTTCTCCCGAAAAACAGCGGCAACTGTTCGGTACACTAAAGCAACGCTTCAGCCACTGGCCCGACGGGCGCCCGCTGGAACAGCTTTTTCAGCAGCCCTGTTCCCATCAGTCAACCCGCAAAGAGAGCAAAGTTGCCGAAGAGATCGAAGGTCTCGTCAAGTGTTGTGGTGAAGAGTACAGACAGTGGCTGTTTGAGCAAAATCCACATCTCTTGGAGGGCAAGCTGGATTCCCTGGATGGTATTAAGCTGGACGGGATTCAGCATACTTTTAAAGGGATGGATTTCAGTCGCTGTTCAATGGAGGGTACAGTTCTGCAATCCGTTGTATTTCAGAAATGCAAATTCAATACAGAGCTGTTAAACAGCGCTACTGTCGAAAATGGCTTTTTCAGCGAATGTTCTTTTGAAGGCAAGCGGCTTTTATCCTCGCTATTGGACAATGTTCGTTTTGTCCCTGAAAGGGATATAGAAGGCCTGGTGTATGAAAGTACACGGAAGCTTTCCAGAATCCTGTATGAGTCGTGTGTTAATCAGAACAATGAGTTCAATCTGAAACAATGGCTGGAGGTGATGGGGGAAAGTGACTGTCTACGCGGTCACTCAACACCGCTGGATGAGTTAAGCCGGGATATTCTGTCCCAACATATTGATGAAATTAAAAAAACATATCCACAGCAACTTTGTGAAATTATTTATGCACTTTTCTCCATTAAATTTAAAAGTTCTACCAATGCAATAAATTTTGTCTCGAGTAATCCGGAATTCTATCGACGCCCAATCAAAGATCTCAAAGATTTGTATTTTGAATTCAGAACCATCTTCCTGAAAGAAGGAGATTATAAGAACTCGTCAGGTGATCCATTTGATGAATTATGCGCCCCCTATATCCTCGAACACAATGATTTTTCCCGGGAAGCGGTTTTGGCGTTGATGTTAAATGTTATTAACCTTGTTCTATTCCCGGAATCCAGTGGTCAATACATAGACTTTGGCGTCAATGCCAACAGCGCGGATGACCATTGCCTGAAGGCCATTCCTGAGGTAAGTAGTGAAAGTACACAAAGCAACATGGATGATCTGCCTTTGGTTAAAATGCAAGGTTACAAAGCTCATCTTTGTTACTTTCGCCTCAAAGAGTATCGGAACTATATTCATAAATTCTGGGAACAATGCTCAGAGAAGAGTCAATTCACAATAGCCAGACACTGTTTGCGCCATCAAAATGTTGCCGTTAGTCCCTCAACAACCAGAGAATTTTTAAATTTGTTGTCTGAAGAAGACGGTGAGGAAAATTGGCATGAAATCTATGCCGCTAACATGAGAAAACATAAAAAAAATCAGAAAGAGTGGGACCTCTTGTTTAAGAAATATTTTGGCAAGCAGGGTAAAGGCAACAGTTATTATTGAGTTCGAATTGCCTGCCTTACCCAATGTTGCACTTTTGCCAATAGACAACAGGCTCGTGACACTCCCCGCCTTGTCAGGCGAGGCTTCTGACTTCACAGGCTACAGCCAGCCTATAGCGACTGGACTTACACAGAAGCCTCCATCAGCAGTAACCGGGTGCCCCTCGGTTATTTATTGGTCTTTTGTTTGATTTGCCGCAGCCTCAACGGGTCACTCAGGTATGGGCTCGTCTGGTTCTTCAAGGGCGGTTGGGCAGTTGTCTCTGCCTTAATTTTTTGTTAACAGTGCTTGGTTTTCGTCACCGTGAGTCTCTGCATAGAGACAGACCGATGGAAAATATAACCAACCACGTACAAATACTCAACCGGAACGCTCTGCGTTCCCGTCTTATATCCCCGCCCGATTGAGGGTGTCGCAAAACTCTGGTTCCCGCCTTCACCCCCGTCATTCCCGATTTCATTCTCGTCATTCCCGCGAAGGCGGGAATCCACACTGACTTACCACCAGAACCATACTGCCCGGTGTTCCCCTGGCCTTGTCATCCCCGAGAAGGCAGAGATCCACCGTTGGCGCTGGATTCCCGCCTTCGCGGGAATGACGACTTCAGAGCGTGAGAACGAGCTGTTGAAGTTTTGCGACACCCTCGATTGGGCGAGGGTTTACGACGATTTTGCTAAGCCAATCTTATAGTTTTGCCCAGTCTTCACAGAATGAATGGAACTAACTGACTGGATAAACTGTCTAAGGTTCAATCGATTCGGTTTGACTCAAGAAGGTCAATATTACAAGGACAGTAGTGAGGGCTAAAAAAATGGATTTGCTTCCTATTAACGAAGGAAAAGTAGAGGCGCCTTTTGCCGACTTAAGTTTATCTGAAAATATTGATAAAAATATTGATAAGACAGGCAGCGCTTTTGCCAGGAAAGTGAGTAGAAGAGAAAAGGTAATGTGCCCGGATGTTGCTTCTGCTAAGCAGGATAAGGCGATCAATATTGATTTCGGGCACAAGGACAGAAATACAGTAGCCGCCACTGATATTCCCCCGAAAATAATTGCGACAGGTCTGGAAACGCTGACCATTGAACCGGTAAAAAAGCGTCCGAAAATAGCTGCAACCGAAACAGCCCATTTGCCGGTCATTGATCCATCGTTGATCGAATCCACTCAGGTAGCGAAATCGGCCTTGCTTCAGCATTATTGTCCTAACATTATCGTGCCTCATGCACAGGCTATTGCCCGCCCCGTTCATGGTGTCCAGCACAGTTGCCGGACGGCAATCTGGGCAGTAGCCCTGTTGCAACAGCGTAAATTGCACGGCGATCGCCTGGCGCGAGCATTTCCCGACCACATGGTCCCCCTGCTGATTAAAGCCTGCCTGTTTCACGACACTGGTCGTGAAGGCGATGGGCGCGATACGCTGGAGTGGGAGCGGGCCAGTGCTGACAACCTGAGGGAACACCTGCGCAACTGTGGCATGGAACAGTCCCTGGCCTGGCAATGTGGTGAAGCGATTTGCCACAAGGATAACCCGAAGGGCTGCAAACATCTGCCAGAAGCAATACAGACCCTGCGCAGCCTGCTCCATGATGCGGATACGCTCGATGTTATGCGAGTCAGAGGATGCTTTTACATGGACCGGCTGGAGTGTTTTGCTAACTGTCGGGATGATCACCAGAGGGAAGAGTGGCGCTCGCTGGCCAAAGAGGTCTGTAAGGTGATTGCCGGGCAGGGTGACCTCTTTTATCCGATAACCTTGCATGACAGTCCTGCAAACCGCGAACATTTCTTCTTCATTGGTGCCGACAGCCAGTGCGAGAGCACCAAAAAGCAGTGGGAGCACCATCCTTCGCCCTTCAGTTATCAGCTCTTTAGCATAGCTAAGCAGTCCAATGTTGTCCGGGGGCTGATTACGCCTTATACCGGACAGCTGGCAGAACCATCGGCATCGTCTTTCTCACTGGCACAACTGAACCCCCAAACTACTGCCATAAAAGACTGCTCGGGCAGCTGGCCAACGGGGCTGTACAAGGATCCCATTAACCAACAGGTTTATTCCATCAAACCGACGAGCTGTGAGCTAAGTGCCCGCAACCAGTTACTGATGGCCAACCTCGCCGGACTGCTGGGCATCACAGTACCTCAGAGCTTTGTCCATCAGGAAGAGGGGCATTTTTATGTGGTCAGTCGTGTCCCCGGGGAATGGCAGGGTAAGCTCAAAGGTGGGGAGGAGACCCTGCGCTCTTTGTCTCCAGAGCAGTGGGCCAGATTATTGCTGATTAATGTGATTGTTGGTAATGAAAATATGGTTAACAGTGCCTGGGAGGGCATTGAACTGACCCCGGAAGGGGAGCCGGTGATGTTCCACTGGGACTTTGCCGGGCTGGCGACTCGCTACCCCTGTCCCGAGAAGCCAGAACCTGCCTCCAAAACGGATGACTTTTCCTCCATGCCGGTGCTGCTGAATAAACTGCGGGACCCCAAGGCTCCCCCCATGAACTCGTTCCCGATCCACAACCCCTGCGTCGATATTCTCGCGCAATTGGATGATGACTTGCTGGGCCATACCCTGAAAGATATCTTGCGCCAGGTTGACTGGCAGGCCCTGGACCGGCTGATCGAACACAGCGGTTTTCTGCCCGGTGACCGCAGCTGGTTACGGCGGACTATTCACGATCGTATTGCCTGGCTGACCACTCGCTTTCCCAACAGCCTTGAGACGGGTGAGCGGGTATCCATGGCGGAATACAAGGCGATAGAGGCAGCGGGTATCCGTGGCGGTTGGCTGCCGGTTAAAGGCCGTGATGTCCAGGGCGGGCAGATCGGTATTAGCCAGTTACTGGATGCCAATGACCAACCCATCACCCGGATGTTCCTCAAGTTGTCCCGGGAAGCGGGCAATAAACTGGCAGATAACCTGGCTCTGGAAAGGGGATTGCACCGTCTGGCCATCCGGGTTCAATATGCCAACTTTGCCTTGAATAATTCCAAAAACCTCCCGAACCACGATTACCGTGACTGGCGCAGTGACCTGGCCAGCCTGGCCAACGACTGTGAGGGAATGGCCGAGCAGTTAACCAAAGATAAAACACGATGGTACGAAAAGGATCACTATGCCATTGATAATACCGTGATGATTTTGCGGGACATTGTTAAAAAGTGTCGGGCATCGTTAGCTGCCGACGTGCCCTCCATTGCAAGACTGCCAACCATCGACACTCCACTGCCTTTCACGTCCTTGCCTGCACGAATCAGTTCAAGAACCGGCAAAAACGATGTAGCGAAAGTACAGCTGGCTGAATTCAGCCGCGGTTTTGCCAAACTGACAGGCCAGAGCGTCAGTTATTTGAGTCAGGAACAAATGGATCATGCCAACCTGATCGCCCCACCGGTTCGGTCAGTTGAACTCGAATCGGTCGTCTGTGAAGGCGGCAGTATTCTGTTTTCTCCTCCGAACCTGCCTGAAGCCCTGAGCTTTGAAAATCAATTGATCCTCACTTTTCCGGGACACACTAAAGCGGTGGTTGAAGCATTGTTCAGGGAACTGGCAGAGCTGGGCATTGGTGGGGAGCGACCAGATATCCCTGACCTGGAAGAGCAATGGCTGGACGCCCTGGCCGACTACCACGGCTGCCTTGGTGATATGAACCTTGACGTGGCAGCGAAGATCAATACTCCGGTAAACACCCGCAAAAAGAAATTTCTTAAAGAGCTTCTGAACCTCAGTGACGAAGAACTGGTTTGGGAAATCCATTGTCGTATTCGCGCAGGACGTCTGGTGCATTATCGCCCGGGGTTGCCCCATGGTATTGAGGCAAACCCTGCCAGGAAGTTCTGCCCCGCGCACGATCTAAACTATTCTGCATTGCAGCAAAGCAGCAGTGGAAAGTTTGTGGTCGAGAGTCTGGAAAATGAAGCGACCCTGTGTTCCTTTGAACGACGTACCCAGATCGGGATAGATCCAACCGGGAATGTTTCGGCACTCAGGATGAAATGCGATGCCGAATATGCATTTTCCCGAGTCATGGAGGAGGAGCTGGCGGCTAATTCCAGGCAAAGCGGAGGTGGGGTCATGTGTATGCGCCTGGATTCTGCAACATTCGGCCGTCTGGATGCACAAATTTATAACAACCAAAGCCAAATTGCGTCGGGATTCTTTGGTTCGGACGCCTTTGCCCGTAATGATAAAATCATTACGCAGTCAGCAGGTGACTACCAAAGTGTGATTCAGCACAGTGATTTACAAGAGATCCGTTTTTCCAATCCTGTGTCCTTGTCTGACGAGTTGAAACTGCTTGAGATGGGTTCTCCCGAAGGTCAGGCATTGTTGCGCAGGCTAAAGAAACGCTTTAGCCACTGGCCCGACGGGCGCCCACTGGAACAGCTTTTTCCGCAATCCTGGTCAATCCTTTACCTTGAGATAACCTGTAAAGGCAGCCAGTTTGACAAAGGCATCAAAAGTCTCGTCAAGGTTTGTGGTGAAGAGGGCATACAGTTGCTGTTTGAGCAAAACCCACAATTGTTGGAGGGCAAGCTGGATTCCCTGGATGGTCTTAAGCTGAATGGTGGGGCTCTTATAAAAAGGATTGATTTCAGGGGCTGTTCAATGAACGGCACAGTGTTGCAATCTGTTTCATTTGAGGAGTGTAAGTTCAATATAGAGTTGTTAAGCAGTGCTATTGTTGAAAAAGGCTTTTTCAGCGGATGTTTTTTTGAAGGTCAGCGGTTTACATCATCGCTATTAGACAATGCCCGTTTTCACTCTGAAGGTTATGAGGAGGGCAAGATATATGAAAGTACACATCATCTTTCTCAAATCCTGTATCAGTCGTGTGTTAATCAGTACAATGAGTTTAATCTGGAACAATGGCTGGAGGTGATGGGAAAAAGTGATTTTCTACGCTTCGGCTCAACACCGCTGGATGATCTAAGCCGGGATATTCTGTCCCAACACATTGAAGAAATTAAAAACACTTATCCAAAGCAACTTTGTAAAATTATTAATGGACTTTTTTCCATTAAATTTAAAAGTACTGCCAATGCAATAAATTTTGCCAGTAATAATCCGAAATTCTATGATCTCAAAATCAAAGATCTCAAAGACTTGTATTTTGAGTTCAGAACCAACTTCCTGAAAGAAGGAAAATATCTGGGTGAATCAGGGACTCCATTTGATAAATTATTTAAACTCTATAGCGTCAAACGCAGTGATTATTCCCGTGAAGCGGTTTTGGCGTTGATGTTAAATGTTATTAATCTTGTTCTGTTTCCTGAATCCAATGATCAGTACATAGACTTTGGCGTCAATACCAATAGTGCCGATGTGCATGACTATTGCCTGAAGGCCATTCCAGAGGTAAGTAGCACAAGTGCACAAAGTAACACAGATGACCTGCCTCTGGTTGAAATGCAACGTTACAAAGTTCGTCTTTGCAAGTTTCGCCTTCAAGAGTACCGGAACTATATTCATCAATTCTGGGAAGAATGCTCAGAGGAGAGTCAATTAACAATAGCCAAACACTGTTTGCGTCATCAAAATGTTGCCGTTAGCCCCAAAACAACCGGGGCATTTTTTAATTTGTTATCTAAAGAACACGGCGAGGAAAATTGGCGCAACATCCATTTCGCTAACATCGGAAAACATGTAGAAATTCAGAGTGAGTTGATTCCGTTGCTTGTTGAAGAATTTGGCGAATGGGGCAGATCCACCAAATTTTATTAAGTTCGAGTTGCCTGCCCTCCTCAGTGAGGCACTTTTAACAATAGACAAGGTGATGTTGTGATTCGGCAGGTATGGAGCCAATCTCACAGTTTTGCCCAGTCTTCACAGAATGGATGGAACTAACTGACTGGATAAACTGTCCAAGTTTCAATGGATTCGGTTTGACTCAGAAGGTCAATATTACAAGGACAGTAGTGAGGGCTAAAAAAATGGATTCGCTCCTCGGTAAAACAGTAGGTGGAACAAGAGAAGAGACGCCTTTTGCCGGCTCAAGTTTATCTGAAAATATTGATAAGACAGGCACCGCTTTTGCCAGAAAAGTGAGTATAAGTAGAGAGTTAATGCCCACGGATGTTGCTTCTGCAAAGCGGGATGAGGCAGCCAATATTCATTGCATGCGAAATGTCGGGCAGGAAGTAGCCGCCACTGATATTCCCCCAAAAATAATTGAGACAGGGCTGGAAACGCTGACCATTGAACCGGTAAAAAAACGTCGGAAAATAGCTGCAACCGAAACAGCCCATTGGCCGGTCATTGATCCATCGTTGATTGAATCCACTCAGGTAGCGAAAACAGCCTTGCTTCAGCCTTATCGCCCATCAAACATCTTTCCTTCTGCCCAGACCATTGCCCGCCAGGTTCACGGTCTCCAGCACAGTTGCCGAACGGCAATCTGGGCAGTAGCTCTGTTACAACAGCGTAAACTGCACGGCGATCGTCTGGCGCGGGCATTTCCCGACGACATGATACCCCTGCTGATTAAAGCCTGCCTTTTTCACGATACGGGTCGTGAAGGCGATGGGAACGATACGCCGGAGTGGGAGCGGGCCAGTGCTGACAACCTGAGGGAACACCTGCGCAACTTTGGCGTGGATCAGTCTCTGGCCTGGCAGTGTGGTGAAGCCATTTGCCACAAGGATAATCCGAAGGGCTGCGAGCATCTGCCCGAGGCGATACAGACCCTGCGCAGTCTGCTCCATGACGCCGATACGCTCGATGTTATGCGGGTCAGAGGAAGCTTTTACATGGATCGGCTGGAGTGTTTTTCTGACTGTCAGGATGATCAGCAGAGGCAAGAATGGCGCGAGCTGGCCGAAGAGGTCTGCCGGGTGATTGCCAGGCAGGGGGACCTCTGGTATCCGATCAAGTTGCAGGACAGTGACGCAAGCTGCGAACATTTCTTCAGCATCGGTGACGCCAGCCTGTGTGAAAACACCAAAAAGCAGTGGGAGCACCACCCTTCGCCCTTCAGTTATCAGCTCTTTAGCATAGGTGAGCAGTCCGGTGTTGTTCGGGAGTTGATTACGCCTTATACGGGGCAGCTGGCAGAACCACAGGAATCGTCCTTCTCTCTGGCAAAACTGACCCCGCAAGCTGCTGCCATGGAAGAATGCCAGAGCACCTGGCCGGCGGGGCTTTACAACGACCCCGTTAGCCAACAGGTTTATGCCATCAAACCGGCGAGCTGTGAGCTAAGTGCCCGCAACCAGCTGCTGATGGCTAAACTTGCCGGGCTACTCGGCATCACAATACCTGAGAGCTTTGTCCATGAAGAAGAGGGTCATTTTTATGTAGTCAGTTCTGTCCCCATACAATGGCAGGGCGAGCTCAAAGGCGGGGAGGCAATACTGCGTTCTCTGTCTCAAGAGCAGTGGGCCAGATTATTGCTGGTCAATGTGATTGTCGGTAACGAAAATATGGTCAACAGTGCCTGGGAGGGCATTGAACTGACCCCGGAAGGAGAGCCGGTCATGTTCCACTGGGATTATGCCGGGATGGCGACTCGCTACCCATGTCCTGAAAAACCAGAGCCCGCCTCGAAAACGGATGACTTTTCCTCCATGCCCTTGCTGCTGCATAAACTGAGGAACCCTCAGGCGCCCCCCATGAACTCGTTGCCGATTTATAACCCCTGCGTCGATATTCTTTCAGAATTAGAGGATGACTTACTGGGCCATACCCTGAAAGATATCCTGCGGCAGGTTGACTGGCAGGCGCTGGACCGGCAGATCGAAAACAGTGGTTTTCTGCCCGGTGACCGCAGCTGGTTACGGCAGACTATTCATGATCGTATTGCCTGGCTGACCACCCGCTTTCCCAACAGCCTGGAAGCGGGTGAGCGGGTATCCATGGCGGAATACAAGGCGATAGAGGCGGCGGGTATCCGTGGCGGTTGGCTGCCGGTCAAAGGCCGGGATATACGGGGCGGGCATATCGGTATCAGCCAGTTACTGGATGCCAATGGCCAACCCATCACCCGGATGACCCTCAAGTTGTCCCGGGAAGCGGGCAATAAACTGGCTGATAACCTGGCCCTGGAACGGGGATTGCACCGTCTGGCCAGCCGGGTTAGATATACCAACTCTGCCCTGAACAGACGTTACCGAGACTGGCGCAGTGACCTGACCAGCTTGGCCAATGACTGTGACGGCATGGCGGAGCAGTTAACCGGAGATAAAACACGATGGCACGAAAAGGATCAGGATAGCATTGCCAATACCGTGACGATTCTGCAGGACATTGCAAACAAGTGCCGGGCGTCATTAGCCGCCGACCTGCCGTCCATTGCAAAACTGCCAGTCATTAAAACGCCATTGCCCGCCCCTGTCTTTCCTGCACGAGTCAGTTCAAGAATCGGCGAAGAAGTTGAAGCAAAAGTAGAGCTGGCTGAATTCAGCCACGGTTTTGCCAAATTGACAGGCCAGAAGGTCAGTTATTTGAGTCCGGAACAACTGAAGGTTAACCGCCTGAGTGCCTCACCGGTACGAGCCGTTGAACTCGAATCGGTCGTCTGTGAAGGCGGCAGTATTCTGTTTTCTCCTCCGAACCTGCCAGAAGCCCTGAGCTTTGAAAATCAACTGACCCTCACCTTTGCGGGACACAGTAAAACAGTGGTTGAAGCATTGTTCAGGGAACTGGCAGGGCTGGGCATTGATGGGGAGCGGCCGGATACCACCGACCTGGAGGAGCAATGGCTGGACGCCCTGGCTGACTGCCATGGCTGCCTTGGTGATATGAACCTTGCCGTGGCAGCGGATCTCAATACGCCGGTAAACATCGGCAAAAAAGCCTTTCTTAAAGAAGTGCTGAACTTCAGTGACGAAGAATTGCTTGATTGGGAAATCCATTCTCGTATTCGCGCAGGACGTTGGGTTCAACTACGTCCGGGCTCGCCCCAAGGCATTTCGGCAACCCCCGACAGAAAGTTCTGCCCCGCGCACGATATACAATTTTGTGCAGATCGGGAAGGGAGCGAAGAACGATTTATGATCGATAGCCTGAGTAATGACGCTACCCTGAGCTCCTTTGAACGACGTACTCAGATCGGGATGGAACCTACCTGGCATATCAATCCCAGGGCTTCGTTGCGCAGGATGAAATGCGACACCGGATATGCATTTACCCGAATCATCGAGGACGCGGAGCTGGCGGATTATTCAGGGCGGGTTTATGAAAATGGGATCATGTGTATGAAGTTGACTTCTGAAACACTCGGCCGTATGGATGCAGAAATTTATGATAATCAATGTCAGTTTAATAAGGCCCTTGGTTTGGACGCCTTTGCTCGTAATGAGAAAATCATTAAGCAGTCAACCTGTGACTACCAGAGTTTGATTCAGCACAATAATTCGGCTAATCCACAGGAGACTCGTTTTTCCAACCCTCTGTCCTTGTTTGACGAGTTGAACCTGCTTGATATCAGCTCTAGCGAAAGTCAGCGGCAATTGTTGTCTATTTTGAAGAGACGCTATAGCCACTGGCCTGATGGGCGCCCGCTGGAACAGCTTTTTCGGCAATCCTGGTCAGTCCTTTACCATGAGATAATCTGTGAAGGCAGCCAGTTTGACAAAAGCATCAAAAGTCTCGTCAAGGTTTGTGGTGAAAAGGACATTCAGTCGCTGATTGAGCAAAACCCACAACTGTCGAAGGGCAGACTGGATTCCCTGGATGGTCTTAAGCTGAAGGGTGGGTTTAATATAAAAGGGGTTGATTTCAGAGGCTGTTCAATGAATGGCACAGTGTTGCAATCCGTTTCATTTGAGGAGTGTAAATTCAAGACAGAACTGTTAAATAATGCCACCATTGAGAACGGCTTTTTCGCCAAATGTTCTTTTGAAGGTAAGCGGTTTTCATCATCGATATTAGACAATTCCCGTTTTCACGTTGAAAATGATCAGGATGGCTTGGTATATGAAAGCACACAGCAGCTTTCCCGAATCCTGTATCAGTCGTGTGTTAATGAGAACAATGAGTTCAATCTGCAACAATGGCTGGAACTGATGGGCAAAAGCTATTGTCTACGCGGGGACTCAGCACCGCTGGATGATTTGAGTCGTGATATTCTGTCCCAAAATGTTGATGAAATTATCGCAACGTATCCACAGCAACTTTGTCGTATTCTTTATGGGCTTTTTTCCATCGAATTTAAAAACACTGCCAATGCAATAAATTTTGTCAGGAGTAATCGGGAATTCTATGATCGCAAAATCAAAGATCTCAAAGATTTGTATTTTGAGTTCAGAACCCTATTCCTGGAAAAAGGAGATTATAAGGGGCTGCAAGGTGATCCATTTGAAGAATTATTCAAACTCTACTACGTCAAACCCAGTGACTTTTCCCGGGAAGCGGTTTTGGCGTTGATGTTAAATGTTATTAACCTCGTTCTATTCCCGGAATCCAATGATCAATATATAGACTTTGTCGTCAATGCCAACAGCGCGGATGAGCATGACTATTGCTTGAAGGCCATTCCTGAGGTAAGTAGCAAAACTACACAAAACAACTCAGTCTTATCCCTGAAAAAAGATGCCCTGCCTCTGGTTGAAATGCGACATTACAAGGCTTGGCTATGTGACAGTTACCTTAAAGAGTACCGGGACTATATTCATCAATTCTGGGAAGAATGCTCAGAAAAGAGTCAATTAACAATAGCCAAACACTGTTTGCGTCATCAAAATGTTGCCGTTAGCCCTTCAACAACCGAGGAATTTATAACATTGTTGTGTAAAGGTCAGGATGTGGAAAATTGGCTGAAGCTCTATAGAGCTAACATGGAAAAACATATAAAAATTCATAAAGAGTGGGCTTCGTTGCTTGTGGACGAATTTGGGGAATGGGCCAACCCCATCGAACTTTATTAAGTTCGAATTGCCTGCCCTCCTCAGTACCTCCTGCCATTCGGCAGGTATGGAGTCAATCTTATAGTTTTGCCCAGTCTTCACAGAATGGATGGAACTAACTGACTGGATAAACTGTCCAAACTGTAAGGGATTCGGTATGACCAGATGACCAGGACACCCACACCTTTCTCAGCCTGCCTGCGAGCATATTACGCATCGTCTGGATTTTTAGCCCTGACAATGGAGGGAACTAATTGTTGGATAAAAAGTCGAAAATCACATTCGATCAGGTTCGTCTTAATCAGACTGGTGTAACAAGGGCAGATGCGAGGACTAAAAAATGGATCCGCTTCCTATTAAAACAACAGAACAGCCAGCTTTTGCTGGTTGTATCCGTTCCTCTGGCAATAGTGCTAAGACAGGCGTCGCTTTTGCCAAAAAAGTAAGTATAAGTGAAAAGCTAATGCGCCCGGATGTTGCTTCTGAAAAGTGGAATCAGGCAATCAAAATTGATTGTCAGGCCGGGCATAAACGTAATGTAACCGTTGCTGAGATTACCTCGAAAATCAGTGGCACATCACTGGCAGCGCTGACCATTGAACCGTTAAAAAAGCGTCCAAAAATAGCTGCAACCGAAACAGCCCATTGGCCGGTCATTGATCCATCGTTAATTGAATCTACTCAGGTAGCGAAAACAGCCTTGCTTCAGCCTTATCGCCCATCACACATCTCACCTCCTGCCGGGACCATTGCCCGTGAGGTTCATGGTCTCCAGCACAGTTGCCGGGCGGCGATCTGGGCAGTAGCCCTGTTGCAACAGCGTAAATTGCACGGCGATCCCCTGGCGTGGGCATTTCCCGACCAGATGATACCCTTGCTGATCAAAACCTGCCTGTTTCACGATACGGGTCGTGAAGGCGATGGGAACGATACGCCCGAGTGGGAGCGGGCCAGTGCTGACAACCTTAGGGAACATCTGCGCAACATCGGCGTGGATCAGTCCCTGGCCTGGCAGTGTGGTGAGGCCATTTGCCACAAGGATAATCCGAAGGGCTGCGAGCATCTGCCCGAGGCGATACAGACCCTGCGCAGCCTGCTCCATGACGCCGATACGCTGGATGTTATGCGGGTCAGAGGGTGCTTTTACATGGATCGGCTGGAATGTTTCGCTGACTGTCAGGATGATCAGCAGAGGCAAGAATGGCGCGAGCTGGCCGAAGAGGTCTGCCGGGTGATTGCCAGGCAGGGTGACCTCTGGTCTCCGATCAAGTTGCAGGACAGTGACGCAAACTGCGAATATTTCTTCAGTATCGGTACCGGCAGCCTGTGTCAAAACACTAAGAAGCATTGGGAGCACCACCCTTCGCCCTTCAGTTATCAGCTATTTAGCATAGGTGAGCAGTCCGGTGTTGTCCGGGAGTTGATTAGGCCCTATACCGGACAGCTGACAGAACCACCGGCATCGTCTTTCTCCCTGGCAAAACTGACCCCGCAAGCTGCTACCATGGAAGAATGCCAAAGCTGCACCTTGTCAGCGGGGCTTTACACCGACCCCATCAGCCAACAAGTATATTCCGTCAAAGCGGCGAGCTGTGAGCTAAGCGCCCGCAACCAGCTGCTAATGGCTAACCTTGCCGGGCTGCTGGGCATCACAGTACCTCAAAGTTTTGTTCATGAGGAGCAGGATCATTTTTATGTGGTCAGTCCTTTCCCCAAACAATGGCAGGGCAAGCTCAAAGGCGGCGAGGCGACGCTGCGCTCTTTGTCTCCAGGGCAGTGGGCCAGATTATTGCTGATTAATGTAATTGTCGGTAACGAAAGTATGGTAAACAGTGCCTGGGAGGGCATTGAACTGACCCCGGAAGGGGAGCCGGTCATGTTTCACTGGGATTATGCCGGGATGGCAACTCGCTACCCGTGTCCTGAAAAACCAGAGCCCGCCCCCAAAACGGATGACTTTTCCTCCATGCCCGTGCTGCTGCAAAAACTGCGGGACCCTCAGGCGCCCTCCATGAACTCGTTGCCGATCTATAACCCCTGCGTCGATATTCTCGTGCAATTAGAGGATGACTTGCTGGGCCATACCCTGAAGGATATCTTGCGCCAGGTTGACTGGCAGGCCCTGGACCGGCTCATCGAACACAGCGGTTTTCTGCCCGGTGACCGCAGCTGGTTACGACAGACTATTCATGATCGCATTGCCTGGCTGACCACTCGCTTTCCCAACAGTCTGGAGGCAGGTGAGCGGGTATCCATGGCGGAATACAAGGCGATAGAGGCGGCGGGTATCCGTGGTGGTTGGCTGCCGGTCAAAGGCCGGGATATCTGCGGCGGGCAGATCGGTATCAGCCAGTTACTGGATGCCAATGGCCAACCCATTACCCGGATGACCCTGAAGTTGTCCCGGGAAGCGGGCAATAAACTGGCTGATAACCTGGCCCTGGATCGGGGATTGCACCGTCTGGCGATGCGGGTTAAATATACCAACTTTGCCCTGAATGATTCCAGGTATGCCCTGGAAGGCAGTTACCGCGACTGGCGCAGTGACCTGGCCAGCCTGGCCAATGATTGTGAGAGAGTGGCCGGGCAGTTAGCCAAAAATAAATCACGATGGCAGGCAAAGGATCACAATACCATTGATAACACCGTGACGATTCTGCAGGACATTGCTAACAAGTGCCGGGCATCATCAAAAGCCGACGTACCGTATATTGCAGAACTGCCAGCCATCAAAACACCACTGCCCGTCCCTGTCTTTCCTGCACGAGTCAGTTCAAGAATTGGCGAAGAGGTTGAAGCGACAGTAGAACTGGCTGAATTCAGCCATGGTTTTGCCAAACTGACAGGCCAGAGCGTCAGTTATTTGAGTCCGGAACAACTGAAGGAAGCCCGGTTGGCCACCCCACCGGTTCGGGCTGTATTACTTGAATCGACCGTCTGTGAAGGGGGCAATATCCTGTTTTCACCTCCGAACCTGCCTGATGCCCTGAGTTATGAAAATCAACTGACCCTCACCTTTGGGGGACACAATAAAACGGTGGTTGAAGCATTGTTCAGGGAGCTGGCAGAGCTGGGCATTGACGGGGAGCGGCCGGATACCAGTGATCTGGAGGCGATATGGCTGGACGCCCTGGCCGACTACCACGGCTGCCTTGGTAATATGAACCGTGCCGTGGCAGCGGATATTAATACCCCGGTAAACACCAGCAAAAAAGCGTTTCTTAAACGGTTGCTGAATCTCAGTGATGAAGAACTGAAATGGGACACCCACTCTCGTATTCGCGCAGGACGTTGGGTGCAATTCCTTCCGGGGTTTCCCCATGGCATTTCGGCAAACCCCGCAAGGAACTTCTGCCTTGGGCACAATTTAAACTTTCATGCAGAGGAGGAGCGGAACAGTGAACAGTTTTTGCTCAGCCTGGAAAATGAAGCTGCCCTGAACTCTTTTGAAAGACGTAGTCAGATCGGTATGGAACCCCATGATATCGGTGCGATGCATACGGTAACAAGGATGAATTGCGACACAAAATACATATTTTTCCGAGTCATGGAGGGGCTGGAGGATAAGTCCAGATACAAACCTGGTGGGGCCATGTCTTTGCGTCTGACTTCTGAAACACTCGGTCGTATGGATGCAGAAATTTATAGAGATGAAAAGCATTATGGGAAGGAATTTTCTGGTTTGGAAGCCTTCACACGTAATGAAAAAATCATTACGCGATCGACCTATGACTACCGAAGTGTGATTGAGCACAGTAGTTTACAAGAGACTCGTTTTTCCAATCCCGTGTCCCTGCTTGACGAGTTATACAAGCTTGAGATGAGTTCTCTCGAAGGACAGCGGCAATTGTTGGGTACACTAAAGAAACGCTTTAGCCACTGGCCCGATGGACGTCCGCTGGAACAGCTTTTCCGGGAATCCTGGTCAATCTATTACCACGAGTTAATCTCTGAAGGCAGCGAGTATCACGAAGGCATCAAAGGACTCGTCAAGTGTTGTGGCAAAGAGCAAATACAGTTGCTGTTTCAGCAAAACCCACAACTGTTGGAGGGCAAGCTGGATTCCCTGGATGGTCTTACGTTAAATAGTGAGGGTCGTATAGAAAGGATTGATTTCAGCGGCTGTTCAATGGAGGGAACAAGACTGAAATCCACTCTTTTTAACAAATGTAAATTTAATACAGAGTTGTTAAACAGTGCCAAAGTTGACTATGGCTTTTTCAGCAAATGTTCTTTTGAAGGTAAGCGGTTTTCATCATTGGTATTAGACAAGGTTCGCTTTTACGCTCCAGCTGGTAAGGATGGCCTGGTACTTGAAAGTACACACCATCTTTCCCGAATCATATATCAGTCGTGTATTAATCAAAACAATGAGTTCAATCTGGGGCAATGGCTGGATGTGATGATAAAAAGTGATTTTCTACACTACGACTCAACACCGCTGGAGAATTTAATCAGTGATGTGCTGTCCCAAAATATTAATGAAATTAAAAGCACTTATCCAAAAAAACTTTGTCAAATTACTGATGTACTTTTTTTCTTTGAATTTGAAAATACTGCCAATGCAGTAAGTTTTATCGAAAATAATCCGGAATTCTGTGATTGCAAAATCAAAGATCTCAAAGATTGGTATTTTGATTTAAGAGCGACCTTCCTAAAAGAAGTACGTTGTGTCAACATGCGATTAAGTCCATTGGAAAGATTATTTGCCAAGAATCGCCTGAAACACAATGATTCTTCCCGGCAAGCGGTTTTGGCATTGATATTAAATGTTATTAATCTTGTTCTGTTCCCTGAATACAATGATAAATACATAGACTTTAGCGGTAATACCAACAGCGCGGATGAGCATGACGATTGCTTGAAGGATATTCCTGAGGTCAATCGCGAAAGTACAGAAAATAACTCCATTTTATCCCTGAAAACAGACGGCTTGCCTCTGGTTAAAATGCGAGAGTTCAAAGCTCATTTTTGTAAATTACACCTTAGTGAGTGCCGGGAATATTTTCATCGACTCTGGAAAGAATGCTCAGAAGAGAGTCAATTAACAATAGCCAAACACTGTTTGCGTCATCAAAATATTGCCGTTAGTCCTATAACAACCAAGGAATTTATGGATTTGTTGTCTAAAGACCAGGACGAGCAATATTGGCTGGAAATCTATCTCGCTAACATGGGTAAACATACAAAAAATGAGGATGAGTGGAACCGCTTGATTCCGGAATATTTTCGAGGGTGGGCTAATAATAACGAATTTTATTGAGCTCGAATTGCCTGCCTGCGAGCCTATGAATGACCAGGACACCCACACCTTTTTCAGCCTGCCTGCGAGCATATTACGCATCGTCTGGATTTTTAGCCCTGACAATGGAGGAAACCAACTGGTTAGGTACTTATTACAAGGACAGCAGTGAGGGCTAAAAAAATGGATTCGCTCCCCAGGAAAACAGTAGGTGGAACAACAGAACAGCTATCTTTTGCCGGTTGTATCCCTTCATCTGACAATAGTGTTAACAAAGGCGTCGCCTTTGCCACCAGGAAAGTGAGTGAACTTGAAGAGGTCATGCTCCCCGGTGCTGCTTCTGAAAAGTGGAATCAGGCAATCAAAATTGATTGTCAGGCCGGGCATAAACGTAATGTAACCGTTGCTGATATTACTTCGAAAATCAGTGGCACATCACTGGCAACGCTGACCAGTGAACCGGTAGAAAAGTGTCCGAGTATAGGCGAAACCGAAACTGAACCAGCCCATTGGCCGGTCATTGATCCATCGTTGATTGAATCCACTCAGGTAGCAAAAACGGCCTTGCTTCAGCCTTATCGCCCATCACACATCTCACCTTCTGCCCAGACCATTGCCCGCGAGGTTCACGGTCTCCAGCACAGTTGCCGGGCGGCGATCTGGGCAGTAGCCCTGTTGCAACAGCGTAAACTGCACGGCGATCGCCTGGCGCGGGAATTTCCCGACCAAATGATACCCTTGCTGATCAAAACCTGCCTGTTTCACGATACTGGCCGTGAAGGCGATGGTTTCGATACGTTGGAGTGGGAGCGGGCCAGTGCTGACAATCTGAGGGAACATCTGCGCAACATCTGCGTGGATCAGTCCCCGGCCTGGCAGTGTGGTGAAGCCATTTGCCACAAGGATAATCCGAAGGGCTGCGAGCATCTGCCCGAGGCGATACAAACCCTGCGCAGTCTGCTCCACGATGCAGATACGCTGGAAGTCATGCGGATCAGAAGATGTTTTTACATGGATCGGCTGGAGTGTTTTGCTGACTGTCAGGATGATCTCAAGAGGCAAGACTGGCGCCTGCTGGCCGAAGAGGTCTGCCGGGTGATTGCCAGGCAGGGTGACCTCTGGTGTCCGATCAAGTTGCAGGACAGTGAAGCAAACCACAAACATTTCTTCAGCATCGGTGCCGCCACCCGCTGTGAAAACACTAAGAAGCAGTGGGAGCACCATCCTTCGCCCTTTAGTTATCAGCTGTTTAGCATAGGTGAACAGTCCGGTGTTGTTCGGGAGTTGATTACGCCCTATACCGGACAGCTGACAGAACCACCGGCATCGTCCTTCTCTCTGGCAAAACTGACTCCGCAAGCTGGTGCCATGAAAAGTGCTGCCATGGAAGAATGTCATAGCACCTGGCCAGCGGCGCTTCACAACGACCCCGTTAGCCAACAAGTATATTCCGTCAAACCGGCGAGCTGTGAGCTAAGCGCCCGCAACCAGCTGCTAATGGCTAACCTTGCCGGGCTGCTGGGCATCACAGTCCCTCAGAGTTTTGTTCATGAGGAGCAGGGTCATTTTTATGTGGTCAGTCCCGTTCCCGAACAATGGCAGGGCAAGCTCAAAGGCGGCGAGGCGACGCTGCGCTCTCTTTCTTCAGAGCAGTGGGCCAGATTATTGCTGATTAATGTGATTGTCGGTAACGAAAGCATGGTGAACAGTGCCTGGGAGGGCATTGAACTAACCCCGGAAGGGGAGCCGGTCATGTTCCATTGGGATTATGCCGGGATGGCAACTCGCTACCCGTGTCCTGAAAAACCAGAGCCCGCCTCGAAAACGGATGACTTTTCCTCCATGCCCTTGCTGCTGAATAAACTGCGGAACCCTCAGGCACTCCTCTACCGTGAGTTAACCTCTGAAGACAGTAAGCATCACCCAGGCATCAAAGGTATCGTCAGCTCTTGTGGCGAAGAGCGCATACAGTTGCTGTTTGAACAAAACCCACAACTGTTGGAGGGCAAGCTGGATTCCCTGGATGGTTTTGAGCTGAAGAGGAAGAGTCGTATAAAAAGCATTGATTTCAGTGGCTGTTCAATGAAGGGTACAATCCTGCCATCCATTACATTTCAGCAATGTAAATTCAATACAGAGCTGTTAAACAGTGCCATTGTTGGCAGTTGCTTTTTCGCCCGATGTTCTTTTGAAGGTGAGCGGTTTTCATCATCGGTATTAGACAATGTTCGGTTTTACACTCCAGGTGGTAAGGATGGCGAGGTACTTGAAAGTACATGCCAGATTTCCCGAATCCTGTATCAGTCCTGTGTTAATGAGAACAATGAGTTCAATCTGGAAAATTGGCTGGAGGTGATGGGGAAGAGTGATTATTTATGCTATTTCTCAACATCGCTGGATGATTTAAGCCGGGATATTCTGTCCCAACATATTGATGAAATTATCAGAACTTATCCACAGCAACTTCATAAAATCATTTATGGACTTTTCTCCATTGAATTTAAAAGTACTGCCAATGCAATAAATTTTGTCCGGAATAATCCGGAGTTCTATCATAGTCAAATCAAAGATCTCAAAGATGTGTATTTTGAGTTCAGAACCACCTTCCTGAAAGAAGGAGATTATAATAGTACGAGTGGAAATCCACTTGAAGAATTATGCCCCCTCAATAGCCTCAAAGACAATGACTTTTCCCGGGAATCAGTTTTGTCGTTGATGTTAAATGTTATGAACCTTGTTCTGTTCCCTGAATCCAATGACAAATACATAGACTTTGGCGTCAATGCCAACAGTACGGATGAGCATGATGATTGCTTGAAGGAAATTCCTGAGGGCAGTAGCGAAAGTATACAAAACAACTCAATCTTATCCCTGCAAATAGATGGCCTGCCTCTGGCTGAAATGGAAGCTTACAAAGCTTTTTTTTGTAATTATCAGCTCAAAGTGTATCGGGAATATTTTCATCAATTTTGGAAAGAATGCTCAGAAGAGAGTCAATTAAGAATAGCCAAACACTGTTTGCTTCATCAAAACATTGCCGTTAGCCCCTTAACAACCATTGAATTTTTTAATTCGTTGCCTGAAGGCCATGACGAGCAATACTGGCTGGAAATCAATCTCGCTATCATGAGTAAACATACAAAAAATCAGGATGAGTGGGACCAGTTGCTATCGGAATATTTTGGAAAGTGGGGTGAAGACAACAGATATTATTGAGTTCGAATTGGCTGTTATGGTGCGCCTGTTTTTTGAATCTGTACGCTTATTTTTAGCAAAATCGTCGTAAACCCTCGCCCAATCGAGGGTGTCGCAAAACTCTCTCCGGCGTGGGAACGCGTTGACTCCCGTCATTGCCAGCTTCATTCTCGTCATTCCCGGCTTCATTCTCGTCATTCCCGGCTTCATTCTCGTCATTCCCGGCTTCATTCTCGTCATTCCCGCGAAGGCGGGAATCCACACTGACTCTCCACCAAAACCATACTGCCCGTTGTCCCCCTGGCCTTGTCATCCCCGAGAAGGCAGAGATCCACCGTTGGCGCTGGATTCCCGCCCTCGCGGGAATGACGACTTCAGAGCGTGAGGACGAGCTGTTGAAGTTTTGCGACACCCTCACAGCGTGGGAACGAGTTGTTGGGCTTTTGCGACACCCTCAATCGGGCGGGGATATAAGACGGGAACGCAGAGCGTTGCGGTTGAGTATTTGTACGTGGTTGGTTATATTTTCCATCGGTCTGTCTCTATGCAGAGACTCACGGTGACGAAAACCAAGCACTGTTAACAAAAAATTAAGGCAGAGACAACTGCTCAACCGCCCTTGAAGAACCAGACGAGCCCATACCTGAGTGACCCGTTAAGGCTGCGGCAAATCAAACAAGAGACCAATAAATAACCGAGAGGCACCCGGTTACTGCTGATGGAGGCTTCTGTGTAAGTCCAGTCGCTATAGGCTGGCTGTAGCCTGTGAAGTCAGAAGCCTCGCCTGACAAGGCGGGGAGTGTCACTTGCGTAGGTATAAAATTAAAGGAACCAATTTCTCATCCTGGCGTTCGAGGGGGATGAGAAATTGTGAAAAGATCCCAACAGAGATTAATTATTGATAACCAAAGGACAGCCATGAACTGGATGCTCCGAAATCGTAACATCCACATCAAACACAGCCTGTAACGTTTCTGCGGTCAACACTTCATGGGGTGTTCCCTGGGCTGCTATAGCCCCTTCTTTTAGAATCATCAGACGGTCTGAGTAACGGGCTGCCAGATTAAGATCGTGCAGAATAACCATTACACCTACACCTTTCTCAGCCTGCTTGCGGGCCATTTTCAGAGTCAGTTGCTGATGAGCCGGATCCAGTGCTGAAGTGGGTTCGTCCAGCAACAGGTAGCGTTTGCCAAAATCCGGTTCGTCCCAGATCTGGGCCAACACTCTGGCCATATGAACCCTCTGTCGTTCACCACCGGAAAGGGTGGTGTACCGACGATCTCTCAGATGCAGACCATCGACTTCTGTCAGTGCCGCCTCAACGATGGCCAGATTTTCTGTCCGGTCTGTAGCACAGGGAATGCGTCCCAGAATAACCACTTCTGCAACCGTGAAAGGAAAGCTCAGTGAGGAAGACTGAGGTAACACGCCCAGCATAAGAGCTTGTTGTTGCAGTCCCCAATCAGTTCTGTCATTTAACAGTACCTTTCCTGAAGAAGGCTTTTGCTCTCCACTGATGACTTTCATCAGGGTGCTTTTACCAGCCCCGTTAGGGCCCAGAACTGTGACTATTTCACCGGGAGCGACTGTAAGACTGACGTCATCAAGCAGTCTCTTTTCAGCAATCTGCACTGTGGCATTTTCAACCTTGAGACAACTCATCAGGCGATCCTTTTGCGTTGCTGCCATAGCAGGGACATGAAGAACGGAGCACCCATCAGGGCGGTGACAATACCAATGGGCAGTTCAGCGGGAGCGACAGTGGTTCTGGCGATCATATCGGCTGCCAGCAACAGGATACCCCCCAGCATGGCTGAGGCGGGTAACAGTGTTTTGTGATCAGGTCCTGCCAGCAAACGAATCAGATGGGGGACTACCAGTCCGACAAAGCCAATGATACCGGCGACCGATACAGAGACACCGACCGCCATGGCCGTCACCAGGATCAATTTAAGCTTGGTTTTCTGAACATCAATGCCCAGATGTCGGGCTTCGGATTCGCCTAGCAACATGGCATTGAGAACCAGTCCGTAACGACACAGCAAGAAAATAACTGGACCTAAAAGGGTGAAACAGAGCAGGACCGAGTTCCAGTTGGCACCACCTATGCTGCCCATTTGCCAGAAGGTCAGGCTTCTGAGAGTGGCATCGTCAGCAATGTAATTCAGGATTCCCATACCTGCGCCTGCCAGTGCAGAGATCGCCACACCGGCCAGCAGCATGGTAGCGACAGAGGTGCCGTTGCTGGTGGTACCCATTTTATAAACGATCAAGGTCGTAAGAACGCCGCCGCCAAAAGCCAGCAGTGAAACGCTGTAATCCATAAGCAGTGGGCTGGAGAATCCTGCGAAAAGCGCCGATCCTAAAACAATACCGATACCCGCTCCAAGGGCCGCGCCGCTGGATACACCGATGATACTGGGATCAGCCAGCGGGTTTCTGAACAAGCCCTGCATGGCAGCACCGGCAATGGCCAGAGAGCCGCCAATCATGATACCCATCAGTGTTCTTGGCAGGCGGATGGATTCTACGATCAGACGTGTCTGGTCGGATACCTGACTGTCAGTGATGCCCAGTCTATCCAGGAAAATGCAGATAATATCCAGAGGGGCAATGGCCACCGGACCGGTGCCCACGGACAGCACCATGACAGTTGGCAGGGCCAAGGCCAGCATTATCAGCAACAGTGCCGATTTACGACTAGGGTTCATTGTTGTTCTCAGTGACGGTGATCAGGATTCCGGATAAAAGGCCTTGGCCAGACTCAAAGCTGTTTCTCCGGTTCTGGGACCCAGACCTCCCAGCAGTAATCGACCGTCTACGGGAATAACACGGGCATTTTTACCCGCAGGCGTCTGTTTCAAAACAGGCTGGCTGTCGAACAACTGTTCCATGGTGAGGCCACGACCACGATCCGAATAGATAATCACATCAGGAGCGAGGGTCAACAGCGATTCATTGGAAAGAGGTTTATAGCTGTTGAACTGAGCTTCTGCAGGATTAAAACCACCGGCCAGCTTGATCAGGGCATTGGCTTCGGTACCGGCACCGGAAACGGAGGGGTTTCTGCCTTCCATGGCCAGCAGGAACAGGACTCTGGGTTTATCTTTGCCTTCGGCCAGTTGCTGTGAGGCTTTCAGGTCGTTCTCGATGGATTGCCAGAGAGCGTCGCCTTCTTTCTCTTTATCCAGCAATTTCGCCAACGAATGTATTCGCTTGTGAATGCTTTCGGCAGAGTTGTCGGTGGCGTAGGATTCAACTTCCAGACCCGCCATTTCCAGTTGAGTGATGGTGGTTTTTGGACCCATGTCGTCTGTGCCAATGAGCATGTCAGGCTTCAGTGCCAGAATACCTTCGGCAGAGAGCTGCTTGTGATAGCCGAGTTTGGGCAGTTTGTTAACCTGAGGAGGGTAGTTACTGGTGAGATCCACTGCTACCAGCTGGTCACCAGCACCCAGTGCGTAAATGATTTCAGTAATACCACTGCCGGCAGAAACAATACGTTTCTCCTCTGCTGAACGGTTGTTCTGGGCGTTGGTCACTGCTGCCGTTGTGAAGAGAGACACTGGCAGCAGGAAAGCCATTGCCAGAGAGGCCAGAAGCTTCTTTCCAGGCACTGTGTTCATGGACTTTTCTCCTCCATAAGGACTTGTGCGGCAGTGATTTCGTGCTCACTTAAAAACATCATTAGCTCAACCAGGTTACCCAGAGGTGCTTCCTGATCACCCGCGATCAGGACCGTGGTGTCAGGCGCTTGCTTGACGCGGGCCAGCAGCGCCTGACTAAACACTTTAAAACTGTCGTATTTATTCTCTGCCAGTGCCCAGGGCTGACCATTTGCCAGAATACTTACGGTCAGTGTTTCAGGCTCCTCAGTCAGGGCAGCTTCTTCACGGCTGGCTTCAGGCAGATTCACAGGCAGACTCAGGGTTTGCACATTGGCTGTGAACAGAAGGAAAACCATGACAATAAAGACAACATCCAGCAGCGGTGTCAGATCCGCTGCGGAAAAAGAGGCGTTTGTTTCGTCACTATCGGAAATACGAATCATGCTGGAACGGCCTCAGGACAGGTGCCGGTTTCCTGATTAAGGGCAATGCCATCGTCGTTCATTTTCAGGCCTTCCAGCAGCAGGTTGGCATGGTTCAGGGCAAACTCCAGTTTGGACACATAGTGATTGGCCCAGATGCCAAAACCGTGAGCGGCTGCCAGGGATGGAATGGCCACCATCAGACCAAAGGCGGTGGTGAACATCGCTTCCCAGAGGCCGCCAGCCAGAATATCCGGTGTTACCGGGCCCTGTACTTCAGAAATTCCCTGGAACATACCAATAAGGCCAAGAACGGTGCCCAGTAGTCCCAACATAGGTGCCAGAATACCAATCAGCATCAGTGGTTTCAGCCAGGCATGAAGGGTGTTTTTTTGTTTCAGGAGCCAGAGGCCTGCTACTTCTTCACGCATCTCTTTTTCGCAGTCATTGTGGCTCAACAGAATAGCGATACCCTTGCGAACACCTTTTCCGGCAACAAGGTTTTTGCAGAGTTTGTTCTGGCTATTATTGCAGTGGGAGCAGCCGCGAACTTCATTGAGCAGGGTATTCATGCTTTTTTTATTGAGGCTGGGCAGCAGCGTAAAAGTGATCAGTCTTTCCAGGATAAGAGCCAGACTGATGCAGGAGATAATGATCAGGGGCCAGCCCATGAGTCCCAGGGAAGAGATCTGTTCCAGTAACATCAATTAATACCTGTTTTTTATCTTCAAAATCTTCTATTTTGGGTGAGCCAGAGGCTGTTAATTCAGTTGGAATGCCACGGGAATATGGACCCGGGAAGCCACCAGCCGGTTGTTACGCTTCTGGGGTTCGAACTCCCAGTCTTCAACCGCTGCAATAGCCGACCGGTCGAGTAGCCTGAAACCGGACGACTCCAGCACTTTTATGCTCATTGCATGGCCTTCAATATCTATCAGGACTTCCAGCATAACGACGCCCTGCTGGTTTCTTCGTTGCGCAGTGCGCGGGTATTTGGGAGGGACGGACTTGCGAATAGCAGGTCTGGAGACGAAAACAGGCTCGTTGCTGAGACCTTCTGCTTCACTCTTTTCTGTGGCGGTTTTGACTACCTGAGTCTCTGCTTCTTTTTTGGGCGGTTCCGGTTTTTTCTCGACCACCTTTTCTGGCTCAGGTTCTTTTTTAACTTCGGGCTTTTCAGGTTGCGGCTCTGGTTCCGCTATCTTGACGACGTTTTTCTTTGGCTCTGGTTTCTTGATGGGCGTTGGTTTTTTCTCGACAGGTTTGGGGGTATCCCTGACAGGCTCCGGCTGGGGAGCAGCCTGCTGCACTGAAGAAAAGGTCATTCTGATGGGAGCCCTGATGCTGCCCTGAGCCACTTTAGTCTGCTCAACTTCCTGCTGACCATGGTAGATAGCCGCTGCCATATGTACGGAAATGGAGATGATCAATGTGAGTAGCAGCGTTCGAGACATAATCGGTTTACTTGTGCATTGGCGAGTGAAGATTACTGCAACTTTAAGACGTATTCAATAAGTCAAATGATAATAATTCGCATTTATTGGGTGCGCTGCAGTAACCGTCACAGGGTTAAAAGTCAGAACATATAGCGCACGTTCAGCTTGATATTGCGACCCGGCTCGTAGAGTGTTTCCCAGGCAGAAATGTAGTACTCGTTCATCAGGTTGTTGACTGTCAGATCGGTCTTGATGCCTTTCAGAGCGCCGGTAGTTGGCTCATAACTAGCGTAAAGGTCGACCAGATCGTAGCTGTCGTATGAGGACTGGCCGTCGTAATCGGAACGAATATCTTCCTGAGCACTGACATAGGTGTACCGTGAACCAATTTTCAGGTCACCCTGCAGCATCAGGTAGGCAGCATCTGCAACCACTTTGTCGGCCGGTATGTTATCCAGATATTCACCCGTCTTTTTATCTTCGCCACGGGTCTGGCCGTAGGACAGGCCGAGCTGGATATCCTGGTAACGATACTGGCCGGCCAACTCAAAGCCCTTCAATTGAGCTTCATCAACATTCTTCCAGGTTGTTTTGGTTGGAACACCAAAGATGTTTGGATCATAAACGAACTGGGTAATGAAGTTATCCACATCGTTCTGGAAGACGTTGGCTGTGATGGTCAGTTCATCATCACTCAGAAGGCCAGCAAAATTCATCCGGGCTGAAATTTCCTTATTCTTCGCTTCTTCAGGTTTGAGGTTCGGGTTGGGTACGAACCTGTTGGTGCCAACTGGCGTTGCAAAGTGAGTTCCTGTAGAGAACATTTCTTCCATATTCGGTGCGCGGAAGGCTTCATTGTAACTGGCAGTCAGAGTCAGCCAATCAGTGGTGTCCCAGATCAGGGCAACAGAAGGGGAGACTGCGTTGTCAGACTGTTTCTTGTCTTCAATGTCGGAGTCAGGACGGTTGTCCTTGGTCTCAAAGCGGTCATATCGAACCCCGGTTTGCAAAGTCCATGCCTCTGCCAAAGGAACATCTGCCTGAACAAAAGCACCTGCAGTGGTGGACTCGCCATCGAGATTTTCCGGGCGATTACCTTCATTTCCGAAGTCATCACGAACTGTTTCAATGGTGTTTTTGTAGGCATCAAGACCATAGGTTAAATCTAAATGAGTCAGCTTTGATACGTTGGTAAACGCTGCACCCAATGTCTTGTATCGGGTATTATCAGTCTGCTCGTCTTCAATACGATACTCATCAAATTCAGTATCGGTGTAAAACAGCTGGAACTTGCTGTCCACCAAAACGCTGTCAGGATTAAAAAGATAAGCAGCAGACAGGTTGGTGTTGGTGGACTCTTGAATAATCAATGGGGAGTCCGTATCTACAGCCGTTGCGGGATTGCTGGGAACTTTGGCATTGGTTTGAGCCTGCTGAGCTTTAAACTCAAGACGACTGTCGTCATTCAGCTGCCAGCCCAGTTTGGCCATACCACCCTGTTCGCGGGAGCCGGAGTTCTCAACCTCGTCTCCATTCCCTTCGCCGCTGGTCCCTGTTTCATAGTTACCACCGTCGTTATAGTAGCCATTGAGCAACCAGTCGAAGTTGTCATTCACACCATAAAGCGAGCCGCTGGTGCGGGATTCATTATTGTTACTGTGGAAGCCTTGGGATACATAGCCACCCAAAGTTTCACCGGGTTCCAGCATTTCTTCTGCGGATTTGGTGTTTTGCACAACGACACCGCCGATAGCACCTGAACCCCACAGGTTACTGGATGGACCCTTAACCACCTCAATAGATTTCAGCAGTTCCGGGTCTGTGAAATAACTACCACGGTGGCCGTTGGAGAAGTTTTGGCGGGCACCATCGGTGATCTGAAGAACACGAGTGCCTTCCAGACCGCGAATATTAATGTTCTGGGAGCTAGTGCGCGGGCCACCACTGACGGATACGTTTGGCAGAGACTGGACGGCTTGAGCCACAGACTCAGGTTGTTCCTGCTGGATCTGATACTGGTCTACGACTTCAATCGTCTGGGCTACATCGGTGATGTCTTTTTCAGATCGGGTGGCAGTGACTGTCACCTGATTGAGAAGGGTTGCATTGGTCTGAGGTGTGCTGTCTGCGTAAACAAAACCGGAAGACACTGCCATGACAGCAATTGCCAGTCTACTTTTGGTAAACGTCATTGTTGGCCTACGTGTACTGCTATTAGAGGATTCTTTATAGGGATCAATCACACAAGCGCAGTGTTCTGAATACCCCGAAGCGCTTGTGATGATGTTGCAGGATAATATGCAAAACACAACCTAAACGCAAATCATTATCATTTGTATAAAGAAATTGGTTTTTGCGATTGTGATATTTTTGGTTGCTCTGTAGGTTTTTTTTTACAGGTTTGTAATTTTCATTCTGCTTTGCTTCCTGCCGGGAGTCTGTCGGACTTAAGCGTCCGTCTGGGCGACCCCGTCTGGGCGACCCCGTCCAGGTGGACGCTTAAGTTCGACAGGCTGCTGGTTTTCGGTTGCCTTATTCTGTCTTGCATCTAAAGTGGTAGCTTATACACTGTGCAAATCTCGCAAAGGTCTCGGTATGTTTGTAACTCTCGTTCCGCCAGTGTTTGGAGTTGTTGTACGAGCAACATATTTCAGTCCTTCCTATCTGGTCTGGGGCAATTATCCAATACATCATCAGCAGCAAATAAATTTTTGTAACAGGTTTGATTGGCTGGATCGGCCCACTGGAATTTTTATCCACGGGATTAGATTTTCAACGAACACGGGTGATGTTTTCTGGGGGTTTGATACATATTTTTTCCGTGAGCAGGTACTACTGGACTGGCTAGTGAATTTTATTCCACTAGCGTCCTTTTCTAATGGGTTCTAAAGTCAAATGAGGCCTGTTCCAACATGATTTTCGCTTGGCGAATAGGCTTTAGTGACACTCCTTGCCTTGTCAAAGAGGTGTGAAATGAAAAAGACACTACTGGCGCTAACTGGTGTGGTGATCATCACAGTGGGCTGTCAGGATGAGAAACCGCCGGAGACAAGTGCGGTTGACGGTCCTCAGGCAACACATCAGAAAAACGCAATTGATGTAGCTCCAATCGAAGAAGAGCAGCTGACCAACACCGATACTTTTGTCGATTCTGGTCAAAACGCGCAAAACGCTCTGAATTGGATTGGCATTTACGAAGGTAAACTTCCCTGTGCAGATTGTGCAGGCATCGACACAACGCTGACACTCAATGAAGACGGCACCTACTCACTGGTTGAGTTGTATGAAGGCAAAGAAGGCGACCCAATCAAATCTGGAGGTAAATTCACCTGGAACAAATCGGGCAACGTCGTCACCTTGGTTGACGAGTCAGGTCCAAACCAATACTTCGTTGGTGAAAACATGCTTATGAAACTGGATGTGAACGGCGAGAAGGCAACGGGTGATTTAGCTTCACGCTACAATCTGAAAAAGATGCCCTGATGGTGACACTTGGCAAAGGAGAGTTCGAATGAACTCTCCTCGCCAGAACTACTGCTCGATCTTATGCTTCAGAGTGGCTTCAACCCGGCGGTTGGCGGCACGTCCTTCAGCTGTTTCATTGCTGGCAGCAGGCTGATCTTCGCCGTAACCAACGGCTGTGATGCTGTCGCCTGCAATACCATAATCATTGATGAGAATGTTGCGAACTGCATCTGCACGACGCTGTGACAAGTTTTTGTTGTATTCCTCAGCACCTCTGTTGTCGGTGTAACCTCCAATCTCCACAGGTACTTCAGGGTAGGCTTTCAGGAACTGAACCACTTCGTCGACGTTATCAATCTCGCCGGTTACCACGGCAGAGTTGGTAGCAAAATTGACGCTGAGCTTCATGCTGATGTCTTTTATCAGTGCGATTTTGCAGCCATTGTCGTCGACTTTGCGGCCTTCGGGAGTATTCGGGCACTGATCCATATAATCCGGAACACCGTCTTTATCGCTGTCCAGTGCACAGCCACTGGCATCAACCGTCGCACCGGCTGGTGTATTTGGGCAATTATCACGACTGTCAGGTACACCGTCCTGGTCGCTATCTGCTTCAACAGGCGCCGGGGCAGGAGCTGAACTTCCACCGAAGGCATAACTGATTCCGACGTTGACCAGACTGTCCCAGGTGCTGTCATCGGCTCCGTGGATGCCACGAACATCCCCGCGCAGCGACCAGTTTTCGTTAATGGCATAGCGAACACCAACACCGGCGTTGGCCTGTGTTTCCTGAGAGTCATTGAGCTTGCCTTCAAATTCCCCGTGGCCCACACCCAGAATGGCAAAAGGTTGCCACCTGGCTGTCATGGGTTTGAAGTAGTAGAGAGCATCCAGGTAATACTGGTTGACATCGGTATCCCCAATTCTGCTGTCAGCATTGCTGTCGAGAAATCTCAGTTCTGTGGCCCATTGGTCGTTAAAGCGATATTCACCCCCCAGAGTCAGTGTGGTGGCATCGTCCAGATTGCGATCAGAATCAAAATTCTGAAGACCAATCGCAGGGTTGATATACCAGCGTCCTTCATCAGCATAAACCGAAGCGGCCAATCCGGTGGAAATTACAAAAGCCAGTAACTGTCGTTTTTTATACACGGCTACATTCCTTGGTGTCGTTGGGATGTAGGCGAAGTGTACCTATTTAATGTGCATCTGTTAAATGTCTTTGTGGCGTTAAATGAGATTTCTACCCATATTAAACGACATAGACTTTGTAATGTTGTAATGCCTTTATCTAAAAGCAGGTCGTTCAACCTGTACTGAAGTTCTGTATAAACGCGATAGTCAAAAAGAAATTGTAAGAGCCGCAGAAAACTGCGGTCTATACTGGGTATCCATGGTCGGCAATGAGAAGCTGGTTGAGAGCAGACTCTGGCCGATCTGACGTTTATCCAGTCAGGGTGGAACTATGCCTTCAGATTCGAAGACCACTTCTTTTCATTCGTGGTTATTGTTGATCACTGTGTTACTCAAGCTGGGGCTGGCAGCCGGTTCTGCTTTTGCCAAACCCTCTGTTCAATGCACCGGAACACCGGAAAAGCTTGAAGCCGGTCAATCCATCAAAGTGATGACCTGGAATGTGCAGTTTATGGCCGGAGGCATCTATGAACTATGGAAGCCCCCGCAGCAACTCGAAGCTCTGGCTCTTGACAAGCAATTGTCTGTTTTTCATCAGGTAGCAGACCTGATTGAAGAAGAGAACCCTGATATCCTTCTGCTTCAGGAAGTCGACGTAGACCCCAGAGTCAGGATGAACCAGATCCAGTGGTTGAAAGACGCCCTGCCTGTAAGGTTTCATTGCAGTGCCTTCACCGCTTATAGTTATTTGAACGAACGGGCCTCACCGAATGTCCGGAAAGAGCCGGGTGGAGTGAACCTGCTGACCTTATCCCGGTTTGCTATTGACAGTGTCGTCAGGCATGACCTTCCTGCCATACCTGATCAGTCTCTTTATCCTGCGACCACTCAACGGGCCCTGCTGGAGACCGAAATCAACCTGGGAGCCGGGTCACTGACGGTGATTAACACGCATCTGGATGCTTTTGCCCAAGGGCTGGATATTATGCAAAGGCAGGTAAAGCAATTGGCTGAGCGGCTGGACCGGATGGGGGCCGACTCCCTGTGGATTACCGGAGGGGATTTCAATTTGATTCCGCAGGGACAGTATGAGCACCTCGATGACTCCGAGCAGTTCTGGTATCAGAAAGACTCCGAGTTATCCGTACTGACCGACAGGTTTCCGGTTGTTCCAACGCCTCAACAGGCTTCTGGAGAGGAAAGGCAACGGTGGTTCACTAGTCGAACCCGTCAGGATCTGGGTCTGGATCGGACGCTGGATTATCTCTTTTACTCAGCAAAGCTGGATCTAGTGAAGGCCAGAGTGGTCCAAAAAGCTGAAATGCTCTCGGATCATGTGCCTTTAGTGGCGGAGTTCAGATTGCAGAAGAACTGATTTATTTTCAGGATTAACCTGACTGATCTCTCAATTATCAGTCCTGTTCGTCATACTCGGTCACTGACTCGGGAGACGCTGTAACAATCGCATTGACGCCCGAACTTCAGGAATTGCTGTTAAACAATGAGCCTACCCGCGATTCAAAAAACACATCTGGCCCTGGCCGTCATGGCAGTAGCAAATGTCACAGTCAAGGCTGAAGAAGCTTTGCCGTCTATACAACCCACTCTGCTGGACCAGGTGACTGTATCAGCGACACTGACTGAACAGAATCTCGATTCGGTGGCCAGCAGCGTGGATGTCACCACGGCGGATGACATTGAAAAGAGAATGGTCAATGACATTGATGACCTGGTTCGTTACGAGCCGGGGGTCAGGGTCACAAATGATGGCAGAACCGGTGCGGGCAGCTTCAATATTCGTGGGATGGATGCCAACCGGGTCAAGATTACTGTAGACGGAGTGGATCAGGCCAAAGCCTTTGATTCCACCAAAATGTTTTTGCGTTCCCAGCGAAATTTTATTGACCTCGAAACCATCAAGGTCGTTGAAGTCTTAAAAGGTCCGGCATCGACCGTACATGGTAGCGATGCTATTGGCGGTGTTGTTGCTTTTGTCACCAAAGACCCGGCAGACTTTCTTCATCCCGAAGGTAATGACGCCTACGCATCACTGAAGGGGGGATACTCCTCTGCTGACAGTGCCTTTACTGAAACAGCAACGTTTGCTAATCGCAGTGATGATCTGGAAAGCCTGCTGATTTATACCCGTCGCGATGCCAAAGAAACCCGGACCCATGGTGGTGCCGATGTGAAGGGTGAGGCCAGGGAAGAAGCCGACCCCAAGGATATTAGTGTCAATAACGTACTGGGCAAGTTACAGTACCAATTGAACGACGATCATCGTATGGGGCTGACAGTTGAGTGGCGGGAGCTTCACTCTGACACTGATTTATTGTCAATGGTCGGTGTACAGCCCACTGGAAACCCTTCTCCTTACAGCAAATTTGAAGCAGAGGACTCAACAAAACGTCAACGCCTTGGCGTGTTTCATGAGTGGGAAGCGTTCATACCGGTTTTCGATACGCTTAAGTGGACCCTGAACTGGCAGGAAACCGAGACTAATCAGATTACCTACGATGAAATGCTGGTCGAGGTCCCGGGCCCTTCGAAATGGAAAACCCAGGCGAGAAACAAGGATTACATCTACAGGGAAACCAGCTGGCAGCTGGATCTGAAGATGACCAAATGGCTTGACTTCAAATCCTCCGATCACCTTATCAGCTATGGACTGGAGCTGGGAAGAAAAGAGCAGAATAACCTGAACAAGACCACATACGTCAAAAATCCAGCTGGTGAAGAGAATGACATTAGTCGTTATGCGCCGCTGGCGACCGTTGAATCTTCGGGTATCTATCTTCAGGATGAAATAACCCTGCTGGACGATCGTCTGACCGTGACACCAGGCATTCGTTATGACAGTTTTTCACCAGAAACTGAAACGGATCAATATTATAAAAAAGCATATAAAGACAAATCATACGACAGTTGGTCTGGAAAACTGGGCGCTGTTTACAAGTTCACAGACGTATTTTCAGGGTTTGTACAATACAGCCAGGGCTTTGGCACACCTGATTTATTTGCGATGTACTTTGAAGAAATCGTACCTGTCGGTTCAATGAACATTCATGTCATGCCTAATCCCGATCTGGAGCCCGAGAAAAGTGACTCTATTGAAGTAGGATTGAGAGCGAACGGGCGACTTGGAAGTGCAGAAATCACTGCATTTTATAATCGGTATGACGACTTTATTGAAATGGTTCCCCTTGGAACAGTTGGGAGAGATGTTCAGTACCAGTATCAGAATCTGGATGACACAACCATCAAGGGTCTTGAGTTCAAGGGCCAGCTCTGGCTGGATGAAGCCATAGGGGCGCCCATTGGAACAAGTTTTAAGACAGCGGTTGCCTGGAGTAAAGGTCAGGGTACTTTCTCCAATGATAAGGGAGAATTATTTAAAGACGATCCTTTAAACAGTATTGCCCCGCTCACCGCTGTTATTGGACTGGCCTATGATTCACCCGATGACAACTGGGGCGGGGAAATGATGTGGACTCTGGTCGCCGCGAAAGATAAAGACGATATCTCTAATAGCGATATTGCTTCAAACGAGAGTGAAGCAGGGGGCGAACAGTTCGCAACACCTGGCTATGGTCTTGTAGATATGACCACTTATTGTAAGCCCATTAAAGACGTGATTCTCACTGCCGGTATTTTCAACATTACTGACAAGAAATACTGGAAGTGGGATGATGTACGCGGTCTTTCTGACACCTATAAGGGCCTTAACCGTTATACCCAGACCGGCAGGAACTTTTCTGTCAGTGTGAAGTGGGAAATATGACCAGGCTGTGGCACAACTCTGGTTCCCTTGGGAACCCATTCCTTGCCTCAACCTGAAAACTTCCTTAAAACACACCATTTTCGTTGCGAATGTTGCCGCCACTGATCATTGAATAGAAGCGCATAAAACCGTCCAACGCTTGAATGGAATCCCGGTGTTCAACAATACGACCATTCTCCAAACGCCAGTTATCAATGATATTCATACCCTTTTCATCGTTACCACGATCATCTTTATTCAATGTGGCGTGGGAATGAAAGATCACATAATCACCATCTGCATAGATGTGTTTTACGTCGTAACTGTATTCCGGATAGTCTTCAACAAACTCCTTCAGGAAGCCCACCAGGCCGGTATTGAGTTCGTCACCCTAGTTCACATCAACAGGCTTGCGTTTTCGATGTATTCTTTTGTGATTCGACAGGTCTTGCGCGTTTTTGCAGACCTTCCCACAAGTTCGCTGCTGGCCATCTTCGTGGACCACGGTTTCGCTACAGGTTTTTTGCCCGGAGTGGTCTCTCATTTTGTGATTCGCCAGGGCTGTGATATGCCTGCAAACTCTTCCGCATGGTCGTTGCTGTCCATCTTCTCCAACCACGATCACTTCACAGGTTTTTTGCCCACTGTGGATTTTGCTTTTGTGATCCAGCATTGCTCGAGTGTTCTTAAGGACTTTCCTG
Source organism: Endozoicomonas sp. ALC020 (assembly GCF_049275935.1). NCBI lineage: Bacteria > Pseudomonadati > Pseudomonadota > Gammaproteobacteria > Oceanospirillales > Endozoicomonadaceae > Endozoicomonas > Endozoicomonas sp. ALC020. The sequence continues at coordinate 2,744,643 of NZ_CP184830.1, forward strand.
CATGGTCGCAGTTGGCCATCCTGTCCGAGCGCGGTCAAGTTACAGGTTTGTTGCACGGAGTGAGTTCTTCTTTTGTGATTCGACAGGACTTGAGAATTCTTAAAGACCCTCCCGCATCGCCGCAGCTGACCATCCCCCCCGGGCACGGTCAAGGAACAGGTTTTTTGCCCGGTGTGGAAGCTGGTTTTATGAGACGACAATGATCGTGTATTTTTGAAAATTTTTCCGCATGGTCGCAGCTGGTTATCTTCCCCGAGCACAGTCAGGTCACATGTTTGTTGTCCAGTGTGAGCCTCTCTTTTGTGAGCCGAAAGGATTTGAGCATTCTTAAAGGTCTTCCCACATGGCCACAGCTGGCCACTCTCCCCGGGCACGGTCAAGTCACAGGTTTTTTGCCCGGTGTGGATGCTGCTTTTGTGAGACGACAGGGCTCTGACATTTTTACAGACCGATCCGCATTGACGAAGATGATCATCCTCCCCTAACACTAACACGTTGCAAGTTACTTTACTGGCAAGGCAGGTTGCATCGGCTTCCCCTGAAACTACTGAGTTCAGGGCAGCACCATCGGAAGAGTTGCAACTATAACACTGTGTATTGGCCAAATGGGGGCATGAAATTTGTTCGGGTGTTTCTTCTGTGTTGTTTGTTGAACTTTCTTCACAAACCAACGCTCCACTCTCGGATGGATTGGAAGATTGTCGGAATCGACAAACACCATCACAGGGATAGAGATAACAATTTAAACCCAAAGTATGCAGGTATTGTTCAGGGCCTTCGTTGTTATTGCCAGAGTCAGAATTCAGGAGCCTGGTGAAATAGCCTTTAATGTAAGTGGTAGCCTGAGGGATTTGCTGGCCGGATGATGTTGATGGCTGGCCTTGTTGTGGGGCATGTTCAGAGCCAGGCATCGTTGTGGTGATTACGAACAGATGATTTTGAAACAGATGATTTTGACACGCTTCTTTTTGTTCAATCGAATTAAACACTGGTGAGTCGGGGTTGAAATAGCTTTTTAAAAGCCAACCGACAGCGATAGCTGTTGCCAGAGGCGGCCATGAACAAGGGAGCGAGTCCAGAGGGGAGTTTTGGATGGTCAGAAATAGTTCACAAGCAACCAGCAGATTCGTAGCACAAAGCCACCGCCACGAAATCGACTCAATGAGGATCGTTTTCACCCTGTAGCTGTAAGGTTTGTGTCGTTTGTCATCAGGTGACGAGCCGGGTTCTGCATAGCCGTCTGAGTCGATATTGTCTGAGGGGTTCCCCGACAACATGCGGAGGTCAAGCTTTATAGAAAAGTCCCGGTTTGGAAAATCTGCATTCTGCTCGAGCTCGACAACAAAATGTCTTGTCAACGGTTTAGATTGGCTGATGACAGACAATGACATTAAGAGCAGTGCTGCAAAGAGTGAGTGTTTAATAATTCTATCCCTGCCTTCTGGGTTACAGAGAGGAAGGATAGATCAAGATAATAAGTGTGCTTTTGCGTATTCCACGTGAAAGGGCTGGGCGCTTGCGCAGACCTTCCCGCACTGTTGCTGCTTGCTCTTTCCGGAAGTCGGCCTTCCGGGACTTGAGCCCGGGACCTGCCGAGTATGTGTCTTTCAATTTGTGCTTTCGTATCATTCCAAATGATCCCTTATCTTGCTTATAACCTCTTGTTTACTGGACTTATTATTTCCATAAGCTTCCAAGCTGTACTATTGTTTTCCGCTTAAGTCCGACAGAAAGGGGGGGGGTGTAATAGAAGGTGCAAAGAGGGCGCAACATCCAAAGATGGTTTTAATGGCAAAACTAGCCCCAACTCAAGTGAAGAGCATTAAATACCGGCTTAGTGAACAGGTATGGAGTCGCGATGATGGAGTTTTGCTATTTGAGAAAAGGAATAGCGGTATTGTTGAGGCTTACCGACAGGCCAAAAGCAGTACTTAAAAATAGGAAATACGTAAAAAAGGTAGGTCTAAATCGGAAATAAAACCATGCCAGCACAACAAAAGCCGCAATACATAACCGATGACGAGGGAAACCGGGTATCAGTCGTTTTGCCTGTGGATCAATATCAGGAGCTGTTAGAAGACCTTGAAGATCTTGCGACAGTGGCAGAGCACCGGTGCGAGGAAACCGTATCCCATGATGAGCTTATCAAGTCACTGAAGGCAGACGGCAAGCTATGAGTCGTGAAGAGCAGGAGGCGTTGCTGGGGAAGGTGGGATAAGGACACCTTGCTATCTGAACAACTCGGAATGACTCCCGAGCCGTTCAAACACAATACGATCATCATCCAGCCTGTAGATTAACAACCAATCTGGCTCTATATGGCATTCCCGCCTGCCATTATAATTCCCGGTCAAAAGGTGATCCCTGTGTCTGGCAGCCAGGGGCTTCTGCTCTACCAGCTGGCGGGTGATAAGCTTGAGTTTGTCAATATCTTTCCCCTGCTTCCTGGCTTTTTTAACGTCCTTGTGAAAGCGGTTTAAGAATACGGGTATCAGCATGCTTAAATATCCAGATTCTTAAACAGGTCATCCAGATCTTTGCACTCTACCAACCCTTCCCCTCTGTCGCTTTCCTCGAAAGCCTTCAGAGTCTCTTCGTTAGGAATACGCACATCAAACGGCAACCCGTTGCACAGCTCAACCTGCGTATAAAAAAGAGTAATGGCCTGTGTTGTGTTCAGCCCGATCTTGCGAAACACCGCTTCAGCCTGTTTCTTCAGCTCAGGTTCCACTCTGGCCCTGACCACAGCGCTTTTGCTCATGACGGTTCCCTCTGGTATTGAATGGTGTTTTATAGTGTAGGCCAATTGGGACACATTTCAAAATTCAGCTGCCTGTATATGGGGTGGGTAGGTCGCTTACTACTTGTTGGACTTTCTGCGATTACACTCCCGGCAAAGTATCTGGCCGTCAACCAGCTCAGTCTTGCCAACCTGTGACCATGGGTTGACGCAAATGAAAAGGACACTCAGAGATTGATAAACCAGTTCACACTTTTCACTGTGCAATACCTTGGCGGCCCTCTCACAATGCCTGCTATTCTGACTGCTCCTACAACAAATGATAACGGCACGCAGTATGTCACTGGGACATCGTGTAGAGAGACTTGAATCCCATTTTGAATCGCTGGATAACGCTGTACATCGCTTCGTCCAGATTACCGGGGAAACACAGAAGATTGTGCTGGAAAATCATCGAGAGAACCGGCCCATGTATGTTCGCTCAGGTAGAAAAACGTTTTGATCAGCAAGACCACAAGATCGAGGCTTACCAGTCTGAGAACTGCAAACATTTTGACAAAATAGAAGAAACTCTCGCCATCATCGTAAACCACCTTCGGAAATAGCCACGCCGCCTGGCAACTCGCTTGACGGAGACAGCTACGCTGCCCGTCAGCTCTATGGGTTAGTCTACTTTGTCATACTCTCCATCAGGTCATCAGTAGAACCGTTAATATCAATATTCGGCATGATACTTTGTGGCTTCCAGATGATTCGGTTGTGATAAACACTCACACCAACACCGTTCGTCTGTTCAGCGAAGTATGTGACATTATCGGACAACCCCAAGAAGTGCTTTTTAAATTCATTGGGACCCGTCTTACAGGTGACCTCTAGCTGCCTGTTGCTGTCTTTGATTGAACACTTGCCCTCGAGCGAAAGCATATAGTCGCCTGTAATGCCATTGTAAAAAACAACTCTACGATCAATTTCAAATTGATCCGCTGCTTTCGATAGATTCCTGGATGCGAGTTGGGCATCACGATCACAGCCAGACAGCAATAGAGCCAGTAAGACTGATGTAGAAAAAAATAGCTTTTTCATTTTCTTATTCCCTCTCATTTTTATAGTTCAAATGTCCCCGCATTGCTTAGGCATCGGGCTTAAGTCCTCCCCGAGGGCCGTCATGCACAGGAGATTGCAATCTCTAAGAGACTCTGCACTTGTGCAGAGCCTTTAGTGTGCTTTTGCGACACCCTCTTTACGGCGGGGAGGATGTCAACTGGGGCGGCGGTCACTGCCTTTAAGGGCTCTGGAGATTTACTTACACACTCACTTTTTAATACCGTTACAGTCCGACACAAAGTAGGTGCATTAGTAGGCACAATAAACGAGACACAAAAAAGCCCGTAGTGTTCACTGACGCTACGGGCTTTGCTGTATCTGGTGGGCCTTCCGGGACTCGAACCCAGGACCTGCCGATTATGAGCTAGTGGTGCATATAGCAAATCTATTTAAAAACAATGAGTTATATATAGTCCGAGTGCAGCTGACTATACTAAACTGTCTCTGTTATGTCACCTGTGTGTCATTTAAAATACGCTACTAGACCTATTCAATCATTATTTTCAGGTGCATTCATCGCAACTTTTTTCCCTCCCAGAAAGGTAAATGGCCGATAATTGAACATACTTTTATAGGGTGCAAATATTAATCGACAGTAAGGTGAATGATATGCGGCACATTCTGTTATTAGTTGCTCTAGTCTCACTGACAAGCTGTGTAAGCCCAAATGCTGTATTAGTCAATGAGGAAGGGCAAAAAGTTATTTGTCAAGCAACTGGCTTTGGTATTATAAGTGGTACAATGGCAAACAACCGCTATGAAGCTTGTGTTTCAGAAGCTCAGATGAGGGGCTACAAGTTTGAGACTCAAGTCCGTGATTAACTCATAAAAACGGTCAGTGACCTTTGTTTGTGAGACATGTCACATAACAATGACAGACAGACAGCACTGCCCTTCTGGGTGAGCCTGTTGCCCCGCTGTTGATACCAGTCAGGCTAGCTGCTAAGCAAACATTGGATTAAACATGCCAATTTTCAATTTATTCTCAAAAAGGCAAAAAAAACTACGTGGTGAAGTACCAGATGTTTATGTATACGAAGAAATTCCACAAAAATTTCGAGTACAAGTTGTTCATATCATACGTGACGCGATCGGAGTTGAATGCAGCTACAATGTAGCTACAAACTATGCCTATCAAGAGATTCATAAGATATTGTGTAGGGAATATGGAGTATTCACATTAAAACAAAATGAGACTTCCAATTCCGATGCTGTATTTAAATATTTCTTGGAATCTAAAGATTATGAACAATGCCTCGATTTAATTGAGCTTTCTTTCAGAGTAATTGATCAGCATGTTCGTGATAACGAATTGAATTTTAGGCAGGCAACAGGGAGGGCCATAACCCCTGATGAGGCAATTGTAGAGCTTAACGGGCGATTCAAAGAGTCTGGCGTTGGCTATCAGTTTGAAAGTAGTGAACTTGTGAGAGTTGATTCACAATTTATTCATTCTGAAGCAGTTAAGCCTACTCTCAGAGTTTTGGGTTCTACTAAGCAATATCAAGGTGCAAACTCTGAGTTTCTTAAAGCACATGAGCACTATAGGCATAAGAGATACAAAGAGTGCCTCGTAGAATGTCTGAAATCTTTCGAAAGTTTAATGAAGGCAATTTGCGAAAAAAACTCATGGCGTTATGGAAAAACAGATACTGCTAAGAAATTGATAAATGTTTGTTTAACTAATGAGTTAATACCAAGCTACCTTCAAACACAATACTCATCGATTCGCACATTACTCGAAAGCGGCATACCAACAGTGCGAAATAAAGAAGGTGGCCATGGTCAAGGCGTTGATGTCAGTGAAGTTCCTGAGCACTTGGCAAGTTATACTTTGCACTTAACAGCAAGCAACCTTCTATTTCTTGTCAAGTGCGAATCGAATCTATCAAGAAAATCCAAGTGACGCCTGCGGCGCTCCTGAACTGGGTCTTAGACCGCTTGAGTCATATACCGCATCATCTCTCGACCCACCCAGTCACTAACCGGAATAGACACGTTGTTCCCGATCGGCGGTAGGCCACTGTCTCAGAAGCTGAAATTGGAAAGAATCCGGAGTCCTTGAAGCCTTCGTACTAGCAGCCCCTTCTTAAGACGCAAGGCATAGCTGTACTCACCATATATCATTTGGTACCATCAAGCACGGGTGTGCAGTGAATTAAGGTATCAATTGGGAAGATGAGTAAAAATAAGGGACGTAAACGTAATACTCGTATAGCCCCTGTCACTTGGGCTCAGTCAGTACGAGATATTACTGTTTCCTCAATAAACAGAGGTCAGTTGCCGATACTTGGAGTAATTGGACTCCTGATTCTGGTACTATGGCGCATGCCTCCAGAAGATGTCTCTAAACTCATGTTCCAAGTTATAGAACACCTAACTGATGGGGGATTAATGGGGTATGTACTATCATTTATTCTGGCATTTGGCTGGTTTTATCATGCAAAAAAAATGAGAACCAAATTTAGTACAGAGTGCCGAAGGATTGGGAAAGAGAAATCTGACTTACAGAGTTCTTTGGCAGGGGTTAAATTTAACTCGAGTGATTCAGCATGAGTTATATAATTGTAGCTGTGATTTTCTTAGCACTTTGGCATTTCGTCTATGACGGAATTATTTTGCCATCGTTAAGATTGATGCTTAGAAATCGGCTCTTCAAAATAAGAGATCGATTGCGTATGCATAAAATAAAATCAGGAAGTAAAACAAATATAAGTGCATTTAATATCGTTCATAGCGGTATTAATAATCTTATTAGTAGGCTTCCTTATCTTGATTTAAAGGTAATGAGAGATATAGAACAAGAAGTGGATCATAATCCAGAACTGCTCCATAAAGTTAAGAAAAGAATTGAAACTATCAATGAGTGTGAGGATGAAGAACTGAAAGAGATATTTAGGCAGGCGAATCTTGTCGTAGGCTTGGCATTTGTTGTTAATTCTGGAGCATGGTTAATTTACCTTATTCCAGTGGCTATTGTGCTTGCTTCGATTCAAAAGCTGAATTTTTTTGCTAAAGAGTTTGTTGTTCTTCCTGAAAGTAAAACAACTGAATTCATACCTACTCAAAAAATGGCCTAACAATAAATCAGGATGTCTGTCTGTGGCAACCATCCTGATTTTTTTCATTAGCTGAAGAATATCCAGTGGAATAAAAAGTATCTCGCAAGTCAATATTATTATTTCAAAATCATTATTATCTGGTGTAGGTTTAAGTTTTCAAACTAAGCATTATCTGCACAGAGAGTCAGCATCATGATCGATGATCCTCTAAACGTCAAAAAACGTGCTGAGCTTGTAGGATACATTTGTACTCAGTACTCTTACTTTGATTACTTGATTTCGAATGTTATCTGGAGCCAGTTATCTATAGAGAAAGATGTTGGAGTAATGATAACAGGTCCTATGGATATACGACCTAAAATTGAATTAGCCATATCACTTCTTGATCACTATGAGAACAGTGAAAAGTTAAGGGCACTTCTTCAACGATTTAAAAACAATGCTTCTTCTGAAAACGGTTTTATTTCAAAGAGAAACAAAATCATTCATGGAATAATGTCTAGCTCTGATGGGTTATTGACTGTGATGATAGAGTTACATAGGAAAAAGTCACAGAGAGAGCGTCACGAGATATCCCTAGAATATATTCAGCAATGTCATGATGAAATTTTGGCTGCCAATGATGAGTTAAAAAATCTTATGCAGCCAGAAGGAATCAATATTGATTAAATATTTAATCGCAAAAAAGCAGCTTAATAACTGTATGGTCAGGGGCACTCATTGCGAGAGTGCCCTTTCCACAGGCAAGGGTTATGCAATCCCCCACTTATCCAGCAGAGTATCCATAACATCCTGCCCGTGATACCCAGCTTCATCCATCCATGCCGAAGGCCAGAGGTGATGTGGTTGGTAACCCATTAATACCAGGTCAGCATGAGCACGGTTTTCAGTATCGAATGAAAGGAGCTTTACAAAATCAAACGCTTTGCCGTATTCCATGGCCAGCAACAAAGAAGCCGCAGCTTCAGCACTGGCGCTACCGTGCTCTAATGCCATACTGGCCAGAGCGTACGCTGATTTGCCACGATCTGAGGTGTTTAATATGGATGAGCGCTTGGCCTGCGCTTTTTTTATGTAATGTTCCAGTGTGGTTGTTTCCATTGCTATCTCCTTTTAACCCAACCACTTCTCACCATTACAGGTAGTACAGGTCCGGGTGCCTATTAATTCGTCGGTGTCGTCCCAGATTTCCTGCTCACCTGAGCCGTAGCAGTCTGGGCAATCGCGCTTGTAACGATTGTCTATGCGGTAGCGCTTCCAGCGCTTGGCTATTTTCTGGAATATTTCGTCGCCGTTTTCGATCATGTAATGGGGTTCTTCACGGACGGAGCGACGGAGCATTAGAACATTCATCGCATGGATCATGTTTTTGTCATCCAGCTCACACAGGTCGGTGACATTGAGCTGCCAGTTAGCTCCGTTGTATGCAGAGAGAAGGACCTGGGCGGCACAGCGGGCATAACCGCTACCCTGGTTCAGAGCGAGATCGGACAGCACCTCGACTGAAGCTGCGTACTTTTCTTCGGGTGTCATGGTTTGTTTGGTCATGCTGTCTCTTCCTGTTTAAGATGGTCTTTCCAGACGATGTTTTTCTTTGAGATCGGGTTCTCCGATGTGGTCATCACTCCGGAGGGGATTTGTTTAATGCTGCCTCCCCTGGCTTTGAATTCCTGAATCTGCGCTTCAATTAACTTGCGAAGGGCTTCTTTGTAATTCGGGGAGCGTTCTTCCGGCGATGTGTTTCTTTCATCCAGAAGAATGCAGGCGGCTTTGATGGGGTCGGTCTCTCTTTTACGTCCTCGTTTTTTTATTACCGCGTCCATAACGGTCTCCTTCAGGCCAGCGCCCGGGTTGGTCGTTTGTCAGGGTTGTTCAGGTAGTAGTAGAGCGTGCGTCTTGGAATACAGAGTTTTTCGCTGATCGTTGCCACCGGGACATTCTCTTCAGCGAGGGCTCTGGCCAGTGCTATATCGTGGTCGGAATGTCGTGACCACTTATGCTCCTCTCCTGTCACCTGGCCGGTTATTCCCATGTACAGAGCCTTACTAAAAACGCTGTTTCGGGTTCTGCCCAGAGCGCAGGCTGTCTCATCCAGTGGGTATTTTTTGTAATTGGCTTCGAGGTACTGTTCTTCTTTTTTTGTCCAGCGTCTCATGATGGTTACCCCAGCTCGTCCAGATCGAAGATGGAACGTTGGCAACGGCTGCCTTCGGGCAGTTTGAATGCGGCGATCCGCACTTGTTGCTCTACCATGGGAACGTGAATAACCTCGCCCCTGGCAACCAGCTCTTCCAGATCTCTCGTGCGCTGTCTTCTTTCTGCGAGCGGGAAGTGAATCAGGATTTCCGGGCCTGACATAGGTCTTGTGTCAGACAGCAGCTCAATGATGGGATTAGGCATCGTCGTCACCTTTCGATCGAAGGCTCTGAGGTTTGGCCTGACCGACTCGGTTCATTCTTTCCAGTCGGTCCTGCAGACGTGTATGGCTGTAACGATCCACCATGCGCCGATCCTTCCAGCCCTGCTCGTCCATCATGGTTCTGTTATCCACTCCGGCATTCAGTGCTTCAGTTGCCCAAGTGTGTCTGAGGTCGTGCCAACGGAAGCGCTCAGGAATGTTCAGCTCTTTTTTTAGCCTGTTGAACTTCTTTCGGAAATCACCATAGCGGCGTCCGTCTCCTTTGTGGAAGACGACTTCAGAGTGAGGGTGTTTGTGCTCCCAGCATTCACGCAGAAGCAGCTCAAGCCGGCGGGTCATTGTGGTCATCAGAACGTCTTTGTTTTTGGTTCTTGTTTCTCTTTGGGAGAGATCGAAGGGGTTGACATCCTGTTCTTCAGCACCATGAACAATGAGATAGCCGGGTCGTATTTCTTTTTCGCCAGTCACAGGGTCTTTCACTTCTTCCGGCCAGATCACCCTGTCCCAAGTCAGCCCGATCAGGTTACTGCGTCGCCAGCCGATCCAGACGCCCCCCTTGATGAGCCGGGTGAAATATCCCCCGTAAAGTTCCTGGGCTTTTTCGAGCAGGCAGGCAAGCTGTTCAGAGGTCAAAAAATCAATGCGCGATTTTCCGGGCTCGATGCGATCAATGAAGTCAGCCAGGTTAATGTCTATCCATCTACGCTTACGGTAGGCATAGGAAAGAATGCTTGAGGCCAAAATCTGCCGGAGTCGCAGGGTATCTTTCTTAACTGGCCCCCTGCCTTTTGTCTGCTCCAATCGTTTTAGCAGAACTGGATCGGTCACCAGAGTGCGTGGTTTTGGAATATCTTCACTGGCGGGGTGAGTCTGGTGATACCAGAAAGAGCCACCCGTTTCCTTGCGAAGCTGATACAACTCTTTGTTCAGGTAGGCTCGTTTTGAGATCTTTAACTGGTCTTTAAAATAAAGCTCCAACCCGACCACTATGCCTGTCTCTGAGTCATTCAACGGCAGGTCTTCCAGTCGCCAGAATTTATTCCTGTATTCAAAAGGAATGCGCAACATAGCGGCGTCGCTCAGATCGTTGCGGTGGCTGGTTTTGTTAACAGACACCAGCGTCAGGTACTCCATCATGGCTTCGCCAAAGATGCGTTCTGGCTTCTCCCCCCTTGATACTTTCTTGGCGTTGGCAATCAGCCTTTCGTGGAAGTCTTCCGCCTCTTCGTTTGTGTTAAAAGTTTCCCGAGTCCTCGCGATACCGAGCCGCTGGTCTTTGTAGTCGTACTTAATCCGCCATCCGGCGTTTGTCTTGACCCGCTTCCACGGTTTTGTACGGCGTTTGCCCATGCTGAATTCCTCTTCCTGCGACGGCTTTCAAAGTAGTCCGCCAACTGCTTTTCACTGAATTTGATCCACCTTCTGCCATTGCCAAAGTCGTAGTACTCAATGTTTCCCCGTTCGACTTCGGCATAGATGAAGGACACGCTCTGGCCTGAGCGGTCTGCTACGTCGACCACTGACAGAGTCGGATCATCCTGAGTGTCCAGAATGTTTTGCGCTTCCATCTGTCTTCTCTTTTATTTTTCAATGTTGCATCTATTGCACCATTTGAGCTAAGGTTAGCTTAAAGAAATTGTTGCAGTCAATGCACCAGACAAAAAAATTAAAGCCCCGGGACCGGAGCTTTAGGAAGAAGAGGGAGTTATGAAAGCAACAAAAGAGGAAGGATTAGCTGTTTACAGCCTGTCTGCGTTCAGCAGAGAGTGCCAGCGCCTGAACCATGTTGGCAATCTGGGCACGGTCGGAATCATCGAGTTTTTCGAATCCGGCCAGTTCTTCTGGGACGAACAGGTCTTCATGGTTTCTGAGACCCAGAGCTTTGGCGACACGCTCAAGAGTGGCACGGGTATAGCCCTTGTCCTTCTCCAGTCGCATGATGGTTGTGTGATCCATTGTCTTGTCTTCGGTCACACAACGCTCTGCCAGTTCTCGCATGGACCAGCCTTTTTCGAGTCTGAGTCTGCGAACATTGTCTCCGGGTATTGCCATGTTTATCGGGCCTGTCTCAACTGGTTCATTCACTACACCAGTCTCCCGTATTGGTTGAAATCTGTATACGGCAGCCAGTTCACCACTTTCTATTCGTGGCTTCCTGTTTTCTTGTGCATTCAATACACCAGAATAGTCGATTATTCTCGCACTTGAGGCCATTTATGATCACTCCTTTTCAGAATCTCCTTAGACAAAAGCCCCGTCCCCCGGTGGTCTCTGTGCTTCGTGTCAGCCAGGACAACCACGTGACCTTCAACATCACCCAGCAGCCGGGCCAAAGTTCGGAACAGCTGGCCCACCAGATTGAACAGCGCATCCGGTCGGTGCAGAACGACCGCATCACCAACGACGCCTACGATCACGCGGAGGCCACCTGATTTTTAAATTGCACGCATAAAAATTTGCGCATCGGCGGCGGTCTGCTTTCAAAAAGCTGTAGCTATTTAACATGCCCTCCCTGTTAGAACCGCAAGGGCTGCCGCCGAATCTATACTTATCCTGTTGTCACCCTGTCATGATCCTTAGCCATGCCCAGAACCCGCAAGCCCACCGACGTGCACCAGCTGCAAAACACCTACCAGCCCTGTCGTCATGCCGATCGCAGGGACAGCGCCGCCAGCAACCGCCAGTGTCGTGTCATCCCGGCCTGGCTGCCGGACGACGTCAAGGTGATCTACCGCAAGCTGGCCGAACGCCTGCCGCCGCTGGACAGCGTTGACGAAACCACCCTGGCCCAGCTGGCGCTGCTGAAGCACCAGCTACAGACCAACCCGGACGGCTTTCGTGTCCAGCAGCACAGCCAGCTCAGGCAACTGACGGCCACCGTCCGCCAGTGGGTAGCAGCGCTGGACGATGATGATAAAGCAGCCGGTCAGACTGAATCCCTGGACGACTGGATGAAGCGCCGGACCAGGATGAAAAAACAGTATCCGGTGATTGTTGACTGATGTCGTGCGGCCACGTCGGCGGCGACCGATACCTTGACGTCGCCGGTTTCGACCTTTTCGATCAGTTCGGGAATGCCTTGGCGGCGGACGGTGCGGGCATGATGTACCGCCCGGTCGGATACGGTCATCAGTTCGGCGGCCTGGGACACGGTCAGATCAGTCTGCAAATTTGCAGACTGATCGGATTTGCGGTTACCGCCGTTTTTTACTGTGGCGATTTTTTCCGCCACCATCGCCCTTTGGCTTTCCGACAGGTGGTCGTCGTCATCCTGACCGGACGATCTGCCCGTCCGGAAGATGCACCCGGCACCGGCCCAGTTCGACCGTCGCCAGGTGGTACCCGTCCCGGTCGCGCAAGTACCAGTTGTTACGTTCAAAGTTCGAATACCACCGACAGGGTAAACGACGGTGGTTGCTGACTTGCTGATAGCGTTTCACCGCGTCCTGGTAGCTGGTTTCAATCAGTGCCTGCATACCTCACCTCATGCTGGCGTGTTTGTCCTGAATGTCAGGTAAAACCCGGATACCGGGCTTTCAGCCGGACATGGCCTGTGTCGCCTACCCTATAACTACCCTTTCAATTTACAGGAGTCTTCACCATGAAGATGCACATCAAGCACTTTGACGCCATTAACCGGCATTGCCCGGACGCCATCAGGATTCTGAGAAGGTTCTACAACGACGATGAGAAACAGATGCAGATTCGCTCCAATGAACTGGACGCGGAAGATCTGAAGGACGCCAGCGAGGCACTGGCAAAAAGTATGGAAACCCTGATTAACCAGGCGGAGCAGCAGGCGCGTGGGCTGGATGAGAGCGAACAGCAAGCCTTCGATGCCCTGCAAGAATGGTGTCAGCGGTTTATCGAAAAGTACCACATCGACAAGCCACTGAACCCGCTGCCCAAGGGTACCCGTGAAATCATCAAGGACGATTTGGGCAATCCACTGTATCTGGATGTGCGCCGACAGGCTTCAGAGCTGAGCGAATTCGAACCGCTGACCCAGGACCAGCGCATGAGCGACTGGTGCCGTAAGTTTGTGCGTTCTGAAGACCTGGGCGATCTGAAGCTGGGTGGCTATGTCCGCGCCTGGCTGACCGGTGAGCACAATCAGCAGACCCGGCGCACGATGACCAGCACCGGCACCGGCGGTGTGCTGATTCCGACACCGCTGGCGGCTGAGGTGATCGACCTGGCCCGCAACAAGTCGCGCGTGCTGACGGCGGGTGCGGTGGTCTGGCCAATGGACAGCGCGACCCTGACCGTACCACGCCAGACCGGTGATGCCAGCGTTGCCTGGCGGCCCGAGCTGGGTCACATCCACCGCACCGGCATCAGCCTGGAGCCGGTGGTGCTGAAATCGTGCAGCCTGGGTGCGCTGGTGACGCTGTCGCGTGAATTGCTGGAGGACGCCATCGGCCTGAACAGCTTCCTGACCCGGACCCTGAGCAACGTCATGGCCGAGGGCATTGACCAGGCGGCGCTGTCCGGTGCCGGTGCCGTCGACAGTGAAACGTCCGAGCGCATCGAGCCGGTGGGTGTGCTGAACACCGCCGACGTGCAGGCGATCGACCTGAGCGCCGCCCTGGACAGTTACGCGCCGTTTTCACAGGCCGTGACACGGGTCCGGCAGGTCAACGGCGAACCCAGCGGGCTGATGATGGCGCCGGTCAATTTCGGTTTGCTGGATGCCCTGACCGCCACCGATGGCCAGCCGCTGATGCCACCGGCCAGCTGGTCACAGGTCCGGCATTACGACACCAACCAGCTGGATGAGCACACCGCCATCGTTGGCGACTGGTCACAGCTGGCCATCGGCGTCCGCCATAACCTGCGGCTGGAATACGCCACCACCGGGCAGATACCCAAGGAAGGCATTCAGGAGGAACTGAGCCTGTTCAGCCAGAACGCCATCGCCATCCGGGTGCTGTGGCGTGGCGATGTCGCGGTGCAGCGTCCGGACCAGTTTGTGAAGATCATTAACATGAATCCGGCGCCTGAATCGGCATCGACTGAATCGGCATCACGGAAGAAAGATAAGGTGGCTTAGTGCTGTAAGAAACCTGCCCTTTTACCTGCCCTAGATTCGTAGACACAAAAAAGCCCGTAGTGTTCACTGACGCTACGGGCTTTGCTGTATCTGGTGGGCCTTCCGGGACTCGAACCCAGGACCTGCCGATTATGAGTCGGATGCTCTAACCAACTGAGCTAAAGGCCCCATTTTGACACCAACCCCGTAATCTTTCCTGTTGGTAGCGTATAACGCACAAGACTTCAGGGCTTGGTTCTTAGTGGAGGTGAATTATAAGCATATCAGGGCGCTCTCGCCAACCCTCTGATTTTAATAAAGCTTTTATCGATCAAAAAAGGTTCTTTAACAGGTCTTGAAGTGTAAAAGAAGCATCGTTGGCACCTGCTTTTTTGTCAGCGCCTGCTGTGTCTTGTCGAAATAAAAGCAGTGCCTCTGTTGGATGGAAGTCCGGCAGGTCATGAAGGATTGTGGCAGGGGCATTTTCCCGCCCTATCAGCAAAGCGCAGCAATTTTGCGATAGCCTCGTAGTGGGCGAGAGCTCACGGCGTTTTGCCAAGCGGTCATTCACATAGTGCAATGACTGCGTCTTTAATACCCGCACTGAATAGAGGATAATGAACAGGATTCAGATTGGAGCAATGAGGAATCTATGGCTCTGGAAAAGATAAAAGAGCGTCTGTCTTCAGTAACTGAGGGTCTCACGAGCACCCTGAGTGGTGGTATACCTGGGGCCAAAATGATTGCTGTTGCTGTTGGTGTCCTGATAATTGGCCTGACTGCTTTAGGTATTTACTGGAGTATTGAACCGGATAGTTTTTCAGTAAAAGCCAATACTGAGCAGATGGCACAGGCCAATGACCAGGAAGTTGTGGTGGGTTACACGACTACGGCTACGCTTTATCGTATTGCGGACACGCTGCTGAGCAAATCCGGTGGCTATACCCGAAATGATATCGGTCCTCCCGGTGTGTTTATGGATAATATGCCAAGCTGGGAGCTGGGTGTGTTGGTTCAGGTGCGTGATATGGCGCGCTCTCTTCGTAAAGATATGAGTCGTTCGCAGTCCCAGTCTCAGGAAGATCGCGATCTTGCCATTGCCGAGCCTCAGTTTAACTTTGATTCCAGGAGTTGGATTCTTCCTTCCAGTGAAAAAGAATACCAGCGTGGTATCGATAAGCTGGGCAATTATATGCGTCGACTGCCCGATAAGCAGGATCCCGCCCAGTTCTACGCCCGTGCCGATAACCTGACCCGCTGGCTGACCGATGTTGAAACCCGTCTGGGCAGTCTTTCTCAAAGACTCAGTGCCAGTGTCGGCAAACCGCGTATTAATACTGATCTGGCAGGGGATGCGGAAGCTTCCCAGTCCACAGAAGCAGAGACGCTGGTGGAAGTGAAAACGCCCTGGACCAAAATCGATGATGTTTTCTACGAAGCCCGTGGTTCTTCCTGGGCACTGATTCATCTAATGAAGGCGATAGAGGTCGACTTTGCCGATGTACTGGAAAAAAAGAACGCTACGATCAGCCTGAAGCAAATTATTCGGGAACTGGAAGCTACTCAGGAAACAGTCTGGAGTCCATTCATTCTTAACGGTAGCGGATTTGGCATACTGGCCAACCATTCACTGGTCATGGCCAATTATATCTCTCGCGCCAATGCCGGCATTATCGACTTGCGCCGACTGCTTGAGCAGGGGTAGATGCACTGTGAATTGTTAGTTCTGTTTTTAATTTTTCCTGAAGCCGCAAAGCGGCTAAAAATGCTACAAAATTAGCAAAATCGTCGTAAACCCTCGACAGGGCGGTGGGCATTCACAAAGAGCCGCCCGATAACGGGCCTGGTATACCCACCGTAAATATAAAAAAATTCGAGTAGGTTAGATCCTGTTCGAATGTCCCTCAGACTATTCTATTTATTTGTAATCAGGTTAGGGGATCTAGCCGCGATTATTTGGTATTGTTGCTTTGTCCTCACAGGGTGAGCAGTTCTCAAAGGAATGAAGAGCAAAGTCAAGGCTATTGAGCCGAGCCATCTTC
The DNA here is from genome assembly GCF_049275935.1 of Endozoicomonas sp. ALC020. Lineage (NCBI taxonomy): Bacteria > Pseudomonadati > Pseudomonadota > Gammaproteobacteria > Oceanospirillales > Endozoicomonadaceae > Endozoicomonas > Endozoicomonas sp. ALC020. The sequence continues at coordinate 2,761,042 of NZ_CP184830.1, forward strand.
GCTCAGGATTAGCACTGACAATTATAATTAAAATATTATTAAAAGGCTGTTTAAGTGAAGCTAACAAGATTTAGTCTATTTTTCCTGGCCATTATAACTTCAGGTTGGTCCAGTGCTGCTGAAGCAATTTCCAGTTCTGATTTGTACTGCATGATATTTTATTGCGAACCCGAACCCGAGTATGACTTTGTTGTCGTAGGTGCTGGTTCAGGTGGTGGAACTGTTGCATCACGACTGGCGCACCTGGGGCATTCAGTATTACTCATCGATGCAGGTGGTGATCCGGCTGATAGAAACCCAACCTACCCCATTCCTGCCAATCACCCCTTTGCAAGTGAAAAGCCGGGCAGAAGTTGGTCTTATTATGTCGAACATTACAGTGACCCAGCGAAGGCTGCACGTAACTCTAATGCGATGTGTCGGATCAATGATGATCCCGGGAAGCGCGTGAGCTGTATTGTTCAGGACAATGGCAACTGTGACTGTCCCTCCGGAACCTCGCGAGAAGGCATTTTTTATCCTCGAGGCACAGGGATAGGTGGTTCTTCAGCGAACAATGCCATGATCAACGTGCTGCCAAAAAATTCAGACTGGGATTCCTTGGCTCAATTGACGGGCGATGACTCTTGGTCGGCCAGCAATATAAATAGTACTTATCTGCCTATTCTCTACGATTGGGCTTCTATTGAAAAATATGAAGCGGACTGGCTGGTTAATGATGTACATGGTCAATATGTTCAAGAGATGGTTGAGTCTGCAGTATCAGTTGTGAATCCTCCTAATTTTGACAGTAATAAATCCATCGTTGAAAATCTGAACGACAATAACCTTCTGGAAGCATCGGTAGCTAACGAGGAAGAAGGCGTGTGGGTGTTGCCTGTGGCTCACAATGATGGCTTCAGGGCGAGTGTTCGTGAACGAATCCTGGCAAGCGCCTGTATGGAAGATCCCTTAAATCCAGACGGATTGTCGGACGGTCAGCGTGAAAATAAGTGTAAAAGTGATGGTCTCTGGGACTATGACAATGATAGTCCGCTGTTAGTTGTCCAGTACAATTCTTTGGTCACAAAGGTGTTGTTTGATAGTCAGGATAGCAAGAAAGCGACGGGGGTTGAGTATGTAGTGGCTGAAGGTGCATACAAAGCTGATCAAACTCATAAGGATGCTTCGGGCCAAACTCGTGATCAAGTCTTTGCTGCTAAAGAGATAATTCTGGCGGCTGGTGCCTACAATACACCGCAGCTGCTTATGTTGTCCGGTATTGGTGATCCTGAAGTATTTAATCGAGCTGATATCAACATTTCCCTGCGCCATGCATTACCGGGAGTAGGGAGAAATCTTCAGGATCGATATGAAGTCGGCATGGTATATGAGGCACCCGCCAAACTGGAGTGGATCGAGAATTGTTTTTCATTGTTGAGTAATATTCTTGGTGAAGGCTGTGTAGCGTATTTGACGGGTGCGAAGGCGCTGAACACACAAAGCGAGAAATCGGTGTTATCGACTAATCTAAGCTTTACGTCGATACTGACAAAGTCTTCAGCCGACAAGCCTGAAGAGGACCTGCATATCTTTGGCCTGGTTAATCAGTTTACGGGTTACTTTGATGGCTACAGTGCGGCAGGACTTCAACCAAAACGATTCACCTGGGTGGTATTGAAAGGTCATAATGAAAACCGTGGTGGTGTTGTAACACTTAAAACGGATAGTCCTTTTGATCGACCTTCAGTTAATTACAACTCCTTCGAAGACGGTAATAAGAACACATTAGAACTGGGTGGAAATCCGAATTCCGGTGAGACTGACCTGGCAGGTGTTCTTGCGGGCGTGAAATTGGTGCGTGATATTGTTCAGAACGCAGAAGCTACTTATGGAACGCAATACCAGGAAGTCTGGCCGGGGAGATCGTTGCAATCCGATGAGGAACTCAAGCAGGCAATTAGAGATCGAGCCTGGGGCCATCACGCATTCAGTACTGCCGCCATCGGTAGAGAAGAAGATACTTTTTCGGTGCTCGATAGTGACTTTCGTGTGCGAGGTATCGAAAATTTGCGTGTCGTTGATGCATCAGTATTCCCAAGACATGTGGGTACTTTCCCGGTACTTGCTGTTTACATAATGGCTGAAAAAGCCGCTCACAATATCGACAAGGCAAACTAGACAAGCATTACCAAGATTTGTATTGTCCAGATTCATCTGACACCCTCGCTGTCCTTTCGAGGGTGTCGCAAAACTGCAACAGCTCTTTCCTTCATTCCGCGTGGGAATTTTATCATCCTGAAAACCGGGCTCTGCAACTTGAGATAGCCTATGGTTTTTTGCGCTGGGACCGACAGAGCCGAAAAGCATGGCAGCTATATTTTTGCGACAGCCTCTGAAAGTGATGGGCTTTCTGCTCTTTCTGGTGAGATTGAGCAAGTCACGGAAAAAGGCTGGCTGAAAAGAGATTGAGGTGAAGAATGAGCAGCAAACTGGTTTATTCGACCGATAAGGGTCGCATCAAGGAAGAAAAGCCCAGGGAAGAAGTGGGTGATGGCAACGTCCGTGTCCGCCCTGAAAAGAAAGGTCGTGGTGGTAAAGTGGTCACAGTGATCAGTGGCTTGCCTCTTGCGGGTAATGACCTCAAGGCCTACGCCAAAACATTGAAAAAGCGCTGCGGCGGTGGTGGTTCTGTAAAAGACGGCAATATCGAGCTGCAGGGAGATCATGTGGATGTCATGGTCGATGTGCTCAAGAAAGCTGGCTACGATGCCAAGCGATCTGGCGGTTAACTTCGACAAAAACTTCACGGAAAAAAACGCTCTTTTTTTCCTGAAAGCGCCTTTTTTTGGAGAATTAAAAAATAATTCTCTCAATCTGTTTGTTTTGTATACACTGGATAAATGTTTTCTTTGAGATATAGACTCAGTCTTCGGGCTTTATGTTGTACATGTGTACTAAGTTCATGCAGTGCTCCGGGGAGATACAACGAATAAGGACGTTTTTGTAAGGAAATTTTTCATCCCGGATGGATGAGATTTTCTCGGTACAAATAGCCATGAGTGAAGGACATTATTTTTCATGGCATAAAAAGGTACACTTGAATGGACCATGAAAACACTGCGTACGAACAGACTCCGGAGAATGCTCCACAGTTTACATCCAGACTGGGTTTCTATCTTGCGGCTGTGGGCTCCGCTGTAGGTATAGGCAATATTTGGGGATTCCCTGCCCAGACTGCCGACAATGGTGGTGCTGCCTTCGTTCTAATCTACCTTTGTTTCTCTTTCCTCCTTGCCTGGCCGATGCTGGTGGCTGAACTGGTAATTGGCCGTTATGGTCGCTCAGACCCGGTTAGTACCCTCGCAAGTGTCAGCAACAGATATTTTTTCAAGCTGCTGGGTAAGCTGACTGGCTGGGTTTCAACAGTCACAGTTCTGCTGATCTATACCTTTTACGCCATCATTTCCGGCTGGATCATCTGTTTTGGTCTGGCTCCCATAGCGGTGGCTCTGGGTCTGGACAGTCTGGCCACCTCACTGACTTCATTTAATCCTTTGCCCACCATGATAGCGGCCTGTGCATTCATGGTCATAGTAGCGGCCATTGTCTCCGGCGGTGTTGCTGATGGCATTGAGAAATGGTGTAGCCGTCTGATGCCAATGCTGGTGCTGCTGATTCTGCTGCTGATCGGTTTCACCATGACACAGGAAGGAGCCCTGAAAGGTCTTCGGTATTTTGTGCTGCCTGATTTTTCCAAATTGCTGAATAAGGATCTTCTGATCAGTGCCCTGGGTCAGTCATTTTTCTCCATGTCTCTGGGGGTAGGCATCATGGTGGTTTATGGTGCCTACCTGACCCGCGACTGTAATATTCCGGTGATGGCTGCCAGTGTTGCCGTCACTGATACGCTGGTCGCAGTGATGGCCGGTTTGCTGATTATTCCGGGTATGTTTGTTGCGCTGAATCACGGAATTGATATCTACACCGCAGAGGGTGCTCTGAAAAGCGCCGACAAGCTGGTGTTTGATGTTTTGCCACAGCTCTTTCTTCAGTTTGGTTCACCGGGTATTTTGCTTTCCCTGGCCTTCTTTCTTTTATTAACCATTACGGCTTTGACCTCAGCAGTTTCGATTCTGGAAGTACCGGTAGCGGTTTTTCAGAGACGACTTCATGTCCGCAGGACTGCCAGCTCCTGGCTGATCTCGCTGATTACTTTCGGGGTTAGTGTCTGCGTGATGATCTGGTTTGATGTGCTCTTTGACTTTGTGGTCAACCTGACAACCCGCTATGCTATGCCTCTGTTAAGCCTGGTCGTCTGTATCTATGCGGCCTGGATATGGTCCAGAGATCAAAAACTGAAAGAACTGCAGAAAGGATATCCGGATATTGAGCACAGTCTTTTCTGGAAGATCTGGCCCTGGTACATCCGGTTTTTCTGCCCGTTCATGGTGATGGTCCTGATCTTTTTCACTTTTTGATGATAACCGGAATTCAGACCGAAATGGTATTAAGTACAGGTTCCTGGTTTCCGGGTTAAGAGCTTTCTCACAGAATGAAAATTTGGGTTGATGCCGATGCCTGCCCGGTGGTGATCAAGGAAATACTATTCAGAGCCGCCGACCGAACCGAAACCCCACTGACTCTGGTGGCCAACCAGCCACTCAGGGTTCCGGGGTCACGCTTTATAAAATCCCTGCAGGTCGCCTCCGGCTTTGATGTGGCAGACAATGAGATTGTTAAAAGAGCCGAGTCCGGAGACCTGGTTATCACCAGCGATATTCCTCTGGCCGCCGAAGTGATTGAAAAAGGTGCTGCTGCGTTGAGTCCTCGCGGTGAACTGTTCACAGAAGACAATATTCGGGCAAGGCTGAACATGCGTGACTTCATGGATACACTTCGCGCCAGTGGTATTGAATCCGGCGGGCCTCCGGCACTGAGCCAGAGTGATCGCCAGCAGTTTGCCAACCAGCTGGATAAGTGGCTGGCAAAGGTTCAGCGCTCGAATTGACTTCAGGTTGAGGCCAGGCAAACTCAGACTTTCACGATGTGTTTTTTGCTTTGCCGTCAAGTTGCTTTCATTCTTTAACAGGATGTACTTCGCCCCCTTAAGCAGCGGGTTGGTTTTAGCTTCTTCCCGGCGAACCTTGTCGACAGCTTCGTTGATGATCTTGATGATGTGGAACTTGTCAAAGGTGATTTCTGCTGATGGCAGCTCCTCTCGAACTCCTTTGATAAAGGCTGGCGACATATCGCAGCTCACTTGTTTGACCTGTTCCGGCTTGCCATTGTGCTCTTTCAGGCCCTCTGTAAACGCCTTAACGGTATCACTGCTTTTTCCGTCAGCGACAAATAGGGTTTTCTTTTCCTCAAGGTCCACAAACAGCGTGATGTAGTCATGCCCTTTGGTGGCCGATGTTTCATCCATGCCCAAGGTATGTAAACGACTGTAGTCTTCATCAAATCTGGACGCATTGACGTAGAGTTCAAGAAGTCTCCATAGCCGGTAGTCAGAAACCCCGGTTATCTTGCTGACGTGGTGAATCGGCATTGATCGGCACATTTGGATTAGGAAAGCCTCAAACAAGAGGGTAAAACCGCTGAGCTTGCCACTCCAGGGCGGAGGAATCAGACGGACTCTGCCATCATCTCGTTTAATCCGTGGTACACGAGCATGCAGGTAGCACTCATGCTGGAAGAAGTTCAGATGCCGCCAGGTTTTCTTAACAGTGTCAAAGGCTGTGTATGCCTTGCCGGAAGGGTCATCCTCTATGCTGTCCCGGAAGGTAGAGCCTTTCTGGAAGTTAACGTATATGTCCAGCCGTGACTGCTCAGTGTTGAACTTAACAGACTCAATAAACCAGGGAGAGGCGATGCCGAGAGCTGTCTGAAACAGGTCTTCCATGGAGAGGTAACTCAGGTTAGTTTAACGGGAAAGATTGAGAGAGCACTATACTCCGTTAGCCACTCGTTTTTCAAAAGGACCAGAAATACAAATATAGTTCTATGAAATTAAAACTATGTCTAATTCAAGCCTCCCTTCAGAAACAAACTAATTCGATCAAAAGGGAGCATTGAAACAGGGCTTTTAAGTGGAACTTAGCAGCTGCTTGACCACTGCCGGATCAGCCAGTGTACTCAAGTCACCCAGATTATCTTTCTCGCCCTGGGCCAGTTTACGCAAGATGCGTCGCATGATTTTGCCAGAGCGGGTCTTGGGCAGGGCAGGGCATGGGTGAAGTATCTCCGGGCGAGCGAATGAGCCGATTTCACTGGCTACCAGATTTGAAAGTTCCTCCATCAAGTCATCGTTGATTTCAATACCGTCCATGGGTGTCATGAAGGCATAAACAGTTTCACCCTTCACTGGATGAGGAATTCCCACTACGGCTGCTTCTGCAATCGCCTCATGCAATACCAGGGCGCTTTCTACTTCTGCCGTGCCCAGTCGGTGACCCGCAACATTAATTACATCATCCATTCTGCCTGTGATCTGGTAATAGCCATTTTCATCCCTGCGGGCTCCGTCTCCCGTGAAGTAATAACCCGGATACTGGCTGAAGTAAGTGTCAATTGCTCGCTGATGATTGCCATAGACGGTTCTGATCTGGCCCGGCCAGGAACCGGTGATCACCAGACTCCCCTGACCAGGTCCGACAACCTCGTTACCCTCATTATCCAGAATGGCAGTACGGATGCCCAGGAAAGGCCGTGTTGCATACCCGGGTTTTAATGCGGTGGCTCCCGGCAAAGGTGTAATCATCATGCCACCCGTTTCTGTTTGCCACCAGGAATCAATAATGGGGCAGCGCTCTTCCCCCACGATCTGGTAGTACCAATGCCAGGCTTCCGGATTAATGGGTTCGCCCACGGTTCCCAGAATTTTCAGACTGGCTCGTGAAGTTCGTTTAACGTATTCATCCCCCTTGGCCATCAGAGCCCGGATTGCCGTAGGCGCTATATAGAGTGTATTCACCCGGTGACGATCTACAATTTCCCAGATTCTAGAAGCATCGGGCCAAAAGGGGACCCCCTCATACATGACCATAGTGGCACCGTTGGATAAAGGACCATAGGCAATATAGGAGTGGCCGGTAATCCAGCCTACATCAGCACCACACCAGAAAATGTCACCTTCGTGGTAATCAAAAACGTAGTGAAATGTGACCGTGGTATGAAGCAGATAACCCGCTGTGCTGTGGAGGACACCTTTAGGTTTTCCGGTGGAGCCGGAAGTATAAAGAATAAAGAGGGGATCTTCAGATTCCATGATCTCAGGTTCACAGGTAACGGGCTGGTCTGTTGTCAGCTCCTGATAAGAAATGTCGCGTCCTTCCTGCCATTCAATCCTCGCTCCGGTTCTCTCATAAACCACTACAGTACTGACATCAGGACAGTCTTTCAGAGCTTCGTCGGTATTCTTTTTGAGAGGGATATGTTTCCCTCCCCGAACGCCCTCATCAGCAGTGATCACTGCCCGGCAGCCACAGTCGAGAATACGGTCACGAAGGGAGTTTGGAGAGAAGCCGCCAAAGACTACGGAGTGAACAGCGCCAATGCGTGCACAGGCAAGCATGGCATAAACGGCCTCAGGAACCATGGGCATATAGATACAAACCCTGTCCCCTCGGTTGACACCTCGCGCCTTTAAGCCATTGGCCAGCCTGCAGACCTCATCATGCATTTCCTGATAGGTAATTTTACGCTGCAGATCTGGCGTGTCACCTTCCCAGATAATGGCTACCCGGTCGGCACGATTTTCCAGGTGTCTGTCTATGCAGTTGACGCTGGCATTCAGCTGTCCACCTTTAAACCAGCTCACTTCACAGCTGTTGAAGTCGCCTTCATAAATGGCATCCCAGGGGCGATACCAGTCCAGATAGCGTTCAGCCTTTTTACCCCAGAACGCTTCCGGATTCTCCAGAGAATAGTGATAGAGCGCCTGATATTTTTCTTCGCTCATCCATGAGTCTTGAAAAGCCTCGGAAACCGGGTAGATCGTTGCCTGGGTCATGGCCTCTCACCTGCCTCGTTTTTATAAAGTTAACCCAGTATAGAAGTGAGTGCGTTTGCGGGCATTATATCCTGGCTTTTTTGACCATCTCCTTGAGAGGGGCAAGCGACTGACATCCTCCCCTACCTGAATAGGGTGTCGCAAAAGTAGTGAAAAAGCGCAAGTTACAGGAAGTAGATGAGCATGCTGGGCCACCTTTTAACTAAACTCGTGAAATTCTCCATCCATACCTCCAAAGGTCAGGGTGTCCCCGTCGCTACGCTTCCGATGAGAGGCTATGGATAGAGAATTTCGCCCTTTCCGTTAAATGCAGCGTCCACGCTTCCTGTCGTCTTTTTCAGAGTCCTGAAAATGATCAAGCTGCAACATTAACTTACAGTCGGTTTGTCTGGTTTTTTGGTTGTTTGTTTATTCAGAAATTGTCAAAAACTATAGATGGCACTGAGAGACATCGAATGCGCTTCTGGTTTGTTTTCTACTTCGGCTCCATAGTCATAATCAATGTCATCGAACTGGCTATATCGGTATTCAGCCCTGAGTGACAGGGGGAGACCGGCTTCATTTTTAAATTCGACACCGAAGCCACCATGCCAGCCGGTAACCTTGTCATCCCCTTTATTCCCGTCAGAGGTTTTAGCTTCTGACTTTAATTTACTCATTCCGAAACGACCATAGACGTTTACAGTCTCACTGTAAGCGTGGCCTATAATCAGGCTTGCACCATATTCATCTTTAAACCGGACCTCTTCTTCAAAGGAACTCAACTTATACTCAGCCTTGGTTGTGTGATGGTTATATTCAGCCTCCAGTCCCACATACATAGCACGGTCAACAGGGAAGTTATAACCGACAAAAGCACCATAGATACTCCCCTGATTACCAAAAGAATCAATCTTCAGTGATCCGTACTCCATCTTACTGCTGATTGATTCATAGCCAGCTTTAGCGCCAATATAGAAACCCTCTTCAGATGCAAGCGCAGAACCTGCAAAGGTCAGGGCTATAGCTATCATGATTATTCTCATAATTACCTTCCTCAGTGTTGTTGACTAAACACCGCCATAAGTATGTGCTACCTGAATCTCAGTGTGGTTTTTTTACATTGCAAGACAGCATTGGATAAACCAATAAGCAAACCTCAAGGAATAAGTACTCAGCCATACGGAATCGAATATTTCTGGCTTATTGGGCAGGTGCTCTGCAAGGCGCAACGACGGGAACATAGCAAGCTATGTGACCAGAGTTGCAACGCATCACGACTGCATGGATGCAGGAGCTAGAGCAACGCAGGAGCAGTTGCCGCGAGTGCCTGAACAATAAGTCAGAAAATATGATTTCGTATGGTTGAGTACCTCATCGTTTCTGATAAAGATAATTCCCTGCAAGCCGAGAAAATTACAGGAGAAAATAAGCCGGGACACAAGGCAGCATGAAAATTGGTTCTCAAAAAAGCATGCCTTCGAACCCAGTCGAAAAGGTCAGTAGAAAGTCTTCAGCAAAGGCAAGCACGGGCCACACCAAAGGACGCAGCGTCACAACAACCGCCCTGGTAAAGCCGCCATATTTATCCCTCGGTGAAAAAGCAAAATCTTCAAATATCGTTCAGGCATTGAGAACGGTATTTTCCTTTGGATTAATAAAAGATCGAAATATTACGGTCGTTCAACCTGATGGCACCAAGCTCAAACAATCCATTAGCATCAACCAACTGGCCAGAGAAGGATATATTAGCGTTGACCAGAAGGCACAGTTGCTGGCTTTTCAAAGCAGTAGAGAGCGAGGAGAGAAACTGGCGGCAATTCTGCAAGAGGTTGATCAGCAACTGTTGTCCACTAAGCCGCAAAAGAGTGAAACTGAGCATGACTGGACCCGGCGAGTGATTTCCGAACACAGTATTCAGCCAAGAAAAAAATACTGTCAACAACGGATCAGTCTTGAAATAGAGCCTGACCAGATAAGCTATTACAACGATCTACAGCAAACCATCGCAAAGCTCATCCCTAAGGAAAGCCAAAGGCCAACCATCGACCTTCATATCGTTGGTAAATCCGCTCGAAAAAACAATTGCCAACCTAGCCAGCTGGGGGTTCTTGGCGGTATGGGTCCGCTGTCAGATGCCAAAATAGTGACCAGAGCTTTGGATGATTTTTTCACAAAAGGAGGAGATAAAGATCATCTGGTAATGAACCTGTTTTCCTGCCCACCACCCCGGACCTTGTGGGAAGTGATTGCCAGTGGTTCCAGCTTCATAGATAACATTCGAACATTTGCAGCCCGTCGGCACCGGAGCTACGTAATAGCCAGTAATGCGGCACATGCCAAATGCCCCACATTAAAAAAACTGGGCATAAAGCCACTTTTGCATCTGGTGGATCAGATAGCGAGCAGAATTGCAAAAGATCAGGTGCCCTCTAAAAACACGACGACATTGGTTCTGGAAACGACGCAAGCTTATAAAAACAAACTTTATTCTCTGACTCTCAGGCAGCAGGGGGTAGATTCGATTAACCTGTCACAAACTGACCAGAAAGTTTTGCAACAGCTGATAGATCATACAAAGAGAACGGGGGGGAGCGATAAGCAGGAGGAGCTGTCTTCGATGATCCGTCAATACGTCAACAGTGAGAGAAAGGCGGGCAGGGAAGTGGGGCACGTGCTGTTAGGTTGCACAGAGCTACCAATGGCTCTGGGTAAAGAAAAAATGGAAGAACTCGAAGCAGAGTTACAGGTTAACCTTGTGAATACGGAGGCCGTATTCGCCGAAATATTCGCCGATAAGCTAACTGAGGCATATGTTGAAATCTGACCGAATGTTTTTTCGTGTGAGGGGGTTAAAACGAAGCTAACCTTAACACGCTTAACTCTCCTAAGGTTTAAGAAGTTCAAGCTCATGAATCACGCAAAATTTTTTAAAAGTCTTTTATTGTTCGTGCTGTCGTGTTTCGCAGGGATGCAAGTGGCTAATGCGGAGCTTAACAGTCACGCTAAGGAGCACGACGGCGTCCCCTTGTCTGTGTATAGTGCTGACTGCCCCCACAACCAGATATGCACTGGTGATATCGTGCAGATTGGCATGGCTGATTTCAGTGCGCATAGTGATATTACCATGGTCCATACTATGGTTCATGTCGCCAAGAACGCATATGACCTGTCGGAAGGTTACACTCAGATGGCTAGCATCGGATCGTTCTTGAATGGTTTCTACTATCGGGTAAAACCCGGTAAGACTTATTACTTCAGGGCTACCTACTCCTACAGAGAATCAAGTGGTCACTTGGGACGCGTCACCCGGGATTTATATTTTAAATCCAGAGATGATTCCCACAATCCGGGCGGATACGGTGAAGATGGACCCATATACGCAGGCGATCCTGGAACCATAGGGCTTCCGTCGATACCAAAATGCCACAGTGGAACGGCAGGGGAATTCTGTGCCAACCAGGTAGTGCACATCTTCTGGAATAATAATCGTGGTCAGGAAGCACGCGTAATTGATGTTGACCTTTACATTGACGGCCAACACACCAAACACGGAGACGGACCCTACTATGGAGGCAATTTCCAGGACTTCTACTATGTACTGCCTGACTCGAAATACAGCGGAGTACCGGTGAGGTTCCAGGTTACTTGGAAAGTTTGGGGCTGGGACTCCTCTGCTCACTTTGAAAACTCGCAAATACTGGTAAGCAAATATACGCCAGAACGGGCCTCTGCATGCAAACTAAATGACCATTGGCTGAAATGCCAAGATCATTCATCTGGTCGCTAGCTTATAAGTATTCAGCCATACGGAATTGGCTCGTTCCCACGCTCCAGAGGGTGTCGCAAAACTCCAACAGCTCGTTCCCATGCTCTGAGTTCGTCATTCCCGCGAAGGCGGGAATCCAGCGCCAACGATGGATTTCTCCCTTCTCGGGGAGGACAAGGCCAGGGGAGCACCGGGCAGTATGGTTCTGGTGGTGAGTCAGTGTGGATTCCCGCCTTCGCGGGAATGACGACTTCAGAGCGTGAGAACGAGCTGTTGAAGTTTCGCAACACCCTCCCCAGCGTGGGAATGCATATCAGACTGACAGATCACTTGAAATTAAACATGGGAACGAGTCAATTAAAGAAGTTATCCCAGAGTCAGGAAAATCTGAGCTTTTTGTCTAGAATAATCCTTTTTCTTCTATTGGAGCTTGTTTATCAATAATGAAGAATATGTGCTGTGTCTTTATTTATGGCAGCATTATTTTGTCAGCTGGCAGCCAGGCTGCAATTTCTTACGTTTCGTCAATGATCTCTGGCGTTGGCATTGAGGCGATTTTTTCCTCTTTTTTATCCGACCCTATTCGTTTGCCCAAGACTAAGGTTGTTCCGCTTTTGTTGTTTCAGAAGGGAAAAAAAGGTTCGATAGTCAGTTCGACTGTCTCTGAATGGGGAGGATTACAGCCAGATAAAGGAACGGTGTTTTCTGCCTATCCATTCGAATTAAACCGTTTTGGCAACGAAAACAGGGAACAGTCTAAAACCGATGTTAAATCACCATCACCGCAGCATAAGCGACAAAGTAAAAAGCAAAGTAATAAAGGGCAGAGTAGTTCTGGCTATTCAGATTCCTCAAGCTCTGGTGCAGCATCAGCATCGGCTTTCGGAAACGATGAGAGTTATGTCAGGCATCTTGAAAAACTGAAAGAAATACTTAAGGCTGCTGAAAAGTCATTGAAAACAATGGATCAGAAAAAAAATATTGATGACTTTTATGCAGAATTGCAGGAATTGTATCGGGCAAACCCCAATCTTTTGGAAGAAAAAGGTTTCCTGGAGAACAAGGAATACCGTTGGAAAGGGATTTTGAGGCTGCTTCAGCTTCATTTTCCCGGAAAGCTGGAAAAAGGTGAATTGACACATATTTCATTAGACTATCCTGCGTTTAAGACATTGCCAGCAGTCTTAATCAGATTATTTACCGAAGTTGTGCTCCCTGAGTCTGAGTTACCTGAAGGGTTGCCCAACTATGAGCCAGCTGACAGACTTGTGGGTACTGCCAAGCCGAACATTATAAAACTCATGAATGTTTATCTTGGTTCCCATCAGTGTCTTCGTCAGCTACTTGCATTGTTTATAACCCAGCTGCCATTCATTACTGTAGAAGAACCAAAAAATTATGTTTTTCAGGATAAAACAGGTCATGTCTGTGTTGTTTCTACCAGGAGAAATAGTGAAGGGCATTATCAGTTTTTTTTCGTTGATAGTCTGAGTATTTTTAAGCGCTTTCAGGCAGAAAAAACTTATTCACCCATGTCGCATTTTGTCAGTTTAGCGTTGACGCTGGCGATAAAATATCACGGCTTCACTGATTCCCGTTTTTATTTTCTGCCTCGACGCCAGGTTACTGACTTTGGTTGTGAGTCATTTATGATGCACGATTTGGAAACATTGTTGGAATTCCCTGTCTTGGATCAAAACGTTTATTATGCGGACAAAGAACCCCTTACTAAAGACATTACAATGTCGTTTTTTTTGCAGATAATGTATCTGGAGTCGGCCAAACAATTGGGTCGATTAGTAATTAATGGTGAGATTAAGGACTTTATCGAAACAGCAGACAAACCTGCCTTTGATGCGCTGGACCTCGACTTCTTTATTGTTATGGCGCTCCGAACCTGGAAGGAATCGGGGTTGGAACCAGATTTGGTTCAATTGTATCAGTTACGCCAGTTTCCTCTGAGGTTTGCATACCTGACCCAGGGACAGCAGAACCTGAATCGGTTGCTGGAGCAATTTCCTGAAGAATGTCAAAAGGAGGTGAAGCAGGTGATCGATGAAACTCGGGGCCTGTTAACCGTCGATGGAACTCTCCGTAACAACGTGAATCTGGCTGCTACTCTACTGTCGATGAAATTAAATATTGAGTTGTTGGACAGGGACTGCCAGGGGCAGAGAAAATAAATCAGCGATGGCCGCAGTTATTGCCTATAACAAAGGAGCAGAGAGATTAATTGTACTTAGGAGAAGGCGTTTTTTTTAGCATAATTGGTCATAGCAAACTTTACTTTCATACGATTGAAGCAATCATTAATGCCTACGGAAATTATATTGGAATGCCTCTCAAGTACTATGAGGTAATTTATAGAAATGATGAACCACCGCCTCCTCCTTCCGCAGGAGCAGCTTCAGCCATGTAACAGGGGATATACGGACATAAAGATCCCGGTAATCGTTCAACAAAGTCATGAAGTTCATTTGCGCGACGGAGTTCGGGAGCCGAGGTGGTAGACGGGTTTTTACTGAGTGCAGGAATGAACTGGATGACGATCAGTAAAACAGCAATGACGCCGACCAGTCCTACAAAATAATTACCCGTCTTTTTCAGGGTCGTTGAAAACAAATTTACCACCCAATCAAACTGCCTGGTTGACTGATTGAGAAAACTTCCCGCTTTGTCAGATCATTGATGATGCTTGCTGATCGCCAAGCGGTCAGACTCAGTTGTGGCTCCGCAATACCATGACTGTGCAGACCTGCGTTGAGTGCGTAAATGCGTCTGTTGTCCGGACCATCCCAATCAACGGCAAAGCTGGAAGAAAGTTTGAAACGCTGGTGTTCGTCAAGGTTCAATCTGGACTGAATTGGCTCCAGATAGCGGGGCAGTAGATTCTGAAAACCTGTACAAAGAATGACGATATCAGCAGAGAGCACTTCATCCTCTGAAGACAGCGAATTGGTGAGCTTGAGGTCGTAAAAGCCACTCGAAGATTCAGACATGGCCGTGAGGGTCCGGTCAGGCAGCAGTTTCCAGTTTACCTGACTCCGAGACAAGTAGGTGCGGTCATAAAGTTCCCGGTAGATTTCTAGCAGGTATGCAGGCGTAATGCCGTCGCTGGCCAGCTTCTGATATTTGACAATGGTTTCTTTTTTTTCCTCAGGCAGGGATAAAAAGCGGCTAACATAGCCGGGCGTAAAATATTCATTGGTAAATGGACTTTCATCCAGAGGCTCAAAGCTGGCCCGGCGGGAAATCCACTGAATCTCATCAGCTTTACCCCATTGTTCACGCAGACAGTTAAGGAAGACTTCTGCACCCGTCTGGCCGCCCCCAATAACGGCAACCTTTTTGTTGCGAAGATCAGGCTGGCGGGTCATCAGTTCGCTGGCATGGAAGCAATGCCTACCCACCATAGCTCTAGCGCAATCAGGTATGCAGGGTACTTTGCCTGTTCCCAGACATAGATTACGAGCTTTAACCTTCTCCTTGTCCGAGCGCAGCACGAAGCTACCCTCTTCAAAGCTGACTTCCCTGATCTGCGAGTCAAACTGCAAAGACTCCAGGTTTTCTGCGACCCAGTTCATGTATTCGACAAATTCGCTGCGGCTGATCACCATCTTTTCAGTGGCTAAAAAAGAATAAAACCGTCCCTTTTCCACCAGGAATGACAAGAAAGACCAGCGACTGGTGGGTTGTACGGCAGTTACCAGATCTTTCAGGCAGGAGGTCTGCATATGAGCACCAGGCAACATAAGCCCCGGGTGCCAACCGAAGGCGGGTCTTTTGTCAAAGAAACGGACCTTTAGCTCGGGAAGACTGTCCAGCAGTGCTGCAAGACTCAGGTTGAACGGGCCAGATCCCAGTCCGGCCAGATCCAGAGGGGCGGTTTCATCTTGGTAGTGTGTAAACTTCATCATTCTTCCCTGAGTGTTATTGCCAGAGGGTTCTTGAGAGGGGTTCCCAGTTCTGGCAGAGGGCGTTCGCTGGTGTCGCCATAGCCGAGTTTGAAACGAACCCGGTTCAGACAAACCCGGGCCATTTCCGGTGTGAACAGATCAAACAGTTTGAAGCGATTTTCCAGTTCGGGATGTGCCTTTATATACGACTTAAGTTGTTCACCCAGTAACTGGTAGAAACGGGACTCGGAAAAGCCTTTTTCAGCCAGACAGGCAGAGATAAAGCGAAGAACGGTCACAAAGTGACCGGTCTGCAAGTCGTGAATAAGGTGAGCAGCAGGCAGGCGAGCAGTGACTGAAAGGGCGTAATCACTCAGAGTGTCAAGTTCAGGGAAGTCCTGATCGATCAGTCTCAGGTCACCCTGAAAATCCTTCAGCGCTACTCTGACTGGCAGATGATTATCCAGAACCAGAGTAATATTCTGGCCATGAGCCACCAGACCAACACCGTATTTACACAGCAGGTGATAAAGAGGAACCACCACCAGATCAAAAAGCTTTGATAACCACTGTTCTGTTGTTAATCCCGAACGATGAATGTACTCGCAAATCAATGGATAGCCATAGCCGTCTTTCTGGAACAGGGTAGAGATCAGGATAGTCCGTTCCGATTCTTCGGTTTTAGCGTGAACACTCTGGCGCCAGATGCAGCCCAGCATTTCATGATAACGGTAGGGAGCATCCGCTATCTGTTGGAACTGAGGGTTTGGATAAAAAGCCCCGGCAGGCTCTTCCAGAATAATGGTTCTGCGGTTGCACAGGGTTGGATCAGACGCAGCTATTTCAGAGAGCCAGCTCGAAACCATGGGACCTGCCTGGATATATCGACCGGGAATACCCCGGTAGCAGGAGGTATTTAAAATGGAGAGTGGCAGTTTGATGTTCAGTTGCTCTGGTCGCTTCTTATTGGACAAAGTTCGAAGAGACTGTTGTGGAAGCATGGGGTCTCCATAGCTTCCCAGATGAACGATGTGACCTGCAGCAATTTCAGAAGCGAACAGGTTGACCAGACGGTTGCGCCATTGCCAGGGGTGCACCGGCATAAGGAAAAAGTGGCTTGAATCAATATTGAGTTGACGACATCTGGCGTACAGCTCTGCCTGCTCCCTGCTGTTAAGAACAGCGCTGATCAGATCATTTTCCTGAAGGTCGACGGCCAGAGAGAGCCTACAGTTTTCACGGCTCAATGCCACCCACTCAAGTTGGATTTCGGGCAGAAACTCAGTGGCGTAATCCTGATAATCCTCCTGTCCCCAGCCGAGGCGTCCTTTGCTGACGGTGACTTTGGGATGGCCATCCAGATAACATTGCAGTTCGTCATCCTCCAGCTCGATCAGTTCGGCTGCACTTTTCTGGTGATAGTTTTTCTGAACCTGTACCTCGGCCATTAGCGTATTGGCCAGTTCTTCGAGGAAGTTTGCCAGTGTTGTTGAGTCCAGTCCCAGCTCCTCCCTGGCGTCTATAAAAAACTGACTGACTTCCAGCGCTGAGTCGATGCAACTGTCCAGATAGCTACGGGAAATGGACGCAGTATCCACTATTAATTGATCCCAGATGGTTCTCCAAGCATAAAAGCGATAGTTCACGCCGCTTTTCAGTTCAAGGATAAACAGTCCGCCACTCACTTCTTCAGGAGCAATTGCTTTGGGGATGATGGCTTCTTCCCAGCTCAGCTCACTGAGTGTTTTTGCTAACAACCGACGGTTAGCTTTCTGCCAGAACTCAAGGCACTGATTGACAGGTAAAGCCGTAACAGCCTGATTCATAACCGGATCTCCTGGAAGAAACTCTCCCGGTAACAGTTGACCAGTGCCGCACGTTTGTGAGGGAAGTCAAACTCTTTGACCAATGACCAGCCAGCGGGACTCAACAGCTTCAGCAATCTCTTGTTGTCAGCTCTGGGCTCTCCCACCAGACGAGTCGTTCGGGGCTCGTCCAGGAACAGGAAGTGAGTAATGCACTTTGTCCAGCTGTTGGAATATCTCTCGCCCAGAAATTCCAGATTCCCTACCAGAAGGTGAAAGCCACGATCCCAGGGCTGGCAATCGTAGTAGGGAGCAATACGGTCTTCCAGAGCCCAGTAGAGTTCGAAATACCCGAAAGGCTCACCGTTGATGCACCCGATCATTGGCCAGGTTCTCCGGTCTTTCAATGCTGACTGAAGATAGGCTGTCAGTTCTTCCCGGCTCTGGGCCATCTCCCAGAACTCTGCGACACGAGGCTGATTCATCCATTCATGGAAGAGATCAAGATCCTGGTCCGGATCAAGGGTTCTGAAGGAGACAGTGAGGTCATTTTGATAGTCATAACGCTTATAAACGACACCTTTAGGCTGTTCCTGACGAAGTGGATGCGTGACAGCTTTTTCGTTTTCAGTCCAGATTTCAGGTATCGTCTGATGATCTCTCTGATAGTGCCAGAGTGTTCGGTCCTGATAGAGGCCTGAGCGATAACAGGTAGCTTCCTTTGAGCTTTCTTTATGGCTGTGTATCAGCTGATTATCTTGAAGCCTTTCAGCCAACGAAGCTGCAACCTGAATTTGGAAGAGATCCGGATTGCGGGAAAACAGGTAATCCAGACTGGCTGCAATAAGGTGATTGGGTACATTCTCAGGGAGATCGGATTCGTTAGCTGCAGTTATTAAGGCACTATCCTGCTCCGAGATTTTTAACAGCAGAGATTGATTGTTGTCATGCACCGTCAGGCTATTAGATGACAGTAATTGCAGAGAAATCTTGCAGTCTGATGCCCCTGGCAGGGTAATCGTTGTTATTTTAGTCATTGCTCTTCCGTAAGAGTGAGTCTGAGTAGCCTTGTGCGAAGAAAAACAAGGTGCGTCATGCTCAAATATGAAAATGGCATTGCAAAATGTTTTTCACGATAAAATTAATGGGGTGTATTACCGGACAACCTCACTGAATGCCTGCAAGGGGTTTCTCATGGAGTGATAGACATCCATCGGGTTCTTTAATGTGTTCTCGTTAATGTTGCAGTAGGTGCAGTAAAAGTTACCTTTTGACCAGAGCTCTCTGCTATCGAGCATGTAATCAAGGCAGCTGGTGTCCCGGCGGCCCTGCTTGCGCAGGTTGTCCAGAAAACGGTAGAGGGAGGACAGAAGCTCTTTCTCCGGAAGAATATTGCTGGCTCCCAACACGCTGATAACACCAAAGGTGGAATTAATCAGCAGATAGTAAGTAAATAGCCGGTTGCCAAGCTGTTCACTGACGTGGTGCTCTTTTTCTTCATCAGCCAGAGGCAGGTGTGCTTGCAAGAGTTCTCTGGCCAGGCGGCTGTACCCCGTGCCCTGACAGTCGCGGAAATAGACGGTTTCCGGGTAACCCTCTGGCATTCTGAGCAACAGGTTTTGTTGATGTGCGCCCATTAGCAGACCAAAGTCTGATTGAGCAACGATCATGGGCTCTAAAACTTTGGAAAGATATTTTCCAAACCACTTTTGTGCGACAGCTTCAGGCCTGGCCCTTTCCTTTACAGCTAATTCCCGGATCAGAGCAATCAGTCTGGGCTCACCTACCGGGTTGTCCTGGGTAAGACTGGCCAGTAACTCAGTGCACTGGTTGACGGTTTCCCGGTTGAAAGGATTTTCCCGAAGCACCATCATGGTTTCAGGCAGCACCTGGCCGTCTTCTCCCTTGATAGCGGCATGAGCCGGTTCGGTAATGATTTCGAAGTCCGGATAAAGGCTTTTCAAATCACTGCCTAAAGGCGTCTGGTATTTCACCTGATGGATTTCCTTGCCCCGAATCACTTCTTTGGGCAGCAGGTGACGTATCGAATTAGTCAGTTTGACGCTGAGTGAATACTTCAACATCAAGGAGGCGTGTATTCCATGGATCGCCCGTACTGAAGAAGTAGCACGCCATTGGCTACCATGCAGACCATAGTTAATAATTTGGCCTTCACTGAGCAACTGCCGTATATAAGCATTCTTTAACCATTGCTGAGCCTGCCAGGGGTGAGCGGGTAACAGGGTGTGGTGTTCGGGAATGTCTTCAGGAAAACGACCGGAGAACTCCGGATCTTCAGAAGCCAGTTGGCGAGTCAGTTCATGGAATGAATATTCATGAACACTGTCTGCTTCCAGCAGGTTGGCATCAATAGAAAACCAGTGCAGCTGGAAGCTGTTTCCGTATTCAGGAATATAGCGCTGTGAGTCTTCTGCGGTAAATTGATCGCGACTTTTGGGGGTAGGGTGAACGGAGTGACCTGCCAGCAGGGCTTGCTCTGAAGATTGAAAATCTGTGCAGCCGGAAAATAGTTGATCAAGTTCGTTTTTTCTTAATTCAAGAACAGACGCCATATTCTCAACGCTTCTTTTAACACGATTAAAAAACAGTTGTCTCTGCCCGGCGTCTCTGTTCCATAAAGCATTGTCTTTAACGATTAACTGAACACTTTCAGTGAAGGATAAATCAGTGATGGTGTTGTTTTTTTGGTTAACCAGGGCAATGGGTTTGCAGAACTGATGCCTGCCGCTGATGGATAAATATTTAATATAAATCAAAAGCCGACAGTCGCTTTTGTTCAAGGGGATTGAAGCAGTGGCTTCAGCGTCAACAGGCGGCTGCCAGTCTGAACTTATTGATTGACCACTCAACCACTTCTTGTGGCTACCAACAGGCTCTAATGACCAGTCTTTCCATTCCCTGAGCAAGGCATTAAAAAAGCAGCCAGCACTCAGGCTTTCTGCATGCTCATGACTATTGCAGTCGTACGTAAGCTCATGTCCGAACCTTTTATAGGATGAATCGTATACAGCTTTGATGGTTGTGGTTTCTAAAAGCGGTGTGGACACTGATTTCATTCTCCAGAATGATCTTATTATTCAGCACATAATTTGGAAGACCTTAATTACTGTTACGAGGATTTTATTTAAGGTCTGGCTCAATAGGGCTTGAATTGTAAATGAGAATTGTTATCATTTGCAACAGATCACAACAACAAACATCAACCATGCAACAAAATGAGCTTGGCCCTGTTATAGCAAAACCCGTTTATGAGACCGGAGACTCCATCAAAGAGTTCAGCCAGTTTGGGTCGGTATTTATGCTCGGTGCCGGGCAGACGACGCTATTGATCTGCCTGCCAGCCATTGCTGAAGAAACCGGTTTAGGTTATGGCCTGCTGACGGCCATGGTGGCACTGGGAACCTGTCTGTTTATTTTCACTTCGCCCCTGTGGGGAAGAATAAGTGACCGTTTTGGACGCAAGCGAGTGGTTCAGTCCGGGCTCTTTGGTTTTGCGGCCAGCTTTTTACTGCTGGCATTCGCGCTTCACGGTCTGGGCTCTGGTCTGCTGAGCAGAGAGTTGGCCATTGGTTTGATGTTTTTCGCCAGGACTATTTATGGTCTATTGGTATCGGGTTTGTATCCAGCGGTTCAGGCCTGGGTTATAGACGACAGTAATCATTCTAACAGACTGCCTGGTCTAAGCCGGATTACAGTCAGTATAAATGCCGGGCGTCTCATAGGTCCTGTGATTCCGGCAATGTTGATTTCCCAGGGCAGCCTGTTTCCTGTTTTAGCACTGGTAGTTTTTGCTATCCCCTTGCTAATACAGGTCTCAATATTAACCAATGACGAGCCTTCAGAAGTCAGGCAAGAAAAAGGTAGCGAAGAAAAGAACCCGTTCAGGCAAATGCTGAAATCACTCTGGCCTGTTTTGCTGGTGGCCTGCTCTGTAACAACGCTCTTTGGCCTGTTGCAGTACCTTATAGGTCCTATTTTGCAAGAGCGTTTTTCTTACGACGGAGTATCAGCATCAAGAGTACTTTCGATGCTCATGATGGTGGCCGCTTTTTCGACGGTGGTTGCTCATTTGTTGGTATCTCGTTTTGCTCAGGGCAGGCTGATTCTGTCATTAAAAGTCGGCAGCGTTTTATTACTGTTCGGTAGTTTCCTGCTGATCACCTCCACTCAACTGATATGCCTGATATTCGGACTGGTCTTCAGTGCCGCTTCGATTGCATTACTGACGCCTGCTTACACGACACTGGCGTCAGAACAGGTAGGTCAGCAGGGCGTTCTGACAGGAACCCTCGCTATGATTCATACCCTCGGATATACCATGGGAGCGCTTCTGGCCGGACTGGGAGGATCACTGGGCATTCAGATGGCAGAAGTTTTCTGCATTTTTCTGGCTGTTCTGCTTCTGATGATTTCCTTTTTATTAGTTGAATCTCCAAAGAAACGGAGTTGTTAGGTTTACATGAACTCAATTCAAATGGTGGGCTGGCCCATTGTCACAGTCAGCTTTAATCGCCCGGCCTGCGACGATGATGCTCGCCAATGGCTAGTCGACCTTTCTGAGCTGCTGGCAAGAGAGCAGCCATTCAGTCTCATTATTCAGGCAAAGCCCAACAGTGAGTTTTCACCGGAAGCCAGAAGAGAACTAGGGCTCTGGTTTAAAGAGAACAGGATAAAACTGGGGGCGTTTTGCCGTGGTATTGCCCGGGTTGTGCTTTCCGAACAGGAGGGTGACAGAGTGGTCAGTGACAACATGAAAAAGGCTATGCCTTTTCCCATGGTGTCCTGTCTCGATTTTGATCAGGCTCGTGACTGGGCGATTGAGCGGTGCCATCAAACGACAGTTTAAGCTTGATGGTGTAAATAATAACTATTATCATTCGCAACCATTGTCCATTGGTTGAGCCAATGGCTATCAGGATTGTACGACTGCATCAGGACAATATCAGGCAGTCTGAAATTGAAAAATAATTATTCAGTGAATGGTCAGTCCGGCTCAGCAGAGAGTCCGGGAGCTTGCTTCAGTTGTCTGACAGTAAAGCGATCACACTTCCACAGAACAAAAGAAACTGAGGCCATGGAGCAGACCCTAACGCTTGACCAGGCGTGTTTGCGGGTGGGAACAAAAACCATTCTGCAACCAACCCATCTTGACATCACGCCAGGAAAAATAACCGCTATTCTCGGACCCAATGGCTCGGGTAAGAGTAGCCTGCTGAAATTGCTCTCCGGTTTGCTTGAGCCCAGTGAAGGGCGGGTGCTTTTGGGAGGGCAGTTGTTGAAGTCACTCCACCGTAAAGAACTGGCTAAAAGCCTGGCGTTGTTGCCACAACACTCACCGGTTCCACTTGGTATGTCGGCAACGGATCTGGTGGCTTGTGGCCGATACCCCTATGCAGGTCCATTCGGGCGATTGAAAAAAGAGGATCACAGGGCCGTCAGTTCGGCACTCTCCAGAGTCGGTATGGATCATTATGCCGGTGAACTGGTTGATCATCTCTCCGGTGGTGAAATGCAGAGAGTCTGGCTGGCCATGGTGCTGGCCCAGGAAACCGGCATTTTACTTCTGGACGAGCCAACCTCATGGCTGGATATCGCTCATCAATTGCGCCTGCTGAATATTGTCAGACAGCTCAATGATGAAAAGCAGACCACCATTATCTGGGTACTTCACGACCTGAATCAGGCCCTTCAGTACAGCGACGAAATAGTGCTGATGGATCAGGGGCAGGTGATTAGAACAGGTGCAGCTACAAAGGTACTGGATAAGCGCATTATCTCGGATGTATTTGGGGTAGAGACCTGGGAAGTGCAATTGGAAGGAAGAAAAGAGTCGCTCTTTTTGCCCTTGGGTGAGCGTCAGGCTGAGCCCGTGATCCATCGTGTTTTGAGCAAGGAAGTCGCCTGATGTTTGCAGTCCTGAAAAAAAGCTGTTATTTCCTGCTGTTTACATCGGTAGCAGCGATGGCTTCAGTCACTGAACCCGATCTGGCCGAAACCCCGGAAAAGATTGCAGCACTGAACTGGACCCAGGCTGAAATGCTGCTCACCCTCGGTGTCGTACCTGCAGGGGTGACTTCCATAAAGGGTTATCGGGAGTGGCAGTCCGATGATCCGGTTATGCCGACAAGTGTTACCGAACTCGGGCAGAGAGCTGAGCCGGGTCTGGAAGCCATAGCGGCTCTCAAACCGGATCTTATTCTTGGCTATAAATGGCGTCATAGTCGTATAGTTTCAGAGCTTAAGAGCATTGCTCCAACCGTTCTTTATTCCCAGTACCCGAGCCAGAAAGATCCTTTGGATTATTTTCTGAGAATGCAGGGTATTTTTCGTTCAGTGGCACATATTCTGGGGCGCGAAGCTCTGGCAGAAAAGAGACTCAGGGAAATGGAGTCTGAGCTGGAACAGGCCCGCAATATGATCAAAGCAGCGGGACTCTCCGGCCAGAAAGTCGTTGTGGGTAAGTTTGTCGGTATGGGACTGGGACTTCGAGTCTACGGCGATTTGTCTCTGGCGGGTGCCATTGTTAACAGGATTGGTCTGGAAAACAGCTGGCACTCTTCATTACCCGGACGGGATTTTACCCATGTTGACCTCCTCAAACTGACCACTATTGGCGACGCCAGTCTGATCATTATTGGCAGTCAGCCCGAAAATCTGCCAACGATGGCGCAATCATCGGTTTGGAATGCCCTTCCGGCTGTTGAAGAAGGCCGGGTCTATTATCTGCCCGCACTCTGGTCATATGGTGGCCCTGAGTCGGCTGCTCGAATGGCCAAGGCTTTTGCCCGTTACCTGGCTCCGGAGGTGTGATGTTTATTCTGGAGTCTGTAAACAGTTTTTATGAAGGCGTTAAAAAGACGGCAGTGACATTGTTTTTGTTCATCCTTCTGGTCACTGTTTCCCTGACAGTGGGGCCTGCCGGCATTGATCTTAATTTGTTGAATGGATTGCCGTTCCTGCAGCAACCCGCCGATCATGCTATGGCCTCTGAAATAGTGACCTGGCTCCTTCTGCCAAGAACATTGATGGCATTGTTATGCGGTGCCGCACTGGGGGCAGCGGGTGTGTTGATTCAGGGAGCGACAAGAAATCCCTTTGCCAGTCCGGCAACACTGGGAGTGAACTCCGGGGCCATGCTCGCCGTAGTGCTGGGAACTGTTCTGTTGCCTGAACTGACCGACCAGTACCCAGTTGTTGTCGCCTTTTCGGGTGCTGCGCTTACCACTTTACTGGTGTTCAGGCTGGCCACAGCTATCAGTGATTCACCGGTTAACCTTGTTCTGATTGGTATGGCCATTACCCTGTCACTGGGTGCTCTCAGTGCCGGTATTCTGATGTTTTTCGAGAATCGTCTGGAGGGCCTGTACACCTGGGGGGCAGGGAATCTTGCCCAGTTTGACTATCAGGCTATCAACAGTAGCTGGCCGATCTTTACCCTGATGATTCTCTTTGCCACATTGCTGGCCCGACGTCTGGACCTGATTGAGTTGGGCAGAGATCAGGCCGAGAGTCTGGGGATAAATGTAAGACGAACCGTTGGCTTGTCGCTGGTGATTGCTCTGCTTTTGTCTGCCACTGTCGTCAGTCAGGTGGGAATGATCAGTTTTATTGGTCTGATTGCCCCGCACATTGCCCGTGGTCTTGGTTATCGCTCAGCATGGAAACGTCTGCTGGCGGCCAGCCTGACAGGTGCATTGCTGCTACTGGGTGCAGATGTGCTGGCCAGAATGATTCCTTTCCTGATGTCCGAAGCCCATTACAGTATCCCGGCCGGAGCCATGACAACGGTTGTCGGCGCACCTTTCATGATTTTCCTGTTGAGCCAGCGTAAAAGGATCAGCAATTTGGCCAGAGCACCCGGTGAGACAGGAATACGTGCTCTGTTTCACATGTCTCCGGTAAAAGTCCTCTGGGTTCTGCTGTCCTTAGTGCTGGTCGCTTTTTACTTCAGTCTGTTCAGCGGCCTTGACCGGTCCTGGATCGACCTGCGTTGGCCCAGAGTTTTAACGGCAGCTTTTGCCGGAGCTGCACTGGCTGTCTCTGGTCTGGTTCTTCAGACCCTGATGAGAAATCCTCTGGCCAGTCCCGATGTTTCTGGTCTGACGACCACGGGCGTTTTGTTTGTGGTCCTGGGCTCTGTCATGGTGCCTGGTCTTGAGCGTCTGGACTTGCTCATGCTGTCGATGTTTGGCAGTGGTTTTGCCCTGCTTCTTTTAATGGCCCTCAGTCGGATGACCGGGTTTAATCCCCAGCTTTTTGCCCTGGCTGGCCTCTGTCTTTCTGCGGTTTCGGCAACGCTGATCAGCGTAGTGATGGTGCTGGGCAGTAATCAGTCCAGCGAGGTGCTTGTATGGCTTTCAGGCAGTACCTATGCAGCCAGCAGTGAGTTGGTTTATCTGTTGTCTTCTGGTGTCTTAATCCTGATACCCATGTTTATGCTGATGTGGCGAAAGCTGGACATTCTTCAGTTGGGCGCCTCCTGGCCTTCCCTGCTGGGCATCAGAGTAAAGGCTTCAGTGTATCTGCTGATGCTGCTGGTCGCCCTTTTGAGTGCAACCAGTGTTGCGACAGTGGGGGGTATTTCTTTTATCGGGTTGATGGCGCCCCATATTTGCCGCGTCACCGGCATGTCAAGCCACAGACATCTGATTCCGGCTACTGCCATGACGGGCGCTTTGCTGCTGGTCATCAGTGACTGGCTATCACGATCGTTGATGGCTCCTTTTGAAATTCCTTCAGGTCTTCTGGTCTCAGGAGCCGGTGGTATTTATTTCATCCTTTTACTGCTCAGTGGTAAATACGTCCAAAGTCGTTAAATAACCTTTTTGAAAAAATCACAAACCTGCGGGAAGCGGGCTTGGAACAAGAACAGGGATCTAATGAGAATGATAATCAAACACAGGGAAAGCTAACCTATGAAAACAAATAAAACGCCTCTTGCCATCGCTATAACCATGGCGTTGGGAAGTCAGAGTGCTTTTGCAGAAGGCAATGATTCCGTGACCCGGCTGGAAGAAGTCGTTGTTACCGCTTCCCGCTCTGAAGCCAGTATTTCTGATGTTTCCGGGACCGTACAGGTCATCAGTGGTGAAGCAGTGGCCCAGCAGAGCGTGTCCGGTCAGAAACTGGCTGATATTCTTGAACGGCTGGTCCCTGGCTTTGGTCCCAGCACTCAGACGGTGACCGACAGAACCCAAAGCGTCCGTGGTCGTAAGGCTCTGGTTTTGATTGATGGCATTGCTCAGACCGAGAACCGTCAGATCAGTCGCCAGCTCAGCATGATTCGTCCTGAAAACATTGAACGTATTGAAGTGATTTCCGGTGCCAGCGCAATTTATGGTGGTGGTGCGACCGGCGCTGTTATCAACCTGATCACCCGTAAGCCAGCCGAAGGCGATATCCAGTTTGCTTCTGAAGCCGGCATCAAGGTATCTGGTGACGAGCTGAGCAGCTATACCCTGAATCAGAGTATCAGTGGCAGTAACGGTAATTTTGATTACCTGTTCAGCGGAACTTACGAGAGTCGTGATGGCATTTTTGATGCCGATGGTGACCGGGTTAACCCGGACCCCTCTCAGGTCAGCCGAAGCGATACCGATACCAAAGATGTTCTGGTGAAACTGGGTTATGACTTCAATGCGGAGCAGCGCCTGGAGACAACACTGCAATATTTTGATGATCAGATGGATTCTGATTACGCGCCCGACATTTCCTCTCTGATCACTGGAGATGCTGCTGACGCACCACCACCTGTTAAAGGGTTGCAGCTGGAAGATCAGCCTTACAGCAAGAGAAATTCCATTGATCTGGTCTACAGTGATGCTGACTTTTTAGGCAATAATTTTCAGTTGCAAACCTACTATCGTGAGCGTGACGCAAGGTTCTTCCCTTACCCGAATATGTTAGGTTCCACGATATCCCCAGGCACTACTTTTGTTAATCAGTCGACGTCTACCTCAGAAGTCTATGGCTTGAAGCTGCTTCTCGACAGGGCTCTGACCGATACGTTCAGAATCTCCTACGGTATTGACTACGATGTTGACAAAGGCGAACAGAGAGGACAACTGCACGATCTGCAAAAGTACATTGACAGTGGCGGCACAGTTATTGAACCGACAGGATCTTCCTATGAATACGGTCCGGATGTCGATGCCAAGACTCTCGGGTTTTACTTGCAGACCGCCTGGGATATTACCGAACAGCTGACCATGAACGCCGGTGTTCGTCACGAGCGCGCTGAATTGGATATTGCTGACTACACTCCGTTAGCAGAAACCTGGTTTTTGCCTATTTTGTTTCCTAATGCAGATGTAACTGTATTAGAGGGTGATGTCAGAAAGTATGACGATACTCTATTTAACGTTGGTCTGGTCTATCGGCTGAATGGCAGCAATGAAGTGTTTGTTAACTACTCTCAGGGTTTTGAAGTCCCTGATGCTTCAAGGATTTTAAGGGATGTGATTTCACCAGACAGCATTCTGGCCATAGTTCCCAATCTGCCATTGAATCCTACCGATATATCACAAGCCAATCTGGATGCCATCAAGACTGACAGCTATGAACTGGGCTGGCGTGGACGTTTTGAAAACCTGCTGGCCAATGCCTCTGTCTTTTATAACGAGTCTGATAAAACCATAGACTTTAATGAAGATTACAATGTGGACCTGCTGGATCAGCAAAAGAAAGTCTACGGCTTTGAAGGCTCTCTGGAATATTTCGTCAATGATTTCTGGAGTGTCGGTGGCAGCTATGCCTTCACAGAAGGGCGCAGCTACTACGAAGAAGTGGGCAAATGGCTTGACCTGCAGGCAGCCGATGTCTCTCCTGAAAAGTACGTGACCTATGTCACCTACGATCAGGAAGATATGAGTATACGTCTGCAGTCGACAACCTTTGCCGATTACGACAAAGGCAAGAAAGTGTCTGGTGGTAATGTCGTAAGTTATGAGGTTGACGGTTATACAACTGTTGATCTGCTGGCTTCCTTCGCTATGCCCGTGGGCACTCTGAAAGCAGGTATTACCAACCTGTTGAATGAGGACTACGAAACGGTCTACAGCCAGTGGGCTGGTGACACTTACAATGGCATCAGTGCTCATAATGCAGAAGGTCGTGCTTACACTCTGAGTTATCGCGTAGAGTATTAAGCAGGAAAAGCGGCCAGGCAAAAACTGGCCGCTAATTTAGGGCAACCAGCCAAGAACCCGGGGTATCACCCACGGAGCCAGAAGGGCACTGATACTGGCAGAAAGTACTAACGCCAGCGCACTGTAAGCACCTTCCTTCAGCGAACTTTGAGCCATTCTCGCAGTGCCCAATGCATGGCAGGCCGTGCCCATGGCGATACCCCTGGCTTTGGGGTCAGTGATTTTCAGCAACGACAGTAATGGCAAGCCAAAAATAGCACCCATCAGACCCGTCAGGATGACGGCAATAGCCGTAAGAGAAGGGACACCATTCAGGCTATCCACAATCATCACAGCAATGGGTGTTGTCACCGATTTGGGTGCCAGGGAAATAGCGACCTGACCATCGGCACCAGCCAGAACCGAGAGTATAACCGTGCTGACAAGGGCAAACAGGCTGGAAATAAAAACCACCAGAATCACACCGGGCAGCTCCTGATGAATATCCCTCATCTGTTGATAAAGAGGCACGCCCAGAGAGACAACCGCGATGCCCAGCAGGTTGCTTAGCCAGTTACCTCCCTGTTGGTAGTCGGAGTAGGGAATATTGCCGACAAGAAGAATACCCACGAGTACCAGAATGCTGATCAGTAACGGATTAAGCAGTGAATACTTAAAACGATTCTGAAGCTTCCAGGCGATCAGATAGACGACCACTGTCAGAGAGCAGTAGAGCAGACCCTTCATCGGAGTGGTCGAAAACATCGGGAACAAAGTCATTGTCGTGTACGTTCCAGCCATTGAAACAGCCAACCGGCAATGGCCATAACGACCACTGTCCCAAAAATACTGGTCAGCAATAGAGCACCAAGACTGTTGGCCAGCAGATCCAGCTGATTGATAACACCAACTCCGATGGGAACAAACAACAGGGACATCCAGCGAACCAGAAAGCTGGCACCGGCTTCAACCCAGGACAGTCGAATCAGGCCGCTGCCCAGCAGGGCTGCCAGAAGCAGCATGCCGATAATACTGCCCGGAAGGGCATGATTGATCCAGACACTGAGTATATCGCCTGTCCACAGACAGGCCATCAGAATAATGACACTGCTTAGCCAGGCTGCCATACGTCGGCATAGGAAGGCTATATTCACTGAAAAACTCCACTATGATGCTTAACCATTGCTCATGCCAGTAAAGAAGGTACCTGAACGA
This sequence comes from Endozoicomonas sp. ALC020, assembly GCF_049275935.1. NCBI lineage: Bacteria > Pseudomonadati > Pseudomonadota > Gammaproteobacteria > Oceanospirillales > Endozoicomonadaceae > Endozoicomonas > Endozoicomonas sp. ALC020. The sequence continues at coordinate 2,790,846 of NZ_CP184830.1, forward strand.
TCATGAAAATCTGTATCTTTAGTGCCAAAAAATACGATCGTAAATTTTTTGGCCAGTACAATGCCGACTAAAGCTTTGAACGGGAATACTTTGATATTCATCTGGATGAGAAAAAAGCACACCTGGTCAGGACGGCTGATGCAGTCTGTGCTCTTGTTAATGACGATATCAGTCGGCCGGTTCTAAGTGTAATGACGGAATATGATATCAGACTTCTGCCCATGCGCTGTGTCGGATTTAACAATGCTGATCTGGATACGGCAAGAGAGTGGGCACCCAGGTAGTGTGATTATTTCTTAAGGTGATTTACGACGATGGCTAGGAGCCTGACCGAGAATAGACTGCCCTACTGCGGTGGCAGCAAATTGGTCTGAAAATCCGCTTTTGTTCGTCAAATAGCTCGCTATTCTCCTCACAAAACCGAATTTTCATCCTCAATTTTCTGCCGTCCTCGCTACGGGCGCTATTCTCAGTCAGGCTCCTAGCAGCCTGTCGGACTTAAGACTGTCCTACTCGGCAACTGCTCCTGCGTTTCTCTAGCTCCTGCATCCATGCAGTCGTGCGGTTGCAATAAATTGGTCTAAAAATCCCTGTTTCTTCGTCAAATAGCTCGCTATTCTCCTCAGAAACAGAGATTTTTATCCTCAATTTCTTGCAATCCTCGCTACGGACGCTTAAGTCCGACAGGCTGCTAGAGTATCCTCGATTTTGTCAAACCGCTTGTTGTGTTCATCAAACTAAGTAGGAAGTTGTCATTCCCGCGAAGGAGGGTGTCGCAAAACTCTGGTTCCCATGCTTTCAGGCCCTGTGGGTCCCAGCGTGGGAACGAGTTGACTCCCGTCATTCCCGGCTTCATTCTCGTCATTCCCGCGAAGGCGGGAATCCACACTGACTCTCCACCAGAACCATACTGCCCGGTGTCCCCCTGGCCTTGTCATCCCCGGGAAGGCAGAGATCCACCGTTGGCGCTGGATTCCCGCCTTCGCGGGAATGACGACTTCAGAGCATGGGAACGAGTTGTAGCATTGATACTCCTTCGATAGTCATTCTCGCAAAGGCAGGAATCATTCAGCTTGCGTTTAAACCTGCTGGCTAGCACCCACTCTCCCTTTTATACAAGATCCATCAGAGAATTGTCCCCTGCAGAGCACCTTATCTTAACCGCAACTCGGGCTCTGACAGGACCGGGATAACAATACTGGCACAGTCGTCTAGATTTAATGATGAACTGTTAATGTGAACATATCTGCCACAGGCATCTTTTTTAAAGCCAAGAGAACGAATTTTCTCGTCAAACAATTGTTCCTTTTTATTTTCATCTATCTGACTGACTCCAAAAAGTCTCATATTTAATTCAAAAATGTTTAATTGATTTAGAGCAGTATTTGTAGAAGCTTGTAGTATCTCAACCTTTTCCTGATCATTAGATGAATAACATTGATTGGAGATCAATCTAGTATCATGATCGCTGATGCGAGTCATGGTAATTAGATAGTTCGATGGTAAAAGTTTTTCAATTCTATTATCTGTATCACTTTCCTTTTCTTTGGCTATGACCTTGGAATTGCCATCTAACAAGATTGATTTCACCGTTATTACCCGAGAAATTGAATTCACCGTTATTGCCCGAGAAGAAAAATCAATCAATACTTTTTTCGTTATAGCATCAGGATGTAATCCATTGAATAAGTCATGCTCATAAAGCAAATTTGAACTTTCGTCCAAAAATTTGATATTCACTTCATAGTCGTCGGGGTTATCGATTTGGAAAAAAAAATCGGTTATCAACACAAACAGATTCGTTTTCTTCTGAACAAAAACCCGTCACGGCGATAATCAGCATCGCCCAAAAAAATATAGTTTTCATAAAAATCCCTATCATTTAATTAAATCCTCTGTCGAAGGTAGTAGAAAAGATTAAACATTCAAACATTCACAAAAGAACAGTTCGCATCATTAGGGTTTGCTTGCTGTTTAGTGTTGTAAAATTCCTGGCGTTAAAGGCCTGATCAGCGAGACCCGGCCTGCCCGGCTAAACCGGGAGATTCAAATCAAACCACAGCCCGGAAGAGCTGCCATACGTTGGCATAGAAAGGCTATTTTCACTAAAAAATTCCGCTATGATTCTTATCAGTTGCCCAGAGTTTATGGCTGTCAAATGCTCATGCCAGTGAAAAGAGGAACCTGAACCGATCATGAAAATCTGTATCTTTAATGCCAAAAAATACGATCGTGAATTCTTTGACCTGTGCAATGCCGATACCGGCTTTGAACTGGAATACTTTGATATTCACCTGGATGAAAAAACCGCTCACCTGGCCAGAGCGGGTGATGCCGTCTGCGCTTTTGTTAATGACGATCTCAGTCGGCCAGTTCTGACTGTCATGGCGGAGTATGGTATCAGACTTCTGCTTATGCGCTGTGCCGGATTTAACAATGTTGACCTGGATGCGGCAAAAGAGTTGGGTATCACTGTAGCAAGAGTTCCGGCTTATTCTCCCGAGGCCACGGCTGAGCATGCCATTGCCCTGATCATGACCTTGAATCGCAAAACCCATAAAGCATATCAGAGAACCCGGGATGCCAACTTCTCACTGGAAGGGCTGACAGGATTTAACCTCCATGGTCGTGTAGCGGGGGTTATTGGCACGGGCAAAATCGGTCTGGCTGCTGCCCGTATTCTGAAAGGCTTTGGTTGCAAACTGCTGGGGTACGATCCTTATCCGAACCCGGCTTTTGAAGATCTGGGTGGGGATTATGTTTCCCTGAATCAACTGCTGCAACAAAGCAAGCTGATCACCCTGCACTGCCCTTTAACGAAAGACAACGAGTACATGATCAATGAGGACGCATTTAACCAAATGCAACCCGGAGTGTTACTGGTCAATACCAGCAGAGGTAAACTGCTGAATTCAATGGCAGCAATGGACGCTCTGAAAAAAGGGATTCTGGGTGGACTGGCGCTGGATGTCTACGAAAACGAGCAGGACCTGTTTTTTGAAGACCTGTCCGATGAGGTGATTCAGGACGATGTTTTCAGACGCCTTTCAGCCTGTCACAACGTTATTTTTACCGGCCACCAGGCTTTTCTTACCGAAGAGGCGCTGGTGGCCATTGCCAAAACCACACTGGGCAATGCCAGAGCTTTTTTCGAGGGAAAAGCCTCTGGCAACGAAATAGCCAGAGATGTGCCAGATCAGCATTGAGGTCGGACCAGTGAGGCCCGACCCATATACTCAGTGTTTGGCAGCTTTGAGCGCTTCTTTCTCAGCGTCACTCAAAAAAGAAATGGCCAGACCATTTTCCTGGGCCTGACGGATCTGCTCAGGGGAGAGACCAGCAGCAGGCGCCGCGACTTCATACTCATAGGGCAGCTCAATGCCTTCCACCGCCGGATCATCGGTATTGATAGTGGCTAATACGCCGTGTGCCAGGAATTTCCTGAGCGGGTGCTTTTCAATGCTTGGGAAAGTGCTGGTCTGGATATTTGACGTCAGGCAGGATTCAATACCAATGCGGTGCTCGGCCAGGTAATCCATCAGCGCCGGGTCTTCAATGGCTCTGACACCATGGCCAATTCGGGTGGCACCCAGATCACGAATAGCTTGCCATACGCTTTCGGCGCCCACTGCTTCGCCCGCATGAACTGTGACATTCAGGCCAGCATCACGAACCTGTTTGAAGTGCTCGACAAACAGCTCACCCGGTTTGCCGAACTCGTCACCGGCCAGATCAATTGCAACCAGTCTGTCCTTGAAGGCCAGACAGGCATTCAGTTCCTGCTGGCAGGCTTCCTGGCCAAAAGTACGACTCATGATACCGATGAGGTTGGTTTTGACGCCAAAATCACGGCTGCCGGCCTGAACACCGTCCACGACCGCTTCGACCACACCCTGAGGATCAAGGTTGTGAGTCATGGCCATATAGTAAGGGCTGAAGCGCAGTTCGGTGTAATCAATTTGGGCATTCAGGGCGTCTTCAACATTCTCATAGGCGACTCGACGACATGCGTCGTAATCTGCCAGAACCTTTACACCCCAGTCCAGCTTGGCCAGAAAACTCACCAGGTCAGGCTCATTGCTCATAACCCGAACATGGGGAATCAGATCTTCCAGATTATTGGCGGGTAACTCCAGGTTGTGCTGCTGGCCCAGCTCCAGAATGGTCCGGGGGCGAATATTACCGTCCAGATGACGATGAATGTCGGTGAGGGGAATGGACTTGTCAATCATGTTAATGCTGCTCTCATCAATCTCGGGGTCCGCGTCTCTTCAGCCCGGGACCATTTCATAATGCGGTTTCGGGGGAATGAATATTACAGAGAATCAGTCATAAGTCTAAGGCGAGAGTAGCGGATTTCCCTATTGACTGGGGAAATTTTGTCAGAATGGCTAACAACAAAGTTATTCAGGACCAAACAGGGGAACAAGCCGTACTGGCCAGAGTCAAAAGGTGTATGACTAATTAAATTAAATGTTGTCAGAGGAGTATTACTATGGCAAATCCATCAGGTGCAATGGGTCCTTCATCAGTGACTGGCGTGAATGTTCAGACGACACCTACAATGCCCGTGAAGCACCAGGGTACTACTGCGATGTATTCATTGCGTCGATGCTGTGAATATAAAGACAAATTAAGCAAGCTAACGACAGATTTCGAGTGGCCAATTGCTCCACTGCCTCTTAGACACTCTTCTGCGAAGGTTGAAAAACATCTGGAAGCCCGGTCGATAGAAGCTGTTTCATCCAGTCAGGGCTCGTTAACCAATCCACAAAAGATTAGCGGGACTACTGAGGCTGGAATTCAGGCTGAGCGAGAGGAAATCGTCGAATGTACGTCGGAGAATTACTCGCGCCTCTGTGAACATAGTCAGCGGTTAAGGAAAATTTTGGCTGTTGCTTTAGAGATAGAAATGGCATTGGATGACGATATCTCCTTCTATCAGAATGCTTTAGCAGGTCCGCATATGGAACAGCAAGAATTACAATCAAAGGCTGTTGCGGTGAATGAGAAACCCAAAATGTATGAGGCCAAAGATATGCAGGCTCTTGAACTGGAGATGAAAATCCTGAACCTTATGCAACAACCTGTAGATAGCAATAAGCCAATGAATCGACCACAGGCCGTGCAAGAAATAAAGTCGCCTGTTGATGAAAAAGTCATGAATTTAGAGAAACGTCTGAAATTAGCTGACAGTCGTATAAAAGATATGCAGTACGAACTTGGCAAAATGCAGAAAGAAAAAGATACATTATCCAAGCTTATTAAGTGGCGGGAAGGTTCTATAGAAGCATACATCCGTCGCGTTGAAGCTGATCATGATATCAAAGAAGAAACCCGGATTGAAAAAGAGAAACAATCCAGACGGGCTGACAAACTGCAGAAAGATTTATCAGCAGCTTATCAACAAATAGATGAATGTAATAATACCATTTTCGAAATCAGGAAAGAAAAAGATGCCCAATCCAGACAATGGGATATCGACAGGGCTGCTATGGAAAGAGAGATTGAAACCCTGAGAACTAGCCTGAGAGCACTCTCGGTTAACAACCCGACGGCAAAGACGAAAGCCTCCCCGTATGCTCGTTAATCGTCAAAACAGTTGTGAATTTTTTAATGTTGTAAAAGGAGTATTACATGATAGGTCCATTTGGCGCAGGAAATCCTTCAGCAAAAACTGACCTCGCTCAGGAGTTACCTAAGACGCACAGAGGCACTGCGATGTTTGCATTGTATCGATGCAGTTATTATCGACAAGCATTACGCAATATTTATCTGAACGGGACCTGCCTGACTTTACCTCCCCCCCCAGAACATTGCACGCTTCTGGAGGGTGGTAAACGTCTACAAAAACGGACGGTGGACGTTTCTTCATCCCTGCAGGAGTCAACTGCATCACAAAAGCTTACCGAAGACAGTGAGGCTGGACCCCGGGCTGAGCTGGAGATAACCCGGGCTGAGCTGGAAAGAATGCATGAACGTATTCAGGGAGATTACCAGCGCTTCTGCAAGCTCCATAAAAAGTTCACTGAAGTTATGGGCCTTGTTGAGGATGCTGAATCGGCATTGATTAAAGACTTTGATTTCTATTATGACCGAGTGTTACTCAGTCTCAAAGAGGATGAGAGGGAGAATGACTCTTACAGACTCCGGCATGAAAAAGCTGTGCTATCCAGACGGAATGAGCAGTTAGAGAAGGAGTTACATCAGAAGAACAGAGTGCTTGATGCCAAAGAAAAACAACTGTCTGACATGCAAACCACAAACGTTCAATTGCTTCAAAGGCTAAGAGATATGCATCAAAGGCTAACGTCCGAGGGCGCTGATGTGGTACCCAAAGAGGCGCTATCTCAGCTACAGAATGATCTGCGAGAGACTCAGGCTCTCTTGCAAGAGAGAGAGAATAAAGTGAGTGCCCGGGTTGCAAAGGCTACCCCGAGAGCACTCTCAACTGACAACCAGACGGCAGGGATAGAAGCTGGACCGGACGAGGCTCGTTAACAGGCAAACGGTTTATGAATTTTTGAATGTTGTAAAAGGAGTATTACAATGGCCAACTCACTCGACTTAACAATGAGTCCGCTCGGACATGACCCCATTAGATCTGAGATGCCAAGGGGCTATTCGGACAGCATTGCGAGATATGCATTGCGTCGTTGTTATGTTTGTAAAGATGCATTAGGAAAATTACCGACAGAAGACACAATCATGTCGGGTTTTTCTGCCCCTCCAGAAAATAGCCCTTTTTGTCGTAAAGATCTGGAGTCCCGAGAGGTGGCAGTATCTTCATCTTGTCAGGGCCCGACAACTATTCTGCGAAAAGTAAGCGAGGCCAGTGAGGCTGAAATCGAGGCTGAACTGGAGAAAATGAATGAACGTATTCAGAATGATTACAAGCGCCTTTGTGAGTATCGCTCGCAGTTAATGGAATTTATACAATTTGCTAGGCAGACTGAAACTATATTGGAAGAAGATATTCTCTTCTATACGAAAGCATTTTTAAGTCAGCATAAGGATCAGCAAGCATTAGAGGTAACGACTAATGAGCTGCATCAGAAAACCAAAATGTTTGAGGCCATAGATCAGGAGGTTTCTGAACCGGCTAGAAAATTCCAGAAGCTTACACTACCGCTTGAAGAGAGCAAAAAGCCAATGAAGCGACTGCATGACGAGCAAGAAGCAAAGGCGCTTGTTGATGAAAAAATTAAAAATTTAGAGAAGCTTGTGAGTGAATACCGTAGTCGTATATTGAAGATGGATAGCATCCATAGCGAAACCGAGAAAGAAAGATATAAAATATCAAAAGAAAATAATTATTATCTGGCGTTATTGAAAAAAGAATATGCACGACGTTCGGATAGAGAAAACCAGATCGTTAGAGAACTTGAAGTACAAACTGAGAAACAATCCGAACGGATTAAAAACCTGAGGAAATGTGTAGCAAGATATAAAAGTGACTATCAGAAACAATCCAATAAGGTTAAAAGACTGAGGAAGCTTGCAGTACAAAATAAACTTCGCTTCGAGACTGATAAGGCTATCAAAAAAAAACTCAGTGATGAAAAAGATGGGCTATCCAGACAGGTTGAGGAACTAACGAATGAGTTACATCATCAAACCGCACTGCTTGAAGGCAAACAAAAGCAACTCTCCAATACAGTAAGTCAAAATGCTCTTTTTATGAAAATGCTGAAGCGTTCATCTCAATTGAACAGTACCAGAGTGCTTGAATTGATAAAGAGTAAAAAGATGTTCTCTCAGCTTCAGAGTGAGCTGAAAGAAACCCGGTCTCTTTTGAAAGCGAAAGAGGCTGAACTGAGCTCAAGGGTTGTTGAATCCATACAGTGGGATATCGACAGGGCAGCGACGAATAAAAAGATTAAAAACCTGAGGGCTAAACTGAGAGCTCTCTCAATGGACGACCAGACGACTGATACTAAAGCTACATTGGATGAGGCTAGTTGATAGTCAAAATAGTTGCGAATTTTTTAACGTTGTAAAAGGAGTATTACAATGGCAAATCCACCAGGCGCAGCAACCTCTGCACACATAACTGACCCGGGTGTTCGGATCAAAGATATGATGTCCGGCGACGATCCCGCCAGCGTTGCGGAATATTCATTATATCGATGCAGTGCTCTTACAGAGCCATTAATCAGGATGCGTAAAGGGATCACTGTGGAAGAGTTACCTAAACCCCCTTCGCAGTGCCGTCTTTTGAGTGATTTTAAATGTCTGGATCATCGGACGGTGTCAGCGCATCCATCCCTCGGTGATAGTACAGAGAAGATGCCAAGCGTTTTAAGCAGGATTAACGTAGGCACAAGAAGCGTTTTAAGCAAGATTAATGAAGAAAATGGCTATGGAATCTGGGCTGAACTGGCAAATATGGATCAGCAAAGAAGGGCGTACTACCATCGCCTCTGCCAGCTTCACAGTCAGCTCTGTGAATCTCTGAATGTCGCTCAACAGGTTGAAAACTTATTAGAAAACGATATTTCTTTTTATATCGAAGTGTTACAAGGTCAGCATAAGGGTCAGGAAGAATTACCGGTAATGGGCAGTAAATTCTCTCAGGCTTTGACTGCACACTTAGGTTCTCTTGAGAGTGCGCTAGATCAGAAGACGAAAATACTTGAAGCCCGAAATGAGCAATTTCATGAAATGGATAAAAAAATCCAGGAGCTTACGCAGCAGGCTGTACTTAGCAAAAATAAAGCGTTTTCGGTAGCGGACGAACAAGTCAGAACCATTCAAACTAAGGAATTAGTCAAAGAATTAGATGACCAGCTGAGTCTATCTCGTAAGCGTTCAGCTCAGATGCGGGAAGAGCTTAAGGAAGTTCGAATAGAAAGAAAAGAGGCTCAAGCTGCCCTTCGCAGTTTCGAAGCTGGAAAACATGTGAGCATGGAAGATTTTAAGAAGTTGAAGGCGGATTTAGCACAAGCTCGTGGCGATCAGCATATTTTAAAAATAATAAAGAAAGATAGAGATGAACTATTCGGAAGAGCTAAAACGCTGCAAGAAGAAAAAGGTAGACAATACGAAGATCTTTTCAGGACGAAGCAGAAGTTATTAGAAACTAGAATGTTCTCAAATAATCAGCAAGTTGAATCAGAAAAAATGCAAAAAGCAATGCAAGAAAAAAACGATGTGTTGTCCAGACAGGTTCAAGGACTGGAGGCAGAGTTAGCAGAAGCTCGTCGTTGTTCAGATGCTCATCTGGCTCTTTTAAAAAAAATGCGGAAAGAAAAAGCTCAACAATCCAGGGGAGCGAGCCAACGTGAGAATGAGTCAGATCCAAAAACCACAGAGCGTGACGACATTCAGGGGGAACTGTTTGAACTGGAACTTGAAAACAATCATTTGATGAGCCAGTTGGCCTGTAGAGAACAAAGTCTCAGAGCTGAAAAAAGAATGCGCTCTCAGCTTGAGAATGAGCTGGAACAGACCCGGTCTCTTTTGCAACAGAAAGAAGATGAGGTGATCGCCTGGGTCAATCAATCGAGACAGTGGAACACCGCCAGGGCGGCTATGGAAAGAGAGATTGAAAATCTGATGGATAAACTGAGCATGCTATTACAGAACAACCAGTCAGAGGAGATGGAAGTTTCCCAGGATAATAGTTAAACGGTTTATAAATTTTTTAATAGTGTAAAAGGAGTATTACTATGACTTACCCAATTAAATCAGCAGCAGGACCTTCATTTGTATCTGACCCCAAGGTCAATAAAAATGTTGAGATGCCAGCTGAAGCGCCTCGCAAATGTGCGGACAGTTCTGCAGTGGATTCATTGCATCGATTCTCTGCTGTTATAGATACATTAAGCCTGTTGCGCGAAGGCATGACCGCGGAAAAGTTGCCTGACCGTCCTGATTATTGCCATCTTCTTTACGGTGATAAAAGTCTGATGTCACGGAAAGTGGTAGCTTCTTCACTGCGGTATGACTCGTCAACCGATTCAGGAAAGCTAGAAGACAGAGAGGCTGAAATTCTGACTGAGCTGGGGAGAATGGACAGACGAACTCAGAAGGATTATCAGCAGCTCTCCAGGCTCCATAGTCAGCACTCTGAGGCTATGGATGTTGCTCTAAAGACTGAAACGGAATTGAAGATCATTTTTCCCTTCTACAACAGTGCGATGGAAAGGCAGCATCATGATCAGCAAAAAATAGGGTCACTGTTTGGTAAGTTGCAAGAACAATACAAAATCCTTGACACCAAAGATGAGGAAGTAGGTGAACTGGTTAGAAAAAATCAGGATCTTACACGAGAGCTTGAAAGCAGCAGAAATAAATTGTTCAAGTTGCAGAATGTGGAAGACATAATCATTCGTAAAGATGCATCAGTCAGACTGTTAGAGAACAGTTTAAGAGAAGCTAATCTTCGTTTAACATCGATGCGGGAAGAGCTTAATACACTCCGGCAAGAAAAAGCTGAAAAATGGCAACCTGCTGACAAGCAGGATAAGGATTTAGCAAAAGACCAACCTGATCCAAATGTTGATAAGGATACCTTAAGCACAATCCTTAAAGAAAAAACTGCACTATCCGAACGGATTGAAGATCTGGAGAGACTTTTAGAAGACGCCAGGGATCGCTCGAAAGCTGCTGAAGATCTCGTGGCCGGTACGAGGAATAAAATGAATCAAAAAGACAAACAGCTTCGGAAACTGAAGGAGAGTCTGAAAAGTGCTGATCGTAACGCAAGTGAGCATGCAAACGCAGTAAAAAAGGAGCATGCAGAAAAACACAGGCTATCCAGCCAGCTTAAAGCTCTGGAGAAGCATTTATCACTTGCTCAGCATGCAACAGATCATTATCAGAAAAAGGCTATCGATGCCCAGATAATATTAATAGAGCAATCCAGACGGATTGAGCAACTTGAGGATGAGTTACGCCAGAAGGGCATAGCAGAGACAGAAGCCTCACCGGATCAGGCTCGTTAACAGTCAGACGGCTTATGAATTTTTGCATAGTGTAAAGGGGGTAATACAATGGCAACACCAGCAGGCACAGCAAACCGACCGCTCGAATCTAACATTTTGGTTAATCAAGATGTTGAGTTGGCATCTGAGTTGCCCAGCAACCATACGCGCCATACTGCGATCTATTCATTGCATCAATGCAAAGCTCTTACAGAGATATTAAGCAAGTTGCGCAAAACTACGATCGTGGAAGCCTTGCCTGAACCCCCTGTGCCTGGCCGTTTTAAAAGTCTGAAGTCGCGGACAGCGGCAGTTTCTTCATTCTGGCAACGTTCGTCAACCGATTCAGGAAGGTCTGTCCAGGCCAGTAAGACTGAAATCCTGGCCGAGCTGGATAAAATGGATGAGTGTCTTCAGCAGTATTATCAGTGCATCTGCCAGCTCCATAGCCAGCTCACTAAAACGCTGGAAATTGCTTTGCAGACAGAAACGGCATTGAGCGACGATATTCCCTTCTATGAAGAAGCGTCTAAAAGCCAGCATAAGGAGCAGCAAGAATTACAGTTAATGGCTGATAAATTGCAGAAACAAACCAAAATGCTTGAAGCCAAAGATCGTGAAGTCCATGAACTGGATGCAGACATCAGATTTCTTAGAGAACAGGCTAAGATTAGCAAAGAGCATTTGAACCGAGCTTGTGACCAGCAATCAATTAAGGCGATTGCTGATGAAAGAGTCAGACAATTAGAGAATAACTTAAGAAATGCTAATAGTAATTCAACATCGATTCAGAAAGAAATTAAAACCATCCGGGAAGAAAAAAAGCAGTTGGATGATGCCTTTTCCAAAATCGGGCTGAAAAAATTTTCGGACCCCCAACAGATTCTAAAGCTGATTCAGGACTTAGAATCGGCTAATCGCATCGTAAAGTCTTCTCGAGATCAAAATGAAAGAATAGTTCAGCTAGAAGAATTGAATAACAATCAGAGCAGGGATTTGCTAGAAGTTCGAAGGCGCTTAGAAGAGTCTGACTCTTACGGACTAATAATCAGTGCAAAAAATGCTGATCTATCCCGTCAGAATGAGCAACTGAAGAGTCAATTGGCCAAAGCTAATACTGGCTCCGAAAGAAAAATCCATGAAGACAAAGGTGTGCTAACCAGACGGGCTGAGAAGCTGGAAAAGGATTTAGCAGAAGCTAACCGTAACTATCAGGAATCCATAAGAACAATCCGGGAAGAAAATGCAGTTCTTAATCGTGGCTATCAAGAAATCATAAGAAGAATTCAGGAAGAAAAAGACTTACTTGATCGTGCCTATCAAGAGACCATAAGAATAAACCAGGAACAGGCTGATCATCTAAATTGGCGTATATCAAAAGCTCAACATACTGCAGGTTCTCATCAGGATGACGATATCAGAGCCCGTTTAGAGCGATTGGAACAATCAAGACCGACTGAGCAGCTTGAGAATGACTTACGCCAGAAGGCCACCATGCTTAAAGCCACACAAGAGCAACTGTCTGAAGTTGAAAGTCAAAAAGCTCATATGCTGAAGAAGTTAAAAAATATGCATAAAAAGCTCACTGCCAAGGGTATTGATGTGGTACCCAAAAATACACTGACTGAGCTTCAGAATAACCTGCAACGGACCCAGTCTCTTTTGCAACAAAAAGAGGATGAAGTCACTGCCTGGGTCAACCGATCCCGACAGTGGGAGACCGACAGGGCAGCTTTGGAAAGGGAGATTGAAACCCTCAGAGCCCAGCCAGGCAGGTTTATACAGAACAACCCGACAAGCGGAGATGAAAGCCCCCTGATCAGGCGGGCTGATAGTCAAACGGTTTAAGAATTTTTTAATGAAGTAAAAGGAGTATTGCTATGTCCAATCCAATACACAATCCCGCAAGAGCATTGACTGAATCTCAATTTTTGGGGAGAGAAGGGGGGCGGATAACACGAGAGAAACCCGGCAAGAATCCAGGTCAAGCTGTGGAGTACGCATGGAGACGCTGTCGTGCCTCTAAAGGCAACTTAAGCATGGTGCTGGCAGGAAAGACGGTATCAACCTTGCCTGCCCGGCCCGAGCATAGTCGTTTTGTGAATGGCGGTAAATCTCTGGGGGACCGGACGGTAGGGCTGGAGCCGTCTGCATCCTGGTTCGGTAGTTTTTTGCCAACCTGTTCGCTTCAGCCTGCCCAGGCCAGCGATGCTGAAACTCAGGCTGAGCTGAAGAAAATGGATGAGCGCATTCATGAGTATTACCAGCTTATCTGTCAGCTCCATAGTGACTACTGTGAAGTTTTGAAAGCTGCGCAACAGACTGAAGATGCATTAGGTAACGATATTCCCTTCTATGAAACCGTGTTAGAAAGTCAGCGCAAGGATCAGCAATCGTTACAGCTAATGGCCAATGAACTTCTGGATGAGTTCGAAACATTAAAAGACAGCTTCCTTGCTGATATCCAGCAAAGAGATCAGAGACATTTGCAAGCTTATGATCAAGATCCTTCAAAAGCTAACTTCGCGCAGGCTTTGATTGCCCACGTTCGCTCACTTGAAGATGAGCTGCGTCAGAAGACCCTGTTGCTGACAAATAAAGATGAGGAAGCTCATGACCTGGATAGAAAAAATCAGGAGCTTACACGACAGGCTGAGTTTAGTGAAAAACAAATGATTCAGGCGCTGACCGAGCAAGACAGAATGGGACGTGTTAAAGAGGCAGCTGGCACACTAGAGACGAATTTGCATGAGGCTAGTCGTCGTTTAAAAATTTTCCAGAACGCCATTGATAAACTCCACAAAGAAAAAAATGCAGAATCCACAAGGGCTGACAATCTGAAATTCCAGCTAAATCAGGTCACAGCCCAGTTACGGGAAAGGACCAGGAAGGAAGGGCAACAGTCTGAAACAGAGCTTGAAAACATTCGCTTGAGGAGGCAGTTGGATAATGCACAAAGCAGCCTTAAATCAGTATCAGAACCTTTAGAGAATTTTGCAGCGTTGCAACTCAGAAGTGAACAGTTAGAGACGCTGACAAAAAATCAGACGCAAGATTTGCAGAGAATCAGGGGTGAGCGAGATCAGGCCCATTCGAGAGTTGTGGCTATTGAAGAACAGTTGAAAAGCCACCACGCAGAAATGAAGCAAGTCATGGATGAGACAAAGAAAGCCGAAAAAGGCCTGAACCAGCTGCAATCTCAGATTCAACGGCTGCAAGCCCAGCTCGTCGAAGCACGAGAGCACAATGAAAAATTGCAGGCCGACAAGCTGTCTTCTGACACTGAGGTGCGTCAACTCAGAACACGTTTCGCCAGTCAGGTCTCTGATGCACGAATCAAGGCCAGCCAGGCCAATATCCAGCTTAATATGGAGTTAAAAGAGAAGAAGAAGCAGCTTGAGAAAGAAAGAGCTCATTACCACGAGCTGTCGGCTCAGCTTGAGTTCCTGAACGGTGCCATGAAAAAGGAGAATGAAAAAGCATCCGGGTATTTTGAAAAAAGTCAAAGGCTGGAAGAGAAATTCAGACTGGGTAAAGAGCGGTTAACCGAGCTTGAATCTCAAAAAACGCAGCTGAAAAAACAGTTAAAGGATACCCAAATTCAGCTTAAAGGCTCTAACGGTCGCGTTTCAGCGCTGGAAGTTCAGCTGGGTCAGCAGAACAGGGAACTGGAACAACTCAGAGCCACGGGAGACGAACTGAAAGCCAACAAAGAGACGCTCGCTCAGGTTCAGACTGACCTGCGACAGACCCGGTCTCTATTACTAAAGGCTTCTACGGCAGAGACAAGCGTAAAAGAAGCGCTGCAAAAGAAAGAGCATGAAGTGAGAACCTGGATCGCTCAATCCAGGGAGTGGAATACCGCCAGGGCAGCTCTGGAAGGAGAGGTGACTACCCTGAAAGCTGGATTGCAAACCGTGTTAAAAGAGCAGCGCAGAGCGGAAGCAGAATTCACCCAACAGGCCAAGAGCCTTGAGGATCTGGCAAAGTCGCTGCTGGCATCAGAAACAAAGCTGAAACTGGCTTCCAGAGAGGCTCAGTCAGCCCGGAGCTCTCAAACCCAGCAGATTGAATCGCTGACTGTTGAGGTCTCTGAACTGAGGCGTCTCAAAGAGAAAGCTGAAGATGCATTGCTGACATTCGAGACCCGGTTCAAGGAGGACTATAGCCAGTCTGAGCGCAGTGTGAGTGAATTGAATCAACAGCTCATTGCCTTGAAAGCTCAGCTGAGCAACGTTTCCGAAGCGGAGCAGAGAGCGATCGGTGAAGTAGCGCAGGCGAAGTCAGACTGCAAAAAGTTCAGGAGTGATGCTGTTCGTCTTGAGCAACAGGTAGACAGGCTCACCAGAGAGGTCTATCGACTCAGGGATGAGCAGAAGAAGGCCAAAATAGAACTCGGGAAAGAACGGCTTGAGTTGAGAAGTGAGGTGGCAACGCTGAGGGAGAAAGCTTCAAAAGCGGATATTATTGAGCAGGAGCTGCAGCTTAAGCAAAAGGCCTTCTCCGATCAAAAAGCTCTGTTTTCCCAGACGGAAAGTGCACGCAAGGCTCAGCTTGAGCGGCTCAGGCAGGATCTGGACGAGTCCAATCAAAAGCTTCATGAAGAAGAGGCGGCTAAATTAGGCTTTCAGCTGGATTACAATTCTGCCAAAAGCCATTTGGAACAGTTGCAGCAAGAGCACGCTGAGGCCATGGCTGAAATTGACAGGTTGAAAGTCTTGTTAGAAAACAGTGGGCAGGTGCCAAGGACTGGTACCGGTTTTGATTTCCGGGAGTCCGGCGTCGAGTTCGACGATCAGGGAGCCTATGTCAGTCTCAGTACCGCCACACATCAACCCAATTCTTTACTTCAACCTCTTTCTGTGACCGGTGAAACAAGGTTGACCGATCTTCAGGCTCAGGGTCCTCGAGGTGTTTCTCGCTTTCAGTATCAGGAGCTTATGAGGAAGAAAAATGAGTTGGAGCAGCAGATGTCAGACCTCAGGGAGGAACTCAAAATGGCTCAGGATCAAAAGAGAGACTATAAAAAACGAGTCAGTGAGGCCGCCCTGGAAGTGGCAGATATCAAAAAACAGCTGAAAGAGGTTAAGGCAGAAAGTGAGCAATTTGCGCACATTGCCAGCGATCGGGCAGAAGAAGAGAAAAAGTGGCGTGAAGAGGTCGGTAAACTGACCAGAGCAAAGGCGCAGATTGAGCTTGAGAAACAGACTCAGGTGGATGAATCTCTTGAATTTGCCGATAAAACCGTGCTTCGAAATGCTGAACTGGAGACAGAGGCGGGGTACTTGAGAACCCGGTTGGAGGATCTGGAATACCGTCTGGAAAAAGAAATGCCTACTGTTATGCAGGAAAATGAGAATCTGACTCTGCAAAATGAAGCCTTCAAGACGGCACTTCTTGATGTGGTTGGTTTATTCAGAGAGAAGCTGTCTGAAGCGGATCAGCAACAACTTGAAGACAAGCTTTTGAAGATACAGTCACTGCTGCTACCGCCACAGCAGTAAAATACTGCCTTTGAGGTTAAACGGCATCTATTAAACAGATGTCGTTTTTTTCAGCTCTAATACCAATCGAACTTTCTAACTACCCGGATTGCCGACGCAATGGCGTCATTCAGTGACAGCAAACAATCAATCTTTCTTCCGTAGTTCGGTTATTTTCACCGTGCCCTCTTCAGTGACAGTGAACACATGGCTGCCATCGCGGCTGAAGGTAGCTTTGACGAGAGGACTATCATGGGAAATGATAGCTTTTTCGACCCATGTCCCACGGGTCTGCTGACCTATGATTTTAGTGGTTTTGTCCTTGCTGGAAGTTAGCACGTGGCGGCCATCAGGGCTGAAACTGGTCAAAAAGACCTCCTGTTCATGAAAAATTATGGCCTTACGAATCCAAAATCCATTGGCTTCCCGACCATAAATGCATACCGTACCAAAGATTGAGTTAAACGAGGTACTTCCTGCGCCCACCACATAGCGGCCATCCGGGCTGAAGCTGACAGAGAGGACGTGGCTAATATTGCGAAAGATGATTTGTTGCCTCCATGATTCATCGGCATTCTCGCTATAGATTTGTGACTCTCCATAACAATTGACGGTAACCCAATGGCGGCCATCGGGGCTAAAGGAGACGGTGGCTGATTCGACATCAGCCCCGTGGGAAATCTGTACCCATGATCCATCAGCTGCCTTGCCATAGATTATTGGCTTGTTATATTCAGTGGTTATTACCAGATGGCGGCTATCAGGGCTGAAGCTAGCTTTCAATAGAGGACTTCTATGGTCACTGGAACCTGTTTCTTCCCATGATTCATCGTCTTTCAGGCTATGGATTTTTATCTTGTGACCCCAACTGGCGGTCACCAAGTGGCGGCCATCGGGGCTGAAGGTGGCTGATGAGACTGCATAGTGATGGCGAATGATGGCTTTTTGTTCCCACGATCCAGTGTTACTCAGACTATGGATCTGCGCCGTCCTATCATCACTGATGGTCACCAAATGGCGGCCATCGAAGCTGAAGATGGCTGATGTGACGATATCGTGATGGCGAATGATGACTTTTTGTTCCCATGATCCGTTGTCTTTCCGGCTATGGACCTGCGCCGTCCTGTCGTTACTGTTGGTCACCAAATGGCGTCCATCGGGACTGAAGGTGGGCGACATCAGATAACGTTGATGTCTAATGGTGGTTTTTAGCTCCCATGATCCATCGCACTCCAAGCCAAAAATTGTTGCCGTGTCGTCCTGACTGGCAGTCACTGCATGCTGACTATCGGGGCTGAAGGTGGCTGAACTGATAGGATGATCATGAATGATGTGTTTTTTTTCTGGCCATGATCCATCATCCTCATGACCGAAGATTTTCACCGTCCTATGAGAATTGAACACCATCAGATGACGGCCATCATCACTCAGGGTGGCTGAACGGGGTCGGTAATTTATTTCAATGATGGTTTTTGTATCCAGCTTGAATGTTTTGTACTGAGACATAAGTACAGTCTTGGTGAAAAATAGCAGAGCAGGTACAGAAGCACCCGTCTTTTGGAGATGGGTAAGTGACGTCAATAAGGTCTTATCGTTCGTAAACGACCCAAGCCAATCATGGACTTGTTGATTACTTTTTGTAGTGATGGTTTTTCTCAGTTGATACTGGTGTGATAAAGGAAACCGACGAAACCATGCTTTTGCCAGGGCGTTATCGCTTTTAATAGCATCGCGAAAGTGGGTGCATACCTGTTTTAAGCAGTGAATATCCCGAAGCGACAAATATCTGAAGATGAGGGAATATGATGTTGTGGATAATAAATGCAGCAAAGATTGTATCTGCCTGTCAGGTACAGTGACGGACCTGTCGGCATGGATAGCAGTGGTTGTTGCCGATTGAGCTTGCTCGGGTGGTGGTGAGGGTAAATCTGTAATTTCGAGCTTGTTATTTATAGAATTCATAGTGTTTTTTACTTACGTCAGGATTTCCTTTCGACCAGTTACGACATTTAAAAATTGATTTTGGTAATTAGATTGGGTTTTGGAATAAAAGTTCATAAAAATTTTTTGAGTGCAACTAACAAAACTTTTGTCTGCGCATTTAAAAAGACACCCATAAATTTGCTTTACAAACATTTAAAAAGACACCCATAAATTTGCTTTACCATCCACCTGGTCTACTTTTTCACCCATCACTGATTTTTTACCCAGACAGGTGAGTTCATGGCTCAGGCCCGCAATACTCTGATTGACCCCGGTTCAACGCCCTATTACCACTGCATAGCAAGATGTGTTCGTCAGGCTTACCTCTGTGGAGAGAACCACCTGACTGGCAAGAACTACGAGCATCGCCGCCAGTGGGTGGTGGATAAACTCCGGGAACTGGTTTCAGTCTTTGCTATCGAAGTCTGCGCTTACGCTGTCATGTCGAATCATTATCATGTGGTTTTGCACATCAATCAGTCATCTGCCAGAGGCTGGTCACGGGACGAAGTGCTTCACCGTTGGACGACCTTGTTTACAGGCCCACTTCTGGTACAAAGGCATTTGGCTGCTGACAAACTGGGCAGCGCTGAATTGGCCCGTATTGATGAATATGCTGAGGAATACCGACGTCGTTTAACGGATATCAGCTGGTTTATGCGCTGCCTGAATGAACATCTTGCTCGTGAGGCCAACAAAGAAGATGAGTGTAAAGGACGCTTCTGGGAAGGTCGCTTTAAAAGCCAGGCATTGCTGGACGAAGCAGCGTTACTGACCTGCATGGCCTATGTTGACTTGAATCCGATTCGGGCAGGAAAGGCAGAAATACCGGAAGAGTCGAACTACACGTCGATTCAGGAACGAGTGGAGCAGGTTAAACATTCTGAGACTAAAAAACAGCCGCTGACCCTGAAACCTTTCTGTTTGCAGGGACAGGAAGCGGACGTTGCCCTTCCCTACCTTCTTCACGACTATCTGGAACTGGTTGACTGGAGTGGCCGCATTGTCAGGACAGACAAGAAAGGTTCCATCCCGTCGTGTACCCCTCCTATTCTTCAAAGACTGGAAATTGATCCGGATGAGTGGCTGAAAACCATGCAATGGAATAATCGTTTTTATCGGGCAGTTGGCCGTCTGGAGGCGATGAAGGCCTTTGCACTTGAAGCCAGACAGAAGTGGCTTCGAGGTTTAAACGCCTGCAGTCGTTTGTACCTGACAGGTTAGTGTAGAAGTCAGTTAAGACGTCAAAGACCCTCTCTTTATCTCTTCGACTTATGTCGGAATGGATTTGCATTGTCTGAATTATGGCTTGGACAGCCTTTGTTCGTTGGATGGCGCTGTGTGTCTCATTGATACGCTACTTGAGGATAGATTTTCTGATCCTTTTTGGGAATACAGTTTTTGAATGTCTTGTTTTTTTTATGGGTGTCTTATTTTTTTTTTAATCATTATTTTAATCATGGGTGTCTTATTTTATTTGTCTTATTTTATTTGGATAGTGCTGAAAAACTTCAAAAAAGCATATTAGAATCAATTGGAGAAGACTATACAAATTCAGTTAGCGTTTCCAAAGGTTTATTTTCTGTTGATGTAGATGTTCGACTTAGTGCTTGGATTGCAATGATCGATAAAATAACTTCTTGATTCACACGACAGAATGAGGAGCCGCAATATCCACTGAGGCTATCGCGGCTCTTTTTTTGTTTTGCAGTTTGGCTGGAGAGAAACCAGCCAAAACGTTACAAAGAGATTTCTTTCTCGTCAGGTGATGATGAAATCGTAGAGTTATCAACTCTTTGAACAGATGCCGTTTAATTCAACCTCAATCAGGCATTAAAACGCTTGAAACGATTAGCCAGTCCATTAGTGGAACTGTCCTGATCGGAAGTCGTACCGGACTCTTTCAGGCGGTCATAAACCCGGTTGCCCAGAACCTTGCCCAGTTCTACACCCCATTGATCAAAAGAGTTGATCTGCCAGAGGGTTCCCTGCACAAAGACTTTCTGTTCATAGAGTGCCACCAGAGCACCCACCACCTCCGGAGTGATTTTCTCAGGCACAATCATATTGTTGGGACGGTTGCCGGGAATCACCTTATGAGGCGCCAGAGCGTCAATATCGGCACTGCTTATGCCCGCCTTCGTTAACTCTTCACGAACCTCATCCAGATTCTTACCCTGCATTATGGCCTGACTCTGGGCCAGGGCGTTGGCAAATAGCCATGGATGCTGTTCGCCCAGTGGATTATGGCTGGTGGCCGGAGCAATGAAGTCCACAGGAATCAGTCGTGTACCCTGATGCAGCAACTGGTGATAGGCGTGCTGGTCATTAGTACCTGTGCCACCCCAGATAACGGCACCTGTCTGGTAATTAACGGTGCTGCCATCTCTGCGGGTCTGCTTGCCGTTACTTTCCATATCCATCTGTTGTAAATGGCCCGGGAAGTCACGCAGGAAGTAATCGTAGGAAATAACGGCGTGGGACTCTGAGCCAAAGTAGTTCTGGTACCAGACGCCCAGCATACCCAGGATAACCGGCATGTTCTTTTCCAGAGGTGCCTGGGCAAAGTGCCTGTCCATCTCCCAGGCACCTTTCAGCAGTTTCTGGAAGTTCTCAAAGCCCACTACCAGGCTGATCATCAGTCCAATGGTGGACCAAAGAGAGTAACGGCCACCGACCCAGTCCCAGAGTGGCAGGGTGTTTTCCTGGGCGATACCAAACTCATCAATGGCTTTCAGATTGGTGGAAATAGCCACGAAGTGTTTGCGAATGTCGGACTCGGCACAACCTTTTTCCAGCATCCAGGCACGGGCAGCCTGGGCATTCTGCAAGGTTTCCAGTGTGCCAAAGGACTTGGAAGCCACGATAAACAGGGTGGTTTCTGGATCAATCCTGCGGAAAACTTCTGAAATTTCGTTCGGATCAATATTGGCTACATAGTGATGTTCGAGCCCTTCAACATGATAAGGCGTCAGAGCATTGATGACTGTCTTCAGACCCAGATAGGAGCCGCCAATACCAATATTGACAATGTGTTTGATGGCTTTGCCGGTGAAGCCTTGCCACTCGCCAGAATGCACTGAGTCGGTAATGCCTTTCATGCGCTTGTGGGTAGCGCGTATTTTGGGCATGACATCTTCACCGTTGACCATGACCGGGTCTGTGCCAAAGTTACGCAGGGCTGTGTGCAGAACGGCACGCTTCTCGGTGTAATTGATTTTGTCACCCCGGAACATGGCCTGAATGGCCTCTGGCAGTCTGGCTTGTTCAGCCATCGTCATCAGGGAAGACATTACATCGTCGTTTATCAGATTTTTGGAGTAATCCAGAAACAGGCCAGCCGCTTCCAGGCTATAGCGTTCAAATCGGTCCTTGTCAGCTGCAAACAGTTCTCGCAGGTGCGTGCCTGCCATCTTTTGTTGCAGGGTTTCCAGCGATGAGGATTCAGGCAAGTGTTGAATAGGACTCATGTGAGTACAGCCTCGGAGTGTTGTGATAGAAAGTAGAATTTATGAATGGTAAGTACTCAACCATACGAAATCATATTTTCTGACTTATTGTTCAGGCACTCGCGGCAACTGCTCCTGCGTTGCTCTAGCTCCTGCATCCATGCAGTCGTGATGCGTTGCAACTCTGGTCACATAGCTTGCTATGTGCCCGTCGTTGCGCCTTGCAGAGCACCTGCCCAATAAGCCAGAAATATTCGATTCCGTATGGCTGAGTACTTACGAATGCTTTGTTGATTTAATGAGGTTTCTGCTCCTTATATTTTTGACTGCATATATCATCAATTTTTTTTTCTATATTTTTGTAGGTATCTTTTTTAAATTTCAATAAGTGGCGCTGCTCTTGATCAATCAATGTCAAATGCTCACCTGACCGCTCAACGTTAGCCAATAAAGTTTCCTTCTCTTCATCGTCGTCATCCCTGGCAAACAGTTGCCAGGGCTTCTCTGCTTCTTTTTTGGCTGATCCTGTAGACACGAAGTCTAAACAGCCATGGATTCCGTTATCTTCAAGAAAAACCAGAGTGAAATGATTTTTTTCTCCACAATCAGAATCGCTGGAAGCATTTCCCGAGCAAATTATCAATGCACCCGCTGTCACTTTCTTCCCCAGCACTTCAGGGTTTAGTAACAACCACATGCCATAGGGAGCTTCCTGGGCAGTCAAAGCAGGAGGACTGTAGCTGATGAGTGTCAGTAATCCTATACTCAAAACACTCATGCACCGGCTAAACCAGTGTGAAACCTGTCGTGTCCTGTCTTCCATAGAGTCTACCTTCGTATCGTTGAGTCTGGTTCAGTATAAGACACTCCTTCCCTGTTTAGCTCCCGGTTAATTCAACCATTGCTAATCTTTCTGACTTGTTATCGTGATGTTGTCAATCAATCGGGCCTTGCCGAGGTAGGCGGCTGCCAGAATCACCAGGTTCTGGTCATCGGGACCCGCTGGCAGAAGCGTGGTAGTACTGCTGATGTTGAAATAGTCCGGCTTGAATCCAGCCTGTGCCATTTTTGCAAAAGCGTCACGGCGCAGCAGGTCATAATCACACTCGCCCGCCAGAATAGCTTCACGTGCGGCCCGCAGACAGCGATAAAGCGTGGGGGCTATTTCTTCACGTTCTTCCGGTGTCAGATAACCGTTGCGGGAACTCATGGCCAGTCCGGTATCTTCGCGGGCGATAGGTGCACCGACAATCTCAACAGGTATACACATGTCTTTGGCCATTTTGCGAATAATGGCCAGCTGCTGGAAGTCTTTTTCTCCGAAGACGGCCACATCGGGACGAACAATATTAAACAGTTTGCTGACCACTGTGGCTATACCTGTGAAAAAGCCCGGACGGCTTTTGCCACAGTGCATGCCATCAAGCTCTTCGACACTGACGTGGGTGTGATGTTCGCTGCCTTCAGGATAAATTTCTGTCGTCTGGGCAGTGTAGAGCAGATCCACTCCCTGCTCGATCAGGAGCTGCTGGTCCTGCTCCATGGTGCGAGGGTATGAGTCGTAGTCTTCATTCGGGCCAAACTGCAGTGGGTTGACATAAATGCTGACAACGACCACATCGCAGAGTTTCTGGGCTTTTTCGACCAAAGTCAGGTGACCGCCATGCAGATTACCCATGGTCGGCACGAAAGCTACGGTTTTGCCTTCGACTCTGCAAGCTGCTACCCCAGCCTGGATTTCAGCGATGGTATGAAGTGTTTTCATAGCGAATAACTAGACGATCAGTGACTTTAAAAAAGCCAGTATTTCTGGCTTTTGGCGGTTGTAAGAGATTCTGTTTATACCATTCAGCCAGATCATTCAGAAACCTGACTGAATGGAGAGACTCAATTGAAGCTGTGTTCCGGACCCGGGAAAGTGCCATCTTTAACTTCTGCAACATACCGAGCCACAGCTTCCTGTGGGGTGGCACTGTCTTGCATGTAGTTTTTGACAAACTTGGGCTTGCGGCCTGCTGTTAGATGGAGCATGTCATGGAGGACCAGAATCTGGCCATCGGTTGCGTCTCCGGCACCAATGCCGATAACCGGGATGTCAACGGCTTTGGTGATTTCCCGAGCCAGGTCATTGGGTACGCATTCCAGAAGCAGCATGGCCGCACCGGCAGCCTGCAGATCAATGGCAGCCTGGATCATGCTGTTGGCTCTTTCCTCTTCCCGACCCTGAACCTTGTAGCCGCCAAAAACATTAACAAATTGTGGGGTGAGTCCCATATGGACACAGACAGGAATGCCCTGCTGCCTGAGGCAGGTCACGGTAGGAGGCAACCAGCCTTCACCCTCCAGTTTCACCACTTCGGCACCGGCCTGCATGATTTTGGCGGCACTGATGACTGCCTGTTCTTCGGTGGCGTAGGAAGCAAAAGGAAGGTCTGTCATGACCATGGAGTCATGAGCTGCCCTGGCTACACAGCGGGTGTGGTAGCACATGTCATCGACGGTGACGGGAACCGTGCTGCTATTGCCCTGTATGACATTGCCAAGAGAGTCCCCCACCAGAATGACTTCAACCCCCTGAGTGTTGACCAGATGGGCGAGCGTCGCGTCATAGGCCGTCAGGCTGGCAAATTTCTCGCCGGATTGTTTCATGTCGGCCAGGGTTTTCAGGGTTACTTTAGCCATCTATCAGGACCTTGAGCCTTTAGCGTTAACTGGAAAGTGCTTTGTGGCGGATTATACGCAAAGCAGTCAGGTGTGTCAGTGCTTCTGGGGAAGCGTGATTCGGAAGTTTATCGAATGAGCGTAAACCTCCGTACTTTCGTTACGTGCTTTCGCTAAGTGCTTTCGTTACTTGCTTTCGTTACTTGCTTTCGCGACACCCTCTTTCATGTCGGGGAGGATGTCAAAGCCAGGGATACTTTGTTGCCATGACTTCAATACCTGCGGTTCCGACTTCTGCCAGAAGTGTGGCTGCCTTGCGGCCATCAGGCAGGGTCAGGTCAGGGTCTATATCCAGAAGTGGACAGAGCACAAAGTTTCTCAGATGCATCTGATAGTGGGGCACTGTCAGACGATCGGAATCAATGATTTCATCACCGTACAGGATAATATCAAGATCGAGTGTTCTCGGCCCCCAGTGCACGGTTCTGATTCTGCCATGGTTATTTTCAATGGCTTGTAAGGCGTCCAGTAACGGCAGTGGTGCGAATGTGGTTTCAATCCGAATGGCAGCGTTGTAATAGTCAGGCTGTCCTGCAGGCCCCACCGGTTCACTGATGTAGAGCTTTGAACAGCCTGATAATTCAACTTTGGACAGGGAATCGATGTCGTACACGGCTCTTTGCAATTGCAGACCGGGATTGTCCAGATTGCTGCCCAGGGCTATATAGACGCTGGTCATAATGCTTCAGCTTCGCTGGTTTATTGCGGTTTGTTCGTAACAGGAGGACGCTTGCGTGGGCGGCGTCTTCTTCGTTTCTGGCCTCCCTTACCACCGGGGCGGGAATGAAGGTCGCGAATCATGCTGTTTCTGTCCTGGTCAGCAGAGTCCTGGATGTCGGTCCACCACTCCCCCGCTCCGTCCAGTGCTTCACCGGCGGCTTCCCTGAGTACCAGAAAATCGTAGGCGGCCCTGAATTTAGGGTGCGCCATCAAGGACTCAATGGCTCTTGGCTGACGGCGTTCCAGTCTGTGCTGCATTTCCCATATATCCCGTACTACCATGGTGAAACGTTTTGGAACCGCAGTGTGAGTACACTGATTGTCCAGCACGACCATGGCTGCCTGTTGCAGAGCGGGTATGGGAGGAATGCCCTGCTCACGGAGATCTCCGGCCAGTCTTTGCAGCGGCGTCCAGAGGAAGGCAGCAAATAAAAAGGCGGGAGTGACGGGTTTGCCACGGGCAATGCGTGAATCGGTACTTTCCAGCGCCCTGATAATCAGTGCTTCAGCAAATTCATCCTGAGCTTCAAGGCTGTGATGTGTTGCCGGGAACAGGTACTGAAGCAGACTGTATTCACGCAGAAGGTGGAAAGTTCTTACCCCTTTGCCTGATTGCAGTAGTTTCAGCACCTCGTCAAACAGCCTGGCCGATGGTATGTCACTCAGCAAATGACCCAGATCATAGATGGGGTCCGCAGTTGCAGGGTCCATATCGAAATCCAGCTTGGCCATAAAGCGCAGCGCCCGTATCATTCGGACCGGATCTTCGTGGTATCGTTTAACCGGATCACCGATCAACCTCAAGGTCTGATCTTCAAGATCTTGAAGACCACCGCAGTAATCTATGACAGAGTGATCACGGACGTCGTAATAGAGTGCATTGACGGTAAAGTCTCGACGAATAGCGTCGTCTTTCATTGAGCCATAGACGTTGTCTCTGAGAATCCGTCCGGAATCAGAGTGATCGGACTTGTCCTTGCTGTGGCTATCATTGCGGGCATCATCATGACCGGCCCTGAAGGTGGCGACCTCAATCATTTCGCGACCAAACAGAATATGCACCAGCCTGAATCTTCGACCAATGATCCGTGAGTTACGAAACAGTCTGCGGACCTGTTCAGGCGTTGCATTGGTGGCAACGTCAAAATCCTTGGGGTGCAGGTCCAGGTAAAGGTCCCGGATACAGCCCCCTACCAGGTAGGCTTCATAGCCATTATTGTTCAGTCGGTGAAGTACTTTCAGAGCATTTTCACTGATTTCACGCCGTGAAACAGGGTGGTTTTCTTGAGGAATGCGAGTCTGGTCTTCAGACTGGGATTGGTCAGGCTCCCAAACAGAGTCGGGTTCAGGAAGCTGCGATTCAGGGGGTGCAGAGTCTTTTTCTGTGGATGGCTTAAGCAGGAAGTAAGCAGCAAGCGATATGCCCAGCACCACTAATACTGTAATAATGATGCCTGTCATGATGAGTTTTGCATGAAATCTTTGTTGGTTAGTCAGTAATATCGTCGCGGTGGATCAGATGTACTGCTCCGGTCTGGCGTACATCATAGCATTCCAGTGGGGGATGTTGACACAGGTTTATAGTCTTTAGGAGCTCATATCAGGACATCAGACAGGTGTTAGATAGAAAAGAAAAAAGGGGGAAAGGCAAACCTCCCCCCCCTTAGTTGGCGAATCATTATTATTTTTATTGTATCGCCGGAGACTGTAAACGGATGATTTTGCTGGCTACCTTTTCCATGGTGAACCCGGAGGGCATACTGCAAAATAATCAACTTACTTTTGCCCTTATTGTTGTTATTTGGGCAGGGTTATTATTTTTATTATTTGTGCTTATTGTTATTGTTTTGTCAGTCTTTAGCATAGGTTGTGCCAGTTTTTTTAACTTGTTGATTTTTAACAATAATTAAATTATTCGAAGGGGGCAAATGAAGAAAAGGTTACGAGACTTTGTTACTTTCGCAGAGAATAGGTATTAATGCGTAACAGGTGGGGGTAACACTTCGGTGTTAACGAGGTGACAGAATCAGGTAGTTACGGTCCTGGTCGATCTGAAAGTGAAACTGACCCAGTACATTCATACCCAGCAACCCTTCTGCAGAGGCGTAGTCCAGCTCTAATCCGGCCACCTCCAGGTCTTTGACAATGTATTGACCGAGGTGTAGCTCCTTCACCCGATAAATAGGAGCAAAGACAAACCCACTGGCTGTTTTCAACTGGGTATGATTCACCCGATGGGCCATTTTCTTGCGTTTAAGCTCTTTCAATAAAGTATTGGGCAAAGTTGTCAGGCTGGCTCCGGTGTCAATCAGCAATCTTGGCTGGCTTTTATCCTGAGTTGACGCTACTACGATGTAGTGATTGCCTTCATTAACGAGAGAAATGGCTGAGGTTGGCATTTCCTCGGGTTCTTCCTGAACAGGGGGCAACAGGTCAGACAGTTGTTTGAAAGCCATTCGGCCAAACTCTTCATCGGTCTGCAATAACTCGAGTTCGCGAATGGCATTGTTGGAATCCTCGGCAGACAGGTAACCCTGAGCCATTGCAAACCGGTAAAAGGCACGCTCGGGTTCCATGGTTGCCAGTTTCTGGAAGAGGGGCAGGGTTTCCTGGAGTTGTTGGTTTTTCTGCCTGTTTTCATAGATCATGCGGCTGAGCTTGTGAATACTGCCGGCTGTGTTTTCCAGCTGATCAGGCAGGCTGATGAACGAGCGGACGCTGATCAACACTTCAATGGCTTTCTCCAGCTCCTGCTCCTCGGTGTAGAGCTGGGCCAGCTTTTTCAGAAAAACCGGGTTTTGATAATAATGTTGGGTAAAACGTTCCAGTGCAGCAATACTGTACTCCCTGTGTTCATACCATTCATCTATTTTTTGCAGCAGGACTGTTTCCAGTCGTTGACTAAGTTCCGAATTCTGTCGCTCCTGCCGTTGAAAAATGATCAGGGCGTCATCGTACCTGTGTTCTTCCAGTGCCCGCTCAAAATCAATGATTTCCTGAGGTATGTCAGGCCACTCTAGCGTGTTAGTGAAATCTCCAAGAGGCAGCCAATTCCTGAAGTCCTGATTTTCGAAGTAAGTCTTTTTGCCCTTAACAGCCAACACTTCATGCCACCACCAACCGGTAATCAGGCCAGTGGCAAACATCATGATGGATAATGTTAGAAGTCTTAGAGCCAGAATTTTTTTCAACAGGACAGGGACTCCATTCAAGTATTTTTTCTTCAGTCTAGCTTGACTCCAAAGGGATCGTCGACGCAATCCATCTGCGTGTTAATTGTGCAAATTATTTCATCCTTCTTTGCTCTATAGTATTGAAGAGATTTTTTCGCCTGTGGCTGATGATTTTCAGAATCTGTAGTCTGCCGCTCTTTCGTGATGGCATGAAATGGAGACTATCCATGAGTAAAAAAGTAGCTGTTATTCTTTCCGGGTCCGGTGTTTTTGATGGTAGCGAAATCCATGAGGCTGTTTTGACCCTGCTCAGCCTTGATCGCTGCGGAGCCAGTTACCAGTGCTTTGCCCCCGATATACCTCAACATCACGTTATTAATCATGTAACGGGTGAAGAAATGGAAGAAGGCCGCAACGTATTGGTAGAAGCGGCCAGGATTGCCCGGGGTGAGATCAGGCCGCTTGAAGAGTTGAAGGCGGAAGATTTTGATGCCCTGATTCTGCCCGGTGGTTTCGGAGCGGCAAAAAATTTATCGGATTTTGCCTTCAGGGGCAGCGAACTCAAGGTTCAGAGTGGCGTCAGCCTGGCGGTCAAGTCTTTCGCAGACGCCGGAAAACCGGTCGGGATGATGTGCATTTCACCGGCTATTGCCGGTCGCATATTTGGTGAAGGGGTTCTGGCCACCATCGGCAATGACGCTGAGACCGCTGCTGCACTGGAGCAGACAGGCGTCAGGCACGTGGAGTGTGCTGTGGATGATATTGTGGTTGATGAACGGCACAAGCTGGTGACCACTCCGGCCTATATGATTGCCAAGAGTATCAGTGAAGCCGCTGTCGGGATCGACAAGCTGGTTGATCGGGTTCTGTCTATGGTCTGATTTCCCGAAGCCTTGTCCTCCTTTGTCTGGGATGGCAAGGCTGCTGTTCAGTGGACAGTGGACAGTGGACAGTGGACAGTGGTCAGTTGGCTTGCCCTCCCTTGGGTGATGAATATGCCTCATCTACGCAAATTAGTGATATTTATCTTTCTAATATTGTGTGCTGCTTCTTACGGGTATCAAGTTGATACTTATGAAGTGCATATAAGTTTCAACCATAATGTTTCCTATGAAGATTACGACAAGAGTTTTTCCAGTGGTCTGTTGAATTTATTAACTGCTTTCTCGTTATATTATGATGAATATGTAAGTTCCGACCATTCTGCGTCATATGAAGATTACGTACAGAGTTTTTACACTGGTCTTTTGGATTTATTAACCTATCTGTCATTATATTACGATCATCTAAGGCTGCCTTTACGATTATCTGAAATAGTAATTGTTGCTTTATTACGTTTCTTTATATCTCAAAGCGCTAGTACTCATAATTATAAATATATTGCTATTTTATCAATAAGCTTATTATCAGGTTTTTTGGCTAATACTGCTTATGACCTAAGCGTATTTTTTAATAGTAATGAAAGCTCGTTATTAGCCATTTTCAGACTCATTGCGAAAATAGCAGAGCACGAATTATCTATAGAAGCTTTCGACTACTTGGCAAGGCAGCTTTTTCCAGGATTATGTCTTATTTGTTTAGAGTCCTTCAAAGCCCCTGCAGTTGCGTCCTGTTTAAAACATTGGTATTGCTGGGCATGCATTAATGAGTGGGAGAAGCAATCACCTTTCTGCCCTTTATGCCAGCGTTAGTAACCCCCGATGCGCTATTGTCAGGAGCATCAGTGAAGCTGGCCGGGGGATCGACAAGCTGGTTGATCGGGTTCTGAGATTAAGCTAATGCCAGACTATGTCCTGCAGTCCCACTCAACCTTAAAAAATCATTCCGTGTTTTTGGTGGATGCCAGCGCCTGAAGAATATCCTGTTGCCCAAAAACACGGGCAAACTCTTCTGCTGTCTGTCCGGCATTGTTCTGCTGTCGAGGGTCGCACTCACTTTTCATTAACCGGTAAGCCATCTTCAACTCGCCACGGAAGATGGCTGCCATTAATGCGGTATTTCCCCTGTTGTCCTTAAGGCAGGGGTCTGCACCCTCTGATAAAAGCAGGTTAAAAGCATCGGGCTGTCCGTTATAGGTAGCCACCATCAAGGCTGTGTAGCCCTTTTGGTTTTTAGCGTTTACCGGAAAACCAGCTTTCACAAATGTGCTAATCACTTCTGTATCGTTGATACGGGCTGCTGCCAGAAAAAAGTCCGTAAGTTGTCGTGCAGTCTGACCTTTAACGACTTTTTCAGAAGCTGATGGTCTGACTTCAACGGAATAATCAGGTGTATCAGCCTGTAACTGTTGAACAGTGACAGCGAGTCCTAAAAACCATGAAAACAAAATAACCAAGCGCATAGATCCACCTTCATTTTGAAGACAGTGGCACACACTTTTTGAGCGCCACTGCAGTGGCGTTATCTGGACATGCTCTTGACGGTTTTCAGGTTGCCGCCAACGGCTTTTGCCAGTTGTTCACCAAATTCGCTGTCAGCCTGATAGAAGTGACTGAGCATGATGTATTTCACATCTTCGTTTTCAACCTTGCCAAGATCTGCAGCCAGATTGCTAACAAGATTTTTGCGCTCCTGTTTGTTGAAGCTGCGATAGAGGACGCCTGCCTGAGCAAACGGCAACTGTTTCCTGATAGCTCGCTGCAGATACTCGCCTTCAACAGGTAAAGAGCTGTAGCGGCCTTTGGCCACTTCCTTTCTTGGGTCTAAACGACTGGGTTGATAGTTAACGTCAGAAGTCTGATTGCCATGGTTGGAGGCGCCGTCCTGATTCCAGTTGCTGACCGTTGCTTTGGCACGGTTAACAGGAATCTGCTGATGGTTGGTGCCCAGACGATACATTTGAGTATCGGCATAGGAAAACACCCGACCCTGTAGCAGGCGATCTTCAGAAGGTTCAATCCCTGGTACAATATTGGCCGGGGCAAAAGCGGACTGTTCCGTTTCCTGGAAGAAGTTGTCCGGTGTCCGGTTCAGCGTCATCGTACCTACTCTGGTCTCTTCGATATCGAGCCACATCTTTGTGGCATCCAGTGGGTTGTAGTCAAAGTCATCCAGTTGTGATGGCTTGAGTACTTTTATGAAAAGATCCCACTTCGGGTAGTCGCCTCTGGCAATGGCTTCATACATATCACGTGTCGCATGGCTGAAGTCCCTGCTTTGTATTTCTGCCGCTTCTTCGGCTGTCAGGTTCTTGATGCCCTGGCGACTTTTCCAGTGAAATTTCACGTAGGAAACATCACCGCCAGCATCAATGAATTTGTAGGCATGCACACCAAAGCCGTCCATCTGACGCAGGTTGGCCGGTGTGCCAAAGTCGGAATAGACCCAGGTCAGCATGTGAGTGGATTCAGGAACATGGCTGAAGAAATCAAAGAATCGATTCGGGTCTTGCTGATTCGTCACTGGAGACGGTTTTAGTGAATGGACCATATCCGGAAATTTGATGGCATCGCGGATAAAAAACACCGGAAGATTGTTGCCTACCAGATCCCAGTTACCTTCACGAGTATAAAACTTGGTCGCAAAACCTCGCGGGTCACGCAAAGTTTCTGGTGATCCTTTGCTATGGATTACGGTAGAAAAACGAACAAATACCGGAGTGACTTCATCTTTTGTGAAAACAGCGGCGCGGGTTAAATCGGAAATATCACGACTGGCTTTAAATTCACCATAAACACCGGTTCCACGGGCGTGGACAACACGCTCAGGAATTCTCTCCCGGGCAAAACGCTGGAGCTTCTGAATGAGTTGAACATCCTGGAGTAGAACACCACCGTTCTCCCCGGCGGTGTATGAATTCTGGTTGTCACCCACTACTGCTCCGTTATCCCGGGTCAGAGGAGTGGCCTGAAGGGTGGTGGATATGGCAAGGGTAAGTAATGTGCAATACGCAAGCGGTTTCATCGCTTTTATCTCCTAACCTCCATGCAAGCATTTATAACAACGAAGATGCTTTCAAAAGGAATTTCTTAAATGTGATTTTTTTATGGTTAGCCGAGTCAGTCGATCATAACCAAGCTTGGATTTATTGAATCAGGCGGGAGAGCAAGGAGACAGTTACTTCTCTCTATCTGGACAATAGAGAAAGTTAATGGCTTTAAGTTTGTTGTGTAATTGTTATCTATGGTTGTTTAACCATGCTTATTTTGATCTGAAAAGAGCATTGGAGCGAATTTTAAAAATAAGTGAGAAGCCTGTGATAATTCTGTGAGAATTTCCTGTGATGTTTTCAGTCAACCGCAGTAAAGGTGAAAAGTACCATGAGCCCAAAAGGCTTTCCGTTGTCACTTTTCACTATCGTGTTATTTGACTGGAGACAAAAACAATGAGGATGGAAAGTCACAACAACCCGGTGACCTCGCTATCACTAAACCAATCTCTGGAAGATGCAGTTCAGAATAGGAGGTTTAACCGGCAGGCGCTGGGAGGACTGAGTCCCGCTGATCAAAAGAAATTTGAGGCTTTTGGCCGGGGCCCTGAACGACAAATCTCGCACCATGCTATTCATCAGGCTTTTGAGCTGCAGGCGTTGAAGCAGGAGAAAGCCATTGCTGCCCAGCACAAACAGGAAAATATTTCCTACGGTGAACTCAATCGAAAAGCCAGTTGGTTGGCTGTGCAACTGGCCACTATGGGAATAGGTCAGGGAAATAATGTTGGGCTGTTTCTTGAGCGATCCATTCACATGCTGGTGGGGCTGGTGGGTATTCTGAAGACAGGAGCCGCCTATGTGCCTCAGGATGTCAGAATTACGCCGGAATCCACCCTGATCGACGTGATGGATTCTGCAGATATCCATATTGTTCTGACACTGTCACATCTGGTGGAGAAAATTCCTGTCAGGGACTACCAGAGAGTTCTGGCTATTGATAGTCTGGATTTTCCAAAGTCAGGGGATCAGCAATCCTGGTCCATGACAGTGCCTCGCTCTGCTGCAAGCCACGGTGACAATTGCTTTATTCTTTTCACGTCGGGAACCACCGGTAAGCCTAATGGTGTCCGGGTTACTCATGGCAATGTCTGCAATATTCTGCTGACAGCGCCAGGTAATTTGGGAATAAAGCCCGGCTACAAAGTGTCGCAACTGCTGAACATTGCTTTCGATATGGCGGCCTGGGAAATTCTGGGTTGTCTTGCCCATGGCGGAACCTTGGTGATCCGGGAAAATGATTTCACTGAAACAGCCAAGCAGTGCGATGTCATCATCGCTACTCCCAGTATTCTTGCAAAAGTTAATGCTGACCAGTGTCAAAGAATCAAAAGTGTTGCTGTTGCAGGCGAGCCATGCCCAAGA
Organism: Endozoicomonas sp. ALC020; assembly: GCF_049275935.1. NCBI lineage: Bacteria > Pseudomonadati > Pseudomonadota > Gammaproteobacteria > Oceanospirillales > Endozoicomonadaceae > Endozoicomonas > Endozoicomonas sp. ALC020. The sequence goes on from NZ_CP184830.1 coordinate 2,824,596, forward strand.
TCACTGGCAGAAAACTGGGCTGGCAGATGTCGCTTCATTAACAGCTGCGGCCCAACCGAAACCACCATCATCAATACGGCCCAGCACTTTCGCCCACACTCAATGGCTCTCACTATTGGCAAACCGACACCCAATAATACGGTGTATGTGCTGGACGAGCATATGCAGCCCTGTGCGATGGGAGAAGTGGGTGAGATCTGGGCCGGGGGTAAAGGTGTTTCAGCAGGATACATCAATAATGCCCGTCTGACCCGTGAGCGTTATCAGCCTGATCCTTTTATGGCCGATGGTAGCCTGATGTTCAGAACGCGAGATCTGGCACGCTGGAATGAAGAGGGCGAGCTGGAACACTTTGGGCGCACTGATGATCAGGTCAAGGTTAAAGGCTTCAGGGTAGAGCTCGACGCTATTTCAAACGTCATCGAGTCAGCGGGTCTATGTCAACAGGCTGTGACCATGAAGCTAAACGACAAAGAACTGGTGACATTTGTCAGACCCGCTAATAGCAGCATTGAAAAATGTCTGAAAGCCATAGAAGACAGATTGCCCTATTACTGTCTTCCTTCCTCCGTAGTAGCTCTATCCGAATTCCCGCTGACAACACGGGGAAAAACCGATAAGCAGGCTTTGCTGGCCATGATTCAGAAAAAAGAGAACCCGGCAGAGACCAAATCAGAAAAAGAAGGAGCGGTAGCCTGATGGATACGATAGCAGAACAACCATTGCAGGAACCAGGACATAGCCTTTTCAGACGAATCATCCGGCATCGTTATCTTGAGCATTATAACCGTCTGGTTTTTCTGGTCCTGACTGTGAATGCCGTCATGCTCTGGTATGGATTAACCGAGGCAGGGTGGTGGTCACAGCAAGGCATCAATCTTTCGGCATTATCAGACATGGTGCTGGTTAACTTTGCTATAGCTGTTCTGGTTCGCCAGCAGTATGTCATCAACTTTTTCTTCTGGGTAGCTACCCGCGCTCCTGTCAGCTGGCCTCTCTGGATACGATGGACTCTGGCCAAGGTTTACCATTTTGGTGGTTTGCACAGCGGCAGTGCTTTCTCCGGAACACTCTGGTATGCAGCATTTCTGGGAGGCTTGTTCTATCACCAGAGCCATGAGTTGCTGGGTGTCCCTGAAGGTGTCATGAGAGTCATGGTCGCGCTCATGGTTTTGCTGGTTGTTATCGTTGCAATGGCCGTGCCGCCGGTTCGAAGCCGACTCCACAATCAGTTTGAATGGGTTCACCGCTTTGGTGGCTGGTCCGTTCTCATACTTTTCTGGGTTCAAAGCTATATGTTTGCCGGCAGCTTTTCCGAGCTGATCCGGTCTGCGTCTTTCTTTGGCCTCAGTGTCATGACCTTGAGTGTCATTCTTCCCTGGCTGAGATTAAAAAAGGTGAAGATTGAGATTAATTCGCCTTCTTCTCACGTTGCCCTGACCCGGTTCGATCATGGGGTCACCCCTTTTGCCGGATCGTCGACTGCAATCAGTCGCAAGCCGCTGCTGGAATGGCACTCCTTTGCCAATGTTCCTGCTCCCGGTGAGGAAGGATTCAGGTTGACCATTTCCCGGGCAGGTGACTGGACCGGACAGTTTATTGATGACCAGCCCGGGCATATCTGGGTTAAGGGTATTCCTACGGCGGGAGTCGCTAATATTGAAGTTCTTTTCAAGAGGGTTGTTTACATCGCAACCGGCAGCGGAATCGGTCCGTGCCTGCCTCACTTGTTGGCAAAAGAGGTGCCGGCAAGTCTGGTGTGGTCTACACGCACTCCACGGAAAACCTATGGCGATGAACTGGTGGATGAAATTCTTGAAGCCGTTCCTGATGCCCTGATCTGGGATACCAGCAGCAAGGGTAAGCCAGACCTGGTGAAACTGGCCCACGATGCAGTACTGGCAACGGGTGCCGAAGCCGTGATTTGTATCGCTAATCAACCTCTTACGCAGAAAGTGGTTTATGAAATGGAGATGAGAGGAATTCCTGCCTACGGTGCGATCTGGGATTCATAAGTAAAACAGTCCATCTCTGACAGCAAATAAATCCAGGCAGGAAACCCTTATGAGTATTATCGTTGAGCATAAAAATAAAGTTGTACTAATCAGACTGAATCGTCCTGAAGCACTGAATGCACTTAACACCGAAACACTGAATGAGTTGCTGGAAGTCATGGAGCCTCTGGATCGTGATCCGCAGCTAGGGTGCTTTGTGATAACCGGTTCAGAGAAAGCTTTTGCAGCCGGGGCGGATATCCGTGAGATGTGCGGAAAATCCTTTGCTGAGATGTTTCAGGAGGACTTCTTTGCAGGCTGGGAGCGTTTTGCCCGTTTGCGTACACCAAAAATTGCTGCTGTATCAGGTTATGCCCTTGGTGGCGGCTGTGAGTTGGCCATGATGTGCGACACACTCTATGCATCAGAAACAGCAAAATTTGGCCAGCCAGAAATCAGGCTGGGCGTCATTCCCGGCATGGGTGGCACTCAGCGCCTCACGAGGCTGGTGGGCAAAGCCAAAGCTATGGATATGATTCTTACCGGTCGGATGATCACAGCACAGGAGGCTGAGCAGGCGGGTATGGTGGCCAGGCTTTTCAGTGCAGAAGAACTGATAAAAGAGGCGATCAAAGCAGCAGAGGTCATTGCCCGGTTCAGTAAGCCTGCGGTCATGATAGCTCGGGAAGCGGTAGATCAGGCTCTGGAACTGACCCTGAACGAAGGGTTGCTATATGAGCGTCGTGTATTCAATTCCCTGTTCGCTACTCAGGATCAAAAAGAGGGGATGGCCGCATTTCTGGAAAAAAGACAGCCGGATTTCAAGGGAAAGTAAAGCGGGTGTCACGGCGACAATGAGTAATACCAATCGTGCTTTCTAACTCCCGTGATGAGCATGAAGATTTGAGCCTTAAGACAAGGCGGCGTGAGGAGTCATAGCCTTAGCTATGGCGACGATCGCCAACGCAGGATTAAGGCTCAAATCTTCAGCGCAATAGGGAGTTAGAAAGTTCGATTGGTATAAGTCTGTTCCGGTCACAGTTTTAAGGGTTCAGGCTTCACACTGCGCTGTTTCTGCGATACAAACGAGTCAGGTATTCCAACCTGAGTCCGACAAAGACATGGAAAACAAACGTATTCTGATAGTCGAAGATGAGCAGGAGATCGGTGATCTGGTTTCGCTGCATCTGGGTGACCTGGGGGCCCGGGTCACCCATGTGCCTGATGGTAATCAGGGGCTGGAGTTGGCTGTCTCCAGAGAGTGGGACTTGCTGATTCTTGATATACAGCTCCCCGGGGCCAGTGGTCTGGAAATCTGCAGACAGCTAAGGCAGCAAAATCAGATCATCCCCATTTTATTACTGACTTCGCGTTCTACCGAGCTGGACCGGGTGCTGGGTCTGGAAGTCGGTGCGGACGACTATATTCCCAAGCCTTTTAGCATGCTTGAGCTGATTGCCCGAATTAAAGCCGTCTTCCGCAGAGTCGCAGTGATGACAGACAAGAGGACTTCTGAAGATGTTATAAAGATCAGGGATCTTGAAATTATGGAACCCCGTCGTCTGGTTAAGTTATCGGGTAGAACGGTTGACCTAACGGCGAGGGAATTCAATCTGCTGATGCACTTTGTCCGTCATCCGGGTCGGGTATTTAGCCGAGCGGAATTATTGGATCAGGTATGGGGCTATAACCACGAAGGTTATGAGCACACGGTCAACTCCCACATCAATCGTCTGCGCAGTAAACTGGAACTTAATCCACGACACCCGGAGTACATTATTACCTGCTGGGGGGTGGGTTATAAATTACAGGACAGACCGCTCAACTCCCTCCAAAGAGAGGTCGTATAAATTGACCCGTCAGGAGCAGGGAAATGCTGAATACTCTGAACAAAAAATTGTCATTGGCTTTACTGATTATTGTATCCGGTGTCGGCCTGGCTGCTCTGGTAATCGGGCAATGGGGAATGCGACTCTACTATGAAGAACTGACCCAGACACTGAATCAGAGCATTGCCATGTATGTGACCCGCGAGCATGAGCTGATCGAAGGTGATGTCGGCAGTGAAAGGGCGATCAGCATGCTGGCGCACCAGGCCATGATCATTAATCCGGCAGTAGAGGTTTATTTGCTGGGTCCGCAGGGTAGAGTCCTGACTCATACTCTGGAAGAAGGGGAACTGGTTCGTGACCAGATTGATCTTGAACCCGTGAAAAGGTTCATTGCCGGTGATGAGCGTTTCCCCATTCGGGCCAATGACCCGAGACACAGCAATGTCGACAAGATTTTTTCTGCTTCAGAAATCCGCTTTGCGCAGGGAGTTCGCGGTTACTTTTATGTGGTTCTGGGTGGCAGGCTTTATGACAATATTAGTGACAGCATTGCCTGGAGCCATATCAGTAAGCAGATGTTCTGGTCATTGCTGATTATTGTTGCCAGTAGTGCGCTGGTGGGCTTGCTAATCTTCCGACTGCTGAGCCGACCATTGACCAAACTGAGTTGCGATATGTCCGGGTTTGCCCAGTCAGAATTGGGCACGGAGAACCTGTTTTCACAGACTGATGGCCAGAAAACCGATGAGGTGGGGCGACTGTCAGCGGTTTTTCAGGCCATGTCTGAGCGGATCAAAGCGCAGCTGGAACAGTTAAGGACCACAGATCGGCTGAGGCGGGAGCTGGTATCCAATGTTTCTCATGACCTCAGGACGCCTCTGGCAACGATGCAGGGTTATCTGGAGACTCTGATTATCAGGGATGAGCGTCTGGAGGCAGATCAGCGTATCGAATATTTAAGGCTGGCTGAAAAAGGCTGTCATCGTTTATCCCGATTGATCACGGATCTGTTTGAGCTGTCAAAGCTGGAGTCAGGCAGCAAAAAGCCTGACTTTGAGCACTTTCTTCTGGCTGAGCTGATGTACGACACGGTTCAGAGCTTCAGGCTGACTCTGAAAGAACGGGGGATTTCCCTGTCCATAGAGTGTAATGAAAGTCAGACACAGGTTTTTGCTGATATCGGAATGATTCAGAGGGTGTTTGATAATCTTCTGAAAAATGCTATTACCCACACTCCGCAGAATGGCTCGATCCTGATCCGTCTGAGTACCACAGCAAGGGGCGTTAATGTAACGGTTGAAGATACAGGCAGAGGCATTGATGAGGAGGATCTGCCAAGAATATTCAATCGTTTCTACCAGGCATCACTGGCCGCAGAGCATCGCAACAAAGCCGGAGGTATTGGCCTGGGGCTGGCCATCGTGAAAAGAATTCTGGAGTTGCATGGCAGTCATATAGAGGTGACCAGCCGATTGAGAAAGGGGACCAGTTTCCGGTTTACTTTGCCTGTCTAGCAGCCTGTCGGACTTAAGACTGTCCTACTGCGGTTGCAATAAATTGGTCTAAAAATCCCTGTTTCTTCGTCAAATAGCTCGCTATTCTCCTCAGAAACAGAGATTTTTATCCTCAATTTCTTGCAATCCTCGCTACGGACGCTTAAGTCCGACAGGCTGCTAGACAGAGCAAGCTTAAGGCATTGGATGAAGGAACCTCCGTGGCCATAAAGCTGCCCTGTGAAAGCACTATCTATGCTGCCGTTACAGGAGGCATGGAGGCTACCAGTTTCAATACTTCATTGTCGATGTAGTAGAGACCCTTGCCCTCAAAGCCAATCATATCGATTTTATCCAGAATACCTTTGAACAGCTTTTCTTCTTCGTGCTGCTCGGCTACATACCACTGCAGAAAGTTGAAAGTACTATAGTCCTTTTCAGTAAATGCAGTGTGCGCCAGCTCGTTGATACAACGGGTCACTTCGCACTCGTGCTCGTAAGTTCGCTGGAAGATATCTCTTACCGATTCATACTGGTGGGGAGGTGCATTGATTGCACCGATGATAGCCATTGCCCCAGTCTCATTAACATAGTCAAAGAGCTTTTGCATATGCTCCATTTCTTCCCGGGCATGCCGACGCAGAAACTCGTTGCAGCCATCAAGCCCCTGGGCTTCGCACCAGGAAGCCATTTGCAGGTAAAGGTTGGAGGAGTAGAACTCAAGATTGATCTGATCGTTGAGCTTGTCGATCATGGTTTGAGTCAGCATGGTTTTAACCTGTTCGTGCCAAAAACTGAAGTATAACGGCTTGGTGCTCCAGTTAAACATTCAGGGTATGATTTCGCCTTTTTTCACACGCTTCTGGACTGAGTCATGACTTCTCCTTTTGATCATTCCGATACGCTTTACTGCAAAATGAAAACAGCCTGTGCTGATGACTGGCACCGCTATTGTCACCATGAGTTTGTTCAGGGTATTGCGGACGGCACACTGCCTCTGGAAAGCTTCAAGCATTATTTGCAGCAGGACTATCTGTTTCTGATTCACTTCGCCAGAGCTTATGCGCTGGCGGTCTACAAGGCTGATAATCTTGAGGATATGAGGGCAGCTTCCGGCTCCGTGGCCGGGATTCTCTCAGAGATGAATCTTCATCTGGACTACTGTGTCGAGTGGGGAATGACTGAGCAGGATGTGGTCAGTCAGCCAGAAGCCAGGGCTAATATGGCTTATACCCGCTATGTGCTGGAGCGAGGAATGGCAGGTGATATTCTGGATCTGGAAACTGCCCTCGCCCCCTGTGCAGTAGGCTATGCAGAGATTGGTCTGAGACTGATCAATGACCCAGCAACTAAAAGAGAAGGAAACCCCTATTGGAAATGGATCCAAACCTATGGGGGAGAGGAGTTTGTGCAAGGGGCTGTCAGGCAGGTTGAAGCGATTGAAACACTGGCTGCCAGCCGTTTCTCTGAAGGCCGGATGGACTCTCTCTGTCGTACTTTCAGAGAGGCCACCCGTCTGGAAATTGGCTTCTGGGATATGGGGCTGAATCGGACTTTTTAAGGAACATTATTCAAGGTGGGCTGGAAACAGTTCACTTTGATAAAAATAAACCTTCTGCTTCTAAAGGCTTCTTTTAATCCATTTATCCCGCTGTATGGCTCTGCTTAGTTTGAATGCCGATCTGCCTTACTCTCTCCGAAATTCAATACCTGACACAGGCAGTAATGTTCTGTTTTTTTAATAATTTAATCTTTGTCGTTTACTTGTGAGCCATAAAGTCTCTTTTTTAGCGAAAAAGAGTGTGTTTCTTTAATCAACTTTTACCCGGTTTTTAAAAAATTTACTTAACCGTCTGCGCTAAATAGTTACGGTAAAAAGACAGGTCGGGGAGTTCAATAGGTAAGTATCTCTATTTTAATGGTGGCTTTAATTGCGTTCGAACTTAGTCGTATAAGTATAAATCCTCAGCAATATCAAAAATTGAATAAGTATATGAGTTTTAGTGATGTGATGAACGTCCAATAACTTATAAGAATCCGCATATAACTGCTCGGTCATAGAATGATTTCTAATAGTTCGTGATCACATATAAAAAGCAGAAAAGATTCACACAACACAACACATTGAGTTAGGAGTCCAGTGATCATGCAGAAGAAACTGCTTGCCACTTTAGTCGCTTCCCTCGTTGCCGGTCAGGCAATGGCCCTGGAAGTTTATAACGATGACGTTAACAGCCTGTCAATTGGCGGTAAGATCGGAGCTAAGACCGTTAAGAGCAATGGTTCTGACGCTGAGATGAAAGATGCCAGCCCACGCATCAACTTCAAATACGCTCACAAGTTTTCCAGCGGCTGGACCGGTTCTGCTGTTGCTGAGTGGGGCTTCTACGCTGTTGACGGCGACCAGGACGATCAGTTCTTCAACCGTCTGGGTAATGTTGGCCTGAGCCACGATACCTACGGTGCCTTCACTGCAGGTAAAGCATGGTCTGTAACCTCTGACGTATCTGGCTGGACTGACCAGTTCGCCATCGGTGGTGGTGCTGCTATGGGTGTCTACAGTGGCCGTACAGGTCTGGCAACTGATGCTGATGCTGCACACGACAATGGCGACACTGACGGTACTGCGCGTGCTGACGACGTAATCCAGTATCGCAACAGCTTTGGCGGTCTGAACGTTGGTATCCAGTACCAGCTGAAAGGTACCGGTGGCACTACACTGGCTGGTGAGTCTGGAACTCGTGACTCCAGCTACGGTGTTGCTCTGAGCTACGATCTGCCAATGGGTCTGTCTCTGGGTGCTACCTACAACGAAACCAAGTACGCTAACGAAGTAGACAATACTCCTGCAAGTCTTCCAACTAACTCTCCAGATTACAGCGGTTCTGACAAGTCTACCTCTGCTACCGTTGGTGCCAAGTTCGAAAACGAAGCTCTGTACCTGGCAGCTACCTACGGTCAGTTTGAAAACAAGACTGCTGTAGTCAAAGGCACTCTGGACAAAGAATCTACCGGTATTGAACTGTACGGTAAGTTGGCCCTGCCTCAGGTTGTTGATGGTTTCTACCTGCAGTCTGGTTTCAACCAGCTGACTGCTGACGACACCTACACTGGTGACAAGACTGACGCTCAGTTCACCGACTACATGGTGGGTGCCATCTATGAAACTGGCCCAATGCAGTTCGCTTTCGAATACACCCGTGGTGAGAAAGTCGCTGCTGCCGGCAATAAAGATTTTGACGACACCTACGCTCTGCAGGCTCTTTACTACTTCTAATCATCAGAAGCAGTCAGCCTGACAGTAAGCAGTATCTGAGGAGGCGCAATCTGCTTCCCCAGACTCTGTCAAAAAAGGCGAAGCTCTATCCGGGTTTCGCCTTTTTGTTTTTTAGGAAACCTGAACCAGGGAAGCTAAAAGCTTCACCAGCACTTAAACGGTAAGTTCTACTGCCTCCCCATACTGCTCACTCAAACAGCGATTCAACACCTGCATAAACGCTTCGCCGTTGCTGTCAGCAATCCACTGTTCTTTGCCTTCATCGTAATCGAAGTGAAAGCCGCCGCCTTTGGCGGCCAGCCATAATTGCAGCACGGGTGTCTGGCGGCTCAGAATGACCTTGGAGTTGTCTTCACAGGTCAGAGTGAGAATGCCTGCGGCGGTTTCATAATCAATATCCAGCCCTGCCTCTTCTATGGCGTCTTCAATAGCGACCATCAGGTCGTCCAGGAGGTCATGATATTCGCTTTCGTTCATCAGTGTATCCGTCAGTTAGGGCTATCGCCGCTGTTTGATGCAGATTATACTCAGCGGTTGATCATTGCTGAAACAGCCTTTTCAAAGAAGGGCTGTTCTGGTGGTGAATGACTATCCACACAGCCCTGAGCGAATTCAGCTCATGGTAAAAAGTACAAGGAGCCTTTCATGAGAGCCCTTATTGCCCTCATGTTCACCACTCTTCTGCTTGCCGGGTGCGGTCAGAAAGGGGATTTGTATCTTCCAAAGGATGGTGACACCCAGCAGTTGACTCATAGTGGGTCAGAGTAATCAGTCTCCGGGGAGAGACAGGCGACTGAAGCGCATAGATGCCTCAAGTGCATGGATGCCTCAAGCCCGGAAAAGTAGAATAATGCTCCCCAGAAATTTTATGACAGAGAGTAAGACAGTCTGATGGATTGGTTTCCCAGCCGTAACGGTGAGCTTTATGCTGAACAGGTTCCCGTTACTGAAATTGCTGAACAGTTTGGTACCCCGGCCTACATCTATTCCCGCAAAGGGTTTGAAGAAGGGTTTAAAGCCTATAAACAGGCGCTGGAAGGGTGGCCTCACCTGATTTGTTACGCCGTCAAAGCTAACAGCAACCTGGCGGTTCTGAATGTTCTGGCAAAACTGGGAGCGGGTTTTGACATCGTTTCCGTTGGTGAACTGGAGCGGGTTATTGCTGCCGGCGGTGAAGCCTCTAAAGTGGTTTTCTCCGGTGTCGGCAAACAGCGTCATGAAATCAGAAGAGCCCTGGAACTGGGTATTCACTGCTTCAATATTGAGTCAGAAACGGAGCTGGAAAGAATCCAGCAAGAAGCAGAAATCATGGGCAAAGTGGCCGCTGTTTCTGTCCGGGTGAATCCGGATGTCGATGCCCGGACCCACCCTTATATTTCTACGGGTCTGAAAGACAACAAGTTCGGTATTGATATCAAGGCTGCGCCTGCCGTTTACCAGCGGGCAGCTGAGCTAGCGAATATCGAAGTGGTGGGTGTGGACTGTCATATCGGCTCTCAGCTCACGACCAAAGAGCCCTTTATTGATGCTCTTGATCGTCTATTGCTGCTGGTTGATCAGCTTCGTGAAATGGGTATTATTCTGAAGCATCTGGATATTGGTGGTGGCCTGGGTATTTCCTACGAAAAACACGAACAGCCACCGACACCCTCAGAATATCTGGGGCAAGTGAGAGAGCACCTGGCTGCCAACGAGCACCACAAGCACCTGAAAATTGTGGTTGAACCCGGGCGATCTATTGCCGCACAGGCAGGGATGCTGATCACTGAAGTTGAGCTGATCAAACAGTCTGACCATAAGGCTTTCGCCGTGGTTGATGCGGCCATGAATGATCTTTTGCGTCCTTCAATCTACAGCGCCTGGCATGGTATTGAACCGGTGGTGCGCAACGACGAGAGAGGGGAGCTATTGTGCGATGTGGTCGGGCCCATTTGTGAGACCGGAGACTTTCTGGGTAAAGACAGAAAGCTGAAAGTGGCTGAAGGCGATTTGCTGGCGGTCCGCTCTGCCGGTGCCTATGGCTTTGGAATGAGCTCCAATTATAATTCCCGTTGTCGCCCTGCTGAAATTATGGTCGATGGTGATCAGGTACATCTGGTTCGTCGCCGGGAAAGGCTGGCTGACCAGTGGGCCAACGAAATACTGCTGCCAGAAGGATAATTATTGCGCTATGTTGTTGCACTTCACAAAAATGCACGGCCTGGGCAATGACTTTATGGTTGTTGACAGAGTCACCCAGTCCATACGCATTACGCCGGAAAAAATCCGCAGCCTGTCTGACCGGAATTTTGGAATTGGTTTTGATCAGTTGCTGATGGTTGAGCCGCCCACCGATCCCGATATGGATTTCCGTTATCGGATCTTCAATGCCGACGGCAGTGAAGTGGAGCAATGTGGCAATGGTGCCCGTTGTTTTGCCCGTTTTGTCAGGGACAAGAAACTGATTGGACGTGACACCATTCGTGTTCAGACTTCAGGTGGCAATATGGAACTCACCATTGAAGACAATGGCGATGTTACGGTGGACATGGGTATTCCGGTGCTGGAGCCTCAACAGATTCCGTTCAACGCACCATCCATGCAAACCACCTATGACCTTGATGTGGACGGAGAGCGTTTGATAGTGGGGGCAGTTTCCATGGGCAATCCTCACGCCGTATGGCAGGTGGAGGATATTAACCGGGCACCGGTTGAATCAATGGGTCCCAAACTGGAAGGCCATAGTCGTTTTCCAAAACGCTGTAATGCCGGTTTTATGCAGGTACTGGATGCCACAGAGATCAACCTCCGGGTTTATGAGCGAGGCGTGGGTGAAACCCTGGCTTGTGGTTCCGGTGCCTGTGCGGCGGTTGTCGCGGGTCGTTTACAAGGACTTCTGGATGAAGAGGTTCGGGTTAATCTTACCGGTGGCAGTCTTCTGATTCGTTGGCAGGGAGAAGGTCACCCGGTTATGATGACAGGGAGTGCCACCAGGGTATTCGAAGGACAAACAAGGATATGACAGACTCGGCCACCAGTGATAAAGCCTCAAACAAGAAAAACGCTGGCAGAGAAAACCAGATCACTGCTATGACGGCAGATCAGGTGATTCAGTATCTGAAGAACCATCCTGACTTTTTTTTGAATCAGGATGAACTGCTGTTGGATCTCAAGATTCCCCATGAAAGAGGGGAAGCTATTTCACTGGTTGAACGTCAGTTACAACTGCTCAGGAAACACAATCTTGAGTTGCGGCGCAGGCTTGGCAAACTGGTGGACGTTGCCCGGGATAACGATCGCCTGTTCGAACAGACTCGCAAACTGGTGCTTGGTATGCTGGAAAGTCAGGATCTTGAGCAGGCGACTGAAACCCTCAAAGATGGTCTGGAGCAGGATTTTGAAATCGATTTTCATTCCCTGATTCTGTTTACCCGCCAACCAGCCAATCTGACCATCCGGGAAGAAGATCCTGATACAGCGGATGAAATTCTGGGTGATCTGCTTTCAGGCTTCAGGGATAAACAATCTTCCGGTCAAAAGGTCATCTGTGGCCGAATGAAGTCCCGCGAACTGGAATTCCTGTTTCCGGACAACCATGGGGAAATCGGTTCAGTGGCACTGGCGCCATTGAATTTCCCGGATAAAGTGGGTGTTTTGGCACTGGGCAGCCGGGATGAAAATCATTTTCGGGCTTCCATGGGCAGTCTGTTCATTGGTTATCTCAGTGATGTGACCAGCCGCGTCTTGAGTCGTCTTATCTGAGGGAGGCTAAGCCAGCGGCGACTATTAAATCCGCTCAGACGTTTAATCATTGTGTTCATGCTCCTGAGTAAATAGGGGGTGTCTGCAAACAGGGCAGCTTCTTACCCCGTTATTAATCATTGCTATGGCGCATTCCTTATGGACTTTGTGGGAGCAGGCTAATATCTGGCAGCCGCTAAAGGCATCTTCCAGACAGATGCAGCACTCATCGTGGCCTGAGTTTTCCCGACATTTGTGATTGCCCAATAGCCTGTTATCAAGGCAGACACCGCAAACATCACAGTGAAAGGAATTATCTGAGTTTATTCGGCAAATACCACATTTATCGCAGTGATGCGGTTTATTATGTGCTGTGGTGAAGTGTTTGCAAATTGCGCAGTAATATTCCGACATTTGCTCTCCACATCCGGGGCATGTCTGGGAATCTTCATTAATTTCTCCCTCATATCCACACAGAGAACACTTAAGCCGTACTGCATTGAGAGCCTTATGTGTAGCTGTACATGAAGGATCCTTGTTTTCGTTATGACATCTATGGCAGGGGAAATACCCCGGACAGCAAGGAAAACCCACAGAGCAGAATCTCCGATAATGCTGGCACCCTGCTCCGTGAGACTCTTGCAGTGGAAGCCGTTGTAAATCTACGTTTGAACAGCCTGCCTGCTCATCGGGCGGGTTTGCATGCCCGCTTTGGGTGCACGGCTGCTGGTAAGGGGCAGAATATGAGTCAATGATCTGCAAAGTGTTGGCTGCGGCCATCTGTTGATTTTCTCCATGAGGCATATCGCTTACAGATGGTGGCCCTGAATCGGAGGAGTCAGACGAGTTTTCCAGCTCATTGTGAGTGATCGAGTGATCGTGAGAAACAAAATCGGCTGAGATTCGCATCGTCGGCCAGACCTCTGCCATAGGTTGATCTGTTCGATCATTCATGCGGTTTGCTGATCGTAGCTGACGAAGCTCACGCATCAATATTGAATATTGGTTATTCAAGCTTCTGTTTTGATCTTCAAAATAAGTTACGCAGCCTCGCAACCCCTCAATATCTGCATTTAATTCTTGATTCTTTATCGTTAATTCATGATTTTCTACATTTAAGTTTCGATTCTCTATATCTGAATTTTGATTTTCTATTCTTAATCTTTGGTTCTCTGTTCTTAACATTTGGTTCAATTCTCTTAACTGTTCGTTTTGTCCAGTTAACTTTGCAATCTTTTCTTTATCTTTCTCCTGATCGCATCTTTGCAGCTCAATCATTTCTGTAAGCCAGTGGTATTGATTTGTAGCATGTTCTAACTCTCTTAAACTGCTATTCAAGTTTCCAAGTTCATAAAGGGCAGGGTTTTCGAATGCATTAAATGCATTTTCCGGAGCAATCGGTGAAGGATTTGAAGGCAGTCCGTTGCTATCCCACATCTGTGCAGGCAAAGAAGGTTGGGGATAAGTTTGGGCGACGAGAAGAGAAGCATCGGTCGTATGTTTACTTAAGAAGTCTTGATTTATCCCTGACACTTCCATATCGGATCGGTCACGTGCCCTACTGGCGTGATAAGCACCGTGTGAACGTCCTGCCTGTAATCGCCTTTCGAAAGGGCCGATTCGCTGATTGGTAAGTGCAGTCTGCTTTGGCCTTGCTCCCTGCTGTAAATATCTGTTTGTTGGTACGTTAGGGGTGCTGCCGGTGGCGCCAGAGGCACTTTGGAAGCTACCAACGGGCCGGAGTGAAAGAGTGTTTGAACTGGCCTTGAAGCCGTCAACAGACCAGATTGAATGTGTGTTTGCACTTGCCTGGAAGCTATCAACGGGTCGGATTAAATAAGTGTTTACACTTGCCTTAAAGTTATCAACAGTCCGGATTGAATGAGTGTTTGCACTGGCCTGGAAGCTATCAACTGGTCGGACTGAATCGGTGAATGAACTTGCCTGGGAGCTATCAGCAGGCTGGATTGAATGAGTGTTTGCACTGGCCTGGAAGCTATCAACTGGTTGGACTGAATCGGTGAGTGAATTTGCCTGCAAGCTATCAACTGGTTGGACTGAATCGGTCAATGAACTTGCCTGGAAGCTATCAGCTGGTTGGACTGAATCAGTGAATGAACTTGCCTGTAAGCTATCCACAGGCTGGATTGAATCGGAGAATGGGCTTGCATTGCTGACAATTATTTCGTTGGAGGTATTATCACCGTTACACTCGGATTGATGTTCATCAGGCTCGGGGCAGGCACCGTCAGTTGTGTCGTCGGAGATATAATCTCTGTTACGGATTACAGAGGCTTGTGGTGAAGACTCTTTTGGCGAAGGCGCTTGTGATGATGAGTAAGATTGCACCTGCCTCAAGAGTTTATCTGAAAAGCTTAATAATTCTTGAAACGACGGGTGCTGATCAAATTGCGTAATATTTATAAAAGGCTTGGGGAATGTAAACGGCCTTGCGTGGAACAAAATATTACTTCGTGTGGTTATATCTGATACTTTTCCTAACAGTTCACGAATAGGCCCAAGCGGTTTTTCATAGAACAGGAACAATTGAACAAAGTATTCAGTAAAGCAACATTGTTCAAATTGTCCTACTGGTGGCTGTTGGTCAGATTGATTGACCCTGTCAATTATGTCCTGAACAATCTTATACAAAATTATCAGGTTGTTATCGGCAGCTTCCGGCAGTGCCTGCTCAGGTGGAATAATCGGTTCACTTGTAGACAGGGTGCCAAGGTCATTCAAAGCCTGTGTTTCATCGCTCGTGGCTTCTATCAGCTGCCTGATAAACCGGTTGCGCACTGAGTTCTCACGGTAAGTACGCTGCAGTTCCAGTACCGCCTCAAGAGGAGTGACAGCATTACCCCTGGTGTTTGTGCTTTTGGTATCCAGAACCTGCAAACGCTCAGGCATGTCCAGCTCATTCAGTATTCGCCTTAGCTTGTGAACGGCGTTGGGGTCGTTGCTCTTAATGATGGCGACAAGTTGGTTCGCAAGTACCTGAAGGTCCTGAGTCCCGGTGTTTTCTTCATTCTCATCTTCATCTTCATTGTCGTCTTTTCTGTTATTCCAATCTTCACTGCTATCATCACCTTCCCCCGGTGATCTGCTCTCCTGACCTTCAGGTTCATCTCTTTGTTCTTTTTGTTGATAGTTATTTTCGTCCTTTGATTCTCTGTCTGGTGCCCTGCCAGTAGGTTCACCATCCCCATTGCCCGCTTTCAGGCCACTTGTCTTCAGGGCTGTGCGCTCAAGAAATAGTTTCAAACAGCCAAGCTGCCACTGAAGACTTTCGCTGGCCGGGCAAGAATTGGCGGCACGCTGCAAAAGGGTGTTCCAGAAATTAACATCGGTCAGTTGATTTACATCCAGGAAGTCAAGCCAACCAATGGGTATAACGGCCTCACTGGAAGAGCCATCTGCGTTGACGCGTGTCATCTTCAGACGGGCCGGAGACGGCTGTTCCTGAAACGAGATAGAATCCTTACCAATAAACATCAGCCAATTGATGATGGGGTTGAGGATAACCAGGTCTATTTCGAATAATCCCGATGGTCTGCCCCCACCACCTCCCCAGGGGGGAGGGGGAGGCAAGTAGAAGAAGCCGCCATTGCCACCACTGGGAAAATTGCCCGTGCCAGTGAACTGGCCTCCTGTCGATGACAGTGTGTTATTTCGGGATTGGCCGGTTTCCAGTCCACTGTTTGCTATGTTGTCGGGGTGGACCAGAAGGGTCATTGGAGCAATATGGGGCTCGTCCTTCAGCGGTTGATCGCTGGTTACAGAAGTCAACTCTGGTCTGTCTGCCGTCGTGGATTTTAAGCGAACAAGCGTGCCATTTTCAGAGGTACCCTGTGAGACATCCTGGAAGATGGGTGTTTGCTCTTCCTCCATTATCAGTAGCTGATAGCAATAGTCACTCAAGTCGTTCGTGAGCGATATTGCGATACTGTTCGAATCTTCTGGAGTCACAGGCGCCTTAAAGCAGAGAATGCTTTTTCGGTCATTAAAACCTTTCGGAAGCAGCAAGTTTACTTGCCACCGACTGACACCCTGCGGATCTGCAGCATCATTGATTTCAATCTGAACCCTGCTCCCGTCTAAATGATGTCGGTCAATGAGGGTTGAGGAGTAGCATAATGGCACAACCACCATAGCAAGCGGGAAAAGAACAAACGCCATGAATAAACGGTAAAAATGCATTCAAATCTTTCTATATAATTATGTTAATAACACCAATTCCACCCTCCTTGTCTGATATAAAAACGTCCGGACAATCTGTGCCGACTTTCTACTCTGGAAAAACAAAAGAGCATTATTGAGCGGTTTTATTATTCTTAGAACAAACAGATAATAGACAAGAATTTCTGAATTGCTATGTGGGTTGCATGCCTTTTATCGTAAAGTCTTGGGAAGCAGCAAACTCTGCACCGCCAGAAACTGCACAATAGCCCCTCCTTCCTGCACTATAAACATCAAGTGATTACCGGTGGTGATTATTTAATCCGGTCGGAGGGTTAATTGCTATTTTCAACTAACGGAGTATATAGAGGGCTTCTGCAAACAGGGCAGGTTCTTATCCCGTTTTTAACCAACTCAATGGCGCATTCCCTATGAATTTTGTGGGAGCAGGGCAGTATCCGGCAGCCGCCGAAGGCATCTTCCAGGCAGATGCAGCACTCATCGTGGCCTGAGTTTTCCCGGCATTTGTGATTGCCTTGCAACCTTATGTCCAGACAGACATTGCAAACATCGCAGTGAAAGTTCTCTTCCTTGTTTATTCGGCAAATACCGCATTTATTGCAGTGGAACGGTGTGATATTCATACTGGTGAAATGTTTGCATTTTGCACAGTAATATTCCGACATTAGCTGATTGCATCCCGGACACGTCTGTGAGTCTTCTGTAATGTCCCCCTCATAGTGACACAGAGAGCACCGAAGCCTTATTGCATCAACAGCCATGCGATCGTCAACGTCGCAGTCATTACTAATGTTGTGACATCTTTGGCAGGGGAAAAATCCGGCACAGCATCCAAAGTTCACAAGGCATAACCTCTGGTAATGACCGCATAATGAGTTTCGTTCTGGTTGCGCAGATGTATTTAACTGCGCGTTCGATGGGTTTGGCTCTTCATTCAGGGGGCTTGATTGCTGGTAACATGCGTGAGACTCTGCTTCGTTGTTTGCTATCGAGCCCGGGCTTGCCGCTGCCGTCTGATACCGTGCTTGTTGGTTCACATAGTCTACTGACTCTTCCAAACGGGCCCGCGAATCACAATACCTCCGATTCTCTCTTCTTAATCCTTGAACCTCTTCAGTTAATTCCTGATGCCCTCTTCTCAACCATTGAGACTCTGAAGTTAAATTCTGGTTTTCTCTTCTTAGTCCCTGAGCTTCTGAAGTTAACGCCTGATTCTCTCTTCTTAATTCTTGAACCTCTAGAGTTAACTCTTCAATCCGTTGTCTTTTTTTTTTTCTTTTTCCTGAGCGCGTCTTTTCAGATCAACGAGAATAGAGTTATCGATCGAATGTTTAATTAAGAAGTTTTGATCTATTCCCAACTCTTCCAGATCAGATCGGTCGTCTGCCCAGTTGGATTGATGATGACCATGTGAATGTCTTGTCTGAGATCTCCTTTGGAAGGAGGCATTTTGGGGACCTGCAAGGGCAGGCAGCTTTGGTCTGGCTCCCTGCTGTAAGTATCTGTCAGTTGCTAAGCCAGGAGTGCTGTCGGTAGAGCGAGAGGCATTGTGGTAGCTATTAACTTGCTGGATGGAATGGGTGAGCATATTTCCATTGTTTGCAGTGGTAGTGTTAAAGGCAATATCTCTCTGACTGATTACAGGTTCTGTGAAAGGGGCTTGTAGTGAAGAGGCTTTTAGTGAGGAGGCATGTAGTGAAGAGGCTTGTAGTGAAGGGACTTGTAGTGAAGGCATTTGCAGTAACTCGATAGTATGCGCCTGCTTGATCAACTCATTTGAAAGGCGCACTAATTCAAGGCGCGATGGGTGCTGATTAAGTTGTATAAAGATATCGCGAAAAGAGATGGAGAAGGTAAATGATTGTGCAGAAATCATAATATCACGGCTGATGCCCGAATCTGATATTTTTCCTAACAGTTCACGAATAGGTACCAGTGGGTTTGAACAGAGCAGGAACAATTGAACAAAGTATTCGGTAAAGCAACATTTTTCAAAGTTTCCTATGGGTGGCTGTTGGTCAGATTGATTAACCCTGTGGATGATATCCAGAACAATCTTATACAAAATCATCAGGTTACTGTCGGCTGCTTCGGGCAGTGCCCAGTCAGGTGGGGCGATTGGTTGGAGTTCAGAGGGGTTGTTAAAATCATCCAGAATCCTTGTTTGATCACTCGTAGCTTCTATCAGTTGCCTGATAAACTGGTTGCGCGTTGAGTTCTCATCGAAAGAACGCTGCAGGTGCAATATCGCCTCAAGAGGCGTGACAGTATTGCCCGCAGTATTTGTGCCCTTTGTCTCCAGAACCTGCAAACGCTGGGGCAGGTCCAGCTCGTCCAGTATCTGCCTCAGCTTGAAAACGGCATCGGGATCGTCGCTCTCAATAATGGCTAAAAGCTGGTTAGCAAGTAGCTGAAGGTCCTGAGTCCTGGTGCTTTTTTCACTTTTTTTGCCATTGTTGTCTTTTCTTTTGTCACCATCTCCACTGCTATAACTGCCTTCTCCCGGTGAATTGTTCTCCTGATCTTCAGGTTCACCTTTTTTCTCTTCAGGGTGGTCGTTATTTTCGTCCTTTGGTGTTTTATCTGGTAAATCACCCGATGCTTCTCCATCCCCATCAGCGGTCTTTAAGACACCGGCATGATCTGTTTTCAGGGCTGTTTGCTCAAGAAATAGTTTCAAGCAGCCAAGTTGCCACTGAAGGCTTTTGTTGGCTGGGCAAGCAGTGGCGGCACGTTGGAAGAGAGTGTTCCAGAAATAAACATCGGTCAGTTGTTCAATATTCAGGAAGTCAAGCCAACCGACGGGTATAACGGCCTCACTGGAAGAACCATCTGCGTTAACGCGCGTCATTTTCAGACGCGCCCGGGATGGCTGTTCCTCAGTTGAGGTAGAATCCTTGCCTAAAGACATCAGCCAGTTGATGACGGGTTTCAGGATAACAAGATCTATTTCGAATAATCCCGTTGGTCTCCCTCCTCCCCCGGGTGGAGGGGGAGGCAAGTGGAAGAAGCCCCCGTTGCCACCACTGGGAAAATTGGCTTTGCCAGCGAGCTTGTCTCCTGTTGATGACAGTGTGTTATTTCGGGTTTGTCCGGTTTCCAGCCCACTGTCCGTGATCTCGTCGGGGTAGACCAGAAGGGTCAGTGGGATAGCCCGAGGTTTGACGTTCAGCGGTTGATCCGTGGTGACAGAAATAAGCTCTGGTCTCTCTGCCGTCGTGGATTTTAAGCGAATCAGTGTGCCATTTTCAGAGGCGCGTTCTGAGACATCATGGAAGAAGGGTATATGCTCTTCCCTTACTATTACTGGCTGATAGCAATAGTCACTCAAGTTGTTCCTGACCCATATCGAGGTACTGTCGTAATCTGCTGGCGCCACAGGTACTTTAAAACAAAGGAAGCTGTTTTGGTCATTGAAGCCTTCCGGAAGGAGCAAAACCATTTGCCACTGAATCACACCCTGCGGATCCGTGAAATCATCGATTTCAATCCGAACCCCGTGCCCATCGGGATGATGCTGGTCAATGAGAGTTGAGCAGTAGCATAACGGCACAACCGCCATAGCCAGCAGGAAAAGTACAAATGCTATGAATAAGCGGAAAAAAGTCCATTCAAATCTCGCTTTACAACTTGTGTCGACAATTCCAACCCGTACTCTTTGCCTGATAGAGTGCGTCAGAACAGTTCCACCCTGAAAAAATAAAGGAACATCTTTAGCCAATCCTGTTATTTGTTGTAGAAACAGAGAATAGCCAAGTATTTCTAAATTGCTATGTGGATTGCTTGTCTTGTGCGACAGAGCCTTCGGCAGCATCAATCTCTTAACCGGCAAAATACTTGTCTGTTATTCTTCCTTCCATAGTTCAGTGATTTTTGCAGAGTGGTGGCGACCATATGACACGAAATGGGTGGTTACCAGAAAACGGCTATTGGCGCTGAAGTTGGCTGAGAGTACCGTACCACTGTGACAGGTAGAGATTTCTTTTTTCGATGATGCATCGCCCTCCAGGGTATGGATTTTTGTCTTCCTGTCGATAGTGAAGGTCGCCGCAAAGCGGCTATCGGTGCTGAAGGTGGCTGAAGGGAAACAGACCCAATCTTTATAAAGGGTAGGGCTGTCTTCTTTCCATGATCCATTGTCATTCTGGCAATACTCTTTGCTTGCCCTGTCGATACTGGTGGTTATCAGACGTCTGCTACTGGGGGTGAAGGTGGCTGAGAGGACCTTATGGTAGTGGCAGATAGTTATTTCTTCTTCCCATGATGCATCGGTTTTTTTGCCATAGATTTTCGCCGTATTATCGTCACTGGCGGTCGCCAAATGGCATCCATCGGCGCTGAAGGTAGCTGAGTTGATCCGATCTTCATGGGCAATGATGGCTTTTTTTACCCATGGTCCATTGTTCTGCCTGCCATAGATTTTAACCAGGTCATCCCTGCCAACAGTCATCACATGGCAGTCATCAGGGCTAAACCCGGCTGATTGGATCGGGCCATCGCTGTCGATATGGCTAATGGTCAATTCTTTTTCCCATGAGCCATCGTCCTGTTGGCCATAGATTATTGCCGTAGCATCGTCACTGGCAGTCACTATATGGTGGCTATCAGCGCTGAAGGTAGCTGAGTTGACAGCGTCATCATGGGTAATGATGGTTTTTATTTTCCATAATCCATTGGCCAACCTGCCAGTGATTTTTACCATGTTATCTTTACCGACAGTCATCACATGGCTACTATCGGGGCTGAAGGCGGCTGATTGGATCGGACCATTGTGTCTAATGGTGACTTCTGGTCCCCATTGTCTGTTGTCTTTTTGGCCAAAGATTATTGCCGTACGATCTTCACTGGCAGTCACTACATGGTGGCTATCAGCGCTGAAGGTGGCTGAGTTGACCTTACCAGTATGTTGAACACAGTGTTCTTCTTCCCATGATGCATCGTCCTTCTGGCCAAAGATTTTCGTTGTGTGATCTGTGCTGGCAGTTACTACGCGACAATTGTCGTTGCTAAAGCTGGCTGATTTGACCGGACCATTGTGGCGGATAGTGACCTCCTCTTCCCATGATCCGTCGGCCTTATAGCCGTAGATTTTCGCGGTACAGTCGTCACTGGCGGTCACCATCCGGCGGCTATCAGGGCTGAAGGAGGCTGAGTTGATCTCAAGGTCATGGGGAATGTTGGCTTTTGTAACGGGATGAATTATTGTCCTCAAGATATTGACGAACTGTGAGTCATCTGGACCCTGATTGTTGTGCCTGCAAAGTTGGACAAAATGGTATAGGGCTTCATAACATGTTTCTGTTATATTCCATTCCTTAACGGCTCTATTTGCACTGTCTAACGAATGACAATTGCCGTATTTTTTCAATAGACTGATAAAGTCGTTAAGTTTTTCTCTTAAGTCATTTAATTCTGATCGACATACAGGACAAGTTTTAACTGAAAGGTCAGATAGCCCTTTTTGGAGCCACAGATTTAAACAATGCACATGAAAAACGTGATGACATGGCGTTTTCACTAATCTTGCTGTGCGTGAAAAGCGCTTACAACATATTGGGCACTTATTATCAGTAATTTGTGCATGTTTCACCTTATCCACTTTAAATGTATTATCGCGAAAGGCATTGATATTTATATAATCATCCATTGTTTTCTTGCCAGGCACAGCCATGGCTCTACCCGCACCGACAAAAGATGATGTACTTGCCAGACGAGTTGAATGACCACCGTGTGATCGTCTTTTCTTTAATCGTTTTTGGCGCAGCCCATTTGCCTGATGAGTAAGGGCGGGTTGCTTTGGCCTTGCTCCCTGCTTTGAGTATCCAGTACCAGAGGCACTTTGGCAGCTATTAACTTGTGGGGTAGAACTCATTACTGGCTCATGGGGTGAAGGGTCGGTACGCAGCTGAATTAACTGTTCATTTACGAAATGTTGTAATTCATGAAGCGCCGGGTGTTGATGAAAATGTGCAAAGGTATCTGCAAAAGAGGCAGGAAATGTAAATGATTGTGCAACGGTTATAATATCAATCCTTATGGCTAAATCTGATATTTGTCCTGACAGATAATGAATAAGCTCAAGTGGGTTAGAGTAGGTCAGGAATAACTGGACGAAGTATTCAGCAAAGCAACGTTTTTCAAAGTGTCCTACAGGTGGCTGTTGGTCAGATTGATTGACTCTCTGGATTATGTCCTGAACAATCTTGTACAAAATCATCAGGTTGTTGTCACCAGCTTCGGGTATTGCCGGGTCCGGTGGAATTATTGTCTGGAGTGCAGGCAGAGTGTCAAGGTCATTCAAAGTCTGTTTTTTATCGCTTGTGGCTTCTATCAGCTGCTCGATAAATGGGTTGCGCAATGAATTCTGTTCGAGAGAACGCTGCAGTTGCAGTACCGTCTCAAGAGGAGTGATACTTTCATCCCTGCTGTTTGTGCCTTTTGTTTCCAGAACCTGCAAACGCTGAAGCATGTCCAGCTCATCCATTATTTTCCTGAGTTTAAAAACGGCACTGGGATCGCCGCTTTCAATGATGTTTATAAGCTGATTTGCAAGTACCTGAAGGTCTTGAGTGGAGTCATTATTTTTAGTCACCGATTCATCGTCGTCTTTTCCGTTATTGCCATTCCCATTGCCATCATGGCCTTCACCCGGTGATTGGTTTTCCTGATCTTGAGGTTCTTCTCTTGTTTCCTTTTGATGGTGGTTATTTTCGTCCTTTGGCTTTGGATCAGGTGCTCTGCCAGAAGGCTGCCCATCGCCGTTACCTGCCTTCAGGCCACCGTTATGATTTGTCTTCAAGACCGTTCGCTCAAGCCATGGTTTGAAACAACCAGGCTGCCATTGGAAGCTTTCGCTGGCGAGGCAGGAGAAGCCGCCACTCCCGCTACCGGGAAAATCGTCGATGCCAGCGAGCTTGCCACCTGACAATGTCTGTGTGTTATTGCGGGTTTGGCTGGTTTTCGGTCCGATGTCAGCCAGGTTGTCGGAATAGGTCAGAAGGGTCAGAATCCGAACCTCGTGCCCATCTGGATTATGCTGGTCAATGAGGGTGTAAGAGTAGCCTGACGGTGCAATCACCATAGCTGGTAATGACAGGACAAAGGCCATGAAAGCTATAAATGTGCGGTAAAACTGCACTGAAGTCTCTCTGTAACCTGGTCGATAATATCCAATCCGCCCTCTTTGTCTGATAGAAAATGCCGGGACAATCGGTGCTGACTTTTTGCTCTGGAAAAATAAAGGAACGGCATTGGCCAATCTCATCATTTGCAGTACAAACAGAGGATAGCCAAAAATTTCTGAATCGCTATAGGGACTACTTGTCTTGTGCCACAATGTCTTCCGCAACATCTTGAAGTCAGAGAAGGGCGGTTTGCTTTCATTCGTCCTTCCAGAGTTCAGTGATCATCGCAGCCTCCTGATAGCGACCAATATCTGAAATACAACTGGTGTTCACCAGAAAGCGGCTATCAGCGCTGAAGTTGGCCAAGAATACCGCACCATGATGATAGAT
Source organism: Endozoicomonas sp. ALC020 (assembly GCF_049275935.1). NCBI lineage: Bacteria > Pseudomonadati > Pseudomonadota > Gammaproteobacteria > Oceanospirillales > Endozoicomonadaceae > Endozoicomonas > Endozoicomonas sp. ALC020. Next base: position 2,848,626 of record NZ_CP184830.1, read on the forward strand.
AGTGATTTCTTTTTGCCATGATGCATCGTCTTTCAGGCTATAGATTTTCGCCTTCCTATCGATACTCGCGGTCGCCGCAAAGCGGCTATTGGCGCTGAAGGTGGCTGAACGAACCCAGCCTTTATGAAGGATGGTGGTCTTTTCTTCCCATGATCCATTATTATTGTGGCTATGAATTTTTGCCGTCCCGCCTCTGCTGGCAGTCACCACATGTTGGCTATCGGGGCTGAAAGTGGCCGATAAGAGTCTATGGTTGTGGCAGATAGTCATTTCTTCTTCCCATGCTGCATCGGTCTTTTCGCCATAGATTTTGGCCGTATTATCAGAACTGGCGGTCACCAAATGGCATCCATCGGCGCTGAAGCTGGCTGAGTTGATCCGATCTTCATGGGCAATGATGGCTTTCTTTACCCATAATCCATTGTCCTGCCTGCCATAGATTTTAACCAGGTCATCCCCGGCAACAGTCATCACATGGCGGCCATCGGGGCTGAACTCGGCAGATATGATCGGACCCTCGCTGTCGATATGGCTAATGGTCAATTCTCTTTCCCATGATCCATCGTCCTGTTGGGCACAGATTATTGCCGTACCATCGCCACTGGCGGTCACCACACGGCGGCTGTCGGTGCTGAAGGTAGCTGAGTTGACCGTGTAATCATGGGCAATGATGACTTTTTCTTGCCATGCTCCATTGGCCGACCTGCCAGTGATTTTCACCAGGTTATCTTTACCGAAAGTCACCACATGGCTACCATCGGGGCTGAAGGTGGCTGATTGGATCGGACCATTGTGGCTAATGCTGGCTTCTGTTTCCCATGGCCTGTCGTCCTTTTGGCCAAAGATTATTGCGGTACCATCGTCACTGGCAGTCACCATACGTTGGCTATCAGCGCTGAAGCTGGCTGAGTTGACCGTACCAGTATGTTGAACGGTGAGTTCTTCTGTCCATGATCCATCGTCCTTTTGGCCCAGGATTTTCGCCTTGTGATCCTCACTGGCAGTAACTACACGACAGCTATCGCGGCTGAAGCTGGCTGATTTGACCTTACCATTGTGGCGAATAATGGCCTCTTCTTCCCACGATCCATCAGCCTTATGGCCATAGATTTTCGCAGTACAATCTTCACCGGCGGTCACCACCTGGCGGCTATCAGGGCTGAAGCTGGCTGACGTGATCTCAGAGTCATGGCGAATGTTGGCTTTTATAACGGGATAAATTATTTTTCTCAAGATATTGGCATACCGTGGATCATCTGACGCCTGACTGTTGAGTCTGCAAAGTTGGACAAAATGGTATAAGGCTTCATGACTTGTTGTTCTATTCCATTCCTTAACGGCTCTATCTGCAGTGTCTAACAAATGACAATTGCCGTATTTATTCAATAGCCTGTTAAGGTTGTTAAGTTTTTCTTTTGAGCTTTTTAATTCTGATCGACATACAGGACAAGTTTTAATTGCAAGATCAGGTAGCCTTTTTTGGAGCCACAGATTCAAGCAAAGCACGTGAAAAATGTGATTGCAGGGTGTTTTCACTAATCCTGCTGTGCGTAAAAAGCGCTCACAACATATTGGGCACTTATTATGAGTAATTTGTGTATGTTGCACCTTATTCACTTTCAATGCATCATCGCAAAAAGCAATGATAGTCATGTCATCATCCCCATAAGATCGTTCTGTTTTTAATCGTTTTTGGTGCGGCGTATTTGACTGATGAGAAAGGGTGGGCCGTTTTGGCCTTGCTCCCTGCTGTGGGTTTCTTAATCGTTCATTTAAGAAATGTTGTAATTCATGAAACGAGGGGTGTTGGTGAAATTGTATAAAGGCATTTGAAAAAGAACTGGCAGGTGTCAATGATTGTGCAGCAATTATAATCTCATGGGTTACCGCTGAATCTGATATTTGCCCTAACAGATTACCAATAAGTTCAAGTGGGTTTGAATAGAACAGAAACAATTGAACGAAGTACTGAATAAAACAATTTTTTTCAAATTGTCCTATTGGTGGTTGCTGGCCAGATTGATTAACTCTATGGATTATGTCCAGAACAATCCTGTACAAAATCATCAGGTTGTTGTTGCCAGCTTCGGACAGTGGTCGGGCTATCGGTTGCAGTGAAGCCAGAATGTCAGGGTCATTCAAAGTCCGTGTTTTATCGCTCGTGGCTTCTATCAGCTGCTCGATAAACCGGTTACGCGATGAATTCTCATAGCAAGAACGCTGCAGTTCCAGTATCGCCTCAAGAGGACTGACAGCATTACCACTGGTGTTTGCGCTTCTCGTTTCCAAAACCTGCAAACGCTGTGGCATGTTGAGCTTATCCAGTATTTGCCGCAGCTTAAAAACAGCATCAGGATCGTCACTTTCAATGATGGCTACAAGCTGGTTGGCAAGTACCTGAAGGTTTTGAGTCCTGGCATTTTTTTCACTCTCCTCGCCATTGTCGTCTTTTCTGTTATTACCATCCCCGCTGCCATCATTGCCTTCTCCCGGTGAGTTGTTGTTCTGATCTTCAGGTGCTTCTTTTTTGTCCTTTTGATGGCTGTTATTTTTGTCCTCTGATCTTGAATTTGGTGCGCTACCAGAGGGTTGGCCATCTCCATTAGCGGCCTTCAGGCCACCGCCATGATGTCTCTTCAAGGCCGTTCGCTCAAGCAATAGTTTGAAACAGCCAAGCTGCCTAATAAGGCCTTCGCTGGCAGGGCATGAAGTGGCGGCATGTTGCAGGAGGGTGTTCCAGAAATCAACATCGGTCAGTTGTTCAACAGTGAGGAAGTCGAGCCAGCCAACAGGTATAGCAGCTTCGCTGGAAGAGCCATCGGCATTAACCCGTGTCATTATCAGACGCGCCGGGGAGGGTGGCTCTTCAAACGAAGCAGAATCTTTACCAATGGACATCAGCCAGTTGATGACGGGTTTCAGGATAACCAGATCTATTTCAAATAATCCCGATGGTCTCCCACCGCCACCTCCCCAGGGTGGGGGGGGCGGCAAAAAGAAGAAGCCACCGTTGCCACCACCGGGAAAATCGCCGATGCCAGCGGGCTTGCCGCCCGTTAATGTCAGTGTGTTATTCCCGGGTTGGCCGGTTTTCAACCCACTGTCGTTTATGTTGTCGGTATAGGTCAGAAGGGTTAACGGGGCAGTATGGGGCTTATCGTTGTGAAGTTGATCGGTAGTGACAGAAGTTAATTCCGGTCTGTCTGCCGTCGTGGATCTTAAGTGAACAAGCGTGCCATTTTTAGACGCATGTTGAGAGATATGTTGGAAGTCGGGTGTTTGTTCTTTTGTCAGCATCATCAGTCGATAACAATAGTTGCTCGGGTCGTTCGTCACCAATATCGCAATACTGTTGGAATCTGCTGGCACCACAGGCGCCTTAAAGCAAAGGATACTGTTTTGGTCATCGAAACCCTTCGGTAGCAGCAAGTTCATTTGCCACTGACTCACAAACTGAGGATCTTTGCCATCATTGATCTCAATCCGAACCTTGTGCCCTCCCGGATTATGTCGGTCAATGATGGTTGAGGAATAGCACAAAGGCAAAACTGCCATAGCCACCAGGAAAAGAACAAATGCTATGAATAAGCGGTAAAGGTGCATTCAAATCTCACTAACTTATGATAACAACCCGGACCTGTCCTGTTTGCCTGACAGAGTACAATCAGAAAGGTCTGTGCTGGCCTTCTGCCCTGAAAAATAAAGAAACATTACTGGAAGGTCTTATTATTCTTAGAAAAAACAGATAATAGACAAGAATGTCAAAATTGCTAAATGGATTAATTGCTTTGTGCCACAGAGCCTTGTCCTCTTCCCGTGTTGCAATACTGAAGCGGTCACTGGCGGCGACTATTAAATCGAGCCAGATGGTTAATTATTTCTTTCAACCGGCGGAACGTATAGAGATTGTCTGCAAACAGGGCAGGTTCTTATCCCTTTACGGAGCATTGCAGCGTAGCAATCATCATGTACTTTGTGAGAGCAGTACATTATCAAGCAGCCGTCGAAGGAATCTTTCAGGCAGATGCAGCACTTATCGTGGCCTGAGTTTTCCCGGCATTCGTGATTACTTTGATACCTTATATACAGGCAGATATTACAAACATCACAGTGAAAGGACTCATCCTTGTTTATTCGGCAAATTCCGCATTTATGGCAGTGGAATGGTTTTAGTTCCATATTGTCGAATTCTTTGCATTGTGCGCAGAAATACTCCGACATTAGTTCGTTGCATCCCGGGCACGCCTGGGAGTCTTCCGTAATATCCCCCTCATAGTTACAGAGAGAACATTGAAGCCTTTTTGCTTGAAAAGCCTGACGATCTGTAAGGTCGCATTTCTTACTTTTGTTATGACATCTATAGCAGGGAAAATACCCTTCACAGCACCCAAAGTTTACACGACATAACCTATGGTAATGATTGCACAATGGCATTCGTTCTTTTCGCACAGGTGTCTTTAACTGCTCGTTTGACGGGTTTGCCTCCTCATTATGGGCACTCGACTGCTGGTCAGAAGCAGAACGCTCTGCGCCATTGCTTTGCATCGCCGGGCTGGCCGCTACCCTCTGTTGTTTTTCTCTCCCTGGTCTTGGATCAACAGATGAGGGTCCTGCCTGTAATCGCTCTCGGGAAACGTTATTTTGCTGATAGGCAAGGGCAGGCTGATTTGGCTCTGCCTCCAGCTCTGAGTATCTACCAGTCACTATGCAATGGGAACTGCCGGAAGAGCCAGAAGCTCTTTTGTTAATATCAGCTTGCTGGTGGATGGTACTTGTATCTTTATTGCTGACAATTGTTTCGTCAGAGATATTATCGCTTTTACCGGTGACAGGCTCTATAGAAGGCACTTGTTGTAAGTGGGGATTTTTTGCATAACCCATCAGCTCATCTGAGAGGCGTTCTAATTCAGAAATCGATGGGTGTTGGTGAAATTGTATAAAGGTATTTAAAAAGCGGTTGGGAAATGTCAATGATTGTGGATTAATCATAAGAACATGCCTTGTGGGCAAATCTGATATTTTCCCCAACAGATTACGAATCAGTTCAACCGGGTTTGAATAGATAAGGAACAATTGAGCGAAGTACTCAGTAAAGCAACATCTTTCAAACTGACTCATAGGTGGCTCTGTGTCAGATTGATTGACCTTGTGGATTATGTCCAGAGCAATCTTATACAAAATCAACAGGTTGTTGTCGCCCTCTTCGGGCATTGCCCGGTCAGGTGGAATGATTGGTCGAAGCAGAGACAGAGTGTGAAGGTTATTCAAATTATGTTTTGTATTGCTTGTGGCCTCTATCAGTTGCTCGATAAAAAGGTTGCGCAGTGAATTCTCGTTGCAAGAACGCTGCAGTTTCAGTACGGCTTCAAGAGGAGTGACAGTATCCTCGGTGTTGATGCTTTTTGTTTCCAGAACCCGCAAACGCTGTGGCATGTCCAGTTCATTCAGTATTTGCCTGAGCTTAAAAACTGCTCCGGGATCTTGACTTTCAATGATGGCAACAAGCCGGTTCGCAAGTACCTGAAGGTCTTCAGTGGTAGTTTTTTTTTCACTCTCTTCGCCATCGTCGTCTTTTCTGTTGTTGCCATTTCCGCTGCCATCATGGCCTTCTCCCGGTGACTGGTTCTCCTGATTTTCAGGTTCTTCTTTTTTCTCTTTTTGGTGATCGTTATTTTCGTCCTTTGGCCCCGAATTGGGTGAGCTACCAGAGGGTTGTCCCTCCCCATTAGCTGCCATCAGGCCACCGCCATGATTTGTCTGCAAGGCACTACGCTCAAGAAATCGTTTGCAACAGCCAAGCTGCCATTGGAGGCTTTCGCTGGCGGGGCAGGAAGTGGCGGCCTGCTGGAGGAGGGTGTTCCAGAAATTAACATCGTTCAGTTGTTCAATATTGAGGAAGTCAAGCCAGCCAATAGGTATAGCGGCTTCGCTGGAAGAGCCATCGGCATTAACCCGTGTCATTTTCAGACGTGCCGGGGAGTGTTGCTCTTGAAACGAAATAGAATCTTTACCAATGGACATCAGCCAGTTGATGACGGGTTTCAGGATAACCAGATCTATTTCAAATAAACCCGATGGTCCCCCCCCGCCACCTCCCCAGGGTGGGGGTGGGAGTAAATAGAAGAAGCCACCATTCCCGCTACCGGGAAAATCGTCGATGCCAGTGAGCTTGTTGCTTGTCAATGTCACTGTGTTATTCCGGGTTTGGCCGGTTTCCAGTTCACTGCCGGTCGTGTTGTCGGAATAGACCAAAAGGGTTAATGGGGTCGTATGGGGTTTGCCGTTAAGGAGTTGATTGGTGGTGACAGAAGTTAATTCTGGTCTGTCTGCCGTCGTGGATTTCAAGCGAATAAGTGTGCCATTTTCAGAGGCCTGTTGAGAGAGGTGTTGGAAGCCGGGTATTTGCTCTTTTGTCATTAGCAACAGTTGGTAGCAATAGTTGCTCTGGTCGTTCGTCAACAATATCGCAATACTGTTGGAATCTGCTGACACCACGGGTGTCTTAAAGCAAAAGGTGCTGTTTCGATTGTTGAAACTGTCCGGAAGCAGCAAACTCACTTGCCACTGACTGACAGCCTGAGGGGCTGTGCCGTGATTGATTTCAATCCGAACCTTTTGCCCACCGGGATTATGTCGGTCAATGATGGTTGAGGAGTAGCACAAGGTCACAACCAACATAGTCATCAGGAAAAGAACAAATGTTATGAATAAACGGTAAGAATGCATTCAAATCTTTCTGCACTAAATGTGTTATTAATACCAACCCGCCTTCCCTGTCTGACAGAAAACGCAAGGACAATCTGTGCCGACTTTCTGCTTTGGAAAAATAAAGGAACATTATTGACCGGTTTTATTATCCGTAGGACAAACAGAGAGTAGACAAGAATTTCCGAATTGCTATTTGTGTTACTTGTTTTGTGCAACAGAGCCTTCGTCAGTATCAACCTGAAAGTGACTTGCAGGACTTGATACCGGGCTGTGGTAGCAGTATGGCGCTGCTATTTTTAAAAACTCATTTTATACCAATCGAACGTTCTAAGTACCTGGCCAGTTGGTTTCGCATATTCTGGCGAGTGGATTTTTTCATCCTTCAAGGCGCAACGACGGGCGCGTAGCCTTAGCTACGCAACCAGAGTTGGAACGCAGAAGGATGGAAAAAGCCGCCGTCCAGAATAGGCGAAACCAACTGGTTAGGTACTTAACTCCCTATGTAAGTCAGACGCGGTCACCGGTAGCGACTATTAAATTCAGTCAGATGGTTTAATGATTGTTTCCAACAAACCAGGCGTCTGTAGGGTTTCTGCAAATAGGGCAGGTTCTTATCCCGTTTTTAAGCATTGCAGTGCTGCACTCACCATGTACTTTGTGGTAGCAAGGCATTATCTTGCAGCCGTGGAAGGTATCTTCCAGGCAGATGCAGCACTCATCGTGGCTTGAGTTTTCTCGGCATTTGTGATTGTCTTGAAACCTTGTATTCAGGCAGATATCACAAACATCACAGTGAAAGGCCCTATCCTTAAATGTTCGGCAAATTCCACATTTATCGCAGTGGTATGGTTTTTTTTCTAAATCGGTGAAGTGTTTGCATTGTGCACAGAAATACTCCGACATTAGTTCGTTGCATCCCGGGCATGTCTGGGAGTCTTCCGTAATATCCCCCTCATAGTTACATAGAGAACATTGAAGCCTTTTTGCATGAAAATCCTTACGATCTGTAAGGTCGCATTTCTTACTATTGTTATGACATCTAGGGCAGGGGAAATACCCTTCGCAACACCCAAAGTTTACACGACAAAACCTATGGGAATGATTGCACAATGGCATTCGCTCTTGCACAGGTGTCTTTAATTGCTCGTTCGACGGGTTTGTCTCCTCATTATGGGTACTTGACTGCTGATCAGAAGCAGATCGGTCTTGTGCACTAGTGGTTTGATCATCACCGGATGAAGGTCCTGCCTGTAATCGCTCTTGGGAAGCGTTATTTTGCTGATAGGCAAGTGCAGGCTGATCTGCCTCTGCCTCTGGCTCTGGGTATCTATCAGTCAGTATGCAAGGGGAACTTCCGGAAGAGCTAGAGGCTCTTTGGTGGCTATCAGCTTGCTGGTGGGTGGTACCTGGATCTTTATTGCTGACAAGTGTTTCGTCAGAGAGAGTATCGCTGTTATCGATGACAGGCTCTACAGAAGGCACCTGTTGTAAGTGAGAATTTTTTGCATAACCCATCAGCTCATCTGAGAGGCGTTCTGATTCAGAAATCGATGGGTGTTGGTGAAATTGTATAAAGGTATTTAAAAAGCGGTTGGGAAATGTCAATGATTGTGGATTAATCAGAACAACACGCCTTAAGCACAAATCTGATATTTTCCCCAACAGATTACGAATCAGTTCAACCGGGTTTGAATAGGCCAGGAACAATTGAGCGAAGTACTCAGTAAAGCAACATCTTTCAAACTGACTCATAGGTGGCTCTGTGTCAGATTGATTGACCTTGTGGATTATGTCCAGAGCAATCTTATACAAAATCAACAGGTTGTTGTCGCCCTCTTCGGGCATTGCCCGGTCAGGTGGAATGATTGGTCGAAGCAGAGACAGAGTGTGAAGGTTATTCAAATTATGTTTTGTATTGCTTGTGGCCTCTATCAGTTGCTCGATAAAAAGGTTGCGCAGTGAATTCTCGTTGCAAGAACGCTGCAGTTTCATTACGGCTTCAAGAGGAGTGACAGTATCCTCGGTGTTGATGCTTTTTGTTTCCAGAACCCGCAAACGCTGTGGCATGTCCAGTTCATTCAGTATTTGCCTGAGCTTAAAAACTGCTCCGGGATCTTGACTTTCAATGATGGCAACAAGCCGGTTCGCAAGTACCTGAAGGTCTTCAGTGGTAGTTTTTTTTTCACTCTCTTCGCCATCGTCGTCTTTTCTGTTGTTGCCATTTCCGCTGCCATCATGGCCTTCTCCCGGTGACTGGTTCTCCTGATTTTCAGGTTCTTCTTTTTTCTCTTTTTGGTGATCGTTATTTTCGTCCTTTGGCCCCGAATTGGGTGAGCTACCAGAGGGTTGTCCCTCCCCATTAGCTGCCATCAGGCCACCGCCATGATTTGTCTGCAAGGCACTACGCTCAAGAAATCGTTTGCAACAGCCAAGCTGCCATTGGAGGCTTTCGCTGGCGGGGCAGGAAGTGGCGGCCTGCTGGAGGAGGGTGTTCCAGAAATTAACATCGTTCAGTTGTTCAATATTGAGGAAGTCAAGCCAGCCAATAGGTATAGCGGCTTCGCTGGAAGAGCCATCGGCATTAACCCGTGTCATTTTCAGACGTGCCGGGGAGTGTTGCTCTTGAAACGAAATAGAATCTTTACCAATGGACATCAGCCAGTTGATGACGGGTTTCAGGATAACCAGATCTATTTCAAATAAACCCGATGGTCCCCCCCCGCCACCTCCCCAGGGTGGGGGTGGGAGTAAATAGAAGAAGCCACCATTCCCGCTACCGGGAAAATCGTCGATGCCAGTGAGCTTGTTGCCTGTCAATGTCACTGTGTTATTCCGGGTTTGGCCGGTTTCCAGTCCACTGCCGGTCGTGTTGTCGGAATAGACCAAAAGGGTTAATGGGGTCGTATGGGGATTGTCGTTAAGGAGTTGATCGGTAGTGACAGAAGTTAATTCTGGTCTGTCTGCCGTCGTGGATTTCAAGCGAATAAGTGTGCCATTTTCAGAGGCCTGTTGAGAGAGGTGTTGGAAGCCGGGTATTTGCTCTTTTGTCATTAGCAACAGTTGGTAGCAATAGTTGCTCTGGTCGTTCGTCAACAATATCGCAATACTGTTGGAATCTGCTGACACCACGGGTGTCTTAAAGCAAAAGGTGCTGTTTCGATTGTTGAAACTGTCCGGAAGCAGCAAACTCACTTGCCACTGACTGACAGCCTGAGGGGCTGTGCCGTGATTGATTTCAATCCGAACCTTGTGCCCACCGGGATTATGTCGATGAATGATGGTTGAGGAATAGCAAAAAGGCACCACCGCCATAGCCAGTAGAGGAAGAACAAATGCTATGAATAAGCGTAAAAAAAGCATTCAAATCTCGCTATATAACTGGTACAACAATTCCAATCGGCCCTCTTTGCCTGATGAAGTGTGTGAGAACAGTCTGTGCTGACTTTCCGCTATGGAAAAATAAGGAACACCATTGGTTGTTCTTGTTATCCGAAGTAGAAACAGAGAATAGCCAAGAATTTCTGAATTGCTATGTGGGTAAATTGCTCTGTGCCACAACGCTTTCGGCAGCATCAACCTGAAAGTATCCTGCAGAGCCTGATACCGGGTTGTGGTACCGGTCAGGCTGCTAGCGGCGACTATTGATTACGGTCAAAATCCTGTCAATTAACTGAGCGGATAGAGGGTATCTGCAAACAGGGCAGGTTCTTATCTTGTTCGTAATCATCACCGTAGCGCAATCCTGGTGAACTTTGTGAGTGCAGGGCAATATCACGGAATTGTGGAAAACATCTTCCAGGCAGATGCAGCACTCATCATGGCCTGAATCTGGCCGACATCGGTGATTGCCTTGTGCACTTTTATCCATACAGAAATTGCAAACATCACAGTGAAAGGACTTCTCCTTTTCTGTTCGGCAAATTCCGCATTTATCGCAGTGGTATGGTTTTTTTTCTAAATCGGTGAAGTGTTTGCATTGTGCACAGAAATAGTCGGACATTAGTTCGTTGCATCCCGGGCATGTCTGGGAGTCTTCCGTAATATCCCCCTCATAGTTACATAGAGAACATTGAAGCCTTATTGCATGAATAACCTTACGATCAGTAAGGTCGCATTTCTTACTATCGTTATGACATTTGTTGCATGGGAAATAACCTTCACAGCACCCAAAGTTTACGCGACATAACCTACGGCTATGAATGCACAGTTGCCTTTGTTTTTTTTCCAAAGGCGTCCTTAACTGCTCATTCGACGGGTTTGCCTCCTCATTATGGATGCTCGACTTCTGGAAAGAAGCAGAATGCTCTGCGCCATTGCTTTGCAACGTCGGGTTGGTCGCCATCATCTGTAGCCTTGCTATCATTTGTCTTTCCAGCTGTTTTAACTGTTGTCTTTTTTGCTCTTGTTTTGCCTCAGCGTGTCTTTCCAGCTCGGCGAGAACATGACTTGGCAACGGAGAGCTGACCGGCAACATCTGTCGCCTTGCTATCATTTGTCTTTCCAGCTGTTTTAACTGTTGTCTTTTTTGCTCTTGTTTTGCCTCAGCGTGTCTTTCCAGCTCGGCGAGAACATGACTTGGCAACGGAGAGCTGACCGGCAACATCTGTCGCCTTGCTTTCATTTGTCTTTCTAGCTGTTTTAACTGTTGTCTTTTTTTCACCCGTCTTTTCAGAGCGTGTTTTGCCAGCTCTTCGAGAAGGGGTCCATCGATCAGGAGGTTACTTAAGTGGTTTTGATTTGTCCTCAACACTGCCAAATCGGATCGTTCCTGTGTCCCGGTGGCTTGAAGATCACCAGATGAAGGTCCTGCTTGTAATCGCTCCCGGGAAGCGTCATTTTGCTGATGAACAAGGGCAGGCTGATTTGAACTTGCTTCCAGCTTTGGGTTTCTACCAGCCAGTAAGCAAGGGGAGCTGCCGGTAAAGCCAGAGGCTCTCTGGTTGCAGACAGCTCGCTGGATGGTACTTGTATCTCCACTGCTGGCAATTGTTTCGTTAGCGGTAGTATCGCTGTTACTGATGAAAGGCTCTATAGAAGGCACTTGTTGTAAGTGGGAGTTTTGTGCCTGCCTCATCAGCTCATTTAAGAGGCGCTTTAATTCAGGAAAGGATGGGTGTTGGTGAAATTGCGTGAAGTTATATAAAAAACAGGCGGGAAATGTCAATGATTGTGGATTAATCATAACATCATACCTTAAAGCTAAATCTGATATTTTCCCCAACAGATTACGAATCAGTTCAACCGGGTTTGAATAAATCAGGAACAATTGAGCGAAGAACTCAACAAAGCAACACTTTTCAAATTGTCCCACAGGTGGCTGTTGGTCAGATTGATTGGCTTTGTGGATTATGTCCAGAACAATTTTATTCAAAATCAACAGGTTGTTGTCGCCTGCTGCGAGCACTGCCTGATCAGGTGGAATGGCCGGTCGGAGTGTAGATAGAATGTTGAATTTACTCAAATTCTTTTTTGTATTGCAAGTGGCCTTTATCAGCTGTTCGATAAACAGGTTGCGCGATGAATTCTCGTTGCAAGAACGTTGCAGTTTCAGTATCGCTTCAAGAGGAGTGACAGTATCTGCGGTGTTGGTACTTTTTGTTTCCAGAACCCGCAAACGCTGAGGCATGTCCAGCTCATTCAGTATTTGTCTCAGTCTAAAAACTGCTCCGGGGTATTTACTTTCAATGATGGCAACAAGCCGGTTCGCAAGTACCTGAAGGTCTTCAGCGGTAGCATTTTTTCCACTCTCTTCGCCATCGTCGTCTTTTCTGTTATTGCCATTCCCGCTGCCATCATGGCCTTCTCCCGGTGACTGGTTGTCCTGATTTTCAGGTTCTTCTTTTTTCTCTTTTTGGTGATCGTTATTTTCGTCCTTTGGCCCCGAATTGGGTGCGCTACCAGAGGGTTGCCCCTCCTCATTAGCTGCCATCAGGCCACCGCCATGATTTGTCTGCAAGGCACTACGCTCAAGAAATCGTTTGAAACAGCCAAGCTGTCGTTGGAGACTTTCGCTGGCGGGGCAGGAAGTGGCGGCCTGTTGGAGGAGGGTGTTCCAGAAATCAACATCGTTCAGTTGTTCAATATTGAGGAAGTCAAGCCAGCCAACAGGTATAGCGGCTTCGCTGGAAGAGCCATCGGCATTAACCCGTGTCATTTTCAGATGTGCCGGGGTGGGTTGCTCCTCAAACGAAATAGAATCCTTGCCTATGGACATCAGCCAGGTGATGACGGGTTTCAGGATAACCAGATCTATTTCAAATAATCCCGATGGTCTCCCCCCGCCACCTCCCCAAGGTGGGGGTGGGAGTGAATAGAAGAAACCACCGTTGCCGCCACCGGGAAAATCAGCGATGCCAGTGAGCTTGCCGCCTGTCAATGTCACTGTGTTATTCCGGATTTGGCCGGTTTCCAGTTCACTGCCGGTCGTGTTGTCGGAATAAACCAAAAGGGTTAATGGGGTCGTATGGGGTTTGCCGTTAAGGAGTTGATTGGTGGTGACAGAAGTTAATTCTGGTCTGTCTGCCGTCGTGGATTTCAAGCGAATAAGTGTGCCATTTTTAGAGGCCTGTTGAGAGAGATGTTGGAAGTCGGGTGTTTGCTCTTTTGTCAGTAGCAACAGTTGGTAGCAATAGTTGCTCTGGTCGTTTGTCATCAATATAGCAATATTGTTCGGATCTGCTGACACGACAGGTGTCTTAAAGCAAAGGGTGCTGTTTCGATTGTTGAAATTGTCCGGAAGCAGCAAACTCACTTGCCACTGACTGACAGCCTGGGGGTCTGTGCCGTCATTGATTTCAATCCAAACCTTTTGCCCACCGGGATTATGTCGGTCAATGATGGTTGAGGAATTGCACAAGGTCACAACCAACATAGTCATCAGGAAAAGAACAAATGTTATGAATAAACGGTAAGAATGCATTCAAATCCCTGTCTGACAGAAAACGTCGGGACAATCCTGTGCTGACTTTCTGCTCTGGTAAAATAAAGGAACATTATTAACCGGCTTTATTATCCGTAAGACAAACAGAGAGTAGACAAGAATTCCTGAATTGCTATTTGAGTGACTCGTTATGTGTATCAGAGTCTTCGGCATTATCAACCTGAAAGTGTCTTGCAGGGCTTGATACCGGGCTGTGGTAGCAGTACGGTGCTGCTATTTTTAAAAACTCATTTTATACCAATCGAACGTTCTAACTCCCTATGCAAGTCAGACGCGGTCGCTGGTAGCGACTATTAAATTCAGTCAGATGGTTTAATGATTGTTTCATCAAACCAGGCGTCTAAAGGGTGTCTGCAAATAGGACAGGTTCTTATCCCGTTTACAAACATTGCAGCGCCGCACTCACGATGTACTTTGTGACTGCAAGGCATTATCCTGCCGCCGGAGAAGGTATCTTCCAGGCAGATGCAGCACTCATCGTGGCTTGAGTTTTCCCGGCATTTGTGACTGTCTTGAAGTCTTGTATTCATGCAGACATTACAAACATCACAGTGAAAGGCATTATCCTTAGATGTTCGACAAATTCCGCATTTATCGCAGTGGTATGGTTTTTTTTCTAAATCGGTGAAGTGTTTGCATTGTGCACAGAAATACTCCGACATTAGTTCGTTGCATCCCGGGCATGTCTGGGAGTCTTCCGTAATATCCCCATTGAATCCACACACAGAGCATAAAAGCCGTGTCGTGTGAAGAGCTTTTCGAGAGGTAACTTCGCATCGATCACTTTTGTTATGACATTTATGGCAAGGGAAGTACCATTGACAGCACTCAAATTTTACATAGCAGAGCCTGCGGTAATCTTTGCACAATGGCTTTCGTTGTTCTTGCGCATATGTCTTTAACTGCTCTTTCGGCGGGCTTGCTTTCTCATTGTCAGTGTTCAACGGATGGAAAGGAGCTAAAAACACTGTGCCATTGCTGTTCATCGCAAGATTATTGGTTTGTACCCTCTGATTGGCTGATGCCGTCTGATAATCTGATCGATGGATCAAATGGTCTACTAATTCTTGTTGTCTTCTGAGATCAACGTGCAACTTTTTGATTTGTTCCTTCAAATGCAGCGCTTCAGTATTTGATTTGTCCATAGACTTGTATAGCTCCTGATTTTTTGTAATCAGGTTTTCATTCATCGCAACCAACACCTGATTCTCTAGTCTTAATCCTTGAGTCTCCTTAGTTAGCTCCTGAATCATTGTTTTTAACTTAGTTAGCTCCTGAATCACTGTTTTTAACGCTTGAACTTCTGCAGTTAAAGACTGCTTCTCTATTGGTAATTCTTGAGCCTGTTCAGTTAACTCTTTAGTCTGTTGTCTTTTTTTCTCTTTTTTTTCCTGAGCGCGGCCTTTCAGCTCAACGAGAAGGGAGTCATCGGTCGAATGTTTAGTTGAGAAGTTTTGATTTATTCCAGACGCCTCCAAATCGGATCGGTTGTGTGCTCCGTTGGTGAGATGATTACCATGAGAAGGCCCTGTCTGAAATCGCTTTTGGGAAGAGGGATTTTCCTGATCACCAGGGTCAGACAGCTTTGGCCTGGCCCCTTGCTGTATGTATCTATCGGCTGGCAAGACGACGGGGGAACTGCCGGTAGACCCGGAGTCACTTCGGTAGCTGTTAACTTGCTGGGTGTAGTGTGCGAATCTGTTTGAGTTGTTTGTGGCTCTGCCATTGGTATTATCATGGTTACTGATTACAGGCTCTACTGAAGACACCAGTAGTGGGGGCTCTTGCAGTATGCGGGAAGCGGGCGCCTGTCTCATCAGTTCATTTGAGAGGCGTTCTAACTCATGGAACGATGGGTGCTGTTCAAGTTGTATCAGGGTTTCTCGAAAAGATATGGAGAATGTAAATGATTGTGCAAAAATCATAATATCGCGTCTTATCACTGAATCTGATATTTTCTCCAACAGTTCACGAATGGATTCAAGTGGGTTTGAATAGAGCAGGAGTAATTGAACGAAGTACTCAGTCAAGCAAGATTTTTCAAAGTGTCCTAATGATGGCTGTTGGACAGATTGATTGAACCTGTTGATGATGTCCTGAACAATCTTATACAAAATCATCAGGTTATTGTCACCAGCTTCGGGCATTGACCGGTCAGGTGGAATCATTGGTTGGCGTTCAGACAGAATGTTGACAGTATCCAAAGTCCTTGTTTGAACGCTCGTAGCTTCGATTAGCTGCTCGATAAACCGGTTGCGCGTTGAGTTTTCATAGAAAGAACGCTGTAGTTTCAATATTGCCTCAAGAGGCGTGACACTATTACCACTGGTGTTTGTGCTTTTTGTTTCGATAACTTGCAAACGCTGAGGCATGTCCAGCTCATCCAGTATTTGCCTCAGCTTAAAAACGGCATCGGGATCGTCGCTTTCAATGAGGGCAACGAGTTGGTTCGCAATTACCTGAAGGTCTTGAATCCTGGCGTTTCTTGCACTTTCTTTTCCATTGTCGTCTTTTCTGTTATTACCCTCTTCACTGCCATGATTGCTTTCTCCCGGTGAATTGTTCTGCTGATCTTCAGGTTCACCTTTTTTCTCTTTTTGATGGTCGTTATTTTCTTCCTTTGATGCTTTATCGGATGCCTTACCTGATGGTTTTCCATCCCCATTACCTGCCTTTAAGCCACCAGCATGATCTGTCTTCAAGGCAGTGTACTCAAGAAATCGCTTCAAACAGCCAAGCTGCCACTGAAGGCTTTCGCTGTCCGGGCAAGAAGTGGCGGCACGCTGGAAGAGGGTGTTCCAGAAATTAACATCGGTCAGTTGTTCAATGTCCAGAAAGTCAAGCCAACCCAAGGTTATAACGGCATCACTGGAAGAACCATCTGCATTGATGCGTGTCATTTTCAGACGCGCCGGGGATGGCTGTTCCTCAAATGAGCTGGAATCCTTGCCCATGGACATCAGCCAGTTGATGACGGGTTTCAGGATAACCAGGTCTATGTCGAATAATCCCGATGGCCTCCCATCTCCTCCCCATGGTGGAGGCGGTGAATAGGAGAAGCCTTCATCACCGCCAGCGGAAAAATCTGTGTTGCCAGCGAGCTTGTCACCTGTCATTGCCAGTGTGTTATTTCGGGTTTGTCTTGTTTCCAGCACACTTTCCGTGATGTTGTCGGAATAGATTAGAAGGGTAAGAGGAGCTGTATGGGGTTTGACGGGTTGATTGCTGGTGACAGAAGTCAACTCTGGTCTGTTTGCTGTCGTTGATTTTAAGCGAACCCGTATGCCGCTTTCAGAGGCCCGTTTTGAAATACCATGGAAGACGCGTGTTTGCTCCCCTGTCACTATGACTATCTGATAGCAATAGTCACTCAAGTCGGTCGTGACCAATAGTGCGATACTGCTCGAATCTGCTGGCACCACAGGTGCTTTAAAGCAGAGGATGCTTTTTCGGTCATTGAAGCCTTTCGGAAGCAGCAAACTCAATTGCCACTGACTCACACCCTGAGAATCTGTTCCCTCATTGATCTCAATCCGAACCCTGTCATTGGGATTGTGTCGGTCAATGATGGTTAAGCAATAGCATAAAGGCACGACCGCCATAGCCAGCAGTGAAAGAACAAATGCTGTGAACAAGCGGTAAAAATGCATTCAAATTGCACTACAGAACTTGTGTCAATAATTGCGACTTGTTCTCTTTATCTGATAGACAGAATGGGCAAAAACAGTTCTGCTCTGAAAAATAAATGAACATCACTGGTCAATCCTGTTATTTGTAGTAGAAACAGAGAATAGTCAAGTGTGTCAGAATTGCTATATGGATTACGGTTTGTACAGAGAGCGTCTGCAAAGAGGGCAGGTTGTTATCCCACTTTTAATCATTGCATCGCCGCAATCACGATGTACTTTGTGGGAGCAATGCAGTATCACGCAGCCGGAGAAGGCATCTTCCAGGCAGATGCAGCACTCGTCGTGGCCTGAGTTTTTCCGGCATTTGTGATTGTCTTGATACCTTCTATCCAGGCAGACATTACAAACATCACAGTGAAAGCACTTATCCTTGAATTTTCGGCAAATGCCGCATTTATCACAGTGGAACGGTTTTTTTTCTAAATTGGTGAAGTGTTTGCATTTTGCACAGAAATAGTCCGACATCAGCTGGTCGCATCCCGGGCACGTCTGGGAGTCTTCCGTAATGTCCCCCTCGTAGTTACAGATAGAACACTTTAGCTTTATTGCTTTATCAGCTTGGAGATCTTTAACCTCGCAATAATCACTCATGTTATGGCAGATGTAGCAGGGGAAATACCCGGCACAGCAACCAAAGTTTACACGGCATAACCTATGGTAATGACCGCACAAAGGCTTTCGATTTACTTGCACAGATGTCTTTAGCTGCCCGTCCGATGGGTTTGTCTCCTCATTATGGTTGCTCGACTGCTGGTTAGAAGCAGAACACTCTTTGCCATTACTCTGCATCGCCGGGCTGGCTGCTGCCTTCTGTTGTCTTTCTATCTGTCTTATCTGTTGTTTTTTTTTCTCTCTTTTTTCCTCAGCGTGTCTTTTCAGCTTAACGAGAAGGGAACCAGTGATCGGATATGGACTTAAGACGTTTTGATTTCTCCTCGACACTTCCAAATCGGATCGTTCCTGTGTCCCATTGGTCCGATGATTATGATGTGCACGTCCTGTCTGGAGTCGCTTTTGGGAAGAGGGATTTTGCTGATCAGAAAGGGCTGGAGGTTTAGGCCTGGCTCCCTGCTGTAAGTATCTATTAGCACTTAAGTCAGTAGAACTGACGGTGGACCCGGAGGCACTTTGGTTGCTATCAATTTGCTGGATGAAATCGGCGAATTTATTTGCATTGCTTGCAGTTGTGCAGTTGAAGGTATTACCACTGTGATTGATTACAGGCTTTATAGAAAGCACTTGTTGTGAGTGAGTAAGCGCCCGCCACATCAGCTCATTTGAAAGGCGTTCTAATTCATCGCGCGATGGGTGCTGTTTAAGTCGTAAAAAAGCGTTGCGAAAAGAGATGGAGAATGTCAATGATTTTGCAAAAAACATAATATCACAGATCATGACTGAATCTGGTATTTTCTCTAACAGGTCACGAATCGATTCAATTGGGTTTGAATAGAGCAGTAACAAATGAACCAGGTACTCGGTAAAACAACATTTTTCAAATTGTCCTAAGGGCGGCTGCTGGTCAGATTGATTGACCCTGTGGATGATATCCAGAACAATCTTGTACAAAATCGTCAGGTTGTTGTTGACAGCTTCGGGCAATGTCCGGTGAGGTGAAATGATCGGTTGGAGTTCAGACAGAATGTTAAAATCATCCAAAGTCCTTGTTTGCTCGCTGGTAGCTTCTATTAGCTGCTCGATAAACCGGTTACGCGTTGAGTTCTCATAGAAAGAACGCTGCAGTTCCAATATCGCCTCAAGAGGCGTGGCAGTGTTGCCTTCGGTGTTTGTGCCTTTTGTTTCCAGCACCTGCAAACGCTGAGGCATGTCCAGCTCATCCAGTATTTGCCTCAGCTTAAAAACGGCATCGGGATCGTTGCTTGCAATGAGGGCTATGAGTTGGTTGGCAATTATCTGAAGGTCTTGAGTCCTGGTGTTTTTTGCACTTTTTTTACCGTTGTCGTCTTTTCTGTTATTACCCTCTTCACTGCCATCATTGCCTTCTTTGGTTGAATGGCTCTTCTCATCTTCAGGTTCACCTTTTTTTTCTTTTTGATGGTCGTTATTTTCGTCCTTTGGTGCTTTATCATTTGCCTTGCCTGATGGTTCTCCATCTCCATTACCTGCCTTTAAGCCGCCAGCATGATCTGTCTTCAAGACAGTGAACTCAAGAAATCGCTTCAAACAGCCAAGCTGCGACTGAAGGCTTTCGCTGGCCGGGCAAGAAGTGGTGGCACGCTGGAAGAGGGTGTTCCAGAAATTAACATCGGTCAGTTGATCAGTGCTCAGGAAGTCAAGCCAGCCAACGGGTATAACGGCTTCACTGGAGGAGCCATCTGCGTTAACGCGTGTCATTTTCAAACGCGCCGGGTATGGCTGTTTCTCAAAAGAGCTGGAGTCCTTGCCCTTAGACATTAGCCAGTTGCTGACGGGTTTCAGGACAACCAGATCTATGTCGAATAATCCTGATGGTCTCCCACCTCCTCCCCATGGTGGAGGGGGCGAGTAAAAGAAGCCTCCATTGCCGCCACCGGAAAAATCTGCGTTGCCAGCCAGTCTGTCTCCCGTCATTGTCAGTGTGCTATTTCGGGTTTGGCCGACTTCCAGCCCAGGGTCAGTCATCCTGTCGGGGTAAACCAGAAGGGTTAGTGGGTTAGCATGGGATTTGCCGCTCAGGAGTTGGTGGATGGCGACAGAAGCCAACTCCGGTTTGTCTGCCGTCCTGGATTTCAAGCGTACAAGCAGGCTGTTTTCAGAGGCACGTTTTGAGACATCCTGGAAGACGGATGTTTGCTCCTTTGCGGCTATTACCAGCTGATAGCAATAGTTACTCAAGTGGTTGTTGACCAATAGTGCGATACTGTTCCAATCTGCTGACACCACGGGTGCCTTAAAGCAAAGGGTGCTGTTTTGGTCATCGAAATCTTCCGGAAGCAGCAAACTCATTCGCCACTGACTCATACCCTGAGGATCTGTGCCATTATTGATTTCAATCCGAGCTCTGCGCCCATCGGGATAGTGTCGTTCAATGATGGTGGAGGAATGGCACAACTGCACAGTCATCATAGTCATTAAGAAAAGTGCAAATGCCATGAAAAAACGGTAAAAATGCATTCAAACCTTTCCAAATAACTTGTGTTAATAACACCAGCACCAACTTTCTGGTCTGATAGAAAAAGTCAGGACAATCTGTGCTGACTTTCTGCAATTGAAAAATAGAGGAACATTATTGACCGGTCTTATTATTCGCAGAACAAATAGAGAATAGACAAGAATTTCTGAATTGCTAAATGGGTTACTTGCTTATAAACATGAAGCGATCACGACGGTGATTATTAAATCCGGTCAGACGGTTAATTATTGTTTTCATCCAACGGACTGTATAGAGGGTATCTGCAAACAGGGCAGGTTCTTATCTCGTTTTGAATCATTGCAATGGCGCACTCATGATGAACTATGTGGGAGCAGGGGAGTACTTTGCCACCGCGGAAGACATCTTCCATGCAGATGCCGCAGTCATCGTGGCCTGCGTTTTCCCGGCATTTGTGAACGTCTTGTAAACAGGTATTGCAAACATCACAGTGATAGCTTCCATCCTTTTCTACTCGGCAAATGCCGCATTTATCGCAGTGGTATGGTTCTTTTTCCGTATCGGTAAAGTGTTTGCATATTGCACAGAAATATTGCGACATTTGCTCGTTACAGTTTGGACATGTCTGGGAGTTCTCCGTAATCGTCCCTTCATATCCACATACAGAACATAGAAGCCATGTTGCATCAACAGCCCTGCAATCTGTCACTTTGCATTTATCGCTCTCGTTATGACATTTGTGGCAGGGGAAATACAAACCACAGCACTTAAAATTCACACGGCAGAGCCTGTTGTAATGTTCGCACAATCGCTCTCGGGTTTTTTGAACCCGTGTCGTTAATTCTGCACCCGACGGGGTTGCCTCCTCATTATGTAGGTGGGAACCAGGCGCCTGCCTTATCAGTTCATTTGAGAGGCCTTCTAATTCATGGAACGATGGGTGCTGTTCAAGTTGTATAAGGATAGCGTGAAAAGGAGTGGAGAATGTTAATGATTGTGCAGAATTCATAATATCATGTCTGATAACTGAATCTGACATTTTCCCTAACAGCTCACGAATGGATTCAACTGGGTTTGAATAAAGCAGGAGTAATTGAACGAAGTACTCAGTAAAGCAAGATTTTTCAAAGTGACCTATTGATGGCTGTTGGTCAGATTGATTGAATCTGTTGATGAAGTCCTGAACAATCTTATACAAAATCATCAGGTTATTGTCGTTTGCTTCGGGCATTGACCGGTCAGTTGCAATGATCGGTTGGAGTTCAGACAGAATGTTAAAATCATCCAGAGTCCTTGTTTGGTCGCTCGTAGCTTCTATCAACTGCTCGATAAACCGGTTGCGCGTTGAGTTCTCATAGAAAGAACGCTGCAGTTTCAATATTGCCTCAAGAGGCGTGACAGTATTGCCACTGGTGTTTGTGCTTTTTGTTTCGAGAACCTGCAAACGCTGAGGCATGTTCAGCTCATCCAGTATTTGCCTTAGCATAAAAACAGCATCGGGATCGTCGCTTTCAATGAGGGCTACGAGTTGGTTGGCAATTAGCTGAAGGTCTTGAGTCCAGGTGTTTTTTGCACTTTCTTTTCCATTGCCGTCTTTTCTGTTATTACCCTCTTCGCTGCCATAATTGCTTTCTCCCGGTGAGTCGCTCCCCTTATCTCCAGGTTCACCTTTTTTTTCTTTTTGGTGGTCGTTACTTTCGTCCTTTGGAGCTTTATCTGATACCTTGCCTGATGGTTCTCCACCACCATTACCTGCCTTTAAGCCCTCTCTATGAGAAGTAGTATGGGGTTTCAGCGATTGATTGGTGGTGATAAAAGCCGACTCTGGTCTGTCTTCCGTCGTGAGTTTTAAACGAACCAGTGTGCCGTTTTCAGAGGCATGTTTTGAGACATCCTGAAAGACATGTGTTTGCTTCTCTGTCAGCTGGTAGCAATAGTCAACCGGGTCGTTCGTGGTCAATAGCGGGATACTGTTCGAACCTGCTGGCACCACAGGTGCCATAAAACAAAGGCTGCTTTTTCGGTTATTGAAGCCTTCCGGAAGCAGCAAACTGACTTGCCACAGACTCGCCCGCTGCAGATCTGTATCATCATTGATTTCAATCCGAACCCTGTGTCCATCGTGATTGTTTTGGTCAATAATGGTTGCACAATAGCACAACGGCAGGACCGCCAGAGCCAGTAGTAAAAGAACAAATGCCAGGAAGAAACGGTAAAAACGCATTCAAATCTTTCTAAACAACGGGTGTTAATAATACCAACCCGGCCCTTCTTGTCTGACGGAAAACGCCGGAACAATCTGTGCTGACTTTCTGCTCTGGAAAAAGAAAGGGACGCTATTGACTGATGTTGGTAGAACAGACAGAGAATAGACAAGAACTTCAGAATTGCCAGACGGGGTACTTTCCGTGAATCGCAGAGCCTTAAACGCACTCACTCGCTCGAATCAGGATAATTGTACGGTTCATTGCCTTAATCACGAGTCACTGCAAGGTCGAAGCGGATGAAAGTGAAACTCACCTCCTACTGTTATATGATGTAAAAGCTATTGAAGCCCCCGAAATGACCCCTACTATAACCCGTTCAGGGAAAGCTTTAACGAAAGAATTATTAGACACAGCCAAAGCCATGACACTAGCCCCGAATGCAGCCCCAGCAGCAGTTGAATAAACTCTGGGGACACCAGTAGCAGCCCCGAGAGCCCCGATAACACCTGTTGGAATAGACACGGCAGGATTCAAAATACTGGTAATATATGAAACTGAGAAAGCTTCAGACTTTAACTTAATTGCGGAAACAGCAACGTAAATGCAGCAAAACCTGAGATAAAACGAAGCAGTTTTGGTAAAGATTGGGGTAGCTTTTTTCAAAACATTTACAGTTCGATCATATAACGGGAGATCGTTTATCTGTGTTATTTCGTCATCAGTTAATTCTTTTCTACACATCGGGCAGTTCTTTTGGTCAGAACTTTCCATCCATACCCGTACGCACGATTTACCAAAAGCATGTCCGCATGTTAGTTTGAAGGGACTGCAATCTACTGAATCGTGGCATATTGCACATCTAACACCTTCGGTAGCATTCATATGAAAACCTCACTGTTTTAACATTTGACACCTGTATCTGGTTTTGGTTCCCTGCGGGTAACGGGAGGTTGGTCGCGAGCTATATTTCCCGCAAAAATGCAAAAGAACCATCGTTATCGATATTGCATGGACAGAGGGCTTGGTGAATGATGAACAGATGTGCTTACCAAAGGTTCTGTCATGGGTTTCCTGCAACAGGATATTGATGCTTTTCTCGATTATCTGAAGTTTGAAAAAAATAGCTCTGTTCACACCTGCTCGGCCTATCAGAGAGATCTGGGTAAATTACTGAAGCAGGCCGAAGTGCTTGGAATCACTCAGTGGCAAAAGCTTGAAGAACGTCAGCTCCGGACATGGCTGGCAGAGTTGCATGGCCAGGGCCTTGGGCAGAAGAGTCTGCATCGCCTGCTTTCATCCGTTCGCAGTTTTTATCGTTACCTTAACCGGCAGGGAAAGGTTGCGGATAACCCTGCCCAGAGAGTCACTGCACCCAAGGTGGGCAGAAAGTTACCTGTCACCATGGATGCCGATCAACTCACCAGGCTGCTTGATCAGGAGGATGATGACCCATTAGTGATCAGGGATCTGGCTATCCTGGAACTGTTCTATTCTTCGGGGCTGCGCCTCTCGGAACTGGTTGGCTTGAATCTCAATAGTTTCCAGGATGATTACAGGCAGGTGATCGTATTGGGCAAGGGCAAAAAAGAACGCTGGCTGCCGGTGGGTCGAAAGGCGCGTGAAGCTATAAAAAAATGGCTGTCCGTCAGAGTTATTTTTCCGGAAAAAAATGCACAGGCCCTGTTTCTCTCAAAGCAGGGTAATCGTATCAGTGCCCGTCAGGTGCAAAACCGTGTGAGTCAGCTATCCAGAGACAGGGGTCTCTCAGGGCGTATGCATCCTCACCTGCTGAGACACTCTTTCGCCAGTCATCTGCTGGAGTCCAGTGGCGATCTCAGGGCGGTTCAGGAGCTGTTGGGGCACAGTGATATTGCCACTACCCAGATATATACCCATCTTGATTTTCAACATCTGGCCGACGTATATGATAAGGCTCATCCGAGAGCACAGAGAGTCAGTAAGACGTCCTCTGTTAATGAACCGTCTGATAGGGAAGAGAGAGTTACCGAAGATCAGGAGCCTTCAGCAATAAAAGAACCCAAAAGGAAAAAATAATGATAAAGCTGATCACTTTCGATCTGGATGACACGCTCTGGGAAAACATGCCGGTACTGATTCGGGCAGAACAGAAAGCCTGGAAAAAACTCTGTGAGTACTGGCCAGCAACCCACGATAGAATGAACCCCAAGCAAGTGTTTGAGTATCGGGTCAAACTCCTGGAGGATCATCCGCAGCTCAAATATCAGATTACGGAACTGCGCCGGTTTTCTCTGCAGAAGATTCTGCAAGACTGCGATTGCCCGGAATCAAGAGCGGAAGAAATTGCCGGTGACTTGATGCGGGAGTTTATGGAGTGGCGTCATGATGTGAAGTGTTTTCCCGAAGTTCAGCCAGTCCTTTCTCATCTGTCAGCAGACTATACGCTGGCTGCGGTCACCAATGGCAATGTCGATGTTGGGAAATTGTCGGTCAGTGAGTTTTTTGACTTTGCTCTCAAGGCAGAGGATTACAACAGTCTGAAACCAGAGCCGACTCTGTTCCTGAAAGCCATGGAGCGTGCCGGTGTGACTCCCGATGAGACCCTTCATGTGGGAGATTGCCTGAAAGCCGATGTTGCTGGTGCCGGAGCACTGGGAATTGGAACCGTCTGGTTTAATCCTGCTGACAAGGCGTTCAATGGCGACCGCAGACCTGATTACGAGATACGATCGCTAACCGGTCTGCTCAGGGTTTTGGACAAGGATCTTCAGCCAGAATATTAAGTCTTCGCCTGACTGACCGGGTAATTAATTCCATCTATCACAAATTCATAGACAGCACGACAGTGCTGTCCTTCGGAATTTTTTGTCAGGTATCTATGGATTCCTAATATATATTTCACTGAACTGTATTTTTTTTGGATACCAGGAACCTGATAATGAAACTTAACTATGCAGCTTGCATAATACTACTTCTGTCTTTTACTTATTTACACGCCGATGAAGTGGAAAAGCAGATAATAGGCACTTGGCTTATCAGAGATAATTTACCCTTTAATAGATATATAACTTATCATCCACCTTGTCAGTTTGGAGGGTCGGCATTGTTCAATATTAGAGGATGTGGTGAATGCTTTAGCGAGGATGTATTATACGGCAGATATGATGTGGTTGTAGAAATGCCAATGCTCAGTAGTAAAGCAATAGCTTTCAGTGGTTTATGGTTCTTTCCCAGAGACTCACAGGAAAAAATGATTCTTGATATTAAGAGCAAAAACGTTGATTTAGATCGTCATAGAGTCAGAAAAGAAATTTTAGACCCAGCTCAAGGTTTATCTCTTACCAGAGTTGTACAAGTCGATGCTAACGAATTTATCTACGAAGAATACAATCCAGATAGCAAGGGATTTGACAAATTCAAAACTGTTAAACTTCCGGGTCAGTCAATGGAGCAGATAAAGCAACTACCGCATCTCGAAGATATCCGACTGACTTTTTTGAGGCCTGACAGGCAGAGCGGTTGGCCTCAGAACGGTTCGTCCTCTGCCCATCGGTGATTCAGCATGCAGTTTCTGGTGGATGGAATGTTTTTCAGGCATCTCTGGAACTTAATCCATATTCCGTTGGTCTATATGTTTTTGGATAGGAGAAACCTGATAATGAAAATTAACTATGCAGCTTGCATAATACTACTTCTGTCTTTTACTTATTTACACGCCGATGAAGTGGAAAACGAGATAATAGGTACTTGGCTTTCTGAAGATGATTTACCTTTTAACGAATATATTACTTACCACCCACCTCAGCGCTATAAAGGTCCGGTAAAGTTCATTATTACAGGGTATGGTGAACACTACAGTGAGGATATATTGTACGGTAGATATGATACGGTTATAGAAATCCCGGAACAGAATCTTAAATTAATAGCTTATTCTGGTGTATGGTTTTCCCCTGAAGACACGGGGGAAAGGTTGATCTTCGATCTTAGACATATTTCCCCCAAAGACACCTGGGAAAGATTGGAATTCGATTTTAAATATAAAGACGTTGATCTAAATGACTTTAAATCGAAAGCCAATATTATTAACCCGAAAGGTGGTTTGGATATTACCAAAGTTATTAAAGTTGATGGTAACGAATTTGTCTATGAAGTATTCAATCCAGAAAATAATGCATTCGACAGATTCAACGCCGTTAAAGTTCCGGTGCAGTCACCGGAACAGATAGGGAAATTACGGTATTACGATGAATTTTGATTGTTTTATCTGATGCCTGTCAGGCAGGGCAGCTGACCTGAAGCTGCTTTGCCCTCTGCTCATCAGAGATTCAGCATGTAGTCTTTAGCTTCTGGAATGTTTTTCAGATCGCCATGGGCCTCGAGAAATCGGGCAAAACGGTCATAGCGCCCTGTGTCTCTGGCCGAGGGTCTGAGAGCAAAGCGTGACACCGTATCAAACCATGCCCGTTGGTTAAGCTCGTTATCCAGCTTTTTGGGACTGTAATCCCTGAAAATTTCCCAGGAGGCTTGCGGATTGTTGACAATAAACTGGGTGCCCAGTTCGATGGCTCGCAGGAATTTCCTGATCACCTGCTTGTCATGCTTCTTGCTGTTGGCAATAAAAATCAGCTCGTCGTAGGGAGGGATACCATTTTCTTCGTAATAGAACATCTTGCCCTGTCGACCTTCGATGGCCAGCTGGTTCAGCTCAAAGTTCCGGTAAGCACCCATAATTGCATCAACACGGCCTGACATCAGGGAAGAAGAGAGGTTCCAGCCAACATTCACCATCTTGATGTCTTTTGAAGAAAACCCGTAAGGTTTGAACAGCGTATCCAGAAAAGCGTTCTCATTGCCGCCAATATTCAGGCCAATGGTTTTCCCTTTCATGTCTTTCAGGGATTGGATCGGCCCATCTTCCAGAACAATCAGTCCATCCAGAGGTGTCGCAACCAGGGTGCCCGCCCAGGCCAGAGGCAGGCCGTTGGCGACGCCGCGAGTCAGGCTGGGTTGATAATAGACGGCGAGGTCAACATCACCGGCGGCAACCAGCTTGGGAGGCAGGTTAGGATCAGCAGGCTCCTGTATATTTACTTTCAACCCCTGATCCCTGAAGTAGCCGTTTTGCCGGGCAATCACGATAGGCCCATGATCTGGATTGACGAACCACTCCAGCATCAGGTTCAGCTCTTTAACAGGTTGGGCAAATGAAAGTGAGCTGGCCAACAGAAGCGACAGCAGAACAGACACTTTTCTGAATAGTTTTTGTGCGAGCAAAATTATGAGTCCTCAGCAGAGTCAGGTGGCAGGTTGCCAGGGGATAAGTTTTTTCAGAGCCAGATCGGTCATGAAGTAAAGACCGACAGAGCAGATAGCCAGTACCGTCAGCGCTGCGAACATCTGGTCTACCCACAGGCGCGCATTGGCTTGCAACATGAGGTAGCCCAACCCGGCGCTGGAGCCAACCCATTCACCGACTACAGCTCCTATGGGAGCCACGACAACCGCAACCCTCAAGCCGGAGGCGAGGGCAGGAAGGGCTGCCGGCCAGCGGATATGACGCAGTGTGGAAAAACGGTTCCCGCCCATGGTCTTTGCCATGTCCAGCCAGCCCTGATGAGTGTGGCGCAAGCCGTCATAGCAGCAGGTGGCTACCGGGAAGAAAATCACCAGAATGGTCATGACTACTTTGGAAGCCAGGCCGTAGCCAAACCAGAGCATCAGTATGGGAGCCAGTGCAAAGACCGGAACCGCCTGGGTAATGAGCAGCAGTGGTAGAAGCCATGGTCGAAGTGTTACGAAATAAACCAGAATCATAGCCAGCAGGATGCCCGACAGAACCCCCAGAACCAGACCCAGCAGCATCTCTGTCAGGGTGACGAGTGTGTGTTCCCACAGCAAAGAGGCATTGTCGTACATACTGCTCAGCACTGCCAGCGGACCCGGTAATATATAGTTCGGCATAGAAAACAGTACGACAATGGCTTCCCAAATGACTAACAGGCCGAGAACTACCAGAAAAGGCTTGAGCAGCGGCATCCAGAATTTCATTTATGCTCTTCCTCATGTCTCAGTCGTTCCAGCAGTTCACCCTGCAGGCTCAGCAAGGTTCTGTTTGCCAATGATCTGGGTGGGGTACCGGGTGGCATAATGGCTTCGGTTAATTTTGCGGGGTGTCCCTGAAGGTGATAAATACGATGGCCCAGCCTCAGGGCTTCCAGAGGGTCATGGGTGATCAACAGTACCGTTCGATGAGCCAGTAGCTCACAGGCAAGGTCCTGAAGATTCAGTCGGGTGATGGCGTCCAGGGCGCCGAAGGGCTCGTCCATTAATACCAGGGGGCGATTTTCCATCAGGGTTCTGGCCAGGGCAACGCGCTGTCGCTGTCCACCGGAAAGGTTCTGGGGTAATTCGTCAGACTTATCCACAAGGCCAACCTGCTCGAGAATATGTCTGGCTCTTGCCATTTCTTCGGCAGGGACTTTTGTTCGTCTAAAGAAAGAGCCTCTGAGCCGTTCACCCAGCGTAATATTGTCAATGACTGAGAACCAGGGCAGCAGCAGATCCTGCTGGGCCATCCAGGCAATGCGACCTTCAAGGGAAAAGCCATCCTGGCAGAGCACAGTGCCGGCTGTGGTTAAGACATTTTTTTGGGGGGTAGAGGGCTGGCCTGTGGATAAACCGGCAATCAACCGCAACAGGCTGGTCTTGCCAACCCCGCTGCCACCGAGCAGACAGGTCCACTCGCCTCCTGCGAGAGTCAGGTCAAGACCATTAAAAATAACCTTTTCACCATAAGCCAGAGCAGCATTTTTTACTAAAACATCAAACATTCAGACCGGATCACCAGATGTTGTAAAAGTGGTGAACAGGTCCGCTACCCTGACCGATGTTCAGCTGATCGGCATGGGCAATGGCCTGGGCAATGTACTTTTTGGCCTCCGGAATGGCTTCACTCATGGAGTAGCCACGAGCCAGCAATGCGGTGATCGCTGAGGAGAGTGTGCAGCCTGTGCCGTGGGTATTAGCGGTTTTTATCCAGTTGGACTCCAGTCGGTGCAAAGAACTCCCGTCGTGATAAAAATCAGTGGCCTTATCATCGCTATTGCCAGCACTCAGGTGACCACCTTTAAGAAGAACTGCCCGCGAGCCAAGCGCCAGCAATGGCTCAATCATATCGATCATCTGATCCGGATTTTTGGGCACCGGGCAGTCAAGAAGCACCGCAGCTTCATGTAGATTAGGGGTGATCAGACTGGCTTTGGGAATCAGTAATTGCCTGAGAGTCTCAATAGCGCTCTGGTGCAGCAGAACGTCACCACTGGTAGCCACCATCACAGGGTCAAGCACAAGATAGGCCGGGCGGTAGTGAGCCAGACTATCCGCTACCGTTGTGATAACGTCTGGCTGGCTCAACATGCCCACTTTAACGGCCTTGATAGCCAGGTCGGAAAAGACTGAATCCAGTTGTTGACGGATAAAGGCAGGCTCAACGTCAAAAATACCCTGCACGCCCTGAGTATTCTGGGCGGTCAGAGCGGTAATAACACTGCAGCCGTAGGCACCCAATGCTGAAAAGGCTTTCAGGTCTGCCTGTATACCGGCGCCACCACCACTGTCCGATCCGGCAATGGTAAGGGCAATTGGTGTTTCATTAGTCATCGTTCGGTTTACTTCTTCGAACTGACGTAGAAAAGGTATCTGAAGAACGGTGCCGGGGAAATCCTGTCGGGGATAGCGAGCCCGTTCAATCGTCGGTTTCCTACGCCAGTATAATCCGGTTCAGGTTCAATGGGTCTCTCTCAGTCCGGAAAACATTCATTCCGAACACCCCAACCAACGGTGCGAGTCTATTTTGTTTCTGTAACTATGTCTAATCCTCAAAAGGTCGGTTAAATCCCGGTTCAGATTAACGCTGGCATTTTTTACAGTAACAGGTACTGCGATTACCCAGCCGGATCTCTACTATAGGTGTTGAACAGTGCACGCAGGCTTCACCCTTGCGTCCATAGACAGCCAGTTCCTGCTTGAAGTAACCTGGCTTGCCGTCGCCTCCGACAAAATCCCTCAGTGTTGTTCCACCCTGTTTAACGGCTTTTTCCAGAATCTCTTTGATGCTTTCGGTCAGTCGCTCGTAACGGGCTTTGGAAATTTTTCCGCAGGGCCTGTCAGGCCGGATGCCTGCTTTGAACAGGGCTTCATTGGCGTAAATATTCCCGACCCCAACAACAACATGGCTGTCCATGATGAACGTTTTTACCGGCTGTTTTTTCCCCCTGGATTTGAGATAAAGCCTCTGGGCTGTAAATTCATCACCGAGTGGCTCCGGGCCGAGTTTGCTTAACAAGTCATGTTTCATAACATCGTCGTCGATCCACAGAACCGCTCCGAACCTTCTTGGGTCGGTGTATCTCAGCCTTATCCCGTGACTGAAAACCAGATCGACATGATCATGCTTTCGGGCTTCCTGCGGTTCTTTCAGTATGCGCAGGCTTCCGGACATCCCCAGGTGAACCAATAAGGTTCCGGCGTCGGTTTTGATCAGGAGATACTTCGCCCGTCGGGTGACTGCACGGATAACCTGCCCGGACAAATGCTGTTGCAAATGTTCTGGAACCGGCCAGCGCAGTTGTGGATTGCGAACAATAACATCCGATACGGTGTGACCAATAATATGAGGTGCAATACCTCTTCGGGTCGTTTCAACTTCAGGTAATTCAGGCATCCGCCGACAGTAGCAAATATGTCATCAAAAGGCGATGTAACCGGCTAAAGGAAATAGGTAAAAATCCCGCGCAGGGCCCCAAAAAGTCACGGCAAATTAGCCATATCAAATGTTGTTATGTGACTGGTAAGATGGTTTAACTTTTACCCCGATTCAGTATTGGTAAAAGCACATCAGAACAGTGAGTAAAAATGACAGCCAGCCCAACGTTATACCAACGATATTCCAAGGAACTTAAAGAGCTTATTTATTTATCTGCCCCGATTCTGGGTGCGCAGCTGGCAACTACCGGTATGGGCTTTGTGGATACCAGTATGGCGGGTCAATACTCTGCAGAAGATCTTGCAGCGGTGGCTATTGGCTCCAGTATCTGGGTTCCGATTTATCTGTTAATCAGAGGTATCCTGATGGCGACCACACCGACTGTCGCCCATCTGTTTGGTGCCCGAAAAATTGACCAGATTGCTTCACCGGTTCGTCAGGCCATCTGGCTGTCTCTGGTGTTAAGTGTGGTCGGTATGGTGTTGATGATGAATGCCATGCCATTGCTCAATGTTCTGGAAATCAATGCCGAAATGGCTGCCAGGACGGATGCTTATCTGGATGCATTGGCCTGGGGTGTGCCCGGGATCTGTTTATATCAAACCATGGTCAGCTATTGCGAAGGGCGCTCCATTACCAAACCGGCCATGCTTATCAGCTTTGTCGGTTTGCTGATCAATATTCCGCTTAATTATGTGTTGATTTATGGCAAGTTCGGCTTTCCGGAAATGGGTAGCGTAGGTTGCGGCTATGCAACAGCCATCTGTTTCTGGGTGATGTGCCTGTTGATGTTCTGCTACACCCGGTTCAATCAAAAGCATACAGAAGTGAATCTGTTCGACCGTTTTGAATCGCCCGACATGGGGCGAATAGCTGCTCACCTGAAACTCGGCGTTCCCATCGGTCTGGCCATCTTTTTTGAAGCCAGTATCTTTTCGGCGGTCGCTCTGGTTATCGGCAAACTGGGCGCAGTGACCGTCGCGGGTCACCAGATTGCATTGAATCTCGCCAGCATGGCCTTTATGGTGCCGTTGAGTCTATCCATGGGAATCACCATACGGGTCGGTCAGGCTCTTGGGGCTGGTGACCCTGAGGCTGCAAGGTTCTCGGGGTATTCGGGTATCGTAGCGACCCTGCTGACAGCCACCCTGATTGCTGCTGTTATGTGGGCGTTTGCCGATGCTCTGACATCGCTTTATACCCGGGATACTGCGGTTAAAGCTTTGGCTGCCCAGCTGTTGATCTTTGCTGCACTGTTCCAGTACGCCGATGGTATTCAGGTCGCTTCCAATGGTGCATTAAGGGGTTACAAAGACACCCGGGTACCTATGATCATTATTCTGATTGCCTGCTGGGGTATAGCTCTGCCACTGGGTTATACGCTGGGACTGACGGATTTTATCGCCGATGAACCTATGGGTCCCCATGGTCTCTGGATCGGATTAGTGCTGGCACTGACGCTTTCTGCTGTATTCCTGCTGCTGCGTTTCAGATCGCTGAGCAAGAGAGCCATTGTGACGTAATCGTTTGCCATGAATATTGATTGAAAAATGTGCAATCTGAGTGTCAGAAAGGGCCGACGAATGTCGGCTCTTGTCAGTATCCGGTGCCTTGAGAGCTATATGGACAATGTCTCAATTTTACCAATCAGTGCACACCTGTTCTGTCAGGGTTGGCAGTGTGATGCCGGATGAGATAAAACCAATAAGAATAAGTACGACACATCATGAGAATGTCTCTATTTGGGCAGACTTATCAGGGGTTTGCTATTATCAGTCGGTGCATGCGTAGTCTTGGCTGCTCAGAATCAAGCTGACGAATTCTGATCCAATCGAAAACACGAGAGCAAGGCTCTTACTCCCCAGACTTTCAGTGCATGGTTAAAGTGACTTTTGTTGTTCACTTGTACTTTGATTCTATAAAAAAGTCGCTTGACGTTTTTTACTCTTTCCCTGCATCCGTTTCACTGAACAATGAAAAAAGAGTTATTTATGAAACCCCTCATGCATAGGCTTTTTTTCACGCTGCTTTTATTGTCCACAATTACCCTCAATGTTCGTGCCGATACCTGTCCCAGGAACACGCAAGCTGATTTCAGCTCTGGCATGATGAAAGGTGCTGGCGAATTAACGACAGATATCTTTGAGGCTGCTCATCCCGATGTCCTGATGTGCATGCCTTCCGACACTCGAGCCGATGCTGGCGATTTGATTGGTAAGGTCATCCCCGGAACTGAACCTGATTCGTTTGTCTGTGCATACCCGCGACTACTTGGTGTTGTCGTCCAGGACACACAGTACACCGCTAACTTCGATTGGCTCGATGCAAACTATGAGCAGCTTGCCACCTGGCTTACTTCATTTGCCCATATTGAAAAAAACGACAATGGTTATTATTACGTATCCAGGAGCTATTACGTATTCAAAAACAGAAATCAGAACGCAGGTCACCTGGACATCTGTGTGCAGTCTACCGTTGGCAAAGGATTTGAATTTGGATATGAAACGCTATCGGATAATGGTGAGAACTCATGTGGGTTATTTGTTGGTGCCTTGTATTTCTCGCCCTTCTTCCGACCAGCTTTGAACGACCAGAGCGAGAGTGATGAAGGTAGCAATGAGGGTAGCAATGAAGTTAGCTATGCAGCTAACGATGAAGACGATTTTTGCTCCAAATGCGAGAGCCCATCGTTCCATGGTGACTGCCCCAGATGTACATGCACTGTTGAACAGTTTTCTCCTGCTTGCCATTTATGTAATGGTGATGGCTGCAATCCTTTTCGTTGCTCTATTTTTACAACCTGGGATTCTTGCCCTTCAGGTTCCACCTTCTATGAAAATATCCTCTGCTTCGGTTTGAGCTGCCCAAAAAAACCTGTTTGTAGTAGGAAGCGCTGTCACAAGAAATCAGAATAGTCTTCTCGTCCGGTTAAAAATATTCAAGCTTCAGACGCCCCTGATTATGGAGCTTGAATGTGTTTAACCGGACAGCAGTGCCGCCTGTGGTTGAGATGCCTGCCTTGCCTCTTCTATAATGCCGCCTTCCCGTTTCCAGTAAAGTGCCCATTGCCACTTCGTGAGGCCTATGAGTGACCCCATGACAAAGACCAAAGTATTAACCGGTATTACCACCACAGGCACGCCGCATCTGGGCAATTATGTGGGTGCTATCCGTCCTGCGATTGAAGAAAGCCGTGACGAAAACATTCAGTCCTACCTTTTTCTGGCGGATTACCATGCCCTGATCAAGGGGCGTGACCCCAAGCGTATTCACCAGTCCGGGCTGGAAATTGCCGCGACATGGCTGGCTTTGGGTCTGGATACCGATCGTGTCACTTTTTATCGTCAGTCTGATATTCCGGAAATTATGGAACTGAACTGGATTGTCGGTTGCATGACCGCCAAAGGTCTGATGAATCGTGCTCATGCCTATAAAGCAGCTACCCAGAGCAATCAGGAGGCGGGCGAGTCTGACCCGGACAAGGGCGTGCTGATGGGGTTGTTCAATTACCCGATCCTGATGGCGGCGGATATCCTGATGTTCAATGCCAACCGTGTTCCAGTGGGTCGTGATCAGGTTCAGCATCTGGAAATGGCCAGGGATATTGCCGGTCGAATGAACCACCACTACAAAACCAGGTTTGTGCTGCCAGAAGCCGTGGTGGGTGAAAACACTGCGGTTCTCAATGGTCTTGACGGTCGCAAGATGAGCAAGAGCTACGACAACACCATCCCGTTGTTTGTGCCAGAGAAAAAGCTGCTCAAGCTGATCCGCAAGATCAAAACCAACTCTCTGGAGCCCGGTGAACCTAAAGACCCGCAAACCTGCACTCTGTTTCAGATCTTTTCAGCCTTTGCGACGGAACAGGAGGTGGCTGAAAAACGGCAGCAGTACGAAGCCGGTGCTGGCTGGGGTGACCTGAAAAATGAACTCTTTGAATACATCAA
The DNA here is from genome assembly GCF_049275935.1 of Endozoicomonas sp. ALC020. NCBI lineage: Bacteria > Pseudomonadati > Pseudomonadota > Gammaproteobacteria > Oceanospirillales > Endozoicomonadaceae > Endozoicomonas > Endozoicomonas sp. ALC020. The sequence continues at coordinate 2,883,948 of NZ_CP184830.1, forward strand.
CAATGTACTCAGGGAGCCTCGTGAACGCTATAACGCGTTGATGGCTGACCCGGCATTTATTGAAGCTGAGTTGCAAAAAGGTGCAGAAAAAGCCCGTGCTGAAGCAGTGCCGTTCCTGCAGGATATTCGCAATAAGGTGGGTATCCGTCCTTTTGCCTGATTTTTTTCCCACGCCAGACATTTGCTTTCTTAAGAGCGTCCTTTCAACAGACGCTTCTTATCTGACAATAAAGAATGACAAAGCTATGCTCTTATGAAACTTTCATGTTCAGGAGCCTGCCCGAGATTGGTGCCCGAAGACACTTTTTAACGTCTTATCAGTGCAGCGCGGCATTGCTGAAACAGTCTCGTCGGGCCGGGGAGCACGGTTAATGCCTTACGCTTTGTTGTCTTTTATCTTCATATTATTTGCGATGCTTGTCGCCTGGTTCAATCGAAGATGGGGCATCGTTTTGTTCAGCATTTCTCTCGTTCTGATTGCATTGATTTTTATGCATCATATTTCTGAGCACCTGGAAATTTATCTATAGACACCTGTCGGAGATCGGTCATGAACTCTCGCAGTGAGATCAATGATTTTGTGAAATTTGCCAGTGTTTTTGAATTGACAGTCATCTGCCTTCTTCTGGTTGTCGCTTTCTGGTTTCAATTTGTGATGGGGGAGTTACCCTGCCCTCTCTGTATATTGCAGCGGCAGGGAATACTAATCATTGCCTCAGGGTTTCTGCTCAATATGAGGTATCATATTCGACCTGGTCATTACAGTCTGTCGCTGCTGGCAGCCGTCTTGACGAGCTTTATTTCTCTTAGGCAAATTGCACTGCATCTGACAACACCTCAAGGATATGGTGAAGCTATCCTGGGGCTGCATATGTATACCTGGTTGTATATTCTGTGCTCTGCTTTAATCGTGTACATCGCACTGGTCATAGGCTACTCCAGACAATTTGAATTGTATGCATACAGGAACGAGGTTTCAGAAGCGAGAGACCCAAGAATTCGAAGGTTTTCCCATTTGGCCTTTGCGTTTCTAGTGTTTCTGGTTGTTGCCAATATCGTTTCAGTCTTCTTTGAGTGTGGGCTTGAGCAGTGCCCGGACAATCCGCTGCGTTATATGTTTTATGGATGGCTCTGACCATGAGACGCATTGCCGCTGTGCTCAGGGTAAACATCCGGAGTGACAAACACCCGGGTAGTAAATGACAGGTCACGATAAGGTGGATTGGGATAGATCAGTTCTACAAAGCTGGCTTTCCAACCTTTTTCGGGAGCTTTTAACGCAACATCGGCCCGACAGCTTTTATGGCAATGGAATTTGAGTGCTTCGGATTTAAACCGGGTGACTGTGGGGTTGTCAGGGCTGGTTCGGAAATCTTTGGTTTCAGGATTTTCTGCAGTCCAGAGTTTCATGGCTTTGGGGGGCATTGAGGCTTCCACTTTCAGGTTTTGCTTAGAGACATCCCAGTTGATCCTGGGCATGGGACGATCTTCAATGGTGGCTCCGTAAAAGGATTCGATGGTTTCACTGACCAGTGTTTGATCCATTCTGAGAATGTAATGCCGCAGGTCAGGAAGAAATCTCAACCATTTTTCGCCTTTCAGATCATTAAAGTAATAGCGGCTGGAATCGGGTAAGAAAAAATCATCGCCCGTGGCATTGATGATGTATTTTGGCATGGCCAGCTGAGGAAGGTAGGAATAGGGGTCGATCACTTCCATTAACTGAGTCAGAGGTTGGGTACCGAGTGTGTGCATCAGAGAATAATAGTCTTTGATAGCCGGAGCCCAGCCCTGGTAGCTATTGAAATGGTGGCGCATACTGTCTTGCAGGTTAAGCACATCAATGACCATGGGTATAATGGCGGAGACCCTTTTGTCCATTGCTGCAGTCAGCCAGACTGTCCAGCCTCGTTTTGACCCCCCGGCTAATACAAAACGGTCAATTTTTATATGTTTTTCTTTCATCAGTGCCTGAACTGTATCCATGGCTCTGACGGAAGCCTTGACCATGGGCAGTCGGAGTGGCCAGTTATAGTTTTTCTTCGGGTTATCGAGGAATTTTTGCCAGGTATAGGCAATCAGAGCATCCTCCTTCAGTGGTTTTTTGTCTCCAAATTGCAGGAACTGGTTTGGAATATCTTTCAGGTCAACGACGACTGACCGTGTTCTGGCAGCTATATGGGAAAAATGCAGGGCATCGGTGAACCTCTTGTTGTTATCGGGCTGACCTTCAGGCCAGTGGATGGTGCCGCCATTGATATTGAGCAGCGCTGTGTCGGCGCTGACCTTTTCCGGTACATAAACCATGACCCGGTGCTCCCAGACGGGGTCAGAGACTTTTTCCTGCTCGCCAACAGTCCAGCGCAGAGACTTCATATTGACAGGGTATACTTTGACCTTCAGCACTTTTCCATCCAGCTCAACGCGCTCTTCAGTTGCTGGTGAAACACTCCACTGATAATTCTTATCTTTCTGCTTCAGGTAGCAGGGCAGCACGTCATGAAAGTGCTTACCCAGGTAAGAAGGGGTACAGTTTCCGGGAGAGACTTTCAGGTGATCTCTGGCATGAACCTGATGCCTCAGAATCAGAAGACAGAAGCAGAGCAATGTCAGTAAGCCGAACCGAGATCTGGGGATGAATTCTTTTGCCATTTTGTTACTCTTGTTTTGCAAGTTTCCTGGTCGTCCGCAAGGGGGGTCGATCGAATCTCATTTTATTTTCTGAATAATGTTTATATCTTCAGAAATGTAAACGTTCCATTTGTCGCCGAGCATTAGCGACAAAGGGAATGGGGGGACGAAAACTGTTAACAACAGGATCGTGTAGTGTTTCAATGACGGAGTTGAACAACTATCGCGGGGTAGATGTCAGTATGATCTTCATCAAACTCTCTCCACTTAGTGCTGGATATTAAATCACCCAAGTCTTCTCGTACCCATAGATAAGGAGCTTTATCTACCTGTTTGTACCACCGGGCTTTTACCACGCGATTGTGGGAATCCTGTATGATGATGTCTTGATAAGATTGCGACCAACCGCATTTACTGAATGGTGAGGCGTTTAGGTTCATGATTGCCAGGGGTTGTGATGATGATGGATTCTGACCTTCTTGCCATGTGAAGGTGAAACCGTCGTCAATCATAGGAGGATAAAGCATACATCGAGTTTCACCATTCCTATCATAAGAAACGCTGTAGATTTGTCTGTGATCGCCGTCTTCAGGTGTCACAAAAGCTATCCAGCTACGTTTTGCTACTGCGTTTGCGTTGAACAGCAGGATCACTAATGTCGTTATTAATTTCAGTTGCGTCAGTAAGCCGAACCGAGATCTGGAGACGAATTCTTTTGCCATTTTGTTACTCTCGTTTTGCAAGTTTCCTGGTAGTTCTCAAGGGTGTTAAATTATGGTTTCTTACTCAAAACAGGTACTGTTAACATGAAGTCTTTCAGCCTTGATTCATGATCTCTCTGGAATCTCGCCTTGGTATTACCACTAACAAATTTCTTGCAGGCTTCTGATTCAAGATCCAGGCAGGCCGGAACCCTTTTTTGATATCTGACGTGGCTTTCACTCTTCAGCCAAAGGCTCTGACCGGGCAGAAAACTGTACTCCAGGCTGTTGCGTGCAAAATCAATAATCTGGTCAAGGGACAGGTGAATACTGTTGCCGGTCTGATCAGGACTGAAACTGGAGACGGCCTCTACAAACTGACTGGTCAAATCGACTTTCAGAATACCCGGATAGTCAGTAGCCAGCGTCACTGCAATATTACTGCTGACATAAACAGGAAAGGGGTGACCGCTGTTGGCCCCGATACCGCTCAATCGCCGGTTACTGGTGAGTGGAATTTCAACAGCAATGTCATTATCCAGCATGGTTTTGAGCAGTTCGGCACTGCAGTTGGCGTATTCTTCATTACCGGAGTCAGATTGCTTCAGACAGTTCTGTGCCATAAAGCTTAATCCGTGACCTACACGTTTGGGCTGAACGATCTGAACAGCATCTGCCATGGTGGTTCGATAGTAAAAATCTTCAACCGTGGCCTTGGCCAGTTCTCCTGCATTAAGACTGATACGCTCTTTCACCAGAGGGTATTGTTTGTGGTTTTTCAGAAAACTCAGCATTTTCATGTGACTGAGGTAATCATTCAGTGCCCTATCACTATTTTCAGATCCGGCTATGTTGATGCCCAGCACCTGATGGTCGTTGCCGGAGAGACTCAATTGAGCCAGTTCAAAGGCAAAGATCATCTGGGCGTAAACCTGGGGCAGGGGATCAGCCCGGTGTACTTCGTGTAGAAACCGGACGCTAACAGAACACGCAGGGTGAGAGTGACTATGAGAGCAGTTCAAATGATCGTCAGAAGCTTTCAAGGCGTTGGCTATCTTTCCGGCAGCGGTCTTTAACTGGGTTTGAAAATCTGACTGGGAACTCAGTCTGGCACGAAAGTCTTCCAGACTTTGGGTGCTGTCAGGGTTCGGTGTGGGAAGATGAGTGATAAGAGAAAATAACTTGTCTGGCCCGTTTGCTTCATCGAAGTAGACAGTTGATTCAATGTAGGAAAGTCCATCAACAGCGGCCTTTTTTCGCACATATGAAATGAAACGGGCATCTATCCCATCGAACAAGGCTTTAACCATAAGAAAGTAGTTGCGAACCTCGTCGGGATCATGACCGTCTGGAAGCATAAGTTGCTTGATCAGAGCTGCATGGTTTTCTTCATTACTGACATAATCCTTCACGGACTGTGCGCAGCAGTCACACGGGGCCATGTACTGGTTGTTATACATGCAGAACCCTCGTTCTATCGCAATATCAATGACCTCTTTGGGTTCAATGGCCCCCATGAAGCGATGATGGAGATTGCCGCCTTTTGGCAATTGATTCATGAACGTCTCGAGTAGTGGACGATTGTCACGAATACTGTCCAGATAGTCACTGGTCCGCTGATGCCCTCTGGTTAACTCGGAAATCTCAAAGTCAGAGGCTGAAAAACTGCTGTTGGCCGTCAGGATCAGTATCACCAGAGCGGCTCGAACAAGAATATTGGAATGCATAATTTAACGATGCTGAGTGCAGAGGATATCAGTATAGATATATTTTGTGTGATCATTCTAATGTGGATTATTTCTGTTGTTAGTCGTATGTGCATCCTTTTCGTGATTAACCACCATGAAGCAGAGAAAAGAGTTACTATAGTCAAGCAGTTAATCTTTAAAGGTTTTGCTTATGTCATTGAAAACTCCTGCTTTACTCCTGCTGGCTCTGTTTATGAGTGGTTGCTCCACGCTTGGCTGGAAAGCGGGGGATATGGCCAAGATCCAGTTTGATCTCAATGAACTCAACAGGGAGGGTCTGCGTGGTAAAGATGACAGCTTGACGGCAGTGTCCTATGAATTCTGTATTCCTGACAATATCGAGTATGTTGATCAGGTTATGGCGATTGATCCAACGCTGGTTGTTTACCGGGTTTCGCCGGGAAAAATACAGTGCCGCTCAGGCGAGTATCTGGCCGTCGGTGACACCCATCAGCAGGATTACTATGAAGTTCTGAAAAAACTCACAGAGCTGGAGTACGTTAAGCGTATTCAGGAAGCGACATTTGAGTAAGTGTAAAGAGCCCCGTTTGGCTGATCAGGTAGCAACAGAAAAAGGCAACCTTCTGGTCAGAAATCCATTGTTGCGACTCTTGTATCAGGGGTTGGCAGTACTTTGCATTGTGCTCGGCATTATAGGTGCTGTGTTGCCTCTGATGCCAACGACGGTGTTTCTGTTGATGGCATTGTGGCTCAGCGTTCGCTCTTCACCAAAATTGAATCAGTGGCTGCTGGGGCACCCAAGGTTCGGTCCGGTCCTGAAAGAATATCTGCATGACAGGGCACTCTCACCCAAAATAGGGTATCGGGCTCTGGCATTATTATGGCTGGGCATAGGGATTTCAGTCTGGCTGGTTCCCCAGGTTGTTCTGAAAATATTGCTGGGACTGATTGCATTGGCGGTGAGCAGTTATCTGTGGGTACTAATGCGCAGATACCAAAAACAGTGAGTCAATAGCACACTGATCTTTGTAATCATGCCACGGGCAAGAATAAGGGAGCAGGTCGTTTTGATATTCATTTTCCAGGCTCTGACTATAGTGAAGAAAAGGTATTAAGTCAGGGCATCATCATGGATTTGAGAAAACTTTTGCTGGGCGTCGGCATTTTATTGATTCCGGTTACAGGGTACGCGAAGCCAATTTACAAATGTCAGGTAAATGGCGCTGTGGTTTTTACAGAAGAAAAGTGCGACAGCAATGCCAAACCTATTGAACTTAAGGGGTTGGCGGCACCCCTTGAGCCATTTGATATGGATAAACTGCGGGGAATGGACGAAAAGGTCCGCGCCCGGATGATCGAAGATCGTATTGCTCTGAGACAAAAGCGCATTCGGACCTACCGTGATCGCATGCAGAGCGAGCTGAAACAGCTGCAGGCCAAAATCAATAAAAAGACCCCTCAGAATAAAAGCCAGCCCCGAAACAGTGTTAAGGAAAAAGACATCAATACTCAATCGAAGTCTATTGCAAACAGTGTTGATCAGAAGACCAAAGGAACCTTGTCTGATCAGATGAATGCGGTGGTAGCCCGTTATAAAACTCTGATTGAAGCGGAACAGTTTCAAATTGAACTGTTGCTGCAGGAGCTCAGGGTTAACCAGATGATGCACCAGAACACCTCACAGAATAATTGATTTATAAATTCCGGGTGCCGGATTCATTTCATCACGCAGGATGCAATGAGGAAGTTGTGGAAGCCCGAAAGGCTGCGTTATCAGCTCTGGCCATTGGGCTTTGTTAGAGTGCCTATCGTTATTGTTATGAACTTTTCTTGAATGTAGACACGGCCCTGAGTAGTTCTTGACTATTTTGACGAAATCGATTGCCATAAAAAAAAGTGAGGATTGAGAGTCCAATGAATCAGTTAGAGCAACTCAAGGGAATGACGAAAGTAGTGGCAGACACCGGCGATATCGAAGCCATTCGTCGATATCAGCCTGTAGATGCTACAACCAATCCATCCCTCATTCTGAAAGCGGCTGAACTTCCTGCTTATGAGCCACTTTTCAATAGTGCTCTGGAGTATGGCAAATCCAAAACTGATGATGGAGTAGCGCAGGTCAGGCATGCCTGTGATTGGCTGGCCGTAGCGATTGGTAAGGAAGTCCAGCAGGTCGTACCGGGTGTTGTCTCAACAGAAGTCGATGCTCGTTTATCATTTGATAAGGATGCCACCATTGGCAAGGCTCGGGAGCTGGTTGCCCTTTACCGCGAGCAGGGCGCGGACCCTGAACGTCTGCTCATCAAGATTGCTTCTACCTGGGAAGGCATTGAAGCTGCGAAGGTTCTGGAGCAGGAAGGCATCCGTTGCAATTTGACCCTGTTGTTCAATTTTGCCCAGGCTCAGGCTTGTGCTGAAGCTGGTGTATTCCTGATTTCTCCATTCGTTGGCCGTATTCTTGACTGGTACAAAAAAGCTGAAGGTCGTGACTTTGAAGCGGCTGAGGATCCGGGTGTGGTTTCTGTGACCCGCATATACAACTACTACAAGCAGCATGGCTACAATACTGTGGTCATGGGTGCCAGCTTCCGTAACACAGCTGAGATTATTGAGTTGGCGGGTTGTGATTGTCTGACGATCGGCCCGGGTCTGCTGGATGATCTGGAGAAGACAGAAGCGACGGTTGTTCGGAAGCTGTCTCCGGAGAGTGCCACATCCAGTCATGAAAAAGTGGTACTGAACGAACAGGCTTTCCGCTGGGCAATGAATGAAGATGCGATGGCCACAGAAAAACTCGCCGAAGGCATTCGTAATTTTGCCAGAGATCAGGTGAAGTTGGAGAGCCTGATCGAATCCAGACTGTGATTTTTTTCCCAAAACAACACGACATCAGACCCTGAAGCAGATACAGAAACGCCCGGTATCTGCTTTTCATCAGAACTTTTATCTGCCGACTGCGGCCATGGTAATTCTCGAAATACAGGTGAGCCGCCCCTGTTCATTTTCGATCCTGATTTCCCAGACCTGTGTGCTTTTGCCAATGTGAACGGCTCTGGCGGTACCAGTCACCCGTCCGGAAGTGACTGACTTAAGATGATTGGCATTGATCTCAAGGCCGACACAGTATTGATCTTTTGCGCAGCAGAGGTTGGCTGCAATGCTGCCAAGGGTCTCAGCCAGAACCATCGATGCGCCACCGTGTAAAAATCCAAGGGGCTGTTTGGTTCTCTCGTCTACCGGCATGGTGCCACGAAGAAAGTCGTCGCCTATTTCTACTATATTGATACCCACATGACTGCACATACTGCCTTCACATCTCTGATTCAGGCTTTCTGGAGTAGCTTGGGTCTTCCATATCGACATGGCAGGCACCTTTCATGTTATGTATCACACACCTTTTTTGCTCTTCAAGGTGTATGAGCAGTCAATTTCACTGGAGGAATTGCTATGAAAACCGGGGCATCTTTTTATTCTCTGGACAATCATTCGATACCAGGAAGCATAATCTTCTGTCTATCGGTGGTTTCCATTCTGCTGGTGTTTTGCTCTGTCGAAGTAGAAGCGGCTCCGAGCAAAGCGCCCGTGAATATGGAAGAAGCATACAGTCGGCTGGAGCAAAAACTCAATCTCACGGATGAACAAAAGCCCAATGTAAAGGCCATCCTGAAGGAGAGTAGGGAGAATGTGAAAAAGATTCAGGCCACCGATCAGGACCGGCTTGCAAAAGCCAGGGCTCTCAAGGCAAACAGGGATGAAACCAATAAGAGACTGGCGACGGTACTCAACGATCAGCAGATGCAAACCTATCGAGAGTCACGCAAGGAACTACGGGATAAACTGAAAGAATATCGGGATATGAAAAAGTCTGAGTAGCCCCCTGATATCGCTCAGTGCTATTGCGATATATGATCTCTGATGGGCTGTCCGGTTATCCTTTTTTGTCGAGTGGATAAACAGTCAGGGCTGCTCTAAGGATAAACGTCAGGAGTCACCCGAACGCCTGATGTCAGGATCAGATCCGGATAAGGCGCATTGTTGAAGACCAGCTCGATAAAGAAGGCAGTCCACCCATTCTCGGGCGTTGCAGGGTAAAACTGATAAGTCCAGGGCATTGAGACGACAGGTTCTATACGGGTTGCCTGATAGCGGATACCTGCCTGTTGCAGTACATCTTTTCGGAAGTCTCTGGCCTCAGGGTTATGGCAAACCCAGGCACGGGCTAATTTAGGTTCAAGGCTGGTTCTGATTTCCAAACCACCTTCATCCAGCAGTTGCCAGTTCATGGCGGGCATATCCTGCTCCGAGATCAGCGCACCAAAGACAGAAGCCATGATCTCATCGGTGTTTACGTCACTGTCCCGGCCCAGGTAATGGCTGGCATTCGGTAAATACCTCAGCCAGGTTAATTCGGATAACTTCGGGTAATAGAAACGTGCAGAGTCTGGTGGAAAGAACTCGTCGCAACTGGCGTTGACAATAAATGCAGGCAGATGAAGCTGACTTCTGTAGACAAAGGGGTCAATATCATTGAGCAATTGCTGCATACCCTTGGATTCCAGGCTTGACAGAATGTCATGATCACTGTCTGCATAATCGCTGATAGCGCTGGCAAAGCCGCCATAAACATTCAGATGATGATTCATGCAGGCTTGTACGTTCAATGTATCGATCACCATTGGAATAAGAGCCATGACCCTTTGGTCAGCGGCTGCCGTCAACCATGAAATCCAGCCCCGTTTGGAAGCCCCGGCGATAATGAAGTCATTTATTCGGGAGCATTTTTTTTCACTGATCTCTTCACTGAACTCGCACAAAGCATCCATGGCCCGGATAACACTTTTCACCATGGGCCATTGAATGGGCATAAGACCATTGTGTTCAGGATCTTCCAGAAAGGCTTGCCAGGAAAAAGCAACAAGATCATCTTCCGACCTGGGAACACCATCCCGAAAGGTCAAAGGCTGGTTGGGAACATCTTTGAGAACGGCTACCGGGGCTTTGGTGAGTTGGCATAAATGTGCGCCATCGACATTATGCGAGGGAGTGAGTTCAAGGGATGGATCGTGCCTTGATCCACCATTAATCATTAACAGACAGGGACTCTCTGAACCTCCTTCAGGCCAGTAAAGTGTGAGGCGGTGTTGCCATTCCGGCTGAAGGAGGCCAAACCCTGAGCCTTCCTGCCAAGTCTGGGAAATCAGTTCTAAATGGCTAACGGAGACGACCGGAAACTCTTCGCAATGAGAAGTTTCAAGGCAGCGCCAGCTGAAGCTTTCGTCTTTTCTATTCAGGTAGTCCAGAAATATAGGGTTCAATGCCAGACCTCATAGTTACTCAAGTTCCTTTAAGTTTCATCGGCGGTTCTGGAGTGAATAACAGCCGGGAGTCACTTTGCAGTCAGTCTATCGTGTCTGGGAAAAAAACGTTCGATCTGGCGAACTTTTTTTATCGGTTCAGGGTCGAAGAGAGCAGTACTCTTTTTATTAATTGGGTACAGATTCTGGTTAAAGCGAAAAAATCGACTAAACCTTATCTTGCCTGGTCATGAAGTTTCTGGAGTCTCATGTGCTGATTGTTGCCGAAACACCCCGACTGATCCTGCGAACCTGGCAAGAAGCTGACTTAAAGCCGTATGCCGATATCATTGGAGCAGTTCACCAAGAACTGCATTACAGTATTCACTCCCCCGCCAGCGAAGCAGAAACCGATCTCTGGCGTTTTCAGATCGAACTTGACCATAAAGGCTGGTCTCGTTGGGCAGTTGTTCTAAAAGAGAGTAACAGGCTGATTGGCAACTGTGGATTTTCGGCCTATGGCGATACCATAGAGATGAGCTGGCGGTTCAGTCAGGAGTATCGCGGTCGTGGGCTGGTCATCGAAGCGGCTGAAGCTGTGACCGATCTGGGGTTCAAAAGATTGGGCTTCAAGGAAATCATCTCTTTTGCTTCACCCCAAAACGAGTTTGCCCTTGATGTGATCGAGTCACTGGGTATGAGTCTGGCCGGTTATGAGGGATGGTGTAATTTAACGGTTGCCCGGTTTTCTCTGAGTTCGGCAGAAGCTCTCAGTCACTCTCATTAGTCTGAATAGACCATCAAAAAAGTAAACAAACTTCCTCTGAAGCGATACCTTTTCCGTGCGATCATTTAACTTGAGAATAATGACGGGATTGCATTTTATGGTCTATCGATTTGTACACTTTTCTGACCCCCAGTTGGTTCCGGCGGGCATGTTGAATTACGACATTGACCCACAGGCAAGGTTGAAAAACTGTGTCGATACACTTGTGCAGCAAGTGCCGGAATCCAGCGCCTGCATTATTACCGGTGACCTGACACACTGGGGCGAGAAAGAGGCTTATAGAGCCCTGAAAGAAGAGTTGGACAGGTTGCCTTTTCCGGTTTACTGCCTGATGGGCAATCATGATCACAGGCAGAATTTTCTGGATGTTTTTTCGAGTCACCCAAGGCAGCAGGAAGGTTTTATCCAGTTTAAGCTCGAAACAGAAGGGGTCAACCTGATCTGTTTGGATACTCTGGATGACAGAAAGCGCAGCGGGATTCTTTGTGAGCAAAGACTGGCATGGCTTAGAGATGAACTGAAGGCATCAGACAAACCGGTTTGCCTGTTTATGCACCATCCTCCTTTTGAAACGGGGTTGGCGAGTATGGACAGGGACAATCTGATCAACTCAGCAGCACTCTGGTCAGCGATCAAGCCCCATAAGGAACGGATCAGGCATTTGTTCCTGGGGCATTTGCACCGCTCTGTTTCAGGCAGTTGGCAGGGGATCAGCTTTTCATGCCCACCTTCACTGGTACACCAGACACCTTTTGATTTTGATAACCCCAGGCCAGACTCTGTTTCGCCGGAGCCTCCGGTTTATAATCTGGTGGATATTCACCCGGACAGAGTGGTTGTCCACACTCACAATTTTTTGCATGATTTTCCGGCTATTAACAGCAGAACCTGTCAACGTTACCAAAGGCCTGTGGATCCCGAATCATGAACTTTAATGAACCTGCACTGCTGAAAAGCTGGGAAGAACGTTTTGTCGAATACCTGCAAGACAGGGACTGCGATGATGCCTCGCACGACATTTCCCATTTTCAGCGGGTCTGGAAAACCGCTCAACAATTGATGGATGAGGGGCGTTTTGACATTAACCGGCTGGTGGTTCTTGCTGCCTGTTATTTTCACGACATTGTGGTGTTGCCAAAAAACCATCCGGAGCGCTCCAGGGCTTCCACCCTGGCGGCTGAAAAGACCCAAGTCTGCCTGAAATCTCTGGCCTTTCCAGAAGAGCTGACGGCTGCCGTGTGTCATGCAGTAAAAACTCACAGTTATTCCGCTAATATCACTCCTGAAACTCTGGAAGCTGAAGTGGTTCAGGATGCCGACAGGATGGAAGCTTTGGGCGCGATTGGTATTGCCCGCTGTTTTTATACGGGCGGCAAGCTGGGCCAGAAACTGTTCGATCCCGAAGATCCCATGGGGAAAAACAGGGCGCTGAACGATCGTCAATACTCGCTGGACCATTTTGAAATCAAGCTTTTACAGATTCAAAAGACCATGAAAATAGAGCCCGGGCGTAAAATGGCGGCACGTCACAGTGATTTTTTGCAGACCTTCAGAACCCAGCTGTGTAAGGAGCTTTCAGGCGACTACAGCTGAATAAACCCTTGGTTTTTTTGTGTCTTTATACTATTAACCTTTTAGAAATCTACTTATACTTTCCGGCAATCTTGTCGGAGCGCCACAGGCTGAGACCGAATTGCTGTTTTTCGGAATCCGTAGAACCTGCTCAGGTTAACACCTGCGAAGGGAACAAGATGGCCTATCCGGCAAGCTATATCGAAACCGTCATGAACTCAACGTGAAGGATACAGAAACGATGGCTTGCGAGAAAAATGCGTCCGGGTTTGACCGGCAGTTGCTAATGGACGCCTGTCGCCCTTTTCCCAACTCTCAAAAAACCTATGTAACAGGCAGTCGCGAAGACATTCGTGTGGGTATGAGGGAAGTTCGCCTGCACGATACCCCCGAACGTTTTGGTGGCGGCAAGAATGAACCGGTGCGTATTTATGACACTTCGGGCAGTTACACAGAGACCGGCGTTCCTCATGATTTGAATCAGGGCCTGCCTGGTTTGCGCTCACAGTGGATTGAAGAGAGAGCGGATACTGAGCTGCTCGACGATCGCTCCTCGGAATTTGCCCGCTCCCGTCAGTTCGACCTGCGCTTGCAAGATATTCGCTTCAAAGCACTGAGAACGCCACGCAGGGCCAGGGCTGGCCAAAATGTCTCCCAGCTGCATTACGCCAGAAAGGGGATAATTACTCCGGAAATGGAGTTTATTGCGATTCGCGAGAGTATGGGGCGCACTGATGGCTCCCATATCACCCCGGAGTTTGTCAGAAAAGAAGTCGCTGAAGGGCGTGCCATTATCCCGGCCAACATTAATCACCCTGAGTCCGAGCCCATGATCATCGGGCGTAACTTTCTGGTGAAGATCAATGCCAATATTGGCAATTCTGCGGTGACCTCTTCCATTGAAGAAGAAGTTGAAAAGATGCTCTGGTCGGTTCGCTGGGGTGGCGATACGGTGATGGACCTATCCACAGGCAAGAACATCCATGAAACCCGTGAATGGATTATCAGGAACTCGCCTGTGCCTGTCGGTACTGTGCCTATCTATCAGGCTCTGGAAAAGGTCAGGGGCAAGGTGAAAGACCTGAGCTGGGAGGTCATGAAAGACACCATTATTGAGCAGGCAGAGCAGGGTGTGGATTACATGACGATCCATGCCGGTGTTCTCAGGGAACATGTTGCTAAAACCAGAAACAGGGTAACAGGCATTGTTTCCCGGGGTGGAGGTATTCTGGGCCAGTGGGCAGAGATGCATGATGCTGAGAATTTCCTCTACGACAATTTTCGGGAGCTGTGTCAGATCTGTCAGGCGTATGATATCAGCCTGTCTCTGGGGGATGGATTGCGTCCCGGCTCTATCGCCGATGCCAACGATGAAGCGCAATTTGGCGAACTGAAAACCCTTGGGGAACTGACAAAGATTGCCTGGGAATACGATGTTCAGGTCATGATAGAAGGACCGGGTCATGTACCCATGCACCTCATTAAGGAAAACATGGAGATGCAACTGGAGCATTGTCATGAAGCGCCTTTCTATACCCTTGGACCTCTGACTACTGATGTGGCACCCGGCTATGACCATATTACTTCAGGCATTGGTGCTGCCATGATCGGCTGGTATGGCTGCGCCATGCTCTGTTATGTCACACCCAAAGAGCATCTGGGCCTGCCTGACAGAGATGATGTAAAAGCCGGTCTGATTGCTTATAAAATTGCCGCTCATGCTGCTGATTTGGCCAAAGGTCATCCCGCTGCCCAGGTTCGGGATAATGCCCTGTCCAAGGCGCGCTTCGAATTCCGCTGGCTGGATCAGTTTAACCTGGCTCTGGACCCTGATACGGCCAAAGCCTATCACGATCAGACATTACCTCAGGAAGGTGCGAAAGAGTCTGAGTTCTGTTCCATGTGCGGACCCGATTTCTGCCCTATGCGCATGACCCAGGACGTCCGTGAACTGGAAGAAACTGCCTGAAAATAAACTTCGGGAGTCAGTCCTCTGGCTGACTCTCTGTCGCCTGTCGAATAAGTGACGTAACCACAGCTTGCTAAGCTTTTGGGAATGCTTAGCTATGCCAATGACAAGGAGGTCATAGTGGTTCCGTTTTCTCCCCTATCATTTCTTGATTTCTATAAATCCAATAAAGACGTTCAAGGCAAATACCCCATTCTTGATAATGGTCGCTTGTCATCGGAAAAAGTCGGCTGGGTTCTGGGGCCGTCCGATAAGTACAATGCCTTTTGTCGCTCCGTAAGCATTTATTACCAGCGACACAATGAGCTTATGGATAAACCGGAGCTAGTGGGCGTTAGTCGTGAAGTACGGACGGCCACCGGGGCCAGAACCCCGCTGTTAAAAAGAGATGTATCCATCACAGATCCGGCTACGCCAAGAAAGGCCAGTGTCTGGAATGATGAATGTGTAGCCTTAAACCAGGCCAGTCTGACCGTTCTGCATGAGGCTGAGGTTGAGCTGGTTCAGCTACTCCTGAAAAAAGCACCAGACAATGAAATAGTGGCAGCCGTCGAAAACCTGATCTCAAAGTTCTGTTTGACCACTAAAGCCCGAGACAAAGATGACTGGGAATCTCATTTAAAGGACTTTATGGAATCCGAGAAAGTCGATATCCGGATTCAATGTGCGAAACATCGGGCTCCTGATGAAGAGAAGCCTTATAGGGTTACATTACTTCAATCAACAACGGATACAACTCGCAAAAATGTGTTCACTTCCCGGCATACTGGCGATCTGGACCAATATTTTTACGTCATGGATCAGGCTATTGATTATTTCAAGACAAACCCTCCCAGAGAGCTTCGATGTACCAGACGGGAGCGGGCGAATGCCCGCCGTAGTGATGCACTTGATACTCAGCGCCTGTCTGCGATTACTCCGCCGCAAATCAGAGAGAAGCTGGTTCACAGGGCATGTCAGATATTTGTGGATATTCTCGGAGACAGACAATACAGTTTGACCGTTCAGGATATGAAACAGGCTTATCGGGATAAAGTGATGACCGATGAAATGGTCAATGCCTGCCTGGATAATATGAAATTTAATGATCCTCTGCTCAACGAATTGGGGCGCACGGTTAATGAGGGTAAGTTCCTGTACGGCGTTCTCCCCGCAGAAGATGTTCAGGCAGCTTCAGAGGCTGCTTCAAAGACCGTAGAGGACGACAACGCAATACCTGTGTTTACCAGCCTTGAGAAATTCTATAGCTACCTGAGACAGTCTTCTGCAAAGCCCCATGACATCAGTGACGAGCTGGACGACGATTATAGGCAAATGGGTTTTAGCCCATTGGGCGAGGAGTTTGTTGGCCCTCAGCAACCAGCAACTAGGGAACAGCTGGAAGCCTTTAAAAAAGCCAGGGCATTCAACCCGGATATAAAGGATGCAGACCTTGCAGTGGCTATTCATCTTTTAAATACCGATGAGAGGCTGGCCCGGGGAGTTTTGAACAGAAGCCCTCGTCAGCAGGACTACATCCGTGAGTTTTCCGGGAAAATTGTGGTAACAGCCAAAAAGGTGATTGCAACAACGGATGGAGCGTCTGTTGTTCCGCAGACAGTCACGATACCGCCTCCTGTTTCTGAAAAACAGCCAGAAGCTTCTGCTGCGAATACTATGCCCTCTGAGCAGTCTTCATGGCAGTTGCCGGAAATGGACGACGCTCAACAACAATTCCTGACCATGAAAGCTCAGTGGGATCGTATACAGCCATCCGGCCAGCAACCCGACCGGGTTGTCAGTGGCCGGTTTAATCAGCATAGGGTTCATGCAGTTTCTTTTGAGGATGCTGTGCGTGATCTGGAAAAAGAGCGTCGACAGATGCTCATTAATGTCCAACCGAATACGGAGGCAGAAGCATTTAACCAGATTAAGGAAGATATTGACCGTGGTTATAACCGTTCCAAAATTGAACTTGAATACCAGTACGGACGGATTGATAAGGATGAAGCCATACGACAGATAGAGGCTGGAACTTTTGGCGCTGATAGAGTCAATCGCCTCGCCGATCTGGATAAATTGACAATCCACAGGCAGACCCTGATTTCAGCCGATGAAGAAGTTGAATTTGAACTCCTCAATAACGTTGTATCCGAACTCTATAAAAGACAGGCAGCGGGTAATTCAAACTGTCAGGGCTTTGCCAACTCTCTGGAGCACTTTGCCAGAGGCAAGGGGTATAACCAGGTCCATGCCATTTCAACGCCAATAGAGATTCCTTTTGATAACAGTGAGACGACGCCTATTGTGGGTTGGGCCCAGATCGACGGTATTGAAGAAAAACAGCATCACCATCAATTTCAGAATCATGTCGGTGAGTTTTTCGAAGCCATCAAAAAAGGTCAGCAGAGACAGCCCGGTGCCGCCAAAAGGCCATTAGCCGAGGCGTTTGATAGTGACCGGTATGTTGTCCTGAAATCAGGCGAAAGCGGTGGTGCCGGTCATTACACCTTTCTGCAAAGACTGAAGTCATCCGGGCGATTTATCGTAGTGGACGCGCAAAACCGACAGATGTTCCCTGTGCTTAATCCCGATGGAACACCGACGGATGAAGCCAGAGATTACTTCAACACTGTCTCCGTCCAGGCGTACTCTCCAGAGTTTGTCACTGATGAGCAATATGACAGGGAGATTGACAGCACCAACCTCTGTCTGGCCAGTGATCGAAATTATGGCCATCTGATAGGCGTGTTTGAGCAGCTGGATAAGGTACCTGAACAGTGGCAGGTCAGCATTGAAGCAGCTGCTGACTGGTTATCCAGCCATGTCAATGGGGCGCCTGCCAGGGTTGAAATTATCAAAGGTCTGGAGAGAGCTCCGGGACGTGAGCTGTGGCCTTCTTTGTGGGATGGCACCTACCAGCTGAGAAGACCCGCTGAAGTCGAACCTTTGAAGCATCGTTTTGATGCCTTCGATCCAAACAAAGGGCGAGAGTCGTGCCGTGATCTGATAAAGAATCTGGTGCTTCTGTCACCTGAGCAAAGAAGCAGTCGTCGTACGGCTTATGAGGCATTTCAACAGCTCAGAGGCAGATATATACAGATTGATCAGGCAATGAGGGATGTTCAGGAAACCAACTTTAATGCAGCTTTTCCAACGGAACGGGAGTGGAATGAGTATTGTGGTCCCGATGTCGATATGAGGCTACAGGCTAATATCGACAAGGCTGAGCAACAGGTGATTAATGCTCAACCGATAAGTAAGCCGACTGCAATGAAACAACTAATGGACGACTTATGGAAGTTATCTCCCGCTGCATCACAAAGTCGAAAGCAGGCTGCCAGAGAATTGGTACAGATTCGACCTGAACTCCAATTGAGTCCAGCGGAGGTAGAAGCGAATCTATCCAGATGTTTCTCTGAAGCGGGTTGGGATTTCCTCTGGGGGGGATTGAACCTCAAACGCAGCCAGCTGATCTCTCTGCAGATGAGAATGGACCAGGCGCAAGTTTCCAGAGCAGAAGACATGAAAGCATTGATGCCTGAGATGTTGAGGCTTTCTGATCCTGCTGCCAATAACATAGAGCTTGCTTCGCAGGAACTGGCTCAGATACGACCCGATTTAGGTCTTGGTCCTCTGGAGATTGAAAGAAACCTGAAACAGGCATTCCCGAATAATGACTGGAAAACAGAAAACCGCGCGCTCAGGGGGAGGGCTAAAGAAGTCAAAGATGATATCAAGCTGAATTTGATGGGCCGGGGACGTCGGGTCATGACCTGGGGGCAGAATGAGCTTCCAGCTGCTCAGGCAGTCACGGTTCCACCTGGCGAGGTCACAGTACCTGAAGCAGCGAGTGCTTTACCAGAAGCTCTGAAAGTCCGTGAGTCAGTTAGAGTGCCGAAATCACAAGACATCAGGGAAGTGCTGGCACATATCAAGCCCGGTGAACCGGTCCTGGTCTGTTTCGATTTGGATGAGACGCTGATCGCCAAAGATTTAGTGGCCGAGGGTCGTCAAGAGAGACGTCTGGTCAATCCTGATACGGCCAAAATCATTCAGGATATCCGAACAAAGGCGGGTCCGGGCAATGCCAGAATTATTCTGCTTACTGCCAATGACGAAGACTCTTTGAGAAAAAAAATTGAGGAAACACAACTCGATAGAAATCTGTTTGATGATGCAATCTCGATCAAAATCCAAACGGGGCCACTGAAAACCAAGGAGCAGGGCTTGCATCACTACCTCGACAAATCCGGGCATCCGGCACAACACATCGTCATGGTGGACGACTTGCAGGACATGCTGAAGTCTGTTGAAAAAGCCGCTGATGACCGAGGCATACCCTATACGACATTCCACTTCTATGGCGCTAAACCGATGATTTACAGGGTCGACTTTGCTGCCGACCGGGAAATGTTCACGTCTGGAGATGGAAGAGGTCCTGATATCAGTTTTGAGCGATTTATCGAGCTGCAGGAGCTAGCTGATGATAACGGTTGGAATTCTGGTGATTTGACAGCGATCTATATCAACGAATCGCCTTCAATGAGAGATATGATTGATGGGCAGAGAGAGTTCAACCCTAGTTTTGATTGGCGAGACTATAAATTACCAACAGGCTATCAGCCTCCTGCGCATTTGGGGAAACCTGTGATTAACTATCAATAATCAGATTATCCGGGACCAGGTTTGGATAAGAGACTCAGTCTGGGCCTTGTTGCCCAGATTAATTCTCAAGCCTGTTTTACCACTTTCATCGGCCTTCGGTCGAACCAGTATATGGTGAGACCGGAGGTATTTTTCGATCTCATCCGGGTTGTTCGGGAATGTCCAGATAAAGTTGGCGACACTGGGCCAGTAATCAATTCCTTTGCTGTTCAGAAAATCTTCAAACATGGGTTTGGAGACTTCCATCACTTCTTTAACATACTGTTCGGTATAGCCAGGGTTGGAAAGCGCTGCATCTATCGCAACCACTGCCAGCTGATTAACGTCGTACGGGCCGCGAACATTCAGCAGTGCTCGTATATTCTCACTATTACTGATGACATAACCAAGTCGAACAGAAGGTAAGCCCCAGGTTTTTGAGAAGGTGCGGGTAATCAGCAGATTGGGGTATTGTTCAACGACATCTGCCACTGTTTTCTGCGTGTATTCAAAATAACATTCATCCACAAGAATAGCGGCGTTGGGGGCAGCGGCGGCAATTTCAAGAATGTCTTCCCTGGCCACAATAGTGCCGCTTGGGTTGTTGGGATTGGAAATCACTATAAGCCGGGTTTTATCGGAAATAGCATCAAGCACAGCCTGTCTGGGGAAACCATTGTCTCTGGAATATGAGGGCTCAATAATGTTGAGGTTTTCTACCCTGGCCACCTGCTGATACATGGCGAATGAGGGGCGGGGAATAATGGCTTCTTCACCTTCACGGCAGGCTGAGCGGATGATCAGTTCGATACCCTGGTCGGAGCCGTTGGTGATCATCAGCTGATCAGTATCAACATGGCAGTATCTGGCAATCTTTGCAGCAATGTTCCCATAGGATGGGTAGCACTGCAGGCGATCAGCCCGAATGAAATCAATCATGGCCTCTTTCACTGAAGGGCAGACGGGCAGGGTACGTTCATTAAAGTCCAGCAACAGATGGTCATGAGGGTCCCGGCCTTCCAGAGGGGGGGTGTAGGCTCCCATTTGGACAATGTGGGATTTGAAAATACTCATGACGAAGGTTCCTGCCTGTTCTTTCAGGGCGCAAGTATATGCAGAGCGTGTCTGGCAAGCCAAGGAAAATAATGCGAGTAGCTGGATGCAGGCCGAATAACATGAGTTTGCTGTTTGTTTTCTGGAAGGTCGGATCAAGCCAAAAGATCAACCATGACAGAGGCTTAATTGGCCAGATGGCTTTCCAAAAACATCATTGCAGTATTATGCCCTGAAGAACGGCGGTTAGTAATGCGATTAGCGAAAGGGCTGTGAGTGTCGAAGAATTACCCATTTCGGTGTTACTTTTTATTCTGGTTACTGGGCTGGGTTCTTCACAGTATTCTGTTGTAGTGGCCTCTGTTGTATTGACTGCTGTTGTATTGACTGCTGTTGTGATGACAACTGTTGTAATCGTTTCAGTTGTGCTGGCTTGAGTTGTAGGCGCTCTTACACCATCGACCCTGTATATCGCGACCTCTGTTCTACCGACTGACAGCCATTTACCGTCGGGGCTGAATGCAAGAGCGCGTGCCGGGAGCGGTGACTTTACGAACGGCAGAGTGTCCGTGAACACGTTGGATAACGGTGTGATCACATAAATACTCACATCTCCATTTATATGCCCAACCAGCAGTTGGGTAGCTTTTCGGTTGAAGGCAATGCTCAATATCCGCTTCGGTGCGGTAAGGGTTTGTAGAGGGTTGCCCGGGTTCGTCCCATTATAAAGATTGATTTTTTGTCGATCATCCGCAGATGCCAGCAGGGTGCCGTCGTGGCTGTAGGCAACAGTTAATAACCGGGCGCCTGGAATAAAGAAGTTCTTCAGGAGGTTATAAGGATTGGTCCCGCTGTAAATTCTTACCCTGTTGCCACGCTCGACGACTGCCAGCTGGCCGTTGATGGGGTGGAAGTCAACTGTTTGTATATAGTTTCTTGCATCGGTCAGGGTTTTCACGTAAGTGAACAGATTTCTCCTGTTTTTAACATAGAGCCTGACATCTGTATCTTTCCCCCCGGCTGCCAGCAGGGTGCCGTTGGAGTTAATGGCAACAGTTTCTATATCGCTTTGCCCTTCGATGAGGGTTTGCAGGTGTTTGAACGGGCTCACTCCTTCAAAAACATTGACCGTATCATCATCCCCTCCGGTTACCAGCTGAGTGCCGTCGGGACTGAAAGTAACGCTTCCTATAAAGTCTGTTGCGTGCACGAAACGCAGGAGCCTGGGGTATCCTGAACTCATATCAAAGATTTGCAGGCTTCCTGAAAGACCGCAGGAGCTAGTGCCGGAACGTACTCCCACAGCCATGAGCGTACTGTTTTTATTCCATGCAATACTCAAAGCGCTGTGGGGTCCACAAGGTGTCGGCGTGGTGGCAGTGGGCGTTGAAGTGGGTATTGCCTGTGGCTGGTTCGGACCTATGTCAATTACATAGAATAATTGAGGAGGTATTTCTGTTGGCCCAATTGAGCGCGGATTTTGAGCCTGTATGCAGCTTACCGGAAGTGAGATAATCAGACTTGCAATAGCCAGATGCTTCCCAAAGTTCATTACCTTCCTCCAGAACTCCAGCTTTGAATAATTCGGACAGTTTCCTCAACCGGTGTGGCCATGACAGAAAACAGTGAAAATAGAGAGACGAGGCTGCTTCAGAAGCGGGCAGCGCTTCCGGGCTTCTGGAAGAAAAAACTGCTGTTCATTCAGGATTGGAACAAAGAGTATCTGGGTTGATCGTTTACGATTGAGTATAAGCGTCTGGATGAAAGAACACCAAAAACATCTCTGTAATATCATTTCCTGAAGAACCGCTGAGAATAATGTGACTGGTAAGAGGTTTGCGGGAATCGTAGCGTAATGCACTTCTGTAACAGCTTTTGTGGGGCTCGTCTTATGAGTGGGAATTTTTCATCATCTTTAATGACGCTTTTTATGGAATCTGTTGAGACAGACTGAATGTCTGAATGATTTGAGCAGCAGGAATGAAGCGCATATTATTTGCTCTCAGTTGTTGGGAGTGGTTGATGGATAAATTACTGGGCTTGTTGGCAGACGGGCAGTTTCATTCCGGTGAAGATCTGGGTGAGCAGCTTGGGATCAGTCGGGCCGCTGTCTGGAAAAAACTGAAAGCGATTGAAGAGCTTGGCCTGGCAGTGGATTCTGTGCGAGGTAAAGGTTACCGCCTCGGCAGTGGTATTGAGCTTCTTGATAATAAAAAGATTCAGAGCAATATAGATGTAGACGTTCGAAATAAATCTGAAGTCCATACCTGCTTTATTACGGAATCAACCAATGATCTTGTTCGTAACCTGGGCTCGGTTCCTGCCGGAGTCACCCGTTTTTGTCTGGCAGAGTATCAAGCAAGAGGGCGAGGGCGACGGGGTCGGGTATGGAGCAGTCCTTTTGGGTCAACAATAAGCTTGTCTGCCCTCTGGCAGAGTGGTGAGGGAACGGCTTCGCTGGAGGGGCTCAGTCTTGCGGTAGGTCTGGCCGTTGTAAAAGCACTGGAAACATTGGGAGCCAGAGAATTAAAGCTTAAATGGCCCAACGACGTTCTCTGGCAGGGTAAAAAACTCTGTGGTGTGTTACTGGAAGTCCATGGAGATCCCACGGGTGAGTGTGATGTGGTGATCGGAATAGGCATTAATGTCCGTTTAAGTGATGGGCAGCTGGAGTCAGTGAGTCAGCCGGCTGTTGACCTTTTCCGGGTGTGTGGCAAGACGGTGAGCCGAAATGCGGTCGCAGGACAGTTAATCAATACCCTGACTCATTTACTCGATGGATTTGGACAAGGTGGCTTCAGGCTGTTCAGAGAGCAATGGTGCGAATACGATGCCTATCGTGGCAAGGAAGTTACATTAATGGCTTCTAACCGATCCGTAACAGGGCGTTATATGGGAGTGGATGATCAGGGCGGGCTGCTGCTCGAGACAGTTTCTGGTCTTCATATTTTTAATGGTGGAGAAGTGTCATTACGTCAATCATGAACGAGCTCATCGATAGACAGTTGCAGCTGGATGCCGGAAATACCCGACTTAAATGGCGTCTGATGGTCGGTGGTGCTTCCGCTCAATCGGGCTTCATTCATAATGATGCTGACTGGCAGATTATCTTGTCCCTGCTTCTGGAAGAGTTGGGAACTCTTGACTCCATTGCTATTTCAACAGTCTCAGGGAACGCAAGATTAGAGCAGTTAGTGCGCATTTTGTCAGAAGCTACCGGCGTGGAGCCATTTATTGCTAAAACCCGAAAAAGCTTTGCTGGTCTTACAGTTATCTATAAAGAAGCAGAAAGGTTGGGTGTAGATCGGTGGCTGGCCATGCTGGCGGCACACGCTCATTCTTTGCACAATACTAAAATCGTTGTCAGTTGTGGTACAGCTATTACAGTGGATGTGATTGATGGTCACGGAAACCATCAGGGAGGATTCATTGTTCCGGGTATCCGCTTGATGAAAAAAGCTCTGGCCGTCAATACGGCCAATCTCGATAACATTGAGCATCCTGCAGAAGCAACAGCATTGGGAACCGTCACTTCAGAATGTATTAACCATGGTGTTCTGGCTATGGCAGTATCTTTCATTCATGAGACCTGTCTTAAATGGCCGGGCGCCCGTTTGTTTCTGACCGGCGGCGATGCTTCTTTGTTGCAAACTCACATAAAGGAAGAAATAGAGCAGGTGCTGATTGAAGAGCTGGTTCTGGATGGACTCTCGATTGCCTTTGAAAGACAATAATGTTTTTTAATCACCCAGATTTAAAATTAATGGGAAGTCATACTGTTTATAAAAGCTGTTTATAGAAGCTATTTATAGAGTTTAACTTCCAAAATTCGGTTTTTAGTATGCGCTGGATCGTCCTGGTACTTCTCTTTGCCAATGCCGGCTATTTTGTCTGGGGTTATTATCATCAGTCCCATAAGCCCTACCGGGCTGTAAACGTAGGTGCCGAAGTTTCTGTACAGGCAGGTAAAAGATTGATGCTGCTCTCTGAGGTAGCATCAGAACTCCCTGTGCAAACGCGGGAGAAAAAAACGACAAAGAAAGTCGCTGAAGCCCAGTGTCTTGTAGTGGGGCCTTTTGAATCCTCTGCAAAAGCAGACCATCTGCAGCAGAAACTCTTTTCTCTGGGTATTTCGAGCAGGGAGCGTTCTGACAACGAGGCAGTACTTGCTGACTACTGGGTGCATATTCCTCCCCGAAGTAATCGGCAGTCGGCAATAAGGTTGTTAAGAGAGTTGCAGGGGCAGGGAATAGACAGTTTTGTGATTACCCAGGGTGAGCTGGCTAATGGCATATCTCTGGGGTTATTCAGCAAGGAAGTTTCGGCGAATGAAGTCAGTCGTCGTGTACAAGAGGCGGGTTATGAACCCGCTATTAAAAGGCTACCCCGTGAGCCTGAAACATTCTGGCTGGAGATGACAGATTCAGAAGCAAAGAAGTTAAGCGTCGGTTTCTGGGAGAGGCAGGCTGACGAATACAATGATCTGAAAATGCTGGAAAAAAACTGCAAAAGCGTTGCATCCGACGATTCGATTCACTAATATACGCCTGCGCTTCAGGGCGGCTAGACAAGACAAGCTTTCTGCATAGTTGGCAGGGAACGGACTTGACATTGAAATGCTCCTGAATAGAATGGCGCAGCACTTGGTGGGGTTCCCGAGCGGCCAAAGGGATCAGACTGTAAATCTGACGCGAAAGCTTCGCTGGTTCGAATCCAGCCCCCACCACCAGATTTCTAAGTCTTCTTTCTTGTAAGTTGGCTTGATAAGTGGGCATACTGCATGATGTAGGTCCTGCTTTGCGGGTATAGTTCAATGGTAGAACCTCAGCCTTCCAAGCTGATGATGCGGGTTCGATCCCCGCTACCCGCTCCATTAATTCTGATTTAAGTGCTCTTGTAGCTCAGTTGGTAGAGCGCACCCTTGGTAAGGGTGAGGTCGGCAGTTCAAATCTGCTCAAGAGCTCCATATGGTGTAAAGGGGGTGGATTCCTCCTGTTGGTTGCCTCTGTTTATGGGGTTTAAAAAAGAATAAGACTTTTCAGCTTGATTGGGGTCGATTATAATTGATCGGTCCTTGTATCGGGGTAGGTATCACAAGACTGCTCAAAGATACAGGCCAGTAGTTCAATTGGTAGAGCACCGGTCTCCAAAACCGGGGGTTGGGGGTTCGATTCCCTCCTGGCCTGCCATTTCTATATTATGTCAGTATAATTTCTGGCAAAGCTTTTCCGAATAGAGATAGTCAACCGATGAGTGGAAAACCTGAAGTAGCACCTAAAGGACGACTGGATGGCCTCATGTGGGCCCTTGTTGCGGTTCTGATGGCCGCTGGTGTTGGTGGGAATGTTTACTTTGGTGAGTATTCTGTTCTCTACAGGGCGCTGGCTTTGGTGGCCTTGGCTGCAGTGGCCGGGTTTGTTGCGCTTCAAACCGTAAAAGGTGATGCTTTTTGGACGCTGGTCAAGGAAGCTAAGGTTGAGATTCGCAAAGTAGTCTGGCCGACTCGTCAGGAAACTGTTCAGACCACGCTGATTGTTGTAGCTGTGGTTGTAATTATGGGGCTCATTTTGTGGGCGCTTGATTCTCTGCTAGGCTGGATTATCAGCAGCCTGATTGGATAGGGATAAATAATGGCGAAACGTTGGTATGTGGTTCATGCCTACTCCGGCTACGAAAAGCAGGTGATGCGTTCGCTGATTGAGCGCGTAAAGCTTCACGGTATGGAGGACCTCTTTGGTGAGATTTTGGTGCCTACCGAAGAAGTGGTTGAAATCAGAAACGGTCAGAAGCGTAAAAGTGAGCGTAAATTCTTCCCTGGATATGTATTAGTCCAGATGGAAATGAACGAAGATAGCTGGCATCTTATTAAAGATACCCCTCGGGTCATGGGTTTTATTGGTGGTACGGCGGACAAGCCTGCACCAATCACCGAAAAAGAGGCGGATGCCATACTGCAGCGTGTTCAGGAAGGTGTTGAGAAACCACGTCCCAAGACGCTGTTTGAACCTGGTGAGATGGTTAGAGTCATTGATGGGCCGTTTGCGGACTTCAATGGTGTGGTGGAAGAAGTGAACTACGAGAAGAGCCGTCTGCATGTTGCGGTAATGATCTTCGGTCGCTCTACACCGGTTGAGCTGGAGTTTGTCCAGGTTGAAAAAGTTTGATCAGTCTTGAGCGGGTCTTGAGGCATAACAGACTTTAAAAAATTCAAGACCCTGTGCTGCGTAAGTAGTGCAGGGTTTTTATCTGAAGGGCGCAAGCCCTGAACGGGTAGCTGAGGCAGTCTGGTGGAAGCCGAAAGTGACTGTTAAAGCGAAGACCCACTATTGAGGTTGATATGGCTAAAAAAGTCGAAGCTTACATCAAACTGCAGGTGCCTGCAGGTAAAGCTAATCCTTCACCACCTGTAGGTCCTGCTCTGGGTCAACACGGCGTGAACATCATGGAGTTTTGTAAGGCGTTCAACGCAAAGACTCAAGAGATGGATGCTGGTATGCCGATTCCGGTAATAATTACCGTATACGGCGATCGAAGCTTCACCTTTGAGACCAAGACTCCGCCTGCATCTGTTCTGCTGAAGAAAGTTCTGAAATTGAAGAAAGGCTCCGGTCGCCCTAACACTGAAAAAGTGGGTACTGCTACTCGTGAGCAGCTTCTGGAAGTGGCCAAGATCAAAGAGCCTGATCTGACTGCAGCAGACGAGGACGCGGCAATTCGCACCATTGCTGGTTCTGCTCGTTCCATGGGTGTCAACGTGGAGGGTGTGGAATAATGGCTAAGATGACCAAGCGCGCCAAGATGATAGCTGAGAAGGTTGTAGCTGAAAAGGCATACTCCTTCGAAGAAGCTGCTAACGTCCTGAAGGAAGTATCCAGCGTTAAGTTCAAAGAATCCGTTGAGATTTCTGTAAATCTGGGTGTGGATCCTCGTAAATCCGATCAGGTAGTTCGTGGTTCTACCGTTCTGCCTGCAGGAACTGGTAAAGACGTTCGTGTTGCTGTATTCACACAGGGCGCTAACGCTGAAGCAGCTAAAGAAGCCGGTGCTGACATCGTTGGTATGGATGATCTGGCTGCTCACGTCAAAGCGGGCGAAATGAACTTTGACGTAGTTATTGCTTCTCCGGATGCGATGCGCGTTGTAGGTCAGCTTGGCCAGATTCTGGGTCCGCGCGGCCTGATGCCTAACCCGAAAGTTGGTACTGTTACTCCAAATGTTGCTGAAGCGGTTAAAAACGCCAAGGCCGGTCAGGTACGTTTCCGTACTGACAAGAACGGTATTATCCATGCGGGCATCGGTAAAATCGATTTTGAAGCGGGCTCCCTTCAAGAGAACGCTGAAGCACTGCTGGCTGAATTGAAGAAGCTGAAGCCTTCTTCCAGTAAGGGTGTTTACATGAAGAAAGTCACTCTGTCCTCTACCATGGGCCCGGGTCTGACTATCGACATGAGCTCCCTGAATATCTAATATTCACAGCTTTGCTGAAAACAGCCCGGAGCTGAGAGTCAGCCCTGAGCTGGTTAACGAATAGTGGAAAGCTGCAGGCAGGATATCTGCAGTATCTGAAAGACTTTGGGGTCTCCGGTTTTCGGAGGCCGTCAAAGATCGTAGGTGTGAAGATCTGTGCCTGTTAAATCAGGGTTGGGCCAGGAGGCCTGACAAAAAGATCGACGCTTAATTTCCTGCGTAGACGGTGAGCAATACAAAAGACTGTTTCAGTATTTTGTTATTAACCCTTCACCGTATTGTAACTGCCCGGTTACTCAGTGGCTGAATAGCCGGGTGTTAACTTCATAATTTGGAGTAAAGCCAATGGCGTTAGGACTCGAAGACAAGAAGGCGATTGTCGCCGAAGTCAGCGAGGCTGCACAAAGCGCTCTGTCGGCTGTAATCGCGGACTACCGTGGTCTCACGGTTGACCAGATGACTCAACTGCGTAAGCAGGCTCGTGAAGGTAACGTATACCTGAAGGTTGTACGTAATACCTTGGCCAGGCGCGCTGTTGAAGGTACTGATTTTGAGTGCCTGCAAGACTCTCTGGTTGGTCCAACTGTGCTGGCCTTCTCTCAGGAAGATCCGGGCGCTGCTGCGCGTCTGATTAAGGACTTCGCTAAAGAGAACGATGCTCTGGAAGTTAAGGCTCTGTCCATCTCTGGACAGCTTCTGGGAGCAGAACAGATTGATGTTCTGGCCAAGATGCCTACTCTGGATCAGGCTCGCGCGATGCTGATGAGTGTAATGATTGCACCTGTAACCAAGCTGGCCAGAACTCTGAACGAGTTCCCAAGCAGCATTACACGTGTAATGGCAGCTGTTGCCGACGAGAAAAAGAAAGCCGCCTAAGCCTCTTGGCAGGCATTAAAGCCCTTAGTGCGTGGGAGGCCTTTAATCCGGGTGCTCTCCAGCTGGCTGATTTTTTCTCTTATTTAATGAATTCCGGGGTTTTACCCCAAAAAAGATTTTTGGAGACATACAATGGCTCTGTCTAAAGAAGATATCCTGAATGCAATCGCTGAAATGTCCGTAATGGACGTTGTTGAGCTGGTTGAAGCTATGGAAGAGAAGTTCGGCGTTTCTGCTGCTGCTGCAGTTGCTGCTGCCCCTGCTGCTGCTGGCGACGCTGGCGCTGCGGCTGCCGAACAGACTGAATTCGACGTAATTCTGACTGCTGCTGGCGACAAGAAAGTAAACGTAATTAAGGTTGTTCGCGGCGCGACTGGCTTGGGTCTGAAAGAAGCTAAAGCTGTTGTAGATGGCGCTCCTGCTCCTCTGAAAGAAGGCGTGAGCAAGGAAGAAGCTGAAGACCTGAAGAAGCAGCTGGAAGAAGCTGGCGCTTCCGTAGAAGTTAAGTAATTCTACGACAGCGTTGAAATATCCAGAGCCTATTGCATAATAGACTCAGGTGGCTGGTGCCTCTATGGCACCGGCCTTTTTCCGTTGTATGAGCTATATCGTTCCATGCTGGATGGCAGTGTTCGATGGCTTATTAAATTGATGGGATTCAGATCGGTATTGGCACAGGCTGAACTGTGTGTTACCGCCGAAGTAGATCTCCATCAATCTGAGAAAGTTGCAGTGTCATTGGCAGAGTGGGAGCCTTACCGGAAATCGACAGCTCGGATCATGATCCGTTGGAGCGCAATTTCCGGTCAGATTCTCAGAATGAAAGCCCTGCTTTCATTCTGGACGCTAAAGCTCATGCAACGGTAACGGTTGAAATCACCGTTTTTTAATTGGGTATCAAAAGGGGGCCACCCGCCCTCAATAAACCTAGATGGCCAGGCCAGACGGTCTGAAGCCAGAACCAGGTGACCAAGCTGGGGAACGCTGATGGCATACTCGTATACAGAGAAAAAACGCATCCGCAAAGACTTCGGCAAACTGCCGCATGTCATGAATGTGCCCTATCTTCTGGCTATTCAGCTTGATTCTTATCACAAGCTGCTGCAGTCCGGAAAAGAGCCGACCGCACGTGAAGACATTGGTCTTCATGCTGCATTCAAATCCGTATTTCCAATCGTAAGCTACTCTGGAAATGCGGCGCTGGAATACGTGAGCTACAGGCTCGGTACTCCTGCGTTTGATGTCAAGGAATGTCAACTTCGAGGTGTAACTTACGCAGTACCTCTGCGGGTGAAAGTGCGCCTTATCATTTATGACAAAGACTCTGCCAACAAGGCAATCAAAGATATCAAGGAACAGGAAGTTTACATGGGCGAAATTCCGCTCATGACTGAGAACGGTACCTTTGTAATCAATGGTACTGAGCGTGTTATCGTATCTCAGCTTCATCGTTCTCCTGGTGTATTCTTTGACCACGATCGTGGTAAAACACACTCTTCAGGCAAGCTGCTATACTCCGCTCGTGTTATTCCTTACCGTGGCTCATGGCTGGACTTCGAGTTCGATCCCAAGGACATGCTTTACGTGCGTATCGACCGTCGTCGTAAGCTGCCTGCTACGATCCTTCTGCGTGCTCTGGGCATGAGTAATGAAGAGATCCTGAACTACTTCTTCGATACTGTAGATTTCAGCATCGGTGCTGAAAGTGTCAGTACCGAGTTTGCCGCCGAGCGTCTGCGTGGTGAAGCTGCAAGCTTTGATATTAAAGACGGTGAAGGCAATGTTCTGGTTGAACAGGGGCGTCGTGTTACTGCACGTCACATCCGTCAGCTGAAAAAAGCCAATATTGAACAGCTGGAAGCTCCCGTTGAGTACATTTACGGAAAAGTCCTGGCCAAAACCGTTATAGATTCCGCGACCGGTGAGATCATTGTTGATTGCAACACTGAAATTACCCTGGAAGTATACGAAAAGCTGCTGGCAGCTGGTATCAAGCAGGTTGAAACCCTGTACATCAATGAACTGGATTGCGGTTCATATATTTCCGATACGCTGCGCAGTGACACTACTACAAACCGTCTGGAAGCTCTGGTAGAAATCTACCGCATGATGCGTCCTGGCGAGCCACCCACTCAAGAAGCAGCAGAAACCCTGTTTGGTAACCTGTTCTTCTCTGCAGAGCGTTATGACCTCTCAGCTGTAGGTCGTATGAAATTCAATCGTCGTCTGGGTCGTGAAGAAGACATCGGTTCCGGTGTTCTGGACAACACCGATATTGTTGATGTTCTGAAGACGTTGGTAGACATCCGAAATGGTCAGGGTATCTGTGACGATATTGACCATCTGGGTAACCGTCGCGTCCGTTCTGTGGGTGAAATGGCTGAAAACCAGTTCCGTGTCGGCCTGGTTCGTGTTGAGCGTGCCGTTAAGGAACGTCTGAGTCTGGCAGAGTCTGAAGGCCTGATGCCTCAGGATCTGATTAACGCCAAGCCTGTTGCAGCGGCTATCAAGGAATTCTTCGGCTCCAGCCAGCTGTCCCAGTTTATGGATCAGAACAACCCGCTGTCCGAGGTGACTCACAAGCGTCGTGTATCAGCACTCGGCCCGGGTGGTTTGACCCGTGAGCGTGCCGGCTTTGAAGTTCGGGACGTACACCCGACTCACTACGGTCGTGTATGCCCTATTGAAACGCCTGAAGGTCCGAACATCGGTCTGATCAACTCTTTGGCGACCTATGCCCGTACTAACGATTATGGTTTCCTGGAGTCTCCTTACCGCAAGGTAGTAGATGGCAAGGTAACTGATGATATTGATTACCTCTCTGCCATCGAAGAAGGTGAGTATGTTATCGCTCAGGCTTCTGCGAAAATGGACGACAGTAATAACCTGACTGAAGAGCTGGTTAACGTTCGTCACCGTAACGAATTTACTCTGATGGGTCCTGAAAAAGTCCAGTACATGGACGTTTCGACCAAGCAGGTGGTATCCGTTGCGGCATCCCTTATTCCATTCCTCGAGCACGACGATGCTAACCGTGCTCTGATGGGATCGAACATGCAACGTCAGGCCGTTCCAACCCTGCGTGCCGACAAGCCTCTGGTAGGTACTGGCATGGAGCGTAACGTAGCTTCTGACTCCGGTGTTTGCGTTGTTGCCCAGCGTGGCGGTGTGATTGATACCGTTGACGCTGCCAAGATCGTTGTTCGTGTCAACAACGACGAGTTGCAACCAGGTGAGGCCGGTGTCGATATCTACAACCTGACCAAGTATACCCGTTCTAACCAGAATACCTGTATTAACCAGCGTTCTCTGGTTCGTGCCGGTGAAACCATCGCTCGTGGTGATATTCTGGCTGACGGCCCATCTGTAGACATGGGTGAGCTGGCTCTGGGTCAGAACATGCGCGTAGCCTTCATGCCATGGAACGGTTACAACTTTGAGGACTCGATCCTTATTTCCGAGCGCGTTGTACAGGAAGACCGCTTCACCACGATCCATATTCAGGAACTGACCTGTGTGGCTCGTGACACCAAGCTGGGACCGGAAGAAATTACTTCTGATATTCCTAATGTCGGTGAGTCTGCACTGAACAAACTGGATGAAGCTGGTATTGTTCATGTTGGTGCTGAAGTAGGTGCCGGTGACATTCTGGTCGGTAAGGTAACTCCTAAAGGCGAAACCCAGCTGACTCCGGAAGAAAAACTGCTGCGTGCGATCTTCGGTGAGAAGGCTTCCGACGTTAAAGATACTTCCTTGCGTGTGCCAACTTCTGTTAAGGGTACCGTCATCGACGTACAGGTATTCACCCGCGACGGCGTTGAAAAAGACAGTCGTGCCCAGGGCATCGAAAAGGCGGCTCTGGACGAATACCGCAAGGACTTGAACGAAGAGTTCCGTATCGTTGAAGAAGATACCTTCGATCGTCTGCGTGAAGCTCTGCGTGGTCAGCCTGTCGACCGTGGTCCTGGCCTGAGCAAGGGCAACACCATCACTGACGAATTCCTGAATGATCTGGAACACGAACAGTGGTTCCGTCTGTCCATGTCTGACGAGGCCCTGAACGAACAGCTGGATCTGGCTAAAGAACAGCTGAAAGAACGTCGTGCACAGCTCGACGAGCGCTTCGAAGACAAGAAGAAAAAGCTGCAGACCGGTGATGACATGGCGCCTGGCGTCCTGAAAATTGTCAAGGTTTATCTGGCTATCAAGCGTCGCATTCAGCCAGGTGACAAAATGGCGGGTCGTCACGGTAACAAGGGGGTTATCTCCATCATCATGCCTGTCGAGGACATGCCCTATGATGAAGAAGGTAATCCGGTTGATATCGTACTTAACCCGCTGGGTGTACCGTCTCGGATGAACGTAGGGCAGGTTCTGGAAACTCACTTGGGAGCTGCGGCTCGTGGTCTGGGTCACAAGATCAACCGCATGATCGAGTCTCAGAAGAAAGTCGCTGAAATCCGTGAATTCCTGGATCAGGTCTATAACGGAGTGGGTGGCGGACGTGTTGAGGAGTTGGACAAGTTCACTGACGAAGAAGTCGTGGAACTGGCCAACAACCTGCGCGGCGGTGTACCGATGGCTACTTCAGTATTTGATGGAGCCAAAGAGTCTGAAGTTAAGGAACTGCTGCGTCTGGCAGACCTGAGCGACACGGGACAGGTAAAATTGCACGACGGCCGTACTGGCGATGCCTTTGACCGTCCTGTCACTGTGGGCTACATGTACATGCTGAAGCTCAACCACTTGGTTGATGATAAAATGCACGCACGTTCTACAGGCTCCTACTCTCTGGTTACCCAGCAACCGCTGGGTGGTAAGGCCCAGTTCGGTGGTCAGCGTTTCGGTGAGATGGAGGTATGGGCACTGGAAGCCTACGGTGCTGCCTACACCCTGCAGGAAATGCTGACTGTTAAGTCTGATGATGTGACCGGGCGTACCAAGATGTATAAAAACATTGTCGATGGTGATCATCGAATGGAAGCCGGGATGCCCGAATCCTTCAACGTACTGTTGAAAGAGATTCGCTCTCTGGGTATCGACATTGAGCTGGACACCGAATAACGAATACGTGAAATCCGCCGGTCAGGCATAGTCTGGCCAGCAGGTGGATCGAGGAGATGCGATCTTGAAAGACCTACTGAATCTACTCAAGACCCAGGGTCAAACCGAAGAGTTTGACTCGATTCGTATCGGTCTGGCTTCCCCAGAAATGGTACGTTCCTGGTCTTACGGTGAAGTTAAAAAGCCGGAAACAATCAACTACCGTACGTTCAAGCCTGAGCGTGACGGCCTTTTCTGTGCCAAGATCTTTGGTCCGGTTAAGGACTACGAGTGCTTGTGCGGTAAATACAAGCGTCTTAAGCACCGTGGTGTCATCTGTGAAAAATGTGGTGTAGAAGTTGCGCTGGCGAAAGTGCGTCGTGACCGTATGGGTCACATCGAACTGGCCAGCCCTGTTGCTCACATCTGGTTCCTGAAGTCTCTGCCATCCCGTATCGGTCTGTTATTGGACATGACCCTGCGTGATATCGAGCGGGTACTGTACTTTGAGTCTTACGTAGTGATTGATCCGGGTATGACGACCCTGGAGAAAAACCAGCTGCTGAACGATGAGCAGTACTACGAGGCTCTGGAAGAGTTTGGTGACGACTTTGATGCCCGTATGGGTGCTGAAGCCATCAAAGCTCTGTTGGCTGACATCGAGCTGGGTGAAGAAGTTGACATGCTGCGCGAAGAAATTCCGCAGACCAATTCCGAAACCAAACTGAAGAAACTGAGCAAACGTCTGAAACTGCTGGAAGCTTTCCACAAATCAGGTAACAACCCTGAGTGGATGATTCTGACTGTTCTGCCGGTTCTGCCACCCGATCTGCGCCCTCTGGTGCCGTTGGATGGTGGTCGCTTTGCGACGTCTGACCTGAATGACCTTTACCGTCGTGTAATCAACCGTAACAACCGTCTGAAGCGTCTGCTCGATCTTAATGCTCCAGACATCATTGTCCGCAATGAAAAGCGTATGCTGCAGGAATCTGTAGACGCGCTGCTGGATAATGGTCGTCGCGGTCGTGCTATCACCGGTTCCAATAAGCGTCCCCTGAAATCCCTGGCTGACATGATCAAGGGTAAACAGGGCCGTTTCCGTCAGAACCTGCTCGGTAAGCGTGTTGACTACTCTGGCCGTTCTGTAATCACCGTAGGTCCTACCCTGCGTCTGCATCAGTGTGGTCTGCCCAAGAAAATGGCTCTGGAGCTCTTCAAGCCATTCATTTTCGGCAAGTTGGAAGCCAAAGGCCTGGCGACCACCATCAAAGCTGCCAAGAAGATGGTAGAGCGTGAAACCCCTGAGGTTTGGGACGTTCTGGCTGATGTAATCCGAGAACACCCGGTGATGCTGAACCGTGCACCTACACTGCACCGTCTCGGTATCCAGGCGTTCGAACCGGTTCTGATCGAAGGTAAGGCGATTCAACTGCATCCGCTGGTGTGTGCGGCTTATAACGCTGACTTTGATGGTGACCAGATGGCGGTACACGTACCTCTGACTCTGGAAGCTCAACTGGAAGCCCGTGCCCTGATGATGTCTACCAACAACATTCTGGCACCAGCAAGTGGCGAACCTATTATCGTACCTTCCCAGGACGTAGTACTGGGTCTTTATTACATCACCCGTGACCGTATTAACGCCAGGGGTGAAGGCATGGCCTTCGTTGACGTAAACGAAGCCCTGCGTGCCTACCGTACCGGTCATGCTGATCTCCATGCCCGTATCAAGGTACGTGTTGCTGAAAAGTACAAAGACGACGACGGCGTAGAGCACAGCAACGCTTTCCTGGCAGATACTACCATTGGTCGTATCCTGTTATGGGAAATCGTACCTGAAGGTCTGCCTTTCGAACTGGTCAACCAGACCATGAAGAAGAAGGCGATCTCCCGTCTGCTGAATACCTGTTATCGCAACGTGGGTCTCAAGGAAACCGTTATCTTCGCTGACCAGATGCTGTATATGGGGTTCCATTATGCGACGATTTCCGGTTCCTCAATCGGTGTTAACGACTTTGTTATCCCGGGCGACAAGAGCCGTATCATTGATGACGCTAACGAAGAAGTGCGTGAGATTGAAAACCAGTTTGCTTCCGGTCTGGTGACACAGGGTGAGAAGTACAACAAGGTGATCGACATCTGGTCCCGTGCCAACGAATTGCTGGCCAAGCGCATGATGGACAACCTGAAGTCCGACACCGTGATCAACCGTCAGGGTGAAGAGGAAGAACAGGAATCCTTCAACAGCGTTTACATGATGGCCGACTCCGGTGCTCGTGGTAGTGCTGCACAGATTCGTCAGCTGGCCGGTATGCGTGGTCTGATGGCCAAGCCGGATGGCTCCATCATCGAAACGCCGATTACCGCAAACTTCCGTGAAGGTCTGAACGTACTGCAGTACTTCATCTCTACTCACGGTGCTCGTAAAGGTCTGGCAGACACCGCTCTGAAAACAGCGAACTCCGGTTACCTGACCCGTCGTCTGGTAGACGTTGCCCAGGATTTGGTAGTGACTGAAGACGACTGTGGCACTGTCCGTGGTCTGCAGATGACTCCGCACATCGAAGGTGGTGAAGTCGTAGAACCTCTGGGTGAACGTATCCTGGGTCGTGTGGTTGCTGAAGACGTACTCAAGCCGGGTGCAGAGAATGAAATCGCTGTACCTGCCGGTACCCTGATCGATGAGGCCTGGGTTAAGCGCCTGGAGCTGATGAACGTTGACGAAGTCAGGGTTCGTTCTCCAATTACCTGTGAAACCCGCTACGGCATCTGTTCCAAGTGTTATGGCCGTGACCTGGGTCGTGGACACCTGGTTAACAAAGGGGAAGCGGTCGGCGTTATCGCTGCCCAGTCAATCGGTGAGCCCGGTACCCAGCTGACCATGCGTACCTTCCACATCGGTGGTGCTGCATCCCGTGCATCTGCACAGGACAACATCTCTGTTAAGAACAAGGGTACCGCCCGTCTGCTGAACCTGAAGCACGTTGAACGTAAAGACGGTGCGCTAGTTGCTGTAAGCCGTTCTGGTCAGCTCGCTATCGCAGATGAATTCGGACGTGAGCGTGAGCGTTACAAGCTGCCATACGGTGCGGTTCTGTCTGTCAAGGACGGTATTGAAGTAGAAGCCGGTCAGATAGTGGCCAAGTGGGACCCACACACCCACCCCATCGTGACCGAACTGTCCGGTACCGTTAAGTTTCTGGGCATGGAAGAAGGCATTACCGTCAAGACTCAGACGGATGAGTTGACCGGTTTGTCCAACATCGAAGTTCTGGATCCTAAGGATCGTCCTTCTGCTGGAAAGGATATCCGTCCTGCTATCCAGTTGCTGGATGCTAATGGCAAAGAACTGAAGCTGCCAAATACTGATGTAACAGCACAGTACTTCCTGCCTGCGAACGCTCTGGTGAACCTGGCCGACGGCGCGACGGTAGAAATTGGTGACGTAGTTGCCCGTATTCCGCAGCAGTCCGGCGGTAACAAGGACATCACCGGTGGTCTACCACGAGTGGCCGACCTGTTTGAAGCCCGTAAGCCCAAAGAGCACTCTATCCTTGCGGAAATCACTGGTACCATCGGTTTTGGTAAAGAGACCAAGGGCAAGAAGCGTCTGGTCATCACCCCGAACGATGGCAGCGATCCTTATGAGGAGCTGATTCCGAAGTGGCGTCACCTGAACGTGTTCGAAGGTGAACAGGTGACCAAGGGTGAAGTTATTTCTGACGGTCCTACGAACCCCCACGACATTCTGCGTCTACTTGGCGTTGGTGAGCTGGCCCGTTACATCGTTAACGAAATCCAGGATGTATACCGTCTGCAGGGCGTTAAGATTAACGACAAGCACATCGAAACCATTCTGCGTCAGATGCTGCGTAAAGTTGAAGTGACCGACACCGGTGATTCTTCTCTGATCCGCGGTGACCAGTTAGAACTGACCACTGTTCTGGAAGAAAACGAGAAGCTGGGCGATCAGGATCAGATTCTTGCCAAGTACGACAGGGTTCTGCTAGGTATCACCAAGGCATCTCTGGCCACTGAGTCCTTCATCTCTGCGGCTTCCTTCCAGGAAACCACAAGAGTTCTGACCGAAGCAGCTGTTACCGGTAAGCGTGACTACCTGCGTGGTCTGAAGGAGAACGTAGTCGTGGGTCGTCTGATTCCTGCAGGTACAGGTCTGACTTACCACGAAGAACGTCGTAAGGGTCGTGAAGAGCCTGAGTTTGAAGTACCGAGCAAGGTATCTGCTTCTGAAGTTGAAGCGGCTCTGTCTGAAGCTCTTAACTTCGGCGAGGTGTAAAAATAGGCTGACGCCTGTTTTTATACAGTGAGCTAAATGAGAGAGGCTGCCTTCGGGTGACCTCTCTTATTTTCACAGAGCCAGTTGCTGTCTCGTAAATGTTCAACGATGGCTTTTATTTACCTGTAGTTTGGTACGCTCTGACGCAGACACGGTAAGCTATTTCTATGTAACGCAATTTCGTGACAACCAATAGCAATGGCAGGTTGGTTGAACGAGTGCTGCTGCTTATTTCCCAGCCAGCCAGATATAAAATTGGCTTTCTGATATTCCAAGGCCAATGATAGCGCCAGCGTGGAGATTGTTAAGGTCGGTCATTGTCATAGCCATAAACCTCTCAACATCTCCGATGCCATTGTTCAGGCAGAATTGTTCGATAAGTTGAGCCGCATCTTGACGGTGTAAATTATCACGGATGACCTGACCCATGACCTGTTTTCTCAACTGTCGGTGTTGGACTCGGAAGGCATCGATCTCACCCAGTGACTTTTTGACAACTTCGTACTGATTGCAGGAGCGAAGATAAGCCCAGGCAAATAGATCCAGCATAGGGCTGATGTCATTAAATTCATAAATTGCCAGCAGTGCGGCAATATAGTCATCGCGGGGGACATCGGTAAAGCTTAGAGGGCATAGATTCTGCCTGATAAATGGGATATTACAAGTCAGGCGAGAGGTGCGCTTATTGACATCTTCAAATGCCTGCAAGTATGAAAGATGCACCAGAAGAAAGAAGCTCTGTTCGAATGGGTCTTCTATTTTATTGGCTTTGACCAGTATCAGTTCCAGCATTTCTCTAAGGATATGAGGGTTTTCGAGAGGCGTGTAACTTGATTTTCCTATTTCGACGGTTACTGTTCGGATGTTACCGCAACTCTGTGGATTTGCCAGTAAGTCCTGGGAGAGGAGGTTGTGCAGGTTGAATAGAGTAAAACTGTCGAGTTTGATCAATTCTGCATTTTCAATGAGAAACAGAATTGCTTCTTTGTGATTCATAATCATCACGGTTTCTTCATGAATTTTTCCATCAGCCGTAATGCCATTTTCAATCAGCTTCTGAGTGTCAAGTTTTGAGTAAGTATTTCCCTCAAGTCGACTTGAGTTGTAAGACAGGTCAATCAGAAGTCTCTGACATATCTGACGGGCATAGGTGCCAGCGGCTAACTGTTGATCAAAGCGTTTACCTTTCAGGAATAGTTGTCTGCGAATGTCATAAGGGACATAACTTGTTTCGTTAGGGACATAAGCTTCGATAAATTCCCTGTTATAGGACACTCTCGTCCGGGCATGCAGCGGTGTTTCCAGCAAATAAAGAGCATTCTGGCTATTGGGGCTGAAAATTAAGCTCGATTTGTCCTTATTTTGTCTCTTACTATCGGTTCGGGAAAGATGAGTCGGATAGTACTTTGTTGTTCTTTTGTTTCCTTCTTTTGCAATAACTCCGTTAGCACAAAGGCTGTTTAACCGTCTCTGTAATGTCTTGTTATTTATAGAAAAAGAAAGTAGATCTGAGATCTCCTTTCGAGCCAGACCACTTGAATTCAGCTCTATAACTTTAATGATTTCATGAAGTTGATCGCCAATACTTAACGTCATCATTGTCTCTTAAATGTGTCCCTTAAAATCCTATTCGGACAATTATAGGACATGTAAAGGACAAATAAAGGAGATTCTGGGACGTTTAAAGGCAGACTGACCTTAGACCGCAAATTTCATTTGAAATGAGCCTGAAAGACAATGGAATAAACGCCTCCCGTCACTCTGACAAATGCGTCATTTTCATGCATTGGACGAATGTATAACTTATCGCCAGAACTGCTTCTTTGCACATCGCTAAGAGCGGTTGTGATCATTACGTGCCTGGGCTCTGTTGCAGGCTGTTGTGAGTTAAGAAATGTTCCTGCACTTGCGAGGTTATATAATCCCTCCGTGGTAACAAATGGTGTTCGTTGATTGTCACTGAGCTGCTTATAATATGCAGCTAATGGAGAGTCTGGTACTTCGAAGGCTTCATGGTGTAGATAGTGGTTCCCATCGTTTGTTCGTATCAGAAACCTTGTGAATATAGCCTGCCTGATGACAGCTATATAGTTCACCATTCCTATTGGCTTATCTATTAGAATTTTTCTTATTTCACCTTGATTGTTTTTGTATTCAAACTGATTGTTAGAAATCTTTTTTATTTCAGCAGCAGTAGAAATAAACGAGATAAATAAAAATATTATCATTGATCTTTTCACTGTGATTCTCTCTTGAAAATTTTACTTTGATTCGGCCTCGATCACAGTTAATCAACATTAGCACAAATACACTATTCAAGCAGTCACATAGTAAATGCTATCTGCTCATTCGCTGCGCCCAGCCGATCGTATAAGGCGGCTGAAGCAGGCATTATATTTTTCTACCAATTATCGAGAAAGGTAATAATATGAAGAAATGCTTTTTTGAGGAACGAGTTGATGGAAACAGCTTGCTATGTCTGTGTTAAACAGCAACCGGCTCAGGAGAAAAGCCCTCTTTTTTAAACTTGAGAGGTTTAGAGATAAAACCTTCAACAGACGACTGACTACAGGTAATAAAAGACTCACTGAACATTCACGAGACATCAACAACCTCATGATGTAGTCTACGGTGTCAAGCTTGATGCTCTTGAGGAGTTGCTGTGGCGGGAAATAATTTCACAAAATTTATAGGTCGAAAAGGCAAGGTTTATAACGCTCGCTGGGAGGTGGCATTTGACCGCATCCTCACGCCTTTTGAAGAATTTATCCATCGTCAAACGACCAGCGGTATCCTTCTGATGATCTGCGCTGTCATCGCTCTGGTGATCGCGAACAGTAATCTGTACCCCCTCTATGAACAGATCCTGAAAACCTACGCCGGAGTCTCATTCGGCGACGGTGGTCTGAAGATGTCTGTTCACCATTGGGTCAATGATGGCTTGATGGCTTTTTTCTTTTTCCATGTTGGTCTCGAACTCAAGCGTGAATTCCTTGTCGGTGAGCTTTCCGACCTCAAGCATGCCGTATTGCCTATCATGGCGGCGATTGGTGGTATGGTGGTGCCCGCACTGATCTATGCCGGTATCAACCCGAGCGGTGTTGCTGCAGACGGCTGGGGCATTCCAATGGCAACGGATATTGCTTTTGCTGTTGGTACTTGTGCGCTGCTGGGTGGTCGTGTTCCTAAAAGCCTGATCACCTTCCTGGTGGCCCTGGCCATTGTGGATGACCTGGGCGCTATCATGATCATTGCCGTCTTCTATACCAACGAAATCAATCAGCTTGCTTTGCTATGGGCTGCAGGATTTACTGCATTATTATGGGTTCTCAATGCTTCCGGTATTCGTAGTCCATTGCCTTATCTGCTAATAGGTGCGGGCCTCTGGTTTCAGCTCTACGAAGCAGGTATTCATGCGACATTGGCTGGTGTTATTACCGCTTTTGCCATACCGGCAAAACCCAAATACGATCCAGTTGCATTCAGCTTTCAGGTAAAAAATCTGATTCGACGATTTGACCGGAGTTACCGCCCTGGTGAAGATGTTCTGCGAAATGAAAAAGTGCTGGCTTACGTTCGGGCTCTGGGTAATGGTGCCCGCCTTGCAGAAGCTCCACTGCAGAAAATAGAAACGGGTCTGCACCTGCCTGTTACCTATATCGTCATTCCTATTTTTGCCTTGGCTAACGCCGGTATACCCTTTAATGTATTCTCCGGGGATACCGAGATTTTCAATAACGTCACTCTGGGTGTTACTCTGGGTCTGGTATTAGGGAAGTTAATTGGTATTGCCGGTGCTACCTGGGTAGGCTGGAAACTGGGATGGGGTGATTTGCCACATGAATGTAACTTCCTGCATATTGTCGGTGTTGCCTTCCTGGGCGGAATTGGTTTCACCATGTCTATCTTCATATCAGAGCTGGCATTTGCTGGCAGCCCCAATGATCTGGTACTGGCAAAAGCAGGGGTTCTGATTGCCTCCCTGATCGCGGGTATTGCAGGCTTTATCTGTTTGACTAAAGCTTCTCCAAAGGCTGATGAAAAGGCTACTGCTGAGCAGGCTTGAAGTCAGACTATTATCTGAGAACGAATAACCCGGAGTTGGCTCCGGGTTTGTTTTTTAGGGATATAGTTACGGCTCTCGCCATTGCAACATAATTCCTTGAAAGTGTTGTTCAAAGACTCGCAATATACGAAAGAGTTTCTGGATGGCGCTGGACCAGCCTAAGCAGGGTAACGACCTGACCATTGGGTACACTGCGCCCTTGCTCCCAGTTCTCCAGGGTGCGGACAGAGGTATGCAGCAAGCGTGCAAACACGCCTCTGGACATATTAAACGTTTCACGAATACCGACAATCTCATCTGGTGAGATGCTCAACTCGCCTTTATCGTCTACCTGATGGCTTCTCAGCGTCAACTTACCTTCTGAGTGCTCCCTGGCTTCAGCAAGAGCAGAGCTGAGTTCCGAGAATAAATCACGATTGCTCATTACGCCATGCCTCCATAAATAGTCTTAACTTTTTCCTCTGACTGGCAGTCAGGTCTGTCATTTCATTTTTGCTGTACAGGGTCAGCAGATAAAAGCGCTGATGTTCATCCAGATAATAATAAATGACTCGTAAACCACCGCGTCTGCCTTTACCCTTGCCAGCAAAGCGCATCTTACCCCGGAGGCATAATTTTTAATGCTAACACGTTACACAAAAGTATAAATTTCTCAGCTGCTTGAAATATTTTAGGATTTGCATTTGCCGCTGATGCAGATGCTACGAAGTAAAGAAAAAGTAATGTTAATAACTTCCTCATCATAAACTGCCTTTATCGATGGTCAGAGCGTTTCAAGGTAGCATTTTTTTTGAGAAATATGACAGCGGGGTATTCCTTTATGCTATAGCCTCTCCAGTGGTGGGACGAGAAAAGCCAGTTTTTGTCGTCTTTGTGTCAACAATGTCATTAAATAGTCATTTGTAACCGTTATAAAAAGCCCTGATCAAATTGAATAAAATCAGGAATCTCAATGGAACTGAAACTCGCTCGCAACGCTATCACTCTGGCAGCTCCCTTCATTTTGGCTGGCTGTTCAATGGTTCAGGAAAACGTTGAAGTTTCCCATCCCACCATGGAGCCGATCGCTCGATATGCTTCTGGCAGTTACCATAAAGGTGCTGCAGAGATTGTGGCCTGGCATAAAGCCAGTCAATCTATCTATGTTGTCAACGCCCTTGATAAAACCGTAGATATTCTCAGCGGTAAATCATTCAAGGGGCAGCCACTGGCTAATCCGACCATGGATTCCAATATACTCAAAATTGGCAAGATCAATCTTGAATCCAGTATTGACGGCATGAAGCTGGGCACCGCCAACAGCGTTTCTGTTCATGGCGATCTGCTGGCTGTTGCTGTTGAAAATAGTGACAAACAAAAGAAAGGCGTTGTCATTGTTTATAAGCTCGATTCTGAAGGTGGCGCTGTATTCAGTGACTATAAGGTTGTAGGTGCACTGCCTGATATGGTGACCTTTACGCCCGATGGAAAATACCTGCTGACAGCGAACGAAGGTGAACCCTCATCGGATTACAAAATTGACCCGGAAGGTTCAGTCAGTGTCGTCAAGGTTACCTCTGAAGGCAAACTGGAAGAACCACGTCATG
Organism: Endozoicomonas sp. ALC020; assembly: GCF_049275935.1. NCBI lineage: Bacteria > Pseudomonadati > Pseudomonadota > Gammaproteobacteria > Oceanospirillales > Endozoicomonadaceae > Endozoicomonas > Endozoicomonas sp. ALC020. The sequence continues at coordinate 2,927,625 of NZ_CP184830.1, forward strand.
CTACTTTCACTGCTTTCAACAAGGGGTACTCCAGAAACAGTGAGCTGCCAGAGGATGTCAGGGTTTTTGGTCGTGATGCTTCTGTGGCTCAGGATCTTGAGCCCGAGTACATAGCCGTTTCTGATGATTCCAGAACAGCGTACGTCTCTCTGCAGGAAAACAATGCCCTGGCATTGGTTGATATTGCCAATGCTCGCATTGATTCTATTGTTCCCCTTGGTTACAAGGATTATGGTCAGTTTGCGATGGATGCCAGCAATAAAGACGGTGGTGTGAATCTGCAAAAATGGAGTGGTGTCTATGGTATGTATCAGCCAGATACCATTGCTACCTATTCCGTAGAAGGTAAAACCTATGTTGTAACAGCCAACGAAGGTGATGCCAGAGATTATTGGTACAAAGCTGCTTCTGAAGCTCAATGTCTGGCTTCTGGTGGTCTGAAATACGATGATGAAGACGGTTGCCTGGGGTTCACAGAAGAAGTTCGTACCAAAAAGGTTAAGGTGGCCCTGGAGCATCCTAACGCTGAAGCAGCCAAAGACCAGAAAAAGCTGGCTCGTCTGAAAATTACCAACACTCTGGGTGATTCGGATAACGACGGCAAGTTTGAAGAACTTTACTCCTACGGAGCACGCTCATTTTCTATCTGGAACGAAACAGGTGAGCTGGTCTATGACTCAGGCAGCGACTTTGAAGAAGTGACGGCTGCTGTGCTGGGTAAACACTTCAACAATAATGACGAAGAAACCAAAGGTGATAACCGCAGTGACGACAAAGGCCCTGAGCCAGAGGCATTGGCTGTGGGTGAGATTGATGGACGTCAATATGCGTTTATTGGTCTGGAACGAACCGGCGGTGTCCTGATGTACGACGTGACTCATCCTGAAAAAGCCAAGTTTGTCAGCTATGTCTACAACCGTGATTTTTCAGTTGATACTGAGAAAGAACCAGAAAAAGCGGGGGATGTTTCTCCGGAGGGTATGAAGTTTGTAGAAGCCACTGACAGTCCAACTGGAAAGCCTTTATTGATAATCGGTCATGAAGTCTCTGGTTCTACACTGGTATATCAGGTAGATTGATTAGACGTGCCTTTCGGTAGATTATTATCGTTTTTGTCTTCAAAGGGTTGAGGGTTGCCAGAGAATTTCCGGCAACCCTTGTTTAAAGTGAAGCTCTGTTCAGATGACGGTGATTTTTTCGACTTCTATCTCGGTTGTTTCAAAAGCACCGCTTTCTACTTCGCCCAAAATCTTAACTTTGGTCTTTTCATTGATCTGCACCTGAGGCATGTCTCTGGATTCAATCTCTACCTGAATGCTGTCGTTGCCATCTGAAAAGGTGTAGGTTTCATCGTCGATTTTGTTGGTCAGGTAACCGGTAAGTTCCACCTGGGAGTCATCAACCGGGTTTTCGATGATGGAAGCAACATCATTGATCCTGGGTGTGCTGATGGGGCCGGTGTATTCAGCAAATGCGTTGCCAGTGGTCAGTGCGATCGTTGAAGCAGCGAGGAAAGCAGATAGTGTCTTATTCATGGTTTCAATCTCCGGTTTTCTTTCGAAATGGGTATTTGTGTAAAAGGTGGGCTTAGATTAATCGAAAGCAGTTAACCGGAAGATGAGTGAATCATTAAACTTTTTTCATAAAAGAAAAAACTGTGGCTTCAGGGGCCAAGCTTCCAGGTAGTAACCGGCAGTTTATAGTGCTCCAGAACCTGTTGTAAGCGTTCCCAATATTCATGGTCGGATGGTTTTCTCAGAATCAACACAATCCCAGCCTGTTTTTTGGTCAGCATTCCATAGGCAAGAGACTGGCCGATGGCTTCAGGCCATTTGTTGGCAAAATCCATTTCGATGGCGTGAAGGTCAGTTATGCAATCGACACGTCTACCGTCGTCGAGTCTGGCTTCAACTTCTCCGCCTCTACCTTCGCACCAGACCTTCTGATACCAGAGCTCGGGTTCCGATGCCCAGGCCAGATTGACAAGCAGAAGCGATAAAAAAATCGTAAGGAGGCGCGGCAGTGTCGTTAACATGTGCTCAATCCATTGAGTCAATGTTTTAACGCTACCTGTCACGGCTGCTCAGTGCAATGCTTTAAGACCCAAAGGGAATTATCTATCGCCTTCCGGGAGAGGAAAAGCACCTTGATGACAGAACGAGTTAAAAATCCAAGTATTCATACGGAACTAAAACCAAATTTAAGTATCTAATATTGTTGAAAGCAACTGAAAATATAATAGGAGGTCTTTGATATGAATAGTCTTAACGGTGATATAAGAACAATATGTCAAGATACAAAACATTGTGAAAGCAACACTCCAAGCACTCTAAATTGTGGAAATGCTTCTGGTAGGTCATGCACGCAGGCAGGGCTGGAAAGAAGTAACCAAATAAACTGCCATCTCTGTCGAGAACAATTATCTGGTGATGATATAGAGATAGAACAAATTCCATTGCAGAAACGCATGGTAACTATTTTGGAACGAACTACTAAATTTATTTGCGAGACTGTTGACATGTTTGTTCACCCAACTCTCTCGCTTACTGTTGGGATTGCTTGCGGGGCTACCGCATGTGCAGCTGCAGCAGTTGCAGATGAGGGCCATATTGGGAGTGGCGCGCCTATGTTTGCTGGTTTTGCTACCGAAGGTTTCTTGGCTACTTATGCTCAATACTATGGAATGACTGTCGATTATGCTACGGGTATTGCCACCGGTATTGCTAGTGGTGTTGCTACTTATGCCGTTATGGGAAGCCCCGGAGCTTTCTGTTTAGCTGCCGTGTCTGTTGTCGGGGTTGTTGCCAATTATCACGTAAGAAATCATTAAAATGATTTGCTGAGCTATTTTGAGAGCATATTCTCCTGGCTGATCCCTCAGTCACTGCTGCCAGATTTAATTGACGAGAGCCATGAACAAAAGAAGGAAGGAGCCATTTCTGTTTTCAATAGACAATGGCTCGGAGGAAAACAAAGTTAAAGGATGGCACCCTTGATGTCGTCATCTTTACGATCCAGATAGTGGATAGACTTGATACGATGGATCATACAGGATTTACCACGAATCACCAGTGTTTCGGTTTCTGCGATATTACCTTGGCGGGAAACACCTTCCAGCAGGTCGCCCTTGGTAATACCGGTGGCCGGGGTGGCGTCAGCCAGTAAAGCAAGATCCTGTTGATGTCCTGCCTCATCGCCCTAAAGGGGATTATCTATCGCATTTCGGGAGAGAAAAAACACCTTGATGACAGAACGAGTTAAAAATCCAAGTATTTATAAGGAACTAAAACCAAAAATAAGTATCTAATAATGTAATAAGCGAAAAAGTATAATAGGGGGTTTTGCTATGAATGGTGATTGCAGAGTTGATGATATTAAGTGCGCAATATGTTTTGACACAGCAAAATGCGACAGCATCGAACTAAAATGCGGGCATGCTTTTGGTAAATCATGCATGCAGAAATGGTTGGCAAGGAATGACAAAAAAAACTGCCACTTCTGTCGAAAAGAATTAACTGATATTGATTTAAAAAAGATAGGGAAAATTCCATTGCATGAACGCATGGTAGTTATTTTGGAAAGAACTATTAAATTTATTCGCGAGACTGTTGACATGACTGTTGACATGTTTGTTCACCCAAATCCCTCGCTTCTTGTTGGGATTGCTGGCGGGGCTACCGCAACTTTAGCTGCAGTAGTTGCAGATGAGAACGATGCTGGGATTGGCGCTTCTATTTTTATTAGTTGTACTATCGGCGGTTTCGTGAGTATTCATGAATGGGAGCGTCAATTGACTGTCGAACTTGCTACTGGTTTTGCTACTGGTGTTGCTACTTTTGTCTCTATGGGAAAGCCCGCAGCTTTCAGTTTAGCTGCCGTGTCTGTTGTCAAGCTTGCTGCCAATTATCTTGTAAGAAATCATTAAAATGATTTGCTGAGCTATTTTGAAGCATATTCTCCTGGCTGATCCCTCAGTCACTGGTGCCAGATTTAATTGACAAGAGCCATGAACAAAAGAAGGAAGGAGCCATTTCTGTTTTTCAATAGACAATGGCTCCGAGGAAAACAAAGTTAAAGGATGACACCCTTAATGTCGTCGTCTTTACGATCCAGATAGTGGATAGACTTGATACGACGGATCGTACGTGATTTACCACGAATCACCAGTGTTTCGGTTTCTGCGATATTACCTTGGCGGGAAACACCTTCCAGCAGGTCGCCCTTGGTAATACCGGTGACCGGGGTGTCGTCAGCCAGTGAAGCAAGATCCTGTTGATGTTCTGCCTCATCGCCCTAAAGGGGATTATCTATCGCCTTTCGGGAGAGAAAAAACACCTTGATGACAGAACGAGTTAAAAATCCAAGTATTTATAAGGAACTAAAACCAAATATAAGTATCTAATAATGTAATAAGCCAAAAGTATAATAGGGGGGGTTGCTATGGATGGTGATTGCAGAGTTAATGGTATTATTGAGATTAAGTGCACAATATGTTTTGACACAACAAATTGCAAAAGTATCAAACTAGAATGCGGACATGCTTTTGGTAAATCATGCATGCAGCAATGGTTGGAAAGGAATAAACAACAAAGCTGCCGTATCTGTCTAAAAAAATTAACTGATAGTGATATAAAACAGATAAAAAAAATTCCATTGCAGGAACGCATGGTAACTATTTCGAAAAGAACTCTTAAATTTATTCGCAAGATTAGTTACACGTTTGCTCACCCAACTCCCTCGTTTTTTATTTCGGCTGCTGGCGGGACTGTAGGAGTTGCAGGTGGAGTAATTGCAGATGACGTCCGTTCTTCCGGGGCACTCGCCGCTGCCATGGTTGGTGGTGCTATCAACACTTTCTTGGCTACTCAGCTGCGTGGAAAGACTGTCGATGTTGCTACTGGTGTTGCTACCGGTATTGCTAGTGGTGTTGCTACTTATGCCGTTATGGGAATCCCTGGAGTTTTCTGTTTAGCTGCCGTGTCTGTTGTCGGGGTTGCTGCCAATTATCTCGTAAAAAATCATTAAAATGATTTGCTGAGATATTTTTTGAAGCATATTCTCCTGGCTGATCCCTCAAGCACCGCTGCTCAGATTTAATTGACAACAGTTGCGAATAGAAAGAAGGGGGAGCCATTTCTGTTTTCAATAGACAATGGCTCGGAGGAAAACAAAGTTAAAGGATGACACCCTTAATGTCGTCGTCTTTACGATCCAGATAGTGGATAGACTTGATACGACGGATCGTACGGGATTTACCACGAATCACCAGTGTTTCGGTTTCTGCGATGTTACCCTGGCGGGAAACACCTTCCAGCAGGTCGCCCTTGGTAATACCGGTTGCCGAGAACACCACGTTATCAGAACTGGCCATATCATCCAGACGCAAGAGAATGCCGGGCTCAATACCCATTTCTTTACAGCGGCTGCGTTCAACATCACCGGCAGCCCTGTTTTCAGGCGTATCGCCTTTGGCTTGATCGCGGGTCATCAGACGACCTTGCATATCGCCACCCAATGCACGAATCACAGCTGCCGATACTACGCCTTCGGGTGCACCGCCGATGCAGTACATCATGTCGACTTCGCTGTCGGGCATACAGGTCAGAATAGAGGCGGCTACATCACCATCAGGAAGGGCAAAAACCTTTACGCCCATTTTTTGCATCATCTCAATGGCGCTGTCGTGACGAGGCTTGGCCAGTGTGATAACGGTCAGATTTTCTATGGGCTTGTGCAGTGCTTTGGCGACATTATGGATGTTTTCTTCAAGGCTAAGGTTCAGGTCGATGGCGTTTTTCGCGCCAGGACCGGCAACCAGCTTTTCCATATACATGTCGGGCGCTTTCAGGAAGGAACCTTTATCGCCAGCAGCCAGAACGGCCACAGCATTGTTCTGACCCATTGCAGTCATGCGGGTACCTTCAATAGGATCAACGGCAATATCAATACTCTCGCCCTGACCCTTGCCGACTTTTTCTCCGATGTAGAGCATGGGGGCTTCGTCGATTTCGCCTTCACCAATGACAATCTCGCCATCCATCTGAACTTTGTTGAGCATGGCTCTCATGGCTTCAACTGCTGCACCGTCAGCCGCATTCTTATCGCCTCTGCCAAGCCACTTATAACCAGCCAGGGCTGCCGCTTCGGTCACACGTGAGAATTCAATCGCCAGTTCGCGTTTCATGGTAATCCTGAGGGTGATCTAGGGTATGGGCGGGACTTTATCACAACTCTGACATCCGGAGTGAATCGCAATAATCGGGATTTTACTCCGCGAGCTTCACTTTTACACGATTTGTGTTATCCACAGACTTGACGCAATTCCCAGCATTCCGTAAAATTTCGCCGCTTTATATTGCCCCTAGCTGTATTTGAAAGGGGTTGGTAGATGCCGGTTTTTACGCCGGCTTTTGCCGTTGAAGCAAAGAATCTTCTGCGCACTCCTCTGACGCAGCTGATTCTTACTTACTTAGAAACGACTGGAGTTCGCCAATGGCAACAATTAACCAGCTGGTTCGCAAGCCTCGCAAGCGTAAGGTCAAAAAGACCGACGTTCCTGCGCTGCAGGCCTGCCCACAGCGTCGCGGTGTATGCACCCGTGTTTACACTACTACCCCCAAGAAGCCAAACTCTGCGCTGCGTAAAGTTTGTCGTGTGCGTCTGACCAACGGCTTCGAAGTGACTTCCTACATTGGTGGTGAAGGTCACAACCTGCAGGAGCACAGTGTTGTTCTGATCCGTGGCGGTCGTGTAAAAGACTTGCCCGGTGTTCGTTACCACACCGTTCGCGGTAGCCTGGATACTCAGGGTGTTAACGACCGTAAGCAGGGCCGTTCCAAGTACGGTACCAAAAAGCCTAAGTCTTGAACTGGTTGCTTGAAACCAGTGTCCAGAGACTAGACTTGAGAACGCTCAGTAGAGCAAGAATTTAACAGTAGGTTGATAAGAGTAAGGTCAGGAGTTTTTTCCTGAGCTACCTGAAGGCCGAAAAGAGGGCTTATCAATGCCAAGAAGACGCGTAGTCGCCAAGCGCGAAGTACTGCCAGATCCAAAGTTTCATAACAAGACTCTGGCAAAATTCATTAACCATGTGATGGTTTCCGGTAAAAAATCTGTTGCCGAGAAAATCGTCTATGGCGCACTGGACAAAGTTCAGGAGCGTACCAGCAAGGACCCTCTGGAGCAGTTTGAAAAAGCGCTCGAGTCCATCGCTCCTGTGGTAGAGGTAAAGTCCCGCCGCGTCGGTGGTGCTACCTACCAGGTACCTGTAGAAGTTCGTCCAAGCCGTCGCACAGCACTGGCTATGCGCTGGCTGGTTGACGCTGCGCGTAAGCGTGGCGAGAAGTCTATGGATCTTCGCCTGGCCGGCGAACTGATGGATGCTGCCGAGAACAAGGGTGCCGCTGTCAAGAAGCGTGAAGACGTGCATCGCATGGCTGAAGCTAACAAAGCGTTCTCTCACTACCGTTTCTAAGTATCAGAGGATTGAGTCGTGGCCCGTAAAACCCCTATTGACCGCTATCGCAATATTGGTATTTGTGCCCATGTTGACGCGGGTAAGACAACGACCACTGAACGTGTATTGTTCTACACCGGTCTGAGCCACAAAATTGGTGAGGTGCACGACGGTGCAGCTACTATGGACTGGATGGAGCAGGAGCAGGAGCGTGGTATTACCATTACTTCTGCTGCTACTACATGTTTCTGGCGTGGTATGGATGCTCAGTTTGATGAGCATCGTGTAAACATTATCGATACTCCCGGACACGTTGACTTCACCATTGAGGTTGAGCGTTCCCTGCGTGTACTGGACGGAGCTGTCGTTGTTCTGTGTGGTTCCTCTGGTGTTCAGCCTCAGACTGAGACCGTATGGCGTCAGGCTGACAAGTATGAAGTACCTCGTATGGTCTTCGTCAACAAGATGGACCGTACCGGTGCTAATTACCAGATGGTAGTCGATCAGCTGCGCGATCGTCTGAACGCAAATGCTGTTCCGATGCAGATGACGATTGGCTCTGAAGACGAGTTCAAAGGTGTTGTCGATCTGGTTAAGATGAAGGCGATCATCTGGAACGAAGCTGACCAGGGTATGACCTTCAACTATGAAGACATTCCTGCCGAGATGGCCGATGTCTGTGCAGAAATGCACGAATACATGGTTGAAGCAGCTGCCGAGTCCACTGAAGAGCTGATGGAGAAGTACCTTGAAGAAGGTGAACTCTCCGAGGAAGAAATCAAGGCCGGTATCCGTGCTCGCACCCTGGCTAACGAAATTATTCCGGTATTCGGCGGCTCTGCATTCAAGAACAAGGGTGTACAGGCCGTTCTGGATGCTGTTATCGAATACATGCCTTCTCCGAAAGAAGTTAAGGCCATTGAAGGTATTCTGGACGACGGTAAAGACACGGTAGAAACCCGTGAAGCTGACGACAATGCTCCGTTTGCTGCGCTGGCGTTCAAAATTGCTACCGACCCATTCGTGGGTACCCTGACCTTCATCCGTAGTTACTCCGGTACCCTGAATTCCGGCGACACCGTTTACAACCCTGTTAAGGGCAAGCGTGAGCGTGTAGGTCGTATGGTTCAGATGCACTCTAACAACCGTGAAGAACTCAAAGAGTGTCTGGCGGGTGATATCGTTGCTCTGATCGGTATGAAGGACGTGACCACTGGCGACACTCTGTGCGCCATGAACAGCGTTATTACTCTTGAGCGTATGGAATTCCCGGAGCCTGTAATCTCTGTTGCGGTTGAGCCAAAGACCAAGGCCGACCAGGAGAAGATGGGTATCGCTCTGGGTAAACTGGCCCAGGAAGATCCTTCTTTCCGTGTTCATACCGACGAAGAGAGTGGTCAGACCATCATCTCCGGTATGGGTGAGCTGCATCTGGACATCATCGTTGACCGTATGCGTCGCGAGTTCAAGGTTGAAGCGAACATTGGTAAGCCACAGGTTGCTTACCGTGAGAAGCTGAAAGCTACCGTTGATGCTAACCACAAGTTTGCCAAGCAGTCTGGTGGTCGTGGTCAGTACGGTCACGTTGTGATTGAGTTCTCTCCGGCTGAAGAAGGCGAAGAAGGTCTTCAGTTCGTCAACGAGATTGTTGGTGGTGTTATTCCGAAAGAATACATCCCGGCTGTTCAGAAGGGTCTGGAAGAGCAGATGCAGAACGGTGTTATTGCCGGCTACCCTCTGCTGGGTCTGAAAGCTCGTCTGTACGATGGTTCTTACCACGATGTTGACTCCAACGAAATGGCGTTTAAAATCGCTGCTTCTCAATGTCTGAAGAAATACGCGCCACAGGCTAACCCTGTTCTGATGGAGCCCATGATGAAGGTTGAGGTGGTAACACCTGAAGACTACATGGGTGACGTTATGGGTGACCTGAATCGTCGTCGTGGTATTGTTCAGGGTATGGAAGATACACCTTCCGGTAAGGTTATTAACGCTCAGGTGCCACTGGGTGAAATGTTCGGCTACGCCACAGATCTGCGTTCAGCAACTCAGGGGCGTGCTACATACTCGATGGAATTCAGCGAGTATGCCGAAGCTCCCGCCAGCATTGCTGAAGCGGTCATTAAAAATCAGGGTTAATAGTGTATCTGCGGTGTTCTAACAGGCATAAAGGGCTGTTAGAATGCTGCACGAGAATCACTACCCCGAACCATTGATATTTATCTAAGGGTCAAGAGAAATGGCTAAGGAAAAATTTGAACGTTCGAAGCCGCACGTAAACGTCGGCACCATCGGTCACGTTGACCACGGTAAAACTACTCTGACGGCTGCACTGACTCGCGTGTGTGCAGAAGTATGGGGTGGCGAAGCTAAAGACTTCTCTCAGATCGATAACGCTCCTGAAGAGCGTGAGCGTGGTATCACCATCTCTACTGCTCACGTAGAGTACGACTCTCCTAGCCGTCACTACGCTCACGTAGACTGCCCAGGACACGCCGACTACGTTAAGAACATGATCACCGGTGCTGCTCAGATGGACGGCGCTATCCTGGTATGTTCCGCTGCTGACGGCCCCATGCCTCAGACTCGTGAGCACATCCTGCTGTCTCGTCAGGTTGGCGTACCTTACATCGTGGTATTCCTGAACAAAGCTGACATGGTAGACGACGAAGAGCTGCTGGAACTGGTTGAAATGGAAGTTCGTGAACTGCTGGACACTTACGAGTTCCCGGGTGACGACACGCCAATCATCACTGGTTCTGCCCTGATGGCTCTGGAAGGTAAAGACGACAACGAAATGGGTACTTCCGCTGTTAAGAAGCTGGTTGAAACCCTGGACGAGTACATCCCTGAGCCAGAGCGTGCTATCGATCAGCCGTTCCTGATGCCTATCGAGGACGTATTCTCCATCGCTGGTCGTGGTACCGTAGTAACTGGCCGTGTTGAGCGTGGTATCATCACTGTTGGTGAAGAAGTAGAAATCATTGGTATCAAAGAGACTACCAAGACTACTGTTACCGGTGTTGAAATGTTCCGTAAGCTGCTGGACGAAGGTCGTGCAGGTGAGAACATTGGTGCGCTGCTGCGTGGTACCAAGCGTGAAGAAGTTGAGCGTGGTCAGTGTCTGATCAAGCCAGGAACTGTAACGCCTCACACCAAGTTCGAAGCAGAAGTTTACATTCTGTCCAAGGACGAAGGTGGTCGTCACACTCCATTCTTCAAGGGCTACCGTCCTCAGTTTTACTTCCGTACCACTGACGTGACCGGTGCTGTAGAACTGCCAGAAGGCGTTGAAATGGTAATGCCTGGTGACAACATTAACTTTGTAGCTACCCTGATCGCTCCAGTAGCGATGGAAGACGGTCTGCGCTTCGCTATCCGTGAAGGTGGTCGTACTGTAGGTGCTGGTGTTGTTGCCAAGATCATCGAGTGATATTGAATCGCTGGTAATCTAGACCACCCTATAAAAACCCCGGACTTGTCCGGGGTTTTTTTGTCTTTAAGCCGCTGGCTTTCCTGGTGGATGGGTGAAAACCATCTCAACGAATTGCGAAACCATGGCCCACCTGTTCGAAGAAAAAACTCAACCGGGCCTCTAGTTTATCTCGATTTGCCGACCGTCCCTGCCAATGGTTGAACTTGACAAGGTTAACAATATTGCTAACCTCACCTTATGAAAAAATTAACTTGGCACATCCATTTCTACAGTGATCGAGTCGCCAAGGACATGGATAAGCTGCCTGCCGGGATACTGGCTGATTTCATTGATCTTCTTGATCAGGTTGAAGTTCACGGTCCAAACCTTGGTGAACCTCATACCAAACCAATGGGGTGTGGGTTATATGAACTTAGGGCTAATGGATCTGAAGGAATAGGCAGGGGTCTTTTTTGCAGTGTGAAAGGAAACCATGTTGTTATTTTGCATGTGTTTCAGAAAAAAACTCAAAAAACATCTAAAAGAGACTTAGATCTTGGATATAAGCGGATGAAGGAGGTGCAGCATGGCAAACTTAAGTTATAAAGCATTTCGCAAGAAGGCGCTTGAGCGCGAAGATGTTCAAGCTGCGATGGAAGAAAAAGCAGAGTTCTTTGCACTCCGCCGTGAACTGATTCGAATGCGGCAGGAAGCTGGAATGACCCAGGAAGACATTGCCCGGGCAATAGGTACACAGAAAACCAGTATCTGCCGTCTCGAAAGTGCCAACAGTAAAACGCTCCCGAGTCTGGGTATGCTGAAAAAATATGCACAAGCCACCGGACACAAGCTCAACATCACTTTTTCTCCTTTGTGACACTTCCCTTGGTTTAATGCTGTCGTTTTAATGATGACAGCCAACTGGTTTTCAGGTGTCCATTTGTCTGGATTTTTGTCGTCTTCAGTCACAGGTGCTCCTTGTGATCTTCCTTTCTTGCGCTTTTCCAACCTCGAGAGTAATAACTAAGGCATGGATAAAAAGGTTTCATTTGATTGAAACATATCCGGAGTAAGGTGATGCCAGAAAATGTCGTTGGTTCAGGTCGATTCTAGTTGGAGATGACCTTATGAAAAAATGGATGACTGGTCTGGCTCTGGCGTCAGTATCTGTTGTTAGTAACACTTCTTTGGCTAATTCTCCTGAGGAGTTGACTGTTTACACGGCCTTTGAAACAGATCTGCTATCAACATTCGAAGAGGCTTTTGAGAAAGAGCATCCGAATATCACAATCAACTGGGTTCGTGATTCTACCGGAGTAATCACTGCCAGAATACTGGCAGAAGGCAAAGGAACTCCTGCTGATGTGGTATGGGGGCTGGCTGCTTCGTCTCAGGCTCTTCTGAAAAATCAGGGCATTATTAAAGCCTATACCCCGGAAGGTGTCTCCGAGCTTAAATCCGGCATGGTGGATCCGGAAAGCGATAAAGCCTGGTACGGACATGATGCTTTTTTTAATGCGATCTGTTTCAACAGCGTAGAGGCTGAAAAACTGGGTCTGCCAAAACCTGAAAAATGGGATGACCTTCTGAACCCGGTTTACAAAGGGCATATTATCATGCCTAATCCAGCCTCTTCCGGCACGGGTTACACTCAGGTGGCTGCCTGGCTGCAAACCATGGGTGAAGAAAAGGGCTGGGCGTACATGGAGGCTCTGGATAAAAATATTGCCAAATACACTCACTCTGGTTCCAAGCCTTGTGTTGAAGCAGCCCAGGGAGAAACGGTGATTGGTATTTCATTTGCTCTGCGTGGCGCTAAATTGAAAACTCAGGGCGCACCAATAGATCTTGTGATGCCTCAGGGTGTTGGCTGGGATCTAGAGGCAGTTGGTCTGGTCAATACAAGCTCCGATGCAGCAAAAGCACTGGCTGACTGGTCGGTATCTGAAGAAGCCAATGAGCTTTACAACACGGTTTACCCGGTTGTCGCTCACAAGGATGTGAAAGGCGAAGTCAAAAATTACCCCGATGTTGAAGCTGTCATGGCTGACGTTGATTTTGGTCGTATGGCCAATGAGCGCGATGCCGTTCTTAAAGAATGGTCCGCTAAGTTTGAGTTTAAGTCAGAATAATAATACCCATCGCCAAAACACTTAATAAAAGTAAGGCTGTGGTTTTAAGGGGATGCCATGCTTGAGCTGTTCAACGATCACCTGTTTTTCCACGATAAGCCATTTCATTACTTCTGGCTTCGCGATAACTGTCCTTGTGATCAATGCCGACATGAGTCGGGGCAAAGGCTGATTGAGGTCATGGACGTGCCTATGAATATCAGGCCAGAAGCGGCAGCTGTCGTTGATATTGGTGTTGATAAAAGCTTGCAGATTCTCTGGCAGGATGGTCACCGGTCAATCTATCCAGCAAGTCTGCTTATCGCTGAGGCGTTTGTCCCTGAAACACCAAGTTTGTGGGGAGGGGCTTTGCAGGCTGACAGTATTCGTTTTGACTACAACGCCATAGACGATCCTGAGATTAAACGACAGTGGATGCAAGCCATTGAAACCCACGGTCTGTCATTTCTCTACAATGTGCCAGCTCAGGCAGGGCAGGTGCTCAAGGTTGTCGATCATTTTGGCTACGTCCGTGAAACCAACTATGGCCGTTATTTTGAAGTAATAAGCAAAGAAGAGCCGGAAAATCTCGCCTTTACGCCCAGGCCGCTGAGCCTTCATACGGATAATCCTTACCGTCATCCAGTGCCAACACTGCAATTGCTGCATTGCCTTGAGGCTGCGCCGGAGGGTGGCATCACTGCTCTGGCGGATGGTTTTTATGCGGCACAGTTGCTGAGACAGCAGCATCCTGAATACTTCGCTCTGCTTTCGACAATTACCCTGCATTACAACTTCAGTAGTGATAGCACCAGTTTGTCGAGCAGTGGCCCGGTGATTGAGTTGGGTTGCGAGGGTGAAATCATCGGTATTCGTATTAACAACCGTTCGGTCCAGCCGGTGCGCCTGCCATTTGAAAAAGCCAGAGACTTCTACGAAGCCTATCAGTGTTTTATGAATCTTCTTCACAGTGAAGCCTGTAAATATACCTGTAAGCTGGCTCCGGGCGAATTGATGATGTTCAACAATCAGCGGGTTCTGCATGGTCGTGAAATGCCAGCCCGGGGTAAACGACATCTTCAGGGTGCTTATGCGGATATTGATTCCCTGCGCAGTGAACTTAAGCGAATGAATTGATCCAGAAGAAAAGATTATTGAAATGAGAGTTATTGATTTTATCCGCACACAATATATCGAGAATGGTCATGTTGCTTATGGTGAGCATATCTCAATGGCCAATCATATGTTGCAGTCAGCCTTTTACGCTGAACAGAGTGGCAGCTCAAAGGAAGTAGTCGTTGCTGCTTTCCTTCATGATATTGGTCATTTGTTGCATGGTCTCCCGGAAGATATTTCCGATCATGGCATTGATGGCTTTCATGAAGATATTGGTGAGCGTTGTTTAAAAGGTTATCTGCCAACACTGGTCACAGACTGTATTCGACTTCATGTTCAGGCAAAGCGATACATGTGCACACTCAAGCCTGCCTATTACGACAAGCTTACCGAGGCTTCGCGGGAGTCACTTGCTGTACAAGGTGGTCTGATGAGTGATCAGGAGGTCACTGCCTTTGAAGCGGAACCTTATTACAAAGAAGCTATGCGAGTTCGGGTTTATGATGATATGGGCAAGCAAGCCGAGCTGGAACATCCTGATCTGGATTACTACCTGAAGCTGACTGAAGAGTGTTTGGTGATGACTGAGATGCCTGCTCCCGATAACACATTGAGCATATAATAAAGTCGAAGACGAAATTCGTAAAGCCGAGCTGCAAGGTGAAGAAAAAAGGAATACCGCCAACGGAGGGCCAAGCATCTGACGTGTAGCCTTCGCTGTGTCCCAGCGCGGAGAAAGAACTGGTTTTTTGCTGGACAGAAGAGGGAAGGGGATAATGACACTGTGTTCTAGACGTAATTGTCAGTTTTCTTCTTACAGGTAGTGATTCATCTCAGTACTTCATCGATGTCCTTCAGCGCATCATTTTTCATTTTTCAATCAGCTCGAGATATTCGAGTCGAGTCCGTTAAAATCCGGTCTCGACAAGTTGGGGTGAATGCCCTTGGCTTTAACGGTTGCTTTTTGTGCCTCATTCTTCTGATTCTCTTTTGCTTGGTACTCTTTATTAACTAAAGCGGTTTTGTTTCATCCTAATTCCATATTGCACCCTTAAGATGTTAGTAATCCTAACATTTATGTAATTGAGTAGATTGCTACAGATCAATATCATTCAGTACAAGTTCATTGAGGAAAGAACTATTAAGGAATAAATACTCATAAATCTATACAAATGGAGGTGTAATATGCATTTAGGTCAAATCGATTATTCTGATGTAACGGGTCAGTATCAAGCGCCATATCAAGCCACTTTAACAGACAAAAATGAAGCAAGTCTTTCTGGTAAGAAAGTAGCTATCGTAGCACCCTTTAATGAGGGTTCTCATGTGCCTGTAGGGGATAAGGGATATGAGGGTCAGCCATTGCAAGCCAGAAAAACCAATCGTGCTCTGGCCGCATTGTCAGCGCTGGCGCTGGGCGTTGCATCAGTGTTACACGTTATGCCAACTGCCACGTCCGTTGGGGCTTTCACAGCGGGTTCCATTGGTGCGGCGGTTGGAGCGTTAGCGGGGCCACAAGGTCTGTTTGCTGGTGCTGTTGCTGGTGTCACTGTTGGATCTTTTATAGGATTAAGCGTGACAGCCTTTTTTACCCCCTATTTGATGGCAAAGGTTTACAATGCGGTCCTGGATGTAACGAATGGCAATGGCTTTGAACGATCAAAGCTTGCTGACAGGGTTGTGGCTTATTATGAGGGGGAAGCTTCAACATCAAAGGCATAAGCCTGATGCGATCCTAAACAATAAACCAAAAATCACTGCGATCCCCGCAGTGATTTTTTTATCCGCCGTTTTTCCAGTTTTCTCTTGCCGGGTACACTTAATTAACTAAATCAGTTTTGTTTGAGCCTGATTTCGAAACACTGATGGGTTGTGCCCAGGATCAAAAGTAACCAATAAAAATATGAACCTGGCACTTCCAGAGGGCAGAATAGTAGATGTCAGTCAATTGGGCAGCTAGCTAAGTTAAGTTCTAACGTCCGATATAGCCTTAGCACTTTAGTGCTGTCGTATATATTTTTAGCGTGATCGTAAAGGCCAGGTTGGCAACTTGCTCAACACTCCTTAGCAGTTTTCCTTATCTCATTACTCGTTCTATTAGGTTATCATGCCGTCTTAACTACGCGTGCGGTGGCTGAAACAAGTGTCGAATTATTTTTCGTCAGGCACTTGTGTTGACTTTAAGTTTTGTGCTTAGTAGAATTCCGCGTCCTCTTTTGTCTGGGTGGCATTGTTCACCGGACTTAGTTCTTTATTGATAGATGGTTACAACAAGATGAGTCAAGCTCAGCAGATTCGCATTCGTTTGAAGGCTTTTGATCATCGTCTGATTGACCAGTCCACGCAGGAAATTGTTGATACTGCGAAGCGAACTGGTGCTCAGGTGCGTGGTCCAATCCCTCTGCCAACCCGAAAAGAACGTTTTACGGTTCTGATCTCTCCACACGTAAACAAAGATGCGCGTGATCAGTATGAGATTCGTACTCATAAACGTCTTCTCGACATTATTGAGCCCACCGAAAAGACCGTTGACGCACTGATGAAGCTAGACCTGGCAGCTGGCGTTGAAGTGCAAATCAGTCTCGGTTAATAGCGGCACGGGCAGCCATTCAGTGTGCACAAAACTTTTGTGTAACGCTCTGGAATGAGCGGCCATAGTGGGTGAAAGCCCCGTACACGAGAGAGGTTGAAATGACTATTGGATTAGTCGGTAAGAAGTGCGGTATGACCCGTATCTTCACAGAAGACGGTGCTTCTGTACCAGTCACTGTAATTGAGGTTGATCCTAACCGCATCACTCAGGTTAAAAGCCTGGATGTTGATGGTTACAGCGCAGTTCAGGTGACTACGGGTACTAAAAAAAGCAGCCGTGTTCGCAAGCCAGAGGCTGGCCACTTTGCGAAAGCAAAAGTAGAGGCTGGCCATGGTCTTTGGGAATTCCGTGTTGACGATTCTGCTTCTTACGAGCTGGGTCAGTTGATCGGAGTTGACCTGTTCGAGCAGGGTCAGAAAGTAGACGTAACTGGTCAGTCCAAAGGTAAGGGCTTCCAGGGTGGCGTAAAGCGTTGGAACTTCCATATGCAGGACGCTACACACGGTAACTCTCTGTCTCACCGTGCTCCTGGTTCCATCGGTCAGTGTCAGACCCCGGGTCGTGTCTTCAAGGGTAAGAAGATGGCTGGGCATATGGGTGCTGAGAAAGTGACTGTTCAGTCCCTGGAAATCGTTCGCGTTGATGCTGAACGTAACCTGCTGCTGGTAAAGGGTGCAGTACCTGGTGCTACTGGTGCTGACGTTATCGTTAAAGCTGCAGTTAAAGCGCGCGCCTGAGGGGATTAGACGATGGAATTGAATGTAACAGGTGCTGGTACGGTTCAAGTCTCTGACGTGACCTTCGGTACTGAATTCAACGAAAGCCTGGTTCACCAGACTGTCGTTGCTTTCATGGCCGGTGCTCGTCAAGGTACCCGTGCTCAGAAAACCCGCAGCGAAGTAAGCGGCGGTGGACGCAAACCCTGGCGTCAAAAAGGTACTGGCCGTGCACGCGCCGGTACAATCCGTAGCCCACTGTGGCGCGGGGGCGGTAAATCTTTTGCTGCTAAACCACAGGATCACGCTCAAAAGCTGAACAAGAAAATGTATCGTGGTGCTCTGCGTTCTATCTTGTCTGAGCTGGTTCGTCAGGAACGTCTGGTGGTGGTTGAAAGCCTTGGTGCCGAAACGCCAAAGACCAAGCTGATGGTAGCCAGACTGAAGGAGCTGAATGTCGAGAGGGGTCTGATTGTTTCTGATGAGGTAGATCAGAACCTGTATCTGGCGACTCGCAACATTCCCCATGTGGATACACGTGACGTACAAGGCGTTGACCCCGTCAGCCTGATCGCTCATGAGAAAGTCGTGATGACTGTTGCAGCCATCAAGAAATTCGAGGAGATGCTGGGATGAACCAGGAACGTATTTATAAAGTTCTGCTTGGTCCGCACATTTCCGAGAAGGCGACAGTGGTGGCTGAAGAGCATGGCCAGTACGTCTTCAAGGTAGCCAAGGACGCAACCAAGCTTGAAATCAAAAAAGCGGTAGAGCAACTGTTCGAAGTCAGCGTTGATGCTGTTCGTACAGTGGTTGTTAAAGGTAAGACCAAACGTACTCGTTTCGGTATGGGCAAGCGCTCAGACTGGAAAAAAGCGTACGTCAGTCTGGCGCAGGGTCAAGAGATTGACTTTGCCGACGCGGAATAAGGAGTTACAGGATGGCCGTAATTAAGTGCAAGCCGACTTCTCCGGGTCGTCGCTTTGTTGTCAAGGTTGTAAACCCTGACCTTCACAAGGGCCGCCCACACGCGCCTCTGGTGGAAAAGAAGAGCAAGTCTGGTGGTCGTAACAACGCTGGTCGCATCACTACCCGTCATCGTGGTGGTGGTCACAAGCAGCACTACCGTATCGTAGACTTTCGTCGCAACAAGGATGGCATCCCGGCTATCGTTGAGCGTCTGGAATACGATCCAAATCGTACCGCTCATATCGCCCTGCTGAAGTACATGGACGGTGAGCGTCGTTACATTATCGCACCTAAAGGTGTGAAAGCTGGTGACGAGCTTTACTCTGGTGTTGATGCTCCTATCAAGCCAGGCAACACACTGCCTCTGCGTAATATTCCGCAGGGTTCTGTAGTTCACTGTGTTGAGCTCAAGCCAGGTAAAGGTGCGCAGATGATGCGCAGTGCCGGTACTTCCGCTCAGGTCGTAGCGCGTGATGGTGCTTACGTAACCCTGCGTCTGCGTTCCGGTGAAATGCGTAAAGTACTGGCTGACTGTCGTGCAACTCTGGGTGAAGCCTCTAACAGCGAGCACAACCTGCGCTCTCTGGGTAAGGCGGGTGCCAAGCGTTGGAGAGGCGTGCGTCCGACCGTTCGTGGTGTTGCCATGAACCCGGTTGATCACCCACACGGTGGTGGTGAAGGTCGTACCTCCGGTGGTCGTCACCCAGTGACACCATGGGGTGTTCCGACCAAGGGTCGTAAGACTCGTTCCAACAAGCGTACGGATAAAATGATCGTACGTCGTCGCAGCGCGAAGTAAGCCTAGAGAGAGGATACGACAGTGCCACGTTCTTTGAAGAAAGGCCCATTTATCGACCTTCACCTGCTGAAGAAAGTCGAAGATGCGGTTGAAAGCGGCAACAAGCGTCCGATCAAGACCTGGTCACGCCGCTCAATGATCCTGCCAAACATGGTGGGTCTGACTATCGCCGTTCATAACGGTCGCCAGCATGTGCCTGTTTTCGTTAGCGAAGACATGGTAGGCCTCAAGCTGGGCGAGTTTGCTGCTACCCGCACCTACCGCGGTCACGCTGCAGACAAAAAGGCCAAGAAGCGCTAAGAGGGTAAGAAATGAAAGAAGTAGCTGCTATACACAAAGGCGCTCGCATTTCCGCCCAGAAAGCGCGCCTGGTTGCTGACCAGATCCGAGGCAAAGCTGTTGGTGAAGCCCTGGACCTGCTGGCATTCAGCCCTAAAAAGGCTGCAGAGCTGGTCAAGAAAGTGTTGGAATCTGCGATTGCTAACGCAGAGCACAACGAAGGCATGGATATCGATGAGCTGACAGTGTCTACTATCTTCGTTGACGAAGGTATGACCATGAAGCGCATTCGTCCACGTGCCAAGGGCCGTGCTGATCGCATTCTTAAGCGGTCTTGCCATATCACGGTTAAGGTTGCAGAGGTCTAAGGAGCGATCACATGGGTCAGAAAGTACATCCAAATGGGATCCGACTGGGCATCGTAAAGCCCCACAGATCTGTATGGTTTGCTGAAGGTCAGCAATACGCTGACAAGCTGATTACGGATCTGGAAGTTCGTGATTTCCTGCAGAAGAAGCTGAAAAATGCTTCTGTAAGCCGCATCGACATCCAGCGTCCAGCACAGAGCGCTCGCGTTACCATCTACACTGCCCGTCCAGGCATCGTAATTGGTAAAAAAGGCGAAGACGTTGAGAAGCTGCGCCAGGCTGTTACCAATATGATGGGCGTACCTGTTCACATCAACATTGAAGAAGTTCGCAAGCCCGAACTGGACGCAATGCTGGTTGCACAGTCCATCGCTGGTCAGCTGGAGCGTCGTGTAATGTTCCGTCGTGCCATGAAGCGTTCTGTACAGAATGCTATGCGTCTGGGCGCGAAGGGCATCAAGGTGCAAATCAGTGGTCGTCTCGGCGGCGCCGAGATTGCCCGTACCGAATGGTACCGTGAGGGTCGCGTACCTCTGCACACTCTGCGTGCAGACATCGATTACGCAACTTATGAAGCCCTGACTACCTACGGTATCCTGGGCGTTAAAGTATGGATCTTCAAAGGCGAAGTGATTGGCGGAATGGCAGCTGAAGCTGAAAAGCAGCCTAAAGAGCCAGCCAAACGTCCTAAGAAGAGACAGGCTAAGAAGTAAGGAGCGCGGTAATGTTACAGCCAAAGCGTACGAAATTTCGTAAGCAGCAAAAGGGTCGCAATCGCGGCCTGGCACACCGCGGCTCCACTGTTAGCTTCGGTGAATACGCATTGAAAGCAACAGGCCGTGGACGCATAACTGCTCGTCAGATCGAAGCAGCACGTCGTGCCATGACCCGTCATATCAAGCGTGGTGGTAAAATCTGGATTCGCGTCTTCCCTGACAAGCCGATCTCCAAGAAACCTCTCGAGGTTCGTATGGGTAAAGGTAAGGGTAGTGTCGAGTACTGGGTAGCACAGATCCAGCCGGGTCGTGTCCTGTACGAAATGGAAGGTGTGTCCGAAGAGCTGGCTCGCGAGGCATTTGCCTTGGCTGCAGCCAAGCTGCCAGTGGAAACTGCCTTCGTTAAGCGGAGCGTGATGTGATGAAAGCTGCTGAATTGCGTGAAAAAACGGTTGAACAGCTCAACGAAGAGCTGGTCACACTGCTGCGGGACCAGTTTAACTACCGCATGCAGAAAGCGACGGGTCAGCTGAGTCAGACTCATCTGCTGAAGCAGACCCGACGCGACATCGCCCGTATTAAGACGGCGTTGAATGAGAAGGCAGGTATTTAACAATGGCTGAAGACAAGAAAGTCCGTACTCTGACCGGTAAGGTTGTGAGTGACAAGATGGACAAGACCGTCACCGTTCTTATTGAGCGCCGTGTTAAACATCCGCTCTACGGTAAGATCGTTAAGCGGTCCACCAAGTTGCACGCTCACGACGAAAACAATGATTGCCGTATGGGCGACATTGTCACAATCAAGCAAACACGTCCTTTGTCTAAGTCCAAGACATTTGAACTGGTTTCCATTGATGAGCGTGCTACTCAAATATAAGGCCACGGTGCCCTGGGTCTGAGTGGAAGTGGCTGGCCTTGTGGTCGGCCAGTTGTACAACGACCGGCGGGTACCCGTCTGCAGTTTGGGCTTGGAGAATAAGCATGATCCAGACAGAATCTCAACTCGAAGTAGCCGATAACTCCGGCGCTCGTCGAGTACAGTGTATCAAGGTGTTGGGTGGATCCCACCGCCGCTACGCCCACATTGGCGACATCATCAAAGTCACCGTTAAGGAAGCGATTCCACGCGGTAAGGTCAAAAAAGGCCAGGTGATGAACGCCGTTGTTGTGCGTACCAAAAAAGGCGTTCGTCGTCCAGACGGTTCCGTAATCCGCTTCGATGGCAATGCTGCCGTTCTGCTGAACGCAAGCAATCAGCCAATCGGTACCCGTATCTTTGGGCCAGTGACTCGTGAACTGCGTGGTGAGCAGTTTATGAAGATCATTTCCCTGGCACCAGAAGTACTGTAAGGGAGCAGGAAATGAAAAAGATCCGTCGTGACGACGAAGTAATTGTCATTGCTGGCAAGGACAAAGGTAAGCGCGGCAAAGTGCAGACCGTTCGTGCCGATGGCAAACTGATTGTTTCTGGTATCAACATGATCAAGAAGCATCAGAAGCCCAACCCGACACTGGGCACCCCTGGTGGCATCGTTGAAAAAGAAGCTCCAATTCAGGCTTCCAACGTTGCAATCCTGAACACAGAAACCGACAAGGCTGACCGTGTTGGCATTGCTATCTCTGAAGATGGCAAGAAACAGCGCGTGTTCAAGTCTACCGGTCAACCGGTTGACGCGTAAGGGGTGGCATAATGGCAAACTTCAAGACTAAATATCGTGAAGAGATCCTGCCCAAGCTCAGAGAAGAGCTGGGCGTGAGCAACGTTCACGAAGTTCCTCGTATCACTAAAATCACCCTGAACATGGGTGTGGGTGAGGCGATCGGTGACAAGAAAGTCATCGAGAACGCTGTTGCTGACATGGAAAAAATCGCCGGTCAGAAAGCAGTCGTTACCAAGGCACGTAAATCCGTTGCAGGCTTCAAGGTTCGTGAAGGCTGGCCAATCGGTGTTAAAGTGACCCTGCGTGACGAACGTATGTACGAATTCCTGGAGCGTCTGGTTGACATTGCTCTGCCTCGTGTTCGTGACTTCCGTGGTATCAGCCCGAAGTCTTTCGACGGCCGTGGCAACTACAGCATGGGTGTCAAAGAGCAGATCATTTTCCCGGAAATCGATTACGATAAAGTCGACGCTCTGCGTGGTCTGGATATTACCCTGACTACCACAGCCAAGACTGACGACGAAGGCCGTGCACTGCTGAAAGCCTTCAACTTCCCGTTCCGTAACTGATTAAGGTACGAGCCCATGGCAAAAGTATCCATGAAGCAGCGGGAGTTGAAGCGTCAGCGCACCGTTGCCAAGTATGCAGAGAAGCGCGCTGCGCTGAAAGCGATCATCATCAGTCCTGACAGCTCAGAAGATGAGAAGTGGGACGCTCAGGTAGCACTGCAGAAGCAGCCACGTGATGCCAGCTCATCTCGTCTGCGTAATCGCTGTCGTGTAACAGGTCGGCCTCACGGCTACCTGCGTAAATTCGGCCTGAGCCGCATCAAGCTGCGTGAAGCGGCCATGCGTGGTGATGTTCCAGGTCTGGTTAAGGCCAGCTGGTAAGCGCGATTGATCTTCTGGAGAGATAGATAATGAGTATGCAGGACCCGTTAGCAGATATGCTAACTCGTATCCGTAATGCCCAAATGGCAGAACATGCATCTGTCGAAATGCCATCTTCCAAGGTAAAGGCTGCTGTAGCCAAAGTACTGAAGGAAGAAGGTTATATAACCGATGCACGTGTAGAAGGCGAAGTTCAGAAAACTCTGATCATCGACCTGAAATACTATGAAGGCAAACCTGTTATTGAAAACCTGAAGCGCGCAAGCCGTCCGGGTCTTCGTTCTTACGCAGGCAAAGAAGGTCTGCCCAAAGTGAAAGGCGGTCTTGGTATTGCCATTGTTTCTACCAACAAAGGTGTAATGACCGATCGTGCTGCCCGTGCAGCCGGTGTTGGTGGCGAAATTCTTTGCACCGTATTCTAAGGGAGGGGTCAGATGTCTCGAGTAGCAAAAAGCCCTGTAGAAGTCCCTGCCGGTGTTGAGATCAAGTTGAATGGTCAGCATATCTCCATCAAGGGTGGTAAAGGTCAACTGGAGCTGAGCATTCACTCCAACGTTGAAGTAAAGCAGGAAGAAAACGTCCTGACTTTCGAAGCCCGTGACGGTGCCAAGCACTCTCGTGCATTGGCTGGTACTACCCGTGCGCTGGTTAACAACATGGTGACCGGTGTGACCGCTGGTTTCGAAAAGAAACTGCAGCTGGTGGGTGTAGGTTATCGTGCGCAGGCCAAGGGCAAGAGCCTGAATCTGAACCTTGGCTTCTCTCATCCGGTTGACTACAGTTTGCCGGAAGGCGTCACTGCGGAAACTCCAAGCCAGACAGAGATCCTGATCAAGGGTATCGACAAGCAGCTGGTTGGACAGGTTGCAGCGGAAATCCGCGAATTCCGTCGCCCAGAGCCATACAAAGGCAAGGGTGTCCGCTACGCCGACGAACACGTTCGTCGTAAAGAAGCCAAGAAAAAGTAAGGTAAGGTGATCATGATTGATAAAAATTCTGCTCGCCTGCGTCGTGCCCGACGTGCACGGATGAAGATGCGTGAATTGGGCGCTAACCGTCTGAGCGTTCATCGCACACCGCGTCATATCTATGCGCAGGTGGTTGCCCCTGAGGGTGACAAGGTGCTGGCCTCTGCCTCCACCGTTGAGAAGGAGCTGCGTGGCGAAGCTACCGGTAACGTTGAAGCTGCTAAAAAAGTGGGCGCTCTGATTGCTGAGCGAGCTAAAGCTGCTGGTGTTGCCAAGGTCGCTTTCGACCGCTCCGGTTTTAAGTATCACGGTCGTGTTAAGGCTCTCGCCGATGCAGCCCGTGAAGCCGGTCTGGAATTCTGAGGGTAGGCATCATGGCGAAAGATGAGCGTAAACCGCAAAACAATGACGAAGGCCTGATCGAAAAACTGGTGCAGGTTAACCGTGTAGCCAAAGTGGTGAAAGGTGGCCGTATCTTCGGTTTCACAGCCCTGACCGTTGTTGGTGATGGTAAAGGTAAAGTAGGCTTCGGTCGTGGCAAGGCGCGTGAAGTGCCTGTCGCTATTCAGAAGGCTATGGAAGCTGCCCGTCGCAACATGATCCAGGTAGACCTGAACGGTGATACCCTGCAGTACCCTGTAAAAGCCCGTCACGGTGCTTCCAAGGTCTACATGCAGCCTGCTTCTGCAGGTACCGGTGTTATTGCCGGTGGTGCAATGCGTGCTGTTCTGGAAGTGGCTGGCGTACACAACGTACTGGCCAAGTGCTACGGTTCCACCAACCCTGTGAACGTTGTTAACGCAACCTTCAAGGGTCTGCGCGACATGCGTTCTCCTGATGACATTGCTGCCAAGCGTGGCAAGTCTGTTGAAGACATTCTGGGGTAAGTCATGGCTGAGAAGATCAAAGTGACGCTCGTAAAGAGCACTAACGGTCGCCTCGAAAGCCACAAGGCTTGCGTCCGTGGCCTGGGTCTGCGTCGCATCAACCACACGGTTGAAGTGGAAGATACTCCTTCCGTTCGCGGCATGATCAACAAGGTATCTTACCTCGTTAAGGTCGAAGGAGAATAACATGCGTCTGAATACTCTGAGTCCTGCCGAAGGCAGTCGTAAAGAGCGCAAGCGCGTTGGCCGTGGTATCGGTTCCGGTCTGGGTAAGACTGGTGGTCGTGGTCACAAAGGTCAGAAGTCACGTTCCGGTGGTTCTGTAAGACCAGGTTTTGAAGGCGGCCAGCAGCCACTGCAACGCCGTCTGCCCAAGTATGGTTTTACTTCCCGCAAGGCGCGTTTCACTGCTGAAATTCGTCTGCATGAGTTGGCCAAGGTTGAATCCGAAGTGATCGATCTGGCGGCTCTGAAGGCTGCAGACCTCATCAACGGTAGCATCCTGCGAGCGAAAGTGATACTGTCCGGCGAACTGAACAAGGCCGTAACACTAAAAGGTCTGGCAGCTACCAAAGGCGCTCGCGCCGCGATCGAAGCTGCTGGTGGTAAGATCGAGGACTAAATGGCTAAGACACTACCTGTTGGGAATCAAAGCGGTTTGGGCGAGTTAATTTCTCGCCTCAAGTTCGTATTTCTGGCGATCCTGGTATATCGGATCGGTGCTCATATTCCTGTGCCTGGCATCAACCCTGATGCCCTGGCTCGGATGTTTCAACAAAATGAAGGGACCATTCTTGGCCTGTTCAACATGTTCTCCGGTGGTGCATTGGAGCGTATGTCGGTGCTGGCACTGGGAATCATGCCCTACATTTCGGCGTCCATCATCATTCAGTTGATGACCGTGGTCAGCCCCCAGTTGGAACAGCTCAAGAAGGAAGGTGAATCGGGTCGACGCAAGATCAGTCAGTATACCCGCTACCTGACAGTGTTGCTGGCGTTCGTCCAGGGTACTGGCATGACCGTAGGTCTTGCTAACCAGGGCGTGGCGTTCAATCCTGATATCAGCTTTTATGTAGTAGCTGTAGTCACCTTCGTAACCGGTGCCGTCTTTATGATGTGGCTGGGTGAGCAGGTGACTGAACGCGGGATTGGTAACGGCATCTCTATCCTGATCTTTGCAGGTATTGTCGCTGGCCTTCCCAGTGCGATCGGGCGGTCATTCGAGTCCGCCCGTCAGGGTGACATCAATATTCTGGCATTGCTCGCAATTGCTCTGCTGGCCATTGCAATTATTGCATTCGTTGTATTCATCGAACGCGGTCAGCGCCGTATAACTGTCAATTACGCCAAGCGTCAGCAAGGTCGTAAAGTGTTTGCGGCACAGAGCAGCCATTTGCCCCTGAAAGTAAATATGGCTGGTGTTATTCCAGCCATTTTTGCTTCCAGCCTTCTGCTCTTCCCTGCATCCATTGCACAATGGTTTGGTCAGGGCGAGGGCTGGGAATGGCTCCAGGATATCGCACTGGCACTGGGTCCGGGTCAGCCGCTGAACATAGTCTTGTTCTCTGCAGGTATCATCTTTTTCTGCTTCTTCTACACTGCGCTGGTCTTCAATCCGAAGGATGTTGCAGACAACCTGAAGAAGTCAGGGGCATTCATCCCGGGTATTCGTCCTGGTGAGCAGTCTGCCCGTTACATTGATGGTGTCCTGACTCGTTTGACCATGTTTGGCGCTATCTATATGACAGCAGTATGTCTGCTGCCACAGTTCCTGGTAGTTTCGGCTAACGTGCCTTTCTATCTGGGTGGTACCAGTCTGCTGATCGTAGTAGTGGTCGTCATGGATACGATGGCTCAGGTGCAGTCACACCTGATGTCACATCAGTACGAGTCACTGCTGAAGAAATCCAATCTTAAGGGCTACGGTGGTGGTGGCCTGATCCGCTAACACCGGTTCTGCATCGAATGCCACTAGCTCTGAAATGGTGGAGTGAATAATGAAAGTACGTGCATCGGTTAAGAAAATCTGCCGTAACTGCAAGATTATCAAGCGCAAGGGCACTGTTCGTGTCATCTGCGTTGAGCCACGTCACAAGCAACGCCAAGGTTGATTGTGCATGAGGTCTTTCGGGTTGTCCCGGGCCGTTATGGCTTGACCTCATAAGGCTACAGATAAATACAACCGTTCATGAGCATCATGAGCGGTTGTATTTTGTCGTTGGTGGGATTAAAATTTCCGCTTTTCGACCTGTTAGTTGTGTAAGCATCTAACAATGGATTGGGAGGGCATGCTTTATAGCATTCCCGACAGTATCTTCAGGTGCTGATCCGGTCCGTGTTATCTGCCTATAGATGGCGAAGTAGATAAACATCGCATGACTGGCTGCAAAGTTGGTTGATAAGTCTACAGGCGAAAATAACCGTGAACTCAAAATGTCCCTGTCTGTACAGGCAAGGATGAACTCACGGAGAAAACAAACGGAGACGATTGAATGGCCCGTATTGCTGGCGTCAACATTCCGGATAACAAACATGCTGTTATCTCGTTGACCTACATATTCGGCATCGGCAAGACCACAGCTAAAAAGCTGTGTGAGACCACTGGCGTTAAGCCAGAAGCCAAAATCGCTGATCTGAGCGAAGAGCAACTTGAGTCCCTGCGTGGTGAAATCGCCAAGCTGGACGTTGAAGGTGATCTGCGTCGTGAAATCAGTATGAACATCAAACGCCTCATGGACCTGGGTTGCTACCGTGGTATCCGCCACCGTCGCAGTCTGCCGGTTCGTGGTCAGCGTTCCAAGACGAATGCTCGCACCCGAAAGGGTCCTCGCAAGCCTATTCGTAAGTAAGTATCAATTAAGAATGGTTATACCGTTCTTATGAAACAGGATTTATTCTGATATGGCAAAGCCAGGTACTCGTTCACGTAAGAAGGTTAAAAAGCAGGTTGTTGACGGTGTTGCTCACATCCACGCTTCTTTTAACAACACTATCGTGACCATTACCGATCGTCAGGGCAACGCTCTGGCCTGGGCCACAGCCGGCGGTTCCGGTTTTCGTGGTTCTCGTAAGAGCACGCCGTTTGCAGCGCAGGTTGCTGCTGAGCGTGCAGGTCAGGCTGCCGCTGAATACGGTCTGAAGAATCTGGATGTCTGCGTGAAAGGACCTGGTCCTGGCCGCGAATCCGCTGTACGCGCACTGAACGCTTGTGGTTACAAGATCACTAACATCACTGATGTTACTCCGATCCCCCACAACGGTTGTCGTCCGCCTAAAAAGCGTCGTGTATAAGCAGGAGTCGGTATAAATGGCTAGATACATTGGTCCAAAGTGCAAACTGTCTCGTCGTGAAGGCACCGATCTCTTTCTGAAGAGTGGTGTTCGTGCACTCGAGTCAAAGTGCAAAGCAGAAATTGCTCCAGGTCAGCACGGTCAGCGTCGTGGCCGTCTTTCTGACTACGGTGTACAGCTTCGTGAAAAGCAGAAAGTTCGTCGTATCTACGGCGTACTGGAGAAGCAGTTCCGTAACTACTACAAGGCCGCTGATCGCAAGAAAGGTGCAACGGGTGCAAACCTCTTGCAACTGCTTGAGTCTCGCCTTGATAATGTAGTTTACCGCATGGGATTCGGTTCCACCCGTGCCGAAGCACGTCAGCTGGTAAGCCACAAAGCCATCCTGGTGAATGGAAAGACTGTAAACATTCCTTCCTACCAGGTTCAGCCTGGCGATGTTGTCGCCATCCGCGAAAAGGCTAAAAACCAGCTGCGTATCAACGCAGCCCTTGAACTGGCCGCTCAGCGTGGGTTTTCTACCTGGGTTGAGGTTGATGCCAGCAAAAAGGAAGGTACCTTCAAGGTGCTGCCCGAGCGGAGTGACCTGTCAGCTGACATCAACGAAAACTTGATCGTCGAGCTGTACTCCAAGTAAGGGATAGACAGTTAGGTGGGGTGTAACATCCATGCAGAATTCGGTTACTGAATTTCTTACTCCTAGACACATTGATGTCGAGGAAATTAGCCTGACGCGCGCTAAGGTAACTCTGGAACCGCTTGAGCGTGGTTTTGGACATACCTTGGGCAATGCTCTGCGTCGTATCCTTCTCTCTTCCATGCCCGGCTGTGCCGTGACAGAAGTTGAGATTGACGGCGTACAGCATGAATACAGTGCGATTGAAGGTGTTCAGGAAGATGTTATTGACATCCTGCTGAACCTCAAAGGTCTTGCCATTCGCATGACCGGCCGTGACGAAGCAACACTGAGTCTGACCAAGAAAGGTGCTGGCCCTGTGACTGCTGCGGATATCCAGTTGGACCACGATGTTGAAATCGTTAACCCGGATCATGTGATCGCCAATCTGAATGAGAAAGGCGACCTGAACATGCAGCTGAGGATAGCTCGTGGCCGCGGTTATGAGTCTGCTGACAGCCGTCATCAGGATGAAGATGAGACCCGTGCTATTGGCCGTCTGCAACTGGATGCCACCTATAGCCCTGTTTACCGCGTCTCCTATGTCGTTGAAAGTGCTCGTGTCGAGCAGCGTACCGACCTGGACAAGCTGGTTCTTGATCTGGAAACCGACGGTACTCTGGACCCGGATGAAGCCATCCGTCGTGCTGCAACCATTCTGCAGCAGCAGCTGGCTGTATTTGTTGATCTGGAAGGTGAGCCAGAGCCAGAGCCAGTTAAGGAAGAGGATGAAGTTGATCCTATCCTGCTGCGCCCTGTGGATGACCTCGAACTGACTGTTCGTAGTGCTAACTGTCTGAAGGCAGAAAACATCTACTACATCGGTGACCTGATTCAGCGCACTGAGGTTGAACTGCTCAAGACCCCGAACCTGGGTAAGAAGTCCCTGACCGAGATCAAGGACGTTCTGGCCTCTCGTGGTTTGAGCCTGGGTATGCGTCTCGACAACTGGCCACCGGCCAGCCTGAAGGGCGACGACAAGATTTCTGCTTAAGCAGCCATTGGCTTTTTCACTCACTCCAAAAGAGTGGGTGTAAGGCAAATGGTAGAATGAGGAAGTTTGTGCCATGCGTCATCGTAAGAGTGGCCGCAAGCTCAACCGGAACAGTTCACATCGCAAGGCGATGTTCAAGAACATGACTGCTTCCCTGGTAGAGCACGAAGTAATCAAAACAACACTGCCTAAGGCTAAAGAGCTGCGCCGTGTTGCAGAACCGCTGATCACCCTGGCTAAGGAAGACAGCGTAGCCAACCGTCGTCTGGCGTTTGATCGTCTCCGTAACAAAGAGACTGTTGGCAAGCTGTTCTCCGAACTGGGCCCTCGCTTCAAAGAGCGTCCAGGCGGCTATATCCGCATCCTGAAGTGCGGATTCCGTAAGGGTGACAATGCACCTATGGCTATCGTCGAGCTGCTGGATCGTCCAGCTGCTGAAGTGGAAGCTACTGAAGAGTAAGATTTTTACTCCTTCAAAAAAAAACCGGACCTTGTGTCCGGTTTTTTTTTGAGGCTCCTAATGACAAGCCAACTTTGAATCGATTCAGCAGAAAATCACAGGGGAACCAGGCCATCTTTTCATTGTCTAAATTGTAAAGGCATTGCAGTTTTGCGAATGGGGGGGTCTATGTCAAATCAGGGTATTGAAGCAAAACGTTCCATAGAAAAATACGCCAAATCAGAATGGACCGCCAGGGACACAGGTTGGATGTTCAGTCACATAGGTACAGGCATAGGTGCAGGGCTGCTTTACCTCCCCATAGTCGCCGGTAGTGGTGGTATATGGCCTCTTTTCTTCATGGCCCTGGTCAGTGGTCCCATCATATTTCTCACCCATAGAGGGTTAACCCGTTTCTGTTTGTCTTCCCGGAAACCTGATGGGGATATCAGCAGTATTGTTAGAGAGAACTTTGGTGATAAAGTCGGTCAGTGGTTGATGCTGCTCTGTTTTTTGTCGATGTTTCCTGTCCTGCTGCTTTATACCATTGGCATTGCGAATGTTAGTGAGAGTTTTCTGATAAATCAGCTCAAATGGGAAGGCCTAATAAACAGACCTTTGCTTGTTTTTTTGCTTGTCACGGGCATGATCGCGCTGTTTAGTGGCTCAGAGCAGAAAATGTTGAAGCTGATCAGCAGTCTGGTTTTTCCTCTGACTGTGGTGCTTCTGTGCGTAAGTCTGTATTTGATACCTCAATGGCGAATGGATTTTCTCCGTCAGGAAGTGCCCATGGTGGATATCGTTAAAACCTTTCTTCTGACGTTACCCGTGCTGGTATTTTCTTTCTACCATGCGGCTGTTTGTCCATCCTTTGCCCGATCGTACCGGCGTCAAATGCCTGAGCTTCATCAGTGCATCGCCAAGACCGACCAGATTCACTTCAGAAGCTCTCTGGTTTTACTGCTTATCACATTGTTCTTCGTGCTTTCGTGTGTATTGGCTCTGGCGCCAGAACAGATTGAGCTTGCGAAAGCTCAAAACCTACCAATTCTTTCCATCCTGGCTAATCAACCCGGTAATCGTTTATTTTCCAGTCTGGCACCTGTTATCGCTTTTGTGGCGATTTTAACTTCTTACTATGGTTTTTTTCTCGGCACTATTGAAGTGATCAATGGCTTTATTGGTGTGGGGCTGGAACGGTTCAGGCCGGGTGAGTTAACAACCCCTTCTGCCAGACCCAGACGCTTGAGTATTTTTCTGGTGGCCCTGGGATGCTGGATTGCAGGTGTTGGTGATTGGAGTATTCTTATGATCATGGATGCCATAGTAGCCCCCATAATGGCGATTATCCTGTTCTTTATTCCGGTCATAGGGCTCTACAGGTCTGCTGCTCTGAAACGATATCGCAAGCCTTTGAAGGATTTTTTTGTGGTGATTTTTGGTGTGATTGTTGTGGCAGGATTTCTGGTTTCACAGCTAATAAAATAAAAAAAACCAGGTTCTCTCAAACTTGGCTTTATATACTAACAGGCTATATCAAGTGTTATGATTTTTATACTTGGTCCCTTGTATTATTTTTTCTTATTGTGAAATCGTTCTTATTGTGTGTGTGCCCTTGCTCCTATGGTTCGTACTATACGTATTAACGCTTACAAGAGAATTGATCTGGATCAATACTTTTCTTTTCAGGTAGGTGTTTTTCCATAAAAAATTGGTTCGTACTGCGAATTTAAGCTTCGACACGGCAAGCTTTATCAGTCCCTAAAAGGCTGCGAAATAAACAGTCAAATAAAATTGCAACAATCGCAAAATCAATTACGCCAGACACAAGATAAATCGTCAAAAGGTGAATTTATCTTGTGGGGTTCAACTACAAAGCTAGCCAAGATTGAAGGCGTAACCAGTCAAACTATGAGGCGCAAGATCGAAAGCGGTCACTACGAAAAAGTGAAGCAAACCAGTGGTGGTCACTTCCGCATATTCATTAACCAGCAGAGGAAGATATGCTATACAAGAGTGAGTTCTGGAAAGCAAAAATCCAGCATTGACACGCAAAAGCGTATCTTACTCAAAGAGCACCCTGATGCAGAATTTATCAGCGACATTGCCAGTGCTTTCAACTTTAAGCGAAAAGGACTGCAAACCATTCTGGAATCAGCGGTGTGCGGAAATCCAACCCATATTGTGGTTGCCACAAAAGATCGCCTTGCCCGATCAGGGTTTGGACTCATCAAATGGCTTGTTGAATTATCGGGAGGACACATCGAGGTTTTGGATGACCCGGATAACGCCAGTAAGTCATTCGACACCCAAGAGCTTATCGGTTTCATTACCTCATTCTGCAATAGCCACTACGGGAAGCGATCTGCTAAAAGACGCAAAGGACGCAAAGATAGTAGCGTCAAAAAAGATCAGGTTTTACCCAGAGAATAAGCAAGCCTATCACGATGCCCTGATACTCTATCGCAGGTCGTACAACCTTGCTGTTGAGCGTTTCCGCAACGATGACTATAAAGATGCCAGCGGAAAATTCATCAACATGCGACCTGCCATTAAAGCTCAAGTGGAGCAGGAGCAAAAAGAAAGTGGCAGGGCTTATAACTCGATTGTTTCTGATAATGGAACACTGGCGGCAGCGGCTACATTCAAAGCGGTCTGCAAGCACAACAAGAAGCTCAAGGGAGCTAAAGAGGGCTTTGCAGAAATCAGTTTCAAAAGCCGCAAAGGTAGCAGGCACTCATTCTCTATTGACCGTTTGCCAAAGGGGTTAAATCCCTGCGTACAGGCTCTTGGCAAGATTCACCTGACAGAAGATGTGCCAGCAGAAGCGATTGGCAAGTCTTGTGTCGTAACCTACGACAAAGGTCGCTGGTTCATTCAGGTTCAACAACATATTGAGCTAAATCCCGAAATCCAAGGGAAGGTTAGATGCGTTGGAGTTGACCCCGGTGAACACGCGGAAGGGCGTTGAGTTCCCCGACATGCCCCAGTGGGCAAGAGATCGGATTATTCATTTCAACAGGGAAATTGACCGGCTGAAATGCAAAAAGGATGACATTGCTCTTGATCTGCATAACCGGCTGGCGTTCGAGCTGGTGTCGAACTACGATGTTGTATTTTTGCCAACCTTTGAGACAAGAGGTATGGTCACACGCAAAGATAAGAAGGTTCGCACCATTCGCCGTAACACCTGCCGCCAGATGCTTGACCTCAATCACTACCAATTCAAAAAGCGGCTTAAGTGGTACGCAAAAAAGTATGGAAAGCATGTAGTTGATTGCAACGAAGCCTATACATCCAAGACTCGATCATGGAGCGGGACCATTGACGAAAAATTAGGTTCTTCCAAGGTTATTAAGGGTGAGGGCTTCACCGTTGATCGTGACATCAACGGTGCCAGAAATGTCTTTCTTAAGTGTTTGACAAGGTAGCTTGAACCTTAGCCATAACAGCGAGCGTTGCGCTCGTTGCGGTTTTAATCAAGAGGTGGTATTCATTGCAATAACGGATGAGTTGACCACCGGTTATTCATAAAGAGGAAAGAGTGTCTTCTTTCCTCTCGGAGGATCAGGTAGATCCAAGTTTCTTGACCTTGACTTCATTTTCTTCTTCAGAGGGGTTGGGCAACAGTTCGCCACTTTTGTGCATACGTTCCATCTTGCCATTTATGGCAGCTCCGGCCGCGATTTCCATCACATCGTAATATACGTTGCCTTCCACATGGGCCTCGGCTGATAGCTCAAGCTTTTCAGTAGCATAAACGTCGCCAGTTACACGACCA
Source organism: Endozoicomonas sp. ALC020 (assembly GCF_049275935.1). Lineage (NCBI taxonomy): Bacteria > Pseudomonadati > Pseudomonadota > Gammaproteobacteria > Oceanospirillales > Endozoicomonadaceae > Endozoicomonas > Endozoicomonas sp. ALC020. The sequence goes on from NZ_CP184830.1 coordinate 2,961,752, forward strand.
TTGATTACTATCTGGGCGGCAGTAATATTACCCTCTACACGACTACCGGCAATCAGTTGAAGTTTGCCATCGTTGGAACTGACATTGCCCTTGATCTTACCTTCAACATGAACGATGCCACGGAAACGAATGTCTCCTTCAACTTCTGTGCCTGCAGCTATCAGAGTGATGGTGTCATCATTTCTGGTGCTGCTGACCAGGCTGTTTTCTGAGTTGTTCTTGCCCCACATAGTGAACTCCTTAGAGTGCTTAACCCGAGATGCCCGAAACGAAAGAAAAAGTGGTATGCGTCCAGCTGACTGAAAACGGAAGACCCTTTTTCAAGGCAAAACTTTAAGGGGGGAATCATCCTTCATTGCGCCTTCAGCTTCAATCTGTAAACGCTATCGATATCCGAAAGAGTGCTCCCGTCGAATCCGGCGGGAGTGAATTCCATTTGCCCGTCAGGGCTGATATTGGTTCTCTGTTATTGATCAGGTGACTTTAGCATCAGCTTCAGGAAGCGACCGGTATGGGAAAATTCGTTGTCAGCCACAACTTCAGGCGTGCCCTCGGCAATGATCTGACCTCCACCATCACCTCCCTCGGGTCCCAGATCGACGATCCAGTCTGCTGTTTTGATGACATCGAGATTGTGCTCAATCACTACCACGGTATTCCCGCGATCTCTTAGCCTGTGCAACACTGCCAGTAACTGTTCAATATCGTGAAAGTGCAGGCCTGTAGTTGGCTCATCAAGAATGTACAGGGTCTTGCCGGTATCCCTTTTGGAAAGTTCCTTGGCCAGTTTCACCCGCTGTGCCTCACCGCCGGAGAGTGTGGTAGCATTTTGTCCCAGATGAATATACGACAAACCAACATCCATCAGAGTTTGCAGTTTACGTTTAACGGCAGGAATCGGTTCAAAGTATTCCAGAGCTTCCTCGACGGTCATTTCCAGAACTTCATGAATATTCTTGCCTTTGTATTTAACGTCCAGCGTTTCACGGTTGTATCGTTTGCCCTTACAGACGTCACAGGGCACATAAATGTCAGGCAGGAAATGCATCTCTACCTTTATGACACCGTCGCCCTGACAGGCTTCACAGCGACCCCCTTTAACGTTAAAGCTGAAACGTCCGGGCTTGTAGCCACGGGAACGGGCTTCCTGGGTTCCGGCAAACAGTTCACGAATCGCGGTAAAAATGCCTGTGTAGGTAGCTGGGTTGGACCTTGGAGTCCGACCAATAGGGCTTTGGTCAATGTCGATGCATTTATCGAAGTGGTCCAGACCGCTGATTTTCCTGTGCTTTGATGCCGTTAAAGTAGTGGCAGCATTCAAGACCTGGGCAGCGATAGGATAAAGAGTACTGTTGATGAGGGTGGACTTTCCTGAGCCGGAAACGCCTGTTACACAAGTCATCAGCCCCACCGGGATTTCCAGGGTGACATTCTTCAGGTTGTTGCCGGTGCAGCCGGTGAGTTTAAGTCGTTTCTTTTTATCCGCTGGTGTACGCTGTTCAGGTATCGCGATTTTTTTAGTGCCAGTCAAATATTGGCCTGTGACCGATTTTTCATTGTCCATAATCTGGGCAGGTGTGCCCTGGGCAATAATCTCACCGCCATGAACTCCGGCACCCGGACCGATATCAATCACGTGGTCGGCAGTGCGAATGGCGTCCTCGTCATGTTCTACAACAATCACTGTATTACCCAGGTCGCGGAGACGGGTCAGTGTATTCAGTAGACGTTCGTTATCTCGCTGGTGCAAACCAATACTGGGCTCGTCCAGAATATACATAACGCCAACCAGGCCAGCACCAATCTGACTGGCCAGTCGAATGCGCTGGGCTTCACCTCCTGAGAGGGTATCCGCACTGCGATCTAGTGTCAGGTAGTTAAGACCCACGTTGACCAGGAAGCTCAGACGATCACAGATCTCTTTCAGAATTTTTTCTGCAATCTCACCTTTCTGGCCGGGAAGACTGAGTTGTTCGAAATAAGCAAGCGCACGTTCTACCGGTAGTTTCACCAGATCGGGCAGTGTTTCATCTTCGATAAAGACGTGTCTTGATTCCTGACGGAGACGAGTGCCTTTACAGCTTGGGCAGTGCTGGGTACTCAAATACTTGGAAAGCTCTTCACGCACAGACTGGGATTCTGTCTCACGGAAACGGCGTTCAAAGTTGGGGATAATGCCTTCAAAACGATGGCGCTTTTTATAAACATCGCCCCGATCGTTGACGTAACTGAAATCAATCTGCTCTTCGCCGGAGCCATGAAGAATAATCGTCTGTTGCTCAGCAGTAAGATCATCAAAAGCGGTATCAATATCAAAGCCGAAGTGTGCAGCCAGTGACTTTAAGAGGTGAAAGTAATAGACGCTGCGGCGATCCCAACCACGAATGGCGCCTTCCGCCAGGGTTAATTCCGGGTGCTGGACAATACGGTCTTCATCAAAAAACTGCTTGACCCCCAGACCATCACAGGTGGTGCAGGCCCCCGCCGGGTTATTGAACGAGAACATGCGGGGCTCCAGTTCATTGATGCTGTAGCCGCAAGACGGGCAGGCAAAGCGGGCTGAATACACAATGTCCTGCTCCTCCGCGTCCATAAAGCTGACTGCTGCCAGCCCGTCGGTCAGTTCGAGAGCTGTTTCGAAAGATTCTGCCAGACGCAACTGCAGATCTTCTCTTACCTTGAAGCGATCAACCACCACTTCGATAGTGTGCTTCTTCTTTTTGTCCAGCTCAGGTGGGTTATCGAGGTCGGTGACAATGCCATCAATGCGGGCTCGAATAAAACCCTGGGCTCTCAGTTCGCTGAAGACATGGAGGTGTTCACCTTTTCGATCCCTGACCACAGGTGCCAGCAACATCAGTTTGGTACCTTTTGGCAATGCCAGTACCTGATCCACCATCTGGCTGACGGTCTGGGCTTCCAGGGGTAAGTGATGCTCAGGGCAGCGGGGTGTACCGGTTCTGGCAAAAAGCAAACGAAGATAGTCGTATATTTCAGTAATGGTGCCGACTGTCGAACGAGGGTTATGGCTGGTGGACTTCTGCTCAATGGAAATGGCAGGAGACAAACCCTCGATGTGATCGACATCCGGCTTTTCCATCATCGAGAGAAACTGTCGTGCATAGGCAGACAGAGATTCCACATAGCGACGCTGACCCTCGGCATAAAGGGTATCGAAGGCCAGGGACGACTTTCCTGATCCGGAAAGACCGGTAATGACAATCAGGCTGTCCCGGGGCATATCGAGATCGATGTTCTTCAGGTTATGGGTTCTTGCACCCCTTACGGTGATTGTGTCCAAAGCCAGTCCCTCAGTACCATCTGTCAGGCAAAGGAGCAATTATATAGGCTTTGCTTGCGCAAACCCATGTTAAGTAAATGGCTAGCTGGTTTCACCTGTCTGGACGGTGGCTTTTTCTATCCTTACGAGTTTAAACCAGAGCACTTTAAGCTAAAATCGTGTGATATTTTGGCTGCAGATATTATATTGTTCGCCTGAAGAAACATCGTTGAAGATCCTGCTGACAGTCCTTACACGTATACCCTGACACTAATTCGAAAGTAATGGAGCAATTTGAATGTTTACAGGCATTGTTCAAGGCATGGCCAAAATTGGCCGTGTGGATGACCACGATGGCATCCGAACCTTTGACATTGAGTTCCCGGAAGGCTTTTGCCAGGGGCTGAATGTAGGGGCCAGTGTTGCGGTGGACGGCGTTTGTCTTACGGTAACAGAAATTATCAGTCCGACTCTGGCCAGATTTGATGTTATTTTGCAAAGCTTACGTGTAACGACATTAGGAGATCATGTCACTGGTCAGGCCGTGAATGTCGAGCGAGCAGCAATGGATGGGGCGGAAATTGGCGGACACCCTCTTTCTGGACACATCGACTTTCGGGCTCAGATTCTTGAAGTTGAAGAGATCGAGGGAAACTGCCGTATGCGGTTTGCATACAGCAATGAATGGGGGCAATACATTTTCCCTAAAGGGTATATAGCGATTAATGGATGCAGCCTAACCTTATCCGATGTCGACAAGAAGAAAGACTGTTTTGAAGTCTGGCTGATTCCTGAGACCCGAAGAGTCACAACATTCAATGCTAAAAAAGCAGATGATTGGGTCAACATTGAAATTGAGCGTGGTACGCAGGTGATCGTCGACACCATTAAAGACACGCTCGAAAAGCAACTGGGCGCTCTTTATCCTTTACTGGAAGCATTAATGGAAGAAAAAAATATTAACTTAACAGAGTCACTGACCACGAGCCTTGCGCAAACAGATCACGTCCGGCGCTGATTCAGCTCACTTATACCCGGAAAGGGCCTGAAAACAGAGGAGCCAGTGATTTGCAGCAGCCAGAGAGCCCTGCAATCCAGGGCTTTCTGTTCTCAGTGCTGAAGTTGAGTCAGGCGCCATCGAGCTTCAAAAACTGTCTTACCCGAGGTGAATCCGGATTGGTAAAGAACTTCTCTGGCGGACATTTTTCAATCAGAATACCTTTCTCCAGGAACACCACCTGGCTTGAAACGTTTCTGGCAAACTCCATTTCGTGTGTGACCACCACCATGGTGTAACCCTCTTTCGATAACGCCTGCATCACGGTCAGAACCTCATCAACCAATTCAGGATCAAGGGCTGAGGTGGGTTCATCAAACAGCAATACCTCTGGTTCCATAGCCAGTGCACGGGCGATAGCGACCCTCTGTTTTTGACCGCCCGATAGCATATTTGGATAGCTGTCGAGTTTATGGGACATACCAACTTTTTCTAACTGCACTCTGGCGATTTTTTCCGCCTCCGCTTTTGGCATTTTCTTAACATGTAACAGGGCTTCCATGACATTCTTGAGCACAGTGAGATGAGGCCAGAGATTGAAGCTTTGAAACACCATACCGATACGCTCGCGAATCCTGGCGAGCTCTTTGTATTTGAGCGGTTTCCTGGTAACAGGATTGATACCTATGCGCTCATCACCCAAATGGATGCTGCCTCGTTCCGGTTGTTCAAGCCAGTTCATACAACGAAGCAGGGTCGACTTACCTGAACCGGAAGAACCCAGAATACTGACAACGTCGCCCTTTTTGATGGTGAGGTTAATGTCTCTCAGCACCTCGATGCCATCAAACTGTTTGGACAGGTTCACCACCCTTACAATATCCCGGGCATTGGATTCGGTTTTTGGGTACTGGACAGGCAGTTCTACCACAGGTGCGCTTTCCTGAGCGGTTTTCGGGGTTTCAACTGGCTTGGTGAGAATCTTTTCATTAAGCATGGCTTAGCCCTCTATCCTGAACTTTATTAAGTGTGATTTTGCTGACCTGTTCGATGGCGATACTGATAATCCAGTACAGGGCAATAGCCACAATAAATGCGTTAAGCGGAATAAAGTAGGTTGATTGAATACTGTTAGCGGCCGCTGTGATCTCACCAACGGTAATAATGCACAGAAAGGCGGTGTCTTTCAGGCAGATGATCAGCTGATTGGCAATGAGCGGCACGGATCGAAACAGCACATTGGGCATGATAATGCGGGTAAAGGTCTTGAATCTGGAGAAGCCACAAGCCTGGGCTGCTTCCGTCAAGCCTGAATCCAGTCCTTTGCGAATACCTCTGAAGATCTCGCAGAAATAGGTGCCATGATAAAGGCATAAAGAGACCAGCCCCGCAGTAAAGGCATCCATGCGGATTCCGACCTCTGGCAACCCGTAATACAGCAGATAAGCCAAAATCAGGAAGGGCAGGGTGCGCATCATATTGATGATCAGGATTACGCTGCCTTTAACACCTTTTGAGCCATTTTCCAAGGTGTAGAGAAGGGTCACACCCAGGATGAAACTTGCGATTGATCCCGCCAAAAACAGTATAAAAGTATTACCAAAACCTGAAATAAAGATGTCTCTTTGCTGCCAGATTATTTCCCATTCAGCCATGATTACTCCTTATTATCAGCCAGCCAGGTAGTTAGCCTTTTTCTCGGCCATTTGTTGTAATTTGATTAGCACACCTATGATGCACATATAGAGAATGCCAGCACACAGAATAGGAAGTAGAGGTTCATAGGTGACGGCTGCGATTCGGTTGGTAACACGAGTCAGGTCAACAACGCCAATCACGGCAATCGCCGGGCTGCCTTTGATTAAGAAAGACATCTCGTTGACCAGTGCGGGCAGGCTCATGACCACCATTTGAGGGAACATGATGCGCCTAAAATAGGTCAGTCGTCGCATACCCAGAGCTTCAGCGGCCTCTTTCTGCCCACTGGAGAAGTTAAGGAATGCATTTCTCCAGATCTCGGCATTAAAGGCAGAGGTATTCAGGGTTAAACACAAGATGGCCGAGAAGTGTTTATCGAGATTGATGCCTAAAGACGGAAAAGAGAGGAAGATGAACAAGGCTAATGTCACCAGTGGTGTGGCTCTTGCCCAGCTGACATAGACACCTAATATCTGATCGACAATTGGCAGTTTCGCCATACGAATAAGCGCTATCACGAGCCCGAAAACCACCCCCAGGGCGATGGATACCATTGATATCCATGCCGTGGTCCATGCCCCCTGAAGCAATTGCATCCATCCGTAGTGATCCATAAATACCTACCTGTCTGCAGCAGTATTAACGTTGATTTTTTAAGTAAGACCAGGGCGATAGGAGTAGTCGTTTTTAAGCCCTGGTCATTACTGAACTGTGAGGAGTGGTTTACCGGACTGCAGTCAATTTATGGTACTGTTCAACTGAAACGATGGCGTTGGTTGGCAGTTCATCAAAGGATTCACCGAACCATTTTTCCTGCAACTCAGCCATACGACCTGTCTCTTTTAAGTGTGCAAAGAAGTCGGTCAGATAGGCCAGCAGTTCAGGGTTGTCTTTGGGTACAGGCCAGCTTACAAAGCCGGGGCCGGATACAGCTTCACCTTTCTTGAATACCTTGGGCTTGGTTTTTACCAACTCATTTATATTGACGATACTGTTGATCACGTAATCGATGCGACCATTTGCCAGGTCGGCGTAGGCTTCAGGGTATGATTGATACTCAACCACTTTTCCTAGTTTCTTATCCTGGGCTTCAAGCATGGTTTTCAATTCGGGAAGCCTTTCCAGTAGTGCGCTGCCTGCCTGCAAGCCAACTGTTTTTCCATCCAGATCTGCAATCGTGTTTACGCTGTCGTCTTTTGCCCGGGCGACGAAATAGTGCTGTGCGGAGGCGATGGGTGGGGTGAAATCGAATGCTTTGAGGCGAGCGTCAGTAATGATTGCACCGGTAAGGGCAAGGTCATACTGACCTGCGGAAACGGATGCCAGAAGACCTGTCCAGGGCAGAATCTCCTGCTTTACTTTAAAGTCGGAGTAGTCGCGCAGTTCATCCAGAAGATCTTTATTTATCCCGGTTGGCTTGCCTTTATCGATAAAGTTGAACGGAGAGTAGTTATCCTCTGTCGCAACCTTTATTCCCTTGCTGGCAAAAGATGGCGACTCATCGGCAACAACCATACTGGACATGCCTATAGTCATCGTTGCTGCGGCAACGGCTACCCATTTTCTAAGTTTTATTCCATGTCTCATAATTTGTTACTTGCTGTGATTTGTGAACGCCTTCACTTTAGAGATGAGATAGATAGTTGGGTTAGAGCCAATTTTCCGTGCTGATTGGGACAGTGGTTAGAATATAAGATAAATACGACTAATTAAGTATATTGGCTTGCTTTTTGCTGTGGTGAATCGAATGCAATGAATAAAAATATCCAAAAGGTTGACTCCATGGGGATAAATTACAGCTGTTTCATTGAGTTTGATTCGAAGAGAAGTTTGCAGGAGCAGGTAAGAGAGTATCTTGTTAAAGCAATACTCGAAGGTGTGTTCTCTGCCGATGAGGCGCTGCCTTCCTGCCGTAAGCTTTCAAGTCAATTGAAGGTGTCACGCAATACTGTGTCACTGGTCTACGAAGCACTGTCAGATGACGGTTACCTGATAAGTAAGCCAAGAAGCGGTTATTACCTGTCGGAAAAATATTCCACCAGACTTGAAGAGGTGGAACAGGAGTTGAACCATTTTGAGGCAGACAACCCTGCCAATGCCGCAAACTGGAGCCGTCGATTCAAGGTTTCTACAGATGCTTTCCCCCGTATAGTTAAACCCTCCCACTGGAGCTGTTATCAATATCCCTTTATCTATGGGCAACCAAGCATTCAAGATTTTCCTCTGGCGCAGTGGCGAGAATCCACTCGTAAGGTGATAGCAGACCCGAAAGATCATAGCTGGCTGTGTGACAAAGTTGATAAGGATGTAGAGTTATTGGTAGAGCAGATCCGAACCCGGGTACTCCCACAGCGAGGCATTCACGCCAGGAGCGATGAGATTCTCATTACCGTTGGCTCACAGAACGCGCTCTATTTGCTATCCAGGATGTTAATGGATAAACACACTCGAGTAGGGGTGGAAAACCCTGGCTATAAAGAAGCTAACAATATTTTTAGTTTGGCCCGGGCACAGCTTCATCCGCATACTGTTGACCAGAGCGGGCTGGTGCTTAACGAGCTGTCATCCAAGTGTGATTATTTCTATGTTACACCGAGTCATCAGGCTCCAACGGGCGTGACCATGAGTAAGCAACGCCGACATGACCTTTTGCAATTAGCGCAAAAGAGTGACGCCATCATTATAGAAGATGATTACGACTCAGACAGCAACTCCGAATGGAACCCCTTGCCTGCACTAAAGGCATTGGATAAAGACAACCGTGTTGTCTACGTCAGTAGTTTTTCCAAGACATTGGCACCTGGTCTACGCCTTGGTTATATCGTTGCTCCGGAAGAGTTGATCTATGAGTTACGAACACTGCGTCGTTTAATGTATCGCCACCCGCCAAGCCGGGTGCAAATGGAAATGGCGCATTTTATCTCACAGGGTTATTACGATAGCTTCCTGCGACGTTTCAAAGACAATACACGCCAGCGCTGGCACGAGATTAATGAAGCGGTTCAGCGCTATCTTCCCGATTGTAAGCGATTGGCCAAGGGTAACTATTGCAATGCGCTGTGGTTAGAAACACCCGACCGAATAAGCAGTCAGCGACTGGCGTCCAGAGCATCTCAACGGGGGGTTCTGATAGAAACAGGATATTCGCATTTCATGGGGCAGGAACAAGCTAACCCTGAAACCAATAGTTTTTTCAGGCTTGGCTTTCATGCCATCGATAAGGCGCTCATTACCCCCGGGGTTGAACAACTGGCAAGCGCCCTGGAAGGTTAGGCTTTATATAGATTTTTTCCTTTTGGAGGTGTCAACGCCAAGACCATTGTCCTGGCGTTTTTTGTTCAGGTTTTAATCAAAGTCCGAGAGTACCTGGCTAATAATGGCCACACCCTGGGCAATCTCATTGGGTTTAACGATAAGAGGCGGCGCTACGTGAATACGGTTGTTCACTATAAAAGAAAGTAGGCCCTTGTCGGTTAATCTGGCTTTAATGGAGGCCATTTTCTCATTGCTTAAAGGCTCTCGTGTTGTCCTGTCTTCGACCAGCTCCAGAGCCCAGAACATGCCCTTGCCACGAATGTCGCCAATGCTGTTGTGTTTTTCCATCAGGTCGATTAATGCGGGTCCCAAAACCGTGTTTCCTACCTCATCGGCATAGCGAACAATGCCTTCCTCTTCCATTGCATCCAGAGTTGCGACAATGGCGGACATGGCCAGTGGGTGGCCAGAATAGGTGAGGCCGCCCATAAAGAAGTGGCTCTTGAAATATTCGGATATTGGCTCGCTTACAACAACGCCGCCAGCAGGAACGTAGCCTGAGTTAACCCCTTTGGCAAAGGTGATCAGATCCGGAATAACGTTAAAGTGCTCAAAAGCAAACCAGCGGCCAGTGCGACCAAATCCCACCATCACTTCGTCGAAGATCAGTTGTATACCATGTTCGGTGGCCAGATCTCTAACCCCTTGTAGATAGCCTTCCGGTGGTAAAAGAAAGCCTGCTGTGCCCGGGATTGTCTCCAGAAGAATGGCGGCAATGGAATCTGGTCCTTCGCATTCAATCACTCGTTTCAGGTGCTGCAGAGCTCGCTCACATTCCTGTTCTTGCGTCTTTGCATTGAACTCGGTGCGATAAAGATAAGGGTTAAAAAAGTGTACATGCCCGCGGCTGTATTCATTGGGTACACGACGAAAATCACCTGTGGCAGCGATCGCTGAGCCGGTATTGCCATGGTATGAGCGGTAGGCAGAAAGCACCTTGTCACGACCGGTAAATTGTCTTGCCATGCGAATCGCATTTTCATTGGCATCAGCACCAGCGTTAGTAAAAAACACCTTATTGAACTTAGCCGGTGCTCTATCCAGTATGCGCCTGGCTGCTTCACCCCGGGCAAGGTTTGCTGTTGCCGGAGCTATGGTCACCAGAGATTCAGCCTGGGCCTTGATGGCATCAATCACCTTTGGGTGCTGATGCCCAATATTGGTGTTCACCAACTGGCTACTAAAATCCAGATACTGCTTTCCTTCGAAATCCCAAAGGCTAGATCCCTGTGCACCGGCAATGGCTACCGGTGTTGCTGACTCTTGTACCGACCAAGAGTGGAATACATGTTTATCCAATTCCACGACATAATGATTTGATACATCTGATCCCAATACATCCATTTTAATTCTCCAGTGGGGTAAGGATTGAGTCTTTGTTTGTGATTTGCAGTTATCTTGGCGAGAAACATAAAAAAGGATGTAGGGACAGTTTAAAAAAAGCCTTGTGTCAGGGCGGCTGTTGGCGCTACTGACTCAGACAATCTGAAAAACTGGCTCTATAGGATAGGTCGTGGGCTGATTACATTGATGGCCTTCAGAAGCAATGTGTAATGTTTAACGGAATTGATGATGGGCTTAGCAACGGTATTTGTTTTGTTTGCCGGGTTGGTAAGGGGTTACAGTGGCTTTGGATTTGCCATTATTGCTGCCCTGTGCCTGAGTCTTGTCTATTCCCCCTTTGATGCCATTGCTATTGCTCTGACACTCGATCTGCTCAGTAGTCTGTGTCTGTTGCCGGGCGCCAGGAAGCAGGTTAATCGACGTCTGCTGACCATGCTTTCACTGGGCATGCTAGGCGCAATACCGGTCTCGCTTTTGTTTATTTCGGTCATATCTGCACATGAACTGAAGATGATGATTGCAGGCTTCTCATTGATTGCCGGTACTTTGATCATGTTTGATCTGCGGTTCACCTGGCTTAACCATCGCTATGCCATGCTTGCTGGTGCATTGTCAGGTTTTGGCATGACAACGGCTTCAGCGGGCGGTCCACCACTGGTTTTGTATCTGTTAAACCTGTCGTTAAAGGCCAGTGAAATCAGAGCAACGGCGATACTGTTTTTTATCCTGAGTTCAGCGACATCACTGTTGGGTTTGCTTTATGTCGATGCTATCTCGGCCCGGTCTGTTCAGTTCAGCCTGGTTCTTTTTCCTGTTGCCATGCTGGGCAGTTTATTGGGAAAGAAGTTGTTTGATTTATACCCGGATTCATCACCAAAAAACACGGTAGCGCCCATTTTGATGATGTTGGCACTGCTCACAATCATGATTTAACAAGGAAAACATGATGAAGAAAATCGCATTTATTACTGGCGCGACCTCTGGTTTTGGTAAAGCTGCTGCACACAGATTTGCCAAAGAGGGGTGGTCGCTGGTTCTTTCGGGGCGTCGTTTAGAGAGACTTTTGGACCTCAGGGAGACACTGGATGTTCCTGTGCATGTGATGCAACTGGATGTACGCGATTCAGAAGCCGTCAAGAAAGCAGTAGCGTCGTTGCCAGAGGAATTTTCAGCAGTAACGGCTTTGGTCAACAACGCAGGACTGGCACTGGCTCCCCAGGGAGCACCCGAGGTTGATCTTAATGACTGGCATACCATGATAGACACCAACGTTACTGGCCTGGTCAATGTCACGCATGCACTGCTGCCTGCCTTAATCAAGTCTGGGGCAGGCGCTACTATCATCAATGTAGGTTCGATTGCAGGTCAATGGCCCTATCCGGGAAGCCATGTTTATGGTGCAAGTAAGGCATTTGTTAAGCAGTTCAGTTATAACCTGAGGTGTGATCTGCAGGGGACAGGTGTGCGTGTTACGGACCTGTCGCCAGGCATTGCAGAGACCGAATTCACCCTGGTTCGTACCAAGGGAAACCAGGAGGCATCTGATAACCTGTACCGTGGCACCACGCCTTTGAGCGCAGAAGATATTGCCGAGCAAATGTTCTACATCGCAACCTTGCCGGAACACATCAATATCAACCGTGTTGAGGTGATGCCAACACGTCAGGCCTGGTCTCCATTTGCTATCGACCGTGATCAGTAGAGGGTGTCGCAAAAGGTCAATTAAAACGCTTCAAGCTTCAAACCGTCATCTCCGCGAAGGCGGAGATCCACTGTTCGTGGTGGGTTCCCGCCTGCGCGGGAACGACGATCTTGATATATCCTGCTGACCATACCCTTTTGCGACACCCTCAGTAGGGGGGGATAAAAAAGCCCCCAATATTGATGAGGCTTTTGCGACACCTTCTTGATGATCGGGGCTGAAGACTGTCTATGACAATACCGTGCATGCACTTAAACTGAACTGACTTTGTTTTCGGGTTACTCGTGATCAAGGACATGAATGGGCAGAATGTCTTTGGTTGCCGGAGTTAATCTGACTGGTCTGGGCATAGGTGGCCAGGGAGAGCCAAGCTTCCAGGCATAGGCAAATTTAGCCTGGCTGCTGGACAGGCGAGTCGCTATGAAATACTCGTTGTGTCCGTCATGATGCAGATGAGTAACGCCCTGTTTTGGCAGTTTGAAAACCAGTTCGCCTGCAGAGTCGATCATCGGAGGGTTCATGCCGGCGTTTCTTGGATAGTGATAACAGGTTTTAAAGTACTGGTTAGGCTCGAAGTCGCTCATCGCTATGCTGAAATAACTCATATCTTCTTTGGTAGCTTCTTTGTGATTGGGGTTCAGCGCTACCTGATAGGGAGTGAGGGTCAGAATGTTGGCTCTATATACCATTTCCGGAAGCGCAACATTAAAGGCTTCTGCCAGATCAATACCACTGACCTCATGGGGAAATACCATATTGTTTCTGCTGAACCAGGCGTTGCATTGGTCGTGAATATCTTTTAAAAGGTTTTTATTCACCTCTTTGACTTCCAGGATGGGGTTACAGACAGCTGCTTTTTTTGTGCCTTTCAGTTGTAAGAGGGTCCCTTTAAATTCGATTATTTCGCCTTTCGGGTCTACCGAAGGGGCAAGCCTGACATCAACGGAGTGATGGTTTTTTAACGCCGCCTCCTTTTTGTAGGTTATGACGGGCAATTGCAACGAGTGTTCCTGATTTTCAACATCCCCGGAGTAGTTTGAACCACCTGAATAGGAAGTCTCAATTAACAGCAGCAAACCGCCCACAAAAACCACTCCAGAGGAAAGAAGCGCATAGCGAAGCGTTCTGTCGTTAGCGGCCTCTGCTGGCTTGGGAGTTGCCAATGTGAAAGCAATTACCGCCATCATGAAAAGTGGTAAATGACCGAAGCGTCGGGCAGGGTATATCATGTTGATCAATCCTCTTTTTTTATTGCTTGGGCTACCTGTAAGCGGCCTCAGGTCTGGCAGACTTCTTGTTCATGGTTGTAATGATTCCACCGGAACGATTAAAAATAGCTGATTTTCGGGAAGTTGCAGGTAAATGTAAGTTTTTTTTTCTATTTTTAAATCCAATGGGCATATTGTCTTTCGGCGACTCCTTTCTTCAAAAGTTTTTCCTGATAAAATAAGCCGCTTGCAATGTTATATAAGAAGTCAGGAATGTCTCCGCAGGAACTGAAATCAACGGTCTCACTGTCACTGGTGTTTGTATTCAGGATGTTTGGCCTGTTTATGGTACTGCCTGTTCTGGTCCTTTATTCCGAAGACCTGCAGGGGGCCACTCCAGCCCTGGCCGGCTTTGCGATTGGTGCTTATGGGTTAACCCAGGCGGCTCTGCAAATTCCCTTTGGCTGGATGTCAGACCGGTTCGGGCGCAAGCCGGTTATCATAGCCGGTATGATGATCTTTATGCTGGGCAGTCTGGTTGCCGCTCAGGCCGACTCTATTTATGGAGTCATTTTTGGTCGGATTCTTCAGGGTGCTGGTGCGGTATCCGGGGCTGTCACCGCACTTCTGGCTGATTTGACCCGTGAGCAGTACCGTACCCGGGCCATGGCGGTATTTGGTATCAGTATCGGATTCTCATTCTGCATCGCCATGTTACTGGGCCCTCTTTTTGCCGACTGGTGGGGGCTGGAGGGGCTTTTTGGCAGTAATGCTGTAATGGCCGGATTGAGCATTCTGATTCTATTGTTCATGGTGCCAACTCCGGTAGTGACCCGGACTGATCTGAACACCAAAGTCAGTATCAAAGATGTGGGCAATGTTATAGGTAATCGGGAAATGCTCAGGTTGATGGCCGGTATCTTTACCCTGCATTTCACCTTGATGGCCCTGTTCGTATTCCTGCCTCAGATGCTGGAAGACACCCTTGGGATGGCCCGGGAAAATCATGGCTGGATTTACGTGGTGGCACTCTCGGTCTCTTTTGTGATGATTGTACCGGTGATTATTTTCAGTGAAGCCAAACGTCGCCTGAAACAGTGCTTTGTTGGCGCTGTCACTGTCCTGCTGGCAGCCATTGCCGGTATGTGGCGTGCCGAAAGTGTTTTGCTGGGAATATTCCTGTTTTTTGCTGCATTCAATTTTCTGGAAGCTACACTACCTTCTCTGGTCAGTAAATTATCGTCGGCAGGCACCCGGGGAACCTCCATGGGCGTATACTCAACCAGTCAGTTCCTGGGGGCTGCTCTGGGTGGAAGCCTTGGTGGACTCGCCTTTCAGTACTGGGGAGCGACCGGTGTCATGATGGTTTGTGCAATCCCTACTGCACTCTGGTGGTTATTGTCTGTTACCATGAAGCAACCTCCTTATGTCAGCAGTATGGTGATGGCCCTCGACTCCTCCATGAGCCTGGATGCCCGTGCTATTGGCAGGGAACTGGCCATTATTCCCGGGGTTGAGGAAGTGACTGTCCTGGACAGTGAGAGAACCGCCTATCTGAAGGTGGACAGAAAAATAGTGGATATGACCGCGCTGCGCCAATACGGTGAGTGCTGACATAAATGAATGAGAAAGCGACAACCAGGAGCCTGTTTTCATTCCTGTGAGGATGAAAAGGGTTCATGTTAAAAATTACTGGAGAAACTGATGGCACGAGGTGTTAACAAGGTCATTCTGATCGGCAACCTGGGCAATGATCCGGATGTCCGTTTTACCCCGAATGGCAGCGCTGTAGCCAACCTGAGTGTTGCGACCAGTGAGTCCTGGAAAGATCGTAACACCGGCCAGCCACAGGAAAAAACCGAATGGCACCGGGTGGTCATTTTCGGCAAGCTGGCTGAAATTGCTCAGCAATACCTGCGCAAGGGTTCCAAGGTTTACATTGAAGGTAAACTGCAGACCCGTAAGTGGCAGGATCAGTCCGGTCAGGATAAGTACACGACAGAAGTTGTTGTTGACGGTTTCAGTGGCCAGCTGCAAATGCTGGATGGCCGTCAGGACGGAATGGCTATGCCTGCGGGTGGTGGCGAGTTCCAGCCAAGAGCTGCACAACAGCCTGCTCCTCAGCAACAATACAATGCACCCCAGCAGCCGATGCAACAGCAGGCGCCTGCAGCCGCTCCACAGCAGCCGCAGCATCAGCCTCAGCAACATCAGCCTCAACAGCGTCCTGCTCCGCAGCAGCAACCTCAGCAACAGCCTCAGACTGCGCCAGCAGGTGGCTTTGACGACTTTGATGATGATATTCCGTTCTAGCAGCCTGTCGGACTTAAGACTGTCCTACACGGCAACTGCTCCTGCGTTGCTCTAGCTCCTGCATCCATGCAGTCGTGCGGTTGCAATAAATTGGTCTAAAAATCCCTGTTTCTTCGTCAAATAGCTCGCTATTCTCCTCAGAAACAGAGATTTTTATCCTCAATTTCTTGCAATCCTCGCTACGGACGCTTAAGTCCGACAGGCTGCTAGGAGCCTGACCGAGAATAGTCTGCCCTACTGCGGCGGCAGCAAATTGGTCTGAAAATCCGCTTTTGTTCGTCAAATAGCTCGCTATTCTCCTCACAAAACCGAATTTTCATCCTCAATTTTCTGCCGTCCTCGCTACGGGCGCTATTCTCGGTCAGGCTCCTAGTCAGGAACTGAACATAGCAAAAGGCCGCTGAAATCAGCGGCCTTTTGCCTTTTCTGGAGAGGCAGTCGCTGATTTCTGACAGGCATCATCCATTTCAATCATTGAGTATTTCCTTTCAGCAGTAGACAATATTGCTCCAACAGAACAATGTCGGGTGTCATCTCAGATGGATCGAGCCAGCCTGCGCAAGCAGTTACGAAGCAGTCGTCAATCCCTGTCGGCTGAACAGCAACTTACTGCGGCAAAGAAATTATCCTCTGTCGTGTGTAACAGTGAGGCTTTTCGGCACAGTCAGCATATCGCTCTGTATCTGGCTAATGATGGTGAAATTGATCCCGGATTTATCGCCGAAGCGATCTGGGAGCAGGATAAGTTCTGCTATCTTCCGGTTCTGGATCAGGAGCAGCCTGAAAAGATGTATTTCCAGCTCTACAGACCCAATACCCGGATGGTAGAGAACCGTTACGGGATTGCCGAACCGGAACTGGATCTTGAAAAAACCGTTAAGGCAGAAGCACTGGATCTGGTGCTTATGCCGCTCACCGGGTTTGATGAGCAGGGCAATCGTCTTGGCATGGGAGCGGGTTATTACGACCGGACTTTTGCCTTTCTGGAAAACCGCAGTAAACCGATACTGATGGGGTTAGCGCATGAGTGTCAGAAAGTCAGTTCAATTCCGGCGGCGGACTGGGATGTTCCAATGAAGAGCATTGCAACAGAAAAGCAGCTATATGGTGAGAAAGTTTAGTAAGCCACTCCCTGGCCTAAGCCATCAGCTTGTCAGATCAGAGTCGAAGTCGCTGCTGTTGTTAACACGGCGACGATAAAGACAGCTAATAAAAGGCTGATTGAACTGGGTTTTGGGTTAACCATTTTCTTCAGAACTCCACTTTATTTTAATTATTATTCTTGGCCGTCTTGAACACGGGGAAGCCAGCCAGTCATTGATTTGCCATCAAAAGCGACTTTTATTTTAATCGCTATGGGCATCAATTGCTTTTTTCAAGCGTTGGTGAATTTCGCATAAAGAGGTGTTAACTGCAAGCGAATGATAGACAGGGGCTTCATCTTAGTATTGGTATTGAGTCGTATGTCTCAAAACTTAGCCTGTCTCTCAACGCTTGCCATGGGCAGACCTTCGGAGCACTGCGTGACACTGAGTTGTTATTCACCACTTTATAATGGCGCGAGTGAGGGTTTTGTCCGCCTGATAAATCAAATGTTATGCTGAGGCAAAAGGAGCATCTCAATGAAATTTTTTACCCAATCTACCAAACTCGTTTTGCTGAGTTTGTTCGGCTTTCTTGGCATGCTCATGAGCGTCAGTGTCGTGCATGCGGCCCCTGAATCTGAGTTGATTCCTTTCTGGAATAAAAGCGACGAAAGCAATAAAGCTGTCATCGATCACAGCGACTGGCAACATACCCTCGACACATACTTGGACAACAAACATGCCTCCGGCGTGAACCTGTTCAATTACGGCAAAGTCTCCAAAGCCGACAGATCGCGGTTGCAAAACTACCTGAAAAAAATGACCGCGCTTGACCCCCGCAGCTATTCAAAGCAAGAGCAGTTCGCTTACTGGGTGAACCTCTACAATGCGCTCACGGTGGAATTGATTCTTGAAAACTACCCCGTGGATAGTATTACTGAGCTTGGCAAAAGTTTCTTCGGCTTTGGCCCCTGGAACGACGATATCACCCAAATTCAAGGTAAAAAACTCACGCTCAACAACATTGAGCACAATATCCTGAGACCCATCTGGAGCGACGCACGCATCCATTACGCTGTCAACTGCGCCAGCTACAGTTGCCCGAATATTGCCGCAAAAGCTTTCACCTCAGAAAACACAGAAACACTGCTTGAAGCCGCCGCAACCGATTACGTCAACCACGAACGCGGCGTGACCTTTGACGATGGCGAACTGCTCGTCTCAAGTATCTATCATTGGTATAAAGTCGACTTCGGTGGGAATGACCAATCTTTGATCGCCCACTTGGTGAAATACGCCAAACCTGATCTGCGCACCAGGCTTCAGCAGTACAAAGGGGATTTAGATCATCACTATGATTGGGGTTTGAATGGGCCATAGTGGGTCGCTCTGTTGAATGTATAACGCGCTTTAAGAAAGTAGGCAATGCTGGAAATTTATCTGAATGGGTTGCTATTAAGCGGCGGCTTGATCATAGCTATTGGCAGTCAGAATGCATTTTTGCTGGCTCAGGGCTTACGTCGAGAGTCACCTATCCTGGTTGCCACAATTTGTGCAGTCTGCGATGCCTTATTGATACTGGCCGGTGTCATGGGTCTTGGTACACTTATCCAAAGTAATAACACACTGCTTGAAGTAGCCCGCTGGGCGGGTGTTGCTTATTTGACTGGATTTGGCCTGATGTCACTGAAGCGTAGTTTCAAAACCGGGCAACTCAAAGCAGAAGGGCAGGTGCAAAAGTCTATTCGGGGTATTGTGTTTTCGACTCTGGCGGTCACTCTGCTGAATCCGCACGTTTATCTTGATACGGTCATTTTGTTGGGCAGTATTGGTGCTCAATACGGTGATCAGCGTGGTTATTTTGTACTGGGAGCTATCACCGCATCGCTTATCTGGTTCTATGGTCTTGGGTTTGGTGCTGTGAAGCTGGCACCCCTGTTAGCCCGTCCAAAAGCATGGAAAATCATTGATCTGGTGATTTGTCTGATCATGTTCAGCATTGCCCTCAGTCTGCTGCAAATGGATCTGACCAATATTTTATAACGTTTCTGTCTAAACAATTATGCTTCCGGGTTTCATTTCATTGGCTATTTTGATGATCAGGTGCTTTTTTTAATGACGTTTGCACAGAAGTGCTGCGGTTCGCTGATACAGCAGTGTCCCTGCTGTAAGGTTTGCTAAAAAAGGGGTTGATCCGATGAAGCTCAGGCTTATAGGCAGTGTTGTCTTGATCTCTCTCAGTTTGTTCTCTTCACTATCCTTTGCCAAGACCTATTCAGACAATCTGGTGCTGGTGGTCTATGAAAGCAATGCCGAGGTCAACATGGTGTTGGCTTCGGCAAATAATCCAGAGAAGGTACTGGCCAGCTCTGTGGCCTCTCCGGTCCATGTCAGTTACAGCCAGTCATCTGGTAAAGAAGACTTTTATGAGGCTTCACTCACCGGTATGGGTCATCCGGGCAATCTGGCGTTCCGTGACTCGGAAACAGTTCTGTTCGCTAATGCTCTTGATAATCTCAGGAAATCGGCTCGCTTCCACTGGCCTGAGCTGAAAGATGACGACGAAATCGGGCTTGATGCCGTTTACGTCGGTATTGCCGGATATAATGACCATCACAAAAGAGCCGTTGTGGTCGGTGGCAGGTTAGTTCTGAAAGAGCAGTACATTCGCGAGAACATGGAAGAAGTTCTGAAGCTTCGTCATTTCCAGATGCCCCCCGATAAGCATTTACAAATGGATTCAGATACCCGTCTGATGGCGAAACTGGCCAGACAGAAAGTGGGTGAAAAGACAGAGCTAAGGGATCTGGATTTTATTCAACTGACCACCTACGCCATTGGTTACAAAATTCGGGATGGTGTTATGCGCTATGATCGGGTGAGCTACGACAGTGAGGGTGGGGGTTATGAGTATGGCGTAGCCATCCAGGTGTTCTTCCTCGATCAGCTGCCAGCAGCCTGCACAGCCAGTGATTTTGACACACTGGATTTGAAACATGTACCGGTTCTGAAAGCCATGAATGCTATGCCAACCGTTGACGTTTATGGACGGGCACCTAAAGGTGATTATCTGGCCTATCCTGTTCTGGGCTATAGCAAAAAGGAACAGGAGCGATTGAATACCACCCTGCCAACCAGAAAGTTTAATCACCTGTTTGTTCGCTTGAAAGATAAGAAAAATGAAGCCGGCTATGTCGGCTTCTGGGTGCTGCAACAGAATACAGTGCCAGAGGGTGTCAATGAAAAAGACTGGTATGCCGGTCAAAACGCATTAACCCGATGTGCCAGGGATACCTTTATTCCAGCCATCAAAAGAGTGGTAGACGGGCTGGGTGAACTGGGAATTGGCAAGGACAAGGAAGGCGCCAATTTGCCTCTGTTGATGGTAGGAGAGTTTCCGTTGGGTCAGACTGTGCGGATGAAAGAGGCACTTGATGAGATTCTGGGCGAGGAGGATTTTAAGCGGATTGTCTGGTTGAAACCTTTGGAATACCGTCAGCTTCTGGCGAAAGCGGGCATCAAGCTGGCCGGGAAGTATGTCTACAAGGAGGGCAATTTGGAGCTTGGCCAGGAATAGCTGCCTTACCCGGCAACTGCTCCTGCGTTGCTCTGGCTCCGTGTTCATGCAGTCGTGTGGTGGCAGTAAATTGGTGAAAATCTGCTTTTGTTCGTCAAATAGTTCGCTGTTCTGCTTGCAAAACCGGATTTTAATTATCAGTTTTCTGCCATCCTCGTTACGGGGCCGTCCTGTCTGTCAATTATCTAAAATTTATCCAAAGATAGTAATTCGTGAGTTTCTGTCCCTGATCCAAATCTCTGCCTTTTGAACTTCTTAATGGCCAGGATGATTGCAATTGTTGCAACAGTCACACTGCCGGCTGCAATAAACCCGATTCCCAGGCCACTCATTCCTTCAGTCGATCTCTCAGACGAGAAAGCGATAGGGGATACTTGGTAGTTGTAGTTTTCTATCTCCAGAGAAATCTCTTGCATACGCACAAGCCGTCTACCCTCCTCAATATTGGTATTTTCAACGGCCAGATAGGCGTTATTGCGGACAAAAACCGGGCGCATAGACTTTGCTGCTGCAGGTGTGAAGGTGGTGTCGAAACGATGGACGTTAACCTGATTTTGATAAGTAACTACGTACGCTTGTCCATCACTGTTGTAAATAATGGCATGTAATAAATCGTCTCTTGGTATCAGCCTGACAGTTGTTGTTGAGCCCTTTGTGCGGGAAGAAAAATCAATCCTGTCGTCAATAATAAAAGCACTGTCCATCTGTCCATTTTCGGTGGTGAACCGGCGAATAGAAAGTTTCTCTCCCTCATGGCTGAATACGGCAACGTAGGACTGGTCTTTTTGTATCAGGATGTACTGACTGTTGAACGTGTCAATGTCATTGGTGGCCATTATCTCTTTGCCATTGTTTCCAAAAGAGGCAGCGGGGTTTAGTTGGTTACTGTCGTACTCTCTGATAAACAGAGGATGGGGCGCATCCTGATCACTTTTTCCAGCAACATAAAGACGTTTGCCATCTGGGGAGAGTCTTAAAAAAAGTCCTTCTTCCTTATCTTCAGGATACTTTTCATGCAAATAGAGCCGTCGCTGGAGGTAACGGCCAACAAACAGGCTGTTATCGATGCTTCCTGTTAAATACATGACACCCTCATGATAAGCGGTATCATTAATTTGAACATTGTCGGGGAACAGGTTCTTGCGGACCCTGAGTCGTGCCTGGTCTCTCTGGGCCGCAGTTAACGGGAACTCAAGCAGAGTCGCTTTTCCTGACGTTGTCGTTGCAACAATGTCAAGATGAGGACCTGTGGTTTCATGAATAACCTGCCCTGTCAGAGACTGGTAAGAATCCAGTATTTTGGCCTGGTTGACAGAGGTTGTGTATTTCACAGTGCCGCATGAACCAAATTGTTTATCCAGTTCAGTGCCCTGGTAGCGTGCCAGAATAATCCCGGAAGGCTCATGTGACTCAGGCTGAATGACAACGTATATGCGCTGGTTCTCCCGGTCATAGGTCTGAAAGAGAGGTGTGCCTTCCGGTAGCGGGCAGTTATCCGACAGGCTGGCTGATGGCTTTTCCGATGACGATGATGAAGCCGACGGAGTTGTCTCCTTTTTCTCGCTGCAGTCAAACCCACTTGGTGTGCAATCAATTCCGGCCAATAATGTTTGTGCTCCGAAAAAAGCTTTTAAGAAAGGTAAATAGCCATCCTGACTGTTCCAGACAGTACGACTGAAAAAGGTGGCATTTGAGTTACCACCAGGGTCTGCAAACTCATTCAGGGCCCTGGGAAACTGGTTGTTTGCCTGTTTGGTACCGTTTATTCGGACAAGTTCGTTGTAGGGGGCGTTAATGCCTTTGAGCATCGGCAGCTGTGATGAATCACCGGAATTCCAGAGCTCGCTGCTCAAACCACTCAGGTTTGATTTTAGGACGTCTCTCGGTACTCTCACGACGCCTGTATTATATCCATCCCATTCGACGAAAGTAAGAACACTGCGATTCTTTGTGAAAGTATCCAGGTTATTCTCAATACGTCCGGCTTTGCGAATGTTTGCTACTGCCGCACTTTTTCGGTTGTCATAATAATATGTTTTAATCAACCCGGTGTTTACATTATTGTAAACGTTGGCCCCGCGGGCTGTTCCTGAAATACCAGCGACTGGGCTGCTCCTGCCTCTTCCTACGACCGCTCCAGCATTTAGGTTGTCATAAATGCTTTCACCTCTGGCTTTTCCGGCAATACCTCCGCCATAGGCAAATTTGCCGTCAGTAGTGACAGGCCCGACATTGACGTTTTGAACAGCAGTTGTATTGACTACTCGCCCTGTTATGCCACCCACGTGGGAGCCATATTTTCCAGAAATACTCCCTGTATTGAGGTTGTTGCTGACGAGGCTATGGCTCGAGGCCTCCCCCACTATTCCGCCAACATTACCACCCCCCCGTTGGGAAGTGCTGTCCAAATAATCGGAAGCAATTTTTCCAGTGTTCAGGTTTTGTACGACTCTGGCTGCCTCGGCTTCTCCGGCAATGCCTCCGGAATTTTCGGTATGGCCGACATTAACCTCACCGGTATTCAAATTGTTATAAGCAAGGCTACTGATTTTAAGTCTGCCGACAATGCCGCCGGCAGGTGAGTCATGTAAGTTTCTGGGCGTTATTTTTCCGGTATTCAGGTTGTTTGAAATGACGGATGCCTGTTCGGCGAGTCCAGTGATGCCGCCAGCGCAGGCAATTCCGGTTGTGATTACGGTTCCGGTGTTGAGGCTGTCGCGTATGATGCTGTTATCAGAAACACTGCCCGCTATCCCACCGGCATGACTGCCGGAACCGCTCGTTTTGATGACTCCGGCAGAACTGGCCACTTCTTCAATCCGGCTCTGTTTCATCTCTCCCACCAGTGCGCCGGTCGGGCTTGCATCTCCGGAGCTGGTAACTTTTGGCTGGTTAAGCAGGATCTGTCTTATGGTGCTGTTCTCCAGTGACCCGAACAAGCCTGCTGTAGTGTTATCTGCTGATGTTGAAACTTCAAGGCCGGAAATCACGTGGCCGTTGCCAATGAGAGTGAGAGTAAACGGAACGGATTTATTGCCAACGGGCTCCCAGTGAGTGAATCGGCTCAGGTCAATATTACTGATTAACTCATAGTGACCTTTGACCGGATGGTCGGCATTTAGATATTGATTGAAATTATTATTGTCTAGCTGAATAGTCCTGGCCACGCTGGTTGATGGCTGTGACGATGATGCAGGGACAGCGGATGATGCTTCCAAAGATGACCCAGAAGTTGGTGAAGTACCAGTTACAGAAGCCGTTGTCAGTTCCCTGGTTTTCGGCTGTGCCGATGACGATGGTACAGCGGATGAAGCTTCCAATGATGACTCAGAAGTGGGTGAAGTACGAACTACAAAAGACGTGCTCAGTTCGCTGGTTGTTGGCTCTGCTGTTGACGATGGAACAGTGGACGAAGCTTCTTCTGATGGTGACTCAGAAGTGGACGAAGTACGAGCGGCAGAAGCTGTGGTCAATTCGCCAGTTGTTGGTTGTGCCGTTGACGAAGGAACAGTCGATGAAGCTTTTTCTGACGGTGACTCAGAAGTGGACGAAGTACGAGCGACAGAAGCCGTGTTTAGTTCGTCGGTTGTTGTTTGTACCGTTGACGATGGGACGGTAAATGAAGCTTCTTCCGACGGTGACTCAGATGTGGGCAAAGTACGAGCGACAAAAGCCGTGGTCAGTTCGCTGGTTGTTGGCTGCGCCGTTGACGATGGAACTGTGGATGAAGCTTCTTCCGACGGTGATTCAGATGTGGGTGAAGTACGAGTGACAGAAGCCGTGCTCAGTTCACCGCTTGTTGGCTGCGCCGTTGACGATGGAACTGTGGATAAAGCTTCTTCCGACGGTGATTCAGAAGTGGGTGAAGTACGAGTGACAGAAGCCGTGGTCAGTTCGCCGCTTGTTGGCTGCGCCGTTGACGATGGAACACTGGATAAAGCTTCTTCCGACGGTGACTCAGATGTGAGCGAATTAGTAGCGACAGAAGCTGTGGTCAGTTTGCCGGTTGTTGGTTGTGCCGTTGTTGGTGGGGCAGTGGATGAAGCTTCTGACGGTAACTCAGAAGTGGGGGAAGTACGAGCCACAGAAGCCATGGTCATTTCGCTGGTTGTTGGCTGTGCCGTTGACGGTGGGATAGTAGATGAAGCTTCTTCTGACGGTGACTCAGAAGTAGGGGAAGTACGAGCCACAGAAGCCGTGATCAATGTTCCGGTTGACGTCTGCGCGGATGACAAGGGTATAGCGTTTGAAGCTTCTGATGGTGACTCAGAACTCAGAGTACTGTCCGTGGGTGATTGAGTAAGCATTTCTTTGCTGCAGTCAAATCCCCCTTGTGTGCAATCAACTCCGGCCAGTAGTGTTTGCGGTTCAAAGAAAGCTTTTGGAAACGGTAAATAGCCATCCTGACCGTTCCAGACAGTACGATTGAAAGAGGTAGCATTGGCGACACCACCAGGGTCGGCAAACTCATTCAGGACGGGAGGAAACTGGTTGTTTGCCTGTCGGGTCCCATTGATTCGGGCAAGGTCTCGGTAGGGGGTGTTAACGCCTTTGAGCATCGGCAGCTGTGTTGCATCACCGGCATTCCAGAGCTCGCTGCTCAAACCTCTCAGGTTTGCTTTAAGATCAGCTTTTGATATTCTCTCGACACCCGTGTTATATCCACTCCATTCGGAAGCCGGGTGATACTTTGTATAAGTATCCAGATTATTCTGAATACGGGCTGCGTCGTAATTGGTTGCGACTGCCGCACTTTTATTGCGTTCATAATGTGTTTTAATCAGACCCGTATTAACATTATTGTAAACTGAGGCCCGTTGGGCCGTCCCTGAAATACCAGCGACTGGACTGTAATAATCTTTCCCTATAACAGCTCCGGCATTTAGGTTGTCGTGAATGCTTGTACCTCTGGCTTTTCCAGCAATACCTCCGCTATAGGCATATTTGCCATCAGTAGTGACAGGGCCGACATTGACATTTTGAACAACCGGAGCGTTTATTACCTGGCCGGTTATTCCTCCCACCTTGGAGTAATATTTTCCAGAAATACTGCCTGTATTAAGGTTTTTGCTGACGCGGGTATGGCTTGAGGCCTGCCCTACTATTCCACCCACATTACCACCTCCCCGGTGGGAGGTGCCGTCCAGGTAGTCGGAGGCAATTTTTCCGGTGTTCAGGTTTTGTAAGACACTGGCCGCTATTGCCTGCCCTGCAATCCCTCCGGAATCTTCAGTATGGCCAGCATTAACCTCACCGGTATTCACATTGTTATTAGCAAAGCTATTCCTTTTCAGCATTCCGACAATGCCACCGGCGGGAGAAGAATAGAGGTTTCTGGAGGCTATTTTTCCGGTGTTCAGGTCATTTGAAACAGAAGATGCCTGATCGGCCAATCCAGCGATACCCCCTGAGATAGCGCTTCCGGTTGTGAAAATGGTGCCGGTGTTGACACTATCCCTTATGACGCTATCAGAAATACTGCCCGCTATACCTCCGCTATGACTGTGAAGACCCCCCGTTTGGATGGTTCCGGCATAATTAACCACCTCTTCAATCCTGCTGCTTTTCAACTCTCCCACAAGCGCACCTGACGGACTGTTCGTTCCGGAACTGGTCACTTTTGGCTGATTAAGCAGGATCTGTTTTATAACGCTATTCTGCAACGACCCGAACAAGCCTGAGGCCGTGTTATCTAACGAGGTTGAAACTTCGAGGCCGGAAATTACGTGGCCTTTGCCATCCAGAATGAGAGAAAACGGAATGGATTTATTGCCGACGGGTTCCCAGGGCCTGAATCGGCGCAAGTCAATATCACTGATTAACCGATAGCGACCTTTGACCGGGTGGTCGGCGTTCAGATATCGATTGAAATTATTATTGTCCAGCTCAATCGTGCTGGCCCAACTGTTCCAGTCTGGAAAACAGACGACAAGTGACAGTAATAATAAAGATGGCTTTTTGTTGATAGGCAGGCTACGCCAATTCTGATTTTCTATCAGGTTGGTACTCATGGAAGCATTACCATAAAAATAATGATGATAACTACTCGTATTCTCATTTGTATTTATAGACTATAAGGGGTCATCATGAGCAAGCATGGCAAGCAGATTTTGTTATCCAGACGATCCGTAATAAAATCCTGTTCAGCTCATCAGTCACGGTTCATGCCAATGTTAGCAAAATCGTCGTAAACCCTCGCCCAATCGAGGGTGTCGCAAAACTCTCTCCGGCGTGGGAACTCGCTGACTCCCGTCATTGCCGACTTCATTCTCGTCATTCCCGCGAAGGCGGGAATCCACACTGACTCTCCACCAGAACCATACTGCCCGGTGTCCCCCTGGCCTTGTCATCCCCGAGAAGCCAGAGATCCACCGTTGGCGCTGGATTCCCGCCTTCGCGGGAATGACGACTTCAGAGCATGAGAACGAGCTGTTGAAGTTTTGCGACACCCACACAGAGCGTGGAAACGAGTTGTTGGGCTTTTGCGACACCCTCGATTGGGCGAGGGTTTACGACGATTTTGCTAAGAGGAGTCATTATGCAGGAACATATCAGGCAGCTTTTGTTATACGGATGATCCTTGATAAAAGCGTCTGGAAGTTGCATTTATATTGCTGATAGAGGCGGTTGTTTCTTGAGGGTCTTAATGGCTATCACAATTGCAATCGTTACAGTCATCACAGTGCTCGCTGTAATAAGCCCGATTCCCAAACCAAAAACTGCTGCAGAAAGTTTTCCGGATGATTTCCTGGACAATCCGAAGGACGATGGCGATTCCTTATACAATATGGCGGCAGGGGGTTTTTGATGGTTGTAGTTTCCAGGATGCAGAAAAATTTCCTGCATCTGAACATGCCGACTCCCCTTCTCACTCTCATAATCCTGAACGGACAGATAGACTTTATTGCCCACAAAAACCGGTCGCATAGACTTTACTGCTGCCGGTTTGAATGTGGTATCGAAACGATTAATGTTGGCCTGATCTTTATAAGTAACTACAGACATTTGTCCATCACTGGTGTAGATAATGGCGTGCGAATAATCTTCCGTTGTCACCAACCTGACAGTTGCAAACGAACCCGATGTGCGGGAAGGAAAGCCAACGCTATCGTCAATCATAAAAGCACTATCCATCTGGCCATTTTCAGTGGCGAACCGGCGAATAGACAGTTGCTCTTTCTCAGGGCTAAATGTTGCAACGTAGACTTGGTCTTTTTGTATCAGGATATCCTGCTGAATATTGACTCTGTCGATGTTATTGGTGGGTATTATCTCTTTCCCGCTGTCTCCAAAAGTGGCAATGGGGCTTAGTTGACTACTATCGAACTGCCTGATAAACAGTTGATAGGATGTATCTCTATCACTTTTGCCCGTTACATAAAGGCGTTCACCATCCGGGGAAAGCCTTAGACTAAGCCCTTGTTCCTCATCATATTGGCCACTGCTTTCGGCATAATCTATAGGATAAAAGAGCTGCTGCTGGTGGTAATGGCCAATAAATATGTTGTCATCGACTGTTCCAGTTAAATACATGAAACCCTGATGATGAGTAGCATCATTAATTTGCAGATTTTCAGGGAATAAGTCGTTATTAACGGTGAATTGTGCCTGGTATCCCTGGATAGCACTTAACGGGAACTCGAGCAGAGTCGTTTTTCCTGAATCTGTTGTTACAACAAGGTTAAGGAAGGAACCAGTTGTTTCCTGAATAACCTGTCCTACCAGTGACTGGGAGGGATCCAGCATTATGGCGTGGTTGTCAGAGGGGGTGTATTTCATAACGCCGCACAAACCAAATTGTTTATCCAGTTCGGTGCCTTTATAGCGTGCCAGAATAACCCCTTCCGAAAGTTCTTCATAATGTGTTCCAGGCTGGATGACAACGTATATCCGCTGGGTTACCGGGTCGTACGCCTGGTAGAGAGGTGTGCCCTTCAGTGGCGGACAGTTATCCAGCGGATTGGCTGAATGGGTTGTGGAGGATGTACTATCAGGTAAGGTTGTATGCAACAATTTTTCTGATGGTGACTCCGAATCAGGTAAAGTACGAGCCCCGAGTGTAGTGTCCAATTCGCTGATTGAATGCTGTGCAGATGACGATTGGGCCGGAGATGAAGTTTCTGACGCTGACTCCGAATCCGATAAGCTATGGGGTCTGGAAGCAGTGCTTAATGAAACGGTTGAGAGCCGAGCAGACGACGATGGTGTAACCGACGGAGTTGCCACGATGTTCTTATCCTCGCGGCAGTCAAATCCTCCTTGTGTGCAATCAATTCCAGCCAGTAGTGTTTGTGGTTTGTAGAAAACTTTTGGAAACGGTAAATAACCATCCCGTCCGTTCCAGATAGTACGATTGAAAGAGGTAGCATCTGTCTCACCACCAGGATCAGCAAACTCATTCAGGACGGTGGGAAACTGGTTATTTGTCTGTTGGGTACCATCTATTCGGGCAAGGTCACGGTAAGGGGTGTTAACGCTTTTGAGCATCGGCAGCTGTGTTGCATCACCGGCATTCCAGAGTGTGCTGTTCAAACCACTCAGGTCTGATTTGAGAGCAGTTTTTGACAGTCTTTTGATTCCTGTATTTCGTCCATCATCACCTAAACTAGCCGATTGATTCTTTGTGAAAGTATCCAGGTTATTCTCAATACGATCTGTCATCCAGATTCTTGCCACTGCCCCGCTCAGATAGAGACTTCCTTCCTGAGCTTCAACCGGCCCCGTATTGACATTGTTGTAAAGCGAGGTCGAATAAAAGCTGGCCTTTCCGGCAATACCACCGACATAGCCACCAATATCAGATAATTTAATTGCTCCGGCATTAAGGTTGTCCCGAATGATTCCACCTTCAGTACCTCCGGCAATACCTCCCACTGAGCCGCCAGCACTGACAGTCCCGGCATTTACATTTTCAACAACAGAACTCTCGTCCACTTGCCCCGCTATTCCACCCACATGTGTTGGAACATACTCTGAAAAAATGTTGCCAGTATTGAGGTTTCTGCTGACCATGGTTTGCCCGGAGGCCTGCCCCACTATTCCGCCCTTGCCTCCTGTTTTTATAGCGTCGACTAATCTCGAATTTATGGACATTTTTCCGGTGTTAAGATTATCTAATACCCTGGCCGTTTCTGCCTTTCCTGCAATTCCCCCGGAATTTTCGGTATATCTGACAGTGACCCCGCCGGTATTCATATTATTGTTAGCAGTACTGTTATTTTTCAGTGTTCCAACAATGCCACCTGCGGGTGAGGAATGCCAAAATCCGGAGATTATTTTTCCGGTATTCAGGTTATTTGAAACAGATGATGTCTGATTGGCCAATCCGGCGATTCCGCCTGTGCTGCCTCCAAAAATTGTGGTGACGGTGCCGGTGTTTACACTATCGCGTATGACGCTGTCAGAAACACTGCCCGCCAAACCGCCGGCGTCACTGCCGTAACCGGTCGTTTTGATCGTTCCGGCATAATTAACCACCTCTTCAATTATGCTGCCTTTCAAGTCTCCCACAAGCGCACCTGTCGGGCTCACAAATCTGGAACTCCTTACTTTTGGCCGTTTAATCAGGATCTGCCTGATGACACTGTTCTGTAGTGACCCGAACAAGCCAGTGGCAGTGCCATAATGTGAAGTTGAAACCTTGAGGCCGGAAATAACATGTCCGTTGCCTTCCAGAGTGAGGGAAAACGGAACGGATTTATTGCCGACGGGTTTCCAGACAATTTGGCTCAGGTCAATATCACTGATTAACCGATAGCAACCTTTGACCGGGTGGTCAGCATTCAGATATTGCCTGAAATTATTATTGTCCAGCTCAATAGTGCTGGCCCAATTGCTTCCGTTTGAGAAACAGACGACAAGTGACAGTAATAGTACAGAGAATTTTTTTTGATAGTCAGGCTTTGCCTGATTTTGATCTTTTATCAGGCTTTTATCCATTGCGGCAATACCATGGAGATAATGATAATAGGTAGGTTTATATAGACTACTCAGAGTCATCATGCCGACTGGCCTTGTTATTTGCCCGTTTCTTCAGGGTCGCTACTTACGGGTTTTCATTCCTGACCTTTTAAACTTGTTGATGGCCAGGACGACTGCAACCGCCGTTGTAGCGACTGCAGCGCTTCCTGCAATAAGCTCAGTTCGCCAGTCAGAAATCACCGCAGACGATTCTGCAGACCATAAAGCGACAGAGGGTTTTTGACGATTGTAGTTTTCAAGACCCAGAGAGATTTCTTGCATCCGAACCTGCCGACCGCCCTCCTCAGTATCAGGGTTTTCAATGGCCAGGTAAGCTTTATTGCCTACAAATACCAGGCGCATAGATTCTACCGCCGCAGGCTTAAATCTGGTGTCAAAACGATGGACGTTGACCTGATCTTCATAAGTAAATACAGACAGTTGTCCATCGCTGTTGTAAATAATGGCGTGCAGATAATCTTCCGTTGTCATCAGCCTGACGGTTGTAGGTGAATCCGGGGAGCGGGAAGAAAAATCAATCCAGTCATCAATAATAAAAGTACTATCCATTTCTCCACTGTCAGCGGCAAACCGACGAATAGAAAGTTTCTCTTCTCCGGGACTGAATGTGGCAACGTAGGTCTGGTCTTTTTGTATCAGGATGTCCAGCCGACAGTTGACCGTGTCAATGTTACTGGCGGTTATCAACTTTCTATCATCTTTTTCAGAAGCAGCAGCGGGATTTAGTTTTACGTTGAATTGCAATCGGTATCTCTGGTTGGCCGTTAACGGGAACTCGAACAGGGTCGTTTTTCCTGACTTTGTTGTTGCAATAATATTGAGGGAAGAGCCTGTGGTTTTGTGAATAACCTTTGCTGACAGAGACGGGTATGAGCTCAGTATTTTGGCGTGGGGGCTAGAGGTTGTATAAGTCACAATGCCGCACAAACCAAATTGTTGATCCAGTTCAGGGCCCTTATAGCGTGCCAGAATTATACCTCCAGGAGCCGATTCAGAAGACGGTTCAGCTTTAATCACAACGTATATATGCTGGTTTTCCGGGTCATAGGTTTGCAAGAGTGGTATGCCTTCTGGTGGCGGGCATTGACTTGAGAGGCCGGGCGAATGGGGTGGCAAAGGCTGTGTGGATGTTGGAGTCTGCGAGATGTCATTGTCTGTACTGCAGTCAAATCCTTCTTGTGTGCAGTCAATCCCGGCTAATAAGGCTTGTGATTTGGAGAAAACGTGTAGAAAGGGTAAGTAACCATCCCGAGCGTTCCAGACATCAGGATTAAAAGAGGTGGCATTTGAAACACCACCGGGGTCTGCAAACTCACTCAGAACTGTCGGCAATTTGTTACCACTTATTCGGACCAGTTCACGGTAGGGGATGTTAATGCCTCTGAGCATAGGCAGCTGCGATTCATTACCGGCATTCCAGAGCGTGCTATTCAATCCGGTCAGGTTTGATTTGAGATCACTTTTCGATAGTCTTACGACACCTTTATTACGTCCACTGCCTCTCTCACTGGTCCATTGGTACTTTGTGAAAGTATCCAGATTATGCTCAATACGACCTGCCTTCCAAACTCTTGCTGCGGCCCCGCTTACGTAGCTGAAGTTTCGCTGGGCTTCAACGGACCCTGTGTTGACATTGTTGCACACTGTGGCTGAAAGGGTGGCTGCCCCGGAAATAGCACCTATATGACCACTAACACCTTTCGTTGTGATTGCTCCGACATTCAGGTTGTCCCTTACGCTAGAACCTTCAGCTTCTCCGGTAATACCCCCGGCGGATGCCTGAGGGCCTTGAGTAGTGACAGTTCCGGCATTGACATTTTGAGCAACAGGAGCCTTGACCACATCCCCGGCTATTCCACCTGCATAGGTACGCCAATACTTTGTAGAAATGCTACCCGTATTGAGATTTTTGCTGACCAGAGTTTGCCCGGAGGCATGTCCCACTATTCCACCACTGCTACCACCTTCCCCGCAGCAGAAGCAGAAGCTTCGCAAATAATCCGAGGCAACTTTTCCGGTATTCAGGTTATGTAATACCTCCGATGCTTCTGCTTGTCCTGCTATCCCACCGGAATATTCGGTATAGCCAACATTAATTTCACCGGTGTTTATATTGTTGTTAGCAGTACTGTTGTTTTTCAGGGTTCCGACAATGCCACCGGCAGGCGAGGAGGAATATAAAATTCTGGAGGTTATTTTTCCGGTATTCAGGTTATTAGATATGGAAGATGTCTGATCGGCCCAGCCAGCGATACCACCTGCGCTGGCAGCTCTGATCGTCAGGACGGTGCCAGTATTTACACTGTCGTGTATAACGCTATCAGAAACACTGCCCGCCAAACCTCCGCTATGACTACCAGGACCGCTCGCTCTGACGATTCCGGCATAATTGACCACCTCTTCAATCCTGCTGCCTTTCAATTCTCCCACAAGGGCACCTGCCGGGCTTGTAAATCCGACAGTGCTCACTTTTGGCTCTTTAAACAGGATCTGCCTGATGGTGCTGTTCTGCAGTGACCCGAACAAGCCTGAGGCTGTGTTATCGGCTGACGTTGAAACCTTGAGTCCGGAAATAACGTGGCCGTTGCCATACAGTGTGAGAGAAAACGGAATGGAGGTGTTGCCGATGGGTTTCCAGGGAGTGAATTGGCTCAAGTCAATATCACTCACTAGCTGATAGTGACCTTCGACCGGGTGGTCGGCATTCAGATGTTCTCTGAAATTATTATTGTTCAGCTCAATAGTGCTGGCCCAATTGTTTCCGTTTGAGAAACAGACGACAAGTGACAGTAATAGTGCAAAGGATTTTTTTTTATAGTCAGGCTTTGCCGATTTTGATCTCTTATCAGGCTTTTATTCATTGCAGAACTACCATAGAGATAATGATAATAAGTACGTTAATGTAGACTATTCAGAGTCATCATGCCGACTGACTTTGTATTTGCCCGTTTTCTCAGGGTCGCTACTTACGTGTTCGCATTCCTGACCTTTTAAACTTGTTAATGATAAGGATGACTGCAACCGCCGTAGTAGCCACTACAGCGCCTGCTGCAATAAGCTCAGTCCGCCAGTCAGAAATCACCGCAGACGATTCCGAAGACCGTAATGCGACACAGGGTTTTTGACGATTGAAGTTTTCAATGCCCAGAGAGATTTCTTGCATCTGAACCTGCCGACCGCCTTCCTCAGTATCAGGGTTTTCAATGGCCAGGTAAGCTTTATTGCCTACAAATACCAGGCGCATAGACTCTGCTGCCGCAGGTTTAAATCTGGTGTCAAAACGATGGACGTTGACCTGATCTTCATAAGTAAATACAGACAGTTGTCCATCGCTGTTGTAAATAATGGCGTGCAGATAATCTTCCGTTGTCATCAGCCTGACGGTTGTAGGTGAATCCGGGGAGCGGGAAGAAAAATCAATCCAGTCATCAATAATAAAAGTACTATCCATTTCTCCACTGTCAGCGGCAAACCGACGAATAGAAAGTTTCTCTTCTCCGGGACTGAATGTGGCAACGTAGGTCTGGTCTTTTTGTATCAGGATGTCCAGCCGAGAGTTGACCGTGTCAATGTTACTGGCGGTTATCAACTTTTTATCATCGTTTTCAGAAGCAGCAGCGGGATTTAGTTTTACGTTGAATTGCAATCGGTATCTCTGGTTGGCCGTTAACGGGAACTCGAACAGGGTCGTTTTTCCTGACTTTGTTGTTGCAATAATATTGAGGGAAGAGCCTGTGGTTTTGTGAATAACCTTTGCTGACAGAGACGGGTATGAGCTCAGTATTTTGGCGTGGGGGCTAGAGGTTGTATAAGTCACAATGCCGCACAAACCAAATTGTTGATCCAGTTCAGGGCCCTTATAGCGTGCCAGAATTATACCTTCAGGAGCCGATTCAGAAGACGGTTCAGCTTTAATCACAACGTATATATGCTGGTTTTCCGGGTCATAGGCTTGCAAGAGCGGTGTGCCTTCTGGTGGCGGGCATTGACTTGAGAGGCCGGGCGAATGGGGTGGCAAAGGCTGTGTGGATGTTGGAGTCTGCGAGATGTCATTGTCTGTACTGCATTCAAATCCTTCTTGTGTGCAGTCAATCCCGGCTAATAAGGCTTGTGATTTGGAGAAAACGTGTAGAAAGGGTAAGTAACCATCCCGAGCGTTCCAGACATCAGGATTAAAAGAGGTGGCATTTGAAACACCACCGGGGTCTGCAAACTCACTCAGAGCTGTTGGGAATTTGTTACCACTTATTCGGGCCAGCTCACGGTAGGGGATGTTAATGCCTTTGAGCATCGGCAGCTGCGATTCATTACCGGCATTCCAGAGCGTGCTGTTCAATCCGGTCAGGTTTGATTTGAGAGCACTTTTCGATAGTCTTACGACACCTTTATTACGTCCACTGAATGTCTCACTGGTCCATTGGTACTTTGTGAAAGTATCCAGGTTATGCTCAATAGGACCTGCCCGGTACACTCTTGCGGCTGCAGGACTGACATAGGACCACGCTCCCTGTTGTGCCTCAACCCGCCCCGTATTGACATTATTGTAAACTGAGGCCAAGTGGGCCGCAGCCCCGGTAATACCACCTACGTGGCCATTAACGCCTTTCGTTATGACTGCTCCGGCATTCAGGTTGTCCTGAACGCTTGTACCAACCGCTTCCCCGGTAATTCCTCCGGCAGATGCCTGATTGCCGTGAGTCCTGACAGTTCCGACATTGACATTTTGAACAACAGGCGCGTTGATCACGTCTCCTGCTATTCCACCTGCATAGGTACGCCAACGCTTTGTAGAAATGCTACCCGTATTGAGATTTTTGCTGACCAGGGTTTGCCCGCAAGCATGCCCCACTATTCCGCCACTGCTTCCACTTACACTTCCAACTAACCTGGAGTAGGCTCTCGAATAATCTGAAGATATTTTTCCAGTGTTGAGGTTATGTAATACCTTGGCTGCTTGTGCTTCTCCTGCAACCCCCCCGGAATATTGGCTAAAGCCAACATTAACTTCACCGGTATTGACATTGTTGTTAGCAATGCTGTTGTTTCTCAGAGCTCCGACAATGCCACCGGCAGGTGAGGCATATAAATTTCTGGAGGCTATTTTTCCGGTATTCAGGTTATTTGACAGGGACGATGCCTGAACCGCCAATCCGGCGATACCGCCTGCGCTGGCATCTGCGGTCGTGATAACGGTTCCGGTGTTTACGCTGTCGTGTATAATGCTATCAGTAACACTGCCCGCTACACCTCCGGCATGACTGAGAGAACCAATGGTTTTGACGGCTCCGTCATAATTGACTACTTCTTCAATCCTGCTGCCTTTCAACTCTCCCACAAGGGCACCTGCCGGGCTTGTAAATCCGGTACTGGTCACTTTTGGCTCTTTAAGCAGGATCTGCCTGATGGTGCTGTTTTGCAGTGACCCGAAAAAGCCTGAGGTCGTGTTATCGGTTGAAGTTGAAACCTTGAGTCCGGAAATAACGTGGCCGTTGCCATTCAGAGTGAGAGAAAACGGAACGGACGCATTGCCGATGGGTTTCCAGAGAAATTGGCTCAGGTCAATATTACTGGTTAACTGATAGTCACCTTTGACCGGATGGTCAGCATTCAGGTATTGATTGAAATTATTATTGTTCAGCTCGACAGTGTCAGCCCAACTGCTGCAGTCCGGAAAACAGGCGACAAGCGACACTAATAGCAAAGACGATCTTTCACCGACAGTCAGGCTTCTATTCATACGGGTACTGCGATAAGAATAATGATAACAACCACTCGAGTCTGTATGTATAGACTACGGGGCGTCATCATGCAGAAAGATTCCAGGCACCCCATTGACTGGGTCAGAGTCGCCTTGAAGCTGGCAGAAGAAAAATCCGAATGGTTTTTAAGGCTGGCTGCTGTTGCTATTCAGTCGCTCAACCGGCTGCGTAACATCGCCAGAGCTGCATTACCGGTCAGGGCATTCTGTTCCTTACTGGCCTTCTCGCCGAATCCTGTATATTCCAGGTCTTCCTGTGGCAGTTCGTCGAGGAAACGACTGGGTGTGGTATCAATGATTTCACCGTACTGCTTTCGCTGCCCTGCCAGCGTCATGGTCAAAGTCTTTCTGGCGCGGGTGATGCCGACGTAAGTCAGTCGTCGTTCTTCTTCAATATTGTCTTCTTCAATGCTGGTACGGTGGGGCAGAAGGTCCTCTTCCATACCCATCATGAATACATAGGGGTACTCAAGCCCCTTGGAAGCATGAAGCGTTAACAGTTGTACCTTGTCGTTATCTTCTTCCTCTTCCTGCCGTTCCATCATATCTCTGAGAATCAGTCGGGCGATGGCATCTTCAACCGTAGCATCTTCGTCGCCTCTTTCGAGAGTCTGTTGCAGTGAGTCAATCAGGAACCAGACATTGCCCATGCGTTTCTCTGCCCCTGCAGGCGTTGCTGTGGTCTGCATCAGCCAGTTTTCATAGTCGCAGTCGTTAATCATTTCACGGATGGCGGCAATGGGGTCTTCATCGGTCTGGCAGCGGCGGGATACCGAATCCAGCCACTGGGTAAAGTTGCGTAGCTTCTCGACATACTTGGGCGACAGGTCTTCCTGAAGACCCATTTCCTGCGAGGCAGCGTACAAACTCAGGTTGTGAGTACCGGCGTAATTGCCCAGTTTTTCCAACGTAGCAGGGCCTATCTCCCGACGGGGGATGTTGACAACACGCAGGAAGGCGTTGTCATCATCCTGATTCACCAGCAGTCGGAGATAAGCCATCATGTCTTTGACTTCAGCGCGGGCGAAGAATGAAGTGCCGCCATTGATGCGGTAAGGAATTTGATGATGCTGAAGCTTCATTTCCAGCAAGCGAGACTGGAAGTTGCCTCGATACAGCACCGCGTAATCTTTCCAGTGGGTACCGTTTTTTAGTTTCTGGGTCAGTATTTCGGTAGCAATGCGTTCACATTCCATCTCGTCATTACGGCATCGAATAACCCGAATAGTCTCCCCCATGCCCAGTTCGCTCCACAGCGTTTTTTCAAACACGTGGGGATTATTGGCAATCAGGGTATTGGCCGCTTTCAGGATACGGCTGGTGGAGCGGTAATTCTGTTCGAGCTTGATAACTCTTAACGAAGGATAATCGTCCTTGAGCAGTGCCAGGTTTTCAGGACGGGCACCACGCCAGGCGTAAATGGACTGATCATCGTCACCTACCACGGTGAGTTTGCCCCGGTCTCCTACCAGTCGACTGATCAATTCATACTGGGCACCATTGGTATCCTGATATTCGTCGACCAGCAAATAGTGGGTTTTGTTCTGCCAGCGCTCCAGAACTTCCGGATGCTCACGGAACAACATGACCGGTTGCAGAATCAAATCATCAAAATCGACCGCATTAAAGGCTTTTAACGTGCGGTTATAATGTTCATAAACCCGAGCAGCGAGTTGCTCGTTGGGCTGACGGGCATTGTCCATGGCCTGTGGGGGCAGAATCAGGTCATTCTTCCAGTTGGAGATCATGTGCTGGACGGCATCAACGCTCTCTTCGTCTGATCCCATTTCCCGCTGCATCAATTCGCCTATCAGAGCGTGGGCATCCTGGGCATCAAAAATGGAAAAGCCCGGCTTGTATCCCAGCGTCTTGCATTCCTTGCGGATCAGGTTGAGCCCCAGGTTGTGAAAGGTTGAAACCGTCAAGCCGTAGGAGGCCCTGCCCTTGACCAGTCTGCCGACACGCTCTTTCATTTCCCGTGCGGCCTTGTTGGTGAAGGTCACGGCAATGATATTGCGGGCATTGATACCACATTCCTGAATCAGGTAAGCGATTTTGGTGGTGATCACACTGGTTTTGCCACTGCCCGCACCGGCCAGAACCAGCAAAGGGGTATCAATGTATTTGACGGCTTCGGCCTGTCGGTCGTTGAGTCTGTGCACGGGGGGTCGCTTTGGTGTTGTGTCTTGAGCTGAGAGGATCAGTATATCAGGAATCTGGCTGTACCGTTGTCTGTTTTAAAATTGACATAAAGGCTCTCTGGCACCATTCTGGTCACAGGATCAATATAACAATGACAAAAATTCAAGTGGTTTTTGAGCCTATGAAATTTCGTTTTATTTTCAGTGTGCTGTCACTGCTGTCAGTCTCTTTAACTGCTCAGGGTACTTTTTCTATTGTTGCCGTTGACCCTGTTACCAGAGAAGTTGGGGCTGCCGGGGCAACCTGTTCTCCTCTAAGCGCCTTCCAGCGTACAGAAGCCGATTTTTTATCACGACTGCATCCGGGCAAAGGTGTCATCGTGAGTCAGGCTTTTTACCACGAAGTCAATCAGCAAAATGCCAGCAAAAAGATGGATGAGGGTATGAGTCCCGAGCAAATCATTCGCTGGCTAAAGGCCAATGACGTGGATCAATTCCCATCCGCCCGGCAGTACGGCATTGTCGATTTTGATGCTGCCAATCATCCACGGTCTGCTGCTTTTACGGGAGAAGATGTCTTTATTGCAGATGGACATCGTACGGGAAACCATTATGTGATTCTGGGAAATTCTCTATTACATGAAGCAGTATTGGATAATATGGAAGATAGTTTTAACGGTACCCAGGGCAGTCTGGCTGATAAACTCGTGGCCGCCATACAGGGCGCTAATTTTGCTGGTGCCGATCGCCGCTGTTCTTCTAAAGGGGTTTCCTCATTATTCTCTTTTTTGGTGGTTGCCCGACCTGATGACACCGAAGAGAACTACTACGTCGATTTGGGCGTAGCGTCCGTTCCCGCAGGTGTCGATCCGATCAATGAGCTTCAGGCTCAGTTTGACAAATGGAAAGCATCTATTTCCGGGAAGCAGGTGCATCAAGACCTTTGATATCCTCCCCGTCGTAAAAATATTCTGCTTCCCATGCTTCATCGTGGGAACGAATCAATCACGTTCCCACAGACCAGCGAGTTTTGAGTGCTTCAGGAGTGCTTCCACTTCTGGGTTCTGTTCAATAGCAATTTACCCAACGTCATATGAGCTATCTTGACGCAGGCTGCGGTTGCCAGAATCAAAACCGCCATGGCTGCGGCCGGGCCTGTTTGTCCGGCATCTTCCATATTCATTACAGAAACGGAAGCCAGCATAGTATCCGTGGAGTAAAGGAAAACAACAGCCGACGTGGTGGTCAGGGCGTTGACGAAAAGGTAGATCGCTATATCCAGCAAAGCAGGCGTGCAGACCGGCAGGGATACTTTCAGGAAAGCTTTATACTGTGGAATCTTGAGTGATGCGGCTACCTGTTCGATCTCGGCGGGTAACTTCTTCAGAGCGGTCAATGCCGTCAGGTGCCCGACAGTGAAATAGTGGGCCACGGTGTTGATAACCAGAATAGCCATGGTTCCATAGAGTATACCCAGCGGATTACCGGCCTGATTAAAGAAGAAGATATAACCCAGACCCAGCACCATACCGGGTACTGCCATCGGCAACATGGCCATAATGTGGATAAAGTGCCTTAGTATGGGGGGTAACTTACTTTTTTCCACATTGTAAGCGGTAATGAAAATAATCAGGGTTCCGGCAATAGCCGTATAGAACGCCATTTCCAGAGAGTTGAAATAGGGTTCCCAGCCATTGGCACTGAACCTTTCAAACTGATAGTTGTTCCAGGATAGCTCCATATTCCAGGGCCAGAAAGTGACCAATGAGCCATAAATCGCCATGCCCACCACGGCCAAAATGGCCAGAGAGACCAGGCTACAGAGCAGGAAGAAAATGCTGTCCTTCACGGGGTTTCGCTCGGGCTGGAAATTGACTGAGCGAGCGCCAAACAATTCCTTCTGTTTTTTCTGCACTCTGTGATCAATCACAAAAGCCAATAGAGCGGGTATCAGCAAAAGCACACTGATGACAGCGCCCATGGCAAAGTTCTGCTGACCGGCGACCTGTTTATAGATGTCGGTAGCCAGTACGTTATATTGGCCACCAATCACTTTCGGGACACCAAAGTCGGTTACGACCAGGGTGAATACGACAGTGACCGTGCTGATCAAACCAAACTTGGCAGCTGGAAGCGTGACTGTTGTAAACGTTCTGAATGGAGAGGTACCCATGGAGCGAGCTGCTTCATAGAGTCTGGCGTCGGATGTTGAAAGCGCCGTGGTAAGAATTAGCAGTGCATGGGGAAAGGTCCAGAAAGCCAGACCCATAACAATACCGGGCAGACCATAAATAGAGTGACCAAACAGCAGGTCTACAGCCACCCCCTGATTACCAAACAGATAAATCATACTGATGGCAGGCAACAGGGAAGGTGCCAGTATGGGTAACATGCCCATTACTTTGAAGAGCGGTTTCAAAGGCATCTGGGTTCGTGTCAGTCCGTAAGCAAACAGGAATGACAAGCTAACGACTATTGTCGTAACAATAACACCGACTTTCAGCGTGTTGCCAATGGAATGACTCAGGGCCGGGTTGCCAAGATACTCAGCAAAGTAACTCAGACCAATAAACGCCCCATTGCTGTCCTGAACGCTTCTTGCCAGCATGGCCAGGAGTGGCAGAAGCAGTGAAATGATCAGATAGAGAGCAACCGCTCCGATGACCAGCCCAAGAATCCATTGATCCCTGCTGATGGCTGGCAGCAGAGGCTTCCGGCCCAGTGCTGGAGAGTTTGCATCCGCTGGGGTGTGTGTAGATAGACTCATATTTAAAGCGGGCTCATCATGCTGCAGGGAAGACATGGATATGTTTTTCACTCAGGGACAACCGATTCTGGCTCCCCGGTTCCAGCTTAAGGCCAGCCAGCTGGTGGACAGGTACATCGACTTTAATCAGTCGCTCACTGCTCCAGCCAACAGGGCTGCACTCTGCACGAACAAAGGAGCCCTGAAACTCCAGACTTTCAACACTGACTGGCAAAGCAGACTGACCTTCACTGAAGCTCAGGTCTTCCGGACGAATCCCCAGAATCACTTTTCTCGTTGTTGACTCAGTCACTGGCAGAGAGAGTGGCTGGTTGGCCAGTACGACCTGATTCTTTTTGTTGGTATCACCTTCCAGAAAGTTCATGGCGCCAACAAATTCAGCAACGAAGCGAGAGGCTGGCTGTTTGTAAATTTCTTCCGGTGTGCCTATCTGTTCTATGTTTCCGTGATTCATCACCACGATGCGATCAGCCATAGCCATGGCTTCTTCCTGGTCATGGGTCACTATAATGGTGGTAATGCCCAGTTTTCTTTGCAGCTTACAGATCGTTTCCCGCAACTTGATTCTGACTTTGGCATCCAGGGCCGAGAGGGGTTCATCGAGCAACAACAACCCCGGAGAGAGTGCCAGAGCCCTTGCCAGTGCTACACGCTGTTGTTGACCGCCAGAAAGCTGAGAGGGAAATTTGGGGCCGGAATCCTGCAGGCCGATAATATCCAGCCATTGGTTCACGCTGCCCTCAACTTCACGTTTGGATTGACCCTGGTTTTTCAAACCAAAACCGATATTTTCTGAAACACTCAGGTTGGGGAACAGGGCATAGGATTGAAAGACAATGCCGAAGTCTCTTTGTTCAGGTGGGAGTGCTGTTATGTTGGTGCCATCCTGCCAGATCTCTCCCTGTTTACAGGCTTCCAATCCGGCAATCATTCTCAACAGCGTCGTCTTTCCGCAACCCGAGGGGCCGAGAAAACAGATGAATTCACCCTTATTAACGGACAGGGAAATCTCTTTGAGAGCGGTGAAATCGCCGAAGCGTTTCCCCAGGTTTTCGATGGTGAGAAAGGGTTTCATAGCGTTAACTTCCTAAAGCTCCAAACCTGAAAAGCCGTTTATTCCCGTTGGGGAATAAACGGCACTTTCTGTGTAACTAGTGTGATATCACGACTTGGGTTCGGACATATGATCGAAACGCTTGGACCACTCAGCAAGTACAGTCTCACGCTCACTGGCCATTTCACCAAAGTCCAGATCCACCATGGCGCTTTCTACATCTGGATAGTTAGGTACTTCTTTACGGACGTCTTTGTGACCGACAACGGGGTAAGCCTCTACATAATGCTCATTCGCTTCCTGGCTGAGAGACCAGTCGATCAGTTTTTTTGCAGCTGCAGCCTTGTCGGTACCTGCAACCAGACCCACTGACTCCACATCCCAGCCAATGCCACCTTTTGGCAGAATCAGATCCAGTGGCGCGCCCTGGCTTTTCAGTTGAGCTCCACGAACTGCCATGGAAATACCAATAGCCACTTCACCCATGGCAGCCTGAACACAGGGCTTGGAACCTGAGTGAGTGTATTGGGACATGTTGTTGTTCAGCTTATCCATATAGGCCCAGCCTTTGTCTTCACCCATGCTCTGCAGCCAGGCGGAAACCTGCATATAGCCAGTGCCGGAAGAGGCCGGGTTAGGCATGGCAATCTGGCCCTGATAGACCGGATCAAGCAGGTCTTGCCAGGATTGAGGCTTGGGCAGTTTTTTGGCTGCGGCTACCGCTTCGTTGTAGCAAATGACATTGAAATAGGCCTGGTTGCCAAACCAGGCTTTAGCGGCATCAGGATCAACCAGCTGAGTCTTGATTTGATCCAGACCTCTGGGCTTGTAGGTGCCCAGTACGCCTTCGTCCTTCAGCAGTGCCATGCTGGAACCGGCCAGACCCCATACGACGTCTGCCCTGCTGTTATCTTTTTCTGCCAGCAGTTTAGCGGTCATGATACCGGTAGAGTCCCGTACCCATTTGATGCTGATATCGGGATTATCCTGCTCAAAGGCTTTCTTGTAGCGATTCAGAATGTCGGTCTCAAAAGCAGTATAAACCGTCAATTCCACAGGAGATGCAGCGAAAGATGAAGCGCTGAAAATTGAAGTTGTTGCCAGGGTCAGGGCTGTCAGGTGTTTTTTCATGGAGCTCTCTCCAGTCGGATAATCATTTTGTTCTGGCTAAGACCAGAAGGGATATCGCGATTCTACGAGAGAGAAATGACTAAAATATTACAGATCTTTTTCGACTCTGTGACAGTTTCCTGCAACATGGCCAACTCCTGGTCGTCGGAGGCTGTGCAATCAGGCGGCGGTTCGGCAGAGTGCCCAGAACCAGGGCGGGGTCTTTGGCACCATTATTACGGTGGCGGGGATTGGGGCTGCTGCGCTGTTTTAGTCGCCGGGCAGCCAGTCGTCATCTGTGATCTGTTCAAAGGTCCATGGGCATTGGCCGGGAAAGCTTTTTTTGCTCAGCTTCTGGCTTTCACTGCGAGCGTAATTGTTCATCTGCTTAACCGCTTGCCGACAAGCATCGGAATATGCACCCGCCAATAACTCCACGATCATGGGCTGTAAATGAGGGTGTTTTGAAATTTGCTTTTCAATCGCTGCTCTGGAATTGTAGATACTTGGCATCCACGTCTGGACAACCTTATCCTCTACCCACAAATCTTTCAGAATCCGTTTCTGATAATCGTATTTGAGAAGATGTAAAACCAATACCGATAAATGAGACTCAAGAGTATCTCTGGTACTGCCCATTTCGTACTCCATCGCCTCCAACAGATTGTCAATGTCGAGTTTGTGAAATTGTCGCTGAGCCAGCAGCTCCCGTTGCTGGCTTAGCCAGGCGGTGTAGTCGGTTTTGTATAAATCAGTCATCATCAGCCTCCGGCAGCCA
This sequence comes from Endozoicomonas sp. ALC020, assembly GCF_049275935.1. Taxonomy (NCBI): domain Bacteria; kingdom Pseudomonadati; phylum Pseudomonadota; class Gammaproteobacteria; order Oceanospirillales; family Endozoicomonadaceae; genus Endozoicomonas; species Endozoicomonas sp. ALC020. Next base: position 3,005,860 of record NZ_CP184830.1, read on the forward strand.
GCCATCTTCCATGATTTCGTCATAGGTCCATGGGCACTCAGACGGGAAAGCGTCGGGTCTGCACTGCATCTCGTTGGCAGCAAGCTTTCGGGCGTACTGATAGGCTTTTGGCAAAATCTCGTCCAGTTTACTATTGAGAGCGGGATTTTCTTCAAGCTCATGCTCAATGGCAATACGTTGTTTACTGATACTGGTTGACCAGCTTCGGAACCATTGATCCATCTCATGCAAATCATTTTTTTTACGCTGCATCTGCCATTTAAGCGAGTGCATGAGTAATTGAGACAAACGGCTCTGTACTGAACGATAACGGGCTCTACCCATGTCCTCAACTTCCTCGACCAGGTTGTCCATATCAAGTTCATCGAAACGGCCTTGCCTGATAAGCTCGGCTTGTCGATAAGACCATGTGTAGAAATCAGTGTCATACAAGTTTTCCATAAATCACCTCCATTGCCCTACCACTGTAGGCAAATAACATAGGGGAATCAAAATGAATTGCTAAAGCACAGATGCTTTTGCCGGGGCTTTGCCCGTGGTTTTGGGCTGGTCAATTTGGTCATTGATGCCAGGGAGAACCGTCAATATCGCAAAGAAATGATGGGTTTGCTGAAAGATTTATCGAATGAGCGTAAAACCCCGTACTTTAATAGGGTGTCGCAAAACTCTGGTTCCCACGGACCAGCACGGGAACGAGTTTTTGGAGTTGTGCGACACCCTCTTTACGACAGGGAGGATGTCAAAGGATGTTTTCAATATTCTTTTCTGCAATGCCGGGAGCCAGGGTCATGCCCTTGCCACCGATGGCCGTGAGAAAATGAATTTTGTCGTCTATATGATCCTGGTAGTAGTGATCGGTTTTACTCTGGCAATAATAACCTGCCCAATATTCCGCGATATCCCAGCAAGGAAGCTCAACAATGTTTCTGGCTTCTGTCAGCATCCGTTCATTGATGGATTGATTCATTGTGAAGGAGAGTTTCTCTGCCTCGCGGGCATCGGCGTACTCGTGTGAGTCGCCAATGATGATGGACCCGTCAAGCTCCTGTTTGAACAGAATATGTATCCCGTACTTATCCAGCTCTGAGTCTTTTTCTCCGGCACTCCAGGAAGGCAAGTTGCGAAAGCTCTCATAGCGTCTGATAGTCCTGCCCGAAAGCAAATTGCCATTGAGACTGACGCTCTTCAGTGGTTTGGTACGCATCATTTGGAGCTTGACCAGCTCAATATCACTGTTGAGAAAGCGTGATGGAAACAGGGTTTTGAAATCATGCCCGTTACAGACTATCGCTTTTGAAGCCCGGTATTGCTCACCAGCTGAATCCATACTGATGACTTCATCCTGCCCGGTTTCCATGCTGATGATTTGGGTGTTGGGTCGGTATTCAACGGTGTATTCCTGCTGAATAAACTCAATGATGCGGTAAATCAGTTGCAGGGGGTTAACACTGAATTCCTCCGGGAAGTACAAGGCACCTTTTGCATAACTTTTCTTGACGGCAGGATTGGCACGTATAACCTCGTCAATACTTAGCAGTGATGAAGGGTAGCCCGTTTGCTGATTTCGTTGGTGTAGCTCTTGCAACATGGCCAACTCCTGGTCATCGGAGGCTATATACCAGCTGCCATTTCTTCGGGCTGAAATATCAAACTGATCTTGCAGGGTCTGATAAATGCTCAGAGAGTCCAGGGCGGTCGGCAGCAGGTCTGCTGTCATGCCGGATGGAACAACCATGCCAAAGTTTCTGACGGTGGCCTGTACCGGTTGACTGTCTTTTTCAACCAGCAGTACCTTATACCCCCGCTTCGCAGCAGCGAAGGCGTGAAAAGTGCCAAGAATACCTGCACCGACAACCATTAAATCGTATTTCAAAGGTGTCTCCCTGTGTTCAAATGTGCTTAAGGATATCGGCCAGGCTGTCGAGCACCAGCGTTGGAGCGGCTGTTGCCAGTTGCTCCCGGGTCTGGGCGCCTGTAGTCACGCCAACCGTGATACCGCAGTGGGCGTTTTTTCCTTCCTCGATGTCAATGGCTGAATCTCCGGCTTTAAGTACCTGTGAACTGTCGTGAATACCGGTTTTCTCCATGGCCAGCTCAATCATGTCCGGTGCTGGTCTGCCGTTTGTTACATCATCCGCAGTGATCAGGGTGTCGAATTCGACCCCGGGCAGCCAGTTCATCTTTTTCAGCAGGCCTGTTGCTACCTGGTGGCTATAGCCGGTGTTGAGTGCGACTTTGATGCCTTTTGCCCGCAGCTCTTTCAAAAGTTCGGGGACGCCGTCAAAAGAGGTGACTGCCAGTTCTTCATAGGCCCGTGTCAGTTGTTTTTTAAAGGACTGGAAGATTTGTTCCGAGTCCGAGTGGTCAAAGCCTTTGGACGACAGGGTATCTTTTATGGCCTGATGCTTCTCTTTGCCTGCGCCATGCTCAAGGACTTCGTCCAGAGTGAAATCGTAGCCTGCGTCGACAAGACTCTTCTGAACGGTTTTGTAAACGACGTTGTCTTCATTGACCGTAGTACCAGCCATATCAAAAACCGCGAGTTGAATTTTGTTCATTGTGACCTCTTCTCATTTTTCAGATTCGGAAATTAAAGGGTTTGGACGTTCAGTAAGAAAATGGCTCATACCATTGGCACCAGCAGGTATTAATGACTCTCAAGTCATGGGGCTCACAGTGGTGTCAGCGGCTATAACCACCGCATCCTGCCGCCAATACTCAAAGTCACAGTCAATCAAGACATTCGATTGATCGTAGTTTGTTCGCTCAACCAACAAACCGGAACTGCCCGTGGTGACCTTGAGGTGCAAAGAAGCCTCGGCATTCAGGCCTACCGGGTACAACCTGAAACTGACCCGGGCATACTGGCGGTTATAATGCTCCTGATAGATATCGGAGAGTGATCGAGACAGATCATGCTTGAGCAGATCCGGGAAGTAGGCAGGGTTCATGTAATTTTCAACGTAGAGGACATTTCGCCCATCCACTGAACGAAGGCGTTGCAGCCGATACACAGGGGTCAGAGCTGGGATCTGAAGTAGCTTTTGAACCCTGGGCGGTGCTGGTACCCGTTCAGCATGGATCATCCGGGTACCGGGTACTCTGCCCTGGCGGGTAACGATGGTATGAAAGTTAGCATTCACCGTAGGGTCATAGGTCACTCTTTGCGGAGAAACAAACCAGCCTCTGCGATCTTCGCGATAGACCAGTCCGTCGGCTTCCAGTGATGACAATGACTCTCTGAGAGTAATGCGGGTGGTACCGAATTTTTCACTCAGCAATCGCTCCGAGGGTAGCTTGCTTCCCGGTTTTAATGCCCCGCTTTCTATCTGCTCGTTCAGGGCCGTGCGAATGATTTGATACTGATTTTTTCCCTGTCCCATAAATACTATTCTCTAAGGGTCAATGGATTTTCAACTGGTATAGACCATACTAAACGACTTTTATGACAATTAAATGATCGCTTTTATGACAATTAACTATTTGCTTGACTGACGTTGGGGGAGCTCTTTTAGCTGTTGTTTCCAGACTGGTATGAATGTGAAATTTTTATGAAGAGTGGTCGCTGGGTATTTACAGAAAAAAGTGTCTCCATCATGATTTTGTACCAATTGGTATATACCAGACGATTGAAATTTCTGTTTCTACAGGTGTCTCATTAAAGTCATGTCTACAAAAGAAGTGCCCACTGTGAAAGAAAAGAGCCTGGAAAATCCTTATCTTCTGTTGACTCCGGGACCCCTCTCAACCTCTGCCAGTGTCCGCGAAGCGATGCTGCGTGACTGGTGTACCTGGGACGATGATTACAACCTTGGCGTGGTTGAAGAGATCCGCAGTCAGCTGATTAAACTGGCCTCGGATACTGATGACTACACCGCCGTTCTCATGCAGGGTAGTGGTACTGCTTCGGTAGAAGCAACCGTCGGGTCGGTTATCTCTGATGAAGGGAAATTACTGGTCATTAACAATGGGGCTTACGGTGCCCGTATTGCCCGGATTGCCGAGTATCTGAATATTCCCCACAGTGTTCTGAATTGTGGTGAGATTAATCCGCCGATGCCGAGGGAAATTGATCAGATACTCTCTGAAGATAAAGCCATCACTCATGTCGCCATTGTTCATTGTGAAACCACAACAGGCATGCTGAACCCTGTTGAAGCAGTCGCACAGGTGGTGAAGAAACACGACTGTATTCTGATTGTTGATGCCATGAGCAGCTTCGGCGGTGTGCCGATTGACCTTGCCGGGCTGGGTATTGATTTTCTGATCAGCTCTGCCAACAAGTGTATTCAGGGCGTACCCGGTTTTGGCTTTGTTATAGCTCGTCGTACTCTTTTGTCCCAATGCAAAGGCCTGGCCCGCTCTCTGTCTCTGGACCTCTATGATCAGTGGCAATGCATGGAAAAGAATCACGGTAAGTGGCGTTTTACTTCCCCCACCCACACCGTAAGGGCTTTCCATCAAGCCCTGGCAGAGTTGATTGAAGAGGGGGGCATTGCTGCCCGTCACAAGCGCTACGCCAGCAATCAGCGTTTGCTCGTCCAGGGTATGAGTGAGCTGGGCTTCCGGTGCCTGTTAGACACTGAACTGCACTCTCCGTTTATAACTTCATTTTACTCCCCCGAGCACCCCGATTATGAATTCCTCCGCTTTTATGAGCAGCTGAAAGGGAAAGGTTTCGTCATTTATCCCGGTAAAGTCTCTGATGCTGACTGTTTCAGAATTGGCAATATCGGGGAAGTGTATCCGGAAGACATCAGCCGATTGATTAAAGCCGTTTCCGAAAGCATGTACTGGCAGGAACAGTAATACTGTCAGGGTGTGAACCTGAAAGTAAGCGCTGACTGATAGATGATCTGCCTGAGCCGCTGAGCTGATAGCCAGAGATTGAAAAAACAGCTTCATAACAAAGAGAGGTTATCGGTTAACCTGGTTCACGATCCAGCTTTCTGTAATGCACCGCTTCAGCAAGATGCTTCTGTTGAATGTCTTTGTCCTCATCAATATCCGCCAGAGTTCGGGCCACTCTCAGTATTCGGTGTACGGCTCTGGCTGAGTAACCCAGTTTGTCACACAGCCGGGTCATAAAATCCTGTTCTTGCTTATTCAGTGAACAGTATTCATCCATCTCGCTGGCAGACAATCGGGCGTTGGGTTTCCCCTGCCTGTGCTGCTGGATAGACCTTGCCTGAATCACCTGTTGACGTATTTTTTCAGTTGACAGGTTTTCATCTTCGGGCGGGTTTTCAAAAAGTCGCTCCGTTTTCTGACTGGAAACCTCTATCTGTAAATCAATGCGATCCAGTAAAGGACCTGACAGTTTTCGTTTATAACGTCTGACCTGCTCGGCAGAACACTGGCAGGCTTTCTGTGGGTCTCCAAGATATCCGCAGGGGCAGGGGTTCATGGCGGCAATCAACTGAAAGCCGGCAGGGAAGCTGGCCTGACCTTTGGCTCGGGAAATAACCACTTCCCGGGTTTCCAGGGGCTCTCTCAGTACTTCCAGGGCTACCTTTTGAAACTCCGGCAGTTCATCCAGGAACAGGACACCATTATGCGCAAAGGAAATCTCTCCTGGTCGGGGCTGGCTGCCTCCACCCACCAGGGCGACGGCTGAAGCGGTATGATGGGGGTTGCGAAAGGGTCGCTGTTTCCATGAAGGGGGCTGGCTGTAGGAAGACAAAGTATGTATGGCGGCCACTTCCAGAGCTTCATGGTCATTCATCTCGGGAAGAATTCCGGGCAGGCGACTGGCCAGCATGGTTTTGCCGGTTCCCGGGGGACCGTAGAAAATCAGATGGTGAGCACCAGCGGCTGCCGTCATCAGGCCTCGTTTAGCCTGTTGTTGCCCCTTGACATCCAGCAGGTCGGGATAATCGACAGGGGATTCATTCCTGTTGCAGGTGGCTTCTGTAAGATGTTGATTACCGGTGAGATGAGCGCAGACTCCCAGCAGGTTTTCTGCTCCCAACACTCTGGCATCAGGGCAAAGGGCTGCCGCCTGTGCATTCATTTGGGGAAGCAGCAGTGTGTGAGCCGATTGGCTGCAGGCTATGGATGCTGGCAGTGAGCCGGTGATCGGTCTCAGCGCGCCTGACAGGGCCAGTTCACCAAGAAACTCGTAACCTGCCAGAGACTCAGGTTTGAGCTGGCCCGATGCCGCCAGAATACCCAGAGCGATAGGCAGGTCAAAGCGACCGCCTTCTTTGGGAAGGTCAGCGGGTGCCAGATTAACGGTAATACGGGAAACCGGAAACTCGAAGCCACTGTTGAGGATGGCACTTCTTACCCTGTCTTTACTTTCACGAACAGCAGCTTCCGGAAGACCGACCATATTCAGGGCTGGCAGACCTGCCGACAAATGCACTTCAACCGATACCGCAGGCGCATCCAGCCCGGTTTTGGCGCGGGTTTGAACAACAGCTAGCCGCGACATAAACACTCCCTTCTTTTTGTGCTTGTTTTTGTTGTTTTGGCACACCGGAATGGAATGCCTTTGCAAAGCTGAAGGGTTGAGAATAGCAGTGATTCAGAGATTTGCTGGCAGAATTGCCCGGCCAGCAGGCTGGCCGGTGCAGAGGTCAGTTAATGATTTTCCAGGAACCGTCTTCCTGCAGGCAAGCCTGACCCCAGGCATCCTCAGTTTGACCACCTACTGTAATGGACTGTTGAAATTCACGGCAAACCAGACCGCTGGAGGCACTTTTGCCTTCTTTGGTAGTAACAACATAGCCGGAGGCATCGCCTTCATCCCAGATGATTTTTTCACCGACAGGCGCTGTAGTGGCTTTGATCTGTGCTTCTTCGTGAGCACGCTGCGCCGCTTCATTGATGTTGTCGAGAATTTTCAGCGTGATGGCCGTAAACGCCAGCCATTTGTAGGCATCGTTGTCATCGTGGTAATGGCCATAGCCGTAGTATGAGTTACCATAGTTTCTTACCACGACAATATTGTTTCTGATCACCCTTTTTCTAGGGGCTACAACGACCAGGTTGTTCTTAATGACCTTTGGGCCATCCCAGCCATTATGACGGTGGTCTTGACGATCATCTCTTCTGTCTTCTCTGTTATCCTGGCGGTCGTCTCGACGCTCTTCACGATTATCCTGACGGTCGTCATGACGTTCTTCGCGATTGTCCTTACGGTCGTCTCGACGCTCTTCACGATTATCCTGACGGTCGTCACGGCGCTCTTCACGGATTTCATCCCGATCATTATTGCCCGGGCTTGCATGGATCATTGTTGAGACCGGTGAAAAAGTGGTGAGTAAAACTAAAAACGTAAACAGTCGTTTTATCATATGGGTTCTCTCCAGAGAGGTCTGAAGCTCAATGGCTCCAGACCCGGAAGCTTAGTCGTTCAGCTGCCACTTCTCGGTTGTCTGTTATCAGGCAGACTTACCCATCAGCAGAACACTGGCCTGAACGCGTCCGGTTCCTTCGGTGTCGTAATAGAATCTTACTTTTTCAATGGCCCTTGCTTTGCCGGGCAGGTCAATGACGCGGGAGCTACCGCCTTTTCTGACTTTGCTGCGGATGGCTACTTCACGGCTCTGACCGTTCTCGTAGTGAACAATCACTTTGTCGAAATCCACGTCTGCACCTTTGACCTTGAACTGCAGACGCTTGAAAGCACCGTCTCTCAGACCAACACGGATGGTGTCTACTTCTGCACGACGACTGACTTTCTTTTCGCCCAGAAGCTCCCAGCCAGCCGCAGATGCAGTCTGTGCAAAGCCAGACATCACCATGGTCATCAGCAGAGTAAACATTGAAAGTGCGCGTTTCATAGTGATTGTTCTCCTGAAATTTTCACTATTTGTCCTTGAGGCCATCCTGTCTTTGTAGGGATATGGCCATTGCTACCAAATGGAGTTGAGGCAGTCATCTTAATTTGTAGAGCAATGCTATAGCGAAGAAAGTAGTATCTCTATAGGGATAACTACCGAGGGGGATAATTTTGATTTCGAGTTAACTTATTGATTTAAATTATTTTTTTATACAATGAAAAGTGTCAGTGAAGAGTAAAATCTGGCAGTGCGTGGGGCAGCCGTTCTCAGGGCAAGAACGGCCAATGACATCAGCAGCAACCGTCGGACGATCCAGCTTTTTCCAATTCGGCCACTTTCTTTTCGAGGGCTTCCAGTCTTTCACGGGTATGCTTCAGAACCGCGACCTGGGCATCAAACTCGTCACGGGTGACCAGTTCAAATTTGGCCAGAGCACTGCTCACCATTGCCTTGATGTTGTGCTCAATATCTTCCCGGGTCTGGCTTTTCTGCCCACCCAGAACCTGTCCTGCTTTGCCGGCAATACTACCGATAAGGGAGGCTTTATCGATCATCGATTATTCCTGCAATTGCTGTGATTTAAAACCGGCAGTGATGATACCACAAGCAGCTATTTCGCCGTGTCTGCTTTTATGTGCTAAATTGTTGGTTAATTCATGAACATTTACTTGGTGAACTCATGGATTTGGCTTATGCCAAAGACTCAAATCAAACTTGTATCTGCCCTCGGCTGGTTCTCTCTGTTCGTAAGCCTTATCCTCTCAAACAGTGTCAGCGCAGCGGGTAACAGAGACGACGCCTACGCCACGCCAACCGAAGATTTCTCGGTGCACGCAATCAAACATGGTTATAGCCTGACCGATGCACGACGGTTGCATAATGAGTGGAGCTTGAGCAAGTTTCTAAATATTACCGAATCGGGTGCTTACTCTTATTTGCACTTGGGTGAGTTTCTTCCGCAAGTCATGATTTACCATGATGGAGGGGTGGTCAGGCTTAATGAAAATGCCAGGAAATCAATTGCTGAAATCGCACTCAAAAAAGACGGCGAATCCACTACATTCGAGCAAGTGATCCTGGATAAGCATTCACCGGTTCAGGGCGTTCTGGTTGTCAAAAACGGCGAAATTGTCTACCAGCAATACCCCGGCATTAGAGAGAACGACCGCCATGTGTGGATGTCGAATTCAAAAGTGATCGTCGGCACGCTCATCGCTTTGCTGGAAGAGGAAGGGCGTATTGATCTACAGAAAACCGTGGCAGACTATCTACCCAAAGCAAAAAGTACAGCTTGGGGGAAAGTGAAACTATTTGATGTGTTGAATAGGCAGTCGGGCCTCAATTTAGAGGAAAGTCCCGCAACACGTAGCGGTGATACCCCTTACAACGCCTTTGTGAGAGCAGAGGTTGGTTTGCCCGCTGATGACGGAAAAGTTTACACCCACGACGATGCCTTATTCGCGATTCCTTATCTGAAAAAGCCGGGCACGGCTTTTGAGTGTTCATCCGCTAATACACAGATGTTGGGTTTGGTAATTGAGGAAATCACACAAAAAAGATTGGCAGAGGTTATTGCTGAGCGGATTTGGTCCAAAGCGAGCATGGCGGGCGATGCAACAGTTGGTTTAAGTCCGCAGGGTAATGCCATTATTCATGGCCTGGTCAGCTCTCGTTTAGATGATGTGGCACGTTTTGGCATGTTGTTTACCCCGAGTTAGAAGAAGCTTGGCGATAGACGCATTGTTTCAGAAAAAATGCTGAAACGTATGCAAACATCAGGAGAACGCGATAACTATTTGAAAGGCGCACTTGGGCCCAGGCTGGCAGAAGAGTTCAGAGATGCACCACTATTTAATAGTTATCAGTGGGATGCTGTATTCGCTGATGGTGACCTCTATAAGAGTGGTATGAATGGCCAGGGCTTATATGTGTCACCTTCCAGAGATAATGTAGTAGTCTGGTTTGCTACCGACTTTACGGAAATTCCGATGGAAGCTTTCAGCGGAAGAGTCAGCCTGTACCTGGATTAGAGTAATTTAAAAGTCTACTGTCGTTATGTTTAAGTTTCTGTCATCGTGTTTAAGCCTGATTCTCTGCCTGTCAGGTTATTGTGACGACAATGAGCTGGCAAAAAAATTAACCAACCCTGTCGCTGATTTGATCAGTGTACCCGTGCAAGCCAATTATGATACGGGCTTTGTTCCTCAAGACGGGCACAGAGTAACTGTTAATATACAGCCTGTTATACCCATCGAGATGAATGATAATTGGAATATCGTGTCCAGAACCATGCTACCTTTGATCGAACAAAATGATGTGGCAGGTAACAGCGGTTCGCAATCGGGTACTTCTCTCCTGCACCCAAAAAGGCTGGACATATACGCTACAATCCGAAAGCACTTACGATTGGGAGAATAGTCAATGGAATATTCCAGTAAATGCTGTGCTGTCAAAAGTAGTTCGCATAGGCCAGCTACCGGTGAGCTTTGCAGCTGGTGTGCGTTACTGGGCTGATGCGCCAGAGCTGATGCGCCAGAACAGGGCGCTGAAGGTTGGGGGTTCCGCTTTGCGGTTACGGCGATGTTCCCCAAGTAGCTAGCCAGGCTTTGTATGAGAGACAGAGGCTGATCCATTGCATCAGAAAAGTGCGCGATTTAAGTGCGAGAATTGTTAGAGATGGGCTTTGTTGGTGCATGAAATTTAACAAGTGAACGGAAATGGGCCTTTTTTACTCTAAAGACCCGTTTATCAGGTTATTTTCAAAATTTGGCACATTGTCTGCATGTAAGCCACCAAACTCAGTTGGAATCTAGATCAGCTGAATATTCAGGGCTGGGAGCGCGGATCACTATAACAATGTCCGGATTTTCCCTGTTGGCCAACAGGATTCACTCAGGAGAGCTTTTATGAAGTTGGTATCAGCCATCATTAAGCCATTCAAACTGGACGACGTGCGAGAGGCTTTGTCCGAGATTGGTGTTCAGGGTATCACTGTCACCGAAGTTAAGGGGTTCGGTCGACAGAAAGGACATACTGAGCTTTATCGTGGAGCTGAATATGTGGTTGATTTTCTGCCCAAGGTTAAGCTGGAGGTCGGCATTGCAGATGACTTGCTGGATCAGGTGATCGAAGCCATTTCTTCAGCTGCCAACACAGGAAAGATTGGTGACGGGAAGATCTTCGTTACTAATCTGGAGCAGGCGATTCGGATCAGAACTAACGAAACTGGCGAAGACGCTGTTTGATGTGCAGAGCAGCAAGAGACCATAGTCAGGAAATTGATGGTTCTCAGGGTGCATGCACAACAATAAAAAAACTTCGTCGTTTGTTGCAGATACACTAAAAGCACCAGACGACATTCGCAAGAATAAAAATAGCTAATGTGGAAACAGTTTCCGAGTTGAGGAGACTGTTTTCAGGGCACAAATGCCGTAGCAAAAGACTACTTATCTGCTGAACTTTTTTGGGAGGAGCCCTGTGGAAAATCTGGCTCAAGTGTCGTACGCACTCGATACTTTCTACTTTCTGATGTCCGGTGCGCTGGTAATGTGGATGGCAGCCGGTTTTGCCATGCTCGAAGCCGGTCTGGTCCGTTCTAAAAACACCGTTGAAATTCTAACAAAGAATATCGCCCTGTTTGCGATTGCCTCTACCATGTACCTGCTCTGTGGTTACGCCATTATGTACCCTGGAACCAATGAAGGCGGTATCCTGCCGGTCCTTGGCTCTCTGATTGGTACTGAAAACACGGTTGCAGCGGTAACTGCGGGTGGTGATGATGCGCCATACTACTCTGTACGTTCAGACTTCTTCTTCCAGGTGGTCTTTGTAGCGACTGCAATGTCGATCGTTTCCGGTGCGGTTGCAGAGCGCATGAAACTCTGGTCTTTCCTGCTGTTTGCGGTCTTCATGACTGGCTTCATCTATCCCGTTCAGGGCTTCTGGAAATGGGGCGGTGGATTCCTGAACGAAGCTAACTTCCAGGACTTCGCAGGTTCCGGTGTTGTGCACATGGCTGGTGCTGCTGCCGCTCTGGCAGGTGTGCTGCTTCTGGGTGCACGCAAAGGCAAGTACGGTAAAGACGGTGCTGTTAATGCGATCCCCGGTGCCAACCTGCCACTCGCTACTCTGGGTACCTTTATTCTGTGGCTGGGATGGTTCGGTTTCAATGGTGGTTCTCAGCTGAAACTGTCTGATGTTGAAAGTGCGAACGCTGTCGCCCAGATCTTTGTCAACACTAACGCTGGTGCTGCTGGTGGTGTCATTGCTGCTCTGATCATAGCCCGTGTCCTGTTCGGTAAGGCTGACCTGACTATGGCTCTGAACGGTGCTCTGGCCGGTCTGGTATCCATTACCGCTGAGCCGCTGACACCAACCGCAGTATCTGCGACTCTGATCGGTGGCGTTGGTGGTTCTCTGGTCGTTCTGGCCATCCTGGCACTGGATAAACTGCGCATCGACGATCCAGTGGGTGCCATTTCAGTACACGGTGTTGTAGGTATCTGGGGTCTGCTGGCAGTACCGCTGACCAACGACGGTGCAACTTTCGGCGCCCAGCTGTTGGGTATCGGTTCAATCTTCGCCTGGGTATTCCTCTCTTCCCTGATCGTCTGGGCTGCTATCAAGCAGATACTTGGTCTGCGTATTACTGAAGAAGAAGAGTATGAAGGTGCTGACCTGACCGAATGTGGTATGGAAGCTTATCCCGAGTTTATGGGTAAACAGTGATAAGATGCAGGTGATTAAAAAAAGCTGTCGCCGTGTGTGTTGATACTTCCATAACGTGACATAAAACGTTTAGGAATGACATAAAACGACGACTTTGACAAAACAGACCCCGGCAACAATACTTCTGGTGTTGTATGACCGGGGTCTTTTTTATGTATCGTAGAAAACTCGGAAAATCCAAGGTTAACAATATTCATCGTTTCGTTAGCCTCAAGAACCCTTCAACGATCCTCACTGAATCAGCGCTCGAATTTGATAGTTGTTACCCTCTTGAATACAGCTCAAAGGTACTCTCCTATGAGTCCCAGCCTGAGGGTTATGAGTATGTTTTTGAAGGTCGCATTTGCAGATATACCCCTGATTTTCTGTCTCGAATGATAGGAGGTGAAAGACCATATATAGAGGTTAAACCAGAGAGAGTTGCCAGGCGGAAAGATTTTCTGGAGCGTTTTCATTGCATGAAGGCTGCTGCAGAACGTTCAGGCACTCAGCTCTTGTTGTGGACTGAAGAGTATATCCGGAGACAGCCTTACCTAAATAATCTGAAAATACTGCACAGGTATAGGACTGGTGGTGTTCTAGCATCAGAACAAAGAAAAATAATTGAAATAGTGAGATCAAACGAAGAACAGCAACTAAGTCTTCAGGATCATGCTGTTCTGTCTGATATGGAGCTACCTTATTTTCTTCCGCTGGCATATGACCTTCTTGCCAGAAACGAGTTGACCACTGACTTAGATACTTCTCCCTTGACCAAAGACTCTGTAGTGAGAATATGCCATGACCATCGTCCAGCGTTTCACTGAAGGAACTGTGTTTAAGTTTTTTCCAGAGGAGGAAACGCAAGTTGAAAAACTTTTTCGAGTGGAGAATCGCAATGAAAAGGAGCTTGCTCTAAGAGATCTTTTGCAAAGTGGTGAGGTTCTCAAAAAAAGCATAGAAGAGATTGAAACCAGTCTGGCTGCTGGAAGAGTTGAGTTTGTGATCAATAGTCCAGAAAGCTTGGAAGAGGATTCTTTATCTGAAGATTTAGCCAGCTTACCCAAAAAGCAAAGAGAAGAAGTACTACGAAGATTCAAATATGTCAGTAAATTGCGAAAATCTGTTGATTCTTGGACAGAGAAATCACTTTCTCCATTAATTCCTGAGATTGCCAGAGAGCTGAATGACTCAAAACCTCCTGGTTGGAGAACTCTCGCACGCTGGAATGCTGCGTACAGTTCCAATGGTCAAACAGTGAAAGCATTATTTACGGATTATATTAAGCAGGGAAATCATACCAGCAGACTACCAGAGGAAGTTGAGGATTTCATAAAGCAGGCAATAGAAACATACAAGACCAAAGAACGTATATCGATTCAGGAAGCGTGGGATAACCTTGATGGTTATATAACAAAGGCGAACAAGCAAAGATCTGAAGATGAAAAACTCAAAACACCTTGCTATGACATATTCCGAAAACGTATAAAAGCTGAGCCGCCCTATGAATTGATGATGGCAAGAGAAGGAAAGAGAAAGGCTGATATTGAGTTTTCTTCTACAGGTAAGTCCTTGAACCTAGAAAGGGTTTTACAACGAGTAGAAGTCGATCATACGAAGCTTGATGTCTTTGTTGTTGATGATGAGAACTTCCTACCTCTTGGACGTCCCTGGCTGACTACTTCCATAGATGCTTTGTCTCGCTCTATTACTGGCTTCTATATAGGCTTTCATCCACCGAGCTTTTTGTCTCTTATAAAGCTGCTCAAGTCGATAATTATTCCCAAAAATTATATTAGTGAAAAATATCCGGAGATACAGAATCCATGGATTTGCTCTGGTTTACTACCTTCACAGAAATTCTATATACCTGGGTAGTGGATATTTATCAGCAGCAACCAGTAGCGAAAGGAACCATTATTCCTGACCTTGCCTGGAAGGAAGCCATCCTTGATTTCCCTCCTCGGCATGTAGATCCAAAAAGACTGGATGTTATCTTAGGTCGAACCAAGTACAGCAAGTTGCGTCGTGGTGGTGTTCAGTATTCAAATCTTCGATATGACTCAGATGAACTGGCTATGTTGAGAGGCAGAATCGGTAGCGGTACGGTCATGTACAAAGTTGACCCTGATGACCTTGGGTATATTCATGTGTTTAATGAATCGGAGCGGCGTTACTTGAAAGTACCTGCTGTCGATTTTGAATATGCTGATGGTCTCTCTGAATGGCAGCATAAGGTACATAAAAAGTACGCTCGGAAATATATTTGTGCGAAATACAGGCATGATGACGTTGTAGCGGCAAGAGACGCTATCAAAGAGTTGGTTCGAAAGGAGATTGAGCGTTGGGAAAGTCATGGAAGAACCGGAAAAAATAGTACGTCTGTCAGAGCTGCTAGGTATGCCAAAGTCGCAGACAACTCAACAGGCTCTTTGACAAGTGTAACCAAGGAGCCTGGAAATAATGCAGTGAGCTCCAATTCCAGTGATTCATCAGATCAAAAAGATGATTGGTATGTTCCTATTGACCGTTCAGCTTGGAGTTCTTCTGGAGGTGAAGAGTAATGGCGTTAGTACTGTCAGACTGGCAAAAAAAGAGAAGTGCTTACGTCAGAGACCTGCGAATCTGGATGGAGATTCATAACCTTGTTTTTAGTGACATGGAAGAATGTAAGGAGCTGGCAAAGTACGGGGGAGAACCACCATGCATGTTATGTTACGGAGACACTGGAGCAGGTAAGTCAGCACAAATCGAAAAATTTAGAAATGACCATAAGCGCTATGAGAAGGCGGATCGATCAATAATGCCTGTCGTATATTGTGTCTTGCCTACGAAACTGTCAGAGAGAGGCCTGTTGATCAAGATTCTAAAAGCCATTGGTCAGGAGATTGAAGATTACAAGGAACTGGATGAGGAGGATCTGCTGCAATTAATAGTTAAATATGTGGATCAGCTTGGTATTGAGCTTTTCATTATTGATGAAGCCCAGGGGTTTCTGGAACACGAAAGTAGAAAATTGGTATATGACGCTACAGAGTGCTTAAAAAGGCTAATCATTGAAACCAAAAGACCTTTTATCCTGTTTGGGATGCCTTGGTGCCTGCATGCCATTGAACAGAACTCCCAGTTAGCAAGTCGTTTTCTTCGTAGAAGATATCTGTCTCCATTTATCATCTCAGACAAACCAAAAAAGGCAATTTATCTCAACTTTCTGGATGAATTGGACGAGGAGCTTGGGTTTGAAGAAAAAGCGAATTTGAAGAGTCGAGAAATATCTCTTCGACTTTTTGTGGTGAGTCGTGGCAATTTGCGGGTTTTAAGGAATGTTATCGATCAAGCTGCATTCCTTGCAATCAAAGAAAGTACTCGACAAATTACTTACGACCATTTTCTGAAAGCATGTGAGGTATTCTTTCCAGAGGATAAAAATCCATTCCGTATGAAAGACCTTGATCAGATAGAATTTGTTGAGCTAGAGAAACCATCGTACTGGGATCAAAATGCAAAGAGAGGAGTAAATCCAGTTGTTGAGGAAACATTTACAGAAGTGAGAACTCTATCCGAGATATTATAGAGTCCACGTGTAGGTCAGGTTTTATCTGGCCTACACAAAAATAAAAAATTTTTCACCACCCACGCTGCCGCCAACTCCCCGCTTCTTTCGTAACCTCAACCTTGTCTCCAAAGCGAGACTCGAAACGCAACCTACGGTGGGTTGTGTAGAACGCTTGAGGGTTATCTCATGGCTAATAAGTCCAAGACCAGTGCTCCTATGACACCCAGTGCAGCGGCACGCATCCAGAGCAGTGAAGCTAAAGCAGATGGTGGAAAGGTTTCCAGTGGCAGTTTTGCTTCTCGTGCACAGTCTGCTGCAGCTAAGAATACAGGAAGTTCCAAAAAGTAAGTAAATGAATATGGCAGGTGTATGAATGCACCTGCCTTCAAGGATGTTGATAATGCGAAAGTTCAGCAGTTGTAAAGAGATCGGCGCACTGGTCTCAAAGAAAGTCGACCAAGGCTGGTTATTTCAGAACGGTAAAAGGCATGGAAAGCTTATTTCCCCATTTGGCCCATTTCTTAGGGTACCATGCTCACCGAGTGACAAGAGAGCATTTCAGAATTTCAGACGTGACATGAAGGCCATTGAAAGGGAGTATCTATCGGCCTACAAAATTGCTTTTACGTCAGAAAATGCATGTAACTCATTGATTTTTAAAGACTTAATGCTAAACTCCAAGAATTAACACTTTGTATGAAAAAACGGACAGAATGCACCCTACACTGAACTGGATGACAAAGTTTGAGGTTTGTGAATTAGTAAATGAAATACTCTTCGATACAAATATTGTCATTAGGGAAAACCATAAAAAAGCGAAGATAGCATGAATAGTGACAAGACTATATAGCGTTGCAATATTGCTACCGTAGTAGCCTGAAAATTGTGGGAACACAGAAATATAAAACAACGAAACTTTAGGGTTTAAAGTATTAGTCAAGAGTCCTTCTGTTAAAGATAAGATGTATTTTCTCCTATAAAGGCACCGTCCTTTTTCGATGTTGTATCCATCACTCTTTAATTCTCTATATTTAATAGATGACATAAAAGCTTTAATCGCCAAATATGCAAGATATATAGCTCCTATAGTTTTTATTGCATTGAAGATCCCAGTAGAAGTCAATATAATTGCTGATAATCCGAATATAGATAAAGTACCGTGTATAAAAAATGCTGCTACTATTCCAAGCACATTATGATAACCATGCAATTTTCCATATTTTGAAACTGTTTTTATTATAAGTGCTCCATTAGGCCCTGGAGTAATTACCATTACTGATACCGCAAGAAAGAAAAATAAAAGCACTGGTGCACCCCCTATAGTTGTCTGGCGAAATAGATTATTTCAAATAGACGATCCCTGATTTGATTAGAGAATCAGCTATATTTAGTGCATCATCAGAATCAATATCACTAACCTTGAATACCTTCTTTTCGAGTAATAGTCGTTTAATAAATATATGCGCTTGATCTATAGTAATTTCACCTCCTATATAAAAAATCTTATTTTCATTCTCTGAAAAGAATAGGTTTTGGTCTTCGCAAACAGTTAATATCGAATTATGATCAACAACCCTATTCATATCAGAGAATTCAAATGTCGAGTTTATTGATATTGTTCTTTGATGATCGTGAATATCTTTTATTAAACTAAGAGCTGCGTCAAGTAGAATTCTTTCTTCTGTTTTTTCAATACTGTTACATATGAACTCATTAAGAGAGTCAACTAAACGTGTTATTGATCCAGTGTCTTTCCCACTTAAGGTTTTTTTAATGTCGCTTAAAGTAACCGCTTTCCTTAAAAAGGAATGATTATTAACAGCCTGCTCCAGCATTGCATGCAATAAGTGTATCTTTCTGTACGGTGTTAGCGATATTGTGAGGTGAATAGAAGTATTATCACCTTCATTAAGGGCTTTATGAACACAACCTCTTGGCAAATAAAGAATACTCCCAGGAGTTAAAACCTCTGAGTGAAGTTCTATAATATCTTCGACATGTTGGTCATCGTAATCATTGTCCATTGGGTATAAGGTTGATTCTTTTTCAAAGAACCACTTCTTATAGCCTTTTATCTGAAGCACTATTACATCTTGAGTATCATAATGAGCTTTCAAACCTTGAGTGTTTGGAGGTGTAATATACATATTGCAATTTGATTTGCAAAAAAAACTATTTTCAAAATCCCTACAAAGTTTATAAAGGTCAATATTGTTGAGCGCCATAGCCTTCCAAACAAGCATTTGCAACCATTTGGTTCGCAAACCACTCACCATCATTAGCAAGCTCTCTGTAAGCTCGAGAAAATTTATCTTTTGCAAAGATCGGGCTATTAATATCAAAAGAGTGTTTTAAAATCTTTTCGTACAATGGATACTTATTAGCACCTATACTTTTCAACTCCCTAATAACATTTTCAGCAAGCTTCATAGTCTTATCCTTATCGCCTAAAATGTGTCTGACAGAATGAACTGCTCCACTCTACCAAACAGCTTACTTTATCAAAAATACAGCTTATTTTTTTGATTTAAACGCATGATTACGAATAGTGAATGCACTTGGGCTTTTTGTTTCAAATGCATGATTACGAATAGTAAATGCACTTGGATTTTTTGTTTCAAATGCATGATTACGAATAGTGAATGCACTGGGGGCATCGACATTAACATCTGCTTTAATTTTCATTTTATCATTCCTTTCAAGCTCATGGGTTGGCTACCTTATACTTCACAGGAAGCATGAGAAAATTTAATTGGATCGTCTGCGTAAGTCAATAATTTTTCAAAATAGGAAATGCCTTATATGAGTGCGAAAGTATGCTTTCAAATGGTGCAAAGGCTTTAGCTTTTTGATTTTTCTTAAAAAATATTGTCTCTATGTTTACCCTGTATTTGTAGTTTAATTATTTCAGGTAAGTTCAGCTAATTTTTAGTAGATTTATGCCTTCACATGCAAGAGTGTTACTGTGTCAGTTCAAATTTTAAAGCGTAAGTCAGATGATTGCAGCACAATCCATAGAAGCGCAGGAAAATGCCACTCCGTGTGGAGAATTAGCCGCTATATTGATGCTCAGAATTCCTGAGTAATGGTGCTTATGTTTCTGATCCGCCCAGACCCTGAATACGACGAATCTCTGGAGAGCTATATTATCCGGCTCGCCGAAGAAAACCATTTCAGGGTAAAGAAGCTTTTCCCCCATTTAGGGAAGCTCCTGCAAAAGCAACATGGCAAGTTGGCAGGGGCAATGCCCACAGACCTTGGCTCTTTCAATCTCTATCACGCCAACACTTCCTCAAGTAAACGCTACTGGGCGTTGAGCCTGCTATCTGATTTGTGCTGCAAAGAACACCTGCCTTTTCTGGAGCTGTCGGTACTCAAAACAGATCGGCTGTTTGCGGGGCATCACTCTTCACTGTACTGGAAAGGGCTTGATATTCCCAAGGTGTTTTTTCGATCAGAGAACATTCCTGTATGCCCTCAATGTTTAAAAGAGAAATCTTATATCCCAACTTTTTGGCATATCTCTCTGGTGCGAGCTTGTCCCAGGCATGGTACCGCGCTTGTTTTTAAATGTCCTCAGTGCGGGGTGGGTGTCGATTATATACGAGACGCAGCAGTCCACTCTTGCCGGTGTGGCTTTGATTTAATCTCGGCAAAAACTGAAATTGGGAATCCTCAGTTGGTGAAGTTGGCGGAACGGGTCTACGGGTACAAGACAAAAAGCAAAGGAGACAATCTTCTGTACAGTGCTTCAACGACGGAAGCCGTTTTTGGAGCAGTGCTGTGGTTTATGCTGTGGGCTGATGATTCTGGCGGACCATCTGTGGATGAAGACGACGTTCTGCTTCGGTGCATTGATTTCTTTGATGACTGGCCGCGCAAGCTATACGTCCGGCTGGATCAGCTGGCTCAGGGCGGACTTGAGTATTCTGTGCGGTCGATGCAAGAAACTGCATTTCGCTCTATTTTTGGTTCGTTGCTGAGAGTAAGCCGTTATTTGCCAGATAGTCGGCTGGCGACCAACGACATTCTCAAGTTCGTATTTTCCTTTTTTGACCGGGCTATTTTTCAGGAGGGGCATCCCTATGCTGAAATCGGCCAAACCCTGCTGGATGGTTTTGAGGCCTGTGTGATTTTAGGGATTAATACTCGGCATCTGGCACGGCTGATTGAAGAGGGGATGCTGCATCCGTATAGGCTGCAAAAAGACAAGCAACTCATAAGCCCTGAACAGCCGTTATTCAGATTGAATGACGTTTTTGTCCTATGGTGCGTGAGCTTTCAGTCAGGAGAATCCAACCGCAGCCTCTATCTTTCAAGGTGGTGATAATGGTGAAACTGAGTGATCTGCTGGAGGGTAAGGACAGTCAGGAGCGTAACATCAGAATCAAGCATGCCTTTTTCTCTGATGTTCCTGTGGTGATTGATGGAAGTATTGCTCAGGCTCTGATCATTCTGGCAAATTTGACACGATCAATGGGTGACAAGACGGATTTGTTTGATGAAATGGCAGCAAAGGAGCTCTTCAAAAGTGAGCACTGGCATAAAGGCATACTTGCAACCGCGCCATGGGTGGTTACCCATTACTTTAAGGATCCAAACAGTCGTGCCTCTGGTTGCGCCCGATGGTTCCCTGAACACTATGGCGAGGACGGCCAGAAGCATTTGGGATATTCCCATAACAGCAACAAAGTATCGAAGAGCCATTTCCTGGCGACGGAGTTTTTCTGGCATAACCGAGTGACCTCGCTTTTTGAACAGTTCTCGAACGAGAGGGGCAGCCCGTTTATTCAAAAGCTTATCACCCTTGGGTTTCCGGAGAAGCGAGTTCAACCACTACAGGATGCTTGTCGAGGGGGAATGTATAACACTCTACCTGATTTTGTGAGTCCAAACAGTGTGGTGGTCTCTTTTCCCGATGGAGATGGAAATTATATCGCTGTTACCCCGTTGGTTGAGGTTGGTTTTCAGAGATGGATACACAACCTGGTGAGGCATACGAACATTCGTTGTCGTCCGTTATTCTATGCGTGGCCCTTTCAAGTCAGCAGTTTTTTGGCGACTTGCGGAGGGAAACTGTATTGCCTCTATTACCCGCCAAGTCTGGATAAACGTGATCTCAGCCTCGAATCCATACTGGATAAGTGGCGATCTAAAAAACATGTGTTCAATGATCGGGCTATTTTTCGTAAGGGAAATTTGAGCTTTCTTCTGCAGTTGATCTCGAACAGGCAGATTGTTGAAACGGAAAGGCAGAGACAGGAACGACTGAGTAATGAAAGGAACAAGTTAGCACAGGTCATTGAAGAACTTTTTTCATTCCTTTTTATCTTGAGGACTCACTATTTGGCAGGTCAGAGCCAGATTTCCAGAGTTCTAAGTGAAGCTTTGGAAATGAGGCTGATTCAGGGGGGCCTGAATGAGGAAGATCGAGCCGCTGAATATGTGTTGACTTATATCAATACCCTTTTTGAGCATTCCTGGTATTCAGCACAGCTGTCCTACAATCCTGATCTGTTGCCTCTACTGGAACAAGCAGTAAATATCACGCTAAATAAATTTACAGTACCGATTAAAGTCCCGGCAATTTCTGGCCGGTTCCTGCACTTCAAACGACTTTTAGTCTACAACGCCAACGCTAGAAGCAATCCTTATGTTATTGGTCTGCCCTCATTAACAGCCTGGACTGGGTTGGTGCATGCCTTTTTATGCAACCTCGGGTATGAACCTGGCAGAACGGATTTTCGGTTTGCTGTGGTGCTGCGAAAATACGGTCTGAACAAAGGGCATCCCGCTTCGGCTCAAGAGATGAAAAACAGTAGCTTGGTTAATAGTCCAGTGATTGACCACAGAAGTTGTGATGTTGAGTTCGATCTGATCGTACAGCTTCCGGAGACCAGAGAAGAGATAGACCTGAGTGAAGACAACCTGTTTGGCTGTCTACCCTCAAGGTTTGCTGGAGGGACTTTAACGCACCCAATGGAGGGAAGTTATGGGCAATGTGAGCTTTACAGGAAATGTGATCGTTATGGGACTGTGGAAGAAGTCTCAGCATCATTGGTGCGGATGCCTAGTTATGGGAGAGTGATTGTCGCTTTACGTAATTCTCCCGAGAGAAGCGAACTGCTGAAATGTCTGTCCCAGGGCAAGAGTTTTCCCATTGGTGGCGGGTTCCGATTCCTGGGTAAACCGGAAACAAGAGTGGGTGCTGGAGGTTGCTCTCATGCTTTTGCGACACCTGTCGTATCCGTTGTTGCATTGCGTCCGGTGCAGCAAATAAATCCACTTGAACGTGCTTTTTGGTCTATTACTTTCAGCAGCTCTGGTATTGAGGTTTCAGTAAAGGAGAATCCAGGTGATGAAGCTGTGTAGTCAGCATGCTCAACAACGATCGATCTACCTTGGGAAAGGATTGTTTTTTTGGGTTGATAATGAGGCCAGGGAGCATCCGCTGTTGCCCGATACAACCACTATTGCTGCAACCAAAGAAGGTTACGCAGAAGCCTATGCTGCTAAAGGGGGCGTAAAAGAAAGTTGCCAGCCCTCATCGTTATCCCATGCGAATATCCAAACCATTCAGGAGGTTTATATGCCACCTGAGTCCGAGGCATTGGTGGTTCGTTTTTCAATAAGGATTAAGGCGCATTCTGGGCAGTTGTATCAATGTGATCGCCCGGAAATGAAGGAAGCCGTGGCGAGGCTAAGTGATGCCTACAAAGAAGTGGGCGGTTATCGAGTGTTGGCCCGAAGGTATCTGGAGAACCTGTTGTTGGGTAACTGGCTATGGGAAAACCAATACACTCTCGGTACAGAAATTCGCCTTCATGATTGCAGGGATAAAGATCAAATGATCATTGATCATGTGGAAACAAGGCGGTGGAACAGAGAGCTGGATGACCTTGAGGAATCCATCGAAAAATGGGTTGATCGATTTGAAAAGGCTCTGACATCCTTGAGAGATTCCTGCTCGCTATTGGTTGAGGCAAGGTTGATGTTACCGCTCTGTTCTGAGGTATTTCCAAGCCAGGCATTTGCCGATGGTGAATCAAGAAGTAAGTTGCTGGCCACTTGTGAAATCAATAGTGAGGAGCAAGTGGTATTCAGCCGCCATAAGCTTGGGGCAGCGTTGCACGAGATTGATGACTGGTTTCCTGGGGCAACATCTCGGAAAAAAGTGAGTGCATATTGTGCGGATAGGAAAGAGCTGACAGCTCACCGACACCCAAGTACAGGAAAGGATTATTTCTCCCTGTTAAAGAATATAGAGCGATATATTGAGTTTCTGGTAGCGAAACCTGATTTGAATGATCCAGCAATGGATGATATCCACTTCCTTATGGCCTGCCATGTGTGCGGTGGTATGAGACCGGAGAAAAAAGAATGAAACGCTTTACCTTCGGTATCCAGTTTCAGCCGGGATCGAATAATGAACTGTTGGTTGGCAGGTGCTTGAAAATCCTCCATGGGTTCCAGTGTAGGCATAGCATCAACAGTGTGGGGGTCACATTTCCGAAATTCTGCGATAAAACCATCGGTGACATCATTGCTTGTGTTTCAGTAGACCGGCTCTGCTTACAGCAGCTAATGTCACAGCCGTACTTTCTGGAGATGCAAAGACTTCAGAAGTTTTTCTTTCATGAGATCACCACAGTTCCTGATAACGTTAAAGAAGTTCGATACGGAAAAGAATTAAAAAGCGATAAATATTGTGAAGGAGGCAGGCAGCGGCGCATAAGGCGTGGGCAGCCAATAGCTGAAAAAAAAGGCTATAAATATCTACCGAGGCAGGACTCATCAAGTCGTGTTCGCAATATTCAGTTGTTTCATAACATTCCAATGACCAGCTCTGAGGATCCCACGCAAGTGTTTTACTTTAGGCTCCAGAAGCACGCGGCTAAAAATATATGCTGTGATGGGTATACCAGTTATGGGTTAGCAAACCAGGAGTGTGTATGCGGAACGGTGCCGGATCTGACTTTTACCAAAAAATAATCAGGGCTTTTAGCTGGTTGTTTTTTTAGAAATTTTTTGATCGAGCTAAAAAAGGGTGTTTTGTGGATTGTTGGCCTATCCTCTTGAGCTGTGAGGGTTATATACATTTTCCCTCCCGGTGACCTGCCGAGCAGGCAGTTGGAAATGCCGACGGTAACTGTTAAGCACCCTCGCCCCCGTGACCTGCCGAGCAGGCAGTTGGAAATCGGAGATCGGACAGCGACACTGATTTTGTAATGTGACCTGCCGAGCAGGCAGTTGGAAATAGAAACAGGTGTAGCGTAAAGTTATCAATTTTGTGACCTGCCGAGCAGGCAGTTGGAAATTGCACGGCAGTGAACATGCTCTGGCTGTCGCTACAAGCATCTCATGACATAAAACAGATAAAAATGACATAGATACAAGCAACTTTGACATACCAGACCCCAGCAACAATACTTTCAGTGTTGTTTAGCCGGGGTCTTTTTTATGTACAGGAGAACACTTGATTTGAGAAAGTATAAAAGTGACGCCGGATTAAACTGCTTCTGTCTACTCATCTTTTTCAGAACTAACATACCCATTAGAAATGTGGGTGTCGCAAAACACTCTCTTAATATCAAATTCAGCTTTTATCAGTCTGCCGGGCAGGTTTGGGCAGCCGATTTTCCTTGATTAACTTACGTTCATTGCTTTTCACGCGACGAGACAATTTGTTGATATCTTCTTCTGGTGGCAACTCTTCTGGTGTAATGCCACGTTCCTGCAACATTGTGCGAACGCTTCGGTTGTTCTGAACATGTTCTTGCGTAATGGGGCGCTCTCCCTGCAAGTCATGCTCAGTGACATTGTGGTTGGTAATTTCGGTGGCCAGATTCTTCGCTGCAATGGTCACCGTAGGCAGGAAATCAGCCAGTGGCCGCTTCTCAGGCATACCCAGCTTTTGTTTCATGTTTCTGGTGTTGTTGCCTCCAAACAGGGCGGCATCACCTTTTGACCGAATACGACCAAAACCCCGTTCATCAACGCCCCGCTCATAGATATTTCTCGAAAGCTCGGTTTCAGATTCCCTGAGCTTTTGCCGGGCATCCAGTCGATCCTGAAGCCGTAAACGTTCTTCCAGAACCTCCTGTTTTCGGGTCTGAAGAGCAAAATAGGTTTGGGCAAAGGCAATGGATTCTTTACGGGGGTCGCCATTCTGGGCAACCAGATAGCAGGCATAGCGGGTCAGCATAACATCAGCAACAGGGCGCTGTGCACTGGAGCCCAACTGAACCATTTTCGTGACGTCACGAAAATGGTCGTCTTGAGGATTTCCTGAGTTTTCACAGGCAGCTCTGGCCTTATCTACAACCTTGGTGAAGTTTTCCCAGCGGTCATACCCCAGCTCAGACATCAGCTCCCGTGCATACCAGAACTCTATGGTTGCATCGGCTAATGTGTGGGTAATTTCCTCGAATCGGTTGGTTAGCTGGGAAATCAACGCTTTGTTCATAGTGGTAACCTTCGATTAAGTTATAAAAAATGCTTTGGGTATTATTGCTCAGCAGAGTCTACAGTGCTTTCAATCTTGACGTTTCGCAAGTCGATTTTCCCAGTGACGGCAACGGTAACCAGGGCTGTGCGGTATTCTGTCAACTGAGCGATGGTTTTTTCTGCCAGCCTCAGCTGTTTTTTCATCTTTTTATTTTCAGCATCAAGATAATTGACGATTATTTTCTGTTCACTCAGAGGGTTCGGTTAATGCTGGCTAATGCTGAACGAACAAGAATCAAATATATGTTGTGATGGTTATACCAGTTATGGGTTAGCAAATCATGAGTGTGCATGAGGGACGGTGCCGGATCTGACTTTTACCAAAAATAAACAAGGCTTGTAGCTGGTTGTTTTATTTAGAATTTTTTTGATCGGACTAAAAAAGGGTGTTTTGTGGATTATTGGCCTATCCTCTTGAGCTGTGAGGGTTATCTGCATTTTCCCTCCAGTGACCTGCCGATCAGGCAGTTGGCAAAATACATCATAGGGCGATGGTTGGCATGGGATTGTGACCTGCCGATCAGGCAGTTGGCAAAACTGCGCCATGCCAGCCAGGTGACTCTTGAGAGTGACCTGCCGATCAGGCAGTTGGCAAACAGGGAAACTCAAGCCTGAGTTCTTGGTATTTGTGACCTGCCGGTCAGGCAGTTGGCAAAGAATGAGGTATCGAAGCTTACCCTGATTTCACATAACCTACCGTGCAGGTAGATCGCTATCGGGGTAAGCAATTGTCGTGCTATGGCTGTAAAGTGAATTATTTGTCATGAGATGGCTGTTATTCTTATGACAAATGAAGTTTTATCCCTGCTGCAGTCCTTAGTTTATGGGGGCTGCTTTTGTCACGATATGGTAGTACCGACAGTGCATGTGGGTGCAACCATGTCCTGACAAAAAAAGTAGTAATGACATAAAACAGCTACTTTGACAAAAAAGACCTCGGCAACAATGCTTCAGGTGTTGTGTGACCGAGGTCTCTTTTATGTACCGTAGAAAACCAGGGAAATCCAAGGTTAACGCTGGATTCAAGCAATAAGTGCAATCGACTGCCCGGTGTAGACTTCAAGAGGCGTTCGCGATACGGCTATAAACAGTCGTATGACTCAGGGCAATCTCAGGCAGTTCGACGTGCATCCGCTTGCTGATGTTTTCAGGTGACCAGCCAAGGAGCAATCCTTTCTCGATGATGGGCATATATCGTTCATCTGTTTTGCTGAACTTTCTGGCTGATTTTTTTCTTTTACAAGCCAGTGCATGAGCACTCTCAGCACAGTAGCCGTGAGTAGAAGAATTACGGCTGAGCTCCCGCGACAGAGCGCCCTCACTGATGCCAACTGCCATTGCGATTTCTTTTTGCAAATGGCCTTTTCCACGGAGTGCTTGAATCTGGTATCGTTGACCAAGAGTCAGCTGCTTGTATTGTCTGGTTTGTGTACTCATTCCTGACTTCCATTTCTGAGTGTGAGAGCTACGAAATGTACCAGCAGCTGACTCAAATCTGAAATTTCAGTCGATTGCACTTATCCTATTAATCCAGCACAACTCTGACAAACAAGACCTCGGCAACAATACTTCAGGTGTTGTGCGACCGAGGTCTTTTTTTATGTTACGGAGAACACTTGATCTGAGACAGTATATAAGTGACGCCGGATTAAACTGCTTCTGGCTATTCATATTTTTCAGAGCTCACATACCCGTTAAAACTGTGTTGACGCGTCCGACTATAATCAATTTCAATATATTCAAACACCGCCCGACGCATCTGCTGCCCCATTCATCATAGGCATACAAAGCTGCGTTTCTACTTTCAAAGAATGAAAGTAGCTTTCAACGCAAGCATTATTTCAGCAATCAACTTTACGACTCTTACTTTGCTCTCATTCGTTTTTGTAGAGGATGTTTCTAAAGGTTTTTAAACCCTACTGGCTTCCTCGACCACGAAGTGAAGTGTCGGTAGACAGAACTCTGGAGAATGGCAATGGGTATTGCAAAGAGCTTGTCTATTGCGGGTTTGGTTCTCTTATTGGCATCAAGCTGTATGCAGGCATTTGCTCAAACGGCCGTTACTGCCTCGCCAACAATGCAACCTCAACTGATCCACGGGCTTAATATAGATCCGAACATGTTGCCGGTAACGACCGCTCCAACACCCACAGGAGGCGTTGTCCCACCAAGACATTGTGGGCCCCACAGGGTTATGAGTGTCTCATGGAATAAGGACAGTACACTCATGGCTGTGGGAATGGGTTCCGGCGGTTCCGGATGCCCTTTTTCAGGTCCCGTACAAATCTTTGATATGAGTGACCCGGCGAGGCCCAGACTGCTGCATACCCTGCACGATTTTAAAGACCGGGTGAGGGCTGTTGCCTTCAACCACGACGGCACCCGGCTGGCAGTCGGGGGAGATGATAAAAAGGTCAGGATTTATGACCCAGTGTCCCCGTCCGCCCCCCTTGCTACCCTGTCCGATGCGACAGGCCCGATTCGCAGCGTTAAATACAATCACGGCGGCACTCAGCTGGCAGTGGGTGGGAACGATCAAAAGGTCAGGATTTATGACCCAAGGGACCTGTCCATTCGCCCGACAATTCTGACCGATTCACGAGGCTGGGTAATGGACATTGACTACAGCCACGACGACACCGAACTGGCAACGGTATCAAGAGACTACAGACTCAGGGTTTATGACCCGAGGGATCTGTCCATTGCCCCGCAAGCTAAGATCCCTTGGCTTGGTCAAATGCGGAGCGTTAAATTCAACCACGATGGGACGCTGCTGGCAATTGGGGGAAGTGATCTTGGAAGGCCGGAAAAAAGGGTTGGGGTTTATGACACAAAGAACCTGGCCAGCACGAAGTATACTCTGTTGGGTGCGACAGACAAGGTCATGAGCATTGACTTCAATCACGACAGCACCCGAATCGCCGCCGGGTCGGCTGATCATAAGGTCAGGATATATGACATGTTGAATCTGCCTGGCGTTTTGTACACCCTCTCTGATGCGACAGATGTTGTACGGAGCGTTGAATACAACCACGACGGCACCCTGCTGGCAGTTGGGGCGGAAGATGGAAAGGTGAGGATTTATCAGGTCGCTACAGGAGCGCCAGCGACAACATCGTCATCTGCGCGTCCCTCAACCAGTCAACTCACAACTGCTTCGCCATCTGCACGTCCCTCAACCAGTATACCTACCACTGCTTCTACAACCATTTCGAGATCTCCATTAGGAAATTCAACGCTGACCAGACCTTCATCGTCGTATACAACCCAGCCAACAACGTCTGGTACTACAAACATGCGCCCTCTATTGATCCATGTGATTAATATAGATCCGAACGTTTTGCCGGTAACGACTGCTCCAACACCCACAGGAGGCGTTGTCCCACCAAGATATTGTGGGCCTCACAGGGTTATGGGTGTCTCATGGAATATGAACAGTATGCTCATGGCTGTGGGAATGGGTTCCGGCGGTTCCGGATGCCCTATTTCAGGCCCCGTACAAATCTTTGATATGAGTGACCCGGCGAGGCCCAGACTGCTGCATACCCTGCACGATTTTAAAGACTGGGTGAGGTCCGTTGCCTTCAACCACGACGGCACCCGGCTGGCAGTCGGTGGGGATGATAAAAAGGTCAGGATTTATGACCCAGTGTCCCCGTCCACCCCCCTTGCTACCCTGTCTGATGCGACAGGAGCGGTACGCAGCGTTAAATACAACCACGACAGCACCCAGCTGGCAGTGGGTGGGCAAGATCAAAAGGTCAGGATTTATGACCCGAATGACCTGTCCATTTCCCCGCACACTCTGTCCGATGCAAGTGATTGGGTAATGAGTGTTGACTACAACTACGACGGCACCCAGCTGGCAGTGGGAGGGAGAGATAAAAAGGTCAGGGTTTATGACCCGAGGGATCTGTCCATTTTCCCGCGCATTCTGCAGGATTCAAACGGTCAGGTACGGAGCGTGAAATACAATCACGACGGCACTCAGCTGGCAACTGGGGGAAGTGATAATAAGGCACGGAATAGGGTCAGGATTTATAACCCGAATGACCTGACCTTTGCGCCGCAAGTTCTGTCCGATGCGAGAGACTGGATCATGAGCATCGACTTCAATCACGACGGCACCCAGCTCGCAGTTGGGTCGGGTGATCGAAGTGTTAGGATATATGACATGTCGAATACATCTGACCTCCTGCACACCAAACTGCCCCCGCCCATTGCGTCCAAGGCAATAAATCCAACACGCCCCCTGTACATCATCTCTGATGCGAAAAACGATGTACGGAGCGTTGAGTATAATCACGACGGCACCCTGCTGGCAGTTGGGGGGGAAGATGAAAAGGTCAGGATTTATCGTTTCGATATAAGAGCGTCAGCTACAACATCGTCATCTACACGTCTCTCAACCAGTAAACTAACCACTGCTTCGTTCTTTGCAAGTCACTCAACCAGTAAACTCGCCACTGCTTCTACAACCATTTCGGGAGTTCCATCAGAAAATTCAACGCTGATCACGCATTCATCGTCGTATACAGCCCTGCCTCACAATACAAAAGCGCCAAGCCTGCCGGGTAGTTGCCCGCAGCCAGAAGGAATACCCCTGTTTCAAGCGTATGATGCAAAAAATGAGCAGATATACGTTGTCATTCAGCCTGAGTCGCATACCAAAAAGGTTAATCTGGCACGTTATAAAGGCTCTGAACTGGATGAACAATTTGGTCTGTGTGGCATTGTGACTTACACAACCTCTGCCAGCAGTTTCAGAAGGTTGGCTTCCTATCAGTCTCTGGCTGGACAGGTTATTCACGAAACTACAGGCTCTCACCTTGACCTTATTGCAACGCCAACGTCTGGAAAAACGGTTCTGTTGGAGTTTCCGTTAATTGTCGGCCAGGGATACCGGGCACGATTCAGCGTACACGACAAGGTATTTACTGAAGGGGTTCAAATTAATGATACTGCTCATCATCAAGGTGTCATGTATTTAACAGGAAAAATCAATAACAAACTGTTGATGAGCAGTTATCATCAACAACGACTCACGTTTCCTAAAAAATGTTTTAAGAGCGATGGGGAACGAGGACTTTTTTTGGGGGTTTCCCCAGATGGCAAGCACCTTTATGTAACAGGCATCAGTGGCGGTAAAAATGCGCCCTATTCTGTATTTATAAGACAGTTCGAAAAAAAACAACTCAATCCCGCTTTCTCTTTTGGATACAATGGCAAAGAGATAGTAATTGACACAAACATTGAAAGTGACAACAGTCTGCAGGACATTCTGATTCAAAAGAACCATGTTTATGTTGCCGTATTCAACCCAGCATCAGAGAAACTCTCCATTTGTCGGTTCGCCACTGACAATGGACAAATGGATAGCGCTTTTATTATTGACGATACGATTCGTTGTTCTTCAGGCACATCTGGTAGGTTTTTAACCGTTAGACTGGTGACTGCGAAAAATTGTTTGCAAGCCATTATTTACAACAGTAATGGGCAACTGTCTGTTATTACTTATGAAAATCAGGTCAATGTCCATCATTTTGACACCGCATTCAAGATCCCGGCAACAAGGTCAATGCGCCCGGTTTTTGTGGGCAATAACGCCTATCTGGCAGCTGCATACGCCGATATTGAGAAGGGTACCCGGCATGTCCGGATGCAGGTGATTTCTCTGCATCTTGAGAACCTGTCGCCTTCACCCCCCGGAGAATTCCCAGAGTGGGGTATTGGGCTTATTACAGTGGTTGTTGTGGTCCTGGTTGTCGCGGTTTCAGTCTTAGTCCATAAGAAGTTCAGGAGGAAACCACCCGTTCCAGTAAGTGATGCCACGAATGCGCTCCAAGAGTGATGATCATTAATAACCACCAAACAGTCTGGCAACCAGATCA
Organism: Endozoicomonas sp. ALC020; assembly: GCF_049275935.1. Lineage (NCBI taxonomy): Bacteria > Pseudomonadati > Pseudomonadota > Gammaproteobacteria > Oceanospirillales > Endozoicomonadaceae > Endozoicomonas > Endozoicomonas sp. ALC020. The sequence continues at coordinate 3,037,311 of NZ_CP184830.1, forward strand.
ACCCGCTGATGATCCTCTGGGATTAACGAGAAGACACCTGACATTCCTGTACAGCGTATCAAAGCCCATTATCAGCAAATAGGGTCAGCAACGCTTCCGCATGAAATCGTATATATTTATCCATACCGATAATGGTGATTTTTTTTGAAGGATGTGCTTACGAGGATCCAGTAATCACAGTACAGCAACATTAACATCTGGAAATGAATGGATTGATAGCTACCTATCTGAAAGTCGTCGTAAGATACAGCGTTTAGCAGAAGATGTTGAAGAGCTGATTGAAGCGCCAACACCCACTGAGACTCACGTCTATTGTTCCTGTTTTCTGAAATAGCTGTCTCGGCAACTGTTATTTTACCGCTGACCGACAGCGTCAGGCACCTCACATCTTTCCCTGTTTTTTAACCGGGCGGCAGTGAATTTTGTATCCATTTTCATTGCCTCAGATCACCAAGCTGGAATTCTGGAGAGTGGTTATGGGCATTGCAAAGAGCTGTTTTATTGCGGGTTTGGTTATCTTATTGGCAACAAGCTGTATGCAGGCAGTTGCTCAAACGGCCGTTATTGCCCGGCCAACAATGCAACCTTTACTGATCCACGAGATTAATATAGATCCGAACATGTTGCCGGTAACGACCGCTCCAACACCCACAGGAGGCGTTGTCCCACCAAGTTATTGTGGGCCCCACAGGGTTATGAGTGTCTCATGGAATAAGAACAGTACGCTCATGGCTGTGGGAATGGGTTCCGGCAGTGCTGATCCCAAATGCCCTTCTTCAGGCCCCGTACAAATCTTTGATATGAGTGACCCGGCGAGGCCCAGACTGCTGCATACCCTGCACGATTTTAAAGACTGGGTCAGGACTGTTGCCTTCAACCACGACGGCACCCGGCTGGCAGCCGGGGGGAATGATAAAAAGGTCAGGATTTATGACCCAGTGTCCCCGTCCTCCCCCCTTGCTACCCTGTCCGATGCGACAAAAGCGGTACGCAGTGTTAAATACAACCACGACGGCACCGAGCTGGCAGTGGGTGGGCAAGATCACAAGGTCAGGATTTATGACCCGAATGACCTGTCCATTTCCCCGAAAATACTGCCATATGCAAATGATTGGGTAATGAGTGTTGACTACAACCACGATGGCACCCAGCTGGCAGTGGGAGGGAAAGATCAAAAGGTCAGGGTTTATTATCCGAGGAATCTGTCCATTCTCCCCCATACTCTGCACGAGTCAAATGGTCAGGTACGGAGCGTTAAATACAACTACGACGGCACTCAGATGGCAACTGGGGGAAGTGATAGAAAGGTCTGGAATAAGGTCAGGATTTATAACCCGAATAACCTGACCATTCCGCCGCAAGTTCTGTCCGTTGCGAGAGACTGGATTATGAGCATCGACTTCAATCACGACGGCACCCGACTCGCAGTTGGGTCAGGTGATCTAAAGGTTAGGATATATGACGTGTCGAAACCAGCCCGCCTCCTGCACACCATCTCCGATGCGAAAAGCGATATACGGAGCGTTGCCTATAACCACGACGGTACCCTGCTGGCAGTCGGTGGGGAAGACCAAAAGGTCAGGATTTATCAGGTCGGTATAAGAGCATCAGCGAAAACATCACCCTCTACACGTCTGTCAACCAGAAAACTGACCACGACTTCTACGATCATTTCGGAATCTCCGTCAGCAAATTCACTGCTGAACAAAACTTTATCGTCGAATACAACTCTGCCTCACAATACAAATGCACCCAGCCTTTCGGCTGACTGTCCACCGCCAGAAGGAATACCCCAGTTTCAAGCGTATGATGCTGCAAATCAGCAGATATACGTTGTTATTCAGCCTGAGTCGGATCCCAAAAGGATTATTCTGGCACGTTATAAAGGCTCTGAACTGGATAAGCAATTTGGTCTGTGTGGTATTGTGACTTACACGACCTCTGCCAGCAGTTTCAGAAGGTTGGCTTCCTATCAGTCTCTGGCTGGACAGGTTATTCACGAAACTACAGGTTCTCACCTTGACATTATTGCAACGCCAACGTCTGGAAAAACGGTTCTGTTGGAGTTTCCGTTAATTGCTGGCCAGGGATACCGGGCACGATTCAGCGTACACGACAAGGTATTTCCTGAAGGGGTTCAAATTAATGATACCGCTCATCATCAGGGTGTCATGTATTTAACAGGAAAAATCAATAACAAACTGTTGATGAGCAGTTATCATCAACAAGGACTCACGTTTCCTGAAAAATGTTTTAAGAGCGATGAGGAACGAGGACTTTTTTTGAGGGTTTCTCCAGATGGCAAGCACCTTTATGTAACAGGCATCAGTGGCGGTAAAAATGCGCCCTATCCTGTATTTATAAGACAGTTCGAAAAAAAACAACTCAATCCCGCTTTCTCTTTTGGATACAATGGCAAAGAGATAGTAATTGACACAAACATTGAAAGTGACAACATCCGGCAGGACATTCTGATTCAAAAGGACCATGTTTACGTTGCTGTATTCAGCCCTGAGAAAGAGAAACTCTCCATTCGCCGGGTGGCGACTGACACTGGAGTGATGGACAGTGCTCATATTATAGACGATGTGATTCGTTTTCCTTCAGGAAAACCTGGTTCGTTTTTAATCGTCAGACTGGTGACTTCAGACCATTATTTGCACGCTATTATTTACAACAGTAATGGACAACTGTCCGTCATTACTTATGAAAATCAGGTCAATGTCCATCATTTTGACACCGCATTCAAGACCCCGGCAACAAAGTCGATGCGCCCGATTTTTGTGGGCAATAACGCCTATCTGGCAATTGCAGACGCTGATATTGAGAAGGGTATCCGGCATGTCCGTATGCAGGTGCTTTCTCTGGGTCTTCAAAACTACAACCCAAAGAACCTTCCCCCTTTATCACGAGCAGAAATCCCGGACTGGGGTATTGGGCTTATCGCGGTGGGTGTTGTCTTCGTTGCAGCGGTTTCAGCTACCGTTTTCGTTAAGAAGCTCAAAAGCAGACAACCAGTTCCCGTGAAGAATGTCACGGATTTGTTCCCCGAATTATGATCATTTCCGGTGTTTGAGACATAAAAAGTCTCCACAGACACTGAGCTGGCTACCTGACAGAACATCACCGGATAATAAAAACTACAGAAGGCGTAAAAACGACTGACCCTGAATGTCTATATTTGTCATCCATAGTTCCGTTTAGAGTCTATATTTCCCGTTCAGGAACTGTATCTGGCAAATCAGAATGAGAAAGTCATTCAACCTGTTTCCATTACTTTTGTGCTTGCTTTATACGACGGCACAGGCCAGCCCCCCCTCACAAAATGATTTTGATTTTCTTAAGCCTCTTAATGACAACGCACTGGTGGCAAACGGGCTTGAGTTAACAGAAAGCATTGCCGGAGTCTCTTTGTCTACCCTGCTCAATGTGGGTATATGGTGGGGTGTATGTAAAAGAGCAGGAATAGCTTTCGGGCATTCAAGCACACACAGTCTGACTGAATCGGATGCAAAGGAGTTGGAGAAGTTGAAAACGAATTTCTGTTTGCAGCTGGCCCCCTTGGTGACTATCGCAGAGGTGGCGCTGGCCGGGCATGTATCTCCCTCGCCCCTGGAACAGCGCTGGTGGAAACCCCTGTATTTTGCCGGTGCAGGAATGGCAGCTTATGCTGCCAGTTCGAAAAGGAGGGAGTACATACCTGTTGCAGTCTTGATTTACCTTGCGTCCGAAGCGGTATCAAGAACTGGAGCCAGTGCTATTTCGGCGTTAGCTCTAAGAAAAATGAGCCTGAGGGAAGTGGTAACTGATTGGTATGCGGCTGGGGAATACCCAATATTGTCTGTGATTAATGGGGTTATGGCAGGTACTGTCGCCTATGAAGCTATGATCCATAAAGGTTTCAGGCCAGCAAAAGCGATTCTTGCTTCTGTTGTCAGCGCAGCGATTGCCGGTACCCTCTCGGGTTTTATTTCATTATTAACAATTGATGTGGGCGGACAGACAGAGACCAAAGCCGGGACCGGAGTTCTAGTTGGAGCTCTGGCCGGAGTAGTAGTCGGAATCGGAGCAGATGTCGGAGCTGTGGCCGCAGCCGCAGCCAAAGCCACAATCATAGCCGCAGCCATAGCCAAAGCCACAGCAACGGCCACAGTCATAGCCAAAGCCGATTTCAGAGCAGGAGTCGAAGCCGCAGCTGGAGCCATAGCTGGAGCTTTTGCCTTTGGCGGAGTTGCAGCCTTGCTTATGTTGGGCAGTTTAAGGATAACCTCAAACAACCCGCTTATTAAAGCCGGTGTCACTCTGGTGCCTGCGTTGACTTTCGCTGTTATCAACAGTCTTTCAAACTACGCCGTTTATGGCTATCCAATGGAAGAAAGCTTTTCAGAGACAGCTTGGACCCAGTGGAAAAAGTTCTATGCGCCCCTGGATTATCTCTCGACTCTGTTTAACTGACAGAATCAACTTTCAATTCCATTTACCCGAAGTGCCCCTGAGGCTAACAGGAAGCAGACCATCAGGCCGTGATGAGACTTCAGTAACAGAGCCTCGCTATGTGTCTGCTGCCTTAGGATTTTGTCATCCATAGCTCCGTTTAGGGTCTATATTTCCCGTTCATTAGCTGTACTGGGAAAATTACCATGAAAAAGTCATTCAACCTGTTTCCATTGCTTTTATGTTTGCTTTATGCGACGGCACAGGCCAGCCCCCACTCACAAAATGATTTTGATTTTCTTAAGCCTTTTAATGACACCGCACTGGTTGCAAAAGGGCTTGAGTTAACGGGAAGCATTGCCGGAGTCTCTTTATCTACCCTGCTCAATGTGGGCATATGGTGGGGTGTATGCAAAACAGCGGGAATAGTCTCGGGGCTTTCAAGCACATATGATCTGGCTGAATCGGATACAAAGGAGCTGGAGAAGTTGAAAACGGATTTCTGTTTGCAGCTGGCCCCCCTGGTGACTACCGCCGAAGTGGCGCTGGCCGGGCATGTGTCTCCCTGGCCCCTGGAACGGCGCTGGTGGAAACCCCTGTATTTTGCCGGTGCAGGAATGGCAGCTTACGCCGGTAGTACGAAAACGAGGAAGCACGTACCTGTCGCAGTCTTGATCTACCTTGCATCCGAAGCGGCATCAAGAACTGGAGCCAGCGCTATTTCGACATTAGTTCTAAGAAAAATGAGCGTAAGGGATATGGTGACTGAATGGTATGCGGCTGGGGAATACGCAATATTGTCTCTGATTAATGGGGTTATGGCAGGCGCTGTCGTCTATGAAGCCATGATCCATAAAGGTATCAGGCCAGCAAAAGCGATGTTTGCTTCTGTTGTTGGCGCAGCGATTACGGGTAGCCTCTCGGGAATTATTTCATTGTTAACAATTGATGTGGGCGGAGAGACATTAGCCAAAGCCGGGATTGGAGTTTTAGCCGGAGCTGTAGCCGGAGCAGGAATCGGACTCGGAGCAGGAGCAGGATTAGGAGCCGGGGCCGCAGCTTTACTCACAGTCACAGCTGCAGCTTCAGCCGCAGCGACAGCCACAGCCACAGGCGCAGTTCCAGCCGCAGCTCCTGCCGGGTTCAGAGAGAGATTAGTAGCCTTAGTTGGAGCCGAAGTTGGATCTTTTACCTTTGCCGGATTCGCAGCCTTGCTTATGTTGGAAAGTTCCAGGATAACCTCAAACAACCCACTTTTTAAAGCCGGTGTCACTCTGGTGCCCGCGTTGACTTTCGCTTTTATCAATAGTCTTTCGAACCTCGCCGTTTATGGCTATCCACTGCAAGAAGGTTTTTCAGAGACCGCCTGGACTCAGTGGAAAAAGTTCTATGCGCCTCTGGATTATCTCTCGACTCTCTTTAACTGACAGATTCAACCTTCAAATCCATTTACTCGAAGCGCCCCTGAGGTTAACAGGAAGTAGACCATCAGGCTGTGGTGAGACCTCATTAACAGAGCCTCAATATGTGTTTGCTGCCTTATCTGCACCGCACGTTAAGGATTTTGTCATCCTTAGCTCTGTTAAGAGTCTATATTTCCCGTTCAGTAACTGTATCTGGCAGGTCACCATGAGAAAGTCATTCAAACTGTTTCCTTTACTTTTCTGTTTGCTTTATACGACGGCACAGGCCAGTCTCCCCTTAAAAAATGATTTTGATTTTCTTGGGCCTTTAAATAACACCGCACTGGTGGCAAACGGACTTGAGTTAACGGCAAGCATTGCCGGAGTCTCTTTGTCTACCCTGCTCAATGTGGGTATATGGTGGGGTGTATGCAAAACAGTGGGAATAGTCTCCGGGCTTTCAAGCACATATGATCTGGCTGAACCGGATACAAAAGAGCTGGAGAAGTTGAAAACAGATTTCTGTTTGCAGCTGGCCCCGCTGGTGACCACCACCGAGGTGGCGCTGGCCGGGCATGTGTCTCCCTGGCCCATGGAGCAGCGCTGGTGGAAACCCCTGTATTTTGCCGGTGCAGGAATGGCAGCTTACGCCACTATTGCTTCGAAAACCAGGGAGCACTTACCCGTCGCAGTCTTGACCTACCTCGCGTCCGGAGCGGTATCTGGAACTGGAGGCAGCGCTATTTCGGCGTTAATTCTAAGAAAAGTGAATGTGAGGAATATTACAACTGAAACGTATGCCTCCTGGGAATACTCATTGTTGTCTTTGATCAATGGGATTATGACAGGCGCTGTCGTCTATGAAGCCATCATCCATAAAGGCTTTGGGCCAGCAAAAGCGGCTCTTGCTTCTGTTGTCAGCTCAGCGATTGCAGGTACCCTCTCGGGAGTTATTTCAGTATTAACCATTGAGGTAGACGCACAGGCACAGGCCTTAGCCGGAATTGTAGCTGGAGCCATAGCCGGAGCTGGAGCCACAGCTATAGCCGGAGCTGGAGCCATAGCCGGAGATGCAGCCGGAATCAAAGCTGTAGTCGCAGTTATAGCCGGAGCAGGAGCATGTGCGGGTGCCATAGCCGGAATCGGAGGTGGGGCTTCAGCTTCAGCAGTAATCAGAGGCATAATCGGAGCCGGAGTCACAGCCGGAGCCTTTACCTTTAGCGGAGTCGCAGCTTTGCTTATGTTCGGCAATTGGAAGATAACCTCAAACAACCCGTTTATCAAAGCCGGTGTCACTCTGGTGCCCGCGTTGACTTTCGCTGTTATCAATAGTCTTTCGAACCTCGCCGTTTATGGCTATCCACTGGAAGAAGGTTTTTCAGAGACCGCCTGGACTCAGTGGAAAAAGTTCTATGCGCCCCTGGATTATCTCTCGACTCTGTTTAACTGACAGATTCAACCTTCAAATCCATTTACTCGAAGCGCCCCTGAGGTTAACAGGAAGTAGACCATCAGGCTGTGGTGAGACCTCATTAGCAGAGCCTCAATATGTGTTTGCTGCCTTATCTGCACCGCACGTTGTAGTTAAGGATTTTGTCATCCGTAGCTCTGTTAAGAGTCTATATTTCCCGTTCAGTAACTGTATCTGGCAGGTCACCATGAGAAAGTCATTCAAACTGTTTCCTTTGCTTTTGTGTTTGCTTTATACGACGGCACAGGCCAGTCTCCCCTTAAAAAATGATTTTGATTTTCTTGGGCCTTTAAATAACACCGCACTGGTGGCAAACGGACTTGAGTTCACGGCAAGCATTGCCGGAGTCTCTTTGTCTACCCTGCTCAATGTGGGTATATGGTGGGGTGTATGCAAAACAGTGGGAATAGTCTCCGGGCTTTCAAGCACATATGATCTGGCTGAATCGGATACAAAGGAGCTGGAGAAGTTGAAAACGGATTTCTGTTTGCAGCTGGCCCCCCTGGTGACCATCACCGAAGTGGCGTTGGCCGGGCGTGTATCTCCCTGGCCCCTGGAGCAGCGCTGGTGGAAACCCCTGTATTTTGCCGGTGCAGGAATGGCAGCTTACGCCAGTGTTACGAAAACGAGGAAGCACATACCTGTCGCAGTTTTGACCTACCTTGCGTCCGAAGCGATATCAAGAACTGGAACCAGCGCTATTTCGACGCTAATTCTAAGGAAAATGAACGTGAGGGATATTAAAGCTGAAAGGTATGCCGCTTGGGAATACATGATATTTTCTGCGATGAATGGGGTTATGGCGGGCTCTGTCGCCTATGAAGTCATCATCCATAAAGGCTTCAGTCCAGCAAAAGCGGCTCTTGCTTCTGTTGTCAGCTCAGCGATTGGGGGTACCCTCTCGGGAGTTATTTCAATGCTATCAATTGATGTGGACGGACAGACGCAGGCCCTGACCATAATCGTAGCTGGAGCCTTAGCCGGAATCGAAGCTGGAGCCATAGCCGGACTCGGGGCTGGAGTCTTAGCCTTGGCCTTAGCCAGATTCGGAGCTGAAGTTATACCCACAGCCACAATCGAATCTGTAGTCAGAGCTGTTGCCGGTGGAGGAGCATGTGCAGGAACCCTGGCCGGAATCGGAGCCGGAGCCGGAGCCGTAGCCGGACTCGGAGCTGGAGCCTCAGCAGAAGTCAGTAATGGAATCTCAGGCGGAATCGGAGCCGGAACCCTTACCTTAAGTGGAGTCGCAGCCTTGCTAATGTTCGGCAATTGGAAGATATCCTCAAACAACCCGTTCATCAAAGCCGGTGTCACCCTGGTGCCTGCATTGACCTTCGCTCTTATCAATAGTCTTTCGAACTACGCCGTTTATGGCTATCCACTGGAAGAAGGTTTTTCAGAGGCCGGCTGGACCCAGTGGAAAAAGTTCTATGCGCCCCTGGATTATCTCTCGACCCTGTTTAGATGACAGACGCTTGAAGTGCCCCTGAGGTTAACAGGAATTAAACCATCAGCCTTGGTGAGAAGAACACGGTAAAAGAGCCTCATTATGTGTTAGTTGCCTTATCTGCAGCGCACGTTGGAGTTAAGAATTTTGTCATCCATAGCTCTGATAAAGGTCTATATTTCCGGTTCAGTAGCTGCATCTGGTAAATCACCATGAGAAAGCCATTCAACCTGTGTCCATTAGTTTTGTGTTTGCTTTATACGACAGCACAGGCCAGTCCCCCCTTACAAAATGATTTTGATTTTCTTGAGCCTTTAAATGACACCGCACTGGTGGCAAACGGGCTTGAGTTAACGGTAAACATTGCTGGATTCTCTCTGTCTACCCTGCTCAACCTGGGTATCTGGTGGGGTGTGTGTAAAACAGCGGGAATAGTCTCGGGGCTTTCTAGTAAATATGATCTGGCTGAATCGGATACAAAGGAGCTGGAGAAGTTGAAAACGGATTTTTGTTTGCAGCTGGCCCCCCTGATGACCAGCACCGAAGTGGCGCTGGCTGGGCATGTGTCTCCCTGGCCCCTGGAGCAGCGCTGGTGGAAACCCCTATATTTTGCCGGTGCTGTAATGGCAGCTTATGCGGCTATAACGAAAACGAGTGGGAAGATACCTGTTACAGTCCTGATCTACCTTGCGTCCGAAGCATTATTAAGAACTGGAGCCAGCGCTTTTTCGGCGGTAATTCTAAGAAAAATGAGCGTGAGAAATACTACAACTGAATGGTATGCGGCTGGAGGGTACACGACATTGTCTGTGGTCAATGGGATTATGGCAGGCGCTGTCGCCTATGAAGCCATGATCTATAAAGGCTTCAGTCCGGCAAAAGCGACTCTTGCTTCCGCTGTCAGCGCAGCAATTGCGGGTAGCCTCTCGGGAATTTTTTCATTGTTAACAATTGATGCGGGGGAACAGTTAAAGGCTGAAGCTGGAGCCTTAGCCTTAGCCGGAGTCGGAATCGCAGCTTTAGCAGGAACTTTTGCCGGAGCCGGAGCCATAGCAGGAGCCGGAGCAGAAGTCGGAGCTATAACCGGAGCCGGCGCTGGAGCCGAAGCCGGGGCCGTAGCTGGAGCCATAGCCAGTGCCACGACCTCAGCCGGAGCCTTGGCCAGATTAGGAGCCGGATTCGGAGTCGGACTCGGATCCTCAGCTGTGGGCGGAGTTGGAGTCCTGCTTATGTTCGGCAGTTCGAAGATAACCTCAAACAACCCATTTATCAGAGCCGGTGTCACTCTGGTGCCTGCACTGACCTTCGCTCTCATCAACAGTCTTTCAAACTACGTCGTTTATGGCTATCCAATGGAAGAAGGCTTTTCAGAGACCGGCTGGACTCAGTGGAAAAAGTTCTATGCGCCTCTGGATTATCTCTCGACCCTGTTTAACTGACAGACTCAACTTTTAGCAATTGAATCAGCGGTGAACTCTGGCAGTTACACAAGGCTCTTTCGTAGATCAGTTTGAACTCAATGACCTTTTTCTGCTGGTTTTTTGTGTTTTTACATTGGTCCAGTCTTCCACGAGCAGAGAGGGTACCCTGGCGAATTCACGGGTATTGTTGGTGATGCATGTCATGCCAAGACTTCGGGCATGACCCGCAATGAGATTGTCGTATATGCCGACTTGCTGGCCTTTTGAGCAAAGGTGTTGCCGGATATTGGCTGAGTGATCGGCGGCTTTTTCATCAAAGGGCAAAATGGACACCCTCATGAGAAACTCGTTTAGTATAATGATTTTGGTCTGCTTTCGTTTTTCGCTGTCTGAGTTATAAACACCGAACATCAGCTCATCATAGGTGATTGAGGAAATGAACATATCACCATTGTGGCTGGTTATCTTTTGGCGTACTTGCCTGGGGTCGTCTTTTTGCATAGCGAAGATAACCATGTTGGTATCCAGCATATATTTCATTCGCCCCAATCCCCCAGATCTCTGGCCTGCATGTCGGGTTGAGGCTGACGCTCAAACTCAACAGCGTTTTCATCAACCATCTGAAAGAATGAGTCCCAGTCTCCTTTTATCGGAGTGATCAGTATAGATTCTCCACGTTTGGAGATCCTGACACGATTTGTGCCTTCTGGCAGCTCAAGCTCTTTGGGGATTCTGACCGCCTGTGAACGGTTGTTTCTAAATACACTGGTTTCCATGTTTAGTCCTGTATATATATTTTGTATATCCAAAAAGTAGACTATAACAGCGGGTAGATCAATAAGTTCGGAGAGGTTGTCATCAATAGACGGCGCAACTATCGACGCCCCTGAGCTGGAAAATACTCTACTACCCCTTCGTTCAGTGTTGCTTTGCCTGATTTTCATCATTACATGAATGGCTGGTGTAGAATTGGGCAGCTAATGGCAGGCTTAGCCGGAAGGCTTCATCTTCGAAGCTTCGGTCCAGATAATGCTTTTTAAACTCACTGTTTTCGATTGAGCCTTCTTCCAGCTGCCGGACATGCACCAGTTCATGAGCCATGGTGACTCTTATTTCACTGGGTTCGAGTCCTTCTGCCAAGGCTATCAGGTACTTTTTCGGCCCGAGCGGTTTGGTAAAGCCCTTTATTTCGGGCTTATCCATTTTTTGTGTCAGATGAACAATAGTGACACCACTGACTCCCAGTTCTTCCATATAGAAAGCCTGCATAGCAAGAAAGTCACAGCCAAAGTTATTCAAATCGTTGGCGTGAGACAGTGCTGTCAGAAAAGAAAGAGGCAGTATGAAAGCAAACCAAAATCTCTGAATCATTAAACAGGCCTGTTAAGCTATCCAAAAGGGCTTAATGCCCAATGCAGTTCGGCAAAACAGGAGAAGACTTGATATGAGTTGGTTTCAGAAACTGATTCAACTGTCGGAAAAAGACAGGGGCTTCCATCTTATCACTGATGAGCTGGAGTCAAAGCTTCCCGAGCTTTCACTCTATCAGGTGGGTCTGGCTCATATCTTTATTCAGCACACATCCGCGTCCCTTACTCTGAATGAGAATACAGATCCGGATGTTCGTCATGATATGGAAACATTTTCCCTTCAAGCTATTCCGGATAGTGCCGACTACTATCGCCATGTTCTTGAGGGGGCTGATGATATGCCGGCCCATATAAAATCAAGCTTGTGGGGTGCCAGTGTGATGATACCTGTTACCGGGGGCCGATTTAATCTCGGGACCTGGCAGGGACTCTGGTTAGGAGAGCACAAAAAGCGCGGCGGAAAACGTCGCTTGATTGCGACTTTACAAGGCCGTCTATATAGGTAATTATAATTTCATTGGTCTTTTTTTAACAGCAGTATATCAATGGAGGACTCGAACCGACTGGCGTTTTACCAACGCTGGACTATAACTAAAAAAAATCGGAACTAAAGTCTTAAAATATGGGTTGGAGCACAGATTGCTCCATTGACCAGTATCCAAGAGGAAATAGCTATGGCACGGAAAACGCCGAAAAAAGCTGCTGCTGGTTTTGACGGGGTTGATATCAGTTATCTGGGGAGTCGAGACGAACCCGCTGATCAACGCACAGTTGAATCCCGGAAAAAACTCAGAGAGAGTCTTAACGCTCAGGTAGAGGCCTTTCTTAAGTCCGGTGGTGAAATAGAAGAGGTCCCATCAAATGTTACTGCTGATCCGCCCAAAAAACCTTCGAGCGAATACGGTAACCGTACAATTTAACCTTTTTTTTAAGCCCGACACTGTCGGGCTTTTTTTGGCCTTTTATACCTGAACCCTCACCAATGGGCCTTCTGAATATTCTTCCAGCTCACCAATAGACTCCAGTGAAAGACCATGCTGCCGGGTGATGGCCAGAAACGCTTCTTCGCTTTCCCTGTCCACAGCGACCAGTAAGCCACCACTGGTCTGTGGATCACACAGGAGTTGTTTTTGCTCTTCTATGATGATCCCGGCTTTATGCCCATAACTGTCAAAATTGCGTACAGTACCGCCCGGAATGCAACCTTGTAGTTGGTATTCACTGACGTGGGGGAGTAGTGGTAGAGCGCTCATTCTGATATTGGCCGCTACTTCGCTGCCTTCACAGACTTCAATCAGATGACCCAGCAGACCAAATCCTGTGACATCGGTCATGGCACTGATACCCGGTAATTGCGCCAGCTCTGAGCCAATTTTGTTAAGTGTGCACATGGCATCACGAGCCAGGTGGCTGTGTTCGTCCCTGAGCAGCTTTTTCTTCTGGGCTGTGGTGAGAATACCGACACCAAGAGGCTTGGTAAGGTAAAGCTTGCTACCTGCCCGGGCCTGGTCATTGCGCTTGAGCTGCTCTAGCGGTACTTTGCCAGTGACCGCCAGTCCGAAAATAGGCTCCGGTGCATCAATGCTGTGCCCACCTGCCAAAGGAATACCGGCATCAGCACAAGCCCGACGACCGCCATCGACAACTTTTGCGGCAATTTCAGGGGGCAGCCTATTCACTGGCCAGCCCAGAATGGCAATAGCCATCATGGGCTTACCTCCCATGGCGTAGATATCACTGATCGCATTGGTGGCAGCGATTCGTCCAAAATCGAAGGGATCATCAACAATAGGCATGAAAAAGTCAGTGGTGCTGATCACGCCTTCACCATTTCCGAGGTCAAAAACAGCGGCATCGTCCTTGCTGGAGTTACCGACAATCAGTCCGGGGAAGTCAGGCAGCTGAAGGTTGGTTTTTAGAATGCCATCGAGAATTTGTGGCGAAATTTTGCAGCCGCATCCTGCACCATGGCTGTATTCAGTCAGCTTGATGTTGTTGGTGTACTGGGAGGTCATTAAAATGCTCAAGAGGGATAAAATGGAAAAATCATGCACTTTAGCACTAATAGAAGTAGAAGCAAGCAGTGGGAGAGCCGGAGTCCAGGGAATCAATGCCAGATAACAGGCTACCAGGTTGTTAGTGCTGTCATCACTCTTTAGAAGGGAATTGTTTTAATTATCGTTCTCTTATGTTTTGTTGCTAATTAATGGGTGTCATTTCCGGCAGAATTTGGTTAAGGCCATCTGGTTCAATATATCGAATGGATGGGTCCTGCTGAGTCAGGCTTTCAATATCCAGCGATGAATCGGAAAGAAAAACAATACCGCAGGATCCGAAGGGGCGTACCAGTGATATCGTCACCTCTGAAGAGAGTTTGTCCAGCTTTTCGATCAGTAGTTCTGCATCGCAGCTTTTAACAATACCTGAGTCAAATACGGCAACCCAGCGATGAGTGTAGTGACTGAATTCTGAATATGAGAAGAGTGATAGTGAAGCAGTGAAGAAAAGCAGGAGTAAACGATTCATTATTTTCCTTCCAAAAAGTTAGATGGCAGAAAAACGTATGTTACTAATCCAGTATTTTCGGAGTAAGAAGGCTCTGCCTGTTTTTATTAAGTAATAGCAGATATTTTTCACCCGTCCGGAAATAAAAAGAAAGGAGCCTTTTGTTATGAATTATTCAAAGCAGGCTCCGGTTCTTATTATTGTTTCTGGGCGTATCATGGTAAATGAAAGGGCGCTTTAGTCATCAAGCTCAGAGAAAATCAGTTGTTTATAGGCAAAGACAATTTTGATTGAAGGTCTTTTCAGAATTTTTTGAATCCAGAAGCTGAACCATTGTGGTGCATTCATATCCTCTTCTTCATAATCGAACACTGTCGGCAGGTATTCAATGGGGTGAATCGTACCTTCGTCATCAATGACTGAGAAAAGTAAACCAGGTGGGTTGGCTATGCCGTCATTGCTTAGCCAGGGCTGGCAGAAAAAACTCATTTCAAGATCCATCGACCAAAGCTTAAAGTTCTTACTGACAATCAGTTTGAAGCGAGCCTTGTTTTTGGTTTTTCCCGCGCTCGCTATGTATTCAAGAGGCTCTGCACGGGCCGGCATTTTACGAACATTCAGGCCTTCTATGGGTTGGGTCCCGGACTCGAACCAGGACTTCATATCAGCTGCCTTTTGAGTCAGAAAGTTGCTGGCATTAACAGGGGGGGCTGAGACGGTCATCAAATACTTTCCTTTTTTATTTTCGCGCACTATGTCATCTAGAGCTCATCGCCCGGAAATGTTGTCAGGCTACACAGAAATGACGGCATATTACAATAGTTTATGTAACTAAAGTGATACTTTTATGTAAGCGTATTTGAGAGCAGACTCTTTTTGAGCCTGTTTCTGTGGCAGCAATTCGATAGCAGTGATTTTTCAGACTCAATAACAGGTGAGATTATTTCGGGTTCTGGAGACGATATTTTTCCCACCAGACATCAGAGAATGTCAGAATAATATTAATAATTATTGTTGCGGATATTGAAAGAATAGCCACTGCCTGCCATGTGGGCAGACAGGAAGATACATAGGTAAACTGTAACAACAGGAAGTAATGTGCTGCACTCAAAATAATAAGAAACAGATTGCCTGTCAGTCTGCTTTTACCTAACCAGCTCAGACTATGACGGATGGTCAGTCCCAGCATTATCCAGATACAAGCCAGCCATGGCGGAAGAATTCGACTCTCACCGGCAAATTGAAGAACGCTTATATTGCTCATCACACTGTCCAGGGCGCTACCGAGAATCAGGGTAATAAACATAATCTCCCGCTCTTTTTTCCATGAGCCGTAGGTAGAGAAGTGTACTATCAGAATGATGACTGCTGCGGCAACAGCCCAGGTTGATCGGGTTGTCATGCACACCAGCCAGCCTGCCAAAGCCAGGCCACTGTTAAGCCAGAAAGTATTCAGTTGTTTCATCTAAAAAACCATTTAAAAGACAATGGGTCTGAAAACAGGTTTGGGGTCAGAGGCCAGAAGTTCGCTGATGGTTTCCAGTCCTCTTTTGAGTTGATCTCTTGATGATGGACTACTGATACAGATTCTCACGGCCTGAGGCGCAGCCGAGCTGCCAACCGCAAAAACTTCAGAGTGCAACACTTTAACATTTTTACTTTCCAGCTGTTGGACAAATGTTTCTGCCCGCCAGGGTTCTGGCAGTCTCAGCCAGGCATAAAAACTATAAGGCTGTGACTGAATATCAAGGTGCCCGATAGTTTCTTTCAGAATGTCCTGCCGGTGCAGGATTTCTTCCCGCTGCCAGTCTGTCAGTTGCCGGGCTTCCCCGGAGTCAATCCATTCCGTTACCACTTCTGACATCAGTGGCGGTGCGCTCCAATAATTGTTTTGCATGGCAATTCTGATTTTGAGGTTCAAGTCTTTCGGGCTGCAAATAAAACCGACTCTCAGCCCTCCCGCCAGGAATTTGGAAAAACTTGAAGTGTACACCACTCGTTCCGGCGCAAGGCTATAGAGAGACGGTAAGCGGTTTTCAGGTGGAATAAACTGCACATCGTCTTCAAGAATCACAAGGTTGTGCGCAGCAGCAACGTCCAGAATTTCCTGACGCCTGGCCAGTGGCATTAAAGTGGCCGTCGGGTTCTGAAGGTTTGGCGTCAGGTAGAGAAGACGGAGTTTGAATTGATCACAACATTGCTCCAGCGCCTCAGGCGTCAGACCGTGCCGATCCATGGCCAAACCCATATGGCGAAGCTGCCAGTGTCTGGCGGCATTAATAAATCCGCGGTAGGTCAGATATTCTGACGCGATAACATCTCCGGGCCTCATGAGACCCTGGAGGGTAAGCATGTTAGCGTTCTGGCCACCGGATGTTATCAGAATATTGTCTGGCGCCGCTTTCATTCCGTGATAGCCCATCCAGCGAACTATGGTCTCACGGTGCCGGGGGATGCCCGTTTCCGGATGGTAATCCAGTAAAGGCGACAATTGTTGCCATTTTTCGGCTATTGAACTTAGGCTCCTGGCCAGGGTTTGCTCTCGGTTGGCCGGGACGGGCAAGCTGAGGCTAAGGTCGATCAGGTCGGATTCCCGGGGCTCTGGAATAGAGAAATCTCTTTTTTCCCAGACCTTGCCAAGAACAAATGTACCACTTCCCACTCTTGCGATGATAAGCCGCCGTCGTTCAGCTTCAGCGTAGCCACGTGTAATTGTCCCGATGGTGACACCCAGTTGCTCAGATAGAGAGCGGTGTGTGGGCAGCCGGTCGCCATTGTTTAGCTTGCCCTCCTTTATGGCTTCTTCTATAGCGTCAGCCAGCGCTTTGTATTTGGGACCGGAAAAACGATCCAGATCAGGTTGCCAGTCGATCATAGATTCAGCTATTTACATGATTGTCATGGTGACAATAAAAGGATTGAACCATTTTAAGCAGCCTATAAACTGCAATCAAATGAAAAAAGCAAAATAAAAACAAAATTGTATGGTGACAATTTATGCCGGTTGAAAGTAAAGGCAAAAAAAACAAGAGAGTCCAAATCGTTTTTGATCGGACAACCGAAGAAAGGAACAAATAATGAAAGTGCTTCCCATTCATAAAGAAGATCCGGTCACCGGTTCAGCTCATACTATGCTAACTCCTTATTGGTCTGGACTATTGGGCAAAAGAACACTCAAAGCTGAACAGATTTCCCGAAGAACGGGGGAGCTGGGGTGTGAATGGGTTGAGGACAGGGTGTTGCTGCGTGGAGCCGCTGTACTCTTCCTCAAAGGCCAGATAACAGTATCGGGAGTTTCATAATGAGTGGCGAGTTGAGCATCGTTTTGTGGCCCCTGCTGGCTTTTGCTTTTTCCAGTACGATTACTCCGGGACCCAATAATGTCATGATCATGACCTCGGGGATGAATTATGGCACCCGACAGAGCATCCCCCATTTTTTGGGCATCTGTCTTGGCTTTCCTCTGATGGTGTTGTTTGTGGGTTTGGGGCTGGGGGCGGTGTTTGATCTTTTTCCAGTGCTTCACGATATTATCAAGGTTCTGGGTGTCGCTTATCTTCTATACCTTGCCTGGCTCATCGCAAAGTCTGCACCTGCCGATTTAAATGGCGGCAAGTCCAGACCACTGACTTTTATACAGTCAGCCCTGTTTCAGTGGGTAAACCCGAAGGCATGGATTATGGCGACAGGTGCCGTGGCTGCTTATACAACAGTGTCCGGAGATGTATTTCTGCAAGTGATTGTCATTGCCCTGGCCTTTCTGGTCGCTGCGATTCCCTGCGTAGGCGTCTGGTTATTTTTTGGTGTTCGTCTGAAAAAGGTGTTGCAACAGCCGTCTTATCAAAGGGCATTTAACATCACTATGGCGCTTTTACTGGTGCTGTCTATTATTCCGGTTATTGGTGAGATGATCTGAGGCGTTTTCTGGAGTCTTGCTTCCGGTGCAGCCAGGAACTGATATACACACTTCGTTCGTTCTGAGCTTGTCGCAGGATGGCGGCACGTAATTCGACAAGCCCGATGCGAACTGTATGGGGTTGACTATGCATGCTTTCAAGACCGTTATGGTGGCCATCACCAGAAGTCATACCAGCGAGCTCGAGTTAAGACAGGCCTTCAGGCTGGTGGCTGATAACCACGCCAGGCTTATTATGGCCTTTTTTGATCAAAGCTTGGAAATTATGCGCAAGCTTCAGTTCATACCTCTGGAAAGCAAGCTGGAGGCTGCCATGAGAAAGCAGTTGGAACTGGATGCCGAGAAGTTCAGGCAACTGGCGTGGGAAGAAGGCATCGAAGCCGAAGTTCATATTGTTGCTGGCAAGCCAAGACAACTTATTGCGGGTTTAATTGAAGAATTTGGTGTAGACCTGGTTATCAAGCTTGCAGATCCCTCTGGGGCATTGGTTCGTAATCAGTTAACAGGTAATGACCTGGCGCTGCTAAGAAAATGTCCGGTCCCTGTATTGATGATGGCCTGCAGGGATCAGCTACCTGATTTCACCGGCAAGATTCTGGTAGCGGTCGATGTCGGTGACCCGGACTCTGATGCGGTGGCCCTGAATAGAAATCTGCTCCTTCATGGTCACTATCTCAGCAGTCAGGAAGACGCTGAGCTGCATATAGTGACAGTCTGGAACCTGCCGTTGAACCAGCCTGCATTGAGGATGTTGGGTGATGAGGAGATCTATGATCTTCAGGAGAGCACTCATCAGCGCTATCAGCAGAGACTGGATAAGACACTGGTTGATGCGGGCATTGATCCTGAATCTGACAGGGTAAAAGTACACCTGTTGAAAGGCAACGCTGCCAGAGAAATAGAGAATTTGGCCAACGAAATTAATGTGGATCTGATCGTTATGGGAACTCTGAGCCGTCATGCCCGTGGAGTACTGATGGGGAATACGGCTGAGAATATTCTGAACAATATCTACTGTTCAATTCTGGCTGTTAAGCCGGAAGGCTTTGTCAGTCCACTGGCCTGAGAGCCAGTGAAGCTGACAACACTGAAGCGTATCAGGGCTTGAGACCACTCATGAATTCAATGGCGTTGCTGATCTCTTCGTCAGAGCAATCTCCACAGGTTCCTTTTGGAGGCATGCTGCCGACACCTTTGATGGCATTACCCAGCAGCTTGCTGAAATCACCCGCTGCAGCCAGTTTGGTTTCCCAGACAGCCTTGTCGCCTTTCTTGGGAGCGCCAAGCAGACCGGAAGTATGGCAGGCAGTACAGAACTGGTTGAAGATCTGCTCACCGGAACGAGGACCACTGGCGGTGCTGGCAGTGGCGCCGGCATTGGCAGCACAGTCTTCACCTTCAAGACACACAGAGCCAAGAGGAGCGATGCGCTCGGCTACTTCTTTACGGGAAATATCATCCAGCTCAACAGGCTTGGCGAACGCCAGGACGGAAAACAGGCCTCCGACCAAGGCAATTAACGTACGTATTTGAGTTACCCGAGACACTCACTTATCCCCTATATCGACAAAGGCCCGCGGCACCATGTAATGAGTCAGTGGCACAATTTACTGTAATTGGCCAGTGGCACTTGGCTACGTCAGGCATCTCAACGCTTATGCTGCTTATGGTTAGATCTGGTGGACCTGAATAAACCATTGAGATGATCTTATTATTGTGTGCTCAGGGCACC
Organism: Endozoicomonas sp. ALC020; assembly: GCF_049275935.1. Taxonomy (NCBI): domain Bacteria; kingdom Pseudomonadati; phylum Pseudomonadota; class Gammaproteobacteria; order Oceanospirillales; family Endozoicomonadaceae; genus Endozoicomonas; species Endozoicomonas sp. ALC020. The sequence goes on from NZ_CP184830.1 coordinate 3,057,010, forward strand.
GCCAGCAACCGAATTGTTTTTAAGCAACGCGGATTATAGAACAAAACGTTTGTCATATCAGCTAATTGTTTAACAGATTGATTGTATTGAACTATTTGTCGAAATATAAACATTGGTGCTTCTTTATTTGCGACACCCTCGATTGGGCGAGGGTTGACGGCGATTTTGCTAAATAAAATCAGCTGTCATTGTGTCTCTGACTCTGTCTCTGCCTCTGCCTCTGCCTCTGCCTCTGTCACTGTCTCTGTCACTGTCACTGTCATTGTCTGAGTCTGAGTCTGAGTCTGAGTCTGAGTTTCTGTCCGAGTCTCTGTCTCTGTCTGATTCTCTGTCTGAGTCTGTGTCTCTGGCTTGCATGTTATATCCATTATCATTCGAAAAGCTTCTACTGATTTCCACCGATCGGCTTCGCTTAACTCTGAAAAACGCTGAAAGAACAAATCAAGTAATGTTTTGTATAATCTTCTGTCATTATCGTCTCTTGGTGGACAATGGAGTTGTGATTGTACAAATAGAGCTGCTGCAGATAATAACTTAGGACTAGCCGGTTTGTTTTGTAGCTCGACAATCATATTTGCCTGAAGCTCTGGTCTGGAAAGTGCCTCAACCGCAGGTTCTTGCCCAAAACAAACACTATGATTTCCCGAACTTGCACCATGGTGTACTCGGGATCGCTGCCTGCAAACCGGGCATAACAGATCACGATGATTTGATCGTAATGTCTCTATACAATCCTTATGAAAATCATGTCCGCAACAAAGGCTGGTACTTTGCTGACCACTGATAATTTCATGCAGACAAATTGGACATACGTCAGCGTACCCTATTGTTAAAATTAAGTTGAAAACTAAAAAAATAAACAAGCGCATAAACAGCTACACCATTTTGATTTTAATAAAGAGAGCAAGCGTCACAAAAAAATCCACAGGAATGCATCTACTTGGCAGTCCCTGAATTTGTGATTAAGTGCTGCTTTGAGATTTGTGCTTGATGTATAGAAGGCAGTGTCATGTTCGTCCAGATCAGATTTCATCTTTTCCCATCAGTTCCCTGAGTTCATGGCAAATGCTGAATCTTACGTCACCTCGGATAGGGCGTTTGAAAAAGCAAAAAAGGTTGGTCACAGGTATTTCCACCAGACAAGACACGCTTATGCATGCAGGACCCCGGCTGCCAGGAAAGGTTATTAGCTGACAGTTGACGAATCCGCCAAAACCTGTTCAGCTTGAGATACCAGTGTCTAAAACCGTATTTGCGGCAAAAAGCCATAGACAGGCAGGAAGCTGATCAGTAATATTGGCCTCCGCTGAAAGCCCTGAAGTCAATTGGCTTTCAAACAGTCGTAGCTCAGCTGGACAGGGATTCTAACCTGCCTCAGCCCTGTCGAGGCTACGCCAGACGATGCTCTCGTGGTGTAACGGATAACACGCGGCCCTCCGGAGGCTGAGATTGGGGTTCGATTCCCTACGAGAGCGCCATTTCATTGATTGTCCCCGTTGACACCGAATAATGAACCTTTCCGGGTTCAGCCACGCTATTCCCTGCATCACATATCAGAGACTGTGCCTGTCTGGCACTAAGCAATGATCCCCGCTGCTCCGTGATTGTTGACAGAGAGAAAAATTCATTTTTCTGACAAAAACTGTGGAACTTTTTTAATGCACCTTAGTCCAATAAAGTAATAACAACATAAATCATTAATGGAGGTAGGATGTTATGCAGGTATCAGGAAGTGCAACAATATTAGAATGTATTTGCCCAGACCCAACGACGAAAACTGCTCGAAAACACGGCATTCTTGGCGGAACTTCTGCATGTTGTGGAGGCCTGATTGCCGGCTTCACCGGGAATGTGCTGCCTCTCGCAACCGCAAGTACTTACGCAGGATTTCTTATCGGATGCTCTTCTGGTTGCTGTCTTGGTGGCCTGTCTTACGCGGCTTGTAGTGCATACCGGACTGAAGGCTGCACTATCCGCTGCCGTCGTATAACTGAGACAAACGTCGCTTGTCACAGACACCTGCCAGTAATGAACCAACCCGGAAGCAACCCCATGCTTCAGGGGTCATTCCGTGCTGATGAAGACGCCGGTAGCCACTCTTATCCGCCCATTATTTCAATGCAACCGCCACCCTATGAAGAAAGAGACAGTCGAGCCACCCTGACCACACCTGCAGATCCTCCGCCACCCTACCAAAGACATGATTCAGCGTCGGATGGGCAAGAGGAAACTTCTTCAGAAACTACGGTTTGAAAAAGCATTTAAAGTATTAACTCACTCTCAAAGGCTCTGGATGTTTTCTGACAAAAACTGAGGAACTTTTTTCAGATACTTTAGTCCAATTGAATAATGACAACATAAATCATTAATGTGGGTAGGATGTTATGCAGGTAGCAGGAAGTGCAACAATAGTAGAATGTATTTGCCAGGACCCGACGTTGCAAAGTGCTCGAAGACACGGGATTTGTACTGGAATTTCTACAGGCCTTGGAGGTGCTGTTGGTTTCCTTATAGGGAGTATTGCCACTATTGGAAGCGGAACCAGTCCCACAGGACTTATTATCGGTGGCATTACTGGCTCCAGTATTGGTTGCCTGACTTACCTAGCTGTCAGTGCATATCGGAACGATGGCTGCAGTATCCGGTGTCGTCGTATAACTGAGGCAGATGATGTTTGTCGCAGGCATTTGCCAGTAACAGACCAGCCTGGAAGTACTCCCGTGCTTCAGGGTTTACTCCGGGCTGATGAAGATGCCGGTAGCCATTCTTATCCGCCCATTATTTCAATGCAACCGCCACCCTATGAAGAAAGAGACAGTCGATCCACCCTAACTGCACCTGCAAACCCTCCACCAGCTTATCAAAGAAATACCTCAGCGTCGGACGGGGAAGAGGAAATCTTTTCAGAAACCGGACTCTGAAAAAGCATTTAAGCCTGACCACGATAAAAGGAAAGTCGGTCAAGTGTTAGTGTGCTGTAGCCAAAGAGGCTGATCTCGGCGATGGTCATGACACCATTCTGACTACTGCCAATCCAAATACATAACTTCAGCCGGTATATCGTGTTCGGAAAAAAATGAAAGCCAGCGTTTCTGATTGTCCTGAAGTCGGTCACCAGGGCCTTTTACTTCTACCCATCGATACTTCCGGGTTTCTGGCTGAAAAAGAATCAAGTCGGGAAAGCCAGTACGATTATGGGCAAAGTCGAAAACCAGTTTTTCCAGCATGGCTTTCAGGTGAGGCCAGGGTATCAGGTCGCAGGCAAGCGTGATTAACTCTTCTGAAAGCCCGGGCCAATAGATTAAACGGTTGGAAATGCCCCGCTTTTTTTGATAAATAGTCAGAGCCTCCCGGGTCACATCAGACGTTTTCAGTTGTCTGAATCTTTTTTCAAACAAATTCTGTCGTTTACGGTAAAAGTCGGGGGTCGATAAGTCAGCAGGCGCACTCTGGAAAGGATGAAAAAAGGCATCTGGAATATCGGCAAACAGAATGTCCCAGAACAGCAGACCTGCCAGCCCACAGATCAGAGTATTTTCTACATAGAATGTTTTCCAGCCATTATTCTGAAAGTGTTTTTGCACCTGAAATTCAACCCTTTCGCTGCTATCAGGTAGGGAAAGGCGTTTTTCAGAAAAACGGGATTGTTTTCGTAAGGCTTTCTCCCTCTTTAATTTTCTGATGAATCGTTTGGCAAACTCCAGCTCCATATCGCTGGCAGGTTGTTTCAGAATATGGGTGCAAATCGTTTCGCTGGCCTTTATCTCTCCAAGCTTTTGGTGGATACGAGCCATTCTTTCCAGAGCTGGCGGCAGGTTTGATTGTGCAAACAGGCTTAGAGCTTCATCGAACCGTTCTTTACGCTCCAATTCTCTGGCGATCCGGTTGACCAGGCGGCTGAAGCGTCTTTTTAGAATGGGGCTGGCAGGTGGGGCGGGGAGTTCATTTTGTAAATGGCAAAGGGCTTGAGAGTCTTTATCAAATTCTGCTTCATAAGCGAGAATGCCTAACTTAGATAGTTGTAAAGCGTCGTTTAATTCCTGCCGGGTTTTGAATAGTCGATTGCTTTTTTCCAGAGGGTAATTTTCAAACTTATAAAGTCCCAGGTCTTGCAGCACAAATTCGGTCAGATTCTGATGGAGATTACCAAAAAACAGGAATTGTAGATTCTGAACCTGTTCGGCGAAAAGAGGCTTATAGATATCAAAAGGCAGATCGGGTGACTGAGAGACTTCAGCCACAATCCGTTCAACAAGTTCAGGTCTTTTCAACTTCGAAGCAATGCCACTGACTGAGCTGAACCACTTCAAGAGCTCTGGCTTGGTGCCAAGTTGAACCAGTTCCGAGACGTTAATATCAGGATTAACAGCCAGTAGCCCCAGCTTCTCAAGCTCACGGGCTGCCGGGGTTATGGCCAATATTTCCGGATACTTCAATAAGTCTGAGCGGAACAAGGGGCCCTTTCTGCAAATCAGACGAACATAGAGACGCCGGGCAGGTTCAGAGGCAGCATGGAAACAGCTGAGAAAACTATTTTCATCATCCACCAACAGGTCTTCATAATGATGATTAACAAAATCCAGCAGTGACAGGAAGTTGGTTAGATAATAGTCTTCCGGAATTTCAACCATTTCAGTCATCGTCAGGCTGCCAATCGATAAGGTAAAACGCTAAGATTACCCTATTTAATAATCGGAAAAATGCCATGATTGATGATGATCTGGTCACTGAGGCGCATTTGCTGGAAATCGTAGAAAACCAGCTGACCGGGAATAACCCCACAAGGGTTAAAGAGACACTGCTCAGGCTGACCATGACGGGTATGGATAGACAGGAAGCCATGGACTATATTGCCTGCGCCCTTTCGGTCGAGATTATCGATGTGATTCAAAATGATGCGACTTTCAATCTGAACAGATATGAGCAGAATCTCGATAAACTGCCTGACACTCCCTGGATGACAACTTAACCGGCTACTTATGAGAAATTAGACTCTTGTGCGACGGGATTTCAGGAAACGGATGTCTTTGACACTGCGATTCTTAAAGAGCAGAGATGGAATGGTGACTCCGACGGCCAGGGATAAAAGAATAAATAGTGTATTCAACCCATAGCTGACGGTTTGCATTAAAAGATCGCTTGAGAAGGTGGTGGCCTGGCTCATCTCCATAAGCCCCATAATGCTTCTATAGGCATAGACGCCCGGCACCATCGGAATAACAGCGGGTGCCATAAAAACAGTAGTAGGCGTGTGCACCCAATGTGCTAACTGAATCGACAGCAAGCCCATGGTGCATGATGCCAGCAGTGTGGATGTCAGTAAATCGAGACCAAACTGCAGGGCTACACCTCTCAGTCCGTATCCCAGGGCAGCCAGAAAAGCTGAAGCCCAGAATGCCCGAATAGGCGAAGTGAACAGCGTAGCATAGCCCATGGCGACCAGAGCAGCCCAAAGACACTTTTCTAACAGCAAACCGCTCATTATTGATGAACTCCCAACAGTGCGGAGCTGATGACGATACCTGCGGCAATGGCAAATGCGATAACAATGCCCTGCGTGGCGCGTGCCTGTCCGACAATAATATAGCCATGCATGAGATCAATAATACTGTTGATCAGCGGCACGCCCGGAATCAAAAAAAGAACGGAAGTGGCTACAGCTATTTCCGGAGAATCTCCCCAGTGAAACACCAGACCCATTCCACTGATAGTACTGGCGATAAAGCCAGCAGCGACAACGGTCAGGGCAAGGTTATAACCCTTGGCCAGCAATATATTTCGGGCTGTAAAGCCAATGGCTGTCGCCGCACCTGCCAGCAGCATGGCCAGAACTTCTCCGCCGGCCAGTCGACAAAAGGCCATACCTGCCAGAGTTATCATGACCAGCAATACCATTTTTGGGTAATGAGGAATGCTTCGGATGCGCTCTATTTCTATGGCAATGTCGGTCATGGGCCAGTTTTCAAAAGCGACTTTCCAACTCATTCGACTGATGGCGGATACCACACTGAGGTTTACAGCGTAATGGCCAACTCTTTTAAAAGCAGTGTGTTGAAGGTGGGGGCTCTCTCGATCAGATAGAGTCAAAGTAATCCCGGCAAAGGAGAAGAATAGTTCAATGTCATATCCCAGGGCATAAGATATTCGTCGTATATTACGATCAACCCTGTCAGTATGTGCACCGGATGACGTAAGCAGAACAGCGATATCCAGCAGAAGGCTGGACACGGCTCGGTGATTATACTCAGGGGCAAAATTCGATATAGCCATGAAAAGCAGATTCTGGAGTGAGGCAAGGATTCAGAAACCAGATCGGCCAATAATGCCAGGCTTCCCGATTCAGGTCAGGATTTTAGCAAACAGCAGAGATAGAAATATACCGCCATTGAACCACGCCAGCGACGGACACTTATATGAGCTGGCAGCCGAGATATGATATAAAGCTTCCCAGCCACAAGTGAAAAAGTGAAATTATTTTTCATTATGAAAGACCTTTTCACAAACAGTAAGCGGTAATATGGGCTGAAAAACATGCTGCAATTCTTTAAAGATGTAAAAAATATGCATTGGGCCCCAAGGCTGATTCTGGCCCTGGTCGTCTTGAAAGTGATCGCCGACGTGGTACGTGAACAGGCCATTTTTTAATCCTGAAAGCGTATAAAAACGCTGCAAATCAAGAGAATGGCTGAGCGAAAAGCTCGATAGTTTACGAAATTTCCGGGCTAAAACATTATCAATGGATTGGAGAGCATGGAATGGTCTTTGTCATCCTGGGGTTGTTGATTCTTGTTCTGGTGTTTGGTCCCCAGATCTGGGTAAAGCGAACAATCAGACTACATAGCAGTGATCGTCCGGATCTCCAGGGAACCGGTGGCGAGCTGGCTGAACATCTTGTGGAACGCTTTGGCCTTGAGGGTGTAAAGGTTATCAAAGGCAACCAGGGAGAAGACTTCTATAACCCGGAAGAGTGGCTGATTTCGCTTTCTCCGGAAAACTACGATGGACGTTCAGTTTCAGCAGTTGCTGTCGCGGCCCATGAAACCGGACATGCGCTTCAGCATCAGGAAAAACATGCCGGATTTATGCTTCGTCAGAGGCGGATACGTCTCGCCATAACCATAGAGCGTTTCAGTGCCATGGCACTGATGATTACGCCACTGATTTTCGCCCTGACCCGGGTTCCACACAGCATGTTGCTAACGGTTTTGATCGGTGTCTCCGGTATGCTAGCGGCCATCTGGGTGCAACTGATCAATTTGCCCGTTGAACTGGATGCCAGCTTTAAAAAAGCCCTGCCCATTCTGGCGGAGGGTTACCTGTCAGAAAAAGATATGCCTGCTGCCAGAGAGGTATTAAAAGCGGCTGCCATGACTTATGTTGCTGCAGCGCTGGGCAGCCTGCTTAATCTTGGCCGCTGGATTGCTATTCTCAGACGTTAGTTTGAATGAGCGTCATAATCTCTCCGGAGTATTTATTCTGAAGGAGCTCGAGGATGTTGGATTAGTTGAACTGATCTACTATGATTGCGTGCCTTTCTGTACGGATCACCTTCGGATATCTCCATGAGTCCTTATACCTCTCCTATTTCTGAACTTCTTGGTCTGGGCCACTGCGACTGGCAGGATTGGACGGATTACAGCCGTTTTGAATTTAATGAGTCGCACATCCCGGAGCTGTTGAAGTTGGCTCAGGACTGGGCCTTCTTTGACCATGACGATGCCGATACCGTCTGGTCACCCGTTCATGCCTGGAGAGTTCTGGGTATTCTGCAGGCAAAAGAAGCGGTAGAACCTCTGCTGGAGCTGTTCTACAAAGATGATGAACATTTTGTGATTTCAGAGTATCTGCCTTCTGTGGTCGGTCGTCTTGGTAAAGTGGCCACTGATCGCCTTTGGAGCATTGCCAGAAACACCGGGGAAAATGAAGATGCCCGGGATCTGGCTATAGAGTCTCTGCGCTGGAATGCGACTTACCATGACGCGGATCGTGAAAGCACAGTAGCAGGCCTTCAGCAGCTTCTGGAAGACAGGGAAGATGATGGGAACTATCTGAATACGGCCTTGGTCGGTGCCCTGATCGATCTGCACGGCAAAGAAGCAGCTAAAGTCATCCGCGATGCTTTTGAGCGTGGTAAAGTTGATCGTGAGGTTCATGGTGATATTGAGGACGTGGAGATTGAGCTGGGTTTGAGAGAAACCCGTTCCTTCATTCCTGACTGGCGTTTTGACGATGCCCAGAAGGCAACATTGGCAACCATGCTGTCTGAGTATGGCCAGATGTCCTATCAGGAATTGGAAGGTTTCCTGTTTGGTATCTGGGGCTCGCCTCAACCGGTGCCACCCAACCGCTGGTTTAAAAAAATCTTTGGTGAAACACCTGCTTTTACGGATGCGCAGCAGGAAAAAGACGCTCACCGTATATTGTTTAATCTTTGCGACACGATTGAGCGGACTGCTGCAATGGGGCTGGATATCATTCCTGAAGACTGTCTGTCAGAAACGCCGGAAGATGAGTTGTTCCCCAATCTTCAAAAGTGGTCCAAAGGTTTCGGTGAAGCCAATGCCATGCTGGTGAACTTCTGGGAAGAAATATTCCAGCACCAGGCCATGAAAGAGCTGGAAGAATCCTGGACAGCCTGCACCATTCTCCTCAGCGTCTGGTCCAACCCTGAGCAGCTAATGGATAAAGCCAAAAAACCGGGGGGGCCTGACATTGGCAAGATGCTGTCTGCAGTGCCCTCTGTAGCCAGGGAGCTGGCTTCCATTGACTTGGGAGTTCGCACCCGTTGGGAAGCCATTACGGAAACGCCAGATCCGGTTTCTGTTACCAAAATTGGTCGCAATGATCCTTGCCCCTGTGGCAGTGGTAAAAAATACAAGAAGTGCTGCGGCGCTTGATTCTGGCAAGCTTATTATCCAGATGAAACACAACACTTTCTGGAAACGGGATCTCATGGAGGTCCCGTTTTTGTAACTGGTAAAGCCTTCACTCTGAATCAGGCACCAATCCTGCCGCCTGGCACAATAACTCTTCAATCTCATCCCATGCCAGAGGTTCGTTGTGAATCACCTCAATCCGACTGTTATCGCATTCTTCCAGTTCCATGATGCTGACTACTCCATCCTGGGCATTAAATGCCCTTGGCCCGAGATGGGTATTAACCACAGCTTTCAGACGTTTGGCGGGTATGCTGTTGAACAGATGAAACAGTGCATCGAAGGAAAACACCAGCATTGAACTGTACAGCCAGCCACAGCTGAAATGGCCCTGTCCCTTGTTCTCTCGCCGGATAAACAGCTCGCCATCGGGCAGTTGCAGGGGGGCGGTTTGGGGCATGGCGCTGTGTGAGTGATGCGCGTCCGGGTGCAGAGCGACCTGATGGCCTTTGGGAAGATCCAGCCATTGCTGCTCCAGTGCGCCATGGGCTACCCAGGCTGTTTTGAATGTTTTGTTTTCCATAGAGCTGCAGAAGTCGTCAAAACGCTCTTTGTCGGAATCCTCACAACAGTCGGTCTTATTGGCCACGATAACGTCTGCCAGAGCGATCTGATCCTGAAAATTTTCGTTATCCAGATACCGCTGGTCTTTCAGATTCCGGGGGTCCACCAGACAGATACTGGCTTTCAGATCGAGTACATCGCAATAGTGCTCACCTGACAGCGTCTGCAGAATCTGCTCCGGATGCCCCAGTCCTGTGGGTTCGATCAGAATACGGTCTGGTTTGCTGCGGGCAATCAGCATATTCAACCCTATCTGCATGGGTAGCCCGGCCACGCAGCACATGCAGCCACCGGGCACTTCCCGGACAACTGCGCCTTTGCCCGACATTATGGCGCCATCGATGCCGATTTCTCCAAACTCATTCACCAGCACACCCCAGGTTTCTTCTGTGGGCTTGTTGGCAAGAAGATGAAGGATCGCAGTAGTTTTACCGGATCCGAGGAAGCCGGTAATCAGGTTAGTAGGGATTGCTTTGGTCATGACATCTGAAACTGATTGAGGTTGTTATAATATAACGTTTTTGCCGAAGGTATGGGAGAAGAATTTCTCTAAACACTGTCCAGTGATGGAAGAAACCTGAAAATCGTCGATAGTTAGATGTAAGGTATTTTCAGCTTTCAAGGAGGATCATGAGCCATGGCTGGACCAGTAAATTTTCTCAAAGGCTTGGTGGGAGCTTCAACTTCACAGAGTTCGAACAAGGTCAAAGGCAAGCAGGTCGGGCGATATGATCATCGAGCAGCTGAGGCTGTCGATGGCAAACCCATTCTGAAGGAGTCAAAAGAATTCTTTTTGGCTCAAGCTGATCATCTGGAAAAACAGGCTGGACAGTACAGGTCGAAGGTTGCGCAACAGTGCACACTAGAGCAAGCTCAAAAATTCAGAACCCAGGCGGAAAATGCCAAAACCAGTGCCCAGCTTCAAAATGAAAAAATTCGTAAGGAACAAAGAAGCCGAATGGCCGAAGCAAGGAAAGCAAGACAGAAGGGTCCTCTGAATCAGATAAAAAAAGCCGCAGTTAAGGTTGTTGATGCCGTAAAGCATGAAGCAGAAGAGTTTTATCAGACTGCATCACAGGCTGTCGAATGGGGGGGGCGTCAGGTCAGATTAGTTAACGAACAAGATGTATTGAACAATATGATTAAGCAAAAAGACAAATTGAAGTGGTATAAGAACCCTGCAGAAAGCTTTCAACTGTGGCGGGACATAAGGCAGGTGAGAGCCAGAATCAAGACTCTCGAGAATGAAAAGTAACAGTAAAACATCCGCTCACAGGGAAGTTTTTTTAGTCATATTGACTTCCCTTAGTCCTTCGATATGACTCCCCAGCCGCCAGATTATGAATAAACTCACCAATGTGGCGACGGATTCAAAAATAAGCTCTGACTGTTCCATGGGTGCAAAAGCCAATATTAAAAAGATCGGCAGGCTGAACACCAACGCTCTCATGGTGACGACCCAACCTATTGAAATCAGTCGGGTCCAGAACTGTTCTCCCTGAAGACCCCCGTTGCAGAGCCAGGCGTAAAAGATAGCAATGACAGGAATCAAGAGCTCTATGGCCTCAAGCCAGACGGAATGGGCAGAGCGGTCATTGATGCTTCCAGGAAAAAAAGCCAGGGTTAGAAATGCCAGCCAGCATATCGCATAGAGGTAAGTTTCCCGACCAGAGAGAGGCTTCTTTCTCAGTCGTTCCTTCAGCCAGTTGATATCCCAGAACACCACGAATTGCATAATCGTACCCTCCAAAAGCTTATATAGTTTAGAGTCTCCGGGGAGTGAAAAGTTCCCCGGAAGTGTCTGCTCAGTTTCAGATCAACAGAAAACCAATGCCTGCAAAAAGGGGAACCATCCAGGCAATTGGCAGCTTCCAGACAGCCAGAAGCAGATAAGCCAACAATGCCAGGGCAACATCCTGAGCATCCTTGATGGCCAGAGTAATCACCGGATTGTAAAAGGCTGCCAGAAGCAAGCCTACCACCGCCGCATTAATGCCATTGATAGCGGCTCTCAGCTTTGGCATGGCTTTCAGACGATTCCAGAAGGGCCAGGCCGCTGCCAGCAGAAGGAAAGAGGGAGCAAAAATACCCAACAGAGCGGCCAGTGCATTGGAAATACTGTAGCTATCGCCGTATACACCGCCCAGAAAAGGAGCCAAGGCAAACATAGGGCCAGGTACTGCCTGGGCGGCACTGTAGCCAACCAGAAAGGCGTCCGGGGTAACACCGCCGGGATGTACAACTTCAGCCTGAAGCATCGGCAGAACAACATGACCGCCGCCAAACACCAAGGCACCGGCGCGATAGAAACTGTCAAACAAGCTCAGGCTGGTAGAGTCTGACATATCTGCAAAGAAAGGCAGCAAGATAAGGCCGGCAAGAAAAAGAACCAGTGCAGCAAAGGCCTGTCGTTTGCTGCCTTTAACCCGGGCATGGTCGTCATGAGCAGACTGATCTTTGTAGATGACGAATCCACAGGCTGCCGCCACAAAAATCACCCCAATCTGGGTGAATACATGGGGAAGCAGCAACATGACCCCTGCTGACAACACCGCTAATGTCACCCTGGGACGATCCGGACATAATGATTTGCCCATTTTGATGAGGGCATCCGCCACGACAGCAACGGCAAACAGCTTGATGCCCTGTAGCATTCCCATAGCGGCAGGGATGCCGGATATCTCACTGTAGCCCAGTGCCAGCAGGATCATGATCAGGGCAGAAGGAAGGGTGAAACCCAGGAATGCGGCCACAGCACCCGGCAGGCCGGCACGTTCAAAACCTATGCTCATTCCTACCTGACTGCTGGCCGGTCCGGGCAGCATCTGGCAGAGGGCTACGGTGTCAGCGTAATCTCTTTCGCTGAGCCATTTGCGACGTCCTACAAACTCTTTATGAAAGTAGCCAATGTGGGCTGTGGGTCCCCCGAAGGAGTAGCAACCCAGCACCAGAAAGCGCCAGAAGATGTCGAGAATCGAGTGTCTCATAAACTGTCCTCACAAATATTGCCCGTTATTGTAAGGATGGGTATGTCATTAATCGAATGAATTCACTTAAGTACCTAACCAGTTGGTTTCGCATATTCTGGACGGCGGCTTTTTCCACCCTTCTGCGTTCCAACTCTGGTTGCGTAGCTATGGCTACGCGCCCGTCGTTGCGCCTTGAAGGATGAAAAAATCCACTCGCCAGAATATGCGAAACCAACTGGCCAGGTACTTATTGGAAATCATTTCAGATAGGGTTCTGTGCAGAATGGCGGCTGTTTTTTTCGCAAGTAGTGGCTGTCCTATTGAATCTACTGATTGTGAGAAGGGTTTTCAGTTGAGTATGCTTAAGTATCTGGCCATCGGAGTGATTTTCAGGATAACAAATAAATGTCGTCTACTACCGAGAGCAGTGACAAGCAACAACCTTTGGTTCAGCATCTGCTAGAGCTGAGAACCCGTATTCTGCGCAGCATCGTTGTTGTGCTGATTATTTTTGCCGGGCTCTTCTACTTTTCCAGTACGCTCTATGAATTCTTTTCAGAGCCTCTGCGAGTTTTCCTGCCGGAAAATAGCAGCATGATCGCAACGGATGTTGCTTCGCCCTTTCTGGCACCTTTCAAACTGACAATGGTCCTGTCACTGTTTGCCGCTATTCCTTTTATCCTCAATCAGATATGGGGGTTTATTGCGCCGGGGCTATACAGGCATGAGAAGAGGCTGGCTGTACCACTGCTGATTGCCAGTGTCGTACTGTTTTATGTCGGAGTGGCTTTTGCCTACTTTGTGGTCTTTCCGCTGATCTTTGGGTTCTTTACCAGCACCGGCCCTGAGAGTGTCACGGTGATGACCGACATAAACAGTTACCTGAATTTTATTCTGAAACTGTTTTTTGCCTTCGGTATGGCATTTGAGATTCCTGTTGTCACTGTGCTTCTGATCTGGTCGGGAGTCTCAACCGTTGAGTCCCTGTCTGGAAAGCGTCCCTATATTGTCGTAGGCTGCTTTGTTCTGGGCATGCTGCTGACCCCTCCTGATGTAATTTCCCAGACTCTGCTGGCTGGCCCGATGTGGTTGTTGTTTGAGGTGGGCATTCTGTTTGCTCGTCTGACGTCTCGAAAACCAGAGGAAGCCGAAGTGAAGTCGTGAATCAGAGGCCTTTTACCTGAATGAGCGGAAAGCCCCGTACTTTTAGAGGATGTCAAGATAAAGCTATCTCATCAGCTTAAGGGTGATAAGATGGCTTCTTTGTTCATGACTGATTTAATGACTCTGCAGGGTGCTCCCACTGCCACGCTATTCGCAGGAATGTCACGAGTCACCACACTGCCCGCTCCAATCACAGAATTATCGCCAATAGTCACTCCGGGATTGACGCTCACATTGGCGCCCAGCCAGACGTTATTACCGATGGTGATGGGTTTGCAGAACTCCAGCCCTGTGTTTCGGGTTACTGAATCCAGAGGGTGTCCCGCAGTACTTATGGTGACACTGGGGCCAAACAACACATCATTACCAATGGTGACTTTAGCACCGTCGAGAATCGTGCAGTGATGGTTGGCATAAAAGTTCTCTCCCAAGTGGATATTGTAGCCATAATCACAATAGAAAAAGGGCTCTATCCATGCTTCTGAAAGGGTACCCAGAAGTTCATTGAGAACCTCTGCCTGTTGTGTTTTGTCGTCCGGTGAAACTTGATTAAAGCGGTGACACAGCTTCTTGGCCTCGAGGCGATCCTGGGTCAATTCAGAATCAAATGCAAGGTAATCCAGTCCTGCAAGCATTTTCTCTTTTTCGGTCATAAGGCTACTTCAATAAAAGTTTGTCAGTGGCTTTATTAACTCATGTCTGGATCAGGGGTTTAGTACGTGCTTTCCGATCTATTATCAGGATCTCTTGTCAGATAAATAGTCCTGAGCCGGAATACTGAATACTGGATGTTACGAAAAAGCTTAAAATATCAGCATTAGTGGCGGCTGAATAAGTAAATTCTTATTGATCCCATCAAGCTGGGCCTTGTCATTTTTTTTGACTCATTGCTATCAGGTTGAATGCCTGAATCAGATCATTCTGACAGGCTCTTGAACGGTTAAGCTTTTTTCTCAGTAACGATGTTATATTGTTGGTGAATTACAGTAGCTGATTGGGGTGAGAGGCTGACAGCTTCCCCCCTTTAATATTTTATGGATGCTGATTTTGGGAATGATCTTTAAAACATGATCTTTAAAACAACAATGGGCTTGCTGGCGTGGTTGGCCCTGATTTTTCTCTATCTGCTTTCGGTTGCCCCTATTGCCAATCTTCTCGCCAGGGGGCTGGAGATATATCCTCCTGTTGATAGGAGTCTTTGTAAAAAAGCCGATGCCATGGTGCTGCTGGGAGGGGGAAGGCCGAGAAGCTCTGCTGAACTGGAGGGTTATCAGCCGACCCCTCTGTCACTTGAGCGTATTCGTTATACCGCCTTGTTGCACCGGGAGTGTGAAGTCCCCATTCTGGCCACTGGCGGTGGGAAGCGACCTGAGTCGGAAATGATGGCCAGGGTTCTGAAGAATGACTATAACGTTGATGTCTCATGGAAAGAAACTCAGAGCACGACAACCCGGCAAAATGCCCGGAACAGTAAAAAGCTGCTGGGTAATGAGCTGGCAGGTAAAGAGCAGATAACGGTTGTCCTGATTACTCACGCCTGGCATATGCCCCGGGCAGTGTTGAGTTTTGAAAGGGCTGGCTTCAAAGTGATTCCGGCACCCACAGCATTCAACTCGAAAGAGATCACCTGGCAGAAAGGGGCCAACTGGATCCCGAGGGTTCGCAATCTCAGGCTCAGTGAACTGGCCCTGAATGAATATCTGGGCTTAATCTGGTATCGGCTGACCATTCGTTAAGGGTGTCGAAAACGGGTTTTTGTGACGCCCTCTTTAGCAAGCCGGGCTATTTGACAATGCCGCCTTTGGTGGCCCGTCCAGGGTCCAGAATCTTCTTCAATGCCTCTTCCGACATACCGGTTTTTTCTTTAGCAACTTCGATGACCGGACGTTTCTCACGATAAGCCTGCTTGGCAATTTCAGCCGCCTTCATATAGCCAATCAATGGGTTCAGGGCTGTCACCAGTACCGGATTGCGCCTCAGCGTTTCCTTGATATGAGCTTCCCTGACAGTAAAGTCGGCTATAGCCTTGTCGGCGAGAATCAGGCTGCTATTGGTGGCCAGAGTAATGCTATTGATCAGGTTGTTGGCGATCAGTGGCAGCATGACATTGAGCTGAAAATTGCCAGACTGGGCGGCAATCGCGATGGCTGAGTCCAGCCCCATGATCTGGGCGGCTGCCATGGTAACCGATTCGGAGATAACCGGATTCACCTTACCCGGCATGATACTGGAGCCAGGCTGCAGGGTAGGCAGTTCAATTTCACCAAGCCCTGCCAAAGGTCCACTGTTCATCAGGCGCAGGTCATTGGCGATCTTCATCAGTGACACCGCCACACTGCGAAGGTCTGAGGACAGTTCAAGCGCTGTGGCCGGCAGGCTCTGGGCTGCAAAGAAGTTATTAGCAGGCTTGAAAAGCAAACCGGTATCCTGACTCAGTTGTTTGCTGACTTTTGTTGCAAAGTCGTGATGAGTGTTGGTTCCGGTGCCAACAGCGGTGCCACCCAGAGTGAGTTGATAGAGACGCTCAAGAGTCTGCCTGATTCGTTGTTGGTCATTATTGATCAGTGCTATCCAGCCACTGATTTCCTGACCAAAGGTTACGGGCATGGCATCCATCATATGGGTTCTGCCTGTTTTTACGGTATTCTCAAGCTCTAACCGACGCTTTTTCATCACTTCCAGAAGATGATTCAAAGCGGGCAGCAGGTGATTATGAATCAACAAGGCAGACGATACGTGAATAGCAGAAGGAATGACGTCGTTGCTGCTTTGTCCCATATTGACGTGATCATTGGGCGAGATTTTTAATCCTGAAGTACGATTGACCAGATTACTGATCACTTCGTTCACATTCATATTACTGCTTGTTCCGGACCCGGTCTGGTAGACATCGATAGGAAACTGATCCGCATATTTTCCTTCAATAAGAGTATCTGCAGCTTCGATAATGGCCAGGGCATTCTCTTCAGCCAGTAACTCAAGTGACTGATTGGTTCGGGCTGCGGCTTTTTTGATGCGGATAATGGCTTCTATGAAAGGATGAGGCAATGGCTGCCCACTGACAGGAAAGTTCTCAACTGCCCGCTGGGTCTGGGCACCATAGAGGGCGTCCCTGGGAACAGTCACTTCTCCCAGGCTATCGCGTTCAATTCGCACCCCGGTTGGGCGTTCTGCAGAGCTGTACATGGCTGTCGACTGTCCCATTAGTAGTGCCAGAGTCAAATGTCGCCAGGTTTTTTGCTTGAGGTTGGTGTTTGTCATTGAATCGAAACCCTATCCAGTCCGGAATTCGAATGTGAACGCCAATATCATAGACCCTTATAGCCTATTGGCGGCTATTGAGAATAAAAAATCAATTTTTTGTATGAAGCCGGTTTAATGCTTTTAATACCGCATAAAGCTTGTTCTTTTCTTGAACTGAACGATAAAATCTCGCCACTTTTACTGACCGGATATCAGGATAATGGACGTTAAGGTAGTTGATTATAAGGCCACAGATGCAGCTCAAAAATTTGTTGAATCACTCCGCGAAACCGGCTTTGCGGTTTTAACCAACCACCCTTTGAGTCAGAATCTGGTTCAGTCAATTTACGATAACTGGTTGAACTTCTTTAATTCTCCCGCCAGACAGGATTTTCTGTTTGATCCTGAAAAGCAGGACGGCTATTTTCCACCAGAGGTTTCTGAAGTGGCCAAAGGGCATGAGAAGAAAGATATTAAAGAGTATTACCATATTTACCCCTGGGGCCGGATTCCTGCTGAACTGAAATCAGAAATTACAGATTATTATGAAAAAGCTTCTGATCTGGCGGGTGAGTTGCTGGGATGGGTTGAAAGTAATGCGCCTTGTGAGGTAGCAGAAGGCTTTTCCGAGCCGCTTCCACATATGATTGAAGACACGCCAAATACCTTGCTCAGGGTACTTCACTATCCTCCGTTCACTGGCGAAGAAGAGCCGGGAGCCATTCGCGCAGCAGCCCATGAAGATATCAATCTGCTGACCATTCTGCCAGCAGCCAGTGAGCCCGGCCTGCAGGTCAGATTGAAAGATGGCAGCTGGGTCGATGTTCCTTCAAAGTTCGGCTACCTGATCATCAACACCGGGGATATGTTGCAGGAAGCTTCCGGCGGTTATTTCCCTTCCACCAGTCACAGGGTGATCAACCCGACTGGTGGTAAGGGTGAGAAATCCAGAATGTCCCTGCCTCTGTTCTTGCATCCACGCAGTGAGGTGGTCTTGTCTGAGCGTCATACTCAGCGTAGTTACCTGGTGGAACGACTGAAAGAACTGGGCGTGGTTTGATTTTTTATCAAAGGATGGCCGAATTAAAAAGGGTGACTCAAAGCCACCCTTTTTAATTCAGATAACAGACAGCCGATCCTTACTTCTGTGAATCAGAGACAGATCTTCTTGCGCTGAGAACTGCCACAATAATCATTATCAAACTCAAGAATAAAACAGGCCAGGACCCCAGTAACATGAAAGGAGTGTTGCCTGTCATGACTTTAGCGGTGCCTCTCAGTACTCCGGGTTTGAAACGTTCGATGCTTTCAACCATCTGACCTTTATCGTTTATCAGGGCAGTGATACCGTCGTTGGTCGCGCGAATCATGTATCGACCGGTCTCCAGTGAGCGCATAAGGGCCATCTGGAAATGTTGCTCGGGGCCGATAGACTTGCCAAACCAGGTGTCATTACTGATGGTTATTAACAACCCACTGTCTTTTGCCTGCCGGGCAGCAAAGTCGGGGTAAACCACCTCATAACAAATATAAGTGGTTATCACAGTGTTGGGGACTCGCAGTTTTTCCTGACCACCAGGCCCCGGGCTGAATGCCGACATAGGCAGGTCAAAAAAGCTGATCAGCCCGCGCAGGAGTGAATCAAGAGGAACATACTCCCCAAAGGGAACCAGCTTCTGCTTGTAATAGCGACCTTCTCCCAGACCCATGGCGATTATGCCGTTGTAATACTTTTCGTCGAACAAAGATTTTGTGTCCTCAGATCGCTCATCAATAGGTAAGCCGAGAATCAGGGCGCTGTTGTGTTCAGCTGCTTTACGATTGAGCTGACTGAGCACCGATCTGGCCTGACTGTAGTAAAGAGGCATGGCATTTTCAGGCCAGATGATCAGCTCCTGATCCCACTCGTCTTCAGAAAGTCCATAGAAAGTATTCAGTGTTTTCTCAACATAGCCGGGGTCCCATTTCAGGAGCTGGGGGATATTCCCCTGAACAGCGCTGAAGCTTATCTCCCCCACGGGGTGAGTCCACTGTAATTTACCCAGTGGAACCGATGCAACCCAGAACACCAGGGTGATTGACAGGGCGATCAAAGATGGGTTCCGATGGGCTCGATCAGTGACCAGTGTCGCAGTAATCAGGGCTGCAGTCGAAGCCATGAGCAGAGTCAATCCAAAAACACCTACGACAGGTGCCCAGGATTGAACAGGGGTGTCGAGCAGTGAGTAACCCTCAAGAAGCCAGGGGAAGCCAGTGAGTAGCCAGCTACGAACCCATTCAAACAGTGTCCATAATCCGGCGAAAATCAGAGCTTGTTGCCAGGGAGCCTGAATATTGAATCGATGCCTGAGTTTTGCATAAAGATAGAAAAGCGGCATGACCATCAGGGCAGCCATCATAATAACGAACAGAGCGGTTAACAGAGCTGCCAGAGGGACTGAGGCAGCACCAAAGTTATGGATGCTGACATAAATCCATGAAGTCCCTGTACCGAAAAGGCCCAGCCCAAACAGAAAGCCTCGGACAGTGGTCGTCTTTACTGTTTCTGTGCGGGTATAAGCAAAGCCTGCTGCTGTAGCAACGATCAGGACAGGCCAGATGTTAAAGGGACTGAAACCCAGTGGAAACAAACTTCCAGCCAACAGTGTGGCAAGGTGACCAAAGTAGAGCGTTTTTTTGTTCATAAATGGAATTCGGAAAAGTCAGTTTCCTCAGCGGTGACTGGCTGGAGAACCGTCGGACTGAAACCAGTCACACCGTGAGTCCTCCCCGCCAGTTTGCCTGATTTTGCTAGACGGGGCTAACTCGCAACAGTCGAATTCGGCGGCCGTCAGAATTCAGAACATCAAATCGGAAACCGTTAATTTCCACGAACTCATTCCGTTTGGGCATATGTCCGAACTCCTGCAGGACAATCCCCCCAATGGTATCGAACTCTTCGTCGCTGAAGCTGGATTCAAAGTGCTCGTTGAAGTCTTCTATAGGGGTCAGGGCTTTGACGATAAAAGTACGGGCCTGTTCCTCAACCGGTTTGATGAAGCTGTCCTCTTCAACATCGTGCTCGTCTTCTATATCCCCGACAATTTGTTCGAGAACGTCTTCGATCGTGACCAGACCGGCTACACCACCAAATTCATCAATGACTATGGCCATGTGATTACGGTTGGTTCGGAACTCTTTCAGGAGCACATTCAGACGTTTGCTTTCAGGAATGAAAGTGGCAGGACGAAGGTGGTCCTTGATATTGAATTTACCATTCTGGAGAATCAGCGGCAGAAGATCCTTGGCCAGAAGAATGCCGATAATCTCGTCTTTGGTATCGCCGATGACGGGAAAGCGGGAGTGGGCTGATTCGATCACCCTGGACAGGAAGTCCCGAGGCTCCTGGTCTTCATCAACACAGACCATCTGGGAGCGTGGGATCATGATTTCCCTGACCTGCATGTCAGCCACCTGAACAGCGCCCTCAATAATACTGAGAGCTTCATCGTCAATAATGCCCCTGAGTCCGGCATCATTGAGTAGAGTCAGTAGCTCACTCCGGTTCTGAGGGTCCTGAGCGAACAGAGCCGTCAGTTTGTCTTTCCATGTCGGGGCGGGCGAGTCGCCCGGCGCAGTGTCGTCGTTCATTACCTTGTATTACCGTGAAGGCCTTCTCATGGCATCATCTGCATGATTCGGCCAGCCTCTCCTATGATGATGATCCGCCCTTTTCAGACTGGTACGGATCAGGAAAACCAAGGCTTTGGAGAATCGCTGTTTCCAGAGATTCCATCGCCTCGGCTTCGTCTTCTTCGATATGGTCATAACCCAGCAAGTGCAGTGTGCCATGAACCATCATATGAGCCCAGTGTGCCTGAAGGGTTTTTTCCTGTTCCCTGGCCTCACGTTCAACCACAGGTGAACAGACAACCAGATCGCCCAAAAGCGGCAGGTTGAGTTCTTCCGGCAGGTCAGAGGGAAAAGACAGAACGTTGGTGGGACCGTCTTTTTGGCGCCATTGCCGGTTGAGTTCTGCACCTTCCTCACTGTCAACAATACGCAGACTGATTTCGGCTTCTTCGCGATGATTGCCAACTGCTGCAGCTGCCCATTTGTGCAGATCCGATTGCGAGGGTATTTCGGAACTCCCGCTGGCTATCTGTACGTCGACATGGACGTCTGCAGACATTACTGAACCCCTGCAACAGATTTGTTCTGACTTAACTGATCAAAGCGATCGTAAGCCCGCACAATTCTCTGGACAATCGGGTGACGGACAACGTCCTTGGCGTTAAACCAGTTGAAGCCAATACCGTCGACACCTTTGAGAACATCAATGGCATGAGCCAGACCAGAGCGGGTGCCCCTGGGCAGGTCGACCTGGGTAATGTCACCGGTAATGACGGCGGTTGAGCCAAAACCGATGCGGGTCAGGAACATTTTCATCTGTTCCGGCGTCGTGTTCTGGGCTTCATCAAGGATGATGTAAGAGTTATTAAGAGTACGGCCACGCATGTAAGCGAGAGGGGCAACCTCGATCACATTTTTCTCGATCAGTTTGTCGACTCGCTCAAAGCCCAGCATTTCATAGAGTGCATCGTAGAGAGGACGCAAATAAGGATCGATTTTTTGAGACAGGTCACCCGGAAGAAAGCCCAGCTTTTCACCGGCTTCCACAGCGGGCCTTACCAGCAGGATTCGACGGATTTCCTCTTCTTCCAGAGCCTGAACGGCAGCAGCAACAGCCAGATAGGTTTTACCGGTGCCAGCCGGGCCAATACCAAAGTTGATATCGTGAGTAAGAATGGAACGAACATATTTCTGCTGGTTTTCACCTCTTGGAGTGACTGTGCCCTTGCGGGTGCGCAGAGTGATCAGATTGTCGGATCTGGCTTCGTGGACCCATTCAACAGCTGACTCCTGAAGATAGAGGTGCACTGTCTCAGCCGTCAGGTGTTCTGTTTTTCCGGTCTCCCGGTATAGACGCTTGAGTATCTCCGAAGCAGCCTGGGCACTCCGATCCTCACCCCTGATCGTGAACTGGTTGCCACGATAACGGATATCAACGCCAAGGCGCTGTTCTATCTGTTTCAGGTGCTGATTGAATTGTCCGCAGAGCTCTGCGAATCGATGGGGATCGTCCGGTTCGAGAAGAAACTGACAGGTTATACCTGCACTTTTTGTCGGTGTTGCCTGGATCTGGGTATTCAAGTCGAGAATTCAGCTCTTACTGCGATTTATATTGGTTAAGCATATACTGCAGTCCGATTCTTGCCGTATTTTATTCGCTATGAGTGTATTTTGCTGTGCACTCGCAGCGGGCAAAAATGAGTGAATCAGACTGCTGAAAAATAGGATTTTACCGTAGGTTTTAACAATGTCATCTGTTTAATCCATTCATTCTCTGCGATCAGAGAATATGTTCCAGCCCGTATACCAGTTCAGCCTTGTCGTGGATGTACTCACTGGCCATAAGAATGCCTGGCATGTAGCTTGTTCGTTCAATGGAATCATGACGGATGGTCAGGTACTGACCAGTGTCGCCCAGAATCACTTCCTGAGAGGCTACAAAGCCTGGCATACGGACTGCGTGAAGCTTTATTCCCCTGTAATCACCACCCCGCGAGCCTTCAATGTTGGCAACCTGATCATGGGTACCAATATTGAACTTCTCGCGCTCTTCGCTCATCAGTTCGGCTGTTTTTACTGCGGTACCCGATGGGAAGTCTACTTTTTGCTGGTGATGGTACTCAATGATTTCGGCGTATTCATAATAACGGGCGGCCTGCCTGGCAAACTGCTGCATCAGCACGTTACCCACGATGAAATTAGGTGCAATAAAGCAGCCTTTGCCGGTTTCCCTGACCCAGCTCCGAATGCTCTCCAGGTCTTCAGGCGTAAAGCCGGTTGTACCGACTACCGCTGAAGCACCAGAGAACAGAGTGTTCTTCACAGTTTCCATACGAATTTCCGGACGGGTAAAGTCAACGACAATATCGGCGTCGTTGTTTTTCACTTCCGCTGCCAGGTCATCGCCCAGGTCGATGGATGCGGCCAGTTCCAGACGGCTGTGTTTTTGGACAAACTCAACCACTGTCTGTCCCATTTTGCCTTTGGCTCCGTTCACAGCGATTCTCAAAACTGACATGGTGTGCTCCGTGGTAATTGTCTGATGTTATGGGAAATGCCAACTAACGGGTTTTGGCATGCAGGTGAGTGACGACACTGTAACGGATCAGGTGGAGCTGTCAATGGTCGACCAGCGAACCTGCGAGAAAAGAAAATAGGGCGACATCTATTCTGACACAGAGGGGAAGGCAGCCAGAGAAAAAGCCATTTCCTACAAACCGTACTGAGTGGCTGTCAAATCCGGGCTTGTTCAACAACCGGATAAGATTGCGGCTACGCGCAATCTATCCATATTCGTTAGGTGCTGGAGCTAATTATATTGGGAGTGGTCTCAATCATCTAGAAACATAGATCTAGGAACATTAAATCTATCACTTAATCTATCTATGTGATGTAATTTAAGCGTTGCTTTTCCTGAAATTATTCTTGATACATATGGTTGCTTACCAATTTCAGGTAAATCATATTGTGATAGATTGTTTACCTCCATCAAATGTAATAGAAAATCTATTCCTCTGGCTTCAGGCAATGCTTGAAGATTCTTGTCTTCCCACATTTTCATGAAATGATAAATAAAATCAACTTCTTTATCAGTACCCTTTTTTGAGTCAAGTTCCTCTATTAAATCACAAGCTTTGTTGTAATCTGCTTCTGATGATAGAGGCAAAGAAAATCCGAAGCTCGTTTTAGCTTCATGAGATACTGACGCTACAAACTCTCTCATTTGTTCATATATAGTCATCGTATTCTCTCTATTTTCAAGTGCTACTAACATTGTCAATTCACTTTTTGCATGTTTTGGTGGGAGCTCAAGCTTCCGCACTAGCTATATCATCTATACTCATTCGTAAATTTTTCATACTCTTTATGAGTCCCAACAAATTTCACAAAAACTCTACCCGATCTGAAATTAATTCCGAGTACAGTTCGATATTTGTTACCACCAATATTAATAACCCACCAATCTTCCACGTACTTGAATCTATCTAAGCTTGGGAACAGGTTCTTAAGCTCTTGAGAGTTGTTTGGTTTACACTTCATACTGTCAAGCAACCTGTACGTTCTCAAGATAGGTTCACGATCCATTGGAAACCGAACAGCAAGGTCATCGAATGGTTTTCGCTTTATTACATGCAAAAAATCCAATCTCCCATAATCTATGATAGACAAATGATTCCTGCCAAGAATGATGGCTCACAGGAATCGTACTGTCAATTTCATGAGAAGTTTCAGAGGTGGTGGCACCTAACGCTCGGCTCATCGGCGAGTGAAGCGAGTCCGTTGGAGGCCGCAGGCCGGAACGAAATGCAGCCGCTTGTTAGCTACACATTATTCACGATAAATTCTGCCCGTTTCTTGGTAGAACATTTTGGCACTTCCACTAAGTCATAACCGAATTTGTAGTAGGCTTCAACCATGTGTTCGTACGTAGCTACAGCCTCGTTGAAATCTTGTTTTCGTTCCAGATCATTAGTGAATATTGATTCCCAAGGTGGGAACAAAAAAACCGATTTACGATAGCTAATCTCAATGCAATATCTGAGCAACATATTTGATACTGGCAACTGCTCCAGCGTACTATACCCGTAACAATCAATCACACATCGATCAAAGAAAACTGTGTCTTTGATCATTCTATATCTCTCATAATTTATGATCTCCTCTCTCACCATTTCGTCACGAAATGCCACTTTGTTACACCATGGTAACGCGAGACCTTGAGACTCTACTTGCTTCTTAATTACTTCACGACCGACTTCGGGGGGCACACTCATACCCGAGTTCTTTCAAGTGATTAATAACAGATGTTTTACCTGAACCTGGACCGCCAGTAAAAACAATTAGATTTTCCAAATGAACCTCCTGTCGCGCCTAACATTGTGTCAAGGTGCTGCCCAAGCTTGCTATAATTTGAGCGAAGCGAAATCAGCAAGCGTGGGTAGTCACTCTTAAACGCTTTGATGAACCAAGCCGCTAACGCGGTAAAAAAACTCTCAATATTGTCTAATAATTCCTGATACCACATCAATTCTGATGTGTCTGAATAACAGGAATACTGAACATGAATTCAACCGAAAAAACAGTTCGAAGAACTTTGCCAAAAACACCTGACCAATAGAAAAGGGCTTAAATTCACTCAACAGAGGAGAGCCAGCACAATCTGAATACATAATTTCACGACAATGCTCAATTAATGGCTGGGGCGGGGGCACGCTTAGCTTAACAAAAGTCAAAACCAACCTACATCAGCTATGAAGGCAGCCAGAGAAAAAGCTATTTCCTACAAACCATACTGAGTGGCTGTCAAATCCGGGCTTGTTCAACAACCGGATAAGATTGCGGCTGTGCACAATCTATCCTTATTCGTTATGAATCATCCGAACTTTAACTTAAAATTTAGAATTACTAATCATCGTCATCGTCGCAACCAAATCCGATATACCCTGTGATGTCCCAACTATCCCTATTTTTATAGATAGTACGACGATCCCAACCTATAAAACCAACCTCATTCCAACTACTAGCATTTTCATAAATAACATTTTTGAAAACGCTAATATAACCTGTCACTTTTTCTTGATGTGGGGTTTCGTAGAAGATTTTTGAAAAAATACTATAACCCAAGTTATTTGTTAGCTCAAAAGCAAACTTTTGTAGCATGTCAACGTAAACATTTTTATGTGATTTATCAGAAATCTTGTAGATGGTTTGGTTATCTAAACCAATGTAACCAATGGCCGTCCAGCTGTTGGAACTCTTATATACTAGACATGAAGCGTGCCCTAAATTCAAGATGCCTGTAATAAAAAGGGCGCATATAAAGCTCTTGATAAATTAAACTCCTTATATCCGGTACTAATGATTAGTATTCATGCGCTAAAGCCAACTCATAATGAAAGCATGTTACGTGCAATTAACCAAACTCAATAAATGATAGATATGTATGCGAAATCTCTCAATTTCTTGATAATCATGCTTTTCAGGAGCAAAGGCCTACATTTGAACCAACCATGCCGCACGAGATTATAGTTGTATTTTGAGCACATAACGAGCCTGTAGAAAAATCCAAAAACAAAGCCGTATAACTTGCGGCTCCTGTTATTAGCGAGTGCTGATCTTCAGGCTCCCGGTTAATTTATAATTTTTCCGCTGTGGCTTATTTCTTGATGTGGTTGACGATGATGGTGAGAGTGTCTTCTATTTTGTCGAAGCGTTCATGAGTCTCTTGTTTGAACTATTCGAAACGTTTGTCTTGCTGGTCAAAACGTTTGTCTTGCTGATCAAAACGTTTGTTTATCTGAGCGAACCCTTGGTGCATTTCAGCACGGGTTTTACTGGCGTAGCTGACAATCTCCGTCAGGGTGTCCCGAATAGGGTCAAGCTCGGTTTCGGGCGGCTGTTCAGCGTTTAAGCTCATGCTTTACTCCTCTATCAAATGAATGAGAAAAATAGCATAGCAGACTTTGAGAGAGGGTACAGAGAGCGTCGGTCTCGATAGCTCTGGGTAGTTATGTGTTAACTCCCAAAGCTTACAAAACTTAGCAAAATCGTCGTAAACTCTCGCCCAATCGAGGGTGTCGCAAAACTCCAACAGCTCGTTCCCATGCACTGAGTTCGTCATTCCCGCGAAGGCGGGAATCCAGCGCCAACGGTGGATCTCTGCCTTCTCGGGGATGACAAGGCCAGGGGAGCACCGGGCAGTATGGTTCTGGTGGTGAGTCAGTGTGGATTCCCGCCTTCGCGGGAATGACGAGAATGAAATCGGGAATGACGAGAATCAAGTTGGGAATGACGGGGGTGAAGGCGGGAAGCAGAGTTTTGCGACAGCCTCGACAGGGCGGGGAACATTCACCTTGAGACCAGCCACTCTGTTCGAAGGGTCAGGCAACAACACCCAGTTCAGAATCAATCAGGCTGCCACGCAAACTGTGAGGGAACGCCTCAACAATCTCAACCTCGGCAAATCGACCAATCAGGCGAGGTTCGGCACACTTGAAGTTAACCACACGATTGCACTCTGTCCGGCCACTCAGTTCGCCCGGGTCTTTTTTGGAGTAACCCGTTACCAGAATTTTCTGGGTGCTGCCTACCAGACGACGACTGATTTGCATGGTCTGTTGATTGATTCGCTCCTGCAGAATTTTCAGTCGCTGCTTTTTGGTGGACTCAGGAACGTCGTCGGGCATGTCGGATGCCGGGGTTCCGGGGCGTTTACTATAGATGAAGCTGAAAGAGGCATCGAAACCGATCTCGTTGATCAGGTTCATGGTGTCTTCAAAATCTTCATCGGTTTCACCCGGGAAGCCCACGATAAAGTCTGAAGAGAGACTCAGGTCAGGGCGGTGTTCACGCAACTGGCGAATCTTGTCCCGGTACATCTCAACTTCGTGGTTACGTTTCATCAGGGAGAGAATTCGGTCAGATCCGGCTTGCACAGGAAGGTGCAGGTGGCTGACAAGCTCCGGTACCTGAGCGTAAACATCGATCAGGCTATGGGAGAACTCTTTCGGGTGAGACGTGGTGAAACGAATTCGGTCAATGCCGTCTATCGCAGCGACTATGGTGATCAGCTCAGCCAGATCACAAACAGTACCATCGTCTTTTTCGCCACGATAAGCATTTACATTCTGCCCCAGCAGATTGATTTCCCGAACCCCTTTCTCAGCCAGACCGGCACACTCGGCAATTACGTCATCCATGGGGCGGCTGACTTCTTCACCACGGGTGTAAGGAACAATGCAGAAAGTACAGTATTTGCTGCACCCTTCCATGATGGAAACGAAGGCCGTTGGTCCTTCTACAGAAGGCTCTGGCAGCCGGTCAAACTTTTCAATTTCCGGGAAGGTGACATCGACCACAGGGATATGGTTGCTCTGGGTGGCATCGATCATCTCTGGCAGGCGGTGCAGGGTTTGTGGTCCGAATACTACGTCTACCTGGGGCGCACGCTTGCGGATAGCTTCCCCTTCCTGGCTGGCCACGCAGCCTCCGACACCGATCACCAGGTCGGGATTGGCTTCTTTCAGTTTTTTCCAGCGACCCAGTTGATGGAACAGCTTTTCCTGGGCTTTTTCCCTCACAGAGCAGGTGTTAACCAACACAACATCGGCTTCTTCCGGATTGTCTGTTAACTCCAGAGTATGGGTTTCTCCGAGCAGGTCAGCCATTCGAGCTGAGTCGTACTCGTTCATCTGGCAACCGTGGGTTTTGATATAAAGCTTTTTTGTTGCGCTCATACTTTTGCTTTCTGGGTTCACATTCTTTTCGCTCAGGGCTGTTTGTTTGCTCAGGGCTGTTTTGGTTATTTCAGACGCCAAAGCCGGATTCCTGTCTGCTGTATAATGGTCTGAGACCCTGAAGCTGTCATGTTCAGGCCTCAGGTGACTCAGAATAGCAAAATCAGCGATCACTGATCTGGCTGGTGAAAAAGTCGCCATTATAACGGCAGTCGACCCCGTAAGGTAGTGAGCAATATTTCTGACCCTCCATACAGAGACTACGTGATAACCATTCGGCTATAGTTCGTCTTTCAAGCCTGTTTTGGGGGTGTAGACAGGCATCAGTGTCATTTTTACAACCCCGGTTTTCATGACGACATAACTTTGCACGTCGGTTCTTTGCAGACGAACGGTATCCAGGAGATCATCGGCATTCATTCTGCCCAAGGCATCATAGAATTCGGTCTCTTCCGATGAGAAGCGATTATTGAGCGTATCGAGAGCACTCTTGATATGGCCTATTTCAGGATAACTGGCGCTGGCCAGCTGTATTCCAATGGCTACAGCCTTGCTGAGGATTTTGCCGATCAGTCTGAAGGGGATTTCCCAGTCATTTTCCATCAGAGTCAGCTGTACGGAGTCTGCATTCATCCAGATAATCAGTTCTGTTTTG
Source organism: Endozoicomonas sp. ALC020 (assembly GCF_049275935.1). NCBI lineage: Bacteria > Pseudomonadati > Pseudomonadota > Gammaproteobacteria > Oceanospirillales > Endozoicomonadaceae > Endozoicomonas > Endozoicomonas sp. ALC020. The sequence goes on from NZ_CP184830.1 coordinate 3,085,889, forward strand.
CCTTTGTTGACGCCTTTTTCTTTTGCCCAGGGGATTTCAATCGTATCCTCACGAATGGGCTGGTCGCCATTGTAGTAGGTCAGATGCATGTAGATTTCAGGCTTGGTGAAATACTCGCCGACCCGTTCCAGGTTGAGCTCCAGAAGATAATCACGTTCAGGCAGGCGCTCTGTGGCAGTGGTGTTGGGGTCGACAATGGGTTTCGTATGCATGACCGGAGTACTGAGTCGGGCAGGGCGATGAACCAGCAGGATGACATCTTTATCCAGGTCATCGACATTCTTAGTGGTGAAGTCGCAGTGTTTATCCCGGCAGGATGAAGAGCTGGTGACTTCCGCTTTGCGGGGCTGATCCCGCTCCTTTGGTAACAGGAAGCCAATATAGGGGCTATCGGTGTCTTGTACCTTGCGGTAACGCAGTTTCATCAGCGACTCTTTGTTTCGCTTACCAAAGTGGAAACAGTCTGCCACCCTATCGAGTTCTTCTATCTGCTGACTAATATCTTCCTGAATGGTTTTGGGCACTTCCGGATAATTTTTTTGAATGATTTCAGGGATGCTTTGCAGGGCAAGATCCCCTGCTTCATCTAATTGCGAGGGGTTGGTGGCCTCTTTACGAATATGATCCAGGTGTTTCCAGGGTTTAAGGGTTTCGATGAAGCGCTGTTTCATATCAATCAATCTTTGCTGCTTCTCTTTCAGGCCAAGAGCGTCAATGTCGGAACACTCTTTGTCGGCAAAAGCAGGAGGGATAAAAAGAGACAGGAGTATGGGTATAAGCAGTGGGAGTCGTGTATTCATGAGGAGCCTTAGGAGATGTTAAGGAATGAACAGGCAAGATATTGGAAGGAAAGCGGAGCACATATTTTAATTAGATACGATTGTCGAATCTGTCAAATTCCGCTGTGGAATATCGGAATCAGTCGCTAACACCTGTTGTATTTCATCCCAAGTGAGCCCTGGGTGGTACACGCTCCTTGCTTATGGAGTCGTCTTCTTTGGCCCTTTTTGCAACAGTGGCCGTATAGTATTGATTCGCATTGCACCCAGGATATTGCTTATGCTCGCAAGAACACGGTATTGGGCATAAACGTACTGATAATCAGCAGCGAGGTATTGCTTGCGCGCTTCAAACAGCTCGTTCTGAGTATCAAGCAAATCCAATAACGTACGATGGCCAGCCTTAAATTGCGCCAGATATAACTCCGTACTCTCTCTGGATTGCTCTACATAATCGTGTAAATGGACGCGTGATTGCTTTAGTGTCACGAAAGCGTCCCAAGATGATTCTGCATTGGCCTGAACCTCGCGATACACCTTATTCGAACGCATCCGGGAGGCTTCCTCCCGATAGAGAGCCCGACGATAACGGGAGCTGCTTTGTCCCCCGGAGTAGAGGTTCCAGTTCATTTCTACAAGCAGTCGCGATTCATCTTCCCGACCATCAAAACCAGACACATTATCTTTCCAACTACGATCTGCAACTAAGTCAAAGCTGGGATAGTTTTCAGATTGAACACCTTTCACATCAGCTGTTGAAGCATTCACATCGAGTCTGCTGGCGATGAGTAGCTGATTATTCTGAAGTGCTAATTTAATGGCTCGATCCTGGCTTTCAGGTAAATAAGACTGATCGACCTCCGGACGGATAAAGTCACCGGGATAGTCACCAGTGAGTTGCTTGTATAAAGTTTCAGCATCAGCCAGGTTGTTACGGGCAGCTAGTATATTGGCTCTGACTCTGGCAATACGTCCTTTGATTTGCGTAAGATCAGATTTATCCGATATGCCTTGTCGCTTGCGTGCAGCGACCATATCGTAAGTTTCGAGATGTTGCTCCAGGTTTTCTTGCGACAAACGCAGTACCTCTTGAGCATTCATTACATGGGTATAAACCTGCGCCACCTGTAAAGCGAGTGATTCAGCTTGTGCTAGTGTCTGATGATAATGAGCCTGCATGTTGAAGTCAGCGCGCGAGTATTCACTGGTATTGGCAAAACCACGAAATAGCGGGATTGATAATTTCAGCCTGGCCTGCTTGCGAGTTTGATTGGTTTCTCCAACATTAGCTCTATCCTGATCTTCTCGCCCACTATCAGCTCTTAAATCAAGACTGGGTAGAAACCTTCCCTGGGCAATGTCGAGTTCAGCCTGCGATGCAAAGTAAGACTGTAAGGTTACAGCCATATCCGGGTTGGTCTGTATGGCATCATTAATCGTTTGCTCAAGGCTTTGTGCCCAATTCGTGTTGCACCAAAGCATACCAAGCACTGTTAGTGTGGTGCGTAATACAGGCTTCATTGTCATCAGCTCCAATATAAACACATAATCGCCACTGCAATTATCACTTTAAAGCTCTCAATAGTGGCTTCATGATGTACTGCAATACACTGCGTTCTGCCACGCTGATGTCGACAGTTGCCTGCATGCCAGGAATGACATTCAGGTGGCTGTAACCCTCGCCAAAGTAAGCTTTTTCGACTCTTACTTTTACGATGTAAAAACTATCGCCATGGGGGTCAGTAATGGAATCTGCGGAAATGGTCTGTACTCTGCCATCCAGCCCACCGTAAACAGCAAAATCAAACGCCGAAATTTTCACTTTTGCATGCTGGCCGTGCTGCACAAAACCAATATCTTTAGGCTTTACCTTAGCCTCAACCAATAGCTCATCATCTACTGGCACAATATCGATAAGCTCAGCCCCTGGTTTTGCGACACCACCAATGGTTGTGACATACAATTTTTGAATTACCCCATCAACCGGCGAATGCAGCTCGGTGTTTTGAACACTTGCCTCGTTGACGGTTTTTTTACCACGTGCAATACCAAGACGAGTTCGCACTTCGGATAGCTGTTCCTGAGCTTCCGCCCGGAAGCCCGACAGAGTACTGCCTTCTTCTTTCTCAAGACGCTGAATCTCTGCTTGCAGCTTTGGGATCTGGTTGTTTGTTTTATTAACCTCTGATTGTGCCTGACTGAGCCTTTGTTTAACGTCAATCACAACAGACTCAGATACTGCACCCATTTTAAGTAGAGGCTCGTTCATTTTGAGCTGCTGCTGGATCAAATCAACCTGTCGCTGCTGATCTTCCACCTGCTGTTGAGCTGAGACAAGTTCCTGGCGAGCCTTGCTTGTTTTCAGATGGATGTCATCAAGCTGCATATGAAGCTCATCCTGTCTCACCTTATAGAGCTTTAACTGTGTATCTATAAAAGTGTTATGGGTAGCAATTTGTTCAGGGGTAAATTCTGGGTGAGTACCAGCAACTTCTGCTGCAAGGCGCGTTTCTTTTGCAAGTAACGATGAAGTCTCCACGACCGACTGTGTCAATGACCCGCTCGCTACCGTTGGATCAAGTTCCATGAGCAGCTCACCCTGCATGACCGACTGCCCTTCAATGACGTGGATTGCTTTAATAGTACCGCCTTCGAGGTTTTGAATGACCTGTGTACGGCTAATGGGGGTCGCTTTGCCCTGGCCGCGAACGATTTCATTGATGTTGGCAAAATAGGCCCAAACGAGCAAAAACAACACCATCACAAATACTATCCAAAGCGTCACTCTGGCTGCAGACGGTGTTCGCATTAACTCACCTTGAGAGGCGTCAGTGATAAAATCGAGATCGGCCTGAGTGAATGCTTTGCCTTTTAACCGTGATAAACTCATACAGCCCTCATCCGGCCGGGAGATTGACTCGCAAGCTGATCAAGAATTTTTCGCTTTTCTCCTTTCATCAGTATCTCGCCATCATCCATAACCGCGATGGAATCAAGTAAACTCAATATGGCAAGCCGTTGTGTAAAAACAATGATGGTTTTATCAGGTGCCAGTCGATTCAGGCGCTGTATCAGTTTTCTTTCCGAGTCTTGATCAAGGGCACTGGTGGGCTCGTCAAAGATCAGAATCTTAGGATCCCGGAGCAAAGCGCGAGCAAGTGCCACACACTGTCGTTGACCTCCGGAGAGCATTCTCCCCTGCTCGCCGCACTCTCGGTTCAAGCCGTCCGGGTGCGTCCCGGTAAATTCGATGACGCCTGCCATCTCTGCGGCTTTAAGAATCTGCGCATCGGTAGCATAAGGTGTACCCGTGGCGATATTATCGCGTATCGTTCCAGAAAACAGGGTCGGCAGTTGCTCAACTGAGCCTATCATCTTGCGCAGGTCACTTGGATCAAGTTGACGAATATCAATACCGTCGAGCTTAATGACACCTTCGGTAGGCGTATAAAGTCCCATTAAGAGCCGAAGCAAAGTGGTTTTTCCGCAACCAATGCGACCAATTACCGCCAATCGACTTCCCGCAGGAATATTAATGGACACTCTTTTGATAACAGGAACAGTTTGCTCAGGAAAGGTTAACGAAACATTTTCAAGCTGATAATGACCGTCAGTAAGGTCGCACTGAAGGTACTGTTTTTCATCTTCCCGTTCGACAGGCATTGCCATAATACCGGCAATACCCTTGTAAGCTACTTTGGTTTGCCCCCATCGTGCGATTAAGCCTGCAACATGGGTCATTGGAGAAATTACACGCCCTGTTAACATACTGGCCGCAATCAACCCACCCATGGTCAGATCATGGTTTGCAATTTTATACACACCAACAATGAGTACGGCAACCGTCGACATTTGCTGGATAAAGCCAGACGTACTCGTACCAAAGGTTGAATAAAGCCGGGAGCGATTGCTCCAGTACGAAGCTTCGCCAATATTCTGTTCCCACTTTCGCTGATTTAACCCCTCCATTCGATTACTCTTAACGGTTTCCAGGCCATTAAGGGTTTCAATCAGCAACCCATTCTTTACCGAGGATGCACCATAGCTATGAGAGATAGCCTCATCAACTGGTCGACGGATCAACAGTGTAATGACCAAAATAATAAAAATTGAAACCATCGGGACAATAACGAGGTAGCCACTAAATATATAAATTGCGATCAGGAAAATAATGACAAAAGGTATATCAACCAATGTGCTAAGTGTTGCAGAGGTAATAAAATCCCGAATACTCTCAAATTCACTCACCATTCTGGCAAATGAACCCACTGACCTGGGTCGGTGTTCTAATTTCAAAGCCTGAACATGAGCAAAAATTCTGGATGAAAGAATGACATCCGACTTTCTCCCTGCAACATCCAGGAAAAAGGTCCGAATCAATTTAAGCAAAAGATCGAAGAAAAAAATAATGGCGACGCCAATTGAAAATGCCCACAAGGTATCAAAAGCTGAGTCAGGGACGACCCGGTCATAGATATTTCGGACATAAAAGGGGGTGGCGAGTACAAATAAACTAATAACAACAGAGGCAATGATCACATCACGATAAATTGGGAAAGACAGTCGCAAGGTGTCCCAAAACCAATGTTTGCCCGCCTCACCGGTTATCAGGCGGCGGCCTTTATCAAATTTATACTCACGCTTAATAAAAAAACAGAACCCTGTGTACAGCAGACGCAGCTCATCAAGGTGCATTTCAGCCTTGCCCAGACCTGCTTCCGGGCGAATAATTGTGGCTTCGTCAGCTGTAATGTCGAGCTTGGTCAGCACGCAGGCATTGCCATTGTGAAGCAACAAAATAGCTGGCAAGACTTCGGGAAGTATTGTGTCGAGTTCACGATTCAATAAGCGCGCAGACAAACTGGCTCGTTCAGCCGCCAGTGGTAACAGAGCAAGGGTGAGTTTATTCTCAATCAAAGGCAAGCCTGCACTTAAGGCAGTCGCCGTACTTGGTTTATCATACAACTTAGTCACGATAACCAGGCTATCGAGCAAGGCATCAAAGTGTGTCCGCTCGGGAGATCCTGTATCCCATCGATCAGTGGCTTCAGTGTTGCTCTGATCTGTCATCTATTCTCCCAAACATTGAGTTTTGGAACGGTTCTTGTCTGCGTTTGCACCGATTGTCAGTTGTGTCGTTAAATCGGTGGAAAGGAATTATCATCCGGCTTTGGTACCAGATTCTCTATGTGAAAGCTTGAACTCCCTGAGGTTGCATCATCGTGGGTAGTCTCTGTGTTACTGCTTGCCAAGGGTTTTTCATCAGTCGGCTGTGATGGTTCGCTTTTTAGCTCATTGGAAATGGTTTGTTCTCCAGCGTTCTCGCTTTGTTGTTCATTGAGATGTTGCTCAACCTGACGCCGTAAAGAGCCCTCGGCTTCATTTTCGGTAGCTGCTTCAAGAACGACCTCGGCACGTATGATCCGGGCATTGTCGATATCACCCTGAGTACGGGGTTGATTTTGATCACGCAGCGCCTCCAGATTGACTTGAGGTTCATTATCAGAAAGGCTTACCTGTATAGGTCCTTCAGTTGCCTGTCTATCATGTTGAACGTTAATGTCGGCGCTTTCACTCCCCGGAGCCTGCTCATGGCTTGAAATCGGCGGTGCTGGTAAAGGCTGGGTCGGATCCATTATCAACGGCGCAGAATGTTCACTGACCGTATCACCTCCTGCACCGGAGGTTGTTACGACTAGCCGGATATTCATATTTTGCGCATTCCCACCTGGTAACAGTGCAGTCAAGTCGGTGGTTGTCCAGTTTTGAACATCGACATGTTCTGTCATTTGGGTAATTGTGTGAGCGTGACCATGGCCATCACTTAATACCGTTCCGACATTAAAACCTGTGAGTTCAATCTTGCTGATACGGTCTTGCGGATCAGCAGGTGGTGTTATCTTTGGGTGTAAATGCAATAGTGCAGAGCTATTGGGAGTAGCGATATCCGTATCGACTGACACCTTCTGTTCGGTCAATGCTCCGACCTGTGATAACTGATGATGACCTGTCACATCGACAAGCATGCCAGAATAGTCTGCCTGTATATCAAAAACCAGGCCTGCATTTTTTGATATTACTTTGCCCAGGGGAGAATGAGTCAGCAGAGTTTTGTCAACATCAACATTGGCAGCCATCGATACACTGAATATCTGACCATGATAGGCATCGTTAGGGTTAAATCCATGGTTTCCTGTGGCAGCAGGTCCGGACTCTTCTGCATAATGATCCTGGTCCTGGGCAAGAGCAAAAACGCCGTGCCCCGGGATCTGGTAGCCTGTTGCAATGTGGTCATGACTGTAAGCGCTCTGGCCATCGACAAGAACATCCAGGTGACCGGTCACTGAGTCCCATAATAATGAGTAGCGATGGCTATTTCCGTCAGTTGTATCAATGCCGGTAGCGTATTCATGGTGACCTATTCCAATGGTCAGGTTATCTGGTCTCCAGACATAAAACTCATTTGGATCTGCCGGGACGCCATAACTCAGAAACGTAGCGCCGTGATGAGCACTTGTGGCAACTTGCTGACTACCGATAATGTTAAACTCAACGGCCAACTTTGTAATAGGGTCTGGTGTATCAAGCTGGCCCTGGTTCAGAACCCCCCCGGTTCCCGCACTGCTAAAGGTCATAACTTTTTGCTCAGCGGAAAAACTTAAAGCAACTGATGCTGCATCAGTTACAGAGTTGGCCATGACCGAAACAGCTTGGGGAGGAGAGGTAACAGAGTGGGTGCCATCAGTCGTCGTCGCAGTGACGTATAACGGCATGGAGCCCTGATAATTCGTTGGAGGTGTTAAAGTCAACGATGAGACATCGCTCGCATTTACTACCCACCCACCGGAACCATCGCTATGACCTGATGAAAACTGAGTACCGGCTAAAAAACCTGTGAGGGTAATGCTTTCCAGGGTATCACCGTGTGATGCAATAACCAGGTTTAGTGCGATGGCCTTATCTTCATCTCCTGCAGGTGGGGCACTGGTTGAAATGGCAGCGGCATCAACAACACTCGAAACACTGATGTTGCCAGTTGCTATGGCTGAATCTGCCGTACCATCGTTAACGGTATAAGTAAAATGTACATCGCCGTTAAAATTGGCGGCAGGGGTGAATACCAAATTGGGGATAGCACCGGTCACTATATTTTGGCCGACAGTCACATCTGCACCATTTAACTGGAATTTGCCCTCATTGGCTGCAGGCAACCGGGTGATGGTGACATGATCCAAAACTGCACCCGCATCCACATCCTGAAAGCCAAAGTCACTGGCACTGAAGGTATAGGCTGTGTCTTCAGTACCACTTAGAGGAACCGTTGCAACCGTGGGTTCATCATTGCTACCCGTGATGGTGATATGAACCGTTTGAGTATTGCCATCACTGGCCGTAAATGTGTAAGAGTCTGCGGCCTGGCGCTTGCTGGCATCCGGAGCAGACGGGTTTAGTTCCTGCACCTTGCTCTGGTCAAGCAGATAGGTCCACAAGCCATTAATCATGGTGAAATGACCATAGGTTGTTGCAGTGGGCGACACATTGTGGAAAACCGGATTATCACCAGCATCAACATCACTAACAGTGAGCATGCCTCTGACATTAGTGATATCACCGATGTCACCTTCGGCAACAGTGGCAACAAGGTTTCCGGATATTATCGAAGGATGATCAATAGCAGCCAGATTCATTGAAGCCGTCTGGGTGACAGAGGACTGATGCTCGTCCTTGACCTCATAGCTAAATTGCACCGGGCCGTTGTAATTTACAGTCGGGATGAAGGTGTATGTGCCGTTATAATTATCAGTAATACGACCATGGTCTGCTGACAGCTTATGAATACTAAGCTGAGCACGGTGATCCACATCAGTGGCGTGAGCCAGAAGGTCAGAAGCCTTTATGATAACCACCTGATCCTCTGTACCCGGAGGCAACACTACTGTTGAAGAGAGTGTTGGTGCGTCATTGGTGCCGCTAACCGTCATCATCAAGGCTTTAGTGTCAGTAGCGCCACTACCGTCAGTCACCATGACCGGGATCACGATTCTTTGCGTATCGCCTTGAGCTAGACCATCGTAGGCCGGATCGGCCGGGTCGAAAGAATAGTTGCCATCGGCATTCAATGTAAACCCTGGCACTTTCATAGTGCTGGAGTAAGTTGCAGTGTCGCCCGTATCGATATCGGTGGAAGTAATGCTTCCCGTGGTCGGCTGGCTGTCACCTTCTATTGCAGAGGCGGGGGAAATGGCGTTCAGTACAGGGCCATCGTTAGAACCGTTAACGGTGATAACAATATTATGGGTTGTGCCATCCGCACTCTGAATCTCGATTGTGTCGGTCAGGCTGTTAGTGGTCGTTGCGCCAGCCCCCAGTGCCTGAACGTCGGCATGGGTCTCGTCCAGGTTATAAGCCCAATGACCATTAGCATCAAGATTTAAGTTGCCATGGGTTGCAGCGTAGTTACCTGCCTGGAAGTGATCCTGCCCTGCATCCTTATCGCTGATACTCAGATTACCAGTGACTTGTAATAAAGAATCCTCGGTGACGCTACCGGACTCTGCTCCAGCAATCACCGCAGCATCCGATTGACCATGCACAGTAATGACCAGATTCCGGGTATCAGTAGCTCCATGTTGATCCGTAGCCGTAATGGGGATAGTCACTGTTTTATCCTGACCGGCCGCAAGAGACTGGTAGGCAGCATGGCCCGGATCAAAAGTATATTGACCATCCCTGCTGAGCATGAAGCCATCAACCGGAGTAGCGATTGAATAAGCGACGGATGCATAGTTATCCGGATCTTTTGACGTGATCTGTCCGCTAAGTGGGCTGTCGTCTTCCGTCGCGCTTTGTGCCTGTATCTGATCAAGCACGGGGGCGTCGTTGGTGCCGCTAACCGTCATCATCAAGGCTTTAGTATCAGTAGCACCACTTCCGTCAGCCACCGTGACCGGGATCACGATTCTTTGCGTATCGCCTTGAGCTAAACCATTGTAGGTCGGATCGGCTGGGTCGAAAGAATAGCTGCCATCGGTCTTCAGCGTGAACCCTGCCACTGTCGCTGTGGTGGAGTAAGTTGCAGTGTCACCCGTATCGACATCAGCGGAAGTAATGCTTCCCGTGGTCGGCTTGCTGTCACCTTCTATTGCAGAAGCGGCAGAAATGGCATTCAGTACCGGGCCATCGTTAGAACCGTTAATGGTGATAACAATATTATGTGTTGTGCCGTCAGCACTCTGAATCTGGATTGTATCTGTCAGGCTGTTGGTGGTCGTTGTGCCAGCCCCCAGCGCCTGTACATCGGCATGGGAATTATCCAGGTTGTAAGCCCAATGACCATTAGCATTAAGGTCAAGGTTGCCATGAGTCGCAGTGTAGTTAGCCGTCTGAAACTGATCCTCCCCGGCATCTTTATCGGTAATACTCAGGATACCAGTGACTTGTAATGAAGAATCCTCGGTGACGCTACCGGAGTCTGCTCCAGCAATCACCGCAGCATCCGGTTGACCATGTACAGTAATGACCAGATTCCGGGTATCAGTGGCTCCATGTTGATCCGTAGCCGTAATGGGGATAGTCAGCGTTTTATCCTGACCGGCCGCAATGGACTGGAACGCGGCATGGCCCGGATCAAAAGTATATTGACCATCCCTGCTGAGCGTGAAGCCATCAACCGGAGTAGCGACTGAATAAGCGACGGATGCATGGTTATCCGGGTCCTGTGAAGTGACTTGCCCGCTAACTTGACTGTCATCTTCCGTCGCGTTTTGTGCCTGTATCTGATCAAGCACAGGGGCGTCGTTGGTACCGCTAACCGTCATCACCAAGGCTTTAGTATCAGTAACGCCAAGACCGTCGGTCACCGTGACCGGGATCACGATTTTTTGTGTATCGCCCTGAGCTAAACCATCGTAGGCCGGATCGGCTGGGTCGAAAGAGTAGGTGCCATCGGCATTCAGTGTAAACCCTGGCACCGTCATAGTGGTGGAGCAAGTTGCAGTGTCGCCTGTATCGACATCAGTGGAAGTAATGCTTCCCGTAGTCAGCTGGCTGTCACCTTCTGTTGCAGAGGCGGCGGAAATGGCATTCAGTACCGGGCCATCGTTAGAACCGTTAATAGTGATAACAATATCATGTGTTGTGCCGTCAGCACTCTGAATCAGGATACTATCGGTCAGGCTGTTGGTGGTCGTTGTGCCAGCCCCCAACGCTTGAACGTCGGCATGGGTGTTATCCAGGTTGTAAGCCCAGTGACCATTGCCATCAAGATGTAGTGTGCCATGGGTTGCTGTGTAGTTACCCGCCTGGAAGTAATCCTGCCCTGCATCGTTATCGGTAATACTCAGGATGCCAGTGACTTGTAATGAAGAATCCTCGGTGACACTGCCGGAGTCTGCTCCGGCAATCACCGCAGCATTGGATTGACCGTGTACGATAATGACCAGGTTCCGGGTATCGCTGGCCCCGTGTTGATCCGTAACCGTAATGGGGATAGTCAGCGTTTGATCCTGACCGGCCGCAAGTGACTGGTAGGCAGCATGGCCCGGATCAAAAGTATATTGACCATCCCTGCTGAGCATGAAGCCATCAACCGGAGTAGTGATTGAATAAACGACGGATGCATGGCTATCCGGGTCTTGTGAAGTGATCTGTCCGTTAAGTTGACTGCCGTTTTCGGTCGCGCTTTGTGCCTGTATCTGATCAAGTACAGGGGCGTCGTTGGTACCGCTAAGCGTCATCACCAAGGCTTTAGTATCAGTAGCGCCACCGCCGTCGGTCACCGTGACGGGGATCACGATTCTTTGCGTATCGCCTTGAGCTAGACCATCGTAGGCCGGATCGGCTGGGTCGAAAGAGTAGGTGCCATTGGCATTCAGTGTAAACCCTGCCACCGTCGTAGTGGTTGAGTAAGTTGCAGTGTCGCCCGCATCGACATCGGCGGAAGTAATGCTTCCCGTAGTCAGCTGGCTGTCACCTTCTGTTGCAGAGGCGGCGGAAATGGCATTCAGAACCGGGCCATCGTTAGAGCCGTTAATGGTGATAACAATATTATGGGTTGTGCCATCCGCACTCTGAATCTGAATGGTATCGGTCAGGCTGTTGGTGGTTGTTGCGCCAGCCCCCAGCGCCTGAACGTTGGCGTGGGTGTTATCCAGGCTGTAAGCCCAGTGACCATTGGCATCAAGATGTAAGTTGCCATGGGTTGCTGTGAAGTTACCTGCCTGGAAGTGATCCTGCCCTGCATCCTTATCGGTGATACTCAGGCTACCAGTGACTTGTAGGTAAGAATCCTCGGTGACGCTACCGGCGTCTGCTCCGGCAATCACCGCAGCGTCCGATTGACCGTGCACAGTAATGACCAGATTCCGGGTATCAGTGGCTCCATGTTGATCCGAAGCCGTAATGGGGATAGTCACCGTTTTATCCTGACCGGCCGCAAGGGACTGGTAGGCAGCATGGCCCGGATCAAAAGTATATTGACCATCCCTGTTAAGCGTGAAGCCATCAACCGGAGTAGCGATTGAATAAGCGACGGATGCATGGTTATCCGGGTCTTGAGAAGTGATCTGCCCGCCAAGCTGGCTGCCATCTTCTGTCGCGCTTTGCGCCTGTATCTGATCAAGTACGGGGGCGTCGTTGGTACCGCTAACCGTCATCACCAAGGCTTTAGTATCAGTAGCGCCACTACCGTCAGTCACCGTGACGGGGATCACGATTCTTTGCGCATCGCCCTGAGCTAAACCATCGTAGGCCGGATCGGTTGGGTCGAAAGAATAGGTGCCATCGGCATTCAATGTAAACCCTGCCAGCGCCGCAGTGGTGGAGTAGGTTGCAGTGTCGCCCGTATCGACATCAGCGGAAGTAATGCTTCCCGTGGTCGGCTGGCTGTCACCTTCTGCTGCAAAGGCGGCAGAAATGGCATTCAGGACCGGGCCATCGTTAGAGCCGTTAATGGTGATAACAACATTATGGGTTGTGCCATCCGCACTCTGAATCTGAATGGTATCGGTCAGGCTGTTGGTGGTCGTTGCGCCAGCGCCCAGCGCCTGAACGTCGGCGTGGGTGTTATCCAGGTTGTAAGCCCAGTGACCATTAGCATTAAGGTTCAAGGTGCCATGGGTTGCTTTATAGTTACCCGTCTGGAAGTGATCCTGCCCTGCATCCTTATCGGTGATACTCAGATTACCAGTGACTTGTAATGAAGAATCCTCGGTGACGCTACCGGAGTCTGTTCCAGCAATCACCGCAGCATCCGATTGACCATGTACGGTAATGACCAGATTCCGGGTATCTTTGGCCCCATGTTGATCCGTAGCCGTAACGGGGATAGTCAACGTTTTATCCTGACCGACCGCAAGGGACTGGTAGGCAGCATGGCCCGGATCAAAAGTATATTGACCATCGCTGCCGAGCATGAAACCATCAACCGGAGTAGCGATTGAATAAGCGACGGATGCATGGTTATCCGGGTCTTGTGAAGTGACTTGCGCGCTAAGCTGGCTACCATCTTCCGAAGCGCTTTGCGCCTGTATTTGATCAAGCACGGGGGCGTCGTTGGTACCGCTAACGGTTATTACCAGGGCTTTAGTATCTGTAGCGGCACTTCCGTCAGTCACCGTGACCGGGATCACGATTGTTTGCGTATCGCCTTGAGCTAGACCATTGTAGGTCGGATCGGCTGGGTCGAAAGAATAGGTGCCATCGGCCTTCAGCATGAACCCTGCCACTGTCGCTGTGGTGGAGTAAGTTGCAGTGTCACCCGTATCAACATCGGCGGAAGTAATGCTTCCCGTGGTCGGCTGGCTGCCACCCTCTGTTGCAGAGGCGGCGGAAATGGCATTCAGTACCGGGCCATCGTTAGAACCGTTAATGGTGATAACAATATTATGGGTTGTGCCATCAGCACTCTGAATCTGAATCCTGTCGGTCAGGCTGTTGGTGGTCGTGGTGCCGACCCCCAGTGCCTGAACGTCGGCATGGGCGTTATCCAGATTGTAAGCCCACTGACCATTAGCATTAAGGTTCAAGTTGCCATGGGTTGCTTTGTAGTTACCCGTCTGGAAGTGATCCTGCCCTGCATCCTTATCGGTGATACTCAGATTACCAGTGACTTGTAATGAAGAATCCTCGGTGACGCTACCGAAGTCTGCTCCAGCAATCACCGCAGCATCCGATTGGCCATGTACAGTAATGACCAGATTCTGTGTGTCGGTGGCTCCATGTTGATCCGTAACGGTAATAGGGATACTCAGCGTTTTATCCTGACTGGCCGCAAGGGACTGGTAAGCAGCATGGCCCGGATCAAAAGTATATTGACCATCCCTGTTAAGCGTGAAGCCATCAACCGGAGTAGCGACTGAATAAGCGACGGATGCGTGGTTATCCGGGTCTTGCGAAGTGATCTGCCCGCTAAGTTGACTGCCATCTTCCGTTGCGCTTTGTGCCTGTATCTGATCAAGCACGGGGGCGTCGTTGGTACCGCTAACCGTCATCAACAAGGCTTTAGTATCTGTAGCGCCATTACCGTCAGTCACCGTGACCGGGATCACGATTCTTTGCGTATTGCCTTGAGCTAAACCATCGTAGGCCGGATCGGCTGGGTCGAAAGAATAGGTACCATCGGCCTTCAGCGTAAACCCTGCCGCCGTCGCTGTGGTGGAGTAAGTGGCAGTGTCGTCCGTATCAACATCGACGGAAGTAATGCTTCCCGTGGTTGCCTGACTGGCACCTTCTGTTGCAGAGGCGGCGGAAATGGCGTTCAGCACCGGGCCATCGTTAGAACCGTTAACGGTGATAACAATGTCATGCGTTGTGCCATCTGCACTCTGAATCTGGATTGTATCGGTCAGGCTGTTGGTGGTCGTTGTGCCAGCCCCCAGCGCCTGAACGTTGGCATGGGCATTATCCAGATTATAAGCCCAGTGACCATTAGCGTTGAGGTTTAAGTTGCCACAGGTTGCTGTGTAGATACCTGCCTGGAAGTGATCCTGCCCTGCATCCTTATCGGTGATACTCAGGCTACCAGTGACTTGTAATGAAGAGTCCTCGGTGACACTACCGGAGTCTGCTCCAGCAATCACCGCAGCATTGGATTGACCGTGTACGGTAATGACCAGATTCCGGGTATCGGTGGCTCCGTGTTGATCTGTAACCGTGATGGGGATAGTCAGCGTTTTATTCTGACCGGCAACAAGGGGCTGATAGGCGGTATGGCCTGGGTCAAAGGCATACTGACCATCTCTGCTGAGCGTGAAGCCATCAACCGGAGTGGCGATTGAATAAGCGACGGATGCATGGTTATCCGGGTCTTGTGAAGTGATCTGTCCGCTAAGTTGGTTGCCATCTTTCTTTACACTTTGCGCCTGTATCTGATCAAGCACGGGGGCGTCGTTGGTGCCGCTAATTGTCATCAACAGAGCTTTTGTATCAGAAGCGCCGCTAGCGTCAGTCACCGTGACCGGGATGACGATTTTCTCCGAATCGCCCTGAGCCAAGCTGTTGTAAGCCGGATCGGTTGGGTCGAAAGAATAGGAGCCATCGGCATTCAGTGCGAACCCTGCTACTGTCATCGTGGTAGAGAAGGTTGCAGTGTCGCCAGTATCGACATCGGTAGAGGTAATGCTGCCAGTGGTCGGTTGACTGACACCTTCAACTGAATGGCCTGCATGTCCACCATTTACGACTGGCAAGTCATTAGAGCCTTGAACTTCAACAGTAAACGCGCGGGAGAAATCAACACCGTTTGTATTTAGAGCATGTACGACAAAATGCTCAGATACACGCTGTCCATCATGCAGCCCCTGAACATCAGATGCACTGTTATCCAGCGTGTAGCCCCACGCACCACTTTCCTGAATGGTCAGAACACCATATTTACCCTGATAAACTTGCGCGGGGAAAGTGCCCTCCCCATTTTTTAAATCCAATTGTCCATAAGCACTGATCTGCGAATCTTCGATCACTTGACCAGCAAAACTGCCGACAATTGTCAGAGGTAAATTACTCGAAGCAGCATTTTCGGATAATGCTGGTGACCTTCCTGCTATCTGTGGAGCAACGGTCCCGTTTCGTGAATTTAAAAAAGATTTTTCATTAAATAGCGAAACTGAGCCAGAGTCTGTATTTAAATCGCCGGTGTAGTCTCGTGCAGATTGATCATTAGCGGAAGCTTGTCCTTTCGAAACCTCCACTTCAAGGTTAACGCGCTCCACAATAGCTGCTGCCTTATGATGCCCGTCTTCAAACTCTATAACATGCATAACCCGACGGTCATTATGCTCTCTGGCTGTTTCAGTCGCTTGCAGTGTTTCATCTGAACCACTGTCAGGCAAACTATTGGCTGAGTGGACACTGTTTATTGCAGAATTAGCAGCATTATTCTGCAAGATGTCAGCCACAGGTTGAAGGTCTTTCACTAAAACAGAGATCGGGGATCCTGATTCTTCCTGAAGAACCACATGATGCTCATCGGGACTTGAAATTATCGTGCTCTCAGAAATCAGCATGCCTGATTCAAGGGACTCAAGCTCACCAGAGTTAGCTAGATAGAAAACCGGGCCCGAAATTTGCGACACTGTAAACATATCGAATACAAACCATGTTCCATAACCAGCCCACAGTGAAATATAGTTTAGATATCGAAAAATTACTAAAGTCCAATAAACCCCCGTTTTCATTAGCTCATGGTCGCCCAGTCTGTGCTATGCTAGCCGCCTTTAGTATTACATGCCCGAAATGACCATAGGCGTTAGAACCAGTCCCTAATCTCCTTTGGAAATGAATGTTTTTCATTAAAGTTTCCGGCGTCACAGGTGTTTGGAGTCAATGTCGAAATCTCAGATTTTTCGCGTTATTTTTCAGAATGAGTCTGAAGTCTTTGAAGTGTATGCTCGACAGATTTTCCAGAGCGAGCTCTGGGGATTTATTGAAGTAGAGGAATTTGCTTTTGGTGAGCGTAGCCAGTTGCTGGTCGATCCCAGTGAAGAGAAACTAAAGAGCACTTTCGAAGGTGTTAAGCGGAGTTATATTCCTTTGTCGTCTATTATTCGTATTGACGAAGTTGAAAAAGAAGGGGCAGCCAAGGTTTCTGAAGCAAAAGGCAATAACGTCAAACTGTTTCCAATGCCTCCGGCATGAGCCTTCGGGTCTGAGCCCTGATCGCGCATTTGTTTGCCGGTCGCCTGCTGCTGGCAGTGCAGCAGGAAAGGGGAGGGTTCGTTTATTCCTGATTGATGTCTGCTTGTTCGAAAGGCCGGTTCTGGTTTTTCAATAGCATGAACAAACCGGTTGCCATCAGCAGGCTTCCCAGGGCAAGCATGTAGCGGAATAGGTTAAGCCTCAGGTATCCGCCCAGGGTGCCCTGATTGCCAATGACCAGGCCGCCAATAAAAAAGCTGATGAACGCAACGAGCAGTAAGCCTTTGGGTCCGGGCTCTACCTGTGCTCTGACGACACTGTAGAGGGCTATGAGCAGGCTGAAAGCCAACAGGGCGTCCCTGTAGAGTGTTTCAACCCCGTACCAGCGGCTTATTTCGTAAGCCAGACAGAGTCCGATGATCATCCTTCCCCAGGCCGGCTTGCTCCACACCCTGTTAGACAGAAGCAGGGCAATGGCTGTACCAACTAATGGTGGCGAAAGGTAAGTAGCGGCGTTATTCAGAAAGAGATAGACACCGGTCCAGATCTCTGAAAAGCCATACTTCAGGGTGCCCGCTGCCGACGCCAGAGCAACCAGCAGGAAGCCCAGGAGGGCCCCCTTGGTAGCCGTTCTGTGAATCTCGGCAAATGCCTGTTGCTGGCAGAGCAGGAAAACAGCAAAGGTGCTGGCAGCTGCCAGCACCGCATCCGAAAGAGCCAGTGAACTCATAGTGAATACAGCCGTGAGGTAAGAAAACTATTTTGCGTCATTCTCATGTATGAATCCGGTGAGCATGGAAAACGACGCAGTAAAATATTTTTCACGGTCAATTGATTACCTTATCGACAGTGAAGGAAAGCACGATCCGCAGCCTCTATGGTTTTCTGAATCTCCAGATCACCATGAGCTTCGGATATAAATCCGGCTTCGAATGCGGAGGGAGCCAGATAGACTCCCTCATCCAGCATGGCGTGGAAGAAGCGACCATAGAAGGTTCCATCGCAGGCCATTACCTGATTAAAGCGGTCGACGCGAGGCTGGTCAGTGAAAAATAAACCAAACATACCACCCACTTGAGAGGTTTGCAGGGGAATACCATGTTGTGAGGCTTTCTCCTTGAAGCCTGCCAGTAACTTCGCTGCTTTTTCGGTAAGTTCTGCGTGGAAGCCGGGACGGCTCAGGTTTCTCAGTGTCGCCAGCCCTGCGGCCATAGCCAACGGGTTACCAGACAGGGTACCAGCCTGATAAACCGGTCCCAGTGGAGCCAGGTGCTCCATGACCTCTTTTCGGCCACCAAAAGCACCCACTGGCAGACCGCCACCTATGATTTTACCCAGTGTCGTCAGATCTGGTTTTACGCCATAGTGAGCCTGTGCTCCACCCAGGGCAACACGGAATCCGGTCATGACTTCATCAAAGATTAGCAGGGCGCCGTACTCACTACATACTTCTCTCAGACCTTCAAGGAAACCTTTGACCGGGGGAATGCAGTTCATGTTACCGGCCACTGGTTCGACGATGATACAGGCCACTTCGCTGCCTGTTTCTGCAAAAGCCTGTTTAACAGAGTCAATGTCGTTGTACGTCAGTGTAATAGTGCTTTCTGCCAGAGCTTGAGGAACTCCCGGAGAACTTGGCACTCCCAGAGTCAGTGCGCCAGAGCCAGCCTTTACCAGCAGTGAGTCAGAATGGCCATGGTAGTTGCCTTCAAACTTGACAATTTTGTCACGGCCGGTAAAGCCCCTGGCCAGACGAATAGCACTCATGGTGGCTTCGGTGCCCGAGCTCACCATTCTGAGCAGTTCCATGGAGGGAAAAATTTCACGGACTTTCAGAGCCAGCTCGGTTTCCAGGGTTGTGGGCGCACCAAAGCTCATTCCATCCAGAGCCTGATCGCGAACGGCGCTGACAACATCCGGATGGTTATGTCCGAGAATCATCGGACCCCAGGAACCCACATAATCTATCAGGCTGTTGCCATCGACATCTTGAATATAGGCACCTTTGGCACTTTTGAAGAAGACTGGCTTGCCACCGACACCCTTGAACGCTCTGACCGGTGAGTTGACTCCCCCCGGGATGACAGCCTGGGCTTCAGTAAAAAGAGTGCTAGAGCGTTCATGGGGAAGGGACATGATCTATTCCTGATTAAAACAATTCAGTAAAACTGCGGGCACGACTCTGAATATCTGTGGAAGCAAATAAATTATGAACCACTGCCACCATATCAGCACCCACTTCTATGAGCTGCGGGGCATTATCCACAGTAATTCCTCCAATAGCTACAACAGGGACTTCAAAGGTCTCCCGGGCAGAAGGCAGAAGTGACGGCTCGGCAGGCTTGGCGTCAGGCTTGGTATGTGAGGGGAAAAAACGTCCAAAGGCAATGTAATCGGCACCCTCCTCAACAGCCTTGTGGGCCAGATCGAGAGATCCTTCACAGCTGATACCAATAATAGCGTATTCCCCGAGCCTTTTTCGGGCGGATTTTATGGATTCATCCTGTTGTCCCAGGTGCACGCCGTCTGCTTCCGATTCTGCAGCCAGTTCAATGTCATCATTGATGATCAAAAGGGCCCCGTATGTGTGGCAGAGCACCCTCAGAGTACTGGCCTGACGGAACCTCTTTTCATGATCCAGACTTTTGTCTCGGTACTGAAGTACTTTCATGCCGCCCATCAAAGCCTGTTCAACCGCTTCCAGTAGAATACGATCGTCGGGGAGAAGCTGGCTGTCGGTTACACCGTAGAGACCTTTGAGCATGTTCTAACCTGATTTCAAACATTTCGCCGGATTATAACAGGATGAGTGTCGACCCGGATAATTCAGATAGCCTCCAGTGCCTCGGACAGTTTGTGAACACCGACAACAGTTAATCCTTCAATGGGTTTTCTGGGCTTGTTTGCTGCCGGAACAATGGCTCTTCTGAAACCATGTTTGGCCGCTTCAATCAGGCGCTCCTGACCATTGGCAACGGGCCTGATTTCACCCGCAAGGCCCACTTCCCCAAAGGCAAAAAGGTCTTGGGGCAGAGCACTGTCGCGCAGGCTGGAAACGACTGCCAGCAAACCGGCCAGATCGGCGCTGGTTTCTGTGACTTTCACGCCCCCTACCACGTTGAGAAAGACATCCTGATCGCTGGTAAAAATACCCCCGTGTCGAGTCAGTATCGCCAGCAGCATGGCCAGCCTGTTTTGATCCAGTCCCACTGTTACACGTCTTGGGTTGCCTAGCTGCGAGTCTACGACCAGTGCCTGAATTTCCACCAGAAGAGGGCGGGTGCCTTCCCACAAAACATTGATAATGCTGCCTGAGGTGGGCTCAGATGCCCGGGACAGGAAAATGGCTGAAGGATTTTTGACTTCTTTCATGCCCCTTTCCGTCATGGCAAAGATGCCCAGCTCATTCACCTGACCAAATCGGTTCTTGGTTGCCCGCATAACCCTGAAGCGTGAATCATCAGTATTTCCAAGCATGATCTGGGTATCAATAATATGGGACAGGGTCATGGGGCCTGCCAGAGAATTATCTTTGGTCACATGGCCCACCAACAATAAGACAGTGCCTGTCTGTTTGGCAAAACGGGTGAGAAAGGCAGCGGACTCCCTGACCTGGGCAACGCCTCCGGGAGCCGCATCCACACCGTTCATATACATGACCTGGATAGAGTCGATAACAATAACCCCTGGCTTCTCCTGTTCGGCCACAGCGACAATATTTTCGGCTGAGGTTTCTGCCAGCATCTTCAGGCGATCAGCAGGCAGGTCGAGGCGTTTGGCCCGGGCTGCAATCTGTTGCAGTGATTCCTCACCGGAGACATAAAGGGCATTCATGCTCTGGGCAACATGACACAGGACCTGAAGCAGGATGGTACTCTTGCCAGCCCCCGGATGGCCGCCAATCAGGACAGCACTGCCTTTGACAAAACCACCGCCGAGAACCCGATCAAACTCTGACGT
Organism: Endozoicomonas sp. ALC020; assembly: GCF_049275935.1. Lineage (NCBI taxonomy): Bacteria > Pseudomonadati > Pseudomonadota > Gammaproteobacteria > Oceanospirillales > Endozoicomonadaceae > Endozoicomonas > Endozoicomonas sp. ALC020. The sequence goes on from NZ_CP184830.1 coordinate 3,106,762, forward strand.
GCCACTGCTGAACCTGGGCGCTTCAGCAACATCCACCTCACTCAGGGTCTGAAGACCACTGAGGGTGCCTGCAAAGCCTGATTTATTGACGGCACCAATAGAGGGGGAAGCCGCAGGTCCCAGGTTGACCTCTTTGAACGTATTCCAGGCTTTACAGTCTGGACATTGCCCCTGCCACTTGGAGGACTCGCTGCCGCACTCGGTGCAGACATAGGCTTTTCTGGATTTTGCTTTGGCCATTAGAAGGTTTCAGATAAAACTGTATGGTAGCCTGTCCTTGTGTCAGCTCCAACTTAAAGCGCCATCTCTTTGTTGCGAGTCTGAAGCCTTTTTCGCACAGGGCTCACAGCCATGACAGCAAAAGTCGTATGTGCAATCAGTCAGTTTTTTAGAATCCTGTTTACTTCGAGCTTCAGGGCTGCTCCCTGTCATGGCCCGGGTGCTGGGGGGTGGTATCTTGCTATGTGAGTCCTCAGGGCCGCATAATTACTGAAGACTATCCCACATTGCCGCAGGCCGTCATTCTCGTCGATTAAGATCATGTTGCAAGCTATTGGACCACGTACTCTCGAATGGATATCGAAAGAGGCCGTTTGTGAGGAGCTGACACCCCGGGACTCGTCATAAGGCTCCGGCAAGTGCTGCTGTGCCCCATCGCGTACTGCAAAATCTGGTGAGTTTGCTAATGAAGACAGGCCTACTCTGCAATACGGGCAGATTTCCGGAGTTGTCTGAAATATATTTTGTAAACAATGTTTGTCAATTTTCTGTGAACAGCAGGGCGTAAGAATCGCATTGGTAAACATTTCAAAGCATATAGGGCAATCGGCACTTGCTTCAGGTAGCTTTCTGCTCTCAGCTGGTGGTCGTAATCGACAAACGCCTTTACAGGAGTCGACGTAACAATCTAAACCGAAAGTGTGCTGCTGTTGTTCGGGGTCTCCATTACCGTCGCGGTGGCAAGAGAGAAGCCTGGCAAAAGAGCCTATAAGACGGTTGATTGTTCCTGAGGCCTGCTGACCAGATGATGCTGATGTCTGGCTTTGCTGGCCACTTTCTGTTTGACCCTGTCCCGGAAGGACCATAGTGGTGATCGCAAACGGATGATCCTGACTTGCCTGCGGTTGATCCAGCGGATTAAACAGAGGTGAATCCGGGTTCCCATAGCTTTTCAAAAGCATTCCGACAGCAACAAGCGCTTCTAATGGTATCCATGAATAAAGTCTGGCGCTCAAAGAGGTGTCACTGGTGTTCAGGAGCAGTTTGTTAGCCGCCAGCAGATGAGTGGCAGAAATCAGCTCCCACGATATCGATTCAATAAAAGAGGTTGTTTCAACGTAACTGTTGAGTTTTATAGAAACGCTCCCTTTTGGAACGCCTCCATTCTGTTCAAACTCGGCAATAAAATAGCTTTTCGACGGTTCGGCGGAACATATAACAGAAACCGACATTAGCAATAACAGCAGTGCCGCTGAAAATGGGTTTTTCAAAGGTTTAACCTGACAGCTATTTTGTGTCTTTGAGAATGTGGAGGCTAGACCAGAAACTCATCAGGGGTATATTTATTCGAGATACCCGATCAGGTCTCTAACATACTTGTAGACTCTTTGACATGGCCCATCCTCGCCAACTATTGGCAAGTCTCCGTTAACAGAACCTGTTAAGTCCTGCGGTGCCTCTGCGCTTGCTATAAAACCTAGTGATCGTAATACTGATAACGTGCCTGCTGTGCAAAATGGGCACTGTCCCGACTCCGACCATACCAAAGCATCCAGTAGACAACATGTCTCGACTCTTTTCGAACAGCAGGGAGTCACAAGCACATCATCTCTAAACATTTGATGGCATATAGGGCACTCCCCATCTGCTTCACTTGGAGAAAAATCCGGTGATTGAGCTAGAAAAGACAAATCTTCTCTGCAATATGGGCAGGTGTTCCCAGTTTTCTCAAATGCCTCTTGCAAGCAGTGTTTGTCAATTTTCTGTGAACAACAAGGAGTAAGAATCGTATTGGTAAACGTTTCACAGCATATAGGGCATTCGTCACTTGCTTCAGGTGACATACTGCTAGCAGCGGGTGATCGAAATCGACAAACGCCATTACAGGAATCGACGTAACACTCTAAACCGAAAGTATGTTGGGGTTGTTCAGGGTTCCCATTACCGTCGCGGCGGCAAGTCTGGAGCTGGGCGAAACAGTTTTTAAGGTGGGTGGTTGTTACTGAGGCCTGCTGATTGGATGATGCTGATGCCTGGCTTTGCTGGTCATTTTTTTGTTGACCCAGTCCGGGAAGTACCATAGTAGTGATGGCAAACGGATGATCCTGACTGGCCTCCAGTTGATCCGTCGGGTTGAACAGCAATGAATTGGAGTTCCAATCACTTTTCAAAAGCATGCCGACGGCGACAAACGCTTCTACCGGTATCCATGAATAAGGTTTGGCGCTCAGGGCATTGTTGTAAGGTTCGGCGTAACAGATAACAGACAACGACATCAGCAAGAACAGCAATGCAGCAGAAAATGGTTTTCTCAAGGGGTCATCCTTAATATCTATTTCGTATTTTTTGAAATAGAGAGGCTAGATCAGAACGTTGTTAAATCAAGAAAAAATGATCGATTGGTATGAAATTCCCCGCTCCAATCATAGAGGGGGCTCTCTGGCCACGTCACAGTTTCATCGGCGAAAGTGGAAGTGTGATACATGATTGGCCAGGGCTGCGTGATTTTTGCAGACCTTCCCACATGGCAACACCCTGCCAATCCCGTCCATTAGGATCACCTCGCAGACTGCTAGATCAAGTGCTCTCATAGTGTTAGTGAAAGAGGCCGTTTGTGAGGAACTGATACCCGAAGGCTTGTTATCAGCAACTGTTAAGTCCTGCTGTGATTCTACACTTGCTGCAAAATCCGGTGATTCTGCCAGGAAAGACAGATCTCTTCTGCAAAATGGACAGGTTTTCGTTGACCCTGGTGAAGTGCTCAGAAATATCTCTTTTAAACAGTGTGTGTCAATTTTATTCGAACAACAGGGAGTCACAGTTACTTTTCCAAACATTTCAAAGCATATGGGGCACTCCTCACCTCTATCAGGTTGCCTGCTGCTATCAGCTTGTGATCGGAATTGACAAACGCCATTACAGGAATCGACGTAACAATTTAAGCCGAAAGTATGCTGATGTTGTTCGGGGTTTTCTTTGCCTTCGCCAGAGCCGCGAGACAGAAACCTGGCGAAAAAGCCTCTACGGGTGATTGTTCCTGAGGCCTGCTGACCGGATGATGCTGATGCCTGGTTTTGTTGGCCATTTTCTGTTTGATCCTGTCCCGGAAGCACCATAGTGGTGATCGCAAACGGATGATGCTGACTTGTCTCCAGTTGATCCACCGGGTTAAACAGCGATGAATTGGAGTTCCAATAGCTTTTCAAAAGTATGCCGACAGCGACAAACGCTTCTGCGGGTATCCATGAATAGGGTTTGGCGCTCAGAAGCGGGGCGCTGGTGGTCAGAACCAGCTTGTAAGCAACCAGCAGATGAGCGACATAAATCAATTCCCACGGGATTGATTCAATAAGAGGCGTTGTTTCTCCATAATCGCCAAGTCTGTATGATTTGTGATCAGGCGGAAAAATTGATCCTGAGTCATCATTTGTTTCGGCAGAGTATGACTTATCGTACGACAATGTGTTTTTATTGTATTCTATGAAAAAACTCCTTTCTGGAACGCCTCCATCTTGTTCAAACTCGACAATAAAATGTCTTTTAAAAGATTTGGCATTACAGGTAACAGGCAGCAATATTAGCAATAACAGCAGTGCCTTGGAAAATGGCTTTTTCAAAGCTTTATCCTTACATCTGTTTTGTGTTTTTAAGAATTGAGAGGCTAGACCAGAAAATTGATAGATCAAGAAAATAAGTATTTTTTCAAAAACAAAGGTTTCACCGTGCTAGAAAATGTCTTCTAAGTAATTAACGCCCGGAGTATTCATGACAACACTGGCCTTATCAGCAGTTTTTTGGCGTTAGTTGACAATTTTTATTTCAACTGTCGATACCAAACACCTCTACTCATACAACCTTGGCTTCAGGCCGTGTTTCGGCCGCAGGCATGGTCTTGCCTGCGATGCCGAGTTCATTTGTCCATCGTCGTTTATGATTCAGTATTGACTTGAGCTGCCAATTTCCTCTGATTTCAAACCTGAATCAGGTTTGATTTCCGAGAGGGTGGCAATTTCAAAAGAGAGTGATTGGGCGATGGCTATCAACGTTCTGTAACCAGCACTTTCTACCTGTCTGGGTAACTTCAGTACTTTGCTTAACATATCCGGGTTGTTTTTCAGGAAGCTCTTTACCTGAGCTGCGAAAGCGTTGGGAAACCGGCAAACCACGGGAGGTGTTGCTGACATTTGTCGGGTGATCAATTTATGAAAACCGGAAGGGTTTCCAGAAAAGAGCTGTTGCCAGTTTTCAATACTGAGCCGGGTCGCATTTTCTGCGATAAACCCGGGCCAGAAGTCGACCAGATCAGGGTGAGCAAGTAGTTTTTTAAAAACAGTCGGCTCAATGTCCAGAGCCGCTTTTGGGTAATGTTTGATGAATTCCAGAGTGATAGTTTTTTCCTGGGTAAAGTCAGACAGTAGCAGTGTACTTCGGGTGGCTTTGCACAAAAGCGGTGACCGGGCAACCATCAAGCCGTTCTGGTGCCTCAGATAATGTTTTGAGGCTACGGTAATATAGTGCTCTTCCATTTCCGGGCTGAGTTGAATCAGAAGAATGAGCTGATGCACGAGGGCTGACTTACATCGAGCCAACACATTCGGGTATTTCAGATAAAGACCAAGACCCATCATGTCAGGATCATCCTGTGGCAGACGGGCAATAATGTCGGTGCTCTGCTGCCGGGCAACAGAGAGAACAATTTGATAAAGAGGATCTTGTTTCTTGCGCTGAGGCTTTGCAATGCGCAGGAGGTGATCATCCAGTGAAAGCTTCATGCTCTTCAGGTCCATAGCTACGGCGTCAGGACATTTTTCCAGACGGGATCTGAGTTCAAACCCTTTAACTTTCAGAAACCTGTCACCAAGATCTTTATCCTGACGGATCTTCTTCAGCAGTCGTTCCAGATTTTCAGTGTTGGATGATTGCAACCAGCCATCCATTTCAATCAGTGATTCGGCATTATCATCCCACTGTCGCTTCTCATCTTTTGCAACCTGATTCGCTGCCTTGGCAGAAGAAGGCGTGACAACATTGCCCTGAGTCTCAGTAATAAGGTCTTTGGTGAAGGCATCAAAACAGTTCCGGGTAGTCTGATACAGGTCATTCAGATCGCCCTGAGTTGCGCACAGATGACTGAATTCATCCAGCCATTCAAACAGTGCTGTTCTGTAGAATCCGACCAGCTGGTTGAGATCGCTGACGTCCATAAAGTTGCAGAATCTTGAAAAGCCTTCATGCAGGGTTTGTTTCAGTTCGACCTGAATATTTTTCCCGGTTTTTTTGGCTTTGACGGAAGCTTGCAGCAGATTATTGAGCTGCTCTCTGGTACGAATGATCTGACAGGCGGGGGTTTTCAGGAATGCTGCGACCTGTTTGGTCAGTACTGAGAAGTCCAGCTCTCCCGCTACCTTTGCTTCAAGCATTGAGGCGGAACGATCACTGAGGTTGAGGTATTGATTCACATCCTGGGCTGATTGAATCAGCGAGCCGAGCAGGTTTCTCAGGCGAACCGGGTCCGGATGAGTGACAATCCAGTCTTTATAGCTGGCTATTACTTCCACCAGTTCGTATTGGTCATTGAGTCCAACCCTGGTACCCGGTGCAAACTTATTACGATCTAGCGTCAGATCCCGAACCTGTTCATAGAGACCCTGAGTCATTGTTTACTTCCCTGTTTTAAAACCTCTTTATCAAGAATCTAGCAACAGAAACAGAGTCAGGATCAGAGTCAGAAACCTGATTCAGCATTTAGATAAGCTTTAACAGTGAGTGGAGATGACAAAAAGGCGTCAGCAGGAGAGCGCCCTGAGCACTCTTCAGCACAGATCAGATTTCCTTGTGAGGGCCGAATCCTGGTGAGCGCCCGGGATTTCAATTTGCTCACGAATCAGGACGATGACCCCCTGTGTCAGCGTTCATGGCGGTTTTGGAAGCTTACACGCTGGTGGCTGATCTGATTGAGAATCCTAATGAGCTGTCAGAGCTGTTGGCAGTGGGTTGAGCACTGTTATTTTACTCGTTCATCAAGGCCAACAGCCTTGAGACCGGGTGAGGAATCTCGGTATTCCCAAAACGCTTAACCTGACTTCTACAGGAGTAGCCGGTAGCCAACAGTTGATCCTGGTTGTCAGGATTCTCGATCACAGGTTTCCAGCTCATGTCGTATAGCTTGCGGGACGTTTCCTGGTTACGGGTTTCATGTCCGTAGATACCCGCCATACCGCAACAGCCAGTAGCCTGGTAAGTCAGTTTTAGTCCACAGGCGGCAAACAGCTTTTGCCACTGTGCCGGTGCTGCTGGCGCATTCGTGGTCTCCGTGCAGTGCCCCAGCAGCTTGAACTCACCATTCAGATTTAACTGAAGCTCACGAATGGTATCTGCCTGACTGGCAAACCATTCCGAGAGTAATTGCACTTTGGGAGCTTCTTCACCCATGATCTCATGGTATTCATCGCGATAAGTCAGGGTAACGGCAGCATCAATCCCTATCAGGGCTACACCTTTATCGGCCAGTTTTTTGAGTGCTCTGGCATTGGTTTTCGCGACTTTCTCAAAACGCCCCAGAAAACCATAGACATGCAACACTTTGCCGTTGGGTTTATAGGGCGCAACGAGAGGACGATAACCGAGTCTGACCAACAGCTCGACCAGGTCAGTCAATACCGGAGTTTCGAAAAAACTGGTAAAGGCGTCCTGAACAATCACCACCGTTCGAGCCAGCTCTTTTTCTGTCATGGAAGCAAGCAGACTGTCTGAGGCCACGGAGGCACCAGAACGACAGCTGTCTTCCAGAGGGGATGCACTGGTGATAGTCGGCAGATCCTGAAGACCGGACGTTTTGGCCGAAAGCTTGTTCATCAAACCCGAGTTGGCCACACGGTTGTAAACAGATTTGGCTTTTGCCAGTGTTGGCAGAACGGGTTCCAACATCGCAGCAGCATGATGTTTAGCAGGGCGCAGGTAGCGAGTGTGGTAAAGCTCAAAGTACCGGGACCTCAGGTCAGGCACATTCACCTGAATAGGGCACTGACCTGCACAGGACTTACAGCTCATACAGCTGTCCAGTGCTTCATAAACATCATGACTGAAATCTTCCTTGCCTCGCAGCTTGGCAATGCTGTTGCGGGTCTTGTCCATGGCGTTATAGAAAAGTCCGGACTGGCGAGCTTCGTCCATTGCTTCAGAGATGTTGCTGCCCGCCGCGCTTTGCAGTCGCAACCATTCACGTACCAGTCCTGATCGGCCTTTGGGTGATTGAGTTCTATCCAGAGTGGCCTTCCAGGTTGGACACATGGCGCTGTTGGGATTGTAGTTGAAGCAGGCGCCATTGCCATTGCAATACATGCCATGGGTAAAAGCATCGAAGGCTTTTCTTTCGATGGTTCTGTCCAGCTGGCCACGGGTTTGCACACCGTCAATCTTCAGCAGGGTTTCTGATGCCCGGGTGGAGGGTGTCGCTATTTTTCCCGGATTCAACTGATTATGGGGGTCGAAAGCACTTTTGATGTTTTGTAGTACCGGGTAAAGATCCTGAAAAAAGTCGGGTGCGTATTCAGAGCGAACGCCTTTGCCATGCTCTCCCCAAAGGACGCCACCATGGGCTTTCGCCAGCGCAGAGACTTCATCACTGATGGTTCTGACCAGAACCTCCTGCTCAAGATCTTTCATATCAATGGCGGGTCTTACATGGAGAACCCCGGCGTCGACATGACCAAACATGCCATAAGACAGGTTATGGCTATCCAGTAACGCCCGGAAGCGAGCGATAAAAGCAGCCAGATTCTCTGGTGGCACGGCAACGTCTTCTACAAAGGGTATAGGTCGTGCGTCGCCTTCCATGTTGCCCAGCAATCCCACGGACTGCTTGCGCATATTCCAGATCTTTTTAACGTTTGGAGTTCCTGTCACAACGCTGTGACCCACCCGTTGGATTTCCGATGGCTTGTCCAACTCTGCTTTTAAGCGTTCAATACCTTTTTCAATATCGGCTTGCGACTGGCCGGTGTATTCAACAAAGTTAATGCCGTCTATTTGATCAACATCATCCGGAAAGTACTCTTTGACGCTCTCCCAGACACTGTCTGCTTTGGCGAGCGACAGAACTTTGGAATCAATGGTTTCAACCGAGCTTGGAGTCGCTTGCATAAGGGACTGGGCATCCCTCAGCGATTCCTGAAAGCTGGAGTAGAACACCAGAACCAGTGCAGAGGTGTCGGGTATAGGCAGAAGGTTGACCTTGATTTCACTGACCATGGCCAGGGTCCCTTCAGAACCGCAAAGAATGGCATTGAGATCAAACTTGCCAACGTCTTCAGGGTTCACAGGATCTTTTCTGCGGATATTGGCCAGATCGTAGCCGGTGAGATTACGGTTGAGCTTTGGAAAGATGGTTTCGACACGATCTTTATTCTGGTTATAGGCTTCAATCACCGTTTTGTGAACCTGCCCTGCGCGGTCTTTGCGCTGACAGATTTCATCAAGCTCCTGTTCTGTCAGTGGTGATGAGTTCCATACGGTGCCATCAGCAAAGACCGAGGTCAGTTCAAGGACATGATGGCGGGTTTTGCCATAGACAACCGAACCCTGACCACTGGCATCGGTGTTCACCATGCCACCCACTGTCGCCCGGTTGCTGGTGGACAGTTCCGGGGCAAAAAACAGTCCGTGCTTTGCAGCCAGATCATTCAGATAGTCTTTGACGGTACCGCTTTGAACCCTTGCCCAGCGCTCTTCAGGGTTGATCTCCAGAACCTGATTCATATAGCGACTGGTGTCTACCATAAATCCCGAGGTTAGTGACTGGCCGTTGGTGCCGGTACCTCCTCCCCTTGGAGAGAGTACAACCGTTTGAAAAGAAGGTTCATTAGCCAATGACAACATTGTGCTCAGATCTTCGGTGCCTTTGGGGTATAGGACACCTGCCGGATACACCTGATAGATCGAGTTGTCAGTAGCCAGCACAGTCCGTTCTGCATAGCCCAGCTCTATATCGCCCTGGAATCCGGAGCTGGCCAGCCGATCGGCAAAATTCTGATACAGCGTCCCTTCTGCGCTGGTGGCATTGACGGCCTGTTGGTTCAGTTTGCTGATCACTTTCCTACTCCCGGGCTTTGCTGTTTTATCGTCTTGCGAAGCGAAGGTGACGTTTCTCGGACTGCGTATTGTACGCAATTAAAAGTCTTTAGTCAGTGGGGATTTTTGCTCATTTAGTTGTTTCATGATTTCGGTGCTATATTGCACTGGGTTACAATTTTTCAGGTTTATTAAGATGCGTTTTTTTTATATCCAATTTATGTTTATTCCGGAGAGTTTTTAGATGCCATAAAAAGTGCAGATAAGGAGAAAGTTACTCTGCTCGTTACGCAAGGAAAAGATATTAATGTAAGGGAGTTCGATGGAGTAGTTGAAGATGAAGAAATCTATGAAGAGGCTGTCTATCCAATAGTGGCAGCTCTTCAGCATGGAAGTGTTGAGATGATACTTCATTTACTTCAAAATGGGGCTGATCCCAATGTGTCTGCTTTTTGTATTAGATTTATTGGCTATTCTTCTTTCCATCCAGCCATTTTTGAGACAGAAAGCATGCAGATTATTTTTTTATTATTAGTATATGGAGCTGACCCGAATGCTGGTTTAGGTAGTTCTTACCATATTGATTGCAATACTATATATACGTATGCGAGAGATAGTTGTTTATTTAACCATTATTTTATTTTTTTCTACTGGTTTCTTTTGCCAGAAGATACACGGGCTGAGCTAAAGAGAAATATAACGAACATCCAGGAATTAAATAAAGCATTATTTGATCTTTTTCCGGTGCTAACAATTACTGCTTTAATTACCATATTATCTATAACGCCACAGTTACAATTATCACGCTTCCCATATGCCTTTAGAAAAGTCTTTGAGGGGGTATTGAGACCATTTTTATATGAACGTAATTATATGCGTTATGAAAACTCTTCAATCAATTGTACTGAAAATTGGGATGAGTAACATCTAGAAAAAGGTTTTCAAAGACATTCTTTCATTTGGTGTGATTTTTTCAATTCGTAGTTAACTCTTATCGAGGGGTGAGGTTTGGCTATAGAGTTTCACAAAGAATGACTCATTACCATGAACCGGCATAGGAACGAGTCAAACTAGTCAACAGGCTTTCCCGGTTATTGAAAAGTCTCAGGCCGATCATTTATCAGTTGATATGCGGCTTTAAATAATTCAGAAATTATAAGTTTCCACTGTTTGTTATCGTTTACTTTACTCTTGGCAGCTAGCTCATTCTCTCTTTCATATTCATCTAAAATGTCCTTAACAAGTTCGCCTTTAATTTTATTAGTGTTTTTTGTTGTTAATTTATCTGATTTTGAAGTAACAGAACAAAGACGGTTTTCCGTTACTTTTGCAAGAAGTGAGGAGAGTATAATCTGATTCTCTTGCTTTATTTTTTTATTTTCGTTAGGAAGTGCTTTTTTAAAATTGGTTTCAGCAAATCTCGGGTTTTTTATTTTTAAAATGACAGGTTTTTGGTATTTTAAAAATTTAGGCTGCACAGGCTTAATAACAACACCTTCTGCAACATCACCGGTTTGACTATGAAAACTTGTAAAAACCGGATTGAAAGAAAGAGCACTTTCAAGGGAGTCACATATTTTTATCTCTGTAACCGTAGGGATACCAATAGCTGAAGTCCACTGTTTAAAAGTGTTATAATCTATTTTTTGTTTGTTGACGAAAATGTCAAAAGCCGCAAATTTTATATTATCCTGATAAAAAATTTCTTTCTGAATAGATTTGCCGTAGAGTTCGCCCGTAACATTTAAAATGTCTCCTTCTTTACAGAACTTCCGGTGCATATCAAGAATCATTTCTCTGTATTGTTCATTTACCGGGCGGTGGTTAAAAAAGTTTTCATCTTCACCAATCCAATCATTCCTTCTACCCACCTTAACAATGCTGCCGTCCGTCCAGAAGCTGTAGTTGCAGCCGTGAATTTTTTCAAGTACGACCCATGAAAGATCCTGTTCATCATTTTCTTCAATGAATGCTCTAATGGCATCAAGCACGATTTGATTCGAACTGTTTTCTATTGAGTGATACGTGTTGAAATTTTCAGATAGAGGCTTCGGCGTTAGATCAGCTTTTTCATCCAGCGCTGAGGCTTCCGATCGCAGTGTGGGGGTTGAAGCAGTTTCGACTGTGGTCGAGGAATCTGTTGTCGCTTCTGTAGTAGTGTCTTCTGAAGTAGTGTCTTCCGAGTTGGGGTCATCACCGGACGAATTGGTCGTTTGCTTTTCCTGTTGCCCTCCGTTTTCGCTTTTTTTCTCAGGGCTATCAGGCACTTTTCTGATAATCTGCTCAAAAAAACCGGATGTGGAGTCAGAGTCCTTTCCTTTTGGGTAAACCCTGATGGTATCCCGAGTTTCAAAATCAAGGTCAATATAATCCCCCTCGGATGCCGCTGAGGACACAGGGGTCAGCATAGGAATAGAAGCTGTCGCATAAAATGTATTTTGAGTCTCCTGATAGAGTTCCAGCTCAGAATAAGCGATCGTTTTAGAGTTGTATTCCGTTGGCGGGGCGTACAGAGTGGGTGTAGAAAGAACGATGGTTTTATCGATTACGGTGGTTGCCAGTGATATAACGCTGTCGTTCAGTAGTTGTAGCCCTCTGGTTTGGTCAATGGTTTGAATGCCTGTGGCCGATGGGGTTGGCTCAATCAGTAGTGGAAAATAAATGGTGTCTGGCAAGTTGTTTTTATCTTTGTAAATTTCTATCTTGTCCGGTTCTATTTCTATTTTTTGAATGCCTTTGTTATCCATTGCCAGAGACAACGGGTTGCTTTTGTGAAGCATTTCGTTGTTTTTAAACAGGGCCTTATCTCCCTGAACCTGTACTGCCAAGCCTCCCATTCTCCCAATAAAAACCGCTCCGGAAGCTTGTGCACTATTTGACAGTATTGAGCCTGTAATAGTGCACATCAAACCAAGACGCAAACTACCGAGTGCCTTAAACAGCATAGCCATAAATCCTGAATTATTTTGCAGAAGTGAGAAGACTAGATGAATCTTAGGAAAGTTCTATTCTTATTCGGGATTAAGCGGTCAGGGTCTGAAAAGAAACGGCTCTTAAGTACTTTTTCGTTCGTGACCGCTTAAAAAGCAAGTAGCCGGAAGTGCTGAAGAGCATTACTGCACCGGGTCTCGGTTGATGTTGAAAAAAAACAAATGTGTATTATTTTAAACACGTTGTTCAAAAGGTTATGAGATGTTTAAATCCTATCTGATATTGCCAATAGTTATTATGTGCATGTCTTTCGAAGCCTTTGCAGAGAAGACAATGGAGTGCGTTCGAACTAAAGAAGGATTGCTGTTTTACGAACAGGAATTCAGGTTGAATCCACCAATTTCAATTGATGGAAAAAGAATCCACTATATAAAATTAAGATCAGCACTGAAGGTTGCAACAGAGTTAGGAGCCGATGAACCATTCTTCATTATGGGTAGGGGGATGAGGATATACGCAGGTGAAAATTCCGCAGAGGGGCTGATAATACAACAGTTGGATGGAACGACAAATCCAAATGAAATAATTTCACAAGTTCCGCAACTAAGTGGATATAACACTGATTGTGTTATCGACTACTCAAATAAACTTGATGAGAAGCTGCCATTATTCAACGCTGGAGATCCAATGGCTGAACTTAGTAGATTCAAAGTCAAAGTTGTTCCCATGCATGGCCGCAGCAACTTTTAGAGCGCAGCCAGACAAATTGAGAGCCCCGAAAACAAATGTTTCCATTTCTTTTCGGGGCTTTGTCGATCGGTTGAAGCAGACATTCGTCGTTTTTTCATATTACAGGGGACCTACTCTCAGGTCTCAGTCAATGGCTGAGTAACCGGACGAATCACGCACTGCTGACTGAAGAGCGTAGCCAGAAAGCTACGCTCTAGTCGGCTGGCAATCAGGCATCAATACGCTTGTATTTCATACGATGAGGGCCCGCTGCCTCTTCACCCAGACGCTCTTTGCGATCGGCTTCGTACTCGGTGTAGTTGCCCTCGAAGAAGGTGACTTTGGAATCGCCTTCGTAAGCCAGGATATGTGTGGCCACGCGATCCAGGAACCAGCGATCGTGAGAGATCACCATGGCGCAGCCCGGGAAGGCCAGAAGTGCATCTTCCAGTGCACGCAGGGTCTCAACATCAAGGTCGTTGGAGGGTTCGTCAAGTAGCAGTACATTGCCGCCTTCTTTCAGTGTCGCGGCCAATTGCAGTCGACCGCGCTCACCACCGGAGAGCTCACCCACACGCTTCTGCTGGTCACCGCCTTTGAAGTTGAAACGACCAATGTATTTGCGGGACTGCATTTCGTAGCCATTGATGCGAAGAATGTCCTGGCCATCGGAGATCGCTTCAAAAACAGTTTTGTCGTCTTTCAGCTCGTCACGCATCTGCTGAACATTAGAGATTTTGATCGTCTCGCCGTGTTCGATGCTTCCGGAATCAGGCTGTTCGTCTCCGGTAATCATCTTGAACAGGGTGGTTTTACCAGCACCGTTACCCCCGATGATACCGACAATAGCACCCTTGGGAATGCTGAAATTCAGGTCGTCGATCAGCAGCCGATCACCAAAGCCTTTGGAAACATGATTGAATTCCAGAACCTTATCACCCAGACGTGGGCCGGGTGGAATGTAGATTTCGTTGGTTTCGTTACGGGCCTGAAATTCCTGGGACTGCATCTCTTCAAAGCGTGCCAGACGTGCTTTGGATTTGGACTGGCGACCTTTGGCATTTGAGCGGGACCATTCCAGTTCCTGTTGCATCGCTTTTCGATGAGCGTCCTGTTGCTTGCTTTCCTGCTCGAGTCGGGCTTCTTTTTGCTCCAGCCAGTCGCTGTAGTTACCTTCCCAGGGTATACCGTGGCCACGGTCCAGCTCCAAAATCCAGCCCGCTGCGTTATCCAGGAAGTAACGATCGTGGGTGATAGCCACAACGGTTCCCGGATATTCAACGAGAAAGCGCTCCAGCCAGGCCACTGACTCGGCATCCAGGTGGTTAGTAGGCTCGTCCAGCAGCAGCATTTCGGGACTGGAGAGCAACAGGCGGCAAAGAGCTACACGACGGCGCTCACCACCTGACAGATTGTCTACGACAGCGTCCCACTCGGGAAGACGCAGAGCGTCGGCAGCGACGTCCAGTTTGCGCTCCAGGTTATGGGCATCGGCCGCCTGAATAATGTTTTCCAGTCTGGCCTGTTCTGTCGCCAGGGCGTCAAAGTCCGCATCGGGCTCAGCGTAAGCTGCGTAAACGGCTTCCAGCTTGTCCTGGGCTTCCTTGATTTCACCTAGTGCCTCTTCCACCACTTCACGGACTGTTTTACCGGGTGTCAGTTGCGGCTCCTGAGGCAGGTAACCAACATTCAGACCGGGTTGTGGACGGGCTTCGCCATCAAATTCCTGATCGACACCAGCCATGATGCGCAGCAGAGTGGACTTACCGGCACCGTTCAGACCCAGGACGCCAATTTTGGCACCGGGGAAAAAAGAGAGGGAAATGTCTTTAAGAATCTGGCGCTTTGGGGGAACGATCTTGCTCACCCGGTTCATGGTATAGACGTATTGTGACAATTTAGGCATCCATAATAGGTTTGACTGAAGCCTCCGTATAATAGCACTTTTGAGGCATTTCTGTATGCTCGTACTTACTCCGCAAAGGCGTCAGCCTCTGCATGCTTCATTTTGATTCCCTTCCGTTCTTTGCCTACAGTGTTAGGGCAATGGAGGTATTTTTATGGAAAACCTGTATGACACTGATTTCTATAGCTGGTCGTATCGTCAGGCCGAGTTGATTAGGCAAGGTCGTTTCAATGAACTTGATATTGCCAATCTGGTAGAGGAAATTGAAGACATGGGTAAGGCTCAGTATCAGGCTTTACGCAGTTGTGTTAAAGAATTGCTCTTGCACCTGCTGAAATGGCAAATGCAGTCTGGAAAAGACGATCAGCACACAATGACGGACTGGTACAGGAGCTGGCTGGTCAGTATCGCTAAACAACGAGGTGCCATCTTCGATCTACTCGAAGATAACCCTGGCCTAAACAGTAAGATTGATGAGGTCTTGCCAAAAGCCTATCGGTCTGCAAAAAGAGATGCAGCGGCTGACATGAAATGTAAGCCCGATGATTTCCCGGCTGACTCCCCCTGGAGCTTTGAACAAATCATGACTGAGGACTGGCTGCCAGAAAGCTAAGTCAGAGCCCATGAGTCTCGCTCAAATTGACATGAAACTTTTTCGATACGAAATCCTGAACAGCTGTATTAGAATGGTCGCCGAAAAACCTCATTAACAGGCAACATTCCGAGGAATCATTAATGTTCAGAAAGGACATGTCCATCGCTGAGTTCGACCCTGAACTCAAGGCTGCCATAGACGCTGAAGCGGTTCGCCAGGAAGAGCACATCGAACTGATCGCTTCCGAAAATTACACCAGCCCCAGAGTGATGGAAGCACAAGGGTCTGTCCTGACCAACAAATACGCAGAAGGTTATCCGGGCAAGCGCTACTACGGTGGCTGCGAGCATGTTGATGTCACTGAACAGCTGGCTATTGATCGTGCCAAAGAGCTGTTTGGTGCCAGCTACGCTAACGTTCAGCCTCATTCCGGCTCCCAGGCCAATGCGGCGGTCTACATGGCTCTGATCAAGCCCGGTGACAAGGTTCTGGGTATGAGCCTGGCCCATGGTGGCCACCTGACTCACGGTGCCAAGGTCAGCTTTTCCGGCCGTATTTACGAAGCGGTTCAGTATGGCCTGAATCCTGAAACCGGCGAGATCGACTACGAAGAAGTTGAGCGTCTGGCGGATGAACACAGGCCAAAAATGATCGTTGCAGGCTTCTCGGCCTACTCCCGTGTTGTGAACTGGCAGCGTTTTCGCGATATAGCCGACAAGGTAGGTGCTTTCCTGCTGGTTGATATGGCTCACGTGGCTGGTCTGGTTGCTGCCGGTGTTTACCCGTCTCCGGTAGGTATTGCCGATGTTGTTACGACAACGACTCACAAAACCCTGGGTGGTCCCCGTGGTGGTCTGATCCTGGCTAACGATGATGAAGAGTTGAACAAAAAGTTCAACTTTGCGGTATTTCCCGAGTCCCAGGGTGGTCCTCTGTGTCACGTGATTGCAGCTAAAGCGGTTTGCTTCAAAGAGGCCATGTCCGATGACTTCAGGACTTACCAGCAGCAGGTCGTTAAAAATGCTCAGGCGATGACCCGGGTTATGCTCGAGCGCGGCATCAAGGTTGTATCCGGCGGCACTGACGACCATCTGTTCCTCATGGATCTGATCGGTAAAGAGTACACAGGTAAAGACGCCGAAGCGGCTCTGGGTGAAGCTAACATTACGGTCAACAAGAATGCTGTTCCAAATGATCCTCGCTCTCCATTTGTCACCAGTGGTCTGCGTATTGGTACTCCGGCCATTACCCGCCGTGGTTTCAATGAAGAGGATTCTGCTGCTCTGGCAGGCTGGATCTGTGACGTACTTGAAAACATTGGTAATGAACAGGTTGTCGGGGATGTGAAGGCGAAGGTTTTGGCAATCTGCAAGCGTCTGCCTGTCTACAGCTGATCCAGGGCTGTTTTTCAAAGTAAGACCGCTGACCTGAGAATCGGGTCAGCGGCTTACCCACACAGAATCACTTCATTCTGCAAAGTCTTGGTAATTTTACAGGCGTGAATTATGATGGAAGACTCACTCTGAAAAACGTTTCTCTTACCCATGCACTGCCCTTTTTGCAACGCTGTCGATACCAAAGTCATTGATTCCCGCCTGGTGGCAGACGGTAACCAGGTTCGCCGTCGTCGTGAATGTTTGACCTGTAGTGAACGATTTACGACTTATGAAATGGCAGAGTTGTTGATTCCCAGGCTGGTCAAAAGAGACGGTTCCCGTGAACCCTTCAATGAAGAAAAACTAAGGGCAGGCATATCCAAAGCTCTGGAAAAGCGTCCTGTCAGCGTGGAACAGATTGAAGAGTCTGTGAACCGGATCAAGCATCGGCTTCGGGCCACCGGTGAGCGGGAAATAAAATCCCTGGTTTTGGGGGAAGAAGTGATGCGTGTACTTCGGGAGCTGGACGAAATAGCCTATATCCGGTTTGCCTCTGTTTATCGTCACTTCAAGGACCTGAATGAATTCCGGGAAGAAATTGAACGACTGGAAACCATTGATAAACAATGAGGCCATTGCTGACCTCATTGCAGAGTTTTTCGTTCATAAGTCAATGATTGACAATGCCAGCACACCCATAGTAGACGGCAAATGCAGCAAGAATAATGGCACTCTTATGACGCGGTACCCTGCTGCATGCCAATCTTCCCATAGTCATGGATGAAGAGGTGCTGGCGCGATCCATTGACAGGCTGGTTAGTATGCAAATCGCCAGAAGCTATGAGAATGATATCCAGAGGAATTACCGAAGTGCTGCCATACAAATATGTCTTAGTATCTGTTTTGGTGGTCTGTTCTCAGTTTCCGGCTTTTAGAACAGGCAGTTTCGGTTCAAAACTTTCGTCTCAGGGATTGACGGCAGGTTCCAGCATCGTAATAGTCCCTTTACTTGCGTCGATACGAACCTTCACACCTTCACCAATGGTAAATATACTGGCCTGATGGCCAATCATTGCTCCATTCCAGGCTGGAATATTCAAGGGTGAAATATGTTGTTTTAACACCTCCTGCAAGCGGTAAGAGCCATAAGGAACCTTGGCATTACAATTTATACATTGACCAAAAATAAAACCAGAGATTTCTTTTAATATACCGACAGTTTGTAACTGGGTTAACATGCGATCAATTTGATAAACATCTTCACCGGTATCCTCCAAAAACAGAATTTTATTTTTAAAACTGGGTAAGTAGGGGCTTCCCAGCATAGAAACTAAAACGGATAAGTTGCCACCCAGAATTTCCCCTGTGGCAATGCCAGGGCGAATAGTTTGAATCCTGGCAACAGTACGGGTTAAATCATCGCTTTTGATGATGGGGTTGCTCATGGTAATGGCATTACCTTCAAAGAGAATTTTCTTTAAATAATTAACGGTGTATTGTGTCCAGGGGTAAGCTGCAGCCATCGGGCCGTGAAACGTTATTAAGCCGGTTTTCTGGTGGATGGCTAGCAGCAAGGTGGTAATGTCGCTAAAACCCATAAAAATCTTGGGATGCTTTTTGATTAAAGGGAAATCTAAATATTCCAGTATTCGCGCTGACCCCCAGCCGCCCCGCAACTCGATAATGGCTTTTACTTTTGGATTGGCAAACATGTCATTGATATCAGCAGCTCGTGCCTGATCAGTACCTGCAAAATATCCGGTTTGTTGAAAAATAGTTTTACCGTAGATAACGCTCAAGCCCAGTGCCTCGAGTCGTTCTGTTGCAAATTGCACATCCTGGGCGGTATTAACACGAAAGCCACTGGAAATTAAGGCAACGGTATCACCCTTATTGAGAGGAGCCGGTTTAATAGCAGGTAACGCCAATACAGGGCTGGTCATTAGCCAACATAGAATAATAAATAATAATTTTTTCATAGTTTACTCCGGAAGAAGGGCTTGTTTTCCTGGCCTCTCCCTCTCTTATCTCCGGGCTTGTCATCTTCCCGACAGACTTCATCAATGGGTACGTCGTTTGTGAGGGGTGGCTGTCATTACGTCCTGTCATCACTTGCATGCGCTTAGTTCTTAGCCATGAAACATCTCATACAGGGCTGAAAGCTATCTAGGATAGTCTAGACAACATATCAGCTTCGAACAGACTTTGAGCTATTGATTAACAAGCGTGAATGACTCAGTTTTAAACGCTTGTTTCTTTCTACTGTTTGAATGGCTATGATGCTCGGCATAATTACTAGAAGATTTGAGTATGTATCCATTCATTCGACTGCTGACCACAATCCGTAAAGCCAAAAAAGCGCCCAAAATTTCCGTCGATGCTGTCAGTGAAAACTGCTTTCGCTGTATGCCATGGGATTTAGATCTGTTCATGGAAATGAACAATGGTCGTGTTTTGACGCTCTATGATCTGGGCCGGTTTACTCTTTCTATTCAGTGTGGGCTGTCTGATGTCCTCAAAAGAGAGAAGTGGGGATTGGTGGTTGCTGGCAGTACCACTCGTTATCGAAAGCGGGTCCGGATGTTCGACAAAGTAACTATGTACACTCAGGTGGCTGCGATGGATGAGCGATGGGTTTATATTATCCAGTCCATGTGGGTCAAAGGGGAACCGGCTTCTTCAATTCTGTTAAGAACGGCTGTCACCGAGAAGGGCCGGATAGTGGCCACTGAACGAGTCAGAAAAGCCACGGGCAGGGAAGACTGGCGTCCAGAGCCGGAAGGTTGGGTCAAGGCCTGGATTGAGAGCGAAGAGCAGCGTCCATGGCCTCCTTTGTCAGCCCGGACTTAAGACGATATGGGCCATTGACTGAATCTTTTTTAACCGAAAGCATCCCGCTAAACTCATTTACTTTTGACTGATTCTCCCTGGCTGAAGGGGGCAATGAGAAGTGAGTATTGTCCTCTTTAAATTTTATCGGGCGCTTTCACCAGTGAGTGATGCCGGAGGTAAATTCATATAAACTGGCCCCATTTCTGACTGAGCCTGGAGAAGGTCCCATGGCGTCTGCGATTGATCATGAAATGATGTCTCGTGCGCTGCAACTGGCACGTAAAGGGTTATACACCGCAATGCCCAATCCCAGGGTAGGGTGTGTGATCATGAAGGATGGCGTCATTGTCGGTGAAGGCTTTCATGAACGATCGGGCGAGCCCCATGCTGAAGTGCATGCCCTGGAAATGGCAGGTGACCGGACTAAGGGAGCAACGGTCTATGTCACCCTTGAGCCCTGCAGTCATTTCGGAAAAACACCGCCCTGTGCAGAAGCGCTGATCAAGGCCAGGGTGAGCCGGGTGGTCGCTGCTATGGAAGACCCTAACCCCCTGGTATCCGGTCGTGGGTTGAAAAGACTGAGTGACGTCGGCATTGAGGTTGAATCCGGTATTCTTGAAGCCGAAGCCAGAGCATTGAATCCTGGCTTCATCAAAAAGATGATGAGCGGGCAACCTTTCGTCCGACTCAAGCTGGCCATGAGCCTCGATGGCAGAACGGCTATGGAGAGTGGTGAATCCCAGTGGATTACCGGACCCGATGCCCGCAGTGAAGTTCAAAAGCTCCGGGCGCAGAGCTGTGCCATTGTTTCGGGTGTTGGCTCGATTCTTCATGATAATTCTTCATTAACAGTCAGAGCTGAAGAGCTGGGGCTGCCAGACGCTGAAAAACTGGCCCGCAGACAACCATTAAGGGTGGTTCTGGATTCATCCCTGCAAACCCCTGTCGACGCGAAAGTGGTCACCGGGCCCGGCAGGGCTCTGATTGTCTGCACGAATCAGGCAGAACAGAGCCGACAGGCACAGCTGGAGGCTGCCGGTGCTGAAGTGATCAGGCTGAACGCCGACAGACAGGTGGACCTGAACGCATTAATGAGCGAACTGGCTCAAAGAGATTGCCAGGAAGTTTTGCTGGAAACAGGAGCTACCCTTGCCGGAGCCGCTGTCAGTGAAGGACTGGTGGATGAGCTGAATATCTTTATGGCCCCGATCTTGATGGGGTCAGCAGCCCGGCCATTGTTGAACCTTCCATTCCAGTTTATGTCAGAAAAGCTGGGTCTTAATATCTCTGATATCCGTGCTATTGGCGATGACTGGCTTATTAAGGCAACGTTTAAACAGAACACTGATTACTGAGATTCACTATTCATGTTTACAGGCATTATTGAGGCTGTTGGTAGCCTGCAGAAAGTAGAACCCCTCTCTGGTGATCTGAGGTTAACGGTCAACTCTGGTTCGTTGGATCTTTCTGATGTAAAACTGGGTGACAGTATTGCCACCAATGGCGTCTGCCTGACTGTGGTGGAATTGACCGGACAGGGATATGTAGCCGATGTTTCCCTGGAAACGCTTGAAAATTCAACGCTTTCGGGACAGGCTGTCGGTTCTGCCCTGAATCTGGAAAAAGCTCTGACGCCTTCAACCCGGCTGGGTGGCCACCTGGTCAGTGGTCATGTCGACGGTGTCGGTAAAATTGTCTCCATCGAACTCTCGGGTCGTTCGACGGTCTATTGGGTGGAGGCTCCCGTTCATCTGGCCCGGTACATTGCCCACAAAGGGTCAGTCACGATAGATGGTGTCAGTTTAACGGTAAACAGGGTGGATGGCTGTCGCTTTGCCCTGAACATCGTGCCTCATACCCGGCAGGAAACCATTATTGCCGGGTACCGGGCAGGAACAGAAATCAATCTGGAAGTGGATCTGCTGGCCAGGTATCTGGAAAGGCTAATGGACCCGAGCCTCAGGGAACAGAGTGAATCGGCTCCTGCCAGCCTGACAGCCGGTTTTCTTGCTGAACATGGCTTTATGAAGTGACTGCTTCCAGCTTGGGAACGAAACCGTTAGAATACGCCGGTTTCGCATACCGGATGTATAAAAAACACACATGGGGGTGTTATGCAGCTTAACTCCATTGAAGAGATTATTGAGGATATTCGCCTCGGGAAACCTGTCATCCTGATAGATGATGAGGACCGTGAAAACGAAGGTGACCTGATAATCGCTGCTGAAAAAATCACTCCTGAGATCGTGAATTTCATGGCCCGGGAGGCCAGAGGTCTGCTCTGCCTGACACTGACCGGAGAGCGCTGTGATTTTCTGGGGCTGCCACCGATGGTGACTTCGGAAGACAATGCATCGGGCTTTGGTACACCTTTTACCGTTTCCATTGAAGCCGCAGAAGGCGTAACCACAGGTATTTCTGCCCATGACCGGGCCAGAACCATTCGAGTGGCAGCGGACCCACTGTCCCGCCCCGGCGATATTGTTCAGCCAGGTCATGTATTCCCATTGAGAGCGCAGCCTGGCGGTGTACTCAGCCGTGCGGGTCATACCGAAGCCGGTTGTGACCTGGCGCGTCTGGCCGGACTGACACCGGCAGCCGCTATCATCGAGATCATGAACGAAGACGGCACGATGGCTCGTCGTCCCGACCTGGAAGTGTTTGCCAAAGAGCATGATCTGAAAATCGGCACCATCGCCGATCTGATCAACTACCGAATCCTGAATGAGAAAACCGTTGAAAAGTCAGAGCGGCGCACACTGGATACCGATTTTGGTCAGTTTGATATGACGGCCTACAAGGATTCTATCAGCGGCGCTACGCACATTGCCCTGACCAAGGGCTATATTACACCGAACTCTCCGGCGCTGGTGCGAGTTCACGCTATGGAACCATTCCGTGATCTGCTGTCGGCACATCCGGAAAGCGGTAAGTCCAGCTGGCCGCTGCACAAGGCGATGGCCAAAGTGGCCAGTGAAGGTCGTGGCGTGATTGTGCTGCTGGACTCTGAGTCCAGACTGGACCTGGGCGGAGCACTGGAAAAGTTCTCGGAAGGCAAGAGTGGCAGCAACGGTATGTCCGGTGCTTATCTGACCATTGGTACCGGTTCACAGATTCTGCGTGACCTGGGAGTAGGCAAAATGCGCCTGCTCAGCTCACCGGTTCGCTTCGCTGCCCTGTCCGGATTTGATCTGGAAATTGTAGAATATATCCCGTGTGAAGACTGAACGTCAGAGCACATGTACTTTGAAGTAAGTGCATTACAAAGATTTATTGAGGAAAGCGCAATGTCATTGCAAACCATCGAAGGTACTCTGCAGGCTAATGACGGCAAGTATGCGATTGTTGTTGGCCGCTGGAATGCCTTTGTTGTAGAAAGTCTGCTCAATGCGGCTGTGGACAGCCTGACCCGTCACGGTGTTGCGGAAGAAGATATTACTATTATTCGTTGTCCGGGTGCGTTCGAAATTCCACTGACTGTTAAAAAAGTCGCCAAAACCCAACGCTTCGACGCTATTATTGCTCTGGGTGCCGTCATTCGTGGTGGCACGCCACACTTTGAATTCGTTGCTAACGAGTGCGTGAAAGGCCTGTCCAGCGTGAATCTGGAGGAAGAAATTCCAGTGAGCTTTGGTGTTCTGACCGTAGACACCATTGAACAGGCTATCGAGCGTGCCGGCACCAAAGCGGGTAACAAGGGTGAAGAGGCTGCCATGGCAGCTTTCGAAATGGTGTCCCTGCTCAAGAAACTGGAGGCCTGAGTTGTCCACTGAGAAGCAGGAAACCGGGCAGAAACCTGCCCCGCGTCCTAAACCATCTGCCCGTCGTCGTGCACGTCAACTGGCGCTGCAAGCCCTGTACCAGTGGCAGATGTCCCAGTCATCCGTCACCCAGATTGAAATGCAGTTCCGTGCGGACAACGATTTCAGCAAAGTTGACGACGGCTATTTCCACATGCTGCTGACCGGGATTGCCCGTGAAGTCAGTCAACTCGATGACGCCATGTCGCCGCTGCTGGACCGTCCCATTTCACAGCTGGACCCGGTTGAAATGTCGGCTCTACGCATTGGTTGCTACGAACTGATGAATCGCTCTGATGTCCCATACCGCGTGGTCATCAACGAAGCGATTGAGCTGGTTAAGCGGTTTGGTGCTCAGGATTCTCACCGTTACATAAACGGCATTCTGGACAAGCTGGCACCCCGTGTTCGTCCTGACGAGGTGCGTAACTTCCGTCGGAAGTAATCGGTTTTTGATCAGGAGGTAGCGCTGTTGTCTCCTGATCTGTTAACCCGCCTGACAGCAGGTTAAACTCACATTTTAGCTTGGCTGGAACCTTTCCTATGGCGCTTGGCGAATTTGATCTGATTCGCAGTTTCTTCGATCGTCCGGGTCTTCGATCGCACTTAAGTGATGTCGTTGGTATAGGCGACGATTGTGCGCTTCTGTCTCTTCAACCTGGTCAACAACTGGCTCAATCCCTGGATACGCTGGTTGAAGGCATTCACTTCCCGAAAAACTGCGACCCTTATCTGCTGGGTTGTCGGGCGCTGGCCGTTAATCTCAGTGACCTCGCCGCTATGGGGGCAAAACCCCACAGTTTTACGCTGGGTCTCACCATGCCTGAATCGAATGATGTCTGGCTGCAGTCGTTTTCTGACGGTTTGGCAGAGCTTGCGTCAACCTATCAGATAGGATTGATCGGGGGTGACACCACCCTCGGGCCATTGACCCTCTCGATACAGGTACAGGGAACATTACCTGTAGCTCAAGCGCTGCGGCGAAATGGCGCTAAAGTTGGAGACCTGATTTACGTCAGTGGTTGTCTTGGTGACGCTGTCGGTGCATTACCTGATGTTTTGAGAGGTGAGAGCCCGGGCAGTGTTCGCACCCTCGAACAGCGTCATCTGCTGGAACGTTACTATCGACCGACACCCAGAATAGCGTTGGGTCAGTGGTTACTGGAAAATGGAGCCACAGCTGCCCTGGATATTTCCGATGGTCTATTGGGCGATTTGGGGCATATTCTCAAAGCCAGCCAGGTAGGTGCTCAAATCAGTACTTCATCGGTTCCCGTCTCCAAAGAGCTGAAAAGTTTGCAGGGTCTGGAGAAAGCCAGGGAGCTGGCCCTGGCCGGAGGCGATGATTATGAGCTGTGCTTTACATGGCCCGATCGAAAAAAGTTGCAGCTTCCTGACAGCCTGCTGGCTGAAAATCCTGTAACCTGTATCGGTCGAATAACTTCCGCTACCGGGCTGGTGGATGCAGAGACGGCAGAGCCACTTTCTCCACGAGCCTACCAGCACTTTTAGTGACATCTTTTTTATGAAAGAGCATTCTTTCATGGACTACAGAAACTTATGAGCAATACACCCTCAGTCTGGAAAAATCCGGTGCACTTTTTAGCCTTTGGTCTGGGTAGTGGCCTGTCGCCTGTTGCGCCGGGAACCTTTGGTACGGTAGCGGCCATTCCTTTCTATTTGATGTTCCAGTACCTGCCGCTCTGGAATTATTTTTTAGTACTGGTTGTCAGTATTATTTTGGGCATCTGGCTGTGTGGAAAGACTTCTAAAGATCTGGGCGTCCATGACCATCCGGGTATTGTCTGGGATGAATTTGTCGGTTACTGGATTACTATGCTAGCTGCTCCCAGAGGCTGGGAGTGGGTGTTAGTCGGTTTTATCCTGTTCCGAATCTTCGATATCTGGAAACCCTGGCCCATCGGTTGGTTAGACAAGAGAGTGCATGGTGGTCTGGGTATAATGATAGACGACATTGTGGCTGGTATTTTTGCGCTTGTCTGTCTTCAGGTTATTGCTTGTTTTGTGCTCTGATGGCTTGTGTCCTGTTGGATCTCAGAGCCATAGAGCTGAGTGCCGACTCTGAGAGTTGGTGGGTGTTTTCGAGAATAAAATATTCGGCTGTGTCTAACAACTTGACCCTATCGCCTGTGGTGAGCAAGATAGAGCCTAAACGGAATTGGTTATAACCCTTCGTGGGTGATCAAAATAAAAAATAGAATGAAATCAGTATTCTCTTTCAAGGTGATTGCTGGGGTTTTTACCAGCCTATTGTTGTCTTTTTCATACTCTTCCCACGCCGTCAATGTCAGGGTAGTGGCCCTGTTTCCAGACAAAGCTCTTGTCTTCATTGATGGTGAACGTCAATTTCTCAAGGCCGGTCAAGAACCGGTGAAAGGTGTCAAACTGATCGACGCCAGCAGTCGAAAAGCCCGGCTCGAAATCAATGGCGTAGCGAAAGATTATTTTCTCAGTCGCGATATGGGTAACGGCATTCAATCGCCGGAGCTTTTGACGTTTCGAATCAACAGAAGCAATGATGGGCAGTACCTTGCCCAGAGTGTCATTAACAATAATCCGGTTCAGGTGCTGATAGATACCGGAGCGAATGTTGTCGCCATCAACGGTGCCACGGCTGACCGTCTTGGCATTCGCTACAGGGATGGCAGCGCGGTTCGTGTCGAAACGGCCAGTGGCGTCGTCAGGGGTTTTCGGGTGATGCTGGATTTCGTGTCCGTCGGCGGCATACGGGTTGCCAATGTTGAAGCGACGGTCATCGAAGGCAGCAGCCCTGAAAAGGTGTTACTGGGTATGAGTTATCTGAAGAATATCCGATTCAGTGAGGAAGGCGGGGTCATGACACTGGAGGCTCCATATTAACTCGCCTGTAACATCTTGTACTGTTACAATCCCAACGCACGACTGTCTTGAGGAGTAGTGAGTGTCTGTTCGTTACGTTGCAGAGTCTCGCTTGCCCACCCCTTTCGGTGAGTTCATGATGCATGGATTTGAAGAGAGTGGCACCGGCAAGGAGCATCTGGCTCTCTCCATGGGGGATGTGAGTCAGGGTGGTCCCGTTCTGGCACGGGTTCATTCAGAGTGTCTGACCGGAGATGCTCTTTTCAGCATGCGCTGTGATTGCGGCCCCCAGCTTGAGGAGGCCATGCGCAAGATTGCCGAAGCTGGTCGCGGGGTTATCCTGTATCTGCGTCAGGAAGGCCGTGGCATTGGTCTGCTGAACAAAGTACGGGCTTACCAGCTTCAGGATACAGGTCTGGATACCGTAGAAGCCAACGAAGAACTGGGTTTTGCTGCTGATCTGCGCAAATACGATATGTGCAAGACCATGCTGGATCATCTGGGGGTTACACAGTTAGTACTGATGACCAATAATCCTAAAAAGGTTGAAGCCTTGACCCGTCAGGGGATTGATATTATTCATCGTCAGCCCCATCAGACTGGGCAGAATCCTCATAACGAGAAGTACCTGACCACCAAGGTCTGGAAGCTGGGACACTTGTACGATACTGCATGATGTCTGAGCTGGAGCCAGATGCGACCTGTTTCTGGCTCTTGGTGAAAAAAGTAGGACATCCATATAAATACAGCCCATAAGCCGCGAGCCCAGCAGCCCGTCAAACCCTGACAGCTCCCCAGAATAATCGTTTGTCATAACAAACGACAAACGAATGACTCAAAAGGGGAAAAAGTCAGAAATAGCAAAGGTCCCATATGAAATAAACTGGGCACCCAAAAATGCTACTGGAAACAAATCAACCATATATCCCAAAAAAGGAACAGGTTACGAGTGTCTTGTATTTTCCATTGTTTTCGGCACTTGACAGTTTGCACAGAACTTAGTGCAAGCTGTCGGCTAATGAGGATTTAATCATGAAATATTCTGCCCTCTTTTATGATTGATTTATCGGATGAGTCTAATATCACGTATTTGTTATGTCTTGCATCACACTGAATATCGTAGTCGGATGCGGTAACAGGATTTTCATTAAAAAAACACACATAAACGTCGCTGTTGTTACCCAATCTGGTACCATTTTCAACAAGATGGGAGTAGAGTTCATGGTCTCTTACAAAAAGTAGTTTTTTATACTTTTTATCACCGAATTCCTCTAAAAAATCATCGACCTCTCCCTTATGAGAGTCAAGGTTTATTTCATTCATGGCAGTATGCATGGCCGCATTAATTCTGTTCTCACTCGCAGAAATCAGAAGATAACAATAACGATGACACGCACTATAAATGGAAGGCAACTCAGCCCAAATTGAATCCCCTGTTCCCAGGATAACTTCTATATTTGATCCTAACGGATCGTCATAACTAAACGTGCTAGCATATTCTGCGTTAGTCATTTGTGAATATTTTTCATGGTTATTTTCTCTATTTTCCAAAATGGAAGTAGAGGGATGACTGCCAGAAGGCGGCCTGTCTGTCGGAACCAACAGTACTTCTTCAAACTTTCTTTTAGTTGCTTTACGGGCTGCAATGCCTGAAGCCTCATCTACAGAAGGCTGATCAACACGTGGAATAAGCGTTGTAGCCTCCGAATCGGTCCTGGACGCAGCTGCACTGTAATGCGGCGGTTGAGTTACCGCACTGACTGCGGCGCTGGTTGTTACTCCGTAAGTCATTATATATCCCTCGTAATAATTTGTAGTTTTAGACTAGCAATGGCCATCTAAGTTTTAGACAGGTAATGGTCATTAAAGTTCAAAAGAAAAATAGGACATCCATATAAAAATATAAAATACGGCCTATTAACCGCGAGCCCAGCAGACCATCAAACCTACAGCCAAGCAGAATAATCGTTTGTCATAACAAACGACAAACGAATAGCTCAAAAGGGGAAAAGTCAGAAATAGTAAAGGTCCCCATATGACAGGACAAACAAATAACAATGGAAAAGTTGGGCAGTCAGCTTACGCCATGAAATGAGCGACTACAGGTAAACGATCCCTATACTCATTACTGCCCCATTTTCCGAGCAATAGTTTTCATGGCTTCCAGCCTGCCCATTGCCCGATAAAGGCGGTTATTCCATCTCATGGTTTTGAGCCATTCATTTGAATCAATTTCCAGTTGGTTCAGAATGGGTGGGATATCTGAAGAAATTGAACCTTTCTTATCGAATGAGCGTAAAACCCCGTACTTTGAGGACGGGGATGAAAGCTCGGCTTGCAGAGCAAGCCCCTTGTGCTGTTTTGCTATCCGTCAGGTGTTTTTAGCGATTACGCTACCTGACAGGAAAAGTAAAATACCTTCCGCTTTCTGCCCGTGTTTGTTAAAGGGGTCGCCCAGACAATCTGAAAGGTAGAGCAGATTGTCGAATAAGGTGTATGCCGCTGTTGGGTAAGGTGTACACTGCGCTCGGGCATGACCCTCTAGGAGCCTGACCGAGAATAGTCTGCCCTACTGCGGCGGCAGCAAATTGGTCTGAAAATCCGCTTTTGTTCGTCAAATAGCTCGCTATTCTCCTCACAAAACCGAATTTTCATCCTCAATTTTCTGCCGTCCTCGCTACGGGCGCTATTCTCGGTCAGGCTCCTAGCTGTAGGAATCCCCGTCGTTCAGAAGGTGTCGCAAAACTCCAACAGCTCGTTCCCATGCTCTGAAGGTCGTCATTCCCGCGAAGGCGGGAATCCAGCGCCAACGGTGGGTCTCTGCCTTCTCGGAGATGACAAGGCCAGGGGAGCACCGGGCAGTACGGTTCTGGTGGTGAGTCAGTGTGGATTCCCGCCTTCGCGGGAATGACGAGAATGACGGGAGTCAACTCGTTCCCACGCTGGAGAGAGTTTTGCGACACCCTCTTCACGGCGGGGAGGATGTCGAAGGTAGGAATAGTACTCATGAATGCAAAGGTAATGACTTATCAGCAAAAAGTGCAACTTTTCTGTGATGCTCTACAAATTGTCCTGGCAAAGCATGACACCTCAAAAGTGACTGATTATTTTACGGAGGACGCCGTCATAATCATCAATGAAAGACGTCTGGAGGGCAGCCGACAAATTTGCGAGCGATTACAGTGGATAAAGGAGCATACCAGAAGCGTAGATATTTCTGTGCATCGGATTTTTTTTGACGGTGACCGGGGGTTCGATCACCACACCTCCAGAGTAACCTCCAATGAGGGCACTACCGCCTTGTTTAAAATATTTGGCTATATAGAGATGCGCGACAATAAAATATCACTGTATGAAGATGTGACCATTCAGATGGAAGGCGAAGAAGCTATGCATTTAGCAACATCTGTTCAGCAATAGATCAGAGTATCAGAAGTGAAATGAATCAGCCTCCCATGAACAGGAGGCTGATAATGAGATGATCAGGCCGGGGTGACGTGGGCGATTTTAATCGCTCTTTTCAGGCTCCGGCTCATGCGTTTCAAAATGGATCGTCTGATACCCTCGGCATCCAGTCCACACTCGGCCAGTTGTTGTTTGTGACTGGCGGCTTCGATGTAGTCATCCGGAATGCCCAGCTGCATGATGGGCACATTAATGCCATGCTCATTCAGGAACTCGGAAACGGCTGAGCCGGCTCCACCGGCAATGCAGCCTTCTTCCAGAGTGACCAGCAGTTCATGA
This sequence comes from Endozoicomonas sp. ALC020, assembly GCF_049275935.1. Lineage (NCBI taxonomy): Bacteria > Pseudomonadati > Pseudomonadota > Gammaproteobacteria > Oceanospirillales > Endozoicomonadaceae > Endozoicomonas > Endozoicomonas sp. ALC020. Next base: position 3,136,822 of record NZ_CP184830.1, read on the forward strand.
TCTTTGGCCAGTTGTTGAATGAGCTCTTTATCCAGCGGTTTGACAAAGCGCATGTTTGCGACAGTGGCATTCAGTTCGTCAGCGACTTGCAGAGCGTTCTGCAGCAAAGTGCCGAAAGAGAGAATAGCTACTTGCTGTCCCCGACGACGAATTTCTCCTTTACCGATTGTCATGGGTTCCAGACTTTCACTGATCGCGACACCGGGTCCGGTTCCTCTGGGATAACGGACAGAAGCCGGTCCCTTATACTGGTAACCTGTAGAGAGCATACGACGGGTTTCATCTTCATCAGAAGGCGTCATGACCAGCATTTCAGGTACACAGCGCAGGTAGGCAATATCAAAACAGCCGCCATGAGTCGGGCCGTCTTCGCCAACCATGCCTGCCCGGTCGATGGCGAAAAGAACATTCAGCTTTTGAACAGCAACGTCGTGAATCAGCTGATCGTAGGCTCGTTGCAGGAAAGTAGAGTATATCGCTACGACGGGCTTCATCCCCTCACAAGCCATACCAGCAGCCAGAGTCACTGCGTGCTGTTCGGCAATGGCGACATCAAAATAGCGATCCGGGTAGCGATCAGCAAAGCGAATCAGGTCCGAGCCTTCACACATGGCCGGGGTAATACCGACCAGTTTGTCGTCTTTTGCAGCCATGTCGCAGAGCCATTGACCAAAGACATTACAGTACTTGGGTTTTTTGGGAAGACTGGGTTTTTCTTCACTGGCTTTGGAGCTGGGTTCCAGTTTTGTGATGGCGTGATAACCAATAGGGTCTTTTTCTGCCGGTGTAAAGCCTTTACCCTTGCGGGTTACTACGTGCAGGAATTGAGGACCGTCCAGATCTTTGAGGTTTTCAAGAGTATGCAGCAACATGGGCAGGTCGTGGCCGTCAATAGGACCAAAATAGTTAAAACCCATTTCTTCGAACAGAGTACCGGGAATGATCATTCCCTTCATGTGTTCTTCGGTCCTGCGCGCCAGCTCCCAGGCATGGGGGATGCCATTAAGTACTTTCTTGCTGCCTTCCCGAATATGGTGATAGGTCCTGCTGGATAAGATTTTGGTCAGATAATTCGACAAGCCGCCCACGCTTTTTGAAATGGACATGTCATTGTCGTTTAAAATAACCAGCATGTTGGCTTTGAGGTCGGCGGCATGGTTCATGGCTTCATAAGCCATCCCGGCCGTCATGGAACCATCGCCAATCACGGCAACGGTACGACGTTTTTCTCCTTTCAGTCGAGCGCTGGTCGCCATGCCCATTGCGGCACTGATAGACGTACTGGAGTGACCTACGCCAAAAGTATCAAATTCACTTTCTTCTCTTTTTGGAAACGCAGCCAGACCGTCTTTCTGTCGAAGAGTGCTCATTTTGTCTTTGCGACCAGTGATTATTTTATGGGGATAGGTCTGGTGGCCCACATCCCATACCAGGCGATCATGGGGGGTATCGAAGAGATAGTGCAGGGCGACAGTCAGTTCAACAACACCCAGCCCGGCACCAAAATGCCCACCTACCTGACCGACCGAGTAGAGCAGAAATTCTCTGAGTTCCCGGGCCAGCTGGGGCAGATCTGTCCTGTCAAGTTGGCGCAGCTGATCAGGCGTATCGACCTGATCCAACAGCGGAGTATCAGGTTTTGTCTTGGGTATTTCGTGAAACATGTTTGCTTGCGATCCAGGCCTCTCAGCCATAAAAAGCGACTTTTTCAGGGGAAGCGGTGTTCCGGGTCGCTTTTCAAAAATTCGACGTAGTTCCTCATTCACCACAACTTGTATGGGACGGGAAGGGGAAACCTTGATGCTTCCGGCAGTTTGCCAGGTTTGAGGGTATCGAAGCCTGACAGCGTCATAACACAGTCATGAGAGACTGATATCATTCCACACTCTTCTCAAAGGGCAAAGAATGATAACAGTAAATGTCATCGGTGAATTATAGGATTGTACCTGAACAGGAGGTTTTTTCTATTGGAATACTGCTCAGATCGGTTCAATGAGATCTCTGGATGAGATACTCTGCCATTTGCCTGAGTATTATGGCTCGACTCCCGAAGCTTTCAAGGGAGTGAATCGCCTGCTGAGAAAGGGAGCTGGCGAGCTCTCTGGCTCCTTCCAGTCCCATGAGCGATACGTAAGTGGGCTTGTCGAGAGCCAGGTCTGCCCCCTGTTGTTTGCCCAGTACTTCGGTGTCGACAGTGACATCAAGAATGTCATCCTGAACCTGAAAAGCCAGACCGATAGCGTCCGCATAACGAATAAGGTGGGTCAGTTGTTCCCTTTCGACTTTACCGCTTGAGATGGCGCCCATGACAACACTGGCGCGAATCAGCGCCCCGGTTTTGTGGCTGTGCATTAACTGCAGCTGTTCCTGATTCAGAGGACTGCCTACCGAGTTGAGGTCCATGGATTGGCCACCGCACATGCCCCCATGGCCAGAAGCACGGGCCAGCTCCCTGACCAGTTGCAGACGGACAGGCGCGGGTAATTCATGACTGTTGGTAGCCAGTACTTCAAAAGCCAGGGTTTGCAGAGCGTCACCGGCCAGAATGGCTGTGGCTTCATCAAAAGCTTTGTGGCAGGTGGGTTTGCCTCTTCTAAGGTCATCGTCATCCATTGCTGGAAGATCATCATGTACCAGGGAGTAAGCATGGATCAGCTCTACAGCGCAGGCAGCAGGGTCTGCTTGAGTCTGCTCGCCGCCGAGGGCTTCAGAGGCGGCATAAACCAGGATCGGTCGGACGCGTTTGCCGCCGTTAAAAACGGAGTAGGACATAGCCTCAACCAGTCTTTCACTGACCTGACTGATTCCGGGAAGATGATTTTTGAGCTGCTCATCAACGCGGCTTTGACAACCCTTGATGTATTCCAGCAGAGTCATGGATTATTGGCCTTCTGTCGGATCGAACGGGCGGGTTTCCGGCTGGCCCTGATTTTCCAGAAGCTGCTGGACTCTCTGTTCTGCTTCAGTCAGGGCTTTCTGACATTCACGTGTCAGCTTTACCCCTTTTTCAAAGGCCTTCAGTGACTCTTCCAGCGACATATCACCGGATTCCATTTGCTGGACCAGTGTATCCAGTTCGGTGAGCGACTGCTCAAAGGCGAAGCCCTGCTTTTTTTCCGGCATGCTCAGAAACCTTTTCCATTGACTTGGTGGGGGAATACCTGCCTTTGGGATGACCTTTCACAGCCAGAGTGCTTCAGTGCATGGCAAAAAGGACGGTACTCACCTGGATAACTTTAAACGGGCTCAAGCATATCACAAATCCGGGTTAGGACAGGTTCTGCTGAAGCGGTTTTATGTCAAGCAGGAGAGCATTTTCAGGAAAAAGAGGTCGGGCAGGTGGCTCGACCTCAACAGATGTTATTCAGTAGCCGTCTGGGCCTTCACTTTCGGGATAGGGTATGGTTGAACCCCGCCAGCATTGTGCTCCTGCCATACGTCTTTATCCATGGTCTTATCAAGCAATGGAAACTTCTTACGGTTAAATACCGGGACAACGCCGTCAGCCACCTGTTCGTCAAAGTCTTTCAGAACCTGCACAACGATGCCTGACAGTAGCAGAATAGCGGTAATGTTGATCAGGGCCATGATACCCATAGACAGGTCGGCAAAAGCCCAGACGGCAGGAAGATTGCCAATAGAGCCCCAGAACACCATAACCAGCACTGCCAGACGATAAAGCACCAACAGAGGCTTGCTGTTTTTGATAAACAGCAGGTTGGACTCACCGTAGTAGTAGTTGGCAATGATGGAAGTGAAAGCAAACAACAAAATAGCTACTGCAACCAGATGTTCACCCCAGGAACCTATCTCACTGGACAGGGCAGCCTGAGTCAATGCAACGCCGGTCAGGCCACTGCCCGGTTCCAGCATGCCAGACATCAGAATGATAGCAGCCGTGGCTGTACATACGACGATAGTGTCCATAAATACGCCCAGCATTCCCATCATGCCCTGACTGACCGGGTGAGTGGAGTGTGCAGTCGCTGCAGCGTTAGGTGCGCTACCCATACCCGCTTCGTTGGAGAAAAGACCGCGCTTGATACCTTGCATCATCGCCTGGGAAACCATGTAGCCAACACCGCCACCCATAGCTGTTTCAAGACCGAAAGCACTCTTGAAAATCAGAGTGAATACAGCTGGCAGTTCAGAGACATTCATGGCAACGATCACGAGAGCCACAGCCAGGTAGCCCAGAGCCATCACAGGAACAATCATTTCAGCGACTTTGGCAATGGAACGAATGCCGCCAAAGATAACAATGCCGCTGACCAGTACCAGACCTGCACCAATGTACTCAGGAGCAATGTTATAACCCGAAAAAGCAGCCGCAATAGAGTTGGACTGAACACTGTTGAAAGCAAATCCGAATGCGATAATCAGGGCGATGGAAAAAGCAATGCCCATCCAGCGCTGACCCAACGCTTTCTGCATATAGTAAGCGGGACCTCCGCGATAGGTGCCGTCGCCATTGTTGGTTTTGTATATCTGGGCGAGAATGTTTTCAGAAAAGCTGGTTGCCATACCCAGCAGGGCGATCAGCCACATCCAGAAGATAGCACCGGGTCCACCCAGGTAGATGGCAACGGCAACACCGGCGATATTACCGGTACCTATTCGGGCCGCAAGACTGGTGCAGAATGCCTGGAACGCAGAAATCTGGCGGTGGGAGTGGGTTCTGCGACTTCCCATCATGGTTCTGGCGGCCAGACCGAAGCGGCGAAACTGCACGAAGCGGGTACGAATAGTGAATAAAATACCGGCTCCTAGCAGCAGGTAAATCAGGATACTTCCCCAAAGAAGATTATTCGATGCAGAAATGAAATCGTTCATAGTAATTCCGGAATATCAATATGACATAAAGTTTGTTTGTTATTATTTCCATATAATATAGATGAATAAACGATGATGGATAGGTACAAACCCTGTCTTTACGGTTCAGCTGAAAGTCACGAATAGCAACGGGTTAAGAGGCTGCTGAAAAACTACCGAGTCAAGCTGAGACACAGCACCAATTGGCGAAAAAGGCCAGTTTACAACGAGTAAATGAGCATCCCAGCCGCCTCCAGGGCTGCCCTCGGAGAAGCGCAGCACTTTTGCGACAGCCTCTTAGAAGTGTGGGTGAAACCACAACAATGAGTCAGCAGGCATCATCAGAGAGGTTTTTCGTCATGGGAATGCAGTCCAGCTGAAATCCTCTGGAAGAATGATAAGTCGATACTTCATTTCCTTCAAAACCACAAAGTCTATAAAAGGGAGCCGCATTCAAAGTTGAATTCAGCTTCATCTCAGGCAGACCGGCTTCTCTCGCAATCTGTTCCAGGTGAGTCATCATCCTGCGGGCTACGCCCATTCCCATAAATCGAGGGTCCACAAAGATGGCATCGATCATACCGTTCCCAATATCAATCATTCCTGTACCGGCCACTTCCCCTTTCATCATCACAACATGAAAATTCTGCTCAACGTCATCGACAAATTTCTCAGTGGCAGAACCATCAGTCCAAAGAGCGATGGCTTCATCACTGTAATGGCCTTTGCATTCAGAACGTATCGCCAGAGTTCGAAGCTCAAAAGCTCTATGGGCATCGCTGCGTTGTGCTTTTCTTATTTCCATTGTTGTCAGGGATCTACTGCTTTTTTGCGAAGAATAGCTTTTAAAATCTAACAGTTATTGACATGTTATTTTAGCCGTCTTTCTGCTTGAGGCCGCCAGACTGTCGATTGATAGCAGTAATCCCTGATATTACAGTTCCGGTTTGCCTGAGGGTTGATCAGGATAATTTAAAAGATAAGCGTCGTTTATGCCGTCGGCTGTGTCATCGTAGTCAATCAGATTGCCAGTTTGATAGTGACCGGTTTTATCAACGCTACAGTACTCGTGGCCTCGAATCATGGCCTGAAGCAGGCAATATTCTGTGGAGTAGGGAGGGCCATAAACCGTATGCGTGGCAAATGGCTGACCATTGCGCACAGCCCAGCCAACGCCTATCCACGTGGCATAAGACATATCTTTACGCATAGCCTGCACCAGACGGAGGGGCAATACACCTTCGCCTACCGCTGCATCAAACACCTTGCATTTAGCCTGTGTGGAAAGTTTTCCGAAAGCAATGCTTTCGTTCTGCAAAGGTTTTGCGCACATGCTGATATCGCTTGAATCAACCACTTCTGGTTTTTCAGCAGAGCAGAACTTGAAAAGATCTGCCAGAGCGCCTGAGCTCAAAACCCATTTATCAGACTGATCAGGGCTGAGTGGATCATTTTTGTGCTTAGGCAGTATTTGAAATCTTGACTGGACCTCACTTTCCGTCGCATCCAGCCAGAAATAGTCATTGCTGCGCCTGATGTCATAGCCACCTTCACTCTTTACTTCATAAACACAAAAGTGTTTTATTTTGCCATCCGCCTGGTCGGTTTCACTCAGATCCAGTGCCGCCCTGCCGAAAAACCATTTTGGTTGATCTGGCTCCACTTTATCATCGATGAGAATACACAGGTTGCCGTCGGCAGGCAGAACCGACTGTTGCTGCCAACATGGTTCGGCACTCGCACCCAGAGAAAATAACAGGGTGAAAGGAAGGCCAAATTTGAGAAATCTCTTCATTACACGATCCTCCAATCTTCAGAACACTTGGCTTCAGTCAAGAAGTTTAGTGAATTAATTAGAATGAGCTGATTTAAAATTGCTTAACCCATACACATAAGACACGCTGGACCCCGTATAAGTTCCCGAAAAACATTAGTAGATGACTGCTGCATGGTTAAAAATCCGAAAATCACTTTACCGGTGGTCTCCTCATATCTTTCCATCTGGAATGGCATCCCGGGTGGTAACTTCATCGACGAGAATATACAGGTCGCAATAGGCAGGCAGAATCGAGTGTTGCTGCCAGCATGGTTTGGCATTCACACCCAAAGAATGTATCTATCCTATTTGTTCTTCATAAATTTCCGAGAAGGATCTACTAAAAAAAAATTACCCATCCCTTCTCTTCCAAGTAACATCAGATATGTCATCTTTGCACGGTTAGAAAGTGTTACATCGATAGTCCAGATGTAGTCATGCAATTTTAATGTGGTACTAATCACATACCGTTTTTCTATCATCCCGTTTGATGACCTTATGGTTTTGATATCTTTAACAGGCGCTTTACAGCTTAGAACTTCTTCCACGTTATGGAGGTTTGGATGCAGGTCAAACATAACCCATGGGCTCCCCTCGTCTTCAAAGGATATTAAATTGTCCACATGCAGGGAGGAGGTTTTTGCTCCGGTATCAATGCGTACTTCAACGCCACAAATACCCAGGTCTGGCAGGTCGCATAGCTCTACACAGCCAATAACAGGTTTGTTGTTTGCTTTTTGTATTTTTTTAAACATTTAAGTTACTCCAAGACGGACGATTCAGTTTGCAGTTCTTCCTGCATCATTTCTATATCTTCAGCAACATCATCATCGGATGCAGAAAAGAAAGCGATATGAAACATAGCCTCACCCTCCTGAACGAGAGGGATATTCTGTTTACCAATAATGATGCCTGCCTGTGTCGCTTTTACTACATCAATGATTTCACCAAGTGGGCTACCAATAGTGGCTAATGGAGTTCCCTTATCAACCTGATCACCAAGATTTTTAAGTGAGTTGATAATGCCGCTGGCATTAGCCCTGACCCACGAACTTTTGTTCGCTATGTAGGGAGTAAAAGCTTTTATTTTGCGCCTTAGTCTGAGCATCCCCAGTTCAGCTAACACATTGATAACGCCATGAACTCCCGCACGTATACTGACTTCATCAAATCTTAAGGCTTCTCCAGCTTCATAAAGCAGTATTCGCGCATTGTGCTCTTCAGCTGCCTGTCGAAGAGAATTATCACGAATATTGGCGTTCAATAAAACGGGTACACCGAATGCACGGGCCAGAGAGAGTGTTTCTTTATCCGTCAGGTTGGCACGAATCTGAGGCAGGTTTGAGCGATGAATAGCACCTGTGTGGAGGTCTATGCCGTATTCACAGAGGCTGACTATTTCTTTCAGGAATATATGAGCTAACCGGCTGGCCAATGAGCCTTTCGGTGAACCGGGAAAGCTTCTGTTTAAATCTCGGCGATCTGGGAGGTATCGGCTTTGATAAAGCACGCCATAAACATTAACCATTGGAACAAGAATTAATGTGCCCACAGTAACTTTAAATGTCTTTAAATTTATTAGCCGACGAATAATCTCAATTCCGTTCAGTTCATCACCATGAACAGCTGCAGACACAAAGACTTTTGGACCCGGTTTTTTACTGTGTATAACATGTACAGGTACTGAAAAGTCGGTATCGGTGTACAGCTTTGCAACCTCCAGACTAACTTGTCTGGTTTGCCCGGCCTTGATCACAGAGCCACCGATACTGATATCTGGTAATAACATCTTTGTCACCTTCAGCCTTTTCCACGGGTTCGGGTTGATTTAGTTGCTTTGCTTTCAATAAATTCGTAGATCATGCCAGCAACATTTTTTCCTGTTGCTGTTTCAATGCCCTGCAGTCCCGGAGAGGAGTTAACTTCCATAACGACTGGCCCATTGTCAGATTGTAAAAGGTCGACACCACAGACATTCAGTCCCATTACTTTTGCGGCATTAACGGCAGTCGCTCTCTCCTCTTTTGACAAACGGACAAGCGTTGCTGTTCCACCGCGATGGAGGTTTGAGCGAAATTCTCCATCTGCTCCCTGTCGTTTTATAGCGGCTACGACTTTGCTGCCAATCACAAAGCAACGGAGATCTGCACCTCCTGCTTCTTTTATAAACTCCTGAACTAAAATATTAGCTTTCAACCCAAAAAAAGCCTCAATTATTGCTTCTGCTGCTTTCTGATTCTCTGCGAGAACTACTCCGATACCCTGAGTACCTTCCAGTAATTTTATAACCAGGGGGGCTCCACCTACGTTTTTGATAAGGTCCTTTACATTCTCGGGTTTACAGGCAAAGCCTGTTCTCGGTAATCCAATATCTTTTCGTGACAACAATTGTAAAGAACGTAATTTGTCGCGAGAGCGAGTAATGGCAACAGATTCATTCACACAGAATGTGCCCATCATTTCAAATTGCCTGACGATGGCGGTGCCATAAAATGTAATTGAAGCGCCAATTCTTGGTATGACTGCGTCGTAGTATGGAAGAGACTCACCATCACAACGAACAGTGGGGCGACTGCGTGTTACATCCATATAACATCGGAGTGTGTCAATAATATCAACTTCATGTCCTCTTTCTTCGCCGGCTTCTTTTAAACGACGAGTAGAGTACAGTTTGGGGTTGCGAGACAGTACTGCAATTTTCATATTGACTCCAAATTACTTCAAGATAGAAGTTTGTGGGAACAAACAAACTTGATAAGAAATCTTTATTTCTTCAAAAATAGTCCGTCAGGGATGATGTGTTTCAGGCAGGTGGCAAATGTTCATGCGCTCGAGAATTGCACGACCCGGAGATAAACCTGCGAAAACGGCTGGAAGTTTCGCTCGACAAACCTTTGATACTTTTTCGGAACCCTGAAGAAAAAGTGTCTTGTCAGACATAAAAAAAGCCCTGCAGATCAATTATCCACAGGGCTTTATATTGGTGGAGGCGGCGGGAATTGAACCCGCGTCCGCCGATTCTCAGCCTTCGGCTCTACATGCTTAGATCCGCCTTTGGATTTAACTCAGTAACGACCCAGCGGTCGGGGTTCTACTGAGCGATCCTGTTAAGTTTTAGCTGGCCAGCCACAGGCATACCGGGCCTCGCGAGTCTACTTACGGTGACAGTCCAAAAACCGGCCAGTAGACGAGCCGGACAGACTGGAAGACTCGTAGGGTTTAGCTACGATTAAGCTGCAAGTGCGATCTCTTCTTGATCGAAGAGTTCGTTTTGAGCGTCTCCAAGAGCTACCAGGTTGGCAACTATAAGGTTTGTAGTGTTTTGATTAACGAGAACCACTACGTCCTCGGCATGCACCTAAGGTTTCGATACCGTCGTCGAATCCAGATCGCCCCCGGATCAAAACTTCATTGGATCATTTAGTTATAGGCCATCTATAGAAGTAAGACAATTTTTTATATATCTCGCTCCCATCTCTTATTGTTCCAGCAGCACCTGGCGCACAGAAGTCCGGCTGTTCAAATTACCCCAGAATCTCTTTGATTTTAGAAATGTAATACAAAGGCAGGACTCTGGCAGCAGGGTCATCCAGTGAGCCTGTTGAACCAATCAGCTTGAGTGTTGTATTTGGGCTATATCGCTGGACATAAGTTTGCAGCGATTTGGCTCGAGTCCTTTTGCCACTTTTTACTTCTACAGGTACGATGTCACCTGCTTCGGTTTTATACAGAAATTCGATTTCACTTCTGGCGTATTCCCATGAATAGGTTGGCTTGCCGATCAGGGTGATGAGTTCGTTTTGTATGAAGTTTTCTGCGATAAAACCCTTGTAGTGATACTTCTGATCCCGATGCTCCTTGTAGTTGATCTGCAGCATGTGTCCCAGTAAGCCAATATCGAATAAAAACAGTTTGAAGATATTTTCTTTGGCCAGTGGTTTAAGGGGGGAGTCAGGCTTGCAGTCTATGGGGTGACACTTGGATATCAGTCGGCAATTTTCCAGCCAGTTAATGGGGCCCGCCAGCTCTTTGTAGCGACTTTTTTTCTCTAAAACGTCTTTGAACTTAAACCGTTTAACTGAGTCGTCCATGGTATTGGATAACTGAACTGGCACATTTTTAAAAATTGCCTGTATATGTTGTGCAGAAAGTTTATCGGAGTACTTTCCGAAATCGCGCTCATAACCCGAGAGAAGTGAAGTATGTATTTGTTGGACTGTCCGGGTTCTTTCAGTGATGTCTTTATCAATCTCAAACCAGGCCTTTACTGCTTCTGGCATCCCTCCAACAAAGTAATAGTCAATAAGCAAACTGAAGAGCTTTTCATGAGCTACCTTACCCAGATTCATTTGTTCAAAAGCTTTAACCAGAGGCGGTTGATTGGAGGCCAGGAGGAATTCCTCAAATGTCATTGGGTAGAGTTCAAGCCATTCCACCTTACCAACGGGAAATGAATCCAGAAGACCAATATTTGACCCCGATGCACAAAGATACATATGAGGACACTGTTCAGCAAAAAACTTCAGGGAGTGAAGGGCCGCCAGACATTCTCCAACCTCATCGAAAATGATGAGATCTTTTTGCCTGTCAATGCTGATGTTCAGTTCAATCTCAATATTGGTGATAATATCGTCTGGTTTGAGAGAGTCGGCAAACAGATTCGCCAAACCGGGCTGCTCAAGAAAATCCAGGCGTATGACTTGTTCGAAGTGTCCACCGAACAGTGTTTCAAGGAGAAAAGATTTGCCCGTTTGCCTTGCACCATCAAGCAGAACAGGCTTTCTCGAAGGGCTTTGCTTCCAATCAAGCAGTTTTTTCAGCAACAATCTTTTCATGGGTTATGTCGGATTTTTGATCGTTCTTAGATAAAGTGTAGGTGTATACACTTTTATGCGCAATAAAGTGTATTTTTATAACATTTTATTGCGCATAAAAATGTTATAACAGTTTTTTGCGTGGCCAATATTCTGCCCCAAGAGGTGAGGCATGAAGGTAGATCTGTCATCAGTTCGCTGCAGACAAAGGGAGTATGACCCTCAGAGATTTATTCGATATGCACCCGCCATTTCACGCCCGCTTCACTTTATGCTATTTTCCCACGACCCTGACGATCAGGAGCCTGTCCGAGTCTGACAGAAAGGACTCACCCGCATAAATGATACGGGTAGAAAACGGTGGCCTTTGTCCCGTCACATTCAGCAAACAGCACTGTTTCAAGCCCATAAACCAGTCTGGTGACAGGTTATTCAATGACCGTACAAGAAAAACTGCCCAACACACTGACGTCAGCAAGCCCCCTGTCGTCTGAGGTATCCGAACAGCCTGCCAGGTCACTTAAAATCTGTCTGCTGTGTTATCGAAGTCATCCCTTTGTGGGCGGTCAGGGCATCTATCTCAAGTACCTGAGCAAGGCTCTGGTGGAAGCCGGTCATCAGGTTGATGTTATTTCCGGCCCTCCTTATCCGGATCTTGATCCCCGGGTGGGTCTGATTGAAATCCCCAGTCTGGATCTGTTCAACCAGCAAAGTCATGTCACAGCCCTGAGACCCAGACACCTGAAATCCTGGTCTGATTTCTTTGAGTGGTGGGCCATGCTGACCGGAGGCTTTGCCGAGCCCTACACATTTACTCGTCGTGTCGTGAAATATCTGCGCAAAAACGGTCATGACTACGACATTATTCATGACAACCAGAGTCTCGGCTATGGCCTTCTGGACCTGCAAAAACAGGGTATTCCCGTTGTAGCCACCGTCCATCACCCCATAACCCGGGACAGACAGTTGGCTCTGGATGCCGCGCCTGACTGGAAGCACCGTCTGTTGACTCGTCGCTGGTATTCCTTCCTGACCATGCAGGGCAAAGTGGTTCGTAAACTGAAGCACATTGTCACTGTTTCGGAGCAGTCCCGGGGGGATATTGCTGAAGCCTTTGAGCGTCCAGCTGACGACATTAGTCTTATTTATAATGGGATTGATACCGAAGTCTTCAGTCCTCAACCCCATATCGAACGCAAGCCGTTCAGAATTATGACAACAGCCTCTGCGGACCAGCCTCTGAAAGGTTTAAAACACCTTCTGGAAGCCATGGCTTTGTTAAAACCGGACTATCCTGAGCTGGAACTGCTGGTGGTAGGCAAACTGAGAGCAGGTGGTCAGACAGAGCGGCAGTTGAAACAACTGAATCTTGGTTCAGTGGTAACTTTTGTGTCCGGCATTTCCACTGAACAAATGGTGGAATACTATTCCCAGGCCGCCATTGCTGTGACCCCTTCACTCTATGAGGGTTTTGGGCTGCCGGCCGGAGAAGCCATGTCCTGTGGATGTGCGGTAATTTCTTCAGACGGAGGAGCTCTCCCTGAAGTTGTGGGAGATGCTGGCCTGATTGTCCGGGCTGGCAACAGCAAAGCCCTGGCACAAGCCTTGCGGACACTGTTGGAAAACCCTGAACAGCGGATGAAATACGGCCAGCTTGGCCGACAACGAATTCTGGATACCTTCTGCTGGAAACTAGCCGCCAGACAGTTCAGCCAGTATTACCTGAACCTGTTGGATACTGAACAAGAACCCGAAGAATTAAAAGCCACAATCGCTGCCGATGCAGAGCCTGACCAGCGAACCGCTGTCAGCGGATGATGCCAGAGGATAACTGAAACAATATGCAAACCATAGATTTTAATCGTCTGAAGTTACGCAGTGGCGATAAAGTGCTGGACGTGGGTTGCGGTGAGGGCCGTCACTCCATCGCAGCCTGGCTGAAGGTCAGAGTGGATGTGACAGGTTTGGACCTTTGCGAAAAAGACTTGCAAACAGCCCGTGACAGGCAGCAGGAGTCTGAACAATTTCTGCAGGGGGCAGAAGACGGTCGCAGTCTTCGTTTTATTCAGGGCAACGCTCTGGAATTGCCTTTTGAAGACGACACGTTCGACAAAATAATCTGTTCCGAAGTGTTGGAGCATATTCCCGATTACCTGGGGGTGCTGGCCGAGATCAAACGGGTATTGAAGCCCGATGGTTTGCTGGCAGTCAGTGTGCCCAGAGCCTGGCCGGAAGAGATCTGCTGGCGACTGAGCAAAGCATACCATGAGGTGGAAGGTGGCCATATTCGCATCTTCAACGCCACGCATCTGCGCCATGATATCGAATCGCTTGGCTGGCGTCGTTATTCACGACACTGGGCTCACGCCCTGCACGTTCCCTACTGGTGGCTGAAGTGCTGGAAATGGGAACAGCCCTCTAAACTGGTCGATCACTATCACAAACTGCTGGTATGGGATCTTATGAAAAAGCCGAAGGTGACCCGCATTACCGAAAAGCTGCTTGATCCGGTCATGGGAAAAAGTGTCGTGATGTACTTCGAGTGGGAGTCAGGCAGAGGTAAATCCAACGATACCAACAAGGAGGTCTGTTATGGATAGCCTGCTGCTGACCAAAGGCCTGTTCCCAAGAGATTTTCTCAACAAAACAGCAGAGCACATCCTCTCTGTACAGCAGGAAGATGGCAGCATTCCCTGGTTTACCGGTGGCAAGCTGGACCCCTGGGATCATACCGAAGCGGCCATGGGACTGAGTATTATTGGTCATTATTCTGAAGCTGAAAGCGCCTATGGCTGGCTGCGAAAAGAGCAGCTGGAAGATGGCAGCTGGTTCGCCAACTATCAGGACGGCAAGCCTCTATACAGTGATAAGCGAGAAACGAACTTTGTCGCCTATGTGGCGACCGGTGTCTGGCATCACTATCTGATTACTGAAAATATCGGGTTTCTGGAACTGAACTGGCCCATGGTCGAAAGTGCTATCCAGTTTGTATTACGACAACAGTCGTCTACTGGCGAGATTTATTGGGCGGTCATGGAAGATGGTGAGCCACACAAAGACGCGCTGATTACAGGCTGCTCTTCGGTTCTGAAAAGTCTCGAATGCGCCATTCTGATCGCTCAAGCGCTGAACAGGAAGGTTGAGCCATGGCTCAATGCCTGGCAACAGTTGGGGCAGGCTCTGAAATTCCATCCCGAGTACTTCGACCGCACCTGGGAAAGCAAAGAGCGTTTTTCCATGGACTGGTTTTATCCCATTCTGGCCGGTGTCTTCCGTGGTCAGGAAGCCCGTGACCGAATCCAGACATTCTGGGACAAGTTTGTACGTAAAGACATGGGCTGTCTCTGTGTCAGCGATCAACCCTGGGTCACCATCGCTGAATCCTGCGAGCTGACCATGGCGCTGCTGGCTGCCGGTGAAAAGCAGAAAGCCACTCAGCTCTATAGCTGGTTGCACAACTGGCGTGACAGTGATGGCGGCTATTGGACAGGCTATCAATACGTTGAAGAGGTGATCTGGCCGCAGGAAAAAACGACCTGGACTGCCGGTGCTATTTTGCTGGCAGCCGATGCTCTGACCGAGCACACAGCCGCTTCCCGTCTGTTCCTGGAATCAAGTCTGGAGATAAAACCGGAAGTGGAACTGCCAGAAACCGAAGAAGCTCTGGCAGCAGTTAACAATTAAAGGCGGCGGAAAAGCCCCAGAGTGTTGACCATGGGCAGCTCTTCAAACAATCCGGAGGCTTTCGCCAGCTTCGAGATATTGTAGGGTGCCTGCCCACCGTCTTTGGGATCGGGGAAGATATCGTGTATGGCCAGAATGCCGCCGGGCTTGATAAAGCTGACCCAGCTGCGAAAATCTGTCCGGGCGGCTGCTTCACTGTGACCGCCGTCAATAAACACCATGCCCAGAGGCGTGGCCCAGTGACGGGATGCTACCGCTGAAGGTGCAACAACAGGGACAACCGTATCTTCCAGTTTGGCTTCGCGCATTGTGGTTCGGAACGCTTTAAAGCTATCCATCTGTTGAATGCTGGCATCGTAGAGGTCACTGTCATGGTACTCTTCTCCCAGCTGGTGCTCTTCTGAACCCCGGTGGTGATCGACGGCGTAGAGCACACTGTTATTTTGCTGACAGGCAACACCCAGGTAGACCGTAGACTTGCCACAGTAACTGCCAATTTCCAGACAGGGGCCCAGCTGGCTGGCTTTCAGGGCGAACTGATAAAGTGCTTCACCTTCATCCGGTGCCAGAAAGCCTTTAACCGAATCGATATTGAGTGGCAGTTTTAGAGGCATAGCTTGTAAAAGACCCGTTTGTAAAAGACCCGTCTGTAAAGAGGTCGTTCGTTTTTTCAACTTATACGTCGGAAGTAGTTCAGTCAGATGACTGGCTGCAAAGGCATAATAACAAATCAGGCTTGGACAGTGCGTAAAAATCATAAACCTTTCTGGATCAAGGTGCTCTCAGACCGCTGGCAGCGGTTTTATATCCGGCACTTTTTCAGCAAACATTTTGAACATCTGGGCGAACACCCCATGGTGGTTCACCCTTCTACTGTCAATGTTCATGGTGCCGGTATTTCCATTGGTCGTTTTGTCCACCTGATCAGTATCCGCCATAACCCGGTCAGTCTTTCCACCTGGAGCGGCCGGGGAATCCAGGGTGATATCAAAATAGGTGATCATTGCCTGATATCTCCGGGAACTACAATATCTTCAGCAGCCAGCATTACCATTGGTGACAACTGTATGTTAGCCGCCGATTGCTACATATCCGACAGCGACTGGCACGGTCTCTATAACCGTCTGCGCCCCTTCCGTTGCAGCAAACCTATTGTGCTGGAAGATAATGTCTGGGTGGGGCACGGTGCGAAAGTTGGCAAGGGTATCACTATAGGCGAGAACAGTGTTGTGGCAGCAGGTGCGGTGGTTGTGAAAGACGTGCCTCCCAATACGGTAGTGGGAGGCAATCCGGCTAAAGTTATTAAAAAGCTGAACCCCCAACGCCGGATGCTGAAGAGAGAATTTATGTTTCGGGACAGCGATCGTTTCCTTCACATGCAGGAGGAACTGGATCGCTATGTTTTGGGGGGGAATAGCCTGAGAGGCTGGGTTCGTCACAAGCTTTTTCCCAGAAAAGGGGATTAACTTTGACTCCCCGGCAGGCTCTCATGAACAATTAGCCCGGAATCAAGCGAGTTTACAGGTCAGCCATTCTCCAGATTCCCAGCAGATCCGGCACTTCATCCTTGCCTCTCATAAAGTCATTAATGGCTGCCGCGAGGGTTGAATAATCGACTCTGCTTGCGGGCATTGAGGCAATGACGACCGGAACCGGTTTGTTATCATCAGCCGCAAAGGTAATGTTGATGAAACCCCTGGCAATGCTGACGGTGAAATACTGGTATTTGGACTGACCATAAAATGCCAGCAGGTAGACGACGTCTTCATGTTTTGCAGCGTGCTCTGTAACGGCAGCAATGATGACATCAGCCTGACTTTTGCCACTGTAATGGCTGACGACTTTTCCGGGGTCTACTTTACTTAGTTGCAGGCCAGATCCACCGGCTACGGCATTAAACCCCTTGCTCATGCCCTCGGCATTGCCGGTGTTGCTCCTTATGAGTCTTGAATCTTTGCTGTTCGAGGTAAAGCTGACGATGTCATTAACCTGGTCAGTACGTGCCTTTGAACCGATGCCCAGTAAATTAACAAGATCTTTATTGATATTGAAAATCATGGTTCTGGCATGGCTGCTTTCTATGAGCTTTCTGAAACTTCTTGCACGAGAGGGCAGGAGTGACTTAAAAGCTTTTTTAATCAGGGAAGGCGTTTTGTAAAGTAAGAGCCCGTCATCTCTGTTGCGGGATGCCTCAATGCCGGCATTAAATTGCCTGCCGAAGTCCAGCGCCTTCATGGCATCCAGAACATCCTGTGCCGTCGGTTTACTCTCGGAAGCTGACAATTTATAGGCTTCACAGAGTTTGGAAAAATTCTCCTCAGCCTTGGCTCCAAGAGCTGTATAGGCTTCAGAGAAAGCAGGGTCCACAGAGTGGTCGTTACCGATGGCTCCGGCAGCGAGCATTTGTTCATAATAAGCAGAATTGCCGACCACTAAAGCAGTCTCGGGATAGGCGCCCGATACGCTCAAACCGTAGGCTGTGGAAACCATATCAATCATTCCCTGATTGATTTCTTCCGCTGGAGCTTTAAGTGGCAGGGCCAGAATCAATAGAATTGTCCATAAATACTTCATAATGGTACCTCCTGATAGTAAATCCGTTTAATAATTTAGACACGACTAAGGGTGAGAAAGTTCCTCTTGCCCCAGAAGGCATTAAAGGTAAGGATGTAGGCAGATACTTGCGAAGGTTCTATGAAAACCTATTCAACACTGAGGCTCATCCTCGGGGACCAGCTATACGCTGGTCATAGCTGGTTCAGTAAGAAAGACCCGGATACCCTCTATCTGATAGCAGAGCTCCATCAGGAAGCCTCCTATGTAAAGCACCATGTACAAAAGATCTGTGCGTTCTTTGCAGCGATGGAAGCCTTTGCTGCGGCACTGGCAAAGTCCGGCCATGAGGTTTTGCATTTAACCCTCGATGAGACGGCTCAATACGAGGATTTGCCATCCCTTCTGCGAGCGCTGGTCAAAACCCACGGGATCAAACAGGTTCAATACCAGAGAGCCGATGAATACCGGCTTCTGAGGCAGTTGCAGGACATGAATATCGGTGTCCCTGTCCAGGAAGTCGATAGCGAACACTTTCTATTGCCGTTTGATGAGATTTCGAGCTATTTCGGTCAGGGCAAAGCCACAAGGATGGAGCACTTTTATCGCAAGATGCGAAAGCGATTCGACATTCTGATGGACGGCGATCAGCCAGAGGGCAGGCAGTGGAATTATGACCAGCAGAACCGCAACCACTTTAAAGCCAGTGATCTTGAAGAGATCCCGGAGCCACTGGTGTTCACTAATCCCGTGACAGGGATTCTGGAAAGGCTGAACAGACAAAATATTCAATATTTTGGTAAAGCCACTCCCGAGCTGATCTGGCCGATTACGAGGCAGCAGTCACTCAAACAACTGCGTTACTTCTGTCAACACGGATTGCCGCGGTTCGGGCAGTTTCAGGACGCTATGACTCACCGGAGTGATAAAAAATGGAGCCTCTATCACTCTCGTCTGTCCTTTGCCCTGAACAGTAAAATGCTGACCCCAATGCAGGTGATTCAGGCCGCAGTCAGAGCCTGGCGAGCAGACCCCGAGTCCATCTCCATTGCCCAGGTGGAAGGATTTGTCCGACAGATTCTTGGCTGGCGGGAGTACGTTCGGGGCATTTACTGGGTCAATATGCCAGAATATTCCTCACTCAACTACTTCAAGGCTCAGCGTGCATTGCCGGACTTTTTCTGGACCGGCGAAACCCGAATGACCTGTTTGCAGGAGGCGATTGGTCAGTCTCTGGATTATGCCTATGCCCACCATATACAGAGATTGATGATTACCGGCACATTCTGTTTGTTGGCAGGAATCGACCCCGGTCAGGTTGATGAGTGGTACCTGGGCATTTATGTGGACGCTATTGAGTGGGTCGAACTCCCAAACACCCGTGGCATGAGCCAGTTTGCAGACGGTGGTTTGTTAGCTTCAAAACCCTATGCGGCCAGCGGTAACTATATCAACAAGATGAGTGACTACTGCAAAAGCTGTCACTACGACGTGAAGCGAAAAACCGGTGAGCGGGCCTGCCCATTCAACAGTCTTTACTGGCATTTTATGGTGAAACACAGAGAGCAACTGAGCAAGAACCCCAGAATCGGCATGATTTACAAGAACTGGGACAAACAGTCCGGTGATGAACGGGCAGTTATTACCCATCAGGCAGAGGTGTATTTGAAGAAAATACACGAGCTTTAGCAAAAACGCCTTAAACCCTTGCCCAGCCGAACATATTAGAGCTTTTTATTGGCTAAGGTTGGCCCACTCGCTGCCTGACCAGTAAGGATTGATTTAAATAGCGATGCTGGCCTGATAAATGTGTATCCATTTCAAAATCCCCGGTCAATTCGTAAACCGCCCAGCCGGAAGCAAATTTATCCAGTTCACTTTGGTTATTTTGCATAAAAGCTGTGGCTTCTCTGGCACTTTTAAACGCCAATCCACCGGGATATAACCCCCAGAACATAGGTCCAAACTTGATGATACTCTTCCCTTCCGACAGGGCGCTCTGATAGCTGGCATCACCAATGGTAAATATGGGGTGGGTAATATCCTCTCTCACCAATGGGGTGATGGAGTCCATTACCCCAAACCAGACAATGGCAGCTATTGCAATGATCAGGATGAGCGGGTACTTGGCAAATTTCATAAGGAGCCAGATTTGTTATTGGTTGATCAGCCTCCCAAGTCTCCGAAACAGGGTGCCGTTGAGTCCATTCTGGCACAACCTGAAGAGACCATTATTGATTCAGCCGACCGGTCACACCAAAATAGGCTCTATAGGGCAAAATTCTGAGCATTCCCATCATCATGCCAAACACCTTCGGAAATCGAATTTCAAAATGTTTGCCATTTAAACCGCGCAGAATAGCTTCTGCTGCTGGCTCAGCATCCATCAGAAAGGGCATCTCAAAGGTGTTTTTATCCGTCAGAGGGGTTTTTACAAATCCCGGATTGATCAGTTTGATATTCACACCTTTCGGTTTCAGATCCGTATACAGGGACTCAGCCATATTGATCAGAGCTGCCTTGCTGGCCCCATAAGCGGCGGCAGCAGGTAAACCACGATAGCCGGCCAGCGAGGCATTAATCGCCAGGGTTCCCGACTGCTGGTTCACCATCATGGGGATTAACGCATCCAGACAATGACAGACGCCCATCACATTCAATTCGAAGTGTTGACGCATATGGGTGGATCTGAAATCCACGCCTGCTGTTTTGATAAATGTGCCTGCATTCAATACGGCAATATCTACCTGACCAAAGCGGCTCATAATCTCCTCGGCTACTCGCGTCACCTCATCCTGACGGGTCACGTCGGCAGGCAAAGGGATAATAACTCCCTCCAGATCAAGCGCTTCGTTCTGTAGCCGGTCCAGATTGCCGAAACTTCGCGCCGTAGCTATGACCGTGCCACCTTGACGGGCCATCATTAAAGCCAGCTGGCGACCGATTCCCTGACTGGCACCGGTAATCCAGATTACCTTGTTTTTCAGAGATGGGAGTTTCTTCATTTTTCCTTCTCTGATTCTGTATTCGAAAGCTGCAGTTTTTCCAGCGATGATGCACTGATCAGCGAAGCATCTTTACTGAAATAGAAGGTCAGGGTGCCCAGCCTGAACCCCCATTTGCTGACATCAGCAATATTGAGAATCTGGCCATTTTCCTGCAGGAACAGCCAATCATCAAATTTCACCCGCCAGTTGATTCCCTTGATGGGTAAATTCATTTCATAGGTCCAGTTAAAGGTGTTGCCCTGACTGCTGCCTGTGGCCAGACCGATCAAATCATCTGCCTGACCTTCGTAGTGGCTGTCATCCAGTGTTTTTATTTTCCAGAGCCGGTTGGATGCAGTGCCATCGTCATAAATAAAGTCCTCATCCAGTATTAGTGTATTGTCTTCTATTCGACCTTTCATGATGACTTCAAAGTAGTTCCGCACTTTACCAAAGCGATCAACAAACTCTCCCCAGGCATAGGTGGTGCCCTGGAAATATTGTTCAATGGTTAGAACAGGTTGGTCCTGCCTGTATCGCTTCTGTATTGCTTCCCGCATAACTAAGACCTCCCTGCCTGCTTCATATACCGGGCTTACTGATTCGATAAAGTCTCACGTCAATGCTGTCCTGCTTAAAGCCGGCTTCACAATAAGCCAGGTAGAACAACCACATACGTTTAAAATGTTCGTCAAAGCCCAGAGTCACAATCTCTGGCCAGTGTTGCCTGAATGATTGGGCCCAGATTGAAAGTGTTCTGGCGTAATCACGGCCAAAGGAATGAGTGTTCTCGATATTCAGGCCTGCCTGATGACACTGGTCGTGGATCACCTGGTCTGTCGGGAGCATGCCGCCCGGGAAGATATAACGCTGAATAAAGTCGGCTTCCGCCCGATAATCGCTGAAGCGCTCTTCATCAATGGTAATCACCTGAATCACCGCCACTCCGCCAGGCTTGAGGGCATCAAACACTTTCCGGAAATAAATGGGCCAGTGGTTCTCTCCCACGGCCTCTAACATCTCTATGGAGACAATGCGGTCGTACTGTCCCTGGATATCCCGGTAATCCTTTAGCTGAAAGTTAAAACCGGCATCCTGCTGAAGCGAATCACGGGCAAACTGTAACTGCTCTCTGGACAGCGTCACTCCGGAATAATTCTGTCCTCCCTGCTGCTGTAATGAGCGGGCAAAACCTCCCCAGCCACAACCGATTTCGAGCACGGAATGTTCTGGCATCACATCCAGCCAGTTCAGTACCCATCTGTATTTATTGGCCTGAGCCTGTTCAAGTGTTTCATCGTTGTTGCTGAACAAGGCACTGGAATAGGTCATGGAGTCGTCCAGCCACAATCGGTAAAAGTCATTGCCCAGATCATAATGGGCGGCAATATTGCGACGACTTCCTGAGCGACTATTGTTGTTTAAAAGATGACTTAATCGATTCAGTTTTCGAAATAGCCAGTTTGAGGAAAATTGCTTGTCTAACTGCTTTTCATTAAACATTCCCCAGTCCAGCAGAGCCTGCAGGTCTGGCGTATCCCAGTCGCCTTTCATGTAAGATTCTGCCAGCCCGATGATCCCCCGGTTGGCTGCCAGGAGCATGCTGAAAGGGTGATTAATTCTGACTCTGGCAATCGGTACGTCCCGTAGAGACGAACCTATTTTTATCACACTGTTCTTTTGTACTAACTCAATACGACTCAGCGAAGCCTTCTCCAACCGTTTAACCAGCCAATTAACGGCTTTGGACGATGTTTTATTGAGAAACAATTCACTTTCGCCAAGGGCATTTCCTTCGCTGTGGGCGCTTCTTTCAGCATGGAGGTTAGCTGCGCTCTGCCCGGAAGGCAATCCATTCTGCGACAGGGTTTTTCCTGAGATGTCCAACATTTACGCCCCCTGTTTCTGGTACTTTTTTTGTTCGTTCATGGTTGTTGTTTTTCCTGTGCGTTTCAGGGTGCTATTCCAGCGGTGTGTGATGCCGCGACTCCAACTGAAGAAGCGACCTTTTGGAACATGGCGAACTACCCGAACACCTTTAATGAATAGCCGGAGAGCTTCCCAATGAATGGCCAGAGTTACCTTGAAAGCCTGCAATGGCAGAACAAACAACTGCCTGAGAATGTTCAGATCACTGAGCGCCTGTCGCTCGCCCTTGAGAACTGCTGCAAATAGCTGGCCATCAGCATTATGTAGATGAATGCCAAGTTTCAGAATCTGGTCGGGCAAGCGGGCCTTGAAACGGTATTCACATTCGGTTTCAAAAAAGGGTGAAACGTGAAGTTGCTTCTTGACGGACTGGTGAAAGGTTGTTTTTTTACCCTCACTGTTTTCTATCGGTATAACGTAACTGTGTCGTTCACCAAAGGTGTTGGACACCTCATAGATAAGGGTAGACAGTTTCTGCTCTGAGTCCAGACAGTAATAGACCGTCAGAGGATTAAAGATATAGCCAAGTACTCTGGGGTAACACAACATAAAGATTTGTTCAGGTGCCGGGATGTCATATGCCAACAAAAGCCTGGTTGCCTGGGTTTTGAGACAGTTTCCGGAACCGTCAGCAAAGTCTTTTGGATGAAAAGAGAGCACATTGAATCGGCTCACTGAAAACAGCTTGAGCTCGTCATCAAGCTGATTCAGCTCATCCAGATCGATAAGCCAGGAAGCCACCCGATAACTGAAACGGTGCTTCCGGGGCCGAATACGGTTATGCATTAACTGTCCCCAATAGACCGCTGACTTCATGTCCGCCTCCCATTACTGACACTGCTGTCTGTAACCTTGTTGGTAGTGCTGTTTGTAAAATGAGAAACCGGCCTCTTCCCGATACCATGTTCGGGCCAGATCAATCTGTCATTCTGGTTTTCAACAGACCAGGGTCTTCTTTTTCCACCCAGCGCTTCGGCAACGGCCAGCCCGGATTGAAGGCCGTCTTCATGAAAACCGAAACCAAACCAGGCGCCACAGAACCATGTACGATTACGGCCCTGTAACTCCCATAATCTTGATTGTGCCTCCAGAGCATTTCGATCAAACACAGGGTGGTCGTAGAGGTAGCAACCATGAATAGATTCAGGCTCTATGGAAGGGTTGAGAGTGACAAACAGAGGAAGACCTTCCAGATGCTGAAGACGATTCATCCAGTAAGTGACGGAAGGACCCTCATTGCTCTGGGTGCCAAAATAGTTCCAGCTCGCCCAGGCTCTTTTTCGTTTAGGCATCAGTCGTTCATCACTGTGCAAAATAGCCCGATTACGCTGGAAACTGAACGATCCTAACAGTAATTGTTCCAACTCACTGGGTTCACTCAACATCGCCAGAGAAGTATCTGCGTGACAGGCCATAACAACATGATCAAACTCATGAGTATCGCCCTGCAAGTCAGAAATGATAACCCGGTCTGCATGGCGCTTGACCTTTCGAACACAGCGATTTTTGATGGCCAGGCCGTCCATGTCATCCAGAATGCGGCGAACATATTCTTTGCTACCGCCATTGACAGTTTGCCATTGAGGACGATTTGTCAGCTGGAGTAAGCCGTGATTCTGGCAAAAACGCATAAAAGCCAGGGCGGGATAATCCAGCATTCGATCGGATGGCGTTGACCAGATAGCCGCTCCCATTGGCACCAGGTGATCATCCATAAAACGTTGGCTGTAGCCCCGACCTGTGAGCAGTTCCCGGAGCGTGACTGATGGGTCCAGCTGTTTCATTAATTTGGCACTGGACCGATAGAACCGGAAAATATCCAGCAACATTTTCAGAAATCCGGGCTTAACGGCATTCAACCTTTGGGCAAACAGTCCATTCAGGTCTGTTCCGGAATATTCAGTCTGTCCTTTATTCATGGATACCGCAAAAGACATATCCGTATTGGTGACAGGTACATCCAAATGGTCAAAAAGAGCTGTTAGATTGGGGTAAGTTTTATCATTGAAGACAATAAAACCGGTATCCACGGGTATAGACTGGTCATCATCCTGAACCATCACCGTGTTACTGTGACCTCCAAAACGATCATCTTTTTCAAATAGAGTGACTTGATGCTGCTTGGACAGTAACCAGGCGCTGGAAAGCCCACTGATGCCTGATCCAATTACAGCAATGCTGAGTCCTTTAGCTGTCATAGGGCGACCTGTAAACATAATCTTCAAGATTTTTACGCTATAACGATTTATTTGGATCACTCACTAAAAAATCGGAATCCAGATGATCCAAACGACATTTCATAGCGTAAAGAGAGACAAATGAGCTGGACACACGATACTCTCATGATAAGTCCATCTACGAACAAGACCACAATGGATTCAGAAAACAGTCACTCTGAAATGCCAGACAAGCTCAAGCAGTCATTGGTTGATCTGGGCCGCTATCGGGACAAACAAACGTTTGCGCTCCTGTACAGTTTTTTTGCACCCAGACTCAAAAGACACTTGATGACTAAAGGCGCACACGGAGAAATGGCTGAAGAGCTGGTTCAGGAAACCATGCTCTCTGTCTGGAGACATTGTAAAAGTTACGACCCCGAGAAATCTACGGCGTCCACCTGGATCTTCAGGATTGCACGCAACCTCTGGATTGATCGGTTGAGAAAGGAAAAAGCGGACTTGATGACGCCGTTAGATAATTATCCGGAAAGCCATTTTGAGCCAGCCATGGCGGAGCTTGATTCAGAAAAGATCAAGTCCGCTCTCAAGAGCCTGCCTCAACAACAGGCTCAGTTGGTGTATAAGGTCTACTACGAAGGAAAAAGCCACCGGGAAATTTCTGAAGACATGGACATGCCTCTGGGCAGTGTCAAGTCAGGCTTGAGACTGGCTTTCAACAAACTTCGTAGTCAGGCGGGAGGGTTAAAATGACTACACATCATCCTGACCTCAGCACCCTGATGAGCTACTCTGCGGGCAGTCTGCCTGATGCCATTGCTACTGTGGTTGCTGCTCATCTGAGTGTTTGCAGTCATTGCAGACAACAGGTTCAGGAAGCTGAACAAGTCGGTATCAGTTTACTGGAAGAGTTAGAACCAGCACCCATGTCTGACCATGCTAAAGACGACATTCTTGCCCTGCTTGATGAGATTGAGCAGGCTCCCGTCAGTAGCAGAGAGGAGCGGGATGTTCCGGTTGATGCCGATATACCGGCTCCTTTCAGACCCTTGCTCGGCTATTACCTGGACGATCTGCATTGGCGGTACATGGCTCCGGGCCTGAAGCAATTCTTACTGCCAGCGTCTGGTGGCAGCAACCTGCGGTTGTTAAAGATCGCACCTGGCACCTGCATGCCTTCCCACGGGCATACCGGCTCAGAACTTACCATGGTATTGAGAGGTTCCTATTCGGATGAGCTGGGTCGATTCTGCGCTGGAGATGTAGCCGATCTGGACCCGGACGTTCAACATCAACCGGTGGCAGACACCGGCGAAGACTGCATTTGTCTGATTGCCACTGATGCACCTTTACGATTCAATGGTCTCGTTCCCAGGCTTCTGCAACCCTTCTTCCAGCTTTGAGTTGAGTCATTTTACAGTCAGTCTTCCGGGATGCATGGGTTATCCACACTCTTTGCATTCCGACGACTGAATCTAAACGACAGCCTTAAAGTATCTACATAAATAGTTGGTTGTTTTTTGATCAGTTGACAAAAAAACCGTTTAATGAGGCTTCCAGATGTATCCAGAAAGAAGTCACAAGGTTATCCACAATATTTGTGGATAATGAAACATAACTGTCATCATCGTGCAGATATGACGTGGTATTCCAGCAATCCCCGGTGTTGCATCCAGCGGATAAACCAGACCAGCAGCCGCAAACGAATCCAGACTTTTGGACGGGTAACAGGCGACAGTTGACGATAGTGCTGCGAGAACCAGAAGCAGAAGCCCGAAAGAACATCCTGGCTGATGTCCAGACACTCAACTTTTTCAAAGCCCGCTTCTTTAAGATGGAATTCATACTTTTGCCGAACCATTAAGCCTTTCACAGAAATACCACAGGGTCTTGCCAGCAGGTTTACCATTCTTCGTTCCATGGGATTCCTGAAAGGGCGGCTGAGTATCATATCGGTCAGGGTAAGGCTGCCGCCATCCTTAAGGACTTTTCTGGCGTTGTTGAAAAAACGCGATTTGTTATCAAACTGGTAAGCGCAATCAAGGGCCAGCAATTTGTCAAAAGAATCAGCCTCCAGCTTCGCCAGCTCCAGCTCGTGGCCTCTTACCAGCTTTAGCTGGTCATAGTGATCACACTGGTCCTGGGCGCTTGCCAGCAGTTGCTCTGTTTCTGCCAATGCGGTGAGTGAATCAACCTGATAATAATCGAGCCAGACCAAAAGCTGATCGTTGCTGGAGAAACCCACATCCAGCACCTTATCCTGATTGGAGAGGCAGGCTTTATCGGCAAGCAGACCTGCCAGCTCGGAACAGGCATGACCATAATCGGAAGTCTCGCGCCAATAACCGATCAGCCTCCAGCCGGAGGAAGTTGATACACCACTGTTCAAAAGCCACTGATCAGCCAGCATGCCACGCTCTCCATTAGAAGGGGGCCACCAGATATTGACGATCAGAC
This sequence comes from Endozoicomonas sp. ALC020, assembly GCF_049275935.1. Lineage (NCBI taxonomy): Bacteria > Pseudomonadati > Pseudomonadota > Gammaproteobacteria > Oceanospirillales > Endozoicomonadaceae > Endozoicomonas > Endozoicomonas sp. ALC020. The sequence continues at coordinate 3,164,051 of NZ_CP184830.1, forward strand.
TGATCAGCTGGGACAAAAGTCCTGACATTACCAGCCAAGTTAACAGGATGCCTGAAAGAAATGCGAAGATGGTCATAGAATATAAATTATTAATTCCTTTGGATAAGCCTGTATGTCCGCACAGAGCTCGGGCAGTTAGCTGATAATAGTGAGATCCTTCTTCTATTGCCAGCGGCAAACCGGGAGGCCATAGCCGTTTGCTGACGGACACTGTCACTATCAACAGGGAAGTATGGAGCACCTCTGATAACCAAACAGGCACATTTGTGTAATAATTGGCGGTTTATCTTTTAAATGATGTATAGGCTGTCTGGTCAGGCAGATCGCCAAGGGGGAGCTAGGTTATGCTGATAACGTCTAATGTGACCATGCAATTCGGGGACAAACCCCTCTTTGAAGATATCTCCGTCAAGTTTGGCGACGGCAACCGTTACGGTCTGATCGGTGCTAACGGTTGTGGTAAGTCCACCTTGATGAAAATTATCAGTGGCGAACTGGAACCCTCTGCCGGCAATGTCAGCTACGATCCCAACGAGCGTATTGCAAAGCTGAACCAGGATCAGTTCGCCTATGAAGAAAACACGGTGATTGATACCGTGATCATGGGCCATGCCGAACTCTGGAAGGTCAAGGAAGAGCGTGACCGCATTTATGCCAAGGCTGACATGACAGAAGAAGAAGGTATGCGTGTCGCAGATCTGGAAGTTCTGTTTGGTGAAATGGACGGTTATTCCGCCGAAGCCCGTGCCGGTGAACTGCTGCTGGGCCTGGATATTCCTCTGGAGCAACACTATGGTCCAATGAGTGCTGTTGCCCCGGGCTGGAAGCTCCGTGTTCTGTTGGCTCAGGTATTGTTTGCCGATCCGGACATCATGCTGCTGGACGAACCCACCAACAACCTGGACATCAATGCGATCCGCTGGCTGGAAGGGGTACTCAAGCAGCGCGACTGCACCATGATCATTATTTCCCACGACCGTCACTTCCTGAACAGTGTCTGCACCCACATGGCTGATCTGGACTACGGTGAGCTGCGAACGTTCCCGGGTAATTACGACGAGTACATGATTGCGGCTACCCAGGCTCGTGAGCGTATGCAGGCTGATAATGCCAAGAAGAAAGCCCAGATTGCGGAGCTCCAGAGTTTTGTCAGTCGCTTTTCTGCCAATGCTTCCAAAGCCAAACAGGCGACCTCCAGGGCCAGGCTGATCGACAAGATCAAGCTCGAAGAGGTTAAACCTTCCAGCCGACAGAATCCGTTTATCCGTTTTGAACAGGAAAAGAAACTGTTCCGCAATGCGCTGGTGATGGAAAAAATGTCCCAGGGTTACCAGGACAACATGCTGTTCAACGACGTTGAACTGATGGTTGAAGTGGGTGAGCGCATTGCCATCATTGGTCAGAACGGTATTGGCAAGTCCACACTGCTGCATACTCTGGCCGGTAAGATGGCACCGAAGGGAGGCACTATCCAGTGGTCAGAAAACGCTGATATCGGTTACTACGCCCAGAACCACAGCGACGAGTTCGATAAGGATATGAACCTGTACGACTGGATGAGTCAATGGATGAACGAAGGCGACGATGAGCAGGTGATCCGTGGTGTTCTGGGCCGTATGCTGTTCTCCCAGAGCGACATCAAAAAGTCCGTCCGCGTTATTTCCGGTGGTGAGCAGGGCCGTATGTTGTTCGGCAAACTGATTCAACAAAAACCGAACGTATTGCTGATGGATGAGCCGACTAACCACATGGATATGGAATCCATTGAATCTCTGAACCTGGCGTTGGAAAACTATCCGGGCACACTGATCTTTGTCAGCCATGATCGTCAGTTTGTATCGTCTCTGGCGACCCGCATCATTGAAATCACAGAAAATGGCATCGTCGATTTCCACGGAACTTATGACGATTACCTGCGCAAGCAGGGGGTTGTTGAAGAATAAGTGATTAATGGGGCAGAGGGCCTCTGCCCTTATATTGAATGAATGGTTTATTCGATACCCAGCAGCTCCACATCAAAGATCAGCGCAGAGTTGCCGGGGATTTTACCGGCACCCCCGCTGCCGTATGCCAGATTGGCAGGAATAAACAGTCGGAACTTGTCGCCTACCGACATCCGTTGCAGACCTTCGGTCCAGCCCGGAATCACCTGATTCAGTCCAAAAGAAATCGGCTGTCCACGGTCTACAGAACTGTCAAACACCTGACCATTAATTAACGTACCGTGATAGTGCACTTTCACTTTGCTGGTGGCTGTGGGGTGATCGGAATCTTCACCCTTCTCAAGAATCTTGTACTGCAATCCGGACTCTGTAGTCATCACGCCTTCTTCATTCTGGTTTTTTTCCAGAAAAGCCTGACCCTGAACCAGGGCCTCCTGAGCCAGTTGTTTTTTCTGGTCAAAGCGGCGTTTGCCCCAGAACAAGATGACAGCAATAAAAACAATGAGGATAGCAGTAGACACAAGGATCACCCGATCTGTGGATAAGTCGATGAAAAATACCTTATCCGGACAGCTAACTCAAAAATATCAGCCTCCTATCTCCGCTTCCCTGTCGGTTTCTGCGGGCTCAGGTTTAGGGTTAACCAGCTTTTCCTCTTTGGGCCATTGTCCACTCTGTTTTCGGGTCCCCATAAAAAGAACAGCAACCATACCCACCAGAATCAGCCCCATCTGAACCATAAAGATCAGCATGATCAGCGGCAACATCAGTACAAACAGGCCCGTGAGAATAACGGTGCCGAGAATTGCTTTAAACGGGCTGATGGCAGCGCCATTACGCTGCTCAAAAAAAGCAGTCTTAACGTGAATGAAGTCATTTTTTAATTGATTGAGCCATTTTTCCATGATTTACCTCGATCAGGGAGGAAGTTAGTCATGGCTCAAGTGTAGAGGGTTGTGGATAAACAGATCGTGTCCGGTAGATTAAAGTTTGTTCATCGAAAAGGGTTGTGTTTTTAAAGGACAGGAGTTGCCACTGGCCGGTGAAGGACTGTTTTGACGAAGATTACTGGCTTAGTCTGATCCCCCGTTACCTCTGCTCCAGTCATAAAGCAAAATGCCAACTCGAGGTGAATATACGCATGCTGCCAGACCTCCATAGATTAAAGCACCTCTCAACGCCCTGATGTGGGGTGATCCATGGTAAATACAATACCCTGTAACAGCGCCTATGAATGCGTGTGGAGTCACAGTAAAAACAACAACTCCCGTTCCGAACAATGCCGCAAAAGTATTCACCAAGCTTTTCGGAGTGTATAAACCCCACAAAATGGTTTTTTTGCTGTAGCTGTCAGGACCAAAGTTGTCATCATCATCGCAGCAGCCATAATTGTAATTGCCATGATCACTGCTGCCACTGGAGAAGACAGCGCCTGAGAAAATAATCACATATCCAAGCATTATGACAAACAGGAAGTTTTTCATTAGATGATCTCAATGGCCATTAGTTCCTGATTGAACACGCAGGATAGCATTTGACTGAAAGCTTGCAAGCCGGGCTGCTTTGAGCGTGATTGAAAAAATTATTGAACCATCGTCCAAGCTAAGAAGGTTCTGATTGGAATCAGCATCTTTGGTGAAAAGGCAAGAAAGAAACGAAAGCTACCTTGAGAGTCAGGCAGCAGGTTATATATTGTGCAAGGAACAATAGAGGTTATCGACGCTTTAAGCCAGGGAGATTAAGAAATATACGGGTGATCTGTTTTTCTTTCAGTGCGACCCCTCTTTTACATTATCTATGCGGCAATTATAAAGCATAACGCCAGCTGCAGTTGAAAATGCACATGCTGATAGCCCTCCCAGAATTGCAGCACCCTTCAACGCCCTGATGTGGGGTGATCCAGAGAAAAAATAATAGCCTCCAGCAGCGCCTAGACATGCACGTGGAATAACCCAATAAACAACAAGCCCCATTGCGTGCAATGCCAGCAAGGTCCTCCTCAAGCTTATCTCATCGTATAAACCCCACAACATGGGTTCTCGATTGTGGCTGTGAGGGACGACGTAGTCATCATTGGAGTTTTCCTCATCGTATAAACCTGACAACATGGGTTTTTGATCGTAGCTGCGAGGGACGACGCAGACGTCATTAGAGCGGGCAGTGCTTGAGAAAACACTCGTATACCCAAGCATTATTACAAACAGGTAATTCTTCATAAAGCGACCTCAATGGTAATTAATTCATGATTGGACATGAAAAAATAGCATTTGACTGAAAACTTGCAATTCTGGCTGCTTTGGGTCTGATTCAATGGATTGGAAAATTGTAAAGCAATACATTAGTTGCTTTTCTCAAAAATGAAACTAATATGTTTCTTTATAGCTAACAAAGCAACTAGTAAGTTGACAAGATGATATGGATACTTTGCTTCAGCAACTTAAAAAAAGGCGCTTGGATTTAGGTCTGAAACAAAACGACATGTTGCTGCGTGTTGGTGTTTCCCGCCAGCAATATCAGCGCCTGGAGTCCAAAGGGAATCCACGGCTTGACACGCTCCAATTGATAGCAAAGGGCTTAAATAGTGAAGTAGTGCTTATACCCAAAGAGAAGCTTGGGGCGGTTCTGACCGTCCTGGGGAGAAGCGTTAACGAAGAGCAGGAGGCAGGATCTGAAGGCGTTAGCTCAGGCCAAAGAGATCAGTCTAATTCAGTGAACAAGAAAAGCTTGTTTGATGATCCGTGGCAAGATTTGCTTGGAGATGATTCGTGAGCAACGATGTTAACGTCATTAAGCTGACACTTCATGGAGAGTGCGTGGGTTATTTGGCTGGCTACCAGAGTGGTAGGAATGTACTTTTTTTTGCCGATGAATTTAGCAGTAATATTCATCGGTCAACGTTTAGCCTGATCACCCATCCTGCATTTCCTCATTCTGATAAATTGATGTCAGAGCCTTGGGCACGAAATCAACGCTTGCATCCAACGCTATCAAATTTATTACCAGAAGGATCGCTGCGAGAACTCATTGCACAGGGATTAAAGGTGCATATTGATAATGAATTTCAAATCTTCTCTTATCTGGGGGAAGATTTGCCCGGAGCAATCATTGCCACACCATTAGAGCCAGAACACGTACCTGATGATGTTGTATCCCTTATTTCCAGAGGTCATTATCGAAATGCGAAAGTGATTAAGTTCGAAAAATTAGAACGAGAAAATAAATTTTCCCTGGCAGGCGTCCAGATGAAGTTTTCAATGGAAGAAAAGGATGGGCGTTATAACCTTTGTAAATCCGGGGTTTTAGGCGATTGGATTATAAAAACGCCATCAACAAAATATAGAGATGTTCCTGTTAATGAATATTCGGCGATGACTCTGGCATCCATAGCGGGTATTGATATACCGGAAATCAAGCTGGTTGATATGGGACAGTTGGATAACCTGCCACAAATCAATTTACCTGAAGAATCCCTTGCTTTTGCGATAAAGCGTTTTGATCGAAAAAAGAGCAGGCGAGTTCATATGGAAGACTTCGCACAAGTATTGGTGAAGTATCCCCATGAAAAATATCGCACCGCAAACTATGAACAGATTGCCAGGGTCTTGTACGAGTTTTCTGGTGATGCATTAACAGATGTACAGCAGTTCGCAAGACGACTGTTAGTGAATATTTTGTTGGCAAATGGTGACGCGCATTTAAAAAACTGGAGTCTTTTATACGAAGACAAGGTGACACCACGGCTATCTCCTGCTTATGACATAGTAACGACAAATGTGTATATCGATGGGGAGCGAAACTTTGCTTTGAATTTGGGAAAAACAAAAGATTGGTATGCTGTATCATTCTCAAACTTCAAGGCGTGGTCAGAAAAATCGGGCATACCATGGCGAGCAGTAAGGCCTCATCTAGAAGATGTAATGTATAGGGCCCGAACATTGTGGCATTCCGCTATTAAAGAACTTCCGATGAATGTGAAACACAAAGAAAAGTTAACAGAGCATTGGAAAAACTTGCATCAGGATTTCAGGCTGTAAACCTATCTTGATGAAGAAAAGTGACAGAAGGGGCATGGCCTCACGTATTGCTCAGCGGATGGTCTGCCATCTTCCCAGCTATCAAGACACTGCGATGGTGCTAGTGGCAATGGTGTCTACAAACTTTTTTTGCGGCAACCTTTGGTTTGTTTCTGAAGGCAAATTACAGTTATTTTTTTGATTTGCCATTTTTCTGGTCTATTAATTAATCTCCACAAAATTAAATTGTATAGACCGAATAATGAAACAGCTGTTTTTTACGACATTGCTCTTACCGCTTCTGTTGCTGTCTGTCATCTGTCAGGCAGAATCGTTGACAACACGTTTTCTTGTCGAGCATGCACAGTTATACCAGAGCTTTTCTATTAAGTGCGCCTTGAATTCATTGCAGTACACCCCGTCAGGCGATGCCGATACAAACGACTATGCATGGGCAACTTTTCCGCCTGATGACCAACTACGAAGGCTTGTTGTTTACGGGCGAAAAAAGAACTTTATCGAGTCCATTTCATGGCGGTTGCTTTTCACCATCAATCCGCTGGTTGCTTACGAACTGATCCTGGCCAAAGGTGACACCGCTTCCAGCGGCAAACCTTATTCATGGATAACAGCAGAAGCGTTTGTCGCTGTTAGCTGGCTTTTAAAAAGCTACTGGAACTCCGATTCACTGCTGTTTAAGCCAATGGATCAACTGGAGGCAAGTCAGGATGACTCGTTTGCAATCACCACTTTGATGCTCCCGGGACAAAAGCAACAACAAAGTGACCAACAAAAGCCGCCATCAGAATCATCCGGTCATCAAGCCTCAGGGACAAGTACCCGTGTTTCAGGCTCTATCACAAGTCGACTGTCGTCTGGATCTGGCGGCGGAAAGGAAGACCCTGAACAAAACCAGCATACTTTGGATTTAAATTGTTACGTCGGTTCCTGTTGTGGTGTTTGTGAACTCCGACAATCATCTGATAGTAGTGAGCCACTTGTTAACGCCTTTCCAGCGGAGCACAGCACTTTTTCGGCAGTCGCAAAAGCTCATGAAGTTGTGTCAGGTATTATAGGGCACATGAACTCTTTAAAAAAAATTCTGATTGAAAACGATGAGCATTATGGCCCGAAAAATCCTAACACGGATATTCAGGCATTCGAGAATGCCATCCAATTACTTGAATATCTTCAACCTTGGGATATTTCAAAAGGTGAAGATGTTAAATTCGTGCCTGATGTCTGTGGAAACTATGATTTTGGCATCAATACTTATTACCATGTTTATTATAAAGGTGATGTGTTATTCACTGTTAATGAAACTGTTAGTGAAAGAAGATTTTCAACTAAGTACAGTTGTGGACAGTTAGCAGATATTAAAACCAGTACGTTATTTGATGAACTCTATTATGCTCCTGATGCCCCCGGGTACCAATCTGCAAAAAGTGAATTTGAGGCGTGTGCAAAATCAACTGGTTAGGTACTTAATGACGTATATTATGACCGGGTGCTGGTTCAGATTAAATAAGTTATCCAAGAGTGAGGAAAATCTGAGTTTTTTGTCTAGAATGATGTTTTCGCTTCTATTTGGGCTTGGTTATCAATAATGAAGAGTAATTGTTGTGTCTTTATTTTTGCCAGCATATTTTTTTTCAGCTGGCAGTCAGGCTGCAATTCCTTACACTTCATCATTGGTCTCTGGTTATGGTGTAGATACAATTCTGTCCTCTATCTTATCCGCCGACCCAGTTCGTATACCAAAACCTAACCTGCCTTTGATGCGCAAGACCTCGACTCTTTTATTTACATGATGATCCACATTTTGAATATATCGGGGCCGGAACCCGATTTCGTTACATTGTCTCAGTTACGCCAGTTTCCTCTGAGGTTTGCACACCTGACTCAGGGACAGCAGAATCTGAATCGGTTGCTGGAGAAAATTCCTGAAGAACGTCAAAAGGAGGTGAATCAGGTAATCGATGAAACTCGGGGCCTGTTAACCCTCAATGATGGAACTCTCCGTAACAACGTGAACCTGGCTGCTACCCTACTATGGATGAAATTGAATGTTGATTTGTTGGATGGGAACTGCCAGGGGCAGGGAAAATAAATCAGCCTTGCTTACTCTTTTGTGACACCCTCGACAAGGCGGGGAGTGTCAAAGTGCGCAGGTCGAATAATGAAACAATCGCTTTTTGCGACGCTGCTGTTCCTGCTTTTAGCGCTGTCTATTGTCTGTCAGGCAGAATCGTTGACAAGACATTTTGTTATCGAGCATACGCCAATCACTCAGAGCTTTTCTGTAAAGCACAACTTCAATCCGTTGTTGGGCAATCCGACAGACCTTGCTGACACAAACGACAGTGCAGGATCAACTTTGCCACATGATGACAAGCCAGGCAGACACGGTGTTTACGGGCTAAAAATGAACTTTAGTGAGTCCATTTCATGGCGATTGCTTTTCGTCACCAATCTGCTGGTTGCTTACGAACTGATCCTGGCAACCAATCACGCCGCTCTGAGTGGCAAACATTATTCATGGATACCTGCAGAAGCGCTTGTCACTGTCGGCTGGCTTTTAAAAAGCTATTGGAAGCCCGATTCGATGCTGTTTAAGTCAATGGGTCAGCTGGGGGTAAGTCAGGATGACTCGTTTGCGATCACCACTTTGGTGCTACCCGGACAAAGCCAACAACAAAATGACCAACAAAACCCACAATCAGAATCATCCGGTCAGCAAGCCTCAGGCTCAGGGACAACTACCCGTGTTGCAGGCTATTTCACTTATCCACTGGCGTCTGACTCTGACGATGGAAAGGAAGACCCTGAAGAAGAACAGCATACTTTTGGTTTAAATTGCTATGTCGCTGCCTGTTATGGCATTTGTAAATTCTCTCTATCATCCAACAGTAGTGAGTCTGATGAAGGGGCGCTGAATTCCGTTGAAAGTTCGACAAGCCAAAGTCATCACGCGATGAAAGAAAAACAACGCTCTCAGCCACGCGCCGATAAGGCTATTGCAAAAGTAGAGAGACAAGCTAAGAAAAGAAAAAAAGAGAAACGGAAAAAGGAGAAAAAGAAAAAGGAGAAAAGGAGAAAGGAGAAAGTGTCAAAAAAACGCAGGTTTGAGGAAGTAGATGAGCATGTTGACGCCTCTTCTGACACTGAACAATCGAAGCGTAGGCGTACTTCTTCGACCGCTTCAAAAGCTCATAAAACTGTGCCAGGCATCATAAAGCATATGAACAGGTTAAAAAAAATCCTGACTGAAAACGATGAGCACTATCGCGCAAAAAAACCTAACCCGAAGATTCAGGTATTCGAGAACGCCATCCAATTACTTGAATATCTTCAACCTTGCGATATTTCAAAGGGCGAAGATGTTCATGACGGGAATAATATTTGTTCATGTTGTGAAGGTTATAGCAGTACTCATTATCGTGTCTATTACAGGGGTGAAGTGTTATTGACTGTAACTCAAACTGTTAGTGAGACAAGATTTGCTAAACAATATACATCTGGGGAATCTGCATATATTGAAACAAATAATTTGTTTGATGAACTCTATTTTGCTCCTGGTGCTCCCGGTTACCAATCTGCAAAAACTGAATTTGAGGCGTCTGCAAAATCAACTGGTCAGGTAGTCAAAGATTGATTCCGTTGGGCATGTTTAAACGGTAATATTTACTACAAAATGGAGTAGCGGGTATTTGTGATCGATGATTATCTGCCTGAGCTTGAATCAGTTCTGAAAATACGTCTAAAGGTAACATAGACGGAATTCCCGGTTTTTAGTTAGTTGATGTCGTATATATTGAGCTTCTGATCTGTTTAAGACAATCTTCTTAAGACAAAAAGAAGACACCACCTAGTCGGGCAAATCTGAGTTTTTTGTCTAGTATGATATTTTTGTCTTTATTTGAGCTTGGTTATCAACAATGAAGAATATGAGCCATGTCTTTATTTTTGCCAGCATCTTTTGGTCAGCTGGCGGCCAGGCTGTAATTCCTCACACTTCGTCATTGCTCTCCAGTGGTGGTGTCGATGCGATTCTTTCCTCTTTCTTATCTGACCCCATTCGTTTACCTGAGTCTAAGGTTGTTCCGTTTTTGCTGTTACAGAAGAAAAAAAAAGGTTCGATAGTCAGTTCACCTGTCTCTGAATGGGGAGGATTACAGCCAGATAAAGCAACGGTGTTTTCTGCCTATCCATTCGAATTGAACCGTTTTGGTAATGAAAACAAGAAACAGACCAAAACGGGCAATCAATCGCCACCACCACAGCAGCAGCGACAAAGCAAAAAGCAACGCAGTGAAGGGCTGGGCAGTTCAGGTTCCTCTGCTGCAGCGTCAGCGTCAGCTTCCGGAAACGGTGAGGGTCATGCCAGGTATCTTGAAAAACTGAAAGAAATACTTAAGGCCACTGAAAAGTCGTTGAAAACAATGGATCAGAAAAAAAATATTGATGACTTTAATGAAGAAGTGAAAAAATTCTACGCCGAAAACCCCGGTATTCTGGAAGAAAAAGGCTCTCTGGAGAAGAGTCAATACCGTTGGAAAGCGATTCTAAGTTTACTTCAGCTTTATTTTCCTGGAAAGCTGGAAACTGGTGAAATGACACATGTTCTACTTGACTATCCAAAGCTTAAGAAATTACCAGTAAATTTAATCGAATTTTTTGCCAAAGCGGTGCTTCCTGAGCTTGAGTTACCCAAAGGGCTGCTCGACGACGAGTTAGTTGAGAGGGTTTTGGATGCTGCCAGCGCAGATATTATAAAACTCATGCATATTTATATTGGCTTCCCGCAGTGTCTTTATCAGCTGGTTGCGTTATTTATAACCGAGTTGCCATTAATGGCAGCCGAAGAGCCAAAAAACTATATTTTTCAGGTTAAAACAGGCCACATTAGTGTTTTTTCTATCAGGAGAAATAGCAAAGGGCATTATCGGGTTTTTGTCGCTGATAGCCTGAATGTTTTTAAGTACTACAATAATGAACAAACTTATTCACCCCTGCCGCATTTTGTCGCTTTAGCTTTAACACTGGCGATAAAATATCACGGCTTTACTGATTCCCGGTTTTACTTTTTTCCTCAACGTCAAGTCAGTCGCTTTGGTTGTGAGTCATTCGTGTTTCACGATCTGGAAACATTGTTGGCATTCCCCATGTTGGCTGATAACGGTTATTATTCAGAAAAAGAACCTCTTACTAAAGAGAAGATGTTGAGGTTTTTTTTGCAAATAATGTATCTGGAGGGAAGTGAACAACTGGGACGATTGGTAATCAATGGGGAGGATAAGGACTTTATTGAAACGCTAGACAAGCCTGCCTTTGATACCCTTGATCTGGAATCCCTTGTTATGATGGCATTGCGAAATTGGAAGGACTGGGGGCTGGAACCAGATTTGGTTAAACTTTATCAGCTGTGCCAGTTTCCTCCGAGGTTTGCATATCTGACCCAAGGGCAGCAGCGTCTGAAACGATTGCTGGAAAATTTTCCTGAAGAACGCCAACAGGAGGTGAATCAGGTGATCGATAAGACTCGGGGCCTGTTATCTCTCGATGATGGAACCTGCCATAACAACGTGAACCTGGCTGCTACTCTGCTGTGGATGCAACTGAATATTGATTTAATGGATAAGAGCTGCTCAGGGCAGAAAAAATAGATCAGTACGTTCAGTGTTTACTGTTGGTGGTCAGCACTAATCCCTGAATATTCCAGAGTGATGTTTTGTTTCTATTTGAGCTTGGTTATCTGCAATGAAGTATCTGTGTTGTGCCTTTATTTTTGCCAGCATTTTTTGTAGTGGTCAAGTAAAAACGGACACCTGATTAAGCTGCTTTTTTCAATTTTTGCTTCTCGAAGTCTACTGGACTCATATAGTCCAGATAGGAATGCAATCTGTTATTGTTGTAGAACAAAATGTAATCAATAACATGTGCCTCTACTTCTGCCCGAGTATCATAAATATAATGATCCGTTCTTTCCCTTTTCAGGCTGCCAAAGAACCGCTCCATCACAGAGTTATCCCAGCAATTACCCTTGCGACTCATACTACAGACCATCCCATACTCCCTGAGTTGATTCTGATACTCCAGAGACGCGTACTGGCTGCCACGATCTGAATGGTGCATCACACCATCTCCAGGCTTTCTGCCCCAGTAAGCCATTCTCAAAGCTTCCAGGGGCAGCTCTGTCGTCATACGGTTACTCATCGACCAACCGACGACTTTCCGCGAAAACTGCATATTCTGGCATCGCTTGAACACTGATTCTGTTAACTCTTGAACACCTATTCTGGCGGCGCTTGAACACTCATTCTGTTAACTCTTGAACACTTTTTCGAGATTACCAGAATCGCTGTTCAACTGCCCAGAATCCGTGTTCAAGCCTCCAGAATCTGAAACCTCTTCTTTCGGTAGATTATCTCTTACGCATTGATTTCCATGAACTTTAGCCGCTGACCTTTCTAAACAGTAAGGACAGCAGCCATGCCAAATAACAGGATTTCCATGCGAAAACTTCAAGAAATGCTTCGGATGCGCTTTGAGTACCGCCTCAGCATCCGGCAAATAGCTCGCAGCACGCGGGTCAGTGTTGGCACTGTGTCCAACTACGTTCAGGCCTTTGAGCGGTCCCCACTGAGCTGGCCTCTGTCCTCCGATTGCTCTGAGGCTACCCTGGTGCAAACATTGTTCCCTGAGGCCCCCCTGTCGAGCCGCCAGGGGCTGGTCGACCCGGACTGGGGCGTTATTCACCAGTCACTCAAGCGCAAGGAGGTGACCAAGCAAACACTCTGGGAGGAGTACTGCCAGGAGAGCACTCTCAATGCCTACAGCTACTCGCAGTTCTGTCACCGCTACAACCAGTGGCTGGGCTGCCAGAAACGTTCCATGCGACAGCATCACAAGGCGGGTGAAAAATTGTTTGTAGACTACGCTGGTCTTACGGTCCCTGTCGTTAATCCAAAGACCGGTGAGATCGCCCATAACGCCCAGATTTTCGTAGCGGTGATGGGAGCCTCTAACTACACCTACGCAGAAGCCACCCTATCCCAGAAGTCCGAAGACTGGCTGGGGTCTCATGTTCGGGCCTTTGAGTTCTTTGGAGGTATTCCAGCTGTCGTGGTACCAGACAACCTCAGGAGCGGTGTCAGTAAGTCTTGCCGTTATGAACCGGACTTGAACCCGGCTTACCAACACCTGGCCAACCACTACCAGGTGGCGGTCATTCCAGCTCGGCCCTACAAGCCCAAGGACAAGGCGAAAGCCGAAGTGGGTGTGCAGTTGGTTGAACGCTGGATACTGGCCAGACTTCGTCATGAGACCTTTTTTACCCTGGCAGAACTGAACAGTCGTATACGGGAGCTATTGACTGAACTCAACCTTAAGCCCTTTCAAAAACTGCCAGGTACACGACGAAGTACCTTTGAGCAACTGGATGAACCCGCTTTGCGACCTTTGCCCAAACAGGCCTTTGAGTACGCTGAGTTCAGCAAAGCCAGGGTGAACATTGACTATCACATTCACTGTAAAGGCCATTACTACTCAGTGCCTCATCAGCTGGTCAAGAAAGAGGTGGAAGTTCAGGCAACAGAACATACGGTCACTGTCTTCTGCAAAGGTGAAGTTGTGGCCTGTCACCCCCGTAAGTTCACAACCGGTTTTACCACTCAATCAGCCCATATGCCTGAACGACATAGCAAGCACCAGGAGTGGACACCGGAACGACTGCTGGAGTGGGCAAAACAGCTGGGCCCCGATGTTCACTGGATAACTCAGTATCTGTTGAACAGTCGTGAGCATCCGGAGCAGGCTTATCGGTCTTGCCTGGGGTTATTGAACCTCAAACGGGATTACGGAGCTGACCGGTTAAACAATGCTTGCGCCCATGCCCGGAAAATCAAAGGTTACCGACTCAAGAATATCCGGGCGATCCTGCAATCAGGTAAAGACAAACAGGCTCTTCAACCTGAGGTGAAACAAACGACACTACCTCTTCATGACAGCCACGAAAATGTTCGTGGTGCAGCCAGCTATCAGTAACCGGAGACGTATCATGATGAATCAAACTCTGACCCGTCTGCGGTCACTGCGCCTGACAGGCATGGCCGATGCCCTGGCTCAGCAACTGGAGCAGCCCGGCACCTACGACAGCCTGAGCTTTGTGGAGCGGCTGGCCCTCCTGACAGAACAGGAAGAGACCGAGCGCAATAACAAACGTCTTGCCCGGTTACTGAGGGCGGCCAGGTTTAAGCTGGCTGCACGGGTAGACGACATTGACTACGAACATCCCCGGGGGTTGAAGAAAGTCCAAATAGCCACACTGTCCAGCGAGGACTGGTTAAACAGGCACAGGAACCTGCTGATTACCGGACCTTGTGGCAGTGGTAAAAGTTACCTGGCTTGTGCACTGGGACACCGGGCCTGCATACAGGGTTACAGTGTCCGCTATTACCGACTCTCGCGCTTACTGGAAGAGCTGAGCCTTGCCCATGGTGATGGCAGCTACAGCAGGCAACTCAAGCAACTGGCGAAGGTGGATTTGTTGATACTGGATGACTGGGGGCTGGAACCTCTGACCCAGCAGCAACGCAACGATTTACTGGAAGTGATGGATGACCGTCACGAACAAAGTTCAACGTTGGTTACCAGCCAGCTACCGACCCGGCAATGGCATGGCAGCATCGGTGATGAGACTCTGGCAGACGCCATTCTGGATCGCCTGATGCACAACGCCCACAGGATTACGCTGAAAGGGGAATCCATGCGCAAGAAGCTGGGAAAACTGGAAACACTTGAACACTTGGACTAAAAATCAGACTGGGTGATGCGTAGGAGATCCAGGGTGTTCAAATGAACCAGAATGGGTGTTCAAGCTGACCAGAATACGCAAAAACAGATCAACGACAGCCGCCAGATAAACCCAGCCTTCACGAGTCCAGAGGTAGCTGATATCAGCTACGTATACTCTGTCGGGTGCTGAAACTGAAAACTCACGATTCAAAAGGTTTGCCGCCACTGGCAGTTTGTGTTTGCTGTTGGTTGTCACCTTGAATTTTTTGACCACCCGAACCCGCAGGCCAAGCCGTTGCATCAGGGTTTTGGCCTGATAACGCCCTATGCTGTAACCTTTTGAATGCAGGGCTTTCGCCATTCGACGACTTCCATAAGAGTCACCTGATTGAGCAAAAATCTCTCGGGCATCTGCCTCCAGGCGAAACATCTCCGGGTCAATCTGTTGATTTTTTGCCTGTTGTTTATTCCATTAGTAGAAGCTGCTGCGACTAACTTTTAGTGCTTTGCATAGCGTTACGACAGGATAGGCCTTCCTCTCCCGCTGTATGAAGGCGTATCTTACAGCTGGTCTTTCGCAAAGAAGGCCATGGCTTTTTTTAAGATTTCCTGTTCCATTTTCAGCTGTTTGTTTTCAGCTTCAAGCTCTTTGATTCTCTGCTGTTCAGTCGTCAGGGCCTGATGGCCTTTGCCGGGGAAAGCCAGCTCTTTCTTCTCTTCACTGAGTCGAACCCAACGACGGAGGTTAGTCGCACAAATTCCTAGACTTCTGGCGACTGCTGTAGGCGACTGAGCTTGTTCAGTAAACAGTTTTCCAGCTTTGAGTTTGAATTCCTGAGAATAATGTTTTCGCGTTGCCATTATGAACCTCGTTACTGGTTGCACTATTGTGCTTAACGAGGTGTCCGGTGTCATTAGACCACTTCAAGCCAAGGTGGTTGAGGTTCTTAGACTGGTATTGAGCTTGAGGCATGTTGGTGCACCTGAATGTCTGTTTATTTCTTTGACAACAGATTTTAGGCAAATATCAATCGGGGTGGTGAAAGGCAGCTAGAATGTAAGTTGTTGTGATGTAGCGAGAGATTCCATTATGTTGACGCAAAATACAAGGCAGGCCTTTAAGCTCGCGTTTTTAACGGTTGTGTTCTCTTTATGCTCCCTGAATGTTCTCTCCGACGGTGTGAGGCAGGTAGAAATCTTTCAGAAAGTCGGACCCGATGAGGACGCCTACTCCGTTAAGGCAGTGTGGGACTCATCGGGCGTATGTGTTGACTTTGTTGTGCCTCGTTATGTGGGGACGATTCAGGCGTATGAAAACGGTCAATCCATGAATATCCATTATCTTGAATCCGGTGCTTGTAGCGAAAAGTCGGCTGCTACCCAGCTGTTCCTGGTGAAAAGCAAAGCACACTCTGAGAGAGTGGCGAAATTTTGGTGGGAGAAAAAGACTGGTGAGGCCCCCAGTGTCAGTGTGAGTGAAGGCGCGGATCCATATGGATTATTATGGATTGATAATGGCGATGCCAACAGGATTAAAGTCTGGGTCAGTTATGATGGCAAGAAGAAGCCTGATGGATTCGAGAGTCAGTAACGAGGGTTGATAGTTAATTTAAAATAAAAAGCCCTAATGGTTGCTAAGAACTCATTAGGGCTATTGACAAGTTGGTGGAGGCGGCGGGAATTGAACCCGCGTCCGCCGATTCTCCGCCTTCGGCTCTACATGCTTAGATTCCGTTATTAGGTTAACGCAGAACGACCCAACGGTCAGGGTGACACTGCGCGATCCTGAAAAGTTTAACCTGTCAGCCCCAGGCAGACATCAAGGCGATCCTGTTTTCAGTAGCGGTCATTTCCAGCCAACAGGCAAGTCGGAGTGACCGGGAGGAGGCAGGGTTTAGGCTGCCAGAGCTCCTTGGAAGTTGTCTTCGTTAGCAACTAAAAGGTTGTAGTGTTTTGATTTACGAGAATCACTACATTCTCGACATGCACCTAAGGTTTCGTAACCGTCGTCGAATCCAGATCGCCCCCGGTGAAACCTGAGACTAATTATTCAAAAAGTGGGTTCAAAGTCAACCACTTATTATTAATGAGCGTAAAGCTTATCGTAGCAATAGTTAGTGGCTTCGATGAAACCTTCAATACTGCCGCAATCGAACCGTCTGCCCTTGAATTTATAAGCCAGCACACAGCCAAGCTGAGCCTGGGTCATCAGCGCATCGGTAATCTGGATCTCACCTCCCTTGCCCGGCTGGGTATCTCTGATCAGGTCGAAAATGTCCGGAGTGAGAATATAGCGCCCGATAATGGCCAGATTACTGGGAGCCTCTTCTCTGGCAGGTTTTTCCACCATATTTTCTACGCGAATCAGGTCATCAGAAATAGCCTGTCCGGCAATGACACCGTATTTATGGACTTCATCTTCCGGCACTTCCATGACTGCCACAATTGAGCAACGGAACTGTTTGTAGAGCTGTGCCATCTGTGCCAGTACACCAGGCCCATCGGCATTGATACACAGGTCATCGGCCAGGACCACACCAAAGGGCTGCTTGCCAATTAATGTTTCACCACAGAGAATGGCATGGCCCAGACCTTTCATCTCTCGCTGTCGTGTGTACGAAAAAGTACAGCTGTCGATCAACTGTCGAATATTGGTCAACAATGTTTCTTTGTCCGTACCTGCGATCTGGTGCTCCAGCTCGTAATTGGTATCGAAGTGATCCTCCAGTGCTCGCTTACCGCGACCAGTCACCATACAGATGTCCGATAAGCCAGCCTGCAGGGATTCTTCTACACCGTATTCAATCAGTGGTTTGGACACCACCGGCATCATCTCTTTGGGCATACTTTTAGTAGCAGGCAGAAAACGCGTACCGTACCCGGCAGCAGGGAAAAGACATTTTTTCAGCATAATCAATTGTACTTTTGTGATTTAAGAGCTTTTTATGCCCTTTGGGGAAAATAGCTAATACTTTAAGGCAGTGGGTATTTCTGTTCTATCTGTTTAGCCCGATGAGGATAAAGCGTTACCAGCCGCTGATGACTGCTATTGAGCATCTGCTGAGTCGGCTCAGACAACCATCCGTGATAATATCTGCCAAGAATGCTGGCGTTTTCCATTACGTATTGTTCCCACGGACCGAGTTGGTCAGCGCGAACCAATGCCTGCTCAAACGACGAGTCAATTAATGATCGCTGTGAACGAGCCTGAGCATAGTTGCTCCAGCTATAAGGCCAGCCAGGCCTTAACAGAATGGATTGTTGCCAGGCGTCAAGTTCTGACAGCTCTCCGTAATCATGCTTTGACCAGCCCGCTTGTACTCCCCGATCAAGTACTTTGGCACGCATCACCAGCAAGTCCGGAGAGCCTGGCATGTTGTCTAACGCCTTATCTGCACCATTCAGCGTGAGTTGCCACTCTTCTTTATCCACCGAGAAGCCGTCATCTTCTTTCGTTTTAGCAGCCCAATGATCGAGAAAGTTCTCTGTCTGGGAGCGCCATATCTGCGACTGCACCAGATTCCATGCAGTATTCAAGGCGGTTACCAGCAGAACTATCGCTGGAAAAACCATCAACCATCGCTTAAACATCACGTCCAGCCTTTAAGAGTGATTGGTTACCAAAGAGCGAAAAGGTCAACAAGTCCGGATTGATCATCGTCAACTGATCCCGAAACTCCTTACCGTACCAGTCATCCAGCACCTCTGCAGCAGCCTTCATCGCGGGTGGTCGATGTTTGCTGTGATGAGCATCAGAAGCCACAAATTGCACCAGTTCATGATCCAGTAGCCAGCGGGCTGTGGTCTGCGCCTTTTCACCAAAAAAACCGGGAATGCAACCCGCAGTCACCTGCAACAAAGCGCCCCTCTCCACCAGCGGGAAGATTCGCT
The DNA here is from genome assembly GCF_049275935.1 of Endozoicomonas sp. ALC020. NCBI lineage: Bacteria > Pseudomonadati > Pseudomonadota > Gammaproteobacteria > Oceanospirillales > Endozoicomonadaceae > Endozoicomonas > Endozoicomonas sp. ALC020. The sequence continues at coordinate 3,182,694 of NZ_CP184830.1, forward strand.
CAGGGTAGGCCATCAATTCTTTATTACGTTCCGGGTGAGCAATCACTACCCTCACATGCTGCCGAGTCAGCCACTCAAGCATTTCTTCAATGCCCATGGGAATATTCTGGTGAGGCATCTCCAGCAACAGACAGTCGTTGCCCTCCCACTTGCCGATCATCGGAATACGCTCATTGCGGAGCTGAAACATCAACTCGTCACTGAAGCGCACCTCAGCGCCCATGGCCAGTTGAATACCCACGCCTGCTTCAAGGGCTAAGCCTAACAGTGCATCAAAGGCGGGAGCAATGGTGGTGATATCGTTATCGTAACGACCAGGATGCATATGGGGCGTACAGACTAACCGCTGGATATCATTGGCTTCGGCAATACGCAGCAGTTCCAGAGACTGCTCCGGGGTGTCCGGGCCATCATCAATGGCGGGGATAATATGGTTATGAATATCGATCATGTTTAAAAGCTATTCACCGCAAGGGCACGTGAAATTATCGGTTGAGCAAAACGTTCGCAGTGCAGCAGGCATTAAACGGCAGCTTTCTTGCAAATCCTGGGCTTGTTGCTCTGAAAGACTTATGGATCAGGTTTCACCATCCTCGGTCAATCGCCAGGCGCGGACCCGCATACTGTTGTGGTGTGGGGAGAGCTGGAGAAAGACCAGCTCTTACCCGATTTAGGCTCCGGTAGGCAGAGAGGTTAAATTTGAGAAGCATTGCTTAGAACTTCTGAAGCCCACTGGTTCAGGCTTTTCCCTTTTGCTTCGGCGGCAGTCGCAGCAGCAGCATGAACTTCCGGTGAAATCCGCAGCATCAGATTGCCCGAATAGGGTCTCTGAACCGGACGCCCCGTTTTTTCACTGATTGCAATATAGTCATTAACCGCATCATGAAAAGCCGTTTCCAGTTCATCTACAGAAGAACCATGAAAACCAACAATATCTTTTATGCCAGCCAGATGCCCTACAAATATACGATCTTCATCATCGTATTCAACTCTGGCTATATAGCCTCTATATTTCATTATATTCATGGTTTAATCCCTGCCTGTTCCAGAAAACGCCTGGCATCCTTAATCCGGTACCGTAGCGATGCTTTGTCTGGGTGCGGTCTATGAAAATCAGCACGTACATCATTCAGAACGAAACTGACTGAAGAACCTCCCTTAGTTGTCCGTTTGGCTCCCAATGACAGAAACAATGCTTCGAGCTTGCGCCACTCAATATTGCCATTTATCGGGTCGGCAAATAGCGCCTTTAGTGTTTTTCTATTTGCATTATTCATGATTTGAAATGATAGCTTAATGCGCAATCATACCAAATGATATTTTAGGAGCCTAAAGCCAAATTCAGCGGCACGAACGGAGCTAGTGTCCGCTGAAATTTTTTGGTACGCCCGGCATGGGCATGAAATTATGGGATGAAAGTCCCTTCTGGGTAAACCAGCATCGGATCTTGCGCTTAACAGGCCAACTGATAAGATTGATGGGCAATGCTACCCCACTCGGGTAGGTATGTCACAAGGTGATCCACTTTAACCGCTACTGTTGAATGTACTTCTTGATAACCTGGACAAGGAACTGGAATACCGGGGTCACTGTTTCGCAAGATATTGCGATGACTTCGTGATATTGGTTCGCAGGCAATGGGCAGGGGAAAGGGTGATGGAAAGCATCACTCAGTACCTTGAACGTCGACTAAAACTGACAGTCAACCCGACCACAAGCAAGGTGGTGAAATTCACGAGATCGAGTTCCTGAGTTTTACCTTCACAGGGAAGAGAATCCGCTGGTCACAGAAGGGCCTGCTTCGCTTTAATTACTGCCCCATACTGTTACTGGATCAATGGATACGTCGGCGCATCCGTTGCTGTTTTATCAAGCAGTGGCGTAAGCCGAAAACTCGTTATATAAATCTGATCAAGTTAGGCGTTGACCATATCAAAGCCGCCTCGATCGCAGCCAGTAACAAAGGGTATTACCGGTTGAGCAAAACGTTCGCAGTATAGCAAGCATTGAACGACAGCTTTCTTGCAAATCCTGGGCTTGTTTCTCTGAAAGACTTATGGATCAGGTTTCACCATCCTCGGTGACTCGTGTAGTGCGGACCCGCACGCTTCGTGGAGTGGGGGCTGGAGGTTAGAATCCTCCGGCTACCCGATTTATGCTCCACTGAAGAATACAGACGGCGATATTTTGAACCGTTGTGAAAGAGCCTGAATATGATCTCTGGTTAGATTTCGTGAACCATTCAAGATCATTGAAACCAAACTCTTACTTCCCAGCTCACTTTTTAAATCATCAGCTTTGAGCTGATATTGATCCATTAGTGTTCTTAGAACAGCTACACCATCATCCAGAGCTTCAATTCTTGCATTGAAATCTGAAAAATCCTCAGACTCATCTTCCCATTTTTCAATGGATATAGAGAGAACTTCGATTAGAGGAAGATATTTATCGTAGTCTTCGATGAGTTCTTCCATTAATTCCAGAGCTTGTTCGTACTCTTCCTCACTATGAATACGACTTACAAAGCCTGCTTCAGAAAAAAAGTCTAGAGCCTTTTGCTTAAGATTTGTGTATCTCATGTACCAGCCTCCTTTGCGTACTTCTTGCATAGTTTGTCGTATTCAGAGTGTGAGACGATGTGTTTGACATACATTCTACTGTCTCTGAACTCAATGAAAGCTATGAGTCGAAGGTTGTTGCCACCAACATCTATTACCCACCATTTATCTTTGTACTTGAAATTATCCAAGCTGGGGAATAGTGAACTCAACTCATTCGGGCTATGAAAATCACTATTTCTCAATGACTTATAGGTTGCGTCAATTGCAGTAGCATCGTTTGGATACTTTTTTGCAGCCTCGTTAAACGGCTTTCTTGAGATAACGTGCATAATAGTCTCTATGTTCACGTATTGTGAACTCTAGCACGCATAAGGGAATTTTACAAATTGTGAACTAGAAGAATTGATAGGAGCATAACGCCTGGTTCAACCGCGCTGCGGACGTCGGTTGGAGGGGGCGCAGGCCCGGAACGAACTGGAACCATTCGGTACTTATTGAGCCTTCTCCCCAGCTTATTGCCGAAACAATAAGCTAAAGGCAACCAATCAATCCCACATGGAGAAGACCCAATGGGATTCTGCATTAATTCTCACCCATATTACTGCGGTATAGATCTACATGCCCGAATGCTTGGTTGACTCGACTGGGGAGAGCTGGAGAAAGGCCAGCTCTTACCCGTTTAGGTGCGTGCTACAGGGGAGTACGAAAACTATAATACCGCTAACTTACTGATCTATAGCAGGTTGCCAGCGTGAAAAGTAAATACTTTCAGTATGTATTGTTTGTCATTTGCCTTAGTAGCTCATCTGTTCACTCTGATTACGAAGAGATATTAGATCGGCTTATGTATGATGAGCACAGGGTAGCATGGTGTTTTGGTGCTCGCAGAGTCTTAAATTTAATGATAGAAAATTTAAATCGATGCGATCATTGCTTATCTGAATACTTCAATTTCATGATAGAAAATAGAATTCAAGGCATCAGGATATGGCGTTTATACCACTATCTATCTAATGAATCTCTCATACACTTTATCGGAATTATCCAAGATGGTATTTCCAAAGTACTAACTCCAGAAGCTATTCAGGAAATGGCAGACTTGAAAAGACATGATATTAAGCCTAACTTTGAAATTCATCCAAATATTCATTTGTTCAATTTTCATGAATAGCACTTAACGATGAGCAAAGCGGCGGCACGTCTAGCGTCGTCTGCTTGTGCAACAACAGGATAAGATTGCGGCTGGGCGCGATCTATCCTTATTCGTTATGCGCTGCTGATGAGTGCGACCAGTGACATTGATAGTAGAATCAGGATACCAAGTGGCATTATAGCAACAACAATACCTGCAATAGGCCAGCCCAACCATTTTGGTAACCTTTTGGTAATAAAATCCCCTACGAGGTTTGATAAACTATGAACAGAAGAAACCCAACATAAGAATGCAGAAAAAATACCCAGAAATGTTACTGGCCAGTATCCTGCCTTATGACCAGCCGCAATGAATAATGCAGATAAGCTAACCCAGGCCAACCAAGAGAACCAATTTTTGATTCGGTTTGGTTCATTTAACCACTTAATGAAGGCAATCAATTATTAACCCCATGACTTTTTAAATGTTTTATATCTCGTTATTATCTTTAAGTCTTCTCCAAACATTCACCCATTCATCACTGTCTAAATCCAAACTTTTAATTTTTGTTCATGGCCCATATTTTTAATGCTGCCCCATTAACAATAATCGAATCATTTGGATAGATTGATATGGTTATTCCTGATTCGAGATGTTCTACAGTAGCTGGCTCACCTCGGATTATATTAATTTTGAAATCTTTTGGATCAAGATAAGCTTAGTTAATCAAGGCCGACTTTATTCTTTTCAGTTGACTCACTATAGAAAACCTCATACAAAATAATTAATTCAGGAAATACAATATAGCAGATAGTTGAATGCACCTTACTACTAAGCGCATAACGCCAAATTCAGGGGCAGCGTGTCGGCGCCGACCTCTGGATTTTTTTTATGAGTTTTTACTCAGAACCTCCTCAATAACTTTGACCAAGTCCTATTCAGGGTGGCATCGTTTTAACACTAAATCAGCGACACTGGTGTTTAGTCTGATTCTAATATCCTTCGTGGTTGTGACGTTGAAAAAGTATCTTGCCCACGCTGCGCAGGCGAACCTTTATGAAAGTGGAGCCATTGAAGAAATCTCGACGCATAAGGCGATGAAAAGTGGAACCCGGTTGTTTGGTAACCGCCTTTCACCACCCCTATCAGGAATACATGGACTCGTAAAAAATGCCCAAAATTTGAATGATCGTCCACTGCCTTTCCTTCAAGCCAATCACATGTTCCTCCTGATTATTGACCGTTAATACACTAAGCCCCTGGAAACAGAAAAATACCCATCTTGCTGTTGGGTTCTGGCAGGGCTTTTTTTTCTGGTCTGGAAATACACGACTTTGCTTTTTCAGTTCCTGCCTGATTCTGTGCTGGATAGCAGCATAGACCATCAGGCATAGAGTCATCACCATTAACAGGGCTTCAATACGTTCCGCTTTCTTCAGATAGAGCGAAGAGACCAGAAAGTCCGGGCTCTTCAGGAACCGAAAGCCGCCTTCAACTTTTTGTTGCGACTTATAAGTAGACAGCAGCTCAGAGGCATTCAAACTATTTTTATCCAGTTCATTGGTGCTTAGGATAAAACAACCCAGTGAGGCTTCTGCATGCTCCCTTTTCTCGCAGGAAACAAAGCACTCAGCCTGCACAAAGTACTCGAAGTGATCAGGCTTGCTATCCGGCGATGGTCTTCCTTTGCCCGAATAGCAGGGTTTACGGATAACCTCTGGCTCTGTTTCGCTTTGGCAAAGTCTCGATTGTTTCTGCCACAAGGCAAAAGCCTTCAATGCATCGTCCCGGCACAAAAAGGCCTTTTTGCTCAGCTTCTCCAGATCACGGGCCTCTTTCAGTGACTGCTTTTGCATCTTTCGGGTCAATGTTTTCCGTTCACTAAGCCCGCGCTTTTTGTTGAGAAACAGGAACCATCGTTGCTGAACCCCTCCGTAGCAGGAAGGCACTTCAGCTGAGTAGTAATCTTCATAGCCTTCAACAGGCACCAGCGACATGGTTGGCGCTTTGCAGACCAGCTCCTTTGCCTCCTTGATGTTCAGGGGCACCCGGGAGATAAACAGCTGCTTTTGCTCATCAAGCAACTGAAGGGTTTCTGCAACATACATGGCAGCATCAGCAACCAGATAGCGGCTATTCAAAGCGGCCTTAAAACATGACAGATGATTTTTGATAATTTCCTGAAAACAGGTTTTGTCGTTTACATTACCGCTGGCAGGGGCCATAAACACAGGGATGCCCGCCTGATTTTCAGTCATTAACTGCAAGACTACCTGATTCAGGTCAGGCCGGTGGTCACGGCTGTAACCTTGGCAGATATGAATACAATTTAAGTCGTCTGGATTGTCATGACTGTTATAGACTCCATCCACATGAAAGCTGGTGCCATCCAGATTTAATGCCTTGCAAGGAAGTTTCAGATGATTGACGACCTTGACGGCCAGATTGAGATACAAGTCGCTAACACCAGCGTCGTACAAACTGTCGAGAGCCCGACCAAGTACCTTGTCGTTCAAGTGTTCAGCCTGTATACCTTCCCCGATAAGGCGGTCAATCGGCTTATCCTCAAAAAACTCAGGGAGCATGTACAGAGTTTGCCCCGTAAAGCCCAAGCCATTGATGATCATTGCAACTACAGCTTGTCCAATAGTGACATTACGAACATCGGAGTCATTTGTGATACGGGCATCAATGTATTCGGCTATCTTTAACTCCCGACACATAGCGGCAACCAAGCCAAGGTGGTTGAGGTTCTTAGACTGGTATTGAGCTTGAGGCATGTTGGTGCACCTGAATGTCTGTTTATTTCTTTGACAACAGATTTTAGGCAAATATCAATCGGGGTGGTGAAAGGCAGTTGGTAATGTCATTTTATCCCTGATGAATGCAGGAAAGTCTCTGCTCTCACATATAAGGAAGCTGCACAACTTCTGGGCAAATAATGCGAAACGTGAACACCCTGCACGAGATGGTTGTTCAGGGCGTACAAGATTAGGTCTTTGTGCTGAGGGTGGGGCTTAATGTCTACCCTAAGCATATGTGTTAGCCTCGTTCTCTAGTATTAAGATCTTCTAATATTTTGACACCGGTGTTTAACTGATCTGCTTGAATTTCTGTATTAAATCCATGCGCTGCTTGATTTCTTAACACTATTATCTGTTTCAAGTACTCATGCTGTTCGATAGATAATTCTCCATTAGAATATAAGTGATCAGATAATTTATTAAACGCCAATCTTTCTACTGGAATGTTTGTATTTAAGGCTAAAATCCTTAAACAGCTTTCCAATGTACTCCATAAATACAACAGTGCAGCATCAAACATTCCTATTGTTATCAGTTGTTCAACTTCTTCTTTGCGCTCATTGATTTCATCTCTACTAGGTAGAGACTCATTGCTATATGAAAATAAATCAATCCCCTCATCGTCAAGGGTGACCAATATGAACCTCCACCCTTCGTGCTTTGAAATCTCATTTGAAATACTTTGGAATTTATCAATAGAGACTCGCTTGGCTGAGGATTTTATTTCTATGATAAGACCTTCAGTTCCTTTTGTGGCAATAATATCAGGCTGATAATTTTCAAGAGTGAAAGGAAGTGAGTCCCTCTGAGGCTGTATATTAACAGAGTATCCTTTCTCATGTAACTCTTCAGCAAGCTCATTTGCTTTTTGCTCGCACTTCTCATAAAAAGATTTCATAAATATTCCTCTAAAGCACTAGCAAGTCCAACTTTAATATATACACTTTCTTCGCCTGTTGCTGCTGCTTCAGCTAGCATAGAGGGCAAATTTGTAACACATCAATACCATCGGATAAATAGCGGCGATGGCTTTCAACGTCAGTGATTTGCACATCATCAGCGAATACAAGGCTGCTAAGTGCGTCTTGAATAGGTTTAATTATATTGTCCACATCGACAGGTGAATCATTACAAAAATAGACGACTGTTAGGTGTATGTCGTTATCTTCTGTTAAAGGTGGGCCACGCCAGAATTGCCTGGCCCTCCCGTAAATAAAATCTTTCCATGCTTGAAGATTTTCTCGCCTCTTTACTTGGAGCGACACTGGCCTTTTATGCAATAAAAACTCAATCACATTGTACTACCTTACTGAATTTTCGTAACTTGACGTTACACAGTCAAGCCTTGCTTTCTTGGATTTTGAGTAAGAGTAGTATTACCTATAACCATCAAAAATCAATAGTTGCGAATTTGTAGGAGAGGCTAACGCAGTGTGCCAACCCTTTGCCTGCTCTTGTCAAATGGCAATTGTATAATTAGCTGGAGCAAACAACGTACTTTGCTTTTATTGAAGAATAGTTTCTGTCTATTTCGAACTGCTGGGACGTCACAAGATGATGCATTAATCACCGGCACCTCTGCAACTACCACCCAAAGGAGAATGGTGGCATTAGTCAGCAGAGGCTCGTTCATGATTTTCGCCGTGATATTGACGTTTTCACAAATCCCATTCACCAGAAACCCGATAAGCCCGTTCGCAGTGCTGAACTCCTGACGCCCTGACCCTGAGCAATCATCGGGATAATTAGGTACATCGCCATTTAATGCCTCTGGTCAGCACCCTCCGGCAACACCATCCTCCATGAATACACTTAAGGAAAGGTTAAAGAAGTAGTACCTTCATGGAGGAAGATATGTTGTATTCTCTAAGGCTGCGCTATGCAGCTGGTTTTCTTTCACTGGCTCTGATGCTGTTATTCCCGCCACTGTCTCAGCCCCTTTCGGCCAGCACTTCTCAACAGTGCAATATTGGCAACCGTTACCTGGTGGGCCATCTGGAAACCGTGACTCGCATTGACCATCAGTTTGATACCCAACTTCCCGCACTGATTGACTCCGGTTCCACCACATCCTCTATGGATGCCAGGGATATTAATTTCGAAACCTCAGTCAATGGTTCAGACTGGGTAAGGTTCAAGATCCTGACAGAGCGGGGCGGTTATGGTCGGGAAGTGACCCTGCTCAAACCCGTTAAACGGTTTATTCGTGTACTAACCCATTCCGGGAAACCACAACGACGGCCCGTCATAGAAGCCACTATCGAACTGGGCAATATAAAAACCACCACCGAGTTCAGCCTTACCTCACGTTCCAAATTTCCCCAGAGTATTCTGCTTGGGCGGAATACGCTGGATGACCTGGCAGTGATTGATACCTCACAACAGTATCTTCTGGATAGCTGCCAGCCAGCCGGAGGCATTGCTTTCAGCCACTGAAAAGTGGCTGAAAGGCTTAAAAGCCTGGGGAAAAATCACGAAACCTCACACCCAGCAAGGATTTCAGACAGGTATTGTGTGCTCATGGCTGCCTTTCATTGCCGAAGTCTTCAATTTCTTACCGATCTTCACAACCTGCAATGACCGCAGAGATGGTTAAGAGCAGAATATCAGCAAGTTTATGATCTACTTTCCATTGTTGACATGCGTCATAAATGACAGATTCGTTATGTTGCTAATGCACAAAACTACAATTTGTTCATTTACCTTTGAGCCTGATACTTTTTATCTATTTCGAATACAAAAGAGTTGACTAGGGCTATACAGTATTGTAAATCTTGATCTTCAATTACTACTTTATTTCCTTCAAGATCGTAACCATTTCTGTGAATGATGTGGTGCCTTATGTTGAGAATTTCAAGCAATGTTGTACTGATATTAATCTTTATACCAATTACATTTTTGAACAAAACATCAATATCGTTAAGTCTATGCCAGACCATGTTTTTCATTGCATTAATTAAATATTCTTCAACTGTATGATGAAGCAAGTAAGGAATTTTCAGTGATTCAGTTCTAAATTTATTCTGCATTCCTAATCTTACAATCGCCTCCCTATTTGAAGAGATTTCATTTATGAAAAGGTCATATAGATATTTTTCCATCAAGCTTATTACATTAGAAAAATATAATTTATTGTGAAACTTATCATTACTTTGGTTTTCTATTATTTCTATACCAGAACAGAATTCTTCATAGAAACTACTTTTGCATCGGTCAGAAGTCATTTGGGCGATACTCCACACCAATACGTTCTTTTAAGTTTTCTCTATTATTAGTTGACGTTATGTCTAGCTGCCAATCCACACCCACATTTGAAGACCATACCGATATTGAAAATTCATTTCCATTCGAGTCTTCAAATTCATCATGATTTTCTGAAATGCTGTCCTTATGTCTATCTGCAAATATATTTGGAGATGGAACACTAACAACATGTATTTCCTGGTTGTCAAGAAAAATGATTAAATAACCTCCTGAAAGTGGAGGCATGCAATCATTACCTTCAATAGTAAATTTCATGCTTATATGTTGCTCCAATACATATGTGACAGAAAATTATAGTCTATTAAGGTGGACATCCTTATAGCCATTGAACTCAGTGACTTCGGGGGCTTTCATGATTTATCCCTATTCAAAAACCTCTCACCAGAGATCTTTTACCTGCGTGTTTTGCCAACCGTCGGCAAATATCGCGCCAGCAATGCCAGCGCCATCATGCAGATAAAATACGCTGAGTTAGAAGGGATTTGCAGATTAAAATCCACCGATGAGTGAATCATAATGGCCAGAATGCCCATAAAGGCTGTAAAGCCCATACCAATCATCAGCCGATTACGACGCTGGCGCATGGCCACAATGGCATGCCAGACCGCAGCAAGCACCATCAGCGCCAGAATGGCATAAGCGAGCAAACCAAACTCCAGGGGAAACTGCAGAAAATCATTATGGGCCAAGTCATAATACCCCCTCCAGCTACCATCGTGATAAAAAGGCAGTGTCGTATAGAAGGAGCCGCCACCGGAGCCGGTCAGGCCAAAATCGCCAATGGCATTTAGTGTCACTTCGGAGACATTGGGACGGGTCTCCCGTTCCAGTGAAGTCTGCTCAAGACGCTCCACCACCTTCTCCAGGCCAAACCATTGACTGACAATAGCAATGTCGATCACCAGTAAACTGACAAACAGCACCACCATACTCCGGCTCAGCTGTTTTCGACAGATGACGTACAAAAAGCCGGTCACCATCAGGCTTGTGAAAAACGCAGTATTCCCCATACGTGAGCGCGAGAGCACCAGACCAATCACCATAATGGCCAGCCCGGTGCGGAGAATTACCTTATTGCTCATCAGGGTTTTCAGGGTGCGGTGCAGCCATTCCTGCCAACTTTGGGAAGGTCGCTCATTAAGCTGGGCAATCAGCAACCCCATACCAGCGGCTAAAGTCATCTCCAGAAAACCGGCAAAACTGTTACGGTTCACAAAGGTACCGGTGGCGACACCGAAGTAAGAGGGCTTATCCCGGAACAGCAAAACCTCCAGACCTGACAGCGTAGTTAATGAACCAAACACTGCTTGTAAAATACCTGAAATGACCAGCACCCAGGCAAAGATTTTCAGTTTCTCAGGCCGGTCAATCAGTAGAAGACACAGGCAAAACAGCAGGTAATAAGCCATTGTCAGCAAGGCCGTAACCAGCGTGGCAAAAGGATCAATAGAGAGTGGGAGCCATTCGGGAAGAGGCAATTCCAATGCCAAACTGGCTTGAGAATGAATATCCCACGCATGGGGGGAAATCGTTTTTACCCAATTAGCCGGTAGCGGCGTTTGTTGTATAAACAGCCAGCTGGTGATCAGAATAAACCCAACGTGAAACCAGCGGGCTTTCTGAAAAACAAGGGTCACCGGCAGCCGATTCAGGGCATAACCCAGTAACCAGAACAACGCCAGCCCGAAGACCAGCATCATCATAATCCCTATCGCCCACTCGGGCTTGCTGCCTTCGGGTAACGGCAGCCAGAGCATCACCGCCAGCAATGCTAAAAAAAGAACTTGTTTCATGTTTATTTAAATCCGCTGCCCGCTGCTCATAAAAGTCTCAGTCTTATCTTTTTCGGGCAAGGCAGGCAGCGTCAAATCAATAGGCGTTAGGGTTCATAAACCCTTTAAACACGGTACCGATGATAATCCTGATATCCAACCACAGCGACCAGTTGTTGATGTATTCCAGGTCACACTCCACCCTTCGCTGCATCTTATCCAGTGTATCGGTCTCACCCCTGAAGCCGCGCACCTGGGCCAGACCGGTAATACCCGGTTTCACTTTATGGCGTTTCATATAGGATTCCACCAGGTCTTTGTAATACTCATTATGAGCCAGGGCATGAGGCCTTGGCCCGACAATGGACATCCGCCCCTGCAGCACATTAATAAACTGGGGCAGCTCATCCAGACTGGTGCGGCGAATAAAGGCACCGACTTTAGTCACTCGCGGATCACCTTTGGTGGCCTGGGTTACTTTACCCTCGCCTTCCTTATGTACCTTCATACTGCGGAACTTATACACTTTCACCTGCTTGCCAGAAGCACCGTGACGGTATTGCCTGAAAAACACTGGCCCCGGTGACGAAAGCTTCACGGCAATGGCGACACCTATCATCACGGGTGATATCAGCAACAGAATCAGGCTAGCAAACAGAATATCAGACATCCGTTTAATAAAAGCGTTACTGTTGTCCATGGGGGAGCAACTGATATCCAGGGTAACAAAATCACCGACTTTGGTAATGTTATGGTTTAACAGCGGCAGATCCTGCAGCCCTGGCATGTAACGAATGTTGGCGGTACTGTGGCGCAGGGTGAACAGCACCGGCTGAAGCAGAGAGTTTTTGTTAAAAGGAATACAAAGCCAGCACTCATCAAAGCCTTTATTTTCAGCAAGGTATTCTTGTAGCTCTGCCAGTGCCTGCTCATTATTGTGATGCTCAATCACATGTTGCAAACGGAAACCCAAGCTGTTGTCTTTGGAAAAATAGGCGCGCATTGCCTCAAAGTTACGGCCTTCGCCAATCACCAGCACATGCCGGGTATTGCGACCGCGCCGTCGAATCGACATCAATATGCGATAGAGAACAAAGCGGGTCAGCAGCGCCATGAAAATGCCCCCCACCCCCCAGATCAATAACCAGATTCGGGAATACTGCGCAGAGGTTTTGGTCAATACCAAAATGGCAAACAACGTCATAAACGACAGAAGCCATGCAGCAAAAACTCTGCTGAGCCGCTCAATGAGTTTACGCCCACGCCACGGCGAGTAAACATCACACAAAAACGAAAAAACCACGACTAAAAGGGCCTGTATGGCCATCGCATTCACATAATGGGTGGCATGATTCCCAAAACGGATATATTCGGACAGCTCAGCACAACCAATTGCGATGGCTATGTCCATAATCACCAGAGAAAAAAGAGGCAGCCGGGAGCGGCCCGATAACAAAGAGGTAGGCATTTACGTAGACTCTATCTTTTTGGAGTACAACTCTTCTTCAGAATTCTCCACTGCGCTACCATAAACGGCAAAGCAGCCAACAACAACCCGATACAGGTTACGAGAAAATCCAGCGGGTCAAAATTTCGTAGGGGTAAAAAAAACTGCACGCTTTCATCCAGTGCACAGCCAATAATCAACAGTATTAACAACCAGCCCCGTTGCCAGAATCCTGAGCTGGCCAGATGTGCCAATGCAGAGAGGATAAACGCCATGACAAAATGCATCTGCAAATTGCCGCCCAGAAAATGCTCAATACTGCCCCAGGCCCATTTGCCATAGCCCAGACTCTTACTGGCGGAAAGAATCACCACAAAGGCCAGCCAGCCAGCCGCTATAATCCGTACCATTCACAACCCTGTTTATTGGCGACAAAGGCACAGAGAATGAGTTTTTTAAAAAGAAAAACTCCATGCCTCCGTGTCCAAAACAATCACTGCCGAATCAAACTCAACAGTTCAGATGTTTTTTCTTCCATCAGCGCCACATCCCCCCGGCTTTCCACATTCAGCCGAATCACTGGCTCAGTGTTAGAAAGGCGCAAGTTAAATCGCCAGTCACCCATGTCCAGAGAGATACCATCGGTATGGTCCACCGCCACCGCATCCTTTTCATAAATTGCCAGAGTGCGATCAATAGCCGCTTGTGGATTATCCAATGTACTGTTGATCTCACCAGAGGATGGAAACAGGGCAATCCGCTCGGCCACCAGTTCAGAAAGCTTCTTGTTTTTATGGGACATCAACTCCGCCACCAGTAACCAGGGAATCATCCCGGAATCACAGTAGGCAAAGTCACGGAAATAATGGTGCGCGCTCATCTCTCCGCCATAGGCCGCATCTTCTTCCCGCATCCGTTCCTTAATAAAAGCATGGCCGGTTTTACACAACACTGGCACACCACCGGCACTGGCAACTTGATCAATAGTATTCCAGGTCAATCGGGGGTCATGGATAATTTTCGCACCGGGATAGTGAGCCAAAAACGCCTCGCCCAACAGCCCGACAATATAATACCCCTCAATAAACTGGCCTTTTTCATCAAACAGGAAGCAACGGTCAAAATCCCCATCCCAGGCAATGCCCATATCGGCCTTGTGCTCAAGAACCGCATCCACCGTTGCCTGCCGACAGTCGTGTAATAACGGGTTAGGAATGCCATGGGGAAAGTGACCATCCGGCTCATGGTGAATCTTCACAAACTCCACCGGCACTTCAGATGCCTTAAACCGTTCCTCAATGGCATCAATCACATGCCCGGCAGCGCCATTGCCGGCATTGACCACCAGTTTCAGAGGCTTTAGCTCATCCGGTTTGATATACCCCAGAATGTGATCCACATAGGGAGCAAGGTTGCTGATCTGCCGATAAGAACCTAATGGGGTATCCGGGGAGCCCGTTCTATTTGGCTCCACAAACACATCTTCAGCCAACCGCTGAATTTCACGCAACCCGGTATCCCCGGAAATCGGCTTGCTTTCTTCCCGCACCAGCTTCATCCCGTTGTAGTCTTTCGGGTTATGGCTGGCCGTGACCATAATGCCGCCATCTGCCTTCAGGTGCGATGTGGCAAAGTAAACCTCTTCAGTGCCACAAAGGCCGATATCAATCACATCCGCCCCGCCTGCCCGAAGACCGTCACTCAGAGCAGCTTTTAACTCAGGCGTAGACAAGCGAATATCGCCCCCCACCACCATGGTTTTGGGTTTTAGATATTCCGCTGTTGCCCGGCCAATCCGCCAGGCGACAGCTTCATTCAATTCATCAGGCATGCGGCCACGGATATCGTAAGCCTTGAAACAGTTAAGTGTACTCATCTATAACACCAGAAGTGAAAAACAGTATACATTGACATATATTTAAGGTGTCCTGTAGATATATATTGGATACCTAAATAATCATGTTTGAGTATGATCCAGCAAAAAGCCTCGGCAACCTGGAAAAACATGGCATTGATTTCGAGCAGGCCCAGAACCTCTGGCTGGATGAAAATCGAGTGATTATCAAGACCTTGATTTCTGATGAGTCTCTTTTCCTACTCATTGCCAAATACGCTGAGAAGCACTGGACTGCCGTATTTACGCCACGTGAAGATAAAAACCGAATTATTTCAGTACGTCGCTCAAGATCCAAAAAGAATAGCCGCTTATGAAAGCCAAAGAATTTGACCAGGCCTTTGATGAGGGCCACGACAGCATTGATGAACATATTGACTGGTCCAGCGCTCAGCGTCCCGGCCTGGAAACCCGTCGAATCAATATCGACTTTCCTGCGTGGATGATCGCCGCGCTCGATCGCGAGGCAGCAAGGCTTGGTATTGCCCGGCAAGCTGTGGTCAAAACCTGGCTGGCCGAAAGACTGGATCAGGGAAGGCGGAGTTAGTTAGGGAAAAATCATGAAACCCCACACCCAGCAAGGACTTCAGACAGGTATTGTGTGTTCATGGCTGCCTTTTTCTGTTTACGCTTTAAGCCTGCTTTAAAGGTTTTGGTATTGTTCAACATATTCACTGCCATATGTCGAAAACCTGTGAGCATTTCAGCGGCATTGCCCCTTCTGATTCGACAATCATCTTCTCGCATTGCAACATCCATTTTCCAATGGAGTTTATTTTCGATCGCCCAATGCTCTCTTGCAGCATGTGAAAATTCTTCTGCTGTTAACTTCGCAGAGGAGATATAATAACGGACACTGATATCATCAGCATTGAACACTTTATCTTCCATTCTTGCAGAGAAAATAATCCCGAGTGTTTTCATTCCTTTCCAATCAAAAGAAAAATTAACGAACTCATCAAAGGTATCACTTACAATGTGAAGGCGTGTTTCCATTCTACCATGGCTTTTCTCTTCGATTCTGAAAGTATCACCATTCCATTGATTCACTTTTTCAACAGAGAAATGTTTCTCAAATGCTTCATAAAGCTTACCCTGGTTGCCTTTTACCGCTAACAAATAATCAGCGCCTTTATCAACGATTTTCTTGGCAATATCCCTCTGACACCCCATGGCGTCTATAGTGATGAGGCAGCCACGGATTTCCAGGAGATCGAGCAATTCAGGTATGGCGGTAATCTCGTTACTTTTATCATTAATTTTAATTTGACCAAGAACCAATTCGTTTGCAGTCGCAAATGCACTCACCATGTGAATTGCACCTTTGTCCTTGCCTTTATCGTAAGAGCCTCTTGCTGTTTTTCCATCAATTGCAATGATCTCACCATTGGTTGTCTGGTGACAGGCTTGCATCCACTCAATAAAGCATTTCTGGAATTGCTTTGGGTTAATAGCAGCAACTACTCTGGAAATTGTATGATGTGAAGGAATACCGTATCCAAATTCACCATACTTTTTTAACCATTGCAGTCTTTCATTGCCGAAGTCTTCAATTTCTTCCCAGCCTTCACAACCTGCAATGACAGCACAGATGGTTAAGAGCAGAATATCAGCAAGTTTATGATCTACTTTCCATTGCTGACGTGCGTCATAAATGACAGATAGCCTATTCATTAAATCAAATGCATTCATTTCCAGAACATCCAAATCTTTTTTGTATAAGACAATGGATGTGTATTTTACTCTATAGGTAGAAATCCTTATAGCCATTGAGCCCAGTGGCTTCGGGGGCTTTCATGATTTTTCCCTACGGAGTTAGTATGTCATCAGCACGGGATTTCAAACAGACACTACAAGCCCGGGCGGAACGAGACCCTGATTTTGCCTGTGCTCTTCTGGACGAAGCCGTAACCCTGTTCCTTAACGGTGAGCCCGATGCCGCCCGAATGGTTCTGAGGGATCTGGTGAATGCCACGGTCGGTTTCGAGCAGCTGGCGAATACTACCCAAAAATCCGGCAAAAGCCTGCATCGAATGTTGTCGGGCAAAGGAAGCTCTGAAAATTCTGGACAGACTGGATGACCAGTCATGAAAGAATCGGGAATAAGTGTTGCTGGTAAACTAATTGCTCGGACTTTAATTCTGCAGAATCGCTGTAACAGCATTTGCGGACACCATCCAGATTTACCAGCTCACCTCCAATTTCTTGCGATGACAGCGCTATTCCCAGGGGTTTTGAACCCGGCCAGTCAAGGGAAAAATTCACTAACTCATCGAAATGCCAATTTCTTTTTGTGTGCTACGCTGATCCCTCAGCCACCTTTCAGGAGTAAAGCATGAGCTTGAGAAATCACCGAACGTCTGACACAGAACTTGACCATATCCGAGACACCCTGACGGGTAGGGTCGCATATGCCAGCGATACCCGTGGCGAAATGCTCCGGAGGTTTGATCATCAGGATAGAGAAATTGCTGCATTGAAATCGGATGTCACAGTCCTGAAGGAAGATGTTGGGGAAATCAAAGGAACGTTAAAAATCATACTATCCCGACTTCCCGGCTAAAACTTTATACGGCTAACGACTTTCAAAAAGAAAACCTTGTCCCAGAATTTTTCTTTAGGTTTTCTTTTAGAAGTTTTTCAGCTCTGAAAAAGACAATACACTCTTTTTCAGTAAATCTGGATGAGTACGAAAGTAATTATCCTGTTTATTTATCAAATTTTGATCAATATCAGTTGGAGTCTTAAATGATGCTCTGTCGAAGCTTTTTCCATTAAAAAATAATGTTGCAAAACGGTTATCACTCTGGCCATTAAAAACCAAAAGGTCAAATACGACAACGCCACAATAATCAATAGAATTAAGCTCAGCACTCAATGCTTTTAAATGTTGCATAGGATGATATCCAGCAATAGCAGTAATCACTGCTATTTCCGAGTTATCGACCTTGCGAAATTTAATCATTTTATTATTGCAACCTGTATAAGTTATTGATTAACTTGTAACAATCCTTGCTTAGCTCTATAGCTTTCTCGAGCGTATCAATTTTCCTGCTTGCGTCCGTGAAGTCTTCCATATGAAATAAGGTGTGCCGGTGCTTCCTGAAAAACGCATAGGTTCTTTCAAATGCCTTTACCCTATCGACTGATCCAATGCGATCCTTGAACTCTTTTTTTAGCGCTACATTCTCACCTACAACTGAGAAGAAAGCTCCAAAACCAGACTTTTCATCACCAGGATACATCCCACAATCGCATAGCATAGATCTTAATACCCCCTCTAATGCTCTCAGGTCAGGAAACAACAGCATGGAGTACTCAGGCAGCTTAGGAGATGCAAGTTTCACACAGCAGCCCGCAACTAACAACTCCTTGATGGTTTTGGATAAATATTCAAACGAGTCAGTCAGTTGATTTTTAAGATAGTCTTGGGCCAATTCAGCTCTTACTATCTGGGCTGTATTTTCTTCTGTCCGGCTTAAAACTGCCTGCAAGCCAGCCAGATCAAGCAACTCAGTAAGCAAATAAATTAATCGCCTGTATGAAAACAGCGGTTTCCCTTGTATTGCTAACAAGTTACTGGTTTTAAAGTGAGTAACTGTAATCGTGTCCTGATGCTGAAGACTGGTGATCTTGAACACTTTACGTACATCGTTCTCTTGATCAATAGATATTTCAAACTCATTAGCACCATTATCCAAAAAGCAGTTGTTAACCTCTTCTATGACGGGCTCAATATCATCAGCATAAATGCCTTTTAGAGTGTAGTTAACTGTAAGAAACTCATGAGGATCTATTGTTTCCAAGAGAAAATTAGCAAGCTTTGCACCGAGTTCTTGGTTTTTACCAAGCTTGTGATTAATACTTGTGGTTCCATCATTATTCAAATGTAGATCGATGATAGCATCATCTACTCCGACATAACCTATCTTAATCCTTTTTCTCTTGTTGCCGACAATTTGATTTGCTCTTAAGCTTAAGGAGTTGGATTCTGCAAATTCCTCAATATAACTATCAATCGACTCTCTTTTTAAATTCAGACTTTTGTAGTTGCTCATTGCCGATAACTCCAATAAGGCGCTAGTTTTTTCACAACTTAATAGAAAGGAACGGCAAAAGTTTAGCAACCCTTTCTGAAATAGTGAGGAAAGTTTAACTAATAACCAAAAACGATGACCTCCTGATTATCAGTTTTTTTCACTGCATAGATCCGGCTGACCATACCGGCACAAACCATCACACTCTACCGTAAGTGACCACAAACCGCACAATATCAACCTCCGCAAGACACTCCCCGCTCTGTGCTCAAAGTCAAAAATGTATGACTAGAATTGCTGGTTATGTACAAAGAAAGACCAGACCCCGGCTTCTTTTCACCCAGACACCCCGCTATGAACCTCGATCAGTTCAAGGTCAAATTTGCCAGTATCACTTAAAGAGGGCCAACAAGTATAACAGGATTAAATCACGTCAATAAGCAAGCCTCTTGTTCTCTGAATCTGCTATTTTGTACAAAATTTACGTAAAAAACGAGATGACTATGGAACAGATCAATATCAGTGAACTACG
Source organism: Endozoicomonas sp. ALC020 (assembly GCF_049275935.1). Classification (NCBI taxonomy): domain Bacteria; kingdom Pseudomonadati; phylum Pseudomonadota; class Gammaproteobacteria; order Oceanospirillales; family Endozoicomonadaceae; genus Endozoicomonas; species Endozoicomonas sp. ALC020. The sequence continues at coordinate 3,202,137 of NZ_CP184830.1, forward strand.
AGCCAACCTGTTGAGCTATCTAAAAAAAGCTCAGTCAGGTCAACCAGTTACGGTCACTTCCAATGGCGAAGCGCTGGTCACCATTGCCTCACCGGTCGCCCTGAGACAATCAGCCCGTAAAGCCCTGAACGAGCTGGCGTCAAAAGCACGGGCCAATGATCTCACGGAATGCACCAATGAGCCATGGAAAGCCATGCAATGATCATTCTCGATTTAAAAAAAGGTTCAGAGTTAATGATATCCATGACTCCTTCTGGAGAAATCATCCTGCAGGTACCTGACAAAAAAGTAAGACCAAGTATTGATGAGATATTTGATCGCTTCCAGCCTTCTCTGGAGCCTGTGGAATTTGAAGCATTACTGGAAGATAACCGTTCGGAGATCAACCAGTGAAACGAGTATTCCCTGATACCTGCATCCTGATTGACGCGTCCAACAGAAACAGCGAAGTTTGTAGCTGGTCAAGATCATTTTCCGCTTTTTCGGGCAGCGGTTAGCGCTAACATTTGCCCTGTGTACAATCTGTGCCTACAGATAGTATTACTATTGCAACGTAGTTATACATAAAGAGATACATAAAGAGGTGCGATGTGCATAAATTAACGGCCAAGAGGCAAGTGACTATTCCTCAAAGCATCTGCCAAAAGCTCGGGCTAAAACCAGGTGACTTTATACAGGTTTTCGAGCTTGACGGTGTGGCACATTTGGTAAAAATGAACTCCGATGATCTCTCTGGCACCATCAAATTATCCGCTGATCCCCATCTGCCCCTGACGCCAGAGAACACCAAAAAAGCCATCAAAGGCAAAGCCGCCAGAAAATTCCGGGACAAACAATGACTGCTGTGGCTACCAATGTGCTGTTGCGCTGTGGCTCGCAACACATTGAACAGCCCGCATAAAATCTTTTTTCTTTTTCGAGAATCCTTCGTTAACAGGTCTATCTCGAGTTCTCATTGATGAAGCAAAGCCATTGCCTGGGCAGGGTTGTTGCGAAACATAATAAGTAGCGATCTGGCTGGCCCGAGCGGTTTTCTCACCTTTTGTTCCCAACTCTGTACTGTCTTGATGCTCACACCAAGGAGGGCGGCAAACTTCTCCTGTGAAAGGTGCGTTGCCTTCCTGATAGCAAAGACGTCAATCTCTTCATATTTGAACGACCGTGAAGGTTTCTTAATACCTTTGTTAATGTCGATCGCTTCCCTGACGCTCTCCACCAATTCATCAAAGTTAAATTCATGGTCACTCATTGCAAAACTCCCTCGCTAGTTCTGACAGTAACTTTTTCTCGGCACTTGTTAAGTCTTTTTGTCGGTTTTTGGTGTAGGCATACAGCATGTAGAAGGTTTCCTCACTGACCTGCCAGTAATAGATCGTTCGCACACCTCCTCGCTTTCCCGAGTCACCCAACTTCCAGTGGAACTTCCGTAGCCCCCCAGTACCTTTGATAACACTGCCAAGATCAGGCTGTGCGATCAAGGCTTTTTGCATGGATCGATACTCATCATCAGACATGAGCTGGGTGATGATTTTGGTAAATATGCTGGCTTCTACAAATTCCATATTTAATCCCATTTTGTAGTAATCAATGTACCACAATGTGGGATTTCTGCAAATTGTGAAACATCAAGGCGTCTGGGAAATAAGCAAATCATACTCCAGCCTGGTCACCGGTATATCGAAATACGGCCGGTAATCACCAAAGCGTTTAAAATGAACAGTTAAGGCGCCGCTCGCCTCCCGCTCCCCATAAAAGACAAGAGCTGTGCTTTTTCAGGCAGCGGGCGGCGTCAATCAAGCCCTACCGTAAGTATCCTCAAACCGCACAATATCATCCTCACCCAGATACCCGCCGCTCTGCACCTCAATCAACTCAAGGTCAAACTTGCCGGGGTTTTCCAGTCGATGCACGACACCAATAGGAATATAAGTCGATTGGTTTTCAGTCAGCAGAATTTCCTGATCGCCATTGGTGACCAGCGCTGTGCCTTTGACAACAATCCAGTGCTCGGCCCGGTGATGGTGCATCTGTAAAGAAAGCTGCGCACCCGGCTTAACAGTAATGCGCTTAACCTGGAAGCGGTCGCCCATATCGATGGAGTCATAAGCACCCCAGGGGCGATAAACCTTACGGTGCAATTTAGCTTCAGACCGGTTAGCTGCCTTTAGCCGTTCAACAATCTTTTTAACATCCTGCACCCGGTTCTTATGGGCCACCAGAATGGCGTCGTCGCTTTCGGTGATCACCAGATCATCGACGCCCAAGGTGGCAATCAGTTTTTTCTCACTGCGCACGTAAGTGTTACGGGTATCATGAAGCAGAACATCACCCAGGGTGGAGTTTCCAACTTCATCTTTTTCAGAAATATCTGCCAGCGATGACCAGGAGCCAACATCAGACCAGCCTGCATCCAAGGGAACCACCACTGCATCGGTGGTTTTTTCCATCACGGCGTAATCTATGGACTCCTCCGGGCAGGCTTTAAAGGCCAATTCATCCAAACGGACGAAGTCCAGATCAGCAGTTTGTACTTCCATGGCTTTCTGGCAGGCTTCCAGAATATCCGGACGGAACTTGTTCAATTCCTCCAGATAGCGCGAGGCTTTGAACAGGAACATGCCGGAGTTCCAGTAATAGTCACCTGTAGCCAGATAACCCTGTGCCGTTTCCAGATCTGGTTTCTCTACAAACTGCTCCACAGGCATTATTTTTTCAGCAGAAAGGCTCAAAGGCTCAAAGGTTTCTTTTTGCTCATCAGAAGAAAAACCTTGTGCCTTTGTCTCACTGTCGTTCAAGGCTTTTATATAACCGTACCCTGTTTCCGGATGACCAGGCACAATCCCGAAAGTGACCAGCTTGCCATCAAGAGCCGCAGGCAACGCAGCCTCAACAGCCTGATGAAAAGCATTGACATCATTAATCACATGATCCGCAGCCAATACCAATAACAGCGGTTCTTCATCTTCGGAGAGGGTCTTGGCTTTTAAAGCAGCCAAGGCAACAGCAGGTGCAGTATTCCGCCCCACTGGCTCCAGAATAATTGCAGAGGCTTTGCGATTCATCTGGCGAAACTGCTCTGCTACCAGGAAGCGATGCTCTTCATTGGCAATCACCATTGGAGCGGAAACAGAGTTTAGCCCATCCAACCGGCTCAATGTGTTTTGCAGCATGGTCTGTTCATTGACCAGCGGCAGAAACTGCTTTGGGTATAAAGAACGGGACTGGGGCCAGAGGCGGCTGCCGGAGCCGCCGGACATGATTATGGGTATTAAATTCATAATTTTTAAGGTGCAGTCTTTTTAAAAAATAATCTTTGGTGTCTTAATATACTTGTGATAAGCATGGAGATTTGAGCCTTAAGACAAGGCGACGATCGCCAACACAGGATTAAGACTCAAATCTTCAGCGCAATAGGGAGTTAGAAAGTTTGATTGGTATTAAATATGAACAGGAGCATCGAAATGAGTATGACGACCATTACATCACGAACATTCAACCAGAATGTCACAGAGGCTAAACGATCGGCACTGAAGCAACCGGTATTTATTTCCGATAGAGGGACCGTTACTCACGTCCTGCTCAATTTTGATCACTATAAAGAGATCATCCGCAATGCTGCCAATATTCTTGAACTGCTGGCCATGCCCGAAGCGAAGGATGTCGATCTGGTAGCAGAGCCTTTAAAAGACAGCTTTCTGAAACCGGCAGATTTTTCCTGATGTACCTGCTTGATACCAACGTTGTCTCGGAGCTACGCAAATTTAAAAGCTTATTTGCCCCATAGGCAACTTATTTAGAGGACAATTCCTACGCAGCTGGCTTAACCAGTTTACCGGATTCTTCCAGCCTTTTATAAAGGCTGCCCGCACTGAACTCCAGGCCATTAGGCCAGCAAAGAGCACCCAGCTCGATAAAGAAGCGCTGAAAAAAAACGCCATCCTCTAAAGCCAGGGTAAGGCTGGTTTTATGTGACAACATTTCACTAAAATCCATAACACCAAAGCTGCCATCAGAAAAGCGAAGCTTTATTTCCAGCCTTGTCTGATAAACAGCCTGAACAATTTTAATCATTATCAGCTCCTGCTATACGCCCAAGTGGTTGGAGATCTATTGCCCTTAGAGGGTGTCGCAAAACTGACTCCAGCGTGGGAACGAGTTGACTCCCGACATTCCTGGCTTCATTCACGTCATTCCCGGCTTCATTCACGTCATTCCCGCGAAGGCGGGAATCCAAACTGACTCACTACCAGAACCACACTGCCCGGTGCCCCCCCTGGCCTTGTCAACCCCGACTTCACTCTCGTCATTCCCGCGAAGGCGGGAATCCACACTGACTCACCACCAGAACCGTACTGCCCGGTGCCCCCTTGGCCTTGTCATCCCCGACTTCACTCTCGTCATTCACGCGAAGGCAGGAATCCACACTGACTCACCACCAGAACCAAACCGCCCGGTGCCCCCTGGCCTTGTCATCCCCGAGACAGAGATCCGCCGTTGGCGCTGGATTCCCGCCTTCGCGGGAATGACGACCTCAGAGCATGGGAACGAGCCGTTGGAGTTTTGCGACAACCTCAGAGCGTGGGAACGAGTTGTTGGAGTTTTGCAACACCCTCGACAGGGCGGGGAGCAATCACCTTTGGCTTATGAGGGAATAGTTAATGCCAAGAAACGCTGCCCTGTGCCCGCTTACCAAAAGAACAAAACGCTTGTGATTAACATGAGGCGGGCAGCGGGTGGCGGCATTCACCCACGACTCATCACACCCTACCGTACGTATCCTCAAACCGCACAATATCATCCTCCCCCAAATACCCCCCGCTCTGCACCTCAATCAACTCAAGGTCAAACTTGCCGGGGTTTTCCAGTCGATGCACGACACCAATGGGAATAATAGTCACCGGAAGCAAGATAGCCCTGAGCCGTTTCTAAATCTGGCTTTTCCACAAAATTGTCTACCGGAGAAACCTGTTCACTATTCCCGGTTAACGTTTTACTGGCCTTAATATAGCCATACCCGGTTTCCGGATGGGTAGGTACGATACCAAAGGTCACCAGCTTGCCATCGCTTGCCGCAGGTAATGCAGCTTCAATCGCCTGATGAAAAGCCTGAACATTCTGAATCACATGGTCCGCAGCCAATACCAGCAGTAATGGTTATTCCTCTTCAGACAGGGATTGAGCTTTCAGGGCTACCAGAGCGACGGCAGGTGCCGTGTTTTTACCGACAGGTTCGAGAATAATGGCTGAAGTCTGCCGCCCCATCTGGCGAACTTGTTCTGCTACCAGGAAGCGGTGTTCTTCATTGGCAATCACTAACGGATCAGATACCGAATCCAACCCGTCAAGCCGGGCAAGTGTGTTCTGCAACATGGTTTGTTCGTTTACCAGTGGCAGGAACTCCGAACTGCTTAGGGTATATAGAGCGGGACTGGGGCCAGAGGCGGCTGCCGGAGCCGCCGGACATGATAACGGGTATTAAATTCATAGAGGATATTTGCCAAGAGTTAACGGAGGCACAGACTTTTTTTTAGCACAGGTTTTCACCGTGCTTTTGCAGCCAAAAAAAATTAAAGAAAGTAGTCTTTGGTGTGTTGATGCAGTTGATTGGTCAGATCTAACTCATCATGACTTCGGGTGATCAGTTCTATATCAGCCTGTCCAGACAGCTGACGAACAATAGCCGAGCCCACCATGCCCTGGTGGCCCGCCACATAAACGTTATTTATAAACTTTGAAAACCATAAATAATGTAGCTACATTACTACGTGGTGAATAGTTAATAGTGAAAAGTTAATAGGGGCAGAGGGATTTCGATATGAGTATAACGACCATTTCATCACGGACATTCAACCAGAATGTTACTGAGGCTAAACGATCTGCGCTCAAGCAGCCGGTATTTATTTCCGACAGAGGGACCGTCACCCATGTCCTGCTTAATATCGAACACTATAAAGAGATTACCCGCAATGCAGCCAACATACTCGAGCTGCTGGCGATGCCCGATGTGGAGGAAGCCGATCTGGAAGCGCTGCCCCTGAAAGACAACTTCCTGAAACCGGAAGATTTTTTCTGATGTACCTGCTTGATACTAATGTTGTGTCTGAGCTGCGCAAGTGCAGTGCAGGCAAAGGTCATCCTTCAGTGAGTCATTGGGCCACAACCGTGGCACCGAATGAACTCTATTTATCAGTCATCAGCGTCCTGGAAATAGAAATGGGCATCCTGTTGAAAGACAGGAAAGACCCAGTGCAGGGCCGGTCGCTCAGAGCATGGATGAACGAGCGAATGCTACCCGCTTTCGAGGGGCGCATTTTGCCACTAGATACCACGATTGCCCTGACCTGTGCCCGGTTACATATACCCAATCCAAAATCCGAGCGGGACGCCATGATTGCTGCCACAGCAATCACCCATCAACTGACGGTCGTTACCCGGAACATTAAGGACTTTGAACAGACAGGGGTGAAATTGTTAAATCCTTGGGAGTTTTGGGCTGGGAATAGAGAATAGTTATTGAGTTTTTTTGATGGCGCTGATTAAGCCTGACAGCACTCTGAATAGCCCATCGACTTTCGCTAATATGGTTCCAGGTGGAAAAAAACCCAGCTCACCTACGATAATAAGCTGTGTTTCCAATTCACGAAGTGCACCTCTGGCAATATAAAGAAAGCGCAAGTAATCCTTGTTGCTGCCCCGCCCAGCACCTTCCGCAATATTGGATGGCACTGATACACCAACGCTTGCCGCAGGTAATGCAGCTTCAATCGCCTGATGAAAAGCTTGTACATTCTGAATCACATGGTCCGCAGCCAATACCAGCAGTAATGGGTCTTACTTTTCAGACAGGGATTGAGCTTTCAGGGCTGCCAGAGCGACGGCGGGTGCCGTGTTTTTACCGACAGGTTCAAGAATAATGGCCGAAGTCACCGCCCCCCATCTGGCGGACTTGCTCTGCTACCAGGAAGCAGTGTTCTTCATTGGCAATCACTAACGGATCCGATACCGAATCCAACCCGTCAAGCCAGGAAAGTGTGTTCTGCAACATGGTTTGTTCGTTTACCAGTGGCAGGAACTGCTTAGGGTATAGAGAGCGGGACTGGGGCCAGAGGCGGCTGCCGGTGCCGCCGGACATGATGACGGGTGTTAAAAACATAGATATTCTTACGTTAACTCAAGGTAATGAATGATGTAGTCAATCTTGACATGTAATAAAAGGAATAATATTTAACACTAGGTATATTAAGGCTTACCGATTAAAGTAAAGATTAGGTGTAAGGCGATTTAGTTTTTTAAGTATATTTCTGGGTTTTTGTAGCCTGCTAGCAAGATAACATATGATTTTATTTTGTTATGTATTTAGAACTAATTAGTACAGTTTTCGTTACTTAGGAGTTTTAAAAGTGGTGGAACCATTACTCTAGCTGCGTAGGTGGGTGCAGGGTGAATCCCATCTGGAATATTTTCTTTAAGTTCATCAGAAAGTATGCTTTCCCATTTTTCATAAAAATCAATCACAAATACATTATGGAGCGTGGCAAACTGGTCATAAATATCGTAGAAAGATTTAAGCCTAGGTCGCATTACTTTCTTTAAGCCAAGAGCAGGATTCATCTTCATCATGATTATCTTGGCTTCAGGATAAGTTGTTCTTATATTATTTATTAGTGTTGTTGTTTGCTCCTTGCTTTTAGTAAACGTTACACCTTTAATAAGGTCGGCATCGTTAACCGAAAATTCAATAAGAAAAAAATCAGCTCTATTTTTAAGAATAAGATCAAGTTGACTTAAACCATATTCAATGTTTCTACCAGGGTATCCGAAATTTAGGTGCTTTACTGGAGCTGATAAACATTTGCTTAATTCGTTACTTAATTCTTCTAACCATATACCGCGCTTTGTCAAGCTTGTCCCAATAGCAATGATCTCAATATTATTTTTATTTTCATATGCTTCTGTGGGAGTCGATATCATAGTAATCAAAACAATAAATATTAAATCATAAATCTTCATGGCAATTTAGTTTGTTAATTCTGTAATTTTTAAACCAAATACTCTGATCTTTTGGTGATTGACTGCCCCATAGATAAATATCTCCCCCCCATAGTTCAGTCAGAAGTGGTCCACGAATAAACCAGTCATCTGCATTTCTAAAAATCAAGTCTCTCACAATTAAAACGAGCTTATCGTTCAACCAGAGATAGGACATACCATCGTTTCTATTAGGGGAGTTCAAGAAAACATCTATAGCTATTTTGTGCCAACGATTAGATTCAATATAAGTGGAGCTAATGTGAGTAGAGCCATATACTTTCTTATCCGAACCTGATGACCTGTTTAGGTTATATATGTATAAACCGAGGAGTCCTTGATTTTCAATCAACCTTATACTGAATCCATCTTGCCTTGTAGGTGGGCAACCACCTGCAAGGCATCTGCTATCCAAACTGCCACCCCATAAACCGAGTGGTAGCTTATGACCACCGCGACTGAACTCAAATCCATCTTCAAGAAAAATATCAAAGGTTATTCTGGCAGCTGTTATATTGCGATCAAATAAAGTAAGTTTGATTTGTGCTATATCATTTGGACCCTTAAAAACATTTCTCTTTAGTGACGGTGAATCATCTGGAGCAAGCGCCATGATAATAGATGATGCGGAACTACCTTTGAATCTTAAATTCTCCGAGTTAGGCTTCCATAAGATTTGGCAGCTTGTTGCAGGCTTTTCCTTGGTAAGGGTGCTTGTGCAACCATACAGAGTGAATAGTAAAAAAGACGAGAGAATAAATAGGATTTTATTTCGTGGAATGATCATTCTCTGCAATGAGAACTCCATATTTATCTACACAGATATTGGACCGTAATAACTTTGCCGGATTACCTACAACAATAGAATTGTTGGGTACATTTTTTGTTACTACAGCCCCAGCAGCCACAATGCTGTTATCACCAACAGTTATGCCTGGTAAGATAATGCTGTTAGCACCGATAAAGCAGTTTTTGCCAATAATAGTATTCGTTTTAATCCCCCTAGTCATATCATGCGTCAGGATTGAGCATCGGAATGCTAAGTATGAGTATTCACCTATATTGACTCCTTTAGGGTAGGTTTTATCTAGTTTTGCACTCATAGATATAACGACTGTTTTATGTATCTTCATTCCCCAAAAATGTGTATACCAAAACAATCTCAGCTTTACTAAAGCTCTTTGTAAAAAAAGGAATTTGTTTAGAGTCATCTTTCGTTAAGTTCTTAAAAGAAAATAAAGTTAAATTGGAATCACTCAAAAAAATGAATATGTCAGCTTCATAAGTCTCTAAGCCTCGTAGTAAGCCCAACCTATGAAGGATTTTTAATTTTTAATAGACTTTTTTGAGGGAGTTTATATTTATTATTTGGTTATTAAATTTTAAAACACAAAAGTATTTAAAACAGTTTTTTGTCCCCTCCACTTTTACTACGAGAGCTAATTCTATTTTGATTACTCATTGCAAAATCCTAGCAAGAGGTAAATAGTTTACGGTTGTCGCATAGAAGTACGCATTGGTTCCATGCGAGTCATTACAACAACAATTAAGAACAAAAAACCAGAAACTGAAGAAATTGCATTCTCAGTTATACAAATTAATAAAAATAATATGCTGGACCAAATTATTTCAAAGGGCTTAGTACATTCTGTCAGCCTAGCCTTGAGAATAAGTGCGAGGAGCAAAAGAGAATAGAATACAATAGTTTGGATGTATCCAATTTCCACTGCGACTCTCAAATACTCATTATGCGCACTTATTGTTCCACCCACTAAAATTCTAACCTCATCTGGAAGGATTGTAGCCTGATGCCCATAACCAACACCAAACCACCAATGTTTGGCGAGTACGTCGTTAAGATAATCCCAAATGATTTCTCTGCCACTTAAATGTGTTTGAAAAATACGACCAATTATAACATCGCCCAACAATATCAAAAATAAAATTAAAAATATAGCTGCTGCAATAATTATGAGTCGTTTTAGATTCATGTAGTTTTTGAAGCCACCCCAGAAAACTGGAAAGCAGAGAAGAGCACCAATAAATAGCGCCATTCTCCCTCCAGTTAAGATAAGTATGACTGTATTAATAAAAACTAACCAGAGATAACGTATATCATATGTATCAGCATACCTTAAAGATGAATAACAACCTGCAATACAATAGGCTCCAAGATAGGCAGGTATTAACGAACCTTGTAGCCTAGGTAAACCACTAGCAAACTCATAACTAAATATGCTTCTGCCAAAAGCAACCCAATAAAACATACCAATTAGTATTGAAAAAGTTGGTAGCCAGGTAACCACCTTTAAGACGAACCTTATTTCAGCCTCAGTTAATCTGGCAGATAAGAAAATAAAAATTGTAATTATTTGAAATAAAGCTTTTCCGTAAATAATCCAACTAAAATCAGAGTAATCTGACAGGATCGCACTAAAAAGAGTGATCATTAAAATAACAAATAGTATTGCTATTATTCTATGATCAAAATGCCGTCTAAAAATTAGTACCAATGCTGAAAGTAGTAGGAAGGATTTTTCTATTGGATTTGCAAAACCGACATTAAAAACCATTCCAACATTTAATACTAATAAAAGCAATGAAAATGAAAAAAGCTGGTAGAAAATCATTATCTTTTAAAAAACCAATATTGAAATACAACCTGGCTATAAATCTATAACAGATTACTAAAGTATAAATTTACCGAATGACATATGTGGGGGGTAATTGATTTAAGCAATTCTTATGGTTTAAAGCACAAAAACTTGTAACTAGTTAATCGAGAATAAGAACAGTATTTTTTGCTTTTTGCTGCAATACGAACTACGCCTGCCAAAGCAAAGTAGCACCTCCTTTAAACAAGCCAGAATTGAAAACCGAATTTTACAAATTAAAAATCACAAGTTAGTAACTTAAATACTGTTTTACCAAGAGTGAGACTAGACAACATTTAAACTGTTCAAATTAATCGTATGTTTTTTTCTGAAAGCGAACTGACGACCTCTACTTTGGATTGAACATTTTTTTTGAGTTCATCTACATTATGAATCCCATGCTCACAAAATTTTTTAAAAAATGAAGCGTCAATAATCTTCTCTGGTGATGCAAGCACGTAACTTGGAAGTTCGAAATGTTTAATAAGACCCTCAAATTTATCTTGATAGGTTATTCCTAATATAGGTACGCCTGAGCCTAAGGCTGCTATTGATAAATGCATTCGTCCTGTAATCACCAAATCAGCCAATGATGCTAAACCCTTTAAGTCTGAGGCAGGAATATCATTGAATACTGTTGAAAGATAACTCTTATCACTCTTACACTTGGAATAAATCGCATTCAACATAAAAACATCACCAGTGTTTTTATCTCTGAAATCATGTGCTACAAATAAAACGCTTGCATTATATTCAGATATGATAAAGTCAACAGTTTGTGCACAGCTGTTAATCATTGAGGTCAGTTTTTCTTTAGAACGATCAGGAACTAAAATCGGGTGGATGTTAAAAATAACAACCATTCTTTTGTTATTTTTCTGTATCTCAACCCATTTTTTTATATCACTCACTTCTTTACTTAAAGTAGGAGCAAGCATAAATGCATTATCTGCGACGAGTTTGGCATCAAAGCGAGCTATTTGATCATAGCACTTTAAAGAACAAGAGTCCCTTAAATTTACAATGATTTTGTCTGATATAAATTTAGTTAAAAAGAGTTTGGTAAAAGTAGCAGGCAAAGAATTAAATGAAAACCCTCCTATTATTGTTTTTTTTCCATGTCGAGCCATCAAATCTGAAATTAGCCAAAGCCGCAGTGACTTAATGTCAGAATAATAGCCATCCATAACATCTGCACCTATGCAAATACTTGCATCATAATCCTTTACATGGGCAAAAATATTTTTAAGGCTCCATGGATAAGACCAGCACTCAATTGGTTTTACATCAAGCTTTTTCAAAGGAGAAACAAATGCTCCAGGTTCAACCGCTATTGCTAACTCGATATCAGGGTTTTGAACCTTTAACTTATTGACAAGTGCAATAAGCATTGCTTCATCACCTTTAGAGCCGAAAGGGTTGCTTGTATGGGGTGAGAAAAATACCAATTTTTTAACACAATTATCAACTTTGATAGGAGTTATCTTGCGTTTTAAAAAATACCACGAAGTAAACATTAGCGGTGGCAAAATAAACTCTCTAATCTGAGATTTGATTGATTTTGTTTCCTTACTTTTTTTTTGATTGTGAAAAACCATAATATTTATCACCTAATACAATTTTCAAAACTAAATTGGCTTTCGAATTAAAGAAAGTCACCAAAACAAAAAAATAAATTGATACTGAAATTATTCCAAGTAAAAATAAACTGAGAAGGGAATTATTCAAAGATAATAACGGGTGATCTCTGAGGTGAGTAACACTAAACGCCATTGCAGTGGAAGCTAAGAAAAACGGATATGTTTTTTTAACAATATTAATTAATGAGGTTTTGGAGTATTTTGCGACCATCAAAAAACTGGCTGGTACAATAAAAAGTTGGACTGTGAAGTAGAAAAAAACAAAGTCAGAAAAACTTACTTCTGTGGCAAATATCATTAATGTCAACACTCCAATACTTTTTACTAAAAGTATTTTAAGAGTGAGATCTGGCCTCCCTATAGCATTTAGAAGAGTACCATTATAAAACTGAATAACTTGTATTGCACCTAAAATAGAAAGATAAAAGGCCACCCTTTCAGAACCTTGCCCATTATGCGAGTAAAGTATATTAACGACTTCAGGCGACAAAATAGCTAGTATAATAAATATGGGTGTGCCAATAGCAGCTGTAACAGTTACTGCTCTATAGTAACAACTGCTAAGTTCCTCATGGGAAGATTTTAACAATGAAAACTTGGGCATATATACATCTACGGTCACAGCAGAAATAACTTGCATGGCCAGACTGTATAATCTTTGCCCCATTACATACAAAGCAAGTGATACGGGCCCAAAAATTGTAACCACATAGATTTCTACAGATCTATTTGAAAAATAATCCAGTACTTTAGCTCCAATTAAATTTGATCCAAACTTAACTAGCGGTTTGGCTTCTGTAATCGAAAAAGAAGTGCTTGGACGCCAGTCAACTCCTTTCCAAACCAGTACCACATTTACAAGAGCCATTAATAGAAACTGAGCCAGTAGGCTCCATACACCAAAGCCTGCCAATACAAGGGTTATACCAAAAACACTACTGATTAGAGCACCCCAAGCTGCTCTTATTGCCAGCCATTTAAACTTAAAATTTCTCCTGAGTAACGCTTGTGGTACAAAGCCAATAGCGTTCATTAATAGTGCAAGGCTACCAAATTTAAGAATTTCTGTTATTCCCTCCATTGGCAAAAGAAAAGCCAAGTTGTCTGAAAAAGACCATACCGAAACAACCAGTATAAGGGCAATGACAATATTTATAGCAAAAGCAGTATTTAATATTATATCATTAAGCTTTTCTCTTTGAATAAGAGCATCACTAATACCACCATCACTAAAAATTTCTAGGAATGCTAAAACTGCAAGAACTGCTGAAAATATACCTAGTTGTTCTGTTTCCAAAACCCTGGCCATTACTATAAAAGTAATAGCACCACTGAATCGGACTAGAGAATTTTTTACTGCTGACCATAATAAGCTAGATCGTATCTGTGTCACTATTCAAACCTAATTTTTTAAAACAACCAGCCATTGATTTAGCTGCAGACTTCCTTGTAAAAATCTCTAAAACAGCCGAACAATATTCTGCTCTTTCAGTTACTAATTTACGGTCACCTATCCAGCTAGAAATAGCATTGATATACTCACTAGCTGTTGATACACAAATATATGGCACATGATCACCCTTCGGATACCCGTATCCACCTTCTTTTGTGGTTATTGTCGGTAACCCTAAAGCTAAGTAATCAAGAATTTTTATTTTTATCCCGCTCCCCATTAATACCGGATTGATTGCAAATAGGCAGTCTTTAGCAATTTCCTCTATGGAATCTAATCGACCAAGGAAGTTGACATTTTCTGGCGGGCTTTGAAAAGCATCACAAACTGAACCGATAATATTTAAATGTATATTTGGATGCTGTTTGAGAATGGTTGGCCAAACTTCATTAAAAAACCATTTAAGCCCATCAACATTGTGGTTTGCATTAGCACCAATATATAAGATACTAGATCCATTATAAGTACGTAATGCCGGATAGGTGTTATTAGAAACACTTGGATAAATGGTTACCACTGACTTATTCTTTATTAATGAAGATATTAAATCCATCTCTTCAATATTGATTGCTGCAATACAATCAAATTCTTTCCATATACCAATCTCTTTATCCTTTGTAATACTAGGTGATACTTCATAACCCCGTTTTTGAAATGATTTAGTCCGATCAAAAAATACATCATGCGCTATTAATATTTTTTTTGACGATAGCTCATCAATAATTGCTGACCTAAATATTGTGTCTACAACAACTAAGCTGCATTCTTTCGTAATCAGTTTTTTTGTAGAGTTGGTATCTCTTTTTGATAAAAACTTACCAATTGTCATTTTTTTTTGAGGACTATGACTATCAAAAAACAAATAACTTATTTTTTTTAATGGCCTTAAAAATGAACGCCATGATTTAGACAGATAAATACTAAAAATCTTTACCGCATTTACATATTTAGTTTTAACTTGTGGATGCTTGATTTCGTATTTGCTTGAAAAGATAGCAGGAAAGTAGTCACCAGTTATTATTACAGTTACCTCATAACCACAGTCTAACAATGCATTAATTATATTAAGGTTGTAGCTTTGAGCGCCACTGAAGCCCAAGCTTGGTAATCGTTCACATACAAAAATAGCTTTCATAGTCATTGTTTAGTTGTTAGTGTGCTTTGTAATTAATGCTGTATATTTTATACGTTGGATCATTAGCGTCTTTTCAATAAATTGATATGGTTTTTCAAAAGAACTAGAAGTGTTCGTTCTTTAATATTTAGCCTTCATAAGTTTAGTAAAATTCATGTCTCCTTTAATAATCAATACGATCCCAACAATCAATTTTCGAAACCATTGATAAAAAAGGGTTGGTTTTTTAAATGCATGTTTTCTTAAAGCAATATGGCTACCTTGGAAATATTTTTCTTTCAGTTCTAACATTTTATCTCTGTGACCAACCAGTTCATTATCAATAAATTCTGTTGACCTAGATGATAAGAATAATTTTATTGCATAATCCAAATCTTCACCCCCATTATTTGGTGTGCCCACACCTAATGATTCGTCAAAGCCACCTGCATTTATTGCTATATTTGACCTGGCAAATATAGTATTTGATGAAGCATTTTTTATTAGATCAGTAATTTTAGCTTTTATTGGTTTATTACTATCCAATGCATCTACCGGCTTAGATGAATACTTACAAAATAAGAAGTCAAGGTTGTTTTTGCTTGCAAAGATAGAGCTAATGTATTCCAGAAAACTTTTTGTATACCAACAGTCGTCATCGGGGTAAGCAATTATATCAACATTTGACAAAGTACCTTCTTTTCTAGCCTTTGCTAACATTAGATTTCGTGCTTTTGATAAAGACATTTTTGAATCAAAAGTCATGAAATCAATTAATCTCGAGTGTTTTTCTATAAAAAACTGATATTCTTCTGTAAAGTTTTGAAGAAGAACTATGTGTTTAATTTTTTCTAGCCTGTTCTCTGATTCTTCAATACTGTTAAACAGGCGTTCTAGTTCCTTTATTGCTTTTTCGCTTAATATTGAAGTTGTCATAAGTAAGAATTTCATAATTCATTCCCTTCAATAAAAGAATTGATGAAATTTTTCAACTTGTAATATTCAGGATTATTTTTTTGTTCAGGTTTCTTTAATCTATTCCATTTATCTAAGTAGTTGTGTATTTCAGTTTCATTTGTCGCAACATAGATTCCAGATACATCTTTAAATTTGTTTGCTGTTGATGTTTGATGATCATTCCTATGCTCACCAAGAGCAAAACGTCTAGGGAAAATTATAATAGGAATATTCAATTCATAAGCGGTTAAAATAGAACCCATGCCAGCATGCGCTACTATAACCTTTGTTTTTTTTAGCAAGCTTGAATACTGTACTGGAGTTAAGAAATCAGTACTCTCTATATGTTGTGGCTTAATTCCACCTTTACCAATTTGGGCAAATATCTCTACTTCACTATTTATATTGCCCCACTTGTCTACAGCAAGAACCATTCGGTCAAAAGGAAACTGTGTGCCTGTAGTAACCAATATCAATGTACTTATCTCTTAAATAATTGAACCATGATAAAAAACTTTTCTACCATCACAAAGGTTTTCCCATTGTGAAAGCGTTTTATGCGCAAAGAAGGTGGATAATCTACCACACATAGAAAGTTTTTCACCATTTGCTATGCTATCGATCCATAGTGTTTTTGAGCCTAAAAGCCGACCACACACTATTGTTAATAAGCCTGGTGCAGCACCTGTCGAAATAATAATATCTGGCCGTTCCTTAACAATCATTTTAATGACTTCATAAAGAAGATTGGGTATTTTTAACTTTTCAGTACTGCTAGCTTCAGGCAAGATATATGAGTTTTTAATACCCTCTTGTTCAGCCAAACCTTTGATAGTTGTTGCATATATTATATTTGCTTTTTCTAATTCAGGTTTCAATTTAATTAGTTGCTTCCAGTGACCACCACCGGAAGCCACAGCAAGAATTTTTTTCATTTTGAATTTATTCCGTTTTTAGTTAACCAATTAATCAACTGGGGGTAGTTCTTTAATCCTGAATCATTAACTGTTGCTCTGCTCTACTCAGACATTACGGCAAAATTATGAAATCGCCTCCCCAGCAAGGACATCAGCCAGTTAGCTTATACTTATAGCAGCTTTCTTTTGTTTTCTCTTCAGGCCCGTTTTGAAGGTTTTCGTATTGTTCAGCAGTTTGACTCTAAAATGTCTAAAAACATCTACATCAAACCAACCGTACACCTTCCAGCTTGGCAATTCGCTGAATGGGTAGGGAAAAATCATGAAACCCCACACCCAGCAAGGACTTCAGACAGGTATTGTGTGTTCATGGCTGCCTTTTTCTGTTTACGCTTTAAGCCTGCTTTAAAGGTTTTGGTATTGTTCAACATATTCACTGCCATATGTCGAAAACCTGTGAGCATTTCAGCGGCATTGCCCCTTCTGATTCGACAATCATCTTCTCGCATTGCAACATCCATTTTCCAATGGAGTTTATTTTCGATCGCCCAATGCTCTCTTGCAGCATGTGAAAATTCTTCTGCTGTTAACTTCGCAGAGGAGATATAATAACGGACACTGATATCATCAGCATTGAACACTTTATCTTCCATTCTTGCAGAGAAAATAATCCCGAGTGTTTTCATTCCTTTCCAATCAAAAGAAAAATTAACGAACTCATCAAAGGTATCACTTACAATGTGAAGGCGTGTTTCCATTCTACCATGGCTTTTCTCTTCGATTCTGAAAGTATCACCATTCCATTGATTCACTTTTTCAACAGAGAAATGTTTCTCAAATGCTTCATAAAGCTTACCCTGGTTGCCTTTTACCGCTAACAAATAATCAGCGCCTTTATCAACGATTTTCTTGGCAATATCCCTCTGACACCCCATGGCGTCTATAGTGATGAGGCAGCCACGGATTTCCAGGAGATCGAGCAATTCAGGTATGGCGGTAATCTCGTTACTTTTATCATTAATTTTAATTTGACCAAGAACCAATTCGTTTGCAGTCGCAAATGCACTCACCATGTGAATTGCACCTTTGTCCTTGCCTTTATCGTAAGAGCCTCTTGCTGTTTTTCCATCAATTGCAATGATCTCACCATTGGTTGTCTGGTGACAGGCTTGCATCCACTCAATAAAGCATTTCTGGAATTGCTTTGGGTTAATAGCAGCAACTACTCTGGAAATTGTATGATGTGAAGGAATACCGTATCCAAATTCACCATACTTTTTTAACCATTGCAGTCTTTCATTGCCGAAGTCTTCAATTTCTTCCCAACCTTCACAACCTGCAATGACAGCACAGATGGTTAAGAGCAGAATATCAGCAAGTTTATGATCTACTTTCCATTGCTGACGTGCGTCATAAATGACAGATAGCCTATTCATTAAATCAAATGCATTCATTTCCAGAACATCCAAATCTTTTTTGTATAAGACAATGGATGTGTATTTTACTCTATAGGTAGAAATCCTTATAGCCATTGAGCCCAGTGGCTTCGGGGGCTTTCATGATTTTTCCCTAGACCCTGGAGCCAAAGAGCCAGACCCTGGCCTGCTGGCTGATCTCTTTCCTGACCAACTCGATGATGTCGTCTTTCTGTTCCGGACTGATTCTCAATGACCGCCGCCTAACTTTATATTGTGGAGCTTGAGTACATAGGCTTCGAACTGTTCGGTGATTTCAATCAGTTCGGGAGCCACAGCTCATGCCATGTTAAGCGCCTCAGCCCGCTTTGATTCAGCTTCCGGGTAGTCGTGAGAAAATGCATTGCGAATTTCACGCATTTTCCGCCAGCTGTCGGCAGAACTGAGGATATGTCGCTTTTGCATCCATTCAAAAACTTAACGAAGATGATAACACTGACAAAATACATCTGGCTTTCTGCGCTGGCAGTGACAGCACAGATGGTCAGAAAAAGGTTAGGTGTCTCTGTGCCATCTTTTATTGTCTGCTATGCTCAACGCACAAGAAATAATCACAGGGTGTACGCGTGAACCACGATAAAGACACAGATGATTTCTTTAATGCCATCAGTCGCATAGAGGTCAGTGTAAAAAACTCACAGGACGATATTAGGAAGCTGTACCTGCACAGCGCACGGCAGGAAATAGCTATTGAGTCACTTAATGAAAAGATTGACGCTAACCAGCAAGAAGTTCGCCAATACCAGCAAGAAAATCGTGAACGTTTTGACAAGATTGACGTTAACCTGCAAGAAAATCGTGAACGTTTTGACAAGATCGACGCTAACCAGCAAGAAAACCGTGAACGTTTTGACAAGATTGAAGACACTCTGGCTATCATTGTAAACCACCTCCAAAAATAACCACGGCACCTGACAACAGCATCCACGGGACTTCTCCCGTGATGCAAAAGGCTGTCTTTTAGCTGTTGTCAACTTACCAAGCTTGGCGAGGGTTACTGATAATAGAAAGAAAACCGGGGTCAGGTCTTTCATCGTTCACAATGTAACCCAACATCCTTATTATACTTTGTATTGTCCGATGCCAGAATAACACTAATGCTAAGGGCTGATTTTCAAACTCACTCCCAGAGCCTGAAGAATTTTGAACACTGTTTCAAACCTTGGTTTCGCACCTGGTGCCAGGGCTTTGTATAGACTTTCCCGACCAAGGCCTGAGTCATTGGCTATCTTCTGCATCCCTGTTGCCTTGGCGATATCACCAATAGCCGATAAGAGCAAAGCCTGGTCACCCGTTTCAATGACAGCATTCAGGTACTCTGCAATCGTTTCACTGTCGTCAAGATACTCTGATGCATCAAAGGTCTTTAGCTTCCTGCTCATGTCATGCCTCCAGATTTTTTAAAATGGCTTTTGCTTTTTCAATGTCTCTGGACTGGCTGGACTTGTCACCACCATTGAGTAATACGATGATGATATCCTTTTGCCTGGCAAAGTAGATCCTATAGCCTGCCCCCCTAGTGCACCCGAAGCTCTGACACTTTGCCTCCAACTGATTTCCAGTCCCCGATGTGCCCCTGCTCCAGCAATTTCAGAGAGGCCAGGATTCGAGCCTTGCCCGGCTTGTCTTTGAGTTTGTTCAACCACTTCTCGAAGTGGTCAGTGGTCTTGAGCAAGTACATTAAAGAAGTATGTATCCATTTGGATACGTGTTCAAGTTACAAAAACCGGAAAGGAAAACCGGGGCCAGGAAAACCATGTTCAGGTCTTTCATTGTCAATCCTTATTAAAACTGCGCATAACTTCTTCTGCGAACCCGTTAATTTCATCAACATGGTTTTCTATAACAGATTTGAGAATAGCTATGTTCAATTTTTGGTACTCATGAACCGCTATATTCCTGAACCCCACCATTTTTGTCATACTGACTGTGAGTGGGGCTGATACTAGTCCATGATCGTTTAGTAGCTGGAAAGATTCTCTGGCATTCTGGGGGATTCCCAATTTTTTCAGTTTGATAACGTAGTTCGCCATATCCTGGGCAGCCTGGCAGGCTCTCTGAATATTCAGAATTATAGAATCCTGCTGAGTGTAATTTGTCGCCAGTTCAGACTCATGACCTTTGTATTCTTCATTAATACGGGCAATACAGCGCTGAATGATTGAGTATTTGTTAAGAATAATGTCATTCATTACGCAGCCTTCTTTGTAAGTCGTCCAGGATTTCCCGTCTATCGTATTGTAGCTGCTGGTACAACGACATAACCTGGAGTTCGAATAAGTCACAGGTTAGGGTATCTTGCTGCCACAGCCAGATTCCTGTATTGATCACTTCATGCTGTAGTACAGTAGTTGCTGCGCGTAAATCTATCAGGTCAATATTGGTATTCACCTGGCTGGCTAGTGTCTGGGCGTTTTCCCATAGTTCAACCGGGTCAGCCATACCGTCAATCAAAATACCCAAGTCTATGTCACTTTCTTTATTGGCTGTGCCGTTGGCATGGCTCCCAAAGAGCAGTATACCTTGTGACAAGTCACCATAAGCTTGCCTGAGAAATGAGATGATGACTGCCTTGTGCAGTGGTTCCATTGGTTTGATATTAGCTCTATCGGTAATGGTTTAGGCAACGTAACTTTTTTGCCGGGTTTTTCCAAGGAAAAACCGGGGTCTGGGCTTTCATTTGGAGTCTGACCATGATTGAGATGAACCCTTTCGCCTGGGCTCTGGCTATTTTCTTTTCCATTGTCTGTGCACTGGTGATCTGGGTTAAGTACCTGAACCGTAATGATCATAAAAAATAGCTGCTGGTTTCAGGTCTTCCATATCTGCTATGTAACTGTCAGCCGAATAGTGCGTAAACCCATTGATGTCTTTCTTAAGAAACAGCAGGGAAGTCAGTGTAAAAAGCTGATTTTCACTGTTGGTGTTGAATTTCTGGTGATTATCAAAGGCAATTATTGGGCTGCTATTGGCTACGATTTGCGAAGTATCCTCGGCTTATCCAAGGTTTTCAAGGTCACTGTCCAGATCCGCAGGGTCATGGTCAACTACAGGAATGCCTTGTGCACCCAGAATCTGGATAAAATCACCCAGTGGAACCCGGGCTATCCTGGCCCCTTTAGCAAGGGTAACCACGTCATTTCGAAACAAATGAATGGCCAGGTTAATTGCCACTCCCTGTTCCAGTATTTGGTCTGTAAATGGAATGCCCAACAGAGCATTCAGGTCAGGTGTTTCCAACGCTGTTTTCATGACCAGGTTTCATCGCTCATGCTTACATAAAGCTTTACGGAATCTTTGATAAAGGCATCCATAATATTTAGTGCAGCTTTTGCTTTTTTCCCATCGTAGTCGTGAGAAGTTCCGATGCGAGTGTCTGCGTATGTCATCCACTGAGCGACATCAGATGTTAGTAAGCGGTTCTAGGGAAAAATCATGAAACCCCACACCCAGCAAGGACTTCAGACAGGTATTGTGTGTTCATGGCTGCCTTTTTCTGTTTACGCTTTAAGCCTGCTTTAAAGGTTTTGGTATTGTTCAACATATTCACTGCCATATGTCGAAAACCTGTGAGCATTTCAGCGGCATTGCCCCTTCTGATTCGACAATCATCTTCTCGCATTGCAACATCCATTTTCCAATGGAGTTTATTTTCGATCGCCCAATGCTCTCTTGCAGCATGTGAAAATTCTTCTGCTGTTAACTTCGCAGAGGAGATATAATAACGGACACTGATATCATCAGCATTGAACACTTTATCTTCCATTCTTGCAGAGAAAATAATCCCGAGTGTTTTCATTCCTTTCCAATCAAAAGAAAAATTAACGAACTCATCAAAGGTATCACTTACAATGTGAAGGCGTGTTTCCATTCTACCATGGCTTTTCTCTTCGATTCTGAAAGTATCACCATTCCATTGATTCACTTTTTCAACAGAGAAATGTTTCTCAAATGCTTCATAAAGCTTACCCTGGTTGCCTTTTACCGCTAACAAATAATCAGCGCCTTTATCAACGATTTTCTTGGCAATATCCCTCTGACACCCCATGGCGTCTATAGTGATGAGGCAGCCACGGATTTCCAGGAGATCGAGCAATTCAGGTATGGCGGTAATCTCGTTACTTTTATCATTAATTTTAATTTGACCAAGAACCAATTCGTTTGCAGTCGCAAATGCACTCACCATGTGAATTGCACCTTTGTCCTTGCCTTTATCGTAAGAGCCTCTTGCTGTTTTTCCATCAATTGCAATGATCTCACCATTGGTTGTCTGGTGACAGGCTTGCATCCACTCAATAAAGCATTTCTGGAATTGCTTTGGGTTAATAGCAGCAACTACTCTGGAAATTGTATGATGTGAAGGAATACCGTATCCAAATTCACCATACTTTTTTAACCATTGCAGTCTTTCATTGCCGAAGTCTTCAATTTCTTCCCAACCTTCACAACCTGCAATGACAGCACAGATGGTTAAGAGCAGAATATCAGCAAGTTTATGATCTACTTTCCATTGCTGACGTGCGTCATAAATGACAGATAGCCTATTCATTAAATCAAATGCATTCATTTCCAGAACATCCAAATCTTTTTTGTATAAGACAATGGATGTGTATTTTACTCTATAGGTAGAAATCCTTATAGCCATTGAGCCCAGTGGCTTCGGGGGCTTTCATGATTTTTCCCTATAAGCGGTTCTCATTGGCTATCCGAAACAGCGGCTTTGGACTGTTAGGCACATCAGGGAGACCAAGGCCTTCTTTCAGGTAGTGTTTCAGGGCTTTCCATAAGCAGTCGTAGCAGGTTACATACCGCCGGATAACGGATTCAGAAACTGCTTCCTGAATCCATGAAGGTAATGAGGTATCCAGAGTTTGCCAATTTCCGAATTGCGATTCTAGAAGCACAAGTGACTGCTTGAACTTTCCAAAGTCGATCATTTTTTCACCCATGTGCTTTTGGTTACTCTTCATCACCCATTACAGGTGATTTTTTAGCCACTGAGCACAATCGCTACGATCTTGTGTAACTTGCGTATTATTGAGAGCATCATGGTCATCCAGAACATCATGCTCTGCAGACCTTGTCTTCAAAGCCTCTTTTTTCCACTCAGGCCAGTCGGCTGTCAACTTTTTTGTGCTTTTCAGATAACGCAGAAAATTACTCTCTGTTTTCTTTTTCATGGTTTTCTACCTTCAGCTTAAGGTAAGACAAATATAGTTTTACTTTAAGGTGCGTAGAGTAGGAAACCAGGTTCAGCTCAAAAAACTGAGGTTAGGGGATTTTTCAGTTTTATATCGGCTCTGCCTGGCTAAGAACTTCTTCTCTGATCGAGTCTGAAAGTGAGCCGGGGGTCAGGATGTCGACTTTTACACCGGTTAGCTGCTTTAGCTTGTGGCGAATCGCTCCAATATCAAATAGGGTCATGCCCTGATCTGGGTCAATCAGTATGTCCAGGTCACTGGTTTCGGTGTCTGTTCCATTCAGTACAGAGCCAAATACTCTGGCATTGGCCGCTTTATGCTCTTTTATGATGGCCTTGATCTTTACCCGGTATTTTTTTAATGCTGCCGATGGTCTCATGGGATGCCTCAGCCGATAGTCGTTTCTACCTAGTCTTAGTCGGTCACTCAGGTTTTGCGATTGTTCAGCCATTGGCAATGGATGAGCACTCGGGCTAAATTGATTTTTTGTGTAAACCATTGTGTAGCAGTTGATAACATGCCATCAAACCTCGCTATAGACGACGACTTGATTGCTCAGGTCCAACAACTGGGAGGCTACAAAACCAAAAAAGCAGCCGTTAACGAAGCTCTCGCCGAATTTATTCGCCACCGCAAGCAGTTGGAACTACTGGATGATCTCGGCACCATTGATTACGACGCTCAGCCCCTTAAAAAAGAGGCCCGAAGAAAATAATGGTGCTTGTTGATACCTGTGTATGGTCGGCTGCACTGCGTCGACGCAGGACTGAATCCATACCTGAAGAAACAATACTGTTGCAGAGATTAATCCGCCAACACCGGGCTGTGATGATTGGCCCGATATTGCAAGAAGTGTTAACCGGCATTAAATACGATGAGCAATTCACTCGGTTGTGTGAAAAACTGAGTGCGTTTGATCTGCGACTTCACGAATCCACCCCAAATAAATCACGGGTATAAACTTTCTCCGCAACATCTTCCAAATCAGATTCTTTGCGGTTGGCAATAATCACATCACTGACTGCTTTAAAGGCTTCCAAATCGTTGATCACCTCTGAATGAAAGAACTCATCGTCAGTCAGCACCGGCTCATAGACGACCACTTTAACCCCTTTGGCTTTTATCCGTTTCATCACACCTTGAATGGCTGATGCACGAAAGTTATCGGAGCCGGATTTCATCACCAGTCGGTAAACTCCGACCACTTCAGGGTTGCGCCGGAGAATGGAGTCGGCAATAAAATCTTTTCGGGTGGTGTTGGAATCAACAATGGCTCTGATCAGGTTATTGGGCACATCCTGATAATTGGCCAGTAACTGTTTGGTATCTTTTGGCAGGCAATAGCCGCCATAACCAAAACTTGGATTGTTGTAGTGGTTGCCAATCCTTGGGTCCAGCCCAACACCTTCGATGATTTGCCGTGAGTCGATACCGTGGGTTTCACAGTAGGTGTCCAGTTCATTAAAGTAGGAAACCCTCAGTGCCAGAAAAGTATTCGAGAAGAGTTTCACGGCCTCGGCTTCGGTGCTGTTGGTGAAAAGAATGGGAGTATCTCTTTGCTCCGCACCCTGAGCAAACAGCTCTGCTATTTTTTTTGCCCTCTCTGACTGTTCACCAATGATGATTCGGGAGGGGAAGAGGTTGTCGTGCAGTGCCTTACCTTCTCTCAGGAATTCCGGAGAAAAGATGATGTTGTTGCTGCCGGTGTCTTCTTTTAATTGTCGGGTGAAGCCTACCGGTACCGTTGATTTAATGATCATGACGGCATCCGGGTTGATGTCCATCACATCACGAACCACTGTTTCAACACTTTCGGTATTAAAATAATTGGTCTTCGGATCATAATCCGTAGGGGTTGCGATAATGACATAATCAGCCTCAGCAAATGCCTGCTGTTTATCCAGTGTGGCCCGGAAGTGAAGCGTCTCATTGCGAAGGAAACGTTCGATATCGTCATCCTCGATCGGTGAGAGGCGTTCGTTCAGCATACCCACTTTCTCAGGGATAATGTCCAGCGCAATCACTTCATTGTGTTGAGCCAAAAGCATGGCATTGGACAAACCGACATACCCGGTTCCGGCTATTGCAATTTTAGGCATTGGAGTCACTTGTATATTCAGAGCGTCAAAATAGCCGAGACAGATTTGTTATCGTGTATTTTCGCAGCAGCCCGGCCAAACCAGTCAAAAAGTGCTGCGTAATGCGTGAAACGTTAATTTTGCTCAAAGCTTTCAGACGCAGGAGCGGGAACTGGTTAGTTAAACTCAACGGAATTTGAAGAATCTGGCAGCGCTAGACGATTGTTGCAATTATAAAAATCACGCTACCGCCCGTCAGATTTTCGGTTTTTACTGAAACAACCAGCGTTCAATTGCGATGTCCAACCATACGGCTTCGGTAACAGGCATTGCTTACACCGCCAATCACGCTGCCTGTCAAATAAAAAAGAGCACCACTGACAACCAATGATGCAGGTATGAGCAGACAGGGAAAAATTAGAGAGATCTAGCACCCCGATAACAATGGAGATACATTTTACGGCTACAATATTACATTTCAAGTACGACGCATGTTTTGTACTGTGTTCACATGAGTGTATGACCGCATTAAACCCCATAAGTCGTTGTTTTCAGGGAGTTTGTACTACAGCCCTGAATAGTTTTTTGGTAATTTCACTGGCTCAGTAGCGAAAAGCTATGGTTTTTAGTTTTAGACAATATTTTTATATTTAAAGTATCAGAGGTCACGCCGAGCATTAAAAATAACATATTTAATCTGTCGTACATAATCAATATTTCGATTAACTAATATACGACTTTGGTCAATACCTGCCACAGCAATTGGTCTATCATTGGCAGGTATCAGGCTCTCGTTTTTGGCCTCAGCTTGAATTGCTCCCGCGACATAAAACGGTATTTTTCGATTTACCAAGAGCCTAAGGCCATTTTTTAAGCCTTAGCGCTCTTCACGATTTAACAGAGATCAGGAGGCTCCGGAGTAGTAACCAGTTGTGTCGTAATACCGCTGGTTATAGCCGTAAGGATCTTTGGCTTTCGGGTTAATCTTGTTCAGCACCGCTCCAGTAACCGGAGCCCCGGCCTGCAGCAGTCGGCCAACCGCCGCGTTGACGGCATTGGCCTGCATACGGCCGGCTTCCACTACATAGACCAGCCCGTCACAATGGCGGGAGACCATCAATACATCGCTGACGTTCTGCACTGGTGGGCAGTCCAGCACGATGTAGTCGTAATGCTCCCTCAGTTTGGTCAGCAGGCTTGCCAGTCGATCAGAAGCCAGCAGTTCTTGTGGGTTCGGAGGTACCATGCCGCAGGGAATCACATCAATCCCTTCCAGTTTATGCACCGCATCGGACACTTTGGCGGTACCGGCCATTAAGTTGGCCAGCCCGGCAGAACCCCCTTTGATATGGAAGTTTTTACCCACCACCGGGCGACGTAAGTCACAGTCAATCAGGAGGGTTTTGCCCAGCTGCCCAAGAGCCAGCGCCAGGTTGGAGGCCACCGATGATTTACCCTCACCGGGTACTGTTGATGTGACACCAAACAGTCGGTGTTTCTCATCCATTGCGGTCAGGTTGACACTGGTCCGGATGGTGCGCACCGCCTCCCCGAATGAAGCTTGTTTTTTGTCGGTAAACAGGTTGAACACACGGTCCAACTGGGCTTTATCGGTGAGTTTTGGCAATACCCCCATTACCGGCAGGTTTAGCTTATCTTCTACGTCCCGCGTCGTGCGAATAGTGTTGTTCAGCATTTCCAGCAGGAAGGCGATACCGCAGGAGATCAACAAACCCATCAATGCGGCCACGGCAATAATCAGCTTTTTCTTCGGTTTGATCGGCGAGTTCGGTACAAAGGCTTGATCCACTATTCGGGCATTGGCGGTTTGCAGGTCGCTGGTAGCGGAGGTTTCCTGAATCCGTGTGAAGAAGGCGTCGTACAGGTCTTTATTGGTCTGTACTTCACGCTCCAGAGCTCGCAGGCGGAATTCTTTGCGGTTGGTCGCCTGAATGCGTTTTTTCAGCGCTTCTACCGCCGCAGTCAGGCTGCGTTCATTGGCCTTGTCGATTTCGTATTCTCGCTCTACCCCTTCGACGATGGTGCGAATCTGGAGATTAAGGTTGTCCTGAATACTTTTCAGTTCAGACCTTGCCGAAATCATATCAGGATGTTTTGGGCCGTAACGGCGGGACAGATCCGTTACCTGTCGTTGAACTTTTGATTTCTCCTGCTTGAGATTTTGAATCAGCGGGTGTCTAAGCACCGCCTGCAGGGATGCATTGTCGCCTTTGCGCGTATCACCGGTAGAGATCTGTCTATAGATGTTCTCAGATACCGCCAGCTTGCGGCGCACTTCCACCAGGGCATTGGTTAGCGCCTTGAGTTCGTCGCTGGAAGCGTTCAGGACTCCTTCCAGCTCAATCAGGTTCTCCTGTTCACGGTAGTCCTGTAACTCCTGTTCTGCCACTCTTAGCTTTTCGGAAAGTTCACCCATTCTGCCCTGCATCCAGTCAGTGGCGTTCAGGGTCAGGGCCAACTTTGATTCCATGTAGGCTTCGATATAGGCGTTGGCAATGGCGTTGGCGATTTTTGCCGCCAGTTGCGGGGTTTCGGATTGGGCATGGATTTTTACAATCTGGGTTTTTCGCACGGGCTCAATGGAGACACTGGCTGACAGTGCATTGATGGTATCGCGCATGATCATGTCCGGATCTTCCGGTGCTTCCGGCTGTTTCAGGCCGAACCAGTTGCGCCAGTCCAGCATGCCTGCATACCAGGGGGCTTCTTTCAGTCGACCGTTAAACTCCGGGTTGTTCAGCAAATCAAGCTTGTTGACTACCTTTTCCAGTACGCCACGGGATTTCAGCACCTCAAACTGGGTGTTGAGGTAGCTGTCGGTTCCACCATCAATGCCGTAGACCTCTTCAATGGACAGGACTTTGGCCTGCTCCTGCTCGATTTGCAGGGTAGCGGTGGCCTGGTAGATGGGTGTCATGGAGAACACCACAAATATCGCCACCAGGGTGACCGCAGCGGTAAAACCGACAATCGCCCAGCGGTGACTGTTGAGCACATGGAAAATCTGGCGAAGGTCGATAATCTCTTCGTCCCGGGGCAGTCTTGTTTTTGCAGGGGCTTCGGGTGGCGATGATGCCTTTCGGGTTTCTGTGTTCATATCGGGTACATATTTTTTGCCATGAAGTCACTGAGGAGATTTTTTTTAAAAGAAAAACCTCGTGCCTTCGTGGTTACTGAAAAAGAGTCTGGTTAACTGCCGGTTTTCTGAGATGTTGCACGAGAATAGTCTTCTATTTTTCGGACTCTATTCTCGTTCAAGCTCCTAGAAGAAGCTTTCGCTGACAACGATAATATCACCGGGCAGAACCGAACCATTAAGCGACAGTTCCTTTTCTTTCTCACTGCCATTTTCATCGCGTGTGACGATAATGCCTTTTTTGGAAGCCCGCTGAGTAAAACCACCCGCCAGAGCGATAGCTTTTTCCAGGGTCAGCCCCGGTTCAAAGGGAAACCCTCCCGGTTCCTTGACTTCACCGGTGACAAAAAACTTGCGGTATTTCACCATGGAGACGCTGACCCGAGGGTCAATGAAGTAGCCGTCTTTCAGTTTTTCCGTTATCAGCCTTTGTAGCTGACCCAGGGTGAGACCTTTGGCGCGAAACTCCCCAAGGAACGGATAGGAAATACTGCCCGCATCCGTCAGGATTATTTCTTTCTCCATCCCTTCTTCACCGTAAACGGAGATCATGATTTCATCCCCTGCACCCAGTTTGTAGCGAGAGAGGCTCATGGGGTTGGCAGCCAGCAGGCCACTACTGAAGACCATGATTGATAGTAAAACGACTAAAGTCGTCAGCTGCCGCAGTGGGTTGGTTAGGTATTGTCTGGAAATCATTGCTTGTACCCTATTGAAATCTCCTGAAAAGGCTGAGGTTTATTTGAGGCGATAGATTGAAAAAAGTCCTGAATAAAAAAGCAAACATAATAACATAACATGCTAAACGCTTCCCGCCTTCTGAAAAATAGGGGCTTTCACAGGTTGGCTGACCAAAACCCAGATAAAGCTGCAGAAATGTTCGGCAAATAACAAGACGTTCTTCCTGCTAGCAAAATACCCCACTTGCTCAACCTGTTTACTGGGAGTTACCTGAAAACAGGTTGAGCATCATTTTCTTATTTGCATGTGTTAATGAATCGGTTCTAAAAATAGATCAACCCGTGAAAGAACCGAAAAAAAGACGGGCTGATGCTAGCACGGGCAACTGAAAGTGAGCAGCGGTAGTGCTTTAAAGAGCTAAAGTACCTGTGAGCATATAGTAGCTCCGCTTGTAATCTTCAGCACCGGTAAAGCCGTTTTTGTCGGTTTCATCGCGGCTGACATGCTGCCAGGAGGCAGAGAGTAGAATGTTATGTTTGATGTTCCAGTCTACCGCCAGACCCAGCTGGTTTACCTTGCGCTCTTTCTCGGTGATGCCGGTGCCGTCTTGAATCGATTCGTCGGAATAACTGTAGCTGGCTCGGGTGTTGATTTTTCCGGTCCACTGGTGCTCCCAGGTGAGTCGGGTTGTGGTGCCTTTGGTAAAGTCCGCACTGGCCGGGTCATCCGATTCCAGACCGTAGTCCCGGGTGGTGCTCAGCTGAATCAGAGAGCGGTCTACCGGTAGATAGCTTACACCCAATTCCCAGCCAGTATAATCCTGGCGTTCTATGCCAGTGGCACTCCGGTAACGGCGACCCAGTTTGGCATAACCACTGCTTTTGGCGGTGGCATCCCAGCTGAGACCTACGAGATAGCTGGTGATATCGTAAGCAGCATTCTGTTCCTCGGTGTAGTCCAGCTTGCGCTCCTTGATTTCTATCAGGGCACTGGTCTTGGGCATGAACTGGTAATAGCCGGTGGCACCATATTCAGTAGTCTTTTTGTCTTCGCCACCCGCTCTGTAATTCTGTTTGTTGTAGCTGCCAAACAGGTCGGCACGCATTATCGCCTCCTGGGCGCCAAAGCCGTATTTCAGGCTGCCCTGGGTGCGATTGTATTCCGGTGCGGACTTATCAGTGACATCATTAACAGTAGAGCCAGCATCGTGATAGCGGCCAAGGTCAAATCCGGCATCCAGCCTGTGGCGGCTGGTAAATTCCTGGTGGATATCTCCCTTAACACCAACGTCGGTATAACTGGCGTCGGACTGACTGGAAAAATTGGTGTTACGGGCTGCCAGGGTTGCCGCGTAGGTGTTGAGACCGGTTTGGGCTCGGAACTGCGCTTCGGCATTCAACTTGTAAACTGTAGAGCCTTTATCCGCCAGTTCGCCTTCACCTTTACGGTAAACGTTGTCGTCGTAGCCGATACCGGCACTGACTACCGGTACCATTTCCACAGGACCCAGATTGATATGGCCTGCATCCTCAACGGCAGCCATCGCATTCGTGCCATACATAGCCAGCAGACTTGCTGTGCTGAGCTGCTTTATTCCCTTCATGCTAACTGTCTCTACCTTAAACTGGAACGGCTGGTGTAATATAAACGACGTACATCTGGATAAGCCCGTATATTAATGTCTATTACTGCTAATTAAC
The DNA here is from genome assembly GCF_049275935.1 of Endozoicomonas sp. ALC020. Lineage (NCBI taxonomy): Bacteria > Pseudomonadati > Pseudomonadota > Gammaproteobacteria > Oceanospirillales > Endozoicomonadaceae > Endozoicomonas > Endozoicomonas sp. ALC020. The sequence continues at coordinate 3,233,192 of NZ_CP184830.1, forward strand.
AGGCACTGTTTAAGAGGCTCTGTTTAAAAGACACTTTAAGACTTTTGCCAGTTTGTATTGGTTGAGGTCTGCCAATATAATTTCTCGCAGTCCCTGCCTATACATGGATGCGACAGTTGCTGTATAAAAGGTGCATGTCCAGGGAACCGTAACCGGAACGACGATGAAACCAAAACTCATATTTGCATCCACTGCGCTGATGATGGTGGCCCTCTCGGGTAGTGTCCGGGCCGACCTCGCGCAAGATCTGACGACCATGCCCGTCGAGCAGGCACTGGCCAAGGCCATGGAAAATGATGACCAATCCATTGAAGCGCTAATTTCAGGGGCTACCGCAAAGTTGCAGGATCAGCCAGACTTGCTGGCTTCACTGGTGGTGGCTGCGGTTGCTGAATTTCCGGATCAGATGAAGCCGATTGTCTATATTCCAGCTTGTCAGGTTTCTGAACAGAACAAAGAATCGATGGTCGCTGCGTTGATGACCGCCTCAGCAGGCAATGCTGCTTTGCAGGGCGCGATTGGTCAGGCCGCCGCAAACTGTGAGCAGGCACTGGCGGAAACTGAGGGCACAACAGAAGAAGCGGAACAGACGGAAATTGAAGCGGAACAAACAGAAGTGGCTGTTGACACCACGGTGCCGCCACCACCTCCACCTAACACAGGTGCAGGTGACAGGCCGCCGGAGATCAGTCCGAACTGAAGCTTTCTGCTCCCGGGGCCTCCGGGAGCAACCTTTTCTTCTCTGCTTAGCTGAACCTGCTGTGTGATTCTGAAAAGTTTAACCTTTCACCCCCGATGCATAACCCGCTGCTTTTCAATATTCCACTCGCGCTCTTTGGTGGCGGCTCGCTTGTCGAACTCTTTCTTGCCTCGGGCGAGGGCTACCTGACATTTGACCAGGTGGCCTTTCCAGTAGAGCTTGGTAGCGATACAGGTATGACCTTTCTGTTGAGTTTCCGAGAACAGCTTGGCTAGCTCTCTTCTGTGCAACAGCAGCTTACGGTCGCGCAGAGGATCTGCCACCACATGGGTGGATGCCGTATCCAATGGAGTGATCTGGGCACCAATCAACCAGGCTTCGCCATCTTTGAGCAGAACGTAGCTGTCTACAAGCTGTACTTTGCCCATGCGAAGGCTTTTGACTTCCCAGCCTGCCAGTGACAGTCCCGCTTCAAATGACTCATCTATATGGTAGTCATGACGGGCCTTTTTGTTGACGACAATGGAGGAGTCGCCTTTGCCGCTTTTTTTCGATCTTTTAGCCATGCGCGGATTATAACGTGGATAGAGTATAAAACCAGTCGTTGCTTATGACTGTTACTTATTCAAGTTCCTGACGATTTTTCGTATTTGTCCGGAATTTACATTGTTTAGGTTAAATATTCTGGGCTGTAAATTATTTTGGAGGATATTTCTTTTTTTGTGGTGATTGTAGGAAAAAGTGGTTGAGGTGAGAAATTAAACCGATACAATGCTCAGCGTCGCCCTCATGCTCCAGTGAAAGCTTTATGGTAGCTGCTTTATCCGGTGTTGAGTGGGCTGTTATTTGTGCCCCTGGCTGTAAGTAATGACTCTACTCTCTTCTGCAAGCTGGTTGTCGTTTGAGTTCCTTTTCCTGACTGTCTGATTCAAGACTGAATAGCCCGGGCGGCTTGCAATTGAATGCAGTGTTGTTTGAATTATCCTTGCAACACTCTGCATGAAGGTTTCACTCGATAAGAATTTTGCTGTATATCATTGAGGAGTCTCATGTCAGGACAAAACCCGACAACCTCGCGCAAAACCTGGAACAACCGTTGGACATTTATGCTGGCTGCGGCCGGCTCTGCCATTGGCCTGGGGAATATCTGGAAATTCCCATACATTGCCGGTCAGTACGGCGGTGGCGCCTTTGTTCTGGTTTATCTGCTGTGTATCGCTCTGGTAGGTATTCCTTTGCTGATGGCTGAAACGGCCATTGGTCGTTCAACCCGCCTGAGCCCCCTGAATGCCATGCGTAAACTGACCAGCGACGCAGGTGTCTTTCGTGGCTGGGAAGTGATTGGCTGGATGGGGATGGTCACCGGCTTCATCATTCTGACCTTCTACAGCGTAGTAGCCGGCTGGGCGCTGTCATACGCCTGGGATCTGTTGACAGGTGTCTTCAATGGTATGTCAGCTGATCAGATTGGCGGTGAGTTTGAAGCTCTGACGGCCTCGGCGCCAAGACAGATTCTGTGGCACACCCTGTTTATGGTTATCACTGTTCTGATAACCGCTCGTGGTGTTCATAAAGGTCTGGAAAAAGGTCTTCAGGTTATGATGCCAACGCTGTTCGTCCTGTTGTTTGCCATGTTGGGCTACAGTATTCTGGCCACCGGTGAATTTATGCGTGGTTTCCACTTCATGTTCGATGTGGATTTCAGCAAGATTACCGGCGAAGCGGTTGCGGCGGCAATGGGTCAGGCCTTCTTTACCCTGAGTCTGGGTATGTGTGCCCTGATGGCGTACGGTGCCTACATGCCTGCTAATAACTCTATTCCGCGTACAGCTCTGAATGTTGCATTCCTGGATACCCTCATGGCCATCATATCTGGTCTGATCGTATTCCCGATTGTTTACGCTCATGGTCTTGAGCCTTCTGCCGGCCCCGGCCTGCTGTTTGTTTCCCTGACCTCTGCCTTCGCTAATATCACTGGCGGATCGATTCTGGGCTTCATATTCTTCACGCTGGTAGGTATTGCTGCCCTGAGTTCAGCCATCTCCCTGATTGAGCCTTCTCTGTCCTGGGTGACTGAGCGCTTCGCTATCAATCGTGTACTGGCGACCTGGTTGATTGGCGGTGCTATCTGGCTGGTTGGTCTGGGCTCTGTGTTCTCCTTTAACATCTGGGCCGACGTCAAGTTCTTCGACAAGACTATCTTTGACCTGGCGGGTTACATGACCGACGTTTTCCTGTTGCCTCTCGGTGGTGCTTTGACAGCGATCTTTGCTGGCTGGATTATTAAGCGTTCTGTTATGTCTAACGAACTGGCTATGAGCGTTGGTCTGTTCAATGTATGGCGCGTTGCCGTTCGTATCATTGTGCCCGTAGCGGTAGCTCTGATTCTGTACACAGCGCTGAAATGATTTGAAGCCTTTTTAAATCATAATCGACGCAGAGCGTAGCTATGGGGCTACGCTCCTCCCACACCTTCCGATGCTCAGTTACACTGTCCTTCCTGCAGAGTCCTGAAAGCAAAAACTTTGACAATATGGTATGCTCGCGGGCCCTTGTTTTGTAAATTTGCAGTGTGTCATGCCAAGAGTTTCCCGTTCAGCCCTGATCATGCAGCCAGTAGAAAAAATGTATCCGCTGGTGGCTGATGTTGAAGGTTATCCTGAGTTTCTACCCTGGTGTTCAGGGGCCAGAATACTGAAGCAGGAAGGGGAAGTGCTGGAAGCCGCTCTTGAACTGTCAAAAGGGAGTCTGGGTTATGAGTTTTCCACAAGGAACCGAATGGTGGAAAATCGATCTATTGAAATGTCATTGCTGAAGGGGCCTTTTTCAAAGCTGAATGGGCTCTGGACATTCAAACCGTTGGGCAATGAAGGCTGCAAGGTATCTCTGGAGCTGGATTTCGAAATATCCAACCCGGTGCTCAGAGCTACAGTCGGTGCAGTGTTCAATAAGGCAATGAATAAAATGGTTGACGCCTTCTGTCAAAGAGCGGAGCAGCTTTATGGCTGAAAACAATAACCGGTCGGAGCCGGGGGAAGATTCCAGAGTAAGCGTTGAAGTGGCTTACGCCAAGCCGGATGATTACCGAATCCTGACTGTAGATGTTAAAGAAGGTACTTCAGTACTTGATGCTGCCAGACAATCCGGGATGAAGTCGATTTTTTCTGAGATTGATTGGGACTCTGTTAAACTGGGTATCTTTGGCAAAGCGGTTATCAGACCTGCCGATCAGGCAGTGAAAGAAGGTGACCGGATAGAAATTTATCGACCATTGATAGCTGATCCGAAAGAAGTGCGCAAGAAGCGTGCGGAGACAGCGAAGCTCAAGAAAGAGGCAGCTGCATCCTGAGGGTGAGCTGCTCTTCCAGTCAACAAAGCTGTCTTAAGGTGTTTTACCAGCACCGGGACGAAAGTCTCCTTCAATAGAGGTAAGTTTGTCGTCCTTGAAGAAGATAGTCAGGGTTTGCTGGGTGCGCTGTTCGCCGCCAGGCTGAAGACTGGAAATATAATCCCAGCGGTCCCGGTTGAAGGCGTCTTCCATAAGAGGGGTGCCCATAACATACTGGACCTGGTTACGGGTCATTCCCGGACGAAGTTGATCGACCATTTCCTGGGTAATGACATTACCCTGCTGGATGTCGACCTTGTAAACACCGGGGAAGCTGATGAGTTTGGAGCCACTGTCTGTTGAACTGGCACACCCAGCCAGAAGAGCAGCGGCACTGAGAACAACGGTGGTCAGGGCTGGACGTTTTTGCATCGGTTTCAGACTTCCACTATCTTCTTCGAAAATGAATGTTCGGTTTAAAAGTGTGATAATAGCAGGGATTACCTGCTAAATGCTAAAGGTTAGGGAAACGTGTTGGAAAATCAAGAGTTGCGCAAAGCGGGTCTGAAGGTCACGCTGCCTCGTGTCAAAATCCTTCAGATTCTTGAAAGCTCTCAGGGCCTTCATATGAGTGCGGAGGATGTCTACAAGGCACTCCTCGGAGCAGAAGAAGATGTCGGTCTGGCTACCGTCTACCGGGTGCTGACCCAGTTTGAAGGGGCCGGTCTGGTGATCAGGCACAACTTTGACAGCGGGCACTCGGTGTTCGAGCTGGCCAGAGGTGAGCATCACGATCATATGGTCTGTATGGAAAGCGGTGAGATCATCGAGTTTATCGATGAAGATATTGAGCGTCGTCAAAAAGAGATTGCTGATAAGCACGGCTACGAGATTGTTGACCACAACCTGGTGCTGTACGTAAAGCCAAAACAAAAGTCCTGATTTATTCTGGAACACGTTTTCTTGGAAAGCCGGTCACAGTGGATCGGCTTTTTTTGTGAGTTGCGTTTCTTTCATTCAGCTGAATACCCTACAAGATTGATGTGTCAGCCGTCATGGCAGCAGTATCTTTTGAACAAAGGATTGCTAATGGCGAAATACTTCATTGACCACAATCTTCCCCCGCGTTTAGCCCATGCTATTCGGGAACTTTGTTCCTATGACAAGTCTTCAGAGATATATGCCTTGACGGATAAGTTTTCTGCTAAAGCTAAAGATGTCGACTGGATTACCTCATTGGGAGGGTGTCGCAAAACTCTGGTTCCCGCCTTCACCCCCGTCATTCCCAACTTCATTCTCGTCATTCCCAACTTCATTCTCGTCATTCCCGATTTCATTCTCGTCATTCCCGATTTCATTCTCGTCATTCCCGCGAAGGCGGGAATCCACACTGACTCACCACCAGAACCATACTGCCCGGTGCTCCCCTGGCCTTGTCATCCCCGAGAAGGCAGAGATCCACCGTTGGCGCTGGATTCCCGCCTTCGCGGGAATGACGACTTCAGAGGGTGAGAACGAGCTGTTGAAATTTTGCGACACCCTCAGAGCGAGGGAACGAGTTGAAAAAGACCAGAGTCGAATGAGCGGAAAAATGAATGACACCAATTTCCTTATGACCCCGGCTGTTTCCAACAATTGTCAGTGTTGCTAACTGAGTTGTCATTATAGTCAGGGTGAATTTTCTATATCTTTTAAAAAATATTAACTGCCACGGAGGTAATTCGTATGAATATACAGGGATGTCCACTAGCAAATACCTTTCACATCAAGTCATGGAAAAATAGCATGGCTGATGAAACACTAATTAACGAAGCTGGTAAGTTTAGAGGTGAAAAAGTAACCTTTTACTCTGAGGAAGCAGAAAGAGCTTACACTGTTTATGTCCACGAAAGTAACGTTAAAGGCAGATTTGTTAATGTCAATGTCACAGCCGAAACAGGTAGGAAAAATATTTTTAGCCGTATGGTTGGTGCAGTTGCTGACGCATTTAAACGGTTGGTTACACCGGGTATGAGATTTAATGAAACTCGTGCGCACCAAATTAAGAGTAAACTTGAAAATGGTATTCTGAAACAGGCTATAGATGCTGCTACTAAACCTTACGACAATGTAAAGACTATCAAAGATGGATTCAGAGCCGCAACTCAGCTTAATAATAAATTGGGTGTTGATGATCTTGAAGATAGAACTCGTCTCAATCTGGCGAAAACCCTTTATCATAATCACTACGACTCCTCTCTGCTTCTTCAACTTCAAGATGAACTTGTTATCAGAATGAATAAGTTAGAACGAGAAGCTGCGAGCGTCTCAGCATCGGCCAGTTTTTGTCAGGGTCAAATGGTACTTAATAGTGTTGATGGTGCTTTAAATATGACTCATTTAGCTTTGACTGGAGACAATAGTGCAAGACAGCGCGTAGATGATGCCAGAGGCAGGATCCATTCTAACTTGTGGATGCAAAATCACTACAACCGTAAGCTCGTTAAAACGAACGAAACTATCAGGTCAGTTGGTGCACTGTTATTAGAAGTTAACAATGCTATTTCTCATAGAATATTTTAAATTATCGAATGAGCGTAAAACCCCGTACTTTGAGGACGGGGATGACCGTCTAGCCGAAGGAATCCCCGTCGTTCAGAGGGTGTCGCAAAACTTCAACAGCTCGTTCCTTTGCTTTGAGTTCGTCATTCCCGCGAAGGCGGGAATCCAGCGCCAACGGTGGATCTCTGCCTTCCCGGGGATGACAAGGCCAGGGGGGCACCGGGCAGTATGGTTCTGGTGGAGAGTCAGTGGGATTCCCGCCTTCGCGGGAATGACGAGAATGAAGCCGGGAATGAGGGGAGTCAACTCGTTCCCACGCTGGAGAGAGTTTTGCGACACCCTCTTCACGGCGGGGAGGATGTTAAAAATGGGACTGAAGCATTGGGCAGACAGTGTCTGCACAATTGTCTCCGCAGTGCGGAGACAATTCATTGGGTCAGCGGCGAAAGTGGTTAGTCAGAAAAACATGCAAGGCCTTCATCGCCTGATAATGACCGGGTAAACAACGATATATTTCTAGTGCCAGGTCTTCTTTGTAGGTATGGGAAGTCAGGTTGCGGTCCTTCAACATACTCAGCCACGCTTTTTCGTCATCGAACCAGTGGGCGGCGTATGCCTGCTGCATACACTCTCTGGGCGTATTGGCAGTGATGCCTTCTTGTGCAAGGCATGCTTTCAGAGTTTTCCAACTCAGTTCAATGGAAAAGTCGAATCGCTGAATTGAGGCATTAATCACCAGGGGTTGCAACTCTTCATACTGCAATTTATTGTTGGCTGGCTTTCAGGGGCTGTGTTTAGAAACCGGCCAAGATTTATCCATCACCTGCTCAAAACTCCAAGGGCAGACTTCAGGAAAACTGCTTTGATTGAGCCTTTGGTGATCATGGCGAGCGTATTCATTCATTTCATCAATGGCATCTTGCTTACCGATGGAATAAGCCTTAGCCAAAACACGATCTATCTGGGGTTTTAGATTAGAATGCTTTTCAATCAATTGTCGAATTTTCGCCCTTGGGTTTCTAATGCTGGGCATCCAGGTATGTTTCACGCATTCGTCCACCCATGGATCTTGTAATACTTTTTCCTGATAATCCCATTTTAATAAGTGAGTAATCAGGATCATCAGGTGTGACTCTAATGTATCCAGGTTTTGATTAATACCCAACTCTAACTCCTCAATCAGGTTTTCAATATCCAATTGATCCAATTGACCTTGAATGAGGAGTTCCCGCTGTTGTCTTAACCACTGGTGATAGTCAGTGTTGTATAAACTTTCCATCGTTCTGCCTCGATTTGGGGACACCGTACTGTTTGAGGTTTGAGGATAGCAATTGGTGAGGGGAGGGCAAGTTGTCAAACACAACATGATAGTAAGTCTCCCCAAGCTGCCGCTGTCACACAAGCCCGTCGCCGTTAAAGCAACGGTGGGGATTGCTGTGATGAATCGGGCTTTCCACTGCAAGGTGGACCTGCGCTCCAGCATCATCGAGGAATCCCCGTTATGGTATTATCAGCCCGGGTCTTTAATGACTGGCAAACAGGCCAGGGAGACTTAACCGGAATTATATCGGTTATGCCGTGTAAGTCTGTAGGTTTTTTTTGCTATTGATCTTTTGACTGATAGCTCAATTGGTTTTTTGCCAACATTGAACCATCAGGCCAGAGCGGTCAGGGGTTTTAGCTTTCGATCAACATGAGCGCCTGATCCAGCTTACCAAGCATCTGTTTGATCTGTTCCTGAGCATCGGAATTGTCGGTCAGGCTTTGCTGCCTGCTCTGTAGCAGTTCGTAACTGATGTTAAGTGCCGCCATGACTGCAATACGCTCTGCACCTATCACGCCACCCGCACGGATCTGCTTCATTTGTTCATTTAAGTGTCGGGCTGCCTGATGAAGATTGGTTTCTTCCTGTTTGGGACAACTGACCAGGTATTCTTTGTCCAGGATATTGACGGTGGTAGTGGATGAACTGTCCATCAGGATTCATGCTCCAGAGTGCGCAAGCGGTTGATCATGGCCTCGACCTTGCTGCGTGCGACATCATTCTTCTCCATCAGCTGCGCGCGTTCTGCCTGCCAGGTTTGTTCCTTGGCGCGCAGTAGCCGGTTCTCTTTTTTCAGTTTCAGGCTGATGGCTACCAGGTCATCGATTTTCTGGTTCAGAGTTGTGAGTTCGTGGTCGTTCATAGGTTCCGGGACCGAGCTATTGGATCTACTATAGCGGCTGTCAGTAGACAGAACAATGCCTTTGCGATTTGCCCAACCGATAAATCTGGTACACTCACAGACCATCGGGTTTTTTATAAAGCCACTGGGATCCGGTTTCCTGCCGGTTTTTCAATCCACGCGGTTATTGATCGGTTGTTATGTGATCAACGGGCTCATTCCAGTAAGGCTTTCAGGGTAATTGTAATGACAAATAATGATGCGGCTCGTGACCTTGTCGCCTTTGATGAGCTGGCTGATCGTCTGGTTGAGTTGGGCGGTGAAAGTCATCCTTCTGAACTGCATGGCATTCTCTGTGGTACCTTTGCTGCAGGCAGTCAGCCCGGCGTGGAAGCCTGGTTCCGCCAGGTGTCCGGTTTACTGGATGATCAGGAGCTGGACAGCCGCTTTCAGGAACTCCTGATGCGCATGTATCAGGGAACCTTGCAAAAGCTTGATCAATCAGACTTTTCCATTGCTCTGCTTCTGCCAGATGACGATGAAGCCCTGGAGCAAAGAACCGAAGCACTGGGCTTTTGGTGTCAGGGGTTTCTGTTCGGTTTCGGCGAAGTGATTGGCGGTCAGTCTCTGAGTCAGGAAGTGGAAGGGGTTCTGGGAGATTTCTCGGAAATTGCCCAGATCCGGCCTGAAGCGGATGGCAGTGATGAGTCTGAACGTTTGTTCATAGACGTCAGTGAGTATGTTCGGATGAGTCTTTTAACCATTTTTTCTGAGGTGGCGTCTCAGGAAAAATCGGCAAAGCGTAATACAAAAACCATTCACTGATAACCAAAAAGGCTACCGTTGTCCTCTTAAGTGATGAGTGTTTTCATGGTTGAAAGGAGAGAGAGATGACCGGGAAGTACGATGTCCTGATCATTGGTGGTGGGCTGGTGGGTGCCAGTCTGCTGTGTGCTCTGGCGTCTGCGATCGATGAACATGGGCTGAAGGTAGCGCTGGTTGAAACGCATTCTATTGACGAAGCGCGGGATACTTCCCCTGACGCTCTGCCCAAGTCTCCACCGGGCTATGATGCCAGGGCCTCGGCACTCTCTTATGGCACTCGGCTGATCTATGGTGAACTTGGCATCTGGCCCGATCTTGATCCGTTTGCCATGCCTATTCTGGATATTCAGGTCTCTGACAGAGGGCATTTTGGTGCCACCCACCTTAATCATCAGAAAGAAAATGTACCTGCACTGGGGTATGTGGTTGAAAACCATCGGCTGGGTGAAGTGCTGCTCAAAAAGCTGAAAGCTTATCGCGATCAGGGGCAGGTAGACGTCCTGAGTCCGGCACAGGTTCAATCTTTACAGCCACTGCCTGACTCAGAAACGAAAGTGGTTATCAATCAAGGGGATGAATCTTTTGAGAAAATGGCGTCGCTTGTGGTCCTTGCCGATGGTGGTCGTTCCCGTTTGATGGCAAAACTGGGTATTTCACGCAAGCAGTATGACTACCAGCAGCATGCACTGATTGCTAACGTTTCCCTGAATAAGCCTCACAATGGCATAGCCTATGAACGCTTTGCCGGAAGGGGACCCATGGCTCTGCTTCCTCTCTCTGGAGATCGTTCAGCACTGGTCTGGACAGTGCCGTCTGACGAAATTGACGACAAAATGTCTATGGATGACGAGACTTTCCTGATCACTTTACAAGAAAAGTTTGGTTATCGTGCTGGTGAGTTTATCAAAGTTGGTGTGCGTGAAAGCTATCCTCTGGCTCTCAGTGTTGCCCGTGAGCAAGTCAGACCTGGTCTGGTTGTTCTGGGCAATGCGGCTCACGCTATGCATCCTGTCGCAGGCCAGGGTTATAACCTGGCCATCAGGGATACAATGGCTCTGGCCGGGAATATCGCTGAATCACTCAGACAGGGTATGGCCCCGGGCAATCTGTCCCGCTTGCTTCAGTACGTCGATGAGCAGAGAATCGATCAGAGGATGACTCTGGACTTCTGTGACGGTCTGGTGAAATTGTTTTCCCGACAGGAGCTGCCGGTGATTCTGGCCAGGAACCTGGGGTTAAGCTGTCTGGATATGAGCCGGGGATTAAAAGGTCGGTTTGCCAGAAAGGCCATGGGCTTTTAATTGCCAGAGCCTTTAGCAGAAATACAGCCTTTAGCGGAAATACAGCCTTGAGCTGAAAAAACAGTATCAGCAGGAGATCTCGGTTGAAATCATTTGATCTGGTGATTGCCGGTGGTGGCATGGTTGGGGTATCTCTGGCCCTGTCGCTGTCAAAAACAGACCTGAAAATAGCCCTGGTCGATCAACAGTCGCTTTCGGCTCAGGTATTCTCTCCTGACAGTCCCTATGCACCGAGAGTCAGTGCCCTGACCGAAGCTTCTTCCCGGTTATTCCAGCGACTGGGAGCCTGGGAAGCTATGACCTCACAGCGTGCAATGCCCTATCAGCATATGTATGTCTGGGACAGTGAAGGAACGGGTGAGATTGCCTTTGATGCCAGGTCAGCAGGTTTTAAGACGCTTGGAAATATTGTTGAAAACGATGTGGTTCGCAATGCGCTGCTGGAGCAGTTGGCTAAGACGGGGGTTGAATGCTTCCCCAACCAGTCAACCATTGCCTATCAGCTGGGAGAGCCCCATCAGGTTCAACTGGACAATGAAAAGATAGAAGCTCGTCTGCTGGTGGCTACCGATGGGGCCGAGTCGCGCCTGAGGAAACTTTCGGGCATTCCTTCCAGTCAGAAAGACTGTCTCCATCATGCGGTGGTCACCACCGTAGAAACAGAGAAATATCATCAGGACACCGCCTGGCAGGTCTTTCTGGCCTCCGGGCCTCTGGCGTTTCTGCCCATGCCCAGCCGGGGAGAAAAACACTTCTGCTCCATCGTTTGGTCGCTGGTTCCCGATGGCGCCGACGAAGTCCTGTCCCTGGATGATGAGGCTTTTTGTCAGGCTGTAGAATGCGCTTTTGAATCCAGGCTCGGGAAGGTGCTTTCAGTCGATCCCCGTTTTCGCTTTCCTCTCAGGCAGCGACACGCCCGCCAATATCACCGGAATAGAATTGTGCTGGCAGGTGACGCAGCCCATACCATTCATCCTTTGGCGGGTCAGGGTGTGAACCTTGGGCTGCAGGATGTGGAGGTTCTCTCTGAAGAAATTATTCGTGCTATTGAGCGTGGCGATGACTTTTCTGGCAGTCATATCCTGAATCGGTATGAGCGCAGAAGAATGGGCAGTAATTTGTTGATGATGAAGTCCATGGAGGGTTTACAGAACCTCTTTGCCGCTGACGATATCGGTCTTCGCTGGCTGAGGAATACCGGACTGAAGTGGACGAATAGTCTGCCTTTTGCCAAAGATATGTTGATCAAACATGCACTGGGAGTCTGAAAGCTCGAAATTGTTTGTCTATCCAGACGCATTTTCTGAACAATTGTTACTTTTCTTTCTATGCTCTGTTGTCTGATTCTTTAATTAATCAGGAATAAAAGAATGAAAGAGTGTCTTCTGGTCTGGGGTATATTGTGTTTTTTAATGACGGCTCATGCTCAGTCAGAGCCTGACGACAATGACAATCACCGCGACTCTCATGACTTCATTGTCACACTGGTGCGACATGGAGATCGAAGTCCAAGGTACCCTTTAAATCCCGAACTCTGGCCCATGGGACCCGGTGAGATGACAGACATTGGCTTCAAGCAGTGTTATGAAGCGGGTAAGCATTTCAGGCAGACACAACTTCCGACTGATTTTCCTTCCCGCTGGAATCCGGATCTCAGTTATCATCAGGCCCGTGGCCTGGACAGAACCATCCAGTGCGCCACCACCATGCTTCAGGCTATTTACCCCGACAGTCTCAAAACAGGCTCAGGCAATGAGTTTGCGGCTGTTCCACCGGTTTATGCTTACCCTCTGCGAGACGATTATTTTCTCGGATTTACTCAAGCCTGCACTGGCTACAAAGCCCTGATTGGCGGTCTGCAAAAGAGTCCTCTGTGGCAAAAGAAGGCAGAAGAAATGGGGCTCGACAGGATCAGGCTCTGGGCCAAAGAGTCAGGGCACAGGCCAACACTCCATGCCATGATGAGCCTTGCCGACGCATTGCATATCAGAAAACTGCATAATCTTCCTCTGCCAGAGTTTCTGACCCCCCGGGATGAGCAGCAGCTGGAGGGTCTGATTGACTGGTTTATGCCTCAAATGGGCAAAGACAGCCGTATAGTCCAGCTGGCCAGCCAGTATCTTGTGAAGGCGATTGACCAGCGTTATCAGCATTATCAGAGCTGTCTTGAAAGTGGCAAAACCACCTGTGAATACTTCTATCTGTTGTCTGTCAGTGACAGCAACATACTGACCCTGATGACGGCTCTGGGGAGCCCCGCAGAGTCTAATGTTCCCTATACCAGTATGTTAACACTGCGCTTCTCGGCCTCAAACAGAACTGTTCAGGTTTCACTAAATGACGAGCCTCTGGCTCTGTCCTGTGGGAAAACCTGTTCTCTTGAGCAATGGGGTCAGTTGGTAGCTTCTGTGCAAAGCTCTGACTGGCCGACATTGTGCCAGCTAAAAGAGCCTGAGGCTCATTCAACACCGGATATATCCACAGGGACTAAAAAAGAAAAATAACAATTTTTCTGAACTATATTTAACCAGCTCCGTCTAATGATATTAATAAGGCAGAATTTTGCCAGGTCCCTGTCGGATTCAAATCATGGCAATCTTGATGGTCAATGGTTTTTATGTTGGAAATTACAATTACCCCTCGGGAAGGAGAGTCGAATGCGTAGGTTAATGTTTGCAGGTATCGTACCTGTTGTTTTATTACTGTCACTGCTTCAGGGCTGTTCGGAGAAGCGGGATTGTCCGAAGGTGGCTCCTTCAACCGGTGAGCCTGCCCGTCCGGTTGCCGAAGAAGAAGCCTATGATTGCACCACTGTTGATACCACTGATGCGCTCAAGCAGACATGGTGTGAGGCACGTGGAGCTTTTGATCAGAGCCCAATGGCTGGTAATGTTGCCAACTTTGGCAATTATCTGAAAGGTTACCGTCAGGGTATCAACGATGCCCGTCGAGCGGAAACCAGTCAGGTCTCTCGAGAGGCTCTGGAAGGAAAGACTGAAAAGCCTGATGAAGCGGGTTACCGCGAAGGCTATCAGCGAGTGGTTGCAGAGCTGGGTGTTCTGGAATACAACTGCCGTGATGAAGATAAAGCCAGTGAATACAAAGATCGCTGGTGTGAGGCCGACGATGCCTATCGTTCTGCCAGTATCGGCAGCAGTGAAAACCCGTTTCTGAGAGAGCGCTTCATTGACGGTTATATGGCTGGTGGTCGTGTCGCTCTGACCGTTCCCACTTCCATGGAAGCCTTCTTCAGTGGCGAAAACCCTGAAGGCAAACAGTCTGCTATCTACAAGCAGGAAGGTGATGATGTTAAGCCTACCGAGCAGGCTTTTTATCGTGGCTTTGATGAAGGCTACAAAGCGATGATTGCCAGCATCAGGGATTCTATCAACCAAGTCATGCAGCAGATGCAGGTGCCCAACAACATGGAAATGCCTGAAGGTTTGATGGCGCCTCCGCCCAATCAGTAAACTCTGACTGTTAGAGTTGAGGTAATAAGCCTGGTTATTTTTAATGACCGGGCTTGTTCGTGTGTGTGCTGATTTTGCTAAAATGATACAAATCTCGTTACTGGCCACAGGCCCCCTGCGGTCGATATCATAATTTGCTTGAACACGCGGAATGGAGTCCAGAATGAATAAGGCTACCTTCTCTGTCAGTTTGAATTCAGAACAGGTCCTGCAGTATTACCAAGGCAAGAAAAACCGTGTCCAGGTCAGTACCCGGGAGGGCTTTAGCATGAGCATTCCCTACGATGTCCTTCTCAAGTTTGTCACTCGTGAAGGGGTTCATGGTACTTTCGAAATCTCCTATGGGTCCGATGGCAAACTGGGAGAGCTTCGAAAGATTAGCTGAACCTCCTTTCTGGTTTTGTTTTGATCGGTCCCATCAATGTGCTGACTTTTCTGTGTCAGCACAGACTTCCTTCAAAATATTGGCCAAAGACTTTACGGCAGGGCCAGCATAATCCTGATCGGTATAAATCAGGTATATCTGGTGACGCCGAGAGCCGTGAGGCTGAAGATTTAATGGTTTCAGCATCCCAGAGGCCAGTTCCTGTTCTATGTGAGCGATTGGTAGCCAGGCAAACCCAAGCCCTTCGGAAATCATTCTTACTGATGTGCTGATATGGCTGACGGTCCAGCGTTCTGTCGCTTCCAGCCATCCGGCATCCACTTTCTTGACGCCAGAGTCTCTGATGACAATCTGGCGGTGTTGCTTGAGATCATTGAGGCTCAGGGGTCTGTCTAACTGGTGCAACGGGTGGTCCTTGTGAGCGACAGCCTTGAAAGTCACTTTCATCAAAGGTTCTCCCATAAACCCCTGTGGTACCAGGCCACTGATCACCAGGTCTCCCTGACCAGTAGCCATCATGTCTGTAGTACCTGAAAGTACCGTTTCCACGAGCTCAATATGGGTCTGCTGGCACTCGGAGGCCAGTCTTTTCAGACAGGTTGAGAGCAGCTGGGGCGGAAAGATGACATCAACACCCAGAATGATGCGACCTTCCCAGCCCTGTGACAGGCTGTCAGCCACCTTTTCTATGGCATCAGACTCTTTCAGCAGGGATTGGGAGCGCCTGATCAGCACTTTTCCGGCTTCCGTTAATTCTGCTTTCCTGCCTTTGATGACCAGAACTTCAACATCCAGCTGCTGTTGCAATTTATTTACGGCATAGCTGACGGTGGACTGGCTTTTATGGAGGGCTTCTGCGGCTTGTGCAAAACCGCCATGTTCAACGACCGCATGGAGCATTCGCCATTGTTCAAGGGTGACTTTAGCCATGGTTTACGAACTTATAATCTAATAATTCGATATTTATAAGGGATATTTTGCGCTTTTTATTCGTAAAAATCGATATTAAATTAAGCTTAACCAAGGCAATTTAATGAACCGGAGATTAATATGAGTACTATCCTGCAAATCGATTCCAGTCTGTTTGGCTCAGAAGGACAGTCAGGGCAGTTGGCCAGACAGTTTGTGGAAAAATACACCCAGACCCGGACTGTGGATAAAGTGATCTATCGCGATCTGGGTTCAGAACCAATTCCTCACCTGACAGCAGAAAGCTTTCAGGGTTTCAGCCTGCCAGAAGCAGAGCGTAATGAACATCAGAAGAGCATAGCCAGCCTGTCAGATCGTTTGATCAATGAGTTGAATGAAGCCGATGTGCTGGTAATGGGGCTGCCTCTCTACAACTTCACAATGCCATCAACCCTGAAGACATACTTTGACCATATTGCCCGTGCAGGCATCACTTTCCGCTACACCGAACAGGGACCACAGGGGCTTTTGAAAGGTAAAAAAGCCTATATCCTGGCGGCCAGAGGGGGTGAGTATCAGGGAACACCCATGGATACACAAACGGCACTGATTAAGCACTTCCTTGGCTTTATCGGGATTACTGATGTTGAGTTCATCTATGCAGAAGGACTTGCCAAAGGTGGTGACGCAAGAGAAGTAGCGCTGGGTAAAGCTGCAGAAAGAATTGATCAACTGGTGGCATAAAGTGACGCAAGCAAGAAGTCTGCTGGAACTAGTGTCGGCCCGTCCGGCTTCAGACGGAGCCGGGGTGAAACTCAAGCGAGTGATGGGCTCTGGACAGCATAAGCTTATGGATCCTTTTTTGATGCTGGACGAAATCAGAACTGACGGTTCTGGCGATCTGGGTGCCGGATTTCCGGCTCATCCTCATCGAGGCATCGAGACGGTGTCGTATATGAAATTGGGGGGCTTCAGACATGAAGATCATCTGGGTAATCAGAGGTCTATTGAGTCAGGCGGTGTGCAGTGGATGAAGTCTGGCAAGGGGATTGTTCATTCAGAGATGCCCATTCTTGAAAATAATGAGCTGCATGGTTTCCAGATCTGGCTGAATATGCCCGCTGCCCGGAAAATGAGTGATCCGGAGTATCTTGATATCAGTGAGAATAATTTCCCTGTTCTGTCCTGTGAAGGCTGGTCAGCAAGGTTGCTGGTGGGTGAAGTAGAGCTGGATGGTCGGCAATTATCAGCTCCACTGAAGAGAGAGGCGACCGATGCGCTGTTGTTGGACGTATCGCTGAAACAAGACAGCACTATCAAGCTACCTCTAAGTCACAAAAAACTGATGGTCTATGTCTATGAAGGCGAGGTAAAACTGCAGACGGACACCGATCAACTCATCAGCCAATCAGAATTGGCGGTTTTCGCAGAAGGTGACGAGCTGGTAGTGAGTGCAGAACGTCAGGCTGACTTTCTGATACTGGCCGGTAAACCCTTGAATGAGCCTGTTGTGCAATATGGACCTTTTGTCATGAACAGCCGTGAAGAGGTGATGCAGGCTGTTCGGGAGTATCAGAGTGGGGAGTTTTTGAGTTAGGAGTCTGTTTGCAGGCAGACTCCAGTGGAACATGAGCAATGAAAAAGACCGCGATCAGGCGGCCGCCGTAATAATCAAATACTTTTCCATAAGCTCATCCTGTGACTCGACATTATTCGGGTCTTTGGGGATGCAGTCGACCGGGCAAACCTGCTGGCATTGCGGCTCATCGTAGTGACCAACACATTCGGTGCAGAGGTCAGGGTCTATCTCGTAAATCTCTTCCCCGGGAGAGATCGCACTGTTCGGGCACTCAGGCTCGCAGACATCGCAGTTAATGCAGTCATCAGTAATGATCAGGGACATGATGTAATCTCCAGTTCCGCACGAGTGTTTCAGCTCAAGCCGCCAGGTTCGTGGCGCTCTATCAGCTTTTGACGTGTGGACCAAATTTGTCTTTCAGGGCTTCCTGAACGCAGGGGGAGACAAACTTGTCGATATCTCCACCCAGTGAGGCTATCTCCCGTACCAGCGTAGAAGAAATATAAGAATACTGCTCAGCAGGTGTCAGAAACAGGCTTTCAACACTGGGTGCCAGAATCCGGTTCATGTTGGCCATCTGAAATTCATATTCGAAGTCGGATACGGCTCTCAGACCACGCAGAATCACAGTGGCCTTCTGTTCTTCCAGAAAGTGAGCCAGCAGAGAGCTGAAACCTGTTACCGAAACATTATTAAGGTGAGCTGTCACTTCTTCTGCCAGCTCAACACGTTTGGCCAGATCAAACAGAGGCTTCTTTTTAGGGCTTTCTGCTACCGCTATGACCACGTTATCAAAAATTCTTGCCGCCCGTTCTACCAGGTCCAGATGGCCTTTGGTGATAGGGTCAAAAGTGCCAGGGTAGATTACTTTGCTCATTGAAAATGCATTTCCTGCTGATGTCCCGGGAAGCCTTTGAGTCAGGTTGACCCCGACCTGCCAGGATCAATATTCCGAAAACTCCATGACTTCACAGATGCCTGTAGTGAAAGACTGTGCGTCCTGATCTGCCCGTTTCTACTGAAAATGGTTAAAGCAGAGTTCTTCAATCTAAAGATAACGAAGGCCGAATGGTATCGAAATCAATCGAAGGTGACAAACAACCTGACTAAAAACAGGGTAACTGGATCATAGATAGTTGCTTTCAGAACTTCTTTGAATAAAGATTCCGGACTATCGAATGACAGTCCGGATCCGAATGATCAGGAGCCTGACAGGAATTTGATCATCTTCTTCTTCAGCCAGGTATTATAGGGGGGGAATACAAATCGGACACTGTTGAAACGTCCTTTGCTAAAGACCGATTTTGCCTTGGATAACGCCTGAAAGCCCTCTTTTCCGTGATAATGGCCCATACCGGAAGCACCCACTCCACCAAAAGGTATATCATCGATAGCAACATGGAAAAGGGTTTCATTCAGGCAGACACCTCCTGAGTGGGTGTGAGTCAGAACTTTGTCCTGAGTCTGTTTGTTTTCACCAAAATAATAAAGCGCCAGTGGACGGGGACGGTTATTGACGAACTGAATGGCGTCATCAATGTTGTCGACCTCAATGATGGGCAGCAGTGGACCAAAAATTTCTTCCTGCATGACGCTCATATCTTCCGTAGCATTCAGAATCAGGTGTGGAGGTAAACGACGGGAACCATCGGTTATTTCCTCATTATTTCCCACCCGGATTTCAGCTCCTTTATTTTTGGCATCCTCAATATGGCTGAGCAACCTCTGGTGTTGCCTCTCGTTGATAATGGCAGTGTAATGCTGACTGTCATTCACTGACGGATGCATACTGCTAAATGCCTTCAGGTAGGCTTCTACAAACTCTTCCCTGCGTTGCTTCTTGACCAGAATGTAATCAGGGGCAACGCAGGTTTGTCCGGCGTTCATTGATTTGCCGTAGCAGACACGCTCGGCCACTTCCTGTATCGGGAAGTCGTCGTCGATGATTACCGGGGATTTTCCGCCGAGCTCGAGGGTTACAGGGGTGAGGTTTTTGGCAGCAGCGGTCATTACGTGCCTGCCGACCTGTGTGGAGCCGGTAAAGAGAATATGGTCGAATGGCAGAGCGGTGAATGCGGCTGCCACTTCAGCTTCACCATTGACGACAGTGACCAGGTCAGCAGGAAAGATATCCGCAATCATCTCGGCAAACAGTCTGGAGGTGGCCGGAGTAAACTCGGACATCTTGATCATTGCCCGGTTTCCGGCAGCCAGAGCTGTTGCCAGAGGCCCTATGGCCAGAAAGAGAGGGTAGTTCCAGGGAACAACAATACCGACAACGCCCAGAGGCTGATACACCACTTTTGCCGAAGCCGGCTGCATAGTGATTGATACATGTCGTTTACTGGGCTTCATCCATTTAGCCAGATTCTTGCTGCAGTAATCGATGGTAGAGAGGGATGGCATAAACTCGGCCAACAGAGTCTCGGTTTTGGCACGGCCCTCAAAATCTCTGTTAATGGCATCTACCAGAGCCTTTTGGTGTTTTTTCAAACCTTTTTTCAGTGTTTTAAGCCATTCCCTGCGTTGCTGGAGAGAGGGGTTTGGCTGAGTTCGAAAAGCTTGTTGCTGGGCCTCCAGAGATGATTTCATCCTTGCGATCTGACTGGAAGATGGATCACTGGCGGTGATTTGCTCCGATGAGCCAGTCTCTGTAGGCTGGTCAATTTCACTAAGGCTCATGATACAGGTCTCCTTCAGCCGATCTGGTTTACATGTTTTTTACTAAGAATCTGGCTGGTTAGTGGGTTTTTGATTGTTTAGAGTAATTACTCTAAACTGAAATTTAGCGATTTGCTGACAGGATTTCAAGGGTATTTATGGCAGTTAAAACTCGTGATCGTATTTTGGACAAAGCTCTCGAGCTTTTTAACGACCGGGGCGAAAGGGCGGTAACGACCAACCATATTGCCGCAGACCTGAGGATTTCTCCCGGAAATCTCTATTACCATTTCAGGAATAAAGATGAGATTATCCTCGCACTTTTTCAACGTCTGATAGACAACATTGCCGCCAGTATGGTTATTCCGGAAGACCGTCCGCTGAACTTTCAGGATAAGCGAAGCTATTTGGAATTGGCCCTGGCCGGTATGTGGGAGTTCCGTTTTATCTACCGTGATGTTCATGGGGTTATGAGCAGGAGCAGCGAGCTCCGTTCTGCCTATCAACAGTTTGCAAGGCTCTCTCTGGAGGTACTGGAAAAAATTATTGCAGGGCTTGTGTTGTCAGGCTTTATGGCAGTGCCAAAGCATGAAGTGGAAGCATTGGCGTTGAACCACTTCATGGTGCTCAGCAGTTGGCAGGAGCTGGTCAGTGCGGCGTTTCTTGAAGAAGACGAATTGTTGCCAAAAAAACTATACCGAAGAGCTTTTTATCAGATTTTGCTTATGGACCGGCCTTATGTCAGTGAAGTGGCCAGAGACTCCTTTGCCGAACTGGAAGCAGAGTATTTTGTGCCTATGAGGGGTCTGAATGAATGAGTTGAGAGGCAGCAGAAAAAAAGAAAAAAGGAGCTGATAGACTCAGCTCCTGCAGGAGGCGGATCAGCAGATGCGATCCGCTTTGTAGTAAACGTCAGCCTTGTCGAGACCATTGTCGTAAGCGGTCTGGCCAGTACGCTCAGACTTTCTCAGATTTTCACGGGACTCAACGGTTTCAGCTGGCAGCAGGTGATCGACAGCCGCTTTCTCGCTCAGCAGTTCTTCTTCGGTCTTCTTCATCATGCTTTGACCGTATTCGTTGATCTCCAGGCCCTGAACGATCTGGTAGCTACCGAATTCGCAGATACATGGGAAAGAGTAATAAATGCCTTTGGCTACGCCGTAGCTGCCGTCGGAGATAATTCCCATGCTGACAATTTCGCCATTGCTGCCCAGAGCCCAGTCACGCATGTGGTCCAGGGCGGCCTGCGCGGCAGAGGCAGCGGAAGAGAGACCACGCCATTCAATGATCTCGGCACCACGCTTCTGGATGCGAGGTGTAAAATCTTCTTTGTACCATTTCTCGTCAATCTTGCTGATGGCAGACTCTTCGCCCAGAACAGAAGCGTGATGAACGTCAGGGTACATGGTTGGAGAGTGGTTACCCCAAACGCAAACACCGTCGATGTCAGACGGGTTAACGCCCAGTTTGTTACCCAGGATGCCTTTGGCACGGTTGTGGTCCAGGCGGGTCATAGCGCAGAACTGGGAAGGGTCCAGATTCGGGGCATTGCGGGACAGAATCAGGCAGTTGGTGTTAGCCGGGTTACCTACCACCAGGGCTTTAACGTCGCGATTCGCCACTTCGTTCAGTGCTTTACCCTGCTCGGCGAAGATAACGGCGTTAGCTTCCAGAAGATCGGCACGCTCCATGCCTTTGCTACGTGGACGTGCACCCACCAGCATGGCGTAATGAACACCACGGAATCCATCGAATGGATTATCGTGCAGGCTGATGCCGTGTACCAGTGGGAAAGCGCAGTCTTCAAGTTCCATGGCCACGCCACGCAGCTTGTCCATAGCCTGAGGAATCTCAACCAGCTGCAGAATCACCGGCTGATCCGCGCCCAGCATTTCACCAGCAGCAATTTTAAACAGTAGGGAGTAACTGATGTTACCGGCTGCACCTGTGACTGCGATACGGACGGGTTGTTTCATTTGACCACTCCTTAGAGTTCTCGTCTGAAAAGAGAGTGTTAGAAGAATCTCGGCGGTGTGAAGGTTACCTAGAACGATAGGTTAAGTCCACTACCATGTGACTGATGTTGTTTTCGAATGGTAGGGTTTGTATCGATTGTTCAGCTGCTTTTGGTTTATAGCGAATGGTGGCTGTGATGGTCAGGGTGAGTGGCTCAATTCAGCGACAGAGTCTCTGGCAGAAGCATTGGGATAAAATCTTGATTAAAAGCGACATAAGTCGCTTTTATCAGGGGTGGTGATTTTGAGCTTCGGAGCGTTTTTGAGCATTGAAAACAATCTCTTTCTGTTCATCCTGGTTAGCCCGGCTCCATCGGGCAATTTCTGCCCGGCTTCGAAAACAGCCGGTACAAACCTGATCTTCGTTAAGTGCGCATTGGCGAATGCAGGGAGACTCTACTTTACTCATCATTTTTGTAGCTTAAACTCACTCGACACTTAACAGGTAGTAACTTAGCTGACCAGCGTTTTTGGTTTTCGTAATGGTCCAGTTTGAAGGTACGGGCAGAGGAGATAGTTCTCTTTCTACCTCAATGTAAATAAGGGTGTTGCTGTGAATGTATCCATTTTTATCAAGCAGATGACATGTCTCTTTCAGTAATCCCTGTCTGAATGGAGGGTCCAGAAAGATCAGGTCGAATGTCTTGTCTGCCACTTGCTGTAGCCATATCAGACTGTCGGTGCGAATGACTCTGGCATTTTCTGCCTGAAGGGCTTTCAGATTTTTGCTAAGGAGTGAGGCCGCCTCGGCAGCTGCCTCAAGCAGGGTGGCTTCCCTGGCGCCACGAGAGAGAGACTCAAGGGATAGAGCGCCAGTTCCACTGAAACAATCAAGAACACTGGCACCCGGAACACAGGGCGCCAGCCAGTTAAACAGGGTTTCTCTCACACGATCTGAGGTGGGGCGCAAGCCCGGAAGATCAGCGACAGGCAGCTTGCGGCTGCGCCACTGCCCGCCAATGATTCTTAATTGTCCGCCACCTTTATTATTAAGGCCATGCCTGAAGGCTGCTCTTCGCGCCATTGATCACTCCGGTTGATGGCATTGAGGCAGCGATTGTACATCAGTTGCCGAATGAGATAACCATGGTTTCTGAGGAGATACCCTTACCTTGCTGGAACTATTTTAATTTTAAAAAGCTTCATTCGTTCATGGCTGTAAGATAGGATACACAGTTCCGGAAGGCTGTCAGGCATTTTAATTGCTCTTGATTAGCTTCCTGAGACCCACCTGCTTTAATACGGTGACCCTTTTAATCCATTCTGATGAAGTAGTTTATGTTCGGTTCTCGCAAAAGTGATGAGAAAACGGCGAAGCGACGTTTTTGGCCCTGGGGACGCAAAGAAGAGAAACAGAGCGAGCCTGCCCCGGTTATAGATGAGAGTCCGAAAACTGAGCCGACAGCAGCCCTCCACGAGACAATTGTTCGGGCAGAAGTCGAAAAGGCAATTGTAGAGTCAGCAGAAGAGATCGTTTCTATCGAACCTGTTCAGGCTGAGCCTGTGCATGAGCACCCGCTTGAAGTGGCTGAGGAAGACCCCCGGGAGCAGACATTCCCAACGGCAGAAGCCATAAAAGCTCCGCAAGCTGAAAGTACTGTTACTCCACCTGTGGTTGCAGAAAGGGACGAGCCTCAGGACGAGAAGAAGGGCTTCTTTGCTCGCATGAAGCGCGGTCTTGGCAAGACTCGCAGCGCCTTTGTTGATGGTGTTGCGGAAATCTTTGTTGGTAAAAAAGAAATCGACGAAGATCTGCTGGAAGAGCTGGAAACACAGCTTCTGATATCGGATGTAGGCGTTGAAGCCACGACGGAAATTATCGAGAAACTGACCAAAAAAGTGAAATACCGTGAGCTGGGTGACGCCGACGCGCTGATCTCTGCGATGAAGGTTGAACTTAAGGAAATTCTCAAGCCTGCTGACCAGCCTTTGGTTATTGATGACCAGAAAACGCCCTTTGTTATTCTCGTTGTGGGCGTTAATGGCGTCGGCAAGACGACAACGATCGGTAAAGTAGCACGCAAGCTTCAGTCTGAAGGTCGTAAAGTGATGCTGGCTGCTGGTGATACTTTCCGGGCCGCTGCTGTGGAACAGCTGCAGGTCTGGGGTGAACGAAACGATATCCCCGTGATTGCCCAACATACCGGTGCTGATAGTGCCTCTGTGCTCTATGATGCTTTTGAAGCAGCCAAAGCTCGTGGGGTAGATGTCTTGATTGCCGACACAGCCGGTCGCCTGCACAACAAAGATAACCTGATGGACGAGCTGCGCAAAGTTAAGCGGGTTTTGGGTAAGCTGGATGCTTCAGCTCCCCACGAAGTGCTGCTGGTTCTGGATGCAGGCACAGGGCAGAATGCGCTCAATCAGGCCAAAATATTCCACGAAGCGGTGAACCTGACGGGTATGGCGCTCACCAAGCTTGATGGAACTGCCAAGGGTGGAGTTGTTTTTGCCCTGTCCAAACAGATGCAGCTACCGCTCCGTTTCCTGGGGGTGGGTGAGCAGATAGACGACCTGAGGCCTTTCTCTGCCGATGAGTTTGTAGAAGCTCTGTTCGATCCGGTTGAGCCTTAAACCATGAAAAAAGAGTAGCAGGGAAGTCCTGAATGATACGCTTTGACAATGTCACCAAGCGTTATCCCGGAGGGCATGTGGGGCTGGAACAGACCAGCTTTCATCTGCATCGGGGTGAAATTGCTTTTCTTACTGGCCATTCCGGAGCCGGTAAGAGTACTCTGCTGAAACTCATCATGCTGATGGAGCAACCAACCACCGGTAGCATATGGGTAGGAGGACACGAGACCAGCAAGCTGGGGCATGGCCAGATTCCTTATTTTCGCAGAAATATAGGCCTGGTTTTTCAGGATCATCAGCTGCTCTTTGATCGATCTGTGTTTGATAACGTTGCCTTACCTCTGATCATTGCCGGGTACACTTACCATGAATGTGCGGGGCGGGTCAGGGCTGCCCTGGATATGGTGGGGCTTCTGAAAAAAGAGAAAATGAATCCGGCTCAGCTTTCCGGCGGTCAGCAGCAGCGTGTGGGTTTGGCTCGTGCGGTTGTTAACCGGCCTCCTCTGATACTGGCCGACGAGCCAACCGGTAATCTCGACCCTAATCTGTCCGCTGAAATCATGCAGCTGTTTGAAAACTTTAACCAGGTAGGCGTTACGGTTCTGGTTGCCAGTCATGATCTGGCACTGGTAGCCCGTATGCGCCACCGCATTTTGACTCTGGATCAAGGGCATCTGGTTAACGATCAGGAGGTGCATTAGGCGTGTTTCCAAGAAAAAGTGTCAGAAACGAAGACGGTAGTCGGAAAAAACAGCCCGAGACTGGGACGCCTAAAGACAATGATGCTGAAAGAGGGGCGGCCAGAAAAAAGGCAACAGGCTTCTCAATGGCTTACCTGAAAAGCCTGCACCGACAGGTGGCAGGTGATTCATTAGTTCGTATCTTCAAGACACCTTTTGCTTCCTTTCTGAACTGTCTGATGATTGCGGTGGCTTTTGCGCTACCTGCGATTCTTGTACTTTTGTCCAACAATCTGCAGTTATTGGGTCATGACTGGGAAGGTCAGCCCAGAATTTCTCTCTATCTTGAAAACAAGCTGGGGCGTGACCAGATCAATCGCCTCAGGGTTGAAGCCAGAGATGATCCGGACATTGAGCAGTTCCTTTATATTAGTCCGGATGAAGGGCTGAATGAATTTCAGGAGAGGGCCCAGATGAAAGGGGTTATTGATGCCCTGGGCTTCAATCCTCTGCCGGGGGTTCTGGAGCTTACACCCCGGGAAGGGTTAAATTCTGAGCATCTCAGTGAACTAATGAAAAAATATCAGGTCAAAGAAGGAGTAATGGAAGCTCGGCTGGATCAGGAATGGATTGAGCGACTTCAGTCTATGACGCAATTGTTGGAGCGTTTTACCGTCATACTATCAGTGCTTCTCGGGATTATTGTACTGCTGACGATAGGTAATACTGTACGTCTCAGCGTTGAGAGTCGCAGGGCTGAAATCAAAGTGATCAAGCTGGTGGGTGGAACCGATGGCTTTGTCACATTGCCATTCCTTTACATGGGAGTGTGGTATGGGCTGGGAGGTGCTTTGTTGGCTCTGCTGATTATACTTGCTGTGCTTGCTGGTTTGATGTCAGGAGTTTTGGAGCTCGCTGCATTGTATGGCAGCAGCTTTACGCCGGTAGGGCCTGGCTTTGCGATGTTTTTTTCATTATTGGTCTCGGGTGTTTTTCTGGGAGTGGCAGGTGCAGCAATGAGCTGCTATCGTCATGTACGGACAATAGAAGTGCAGCCTAGGTAGAGGGTTTGGCAAGAATTGGCGAGTTTAGCCTTTTCCTTGTAGTTTTTTTATCGTAAAAGAGCGTAAAGTTGCTCAGGTCAGTAGGCTCGATTTTTGTTATTATTCAATTGAAAGCCAGTCTGTTGTCTTTGTTACGGTATGGGTATTTGGAGTTTGAACTAAGTCGAGTGCTAATTTGGCACTCAACCGGAGTGGATTATGGGAACCAGTATACAGCCAGTTGATATCTTAGTCCCGGGGCAAAATATTGATGCCTACGTTACGGGGGTCAGTGCTATTGCTGTGTTGTCTGCTGAGCAGGAAAAGAGTCTGGCAGAGCGCCTCTACTACAAGAACGATCTGGAAGCTGCCCGTCAGCTGGTTATGTCTCACCTGCGTTTTGTGGTTCATATAGCCAGGAGCTATGGTGGGTACGGACTTCCTCTGGCTGACCTGATCCAGGAAGGGAATGTAGGCTTGATGAAAGCCGTAAAACGGTTCAACCCGGAAGTGGGTGTTCGTCTGGTCTCTTTTGCAGTGCATTGGGTGAAGGCCGAAATCCATGAGTTTATCCTGAAGAACTGGCGTATTGTAAAGGTGGCGACCACCAAGGCACAGCGCAAGTTGTTTTTT
>NZ_CP184830.1:3265000-4250000 GCF_049275935.1 Endozoicomonas sp. ALC020
TTTACAGTTGTCAGTTGGCAGTATGAGAAGTAAGTATGCAGCGATTTGAAGATTTAGAAGTATTTCAACGGGCCTATAAGCTTTCTTTGAAAGTTCACAAGCTCTCGCTGGAATTTCCGAGAATTGAACAAATGCATGGACTTGCTGATCAGATGCGCAGAGCCAGTAAAGGAATCTGTGCAAATATTGCTGAAGGACATGGGAAACTGATCATCTCAAAAGCAGAGTTTCGAAGGTTCATATTGATGGCTATCGGATCATCTGACGAAATGAGAGTTTGGTTAAGGTACTGCCTTGATCTCAATTACATTGACGATCAGCAATGGCAAGACCTCAAAACCGAATACAACCAAGTCAGTAAGATGTTGGTTAGTTTGCACAAGAGTTTTAAATAACTCAGTTCAAACTGACAACCGACAACTGCAAACTGACAACTGAACCGGTAGAGGAGCGTTGTGTAAGCGGTTGAAGGTTCACCGGGAGGTGGGCTGGACGTATCACAAGTGCGAATGCTGACATGAGTAACGATAAAGGGAGTGAGAGGCTCCCTCGCCGGAAGACCAAGGGTTCCTGCGCAACGCTAATCGGCGCAGGGTGAGTCGGCCCCTAAGGTGAGGTCGAAAGACGTAATCGATGGGAAACAGGTTAATATTCCTGTACCCCTTTTGACTGCGATGGAGTGACGGAG
Source organism: Endozoicomonas sp. ALC020 (assembly GCF_049275935.1). Classification (NCBI taxonomy): domain Bacteria; kingdom Pseudomonadati; phylum Pseudomonadota; class Gammaproteobacteria; order Oceanospirillales; family Endozoicomonadaceae; genus Endozoicomonas; species Endozoicomonas sp. ALC020. The sequence goes on from NZ_CP184830.1 coordinate 3,265,689, forward strand.
AAGGCTAGGCCAGCAGGGCGATGGTTGTCCCTGTTTAAGGTCGTAGGCTGTGGACTCAGGCAAATCCGGGTTCACAAAGCCGAGAACTGATGACGAACCCACCAAGGTGGGGAAGTGGTTGATGCCAGGCTTCCAGGAAAACCTTCTAAGCATCAGGTCAAAAGGGACCGTACCCGAAACCGACACAGGTGGTCAGGTAGAGAATACCAAGGCGCTTGAGAGAACCTGGGTGAAGGAACTAGGCAAAATGGCACCGTAACTTCGGGAGAAGGTGCGCCGCTGCCGGTGATCGGACTTGCTCCGTAAGCTGGCGGTGGTCGAAGATACCAGGTGGCTGCGACTGTTTATTAAAAACACAGCACTGTGCTAACACGTAAGTGGACGTATACGGTGTGACGCCTGCCCGGTGCCGGAAGGTTAATTGATGCTGTTATCGCAAGAGAAGCGGTTGATCGAAGCCCCGGTAAACGGCGGCCGTAACTATAACGGTCCTAAGGTAGCGAAATTCCTTGTCGGGTAAGTTCCGACCTGCACGAATGGCGTAACGATGGCCACGCTGTCTCCACCCAGGACTCAGTGAAATTGAAATCGCTGTTAAGATGCAGTGTATCCGCGGCTAGACGGAAAGACCCCGTGAACCTTTACTACAGCTTCACAGTGAATCTTGATGTTGCTTGTGTAGGATAGGTGGGAGGCTTTGAAGTGTGGACGCCAGTCTGCATGGAGCCAACCTTGAAATACCACCCTGGCAATATTGAGGTTCTAACCCAGGTCCTTTAGCAGGATCGGGGACATTGTGTGGTGGGTAGTTTGACTGGGGCGGTCTCCTCCCAAAGAGTAACGGAGGAGCACGAAGGTTGGCTAAGCACGGTCGGACATCGTGCGGTTAGTGTAATGGTACAAGCCAGCTTGACTGCGAGAGGTACATCTCGAGCAGGTACGAAAGTAGGTCATAGTGATCCGGTGGTTCTGAATGGAAGGGCCATCGCTCAACGGATAAAAGGTACTCCGGGGATAACAGGCTGATACCGCCCAAGAGTTCACATCGACGGCGGTGTTTGGCACCTCGATGTCGGCTCATCACATCCTGGGGCTGAAGCCGGTCCCAAGGGTATGGCTGTTCGCCATTTAAAGTGGTACGCGAGCTGGGTTTAGAACGTCGTGAGACAGTTCGGTCCCTATCTGCCGTGGACGTTGGAAGTTTGAGGAGAGCTGCTCCTAGTACGAGAGGACCGGAGTGGACGAACCACTGGTGTTCGGGTTGTGTCGCCAGACGCATTGCCCGGTAGCTAAGTTCGGACGGGATAACCGCTGAAAGCATCTAAGCGGGAAGCCCCCTTCAAGATGAGACTTCCCTGGCCGCAAGGCCCATAAGAGACGTTAAAGACTATGACGTTGATAGGCGGGGTGTGTAAGCGTTGTGAGGCGTTGAGCTAACCCGTACTAATGACTCGAGAGGCTTGACCATATAACGCCAAAGCGATCTGGAAACTAGAGACTAGTGTCAAGAGACAAGTTTCAAGGAGCCATGCACGAGAGTGTTGAGCAAGAATAAACGACGCAGCTTGTAAAAGAGATTTGGATTCCATGCTTTTATCTTGAAACTTGTTTCTTGATACTAGCGACCAGTTTTGCCTGGTGACCATAGAGTGTTGGAACCACCCGATCCCATCCCGAACTCGGAAGTGAAACGACACATCGCCGATGGTAGTGTGGGGCTTCCCCATGTGAGAGTAGGTCATCGCCAGGCATTGAATAAAGCAGAACCCCGGTTGAGAGATTGACCGGGGTTTTTGTTGTGTGTCGAGCATGTTGCACAGCTTGGGGGTGAAAGTCCCCTGCTCAGCCAGATGAGGGCGAAGGGTTAGCGAAATATCAAGGTTTGTATCGCGAGGTGCAGGCTGAAGGCAGTGTGGAGCAAAACTGCGAGCTAACGAACAGAAATCGGATATGAGGCTGTCTGCGTCGGGACGAGTTAGCAATTGATAACGAAGTCCCATACTCATCCGGACATTCAGGCAGTAGATCCGGCAGTTGTTCAGTGAAGGCGGTGTGACTTACCTCGGGAGGTCTGTGTAGTGTCTGACATTTCAGACTGAGGTCATCTAAGGTGTCCTGATCGCTACACAGAAGTCAGCAGACGGCATAGTAGCTGGCGTATGTCAGTAAAGGCCCGAACGGTAAAGAGTGGTGAGTAGTTTTTGTCATTCGATACACCGGACGCAGACAAGTCCAGCAAACACTGGAACTCATACCAAGTGGTCACGGCGGAAACGGAGGCTGCGAGGCTATGAGAGCTGAGGTCGTGTCGGTATCACAGGATTACGAAAGCCCGGCGGGTGGTACGAGCCTGATGGAACGTATCACCAACCCCAATAATTTAACAAGAGCCTTACAGCGAGTTAAACGCAATAAGGCCGGATCTTAATCAACCGAAGCTGTGTGCTGCGCTTGACTTTGCCAGTGAGTGTGACGTTGGTTGCCACACAACTGTAAAGGTTGAATATTTGCAATCGCCAAACGCAAAGGAGTTTCAAAAGATTCCTGATAATGACTCAATATATCTTCAGCAGTATGGAAAAAAATATTCCCGTCCCCCAGTTTACCTATGCAAACATTATCTCCAATGTGAATAAATGTATGAACGGGATCGTTGTTTTTTAAAATTGCAATAGGAGTGAATTGATTGTTTGTATCTAAAGTTTTTAAGTTTGTATACTCGTTGCGGAATTTATCTAGAAATGAAGTTGAATTAAACTCCATAAAGTTCACAAACTGATAGCAAGTTGCTGGGATTTTTTTACCTTTATAAATCTCAGCAACTGTCTTATTTCCTAAGAAAGGGACTAATCTATCTGGAGGGCAATCATCGAAATAAATCTGCAATCCTGAGTTTACACATTTTAAGAATTGCTTTTGCCATAGATGTGAAGGTGCATAGTCGTGATTGCCATTTTGTGTTTTGATATTAAAAGTGAAAGAGCTTTTTGGCCTGTCGTCACTAATGTCAATCATTTTTTTTGCCAGCTCATCATCTCTTTTATTGCCATCGATATAATTAAACACAGTGCCGTCTATTTCAAAAGGGATATGCTTTAATACCACTCTATTCTTCAAGCCTCTCTCATGAAACCCAACGAAAGCAGTCTCTCTTTTTTTGGATCTATCAATTTTTATAGATACTGATGGCTCTAAACACTCCACAGACCTGTTATAACACGTTGCTCCAGATGTTTGTGAATTGTACGGGTTTTGTGTTGAAGCCATATCTGTTGTTGAGAGCAATCTTTTATTTGAAATATTGCTGACCGGTGTCGTCATGATGCAACTCCTTTTCTTTTATTGATTGATGTTGTTCGGAGTCACAACCCTATATAAAGTTCATAACAAAATGGTCAGCCAATATAACAATGAGTGGCAGTATTACCCTATAGTCTGGCAGTCTGCCGATGCACCAGATGCTACTAGGTGTGCCAAGTGGTATCACGACCATGGTAATAATACTTGAGTAATTGTATTCCAACGAGACTATGCTCTGGTGTCAATGGGAGAAAAGTCCGAAGCGTTATGCGGAGCTGAGAAGGCGGGGAGTCAGTGATGAACTGACGAGACAGACGGTAGGATCTAGCAAAGGGCAGTTGCGAGTATGCCGGAGTCCTGCGCTGCACTTAGCATTGCCGAATAGTTGGTTCGATGAATTAGGTTTGATTAGATTATTGGCTGCTTAACTGACCGAAACGCCCAGTACGGACCCGTAAACTGGGTGTTGTGGGAGGAGCGTAGCTGTAAGGCTTCGCCCTATCCCGGTTATCCAATGCTTTGTTCCTGAGAGAAATTGAGTCCTGGATAATAAACCCGGCATCTCAGCGGGTCATCACCCCAAAAACGCCTGATAAGCCTTGTTATCCGTTTCTTCACAGTAGTAATAGTCCAGCTCAGCCAGAAATTTTGCGATGTGTGGTCTCTCCATTTCTGGTACTTCCAGACCGACAGCAACACGGCCATAGGCAGCGCCGTGATTCCGGTAGTGGAACATACTGATGTTCCATTGGTCACCCAATTTGTTCAGGAAGTTGAGCAAGGCACCCGGACGTTCCGGGAATTCAAAACAATAAACCACCTCATCCTTCACAGCTTTACTATGGCCGCCTACCATGTGACGAACATGCAACTTAGCCATCTCGTTGTCGGTCAGGTTCTCTACCGGATAACCTTTCTCTTGCAACTCATGGATCAGATTATCAATGGGCATTTGATCAGGATGAACCTGGACACCTACAAAGATTCGGGCATTTTTGGGGTCGTGGAAGCGATAGTTGAATTCGGTGATATTCCTTTTACCAAGGGTTTCACAGAATTTTTTGAAACTGCCGGGTTGTTCAGGGATGGTGACAGCGATGATCGCTTCTCGCTTCTCACCTAATTCCGCACGTTCGGAAACATAACGCAGACGATCAAAGTTGATATTGGCGCCACTGGCTATAGCCATCAGTTTCTGATTGCTGGCACCTGTCTCGCTGACATATTTTTTCAGGCCAGCCACACTTGCCGCACCGGCAGGCTCACAAACCGAACGGGTATCATCAAAGATATCCTTGATGGATGCGCATATTTCATCAGAGCTGACCGTGATCACTTCATCAATGTATTTCCGGCAGAGCTTGAAGGTTTCTTCGCCGATCTGAGCCACAGCAATGCCGTCAGCAAAAAGACCCACATGGGGCAAGGTCACTCGCTCATCAGCTTCCAGAGCTGCTTTCAGACAGGCAGATTCTTCATACTCAACGCCGATGATCTTGATATCAGGGCGCAGATACTTGATATAGGTCGCTATGCCTGCGGCCAAACCACCTCCGCCGACGGGTACAAAAACCGCATCGAGCTGACCGGAATGCTGACGCAGAATTTCCATGCCGATCGTGCCCTGACCGGCGATAGTGTAGGGATCATCATAAGGATGAATAAAGGTATAGCCCTGTTCTTCAACGAGTTTCATGGAGTAAGCCAGTGCCTGATCAAAGGTATCACCATGAAGGATGACCTTTGCCCCTCTGGCCTCGCAGGCTTTGTACTTTATTTCAGGAGTAGTACCGGGCATCACGATAACGGCTTCAATTCCCATGGTCTTGGCTGCCATGGCCACGCCCTGGGCATGATTGCCGGCAGAAGCACAGGTCACTCCGCAGGCTTTTTCTTCAGCGGTTAACTGGGCCATCTTGTTATAAGCGCCCCGGATTTTAAATGAGAATACGGGTTGCAGGTCTTCACGCTTCAGAAAAACCTGATTATTCAAACGCTTGCTGAGAAAAGGAGCCTCATGAATAGGAGTCTCAATCGCCACATCATAAACTTTGGCTTCGAGAATCATTCTTATGTACTGATGAGGCATGGGACTTCACTTTTGTAATAACTTATCTTGGTTGGACTGATTCTAAACAGGCATGTGTACAAGAAACAATCTTTTATCGTTTTCAAGTAACAAAAGGTTATACGGAATTTGAAGTATTTAGTTCAGCGGGGGATCGTTTCCGGGGGTATAATCCCTGGCTTCATTGTACATGACCGCAAGGTAGAGACATGACCCAGGACGAGCTGAAGAAGGCGACTGCCGAGGCTGCATTGCAGCGGATCCTCCCTCATCTGGAAGAAGATATGATTATCGGTATTGGCACTGGTTCCACGGCCAATTTCTTTATTGATGCTCTGGCAGAACACAGAAACAGTTTTGATGGTTGCGTAGCCAGTTCAGAGGCTTCTGCTGATCGTCTGAAACAGCACGGGATTCCGGTTTATGACCTGAACAGTATCAGTGAACTGCGCTTTTATATTGACGGGGCTGACGAGTCTAACAATCGCCTGCACCTGATCAAAGGCGGTGGAGCAGCCCTGACAAGGGAAAAGATTGTGGCTGCAGTGGCGAAAGAGTTTATCTGTATTGCAGACGAGAGCAAGCTGGTAGACGTGCTGGGTGAATTCCCGCTTCCTGTCGAGGTTATTCCCATGGCTCGCAGTCATGTTGCCCGTGAATTGGTTAAATTGGGTGGTGACCCCGCTTACCGTGAAGGGGTTATGACTGATAATGGTAATATCATTCTGGATGTATGGAATCTGGAGATTACTGACGCCATGGGTCTTGAAGAAAAGATCAACCAGATTGTGGGAGTCGTAACCAATGGATTGTTTGCGGCGCGATCTGCTGATGTGTTGCTTCTGGGCACTGCGGAAGGGGTTAAAACCATCAGGGCTTAAATAACCTGGGCCGGCTGTAAACCCGGCCATTTCCCCTGACCTCTATTATGAAATATTATTTGTCACCAATATGGGACAACAAAGATTTCCTGAATCCATGGTTGTCAGAAAATGGTGTTCAAAAAGAAGTGAAGCGAAGCCAGAACGCTCCCTAAAGAAAGTGACAATATAATCAGTTCGCCGTTTTTCAGTTCATTATCCTGAGTATTATGTTGATTCGTATCCATACTGCTTCTCCTTACATCCTTGTTTAGAGTATTCCCTTAATGCTTTCACTCTAGGTCTGTGATAGCTCTGCCGCCTTAAGACGTTCGTATAGATTTAGACAAAAGTCGAAGAAAAAAGTTTGGAAAAAAAGCTGTTATGACTGAAAAAAATCCTTAATATAACTTTTCGAGAGAAAGAAGGATTTAGATAATGAGAAAATGGAATTAATTCCATTCCAAGAGAACTACAGCATGATAAGAAAAATGAACAAAACTCTGGCCGCTCTGGCGGTATCTGCAGCCGTAACAGGGGCTTCCGGTCTGGCTCAGGCCGCCGACACGATAAAAATTGCTCTGGCTGGCCCGGTAACAGGTCCTGTAGCCCAGTATGGTGATATGCAATTCACCGGTGCGAAGATGGCCGTAGAGCAAATTAACCAACAGGGGGGCGTCAATGGTAAGCAGCTGGAAGCGGTAGTCTATGACGATGCCTGTGATCCCAAACAGGCCGTAGCGGTTGCCAACAAAATCGTAAATGACGATATCCGTTTTGTCGTAGGGCATCTGTGTTCTGCTTCTACCCAGCCTACCACCGACATCTATGAAGATGAAGGTATCCTGATGATCACCCCCGCCTCCACCAGTCCGGAGATCACCAGTCGTGGATATGAGCTGATATTCCGCACAATTGGACTCGATAGCCTGCAAGGACCCACTGCGGGTAACTACATCGTAGAGAGCATAAAGCCAGAGCGTATGGCAGTTATCCATGACAAGCAACAGTATGGTGAAGGCATTGCTACAGCCGTTAAGAATACGGTTGAAAAAGCCGGTATTGATGTGGCTGTTTTTGAAGGTGTTACTTCAGGTGACAAAGACTTTTCAGCGCTCATTGCCAAGTTGAAGAAAGAAGATGTCGATTTTGTTTACTACGGTGGCTATCACCCTGAACTGGGCCTGATTCTGCGTCAAAGCGCAGAAAAGGGTTTGAAGGCTAAATTCATGGGGCCTGAAGGTGTGGGCAACAAGGATATTTCAGCCATTGCCGGTCAGGCTTCAGAAGGTTTGCTCGTGACACTGCCGAAGAGTTTTGATCAGGACCCTGCCAACGCCAAACTGGTAGCCGCCTTCGAGGCAAAAGGTGAAGATTCATCCGGTCCTTTCGTATTCCCTTCCTATTCTGCTGTTCAGGTTATGGCTGAAGGCATGGAACTGACCAAGAGTGAAAGCCCTGAAGAAGTAGCCGACGTTCTGCGTTCAAACACCTTCAGTACGCCAACAGGCAACCTGGCCTTCGATGGCAAGGGAGACCTGAAAGACTTCAGTTTTGTCGTTTACGAATGGCACGCTGACGGTACCAAGTCTGAGGCTTCAAAATAAGAGTCCGATCGGGAAATACCGTCGACTGTAACTGTGATGGTATTTTCATTACAGGGAATAGCTTGCATAGGCCGACGCTGAAATGTTCAGTTGTCGGTCTGCTTCTGTCTCATCTTTTAGTTCCCAATCCCTGTTCAATGTCTTCCACGCTGGGTAGTTGCGATTGCAAGTTTTCCGGCAGTGATTGAGTGAGCTGGTATTCCGAGACGCCAATAGGCTTTTGCATATCACTGAGAGAGTACTCTGCCACGAGTTTGTCCTTGTTCTTGCACAGCAGAATGCCAATGGTGGGCGTATCGCCCTCTTTACGCAGTTGTTCGTCCACGGCCCTGATATAAAAATTCAGTTTGCCTGCATGTTCCGGTTCAAAATCTACCGTCTTCAGCTCAACCACCACATAACAATGTAACCGGACATGGTAAAACAGCAGGTCAATATAAAAATCCCGTTGTCCCACCTGTATATGAAATTGCTTGCCCATAAAAGAAAATCCAGCCCCTAATTCCAACAAAAACTGGGTGATATGCTCAGTCAAACCTTTCTCAAGCTCACGCTCGTTGTAGTTTTGGGTCAGGGCGAGAAAATCAAATACATAAGGGTCTTTCAGGGTTTCTTGCGCCATGTCAGATTGTACGGCTGGCAGGGTGGTACTAAAGTTACTGACGGCCTGTCCCTCTCGCTGCCAGAGGCCGCTTTCTATCTGGTGAGTGAGTACGCTTCGGCTCCAGCCGTGTTTGATAGTATTCTGAACGTAATACAGGGCTTCCTGTTTACTTTTGCATTTGTTGATGATGAGCTGGTTATGCCCCCAAGGAATTTGAGTTAATTGTGCAACAGGCTGTTGCGCAATTGCCCCGTTATCAGACCAGAACGTGTACCATTGCCTGATTAACTCAAGATTTCGACGAGAAAACCCCTTAATTTCAGGGAAATCTGACATTAAGTCTTTACTAAGCTGCTTGAGGAAGCCTTCACCCCAGTTAGCCTGAGCCTGTCGACGAACAATGTCTTCCCCCAGTTCCCAGTAAAAAGCCAGCAAGGTCGAATTCACCTGAACAGCGGCTTTAAGCTGAGTTGACAGTACCTTCTGCTTCAAGGTTTTCAGCCAGTTTTTGTACTCGCCGTTCAGGCTTAGGTTGACGGTGTTTTTTTGTTTGCTCATGAGTGAACCTCTTTTAACACCGCTGAAACTTAGTTGAGATATTGCCCGAATTCAATGTCAGCATTCTGCTGCCTATTTTTGTTCCTTCCCTAACAAGAGCCGTTGTCGTATGAAAGAGTCAGCCTGGCATTAGGGGTTTTCACAAGAATAAAAACGAGGTCGTAGAATGGGGGATGCAGGTACAACTCGTTCTCACGCTCTGAGGGTGTCGGAAAACTCCAACAGCTCGTTCCCATGCTCTTAGGTCGTCATTCCCGCGAAGGCGGGAATCCAGCGCCAACGGTGGATCTCTGCCTTCTCGGGGATGACAAGGCCAGGAGGGCACCGGGCAGTATGGTTCTGGTGGTGAGTCAGTTTGGATTCCCGCCTTCGCGGGAATGACGGGAATGAAGCTGGGAATGACGGGAATGAAGCTGGGAATGATGGGAATGAAGCTGGGAATGATGGGAGTCAAATCGTTCCCACAGAGTTTTGCGACACCCACGCTCTGCGTGGGAATGCATACCTCCCCTGAAAAGGGGACTCTGCAGCGCGAGATGGGTATGGGTTCCCACGCTGGAGCATGGGAACCAGAGTTTTGCGACAGCCTCTTCACTGCGGGGAGGATGTCAATTTCAGAAATCGAGAAAATCAGAAAGTGGGTTGGTGCGGCTGACAGTCCAGAAGAATCTATCAAAACACAGATCGCGCTAGCTGGTGGATTTATTCCTGGTGCTGAAGTCCTTTGAGTCAGAACAAATATAGAAATCTTACCCTGCACTTCAGCAATGAAGCCCAGTGCAGGGCACTCACTCACGCCTTCAACATATCAAACACAACCCGAGCAAAGCCCCGAGCCAATTCCGGGTTGGAAAGATACTGCAACATCATCTCCTGTTGAGCCTCGTTGCTGTCCATCACGGCATCATCAATGGCTTGCGGGAAGTCACCGAGCAGTGCTTGTTCAGCCGTATTGTTCTCAATCTGCTTCATCACCGTTTCGTTTTCGGCCAGTTTGTCCCGCACGGTAAAGGCGTAGTTGATCAAGTCAGCATCGGTCAGGTTGTCGGTAATAAACAGCTCATTCAGCCGAGCGACAATCTGGGATAAGAACTCTTCTTTCTTGTCCTTGGGTTTGGCGGAACCGATATCGCTGGAGGGTTCCAGTTCATAGCCCTCGGCGTCTTCCTTCAGTTCAATGTCTTGCTGGCGAATCCTGGACAACCGGTAATGGCTCATCACCACGTTATCCAGGTCAATATCATCTTCTTCAATGACCTTTTCACGGAGCAGTGGGCGCAGGTAGCGAGCATAAAGGCTGAGCTTTTCCAGATCTTTGTTGTCGTAGTCCACAATCTGGGACATAAACTCGTAGAAACGGGTAAAGGTGCCTAAGTCCTTTTTGAAGATTTCCAGCCGGTCTTTTTCCAGCTTGCACTCTTTGAAACTGTTTTCAGCATTAGCGATTAACACGGCATCTTTAGTCTTCTTGGCTCGTTCGAACATCTCCTTGGCACGTACATAAGCATCAATGGCAGAACTGTATCGCTTCTGCCAGCGATCCACAGCGGGCTTGCAGATGTTGCTCACCGCTGCATTGCTTTTGCTCTTGGAAAGAAACGCCTCGCAGAACTGTTCTACTTCGTTCCAGGTAAAGATACCGCTGGCACGGAGTTTTTCGTAAAGGTCGAATACCTTATCCGGGTCTGTCACATCCGCCAGTTCAGCGATTTGGTAATACGGCTGGAATGCGGCCAGAATCTCTTCCGGCTCATTGACAAAATCCAATACAAAAGTGCCGCACTCGGCTTTGCCGGGATAGGTACGGTTCAGACGGGACAAGGTTTGCACACATTCCACACCACCTAAGGGCTTGTCTACATACATGGCGCAGAGTTTCGGCTGATCAAAGCCAGTCTGGAATTTGTTGGCAACCAGTATGATCTGGTAGTCGTCGCTATCGAATGCTTTGCGCATGTCCCGGCCCTTTAGAGCTGGGTTCATATTGGTTTCGGTGAACTTTTGGTCCAGCAGGGCAGAGCTGTCCGGATCGTCCTTATGGAATTCCACCTCGCCGGAGAAGGCAATCATCACGGCTATAGAACTTTTGTGCTCTGAGAGATATTTATCAAACGCCAGCTTATAACGCACCGCTTCCTTACGGGAACTGGTAACTACCATGGCCTTTGCCTGACCAGCGAGCAAGCCCATAACATGCTCTTTGTAGTGCTCGGTGATGACTTTCACCTTCTGGGAAATATTGTACTCATGGAGACGCACCCAGCGGTTCAGTTTTACCTTGGCTTTTTTGCTGTCTACCTCTTCGTCCTCGGCCTCTATTTTTTGGGCCAGCTGATAGGCCACCTTGTAGTTGGTGTAGTTTTTCAGCACATCGAGAATAAAGCCTTCCTCAATGGCCTGGCGCATGGAGTACACATGGAAGGCTTCAGGCAGGTTCTTCTCGGAAGCAGGCTCATCAGGTTTGGGCAGGCGACCAAACAGCTCCAGGGTTTTCGCCTTGGGTGTCGCAGTGAACGCATAGTAATTCAGGTTGCTGCTGCCCCGGCGTGAAGCAATGGTTGCGTCCAGCATATCTTCTGAAGACAGTTCTTTGTCCTCATCCCCGTCATCAGCACCATCCACCATCAACACTTCCTTCAGCTTGCGGGCGGTGGAGCCGGTTTGTGACGAGTGGGCTTCGTCGGCAATCACGGCGTAACGGCGTTCCTTCAGTCTGGTACTGTTCTCAATGGCCGCCAATACATAAGGGAAGGTTTGAATGGTGACAATAATAATCGGTTGAGCACTCTCCAAAGCCGCTGCCAGTTTCTCCGACTTGGAGCCATCGCCTTCTTTTTTGTTGATGCGCCCCACCACACCGTCGGCGTGTTCAAACTGGTAGATGGTGTCTTGTAGCTGATCGTCCAGCACGGTTCTGTCGGTAATTACTATCACTGAATGGAACTGCTTGTTGCCTTCGCCATCGTACAGGGTGGAAAGCTGATGGGCGGTCCAGGCAATAGAGTTGGATTTACCGGAACCGGCACTGTGCTGCACCAGATACTTGTTGCCCGTGCCTTCCGCCTTTGCTGCCGCAATCAGCTTGGTCACCACATCCCACTGGTGATAACGGGGAAAGATCAGGGTTTCCTTTTTCGACTTGCGGCCTTCCCAGTCTTCCTTTTCTTCGATCTGCAAATGCACAAATCGACAGATAATATTCAGCAGGTTGTCGGGCAGCAGCACCTCGTTCCACAGGTATTCGGTGGCGTAATCATTCTTGTTTTTGGGAATATCATTGCCTGCACCGCCTTCTGCCGTGCCTTTGTTAAACGGCAGAAAGAAGGTATCGCAGCCCGCCAGCTTGGTCGCCATATACACTTCGTACTGACTCACGGCAAAGTGCACCAGCGCCCCCCGTTTAAAGGTCAGCAGCGGTTCCGGCTTGCCGGTTTCCGGGTCTTTGGGCAGACGGGTCTTTTGATATTGTCGTTTGGCGTTTTCAATGGCCTGTTTGAACTCCGATTTCAGCTCAAGCGTTGCCACGGGCAGACCGTTGATAAACAGCACCAGGTCAATGCGCCATGCCTTGGCTTTTTTACCGGTTTCTGCCAGATGAACGTCGACGCCTTCCCCCTCGGGGGAAGGTTGGGATGGGGGGACAAGATTGACATAAGGACTGTAAACCAGCTCCGGCACCACACGACAACGGTTTTCTTTATAGCGAGCCAGCGTATCCGGGTTCAGGGTATGTTCCGGCATAAACTGGCATAGAGAGAACCGGGCATTGCGAATCTTCAAGCCATGACGCAACACGCCCAGGGTGCCAAAGCTGCGAAGCTCCTTATCAATGGCATTGGCGTCGGCTTTCTTTAACTGGTTGACCAGATGGCTGATAAAATGCTGTTCCGAATCCACCGGAAAGCTTTTGCAGAACTTTTGCCATTCCTTCGCTTGGGTGTTCTTCACAAAATCCAGTACATCGCTGGTATACAACGCCGTTTCCCGGTCGTACTGGTCACCACTGCCCAGCAGCCAGCCTTTGGCTTGCAGGCGGGCGATCATATCATTCTGGAAGGTGGATTCGCTGGTACTGTCCATATTTCAAGGTCTCAAAATGGTACCTGAAGGTCTCTATCTGGGACTTTTCAGGGATTATGCAGACAGTGTTTGCACAATGTATCAATCTGGCTGAATTGTCTCCACACTGCGGAGACAATTCGAGGATTCCACTATTCAGTTTTATCGAATTTTGCGTAAAACCCCTCGCTTCAGCGGGGGGATGTAAGCAACGAATCCGCCAAGATTCGCTATGCACAATGTTCGAAGTCGATCAGGGTTGTGCTTCTGGCGCTTAACCTTTTACAGCCCTTCTTAATTGTTGTGCTGGTTATTGTAGTTTTACCTTCTATATCCATCAATACAGCATATCCTGTAGACATTCTACCCTTGATAAATCCTTTACCCTTTTGGGTATTTACATAGTCGAACTTTTTAATGCCAAACAACTTGCCAACAGGAATTTTCTTTTCTGATCTCTGCCCTTTGTGTAACTGATAGTCACCTTTAGAGACATGAACCTTCTTATACACAATTGGACTCGGTTCAACCAACTCCCAATGTTCACTGCAAATAGCTACAGCATCATTGAAATGGGTTTTGGGTAATTTTAAAATCGTTTCACGCTTGAATTTTGTCTCATACCCAAAGGTTTCTTTGAATGACCAGTTTTTCTTTAACACTTCCTTGATGGTGCTGACTTGGGTGGCGTGTTTAGTCTTGCTTTTCTGGCTCTTAATCTCAAATTTCCCATCGTGTAAATCCTTGTGGCACCTTTCACATAGGGTTATTAGGTTACCAGGCTCATCTGTTCCACCATTTGATCGAAATACAATATGATGAACGTGTAATTTTTCACTATGCTTAACCTTCTGTTTTGAATGACATTTGTATCCATCACGATCAAGGACATAGGCTTTGACGTTGTAATAATCCTTCTGTTTTCCTTCCTGATAGCCCCTTCCCGACACTTCAGGGTTGGTTATCTTGTGAATGTCAAAACTGGCCGTTTCTACATTCCATCGGGTAACAGGTAAAATCATTTCAACCTGTTTCTTTTCCCTGAAATGGGACTGAACCTTAGACCTTACAGAAGGTGGAAGCCTTCCAAACATGGTTGAGTTTTTCCTGTTCAAAAATCTGGGCTTTCTATATCGGGTTTTTCTGTTACGTCTATTGCTCCGATACATTCTCCTTTGATCCATTTTTTTCTTAATATCGGTTCTAAGCTTGACTTGAGACTGATATACAACCTTGCCGTTAGATATAGCAGCACAGCCGATAACCTTAGAGCCGGTATCCATACCAGCCACTACAGTTTGCTTATAGCCTGTAGAGCCAAACTGTAGCTGTATAGTGAATGGTGTCCTTGAAACAACCCTAGCCTTACCCTCTTTCAAGAGCTTTCTGGCCCGTTGGGGCTTGCATGGCATTAATGGTTCACCATTCTTGTTGAGTACGTAAACTAGCATTCAGTCTACCTCCTTCGAGTTGTGCTTACGCTGGTTTGTAGGATCAAACCAGTTTCAGACTTCCTTTCGACCAGTTATAACGGCTTCGCAATGTGGTTGACTGTCTATAACCCAATAAGACTGTTTACAGAGCCACGATAGAGCAAGGAACTAAGGCGACATTCCAAGGTATCTACATCCGAAATAACGTCTACTATTTTTTGCCTCTCCTAAATAGTGGTCTAGTCAACAAGGGCTTTTACAAGCCCGTTCCTTTAGGGACGGGTAGTTGACCCAGTTCAAGTAATTCAATTTGCTTTTGCTTCTTACCTGCACAAAGAATGATGCCGATAGGGGGGTCTTCTCCATGCTGACGGTCATATCTATTCAGCCAGCGTAGATATAACTCCATCTGTCCTTTGTACTCAGCTTTAAACTTGCCTGTTTTCAGTTCAATAGCAACCAGTCGCTTCAGTTTTCGGTTATAGAACAAGAGATCAATATAAAAATCATCTTCATCAATTTGAACTCGGTGCTGGCGTGCGACAAAAGTGAAGCCCATACCCATTTCTAACAGAAAATGCTCCATTTCCCGCAAAATAGCATCCTCAAGATCTTTTTCCACGTAGGTATCATTAAGCTCAAGAAAATCCAGAATGTAAGGGTCTTTCAGAACGATATCCTGATCGGCTTTCCCTTGATCCCTCAGCATTTTCAGATCGTGAACAATGGTTTCTTCCGGCTTTCGGGATAAGGCAGTACGCTCAAACAGCATGGAATCCATACGCTCGCTGAAGGTGCGGACAGACCATCGCTCCTGAATCGCCATGGTCATATAGAACTCACGTTTTAATGGGTCATCAATGTAAATCAACAGTTTCAGGTGTGACCAGCTCAATTGTCTCCACACTGTAGAGACAATTTCATCAGCCTCACAGATTTCGGCAAACTTAATACAATGTCTCAATTGCTGAGGGCTCCAGCCCTTACCAAACTGCCCGGAGAGCTGGCGGGACAAGTCGGAAATAACCTGTTTGCCGTAGTCTGCCCGCTTACCCTTCAGGATTTCCTGCTGAATACGCTGACCGACCTTCCAATAGAGTGCGGTTATCTCGGCATTGAGTGCCACCGCTGCCCGTTGTTTGGCTCTTTGTATCAGGTCTTTGATTTCGCCGAACAGGTTATCCGGCTCTTTTGATGAAGCGGGTGTTTTGCTCATGCGGTGGCCTCTGCGGGTTGTTCTTGTTGTTGTGCTTCTGGTTGCCAGTCACGTACGTCCTAAGAGATTTCAGGGAGTGATTTAACCAGATTTAACAGCTCATGGGTTAGCAGAATCAGTTCTTTCAACAGTTGCGGGTTAATATCCAGATGCCCTTCGTATTCCGCCAGGTTACGATGCTTGTGGCATTGATCAAGAACCCGCCATTTTGCACGACTCAAGTCTAATGTATGCTGCAAACACTGGAACACCAGATAACGGCTTTCAGAGCGGTAGCCGTGCCAGCGTAATGCAGCAAGTGACAAAGCATGGGCCGCACTGTAGGCCAGAGAAAACTGACTGTCGACGGATAAACCACTGATGGCAGCATCTTTGAGTTTGGTTTCAGCCGCCCGAACCATCCCTGCAAATTCCTGTGCATCGGGGGGTTCTTGTTTGAGCTTGTTGATTTTGACCAGATTATCCAGCTTTTTCACGATGGCTTGTCTCCGGTTAAGGGTTGATCGGTCAGCCAGAGTTTGGGCTGCTCCATAAGTCGTGTGACAAAACTTTGCTGACTGTCTACTCTTTGCTGGAATTCTTCAGGCGTCAGCAGTGTAGGATTAATGATTCGCCCCAGCTGATTTTCTGCTGGTTCCAGATGCTCCATAATCTCGCCATAACTTAAATCATGCCCCACCAGCAAAACGTCTATATCACTGCCCGCGTGTTCCTGTCCTTTTGCTACCGAGCCATAAATAAATGCCATGTCACATTGACTTAAAACGGGCGACAGTGCTCTTTTAATCACACCCTGTACGCCAAAGGTTTTGCGGGTAATGGCTTTCAGCTCTTCAAACACGGGGTTATCGGGATTGGCTTGATAATGCTGCTGGTTACCCTGCTGGTGAGTGGTGAGCAATCCGACTTCGGTCATTTTCTTGAGTTCCCGAACCACAGCGCCCTTGCCGACCCCGGCCAGCCTTGCCACCTCGTTCAGATAAAAAGAGCAGTCCGGCTTGCCGTAGAGCACAGCCAGCAGACGTTGCTGAGTTTTGGTGAACAGTACGGAGGCAATGGATGACACAGTGACGAAGTTCCTATAGAGGTATCAATATGGGAACTATAGGTCTCATATTGGGACTTTTCAAGGTCCCAAAAAAAGACCTTTTAGTCTCAAATTGGGACTTTTTTCAAATTGTCTCCAAAGTGCGGAGACAATCGCAGGCTCAGATATTATGGCGGAGCGACCCAGTCACGTACGTCAATTTTGCCGGTGACGGCGGCGGAGATTAGGACGGTGCGATGTTCCTGCATTAAAGCAATTGCTTGCTCAGCTTCATGAGTTAATTCTTCATACTTGGACTTTATGCCCCTGAGGTAGCTATGAATTGCTTCAGCTTCTTCTTTTAGAGGCACGATCACAGGAATATTTTCTACCTGTTCGACACGCAAGTGAGTAACGGTACTTCCATGCGAAACACTCTCGATATATCGCTCAAGACAATCAGATAAGAGGAAATCAAACAGAAAACTCTTGTAGTCCGGATCATGGGAAATGAAATTCATCATTCTTTGACCAAGACAGAACTTAAGGTTTTCTGGGACGAGGCAGATTTCACCCGCAGGTGCTTCACGAGTGAACAAAATCGAACCAGCAGGTGGAATGCCCCGTTGAGTCCAAATCTTGAAGTTTCTTTCGTCGGTATACAAAGCACCATTAAAGTTGAGCTTCTGGTTTTTCACATTTGTGGTTCTGACAACAAAATATTCGCCATCATCGAAGTATTCTGGAGTTTTGTTTCGACAGTCGACAACATCAGCAACATGCTTTAGACGCTTAACTTCCCAATGCTCCGGCACTTCCCCAAGCCACTCCACACCGGAATCCTTCATCGGTGCATCAGGGTTCAGCCCCTTGGTGACGGCATGACTGATCACCGCCTGTCGTTTTTCTTTCAACAGCCGGATCAGGGATTGCTGCTCTTCGATCAGGGTGTCGATTTTGGCGGTTTCGTGGTCGAGGAACCTAAGAATAGTGTCCTGTTCGACTCTATCTGGCAGTGGAAGAACCAAGTCTTTCACAATTCCGGAATTCAAACCGTGCATGATTGATCCTTTACCGAGAGTTTTAATCTGAAAACCAATCTCGTGTGTTTCATCAATCAGTATCTTGAAGAATCTTGGATCAATTTCATGCTCTTTAACTCTGGTTCTCAAAAGATGCGAATCAATTATCCCTGACGGAATACCTTCAGGAACGATTTCGCACTTCCCACTTGTACCCATCATGGTTATCAGAATGTCATTCGGGAATACCTGATAAAGACTCATTTCTTGGAATTTTTCAGTAGTAATTTTTCTCTTTCCTAAAGAAAAATCCTTCTTAATTACATTTTCTTGCCCGTAGACATTGTGACCATGCTCAGCCATATCGTCGAGCTTTAAGGCACTGCCGAAAGGGCCGATCTTTATGCCTTCAGAGCCATCTTTAAGCACATAGCGGACTTTTTTTAAGTTCCAATGTTTGGGGATGGAACTCAACCACTCAACCCCAGAATCCTTATATTCCGGATAAGCCGCATATTTTTTGCGCTCAAGGCTGTTTCCATCCATCACAACTCACCCCTCAGTCCCTGCTCAATTTCTTCAATACTGGGCAGTTGCGATTGCAGATTTTCTGGCAGTGAGTGGGTCAGTTGGTATTCCGAAACACCAATAGGCTTTTGAATATCGCTGAGGGCGTATTCCGCCAGGACGTTTCGGCTCCAGCCACGTTCTATGGTTTTGCCCACGTAATACAGAGCTTCAGCCGTTGTTTGGCACTTGCTGATTATCTTCAGGTTATGTCCCCAGGGAATCGACGTTAATTGGCCAACAAGCTGTTGGCTTTTTTCAACCTCATCTCGGTAGAACAGGTGCCACTGACGGATGTATTTGATGTTGCTGAGGGAAAAGCCTTTAATATCAGGGAATTCGCTGCTTAAATCCTTATTCAGCTGCTTTAAAAAACCATCACCCCAATTTGCTTCAACCTGCCGCCGAACAATGTCTTCCCCCAGTTCCCAGTAAAAATTCAGCAGAGTGGAGTTCACCTGAACGGCGGCCTTGAGTTGGGTTGCCAGCACCTTCTGTTTAAGGTTTTTCAGCCAGCTTTTGTATTCCTTATTCAGGCTCAGGTTAATGTTGCTTTTTGGCTTGCTCATGAGTGAACCTCTTGTAACAGACTCATGATTCTAGCACTCACCGCATCCAGATCAGCATCAATCGCTTCCAGCGCACGGGGCGGCTGATACACATAGAAGTGTCGGTTAAAAGGAATCTCGTAACCCACAATTCCAACTTCACCATCCTGGGCATCGCATTTATCGGCATTGATCCAAGCATCGGGTACATGGGGAGCCACTTCCCGGTTGAAGTAGGTTTCGATCAGGATATGGGTGGGCATTGATGGGTCAAGAGGAATGTTCTCGTTATCCCGCAGGTCGCCATCGGTCTGGAATTCGACGACTTTGCCTTTGTATTCGAATGCGCCGTAAAGTGGTTGGGTTTCTTCTTCCAGTACCTTTTTGATAACAGGTTCGGCTTCGGGGTTCTTGCAGGTGACGGCATCGAGGAACTGCTTTTTCTCTTTGGCATCCAGCTTTAAATTAGCGGCTTTGAGGGCGGCTT
The DNA here is from genome assembly GCF_049275935.1 of Endozoicomonas sp. ALC020. Classification (NCBI taxonomy): domain Bacteria; kingdom Pseudomonadati; phylum Pseudomonadota; class Gammaproteobacteria; order Oceanospirillales; family Endozoicomonadaceae; genus Endozoicomonas; species Endozoicomonas sp. ALC020. Next base: position 3,285,045 of record NZ_CP184830.1, read on the forward strand.
TCAGGTCTTTATCGAACTGGTTAAAGTCGTTAGACAGTACCGTTCCGACTGTATTTTGCAGAGTTTGGGCTTTCTCCATCAGCCCCCGCTGGAACAGCCAGAGTTTGTCGTTCAGTACCTCTTTGATCTGCTTCTCTTTCAGTTCTTTGAAGTCTTTTTTGATTTTGGTGCGGATGGCTTCTTCATTGTCTGCCAAGGTTGTATGACACTCTGTGCCGAATTCCTCAACCATCCAGCGCATAACGGCGTTATACGGCCTGGGTGCATAGCGTAGACCCGTTACAGCGTCATCCGTAATCTGGGCGGACAGGCGAAGTGGGCGTTCCACGGTAATACGACGGTAGCCGAATTCATGACTGTCGAAAATTTTGGCGGCAAAGTTTTCTTCGGATGCTTCTGCAAAGGCTCCAAAGTTTTGGGTAATGAGGCGACGGTCAGCCTCGCTCATTATGTTCCGCTTGGAGCCCAGGGACTTACGCATCTTGCCACACAGGTGTACGCCGTTAATCAGCTGCACTCTACCTTTGCGTTCATCGGACTTTTTATTGGTCAGCACCCACACATAGGTAGCGATACCGGTGTTGTAGAACATGTCTGTGGGCAGGGCGACAATGGCTTCGAGCAGGTCGGCTTCGAGAATATAACGGCGAATTTCGCTTTCACCACTGCCTGCACTGCCGGTAAACAGCGGCGAACCGTTGAGGATAATGCCGATGCGGCTGGGGTTCTGGTTCTCTGGTGTGATGTCCCTGAACTTGCTGATCAGGTGCATCAGGAACAGCAGCGAACCATCGGACACTCTTGGCAGGCCGGGGCCAAAGCGACCGTCGTAGCCTTTGTGTTCATGCTCATCTTTAATGGTGCCTTCGATCTTTTTCCAGTCCACCCCGAATGGCGGATTAGACAGCATGTAGTCAAACTGGTCGCCACTGAGGTGATCGTTCGACAGAGTGTTGCCCAGTTTGATGCGACTGACATCCTGACCCTTGATCAGCATATCGGCTTTACAGATGGCGTAGGACTCCGGGTTCAGCTCTTGGCCAAAGGCCGTCATACGAGCTTTTGTATTATGCTTGTATACGTACTCCATTCCCGCAGAGAGAAAGCCGCCTGTACCTGCCGTTGGATCATAAATACTGCGAACGATCCCTTCTTTGGTTAAAGCATCATCATCTTCCATAAACACCAGTGAAGTGGTGAGCTCGACAATATCCCTTGGGGTAAAGTGTTCACCGGCGGTTTCGTTGGAAGATTCGGCAAAGCGACGGATCAGTTCTTCAAACACCAAGCCCATATCGTGGTTGCTGATCGCCTTGGGGCTGAGGTCGATGGTGGCAAACTTCCGCAGTACCTTGAACAGCAGGTTGGCTTCGTTCAGGCTGCCTACAAACTCATCAAACTTGAAATGCTCAAAGATTTCACGGGCATCTTTGGAGAAGGAGAGGACATAGTTTTCAAGGTTGTCCTTGATATCGCCCTGACCCATCTTCGACAGGTTCATGGGTGAAGTATTGAAAAACGACAATCCAGAAGCACGCAGCAGCATCTTCTCCATGCCTTCTTCAGGCAGGTTCATGGCCTTTACTTTTTCGTGCTGGGCAACCACTGCTTCCTTGGTGGGCTCCAGAACGCATTCCAGGCGGCGCAGCAGGGTAAACGGTAAGATGATGCGCCCGTACTGGGATTGCTTGAAATCGCCTCGCAGGAGGTCGGCTACGGACCAGATGAAGGCGGCAAGGTTGTTAGAGGTTTGGGTGTTGGGCATATCTTGACCAGATTGAGCTTTTGGCTGGCAGGTGAGTCAGCAAAAGTGACCAATTGATTGACTTTGATGCTGCTAGAGTACATCAAAAGTTCAGTATTAACGAATAGCGAAATATGTTTACCCAAGCTCTGGCGTTCAGGGTTGCACATTCGAAAACTATAAAAATAGAAGTCTCTGAATCGTAAGGGCATATTGTTATTGTCGTCTAATAGGTAATGGCAATACCAGAAGCTTTTGCAGGTATTCAGCGAGGGTTGGGTTACTGCCTTTTGGCTTGGGCGGGCGGCCCTCTGTGTCAGGATAGTGGGTGTAACTTCTACAGGCACTACTTTTGCTCTTTCCCTACCAAGAGCCGTTGTCGTATGAGAGAATCAGCCTGGCATTAGGGGTTTTCACAAGAATAAAAACGAGGTCGTGGAATGGGGGATTCAGGTTTTTACCTTATTCAGCAACTGCTTAACGGGCTGACGATAGGCAGTACTTACGCTCTGATTGCTATCGGTTATACCATGGTTTATGGGATTTTTACTTTTCTAATAGATAATAAAATCAATCAGTTATATTGAGTGATGATTTTTCAGGGACATATTTTTGAACCTCGAACATCTAAAATAGTGTGAATAGGTTTAAGAGGGTTCTAAATAGTCCTGTCTTGCCAATACTCAAAAAAAGTAATTATACCACTATAAAAAAGGGAACCTTAATTTGAAAAATCTATCTGCTGGTTTTCTTTCTGACACTTATACTCATCGGCTTTCATATCAGCATATTGTGTTCACCCTATGACTGAAGCAAGATCAAAGTATTGAGTCAGCAATGAGCCAGACAATAGTAATGTTATTGAGCTGTGGAGGGACGGTTGTTATCCCGATAGCTGGCTAAAAAGAAACGCTATGATGATATGCGAACTTTCAAGCATTTATAGAGTTAATGGCCAGTTACCTAAAGCAACCATGCACTCGCTTTGCAAGTTAAGAATAAACCGGACTAGTAGAGATGGAGTGGAGTAGCTTCCTCTATGTCCTTGTGCCCACGATGTTATAGAGAGTCTGCCTGCTAATGCCGTACTCATGAGCCAGTGCTTTCTTTTGTTCACCGGCACTTACTCGGTCTTTCAATTCAGCTACTTGTTTTTCTGTTAGCTTGGGCATGGCTCCGATCTGTTTGCCTTTCTTCCTGGCGGACACAATACCTTCCCGCTGCCGCTCTCTAATCATGCTTCTCTCGAATTCTGCGAAGGCTCCCATCATTTGAAGCATGAGTGTATGCATAGGATTGCTGCCATCGGTGAAAGTCAGGTTCTCTTTATGGAACTGGATGGTAACACCCTGATTGGTTAGGTCTTCAACCAGCTTCTGAAGGTCTTTAAGGCTGCGTGCAAGTCGATCTATGGAGTGGACGTGTAAATGATCACCTTTTCGCAAATGGCGCAGACAGGCTTTTAATTGAGGCCGATTGGTGTCCTTGCCACTGCAATGGTCTTCAAAGCAGGTATCCAGTTCAACATCTTCCAGTTGCCGGGCAGTGTTCTGGTCAATACTGCTGACTCTGATGTATCCGACATTTTGGCCTTTCATTCAACTACGTCCTTTACTTCTTCGAGTAAAAGAGAAATTAGACTTTGTTTTACATCGTGTCCAATTGATCAGATCAAAGGTTATTTGACACACTAAATCAATGGCTTAGAAGCAAGGGATTAGGTGTCCAGAAGGTACACTCAATTTTACAAGGTGGAGGGTCAATTGGAGAGGCTCAGGACCTTTGGCCTTTGATGGTATAGTGAAACAGAATCTCATCAAGGACCGATGGCATGAACAATAAACACGCTCGCTTTCTAGCTGAATACCTCATTGATCAAAACGCAACCAGGGCCGCTATAGCCGCTGGTTACAGCCCAAAGACAGCCAGAAGCCAGGGCTCTCGCCTGTTGACAAATGCTGACATTCAGATCGCTCTTCGTGAGCAGCAGGAGCAACTAAGTACTGAACTCAAAATCACGGCTGCTGACAAGCGCAGAAAGCTTTGGGCGATTGCTCAGTTTTGCAGTGAGGTTGTGGAAGGGGTCGATGGTGAGTTCTCCATGAGAAACCCGAGGGCAGCGACAGCAGCTGTTGCTGAGTTAAACAAGATGGATGGGGAATACAAACAGGCTGGTAATGAACTACCACAAGTGACTTTCATCCAGCAGTTTGGTGACAGCAGTGGTCATTTGAAAGATCAGCAATTTGTTGTCACCGCTCACCAAGAAGAATGATAGGGGGGGGAGACCAGGGGGGGAGCTGGACAGGGAGTCCCGATGATACTTTAGTTCATATGTGGGGGAGCAATACGCACAACTCTAGTGACAGAAAATACATGTCATATAAGCTATTTGCCCTGCATAACAGTCTTATACTGAACAAGTAAAAAACTCATGATGGAGTATTTTCTGTTTTGGGAGCCAGCGACAAAAAAGAAGTTTCATGGAGCTGTTTAAAAAAATGGCCTTTTTCATGAGGGATCATAGGCCCCTAAATTCAGTCGATGGTGATTTTTATCTGAGGAAAACGGCTCTCAATCTCTCGGATAAAAGGGGTTATGTTTGAGACACCCCAGTTACGGGCGATATAGTACTCCTGGCCTTGATAGAAGAACTCAGCCTTTTGTTGGGTTCTGTACCTTCTGTACTTCTCTTCATTATCTGTAATTTCATCCAGGGTCTTAAGCAGTCGAAATGCGCAGGAAGTATTATTTCGAAGGAACTCAAATGTTGCTTCATCAATCAGTTCTGCATGTTCGAGTGCTTTGACTGCCAGATAGCCAATGTTGGACTTTTTAAAGCCAGTTTCGAAGGGTTCTCCATCGATGTGAAGGCTTAACAGGGATCGGTCTTTATTGTCTGTTCGTGCCGCTCGCTCCTCCCGCTTCTTGTGCCGGACGTTAACCTGATAATCTACTGCTTCAGGCAGAGGAATAATCTGTTCAACGTTCAGTAGCAGGTGGTCTTCGAACCGTAATGGGTTCAGTCGGACACAGGTTATGTCGAGATCACGGTCATTGAGCCACAATACGGACGTGGTAATTTCTTTTGAAAAGTTCCGGGCAGCCAGAACAATGCGGGTTTCCTGAGCAAAGTCCTCGCTGGAGGGGGAGTCCCAACCCAGAAAACTCAGTAGTGAACTTTCAGCATCTGCGTCCTGGTCGTTGTCGGTCAGAAATTGCTTATAGGCATTGATGGCCTGGTCCCAGGTTAAATTGGCAACCATTGCTGCATAACGAATAGCTTGTAGCTCCATATGGCCGCCCAGATCGTCCCGCTTCAGCTCAATTACAACCAGATTGGCATTGGTGTCTATGCCCAGTAGGTCAATGCGTCGGTTTGATTCGACAAAATCGCCATACTCTTCCGCAATGATCAATGTATCCGGGCTGATGGCTTCAATATTGGCTTTCAGAAGTCGTTGAAGGTCTTGCCTCTCTTTCAGGTTCTCTTGTTCAAATGAAGTCGCTTCAACGGGGGTTAGTGAATCGCTGGTGATTTCATAAATTGGCATAGCTCTATTACCCTCTTACCCTTCCAATATATCAGACACAAACCGGGCAAAGCCACGATTCAGCTGAGGTTTAGACGGGTACTGCAACATCATATTCTGCTATCTGATAGGCTACCTTGTGGTTGGTATAGTTTTCGAGGACAAACCCTCAGTCAATGGGTTGGCTCATGTAGTACTGCCAAATAGACACTATCACCTGAGCTATAATTTTGTTTCACTGGATTTACCTGGATTGTCAGAGCTTTCTTCTCTAAAAATAATTAGCAAGCTGAGGTTTTAATGGATTCAGATTGGATTGTAATGAGTGACCTGAAAATCATAAGAAATAAAAGTGAGTTGGACGGCACTCATTTTGTTGAACTACAGCCCGGCCACTTTAATGGTAAGCATTGGTCTGATAACTCTATTTTCATCATGGATGACCATTTCAGTTATTTCGACAGGGTGATCAAATCTGCGGTTAGCCGATATGGTTTTTATGGATACACGGTCATAAAAAAATCAGAGTGGCTTGAAATACTAGAGCTTTATAAAAAACTACTGGTAGAGCTTGAAACAGCTACGCACCTCAGCGACTTAAAGCCTTATGTGGATATTTATGGTGATGGCATTAATCGCCTGATTCAACAGAGGTTCGATGATAACATGGGTATTTTTAAGAAGACTGTTCAAGAGCTGGTTGACTGGATCGAGGAGCAACTCAAAAACAAGAAGTGTATTACCATAATCGGCCTGTGAGTTTGATTTTTTCTACTCCGTTGGTCTTACTCTTTTATGACATAAGCCGCTTGAACCACCCTTCGTTTATAATGCTTTCATGCTCTTTTGCAGGCTGTAATATTACAAGGTCCCAATGCAGGTATGACGGGGCAATTAGCACTAGAAATACTGACAGGGCTTCATACCACCTCCCATCAGATTCCATAATGTTCGTCAGTAAATATAACTCAATATTGAGTTGTCAAGCTTCTTGCGAAAAACCACACCGCACAGGGCGGCTGTCGGTATTCTATTCATTACATTCAAACAGCAGCCTTCAATTCGGATTGATAAGTCAGATCATAAAACAACACATAAAGTATTTTTCTAATTTCCTGCTTGCAATAGTCAATATGAAGATGTCCGGGAGGGGAGGTGGCTGCATCAACTGTCCAGCGAACCAGCTCAGGCTCCTCCTTCAAGAGAGAATCTGTTTCTTTCTCAAAAAATTCATCCCAAAGGCAGCGGATAATCGAAACATGATCACGATGATCATTACTGCAAGCGATCCCGGCTAACTCCATTTGATCATCACGATACAGCTCCCGATAGGCTTGTGTTGCAAGGTTCGACAAGTCACATTCAATAGGTAGTGGCACTTGAAAAAGGTGTGTGTTTTCAAATCGGAAGCAAGCAGCAAGATAGATGAAAAAATCACCCGTGACTTCAAAGTTACCATCTTTGGCAAAAGAGTATCGATTGCCTATCTCAGTTCTTGCTCCTATGACTTCTTCCGCATAGCGGTAAATATTTTTAGCCTTCTGACAGATCAGACGCATTTTTTCTTGGGCACTTTCTTCCTGAATTTCTTTCACGAACTGATAGCAGTCGCCAGTAAACTTACCCAGCTTTAATTTCATGGAAGGCAGCCTCCTTATTTAACAACGGTCAGCTGCTCCACCCTTCTCGCATCAGGCTGGCAAAATCCCGCTGTGAAAGCACTTGGGAACAGTCTCTCCATTCATTATCCGATGGTTGCATAGACGCATTATATCTCAAGTCGAAACCAGTGGCTTCTCTGTGGTCGTGAATATATTCGTCCATTTTTTCGCCGAGTGTTTCAATATCTTCAATCCATTCATCTTTGATGGTATCCGGCAATGAACCGAACAGGTCAAAGCGATCACGCATTCTCTCTGAAAGGCGGTCATACACTTTTTCATCGACAGTTTGTTCGTTGACCAGATTTAACATATCCACGCGATCACGAGCTTGTCCGAAACGCTTGATACGCCCGATTCGTTGTTCCAGTTTTGTGGGGTTCCAGGGCAGGTCAATATTGATTAGTGTGCCCAGAGTTTGCAGGTTAAGACCTTCGCAGGCAGCATCAGTCGCCACCATAATTCTGAGTTCGCGATCCGCCACCATTTCTTTGAGGGTTTCCCGCTGAATACCAACTGCCTCACCTTCACGGTATAACTTACTTCGTCCTGCACCAGCATAAAGTCCAACAGCTTCTTGCTTGTATCGTTTGGCTAACGAATCCGCTACCCAGTGTGCTGTATCGTAATATTGACTGAAGATAATAACGCCATGTTCAAGCCAGCCTTCTGTTTCCAGATAATGGATTACAGCGTTCAGCTTGGGGTCTTCTTTGACCTGTTTCAGGCGGTGCAGCAGTGTGGTCAGTGCTGACCGCTCAGCATCGTTCTGAACGACAAGATCAAAATCTTCATCATCTGTCTCTTCGTGGATGGTGCGACCTTCCAGTAATTTTTGTGCAGTATTGATGCCTGCAATCACGCTGGAACAGATTCGTTGTTCCATCAGGTTCTTCATAAAGCCACCACCTTTGCCGTCTTTACTCAGCGCTTTCCCAAATACCCTTGCTTCGGCATAGGCTTCCCGGAAATGCTCGCTGGTGCGCAGCGCCTGCCCTTCAAATAAGGCATGAAAGTCATTCACTTTCCGGACCAGATTCAGGTTTGGGTGAATATCAACACCAATTTTTTTCAACAATCCTGCATCTTCCAGCGTGGTACGTTTTCGTAATACAACATGGCGTACAAAAGGGTTTTCCCTCTGGAAGAAACTGGCTCCTGCAATGGTGCTTTCCAGAGCAAATTGCAAATCTTCCCGCACATCGATGCTCAAATCCGTATAAGATCCGCCTTGCCATTTGTCTTTGGGAATGCCTAAATCTTGTCGGATAGCACTGTATAAACGTCGTGCACGACCTTCATTAGTGGAGTTCAATGTCGGCAGCGGTGAACGTAAGAGTTCCCATGCATATTGCGGATCTGTCACCTCCTCTTCTCCCGAAAAAATCGGCAGCACGTCTTTTGGGCTATGCCAGGGGGCAAAGTCATTACCCAACACAAAACGACCTTTCCCCTGATGTAAAACCCGTACCAAATCCCAAAGGTCCTCTGGTCGAGTCTGGATAGGGGTTGCAGTCCCCAACAACACGTGGTCAGAACGAGCGGCGACTTCCCTGATAAAATCGAGCAAGGCGTTCGGACTGCCGGCATCTTTACCAAAACCTTGTCGACTCCGGGCTTTGTGTGCCTCATCCAGAATCACCAGGCCATAATTTAATCCAAGCAGGTATTGTTTTTCCAGAGAGTCACGCATCATCAGACCGGTAGAAACAATACCGATACGGAGCGGACATTTGGCGATGTGTTCTGTACCAGAAGGCGAAACCGCCCGGTCATCGTGATCCCACCAGACCTTTTTCTCGGTATTCCAGCGAGCACAGGGGACACCCAGCTTATCCATCATTTCGGTTTGCCACTGCTCACAGAGTGTTGCAGGGGCAAAGATGATAACCGGCTTGCGTCGCTTTTTTTCTTTCTCTGCCAGCAGGCACAGCGCCAACATCGCAGTACCCATAGAAAGGGTTTTACCTAACCCGACTTCATCGGCCAGCAATAACCGAACAACGCCATAATTCCGGTAGTGGCTCAGACATTCTGTGATAAACCCCTGTTGCCAAGGCTGCAAACTCATGCCCTCCCGATACATCGGGCTTTCTACCAATGCAGCAGGCGCCAGGTTGTCATCGCTGCTGATTTCATCCACGATGATTTCATGACGACGACCACGGCGTTTAATCTCCCTGCATACTGCCTCCGGTAATGGGCGGGCGGCATTCCAGAGGTAATCAAATTCTTCCTCTATCCATGCCACGCCTTCCGGTGAGCTGTCTTCCCAAAGAATTTCGTAGTGTCTCTGCCAACCGCTACTGGTTTCATTCATTGAGCCAATGAAGCCCAGTTTTCTGCCATCTGCCAGCTCAATCACGCCAGCCTTGCCATGGACAAAACCACACACACTGTCTGGAGCAACCCGAATCACCTGCCCCCGCTTTGCCAGAAACTCGTCCAGTCGTTTATAGCGGGAGCGGTTGAGCAAAGACTCGGCTTCAATATCATTTTTGTTCCAGCGCCCAATCATTTTCGATTCACGCAGCTGCGCTACTTTGAGGTCGTCGGGATGAATATCCACATTACAAACGATTTTTACATCGGGTATGTCTTCAATCCATTCGTGAGCCACCTCAAACAGTGAGCTGGTAAAATAACCTGCAATACGCTTGTAGCTCCGGGCGCCTTTCAGATGATCCGCCAGAAAGGTTTTATCCAGTTGGTGAGTGCGGGATGAAAAGCGCCGAATACTCATTAATGCCTCTTACTGATGATATTGAAGGTTTAACCCAAACGCAGATTACGCAGGCGACCAGAAAGCACTTCGGCCACATCACGCACCGCTTGATCCGATGATTTCTTGCTGATGAAACTGGCCAGATCAATCAAGAGCGGCCGACTTTCAAGAAAGTCCGGTAAGTCTTCCTGTAACTGGGAGATCACTACTTGTGGCTCGGTTTCTGCCAGCAGCTGCTGCAAGGCAATCACCACACGGCCAAGATGGGTGGGGCCAAGCTCAGTGCTGTCAGTCAGGTCGCGGGAAGTAAAATCTTTCACACCTTTCAAACGAGCTTTGTTGGCGGTCATGCTGGCCATGACGCCGGTGTAATCAGCCACCCGAAATGCCTTGGCAAAGTTCTGGTAATTGTCTAGTTTGGATGCACCTGCTCCTTCTTCCATATCCATCATGCGCAGGTAAAAACGCTGAATACCTCGTATGGCTTGCCAGGTTTCTTTTTCCAAGCCTTCTGGTACCAGCAAGCTGTTAGCAGCTTCTGCGGCTTGTTGAACAATTTCGTCTACAACCGTTACCTCACCTTTCTGGCGGGGGCGCAGGGCAAACTGGGTAACATCCTCTCCGCCGATATGCGTGTAACCCGTTAGCACCTTCAATGCAGCAGCATAACCCGCCATTTGCAGGTCAGAATCATTGAACACTGGCTCGCCGAGTTTTTCTTTGACCTCGATGTTCAAGTGCATCATTTGCTGAATTTGGTTTTGCACTTCTAGGCGTACAGCGGGCAGAATCCGGTTTTTAAAACCTGACTTTTCACCAGCAGGGCGTTTGCGCAGCATCAGGGTCACAGTGCCCTGCACATAACCGCCTTTTTTCAGTTGCGAAGTGGTTTCGGTGGCAATGTACCAGGCACCTACCACCTGTAAACCGGCTGCCCAGAAAATGCCCACCATATCAGACCAGACGCCGGTATCCTGATGGGTGAACATCACGCACTGCATTCCGTTATCGGGCATATGGTCGGCCATCGCTTTGTAAGCACCCACCATGCCCCGGCGGAAATCATCGCCGGAACCTCTGATGGCCAGTGCCCGGCGGGAGTCCCAGTTCCACTGGTCAAAAGGAGTTGGTGGGCTTTTGCGCAGCCAGGCGATAAAAAACTCGGTGATTTCGTGGTAATGAACGGCATCGGCGTAGGGGGGATCTGTAATCCAGAGATCTGCTGTGTGGCTGACAGCACTGGCAGGGCAAGACTTAACATTAGTGTTACCGGTTGCTGAGAAAGTGCTGCCTGAAAACTCTACAAGGGTGTGATTTTCAAGATTGGATGTGGCACGAACTGCAAAGTTATAAAGCGTATTTAGTGCTTGGTTGGAAAATGTATTAACCTGATTTTCATGTCTGGATGATGTTGCCCACCGACATAGACGACTATTCCATTCAATCGACTTGCTCTGCGCCGCTACGATTGCAGCTTTGATTTTCTTAACCTGTATAGATTCTGCGTATTTCCTGTACAAGCTAAACATCAATAACTGTCGTGGGTTAAACAAATGATGCCAATGAGTCCAGCCTCGCTCACGTTGGAGTCTGGTGGTTTCATCACCTGGCTCAATAACCATATCCGGCACCAGCCCTACCGCTTGCCACTGGCCGATACTCTCGCAGACTATTTGTTCAATTTTTTTTTCCCGCTCAAGGTCATCACACGTCGGAGCTGCAAAGAATGTTTCTTTTCGCCCTTTTTTCAAAGTATCTTTATCAATCCATTGGATAGCATAGAGGCGTTCTTGAAATAGATCGTCATTACAGGGCATAAAGTCATTTTTTCCCCAACGGCGTATGCGGTTTTGTGTGTTGCCTTCCTCATCTCTATAGTCACCTCGCAGGGTTTTTACGGGAATCTGGTATTTTTTGCCTTCCAGCTCGTAAACGATTTTTCCCCCTTGAAGCGTGCCGGTACCAGCGACCTCCATTTCTTGACTAGAGACGCCGCTAATTATCTCAATGTCAAAACCCTTCCTTGAATAGTTTGGTTGCAGTCTGGCAATTACGTTACGTTGTGCAGAAACTATCCAGCTTGGGCAAACAGGTATCAACCAGTCTGTTTCTGGACACTTTATTTCCATGCAATAAAGATAGACTTTCGCTCTATTGCCTAACTCATCGTGTTCTATCTTTAGATTTGTGACTTCATCATCAACCAGTTTTGCAACTTGTTTTTGCGCTTGTTCAAGCTCAGTTTGGAAATCAGCAGTTGCGCCAGTAATATTTAATGAACCCCAAGTCAGCATGCAGGCAATCGGATTCAGGTCAGACGCATACACATCACACCCCAACCGAGCGGCCTCAAAGGGAATAGAGCCACCACCCGAAAAAGTATCACCTACTCTGGGTTTGTGTCCGTAACGCAAGATACCCAGTTGTTCTACCAGCTCCTGATGGGAGTGAACGTTAATGCCTAAGTGACCCAGATGAAGATTTACCGAATCCCAGACGGGTTGATATAACCATTCTTGATTCACCTCTTCAGGGCGCTTGCATAGCAGGGATTTGGTTTCATATGTGGAATATGTCTTCAGTGCTTGCAGGTAGTATTTGGCTTTAATATCGTCGCTTACGTCCCGTTGCCAGCGAAGAGTGATACCTTCGTCATCAGCATCCAAAGGAAAATGCCATTGCAAAACTTCTTCCTTGGTAAGACTCTTATCTTTGATGGTGTATGCAAAATGCTGCCACGGGTTTTCCAACGTAATTAGCCGCGCAAGGTCTTTAGGTTTCAGAGCATTTTGCGGTACAGCTCTACGAGCTAAACCAACATCATCAAACCCCATCAGCTTTTCAAAGATTTCCAGATCTTTTTCAGTATCGTCTGTTTGTGGCAGCAGACTGCCCAGTACAATCGCCCTTACCAGGATCAGTGGCTTCCTGCCTTTCCAGTAAGAGCCGAGTGCCGTTAGTGTCTGCCCGGCACCGGCTTTACGTTCGCGCTGGGCTTCAAAAGATACCTTTTGGGCCGGGAACACGGCTTCAATCAACGCGGGCGCGTCTTTCAGTGCCAGAGGTTTCAGTTCGGGAGTGGTCATGTAGCTTATAAGATTCCTGAATACGTTCGGTCAAGCCAGCGCTAAAACAAGCTCAAGGCAGGATCATTTTGATCAGCTTTGGGAGTCATGGCTTTACGATACTGAATAATCTGTTCATTCTGGGCAACATCGCCCAAAGCGTGGCGCAGGGCGAGCCGCCAGCCTTTGTTACCATCTTTTACACCACCGGTACTGATAGCTGCCATACCGTATAGCCACCAGCGTTCTTCCGGCCTTAATGCCAGCCAGTTTCTGACGGCAATGGGAATATGGTCAAACTCCATGGCCTCTATCGCCCAAGCGAGCACACAGAGTTCTTTGCCCAGGAGTCGGTCAACCATGTTGTCGCCCACTTTCCAGGCTGAGGTTTGCAGCTTGTGTTCTTTCAAACGGACATTGAATGCCCGTTGAACCTCACTTCGCATGGCAGTCCAGCGTCGTCGCTCAAGTAGCACCCGATCCATAATGGCGGCGTTTTGATCCTGCGCCTGCATACCCAAATATTCAGAAATGAGCACCACGCCATTATTGTTTTTCGGGATAGAGACCAGAAAATGATGGGGGTCTGTGGTGGCAGGCACCCCAAAGCCAAGAGTCGGATGGGCAAACCGTGATTTTCCCTGTCCGCGCTTTGTCTTTGTTTCGACGCTCTTTTTGCCGGTGGGTGCGTGTTCAGTCATCCGCCCTTTATCCTGCTTCACTGGTAAATCGTGATTTATTGAGCAAAAGATTATACATCCTGAATCACATCGCCGGGTCTCAGCTCGATGCCACTGATTTCAGCAAACTCTTTTGCGGAAAAGCCATTATCGAAAGCAATGCCGCTACTGATAGTGATCGTCACCGGGGCCTGTTCTTCTTTCAATACATAACGAAGATTTTCGATGGTGCTGGTGATAATGGCAGAAGTCACTTCCCGTTCATGAAAACGAACCATGACGGTATTTTCACCTTCACCGATTTCTACCCGTACGCCTTTCAGCTTCACATTTTCGCGCTCTTTGAATTTGTTCAGAACGCCAAATACCTTGTCGGTAGAGTCCAGCGTAACACGCTTATTGTCACTTAATTTAGCGGGCTTGGTGTCATCAATTACAGGCTTTTTATCACCCGCGCTGGGGATCTGAAAATCACTCGTGTGTGTTGCTTCACCGGCCCTGCCAAACACCAAAAGGCGGGATGCTTTGGAGTTGACTTCAAACTGTTCTTCGTAGCGGTTGCCATCTTTGGGGTTAGAGCCGTCCAGAGTATAGAAAAGTTCGGCTTCTGGTGTACAGCGCAATTCGACATAACGCTTGTCTGCTATTGAGTGGATTTCATGGCGTATTTTCAGTTCCGCCGTCCAGCGTGCAGGATCGCCCGTTTCATACTTGCCAGCGGTATCTTCTACCAAAAAGTACAAAGTGGCTTCTTTGGTGGTGAAGTTTTCAAGATCGTCCACTTGTGTATCTTTGACCGATACACTGGCGCTGGTGGAATAATACACCACCGGGCTTGAACCACCGTTGCGCGGGGTCAGTGACAATTGGGACTCACCCGTTGCCGTGTTGATGTTTTGGGTTTGGATATTGATAGAGGTCTTTTCTTTCGGGAACGGGCCTTTCTCTATGTAACCATCTTCCCCCATACGCCAGCGGCCTTGTTTCAGTGCTTCTGACTTGAGGGTATCCATACCACTGGCTCCGGGCAACCAGGGCCATGCCGGGTTGGTTCGGGAGCGCATCATCACATCTTTCCAGGGCGTACGACGATCACGCTCAGGCCAAAGCTCTACTTCTGCCTGTGCCCAGTTTTCCTGCAACGATTCCTGCAAGTCGAGCACTAACTTGTAGTTGGCTCGAGGGCTTGCTAGCAGGGTTTCAATCTGATTTTCAGCAGAATGTTCACGTTCCCCCATTTTCAAACCATTGTCGATGGTTGCGTGCATAAGACGTTCAGAGCCATCTGATTCGTCCAGACCGGGGAAGTAGAGTCGATTATAAGCTCCGGCTATGGTTTTGAAAAAACGCTCTTCTGCATCTTCCAGTCGATCACGGGCTTCTTCATACAGGCTGTCACCGGATTTTAAACGGTTAAAAATTTTCTCAATGGCGTACAGTTCCCGCAGGCGTTCTTCTACTGCGTCTGCCATATGGCTGTCATGACCAGACAATACCAACAGGTTGTTTTTTTCCTGCTGGTATTCAAAGTAGTTGGTGAGTTTCTGTGGTGGCATGCTGCCATCAGGTCGGATAACAATGAGGACTCTCGGCCCTGTGAGCTTGATGTCATCCATGAGAGGCATTACCTGTAATACCTGATATGCCTTTTTGTTTTGAGGTTGCAGGATGGCGGTCAGTTTGTTGACCAATGACTGATCAATCTTCGGTTGAGGAATATCCTTGGCATTGCGTTCAATCTGGCGAGACAGGTTTTCAGTCTCTTTGATAAAGAATCGCTGATCTTCTTTGTGCAGGTACCAGGCTTGCTCTCTCAGTTTTTCCAGTGCGGTCAGGAATTCATCAGGCTTACGGTTTGGCGCAGTGAGGAACTCAATGATTTCTCCTTCGGTCAGGCCAATACGACCACCCACTGCACGGGACAAGGATGAAGCCAGCAAAAGGGTATCAAGCTGTGTGGCAGCATCACTGTTGAGCTGATCGTCTATGGTTTCGGCAATGGCATTACCATTGTCCGCAATATCACGGGTAATGGCAGGGCGCAGAGAAGGCGCTATACGCTCAATTTCATCCTTTACCGCTTCATCATTGAGGTTTAGATGCTGTGTGCCAATAAGGAATACATCATCGGTTGTGCGGTCATCCACACTTTTTAACAGGCGAGCGGTAAACTGCATCAACCCCCGTGTTTGGCGGAAACCTTCATTCTCTTTGAACAAAGCAACAAGATGTTTAAAAGAGGGGTGGAAGGGGTAGGTTTCACGAACCTGTTCGGCAATTTGTTCAATACTGCTGGCGGTAATGTAACCACTGTCTTCAGCCAGTTTTACCCGTTGAGCATATTCTTCTGCAACATCGTTAATAACGCTGTCATCGGGCATTTCTTCTATAAGCCGCTTTTTTAGAATCTCGTATATTTCGTTACCTGCCAGCTGAACCGGGGTAATCATACTGGCCTGTCGACGGGTTTCCTGTTGCAGGTTCGAGATGGCTTCAGCCAGTGCCTTGGTTTGTGACTGATAACTACCGGACAGGTTGGCAATAACAATACAGCAATTTGGTAGTTCAAGGGCGGCACTCATCAGGCAGCTGAGGCTGTACACCACCATTTTTGCCAATGTCCCTTCACCTACAACACGGGTACTGGCGTTATCAAGGTATGGAGGCAGCTCATCAATCATGATCAAAGTTGGCTTGTCGCCAATGATTTTTTTCCATCCAGACTGATCTACAGCTTGTGGTCCGTTTGCCCAATAAGGTTTGACTGCTTCTGCTTCACCGAGTTGGGTAGCAATATCGCCCCAGATAAAATTCGCTGGATTATTTCGCCCACTGAACGCAGCAACACGAGCTGCGGAAAAGTCCACTCTTTCACTAAGTTCAGCGTCTAAAACTTCTTGACGCAGGTGAGGGTGACGAGCGAGAAGGCCAAGAGCGATCATCATATGGGTTTTACCACCACCCATAGCCTGTGTTAGCTCAAAAACAGCCTGATCGGACTTACCAGACAAGCGCAGCATCCCTTCGCGAAACAGCTGCCCCATGCCGTGTGTCACGAAATTGCGGGAAAAGAATTCCTTACCATCGCCTTCATCATTGATAAGGTCAGCCAGATTCTCTATACCCTGGCTCATCCGGTAGTCTTGGATTATCGGGTTAAACCGGCATGCCTGTTTGACTGTCTTGAGCATTGCATTGGACTCCTTTGTTCAATTCCGCGTATTCGACCTACCGGACAGTTGAAGCATAATGGTGAAAACGGAGTCATTGTACCCAGTCGCTGATAAAAAGCACTATTCTGCAAAATACAGGTTCCGTGGTAATGCGACAGCAGCCTGATTCATGGCTGTCGAAGGTTTTGGTTGAAGAGTTTGCTTCTGTTGTTTTTGTAAAAGGTTCACACTGTTAATGAGTTGTACTTAACCTCTGTGCTTGTCGGGCTTTTCATTGGACAGCACCCGTGCATAGGTTGCGATGCCAGTGTTGAAGAATACCAGATGGTGCAGCAGGGGAAACGGCAAGATGGTCTGAACATACAGGGTCCGCCTGGAATCGTCCCGCAGAAGAATGGCTACGGATCAGATGAAAGCGGCGAGGTTGTTAGAGGTTTGGGTGTTGGGCATATAGGTAACTGGTAATGCTGATGTCCGGGGAGGCTGCTTGGTGCCTGATTGGGTCGGACTGCTTTGACTGATTTATAGGGGATAGATTACAGGAAAGGTTGGATGAGGTGAATTTATGAGGGGGTTGTATTGGCTTATGTCAATGTCCGCCATATAGTGTTATGGCCAATTTTTGAGGGTGTAGAGATGGTTGAATTGATAAGAACAACAGAAGATCTGCCAGAATGGTTCAAACTTGATAACTATGAAAAAGTTGCAAAATTCACTACCGAGGAACTGGCCGAAGAGCTTGCCCTTCGTGCACTCATACTACGAACCGAAGACATTGAACGAAAGAGAAGTCTTTTTCATGATATTGAGGATTATACGTTAGTCGCTAATTTTCCTGAATGTGAGGATGAAATGAGCTATGAAGATTGGCGTTCAATGTTCAGGAGTACAGAGGCGATTCCAAAAATTGATATTTTTCCAGAGTTGATTCCCGAAGAGGATGTTGATCCTAGATACAGCCCTGAAACAATAGATCAGTTTTTAGAAGAAATGAATGCCTACGAGTTGAAAATGTCTCTTGTTTGGAGAACCTCAAAGCTTCAACCCCTTGATAGCAGACTTATACGGGCTACTTGCCTGCATGATGTTGATGCGATATTAGATTATAACCGGGATAAGGATGTATATCGAAGTGATTTGGGGTCGCCGATGATCCGGTTGGATGATTTGCTAAAGCAAAAAAATAACTCAACGGTACATCTTAGTTTGAATTTAGAGGCAACAAATACAGCATTATGTGATGAGTTGAAACAAATTCTTCCCATTTTACGTGATCATGCAGGTGTAAATGAGCCTGCTAAGGCTGTTAGTGACTGTAACCAAAGAAAATTGATTCAGTTTAAGGTGATGGCCTATATAGATCTTTTTTTATGGGGGAGTCTGTATCAGAAAAAAGTAACCGACACTGTTGCTGCTTGCGTATTGTATAAAGGTCAGTACGGGGATGAAAAAATAAAAGATACTGTCCGGCCTTTAGCTTTAGCTGCACTAGAACCTCAATTCATCAATACACTCAAGAAAAAAGGGGAAAATGAAGAGAAGAAAAAACTCCGAAAAAAGCATGAAGAAATTTAACAATGTTTTTTTAAAGGAAAAATCAATCTTCGATGACTAAGTGTTGAAGCCTATGCTGGTTCCTGAAGCATAATAATAAGGCAGGAGCCATCATAAATGACCACAAAAACACCACCCCGCTACATCCGAAAAGGACAGGTTGTTGAAATCACCAGCCTGTCGCCCTCCACTATCGAGCGATTGATCAAAAAGGGAGTATTCCCAGCTTCCTTTAAGCTATCTCCACAATCCCGCATCAATGTCTGGTTGGAAGAAGATGTCCATCAGTGGATGGAAGAGCAGGCCAACAAGGCACGTTAACTGGGGGCGATTATGGCAATAACTCGCTCTAAGGCAAAAGGTCGCAGGGAAGGAGGCAACTTTGCTGTTTTGCCTCATGCTGTCATCAATAGCCAGAACTTCATGCAAGCCAGTGGGTTTGCTATCAAGCTGCTTATGCAAATGATGGCACAGCTTCGTTTTGAGAAGGATGGCGGAACCAAGAATAACGGTGACTTGTGTGTTAGCTGGTCACTGATGAAAAACAGAGGGTGGCGTTCCAAAAGCACTCTGCAACGAGCCAGGGAAGAATTGCTGTATTACGGCTTTATTGAGCAAACCCGCCAGGGGCTGACATTGGTGAAGGGGGTGCCAAACCTGTATGCCGTCACTTTTCTGGCTATTGATGAGTGCAAGGGCAAGCTGGATGTTGCGCCCACACGGAAGCCTTCAGGGAGATGGAAAATAGAAAAGGCGTTATACAAACCGCCTGATAAAAAATCCGTTCGTATCAAACCCATATCTGCGCCAACAGAACAATCAGCTGAACACAAACGGAGATAATATTATGGAAAATATTTTCAGCTTTGAATACCCACCCTTGGGGGTTATTCGCATCGTTGTTTTGGATAACCGACTGTATGTTGCGGTCAAGGACTTTGTGCCCTTACTAAAAGACCATGGTTTGACAGCGTTAAAAGGCTGTCTGTTTCATAACGATCCAGCTTTGCGAGACCAAATCATACCACTTGATCAGATATTGCCCATGCTGAGATCGTCAGGGTTTATGTTGACGAGGGCATTGGCTTCAAAGCTCGATAGGGAGGTTATTCCAGAAGTACGAGTTCTCTGTCGTGAGCATAATTACTAGAAATACATGCCCGGAATTCGTACCCATACGAGTACAGAATCCGGACTCTATTCGAGTGAAATCCTCTAACGCAGACAGAATAGAGAACGGAATCTGTACCTGAAAATGATAAAAACGAGCTTTTACGAGACCGGATTTCGGGCAACTTCTTAGATATACCATAAGGCTGTTTATATTCTTCAGCCCATTCAATAATGTGACAATCATAGGCATGTTATGAAAACGGAATTTGCACTGTTAGCTCAGTATGAAAAGTCCTTTGTACCATTGGAAATCGTTTGCCAGGACTTCTTTAATATTGGCCCCCAGAAGGCCAAACAGTTGGCTGCCAGAGGGGAACTTCCGATCCCTGTTATGCGAGGCAGCCACAGTCAAAAGTCGCCTTACTTGGTTAAAGTCAGTGACCTGGCCAGTTATCTGGATGAGCAGTATGCCAATTACCGGGATGATTGGGAGAAGGTGAGGAGTTAATTACTCCTCGACCTTGTATCGTTCCGCCATCTGGTTGAAGTAGTCTTTTTCCAGTTTCATGCAGGTTGCAAACAAGTCTGGCGGTGATTTCTCAAGTAGGTGGGTGTATCGGCGGAGGTTATTCCAGTTCTTGTGACCACTGTGCAGTGCAACCTGCGGGATGTTGTAGCCCTGTTCAAACAGCCGGGAGATGCCTTCATGCCTTAGACAATGAAAGTCGATCTCAGGCATATCCAGTTGCTTGGTAATACGGCTGAACTTGGTTGAAACACTGTCCGAATTGCATGGGAAAATTCTGTCGTCTGTTTGAGGTTGCAGACTGATCAGCTTGATGCACTCATCATGCAGTGGGATTTTCTCATGGTTCCCCCATTTGTTTTTGGGGTCCTTCCTATTTTCTATGATCACCTCACCCGTCTCAGGGTTATAGTTCTGCCATTTCAACTGGCATATTTCACTGACTCTGAATGTACTGTAGATCGCAAATAGCAAAAGATGACGGTAAGGAATAGTCGCGGCTGGATGATGATCAGTATTCAGAAAGTGGCGATAGAGTGTTAGTACTTGATCTTCGCTGGGTCGAATATCTTTATGCCGCGACTTTCCTGTTAGACCTAAATCCCAGAGTTCCTGGCGTAGCTCATCAGTAATAAAGTTATTAAACGGAATATTTAGCCGCTTGTGCCACTTGAGTGCTTTTGTCAGCACACACAGGTCCGAGTGATTGGTCGCCGGACTGATACGCTGCTCTCTGATTCTTGATTCAAAGAAATTAATCAGTTCTTGACCGGACAGCTGGGACGGTTTGATGTCTGCCAATGGTGTTTTTTGCCATTTACGAAGACAGGACAGGTCGGCTGTACGGAACCTGTCGCTTTCTGGAAGTATTTCCATGTAATCCAGAAGCTTTTGCAGGTATTCAGCAAGGGTCAGGTTACTGCCTTTTGGCTCGGGCGGGCGGCCGCTCTGTATAAGCTCGTATTCGTTAAGAAACTCTTCCTCTTTGCGGTTTCCCCAGGAGAGCCCAAGTCGCCTATCGCTGAATGTCTGGGTTTGGCTGCGTTTAAAGTCTTGCTTTCGAACCCTCACTCTAATCCGAAAAACTCTCTTATTCTGCTTGTTTCTAGTGGGTGTAACTTCTACAGGCACTACTTTTGCTCCTTCCCTACCAAGAGCCGTTGTCGTATGAGAGAATCGGTTTGGCATTAGGGGATTATTATTGATCTTCAGCCCTGATATATGTGCTTTGCCCCAACTTGCCCCAAGATGATATATCGCTAGTTTGCTTGGGGCAAAATCAGGGCAAACCATATTAAGAAAAGTAAGAAATAGTAGAAAAAATAACGTTTCGCAAGAATAAAAAAACGAGGTCGTGGAATGGGGGATTCAGGTTTTTACCTTATTCAACAACTACTTAACGGACTGACGATAGGTAGTACTTACGCTCTGATTGCTATCGGTTATACCATGGTTTACGGCATCATTGGCATGATCAATTTTGCTCATGGTGAGATCTACATGATTGGCAGTTACATCGCTTTTGCGGTACTGGCCGCGTTAGCGATGATGGGAATAGACAGTGTTTCTCTGATGCTGGTTTCCGCCTTTGTCATCAGCATCATTATCACCAGTACCTATGGCTTTGCTGTTGAAAGGGTTGCCTATCGGCCTTTGAGGAACAGCAACCGGCTGATTGCCCTGATTTCCGCCATTGGTATGTCCATTTTCCTTCAGAACTATGTCCGCCTGGCCCAGGGGTCAAGGGATATAGCCATGCCCAGCATGATCAGTGGTGGCTGGACCTTTGGTCCTGAAGACGGTTTTAATGTAACTGTGTCGTACATGCAGTTAATTATATTTGTGGTGACGTTTATTGCCATGACGGCCCTGACTCTGTTTATCTCCAGATCAAAAATGGGACGGGCCTGCAGAGCTTGCGCTGAAGATCTTGGCATGACCGGGCTGCTGGGTATCAACACGCATCAGATTATTTCGATCACTTTTGTGATCGGGGCCGCTCTTGCTGCGGTAGCCGGTGTATTGCTTGGCATGTATTACGGAGTAATCAATCCCCACATTGGCTTTATGGCAGGTCTTAAAGCGTTCACTGCTGCGGTGCTGGGAGGAATCGGAAGTATACCCGGAGCTGTGCTGGGTGGTTTGATTCTGGGGGTCACGGAAGCCTTCACCGCAGGTTACTTTAGTGCGGAATATAAAGACGTTGTCGCCTTCAGTCTCCTCGTTCTGATTCTTCTGTTCAGGCCGACCGGCCTTCTGGGCAAGCCGGAGGTTGAAAAAGTATGAAGTCATTACGCTTTACTCCGGCAATACTCTCGGCAGTTGTTTTGCTGATACTAACCAGCCTGATGATGGGGGTTCGTCTTGAGCCCTCGGGCGTTGGACTTGAGGTGACATTAGCCGATCCTTCTTCCCTCTCCTGGATAGCTGCCGGTGTGGTTGCTGTCTTCTTCTTCCAGCTGTTCAGAGCCCTCATCGATCAGAGGCTTTCCGGAATAAAACAACAGTTACCATCTATTAATGCAGAAAAGCTGACCAAAGCAACCAGGAACAAAGAGACCAGGACCTTTTTAATCTGCTTTGCAGTAGCAGGATTGATGATCTGGCCATTCTTTGTTTCCAGGGGGGCTGTGGATCTCGCCACTCTGGCCCTGATTTACGTCATGCTGGGGCTGGGTCTGAACATTGTGGTGGGCCTGGCCGGTCTTCTTGATTTGGGCTATGTCGGCTTTTATGCCGTGGGTGCCTACAGTTATGCCTTATTGAATCAATATTTGGGGCTCGACTTCTGGAGCAGTCTGGTGCTGGGTGGTATTCTGGCGGCTTTCTTTGGTTTTATTCTTGGTTTTCCGGTGCTCAGGCTTCGGGGCGATTATCTGGCCATCGTAACTCTGGGTTTTGGTGAAATCATTCGAATCCTGCTCAACAACTGGACGACATTAACCGGTGGTCCTAACGGAATCAGTCAGATTCCGAAACCGACTTTGTTTGGCCTTGAATTTGGACGCAGGGCGCAGGAAGAAGGGAATGCTCCTTTCCACGAATATTTTGGTATTGATTACAGCAGTGAGTACAAGGTGATTTTTCTGTACATACTGGCAGTGTTGCTGGTGATTGCCACGCTGTTTGTGATCAATCGACTGCTTCGAATGCCTATTGGCAGAGCCTGGGAAGCGTTGCGTGAAGATGATATTGCCTGTCGTTCACTGGGTTTGAATCCTACGGCCATCAAATTGTCTGCATTTACTATAGGGGCCGCATTTGCTGGCTTCGCCGGGACCTTCTTTGCTGCCCGTCAGGGTTTTATTAGTCCGGAGTCGTTTACTTTTATCGAGTCTGCCATCATTCTTGCCATTGTTGTGCTTGGCGGAATGGGATCTCAGGTCGGTGTCATTCTTGCTGCTGTGATCATGACCGTTCTCCCTGAGTTTGCCCGTGAATTCCAGGAATACCGAATGCTGATGTTCGGGTTGATGATGGTTTGCATGATGGTATGGCGTCCTGAAGGTCTGATGCCCATGAAGCGGCCTCATATCAAGATTAAATCGGATAAGTCTGAGTCGGTTAGCCCGATCAAGACAGCATCATTGGCTGAAAGCGTGTAAACGGGGGAATCAGAATGAGTGAATGTTTACTGGACGTTTCTGATCTGAGTATGCGCTTTGGCGGACTGCTGGCTGTGGATCAGATGGCGCTGAAAATCTGTCCGGGTGAAATTGTTTCCATGATCGGGCCCAATGGTGCCGGAAAAACGACCGTTTTTAACTGTCTTACGGGCTTTTATAAGGCGACTGGTGGCTCTGTTCAGTACAAAGGTCAGGCTATCGAAAAGATGCCGGGTTATAAAATAGCCCGGCTCGGTGTTGTGAGAACTTTTCAGAATGTGCGTCTGTTTAAGGGCATGAGCGTGCTGGAAAATCTTTTGGTTGCCCAGCACCGACATCTGAATACAGGGTTGTTGGCGGGGTTGTTTAAGACCCCGGGTTATCGGCGTAGTGAAGAACAAGCAATGGAAAGAGCAGAGTTCTGGTTGGATAAGGTCGGTCTGACCGAGTTTGCCAATCGTGAAGCGGGTAATCTGGCTTATGGACAGCAACGCAGACTGGAAATTGCCCGTTGTATGGTCACTCAGCCTGAGTTATTGATGCTGGATGAACCAGCCGCTGGTCTCAACCCCAATGAGACAGCAGAGCTGGACGAGCTTATTTCTGATCTGCGACGGGATCATGGTGTCACTGTGCTACTGATTGAACATGATATGAAGCTGGTTATGGATATTTCTGACCGGATTTATGTCATTAACCAGGGACGTCCTCTGGCTTCAGGTTCACCACAGGATATTCGCAACAACCCTGAGGTGATCAAGGCTTATCTGGGTGAAGGATAGTCACAAATTTTTGGGGACTTCCAGTAGTAATAGTCCCGAAGTCTTCGGGCTGTCTTGCGGACGTATTTCCGATCTTCGATGACTCCTCAAGACAGTCAGAATAGATAACAATCAGAATAAATAAAGGGCAGTAGCAGTATGTCAGCACCTGAACCACTTCTCAGCATTCGAAATGTGTCTACCTTCTATGGAAAGATTCAGGCTCTGGCTGCCGTCAGCGTTGATATCTCGGCAGGTGAGATTGTCACTCTGATAGGCGCCAATGGTGCTGGCAAGTCTTCATTGCTGATGACCATTTGTGGTGAGCCCAGGGCCGAATCTGGCTCCATACTCTACAAAGGGGAAGAGTTAGCGGGTCGTCCTACCTCTGAAATCATGCGCTCAGGCATTGCTGTTGTGCCAGAAGGGCGGAGAATTTTTTCCAGACTGACCGTCGAAGAAAATCTGACTATGGGCGGTTTTTTTGTGGATGGCGAGCCTTTCCGAAAAAACTATGAATTTGTACTGGAGCTTTTCCCCCGTCTGAAAGAAAGACTGCACCAGAGAGGTGGCACTATGTCCGGAGGAGAGCAACAGATGCTGGCGATCGCCAGAGCCTTGATGAGCAGCCCGGATCTGCTGTTACTGGATGAGCCCAGCCTGGGGCTGGCTCCGATTGTTATTCAGCAGATTTTTGAAATTATTGAACGCCTCCGGGAAGAAGGTGTTACGGTTTTTCTGGTGGAGCAGAATGCTAATCAGGCTCTGAGACTGGCAGACCGGGGTTATGTTCTGGAAAACGGTCGTATCGTGCTGCAGGGTGACAGTGATGAACTGTTGGCGGACGACGCTGTCCAGAAGGCTTATCTGGGAGCCTGACACTTTTCTGGCGAAAAACAGCCAGTCAGTTTGTCTGGACTATCAAAAGACCGTTCATCTATTCCTGCTTATGGAGACTAACAGGATCGAAACAGACTGGACACCTGTTAGCATCAGGCTTCTGAAGTTTTGCTGGCCATTTGGGCGCCGATTCTGATCGCTACACTGAGAAGTGTAATGTTGAATAGCGATTATGAAGTACGAGGTAAGCATTATGGAAGTTTCGAATGATCGGCTGTCCCTTCAGGAAGTTGCTTTGTTAACCTGCTCTTTTTACAGCCTGGCCAGCATCATGGTCTGGCTGGTCAAGACAATTTATTGATTGGACAAGAAGCTTCAGGGTGACTTGGGAGGGAAGTCCTGAAGCACACGCTCATCAGTTATTTCGAGATCGTGCCGGGCATCCTGAGGGCTGTAAATGGTACTGTCAGGTTCAAAATCAAAGCCTTGTTGAATGGTTTTTTCTGCTTCAGCTGTTTTGCCCAGAAAAACCTGAATGGCTGCCAGAGTATTAAACAGGTCAGAGGCAATGACACCGTGTCGAGGTGATCGCTTGCTGACTAAATCCTCTCTATGATTTACCTGAATGAGCGGAAAGCCCCGTACTTTTAGAGGATGTCGTAAAAGCCAAAATTCAAATCCAGTAAAGCCCTTCCCTTAGCAAAGTATGATGCTTTACTGGGTTTCTTTCCCGACTGATCCATTTTCAATCCTGTTCATCAAGAAGACTAGCGACAGTGAATGGTGCTTTCTGGTCGGTTAACTCAAGATGCTCTTTTAAGCTTGTATTGCCAAGGGTAATGGAGTTTGCGTCTGGAGCAACAAAACGTCTTGTTTGAGCTTGGTCATCTGAGTTGCAAGACTCCTTGAAAGAGCTTTGATCAGAGTTGCGAGCTGCTGTTGAGAAAATATCCAGCTGAGGGTCGTTATTAATCTTAATTTGGCGTCTTGTTGTCATGAGGTAGCCGGTAAAACTGCTTTATCTAAGATTACCGGCTTTTGCGGGGTTTTGCGACACCCTCGATTGGGCGAGGGTTTATGACGATTTCGCTAAATATACACCTCCGGGCACCACTCCTTATTCATGGCTATCTGTAGAAGTGATTAACACTGTTGGCTGGCTTTTAACAGGCCCCCCCCAATCCACTGGCTCTTTCAGCAACCCCTTTTATATTGACTCTGGCGGCAGTGACGGTGGCCCTCAGCAACAACTGCATACTTTGGGTTTAAACTGTTTCGTTTATCCCTGTAATGGGATTTGCCAATCAGTGCTGATGATTTGGTTATAGTCAATGCTTTACTCAATCTACGTGGTCTTGGTGTTATCGAAAAAACCGCTATGAACTGTGCACTTGTCACACAAACAACGGGGACTTCAGAAACACAACAAACAACAGGAGGGCCACCCCAATGGGATCAGTACCTGCCTCATCTTTCCCTGGCAGATGCAATACAGACCACAGACGACAGCGCGAAACCAACCTGTGACTTGACCATGGCCGGGAAGAATGGCCAGCCACAGCCGTGCGGAAGCGGCTGTATCAGTGCCAGAGCCCTGACGGATCACAAAAGGGTACATCGAAAACGCAAGCCTGTTGATGTGGAATCGGGACGATGATTGAATTTGAATGCAAGGGCAGAGTGATTAAACTCTTTATCTTTGCTGTACCGCTGTCGCTACTTCTGTCTTTGTCTTTCATCTGCAAGGCCGAACCGTCGACAAGACGTTTTGTTGTCGAGCTTGATAAGAATACAGGTTCTCCAAAGCAGAGCTTTTCAGTAAAACCTGACCGGCGCACTCTGCCCTGCAACCCATCTGATATGGCCAACACAGAATCCGATTCACTAACTTATGAGAAACCACACAGACTTAGCGGCTTCGCCGTAAGAACACCCCTTATTGGGTCGATTACGTGGCAATGGCTTTATGTTACTAACCTGCTGGTTGGTTATGAACTGATCCTGACCATCAAAGACGCTCCTCTAAGCTCTACCTATTTTTCATGGATACCTGTAGAAGTGGTTAGCGCTGTCGGTTGGCTTTTAAAAAGCTGCTGGACACCTGGTTTAACGCCGTTTAACCCGAATGAAAAGCAAGAGCTGCTTCAGGATCAGTCCTTTACGGCCACCAATATGATGTTTGGCTCTGGACATAACCAACCGGAATGCCAGCCATCAAAATCATCCGGACAGAAATCCCCAAAGACAACTAACCAGTTCACAGGCTCTTACACCAGCCCACTGAATACCGACTATGGCAGCGGCAGCAGAAGACCTCAACAACACTTACATACATTGGGTTTAAATTGTTTCGTCTATCCCTGTTATGGCGCGTGTAAATTACGACAGTCATCCGGCAACAGAGGACCCAAAGAATGTCCACACAATTTCGTAGAAAATTCGACAGGGCACACAGAAGCAAAATTAAAACCAGGCTCGTGCCCCCATTTGACTGATGGATACTGTTTTAGTTGTGTAGACTATTCTGATCCTGTAAACGCTGCAGGTTCCGACCATAATCTGCCTTTCGAAACAGATCCGCCTGACATTCAAGTCCAGTGCCATGCTGGCCCATTACTTGAACGACAAACTGAACATAAAATTGATAGCAACTCAGTCAATATCCGTAATTCTGTTGACGGGGTCGCCTTAGACGGGGTCGCCTTAGACGGGGTCGCCTTAGACGGGGTCGCCTCAAACTGGATCGCCACAAACCCATTGAATGTAGTAGCAGCCTGTACAACTGGACCTGACGGGCAATTAAGCTGTGTCGAAACCGTGTTCGGGAAAGATGGCCAGCCGAAACCATGCGGGATGGTCTGCAAGAGTGCTCAGGCCTTGTCGAAACACAAAAGAAGCATCCATAGCGGACAAAAAACCTGTGACTTGGCAGTGGCTGGCAAGGATGGCCAGACGCGACCTTGCGGAAAAGTCTGCAAGAACACTCAATCTCTGTCGTCTCATAAAAGCAGAGTCCACAGCGGGCAAAAAACCTGTAACGTAATAATGGTCGGTGAGAATGGCCAGCTTCGAGCATGCGAAACAGTCTGCAAGAATGCTCAATCCATATCATCACACAAAATCATATACCACTCCGGGCAGCAAGTCTGTGACATAACTGTGATCGGAGACGGTAGCTATAAGCGGCCATGCGGCTCGGTCTGGAAAAGTTCTCATGCCCTGAAAGAACACAAAAGAAGAGAACATACCAGGCAAATAATCTGCGAGATGCCCCTGGTCGGGGAGGATGGCCTGCCAAGACCATGCAGAACGATCTGCAACAACCAGAAAGCCCTCACGGATCATAAAAGATGCGCCCACAGCGGACAAAAGATTTGCGACTTCACCATGGTCGGGGATGATGGCCAGCCAAGGCCATGTGGAATGGTCTGCAAGAGTGCCAAAGCATTGTCTGATCACAAAAGAAGAAACCACAGCGGGCAACAAATATGTGACGTAACTCTGGTCGGAGAGGATGGCCTGCCGCAGCTATGCGGGAATGTCTGCACGAGCTCGAGAACTCTGGGAGATCACAAAAGAAGAGAGCACTCAGGGCGACAAATTTGTAACATAATCGCAGTCGGCAAGGATGGCCAAAAGCGACCATGCGGAAAGTTTTGCAAGAGTACTCAGCACCTGACTGAGCACAAAAGAAGAGAGCACTCAGGGCAACAAACTTGCAACATATCCGTGACCGGAGAAGATGGCCAGCTGCAACCATGCTGGATGATCTGCAAGAGTGCTGCATCTCTGTCAGATCACAAAAAAACACATCGAAAACGCAAGCCTGTTGATATGAACGAGAACGATAAACTTAGCTCTAAAAAAATGCAAATTGAATAAAAAACAGGCTTTTTCACTGCCCCTTTTTATTCTGACTCTGGCAAGACCTTGATCGGAGTGGATGGACGGCCACTTCGGCGCACAAAGGTCTCCTCAGTGCGAACTTTGACTATTAACAAAAGGCTTTTATCAGACAAACACACTTAATTTTTTGATCTATCCTTTCTCCCTGAAGACAACAACGCAGGGACAGATTTATTAAATACTCACTCCTTTTAGCAGCTCTGTTGCTGCTACCGTTTTTGTCTCTCATCTGTCAGGCCGAGACATGGACAAATTCTTTTGTTGTCGCGCTTGAGCAGGAAAAAGGTTCTCCAAACCTGAGCTTCTCTATAAAGCATGACCCGAGTGCATTGCCCGGCAATCTGCCAGAGACTGTCGACACAAATGACCATAGAGGGCCATTCCTTCTGACTAGCAATAAACGACATTTATCGCTCAGCTACAGGTTAGCAACGACCCTTGTTGAGTCGATCTCATGGCAGTTGCCTTACGTCACTAACCTGCTGGTTGCTTACGAACTGACCCTGACCACCAAAGTAGCCCCTATAAGCGCTACCTCCTATTCATGGCTTCCTGCAGAAATTGTGGTCGTTGTTGGTTGGCTTTTGAAAAGCTATTGGAACCCTGATTCGCTGCTGTTCAATCCGACTAAACAACAGGAGACGAGTCAGGATAGGCCGTTTTCGAGCATTATTATGATGGTTGTTCCTGTTCCTGAACAAGGCCAACAACAACGCCATTCATCGGGATCATCCGGTCACAGAGCTTCAGGGACAAGCCAATACAATATAGGCTCTTCCCTTGGCCCACCGCCTTCTGGCTCTGGTGATGACGATGGCAACGGAGGTTATCAGCAAAACCAACATACACTGGGATTAAATTGTTTGGTCTGTAACGGCATTTGCCGCTTGCGACCATCATCCGATATCAGGATGCCAGCTGAATGGACAATGGGTTCACCAGAACGATCGACAGGCAACACTGTATTGAGTGACCTGTCTGACGTTCAACTTCAAGATACTTCTGAGCAGCCGTTTCAGGAGCCTTACATTGATTCCCTCTCTTTTGGCGGGGTCGCCTTAGACGGGGTCGCCTTAGACGGGGTCGCCTCAGACGGGGTCGCCTCAGGCTCAGTGATTGCAGAGGCAGCCTATAACGGGAACCCCAATCCTGATGTACCGGCGCCCTGGAATTTGCCTTCCACCAATGATTTTACGGTCTTTGACAGGATAATTGACCATCAGAATCCTCACGAACAAGACGAGTTTTTCTTAACCCCTGCCCATTCAGAGACACAACAAACAACCACTGAATCACTCCACTCGAATCACAATCAACCCAATGTTACCCGGACAGGCGCAACACAACATATAAGCGTCAAAGGTCTTTCAATTTGTAACCTGATAGTGGTCGGGGAGGATCGTCAGACGCGGTCATGCGGTGAGGTCTGTCATAGTGCCAAGGCCCTGTCGCTTCACAAAAACAGATACCACACCGGGGAACAAACCTGTGACGTAAACGTGGTCGAAGAGGGTGGTCGGCCACGGCCATGCGGAAAAGTCTTCAAGAGTGCCGAATCATTGTTGTCTCACAAAAGCAGATCCCACATCGGACATAAAACCTGTAACGTGATCGTGGTTAGTAATGGCCGGTCTCAACCATGCGGGAAGATCTGCAAGAGTGACCAAATGCTGTTTGATCACCAAAGAGAGCACCGAAAACGTACGCATGACGATGCGGATAATAACAATGACTCTCCCTGAACTGACACCCGTTCTTGATGAGGTTTTGTCCGTTGCAACCTTTGGTTTTAACACTAGGAGCCTGACCGAGAGTAGCGCCCGTAGCGAGGACGGCAGAAAATTGAGGATGAAAATTCGGTTTTGTGAGGAGAATAGCGAGCTATTTGACGAACAAAAGCGGATTTTCAGACCAATTTGCTGCCGCCGCAGTAGGGCAGTCTATTCTCGGTCAGGCTCCTAGCAGCCTGTCGGACTTAAGTGTCCGTAGCGAGGATTGCAAGAAATTGAGGATAAAAATCTCTGTTTCTGAGGAGAATAGCGAGCTATTTGACGAAGAAACAGGGATTTTTAGACCAATTTATTGCAACCGCACGACTGCATGGATGCAGGAGCTAGAGAAACGCAGGAGCAGTTGCCGAGTAGGACAGTCTTAAGTCCGACAGGCTGCTAGAATGCAAGGGTGGAATTATTAAACACTCTCTCTTTGCGATACTGCTGTTGCTGTCAGGCAACCCGTCAGATATTAGCGATACAGATGACTATAAAGAATCAGCTGTGCCGCTTGATTAAAAACGACACAAGCCTGTTGATTTGGAAAAGGTCGATGACCCCAGGCCTTAGATCTATAGAGCCACCCGGGTCTGTTCAGGTGTCGTTTAGTTGCCCTGTTCTGCCCGTTCCCTCTCTTCACTGTCCAGCTCAGACGCCAGCCGATAATCATCCCGCCCGCTTTTCTTGGCCACGTACATGGCCTGATCGGCAGCCTTAAGCAAAGCTTCGGCGTCGGAGCCGGTATCTTCAGACGTTGCAATTCCGATGCTGGTGCCTACGTGTCTGGCTTCGCCATCAAGATCATGGGGCTCCCGGATTGAGGTGAGAATTTTCTCTGCAATCAGTTTGGCATCCGAAGCCTCCGCCACATCATCCAGAATAATGGCAAATTCATCCCCACCTAATCTGGCCACCAGATCACCTTCACGGACGCACTCCTGCAACCTTTGTGAAACACTTTTCAGCAAAAGATCTCCAGCATCGTGTCCGAGGGTATCGTTGATTTCCTTGAAGTGATCCAGATCAAGATACATGACAGCGGTGCTCTTATTACGCCTCTGACTCCTGGCCAGTGAAGTACCCAAAAATTCTCTGAACAGTGTCCTGTTGGCCAGCCCTGTCAAACTGTCGTATTTCGCCATCAGCAACAACTGATTTTCCAGCTTTTTACGCTCGGTAATGTCCTGAAATAATAGAACGCAACCCTGCACTTTCTGTCTGTCATTAACAATAGCCGCCATATTGTATTCTGCGGCGAAGCTGTTTCCGGAAAGCGTCCAGAGTTGTCTCTCGGATGTTTGAAAGACGCCTCCACCGACCATGGTATTCTCACGTATCTCTGACTCTTGCCACTTTTCCAGAGCCTCTTCTCCTTGAGTGTCGTAGATAAACTGACTGATGTGTTTTCCCAGCAGATTTTCTTCTTTTCCCTCAAGCATGGCGCAGGCGGTTGGATTAATGAAGGAGATCCTGCCATCGGGATCAAGACCGGCAATTCCTTCACCGGCATTATCCAACAGCAGCTTGTTCTTGCGACTGATCCAGCGAAGTTTCCTGGAGACCTGCTCAAGTTCAATTCGCTGTTCTTCCAATTGCAGAAACACCTTAACCTTGCCCAACAGGATATCCGGATTGATTGGTTTTGGCAGATAATCAACCGCACCCGCCTGATAACCTTTATTGATATAGGCCTGATCCTTGTTAAGGGCGGTCACAAAAATGATAGGAATACTGGCTGTCTGCTTATTGCTGTGAAGCAAAGTTGCCGTCTCAAAACCATCCATGCCCGGCATCTGCACATCCAGAAGGATCACCGCAAAATGATGATGAAGAACTTCTGACAAAGCCGCTTCACCAGAGTCCACTTTATGGATCTCGGCCCCCAACGGCTTGAGAAGCTTGTTCATGGCCAGCAGATTCTCGGGACGATCATCCACGACCAGAATTTTAACTCTTGGCTTGTCATCCATGACAGCCCTCCTGACTCAGTCAAGTCCCAGGTTTAAAATTCTCGGCTTTTAAACAGATAGCAATATCACTCAAGTCCAGCACATGGTCTACACAACCGGTTGCAATAGCTGAATTGGGCATGACTGGCATATCGGCTGTTTCCGGACTCTGGGCAATGGTTATTCCACCGGCCTGTTTAACTGCCCTGATACCCTCTGCACCATCTCTATTGGCGCCGGTTAAGACGACACCCACCACCTGTGTGGCAAAAACATCGGCAGCGGATTGAAAGAGAACATCCACCGACGGTATCGAATGACAGACGGGTTCATCCATGCTCAAACTCAGGGTTTCCCTGTCCTCAATCTGCAAGTGGTAACCACCGGGAGCCAGATAAACATGATTGTCGGTCATCTTCTGCTTGTCATAAGCAATACTGACCGCCAGTGGTGATGTTTTGTCCAGAACGTTTAATAAACCCTCTTCATCACCTGATGCCAGGTGTTTGGCAATAACAACGGGGCAAGCAAAATGACTTCCCAGCTTCTGGAGCAGGAATTCCAGTGCCGCAAGCCCTCCGGCAGAGACTCCGATCACCACAACCCCGTCGTTCATCAGAGACTCTTCCTGTAGATACGCTGGTCCCGATCCGTTACTTCCAGCTGATTACTGATGGCACTGAAGAGAATATTTTCCCGCTTGCCAACACAGAGCACGCCTCTGGAACACAGGCTGTCAAACAGCAGTTGCAGTACCCGATCCTGAAGCTCCTGATTGAAATAAATGAGTACATTTCGACAGAGAATCAGGTTCATTTCTCCGAATACACCATCTGTGACCAGATTATGATTAGCAAAGGTAATATGCTCGGTCAGTCGTCCATTGAACTTCACAGAGTCATACCCTCTGTGACAGTAATCTGATAACTCTTTCTTGCCCCCTGCTTTTTGGTAGTTCTCTTCGTAGAGGGCCATCTCTTTTTCGGGATAGATACCGGTTTTGGCATGACGCAATGCCTGATCGTTAAAGTCTGTGGCATAGATCTGACTGCGATCCAGCAGACCCTCTTCATCGAGGAGAATAGCCATGGAGTATGCTTCCTGCCCACTGGCGCAACCTGCATGCCAGACTTTGATAAACGGGTAGGTTTTCAGAATCGGGACTATGTTTTCCCTCAGAGACTTGAAGAAATCAGGGTTCCGGAACATCTCTGTCACGACCACTGACATATCTTTAACAAAAGCGGCGAAAGCAGATTCATCATGAAGAAACAATGGAATCAAGTCACTGATGTGCTGAACACCCGACATTTTCATGTGCCTTCTGACACGGCGCATTAAGGATGCCCTGGCATAGCTGCCAAACTGATAACCATACTTTTCCTGAACAGCCCTTAGCAGTAGTTTCAGTTCAAAATCCTGATCCGAATCCACGGGTTCTGTCATTTAAATAACCAGACTTTCATCATTTCTGTCAGCTTGTCGATATTCACTGGCTTGGTCATATAATCATTGGCTCCTGCTTCTATGCACTTCGCCTTGTCATCGGACATGGCTTTGGCTGTCAATGCAATGACTGGCATGCTCTTAAACCGTTCAATTTCACGCATTTTGGTCATGGCTTCATAGCCATCCATCACCGGCATCATGATGTCCATCAGCACCAGCTCAATACCGTCTTCTTCATCAAGCTTATCGAGGGCATTTTGTCCATTGTCAGCAATGACCACTTCCAGCCCCAGCCCCTGCAAGCCCTTCGACAATGCAAAGGTATTACGAAGATCATCATCCACCAGCAGGATTTTATGACCTTCCAGCGATTTGTTACTCAGGGTCTCTGCTGCTGGCTTGAATTCAGCGGGAGCCGACTTTTCAACCGAATGGATGAACAGACTGACCTCATCCATCACCCTCTCAGAAGCGTAATCTCCTTTCATAACCAGAGCACGGGTATATTTCTGCAGCTCTTTCTGGTCTTCAGTCGACAACTTCTTATCGGTATGAATGACGATTGATGGCATATTGTCGCCCATCTTTTCCTGCAGTTTCTGTAAAAACTCCAGACCACTGCTGTCGGGTAAATCAACATCCATCACCAGACACTGCCACTGATTCTCTGCCATCGACTTTTCGGCTTCTTCAGCGGATGAGACCCCGGCGATGTTCATCCCCTTTTCTGTCAGCATTTTCGCCAGGTGCGATCGACTCTCTGCATCACTGTCCAATAGCAGGGCATGTTGGATATCTTCTGACAGAACCGTTTCAAGCGTGCTGAAAACCATTTCCAGATCATCTATAGACACCGGCTTGACGAGGTACCCAACCGCGCCCTGTCGCTCTGACTCATCAGGATCACGACCCGACACGATATGCACCGGTATATTTTTTGTCGCTTCATTCTTCTGCAACTGCCTGAGCACCTCTTCACCATCCATATCTGGCAGGCCCAGATCAAGGATAATAGCCATAGGCTGTTCTTCGATCGCTGTCTGAATCCCTTCTTTACCACTGGCCTCCACCAGACATTGATAACCATGGCTGCCGGAAAGCTGTTTGACGATATCCGAAAAGTGCTGGTCATCTTCAATGATCAAAATATTCTTGCCAGCCTCTGACGTCTTCTTTTTGGTCGCAATTTTTTCAGCTTCAGGAGCGGGTTGAGCTTTGGCTTTTTTTTCAGCAGCAGAGGCTATTTTTTGATAGCCGTCACTGGTAGCGGATGAATGACTGTCAGCCATCACTTCTCCGCCATCAAGTGAGCAGACGGCATTATCAGGCAGATACACAGTAAACGTTGTCCCTTCTCCTTCAACGCTCTCTATGCCGATATAACCACCCAACATAGAAGACAGCTCACGTGAGATAGCCAAGCCCAACCCGGTTCCGCCGTACTTTCTGCTGGTGGAGCCATCCGCTTGCTGGAATGCTTCAAACACGGCGTCCTGCTTTTCTTTCGGGATCCCTATCCCGGTATCCCTGACCGCAAAACCGACATAGGTTTCATTGCCATGGTCTGTCTTGCGGATTGAATTAAAGACCCGAATATAGACACCACCCTGCTCCGTAAACTTGAAGGCATTTGACAGGAAGTTTTTGAGAACCTGCATAACTCTCTGGCTATCGGAGAGAATCACCCTGGTCGTGCCCGGATCAATATCCACAGCAAAATCCAGCCCCTTGTTATCAGCCAGAGGTTTGAACAGAGTCCGCATACTGGAGCACAACTCTTCGATATCCATATCCTCAAGGTTGATACTCATCTTACCGGCTTCAACCTTGGATAAATCGAGAATGTCGTTGATCAGATCCAGAAGTTCCTTACCACCGCTGTAAATCACCTGCGCGGATTCAATCTGGTCTTCATTCAGGTTACCTTCGTCATTATCTGCGAGCATCTGCGCCAGAAGGAGCAGTGAGTTGAGAGGCGTGCGTAATTCATGGGACATATTGGCCAGGAACTCAGACTTGTATTTACTGGCCTGTTCCAGCTCTTTTGCCTTGTCTTCCAGGGTTTTTCTTGAAAGCTCAATATCCAGGTTTTTGCGTTCAATCTCGGCTTTCTGTTGTTGAAGCAGCTCGGTTTTCTCCTCCAGCTCAGCGTTAGACTTCTGCATTTCCTCACTTTGGGCTTTCAGTTCTTCCTGAGATTCTTCCAGCACTCTGGCACGGCTTTCCAGCTCATCATTCACAGAACGCAACTCTTCTTGTTGCTCTTTCATGGCTTCCGATTGCCGTGTGGTCTTTTCGAGCAGCTGATTGACACGAGTTCGATACTGGGCAGAATTGATGCCAATAGCGACACTCTCAAGGGCATCTTCCAGAAAGCCTCTCTGCTCATCCGTCAGCTCCCTTATAAGGGCAAACTCCAGAACACCCTTAACTTCTCCTTCATAGACAAGTGGTACGGTAATAATCACTTTTGGAGATGTATTGCCCAACCCCGATTCAATTTTGATGTAATTTTCGGGAATGCTGGTCAGTTCAATGGCCTGTTTCTCCATAGCTGCCTGACCCACCAGACCTTCCCCAATCTCAAAACTGTTTTTGCTTTGCTGGCGTTTTTTCCAGGCGTAGGATGCCATCAGCTGCAACCGCTTCTCATCATCCATGACATACATGGCACCCGTCTGCATATCAAGATAACGGGCAAGGTAGGAAACGATGTTTTTACAGACCTCTGATAACTCCTGCTCTCCCCTCATACAGTTATTCAAGCCTGCCTGACCTTCCTGTTGCCAGCTCTTGCGATCGTTATCACTGATGACATTTCTCAACTTCTCCGTCATCTCAGAGAAGCTGCGACTCAGGTCACTGATTTCATTGTGGCCACTGAGCACAGCTCCCTGGGCATAATCTCCCGACGCAACCCGGTTGACCCAGGCCGTGATGGCTCTGATAGGTCTGACCAACCTTCGGGTAATGACCAGTGCAATCAGAATAACAATCAGGGCTGTAATGGCTGTGATATAGATCAGGCGGTTTCTGAACTGAACAACTGAGTCGAAGGCATCCTTCTGGCTTACTTCAGAGATAAGTGCCATAGGTGTGCCGGCTACCTCAATGGCATAAAAGGTTCCCAGAACCCTCTCGCCGTAAACATTGGTGTAGCTCTTGATATGAAAATGCTGATCGACCTTATGACTGTCGGAGGCTTCCGAGTGAAGATCAAGCTCTCCGCCAAAAAGCTCATTCAACTCTGCATCGCTATCAAGACCGTGACTTTCATCCTCCGTGTCATGGTCATGGATTTCATGGAATACACCTTCGACATCAATATGAGCTATCCAGTCCTGCGTCAGGATGTTATCTGCTTTCAATATCATGGACTGGCTTGAATCCAGGTCTGTACCGTAGCGAATGTAGCCATCCTCACCAATAAGATAAGATTTCAGAGCATCACTAAACTGGTTTTCACTCTCAAAAATGTCCTGAACGTTGTGAGCCAGAATCTGAACCGCCAAAAAACCAATGGCTTTCTCTCTCTCGTCCACCAGCGGCAAAATAAAAAAACTGACTTTCTGGTCTCCAATGGGTGGATACGCAGTCACATCAGCGTACTTAGGTACCAAATCTTCAAGACTCTCGCGTGCAGCTTTTGCAAATGAGGTGTTGGCAAGAGTTCCATTAAAAATGTTCTTGCCCAGATCGTCGTAGGCATTCACGGTGAAGAGAATATTACCTTCCGTATCCCCCAAAATCAGGTCGGAGTAATCGTAGTAACGTAAAAAGTCCACAAACTCACTGGAGTACTGGTCCAGAATCTGGTTGTAACCGTCAGAATTAATGAACGTTTCCGTTGATTTCCTGAGATCGCTGTGACTTTTGATCAGGTGCGACAGAAAATCCCGGGCCACCCCGGCCTTGATAAACAGGTTGGTCACTACTGAGTCAAAATAATCATTAATTTGCTGACTCAATAACTGGTTGACGGTACTCAACTGCTCATAACGAGTCTGAACTATTGTTTGCTTACCCTGGCGGTATTCGTTGAAACCAATCACCGTAATAGGTCCCAGCGAGAGAATCATGAACCAGACAAAGAGTGTTACTGATAGACCATGCCTGAATTTTCTTTCAGTTGATTGTTGTGCATCCTGCATTTATCTGGCCATCCCTGCCACTTAAATCCCAACTATGTACGGTGTAATGCTTACAGCCTGAGTTGCCAGACTTCAGTAGTTTATCTCTTATTGCATCGCCTCTTTAAGGTAAAGTTTTAGAGCCGATAAGCTGGGAAATACTACCGGTTATCCAATAGAAAATGGGTCAGTCGGGAAAGAAACCCAGCAAAGCATCATACTTTGCTAAGGGAAGGGCTTTACTGGATTTGAATTTTGGCTTTTACGACATCCTCGACAAGGCGGGGAGTGTCACAAATAAAAGGCTGCAAAACGTAAAACCTGATGAAAGGCAGGAGACGGGTCGTTACTTACTCACTTTACCTTCTTTATGACCGAGGCCATCGTCCAGGCCCCGATCAGCAGGTTTGTGTTTACGATGTATTCTTTTGTGATCTGACAGTGCTTTAGCGTTCTTGCAGAGCTTTGCACATAGCCGCGGCTGACCATTCAACCCGACCACGGTTAAGTTACAGGTTTGTTGGCCTGTGTGTTCTTTTCTTTTGTGATGCGACAGAGCTGAAGCATCTTTGAAGACCTTCCCGCATGGTCGCCGCTGACCATTTGCCCCGACTACTGTTATGTTGCAGATTCGTTGCCTGCCGTGTTGTCTTCTTTTGTGATCCGTCAGGGCTTTAGCACTCTTGCTAACTGCCCCACAGGGCTGCGGCTGGCCATCCTGGCCGAAGACAGCTACGTCACAGGTTTGTTGCCTGCTGTGGTGCCTTCTTTTGTGATCGTTCAGGGCTTGGGCATTGTTGCAGACCGTCCCGCATGGCCTCTGCTGACCATCCTGCCGGATCACTGATACGTCGCAGGTTTGTTGTCCTGTGTGTTCTTTTCTCTTGTGATAATCTAAGGCTCGAGCATTTTTCCAGACCGTCCAACATGGCCGATGCTGACCATCCTCCGCGACCACTTTTAAATGACAGGTTTGTTGCCCTCTGTGGAGGCCACTTTTGTGAGACGAAAGGGTTTTAGCACTCTTGCAAACTGTCCCGCAGGGCTGAGGCTGACCATCCTGGCCGACGACAGTTACGTCACAGATTCGTTGCCCACTGCTGTTTTTGCTTTGTACTTTGTCTGTCCGGAAAAGATGAGGTGGGCTTTGACTCTTACCCAGATTGAGTAGCCCGCTGATTATAATCAAATCATCAGAGGTGGCAGACACATTCCCGGGCAATTGCATATCGCCTGGCTGATGAGTTCGGGGCTGAGAATCTCTAGCGGTTACAGAATCAAAATCACTGATGCAACCGGCTGATGCTTCTGTGTTGTCTGTCGAATTTTTTTCAGAATTCAGCGTCGATTCAGAGGGCCCGCTGCTATCCGATGCTGGTCGTAATTGACAAACGCCGTGACAAGAGTTGACGAAACAGTTTAAACCTAAAGTGTGTGAGTCTTGTTTGGGGTCTTCGTTACCATTGCCAGAGTCAGAACACAGAAGATGAGTGAAATAGCCTGTGGGGTTGTTAGTGGCTTGTGGGGCTTGTTGGCCTGTTGATTCTGGTGATGGGTATTGTGGTGAGTTATGTCCGAAGCCGAACATTGTGGTGATGATCGCAAATGGCTGATCCTCCTGTGTCAAAAGAGATGCCGATTGTAGTTCAATCGGTTTAAACACGGGTGAATCGGGGCTCCAGTAGTTTATTAAAACCCAGCTGACAATCACTTCTAAAGGTAACCATGAATAATCATTGGAATTTAAGGGCGTGTCTTTGATGGTCAGGATCAGTTCATAAGCAATCAACAGATTCGTGGCGTAGAGTCTTTGCCATGAAATCGACTCAATGAGGGGTGTTTTTACCCCATAATTGCAGGGTTTATGATTATGCAGAAAGTCTTGTCCTGCATAGCCGTTTTTTTCGATAATTTCTGACGGGTTGCCCGAAAATGTACGACGGTCATTCTTTATAAAGAAGTTTTGCTTTTTAAACCCTGTACTCTGCTCAAGGTCCACAGTAAAACGACCTGTCCAAGGTTCGGCCTGAGATGGCACAGACAATGGCAGCAGCAGAAACAGCAGTACAGTAAAGAGTAAGTGTCTAATAATTCTATCCTTGCATTCTGGTTTACAGAGAGGAAGGATAGATCAAGACAACTAGCGTGTTTTTCTATCAAAAACCTTCTGTCAGAAACTAGAGGCTGAACTGGACAAATCTTCATGAAAGGGTTGGGGTCAGATGGTTACTTACTCACTTTACCTTCTTGGAGACTGGGGTCATCGTGCAGATCCTCATCAGCAGGTTTGCGTTTTCGATGTATTCTTTTGTGATTCGCCAGAGCTTTAGAATTCTTAAAGAGCTTTCCGCATGGCTGCTGCTGACCATGCTCGCCGACCACGGTTTTGTCGCAGGTTTGTTGCCCTGTGTGGTTTCTTCTTTTGTGTTTCGCCAGAGCTTCAGCATTCTTAGAGAGCTTTTCGCATGGCCGCTGCTGACCATGCTCGCCGACCACGGTTTTGTCGCAGGTTTGTTGCCTGCCGTGATATCTTCTTCTGTGTTCTGAAAGAGCTCTGGCAGTCTTGAAGAGCTTCCCGCATAGCTGCGGCTGTCCATCCTCGATCACTGTTAAGTGACAGGTCTTTTGTGTCCTGTGCATACTGCTTTTGTGAGACGACAGGGCTCTGGCATTCTTGCAGACTGATCCGCAAGGTCGAAGCTGGCCATCCTGCCCGACCAAGGTTACTTCACAGATTTTTTGCCCGCTGTGGTGTCTTCGTTTGTGATCGCAGAGTGCTTGAGCATTGTTGAGAACCGTACCGCATCGCCACTGCTGGCCATTATTCCCGACCACGGTCAGGTCACAGGTTTGTTGTCCAGTGTGGGCTATTCTTTTGTGAGTTGAGAGAGCTTGAACGCTCTTGCAGATCTTCCCGCATGGCTGTTGCTGGCCACTTTCTGCGACCACGGTCATGCTACAGGTTTGTTGCCCTGTGTGTTCTTTTCTTCTGTGATACTTCAGAGCTCGAGCATTTTTACAGACTTTCCCGCATGGTCGCTGCTGACCATCCTCTCCGACCACTGTGAGTTGACAGGCTCGTTGCCCCATATGCATAGTGCTTTTGTGAGCCGACAGGGTTGCAGCATTCTTGCAGATTACTCCGCAGGGCTTCAGCTGGCCATCCTGCCCGACGACGTTTAAGTCACAGGTTTGTCGTCTGCTGTGGTATCTTTTTTTGTGATCCGCCAGGGCTTGAGCTTCGTTACAGATTGTCCCGCATGGCCGTTGTTGGCCATCCTGCCCGAAGACGATTTTGTTACAGGTTCTTAGTACGTTGTGGCTTTTTCTTTTGTGTGCTATCAGGGCTTGAGTGTTCATACAGATCTTCCCGCATGGTCGATCCTGATCGTCCTCCCCGATCACCATCATGTCACAGGCTTTTTGCCCGCTGTGGTATCTGCTTTTGTGAGACGACAGGGAATGAGCATTCATGCTAGCCTTCCCGCACGGACGCTGTTGGCCATTCTCCCCGACTATGGTCACGTCACAGGTTCGTTGCTTGCTGTGATCTCTGGCTTGTTTTGTGCCTGTTTGGGAAAGGCGAGTTCGGCTCAGTTGGGATGATCCTCTTGTTTGTTGTGTTTCCGAAGTCGCCATTGGAGAGGGCAAATGCTTAATCGTAAAAGAAGTGATGGTTTCTCCGGGGGGGCGGTGCCTGCGTAGATTGAGTAACCCGTTGATTATGATCAAGTCATCAGCAGTGGCAGACAGATTTCCGGGCATTCCTGCGTCATCAGGTTGATGAGTCTCAGGCTGAAAGGGTTGCCATGAAGCAAAACCACTTACGCAGCTCAAGCAGTGTCCATCCGTCAAATGAGGGTGTGAGCTTTGCCCGGGTGCTGTTTTTGTGGGGGCTGTCGAATTTTCTCTGGAATTCAGCGGCCATTCATTAGGTTCTGTGCTATCGGTTGATGTTCGCAATCGACAAAAGCCACGACAGGGATGAACGAAACAATTTAAACCTAAAGTGTGTGAATCTTGTTCAGGGTCTTCGTTACCATTGCCAGAATCAGAGTACACTGGATGGGTGGAATAGCCTGAAGGATGGGTCGTGGCTTTTGGGGCTTGTTGGCCGGATGGTTCTGATGACGGGTATTGTGGAGGGTTATGTCCGGAGCCAAACATTGTAGTGATGGTCACAAACGGCTTATCCCCCTGCCTCAGCATAGATGCCGACTGTAGTTCAATCAGTTTAAACAATGGTGAATCAGGGGTCCAATAGCTTCCTAGAAGCCAGCCAACAATCACTTTTAAAGGTAACCATAAATAAGGATTGTAACTTAAGGGCTTGTCTTTGATGGTAGGGATCAGTTCGTAAGCAAGCGCCAGATTCGTGGCATAGAGCCATTGCCATGAAAACGACTCAATGGTAGTGATTGTTACCCCGTAAACGCAGGGATTATGTCGATTATCATCAGGTGGAAAATCTGATCCTGAGTAGGCCTTTGTTTCGCTAATGTCTGACGGGTTTTCCGAAAACCTACGGCGGCCACTTTTCATGAAAAAGTTTTTCTGTTGAGATCCTGCACCCTGCTCATGGTCGATTTTTAGATGCCCTGTCGAGGGTTCTGCCTGACAGAGGACAGACAATGGCACTAGCAGGCAAAGCAGTGCAGAAAAGAGTGAGTGTTGAATAATTCTATCCTTGCGTTCTGGTTTACAGAGAGGAAGGATAGATCAAGAAAATCAGCGTGTTTTTCTATTAAAAAACTTCTGCCAGAAACCAGGAGGCTATAGCTGTACAGGGCAAGCCTCACGAAAGGGTTGCAGTCAGACGGTTACTTACTCACTTTGCCGCCTTGCTGAGGTCGTTGTCCGGGTCCCTGTTAGCAGGTCTGCGTTTTCGATGTATTCTTTTGTGATCCGACAGCGCTTTAGCAGTCTTACAGAGCTTTCCGCATGGTCGCTGTTGGCCATCCTTCCCGACCACGGTCAAGTGACAGGCATGTTGCCCCGTGTGTTCTTTTCTTTTGTGATACATCAGGGCTCGAGCATTTCTGCAGACCTTCCCGCATGGCTGCTGCTGACCATCCTCCCCGACTTCTGTGAAGTGACAGGTTTGTTGCACCCTGTGGATGCCACTTTTGTGACACGACAGGTTTTTAGCATTCTTGCAAACTACCCCGCACGGTCGCAGTTGGCCATCCGGCCCGACCAGGGTAACGTCACAGGTTTGTTGCCCGCTGTGGTCTTTCCTTTTGTGATCCGACAGGTTTTTAGCATGCTTGCAAACTTTTCCGCAAGGTTGCGGCTGGCCATCCTGCCCGTCCACGATGACGTCACAGGTTTTTTGTCCGCAGTGGATGTTGCTTTTGTGAGATGACAGGGCTTGAGCATTCTCGCAAACTTCTCCGCAAGGCTGCAGCTGGCCATCCTGCCCGACCATGGTTACGTCACAGAATTGTTCTCCGGTGTGGCTTTTTCTTTTGTGAGCTGACAGGGCTTGGGCGTTTGTGCAGATCTTCCCGCATGATCGCTGCTGACCATCCTCCCCGAGCACTGTTAAGTGACAGGTTTGTTGCACCCTGTGGATGCCACTTTTGTGAGACGACAGGGCTCTGGCATTCTTGCAGACTGAACCACAAAGCTGCGGTTGGCCATCCTGCCCAATGGTGGTTAAGCCACACGTTTGTTGCCCGCTGCGGTCTGAGGTCTGCTTCGTGGCTGTGCGGGAGAGAGGCAGGTTCTGACCCGGTTGGGATGATCCTGTTGTTTGTTGTATTTCTGAAGTCCCTATTGGAGTGGAAGAATTGTTGATGGTCAGTGAGTTTCTGGCATCTTCGAGAGGAGGCTGCTTACGTAGATTGAGTAACCCGTCGATTATAATCATGTCAGCAGAGGTGGCAGGTAAATTCTCAGGCATTCCCGCTTCATCAGGCTGAAAGGGTTGGCAGGAAGCCTGTTGGTACTGACTAGGAGAGAGATCATTCAATGTATCGACAGGCGGGATTTGTCTCGAATCTGTAGCCTTTAAAGAATCAAAATCACTTTTGCAACTCAAGCAGTGACTGTTTGAAAAATGAGGGCGTGAGCTTTGTCCGGGTGCTGCTTCTATGTGGTCTGTCGATTTTTTTTCGGAATTCAGGGGGCATTCAGCGGGCTCACTGCTATGGAACGCTGGTCGGAATCGACAAACGCCATGGCAGGGATGAATGAAACAATTTAAACCTAAAGTGTGTGAGTTTTGTTCAGGATCTTCATTACCGTTGCCTGAGTCAGAATACAGACGATGAGTGAAATAGCCTGTAGGGTTGTTAGTAGCTTGTGGGGCTTGCTGGCCAGTTGCTTCTGATGACGGGTATTGTGGAGGGTTATGTGCGGAGCCATACATTGTAGTGATGGTCGCAAATGGTTGATTCCTCTGTTTCAACATGGATGTCGCCTGCTGTTCAATCGGGTTATACAGCTGTAAATCAGGTTTCCAAGAGCTTTTTAAAAGCCAGCCGACAATCACTTC
The DNA here is from genome assembly GCF_049275935.1 of Endozoicomonas sp. ALC020. Taxonomy (NCBI): domain Bacteria; kingdom Pseudomonadati; phylum Pseudomonadota; class Gammaproteobacteria; order Oceanospirillales; family Endozoicomonadaceae; genus Endozoicomonas; species Endozoicomonas sp. ALC020. The sequence continues at coordinate 3,329,730 of NZ_CP184830.1, forward strand.
TGCGGGTAGCCACGAGTAAGGATTGGAATTTAAGGGCGTGTCTTTGATGGTCAGGATCAGTTCGTAAGCAATTACCAGATTCGCGGCGTTGAACCATTGCCATGAAATCGGTTCAATAATGGTTGTTTTTACCCCGTAATTGCAGGCGTTATGTTGTTTATCGTCAGGCGGTGAGTCTGATCTTGTATAGACATTTGTTTTGGTGATTTCTGACGGGGTGCCCGACGATATATTGGGTTCAGGATGTATAAAAAAGTTTTGCTTTTGAGATCCTGTACTCTGTTCAAGATCGACAGTAAAACATCTTGTCCACGGTTCTGCCTGACAGACGACAGAAAACGTAAGTGGCAGAAAAAGCAGCGAAGTAATGAGTAAGTGTTTAATAATTCTATCCTTGAGTTCTGGTTTACAGAGAGGAAGGATAGATCAAGACAATTCGCGTGTTTTTCTATTCAAAAACTTCTGTCAGAAACTAAAGGCTTTACAGGGCAAAACTTCACGAAAAGATTGGAGTCAGATGGTTACTTACTCACTTTACCTTCTTGATGACTGAGTTCATTGTCCAGGTTCCCGTCAGCAGGTTTGCGTTTTCGATGCATTCTTTTGTGATCCGACAGCGCTTGAGCATCCTTGAAAACCTTTCCGCATGGTCGCTGCTTGCCATCCTCCCCAATCACTGTCAAGTGACAGGTCCGTTGCTGTCTGTGAAGCCTGGTTTTGTGAGCTGACAGGGTTCTGGCGTTCTTGCAGACTCGCCCGCAAGGCCGTAGCTGGCGATTCTTACCGACGACGGTTTCGTTACAGGTTTGCCGCCCGGTGTGGTGTCTTCTTTTGTGATCCACCAAGGCCTGAGCATTTTTGCAGACCTTCCCGCATGGCTGCGGCTGCTCATTCTCCCCGGCCACAGTTAAGTTACAGATAAGTTTTTCTGTGTGGCATGCTTTCTTGTGATTCAAGAGGGCTTGAAAATTGTTGCAGGTCTTCCCGCACGGCAGTTGCTGGCCAGCTTCCCCAACCACAGTCACGTCACAGGTTTGTGGTCCTGTATGTTCTTTTCTTTTGTGATACGACAGCGTTTTAGCATTGCCAAAGGCTTTTCTGCATGGCAGCTGCTGACCATCCTCTGTGAACACCATCATATCGCAGGTTTTTTTCCTGCCGTGTTCTTTTCCTTTGTGATACAACAGAGTTTGAGCATTTTTGTAAACCTTTTTGCATGGCCGCTGCTGACCATCCTCCCCTAACACTATAAAGTCACAGGTTTTTTTCCCGCTGTGGTATCTGCGCTTGTGTCCTGCCAGAGCTTTAGCTGTCCTGCAGAGCTCCCCGCATGGCTCCGGCTGGCCATTCCTGATCACTGTTGTGCGACAGATTTGTTGCACCCTGTGGATGCCGCTTTTGTGAGACGACAGGGCTTTAGCATTCTTACAGACTGCCCCACAAGGGCGCTTCTGGCCATCCTGCCCGACTACGGTTACGCCACAGGTTTGTTGCCCGGTGTGGTATCTTCTTTTGTGATCGGTGAGGGCTTGAGCATTTTTGCAGACAATCCCGCATGGTCGCTGCTGGTTATTCTCCCCGACCACAGTTAAGTCACAGGTATGTTGTCCTGTATGGCTAAACCTTTTGTGAGCTGACAAGGCTTGAGTGCCCTTGAAGATTATCCCGCTGGGTTGCTGTTGGCCATTCTTCTCGTCTATGGTCACGTCACAGCTTCGTTGCCGAGTGTGGTCTGTGCTCTGTGCTGTGCCTGTCTTGGAAAAGCGAGGTGGGCTCTGACTCAATTGAGATGATTCTGTTGTTTGTTGTGTTTCTGATGTCTCCAATGGAGAGGGCAAATGAGTGAGTGCAGAGGAAGTTGAGGTTTCTTCGAGAGAACTACTTTTACGTAGATTGAGTAACCCGGTGATTATAATCACATCATCGGTAGTGGCTGGTGCCACCTGGGACATTGGCTCATCATCAGGCTGATGAGCCTGAGACTGAAAGGTTTGGCTTTGACTTATGCAATTTAAGCAGTGTCCTTCCAGTAAATGAGGGTGTGAGCTTTGTCCGGGTGCTGCTTCTGTGTAGTTTGTCGAATTTTCTTCGGAATTCAGCATCCATTCAACGGGCCAGCTGTTATCGGATGCTGGTTGGAATTGACAAACGCCATGACAGGGATGGACGAAACAATTTAAACCTAAAGTGTGTGAGTTTTGTTCAGGGCCATCATTACCGTCGCCAGAGTCAGAATACAGAAGATGAGTTGAATAGCCTGTAGGTATGTTATTGGCTTGTGGGGCTTGTTGGACGGATGATTCTGATGACGGGTGTTGTGACGATTTATGTCCGGAGCCAAACATTGTAGTGATGGGCGCAAATGGCTGACCCCCGTGTCTCAATATAGATGCTGCTTGTTGGTCAATCGGGTTAAACAGCAGTAAATCGGGTTTCCAGTAGCTTTTTAACAGCCAGCCGACAATCACTTCTACAGGTAACCATGAATAAGGATTGGAATTTAAGGGCATGTCTTTGATAGTCAGGATCAGTTTATAAGCAATCAGCAGACTAGAAGCGTAGAGCCATTGCCATGAAATCGATTCAATGATAGTGGCTTTTACTTCGTAATCGATGTGTTTATGTCGTTTATAATCAGGCGAAAAATATGATCCTTCATGGACGTTTATTTCGGTGCTGCCTGACGGGATGCCCGACAAAGTACGGCGATCACTCTCTATAAAAAAGTTTTGCTTTTGAGAGCCTTTGCTCTGCTCAAATTTGACAGTAAAACGCACTGTCCATGGCTCGGCCTGACAGACCAAAGACAACGGTAGCAAAAGCAGTGCAGTAAAGAGTAAGTGTTGAATAATTCTATCCTTGCATTCTGGTTTACAGAGAGGAAGGATAGATCAAGAAATAAGTATGTATCTGTGCTTCCCTTATGAGTTTTGGGTGTCAGATCAAAGACTGAAGCTATCGACTTGTCTTAGATCATCAAGCTTGCGTTTACGATGCTTTCTTTTGTGCTTCCTCAGGGCTTTACTATTATTGCAGATCTTTTCGCATGGCCCTTCCAGGCCATCCTCCCTGATCACGGTATAGCCACAGATTTTTTGTCTGGAGTAGTCTTTTTTTATTTTCTGATCCGACAGGGTTTGGCCATCATTTCCGACTATGGCCATGTCACAGACTTTTTGCCTTCGGTATTTTCTTCTGTGATCCAACAGGGCTGACTGACAAGTCGAAGTTAATTCCCGGGGAGCGTAATCATTCCTGAGCATTGATGCGTCATCATTGAGTGTTCCGCCTGTGTCATCTTTAAAGCCAGCCTCGGCACTCATTGGGTCTATAAAGTTGAAGTTGGCTGGGTCGTTATCAATGTCATAGGCCTTTATATCAAACATATTTCCAGAGTCGTATGGATGTTCAATGTCAAAAAGATCACAGGATGTTTCTACAGGTGAGTTTTTTCGGGAATCTTTGTCGTTTACAGGATCAAGATAGCCGATACAGCCTAAGTAGGATTCATGGGGTACATCAGGGCATGAGCTCTGTCTGGTAGATGCTTCTGCCTGACCTGTCTCCAGGGAATTCTGCAAACTTTCATCAGACCCTCTGTTATCGGATAGTGATCGGAATTGACAAACGCCATGACAAGGATCGACGAAACAATTTAAACTCAGCGTATGACGGTGTTGTTGAGGGTCTCCGTTACCTTTGCCTGAGTTAGAATGTAAGGTATGAGAGAAATAGCTTACTGATTGGCTGGTGGCTTGAGGGGGCCGCTGGCTGGAAGATTGTGATGGCTGGTAGTTTGATGGTTTATATCCGGAGTTTAACATCATAACAGTAATCGCAGGCAGGTGGTTCTGACTCGCCTGTTGTGCGATCAGATCAGGTTGTTGTATTCGGTTAAAGAGCGGTGAATCAGCCCTCCAATAGCTATTTAAAAGCCAGCCGACTGTGACAATTATTTCGGCAGGTAACTTTGAATAAAGGGCTAAGCTTAGTGGGTCGTCTCTGGCAATCAGGGTCACTTCGTTAGCAACCAGCAGCTGAGTAGCGCAAAGCAAATGCCAGGAAATTGACTCAATGATGCTTCTGTTAAATTTATAAATAAACGATATATGTCGTGAACTATAGAGCGGTGAATCCGATCCTGAATAGTCGTTTATGTCGGTAGTGACATACGGCTTGCCCGACAATGTGTTCAGGTTATGCTTCATAGAAAAGCCCTGGTTTGGAAAACCTGAATTTTGTTCAGGTTCGACAGTAAAGCGTCCTGTCCAGTGTTTGTCCTGACAGGCGAAAGACATCGAAATTAGCAGCAACAGCGGTGCCGCAAAGAGTGAGCCTTTAATAATTCTGTCCTTGGATTCCTGAATACAGAGAGGAAGGATAGATCAAGAACATAAGCGTGTTTGTTGTGTCTTTAGTGGTCAGGATCAGTTCGTAAGCGATCAACGGGTATGTGGTGTAAAACCATTGCCACGACATCGAATCAATCAGAGGCGACAGGTAACGACAGCAGCAAAAGTGACGCCATAAAGCATGGGTGCTTAATCATTCTATCTTGCATTCTGATTTAGTCATCGTCCTGGTTCGCATCAACAGGCTTGCGTTTTCGATGTTTTCTTTTGTGGTCCGACAGGGTTTCAGCAGGGCGGCGGACCCTCCCGCGTGGCCGCTGCCGGTCATTATTCCGGACCACTATCTCACCCAAGGCTTTTGGCCTGGTGTGGTATTTGCTTTTGTGAGATGACAGGGCATGAGCATTCTTACAGGCCTTCCCGCATGGCTGCTGTTGGCCATCTTCCCCGACTATGGTCACGTCACAGATTTGTTGCCCAGTGTGGATTAAACTTTTGTGATAGGACAGGATCTGAGTATTCTTGCAGACCAACCCGCATGGCTGCGGCTGACCATCCTCCCCGACCAGTATTCCATCACAGGTTTGTTGTCCGCTGTGCACGTCTCTTCTGTGATTAGAAAGGGTTAAAAAATTTTTGCAGATCGTCCCGCATGGTCGCGGTTGACCATCTTCCCCGACTATTTTCAAGTCACAGGTTTTTCGACCACTGTGGAAGTTTCTTTTGTGATCCGAGAAGCTTTTGGTACTCTTGCATACTGTTCCACATGGCTGCAGCAGGCCATCCTCACCAACCACTGTTGCAGCACAGGTTTTTTGTCCGCTGTGGGCATTGCTTTTGTGATTGTACAGGGATGAAAGATTTTTGCAGATCTTACCGCACGGCCGCTGCTGACTATCCTTTCCGGCCACTGTTGCATTACAGGTTTCTTGCCCGCTGTGGTGCATTCTTCTGTGAAGCGACAAGGCCTGAGCATTCTTGCAGACCTTCCCGCATGGCCAGAGTTGGCCATCCTTTCCAATGACTGTTGCGTTGCAGGCTTTCTGTCCGCTGTGGGCTGTGGCTTGATTTGACCCCGTCCGGGAAAGACGAGGCAGATTCTGATCCAATTGGGATGATCTTGGTTGCGTTTCTGAATGTTTAAGCGTAATAAAAAAACCGTCTTCTTGAATAGGAGGCTGTAGATCGGATGCTTTTTTAATGGCCGCAAAACCATGGGTGGTAGTAGGAAAACTCGCGAGTACTGGTGCATCATCATTGAGTGAACCCGCAGCGCCGGTCGTATCGGCGACCCCGTCCAGGGCGACCCCGTCTAAGGCGACCCCGTCTAAGGCGACCCCGTCAATAAAGTTGTCATCAAATAGTCGGTCAGAATCAAAAGGAAGTTGAACATCAGAAAGATCATTCGAAGCTCCAAGGAACAATTTTTCTTGTGAATCTGCCGTGTATAAAAAATCAAAATGACTTACACAATTTAAGCAGTGTCCAATAACTAAGTGGGGACATGAGCTTGCTACGGAATTCGGCGACCATTCAGCGGGTTCTCTGCTATCTGATGATGGTTGCAATTGACAAACGCCATGACAGGGAGAGACGTAACAATTTAATTCCAAGGTATGTGAATGTTGTTGAGGGCCTCTGTTGCCGCCATAGTCATTATTCAGTTGACTGATGAAAGAGGCTTTAGGGTGAGGGAGAGGCTTTGGGGCTTGCTGCCCGGATGACTTTGATGACTGATATTGTTGCTGGTTATGATCAGAGCCAAACATCACAGTGATGGTAGCAAACGGGTGTGCTCCCACAGATGCTGCTTTTTGTTCAACTGGGCTAAACAGCGGAAAACCGGGGTTCCAATAGCTTTTCAAAAGCCACTCGGCAATGATAGCCACTTCTACAGGTAGCCATGAATAAGGAGTAGAGTAAAGTGTAACATCTCTGGTGGTCAGGGTTAGTTCATAAGCAAACAGCAGGTGAGTGGCGCGAAGCAACTGCCACGAAATCGACTCAACAAGGGGCGTTTTTGTTTCGTAACTGTTTTGTTTATGACGTTTGTTATCAAGCGATGAGCCGGACCTCGCACAGCCGTCGTTGTCGGCAATGTCTGATGGGTTGTCCGGCAATGCAGGTATGACAGGTTTTATAGAAAAGTTCTTTTTTAGAGAGCCTGAATCCTGTCCAGGCTCGACAAAAAAACGTCGTGTCAACGGCTCTTCCTGACAGGTGACAGATAACGAAAGTATCAGCAACAACACTGCTGAAAAGAATATATGCTTAACCATTCTATCCTTGCATTGTCTTTTACAGAGAGGAAGAATAGATCAACTCTTGAAAATGCGAGTGTCAGATCAGGGACTGAACTTGTCATTCTGTTTGACATCAACAGGCTTGCGTTTTTGATGTATCCTTTTGTGATCCGAAAGGGCGAGGGCACTCTTGCAGATCGTCCAGCACGGCCGCTGTTGACCATTTTGCCCGACCACGATCGCATCACAGAATTTTATCTCGCCGTGGTTTCTTCTTGTGTGAATTGATAGGGCGGGAGCACTCTTGCAGACTCTTCCGCATGGCTGATGTTGACCATCCTCCCCGACCACGATCACGTCACAGACTTGCTGTCCGGAGTGGAAGTTTCTTTTGTGATGTGACAAGACTTTGGGATTCTTACAGACCGTTCCGCATGGTCGCTGTTGACCGTCCTCACCGATCACCGTCGCATCACAGGTTCGAATAACACCGTGGACTCTGTCTTTGTGAGATGACAGACATAGATGGTTTTTACAGATCTTTCCGCATGGCTGTAGCCGACCATCCTCTGTGACCACCGTCACCTCGCAGGTTTGTTCCCCTCTGTGGACTCTGCTTTTATGGGTTGCCAGAGACTGAGCACTCCTAAAGACTTTCCCGCATGGCCGTTGCTGACCATCTCCCCTGACCATGGAGAAGACACAAGTCTTTGGCTCGCTGTGATGGCTTTTTTTGTGAGAATACATAGATTGAGCATTCTTGAAGACTTTCCCGCATGGCTGCAGCTGGCCGTCCTCTCTGACTTCGGGCACGCCACAGGTTCGTTGCCCGCTGTGGAATGTGCTTTTATGAGTTGACAGGGCGCTGCTATTCTTGCAGGTCCTCCCGCACGACTGCGGCTGGCCATTTTGCCAAACTACGGTCACGTTGCAGGTTTTTGGTCCGTCGTGATATTTGCATTTGTGTTCAGGCAGATCCTGAGCCCTTTTGCAGACCTTTCCGCATGGCTTTTGCTGCCCATCTCTACCAACCACGGTCACGTCACAGGTTCGTTGCCTGGTGCGGTGTTTGCGTTTGTGACCCGAAAGGGCTCGTTGGAAATGTTTAATTTCATTCACTGGCTTTGACACATCATCATTGACTGGCCCTTTAGGGTCATTGGTGCAGGCGGTCCCTGCAACTGTTGACTCTCTGTAGTTGCAGATATTTGCAGGTGTTTCATTAATGTCATGAGCCTGAAGTAATTGGCCAGAAGTAGATTGGAGTTGAATGGCAGCGAGATTGTTCAATTTTCCTGACGGCGAGAGTTGCTGGGAGCTGGAAGGGTTTGTCGGGTCAAAATGAACTCTGCAACCAAGGCAGTGGCCATCAGCCAAATGAGAGCATGGGCTTTGTCCTGATATTGCTGTGAGGCTTGTCGAACTTTCTTCGAAGTTCGGCAAACATTTAGCGGGCTCTCTGACATCGGATGAGAGTCGGAATTGACAAATGCCATGACAGGGATAAATGTAGCAATTCAAGCCCAGAGTGTGCACGTTTTGTTGAGGGTCCCGGTCACCGCCTCCGGAGCCAGAATTCAAAGAGCCGATTAAAGAGCCTGTAAGTTGCGCAGTGTCATGTGGGACTTGCTGGGCGGAGGATTCTGATGGCTGATGGTGTGGTGACGCACGTCTGGAGCCAAACATCGCAGTGATGATTGCAAACGGGTGGTCCCCCGTTGTTGACATGGAGGCCACCCGTCGTTCAATGGCTTTAAACAGCAGTGAATCGGGACTGCAATAACTTTCTGAAAGCCAACTGATAACGACAACCAGGTCTAAAGGCAACCATGAATAGGGGAGTGAGTCCGGAGGGGCATCTTTGGTAGTCAGGATCAGTTCGTAAGCAACCAGAAGGTGAGTGGCGTAAAGCATAGGCAATAAAATCGATGTAACAAGGGGCGTTTTTATCCCGTAAACGTAAGGTCTGTGTCGTTTGCCATCAGGCGGTAAATCGGAACCTGTGCAGCCGTTGTTGTCGGCAGTGCCTGAAGCTTTGTCCGGTAATGTAGGACGGTCACATTTTATAGAAAAGTTCTGTTTTGGAGAATCAGCATCCTGCTCGAGCTCGACAATAAAACGTCGTGTCAATGGTTCGGCCTTAAAGGCGACTGACAAAGACAATAGCAGTATTAGTGGTGCCGCTAAGAGTGAGTGTTTAATAATCCTATCCTTGCATTCTGGTTTACAGAGATGAAGGATAGATCACCTTATGAGAAGGTGCGGGTGTCAGATTATGGACTGAAGCCGAAGTCTATGAAGCTATTTGCCAGGAGCCTGTCGGACTTGAGCATCCTCTCTACGGGCGCTGTCCTCTGTCAGCCTCCTGGTCAACATCAACAGGCTTGTGCTTTCGATGTACCCTTTTGTGATTGTTCAGGGCTTGAGCAGTGTTGCAGATCTTCCCGCATGGCTGCGGCTGACCATCCTCCCCGACTACGGTCACTTCACAGGTTTTTCGCCCGGTATGGTATTTGCTTTTGTGAGATGACATAGCCTTGGCATTCCTACAGGCCTTCCCGCATGGCTGCTGCAGGCCATTTTTTCCGACCACGGTCAGGTTACAGATTTGTTGTTCACAGTGATCTCTTCGATTGTGACTCATAAGGGTTCTGGTATTACTGAAGACTTTTCCGCATGGTTGCTGCTGGCCATCCTCCCCAACCATGGTCACGTCACAGGTTTGTTGCCCGCTGTGGTATTTTGTTTTGTGAGCCGACATGGCTTGAAGACTCTTGCAAACTCTTGCACATGGCTGCGACTGGCCACTCTTCACAACCACTGTTGCCCGACAGGCATATTCTTTGGCGTGGGCTCTTCTTTTGTGATCCCTCAGGGCAATGACATTATTGCAGACCTTCCCGCAGAGTCGCAGCTGGCCATCCTTCCCAAACACGCTTATGTCACAGCTTTGTTGTCCGGTGTGGTCTCTTTGTTTGTGTCTCGACAGGGTTTGAGCATTCTTGCAGACGGCCCCACATCGGCGCGACTGGCCATCCTCCGCGACCAGAATCTCGTTGCAGGTTTTTTGCCCGCTATGGTAACTGCTTTTGTGAGCCGACAGAGATTGAGCATTCTTGAGGACGAGCCCACATGGCCGTGACTGGCCATCTTTTCCGATCAGAATCTTGGTGCAGGTTTTTTGCCCGGTATGGTAACTGTATCTGTGAGCCGATAGAGATTGAGCATTCTTGAAGATGGCCCCACATGGCCGCAACTGGCCATCTTTTCCCACTGTTGTTACGTCACAGGTTGGTTGTCTTCTGTCGTTTTTGGCATTTATTGCGCCTACCGGGGAAAGATGAGGTTGGTCATCATCCGGTTGGGATGATTCAGTAGTTGATCCAGGTATTTCTGAATAATCAGGCGTTGAGGAAAAAACGGACTCTCTGAGAAGATCATATAGATCGCTTGAGCCATTAATGTCCATTAAATGGTCAGCGGTGTAAGGCCAATTCCCGGGCATTGGCAATTCATCATTAAATGGTTCGGCAGCATTTGTTGTAGAAGCGATTCCATTTAATGCGATCCCGTCTACAGAGTTGCCAGCAAATACTGGGTGTGAATTGAATAGGGGTTGTATATCAGAAAAATCATTCAGTATTTCAGGAAGCGGGTCTTCCCGGGAGTCTTCAGCAGTCTCCGGATGACAAAGATCTATGTAATCCAGGCAGTGTCCATTAGCCAGATGAGGTGAGCTTCCTCTGTAATCCAGTGGCTGTTCAGATAACTCGCAACTATCGAATGATGGTCGGAATATGCAAACGTTATTACAGGGATAGACGTAGCAATTTAAATTCAGCGTGTGTTGGTGTTGTTCAGGGCCCTCGTCACCATTGTCAGAGTCAGGATACAGGAGGTTGCTGAAATAGCCTTTAGTGAAGGTGAGTTTTTCCCTGGTGTTTTGGCCGGATGATTCTGATGACTGGTATTGTGCTGAGTTCTTTCCAGAGTCAAGTGCTGAAGTGATGACCGCAAACAGACGATCCTCCCATGTCAGAATAAATGAACAATGTCGTACAATAGGACTAAACAATGGTGAATCGGGATTCCAGTCACTTTTCAAAAGCCAACCGATAGCGACAACCAATTTTACAGGCAGGCATAAATATGGTTTGGAGATCATTAGGGTGTCTCTGGCAGTCAGGATCAGTTCACAGGCAACCAGCAGCTGGGTGGCATAAAGCCATTGCCACGAAATCGACTCGGGAATGGTCGATTTTATTTCGAAACTGAGAAATATTTGTCGTTTATTCTCGGGTAGCGAAAAGGAGCCTGTACAGATGGTATTGCAGTCCGTGCCTGACAGGCTGCCCGGCAATGTATGACAGTCACACTTGGAAAAGCTCTGTATTGGAGAGCCTGAATTCTGTTCAAGCTTAACAGAAAAACGTTCTGTCGACGGTTCGGCCGGACAGAAGACAGACCGCAACAGAAGCAACAACACCTGTGCTGCGAAGAGTGTATGTTTAATAATTCTATCCTTGCCTTCTGGTTTAAAAAGCGAAGGATAGATCAAGAAAATAAGCGTGTTTTTCTGCTGAAGTTCTTCTGTTAAAAAAACTCTGTCAAAAGCCAAAGGTTGTAGGAGGCAAAACCTCATTAAAGAGTGTTTCAGATCAAGGATTGGGGCTATCCTCCAGACCATCAAACTTGAGTTTTCCATGTGAACATTTGTGAATTGCCAGGGAAAGAACACTTTTGTAGACTTTTCCACATGGCCGTTGCTGGCCATCCTTGGCGACCACTATAAAGTTACAGGTCTTTTTCTTGGCGTGGCATCCTCTTATGTGTTCAAGCAGGGTCAGGGCACTCTTGCAGACCTTCCCGCACGGCCTGGGCTGACCATCCTCTGCGATCACTATTGTTTCACAGGTTTTTTGCTCGCTGTGATTTCTTCTTTTATGATCCGACAGGGCCCTGGCATTGCTGAGGATCTTCCCGCATGACTGCAGCTGGCCATCCTCCCTGACCACTCTGAAGTCACAAGTTTTTTGCCCGGTGTGTTTTCTTCTTTTATGATCGGAAAGAGCTTTAGCGCTCTTGCAAACCTTTCCGCATGGCTGCGGCTGGCCATCCTCTCCGGTTACGGTCGTGTTACAGGTTTGTTGCCGACTATGCCCTCTTCTTTCGTGATCCAACAGGGATTTATAAGACCTGCAGACCTTACCGCATGGTCGTTTCTGACCATCCTCCCTGACCACGGTCATGCTACAGGTTTGTTCTCCGGTGTGTTGGCTTATTTTGTGATACGACAGGGCTTTAATATTCCTAAAGACCATCCCACATGCTCGCTGCTTGCCATTCTTACCGACCACGGTCAGATAACAGATTTTTTGCCCCCTGTGGATTCTGTTTTTATGAGATGACAGATATTTAGCATTCGTGAAAACTTTTCCGCATGGCTGTGGCATATTATCCTGACCGATTACTGTCAAGTCACATATTTCCTGCCCGGTGCGGATGTTGCCTCTGTAATTCAACAGGTTGTATTGGCAATGTTCAGCCAATGACGGGGTGAACCAGTTAGTAACCGAAGCAGTGGCTCCTTCGAGAAGATTATTTGGGTCGAGTGACCTGCTAATGATTGCAAAACCGTCAGCGCCGGAAGACAAATTCCCTGCCATATCATCATGGAGTGGTGCGGGAGTCTTGGTTGCACAGATTGCTCCAGCAACCATTGACTCTGAGGTGACCCCGATTAAGGCGACTTCGTTTGTATAGTTGCTGCTATTGTCGGGCTTGCCACTAATGTCGTGGAGCAGTGGCTCTGATAGTGGGGCAGAATCGAATGGGAGTTGGATGTCAGGGAGATAGTTTGACGTGTAGAAAAGCGAGTTTTGTTCGGGATGTATAGCGTCTTCAGAATATGAATAGTCTATGCAACCAAGACAGTTTCCATCAGCTAAATGAGGGCATGAGCTTTGTCCTGGTATTGCTCCTGTTTGGCCTGCTGCACTCTCTTTGGAATTCATCATCCATTCAGCGGGCCATCTGCTATCGGATGGTAGTCGCAATCGACAAACACCGAGGCAGGGATAAACGAAACAATTAAAATCCAAAGTATGCAGCTGTTGGTCAGGACCTCCGTTATTGCCGCCATACTTGTTATTCAGTGGGGTGGTCGAATAGCCCGCAGGGTGGCTAGTGGCTTGCGGGGCATGCTGCCTCGATGATTCTAATGGTTGGCATTTTTGTAGGTCATGTCTGGAGCCAAACGTCATCATGGCTGAAAACGGCTGTTCCCACTGTGTCAACATAGAAGTCGACTGTAGTTCAATCGGGTTAAGCAGTGGTGAATCGGGGTGCCAATAGTTTTTTATAATCCAGATCGCCGCTATAGTCGCCTCTGCGGGTATCCATGAATAAGGTGTGGTGCTCAGGGGGGTGTTTTTAGTAGTCAGGATCAGTTTGTAGGCAGCCAGCAGCTCGTTGGCAGAAAGCAACTGCCAGAAAACCGACTCAATAAGTGTTGTTTTCAGACTGTAACTGTAGTTATTGTATCGTTTAATTTCGGGTGGCAGATCTGGTTCTGCATAGTGGTTTCTGACGGCAACATTTGAAGGTTCATTTGGTAATATATGCCAGACCTGTCCGATAGAAAAGCTCTCATTTGGAGAACCTGAATCTTGTACAAACTCGACAACGAGAGGTCCTGACCACGGGCTAGTCTGGCTGATGACGGGCAACGACAATAGCAGCAACAGCGTTGCCGCAAGGAGTGAGAGATTAATAATCCTATCCTTGCATCATGGTTTTTCAGAAAGGAAGAATAGATCAAGAAAATAAACGTGTTCATCTGTCAAAATCTTTCCGTCAGAAAAACTCTGTCAAAAACCAAAGGTTGTAACGGGAAACACCACTCTTGCAGACTTTCCCCCATGGACTCTGCCCCCATCCTGCCCAACTTCAGTCAAGTCACGGATTTATTGTTGGGAGTGATATTTTTTTTGTGATACGACAGGGCTCTGGAGTTCTTACAGACAGTCCCGAATGACTTCGGTTGTTCATCCCCTCTGACCAGGAGCACGTCACAGATTTTTTTCCTGATGTGGGGTCTTCTTCTGTGATCAAACAGGGCTCTGGCATTGTTGAAGACTCTGCCGCATGGCTGCTGTTGACCGTCCTCTCTCAACAAGATTAAGTCACAGATTTGTTGTCCGCTGTGGGTACTTCTTTTGTGATCCGTCAGGACGCGAGCATTCTTGCAAAATGGGAGCATGAGTCTTGTCCGGGTGTTGCTCCTGACTGAGAGGACTGCATTGAAGCCATTACTAATCCAGATCAAAAGGCTTGTGTTTTAGATGTATTCTTTTGTGATCCGACAGGGCGCCTTTGCTTTCGAAGGCCATTCCGCATGGTCGCTGCTCTCCATCCTCCCCAACTACGGTTATTTCACAGGTTTGTTGCCCTCTGTGGTATCTTCTTTTGTGAACCGTTAGAGATCTGAGATTGCTGCTTATTTTGCCGCATGGCTGCCGTTGACCATCCTTTCCCACCAAGCTTAGGTTACAGGTTTGTTGCCCGCTGTGGTCTTTTGCTTTGTGATAGTACAGGGTTCTCGCATTTTTGCAGACCATTCCGCACAGTCTTTGTTGGCCATCCTCCCCGACCATGTCCAGGTCACAGGTTTTTTGTCCGCTGTGATAACCGCTTTTGTGAGCCGACAGGGCATGAGCACTCCTGCAAACCAATCCGCATTGCCTTGGCTGGCCATCCTTCCCGGTCACTATTACCTCACAGGTTCGTTGCCCGCTGTGGGTGCTTCTTTTGTGAGTCGACAGGCTATTAGGGTTCTTGAAGACCTTCCTGCATTGCTGTGGCTGGCCATCTTCTCCGACTATTTTTACGTAGCAGATTTGCTGCCCGCTGTGCTCTCTTCTTTTGTGTTCTAAAAGGAACTGATAGTTCTTGCAGACTAGCCCACATGGCTGCCGCTGGTTATTTGCACCAAGCATTGTTGCCGAGCAGGTTTTTTTCCCTGAGTGGACTCTTTTTCTGTGATTCGACAAGGTTTTGGCATTCTTGAAGACCTTCGCGCATGGTTTCTGCTGGCCATCCTCCTTGACCACGTTCACATCACAGACTTTTTGTCCGGTGTGGCCTTTGCTTTCTGGATCTGAAGGGGCCTGTTCAGTGTCTGTCGAGGTAAGATGAGGTTGGCGTTGACTCAATGGGGAAGATTCAGCATTGGTTTGTTGTGTTTCTGAAGTTTCCACTGGAGGTGGCAGGTGCGGGAGCATAGAGGAAAACCCGGCTTCTTCGGGAAGACTCTGCAGATAAGATCCACTAACAACCGCAGAATGATGAGCGTTGGATGGCCAGTAGCCGGGTATTGGCACATCATCATTGAGTGGCCCGGTCACATTAGTTGTTGAGTCTGGCCCTGCATTCATTAAGTCTATAGAGTTGAAGCTATGGGTCGGGCTGCTATCAATGTCATAGGCCTGTAAGTCAAACTGTCGACCAGAATCGAATGGGCATTCAATGTCAGAAAGATCGTCTAATGTTACGAAAGTCGAGTTTTGTTGGGTATCTATAGCATTTACAGGAACAAAATAACAGGTGCAAGTCAGACAGTATCTATTAGCGAAATGAGGGCATGAACTCTGTTTGGATATTGCTTTTGAGTGACCTGTGGAACTTTCTCCGGAATTCAGCGGCCATTCAGCGGGACCGCTGTTATCGGAAGAGGGGCGGAATTGACAAACGCCATTACAGGGATAAACGAGACAATTTACACCAAAAGTGTGTAAGTGTTGTTGAGGGTCTTCGTTACCGTCGCCAGAGTCAGAGGACAGTGGATCAGTAAAATAGCTCGCAGGTTGGGTGATGGCTTTTGGGGTCTGCTGCCCCGGTGATTCTGATGGCTGGTATTGTGGTGGGTTACGTTCGGAGCCAAACATCGTAGTGATGGTTGCAAAGGGCTGATCCTGACTCGACTCATGTTGTTCAATCGGGTTAAACATTGGTGAATCAGGGTTCCGGGTGCTTTTTAGAAGCCAAGCGACAACAATAGTCGTTTCTAAAGGTGGCCATGAATAAGGCTCTGACTTAAGAAGAGCGTCCTGAACGGTCAAGATCAGTTCGAAAGCAACCAGCAGGTCAGCAGCGTAAAGCCATTGCCATGAAATTAATTCAATAATGCTCGAATCGCCATGCCTGTGTCGTTTGTCATCTGGTGGTGAAGCTGCTCCGGTATAGCCGTCTATGTCGACAGTGTCTGACGGGTTTCCCGCTAGTGTTAGTCGGTTACGCTTTATGGAAAAGCCCTGTTTTGCCGAACCTGAATTCTTTTCAAGTTCAACAGCAAAGCATCCTGTCCACAGTTTAGCCTGACAGGCGAGAGACAGCGACAGTAGAAGCAACAAAGGTGCCGCAAAGAGTGAGTGTTTAATAATTCTATTCTTGCATTCTGACTACAGATAGGAAGGATAGATCAATAAAATAAGTGCGCTTTCCTGTCAAAGTTTTTTTACAAAAAAAAACAAAGGTTGCACCGGTTAAAATCTCATGAAAGGGCGGGTGTCAGACTAAGGACCGCCATCGTCCCGATCGACATCAACATGTTTGCGTTTTAGATGCTCTCTTTTGATTTTCTCCAGAAATTTGGCGTTCTTGCAGAGTCTGTCTCAGGAACTCTGCAGGTTACCCTTGCGGACCAGGCTTGTGTTACAGGCTTTTTGCTTTCTATGTTTTCTTCTTTTGTGATCCGACAGGGCTTGAACACTTTTGCAGATTTTACCGCATGGCCGTCGCTGGCCATCAGCATCGATCAGGATCACGTCACAGATTTTTTGCTCGCTATGGCTTCTTCTTTTGTGATTCCAAAGAGCTCGAGCATTTTTGCAGACTCGATCGCATCGCCGATGCTTGCCATCCGCCCCTAACACGATCACGTCACAGGTTTGTCGCTCGCCATGTGTTTTTCTTTTGTGATCCGACAGGGCTCGAGCATGCTTGCAGATCTTCCCGCATGGCCTTGGCTGGCCATCTTCTCCGGTCACAGTCACGTTACAGGTTCTTTGCCCGCTGTGGACTCTGCTTTTGTGATCTGAAAAAGCTTGTGCAACACCTGTTTGGGAATGACGAGCTGTGCTTTGACTCAATTGTGACGATTCAGTGGTGTTTGGTTGTGTTTCTGAATTTCCCATTGGAGGAGGCAGTTGGGTGAATGTCAGGGAGCCCCCTGCTTCTTGAGAAAGACCGTGTGAATCGGGTGACCGATTAATGACCGGAAACTCAAGCGCGTTGGACGACAAACTTCTGTGGGATAGCACTTCATCATTGAGTAGCCTGTTAGTATTCTTTGTAAAGGCCACTCCTGCATTCATTAAGTCTGAAAAGCTGAAGCTATTGATCGGGTCGTTATCAAAGTTATACGCCTCCAGATCAAATAGAGGCCTGGAATCGAACGGAAATTCAATGTCAGAAAGATCGTCCAATGTTCCGACAGCCGAGTTTGGTTGGGAACCTTTAGCGCTCAAAAGATCAAAGTGACCTATGCAACTAAAGCAGCGCCCGTCAGCCAAATGGGGGCATGAGTTTTGTTCGGGTGTTGCTTTTATGTGAGCTCGCAAGTTTTCTATAGAATGCGACGGCCATTCATCAGGATCACTGCTATCGGATGATGGTCGGAATTCACAAGCGCCACGACAGGGATAGATGAAACAATTTAAACCTAGAGTGTGTGAATGTTGTTGTGGATCTTCGTTACCGTCGGCAGATTCAGAATACTGGAGATGAGTAAAATAGCCTGTAGGCTGGCTGGTGGCCTGTGGAGTACGCTGCCTTGATGATTCAGCTGGCTGATTTTGGGGTGGATTATGTCCGGAGCCAAGTGTCATAGTGATGGTCGCAAACAGTTGATCTCTCTGTGTCAAAATAGATGTCGACTGTAGTCTAATTGGTTTAAATAACTGTGAATCATGATTCCAAAAGCTTTTTAAAAGCCAGCAGGCAGTGACAACCGCTTCCAAAGGTAGCCAAGAATAAGGGGTGGAGCTATGGGAGTCGTCTTGAGTGGTCAGGATGAGTTCGTAAGCAACCAGCAGGTTCGAGACGTAAAGCCATTGCCGCGAAATCGACTCAATGATAGACGAACAGACACGACTTTGTCGCTTTCTATCCGATGGCGAATCTGATCCTGTATAACCGTTTGTGTCGGCAATGTCTGAGGAGGGCGGCAGTGTACCTCGGCTACGCTTTATAAAAAAGCTCTGTTTTTGAGAACCCGAATTCTGTTCAATCTCAATAGTAAAAGGTCCTGTCCAGGTTTTGGCCTGACAGACGACAGAAAACGACAGAAGCGGCAAAAGCAGTGCCAAAGAGAGAGTATGTTTAATAATTCTATCCCTGGAATCTAGTTCACTGGCAAGAAGAATAGATCACCTAACGAAAGAGCGGAGGTCAGATCATTACTTATTTACTCAATCTTTTTAAGGGCTGAGGTCATCTTCCTGCTCCTCGGCGGTATGCTTGCGTTTTCGATCTATTCTTTTATGTTGCAACTGGGTTTCAGCATTACTGCAGCCCCTGGCGCCCGGTTGCGACTGGCTGTTCCCTCTGTCTATGGTTGAGTCACAGATTTGTTGCCCTGTATGCTCTTTTCTTCTGTGAGTCGACAGAGACTGAGGTCTCCTGTAGACCTTCCCGCATGGTTGCAGCTGGCCATTCTCCCCGACTATTGTCACATCACAGATCCATTGCCGGTTATGAAATTGGCTTTTGTGAGTCGATAGACTTAGAGCACTCTTAAAAATCTTTTTGCATGGCTGAAGCTGTCCATTCTCCCCGACTATTGTCACGCGACAGGTTCTTTGCCCGCTATGATATTGGCTTTTATGAGTCGATAGTGACTGAGCATTCTTACAGATCTTCCCGCATGGATGCGATTGACCATCCTCGCCGATTGTTATCATATCACAGGTCTTTTGCCCAGAATGATATTGGCATTTATGACTTGCCAGAGATTGAGCACTCTTAAAAATCTTTGCGCATGGCTTAAGCTGTCCATTATTCCCGACTACTGTCACATGACAGGTCTTTTGCATGCTGTGAGCTTTGCTTTTGTGAGATGACAGGGCGACAACACTCGTTGAGACCTTTCCGCACGGTTGTGGCTGGCCATCCTTCCCGACCACCTTCACGTGACAGACTTGTTGCCTGGGGTGGATTCTGCTCTTGTGACATGACAGGACTCGAGCATTCTTGCAGACTTTTCCGCATGGCCGTTGCTCACCATCCTCTCCGATCACTGTTGAATCACAGGTTTTTTCACCGCTATGTTCTCTGCTTTTGTGTTCCGACAGACTTTGAATACGCTTGTAGCTCTTTCCACAAAGTTGTTGCTGGCCATCCTCCCCGATCACTATTAAGTTACAGGTAGTTTGCCCGGTGACGATTATGCGATCTGAAAGGGCTGATGCTGCGGTTGTCGGGGGACGATCAGCCTGGCTTTGACTCAATTGGAATGATTCATAAGTTGTTTGTTGTGTTTCTGAAATTCCCGTCGGAAGAGGGGATTGGTTAAGTGTCAAGGAAAATCTGGCATTTTCGGCAAAACTCTGAAGATCAAGTGACCCATTAGTGGCCGGAAATTCATAGTCGTTGAAAGAAAAATTCCTGAACGTCAGCTCTTCATCATTGGGTGCTCCTATAGCATCCGATCTATAGGCTGCTCCTGCATTCAGTAAGTCAATAGAGTTGAAGTTATTGGCCGGGTTGCTACCAAAGTCGTTCAACTCTCGATCAAATAGTGGGCCAGAATCGAATGGCAATTGAATTTCAAAAAGCTCATCCAATGTTTTCAAAGTTGAGTATGCCTGGGAGGCTGAGGCGCATGCAGGATCAAGATAGCGCATACAACTGAGGCAGTGTCCATGGGGCAGATGAGGACATGTTTGTTGAGGTGTTACTGCGTTGTCTATCGAACTGTTTGGAGAATTCAGCGGCCTTTCAACTGAATCGCTGCTATCGGATGGTGGTCGGAATTGACAAACGCCATTGCAGGGATAGACGAAACAATTTAAACCTAACGTGTGTTGGTGTTGTTGAGAGCCTCCGTTGCCATCGGCAGAGCCGGAGTAAAAGATGCTGGTGAAAAAGTCTGTAGCCTGGTTACTGGTCGCAGGGGTGGGTTGACCGGATGATTCTGATGCCTGACAGGGGGGTGGGTTATGTCCAGAGCCAAACATCGTGGTGATGGTTGCAAATCGGTGATCCCCCTCTGTCAACATAAGTGCCGCCTGTTGTTCAATTGATTTAAACAGCGGTGAATCGGGATGCCAAAAGCTTTTTAAAAGCCAGCTGACAGCTATAATCGCCTCCAAAGGTAGCGATGAATAAGGAGCGCAGCTCAGAAGAGCGTCTTGAGTGGTCAGGATCAGCTCAAAAGCCATCAGCAGATTCGTGGCGTAAAACCATCGCCACGAGATCGACTCAATAATGGTCGAACCAGCATGTCTGGGTTGTTTGTCATCGGTTGACAAAGCTGATCCTGGGTAGCTTTTTGTGTCGGTAGTGTCTAGCGGGTTTCCCGACAGTGTTGGCCGGTCAGACTTTATGGAAAAGCTCTGTTTTGAACTTGCATTCAGTTCAAGCTCAACACTAAAGCGTCCTTTCCACGGATTGGCCTGACAGACGGCAGACAGCCACAGTAGCAGCAACAACGGTGCCGCAAAGAGAAAGTGTTTAATAATTCTGTCTCTGGATCCTGATATACAGAGAGGAAGGATAGATCAAGAAAATAAACATGTTTTTCTGTCAAAAACATTCTCTTTAAAGCCGATGGTTGCTGCCGGAAAAAAAGCATGGAAGGTTGGGTAAATCAAAGGCCGAGGTCAGAGTCCAGACTAACAGGCTTGTGTTTTCGATGTCTTCCTTTGTGGTCCCACAGGGTTTTAGCATTCTTGCAGATCATACCGCATGGTTGTTGTTGGCCATCTTCCCCAACTACCATCACATCACAGGTTTGTTGTCCGGTGTGCACTCTGTTTTTGTGATTCGACAGGGCATTAGCATTTTTGCAGACCCTCCCGCATGGCCACTGTTTGCCATCCTTCCTGACCACTGTTTTGTCACAGGTTTTTTGCCCGCTGTGGCATTTGCTTTTATGCTCCGCCAGAGAGCGGGCATTCTTGCAGACCATACCACATGGCCACTGCTGGCCATCTTTCCCGACCAGATTCACATCACAGGTTTGACGTCTGCTGTGGTATCTTCTTTTGTGATCCGACAGGGCTTGAGCATTTTTGCAGAATTTCCCGCACAGCCGTGGCTGGCCATCTGCTCCGATCAGGGTCACGTCACAGATTTTTTGCCCGGTATGGTATCTGCTTTTGTGAACCGAAAGGGCTTTAGTATTTTTGCAAACCCTTCCGCATAGCTGCGGCTGATCATACTCCCCGCCCCGCAGCTCGTTGCATACCAGGTTCCCAACGTAGCATTTGCTTTTGTGATTTGTCATGAGTTCTTGTGTCTGAGTCAATTGGTCAAAATCGAATGGGCGGTGAATTTCAGGGAGTTCATTCAATGTTTCAAGAGCTGAGTGTTGTTCGGAATATGCTTCGTTTGCCGGATCAAAACCTATGCAACTAAGGCAGTATCCATTAGTCAAATGAGGGCATGAGCTTTCAATGAAACTCAGCGGCCATTCGGCGGGTGCTCTGCTATCGTGTGATGATCGGAATTGACAAACCCCAATGCAGGGATAGACGAAACAATTTAAACCCAGAGTGTGCAGGTGTTGTTGAGGATCTCCTTTACCGTCGCCAGAGCCAGAATACACAGGGTTGGTTAATGAACCAGCCATGCGGGTGATGGGTTGTGGGGCTTTCTGGCTGGACGATACCGATGGCTGGTATTCTTGCTGGTTACTTCCAGAGCCAAACATCGCTGCGATGATCGCAAAAATCGCTTTTACAGATAGCCATGAAGAAAAGTTCGAATTTAGAGGGAAGGGGTCGGTTGTCAGGGTCAGCTCGTAAGCAAGCAGTAGCTTTGTGACATGAAGCCATTGCCACGAAGTTGACTCAAAGGTGGTCGTTTTCACTTCGTAACGGCAAAGTTTTTGGCGTTTGTCATCGTGGGGCGAAGCTGATCCTGAACAGCCGTTTGTGTCGGCAATATCTGACGGGTTGTCTGGTAATGTCTGACGGTCATGCTTTATGAAAAAGCACCGGTTTGAAGAACCAGCATCCTGTTCATACTCGATCATAAAACGTCCTGTCCACGGTTCGGCCCAGACGACAGATAGTGACTGAAGCAGCAAAAGCAGTCCCGCAAAGAGTAAGTATCTAATAATACTGTCCTTGCTTTCTGGCTACAGAGAGGAAAGATAGATCAAGAAAATAAGTGTGTTTTTGTGCCTCCTTCATAAATGATGGGTATCATATCCATACCACTTATTCATTTACCTTTTTGTGGAGTGGAGTCATCCTCCCGGCGTTCATCAACAGGCTTGTGCTTTCGATGTATTCTTCTGTGATTCGAGGGGTCCATAGAAAGCTGGCAGACCTCCCTGCATGGACGCAGCTGACCATCCTCTGCGAGTATTTTTACGTCACAGGTTTATTGCCTGCTGTGAGCTGTTTTCTTGTGATACGTCAGGGTACAAATATTCTTGCAGACTTTCCCGCATGGCCATTGCTGGCCATCGTCCCCAATCAGGGCTGTGTCACAGGTTTGTTGTCCGCTATGGTATCTTTTTTTGTGATCAGACAGAGCTTTGGAGCCCTTGCAGATCGCCTCGCATGGCTGCAGTCGGCCATCCTCCCTGATCATTATTTCGTCGCAGATTTGTTGCCTGCCGTGAGCTGCTCTTTTGTGATCTGACAGGGTCTTAAGACTCTTGCAGATCTTCCCACATAGCCGCTGCTGACCATCTTCCCCGACCATTCTCACGTCACAGGTTTGTTGCCCGCTGTGGTATCTTATTTTGTGATCCGACAGGGCTCCAGCATTCTTACAGACCCTCCCGCAGAGGTGCTTCTGGCCATTCACTCCGATGACTCTTGCGTCACAGGTCTTTTGCCCGGAGTGTACTTTGCTTTCGTGAACGGATAGCGATAGAGCATTCTTGCAGACTTGCCCGCATGGTTGCCGCCGGCCATCCTCTCCGACCAGGGTCATATAACAGGCTTTTGGCCCGGTGTGGGCTCTTCTTTTGTGATTCACCAGGGCTTGAATATTCTTGCAGACCATCCCGCATGGCCGCTGCTGACCATCCTCACGGACCACTGTAACTTTGCAGGTTGGTTGCTCGCTGTGATATTCGCTTTTGTAGTCCGGGGCCATTCCTTCTGAGGCAACCCCGTCTGAGGCAACCCCGTCTATAACGTTGTCGTACACGTTATGCGGCTTAAGCTCAACTGGTTGGCCAGAATTATATTGGAGATGAATGGCAGTGGGATCAATCCATGTTTCGATAGGTGGTTTTTGTTGGAAATATGTTGCGCCTGCAAGATCAAAATCACCTATACAATTAAAACGGCATTCATTCACCAAATGGGTGCATGAGCTTTGTCCTTTCGAACTTTCTTCGGTACTCAATGTCCATTCAGTGGGCTCACTGCTGAAAGATAATGGTCGAAATCTGCAAACGCCACGACAGGGATAGATGAAACAATTTAAACCCAGGGTGTGTGACTGTTCTTGAGGGCCTCCGTTACCGCCGCGATAGTCAATATTCACGAGACTGTTGAAAGAGCCTGTAAGGTGATTGGAGGCTTTCTGGAATTGCTGACCGGATGATGCTGATGGCTGGCATTGTTGTTGGTTATTTCCGTAGCCAAACATTGCATTGATGGTCGCAAACGGTTGATTCTGATTCGCCTCTTGCTGAGCCACTTTTGGTTCAATCGGGTTAAACATCGGTGAATTGGGGTTCCAGTAGCTTTTTAAAAGCCAACAGAAAACTATAATTGCTTCTGGAGGTAACCATGAATAAGGATTGGAGAACAGAGGAGCGTCTCTGGTGGTCAGGATAAGTTGGTTAACCGCCAGCAGATGAGTGGTATAAAGCCATTGCCACGAAATCACATTAATGATGGTTGTTTTAACTCCATAACTGCAAGATTTTTGAGGTATATCATCAGGGGGCGAATCAAATCCTGAATGGTCTGAAGTACAGATAATGTCTGACGGGTTTTCTGACAATGTGTGCTGGTCTTGTTTTATGTAAAAGCCCTGATCTGGAGAACCAGTATCCTGTTCAAGCTCGACAATAAAACATCTTGTCCGGAGTTCAGCCTGACAGGGGAGAGACAACGTCAGAAGTAAAAACATCACTACCGCAAAAGGTGAGTGTTTGATAATTCTATCCTTGCTTTCTGGTTTACAGAGAGGAAGGATAGATCAAGAGAATCAGCATGCTTTTCTGCCAAAGATATTCTGTTCATAAACCTTTGCTAAAACCAAAGGCTACACCGGGCAAAAAGTCGCTGCGTATTGGTCAGACCTTTGCCGAACATATTAAGGATCGAGGTTATTGTCCAGATCCACATCAACAGGCTTGCGTTTTCCATGAATTCTTCTGTGAACACTGTCACCTTACAGGTTTTTTCTCCGCTGTGGAGTTTGTTTTTGTGAGTACACAGAGATTGAACATTCTTGCAAACTGCACCACTTAGCTGCTTCTGGCGATCCCTTCTGGTCACGGTGATATTGCATATTATTAGATTTTTGTCGTGTATTATTTCTTGCCCGGACAAGGTTTGTTGGCAGTGAGTAGCTCCTTTAGCTGGTGTTCCTTCGGGAACAAGGCAATCATTCCCGGGTATTGACGCATCATCGCTGAGTAACCCGATAAGAGCTTCTGTAAAGGCTGTCCCTGAACTCATTAAAAGCCAACTGAAAAATGCAACCGCTTCTGCTGCTAGCAGCCTGTCGGACTTAAGACTGTCCTACTGCGGTTGCAATAAATTGGTCTAAAAATCTCTGTTTCTTCGTCAAATAGCTCGCTATTCTCCTCAGAAACAGAGATTTTTATCCTCAATTTCTTGCAATCCTCGCTACGGACGCTTAAGTCCGACAGGCTGCTAGCCATGAATATTGAGTGGTGCCTGAAGAGGCGTCTTTGTTGATCAGGATTAGCTGGTAAACAATCAGAAGATGAAAGTTGTAAAGTAATTGCCAAAAAGTAGAATCAATAAGGGGCGTCTTCAGTGTGTAAATGCAATGTTTTCGTCGTTTTTTATCAGGTAGAAAACCTGATTCATTGTGGTCGTTGGTGACGCTAATATCTGAAGGGTTGCCCGACAATGTGCCCCGGTCAAATTTTATAGAGAAAGTGTCGCTTGGAGAACCTGCACCCTGTTCAAGCTCGACATTAAAGCGTCCTGTCCACGGTTTGGCCTGACAGACGACAGTCAGCGACAGTAGCACTCGGAAAAAACCATGAAAGGGTGCCAGACAAGGGATTAATCGCCCTGTTTCACATTCACAGGCTTGCGTTTTCGGTGTACTCTTTTGTGATTCGAAAGTTCCAGAGCATTGTTGCAGATCTTCCCGCATGATTGCTGCTGGCCATTCTCACTGATCACGATCACTTCACAGGTTCTTTGCCCGGTGTGGTATTTTCTTCTGTGATCTGACAGGGCTTTGGAACTTTTGCAAACCGCCCCGCATGGCTGCTGGCCATTTTCTCCGATCACTGACAGGTTACAGATTTTTTGCTCGCTGTGGTCTCCTCTTTTGTGATCCGACAAGGCTTGAGCACTCTTGCAGACCTTCCCGCATGGGCGCGGCTGTCCATCCTTCCCGACTATGGTCTCTGCACAGGTTTGTTGCCCTGTATGGTATCTGCTTTTGTGAGATGACAGGACTCGAGCATTCTTGCAGATTCTTCCGCATGGTCGTTGCTGACCATCCTTGTCGATCACTTTTTTGTCACAGGTTTGTTTGCCGGTGTGGAATCTGCCTTTGTGATTCATCAGGACTTGAGCATTCTTGCAGACCTTTCCACATGGTTGCTGATGGCCGTCTTCAAGGACCAGGGTCGCGTCACAGGTCTTTTCGCCGGTGTGGTATTTGCTTTTGTGAGATGACAGGGCTTGAGCATTTTTACAGACATGCCCGCATGGCCGCTGCAGGCCATCTTCCATGACCAGGGTCACGTCACAGGTTGGTAGTCTGCTCTGGTCTCTGGCTCGTATTTTACGACGCATACTGAGTAACCCATCGATTATAACAATGTCATCAGCGGTGACAGGCAAATGCCCCGACATTGGTACATTAGAATTGACTGGTCCGGCAGGGTCATTATTTGCTGCCCCTGCATTCATTAAATGTCTGGCGATTATAGAATCAACATGACTTCTGCAGCTCAAGCTGGGACCATTAGCCAAACAGGCGTGTGAGTTTTGTCCTGTTTGACCTGTCGAATGGTCTAAGGGATTTGGCGGCCATTCAGCGTGTTCATTGCTATCGAATGATGGTCGAAATTGACAAACGCCATGGCAAGGATGGAGGAAACAATTCAAACCTAACGTGTGTGAGTGTTGCTGAGGATCTCCTTTACCCTCGCCAGAGTGTAGGAAACTCGTGAAAGAGCCTTTAGGGTGGGTGGTAACTTGTGGGGCTTGCTCACCAGAAGATTCTGATGACTGATGCTGATATTGTGCCGGGTTATGTTCAGGGCCAGACATAATAATGGTGATCGCAAACGGGCGATTTTGGCTCGCTTCCCTTTGTACAATCGGGTTAAACAGCGGTGAATCAGAGTTCCAAAGGCTTTTTAAGAGCCAACCGACAGCGATAGTTGCTTCCAGAGGTATCCAGGAATAAGAAGGTGTCGCAAAACTCCAGTAACCCTTTCTCAACCCGGAGCAGATGAGTATTTTTGTGACAGCCTGATAAAGGGTCGGGCCCAGGGGCTTGTCTTTGTTGGTCAAGATCAGTTCATAAGCAACCAACAGCTTTGTTGCGTATAGCCATTGCCACGAAATCAACTCAATAAGAGTCTTTTGTATCTCGTAACTATAAATCTTTTGTCGTTTGTTATCAGGTGGCATACCCGCTTCTGCGCAGCCGTCAGTGTTGCCAATATCTGAGGGGGTGAGCGACAATCTGCGCCGGTCAAGTTTTATAGAAAAATTATGGTTTGGAGAAGCTGCATCCTGTTCAGGCTTAACAATAAAACGTCCTGCCCAGGGTCTGGCCTGGCAGACGACAGACAACGACAGCAATAGCAGTGCAGCCGGGACTATGTGTTTGATAATTCTATCCTTGCATTCTGGTTTACAGAGAAAAAGGATAGAACATGAAAATAAGGGTGTTTTTCTGGCAAAAAGCCTCTCTTGAAAAGCAAAAGTCGCATCTGGAAAAATCTCATGAAAGCTTGCCAGACTAGTCGTTCAGGTCCGTATCCATACGCTTGCGTTTTCGATGAAGTCTTTTGTGCACCGACAAGGCGTGAGCATTCAGGCAGATCTTTCCGCATCGCCGCTGCTGATCATACATCACGGCCACGGTCTCATCACAGGCTTGTTGCCCTGTGTGGTCTCTTCTTTTGTGAGATGACAGGTCTTGGGCATTCTTGAAGAACTTTCCGCATGGCCGCAGCTTGGTGTCCTCCCCGACCACGATCGCGTCACAGGTTTTTTGCCCGCTGTGGACCTTGCTTTTATGAGACGACATAGATGGAGCATTCTTAAAGATGATTCCGCATGGTCGCAGCTGGCCATCTTCCCCAACTACGGTTACGTCACAGATTTTTTGCCCGGAGTGGAATCTACTTTTATGAGTCGACAGGGCCTGAGCATTTTTGTAGAGCTTCCCGCATGGCCGAGGCTGGCCATCATCCCCGATTACAGTCCGGTCACAGGTTTTTTGCCCGCTATGCCCTCTGCTTTTGTGACATGACAGGGCTTTGGCATTCTTGCAAATCATTCCGCATGGCTGCTGCTGGCCATCCTGCCCGGGCTCTATTACCTCACAGACTTGCTGCCCGCTGTGGTCTCTGCTTTTGTGATCACCCAGGGCACGGTTATTCTTGCAAACCTTCCCGCATGATTGCTGCTGGCCATTCTCATTGATCACGTTCACTTTGCAGGTTTGTTGTCCCTTGTGGTATCTGTTTTTGTGAGATGACAGAGCGTTGGCGTTTTTGCAGACAGTTCTACATGGTCGCTGCTGGCCAGATTTCCCGGGCACAGTCTCTTGACAGATTCGTTGTCTCGTGTCGTCTGTTCTTTTGTGATCCGTCTGGGCCTGATCACTTTTGCAGGACTTCCGGCATGATCGCATTCGGTCATTCTTTCCGATCATGGTCACATGACAGATGTTTTGCCCGCTGTTGTCTGTGGCTTGTATTGCTTCTGTCTGGAAAAGATCAGGTTGGCTCTGAGCCGATTGGGATGATTCAGTGGTTATGTGTTGTGTTTCTGAATGGGTAGACGTGAAGGAAATCCCGGTTTCTCCGAGAAGATTCTGGCCACGTAGCTTGAGTAAACCGTTAACTATAACCAAATCATCAGCAGTGATAGGTAAATGTCTGCGCATTGGGATATCATCATTGACTGGCTCCATAGGGGCAGTATTTGCCACTTCAGCACTCATTGAACATCCAGGGTTGCAGCCATTCAGGTTGCCATCAAGACCATGGAGCTGATGCTGATCAGCCTGTTGCTCAGAAGGTTGGCCAGAATCACACTGGAGATGAATGTCAGGGGGATTAATCCGTATTTCGAAAGGTCGGATTTCTTGGAAATCTTTAGCGTTTACAAAACCAGAATGATCCGAATAACCAGGGCTGTATCCATTGGCAGAATGGGGAGGTGTTTTTTGACCGGGCTTAACTCCTGCGTGATCTGACGAACCGTCCTCGGAATTCGGTGGCCATTCACTGGGCTCTGTGCTGTTGGGTGAGGGTCGGAATCCGCAAACACCATGACAGGGATAGACAAAACAATTTAAATCCAAAGTATGAAAGTATTGCTGAGGGCTCCGGTTACCCCGGCCAGAGGCAGAGTACAGAGGGCGAATTATAGAACTTGCAAGAGAGGGGGTGGCTTGTGAGGCCTGCAGGCCGGATGGTTCTGATGGTGGGTGTTGTTGTTGGTTACGCTCGGAGCCAAACAGCGCAGTGATGATCGCAAACGGGTTATTTTGACTCGCTTCTTGCGGTGCCTCTTTTAGTTCAATCAGGTTAAACAGTGTTGAGTGGGGACGGCAATAGCTTTTTAAAAGCCAGCTGAAAGCGATAACCACTTCGACAGGTATCCATGAACACGGGGTGGAGCGCGCAGAGGCGCCTCTGATAGTCAGGATCAGTTCGTAACCAGACAGCAGATGATTGGCGTAAAATAGTTGCCAGGAACTCGACTCAACAGGGGTCGTATCTACCCCGTAACCAGGGGGTCTGTGTTGATTGTCAGCAGTGTCTGACGGATTGTCGGACAATGTATGCTGGGCACGCTTTATAGAACAGCTCCGGCTTTGAGGACCTGCATCCTGCTCAAACTCAACAATAAAAGGTCCTGTCAAAGGCTCGGCCTGACAGACGACAAACAACGACAGCACCAACAGTGGTAACGAAAAGAATGAGTGTCTAATAATTCTATCCTTGTGTTCTGGTTTACAGAGAGGAAGGATAGGTCAAGAAAGTAAGCGTGTTTTTCTGTTAAAAACCTTCTGTTAAAAAACCAAAGCTGCACCGGAAAAAAACTCATGAAGGGACAGGTGCCAGATCAGGGGACACCTTGGTCCAAACTAACAAGCTTGCGTTTTCGATGCACTCTTTTGTGCTCCGACAAGGCTTGAGCACTCTTGCAGACCTTCCCGCATGGGCGCGGCTGACCGTCCTTCCCGACTGTGGTCTCTGCACAGGTTTTTTGCCTGGCATGGTCCCTTTTTTTGTGATCCGACAGGGCACTGGCATTCTTGCAGGTCTTCCCGCATTCTTGCTGCTGACCATCCCCCCCGACCATGATTATGCTACAGGTTTTTTGTCCGGTATGGTTTCTGCTTTTGTGATCCGAAAGGGATCTGATATTTTTGCAGACTTGACCGCATGGCAGCGTCTGACCATCTTCTCCGACCACGGTTGCGTCGCAGACTTGTTGCCCGGTATGGTGTCTTCTTCTATGATCCGACAGAGCACTGGGATTTTTGCAGATCTTCCCGCATGGTTGCTCCTGGCCATTCTCTCCAAACACTGTTTCGTCACAGGCTGGTTGCTTGAGATGGTGTTTGATTTTGTGAGATGACAGGGCTTTAGCACTTTTGCAAACCGCCCCACATGGTTGCTGTTGGCCATCCTCTTTGACCACCGAAACCTCGCAGGTTTTCTGCCCAGAGTGGTTTCTGCTTTTGTGATATGACAGGGCTTTGGCATTCTTGCAGACTATCCCGCATGGCTGCGGCTGGCCATCTTCCTCGACCACGGTCACGTCACAGGCTTGTTGCCCGCTGTGTTGTCTGATTTTGTGATCTGAAAGGGATTGAGAGCTCTTGCAGACCTTCCCGCATGGCCGCTGATGACCATACTCCTCGACTACTGTTATGTCACAAATCTGTTGCCCGCGGTGGTTTTTGCTTTTGTGAGATGACAGGGCTCGAGAATGTTTGCAGAGCTTCCCGCATGGCCGTTGCTGACCATCCTGTCCATACACGGTCACATCACAAGTTTGTTGCCCGCTGTGGTATTTGCTTTTGTGAGACGAAAAAACTTGAGAGTTTTTACAGACTCTGCCGCATAGCTGCTGCTGGCCATCCTCCCCGACCACGGTCAGGTCACAGACTTGTTCCCTGGAGTGGATTTTGCTCTTGTGAGACGACAGGGCTCGAGCATTGCTACAGACTGATCCGCATGGTCGCTGCTGGCCATCCTCCCCGACCACGGTCAGGTCACAGACTTGTTCACCGGAGTGGATTTTGCTCTTGTGACATGACAGGGCTCGAGCATTCCTGCAGACTGATCCGCATGGTCGCTGCTGACCATCCTCACCAATCACGGTCACTTGACAGGTCTTTTTTAGGGTGTGGTATCTGCTTTTGTGAGCCGAAAAAATTTGAGAGTTTTTACAGACTCTGCCGCATAGCTGCTGCTGGCCATCCACCCCGACCACGGTCAGGTCACAGACTTGTTCCCCGGAGTGGATTTTGCTCTTGTGACATGACAGGGCTCGAGCATTCCTGCAGACTGATCCGCATGGTCGCTGCTGACCATCCTCACCAATCACCGTCACTGGACAGGTTTTTTGTCCTGTATGGTATTTGCTTTTGTGAGACGAGAGGGCTCTGGCATTCTTGCAGATTGCTCCGCATGGCCGTTGTTGGTCTTCTTTCCCAGCTAGGCTCAGGTTACAGGTTCTTTGTTTGCTGTGATCTGTAGTTTGCGCCTGATCTGTCCGGGAATGGCGAGGTGGGCTTTGACCCAATTGGTATGATTCTGTTGTCGTTTGTTGTGTTTCTGAAGTCCCCATTGGGGGAGGGGTAAGTGTAAATGGAATTTCGTTTCTTTCGAGAAGAATGCGCTTGCCCAGATTCAGCAGAGCGTTGACTATCACCCAATCATCAGTGTTGATAGGCAAATGCTCATGCATTGACACATCATCATTGAGTGTATCGGTATGGTCAATATAGGTAGTCCCTGTACTCGAGTTTGCATGGTTGCAGCTGTCGGTCGGGTTGCTGCTCATGCCCTGGGAGTCTGGCTGGTGCGCCTGTGGCTGAAGGAGTTGGCCAGAAATGCATTGCAGTGGTATGCCAGGGGTGGGAGCCCATGTTTCGACAGGCGGATTTTGTTGGCAATTGGTAGCGTATACAGAATCAGAATTACCCACACAATCAAGGCAGTAAGCATTGGTACATTGAGGGCGTGAGTTTTGTTCGGGTGTCGCTCCTCCTTGATCTGTAAAGCTGTTTTTGTAATTCAGCGGCGATTCATCGGATACCCTGCTATCGAGTGATGGCCTGAGCCTGCAAACGCCATTGCAGGGATAGACGAAACAATTTAAATCGAAACTATGTGAGTCTTGATGAGGGCTCTGGTCACCACCGCCAGAGTCAGAATACAGGCAATTAGTGAAATAGTTTTTAGTGTCTGTGATGGGTTGTGGGGCTTGCTGCCCCGATGACTTTGATGGCTGGTATTGCGATTGGTCATGTCCAGAGCCAAGCAGCATAGTGATGGCCGCAAGAGGGTGATTCTGACTCGCTTCCTGTTGCTCAATCGAGCTGAACAGTGGCGAATCGTCGCTCCAATAGTTTTGTAAAAGCCAACCGGCGGCGACAACCGCTTGTATCGGTAGCCATGAATAAGGGGTAGAACCCGGAGGGGCTTCTCTGGTGGTCAGGTTGAGTTCGAAGGCTACCAGCAGATAAGTGGCGTAAAGCAACTGCAAGGAAATTGACTCTATGTTGGTCCTTTTTAACCCGTAACTGAATGAACTGTGTCGTTTGTTATAAGACGGTAATTCTGATTCTGCATAGCCTTTTGTTCCGGCAATGTCTGACAGCTTGCCCGGCAGTACATGCAGGTTATGCTTTATAGAAAAGCACTTGCCTGTATAAGCTGAATCCTGTTCAAGCCCGATAATAAAATGTTTTGTTATCAGTTCAGCCTGACAGGCGACGGATAACGACAGTAGTAGCAACAGTGGTGCCCAAAAGAGTGAGTGTTTAATAATTCTATCCCTGTATTCTGGTATACAGGGAGGAAGGATAGATCAATAAAGTAAGGGGTTTTTTCTGTTAATAAACTTCTGTTGAAAGCCAGAGGTTGCAACGGGCAAAAAGTTGCTGCGAAATGGCCTGCCTTGTAAGGGGTGTATTAAAGATCCTGATCGGGATTCTACTGTGCCATTCAATAGTTCAAGAAGCGATTTTTCTTGGGAAGCTGGAGCATCTTCAGATTCAAAATACCCCATGCAACCATAGCCGTATTGGTTAGCCGAAAGAGGGTATGAGCTTTGTCCCGGCGTGACTCCTGCGAGGCCTGTCGAATTTTCGCTAAAAAGAGTGAGTGTTTAATAATTCTATCCTTGCGTTCAGATACACAGAGAGGAAGGATAGATCAAGAAAATAAGTGTGTTTTTCTTTTGAAAATTTTCTGTTAAAAACCCAAGGCATCACCGGTCAAAAAATCGCTGCAAATAGCTCTGTCTTCCTGAGGAGTGAAGTCATCATCCCGGTTTATATCAACAGGCTTACGTTTTCGATGTATTCTTTTGTGGCTTGACAGGGCGTGAGCATTCTTGCAGATCTTTTCGCATGGCTGCGGCAGGCCATCTTTCCCGATCACTGTTTTGTCACAGATTTTCTGACCGCTGTGTTCTTTTCTTTTGTGTGTCGAAAGGGCTTGAGCATTCAGAAAGACCATTCCACATGGCTTCGGCAGGCCACCTTCCCCAAACAGACTCTCGCCACAGGTTTTTTGCCCGGTGTGGACCCTGCTTTTGTGAGACGACAGGACACGAGTATTCTTGCAGACTTTGCCGCATGGTTGCTTCTGGTTATTCTCCCCGATCACGGTTACGTTGCAGGTTGCTTGCCTGCAGTGATTTCTGTTTTTGTGATCCGAAAGGGCTTGTATACTCTTGCAGAGCTTGCCACATGGCTGCGGTTGACCATCCTCCCCGATCACGGTTGCGTCACAGGTTTGTTGTCCGCTGTGAGTGCTTCTTTTGTGAACCAACAGAGTTTTGGCATTCCTGCAGACTTTACCGCATGGCTGCGGTTTGCCATCTTTGCTGACCACAACTTCGTCACAGGTTTGTTGTCCACTATGAATGCATTTTTTGTGAATCTGCAAATATTGATTATTCTTGCAGATCTTCCCGCATGGCCGTAGCTGGCCATTCTTGCCGACCACAGTCAGGTCACAGATTTTTTTTTCGCAGTGTGAGTTTCTCTTGTGATACAACAGATTTCTGGCACTATTGCAGACTTTCCCGCAGGGTCTTGGCTGGTTATCCTCTCCGACCACTACCATGGCACAGGTCTTTTGCCCGGTATGGAGGTTGCCTTTGTGGTCCCACAGGGCTCGCTTATTTTTGCAGACTTTCCCACATGGTCGCAGCTGGCCATTCTTTCCGACTACGGTCACCTCACAAGTTCTTTGCCCGCTGTGGATGCTGCTTTTATGAGATGACAGTGATCGAGAGTTCTTGCAGATCGTCCCACATGGCTGCAGCTGTCCATCCTTCTTTACCACGGCCACATCACAGGTGAGTTGCCCGACAGCGTCAGTGGTATCGACAGGTTCTGAACTCATTGAGTTTGAGGCGACCCCACCTGCAGGGTTGCAGTTATTGGCCGGGTTGCCACCCATGCCATGGGCCTGGAGTAGAGGATCAAGTTGGCTCATGTAACTTAATCTGTATCTATTTGCCAAATGATGGAGTGCGTTTCGTTCGGCTGTTTCTCCTGTGTAATTCAGAGAACTTTCACCGTCATTCAGAGACCTTTCAGCGTAACCTCTGCTATCGGATGATTGTCGTAATAGACAAACGCCAAAACAGGGAAAGATGTAGCAATTTAAGCCCATAGAGTGTAAATGCCGTAGGGGGTCTTTGTTACCGTCGCCATAGTCAGTATTCAGGGTGCTGGTGAAAGAATGTATGCGGTGGCTGGTTGTCTGCGGGGCTGTCTGGGTGGATGATTTTGATGACTGGTCTTGTGGTTGGTCATGTCTGGAGCCAAACATCATGGTGATGGTTGCAAACAGGTAATCCACCTGTGTTAATATATATGCCGAATGTCGTACAACTGGTTTAAACAGCGTTGAGGCTGGGTTCCAGTAGCTTTTTATAAGCCAAACGGCAGTGATAGCTGCTTCTGTAATGGGTATCCATGAATAAGGACTGGAGTACAGAGGTGCACTTCTGGTTTTCAGTTTCAGTTCGCAATCAACCAGCAGGTGAGTGGCGTAAAGAAATTGCCACGAAATCGACCCGGTGAGGGTAGTTTTCACTCTGAAATAGAAAGGCTTGTGTCGTTTTATTTCGAATAGCCAATCCTGTTCTGTATAGCCGTTTATGTCGGCAATGTTTGAAAGATCGTCCGACAATGTAGGCTGTTCAAGCCTTATAGAAAAGTTCTGTTTTAGAAAACTTGCATCCTGTTCAAACTCAACTACGTGACGTCTCGTCAAAGTTTTGGCCTG
This sequence comes from Endozoicomonas sp. ALC020, assembly GCF_049275935.1. Taxonomy (NCBI): domain Bacteria; kingdom Pseudomonadati; phylum Pseudomonadota; class Gammaproteobacteria; order Oceanospirillales; family Endozoicomonadaceae; genus Endozoicomonas; species Endozoicomonas sp. ALC020. The sequence goes on from NZ_CP184830.1 coordinate 3,364,472, forward strand.
ACCGATGACAGAAAACGACTGTAGCAGCAACAGAAGTACCGTAAAGAATGAGTGTTTAATAACTCTATCCCTGCATTCTGGTTTACAGAGAGGAAGAATAGATCAAGAAAACAGGCGTGTTTTTCTGTTATGGTGTTGTGTCATAAAACGGTTATTAATGACCAAAGTCTGCATCGGGTAAACCTCATGAAATGGTGTTTGCCAGGTCAGGGTTTGAAAACATCGTCCTGTTCAGGATTAACAGGCTTGCGCTTTCGATGTATTCCCTTGTGATCCGACAGGACTTGAGCATTCTCACAGACCTTTCCGCATCGTCGTATCTTTCCATCCTCTTTGATCACTCTCGCTACACAGGTTTTTTGCCTGGAGTGTTCTTTTTTTTTGTGAGTCATCAGCGATCCATTGTTCTTGCAAACTGCCCCGCACAACTTTGGTCGACCATCTTCCCCGGTCATGGACACATCACAGGTTTTTTGCTCGCTGTGCACTCTGCTTTTGTGAGACGAAAAGGCTTGAGCGTTATTGTAGACTTTACCGCATGGCCGCTGCTGGTTATCCTTGCCAAGTACCGGCATGTTACAGGTTTTTTGCACGCTGTGTTCCCTGTTTTTGTGGACCCAAAGGGCCTGGTTATTCTTGTAGACCCTTCCGCATGGTTGCTGCTGACCATTCGCATTGACCATGGTTATGTCACAGGTTTTTTGCCCGGTATGATATTTGCTTCTATGAGATAACAGGGCCTTAGCATTTTTGAAGATCCTCCCGCATGTTTGCAGCTGGCCATCTTCTGCGACCAAGGTTTCTCCACAGGTTTGTTGCCCGGTGTGGGTTCTTAGTTTGTGATCCGCCAGGGCTTGAGCATTCCTGCAGACTGTCCCGCATGGCTGCTGGCCATCCTCAGAGAACAGAGTTACATCACAAACTTCTTGTCCGCCGTGGTTTCTTCTTCTGTGACCGGTCAGGGAGTGAAGACTCTTGAAGATCCTCCCGCATTGTCGCTGCTGGCCGTCGTCCTCTACTATGGTTGCGTCACAGATTTCCAGTCCACTGTAGTCTTCGGCTTGTGCTGCTCCTGTTTGGGAAAGGTGGGGTGGGTTTTGATCTGCCTGGGTTAGTCTTGTTGGTTGTTGTGTTTCTGAAGTCGCCACTGGAGATGTTAAATGGTTGAGCGTAAAGGAAATCCTTGTTGCTTCTGAAAGACTATGACCACGTAAATTGAGCAACCCGTTGATTATGATCAAGTCATCATCGGTGACGGACATATTCCGAGGCATTCGTAAATGAACATTAAGTGCCCCGCTGTGGCCAGTATATGCTGCCCCTGTGGTCATTGTGAGTGAATGGTTGCAGCACTTTGTCGGGTTGTCATCCGTGCCGTGATGCTGAGGTTGCTGTGCCCGCGGCTGAAAGGGTTGATCAGAAGCGCATTGGAGTTGGATGGCAGGGGAATCATTCAATGTTTCCAGCATCCATTCAGCGGGCTCCTTGCTATCGGATGATGATCGGAATCTACAAACGCCATTACAGGGACGGACGAAACAATGTAAACCCAGAGTGTGTAACTCTTTTTGAGGATTTCCGTTACCGCCGCCACCGTTAGTATTCTGGAGTCTGGTAAGAGAGTGCTTAAGGCGGGTAGTTGTCGTTGGGGCTTGCTGGCTGGATGATTTTGATGGCTGGTATCCTCGTTGGTTACGTCCGGAGCCAAACATCAGAGTGATAGCCATAAATGGGTAATCCTGACTCATCTGCTGTTGTTCAATCGTGTTAAACAGCTGGGAATCGGGGTTCCAATAACATTTTAAAAGCCAGCCGACAGCGACAGCCGCTTCTAAAGGTATCCATGAATAAAAGCCTGAGCCCAAAGGCACTACTTTGGTCGTCAGGATCAGTTCGTAAGCAACCAGCAGATGAGTGGCGTAAAATAATTGCCACGAAATCGGCTCTATAAGGAAAGTTTTTAGTCTTTGATTGCAAGGCTTTTGTCGTATTATATCAGGAGGCCAATCTGGCCCTGCGTAGCCGTCTGTGTCGGCAATGTTTGGCGGGTTTTTCAGCAATATATGCTGGTCATGCTTTACAGAAAAGCTCTGTTTTAGAAAGTCTGCATCCTGCTCAAACTCGACTGTAAAACGTCTTGTCAGAGGTTTGGCTGGACAGATGACATTCAACGACAGTAACAGCAAGAGAATTGCCATAAAGAGTGGGTGTTTAATAGTTCTATCCCTGCATTTTGGCTTACAGAGAGGAAGGATAGATCAAGAAAATAAGTGTGTTTTTCGATCAGAGACCTTGATTAAAAAAACTCTGCCATAGACCCGAGGCACACAGCGCAGAACTTGATGAAAGGAGTGTCAGATCAAGGACCGGGAGCATTGTCCCGCTCGACATCAACAAGCTTGCGTTTTTGATGTTTTCTTTTGTGATCCGACAGGGCGCTGAGACTCTTGTAGGTCTTTCCGCATTGCTGTGGTTGGCCATTCACCCCAACCACTGTCACGTCACAGATTTTTGGACTGCCATGCACATTCCTTTTGTGACCCGACAAAACTTGAGAATTCTTGCAGACTGCTCCGCATGGTCGCGGCTGGCCATCCCCCGCAGTCACGGTTACGTCACAGGTTTTTTGCCCTGTGTGGATTCTGTATTTGTGATCCCAAAAGGCTCGAATATTCTTGCAGACAGTCCCGCATGGCCGCAGTTGACCATTCTTTTCGAGGATTGTCGCGTCACAGATTTTTTGTTTGGAGTGGGCTTTACTTTTGTGATCCCAAAATGCCCGAGCATTCTTGCAGACAGCCCCGCATGGCCTCTGCTGCCCATCCTCCCCGATGATTGTTAAGTGACAGTTTTTTTGCCCGCTGCGGATTCTGCTTCTGTTATCCAACAGGGTGTGAACATTCCTGTAGACCTTTCCGCATGGTCGCTGCTGGAAATCCTCTTTGTCTATGCTAGCGACACTATCTGTATTTCCAACAGGATCTATTTCATAAGCTCTTCCTTCACCTATTGAGTCTGAGGCGATCCAGTCTGAGGCGACCCTATCTATAGGTTTGGCCGGGACACAGTCAATGCTATAAACCTCTGGCTTAAATAATGGCTCAGAATTGTATTGGAGCTGAATCAATGTTTCAAAAGGCGAGTTTTGTTGGATATCTGCAGTGTTTAAAGGATCAGTTTGAACCAGGCAACTAAAGCAATATCCACTGGCCAAATGAGGACACGAGCTTTGTCCGGGTATTAATTCTGTGTCGCCTGATAAATTTTTTTCAGAATTCAGCAGCGGTTCAGCAGTCCCTCTGCTATTGGATGATGGTCGGAATTGACAAACGCCATGACAGTGATGGACGAAACAATTGAAACCCAAAGTATGCAGATTGCCTTTGGGGTAGTCGCTACCGTCACGATAATCAGTATTCAGGAGAAGGGTGAAAGAGTTTGTAATGAGGGAAGTGGTTTGTGAGGCTTGCTGCCCCGATGATCCTGATGGCTGATATTGTTGTGCGTGATGTTCGGAGCCAAACATGGTAAAGATGGCAGCAAACAGGTGAACTATCCGTGTCAGGGGTGGTGACGTGTCTTGTGTCTCGATAATGGTCGTTTTAACTCTGTAACCGTAAGAAATATGTCGTGTATCATCAGGCTGAGAATCTGATCCTGGGTAGCCATTGGTGTCGACAATCTCTGACCGGCGATCCGGCAATATATGCCGGGCAGACGTTATAGAAAAGTTCTGTCCTGGAAAACCTGTATCCTGTTGAAGCTCAACAATAAAGCGTCTTGTCAACGTTTCGGGCTGACAGACGATAGGCACCGATAGTAGCAGTGCGACAAAGCATGAGTGTTTAATAAATCTGTCCTTGCATTCTGGGTTACAGAAGAGGAAGGATAGATCAAGAAAATAAGCACATTATTCTTTTAAAAAATTTCTGTTAAAAGTTGAGTTGCACTGGGATTTCGCTACTTTTGTGCAGCCCCGCTACCGGTTGGCCATTCTCTGCGACCAAGCTCCTGGTCGAAGGTTTTCTCCTTCCTGTGGTATCTGCTTTTGTGGATAATCAGAGCTTGAACATTCTTGCACACCGTTCCGCATGGCCGCAGCTGGTCGTCCTCCCTGGCCACAGTCACTTCACAGATTTGTTGTCCGGTGTGAGCTCTTCTTTTGTGATCGGTTAATTTTTTAGCACTCTTGCAGAGCTGCCCGCATGGTTGCAGCCGACCGTTCTTCCCGGCTACGGGCACGTCACAGTTTCTTTGTCGGGTGTGTGCGCTTCTTTTGTGTTCCGAGAGGGCTTGAACATTCTTACAGATTTTCCCGCATGGCCGTGGCTGGCCATATTCTCCATCCACTTTGATATCACATTTCTGTTGCGCAGTGTGGATGTTTCTTTTGTGATGCCAAAGGCTATCAGCATTCATATAAATCTTTCCGCATGGCTGCAGCTGGCCATTTTCCGCAATCACTGTTACGTCACAGGTTTGTTGCCCGGTGTGTTCCCTTCTTTTATGATACGACAGTGCTTGTATATGCGTGCAGACCTTCCCGCATGGACGACGCTGGCCATCTTCCCCGACCACTATCACGTCACAGGTTTTTTGCCCGCTGTGGCATCTCTTTTTGTGAGCCGACAGGGTCTGTGCATTCTTGCAAACCTTCCCGCATCGCCGATTCTGGCCATCCTCGCCGGTTTCCTTTATGTCACAGGTTTGTCGCCCTCTGTGGTATTTGCCTCTGTGATTCCAAAGAGCCGCGACGTTCTCGCAGATCATTCCGCATAGCTTCAGCTGGCCATCCTCTCCGACCACTTTGACGTCACAAATGTGTTGCTCAGTATGGGCCTTGTTTTTGTGAGTTGAGAGATGTTGGGTACTTTTGCAGACTATCCCGCAAGGATATGACTGGCCATCTCTTGCGATCACTCTGACATTACAGGTTTTTTGGTTATCTGACGGGGAGTGTTGGAAATGTGCAGTTCCAGAGGGAGGCATTCCTATGGGAGGAAAAAAACCATACCCGGGCAATGATTCAACATAGTTGAGTGGTCCGGTAGCTTCAGCTACGTGAGCTGCCATTGCATTCAGTGAGCCCGGGGCGGTCCCTTGTATGACGACTTCTTCTATGGCGACTCTTTCTAAAGGGTTGTCGCCATTAGCTGGATTACCATTAACCTCATGCGTCTGTAGGTCAAATAGTTGACCAGAATTAGAATGATCTATGCAACTGAAGCAGTATCCGCTAGCCAAATGGAGGCATGAGCTTTGCCCGGGTGTTGCTTCAGTCTGACCTGTTGAACTTTCCATAGTATTTAGCAGCCATTCAGCTTGCACTGTGCTACACGGTGTTGTTCGGAGTCTGCAAGCGCCATGACAGGGATAGACGAAACAATTTAAACCTAAAGTATGGGAGTTTTGTTGAGGGCCTCGGTTGCCGTCGCCAGAGCCAGGGTACAGCTGGTTGGTGAAATAGCCCGTAATATGGGGGCTCGCTGCCGGGACTTGCTGGCCGGATGATTCTGATGGCGGGTACTGTTGTGGATTGTCTCCAGAGCCAAACATCGCAGTGATGATCGCAAACGTAAAATTTTCTTGTTTCAATATCGATGCTGCCTGTTGTTCAATTGGGTTAAACAGGAAGAGGAAGGAAGCGGGGTTCCAATAGCTTTTTAAAAGCCAGCCGACAGCAACAACCGCCTCTACCGGAAGCCATGAATCAGGGCTGGAGTTTAGAGGATTGTCTTTGATAATCAGGGTCAGTTGGTAAGCAACCAGCAGGTTCGTGAAATAAAGCCATTGCCACGAAATCGACTCACTAATGGTCGTTTTAACTCTGTGACCATAAGGTCTGTGTCGTTTTTCATCTGATCCTGTATAGCTGTCTGTATCGGCAATATCTGAAGGGTTGTCCGGCAATGAATTCAGTTCGCATTTTATAGAAAAACCATGATTCGAGTAGCCTGCAATCTTTTCAAACTCAGCAGTAAAATGTTCTGTCCACAGTTCTGCCTGACAGTCGAGAGACAGCAAAAGTAGAAGTAACACTGATACCGAAGAGAGTGAGCGTCTAATGATTCTGTCCTTACAGTCAGGTTTAAAGAGAGCGGGATAGATCAATAAAATAAGCGTGTTATTCTTTTAACAGAGGACGGATATCAGAACATATCATTACTTATTCACTTTGCTTTTTTGAAGACCGGGGCCATCGTTCTGCTCTGAATCAATATGCTTGCTTTTTCGATGTCTTCTTTTATGAGCCGTGAGAGCCTGGGCATTCCGGCAGATCTTTCCGCATGGCTGTGGCTGACCATCCTTACCGACCACGATTACGTCACATTTTTTTTGACCCGTGTGAGCAATTCTTCTGTGAGTCGATAAAGCCCGTATATTATCGCAGATCTTTCCGCATGGTTGCTGCTGGCCATCCTCTGTGACCACTATCTGTTTACAGGTTTGCTGCCCGGTGTGGTATCTGTTTTTGTGATCTGACAGGACTCGGGAATTCTTGCAGATCTTTCCGCATGGTTGTTGTTGGCCATCTTCTCCGGTCATTTTTAAGTAACAGATTTTTTGCTCGGAGTGGCATCTGCTTTTGTGGTAAGACAGGGCTTTAGAATTCATGCAGACCCTTAAGCATGGTCGTTGCTGGCCATCCTCCCCAATCATTGTTACTTCACAGATTTTTTGTTTAGTGTGGACTCTGTTTTTGTGATCCGACAGGGCTTGAGCATTCTTGCAGATTTTCCCGCATGGTCCTGGCAGGCCATCTCCTCCGATCACGTTTACGTCACAGGTTTTTTGACCGGTGTGGAAGATTCTTCTGTGAGACGCCAGGCTCAGAGGACTCTTGCAGATTTTCCCGCATGGTCGCTGCAGTCCGTCTTTCCCGATTATTGACAGAGTGCAGGTTTGTTCCCCGATATGTTCTCTTCTTTTGTGTTGCGACAGGGCTTGAGCATTCTTGCAGACTGCGCCACATGAACGCTGCTGGCCATCTTCCCCGACCAGTGTCAATCCGCAGGTTTGTTGCCCGGAGTGGTATCTGCTTTTGTGAGAAGACAGGACCCGAGCATTCTTGCAGACTTTTCCGCATAATCGTTGCTGACCATCCTCCCCGGTCATGGTTACATAACAGGTTTGTTGCCTGGAGTGGTATCTGCTTTTGTGATCCGACAAGGCTTCAGAATTCTTGCAGAGCTTTCCGCATGGCCGTGGCTGACCATCCTTCTCTGTCACGGGTAAGTTACAGATTTGTGGTCCTGTGTGGGCAGCTCTTTTGTGAGACATCAGAGCCTGAATATTTTTGCAGATTTTCCCGCATGTCCGCTGCAGGCCATCCATCCCAACTACTGGCAGACCACAGGATTGTTGCCCGCTATGGTCTCTTCTTTTGTGATCCGTCAGGGCTTGAGCATTCTTGCAGACTGTCCCGCATGGCCGCTCCTGACCATCCTCTGTGACCAATTTGACGCCACAGATTCGTTGATGATCTGAGAGGGATTTTTGACGATGTATCGTTCTTGCGAAAGGAAGATAGCTATTCCTGGTTATTGATCCATCATGATTGGGTGGTCCGGTAGCGTCAGCTGTATGAGTTGCCCATGGACTCATTTGGCCTGAGGCGACCCCGTCTGCAGGGTTGCTGCTATTAGCTGGATGGCGATAACTGTCATGCACCTTTAGCTCAAATAGTTGACCAGAATCAAGATGATCTATGCAACTGAAACAGTGTCCATCAGCCAAATGAGGGCATGAGCTTTGCGTGGGTGTTGCCTGTTTGTGACCCATTGAACATTCCAAGGTATTCAGCAGCCATTCAGGTGGCTCTGTGTTATCGGGTGAGGGTCGGAATCTACAAATGCCACGACAAGGATGGACGAAACAATTTAAACTCAAAGTGTGTGAGTGGTGATGAGGGCCTTCGTTACCGTCGCCAGAGCGAGAATACAGTGGGTTGCAGAAAGAGCTTGTAAATTGGGTGATTGCTGCATGGGCTCGACGGCCGGATGATTTTGATGGCGGGTGCAGTTTTTGATTGTCGCCAGAGCCAAACATCGTAGTGATGGTCGCAAAAGGCAGATCCCCCTGTGTCAACATAGGTGTTACCTGTTGTTCAATCGGGTTTAACGCTGAGGAATCGGGGTTCCAATACTTTTTTAGAAGCCAGTCGATAGCGACCACTTCCACCGATAGCCATAAATCAGGATTCGAGATCAAAAGATTGCCTTTGGTGATAAGGATCAGTTCGTAAGCAGCCATTAAATTGGTCGCATAAAGCCATTGCCACGAAATCGACTCAATGGCAGTGGTTCTGACTCTGTAACCGTAATGTCTATGTCGTTTTTCATCTGATCCTGCGTAGCCGTCTGTGTCGACAATATCTGATGCGGTGCCCGGTAATGTATTCGGTTCGTGCTTTATAGAAAAGCTATGGCTTGGGTAGCCTGCATTCTTTTCAAACTCCACAGTAAAACCTTCTGTCCACGGTTCTGCCAGACAGACGACAGATATCAATAGTAGAAGTAACAGCGGTGCCTCAGAGAGTGATCGTTTAATAATTCTATCCTTGCATTCTGGTTTACAGAGAGGAAGGTTAAATCAATAAAGAAAGCGTGTTTCTGTGCTAAAAGCCAAAGGTTACACTGGCAAAAACCTCATGAAAGGACGGATATATGAAAGTATCATTACTTATTCACTTTATTTTTTGAAGGCTGAGATCATCACTCTCGTCCACATTGACGGGCTTGCGCTTTTGATGTCTTCCTTTGTGCCTGGAGAAGGCATAAGCGTTCTTACAGATCTTCCCGCATGGCCTTTGTTGGCCATCTTTCCCGACCACTGTCGCGTCACAGGTTTTTTTTCCGCTGTGATGCCCACTTTTGTGAGATGACAGAGCTCCGGCATTCTTGCATATCACCCCGCATGGTTGCAGTTGGCCATCCTCTCCGATCAGAGTCGCGTCACAGGTTCTTTGGCCGCTGTGGGCTTTGCTTTTGTGAATCGAGAGATATTGAGCATTTATGCAAATCTTCCCGCATAACCGCAGTTTGCCATTTTTTTCGATCACTTTGACGTCGCAGGTTCCTTGTCTGGTATGGGCTCTTCTTTTGTGATTTGACAGAGCGTTAGAATTTTTGCTAATTCTCCCGCATGGCCTCTGCTGGCCATTCTCCCCGACCACAGTCACGCCACATATTTGTTGTCCATCATGGATTTTTCTTTTGTGATTTGACAGGGATCTGGCATTTTTGAAGATATTCCCGCATACCCGCTCTTGGCTACCTTCTTTGATTATTATTGCGTCACAGGCTGTTAAAAATCTTCTGCTAAAAACCAAAGCTTGCACCGGGCAAAACCTTATGAATGGAAGAATATCAGACCGGATCATTAGTTGTACGGTTTTCTTTTTTTGTGGGCTGAGTCATCGTCCTGTTCCACATTAACAGGCTTGCGTTTTCGATGTTTTTTTTTGTGAATCAACAGGGCTTGAGGGTTTTCGCAGATCATCCCGCATGATCGCGCCAGGCCATCTTCCCCGGTCACGTTCACATCGCAGGTTTGTTGCCTGGTGTGGTATCTTCTTTTGTGACTCCACAGGGCTCGAGAATTTGTGCAGATCATCCCGCATGGCTGCGGCTGGTCATCCTTCCCGATCAGGATCACGTCACAGATTTTTTTCGCGGTGTGGTAGTAACTTCTATGAGTCGTCAGGGCTTGTAGATTCATCGTGACCATCCCACATGGCCGCTCCTGGCCATCCTGCCCTAAAACGGTCATGTTACAGGTTTGTTGACTGCTGTGGACGGTTCTTTTGTGATCCGAGCGGGCTTTAGTGCTCTTGCAGACTGCTCCACATGGACGCAGCTGGCCATCCTCCCCAATTACGTTTACGGTACAGACTCGTTGCCCGCTGTGGACTCTGGTTTTGTGATTCGTCAGGGAATTAGCATTCTTCCAGACCGCTCCGCATGGTCGCTGCAGGCCATCCTCCCCAACCACGATCACTTTACAGGTTTTTTGTCCTGAGTGCTGGCCGCTTTTGTGTGTTGCCAGGGATTGAATATTCTGGAAGAGCCTTCCGCATGGCCGCGGTTGGCCATCCTCTCCGACCACGATCAGGTCACAGGTTTGTTGTCCGCTGTGTTTTTTTCTTTTGTGATTTCGCAGGGCTTGAGTATCCTTGCAGATAATTCCGCATGGCCGCTCTTTGTGATCCTTCCCGACCACAATCGCATCACAGGTTTTTTGCCTGTTGCGGTATTCAGGTTGTATTGCCGCTGTCTGTATGTGATGAGGTTGGTACTGATCCCATTTGAATGATTCAGTGGTTGTTGTTTGTGTTTCTGAATGGGCAAGTGTAAATATAATCTTATCTTCTCCGGGATGGCTCTGCATATCGAGTGAGCCGTGAAGCGCAGAATTATTATCGGTTGTAGTCCGTTCTTCCGGTATTGGTGCGTCATAGTTGACTTGCACGATGGCGTTAGATGTACAGGCGCCCCCGTCTATGGCGACCCCGTCAGAGTTGCTATCAATGCCAACGGGTTGTGGGTCGTAATTGTATGAGGGTTCAGTCTTTGAAAGATCATTCGGTGTTTTGAAAGGTGAGCTTTTCTGGAAGTCTGTAATGTGTAGAGGATCCAGATGACCTATACAGCTCAGGCAGTGCCCATTGGCCAAGTGGGGGCATGAGTTTTCTTCGCAATCCATTGTCCACAGAGGGGGCTCGGTGCTATCGGATGATGATCGGAATCGACAAACGCCATTACAGGGATAAACGTAACAATTTAAATCCAAACTGTGTGAGGGTTGCTGAGGATCTCCGTTGCCGTCGGCATAGTCTGTATTGAGCGAGGGCGCGAAAGAGGCTGTATGGGGAGTGGTTGTCGGCGGAGCTTGCTGGCAAGAGGATTTTGATGGCGAATATTGTTCCTGGTTTTGTCCAGGACCAGACATTATAGTGATGGACGCAAACGGGAGTCCCTGACTCGCCTGTTGTTCAATCGGGTTAAACAGCCATGAATCGGGATTCCAGTAGCTTTTCAAAAGCCAACTGACAACCACTTCTAACGGTAGCCATGCGTAAGGGTTGGAATTCAGAGGTGGGCCTTTGGTGGTCAGGATAAGTTCGTAAGCAACCAGCAGATTTGTGGCGTAAATCAGTTGCCATGAAATCATCTCAGTGATGTTTTTTTTTACTCGAATAGCGTCAGGCTTGCGGCATTTTTTTTCAGGTGGCAGATCTGATCCTGAATAGCCTTTTGTGTCGGCAATATTTGACGGGTTGCACGGTGATGCACGACGGTGGATATTTATAGTAAAGTTCTTTATTGGAGCGTCTGCATTCTGTTCAAGCTCAACAATAAAACGACTTGTCGATTCGGTCTGACCGATAACAGACAACGACACTAGCATTAATAGCAGTGCCGCGAAGAGTGAGAGTTTAATCATTCTATCCTTGTATTCGGTCTACAGAAAGACAAGGATAGATCAGGTCATGCAACGGTGTGGCCGACCGATTAGTGGATGAGGTCGCCGTCAAGGTCGACATCAACAGGTTTTCGCTTTTGATGTATTCTTGTGTGATTCGACAGATAGCAGTCTTGCAGAGCGTCCCGCACGAATAAGCGTGTTTTTCTGTCTAAAATCTTTTGAAAAAGAACCAATATTTAAAGCTAAAGATTGCTCCTGATTAATTTTGTGGAAGGCTGGGTGTCAGATCATGAGTGAAGTTATTGTCCTGATCCGCATCAACATGCTTTCGCCTTCGATGTCTCCTTTTGTGTTCCGTCAAGGCATGTGAACTATTGCAGACCTTTCCGCATGCCCTTAGTTGACCATTCTCCCCGACCACTTTCAGGTCACAGGCTTGTTGCCCGGAGTGGTATCTTCTTTTGTGATCCGACAGGATTTTAGTACTCTTGCAGATCCTACTGCACGGCTGCGACAGTCCATCCTCCCCGACTACTTGCACGTCACAGGTTCTTTGCCCGGAGTGGTGTCCGCTTTTGTGATCCGACAGGGCACCAGCATTTCTGCAGACCCTTCCGCATGGCTGTAGCCGACCATTCTTCCTGAACACTAACACATCACAGGCTTTTTGCTCGGTATGGTTTCTGCTTTTGTGAGCCGACAGGGCTTTGGCACTCCTGCAAACTTTCCCGCATGGTCGCAGCTGGCCATGACCCTCGACTACGCTTACCTCACAGGTTTGTGGCCCTGTGTGGTTTTTTCTTCTGTGATCCGACAGGGTTCTGGCACTGTTGCAAACCTTTCCGCATCGCCTTTCCAGGTCATCTTCCCCGACAAGGGTCATTTCACAGGTTGGTTGCACACTCTGGTCTGTCGCTTTTATTGAGGTTATCCGGGAAAGATGAGTTGTGCCTGAGGCCGGTCGGGATGGTTCTGTTTTTGTTTCTTGTGTTTCTGACGTTCCCATTGAGGGGTTGGAATGGAAAGGCGTAAAGGAAATACCGGCTTGTTCTGGAAGACTGTGACCACCCAGACTGAGTAACCCTTTGATTATAACCCAATCATCAGCGGTGACAGTCGAACCCTGGAGCGTTGGTGCATCATCACTGATTGGCCCAGAAGGATTAGTAATTGCTGCCTCTGCAATCATTGAATGTGTATTATCGGGTGATGGTCGTAATCTACAAACGCCATGACAGGGATGGATGAAACAATTTAAACCCAAAGTATGTGAGTGTTGTCGAGGATCACGGTAACCATCGGCAGAGCCAAAATACAGAGACTGAATGAAAGAGCTTGTAAAATAGGCGGTGGTTTTTGGGGCTTGCTGGTCGGATGTTTCTGTTGGTTGGCCTTGCTGTTGGTAATGTCCAGCGCCAGGCGTCATAGTGGTGATCGCAAATGGGTGATCGCCCTGTGTCAAAATAGATGCCGTAATCTGTCCGTTCGGGTTAAACAGAGGCGATTTGAGGTTCCAATAGCTTTTTAAAAACCAACCAGCAGCGATAGTCATTTCCACAGATAGCCATGAATAAAGGGGGAAGTACAGGGAAGGGTCTCTGGTATTCAGGATCAGTTCGTAAGCAATCATCAGGTTTGTGGCGTAAAGCCATTGCCACGAAATCGACTCAGTATCGGTCGTCTTTACTCCGTATGTAATAAGTCTGTGTCGTTTGTCATAGGGTGGCAGGTCAGGCTCTGTATAGCCGTCTGTGTCGGTAATGTTTGACGGGTCTTCCGAAAATGTATGCCACCCGGGCTTTATAGCAAAGTTCTGTTTTGGAGAACCAGCATCCTGTGCAAGCTCAACAACAAAATGACTGGTCAAAGGTTCAGCCCGACAGGTGACAGACAATGACGGTAGCAGCAAAAGCGATGTAGCATAGATTAAGTGTTTAATAATTCTATCCTTGCATACTGGTATTCAGAGAGGAAGGATAGAACAGGAAAATAAGTGTGTTTTTCTGTTAAAAATCAAAGGCTGCACTGGGCAAAACTTCTTGAAAGCTCATATAAGCGTAGCTACTTATTTCAGTTTATCTGACTGAAGGCTGAGGTCATCTTTCTGGTTCACATCATCAGGTTTGCGTTTTCGATGTATTCTTTTGTGATTCGACAGGTCTGGAGAATTTTTGCAGACCTTCCCGCATGGCTTTGGCTGGCCATCCTCCGCTAGCACGGATACGTTGCAGGTTTTTTGCCCGCTGTGCTCTCTGTTTTTGTGAGATGACAGGGCTTTTGTATTCTTGCAAACCTTCCCGCATGGCTGCTGTTGACCGTCGTCACCGATCAGGTTTACGTCACAGGCTCGCTGTCTGCTATGGTATCTGCTTCTGTGATCCGACAGGGCCTGAGCGTTCTTGCAGAGAGCCCCGCATAACCGCTGCTGGCCATCCTTTTCGATGACTGTCTGGGCGCAGGTTCGTTGCCCGGTGTGGACTCTGCTTTTGTGAACCGACAGAGCTTGTGCATTTTTGCAGAACCTTCCGCATGGCCGCTGCAGGCCATTTACTCCGACCACTGTTATGTCACAGGTTTGTTGTCTGGTGTGGTACCTTCTTATGTGATTCGACAGGCTTTTCGCATTCTTGCAGACAGCCCCGCATGGCTGCAGCTGGCCATCTTTCCACATCACAGTTGCATCACAGATTTGTTGGCCGGTGTGATCTCGTTTTTTGTGCTCTGACAAGGCTTTTCCATGCTTACAGACTGTCCCGCATAGCTGCTCCTGACCATCCTCTTTGATCACTATCACGGTACAGGTTTTTTGCCCGGTGTGGTATCTGCTTTTGTGAACCGACAGGGCGTGAGCATTCTTGCAGGTCTTCCCACATTGTCGATGTTGGCCATCTTCCCCGATCAGGGTCACCTTACAGGATTGTTGCCCGCTGTGGACTGTTGCCCGGTTTGTGCCTGTCCTGGAAAGATAAGGTGGGCTTTGATCCAATTGGGTTGATGCCGTTGCTGTTGGTAGTATTTCTGAAGTCCTGATTGGGGGGGTGAAATGGCTAAGTGTAAAGGGAATTCCGGTTTCTCCGAGAGGACTACGATTACGCAGATTGAGTAGCCCGCTGATTATAACCAAATCATCAGAAGTGACAGACGCATTCCCTGGCATTCGCACATGACCAGGTAACGATTGAGTCGGCTCTCTGTTATCGGATGATACACGGAATCGACAAACGCCCTGACAGGGATCGACGAAACAATTTAAACCTAAAGTGTGTGAGTGTTGTTCAGGCGCTTCGTCACCGTCACCAGAGTCAGAATGCAAGAGATAAGTGAAATAAACTACAGTCTGGGTGGTAGCTTGCGGAGCATGCTGGGCGGAAGAGTCTGGCGGTGGGTATTCTGGTGAGTTATGTCCAGAGTCAAGCATTGTCGTGATGGTCACAAACGGGTGGTTTCCATGTGTCAACATAGACTTTGCCTGTTGTTCAATCGGATTAAACGGCAGTGAATCCTGGTTCCAATAGCTTCTTAAAAGCGAGTCGGCAGCAAACAATACTTCTACAGGCAGCCATGAATCAGAATTTAAGTCTGGGTTAGCTTTTCTGTTGGTCAGGATCAGTTCGTAAGCAAGCAGCAGGTTCGCGGCGTAAAGCAAATGCCATGAGACAGACTTGATGATGGTTGTTTTTGCCTCGTAATAACCGGACCTGTGTGGTTTGTTATCAGACTGTGAGCATGGTCCTGAGTTGCCGTTTGTGTCAGTAATGTCTGATGGATGGCCTGACAATGTATCTGACAATGTATCGCCTGAAAATGTATCCGGGTCACGATCTATTGAGAAGGAATGTTTTGGAGAACCTGCATTCTGTTCAAGCTCGACTATTAAACTTCTTGTCAACACTTCGGCCTGACAGAAGACGGATAACGAAATTATCGGCAGCAGCAGTGCCGCAAAGAGTGAGTGTTTAATAATTCTATCCTTGCTTTCTGGTATACAGAGAGCAAGGATAGATCAAGAAAATAAGCGTGTTTTTGTGTCTTTCTTATGAAAGGACAGGTGTCAGATCAAGGGGGGCAGTCATTGTCCCGGCCTGCATCAACAGGTTTGCGTTTTTGATGTACTCTTTTATGCTCCGCAAGGGTTTGAGTATTCTGACAGACCGTTCCGCATGATCGTTTCAGACCATCCTTACCAACTACTGGAACGTCGCAGGTTTGTCGACTGTTATGCTCTCTGAATTTGTGAGATGACAGGGCTTTAACATTCTTGCAAACCTTCCCGCATGGCCGCTGCTGGCCATTTTTACCAGTTATGTTTATGTCACAGGTTTTTGGCCCGGTGTGGTGTCTTCTTTTATGATCCGACAGGGCTTGAGCACTTTTGCAGAACGCCCCACATGGTCGCCGCTGACCATCCTTTGCGACTAAGGTCAGGTTACAGACTCTTTGCCCGGTATGATGTCTTTTTTTGTGATCGGTCAAGGCGCTAGCATTCTTACAGAGTATTCCGCATGGCTGCGGGAGACCATCCTCCCTGACCACGGTTACGTCACAGGTTTGCCGCTCGTTGTGGTGATTGTGTTTGTGATTAATCAGGGCTTTAGCATTCCTGCAGATTTTCCCGCATGGCCGCCACTGACCATTCTCCCTGATCATTCTGACTTCACAGATTTTTTGTGCGGTGTGGACGCCGCTTTTGTGAGACCACAGTGAATCTCTGTTCTTGAAGACCTTCCCACATGGCCGCTGCTGGCCATCTTTCCCGACCAGGGCCAGGTTACAAACTCGTTGCCTGCTGTGGACTGTGGCTTGCTTTGGGCGTAAATGGACAAGAGGACTCAGGCTTTGACCTAATCGTGATGACCCTGTTGTTTGTTGTGTTTCTGAAGTCTCTATTGGCGGTGTTGAAAGGGCAGGCGTGAAAGAAGTTCCGGTTTCCTCGAGAGGCTCAGTGTTACTTAAATTGATTAACCCATTGATTATGCTGAAATCATCTGAGAAGGCAGACTCATTCCAGGGCGTCTGCGCATCATCAAGTGGCCATTCAGCTGCCGTTCCGCTAACTGCTCTGAATTGGCAAACACCATGACAGGGATCAACAAAACAATTTAAAGCTAAAGTGTGTGAGTGTTGTTCAGGGTCCTCGCCACCGTCGTCTGAATCAGAAAAAAGGAGGCGGGTGAAATAGCCGATAGTCTGAGTGGTGGCTTCTGGCGCTTGCTGGTCGGATGATTCTGGCGGCGGCTGTTGTGGTGGGTTGCACCCTGAGCCAAACATTGTTGTGACGGTCGTAAACGGGCGATTCTCATGCGTTAAAATAGATGTCGACTGTTGATCAATCGGGTTAAACAGAAATGAATCCTGGTTCCAATAGCTTTTTAAAAGGCAGCCGACAGCCGCAGCCACTTCTGCAGGTAGCCATGAATAAGGGTTGGAGTTCAGGAGAGTGTCTTTGGTGGTAAGGCTCAGTTCGTAGACAATCAGCAGAGTCGTGATATAAAGCCATTGCCGTGAAATTGACTTAATGAGGTTCGTTTTAACGTAGTAACCGCAGGTTTTGTCTAGTTTGTTATCAGGCGGCGTGTCTGACCTCTCATAGCCGTTTGTTTCAGCAATGTCTGAATGGCAACCCGGCGATGTATTCAGGTCAGGCTTTATAGTGAAGTTCTCTTTTGGAGAGCCGACATTTTGTTCAAGCTCAATTATGAAATTTCTTGTCAATAATTCCTCCTGACAGACGACAGATGACAAAAGTAGCTCTAAGAGCAGTACAACAAAGAGTGAGTGTTTAATAATTCTATCCTTGTTTTCTGGTTTAAAGAGAGGAAGGATAGATCAAGAAAATAATCGTGTTTTGCTATCAAAACTTTCTGTCAGAAATTAAAGGCCGTGAAGGGCAAAATCATTATGAATGGACTGGAGTCAGATCTTTACTTATTCATTTTACCTTCTTGATGACTGAGGTCATTATTCTGGTCAATATCAGCAGGTTTGTGTTTTGGAGTTTTGTGCATCATCAGGTTGATAAGTCCGAGGCTGAAAGTGTTGGCAATAAGCACATTGGCGTTGAGTCGCTGCTGACCATCTCCCCCGACCACGCTTATGTCACAGGTCTGTTGTCCGGAGAAAAGTTTTGTTTTTGAAAACCATGACTCTGTTCAAACTTGACAGTAAAATGCCCCGTCCATCGTTCTGCATGACAGACGACAGAGAACAAAAGTAGTAACAACGGTGCTGCCACAAAGAGTGAGCGTTTAATGGTTCTATCCTTGTTTTCTGGCATACGAAGAATAGATCAAGTAAATAAGTCTCTTTTTATGTCTTTCTTATGAAAGGGCAGGCATCAGATCAAGGGCTGGGGTCATTGTTGAGGCCTGCATCAAAAGGCTTGCGTTTTCGATGTATTCTTTTATGTTTTGACAGGGTTTGAAAATTCTGACAAACCGTTCCACATAGCCGCTGCTGACCGTCTTCCCCGACCACTTTTTGGTTACAGGTTCTTTGCCCGCCGTGCTCTCTTCTTTTGTGATCCTGCAGGCTGCCAAGATTCTTGTATAATTTTCCGCATGGCTGCTGCTGGCCATTCTTCCCGACCGCAATCACGTCACAGGTTTGTTGTCCGGTATGGACTCTGTTTTTGTGATTCGACAGCACTTTGACACCTTTGCAGACACTCCCGCATGGTCGCAGTTGGCCATCATTACCGACTATGATCACGTCACAGATTTGTTGTCCACTATGGATTTTGCTTTTGTGATCCGACAGGGCTTTGACACTATTGCAAACACTTCCGCACGGTTGCTGCTGACCATCATTACCGACTATGATCAGGTCACAGGTTCGTTGTCCACTATGGAATCTGTTTTTGTGATCCGACAGGGCTTTGGCACTTTTGCAAATAGTTCCGCATGGTCGCTGCTGGCCATCCTCCTCGACTATGATCATGCTACAGGTTTGCAGTCCGGTGTGGGCACTTCTTCTGTGTTCCATGAGGCATACAGCACTCTTGCAGACTCTCCCGCATGGTTGCTGATGACCATCCTCCCCGACTATGGTCACGTTGCAGGTTTTTCGCCCGCTGTGAACTCTGCTTTTGTGATCGGACAGGGCTTTGGCATTTTTGTAAACTCTTCCGCATGGTCGCTGCTGGTCGTCATTCCCGACTACGGTAATGCTACAGGTTTGTGGTCCGGTGTGGGCGTTTCTTCTGTGTTCGAAGAGGTATCTGGCATTCTTGCAGACTGCCCCGCATGGCTGCTGCTGACCATCCTTCCCGACGATGAGCACTCTACAGGTTTGTTTTTGTTGTCTGCCGTGGACGCTTCTTTTGTGCTCCAGGAGACTTAGCGTATTCTTGCAGACTTTTCCGCACGGCCGCTTAAGACCATTCTCCAAAAACAGGGTCAAATCACAGACTTTTTGTCCTGTGTGGGTTCTGCTTTTGTGATCCGACAGCGCTTGAGCATTCCTGCAGATCTTTCCGCATGTCTGCTGCTGGCCATCCTCCCCGGGCACTGCCACGTCACAGGTTTTTTGCCCGGAGTGGTATTTGCTTTTGTGAACCGACAGAGCATGAGCGTTCTTGAAGATCTTTGCGCATGGTTGCCGCTGGTCATTCTTCCCGACTATGGCCATGCTACAGGTTTGAAGTCCGGTGTGGTCCTTTCTTCTGTGCTTCTGGAGGTATAGAGCATTCTTGCAGGCTGTCCCGCATGGCCGCTGCTGGTCATCCCCCATGGTCACGTCACAGGTTTTTTCCCCCGCCTGCCGTTTACTTTTGTGATTCGTCAGGGCTCGTCGGCAGTGGGTGTCTCCTTTAAAAGGAAAACAACCCGAAGGTGAAGTTCCAGCTAATTCAAGCGTTTCCGAAGCTTGTAATTTGCCTGTCTGGGAAAGATGAGGTGGACTTTGCCCCGATTGGAATGATTGTCTTGTTGGTTGTGCTACCGAAGTCTCTGTTGAAGGGATAGGTATACAGGAAATACCGGTTTCTTCAGGAAGACTATGACCACGTAGATTGAGTAACCCTCTAACCATAGCCCAGTCATCAGAGGAGATAGGCAAATGTCCTGACATTGGCGCATCATCATTGAGTGGCCACTTATTGGCCCCTCTGTTTTCGGGTGATGATCGGAATTGACAAATGCCATGACAGGGGTAGACGAAACAATTTAAACCTAAAGTATGCAGGATTTGTTCAGGATCCCCGTTACCGTCGCCAGTGCCAGAATATAGCGGATTAGTGAGAGAGCCTATAGGCAGAGGAGTGGTTTGTGGGGGTTGCTGGCCGGATGACTCTGGAGGCTGATATTGCGGTGGGGTATATCCAGAGCCGTAGACAGTGATGATGGACGCAAACGGATGGTCCTGCTGTTTCAACAAAGATGTCGTCTCTTGTTGTTCGCTCAGACTGAGTTGTTCCAACGGGTTAAACAGGGCTGAATCGAGGTTCCAGTAACTTTTCAAAAGCCAGCCGACAGCAACAACCACCTCTACAGGTACCCAAGAATAATTGCTGGAGCTCAGTGGGGAAGTTTTGGTTGTCAGGATCAGCTCGTAAGCAACCAGCAGATTCGTGGTGTAAAGCCAGTGCCACGAAATTGACGCAACGATGGTTGTTTTTACCCGGTAACCACTCGAATTGTGTTGTTTTTTATCAGGCCGTGTATACGATCCTCCATAGCCGCGTGTGTCAGTGACGTCTGACGGGTTGCCCGGCAATGCCGACAATGTGGGCCGGTCAGGTTTTATAGAAAATTTTTGTTTTTTAAACCCCGTATTCTGTTCAAACTCAACAGTAAAGCACCCTGTCCATGCTTTGGCCTGACTGGCGAAAGACAGCAACGGTAGCAACAGCAGTGCCGCAAAGAGTGAGAGTTTAATAATTCTATCCTTGCGTTCCGGGATATAGAGAGGAAGGATAGATCAAGAAAATAAGCGTGTTTTTTTGTCTTCCTCATGAAATGGCTGCTGTCAGATCAAGGGTTGAGGTCTTTGTCCCTGTCTGCATCAACAGGCTTGCGTTTTCGATGTATTCTTTTATGATCCGAAAGGGCTTTTGCATTATTCAAGAGCTTCCCGCATGAATACATCTGGCCATTCTCACCGACCAGGGTCGCGTCACAGATTTGTTGTCCGGTGTGGTATCTTTTTTTGTGGTTAGTCAGGGAATTGGCATTCTCCCAGGCCATTCCGCATTGCCGGGGGAGACTATCCTCTCCGACCACGTTCATATGACAGGTGTGGTACCCGCTGTGATATTTGTATTTGTGATCCGCCAGCGAGCTTGCATTCTTGCAGACCTTCCCGCATCGCCGCTGCCGACCATCCTTCCCGATCACTGTCACGTAACAGGTCTGTTCTGAGGTGTGTTGTCTTCTTTTGTGATTCATCAGGGAGTTAGGATTCTTCCAGACAGTCCCGCAATATCGTCGAAGGCCATCCTCTCCGACCACGGTCATATAACAGGTTTGCTGCCCGCTGTGGTGTTTGTATTTGTGACCCGCCAGCTTACTCTTATTGCTGCAGACTTTTCCGCATGGCTGCGGCTGGGCACCGTCTTCGGTTACTGGCAGCATACAGGTTTGTCGTCTGGTATCGCAGGCGCTTTTGTGAGTCGACAGATCTTTGGCATTCATGAAGACCTTCCCACACTTCTGTTGGCCGTTCTCGCCGATCACGTTCAGGTCACAGGTTTGTTGTCCGGTATGATATTTTCTTTTGTGATTCATCAGTGAATAAGTATTCATACAGACCGTCCCGCACGGCCGCGAGAGACCATCCTCTCCAACCATGGACATAGAACAGGTTTGTTGGCCGCGGTGATATTTGTATTTGTGATCCGCCAGCGTGCAGGCATTCTTGAAAATCTTTCCGCATGGCTGCTGCTGACCATCCCTCCCGACAACGGTCGCGTTACAGGTTTGTTGACCGGTTTTGTGTCTTCTTTTGTGAGTAGACAGGGTATCGGCATTCTTACACACCGTCCCGCATAGTCGTGTCCGGCCATCTTCCAGGACCACCGTTACGCCACAGATTTGTTTTCCGGTGTGTTCTCTTCTTTTGTGATTTGCCAGTGCACTGGCATTCTTGCAGATCTTTCCGCATTGCTGTTGCTGGCCACTTTCCCCGACCACCATCACGTAGCAGGCTCTTTGTCCGGTATGGTATTTGCTTTTATGAACCGACAAGGCATTAACATTCTTGCAGATTGTCCTGCACGGCTGCGGCTGGCCATTCTCGCCAACTATTGTTAAGCCACAGGCTGGTTGTTCGTTATTGTTTATGGCTTGTACTCTGTTTGTCCGGGAAATATGGGATGAGCTTTGATCCAATCGGGATGAGTGAGTGACTGTTTGTTCTGTTTTTGAAATCCCCGCACGGGATGTGAGATGGCTAAGCGTGAAGGAGATTTCGGATTCTTCGGGACAACTTTGATTACGTAGATTGAGCAATCCGCTGATTATAACCAAATCATCAGTGTTGACAGGTAAATGCTTGAGCGTTGTTGCATCATCAGGCTGATGCGCTTGTCGTTGGGAGGGGTTATGTCCATTGGCAAAATGAGGGTATAAGCCTTGTCCGGGGTGCGTTTCTGTGCAGTTTGACGAGATTTCCTGGTAATTCAGCGTCCATTCAGCGGGCCTTTTGCCATCGGTTGATGGTCTGAATCGACAAACGCCGTTACAGGGGTGAGCGAAACAATTTAAACTTAAAGTATGTGAGAGTTGTTCAGAGCCCCCGTTACCGCCGCCAGTGTCAGAATAAAGCGGGTTAGTGAGAGAGTCTTTTGGGAGATTAGTGGTTTGTGGGGTTTGTTTACCGGATGCTTCTGATGGCTGATGTTGTGTTGGATTTTGTCCATAGCCATACATGGTAATGAGGATCTGAGACAGATAATCCTCCTGTGTCAACATGGATGTCGTCTGTTGTTCGATTGGGTCAAATAAAGGTGAATCGGGATTCCAATAGTTTTTTAAAAGCCAACCGACAACGACAACCACTTCTGAAGGTACCCACGAATAAGGGCAGGAGTTTAGAGGGTTGTTTTTGGTGGTCAGGAGCAGTTCGTAAGCAACCAACAGATGAACCGCACAAAACCATTGCCACGAAACTGACTCAATGATGGTCGATTTAATCTCGTATCTGCCCGATCTTTGTCGTTTTTCACCAGACGGCGAAGCTGATCTTGTGCAGCCGTTTTTGTGAGCAATATCGGATGGATTGCCTGACGATGTATGTTGATTATGCTTTATAGAAAAGCTCTGGCCCGGAGAATCTGTATCCTGTTCAAGCTCGACAGTAAACCGTCCTGTCCAGGGTTCGGCCTGACAGACTGCAAACAACGAAAGCAGCAATAACAGCGGTGTCGCAAAGAGTAAGTGTTTAACAATTCTATCCTTGCCTTTTGGTTTACAAAGAGGAAGGATAGATCAAAAAATAAGTGAATTTTTCTGTCAGAGACCTGAGTTATCGTCAGGCACTGGTTTGCGTTTTCGATGTGTTCTTTTTTGACTGTAAAGGACCTGGGTCGTCTTGTCGGCCATCACGCATGGCCGCCGCTGACTATCCTTCCACACCACTGTTACGTCGCGGGTTTTTTGCCCATTGTGGTTTTTTCTTTTGTGATCCGACAGGGCTCTGGTACTTCTGCAGACTCTCCCGCATAGTCGCTGCTGTCGATTCTTTCCGATCACTATCCAGTCACAGGTTTTTTGCCTGGTGTGATGTCTACTTCTATGATCCGCCAGGGCGCGAGCATTCGCCACTGTCAACCCACATTGCCGTTGTTTGCCATCCTCTGTGACCACGGTCAGGTTACAAGTTTTGCGACCGGTGTGGTATCTGCTTTTATGGCATGAAAGCGCCTGAATATTCTTGCAAATCTTCCCGCATAGTCGCTTCTGGCCATCCTCTGTGACAACGATCTTGTCGCAGGCCTGTTGCCCGGAGTGGTCTTTTCTTTTGTGATCCGACAGGGCTTTAGGATTCTTGCAGACCATCCCACATCTCTGCTGCTGACCATCCTTTCCGACTCTGGTCAGGTAACAGATTTTTTGTTCGCCGTGCTCTCTTCTTTTGTGTTCCTGCAAGGCTTTCGCATTCACGCAGAGCACCCCACATAGTTGCTTCTGACCCTCCTTCCTGACCAGGACCACTTCACAGCTTCGCTGCCTGGAAGGGTCTACTCTACAGGTTAACCTGGGACCTATTGTGGCTGGGTCAACTTTTTCTACGTCGATTTCGTCTGAGTCAACCTTTTCTACGTCGATTTCGTCTGAGTCGATCTTTTCTACGTCGATTTCGTCTGAGTCGGCCTCCTCTATATTGACCTCACCTGAATCAACCTCTTCTTCATAGTTGCAGCTTCTGGTTGGGTTGCTAACAATGCTATGCGCCTGAAATAGTTGGACAGATGTACATTGGAGTTGAATGTCAGAAAAAAACTCCATGCTCTCGAAAGGCAAACCTTGTCGGAAGTCTGTAGCGTTTAGAAAATCAAAATGACCTATACAACTAAAGCAGTATCCATTAGCCAAATGAGGGCATGAACTTTGTTCAGGTAACGCCCCTGTGTGGTCTGTCGAGCTTCCAACTGAACCCAGAGGCCACCCGGCGGATGCTCTGCTATCGAATGATGATCGGAATCGACAAACGCCATAACAGGGATAGATGAAACAATTTAAGCCCAAAGTATGTGAGTGCTTTTGCGGGCCTCCTTTACCGCCGCCAGAACCAAAATACAGAGGGCTAATGAAAGAGCCTGCAGGTTGTTTGTTAGCTTGTGATGCTTGATGGCCAGATGATTTTGATTGTTGGTATTGTGGTGGGTTTTGCCCGGAGCTAAACATCGCAGTGATAGTCGCAAGCGAGTAATCTCCCTGTGTCAGCATAGAGGTCGCCTCCATTTGTTCAATAGGGTTAAGCAGGGCTGAGTCCGGATTCCAATAGCTTTTTAAAAGCTGGCCGACATCAACAAAGGCTGCTATTAGTACCCATGAATAGGGCCTGGAGCTCAAAGGGAACGTTTTCACGCCATAACTGGTGGCTCTGTATGGTTTCTTATCAGGTGGAAAGTCTGTATTCTGTTCAAGCTCGATAATAAAATGTATTGTTAACGACTCAGCCCGGGAGATGAAAGGGAAGGACAGGAGCAACAACAACGCTGCTGAAAAGAGTGAGTGTTTAATAATTCTATCCTTGCATTCTGGTCTACAGAGAGGAAGGATAGATCAAAAATAAGTGTGCTTTTCTGTCAAAAAACTTCTTGTAAAAAACCTCTGCCATAAATCAGAGGTTGCGCTGGGTAAAACCTCATTGAAGTCGTCTAATGGTCGTTACTTTTTCTTCTTACTTTCAGTTGCACTGAGGTCACCGGTCTGGTTCACATTCACAGGCTTGCGTTTTCGATGTATGCCTTTGTGATACATTAGAGCTGCATTATTCTTGCAGGCCTTACCGCATGGCCGCTGCTGGCCGTCCTCCCGGACGACGGGTTCGTCACAGGTTCTTTGCCCACTATGGATCCGGAGTTTGTGAGATTTCAGGGATTGAAGATTCTTGAAAACTCCCCCGCATTGCCCCGTTTGGCCATCCCTCCCGACGACTGTTAAGTTACAGGTCTGTTGTCCGGTGTGGGCAATTCTTTTGTGATTCTGCAGGGCTCCGGGATTCCTGCAGACCTTCCCACATGGCCTCCGCTGACCATCCATGCTGACCAGGATCACACCACAGGTTTGTTGCCTGGCATGTTTGCTTCTTTTGTGATTCAACAGAGCTATAGCATTTTTGCAGACCTTCCCGCATTGTCGCTCCTGACGATCCTCCCCGACGACGGTCAAGACACAGGTCTGTTGCCCGCTGTGGCATAGGCTTCTGTGAGTGTAGAGGGATTTTGCATTCTCGCAGATCTTCCCGCATGGACGCCGCTGGCCACCCTCCGCAACCACTGTCGCGGCACAGGTTTGTTGCCCACTATGGATTTTGCTTTTGTGAGAGATCAGGCTTTCTTTGTTCTTGCAGACCGTTCCGCATGGTCGTGGCTGGCCATCCTCTCCGACCACGATCACGATACAGGTTTGTTGTCCGGTGTGGGCAATTCTTTTGTGAGTCCGCAGGGCTTCAGGATTCCTGCAGACTGTCCCACATGACTTCTCCTGGCCACCCTCCCCGACCACTGTCATGTCACAGGTTTTTTGCCCACCGTGGCATTTGCTTTTATGACTTGACAATGACCGGACATTCTTAAAAAGCCTCCCACATGGTTGTTGCTGGCCATCCTTTCCAACTGTGGTTACAGCACAGGTTTGTTGTCCGCTGTGGGCTGCTTTTTTGTGTTCTGTCATGGCTTTAGAACTCTCACTGACCATTCCGTAGCGCCAATGTTGATCATTATTCATGGTCCCTATTTCGTTGCAGGCTTCTTGTTTGACCAGGGCTGTGGCTGTCCTTACACCCATTGAGACCGGGGCGAGCCCGTCTAAGGCAGCCCCGTCCAGGGCGACCCCGTCTAAGGTGACCCCGTCAAAGGCGACCCCGTCTAAGGCGACCCCGTCTAAGGCGACCCCGTCTAAGGCGACCCCGTCTAAGGCGACCCCGTCTAAGGCGACCCCGTCTAAGGCGACCCCGTCAAAAGAGCTGCGATTATAGGGTCGGTTGCCATCAGTGTCGTGTGTCCGAATGAGTTGTCCAGAAGTATATTGCAGTTGAATGGCGGGGGGATTATTCAATGCTTCCAAAAGTGAGTTTTGCTGGTGATGTCCAGTGCTTTCAGTCTGAGAATGACTGAGGCAACCATAGGAAGGTCTATTGGCCAATTGTAGGTATGAGCTTTGTCCGTATGTCAATTCTGTGTCGTCTGTCCAACTGTTCAGGAAATCCAGCATTCCGCTTTCGGATGATGGTCGAAATTTGCAAATGCCATTACAGGGGTAGACGAAACAGTCTAAATCCAACGTATGTTGGTATTGCTGAGGGTCTCCGTTCCCTTCCTCAGAAGAGGAAAACAGTATGCTGGTGAAATGGCCTGGAGGGCAGATGTGAGTGGCGGGGGTTTGCTGAACAGATGATTCTGATGATTGTCCTTTTTGTTGGTCATGTTCACAGCCTGCCATCACAGTGGTGATCGAAAATGGTTGATACCGCTTTTTCAATATAACTGCCGATTGTCTTTCAATTGTGTTTAACAGCAGTGAATTGGGGGTCCAATAGCTTTTTAAAAGCCAGCCGATAGCGACAACCACGTCCACAGGCAGCCGTGTAAAAGGGGGGTAGCTTAGAGGAACGTCTCTGGTCGACAGGGTCAGTTCGTAAGCAATCAGCAGATTAGTGGCATGAAGCCACTGCCAGGAAATCAACTCATTGAGGAACATTTGAACTCCATAGCCATCTTCTCTTTGTCGTTTGTCTTCGGCTAGAGAGTCAGATCCTGCATAGTTGTTTGTGTCAGCAATGTCGGACGGGTTTCCCGGTAATCCAGGTTGGTCGCGCTTGATGGAAAAACTCAGATTTGGACAACTTGCATTCAGTTCAAGCGCGACAATAAAATGACCTTTCCAAAATTCAGCCTGACCAACGACAGAAAACGACAGTGTCATCAATATAGGTATTGCAAAGAGTGAGTGTTTAATAATTCCATCCTTGCATTCTGGTCTACAGAAAGGAAGGATAGATCAAGAAAATTAGCTTGCTTTTCTGTCAAAGAACTTTTTTTTAAAAAACGCTGTTAAAAATCAAAGGTTGCACGTGGTAAAACCACATTGAAGCCATACTGGTCGTTACTTTCTCTTCTTACCTTTCGGAGGACAGAGGTCATCCTCCTGTTCAAAGTTAACAGGCTCGCGTTTTCGATGTTTTCTTTTGTGATTCGCCAGGACTCCGGCATTTTTGCAGACCTTCCTGCATAGTCGCCGCTCGCCATCCTTCCCGACCACGGTCACATCACAGATTTGTTGCCCTCTGTGGATTCTGGATTTGTGAGATGACAGAGATTGAAGATTTTTGAGTACTACCCCGCATAGCCTCTGTTGGCCATTTTTCCCGACCACTGTTACGTTACAGGTTTGTTGACCAGTGTGAGCACCTCTTTTGTGAACCCTCAGGCTGGCAGGATTCGCGAAGACCTTCCCGCATGGCCGCTGTTGGCCATTTGTTGAGACCAGGGTCATATCACAGGTTTGTTGCCCGGCGTGGTCTATTGTTTTGTGATCCGAAAGGGTTTTAGCATTCCTGCGGATCATCCCGCATTGCTGCAGCGGGTCATCCTGCTTGATCACCATCATGTTGCAGAATGCATTCCCGGCAGAGGCGTTTGTATGGGTTGCCACTGCACCCATTGATTTTATGGCGACTCCGTCTGAGGTAGCCCCGTCTAAGGCGACCCCGTCTGAGGCGACCCCATCCATTAAATTGCAACGATAGCAGTTTTTATTGGCAAAATGAGGGCATGGCCCTTGTCTGAGTGCTGATTCTATTTGGCAAATCAAACTCTCCACGGAATTCAGCGCTCCGCTGTCCGATGGAGGTCGGAATCTGCATAGACCATAACACGGATGAACGA
Organism: Endozoicomonas sp. ALC020; assembly: GCF_049275935.1. NCBI lineage: Bacteria > Pseudomonadati > Pseudomonadota > Gammaproteobacteria > Oceanospirillales > Endozoicomonadaceae > Endozoicomonas > Endozoicomonas sp. ALC020. The sequence goes on from NZ_CP184830.1 coordinate 3,392,448, forward strand.
AACAATTTAAATCCAACGTATGTTGGTGTTGTCGAGGACTTTCGTTACCGTCGCCATAATCAGAAGACAGATGACTGGAGAAATAACCTGAAGGGCGGGCAGGTGTTTCGGGAGCTTGCTGGTCAGATGATTCAGATGGTTGACCTTGCTGTTCATGTTTATAGCCAGGCATCGTAATGGTGATTGCAAGCGGGAGCTCATCCTGTTTCAACATAGATACCGCTTGCAGTTTAATTGGATTAAACAGCGGTGAACAGGGGGGGCAGTAGCTTTTTAAAAGCCAGCCGACAGCGACAACCACTTCTACAGGTAGCCGTTTTGAGCCTGGAGGAGCGTCTCTGGTAGTCAGGATCAGTTCGTAGGCAATCAGCAGCTTGGCAGCGTGGAGCCATTGCCAGAAGATCGACTCAATGAGGGTCGTTTTTACCTGATAATCGTCAGGTATGTGTCGTTTGTCATCAGGCGGCGAATCGGATTTTGCATAGTCGTTTGTGTCGGTGATGTCTGGCGGGTTTCCAGATAATGTGAGTTGATCGCGCTTGATAGAAAAACTCGGGTTTGGAAAACCTGAATTCTGTTCAAGCTCGATAATAAAATGTCCTGTCCATGGTTCAGCCTGACAGACGAAAGAAACCGGTAATACCATCAATAGTGTCAGAGCAAAGAGCGAGCGTTTAATAATTCTATCCCTGCATTTTGGTTTACAGAGAGGAAGGATAGCCCAAGAAAATAAGCTTGCACCCGGTAAACCTAATTGAAGCCATGTACTGGTCGTTACTTTTTCTTTTTACTTTCTGGATGACTGAGGTCATCGCCCTGGTCCACATCAACAGGCTTGCGTTTTCGATGTCTTCTTTTGTGATCCGACAGGGATCCTGCATTCTTGCAGACCTTCCTGCATGGGCGCTGCAGGCCATTCTTCCCGACGACGGTCATGTCACAGGTTTTTTCCCGAGTGTGGTATCTGTTTTTGTGAGATAAAAGAGATTGAAGATTTTTGAAATTTACCCCGCAGGGTCTTGCTTGGCCATCCTTTCCGATTAGTGTAGTGTCGCAGGTTTGTAGACCGGTGTGGGCTCTTCTTTTGTGAGCCTGCAGGGCTCCAAAATTCCTGCAGACCTTTGCGCATGGTCGCTGTTGGCCATCTTCTGAGACCAGGGTTTTATCACAGGTTTGTTGTCCTGTATGGTCTCTTCTTTTGTGATTCGAGAGGGCTTTAGCATTCCTGCAGACCTTGCTGCATTGTTGCTCCTGCCCATCCTCCCCGACCACGGTCAGGCAACAGGTTTGCTGCTCGCTGTGGTAATTGTTTTTGTGAGTGTAGAGGGTTTGTGCATTCTTGAAGGTCTTCCCGCATCGCTGCTGTTGGCCATTCTTTCCGACTACTGTTTCGTCACAGGCTCTTTGCCCGCTGTGGTATTTGCTCTTGTGAGAGTAGAGGGTTTCTATATTCTTGAAAGTCTTCCCGCATGGCCGCTGCTGGTCATCCTCCCCGACCATGATCGCGACACAGGTTTGTTGCATGCTGTGGTCTCTTCTTTTGTGTTCTTTCAGGGTTTTAGAATTAATGCAGGCCTTCCCGCATGGCTGCAACTGGCCATTCTCACCGACCAGATTCACATCACAGGTTTTTTGCCCGCAGTGGTATCTGTTTTTATGACATGACAGGGCGTGAGCATTCTTACAGAGCTTCCCGCATGGTCGCTGCCTGCCATCCTCACCGATCAGGGGCATGTCACAGTTTTTTTTCCCGGTATGGTATCCGCTTTTGTGAGACATGAGGGCTTTGGCATTCTTAACGGCCGTCCCGCATTGCCTTAGCTGGCCATCCTGCCTGACCATAATCACATTGCAGACTACTTTCCCGGCAGAGGCGGTTGTATCGGCAAAATGCGGGCATGAGTCTTGTCTGGGTGTTGCCTCTGTGTGCCCAGTCGAACTCTGTAAGGAGTTCAGAGTTCCGTTGTTGGACGAATCGGACAATGGTCGGAATCTGCATAGGCCATGACAGGGATGGATGAAACAATTCGAATCCAACGTATGTTGGTGTTGTTGAGGGCCCTGGTTACCATCGCCAAAGTTGGAAAACAAAAGACTGGTCAGATGGACTAAAGGATGAGTATATGTTTGGGGGGCTTGCTGGTCAGATGATCCTGATGGTTGACCTTGTTGTTGGTTACGTCCATAGCCAGGCATCATGGTGATGATCGCCAAACATTGATCCTCCTGTGTCAATATAGATAACACTTGTCGTGCAAAAGGATAAAACGGCGATGAATCCGGTTTCCAATAGCTTTTTAAAAGCCAGCCGCCAGCGACAATCACTTCTACAGGTAGCCATGAGTAACAAATGAAGCTTGAAGGAGCATATCTGGTGCTCAGGGTCAGCCCATAAGCAACCATCAGGTGAGTGGCGTAAAGCCATTGCCACGAAATGAACTTGATGAAGGTCGTTTTTTCTCTGCAAATGTAAGTTTGCTGTCGCTTGATATCAGAAAGCGAATCGGATTCCGTATAGTCTTTTTTTTCGGCGATGTCTGATGGGTTGACCGGTAATCTGTGTTGGTCAGAAAAGCTGCGGTTTGGAAAACCTGAATTTAGTTCAAACTCGATAATAAATCGTCCTGTCCATGGATCAGCCTGACAGACAACAAAAAACGACAGTGATATCAAAAGAGTCATTGCAAACAGTGAGCATTTAATAATTCTATCCTTGCATTCTGGTCTTCAGAGAGGAAGGATAGATCAAGAAAATGAGCGTGCTTTTCTGTCAAAGAATTTCCTTTAAAGACCCACTGTTAAATAAACTTTGTTAAAAACCAAAGGTTGTAACGGGTGAAACTTCATTGAAACGCTTTACTGGTCGTTACTTTTTCTCTTTACCTGATGGATGATCGGGGTCATTGTCCTGGTCCATATCAACAGGCTTGCGTTTTCGATGTTTTATTTTGTGATTCGACAGGACGCCAGCATTCTTGCAGATCTTCCCGCATGGTCCCGGCCGACCATCCTTGCCGACGACGGTCACGTCACAGGTTTGATGCCCGCTGTGGATTCTCGATTTGTGAGATGACAAAGAATTGAAATTCTTGAAGATGATCCCACATAGCCTTGGTTGGCCATTTTTCCCGACTACTTTTGCATCACAGCTTTGTTGCCCGGTGTGGGCAATTCTTTTGTGAACCGCAAGGGCATGAGGATTCTTGCAGACTATCCCGCATGGCCGCTGTTGGCCATCTTCTGAGACCGCCGTCAAGCCACAGGCTTGCTGCCCGCCGTGGTAATTGCTTTTGTGAATGTAGAAGGCCTTTACATTCTTGCAGGTCTTCCCGCATGGTCGCTGTTGGCCGTCTTTCCCGGTCACTATTGCGTGACAGATTTGTTGCCCGGTGTGGTCTCTTTTTTTGTGATTCGCCAGAGCATTTGCATTTTTTAAGACCACCCCGCATGGCTGTGACTGGCCGTCTTCCCTGACCAGGGTCAGGCCGCAAGTTTGTTGCCCACTGTGGACTCTATTTTTGTGATCCAACAGGCTTCCAGTATTTTTGCAGATCTTCCCACATGGCTGTTTCTGCCCCTTCTTACTGATTACAGTCAAGTTACAAATTCTTTGCTCGGTGTGGTATCTGTGCTTGTGAGATGACAGCGATTTAGCATTCTTGAAGACTGATCCACAAGGCCTCTGCTTGCCATCCTCCCCGACCACGTTCACGTTGCAGGTTTTTTGCCCGGTGTTGATTTTGCTTTTGTTATCGGCCCCTTCTACGCCTGTCCAGGAAAGATGAGGTTGGCTATGAACCGAATGAGATGATTCAGTGGTGTTTTGTTGTGTTTCTGAAGCTCCTTTCAGGGGGGAGAACTTGATAAATGTAGGGGGAAAAATGTTTTCTTCGAGAAAACGATCTGGTCCAAATGGACTGTCAATGACCGAAAATTCATTAGTGATGGAAGACCAATTTCCGGATATTGACATTTCATGGTTGAGTGACCCGGCGGGGAATGTGCTAAAAGCAGCCACAGTACCCATTGAGTCTATGGATACCTCGTCGAAGGAGGCTCCTTCCAGGGCGCCTTCGTCTGAGGTGAACTCGTCTGAGGCGACCCCGTCTGAGGCGACCCCGTCTGAGGCGACTCCGTCTAAAGAGTTAATGCTATTGGCCAGATGACCATTAATGTCATGCGGCTGTGGCTCAAATAATTGGTCACTATAAAATGGCGGGTAAATGTCAGAAAAATCATTCCATAGTTTGAACAGTGATTTTTGTTCGGAATGTGTAGCTTTTACAGAATCAGAATGGCCTATGCAACTGAGGTAGTGTCTATTCTCCAAATGAGTAAACAGTCTTTGTCCGGGTATTGTTTCTGGTTCAGCGGCTTGTTTTTCTGTCATTGCATCCGAAGTCTTTATCGGGGCAGAGGTCTCCCCAAAGTGTAATTCAGCTCGCTCCTTGCTATCGGATGATTGTTGGAGTTTACATACGCCACGACAGGGATGAACAAAACAATTTAAACCCAAGGTATGCAGGTTTTGTTCCGGACTTTTGTTACCGTCGCCAGAGTTAGAGTACTGGAGACTGTTTAAATCGCCTGTAGACTGGTGGCTGGCTTGTGAAGCTGGCTGTTCCGATGATTCTGATAGCTGATATTGTTGTTGATTATCTCTGGAGCCAAACGTCATAGTGATGGCTGAAAACGGTTGGTACCTCTGTGTCAACATACATGTCGCCTCCTGTTGTTCAAACGGGTTAAGCAGCGGTGAGTCCCGGTTCCAATAGCTTTTTAAAAGCCAATCGATAGCGACAACCACTTCTGCAGGTAGCCATGAATAAGAGATGGAGTCTGAAGGTGTGTTTTTGTTAGTCAGGATCAGCTGATAACCGACCAGAAGATGACTGGCGTGAAGACATTGCCATGAAATCGACTCAATGATGGCCTTTTTTACTCCATAATCACCAGGTCTTTGTCGTTTTTCATCAGGCAGAGAATCTGATTCTGTAAAGCCATTTGTGTGGGCAATGTCTGAGGGACTTCCCGGCAATGTTTGACGGTCAAGCTTTATAGAAAAGTTCCGTAGTGGAGAACCTTTATTTTGTTCAAACCTGATAATAAACGGTTCTGTCCATGGATCAGCCTGACAGACAACAAAACACGAGAGTATCATCAACAGAGGTATTGCAAAAAGTGAGTGTTTAATAATTCCATCCCTGCATTCTGGTCTACAGAGTGGAAGGATAGATCAAGAAAATAGGTGTGCTTTTTTGTCAGGGAACTACCGTAAAAAAACCTGGACCAAAGATGGCACCGGGTAAAACCTTATGAAATGGCGGGTAGCAGATCAATCGTCCTGATCTACATCAACAGGTTTGCGTTTTCGATGTTCTCTTTTATGGTTCGATAGAGCGCTGGTACTCCAGCAGACTTTTCCGCATGGCTGCTTCACTCCATTCAACCCGACCACGGTAAAGTCACAGATTTTTTGTCCGGTGTGGTCTCTTCTCTTGTGATCCTTCAGTGCTTGAGCATTCTTGCAGACTTTTCCGCATTGTCGTTGCTGACCATTCTCTCCGAGCAGAGTCAGCTCACAGTTTTGTTGTCCGGTGTGGTCTCTTCTCTTGTGATCCATCAGGACTTGAGTATTCTTGCAGATCTTCCCGCATTGTCGTTGCTGACCATCCTCTCCGACTAATAACACGACACAGGTTTTTTGCCCGCTGTGCACTCTGCTTTTGTGAACCGTCAGGGCTCGGGCATTCTTGCATACCGCCCTGCATGGCCGCTGCTGACCATCCTCCTCAACCAGGGGCACGTAACAGGTCTGTTGCCCGGTGTGGTGTCTTATTTTGTGATCCGACAGGGTTTTAACATTTTTACAGGCTATACCACATGGCTGTTGCTGACCATCCTCCCCGACCACGGTTACCTCACAGGTTTTTTGCCCGGTGTGAACCCTTCTTTTGTGGTCCGTCATAGCGCGAGCATTCTTGCAGGCTTTCCCGCATGGCCGCTGCTGACCATCCTCTCCGACCACTGTCAAGATACAGGTTTGTTGCTCTGTGTGGCTTCTTTTTTTGTGATCATACAGGGCTTGAGCATTGTTGAAGGCCTTCCCGCATGGATGCGGCTGACCGTCATCTCCGACCAATGTCATGACACAGATTCGTTGCCCGCAGGGGTCTCTTCTTTTGTGATTCGACAGGGTTTGTTGGCAATGTCTAGTTTCTTCGGAGGGAAGACAATCCGAAGGTGAAATTCCTGTCAATCCAAGCGTTCCCGTTTTTGAGGTTCTTTGGTTTGATGTCGTGAATATAGCTACTGCTGTTGGGGGTGACTGGGAAAGATGAGGTGTGCTCTGATCCCATTGGGATGATTCTGTTGTTGTCTGGTTTGTTTCTGAAGTCTCCATCGGAGGGAAAGAGCGGGTAAGCATACAGGAAATCCCGGTCGCTCCGGGAAGGCTCCGACTTTGCAGTTTGAGTAGCCCGTTGATTATAACCACGTCATCAACGTTGACAAACATTTGCCCGGGCCTAGTCACATCATCATTGAGTGATCCTGTTTGGTCTGTCGAACTGCCTTCAGAGTTCAGCGGCCATTCGGCGGGCTCGCTGCTAAAGGATGATGACAGGAATATGCAAACACCATGACATGGATAGGCGAAACAATTTAAACCCAAAGTATGTTGATGATGTTGAGAGCCTCCGTTACTGCCACCAGAGCCATAATACAGAGGGCTAATGAAAGAGCCTGTAGGGTGATTAATTGCTTGTTGGGCTGGCTGGCCAGATGATTTTGATGGCGGGTATCGTTGTTGGTTATGTCCAGGGCCAGGCATCATAAGGGTGATCACAAACGGGGGATTTTGACTCATCTTTTTTTGTTCAATGAGGTTAAACAGTCGTAAATCGGAGTTCCAATAGCTTTTTAAAAGCCAGCAGACAGCAACAACCATTTTTACAGGTAGCCATGAATAAGGGGTTGAGCGAAGAGAAGCGTCGTTGGTGGTCAGGATCAGACCATAAGCAATCGGCAGGTCACTGGCGTAAAGCCATTGCCAGGAAGCCGACTCAATGATCGTGGCTTTTGCCTGATAACCCGCTCCGTAGCGTTCGTAATCAGGCGGCTGATCCGGTTCTGTAAAACGTCCTGTCCATGGTCTTGCCTGACAAACGACAGACAGCGACAGTAGCAGAAAAAGCGATGCCGAAAAGAGTGAGTGTTTAATAATTCTATCCCTGCGTTCAGGTCTACAGATAGGAAGGATAGATCAAGAAAATAAGCACGTTTTTCCGTCAAAGGCCTCCTCTTGAAAAGCTTCTGACAGGACTGGAGTCAGATCGTTACTTGTTCACTTTAGTTTCTTGACGACTCAAGTCATTGTCCGGTTTAACATCAACAGGCTTGCGTTTTCTATGTGCTCTTTTGTGTTCATTCAGCGCACCAGCATTCTTGCAGGCTTTTCCGCATGGTTGCAGCTGTCCATCCTCTGCGACTATTTTCACTTCACAGGTTTTTTTCCCGCTGTGGGTTCTGAGTTTATGGATCGACAAGGCTTGAGCATTGTTGCAGATCTTCCCGCATGGCTGCGGCTGACCATCCTTCCCGACCACGGGTAAGTCACAGGTTTTCGGCCCGCTGTGGGCGAATCTTTTGTGATCATAATAGCTTTTGGCGTTTTTGCAGATGACCCCGCAGGGTTTTGGCGAACCATCTTCACGGATCACTGTCATGACACAGGTTTTTTGCTTGCTGTGGTCTTTTATTTTGTGATCTGTCAGCCCTCGAGCGCTCATTAAGACCCTTCCACATGGCCGCAACTGGCCATCCTCCCCGGTGACTGTCACGTAACAGGTTTTTTGCCCGGAGTGGTCTCTGCTTTTGTGAGATGACAGGGCTTTAGTATTCTTGCTGACTTTCCCGCATGGCCTTGGCTGGCCGTCTTCCCCGATGACTGTCACACCACAGGTTTGTTGTCCGCTGTGGTCTTTTCTTTTGTGTTTCGACAGGGCTTGATTATCTTTGCAGACCTTCCCGCATGGCCAATGTTGGCCATCCTCCCCGATCACGTTTACTTTGCAGGTTGATTGTCTGGTACGGTTGTTGCCTTTTTGATCCAACAGGCTTGTTAATGTTGCTGTCTGGTAAAGATGAGGTTGGCGCTGATCCAAAAGGGATGATTCAGTGGTTGTCTGCTGTGTTTCTGAATGGCCCATTGTAAGGAAAACCTCGTGCTGTTCGAGAAGGCACTGTGCAGAGGGTGAACCATTGATGACTAAAAAATCATTATCCGTGGAAGGCAAATTCCCGGATATTTGCACGTCATCGTTCAGTGACACACTGGCGTCAGTTGTATAGTTAACCCCGTCTGAGGCAGCCCACTCTGAGAGACTGAAGCTATTGAATAGTTTGTCATCCATGTTCTGAGTCTGTAGCTGAGATGATTGCCCGTAGCCCAGGATTTCAGTGTCAAAGAGATTATTCAATGTTTCGAAAATCGGCTCAACTTGAGAATCTGTAGCGCTCACAGAATTAAAATGACCTATGCAACTATGGCAGTGTCTATTCAACAAATCAGATAAAAAGCTTTGTTGGAGCATATCTCCTGTGTGGCCAATTGAAATCTCCGTAAAATTCAGCGGCGATTCAGCGAACTCTGTGCTGTCGAATGAGGGTCGGTGCTGACAAACGCCATGACAGAAATTGAAGTAACAATTTAAATCTAAAGTATGTTGATGTTGTTCGGGGTCTTCGTCACCGCCACCAGAGCCAGAGTAAAGAGTGCCACTGATAGAGCCTGCAGAGTGGGTAGATATCAGTGGGGCTTGCTGGCCATAGGATTCTGATGATTGATATTGTTGGTGCTGCTGTTGCTGCTGTTGGTTATCCCCGGAGCTGAACGTAATTGTGATGGCAGTATACGGGGGATTCCCCCGTGTCAACATAGACGTTGACTGCCGTGCGATCGGGTTAAACAGCGGTAAATCCGGGTTCCAATAGCTTTGTAAAAGCCAACCGACACTGACAACGGCTTCTACAGGTAACCATGAACAGGGGGGGGCGATTAGAGGGGCATCTCTGCTGCCCAGGGTCAGTTCGTAAGCGACCAGCAGATTCGTGGCGTAAAGAAACTGCCAGGAAATCGACACAAAGAGGGCCGTGTTTATCCTGTAAACGTCAGGTCTGTATCGTTTGTTATCCGGTGGTGAACCTGATTCGGCATAGTCGTGTGTTTGGTCACTGTCTGACAAGTTGACCGATAATGTGTGTCGATCTGGTGTCATGGAAAAGTCGTAACTTGGAGAGCCTGAGCTTTGTTGAAACTCCACAATATAAGGTTCTGACAATGGTCCGGTCTGGCCAGTGTCAGGCAATGAAAGTGGCAGCAACAGAAGTAACGTAAAGAGTGAGTGTTCAATAATTTTATCCCTGCTTTCTGGCTTACAGAGAGGAAGGATAGATCAAGAAAATAAGGGTGTTTTTCTGTTAAAGGCCTTTTGTTAAAAATCAAAGTTTGACCAGGTAAACGTCATAAAGCGGCTCTGTCGTTACTTATTCATTTTACTTTCTCGAAGTCTGAGGCGTTTCCCCTTGTCTGCATCAACAGGCTCCTAGGAGGCCGACCGAGAATAGACTGCCCTACTGCGGCGGCAGCAAATTGGTCTAAAAATCCGCTTTTGTTCGTCAAATAGCTCGCTATTCTCCTCACAAAACCGAATTTTCATCCTCAATTTTCTGCCGTCCTCGCTACGGGCGCTATTCTCGGTCGGCCTCCTAGTACTTTCGATGTATTCTTTTGTGATTCGTCAGGGCTTCAGCATTCTTGCAGGTCTTTCCGCATGGTTGCAGCTGGCCATCCTCTGTGATCACTGTTTCGTCACAGATTTGCTGTCCGGTATGATCCCTTCTTTTGTGTTCTGAGAGGGCTTGAGCACTCTTGCAGATTTTCCCGCATAGGTGCAGCTGGCCATTTTCCCTGATCACGGTTACCTGACAGATTTTCTGCCCGGTGTGGTCTCTTCTTTTGTGATCCGTCAGGCTTCTTTGACTCTTGCAGACTCTTCCGCATGGCTGCCGCTGGCCGTCCTTCCCGACCGTGGTCGCGTCACAGGTTTTTTGCCCGGAGTGATCTCTTCTTTTGTGATCCAAAAGGACTCTAATAGTCTTAAAGGCCTTGCCGCATGGCTGCTGCTGATCTTCCTTTCCGACCACTGTCACATCACAAATTTGTTGCCTTTCGCGCTCTCTGTTTTTGTGATCCCTCAGGATTCTGACATTCTTGAAGGTCTTCTTGCGTGGACGCAGCTGGCCATTCTCCCCGATCATGGTCATTTCAAAGTTTTTTTGCCTTCCATGGGTTTTGTATTTGTGAGTCGCCAGAATTGCAGCATTCTTGCAGACTTTCCTGCATGGACCCGGCTGGCCATTCTCACCGACCACGGTCGCATCACAGATTTTTTGCCCACTGTGGATTTTACTTTTGTGAGACCAGAGAGATGGGGCATTTTTGCAGAGTTTCCCGCACGGCTGTGGTCGGCCATCCTTTCCGACCACAGTCACCTCACAGGTTATTTCACCGGAGAGGGCTCTTTTTTTATGATACGTCAGGGATTGAACTTTGTTGTAAACTCTTCCGTTAGGTCTCAGTTGGTCAACCACCCCAGCCAGTGCCAGGTTGCAGGTTGGTCGCCCGGCAGGATCGTTTGCACAGGCTGCCTCAGCGCTTATTGAGTCTATGGTCAATCCTCCCAGAGGGCTGCCATCAATATCATATGGCTGAAATAGTTCATCAGAATCGCACAGGAGCTGAATATCATCAGGGAAATTATTCAATATTTCTGTAAGCTGGTTTTGTTCGCGAAGTATAGCTTCTGAAGAATCAGACTCAATCATGCAATGAAAACAGTATCCTTGAGTCAAATGTGGGCATAAGCCTTGTTCGGGTGATGCTTCTGTTTGAGAGATTTGCATTCCTGTTATTGTCTCTGGAATCTGTATTGGCATGAAGGGCCGCTCACAGTGTAACTCAGCGGTCCCGGTATTATCGGGTGACAGTCGGAATTGACAAATTCCATTACAGGGATAAACAAAACAATTTAAACCTAAAGTGTGCAAATGTTGTTGAGGGCCTTCGCCACCGCCGCCAGAGCCAGGTTGCAGAGGGCTAATGACAGAGCCTTCAGAGTGCCTGGTGGCTTCCGGGGCGTGCTGCTCCGATGATTTTGATGGCTGGTAGGGTTGTTGGTGATGCTCGGAGCCAAAAATCATTTTCATGATCGCAAACGGTTGACTCCTCTGTGCCAACATAGATGTCACCTGTTGTTCAATCGGATTAAACAGCGGTGAATCGGGGTTCCAACTGCTTTTCAAAAGCCAATTGACAATCACAATGGCGTCCAGAGATAGCCACAAATGAGACATGGTGCATGCGGGAGAGTACTTGGAGATCAGGATCAGTTGGTATGCAATCAGCAGATTCGTGGCATAGCGCAATTGCCACGAAATCGACTCAATAATGGTTGTTTTCACCTCGTAATCATACGTTCTCTGTGACGGGTTCCCCGACGATGTATTCAGGTCTCGCCTCATAGAAAAGTTCTGGTTTGGATAACCTGTGCTTTGTTGAAGCTCAACTATAAAACGACTTGTCAACGGTTTGGCCTGACAGACGACAGACAATGAAAGCAATAGCAGGGTCAGATAGAGAGAGTGTTTAATGATTCTATCCTTACTTTCTCGTATACAGATAGGAAAGTAGGTCAAAAGAATGACAGGGTAGGGATAAGATGGAGATATTTACTTGTCCCCATCATCAGGCTTGCGTTTTCGATGTACTCTTTTGTGATAAGACAGGGCCATAGCATTCTTACAGACCTTTCCACATGGACTCGGCTGACCATCCTCCCCGTGTACTGCTATTTTGCAGGTTTGTTCTCCGGAATGTTCTTTCATTCGGTGATTCGACAGGCCTTTAGAATTTTTTAATGTCTTTCCGCATGGTCGCGGCTGGCCATCCTCTCCGACCACTGTCGAGTAACAGATTTTTTGCGTGCCGTGGAATCTGCTTTTGTGCACCGAAAGGTTTTGAATATTATTGAAGGTCCTTCCGCATAGCCGCTGCTGGCCATCCTTGCCAACTATATTTGCGTCACATATCGCCTGCCCACTGTGGGCTGTTCTTTTGTGATTTACAAGGTCTATAGCACTTTTGCAAACCCTCCCGCATGACTGGCGCTGACTCTGTTCGCCAACGACTTCATAGAAACAAACTTTTGGTTTGGTGTGGTCGCTTCTGTGGTGATTTCGCAGGGATTGAGCGTTCTTGCAGACCTTTCCACATGGCCGTTTCTGACCATCTTCTGCGAACACTATTGCACTGCAGGTTTGTTGCCCTGTGTGGTCTCTGTATTTGTGATACCGAAGGGCTTGAGTATTCTTACAGACAAATCCACATGACCGCTGCTGGCCATCCTTTGTGAACACGCCAACCTTACATATTTGTTGCCCGCTATGGTCTTTTTTATTGTGGTATTTCAGGGCTAGAAGATTCTTGCACACCATTTCGCAGGGCCGCAGCTGGCCATCCTGCCCGATAACGGTTTCGTCACAGATTTGTTGATTGCTGTGAACGTTTCTCTTGTGACTCTTCAGGGCTTTACTATTTTTGAAGAATTTTTCGCATGGTCGCTGCTGGCCGTCTTCGTCGGACACTGTAAAGTCACAGTTGTGCTCAGTGCTATGGAATCTGGTTTTGTGATTTGCAAAAGCTTTGGCATTTTTGCAGGGAAACGCACATGGCTGCGGTTGGCCATCTTCACTGATCAGAGTCAGATTACAGATTTTTTCACCGCTGTGCTCTTTTCTTTTGTGATCTGACAGGGCTCTCAAACATTTGAAGACCAACCCGCATGGCCGCAGCTGGCTGTCGTCCCCGATCACCATGACCTGACAGGCTTTTTGCCCTGAGTGGTTTTTGCTTTTGTGATCTGACATAGACTTGGCATTCTTACAAATGGCCCCACATGTCCGCAGCAGACCATCCACACCGATCACGGTGACATAACAGGTTTGTTGCAGGGTGTGCTCTCTTCTTTTGTGATCCGAGAGGTCTTCAGCATGCTTGCAGAGCCTCCCGCATGGCCGCCGACGGCCATCCTCCCCAACCAGGGTCACGTCACAGGCTTTTTGCCCGGAGTGGTATTTGCTTTTGTGAACTGACAGTGCCTTTTTCCTCTTGGAGATGACTCCACATGTCACCGGCTGGCCATCCTTCCCGGTTATGGTTACGTCACAGATTAGTTGCCTGTCGGCGGGGGGGATATTGGTCGTCACGATAGTTACTGAGTCTGAGGTAAGTTCGTCTGTAAAGTTGTAGCTATTGGCAGGGCTGCTATCAGCGCCATGCATCTGTGACTGATTTGTATCTGGCTTAACCAGTTGACCATAGTCGTTTTGAGGTTCAATGGCAGGGGAATCATTCGCTGTTATGAATAGTGAACTTTGTAGGGGATTTATAGTATCTAAAGGAGCCAATTGACTGATGCAAATAAAGCAGTATCCATCAGCCAAATGGGGGCATGCACTTTGTCCGGGTGCTACTCTTGCGTATCTTGTCGGGCTTTCGTCGGGGTTGGGCCACCATTCAGCAGGCCCGAGGTTATCAGATGATGATCGAAATTCACAAACACCATGACAGGGAGAGAGAAAACAATTCAAACTCAGAGTATGATGGAGTTGTTGAGGGTCTCCGTTGCCGTCAAAAGAGCCAGAATGCAGGAGTTCAGTTAAATTGCCTGTAGGTTGGGTGGAGGTTTGTGGGGCTCGCTGACCAGATGATTCTGACGGCTGGTATTGTGGAGGGTTATGTCCAGAGCCAAACATAATAGTGATGTTTGCCAACGGGTAGTCGCCCTGTGTCAAAATAACTGCCGCCTGTTGTTCGAACGGGTTAAACAGCTGTGAATAGGGGCTCCAATAGTTTTTTAAAAGCCAGCCGACAACGACAGCTAATTCTAGAGGTAGCCATGAATATAGTTTGGAGCTCAAAGGGGTGGTGGTCAGGATCAGTTTGTAAGCAACTGTTAGATGAGAAACGTAAAGGTACTGCCATGAAATTAACTCAATGATGGTCGTTTTTACCTCGTAACCACCTGCTACTTGTCGTTTGTCATCAGGCGGCGAATCGGGTCCTGTATAGCCGTTTGTATCAGAAATATATAACGGGTTGTCCGGCAATGTTTGCAGGTCACTTTTAATGGAAAAACTCCAGTTTGGCGAAATTGCATCCTGTTCAAACTCAGCAATATAGCTTCCTGACCATGGTTCGGCCTGACAGACAAAAGAGGACAATATTAGCAGTATTAGCAGTGCTGCAAAGAGTGAGAGTTTAATAATTCTATCCTTGCATTCCAATATACAGAGAGGAAAGATAGATCAAGAATATAAGTATGTTTTTCTGTCGAAGACACTTTGTTAAAAAACACAGTTAAAAACCAGAGGCCGCACCGGACGATATCTTATCGAATGAGCGTAAAACCCCGTACTTTGAGAGGGTGTCGCAAAAGGTCAATTAAAACGCTTCAAGCTTCAAACCGTCATCTCCGCGAAGGCGGAGATCCACTGTTCGTGGTGGGTTCCCGCCTGCGCGGGAACGACGATCTTGATATATCCTGCTGACCATACCCTTTTGCGACACCCTCTTGAGGACGGGGATGTAAGCTCGGCTTGCAAAGCAAGCCCCTTGTGCTACTTTGCTATCCGTCAGGTGTTTTTTGCGATTACGCTACCTGACAGGAGAAGTAAAATACCTTCCGCTTTCTGCCCGTGTTTGTTAACGGGGTCGCCTAGACAATCCGAAAGGTAGAGCAGATTGTCGAATAAGGTGTATGCCGCTACTGGGTAAGGTATACACTGCGGTCGGGCATGACCGTCTGGTGGTAGGAATCCCCGTCCTTTAGAGGGTGTCGCAAAACTCTCTCCGGCGTGGGAACGCGTTGACTCCCGTCATTGTCGGCTTCATTCTCGTCATTGTCGGCTTCATTCTCGTCATTCCCGGCTTCATTCTCGTCATTCCCGGCTTCATTCTCGTCATTCCCGGCTTCATTCTCGTCATTCCCGGCTTCATTCTCGTCATTCCCGCGAAGGCGGGAATCCACACTGACTCTCCACCAGAACCATACTGCCCGGTGTCCCCCTGGCCTTGTCACCCCCGAGAAGGCAGAGATCCACCGTTGGCGCTGGATTCCCGCCTTCGCGGGAATGACGACTTCAGAGCGTGAGAACGAGCTGTTGAAGTTTTGCGACACCCTCTTTAGGGCGGGGAGGATGTCAATACCTGTTGGTTTTAGTTCTTGGAGCACTGAGGTCATCATCCTGGTTCACATCATCATGCTTGCGTTTTCGATGTCTTTTTTTGTGACTCGAGAGAGCATCAGCGTTTTTGCAGACCCTCCCGCATAGCTTTGGCTGGCTATCCTCTGAGATCAGGGCCACGTTGCAGGTTTGCTGCCCGGTGTGGTCTCTTCTTTTGTGATATGACAGGGCCAGGGCATTATTACAGGTCGTCCCACATGGCTGCAGCTGGCCATCCTCCGTGACCAGAATCGCGTTGCAGGTCTGTTGCCCGGTGTGGTCTCTTCTTTTGTGATATGACAGGGCCAGGGCATTATTACAGGTCGTCCCACATGGCCGCTTCAGACCATCCTCCGTGACCAGATTCACGTTGCAGGTTTGTTGCCGGGTGTGGTTTTTGATTTTGTGATAATACAGGGCTTGGGCATTTTTACAGGTCGTCCCGCATGGCTGTGGCTGGCCATCCTCCCCGACAAGGGTCAGTTCACAGGTTTGTTGCCCGCTGTGCTCTTTTCTTTTGTGATATGACAGGCTATAGGCATTTTTACAGATTTTCCCGCATGGCCTCTGCTGGCCATCCTCTCCGACCATAATTAGCTTACAGGTTTGTTGACCGCGATGCTCTCTGACTTTGTGATAAGACAAGGCTTGAGTATTATTGCAGACCAATCCGCATAGCCGCAGCTGGCTATCTTCACCGGCAACAGTCAGGTCACAGGATTTTTGCCCGCTGTGGATGTTTCTTTTGTGTTCCGACAGAGCTATTACGTTCTTGCAGACCTTCCCGCAAGGTCGCTGCCGACCATCCTTCCTGACCACTGATGTGTCACAGATTTGTTGCCCGGAGTGATCTTTTCGTTTGTGCTTCGTCAGGGCGTTAGCATTGTTGCAGACTTTTCCGCATGATCGCTCTTTACCATCCTCCCCGACCACAGTCACGGCACAGGTTCTGTGCCCGCTGTGGTATCTGCTTTTGTGAAGCGACAGGGCATGAGAAGTCTTGCAGACCTTTCCGCATCGTCGCTGTTGAGCATTCTCACCGGACAGGGTCAGGTCACAGATTAGTTTCTCGCTTTGTTCAGTGGCCTGCCCGGTGACTGTCCGGGAAAGACCAGGTGGCCTTTGACCCCATTGAGGTGTTTCTGTAGCGGTTTGTTGTGTTTCTGAAGTCACCATTAAGGGGGTAAAGTGAGCAGGTGTAGAGGAAATTTCGTTTTCATTGTCAGTTCCGTGCTGACCCAGAATGAGAAGCCCCTGGATTATAATCCAGTCATTAGCGCTGGCAGGCAAATTCCCGGGTATTGTTGCTTTATTACCGGGTGGTCCGATAGGGTCAGCACAAGCAGTCCATGCACTCATTGAATAGGTATGATCCGATAATGATCGGAACTTGCAAACACCATGACAGGGATGGACGAAACAATTTAAACCCAAAGTATGTGACTGTTGTTGAGAGTCTCCGTTACCGTCGGCAGAGCCAGAATACAGGGGACTGTTGAAAGCGCTTGCAGGTTGGCTGCTGGCTTGTGGGGCCTGTTTGCCAGTTGATTGTGATAGCTGGCCTTGTTGTTGCTGTTGTTCAGAGCCAGGCACCATGGTGGTGATCACAAACCTGTGATCTTCCAATGTCAATATAAACGACATATGTATACCAAATGGTTTAAACAGCAATGAATCGGGGTTCCAATAACTTTGTAAAAACCAGCCGACAGCGACAGCCATTTCTATCAGTAGCCATGAATAAGCAGTGGGGCTCAGTGCTGTACCTCTGGTGGCCCGGGTCAGTTCGTAGGTAACCAGCAGATCAGTGGCGTAAAGCCATTGCCAGAAAATGGACTCGATAAGGGGTGTTTTTACCCTGTTACTGTTAGGTCTTTGTCGTTTGTCATAAGGTGGAAAATCTGATCCTGAATAGCTTTTGGTGATGACTGACGGTTTGCCCGACAATATAAGCGGGTCTGAGTTTATAAAAAAACTCTGGTTTGGAGAGCCAGGATCCTGTTGAAGCTCGAGGACAAAACCCCTTGTTAACGGTTCGGCCTGACCGATGACAGATAACAACAGTAGCAGCAACATTGGTGCTGCAAAGAGTGAATGTTTAATAATTCTATCCCTGCGTTCTGGTATTCAGAGAGGAAGGATAGATCAAGAAAATCAAGGTGTTTCCTTACCAAATACCTCCTGTTAAGGATCTTTACCTGTTGGCTTTGCCTTTTGGAGCAATGATTTCAACATCCTGGTTTCCACCAACAGGTTTGCGTTTTCTATGTGTTCTTTTGTGATTTGAGAGAGCTTTAGCACTTATGCAGACCTTCCCGCATTGCTGCGGCTGGCCATCCTCTGGAACCAGGATCACGTTGCAGGTTAGTTTTCCGGTGTGGTCTCTTCTTTTGTGATCCGAAAGTGCTCCAATACCCTTGCAGAGCGTCGCGCATGGTCGTGACTGACCATCCTCCCCGACTATTTTTACCTGACAGGTCCTTTGCCTGGTATGGAATCTGCTTTTATGTATTAATAGGGCTTGAGTACTACTACAGACCTTTCCACATGGCTGCGGCTGGTGATGCTCGCCGATCACAGTCAGGTCACAGGTTTGTTGCCCGGTGTGGAGGCTTCTTTTGTGATACAAAAGTAATTGACCATTCTTGCAGACCTTTGCGCATGGCCGCTGCTGACCATCCTCCCCGATCACGGTCAGGTCACAGGTTTTTTGCTCGCTATGGTTGTTTATTTTGTGAGCCAACAGGGCTTGTACATTCTTGCAGACCTTCCCGCATGGCTGCTGTTGCCCGTTCTCCCTGACTACTTTTATGACACAGGTTCTTTGTCCGCTGTGGATGTGTCTTTTGTGTTTCGACAGAGCTATGGCGTTCTTGCAGACCTTCCCGCAAGGTCGCTGCCGACCATCCTTCCTGACCACTGTTGTGTCACAGATTTGTTGCCCGGAGTGCTCTTTTTGTTTGTGCCTCGTCAGGGCAGCAGCATTGTTGCAGAATGTTCCGCATGATCGTTCCTTACCATCTTCCCCGACCACAGTCACGTCACAGGTTCTATGCCCAGTGTGGTATCCGTTTTTGTGAAGTGACAGGGCATGAGCATTCCTGTAGAACTTTCCACATGATCGCTGCTGACCATTCTCAACGCACAGGGTCAGGTCACAGATTAGTTTCTCGCTTTGTTCAGTGGCCTGCCCGGTGACTGTCCGGGAAAGACCAGGTGGCCTTTGACCCCATTGAGGTGTTTCTGTAGCGGTTTGTTGTGTTTCTGAAGTCACCATTAAGGGGGTAAAGTGAGCAGGTGTAGAGGAAATTTCGTTTTCATTGTCAGTTCCGTGCTGACCCAGAATGAGAAGCCCCTGGATTATAATCCAGTCATTAGCGCTGGCAGGCAAATTCCCGGGTATTGTTGCTTTATTACCGGGTGGTCCGATAGGGTCAGCACAAGCAGTCCATGCACTCATTGAATAGGTATGATCCGATAATGATCGGAACTTGCAAACACCATGACAGGGATGGACGAAACAATTTAAACCCAAAGTATGTGACTGTTGTTGAGAGTCTCCGTTACCGTCGGCAGAGCCAGAATACAGGGGACTGTTGAAAGCGCTTGCAGGTTGGCTGCTGGCTTGTGGGGCCTGTTTGCCAGTTGATTGTGATAGCTGGCCTTGTTGTTGCTGTTGTTCAGAGCCAGGCACCATGGTGGTGATCACAAACCTGTGATCTTCCAATGTCAATATAAACGACATATGTATACCAAATGGTTTAAACAGCAATGAATCGGGGTTCCAATAACTTTGTAAAAACCAGCCGACAGCGACAGCCATTTCTATCAGTAGCCATGAATAAGGAGTGGGGCTCAGTGCTGTACCTCTGGTGGCCCGGGTCAGTTCGTAGGTAACCAGCAGATCAGTGGCGTAAAGCCATTGCCAGAAAATGGACTCGATAAGGGGTGTTTTTACCCTGTTACTGTCAGGTCTTTGTCGTTTGTCATAAGGTGGAAAATCTGATCCTGAATAGCTTTTGGTGATGACTGACGGTTTGCCCGACAATGTAAGCGGGTCTGAGTTTATAAAAAAACTCTGGTTTGGAGAGCCAGGATCCTGTTGAAGCTCGACGACAAAACCCCTTGTTAACGATTCGGCCTGAGCGATGACAGATAACAACAGTAGCAGCAACATTGATGCCGCAAAGAGTGAGTGTTTAATAATTCTATCCTTGTGTTCTGGTTTACAGAAAGCAAGGATAGATCAGGAAAATAAAGATATTTTTTTGTAAAAAAATTCTTGTAGTGATCATTACCTTTTGGTTTTACCTCCTGGAGCACTGAGGTCATCATCCTGGTTCACATCATCAGGCTTGCGTTTTCGATGTATTCTTTCAGGATTCGAGAGAGCTTTAGCACTTATGCAGACCTTCCCGCATGGCTGTGACTGGCCATCTTCCCCAACCACGGTCGAGTCGCAGCTCTTTCGCCCGCTGTGGAATCTGCTTTTGTGAGTTGACAGGGCCTGGGAACTCTTAAAGATTTTTCCGCATTGCTGCGGCGGGCCATCCTGTCCTACCACTGTTAAGTCGCAGGTTTTTGGCCCGCTGTGGGTGTTTCTTTTGTGATCCAGAAGGGTGCGAGCATTCTGGCAGACCTTCCCGCATAGTCGCTGCTGGCCATCCATTTTGACCACTCTTGAGTCACAGGTTTGTCGCCCGGTATGGTCTCTTTTTTTGTGATCCGTGAGGGCTTGAAGATTGTTGCAGACCTTTCCGCATGACCGCTGCTGGCCATCCTCCCTGACTATTGTCAACTGACAGGTTCTTTGCCCGGTATGGTATCTGCTTTTGTGTATCGACAGGGTAGGAACATTCTTGTAGATCTTCCCGCATGGTCCCTGCTTGCCATCCTTTTTGACCACTGTTACGTCACAGATTTGTCGCTCGCTGTGGTCTCTTTTTTTGTGCTCCCACAGTGCTTGAGCATTGATGCAGATCTTTCCGCATTGTCGCTTTCCACCATCCTCTCCAACCACGGCCGTGTAACAGCTTCTTTTCCCGCTATGGTATCTGCTTTTGTGAACCTTCAGGGCCGAAGTACTTTTGCAGATTTTACCACATGGTCGCTGCTGACCATTATCCCCCGACAGGGTCTCGTAACAGGTTCGATTCCCGCTGTGGTCAGTGACTTGTCTGGTGCCTGTCCGGGAAAGACGAGGCGGGCTTTGGTCCCATTGGGGTGATCCTGTTGTTTGTCGGGTTGCTGAAATCGCCATTGGGAATGTGATATGGACAGGTGTAAAGGAAATTTCGGTTTCTTCGTGAGGTTTGTATTTACTCAGACTGAGTAACCCCTCGACTATAATCAGATCTTCAGTGCTGGCAGGCAAATTCCCGGGCGTTGGAACTTCATCTCTCAGTGACACTACAGGGTCAGCACATGCAGTCCCTGTAGTCATTGAATGTGTAGGATCGGATGAAGTTCGTAGCCTGCAAACGCCATGACAGGGATGGACGAAACAATCTAAACCCAGAGTATGTGAGTGTTGTTTAGAGTCTCCATTACCATCGCCGGGGCAGGAATAGAGGGCGTGGCTCATAGCGCTTGCAGTTTGGCGGGTTGGCTGTTTGGTCTGTTGGTCAGCTAATTGTGATAGCTGGCCTTGTTGTTGCCCTTGTCCAGAGCCTGGCTCCACAGTGGTGATCGCAAATATGTGCCCCCCCTGTGTCAATATAGATGACGGCTGTAGTTCAATTGGTTTAAACAGAGGTGAATCGGGGTTCCAAACACTTTTTAACATCCAGTCGACAGCGAGAACCGTTTCTATCAGTAACCATGAATAAGCGGTGGGGGTCGGCGGTGTGCATCTGGTGGTCAGGGTCAGTTCGTAAGCAACCAGCAGGTTAGTGGCATAAAGCCGTTGCCAGGAAATCGACTCAATGATTGTTGTTTTTACTCTGTAACTGTTATTTTTGTGTCGTATACTATCCGTTGATAAATCTGGTCTTGCATAGCTGCTTGTTTCAGCAAAGTCTGACGGGTTATCCGACCATGTACTTTTGTCTGGTTCTATAAAAAAGCTCTGGCTTGGAAGACCTTTGCTCTGTTGAAATTCGACAGTAAAACATTTTTTCAACGATTCGGCCTGGCCGATGACAGGCAGCAACGCTAACAGCAACATCGATGCCGCAAATGAGTGTTTAATAATACTATCACTGCGTTCTGGTTTACAGAGAAGAAGAATAGATCAAGAAAATAAGGACGTATTCTGTCAAAGTCTCTCTGTTAAAGATCATTACTGATTCGTTTTAGCTTCTGGATGAGTGAGGTTATTGTCCTACTTATCAACAGGCTTGCGTTTTCGATGTACTCTTTTGTGACTTGAGAGATCTTGAGCATTTTTGCAGGCCATCCCGCATAGCTCTGACTGGCCATCTTCTGTGATCAGGATTTCGTTGCAGGTTTGTTGTCCGCTGTGCTCTTTTCTTTTGTGATACGACAGAGCTCCAGAGTTCCTGCATATCATCCCGCATGGCTGCGGCTGGCCATCCTTCGCAATCACGGTCGAGTCACAGGCTCTTTGCCCGCTGTGGAATTTGCTTTTGTGAGTTGACAGGGCTTGAGCACTCTTGCAGAGCTTAGCGCACAAACGCGGTTGGTGATCCTCGCCAACCATGGTCACGTCACAGGTTTTTTGCCTGGTGTGTTGGCATCTTTTGTGATCCCACAGTGCTCTGCGGTTGTTGCAGACCTTCCCGCATGGTCGCGGCTGGCCGCCTTTCCCAACGACGGTAAAGTCACAGGTTTTTTGCCCACTGTGCGATTTGCTTTTGTGAATTGACAGGGCTTGAGCATTCTTGCAGACCTCTCCACATGGCCGCGATTGGTGATCCTCATCAACCAGGGGAAAGTCACAGGTTTGTTGTCCGCTGTGGTATCTGCTTTTGTGAACGGAGAAGTCAAAGGCACTCTTGAGGACTCTACCGCACGGCTGCTGCCGACCATCCTTTTCGACCACAGTTAGTTCACATACCTTTTGCCCGGTGTGGAGTCTTCTTTTGTGATTCGAAAAATCTTTAGCATTCTTGCAGACTGTCCTGCATGGTAGTAGCTGGCCATCTTCACCAATCACTGTCGTATAACAGGTTCTTTGCCCACTGTGGAGTTTGCTTTTGTGACTTGACAGGGCTTGAGGACTTTTGAAGACCTTTCCGCACAGCCGCAGTTGTTGATCTTCGTCTACCACGGTCAATTGACAGATTTGTTGCTCGGCGTGGAAGTTTCTTTTGTGATCCAACAGAGTTTCGTAATTCTTGCAGACCATTCCGCATGGCCTCGGCTGGCCATCCTTCCCTACCACAGCTGAGTCACAGGTTTTTTCCCCGCTGTGCGATTTCCTTTTGTGACTTGCCAGGGCTTGAGCATTCTTGCAGACCTTTCCGCATGGCTGCGGTCTTTGATCCTCACCAAAGAAGGTAAAGTCACAGGTTTTTTGTCCGGTGTGGTATCCGCTTTTGTGAACGGAGAGGGCACAGGCACTTTTGCAGACTTTCCCGCATGGCTTCTGCTGACCATCCTTCCCGACCAAGGTCACGTCACAGGTTTGTTGCCCGCTATGCAATCTTCTTTTGTGATCCGAAAAAGCTTTAGCGTTTTTACAGATTGCCCTGCATGGCAGCAACTGGCCATTTTTTCCGATCACTGTAACGTCACAGATTTGTTGTTTGCCGTGGACTCTGTTTTTGTGAAGCGACACTGCATAAGCATTCTTGAAGACCTTCCCACATGGCTGTGGCCTGCCATCTTCCCCGACAATTTTCTCTATACAGGTTGTTTGCCCGTTGTGGAATTTGCTTTTGTGAATTGACAGGGCTTGAGCACTCTTGCAGATCTTTCCGCATGACAGCTGCTGGCCATTCCCCCTGATCACGGTAACATCACAGGTTTGTTGCCCGGTGTGGAAGTTTCTTTTGTGAGACAACAGAGAGTTAACATTTTTGCAGACCTTTCCACATAGCTGCAGCTGGCCATCCTCCCTGAACACGGTCACGTCACAGGTTTTTTGCCTGGTATGGACTCTTCTTTGGTGATTCGACAGGGCTTTGGCACTCTTTAAGACTCTCTTGCATTGTCGAAGCAGACCATCTTTCCCGACCAGCATCACGTTGCAGGTTGATTGCCCGGCAGGGGCTGGTGTATCGGTTGCCCCTGCAGCTATTGAGTTCTGGGCGACCCCGTCTGAGGCGACCCCGTCTAAGGCGACCCCGTCTTCACAATTCAGAGAAAGTTCAACTGGTTCCATGCTTTTGGGAGATGGTCGGAATTTACAGACGCCACAACAGGTTTGGACAAAACAATTTAAACCCAAAGTATGCTGCTGTTGTTGAGGGTCTTCGTTACCGTCAACCGAGCGAAAATACAGGACGCTGGTGGAGTAGCCTGTGGCCAGCGTGGCATGCTGGCCGGAAGATTCTGTTGTCTGGTCTCGTTGCTGACAAGGTTGTTGGTTATGGTCGGAGCCAAACATTATAACGATGTTGGTAAATGGTTGATCCCCTTGTCTCAGGATGGATGTCGCCTCTTGATGCTTCATCAGGTCAGACAGCAGTATGCCGGGGCTCCAATAGTCTTTTAAAATCCAACCGAAAGCTATAGCCGCTTCCACCGGTAGCCATGAACAAGATGTTGAACTCAGAGGAGAGACTCTGGTGATAAAGATGAGTTCGAAGGCAGCCAGAAGATTCGTGGCGTAAAGCCATCGCCAGGAAATCGACTCAATAATGGTTGTTTTTACTTCGTAATTGTTAGTTATCTGTCGTCTATTGTCGGGTGGTAAATCTGATCTTGCATAACCGTTTGTGTCGGCAAGGCCTGAAGGGTTATCTGACCATTTACTCTGGTATGGCTTTATTGAAAAGCTCTGGTTTGGAAGACCTGCACTCTTTTGAAACTCGACAATAAAATGCTTTGTCAACAGTTCGGCCTGACTGAAGACAGATAACAACGGTAGCAGCAACAGTGCTGCAGAGAGTGAGAGTTTAATAATTTTATCCTTGGCGATCGGGTTTACAGAAAGGAAGGATAGATCAAGAAAATAAGGGTGTTACTCCATCAAAAACCTTCAATTAAAGATCATTACCTGTTGGCTTTACCTTCTGAAGCACTGAGGTCAGCGTTCTGGCTCACATCAACAGGCTTGCGTTTTCGATGTGTTCCTTTGTGATTCGAGAGATCTTGAGCACTTTTGCAGACCTTCCCGCATCGCCGCTGCTGGCCGTTTACCCCAAGCATGGTCGTGTTACAGGTTTGTTGCCCGCTGTGGTATCTGCTTTTGTGAACGGAGAGAGCACTGGCATTCTTGCAAATTTTCCCACATGGCTGCTGCTGACCCTCCTTTCCGACCAGGATCTCGTCACAGGTTTTTGGCCCGGTGTGGTCCCTTCTTTTGTGATTCGACAGAGTTCCATAACTCCTGCAGACCATCCCGCATGGCCGCAGCTGGCCATCCTCCCCAATCACGCTAGAATTACAGGTTCTTTCTCCACTGTGGAATGAGCTTTTGTGAGTTGAAAGGGCTTTAGCATTCTTGTAGATATTTCCGCATGGCCGCAGTTGGCCATCCTCCCCAATCACTTTAGAGTTACAGGTTTTTTGCCCGGTGTGGTGTCTTCTTTTGTGATCCGAAAGAGCCCGAGAATCCCTGCAGACTAACCCACATGGTCGTGGCAGGTTATTCTCCCCAATCACGATCGAGTTGCAGGTTTTCTGGCCGCTGTGGAATTTGTATTTGTGATTTGACAGGGTTTGGGCACTCCGGAAGACCCTTCCGCATGGCCATGATTGCTGATCCTCGCTAACCACGGTCACGCTACAGATTTTTTGCCCTCCGTGGAATTTGTCTTTGTGATACGTCAGGCTAGCGCTCCTGCAGACAGTTCCGCATGGCTGCTGCTGGCCATTCACCCCGATCACAGTGACGTCACAGATTTGTCTCCCGGGGTGGAAGTTTCTTTTATGAGACCATAGAGAATGAGCATTTTTGCAGACTGTTCCGCATGGACGCAGTTGGTTGTCCTCGCCAACCAGGGGAAAGTCACAGATTTTTTTCCCGCTATGGTATCCGCTTTTGTGAACGGACAGGGCAAGGGCATTCTTGCAGACTTTCCCGCATGGCCGCTGCTGACCATACTCCCCGACTGTGGTTAAATCACAGGTTTGTTGCCCGGTATGGTATCCGCTTTTGTGAACGGAGAGGGCAAGGGCATTTTTGTAGACTTTCCCACATGGTTGCGACTTACCATTTTCTCCGATAATGGCCAAGTCACAGGTTTTTTGCCCGCTGTGTAATTTACTTTTGTGAATCAACAGGGCTTTAGCATTCTTGAAGACTCTCCCGCATTGCTGAAGCTGGCCACCCTCCCCAACTACTACTTCTACATTGCAGGTTATCTGCCCGGCAGAGGCTCTTGTCTCGGTTGTTCCTGCACACATTGAGTTCGGGGCGACCCCGTCTAAGGCGACCCCGTCTAAGGCGACCCCGTCTAAGGCGACCCCGTCTAAGGCGACCCCGTCTAAGGCGACCCCGTCAAAGACGAACTCGTCTAGGGCGAACTCGTCCAGGGCGAACTCGTCCAGGGCGAACTCGTCCAGGGCGAACTCGTCTAGGGCGAACTCGTCTAGGGCGACCCCGTCTAAGGCGACCCCGTCTTCACAATTCAACAACCATTCAGCTGGCCCCGTGCTTTCGGAAGATGGTCGGAATATACAAACGCCATAACAGGGCTGGACGAGGCAATTTAAACCCAATGTGTGCTGCTGCTGTTGAGGATCTTCATTACCGTCCCCCGAGCGAGAATACAGGACGCTGGTAAAATAGCTTACGGCCATCGGGGTCTGCTGCCCGGTTGATTCTGATCGCTGGTCCTGTTGCTGACAAGGTTGTTGGTTATTTCCAGAGCCAAACATTATAGCGATGTTGCTAAATGGCTGATTCTCCTGTTTCAGGATGGATGTCGCCTCTTGTTGTTCCTCTTGATGTTCTATCGGGTTAAACATCAGTGAATTGAGATTCCAATAACTTTTTAAAAACCAACCGACAGTTACAGCCGCTTCTACCGGTAGCCATGAACAGGGTGTGGAGCCCAGAGGTGTGAGGTCTCTGGTAATTAGGGGCGGGTCGAAGGCAGCCAGCAGATTCGTGGCGTAAAGCCATTGCCAGGAAATCGACTCAATGATAGTTTTTTTTACTCCATAATTGGGGGTTATTTGTCGTGTGTTATCGGTGGCTAAATCTGGCCTTGCATAGCCGTTTTGGCAGGCAGGGCCAGACGGGATATACGACCATGTACGCTGTTCTGGGTTTATTGAAAAGCTCTGTTTTGGAAGGCCTGCACTCTGTTGAAGCTCGACAATAAAATGGCTTGTCAACGGTTCGGCCTGGCCGATGACGGGCAATAAAGCTGACAGCAACTGCAGTGCCGCATGGAGTGAGAGTTCAATAATTCTACCCTTGCGTTCTGGTTTACAGAAAGGAAGGATAGACCAGAAAAATAAGGGTGTTACTCTGTCAATAACCTTCAGTTGAAGAGCGTTATCTGTCGGCTCTACCTTTTGGACCACTGACATCATCATCCTGTTTCACATCAACAGGCTTGCGTTTTCGATGTGTTCTTTTGTGATTTGAGAGATCTTTATTATTTTTGCAGACCTTCCCGCATGGCTGCGGCTGGCCTTCCACCCCAATCACGGTCGTGTTACAGGTTTTTTGTCCGCTGTGGCAATTGCTTTTGTGATTTGACAGGGCTCGAGCACACTTGAAGACTTTTGCGCATGGTCGCGGTTGCTGATTCTCACCAATCACGGTCACGTCACATTTTTTTTGCCCTGTGTGGTATCCGCTTTTGTGAATGGAGAGGGCACTGGCATTCTTGCAGACTTTCCCGCATGGACGTGGCTGGCCATCCTCCCAGACCAGTGTCACGTCACAGATTTTTAGCTTGGTGTGGTTTCTTCTTTTGTGATCCGACAGAGCTCCATAATTCCTGCAGACCATCCCGCATGGCCGCGGCTGGCCATTATCCCCAACCACGGTTGAGTTACAGGTTCTTGGTCCACTGTGGAATGTGCTTTTGTGAGTAGACAGGGCTTTAGCATTCTTGCAGATATTTCCGCATGGCCTCATTTGGCCATCCTCCCCAATCACGTTAGAGCTACAGATTTTTTGCCCGGTGTGGTCTCTTCTTTTGTGATCCGAAAGAGTTTGAGAATCCTTGCAGACTACCCCGCATCGCTGCGGCAGGTCATTCTCGCCAATCAGGGTCGAGTTACAGGCTTTTTGGCCGCTGTGGAATTTGCGTTTGTGATTTGACAGGCTTTGAGCACTCTCGCAGACCCTTCCGCACGGCCATGATTGGTAATCCTCGCCAACCACGGTCACGTCACAGGTTTGTTGCCCTCTGTGGTATCTGCTTTTGTGAGCCGACAGGGCAGGAGGATTTTTGCAGACCTTCCTGCATTGTCGAAACTTGCCACCTTCCCCAACGACTATCATGTCACAGATTTGTTGCTTGCCGTGGAATCTGTATTTGTGGGACAACAGGGTGTGGGCATTCTTGCAGACCGTCCCGCATGGTTGCGGCTTGCCGTCTTCCGCGATCATTGTCACGTCGCAGGTTTTTTGCTCGCTATGGAATATTTTTTTGTGATACGACAGTTCTTGATTATTCCTGCAGGCTCTTCCACATGGCTGCTGCTGGCCATTCTCCCCGATCACTTTGACGTCACAGATTTGTTTCCCGGTGTGGAAGTTTCTTTTGTGAGACAACAGAGAGTTAACATTTTTGCAGACCTTTCCACATAGCTGCAGCTGGCCATCCTCCCTGAACACGGTCACGTCACAGGTTTTTTGCCTGGAATGGACTGTTCTTTTGTGATTCGACAAGGTTTGAGCACTCTTGAAGACTTTCTCGCATTGCCGAAGCTGGCCATCCTTTCCGACCACTATCATGTTGCATGCCTGCCAGGCAGGGGCCGATGTATTGGTTGCCCCTGAACCCATTGACTCCGTGTTGGCTCGATCCAAGGCGACCCCGTCTAAGGCGACCCCGTCTAAGGCGACCCCGTCTAAGGCGACCCCGTCTAAGGCGACCCCGTCTAAGGCGACCCCGTCTTCACAATTCAACGACCATTCAGCTGGCCCCGTGCTTTCGGAAGAGGGTTGGAATTTACAGACACCGTAACAGGGTTGGACGAAGCAATTTAAACCCAGAGTATGTTGCTGTTGTTGAGGGTCTTCGTTACCGTCACCCGAGCGAGAAGACAGGACGCTGGTAAAATAACTTATGGCCACCGAGGTCTGCTGGCCGGTTGATTCTGAGGGTTGGTCCTGTTGCACACAGGGTTGTTGATTATTTCCAGAGCCAAAGGTTATAGCGAGGTTGCTAAATGGCTGATCCCCCCGTCTCAGGATGGATGTCGCCTCTTGATGTTTCTCTTGACGTCCCAGAGGGTTAAACAGCAGTAAATCGATACTCCAATAACTTTTTAAAAACCAACCGACAGCTATAGCCGCTTCTACCGGTAGCCATGAACAAGGTATGGAGCTCAGAGGCTTGGTGTCCCTGGTAGTAAAGGTCAGTTCGAAGGCAACCAGCAGACTCGTGGCATAGAGGCATTGCCAGGAAATCAACTCTATGATGGTTTTTTTTACTCCGTGATTGTTGGATATTTGTCGTTTTTTATCGGGCGGTAAATCTTGTCTTGCATGGCCATGTTTGTTGGCAGGGCCTGCACTCTCTTGAAGTTCGACAATAAAATGCTTTGTCAACGGTTCGCCGTGGCCGATGACGGGCAACAACGGTAGCAGCAACAGCAGTGCCGCAGAGAGTGAGAACTTAATAATTCTATCCTTGCGTTCTGTTTTACAGAAAGGAAGGATAGACCAGGAGAATAAGGATGTTACTTTATCGTTACTTTATCGAATGAGCGTAAAACCCCGTACTTTTAGAGGGTGTCGCAAAACTTCAACAGCTCGTTCTCGCGCTCTGAAGTCGTCATTCCCGCGAAGGCGGGAATCCAGCGCCAACGGTGGATCTCTGCCTTCTCGGGGATGACAAGGCCAGGGGGACACCGGGCAGTATGGTTCTGGTGGAGAGTCAGTGTGGATTCCCGCCTTCGCGGGAATGACGAGAATGAAGCCGGGAATGACGAGAATGAAGCCGGGAATGACGAGAATGAAGCCGGGAATGACGAGAATGAAGCCGGCAATGACGGGAGTCAACGAGTTCCCACGCCGGAGAGAGTTTTGCGATACCCTCTTTAGGGTGGGGAGGATGTCAAGAAAACCTACAGTCGAAGACCATTACCTGTCGGCTTCGCCTTTTGGATTACTGAGATCATCATCCTGTTTCACATCAACAGGCTTGCGTTTTCGATGTGTTCCTTTGTGACTCAAGAGATCTTTAGCACTTTTGCAGACCTTCCCGCATGGCTGCGGCTGGCCGTCCAACCCAACTACGATCGTGTTACAGGTTTGTTGCCCGTTGTGGTATCTGCTTCTGTGAACGGAGAGAGCACTGGCATTCTTGCAGACTTTCCCGCATGGCTGCGGCAGGCCATCTTCCCCGACCACGGACACGTCACAGTTTTGTTGCCCTCTGTGGTATTTGCTTTTGTGAACCGACAGTGCCAGAGCATTTTTGCAGACCTTCTTGCATTGTCGCTGCTTGCCATCTTCCCCTACTGTTATCGCGTCACAGATTTTTTGCTCGCCGTGGACTCTGTATCTGTGGTACAACAGGGTATAAGTATTTTTGCAGATCCTCCCGCAGGGTTGCGGCTGGCCATCTTCCCCGATAATGGCCTCGTCACAGGTTTTTTGCTCGCCGTGGAATTTGTTTTTGTGTTCCGACAGGTTTTGAGCACTCCTGCAGACTGTTCCGCATGGCTGCTGCTGACCATTCCCCCCGATCACATTGACGGCACAGATTTGTTTCCCGGTGTGGAAGTTTCTTTTGTGAGACGACAGAGAATGAGTATTTTTGCAGACCTTTCCACATGGCTGCAGCTGGCCATTCTCCCCAACCACGGTTGAGTCACAGGTTTTTTGCCTGCTGTGGAATATGCTTTTGTGTCGTGACAGGGCTGCAGCATTCTTGCAGACTTTCCCACATGGTCGCGACTGGCCATTATCCCCAACCACGGTTGAGTCACAGGTTTTTTGCCCGCTGTGGAGTGTGCTTTTGTGTTGTGACAGGGCTGCAGCATTCTTGCAGACTTTCCCACATGGTCGCGGCTGGCCATTATCCCCAACCACGGTTGAGTCACAGGTTTTTTGCTCGCTGTGGAATGTGCTTTTGTGATGTTTCAGGGCTGCAGCATTCTTGCAGACTTTCCCGCACGGCTGATGACCATCCTCCCCGACCACGGTCACGTCACAGGTTTGTTGCCTGGTGTGGTAGAGTCTTTTGTGAGACGACAGAGAATCAGCATTTTTGTAGACTCTTCCGCATGGCTGCGGCTGGCCATCTTCCCTGAACACGGGCGCGTCACAGATTTTTTGCCTGGAATGGACTCTTTTTTTGTGATTACGCAGGGCTTGAGCAGTTTTGAAGATTCTCTTGCATTGCAGCAGCTGCCCGACCTCCCCAACCACTACCACGTTGCAGGTTGCCTGCCCGGTAGAGGCTCCCCTATCGGTTGTCTTTGTAGCCATTGAGTTCGGGGCGACCCCGTCTGAGGCGACCCCGTCTGAGGCGACCCCGTCTGAGGCGACCCCGTCTGAGGCGACCCCGTCTGAGGCGACCCCGTCTTCACAGTTCAGCGACCATTCAGCTGGCTCCGTGCTTTCGGAAGATGGTTGGAATTTACAGATACCATAACAGGGTTGGACGAAGCAATTTAAATCCAGAGTATGTTGCTGTTGTTGAGGGTCTTCGTTACCGTCACTCGAGCGAGAAGACAGGACGCTGGTGAAATAACTTATGGCCAGCGAGGTCTGCTGGCCGGATGATTCTGATGGCTGCTCCTGTTGCTGACAGGGTTGTTGATTATTTTCAGAGCCGAACATTATAGCGATATTGGTCAATGGCTGATCCCCCTGTCTCAGGATGGATGTCGCCTCTTGCTGTTCCACCGAGTTAAACAACAATGAATTGATACTCCAATAACTTTTTAAAAACCAACCGACAGCAAGAGCCGCTTCTACCGGTAGCCATGAACAAGGTGTGGAGCTCAGAGTCATGGCATCTCTGGTGGTAAGGGGCAGTTCGAAGGCAGCCAGCAGATTCGTGGCGTAAAGCCATTGCCGGGAAATCGAATCAATGATGGTTTTTTTTACTCCATAATTGGCGGATATTTGTCGTTTGTTATCGGGCGGTAAATCCTGTCTTGCATGGTCATTTTTGTTGGCATGGCCTGCACTCTCTTGAAGCTCGACAATAAAATGCTTTGTCAACGGTTCGCTGTGGCCGATAACGGACAACAACGTTAGCAGCAACAGCAGTGCCGCAGAGAGTGAGAACTTAATAATTCTATCCTTGCGTTCTGGTTTACAGATAGGAAGGATAGACTAGGAGAATAAGGATGTTACTTTATCGTTACTTTATCGAATGAGCGTAAAACCCCGTACTTTTAGAGGGTGTCGCAAAACTTCAACCGCTCGTTCTCACGCTCTGAAGTCGTCATTCCCGCGAAGGCGGGAATCCAGCGCCAACGGTGGATCTCTGCCTTCTCGGGGATGACAAGGCCAGGGGGACACCGGGCAGTAGGGTTCTGGTGGAGAGTCAGTGTGGATTCCCGCCTTCGCGGGAATGACGAGAATGAAGCCGGGAATGACGAGAATGAAGCCGGCAATGACGGGAGTCAACGCGTTCCCACGCCGGAGAGAGTTTTGCGATACCCTCTTTAGGGTGGGGAGGATGTCAAGAAAACCTACAGTCGAAGACCATTACCTGTCGGCTTCGCCTTTTGGATTACTGAGATCATCATCCTGTTTCACATCAACAGGCTTGCGTTTTCGATGTGTTCCTTTGTGACTCAAGAGATCTTTAGCACTTTTGCAGACCTTCCCGCATGGTCGCGGCTGGCCGTCCACCCCAATCACGGTCGTGCTACAGGTTTGTTGTCCGCTGTGGTATCTGCTTTTATGATTTGACAGGGCTCGAGCACACTTGAAGACCTTTGCGCATGGTCGTGGTTGCTGATTCTCACCAAACACGGTCACGTCACAGTTTTTTTGCCCTGTGTGGTATCCGCTTTTGTGAACGGAGAGGGCACAGGCATTCTTGCTGACTTTCCCGCATGGCCTCGACTGGCCATCCTCCAAGACCACGATTACGTCACAGATTTTTAGCTTGGTGTGGTGTCTTCTTTTGTGATCCGACAGGGCACGAGCATTCTTGTAGACCTTCCCGCATGGCTGCTGCTGACCATCCTCCCCAACCAGGGTCAAATGACAGGTTTGTTGTCCGGTATGATAGTTGCTTTTGTGAGCCGACAGGGCAGCAGCATTTTTGCAGACCTTCTTGCATTGTTGCTGCTTGCCACCTTCCCCGACGACTGTCGCGTCACAGATTTGTTGCTTGCCGTGGACTCTGTATTTGTGGAACAACAGGTTATAAGTATTCTTGCAGATCCTCCCGCAGGGTTGCGACTGGCCATCTTCCCCGATAATGGCCACGTTACAGGTTTTTTGCCCACCGTGGACTTTGATTTTGTGTTCCGACAGGTTTTGAGCACTCTTGCAGACTGTTCCGCATGGCTGCTGCTGGCCATTCCCCCCGATCACATTGACCTCACAGATTTGTTTCCCGGTGTGGGAGTTTCTTTTGTGAGACGACAGAGAATGAGCATTTTTGTAGACCTTTCCACATGGCCGCAGCTGGCCATTCTCCCCAACCACGGTTGAGTCACAGGTTTTTTGCTGACTGTGGAAGCGTCTTTTGTGAGATGACAGAGAATCAGCATTTTTGTAGAGCTTTCCACATGGCCGTAGCTGGCCATTCGCCCCAACCACAGTTGAATCACAGGTTTTTTGCCCGCTGTGGAATTTGCTTCTGTGATTTGACAGGGCTAGAGCATTCTTGCAGACTTTCCCGCATGGCCGCAGCGGGCCATTCTCCCCAATCACGGTCGAGTCACAGGTTTTTTGCCCGCTGTGGAATTTGCTTTTGTGATGTGACAGGGCTACAGCATTCTTGCAGACTTGCCCGCATTGCTGCTGACCATCTTCCCCGATCACGGAGACGTCACAGGTTTTTTGCCCGGTGTGGAAGCGTCTTTTGTGAGACGACAGAGAATCAGCATTTTTGTAGACTTTTCCGCATTGCAGCAGCTGCCCAACCTCCCCAACCACTACCAGGTTACAGGTTGCCTGCCCGGCAGAGGCCCCTCTATCGGTTGCCCTTATAGCCATTGAGTCCGGGGCGACCCCGTCTTCACAATTCAGCGACCATTCAGCTGGTCCCGTGCTTTCGGAAGATGGTTGGAATTTACAGACACCATAACAGGGCTGGACGAAGCAATTTAAACCCAGAGTATGCTGCTGCTGTTGTTGAGGACCTTCTTCACCGTCCCCCGTGCGAGAATACTGGACGCTGGTGGAATAGCCTTTGGCTGCCGGAGCTTGCCGATCGGGTGATGCTGATGGCTGGTCCTGTTGCTGACAGGGTTGTTGATTATTTCCAGAGCCAAACGTTATAGCGATGTTGCTAAATAGCTGATCTCCCTGTCTCAGGATGGGTGTCGCCTCTTGCTGTTCCACCAAGTTAAACAACAATGAATTGATACTCCAATAACTTTTTAAAAACCAACCGACAGTCAGAGCCGCTTCTACCGGTAGCCATGAACAAGGTGTGGAGCTCAGAGTCGTGGCGTCTCTGGTGGTGAGGGTCAGTTCGAAGGCAACCAGCAGATTCGTGGCATAAAGCCATTGCCGGGAAATCGACTCAATGATAGCTTTTTTTACTCTATAATTGGTGAATATTTGTCGTTTGTTATCGAGCGGTAAGTCTTGTCTTGCATGGCCATTTTTGTTGGCATGACCTGCACTCTCTTGAAGCTCGACAATAAAATGCTTTGTCAACGGTTCGCCGAGGCCGATGACGGGCAACAACGTTAGCAGCAACAGCAGTGTCGCAGAGAGTGAGAACTTAATAATTCTATCCTTGCGTTCTGGTTTACAGAAAGAAAGGATAGACCAGGAGAATAAGGATGTTATTCTGTGAAAACCTTCAGTCGAAGACCGTTACCTGTCGGCTTTGCCTTTTGGATTACTGAGATCATCATCCTGTTTTACATCAACAGGCTTGCGTTTTCGATGGTCACATTTTTGTTGCCCTCTGTGGTATTTGCTTTTGTGAACCGACAGTGAAAGAGCATTTTTGCAGACCTTCTTGCATTGTCGCTGCCTGCCACCTCCCCCGAAGACTATCGCGTCACAGATTTGTTGCTTGCCGTGGACTCTGTACTTGTGGAACAACAGGTTATAAGTATTCTTGCAGATCCTCCCGCATGGCTGCGGCTGGCCATCTTCCCCGATAATGACCTCCTCACAGGTTTTTTGCTCGCCGTGGAATTTGTTTTTGTGTTCTGACAGGTTTTGAGCACTCCTGCAGACTGTTCCGCATGGCTGCTGCTGGCCATTCCCCCCGATCACATTGACGTCACAGATTTGTTTCCCGGTGTGGAAGTTTCTTTTGTGAGACGACAGAGAATGAGCACTTTTGCAGAGCTTTCCACATGGCCGCAGCTGGCCATTCTCCCCAGCCACGGTTGAGTCACAGGTTTGTTGCCCGGTGTGGAAGTTTCTTTTGTGAGACGACAGAGAATCAGCATTTTTGCAGAGCTTTCCACATGGCCGCAGCTGGCCATTCTCGTCAACCACGGATGAATTACAGGTTTTTTGTCCGCTGTGGAAGTTTCTTTTGTGAGACGACAGAGAATCAACATTTTTGTAGACTTTTCCGCATGGCCGCAGCTGGCCATCTTCCCTGAGCACGGCCACATCACAGATTTTTTGCCCGGTATGGACTCTTTTTTTGTGATTACGCAGGGCTTGAGCAGTTTTGAAGATTCTCTGGCATTGCTTCAGCTGCCCGACGTCCCCAAACACTACCACGTTGCAGGTTGCCTGCCCGGCAGAGGCCACCCTATCGGTTGCCCTTGTACCCATTGATTTCGAGGCGACCCCGTCTAAGGCGACCCCGTCTTCATAATTCAGCGACGATTCAGCTGGCCCCGTGCTTTCGGAAGAGGGTCGGAATTTACAAACACCATAACAGGGCTGGACGAAGCATTTTAAACCTAAGGTATGTTGCTGTTGTTGAGGGTCTTCGTTACCGTCACACGAGCGAGAATACAGGACACTGGTAGAATAGCCCGTGGCTACCGGAGCGTGCTGGCCGGATGATTCTGATGACTGGTCTTGTTGTTGACAGGGTTGTTGGTTATTTCCAGAGCCAAGCATTATAGCGATGTTGGTAAATGGTAGATCTCCATGTCTCAAAATGGATGTCGCCTCTTGTTGCTCCTCTTGATGCTCCATCGGATTAAACTGCAGTGAACTGGGGCTCCAATAGCTTTTTAAAAACCAACTGACAGCAATAGCGGCTTCTACAGGTAGCCATAAACAGGGCGTAGAGTTCAGATTGGAGACTCTGGCGGTAAAGATCAGTTCGACGGCAGTCAGCAAATTCGAGGCGTAAAGCCATCGCCAGGAAATTGACTCAATGATAGTTGTTTTTACTTCGTAATTGTTAGATATCTGACGTACATTACAGGATGGTAAATCTAGTCTTGAGTAAATGTCGATGTCGGCAACGCCTGACGGTTTATCCGACCATTTACTCCGGTATGACTCGATTGAAAAGCTCTGTTTTGGAAGACCTGAATTCTGTTGAAGCTCGACAATAAAACGACCTGTCAACGGTTCGGCCTTGCCGATGGCAGATAAGAACAGTAGCAGAAAAAGTGGTGTCGAAAAAAGTGAGTTTTTAATAATCCTGTCCTTGCGTTCCGATATACAGAAAGGAAGGATAGATCAAGAAAGTAAGCGTGTTTCCCTGTCAAAAACCTGCTATTGAAGATCGTTACTTATTTGCGTTATCTTTCGGGGGCTGAAGTCACCGTCCCGGTCAACATTTTCAGGCTTGCGTTTTCGATGTGTTCTTTTGTGATTCGACAGGGCGATAGCATTCTGGCAGACCTCTCCACACGATCGCCACTGGCCATCCTTCCCGACCACTCTAGCGTCACAGATTTGTTGCCCGGTATGGTCTTTTTTTTTGTGATCCGAGAGGGCTTGAATATTGTTGCAGACCTTTTCGCATGGTCGTTTTTTACCATCATTGCCGACCACTATCACATCACAGGTTCTTTGCCCGGTATGGTATTTGCACTTGTGATCAGAGAGGGCTCTGGCACTATTGTAGACCTTACCGCATGGCCGCTGCTGGTTATCCTCTCCGACCACGGTTGCTTCACAGGTTTTTTGTTCACTGTGGTTTCTGATTTTATGAGTCAACAGGGCCGCAAAATTTTTGCAGATCTTCCCGCATGTTCGCTGCTGGCTATCTTCTCCGACCAGTTTTATGTCACAGATTTGTTGTCCGGTGTGGTACCTTCTATTGTGATCCCGCAGGGTTTGAAGATTCCTGCAGACCTTTCTGCATGGCTGCTCCTTGCCGTCATTCCCGAGCAATGTCGCGTCACAGATTTGTTGTCCGGTGTGGTACCTTCTATTGTGATCCCGCAGGGCTTGAATATTCCTGCAGACCTTTCCACATGGCTGCTCCTTGCCGTCATCCCCGAGCAATGTCGCGTCACAGGTTTTTTGCCCGGTATGGTATTTGCCTTTGTGATCAGACAGGGCTCTGGCGCTACTGTAGCTCTTCCCGCATGTTCGCTGCAGGCCATCTTTTCCGATCACCATCAGATCACAGGTTTGTTGTCCGCCGTGGATTTTTCTTTTGTGATTCGTCAGGGCGCGAGCATTCAGGCAGACCTTTCTGCATGGTCGCCGCAGGCCATTTTCTCCGGTCACCATCAGAGTACAGGTTCTTTGTCCGCTGTGGGCTTTTCTTTTGTGATCCGTCAGGACGCGAGCGTTCTTGCAGACCTTTCCGCAAGGTCGCCGCAGGCCATCCTTCCTGACCACTCTTGCGTCGCAAGTTCTTTGCCCGGTGTGGTATCTGCTTTTGTGATTCGTCAGGACGGTAGCATTCTTGCAGACCTTTCCGCAAGGTCGCTGCAGGCCATCCTTCCCGACCACTTCTGCGTCGCAAGTTTTTTGCCCGCTGTGGTATCTGCTTTTGTGGGCCGACAGGGAGTGAATATTGTTGAAGACCTTCCCGCATGGTCGCCGTTGGCCATTCTCCTCGGCCAGCATCCAGTCACAAGTTCGTTTCCCGCTGTGGCTTCTGGCTTCACTTGTGCCTTTCTGAGAGAGATGGGGTGGGCTTTTCCCCCATTGGGATGGTTTTGTCGTTTGTTCTGTTACTAAAGTTTCCATTGACGGGGTGAAATGCACAGGCGCACAGGAAATTACGGTTTCTTTAAGAGGGCCTTGATTACGAAGACTGAGTAATCCGTTGATTATAATCAAATCATCAGAAGTGACAGACACACCCCCGGGCATTCGCAGATTATCAGGTTGATGTGTCTGAGGCTGAAAGGTTTGGCCAGAAGCCCATTGGCGCTGAAGACTATTCATTGATCGAAATCTGCAAACGCCATGACAAGGATAGATGAAACAGTTTAAATCTAATGTGTGTTGGTGTTGTTGAGGGGCTTCGTCACCATTACCAGAGCCCGAATACTGAACGCTGATGAAATAGCCTTTAGAGCGTTTAGGTGTTTCGGGTGCTTGCTGGTCAGATGATTCTGATGGTTGGCCTTGTTGTTCATCTCCGGAATCTGGCTCCATAGCAGTGACCACAAACGGGAGTCCCTCCTGTGTCAATATAGATTCAGACTGTCGTTCAATCGGTTTAAACAGCAGTGAATTGGGGTTCCAATAGCTTTTTAAAAGCCAGCCGACGGTGACAACCGTTTCTATCTGTAGCCATGGATAAGGGGTGGGACTCAGAGGGATGTCTTTGGTGGTCAGGATCAGCTCGTAAGCAAGCAGCAGGTTAGTGGCGTAGAGCCATTGCCAGGAAATTGACTCAATGAAGGTCATTTTTATGTCATAATTATACGTCATTTGACGTTCTAAATTTGTGTCAGCAACGTCTGACGGGTTACTCGCCAATTTAAGCCCGTCCGGCTTCATAGTAAAATTCTGGTTTAGAGTACTTGTATCCTGTTGCAGCTCAACTATAAAACGCTTTGTCAAGGGTTCGGCCTGACTGATGACAGACAACCATAGCAGTAACAGCGCTGCCGCAAATAGTGAGTGTTTAATAATTCTATCCTTGCCTTCTGGTATACAGAGAGGAAGGATAGATCAAGAAAATAAGCGTGCTTTTCTGTCAAATAACATTTCCTAATCCTGATCCACAGCAACAGGCTTTCGTTTTCGATGTATTCTTTTGTGATTCGACAACGCAATGGCATTCTTGCAGACCATTCTACATGGCCGTAGCTCTCCATCATCCCCGATCAGGATCTCTTTACAGGTTTTTTGTCCTGTGTGGTATTTGCTTTTATGATCTGACATTGCTCTGGCATTCTTGCAGAGAATTCCGCATGCTTGCGGCTGGCCATCCTCTCTAACCACTGTCGCGTCACAGGTTTTTTGTTCGGTGTGGTCTCTGATTTTATGATTCGATAGAGCCCCGGCATTCTTGTACAGGGCACCGCATAGCCGCTGACGACCATCCTCCCCGACCAGTTTTTTGTTACAGGTTCGCTGTCCGGTGTGAACTCTACTTTTATGAGACGACAGAGATTTAGTATTCTTAGAGGACTTCCCGCATGGCCGCTGTAGGCCATCTTCTCCAATCACTGACGCATCACAGGTTAGTTTCCTGCTGTGATCACTGGCATGCCTGATACCTGTTGAAAGATGACGTGGTTTTTTAACCCATTGGTATGATCCTGTTGTCGTTTGTTGTGTTACTTTAAAAGAGCTTTGATTTCGAAGATTGAGTAACCCGTTGATGATAATCAAATCTTCAGTGGTGGCAGATTCATTCCCGGGTATTTGCGCATTATGGTGTTGAATGTCAGGTAGACTGTTCAATGTTTCAAAAAGTGGGTTTTGTCGGAAATCCGGAGCGCTTAAAGCATCAAAATCATTGATGGATCTCGAGCAGTGTCCTTCAATCAAGTTGCAGTGTGGGCCCGGTCCGGCTGCTGATCGAAATCTACAAACGCCATTGCAGGAATAGACAAAACAGTTTAAATCCAACGTGTGTTGTTGGTGGGGGGCTTTGTCACCATCACCAGAGCCGGAATACTGAAGTCTGGTGAAATAGCTTATAGGATGTGTGGTTGTAACGGGGGTTTGTTGGTCAGAGCATCCTGATGGTTGGCCCTTTTGTTGTTCATTTTCAGAGCCAGGCATCATAATAGTGACCGAAAAAGGATGCATCCCCAGTGCCAAAATAAAAGCCGACTGTAGTTTAATTGGTTTGAACAGTGGTGAACAGAGGTTCCAGTAGCTTTTTAAAAGCCAGCCGACAGCGACAACTGTTTCTAAAGGAAGCCATGAATAAAAGCTGGGGCTCAGAGGAGTACCTTTTGTGGTCAGTATCAGTTCGTAAGTAACCAGCAGGTTGGTGGCGTATAGCAATTGCCAGGAAATCGACTCGATGATGAACGTTTTTATGCGATAACCATACGATCTTTGTCGTTTGAAATAATGTAGAGAAGGCTCTGAATATCTTTTTAAGCCATTAATGTCTGGCGGCTTACCCGCCAATTTACGTCGGTCAGGCTTTACAGAAAAACCCTGGTTTGGAGAACCTGGATCCTGTTGGAACTCGACAACAAAACGTTTTGTCAACGGTTCGGCCTGACTAACGACAGACAACGATAGCAGCAGTGGTGTCACAAAGAGAGAGTGTTTAATAATTCTATACCTGCTTTCTGGTATACAGATAGGAAGGATAGATCAAGAAAATAAGCTTGTTTTTCTGACAAAAACCTTTTGCTAATTCTGGTCCACATCAACAGGCTTGCGTTGTTGATGTGTTTTTTTGTGACTTGAAAGAGTTTGTGCACTCTTGCAGAGCGTCCCGCACGGCCGCTGCCGACCATCCTTACCATCCACTGCTATGTCACAGGATTGTTGCCTGTTGTGAGTGTATCTTTTGTGATCTCGCAGAGCGCCGACACTCTTGCAGACCTTCCCGCATGACCGCTGCTGACCATCATCATCGGCCACGATTGCAACACAGGTTCTTTGCCCGTTGTGGTTTCTTTTTTTGTGAAGTGACAGGATGTAGGCATTATTGCAGACCTTCCCGCATGGTTGCGGTTTACCGTCCTTGCCGACCACGATTACTTCACAGGTTTTATTTTCATTGTGGTATCTAAGCTTGTGATACGACAAAGCTCTGACGCTCTTGCAGACCTTTCCGCAAGGCCGCTGCTGGCCATCCTCTCGGACCAGTCGCACCTTACAGATTCTTAGTCCGATGTGGGCGTTTCTTTTGTGATTCGACAGGGCTTTGATATTTCTGAAGACCTTCCCGCATAGCCGCTGCAGACCATCCTCTCCGTCCATGGTCAGGCCACAGGTTCTCTGTTCGATGTGAGTGTTTTTTTTGTGATCCGACAGGGCGATGGCATTCTTGCAGACCTTCCCGCATGGCCGTCGCAGACCATCCTCCCCGAGCAAGGCAAGATTACAGGTTCTTTGGCCGGTGTGGGCGTTTCTTTTGTGATCCGACAGGGCCATGGCATGCCTGCAGACCTTCCCGCATGGCCTTTCCATGCCATCCTCTGTGACCAATGTTACGTCACAGGTTTTTTTCCCGGAGTGCGACCTTCTTTTGTGATCCGACAGGGTCTTGGCATTCTTGCAGAGCTTACCGCATGGTCGCTGTTGACCATCCTTCCCGACCACGGGCACGACACAGGCTTTTTCACCGGAATGGACTTTTCTTTGGTGATCCAAAAGGGATTTAGCGTTCTTGTAGACTCCCTTGCAATTCCATAGCTGGCCATACTGATCGACCGTTGTCAGGTTACAGTAGACTGGCGCTGCAGGAGCGGTTGTATTGACCGGGTTGTCATTAATGCCATGTGCCTGAAGTTGAATGGCAAAGGGATCATTTGACCTTTCGTTTGCCGAATCAGAATGTAATCGGAATTTACAAACGCCATGACAGGGGTGGACGAAACAATCTAAATCCAAAGTGTGTGAGTGTTGTTGAGGGTCTTCGTAGCCGTCACCGGAGCCGGAAGACAGAGAGCTGGTGAAAACGCTTGTTGGCTGGCGGCTGGCTTGCAGGGCCTGTTGGCCAGATGACTCTGGTAGCTGGCTTTGTTGTTGTGGTTGTTGTTGGTCATATCCGGAGCCTTGAATCATAGTAGCGATCGCAAAGGGCTGACTCCCCTGTGTCAACCTCATTTCTGATTGTTCATCCGGTTTAAACAGCGGTGAGTCGGGGTTCCAATAGCTTTTCAAAAGCCAGCCGACCGTGGCAATCCCTTCTATCGGTAGCCATGAATAAGAGGTAGCACCCAGAGGAGAGGCTTTGCTGGTCATGGTCAGTTTGTAGGCAACCAGCAAATTTGTGGCATAAAGCAACTGCCAGGAAATCGATTCAATGAGGGTTGTTTTAACTTCGTAACTGAATAATCTTTGTCGTTTATCAACAGAGAGTAAATCTGATCTTATAAAGCCGTTTTTGTCGGCAATGCCTGACGGATTCTCCGAGAATGCACGTTGCTCTGGCTTTATAGAAAAAATCTGGTTTGAAAAAACTGCATCCTTTTGAAGCTCGACAATATAACGTCTGGTCAAGGTTTCAGCCTGACAGGCGACAGTCAGCGAAAGTAGTAGCAGATGTGCCGCAAAGAGTGAGTATTTAATGATTTTATCCTTGTCTTCGGATATACAGAGAGGAAGGATAGATCAAGAAAGTAAGCGTGGTTTTCTGTCGAAAACTTTTTGCCAAAGGTGGTTACTTATTCACATTACCTTATGGAGGACTGAGACTGTCTTTATGGTCCGCATCAACAGGCTTGCGTTTTCGATGTGTTCTCTTGTGCTCAGACAGGGTTTTGGCATTCTTGTAAACTTTTCTACATGGCCGCTGTTGACCATCCTCCCCGACTATCATAACATCACAGGTTTGTTGCCCGGTGTGGCCGTTTTTTTTGTGATCCGCAAGGATCGACTTATTCTTATAGATCTTCCCGCATGGTCGTCGCTGGCCATCTTCCCCGACTATCATTACGTCACAGGTTTGTTGCCCTGCGTGGGTATTTCTTTTGTGATTACAAAGGGCTCGGCGATTCTTGCAAACTCTTCCGCATGGCCGTCGCATGCCATCCTTACCGACCATCATAACGTCACAGGTTTGTTGCCCGGAGTGAGTGTCTCTTTTGTGCTCCTGTAGAACGCAGGCACTCTTGCAGGCTTTCCCGCATGGCCGCTCCTGGCCATCCTCATCGGTCACGATCACATCACAGGTTTTTTGCTCGCTGTGATTTCTTTTTTTGTGATCTGACAGGGTACAGGCATTCTTGCAAACCTTTCCGCATGGCCGTCGCTGGCCATCCTCCCGGACCATCATAACGTCGCAGGTTTGTTGTCCGGTGTGGGTGCTTCTTTTGTGATACTGCAGAGCGCCGACATTCTTGCAGACCGTTCCGCAAGGTCGCGGCTGGCCATCTTCTGAGACCATGGTTACGTCACAGGTTTTTTTCCCGGTGTGTTGTTTGAATTTATGACATGAGAGGGAGCCAGCACTATTGCAGAGTTTCCCGCATGGCTGCGGCTGACCATCCTCCCCGACCACGATTACATCACAGATTCTTTGCCCGGTGTGGGCGCTTTTTTTGTGAGTCAACAGGGCGCTGGCATTCATGCAGACCTTTCCGCATGGCCGCTCCTGACCATCCTCTGTGACCATTATGACTGCACAGATTTGTTGCCCGGTATGGGCCTTTTTTTTGTGACCCGACAGGGCATCGGCATTTTTCCAGACCTCCCCGCATGGTCGCAGTCGGCCATCCTCCGCGATCACGGGTGCGAGACAGGTTTTTTTGCCGGTGTGGAATTTTTTTTGGTGATTCAAAAGGGATTGAGCACTCTTGTAGACTTTCTCGCAATTCCGTAGCTGACCATCCTCATCAAGTCTTGTCAGGTTACAGGGGACTGGCACCGGAGCGGTTGTATTGACCGAATTGCGGTCAATGTCATGTACTTGAAAAATTTGGCCAGAAGCGCATTGGAGTTGAATGACAAAGAGATTATTTGATGTTTCATTTGCAGAATCAGAATGCCAGTTGCAACGATAGCAGAGACAATTATGGGGGCAGG
This sequence comes from Endozoicomonas sp. ALC020, assembly GCF_049275935.1. Classification (NCBI taxonomy): domain Bacteria; kingdom Pseudomonadati; phylum Pseudomonadota; class Gammaproteobacteria; order Oceanospirillales; family Endozoicomonadaceae; genus Endozoicomonas; species Endozoicomonas sp. ALC020. The sequence goes on from NZ_CP184830.1 coordinate 3,436,216, forward strand.
GGTTTTGTCCGGGTGTTGCTCCTGTTGGGTTTGCCAGACTTTCTTCAGAATTCAGCGACCTTTCAGCTGGCCCCATGTTTTCGGAAGATGGTCGGAATTTACAAACGCCATGACAGGGGTGAACGAAACAATCTAAACCTAAAGTATGTGCGTGTTGTTGAGGGTCTTCGTAGCCGTCACCGGAGCCAGCAGATAGAGGGCTGGTGAAAGCACTTGTTGGTCGGCCTTTGGCTTGTTGGCCTGATGACTCTGGTGACTGGCTTTGCTGTTGTGGCTGTTGCTGTGGTTGTTGTTGGTCATAACCGGAGCCGTGCATCATAGTAGTGATCGCAAAGGGCTGATTCCCCTGTGTCAACCTGATTTCTGATTGCTCAATCGGTTTAAACAGAAGTGAGTCGGGGCTCCAATAGCTTTTCAAAAGCCAGCCGACAGTGACAATCCCTTCTACCGGTAGCCATAAATAAGAGGTAGCACTCAGAGGAGGGGCTTTGCTGGTCATGATCAGTTCGAAGACAACAAGCAAATTCGTGGCGTAAAGCAACTGCCAGGAAATCGACTCAGTGAGGGTTGTTTTTTCTTCGTAACTAAAAAAGTACTGTCGTTTATATTCGGAGGATAAATCTGGTCTTTTAAAGCCGTTTTTGTCGGTAATATCTGACGGGCTATACGGCAGTGAACGTTGGTCTTTTTTTATAGAAAAACTCTGGTTTGAAAAAACTGAATCTTGTTTAAGTTCCACAATAAAACGCCTGGTCAAGGTTTCTGGCTGACAGGCGACAGTCAGCGAAAGTAGCAGCAGAGGTGCCGCTAAGAGTGAGTATTTAATGACTTTATCCTTGCCTCCGGGTATACAGACAGGAAGGATAGATCAAGAAAGTGAGTTTTTTTTCTTTCAAAAACCTTCTGCTAAAGGTCGTTATTTATTTACTTTATCTTATGGAGGGTTGAGACTGTCTTTCTGGTTCACATCAACAGGCTTGCGTTTTCGATGTGTTCTTTTGTGCGCAGTCAGGGTTTTGGCATTCTTGTAAACCTTTCCACATGGCCGCTGTTGACCTTCCTCACCGACTATCATAGCGTCACAGGTTTGTTGCCCGGTGTGAACGTTTTTTTTGTGATCCGCAAGGACCGACTTATTCTTATAGACCTTCCCGCATGGTCGTCGCTGGCCATCCTCCCCGACTATCATAAGGTCACAGGTCTGTTGCTCGCCGTGGGCATTTCTTTTGTGATTACGAAGGACTCGGCTATTCTTGCAAACTGTTCCGCATGGCCGTCGCTCACCACCCTCCCCAACCATATTAACGACACAGGTTTGTTGCCCGGTGTGAGCGTTTTTTTTATGATACTCCAGAGCGTTAACATTCTGGAAGACTATGCCGCATGTCCGAGGTTGGCCATTTTCCCCAGTCACGGTTACTTCACAGGTTTGTTGCCCGGAGTGGTATCTTCTTTGGTGATTCATCATGGCAGGACTCTTGCAGATCGTCATGCATGGCCGTTGCTGGCCATCCTCCCCGGCCATCATAAGGTTACAGGTTTGTTGCTCGGTGTGAGCGCTTTTTTTGTGATACCGCAGAGCGTTGACATTCGTGCAGATCTTCCCGCATGGCTGCTGCTGGCCATCCTTATCGGCAATGAGCATACTGCAGGTTTTTTGCCCGCTGTGGTATCCAAGCTTGTGAGACGACAAGGACCTGGCGCTCTTGCAGACTCTTCCGCAGGGTCGCTGCAGGCCATCCTCCCCGACAACGGTTAAGACACAGGTTTTTTGTCCGCTGTGGTGATCGAATTTATGACACGAGAGAATTTGAGCAGTCTTGCAGAGTGTCCCACATGGCTGCGGTTGACCATCGTTCCCGACTATCATAACTTCACAGATTTGTTGCCCGCTGTGGGCGTTTTTTTTGTGAGCCGACAGGGCGTAGGCATTTATGCAGACCGTCCCGCATGGTTGTGGTTTATCATCCTTGCCGACCACAATGACTTCACAGGTTTTTTGCCCGCTATGATATCCAAGCTTATGAGACGACAAGGCTTTGGCGCTCTTGCAGATCGTTCCGCAAGGTCGCTGCTGGCCATCCTCTCCGACCAGGGTTGAGTCACAGGTTTTTTGCCCGCTGTGTTGATTGAACTTATGAGAAGAGAGAGAGTGATTGCTGTTGCAGAGTTTCCCGCATGGCCGCAGCTGACCATCCTCACCGACCACGGTTACATCACAGGTTCTTTGCCCGGTGTGGGCGCTGTTTTTGTGACTCGACAGAGCGCTGGCATTCTTGCAGAACTTCCCGCATGGTTGCGGTTTACCCTCTTTGCCGACCACAATGACTGCACAGGTTTTTTGCCCGCTGTGGTATCCAAGCTTGTGATCTGACAAGGCTTTGGCGCTCTTGCAGACCGTTCCGCAAGGCCTCTGTTGGCCACTCTCTCCGACTACGGTCACATCACAGGTTCTTTGCATGTCGTGAGCTCTCTTTTTGTGATTCGTCAGGGAGTTGGCGCTCATGCAGACCCTTCCGCATGGCCGTTCCTGACCATCCTTTGTGACCATTATGACTTCACAGGTTTTCTGCCCGGTGTGCGTTCTTCTTTTGTGGCTCGACAGGGCACCGGCATTTTTCCAGACCTTCCCGCATGGTCGCAGCCGACCATCCTGCCCGACCACGGGCGCGAGACAGGTTTTTTTACCGCTGTGAACTTGTTTTTTGTGATTCAAAAGGGATTGAGCACTCTTGTAGACTTTCTCGCAATTTCGTAAGTGGTCTTCCTCATCGACCATTGTCAGGTTACAGGCGAATTGCTCTGCAGGGGCGGTTGTATTATCCGGGTTATCATCAATGTCATGTACCTGGAATAGTTGGCCAGAAGCGCATTGGAGTTGAATAGCAAAGGGATCCTTTGATGTTTCATTTGCAGGATCAGAATGCCTGGTGCAACGATAGCAGAGACAATTATGGGGGCACGGGTTTTGTCCGGGTGTTGCTACTGTGAGGCTTGTCAGACTTTCTTCAGAATTCAGCGACCTCTCAGTTGGCTCCATTTTTTCGGAAGATGGTCGGAGTTTACAAACACCATGACAGGGGTGGACGAAACAATCTAAACCCAAAGTATGTGCGTTTTGTTGAGGGTCTCCGAAGCCGTCACCGAAGCCAGAAGAAAGAGGGCTGGTAAAAGCGCTTGTTGGCTGGCAGTTGGCTTGTGGGGCTTGTTGGCCAGATGACTCTGGTAGGTGGCTTTGTGGTTGCTGTTGGTCATAGCCGGAGCCGTGCATCATAGTAGTGATCGCAAAGGGCTGATTCCCCTGTGTCAACCTGATTTCTGATTGTTCAATCGGTTTAAACACTGCTGAGTCGGGGTTCCAATAGCTTTTCAAAAGCCAGCCGACAGTAACAATCCCTTCTATCGGTAGCCATGAATAAGAGGTAGCACTCAGAGGAGGGGCTTTGCTGGTCATGATCAGTTCGAAGGCAACCTGCAAATTCGTGGCGTAAAGCAAATGCCAGGAAATCGACTCAATGAGGGTTGTTTTTACTTCGTAACTAAAAAAATTCTGTCGTTTATAATCAGGGTCTAAATCTGGTGTTTTAAAGCCGTTTTTGTTCGCAATATCTGACGAATTATCCGACAGTGAACGTTGGTCTGGCTTGATAGAATAACTCTGGTTTGAAAAAGCTGCATCCTGCTGAAGCTCGACAATATAATGTCTGGTCAAGGTTTCAGCCTGACAGGCGACAGTCAGCGAAAGTAGCAGCAGAGGTGCCGCAAAGAGTGAGTATTTAATGATTTTATCCTTGCCTCCAGATATACAGAAAGGAAGGATAGATCAAGAAAGTAAGCGTGTTTTTCTGTTAAAAACCTTCTGCTAAAGTTGTTTACTTAATCACATTACCTTATGGAGTGCTGAGAGTGTCTTTCTGGTTTGTATCAACAGGCTTGCGTTTTCGATGGGTTCTTTTGTGCTTAGAAAAGGTGTTTACATTCTTGTAAACCTTTCCACAAGGCTGCGGCTGACCATCCTCTCCGACCATGGTCACATCACAGGTTTGTTGCCCGGTGTGGGCGCTCCTTCTGTGACCCGACAGAGTTCGTTTATTCTTGCAGACGGTTCCGCAAGGTCGTTGCTGGCCATCCTCGCTGACCAATATAGCGTTGCAGGTTTGTTGTCCGCAGTGGTATCTGCTTTTGTGACATGACAGGTCTTGAACACTCTTGCAGACTTTTCCGCATGGCCGCTGCTGGCGATCCTCATCGGCCACGATCACATCGCAGGTTTTTTGCTCGCTGTGGTGTCTTTGTTTGTGACTCGACAGGATATAGGCATTTTTGCAGACCCTCCCGCATGGTTGCTGTTTACCATCCTCGCCGATCACGATTACTTCACAGATTTTTTGTCCGCTGTGGTATCCACGCTTGTGATCTGACAAGGCTTTGTTGCTCTTGCAGACCGTTCCGCATGGCCACTGCCGACCATCCTCTCTGACCAGGGGCATGTCGCAGGTTTTTTGCCCGGTGTGTCGACTGTACTTATGAGTGGAGAGAGATTGAGTACTTCTGAAGAGTTTCCCGCATGGCCGCAGCTGACCATCCTCCCCGACCACGGTCTCACCACAGGTTCTTTGCCTGCTGTGGACGTTTTTTTTGTGACTCGACATGGCGCCACCACTCTTGCAGACCTTTCCGCATAGCCGTTCCCTACCATCCTCTGTGACCATTATCACGTTACAGGTTTGCTGCCCGGTGTGGGTACTTCTTCTGTGATTCGACAGGGCAACTAAATTTTTGCAGACCTTCCCGCATGGTCGCAGAAGGCCATCCTCCCCGACCACGGGAGTGAGACAGGTTTTTTGGCCGGTGTGGACTTGTCTTTTGTGATTCAAAAGGGATTGAACACTCTTGTAGACTTTCTCGCAATTCCGTAGCTGACCATCCTCTTCAAGTATTGTCAGGTTACAGGGGACTGGCACTGGAGAGGGGGTTGTATTGGCCGGGTTGTCATCAATGTCATGTACCTGAAATGGTTGGCCAAAAGCCCATTGCAGTTGTATGGCAATGGGATTATTCGATGTTTCATTTGCGGGATCAGAATGTCGAACGCAACGATAGCAGAGACAATTGTGAGGGCAAGAGTTTTGTTCTGGTGTTGTTCCTGAATGGCTTGCCAGACTTTCTTCAGATTTCAGCGACCTTTCAGCTGGCCCCATGTTTTCGGAAGATGATCGGAATTTACAAACGCCATGACAGGGGTGAACGAAACAATCTAACCCTAAAGTATGTGCGTGTTGCTTAGGGTCTCTGAAGCCGTCACCTGAGCCAGATGACAGAGGGTTGGTGAAGGCGCTTGTTGGCTGGCGTGTGGTTTGTGGGGCTTGTTGGTCAGATGACTCTGGTAGCTGGCTTTGTGGTTGTTGTTGCTCATAGCCGGAGCCGTGCATCATAGTAGTGATTGCAAAGGGCTGATTCCCCTGTGTCAACCTGATTTCTGATTGTTCAATCAGTTTAAACAGTGCTGAGTAGGGGTTCCAATAGTTTTTCAAAAGCCAGCCGACAGTGGCAATCTCTTCTATCGGTAGCCATGAATAAGAGGTAGCACCCAGAGGAGGGGCTTTGCTGGTCATGATCAGTTCGAAGGCAACCAGCAAATTCGTGGCGTAAAGCAACTGCCAGGAAATCGACTCAATGAGAGTTGTTTTTACTTTGTAACTGAAAAAACTCTGTCGTTTATAATCAGAGGCTAAATCTGGTGTTATAAAATTGTTTTTGTCGGCAATATCTGACGGATTATCCGACAGTAAACGTTGGTCTGGCTTTATAGAAAAACTCTGGTTTGAAAAAGCTGCATCCTGTTGAAGCTCGACAATATAACGTCTGGTCAAGGTTTCGGCCTGACAGGCGACAGTTAGAAAAAGTAGTAGCAGAGGAGCCGCTAAGAGTGAGTATTTAATGATTTTATCCTTGCCTCCAGATATACAGAGAGGAAGGATAGATGAAGAAAGCAAGCGTGATTTTCTGTCAAAAACCTTCTGCTAAAGGTTCTTTCTTATTCACTCTACCTTATGGAGGGCTGAGACCGCCTTTCTGGTCCGCATCAACAGGCTGGCGTTTTCGATGGGTTCTTTTGTGATTAGACAGGGTCAATGCATTCTTGTAAAGCTTTCCGCATGGCCGTCGCTGACCATTCTCTCCGACCACTGTTACATCACAGGTTTGTTGCCCGGTGTGGGCGTATTTTTTGTGACGCCACAAGACATTTTTATTCTTGTAGACCTTCCCGCATGGCCGTTTCTGGCCATCCTCTGTGACCATTATGGCGTCACAGGTTTGTTGCCCGGAGTGGGTACTTCTTTTGTGATAACAAAGGGCAAGGTTATTCTTGCAAATTGTTCCGCATGGCCGTTGCTCACCATGCTCCCCGACCATCATAAAGTCACAGGTTTGTTGCCCGGAGTGAGTGTTTCTTTTGTGCTCCTGTAGAACGCAGGCACTCTTGCAGGTCTTCCCGCATGGCCTCTCCTGGCCATCCTCATAGGTCACGATCACATCACAGGTTTTTTGCTCGCTGTGATTTCTTTTTTTGTGTTCAGACAGGGTAAAGACATTCTTGCAAACCTTTCCGCATGGTCGTCGCTGGCTATCCTCCCCGACAATCATAACGTCACAGGTTTGTTGCCCGGTGTGGGTGCTTTTTTTGTGATACCGTAGAGCGCTGACATTCTTCCAGACCGTTCCGCAAGGTCGTTCCCGGCCATCCTCATCGGTCACGATCAGAGCACAGGCTTTTTGCTCACTGTGCTGTCTTTGTTTGTGATCTGACAGTTTATAGACATTCTTGCAAACCTTTCCGCATGGTCGTTGCTGGCCATTCTCCCCAACCATCATAACGTTACAGGTTTTTTGCCCGGCGTGAGTGCTATCTTTGTGATACCGTAAAGTGTCGACATTCTTGCAGAGCGTTCCGCAAGGTCGCTGCTGGCCATCCTCTCCGACCAGGATTACGTCACAGGTTTTTTGCCCGGTGTGGCGTCTGAATTTATGACTCGCGAGAGACCTGGAACTCTTGCAGAGTGTCCCGCATGGCTGCGGCTGACCATCCTCCCCGATCACGGTCACATCACAGGTTCTTCGCATGTCGTGGGCTCTTTTTTTATGACTCGACAGGCTGCTGGCGTTCATGCAGACCTTTCCGCATTGACGTTCCTGACCATCCTCTGTGACCCTTATGAGTTCACAGGTTTGCTGCCCGGTGTGCGTCCTTCTTTTGTGGTCCGACAGGGCACCGCTACTCTTGCAGATCTTTCCGCATGGCCGTTCCTGACCATCCTTTGTGACCATTATAACATCACAGGTTTTCTGCCCGGTGTGCATCCTTCTTTTGTGGCTCGACAGGGCATTGGTATTTTTCCAGACCTCCCCGCATGGTCGCAGCCGACCATCCTTCCCGACCACGGGCGCGAGACAGATTTTTTTACCGCTGTGGACTTGTTTTGTGTGATTCAAAAGGGATTGAACACTCTTGAAAACTTTTTCACAATTTCGTAGCTGACCATCCTCATCAAGTATTCTCAGGTTACAGGGGACTGGCACAGGAGCGCTTGTATTGAACGGGTTGTCATCAATGCCATGTCCCTGAAACAGTTGGCCAGAAGTGCATTGGAGTTGAATGGCAAAGCGATCATTTGATGTTTCATTTGCAGAATCAGAATGCCTGCTGCAACGATGGCAGAGACAATTATGGGGGCATGGGTTTTGTCCGGGTGTTACTCCTGTAGAGCTCGCCAGACTTTCTTCAGAATTCAGCGCCCTTTCAGTTGGCCCCATGTTTTCGGAAGATGCCCGGAACTTACAAACGCCATGACAGGGGTGAACGAAACAATCTAAACCCAAAGTATGTGCGTGTTGTTGAGGGTCTCCGAAGCCGTCACCGGAGCCAGAAGACAGAGGGCTGGTGAAAGCGCTTGTTGGTTGGCGTGTGGCTTGTTGGCCAGATGACTCTGGTAGCTGGCTTTGTTGTTGTTGTGGTTGTTGCTGCTCATAGCCGGAGCCTTGCATCATAGTAGTGATTGCAAAGAGCTGATTCCCCTGTGTCAACCTCATTTCTGTTTGTTCAATCGGCTTAAACACTGCTGAGTCGGTGTTCCAATAGCTTTTTAAAAGCCAGCCGACAGTGATAATCCCTTCTACCGGTAGCCATGAATAAGAGGTAGCACCCGGAGGGGGGGCTTTGCTGGTCATGATCAGTTCGAAGGCAACCAGCAAATTCGTGGCGTAAAGCAACTGCCAGGAAATCGACTCAATGAGGGTGGTTTTTATTTCGCAATTGAAAAAGCATCGTCGTTTATAATCAGAGAGTAAATCTGGTGTTACAAAACCGTTTTTGTCGGCAATATCTGACGGATCATCCGACAGTGCACCTTGGTTTGGCTTTATAGAAAAACTTTGGTTTGAAAAATCTGCATCCTGTTGTAGCTCAACAATATAACGTCTTGTCAACGTTTCGGCCTGACAGGCGACAGTCAGCAAAAGTAGCAGCAAAGGTGCCGCAAAGAGTGAGTATTTAATGATTTTATCCTTGCCTCCAGATATACAGAGAGGAAGGATAGATCAAGAAAGTAAGCCTGTTTTTCTGTCAAAAACCTTCTGCTAAAGGTTCTTACTTATTCACTTTACCTTATGGAGGGCTGAGGCCGTCTTTCTGGTTCGCAGCAACAGGCTTGCGCTTTCGGTGTATTCTTTTGTGCACAGACAGGGTTTTGGCATTCTTGTAAACCTTTCTGCATGGTCGCTGTTGGCCATCCTCACCGACTATCATAACGTCACAGGTTTTTTGTTCGGTGTGGGCATTTCTTTTGTGGTTACAAAGGGCTTGGCGATTCTTGCAAACTGTTCCGCATGGCCGTCGCTCACCATCCTTCACAACCATCATAACGTCACAGGTTTTTTTCCCGGTGTGTTGTTTGAATTTATGACACGCGAGAGAATCAGCACTACTATAGAGTTTCCCGCATGGCCGCGACTGTCCGTCCTCCCCGACCACGGTCAAATCACAGGTTCTTTGCCCGGTGTGAGCGCTTTTTTTGTGTCTCGACAGGGCGCTGCTATTCATGCAGACCCTCCCGCATGGTTGCGGTTTATCATCCTTGCCGACTACGATTACTTGACAGGTTTTTTGCCCACTGTGACATCCAAACTTATGAGACGACAAGGCTCTGGCGCTTTTGCAGACCTTTCCGCAAGGCCACTGGCGTCCATTTTCTCCGACCAGGGTCACGTCACAGGCTTTTTGCCCGGTGTGGGCGTCTCTTTTGTGATCCGACAGGGGACCGGCATTCTTGAAGACCATCCCACAAGGCTGCGGCTGACCATCCTCATCGACCACGGTCACATCACAGGTTCTTTGCCCGGAGTGGGTGCTTGTTTTGTGACTCGACAGGGCGCTGGCATTGCTGCAGACCTTTCCGCATTGACGTTCCTGACCATCCTCTGTGACCATTATGATTTCACAGGTTTGCTGCCCGGTGTGCATCCTTCTTTTGTGGCCCGACAGGGCACCGGCATTCTTGCAGACCTCTCCGCATGGCCGTTCCCGACCATCCTCTGTGACCATTATGACGTTACAGGTTTGTTGCCCGGTGTGGGCCTTTATTCTGTGATTCGACAGGGCACCGGCATTTTTCCAGACCTCTCCGCATGGTCGCAGCCGACCATCCTTCCCGACAACGGGCACGAGACAGGTTTTTTTACCGGTGTGGTATCCTTTTCTGTGTTTCAAAAGGGATTGAGTAGTCTTGTAGACTTTCTTGCAATTCCGTAGCTGGCCATCCTTATCGACCATTGTCAGGTTGCAGGTGAATTCGGAAGATGGTCGGAATTTACAAACGCCATGACAGGGGTGAACGAAACAATCTAAACCCAAAGTATGTGCGTGTTGTTGAGGGTCTTCGTAGCCGTCACCGGAGCCAGAAGACAGAGGGTTGGTGAAAGCGCTTGTTGGCTGGGGGGTTGTTTGTGGGGCTTGTTGGCCAGATGACTCTGGTAGCTGGCTTTGTTGTTGTGGTTGTTGGTCATATCCGGAGCCGTGCATCATAGTCGTGATTGCAAAAGGCTGATTCCCCTGTGTCAACCTCATTTCTGATTGTTCAATCGGTTTAAACATCGGTGAGTCGGGGTTCCAAAAGCTTTTCAAAAGCCAGCCGACAGTGACAATCCCTTCTACCGGTGGCCATGAATAAGAGGTAGCACCCAGAGGAGGGGCTTTGCTGGTCATGATCAGTTCGAAGGCAACCAGCAAATTCGTGGCGTAAAGCAACTGCCAGGAAATCGACTCAATGAGGGTGGTTTTTATTTCGCAATTGAAAAAGCATCGTCGTTTATAATCAGAGAGTAAATCTGGTGTTACAAAACCGTTTTTGTCGGCAATATCTGACGGATCATCCGACAGTGCACCTTGGTTTGGCTTTATAGAAAAACTTTGGTTTGAAAAATCTGCATCCTGTTGTAGCTCAACAATATAACGTCTTGTCAACGTTTCGGCCTGACAGGCGACAGTCAGCAAAAGTAGCAGCAAAGGTGCCGCAAAGAGTGAGTATTTAATGATTTTATCCTTGTCTCCAAGTATACAGAGAGGAAGGATAGATCAAGAAAGTAAGCCTGTTTTTCTGTCAGAATCTTTCTGTTAAAGGTTGTTGCTTACTTCAGATTACCTTATGGAGGGCTGAGACCGTCTTTCTGGTTCGCATCAACAGGCTTGCGTTTTCGATGCATTCTTTTGTGCACAGACAGGGTTTTGGCATTCTTGTAAACCTTTCCACATGGCTGCGGCTGACCATCCTTTCCGACCACGGTCACAGCACAGGTTTTTTGCCCACTGTGCTTTCTTTTTTTGTGATCTGACAGGATATAGGCGTTCTTGAAGACCCTCCCACACAGTTGTGGCTTACCATCCTTGCTGACCACGAGTACCGCACAGGTTTTTTGCCCGCTGTGGCATCCAACCTTGTGAGATGAAAGGGTTTTGGCGCTCTTGCAGACCGTTCCGCATGGTTGCTGCTGACCACCCTCTCCGACCACGATCACGTCACAGATTTGTTGCCCGGTGTGGGCGTCTCTTTTGTGACCCGACAAGGAACCGGCATTCTTGAAGACCTTCCCGCAAGGCCGTGGCTGACCATCCTCATCGACCACGGTCACATCACAGGTTCTTTGCCCGGTGTGGGCGCTTGTTTTGTGACACGACAGGGCGCTGGCATTCTTGCAGACCTTTCCGCATTGACGTTCCTGACCATCCTCTGTGACCATTATGATTTCACAGGTTTGCTGCCCGGTGTGCTTCCTTCTTTTATGGCCCGACAGGGCACTGGCATTCTTGCAGACCTCTGCGCATGGCCGTTCCCGACCATCCTCTGTGACCATTATGACGTTACAGGTTTGTTGCCCGGTGTGGGCCTTTAGTCTGTGATTCGACAGGGCAGTGGCATTTTTCCAGACCTCTCCGCATGGTCGCAGCCGACCATCCTTCCCGACTACGGGCACGAGACAGGTTCTTTTACCGGTGTGGTATCCTTTTCTGTGGTTCAAAAGGGATTGAGTAGTCTTGTAGACTTTCTTGCAATTCCGTAGCTGGCCATCCTTATCGATCATTGTCAGGTTGCAGGTGAATTCGGAAGATGGTCGGAATTTACAAACGCCATGACAGGGGTGAACGAAACAATCTAAATCCAAAGTATGTGCCTGTTGTTGAGGGTCTCCGCAGCCGTCACCGGAGCCAGAAGACAGAGGGTTGGTGAAAGCGCTTGTTGGCTGGGGGGGTGTTTGTGGGGCTTGTTGGCCAGATGACTCTAGTAGCTGGCTTTGTTGTTGTGGTTGTTGTTGGTCATATCCGGAGCCGTGCATCATAGTAGTGATCGCAAAGGGCTGATTCCCCTGTGTCAACCTCATTTCTGATTGTTCAATCGGTTTAAACAGCGGTGAGTCGCGGTTCCAATAGCTTTTCAAAAGCCAGCCGACAGTGATAATCCCTTCTACCGGTAGCCATGAATAAGAGGTAGCACCCGGAGGGGGGGCTTTGCTGGTCATGATCAGTTCGAAGGCAACCAGCAAATTCGTGGCGTAAAGCAACTGCCAGGAAATCGACTCAATGAGGGTGGTTTTTATTTCGCAATTGAAAAAGCATCGTCGTTTAGGATCAGAGAGTAAATCTGGTGTTACAAAACCGTTTTTGTCGGTAATATCTGACGGATCATCCGACAGTGCACCTTGGTTTGGCTTTATAGAAAAACTTTGGTTTGAAAAATCTGCATCCTGTTGTAGCTCAACAATATAACGTCTTGTCAACGTTTCGGCCTGACAGGCGACAGTCAGCAAAAGTAGCAGCAAAGGTGCCGCAAAGAGTGAGTATTTAATGATTTTATCCTTGCCTCCTGATATACAAAGAGGAAGGATAGATCAAGAAAGTGAGCGTGTTTTTCTGTCAAAAAACTTCTGCTAAAGGTCGTTACTTATTCACATTACCTTGCGGAGGGCTGAGACCGTCTTTCCGGTTCGCATCAACAGGCTTGCGTTTTCGATGGGTCCTTTTATGCGCAGACAGGGCCATTGCATTCTGGTAAACCTTTCCGCATGGTCGCAGCTGACCATTCTCCCCGAGCACGGTCACATCACAGGTTTGTTGCCCGGTGTGGGTGCTTATTTTGTGATACCTTAGAGCGCTGACATTCTTGCAGACCGTTCCGCAGGGTCGCGGCTGACCATCCTCTGCGACCACGGTTACCTGACAGGTTTTTTTCCCGGTGTGTTGTTTGAATTTATGAGACGAGAGAGAATCTGCACTATTGCAGAGTTTCCCGCATGGCCGCAGCTGACCATCCTCCCCAACCACGGTCACATCACAGGTTCTTTGCCCGGTGTGAGCGCTTTTTTTGTGGCTCGACAGGGCGCCGGAATTCATGCAGACCTTCCCGCATGGTTGCGGTTTATCATCCTTGCCGAGCACGATTACTTCACAGGTTTTTTGCCCACTGTGACATCCAAACTTGTGAGACGACAAGGCTCTGGCGCTTTTGAAGACCTTTCCGCAAGGCCGCTGCTGGCCATTCTCTGCGATCAGGGTCACGTCACAGGTTTGTTGCCCGGTGTGGGCGTATCTTTTGTGATCGGAAAAGGCGCTGGCATTCTTGCAGACCTTCCCGCAAGGCCGCAGCTGACCAGCCTCACCGACCACGGTTACATTACAGGTTCTTGGCCCGGAGTGGACACTTGTTCTGTGACTCCACAGGGCGAAGACATTCATGCAGACCTTTCCGCATAGACGTTCCTGACCATCCTCTGTGACCATTGTGATTTGACAGGTTTGCTGCCCGGTGTGTGTCCTTCCTCTGTGGCTCGACAGGGCACTGGCATTCTTGCAGACCCTTCCGCATGGTCGTTCCCGACCATCCTCTGTGACTATTATGACGTTACAGGTTTGTTGCCCGGTGTGGGCACTTCTTCTGTGATTCGACAGGGCAACGGCATTTTTCCAGACTTCCCCGCATGGTCGCAAACGGCCATCCTCACCGACCACGGGTGCGAGACAGGTTTTTTTACCGGAGTGGACTTTTCTCTGGTGATCAAAAAGGGATTGAACGCTTTTGTAGACTTTCTCGCAATTTCGTAGCTGACCATCCTCATCAAGCGTTGTCAGGTTACAGGGGACTGGCTCTGGAGGGGGGGTTGTATTGGCCGGGTTGTCATCCATGTCATATCCCTGAAAAAGTTGGCCAGAAGCGCATTGGAGTTGAATGGTAAAGAGATTATTTGATGTTTCATACGCAGAAGCAGAATGCCTGATGCAACAATAGCAGAGGCAATCATGGGGGCATGGGTTTTGTTCGGGTGTTGCTGCTGTAAGGCTCGCCAGACTTTCTTCAGATTTCAGCACCCTTTCAGTTGACCCTATGCTTTCGGAAGATGGTCGGAAGTTACAAACGCCACGACAGGGGTGAACGAAACAATCTATACCCAAAGTATGTACGTGTTGTTGAGGGTCTTCGAAGCCGTCACCGGAGCCAGAAGACAGAGGGTTGGTGAAAGCGTTTGTTGGCTGGCGGGTTGTTTGTGGGGCTTGTTGGCCAGATGACTCTGGTAGCTGGCTTTGTGGTTGTTGGACATATCCAGAGCCGTGTATCATAGTCGTGATTGCAAAAGGCTGGTTCCCCTGGGTCAACCTCATTTCTGATTGTTCAATCGGTTTAAACATCGGTGAGTCGGGGTTCCAATAGCTTTTCAAAAGCCAGCCGACAGTGACAATCCTTTCTACCGGTGGCCATGAATAAGAGGTAGCGCCCGGAGGGTGGGCTTTGCTGGTCATGATCAGTTCGAAGGCAACCAGCAAATTAGTGGCGTAAAGCAATTGCCAGGAAATCGACTCAATCAGGTTTTTTTTTACTTCGTAACCGAAAAAGCATCGTCGTTTATAATCAGAGAGTAAATTTGGTGTTATAAAACCGTTTTTGTCGGCAATATCTGACGTATCATACGACAGTACATGCTGGTTTGGTTTTACAGAAAAACTCTGTTTTGAAAAAGTTGCATCCTGCTGTATTTCGACAATATAACGTCTTGTCAACGTTTCGGTCTGACAGGCTACAGTCAGGGAAAGTAGCAGCAAAGGTGCCGCAAAGAGTGAGTATTTAATGATTTTATCCTTGCCTCCAGATATACAGAGAGGAAGGATAGATCAAGAAAGTAAGCCTGTTTTTTTGTCAGAAACCTTCTGTTAAAGGTCGTTACTTCCCATTATCTTATGGAGGGCTGAGACTGTCTTTCTGGTTTGTATCAACAGGCTTGCGTTTTCGATGCATTCTTTTGTGCACAGACAGGGTTTTGGCATTCTTGAAAACCTTTCCACATGGCCGGGGCTGACCATCCTTTCCGACCAGGGTCACATCACAGGTTTTTTGCCCACTGTGCTTTCTTTGTTTGTGATCTGACAGGATATAGGCATTCTTGAAGACCCTCCCACACAATTGTGGTTTACCATCCTTGCTGATCACGAGTACTGCACAGGTTTTTTGCCCGCTGTGGCATCCAGTCTTGTGAGATGAAAGGGCTTTGGCGTTCTTGCAGACCCTTCCGCATGGTCGCTGCTGGTGACCCTCTCCGACCACGATCACGTCACAAGTTTCTTGCTCGGTGTGGGCGTCTCTTTTGTGACTCGACAGGAGACCGGCATTCTTTAAGACCTTCCCGCAAGGCCGCAGCTGACCATTCTCATCGACCACGGTTACATCACAGGTTCTTTGCCCGGAGTGGGCGTTTTTTTTGTGATTCGACAGGGCGTCGGCATTCTTGCAGACCTTTCTGCATGGCCGTTCCTGACCATCCTCTTCGACCACTATGACGTCACAGGTTTGTTGCCCGGTGTGCGTCTTTCTTTTGTGATACCCAAGGGTGCTGGCATTCTTGCAGACCTTCCCGCATGGTCGCAGCTGACCATCCTTCCCGACCACGAGCGCGAGACAGGTTTTTTTACCTGAGTGGTATGCTCTTTTGTGATTCAAAAGGGAAAAAGCGCTCTTGTAGACTTTCTCGCAATTTCGTAGCTGACCATCCTCATCAAGTATTGTCAGGTTACAGGGGACTGGCACTGGAGCGGTTGTATTCAGCACCCTTTCAGTTGACCCTATGCTTTCGGAAGATGGTCGGAAGTTACAAACGCCATGACAGGGGTGAACGAAACAATCTATACCCAAAGTATGTGCGTGTTGTTGAGGGTCTTCGAAGCCGTCACCGGAGCCAGAAGACAGAGGGTTGGTGAAAGCACTTGTTGGTCGGCTGTTGGCTTGTGGGGCTTGTTGGCCAGATGATTCTGGTAGCTGGCTTTGTTGATGTGGTTGTTGTTGGTTATAGCCGGAGCCGTGCATCATAATAGTGATCGCAAAGGGCTGATTCCCCTGTGTCAACCTCATTTCTGATTGTTCAAACGGTTGAAACAGCGGTGAGTCGGGGTTCCAATAGCTTTTCAAAAGCCAGCCGACAGTGACAACCCCTTCTATCGGTAGCCACGAATAAGAGGTAGCACTCAGAGGAGGGGCTTTGCTGGTCATGATCAGCTCGAAGGCAACCAGCAAATTCGTGGCGTAAAGTAACTGCCGGGAAATCGACTCAATGAGGGTTGTTTTTATTTCGTAACTGAAAAATTTTTGTCGTTTATCATCACAGGGTAAATCTGGTGTCTTAAAACAGTTTCTTTCGGAGATATTCGATATAATATACGACATTAAGCGTTTATTTGACTTTATAGAAAAGCTCTGTTTTGAAAAAATTGCATCCTGTTGAATCTCGACAATAAAGCGTCTGGTCAAGGTTTCGGCCTGGCAGGCGACAGTCAGCAAAAGTGGCAGCAGAGGAGCCGCTAAGAGTGAGT
The DNA here is from genome assembly GCF_049275935.1 of Endozoicomonas sp. ALC020. NCBI lineage: Bacteria > Pseudomonadati > Pseudomonadota > Gammaproteobacteria > Oceanospirillales > Endozoicomonadaceae > Endozoicomonas > Endozoicomonas sp. ALC020. Next base: position 3,452,615 of record NZ_CP184830.1, read on the forward strand.
ATTTAATGATTTTATCCTTGCCTCGGGGTGTACAGAGAGGAAGGATAGATCAAGAAAGCAAGCGTGTTTTTCTTTCAAAAACCTTCTGCTAAAGGTTTTTGCTTATTCACTTTACCTTATGGAGGGCTGACAGCGTCTTTCTGGTTCGCAGCAACAGGCTTGCGCTTTCGGTGTATTCTTTTGTGCACAGACAGGGCTTTGGCATTCTTGTAAACCCTTCCACATGGCCATTGCTTGCCATCCTCCCCGACCGTCATAACGTCACAGGCTTGTAGCCCGGTGTGAGGCCTTCTTTTGTGATCACATAGAGCGCTGACATTCTTGTAGACCTTCCCGCATGGCCGCTGCAGGCCATACTCATCGACCACGATCACATCACAGGTTTTTTGCTCGCTGTGGTATCCAAGTTTGTGAATCCATAAAGCTTTGGCGTTCTTGCAGACCGTTCCGCAAGGTCGCTGCTGGTCATTCTCTTCGACCACGGTCAGGTTACAGGTTTTTTTCCCGGTGTGCTGGTTAAATTTATGACACGAGAAAGATTGAGCACTCTTGCAGAGTTTTCCGCATGGCCGCGGCTGACCATCTTTCCCGACCACGATCAGGTCACAGGTTCTTTGAGCGGTGTGGGCGTTTCTTTTGTGATGCGACAGGGTGATGGAATTCTTGCATACCCTCCCGCATGGTTGCGGTTTATCATCTTTGCCGACCACGATCACTTCACAGGTTTTTTGCCCGCTGTGGTATCCACGCTTGTGAAACGACAAGGCTCTGGTGCTCTTGCAGACCGTTCCGCAAGGTCGCTGCTGGCCATCCTTTTCGACCACTGTCACGTCACAGGTTTGTTGCCCGGTGTGGGTCCTTATCTTGTGATTCGACAGGGCACCGGCATTTTTCCAGACCGTTCCGCAAGGTCGCTGCTGGCCGTCCTCTTCGACCACTGTAAAGTTGCAGGTTTGTTGCCCGCTGTGGACCCTTCTTCTGTGATTCGACAGGTTACTGGCATTTTTGCAGACTTCCCCGCATGGTCGCAGCCGACCATCCTTCTCGACTACGGTCGCGAGACAGGTTTTTTTGCCGGTGTGGATTTTTCTTTGGTGATTCAAAAGGGATGCAACACTCTTGTAGACTTTCTCGCAATTGCGAAGCTCGCCATCCTCATCGACCATTGTCAGGTGACAGCTGACTTGTTCCAAAGCGGCGGTTGTATTGACCGGTTTGTCATCAATGCCATGTACCTGAAATTGGTCGCCAGAAGCCCATTGGAGTTCAATGATAGAGGGATCACTTGATGTTTCATTTGCAGGATCAAAATTCCAGATGCAACCATAGCAGAGACAATTATGGGGGCATGAGTTTTGTCCGGGTTTTGCTTCTGTAAGTCTTGCCAGACTTTCTTCAGAATTCAGTGACCTTTCATCTGGCCCCATGTTTTCGAAAGATGATCGGAATATACAAATGCCATAACAGGGGTGGACGAAACAATCTAAACCTAAAGTATGTGCTTGTTGTTGAGGGTCTCCGAAGCCGTCACCAAAGCCAGAATACAGAGGGCTGGTGAAAGAGCCTGTTTGTTGGCTGATGGCTTGTGGTGCTTGTTGGCCAGATGACTCTGATAGCTGGCTTTGTTGTTGTGGTTGTTGTTGGTTATATCCGGAGCCGTGCATCATAGTAGTGATTGCAATGGGCTCATTCCCCCGTGCCAACCTCACTCCTGATTGTTTAATCGGTTTAAAAAACGATGAGTCGGGGTTCCAATAGTTTTTCAAAAGCCAGCCGACAGTGACAATCCCTTCTACTGGTGAGCATGAATAAGAGGTAGAACCCGGAGGGTGGGTTTTGCTGGTCATGATCAGTTCGAAGGTAACCAGTAAATTCGTGGCATAAAGCAACTGCCATGAGATCGATTCAATGAAGGTTGTTTTTACTTCGTAACTGAAAAATCTTTGTCGTTTATCATCAGAGGGTAAATCTGGTCTTTTAAAGCCGTTTTTTTCGGTAATATCTGACGGGTTATCCGACAATGCACGTTGGTCTTGCTTTAAAGAAAAACTCTGGTTTGAAAAAGCTGCATCCTGTTGAAGCTCGACAATATAGCGTCCGGTCAAGGTTTCGGCCCGACAGGCGACAGTCAGCAAAAGTAGCAACAGAGGTGCCGCGAAGAGTGAGTATTTAATGATCTTATCCTTGCCTCCGGATATAGAGCGGGTCGCAAAACTCTGGTTTCCATGCTCTCAGGCCCTGTGGGTCGCAGCGTGGGAACGATTTGTTGGAGTTTCGTGACACCTTCTATACAGAGAGGAAGGATAGATCAAGAAAAAACCTTCTGCTTAAGGTCGTTGCTTATTCACATTACCTTATGGAGGGCTGAGGCCGTCTTTCTGGTTCGTATCAACAGGCTTGCGTTTGCGATGTGTTCTTTTGTGCACAGACAGTGTTTTGGCATTCTTGTAAACCTTTCCACACAGGCGCTCTTGGCCTTCCTCATCGGCCACGGTCACATCACAGGTTTTTTGCCCGGTGTGGGCGTTTTTTTTGTGATCCCAGAGGACATGTCTATTCTTGTAGACCTTCCCGCACGGTCGTTGCTGGCCATCCTCATCGGCTACTATCACATCACAGGTTTTTTGCCCGGTGTGCTCGCTTCTTTTATGATCACCAAGAGCTTGGATATTTTTGCAAACCTTTCCGCATGGCCTTCGCTCGCCATCCTTCCCAACCATCATAACGTCACAGGTTTGTTGCCCGGTGTGGGTACCTCTTTTGTGATCATAAAGGGCTATGGTATTCTTGCAAACCTTTGCGCATGGCCGTCGCTCACCATCCTCCCCAACCATCATAACGTCACAGGTTTGTTGCCCGGTGTGGGCGCTTTTTTTGTGATACCCCAGGGCGCTGACATTTTTGAAGACCTTGCCGCATGCTCGAGGTTGGCCATCTTCTCCTGTCTCGGTTACTTTACAGGTTTGTTGCCCGGAGTGGTATCTGTTTCTGTGATTCGTCAGGGCTCCAACATTCTTGCAGATCAGCGTGCATGGCCTTTGCTGGCCATCCTCTCCGAGCATCATAACGTTACAGGTTTGTTGCCCGGTGTGAGCGCTTCTTTCGTGATACCGTAGAGCGTGGACATTCATGCACACCTTCCCGCATAGCCGCTGCTGGCTATCCTCATCGGCAAGGATCATAGTGCAGATTCTTTGCCCCATGTGCTTTCTTTTTTTATGATCTGAGAGGATAATGGCATTCTTGCAGACTCTCCCGCATGGTTGCGTTATGCCATCCTCTCCGACCACGATTACTTCACAGATTTGCTGCCCAGTGTGCATTTTTCTTTTGTGGCCCGACAGGGCACTGGCATTTTTCCAGACCTCCCCGCATGGTCGCAGTCGGCCATCCTCTCCGAACACGGGTGCGAGACAGGTTTTTTTGCCAGTGTGGATTTTTCTTTGGTGATTCAAAAGGGATTGAACACTCTTGTAGACTCTCTCGCAACACCGTAACTGGCGATCCTCATCGACCATTGTCCGGTTACAGCTGACTTGCTCTGCAGGGGCGGTTGTATTGACCGGGTTGTCATCAATACCATATACCTGAAATAGTTGGTCAGAAGCCCATTGGAGTTGAATAGCAAAGGGGTCATTTGATGTTTCATTTGCAGGATCAGAATGCCAGATGCAACGATAGCAGAGACAATTATGGGGGCATGAGTTTTGCCCAGGTACTGCTCCTGATAGGCTTGCCAGACTTTCTTCAAAATTCAGCGACCTTTCATCTGGCCCCATGTTTTCGAAAGATGGTCGGAATTTACAAATGCCATGACAGGGGTGGACGAAACAATCTAAACCCAAAGTATGTGCGTGTTGTTGAGGGTCTGCGTAGCCGTCACCGGAGCCAGAAGACAGAGGGTCGGTGAAAGAGCCTGTTTGTTGGCTGGTGGCTTGCGGGGTTTGTTGGCCAGATGACTCTGATAGCTGGCTTTGTTGTTGTGATTGTTGTTGGTCATATCCGGAGCCGTGCATCATAGTGGTGATTGCAAAAGGCTGATTCCCCTGTGTCAACCTCATTTCTGATTGTTCAATCGGTTTAAACAGTGCCGGGTCGGGGTTCCAATAGCTTTCCAAAAGCCAGCCGACAGTGACAATCCCTTCTATTGGTGGCCATGAATAAGCACGGGCACCCACAGAAGAGGCTTTGCTGGTCATGATCAGTTCGAAGACAAGCAACAAATTCGTGGCGTAAAGCAACTGCCGGGAAATCGACTCAATGAGGGTTGCTTTTACTTCGTAACTGAAAAAACTTTGTCGTTTATAATCAGAGGGTAAATCTGATCTTTTAAAGCCATTTTTATCGGTAATATCTGACGGGTTATCCGACAATGCACGTTGGTCTTGATTTATGGAAAAACTCTGCTTTGAAAAAGCTGCATCCTGTTGAAGCTCGACGACATAGCGTCTGGTTAAGGTTTCGGCCTGACAGGCGACAGTCAGCAGAAGTAGCAGCAGAGCTGTCGCAAAGAGTAAGTATTTAATGATTTTATCCTTGCTTCCGGATATACAGAGAGGAAGGATAGATCAAGAAAGCAGGCGTGTTTTTCTGTTAAAAAACCTTCTGCTAAGGGGCGTTACTTACCTTATGGAGGGCTGTGACCGTCTTTCTGGTTGGTATCAACAGGCTTGCGTTTGCGATGTGTTCTTTTGTGAATAGCCAGTGTTTTGGCATTCTTGTAAACTTTTCCACATGGCTGCTGTTGGCCATCCTCGTCGGCCACGATCACATCACAGGTTTTTTGCCCGGTGTGAGTGTTTTTTTTGTGATACCTTAGAGCACTGACATTCTTGTATACCTTTCCGCAAGGTCGCTGCTGGCCATCCTTTCCGATCAGGATTACGTCACAGGTTTTTTGCCCGGTGTGGTGACTGAATTTATGACACGAGAGGGATTGAGCACTCTTGCAGAGTTTCCCACATGTCTGCGGCTGACCATCCTCCCCGACCACGGTCATATCACAGGTTCTTTGTCCGGTGTGGGCGCATTTTTTGTGATTCGACAGGGCGCTGGCATTCATGCAGACCTTTCCGCATGGCCGTTCCTGACCATCCTCTGTGACCATTATGACTTCACAGGTTTGCTGCCCACTGTGGGCCCTTCTTTTGTGATTCGACAGGGCACCGGCATTTTTCGAGACCTCCCCGCATGGTCGCAGTCGGCCATCCTTCCCGACTACCGGCACGAGACAGGTTTTTTTACCGGAGTGGACTTTTCCTTTGTGATTCAAAAGGGTTTTGATACTCCTGTAGACTTTCTCGCAATTCCGTAGCTGGCCATCCTTACCGACTATTGTCAGGTCACAGGTGACTTGCTCTGCAGGGGCGGTTGTATTGACCGGGTTGTCATCAATGCCATCTAACTGAAATAGTTGGCCAGAAGTGCATTTGAGTTCAATGGCAAAGGGATCATTTGATCTTTCATTTTCAGGATCAAAATGCCATATGCAACGAAAGCAGAGACAGTCATGGGGGCATGGGTTTTGTCCGGGTGTTACTTCTGTATAGCTTGCCAGACTTTCTTCAAAATTCAGCCAGCTTTCATCTGGCTCTGTGTTTTCGAAAGATGGTCGGAATTCACAAACGCCATAACAGGGGTATACGAAACAATCTAAACCTAAAGTATGTGTGTCTTGTTGAGGGTCTCCGTAGCCGTCACCGGTGCCAGAAAACAGAGGGCTGGTGAAAGCGCCTGTTTGTTGGCTGGTGGCTTGCGGGGCCCGTTGGCCAGATGATTCTGATAGCTGGCTTTGTTGTTGTGGTTGTTGTTGGTCATAGCCGGAGCCGTGCATCATAGTAGTGATTGCAAAAGGCTGATTCCCTTGTGACAACCTCATTTCTGATTGTTCAATCGGTTTAAACAGCAGTGAGTCGGGGTTCCAATAGCTTTTCAAAAGCCAGCCGACAGTGACAATGCCTTCTGCGGGGAGCCATGAATAAGTAGCACCCAGAGGGGGGGCTTTGCTGGTCATGATCAGTTCGAAAGCAAGCAGCAAATTCGTGGCGTAAAGCAACTGCCAGGAAATCGATTCAATGAGGGTTGTTTTTACTTCGTAATTGAGAAATCTTTGTCGTTTATTATCAGAGGGTAAATCTGGTCTTTTAAAGCCGTTTTTGCCGTCAATATCTGACGGGTTATCCGACAGTGAACGCTGGTCTGGCTTTATAGAAAAACTCTGGTTTGAAAAAGCTGTATTCTGTTGAAGCTCAACAACATAACGTCTGGTCAAGGTTTCGGCCTGACAGGCGACAGCCAGAAAAAGTAGCAGCAGAGTTGTCGCAGAGAGTGAGTATTTAATGATTTTATCCTTGCCTCCGGTTGTACAGAGAGGAAGGATAGATCAAGAAAGCAAGCGTGATTATCTTTCAAAAACCTTCTGCCAAGGGTCGTTACTTATTCACATTACCTTATGGAGGGCTGAGACCGTCTTTCTGGTTTGTATCAACGGGCTTGCGTTTTTGATGTGTTTTTTTGTGCCTGGACAGGGTAATTGCATTCTTGCAAACCTTTCCACATTGCTGCGGCTGTCCATCCTCCCGGACCAGGGTCACATCACAAGTTTGTTGCCCGGTGTGGTATTTGCTTTTGTGGCATAACAGGGCTCGAACATTCTTGCAGACTATTCCGCATGGTCGTGGTTGGCTGTCCTTCCCGAGTATTATAACCTTGCAGGTTTGGTGCCCGGAGTGGCTACTTCCCATGCTAATGAACGGCCAGGTCACCGTTAAATAACCCAAGAAAGCCAGGAACCCCGGCATGACAACACCCTATAAAATCATCGATATCAGGGAGGAGATGGACTCGCCGGAGGATCTCGGCACCAAGGAGAAATCCTGGTATACCTGGCAGAAACAGAAATGGCTGTTTAAAAAGTCACGCCCGTTAACCGGGGAGCACTGGTCGGAAAAGGTGGCAGAGCAACTTTGCGTGCAGTTGGGTATTCCCCACGCCACCTATGAGATGGCCCGCTTTCAGGGCAATATTGGTGTCACCAGCCCAAGCATTATTACTGATCGTACCCGTTGGCGGATGACTTTGGGTAACCAGCTGTTAATGTCCACTGATAACACCTACCCCGGCGATGAACAACAACGGTTTGTCCGGGTCAGAGAACATACGGTGGCACGGGTAATGGGTATTCTTGAAACCGCAAAAAGTGGTATTCTTCCGCCCTTTAAGGAGAAATTCCCCGAGTTTATGGATGCTGCTGGCGTGTTTACCGGCTACCTTATGCTGGATGCACTGATCAGCAATCAGGATCGGCACCATGAAAACTGGGCGGTTTTACTGGACGATGCCAGCGGTAAAAAGTACCTTTGCCCAACTTATGATCACGCTTCCAGCCTTGGCTGCACAGAGCGGGATGATACCCGGCAGAAACGCCTGTCCACAAAGGACCGGGGGTTTTCCGTTGCGGCATACGTCAGGAAAGCCAGTTGTGCGCTCTATAGGTCCAAAGCCGACAACAAACCATTGAAAACCATGGATGCTTTTATTATTGCCAAAGAAATGCAGCCCCGGGCTGCAGGCTTCTGGCTGAAAAAACTCAGCTTGCTGTCCGAGGCTGAAATAGGTCAGCTACTACAGCGGATACCAGAGGAGGTAACAACCCCCATAGCCATTCAATTTGCTGAACAAATGATTTTAGAAAATAGAAGGAGTCTACTATGCACACATCGTTAAACAGCGTATTTTTAGCCTGGCAGGACCCGTTAAAAAGAGAGTGGCACCCGGTGGGCAAGTTGACTCGGAATGGCGATCATTACCAGTTTCAATACACTCGGGGAGCTGGCTATAGTGAACGGTTTACACCGTTTACCGGCATGGAGGATTTAACCAAGGTTTATCGGTCTGAACGGTTGTTCCCCCTGTTTGCCAATCGCCTGTTATCAGAACGTCGGCCTGAATATAAGCTTTTATTATCCTGGCTGGGCCTGGAGGGACAAAATTGCCCACTGCTTATCCTGGCCAAAACCGGTGGTACTAAAAGTACTGATAATTTGCAGGTCTTTCCTGAAGTGCAGCAGGATACATCGGGCTCCTTTGAATTCGACTTTTTTGTTCACGGCGTACGCTACGTTACGGACTCCGCCCGAGCCCGTATCAAAACCCTGCAATCCGGCGATCCGCTTCTACTGATGCAGGATATTCAGAACCCGGCAGATCACCAGGCGATCGCTATTCGCACCAGCGAGACACCCGAGATTGTTGGTTACTGCCCACGATATCTGGCGAAGGCCATTCATCAATTGATCGGTCAGAGAGCTGATCTCACACTTGCAGTCAACCGGGTTAATGACGATGCGCCTTTGTACTATCAGCTGATGTGCACACTGACAGTGAAGACAGAAGATACAAAACCACAGTGTAAACTTTTTGATGACGAAGAGTTTAAACCCTACTCACCCGCTTTAAGATGATACCGTGAATCATCATGCCAAATATGTGAACTCGACTACTTGTGAAAAAAATGACTTTGAGGCTGCAAGTACAACCATTTACTGACCACATGTCAGGATATGACCGGTCAGCATGATAAGCTTGTTGATAGTTATAAAGCCATTTTTGTCGGCAATGTCTGACTGATTATACGACAACGAACGCTGGTCTGTTTTTATAGAAAAACTCTGGTTTGAAAAAAACTGCATCCTGTTGAAGCTCGACAATAAAACGTCTGGTCAACGCTTCGGCCTGTCAGGCGACAGTCAGCGAAAGTAGCAGCAGGGGTGTTGCAAAGAGTGAGTATTTAATGATTTTATCCTTGTCTCTAAATATACAGAGAGGAAGGATAGATCAAGAAAGCAAGCGTGTTTTTCTGTCAAAAAACCTTCTGCTAAAGGTCGTTACTTATTCACATTACCTTACGGAGGGCTGAGACCGTCTTTGTGGTCCGCATCAACAGGTTTGCGTTTTCGATGTATTCTTTTGTGCTCAGACAGAGCTCTGACATTCTTGTAAACCTTTCCACATGGCTGCTGTTGGCCATCCTCGCCGACCAATATAGCGTTGCAGGTTTGTTGTCCGCTATGGTATCTGCTTTTGTGACATGACAGGGCTTGAATACTCTTGCAGACCTTTCCGCATGGCCGGGGTTGGCCATTCATTCCGACCACGGTTACGTCACAGTTTTGTTTCACGTTGTGGACGTTTCTTTTGTGGCACAACAAAGCTTTATTATTCTCGAAGAGAGTCGCGCATGGCCGCTGTTGGCCGTCCTGCCCGACCACCATAAGGTCACAGATTTTTTGCCTGTGGGCGTTTCTTTTGTGGTCGTGCAGGATTTTAGCATTCCAGCAGACTTTTCCGCATGGGTGTGTTTGACCATCCTCCCCGACCACCATGAAGTCACAGATTTGTTGCCCGGTGTGGGAGTATTTTTTGTGATGCCAGAGGATCCGTTTATTCTTGTAGACCTTCCCGCATGGCCGCCGCTGGCCATCCTCTGTTACCATTACGACGTCACAGGTTTGTTGCACGGTGTGCTCATTTCTTTTGTGTTCCGACAGGCTTTCGGCACTCCTGCAGATCGTTCCACATAGTCGTGGTTGGCTGTCCTCTCTGAGTATTATAAAGTCGCAGGTTTGTTGCCCGGTGTGGGTGCTTCTTTTGTGATCGCAAAGGGCTCGGCTATTCTTGCAAATATGTCTGCATGGCCGTTGTTGGCCATCCTCCCCGACCATCATAACGTTACAGGTTTGTTGCCCGGAGTGGTCCTGTCTTTTGTGATTGGACAGGGCTTTAGTATTCTTACAGACTTTCCCGCATGTCCGTGGCTGGTTATCCTCCCCGGTTACTGTCTTGTTACAGGTCATTTGCTTGCTGTGAATGCCTCTTTTGTGCTCCGACAGAGTTTTGGCATTCTTGAAGACCTTCCCGCACGGTTGCTTTTGGCCATCCTCCCCGATTAGGGTTAAGTCACAGATTTTTTTCCCGGAATGGACTCTGCCTGCGTGTCCCAACAAGGCTTGTGTACTTCTGAAGACTTTTCCGCAAAGTCGCGACTGGCCACCACGCCCGACCACTATCAGATTACAGCTATATGCAAAATTGCTATCAATGCCATTTGGTTGAAATAGTTGGCCAAAAGCCCATTGGAGTTGAATGTCAGGAGGATCATTCGATGTTTCTTTTGCATTATCAGAATGTCTGATGCAACGATAGCAGTGACTATTGGCCAAATGGGGGCATGAGTTTTCCCAGTGTGTTGCTCCAGCATGGTTTACCAGACTTTCTTCAACATTCAGCGACCTTTGAACGGGGTTCACGTTTTCATAAAATGGCCGAAATTCGCAAACGCCATGACAGGGATGGACGAAACAATCTAAACCCAGAGTGTGTAAGTATTGTTGAGGGTCTCCGGAGCCGTTGCCATAGCCAGAATATTGAGGGTCGAAAAAAGAGCTTGCAGGTTGACTGGTGGCTTGAGAGGCTTGTTGGCCAGATGACTCTGATAGCTGGCCCTGCGGTTGGTTGTTTCCAGAGCCTTGCATCATAGTGGTGATCACAATCGGCTGATCCCACCGTGCCAACATAGATGTCATCTCTTGTTGTTCAATCTGATTAAACATCGGTGAATCGGGGTTCCAATAACTTTTTAAAAGCCAACCGACAACGACAACCGCTTCTACCGGCAGCCATGAATGGGAGGTGGCGTCCACAGGCATGCCTTTGGTGGTCAGGGTCAGTTCATGGGCAGCCAGCAGGTTCGCAGCGTAGAGCAACTGCCAGGATATCGACTCAATAATTGCTGCTCTAATACCGTAACTGTAAGGTTTGTGTCGTTTGACTTCAGGTGGCAGTTTCTTTTCTGAATGGTTGGTTTTATCTGCAATGTCTGGCAGATCATCCGGCAATGTGCGCCGGTGTGTTGTTATCGAAAAGCTCTGGTTTGAAAAACTTGTATCCTGTTGAAGCTCGACAATAAAACCCAATGTCAACGCTTCGGCCTGGCAGACGTCAGAGAGCAGCAACAGCAGCCCCGCAAAGATTGAGTGTTTAATAATTCTATCCCTGCATTCTGGTTTACAGAAAAGAAGGATAGATCAAAATAATAAGTGTGTTTTTCTTTCAAAAATCTTCTCTTTAAGATCGCTAATTAATTCTAGCTTCTGGAAGGCTGAGGTTACCGTCCTGTTAAAGATCGTTACTTACTCACTTTACCATTTGGAGGACTGAGGTCATCATCCTGGTCCACATCGACAGATTTGCGTTTTAGATGATATCTTCTTTTGTGATCATAAAGGGTCAGATTATTCTTAAAGACCTTTCCGCATGGCCTCTGCTGGGCGTCTTTTTCAGCCATGATCACGTCGCAGGTTTGCTTCCCACCGTGGACTCTGTTTTTGTGAGCCCAGATGGTATAAGAATTCTTGCAGACCATCCCGCATGGCTGAGGCTGGCCATGTTCTCCAACAATCTTCACGTCACAGGTTCTTTGTAGGCTGTGGCTTCTTTTTTTGTGATCCGACAGGGTTCCAGCACTATTGCAGATCTTCCCACATGGCCGTTGCTGACCATTCTCTCCGACCACTGTTAGGTTACAGGTTTTTTGCCCGCTATGATTCCTTATTTTGTGACTCGAAAGGGCTAAAGCATTTTTGCAGACTCTCCCGCATGGCTGTTGTCGGCCATCTTTCCCAATCACTGTTGCGCCACAGGTTTTTTCCCCGGTGTGGTATCTGGATTTATGAGTCGAAAGGGCTCTAAAATTCTGGCAAACTGCCCCGCATGGCCGCTGCTGACCATCTTCCGTGACCTCTATTTCATCACAGGTTTTTCGTCCGGTGTGGCATCTGCCTTTGTGATCCGACAGGAAAACAGGGTTCCTGCAGACTTTCCCGCATGGCCGCTGCTGACCATCATTTCCAACCACAGCGACGTTACAGGTTTTTGGCCCACAATGGTATTTGCTTTTATGAGACGTCGGAGATTTGTCGTTTTTGCAAACCACCCCGCATGGTTGTTGTTCGCCACTCTCCCCGACCGCAGTCACCTCACAGTTTTTTTGCCTTGTATGGATTCTTCTTTTCTGATTCGACAGTGCTTGAGTACTTTGAAAGGCTTTCCCGAATTGCCGCAGATGGTCATCTTCCGCGACCACTACCGCGTTGCAGGTTGCTTGCTCGGCTGGAGCCCTTATATCGGTCGTGCCTGCACCCGTTGAGTCCGGGGCGACTCCTTCAAGGTTGCAGCTATTGGCCGGGTTGCCATCAATGTGAAGTGCCTGAGATAGTTCGCCAGAAAAACATTGGAGTCGAATGTCAGGGGAATCATTCGATGTTTCTTTTACAGGATCAGAATGACTGATGCAAAGATAGTAGTGTCTATTGGCCAAATAGGTAGATGAATTTTGTTTGGGTGTTGCTTTTGTAAGGTTTGTCAAGCCTTCAACAGGCGATCGAAATTTACAAACGCCATAACAGGGATGGACGAAACAATCTAAACCAAGAGTATGTTGCTGTTGTTGAGGGTTCTCGTTATCTTCGCCAGAGTCGGAATACAGAAGGCTGGTGAAATAGCCTATCGGATGGCTGGGGGCTGCTGCGGGGGCCTGCAGACCCGATGATCCTGAAGGCTGGCCTTGTTGTTGGTTATTTCCAGAGCCAGGCATCATAGTGGTAATCACAAACGGGTGATCCTGACTTATCTCTTGTTGTCGAATCAGATTAAGCAGCAATGAATCCGGGTTCCAATAGCTTTTTAAAATCCAACCGACAGCAACAACCGTTTCTTCCGGTAGCCATGAATAAGGAGCGGGGCTGAGAGAGGTGTCTCTGGTGGTCAGGATCAGCTCGAAGGCAACCAGCAGATTCGTGGCGTAAAGTAACTGCCAGTAAATCGACTCAATGAGGGTTGTTATTATCTCGTAACTGACACGCTTACGTCGTTTATAATAGGTAGGTAAATCTGGTCCTGCATCGCCGTTTAAGTAGACAATGACTGACGGGCTACCGGACAATAGACGCCGGTCTGTCTTTATTGAAAAGCTCTGGTTTCGGAAACCTGCATCCTGTTGAAGTTCGACAATAAAACGCCTCGTCAACGGTTCCGCCTGACAGGTGAAAGACAACAACATTAGCAGCAACAGCAGTGCCGCAAAAAGTGAGTGTTCAATAATTCTATCCTTGCATTCCGGTTTACAGAGAGGAAGGATAGATCAAGAAAATAAGAGTGTTTTTCTGTCAAATAGTTTCTGTTAGAGATCATTGCTTTCTTGCTTTACTTTTTCGAGGGCTGAGGATCATCATCCTGATCCACATAAACAGACTTGCGCTTACGATGCGTTCTTTTGTGGTTAGCCAGGGCTCTGGCATTAATGCAAACCAATCCGCATGGCCGCTGTTGGCCATTCTCCCCGACCCATGTTAAGTGACAGGTTCGTTGTCCAGTGTGGAAGCTGCTTTTGTGGCTTGTTAGGGCTACCGCATTCTTGCAGACTGCCCCGCAAGGCTGTGGCTGGCCATTCTGCCCGATCACAGTGGCGTCACAGTTTTGTTGTTCGGTGTGGTATCTTCTTTTGTGATCCGAAAAGGCTCTGGCATTTTGGCAGACCGTTCCGCACGATCGCGGTTGGCCATCCTGACCGACCAGGGTCGCGTCACAGGTTTGTTGCCCGGTGTGGCATCTTCTTTTGTGATCCGACAAGGATTTAGCATTCTTGCAGATTATCCCGCATGGCCGCTGCTGGCCATCCTCCCCAATCACGGTTAGGTCACAGGTTTTTTGTCCGGTATGGTAATTGCTTTTGTGCTCTGAGAAGGTTTGAGCGTTTTTGCAGACCTTTCCGCATGTCCGCTGCTGGCCATCCTTCCCGATCACAGTCATTTGACAGGTTTGTTGCCCGTTGAGGTCTCTGCCCCTGCGATGCACCCGGGCCTGAGCATTTTTGCAGATGGTTCCACATGGCCGCTGTTGGCCATCCTCCCGGAACATCATTGAGTCACAGGTTTTTTGCCTGCTGTGGTATCTTCTCTTGTGAGTCGAAAGGGCTATAGCATTCTTGCAGACTTTCCTGCATGGCTGGGGCTGACCATCCTGCCCAATCACGGTTACTTCACAGGTTTGTTGTCCGGTGTGGTATCTTCTTTTGTGATCCGAGAAGGCTTTATTACTCTTGCAGACCATTCCGCATGTCCGCTGCTGACCATCCTTCCTGACCAACGTCAGGTTACAGGTTTTTTGCCCGGAGTGGTGTCTTATTCTGTGATCCGTCAGGGCTTTAGCAGTCTTGCAGACTTTCTCGCATGGCAGCTGCTGGCCATCAGTGCCGACCGATGTTAATTGACAGGTTTTTTGTCCAGTGTGGAAGCTGCTTTTGTGAGACGCCAGGGCTCCAGCATTCTTGCAGACCACCCGGCAAGGCTGCGGTTGCTCATTCTGCCCGGTCACAGTCGCGTCACAGCTTTGTTGTTCGGTGTGGTATCTTTTTTTGTGAGTCCAGAGGGCCTTGGCATTCTTGTAGAACTTCCCACATTGGCGCAGCTGGCCATCTTCATCGACTTCTATCAGGTTACAGATTACTTGCCCGGTGGGCCGGGTTTTATCTGATCTTAATCTACAGGCGCCATGACAGGGATAGACGAAACAATTTAAGCCCAAAGTATGTGTGTGTTGTTGTGGGTCTCCGTTACCGTCAGCAGATTCAGAATTCAGGAGACTGGAGACGAAGCCTGTAGCACGGGTGGTGGTTTTTGGGACTTGATGGCGGGATGATTCTGTTGGCTGACGTTGTTGCTGCTCATGTCCCGAGCCGTGCATTATAGTGGTGGCCCCGGCAGTCAGGATCAGTTCATAAACAATCAGAAGGTTCGTGGCATAAAGCCCTGGCCACGAAATCAACTCTGACGGGCCCGGTAACCTCAGCTGGTCAGGCTTTACAGAAAAGATCTGCTTTTGAGAACCTGTATTCTCCTCAAACGCGACAATAAAACGTCCTGTCAAAGGTTCGGCCATACACACTGCAGCAAACAACAATAGTAAGAACAGCGGTGCTGCAAAGGGTGAATATTTAATCATTCTATCCTTGCTTTGCGGGTTACAGATGGGAAAGGATAGATCATGAAATGAGCATTTTTTGCAATTGAAGATCTTCTGCAATAAACCAGAGATTTACTGGCAAAACTGAATAAAAGTGCTGATCTCAGATTGTTATTTATTCACTTTACCTTTTGAGGGCTGGGGCATCGTCCTGTTCTCCTGCAGCTGGTTTGCGTTTTCTGTGTATTCTTTTGTGATTATCCATAGCCTTGGCATTCTTGCAGACCTTCCTGCATGTCCGATGCTGGCCATCCTTCCCAACCAATGTTATGTCGCAGGTTTGTTGCCCGCTATGATGTCTTCTTTTGTGATCCGACAGGGCTGGAGCGCTCTTGCAGACCCTCTTGCATGGCTGCTGCTGACCACCCTCCCCGACCACTGTCGCGTCACACGTTTTTTGACTTGTGTGGAATCTGCTTTTGTGCGACGAGAGGGCTCGAGCGCTCTTGAAGACCTTTCCGCATGGCTGCTGCTGGCCATCCTCCCCTTCAATGTATACGTCACAGGTTTTCTGCCCGGTGTGGTAATTGCTTTTGTGCTCTGACAAGGTTTTAGCATTCTTGCAGACCTTTTCGCATGGCTGCTGCTGGCCATCCTCTGTGACCACAGTTGCATCGCAGACTTGTTGACCGGTGTGAGTACATCTTTTGTGCATCGAGAGGTCATGAGCACTCTTGCAGACCGTCCCACATGACCGCTGTTGGCCATCCCCTGTGACCACTCTTACATCGCAGACTTTTTGTCCGGAGTGGTATCTTCTTTTGTGAAACGTCAGGATGTGAGCATTGCGGCAGACCACTCCGCATGGGAGCTGCTGGCCATCCTCTCCAACCAATGTTATGTCGCAGGTTTGTTGCCCGCTATGATGTCTTCTTTTGTGAGTCGACAGGGCTCCGCTATTCTTGCAGAGCTTTCCGCATTGGCGCAGCTTGCCATCCTCCCCGACCAATGTTAAGTAACAGGTTTGTTGTCCAGTGTGGACGCTGCTTTTGTGAACCATCAGGGCTCCAGCATTCTTGCAGACTGCCCCGCATGGCTGCGGCTGGCCATTCTGCCCGACCACAGTCGTTTCACAGGCCTGTTGTCCGGTGTGGTATCTTCTTCTGTGAGTCGACAGTGTTCGGACATCCTTGTAGAGCTTCCCACACTGGCGCAGCTGGCCATTTTCATCGATCTCTATAACGTTACAGTTTGTCACGTTGAGCTGAGTTTTATTGGCTGTACCAGCACCCACTGACTCTGAAGGGGCCCCGATCACTAACCGGCAACGATAGCAGTGTCTATTGACCAAATGGGGGCATGAGCTTTGTTCGGCCATTTCTCTCGTGTGGACTGCCTCACGATCCGACGTTTTGCTATCGGATGAATCGGATGATGATCGTAATCTACAGGCGCCATGACAGGGATAGACGAAACAATTTAAGCCCAAAGTATGTGAGTGTTGTTCTGGGTCTCCGTTACCGTCGCCAGATTCAGAATCCTGTAGTCTGGTGACATAGCCTGAAGGACGGTTGGTGGCTTTTGGGGCTTGATGGCGGGATGATTCTGTTGGCTGACGTTGTTGCTGGTCATGTCCCGAGCCGTGCATCATAGTGGTGATGACAAACGGGTAATCCTGATTTATCTCTTGTTGCTTAATCGGGTTAAACAGCCATGAGTCCGGGTTCCAATAGTTTTTTAAATGCCAACCGACAGCGATAGCTCCTTCGGCAGGTAGCGATGAATAAGGGGTTTCACCCGCAGTGGTGGCCCTGGTGGTCAGGATCAGTTCATAAGCAATCAGAAGGTTCGTGGCATAAAGCCCTGGCCACGAAATCAACTCTGACGGGCCCGGTAACCTGAGCTGGTCAGGCTTTACAGAAAAGATCTGATTTTGAGAACCTGTATTCTCCTCAAGCGCGACAATAAAACGTCCTTTCAAAGGTTCGGCTTTACAGACGACAGAAAACAACAATAGTAAGAACAGCGGTGCTGCAAAGGGTGAATGTTTAATAATTCTATCCTTGCTTTGCGGGTTACAGATGGGAAAGGATAGATCATGAAATAAGCATGTTTTTCAATCGCAGATCTTCTGCAATAAACCAACGGTTTAATGGCAAAACTGAATAAAAGTGCTGATCTCAGATTGTTATCTTTACCTTTTGAGGGCCGGGGCATCGTCTTGTACTCCTTCAGTTGGTTTGCGTTTTCTGTGTGTTCTTTTATGAACCGACACGGCTTTAGCAGTCTTGCAGACCTTCCCGCAGGACTGCGGCTGGCCATTCTCTGTGACCAATGTCAAGCGACAGGTCTTTTGAGCGGAGTGGACGCTGTTTTTGTGAGACGCCAGAGATCCGGCATTTTTGAAGATTGCCCCGCATGGCCGCAGCCGACCATTCTGTCCGGGAACGGTCACGTCACAGGTTTGTTGCCCGGTGTGCTTTCTTCTTTTGTGATTCGTCAGGGCCACGTCATTCATGCAGATCTTTCCGCATGGTCGCGGCTGACCATCCTCCCCGACCAAGGTTTCGCTACAGGTTTTTTGTATGCTGTGGTATTGCCTTTTGTGATTCTCTATGGCTCTGGTATTGGGGCAGACCACTCCGCATGGCTGCTGCTGACCATTCTCCGTAAACACTGTTTCGTTACAGGTTTTTTGCCCGCTGTGGACTTTGTTTTTGTGATTAAGCAGAGCCAGAGCATTCTTGCAGATTTTCCCACATTGCTGCGGCTGGCCATCTTCCCCGAACACAGTCTTTTGACAGGTTTGTTGCCCTGTGTGATGTCTTTTCTTGTGATGAAACAGGGCTTGAGAATCCTTGCAGATGGTTCCACATGACCGCTGTTGGTCATTCTCCCCGACTATGATCAAGTTACAGGTTTTTTGCCCGGTGTGATACTTGCATTTGTGAATCTGCAGGGCTTTGGCATTCTTGCAGATACTTCCACATGGACGTTGCAGACCATCCTTCCCGATTACAAGCAGGTGACAGGTTTTTTGCCCGCTGTGGTAGCAGCTTTTATGAACCGCCAGGGCTTGAGCATTCTTGCAGACTTTTCCACATGTCTGCCGCTGGCCATTCTTTCCGATGACATCCAGGTTACAGGTTTGTTGACCGGTGTGAGCAGTTCTTTTGTGATCCCTGAGGGCACGATTATTACTGCAGACCTTTCCGCACGGTTGCGGCTTGCCATTCTTCCCGACCACGGTCACCTTACAGGTTTGTTGTCTGTTGTGGACCCTGCTTTTGTGAGACCACAGAGATTGAGTATTTTTGAAGGCTCTCCCGCATGGTTGTTGCTGACCATCCTTCCCAACCACCGTCAGGTAACAGTTTCTTCGCCCGGTGTGGGTATTTTTTTTGTGATTAATCAGGGCTTTAGCATTCCGGTAAACCTTCCCGCATGACAGCTGTTGACCATTTTTTCCGATCACTGTCAGGTTACAGATTGCTTGTCTGGCAGGTTCAGTTGCATCGGCTGCCTCTGAACTTATTGTGCATGCGACCCCGTCTGAGGCGACCCCGTCTGAGGCGACCCCGTCTGAGTCGACCCAATCTGCATAGTTGCAGCTGTTGATTGGGTTGCCATCAATGTCACGAGTCTGTGGCTGGTATGACAGTGAATGAAGCGGTTGGCCAAAATTGCATAAGAGTTGAGTATCAAGGATACCATTCAAATCTTCGAAAGATGAGTTTTGTTGAAAATCTTCAGTGTCTTCAGGATTAAATCGACCTAAGCAACTGAAACAGTGTCCATTGGCCAAATGATGGCACGCGCCCAGAAAGGGGGCTGCCCTTCTGTGGTTTATCCAACTTTCTATGGAATTGAGCGGCCATTCATTTGACTCTCTGCTATCGAATGATGATCTGAATCGACAAATGCCGCGACAGGTAGAGACGAAACAATTTAAACCCAAAGTATGCAGGTTTGGCTGAAGACCTTCGTCACCGTCTTCATTATCATTGTTCAGGTGGCCAGCAGCGGAAGAGCCTCTATAGTGGGTAGTTGTCTTTTGAGCTTTCTGGCAGGAAGATTCTGATGGCTGGTATTGTTGTTGGTCATCTCCAGAGCCAAACACCACAGTGATGGCGGCGCACGAATGTCTCTGACTCGCCTGTTGTTCAATGAGGTTAAACATCGATGAATCGAGGCGCCAATAGTTTTTTAGAAGCCAGGCAACAGCAACAACCACTTCTATGAGCAGCCATGAAGAAGTCATGGCACCGAGGGCGGGACCCTTGGTGGTGAAGATCAGTTCGTAGGCAACAAGCAGCTTGGCAGTGTGGAGCCATTGCCACGAGATCGATTCAGGAAAAGTTGTTTTGACTCCGTAATTGCCAGGTTTCTGTCGTTTGCCATTAGGCGGCAAATCTGATCCTGCATTGTCGCTTGTGTCGACAACGTTTGATGGTTTTTCTGACACTGCCTGTCTTGCACACTTTATAGAAAAGCTTCGGTTTGGAAAAGTTGCATTCTGCCCAAGCTCGACAACAAAGCACCTTGTTGACTCTTCAGCCTGACAGACGACAGGAAATGAAACGAGCAGCAATAGTGATGCTGCAAAAAGTGAGTGTTTAATAACTCTATCCTTGTACTCTGCTATACAGAGAGGAAGGATAGGTTATGAAGATAAGTTTGCTTCTTCAGGTATCTGTGAATAAGTGTCTGCACTCAGAGAGGGTGTTCTGGTGATCAGGATCACTTCATAAGCAACCAGCAGATTCGTCGCATAAAGCCATTGCCAGGAAATCGACTTAATGTTGATCGTTTTTACCCTATGTCTTTGATGTCTATGTCGTTTCTTATCCGATGGCAAATCGGGTTCTGAATAGTCTTTGGTATCGGTAATGACTGTGGAGATATCTGACAATACGCTCAGGTTTCGCTTTATAGAAAATTAATTCTGATCCGCATCAACAGGTTTGCGTTTTCGATGTTTTCTTTTATGATCCGAGAAGGCTTTAGCATTCTGGCAGATCGTCCAGCATTTCTGTCGCGTGCCATCCCTCCCGATTATGGTTTCCTCACAGATTTTTTTGCTACTGTGGTTCTTTCTTCTGTGATCCAACAGGGCCTGAAAACTGTTAAAAACGGATCCGCACGGCTGCTGTTGGTTATCCTTCCCGCGCACAGTCACGTCACAGGTCTTTTGCCCGGTGTGGTATTTGCATTTATGAGATGACAGAGATTCAGCGTTCTTGAAGATTTTCCCGCATGGTCGCGGCTGGCCATCTTCTCCAGTCACTGGCACGGGACAGGTCTTTTGCCCGCTGTGGAGAGTTCTTTTGTGATGCGTCAGGGCATAAGTATTTTTGAAGACCTTCCCGCATAACTGCGGTTGGCCATCTTCTCCAGCCACTACCACACCGCAGGTTCTTTGCTTAGTGTGCTCTCTTCTTTTGTGATCTGAAAGAGCATTAGCATGCTTGCAGACTCTTCCGCATGGCTGCAGTTGACCATCCACTCCGATTACGGTCTCGATACAGGTTTTTTGCCCGGTGTGGTATTTGCTTTTGTGAATCGAAAGGGCAGTAGTATTCATGCAAACCTTACAGCATGGTTGCTGCAGGCCATTCTTTGTGACCACTGTTGCGTTACAAATTTTCTGCCCGCTGAGGTTTGTGGCTTGTTCTCTGCCTGTCCGGGAAAGATGAAGTGGGTTATGACCCAATTGGGGTGATCCTGTTATTTGTTGTGTTTTTGACGCCCCCGCTGGAAGTCTGAAAGGTTTGCGGACATAGGAATTCCTGATTTTTTTGAGAAGACTATGATCACGCAGATTGAGTAAACCATTGACTATAACCAAATCATCATCAGTGACAGACAAATACTTATGCCTTGGCGCATTATCATGGAGTGGCTGGCCAGAGTTAGACTGTGCTTTCCCTGCATTCATCGAGAGGGTATGGTTGCAGCTGTTTGTCAGGTTGTCATTAACGTCATGGGGCTGAGCTTGATGCGTCTGAGGCAGAAAGGTTTCACCAGGAGTGCATTGGAATTGAAAGGAAAAGCGATCATTGAATACTTTTACAGGCGGTTTTTTTTGTGAGTCTGTAGTGTTTACAGAATCATAGTAGCCTGTGCAACTGAGACCGTGTTTAATTATCAAAGGAGGACATGAGCTTTGTCCGGGTATTGCTCCTGTAGGACCTGTTGAGCTTTTTTCGACATTCAGTGGTGATTCAGCAGGCCTTCTGCTGCTCGCTGATGGTCGGAATTGACAAATGCCACGACAGGAATTTACGAAGCAATTCAGACCTAAAGTGTGAGAGTCTTGCTGAGGGTTTCTTTTACCTTCGCCAGAGTCAGAATACAGGTGATTAATGAAATAGCGCTCAGGCTGAGTGGCGGCCTGTGAGGCTTGCTGGCTGGATGATTCTAAAGGCTGGCCTTGTTGTTGGTTATGTCCAGAGCCAAACATTGTAATCATACTCGCAAACGGCTGATCCCACTGTCTCAACATAGATGCCGTCTGTTGCTCAATCGGGTTAAATAACGGTGAGTTGGGGTTCCAGTAGTTTTTTAAAAGCAAACCGACAGCGAAAGCGGCTTCTACAGGTAGCCATGAATAGGGGTTAGCTCTCAGAGGAGTGCCTCTAGTGGTGAGGATCAATTCGTAAGCAATCAGCAGGTTAGTGGTGTAAACCCATTGCCACGAAATAGACTCAATGGGGTTTGGCTTTACCCCGTAAAAGCCTGATCTGTGTCGTTTTCCATCAGGCAGCGAAGCTGATCCTGTGTAGCTGTTTGTGTCAGGAATATCTGAAGGGGTGTAAGGCGTTATAGAAAAGCTCTGGTCTGGAAAACCTCCATTCTGTTCAAACTCGACAATAAAACGGCTTGTCAACGGCTCGGCCTGACAGGCGACGGAAATAGATAGTAGAAACAACGGTGTCGAGAAGAGTGAGTATTTAATAATTCTATCCTTGGATTCTGGTTTACAAAGAGGAAGGATAGATCAAGAAAATAAGTTTGTTTTTCTGCTAAAGAGCTCTTGTTAATCCAGATTCGTATCAACAGGCTTGCGTTTTCGATGTTTTCTTTTGTGCAGTCGCAAGGCTTCAACATTCTTGCAGGCTTTTCCGCATGGTCGCTGCTGACCATCCTCTCCGATCAAGGGTTCGTCGCAGGTTTGTCGTCCGGTGTGGACCCTTTTTTTGTGATTCTTCAGGTATCGAGCATTAGTGAGGACCATTCCGCATGGCCGAAGCAGGCCATCCTCACCGATCACGGTTACGTCACAGGTTTTTTTTCTGCTGTGAAAGTGTTCTTTATGATGCATCAGGGCAATAGTATTCTTGAGGATCTTCCCGCATAGCTTAGGCTGGCCATCCTCCCCAACCATGGTAGCGTTGCAGGTTCTTTGTCCGGAGTGGTATCCGCTTTTGTGATCCGTCAGGGCTTGAGCATTTTTGCAGACTTTTCCACATGGCTGCTGCTGGCCATCTTCCCCAATCACGGTGACTTCACAGGTTTTTTGACCGGTGTGGTCTCTTCTCCTGTGATCTGACAAGGCATTATTATGCTTGCAGACCTTGCCGCATTGTCGTAGCTGACCATCCTCTCCGATCACGGTCTTAAGGCAGATTTTTACCCCACTGTGGTAACTGCTTTTGTGAACCGATAAAGCTGCGGCACTCCAGCAGACCTTTCCGCACAATCGCTGCTGGCCATTCTTCCCGACCACCGTTGCTTTACAGATTTTTTGCCTTATGTTGTTTTTGGCTTGCACTGTGTCTTTCTGGGAAAAATGAAGTGGCTTATGACTGAAATGGGTTGATCCCTCTGTTGTTTGTTGTGTTTCTGAAGTCTCCATTGGGGGGTTGAAATGGTCACGCATAAAGGAAATTCCTGTTTTTACGCGAAAACTGTGACAACCAAGATTGAGTAATCCATTGACTATCACCCAATCTTCAGCTGTGAGAGGTAAATGCCTGTGCATTGGCACATCATGATTGACTGAGTCGGCAGGGTCCGCATGTGCTGCTTCTGCATGCCCTGATTGTTTCGGGTTACAGTTATTTGTCGGTTTGTCATTAATGCCATAAGGAGGGCGCGGGCTTTGCCCGAATGTCATTTTTATGCAGCCTTTCGAACTTTCTTTTAAATTCAGCAGCCATTCAGCAGCTTCTCTGCTTTCGGATGATGGTTGGAATCGACAAACACCGTGACAGGGATGGACGAAACAATTTAAACCCATAGTGTGTGAATACTGTGGTGGGTTTCCGTCACCGTCGTCAGAGTCAGAGTAGGGGCGATGAGTGAAATAGCCTGTATTCTGGATGGTAGCTTTTGGGGCTTGCTGAACGGATGATTCTGAAGGCTGGACCTGTTGTTGGTCATGTCCAGAGCCAAACAGGGTAATGATAATCGCAAACGGCTGATCCTCCTGTGGCAAGATAGATGGCGCTTGTAGTTCAATTGGGTTAAACAACGCTGAGACTGGTTTCCAATAGCTTTTTAGAAGCCAACCGACAGTGAAAACCACTTCGACAGGTGGCCATGAATGAGGGCTGCTGTCTGGAGACACTTCTTTGGTGGTGAGGATCAGTTCGTACGCAGTCATCAGATTAGTGGTGTAAATCCACTGCCACGAGATCGACTGAATTATAGAAAAGCGCTTTTTTGGAAAACTTTCATTCTGTTCAAGCTCGACAATAAATCCACTTTTCAACGGTTCAGTCTGACAGAAGACAGAAAACGAAAGCATCAACAGCGTTGTTGCAAAGAATAAGTGTTTAATAATTCTATCCTTGGATTCTGATATACAGTGAGGAAGGATAGATCAAGAAAATAAGTGTGCCTTTCTATCAAAGAGCTTCTGTTAATCCTGGTCGGCTTCAAGAGGCTTGTGTTTTCGATGCAATCTTTTGTGCTTAGACAGGGCTTTAGCATTTTTGAAGATTTTTGCGCATTGTTGCTGATGACCATCATGCCCGACCACGGTCATGCTACAGGTTTTTTTCCCACTGTGGGCAATGCTTTTGTGACTCGAAAGAGCGCCGGCATTCTTGTAGGTTCTCCCGCATCGACGCTGCTGACCATCCTCTCCGACCATGGTCAGGTTACAGATTTTTTGTCCGCCGTGGATAGTGCTTTTGTGATTCCAGAGAGACGCAGAATTCCTGCAGGTTGTCCCGCATAGCCGCTCCTGACCATCCTCCCCGAACACGGTCAGGCCACAGATTCTTTGCCCGCTGTGAATACTGCTTTTATGAGTCGAGAGAACTGCAGCGTTCTTGCAGATTACCCCGCATGGCCGCAGCTGGCGATCTTTTCCAAGCACTTTAAATTCACAGGTTTGTTGCCGACTGTGGTTCCTTTTTTTATGGTCAGTCAGGTTTCGAGAGTGCCTGCAGACCTTCCCGCATAGTCGTTGCTGGCCATCTTCCCCGATCAGGATGAAGTCACAGATCTGCTGCCCGCTGTGGTATTGACTTTTGTGGGTGCATAAAGATTGAGCATTTTTGCAGATCTTTCCGCATGGCCGCTGACGACCATCCTTCCCGACCACGGTCACGACACAGGTTTGTTGCCCGGTGTGGTCTCTTTTTTTGTGATCCGACAGTGCTTTGGTACTCTTGCAGGGTGTCCCGCATGGCCGCTTGAGACCACCTTCTCCGATCTCGATTACGTCACAGATTTGTTGCCCGGTGTGGTTTCTCCTTTTGTGACCCAACAGAGTTTGAGCATTCTTGCAGACAGTCCCGCATGGCAGTGACTGGCCATCCTTCCCGTCCACGATCAAATCACAGATTTGTTCTCCAGTGTGGTTTCTTCTTTTGTGACTCGCCAGAGCCTGAGAATTTTTGCAGACCATCCCGCATGGCCGTTGCTGACCATCCACCCCGAGTACTCTCACGAGACAGGTTCGTTTCACGGTATGGTTTCTTTTTTCCTTAGTCGACCTGACTTGTCGGTAATGGGTCGCCCCCCCGAAAGGAAGGCAGCCCGAAGGTGAAGCCCCTGTCCATTCAGTTGTGCCCGTTTGAAAGGTGTTATGGTTTGATGCTGTGAAGTGGGAAAGGGCAGAGGCAATCCCGGTTTTTTCCACAAGGCTATGACTACCCAGATTGAGTAACCCATTGATTATGACCAAATCGTCACTGTCTTCGATTAAATGCCCATGCATTGACACATAATGATTGAGTGGCTGGGCAGGATCAGTATAACTGGCCTCTGCACTCGGTGGATAGGCATTTTCAGACGATGGTCGGAGTCGACAAATGCCATGACAGGGATAGACGAAACAATTTAAACCCAAAGTATGTCGGTTTGGCTTAGGGTCTTCGTTACCGTCAGCAGAGCCAGAATGCAGCGGGCTGGTGAAAGAGCCTGTTCGTTGGGTGATAGCATTTGCTGCCTGCTGGCCAGATAATTCTGATGACTGATAGTGTGTTGTATGTTGTCCAGGGCCAGGCATCATAGTGGTGATCATAAACGGGTCACTTTGACTCGTCTCTTGTCGTTCAATCGGCTCAAACATGGGTGATTCGGGGTTCCAATAGCTTTTTAAAAGCCAACCGGCAGCGATAACAGCTTCTACAGGTACCCATAAACAGGATAGAGGGGGCTCTCTGGTAGTCAGAATCAGTTCGAAAGCAACCAGCAGATTTTTGGCGTAAAGCCATTGCCACGAAATCGACCCAATGAGGGATGTTTTAAACCCGTAACTGAAAGGTCTGTGTCGTTTTTTATCCGATGGGAAATGAGGTTTCGCATAGCCGTTTTTGTCGGCAATGTCTGATGGGTTTCCCGACAATGTAAGCTGGTCAGGTTTTACAAAAAAGTTCTGGTTTGGAAAGTCTGTATTCTGCTCAAACTCGACAATAAAAAGTCGTGTCAACGTTTTTGCATGACAGATGACAGACAATGACAGTAACAGCAATGCTACAAAGAGGTAATGTTTAATAATCAATACTTGCTTTCTGGTTTACGCAGAGGAAGGATAGATCACCACATCTGAGAGCGGGTATTATTTCAGTTCAAGGGCTGAGATCATCGTTCTGGTCCAGATTAACAGGCTTGCGTTTTCGATGTACTCTTTTGTGTTCATAAAGGCCTCCGGCATTACTAAAGACTTTCCCACATTGCCGCTGCTGGCCACCTTTCCCGATCAGAGTCTCGTAACAGGTTTTTTGCCCGCTGTGGATACTGCTTTTGTGAGTCGACATAGCGGCAGCATTTTTGCAGATTTTCCCGCATTGACGTTGTTGACCATCCTTCCCGACCACGGTTATATAACAGGTTTTTTTTCCACTGTGTTCTCTTCTTTTGTGTTCCGCCAGGGCTTTAGTATTCTTGCAGAGCTTCCCGCATGGCCGCTGCTCGCCATCCTGCGAGACCACTGTTTCGGCACAGACTTTTTGTCTCGTGTGATATCCGTTTTTGTGAGCTGACAGAAGTGGAGCATTCTTCAAAACCATCCCGCATGGCCGCAACTGTCCATCCTCCGCGATCACGGTCATATCACAAGTTTTTTGTCCGGTGTGGTCTCTCCTTTTGTGATATGCGAGGCCTTGAACACTCTTGCAGATCAATCCGCATTTCCGCTGCTTGTTATCCTTGTCGACCACAGACACGTCACAGGTTTTTTGACCAGTATGGTTTCTGCTTTTGTGATCCGCCAGAGTCCGAGCATTCTTGCAGAGCTTCCAACATAATCGTTGCTGGCCATCTTCCAGGATCACTGTCTCGTCACAGGTTATTTGCCCGGTGCAGTCTTCTCTTTCTTGATTCGAGCTGGCTTTTTCATAATGGCAAGCCCCACCAAAAGGAAGGTAGCCCGAAGGTGAAGCCCCTGACCATTTAACTTCGTCCGTTTTAGAGGTTTCAGGATTTGATCTCGTTAATACAACCTTACCGGGTGCTTCGACAAGGCCATGATTACCCAGATTGATCAGCCAATTAATTATGACCCAATCGTCAGACTTGACAGGCGAATGCCCGGGCATTGTCAGATCATCATTCAGTTTCCGGGCAGACTCAGTACAGTTGGCCTCTGCACTTATTGAATGTGCATTATCGGATGATGACCGGAATCTACAAATGCCGTGACACGGATAGACGAAACAATTTAAATCCAAAGTATGTCGATGTGGTTGAGGATCTTCTTTACCGTCTCCAGAGTCAGAATGCACGGGGTTGATGAAAGAGCCTGAAAGTTGGCTGTTGGCTCCTGGAGCTTGCCGGACGGGTGATTCTGTTGGCTGATATTGTGGTGGGTTATGTTCAGAGGCAGTCATCATGGTGGTGATCGCAAAGGGATGATTTTGACTCACATCTTGTTGTTCTGTCGGGTTGAACAGCAGTGAATCCGGATTCCAATAGTTTTTTAAAAGCCAACCAACAGCGATAACCACTTCAAATGGCAGCCATGAATAATGGCTTGAACTTTGTTGTATGTCTCTGGTGGTGAGGATCACTTCGTGAGTAACCAGTAGATTTGTCGTATAAAGCCATTGCCACGAAATTGACTCAATGAGGGTCGTTTTTACCTCGTAACTGTCTGGTCTATGTCGTTTGTCATCCAATGGCAAATCGTGTTCAGGGTAGCTGTTTGTGTCGGCAATGTCTGATGGTTTGCTCGACGATGCAGGCCAGTCTGGGCTTATAGAAAAGTTCAGGTTTGGAAAATCTGCATTTTGTTCAAGCTCGACAATAAGGTGTCTTGTCAACGTTTTGGCCTGGGAAATGACAGACAACGACAGCAACAGCAGTGTTGCCAAGAGAGAATGTTTAATAATTCTATCTCTGCCTTTTGGTTTAAAGAGAGGAAGGATAGATCAAGAAAATAAGTGTGTTTTTATGTTTTGCTCATTGAAGGGCGGTTGTCCGTTCAAGGAGTGATACCATCGTCTGGTTCAACATCGACGGCCTTGCGTTTTCGATGTGTTCTTCTGTGATTGTAAAGGACTCTGGCATTCTTGAAGATTTTTCCGCATTGTCGCTGCTGACCATCTTCCCTGATCACGGTTACGTCACAGGTTTTTGGCCCGCTGTGGAGATTGCTTTTGTGATAGGAAAGAATTGCAGCATTGTTGCAGGTTGTCCCGCATCGCCGCTGCTGACCATCCACCCCGATAACAGTTAGGTTACAGGTTTGTTTTCCGCTGTGGTTTATTCTTCTGTGACCGATCAGGGCTACCGCATTCTTGCAGACCTTTCCGCATCGCCATTGCCGACCATCTTCCCCGACAACGGTCAGGTCACAGGTTTTTTGCCCTGTGTGGTCTCTTCTTCTGTGATCCGAAAGGTCTTGGACACTCCTGCAGGTTTTCCCGCATGGTCGTTGCTGGCCATCTTCTCCGATTACGGTCACGCGACAGGTTTTTTGTCCGCTGTGGATTTTTCTTTTGTGATTCGTCAGGGCTTGAGCATTATTGAAGGTCTTGCCGCATGTCCGGTGCAGGCCATTGTCTCTGATTATGGCCATGCCACAGGTTTTTTGTTCGCTGTGGACTTTTCTTCTGTGTTGCGCCAGATTTCGAGAACTATTGAAGGTCTTACCGCATTGCCGCAGCTGATCATCTCCATCGAACGCGATCACACTACAGGTGTGTTGCCCATTGTGGTAACTGCTTTTGTGATATGACAGGGCTTGATAGCTATTGTAGACTGTTCCGCACGACCGCAGCATACCATCCTCCCCGACCAGGGTCAGGCTACAGGTTTTTTGCCCGCTGTGAACTTTTTTTTTGTGGTCCGACAAGGTTCTGACACTGCTAAAGACCAATCCGCATGGTCGCAGTTGATTATCTTCGCTGACCAGAGTTGCGGTACAGGTTTGTTGGCCGCTGTGGTATCTGCTTCTGTGAGATGTCAGGGCTTGAAGATTCTTGCAGCCTTTCCCGCAAGGCTGCGACTGACCATCCTCTCCGATAATGGTCTCTTCACAGGTTTTTGGACCGGAGTGGAGGCCCCTTTTGTGATTGCTCAGAACCGCAAGATTCTTGAAGATCCTCCCGCACGGCCGCTGTTGACCATCTTCTCCGACTACGGTCAAGGTACAGGTTTGTTGCCCAGTGTGCTTTCTTCTTTTGTGGTCCGACAGCATAACGGCACTCTTGCAGACCTTTCCGCATAGCTGAGGCTGACCATCCTCCATATAGACTGGCTGGTCGCAGGTTTTTTTTTCGGTGTGGGCATTTCTTTTGTGATCCGATAGCGCTCTGGTGCTGCTGCAGACCTTCCCGCATGGCTGTTGCCGACCATTTTCCCCGACCACAGTTATCTGGCAGCTTTGTTGCCCGGTGTGACTTTTTCTTTTGTGGTCCGTCAGGGCTTGGGCATTCTTGCAGACTGTCCCGCATGGCTGTTGCTGACCATCTTCGCCGATCACAGTGACTTGACAGACTTTTTGACCGCTGTGGATTCTTCTACGGTGGTTCGACAGGACATAACTATTCTTGCAGACTGCCCCGCAGGGCTGCGGCTGACCATCTTCTCTGATTACTATTGTTTCACAGACTTTTTGCTCGCTGTTGGTTGTGACTTGTGCTGTGGCTGTCTCGATAAAAGGAGTCTCGCAAAGAGTATGTTGGTTCAGATCAAGTGGGTATGATTCAATGGTTGTTGGTTGTGCTTCTGAATGATTAAGTTTAACGAAAATCCCTTCTTCTTCGAGAAGATATTGTGGGTCGAACAGTGCATTAATGTCGCCAAAATCACTGGTGTTCCAGGGCATGCTCCCCGGGTATGTCAAATCATTTCTGAATGACCCGGCAAAGTCATTTATATAAGCTACCTCGTCTATAGGTAGGCTTTCTTCCGGCTTTGGCGGCCATTCAGCGGACTCTCTGCTATCGGATGAGTGTCGGAGTCGACAAGTGCCATGACAGGAATTGACGAAACAATTTAACCCCAAAGTATGTCGATGTGGTTGAGAGTCTTCGTTACCGTCGCCAGAGTCAGAATGCAGGGGATTATTATAAGCTCCTGTGAGCTGGCTGGCGGCTTCTGTGGTTTGTTGGCCGGATGATTGTGAGCGCTGATATTGTGATGGGTTGTGTTCAGAACCGGACATCATAGTGATGATCGCAAGTCTGTGATTTTGACTCGCCTGTTTTTGTTTAATTGGCTTAAACAGCAGTGAATCAGAGTTCCAATAGCTTTTTAAAAGCCAGGCAGCAGCGACAACTGCTCCTGCAGGTAGCCATGAATAAGGAGTGGAGTACTGAGGAGCGTCTTTGCTAGTCAGAATCATTTCGTAAGCAGCCAGCAACTTCGTGGCGTAGAGCCATTGCCACGAAGTCGACTCAATGAGTGGCATTTTCATCCCGTAACTGTCAGGTCTGTGTCGTTTGTCATCTGATGGCAAAACAGGGTCTGCATAGCCGTATGTGTCGGCAATGTCTGACGGGTTGCCCGACGATGTTTGCCGGACAGGCTTTATAGAGAAGTTCTGGTTTGGAAAATCTGTGTTCTGTTCAAGCTCGATAATAAAATGTCTTGTCAACGATCTGGCCTGACAGATGACAAACAATGACAGTAACAGCAATAGCAGCGCTGCAAAGATTGAGTGTTTAATAATTCTGTGCCTGCCTTCTGGTATACAGAGAGGAAGAATAGATCAAGTAAACAGGCGTGTTCTTTTGTCTTTCTCATGAAAGGGCAGGTCTCTGTTCAAGGACTGAAGTCATCGTCCCGGCTGTCATTAACAGGGTTGCGTTTTCGATGTGTTCTTTTGTGATCCCGCAGAGCTTGAGCATTCTTGCAGATCTTCCTGCACAATCGCTGTCGACCATCCTTCCCGACCATGTTCAAGTCACAGGTTTTTTGTCCGCTGTGGACACTGCTTTTGTGAGTCGACAGAGCAGCGGGATTCTTGCAGATTGTCTTGCATGGCCTCTGCATTCCATCCTCCCCAACCAGGGTCAAGTTACAGGTTTGTTGCCCACCGTGTTTTCTTCTTTTGTGGTCCGACATGACTTTGGCACTCTTGCAGGGCTTCCCGCATGGCTGCTGCATGCCATCTTCCCCGACCACGAGCATGTCACAGGTTTGTTGCCTTGTGTGGTTTCTTCTTTTGTGATCCGCCAGGCTCTGAGCATTCTTGCAGAGCATCCGGCATGGTCGTTTCTGGCCACTTTTTGTGACCACGGTTACGGAACAGGTTCTTTGCCCGCTGTGGATAAAGCTTCTATGAGCCGAAAGGGCATGAGCATTCTTGAAGACCCGCCTGCACGGCTGCAGTTGGCCATCTTTCCCGATTAGGGTTGCGTCACAGGTTTTTTGCCCGCTGTGACTTATTCTTTTGTGTTCCGCCAGGATTTGACTACTTTTGCAGACCTTTCCGCATTGACAAGGTTGGCCATCCTCCCCGAGCACTGTCTCGCCACAGATTTTTTGCCCGGAGTGGTGTCTTCTTTTGTGATCTGAGAGGGCTTTAATATTGTTGCAGACCTTTCCACAGAGTTGCGGTTGGCCATCCTTCCCGAGCACTGTCTGGGCACAGGTTTGTTGTCCGGTGTGATGTCTTCTTTTGTGATCTGACAGGTTTTTGATGCTTTTACAGACTTTTCCACAGAGTTGCGGTTGGCCATCCTCGCCGAGCACCGTCTCGCAACAGGTTCGAGGCCCCGAGTGGTGTCTTCTTTTGTGATCTGACAGGGCTTTGATACTGCTGCAGACTCTTCCACATAGTCGTTGCTGACCATCTTCCCCAAGCAGTTTGTCGACACAGATATGTTGCCCGGAGTGGTCTCTTTTTTTTTGATCCAAAAGGCCTTGTTGGCAATGGTTAGCGCCTGTGTAAGGGAGACAACCCGAAGATGAAGTCTCTGCCGATTCAATGTCGTCCGTCTGAGAGTCTTTATTGTCTGATGTCGTGAATATAATCTTATCAGCTGCTGCCTGGGCTGTCCGGGAAGGATGAATCAGGTTTTGATTCCATTGGGTTGATGCTGTTGTTTGTTGTGCTTCCAAAGTTTCTGCCGGGGGAGTGCAATGGATTAGCGAAATGGAAAACGGGTTTTTTTCGGCAAGACCATGACTACCCAGATTGAGTAACCCATTGATTATGAGCAAATCATCGGTGGTGACGGGTAAATGCCAAAACATCGTCAGTGGTCGGGTTTTTACAGTACAGGCGGCCACTGCACTCAATGAATGTGCATTATCGAATGATGGTCGGAATCGACAAACACCGTTACAGGGATAGACGAAACAATTTAAACCCAAAGTATGTCGATGTGATTGAGGGTCCTCGTTATCGTCACCGAAGCCAGAATGCCAGGGGCTGGTAAAAGACCCTTCGGGATAGGGGGTGGTTCTCGGAGCCTGTTGGCCAGATGCTTGTGAAGGTTGATATTGTGATGTCTGATATTGTGATGGGTTGCGTTCAGAACCAGGCGTCATAGTGATGATCGAAAGCGGGTCATTTATACTCGCCTCCTGTTGTTCATAAGGATTGAATAAGGATGACACAGGGTTCCGATAGTTGTTTAAAAGCCATCCGACAGCTACGACCGCTTCCAGGGGTAATGATGAATAAAGGTTGAACCCCGTCGGGGCGTCTTTGGTGGTCAGGATAAGTTCAAAAACAACCAGCAGATTTGCGGCATAAAGCCATTGCCATGAAATCGATTCAATAAGGGGCGTTTTCAGCCCGTAACTGCAAGTTTTCTGTCGTTTTTTATCTGATGACAAACTGGGTTCAATACTACCGTTTTTGTCGGCAATGTCTGACAGGGGGCCTGGCAATATATGCAATTCGTTTTTTATCGAAAAGTGCTGTTCAGGAAAATCAGCATTCTGTTCAAGCTCGACAATAAAACGTCTTACCAATGGCTTGGCCTGGCAAATGACCGACAACGACAGCAACAGCAGTGTTGCAAAGAGAGAGTGTTTAATAATTCTATCTCTGCCTTCTGGTCTACAGAGAGGAAGGATAGATCAAGAAAATAAGTGTGTTTTTGTATCTTCCTCGAGGAAGGGGGAGTTTCTGCTATTCTCAATTTTCAAACAAAAAACCACATGGGACTGGCAGTATGGGCCTTGAGTCAAGAGTCACGGTACTGGAAGAACAACAAGACAAATGGGAGAAAGTGACCGCAAGCTTAAGCGATAGCTTATCGTTTATGCTTCGGTCATATCAGCAATTAGAGATTCACCTGAAAATACATGATCGGAAATTTGACAAGATTGACCAACGTTTTAAGGAGGTTAATCAACGTTTTAAGAAGGTTGACCAGCGTTTTGACAAGATTGAAAACTATTTAGAGGATCATGACCGTCGTTTTGACAAGATTGAAGACATGCTAATCCAGATCTTCAATAAGCTCGCGTAGCACAAACCTCACAGGACAGTCAGCACGAGTCTTGAGGCAACAATCACGTTACTGGGAGCATCGGGAACACTTCCGTCGTTCCCGGCTTCACTCCCGTCATTGCCTCAATTCAGATCAACAGGCTTGCGTTTCCGATGTATTCTTTTGTGACTCGACAGCTCTGAGGCACTTGTGCAGACCTTCCCACAAAGTCGCTGTTGGCCATTTTCTCCGATCACGGACAGGTTACAGGTTTTTTGCTCGGTGTGGTCTCTTCTTTTATGGTCCGACAGGGCCTGAGTATTTTTGCAGACCATTCCGCATGGCCGTTGCTGGCCATTATTCCCGGCAATGGCCAGGCTACAGGTTTTTTGCCCGCTGTGGTATCTGGTTTTGTGAGATGACAGAGAGTTACTATTACCGAAGACCTTGCCGCATGCCTGCTGCTGGCCATCTTCTCCCACCACGATACTGTCACAGGTTTGTTGTCCGCTGTGGACTCTGCTTTTGTGATCCAGAAGGGCTTGAGCACTTCTGCAGACCGAACCGCATAGTTGCTCAATGCCATCCTCTGTGAGCACTTTTACGGCACAGGTTTTTTGACCGCTGTGGGCGCTGCTTTTGTGAGACGACAGTGATTGTAAATTCTTGAAGACCTTCCCACATAGCTCTCGCTGGTTGCCCTTCCCAAGCCAGGTTAGGTCACAGATTTGTTGCCCGCTGTGAGCTACTCTTTTGTGATACAACAGGGCCTTGGCATTTTTGCGGACTTTCCCGCATGGCCGCAGCTGGCCATTTTTTCCGGCCACGGTCTGGTTGCAGGTTTGTTGTTCGCAGTGGAGTATTTTTTTGTGATTCATCAGGGCATAAGCATTCTCGCAGACTGTTCCGCATGGCTGCTTTTCGCCATCCTCCCTGACTACTGTTACGACACAGGTTTTTTGTCCGGTATGGTATTGGCTTTTGTGAGTTGAAAGTACTTTTTTATTCTTGCAGACCTTTCCGCATTGCCATCGCTGACCATCTTTCCCGGCTACGGTCATCTCGCAGGTTTTTTGCCCGGTATGGGTTCTTTTGTGGGATGACAGAGCTTTAGCGCTCCTGAAGAGCTTCCCGCATGGCTCTTGCTGGCCATCTTTCCTGATCATGATCTCGTTACAGGTTTCTTGTCCGGCGTGGTCCCTGTTTTTGTGATTAAACAAGTCTAAAGCATTTTTGAAGACCTTTTCGCATGGCCGTTGCCGGTCATCCTTCCCGGTCACAATCTCGTCACAGGTTTTTTGTCCGCAGTGGTATCTTCTTTTGTGTGACATCAGGGCCTGTAGATTCTTGCTGAGCACTCCGCATGGCCGCCGCTGGCCATCCTCCCCGATCACGGTAAGGTTACAGGTTCGTTGCCCGGTGTGAGCTTTTCTTTTGTGATCCGACAAGGCGTATTTACCCTTGTAAACCTTTCCACATAGCTGCAGTTGGCCATCCTTCCCGACCAGGGGCAGGTTACAGGTTTGTTGCCCGCAGTGGAGTGATCTTTTGTGGACCGCCAGGGCGCGAGCATTCTTGCAGACCTTCCCGCATGACGACTGTTGCTCATTCTTCCCGAACACTATCATGTTGCAGATTAATTGCCCGGCATTGCCAGTTGTATGGGCTACCCCTGTATTCTCTGAGTCTGAGGCGACGCCATTTTTAAAGTTGCAACGATAACAGTGTGCATTGGCCAAATGAGAGCATGAGCTCTGTCCGGGTGTTGATCCTGTGTGGTCTGTTGAACTTTTGGATGAATCCAAAGATTGTCGGAATTGGCAAATGTCAATACAGGGATGGACGAAACAATTCAGACCCAAAGTATGTGAGTGCTGTTGAGGGTTTTCGTTACCGTCGGCAGAATCATAATAAAGAAGTTGAGTGAAATAGCTTTTAGGGAAGGTGATGGTCTGTCGGACTGGCTGGCCGGATGATTCTGATGGTGTGGTTTGTTGTGAGACATGTTCAGAGCCAGCCATCACAGTGGTGATCGCAAACGGATGATCCTGAATCGCCTTTTTTTGTTCAATCGGGCTAAACAGCGTTGAATTGGGGTTCCAATAGCTTTTTAAGAGCCAACTGACAGTGATAGCCGCTTCTGATGGCAGCCATGAATAAGCGTTTCGCCATAGAGAGCTGTCTTTGCTGGTCAGGATCAGTTCATAAGCAATCAGTAGGTTAGTGGTGCAGAGCCATTGCCACGAAATCGAGTCAATGAAGGTGGTTTTCACTCCGTAACTGTCAGGTTTATGTCGTTTGTTATGGGATGGCAACCCGGGCTCTGCATAGCCGTGTTCGTCGACAATGCCTGACGGAGGGCCCGACAATATACGCAAGTCGTGTTTTATAGCAAAGTGCTGTTTGGGAAAATCAGCATTCTGTTCAAGCTCGACAATAAAACGTCTTACCAATGGCTTGGCCTGGCAAATGACGGACAACGACAGCAAGAGCAGCGCTGCAAAGAGAGAGTGTTTAATAATTCTATCTCTGCCTTCTGGTGTACAGAGAGGAAGGA
This sequence comes from Endozoicomonas sp. ALC020, assembly GCF_049275935.1. NCBI lineage: Bacteria > Pseudomonadati > Pseudomonadota > Gammaproteobacteria > Oceanospirillales > Endozoicomonadaceae > Endozoicomonas > Endozoicomonas sp. ALC020. Next base: position 3,488,483 of record NZ_CP184830.1, read on the forward strand.
TAGATCAAGAAAATAAGTGTGTTTTTGTATATTGCTCATGGAAAGGCGAGTGTCTGTTCAAGGATTAAGGCCACTGCCCCAATTCACATCAACAGGCTTGCGTTTTCGATGTGTTCTTTTGTGATTCCTCAGCTCCATGGCATTTTTGCAGACCTTTCCACAGGGTTGTTGCTGGCCATCTTCCCCGATCACGAGCAGGCTACAGGTTTGTTGCCCGGAGTGGTTTCTTCTTTTATGATTCCAAAGGACTGAAGCATTCTTGCAGATCAGCCCGCATGGACGTTGTTGGCCATCCTTCCCGTTTATGACCACGCTACAGGTTTTTTGCCCGCTGTGGTTTCTTCTTTTGTGATCCAACAGGCTCTGAGTACTCTTGCAAACCATCCCGCATAGTCGCTGAATGCCATCCTCTCCGACCATTTTTACTTCACAGGTTCTCTGTCCGCTGTGGTATTTGCTTTTGTGATCCGACATGGCTTTAGCGCTTTTGCGGATCGCCCCGCATTGGTGAGACAGGCCATCCTCTCTAAGCAGGGTTACGTCACAGATTTGTTGCCCGGTGTGGTGGTTGCTTTTGTGAGAGGACAGTGATTTTTTACTCTTGTAGATCTTCCCACATTGCATTAGCTGGCCATCTTCCCTGAACACTATCACGTTGCAGATTGCCAGCCCGGCTGGGGGAGCTGTATTGGCTGATCCTGCAGCCATCGGATTTGAGGCGACCCCACTTACAGAGTTACAACTACAGTCGTCTATTGCCTAAATGGGGGCATGATCCCGGTTTGGGTGTGGCTCCTGTGCAGTCTTTCGAGATTTCTACTGATTTGATTGCTCTGCTATCGGATGAATCGGGAGGTTGTAGAAATTGACAAAGGCCGTTGCAGGGATGGACGAAACAATTCAAACCCAGGGTATGTGAGTGTTGTTGAGGGCTTTGGTTCCCTTCACCAGAGTCAGAATAAAGGAAATGATTGAAAGAGCCTGCACAATGGTTAGTTACTTGTGGGGCTTGCTGGCCGGATGATTCTGATGACTGGCCTTATTGTTGGTCATCTATAGAATCATGCATCATAGTGGTGATTGCAAACGTGTGGTTTTCACTCGCCTCTCTTGGTTCAATCGGATTAAACAGCAGTGAATACGAGTTCCAATAGTTTGTTAAAAGCTGATCGACAGCGATAGCCGCTTCTACAGGTACCCATGAACAATGGTGGGAGCTTTCACGGGTGTTTCTTGTGATCGGGATGAGTTCGTATGCAACCAGGAGATTTGTTGCGTAAAGCCATTGCTGTGAAATCGATCCAATAAGGAGCGTTTTACCCCGTATTCTTCAGGTCTTTGTCGTTTGTCATCTGATGACAGAACGGTCTCTGCATAGTCGTTTTTTCCGGCAATGTCTGGCAGGTTGTCTGACAAAATATGCCCGTCAGGCTTTACAGAAAAGTTCTGGTTTGGAGAATCTGTATTGTGTTCAAGCTCGACAATAAATCGTCTCGTCAATGGATTGGCCTGGCAGATGACAGACAACGACAGCAACATCAGTGCTACAAAGAGTGAGTATTTAATAATTCTGTCCTTGCCTCCTGTTACACAGAGAGGAAGGATAGATCAAGAAAATAAGTGTGTTTTTGTAACTTTCTCATGAAAAGGAAGTTGTCCATTCAAGGATTAAGGTCATTGTCTAAATTCACATCAAAAGGCTTGCGTTTTCGATGAATTCTTTTGTGATTCGACAGGGCTTGGAGATTTTCACAGACCTTCCCGCACGGCCGCTGCTGACCATCCTCCCCGATCACTGTCACTTCACAGGCTTTTGGCCCGCTGTGGTCTCTTCTATAGTGATTCGTCAGGGTTCTGGCATTCTTGCAAACCTTTCCGCATGGTCGTTGCTGTCCATCCTCAACGACCACCGTTGCGTCACAGGTTTTTTGCCCGCTGTGGATTTTGCTTTTGTGATCCCACAGGGCATGGGCACTCTTACAAACCCTCCCACATGGTCGCTGCTGACCATCTTTCTCGACCACTGCCACATCACAGGTTTTTTGCCCGCTGTGAACTTTGCTTTTGTGAACCGAGAGGATTGAAGCATTCTTACAGACCGTCCCGCATGGCCTCTGCTGGCCATCCTTCCCGACTAATGCCTCGTCACAGGTTTGTTGCCCGGAATGGAAGATGCTCCTGTGAATCCCAATGGCTACGAGATTCTTGCAGGTCATACCGCATGGCCGCGACTGGCCATCCTCACCAACCACGGTTGTGTTACAGGTTTGTATCCCGGTGTGCTCTTTTCTTCTGTGATAAAACAGAGCCTGAAAATTCTTGTAGATCTTCCCGCATGGTTGCTGCAGGCCATCCTCTGTGACCAGGGTCGCTCTACAGGTTTGTTCCCCGCCGTGGTTTTTGCTTTTGTGATTCCAAAGAGATTGAGCATTCTTGCAAACCATGGCACATACCCGCTTTCGGCCATCCTCCCTGACCACAGTAAAGTCACAGGTTTTTTGCCCGCTGTGGACGATTTTTTTGTGAGCGTAGAGGGCTTGAGCATTCTGGCAGGTCATCTTGCATGGCCGCCGTTGTCCGTTCTCCCCGGCCACGGTTAGCTCACAGGTTTTTTGCCCGGTATGGTAACTGCTTTTGTGAGATGAAAGTGCTCTTTCATTCTTGGCGACCTTCCCGCATTGCTGCAGTTGGCCATCCTTTCCGACTAATAACTCTCTGCAGATTGTTTGCTGCGGGGGATTAGTTGTATCGGCCAGAAGAGTAACCTTTGAGTTCAGGGCGATCCCGTCTAAGGCGACCCCGTCTAAGGCGACCCCGTCTAAGGCGACTCCGTCTGTAGAGTCGAAGCTATCAAATTGTGTATTAGTTTGATGGGGGGTTGAGCTTTGTTCGAGTGTTGCGCCTGTGTGGTCTGCCGAACTTTCTCGACATTCCAGCGCTCCGCTATCGGATGAATCTGAAGATTTTCGGAATTGACAAACATCATTACAGGGATGGACGAAACAATTTAAACCCAAAGTATGTGAGTGTTGTTGAGGGGCTTCGTTACCGTCATCAAAGTCAGAATACAGTAGACTGGTGAAATAGCCTATAGGGTAGGTTGTGATTTGTGGGGCTTGTTGGATGGATGATTCTGAGGGCTGGGCCTGTGCTTGATTAGGTTCTGAGCCAGGCATCATAGTGTTGATCGCAAACGAGAGATCCACCTCTGTCAACATAAATCTCGCTTGTTGTTCAAGAGGCATAAACAACGCTGAATCAGGGGACCGATTGCTTTTTAAAAGCCAACCAACAACGATAATCGTTTCTACAGATAGCCATGGATAAAGATTGGAGCTTAAAGAGGCGTCTTTGCCAGACAGGATCAGTTGAAGAGTAACCAGAAGGTTCGCGGCGTAAAGCCATTGCCATGAAATCGAGTCAATGAAGTTTATTTTTATTCTGTAATTGTCATTTCTGTGTCGTTTGTCATCCAATGGCAAATCAGACACTGTATGGTCGTTTGATCCGACAATAAAAGGCTCTGTCAACGGCTCGGCCTGACAGAAGACAGATAATGACAGTATCAGCAACAGCAGTGCTGCAAAGCATGAGAGTTTAATAATTCTATCCTTGCCTTCTGATTTACCAAGGGGAAGGATAGACCAGGGAAGTAAGTGTGTTTTTGTGCCTTACTCATAAAAGAGCGGGTGTCAGTTCAAGGACTGAGGTCATCTTGCTGGCCCACATCAAGAGGCTTGCGTTTTCGATGTCTTCTTTTGTGCTCCGAGAGAGCATGAGCATTCTTGCAGATCTTACCGCATTGCTGCAGCTGACCATCCTCTTTGAGTACTATTAAGTCACAGTTTTTTTTCCCGGTGTGGATTCTTCCTTTGTGATCCATTATGGCTTTGGCATTTTTGAAGGCCTTCCCACACGGCCGCGACCGACCATCCTTTCCCATTACTGGCATGTCGCAGATTTGTCGCCCGGTGTGGAATATTCTTTTGTGTTCCCGGAGGGCTCTGGCGTTGTTGCAGACCTTCTCGCATGCCCACTGCTGACCATCCCCTCCAGCCACGGTCACGTTACAGGTTTTCCGCTCGCAGTGGTTGCTGCTTTTGTGCTCCGAGAGGGCATGAGAATTCTTGCAGATTTTTCCGCATGCTCGCTGCTGGCCATTCTCAGCAACCACTATCACGTCACAGTTTTTTTGCCCGGTGTGGAAGTAGTTTTTGTGAGATGACAGTGATCGATAACTCTTGCATACTTTTCCGCACGGCTGCGGCTGGCCATCATCCCCGATCACGGTTATGCCGCAGGTTTGTTGTGTGCAGTGATCTTTTGATTTGTGGTGCATCAGGGCAGCATTATTGATGCATACCTTTGCGCATGGCCGCTCTTGGCCATCCTCACAGATAACGTTTACGTAACAGGTTTTTTGCCCGGTGTGGTATCTGCTTCTATGAACCGTCAGAGATCGAATACTCTCACAGATTTTTCCACATGGTCGCTGTTGGCCATCTTCCCCGATTATGTTTACGACACAGGTCTGTTGCCCACTGTGGACAACGCTTTTGTGATACCACAGAGTTTTGGCATTCTGGTAGGACGCTCCGCATAGCTGCGGCTCGTTATCCTCCCCAGTCACTATTGCGTCACAGGCTTTTTGCCCGGTGTGGTATCCGCTTATGTGAGACAAAAGAATTTTTTTATTCTTGTAAACCTTCCCGCATTGTCGGAGCTGGCCATCCTTCCCGAACATTATCACATTACAAGTTGCCTGCTGGGCAGGGCCGGTGGCATTACTGGCCAGTTGGGGGCATGAGCTTTGTCCGGATGTTACTTCTGCGTAGCCTGTTGAACTTTCTTCACAAACCAACCCTGCGCTACTGGATGGATCTAAACATTGTCGGAATCGACAAACACCATTACAGGGAGAGATATAACAATTTAAACCCAAAGTATGCAGTTGTCCTTCAGGGTCTTCGTTACCTTCGTCAGAATCTGAATACAGGAGGCTGGTGTGATAGCCTCTAATGTGAGTGGTGGCTTGCAGGGCACGCTGGCCAGATGGTTCTGATGGCTGATATTGAGGTTGATCCTGCTCAGAACCAGGCATCATAGTGTTGATTACAAACGGGCGATTTTGACTCGCCTCTTGTTGTTCAATCGGGTTAAACAGAGGTAAATAGCGATTCCAATAATTTTTTAGAAGCCAACCGGCAGTGGTAACCGCTTCCAAAGGTATCCATGAATAGCGGTTTGAGCGAAGAGGGGCGTCTCTGGTGGCTAGAGCCAGTTCGTTAGCAATCAGCAGATTCGCAGTGTAAAGGCATTCCCACGAAATTAACTCAGTGAGAGGCATTTTTTCTCCGTAAATATAAAAACTCTGTCGTTTTTTATCCGTTGGCAATTCGTGTTCTGCGTGGCCATTTGTGTCGGCAATCTCTGAGGATTTTTTTGGCAATGTGTAGCGGTCACCATTTATAGAAAAATTCCCGTTTGAAGAGCCTGTATTTTGTTCAGGCTCGACAATAAAATGACTTGTACATGCTTCGGCCTGATAAACGACAGGTAATAAAAGCGTCAGAAGAAGTGCCGCAAAGACTGAGTGTTTAATAATTCTATCCTTGCCTTCTGGATTACAGAGAGAAAGGATAGATCAAGAAAATAAGTGTGTTTTTGTGTCTTACTCATAAAGGCCGGGTGTCAGTTCAGGGAGTGAGGTCATCGCCCTGGTCCGAATCAACAGACTTTCGTTTTCGATGTCTTCTCTTGTGATTCGACAGGTCTTGATTACTCTTGCAGACCCTCCTGCATGGTCTCTGCTGACTATCCTCTGCGACCACTGTCATATCACAGATTTGTTGTCCTGAGTGGACTTTTTTTTTGTGATACCTCAGGGCTAGAGCATTCATACAGACCGTCCCGCATGGCCGCTGCTGACCATTCTTGCCGACTATTACCACGTCACAGGTTTGTTGCCCAGTGTGGACACTGCTTTTGTGATGCGAAAGGGCTTGAGCATTTTTGTAGACCTTCCTGCATGGCCGCTGTTGGCCATCCCCACCAACCACGGTCACATCACAGGTTTGTTGCCCGGTGTGGTATGTATATTTATGAACTGAAAGAGACTGAGCATTATTTAAGACTTTCCCGCACTCTCGCGCGTGGCCGCCTTTCCCGACCACGGTTACATGACAGGTTTGTTGCACGGTGTGGAAGGATCTCTTGTGATACGACAAGGCTTGAGCATTCCTGCAAACCTTTCCGCATGGACGTAGTTTGCCATTTTCCCCGACCACGTTCACGTTACAGGATTGTCGCCCTGAGTGGAAGTTGCTTTTGTGACATGACAGGGATAGGGCATTCTTGTAAACCTTCCCGCATGACTGCGGTTGGCCATCTTCGCCGATCACGGTTACGTTACAGGTTTCTTGAGCAGCGTGCTTTCGTGATTTGTGCTGTTTCAGGGCAAAATAACCTATGCAGATCGTCCCACATGGTCGCCGCTGGCCATCCTCATCAACCACGACTACGTCACAAGGCTTTTGCCTGGAGTGGTATTTGTATTTATGATATGTAAGGCTTCTAGTGTTTTTGTAGACCCTCCCGCATAGCCGCTCCTGATAGTCCTCCCCGACTACCGTTGCGTCACAGGTTTTTTGTCCAGTGTGATATGTGCTTTTATGAACCGACAGGACTTTTGCATTCTTGAAGGCCCTTCCGCATTGTTGCAGCAGGCCATCCTTCCCTAACACTATCACGTTGCAAGTAATTTGCCCGGCGGGGCTGGTGCTATCGGCTGCCACTTCTGCTATTGAGTTGAGGATGACCCCGTCTGAGGCAACCCCGTTTACGCTATTAGACGGATCGGAAGATTGTCGAAATCGACAAACACCGTTACAGGGATAGATAAAACAATTTAAACCCAAAGTATGCAGGTACTGTTCAGGGTCTTCATTACCGCCGCCAGAGTCAGAATACAGGTGGCTGGTGTAATAGCCTTTAAAGTGAGTATTGACTTGCGGGGGATGCTGCGCTGATGATTGTGATGACTGATATTGTGGTCGGTCCTGTTCAGAGCCAGCCATCATAGTGGTGATGGCAAACGGGTGATGTTGACTCGCCTCTTGTTGTTCAATTGGGTTGAACAGCAGTGAGTCGGGGTTCCAATAGTTTTTTAAAAGCCAGCCAAGAGTGATAATCACTTCCAGAGGCAGCAATGAATAAGGGGTTGGGGATTGAGAGGTGTCTTTGGTGGTCAGGATCAAATTATAAGTAACCAGCAGATTCGTAGCGTATAGCCAATGCCAGGAAATCGACTTAATGAGGGGCTTTTTTACCCCGTAGTTGTAAGTCTTACGTCGTATCTTGTCAGGTGATGAATAGGGTTCCGTGTGGCCGTTTGTGTCGGCAATGTCAGGCGGTTTATCTGACAAGGTTTGTTGGTCGAGCTTTATAAAAAAATTATGGTTTGAACAGTCTGCATTCTGTTCAGGCTTGATAACAAAGCATATTGTCAAGGGTTCAGCCTGACAGGCGACAGACAAAGACAGTAACAGCAGTGCTGGAAAGAGTGAGTGTTTAATAATTATATCTCTGCCTTCTGGTTTAAAGAGGAAATGATAGATCAAGAAAATTTTTCTGGAGAGTTATGTATTCCCACGCAGAGCGAAGGTGCGGGTTTTTGGAGTTTTGCGACACTCCCTTAAAGTGCGGGTATCAGCTCAAGGAGTGAGGTTATTGAGCTGGTTCACATAAACAGGCTTGCGTTTTCGATGTCTTTTTTTGTGCTCCGAGAGGGCATGAGCATTCTCGCAGACCTTCCTGCATTGCCACAGCAGACCGTCGTCCCCGACCAGGGTTATGCCACAGGTTTGTTGCCTAGTGTGGACGCTGCTTTTATGAGCCGACAGATATTGATCGTTTCTGAAGGCCTTTCCACACGGCTGCTGCAGGCCATTCTTTCCAACCACTGTCATAGTGCAGGTTTGTGGCTCACTGTGGTCTCTTCTTTTGTGATTCGACAAGGCTTTAGCATTCTGGCAGACCTTTCCGCATGGCTGTGGTTGGCTATCCGCACCAATTATTGATAGGTCGCAGGTTAGTCGCCCTCTGTGGATGCTGCTTTTATGACACGATAGAGATTGAGCACTCCTAAAAACCTTCCCGCATGGCCGCTGCTGGCCATCCTCCCTGATCACGGTTACTTCACAGGTTTGTTGCCCGGTGTGGTGATTGTTTTTGTGATTCGACAAGGCTTTAGCATTCTTGCAGATCGTTCCGCACGGCCGCAGCTGGCCATCCTCCTCGATAACGGTCATATCACAGGTTTGTTGACCGGTGTGGAAATTACTTTTGTGATTCAACAAGGCTTTAGCATTCCGGCAGACCGTTCCGCATGGCCGTGGTTGGCTATCCGCACCGATTACTGATAGGTCACAGGTTTGTTGCCTGGTGTGGATGCTGCTTTTATGAGCAGACAGAGATTGAGCACTCCCTAAAACCTTCCCGCACGGCCGCAGCTGGCCATCCTTGCCGACCACGGTTATTTCACAGGTTTTTTGCCCGGTGTGGTAATTGTTTTTGTGATTCGACAAAGCTTTAGCACTCTGACATACCGTTCCGCATGGCCGCAGCTGGCCATCCTCCCCGACAACGATCGCATCACAGGTTTGTTGCTTGCTGTGGAAATTTCTTTTGTGATTAGACAAGGCTTTAGGATTCTGGCAGACCCTTCCGCATGGCTGTGTCTGGCCATTCTCCCTGACAACGGGCTCATAACAGGTTTTTTGCCCGTAGTGAGTGCTGATTTTATGAATTGACAGATCGACAGCATTCTTGAAGACCTTCCCGCACGGCCGTTTCTGGCCATCTTCCCCGATTACGATCAAGTTGCAGGTTTTTTGCCCGCTATGGTATCTGTGTTTGTGACTCGACAGGGCTTGAGTATTTTTGCAGACCTTCCCACAGGGTCTTGGCCGGCCATCCTCTCCGACTGATGTCAGGACACAGGCTTTTTGCCCGGTATGGTATCTGCTTCTGTGAAACAACAGATATTTTTTATTCTTGAATACTTTCTTGCATTGCCGCACCTGACCATCATCTCCGACCTGGATCACGCTACAAGTTGCCTGTCCGGCAGGGAGCCTTGACTCGGCTGCCCCTGCAATCATAGAGTTTGACGCGACACCGTCTACAGACGTACAACCAAAGCAGTGTGTATCAGCGAAATGGGGGTATGAGTCTGATACAGGGGGTGATCCAGTGTTGTCTGTCGAACTTTTTTCACAAACCAGCGCTCCGCTATTGGATGGGTCGTAAGATTGTCGAAATCGACAAACACCGTTGCATGGATAGATAAAACAATTTAAACCCAAAGTATGCAGGTATTGTCCAGGGTCTTCATTACCGCTGCCAGAGTCTGAATACAGAAGGCTGGTGTAATAGCCTGTAATATAACTAGCCGCATGTGGGGTATGCTGACCCGATGATTGTGATGGCTGAAATTGTGGTTGGTCCTGTTCAGAGCCAGGCATCAGAGTGGTGATGGCAAACGGGTGATTAGGACTCGCCTCTTGTTGTTTGATGGGATAAAACAACTGTGAGCCCGGGTTCCAATAATTTTTTAAAAGCCAGCCGACAGTGATAACTGCTTCCAGAGGTAGCCAGGAAATCGACTCAATCAGGGTCGTTTTCATCTCGTTATTGTAAAGTTTGTGTCGTTTTTCATCAGGCGGTGAATCGGGTTCTGTATAACCGTTTGTGTTGGCAATATCAGACGGGCTGTCTGACAAAGTTCTTCGGTCAAGCTTTATAAAAAAATACTGGTTTGAAGAATCTGCACTTTGTTCAGGCTCGATAACAAAGCATTTTGTCAAGGGGTTAGCCTGACAGGTGACAGACAACGACAGTAACAGCAGTACAGCAAAGAGTGAGTGTTTAATAATTCTATCCCTGTCTTCTGGCTTACAGAGAGGAAGGATAGATCAAGAAAATAAGAGTGTTTTTGTGTCTTTCGTATGAAAGGGCGGGAGTCAGATCAAGGGAGGCCGTTCAGATTCATATTAACAGATTTGCGTTTCCGATGTGTTTTTTTGTGGTCCGAGAAGGCTTGAGCATTTTTGCAGACCTTTCCGCATGGTTGCGTCTGGCCATCCTTATCAATCAGGGGCAGTTCACAGGTTTTTTGGCCTGAGTGGTAATTGCTTTTGTGAGACGACAGTGATGCTAAATTTTTGAAGACCTTTCCGCATGCCCGCTGCTGACCATCCTTATCAACCAGAGTCAGTTCACAGGCTTTTTGCCGTGAGTGGCAGTTGCTTTTGTGAGATGAGAGGGCTTTGGCACTATTGCAGACTTTTCCACATGGTTGCGGCTGGCCATCCTGATCAATCAGGTTCAGTTCACAGGTTTTTTGCCCGGTGTGGGTGCCTCTTTTGTGAGACGACAGTAATGCTAAATTTTTGAAGACCCTCCCGCATGCCCGCTGCTGGCCATCCTCCCCGAGGACAGTCATGCCACAGGTTTTTTTCCCGCTGTGGTAACTGTTTTTGTGACTCCAGTGGGCTTCAGCATTCTTGCACACAGTTCCGCATGGTCGCGGCTGGCCATTATCTCCAATCACTGTAAATTCGCAGATTTTTTTCTCGCTGTGAGCGCTGTTTTTGTGAAACGACAGTGATCGTGAAGTCTTGAAAACCTGACCGCATAGTCGCAGCTGGCCATCTTTCCTGAGCACGGTCAAATTACAGATTTTTTGCCCGGTATGGTATGCGCTTTTGTGAGATGACAGGGCTTGAGCATTCTTGCTGACTTTCCCGCATGGTCGCTGCTGGCCATCCTCCCCGACCACAGTCACACCACAGGTTTTTTGTCCGATATGATCGGTGTTTTTGTGATTGTACAGGGCTCTGTTATTCTGGCAGAGCAATCCGCATGGCTGAGGTCGGCCATCCTCGCCGGTTACCGTATAGTCACAGGCTTTTTTTCCGCTATGGTACTTGCTTCTGTGAGATGACAGAGCTCTGGCATTTTTGCAGACTTTCCCGCATTGTCGCTGCTGGCCATCCTCCCCTGATACTATTTCATTGCACTTTGTTTGCCCTGCAAGGTGAGTTGGATCAGCTGATCCTGCTCCCATTAGGTTAAGGAAAACCCCGTCTGAGGCGACCCCGTCTTCAAATTTATAAAGATAGTAGTGTGTATTTGCCGAATAGGGACATGAGTCTGGTTCTGGGTTTGTCTCTGTGTGGTCTGTCGAACTTTCTTCAAAAGCCAACGCACCGCTATTGTATGGATTGGAAGATTGTCGGAATTGACAAATGCCATGACAGGGATAGATATAACAGTTTAAACCTAAAGTATGCGAGTGTTGTTCAGGGTCTTCGTTACCGTCGTTAGAGTCAGAATAAAGGAGGCTGTAGAAATAGCCTTTAATATGAGCGGGGGGCTGTTGGCCGGGTGATTCTGATGGTTGGCCTTGTTGCGGAGCATGTTCAGAGCCAGCCATCATAGCGGAAATTGCAAACGGGGGGGGCTGACTCGCTTCTTGTGGTTCAATCGGGTTATACAGGGATGAATAGGGATTCCAATCGCTTTTTAAAAGCCAACCCACAGCGATAACTGTTTCTTCAGGTATCCATGAATAAGGGCTTGAGCTTAAAGGGATGTCATTGGTGGTCAGAAACAGTCCATAAGCAACCAGCAGATTCGTAGCATAAAACCACTGCCACGAAATTGACTGAATGAAGAACGTTTTCAACCTGTAGCTGTCAGGTCTGTGTCGTTTGTCATCAAGCTGTGAATAGGGTTCTGCATAGCCGTTTGTGTCGACAATGTCCGTTGTGTTGCCTGGCAATACCCTTCGGTCAAGCTTTATAAAAAAGTTCTGGTTTGGAAAATTTGCATTCTGTTCAAGCCCGACAATATAACGTCTTGTCAAAGGTTTAGCCTGGCAGGTGACAGACAGCGACAGTATCAGCAGTGCTGCAAAGAGTGAGTATTTAATGATTCTATTCTTGTATTCAAGTCTACAGAGAGCAAGGATAGATCAAGCAAGCAAGTAAGTATGTTTTTGTGTTTTCCCAATGAAAGGGCCGGTTTCAGTTCAAAGTGTCAGGTAATCGTTCCGGTCCGCATCAAGAGACTTGCGTTTTCGATGTGTTCTTTTGTGCTTCGACAGGGCTTGAGTATTCTTGCAGCCCTTCTCGCATGGTCGCAACAGACCATTTTTGTCGAGCACGTTTAAGTCACAGGTTTCTTGTCTGGTGTGATATTTGCTTTTGTGAGCCGACAGAGACGCAATACTGCGGAAGATCCTACCGCACGGCCGCTGCTGGTTATCCTCCCCGACTGTGATGAATTCACAGGTTTGTTGCCCGGTGTGATGATTGCTTTTGTGATTCGACAGGGCTTTGGCATTCTTGCAGACTGTCCCGCATGGCAGAGGCTGGCCATTCTTCCCAATCACAGTAGCTTCGCAAGTTTGCTGCTCGGTGTGGACGCTGCTTTTGTGAGACGACAGTGATGATACATTTTTGAAGACCTTCCCGCATCTTCGCAGCTGACCACCCTCTCCGAGCACAGTGATGCCACAGGTTTTTTTCCCGGTATGGTAATTGCCTTTGTGATTCGACAGAGCTTTGGCATTATTGCAGACTACTCCGCATGGCCGCGACTGGCCATTATCTCCAATCACTGTAAATTCACAGGCTTTTTGTTCGGTGTGGGCGCTTCTTTTATGATTCGAGAGGGCCATAGCATGCTTGAAGAGCTTCCCGCATGGTTGCGGCTTACCATCCTTTCCGACCACATTTTCTTCACAGTTTTTTTGCCCGGAGTGCACTCTGCTTTTGTGATCCCATAGGGCTTTAGCATTCTTGCATATCATTCCGCAGGTTCGTGGCTGTCCATTCTCCCCGACTTCTGTCACGGGACAGTTTTGTTGCCCGCTGTGATATCTGCTTTTGTGATCCAAGAGGGCTTTTGCACTCTTGAAGGTCATCCCGCACGGCTGCGGCTGGCCATCCTCACAGAGTATGGTCAAGTCACAGCTTTGTTGTCTGGTGTGGTATTTGCCTTTGTGATACGACAGGGCTGGAATATTCTTGCAGACTGTCCCGCATGGCCGTGACTGGCCATCCTCCCCGACGACTCTTACGTCACAGGCTTTTTGCCCGGTATGATATTGGCTTTTGTGATTCGACAGGGAATGAGTATTCTTGCAGACCTTCCCGCATGGATGCAGCTGGCCATCCTCCCCAAGCACGTTTATATCACAGGCTTGTTGCCCGGTATGGGTGCCGCTTCTGTGAGATGACAGTGATCGTGCATTCTTGAAGACCTTCCCGCAAGGCTGCAGCTGGCTATTCGCCCCGAGCACAGTCAAGTCACAGGTTTTTTGTCTCGTGTGAGCTATTCTTTTGTGATCTCGCGGGGCCTGAGCACTCTTGCAGTGAATCCCCCATGGTTGTGGCTGTTCATCCTCCCAGAGTACGACCATTTTACAGGTTTTTCGCTCATTGTGGGTGCTGCTTTTATGAACCGAGAGAGATTCAGCATTCCTGAAGATCTTCCCACATTGTCGCAGCTGGCCATCATCTGCGATCAGGATCACGTTACAGGTTGCTTGTCCGACCGGGGGAGTTGTATCGGCTGCCCATGCAACCATTGAGTCTAAGGCGACTCCGTCTGAGGCGACCCCGTCTACCCTATTGGAAGGGTCGGAAGATTGTCGAAATCGACAAACACCTTTACAGGGATAGATAAAACAATTTAAACCCAAAGTATGCAGGTGTTCTTGAGGGTCTTCATTACCGCTGCCAGAGTCAGAATACAGAGGGCTGGTGTAATAGCTTGTAATATGAGTAGCGGCCTGTGGGGTATGCTGACCCGATGATTGTGATGGCTGATATTGAGGCTGGTTCTGTTCAGAACCGTTCATTATAGTGGTAATGGAAAACGGGTGATTTTTTAAAATCCAGCCGACAGTGATAACCGTTTCCAGAGGTAACCATGAATAAAGGGTTGGGCACAGAGAGATGTTTTTGGTAGTCAGGATCAGTTCATAAGCAACGAGCAGATTCGTAGCGTATAGGCAGTGCCAGAAAATCGACTCAATAAGGGTGGTTTTCATCCCGTAATTGGATGGTTTGTGTCGTTTTTTATCAGGTGGTGAATCAGGTTCCGTATGACCGTTTGTATCGGCAATGTCAGACGGGGTGCCTGACAATGTTCGTCGGTCAAGCTGTATAAAAAAATTCTGGTTTGAAAAATCTGCATTCTGTTCAAGCTCGATAAGAAAGCATCTTGTCAAGGGTTTAGCCAGGCAGACGACAGACAGCGACAGCAAAAAGAGTGCCACAAAAAGTGAGTGTTTAATAAATCTATCCTTGCTTTCTGGTTTACAGAGAGGAAGGATAGATCAAGAAAATAAGTGTGTTTTTTTGTCTCTGACACCAGAGGTGGTTATCAGCTCAAGGAGTGGGGTCATTGTCCTGATTCGCATTAGCAGGTTTGCGTTTTCGATGCATTCTTTTGTGATCCGTCAGGGCTTTGAGACTCTTGCAGATCTTCCCGCACGACCGCAGTTGGCCATCCATCCCGACCAAGGCCTCCTTACAGGTTTTTTTCCCGGAGTGGCATTGGGCTTTGTGATCAGACAGGGCTCTAGCATTCTTGCAGGCCTTCCCGCACTGGCATGGCTGTCCATCCACCCCGATCACGATTTCCATACAGATTTTTTGCCCGCTGTGATACTTGTGTTTGTGATCCAGGAGGCTTTTTGCACTCTTGTAGCTCTTCCCGCACGGCCTCAGCTGGCCATCCTCACAGAGCATGGGCAAGTCACAGCTTTGTTGTCCGGTGTGAGCTCTTCTTTTGTGATCCGACAGGGCCTGGGCATTCTTGCAGATCGTCCCGCATGGTTGTGGTTTCTCGTCCTCCCCGGGTACGGTCAAGTGACAGGTTTTTTGCCCGCTGTGGATGCTGCTTTTATGGGCCGACAGAGATTGAACATTCCTGAAGACCTTCCCACATGGTCGCAGCTGGCCGTCCTGCCCAGGCACGTTCACATCACAGCTACTACGTTGCCCCTTGTGGAAGTTGCTTTTGTGAGTCGACAGGACTCCGGCATTCTGGCAAATCATCCCGCATGGCCGTGGCTGGCCATACTCCCCGACGACTCTCAGGTTACAGATTTTTTGCCCGCTGTGGTATTTGTATTTGTGACTCGACAGGGCTTGAGCATTCTTGCAGACCTTCCCGCATGGATGCAGCAGGCCATACTCCCCAATCAGGTTGGCATCACAGGTTTTTTGCCTGGTGTGAGCGCACCTTTTGTGACTTGACAGGGCTCTGGAATTTTTGAAGACCAATCCGCATGGCCCAGGCTGGCAATCCTCACCGATTTTTGTTACATCACAGGTTTTTTTTCCACTGTGGACTTTGCTTTTATGTCCAGACAAGGCTTGACCGCTTTTGAAGACCTTACCACAGGGTCGTAGCTGGCCATCTTTTCCGAATAATGTTTCGACACAGGTTTTTTGCCCGGTATGGTATTTGCCTTTGTGAAGCGACAGCTTGTGTTTATTCTGAAATACCTTGCTGCATTGCCGCACCTGACCATCATCTCCGACCTGGATCACGCTGCAGGTTGCCTCTCCGGTAGGGGCCGTTGTATCGGCCCAATGAGGGTATGAGTCTGATACGGGGGGTGATCCAGTGTTGTCTGTTGAACTTTTTTCACAAACAGGCGTTCCGCTATTGGATGAATCTGAAGATTGTCGAAATCGACAGACACCGTTACAGGGATGGATAAAACAATTTAAATTCAAAGTATGCAGTTGTTGTTCAGGGTCTTCATTACCGCTGCCAGAGTCAGAATACAGGAGGCTGGTGAAATAGCCTGTAACATGAGTAGTAGCCTGCGGGGGAAGCTGACCCGATGATTGTGTTGGCTGGTATTGTGTTGGCTGATATTGCGTTTGGTCCTGTTCAGAGCCGGGCCTCAGAGAGGTGATGGCAAACGGGTGGTCAGGATTCGCCTCTTGTTGTTTACCGGGATTAAATAACTGTGAGTAGGTGTTGCGATAGTTTTTTAAAAGCCAGCTGACAGTGAGAACTGCTTCCAGAGGTAGCCATGAATAAGGGGTTGGGTATTGAAAGGTGGTTTTCATCCCGTAATTGTCAGGTATATGTCGTATTTTATCCGGAGGTAAATCGGGTTCCTTATAGCCGTTTGTACCGGAAATGTCAGACGGGTTGCCTGACAATGTTCCTTGGTCAAGCTTTATAAAAAAGTTCTGGTTTGAAAAATCTGCATTCTGTTCAAGCTCGATAACAAAGCATCTTGTCAAGGGTTTAGCTTGGCAGATGACAGACAACGATAGTAACAGAAGTGCCGCAAAGAGTGAGTGTTTAATAATTCTATCCCTGTCTTCTGATTTACAGAGAGGAAGGATAGATCAAGAAAATAAGTGTGCTTTTGTGGCTTCCTCATGAAAGGGGGGCAGTTCAAGGAGTGAGGTCACCGTTCCGGTCCCAATCAACAGGCTTGCGTTTTCGATGTATTCTTTTGTGATTCGAAAGGGCCCTGGCATTCTGGCAGACCACTCCGCATGGCCGTGGCTGTCGATCCTCCCCGACTAGTGTCAGGTTACAGATTTTCTGTCCGGTGTGAACTGTGCTTTTGTGCACGTACAGGTCTTGAGTGCTTTTGCAGACCTTCCTGCATGAACGCAGCTCGCCATCTTCTCCTACCATGGTCGTATAACAGATTTGTTGCCCGCTGTGGACTCTGCTTTTATGAGAGGACAATTTTTTGGCGTTATTGCAGACCACTCCACATGGCCGCAGCTGTCCATCCTCCCCGACGATTGTCACGTTACAAGTTTTTTGCCCGCTGTGGTATTGGTTTCTGTGAGTCGACAGGGCTTGAGTATTCTTGCAGAGCTTCCCGCATGGGTACAGCTGGCCATCTTCCCCAACCACGTTGGCATAACAGGTTTGTGGTCTGGTGTGAACGAGCCTTTTGTGATCCCGAAGGGCCTGAGCATTCTTGCAGAGCGTCCCGCATGGTTGTGGTTGCTCATCCTCCCCAAATACGGTCAAGTCACAGGTTTTTTGCCCGCTGTGGATACACCTTCTGTGAGATGACAGTGATTGTGGATTCTTGAAGACCTTCCCGCAAGGCTTTAGCTGACCATCCTCGCCGATCACCGCCGCATCACAGGTTTTATGCTCAGCATGAACGCTGTTTTTGTGATTGAGCAGGGCTCCGGAATTCTTGCAGAGCAATCCGCATGGCCTTGGCTGACCATCCTCCCCGAAGACTCTTACGCGACAGGTTTTTTGCCCGCTGTGGTATCTGTATTTGTGACACGACAGGGCTTGTGCACTCTTGCAGACCTTCCCACATGGGTAAAGCTGGTCATCCTCACCAACCAGGTTGGCATCGCAGGTTTTTAAGCTGCAGTGGACGCTCCTTTTATGACTCGACAGGGCTGCGGCATTCATGAAGACCATTCCGCATGGCCTTGACTGACCATCCTCCCCGAACACAATCACGACACAGGTTTTTTGCCCGGAGTGGCAAGAGATTTTGTGATTCGACAGGGCTTGAGCGTTCTCGCAGACCTTCCCACAGAGGCGCGGCTGGCCATTCTTGATGACTAATGTTATGTCGCAGGTTTTTTGCCCGGTATGGTATTTGCTTTTGTGAGACCAAAGTACTTTTTTATTCTTGAAGACCTTTCCACATTGTCGCAGCTGGCCATCATCTGCGATCAGGATCACGTTACAGGTTGCTTGTCCGACCGGGGGAGTTGTATTGGCTGCCCCTGCAGCCATTGGTTCTGAGGCGACCTCATTTACCTCATTGGATGGATCGGAAGATTGTCGAAATCGACAGACACCGTTACAGGGATGGACAAAACAATTTAAATTCAAAGTATGCAGGTCTTGTTCAGGGTCTTGATTACCGCTGCCAGAGTCGGGATGCAGAGGGCTAGTGTAATAGCCTGTAACACAGGTAGTGGCCTGTGGGGCATGCTGACCCGATGATTGTGTTGGCTGATATTGAGGTTGGTTCTGTTCAGAGCCGGGCATCAGAGTGGTGATTGCAAACGGGTGATTTTGATTCGCCTCCTGGTGTTCAATTGGATTAAACAACGGTGAGAAGGGGTTCCAATAGTTTTTTAAAAGCCAGCCGACAGTGATAACCGCTTCCAGAGGTAGCCATGAATAAAGGGTTGGGCATTGAAAGGTGTCTTTGGTGGTCAGGATCAGCTCATAAGCAACCAGCAGATTGGTAATGTCTAGCCATTGCCGGGAAATAGACTCAATCAGGGTTGTTTTGATCCCGTATATGTCAGTTTTGTGGCGTTTGTTATGAGGCGGTGAACCGGATTTTGTATAGCCGTTTGTATTGTCAAAGTCAGAGGGGTTGTCTGACAATATTTGTCGGTCAGGCTTTATAAAAAAGTTCTGGTTTGAAAAATCTGCATTCTGTTCAAACTCGATAACAAAGCGTCTCGTTAACGGTTTAGCCTGGCAGACGACAGACAACGACAGTAACAGCAGTGCCGCAAAGAGTGAGTGTTTAATGATTCTATCCCTGTCTTCTGATTTACAGAGAGGAAGGATAGATCAAGAAATAACTGTATTTTTTGCTTTTCTCACTGAGAGGGCGGTTATCAGTTCAAGGAGCGAGGTCATTGTCCCGGTTCACATTAACAGGCTTGCGTTTACGGTGTTTTCTTTTGTGGTCCGACAGGGCTTTGACATCTTTGCAGACCTCCCCGCAGTGCTGCGGCTGGCCGTCCTCGGCGACTGCGGTTTCATTACAGACTTGTTGCTTGCTGTGCACGCTTCTTCTGTGATACGACAGGGCTTGAATATTCTTGCAGACTTTCCCGCATAGCCTTGACTGACCATCCTCACTGATCATGGTTATTTCACAGGTTTTTCGCCCGGAATGGATGGTGATTCTGTGAGATGACAGTGATTGTGCATTCTTGAAGACCTTCCCACAAGACTGCAGCTGGCCATTCTTCCCCGGCATAGCCAGGTCACAGGTTTGTTGGCTAGTGTGAGCCATTTTTTTGTGCTTCAACAGGACCTGAGCAGTCTTACAGAGAGCCCCGCATGGTTGTGGCAGTCCATCTTCCCCGAGCACGGTTAAGTGGCAGGTTTTTTGCCCGGTGTGGTTGTTGCTTTTATGAACCGACAGAGATTGAGCACTTCTGAAGACCTTCCCGCATCGCCGCTGCTTGCCGTCCTCTCCAAACACGCTCGCTTCACAAATTCGTTGACTGGTGTGGAAGTTGCCTTTGTGATTCGACAGGACTTTAGCATTCTGACAAACCATTCCACATGGCCGTGGCTGGCCGTCTTCCCCGATGACTTTTACGTTACAGGTTTTTTGCCCGGTGTGGTATGCGTTTTTGTGATTCGACAGGCTCTGCACACTCTTGCAGACCCTTCCGCATCGGTGCAGCTGGCCATCCTCCCCAACTACGTTGGCATCACAGGTTTGCTCTCTGGTGTGGACATACCTTCTGTGAGTCCAAAGGGCTTGAGCATTCTTGCAGACCAATCCACATGGCCATAACTGGCCATCCTCCCCGACGACTTTAAAGACACAGGTTTTTTGCCCTGTGTGGCATTTGCCTTTGTGATTTAACAGGCTCTGCGCACTCTTGTAGATTTTCCCACACGGTCGCTGCTCGCCATCTTCCCCGGTAACGGTCGCAGCACAGGTTCGTTGCCCACCGTGGGTTCTTTTTTTGTGTCTCAAGAGGGTTATAGCATTCGGGCAGACCATTCCGCAGGGTCGTGACTGGCCATCTTCTCCTGTCTCTGTCACGTTACAGGTTCTTTGTCCACTGTGGAACTTGCTTTTGTGCTCTGACAGGGCTTTAGGACTCTTGCAGATTTTCCCACATGTTCGCGGCTGGCCATCTTTCCCGACCACGGTTACTTCACAGGTTTTTTGCCCGGTGTGGTATTTGGTTTGGTGAATTGAGAGGGCTTGTGCACCGTTGTAGGTCTTCCCGCATGTTCGCGGCTGGCCATCCTCCCCTACTTCTGTTAAGTCACAGGTTTTTTTTCTGGCGTGGACTTTGCTTTTATGTTCAGACAAAGCCTGAGCACTTTTGTAGACCTTCCCACAGGGGCGTCGCTGGTCATCTTCTCCTGATAATGTCACGTCACAGGTTTTTTGCCCAGTGTGGTATTTGCTTTTGTGAGACCTAAGTATTTTTTTATTCTTTAAAGCTTTCCCACATTGTCGCAGCTGGCCATCATCTCCGATCAGGATCACGTTACAGATTACCTGTCCGACAGGGGGAGTTGTATAGGCTGCCCCTGTGACCATTGACTCTGAGGCGACCCCGTCTGAGGCGACCCCGTTCACGTTATCGGATGGATCGGAAAATTGTCGAAATCGACAAACACCGTTACAGGGATAGATAAAACAATTTAAACCCAAAGTATGCAGGTCTGGTTCAGGGTCTTCATCTCTTCTGCCAGAGTTAGAATGCAGAAGCCTGGTGTAATAGCCTGTAATAGGATGAGTGGCCTGTGAGGTATGCTGCCCCGATGATTGTGATGGCTGATATTGAGGTTGGCTCTGTTCAGAGCCAGGCATCATAGTGGTAATGGCAAACGGGTAATCTTGATTCGCCTCTTGTTGTTCAATTGGGTCAAACAGCGGTGATTCGAGGCTCCAGTAGCTGTTTAAAAGCCAGCTGACAGTGATGGCCGCTTCCAGAGGTAGCCATGAATAAAGGGTTGGGTATTGAAAGGTGGTTTTCATCCCGTCATTGTCAGGTTTGTGTCGTTTTTTATCAGGCGCTGAATCAGGTTCCGCATAGCTGTTTGTATCGGCAATATCAGACGGGTTGCCTGACAATGTTATTCGGTCAAGCTGTATAAAAAAGTTCTGGTTTGAAAAATCTGCATTCTGTTCAAGTTCAATAACAAAGCGTCTCGTTAACGGTTTAGCCTGGCAGACGACAGACAACGACAGTAACAGCAGTGCCGCAAAGAGTGAGTGTTTAATGATTCTATCCCTGTCTTCTGATTTACAGAGAGGAAGGATAGATCAAGAAATAACTGTATTTTTTGCTTTTCTCACTGAGAGGGCGGTTATCAGTTCAAGGAGTGAGGTCATTGTCCCGGTTCACATTAACAGGCTTGCGTTTTCGGTGTTTTCTTTTGTGGTCCGACAGGGCTCTGCCACTCTTGCAGATCTGCCCGCACGACCGCAGTTGACCATCTAACCCGACCACGGTCTCCTTGCAGGTTTTTTCCTCGCTGTGGTATCTGGCTTTGTGATTCGACAGAGTTTTAGCATTCTGACAGAACACTCCACATGGCCGTGGCTGGCCATCCTCCCCGACGACTCTTACATCACAGGTTTTTTGCCCGGTATGATATTGGTTTTTGTGATTCGACAGGGCTTGAGCATTCTTGCAGGTCTTCCCGCAGGGCCGCGGCTGGCTGCCCTCGTCGACCACGGTCTCATTACAGGCTTGATGCTCGCTGTGCACGCTTCTTCTGTGATACGACAGGGCTGGAATATTCTTGCAGACTTTCCCGCATGGCCGTGGCTGGCCATCCTCTCTGATCATGGTTATTTCACAGGTTCTTTGCCCGTTATGGATCGCGCTTCTGTGAGATGACAGTGAATTTGCATTCTTGAAGACCTTCCCGCATGGCCGCAGTTGGCCGCCCTCGCCGACCACGGTTTCATTACAGACTTGTTGTTCGCTGTGCACGCTTCTTTTGTGATACGACAGGGCTGGAATATTCTTGCAGACTTTCCCGCATGGCCTTGGCTGGCCATCCTCTCCGATCATGGTTATTTCACAGGTTCGTTGCCCGGAATGGTAGGCGCTTTTATGAGATGGCAGTGAATCTGCGTTCTTGAAGATCTTTCCGCAAGGCTGCAGCTGGCCATCCTTCCCAACCACCATGGCATCACAGGTTTTCTGTGTGTTATGGACATACCTTTTGTGAGTCCAGAGGGTTTGAATATTCTTGCAAACCAATCCGCATAGCCTTAGCTGGCCATCCTCACTGATTATTGTCAGGTCACAGGTTTTTTGCCCGGTGTGGTATTTGCTTCTGTGATACGACAGGCTCCGCGCACTCTTGCAGATCTCCCCACACGGTCGTTGCTGGCCATCTTCCCCGATAACGGTCGCAGTACAGGTTCGTTGCCCACTGTGGAATTTGCTTTTGTGCTCCGACATGGCTTTAGGATTTTTGCAGATTCTCCCACATGGTCGCGGCTGGCCATCCTTTCTGACCACTGTCGCATTACAAATCTGTTGCACGATATGGACTCTCTTTTTGTGAGAGGCCAATTTTTTGGCATTACTGCAGACCACCCCGCATGGCCGCACCTGGTCATCCTCGCCGACTACTGCCACGTCACAGGCTTTTTGCCCGGTGTGGTATTTGGTTTTGTGAGTCGAGAGGAGTTGTGCACTTTTGTAGATCTTGCCGCATGGTCGCAGCTGGCCATCCTCCGCTACTTCTATTAAGTCACAGGTTTTTTTCCCACTGTGGACTTTGCTTTTATGTTCAGACAAGGCTTGAGCACTTTTGCAGACTTTCCCACAGCGGCGCGGCTGGTCATCTTCTCCTAATAATGTTAAACCACAGGTTTTTTGCCCGGTATGGTATTTGTATTTGTGAGACCAAAATACTTTTTTATTCTTTACCACCTTCCCACATTGGCGCGGCTGACCATCATCTCCGATCAGGATCACGTTGCAGGTTACTTGTCCGACAGGGGGAGTTGTATCGGCTGCCCATGCAACCATTGGGTCTGAGGCGACCCCGTGTGAGGCGACCCCGTTTACGCTATTGGATGGATCAGAAGATTGTCGAAATCGACAAACACCGTTACAAGGATAGATAAAACAATATAAACCCAAAGTGTGCAGGTGTTGTTCAGGGTCTTCATTACCGCTGCCAGAGTCAGAATACAGGAGGCTGGTGAAATAGCCTGTAATGTGAGCAGTCGCCTGTGGGGTATGCTGATCCAATGATTGTGATGGCCGATATTGGGGTTGGTTCTGTTCAGAGCCAGGCATCATAGTGGCAATGGCAAACGGGTGATTTTGATTCTCCTCTTGTTGTTCAATTGAGTTAAACAGCGGTGAGTCGGGGTTCCAATAGTTTTTTAAAAGCCAGCCAACAGCGATAACCGCTTCCAGAGGTAGCCATGAACAAAGGGTTGGGCATTGAAAGGTGTCTTTGGTGGTCAGGGTCAGTTCATGAGCAATCAGCATAATCGTAGCCTGTAGCCATTGCCACGAAATCGACTCAATCAGGGTCGTTTTCATACCGTAAATGTAAAGTTTGTGTCGTTTTTTATCAGGTGGTGAACCGGGTTCTTTAAAGCCGTTTGTATCGGTAATGTCAGACGGGTTGCCTGACAATGTCCCTCGGTCAATCTTTATAAAAAAGTTCTGGTTTGAAACATCTGCATTCTGTTCAAGCTCGATAACAAAGCACCTTGTTAACGGTTTAGCCTGGCAGATGACAGACAACGACAGTAACAGAAGTGCCGCAAAGAGTGAGTGTTTAATAATTCTGTCTCTGTCTTCTGGTTTACAGAGAGGAAGGATAGATCAAGAAAATAAGTGTGTTTGTTTGTCTTTCCCATTAAGGGGGCGGTTATCAGTTCAAGGACTGAGGTCATTGTCCCGGTTCACTCTAACAGGCTTGCGTTTACGGTGTTGTCTTTTGTGGTCCGACAGGGCTTTGACATTCTTGCAGGCTTTCCCGCACGGCCGCGGTTGACTATCTAACCCGAACACGGTCTCCTTGCAGGTTTTTTCCTTGCTGTGATATCTGGCTTTGTGATTCGACAGGGCTTTAAGATTCTTGCAGACCAATCCGCACGGCCCTGGCTGGCCATCCTCACCAATTACTGTTACGGCACAGGTTTTTTGTCCGGTGTGGCTGTTGCTTTTATGAACCGACAGAGATCGAACACTCCCGTAGACCCTCCCGCAGAGCCGTTGCTGGCCGTCGTCCCCAACCACGCTCGCATCACAACTTTGTTGACTGGTGTGGAAGTTGTTTTTGTGATCCGACAGAACTTTAGCATTCTGACAGACCATTCCACATGGCTGAGGCTGACCATCGTCTCCGACGACTTTTACGTCACAGGTTTTTTGCCCGGTGTGATATTGGTTTCTGTGATTCGACAGGGTTTTAGCATTCTTGCAGAGCTTCCCGCATGGGTATAGCTGGCCATCCTCCCCAACCAGGTTGGCATCACAGGTTTGTTGTCCCGAGTGAGCTATTCTTTTGTGATTCGACAGGGCTGTGGAATTTTTGCAGACCTTACCGCATGGTCGATGCTGACCATCCTTCGACACTTCTGTCACATCACAGGTTTTTTTTCCACTGTGGATTCTGCTTTTATGTTCAGAAAAGGCTTGAGCACTTTTGTAGACCTTCCCGCAGCGGCGCGGCTGGCCATCTTCACCGAATAATGTTAGGTCACAGGTTTTTTGCCCAGTATGGTATTTGCTTCTGTGAGACCAAAGTACTTTTTTATTCTTTAATAACTTTCCACATTGTCGCAGCTGGCCATCATCTCCGATCAGGATTATGTTGCAGGTTGTTTGTCCGACCAGGGGAGTCGTATTGACTGCCCCTGCAGCCATCGAGTCTGAGGCGACCTCGTCTGAGGCGACCCCGTCTGAGGCGACCTCGTCTGAGGCGACCCCGTTTACGCTATTGGACGGATCGGAAGATTGTCGCAATCGACAAACACCGTTACAGGGATAGATAAAACAATTTAAACCCAGAGTATGCTGGTATTGTCGAGGGTCTTCATTACCGCCGCCAGAGTCAGAATACAGAAGGCTGGTGAAATAGCCTGTAATATGAGTACTGGCCTGTGGGGTATGCTGACTGGATGATTGTGATGGCTGAAATTGAGGTTGATTATGTTCAGCGCCAGCCATGATAGTGGTGATCGCAACCGGGTGATTTTGATTCGCCTCTTGTTGTTCAATTGGGTTAAACAGCGATGAGCCGATCCTATAGCTTGTTAAAAGCCAGCCGACGGTGACGGCCGCTTCCAGAGGTAGCAATGAATAAAGGGTTGGGCATTGAAAGGTGTCTTTGGTGATCAAGATCAGTTCATAAGCAACCAGCAGATTCATAGCGTATAGCCATTGCCAGGAAATCGGCTCAATCAGGACCGTTTTTATACCGTAAATGTCAGGTTTTTGTCGTTTTTTATCAGGCGGTGAACCGGGTTCTATACAGCCACTAGTAACGGCATTGTCAGACGGGTTGTCTGACAATGCTCGTCGGTCAAGTTTTATACAAAAGTTCTGGTTTGAAAAATCTGCATTCTGCTCAAGCTCGATAACAAAGCACCTTGTTAACGGCTTAGCATGGCAGATGACAGACAACAACAGCAACAGCAACAGCAATACCGAAAAGAGTGAACGTTTAATAATTCTATCCCTGTCTTCTGATTTACAGAGAGGAAGGATAGATCAAGAAAATAAGTGTGTTGATTTCCTCATCAAAGAGGGGGCAGTTCAATGAGTGGGGTCATTGTTCCGGTAATTAGCAACGGGCTTGCGTTTTCGATGTATTCTTTTGTGATCCGACAGTGCTCTGACGCTCTTGCAGATTTTCCCGCACGACCATGTTTGGCCATCCACCCCGATCACGGCCTCATTACAGGTTTTTTGCCCGGTGTGGTATCTGGCTTTGTGATCCGACAGAGCTTGAGCACTCTTGCAGGTCTTCCCGCACGGCCATGGCTGGCGATCCTCCCCGACAACGCTTTTATTACAGATGAGTTGCCCGCTGTGCATGCTTCTTTTGTGATACGACAGGGCTTGAATATTCTTGTAGACTTTCCCGCAAGGCCGTGGCTTGCCATCATCCCCGACCATGGTTATTCCACAAGTTTGTCGCCCGGAATGGTGGCATCTTCTGTGAGATGACAGTGATTGTGTATTCTTGAAGACCTTCCCGCAAAGCTGCAGCTGGTCATTCTCCCCGAGCACGGTCAAGTTACAGGTTTGTTGTCCGGTGTGAGCTTTTCTTTTGTGATCCCGAAGGGCCTGAGCATTCTTGCAGGGCGTCCCGCATGGTTGTGGTCGGTCATTTTCCCCGGGCACGGTCAAGTCACAGGTTTTTTGCCCGCTGTGGATGCACCTTCTGTGACATGACAGTGATCGTCCATTCTTGAAGACCTTCCCGCAAGGCTGTAGCTGGCCATTCACCCCGACCACGGCCACGTTACAGGTTTTTTGCCCGGTGTGGGATCTGGCTTTGTGATTCGACAGGGCTTGAGCACTCTTGCAGATCTCCCCGCACGGCCATGGCTGGCCATCCTTCCCGACAACCTTTTCATTACAGATGTGTTGCCCGCTGTGTATGCTTCTTTTATGATACGACAGGGCTTGAATATTCTTGTAGACTTTCCCGCAAGGCTGTGGCTGGCCATCCTCCCCGACCATGGTTATTTCACAAGTTTGTCGCCCGGAATGGATGTTCCTTCTGTGAGATAAGAGTGTTTGTGTATTCTTGAAGACCCTCCCGCAAGGCTGCAGCTGGTCATTCTCCCCGAGCACGGTCAAGTTACAGGTTTGTTGCCCACTATGGAATCTCTTTTTGTGAGATGCCAATTTTTTGGCATTACTGCAGACCATTCCACAGGGGCGCGGCTGGTCATCTTCTCCTGATAATGTTACGTCACAGGTTTCTTGCCCGGTATGGCATTTTTTTTTGTGAGTCCAAAGTGATTTTTTATTCTTTAAAAACTTCCCACATTGTCGCAACTGGCCATCGTTTCCGATCAGGATCACATTGCAGGTTGTCTTTCTGACGGGGGGAGTTGTATCGGCTGCGCCTGCAACCATTGATTCTGAGGCGACCCCGTTTACGCTATTGGACGGATCGGAAGATTGTCGGAATCGACAAACACCGTTACAGGGATAGATAAAACAATTTAAACCCAGAGTGTGCAGGTATTGTTGAGGGTCTTCATTACCACTGCCAGAGTCAGAATACAGAAGGCTGGTGAAATAGCCTGTAATATGAGTACTGGCCTTTGGGGTATGCTGACCGGATAATTGTGATGGCTGATATTGAGGTTGATTCTGTTTAGAGCCAGCCATCATAGTGGTAATGGCAAACGGGTGATTTTGATTCGCCTCTTGTTGTTCAATTGGGTTAAACCGCAGTGAGTCGAGGTTCCAATAGTTTTTTAAAAGCCAGCCGACAGTGATGGCCGCTTCCAGAGGTAGCGATGAATACAGGGTTGGGCATTGAAAGGTGTCTTTGGTGTTCAGGATCAGTTCATAAACAACCAGCAGATTCGTAGCGTATAGCCATTGCCAGGAAATCGACTCAATCAGGGGCGTCTTTATACCGTAAATGTCAGGTTTGTGTCGTTTTTTATCAGGCGGTGAACCGGGTTCTATACAGCCATTAGTCTCGGCAATGTCAGACGGGTTGTCTGACAATGTTCGTCGGTCAAGCTTTATAAAAAAGTTCTGGTTTGAAAAATCTGCATTCTGTTCAAGTTCGATAACAAAGCACCTTGTTAACGGCTTAGCCTGGCAGATGACAGACAACGACAGCAATAGCAGTACCAAAAAAAGTGAGTGTTTAATAATTCTATCCCTGTCTTCTGATTTACAGAGAGGAAGGATAGATCAAGAAATAAGTTTATTGTTTTGTCTTTCCCTCTAAGAGGGGGGTTATCAGTTCAAGGAATGAGGTCATTGTCCAGGTTCACATTAACAGGCATGCGTTTACGGTGTATTCTTTTGTGATTCGAAAGGGTTCGAGCATTCTTGAATACCTTCCCGCATGGTCGCTGCCGACCATCCTCTCCGACCACGGTCGCGTAACAGGTTTGTTGCCCTGTGTGCTTGTCTCTTTTGTGATCTGACAGGGCTCTGGAACTCTTGCAGACCTCTCCGCACGGGCGTGGACGAGCATCTTCACCGATCACGGTCCGGTCACAGGTTCGTTGCCCGCTGTGGGCTCTGGTTTTGTGAGCTGACAGGGCCTGAGAACTCTTGCAGATCTTCCCGCATGCCCGAGGTCGGCTGTGCTCTGGGAAAATGGTTACGCCACAGATTTTTTGCCTGCTGTGTTGTTTGCTTTTGTGATCCGACAGGGCTTTAGCATTCTTGCATAGCTTCCCGCATGAACGCGGCTGGCCATCCTCCCCGACCCATGTCAAGTCGCAGGTTTTTTGTCCAGTGTGCTCTTTTCTTTTGTGATCAAGCAGGACTCTGGTATTCTTGCAGATCTTCCCGCATGGCTGTGGCTGGCCATCCTCTGCGAACACAGTGAAGTCACAGCTTTTTTGCTCTGAGTGGTATCTGTTTTTGTGATCCAACAGGACTCTGGAATTTCTGAAGGTCATCAGGCACAGTTTCTGCTGACCATCCTCCCCGATCAATTTAGAGTTACAGGTTTTTTGCCCGGAGTGGTATTTTCCTTTGTGATCCCAGAGGGCCTTAGCATTCTTGCAGAGTTTTCCACAGGGTCGCGGCTGCTTGTTCGCCTCAAACACGGTGAACCTACAGATTTTTTGGCCGCTGTGGTATCTGCTTTTGTGTACAGACAGTGATTGAGCATTTTTTAGGACAACCCCGCATGGCCGCTTCTGACTGTCCTTCCCGACAATGATCGCTTTACAGATTTTCTGTCCGGAGTGATATCTGCTTTTGTGTGATGATAAAGATTTAGCATTCTTGAAGACTGACCCGCATGGCTGCTTCTGACCATCCTTCCCGGTCACTGTAAAGTTACAGATTTTATTCCCGGAGTGGTATATGCTTTTGTGAGACGACAGGGATCGAGTATTCTCACAGACTTTCCTGCATAGCTTCTGTCGGCCGTCCTCCCCAACCACTATCAGGTTGCAGATGACCTGCCCGGCAGGGCCAATTCTATCGTTCTTCTCTGCATCTACTGACTGTGATGCGACCCCGTCCATATAGTTGCAATTATATTCTGCGTGCCCTGTCGAACTTTCTTCGGAATTCAGCTCTTCGCTATCGGATAAGTCAGATGAATCGGATGAGTCAGATGAGTCAGATGAATCGGATGAGTCAGATGAGTCAGATGAGTCAGATGAGTCAGATGAGTCAGATGAGTCAGATGAGTCAGATGAGTCAGATGAATCGGATAAACCGAAAAAACCGTATAAAGAATATAAGTGGTGAAAGGGTAATGATCGCAAGTGACAAACGCCACGACATGGATGGACGAAACAATTTAGATCAAAGGTGTGTGAGTATAGTCCAGAGCCCCCCCTGCCTCCGCTTGAGTCAAAATACATGAGACCTGTGAAATAGTCTGTAGGCAGGGTGGAGAAATGTGAAGCTTGCTGGACAGATGAT
This sequence comes from Endozoicomonas sp. ALC020, assembly GCF_049275935.1. Lineage (NCBI taxonomy): Bacteria > Pseudomonadati > Pseudomonadota > Gammaproteobacteria > Oceanospirillales > Endozoicomonadaceae > Endozoicomonas > Endozoicomonas sp. ALC020. The sequence continues at coordinate 3,517,891 of NZ_CP184830.1, forward strand.
TCTGATGGCTGGCCTTGTTGTTGATGTCCAGAGCCAGACATCATGGTGGTGATCGCAAACGACTGATCCCCCTGTGTCAGCACAGATGTCGCCTCCTGTTGTTCAATTGGTTTAAATAGCGGTGAACCGTGGTTCCAATAGCTTTTTAAAAGCCAACCAACCGTGAAAAACGCTTCTACAGGTACCCATGAATAACTGTGAGAGCTTAGAGGGATGTTTCTGTTGGTCTGGATCAGTTCGAAAGCAACCAGCAGATGAGTGACGTAATACCATTGCCACGAAGTCGACTCAATGATTATCGTTTTTACTCTATAACCGCCAGGTTCGTGTCGTTTTTGATCTTGCGGCGAATCAGATCCTGCGTAGCTGGGTGTGTCGTCAATGTCTGATGGGCTGCCTGACAAAGTACGCCGGTTATTTTTCATAGAAAAGTTCTGATTTGGAAAACCTGTATCCTGTTCAGGCAAGGCAATAAAACGTCTTGTCAATGTTTCAGCCTGACAGAAGACAGATAAGAAAAATACCAGCAAGTGCAGGGTTACAAGGGATGCGTGTTTAATAATTTTATCCTAGTGTTACGGGTTACAGAGAGGAAGGATAGATCAAGAAAATAAGAGTGTTTATCTGTCAAAGACCTTATGTTAAAAAACTCTATTAAAAAACTAAGGCTGTAAGGGGCACAACTTTATGGAATGGGGAGTGTCAGATCAGGGGCTGAGTTACTTGTCGTCACTGATATTAAAAGTGCTGCGTTTTCGATGTGTTTTTTTGTGATATGACAGGGCCAGAGCACTGCTGCAGACCAACCCGCATCTCTGCGACAGGCCATCCTGCCCGAATACTTTCACGTAACAGGTTTTTTGCCTGGGGTGATATTTTCTTTTGTGAGCCGACAGAGCATAAGGATTGTTGTAGATTTTGCCGCATATATTCCACTGGCCATTGTCCCCAACCATTATTATGCCACAGGCTTTTTGCCTGCTATGGTCTCTTCTTTTGTGATCCGACAGGGTTTGAGCATTCTTGCAGATCATCGCGCATGGCCACTGTTGGCCATCCCCCCCGACCACGGCTGCATCACAAATTTGTTGCCCGGTATGGTATCTGCTTTTGTGAACCGCCAGAGACGGCGCATTTTTGCAGACTCTCCCGCATGGCCGTGTCAGACCATCCTCCCCAATCACGCCCATTTCACAGGTTTGTTTTTGCTGGTTGTGGGCTCTCCTTTTATGAGACGACAAGGATTGAGCATTCTTGCAGACCGTCCCGCAATGCCGCTTCAGGCCATCCTGCCCAACCTCTGTTATGTCACAGGTTTTTTGCCCGGTGTGGTACTTGCTTTTGTGACATCTCAGAGCTTTGACATTCTTGCAGACTACACCGCATGGTCGCGGCTGGTTACCCTCCTCAACCACGGTCACGTTACAAGCTATCTGCCTGGTGTGGTCGTTAATTGCTGGCTGCAACTGGATTGCGTCTGTCTGAGAAAGATGAGGATGGTTCTGATCCGATTGGGATGATTCGGTGGTTTTTTGTTGTGTTTCTGAATGGTTAACCCTAACGGGAATACTTATACCTTTGAGAAAACTATTTACACAGAATGGCCGATTATTGTTTGCGAAATTATCGATGCCGGAGAGCAGACTCCCGGGCATTGGTAATTCGTGGTCGGGTGGTTCGGTCGGGTTGACATCAATGTCATGCAGATTTGGCTCGGATAGTTGGTCAAAATCGAATAGGGGCTGAATGTAAGAATGATCATTCCATAGTTCGAAAAGCGATTCTTGTTCGATATTTGTAGCGTTAACAGGTTTAACATGACTTACGCAACTATAGCAGTATTCACTGGTCAGATGAGGGCATGAGCTTTGTTCGAGTGTCGTTGCGTAAGATGGATTGTATTTACAAACACCATGACAAGGATAGACGTAGCAACTGAAAGCCATAGTATGCAGTTGTTGTTTTGGGTCTCCGTTACCGTCGGCAGAGCCAAAATATAGCAGTCTATTGAAATAGCCTTTGGCGTGGGTAGCTGCCTTTGAGGGCTTCCGGCAGGACGATTCTGATTGTTGAGTTTGTGATGGATTGTGTCCTGGGCTAAACATCGCAGTGATGGCTGCAGACGTCGCTGGGTGTTTAATCGGCTTAAACTGCAATAAGTCGCGATTCCAATAGTTCTTTAGAAGCCAGTTGACAGTGATGACCACTTCTACAAGTAGCCATGAATAAGGGGTGGCGCATGGAGGGGCGTCTTTGGTGGTAAGGATCGGTTCGAACGCAACCAGAAGGTGAGTAGCGTAAAGCAACTGCCAGGAACTCAAGTTAATGATGGCCGTTTTTATTTCGTAACCGAACGATTCTTGTCGATTATTATCAGGCGGCGAATCTGGTCTTTCATAGCTGTTATTGTCAGCAATGACTGAAGGGCTACCCGGCAACGTGTTCAGCTTAAGCTTTATAGAAAAGCTCTGGTTTGGAAAGTCTGCATCTTGTCCAAGCTCGACAACAGTACGTCTTGTCAACGGTTTTGCCTGACAGACGATAGATAGCGAAAGTAACAACAGCAGTGTTTTAAAGAGTGAGTGTTTAATAATTCTATCATTGTATTATGGTTCACAGAGATGAAGGATAGATCAAGAAAATAAATGTGTTTGAGAGGATGAGTATCAGATCGTTATTTAATTCATTTTGCTTTGTTTACTTTGCCTTCTTGAGAATCAGAGTCATTGTCCTGATTCGCATCAACAGACTGGCGCTTTCGATGTGTTTTTTTGTGATCCCGGAGGACACCAGCATTCTTGCAGAATTTCCCGTATGGTCGCAGCTGGCCATTTTTCCCGACCACGATTTCGTTACAGGTTTGTTGTCTGCGATGATATTTGCTTTTGTGTACTGATAGAGATGGAGCATTTTTGCAGACTAACCCGCATTGTCGTTGCAGTCCATTTTCCCCGACCAGGGTCGCGTCACAAATTTTTTTTTGCTTACTGTGGGCTCTGCCTTTATGAGACGACAGAGATTGAGCATTCTTGAAGATCATCCCACACGGTTGCTGTAGGCCATTCTTTCCAATCATGGTCACGTCACAGGTTTTTTGCCCGGTGTGGTATCTACTTTTGTGAACTGACAGGGATAGAGTATTTTTGCAGACTATCCCGCATGGCCGCTGCAGGCCACCCTCTCCGACCACGATCACGTCACAGGCTTGTTGCCCGGTATGGTATCTATTTTTGTGAACCGACAGAGATTGAACATTCTTGAAGAGCATCCCGCACGGCCGCTGCAGGCCATCTTCTGAAACCAGGGCCACATTACAGGTATTTCTTTTCCTTTCGACTCTTCTTTTGTGAATCGAAATGGCGTGGGCAGTTGGGTAGAGCTTGCCGCATAGCTGGTGCTGGCCATCCTCCCCGATCACAGTAACAATACTGGTTTGCTTCGTGTTGTGGTATCTGTTTTTGTGACATGCCAGGGCGCCGGCATTCTTAAAGACCTTCCCACATGGTTGTGTTTGGCCATCTTTATTGACCACGGCCATGTAACAGTTTTTTTGCCCGGTGTGGATTCTGCTTTTGTGAGATGCCAGAGACTTGTAATTCTTGTAGGCCCTCCCGCATAGTCGCTGCTGGCCATCCTCCTCGAACACGATCTCGTCACAAGTTGTCTGCCCAGTGCAGTCGTTCTCTGCTACCTGGACTCGTAATGCATCTGTCTGAGAAAGGTGAGGTTGGTTCTGACTCAATTGGGGTGATACGGTGTTTTTTTGTTCTGTTGCCGAATGGTTAAGCGTAATGGACATTCCGACTTCTTCAAGAAAACTATCTGTCTCGGGAAGTCTGTCAATGGCCGCATAATTATCAACGCTGGAGAGCAAATTCCTGTGCATTGGTACTTCATTATTCAGTGACCCGTCTGGGTTGAAACCAATGCCATGCGAATTAGACTCATATGGTTGGCCAGAATAGAGGGTGGGTTGAACGTCAGAAAAATCATTCCATAGTTCGATAAGCGATCTTTGTGCGGAATCTTTAGCGTTAACAGGGTTAAAATGGCTTACACAGTGATGGCAGTAGCCACTGGGCAAATGAGGACATGAGCTCTGTCGGGGAGTTGCCCACATGTGGCCTGTCGCACTTACATCAGAATTCGGCAGCCATTCAATTGACTCTCTGCTATCAGCAGAGAGTCGGTAGCTACAAACACCATGACAAGGATAAACGTAACAATTTAAACCCATGGTATGCAGGTGTTGTTGAGGGCCGCCGTTACCGCTGCCAGAGCCAGAATATAAGAGACTTGTGGAATAATCTGTGTCCTGGCGAGCAGCCTTTGAGGCTCTCTGGCCAGATGATCCTGATGGCTGGTATTGCGGTGTGTTATGTCCAGAGCCAAACATTGCAGTGATGATTGTCAAAGACGCCATGTGCTCAATCGGTTTAAACAGTGATGAGTCGGAGTTCCAATAGCTTTTTAAAAGCCAATCGACAGCGACAATCACTTCTACAGAAAACCGTGAATAAGAGGGTGAGTATTGTGGAGCTTCTTTGATGGTCAGGATCAGTTTGCATGCAGCCAGCAGGTTTGTGGTGTATATGTGTCGTTTTTCATCAGGTGGCGAACTTGAGGTTGAATAGCCGTTGAAATCGACTAAGTCTGACATATAATACGACAGTGTACTAGTAACAGAGTTTATAGAAAAGCCCTGATTTGGAGAACTTGCATGCTGTTGAAGTTCAACACTATAACGGTCTGTCAACATTTCGGTCTGGGAAGTGACAGACAACATTAGCAGCAAAATCGGCGCCGCAGAGAGTGAGTGTCTGATAACTCCGTCCTTGTCTTCTGGTTTAAAGAGAGGAAGGATAGGTCAGGAAAATAAGTATTTTTTTGTGTCTTCCTCATGAAGGTGCGGTGGTCAGACCAGGGATTAAAGCTACCACCCCGGACCACGAGGGTTCTTACCGATCGTCCCCCATGGCCGCAGCCTGCCATCCTCTCCAATTACTGTCACCTATCGAAACCTTTAATGCGTCAGCCCAAGAAAGATGAGGTTGGCTCTGACCCAAATGTGACGATTCGGTTGTGCTTCTGAATGGTTAAGCGTAATGGAAATCCAGATTTCTTCAAGAAGACTATTTAAATCGTGCAGCTGATTAACGTCTGCAAAATCATCTATGCTGGAGAGCAAACTCCCGGACATTAGCAATAAACCCATTGCATGCAGGAGTTCCTGAGGACCTCCATTACTGCCACCAGAGCCAGAGTACAGAGGGTTTAAAACAACTGCCGAGAAATCGACTCATTAGACAGAGAGGATAAATCATTTTACGAAAATATGGGTATCAGTTCGGGGATCGAGTTTATCCTCCTGATCGACATCAGCACGTTTGCGTTTACGGTGTCTTCTTTTGTGATCCGTCAGAGCTTTGGCATTTTTGCAGACTTTTCCGCATGGCTGCGGCTCACCATTCTCCCCAACTACCTTTACTTCACAGGTTTGTTGGCTGGTGTGGGCGCTTAATTTGTGATATCTGAGGACACGAGCATTCTTGCAGATCTTCCCACATGGATGAGCTTGACCATCTTTCCCGATCACTTTTGTGGCACAGGTTTGTTGCCCGCTGTGGCCTCTGCTTTTGTGATCCGTCAGGGCTTTGGCATTCTTACAGACTTTTCCGCATGGCTGCGGCTGGCCATTCTTCCCTTGCACTGTCAAGTCACAGGTTTGTTGCTTGGAGTGATCTTTTTTTTTGTGATTACACAGGTCTCGATTATTCTTGAAGATCTTACCGCATGACCGCGTCTGACCGTCCTCCCCAACCATGAATACCCTACATGTTTTTTGCTCGGAGTGATGATTGCTTTTGTGCATCTGCAGGGCCTGAGCATTCAAGCAGATCGTCCCGCATTGTTGCAGCTGCTTATTCATCCCCTCCACCAACACGCTACAGGTTTGTTGTCCGGTGTGATGTTGTTTTTTGTGAATCGTCAGGACTTGAGCGTTCTTGCAGTTCGTCCCGCATGGCCGCTTCTGGCCATCCTCGCCGATCACGTATACGTCACAGGTCTTCTGCCCTGAGTGGTATCTGTTTTTGTGGGATGAAAGAGATTGAGTATTTTTGAGGACCTTCCCGCATGGCTGCGGCTGGCCATCTTTCCCGAACACTGTTACCTCGCAGGTTCTTTGCCCATTGTGCGCCCTGGCTTTGTGAGATGACAGAATTCGAGCATTCTTGCAGACCTTCTGGCATGGCTGCTGCCGACCATCTTTCCCAGTCACGATCGCGTCGCAGATTTTTTGCCTGTCAGGGGCCGTTGTATGATTGTCCCCTGCAATTGCTGATTGTTCAGGGTTGCAGCTATTGGCAAAGTTGCTGCCAGTGTCATGAGTAGGTAGCTCAAATAGCAGATCAAAGTCGTAATGACGCTGAATGTCAAAAAGATCATCCAGTGTTCCGAAATGCGAACTTTCCCGGGAGTCTTTGGTGTTTTGAGAATGAAAATGATCTATGCAACTAAAGCAATTTCCACCAGCCAAATGGGGGCATGATTTTGCTATGGAATTCACTAGCCATTCATCGGGTTCTCCATTATCGGATGATGGTCGGAATAGACAAATACCATGACAGGGATTGGTGAAACAATTGAAACCGAAAGTATGTGAGTGTTGTTGAGGATTTTCTTCACCATCACCAGAGCCAGAATTCATGGGAGGAGTGAAAGAGCCTTTATAAGGAATGGTCGTACCCGAAGACTGTTGGCGGGTTGAATCTGATGGCTGACTTTGTTGTTGCTGATGTTCGGGGCCAATCATCACAGTGGTGATCATAAACGGCTGGTTTTGACTCGCTTCTTGTTGTTCGATCAGTGGTTCAATCGGGTTAAACAATGATGAATCAGGGGGCCAACAGCCTTTTAAAAGCCAGCTGACAGCGATAACTATTTCTACAGGTAGACATAGATGAGAATAAGGACTTTGAAGGACGTCTTTGGTGGTCTGGATCGGCTCGAAAGAAGCCAGCAGATTCGTGACGTAAAGCAGTTGCCAGGAAATTGATTCGATATGGGGCGTTTTTACTCCGTGAGTACCCAATCTGTCTCCTTTGTCATCAAGCAGCGAATCTGATCCTGCGAAGCTGATTGTGTCGGCAATGTCTGACGGTGTGCCCGACAATGCGCGACGGTCAGGCTTTATAGAAAAGTTTTGTTTTTGATAACCTGCTGTCCGTTCGATCCTGACAATAAAACGTCCTGTTCCAGGCTCGGTCTGACTGAAGACAGATAATGACAGTAGCAGTAGAAGCGTTACCGCAAAGAGTGAATGTTTAATAATTCTATCCTTGCCTGATGGTTTAAAGAATGAATGATAGATCACTTCATGAAAGGGTGGTTGTCAGTTCAGGGACGGAGTTCATTGTTCTGGTCCACATCAACATGTTTGCGTTTTCGATGCCTTCTCATGTGTTCATACATGGATGAAGCATTCTTGCAGACCACACCGCATGGCCTTTTCTGGCCATCTTCCCCGACCAATGTCAGGTAACAGGTTTGTTTCTCTCCGTGGTCTCTTCTTTTGTGATTCTTCAGAGCTTGATTATTGATGCAGACCCTCCCACACGGCTGCGCCTGGCCATCCTTTGAGACGACTGGCACGTCACAGGTTTTTTCCCCTTTGTGGTATCTGCTTTTGTGAGATGACAGACATTTAGCATTCTTACAGACCTTCCCGCATGGCCGCTGCTGGCCATCTTTCCCGATCACGGTCAGGTTACAGCTTTTTTGTTTGCCGTGATTTTGTTTGTGATACCGCAGGGCTATAGGATGGGGGCAGACCTTCCCACAGCGTTGCGTCTGACCAGCCTCTGAGACGACTACCACATCACAGGTTTGTTCCCTGCCGTGATATCTGATTTTGTGAGATGACAGGCATTTAACATTGCTAAAGACCTTCCCGCATGGCCGCTGCTGTCTATCTTCCCCGATTACGATTTCTTCACAGGTTGACTGCCCGGAGTGGTATGCGGTTTTGTGATACGCAAATACAAGATTATTCACACAGAACTTTCCGCATGGCCTTTGTTGGCCATCTTCCCCGATCACGGGCATGTCACAGGTTCTTGTCCTGGTGTGGCATTTGTTTTTGTGGCGTGTCAGGGCCACAGCACTATTGCAGACCTTCCCGCATGGCTGTCGCTGGCCATCTTCACCGAACACGGATACATCGCAGGTTTGCTGGCCGGTATGGTATCCGCTTTTGTGCGTCAACAGGGCAAGAATATTCTTGCAGGCCTTCCCGCATTGCCGCTGCTGGCCATCCTCCCCGACGATAGTCACCTCACAGATTTGTGGTCCGGTGTGGTATCTGTTCCTGTGACTCGACAGGGCTTTAGCATTCTTGCAGGCTTTCCTGCATGGCCTCTGCTGGCCATCCTCCCCGACCACGATAATGTCACAGATTTGTTGCTGGCCGTTGTGGTATTCGTTTTTGTGACTCGACAGGGCATGAATATTCTTACTGGCCTTCCCGCATGGCCGCAGCTGGCCATCCTCGCCGACGACAGTCACGTCACAGATTTGTGGTCCGGTGTGCTCTCTGTTCTTGTGATTCGACAGAGCTTGAGCATTCATAAAGGCTTTCCAGCATGGTCTTTGCTGGCCATCTTCCCCGACCACGATCATGTCACAGAATTTTTTCCCGCTGTGGTATTTGCTTCTGTGACACGTCAGGGCCTTGGTATTCTTGTAGACTCTTCCGCAGAGTCGCGGCTGGCCATCCTCTCCAGCTATTTTGTAGTCACAGACTAGCCCGTTGTGGTATTTGCTTTTTTGAACCGACTGAGTTTCTTGAGAATATGCCGTTTCTATCTGGACATTGTCAGATACTGAAGAAGTTTGTACTGTGCCCGTCTGGGTTTGTGTAAAGGAAATCCCGATTTCTTCGAGACGACTTTCAAAACTGACTGACTCATTCATGACCGCAAAATTATAAGTGGTGAAAGACAAATTACTGAGCATTGATACTTCGTCACCGAGTGGCTCGTTAGCGACATTTTTAAAGTCGGCTACTGCACTGATCAAAGTAAAGTCGGCCTCGCCTATAGCGACATCGTTTGAACAGTTGTTATCAATGTCATGGGTCACTGGCTCTGATAGCTGGCTGGAAGTGTATTGGCTTTGAATGCCAGGGAAATAATCCCTTGTTTCTGGAAATGTGTTTTGTTGTGAACATGAAATGTTTAGAGAATTAGTGTGATCCAGACAACTAAAACAGTATCCATTGGCTAAATGAGAGCATGAGCTTTGTCTGGGTGTTTCTCCTTTGTAGTCTGTCGATCTTTCTTCGGGATTCAAAGCCTTTTCAGCGGGCTCTCTGCTATCAAATGATGGTCTGAATCTACAAACGCCATGGCAGGGGTAGATGAAACAATTTAAACCCAATGTATGTTGGTCTTGTTCAGGGCCTTCGTCACCGTCACTATACCCATGATTCAAGAGGCTAGTGAAAGTGCCTGTGGTGTGGGTATGGGTTTTCAGGGTTTGCTGTCTGGATGATCCTGATGACGGGTTTTTTGCTGGGTCATATCCAGAGCCATACATCACAGTGATGATCTGGAACAGGTTTTCCCCCCGTTTCAATATAGATAAAAAATGTTGTCTGATAGGATTAAAAAGTAGTGAATCGGGGTTCCAATAGCTTTTGAAAAGCCAGCCGAGAGCGACACCCACTTCGACAGGTAGTCCGGAATAATGTTTGGTTCTGAGAGTTGTGGTGTTAATTGTCAGGATCAGTTCGTAAGCAACCAGAAGATGCCTGAGGTCAGGCAATTGCCACGAAATCAACTCAATAAGGGGCGTTTTTACTCTGTAACCATCAGCTCTGTGTCGTTTGTCATCAGGTGGAGAATCTGAGGCTGCATAGCCGTTTTCAAGATCGATCTCTGTCGGGTTGTCGGACAATGTCTGTCGGTCAGGATTTATAGAAAAGCTCTTATTTGGCAAGCCTGCAACCTGTCCGGGTTTGACAACAAAACGTCTTGCCAACGCATCTGCCTGACAGGTAACAGACAACAACAGCGCCAACATCAGTGTCGTAAAGAGTAGTCCCTGTCGTTTTTTATTCGATGGTGAATCTGACCCTGCGTAGTCATTTGTGTCGACAATGTCTAACGTTTTGACTGGTAATACAGGCAGGTCACGCTGTATAGAAAAAATCGCGTTTGAAGAGCTTGCATCCTGTGCAAGCTCAAAAATGAAACGTCTTGTTAACGCTTCGGCCTGGCAGACGACAGGCAACATCAGCATAAGTAGCAGAGGTGTCGCAAAGAGTGAGTGTGTAATAATTCTATCCTTGCTTTCTGGTGTACAGAGAGGAAGAGTAGACCACCCTCCTGAGCATGGGAACCAGAGTTTTGTGACAGCCCGGTAACGGCGGGAGACAGATTAGATTTTTACTTATTCAATGTGACTTTTTGAGGGCTCAGGTTTGTTCCGGACCACACTGGCAGGCTGGCGTTTTCGATGTTTTCTTTTATGATGCTCCAGGGTTATGGTACTCCTGCAAATTTTTCCGCATGGCGACGAACGTTCATCTTCTCCGACTTCTATCACGTCACAGGTTTTTTGCCCGCTATGGACACTTCTTTTGTGATCTGACAGAGATTTTTTACTCCTGCAGATCTTTCCGCATGGCCGCTGAAGGCCATCTTCCCTGAACACAATGACACTACATGTTCTGTGGCTGGTGTGGTGCATGCTTCTGTGATCCGACAGGGCTCTGGAACTCTTGCAGACCCTTCCGCATGGCTGCTGCAGGCCATCCTCCCTGACCACGATTAAGTTACAGATTTGTTGTCCGGTATGTACTTTTCTTTTGTGATCTGCCAGGGCTTGAGCATTCTTGAAAGCTATCCCGCATGGCTTTTGATGGCCATCATTCCCGACGACAGTTCTATTACAGTTTTTTTGTCCGGTATGGTATCTCTGTTTGTGAGTTGACAGAGCTTGAACATTCTTCAATAGCCTCCCGCATGGCTGCTGCAGGCCATCTTTACTGACGACAATTGTATTACAGCGTTTTTGTCCGGTGTGGTATCTCTTTTTGTGAATTGAAAGGGTTCGAACATTCTTGAAAATCTTCCCGCACGACTGCATCCCATCTTCCCCGACCACTTTGACGTCACAGGAGAGGGCTTGATGGCAATGTGTTATTCCGGATAGAGTGTTCTCAGGTGCTACTGTATTCATTGATTCTATAGGATTGCAGCTATTGTCTGGGTTGCTATCAGAGCCAGACGTTTGAAACAGTTGACCAGAGTTGCATTGGAATTGGATGTCAGCGAGATTATTAAATGTTTTTAAAGGCATGGTTTGTCCCGGTTCTACAGGATCAAAATAATCCATGCAACTAAAGCAGTATCCATCGGCTAAATGAGTGCATGAGCTTTGTTTGGGTGTTTTTTCAGTGTAGTTTGTCAAATTTTCTTCGATGTCCAGCAGCCATTCAGCAGCCTCTGCGTTTTCGGATGCTTGTCGGAATTTACAAACGCCATAACAGGGATGAACGAAACAATTCAGGCTTAAAGTATGCTGGTTTTGTCCAGGGCTCTGGCTACCGTCACCAAAGTCAGAATGCAGTGGCTTGGCGAGAGAGCCAGTAGGCCGGTTGTTGGCTTCAGGGGCTTGTTGGCAGGATGATTCTGATGGTTGGCCTTCTTGTTGGTTATGTCCAGAGTTAAACATCACAGTAATGACTGAAAAAGCGTGATCTACCTGTGACAACATAGATGCCCCCTGTTGTTCCATCGTGTTTAACAGGGGTGAACCGGGGCTCCAATAACTTTTTAAAAGCCAGCCGACAGCGACAACCACTTCTAAAGGTAGCCATGAATAGGGGCTGGCACTCAGAGCGGCGTCCTCAGAGGCCAGGGTCAGTTCGTAAGCAACCAGCAGGTTAGTAGAATAAAATCTTTGCGACGAAATCGAATCGATAAGGATCATTGTTGCTTCGTTACCGTCATGTCTGTGCCGCTTGTCATTAGACGGTGAAGCTGATCCCGAACAGGTGTCTGCACTGGCAATGCCTGATCGCTTTCCAGGCACTGCAGGCTGATCACACTTTATAGAAAAGCTGTGGTTTGGAAAGTTTTCATTCTGTTCAGGCTCAACGGTAAAACATCCTGTCCACAGTTCGGGCTGACAGATTACAGACAACAGTAGCAGCAATAGCTGTGCTGTAACGAGTGACTGGTTAATGATTCTGTACTTGCATTCCTGTCTATAGAGAAGAAGGTTAGACCACCTTATGAAAAAAAGAGGGTATCCTAAAACTCCAGCATCTCGTTCACTTATTCCGAGTAGGAATGCATACCCCTAAGAAAATCTCGCTCTACAACTTCAGATAGACTATAGGTTCCCAGGCTGAAGAAAGTCGCAAAAGATAAGCGAGCAAGCCTGGGCTACCTTTTTAACCGGCATCAGCGCAGTACTTTTGCGACATTCTCGACAGAGTGGGGTCAGATTAGGACCGAGGCTATCCTACGCGTCCATATCAAAAGGCTAACGTCTTCGGTGAGTACTTTTGTGTTCCGACAGGGATTCAAAAGGCATGCAGACCTTCCCGCATATCTCCAACTGGCCGTCCCTGCGCACCAATATCCCACAGGTTGGTGGATCAAAGTAGTAATCGCTCTCGTCTTCCGACAGGGATTCATCATCCAACAGGGATTCATCATCCGACAGAGGTTCTTCATCTGAAAGTGGACCGTCATCCGAAAGGTGATCGTCATTGGACAGAGGATCGTCATCCGAAATGGGGTTGTCATCGGACAGAGGATCGTCATCCGCTAGACCTTCGTCTTCTGACAGGGTTTGTATTGTGCCTGTTTTGGAAAAATGAGGTTGGCTCTGACCCAATGGGGATGATTTTGTAGTATCTGTTGTTATTTGTTGTGTTTCTGAAGTTCCTGGCGGGAAGGGGGGCGTTAACTCATTGCAAGGGGTGGACTGTCGATCGAAGTCCTCATTGAGCCTTGACCTTTTTCCCGGTCTTGCTTCTGCTTGTCGGAATTGACAAACGCCATTACAGTCATTTGCGAAACAATTTAAACCAAAAGTGTGTTGGTCCAGTTCAGGGTCTCTTTTGCGGCCGCTAGAGACATAATGCTCGTGACTGGAGAAAGTGCCCATAAGCCGGGTGCTTGTTCCTGAAGCTGGCTGGCTGGATGATTTTGACCGCTGGTCATGCTGTTGGTTATCTGTCGGGCTGAGCATCATAGTGTTGATCACGAACGGGTAATCCTGACTCGCCTGCTGTTGTCCAATCGTGTTAAACATCGGTGAGTCGAAGTTCGAATAACTGTTTAAAAGCCAGCCGACAGCGATAAACGCTTCCACAGGTAGTCGCGAATAAGTTTTGGGGCTTTGAGGGGCGTCACGGGTGGTCAGGAACAGTTCGTAAGCAACCAGCAGAGGAGTGGTGTAAAGCAAATGCCACGAAATCGACTCAATAATAACCGTTTTCAGCCCGTAAACGCTGAGCCCGAATGCTGTGTCATTTGCCTGAGAGTCCCGGACTGGATGAACGTTGATGTTAGTAGTGGTTGAAGGGGGGAGCGGTAATTTGTGCAGGTCATGCTGTTTGATAGAAAAACTTCCGTCTGGAGAGCCAGTATTTTGTTTAATCTCGACAATATAACGTTCTGTTAATACCTGAGCCCGGCAGGTGACAGACAGCAACAGCAGTGCCGCAAATAGAGGGTTCTTAATCACTTTATTCTTACATCCTGGTTTGAAGGGAAGAAGTATAGACCAAGAAAATAAGCGTGTTTTCTGACAAAAAAAATTGCTAAAAACTCATTAAAATGCAGCTGTATCGATTGCTGGGCCCTGAGAGTGTGATCATGAGCCATTCGATGGTTAGATGGATGACTTCGGTCACTTAGTTAGAAGTCTTGTGTCCCTTGGTGTTTCCGGACTGCCAAGCAAAACATATTACCCTCATGAAAGAGGGTGTTGCAAAACTTATCCTCTTGCTCTTTTTGGGGTTGGATGATTTTGATTTACATCAGGAGGCCTAAGTCCCCGGTTTGCACCAACAGGTATTCGAAGATGCACTATTCTTGTTTGCTTGCTCAGCTGACGAGCATTCTTGCAAAGACGTCTGCATGGCCTCGGGCGTTGATCTACGGGCAAGTCACAGGTTTCCGGTTCGGTCCTGTATCTTTTCTGGTTACCCGACGCAGCTTTTACGGTGCCCGTTTGGGAAAAGTCAGGTTGGTTCCGACCCAAAGCAGCGCAGAATCTTTTCCACAGCCTCGATACGGGAGGGGGCGTTATACTGGCTCGGGCTTCCTGCGGGCTTTCCCTGCGGCTGTGATCCAGTTGGGATAATTCCGTCGTTTGTGTTGTTATTGGTTGTGTTTCTGAAGACGCTCCCGGGGATGGTGAAAGTGTCTGGGTTAGCGAAAAGGAGAACCCGACTTTTTCAGAAGGTAAGCTCTGTGGCTCTGAGTTCCTGTAGAGCCTTGACCTTGTTTTCGGTCTTGCTCCAGATTGTCGGAATTTACAAACGCCATTACAGTTATCCGCGAAACAATTTAAACCCAGAGTATGCTGGTTTTGTTGAGGTTCTCCGTCACCGCCACCAGAGTCAGAATGCTGGCGGCTGCTGATAATGCCTCTAAGCCGTGTCGTTGTCCCTGAGGCTTGCTGGGTGGATGATTCTGACAGTTGGCCTTGTTGTTGGTTATCTCCGGGGCTAAGCATCATTGTATTGATCACAAACGGATAATCCTGACTCAATTCTTGTTGTCCAACCGGATTAAACATGGGGGAATCGGGATTCCAATAGCTGCTTAACAGCAAGCCGACAACGATAAACGGTAGCCATGAATAGGTGTTGGAATTTATATAGACGTCTTTGGTCGTCAGGGTCAGATCGTAGGCAACCAGTGCATGGGTAGCGTAGAGCAGATGCCACGAAATCGACTCAATGATGGCCGTATGTAGTCCGTATCTGCGGGGTCCGGGTGGTATGTTATTTGCCGGGGAATCTGATCCTTCATAGTTGTTTATTTTGGTAATGATTGAAGGGTTTTTCGGCAATGTATGCGGGTAGTGCTGTTGGATAGAAAAGCTTTTGTCTGGAGAGTCTGTATTTTGTTGAAGCTCGACAATATAACGTTCTGTTAATGCTTGAGCCTGGCAGGTGACGGATAATAACAAGAGTAACAGCAGGGCCGTAAAAATTGGGTTTACAATCACTTTTTTCTTACATTTTGATTTAAAGCGAAGAAGTGTAGACCAGAAAAACAGGTGTGTTTTCTATCAAAGATCATTTGTTAAAAAAACTCTATCGCTGGCTGCTGAGCCCCCGGGCTGTGGTCACGTCACAGGTTCATTGTCGTCTGTGGCTTCTCATTTTGTGAAAACTCAGGGATTGGCAGTCTTGAAGACCTTTCCACATCGACGCTATTGGCCATATTCGCTGATTTAGACCTCACAGACTCATCGCCCTCTGTGGCAGCGGCGTTTGTGCTCTGCCAAGGCTCGTCTATTTAAGCAGGTTCTCTGGCATGACCGCAGCAGGCCATCCTCGTCGACAAAGGGTATGAGACATGTCAGATTGTCTGTTCTCCTTGTGAAAACGAAAGGCAACGAACGGAAATCCCGGGGCTCGTTATGAGTACCTGGTAAGTTCTGTTGTGCCTCTTCGGTTACTGCAAAATCAGGTGATTGTGCTAATAAATTCATATCTGCTCTGCAAAGTGGGCAGGTTTTCATTGACCGTCGCGGAGCGTTCAGAAACACCCTTCGTAAACAGTGTGTGTCAATTTTCTGTGAACAACAGGGAGTAACCATTGCATTGTTAAATTTATCAAAACATATAGGGCAGTTCTCACCTGCTTCAGCCAGCTCTTGGCTATCGGATGGTGGTCGGAATCGACAGACGCCATTACAGGAATCGACGTAACAATCCAAACCGTAAGTGTGCTGGTGTTGTTCAGGGTTTCCGTTACCTTCGCCAGAGCCTGAGTCCAGTGAGCTGGTGAAAGAACCTGTAAGTTGGGTGGTTGTTCCTGAGACCTGCTGACCGGATGATTCTGATGGCTGGCTTTGTTGTGGGTTATCTTCGGGGCTAAGCATCATTGTATTGATCACAAACGGATAATACTGGCTCAATTCTTGTTGTCCGATCGTACCAAACATGGGTGAATCCGGGCTCCAATAGGTGTTTAACAACGAGTCGGCAACAATAAACGGTAGCCATGAATAAATGTTGGAGTTTAGATGGGCGTCTTTGGTAGTCAGGGTCAGTTTGCAGGCAACCAGCAAATGGGTAGCGTAGAGCAGATGCCACGAAATCGACTCACTAATGCCTGTTTTTAGCCCGTCACTGCCGGGTCCGGGTGACTGGGAATCTGACCCCATAAAGTTGTTTGTTTTGGCAATGCTTGAAGGGTTGTTCGGCAATGTGCGCAGGTCATGCTGCGTGATAGAGAAGCTCTGGGTTTCAGGGAAATCTGTATTCTGTTCAAGTTCGACAACAAAATGTTGTGTCGATCGTTGAGCATGGCAGGTGGCAGACAAAGACAGCAGTAACAGCAGTGGTACATAGATTGACTGTTTGGTCATTTATTCTTACATCCTGGTTTAAATGTTCTGCAAGTAATTTTGCGAGACCAAGTGTAGACCAGAAAAATTCACTGAAGCAATGCGATATTCTTTGGCGATCCCGGAGGGTGAAATTACGAGCCATTCTGTGATAGATGGTTGGCTTCGTGCATCTTTTTAGACGATTAATGTCTTTTAGTGAAAGGGCCAGTGCATTCCCACGCTGTGACCCAAAAGGCCTAAAAGCGAGGGAACGCGTTGATCAGGCTAGCGATTTCGATGTTCTCTTTTGTGTTCCACCGGGGCTCTGGTATTTCTGCAGACCTTCCCGCGTGGACGTTGCTGTCCATCCTTCCCGACATCGGTTACGTCACGGGTTTTCTGTCTGCTGTGGCACTTGACTTTGTGGTATGCCAGAGCTTGGACATTTTTGCATACCTTCAAGCATGGCCGCGACATCACGGTCAGATTACAGGTTTGTGGCTTGCTGTGGTGTTTGCTTTTGTGCTCTAACAGGGCTCGGATATTCTTGCAGACCTTCCCGCATCGCCGTTGCTGGCCATCCTCGCCGATTAAGGCCTCGTTACAGGTTCTTGGCCCGAATACTCTCTCAGAGAGAGCGAAAAAGGCTGTTCGTGGGAAACGGCCCCGGGGTTCGTTATAACGACCTGGTGGGCCTTGCTGTGTCTCTGCGCTTAATGCTAAATCCGGCGATCGTGCTAAAAAATCCATGTCTGCTCTGCAAAATGGGCAGGTTTTCGTGGTCCATCGAGGAGCGGTCAGAAACACCCTTCGCAAACAGTATGTGTCAATTTTCTGCGAACAACAGGGAGTGACCATTGCATTGCTAAATTTATCAAAGCATATAGGGCAATTCTCACCTGCTTCAGCCAGCTCTTGGCTATCGGATGGTGATCGGAATCGACAAACGCCATTACAGGAATCGACGTAACAATCCAAACCGTAAGTATGTTGATGTTGTTCAGGGTCTCCGTTACCGTCGCCATAACCTGAATCCAGAGGGCTGGTGAAAGAACTTGTTAATTGGGTGGCTGTTCCTGATGCCTGCTGACCGGATGATGCGGATAGCTGGCTTTGTTGTGGGTTATCTCCGGGGCTGGGCGCCATGGTGGTGATTACAAACGGATAATCCTGACTCAATTCATGTTGTCCAATCCGATTAAACATGGGGGAATCGGGATTCCAATAGCTACTTAACAGCGACCCGACAACGATAAACGGTAGCCATGAATAGCTGTTGGAATTTATATAGACGTCTTTGGTCGTCAGGGTCAGATCGTAGGCAACCAGTGCATGGGTAGCGTAGAGCACATGCCACGAAATCGACTCAATGATGGCCGTGTTTAGTCCGTATCTGCGGGGTCCGGGTGGTATGTTATTTGCCGGGGAATTTGATCCTTCATGGTTGTTTATTTTGGTAATGATTGAAGGGTTTTTCGGCAATGTACGCGGGTAGTGCTGTTGGATAGAAAAGCTTTTGTCTGGAGAGTCTGTATTTTGTTGAAGCTCGACAATATAACGTTCTGTTAATGCTTGAGCCCGGCAGGTGACGGATAATAACAAGAGTAACAGCAGGGCCGTAAAAATTGGGTTTACAATCACTTTTTTCTTACATTTTGATTTAAAGCGAAGAAGTGTAGACCAGAAAAACAGGTGTGTTTTCTATCAAAGATCATTTGTTAAAAAAACTCTATCGCTGGCTGCTGAGCCCCCGGGGCGTGGTCATGTCACAGGTTCATTGCCGTCGGTGGTGCATCATCTTGTGAAAACTCAGGGTTCTGGCATTCCGGAAGATCCTGCTGCATGGCCTTTGCTGGCCATTCTCGCCGATCACGGTCAGTTCACAGGTTTGTTGCCCAGAGTGGTACTGTGTTACGTGTGCTGCCAAGGCTCTTCTATTCCTGCAGTGCCTCCCGCATGGCCGTGGCTGGCGATCCTGGCCGATTATGACATTGTCACATGTCAGACTGTCTGCTCTCCCGGTGAAAACGAAAGGGGCCAAACGAAAACCCCAGGGTTCGTTATAAGGATTTGGTCGGTCCTGCTGTCCCTCTTCGCTTACTGCAAAATCCGGTGATTGTGCTAACAAATTCATGTCTGCTCTGCAAAGTGGGCAGGTTTTCATTGACCGTCGTGGAGCATTCTGAAACGTCCTTTTTAAACAGTGGTTATCAATTTTCTGCGAACAACAGGGAGTAATCATTGTGTTGCTAAACTTTTCATAGCATATAGGACACTCCTCATCTGCTTCAGCTCGCTCACTGCTATCGGATGGTGGTCGAAATCGACAAACACCATTACAGGAATCGACGAAACAATTTAAACCGTAAGTATGCTGGTGTTGTTCAGGGTCTCCGTTACCATCGCCAGCGCCGGAATCCAGAGAGCTGGTGGGAGAGCCTGTCGGTTGGGTGGTTGTTACTGCTGTGGCCTGCTGTCCGGATGATGCTGGTGGCTGGCCTTGTTGTGGGTTATCACCGGGGCTGGGCGTCATGGTGTTGATCGCAAACGGATAATCCTGACTCAATTCTTGTTGTCCAATCGTGCCAAACATGGGTGAATCGGGATTCCAATAGCTGTTTAAAAGTGATCCGACAACGATAAACGCTAGCCATGAATAGGTGTTGGAATTTATATAGGCGTCTTTGGTCGTCAGGGTAAGTTCAAAGGCAACCAGCAGACGGGTAGCATAAAGCACATGCCACGAAATCGACTCAATAATGGTTGTTTTTAGCCCGTAACCGTCGGGCCCAAATGGTATGTTATTTGCCGGGTAATTTGACTCTGCATAGTCGTTTGTTTTGGCAATGATTGTAGGGTCGTCAGGCAATGTATGTGGATAATGCTGTTCGATAGGAAAGCTTTTGTCTGGAGAACCTGTATTCTGTCGCAGCTCGACAATATAACGTTTTGTCAGCATTTGAGCCTGGCAGGTGACCGGTAATGATAGCAGCAACAGCAGCACTGCGGGGAGTGGGTGTTTGATCATTTATTCTTGCATCCTGATTTAAATATTCTGCAATCAATCTTGCGAGGCCAAGTGTAGCCCAGGAAAATTCTTTGAAGCGCTGCGGTATCCTTTGGCGAGGCCGAAGAGGGTAATCACGAGCCATTCGGTGGTGGATGGGTAGCTTTGTGTACCTATCAAAACGATTATTGTCTTTTACTGAAGGGGCTTATGCATTCCCACGCTTTGACCCACAGGGCCTGAAAGCGTGAGAACGAGGGCAAAGCGGGAACGAGTTGAGAGCAAAAGGCGAGCGTCAGATTTAATCGCTACTGACTTCTTTTTGCTTTTCTGAGGCTGGGTTATGCTGGTTCACACTGGCAGGCCTACGACCATGATACATCATTCTGTGCTGCATCAGACGCTGAGGATTCATGCAAATCCGCGTGCACCACGGCCACCCCGGGCCCTCAACCTCAATGCCACAGACTAGCAGGTCGTGTCTGTTTTGGTTACCCGATGGGGCTTCAGGGGTGGGTTGGCTCCGACTCAACGCAGCACAGAACCTTTGCCAAAACTTCGATAGATTGTCCTTCAGACCCGTTCCGGCTCCCTGCTGTTTTTCCCAGCCGTTGTGAAACTTGTCAAAGTGATCCACCAGGGCTTGACGACTCCCGCAGATCGTCCCGCATGGTTGCAGCGTGCCATTCGGGCTTTTCACGCGTTCGCCACAAACTGCCTCTTCACAGAGTAGGTAAATGTACCCGTTTCGGAAAACCTCCGGGTCTCTTGCAGTGGCTATTTGGGCAAGAGTCGCATGTTGGGTCTGACGCAAATATGATAACTCCCTCGATTCTGTTTTTATTGGCTGTGTTTCTGGAGTCTCAGCTATGGAGGTTGACGGTGACTGGGCAAGCGAAAGTGAGAACCCAACGGCTTCTGAAGAAGGGCTTTGTGGATCGAATTCCCCATCGAGCCCTGAGCCTTGTTCCGTTGTTGCTTCTGATTTTCTGAATTTACAAACGCCATTACAGTTATCTGCGTGACAGTTTAGATCGAAAGTGTGTTGCTGTTGTTCAGGGTCTCCGTTACCTTCGCCAGAGTCAGAATGCGGGTGGCTGGTGATAGTGCCTCTCAGTCGTATGGTTGTTCCTGAGGCTTGCTGGGTGGATGCTGTTGATAGCTGGCCTTGTTGAGAATTATCTTCGGGGCTGAGCATCATAGTGTTGATTGCAAACGGGTGGTCCTTACTCGCCTCTGGTTGTCCTATCGGGTTAAACATCGGTAAGTCGCTGATCCAATAGCTGCTTAAAAGAGAGCCGACAGCGATAAATGCAAGGGGTAGTTGAGAATAGGTTTTGGCGTCTGGAGAAGTGTCATGAGTGGTCAGGATCAGTTCGAAGGCAACCAGCAGATGAGTAGCGAAAAGCAAATTCCAGGAAATCGACTCAATAATGGTCTTTTTTAGCCAGTAACCGTCGGGTCCGAATGCCAGGTTATTTGTCGGGGAGTCTAATAATGCATAGCTGTTTGTTTTGCCAGTGATTGAAGGGTTATCCGGCAATGTATGCCGGTCATGCCGCTTGATAGAAAAGATTTTTTCAGAAGAATCCACATTTTGTTGCAGCTCGACAATATAACGCTCTGTCAACCATTGAGCCTGGCAGGTGACAGATGACGACAGCAACAACAGCAGTGCCGCAAGGAGTGAGTGTTTGAACATTTATTCTTACATCCTGATTTAAAGTTTCTGCAAGTAATCTTGCGAGACTGAGTTTAGATCAGGAAAGTAAGAGTGTTTTTTTAATAAAGCACGCCCGGAAGAGGTCACTACATAGCATGATTTCCTGTCCGGGCGTGTTCGATTCAGCTATCAAAAGTGTTGTTGAGTTTTTTCTCAACCATCACTTTTCTCAGCTTGGCGAATCTTGGCAGACCATTGAGATAAGGCGGGTATTCTTCACCTTCAATCAGCGGCTCAAGGTATTCCCGGCAGACCGGAGTAATGCCAAAGCCTTCCTCATCAATGAACTCCATGGGCATTTTCTTTTCGAAGTTGGCCACTTCTTCCAACTGCACTTCACCGATAGACCAGCGATAGGGCGCATTGGACTCACGGGTGATACAGGGCATTACGGCATTTTTGCCAGTGACCGCCAGTTCAACTGCTGCTTTACCCACGGCATAAGCCTGTTCAACATCCACTCTGGAGGCAATATGTCTGGCTGAACGCTGCAGGTAGTCTGCCACCGCATAGTGGTATTTGAAGCCGTGTTCCCGCTTGATCATGGTGCACAGTGCCGGTGCCACACCACCGAGCTGCTGATGACCAAAAGAGTCGATGACCGTGGTTGAAGCAGATACAAAACTGCCATCGGCATATTTGGCGCCTTCAGAGGCGACAATGACACAGTAACCTTCTTCATCCACGGTTTTCTTGACCTTGGCCAGAAACTTTTCTTTATTCAGGGGCGTTTCCGGGAACACAATAATATGAGGAGGGTCTCCATTCTGACGGGCTGCCAGTCCGGCGGCCGCTGCCAGCCAGCCGGCATGGCGGCCCATCACTTCCATGACAAACACCTTCGTAGAGGTATCGCACATGGAGGCAATATCGTGGCTGGCCTCTTTGGTGGAAACGGCAAGGTATTTGGCGGCTGAACCAAACCCGGGGCAGTTGTCGGTTACCGCCAGATCATTATCGATGGTTTTGGGAATACCAATGCAGGTGATGGGGTAGCCCATTTTTTCACTGAGCTG
This sequence comes from Endozoicomonas sp. ALC020, assembly GCF_049275935.1. Lineage (NCBI taxonomy): Bacteria > Pseudomonadati > Pseudomonadota > Gammaproteobacteria > Oceanospirillales > Endozoicomonadaceae > Endozoicomonas > Endozoicomonas sp. ALC020. The sequence continues at coordinate 3,540,230 of NZ_CP184830.1, forward strand.
AGACACCTTCAGCGCCGTATCCATGGAATCGTTACCGCCGTTGTAGAAGAAGTAGCCGATATTGTGTGTCTGAAACACTTCGATCAGTCGGCGGTATTCTGCTTCACTCTCTTCGAAGGATTTGAGCTTGTAACGGCATGATCCAAATGCGCCTCCGGGGGTTCGGTGAAGTGCTCCGATGGTTTCATGGGATTCCTGACTGGTGTCAATCAGTTCTTCTCTGAGCGCTCCCAGAATACCGTTATAACCCGCATAGACCTTACCAATTTGGTCCGGATAGCGACGTGCGGTCTCGATAACGGCGCAGGCACTGGCATTGATAACTGCTGTTACGCCCCCTGACTGTGCATAAAATGCATGTTTGATTGACATCCTGAGTGGCTCTCGCTGAATAGTAATCTTGGCTTTGAATGTTTCTGTTGTTCTATGGTTTAGCGGGTTTCGATCCGCATAATACTTAAAACAAGCCTGTTTGTCCGTTTATTTAGCGGAATTTTTTCTGTAAAAAGGTAAGGAAAGAGTCTTAAATCCACGGCCAGAACGACTTCGCATTGGCCATATGTTTTCAGAACCGTTTGCGGCCCTTGAAGAGCCGCCAGCGACTGACGATGAGTAAGGATGGTATGCGCATACATATTCTGGGAATCTGCGGCACATTTATGGGAAGCCTCGCCCTTCTGGCCAGGGATATTGGCATCAGGGTCAGTGGTTCCGATGAACATGTCTATCCGCCCATGAGCACACAGCTGGAAGCTGAAGGTATTCAGCTGATGCAGGGCTATCATATCGAACATCTTGACCATGAGCCTGATCTGGTCGTGATAGGGAATGCCATGAGCCGGGGGAACCCGATTGTAGAGCACGTCCTGAACAAGGGACTTGCTTATACCTCGGGTCCCCAGTTTTTTGCCGAGCACATTCTGAAAGACAAATGGGTGATGGCCGCCGCTGGTACTCATGGCAAAACCACAACCGGCAGCATGTTGGCGTGGATTCTGGAATATGCAGGCATGTCGCCGGGTTTTCTGATTGGTGGCATCCCGGCTAACTTTGGTATTTCGGCTAGAATGGGGAAGACTCCGTTTTTTGTGGTCGAAGCGGATGAGTACGATACCGCCTTCTTCGATAAACGTTCTAAGTTTGTTCACTACCATCCCCGTACAGCCATACTGAATAATCTTGAATTTGATCACGCGGATATCTTCGAAAATCTTGCCGCTATCCAGAAGCAGTTTCACCATCTGGTCAGAACAATACCGGGTGATGGCCGAATTATATCTCCGGCGAACTGCGAAGCCCTGAACCAGGTTCTGGCGATGGGGTGCTGGTCGGAACAGGAGCAGTTGGGAGTTGAGTGGACGACCCACCTGACTGCAACGGATGGCAGTGGTTTTGATGTCATCTATCAGGGCAAGGTGGTTGGCCAGGTCAACTGGTCGCATACGGGTGATCACAACGTTGCCAACGGCCTGGCGGCTATAGCCGCTGCCCGGCACGTCGGGGTGTTGCCTGCTCTGGCTTGTGAAGCACTCAGCCTCTTCAAGGGGGTCAAACGCAGAATGGAATTGCTGGCTGATATAGGTGGCATCAAAGTGTATGATGACTTCGCCCATCATCCGACGGCGATTGAAACCACTTTGAATGGCTTACGTGCCCGACATCAGAATGACCGTATTCGGGCTGTTATCGAGCCGCGCTCCAATACCATGAAAATGGGCGTTCATGGTGATGCTTTGTCGGGTTGTGTCAGGAATGCGTCTGAAGTCATCTGGTTTCAGCCCACAAATATTGAGTGGTTACAGGGTGAGTTTATTGACAAAAGCCCCGTTCCTACCCGTGTAATGTCGTCTACTGAAGAGATCATCGATTACCTGATTGAAACTTCTGAGAAGGGTGATCATCTGGTCATTATGAGTAATGGTGGCTTTGAGGGAATTCATCAGCGTCTGCTGGTGAAACTTAATAACGCGGCAGCGTCAGAAAAAGGTTAATACATTGGCTGAGAGAATTACTCTTGCTATTACCGGGGCTTCCGGGGCCCAGTATGGACTCAGGTTGATGCAGTGTCTTGTCGCTTCGGGGGCAGAGATTTTTTGCATGATTTCAAGAGCCGCAAAAGTGGTGATTGAAACGGAAACGTCTCTTCATCTGCCTGACGGCGACCGGGAAGCAGAGGCTGTCTTGATTGATTACTGCAAAGCCAGAGCCGGGCAGATCAAACTATTGGGCCATGAAGAATGGATGTCGCCCGTTGCCTCTGGCAGTGGTGCTGCCAGTAAGATGGTCGTCTGTCCCTGCAGTTCGGGCACATTGTCGTCTATAACCTATGGAGCCAGTAATAATCTGATTGAGAGAGCTGCGGATGTGGCTTTAAAAGAGCGCAGAAAGCTGGTTCTGGTGCCCAGAGAAGCACCATATTCGGAGATTCACCTTGAGAATATGCTCAAGTTGACCCGAATGGGGGCAGTGATTTTGCCTGCCTCACCCGGATTTTATAACAAACCTGAAACCATGGAAGATCTGGTGGATTTTGTGGTGGCCAGGATATTAAGCCAGCTGGACATCGAGCAGACACTGATGCCCGGGTGGGGGCAGTCGTACGTTAATTAGTTAATTTGCGACTGCAGGTTGTGAAGCCAGAGAGCCAGTGCGTCCAGATAAAGTATTATCCGGGTCCCTTCATCCGCAGTCTGAGCGGTTACTTCAGGCTGGAAAGCGTCAGGAAGCTCCTGTTTCACCACTTCCAGTTGATAGTGGGCATGGGGTTGGTCAGAAATTACCAGTGTTCTGCCGGGAGTCGGTGCTGCTTTCATCCACTGAATCAGGGTGTCCCGCGTGTTGGCTCTCTGCCAGTGATTCTGTTTCCAGACTCTGGGAGAGTCAACAAACTCTGTCGGCAGCTTTTTCATCTCCCCGGGAAGTTTCATGGTGGCAAACAGTTGCATGGCACCTTCTGTCTCTGTGATGGGGCGGGCAGTTCTGGCGCCCTTTCCCCGGGCCTGTTCACCAATACTGTTGGCAACAAGACTGTCAATATTATCGATACCCTCTTTCAGTGGACGTTGTCCTACCAGAAAAACAATTTTGTTAAACCGGACACCCTCCTGCCAGAGTTTGGCGAGGTGGTTAAGTCTTCGCTCCATTCCGGGAACCGTTGCCCCTAGGACTAAGGAGTACTCATAGTTTGTAGAGGATGGGAGTAACTCCTGAACGAAGTTGAGCGCCTTAAGGTGACCCATAACCGCCAGATGTTGGTCCGGTGTCAGGGGCAGATCCTTCATCTCCCAGCGCTCCTGACCGGGTTGTCTGCGCCACTGTTGAGAAGCAATGATCAGAGAGTCGAGGGAGTTTGTGTGAGAGATACCGACTTCGTCCATTAAAGTGGCTAAGCCCGACAGTTTCAGAGGGTTAATGACTGTGCTGTGGTCCAGAATCGAGCTGTCAGAGGCGGGGGCATGTCGGTGCATAGAGTCCTTCCATGGAATCAGTCAGAATGGGAAAAGGCAGGTGTTAAAACATTAAGTACCTAACCAGTTGGTTTCGCATATTCTGGACGGCGGCTTTTTCCATCCTTCTGCGTTCCAACTCTGGTTGCGTAGCTATGGCTACGCGCCCGTCGTTGCGCCTTGAAGGATGAAAAAATCCACTCGCCAGAATATGCAAAACCAACTGGCCAGGTACTTACTAAAGCCGTAATAGAATTTTTCGGCCGGGCAGAAGAGTGATTTAGACTATTGCCTGTCAGCCTCCTGGCCTGCTTTCTGAGCGATTCTGATCTGCAGGTTGTGAAGCCAGAGGGCCAAAGCATCGAGGATCATGATGATTTGACTGTCAGGATCTGCTTGCTGGGCCGTTCCCTCGGTGATGAAGCCTTGGGGTAATTCCTGCCGGATGACCTCTTGCTGATAAAGAAGATGCGGCTGGTTTGATACGATCAGGGCAGAGCCGGGTTTGGGGTTGCTCTTTACCCAGCTTTTGAAACTGTCTCTTGTGTTGCCCCGTTGCCATCGATCGACCAGCCAGGTTCGGCTCGATGAGAAGAGTTCAACAGGAATATTTTGCATGTCATCAGGCATTTCAGTGGACATATAGACCATCCTGGCGGCTTCTTTTTCTGTTGCAGGGCGTGCCTTTTGTTTTTTATCCCTGGAAGCCTCTTTACCAATCACGTCAGAAACCAGTAATTCTGTCATGTCGATGTCGTCGTGAATGGGGCGCTCTCCGGATAAAAAAATGATCCGGTCGAAGCGAACGCCTTCCTTCCAGAGTGTGACCAGATGCTGAAAACGACTTTTCATCCGTGGTGCTGTTGCACCTAGCACCAGAGCGTAATCAAACTGTTTCTTATTGGGTTTCTGTTGATTGATTAAGCCCAGGGCTGCCAGATACTTCCTCACCTTTTTTTTCTGTTTGGCAGAAAAATTCAGGTCTGCCACTTCCCAGCGCTCCTGGCCGGGTTTTCTCCGCCACTGCTGAGTTGCTTCGACCATGGAGTTAAAATCTTTCTTGTGAGGAGTGCCCGTTTCAGAGAGCAGTGCTGACAGTGTATCAAGTTGCTGCTGGCTTAATGCAGGATCAGCAGCCAGAGTCTTGGCTGTCAGGAAGAGCGTCAGTAAAAGCCCTGATAGCTGGAGCTTATAGCGTTGATAGGAGCTGAAGTTCATGACCATTGATGGACCCGGTTAAAACACCTCAGCATAGATCAGTTTTTGATTCAATGTGGTAAAGATGGCAAAGAAGATTTCGCTACCGCATTAATCAGGCTCTGATCCAGATCGGGGAGCGCCCAGGCTTCAGGGTAGTTTTTTGAGAGTTCTGCAATCATGATCGAGTATTCTTCTGCCGGTTTATTAAGAAGGTAGGTCAGAAAGGTATAGATGCGGTTGGACATCTGATGATTAAACTGTGTCATCTGTTCTTCTGAGATAGCCCTGGTTTTTTCAGCCTCCTCCAGAACAGAGTTGCAGGTACAGTTAGCAGCAATCATCAGGGCCAGTTTTTTGACGGTATCATCATTCATGGGACTTCCTCAGCTTGTGTGTTTTCCTATCTTCAGTGTAGATCGGTTGAATTCGGTCAAAGTAAAGCGGGTTCTTATAGATCGGGTAATTGAATTTATGGTTTTGAAAGTCAATGGGGAAAAACCTCATGATTGCCTTTTGAGACCTCACTCTTGAAGCACAAAGCGTGGCATTGGCAAAATGCCACGCTATACCAAAAGCAGTTTATTGATACTTAATTATGAAAATTTTCTGCTGTCAACTTATAAGGCTCATCAGGTTTAATATCTCCATACAGATCTTGATACCTTTGCAGTTTGGCGGCATCCTGGTTGGTCTGTTCCTGTTGTCTGGCAACGTTTGACCAGGTGCTGGTGGCGTAATAAAGCCCGACCGCACCACCCAGGCCCATGCTGAAAGCAGCACCTACCGTTGATCCAAAGAGGAAGCCTCCCGCCAATGCACCACCCATTCCCCATCGGGCGAAGGTTCCCCAGGCTTCATTGATGCGTACACAATACTGCTTGATGCTTTTCCAGGCTCTGGACGTTCCAATGGATTTGATCTTGTCCTTTATAAAGGTCGGTACTTTGATACTGTCCACAGACAGCCCCATAAAGGTTCTTTTGGCTCTGGCGCCCAATTGCTCAAGAGCTCTACCTCCAGCTCTAACCAGAGTATTAGCAGTGTCTATCGCCAGCTGATCATGCGTCCCATTAATGATCTTATGATCCTGAAACACTGGCGTTGAATGCGTTGCTTCTGTTCCGTAAGCCATGGCATACCTCCTTGATAATCCATGAGCGGGTTGGTTTTTTCACGACAGGCAGTATGACATGGGGTGAAAAGAGAGGTCACTGACGGTTCGGTCAGTGTGGCTAACATCAGGCTCTCAGAGGCTCCCTAAAAAGTATCAATGGGACACCTTTGCAGTGAGTACCATTCACTGATGGCGTCTATCTCTTCCCCGGTCAGCATCCTGGCGATATTGACCATGGGGATATGGTTGCCTCGCAGTCCATTCCGATAATCATTCAGCTGCTTCACCATATAGACTTTCTTCTGACAGGCCAGATTAGGATTAATGTCAGCAGTGCCTATGCCGTCGGGGCCATGGCATCCGGAACACAGAACCAGGGCCTTATTTTTCGCAGCTTCCAGTCTCGGAGTCATTTCAACCGGACGAAATTCAGAGCTTTTGTGCCCGGACAGGTCGCATCCGGCCAGCAGGACCGCAGAGAAGAGGCTGATGGGCAGCCAGGGCTTAATGTTCATAATGTTCCCCAAGATACCTCTCTAATGGGTCAGGCTCCTAGCTGAGGCGGTGTGTGTTGAAGGTTAGAGACCTCCGGCTACCCGGTTTAGCCGTGCCTTGCGATGACGTTAGTATTAATGACAAGAATGTGAATCTGTATGACAAAACATTAAACAATGAACTTACATTTTTGTCTAATTCACAAAACTTTAAAAAGGAGGAGTATTAAATGTCGATTTTTTGCATTACACAAAGGAATGAGAATCTACACCAAAATTTCTGAGTGGTTTTGATCTTGTTTTGTACGGCTATCGCCTGCTTCAGCTGCGCATCGCAGGGCGACGCCTCGGAACGAACCTGATCAATTGTTATGTTTGTTGTTAAGGTGGATAAATTACTTTTCAGATGAAATAGACTGTAACAAGACTATGGTTTCATAGAAATTGGTGTCGATTCCAATAAACTTGTAAAAGTCATGAAAACCTTGGTTATTGAGAAAAGTACTTAATATTTGTTCCAGTAAAAATTTGGTTCTTGCTTTCAAATCTCCTACCCCCATTGATTCATACGGACGCAGGAAATCACTCAAGCTTACACCATGCAGAGTGGTTGTACCGAACTCTGCCGCCTTTGTAGCAAACTCCTGAGGTATATGCTTATGGAAGACTTGGCTCATTGATTTTTGAAGATTCTGCACAAACACGTCTTTGGCAGATGTTGCAGAAACTTCCAGTTTAGAGTGAAGCACTGAAAAACATGCCCTGAGTTCATCAAGAGTAATGCTAAGCCCTGAAGAACTTTTTAAGTCTTCATGTTTTCCAAACTCCTCTGAGTTTGATGGAAGAGTTTTCTCCATGCCCCGATCAAAAAAATCCAATACTTTTTTCGTTTCAGATAGTAGGTCAGCATGAAGCTCTACGGAACATGTAGCTATTAAAACCAACAAACACCTTATGATCTTCATCATTGTCGTCCAACCGAGTGGTGGTTCTGCAGTATGTATAGTTGAAATTTCTGGGAAAGCATAATGCTGATTTCAGTTGCTGCACCGCAGGCTGAGCGACCTCCAAAAATCGTCAACAGGTTGGCAATCATGGGTTCCAGCTTTTTTTGCTTATTCGCCACTTCTCCATGGGTGCCACTCCTTTTACGAATGAAATGTAAATAATTTTTAAATAAGGAGATGTGTCATACCTAATCTGCTATACCTGTGGCCTCAAAATGGAAATTTTTGAAAACTTTTGAAGAGTTAGGTGCTGAATAAAATAGCTGCTTTGATACTACCGGGAATGCACAGATTATTTACCTGAACCATTACCAGTGGAATGAGGATCAATGTAAGGCCTCATATAGATATTATTGAGAATATGACATGTGATAGTCTGGGCAGTCTTAAAATTAAGATATTTGTATAAGTGTCATGCTATGAACTTAATTGAAAAAATATTGGTTGCGGTAATAGCTACTTTTCTTTTAAACGTGCAAGGTGCTGTAGCAATTAACTTAAAAGATGTTTTCAAATATGACGTGCCGCTTTTAATTATTTTAAACTATTTAAGCTGTCCAGAAGAAGTAAACCTTATTGAGGCAATTCAAGATGTAGAGGGTATGGAAAGAGCTATAGTGCTGGTAACTAATGATGTGGCCGATAAAGTTAGCCATATTGATTTTTCTTTTGTTTCAGAAACAATCTGGGTCAATGGGTTAAAAAATTGTTTGCAGGAAGATATAATTCGCCTCGATGACCAAAGTTTTACTATAAAGGGGGTACCATTGCCTGGTTTGCTTTCATATTCTCCAATTGATAAATTTGAAGTAAAACTTGTTCAGTCTGTAGTACTTTATGATTGTGAAATTAAATCATGGGTAGGAGAACAGTGGTCTATTGCAGGTCAAAGGAAAGATGGAGTTGTGTTTTTTATTGAGGGAGGGGTTGTTGACTCAACAACTTACGACACAGAAGGTACAATTCTATTAGCTCCGTCGTGGCTGGAGCTTATTAAAAATTTGGATCTTTACGATGCAATATGTCTTTTCAATGGATGTAAAATTTCCCAGGATATGCGACTTTTAATTGTTTCTTGTATAAGCTCGACATCTGATATTTCAAGAATTGTGATGAGTATCTTATGTGAAATAATTAGTGGTAAGCAAAAAGAAATTCAAGAGATTATTCGCCAGTGTAAGCTTCAAAAAACACTTGTTTCAGAGTTTCTCACACTATCCTATATAAACTAGTCATTCATTTCTTTGAATGATGAAATATAGAGTACATTACGAGTTTTTAGAAAAAACACCTCAAAGACTGCTATTGCCAAGAGACTCACTTTAATATTCATTTAATCCTGTTTCAGCCATTCAGTTAAATCAGAGTGGCTGAAACGGATTAAGCGTTTGTATCACTCTCTGTCAAAAGACAGCAAGCCCTGGTCAGGTGACTCTAATCAATGGCTTTTCCATCTTCCGTAAGGCGAAGCCATTGGTGAGAAAACCAGTAATAATGACGTCCATCCATCGAAGGGGCCGTGCAGTTATAGCGACTGCGACCAACTGGCAGTGGCGATTTTGCCTGAGTTGTGAATCGGGTTTTCTCTTTATCGAACCATTTCACTTCAACTTTGCCCTGTCCGGAGACATAACAATTGAGTTGCTGTTTCTGATAGCTGCCATCGGCCAGAGTAAGGGTTAAAGAGGGTGTCAGGTTTTTTGGATCGATGATGGCGGTATCGGGTTCCTGCTGCATCACTGGCAGGGGTCTGCTGTTAACTTTGGTTCTGAAACCACTCATATCGGAATAACTTCCGGACATAGGGAAGCGGGGCAGACGGGTAAAGTCTGATAATGGGCCAACGGCACCAGACTGCTGTCCAAATCCAATATAGCCCATCTCTTTGATCATCTTTCTCAGTTCCGGGGCTGTCTCACCGAAAGGCCAGGCCAGCATTTTCACATTCTGACCGGTTTCTTTCCTGATGCGTTGTTCGGTTTCGGTGATCTCTTTTCTGGAACGCTCGAGCCAGGCCTGATTGGATTCTCCGGGTTGCTTTTCCGGCATATGAGGGTGGTTGAGGGTGTGGTTGGCGATGGTCGCGCCTGAGCGGGTCATCTCCTGAATCTGCTGCCAGGTCAGGAAGTTGCCAAAGCCACTGTCTACTGGCTGAGTGCTGACAAAAATGGTAAAGGGCCAGCCCTTTTCTTTCAGCATTGGGAAAGCATTCTCGTAGATGTTCTTATAAGCATCATCGAAAGTGATCACTACCGTTTTATCAGGCACCGAGTCGCCATTTTGTATGGCTTTGGTGATGGCCTCTATGGGCGCTACGTTAAAGTCATTCTTATCCAGGTAATCCAGATGTTGCCTGAACATCTCTGGCGTAATACTGGTGATAGCCGGGGTCTTGTCACTGACATGATGATATTGCAGGAAAACCGCGCTATCTGCTGCCATAGCCAGTGAAGGTATGAATGCAGCTGCAGCCAGTAATCCTCTCAAGGGCAAAGAGGCAGTGCGGTTGAGTTGCCTGATGCGGGATACTATACGGGGGATCATGTAGCCTCTGTTTTTAAAGTAAGAGTGAGTAATGAGTACAAGGACTGCTTATGAAGAGTTTCAATGTTTGAAACTAAGACATTTACGGTATGTTTGGCAAGCAATGTCAGCTCATGACAAGGGACTGGCTTCAATGAGCAGAAACTGCCATAGGACTCAGGTATCAGTCCGGACCTGGGCATACCAGGAAGATGGGTCTATAAGCTGCCCGTTGTCATCCATTTGCGGGTATTTCAGCCCCCGCTGGTCACAATACCGAGCCAGTTCGGGGTATCCCCAGCGAAACAGGGTTGGGGGGTAGATCTCGGGAGGCAGGCTTGGTTTATCATACATTCCCTTTAACAGACGCTGTCTTTGAGCTTCAACCAGGATGACCGCTGCTGCTACCGAGACGTTGAAAGAAGCCACAATACCTTGCATGGGAATAATAATGTGCTGGTCAGCAAGCTCTGCTGCCTCGGTGCTGATCCCTTTTTTCTCAGCGCCCATCATTACGGCTACAGGTGAAGTGTAATCAACTTCTGAATAGGGGATTGCAGTGTTGGAAAAATGCGCAGCATAAACTTTAAAGCCGCTGGCTTTCAGTTGTGATATACCTTCCTCTACACTGCTGTGATGATGAACATTGACATATTTGTGGCTGCCAACAGTCCTGCCGCGGAAATTTCGATAGCCCATCTTTGGCTGGCTGAGATGAATATCGGGAATGCCTACTGCATCGCAGGTTCGGATAATAGCTGAAAGGTTATGGGGTTTATGAACCTGATCGGTGATTACCGTCAGGTCGGGCTGGCGTCGATCCAGAAGGTGTTTAAATTTCTTGTAACGTTCCGGTGTCATGGCTCTGCTCTCAATATTGTATTGCGTGGCATTTCTCGTAGGTATGATAGGAGTATTTTACATCAATGAATTCACCCAGGGTTATAAGCCTTCTTGCTTTGCAGGAGAACACTGGCTTCTGGCCAAAAATGATGACTCTGAAAGAGGCTTTTTGTGGAATCGGATAGCTTTGTTGCAGTGCATGAATGGCTTCAACATCACGGGTACTGGCTGGGCCCGATTATAGCATTGGCTGCTTTTGTGGAGTCGCTGGTGGCCATCGGTTTTCTCATTCCTGGTGTTGCACTGCTGTTTGCTCTTGGGGCTCTGGCTGGCAGTGGGTTGATGGAACCCTTACCCATGTTGGCCTGGGCTTTTGTGGGCGCGGCCCTGGGAGATGGTGTCAGCTTTCAGGTGGGTTATCATTTACATGGTCGAATTCGCAACTGCTGGCCATTTTCAAGGCATCCCGGTTGGCTGGAAAAAGGCGAACGCTTTTTTGAACGGTACGGTGGCTTCAGTGTTGCCCTGGGGCGTTTTATAGGCCCTATCCGTCCGGTGATTCCAGCCGTTGCCGGGATGATGGATATGCCTCCCCTGCGTTTTTATATTATCAACCTGCTCTCCACGGCGCCCTGGGCGATAGCCTACACCATGCCGGGCTATCTGACCGGTGCTGCCCTGAAGCTGGATGTGCCGCAATCCTTTTACTATCTTTTAACCGGTTTGACCGTTGTTTCGTTGTTGATTGCTTATCTGGGGCTGATTCTGGATCGCAGGTTCTACAGGAAAAAGTTGATGCTGCTGTTACCGGTCAGCTTCATTGTGATAGCGCATATCAGCCTGTTACTTCTGACAGTGATGGACGTCAGTGGTCAGTTTGATGACCACAATCCCAGAATGCACTCGTTTATTGCCAGTATTTCTGTACCGATAGTTGAGTACCTGTCCGGTCTGGTGACCTGGCTGGGAAGTGCCCTTATTCTCTGGTTACCCCTGGTGTTGTTTGCTGTCTACTTTCTCTGGTGCAGGCGCTATAAAAAATTGTTGATTATGTCGACTTGCCTGGCGGGTATGGAGGCAACTCTCTGGTTGATGAAATGGGGGATTGATAAACCCAGACCAGCTGACTTTGATGGTCTGGATCAGTTTTCTTTCCCTTCCGGGCATACCACTCAGGCTACCTTTGTCTGGCTGCTGGTGACCTTATACCTGGTGGCCGCCAAGAGAGGCGTTGTTAAGTTCAGTGCCTACAGTTGTGCCATGATGATTGCCCTGATGGTGGCACTCTCGAGACTTGTGCTTGAAGCCCACTGGTTTGGAGATGTTCTGGCAGGTTTGCTGTTAGGAAGTATCTGGTTCAGTGTGGCGGTGACTGCAGAGAGAGTTTACTTTAACGAGAAAATCCCCAAGCCCCGAATATCCTGATAGAAACCGCCCGGAATGGTTCCGGGCGGTGATGTTCAGAAGAAGAAACTGTGTAGGCTCAGTTTGCCTGAAGGGTTGGAATCGTGAATGTTGATTGCTTCTGGCGACTGAACTCGAAATCAATAAAGTAATTGTCGCTTGTAGGTCTCTTATACTGAGGGTCCTTAGTATCTATAGCCAACACAACCCGGTGCCCTTCCGGTACATCGTAAGCTGTGGTGACCAGCTCGAAGGACATTTCAATTTTTTGTCCGGGTTCGGCCTGAGGCAAGGTTGATACACCGTGGGTGATCAATCTTGCATTACCCAAACTGTCCATGTCATAGAGATAGCCCACCAGTTGTGCCTTGTCATAGTGTGGTTGTACGACAAGGTTAACGGTCGGATTACCCCTTATTTTCATGACGTTCTGCAGCTTATCGGTGTTGAAATAAATGCCTCTGAAATCGGATGCGGCGTAAATGTTAGTGACGACCGGGACTTCAAGCTGTTCCAGAAGTTGTGAAAGAACAGGAATCTGGGTACTGAATAAACTACCCGTCCAGGAGTTGATAGTGTTGTCTTTTGACATCCAGAACGGTGGTTCATAGGGAAAGGTTTCCAAATCGCCGTTATCAAATGCAGACCTTGGATGAAGATAGTACTTCTGCTCTGCAGCTTCTTTTATTGGAAAACCGTCGAACCCTTCATACCGGTCCTGGAACTTTACTTTCATCTGAAACGGACTGGCCTGACTCAGTTCGTTACTTTCACCCTTCAGGTGAATGTCGAACCATTGGTAGACATTGTTCCAGATTCTGTCTTCACCAATGCCCAACAGCGGAGGCAACAGCTCTGCCGTTGCATGGGTTCCGGTCAGCAGATCTATATATTTGGGGGTACTCAGCTGACTGTACATCTCAAGCAGAGAGTTTGCCTGGAAAAGGTTATCGCCATAAGCTTTGGCAAAATAGACGGCAGTATTATTCTGATTCAGTTGCTCGACGTAGCTGATCGGAGACCTTTCATCTGCCCACTCGATAACGGCAGGTAACTGATCCAGCTTCTGGTTTTTAATGATGTTCCAGTTTTCAGCAATGATCGGATCGGGACTGCCTTGGAGGTCAGATAACAAAATCAGTAATTCTCCCCAGGCCAGTCTGGGGGTTTGATTGCCGTAGAGTGCGTCCAGCAAGCTTCCCCAGCTGCTCATGGCGGCAACGGCTTTGACCCGTTCATCCTGAGCAGCTCCGATCAGGCTGATACCTGAGCCATAAGAGATACCCGCAGTACCAACCGCATTGGGGTTTACAGGGTAGTTATTCAGTAGAAAGTCAATGACCTGACTGTAGTCGGCAATGTCTTTAGGACCAGCCGTGTCAATTTGTCCGGTAGACTCGCCAAAGCCCCGGGTAGAATAGCTAAGAACAACATATCCTCGTTCAGCCAGAGCTGCAGCCTGTTGCAGGTACTGGTACTCATTCATCCCCCAACTGTTAATAAAAACGACAGCGGGTGCAGACCCGGTGAGTTGGGTGGGTACAAAGATATTAGCGGTCAGTTCTACGCCATCATTGGTCAGAATGACAATATCATCATCGGTTGTATAGCGATCAGACTCTGGAAACTGTCCATTGTTCAGCAATCCGGCAGCGAACTGAAACAGTGGCTGTATGGATGCGAAGGAATGGAGAGGGAAGAGAGACAATGCCAGGTGAAGAACCAGCAGCTTGAGTAGCCGTTTCGACATGGAGTTACCTTTTTTATTATTTTTATATTGTTTTTTGTTGTTTTTATATTTTTTTCACCCGCAATTGAATCTCGACGATTACCGTTTCGTTTCAACGGGGTGTAACTCATCATACACAGGTTTTAAGTGGGTGTGTATTAACTTATTGGTGCTATCTAAAAACTGCAATGGGCGCCTATGGTTTCAGTCGCAAGAAGGATTAACTGGAAAAGACATACTTTTCCCGCTTGACCTGCCTTGGTCCAAAGCCCAGCTCTTTCAGTTCTGCGGAAGCATCGTCAATCATGGCAGGGTTGCCACACAGGTAAACCAGGTCTTTTTCGGGTGAAAGATTCAGTTGTGGAAACTGATTCTGAAGGTAACCAGGGTATTCGTTGGCGGAGGAGTTCAGTGACTTTTCCCTGCTATAACAGGCCCTGTATTCTATGGATTCGGATAAAGCTGCAAGGTCTCGAAAATCCTGCTCGTAAATCATATCGGCCCTGTCTCTTACACCCATCAAAACAAGAATCCGAGTACCTTCACTGGCCAGTTTTTTCAGTTCAGGTACCATGGCCCGGTAAGGTGCAAGACCTGTTCCGGTACCTGCCAGTATGATGCGTCCGTCGTGTTGTTTCGGTACGGTGAGCACACCGAAAGGCCCGCCGATGGACAGTTCCAGACCCGCTTCTGCTTCACTGAACAGAGAAGAGGCAACCCCCCCTTTAACAAAGCTAATGGCTATCTCAAGCTGTTGAGAGTTTTGGAAAGACTCGGGTGAATTGGCAATGCTGTAACTTCTTTTGTAGTCCTGTCCCTGGAAGGAGAAGTGCAACTGCACAAATTGTCCGGGCTGATAGTCAAAACCGGCCTCTAACCTGAAGTCCAGTTGTACGGAGTTCTGACTGAGCTGGTGTTTGGCTGTCAGGGTTGCTGGATAGAGTGGGCGTGGCATTTCGAACTCCTTGAGCGTATTAAATAGGAACTCATTAATCTGTCTCGGGGATTTCCATTAATGTTTTAATATCAAATGAAAGTTTTTGTTTCTTGAAGAAACAGCTTCATAAGGTTCAAACTCTTTCCCGGCGCAAAAGGGAGTACCCTCGTCAAGGTTAATGCCCTGAGAGTGACTTTTCAACAGGATTCACCTCTCCACGAGGCAAATACAGATTAGCCTCATCACACATCAGAGCTTCAGAAATAAATAAAAAATTTTCAAATTTAAGGTCTACTTTTATGCCTTATCAATCACAAATCTTCAGGAAAATCCGATCATGAAAAATGCAGGGCCTCTGACTATGGTTCGCCTGTTTTTTTTGTTCATCTTGTCTGTCATTTTGCCGCTTTCTGGTCACTGTGCTTTTTATACCAGCCTGTTGAGCTGGTCGGATTGGGGAAGCTTCTCCAAAGTCACTGACACATCGGGGGAGATTAATAAACTATCGTTTAGAGATAACAAACCGCCCCTCCTTCTTACTTATGATCGCAAGGCGGTTGACGAGAACGCTAAAACAGTTTCTGAATTGGCGAACAATCAGCTTTATGTCATCCTTGATAGTCAACCGGGCGATCAATTTAATTTTTGTTTCAGGACGCCCCCCGTATTGTCGACAGGAAATTATCCCACCCCGCCGGTCATTAAAAAGCCTGTAACGGGTCAGGGTATGCCAGATATACAAAATGGGAGCGTGATACGGGTTGCATCGACACCTGACAGTGTTCGCTGGCAGCATGAGTACTCGGTCAGATGGCGTTTACCGGCTGGTCATCAATCGTTGGTTTTGACCATTGAAGATAACGAGAATGGATGGGTTATAGAACCGCAATGCAGCGGTCTTTTTTCAGAAAGCGCTGCTTTACCTTCGTCATCAGGCATTAATACGTCAGCTAACAAAAAAACATCATTTGTCGATATTTTTTACCGCAATAAACAAGCTGTAAAAAATGGGCCTGGTCATTCTGACGTCAGCAGCCGTTTCAGTGGTATACCCGGAGCCGCTGATACTGCCGATAACAGCAAACCCTATACAAGCTCTGGTGGTGGCGGTGTTGGCGGCAACGATGATTTAGACGATTTATTCAAAAAAAGGCCGGGCAGTGGGATGGGCCCTCTTTACTCCTTTGAATGGACCAGTGAGCATGTCAGCAGAATGACCCTGATACCGGGCACTGACGGCCAGACCGTAAAAAAACAGATTTGGGATACCCGGATTGTGCTCAAAATAAAGCAGGGTTGGAATGAGCAGGCAATCATTATTTCGCAGGAACTTTGGGATAAAATAAGAGGTGCAAATCTTGAAAGGAGTTCAGGGCTTTTTCTGGCATTGTCCAGAAATCCCGATAATCCGGAGGCCGTATTTGATCATTACCAGAACAGTAACCTGTCACAACCGTTACAAACAGCAGACTACCGTCGTTATGCGCAGCAAGAGTTCATTTTCAGTCCCAAACAATTACTCAGCGTGTCCGTTTTTCCGGGCTACGTCCCTACAGGGATCGGCCATTCTGGAGGAACCACTCAGGCTGGAAAGCAAACGGCCAACGTTGGACCACCCTCTTACGCCCAGTATCAACGAGAGTATGGTCGTCAAAATCGAGGCAGCCGCAGTGGCAGTGAGAGTGATGGAGATGATGGGTCAGGTGGGTCATCAGACAATGGTTTATGCCTGATTTGTAATAAACCTGTACTTGCCTTCGATAAATGCAAAGAATGTCTGGATCGTGAATCCAGTGAACTTGAGCAGGAACCGACTAAAGAACAGCTCCCTGCAACAGGGCAGGATAAGGAAGTACCTGGGTCAGGAAACATTTTCGCTGAGCAGGAATCGACGGAAGAGCTGTCTGCTGCAACAGGACAAGACAGTGAAGAACCTGTGTCAGGCACAGAAGAGGCTGATCCTTCAGCAATCCACGTATTTGAATGGTTCAAAACGTTGGATTCAGATGGAAGGCAGAGAGATGATTGTTTTCGCATTAATGATAACTATAAGCTCCCGGAACTTTATAGACTTTTAACGCAAAGTTTTGTATCAGATAAAAATGCGCTAAGTAAATTTCATTCGAAATGGGTTAAATTTTTAAATGGCAGTATGTGTCTTTACCACCTTGTTTCAGAAGTCGGTGAATTGGCAAAATCCCAGGGAATTGAAGATTATGTAGAGGTGACAAGAATTGTCAAAGCACTTGCTATTCACAGGGATGTGTTTGAGAACGAAACCAGTTGGAAACAATTCAGAAACGAATTGCTGGACTACTTGACGACTAATAATCTTTTGGCTTCTGATGACCCGGGCAAAGTTTTTTATTCCGGATTAGATCAGAGAGAGAAATCAGAATTAATTAATTTTATCTTTGAAATATTTTCTGAAGCGAGTTTGTGGCTAAACGATGAAAAAGTCCCATCAAGGTTTGTAACAATAGCAATGCTAAATAAATTAGCTAGAGATGTTTATGCCAAGTATGGTTTTGGTCTTCCGGATACGGATATGGATTATGAGAACTTATCAGGAATTATTATGTGGGGCTGTGCGAGTTTTGGACGATATTCTTTTATTACTCGATATAACAGGAAATATTTAGGTAGACATGCCAGTGAAACACTTCATTTTACGGGGTTAAGAGTTACTAGCGATGAAAATGATGATTTTATAGATGTTGAAGCTATGTATACTGCAATGGTTCTTATAAGATCAATGCACGGACAGCGTTTAAGAGATATGTTTCCTGAGCATGTCAGTTTTGCTGAAGGTGTACCCAGTGAGCAACTTGAGCTTTTAGAAAACTTTAGCATTAAAGCCAACGAACAGCTTGTTAAGCTTCTGGAAGCTGCTGAGCCAGAAAAAAAAGACAAATTTATACATAGTATGTTTTTGATCTTTGGTATGGTTCCCAGAGAACTATCTAATGAGCTATCAGATCCCGAAACTGTTCCGTCAACCCAAGCCGTTGCATACGCCACCGCACATCTAACTTTGGATTCTACCGTTGCAGAGGATGAACTCCTGAGTATTGGTTCTAAGCCAGGCATTGATTGACAAAAATTTGCCAAAAATACCGGTGTTCTTAGTGAAAAACAGCTAAGAGATATTGATGCTGAAAACGTCGGGTTTGATGATAAGGTAAAGGCGATGATGAAAAAATGGAAAAGAATGAAAGGCCCGATTACCTTTAACGACCTAACAACTTTGAAACCAGCAAGCCCGGCTTGCAGGGCAAGCCTCTTGTGCTATTTTTCAATCCCCCGTCGTTTACGGTGGATAAGATGTCAGCTCACATACTTCACGGACAATACGGGCCACAGCACTTCTCCATGGGCGGGCATGTACGCCAAAAGTGTTCAGCACCTTATTGGAAGATAGGGTGCCATTGGCGGGAGGTTTGATGCCTTCCCTGGATTCGATGTTGGCCATGATCAGCTTTCGGACGCTCAGGTCGCGATGCTGGGAAGCCTCAGCAATAAGAATTTCGGCGAAGTTGCTTTCAGAAACCGACTCTGTGGTGGAGTAGTGGTAAGTGCCCCAGGTCTGGGCGCCACAATCGAGTTGTTGAACCATGGCGATAATAATCCGGGCAGCATCGTCAGCCGGTGTCGGGCAACCCAGCTGGTCCGGAGTTACATAGACTTCCTTGTTAACCAGCATCTGTTCCGCCAGTCTTCTAAGCATGTTGGGACGACGCGCACTGATGATCCACGACAGACGCAGAATGATATGCCGCTCACAGCGTTCACGGATTTGTTGCTCCGCCTGAAGCCTGCTGTTACCGAGAACACCGATGGGGTTGGTAGGATCTTTTTCGTTATAAGGTTCCTGCTTGGTACCGTCAAATACCCTGTAACTTGACAGCTGAAACAGAATAATGCCTTGACGCTGGCAGCAGTCTGCCAATTCTGCAACGGCGTCTCTGTTGATACTGAAACAGCGGGAAGGCTCATTCTCGGCCTTGACCGGATTGTTATAGGCCGCAGCATTGATGACCAGATCTGGCTGGTGGTGGTTGAGACAGCTCTGAATCTGATCGGGCCTGGATAAGTCCAGTTCCGTTCTGTCCGGCGCGTGCCAGGGAATACCTTTCTCTGTCAGTCTTTTGCAGACTTCATGGCCGACCTGACCGGTTTGACCGATGACCAGTACTTTCATACTTGGATTCCAATATCACAGGCTTAATGATTAAAAGGCTATTGAAGCACGAATAGCTGTCCAGGGGCACAGGCGTTTGAGTGTTTTGTCAGAAAACATGTTTGTTTTCCTGATCTATCCTTCCTCTCTGTAAACCGGAATGCAGGGATAGAATTATTAAACACTCACCCTTTGCGACACTGCTGTCACTGCTACTGTCGTTGTCTGTTATCTGTCAGGCCGGATCGTTGACAAGACGTTTTGTTGTTGAGCTTGAACGGGATGCAGGCTCCCCAGAACAAAACTTTTCTATAAAACGTGACTGGCATACGTTGCCAGGTAACCCATCAGATATTGTCCACATAAACGACTATGCAGAACCCGATTTGTCACCTGATAAAAAACGACATAGTTCATCTGGTTATGGAATAGAAAAGACCATCATTGAGTCGATTTCGTGGCAATGGCTTTACGCTTCGAATCTGCTGATTGCTTATGAACTGTTTGTTATCACAAAAGTGACCCTCATGAGTGACGAGCCTTATTTATGGCTGCCTTTGGAAGTGCCTTTCGCTGTTGCCTGGCTTTTAAAAATCTATTGGAAGCCCAATACACAGCTGTTTAGCCAAATTGAGCAACAGGCGACATCTATGTTGATACGAGAGGATCACCTGTTTGCAACCATCACCGCAGTGTTTGGCTCTACAGGGAACTCACCTCAATACCAGTCGTCAGAATCATCCAGCCAGCCAGCCCCAAAAGCCACCCTGTCGCCTATAAGCTCTTTTAATGGACCCCTGAATAATGACTATAGCGGCGGAAACGGAGGCAATCAGCAACACCAGCACACCCTGGGTTTAAATTGTTTTATTCATCCCTGTCATGGCTTTTGTCAATTGCAGCCCTTGTCCGGTAGCAGCAGGCCCGCTGAATGGCCCCTGAATACCATGGAAAGCTCATGCGTTCACCAGACTACTGGACACTGCTCAAGTTGTATGAGGCATTTTGATCCTGAATATGCTGCGGAGTTCCGTCAAAACCCTCTTATCAATACATTGCATGAACTTTCTGACATTCAGCTCCTATTGGATTCTGATCCACTATTTGGTGGCAGTGATGGTAACCTCACAGACTTAATCCATGATGCCATTGACGCTCCCGGGTCACTCAATGATGATGTGCCAATGCTCGGGCATCTGTCTTCCATTGCCGATGATATTGCGGTCATTAATGGGTCACTCGATCTAGAGCATCTTTTCAAAGAAGATGAGCAGGCCTTTACGCTTAGCCCTTCAGAAATACAACAAACCACCGCTGAGTCATCCCAATTGGCGCAAAGCCAACCTCATCTTTCCCGGACAGGCGCAGTAAAGGCTAAAGCCGAAAGAGCTCAAAAAGCCTGTGAGTTGACCGTGGTCGGGGAGGACGGCCAGCAGCGGCCATGCGGGAAGTTCTTTAAGAGTGATGGAGCCCTGGCGAATCACAAGAGCAAATACCATACCGGGCAAAAAGTCTGTGGTCAGAGCGTGGTCGGGGAGGATGGCCAGCAGCGACCATGCGGTAAGGTCCTTAAGAACATTAAAGCCCTCTGGGGCCACAAAAGTAAATGCCACAGCGGGCAACAAACCTGTAAAGTGATCGTGTTCGTGGAGGGTGGTCAGCAGCGGCCATGCGGGTGGCTCTGCAAGAATGCCAGTGCACTGACTTATCACAAAACTAAATACCACAGCGTGCAACAAACCTGTGAAGTGACTGTAGTCGGGGAGGATGGTCAGCAGCGACCATGCGGGAAGGTCTGTAAGAATGCTGGAGTCCTGTCGAGCCATAAAAGTGAATACCACAGAGGGCAACAAATCTGTAAAGTGACCGTGGTCGGGGAGGATGGTCAACAGCGGCCATGCGGGAAGCTCTGCAAGAATGTTAAGACCCTGTCGAATCACAAAAACACATGGCACACCGGGCAAAAAACCTGTGTCTTGATTATGGTCGGGGAGGATGGTCAGCAGCGACCATGCGGGAAGGTCTGTAAGAATACCGTAGCCCTGTTAGACCACAAAAGTAATTACCACAGCGGGCAAGAAGCCTGTAAAGTGAACCTGCTCGGGGATGATGGTCAGCAGCGGCCATGCGGGCGGCTCTGCAAGAATGCCAGAGCACTGAGATATCACAAAATTAAACACCACAGCAGGCAAGAATCCTGTACGGTGAACGTGTTCAGGGAGGATGGTCAGCAGCGACCATGCGGGCAGCTCTGCATCAATGCTCATGCCCTGTCGATACACAAAAGCATATGCCACACCGGGGAACAAACCTGTGACTCAACCGTGATAGGGAAGGATGGCCAGCAGCGACCATGCAGGAAAGTCTGCAAGAATGCTAAAGCCCTGTCGAATCACAAAACAAAAGTCCACAGCAAGCAACAACACTGCCAGCTAACCGTAATCGAGGATGGTCGACAGACGGTCTGCAAAAAACCTCAAGTTCTATCAAATCGCAAAAGAAGAGATCGAAAACGCAAGCATGCTGTGGGCGAGGACGATGAACTCAGTCCTCCTGCAGATAAAGTGAATAATTGTGGTTACCAGGGGAAGCTGACGGACTGATATCTATCAACGCTCCGGGAGCTTATCGGACTTAAGTGTCCTCTGCACGGGGTCGCCTAGACGGGGTCGCCTGGACGGGGTCGCCTGGACGGGGTCGCCTAGACGGGGTCGCCTAGACGGGGTCGCCTAGACGGGGTCGCCTAGACGGGGTCGCCTAGACGGGGTCGCCTGGATGCGCTATTTTTTGTCAGACTGCCAGTAAGCATAGGAGCAGGATTTTTGAGGCTTTTGACAGAAAACATATTTATTTTCTTGATCTATCCTTCCTCTCTGTAAACCGGAATGCAGAGATAGAATTATTAAACACTCACCCTTTGCGGCACTGTTGGCACTGCTACTGTCGTTGTCTGTCATCTGTCAGGCCGGATCGTTGACAAGACGCTTAATTGTCGAGCTGGAACGGGATGCAGACTCGCCGAAACAAAACTTTTCTATAAAACGTGACTGGCGTACGTTGTCGGGCAACCCACCAGATGTTGCCCTCATAAACGACTATTCAGAACCAGATTTGCCATCTGTTAAAAAACGACACAGTTTATATGGTTATGTCATAGAAAAGACCATCATTGAGTCGATTTCGTGGCAATGGCTTTACGCTTCGAATCTGTTGATTGCTTACGAACTGTTCGTTACCACAAAGGTGACTCCCATGAGCGCCGCCCTTTATTTATGGCTGTCTTTGGAAGTGTCTGTCGCTGTTGCCTGGCTTTTAAAAAACTATTGGAGGCGCGATATACGGCTGTTTAGCCCGATTGAACAACAGACGGCATCTATTATGCTGACACGTTGGGAGTACCGGTTTGCAACCATCACCGCAGTGTTTGGCTCTGGAGAGAACTCACTACAATACCAGTCGTCAGAATCATCCAGTCAGCAAGCCCCAAAAGCCACCCTAACGCTTATAAGCTCTTTTATTAACCCTCTGAATGATGACTATAGCGGCGGAAACGGAGGCGATCAGCAACACCTGCACACTTTGGGTTTAAATTGTTTCATTCATCCCTGTTATGGCTTTTGTCAATTGCAACCCTTATCCTTCGGTAAGCCCGCTGAATGGCCCCTGAATACCCTGAAAAGCTCATGCGTCCACCTGGCTACTGGACACTGCCCAGGTTGCATGAAGCATTTTGATCCTGCATATGTTGAGGAGTCCTGTCAAAATCCTTTTTTCAATACATTGCATGATCTTTCTGATATTCACCTCCCGTTCGAGTTTGAGCCAACATTTGAAGGCATTGATGATCACCTTACAGGCTTAGTCCAGAATACCATTGACGCTAACGGGTTACTCAATGATGATGTGCCAGCGCCCGGGCATCTGTCTTCCAGTGCTGATGATTTTGCGATCATTAATAGGTCACTCGATCTACAGCGTCTTCCTAAAGAAGATGAGCCTGCCTTTAAGCTTAAACATTCAGAAACACAACAAACCACCTCTAAGTCATCCCGATTGGATCAGAGCCTACCTCATCTTTCCCGGACAGACGCAGCGCAAGCTAAAGCTGACAGCGCCCAGAAAACCTGTGAAGTGATCGTGTCAGGGAAGGACGGCCAGCAGCGGCCATGCGGGAAGGTCTTTAAGAGTGTTCGAGCTCTGGGGAATCACAAAAGCAAGTGCCACACAGGGCAAAAAGTCTGCGGTCTGAGCGTGGTCGGGAAAGACTGTGAGCAGCGGCCATGCGGGATGGTCTTCAAGAATGTTGGATCACTGGAGAATCACAAAAGCAGATACCACACGGGGCAAAAAACCTGTGACCTGACCGTGTTCGGGGAGGACGGCCAGCAGCGGCCATGCGAGAAGGTCTATAAGAATGCTCGAGCCCTGTGGAGTCACAAAAGCAAATGCCACACCGGGCAAAAAGTCTGTGATCTGATCGAAGTCCGCAAGGACGGCCAACAGAGGCCATGCGGGATGGTCTTCAAGAATGCTGGATCACTGGAGAATCACAAAAGCAGATACCACACGGGGCAAAAAACCTGTGACCTGACCGTTGTCGGGGAGGACGGCCAGCAGCGGCCGTGCGGGATGGTTAACAAGAATGCTGGCGCCCTGGCGAATCACAAAATCAAATGCCACACCGGGCAAAAAGTCTGTGATCTGACCAAAGTCGCGAAGGACGGCCAGCAGCGGCCATGTGGAAAGCTTTGCCAGAATGCTAAAGCCCTGGCGGATCACAAAGGTAAATACCACAGAGGGCAAAAAGCTTGTGCAATGATCGTGGTCGGGGAGGATGGTCAGCGGCGACAATGCGGGAAACCCTTCATGAATGCTAACAGCCTGTTATATCACAAAAGAAGAGAACACTCCGGGCAACGAACCTGTGAAGTGATCGTGTTCGGGGAGGATGGCCAGCAGCTGTCGTCTGGGACGGCCTGCAAAAAACCTCAAACCCTTTCCTACAACAAAAGAAGAGATCGAAAACGCAAGCCTGCTTTGGGCGAGGACGATGAACTCAGTCCTCCGGGAGGTAAAGTGAATAAGCGTGATTATCAGGGGAAGATGACGGACTGATACCTGAACGCCTCTGGAGCTTATCGGGCTTAAGCGTCCTCTGTGGTCGCCTGGATGGGGTCGCCTAGATGCGCTATTCCCAGTCATACTCCCAGGGGGCACAGGAGTATGATTTTTGAGCGTTTTGGCAGAAAACATGTTTATTTTCTTGATCTATCCTTCCTTTCTGTAAACCGGAATGCAGAGATAGAATTATTAAGCACTCACCCTTTGCGGCACTGCTCTTACTGCTATTGTCAATATCTGTCATCTGTCAGGCCGGATCATTGACAAGACTTTTTATTGTCGAGCTTGAATGGGGTGCTGACTCCCCAAAACAAAACTTTTCTATAACACGTGACTGGCGTACGTTTTCGGCCACCCCATCAGATATTGCCCACATAACCGACAATGCAGAACCAGATTTGCCACCTGATAAAAAACGACATAGTTCATCTGGTTATGGAATAGAAAAGACCATCATTGAGTCGATTTCGTGGCAATGGCTTTACGCTTCGAATCTGCTGATTGCTTACGAACTGTTTGTTACCACAAAAGTGACCCCCATGAGTGGCGAGCCTTATTTATGGCTGCCTTCGGAAGTGCCCTTCGCTGTTGGCTGGCTTTTAAAAAACTATTGGAAGCCCGATACACAGCTGTTTAGCCCAATTGAACAACAGGCGACATCTATGTTGACACGGGGGGATCACCGGTTTGCAACCATCACCGCAGTGTTTGGCTCCACAGAGAACTCACCAGGATACCAGTCGTCAGAATCATCCAGTCAGCCAGCCCCAAAAGCCACACTGTCGCTTATGAACTCTTTTATTAGCCCCCTGAATAATGACTATAACGGGGGAAACGGAGGCCATCAGCAACAGCTGCACACTTTGGGTTTAAATTGTTTCGTCCATCCCTGTCATGGCTTTTGTCGATTGTACACCGTATCCGGTAGCAGTGAGCCTGCTGAATGGCCCCGGAATACCCTGGAAAGCGCATGCGTTCACGTGGCTATTGGATACTGTTCAAGTTGCATGAGGCATTTTGATCCAGCATATGCTGGGGAGTCCCGTCAAAACCCTCTTTTCAAAACATTGAATGATCTTTCTGACATTCAGCTCCCATTCGATTCTGATCCACTATTTGATGGTCACCTTACAGGCTTAATCCAGAATACCATTGACGCTACCGGGTCACTCAATGATGATGTGCCAATGGTCGGGCACTTGTCTTCTATTGCTGATGATTTTGCGGTCATTAATAGGTCGCTCGATCAACAGCGTCTTCTGAAAGAAGACGAGGTTGCCTTTACGCTTAACCCTTTAGAGACACAACAAACCACCTCCAAGTCGTCCCAATTGGATCGCCAACCTCATCTTTCCCGAACAGGTGCAGTACAAGCCAAAGCCGACACTAGTCAAAAAACCTGTGAGTTGACCGTGGTCGGACAGGACGGCCTGCAACGGCCGTGTGGCATGGTCTACAAGAATGCCAGATACCTGGCGAATCACAAAAGCAAATGCCACACCGGGCAAAAAGTCTGTGAGCTGACCCTGGTTGGGGAGGACGGCCAGCAGCGGCCATGCAGGAAGGTCTTTAAGAGTGCCGGAGCCCTGTCGAATCACAAAAGCAAATACCACCGCGGTCAAAAAAACTGTTACCTGGAAGTGGTCGGGGAGGACGGCCAGCAGCGGCCATGCGGGAAGATCTTCAAGAACGCAGGAGCCTTATCGAATCACAAAAAAAGTGGAGAACACTCAGGGCAACGAATCTGTGAAGTGATCCTGGTCGGGGAGGATGGCCAGCAGCGGCCATGCGGGAAGCCCGCCAAGAGTTTTAGAGCTCTGTCGGATCACAAAAATAAATACCACAGAGGGCAACGAACCTGCGAAGTGATCGTGTTCGGAGAGGATGGTCAGCAGCGGCCGTGCGGTGAGCTCTTCGAGAATGCCAGAACCCTGATAGATCACAAAAGAGAAGAACACTCCGTGCTACAAACCTGTGAGGTGATGGTGGCCGGGGAGGATGGTCAGCTGCAGCCATGCGGGAAACTCTGCAAGAATTCTATAGTCCTGGCAAACCACAGAAGAGGAAAACACTCCGGGCAACAAACTTGTAAAGTGATCGTGTTCGGGGAGGATGGTCAACAGCGGCCATGCGGGAAGCTCTACAAGAATGCTAAAGCCCTGTCGGATCACAAAAGTAAATACCACAGAGGGCAACAAACCTGTGAAGTGATCATGTTTGCTGAGGATGGTCAGCAGCGACCATGCGGGAAGGTCTTCAAGAGCGCTGGAGCCCTGTCGGATCACAAAAGAAAATACCACAGCGGGCAACAAAGCTGCAAAGTGATGGTATTCGGGGAGGATGGCCAGCAGCGATCATGCGGGAAGGTCTATAAGAGTGCTCTAGCCTTGTCAGAGCACAAAAGCAAATACCACAGCGGGCAACGAAGCTGTAAAGTGATCGTGGTCGGTGCGGATGGTCAGCAGCAGCCATGCGGGAAACTCTGCAAGAATGCCAGAGTCATGTGGCATCACAAAAGAAAGGCCCACAAAGAGAAACAAAACCGTAACCTGACCTTAATCGAGGATGGCCAGCAACGGTCGTCCGGGTCCGCCTGCAAAAAACCTCAAACCCTGTCGTATCACAAAAGAAGAGATCGAAAACGCCAGCCTGCTTTGGGCGAGGACGCTGAACTCAGTCCTCCGGGAGGTAAAGTGAGTAAGCGTGATTATCAGGGGAAGCTGACGGATTGATACCTGAACGCCCCTGGAGCTTATCGGGCTTAAGCGTCCTCTGTGGTCGCCTGGATGGGGTTGCCTGGATGCACTATTCCCAGTCAGACTCCCGGGGGGCACAGGAGTATGATTTTTTGAGCGTTTCAGCAGAAAACAGGTTTATTTTCTTGATCTATGCTTGCTCTCTGTAAACAGGAATACAGAGATAGAATTATTAAGCCCTCACTCTTTGCAGCACTGCTGTCACTGCTACTGTCGTTGTCTGTTATCTGTCAGGCCGGTTCGTTGACAAGACGCTTTATTGTCGAGTTTGAACGAGATGCAGGCTCTCCAAAACAAAACTTTTCTATAAAACCCGACTGGCATACGTTGTCGGCCAACCCATCAGATATTGCCCACACAAACGACTATGCAGAAGCAGATTTGCCACCCGATAAAAAACGACATAGTTCATCTGGTTATGGAACAGAAAAGACCATCATTGAGTCGATTTCCTGGCAATGGCTTTATGCTTCGAATCTGCTGATTGCTTACGAACTGTTCGTTACCACAAAAGTGGCTCCCATGAACACCGACCCTTATTTATGGCTGCCTTTGGAAGCGCTTGTCGCGGTTGCCTGGCTTTTAAAAAACTATTGGAGGCCTGATATGCGGCTGTCTGGCCCGATCGAACAACAGGCAACATCTATGATGACACGGGTGGATCACCGCTTTGCAACCATCACCGCAGTGTTTGGCTCCACAGAGAACTCACCAGGATACCAGTCGTCAGAATCATCCAGTCAGCCAGCCTCAAAAGCCACCCTGTCGCTTATGAGCTCTTTTATTAGCCCCCTGAATAATGACTATAACGGGGGAAACGGAGGCCATCAGCAACAGCTGCACACTTTGGGTTTAAATTGTTTCGTCTATCCCTGTCATGGCTTTTGTCAATTGTACACCGTATCCGGTAGCAGTGAGCCTGCTGAATGGCCCCGTAATACCCTGGAAAGCGCATGCGTTCACGTCGCTATTGGATACTGTTCAAGTTGCATGAGGCATTTTGATAAAGCATATGCTGGGGATTCCAGTCAAAACCCTCTTTTCAAAACATTGAATGATCTTTCTGACATTCAGCTCCCATTCGATTCTGATCCACTATTTGATGGTCAACTTACAGGCTTAATCCAGAATACCATTGACGCTACCGGGTCACTCAATGGTGATGTGCCAATGGTCGGGCACTTGTCTTCTATTGCTGATGATTTTGCGGTCATTAATAAGTCACTCGATCTACAGCGTTTTCTCAAAGAAGACGAGGTTGCCTTTACGCTTAGCCCTTCAGAAACACAACAAACCACCTCTAAGTCGTCCCTATTGAATCAGAAACCATTTCATCTTTTCCGGACAGGTACAGCAGAAGCTAAAGCCGACAGCGGTCAAGAAACCTGTGAGGTGGTCGTGGTCGGTAAGGACGGCCAACAGCGGCCATGCCGGAGGGGCTTTAAGAGTGCCAGAGCTCTGTCGGATCACAAACGCAAATACCACACCAGTCAAAGAATCTGTAGC
Organism: Endozoicomonas sp. ALC020; assembly: GCF_049275935.1. Taxonomy (NCBI): domain Bacteria; kingdom Pseudomonadati; phylum Pseudomonadota; class Gammaproteobacteria; order Oceanospirillales; family Endozoicomonadaceae; genus Endozoicomonas; species Endozoicomonas sp. ALC020. Next base: position 3,568,490 of record NZ_CP184830.1, read on the forward strand.
CTGACCGTGGTCGGGGAGGACGGCCAGCAGCGGCCATGCGGGAAGGTCTTGAAGAGTACTGGAGCCCTGGCAAATCACAAAAGCTCATACCACACCGGGCAAAAAGTCTGTGACCTGACCGAAGTCGGGGAGGGCGGCCAGCAGCGGCCATGCGGAAAGCTTTGCAAGAATGCTAAAGCCCTGACGGATCACAAAAGTAAATACCACACTGGGCAACGAACCTGTGAAGAGATCGTTTTCGGGGAGGGCAGTCAGCAGCGGCCATGCGGAAAGCTTTGCAAGAATGCTAAAGCCCTGATAGATCACAAAAGTAAATACCACAGAGGGCAACAAACCTGTGAAGTGATTGTGTTCGGGAAGGATGGTCGGCAGGGGCCATGCGGGAAAATCTGCAAGAATGCTATAATCCTGGCAAATCACAAAAGAAGAGAACACTCCGGGCAACGAACCTGTACAGTGATCGTGGGTGGGGAGGGTGGTCAGCAGCGGCCATGCGGAAGGGTCTTCAAGAGCGCTGCTGCCCTGTCGGATCACAAAAGCAAATACCACAGCGGGCAACAAGCCTGCAAAGTGATGGTGGTCGGGGAGGATGGTCAGCAACGGCCATGCGGGAAGCTCTGCAAGAATGCTAAAGCCCTGGTGACTCATAGAAGAGGCCAACACACCGGGCAACAAACCTGTGAAGTGATCTTGTTTGCGAAGGGTGGCCAGCAGCGACCATGCGGTAAGGTCCTTAAGAGTATTAACGCCCTCTCGGACCACAAAAGTAAATACCACAGCGGGCAACAAACCTGTAAAGTGATCGTGTTCGGGGTGGATGGTCAGAGGCGGCCATGCGGGAAGCTCTGCAAGAATGCTAAGGCCCTGATATATCACAAAAAAACATACCACAGCCGACAACGAACCAGCAATGTGATCGTAGTCGGGGCGGATGGTTAGCAGCAGCCATGGGGGAGAGACTGCAAGAATGCTAAAGCTCTGTTGAATCACAAAAGAAACGACCAGAGCGAGCAACAAAACCCTAAAGTAACTGTTGGCCAGCAACGACCATACGCGACGGTCTGCTACTATCCACGATGTCTGTCGGATTACAAAAGGAGAGGTCGAAAACGCAAGTCTGCTGATCTGGACTAGGACGATGATCTCAGTCCTTCTGTAGATAAAGTGAATAAGTGTGATTACCAGAGGAAGCTGACGGACTGATACCTGTCAGCGCCCCGGGAGCTTATCAGCTTTAAGCGTCACCTATGCGGGGTCGGCCTGGACGGGGTCGCCTGGACGGGGTCGCCTAGACGGGGTCGCCTAGACGGGGTCGCCTAGACGGGGTCGCCTAGACGCGCTATTCCGAGTAAGATTTCCAATGGGCACAGGAGTATGATGTCTGAGCGTTTATGCAGAAACCAGGTTTATTTTCCTGATCTATTCTTCCTCTCTGTAAACCGTAATGCAGAGATAGAATTATTAAACACTTACTCTTTGCGGCATTGCTGTTACTGCTACTGTCGTTGTCTGTCATCTGTCCGGCAGGATCGTTGACAAGACGTTTTATTGTCGAGCTTGAACAGGATGGAGGTTCACCAAAACAAAACTTTTCTATAAAACCTGGCGGGCATACGTTGTTGGGCAACCCATCAGATATTGCCCACATAAACGACTATGAACAACCAGATTTGCTACCTGATAAAAAACGACATAGATCACCTGATTATGGAATAGAAAAGACCATCATCGAGTCAATTTCGTGGCAGTGGCTTTACGCTTCGAATCTGCTGATTGCTTACGAACTGTTCGTGACCACAAAAGTGGGACCCAAGATCGCAACTCCTTATTTATGGCTTCCTTTAGAAGTACTTGTCGCTGTTGCCTGGTTTTTAAAAAACTATTGCAAGCCCGATACACGGCTGTTTAGCAAGATTGAACAACAAGTGACATCTATAATGACAGTGGGGGATCATCCGTTTGTAACCATCACTGCAGTGTTTGGCTCCGGAGAGAGCTCACCGCAATATCAGTCGTCAGAACCATCCGGCCAGCCAGCCTCAAAAGCCACCCTGCCGTCTATAAGCTCTTTTATTAGACCCCTGAATAATGACTACAGCGGTGGCAACGGAGGCGATCAGCAACACCTGCACACTTTGGGTTTAAATTGTTTCATTCATCCTTGTCATGGATTTTGTCAATTGCTCCCCTTGTCCGAGAGCAGTGAGCCCGCTGAATGGCCCCTGAATACTCTGGCAAGCTCATGCGTTCACCTGGCTACCGGACACTGCTCAAGTTGCATGAGGCATTTTGATCCTGCATATGCTTTGGAGTCCCATCAAAACCCTTTTTTCAATACATTGCATGATCTTTCTGACATTCAGTTCCCGTTCGAGTCTGAGCTACCCTTTGATGGCATTGATGGTCACCTTATAGACTTGATCCAGAATGCCATTGACGCTAACCGGTCACTCAATGATGATGTGCCAATGCCCGGGCATCTGTTTTCTATTGCTGATGATTTTTCGGTCGTTAATGGGTCATTTGATCTACAGCGTCTTCTCAAAGAAGACGAGCCTACCTTTACGCTTAACCCTTCAGAGACAGAGCAAAGCATCTCCAGATCATCCCAATTGGATCGCCAACCTCATCTTTCCCGAACAGGCGCAGTACAAGCTAAAACCGACACTAGTCAAAAAACCTGTGAGTTGACCGTGGTCGGGCAGAACGGCCAGCAACGACCGTGTGGGACAGTCTACAAGAACGCCAGATCCCTGGCGAATCACAAAAGCAAATGCCACACCGGGCAAAAAGTCTGTCAGTTGACCGTGGTCGGGGAGGAAGGCCAGCAGCGGCCATGCGAGAAGGTCTTTAAGAGTGCCAGAGCCCTGTCGAATCACAAAAGCAAATACCACCGCGGTCAAAAAACCTGTTACCTGAGAGTGGTCGGGGAGGACGGCCAGCAGCGGCCATGCGAGAAGGTCTTCAAGAGTCCTGGAGCCTTATCGAATCACAAAAGTAGAGAACACTCCGGGCAACGAACCTGTGGAGTGATCCTGATCGGCGAGGATGGCCAGCAGCGGTCATGCGGGAAGCTCGTCAAGAGTGCTAAAGCCCTGTCGGATCACAAAAGTAAATACCACAGAGGGCAACAAACCTGTACAGTGATCATGTTTGCTGAGGATGGCCAGCAGCGACCATGCGGGAAGGTCTGCAAGAATGCTAAAGCCCTGTCGAATCACAAAAGTAAAAACCACAGAGGGCAACAAACCTGTGAAGTGACTGTGTTAGGGGCGGATAGTCAGCAGCGGCCATGCAGGAAAGTCTGCAAGAACGCTAAAGCCCTGTCGGATCACAAAAGAAGAGATCGAAAACGCAAGCCTGCTGATCTGGACGAGGAACTCAGTCCTCCGGGAAATAAAGTGAATAAGTGTGATTACCAGGAGAAGCTGGCGGACTAATACCTTTCAACGTCCTGGCAGCCGCCTTTTTGGTCAGGTTATCAGCGACCTGACAAGTTGATCAGGTAAGAAAGAGACTTTGAACGTCTCTTCAAGAGGTCATTTGCCTTCCAGATTGGTCGAACGCTGGCTTCACCGCCATCGCTGACAGCAGTCATGGAACGAGTACTCCAACGAGTGGCATTATCAGTTTTACCTTCTGCCGCCAGGAGTATGATTTTTGAGCGTTTTGACAGAAAACAGGCTTGTTTTCTTGATCTATCCTTCCTCTCTGTAAACCGGAATGCAAGGATAGAATTATTAAACACTCACTCTTTGTGGCACTGCTGTTACTGCTGCTGTCGTTGTCTGTCATCTGTCAGGCCGGATCGTTGACAAGACGTTTTATTGTCGAGCTTGAACAGAATGCAGGTTCCCCAAAACAAAACTTTTCTATAAAATCTGACTGGCATACGTTGTCGGGCAACCCATCAGATATTGCCCATATAAACGACTACGGACAATCATATTTGCCGCCTTGTAAAAAGCGAAATAGGTCACCTGGTTGTGGAATAGAAAAAACCATCATTGAGTCGATTTCGTGGCAATGGCTTTACGCTACAAATCTGCTTATTGCTTACGAAATGAGCGTGACCACAAAAGTGGCAACCAGAATCACCACTCCTTATTTATCGCTTCCTTCAGAAGTGCTTGTCGCTGTTGCCTGGTTTTTAAAAAACTATTGGAATCCCGATACACGACTGTTTGGCATGATTGAACAACAGGTGACATCTGTAATGACAGAGGGTGATCACCGGTTTGCAACCATCACTGCAGCGTTTGGCTCCGGAGAGAACTCACCGCAATATCAGTCGTCAGAATCATCCAGCCAGCCAGCCCCAAAAGCCACTCTGCCACTTATGAGCTCTTTTATCAGCCCTCTGAATAATGACTATAACGGCGGAAACGGAGGCGACCAGCAACACCTGCACACCTTGGGTTTAAATTGTTTCGTCCATCCCTGTTATGGCTTTTGTCAATTGCACCCCTTATCTGGTAGCAGTGAGCCTGCTGAATGGCCCCTGAATACCCTGAAAAGCTCATGCCCTCACTTGGCTACCGGACACTGCTCAGGTTGCATGGGGCATTTTGATCCTGCAAAAGCTATGGAGTCCCGTCAAAACCCTCTTTTCAGAACATTCAATGATTTTTCTGACATTCAGTTTCCATTCGATTCTGATCCACAATTTGATGACATTGATGGTCATTTTGCAGACTTAATCCAGAATGCCATTGACGCTACTGAGTCACTCGATGATGATGTGCAAATGCTCGGGTATTTGTCTTCCATTGCCGATGATTTAACGGCCACTAATGGGTCACTTGATCTGCAGCGTCTTCTTGGAGAACACGAACTTGCCTTTACGCTTAATTCTTCAGAAACACAGCAAACCACCTTTAAGTCATCCCAGTTGGATCAAAGTCAAGCTCATCTTTCCCTGACAGGCGCACTACAAGCTAAAGCCGACAGTGGTCAAAAAATCTGTGAGTTGACCGTGGTCCTGAAGGGCGGCGAGCAGCAGCCATGTGGTAAGGTCTTTAAGAATGCCATAAGCCTGTCGAGTCACAAAAGACGATGCCACACCGGGCCAAAAGTCTGTGACTTGACCGTAATGAGGGAGGACGGCCAGCAGGGGCCATGCGGGATGGTCTACAAGAATGCTGGATCCCTGGTGAATCACAAACGCACATTCCACACCGGGCAAAAAACCTGTGATCAGATCGAAGTCGGGGAGGACGGCCAGCAGCGGCGATGCGGAAAGATTTGCAAGAATGCTGGCGCCCTGTCGGATCACAAAAGTAAATACCACAAAGGGCAAAAAACCTGTGAAGTGATCGTATTCGGGGAGGACGGTCAGCAGCGGCCATGCGGGAAGCTCTTCATGAATACTAACTGCCTGGAATATCACAAAAGAGAAGAACACTCCGGGGAACGAACCTGTGATGTGGTTGTGGTTGCGGAGGACGGCCAGCAGCGGTCATGTGGGAGGCTCTTCACAAATACAAAAAAACTGAAGTATCACAAAAGACAAGAACACTCCAGAAAACGAGCCTGTAAAGTGGTCGTGGTCGGGGAGGAGGGTCAGTTGCGGCCATGCAGCAATCACTGCAAGAATGCTGTAGCCGTGTCAAAGCACAAAAGAAGTTACCACAGCGGGCAACAAACCTGTGAAGTGCTCGTGGTCGGGGAGGATGGTCGGCAGCGGCCATGCGGGAAGCTCTGCAACAATGCCAGAGCCTTGGTGAACCATAAAAGAGGAAAACACTCCGGGCAAAAAACTTGTGAGATAATCATGTTTGAGGAGGATGACGGGCAGCGACGATGCGGGAAGGTCTGTAAGAGTGCCGGAGCTCTGTCAGACCATAAAAGAAACTACCACAGCGGGCAAGTCTGTGAGGTGATTGTGTTCGGGGAGGATGGTCAGCTGCGGCCATGCGGGACGTTCTGCAAGAATCACAGGGCCCTTATATATCACAAAAGCAAATGCCACAGCGAGCAGCGAATCTGTGCATTGATCCTGGTCGGAGAGGATGGTCAGCAGCGGCTATGCGGGCAGCTCAGCAAGAATGCTAAAGCTCTGTCGATACACAAAAGCACATGCCACAGCGGCGAAAAAATCTGTGACTCAACCGTGACCGGGGAGGATGGCCGGCAGCAGTCATGCAGGAAGGTCTTTAAGAGTGCGATAGCCCTGACGAGTCACAAAAATAAATGCCACACCGGACAGAAAAGCTGTGACGTGACTGTGGTCTGCGCTGATGGTCAGCAGCAACCATGCGGGAAAGTCTATAAGAATGCTCAAAGCCTGTGGTCTCACAAAAGAAGTGCCCACAAGAAGCAACAAGACCCTAACCCAGGCGTAATCGAGGATGGCCAGCAACGAGCGTCCGTGATAGTCTGCAAAAAACCTCAAGACCTGTCGGATCACAACAGAAGAGATCGAAAACGCAAGCCTGCTGATCTCGACGAGGATGGTGAACTCATTCCTGCAGCAGATAAAGTGAATAAATGTGATTATCAGGAGAAGCTGACGGACTGATACCTATCAAGGCCCCGGGGGCTTATTGAACTTAGGCGTCCTCGCTAGGAGCCTGACCGAGAATAGACTGCCCTACGCGGCAACTGCTCCTGCGTTGCTCTAGCTCCTGCATCCATGCAGTCGTGCGGCGGCAGCAAATTGGTCTGTAAATCCGCTTTTGTTCGTCAAATAGCTTGCTATTCTCCTCACAAAACCGAATTTTCATCCTCAATTTTCTGCCGTCCTCGCTACGGGGTCGCCTAGACGGGCGCTATTCTCTGTCGGTCTCTTGGTTGAGCGCCGTAAAAACGCAAAAAAACACATCGTTAAGTATGTAAAGATCCCATGCCCTGCAGGGCAAATTCTGTCAGAATGGCGCACTTCTTCGACTATGCTTTTTCCAGCTGTGACTAACGAATTGGCGAAAACTATGTACGTGGCAGACACTCCTCCGGAAACGGTTGATGATGTAGAACGCATTCTCCTGGTGGATGACAACCCTACCAACTTGCAGGTGCTGCTGCAGACCCTCAGTGGACGAGGCTACAAGCTTCTTATTGCGAAAAACGGTGAAAGTGCTGTGAGGATTGCTCACAAGGCCAAGCCAGCGCTGGTTTTGCTGGATATCATGATGCCAGGCATGGACGGCTATGAAGTGTGCCGTCAGCTGAAAGAAGATCCGGCTACCAGCAATATTACCGTGATTTTTCTATCAGCCCTTGATGACACCAAGGACAAGGTTCGAGGTTTGGAAACCGGTGCCGTTGACTTTATCTCCAAACCTTTTCAGGCCGAAGAAGTGATTGCCCGGGTAGAAACCCAGCTCAAGATACATCGACTGGAGCAGGCGCTTTCTGCCCGCAATCGACAGCTTGAAGCTGACAAGGCCCGTATTCTGGAAAGCATGAACGAAGGTATCTTTGGGCTGGACAGCAGGGGGCGAATCACCTTTGCCAATGCAGCCGCTTCCATTATGACGGGCTGGCCCATGGACACCCTCATCGGTCGTAGCCTGATTGAACTGATGCTGGATGAAGCCGGAGAGGAAGCACGCAGTCTGCATCTGGCTCCTATTCAGGAGGCATTGAGTAAAGGGGTCAGCATAAGGGTGGACGATGCACTCTTCTGGCATAAAGAGGGCTCATCATTCCCGGTCAGTTATTCATGCACTCCCATTATGGAAGAGGGACAGCCCAGCGGTGCAGTGGTGGTCTTTACTGACATCAGCAGCAAAAAGCGTGGACAGGCAGCGTTGCAGAAGGCTCTGGACGAACTGGAGACCCAGAAGGAAAAACTGACCCATGTTTCCCGTTTGAGTATCATGGGAGAGATGGCCGCAGGTTTTGCCCATGAAGTGAACCAGCCTCTGACCGCAATTTCCAACTACGCTCAGGTAGCCAAGCGCATGATGGTCAGGCTGGAACATAAAGACGACGATGTTTACGATTCGCTTTATGAGGCTATGGACAAAATTAATATTCAGGCCCGTCGTGCCGGTGAGATCATTGCCCGCATTCGCTCATTTGTTAAAAAGCCTGATCACGTTCTGGGTTGTGTCGATCCGATCAAGCTGATTAGCGATACCGTCAAGCTGGCTGAGGTGGATGCTCGAAATAACAGTATGGAAATTCATACTGAGGTGGCTCAGAACCTGCCAGAGGTGAAAGTGGACCCGGTGCAGATTCAGCAGGTGGCTTTGAACCTGATTCGCAATGGTATGGAAGCCATGAGAGATCAGGACACCCGGGACATAGGTGTCTGGGTTAAGGCAGAGCAGATCGATGATCGGTTCGTCAAGGTATCCGTCATTGACCGGGGTTATGGACTGGCTGCTGATGCAGAAGAAAAACTGTTCACGCCTTTCTACACCACCAAGTCAGATGGTATGGGGATCGGTCTGACCGTTTGCCACTCCATTATTCAATCACATGGTGGACGACTGACGTTCAATCGTCACCCTGAGGGCGGCACTATTTTTGAGTTTACAATGCCGATTGCCTGACTCCCCTCGCTCCATCTCTTAAATGGCAACCAAATGATGGGTGAGCAGGAGGAGAATATGAGCCTTCGGTCGGGCAATTATGCGAGAGGACTTCATAATAAATGCAGTTATCATCGAAACATACAAAAATATAACCTCCGATCAAGGGGGAAACATACGATGGTATGCAATAGTGTCGGCCATCGGGATATGACCGGGTCCATAGATATTTACCCGTTTCTTTCTGAATATGTCGAAGGATATAGTGTTTTTCCCTCACTTGATGAAAGACCCTCAGTTCACATAAGACTGTATCTGGTAAAGCAGGCTGTATAAATAGTGCAAATAATATGAGAATAGTTTTGATACTTCATACTCCCTCTGTCTGAAGCCATCAAGATAGCAGACATTTGCACTGCGACAACTCGTTGGGAGAGCTTCACAACTCTGCTTTTCCCACACCTCAGGCTATGGGATCACGTAGCATCCTGATTCCAATCAATTTGCATTCAGGATTAAAGCTGCTTCGATCGCACTTAGCAGCAAAGGCTATGCTATCGGGCGACGCTGGGTAAAATTCAGAAAGTTTGCTGTCCAGGGGTACTTTGCTGTCCAGAGGTACTTTGCTGTCCAGAGGAACTATGCAGGCATAGCAGCATTCCTGTATAACCGTCGGCAGGTTATAATGCCCGGCTGAACAAGGAGCACGCAGTGACTGAACAGGTAACAGAGTACATGCATGAACTGGGCAAAAAGGCCCGGGAAGCCAGTGCACAAGTAGCCAAAGCGGATACTGGCCTGAAAAACAGAGCTCTGCTGGCGATCGCCACTGAGCTGGAAGCAACTCGACCGCTACTGCGTGAAGCTAACGCTGTGGACCTGGAAAACGGGCGGGGGCGAGGGCTGGATGCAGCATTGCTGGATCGCCTGGAACTGACAGATGCCCGCATTGATACCATGATCGAGAACCTGAATCAGGTGGCTTCGTTGCCTGATCCAGTGGGTACGATTGATGACCTCAAATATGTACCCAGTGGTATTCAGGTGGGTAAAATGCGAGTCCCTTTGGGGGTTATAGGCATTATCTATGAGTCTCGACCCAACGTAACCATTGAGGCTGCCAGTCTCTGTCTGAAATCCGGTAATGCTGTGATTCTGCGTGGAGGCAGTGAGTCAATTGCTTCTAACAAGGCGATTGCCCAATGCATTCAGAAGGGCCTGGTATCGGCTGGCTTGCCAGAAGCAGCGGTTCAGGTGGTAGAGACCACTGACCGTGAAGCAGTGGGAACTCTGATCAGTATGCCCGAATATGTAGATGTCATCGTTCCAAGGGGTGGCAAAGGTCTGATCGAACGTATCAGTCGTGATGCCAGGGTGCCTGTTATCAAGCACCTGGATGGCATTTGCCATGTTTATATTGATGATCTGGCAGATCGGGAGAAAGCACTGGCCATTGCTGTGAATGCCAAAACCCACCGCTATGGTGTATGCAATGCCATGGAGACCCTGCTGATAAACAGGGCTGTTGCAGCCGATATACTGTCGGAACTGGCTCAGCGCTTGCGGAAATTGGGGGTTGAGCTCAGAGGCTGTGCAGAGGTTTGTGACGAGGTTCCGGATGCTTTGGCCGCCACCGAAGAAGACTGGCAGACAGAGTATCTGGCACCGGTGCTATCCATTAAGTTGGTCGCTGATATGAATGAAGCTATCGAGCATATTAATCGCTATGGCTCTCATCATACCGATGCGATCATCACCGAGAGTTATACCCGGGGCCGGGACTTCCTGAGAGAAGTAGACTCCAGCTCTGTTATGATCAATGCCTCTACCCGGTTTGCGGACGGCTTTGAGTATGGGCTGGGTGCTGAGATTGGTATTTCAACGGACAAAATTCATGCCCGTGGTCCTGTGGGGCTGGAGGGGCTGACATCCCGGAAATATGTAGTATTAGGCGATGGTCATATCCGGAAATAACGAATTGCCATCACTCAAGGTGGCGGTTAATTATGGTACATAATAATCACTGGTTAGGTACTTAGGTACTTAATCAGCAAACAATTATGACAAAAGCCTGTACAATTCATGGTCAGGCTTTTGGTTTTTTATCGAGTTCTAAAGAGATATATGCAATCTGAACAACTGAAGCAACTGGTCATTGATGCTATTGAAGAAATGAAAGGTAACGACATTACCTCTCTTGATGTTTCCGGGCTGACCAGCGTGACCGATTACATGATTATCGCCAGCGGTACTTCCAACCGTCATGTGAAGTCTGTAGCAGACAATGTAATCGATAAGTGCAAGCAAAATGGTGTTCGTCCACTGGGTACAGAAGGTCAGGAGAAATCCGAATGGGTTTTGGTCGACATGGGTGACGTTGTAGTGCATGTTATGATGCCAGCTACCCGTGCATTCTATGATCTTGAACGCCTCTGGGAGGCCAGCGAGGAGCAGCGGGCTACAGAGCAGTCCTGATGCGTGTTCGTCTGATCTCCGTTGGCTCGAAAATGCCACCCTGGGTTGATGAGGGCTACAGGGAATACAGTCGTCGCCTGGGTTCTGACCTCAAACTGGATCTGATTGAGATTCCGTTGAACCGGCGCGGCAAGGGTGCTGACATCAGTCGCCTGCAGGAAAAAGAAGCTGGACACATGCTGAGTACAGTCGGCCAGGGTGACCTGATAGTGACCATGGAAATCACAGGGAAGCCCTGGTCGACGGATAAACTGGCAGACAATATGGGAGGGTGGATGCATTCTGGCCGTAATGTCAGCCTCATGGTCGGAGGGCCAGAAGGGCTTCATCCCAGTGTGATGGCCCGGGCCGATCTCAGATGGTCGTTATCGCCATTGACGTTACCTCACCCCCTGGTCAGGGTCGTTGTTGCTGAACAGGTCTATCGTGCCTGGAGTATCCTCAAGAATCACCCCTATCATAAATAGACAGTTATACAGATGCCGGTGAATACCTTAAAGGACCACAAAGCAGAGCAACGGATTGTCAGCATTCGAGTCTGGTTAGCACTGGTCTTCACGATCCTTTTAGTCATGGTGCTGATTTCCAGACTTTTCTATCTGCAGGTGGTTCAATACGATGAACTGGCCACCCAGTCGGAAGAAAACCGTGTTCTTTTGCAGACAGTGCCTCCGGTTCGGGGACTGATCTATGACCGAAATAACCGATTGCTGGCAACCAACCGCTCCAGTCAGACACTGGCTATTGTTCGGGAGCGCGTAGAAGATCTTGATCAGCTGCTCGACGAGATTGCCCGGTTAATTACTGTTACCGAGACTGAGCGCAATCGTTTCCTGCAGCAGATAAAACGACGCAGGCCTTTTGAATCGGTCCCCCTCAAGTTTCGGCTGAACGACGAGCAGGTTGCGCTGATTGCTGTAAACCAGTTTCGCCTGCCGGGTGTCGAGATTAATGCCGAACTGGTTCGTGAATACCCTGAAAGCGACGCTTTCGCCCATAGTGTCGGTTATGTGGGGCGAATCAACGAGCGTGAGTTAAAAAACCTCGATCCGGCTCTTTATAACGGCACATACACTGTCGGTAAGATCGGTCTGGAACGTTTTTATGAGCCTGTACTCTTAGGTAAGCCGGGCTACCAGGAAGTTGAAGTCAATGCCCGTGGTCGGGTGACCAGGGTTCTGAACCGGGTTAATCCCATCCCTGGCAAAGATTTGCAGCTGTTTATTGATACCGATCTGCAAAATGCAGCTATTCAGGCAATGCAGGGAAGAAGGGGGTCCGTGGTGGCTCTGGATCCCAAAACTGGTGGTGTCATGGCTATGGTCAGTAATCCGGCGTTCGATCCCAATCTGTTTGTGACCGGAATCGATTACGCTACTTTCAATGATCTGAATACGGACATCGAAAAGCCGCTCTATAATCGTGCGACATTGGGTGAGTACCCGCCGGCTTCCACGATCAAGCCTCTGGTAGCTCTGGGTCTGCTGGACAATAACGTGGTGGATAAGAATGACAAAATCTATGACAAAGGTTGGTTCCAACTTCCGGGCAGTGAGCACCGTTTCCGTAACTGGAACCGTAAGGGTGACGGCTGGATTGATCTGAATCGGGCAATCCTGCGTTCCAACGATACTTTTTTCTACAAGGTGGCTGAAAAAATGGGGATTGACCGTCTCCATGATTTTCTCAGCCAGTTCGGGATGGGGCGCAGGAGCGGTATTGACATTCATGAAGAAAGAGCAGGTTTGCTGCCTTCAACAGAGTGGAAACAAGGCGCTTATGGTCAACCCTGGTATCCCGGGGAAACGGTGATTGCCATCATTGGCCAGGGCTACATGCTGACGACTCCCATGCAATTAGCAGAACTGGTTACCCTGATTGCCAACCGGGGGAAACATGTTGAGCCTCGTCTGGTGAAAGAAGACATTCCGGAATTGCAAAGCCCCGAATGGGGGGACGACATTGAGCTGGATGACCAGCATTGGGGGTTGGTCATCAATGCTATGGAAAAAGTGGTCAGTTACAATCGGGGCACGGCTTACTGGCGAATTGGTCGTGGCCTGAAGTATCGAATGGCAGGAAAAACAGGTACTGCCCAAGTGGTCAGTATTCCTCAGGGTGAAGAATATGATGCTGAGAAACTCAAGGAATTCGAGCGGGACCATAGTCTTTTTGTGGCCTTTGCGCCTGTTGAAGATCCCCAGATAGCGATGGCTGTGGTATTGGAGAACAATAATGGTGCTGCCAACATAGCCCGGGAGGTGATGGACTTTTATCTCCTTCCCAAACTCGCCAGGGCCGAACAGGAGAAAACCAGTGCTGAAAACAAGGGGACCGCACAATGACCGGCCAGGATTTTGTTCGTCAGCTGAATGAAGGACAGGGCTTTCACAGGGCACCGGACTGGTCAGAGCGTCTGCATATCGACTTTATGCTGACAGGGTTTGTGGTCATTGTTTGTGGAGCCGGTCTGTTCGTTCTATACAGTGCCAGTGGACAGGATATGAGCATTGTTATTCGACAGGCCGTCTATATGCTCATTGGTTTTGTTGGAATGATCATCATTGCCCAGGTTTCACCCCGACTGCTGATGCGGTTGTCACCATGGATATATGTTGGCGGTGTCATTCTCTTGGTCGCTGTGCTGTTTCTGGGCATTCATTCCAAGGGCGCACAGCGTTGGATTCAATTGCCTTTCATACGGTTTCAGCCCTCAGAAATCATCAAGCTGATTATGCCGATTGTGGTGGCGAGTTATCTTTCGAAACGACAGTTGCCACCTTCTCTAAAAGATATTGCGTTGGTACTGATTCTGATTGGTATTCCGGTCGTGTTGATTGCCAGGCAGCCCGACCTGGGGACCTCCCTGCTGATTGGTGCTTCAGGTCTGTTTATATTATTGCTGGCCGGGTTGAGGAAACGGCTGATTTTTTCTGCCATTATGCTGGCTGTTCCTTCTGTTTGGGGCTTCTGGCACTTTGTCATGCTCAATTATCAGAAGCAGCGGGTATTAACCTTTCTCAATCCCCAGAGTGATCCCTGGGGTGCGGGCTGGAATATTATCCAGTCAAAAATTGCCATAGGATCGGGTGGGCTATACGGCAAGGGCTGGCTTTTGGGAACTCAGTCGCATCTGGATTTTCTGCCGGAAAGTCATACTGATTTTATTATTGCAGTGCTGGCAGAAGAGTTCGGCCTGATGGGGTGTCTGGTTCTTCTGGCATTATACGCACTGATTATTGGTCGAGGCCTGTTTATAACGCTCAAGGCTCAGACTCTGTTTGGCAGACTGCTCGCAGGTAGTATTACACTGACGTTTTTTGTCTACATCTTCGTTAATATTGGTATGGTGAGCGGCCTGCTCCCCGTGGTCGGGGTACCTCTGCCTCTGGTCAGCCGGGGAGGGACCTCGCTGGCTACTCTGATGGCTGGCTTTGGTCTGTTGATGTCGATACACACTCATAAAACGTTTCTGGGGCAAAGTCGATAATCACAGAGAAAGCTTTTTTCCATAAGTTATGCCAGTTGTGCTTTCTAACTCCCGTGATGAGCATGGAGATTATTATGCAGGCTTGCTGGCTCTGTTTTACGTTAGATGCTGTTTGCATGAGCTATAATGAGAATCGACCCGTTTTTTGTAGGGTCTGGAATGTTCGTCATGCGACCACTTCAGTCTAAGGGCATCCTGCGGGCAACGACTATTGCCGGTCAGGTCAATGTCCTTCACAAAACTCTTTCTCCCTTATCAGACTCTGACAGGCAGGAAGACTCTCCGGTGAGTCCCTGCCGCAGGGAGCGATATCTTAAGATCCTTTCAATCTCACGGGAGAGTTCCTTAGATCGGTTTTCCTGCACTGAGAAAACGACATTTAACTTAAACTGCGCCGGTATGCTAGTTGTCTCTTCATGACTGCTGTAGAGTAGACATTATCCCGTATGAAGTTATATCAGCTAACGACATTCACTTGAGTAGTAGCAGGGAGGGTTTATGGCCTTAAGAATGGTAAAAGAATTTTTAGGACTGCCGACATTTCGACTCATGACGGCGGGCATATTATTCAGCGGCTGTCTTCTTTCAGGATCGGTAACGGCCGGTGCTGAAAAGGTGGTCGATAATCAGCCTGACTATGCACTTCAACCGGAGGTGAAGGCGTTCATTGATGATCTGGTGAAGAACGAACAGTTTTCCCGTAAGGAACTGCAAGACATTCTGGGTAAGGCAAACAAGTCTGAAAGAGTGCTTGAGTTGATCAGCAGACCTGCCGAGAAACGTCTGGAGTGGAAAGACTACCGGAAAATTTTCATGACCCCGGAGCGGGTAGACCTTGGCGTGGACTTCTGGGAGGCTCACGAGAAAACACTCTCAAGAGTTGAAAAAGAGTATGGTGTGCCTGCAGATGTTATAGTCGCCATTATCGGAGTAGAGACATACTATGGTCGACAGACCGGTGGGTTTAAGGTTCTCGATGCGTTGTCTACCCTGAGTTTTGATTACCCTCCGCGCAGCAAATTCTTCACTCAGCAGCTGAAGGAGTTTCTGATTCTGACCCGTGAGCAGGAGCTGGATGCTTCAGACCTGACCGGCTCTTATGCCGGAGCCATGGGTATACCCCAGTTTATGCCCTCCAGTTACAGGGCTTATGCAGTAGATTATACCGGTGATGGTCAGTCCAACATCTGGAAGCATGAAGAAGATGCAATTGCCAGCGTTGCTAACTATCTCCGGGAAAACGGCTGGAAAGTTGGCAAGCCTATTGTCAGTAAAGCTAAGGTTACCGGAACCAAATATGAGAAAGCTGTGTCTGATTCGGTCAGACCGCAAAAAACTCTAAAGCAGCTTGAAGGTTCTGGCTGGCATCCTGAAGCTCTTTTACCAGAGACCGCCAAGGCTGCTGCTATCAAGCTTGAAGGTGACAAGGGGCCGGAGTACTGGCTGGGGATGCATAATTTTTATGTCATCACGACTTATAACCGCAGCAAGCTTTATGCAATGGCGGTTTATCAGCTAGCAAGTGATGTAAAAACAGGCTATATAACATCAGCGTCAAAGTCTGCGAAGACATTAGCAGGAAAGCAGTCTGAATAGTCTGAGCCTCCCGGTTCATCAGTGAAGGTACCGTTTTTATGCCTGAGTCATAAAAGCGGTTTTCTTCTTTGTCTCGCGGGTATTCCTTCAGGCTCCCGATCTCAGGCAGAATAACGTTAAAGCACCATATCCTATGAAATCGATAATCAGAGCAAGATCTATAGCAGGAAGCCTTGTGGGACTGACCTTTTTCCTCTTGAACGGTTGTGTCACCGTTGAGGACGGGCCTCCCACTGAGAAAAGGGATGTCAGTCAGATTCCTGATGCTATTCCTGTCACCCATGATGGTCAGTTCAAGGATTCTCCCTATGAACTCAATGATGTGACCTATACCCCTATGAAGAGTGCCAAAGGCTATCAGGAAAAGGGCAAGGCCTCATGGTATGGCACCAAGTTTCATGGCAAGCAGACGGCTAACGGTGAAGTTTACGATCTCTACGGTATGACTGCGGCACACAAGACTTTGCCCCTGCCTTCCTATGTCAAGGTCACTAACAGTCACAATGGCAAGTCGGTTGTACTTCGGGTCAATGATCGCGGACCATTCCACGGCGATCGGATTATAGACCTCTCTTATGCTGCTGCCGTTAAGCTGGGGTTCGCTAAGAAAGGAGTGACTGATGTGTTGGTAGAGGGGATAGATGTCAGGTCTCTTGCTGCCGCCAAAGGCGAAGCGCTTACCGGGGGCGGTAATAATCAGCTGCTGTTTGTACAACTAGCTGCGCTGAAGAATTATCACTATGCCCAGATATTGCGTCGGCAGGTGGCTGAGACCATAGGCAGTGATATCAGAGTGGTGAAAGGGGAAGAGGAGCCTGATCCTTTTTACCGAGTCAGGATTGGGCCGGTGCAAACGATTGAGCATCTTGAAGAACTCCTTGAGAAGCTGGATGAAGGCGATTTTGACGTGCCTTACCTGATTTACGAAGAGGTTACTGAGGCTTCCGGGAAGTAGTTTGAGTCAGTCTTTTTAGTCGGCCAGACCGATATTCCAGTGTGGCCTGACAGACTTTCACTGATCAGGCAATGAGCATATTACATTCTATTTTCAATGCTTCTCTTAAACTCCTTAGTCGGTAACATTATAATGGCCAGCAACAGTGAATTTCAGAGCTAGTTTCTATAATGATCAAACGATTAAATCCTGTCCGGGCCAACCATGTGCGATTGAAAAGGTTAGCCGGATGGGTGTCCATGCTATTTATTCTGGCAACTGGCGCAGTTTATGCTGAAGCCGCTGCCCTGATTCCTGCTGCACCCAAGATTGCTGCCGACAGTTTTATATTGATGGATGCCGACAGCGGAGAGGTTCTGGCCTCCGAAAATGCAGATGACCCTTTTCACCCTGCCAGCCTGACCAAAATGATGACCGCTTACATTGCCGAGGTTGAGCTGGCGTCTGGTAATATTCATCGTGATGATGAGGTGCTGATTAGCGAAAAAGCCTGGAAAATGGGCGGCTCAACCATGTTTATTGAAGTGGGTGAGCGGGTTCCGGTACAGGAGCTGTTGAAAGGTATTATTATCGTCTCCGGCAACGACGCCAGTGTCGCCATCGCTGAACATATTGCCGGCAGTGAAGACGCCTTTGCCGAGCTGATGAACAGTACGGCCGAGCGACTGGGGATGATTAACTCCAATTTTGTCAATGCATCGGGCTGGCCTGCGCCTGATCACTATTCCTCTGCAAGGGATCTTGCGATACTGTCTCGCCATATCGTCAAGGATTACCCTGAGTATTACGAGCTTTATGCTCAGAAGTATTATCAATACGGTACCAACAAAAAAACCGGTAAGCCACTGCGTCGTCAGCCCAACCGAAACCGTCTGTTATGGACTAACCCTAATGTTGATGGTCTGAAAACAGGGCACATTGAGGCCAGTGGTTTTGGTCTGGCAGCTACCGCAAAGCGCGATGGGCGTCGTCTGATTACTGTTATTCTGGGTGCCAGAGGTGAGAAGCAGCGTGCTGCGGAGGCACAGAAACTGCTGACCTATGGTTTCCGTTTCTTCGAAAATGTTGATGTTAAAAAAGGTGGCGTAACGCTTGAAACTGTGAAGGTCTGGAAAGGCACACAAGATCAGGTAGACGTTGCCATCGACAAGGATCTGATTGTCACAGTGCCCAGGCATACGGGTAAGAAGCTGAAAGCGACTCTGAATATTGATCCAATTGTTGAAGCCCCTGTTGAAGCTGGCCAGCAGCTGGGTACACTGAAAGTGACTATCGATGATGAAATTATCAAAGAAGTCCCTCTCAGAGCAGAGACTGCGATAGAGCGTGGTGGCTTCTTCAAACGTCTGTGGGATAGTATCGTGCTGTTCTTTAAAGGACTGTCCTGAACATTCAGTGGCAGCAGTGAGTGAAATGCCCATACCTTCAGGCTCGCAGAATCTGAAGGTATTTCATTTATCATCAGTGTAAAAAATGACCGATCAAGAAGCGCCAAAAATTGAATTTCCCTGCGATTACGAGATCCGTATTGTGGGTAATGCCGCTGTCGATTTTCAGAAGGTTGTCTGCGCTATCGTCAAGCAGCATGCACCGGATTACGATGGCAACTTCCGGCTGAAAGAGAGTCGAACTGGCAAATACACCTCGGTTATGGTGACTATTCGGGCCACCGGAGAATCTCAGCTGAAAGCGATCTTCGAAGATTTGAAAGCGACCGGCCGGGTGCAAATGGTACTTTGATGAAACTGAACATCCGCTACTTGGGCAGGCAGCCTTATGAGCCTGTTTTTGAGGCCATGAAAGCATTCACCGAACGCAGAGATGAGCAGACGGATGATGAGTTCTGGTTTGTCGAGCACGACCCTGTCTTTACTCAGGGTCAGGCCGGCAAGCCTGAACATGTCCTGGCACCCGGAGATATTCCTGTGGTCCAGGTGGACCGTGGAGGTCAGGTCACTTATCACGGTCCGGGTCAGCTGGTGGTCTACCTGCTGATGGATGTTCGCCGCTCAGGCAGTGGTCCCAGGCAGGTGGTGTCAGCTATTGAGAGTGCCATCATCAAAGTACTGTCAAGCTATGGTATTGAATCCTGTGCCAGACCTGACGCTCCCGGCGTTTACATTGATGGAGCAAAAATTGCCGCCCTGGGGCTGCGATTCAGACAGATGAAAAGTTATCATGGACTGAGTTTCAATCTGGATATGGATCTGGAACCCTTTACCCGTATCAACCCCTGCGGTTACAAGGATCTGCAGGTCGCCCAGCTCAGGGAATTTCAAAATCCTGTGCAATGGAATGAAGTGAGCAATCGCTTACTTGAGTGCCTTATGGAGGAACTTGGGTATAATGAGGCTCAGACAGTAAAGGAAGCAACAGAGTTTGATCTGGTTCAGGAGGCCTGAGCAATCTCTCTTCAAATTCGAGTGAGTGAACGAACGGCTTCACAAACCGGTACAACCGACCAACATGACTGGGACTCTATGACCGATAGCAACCTGATTCCAACCGTCCAGATTCCGGCTGTTACTATTCAGAGTGGCGAGAAGTTCGTCAATGAAAAAGGCATTACCGCCATCAAGAATGGCATCAAAGCCAGCAATCGCTCTGATGAAGCAGTTCAGCCTTTTATGCGCAAGCCGGAGTGGTTGAGAATCAAGCCCAGTTACGGCAGTAAGTTCAAAGAAGTCCAGGGGACGGTACATGAGCACAAGCTGAGTACCGTTTGTGAAGAAGCCATGTGCCCCAACATTAATGAATGCTGGAGTTCCGGTACCGCTACTATCATGCTGATGGGTGATGTTTGTACCCGTGCCTGTCGCTTCTGTGCGGTGAATACTGGTAACCCCAAAGGCTGGCTGGATAAAGATGAGCCAGACCATACGGCCAACAGCGTAAAATTAATGAACCTGAAATACCTGGTTCTGACCTCTGTTAACCGTGATGATCTGGAAGATGGCGGTGCCGGTCACTATGCCGCCGTCGTAAAACGCGTAAAGGAAGTCAATCCTGAAACCGACGTTGAAGCACTGACACCGGATTTTCTCGGTATCCTGGCGGATGTGGAAACAGTGGTCGACAGTGGTATTGCCGTTTTTGCTCAAAATGTTGAAACCGTTAAACGACTGACACATCCTGTTCGTGACCCGCGTGCCAGCTACGAGCAGACGCTCAATGTTCTGGCCCACTCCAAAAAATATCGTCCAGACGTACTCACTAAAACCAGTCTGATGCTGGGTCTGGGTGAAACCGAGGAAGAGATAATTGAGACCATGGATGATCTCAGGGCCATTGATTGCGATATCCTGACCCTGGGGCAGTATCTTCAGCCTACCAAAAACCATTTACCTATTGAGCGTTACGTGACTCCTCAAGAGTTTGAGAAGTATCGTCAGTGGGGCCTGGAAAGAGGTTTTGTTGAAGTCGTAGCCGGTGCCCTGGTGCGTTCGAGCTATCGTGCTGAGCAGGTGTTGCAGAAGAATAATGTGGGTCTGGGCTCATGAGTGACAGCAAATAATCACTTATTCATTTCCTGGTTCAGTGATTTTCAACGTGCTATCGCCACGGATGGTCAACACGTTATCGAATGAGCGTAAAACCCCAAGATGGGTATTCTTCCGTTTCATTGGATAATGTGGTTCGTGTGAACCGTCGATTTCGATTAATCTCAAAACACAATGATGCACTACACTAGGTTCCCTATAGACGTCTTATAAGGAACCATGGAAATGATTGATTTTCAGCGCTGTTTTGCTTTTTTAATCCCTCCTCTATTTCTCTTAAAGACTCTTAGCCTGCAAGCTCAGATCACCACTCAATCTACAACCGCTGTTCCTATAACCGCTGTTCCTACAACCGATGTTCCTACAACCGATGCTCCTACAACCGATGCTCCTACAACCGATGCTCCTACAACCGATGTTCCTACAACCGCTGTTCCTACAACCGCTGTTCCTATAACCGCTGTTGCTACAACCGCTGCTCCTACAACCGATGTTCCTACAACCGATGTTCCTTCAACCGATGTTCCTACAACCGATGTTCCTACAACCGATGTTCCTACAACCGATGTTCCTTCAACCGATGTTCCTACAACCGATGTTCCTTCAACCGCTGTTCCTTCAACCGATGTTCCTATAACCGCTGTTCCTACAACCGATGTTCCTTCAACCGCTGTTCCCACAACCGATGTTCCTACAACCGATGTTCCTACAACCGATGTTCCTACAACCGATGTTCCTACAACCGCTGTTCCCGCAACCGATGTTCCTACAACCGATGTTCCTACAACCGCTGTTCCTAAAACCGATGTTCCTTCAACCGCTGTTCCCACAACCGATGTTCCTTCAACCGATGTTCCTTCAACCGCTGTTCCCACAACCGATGTTCCTACAACCGATGTTCCTATAACCGCTGTTCCTACAACCGCTGCTCCTACAACCGGTGCTCCTACAACCGATGTTCCTACAACCGATGTTCCTACAACCTATTCTCCTGCAAGCCCTCCTCTAAGGGTACCATGCGATTCTCTTAAAGGTCAGACGACAGGGGTTTATCAACGGCTAAACCAATATTCAAACCTTGTTAGGGGACGACAGTGCATTGTTCTCAGTACCAACTCTTCAGAGAATTTAAGTAAGTTGCTAAATGAGGTTCCAAAGAACACCGTTATATTGCTCTCTTCCGAAACTGCTTCTGGCGCAACGCTTTCTCCATCCGTTATTACCCCCTCATCAGGTAAAATCCCGGTTGTGTATCTAATTGACAGTGAAATAGTTTTGAAGGATGGTCAGGACATTATCGGGGCTCCAAATGAAGGTTACGAAATCGTCATCTCGCCTGATGCAACTTATACAGATTTATATATGATCAAGTTTGGGTCCTTTAACTACTTTAGTTTCAATGAAACAAAAGACAGCCATATAAGACACATTACTTTCCAGCCAACTGCACCTAATGGCCGCAAACCAATTGGTCCTATTATTACAGCACGTTGTATTAACCGGAGACTGATTGTAGAAAACAACGTATTCAATCTTAATTGCCAGACCGGAGTTAGAATTGATTGCAGACTTCCTCTGAATGCATCTGTTAATGATTTGCACCAGGGTCCGGCCCTGATGTTCACCAATAACAGGGTTACTGCTGATACCATCGAATCATGGGGCGGCGACTATATTCCCGATGGAGGGCTATTTATTAAACTTCCCGCCATCAAAAACCAGTCAAAAAGGATTGCTGTTAACGGGAACACATTCCAGGGCAATATGGGGTGGGTGGCTGAGTTACATATTGGACCGGGAAGCAGTATCGATATCTTTAGAAACATGGTTGACATTGACAATGCTGGTGAGATTTTGTGGGAAATTGTGTCGCCGGTATTTAAAAAAGAAAAATTTGGTTTCTCTCTTGTCGGTCATTCGGATACCAATGAAGAACCTCCTGTTTATAATCTTGTGGGCAATCAGATCAGGGTAAAAAATACAGCTTTAGATATCAAAGGAATCGTTCAGCTGGCCCTCGCTTGCAACCACTTTCAAGCGGTCAAACTCTGGCGACAAGAGCAGCATGAATACAGCATTAAAACCACAGATCCATTATCATTGGTGGGTAATTGCGAAAGATTCACGAATTCAAGCATGGCAACTGTCGGCCCAACCACACTTTCCGAGATTGTGAATATCTGGACACCCATCGAGAATTCCACAGCCAGTGCTTTAAGTGGACTCACCAACCTCGAGGGTCAATTCTACTTTAACTCATCAGTCTGCCTGACAGTCAATTTGTCCCCTGTTACTCCTTCCGGGCAGGCCTCCACTTCATCAGCAGATACAAAAGTCATGACGACTCTGTTGGGTGCCATGACCAGTCTGACAGTCGATTTGTCCTCTGTTACTCCTTCTGGGCAGGGCTCCACTTCATCTGCAGGTGTCATGACGACTTTGTTGGATGCTATGACCAGTCTGACAGTCAATTCGTCCTCTGTTTCTCCTTTTAACAATGCCTCCACTTCATCAGCAGGTACAAAAGTCATGACAACTATGTTGGGTGTTATGACCAACCTGACCGTCAATTCGTCCTCTGTTACTCCTTTTTACCAGTCCTCGACTTCATCAGAGGGTACCAAAGTCACGAGCACTGTGTTGGATGTCATGACCAGTCTGCCTACAACCGGTGCTCCTACAACCGATGTTCCTATAACCGCTGTTCCTACAACCGATGTTGCTACAACCGCTGTTCCTACAACCGATGTTCCTACTCCTACAACCGCTGCTCCTACAACCGATGTTCCTACAACCGCTGCTCCTATAACCGCTGTTCCTACAACCGCTGCTCCTGCAACCGCTGTTCCTACAACCGCTGTTCCTACAACCGCTGTTCCTACAACCGATGTTCCTTCAACCGCTGTTCCTACAACCGGTGCTCCTACAACCGATGTTCCTTCAACCGATGTTCCTTCAACCGATGTTCCTATAACCGCTGTTCCTACAACCGATGTTCCTACAACCGCTGCTCCTACAACCGATGTTCCTATAACCGCTGTTCCTACAACCGCTGTTCCTACAACCGGTGCTCCTACAACCGATGTTCCTTCAACCGCTGTTGCCTCAACCGATGTTCCTACAACCGCTGTTCCTACAACCGCTGTTCCTACAACCGCTGCTCCTACAACCGCTGCTCCTACAACCGCTGTTCCTATAACCGATGTTCCTACAACCGCTGTTTCTATAACCGCTGCTCCTACAACCGCTGTTCCTACAACCGATGTTCCTATAACCGCTGTTCCTACAACCGCTGTTCCTGCAACCGATGTTCCTACAACTGCTGCTCCTACAACCGATGTTCCTACAACCTATTCTCCTGCAAGCCCTCCTCTAAGGGTACCATGCGATTCTCTTAAAGGTCAGACGACAGGGGTTCATCAGCGGCTAAACGATTATAAAGACCTTGTTAGCGGACGACAGTGTATCGTTCTCAGTACCAACTCTTCAGAGAATTTAGGTAAGTTTATAAATGAGGTTCCAAAGAACACCGTTATATTGCTCTCTTCCGAAACTGCTTCTGGCGCAACGCTTTCTCCATCCGTTATTACCCCCTCATCAGGTAAAATTCCGGTTGTGTATCTAATTGACAGTGAAATAGTTTTGAAGGATGGTCAGGACATCATCGGGGCTCCAAATGAAGGTTGCGAAATCGTCATCTCGCCTGATGAAAGTTATACAGATTCATATATGATCACGTTCGGGTCCCTTAAGTACTTTAGTTTCGATGAAACAATGGACAGCCGTATAAGACACATTACTTTCCAGCCAACTGCACCTAATGGCCGCAATCCAATTGGCATTATTACAGTACGTTGTATTAACCGGAGACTGTTTGTAGAAGACAACGTATTCAATCTCAATTGCCAGAACGGAGTTAGAATTGATTGCAGACTTCCTCTGGATGCATCTGTCGATTTTAGGCACCAGGGTCCGAGCCTGATTTTTGCCAATAACATGGTGACTGGTGATACCATCGAATCATGGCGCCGCGACTGTATTCCCAATGGAGGGCTATTTGTTAAACTTCCCGCCATCAATAAACGGTTCATGGCGATCGGTGTTTATGGGAACAAATTCCAGGGCAAGATGGGGTGGGTGGCTGAGTTACATATTGGACCGGGAAGCAGTATCGATATCTCTGGAAACGAGATCGACATTGACAATGCAGGTGAAATTGTGTTCGAAACTGTGTCGCCGGGATATAAAAAAGAACAGTTTGGTTTCTCTCTTGTCGGTCATTCGGATACCAATGAAGAACCTCCTTTTTATGTACTCGTGGGCAATCAGATCCGGGTAAAAAATACAGCTTTAGATATCAAAGGAATCGTTGACCTAGCCCTCACTTGCAACCACTTTCAGGCAGTCAAACTCTGGCGACAAGAGCAGCATGAATACAGCATTAAAAGCACAGATCCACTGGTTTGGGCATATAATTGCGAAAGCTTCGTGAATCCAGGCAATGCAACTACCGGCCCACTTACATTTTCCCAGCATGTGAATATCGCATTGAATACCTGGACACCCATCGAGAATTCCACAACCAGTGCTTTAAGTGGACTGACCAACTACGAGGGTCAATTCTTCTTTAACTCATCAGACTGCCTGTATTTCCCGACACCCATCGAGAATTCCACAGCCACTGCTTTAATTGGAATGGCCAACTTCGAGGGTCAATTCTACTTTAACTCATCAGCCTGCCCGACAGTCTATTCGTCCTCTGTTACTCCTTCTGGGCAGGCCTCCACTTCATCAGCAGGTGTCATGACGACTTTGTTGGATGCCATGACCAGTCTGACAGTCAATTCGTCCTCTGTTTCTCCTTTTGACAATACATCCACTTCATCAGCAGGTACAAAAGTCATGACAACTATGTTGGGTGCTATGACCGACCTGACAGTCGATTCGTCCGCTGTTGCTCCTTTTAACCAGTCCTCGATTTCATCAGAGGGTACCAAAGTCACGAGTACTGTGTTGGATGTCATGACCAGTCTGACCCTGATTTTGAGCCTGTACCTGAACATACCTCCGACGTAAAAAGGCTGTCGAAAAAGTGCTGTGCTTTTCTCGCTACTTTTGCAACAAGCTCAGCCTGGTGAGGGGTTTGCGTGAATTGAAAATCAATATTCCAGGAGCCTTATGGATCCAGATGAGAACTAATACTGGACCAAACTCCGCAAACGTATGCACCAGTAGCAAAACCAGCAAAATGAGAAGCAGAAAGGTAGCCATAAATTGCAAAAGCTATAGGACAACCGGCAACGCCAATAACCGCACCCGTAAACGCGAAAAGTTTTAAGTCAGCCAGGCTATTTGCCGCTCCAAAAACAGATCCAGTTGCAATGGCTGTACTTACACCAGCAGCCAGGGCAGACTCAACATCACCAGTCTCAAGGTCAATAATGCCGGAGGCACCAATAAAGATTGCCGAAGTGATAGCAGAGCTAGCAGCACAAATAAAAACATCAGTAGCAATTTGAGAAACTTTTCTGATTACCCGTTCACGCAATGAACGAGTAAGAGGCATACTCTCAAGGATAAATGACGGCACTTCAGACCTACAAATAGGACATTTCTTAGATCGGTCAAACCATTGAGCAATGCATTTTCTTCCAAAGACATGAGTCTCATGACACGGGAGAACTACTTTATCATCACATCGAAGATCTTCATTATCATTTTCATTAAAAGACTCGAAACAGATTTGACATACATCCGCAACATTCATCGAAAATAAACTCCATCTCTGTTCAAATATCTGGACACCCATCGAGAATTCCACATCCAGTGCTTTAAGTGGACTGACCAACTTCGAGGGTCAATTCTACTTTAACTAATCAATCTGCCTGACAGTCAATTCGTCCTTCCAGGAGCCTGACCTCCACTTCATCAGCGGTTATAAAAGTCATGACGACTTTGTTGGGTGTGACCAGTCTTCGCGTTTCTTTATGGGTGTAGATTAGTTAAGGGCCAAGTTCCGCCAACGAGTGCACCAACAGTAAAACCAGCAAAATGAGAAGCAGCAAGGTAGCTATAACTTCCAAAAGCTACAGGACAACAGGCAAAGCCAATAGCCGCACCTGCCAACCCGAAAGGTCGTAAGTCAGCCAAGCTATTTCCCGCTCCAAAAGCAGATCCAGTTACAATAGCTGTACTTACACCAGCAGCCAAAGCAGAGTCAACAGCAACAGTCCCAGCCAAACCAGTGCCGAGGCTAATAGCGCCGAAGGCACCAATAAAGGTTGCTGCAGTAAGAGCAGAGCTAGCAGCACTAATAAAAGTATAATTAGCAATTTGAGAAATTTTTCTGATTACCCGTTCATGCAATGGACGAGCAGGAGGCATATTCTCAAGAATAAATGACGGCTCTTCAAATCTACAAATAGGACATTTCTTAGATTGGTCAAACCATTGAGCAATGCATTTTCTTCCAAAGACATGAGTCTCATGACACGAGAGAAATACTTTATCATGACATCGAAGATTTTCATGATCATTTTCATTAAAAGTCCCGAAACAGATTTGACATACATCCGTAACATTCATCTTCATAAAATAAACTCCATTTTTGTTGATTGGTTAATGATTAGATAAAAAACCGGGAGAAAAGTTCACCAAATTTTATGACTTATCCTGTGACAAGCTGTTATTTACCTGCGGTTGACAGGGATATTCAAACGTTAATTCAGTAAGTTAGAGTCAGCTCTAGCACGAAAGTTTTTGAGATTGATGCAAGCGTAACGTTGAACCTTACATGAGATTCCCCAAGCGTTTGGGAAGTAGCATCAGCTGGGTCTGGAAAGAGGTGTTGCAGAAGTATAATGAGGGTTTGGGTTAATGAGTAACAGTAAACGATCGGTCAATCATGCATAGTTTTGTGATTTTCGCCCTGTTACCTCCATGTATAGTCAACACATGACCATCCAAGCTGAAGATGGCCGATTTGATCTCAGTATTATCGCAAATGACTGCTTTTTCTTTCCATAATCCATCGCTCCCCAGGCCGTAAATTATCGCCTTACCCTCGGTACTGCAGGTGACCACATGGTTGCCACCGATGCTGAAGGTTGCCGGTCCGACACTAATATCATGGGAAATGGTAGCTTTCTTCTCCCAGGATCCATTGTCCTTCCGGCTATAGACTTTCACCGTGTGATCCTCACTGCAGGTGATCACATGGCGGCTATCGGCGCTGAATTTGGCTGAGCGGATCTTAAGGTTATGGGAAATGATCATTTTTTCTTCCCATGATCCATCGTCCTTCTGGCCATAGATTTTCGCCACTTTATCTATACCGTGGGTGACCACACAGCGGCTATCGGAGCTGAAGGTGGCTGAGAAGACCCAATCATCGTGGGTAATGATAGCTTTTTTTTCCCATGAGCCATCGTAGTTCTTGCCGAAGATGATCGCCCTGCCGTCCATACTGGCGGTCACCACACAGCGGCTATTGAGGCTGAAGGTGGCTGACCAGACTCCATCATCATGAGAAATGATGGCTTTTTCTTCCCATGAACCATCGGCCTCCAGGCCATAGATTTTCACTTTGTTATCTGCACTGCGGATTATCACATGGCGACCATCGGCGCTGAAGGTGCCTGAGTTGAGCCCGTTATCATGGGAAATAATGGCTTTTTCTGCCCATGACCCATCGTTCTTCCTGCCATAGATTTTCGCTTTGCCATCAAAACTGGCGGTCACCACATATCGGCCATCGGCGCTGAAGGTGACTGAGCGTAAAAAATTATTGTGGCGAATGATGGCTTTCTCTACCCATGACCCATCGGCCACCTTAGCATAAATTTTTGCCTTGCCATCTCTACTGGCGGTCACTGCATAGTGACTATCGGCACTGAAGGTGGCTGAGTGGACAGAGTCGTCATGGGGAATCGTTGCTTCTTCCCAGGATCGGTCGTCCTTCTTGCCATAAATTTTCGCCCTGCCACCTATACTGGTAGCCACTAAATAGCGGCCATCGACACTGAAGGTGACCGATTTGACACAGTAGTTATTGGGGATAGTGCCTTTTGCTTCCCAGGATCCATCGCTCTCCTGGCCATAGATTTTCCATGTTTTAGAGTCACAGGCGATCACCAAGTTGCTGCCATCGCCGCTGAAGGCAGCTAAGTGCTCTGAACTATCGCAGAGGATGCTGGCTTTAGTCTCTAATTTAAATGTTTTACATTGAGACATCAGTTTAGTCAGAGTGGAAAAGAACAGAGCAGGAAAATAAATACTCGCCTGGCGATCCATAATTGACTTAACTAATGCCTCATCCTTTGTAAAACGCTGCAACCATTTCTGGAGTTCATCTTTATCTTTTGTAGCGACAATTGTCTTTAGTAAAGTCTGGTGTGATGAAGCCAACCGGCGATACCACGCCCTTGCCAATGCAGCATCATTTTTGAGCCTCTTATTAATGTCTGAATTTGCCCGTGTTAATTGAATAATGTCATGAGCCCGCAAATAGGTGAAAATTTTGGATTGAACTCCCGGGGGCAAATCGAGCAATAATGAAAACTCATTCTTGTCACGTACAATGACGTTCCTGCCCATAGTGGTACAACCTGGTGTATCTGATGGTGGTTGACCTGGTTTTGATGAGGGTGGAATACTTCTACCGGAATTGTTATTCAGGCAATCCATAGTTCGTTTTCCATCGTTGTTATTTATCCCTGATTGGCAAGGATATTCAAAATTCATTCTGCAGCTTAGAGTCGGTTTTAGTAGGAAAGTTCACAATATGGATCTAATCGTAACGAACAAGAAAACAGGGCTTTGATCCGGGAAAATGATCAATAACCAGAAAGCGGGTTTCTATCTTTCAGAACATGCAGAATGGCACTCTGGGTCAGCACCTGTAACCCACCAAAAAACATTTACCTGCTGAACCTTGCATGAGACTCCCCAAGCGTTTGGGAAGCAGCATCAGCGGGGTCTGGAAAAAGCGTTGTTGAAGAATAATGTAGGTCTGGGCTAATGAGTGACAGTAAACGATCAGTCCTTCATTGATAGTTCAGTGATTTTCGCCGTGTCATCGTCATGGATGGTCAACACATGGCCATCGGCGCTGAAGATGGCTGTCCTGATCCCTTCGAGATGAGAAATGGCGGCTTTTATTTTCCATGATCCATCGCTTACCAGGCCACAAATTTTCACCGTTTTATGGTTACCGGCAGCGACCAGATGGCGGTCATCGAGGCTAAAGGTTGCTAATATGACATCACCATAGGCATGTGAAATAATGGCTTTTTCTTCCCAGGATCCATTGTCCTTATGGCCATATATTTTTACCTTGCTATCTTCACCTCTGGTGATCACATGGCGGCCATCGACGCTAAAGGTTGCTGATATAATTTTCAAATAGTGGGAGATGATCATTTTTTCTTCCCACGATCCATCGTCCTTCTGGCCATAGATTTTTGCCACTCTGTCTACACTGCGGGTGACCACAGAGCGGCTATCGGAGTTGAAGGTGGCTGAGAAGACCCAATCATCGTGGTAAATAGTGGCTTTTTCTTCCCATGATCCATCGCCCTTCTTGCCGTAGATTATCGCTCTGCGATCGTCACTGGAGGTCACCAAGTGGCGATTATCGGCGCTGAATGTCGCTGAGTTGATGTCTTTATTATGGGAAATGATGGCTTTTTCTTCCCACGAACCATCGGCCTTGAGGCCATAGATTTTCACCTTGTGATCGATACTGCGGGTCACCACATGGCGATCATCGTCGCTGAAGGCGGCGGATTGGACCCATTTATCATGGGAAATAATGGCTTTTTCTATCCATGAACCGTCGTTCTTCTTGCTATAGATTTTCGCCTTGCCATCAAAACTGGCGGTCACAATATGGCTGCCATCGGTGCTGAAGGTGGCTGATTGGAGCGATTTATCATGGGAAATAGTGACTTCTTTTACCCATGAGCCATCGTCCTTCTTGCCACAAATTTTCGCCTTGTTATTTTTAGTGGTGATCACTACAAAGCGGCCATCGGTGCTGAAGCTGGCTGAGCAGAGCGAGTCGTCGTGGGAAATAGTCACTTCTTCCCATGATCGTTCGTCCTTCTGGCCATAAATTATCGCCTTGTCATCTCTATAGACAGCCACCACATAGCGGCCATCGGCACTGAAGGTGACCGATTTGAAACAGTATTCATGGAAGATAGTGCCTTTTTCTTCCCATGATCCATCGCTCTCCTGGCCATAAATTTTCCATGTTCCGAAGTCACAGGCGATCACCAGGTGGCGTCCATCGTCGCTGAAGGTAGCTGAGTTCTCTCGACTGCTACAGGGGATGCTCGCTTTAGTCTCTAATTTAAATGCCTTACATTGACACATCAGTTTAGTGAGAGTGGAAAAAAACAGAGCAGGAAAATAAATACTCGCCTGGCGATCCATGATTGACTTAACTAATGCCTCATCCTTTGTAAAACGCTGCAACCATTTCTGGAGTTCATCTTTATCTTTTGTAGTGACAATTTTCTTTAGTCGAGCCTGGTGTGATGAAGCCAACCGGCGATAACATGCCCTTGCCATTGCATCATCATTTTTGAGCCTGTTGTTAATGGATGAATTTACCCGTGTTAACAGGGCAATATCACGAGCCTGCAAATAAGTAAAAATTTTGGATTGTATATCCTCGGGTAAATCGAGCAATAATGAAAACTCATTCTTGTCACGTGCAATGACGTTCCTGCCCATAGTGGTACAACCTGGTCTATCTGATGGTGGTTGACCTGGTTTTGATGAGGGTGGAGTAATTCTAACGTAATTGTTATTCAGGCAATCCATAGTTTGTTTTCCATCGTTGTTATTTATCCCTGATTGGCGAGGATATTCACAATTGATTCTGCAGCTTAGAGTCGGTTTTAGTAGGAAAGTTCACAGGATTGATCTAATCGTTACCAATAAGAAAACAGGACTTTGTTTTGGGAAAATGATCAGTCATTCATCCATCCATAGCTCACTGATTTTCGCCATGTTATTGCCATGGATGGTCAACACATGACCTTCGGCGCTAAAGATGGCTCGTCTGATCCCTCTGCGATGATAAATGGTGGCTTTTTTTTGCCATGGTCCATCGCTTACCTGGCCATAAATGTTCGCCATTTTATCGCTACCGGCAGTGACCAAATGGCGGCCATCGACGCTCAAGTTTGCTGATATGACATCATCGTGGGTAATGATAGCTTTTTCTGCCCAGGAGCCATTGTCCTGATGGCCATAGATTTTCACTTTGCTATCTCCACCGCGGGTGATCACATGGCGGCTATCGAAGGTAAAGGTTGCTGAACAAATATACAAATAATGGGGGATTGTCGTTTTTTCTTCCCATAAGCCATCGTCTTTCAGACCATAGATTTTCGCCTTTTCATCTTTACTGTGGGTGACCACAGAGCGGCTATCAGGGCTGAAGGTGGCTGACCAGACACAATCATCATGGTTAATAGTGGCTTTTTCTTCCCATGATCCATCGTCCTTCTTGCCAAAGATGATCGCCCTGCCATCCTTACTGGCGGTGACCACACAGCGGCTATTGGGGCTGAAGCTGGCTGAACAGACTCCATCATCATGATAAATGATGGCTTTTTCTTCCCATGAACCATCGGCCTCCAGGCCATAGATTTTCACCTTGTTATCGGCACTGCGTGTCACCACATGGCGGCCATCGGCGCTGAAGGTGGCTGAGTCGACCCGGTTATCATGGAAAATAATGGCTTTTTCTGCCCATGACCCATCATTCTGCTTGCCATAGATTTTCGCTCTGCCATCAAAACTGGCTGTCACCACGTGGCTGCCATCGGCGCTGAAGGTGATTGAGCTTAAAAAATTATTGTGGCGAATGATGGCTTTTTCTACCCATGACCCATCGGTTAACCGGCCATAAATTGTTGCCTTGCCATCTTTACTGGCGGTCACTGCATAGTGACCATCGGCGCTGAAGGTGGCTAAGCGTAACGAATCGTCGTTGGAAATAGTTTCTTCTTCCCATGATTGTTCGTTCTTCTTGCCATAAATTTTCGCCTTGCCAAATATAGTGGTGGTCACTACATAGCGGCCATCGGCACTGAAGGTGGCAGATCTTACATCGTCATCATGGGAGATAGTGCCTTTTGCTTCCCATGATCCATTGCTCTCCTGACCATAGATTTTCCATGTTTTAAAGTCACAGGTGATCACTAAGTGGCGGCCATCGTCACTGAAGATAGCTGAGTTCTGTTGACTACTACAGCGGATGTTGGCTTTAGTCTCTAATTTAAATGTCTTACATTGACACATCAGTTTAGTGAGAGTGGAAAAAAACAGAGCAGGAAAATAAATACTCGCCTGGCGATCCATGATTGACTTAACTAATGCCTCATCTTTTGTAAAACGCTTTAACCATTTCTGGAGTTCATCTTTATCTTTTGCAGCGACAATTGTCTTTAATAGAGTCTGGTGTGATGAAGCCAACCGGCGATACCATGCTCTTGCCATTGCAGCATCATTTTTGAGTCTGTTGTTAATGTCTGAATTTGCCCGTGTTAATTGGGTAATGTCATGAGCCCGCAAACAGGTGAAAATTCTGGATTGTATTCCCGGGGGCAAATCGAGCAATAATGAAAACTCATTCTTGTCACGTACAAAGACGTTCCTGCCCATAGTGTTACCACTTGGTGTATCTGATGGTGGTTGACCTGGTCTTGATGAGGGTGGAGTACTTCTACCGGAATTGTTATTCAGGCAATCCATAGTTTGTTTTCCATTATTTATCCCTGATTGGCAAGGACATTCAAAATTGATTCTGCAGCTTAGAGTCGGTTTTAGCAGGAAAGTTCACACTAAGTACTCAACCATACGAAATCATATTTTCTGACTTATTGTTCAGGCACTCGCGGCAACTGCTCCTGCGTTGCTCTAGCTCCTGCATCCATGCAGTCGTGATGCGTTGCAACTCTGGTCACATAGCTTGCTATGTTCCCGTCGTTGCGCCTTGCAGAGCACCTGCCCAATAAGCCAGAAATATTCGATTCCGTATGGCTGAGCGCTTATTGATCTAATCCTCAGCGGGGTCTGGAAAGAGGGTTTGTAGAATTCGTTGCGGGTACCCTTTTGCGCTCAAGTTATCGTGCTGAGCTGGTGTTGCAGAAGAATAATGCGGATCTTGGCTAATGAGTGACAGCAAACAATTAGTCGTTCATCTGTAGTTCAGTGATTTTCAACGTTCCATCACCATGGATGGTCAACACATGGCCGTCCGTGCTGAAGGTGGCTGATTCGATGGAACTATGATGGGAAATGATGGCTTTTTGTTCCCAGGTCCCATCACTCTGTCGGCCATAAATTATCGCAGTGCCATCTCTACTGGCGGTGATCACATGTTGGCTATCGGGGCTGAAGGTGGCTGAGAAGACCCAATCATCATGGCAAATAGCATCTTTTTCTTCCCATGTTCCATCGTCCTTCTTGCCGTAAATTATCGCTATGCCATCGTCACTGGAGGTCACCAAATAGCGGCTATCGGGGCTGAAGGTGGCTGAGTTGACCTCTTCATCATGGGAAAAGATGGCTTTTTCTTCCCATGAACCATCGTCCTCCAGGCCATAGATTGTCACAATGTGATCGTCACTGATCGTCCTCACATAGCGACCATCGGGGCTGAAGGTGGCTGACCTGACACAATCGTCATGGGGAATAATAGCTTTCTCTATCCACGACCCATCGTTATTCCTGCCATAGATTTTCGCATTGCCATCAAAACTGGCGGTCACCACATGGCGGCCATCGGTGCTGAAGGTGGCCGATGCTACTAACATATCGTGGGTAATGACGGCTTTTTCTGTCCACAAGCCATCTTCCCCCTGGCCATAAATTTTCGCCGTGCCATCTCCACTGGCGGTCACCACATAGCGGCCATCGGTGCTGAAGGTGGCTGATTTGACCCATTTATTATGGGAAATAATGGCTTTTTCTTCCCATGATCCTTCGTCTGTCTTGCCATAGATTTTCGCCTTGCCGTCTCCGTCGGCGGTCACTACATAGCAACTATCGACGCTGAAGGTGGCTGAGCAGACCCATTCATCATGGTAAATAGTGGCTTTTTTTTCCCATGATCCTTCGTCATTCTTGCCATAGATTTTCGCCTTGCCGTCTTTACTCCAGCTCACCAGATGGCGGCTATCGGCGCTGAAGGTGGCTGAATTGATCCAGTTATCATGGGAAATAGTGGCTTTTTCTTCCCATAATTGTTCGTCCTTCTGGCCATAAATTTTCGTCTTGAAATCGTCAGCAGCGGTCACTACATAGCGGCCATTGGCACTGAAGGTGACCGTACAGACACGGTTATCATGGCAGATAGTGCCTTTTGCTTCCCATGATCCATCGCTCTTCTGGCCATAGATTTCCACTGTTTTACAATTGACGCTCACCAGATGGCGACCATCGGCACTGAAGGTAGCTGAGCCGGTCTCGCCATCACAGGGGAGTGTGGCTTTTGTCTCTAATGCAAATGTTTTACATTGAGTCATCAGTTTTGTGAGAGTGAAATAGAGCAGGACAGGAAAGTGAATACTCGCCTGGTGATCCATGATTGACTTCACTAATGCCTCATCCTTTGTAAAACGCTTTAACCATTTCTGGAGTTCATCTTTATCTTTTGCAGCGACAATTGTCTTTAGTAGAGTCTGGTGTGATGAAGCAAAATGGCGATACCATGCCTTTGCCATTGCAGCATCATTTTTGAGCCCGTTGTTAGTTTGTGAATTTGCCCGTGTTAATTGGGTAATATCATGAGCGCGCAAATAGGTGAAAATTCTGGATTGTATTCCCGGGGGCAAATCGAGCAATAATGAAAACTCACTCTTGTCACGTACAATGACGTTCTTGCCCATAATGGTACCACTTGATGTATCTGACGGAGGTTGACCTGATGCTGATGAGGGTAGAGTAACATCACAGGAATTTTTATTTATGCAATCCATTGTTCGTTTCTCTTTCTCCGTAGATAGTGTTTAACCTTGAATAGCAAGGATATTTAATATTGATTCTGTGATTTTGACTCGGTTTTAGTATTAAAGTTCACTATCTATCTCTGAACATGCAATGTGAAGTTTGATTTAAAAATCGGGACTACTGAAATGTGAGTTTTTCTAATGATATCAGCAGGCATTAGCCGCACAAAGCAAGATCGAAGCTAATCAGAAATTTTGGTATGGTCAACGAAATCTTCCAGCTGATGCACCTTCGGTACACGGCTGAATGGAACAGCGAACCATCATTCATTCATTCATACTTAGTTCAGTGATATTCGCCGCACGATCGTAGATCACCATCAGGGCATTATTGACGCTGGGGGTGGATTTTCGGTCGATGGTCAATACCAGACCATCGTTGCTAAAAGTGGATATTAGGACAGTACCTTGATGGGAAAGGGTGGCTTTTTCTACCCATGATCCATCGCTGTTCTGACCATAAATTTTCGCCTTGCCATCGAAACAGGCAGTAACCACATGGCGGCCATCGACGCTAAAAGTGGCTGATCTAATACTATTGCCATGGGAGATGATGGCTTTTTGTTGCCATGTTCCATCGTACTTCAGACCGTAGATTTTCAACTTGTGATCTTCACTGCGGGTGATCACATGGCGGCTATCAGCGCTGAAGTTAGCTGATACGATCCGGTTTTCATGAGAAATGATGGCTTCTTCTTCCCATGAATCATTGTCTTTCTGGCTATAGATTTTCGCTTTGCCATCGAAACTGCCAGTCAACACATGGCGGCTATCCGGGCTGAAGGTGGCTGAGTTGACCCATTTATCATGGGAAATAGTGGCTTTTACTTCCCATGATCCATTGTCAGTCAGGCCATGGATTCTCACCTTGTGATCGCTACTGGCAGTCAATATGAAGCCGTCATTGGCGCTGAAGGCTGCTGAGTAGAACCAGCTATTATGGAAAATAGTGGCTTTTTCTTTCCATGACCCATCATCCAGGCCATAGATTTTCACCTTTTTATCTCCGGAGCGGGTGAACACGTAGCGGCCACTTGCGCTGAAGTTAGCAGAGTGGACCTGGTCATCGTGAGAAATAATGACTTCTTCTGCCCATGACCCATCGTCCCTCAGACCATAGATTTTCGCCTTGCCATCTTCACTGGCCGTCACTAGATAGCGGCTATCAGCGCTAAAGGTTGCCGAATTGACCCAATAATCGTGGTGAATAATAGCTTTTTCTTCCCATGATCCATCGTCCTTCTGGCCATAAATTTTCGCCTTCTTATCGTAACTGGCGGTCACTACATAGCGATCGTCGGCGCTGAAGACGGCTGAGTTGATAAAGCGATGATGGTTAATAGTCGTTTTTTCTTCCCATAATCCATCGTCATTCTTGCCACAGATTATCGCCTTGTAATCGTCATTGACGGTCAACAGGTAGCGGCTATTGGCGCTGAAGGTGGACGATATGACGTAGTCATCATAGGAGATAGTGCCTTTTGGTTGCCATGACCCATCGTCCTTTCGGCTGAAGATTTTCATCCATGTGTCTTCAGTATGAGCCAATACATGGCGGCCATCGGCGCTGATGACAGCTGATTTTAACCCACCATTACAGATGAGGCTGGCTTTTGTCTCTAATTTAAATGTTTTACATTGAGACATCAGATTAGTGAGGCTGAAAAAGAACAGAGCAGGAAAATGAATACTCGCCTGGCGATCCATGATTGACTTCACTAATGCCTCATCCTTTGTAAAGCGCTGCAACCATTTCTGGAGTTCATCTTTATCTTTTGCAGTGACGATTGTCTTTAGTAGAGCCTGGTGTGATGAAGCAAACCGGCGATACCACGCCCTTGCCATTGTGGCATCATTTTTGAGCCTGTTGTTAATGGATGAATTTGTCTGTGTTAAATGGGCAATATCACGAGCCTGTAAATAAGTAAAAATTTTGGATTGCATATGCTCGGGTAAATCGAGCAATAATGAAAACTCATTGTCATCACGTACAATGACGTCCTTGCCCATAATGGTACCCATTGGGGTCACTGATGGCGGTTGTTCAGGTGTTGATGAGGATGGCGCACTTCTAAAGGATTTGTTATCTATGCGATCCATTGTGTGTTTTCCATAGTTGTTATTTATCCCTGATTGGCAAGGGTATTCAAGATTGATTCTGCAGCTTAGAGTCGGTTTTAGCAGGAAAGTTCACACAATTGATCTAATCGTAAGTACCTGGCCAGTTGGTTTCGCATATTCTGGCGAGTGGATTTTTTCATCCTTCAAGGCGCAACGACGGGCGCGTAGCCGAAGCTACGCAATCAGAGTTGGAACGCAGAAGGGTGGAAAAAGCCGCCGTCCAGAATATGCGAAACCAACTGGTTAGGTACTTATAGCAAACCATCAATCATTCATACTCAGTTCAGTGATGTTAGTCTTGAAATCGATGGTTAAGACAAGTCCATCGGCGCTGAAGGTGGCTGATTGGACAGTACTTTGATGGGAAATGGTGGCTTTTTCTTGCCATGATCCATCGCAGTTCTGACCATAAACTTTCGCCTTTTGATCGAAACTGGCAGTGACCACATGGCGGCCATCGATGCTAAAGGTTGCTGATCTGATATCCCTGCCATGGGAGATGATGGCTTTTTCTTGCCATGATCCATCGTTCTTCAGGCCGTAGATTTTCACCTTGTTATCTTCACTGAGGGTGATCACATGGCGGCTATCAGCGCTGAAGTTAGCTGATACGATCCAGTGTTCATGAGAAATGATGGTTTTTTCTTCCCATGATCCATTGTCTTTCTGGCCATAGATTTTCGCCTTGCCATCGTGACTGCCAGTCAACACATGACGGCTATCCGGGCTGAAGGTGGCTGAGTTGACCCGGTAATCATGGGAAATAGTTGCTTTTACTTCCCATGATCCATTGTCAGTCAGGTCATGGATTCTGACCTTGTGATCGCAACTGGCAGTCAATATATAGCGGTCATTGGCGCTGATGGCTGCTGAGCGGAAGTGGCAATCATGGAAAATAGTGGCTTTTTCTTCCCATAACCCATCGGCCTTCAGGCCATAGATTTTCAGCTTTTTATCTCTGCCGTTGGTGAACACATAGCGGCCACTTGCGCTGAAGGTAACCGAGAGGACTCGGTCGTCATGGGAAATAATGGTTTTTTCTGTCCATGACCCATCGTCCTCCCGGCCATAAATTTTCGCCTTGCCATCTTTACTGGCAGTCACTACATAGCGGCTATCGGCGCTGAAGGTTGCCGAATCGACGTGACAATCGTGATGAATGATGGCTTTTTCTACCCATGATCCATCGTCAATCAGGCCATAAATTTTCGCCTTATGATCGAAACTGGCGGTCACTACGTAGCGATTGTCGGCACTGAAGGTGGCTGAGTTGACCCAGTTATC
Source organism: Endozoicomonas sp. ALC020 (assembly GCF_049275935.1). Taxonomy (NCBI): domain Bacteria; kingdom Pseudomonadati; phylum Pseudomonadota; class Gammaproteobacteria; order Oceanospirillales; family Endozoicomonadaceae; genus Endozoicomonas; species Endozoicomonas sp. ALC020. The sequence continues at coordinate 3,607,420 of NZ_CP184830.1, forward strand.
ATGGGTAATAGTCGCTTTTTCTTCCCATGATCCATCGTCCTTCTTGCCATAGATTTTCGCCTCGCCATCTTTACCGGCGGTCACCATGAAGCGGCTATCAGCGCTGAAGGTGAAGGATCGGATATGGTCATCATGGGAGATAGTGCTTTTTCGTTGCCATGAACCATCGTCCTTTTGGCCGAAGATTCTCAAAGTGCTCTTCTCAACTTCTCTTATCACCAGATGGTCGCCATCGGGGCTGAAGGCAGCTGAGTTCATCCCATGACTAAGGAGGCTGGCTTTTGTCTCTAATTTAAATGTTTTACATTGAGACATCAGATTAGTGAGACTGAAAAAGAACAGAGCGGGAAAGTGAATACTGGCTTGGCGATCCATGACTGACTCTACCAATGCTTCATCCTTTGTAAAACGCTTTAACCATTTCTGGAGTTCATCTTTATCTTTTGTGGTGACGATTGTTTTTAGTAGAGTCTGGTGTGATGAGGCAAACCGGCGATACCACGCCCTTGCCATTGCAGCATCATTTTTGAGCCTGTTGTTAATGCATGAATTTGCCCGTGTTAAATGGGCAATATCACGAGCCTGCAAATAAGTAAAAATTTTGGATTGCATATCCTCAGGTAGATCGAGCAATAATGAAAACTCATTCTTGTCACGTTCAATGACGTTCTTGCCCATAATGGTACCCATTGGTGCAACTGATGGAGGTTGTTCAAGTGTCGATGAGGTTGGCGTGCTTCCAAGGGATTTTTTATCTATGTGATCCATTGTTCGTTTTCCATAGTTGTTATTTATCCCTGGTTGGCAAGGGTATTCAAAATTGATTCTGCAGGTTAGAGTTGGTTTTAGTAGGAAAGTTCACATAAGTACTCAACCATACGAAATCATATTTTCTGACTTCTTGTTCAGGCACTCGCGGCAACTGCTCCTGCGTTGCTCTAGCTCCTGCATCCATGCAGTCGTGATGCGTTGCAACTCTGGTCACATAGCTTGCTATGTTCCCGTCTTGTTCACAGGTTTGTTAATCGCACTGACTTCAATGTTATGAACTTACTTTCCAAAACCGACTCAAAACTATTGAATCAATTTTAAATATTCTTGCTAGCAGCCTGTCGGACTTAAGACTGTCCTACTGCGGTTGCAATAAATTGGTCTAAAAATCTCTGTTTCTTCGTCAAATAGCTCGCTATTCTCCTCAGAAACAGAGATTTTTATCCTCAATTTCTTGCAATCCTCGCTACGGACGCTTAAGTCCGACAGGCTGCTAGGAGCCTGACCGAGAATAGACTGCCCTACTGCGGCGGCAGCAAATTGGTCTGAAAATCCGCTTTTGTTCGTCAAATAGCTCGCTATTCTCCTCACAAAACCGAATTTTCATCCTCAATTTTCTGCCGTCCTCGCTACGGGCGCTATTCTCGGTCAGGCTCCTAGGTGAGAACGAAGCTAACTAAAGAGATATTAAAAATGGATAATGTAGATAACAATTCCGGCATTGTTGCTTTATTTTCACCAAAGCCTGAGAAGGAATCATCAGAGGCTGTCTGCTTCGGAAGAACTACAACGGCATCTGGAAAAATTGATTCTTCATCGAGGCGTGCCGTCAACGGAGGTGATCCTGATCACTCAAGTCAGAGGTTGGGAGCGGTTGCCAGCACCAGCAAATCACTTGAACAGAGAATAGTGTCTAGCCAGGAGAGCACCGAAATAGACGCAGCAAACAAAAAAGCCCGGGAAACTGTGAAAAAAATCATAAATTACTTAGATAATTTGAAACAAGAATATCTAATTAATAAAGATAGGTGTAGGAGAAATACAGCTACTGCTCAGGATATCCAAGTACTTGAGAATGTCATCCAATTACTTGGATATCTTGAACCTCGCAATATTTCAAAAAGTCAAAAAATTAATGATGGGACGTGCCGTTCTCAACTATTTAATTCTTATTATCATGTTAGTTATGAGGGTGAGGTGCTATTTTCTGTTACCAATACTCTTAAAGATAATCGAGATGATGGCTTTTCTGGTGCAAGTTGGTCTCTGGCTACTGGAACCACACCCTTATTTGATGAACTCTATTATGCTCCTGGTGCCCCCGGTTATCAATCTGCAAAAACTGAATTTAAGGCATTACAGACCAAATCGTTACTTAATGACCCAATGCTCTCAGTTATTGAGAATCATGAATCAAAAGAGGCGACATTTAGTGTGAAACAGAGAGTATTCATTGACTCTTGAGTTGCCCGCGCTATGGATGAACAACAAACGGTCATCGGCGTTGAGGGTGGCTGATAGGATAATACCAGGATCGGAAATGCTGGCTTTTTCTTCCCATGATCCATCGCTGTTATGACCATAAATGTTCACTGTTCCATCGTAACCGACAGTGACCATATAGCGGCCATCGGCACTAAAGGCTGTTAATTTGATACCCCTATCATGGGAGATGATGGCTTTTTCTCTCCATGATCCATCGATCTCCAGGCCATGGATTTTCACCGTTAAATCTTCGCTGCAGGTGATGACATGACGGCAATCGGGGCTGAATGCGGCATAGTAGACACTTTCGCTATGGGAAATGATGGCCTTTTCTTCCCATGATCCATCGTCCTTCTTGCCATAGATTTTCGCTTTGTTATCCAAACTGGCGATCACCAGATGGCGGTTATCGGCGCTGAATTTGGGTAAGAAGCCGCTTTTTATATGGGAAATGGTGGCTTTTTCTTGCCATGGTCCGTCTTTATTCTGGCCAGAGATTATCGCCTTGCTATCTTTACTGGAGGTTATTAAACAGCGACTATCGGGGCTGAATGTGACTGTCTTGACCTTTGCATTGTGGGAAATGATGGCTGTTTCTTCCCATGATCCATCGGCATCCAGTCTATGGATTTTTGTACTGCCATTTTTTCTGGTGATCACCACATGGCGGCTATCGGAGCTGAAGGTGGCTGAGGCAAAATGGGGAATAATGGCTATTTCCAGCCATGACCCATCGTTCTTCCTGCCATAGATTTTCGCTTTGCTATCCAGGCTGGCGCTTACCACGTAGCGGCTATCGGGGCTGAATCTGGCTGTGTAGAGAATGTCATTATGGGGAATGATGGCTTTTTCTGCCCAAGACCCATCGTCACTCTGGCCGTAGATTTTTGCCCTGTGATCCCAACTGATGGTTACTACATAGCGACTATCTTTGCTGAAAGTGGCAAAATTGACTCTACCATCATGGGAAATAGTGGCTTTTTCTTCCCATGATCGTTCGTCCTTCTTGCCATAGATTTTCGCTTTGCCGTCGTTACTGTAGGTCAACACATGGCAGCTATCGGGGCTGAAGGTGGCTGAGCGGACCCAGTATCTGTGGGAAATAGTGGCTTTTTCTTCCCATGATTGTTCGTCCTTCTTGCCATAAATTTTCGCCTTGCCATCCATGCTAGCGGTCACTACATAGCGGCTATTGGCACTGAAGGTGACTGATCTGACTTCCCTGTCATGGGAGATAGTGCCTTTTGCTACCCATGATTCATCGCTCTCCTTGCCATAGATTTTACAGGTTTTGGAGTCACAGGCGGTCACCAGGTGGCGTCCATCGGCGCTGAAGGAAGCTAAGTCCTCTGAAGTGTAGGGGATGGTGGTTTTAGACTCTAATTTAAATGTTTTACATTGACACGTTAGTTTATTAAGAGTGGAAAAGAACAAAGCAGGAAAGTGAATACTTGCCTGGCGATCCATGATTGACTCGATTAATGCCTCATCCTTTGTAAAACGCTGCAACCATTTCTGGAGTTCATCTTTATCTTTTGTAGCGACGATTGTCTTTAGACAAGTCTGGTATGATGAAGCCAACTGGCGATACCACGCTATTGCCATTCCATCATCATTTTTGAGCCTGTTGTTAATGGATGAATTTACCCGTCTTAAATGGGCAATATCACGAGCCTGCAAATAAGTAAAAATTTTGGATTGTATATCATCGGGTAAATCGAGCAATAATGAAAACTCTTTCTTGTCGCGTTCAATGACGTTCTTGCCCATAGCGGTACCACTTGGAGTATCTGACGGTGATTGACCTGGTGCAGATGGGCGTGGAGTAATACTGCAGGAGCTGCTAATTGAGCAATCCATAGTTCGTTTTCCATGGTTGTTATTTATCCCTGGTTGGCAAGGATATTCAAAATTGAGTCTGCAGCTTAGAGTCGGTTTTAGTGGGAAAGTTCAAAATAATCTTTAGCGCGATAGAGAGTTAGAAAGTTCGATTAGTTAGGTACTTATCTTAGGGTAGACATTAAGCCCCACCCACAGCACAAAGACCTAATCTTGTACGCCCTGAACAACCATCTCGTGCAGGGTGTTCACGTTTCGCATTATCTGCCCAGAAGTTGAGCAGCTTCCTTGTAAGTAGTCAGCCATACTGAGGAATTCAGACCGGTCGAAACACGTCAGCAGTTTTTTTCAACTAGTCTACTATTTGCAGTACTCATCTTGTTCAGCCTTGATAATTTTTTCGAAGCTTTGTTGTGGCTGTTCAAGGTGAGTTCTGCCGCTAGAAATGAATCTTTTTTGAGCTTAATGTCTACCCTAAGAATCCCACCTATCGCTATACGAATCCACATTCTTTGAGTCTTTGGAGCAGTATTGAATACAACCTGGTTCCATGCCCTTTGCATGACATTTTATGCGATACTTAAACAGTTGTCTCAACAGAGAGAAGCGGTAAGCACTTCTATCACCCTGCTGGTATTTTTATTTTGTACTGGTCTCGAATAGTTAGCATTCCTAACACAGTCGTTTCTATTCATAGAACTTTTTGGCAACAGCATAGTCAAATAATAAAAGATCAAATCGATTCTTAAGGAGAACAAAATGCAAACACAAGGCACTCAGAGAAACACCTGGTATCAATGAACTCACTTTTAAAGACAGTAGCGTTATACAAAACCCTGAATGCAATGATATGGAAAAGGGTTACTTTTAAACACGGATAATTTTAAGACAGTTGAACACATTAATCGAACTTCATAAAGCCTGCTTCAGCCAACTACTGACGGCGAGAATTATCGATAGACGAAGTCTCGGAACAGACTGAAATCGTTTAGCAGCTACCATGCTTGTTTTTTTAGGGGGGAAGTACAGTGAAAAAATATACTTTAATAATCGTAATATGTTTTTCATTAGTAACTCAACATGCAAAGTCTGCTCCTCTCATAAAAACAGAGGATCAATTTAACTCTTTGCAAACAGTAATAAACATGACCCTCACAGATTCAGATTCAGTGAATATTGAAGATGAAGAACCTAACAAGAAGATCATTCTTATAAATTCAGATACACCTCTACCAAAAACAGAGGATGAGTTTAACTCTTTGCATACAATCATAAATATGACGCTCACAAATTCAGAATCAGAATTAGAATCAGTGAATATTAAAGATAAAGAATCCTACAGAATAGTCGCTCTTTTAAAGAAGTTTGATGTTAATAATCAACTTTATTATGGTTTATTATCAGGTGTAATACATTTTACACAAGTTCAAATTGTGGCTATTTTCGTTTTACGTCCTCTATCATTAATTCATGACCCATACAATGGAAAAATAACATTCGAAGAGGCTATTACAGGAGCTGCCATTGAAGAGGTGATATTTAATGGCCTCTTGCTCCGTCTAATCAATTACTCTATAGAATTCGCAACTAATAGTAGCAACAGTCATGATGAAAAAATATTTATTTTAAGTAACATTATCAAATCCACATCATTTGGACTTTTACATCTTACCAACCCGAACCCATTAATGGCACAAGCTGTGATATCAACGATAAACTCATACAGAAGAGGACAACTTACTAAAGATTATGGTTTACTAAGCGCTACAGCATCCCATGTTACTTTAAACTTTATTATGTACTTAGTCGTCATTTATAATAGACGACACTCCTCTTAGCAGATAACAGCTATTAAGTACTCAACCATACGAAATCATATTTTCTCACGTTCAATCTGCCTTTCACCACCCCGATTGATATTTGCCTAAAATCTGTTGTCAAAGAAATAAACAGACATTCAGGTGCACCAACATGCCTCAAGCTCAATACCAGTCTAAGAACCTCAACCACCTTGGCTTGGTTGCCGCTATGTGTCGGGAGTTAAAGATAGCCGAATACATTGATGCCCGTATCACAAATGACTCCGATGTTCGTAATGTCACTATTGGACAAGCTGTAGTTGCAATGATCATCAATGGCTTGGGCTTTACGGGGCAAACTCTGTACATGCTCCCTGAGTTTTTTGAGGATAAGCCGATTGACCGCCTTATCGGGGAAGGTATTCAGGCTGAACACTTGAACGACAAGGTACTTGGTCGGGCTCTCGACAGTTTGTACGACGCTGGTGTTAGCGACTTGTATCTCAATCTGGCCGTCAAGGTCGTCAATCATCTGAAACTTCCTTGCAAGGCATTAAATCTGGATGGCACCAGCTTTCATGTGGATGGAGTCTATAACAGTCATGACAATCCAGACGACTTAAATTGTATTCATATCTGCCAAGGTTACAGCCGTGACCACCGGCCTGACCTGAATCAGGTAGTCTTGCAGTTAATGACTGAAAATCAGGCGGGCATCCCTGTGTTTATGGCCCCTGCCAGCGGTAATGTAAACGACAAAACCTGTTTTCAGGAAATTATCAAAAATCATCTGTCATGTTTTAAGGCCGCTTTGAATAGCCGCTATCTGGTTGCTGATGCTGCCATGTATGTTGCAGAAACCCTTCAGTTGCTTGATGAGCAAAAGCAGCTGTTTATCTCCCGGGTGCCCCTGAACATCAAGGAGGCAAAGGAGCTGGTCTGCAAAGCGCCAACCATGTCGCTGGTGCCTGTTGAAGGCTATGAAGATTACTACTCAGCTGAAGTGCCTTCCTGCTACGGAGGGGTTCAGCAACGATGGTTCCTGTTTCTCAACAAAAAGCGCGGGCTTAGTGAACGGAAAACATTGACCCGAAAGATGCAAAAGCAGTCACTGAAAGAGGCCCGTGATCTGGAGAAGCTGAGCAAAAAGGCCTTTTTGTGCCGGGACGATGCATTGAAGGCTTTTGCCTTGTGGCAGAAACAATCGAAACTTTGCCAAAGCGAAACAGAGCCAGAGGTTATCCGTAAACCCTGCTATTCGGGCAAAGGAAGACCATCGCCGGATAGCAAGCCTGATCACTTCGAGTACTTTGTGCAGGCTGAATGCTTTGTTTCCTGCGAGAAAAGGGAGCATGCAGAAGCCTCACTGGGTTGTTTTATCCTAAGCACCAATGAACTGGATAAAAATAGTTTGAATGCCTCTGAGCTGCTGTCTACTTATAAGTCGCAACAAAAAGTTGAAGGCGGCTTTCGGTTCCTGAAGAGCCCGGACTTTCTAGTCTCTTCGCTCTATCTGAAGAAAGCGGAACGTATTGAAGCCCTGTTAATGGTGATGACTCTATGCCTGATGGTCTATGCTGCTATCCAGCAAAGAATCAGGCAGGAACTGAAAAAGCAAAGTCGTGTATTTCCAGACCAGAAAAAAAAGCCCTGCCAGAACCCAACAGCAAGGTGGGTATTTTTCTGTTTCCAGGGGCTTAGTGTATTAACGGTCAATAATCAGGAGGAACATGTGATTGGCTTGAAGGAAAGGCAGTGGACGATCATTCAAATTTTGGGCATTTTTTACGAGTCCATGTATTCCTGATAGGGGTGGTGAAAGGCGGATTCATACTTAGTTCAGTGATGCTCGCCGTGTTCTTGCTATGGATGGTCAACAAATGGTCATCGGCACTGAGGGTGGCTGATCGGATAACATCAGGAAGGGAAATGCTGGCTTTTTCTTCCCATGATCCATGGCTGTTCTGACCAACAATTTTCACTGTCCCAGCGAAACTGACAGTGACTACATGGCGGCCATCGACACTAAAGGTTGCTAATCTAATAAGCTCATCATGGGAGATGATGGCTTTTTCTCCCCATGATCCATCGATCTTCAGGCCATAGATTTTCATCATGAGATCATTACTGCAGGTGATGACATGACGGCTATCGGGGCTGAATTTGGCAAAGTAGACATTTTTGTTATGGGAAATGATGGCTTTTTCTTCCCATGATCCATCGTCCTTCTTACCATAGATTTTCGCTTTGTCATCTAAAGTGGCGGTCACCAGATGGCGGCTATCGGCGCTGAATTTGGCTGAGCACTCCCTTAGGTAACCGGAAATTGATTCAAGAAACTCCCAGGCTGTTGTACCAGTTGAGCAGTGACTCAGGTAATCGGAAATGATGGCTTTTTCTTGCCATGATCCGTTTTTATCCTGGCCAGAGATTATCGCCTTGTTATCGTCACTGGAGGTCATTAAACAGCCACTATCGGGACTGAATTTGACTGACTTGACCTTTCCATTATGGGAAATGATGGCTTCTTCTTCCCATGATCCATCGGTATCCAGTCTATAGATCCTTGCACTGCCATTATCTCTGGTGATCACCATATGGCGACTATCGGAGCTGAAGGTAACTGAGACAAAATGGGAAACAATGGCCTTTTCCAGCCATGACCCATCGTCTATCTGGCCATAGATTTTCGCTTTCCTGTCCAGGCTGGCGGTCACCACATAGCGGCTATCGGGGCTGAAGGTGGCTGTGCAGACATTGTCATCATGAGGAATGATGGCTTTTTCTGCCCATGACCCATCGTCACTCTGGCCATAGATTTTTGCCATTTCATCCCAACTGGTGGTTACTACATAGCGACCATCTTTGCTGAAGGTGGCAAAACTGACTCTATAGTCACGGGAAATAGTGGCTTTTTCTTCCCATGATCGTTCGTCCTTCTTGCCATAGATTTTCGCTTTGCCGTCGTCACTGTAGGTCAACACATGGCGGCTATCAGGGCTGAAGGTGGCTGATTTGACCCACTGATCATGGGAAATAGTGGCTTTTTCTTCCCATGATTGTTCGTCCTTCTTGCCATAAATTTTCGCCTTGCCATCCATGCCAGCGGTCACTATATAGCGGCTATTGGCGCTGAAGGTGACTGATCTGACTTTCTCATCATGGGAGATAGTGCCTTTTGGCAGCCATGATTCATTGCTCTCCTGATCATAGATTTTACAGGTTTTAGAGTCACAGGCGATCACCAGGTGGCGTCCATCGGCGCTGAAGGAAGCTAAGTCCTCTGAAGTGTAGGGGATGGTGGTTTTAGACTCTAATTTAAATGTTTTAAATTGACACGTTAGTTTATTAAGAGTGGAAAAGAACAAAGCAGGAAAGTGAATACTTTCCTGACGATCCATGATGGACTTGATTAATACCTCATCCTTTGTAAAACGCTGCAACCATTTCTGGAGTTCATCTTTATCTTTTGTAGCGACGATTGTCTTTAGACAAGTCTGGTATGATTAAGCCAACTGGCGATACCACGCTATTGCCATTCCATCATCATTTTTGAGCCTGTTGTTAATGGATGAATTTACCCGTCTTAAATGGGCAATATCACGAGCTTGCAAATAAGTAAAAATTTTGGATTGTATATCATCGGGTAAATCGAGCAATAATGAAAACTCTTTCTTGTCGCGTTCAATGACGTTCTTGCCCATAGCGGTACCACTTGGAGTATCTGATGGTGATTGACCTGGTGCAGATGGGCGTGGAGTAATATTGCAGGAGCTGCTAATTGAGCAATCCATAGTTCGTTTTCCATGGTTGTTATTTATCCCTGGTTGGCAAGGATATTCAAAATTGAGTCTGCAGCTTAGAGTCGGTTTTAGTGGGAAAGTTCACAATAATCTTTAGCGCAACAGGGAGTTAGAAAGTTTGATTGGTATAATGTGGGTCTGGGCCAGTAACAGCAATCATTCATTCATACTTAGTTCAGTGATTCTCGCCTTGCCCGTGTCATGGGTGGTCAACAAACGGTCATCGGCGCTGAGGATGGCTGATTCGATACGACCAGAATGTGAACTGGTGGCTTTTTCTTCCCATGATCCATCGCTGTTCTGACCATAAATGTTCACTGTTCCATCGCGACCGACAGTGACCACATAGCGGCCATCAACACTAAAGGTTGCTAAGCTAATACCTCTATCATGGGAGATGATGGCTTTTTCTTTCCATGATCCATTGATCGTCAGGCCACGGATTTTCACCGTGTTATCTATACCGCAGGTGATGACATGACGGCTATCGGGGCTGAATGTGGCAAAGTAGACACCTATGTTATGGGAAATGATGGCTTTTTCTTCCCATGATCCATCGTCTTTCTTGCCATAGATTTTCGCTTTGCTATCTAAACTGGCGGTCACCAGATGGCGGCTATCGGCGCTGAATTTGGCTGAGAAGACACCCAGGTAATGGGAAAGAGTGGCTTTTTCTTTCCATGATCCGTCTTTATCCTGACCACAGATTATCGCCTTGCCATCGTTACTGGAGGTCATTAAACAGCGACTATCGGGGCTGAATTCGGCTGAGATGATCTCTCCATTGTGGGAAATGATGGTTTTTTCTTGCCATGATCCATCGGCATTCAGTTTATAGATTTTTGCACTGCCATTTTTTCTGGCGATCACCACATGGCGACTATCGGAGCTGAATTTGACTGAGACAAAATGGGAAATAATCGCCTTTTCCAGCCATGAACCATCGTTCTTCCTGCTATAGATTTTCGCTTTGCAATTCATAGTGGCGGTCACTACACAGCGGCTATCGGGGCTGAAGGTGGCTGGGTAGAGAGCTTCATTATGTGGAATGATGGCTTTTTCTGCCCATGACCCATCGTCACTCTGGCCATAGATTTTTACCCTGCAATCGAGACCGGTGGTTACTACATAGCGACCATCTTTGCTGAAAGTGGCAAACTTGACCGAATTATCATGGGAAATAGTGGCTTTTTCTTCCCATGATCGTTCGTCCTTCTTGCCATAGATTTTCGCTTTGCCGTCGTCACTGTAGGTCAACACATGGCGGCTATCTGCACTGAAGGTGGCTGATCTGACAAACCTATCATGGGAGATAGTGCTTTTTGCTACCCATGATTCATCGCTCTGCTTGTCATAGATTTTATAGGTTCTGGAGTCACAGGCGATCACCAGGTGGCGTCCATCCGCGCTGAAGGAAGCTAAGTCCCGTGAACTATTACAGGGGATGGTGGCTTTAGTCTCTAATTTAAATGCTTTACATTGACACATCAGTTTAGTGAGAGTGGAAAAGAACAAAGCAGGGAAGTGAATACTTGCCTGGCGATCCATGATGGACTTGATTAATGCCTCATCTTTTGTAAAACGCTGCAACCATTTCCGGAGTTCATCTTTATCTTTTGTAGTGACGATTCTCTGTAGACGAGTCTGTTGTGATGAAGCCAGCCGACGATACCACGCCCTTGCCATGGCATCATCATTTTCGAGCCTGTTGTTAATGCATGAATTTACCCGTCTTAAATGGGCAATATCACGAGCCTGCAAATAAGTAAAAATTTTGGATTGTATATCCTCGGGTAAATCGAGCAATAATGAAAACTCTTTCTTGTCGCGTTCAATGACTTCTCTACCTGCATAGGTACCACTTGGCGGCCCTGTTTGAGATTGATCTGGTTTTGATGAAAGTCGATCATCAATACAGGAATTGTTATTTATGCAATCCATTGTTCGTTTTCCATAGTTATTGTTTATCCCTGGTTGGCAAGGATATTCAAAATTGATTCTGCAGCTTAGAGTCGGTTTTAGTAGAAAAGTTCACAATAATCTTTAGCGCAATAGGGAGTTAGAAAGTTCGATTGGTATGGCTGGGCCAGTAACAGCAATCATTCATTCATACTTAGTTCAGTGATTCTCGCCTTGCCCATGCCATGGATGGTCAACAAATGGTCATCGGCGCTGAGGGTGGCTGATCGGATAATATCAGGATCGGAAATGCTGGCTTTTTCTTCCCATGATCCATCGCTGTTCTGACCAAAAATTTTCACTGTTCCAGCGAAACTGACAGTGACCAAATGGCGGCCATCGACACTAAAGGTTGCTAATGTAATAAAACTATCATGGGAGATGATGGCTTTTACTCTCCATGATCCATCGATCTTCAGGCCATAGATTTTCATCATGAGATCATTACTGCAGGTGATGACATGACGGCTATCGGGGCTGAATTTGGCAAAGTAGACATTTCTGTTATGGGAAATGATGGCTTTTTCTTCCCATGATCCATCGTCCTTCTCGCCATAGATTTTCGCTTTGTGATCTAAATTGGCGGTCACCAGATGGCGGCTATCGGCGCTGAATTTGGCTGAGCACTCTCTTAGGTAACCGGAAATTGATTTAAGAAACTCCCAGGCTGATGTACCCGCTGAGCAGTTACTCAGGTAATCGGAAATGGTGGCTTTTTCTTTCCATGATCCGTTTTTATCCTGGCCAGAGATTATCGCCTTGTCATCGTCACTGGAGGTCATTAAACAGCGACTATCGGGACTGAATTTGACTGACTTGACCTTTCCATTATGGGAAATGATGGCTTCTTCTTCCCATGATCCATCGGCATCCAGTCTATAGATCTTTGCACTGCCATTATCTCTGGTGATCACCACATGGCCACTATCGGAGCTGAAGGTGACTGAGGCAAAATGGGAAACAATGGCCTTTTCCAGCCATGACCCATCGTCTGTCTGGCCATAGATTTTCGCTTTCCTATCCAGACTGGCGGTCACCACATAACGGCTATCGGGGCTGAAGGTGGCTGTGTAGACATTGTCATCATGGGGAATGATGGCTTTTTCTGCCCATGACCCATCGTCACTCTGGCCATAGATTTTTGCCCTTTGATCCAGACTGGTAGTTACTACATGGCGACCATCTTTGCTGAAGGTGGCAAAATTGACCTCATCATCATGAGAAATAGTAGCTTTTTCTTCCCATGATCGTTCGTCCTTCTTGCCATAGATTTTCGCTTTGCCGTCGTTACTGTAGGTCAACACATGGCGGCTATCGGGGCTGAAGGTGGCTGACTTGACCCATTTATCATGGGAAATAGTGGCTTTTTCTTCCCATGATCGTTCGTTCTTCTTGCCATAAACTTTCGCCTTGCCATCCGTACTAGTGGTCACTACGTAGCAGCTATTGGCACTGAAGGTGACTGATCTGACAATCTGATTATGGGAGATAGTGCCTTTTGCTTGCCATGTTCCATCGCTCTCCTGACCATAGATTTTACAGGTCTCATAGTCACATTCGATCACCAGGTGGCGTCCATCGGCACTGAAGGCAGCTAAGTGATCTCTGGTAATACAGGGGATGCTGGCTTTAGTCTCTAATTTAAATGCTTTACATTGACACATCAGTTTAGTGAGAGTGGAAAAGAACAAAGCAGGAAAGTGAATACTTTCCTGGCGGTCCATGATGGACTTGATTAATGCCTCATCCTTTGTAAAACGCTGCAACCATTTCAGGAGTTCATCTTTATCTTTTGTAACGACAATTGTCTCTAGACGAGTCTGGTGTGATGAAGCCAACTGGCGATACCACGCCCTTGCCATGGCATCATCATTTTTGAGCCTGTTGTTAATGGATGAATTTGCCCGTGTTAACTGGGCAATATCACGAGCCTGCAAATAAGTAAAAATTTTGGATTGTATATCCTCGTGTAAATCGAGCAATAATGAAAACTCATGCTTGTCACGTTCAATGACGTTCTTGCCCATAGTGGTTCCACTTGGTGTATCTGATGGTGATTGACCCGGTGCAGATGAGCGTGGAGTAATATTGCAGGAGCTGCTATTTGAGCAATCCATAGTTCCTTTTCCATGGTTGTTATTTATCCCTGGTTGGCAAGGATATTCATAATTGATTCTGCAGCTTAGAGTCGGTTTTAGTAAGAAAGTTCACAATAATCTTTAGCGCAACAGGGAGTTAGAAAGTTCGATTGGTACGGCTGGACCAGTAACAGCAATCAATCAATCATTCATTCATATTTAGTTCAGTGATTCTCGCCTTGTCCGTGTCATGGGTGGTCAACAAACGGTCATCGGCGCTGAGGATGGCTGATTCGATATGACCAGAATGTGAACTGGTGGCTTTTTCTTCCCATGATCCATCGCTGTTCTGACCATAAATGTTCACTGTTCCATCGCGACCGACAGTGACCACATAGCGGCCATCAACACTAAAGGTTGCTAAGCTAATACCCTTATCATGGGAGATGATGGCTTTTTCTTGCCATGATCCATCGATCTTCAGGCCATGGATTTTCACCGTTAAATCTTCACTGCAGGTGATGGCATGACGGCAATCGGGGCTGAATGTGGCATAGTAGACAATTTTGCTATGGGAAATGATGGCTTCTTCTTCCCATGATCCATCGTCCTTCTTGCCATAGATTTTCGCTTTGTAATTTAAACTGGCGATCACCAGATGGCGGCTATCGGCGCTGAATTTGGCTGAGCATTCACTCAGGTAATCGGAAATGATGGCTTTTTCTTGCCATGATCCGTCTTTATCCTGGCCAGAGATTATCGCCTCGCCATCGTCACTGGAGGTTATTAAACAGCAACTATCGGGGCTGAATGTGGCTGAGTTGACCTCTGCGGTGTGGGGAATGATGGCTGTTTCCTCCCATGATCCATCGGCATCCAGGCTATAGATTTTTGCACTGCCATTTCTTCTGGTGCTTCTGGTCATCACCATATGGCGACTATCGGAGCTGAAGGTGACTAAGTCAAAATGGGAAATAATGGCTCTTTCCAGCCATGACCCGTCGTTCTTCTTACCATAGATTTTCGCTTTTCCACGCATGCTGGTGGTCACCACATGGCGGCTATCGGGGCTGAATTTGGCTGTACAGAGAATGCCATCATGTTGAATGATGGCTTTTTCTGCCCATGACCCATCGTCCATTTGGCCATAGATTTTCGCCCTGTGATCTTCACTGGCGGTCAGAACATAGCGACCATCTTTGCTGAAGGTGGCAAAATGGACCTCATCATCATGAGAAATAGTGGCTTTTTCTTCCCATGATCGTTCGTCCTTCTTGCCATAGATTTTCGCTTTGCCGTCGCTATTACCGTAGGTCAACACATGGCAGCTATCGGGGCTGAAGGTGGCTGAGCAGACCCAGTATCTGTGGCAAATAGTGGCTTTTTCTTCCCATGATCGTTCGTCCTTCTTGCCATAAATTTTCGCCTTGCCATCCATGCCAGCGGTCACTACATAGCGGCTATTGGCACTGAAGGTGACAAATCTGACTTGTCTGTCATGGGAGATAGTGCCTTTTGCTACCCACGATTCATCGCTCTCCTTGCCATAGATTTTACAGGTTCTGGAGTCACAGGCGATCACCAGGTGGCGTCCATCGGCGCTGAAGGCAGCTAAGTCCTCTAAAGTGTTACAGGGGATGCTGGCTTTAGTCTCTAATTTAAATGTTTTACATTGACACGTCAGTTTAGTGAGAGTGGAAAAGAACAAAGCGGGAAAGTGAATACTTTCCTGGCGGTCCATGATTGACTTGATTAATGCTTCATCCTTTGTAAAACGCTTTAACCATTTCTGGAGTTCATCTTTATCTTTTGTAGCGACGATTCTCTTTAGACGAGTCTGGTGTGATGAAGGCAGCCGACGATACCATGCCCTTGCCATGGCATCATCATTTTCGAGCCTGTTGTTAATGGATGAATTTACCCGTCTTAAATGGGCAATATCACGAGCCTGCAAATAAGTAAAAATTTTGGATTGAATATCCTCGGGTAAATAGAGCAATAATGAAAACTCATGCTTGTCACGTTCAATGACGTTCTTGCCCATAGTGTTACCACTTGGTGTATCTGATGATGATTGAACAGGTGTTGATGGGCGTGGAGTAATATTGCAGGAGCTGCTATTTGAGCAATCCATAGTTCCTTTTCCATGGTTGTTATTTATCCTTGGTTGGCACGGATATTCAAAATTGATTCTGCAGCTTAGAGTCGGTTTTAGTAGGAAAGTTCACAATAAGTACCTAACCAGTTGGTTTCGCATATTCTGGACGGCGGCTTTTTCCACCCTTCTGCGTTCCAACTCTGGTTGCGTAGCTATGGCTACGCGCCCGTCGTTGCGCCTTGAAGGATGAAAAAATCCACTCGCCAGAATATGCGAAACCAACTGGCCAGGTACTTAACAACACGCTTCGTTTAGGAACGAGTTGTAATTATGCGACAACTTCTAACCACAGGATTGACAGCAAACAATCAGTCATCCATCCGTAGTTCAGTGATTTTCGCTGTGTTATCGCCATGGATGGTCAACACATGGCCATTGATGCTGAAGGTGGCTGATACGAGTCCACCAGGATGGGAGCTGGTGGCTTTTTCTCCCCATGATCCATCGCTGTTCTGACCATAAATTTTCACTGTTCTATCGAAACTGGCAGTGACCACATGGCGGCCATCGAGACTAAAGGTGGCTAATCTAATATCGTCATCATTGGAGATGATGGCTTTTTCTTTCCATGATCCATTGATCGTCAGGCCATGGATTTTCACCGTGTTATCTATACCGCAGGTGATGACATGACGGCTATCGGGGCTGAATGTGGCATAGTAAACACCCATGTTATGGGAAATGATGGCTTTTTCTTCCCATGATCCATCGTCCTTCTCGCCATAGATTTTCGCTTTGCCATCTAAACTGGCGGTCACCACATGGCGGCTATCGGCGCTGAATTTGGCTGACCAGATGCTATTGTCATGGGTAATGACGGCTTTTTCTTTCCATGATCCGTCTTTATCCTGGCCAGAGATTATCACCTTGACATTGTCAGTGAAGATCATTAAATAGCGACTATCGGGGCTGAATTTGTCTAAGTTAACCTTTCCATTGTGGGGAATGATGGCTTTTTCTTCCCATGATCCATCGGCATCCAGTCTATAGATTTTTGCACTGCCATTTTTTCTGGTGATCAACACATGGCTACTATCGGAGCTGAATTGGACTGAGACAAAATGGGGAATAATGGCTTTTTCCAGCCATGCCCCGTTGTTCTTCTTGCCATAGATTTTCGCTTTGCTATCCAGGCTGGTGGTTATCACATAGTGGCTATCGGGGCTGAAGGTGGCTGTGTAGACAGTGTCATCATGTGGAATGATGGCTTTCTCTGCCCATGACCCATCGTCACTCTGGCCATAGATTTTTGCCCTGTGATCGCGACCGGTGGTTACTACACAGCGACCATCTTTGCTGAAGGTGGCAAAATGGACCTTATCATCATGGGAAATAGTGGCTTTTTCTTCCCATGATCGTTCGTCCTTCTTGCCATAGATTTTCGCTTTGCCGTCGTCACTGTAGGTCAACACATGGCGGCTATCGGGGCTGAAGGTGGCTGATTTGACCCGCTGATCATGGGAAATAGTGGCTTTTTCTTCCCATGATTGTTCGTCCTTCTTGCCATAAATTTTCGCCTTGCCATCCATGCCAGCGGTCACTATATAGCGGCTATTGGCGCTGAAGGTGACTGATCTGACTTTCTCATCATGGGAGATAGTGCCTTTTGGCAGCCATGATTCATTGCTCTCCTGATCATAGATTTTACAGGTTTTAGAGTCACAGGCGATCACCAGGTGGCGTCCATCGGCGCTGAAGGAAGCTAAGTCCTTTAAAGTATTACAGGGGATGGTGGCTTTAGTCTCTAATTGAAATGCTTTACATTGACACATCAGTTTAGTGAGAGTGGAAAAGAATAAAGCAGGAAAGTGAATACTTTCCTGGCGGTCCATGATTGACTTGATTAATGCTTCATCCTTTGTAAAACGCTTTAACCATTTCTGGAGTTCATCTTTATCTTTTGTAGCGACAATTGTCTCTAGACGAGTCCGGTGTGATGGAGCCAACTGGCGATACCACGCCCTTGCCATTGCATCATCATTTTCGAGCCTGTTGTTAATGGATGAATTTACCCGTCTTAAATGGGCAATATCACGAGCCTGCAAATAAGTAAAAATTTTGGATTGTATATCCTCGGGTAAATCGAGCAATAATGAAAACTCTTTCTTGTCATGCGCAATGACTTCCCTGCCTGCGTTGGTTCCACTTGGTGTATCTGATGGAGGTTGGTCTGTTGTTGATGAGCGTGGAGTAATATTGCAGGAGCTGCTATTTGAGCAATGCATAGTTCGTTTTCCATGGTTGATATTTATCCCTGGTTAGCAAGGATATTCAAAATTGAGTCTGCAGCTTAGAGTCTGTTTTAGTAGGAAAGTTCACAATAAGTTATTGAGAGTCATGAATCAAAAGAGGCGACACATAATAGCCTGAAACAGGGAGTATTCATTCATTCCTAGTTCAGTGATTATCGCCGTGCACGCGCTATGGGTGGTCAACAAACGGTCATCGGTGCAGAGGATGGCTGATCCGACAAAACCAGGATGGGAACTGGTGGCTTTTTCTTCCCATGATCCATCGCTATTTTGACCATAAATGTTCACTGTTCCATCGTAACCGACAGTGACCACATAGCGGCCATCGGCACTAAAGGTTGCTAAGCTAATACCCTTATCATGGGAGATGATGGCTTTTTCTCTCCATGATCCATCAATCTTCAGGCCATGGATTTTCACCGTTAAATCTTCACTGCAGGTGATGACATGACGGCAATCCGGGCTGAATTCGGCAAAGTAGACACTTTTGCTATGGGAAATGATGGCTTTTTCTTCCCATGATCCATCGTCCTTCTTGCCATAGATTTTCGCTTTGTAATTTAAACTGGCGATCACCAGATGGCGGCTATCGGCGCTGAATTTGGCTGAGCAGTCACTCAGGTAATCGGAGATGCTGGCTTTTTCTTGCCATGATCCGTCTTTATCCTGGCCAGAGATTATCACCTTGCCATCGTCACTGGAGGTTATTAAACAGCGATTATCGAGGCTGAATTTGACTGAGTTGACCTCTGCATTGTGGGAAATGATGGCTTTTTCTTGCCATGATCCATCAGCATCAAGTCTATAGATTTTTGCACTGCCATTTCTTCTGGTGATCACCACATGGCGACTATCGGAGCTGAATTGGACTGAGACAAAATGGGGAATAATGGCTTTTTCCAGCCATGCCCCGTTGTTCTTCTTGCCATAGATTTTCGCTTTGCTATCCAGGCTGGTGGTTATCACATAGTGGCTATCGGGGCTGAAGGTGGCTGTGTAGACAGTGTCATCATGTGGAATGATGGCTTTCTCTGCCCATGACCCATCGTCACTCTGGCCATAGATTTTTGCCCTGTGATCGCAACTGGTGGTTACTACACAGCGACCATCTTTGCTGAAGGTGGCAAAATGGACCTCATCATTATGGGAAATAGTGGCTTTTTCTTCCCATGAACGTTCGTCCTTCTTGCCATAGATTCTCGCTTTGCCGTCGTCACTGTAGGTCAACACATGGCGGCTATCGGGGCTGAAGGTGGCTGAGCGGACCCAGTGACTGTGGCAAATAGTGGCTTTTTCTTCCCATGATCGTTCGTCCTTCTTGCCATAAATTTTCGCCTTGCCATCCATGCCAGCGGTCACTACATAGCGGCTATTGGCACTGAAGGTGACAAATCTGACTTGTCTGTCATGGGAGATAGTGCCTTTTGCTACCCACGATTCATCGCTCTCCTTGCCATAGATTTTACAGGTTCTGGAGTCACAGGCGATCACCAGGTGGCGTCCATCGGCGCTGAAGGCAGCTAAGTCCTCTAAAGTGTTACAGGGGATGCTGGCTTTAGTCTCTAATTTAAATGTTTTACATTGACACGTCAGTTTAGTGAGAGTGGAAAAGAACAAAGCAGGAAAGTGAATACTTTCCTGGCGGTCCATGATTGACTTGATTAATGCTTCATCCTTTGTAAAACGCTTTAACCATTTCTGGAGTTCATCTTTATCTTTTGTAGCGACAATTGTCTCTAGACGAGTCCGGTGTGATGGAGCCAACTGGCGATACCACGCCCTTGCCATGGCATCATCATTTTCGAGCCTGTTGTTAATGGATGAATTTACCTGTCTTAAATGGGCAATATCACGAGCCTGCAAATAAGTAAAAATTTTGGATTGTATATCCTCGGGTAAATCGAGCAATAATGAAAACTCATTCTTGTCACGTTCAATGACGTTCTTGCCCATAATGGTACCAATTGGAGTATCTGATGGAGGTTGGTCTACTGTTGATGAGCGTGGAGTAATGTTGCAGAAGCTGCTATTTGAGCAATCCATAGTTCCTTTTCCATGGTTGTTATTTATCCCTGGTTGGCGAGGATATTCAAAATTGATTCTGCAGCTTAGAGTTGGTTTTAGTCTGAAAGTTCACACTATTGATGTATGCGTAACCAATAAGAAAACAGGGCTTTGATCCGCGAAATATTCATTCATTCATTCATTCATCCACCCATCCATCCATCCATCTTTAGTTCCGTGATTTTCGCCGTGTTATCGGTATGGATGGTCAACACATGGCCATCGGCGCTGAAGATGGCTGACCTGATCCTGCAACCATGGGAAATGGTGGCTTTTTTTTGCCATGATCCATCACTTACCTGACCATAAATTTCCGATGTTTTTTCGTCACTGGCAGTGACCACATGGCGGCCATCGAAGCTAAAGACTGCTGATCTGATTCCCAAACCGTGGGAAATGGCCGTTTTTTCTTGCCATGATCCATCGTCCTTCAGGCCGTTGATTTTCACCTTTCTATCATAACTGCAGGTCATCACATGGCGGCTATCGACACTAAAGGCTGTTGATCTAATTTCCAAATAGTGGGAAATGGTCTTTTTTTGTTTCCATGATACATCGTCCTTCTGGCTATAGATTTTCGCTTTGCCAGGGAAACAGGAGGTGATTAGATGGCGGCTATCGGGGCTGAAGGTAGCTGAATTGAACTGATCATCATTAGAAGTGGTGGCTTGTCTTTTCCACGATCCATCGTCCTTCTGGCCATAGATTTTCACCCTGCCATCACAGGTGCAGGTCATCATACGTCGGCTATCGGGGCTGAAGGTGGCTGATCTGATGCTATACCCATGGTATTTGCTGGCTTTTTCTTTCCATGATCCATCGGCCTCCAGACCATAGATTTTCGTCTTACAATCTTCACTGCAGGTCACCACATGGCAGCTATCGGGGCTGAAGGTGGCTGACCGGACCCAATCATTATGACAGAGAGTGGCTTTTTCTTCCCATGAACCACCGGCCTCCAGGCCATAGATTTTCACCTTGTTATTGGTACTGCGGTTCAATACATGGCAGCCATCGGCGCTGATCTTGGCTGAGTATAAGGAGTTGTCTCGGGAAATAGTCGCTTCTTCCCATGATCGTTCGTCCTTCTTACCATAAATTTTCGTCTTGCACTTTCTACTGGTTGTCACTACGTAACGGTCATCGGCACTAAAGGTGATCGATTCGACAGCGGAATCATGGCAGATAGTGCCTTTTGCTTGCCATGTTCCATCGCTCTCCCGACCATAGATTTTAAAGATTTTGGAGTCACAGGCGATCACCAGGTGGCGGCCATCGGCGCTGAAGGCAGCTAAGTCCTTTGAACTGCTACAGGGGATGCTGGCTTTAGTCTCTAATTTAAACGCTTTACATTGACACATCAGCTTAGTGAGAGTAGAAAAGAACAAAGCAGGAAAGTGAATACTTGCCTGGCGATCCATGATGGACTTGATTAATGCCTCATCTTTTGTAAAACGCTGCAACCATTTCCGGAGTTCATCTTTATCTTTTGTAGCGACAATTGTTTTTAGAAGAGTCTGGTGTGATGAAGCCAACTGGCGATAACACGCCCTTGCCATGGCATCATCATTTTTGAGTCTGTTGTTAATGGATGAATTTGCCCGTGTTAAATGGGCAATATCACGAGCCTGCAAATAAGTAAAAATTCTGGATTGTATATCCTCGGGTAAATCGAGCAATAATGAAAACTCATTCTTGTCACGTTCAATGACTTCCCGGCCTGCATAGGTACTACTTGGCGGCTCTGTTTGAGATTGCTCTGGTTTTGATGAAAGTCGATCATCAATACAGGAGTTGTTATTTATGCAATCCATTGTTCTTTTTCCTTAGTTAATATTTATCTCTGGTTGGCAAGGATATTGAAAATTGATTCTGCAGCTTAGAGTCGGTTTTAGTAGGAAAGTTCACAATATTGATGTAAGCGTAACCAATAATAAGTAACTGGTTAGGTGCTAAAAACAGGACTTTGATTCAGGAAATTGTTGAAGTCGTGGCCGGTTTTCCGGTGCGTTCGAACTATCATGCCTGGCAGGTGTTGCAGAATAATAATGTGAGGCTGGGCTAGTAACAGCAATCATTCATTCAAACTTAGTTCAGTGATGCTCGCCGTGTCGTTGTGGATGGTCAACAAATGGTCATCAGTGCTGAGGGTGGCTGATTGGATAACACCAAGATGGGAAATGGTAGCTTTTTCTTTCCATGATCCATCGCTGTTCTGGCCAAAAATTTTCACTGTTCCAACGTAACTGACAGTGACCACATGGCGGCCATCGACAGTGAAGGTTGCTAATGTAATAACCCTTCGATGGGAGATGATGGCTTTTTCTCTCCATGATCCATCAATCTCCAAGCCATGGATTTTCACCGTGTAATCAGGACTGCAGGTGATGAGATGACGGCTATCGGGGCTGAATGTGGCAGAGTAGACACTTTCTTTATGGGAAATGCTGGCTTTCTCTTCCCATGGTCCATCGTCCTTTTTGCCATAGATTTTCGCTATGCCATCTAAACTGGCGGTCATCACATGTCGGCTATCGGCGCTGAATTTGGCTGAACAGACACTTAGGTAATGGGAAATAGTAGCCTTTTCTTTCCATGATCCGTCTTTATCCTGGCCATAGATTATCGCCTTGCCATCGTCACTGGTGGTCATTAAATAGCGACTATCGGGGCTGAATGTGGCTGAGTTGACCTCTCCATTGTGGGAAATGATGGCTTTTTCTTTCCATGATCCATCGGCATCAAGTCTATGGATTTTTGCACTGCCATTTCTTCTGGTGGTCACCAAATGGCGATTATCGGAGCTGAAGATGGCTGAGACAAAATGGGAAATAATGGCTTTTTCTTCCCATGATCCATCGTCCTTCTTGCCATAAATTTTCGCAGTGTCATTTCCACAGACGGATACCACATAGCGGCCATCGGTGCTGAAGTTGGCTGATTTGGCCCAGTCATCGTGGGAAATAGTGGCTTCTTCTTGCCATGATCGTTCGTCTTTCCTGCCATAGATCTTCGACTTGCCGTCTGCACTGGCGGTTACTACATAGTGACTATCGATGCTGAAGGTGGCTAAGTAGATCTCTTCGTTATGGGAAATGATGGCTTCTACTTCCCATGAACCATCGTCCGTCAGGCCATAGATTTTCGCCTTGGCGTCGTTACTGCAGGTCAACACATGGCGGCTATCGGGGCTGAAGGTGGCTGAGCGGACCCAGCGATTATGGGAAATAGTGGCTTTTTCTTCCCATGATCGATTGTCTTTCTTGCCATAAATTTTCGCCTCGCCATCCATACCAGCGGTCACTACATAGTGGCTATTGGCACTGAAGGTGACTGATCTGACATAGTTATTATGGGAGATAGTGCCTTTTGCTACCCATGATCCATCGCTCTCCTGGCCATAGATTGTACAGGTTTTGGGGACACGGGAGATCACCAGGTGGCGTCCATCGGCGCTGAAGGCAGCATAGTGCTTTGAACTTTCACAGGGGATGGTGGCTTTAGTCTCTAATTTAAATGCTTTACATTGATACATCCGTTTAGTGAGAGTGGAAAAGAACAAAGCAGGAAAGTGAATACTTGCCTGGCGGTTCATGATTGACTTGATTAATGCCTCATCCTTTGTAAAACGCTGCAACCATTTCCGGAGTTCATCTTTATCTTTTGTAGCGACAATTGTCTTTAGAAGAGTCTGGTGTGATGAAGCCAACCGGCGATACCATGCCCTTGGCATTGCATCATCATTTTTGAGCCTGTTGTTAATGGATGAATTTACCTGTGTTAACTGGGCAATATCACGAACCTGCAAATAAGTAAAAATTCTGGATTGTATATCCTCGGGTAAATCGAGCAATAATGAAAACTCATTCTTGTCACGTTCAATGACTTCCCTACCTGCATAGGTAGCACTTGGCGGCTCTGTTTGAGATTGCTCTGGTTTTGATGAAAGTCGATCATCAATACAGGAATTGTTATTTATGCAATCCATTGTTTGTTATTCCATTGTTGTTATTTATCTCTGGCTGACAAGGATATTCAAAATTGATTCTGCAGCTTAGAGTCGGTTTTAGTAGGAAAGTTCACAATAATCTTTAGCGCAACAGGGAGTTAGAAAGTTCGATTGGTATGGCTGGGCTAGTAACGGCAATCATTCATACTTAGTTCAGTGATGTTCGCCGTGTCCGTGCCATGGATGGTCAACAAATGGTCATCGGCGCTAAGGGTGGCTGATCGGATAGTACCAGGATGGGAAATACTGGCTTTTTCTTCCCATGATCCATCGCTGTTCTGACCATAAATGTTCACTGTCCCTTCGAGACTGACAGTGACCACATGGCGGCCATCGGCACTAAAGGTTGCTATTGTAATGCCCCTATCATAGGAAATGTTGGCTTTTTCTCTCCATGATCCATCGATCTCCAGGCCATGGATTTTTACCGTTAAATCTTCACTGCAGCTGATGGCATGGCGGCAATCGGGGCTGAATGAGGCATAGTAGACACTTTCGTTATGGGAAATGATAGCTTTTTCTTCCCATGATCCATCGTCCTTCTTACCATAGATTTTCGCTTTGAAATCTAGACTGGCGGTCACCAGATGGTGGCTATCGGCGCTGAATTTGGCTGAGCAGTCACTCAGGTAATCGGAAATGATGGCTTTTTCTTGCCATGATCCGTCTTCATCCTGGCCAGAGATTATCGCCTTGCCATCGTCACTGGAGGTTATTAAACAGCGACTATCGGGGCTGAATGTGACTGAGTTGACCTCTGCATTGTGGGAAATGATGGCTTTTTCTTGCCATGATCCATCGGCATCCAGTCTACAGATTTTTGCACTGCCATTTCTTCTGGTGATCACCACATGGCAACTATCGGAGCTGAAAGTGACTGAGACACAATGGGAAATAATGGCTTTTTCCAGCCATGACCCATCGTTCTTCTTATCATAGATTTTCGCTTTGCTGCCCAGGCCTTCAGTCACCACATAGCGGCTATCGGGGCTAAAGGTGGCTGAGTAAATGTCATCATGTGGAATGACGGCTTTTTCTGCCCATGACCCATCGTCACTCTGGCCATAGATTTTTGCACTGTGATCCCAACTGGTGGTTACTACATAGCGACCATCTTTGCTGAAGGTGGCAAAATCGACCCAATTATCATGGGAAATAGTGGCTTTTTCTTCCCATGATCGTTCGTCCTTCTTGCCGTAGATTTTTGCTTTGCCGTCGTTACTGTAGGTCAACACATGGCGGCTATCGGGGCTGAAGGTGGCTGAGCGGACCCAGTAACTGTGGGAAATAGTGGCTTTTTCTTCCCATGATTGTTCGTCCTTCTTGCCATAAATTTTCGCCTTGCCATCCATGCCAGCGGTCACTACATAGTGGCTATTGGCACTGAAGGTGACAAATTTGACTTGCCTATCATGGGAGATAGTGCCTTTTGCTACCCATGATTCATCGCTCTGCTGGCCATAGATTTTACAGGTTTCAGAGTCAAAGGCGATCACCAGGTGGCGTCCATCGGCGCTGAAGGAAGCTAAGTCCTCTGAACTATGGCAGGGGATGGTGGCTTTAGTCTCTAATTTAAATGCTTTACATTGACACATCAGTTTAGTGAGATTGGAAAAGAACAAAGCAGGAAAATAAAAACACGCCTGACGATCCATGATTGACTTGATTAATGCCTTATCCTTTGTAAATCGGCTCAACCAATTCTCGAGTTGATCTTTATTTTTTGCAGTGAGGATTATTCCCGTAATGGCCTGGCGTGATGAAGCAATCTGGCGATACCACGCCCTTATCATTGATGCATCTTTTTTAAGCGTGTTGTAAATGCATGAATTCACCTGTGTTAAACGGGCAATATCACGAGTCTGCAAATAGCTATAAATTTTGGATTGTATTTCAATGGGTAAATCAAGCAATAATGAGAGCTCATTCTTGTCACGAACAAATACCTCCCTGCGCGTGCTGATTCCAATTTGTGTCCCTGATTGAGATTGAACGGGTGTTGTTGCAAGTGCATCACTAATACCAGAATTACTCTTTATGCAATCCATAACTCGTTTTCCATTGTTATTGTTTATCCCGCAAGGATATTTAAAATTGATTCCGCAGCCTAGGAGGCTGACCGAGAATAGTCTGCCCTACTGCGGCGGCAGCAAATTGGTCTGAAAATCCGCTTTTGTTCGTCAAATAGCTCGCTATTCTCCTCACAAAACCGAATTTTCATCCTCAATTTTCTGCCGTCCTCGCTACGGGCGCTATTCTCGGTCAGCCTCCTAGCAGCCTGACCGAGAATAGGCTTATCTGTTATGATAAGCCTTAAACCAACTCTGATTATGCCAAATGTCACCACCACCAAAGTTTAAGGACAGTCCTGTTGAGTTTGATCAGCATCTGCTGTTCCCAACCAACGTTTTCGATTTGCTTCCCAAAGATCATGATTGTTTTATTTATGAAAGCATTTTTCAGAACATTAATACGTCTGAAGTCGAAAAAAAATATCACCACCTTGGTCAGCACGCATACCCTCCAAAGCTCATTGTCGCTATTCTGATCTACGCATACAGCCATGGTGTTTTCAGTTCCCGTGAGATTGAGCGACGGTGTCGACAAGACTTGGCGTTCATGTATATCTCACAAATGAACTGCCCGAATTTCAGGGTTCTTGGTGACTTTCGTAAGGATAATCTGTCGTTTTTCCATGACTGCTTCAAACAGTCAGTCAAACTGGCCATTGAACTCAAAATGGCATCACTGGGTCATATCAGCCTGGACGGCTCCAAGTTCAAAGCCAACAGCTCAAAACACAAGGCCATGAGCTACGGGAGGCTCAAAGCGAAAGAGGCAGAACTCAGTGCCGAAGTGGATGAGCTGATCAAAAAAGCCAGTCAGTGTGATCAGGAAGAAGATGACGCCTACAAAGCAACCAATGGTTACAGCATTCCTGAAGACCTCCAGTTTAAAGAAGAGCGCCTGAAAAAAATCAAAGAGGCCAAGAAAGCACTTGAAGAACGTGAAAAAGCTTTAAATCCAGACAAACCAATAGACGACAAAAAGCAGATCAGTTTTGCAGATCACGATGCCCGCATGATGAGCAAGAAGGGGTATTGTGAGTACAGCTACAATGCTCAAATTACAGTTGATTCCGATAACCAGATCATTGTTGGCCAGCATGTCAGCCAACACGCCAACGATGTACAGGAAGTGGAGCCGGCGCTGAGGGCATTATCAGGAGCCACTGATGGCGCGGCTGTAGATAAGTGGAGTATGGATAATGGTTACTTTTCAGGGTCAAACTTACATACAGTCGAGCGACATGAGATTGATGCCTATATCGCAACCGACAAGGCGGAGAAGCCTGCCGCTGACGACCTTGAAAGCTCTGACAGGAAGTTTGTCAAAGCGGATTTTGCGTATGATTCCGAAGCTGATGTATTTATCTGTCCGGCAGGGGAAAAGCTGGTAACGAACCCGGCCAGCAAAAGCAAAAGAAAAAGCTACCGGGCAAACAAGACGGTATGCAGGGAATGCCCTTATCGTCGGAATTGCAGTGATTCAAAGAAAGAGGCTGGCAGGGTTATCCGTACCGATAAGTTTGAAAAAGCACGTCAGGCTATGAATAAGAAAATGGAGACAGCCGGTGCGAAAGCCATATATGAGCGTCGTAAAGTTATTGCGGAGCCACCATTTGGACAGATAAAAGAATCTGGTTTCCGAGGGTTCAGTCTCCGCGGCAAAGAAAAAGTTTCAGCGGAATTTTCACTGGTATGCACTGCGCATAATATCAAAAAATTTGTAAAAGCGGCTTCCACGAGGTCAATCCGTCTTGAAGATTTGAAAGAGGCTAAAAAGGCAGCATAGAGGCTGTGAGAAGGCATAAATATGCAAAAATGAGCAAAATCCCACTAATAATTGGATATTTTTTGCTCATTTTAAGATTTGGGAAAACTTCTGTTGGTCTGGTTGCGCTATTCTCGGTCAGGCTCCTAGGAGCCTGACCGAGAATAGGCTTATCTGTTATGATAAGCCTTAAACCAACTCTGATTATGCCAAATGTCACCACCACCAAAGTTTAAGGACAGTCCTGTTGAGTTTGATCAGCATCTGCTGTTCCCAACCAACGTTTTCGATTTGCTTCCCAAAGATCATGATTGTTTTATTTATGAAAGCATTTTTCAGAACATTAATACGTCTGAAGTCGAAAAAAAATATCACCACCTTGGTCAGCACGCATACCCTCCAAAGCTCATTGTCGCTATTCTGATCTACGCATACAGCCATGGTGTTTTCAGTTCCCGTGAGATTGAGCGACGGTGTCGACAAGACTTGGCGTTCATGTATATCTCACAAATGAACTGCCCGAATTTCAGGGTTCTTGGTGACTTTCGTAAGGATAATCTGTCGTTTTTCCATGACTGCTTCAAACAGTCAGTCAAACTGGCCATTGAACTCAAAATGGCATCACTGGGTCATATCAGCCTGGACGGCTCCAAGTTCAAAGCCAACAGCTCAAAACACAAGGCCATGAGCTACGGGAGGCTCAAAGCGAAAGAGGCAGAACTCAGTACCGAAGTGGATGAGCTGATCAAAAAAGCCAGTCAGTGTGATCAGGAAGAAGATGACGCCTACAAAGCAACCAATGGTTACAGCATTCCTGAAGACCTCCAGTTTAAAGAAGAGCGCCTGAAAAAAATCAAAGAGGCCAAGAAAGCACTTGAAGAACGTGAAAAAGCTTTAAATCCAGACAAACCAATAGACGACAAAAAGCAGATCAGTTTTGCAGATCACGATGCCCGCATGATGAGCAAGAAGGGGTATTGTGAGTACAGCTACAATGCTCAAATTACAGTTGATTCCGATAACCAGATCATTGTTGGCCAGCATGTCAGCCAACACGCCAACGATGTACAGGAAGTGGAGCCGGCGCTGAGGGCATTATCAGGAGCCACTGATGGCGCGGCTGTAGATAAGTGGAGTATGGATAATGGTTACTTTTCAGGGTCAAACTTACATACAGTCGAGCGACATGAGATTGATGCCTATATCGCAACCGACAAGGCGGAGAAGCCTGCCGCTGACGACCTTGAAAGCTCTGACAGGAAGTTTGTCAAAGCGGATTTTGCGTATGATTCCGAAGCTGATGTATTTATCTGTCCGGCAGGGGAAAAGCTGGTAACGAACCCGGCCAGCAAAAGCAAAAGAAAAAGCTACCGGGCAAACAAGACGGTATGCAGGGAATGCCCTTATCGTCGGAATTGCAGTGATTCAAAGAAAGAGGCTGGCAGGGTTATCCGTACCGATAAGTTTGAAAAAGCACGTCAGGCTATGAATAAGAAAATGGAGACAGCCGGTGCGAAAGCCATATATGAGCGTCGTAAAGTTATTGCGGAGCCACCATTTGGACAGATAAAAGAATCTGGTTTCCGAGGGTTCAGTCTCCGCGGCAAAGAAAAAGTTTCAGCGGAATTTTCACTGGTATGCACTGCGCATAATATCAAAAAATTTGTAAAAGCGGCTTCCACGAGGTCAATCCGTCTTGAAGATTTGAAAGAGGCTAAAAAGGCAGCATAGAGGCTGTGAGAAGGCATAAATATGCAAAAATGAGCAAAATCCCACTAATAATTGGATATTTTTTGCTCATTTTAAGATTTGGGAAAACTTCTGTTGGTCTGGTTGCGCTATTCTCGGTCAGGCTCCTAGCAGCCTGTCGGACTTAAGACTGTCCTACACGGCAACTGCTCCTGCGTTGCTCTAGCTCCTGCATCCATGCAGTCGTGCGGTTGCAATAAATTGGTCTAAAAATCTCTGTTTCTTCGTCAAATAGCTCGCTATTCTCCTCAGAAACAGAGATTTTTATCCTCAATTTCTTGCAATCCTCGCTACGGACGCTTAAGTCCGACAGGCTGCTAGGAGCCTGACCGAGAATAGACTGCCCTACTGCGGCGGCAGCAAATTGGTCTGAAAATCCGCTTTTGTTCGTCAAATAGCTCGCTATTCTCCTTACAAAACCGAATTTTCATCCTCAATTTTCTGCCGTCCTCGCTACGGGCGCTATTCTCGGTCAGGCTCCTAGCAGCCTGTCGGACTTAAGCGTCCGTAGCGAGGATTGCAAGAAATTGAGGATAAAAATCTCTGTTTCTGAGGAGAATAGCGAGCTATTTGACGAAGAAACAGAGATTTTTAGACCAATTTATTGCAACCGCACGACTGCATGGATGCAGGAGCTAGAGCAACGCAGGAGCAGTTGCCGTGTAGGACAGTCTTAAGTCCGACAGGCTGCTAGGAGCCTGACCGAGAATAGGCTTATCTGTTATGATAAGCCTTAAACCAACTCTGATTATGCCAAATGTCACCACCACCAAAGTTTAAGGACAGTCCTGTTGAGTTTGATCAGCATCTGCTGTTCCCAACCAACGTTTTCGATTTGCTTCCCAAAGATCATGATTGTTTTATTTATGAAAGCATTTTTCAGAACATTAATACGTCTGAAGTCGAAAAAAAATATCACCACCTTGGTCAGCACGCATACCCTCCAAAGCTCATTGTCGCTATTCTGATCTACGCATACAGCCATGGTGTTTTCAGTTCCCGTGAGATTGAGCGACGGTGTCGACAAGACTTGGCGTTCATGTATATCTCACAAATGAACTGCCCGAATTTCAGGGTTCTTGGTGACTTTCGTAAGGATAATCTGTCGTTTTTCCATGACTGCTTCAAACAGTCAGTCAAACTGGCCATTGAACTCAAAATGGCATCACTGGGTCATATCAGCCTGGACGGCTCCAAGTTCAAAGCCAACAGCTCAAAACACAAGGCCATGAGCTACGGGAGGCTCAAAGCGAAAGAGGCAGAACTCAGTACCGAAGTGGATGAGCTGATCAAAAAAGCCAGTCAGTGTGATCAGGAAGAAGATGACGCCTACAAAGCAACCAATGGTTACAGCATTCCTGAAGACCTCCAGTTTAAAGAAGAGCGCCTGAAAAAAATCAAAGAGGCCAAGAAAGCACTTGAAGAACGTGAAAAAGCTTTAAATCCAGACAAACCAATAGACGACAAAAAGCAGATCAGTTTTGCAGATCACGATGCCCGCATGATGAGCAAGAAGGGGTATTGTGAGTACAGCTACAATGCTCAAATTACAGTTGATTCCGATAACCAGATCATTGTTGGCCAGCATGTCAGCCAACACGCCAACGATGTACAGGAAGTGGAGCCGGCGCTGAGGGCATTATCAGGAGCCACTGATGGCGCGGCTGTAGATAAGTGGAGTATGGATAATGGTTACTTTTCAGGGTCAAACTTACATACAGTCGAGCGACATGAGATTGATGCCTATATCGCAACCGACAAGGCGGAGAAGCCTGCCGCTGACGACCTTGAAAGCTCTGACAGGAAGTTTGTCAAAGCGGATTTTGCGTATGATTCCGAAGCTGATGTATTTATCTGTCCGGCAGGGGAAAAGCTGGTAACGAACCCGGCCAGCAAAAGCAAAAGAAAAAGCTACCGGGCAAACAAGACGGTATGCAGGGAATGCCCTTATCGTCGGAATTGCAGTGATTCAAAGAAAGAGGCTGGCAGGGTTATCCGTACCGATAAGTTTGAAAAAGCACGTCAGGCTATGAATAAGAAAATGGAGACAGCCGGTGCGAAAGCCATATATGAGCGTCGTAAAGTTATTGCGGAGCCACCATTTGGACAGATAAAAGAATCTGGTTTCCGAGGGTTCAGTCTCCGCGGCAAAGAAAAAGTTTCAGCGGAATTTTCACTGGTATGCACTGCGCATAATATCAAAAAATTTGTAAAAGCGGCTTCCACGAGGTCAATCCGTCTTGAAGATTTGAAAGAGGCTAAAAAGGCAGCATAGAGGCTGTGAGAAGGCATAAATATGCAAAAATGAGCAAAATCCCACTAATAATTGGATATTTTTTGCTCATTTTAAGATTTGGGAAAACTTCTGTTGGTCTGGTTGCGCTATTCTCGGTCAGGCTCCTAGAGTCGGTTTTAGTATGAAAGTTCACAATAACAACTCGCTTCGTGTAGGAACGAGTTGTAATTATGTGACAACTTCTAACCACAAGATTGACAGCAAATAATCAGTCATACATCCATCCGTAGTTCAGTGATTTTTGCTGTGTTAATGCCATGGATGGTCAACACAAGGCCATCGGCGCTGAAGATAGCTGATCTGATACTACTAGGATGGGAAATGGTGGCTTTTTCTTGCCAGGATCCATCGCTTACCTGGCCATAAATTTTCGCCGTTTTATCAATACTGGCGGTGACCACATGGTGGCTATCGACGCTAAAGGTTGCTGATCTTATATCCTTGTCATGAGAGATGATGGCTTTTTCTTGCCATGATCCATCGCCCTTCCGGCCATAGATTTTCGCCTTGTTATCTTCACCGCAGGTGATTAGATAGCAACTATCGGCGCTGAATGTGGCTAACCAGACTCTGTCATCATGGGAAATGATGGCTTTTACTTCCCATGATCCATTGTCTTTCTGGCCATAGATTTTCGCCTTGCCATCGTAACTGTGGCTCACCACATGGCGGCTATCGGGGCTGAAGCAGGCTGAATTGACACGATTCTCATGGGAAAAGATGGCTTTTTCTTCCGATGATCCATCGTCCTCCAGGCTATGGATTTTCACAGAGTGATCGCGACGGGTGGTCACCACATAGCGGCCATTGGCGCTGATAGCGGCTGAGAGGACCCAGCAATCATGGGAAATAGTGGCTTTTTCTTGCCATGACCCGTCGGCCTCGATGCTAAAGATTTTTACCTTGTTATTTTCGCCGCGGGTGATCACATGGCGACTATCAGCGCAGAAGCCAGCTGAGAAGGCCCAGTCGTCGTGGGAAATAATGGCTTTTTCTTCCCATGATCCATCGACCCTCTGGCTATAGATTTTCGCTTCGCCATCACTGCTGCGGGTCAACACATGGCGGCTATCGGGGCTGAAGGTGGCTGATTTGACATCTTGATCATGGAAAATAATGGCTTTTTCTACCCATGACCCATCGTCCCTCTGGCCGTAAATTTTCGCCTTGCCATCGCCACTGGCGGTTACTACATAGCGACTATCGTTGCTGAAGGTTGCTGAGTTGACCCAGTTATTATGGGAAATAGTGGCTTTTTCTTCCCATGATCCATCGTCCTTCTTGCCATAGATTTTCGCCTCGCCATCCTTACTGGCGGTCACTACATAGCGGCCATTGGCGCTGAAGGTGGACGAAATGATACTGCCATAATGGAGGACAGTGCCTTTTTCTGTCCAGGATCCATCGCTCTCCCGGCCATAGATTTCCAGCGTATCATTATCACTGGCGATCGCCATACAGCGGCCATCGGCGCTGAAGCTGGCTGAGTTCAGCTTACCATTACCTGGGAGGTTGGCTTTTGTCTCTAATTCGAATGTTTTACATTGAGACATCAGTTTAGTGAGAGTGGAATAGAACAGAGCAGGAAAATAAATACTCGTTTGGCGATCCATGATCGACTTGACTAATGCCTTATCCTCTGTGAAACGGCTTAACCAACCTTCGAGTTGATTTTTATCTTTTGCCATAACGATTGTCTTTATCAGAGCCTGGTGTGATGGAGCAATCTGGCGATACCACGCCTTTATCATTGATGCATCTTTTTTGAGCGTGTTGTAAATGCATGAATTCACCTGTGTTAAACGGGCAATATCACGAGTCTGCAAATAAGTATAAATTTTGGATTGTATTTCAAAGGGTAAATCGAGCAATAAAGAAAGCTCATTCTTGTCACGAACAAATACGTCCCTGCGCGTGCTGATTCCACTTGGTGTCCCTGATTGAGATTGAACGGGTGTTGATGAAAGTGCGTCACCAATACTGGAATGACTCTTTAGGCAATCCATAACTCGTTTTCCATAGTTATTATTTATCCCTCACTGGCAGGGATATTCAAAATTGATTCTGTAGCTTTGAGTCGGATTTCTTGAGAAAGTTCACAATAACAACTCGCTTCGAGGGTGTCGCAAAACTCTAACAACTCGTTCCTACGCTTTGAGGGTGTTGCAAAACCATTATGGGCGGCGAATTTTGGACTGATGGGTACTTTGCAAGCACTGTCGGAAAGCATGGTGATGAGCAGATGATAGCGAATTATGTGAAGAATCAGGGAAATGAGTACGACAAACTTCACTCAGATCATCAGCTTGCAATGTTTTGAGTTTGCACCAAGAATACCCCGCCCCCTGGCGGGGTTGTTCATTGCCCAGCTCTAGCTCCCCCAACAATTTCTCTGTGTCAAGCCCGTCAAAATGTCATTTGGCAAGCAGATCCTGCTGTTGGCTCAGCCATTGGTGGTAATCAGTGTCGTACAAGTTTTCCATAAATCACCTCCATTGCCCTACCACTCAGACACCGTTGAGTGGATACCAGTCTTCAGTCATTATTTGCTCATAGCTCCAGGGGCATTCGTCAGGAAAGCTATTGTTGTCGAGTTTTTTATGGACATAAATATTCATTTCTTTGATGGCTCCTTTTTTACCATCAACATACGCTTGTTTAAGGGAGTCTTTGATCCTTGACGTTAAACTAGGATTCTCTTTCACCAGTTTATTAATCTTAATTCTTGATCTAACTATGGTTTCCATCCAACCTTTAAGGACTCTATCTGTCGCTGTAGACTCCCTTAGTGCACTGGTCTGGTAATTACATTTAAGAAGATGAGTTATCAAAGTTGACAGGCGGTTCTCCAACTCGCGAAGGTCTTGCTTAAGGCTCAACTCTAAATCCTCAATCAGGTTTTCTAAATCCAACTGATTAAAGTTTTGAGTTTTCAACAGGGTTACTTGCTGACTCAGCCATTGATGATAATCAGTGTTATATAAGCTATTCATAAAAATACCTCCATTGACCTACCACTGTAGGCAAATAACAGAAGGGAAGCAAAATGAATTACCAGAGCACAGATGCCTTTGCCGGGGGGGCCGTGGTTTTGGGCTGGTTAATTCGGCCATTGATGCCAACAGCACTTTTGCGACAGCCTCGCTCTGCGTGGGAATGCATACCTCCTCTGAAAAGCAGACTCTGCAGCGCGAGATGGGTATGGGTTCCTACGTTGTGACCCAGAGGGGCTAAAAGTATGGGAACCAGAGTTTTGCGACACCCACGCTTTGCGTAGGATGAGATTCGTACCAATGATGCAGTGCTTCTTGCAAACAAGGTTGACAGCCTTGTAACTGCAATGGCTGGTTTCAGTGCCCCACCTGCGGGTAACGCTCAGCTGTCACAGGATACTCGAAATCAAATCGATCCTGTAATCACGGCCAGTTGGCAAGGCGCATAACTTAAGTTGAGTTAAGCAATCTGCAATGATGGTAAGTTCTCTGAGCGGTACTTATCAGAAAACTGACTTCTACTTATTGATCATTTTCCCGAATCAAAGTCCTGTTTTCCTGTTAGTTTCACTGACATCAATGTTATGAACTTTCATGTTACAAACGACTCTAATCTGCAGAATCAATTTTGGATATCACTGCAACCAGCGGAAATAACAACTTTTAAGAAACGAACTATGGACCGCATAAGTAACCATTCTTGCCTTGGTGGGCCACTCTCACCAACCCCCGATCACTCTCAATCAGAGATTCAATCAGAGACACCCATTGCTACCACTATGGGTAGGGACGTCATTGTACGTGACAAGAATAAGCTTTCATTATTGCTCAATTTGCCCTTTGAAATACAATCCAAAATTTATAGTCATTTGCAGACCCGTGATATTGCCAATTTAATACGGGCAAATTCATACATGAACAAGACGCTCAAAAATGATAATTCAATGGCAAGGGCATGGTATCGCCGGTTTGCTTCATCACGCCAGGCTCTGATAAAAACAATCGTCACTGAAAAAGATAAGGATCAATTCGGGAATTGGTTGAGCCGGTTTACAATGGATAAGGCATTAGTCAAGTCAGTCATGGATCGTCACGGGAGTATTGACTTTCCTGCTCTGTTCTCTTTCACTCTCACTAAACTGATGATTGAATGCAAAACATTTATATTTGAGACAAAAGCCTCCCTCCTCAATAACGGCAGGATGAACTCTGCTACATTAAGTGCCGATGGCCACTATCTGGTGAGCGTCAGTGATAGTAAAACGGTGATAATCTTTGGTCGGGAGACCGATGGTTCATGGCAAGCGAAAGGTACTATCACCCATGATGGTCGTGTCACATCATTCATGCTCAGTAACGATGGCCACTATGTAGTGACCACCAGTGAAGATTGCAAGGCGAGAATCTATGGCAAGAAGGACGAACGATCATGGGAAGAAAAAGCCATCATTTCTCATGATAAACCTGTCATGTCAGCCACCTTCAGCGCCAACGATCGCTATTTAGTGACCGCCAGTCACGATGGCAAGGCGAAAGTCTATGGCCTGGAAGACGATGAGTCATGGGCAGAAAAAGCCATCATTAGCCACGATTTTTTAACATCAGCCACCTTCAGCGACGATAGTCGCTATGTGGTGACCACCAGTCTGGATCACACAGCGAAAATCTATGGCAAAATGAACGATGGGTCATGGATAGTAAAAGCCATCATTTCCCATGACAATTCAGTCTGGTCAGCCAAATTCAGCGCCGATAGCCGACATATAATCACCTGCTGTGAAGGTAACAGGATGAAAATCTGTGGCCTGGAGGACGATGGGACATGGGAAGAAAAAACCATCTTTTCCAATGAGGATCGTTTCTACTCTGCCACATTCAGCGCCGATAGCCGTCATATGGTAACCTCCGGTCAAGATGGCAGGGCGATAATCTATGGTCAGGAAGACGGATCATGGAACGAAAAAGCCACCATTTCTCATGATGATCGGATCTACTCAACCACCTTCAGCCCCGATAACCGCTGTGTGATCACCCGCAGTGCAGATAATAAGGCGAAAATCTACGGCCTGAACGATAATGGATCATGGGAAGAGAGAGCTACCATTTCCCATCGTATGCCAATCATATCAGCAACCTTTAGCGCCGACAGCCGTCATGTGATGACCCACGGTGAAGACAGGAAGGTAAAAATCTATGGCCGCAAGGGTAATGGATCCTGGGAAGAAAAAACCACCATTTCCAGTGGTTATTATATTAGATCAGCATCCTTCAGCGTCGATGGCAGCCATTTGGTCACTGCCAATAACGATAATGCGTCGGAATCTATTTATCACCAGTTTAGAAATACATTTTTTAGTTTATTGGCGCCGTTAGATTTTCATCTTGCTATTGTTTACGGTCAGGTAAGCGATGGGTCATGGAAAAAAAAAGCCACCATTTCCTATCCTAGAGGGATCGTGTCAGCCACCTTCAGCGTCGATGGCTATGTGTTAACCATCCATGAAGATCAGTCGGCGAAAATCACTGAACTAAGGATGGATGAATGACTGATACTTCTCAAACTCTTCCGGCTTCAATTAACGCTTAATCGGCAAATGGTTTTGGTGGAAGCAAGGGGACGAAACATTGTCCCGAATCAAAGTCCTGTTGAACTGTTAGTTTCACTGACATCAATGTTATGAACTTTCATGCCAGAGTTTTGCGACACCCACGCTTCGCGTAGGAACGAGTTGTTGGCATTATGCGACAACTTCTCACCACAGGGTTGACAGCAAACAATCAGTCATTCATCTGCAGTTCAGTGATTTTCACTGTTTTATCGCCATGAGTGGTCAATAGGTAGCCATCAGTGCTAAATCTGGCTGACACGATCGCACTATGATGGGAAATGATGGCTTTTTCTTCCCAGGATCCATCACTCTGCCGACCATAAATTTTCGCCGTTCCATCGGTACTGGCGGTGATCACATGGTGGCCATCGATGCTAAAGGTTGCTGATTTAATTTTCATAAGGTGGGATATGATAGCTTTTTCTCCCCAGCACCCATCGATCTTCCTGCCATAGATTTTCACGGTGTTATCATTACTGAGGGTGATCACATGGCGGCTATCGGGGCTGAATGTGGCTGAGTCGACACTTTCGTTATGGGAAATGATGGCTTTTTCTTCCCATGATCCATCGTCTTTCTTGCCATAGATTTTCGCTTTGCCATCTAAACTGGCGGTCACCACATAGCG
This sequence comes from Endozoicomonas sp. ALC020, assembly GCF_049275935.1. Taxonomy (NCBI): domain Bacteria; kingdom Pseudomonadati; phylum Pseudomonadota; class Gammaproteobacteria; order Oceanospirillales; family Endozoicomonadaceae; genus Endozoicomonas; species Endozoicomonas sp. ALC020. The sequence goes on from NZ_CP184830.1 coordinate 3,645,746, forward strand.
GTTATCGGCGCTGAATGTGGCTGAGCATACACCCAGGTGATGGAAAATGGTGACTTTTTCTTCCCATGATCTTTCTTCGTTCTGGCCATAGATTATCGCTCTGCCATCATCACTGGCGGTCACCAAATTGCGGCTATCGGAGCTGAAGGTAACTGATTTGACCTCTTTATCATGGGAAATGATGGCTTTTTCTTCCCATGATCCATCGTCCTCCAGACCATGGATTTTCACCTTGCTATCGTAACCGGTCGTCACCAGACAGCGGCTATCGATGCTGAAGGTGACTGAGTGCACAAACTTGTCGTGGGAAATAATGGCTTTTTCTACCCACGATCCATCGTTATTCTTGCCGCAAATTATCGCTTTGCCTTTCAGGGTGGTGGTCACCAGAGAGTAACCATCGGCGCTGAAGGTGGCCGAATGGACTATAAAATCGTGGGGAATGATGGCTTTTTCTGCCCATGACCCATCGTCCCTCTGGCCATAGATTTTCGCCCTGTAATCTCCACTGGTGGTCGCCAGATAGCGACCATCGACGCTGAAGGTGACTGAGCTGACCCATTTATCATGGGAAATAATGGCTTTTTCTTCCCATGATCCATCGTCTTTCTTGCCATAGATTTTCGCCTTGCCGTCTTTACTACAGGTCGCCACATGGAGGCTATCGGTGCTGAAGGTAGCTGATATGACCCACTGATCATGGGAAACAGTGGCTTTTTCTTCCCATGATTGTTCGTCCTTAATGCCATAAATTTTCGCCTTGCCATCCACTCCAGCGGTAACTACATAGCAGCTATCGTCACTGAAGGTGACCAATCTGATACGGTCATAATGGGAGATAGAGCCTTTTGCTTCCCATGATCCATCGCTGTTGTGGCCATATATATCCATCGTTTTATCATTCCTGAAGCTCAGCAGGTGGCGGCCATCGGCACTGAAGGCAGCGGAGTTGGACCTACCATCACAGGGGAGGCTGGCTTTTGTCTCTAATTTAAATGTTTTACATTGAGACATCAGTTTGTTGAGAGTGAAAAAGAACAGAGCAGGAAAATAAACACTTGGTTGGCGATCCGTGATTGACTTGACTAATGCCTCATCCTTTGTAAAACGCAGCAACCATTTCTGGAGTTCCTCTTTATCTTTTGTTGCGACAATTGTCTCCAGCAGAGTTTGGTGTGATGAAGCAAACTGGCGATACCATGCCCTTGCCATGGCATCATCATTTTTGAGCCTGTTGTTAATGTTTGAATTTGCCCGTGTTAACAGGGCAATATCACGAACCTGCAAATAAGTGAAAATTTTGGATTGTAGATTCTCGGGTAAATCGAGCAATAATGAAAACTCATTCTTGTGACGTACAATGACGTTCTTGCCCATAGTGGTACCACTTGGTGTATCAGATGGTGACTGACGTGGTGTTGTTGAGCGTGGGGTAATATTGCAGGAGCTGCTATTTGAGCAATCCATAGTTCGTTTTCCATGGTTGTTATTTATCCCTGGTTGGCAAGGATATTTAAAATTGATTCTGCAGCTTAGAGTGGGTTTCAGTGTGAAAGTTCACGATATTTGTTCAATTTCGGTTAGTTGGCTGGCAGGCATTGTCCGGTCTGCCTATTGACGCTGATCTTCCCGTTTCTGGATAACGGGCTCTTTCATTTCTTTGGAATAGTGAGCCATAACAGCCTCTTGCTAAATGCTCTCAGTTATTGAGAGTCATGAATCAAAGGAGGCAACATCTATCTTGAAGCAGGGGGCTATCCTGTCGGGCAGGTGTTGCAGAAGAATAATGCAGATCTCGGTTAATGAGTGACAGCAAAGACTCATTCATTCATCTTTAGTTCAGTGATTTTCATCATTCCATCGGGATGGATGGTCAACACCAGATTATCGGCGCTGAAGGCGGCTGACAGGATCCCGGCATTATGGGAAATGATGGCTTTTTCTTGCCATGACCCATCGCTTGTCTGGCCATAAATCTTCGCCGTGCCATCTGCACTGGCGGTGATCAAGTGGCGGCCATCGACGCTAAAAGTTGTTGACATAATATTCCCATCATGGGAAATGGTGGTTTTTTCTTCCCAGGATCCATTGAGCTTCTGGCCATAGATTTTCACCGTGTAATCTTCATCGTGGGCGACCACATAGCGGCTATCGGGGCTGAATGTGGCTGAGTAGACTGTATTCTCATGGGGAAGGATGGCTTTTTCTTCCCATGATCCATCGTCCTTCAAGTCATAGATTTTCGCCGTGAAATCTTCACTGCAGGTCACCACCTGGCGGTTATCGGGGCTGAACAGGGCTGAGTAGACCCAACCATCATGAGAAATGGTGGTTTTTTCTGTCCATGATCCGTCTTTATTCAGGCCATAGATTACTGCCCTGCCATCATCACCAGCGGTCACCAAATAGCGGCTATCGGAGCTGAATGTGGCTGAGTTGACTTCTTTGTTGTGGGTAATGACAGCTTTTTCTTCCCACGATCCATCGGCCTCCAGGCCGTAGATTTTTACCTTGCGATCGTCACTGGTCGTCACCACATAGAGACCATCGGCACTGAAGCTGGCTGATTCAACAGAGTCTTCGTGGGTAATAATGGCCTTTTCTTCCCACGAACCATCATTCTTGATGCCATAGATTTTCACTTTGTTGTCCACGCCGGCGGTCACTACATTGCGACTATCAGCGCTGAAGGTGGCTGATGTGACGCACTCATCATGGGAAATAGTGGCTTTTTCTTCCCATGATTGTTCATCCTTCCTGCCGTAGATTTTCGCCTTGCCATCGAAGCTGGCGGTCACCACAAAGCGGTCGTCAACACTGAAGGTGACCGATGTGACACGATCATAGTGGCAGATGGTGCCTTTTGCCTCCCAGGATCCATTGCTCTCCCGGCCATAGATTTCCACCGTTTTATAATTCCTGTTGTTCGCCAGGTAGCAGCCATCGGCACTGAAGGTAGAGGAATCGATCCCACCATTACAGGGGAGGCTGGCTTTTGTCTCTAATTTAAATGTTTTACATTCAGACATCAGTTTGGTGAGCGTGGAAAAGAACAAAGCAGGAAAGTGAATACTTGCCTGGCGATCCATGATTGACTTGATTAATGCCTCATCTTCTGTGAAACGCTTTAACCATTTCTGGAGTTCATCTTTATCTTTTGTAGTAACGATTGTCTTTAGCAGAGCCTGGTGCGATGAAGCAAACTGGCGATACCACGCCCTTGCCATTGCAGCATCATTTTTGAGCCTGTTGTTAATGTGTAAATTTACCCGTGTTAACTGGGTAATATCATGAGCCCGCAAATAGGTAAAAATTCTGGATTCTATTCCCGGGGGCAAATGGAGCAATAATGAAAACTCATTCTTGTCACATTCAATGACGTCTCTGCCCGCAGAGATACCACTTGGCGTTCCTGGTCGAGATTCATCTGTTGTTGATGAAAGTGGACCACCAGTAAGGGCATCGCTATTTATGCAATCCATAGTTTGTTTTTCCGCTGCTATTATTTATCCCCGGCAGGCAAGGATATTCAAAATTGATTGTGCAGCTTAGAGTCGGTTTTAGTGTGAAAGTTCAAAAGATTGATCTAATCGTAACCAACCAGGAAAACGGGGCTTTGATCCGGGGAAATGATCAATCAGTAGAAAATGGGTTTTTGTCTTTCATCTTTAGTTGAGTGATTTGCACAGTATTGTTGCCATGGATGGTCAGCACATGGCCATCGGCGTTGATGGTGGCTGATACGATCCCACTTTGATCAGAAATGGTGGCTTTTTCTTTCCATGATCCGTCGCTTAACTGGCCATAAATTTTCGCCTTGCCATAAGAACCGGAGGTAAGCACATGGCGGCCATCGTCACTAAAGCCGAATGAATTAACATACTGATTATGGGAAATGATGGCTTTTTCTTCCCAGGATCCATTGACCTTCTGGCCATAGATTCTCATCCTGTCATTATTTCTACTGCAGATGATTAGATGGCGGCTATCGGGGCTGAATATAACTGGGAAGGCCTTATCGATATTGGCAATGATGGCTTCTCTTTTCCATGATCCATTGATGGCCTTCTGGCTATAGATTTTCGCTTCGCCATCGCGACTGCAGGTTACAAGATGGCGGCTATCGGGGCTGAAAGTGGCTGAGCTGACACTATCACCATGGGAAATGATGGTTCTTACTCTCCATGATCCATTGTCCTTCTTGCCGTAGATTGTCGCCGTACCATCGTCACTGGAGATCACCAAGTGGCGGTTATCGTCGCTGAATAGGGCTGAATTGACATTATTCATATGAATAATCGTTATTTGTTCCCATGATCCATCGGCCTTCAGGCGATGGATTTTCAGCTCCTGATCAGTGCTGACTGTCAGCACATAGTGGCCATCGGTGCTGAAGTCGGCTGACTTGACACGATTATCATGGGAAATGATGGCTTTTTCTACCCATGACCCATCGTCCTGCTTGCCATAGATTTTTGCCTTGCCATCTACGCTGGCGGTCACCACATGGCGGTTATCGGCGCTGAAGGTGGCTGAGTCGACACAGCCGTCATGGGAAATAGTGGCTTTTTCTACCCATGAACCATCGTCCTGTTTGCTGTAAATTTTCGCCTTGCCATCTTTACTGGCAGTCACGACACAGCGGCCATCGGCGCTGAAGGTGGCTGAGTTGACACAGTCGTCATGGGAAATAGTGGCTTTTTCTACCCATGATCCATCGGCCTGCTGGCCATAAATTTTCGCCGCGCCATCTTTACTGGCGGTTATTGCATAGCGACCATCGGGGCTGAAGGTGGCGGATTTGACCCCGTCATCATGGGAAACAGTGGCTTTTTCTGTCCATGATCCATTGTCCTCCTGGCGATAGATTTTCAACGTTTCATTGTCAATGGCGATCATCATATGGTGGTCATCGGGGCTGAAGGCGGCATCGCTACCAGAGAAGGTGGCTTTGGTTTCCAGGTTAAATTTTTTACATTGAGACATCAGTTTAGTGAGAGTGCACAAGAACAGAGCAGGAAAATAAATACTCGGTTGGCGATCCATGACTGACTTGATTAATGCCTTATCCTTGGTAAAGCACGTCAACCAACCCTCGAGTTGATTTTTATTTTTTTCAGTGACGATTGTCTTTAATAGCGTCTGGTGTGATGAAGGAAACCGGCGAAACCACGCCCTTGCTATTGCAGTATCATTTTTGAGAGTGTCGTTAATGTATGAATTTACCTGTGCCAATTTGGCAATATCGTGGGCCTTCAAATAAGTAAAAATTTCGGATTGCATTTCCTCGGGCAAACTGAGCAATGGTGAAGGCTTTTTCTTGTTACGTACGATGATCTTCCTACCCTTAGCGGTACCACTTGCTCTTTCTGATCGGGATGGGTTCGCTGTTGATGAAAGTGAACCACAAAAACAGGAAAGGCTTTTTATGAAATTCATGGCTCGTTTCTCCATGGTTATTATTTAAATTTGGTTTGTGGGGGTATTTAAAATCGATTGTGCTACTTAGAGTCGGATTTAGTATGAAAGTTCAAGGCATTGATGTAAGCCTGACTAACAAGAAAACAAGACTTCGATTCGGGAAAATGATCAACAATTAGAAAGGGGGGGTCTGCCTTTAACAACTCGTTCCCACGCTCTGAGGGTGTCGCAAAACTCTCTCCGGCGTGGGAACGCGTTGACTCCCGTCATTGCCGGCTTCATTCTCGCCATTCCCGGCTTCATTCTCGTCATTCCCGCGAAGGCGGGAATCCACACTGACTCTCCACCAGAACCATACTGCCCGGTGTCCCCCTGGCCTTGTCATCCCCGAGAAGGCAGAGATCCACCGTTGGCGCTGGATTCCCGCCTTCGCGGGAATGACGACTTCAGTTCCCACGCAGGGACCCACAGGGCCTGAAAGCATAGGAACCAGAGTTTTGCGGCAGCCTCGCTTCGCGTGGGAACGAGTTGTTGGCATTATACGACAACTTCTCACCACAGGGTTGACAGCAATCAGTCATTTATTCATCTGCAGTTCAGTGATTTTCAGCGTGTTATCGCCATGAATGGTCAACACATGGCCACCGGTGCTGAAGCTGGCTGACACGATCGCACTATGATGGGAAATGATGGCTTTTTGTTCCCAGGAACCATCACTCTGCCGACCATAAATTCTCGCGGTTCCATCGGCACTGGCGGTGATCACATGGTGGCCATCGATGCTAAAGGTTGCTGAATTAACTTTCCTAAGGTGGGATATGGTCGCTTTTTCTCCCCAGCATCCATCGATCTTCCGACCATAGATTTTCACCGTGTTATCCTGACCGAGGGTGATCACATGGCGGCTATCGGGGCTGAATATGGCTGAGTCGACAAAACCGTCATGGGAAATGATGGCTTTTTCTTCCCATGATCCATCGTCCTTCTGGCCATAGATTTTCGCTTTGCGATCTAAACTGGCGGTCACCACATGGCGGCCATCGGCGCTGAATGTCGCTGAGCAGACACTCAGGTTATGGGAAATGGTGACTTTTTCTTCCCATGATCCTTCTTGGTTCTGGCCATAGATTATCGCTCTGCCATCATCACTGGCGATTACCATATGGCGGCTATCGGAGCTGAAGGTGGCTGAGTTGATCCACTTATCATGGGAAATAGTGACTTTTTCTTCCCATGATCCATCGGCCTCCAGGCTATAAATACTTGCCTTGCTACCTGCGATGGTCACCAGATGGCGACTATCGGAGCTGAAGGTGGAGCTGAAGGGGGCTGAGTCAACAAAGTCGTCATAGGAAATAATGGTTTTTTCCAGCCATGACCCATCGTCCTCCTGATCGCAAATTTTCACTTTGCCATCAAAACTGGTGGTCACCAGATAACGACCATCGGGGCTGAAGGTGGCTGAGCAGACTCGGTTGTCATGGAAAATAGTGGCTTTTTCTACCCATGACCCATCGTCCCTCTGGCCATAGATTTTCGCCCTGTGATCTCCACTGGTGGTCACTACATAGCGACCATCGACGCTGAAGGTGGCTGAGTTGACGAATTTATCATGGCAAATAGTGGCCTTCTCTTCCCAAGATCGTTCGTCCTTTCTGCCGTAGATTTTCGCCCTGCCGTCATTACTACAGGTCGCCACATGGCGGCTATCGGTGCTGAAGGTGGCTGATATGACCCACTGATCATGGGAAACAGTGGCTTTTTCTTCCCATGATCGTTCGTCCTTCTTGCCATAAATTTTCGCCTTGCCATCCATTCCAGTGGTGACTGCATAGTGGCTATTGGCACTGAAGGTGATCGATACGACACTCATATAATGGGAGATAGTGCCTTTTGTTTCCCATGATCCATCGTTCTTGTGGCCATAAATATCCACCGTTTTTTTATCATTCCTGACGCTCAGCAGATGACGGCCATCGGCACTGAAGGTAGCGGAGTTTGTCCTGCCATGACAGGGAAGGCTGGCTTTTGTCTCTAATTTAAATGTTTTACATTCAGACATCAGTTTGTTGAGAGTGAAAAAGAACAGAGCAGGAAAATAAACACTCGTTTGGCGATCCATGATTGACTTGACTAAAGCCCCATCCTTTGTAAAACGCAGCAACCATTTCTGGAGTTCCTGTTTATCTTTTGTCGCGACAATTGTCTCCAGCAGAGCCTGGTGTGATGAAGCAAACTGGCGATACCATGCCCTTGCCATGGCATCATCATTTTTGAGCCTGTTGTTAATGTTTGAATTTGCCCGTGTTAACAGGGCAATATCACGAACCTGCAAATAAGTGAAAATTTTGGATTGTATATTCTCTGGCAAATCGAGCAATAATGAAAACTCATTCTTGTGACGTACAATGACGTTCTTGCCCATAGTGGTACCACTTGGTGTATCAGATGGTGACTGACGTGGTGGTGTTGAGCGTGGGGTAATATTGCAGGAGCTGCTATTTGAGCAATCCATAGTTCGTTTTCCATGGTTGTTATTTATCCCTGGTTGGCAAGGATATTTAAAATTGATTCTGCAGCTTAGAGTGGGTTTCAGTGTGAAAGTTCACGATATTTGTTCAATTTCGGTTAGTTGGCTGGCAGGCATTGTCCGGTCTGCCTATTGACGCTGATCTTCCCGTTTCTGGATAACGGGCTCTTTCATTTCTTTGGAATAGTGAGCCATAACAGCCTCTTGCTAAATGCTCTCAGTTATTGAGCGTCATGAATCAAAAGAGGCAACATCCAACTTGAAGCAGGGGTCTATCCTGCTGGGCAGGAGTTGCAGAAGAATAATGTGGATCTGGGATAATGAGTGACAGCTGTTGATTATTCATCTGCAGTTCAGTGATTTTCATCATTCCATCGGGATGGATGGTCAACACCAGATTATCGGCGCTGAAGGTGGCTGACAGGATCCCGGCATTATGGGAAATGATGGCTTTTTCTTGCCATGCCCCATCGCTTGTCTGGCCATAAATTCTCGCCGTGCCATCTCCACTGGCGGTGATCACGTGGCGGCCATCGACGCTAAAAGTTGTTAACATAATACTCCCATCATGGGAAATGGTGGTTTTTTCTTCCCAGGATCCATTGAGCTTCTGGCCATAGATTTTCGCCGTGTAATCTTCATCGTGGGTGACCACATAGCGGCTATCGGGGCTGAATGTGGCTGAGTAGACCTTATCCTCATGGGGAAGGATGGCTTTTTCTTCCCATGATCCATCGTCCTTCAAGTCATAGATTTTCGCCGTGGAATCTTCACTGCAGGTCACCACCTGGCGGCTATCGGGGCTGAAGAGGGCTGAGTAGACCCAACCATCATGAGAAATGGTGGTTTTTTCTGTCCATGATCCGTCTTTATTCAGGCCATAGATTACTGCCCTGCCATCATCTCCGGCGGTCACCAAATAGCGGCTATCGGAGCTGAATGTGGCTGAGTTGACCTCTCCATTGTGGGTAATGATAGCTTTTTCTTCCCATGATCCATCGGCCTCCAGACCATAGATTTTTACCTTGTGATCTTCACTGGTCGTCACCACATAGCGACCATCGGCACTGAAGATGGCTGATTCAACAGAGTCTTCGTGGGTAATAATGGCCTTTTCTTCCCACGAACCATCATTCTTGATGCCATAGATTTTCGCTTTGTTGTCCATGCTGGCGGTCACCACATAGCGACCATCAGCGCTGAAGGTGGCCGTAGTGACTAAATAATCGTGGCGAATGATGGCTTTTTCTGCCCATGTCTCATCATCCCTCTGACCATAAATTTTCGCCCTGCCATCTGCGCTGGCGGTCACCACACAGCGGCCATCGGTACTGAAGGTAGCTGATGTGACCCAATCATCATGGGAAATAGTGGCTTTTTCTTCCCATGATCGTTCGTCCTTCCTGCCATAGATTTTCGCCTCGCCCTCATCGGTGGCAGTCAGCACATAACGACTATCGGTACTGAAGGTGACTGACATGACTTGGCCACAGTGGCTAATAGTACCTTTTGCTTCCCAGGATCCATCGCTCTCCCGGCCATAGATTTCCACCGTTTTATACATGGTGTTCACCAGGTAGCAGCCATCGGCACTGAGGGTAGAGGAATCGGTCCCACCATTACAGGGGAGGCTGGCTTTTGTCTCTAATTTAAATGTTTTACATTCAGACATCAGTTTGGTGAGAGTGGAAAAGAACAAAGCAGGAAAGTGAATACTTGCCTGGCGATCCATGATTGACTTGATTAATGCCTCATCCTCTGTGAAACGCTTTAACCATTTCTGGAGTTCATCTTTATCTTTTGTAGTAACGATTGTCTTTAGCAGAGCCTGGTGCGATGAGGCAAACTGGCGATACCATGCCCTTGCTATTGCAGCATCATTTTTGAGCCCGTTGTTAATGTGTAAATTTACCCGTGTTAACTGGGTAATATCATGAGCCCGCAAATAGGTAAAAATTCTGGATTCTATTCCCGGGGGCAAATGGAGCAATAATGAAAACTCATTCTTGTCACATTCAATGACGTCTCTGCTTGCAGAGTTACCACTTGGCGTTCCTGGTCGAGATTCATCTGTTGTTGATAAAGATGAACCACCCATACAGGCATTGCTATTTATGCGATACATAGTTTGTTTTTCCGCTGCAATTATTTATCCTCGGCAGGCAAGGATATTCAAAATTGATTGTGCAGCTTAGAGTCGGTTTTAGTGTGAAAGTTCAAAAGATTGATCTAATCGTAACCAACCAGGAAAACGGGGCTTTGATCCGGGGAAATGATCAATCAGTAGAAAATGGGTTTGTGTCTTTCATCTTTAGTTGAGTGATTTGCACAGTATTGTTGCCATGAATGGTCAACACATGGCCACCGGTGCTGAAGCTGGCTGACACGATCGCACTATGATGGGAAATGATGGCTTTTTGTTCCCAGGAACCATCACTCTGCCGACCATAAATTCTCGCGGTTCCATCGGCACTGGCGGTGATCACATGGTGGCCATCGATGCTAAAGGTTGCTGAATTAACTTTCCTAAGGTGGGATATGGTCGCTTTTTCTCCCCAGTATCCATCGATCTTCCGACCATAGATTTTCACCGTGTTATCCTGACCGAGGGTGATCACATGGCGGCTATCGGGGCTGAATATGGCTGAGTCGACAAAACCGTCATGGGAAATGATGGCTTTTTCTTCCCATGATCCATCGTCCTTCTGGCCATAGATTTTCGCTTTGCGATCTAAACTGGCGGTCACCACATGGCGGCCATTGGCGCTGAATGTCGCTGAGCAGACACTCAGGTTATGGGAAATGGTGACTTTTTCTTCCCATGATCCTTCTTGGTTCTGGCCATAGATTATCGCTCTGCCATCATCACTGGCGATCACCATATGGCGGCTATCGGAGCTGAAGGTGGCTGAGTTGATCCACTTATCATGGGAAATAGTGACTTTTTCTTCCCATGATCCATCGGCCTCCAGGCTATAAATACTTGCCTTGCTACCTGCGATGGTCACCAGATGGCGACTATCGGAGCTGAAGGTGGAGCTGAAGGGGGCTGAGTCAACAAAGTCGTCATAGGAAATAATGGTTTTTTCCAGCCATGACCCATCGTCCTCCTGACCGCAAATTTTCACTTTGCCATCAAAACTGGTGGTCACCAGATAACGACCATCGGGGCTGAAGGTGGCTGAGCAGACTCGGTTGTCATGGAAAATAGTGGCTTTTTCTACCCATGACCCATCGTCCCTCTGGCCATAGATTTTCGCCCTGTGATCTCCACTGGTGGTCACTACATAGCGACCATCGACGCTGAAGGTGGCTGAGTTGACGAATTTATCATGGCAAATAGTGACCTTCTCTTCCCAAGATCGTTCGTCCTTTCTGCCGTAGATTTTCGCCCTGCCGTCATTACTACAGGTCGCCACATGGCGGCTATCGGTGCTGAAGGTGGCTGATATGACCCACTGATCATGGGAAACAGTGGCTTTTTCTTCCCATGATCGTTCGTCCTTCTTGCCATAAATTTTCGCCTTGCCATCCATTCCAGTGGTGACTGCATAGTGGCTATTGGCACTGAAGGTGATCGATACGACACTCATATAATGGGAGATAGTGCCTTTTGTTTCCCATGATCCATCGTTCTTGTGGCCATAAATATCCACCGTTTTTTTATCATTCCTGACGCTCAGCAGATGACGGCCATCGGCACTGAAGGTAGCGGAGTTTGTCCTGCCATGACAGGGAAGGCTGGCTTTTGTCTCTAATTTAAATGTTTTACATTCAGACATCAGTTTGTTGAGAGTGAAAAAGAACAGAGCAGGAAAATAAACACTCGTTTGGCGATCCATGATTGACTTGACTAAAGCCCCATCCTTTGTAAAACGCAGCAACCATTTCTGGAGTTCCTGTTTATCTTTTGTCGCGACAATTGTCTCCAGCAGAGCCTGGTGTGATGAAGCAAACTGGCGATACCATGCCCTTGCCATGGCATCATCATTTTTGAGCCTGTTGTTAATGTTTGAATTAGCCCGTGTTAACTGGGTAATATCACGAACCTGCAAATAAGTGAAAATTTTGGATTGTATATTCTCGGGCAAATCGAGCAATAATGAAAACTCATTCTTGTCACATTCAATGAGGTCTCTGCCCGCAGAGATACCACTTGGCGTTCCTGGTCGAGATTCATCTGTTGTTGATGAAAGTGGACCACCAGTGCGAGCATTGCTATTTATGCAATCCATAGTTTGTTTTTCCGCTGCTATTATTTATCCCCGGCAGGCAAGGATATTCAAAATTGATTCTGCAGCTTGGACTCGGTTTTAGTGTGAAAGTTCAAAAGATTGATCTAATCGTAACCAACAAGAAAACGGGGCTTTGATCCGGGAAAGTGATCAATCAGTAGCAAGCGGGTTTTTGTCTTTCATCTTTAGTTGAGTGATTTGCACAGTATCAACTCGTTCCCACGCTGGGACCCACAGGGCCTGAAAGCATGGGAACCAGGGTGTATTTATCATGGCAAATAGTGGCTTTTTCTTACCATAATCCACCGTCCTTCTTGCCATAGAATTTCACGGCCCAGACCCCCCGACTACATTACCCATACGCCAGTTATACCACGCGTCAGCCCCCAAGGCTGAATATACCAATGCTGCGAGGGCTCCCGGTATTGCAGCGCCTTTCAACGCTCTGACATGAAGTGAACCAGAGCAAAAACAACATCCCGCAAGAGCACTTACGCATATGACTGGGGTTATCGCAATAACTACAAGTCCAGTTCCGTACAATGCAATTATATTTGCCACAAAACCATCAGCGTTATATGAACCCCAAATATAGCTATAGTACTCCTGATCGGAGTGGTCATTGGAATGAACAATGTCCGAGAAAACACATGCATATCCGAGCATTATTACAAAGAGATAATTCTTCATTAGACGACCTCAGAGTTCATTGATTCATGTTTCGAAAAAAATAGCGTTTAACTGGAAACTCGTAAATCTGGCTTGTACGAACCAGATATTGTCATCAGGGATCATCACATGGTGGTCATCGGGGCTGAATTTACAGAAGTCTAACCCAGCATCAAGCGGGAGGGTGACTTTTGCCTCTAATTCAAACGTTTTACATTCAAACATCAGTTTGGTGATGGCGGAAAGGAACAAAATTCCCTTATGAGGGAGGACGCTGGAATGCGACCAACAAAGATGTTGCAGAGCGTGATTCAGAGGGAATCGGGTCGGGGTTCTTTATTGAACAGTTCCGGCTACAGAAAGGCTAAAAGCAATGGAATTCACCATGACGAATCTCAGTTAATTAACTAGTCTGCCTGAACGGTCTGGTTCAGGAGGGTTTATGCTCAGAGCGGGTTTGAGTGTGCTGTTGTTTGTATTTTTGTTGTCTGGAGTCTTCTATAGTCATGGATGTAACGGCCACGGGAAAGATAAAATAGTAACGGATGAATCGGGTCGTCAAAGGTGTAAGCAGTGTGACCGTAATCTTGATGACTGCGATTGTCGATGTTATCGATGTCACAGGCAGTTCAGGGAAAAAAGGGAAATCGCCCAGGCAAGAATAAGAAAAAGAGGGCAGACGGCTAATACCCCAAGTTCCAGAGGTAAGGACCCCAAGCCCAAAGTGGTGTATTTATCCACTGAGAATACTTGCCAGTGTGAAGAGCTACCACCCGCTTCCAGTCTGAAGCTGGGTCCCAGGATAAAGTCTGTTGCTTTTGATGGACCTTCAACAAGCAAAATGGCTTTGTTAGAGTCGTCCGCGAGTGGCTTTTTCAATGAAGTGCTTATTGCGCCTGCTCCAGATGGGAGAAATCAGTTTGATTATGAATGGGTTAATCAGCAGTATGATTTTAGCCTTGTCCAGCAGCAGACTTCATTGGTTGATGAACCTGCCAACGAGCAACCAGACACAACAACTTCATCCTTCAATGACTGTTATTTGGAAAGCAGCATGGAAGCGTTCGTCTTCGACGATCCAGATAGCAAGGTACATCAATTTCGGCAGCTATTAACTCAGGTACAGTCTGCCATTCGACAGAATGTCGTGTTAGGGTTGATCCTTTTTGGCTGGATGAGAGAGTACACTTGGCCCCGGCGCAATATCCGGACTTTGGAAGAGAATGAATACGTTCTGACGCTTCCTAATCCTCAGGGAGGCTTTTTCCTTGCTGTTCTTATCAAAGAAGACAATATGATCTTTGTTTTTCTTCTGAATCAAGATGACGAAGTGATGGGCTATGCCAGTAATGAAGAAAGTCACGTTATTTTTGCGATCAACTGCTATCTGAATAAGGAGAGAGGTAAGCTTTATCCAGTTGATTTGCCTGACAATGATTTGTTCAAACATATGGTGAGGGCCACCTTTAAAGCTTTTCGTTACATTGATGAAAAAGCAGGAGAAGTCTCAGAGGGAGTCAAAGGCGACTCAGAGCCTGGAGTTGTTTTGGCTTCTGATAACTCAACGGGGCTAATACCCATCGAACTTTCTAACTCCCTGGTGCGCTGAAAATTTGAGCCTTAAGTACCTGGCCAGTTGGTTTCGCATATTCTGGTGAGTGGATTTTTTCATCCTTCAAGGCGCAACGACGGGCGCGTAGCCATAGCTACGCAAGCAGAGTTGGAACGCAGAAGGATGGAAAAAGCCGCCGTCCAGAATATGCGAAACCAACTGGTTAGGTACTTAATCCTGCGTTGGCGATTGTCGCCCTGTCTTAAGGCTCAGAAGTCTAACCCAGCATTAAGGAGGCTGTCGCAAAACTCTGGTTCCCATGCTTTTAGGCCCTGTGGGTCCCAGCGTGGGAATCCATACTTATCTCGAGCTGCAGAGTCCGCTTTTCAGGAGAGGTATGCATTCCCACGCAGAGCGTGGGAACGAGTTGTTGGGCTTTTGCGACAGCCTCTAAGGGGGAGGGTGACTTTTGCCTCTGATTCAAACGTTTTACATTCAGACATCAGTTTGGTGATGGTGGAAAGGAACAAAATTCCCTTATGAGGGAGGACGCTGGAAAGCGACCAACAGAGATATTACAGAGCGTGATTCAGAGGGGAATCGGGTCAGGGTTCTTTATTGAACAGTTCCGGCTACAGAAAGGCTAAAAGCAATGGCATTCAAGATGACGAATCTGAATTAATTAACTAGTCTGCCTGAACGGTTTGGTTCAGGAGGGTTTATGCTTAGATCGGGTTTGAGTGTGCTGTTGTTTGTATTTTTGTTGCCTGGAGTCTTCTACAGTCACGGATGTAACGGCGACGGGAAAGATAAAATAGTAACGGATGAATCGGGTCGTCAAAGGTGTAAGCAGTGTAACCGTCATCTCGATGACTGTGATTGTCGATGTTATCGATGTCACAGGCAGTTCAGGGAAAAAAGGGAGATCGCCCAGGCAAGAATAAGAAAAAGAGGGCTGGCGGCTAATACCCCAAGTTCCAGAGGTAAGGACCCCAAGCCCAAAATGGTGTATTTATCCACTGAGAATACTTGCCAGTGTGAAGAGCTACCACCGGCTTCCAGTCTGAAGCTGGGTCCCAGAATAAAGGCTGTTGCTTTTGATGGACCTTCAACAAGCAAAATGGCTTTGTTAGAGTCTTCCACGAGTGGCTTTTTTAATGAAGTGGTTATTGCACCTGCTCCAGATGGGGGAAATCAGTCTGATTGTGAACGGGTTAATCAGCAGGACGATTCTAGCCTTGTCCAGCAGCAGACTTCAGTGGTTGACGAACCTGCCGGCGAGCAACCAGTCACAACAACTACATCCTTCAATGACTGTTATTTTGAAAGCAACATGGACACGTTCGTCCCCGACGATCCAGATGATAGCAGGATAGATAAATTTCGGCAGCTATTAACTCAGGCACAGTCTGCCATTCGACAGGATGTCGTGTTAGGGTTGATCTTTTTTGGCTGGATGAGAGCGTACACTTGGCCACGGTACAGTATCCGGACTTTGGAAAAGAATGAATACGTTCTGACGCTTCCTAATCCTAAGGGAGGCTGTTTCCTTGCTGTTCTTATCAAAGAAGACAATATGATCTTTGTTTTTCTTCTGAATCAAGATGGCGAAGTGATGGCTTATGCCAGTGATCAGGAAAGTCACGTTATTTCTGTGATCAACTGCTACCTGAATAATGAGGGAGGTAGGCTTTATCCAGTTAATTTGCCTGACAATGATTTGTTCAAACATATGGTGAGGGCCACCTATAAAGCTTTTCTTTGCCCGGTTGAAGAAGCAGGAGAAGTCTCAGAGGGAGTCAAAGGCGACTCAGAGCCCGGAGCTGTCTCGGCTTCTGATAACTCAAAGGGGCTTAATACTAATCGAACTTTCTAACTCCCTGGTGCGCTGAAGATCTGAGCCTTAATCCTGTGTTAGGTGTCTTTGTGCCAGTCTCTGCTATGCTGATCTTCTTCGACATTTTATCAAGGAGTAACCGATGAGTGTGAAACCCAAACCCAAACCCAAACCTCAGACGACAGAGATTAATAATATCCGTAACACCCTGGCTGACGTAATTGACGGCCTTGGTCAAATCCGTGGTGAGATGCACCAGAGATTTGACCAGCAAGATAAGCGTTTTGACCAGCAAGGTTCTGATATTGCCGCTATCAAAGAAATGCTCCAAGTCTTACTCTCGCGCCAATAGCCACGCCACCTAACAACACGCTCAACAGGGACGCACATACTGTGCGCCCGTCAGCTTTGGGTTGGCGATTGTCGCCTTGTCATAAGGCTCAAATCTCCACGCTCAACACGGGAAAGCACGATTGGTATAAGCTGCCGGGCAGGAATTGCAGAAGAAAAATGTGGACCCGGGCTAATGAGTGACAGCAAACAATCAGTCATTCATTCATACGAAGTTCAGTTATTTTTGCCGTGTTATCTTCATGGACGGTCAAGATGATTTCTATCCGCCATGATCCATCGTCCTTCTTGCCACAGATTGCTACGGTGCCATCGTTACTGCAGGTCACCAGATGGCGGCTATCGGCGCTGAATTTGGCTGACCTGACAGGTTTGTAATGGGAAATAATAGCTTTTTTTACCCATGACCCATCGTCCTGCTTGCCATAGATTATTGCTCTGCGATGTTCAATGGCCACCACATAGAGGCCATCGGCGCTGAATTCGGCTGAGTTTTCAAAGTCGTCATGGGAAATGATGGCTTTTTCTACCCATGAACCATCGTCCTGCTTGCCATAAATTTTCGCCTTGCCATCTTTACTGGCAGTCACGATATAGCGGTCAGCGGGGCTGAAGGTGGCTTCAAAGATAGATTTAACATGGGAAATAGTGGCTTTTTCTACCCATGATCCATCGGTACTCAGGTCATAAATTTTTGCGGTTTTATCGTCACTTGTGGTCACCACATGGCGGCTATTGGCGCTGAAAGTGACCGACCTGACCCAGTCATCATGAGAGATAGTGATTTTTTCTTCCCATGATCCACCGTCCTTCTTGCCGAAGATTTTCACTTTTCCTTTGTCAATAGGGATTATGACATGGTGGCCATCGGGGCTGAACTTAAACAAGTCCGATTTACCAAAAGCGGGGAATGTGGCTTTTGTCTCTAATTTAAATATTTCACATTCAGACATCAGTTTAGTGACAGTGGAAACGAACAAAACAGGAAAATACTTGCTCTCTTGGCGATCCATGATTGATTTGATTAATGCCTCATCCTTTGTAAAGCGCCTCAACCAACCCTCGAGTTGATTTTTGTCTTTTGAAGTGAGGGGTGTCTTTAGTAGCGTCTGGTGTGATAAAGCAAACTGGCGATACCATGCCTTTGCTATTAAATCAGCATTTTTGATAGTGATGTTAATGTGTGAATTTACCTGCGCTAATTTGGCAATATCATGAGCCTGCAAATAAGTACAGATTTTGGATTGAAGTTCCTCGGGCAATCTGAGCAATGGTGAAGGCTTTTTCCTTTTATGAATAAAGACGTTCCTATTCATGGCGGTACCACTTCTTCTTTCTGATCGAGACTGATCCGCTGTTGATGAAAGTGAGCCACCAAAACAGGAAAGGCTTTTTATGAAGTTCATGGCTCGTTTCCCCATAGTTATTATTTAAATTGGGTTGGTATTTAAAATTGACTGTGCAATTTAGAGTCGGTTTTATTGTGAGAGTTCAAGACATTGTTGTAAGCCTGACTAACAAAAAAGCAGGGTTTTGATCCGGGAAAAATGATCAATAAGTACTCAGCCATATGGAATCGAATATATCTGGCTTATTGGTCAGATGTTGCAGAAGAATATGAGGGTTTGGGCTAATGAGTGACAGTCAAATAAAATTGCAACAATCGCAAAATCAATTACGCTAGCAGCCTGTCGGACTTAAGTGTCCGTAGCGAGGATTGCAAGAAATTGAGGATAAAAATCTCTGTTTCTGAGGAGAATAGCGAGCTATTTGACGAAGAAACAGAGATTTTTAGACCAATTTATTGCAACCGCAGTAGGACAGTCTTAAGTCCGACAGGCTGCTAGGAGCCTGACCGAGAATAGACTGCCCTACTGCGGTGGCAGCAAATTGGTCTGAAAATCCGCTTTTGTTCGTCAAATAGCTCGCTATTCTCCTCACAAAACCGAATTTTCATCCTCAATTTTCTGCCGTCCTCGCTACGGGCGCTATTCTCGGTCAGGCTCCTAGACACAAGATAAATCGTCAAAAGGTGAATTTATCTTGTGGGGTTCAACTACAAAGCTAGCCAAGATTGAAGGCGTAACCAGCCAAACTATAAGGCGCAAGATCGAAAGCGGTCACTACGAAAAAGTGAAGCAAACCAGTGGTGGTCACTTCCGCATATTCATTAACCAGCAGAGGAAGATATGCTATACAAGAGTGAGTTCTGGAAAGCAAAAATCCAGCATTGACACGCAAAAGCGTATCTTACTCAAAGAGCACCCTGATGCAGAATTTATCATTGACAAGGTAGCTTGAACCTTGTCCATAACAGCGAGTGTTGCGCTCGCTGCCGATTTAATCAAGAGTCATTCATCTGTAGCTCAGTGATTTTCACTGTGTTAAAGCCATGGACGGTCAACACATGGCCATCGATGCTGTAGGTGGCTGATCCGATGGGAATATTGAGGGAAATGGTGGCTTTTTCTTCCCAGGTTCCATCACTCTGCTGGCCAAAAATTTTTGTCGTGCCATCGTCACTGCCGGTGATCACAAGGCGGCTATCGATGCTAAAGGTGGCTGATGTGACTCTCCCGAGATGGGAAATGGTAGCTTTTTCTTCCCAGGAACCATTGATACTCTGGTCATAGATTTTCACCGTGTTATCTTGACTGCGGGTAATCACATGGCGACTATCGGGGCTGAAGGTGGCTGAGTAGACAAAATTGTTATGGGAAATGATGGCTTTTTCTTCCCATGATTCATTGCCCTTCAGGCCGTAGATTTTCGCTGTGCAATCCCAACTGGCGGTCACCATATGGCGGCTATCGGGGCTGAAGGTGGCTGAATCGACACGATGATCATGGTAAATAATGGCTTTTTTTCTCCATAATCCATCGTCTTTCTTGCTGTAGATTATCGCCCTGCCATCGTAACTGGAGGTCACCAAATGGCGACTATCGTCGCTGAGTATGGCTGAGTTGACCCTATGCATATCGGAAAAGATGGCTTTTTGTTTCCATGCTCCATTGGCCTCCAGGCCATGGATTTTTGCACCGTGATGGATAGTGGTCGTCACCAAATAGCAGCCATCGGCGCTGAAGGTGGTTGATCTGACTGAATCATCGTGGTTAACGGCTTTTTCTGTCCATGATCCATCGTTCTGCTGGCTATAGATTTTCCACTGGCCGAATAAACTGGTGGTCACCACATGGCAGTTATCATTGCTGAAGGTGGCTGATATGACTGGCTCATCGTAGCGAATAGTGGCTTTTTCTGACCATGATCCATCGTCCTTGTGGCTATAAATTTTTGCCTTGTTATCACTACTGGCGGTCACCAGATGGCGACCATCGGTGCTGAAGATAGCTGAGAAAACAAATTTGTCATGGGAAACAGTGGCTTTTTCTACCCATGAGCCATCGTTATTCTGACCATAAATTTTCACCTCACCACCAACACTGGTGGTCACCACATGGCAACTATTGGGGCTGAAAGTGACTGTGAATACATTGTTATTATGGGAGACAGTGCTTTTTTCTTTCCATGATCCATCGTCCTTCTGGCCATAGATTTTTAGCGTTTTATTGTCAATGGCGGTCACCACGTGGCGGCCATCGGGGCTGATAGTAGACGTGCACAACTTGTTATTACCGGGGAGGATGGCTGTCTCTGATTTAAATGTTTTGCATTGAGACATCAGTTTAGTGAGAGTGAAAAAGAACAGCGCAGGAAAATAAATACTTTCTTGGCGATCCGTGACTGACTTGACTAATGCCTCATCCTTTGTAAAGCGCTGCAACCATTTCTGGAGTTCATCTTTATCTTTTTTAGCGACGATTGTCTTTAAAAGAGTCTGGTGTGATGAAGCAAACCGGCGATACCATGCCCTCGCCATTGCTGCATCATTTTTGAGCCTGTTGTTAATGCGTGAATTTGCCCGTGTTAATTGGGTAATATCATGAACTCGCAAATAGGTGAAAATTTTGGACTGTATTCCCGGGGGCAAATACAGCAATAATGAAAACTCATTCTTGTCGTGTACAGTGACTTTCCTACCCGCAGTGCTACCACTTGGCGTCTCTGGTGGAGATTGATCTGGTCTTGATGGAAGTTTATCACCAATACCGGAATGGTTATTTATGCAATCCATAATTCGTTTTTCGTGGTTATTTTTTTATCCCTGGTTGTCAAGGAGATTCAAAATTGATTCTGCAGCTTAGAGTCGGTTTTAGTGTGAAAGTTCACATTGTTCTCATGCTCTCTGGACAACTTCTAATCACAGGATTGATGGCAAACAATCAGTCATTAAGTACCTAACCAGTTGGTTTCGCATATTCTGGGCGGCGGCTTTTTCCACCCTTCTGCGTTCCAACTCTGGTTGCGTAGCTATGGCTACGCGCCCGTCGTTGCGCCTTGAAGGATGAAAAAATCCACTTGCCAGAATATGCGAAACCAACTGGCCAGGTACTTAATCTCTAGCCTGTAAAATGTCGTTCTTCCCTCTCAAAATTTTTCGCGAAACCCTTCAGCAATTTTTTCCAACTTAGCCATTACAACCCTACTTTTTATTGGTAGTTAGTACTTTTTTTTGTTTTTTCACTCAATCGATCGAATTGAGCCTCGGAGGGATTAAAACGTCCTTTCCCATCCCTTCTTTCTGTCTTTCCTCGATGATTCTGATCATCTTCCAGGATTTCAAATCAGTTGGTTATCGCTGGCTTTTATGTTTTGTTTTCGCATTCAACAAATTCCCCCAAGTCATCATCTGACCTGGTTCTCAGCTTTTCAGTCATCTGCTCAACCATCTCATCGGTTGTAGTAAAACGACCAGGAACACTCCTCAACTCAGAAGTGCCATGTTGAGCATACTCGCAAAATGCGGTCATTTCCTCAAACAGCTCAGCCGGTACAGCATAGAACTGAACCTCATTATTCGAGGTCACTGCGATTGCCTCTCCCTGGGCTTCCGCTATGGCATTGCCCGGATTGGTTTTGAACTTACTAATAGAAGTCGTGAACCCACAAAGCACTCTCTGCAACATAAAATCACCTTATTTAGATTAAAATTAAATCATTATTTAGACTAAATATAACACTATATTTAGATAACAGGCACAGGCAAGGGCGCAAATACCGAGGAAGACAGTCACTCCGGGGATATCCTCACACTGAAATTAACTCAGGAAGGGGACGTGATTGGCACGCTGAACAAAGATTTTGCTGGTTATAGTGAAAAACACAGCCTCAATAAAAACGCCTTCCTGGAAAAGGATATGCATATCGGAAAAGATGGCTTTTTGTTCCCATGCTCCACCGGCTTCCAGGCCATGGATTTTTATACCGAGATCGATAATGGTCGTCACCTATAGAGCAATTTACCAGTGACAGCAAACAATCATTTATTCATCTGAAGTTCAGTGATTTTTGCCGTGTCATTTAACATGTGTTGCAGCAAAATAATGTGGCTCTGAGCTAATGAGTGTTCGCAAACATTTAGCTATTCATCTGTAATTCAGTGATTTGTACGCTGTCACTTGCGGTCAACACATGGCCATCGATGCTGAAGGTGGCTGCCCCGATCGGATCACGACGGTGAATGATGCCTTTTTCTTGCCATGATCCATAGTTCCCCTGGCCATAAATCTTCGCCGTTCCATTGATACTGACAGTAACCAGGTGGCGGCCATTGACGCTAAAGCTTGCTGATGTGACAAGACCAACATGGGAAATGGTGGTTTTTTCTTTCCACGATCCATTGACCTTTCGGCCATAGAGTTTCACCGTGTTATCTTCACTGCAGGTGATTACATGGCGGCTATCGGCGCTGAATTTGGCTGAGAAGAAAGTATCTTTATCGCGAATGACGGCTTTTTTTTCCCAGGATCCATTGTCCTTCTGGCCATAAATTTTCGCCTTACCATTTTTACAGTAGGTCAGCAAATGTCGGCTATCGGGGCTGAAGGTGACTGAATTGACATGTTTATGGGCAATGAAGCCTTTTCGTTCCCATGATCCATCCTCCTTATGGCCATAGATTATCGCCCTGCCATCGTGACAGTTGATCACCAAATGGCGATTGTCTGCGCTCAGTGTTGCTGATTTGATGCCTTTATTACGGATGGCGATTTTTTTTTCCCAGGAACCATCGGCCACCAGGCCATGGATTTTCACCCTGTCATCGATACCAGCAGTCACCAAATAGCGGCCATCGGCACTGAAGTTGGCTGAGAAGATATAGTTGTCGTGGGAAACAGTGAATTTTTCTACCCATGACCCATCATCCTTCTGGTAATAGATTTTCGCCTCCTCATCGTCACTGCGGGTCACCAGGTGGCGGCTATCGGGGCTGAAGCTGGCTGACAAGACTTTATCATCGTGTTGAATAATGACTTTTTCTTCCCATGAGCCATCGTCTTTGGGGCCATAAATGATCGCCTTGCAATCATCACTGGCAGTCACCATCTGTCGGCTATCAGGGCTGAAGCTGGCTGACCTGACCCTTTCTTCATGGGAAATAGTGATTTTTTCTTCCCATGATCCATCGTCCTTCTGACCACAGATTTTCACAGTTTTATCGTCACTTATGGTCAACACATGGCGACTATCGGGGCTGAAGGTGGCTGAGTTGACGGTGTCTTCGTGAGTGATAGTAACTTTTTTTTCCAATGAGCCATCGTCCTTACGGCCATAAACTTTCACCCTGTTATCTCTACTGCAGGTGATCACATGGCGACCATCGGGGCTGAAACTGGCCGATTTCACACCAGCACTATCGGGGAGGGTGGCTCTTCTCTCTAATTTAAATGTTTTACATTCAGACATCAGTTTAGTGAGAGTGGAAAAAAACACAGCAGGAAAACAAATACTCTTCTGGCGATCCATGACTGACTTGATTAATGCCTTGTCTTTTGTAAAGCGCCCCAACCAAGCCTCAAGTTGATTTTTATCTTTTGCAGCGACGATTCTCTTCAGCAGAGCCTGATGGGATGAAGGAAACTGGCGATACCATGCCTTTGCCATTGCTGTATCATTTTTGAGTGTGTTGTTAATGTAGGAATGTGTCCGTGTTAATTTGGCAACGTCATAATCCTTCAAATAAGTAGAAATTTCGGATTGTATGTCCGGGGGCAGATCGAGCAACATTAAAGGCTTGTTCTTGTTACCTTGAATAACGTTCCTACCCAGAGTGGTACCAGATGATGTACCTGATCGAGTTTGATCCGGAGTTGATGTCAGTGAGCCACCAAAACAGGAAAGGCTTCTTATGAAATTCATGGCTCGTTTCTCCATAATTTTAACTTTAGTTGGCAGGGATACCCAAAATTGTTTCTGAGAGTTAGATTCGGTTTTAGCATGAAAGTTCAAGACATTGATGATAGCCCGACCAACAAGAATCCGTTGAACGATAAGTGAATCCCCAGACGTTTATGGAGATATTTTTTTGTTCTTGTCATTGAACCTTTCTCATTGTCAAGAGTCTAAGTGCAAAAAGATTACTAACAAATCAACCGAAAAATTATAATTTCATGCTGCACAGCGATACTGAGGGAGACTTAAGTTTACGATCTCCAGATTAAAGTATGTGTAACAATCAGGAGGTAAATTTTTAATGAATATTCGCCCGAACCCAAGCCCACTACCCGTTAATTCAGACACTGAACCCAAAGGGAGCAGTTTATCTAAAAGCTTTAAAAGGCAACTGGATGTTTTGGACCCAGATGATCCGCACTCCTCCAAGCTGCCATCTTTAACCCTGGTTGCAGCATTCCCCCCTGAAAGTAACATTAATGCTCGATCGGTCACTACACTTGAACCCTTTATCAACTCAGATGCCGATAAACCCTGCAAAATGATTCCATGGGGCGCTGAATTCGAGCGTATTTATCAATCCCTGGAGCAAGAAAAAGATCAGGAGATCGAAGCCCAGGTAAATGCTCTCAGTGATGCTCAGATTCAAAGTCTATTCACTGTTACCCGACCCTCTCAAAACTGGGTAAGATCTGAACCTACGAATTCACTTATTGAATTGGCCGTCGTTACCGAAAAGGCAGGCCATATTTTTTTCCAGGTTTTATTTGACCGACTGTCTTCGGAAGAACTACAGCATGCACTGTTAGAACCATACGATGACAACAAAACGTTTTTACATCTGATATGCTGTGTTATGGATAAACCATTACTCAAGAAGCTGGAAGAGAAAATAGATAGACAAACCCTTTTGGAGATGCTCACCCAACCCATAAATGACCTTGCTTCTCCCCTTGCATTTGCCTGTCTCTATAATAAAAGTACCCATCTGTTTGACACCGTCTTTGATGAAAACAGGGAATTGATTGTAAAACTCCTGAAGGGGAGTCCCGACCTTGATCAAAGCATACTACAGTTCATGTGCAATGACAGAGCAAGGCCCGGTGGAGCCCTCCAGCTAAGGACTGAAAAATACTTTCACCGTATTCAACAACTGTTATGTAAGCTGAACCCGCAGGAACGCTTTGACGCTATCCAATTTACCGGAAAATCCAATGAGTCTGCTTTACTATGGGCCTGCACAGGCACACGACTCCATTCTGATGAATTGGTATTGATACTGACTGAAGAATTGGATGATGTTCAAAAAGCCAGGCTTTGTACCGTGCAATCGGAAACGGGCCATTCACTGATACAAAAGTGCCTTGAGCTTAACAAGCTTGATAAAGTTGCCTCTCTCTGCATGACTATCCACGATCAATCACTGAGGTTTAAGGTGCTGTCGATCTGCACATTGGAAGGCCATTCCTTCTTTAAACAGTGGCTTCTCAACTCTAATGATTCTCATAGAGAAATTGAAAAAGGTATAGAGTACATGCTGCAGGATATGATCGCTTACCACCGGATTCTGATCATTGCTGGTGATCGACGTATTTGGGATCAGACAATCGACGGTACTGATCATCAGAACATCACACGGCAGCAAGAGCAAACTCCGATTGTAGAGGCCATGAACAGAAGTAAAATGAAATTGGCTGAATTTCTCTGGAAGCAGATTGCGGATCCAGAATTAAGAATTAAACTGCTGCTTTACAAAACCAGACATCAGGCAACCCTGTTGCAGCATATGCTTGATGTCAGGGAGCAGTGGGATTACTTCAAATACAGGATCATGAACACCAGTAACGAGGCCTTGCAAAATTCATTTGCTGCTGAATTGTACTATCATGCCTTAGCTGCCAAACGTTTTGTTGATGCAGAATATTATTTCAGCCAAATAAGTGATACAAAATTAAAACAAGATCTATCGAACGATCCCAAA
The DNA here is from genome assembly GCF_049275935.1 of Endozoicomonas sp. ALC020. NCBI lineage: Bacteria > Pseudomonadati > Pseudomonadota > Gammaproteobacteria > Oceanospirillales > Endozoicomonadaceae > Endozoicomonas > Endozoicomonas sp. ALC020. The sequence goes on from NZ_CP184830.1 coordinate 3,671,615, forward strand.
TATTTTTTAATGAGTATCTCCAGGAAAACAGAGGCGGATATTGAACGTTTTTTCAGTCAGAAAACTCCATCCCAATTAACAGAATCTGTAATCTATATACTTGAACAAACTTTCTACAATAAAAAATCCTTGCCGGAAAACCTTCTTCACGTGATTACATTGCAGAAGAATGCAGTCAATAAAGATACTTTTTCCAAATGGGCTACAAGTCCACAGCAAGGTGAACAATGCCCAATAACCACAGCCCTGAGTCGATACGTCATAGCTTACCGCAAATGGAAATGTCCTAAGGAATTCAAGTTCTATCCTGATAGCAGTGAACAGCGGGAAATGCTAGCCTGTTTGAATATGCAGATATTCCAGGGAATAGTAAGCATGATGAGTGAGGAGAAAGTAAAGGAGTTCTTCTTCTCTTTACAGGATGGTCATTATAAAGTTTTACATCTGTTTATCTATAAAGAAATCCTGAAAAACATAGTTTATTCCCTGGGTGATTCGGGCAAAGCCTTTCTTGAACAAATAAATCCTGCGACCGGTGGAAATGTATTGCATATTCTGTTTGAGCCCAGGCTTATTGATTCTGAAGATACAGAACTGAATGATATCATTAATACCGTCAATTGGCTGGATGAAAACTATGGATTAAGCCTGTTTTTGCAAGGCCGTATGAAAAACGATGGCTCAACTCCTTTACATTTACTATTCTTGGCAGCCGACAATTCAACATTACTATTTGATAGTATTGATTCACAAACATTACAAGAGCATATTATGAATCGGCTATGTCAACCAAATGCAGATGCTCTCCTGCTGGTTGAGTTATTTGAGCTTAAAGACAATAACGGCTGCACACCGCTGCACAATTTCTTTTCCTGTAAATATATCAATAAAAAAATCGGTGATCTTTTAATTCAAAAACTTGGTCTTGAAACATTTTTTAAGCTAATGCACATCAAAGACAACCAAGGCAATACTGTTATGGATCATTTTTCAAAACGCAATAATCATTTGCGTGAGAAATACCAAAATTTGTTTGAGACACAGCTTCCCAAAGATCATGATTGCTCTGTTTTATGAAAGTATTTTTTAGTCATTTTTGCCTGAAGATAAAAAAAGCTTGCTTTATGGCTCTTAGCCTTTTTAAGGCTACAGGCCCGAGTCTTTGATGGATTCTTTTGTGGGTCATCAGGTCTTGGGCGCTTCTAAAGTGACGCCCGCATGGCCTCCGTTGATTATCGGGCCAGGCCACTATTACTTCGCAGGTATGTCGGTGGCATCTGCTTTTGTGAACCGACAGACTCTGGCTATTGGGGAAGAGCTTTGCGCATGGCCTCTGCTGACCATCCTGCCTGACCACTGTTATGTCACAGAATCTTTGCCCGGAGTGACATCTTGCTTTGTGATACATCATGGTTCTGGCATCTTGGAAGACCGCTCCGCATGGCCGCAGCTGGCCGTCCGGCCCGATCATTGTTTCGTAACAGGTATTTTGGTGAAATCTTCTTTTGTGATCCATCAGAATTTGAGCATTTTGGCAGATTGTCCCGCACAGCATCAGACGGCCATTGGGCCCGACCACTATTCTGTGACAGGTTTGTTGCCCGGTGTTGTCTCTGTTTTGGTAAACCGGCAGCGCCTGTGCTGTCGTTGCCGGGAGGGAGGTGGGTGGCAACCGGGTAAGCGAAGAGGAGAGCCTGACTTTTCTGGAAGGGACGCTCTGTCGATCGGAATCTTCATTGAGCCTTGACCATTGTTTCGGTCTTGCTCCTGATTGTCGGAATTTACAAACGCCATTACAGCTATCTGCCAAACAATTTAAACCGAAAGTGTGCTGCTGGTGTTCAGGGTCTCCATTACCGTCGCCAGAGTCAGAAGGCGGGTGACTGGTAATAGTGCCTCTAAGCCGGGTGGTTGTCCCTGAAGCTTGTTGGTCGGATGATGCTGCTGGCTGGCCATGTTTTTGGTCATGTTGTTGGTCAGCTCCTGAGTCAGAGGCCATGGTGTTGATCACAAATGGATACTCCTCCTGTGTCAACATCAATGCTGCCTCTTGTTGTCCCATCGGGTTAAACAAGGGTGAATCGGGGTTCCAATAGCTTTTCAGAAGCAGGCCGACAGTGATAAACGCTTCTATAGGTGGCCATGAATAAGGGTTGGAGTATAGAGGACTGTCCTGGGTGTGCAGGATCATTTCATAAGCAATCAGCAGCTTCGTGGCGTAAAGCCATTGCCACGAAATTGACTCAATGATGGTTGTTTTTATCCCGTAATCATAAGGATAGTGTCGTTTTTCATCAGGGAGCGAGTCTGAACCTGCAAAGTGGCTTGCGTCAGCAACATTGGATGGGTTGCCTGACAATGTATGGTGGTGGTCTGGCTTCAAAGAAAAGCTCTGGTATGGAGAATCTGAGTCAGGTTGAAGCTCGACAATAAAACGTCTTGTCAACGCCTCGGCCTGACCGATGACAGTCAGCGAAAGCAACAGCAGCGTTGCAAAGCGTGAATGTTTAATCATCCTATCCTTGCCTTCTGGTTTACAGGGAGGAAGGATAGACCAGGAAAGCCACAAGAAATGGCGATTTTTGGTTCAGAGACCTAAGCAGCCTGTCGGACTTAAGACTGTCCTACGCGGCAACTGCTCCTGCGTTGCTCTAGCTCCTGCATCCATGCAGTCGTGCGGTTGCAATAAATTGGTCTAAAAATCCCTGTTTCTTCGTCAAACAGCTCGCTATTCTCCTCAGAAACAGAGATTTTTATCCTCAATTTCTTGCAATCCTCGCTACGGACGCTTAAGTCCGACAGGCTGCTAAGGCATTGTTCCGGTTTACATCAATAAGCTTGCCCTGCCTCCCACTTAAACCGGCTTTTGATATCATGCCCAACGCCAATCAGACAGGGAATGATGGCCAGAGTGATAAATGTGGCAAAGAGAATACCAAAGCCCAGGGAGATCGCCATGGGGATGAGCATTTGAGCTTCACGGGATGTTTCGAAAATCATCGGAGCTAAGCCGCCAAAAGTGGTCAGTGTCGTCAGGATAATGGGGCGGAATCGTCGGGTTGCGGCCTTATTAATCGCTTCTCGCCAATCTTTACCATCTTTTCTGTGCTTGTTGTAAGTAGTGAGTAGAATAAGGCTGTCGTTCACTACAACACCACAGAGTGCTATAACGCCCATAAAACTGATCATACTCAGGGTGTAACCCAGTATCATATGACCCAGGAAAGCACCTACCAGTCCAAAGGGAATAGCTGCCATGACCAGCAGCGGCTGGGTAAAGCTCTGAAAAGGTATAGCCAGCAGAGCGTAGATCAGAAGCATGGCCAGCAGGCTCGACTTCAGCAGTGCGCTCATGCTTTTTGCCGCACGTTTCTGGTCTCCTCCCAGGTCGATTTGCAGTCCCGGATACTTTGCCAAAAGCTCGTCAAACACATTTTTTTGCAAAGAGCTGATGATCTGAGGTGTAGAGCCTCTGGGGTTCACTTCTGCGGTAATATCAACGGTTCTGTTACCATCCCTGCGGATGACAGTTGATGGTGCAATGCTATGGTCTACGGTTGCGACACGAGTCAGAGGAATATAGTTGCCGTCGTCAGTACGAATCATCATGTTGAGAAGGTCGGCTTCACTCTGTCTCAGTGCTTCGTTCAACATGACTTTTACCGAAACTTCGTTTCTTCCTTCCTGTTGTTTTATAGCAGTGACTCCAAAGAGAGCATTGCGCAATTGCTTTGAAATATCATCAGCAGTGAGTCCCATTGCCATGCCTTCCTGACTGATACGGATATCCAGCTGAGGATTACCACTGGCAAAACTACTGGAGATATCTGTGACTCCGCTAAACTGTTGCAGTTGCCGTGAGAGGAATTCACTGGCCTGACTAAGAACTTCAGTGTCGCTGTGGCTCAGTTCAACGGTCAGGGCAGGATCACCTCCCGGTCCATGACCCGTCGTTGTGTAAGTGATACTCAGCAGGCCGTTCATTTCACCATTGGCTTTCCTCCAGAGTCTGGCAACTTCAGCCGTATTGATTGGACGTACATCAGGAGCCGTCAGGTTCAGAGAAACTCTGATCACCTCGTTCTCAATGATGGTTGTAAGGCCGCTAACCAGTTTATCGCCGCCATTTTCCCGGGCCAGCTTCTGAGCGCCAGCTTCAATGATTGCCAGAGTTTCCCTGATTTTACTGTCTGGACTACCGTATGGGAGGGTCGCGATGACCCTGACAAAGCTGGCATCGGTTCTGGGCATCAGATAAAAGCCCAGCCTGCCGCTGGCTTGCCATGCTCCAACCAGCACTACAATAGCCAGGGCAACGGAAAGTGACAGGTATTTATGATTAAGAATGCTGTTTAGTGCTGGCTTGTATCTTGTGTTTATAAACGACATTAGACGTTTGTTGGCACTTTGTTGAACGCTGTCCAGCCATTGACCTGCTTTACCTTTTGGCCTGTCTTTCGTTTGCCCCAGATGGGCAGGGAGAATAAAAAGGGCCTCGACCCATGAAATAGCGAATACGCTGATGACCACCAGCGGAGTGGCCTGCTGTAGCTTACCCAGCATTCCGGGCAGGGTCAGAATCGGGAGAAAGGCTACCATGTTGGTCAGGATACTGAACGTCAGTGGTACGGCGACGTCTCTGGCGCCAAGAATAGCTGCTCTGGAAAAACTCATTCCTTCCTGACGACGATGATAGATGTTTTCACCGGCAATAATGGCATCATCCACCACAATTCCAAGGGCGATGATAAAGGCAAACATGGAAATAATGTTGATGGAAACATCCATTCCGGGCAGTAATAGCATTGCTCCAAGAAAGGATGTCGGAATCCCCATGGTGACCCAGAAGGCCAGGCGGTACTCCAGAAACAGGCTTAGAAGAACCAGCACCAGTAGCAGCCCCAGGAATGCATTTTTCAAAAGCAGGTTCATCTGGTTTTTGAAGTTTACCGAGTCATCATCGGTGATATCGATGCTCACTCCGGGAGGCAGTTCCGCCCTTATCTCAGGCAGAATATTTCTTACGGTATCCGATACACCGATGGGCGTTTGTTCTCCTACACGGTAAACAGTCAGTCCGGCTGCCAGCTGACCGTTATAACGTGCTTCCATTCCGTCATCGTCGAATTCATGGCTGAGTGTGGCAATGTCTCCCAGTTTCAGGGTGCTGCCACTGGTCATTGATTTGATCGGAACATCACGAAAAGTGTCAACCTGTTCACGACGTTCCTGAACCCTTACACTGATGTCGCCCCCGATAGCGTTAATTTCTCCGGAAGTTTGATCGAATGCCTGTTGACTGATAGCTTCGGAGACCTCTCCCAGAGTCAATTCATAACGTTGAAGCTGATCTTGATCGATACTGATCTGAATCTCATGCCCTGGTTCCATATCCAGCTCAATCTGGGTGAGTCCGGGGTCTTGCAGTAAACGGTCGCGAACGTTTTCTGCCAGAGTACGCAAAATCCGCTTGTCGACATCACCGTAGATCATGATTTCCATGACTTCTCTTTTACGACTCTTGACGGATATCCTTGGTTTTTCAGATTCTTCCGGCAGCGTGGTGAGCCGGTTTACTGCCTGATCAATTTCCTGAAGCATCTGGTTGGCATCATACCCTTCCATTACTTTGACGGTGATTGAGGCTGAGCCTGAAACCGAAGTTGAGTTGATCTCATCAATGCCTTCAATGCCCCGGATGGCATTTTCAACAGGCAGTACAATACCCAGATCGATCTCTTCGGGTGTTGCTCCCGAATAACTGACAGCGACCTCGATCCGATCAACATTGAATTCCGGCATAATTTCTTTCTTGATGCCCCAGGTGACAAACAGGCCGCCGATAATCAGAAAGAGCATCAGGAGATTCGGAGTGATTTTGTCACGGGCCATCCACGCGATAGCGCCTTTATTTTCGTTCATGGCTGCTTACCTGCAACAAAAGGCTTTTCAGTTCTTCGCAAGGGCAGGCCATCGACAGGGGCAATCAGCGAGGAGCTGACCAGTTGGTCACCATCTTCAAGACCAGAAAGCAGGATCGCTTTTTCGGAATCACGGTATACAGGTGAGAGGGTACGAATCTCAAGACTGTTATCCCGGGTTAACAGCCAGACCTGATGGCTGTTTCTTATCAGTGCTTCAGGCACGACAAAGGCATTGTCCACTTTTTTGCCCAGGATCTCTGCTCGGAGCAGGTCATTAATCATGACGGGAGGTTTATCGTTATTCTCTTCTCGTTGAGCCAGCGGGTCCTCAATCTCAATAATGACTTTTGCCATCAGAGAACCGTCGTTCAGTTCCGGAGATACGGAGATCAGTGTTCCCTGACGGGACTCCGTACCCCAATCCGGGCTGGTGATTTTCACCGCACTACCGGCAGGGTCTTCGTTGGCAAAATTCAGCCATTGCAATTGACCGGCAGGCACTTCCATTTCGATCCAGAAGCGGTCAGTAGAGATCAGCACCATCAAAGCGGTGCTGTTGTTAACCTGACTGCCGGGGTGAATAGTGTTGCTGATGATCTGGCTATCAAACGGAGCTGTTATGTGTGTTCTTCCAAGGTTCAGTTTTGCCTGATCCAGATTCGCCTGAGCCTGACTTAAGGCTGCTTTGGCGGCTTCCAGTTGAGGTTGCCGAAGGACCAGGGCTTCTTCTTCCGGAGAGAGCGTATTGCCTGTCAGTTCGTACTCCTGCCGGGCGATATTCTGCTGTCCCTGCTCCAGCTTCAATTCCGACCATGCCTGAGCGACAGCGGCTTCCTGTTCCCGAACAAGAATCTGATATTCATCCTGATCCAGAGCCACAAGCAGCTCACCTTTCCTGACACGGGAGCCGGGCACCAGACCATCAAGGATACCGTCGACCCTGCCACTGATCTCAGGATAAAGAGTGACCCGCTGACTGGGGATAACGGTACCCAGACCCCTGACACGAATGTTGACGGTTTGTTGTTCAACGGTAACCGTTTCCACCATTTGGGCTTTTTTCCCGGGTTCGGCACGACCGGCTTTGGGGGAGGTCGTCATCAGCAACCATGCTGCAATAACCGAGATAACAAGGATCAATAGAGGAGCAGCAGGTTTTTTCAGGTGTTGGATGGGGGGATTCATTTTCATATCAGTGTGTGAGCAGAGCCTTGTCTTGTTCAGTGCTTGCCATGCTTCCATGCCGGACGAGCTTTTCTATGTTCAGATCACCTGCCAGAGCTCGGTAAAGTTGAATTCGCGCGGCCAGAAGATTGCCCTTGCTAATCAGTTTCTGTTGTTCCAGATCCAGTCTGCTGTTTTGTGCGGTTAACACTTCAAGAAAAGTGCTGTCACCATTCTGATATCGGGTGAGTTTGAACTGTTCTGCCTTCAAAGCTAACGACAATTGTTTGTCAATACTCTCTAGGAGCCTGACCGAGAATAGCGCCCGTAGCGAGGACGGCAGAAAATTGAGGATGAAAATTCGGTTTTGTGAGGATTGCGCCTTGCAAGCGCGTAAAATCTTGTGACCTGAAATGGTCATCGCGGTAAAGCTGTGGTCGGCAGCCGTGTACCGAGTCTTGCGTGGTAGAAGGTAACGACTACTGCGAAGCGTAGACAGGGTGATAACAGGCCGTAACGTCTGCTAAGGGATAATTAGCCCCGAAATTGAACGTGGTTGAAGTAGCTGACCTTCTTTCTCAATGGGGAAAGCGGAAGTCGGGAGCTCCGCTAATGACAAGGCATCCCGACTGCTTCCGGGGTTCGTACCCACGGCATGTTATCGAATGATTTTACGTGAACAAGGGAGATCCTGAACGTTCAGGCGGAGCCTGTAGGGTCCGACGAGCCTGTAAAGCAAGAACGACTTGATGACGTTCAGGAAGTCAGACCAGCTGATAGTACTCCGAGGCGGGGAGAGCCCGTCACATGGGGAAGCGGCTGGCGGTATTTGAGCCTTTCCAGGGAAACATGGGCTCCACATCTGAGGGAGTTACGGTCTTTTACGCAGTGAGAAGGTAAACCAGCCATGGCAACGGGACTGGAGAGGGTAGCAGCGAAAGCCCGGAGTTATCCGAAACTTCGCTTTACAAGTCTGGCACATCATATTACCCCGGCGAGCCTGTGTATGAATCTGAACAAGATTCCACACAACACATCGCCCGGAGTCGATGGGCTGACTGTCGAAGAGACAAAGAAAGACTTTAAGCGGTGGTTGGAACAGACACTGACGTCTATCCATCGGCAAGGCTACAAGGCACCGCCGGTCAAAAGGGCATGGATACCCAAGCCGGGAAAAAAGGAAAAGCGCCCTCTGGGTGTTCCCTGCATCAATGACCGGGCTTTGCAGCGAAGTGTTGCTGATGTGCTGAATGCTATTTATGAGCAGGACTTTTTGCCCTGTTCCATGGGTGGCAGGCCACGACTGGGAGCGCACCATGCCCTGTCCACTTTTAACGAGGTGGTTTCAGGCCGAAAGGTCAGCTGGGTGCTGGAAGCGGACTTGAAGAACTTCTTTGGGAGTCTTGACCATGGATGGCTGCTTCGTTTTGTGGAACACCGGGTCGGTGATCCCAGAATCCTGAACCTTATACGGCGCTGGTTGAAAGCCGGGGTGATGGAGGCCGGGGAGTTGCAAGAGTGTGAAGAAGGTACGCCTCAGGGTGGGCCGATCAGCGTAGTTCTGAGCAACCTGTACCTGCATTATGTACTTGACCTCTGGTTCGAGTGCATGGTCAAGCCTCGGCTAAAAGGCGAGGCATGGCTGATCAGGTACATTGATGACTTTGTGGTGTGTTTTCAGTATCGCAGTGATGCGGAGCGGTTCATGAATGTGCTGCCACAGCGACTGGAGAAGTTTGCGTTGAAACTGGAGCGGGATAAAACCCGGTTAGTCAGGTTCGGACGTTTTGCCAGTCGTGGGGGAAGACGACCGGAAACGGTTTACTTCCTTGGCTTTACGCACTACTGCACAAGGAATCTGAAAGGAAACTTCATGGTGGGAAGGAGAACGGAAAAATCCCGCCTAAGACGCAGCATAGCCAAACTGAAGGAACTGCTGAGACGAATACGCCATGAACCGCTGCACGAACAAGTGACAGCGATCAATCGACGGTTGAGAGGGCATTATGCGTATTACGGTCTGGGAGGAAACTTCCGAAGTATGGAGAAGCTTTACCGGTTTGTTGACCGCTACTGGTACAAGATGCTGTGTAGCCGATGCCGGAAAGGCAAGATTCCATGGGAAAAGTACCATAACCTCAAGCAGCTTCTGCCGCTACAGAAACCGAGGATAATGCTGCCTTTTATGGCAATGAAATCCATGGCTGTGCTGTGAGTCAAATATCGAAGAGCCCGGTGCGGGAAATCCGCACGCCGGGATCTGAGGGGGTTGGAGCTACAATTGGTAGCTCCTTCTACCCGGTGAATAGCGAGCTATTTGACGAACAAAAGCGGATTTTCAGACCAATTTGCTGCCACCGCAGTAGGGCAGTCTATTCTCGGTCAGGCTCCTAGGTGTTGGTGCACGGACTGTTCGTGAGTCAGTGTGGTTTCTACTTCCGTAAAGGCTTCGAGAACTGCTTGAGAGTATGTGTTCAGAGATTCGCTTAAAGCAGCTTGTCGACGATCGACTTCAGCTTTACGCATCCCGCCGTCAAAGAGTGGGCCTATCAGTCCGGCCGCCAGATTGGCTGCCCAATCATTCATCAGAGAAGAGAAGTTTGAGCTGGTGGATAACACTGAGGCCGTGAGATTGATCTGAGGTAGCCGGTTGGCTTCGGCCATTATTAATTGCTGGTTTTGACGCTCGACATTAAACCAGGCCTGTTTCAGATCCGGGCGACGACTCAGTAGGTCAGCTGGCAAGCCGGTAGCAGGAAGAGGTTTCAGCTCCGGGGTTTCCGGAATATCGATTGAGGGCAGAGTGCTTGTCCCAATCAGAAGCGCCAACTGTCGGGAAGTCAGTTGCTTCTGATGCCCGGCAGCGAGTTTTTTAGCCTTAAGATTTTCCAGAAGCTGTTGCTGTTGCAGCAGGTCTTCTGCCTGTGTCTGACCGTATCGGAATCGCAGTTCAATCACTGACAGCTGACGGGTCAGATTTTCAATCTGCTGGTGATAGAGTTTGATCAGAGTTTGCTGGGTGACCAATTCATACCAGTGACGGGCTACTTCAGACGACAATGTTATTGTTGCAATGGCCAGTGCTTCTCGGCTGGCGAGAAAATCGAATTCTGCAGAGGCTTCATTGGCTGTCAGGCGTGACCAGAGATCAATTTCATAACTGGCCATCAATCCGATCTGAAATTGCTCCATATTATTGGAAGACTGACGGGTTCGGCTGCCTGCGAAGGTCGCATCAACATTGGGAAGTGATGCTGCTCCAGATTGTCTGGCAGCGGCTTCAGCCTGACGAAGCCTGTCCGTTGCCGCTTTCAGACTGAAATTATCGGTCAGTGCTTTTTCAATAAGAGTATTGAGCTGGGGGTCATTGAAGCTTTGCCACCAGAGGCTGTACCTGGCTTCATTGCCGGATTGAGAAAAGGCCGCTGGCAGAGAAACTTCTGGTGACGATAAGTTGTTCTGCGTGGTACAACCCGACATCAGGAGGAGCAAGGTTCCTATTGTCAGGTATCGTAGGTATTTCATGGCTGAGAAACGAGTCATTCTAAACAGCCATTATCCTGAAACCGTGATTTTGGATCAAAGGTAATTACCAAATGCTTAGATAAGCTATTGATTTATCCACAGCCTTGCCAGCATTCCTGCCTTGCTGGTGTAGCCTGTTGTAATGGTTTTGATTTCACCGTTTCTGATGATGAAAATAGACGGCGTCACGCTGACATTCCAGGCTCTGCTGACAGAGCCCTGCGGATCATTAATGACGGAAAAGTGCAAATCTTTAGCATTAAGGTATCGCGCTACTCTCTCATTGTTGCCCGAGGCCAGGGCCACGCTAACGACCTGATACTCTTCTGACAAATCACTCACCGCAGGGCTGACCCAGTGACAGACCCGGCACCAGCTGGCCCAGAAATAAAGCAGGACGGGCTTTTCCTCAGACAGTGTGTAAAGGTCGACTGCTTCTCCGTTTATGGGGATTGCACGCAGCTCTGGAGCCTTGCCTGAAGGCATATCTTTTTGTAGATAGACGTTGTATGCCGTCATGACTGCAACACCGATTAGCAGCGTGAAGAAGGCTTCCCGAATAAACTTGCCAAGACGTATGCTCATTGAAATCCTTTCTAAGTCAGAGCTTTCTGAATCAGGCTCACTGCTTCAGCAGGCAGATCCAGTGCAAGGGCTTCCCGGTGAGCCTGTTCTGACATTTTGGCCCAGGTCTTCTGGACAATTCGAATAACTTTATCTTCCGGGTGCTTCCCGGCAAAGTTCAGAAAGTCGGTTTCAATAAATACCAGACAGGCGCAGTCTTCAAGGGTCTGTGCTTCGGCATTGCGTTTGATACCAAGTTTGCGAATGATACTTTCGGTCTGCTTGCAACTCTCTTCACTGTAACCATTCTCCTGCATGACCGCTATTGCTTTTCGGGCGTGCAGCTTGCCCAGTTCGGTTCGCCATTTAAGGTATCCGGGGCGATCCATCGGGAATTCTGAGCGCGGAATTTCCCAACGGCAGAGATGCTGGCTGCGAACAGCAATCTGCAATTCTTCAGAAGCATCCGGGCTTAACTTATGGAGCCATGCAGACATATTCTCTGCATAGATCAGTTCTTTGGCTTTACCTTCGAAGGTTTCAGGGTCTTGTTCATGCAGCTTGTCAATCGCTGCGAGAGTATGTTGAATACGGCTCATGGACTTTTATGTTTTTGTGGGTGGATTTCTATCAGGATAGATGGCGTTGCTATCGTGAGAATTCTCATATTCAGGCAGCTCTTTCTGCTTCAGACAGATCGGTCAGAGTGCTGTATTGTTGCCGGGCATAAACCAGTGGCAATGAGCCCCGGTTCAGGCGAACTTCGCGAACATGGCCAATACAAATATGATGGGTACCGGACTTATTGATTTCCTGCAGTTCACAGACGACGCTGGCCAAAGCTTCATCCAGCATGGGTGCTCCGTATTGAGACGTTGTCCAGTCTCCTGCTTCCAGGAATCGCTGCTCGCCTCTGGCACCTGAACTGCCGGCAAATACATCAGATACATTTTGCTGGTCTGCGCTCAGAACATTGATACAGAAATAACCGCTGGCTCTGATTTCTGCCAGTGTCTGTACGTCTTCATGGATACAAGCCAGCATGGAAGCCGGTTCCATGGATAAAGAGCATACGGCTGTGGCCGTAAGACCGTTTCTTGATCCGTCATGTTGTGAAGTAATGACGTTGACGGAGGCTGCCAGTTCCTGCATGGCCTGTTTAAAGTCCGAAACCAGAGACTGATCACTCATAAACTGCACTCACGATTGCTAGGGAATTGAAAATAGCTACTTATGCGAAATTGTGTACTATGATACCAATCAAACAGAAGTGCCGATAGAGAGGGAGAGACCTGCTGATTTCCAACAGGTCGAGAGGCCATTAACTCCGGAGAAGGTCATTCGTTGCGAAAAAAGTCGTTGAGCCTGGTAGCCAGCATCATATTGCCTTCAGTGCGAACCTTGCCAGCCATGAAGGCCTGCATGCCATCCAGTTTACCGGTCATGATACCGACAAAAGATTCAGTGTCTGTGATTAAGGTGACACTGGGGTCATTACTGGCGCCCTTGACCACACGACAAGTGCCGTCATTGATGGTAATGTGATAGCTATCCCCGTCCGTAATATCAAACTGAAAAATCAGTTTTTGCCCTACTGCGGCAATGGCATCAAAACGGTTGGGCATTTCATCAAAGATTTCTTGCACCGTGGCCATTGTTATAACTCCATGAGTATTTTTTCTGTTATATCCTGAGGCTCTTAAGTGGGTCAGGCTTTTATGTATTGTGAAATATTCGCAGATCATATCCGATTTTTATGAAAAACTCTCCTGGATATTGCCTTATTGACAGACACCAACCCATGGTAAAGGTTTTTCATAACTTTTAGACAGGGCTATGCTTCAGTCAATCCGCAAGGCTTCTGAATCACGGCTTTTTTATGGATTATTTAATGGCACTGCCTGGCTGTTATACGACAATTGTTCGCTAAAATCTTTTGTCGCTACGGTCTGTGTGTCTCGGGAGGTCCTATGGTTTCTGAAATTTTTAATCCGGAACATTGGCAGGAAGTGGATGGCTTTGAATTTGAAGACATTACTTATCACAGAGCCAGACATCAGGGAACCGTGAGAATTGCTTTTAACCGGCCCGAGTGTCGAAATGCTTTTCGACCCCGGACAGTGGATGAAATGTTCCGGGCGCTCGAACATGCGAGAACCTCCAGCAATATAGGCGTTGTGATTCTGACGGGCAACGGTCCATCCCCGAAAGATGGAGGTTGGGCTTTCTGCTCCGGAGGCGACCAGCGTATGCGTGGCAAAGACGGCTACAAGTATGAGGGAATACCTCAGGATGCGCAGGATCATGCCCGTCTGGGGCGTTTGCACATTCTTGAAGTGCAGCGACTGATCCGGTTTATGCCCAAGGTGGTGATGGCGGTAGTGCCCGGGTGGGCCGCAGGAGGTGGACACAGCCTGCATGTTGTCTGCGACCTGACACTGGCTTCGGAAGAACACGCCATTTTCAAACAGACTGATCTGGATGTAGCCAGCTTTGATTCGGGGTATGGCTCAGCCTATCTGGCCAAAATGGTCGGACAAAAACGGGCCCGCGAAATCTTTTTCCTGGGATTGGATTACTCCGCTCAGGAGGCCTTTGAAATGGGCATGGTCAATAAAGTAGTGCCTCACGCAACGCTGGAAGAAGTGGCTCTGCAATGGGCAGGCATGATCGGCGAGAAATCACCAACAGCTGTTCGCATGATGAAATTTGGCTTAAACATGACTGATGATGGTATGGTTGGCCAGCAGCTGTTTGCCGGCGAAGCAACCCGGCTGGCCTATGGCACGGAAGAAGCCAGGGAAGGACGTGATGCTTTTCTGGAAAAGAGATCCAGGGACTTTTCTCGTTTTCCTTACCATTATTAAGGATGGGTCGAGGCGTTGGTCTATAGTTTCTCTGGCTCCCATGCTTTTAACTCTCTGGACCCAAGCGTGGGAACCCATACCTTACCACAGATTTTAGAGCCCGGATTTTCAGGGGGTATACATTCCCTTGCGGAGCTTGGGAAAGAATAATTGGGTCGAGATACGGGTCTCAATTTACCGAGACTGGCTGCGGTTAGTGTTCAAATTAGTGAACTCAGGAAAATAAGAAAACAACTCTCAAAGGTGATGAATTTGTCTGAAAATAATGTAGTGCTTGAGCAAAATGGTTCGGTCTTGATTGTGACCATGAACAGGCCGGAAAAAAAGAATGCCCTGACCAGTGCTATGTATGCCGATATGGCCAAAGCACTGGCCGATGCAGATAAGAATGATGCTGTTCGTGTTGTTCTGATTCAGGGATACACCGATGCCTTTACGGCAGGCAATGATCTGGGTGACTTTCTGAAACAGGGTCTGGGTCTCGACTCCCCTGTAATGACGTTCCTTCGTCAACTGGTTGCTTTGGAAAAGCCATTGGTGGCAGCGGTCAGCGGTGTCGCTGTCGGTGTTGGTGTTACGATGCTGTTGCACAGCGACCTGGTTTATATTGCTAAAAACGCCAAGCTGAGATTACCGTTTGTCAACCTGGCCCTGGTCCCGGAGGCGGCTTCCAGCCTTCTGCTGCCTCAGGTGATGGGTCATCAGCGTGCCGCAGAACTGCTTATGCTGGGGGACTTTTTTGATGCAGAAACGGCCCGGGATTACGGTATAGCCAACGAAGCGGTTGATACTGATCATATCTTTGAACATGCCCTGGCCAGGGCTGAAGAGTTGGCCGCCAAGCCAAAAGAAGCACTGAGATACACCAAAAAACTGCTTAAACAGTCCTACCGCAGTGATGTCGAGAAAAGACTGACCGATGAAGGCGCTCTTTTTGCTGAACGACTTCAGTCGGACGAGGCTCGCGAGATTATGGGTGCCTTTATGGGGAAAGCCTGATAGTCAGGAGTTATCTGTCATCCGGTGCGAATAATGTAATCAAACCAATCCGAAGGGTCTGGCACGTCTTCTTCGGATGCGACAGGTTTTCCTTTTACTGAAAAACCAGCCTTGTGAACTGAGTCCGGATCACCCGTAATCAAAGGGTGCCATTCAGGTAGATCATAGCCCTCATGCAATAACCGATATGCACAGCTGTCGGGCAGCCATGGGAGATGTTCCTGCATGGTTCCGGGGGTGAGCATAATACAGTCGGGCACAAACTTGCGGCGATGTTTGTAGTTTTGACATCGACCCGTTGTGGGATCCAGTAATTTACAGGAAACCGCGACGGCATGAATCTCGCCGGTGTTGTCATCAATGAGTTTGTTCAGACAACAGCGCCCGCAGCCGTCACAAAGAGACTCCCATTCATTACGGGTCATGGCTTTCAGGCTTTTGGTGCGCCAGAAAGGTTCTTGGGCTGGTGAAGACATAGGCTGGAAATCGGCTGGTATGAGAGTGTGAAACTTACCGCAAATCTTCGACTTAAGATATAGGTGGCTTCACACTCTATCCTGTTTTGGTTAATGGGTCGGAGACAAGAGTCCGGTCCACTGCCACCAGGTCATTGAGAAGAGTACAAAGGTCAACAGACTGGCCAGAGTCAGCAGCAAACCGATCCGGGCAAATGTTTTTGCCTGGAAGGTGCCTGTTGAATAGGCCACCATGTTCTGGGGTGAGTTCACCGGCAGAATCATACCAAAGCTCACGGCAAACAGTTGTATGAGCACCAGCCCCATGGCGTTATGTATCATGCTGTCTGGCAGGGTGTCGGCAAAAGCCAGGAATACCGGCAGTAATGCTACGGTCAGGCTCATTGCCGAAGCAAAGCCCAAATGCATGACCACAGTAAACAATGTCATGACGAACACCAGCAGGGCCAACGACATGGTGTGAATTTCCATGGATGAAAAACAGCGTTCTGCCAGCCAGGCAGCAGCGCCTGTACTCACAAGTTGCTGACCGAGACTGATGCTGACGCCAAACATGACGATGACGCCCCAGGGAATGCGCTTCTCAATATCTTTCCAGCTCTCAAAGACCCCAATTCCGGGCAGCAGCAGACAAACGGACATCAATAACATGGTGGCTGGAACAGTAATGTGGTGAAACGTGCCCTCGGTCACCCAGAGGCTGATCAGGAGAACGGTAAAAAGTGCCAGCTTTTTCTGTTGGGAGGTCCAGGGGTCGGAAGAGGTGTCCAGGCATTGGCCGATGTCGTCTTTCAAAGCGTGCCCCTTGACCTCCATTTTCAAAATAAAATACAGGATTACCGTCATCAGGGCCGACCAGGGACCGGCATGGATCAACCATTGAATCCAGGTCATGGTGAAGCCCGTGTGTTCATGCATCAACTCAAGGCCCGCCACATTATGGCCGGTGGCTGTCATGACACCAACGTTCCATATTGTGCTGACCTGGGCGGCCCCCATAATCAATACCGCTGCCAGACGGCTTTTGGGGTCAAGACCCAGTGTCGCGATCACCCCTGCCAGAATAGGAACCTGAACGGCCGTACGCCCAGTGGGTGAAGGAATCATAAACGAAAACACCACGCCGACCAGAAGGCAGCCGGCAATAATAGCGCCGGGGCTGGGGCGAATGCGTGACAGAATGGTCAGGGCGATACGTTTGTCCAGCTCTGTGGACTGCATTGCGGCAGCCATGATCAGTGCACCGGCTATAACAATGATGCTGGGCGATGAAAAGCCTTTCATCGCCAGTCCCAGTGCTTTACTGGTACCCAGGACTGCACCGGTTTCACTGCTGGGGACAATGCCTGTCAGGAGGGTAACCAGTGCAGCAATAAGCAGGGCACTGATAGGGTAAGCCAAAGCTTCTGTTACCCAGAGAATGACCGCCAAAACCAGAATGCCCAGCATAATCTGGCCATAAGCGGTCAAACCTTCAAGAGGCAAAGAGATCACCAGAAGGAGTGCACAGAACGACAGGGGAACAGCCAGTCTTGCAGTCCATTGTTTCAATGCTGTAGTGTTTTCCAGATGGCTGGACATGATACAACCTCATTCAATTATTAGTGTTCGTAGGAGAGGAACCTTAAAGTCTAATAAAGGATGAAGTTCTTGCAGGATTAATCGTCTTCAAAAACGAATTTTTGCAGTAATAAGTACTTTTGTGCCATATCTTCTGCGTCTTCCAGCAGGTTTTCAGCGTCCTTAAGATGACCCTCCGGGCTGTAGTGCTCCGACAGCTTTTCAGTCAACGCCTGACACTGGAAGATATGTTCTCTGGCCGAGGTCTGGTTAGCTTCGGGAGACATTGGGTTTTTGACGGCTGCAGGGCCAATGGCCGTTATGGTGAGCATGCTGTTATCAGCCTCAAGGGTCTCAACGGCGGGATCAAGAGCTGTCTTTTTCGGTGCAAAAGTAGACAGGGAATCCAGTCTCAGGTGTTCCGGTTGGATGCCCCGTTCAGGCAATTCTGTATGCACCACCACCGTTTCAAACCAGGCCGCCATAATCTGCTGACGAATGGCTGCTGCCTCTTGGGTAGTTGCGTCATGGTGTTGCAGGTAAGCATCGGCAATTTCAAGAAACTGGCACAGTTGGGCAGGTAGCTCCATGTCAATCTGGATGACGTGCCGGTTTTCAGTGTGAAAGATTTTCAACGGTACCGGTTCATTCTTAAGTGAGAGGCAGAGCTTTTCCAATTCGCCAGTGATTGTATATTGGCTGTTGTTGTCGAAATCTTCCTTCCTTTCGATCAGGTTGAGCTGGATTCTGTTGAGCATGTTCTCTCTGATACCAGGAAGGACAGGCGCCATATGACCCAGTCTCTCCTGCATGTTTTTGGCCAAAGACTGGCTGAATGACGAGTCGGTAACCGTCGTGTAGAAAGGGCTCCTTAGCGCAGGTTCATTGAGAGCGGAAGCCAGGGGCAATGAAAATGCACACCGACAGGCTAAACGCTTTGGCGGCCTGGCTTGCCCGTCAGTCTCGGCCTTATGGGCTTTATCATCGACGGTTTTTGTTGCCAGATATTCGGCGCTGGGCGCGTCAGGCTCTGCCCGGGCATTGATCAGGAGGTCCACAGGGACTTTGTTCCTGTGGCTGCCCTGTTCGCTCTGATGTTCCAGATGAACAAGATGTTTTGTATTTTGCTGATCAGGCGCTTCAATATCGACGACCCGGGCATTGGCGACCATTTTAAGGGGCGACGCATCAGGCCCGGCCATCTCAAGGACCTGGTTCCAGAGAGCCTGATGCAGGGTGCCCGCTGAAATTTCTCCAAAACCGTCCGGGTGCAGCAGACCTGAGCTGCTGTCAGTGTTTTGTGGAGAATGGTGTTCAGGGTCTGGCAGGCTTGTAAACAGCAGGTCAAACTGTGCACCGAGATGAAAGCGTAATGCTTCCATCCATTGCGGGTCGAGCCGGACTGTCTCGTTGGCAGCAAAGACGGGTTCCGGGTTCAATAACAGGGTAACATTGGCGCCAGCTTCAACCTGTGTCAACGCCGCCAGCAGTCCATGGATGCCGGAACCATCAATGATAACTTGTGGGTGGTATTCCGCCTGCTGATGTTTATCCAGAATCCAGCCAGTAAGAGTGGCATTAATGGCCGGGCTGTCCAGACTGGCAAGATCATAAAGTTTCGACAACGTTTGCCTGGAATAGCTGTCTGGCCAGTTACGTCCGTCCAGCAGCAGGGAGTCTCCCCACTTTTTTCCCAGCCGCTGCGCTATTTCCAG
Source organism: Endozoicomonas sp. ALC020 (assembly GCF_049275935.1). Lineage (NCBI taxonomy): Bacteria > Pseudomonadati > Pseudomonadota > Gammaproteobacteria > Oceanospirillales > Endozoicomonadaceae > Endozoicomonas > Endozoicomonas sp. ALC020. The sequence continues at coordinate 3,690,409 of NZ_CP184830.1, forward strand.
TTTCTGCTTTTTGGCTGCGATAATGGCCTGTAATTCTTCCCCGGTGAGTGTTATTTCATCTTCGATTTTCTGTCTGATTGCAGCAGGATCAACCTCTTCCAGCTGGTCAACCAACTGTGCAAAGGACTCATGCTCGGTGCTGTAGGTTAATAATTCGTTCTCTAACTGTGCCCTGACATCCACCAGCTTTGCCCTGGCTTCCAGGGGGTGGTCACTTTCATCGGGATCTTCGATTTCAAAGCCCAGCTCTTCCATTAATTCGTCGGTATCTTTAACCTGCTCGAGAAACTCCAGCTGAAATGCATCGATTCTTTTAGCCGGATCGCCGTTGGGGTAGGGCAGTTTTCGAAAACCGAGTTGATTGATATCCCTGACCAGGTGTTGGGTAAGGCTGAAACGCATGGGGCTGCTGATTTGACTGATTCCATCTGTGCATTCAGTGAACGCTTCGGGCGACAAGTCGGCTTTCAGCATGCGAACCGCCTGCCACATTTGTTCGGTTTGCCGTTTTCTGTATTGATTAGACAGACCGGCAGCGGCAAAGCTTTGCTCCAGCTGCGCTTTTAATTCATCCGAGTCGTCGGATGTGTGTTCTTCGAGAAACACACAGGTGTAGTACAACCAAAGAAACTGATCTGCGTCGGCAAGATTGATTGCAGGCAGCTTTGTCTCCAGCTCTTTTCGAGCCTCTTCGAGCATAAGCCGGGGCACTTTCGGAAAAATCACCGGGCGTTCAAGCGAATCCATTGGGACCAGAGTGATAGGTCTTGATAGTGGAGAAACCGGGGCCTCAGGCGGGTCTTCCGGCACTTCCACCGGTGTCGGTATGTAGGGGATGCCGCCGTTGATGGGTGGAGAGTCTGTGGTTTCTGACGGCTGCTGAAGCACAGGCGTTGCTTCGAAGTCTATCGGTGTTGATTCACCCGGCTGTTGGGCCTCTTCAGCGGGTGGAGTAACAGTAATGGTCGGTGGCGTAAAGGGAATAGCAGGGATTTCCGGAGGTGTCCTTTTTTTAACCTCTCTGGCAGGGCCACTGCTTTTCATGGCATCGGGAAACCGGTGCCTCTTCGGGTTGCCGGACACCTCTCTGATCCGTCCTTTGAAGTTCATGGCATCCTGCAGTTTGACTTTTCTTTTTGGCAGAGGTTTGCTGGTAACGGGTTCTTTTTTTCGGTCAGGGCGTAACATCAGTGCTTCGTTTTCTTCTATTACTTTGGCTTCCCTTTCCGAAAAAAAGACGTATCGACCGGCTTTGGCGCCTTCAAAGACCTGTTTTCGCAGAGATAAGCTAGTCTCAGGCTTGCGAATAACGTCGATGATCATTTCCCTGAGCGTTCTTTCAGCCTCTGCGTTTCTCCGGTGTAACAGTTTCCAGGAGCCTTGCTTCAGAAACTCTTTTGGGGAGGTCTCTACAACTGGCCGACCATCCCTGCCCATAGCGACACGGCAGGCCCGCCCTTCCTGAGTAGCCTGGTCGATGAGCCCCAGATGATGGCTTATGTGTTCTTCTATGCTGGGCATGTCAGTCTCTGATGCTTCCCTGATTGACCGGGAAAGTCTTTTTTCGCTCCCGGGAGTCTGCAGGATGGAATCCATCAATTTAATTAGCGGCACGGAATCGGTTCGGTAAAGAGCAGATTTAAACGACCAGTCATTTTTGGTTACCGGTTTGGGCTATGCAACTTTTTAGCAAAATCGTCGTAAACCCTCGCCCAATCGGGCGGGGATATAAGACGGGAACGCAGAGCGTTCCGCCTGCAAGCTGGTACGCAGTCAATCGGGTGTGCTCTGGCTGTTAACGTATTCCTTCAAAGTCTCTATAGTTGCACCTCCGGCACTACAGGCAAAGTAAGACCTTGACCACAATCGACCCGATTTACTCTGGGTTGTCAGATGGGTATTAAGGATTCTGAGTCGTCTGGATGATGTGGCTTTCAGATTGTTTACCATGACACTGATTGCCAACTTCGGTGGGTAGGCAATGAGCAGATGCACATGATCTTGCTCACCGTCCACTTCCAGTAAATCGCATTCTAGCTTTTCGCAGGAGCTTTCAAACGCTTCCTTCAATTGTTGAATCATGTAGCCGTCGAACAACTTGCGTCTGTACTTTGTTGTAAACACTAGATGGGCTACCAGCTTTGTCACGCTGTGACGCCTGCGAAGATAGTCATGCAGCAAATCTTTATTGTGCGCACTCACTTGAAATAACCTGCAACAAGTATATTATTTCAGGCATTGTAATAATGAGCACTTACTTGTAAAGAGTTATGTTGAAAGCCACTAAAGTACGCATCTACCCAACACCAGAGCAGGCGGATTTTTTAAACCGTCAATTTGGTGCTGTGCGTAAGGTTTGGAATAAAGCTCTGGCCGTCAAGAACCATTACTACAAGGTGCGAGAGCAGAACCTTGCCCCGAAAAAAGACTTGAAACCCTTGTTGGTAATTGCCAAGAAAAGCCGAAAATACTCATGGTTGAAAGAAGCTGATTCGATTGCCTTGCAGCAGTCCATTATCAATCTGGACAAGGCATTTCAGAACTTCTTTAATCCGAAGCTGCAAGCTCGTTTTCCTCGTTTCAAGTCAAAGCATGGTAAGCAAAGCAGCTACCATTGCACTTCTGTTGCCGCAGGTGATGACTGGATCAAAGTACCCAAGTGTGAGCCAATTAAAGCAAGGATACACCGGGAAATTACCGGACAAATCAAGTCGATTACCCTGAGCAAAACACCGACAGGTAAGTTCTACGCTTCTGTACTGGCTGAAGATGGTGCGTCTGAAGCGAAGCCAATAGCCGATCTGCAAAGTTCTTGCATAGTCGGTGTGGATGTTGGGTTAACTGACATTGCCATTATCAGTACCGACCATAAGACTGACAATCCCCGCTTTCTGAAGAAAGCACAACGCAACCTGAAGCGAAAACAGAAAAAACTATCACGATGCAAGAAAGGCTCTAAAGGCAGAGCCAAAGCCAGACTCCTTGTAGCAAAGGCGCATGAGCGTGTCGCCTTTGCCCGTAACGACTTCCAGCACAAACTGTCCAGACAACTCATTGACGATAACCAAGCGGTGGTTGTGGAGACGCTGAAGGTCAAGAACATGCTCAAGAACCATTGCCTTGCCCGATCCATTGCTGATGCAGGTTGGCACTCCCTTGTGACTAAGCTCGACTACAAAGCAAAACAGGCCGGTAAATATCTGGTGAAAATTGACCAGTGGTTTGCCTCATCAAAAACCTGTTCCTGCTGCGGTCGCAAGCGAGAGGAAATGCCTCTCAAAACTCGCTCATGGACGTGTGAATGCGGTGCTGTCCATGATCGAGATATTAACGCCGCTATCAACATAAAACATCAAGGCATTTTGAAGTTAAAGGCGGAAGGTTTGTCCGTCTCTGCTGATGGAGGCGAGCGTAAATCCGGCACATTGCCGGTTGCTGCCTGAGAAGTCAGAAGCCTCGCCCGACAGGGCGGGGAGCATTCACCCTTAACCTCTACAGGACAGACTGGTAGAATCCTCAACCCGTTCATCTGGCAAAACGTTTTATAGTCAGGGTGCCTGAATATGACCCAAACTATCGGACTGGTGCTGGCGGGTGGCCAGTCTTCCCGGATGGGGCAGGACAAGGCTCGTCTGCTCTGGCAGAACATTCCCCTGTTTCAACATATGCAAAATCTGCTGTATGAGTCGGGTATCGATAAAGTACTGCTCAGTGGTGACCAGTTTGGCAGCAGGGCGCTGGTGGATAAAATACCTGGCCGGGGACCTCTTGGCGGTGTTCATGCGGCCATTGACACTCTACCCGATGGTGTGAACCTTTTAGTGGTACCAGTGGATATGCCTCTATTGCCACCGGAAGCCTGCTGGAAGCTTGTATTATCTGCAGCTGAGCTGGGCAGGGCGGTTATCTTTGAAACCTTTTCCCTGCCACTTATCCTGCCTGTCGACAGCCAGCTACGAAGTGCCGTCAATAGTGCGCTGAGCAGTCAGGATCACCAAGACTATTCACTTGGACGGCTGTTTGATCGTCTGCAGGGTGTGGCTGTCCCGCTTCCTGCCCCAATGGCAGCGCATTTCCAGAACACCAACACCCCCGATGAGTGGCATCGTGCCCTGAAAGCCATGAGCGGGGAAAAGCTTGAGAAATGATTAACGGTATTAACGGAGACATGATGGCTCATAAGCAAGCAACTGAATTAGTACCCCTGAATATTGCGGTTCTGACTGTTTCTGATACCCGCACAGAGGAAACAGATACCTCCGGCCACCTGTTGGTGGATAATCTGACCGCCACCGGTCATAAACTGGCTGACAAAGCCATTGTCAAAGACGACATCTACAAGATTCGTGAAGTCGTATCCCGCTGGATCGCCTCGGATCATGTTCAGGTCGTTCTGGTGACCGGCGGCACAGGTTTTTCGGGCCGTGACAGTACACCGGAAGCCTTACTCCCCATTTTTGACAAGGAGGTAGACGGTTATGGCGAGCTGTTCCGGCAACTCTCCTATGAGCAGGTGGGTACCTCTACTATTCAGTCGAGAACCGTTGCCGGCTTGGCCAATGGCACCATCATTTTTGCGATGCCGGGTTCTAACAACGCTTGCAAGACTGCCTGGGAAGGTATTATCAGAGAGCAGTTGGACCGTCGTCATCGCCCCTGCAACTTTGTCGAGCAACTCAAAAAGGTTGAAGGCTGATGTCGCTCACCCATACCAACGACGAGGGCAAGGCCAGCATGGTGGACGTGGGTGACAAAAATGTCACCCGGCGTGAAGCCAGGGCAGAAGGTTTCGTGGTGATGAAGCCGGAAACGTTGGCACTGGTAGCCGACAATGGTCTCAAGAAAGGCGATGTTCTGGCGGTAGCACGCATTGCCGGTATTCAGGCTGCCAAACAGTGTGGCAACCTGATCCCTCTGTGTCATCCGTTAATGCTTAACTTCATTGGCGTAGAATTTGAACTTCAGCCAGAACAAAACCGCATACGTATTGAGACCTGCTGTCGCCTGAGCGGTAAAACCGGTGTTGAAATGGAAGCACTGGCAGCAGCTTCAGTGGCGGCTTTGACGATCTACGACATGTGCAAGGCGGTGGATAAGGATATGTGCATCGAAGGTGTGCGGGTGCTTGAGAAAAGCGGTGGCAAGGGCGGCCACTACAAAGCAGGGTAGATGGCTGTGGCAACATAGGAAGCTGCCACTGGTTTTGCGGGTTTTAGTTAATGGGTTGTCGTTGCCGGATTAATAATTCCAGTTGTTCAAAGCGTTCAGTGAACTTGGCATCCATCTGCTCCATGCGTTCGGCGAACTTTGAATCCATCTGGTCCATGCGTTCGGTGAATTTTGAGTCCATCTGGTCCATGCGTTTTGTGAATTTTGAGTCCATCTGGTCCATGCGCTTGGTGAATTTTGAGTCCATATGATCCATACGTTCATTGAGCTCAGTGTTCATTTGATTAATTGTTTTATCCGTTTGATCCATACGCTCGGTGAATCTGGCGTCCATCTCATCAAAGCGTTTGTCGGTTCTCATAAAGCCGGCATGAGTTGCAGCGGTTAAGGCATTGACATGTTCCTTAACCGACCCAACATCATTTTTAACATCAGCAATGTCGTTGATAACGTCTGCGACATCAAGCTTTAATCCGGTGATATCACTCTGATTGGTCAGGGCGATATTTTTGATTTCTGCACAGACCTTTGCGAGGCTATGCACGTCGGCGTCCAGGTTTTTATGTTGTATTTCCAGTATGTCGAGTCTGGCTTCGATGGGTGACATAGATACAGCCTTGTTTTAGTAGAACGTTATTGAGTAGAACTCTCAAAGTAGCAGACTTTTTCCAGAGGAGAGTAAATCCGGTGATTAAGGTTCTTTTTTTTGCCAGCTACCGGGAAAAGCTGGGTACAGACAGACTGGAGCTGGCAGAGATTCCAGAGAATCTTTCTGCACTCCGAAGTCTGCTCTCTGCAAAGGGGCAAGACTGGCAGGAAGTCGTCAATGACTCACGCACCCTGGTGGCTTTGAACCAGACCATGACCCGTAAGGATTTTGAAATAAAAGAAGGCGACGAAATTGCTTTCTTTCCCCCCGTCACCGGAGGGTGATCATGATCTCGATACAGAAAGACGACTTTGATCCGGGCTATGAACAGGATCAGCTCAGTGGCAACACCGGTACCGGGGCGCTGGTGACTTTCACCGGACTGGTGCGGGATGAAAACCTCGGGGATGATGTGGGAGGGCTGTACCTGGAACATTATCCGGGTATGACCGAGAAGGCGCTCCAGGAAATTATTGATGAAGCCGCAGAACGTTGGCCACTGCAAGCCATTAAAGTAATTCACCGGGTTGGACAGCTTCAGCCGGGCGACAGAATTGTTTTTGTCGGTGTGGCCAGTGCCCACCGCAAAGCAGCCTTTGAGATCTGTGAGTTTGTTATGGACTACCTGAAAACTCGTGCTCCTTTCTGGAAAAAGGAAACCACGCCAGAAGGTGATCGCTGGGTCGATGCCAGAGAGTCCGATGAACAGGCAGCCAAACGCTGGGGACAGGAATCCTTGTGAAGTATTGGCTGGGTATGCTGACACTGTTGTTGAGCATAGGCGCAACCGCCGCCAATCTTCGAGTGGCGGTATCGGCCAATTTTAAACCTGTGCTGGAACATCTGGCTGAACAGTTTATGCGTCAGACCGGCCACAGGGTCAGTATCTCTTCAGCGTCGACCGGCGTGCTCTATCACCAGATTATGCACGGTGCTCCTTTTGATCTTTTCTTCTCAGCCGATCAAGCCCGACCCCTGAAGCTGGAAAGCCATGGCAGGGTGCTGCCAGACAGTCGCAGAACATACGCCTATGGACGTCTGGTTCTGTGGCATCGAACAGAACATAAAAACCCCTCTTCGATTGAGCAGCTCAAAGACTGGCAGGGAAGACTGGCTATTGCCAACCCCGCAACCGCTCCCTACGGACTGGCGGCAAAACAATCTCTGGAAAAATTGGGGTTATGGCAGAGTTATCAGGGGCAGCTGGTTCAGGGCGCTAACATTCAGCAGACCTGGCAGTTTGTTGCCAGCGGTAATGTTGATATGGGACTGGTTGCCTTATCTCAGCTGACGGGTGAAGAGCTGAAGCAAATCACCTATGTGCCGGACAGGCTTTATGATCCCGTTCGTCAGGATATGGTGATACTGAAAAGGACAGTGCATAAAAAGATAGCTCAGGCGTTTTCGGCGTTTGTGTTGTCTGTCTCGTCCCAGAAATATATTGCTGAGCATGGCTATTTTCCAGCCATCAAGGATAGGGCGAAATAATGCTGACCACAGCCATCTTGCTGACTATTAAACTGGCTCTGACGACGACGCTGCTATTAATGCTGGTGGGTGTCCCTCTGGCCTGGAAACTGGCCAATATGAAAAGTCGTTTTCGGCCATTGATAGAAGCTTTTGTGGGTTTGCCACTGGTGCTTCCGCCGACGGTACTCGGTTTTTATCTGTTAATCGCCTTCTCGCCAGACAATATTCTGGGCCAGTGGTGGGTTGATCTAACCGGTTCTACCCTCGCATTCAGTTTTTCAGGGCTGGTGGTTGCTTCTGTACTGTATTCGTTGCCATTTGTCGTACAACCTCTGCAAAGAGCGTTTGAGCAGCTGGATTATGGTCTGCTTGAAGCCGCCTCAATGCTGGGTGCCAGTCGGCTTGACCGGTTTATGAATGTGGTTCTGCCTAATTCCCTCAGAGCATTATTACTGGCTGCCTGTATGGGGTTTGCTCATACTGTGGGCGAGTTTGGAGTGGTGCTCATGATCGGCGGCAATATTCCCGGCGAAACCCAGGTATTGTCCATTGCCTTATACGATGCGGTGGAAACCCAACAGCTGGATCAGGCGCATGCTATGGCAGCGGGTTTGTTAACCTTTGCTCTTGTGATGCTGGTAGCCCTCTATAGCATTGACAAGCGACAGGTGTCTGGAGTGAGTAATCATTGATGTTGAAACTGGATATTCAACTGCCCCGGGATCGATTTGATCTTTCCATCAATAGCTCCCTGAAGCTCAATGCTGTCTGGGGCATCATGGGTGCTTCGGGCTGTGGCAAAACCTCGCTGCTCAGAGCCATTGCCGGTCTGGAAAAACAGGTGCTGGGTCGGATTCAGTTTAATGAACAGGTCTGGATGGACAGCGAACAGGGTATTTTTGTACCCCCGGAACAACGTGGGATAGGTTACATCTTTCAGGAAGCCCGTTTATTTCCACATTTGAGCGTTCTGGGTAACCTGCAGTTTTCCATGAAGCGCTCAAACACTGATCGACAGGGATTAACCTTTGCAGAAGTCGTCGAGCAATCAGGCATTGGTCACTTGTTAAGTCGCGGCGTTGAAACCTTGTCCGGCGGAGAAAAACAACGTGTAGCCATTGCCCGTACTTTGTTGAATGCGCCACAGGTGCTGTTAATGGACGAGCCTCTGGCCTCTCTGGATTGGGATTCCAAGGCAACGATATTGCCCTGCTTAAGAAGTATTCACCGGGATTTTAATATCCCCATCATCATGGTTAGTCATTCAAGAGAAGAGGTGGCTCGCCTGACAGACAAGGTGTTATTACTGCACCGGGGCACTGTGACCGGCAAAGATCAGAGTCAGACTCTGTTAAACAGCGCATTAGCCGTAGATGATCAGCATGAGCCGCTGTTATCCATGCTGGAAGCAGAAGTGGTTGATCATGATAAAGACTATGGGCTTACTGTTCTGAATGCGGAAGGCCATACGCTGCATGTTCACGAGTCAGGTTTGGCGTTAGGGGCCAGAGTGCGAATGATTGTCCCTGCCCATGAAGTAAGTATTGTCCTGGAAGATTTTCGCGACACCAGTGTTTTGAATCGTTTGCCGGTGGTGATTGATTCAATACAAACAAGAGACGACTGGCACCAGTTAATTACATTGTGTCTTGGGGAGCAGAGATTAATGGCCCTGGTGACACGAAAGTCGGTGGATCGGTTGGTGCTGAAAATTGGCATGAAGGTGTTTGCTCATTTTAAGGCTTCGGGGTTGGAGGTGGTTTGAGGTTAAGACGCACTGAATTCAGAATGAATGACTATAATAGCTACTTTGGCAGGAGGGATATCTGATGGGCGAGCCACTTTACGACTCTGACTTTTACGGATGGGTCAATCAACAGCTTGATTTGCTCAGGTCCGGGAATTTGGATGAAGCCGATATCAAGAATATTGCACTGGAAATAGAAGCTATGGGGAAAAACCTGCATCGAGAGCTAGTCAGTCGTTTGAAGATTCTCTTGATGCATTTGCTGAAGTGGCAATATCAGCCGGGTCTGCAATCGAATAGCTGGCGGTATACGATTATAGGCCAAAGGGCAGAACTCTCGGATCACATTAACGATAACCCCAGCCTTAAACCCAGAATCCCGGCAGCCATGGAAAGAGCCTACCGGTATGCACTGATTGAGGCGACCAAAGAGACAGGGTTGACTATTGAGACGTTTCCTTCGACTTGTCCCTGGACTTACGACCAAGCTATGAGTGCTGATTTCTGGCCAGTAGACTTTCTACAATAGCCTCCCTTTTAATAGGATTTGGGGGGGAATGATCGACAATCAGCATTTAAGCGACTTCGATCAGTCCCATGATGAATCTGGTAATGAGTCGTTAGAACGAGCCATTCTGACATCTTCAGCAAAACTCTCTGCCTCATCCCCCAGTCTTGGTTGGTAGTCTGCATGTCCACTTTCTTCGCCATCTATCAAGAGCTGCCGGAGGGTTTCCAGCTTTTTGTTCTGGTTTTCAAGCAGCCGCAACGCAGTCCTGATGACTTCATTGGCTGAGCTATAACGACCACTATCGACTTGTCTGGAGATAAAGTTGTCGAAGTGTTCTCCAAGGGTAATACAGGTATTTTTTGACATCTTATTGGCTCAGTGCACTATGGCATGTGAAAGTAATTTATCACCGACGTGCATCTCTTCTCGTAATGAGGCAATACTACGTTCTGTATCAAGTTTGACTTGCAGGATGCTTTCCTGAAGCACCAGAATATCTTCTTTGGTGGCGAGGTTTTGAGGGAGCTCTCTACTGACGAACTCCAAGGCTATATCTTCGTTCATACCCATTCTTTTGAGTTCTTTAAACAGGGCATTTTGCACAGCTGGGCTCCTTGTTGGCCTTAAACTGATAGTGGGAGGAACTATAGTTGAAACCCTTCTTTTTGCCAGAATCCTGTGTGGCTCAGGGGCTGTCTTTTGTCAGGCAACTAAACGTCAGAAACCGTGTTTTTTGTCAAGCTGAAAAAGTTGGCCAAAACAACACAAATACACCAGAAAAAGGTTGCTTTTTTCTTTCTGGAATATATCGTAATGCTCTAAGGATGTTCCCTTATCTGTGTGCGGTCTCTGCAGTTGGATAAGGTTGATGTACCACTTTCGCACAGGGTCTCAGGACAGAAAGTTTTGCATCAAAAAGCTCTCAGCGAGCAGTCAGGAAGACATTACAGCCATGAGTGGTTATTTTTTCATCGTATTCTGCCCATCAGACAATGGACTGGATGAAAGAGTATTTATGGAAGCGTCACTGTCGGGTGCAGTGGGTAGACTGAGCAAGCCAGGGTGGCCGTGTGTCGTTTTTGGCGGGTGCTTGCGGCCTGTGGTGGCTTAATAATGAATAATAAAATTGTATGTCCTCAGGGGGCTAAGAATAATGAAAAAACAACAAAGTGGTTTTACGCTGATTGAATTGATGATCGTTGTGGCGATTATTGGGATTTTGGCGGCTGTGGCTATTCCGCAGTATCAGAATTATGTTGCACGTAGCCAAATGTCAAGTGCCTTATCGACTGTAGCAGCTGTTAAGGTTGAAGTCGAAGATATGCTGCTAAGAGGAACTCAGCCAAGTATTACAGCTCCTGTTCCTGAAGTTTTAAATCCAGATGGTACAGTCGCAACCGCTGCTGTTGCTGGTACTACAAATATGACTGTAAATGGAAGTGAGAGTTCTGTAGGTACATACATTGCGACTTTCCAGGCATCTGGAGCAGGTAGTCTGGTATTCACAATGGCTAATGCTGCTACAGCACTTAATGGAGCTACACTAACGTTGTCTCGTGATGCCCAAGGGGCTTGGACATGTGCGACAGCTGCTGGCGCTGCTGCTAGCTGGCAGCCGGCTTTTGCACCTTCAGGTTGTTAAGGAAAACACAATAATCTGGGACACCCACATTTATATATGGGTGTCCGTCCTAAGAGAAATAATCTGAGAGAATAATCTGGGAAGTAATCTGGGACACCCACATTTATATGTGGGTTTCTCTGGATTAGATCATTTATAAAGACACCCACATTTATGAGGGTACCAGAGTAATCTAGGACACCTAGTAATCTGGGACACCCACATTAGTAATCTGGGACACCCACATTTATTTGATAGTAATCTGGGACACCCACATTTATTTGTGGGTTTCTAGAACCGAGCAAAAGTAATCTAGGACACCCACATTTATGGGGATAATCTGAACAATAATCTGGGACACCAAAATAATAAACTGGGACACCCACATTTATTTGTGGGTTTCTATGTAATCTGGGAGTAATTCAGGACACCCACACTTAAGAATAAACTGGGACACCCACATTTATTTGTGGGTTTCTAGAACCGAGCAATGAACTGGGACACCCACATTTATCTCCCGAGTAATCTAGGGAATAATCTGGGACACCCACATTTATATGTGGGTTTCTCTTGGTAATCTGGGACACCCATATTTATCTCTAGGAAGTAATTCAGGACACCCACACTTATATGTGGGTAGTAATCTGGGAAGGAGAGCGAGTAATCTAGGACACCCACATTTGTAACAATAAACTAGGACACCAGTAATCTAAGACACCCACAATAATCTTAGACACCCACATTTATATAAACACGATAATCTGGGACACCCATATTTATCTCTAGAAGAACCAATAATCTGGGAAGAAAAGTAATCTGGGACACCCACATTTATTGGATAATCTGGGACACCCATATTTATTTGTGGGTTTCTCATAATTAATCATTAGGTAAACCCCCGGCTATGCCGGGGAGACTCGCATAGGTTATACCGAGGCTTCGGTAGCTAACCTCAAGGGTTCCGCCAAGAACCAAGGTAATCTGGGACACCCATATTTATCTCTAGTATATATGGGTGTCCTTGAATCCCCTTGAATCCCCCATCCTTGAATCCCCCAGAAAGTCGAACTATTGAATCACTATTGCCTGCTTTCTTTGATGACAAAAGGCACACATTCGCTATACTTCTCTGATGAAACGCTTTAACTGGAACCCTCAGAAGAATCAGCAGCTGATCCGCGAACGGGATCAGTCTTTCGAGGAAGTCATTTTCCACATAGAGAACGAGTAATCTAAGACACCCACAAAATTTCTGACTCGTAGCCGCACGCTGTTTGGAAATACATACCCCTCCCCTCAAAAGCCGAACTCACTAACTTGAGAAAAAATATGGGCACCCACGCCAGGACCCAAAGGGTCTATTCATGTCTATGGAGTGTTTAACAGTTTGAATATAGTATCAATAATGCTACTATCCTTGTATGACTAATATCACTGAAATTCTCAGTCAGATGAGAAGTAATCCCAAAGGCGTGAGGTTCAGAGACCTTTGCAAAGTCTGTGAATCATACTTTGGTGCACCAAGGCAGTCAGGATCAAGTCATAAGGTGTATAAAACACCTTGGGTTGGTGACCCAAGAGTGGATATTCAAAATAACAAGGGCAAAGCTAAACCTTACCAGGTAAGGCAGGTGTTACAGGCGATCGAACGCATAGAGGGTGATAAAAATGGATAGGAAAATTGATCGTTATACATACCGGGTAACCTGGTCTGAAGAGGATCAGGAATATGTTGGCTTATGTGCTGAATTTCCTGGCTTGAGCTGGCTTGAAGAAACGCAAGTAGGTGCTTTATCAGGAATCCAGAATTTAGTTCTGGAAACCGTAGATGAAATGAAAAATGCAAATGAAGAGATACCGCAACCTTTTTCAACCAGAGACTATAGCGGGAAAGTATTGTTAAGAATTACTCCAGAAACGCATCGTTTGTTAGTTATTCAGGCAGCCGAATCAGGTGTAAGCTTGAATCGTTATATAGCCAGTAGATTGCACTGAGTAAAAAAATAAACTGGGAGAGTAATTTAGGACACCCATATTCATATATGGGTGTCCTTGAATACCCATTGAATCCCCCTGAAAGTCGAACTATTGAATCTCTGTTGCCTGCTTTATTTGATGACAAAGGTAATCTAAGACACCCACATTTATATATGGGTGTCCTTGAATCTCCCATCCTTGAATCCCCCAGAAAGCCGAACTATTGAATCACTATTGCCTGCTTTATTTGATGACAAAAGGCACACATTCGCTATACTTCTCTGATGAAACGCTTTAACTGGAACCCTCAGAAGAATCAGCAGCTGATCCGCGAACGGGATCAGTCTTTCGAGGAAGTCATTTTCCACATAGAGAATGGTGGCCTGCTGGATGACATCGTCCATCCAAATCCGCAAGCCTATCCGCATCAGCGGATCTTTGTGGTGAATGTACAGGGTTACGTCTGGCTGGTGCCCTACGTGGAAAGTGAGCAGGAGATCTTTTTGAAAACACTGATTCCCAGCCGCAAATTTACCCGTGACTATTTGGGAGATCGAACATGAAAAAAACAAGATTGGATAACGAGGAGCAAACGTTGCTCAATGCCCTTGAACAGGGTGAGTATGAGTCTGTGATGACCCCTGAGCGCAAGACGACGCTGGAAGCCATGGCCAGTGAGACGTTTAAAAAGGATAAGCGTATTAATATCCGCATTTCCCAACATGACCTGATGGCGATTAAGTCACGGGCCCAGCGGGAAGGGATTCCATACCAGACACTGGTGTCCAGTATTATTCATAAGTATTTGTCAGGGGCTTTGCGGGATGTCTGACAAGAAACCAATAAATGAGACATCCACAGATAATCTGGGACACCCATATTTATCTCTAACCAAATTAATCAAAGACACCCATATTTATATACGGGTGTCTTTGAATCGAAGAAAGACAAGAAATGCGACGCCTACCAAGTTTCCTCAAGGGAGAAATAGGTAACCCACAATATTTCTGGCAATGACTGCTATGCCTCATCGACATAATCTCTTTGTTCAATCCAGAAATGGATTGAGCAAATTAACTCCTGTATCCACAAAATTCCGGGTGTTTCTTGTGACTACTGTCAGGCCATAAACAAGGGCTGTTGCTGCAATTTGTTTGTCAATTGCGTTTTCATGGCGGGGTACTCTGAGTTTTCCCCAAATCTGTGCTTCGGTGCTACCAAAGTCAAGAATATGATCTCGATAATCATCTACCAGATGATTTAGCCATAGCTCTAACTGCTTTGCCTGAATAGAGTCATTTCGATGACGGATTTTTTCAACGCCTCTACGGAGCTCACCTATGGAGACAACACTAAGGTAGAGCTTTAATGATTTTTTTTGTGCTGTGTTGAAAAAAAGCTGAACGCCCTGATTTGCACTGTTTCTTTTTCTTAATTCACTGATGACATTGGTATCAATTAAATACATCACGATCACCGTTATCATTGATACGTTCGAAGTCCGTATCTGAGCCGACATCTGGAATGTTTTTCAGTGCTTCAGTGAAGCTTTTTTTCTTGGGACGAAGGAGAGCTGCTTCCAGAATTCTTCGATGCTCGGCTTCTGCACTTCTTCCGTGTTTTCCTGCCCGAGCTTTGAGGGCATCAACTATTTCCTCATCAATATTGCGCACTATCAGGTTAGCCATGAGAGTCATCCAGATGTATTCAATTCGTAAATGATAGCATTGATATCAGAGATGGACGATAATAAAGGTAAAAAATTAATCAAGAACGAGCAATCTAGGACACCCATAAACTTCTCCCACGAAATTTGAGGACATCCAAATTTATATGGGTGTTCTTGATTCCCTTGAATCCGTCATATATGGGTGTCTTTGAATCCGATGTCTCTTTGAATCCGGTGTCTTTGAATCCGGTGAGAAAAGCGACAGAGGGGAAGGGTTGGAAGGAATTCGGGAACATCCACATTAATATGGGTGTCCTTGAATCATTGTGCTTATATGGGTGTCCTTGAATCATTAATATGGGTGTCTTTGAATCATTGTGCTTGAATGAATCCGTTTCTTCTTAACTTCCTCCGACGTACTCTGCATAAAGTTAGATATTCTCGGCAATTGCAGCTCCAGCCTGTCTATAGAGTTGATGGCGTAGATGCCGAGGTTGACATAAATGACTAGTCAGACTAGTTTTTATTGAGAGTTTGTGATGATTCAGGAGGTTAAAGTGGAAAATCAATGGCAGTTACAAGAGGCGAAAAGCAAGTTTAGTCATATTGTGGACCGGGCTCGTCAGTTCGGTCCACAATTTGTGACCCGACACGGGCATAAAGCGGCTGTTGTTCTCTCATTTGAAGACTATCAAAAGATGTGTGCACCAGAGAATAGTCTGAGTGACTTTCTCAAAACATCTCCTTTTTCGGATTCTAATGTTGAAGCGTTTGACAGAAGTAAAGAAACCCCGAGGGATATAGATCTGTGAAGTATTTACTGGATACCTGTGTGTTGTCAGAAGCATTCAAAAAAAGTCCTGATCAGCATGTAATTGAATGGATGGATGGTTGCGAGGAAAACAAGCTTTATTTGAGTGTTTTGACTTTGGGAGAAATAGAAAAAGGGATAGGAAAGTGCCACGATCCGATAAGGCAGGATAAATTGCGGACCTGGCTTGAGTTTGATCTTATGGAGCGCTTCAAGCATAGAATATTACCTGTAGATTCAGGGGTGGCAATGGCTTGGGGGCGAATTCACTCTGAATCTGAAAAGAAGGGTGCCCCCATGCCTGTTATTGATGGGCTTATAGCTGTCACTGGCTTAGTCCATGACTGTACTGTAGTTACTCGAAATACAAACGATATGCGTATGAGCCAGGCAAAGCTATATAACCCATGGGTAGATAAGTAAATTGGGATATGAATCCGGGGGCAAGAAACAAGACACCCACAAAATTTCTGACTTAAAGGTTTTGCCACAGCCTCAGAGCCTGGGAACGAGTTGAAGAAATAAGCGTGTTTCTGAGTTTTCCTTATGCAAGGGCGGGTGCCAGTTCATGGAATAGGATAAGTGTCCCGATCCACATCAAAAGGCTTGCGTTTTCGATGTATTCTTTTGTGATTCAAGAGTTTTTTTGAATTTTTGAAGACCTTCCTGCACGGCTGCGGTTGGCCGTCATGTCCGATCACGGCTACGTCACAGATTTGTTGCCCGGCGTGGTATTTGGTTTTGTGATCCGACAGGGCTTTAGCATTATTGCAGACCTTCGCGCATGGTCGCGGCTGGCCATTATCTTCGATTATGGTTTTATCACAGATTTTTTGCCCGCTGTGATCTCTTCTTTTGTGATTCGACAAGGCATCAGGGTTCTTGCAGACTTTCCCGCAATGCCGTTTCTGACCATCTTCCCCAACCATGTTTACTTTACAGGTTTGTAGCCCGCAGTGCTCTCTTCTTATGTGATACGACAGAGTTGGAACATTTCTGCAGATTGTCCCGCACTGCCGCAGCTGGCCATCATCCCCGATCACGTTTTTCATACAGGTTTGTTGCCTGCTGTGGTAGCTGCCTTTGTGATTCGACAGGGCTATAGCATTCTGGCAGACCATCCCGCACGGCACTGGCTGGCCGTTTTCTCCAGCCACCGATACGTTACAGGTTTTTTGCCCGCTGTGGCATTTGCTTTTGTGTTCCGTCAGGGCTATAGCATTCTTGCAGACCTTCCCGCATGGCCGCTGATTTCCGTCCTCCCCGATATAGGTTATGGAACAGGTTTTCTGACCAGTGTGGTATCGACTTTTATGCACCGTCAAAGATCGAGCATTGCTGCAGATTTTTCCACATGGCTGCGGCTGGCCACCTTTCCCGATTATGGTTACAGCACAGGTTTTTTGCCCGCTGTGGACAATGCTTTTGTGATTTTCCAGGCCTCTGGCATTCTGGAAGACCTTTCCGCATGGCTGCGACTGTTTATCCTCTGTAATCACCATCAAATCACAGGTCTTTTGGCCGCTATGAAATCTGCTTTTATGAGAATTTAGTGCTCGTTTATTCTTGTAGACCTTTCCGCATTGTCGCAGCTGGCCATCCTTCCCGAACACTATCACGTTGCAGGTTGCTTGTCTGGAAGGGCCGGTTGTATCAGCCCGATGGGGGCATGATATTTGTCCGGGTCTTGCTTCTTTGTGGTCTGTTGAACTTTCTCTAGAATCTGGGGCTGCGTTGTAGGACGCATCGGAAGATTGTCGGAATTGACAAACGTCACTGCAGGGAAAAATGAAACAATTTAGACCCAAAGTGTGCGAGTGTTGTTGAGGGAATCCGTTATTCTCGCCAGAGTCAGAATACAGTAGATTGATGAAATAGTCTTTAGGGTAGCTGTCGGTACGTAGGCCCTGCTGGCCGGATGATTCTGATGGTCGGCCTTGTTGTTCGTGTTCAGAGCCAGGCATCGTAGCGGTTATCGCAAGCAGGTGACTTTGACTCGTTTCATGTTGTTCAATCGGGTTAAACAGCAATGAATCCGGGTTCCAATTGCTTTTTAAAAGCAAGCCGACGGTTATAAATGCTTCTACAGGTATCCATAAATAAGGCTTTAAACGTAGAGAGATATCTCTGCTGGTCAGGAACAGTTCGTAGATAACCAGCAGGTTTGTGGTGTAAAGCCATTGCCAGGAAATCGAGTCAACGAGGGTCCTTTTTACCCTGTAACTGCCAGGTTTGTGTCGTTTGTTATCAGGCGGTAAATCCGCTTCTGCGCAGCCATTTATGTCGGCAATGTCAGGCAGGCTGCCCGACAATGTGCCTTGGTCAATCTTTATAGAAAAGTTCTGGTTTGGAAAATCTACATTCTGTTCAAGTTCGATAATAAAACGCCTTGTTAGCGGTTTCGCTTGACAGATGACAGACAACGACAGTAACAGCAGTGTTGCAAAGAGTGAGTGTTTAATAATTCTACCCTTGCCTTCTGGTTTACAGATAAGAAGGATAGATTAGTGTGAGAGAGACCCATAAAATTTTTTACTTGTTCCCAAAGAAATCAGGGCATCCAAAAAATTTCCGACTTGTACTTGCAACCTGTTTAGAAACACATCACCCCCCTCGAAAGCCGAGCTTCGTAACTTGAGATAACGTATGGACTCCCACGTTGGGACCCAGAGGGTTTAAAAGCAAGGGGGCCAGAGTTCTACGTCAGTCTGTGGAGTCTGGAAACAAGGTGTCAATGTGTAAAACCGTCCTGCCCTTATTGAAAGACAGAAACTTTGTTAGTTGCACTTAACAGCTTGCTATGAACTTTTGTGCTAAAAACGCCTCTAAGTTATTAGGAGTAATTTTGTAAGCTCTTGCTAATCGAGGAAAAATACTTATCAGGGAGATAACCGACATGGATGGCATAAATAAAAATTCCGACACAGTTTTTTCAGACTCACCACCACCCAAGCGCGCCCGAAGAGGGAAATTACCCACTGGTTTCATTATGGGTAAAGAAGTTACTGTATATAATGAAAGTTCTCCGCATTGTCTCAATTTGCCCTCAGCACCCTATGCAGGGCAATCAATCGAACTACAGGAAAAGTCACCGTTTTTTCAAAGTACTTCAGATGAGACTGCCTGTGCTTTTTCAAGGCCTGTTTCACTTTATAGTGAGGGAGATAGTAGACTGTTATCCGATGTTTTAAGAGAACTGGGTGTCGACAAAAAATATATGCCTGACAGGGTTCTTGCAAAAAAAAGCGACACATTTTCATTAGCATTAGAATTGAGTTTAGGTGAACTGGAAGAAGAAACGATAAGCAGCGTAACGTCTTTAGTTCTTCAAAAAAACTTCGATCTGAAAAGCTATTCAGAATCTACTATTTTTTCACCTGATGATCAGGATGGATATAAGAACTACCTCAATAATGACCCAAAGCATGATTACGTGTTTTTTCATAAGCTTAAAGTTTCGGATGATAGCGAAGAGGAAAGTATTCATGATTTTGTTATTGTTAGGGGAGCTGAAAAATTTCACTTACTACAGTCAGTTTCTGGAGCATTCACTCTTGAACAATGGATTACTGGTGACTCTTCAATGATAAACAATCAAGCAAAAGAATTTAAAGAAGATTGTGATTTGAGTTTATTTCAGTGCGAAAAAAAATCTTCCCCTTCATCCGCTAAAAAAATGAAAAGAATCTACAAGGAATTTGAAAAAATAAAATCGTCATTCGGTAGAGTTATAAAAACATCAAATAATAAAGCCTGTTCTAAATCTATATTTGGCCAGAAGTTTGTGCCTACATTGTTTTCAGCTTTAAAAAATTCGGATGACCGACCATATTTTAGAATGTTCTCATCTTCAAGAAGATATTTGGGAGTTAAAAAAGAAGATAAGATTACTCTTGAAGTCTATAGGGGGAAAATATAAAGAGAAACTGAGGGAATTTGGATGCTCACAAAATGTCTTGATGATTTTGCTGCGCTGTGTTAAAGATTAACTAGAAAACAGCCTTTGCAGCCCGGTGCTCCTCACTTATTTCAATAAAGAGTTTGCGTCGTCTGTTTTAACGCGCCTGATGGCGTGCCCTCTTTTATCCGAGGTAAACTGTTTTCTAAGTTGGAATAATTAAATAGCAGGAAAATATCTTTATTGACCTTCTTGTCAATTGGTGAAATATTTCTGTAACAAGATTGCATAACAATAACGAACAACAACAAACCTCTTAGGGGCGCTCCATGTCGAAACCGATAAAAGGTCTGCTGGTGCTGACCATATCCACTGCTGTCATGTTCTCTGTCGATGCACAGGCGGAAGAACTAAGGCTTTTGACCTGGGGAGGCTACGCACCCCAGGAAGTCATTGATCAGTTTGAACAGGAAACCGGTATTGCCGTTAAGGTTACCAAATCCAATAACGAAGATATGATTTCCAAGCTCCGCGCTACTCGCGGCGCAGGCTATGATCTGGTTCAGCCAAGTCAGGATCGTATTACCGGTGCTCAAAAAGAATATCGAATTTATAAGCCTATTGATCTCAGTAAACTCGATGCCGGTCAGTTTATTCCTTCCATGTTGTCTGCTACCAAAGCCAACACCACGATTAACGGTGATGTGTATGGTGTTCCTCATATCTGGGGTACCAGCGGTCTGATTGTCGATACTGCAGGTAGCAAAAGCAGCTACAGCTTTAATGACCTCTGCTCTGATGATTATAAGGGCAAAGTCTCCTATCGACTGAAGCGTCCAACCCTTATTGGTTTCGCTTTTGCTATGGGTGAAGACCCATTCGCAGCCTACGACGATCAGAAGAAGTACACTGAAATTCTCAGCAAAGTTGAGCAGAAGCTCATCAACTGTAAAGCCAATGTTAAAGCTTACTGGGAAGGCGGTGATGCTTTGCTTAACCTGCTGCGCAGTGGCGAAGTCACATTGGCTATGGGTTGGGATGCCGGCGGTTGGAAGCTGCATAAGGAAACGACTAGCATCAACTTCGTACCACCAGAGTCTGGAGCACTCGGCTGGATTGATACTTTCGCCCTTCCCGCTAAAGGCAAGAATGACGAAGCTGCTTATAAATGGATCAACTTTGTAATGCAGCCCGAAATTGCTGCCAAAATTACCGAAGCTGCGGGTAATTTTACTGCATCCGCCGGTGCTGAAGAGTTTGTTAACGATCAGCTCAGCAACAGCTACAAGATCAGCTATAACCAGAGCAGTCTCGATAATATCAAGTGGTATCCGCCAGTGCCTGCAGGTCTTGAAATCATCGAAGGGAAAACTCTGGATCGTATCAAAGCCGCACAATAGTCACTTATAGCTGTATCCGTCAGCCCTGTTTTTTTAATGTGAGATTTATATGACAGAGGCTGGTGGTTTTCCAGGATGTACAACCCGATGACTTTAGATCTCGAATGCCGCAATGTTTTCAAACACTTTGGCAGTTTTCAGGCAGTAGAAGACATTTCTCTTGAAATTACTGCTGGCTCCTTTTTCTCCATACTTGGCCCCTCTGGCTGTGGCAAAACCACGCTGCTGAGAATGCTTGCCGGTTTTTCTGAACCAGATCAGGGAGAAATTCTGATAAAAGGGAAGAATATGGCTGGTATCCCACCTAATAAGCGCCCGGTAAATATGGTATTTCAGCACCTGGCTCTTTTTCCCATGATGAATATTGGGGAAAACATTGCTTACGGGCTTAAGCGCAATAAGGTACCAAAGCTGCAGAGGGATAAAAAAGTTGCCGATGTTCTGGAACGTATTGGCTTGCCGGGTATTGAAAAAAAATCAGTCAATCAACTTTCTGGTGGTCAGAAACAGCGGGTGGCTATTGCACGATGCCTTGTGCTAGAACCGGATGTTCTCTTACTGGACGAGCCTCTTGGCGCTCTTGACCTGAAGCTTCGGGAACAAATGAAGGTTGAATTAAAAAAACTACAAAAGGCGTTTGGTACAACCTTTATTTATATAACCCATGATCAATCTGAAGCGATGGTTATGTCAGACCAGGTAGCCGTCATGAATCATGGCCGTTTAGAACAGGTGGGCTCTCCTCAGTCGCTTTACTATGAGCCAGAAACGTCATTTGTCGCTGGTTTTGTTGGTAATAATAATCGGGTGGATGGAATCGTTGAGTCTATTGCTGGTGAAACAGCAATAATTCGATCTAACGCGGGCCAGCAATTTAAAACTGCGTTTCCAAAAGTAGAACTGAACTCCGGAGACTCTGTTGATTTGTTTATACGTCCGGAAGCTATCCGTATCCGAAGAGATCAGAATGTAACTTCTGAAAACCATATTAATGGTCGGGTAGAAAATATTCTTTTTGATGGCGGTAATAGCCAGATATTGGTGAAAGATATTGATTCATCCCAGCAGTTGAGTGTTTCGTTGCCGCAGACTCGAGAGTTTCATGATCTGGTGGCTGGAGACGCTGTTTCACTGTCCTGGGATATACGACAGAACAATATTTTTTTGTCAAATAAGAAACTATCAAACAACAAGAGGGGGCCGTGACCATGACCGGCAGAAAACTCTCTTTTTATCTACTGTTAATGCCTCTCTTGCTGACGCTGGTATTGTTGATTCTGTTACCACAGCTGGATATGCTGGTCATTTCTTTGAGGGAGCGAGTCAGTTACGGTGTTTATGAGTTCAGCCTGCTTCATTATCAGGAGTTTTTTACAGAGCCGCTCTATTGGAATACATTTTTGCGAACTGCTGTGATGTCCATTCTTGCTACTGGCCTGACATTACTGATCTCTTTCCCGGTTTCTTGGTATATCGCTAAAATTGCTCAGGGTAAAAACAAGAACCTGATGTTTCTTGCCTGTCTGATTCCATTCTGGGTCAGTGAGCTAGTGCGAACCTACGGCTGGATGATTTTGCTGCGGGAGAGCGGTGTTGTCAGTGGCTTACTGCAATGGGTTGGGCTGGCGGATGCGCCGGTAGAGATGCTGTACAACGACATCACTGTTATGACCGGCCTCGTATATGCTTCCACGCTCTTTATGGTGGTGCCTTTGGTCAGCACTCTGGAAGGAATGGATGATAGCCTTGTAGAAGCAGCTTATGATCTGGGCGGTAGCCACTTCACTGTGCTTCGCACAATCATTATCCCATATGCTGTACCAGGTATCGTATCCGGGTGCATCGTCGTCTTTATGCTGACCCTTGGCAATTATCTGACACCGACACTTTTGGGTGGTAAAGACAGTCTCTGGTTTACCGAGCAGATTTTTACCCAGTTTATTACTCGCTTTAACTGGGAACAGGGAGCAGCCTTTGGGGTTTTATTGCTTTGTCTGTCGTCGCTGATTGTCTGGCTTGGCCTGAAGCTCAGCAAACAATCGTTCAAACAGGCATTAGCCAGTGAAACCTGAGAAATAGATCATGATACAAAGTATTCCCCAAAGCAGAGCATTTCAGAAAACTTACACGGTTTATGTATGTTTGTTCTTTTTGTTTCTTTTGGCTCCGCTTGTCACGGTTGCCGTATTCTCAATGAACGACAGTGTATTTCCTTCCCTGCCCTGGGAAGGGTTTTCTCTGGACTGGTATTTTGCTAGTAACAAAGAGCGACTTGGTTTATTTCATGACGGTGTGATAAAGGAGAGTATTATCACCAGCTTAATGATCGCACTGTTTGTTGCTATTCTGTCAGTTACTTTAGCTATTACCAATGCACTGTTGTTTGAGCGTTATGATTTCCGGGGAAAACAGTTTCTCTACAGCTTGATGTTGCTACCACTGGTGGTTCCAGGTGTCATTCTCGGGATTTCCATTCTTTCTTTCAGCAGCGGCATCGCCAATACGATAGAAGACAGTTATGGGCTTGATCTGGAGTTTTTAAGGCCTGGTCTGCCACTTGTTGTGCTTGGGCAATTCGCCTTTATCAGTACTATGGCAACACTAGTCATTTCGGCACGACTAAGAAAGCTGGATAGTGAAATGGAAGAAGCTGCTTTAAACCTTGGTGCAAGCCGTCTTGAGGTATTTATAACTATTACACTGCCCTGGTTAAAGCCAGCAGTGATGGGCTCAGCGGTTGTGGCCTTTCTGATGTCTTTCGAGAATTTTAATACCACTTTAATTCTTGCAGGCAGTGATTCCCCTTTAACGATTACATTGTTTGATCGTATGAGGGAAGGTTCAACACCTGTGCTCAATGCGGTTTCGACGCTGTTGATGGTGGGGTCTGGTGTACTTGCTCTCGTTAGTATTTTTGTTCAAAGAACGGAAACTAGAGAGAAATAGAAGGAAAATTAGATAAAAGGAAAATAAGGAAAATAGGATAAGGAAAATAGAAAGGAAAATAGAAAGGAAAATAGAAAGGAAAATAGAAAGGAAAATAGAAAGGAAAATAGAAAGGAAAATAGAAAGGAAAATAGAAAGGAAAATAGAAAGGAAAATAGAAAGGAAAATAGAAAGGAAAATAGAAAGGAAAATAGAAAGGAAAATAGAAAGGAAAATAGAAAGGAAAATAGAAAGGAAAATAGAAAGGAAAATAGAAAGGAAAATAGAAAGGAAAATAGAAAGGAAAATAGAAAGGAAAATAGAAAGGAAAATAGAAAGGAAAATAGAAAGGAAAATAGAAAGGAAAATAGAAAGGAAAATAGGAAGAAAGGAAAATAGGACACCCATAGAAAAAGAAGGAAAATAAGACATCCATTAGAGAAGAAGGAAAATAGGAAACCCATTAGGACGAGAAATTAGGACACCCACATAAGGAAGGAAAATAGAAGGAAAGAAAATAGGACACCCATAGAAAAAGAAGGAAAATAGAAAAATAAGACACCCATAAAATTTCTTGACCAGAAGCCAATACATAGCCCGTCACGCATAAAAAATACCTGATCGGATCAAACTTGGGATGACCCTAAACTCGATAAAACAAGGAAATACAACTTATTAGGTTTATAAAATATGCAGAATCCCATCTCACCAAATCTATTCGGTAAGAATGTGGCGTATAAGGCAAAAGATGAATCAACCAGGCTGAAATAACTGGCCACAACAATATAACCCCTGAAGCCAACGTTGACCTGTACTGATCGCATATGCCTTCATGGCCTTCAGTCGTCCGACTGCACGATAAAATCGATTGTTTCTGCTCATGGTTTTTAGCCATTCGTCACCATCTATTTCTAGTCTTGCCAAGATAGGAGGTGAGCTTTCCGCTATAGAACCTTTCTTATCTTTTCTGACCGCTCTTCCACTCCAGTCTACCAGCTCCAGATAATCATGAAGAATGTATGGCAATGTTTTATTCGGGTCTTGCTCCTGGTTCTGAAAAGGCTTCAACATGAACGGCTGCCTGCTATCTGTTGCTTCGGTAGTTTTTTCAATGCGTTTTTGGATAGAGGTATAGTCGGATTGCTCTGGTGTTGAGGCAAGTTTTGCCCTGATAGGGTTAAGGTCAACATAAGCCATACAGGTCAGTAAAGCGGCTTCATCCAGTAACGCCTGACTTTTAAAACGTCCTTCCCAGAATCGGCCCTTACAACCATCTTCCCTGTTGGCTTCACGGGCAAGATGTTCGTTCAAGCAACGCATAAACCAGCTGATACTTTTCAAACGGCTACGATACTCAGCCACATATTCATCGATACGGCTGAGCTCCGAGCAGCTGAGCTTTGCATTGCTCAAATGGCGTTGGATCAATAATGGACCTGTGAAAAGGGTAGTCCATCGCCGCAGTATTTCATCTCGATTCCACTTATCAGACTCATTGATGTTGATGTGTAGTACCAGGTGAAAGTGATTAGACATCACAGCATAAGCACAGACTTCGATAGCAAAGACAGAGGTCAATGTACGCAGACGGTCGACCACCCACTGCCTGCGATGCTCAAAACTATTCCCGGTCAGATGATCCTCACCACACAAGTAAGCCCTGCGGACGCACCGAGACACACAGTGGTAATAGGGTGTCGAACCTGAATCAATCAGGTTGCTGCGGGCTTGAGTCATGAGATCTCCTATTGCTATGGTGGGTAAAAATCGTAAACATGAGAAAAATAGCTTAACCAGTCGATTGGTCAAATATATGGATATCCTTTTTGTTTTCTTCTCTCTTTGGATGTCCTTTTTGTTCTGTCAAATATATGGGTGTCCTTTTTGTTCTCTCTCTTTGTTCTCTTCTCTTTTTAAAATTACCGAGGCTACTCTTGTCCGGCTCATAGCCGATATACGATGATTATGTCCACATAAATTCAGTGCTCATGCTCACGTTCATTCATCAGTCTCACCATAAAAGCGCAGTGTTTCTTTTAATGACGCTGACACTACTGGCAATGTGGTCGGCTCTTCTAATCTGGGATTTCGGACTGTCCAGCTACAACTTCAGGCGAGTTGTTCAAGTTGTTTTTCTTTCTGTTGCCTCTGGGTTGTTTATGGTTTGCTATCAGTCCCTGAATGGCTTTGCTTATTTGCCCGTTCTGGCCAGAGTCTTGATCTTCCTTGGCTTAGGGTTTGGATCATGCTCGGCATTAATGAGTGAGTATCCGTTAAAAGGCATTCAGGAGGTTGGGCTCTATGGTTTACTGATGATGAGCACTTTACTCCTGGCCAAAAGTATTGATGAGAGAAAGCTGGCAGGCATTATCAGTGTTATTGGCATGGCTTTAGGGCTTTACGGTTTTGGCTACCTGTTTCACTATGCTGTTTATTTACAATATCCGCCTGAGTCCTGGATGCACACGATTTATGGATTTACTAACCCCAGGATTTTGAATCATGCGCAGAACTGGCTGATTCCACTTTTGGCTTTACTGCCCCTTTTGTCGAAAAGCAAGGGGTCACTGGTTCAGAGGCTAAGCTGGATTCCCTTGATGATTATGTATTTTTTCATTTTTTTATCACAGAGCCGAGGCATCCTTCTGTCTTTGGTTATGAGTGGAATAGCTATTTACTTTTGTTTCCAGAAAGTAATAACACCCATTATTCGAGTTCATACAAAAGCATTGATGCTTGGGTTGATCGCTTATACGGTTTTTATTTGGTTCATTCCTTATTTATTGGGGCATGGAGTCAAGGGATTCAGACCACTCTCAGCGGCATTGAAAACCTATGATCGTGTTGAGCTTTGGATCACTGCCTGGCAACTGGCATTAGATAATCCCCTGTTTGGGGTGGGGCCTCAGCATTTTATTCTTTCATCAGACAATGGACTGGGATCGCCCCATAATATTGTTTTGCAATGGCTTTCTGAGTGGGGGACGCTGGCTACATTGTGCTTTGTTATCGTCATGCTTTGGGGTGGCGTTTCTTACCTGATGCGGCTGAAAAAAAGGTTAGAGAGAGGATCATTGTCGGGGCAGCAAACCTATATCCAGATATCGGCCTTTTGGGCTATTCTGAGTGCGGTGCTTCATGCCCAGATCAGTGGTGTATTTATCACGCCTGTGAGTCAGATGATGATGTTGCTGGTAGTAGGCTATTGTCTGTATGCTCACGATAAGGACAGAGTGAAGGTCATTGCTGAAGTTAAGGATTACGAACTGAGTGTTTCAAAGCTGTTGGCTTCAATGCTTATCTTGTTGTCTATTACCTTCTTTAGCATTTTCTACGTTGAGTTTATTCAGGGAACCTACCCAGTTTCAATTCCCTTTGAATCCATGGCCCCACGTTTCTGGCAGAATGGAGCCTTTCACCTTGTTAATTAATATGGATTTCTCTGGCTACCAGTTGAGGATTCAGTAGGCCCTGGTAGGAAAAATACTCCTGAGTCCGCCCTTTCTGATAACTGACTTCGTAGAGCATGAAGAAAGGAAATCCACCTTCCCGGGTCATTTGTCTGAAATCTGCGTGCCAGCCAACAAAGGTGTGATTCTGATATTCTCCCAGTTCACTGCCTAATAAGGGTCTGAAATTGTCTTTTCCCACGCCTGTGGTTTTGAGTGTGTGGTACCCCGATTGAATGATCAGCATCAGCTCTGAGTCTTGCCCCTGCTCAAAATAACGATCCACTTCACCTTGGTAGACATGTTGAAGACTAACAGCGCCGGTGATCGCAGTGGTTGTCAGTATCAGCACAACAGTAATGACCCGGGCAACAAGAGAGAGTCTTTTATTGGCGAAAAGGGTGAGATTTTTCATGGCAGCTGCCCCTGAAGAAAAGCCTGTATAAGGCTTATCGGGCCACATCTGAAAATCACGAGAAATCAGCGGTTTTAAAAACGAAAGGTAAGTCCTAAAGCTCTGGTCATGAGCGCCGACATCTTGCTAGAGACTGACCTGTGGGGCCCAGTGTATTGGCGGAGGGCAGCTATTCAATGACCGAGGATAACGAGATGAAAACATGGATGTCCAGGATGCTGGGTTTCACGCTGATAGAGCTGATGATCGTAGTGGCGATCATTGGTATTCTGGCGGCTGTGGCGATTCCCCAGTACCAGAATTACACCCGTAATGCGACGGTAAACGCTGCATTGAGTGAAGCCAGCCAGTATAAGACGGCTGTAGGTATTTGTGCTCAAACCAACCCTATCACTGATTGTGATGATGGATCAAATGGTATTCCCGCTGCAAGAAACACAATAGACGATGTCGTGGATGGGGTTATCACAATTACTCCAGGTGGGGCTTTTGCTTCACAGACTTTAACGTACACTCCTGATGCAACAGGCACTGTATGGACTCTTACATGTAATGGTGGTGGTACATTGTGCAGCAATGATTCTTTAACTACTACACCAGATTACTCGCCCTAGAACTTTACTGACGTAGTTTCTTCGAAGGCTGGATTTAATTCCGGCCTTTTTTCTGTTTGGTAAATCTATGAGGGTGACCTGAGATTGAAGGCCAGAAGAAGAATCAGGGCTGTCTGAACCATTCAATAGAGTCCCTGATGCTTGGAGTATTCAAATAGCTTTTAGCCCTCTGAGCCTGCTTAACGGACATCAAAACCACAGCCGCCATTTCCTCTGGCGTGGCATCAAGAATTTTGTCCCAGCTTTTAAAATGGCTTGCCAGCTTTCTGGAGCGAGTTTCTCCCAGCTGTGGAATGCTCAGGGCTCTTATCTGGGACTTTAGAGAAACCCTATGAAGTGTATTGAGTACTGATAGCAGTTGTTTCGATGAATGCTCATTCAAGCCAGCCTGTTTCAGGTCAGACTCAGACACTTTGAAACTATCTGGAAAGCGGTCAATGGCCTTATTTGCCATCAGCTTTTTTATCAGTGGCTCGTGCAAAAAGGGAATATCCAGACTTATCCCCAGCCATTTCAATCTTTCAGTAAACTGTTCTTCACAGCCCGGCTTTAACTCAAGGCAGGAGAAGGCATTGTATCTTTTCGGGTCTGGAAACATTGGTCGGGTGCGATGCTCCGGCCTCAGAACAACCTGATCAAAAACCGGTGTAGCAGCGCCTTTCAGTTGCACAGAAATCTGGTCACCAATAGCGATATCCTTCTCAGACAGGTTTTTGATGCTGCCCAGTGATACCTGCCGAACAGTTTCTCCTCCGATCGCTATCGGTTCCAGCTGAAGTACCGGGGTGATCTGGCCGGTACGTCCCACTCTGAAATCAACGCCTTTAACTGTGGTTATGGCACTGTCGGAAGGGAATTTCCAGGCAATGGCCCAGGCTGGATTCTGGCTCTCCCAGCCCAGTTTTTTACGAAGCTCGAGGTTATCCAGTTTCAGAACAATACCGTCCATAAGGAAGGGCTCCATACCGCTGCGTTTATTATAGGTATCACGGATTTTTTCTATCTCTTTCAGAGTATTACCCCGTTGGGTATGCTCGGCAGGTAGCTCAAAACCATAGCCATACAGGGTATTGATCACCGTCTTGTCGCTATCAAAAGGGCTGTTGACCCAGCGCCATGGGAAGAATTCGATACTGCCCAGTGACGAAACATCCAGTTCTTTGCGACTGATATGGCCGGAGACATAATGACGGGCACTGCTATAAACGGAATTTTTGACGGTCTCATTCAGGCGGGCAAAGAGTTCTCCGTGCAGGACAATATCGTTATATTCCGTAATCAGCGCTTTCGGGATTATGGGCATGTGTTTGACGGCATCAAGAATATTCTGCCCTCTGTCGCCTGTGCCCCGGGTAGAAGCGGCGACCAGTTTGCCGTTCTGATAAACCAGCTCAACCGCAACACCGTCAATCTTGGGTTGAACCAGAATGATTTCCTTACCGGCTTGTTTGAGAAATTTTTTGATATCATCAATGTCCCGGGCTTTTTTCAAGCTACCCATAAAGGCGCGATGGTCAACGTCTCCCTCGATATTCTCCTCAGCAACAGGAGGAAGTGTCAGTTCCGGAAAACACTTTATCAGAGATTGCAGTTGCGCTTTCAGCGCATCGTATTCATGGTCGGTGAGCACGGGAGAGTGTTTGTTGTAGTAAAGGTCATCGTTATGTCTGATCTCTTTTTGCAGAGCAACGATCTGCTTTTCAGCCTGCTCTGAGGTCCAGCTTGGACAGGCGCTCCATACAGTGATTGGAATGAGTAGGAGAAAAAGCGAAAAAAGGTGTTTCATGATCAGTTTTCCGGGGAGGGGGACGTCTTTAATTGATCGGCCAGATAGGACGAAACTGATCGAAATGGGGCATTAAAGCCCCATTAAAGCTAAGGGTTGTATCCATCCGGATTATCGGACTGCCAGCGCCAGGCGTCGGTCACCATTTCTTCCAGTCCTCGCTCTGCTTTCCAACCCAGCTCATCCAGAGCTTTGTCGGTATTGGCATAGCAGGCAGCAATGTCACCGGAACGGCGAGCCGTGATTTCGTAAGGTACATTTTGGCCAGACGCTTTTTCAAACGCCGCAACTATTTCCAGAACACTGTAGCCTTTACCTAAGCCGAGGTTCCAGGTATGTACGCCTTTGGTCGTACGAAGTTTTTCTATGGCTTTGACATGACCCAGTGATAGATCCACGACGTGAATATAATCACGAACTCCGGTGCCGTCGATGGTGGGGTAGTCGTTACCAAAAACTCTTAATTTTTCCAGCTTGCCAATGGCCACCTGAGTCACGTAAGGCATCAGGTTGTTCGGGGTGTCATTAGGATCTTCGCCAATGCGACCAGAAGCGTGAGCACCTGCCGGATTAAAGTAACGAAGCAGGGCAATGCTCCAGTCAGTATCCGATTTGAAAAGATCTTCCAGAAC
This sequence comes from Endozoicomonas sp. ALC020, assembly GCF_049275935.1. NCBI lineage: Bacteria > Pseudomonadati > Pseudomonadota > Gammaproteobacteria > Oceanospirillales > Endozoicomonadaceae > Endozoicomonas > Endozoicomonas sp. ALC020. Next base: position 3,721,152 of record NZ_CP184830.1, read on the forward strand.
TTCTTCCACCATCAGTTTCGAGCGACCGTAAGGATTAGTGGCACTTAGCGGAAAATCTTCTGTGATCGGCAGACTGGCAGGATCACCATAAACGGTCGCTGACGAGCTGAAGACAATGCGTTTTACATTGGCTGCCTGCATGGCCTGGCAGAGTACAAGGGTGCCGTAGACATTGTTTTCATAGTAATCGAGAGGGATTTCGCAAGACTCCCCTACGGCTTTCAACCCCGCAAAGTGAATAACGGCTTCAAAATCGTGCTGCTGAAAGAGGCCGTCCAGCAAAGCTCGATCGCGGATGTCGCCGTTAACAAACGCCAGTGTTTTGCCGGTAATCTCCTGAACACGGCCCAGAGATTCTTCGCTGCTGTTGCTGAGGTTATCCAGAACCACTATTTCATAGTTGTCGTTTAATAATTCCAGACAGGTATGGCTACCGATATAGCCTGCACCTCCTGTGACCAGAATTTTACTCATGGTTTTGGCTTCCTGTTCAGATCTCTGTGGTATCAATCAGTCTCATGGACAGATCAATGGATTGAATGTCTTTGGTGAGTGTTCCGATGGAAATAAAGTCGACTCCGGTCGCTGCAATTACCGGCAGGCGCTCATCGGTAATACCCCCGGAAGCTTCCAGCCCGGGTTGAGGTGCTGGCAGGGAGTTGTTCAGTTCGACGGTTTCACGCAGTGCGTCCAGAGGGAAGTTGTCCAACATAATGATGTCGGCACCAGCGCTTCTTGCCCGCTGGAACTCTTCCATGTTCTCGACCTCAACTTCCACAGGCTTGCCCGGAGCCATGGTCCGGGCGGTGCTGACTGCCTGCTCAATCCCGCCACAGGCGGCAATATGATTCTCCTTGATCAGGAAGGCATCATAAAGCCCGATCCGGTGATTGTGACATCCGCCTGCCATGACGGCGTACTTTTGGGCGAGGCGAAGACCGGGCAGGGTTTTACGAGTGTCCAGCAGTTTAACGCCCGTCTCTTTGACCAGATTGGCGTAGTAAGAACAGCGGGTAGCAGTGCCGGAAAGGGTCTGAAGGAAGTTCATGGCTGCACGTTCACCGGTCAACAGGCTTCTGGCAGGACCTTCCATAAAAACCAGAACCTGGTCCGCTTCCACCTGTTCACCTTCCTGAACCTGCCAGTCCAGAGTCACCGATGGGTCAATCTGCCTGAATACTTCATCAAACCAGGGGCGCCCTGCAATAACCGCAGTTTCACGACAGAGGATACGTGCTTTGGCCATTTGCCCGGCAGGAATGAGGGAGGCCGTAATATCACCTGAGCCGATGTCTTCTTCCAGGGCATTGCGAACATTGTGCTGGATGGTGTCGGTCAGGTCGGAAGCGAGATTGTCTCGGGGCTGCATGTTGACTCTACTAATATATGGCCGGAAATCATGAAGAATTGGCGGGGATTATAAACAAATCGTTGTCTCATGTCTTTGCTCTTGCCAACTGTAATAGCTTGTCATGATCTATACTCGGGGGTCTTATTCAGAACACAGTAGAAGACAAAAGATATGTACATTATCAAGCCCTTTAAGTGTGCTCTTCTTGCCCTGACCATGTCCTGCTCTCAGGTATGGGGCGAGACCAGACAAATTAATTCCTACATAGCCCTGAAGAGCGCTCTTGAACAGGGAGAGGTCCCTGTTATCGGTGTGATTGATTTTGGACAGTGTACTCATAAGCTCAAGAGACTTAAGCATCATTCTCATCAGGCGGTACAGAGTTTCCATGGAAAAGAGGTCACTATTTTTAAACGAAACACCATCAATGAAGATGGCTCGATAATGATGTTAACGAGCTATAAACTGAACACCTATTTAATGGCCGAAGTCAGGGATGCCAGACCTCTGGCAGACTGGATAGACTGGCCAGCCTGGTTAGAGTGGCAAAGTGCCTACACCCTCTCCAGAGAAAATAATAAAGAATTTAATATCTGGTTTATTGCCTCGGATGCAAAAACCGGAGAGACCCTCAAAACCGATCACTTCACTTGTCCATTTGGATCAGCCGTTAAGTTGTGGTGCACACCTCACTCTTGAATTGACCTGTCGCTGACGCCTTGACGTTATTTTTTGGCTAACGGATGTTGAGCTCTGCCAGCTCTCTTATCAGTGTCCGGTTAGCAGGCGTTTCCAATCCCAGCTTTTCAGCCTGCTCGATCAGATAACCATTAATAAATGCCAGCTCGGTTTTTCGACCCTGTCGGGCATCCATGCAGGTAGAAGAGTGGTTCATTGCGGTATTTCGGCAGACTTGCCTGACCAGCTCAAGAAGGTTTCCTGATCCGGGAATACCGGCGACTTGCCTCACCTGTGTCACTTCTTCAGCCAATGCTGCTAAACGTTGTTGACGCTCTTCAGTGTCCAGCAGTTCTCCATTCTTGCAATCATACAAGGCCGTAAGACCGTTGATGGCACAATTGACTGCCAGTTTATCCCAGAGCTTCTCTTCAATCTGATGGGTAAACTGAATGTCAACTGGCAGCTTTTCCAGAGCGCCTTTTAATCCTTGCCAAACAGCATCCTCAGGCTTCTGAGCAACAGGACCCACCCAGGTTGATCCACGACCGGCATGGCAGACATGCAGAACGTCTTTCATCCATGCCCCTTCTGTTGTCGATGCGGCCCATACGGTTTGTGAACTGAAATGTTGTGCTATTGCTTGTTGGCTGCCCATACCGTTCTGGATTAATAGTATCTGGCACTGGTCTGATAAGCGATCAGTGAGTGAAAGAACAGCCGCTTCAGCATCCTGCGCTTTTGTGCAGACTAATAAATGGGTTATCGAGTCAGTGAGAGATTCGCAAGAATCCAGTTTGATAGGGAAGTGTTGACTGACTCCATCCAGTTCATCAATGGCCAGAACAGGTTGGGTAACGTTGAGTGAGCGCAATCTCTGTTCCCGAACAAGCAGGGTAGCTTCCATGCCTGCCTTGAGGAACTGAGCTGTCCACAGGCAGCCCATACTGCCAGCACCGATGATATGCCAGGTCACTTCTTGGCTCACTCTGGTTGAGATAATCCGGGCGAGTTTAAACAGTCAATGATGATATGTGAATATTGAGTGCTGCCAGCGGTGTAAGATTGGTCTCTATTTGTTCTCGACCATTCAATTTTTCTCCACCTATCTACAGTTTTTTCAATTCAAAATTTAAAATAATAAGCATTAAAAATGAACTTCCTTGATTCATTCAAGTCAAAGATTGTATGTAAACAATATTTATGAACCAGGGGGAATGATATGGACGTTTCGAATAATACCGCAGGAGTGACCAGCACCGGTGCATACAATAGGGTGTCTGAGGCTAACGCTGCTTCCACCAGTACATCATCAAAAAGCACTGTCACCGCCGTTAATCCCCATAAGCAATTGCAACCCGCCCATGAACACCCTGCAGCAGGCCATTCCAGAGCGGGTTGCTCCCTGGTTTTCAGGACGATATCTCAGGCGGCTAGCTCAATTACACAAGGAGTCACCAGCACCCTGAAAAGGACATCGCGTGTTATTGGGTTGGCTTGCAGTGGTGGCGCTACTCTGGCGAAGGTTGCCTGTTATCGTTCTCCTGAACCAATTGCTCAGTTTTTCCATAAAAATGGCGGACTGTGGGGAAAAATAGGCCAATACGTAGCTGCAAAACAAGCACCGGCTGAGTATTTCAAATCACATCAAGATCTTTATAACTACACGACTAACATGGTAAAAGTCGCGAGCCAGTGCTCGGCTGGCAAGGTTGATCCTGAGGTAATCAGGAAAGTTATCGAGCGCAATGTGGCTAATGCCGGACTGCTTTCTGAAGATGCCATGCCGGAACGATCAGGCATAAATGACGGCGTTAGCCAGTTCATGGCTAACAGTGCTGTTTCAGCAGCACCTGTCCGGCATGTTAAAACACTTGGGCGTGGGAGTATTTGCCAGGTCGATCAGTTTAATATTGGTGGACGAGATTTTGCTGTTAAATATTTATCACCAGAGTTGGCAGAAAAAATTAATATTGATGTTTCGTTGGTGAACAGCCTGGTTTCTTTCTTTTATGACTGGGGTTTTATCTCAGAGATGTACTTTGACGACATTTGCAGTGCATTCAAGAGTTTTAGTAATGAGTGTGACTTATCACGGGAACTTAAGTTTACCGAAAAAGCGTCTGAGGCCTTAAAAAATTTGACAGAAACCAAGCGCTACCATGTAGCTACCGACTCAGGCCATCAGGTGCCGGTTCAGTTCAGGGTACCTGAGGTGTCTGTACCCTTATCCAGCCCTGATGCCCTTGTGATGGAGTATATTGATGGCTGTTCTCTTGATCGTACAGACGCGTTAAGGGAGAGGCTCGCTTCATGGCAGCCGGACTGGAAAGAGGGTGGAAGGCTAAGTGAAACGGAAATAAATACTATTATCGTCGGCATTCATAAACTTGTGCTAAAAGTTTATCTGGATTTATTCAGTGAATCCTTTTTTTTAAATACTGACCCCCAAACGGGTAATTTCATGGTGAAACTGGAGAGTGATCGTATCAGTATTTATTGTATTGATCACGCCAACAGTACTGGCAATAACGATATTTTGCGCATGATGAAAGACCCTGTTTATTATTCACTTCTTGCAGGACTGTTCTTGTTGTTTCATAACCGTGCTAACGGAAATGGCCTGATTGAAGAGGAAAATATCCCAAGCTCGATGGATACAACCGACGAAGTTGACATCCGGGCTCTGGTTTGTACGGCAATATCCCCGGAAGCGCTGGAATCTATAGAAAAATTTATTGAAACTTATCGTAGGGGCTTTGGACCGGATATCATACCCCCCATTGATGAATTACAACAATTTCAGAGAGAAGCTAGCGTTGGAGAAATTTGCAGTCAGATTTATCATTGGTTAATAGACACCTCGGACGATTCTAATACGGAGGGGCCTGTCCAATCGGAGGCTGCGTTTGTGGAGCTATTGACGCGATTTTTGATTCGGCTTGCCATGGAGCATGTGGAGCAAGATATGCAGAAGGCTGACATTACAGCCTTGCACAGAGTTGTCGCTGTTCCTTTTGACAAATTTGCTCAAAGTCTGGGTTTTCAGATCAGTCCGAACAATCCCATATTACTGCGGGTTGGGTGGCAATTGTCTGCATATCGCCAGTATATAGGGCAACTGGAGTCGCTAATGGATAACTGGGAGTATTATCGAGAATAGCGAGCTTTTTGACGAACAAAAGCGGGTTTTCAGGCCAATTCACTGCCACCTACGACTGCATGGATGCAGGAGCTAGAGCAACGCAGGAGCAGTTGCCGACGACTGCATGGATGCAGGAGCTAGAGCAACGCAGGAGCAGTTGCCGACGACTGCATGGATGCAGGAGCTAGAGCAACGCAGGAGCAGTTGCCGACGACTGCAGTCTTATTGGTCACTACCTCGGAAAAAGTCAGTAACAATATCTAAGCAATTGTCACAGCAAGGCTAACGCCTTGCAAGGCCTTGACCCGCCTCTAAAGAAGCGGGATTGCGCCCTTAATTTCTTTCAAAATAAATAATAAGCATTAAAAATGAACTTCTTTGATTCATTCAAGTCAAAGATTGTATGTAAACAATATGGATGAACCAAGGAGTTGATATGGACGTTTCGAATAATACCGCAGGACTGACCAGCACCGGTGCAAACAATAGGCTGTCTGAGGCTAACTATTCCACCAGTGCATCATCAAAAAGCACTGTCACCGCCATTAATCCCGACAAGCAATTGCAACCCGCCCATGAGCACCCTGCAGCAGGTCACTCCAGAGCGGGTGACTCCCTGGTTTTCAGGACGATATCTCAGGCGGCTGGCTCAATAACACAGGGAGTCACCCGCACCCTGAAGAGGACATCACGTGTTCTTGGGGTGGCTGCCAGTTGCGGCGCTGCAGTGGTGAAGAAAGTCTGTTTACGTTCTCCTGAAGCAGTTGCTCAGTTTTACCATGAAAATGGTGGGCTATGCGGCAAAATAGGCCAATACCTGGCAGCAACTCAAGCACCGGCTGAGTGTTTTAAATCAGATCAAAAGGTTTATAACTATGTGACTGACATAGTGAAATCCGCAAGTCAGTATTCGGCAGGCAAGGTTGATCCTGAGGTAATCAGGAAAGTTGTCGAGCGCAATGTGGCTAATGCCGGATTGCGTTCTGACAGGCTGCTTTCTGAAGGTGCCATGCAGGAACGATCAGGCGCAGCTGATAATGACAGCAGTAGCCAGGTCATGGCTAACACTGCCGTTTCAGCAGCAACTGTCCGGCATGTTGAAACACTTGGGCGTGGGACTATTTGCCAGGTCGATCAGTTTAATATTGATGGAAAAGATTTTGCTGTTAAATATTTATCACCAGAATTGGCAGAAAAAATTAACATTGATGTTTCGATAATGACCGACGTGTTTTCTGACTTTTATGACCGGGGTTTTATGTCAGAGAAGGACTTTGACGACTTTTCCAAGGCATTCAAGAGTTTTAGTAATGAGTGTGATTTATCACAGGAACTTAAGTTTACTGAAAAAGCGTCTGAGGCATTAAAAAATTTGACAGAAACAAACGAGTACCGCGTAAGTACCGGTTCAGGCCATCAGGTGCCAGTTCAGTTCAGGGTACCTGAGGTGGCTGTATCGTTATCCAGCCCTGATGCCCTTGTGATGGAGTATATTGATGGCTGTTCTCTCGATCGTACAGACGCATTAAGGGAGAGGCTCGCTTCATGGCAGCCGGACTGGAAAGAGGGTGGAAGGTTAAGTGAAACGGAAATAAAGACTATTATCGTTGGCATTCATAAACTTGTGCTAACGGTTTATTTGGATTCAATCAGTGAATCCCACTTTTTTAACACCGATTTCCAACCGGGTAATTTCATGATGAAACTGGAGAGCGATCGTATCAGTATTTATTGTATTGATCACGCTAACAGTACTGCCAATAACGATATTTTGCGCATAGTAAAAGATACTGTTTATTATTCACTTGTTATTGGACTGTTCTTGCTTTTTCATAGCCGTGCTACCGGGAATGGTCTGGTTGAGGAGCAAAATACCCCCAGCCCAACGGATACAACCGGCGAAGTTGATGTCCGGGATCTGGTTTACACGCCAATATCTCCGGAAATGCTGGAATCTTTAGAAGAATTTATTGAACCTTTTCGTAGCGGCTTTGGACGGGGCATCATACCCCCCATTGATGAATTACAACAATTTCAGAGAGAAGCTACCGTTGGAGCAGTTTGCAGTCAGACTTATCATTGGTTAAAAGGCATCTCGGACGATTCTAATACGAAGGGGCCTGTTCAATCAGAGGCTGCGTTTGTAGAGCTATTGTCGCGATTTTTGATCAGGCTTGCCATGGAGCATGAGGAGCAAGATATGCAGAAGGCTGGCAAAGCGACCTTGAACAAAGTCGTCGGTGTTCCTTTTGACAAATTGGCTAAAAGTTTCGGTTTTCAGATCAGACCGATCGATCCCAGGCTAATGCGGGTTGGGTGGCAATTATCTGCATATCGTCAGTATATAGGGTATCTTGAGGCGCTATTGGACAAATTGGAGCCTGACAGAGAATAGCGCCCGTCCGGGCGACCCTATAATCAGTAGTTGTAATAATAAAGACCTGATCTGAATGGGTAAGTATTTTTGTGACACCCTCGACAAAGAGGGTGTCGCAAAACTCCAACTACTCGTTCCCACGCTCTGAGGTCGTCATTCCCGCGAAGGCGGGAATCCAGCGCCAACGGTGGATCTCTGCCTTCTCGCGGATGACAAGGCCAGGGGGTCACCGGGCAGTATGGTTCTGGTGATGAGTCACTGTGGATTCCCGCCTTCGCGGGAATGACGAGAATGAAGCCGGGAATGACGGGAGTCAACTCGTTCTCACGGCGGAGAGAGTTTTGTGACACCCTCTCTAAGGCTCCGGGTGTTGGTCTCTATTTGTTCTCGATCATTCAATTTTTCTTGACCTGTCTACAGCTTTATAGCTTAAAGTTCCTTCCTGTTGATGGTTTGAGGATGCATCAGTGTGTACCGGATTTCTGAGTTAGCCGCCGCTGTAGGGCTTTCACGTACAGCGCTTCTCTACTACGAGAAGCAGCAGCTTATTTCAGGTAAAAGACTTGAAAATGGCTACCGTCTTTACAGTGATAAAGACCTTCAAAGAGTCCGCTTGATTCAGCAACTGCAGGCGGGAGGGCTGACTTTGAAAGAGTGCAAAGTTTGCCTTGAAAAAAAGATAGACAGGGACCTGTTGAAAAACCGCCTCAGGCAGCTTGATGAAGACATTGCACTGAAGCAGCAGTCACGAGCGCTGTTGGCAGCCATGCTGGGTGAGGGTGACCTCAGAGCCTGGCATGAAGACCTCGATAAGGTTGCTCCTGATGCTCATCTGAACTGGTTAGTAAAACAGGGTTTTAGTGAAAAAGAAGCCCTCAGATTGAAGTGGTTATCGAAAGATATGAATGATCACGAGACTTATATGATCGACTTTATGAAAGTTTATGAGACCCTCGAACGCTGGGGTCCAGGCAGTGAAAAAGACACGCTGAAAGCATTATCACTGGTGCCCGAAGCTCCTGCTGATATTCTGGAGATTGGTTGTGGCAAAGGCCTGTCAACCAGAGTGTTGATAGACAATACCGAAGCACACATCACTGCCATAGATAATGAAGCGTCAGCACTGGCTCGATTAAAAGAGCGTTTTGAGAAGCAGGATATTTCCGGACGGCTTTCCAGCGTTTGCGTGAGCATGACTGAATTGCCCTTTGAGAGTGAAAGCTTTGATCTTATCTGGTCGGAAGGCAGTGCTTATATCATGGGGGTCCAAAAAGCCCTGACGCAATGGCAGTCATTACTGCGGCCCGGTGGCTTCATGGTGGTAAGCGACCTGGTATGGCTAACAGATAATCCGGATCAGGAAGCGATGGCCCATTGGCAGCAAGACTACCCTGATATGCAGACGATCAGCAATCGTCTCAAGCAAATGGACGCTGTCGGATATGATATAGTCGACCATTTTTCTCTAAGCCGGGAGTCCTGGGATAACTACTCCGAACCACTGAAAAAACGAATCCATGATTTGTCACCTGCCATGCCTGACTCATTAGCGCTGAAGAATATTGAGACTGAGCTGGAAATCTACAGAAAATTCCTGGGACAGTTCGGTTATCAAATGTTTGTTCTTGGCAAACGTGATTAAATGGACGTCTATACTTCTCCTGACGTTCCAATGTCGTGGAGAGTATTTATGGCACACATCTATAAAATCCTGGAAGTGGTAGGCAGCTCGACTGTCAGCAGCGATGACGCTATTCGCAATGCTATTGCCACTGCCAGTGTCACTCTTAATCACCTGGGCTGGTACGAAGTGGTGGAGCATCGGGGCCATGTTGAGGATGGTGAGATTGCACACTTTCAGGTAACCGTCAGAATTGGTTTCAGGTTGGAAGACCGTGGTCAATCATCCTGATTGCCATACCCTGTTCAACCTAAGCTTGCCATTCAACAGGGATTCTCGGATACAATAGTCGTCAACGTTTAAAATTTGTTGATTGGGGAATCCCTCATGCCTTCATTTGATATTGTTTCAGAAGTGGATATGCACGAGTTGACCAATGCGGTCGATCAGGCGAACCGTGAGCTGACCACCCGTTATGATTTCAGAGGGGTTGAAGCCAGCTTTGAAAAAAGCGGTGAAAACCAGATTGTGATGACGGCCGATGCTGACTTCCAGCTGCTGCAAATGGTTGAAATGCTGAAAACCAAAATGGTCAAGCGGGGCATTGATGTTAAATGTCTGGAAGTGAAAGATCATTATGGTTCTGGCAAACAGGTCAAACAGGATGTCATAGTTCGTCAGGGGCTGGATAAAGAGCAAGCCAAAAAAATCGTCAAGATGATCAAGGATGCCAAGCTCAAGGTACAGCCAGCCATTCAGGGTGAGCAGGTTCGCGTTACGGGTAAGAAGCGTGATGATCTTCAGACCGCTATTGCATTGTTGAGAGAAGCGGATACCGAGATGCCTCTGCAGTACAACAACTTCAGAGACTGATTCTGGCAGGAGGGGCTTGCCTCTCCTGTTTACCGGCATCCTGTAAATCAACATCGAGACAAAAAAATATTCCCCGGCATGTTCGGGTGTGCTTTTATTAAACTTTCCCGATAGTTCTATAAAATAAATTTGCCAGATTCGACCACTGGAAGACGTTAACGGTATGTTATTATCAGGGCACCTTTCTATGAGTTCAACGAAGAACTCGCTGACATCTGTGAAGAGCAAACCCGGAGGAGCAGAATGCAACTAATGGACTCTTCTTCCCGTTCCTGGGGAGAGGCATGGAAAAGCTTCAGGCATCCAAGGGTCATCAGTGTTCTGTTTCTTGGTTTTTCAGCCGGCCTTCCCATATTACTCATATTCAGCAGCCTTTCTATCTGGCTCAGGGAGGCGGGTGTTGAACGCAGCATGGTGACCTTCTTTAGCTGGGCTGCCCTGGGTTACTCCTTCAAGTTTGTCTGGGCCCCTCTGGTAGACAGGGTCCCTCTGCCATGGTTGACAAAAAGTCTCGGGCGTCGCAGAGCCTGGCTATTACTCGCCCAGTTCGCGGTGATGGCTGCTCTTTTATTTATGGCGAGTCATGATCCTGTCTATGGATTGACCTGGGTTGCAGTGGGGGCTGTGATGCTGGGATTCTCATCTGCTACACAGGATATAGTGATTGATGCCTACCGGATAGAAGCTGCAGAGAGCGATCTTCAGGCCATGATGTCTTCCGCCTACATTGCGGGCTACAGAGTCGGCATGCTGGTGGCCGGGGCTGGCAGTCTGGCACTGGCCAGCTGGTTTTCAGGGGGTGATGAATCCGTTTATCACTACCAGGCCTGGGCTTCTGTCTATCGCTGTATGGCTGCGTTCATGCTGGTAGGGGTTGTCACCACCTTGTTGATTCCAGAGCCTGAAAACAATCAGTCTGCCTTCTCTCAGGATTATGGCACCAGTGACTATGTTCGTTTTCTGGGGTTGTTTGTAGTAGCGGCAGGGGCTTTTGTTGCAGGTTTTACATTAACTCCCGAGATCTCTTCCCAGTTGAAAACAATGTTGGTTGATGGCGGTGTTTCAGTTCATGTTGCAGGGTTCTTTTCTGAATCTTTCCGATTGCTGTTCAGTGTGGCTCTGGGTGGTGGGGCTGCCTGGTTGATGATCAGTCTGAACGTAGCGCCCAAGGGGATGGTCAGAGAAACCTATGTGGCTCCTTTTGCTGATTTCTTTGCGCGTTACGGAAAACTGGCGATCTATATTTTGCTGCTGGTAGGCACCTATCGGATTGCCGATATTGTTATGGGGGCAGTGGCTAATGTGTTCTACAAGGACATGGGTTACAGCAAGGAACAGATAGCAGCTGTTACCAAAACCTTTGGTCTGTTAATGACCATTGCCGGTGGTTTTCTGGGGGGATTGTTAGCCCTTCGCTACGGGGTGATGAAAATTCTCTGGATCGGTGGGCTATTGGCTGCTATCAGTAACCTGCTGTTTTCCCTGCTGGCTCAAATGGAACCTGAAACCTGGATTCTGGCTGTGGTCATCGCAACTGACAATCTCAGTGCAGGTATTGCCTCTGCTGCCTTTGTTGCTTTCCTCTCCGGTTTGACGAATCGTGCATTCACAGCGATGCAGTACGCAGTCTTCAGTTCGCTGATGTCGCTTGTACCGAAACTATTGGCGGGGTACTCCGGTAGCGTGGTGGATGCAGTGAACTATCCTGTCTTTTTTGCAGGCTCCGCTATTCTTGGTTTGCCGGTGCTGCTGTTAATCAGTTACGTGCAGAGGCTTATGGAGCAATCTGAGGAAGCTGCACGCGATTGACACCAGGCGGGCTTAAAGCCCGCCTGGAAGGCTTATATGGTCCGCCCCGTTTTGCAAGAGCCTGTTTTGTTAATTAATCATTAGGTAAACCCCCGGCTATGCCGGGGAGACTCGCATAGGTTATACCGAGGCTTCGGTAGCTAACCTCAAAGGTTCCGCCAAGAACCAAGAGGTTTGACTTATGCCAGACTACAAAAGTCTGACTCATACTCGATGGGATTGTAAGTATCACATTGTCTTTATTCCCAAAAAGAGGCAAAAGGTTATTTATGGGAGCTTGAGAAAATTTCTGGGAGCCATTTTCCACGATCTTGCCAGTCGCAAAGGGTGTGAAATTGTGGAAGGGCATTTGATGCGAGATCACGTTCATATTTGCATTAGCATTCCGCCGAAACATTCTGTTTCAAATGTTGTTGGCTATTTGGAGGGTAAATGCGCAATAGCTATTGCGAGACACTTCAAAGGTAAGCAGAGGAATTTTTCTGGTGAGCATTTCTGGGCAAGAGGGTATTTTGTCAGCACAGTAGGTCTTGATGAAGATGTGGTTAGGGAATATATCCGAAATCAGGAGAAAAATGATGAAACACGAGATCAGCTGAAACTTGGTTTTGACACGCGCCCTTGGGCGCAATAAAAGCCCTTTGAGGGCGTCACCTAATAAGCCTCCGGCTCTGACGGAGGTCATTTAACTTGCAAACAAAGATAACTGCAATTACATACGGCCTATTCATGAGGTCTAACCTTCTGGCCCTGATGGGTATCCGCGCAACCTGGCCTTATCAGTCCGACGGCCTCAAGGGCCAAGTCTCCTATCAGGTTTCAGGTTGCCGGTTTTTACCTGATTGCCATCAACTGTACATGCTCATCGCAATCTGCGGGGGGGGGGGAGTACTGAAGTGGCGTTTCGGCTGGCTGGGGACCCGGTGAAACCAGAGCAGGGGGAGGCCGCATGAGCTGTCACCCTGAATGCCTGACCACATGTTCACGCAAAGCTTCATTGATACGGGTCTGCCAGCCTTTGCCAGTGGCGCGGAAAAATTCTACCACCTCGGGTGACAGCCGGATAGTAATCCGCTCCTTGGTCTCTTCGGCCTTGGGTCGCCCCACTGGGCGTAATTGTTTGAACTCCTCGTCAGTAAGTTCATATGTGTCAGGACCAGCGGCAATGCCTGCATTGATGGCCGCCTCTTCTTCATCAGTGGGCCATATAGTGCCCGGTATAAGCTTCGGCATAACGTTTAATCTCCCTTTTATCAAGGGCACAAAGGTTTAACCAACTCAGGCCGCCACCTGCAACCGGACACCCAGCGCCTTAAGAATGCGGTGAACCGTATCCCAGCGGGGCTGAGTCTTGCCGTTGAAGGCTTTGTAAAGGCTTTCGGGATTCAGTCCGGTCTGCTCGGCCAGCTCGGCCACGCCTTTGTGCTTTACCACATCCCCAAGGGCAATGATGAACACAGCGGGGTCCTCATCAAGGTAAGCCTCCGTCAGAAACCATGGAATGTCTTCATCGGTCAGGGCATGGTCAAAAGGATCAAAGGGTGTCAATTTCAAACTCATCGTTTATTCCTCCAGGTCTTTCAGGATCTGTCTGGCTTTTTCTATGTCTCTGGACTGGCTGGACTTGTCGCCAGCGCAAAGCAACACAATCAGCTGACCCTCACGGATCGTGAAATAAAGGCGGTAACCCTTGCCTGCAAAAATTCTCATTTCACTGACACCACCACCCAACGGTTTGGTGTCGCCCAGGTGGCCAGCACGGGCACGGACCAAGCGCATGGTAACCGCCCTGCGGGCTTGACGGTCCTTCAGTCGGGTTTGCCAGCGGACAAACTCCCGCGTTCGAGTCACTTCATACTTCATAGAATTATTGTATGCACGTTAATTAAGGTTTGCCAGCTCTTAAAAGTAGCACACGTTAACGCTTTATCCATTCGGGTAGAGCTCGACAGTCGGCTTCTGGCCCTGCTCCACGCCTAACGGGATATAGTCATGGGTGGTTCGCTCCGATTAATCCTGTTTAAATAGTTAACTCCATTTTGGCTTACTTGAAGCCGTTTAGGAGGGGCGGACAATATAAGCTTCCTAGCAGCCTGACCGAGAATAGACTGCCCTACTGCGGCGGCAGCAAATTGGTCTGAAAATCCGCTTTTGTTCGTCAAATAGCTCGCTATTCTCCTCACAAAACCGAATTTTCATCCTCAATTTTCTGCCGTCCTCGCTACGGGCGCTATTCTCGGTCAGGCTCCTAGCGTTTGATCTCGGCAATGAGTTTTGCCTGCCATTGTTCTTTTTCCTGTTCGGGGAGCTTGCCGAGAGAATCCCTGCAAATATGCATCATTGCCTGGAGAATGGTCTCGGGTTGATAGTTAAGGTTTTCCAACTGGCGAATAATTTCAATCGCCAGAGCAATGTCTTCCGGGTGCTGATCCTGATCGTTCAAACTTTAATCTCCACTCCATTGATATAGCTTCAGATTGACCTTGCCATTAAGAAAAGTAATACCTTCTGACTCAAGCAAGGATTGCTGTTGCTGATACTTGGCGCTGGTTTCCGGAAACGAAATCTGTCCCTTGCTATTGATGACCCTGTGCCAGGGAAGTCCGGAACCTGAAGGCAGTTGCTTCATAATATTACCCACTACCCGGGCATAGCCCGGAGCACCGACCATGTTGGCCAGTTGTCCATAAGTGACCACCTTACCCTCGGGTATTTTGGTCAGGATGAGCCAGATATCGGATGGACTGAACGGTGCTTGCAAGCCTGGTCTCCAGAGTGATTGGAAAGGGGTAGGTATTACCAGCGGACTTGCCAAGCATATCTTAATCTGTTGGCCATTTGTCGTGAAAAGTTTTTTAATTTCCCCCGACTAAGCACACTAAGCTGTCAAGACAAACGATGATTCTGCCTTTTTGTTGGTTCCAGGCACCCGTTTGTAGAGGCAAAACTGATGCCTATAGCGGCTTTCCCTCTTGTTAAGCTTTCATTAATTTGGAACTCTTGTCCCCCTTATAAAGCATTAAGACATCGATTCATCGAGGGGTATTCATGGGGGTCCAGTGTTTCAGGGGCATTGGCCGTTTTCCTGGGTTACGCAAAGTCTGGGTACTACTTCTTTCCTGCATGGCAGCGATGGCCCATGGGGATAAGATATGGATGGAAAATGGAGATGTAATCAGTGGCAAAATCATGGGGCTGGAAGCGGGTAAACTGACTGTTTCTACCCGGTATGCTGGAGATATTTCCATCAATTGGCGTCATGTTCGTTCTCTTGAAACCGATCAGCCCGTCTGGATTGGTTTGATTGGTGAGAAAGAGGCTCAGCAGCGTCAGTTAAAGAGCAATGGCGACCAACTGGTGGTTGTGGATCCCGATGGTTTTGAGCGGAGCTTCTCGGCCGCCTGGCCAGTAGCAGAAATTCGCCGTGAACAACCCGTACTGGCTTCTAACTGGGACATTGCGGGCAAGGTCAACTTTGGGTTGGACAGTGATCAGGGTGAGGACAATGAAACCACCTTCACGCTCAGTGGCAATCTCGATATCAATGACGAGTGGAACAAGAACAGTTTTAAGTGGGACATTGAAATAGAGAAAGAAGAAGACTCAGACTCTTCCACCAAAGAGTGGGAGCTGGGGTATGCTTACAGTCGCTATTTCACTGAACACTGGTTTGTCCAGGGCTCTCTGGAGCAGGAGTACGACTCCACGGAAGATTTGAGATCAAGACTGACCCTGGGAGGGTCGGTAGGTTACCGCTTCAGGGAAACGGTCAAAGAAACCTTGATTACCACTGTCGGCCTGACCCATCTCTGGGAAGATTATCAGCTGGAAGATAACCAAAAAAACCTGGCCGTGACAACTGGGCTGGTGTACCGGAAGAAGCTCATTGATAACCTTGAGTATTACTTTAACAGTAAGCTGTTTTACCGTCTGAACTCAGGTCAGCAGTGGTTGTTTGATGGGGAGCATGGTTTGAGGGTGGGGTTATCTGAAAGTCTTTCTTTAAACCTGATGCATTATCTGGATTACGACAGTATTCCAACAGAGGGTGCTGACAAAACCTCCAGTCAGATCAAGGTGGGCATTGGTTATTCCTGGTAGAGAGGGTGGAGGCTGGCCGCAGAGGCTAAATAGCTTCTGCGGCAACCAATCAGAGGCGTAAACCTCCATCCAGTTCCAATACACGACCATTGAAGTAGTCGTTTTCAAAAATGAAGGCGACAGTTGCCGCAATCTCTTCAGGCTTGCCCATACGTCCAGCCGGAATACCTGCAGTCATTTTGGCGCGGGCTTCAGGCTTCATGCCCAGCGTCATTTCAGTCTCAATCATGCCCGGTGCAATGGCAGCACTCCTGATGCCAAAACGAGCCAGTTCCCTGGCCCAGGATACTGTCATGGCGACGACACCGGCTTTAGCGGCGGAGTAGTTGGTTTGTCCAAAGTTGCCTGAGCGGGAAATGCTGGCAATGTTCAGAATCAATCCTTTGCTGCCTGAATCAATCATGCTGGCCGCCACCTCACGACCACAAAGAAAAACACCCGTGAGATTGACGTCAATGACTGACTGCCATTTTGCCAATGAAAGCCTGTCAGTGACCTTGCCGTCTTTTGTCCTGATCAGTAAGCCGTCACGCAGGATGCCAGCATTATTGATAAGACCATTGAGCGGGCCCAGTTTCTCGCTGGCAAGCCTGACACTGTTTTCTACTTCCTGCTCATTGGCGACATTGGTGGGCAGGGCAATGGTTTTTGCTCCCAGCTCAGAGCATTCTTTTAACGCCTGATCCAGGGCTTCGCCTTCAAGATCTATCAGTCCAAGGCCAGCGCCTTTTTTTGCCAGATGCAGCGCCATGGCCC
Organism: Endozoicomonas sp. ALC020; assembly: GCF_049275935.1. NCBI lineage: Bacteria > Pseudomonadati > Pseudomonadota > Gammaproteobacteria > Oceanospirillales > Endozoicomonadaceae > Endozoicomonas > Endozoicomonas sp. ALC020. Next base: position 3,737,863 of record NZ_CP184830.1, read on the forward strand.
TGCCCAGACCACGGGCAGCGCCGGTAATCAGGATGTTGCTTCGTTCAAGATTCATTCTACTGTTCTTCTGCGTCTGAAAACCACTTAGTGATTGTAACGGAACACAACGAATTCTCTATAAACGGCCCTGTTATGCGGAGCAGCCATTAGAACGAGCTGCTTTGTCAGAGCTCTTCCTGATCAGCCAGGGATGTAGCGATATCTTTCACTGTCAGAAGCGCTTTTGTGGATAAGGAGCCTCTCTGGAACTCTGGGCCCGCAAACCGGCCTTAGTTCAATGACGACACCATCAATCAAATTACTCTGGCATATAGCGCCCAAACTCCTTAGCCGGAGGTTTGGGGATATTGCCAGCAGCGTCAGGCTTTAAAATCGGGTATTGGGCCAGCACTTTTCTGATTTTGGATTGCAATCCGCCAACCTCTCTTTGGTCTGATGCGTTTTGTTCCTGAATTTCTGCGTACTCTCTGGCTATTGGCCCGCGATGGACGAAAAGAAAAGGTTTGATAGGAAAGTTTCGGAGTATGATTTTAACTCTCTTTAATTCATCCTCACTTAAGACAGGTCTGAGTGCATCAAGCAGTTGTCGTTGGGAAAGGAATGAATAGTCCTGATTCTCCCTGCTGACAAACCTTTCTAACTCCACACCAGCCCTGTAAAGATGAGCCGGGTTATCTCCACGCAGGACATTTCTCCGATAACTGCGGCCAGACGACAGCAAGCCATCGACATAACTTTTCAAATGCCCCGCCATACTATTAGCTTCTTGCCAGAACTCGGCCAGGCGATTCTCATAGGCTTCCTGTGAATGTTTTTTGTATCTTGCTTCCTCCTCCGATAGAAGAGGCTTAAGTTCCAACATCTTTTTCTGATGTTGAGCAATCAGCTCTTTGAGAACCGTGATTTCTTGAAAGTCCCTGTGAAGCTCATGCCTCACCCCGTCCCGGGCAGCTTCTATACACTCTTTGGCCAATGGCTTCAGACTACTGGCAAGCATGTTCAACCCTACGAAAGCTGTTGCTGCTCCGACGGCGGCACCGCAGACCCATGGATGTCTCTGAACGGTATCTTCCAGCACGGCAACAGCGCGATCGGCCAGACCTGTGCCGGTTGGCACAGTGACAGGGGGCCAGTTCTTTACCAAAGCATCCAGGGAAACCGCTCCTGCAGAAGCAGTCCCCGCCACGAGTGCTAAGCTGGGTAATAATTTTGTCCTGGTTCCCTCCATCGGATCATACCAGGAAAAAACTTTCCTGATATTTCTAAACACCCCCTCCTCAGAGGCATTGGCTGATGTGGAAGCAGGCTGTCCCATTGACAGGCTCTGAGCCATTGGATTACCGATCTGCATAACGAAATTCCTGTAAGTTAAATTGAGGTAAATGGGCTGATTTAAGTGCGTTACCAGCCATCCTGAGCATTCAGACCTCAATGCTCGAACAAAGTTCCAACGTTAACAGTCTGCGGTATTGTTCAATGATTGCATGTTTGCCTGGTGATTAGCGGCTAACAGCGCATGAAAATCTTATTGATAATCACTCTCATTAATATATAATCGCCGAAAAATACCTGAAACAGGTGTCTTAATATTCAGCCATAGTTGATTCCAGCTATAGATAGTTGATTCCGGCTATAGGTTGATCAGCAGTATTCTACATATCGAAATATACCCGCTGGATTTGGGAAATCTTCAAAGGCAGTGGTTATAAGTGGTATGTTTTATGATATGAAAATTCAGGGGGAAACAGATGGAACCCAAGGTTCAGGCGGCGCACGACGCACGCAACTTACTTTTGAATGAGTACCACGGTATTTTGTCGACTCACTCTGATGATGTGCCCGGGTATCCGTTTGGTTCTGTTATGCCTTACTGCCTCGACGGGCAGGGCAGCCCGATCATCCTGATCAGTGACCTCGCCCAGCACACCAAAAACATTGAAGCCAACCCCAAGGTTTCCTTGATTATTACCCAGAGTGGTGTAGACGATATCCATAAGGCTGGCCGTCTGACCTGGATGGGTGATGCAGAAAAGATTACAACGGACAGTGAAGAACTGAAGGAGTTGGAGCAACGTTACTACTCTTTCTTCCCACCTTCTGCCCACTATCACAAAACCCATGGTTTTGACTTCTACCGAATTCATCTGAAGCGTGCTCGTTTCATCGGTGGTTTTGGTCAGATTTTCTGGGTAAAAAATGAGCTGATGACTCGTGAAAACCCATTTTACGGCAGCGTAGAAAAGGGCATGGTCAAGCATATGAACGAAGATCATGTCGAGGCGATGGTGAAGTACTGCAAAGCTGCTGATATTGATCTTCCGGAAGGTGTTGAGCCAAAGATGGCAGGTATTGATGCCACTGGCATGCACCTGCTACTGAAAGACAGGCTGGTTCGTATTCCTTTCCCGAAAGAAGTGGATGAGCCAATGGCAGTACGCAAGACTCTGGTTGAGATGGCTAAAGTGGCCTGATAACAGGCTTTGCTTTTAGCAAAAAGCCCCGACGTGTTCGGGGCTTTTTGCGTCTAAACTCTTGAAGTTTGCACAATTAACATTATATAAGAAGCACCATTGTCTCTGGAGGCTTCTATGCGCTTCCCCGTTTGGATTTTTTTACTGCTCCCTGCTCTTGAACTGGTCGTGCTGATCAAGGTAGGTAGTTATATTGGCGCACTTAATACACTGGCTCTGGTTATCCTGGGTATGGTGGCAGGTATGGCGGTCATCCGTCGTCAGGGTTTTCGTACCATGCTCAAGGCCCGAGAGAAAATGAATCGTGGCGAGAAGCCTGCACTGGAATTGCTGAAAGGTTTTGTAACCGCCCTGGGCGGAGTGTTGCTGATGGTTCCCGGCTTTATCACCGATTTTATCGGGCTGGTTCTGCTCATTCCCCCGGTGCGCAGTATGCTGGTAAGACGAATGATCAAAAATGGTCGCTGGCAGGCGTCATCCAACACCTTTGAGGGTGAATACTACCGTGAAGACGTCGACACTAACCGGGGGATTCACCAGACCCTTGAGGGTGAGTTCAAGCGCGAAGATGAAAAAAAATCTTAGTACCCCCTTGAAAAGACAAAAGCCACCCCTACCTACTTAGTACCGATAATTGGGTTCGGTTCTGGCGATGCAAGTCAGACCGTTTTACAAGAGTTGATTGCTGATTTTTCGGCATAAACAGTTGGAGAGATACATCGATGAAAATCCGTCCGTTGCGTGATCGCGTGGTCGTTCGTCGTGAAGAAGAAACCACTACCTCTGCTGGCGGTATCGTGTTGCCAGGTTCTGCTACTGAAAAGCCAAACCAGGGTGTGGTAGTGGCTGTCGGTGACGGCGTATTTCTGGACAACGGTGAAAAGCGTCCTGTGGGTGTGAGCGTCGGCGACAAAGTCATTTTTGGTAAGTACGCTGGTTCTGACACCGTGAAGATTGACGGTGAAGAGCTGATCATCGTATCCGAGAGCGAAATCTACGCTGTTCTGGAAGACTGATCCCGGAACCCCGATTTCATAGCAACTGTTTTAAATTTCCAAAGGATTACCCATCATGGCAGCAAAACAGGTTAAGTTCGGCGACGAAGCTCGCAAACAAATGCTGGAAGGCGTCAACATTCTGGCCGACGCTGTAAAAGCGACTTTGGGTCCAAAAGGCCGTAACGTTCTGCTGGAAAAGTCTTTCGGCGCTCCAACCATCACTAAAGATGGTGTATCTGTAGCCAAGGAAATCGAGCTGGCTGACAAATTCCAGAACATGGGTGCTCAGCTGGTTAAGGAAGTCGCATCCCAGGCCAACGACCAGGCGGGTGATGGTACGACCACTGCAACTGTACTGGCGCAGTCTATTCTGAACGAAGGTCTGAAGTACGTAGCTGCCGGCATGAATCCAATGGATCTCAAGCGTGGCATCGACAAGGCGGTAGCGGCTGTTGTTGAACAACTGAAAGCTATGGCCACACCTTGCGAAGACAGCAAGTCCATCGCTCAGGTAGGCACTATCTCCGCTAACTCCGATGAGCTGGTGGGTCAGATCATCGCTGAAGCCATGGAGAAAGTAGGCAAGGAAGGTGTTATCACCGTTGAAGAAGGTTCCGGTCTGGAAAATGAACTGGACGTAGTAGAAGGTATGCAGTTCGATCGTGGCTACCTCTCTCCTTACTTCATCAACAACCAGGAAAGCATGTCTGCTGAACTGGAAAATCCTTTCATCCTGCTGGTTGACAAAAAGATCTCCAACATTCGTGATCTGCTGCCAGTACTGGAAAACGTAGCCAAAGCTGGCAAGCCTCTGCTGATCATCGCTGAAGATGTTGAAGGCGAAGCTCTGGCCACTCTGGTTGTAAATAACATGCGTGGCATTGTTAAGGTAGCTGCTGTTAAAGCGCCTGGCTTCGGTGACCGTCGCAAAGCCATGCTGCAGGACATAGCGATCCTGACCGGTGGTACTGTTATTTCTGAAGAGGTGGGTCTGTCTCTGGAAGCCGCTTCTCTGGAAGACCTGGGTTCTGCCAAGCGTATAGCCATCACCAAGGAAGACACCACCCTTGTTGATGGTGCTGGCAACCAGGCTGATATCATTTCCCGTGTTGAGCAGATCCGTGCCGAGATCGAAAACTCCTCCTCCGACTACGACAAGGAAAAACTGCAAGAGCGTGTTGCCAAGCTGGCTGGCGGTGTTGCTGTGGTCAAGGTTGGCGCTGCGACCGAAGTGGAAATGAAAGAGAAAAAGGCTCGTGTAGAAGACGCTCTGCACGCTACCCGCGCAGCCGTGGAAGAAGGCGTTGTAGCTGGTGGTGGTGTTGCTCTAGTTCGCGCGCTCTCCAAGATCTCTGTTGAAACGGCGAATGCTGAGCAGAAAGCCGGTGTTGAGCTGATTCTGCGCGCTCTTGAAGGTCCAATCCGTCAGATTGCTTCCAACTCCGGTGATGAAGCTTCTGTTGTTGTTGATAAGGTTAAATCCGGCGAAGGCAACTTCGGTTACAATGCTGCTACCGGCGAGTACGGCGACATGATCGAAATGGGTATTCTGGACCCTGCTAAAGTAACCCGTTCTGCCCTGCAGGCGGCTGCTTCTGTTGCAGGTCTGATGATCACTACTGAAGCCATGGTTGCTGATGAGCCCGCTGACGCTGCTGCTCCTGCTATGCCTGACATGGGCGGCATGGGTGGTATGGGCGGTATGGGTGGCATGATGTAGTCATCTTCCCGAAGCTCTGCTTCTCCTAAAAGGCTGCTTCTGTTTCAGGAGTGGCCTTTTTTGATGATCATATTCCCCATCGTTTGCGGTGATCTGCTTGCAGAGATCACTTCATGCCGACTCAATTGTTGCTGACAAACCGCTTCTTAAGCTCGAATCTGAGAGTGAAAAAAAGTGGAATGTGAAGGAACCTTTTAGATCTTTCAGAATCAAACCTTATATGGACAGAGGAAGTTGACCCTCTGAGGAGAGTTTCCAACTCAATCAGGAATGCACTTTGCCGATGACTCTGGTCATGGCGATTAACAGGAAAGGAGCAGCATATGAGCAGTGGCATGGAAATCAGAGGGAATGGTAGTCATCTTCAAACACCGTCTGGAAGTACAGGTGGCAACGACCCTTTATCAAATGACGGGAATTCAAAAACTCATAAAATCAGTGGTCCTGTGAACCCTGATCATCAGTTAAGCCAGCTTCAGCAAAAAAAGACGCCTGATACGCCTTTAAGCGAAAGAAGAATAGATTCTTCAGACCCCGAAAATACACCGGGGCTGAGACCCGGCGAAGAACCACCGGTACCACCGGCACCACCGGTACCACCGGCACTACCGGTACCACCGGCACCACCGGCACCACCGGCACCACCGGCACCACCGGCACCACCGGCACCACCGGTACCACCGGCACCACCGGCACCACCGGTACCACCGGTACCACCGGCACCACCGGCACCACCGGTACCACCGGCACCACCGGTACCCGAGACTCCCGAAGAAAAAGCCTTCAGGGAGTTCAGAGAGCTTGAAACCATGACTAAGGATCAACTCATTGCCAGGCAGAAGGAGAAGCTGAATGAAGCAGCTCCGATCTCCAATCGCTATGAGGAGTTTTCCTTATTAAATCGAGCCAAGGGGGCTCTGGATAATCCAAAGAATGCTCCAAAAGATCTCAAAGTGACCATTGCCTTTCCAGGTGAGGAGCCCGTTACCCTCATTCCATGGGACGACCAGCTTATGGAGCGAGCTGATTTTCATAAACTTTGGGATACCGCTAGAAAGGTGCTGGCAGAACATGAGATTGCAAACTTTGCCAATTACAATTCTGAACATGAAAATGAAAAATTGGAAATCATTAAAAACAGTATCAAAGTGATCGCTGATAAACTGGGCGACAACACTTACCAGGAAGGTGAGAACGATTTCGATAACGATTGGGAAAAGCATTGGAAGGAAGTACGCCATAAGCCTGTGAGACTGGAGGCTTTTGAAGGTTTGAACCGCTCCAATAGCCCCGTAGTTATTACCGAAGGTCCGCCTGAGTCAGCCCAGTAAAGGCCGGAAAGAGTGTCAGAACAGCAGGAAAGATTAAAGGGAAGCATGGCTTCCCTTCTTTTCTAGTCCTTTAAAATGTTCTTAGTACAGGCTGTGCAAAAAACAGAGCGTATGAAGTTTTCTGATATTGTTTTATCTTCCAGTGATCCTGAACAAATCAAACATTCCTGACGTCCTTCTGTGGCTCCCTCAATTGCTCCTGCTTCCAGCGTTGTTCCATTGTTGGAACCTTGATTTTCTGAACGCCAGCCAGAGTCAAAATTACGGGAAGAACCGGTATCCTGGAGAGAATGGTCCGACAGATTGCCGGGAATGCCTGAATGTGAATAGATTTCTTTAGCTAATAAACGCGAGGGTGTGAAGTTAATGTCAAGACCCAGAATATTGTATGCAAACTCTCGCATGCCTTGATAGCTATGCGAAAACTCGGGTACAGAAGCAAAGGGTCCTTGGCGTAGGAGCGAAATAGCATTGAAGCAGTTGCCCAAAATTCCAGTGGACATGAATTTTTTCAACAGTGCTTCCAGCGTCTCTGGCCAGCTCCAATGTAAATTCGTGCACATTGAAGAAGCTCTTGCCATGGTGCATAGCCCGATTAAAAGGGCTGTTTCAGTGTCCAGGTTCGCTGCTTTGAGCTGATTGGCAAAGCCTTGCGCAGAATAATATTCGCTGATATTGCCAGACAGCAGTGAATTGGATAATGCCGGATGGTAGCTGTTTCGGGTGAGACGTCTAATCAGAACATCAGAATGATGTAAGAAGGTATTCATGGTAAGAACATAAGGACCAAGAAAAGTAAAATACATCAGGGCTAAACTGTTATCAATATTGATATGATGAGACAGGAATTCTGGTGAATCTGGATTGAAAATAGTGTAATAGGGGTTAATCCCGTCAGCGTTGCTTTGATTATAAAACAATGGATCAAAAAGGCTTTTTGCCATTGCCTGTATTAGCTCCTGATCTTCCGGGCTGTTTTCCGTGGTCGTATTTACAGTGAATATACGAAATATAAGCCTTAGTATTTTCTGAATGCGCCCATGCCGATGTTGAGAATCCCCAATGTTGACATAGTTAAAGTAAAAGCTTGACAGATTTCTAAAGTCTTGCTCATCAAGCAAAAAATCATTATGTATTTCCAGTCGATCATCTCCAGATACATCGTCAGCCGTTAAATTCAGTCTGAAAAAGCCAATACGAATATTTTCAAAGGGACTCACGATCGAATTATCTGCGCCCTCTTGTTGTTCTTTCGAAGGTGGATTCCGGTTTTTTTTAAAATACTGGCGAAACTCTTCAAGGTCATAGGTATCCTTTGCCAGCCCCTGCTGAAAGAAAAAAAACACTGAAAACAAAAGCACCATAAAGGAGCGCTCCAGGATCATAACCTTGCCTTCAATTAGTTAAAACAACCTCATTAGAATAGTAACTAACAAGCCTGCCGTTGGGCTTTTTTTCAGTAAAGCCTGAAGGCCAAAAAATGACTGGTTAATCTGTCAAAGACTCAGAAATCCAGTACTTGACAGGACATATCTACCTAAGAAATCAGCTTCAACTTTTCTTGATTTGAGACGTGGAAAATGAAAATTCCAAGTCTTACAGCTCCATGGAGCTCTGACTGATTGAAGTCAGTCATTCTGAGTATGTTGGAAGACAGAAACTTTGTTCAGTTGCGCTTAAAAACATATTATGAACTTTTACTTTAAAAACGCGTCGAACATACAGCGTCAATTCCGAACGTCTTTTCTAATTGACTCTTTCTAATTGAAGATAAATACGAGGTGTGGAGCAACCACCCATGGATCGAATCAATAACAACCCTGATATTTCTCGCTCAACAACGCCTGGACAATCTATATCTGGGCGATTACCAACGGGTATGGGTGTCAGTGCAGGCAGGAAAATTACTGTAGCGGACAAGGATGAACGTTCACTACTCAATTTGCCCAGCCTGACACAATTGAAAATTATTGGCTGTTTGAGACTTAAAGATATTGCCCGTTTAAAGCAGGTGTGCAGCTACTTTCGTGAGCTTATTAAAGGAGAAGATATTCTGGCAAAGGCGTGGTATCGCCGCTTTTCTTCAACACACCAGTCGTTACTAAAGACAGTTATCTCCGCAAAAAATGATGAACAACTCAGCCGTTGGGTGGGGCATTTTACGAATAATCAAGTGTTAACCCGATCACTTATAAAACGCCGAAAGAATGCTTATTTTCCTGCTCTGGTCTTTTTCAACAACACTGATTTAATGTCGCAATGCAAAACGTTCAGTTTAGAGACGAAAGCCACTATTTCCCATAGACGCCCTATCAGATCGGCCACTTTCAGTACCGATGGCCTCCACCTGGTGACTGCCAGTAATGATTGCACGGCGAAAATCTATGACCAGGAGGACAATGGATCATGGCAAGAAAAAGCCATCATTTCCCATGATGACTGGGTCAGATCAGCCACCTTCAGCGACGATGGGCGCCACGTCGTGACCACCAGTGACGATAAAACCGCAAAAATCTTCAGTTGGAAGGCCAATGGAACATGGGAAGAACAAGCCACCGTTCACCATAATGGTTATATCAGCTCGGCTAACTTCAGCCCTGATAGCCGCCGTCTGGTGACTACCGATGACAACAACATGGCGAAAATCTATGGTCATGAGGACGATGGATTATGGAAAGAAAAAGCCATCATTGTCCATGGTAAAAGTGTCAATTCAGCTTCTTTCAGCGCCAATGGCCACCATGTGGTCACCGCCAGCGACGATAAAACAGCGAAAATCTGCAGTCTGGAGTCCGATGGATCATTGCTGGAAAAAGCCAGAATTTCTCATGGTGACTGGGTTATCTCGGCTACTTTTAGCGCCGATGGTCGCCATGTGGTGACCGCCAGTTACGATGGCACGGCGAAAATCTACGCCCAGAAGGCGGGCGGAAAATGGGAGGAACAAGCCACCATTTACCATGATGAAGTCGTCAGATCAGCCACCTTCAGCGCCGATGGACACCATGTGGTTTCCGCCAGTGATGATTACAGTGTGAAAATCCATGGCTATGAGGACGATGGAACATGGAAAGAAAAAGCCACTATTGTTCATGGGAATTTGGTCATAACAGCCTCTTTCAGCCCCGATGGCTGCCGTGTGGTCACCACTTGTATAGATGGCAGGGTGATAATTTATGGCCAGAAGGCGGATGCGAGTCGATTATGGGAAGAAAAAGTCAACATCCACCATGGCTACGACAACGTCAATTCAGCCACCTTCAGCGCCGATGGCCGTCATGTGGTTATCGCCTGTGAAGATTGCAGAGTGATAATTTATGGCCGTGAGGACGGTGGATTGTGGAAAGAAAAATCCATCATTTACCATACGCTTCCGGTCAGGTCGGTCACCTTCAGTGCCGATGGCCGTCATGTGGTGACTGCCAGTAAAGATAACACGGCGAAAATTATTGGCCAGGCAACTGATGGATCATGGGTAGAAAAAGCCACTATTTCCCATTGGGATTCGGTTACATCAGCTACCTTCAGCAACGACTTAAGCCATCTGGTTACCGTCGACTGCGATCGCAGGGGGAAGATCATTAAACTAGCAGCCTGTCGGACTTAAGACTGTCCTACTGCGGTTGCAATAAATTGGTCTAAAAATCTCTGTTTCTTCGTCAAATAGCTCGCTATTCTCCTCAGAAACAGAGATTTTTATCCTCAATTTCTTGCAATCCTCGCTACGGACGCTTAAATCCGACAGGCTGCTAGTGATGAGCGTTTGATTGTTTGTTTTCACTCTTGTTCATCAGTCTTTGGCATTTTTCCCCAAGAACGGTTAGTGCCTGAGTAAATGAAGTCAAGAAGCCATTCCTGTGTTTTATTGTCCATGACAGAAGACCATTGACCGGGTGCCAGTCATGAGATACGACACCATAGCTGAACCTCTGGTAATCAGGCGATCACAGCGCTGTGTTATTGTTCCGACATACCGGACTGCTCCTCTATTCCTTCAAAGTGCTTTCAATACAGACACTGCAGACAACAGAGCGTGTGCAGTTTTCTGATGGAATATTATCATCCGTTGGTCTTGAGCAAATCCTGCATCCCTGGGTTTCTCGTGCGGCTCCTCCCACTGCTCCTTCTGACACCTCGCTGTTATAGTCTGATACCATTCCTTCATCTGAATCCTCACTGTCTGAACTCCCGTAATAGTCGAAATCTGGCCTATCATCCTCCACCAATACAGGCAAGGATGCCATGTCAATACCCAGAATTATGTGTGTGAACTCTTGCATGCTTTCACGGCTATGCAGGGCTGCGGGCATAGAAAGTATTTTTTTGTAGTCGTCGTTTGCCATAAACAGGTAGCTTCTGCTCAGAAAGTCATTTCGCAAAAATCTTTGCAGCACTTCTTCCAGTGTTTTTGGCCAAACCCGTCCTAATTCGATGTAATGGTGAGAAGCTCTTCCCATTGCGCATAAAGCGATCAAAAGCGCAGTTTCACTGTCCAGATTTGCCGCTTTGAGCTGATGGGCAAAGCCTTGCGGAGATTGATATTCGCTGATATTACCAGACATCAGAGAATCGGATACCGCTTGATGATAGCTGTTTCGGGTAAAGTGCAGGAGCACCTGATCAAAGTACGGATCAAAGTCTTGCATGGAAAGAACATGAGGGCTAAGAAAAGCAAGAAACATCAGGGCAAAAACGTCATTTATATTGTCATAATCAGGTAGCATAGGTGCTATACCTAAATTGAAATAGTTGTAATGAGGGTTTGCCCCGCCATTGATGGTTGGAGACTTAAATAATTGTTCGAAGAGTCTTGTCGCCATTGCATTCATTTTCATTCGATCTATCGGCCTGATTTTCGTGGTCACATTTATAGTGAATATACGAAACATCAATCTCAACATTTTCTGAATGCGCCCATGCCGATATTGAGGACCCCCTATGTTCACGTAATTAGAGTAAAAGTTTAAAAGATGCCTAAAGTCTTGCTCATCAAACAGAAAGTCATTATAAATTTCCAGCCGATCATCTCCATATACATCGTCAGTCGTTAAATTTAGCCTGAAAAAGCCAATACGAATATTTTTAAATGGGTTTATGATGGAATTATCTTTGTCTTGTTGTTGTTTTGAAGTGGGCTTCCAGTTTTTTATATAATACTGGCGAAATTCTTCAAGGTTGTAAGTGTCGTTTGCCAGACCATGCTGACAAATAAACAAAAATATTGAAAACGAAAATAACTTAAAGGCATGTTGTATGGTCATTGCTTCATCTGCATTCTTTAAAATAATTTAACCAGAATAGTCGTAATTAAAATTTCTGCGGGGATTCTGTATCAGTGAAATTTTAGGGCCGTAAGATGTCTGGGTAATCTTTCAAAGAAACAGAACTAATTGGTTATCGCAAAGTGAAAATCACACAACTACAGATGCATGAGTGATTGCTTGCTTTCACTCTTATCGAATAAGCGTAAAACCCCATACTTTGAGGATGGGGATGTAAGCTCGGCTTCGGCTTGCGTAGAGCAAGCCCATGAACTATCAAACCTTACGTCTCTCGCAGACCTACCTCCGGGCTGGAGGAATGTTAAGCCTGCGGAGTTCGTGTGAGACTTGGGGAACATTGGGCTAGGCGCCCCCGCTTGTTCCCTGAGCAACGAACTGTGAAACAGGAACCTGTCGGGTGACTAACAGGAATCCCCGTCCTTTAGAGGATGTCGCAAAACTCTGGTTCCCATGCTTTTAGTCCCTGTGGGTCCCTGCGTGGGAACCCATACTTATCTCGAGCTGCAGAGTCCGCTTTTCAGGGGAGGTATGCATTCCCGCGCAGAGAGGGTGTCGCAAAACTATCTCCGGCGCGGGAACGCGCTGACTCCCGTCATTGCCGGCTTCAGTCTCGTCATTCCCGGCTTCATTCTCGTCATTCCCGGCTTCATTCTCGTCATTCCCGCGAAGGCGGGAATCCACACTGACTCTCCACCAGAACCATACTGCCCGGTGTCCCCCTGGCCTTGTCATCCCCGAGAAGGCAGAGATCCACCGTTGGCGCTGGATTCCCGCCTTCGCGGGAATGACGACTTCAGAGCGTGAGAACGAGCTGTTGAAGTTTTGCGACACCCTCGCAGAGCGTGGAAACGAGTTGTTGGGCTTTTGCGACACCCTCTTTAGGTCGGGTAGGATGTCGATCATGAGCCCACACCATCTTCTTCAAAGAGCGGGTAGATACAGCCTGAGTTAATCAAGTCGAGCACTAGCTCCCGTGTTTCATTATCTACGACAGAGCACCAATGATCGGATGCCAGTTGTGAGTCCTGACACAACTGTTGAGCCAGGTTTGTTGCCTCCTCAGAGTGACATTTGTAGGCGTCACCATCAGCAAACAGTGTCAGGGAATTTCTCTCTTCCCTGAAAGCGAGCCTTGAGCTCTCATTAAGCACCAGATCAACTCCTGCAGCCTCTTCCATAAAGGCTTCCCAATTTTGCCAGGGCTCTTCGACAGGCTGCTCGTGTTTGGGTTGAGTCATCATCTCTCCAAACCAGTCTGCCAGCATTGCACGATCTTCTATATGCTCTTTCAGGATTGTCTGCAGACGATCCAGGGTTTTTTCATCAATCTCGCCTTTGCGTTCGGGCAAAGTCTGGTCGGGGTCTGAATAGCGAAGACTTTCTGACAGCTGATCGGCGATAAAGTCAGTAAACTGTATTAGAATTTCGCGATGACTGGGAGCCCGGAAGCCTACTGAAATAGTCATGCATTCGCCTTCGGCAGCGCCATGATGACCGACACCGGGTGGCAGATAGAGCATATCACCCGGTTCAAGGACATAATCTTCCTGAACTTCAAACTCTGACAGGATATGAAGGTCAGTGTTTTCCAGTTTTGGTGAGCTGGCATCGTAGACCGGGCCGACTTGCCAGCGCCTTTTGCCTTCGGCCTGAATCAGGAAAACATCAAAATGATCGTAGTGAGGACCCACTGAACCCCCATCGGTTGCATAGCTGATCATGATGTCTTCAAGGCGCCAGGAGGGCAGAAAGTCAAAGTAATCCAGCAGCGAGTGAACATCGGGAACCCAGTGATCCACAGCCTGAACCAGAAGTGTCCAGTGACTGGGAGGCAGACAGGTAAAGTCAGATTCACTAAAAGGTCCTCGTCTCAGTTGCCACGGAGTTTCTCCCTTCTCCAGAACAATGCGGGACTCAACTTCTTCTTCCAGAGCCAGACCTGCCAGCTCATCGGCTGAGAGAGGCGACTGAAAATCCGCTATGGCCTGGCGAATCAGCAGGGGTTTCTTTTGCCAATAGCCCTGCAGGAAAGCCTCTGCAGAGAGGGGACCCAGAATAGACTGTCTCATTGAATTTCATCGGAATGTAAATAAACGACGCAAGGTTAGCATAAAGTGGTCTTATTAATAGACTTGGTTGTAGGATAAGGGGTTCTCAGTCGTCATAGTGATAGAACCATTTTCTTATCTTTAAGGAATGAAAATGATTCACAGTAAAGGAGAATTAGCATGAAAGTTTACGGAGCAATCCTTTCTCCCATGGTCCGAAAGGTTATAGCAGCCCTGGAAATGAAGGGACTGGATTTTGAGTTGGACCTCGTCATTCCATTTAATACCCCGGAGGGTTTTGAAAAAATCAGTCCACTGAAAAAAATTCCTGCCCTGCAGGATGGTGAAGTTACCCTGGCCGACTCCTCCATCATCTGTGAGTATCTGGAAGATCGCTATCCGGAAATTGCTTTGTATCCCACCGATCCGGCCCACAAAGCCAAAGCCCGCTGGTATGAGGAATACGCTGATACCGTTTTGATGAAAGTGATTGCTGAAGGTTTGTTCTTCGAACGGGTGGTGAAGCCAATGATGGGGATGGAAACGGACGAAGACAAAGTACAGCAAAACCTTAAAGACAACATGCCCAGGACATTGGCCTATCTGGAAAGTGTTGTTCCGGAACAAGGTTTTCTTTTGGGTGAATCGTTGATGATGGCTGATATTGGCATCGGTTCCTGTTTTATCAATGCCGGTTATGCCGGATTCGAACCTGACCCCTCAGAATATCCGGCCTTTGCCGCCTATCTCCATAGGGTCAAGGCGCATCCGGCTTTGCAGAAAAGAATGAAGGAAGATGCGAGGTTGTTGAGTTAATCAAAAAAAACGGAAAATAATGTTGGATACTGGAAAACAGTTGTCATCCATTTCTGTTTAGAAGATCCAAAATCAGAAGGCTAGTGCAGCTAAGCTCTGATATCCATACACCCCTCGTTCCCACGCAACAGAGGGTGTCGCAAAACCCGTTCCCCTCCCGTCATTTCCGGCCTCACTCCCGTCATTCCCGCGAAGGCGGGAATCCACACAGACTCATCACCAGAACCATACTGCCCGGTGTCCCCCTGGCCTTTTCATCCGCGAGAAGGCAGAGACCCGCTGTTGGCGCTGGATTCCCGCCTTCGCGGGAATGACGACCTCAGAGTATCGGAACGAGTGGCCTGTATGGATATCAAGGCTTGGCTGCACTAGTGGCGAAAATTATTGCTGCCGGTGGTAAAAAAGTAAGGCTGAGCTGCGTTATTGTTACCCGGCTGAAAAGCCTTACTCCAATCACGCCGAAGATGAGCGTGCGATCCTGGGTTATCAATTCAAGGGGGTTCCTCTAATTGACGCTATTCTGCTTTTGCTGAAAGACAGAAACTATTGTCAGTTTCACTTGAAAACCCGTAATGAACTTTTATTTCAACTCCGAGTCTAACCCGTGGCATCAATTTTAAATGTTCTTTTTAATTGAGGGTAAATGCTAACCATTGAGTAAGCGAGCATGAATGGAGTAAATAACGATTCAAATATTGTTGGTTCACTTTCACCAACACCTGATCAATCTACATCGATGCCAGAACCAACGGGTGTCAGCACCGGCAGGAAAATTACTGTATGTGACAAGGGTGAACTTTCGCTACTCAAGTTGCCCAACTTGGTACAATTGAAAATTATTGGCTGTTTGAGACTTAAAGATATTGCCCGTTTAAAACAGGTGTGTACTTACTTTCGAGAGGTTATTAAAGAAGAAGACCTTCTGGCAAAGGCATGGTATCACCGCTTTTCTTCAGCACACCAGTCGTTACTAAAGACAGTTATCTCCGCAAAAAATGATGAACAACTCAGCCGTTGGGTGGGGCATTTTACGAATAATCAAGTGTTAACCCGATCACTTATAAAACGCCGAAAGAATGCTTATTTTCCTGCTCTGGTCTTTTTCAACAACACTGATTTAATGTCGCAATGCAAAACGTTTAATTTAGAGACGAAAGCCACTATTTCCCATAGACGCCCTATCAGATCGGCCACTTTCAGCACCGATGGCCTCCACTTGGTGACTGCCAGTAATGATGGCACGGCGAGAATCTATGACCAGGAGGACAATGGATCATGGCAAGAAAAAGCCATCATTTCCCATTATGGCGCGGTCAGATCAGCTACCTTCAGTGACGATGGCCGCCACGTGGTGACCACCAGTGACGATAAAACCACAAAAATCTTCGGTTGGGAGGCTAATGGAAGATGGGAAGAAAAAGCCATCTTTCGTCATAATGACTGCATCAACTCGGCTAACTTCAGCCCTGATGGCCGCCATCTGATGATCACCAGTGACGACGACATTGCAAAAATCTATGGTCATGATGAGGATGGATTATGGGAAGAAAAAGTCATCATTTCCCATGATAACAAGATCGTTTCAGCCGTCTTTAGCTCCGACGGCCGTCTCGTGGTGACCGCCAGTTACGACCACAGGGCGAAAATCTACGGCTATGAGGATGATGGTTCATGGAAAGAAAAAGCCAGAATTACTCATGATGACTGTGTCATCTCGGCTAATTTAAGCGACGATGGTCGCCGTTTGCTGACCGCCAGTTGGGATGGCACTGCGAAAATATACGGCCAGGAGGCGGGTGGTACATGGCAAGAACAAGCGACCATTGACCATGAAGACGGTGTCAATTTAGCTACCATTAGCGCCGATGGATACCATGTGGTTACCGTCAGTGGCGATTGCAGTGTGAAAATCCATGGCTATGAGGACGATGGAACATGGAAAGAAAAAGTCACTATTTTTCATAGAGATGTGGTCAATACAGCCTCTTTCAGCCCCGATGGCTGCCATCTGGTGACCACCAGTGACGATGGCACGGCGATAATCTGTGGCCAGAAGGCGGGTGCGGGTGGATTATGGGAAGAAAAAGCCATCATCGACCATGGCGGCTATGACTGCGTCAATTCAGCCACCTTCAGCGCCGATAGTCGTCATATGGTTTCTGCCGGTTACGATGGCAGAGTGATAATTTATGGCCATGACGACGATGGTTTGTGGAAAAAAAAGTCCGAAATTGAACATGACGATTCGGTCACCTCAGCTACCTTCAGTGCCGATGGCCGCCATCTGGTGACTACCAGTTACGACAACATGGCGAAAATCATTGGCCAGGAAACTGATGAATCATGGGTAGAAAAAGCCGCGATTTACCAATGGGAGTCGGAAATATCAGCCACTTTCAGCAACGACGTTAGCCATCTGGTTACCGTCAGCTACCATGACAGGGTGCAAATCATTAAACTATTCATCGATTGATTGTTTGCTTGCTCGGTACTCCGGTCACCCCGAAGATGAGCGTGCGATCCGGGCTTATCCATCTGAGTGACGTTGCTCTGCGTGTGCTGAAAGACAGAAACTTTTGTTAGTTTCACTTAACAACCTGTTATGAACTTTTATTTCATCACCGATTCTAACCCGTGGCATCAATTTTAAATGTTCTTTTTAATTGAGGGTAAATACTAGGAGTAACAGAGCATGAATGGAGTCAATAACAACTCCAATATTGTCGGTTCACTTTCGCCAAGACCTGATCAATCTACATCGATGCCAGCACCAAAGGGTGTCAATACAGGCAGGAAAATTACTGTATGTGACGAGGATGAACTTTCACTAGTCAATTTGCCCAGCTTGGCACAATTGAAAATTATTGGCTGTTTGAAACTTAAAGATATTGCCCGTTTAAAACAGGTGTGTACCCACTTTCGAGAGGTTATTAAAGAAGAAGACATTCTGGCAAAGGCATGGTATCGCCGCCTTTCTTCTGCACACCAGTCCCTGCTAAAGACAGTCGTCACTGCAAAAAATGTTCAGCAACTCAGTGGTTGGCTGGGGCAGTTTACGAATAATCAGGTGTTAATCAAGTCACTTGTAGAACGCCGAAACCATGCTTATTTTCCTGCGCTGCTCTTTTTCAACAACACTGATTTAATGTCGCAACGCAAAACGTTTAATTTAGAGACTAAAGTCACTATTTCCCATAGAAGCGATGTCAACTCGGCCACTTTCAGCACCGATGGCCTCCACTTGGTGACAGCCAGTTATGATGGCACGGCGAGAATCTACGACCAGGAGGACAATGGATCATGGCAAAAAAAAGCCATCATTTCCCATGATGACTTGGTCAGATCAGCCACCTTCAGCACCGATGGCCGCCACGTGATGACCATCGGTTGCGATCACAAGGTGAAAATCTATGGCCGTGATGACGATGGATCATGGCAGGCAAAAGCCATCATTTCCCATGTTGCCCGTGTTGAATCAGCCACCTTCAGCACAGATTGTCGCTATTTGGTGACCGCCAGCCACGATGGCACGGCGAAAATCTATGGCCATGAGGACGATGGATCATGGAAAGAAAAAGCGATCATTTGCCATGGTAAATATGTTAATTCGGCCAACTTCAGCAACAGCAGCGATAGCCACCATGTCGTGACCACCGGTGACGATGGCACAGCGAAAATCTATGGCCATGAGAACGATGGATCATGGAAAGAAAAAGCGATCATTTCCCATCTTGAAGAGGTCCATTCAGCCAGCTTCAGCCCAGATGATCAGCATATAGTGACTGCCAGCAGCGACTACACACTGAAGATCCTTAGCAAGGAGGACGATGGGTCATGGGTAGAGAAAGCCGCAATTTATCATGATAACTGGGCCTGCTCAGCTACCTTCAGCGCCGATAGTACCCACCTTGTGACCACCAGTTATGATTGCACGGCGAAAATCTGCAGCCTGAAGGAGGATGGAACATGGGAAGAAAAAGTAACCACTAGCCATTTTGAGTCTGACGTTTCAGCCACCTTCAGCTCCGATGGTCGCTATTTGCTGACCGCCAGTTACGATAACACGGTGACAATCTTTGCTCTTGAGGATGGAGTATGGAGAGAAAAAGTCGCTATTCCCCACGAAAATGATCTCAGATCAGCCGCATTCAGCGCCGATGGCAGCCACCTGGTAACCGCCAGTGTAGATGGCAAGGTGAAAATTTATGCCCGTGAGGACGATGGATCATGGAAAGAAAAAAACACTATTTCCCATGCCGACGAAGTCAATTCAGCCACCTTCAGTTCCGATGGCCGCCATTTGGTGACTGCCAGCAAAGATTACACGGCGAAAATTATTGGCCAGGAGGCCGATGGATCATGGTTGGAAAAAGCCACTATTTCCCATATGGGTTGGGTCACATCAGCCACCTTCAGCAATGATGGTGGTCATGTGGTTACCGTTGGTAGCGATCGCAAAGTAAAAATTACACAACTACTGATGCATGATTGTTTGCTTTCACTTTATATTCACTAGTCCACCGCTTCTTCATCAAAGAGCGGTTAAATATAGCCTCGAGTAGCCGCTCCCATATTCCATTGTCCACGACAGTGCGACATTGATCGTATTTCAGTAATCCTGTCACCCTGAAGATGAGTGCGCGATCCGGGCTTATCCATTCAAGAGGTTTCTTTTGAGTGACGCTACTCTGCGTGTGCTAAAAGTCAGAAACTGTTGTTAGTTCCACTTAACAACATGTTAAGAACTTTTACTTTAAAACAGAATCTAACTCTAAACATCAATTTCGAATGTTTTTTTGATTGAGGATAAATACAAACTATCAAACTAAGGAGTGACAAAGCATGCGGCCAGACAAGTACTACTCAATCACCGCCGTTTCATATTTACCAGATCCTGATGAACCTGAATCGAAGCGAGCAAAAACCGGTGTCAGTGAGGGTAGGGAAATTACTGCCTTTGAGAATGGTAAACCTCCTCTACTCAATGCCTCCCGCCCGACACAATTAAATATTATTGGCCGTCTGGGGCTTAAAGATATTGCCCGTTTGAAACAGTCATGTACCCACTTTCGAGAGCTTATTAAACAAGAAGATATCCTGGCAAAGGAATGGTATCGACGTTTTTCTCCAGCTCAACAGTCTCTGATGAAGACAGTTATCAAGGCAAGAAGTGATGAGCAACTCAGAGGTTGGGTGGGGCAATTTACGAATAATCAGGCGTTAATCGAGTCACTTGTTAAGCGTCGAAAAGAGGAATGTTTTCCTGCTCTGCTCTTTTTCAACAACACTGATCTGATGTCGAAGTGCAGAACATTCAATGTCGATAAAAAAGTCACTATTTCCCATAAAGCCTTTATCAATTCAGCGACTTTCAGTAAAGACGGTCTCCACGTGGTGACTGCCAGTGACGATGGCACCGCGAAAATCTACGACAAGGAGGACGACGGGTCATGGAAAGAAAAAGCCACCATTTCCCATGATAAATCGGTCATATCAGCCACCTTCAGCGCCGATGGCCTGCACGTGTTGACCATCGGTGAAGATGACAAGGTGAAAATCTATGGCCGTAATGATGATGGATCATGGGAAGCAAAGGCCACTATTTGCCATGATGCCTATGTCAAATCAGCCACCTTCAGCGCCGATGGCCGCTATTTGATAACTGCCAGTGACGATGGCACGGCGATAATCTATGGCTATGAGAAGGATGGATCATGGAAAGCAAAAGCTATCATTCCCCATAATGAATTTGTCAGCTCAGCCACCTTCAGTAACGATGGCCGCCATGTGGTGACTGTCGGTGGCGACCACACAGTGAAGATCCACAGTAGGGAGAACGATGGGTCATGGCTGGAAACCGGCATAATTTATCATAATGACTTTATCAGCTCGGTTAAGATCAACGCCGATGCTACCCGTGTGATGACCGCCAGTTATGATGGCACGGCAAAAATCTACGGTCTGGAGGAAGGTGGAATATGGGAAGAAAAAGCCGCCTTGCACTATTTTGACGATATTGATTCAGTTGCCTTCAACGCCGATGGCAGCTATCTGGTGACCGTCAGCAACAATTACACGGTGAGAATCTATGGCCTTGAAGACGATGGATCATTGGAATTTAAAACCGGTATTCGTCATAAAAATAAGGTCAAATCAGCCGCCTTCAGTGCCGATGGCAGCCATTTGGTGACCGCCAGTTATGATGGCACGGCGAAAATCTATGGTAAGAAGGCGGATGATGGGTCATGGGAAAAGAAAGCCACCATTTACCATGGAGGCGATGTCAATTCAGCCACATTCAGTCCCGATGGCCGCTATGTGGTGACCGCCAGTGACGATGGCAAGGTGAAAATTTATGGCCGTGAGGACGATGGATCATGGAAAGAAAAAACCACCATTTGCCATAATAGTCGAGTCTATTCGGCCACATTCAGTTCTGATGGTTACCATATCGTCACCGCCAGTAAAGATAAAACGGTGAAAATTATTGGCTTGGGGGCGGATGGATTATGGAAAGAAAAAGCCACAATTTCCCATGGCGGGCTGGTCTCATCAGCCGCCTTCAGTGACGACTGTAGCCATGTGCTTACCACCGCCGCCAACGGTGGCTATCACAAGGCGAAAATTACTGAGCTGCGGATAAATGAATAATTGATTGTTTGCCTTTACCGTGTGCTGAAAGGCAGAAACTGTTGTTAGTTTCACTTAACACCCTGTTATGAACTTTTACTTTAAAACAGAATCCAACCCTTAGTTTCAATTTTGGATGTTCTTCCTGATTGAAGATAAACACAAACTATTAAACTAAGGATTGACCAAGCATGGAATCAATAAGCAACAACTCAAAAGCTGCCTTTTCATATTTACCAAAACCTCCTCAATCTATATCGGAGCATGCACCAACGGGTGCCAGTGGGGGTAGGGAAATCACTGTATCTGTGAGCAGTGAACCTCAGCTACTCAATTTGTCTCGCCCCACACCATTAAATATTATTGGTTATTTGGGACTTAAAGATGTTACCCGTTTGAAACAGGTATCTAGCCAATTTCAAGAGCTTGTTAAACAAGAAGATATTCTGGCAAAGGAATGGTACCACCGTTTTTCTTCAGCACACCAGTCTCTACTGAAGACAACCACCGCCGCAAGAAGTGATCAGCAACTCAGTGCCTGGCTGGGGCAATTTACGAATAATCAGGCGCTAATCCAGTCACTTGTTAAACGTCGGGAAGAGGCTTGTTTTCCTGCTCTGCTCTTTTTCAACAATGCCGATCTAATGTCGCAGTGTGAAACATTTAATGTCGATAAAAAAGTCACTATTTACCATGAGGCCTTAATCCGTTCAGCGGCTTTCAGTAAAGATGGTCTCAACGTGGTGACTGCCAGTCACGATGGCATGGCGAAAATCTATCAAAAGGAGTCCGACGGATCATGGAAAGGAAAAGCCGTCATTCTCCATGATGATGGCGTCGAATCGGCTAGCTTAAGCGATGATGGTCGTCACGTGGTGACCATCGGTGATGATGAAGAGGTGAAAATCTGTAGCTTGAATGACGATGGTTTATGGGAAAAGAAGGCCACCATTTCCCATGATTCCTGCGTAGAGTCAGCCACCTTCAGTGCCGATGGTCGCTATTTGGTCATTGCCAGTGATGATGGCACGGCAAAAATCTATGGCTATGAGGATGATGGATCATGGAAAGCAAAAGCTACCATTTTTCATGATGCATGGGTTAATTCAGCCACTTTCAGCGCCAATAGCTCTCATTTAGTGACCGCCAGTGGCGATCACACAGCGAAGATCTACAGCAAGATGGGCGATGGACTATGGGTGGAAAAAGCCACAATTGATCATGATGACTGGGTCAGCTCAGCTACCTTCAGCCCCGATAGCACCCATGTGGTGACCGCCAGTTATGATGGCACGGCAAAAATATACGGCCAGAAGGAGGGTGGAACCTGGGAAGAAGAAGCGAAAATTTACCATGTTGATGATGTCGATTCAGCTACCTTCAGCGCTGATAGCAGCCATCTGGTGACCGTCAGCAATTGTACGGTGAAAATCTATGGTCATGAGGATGACGGGCCATGGAAAGAAAAAGCCATTATTTTACATAAGGAAGTAGTCAACTCAGCGACCTTCAGCGCTGATTGCAATCATTTGGTGACCGCCAGTGTTGATGGCAAGGCGAAAATCTTCGGCCAGGATGGGGATGGAACATGGGAGAAAAAAACCACCATTTACCATAAGAACGAAGTCAATTCAGCCAGCTTTAGTGCCGATGGCCTTTACCTGGTGACCGCCGGTGAAGATGGAAAGGTGAAAATTTATGGCCATGACAATGATGGAGTATGGGAAAAATTAGCCACCTTTTCCCACAAAGCAGGGGTCAACTCAGCCACCTTCGGTCCCGATGGCTGCCATCTGATAACTGTCAGCAGAGATTCAACGTCGAAAATTATTGGCCTGAGGGCTGATGGATCATGGGTAGAAAAAGCCACAATTTCCTTTGGGTGGGGGGTTGAATCAGCCACCTTCAGTAACGACTGTGGCCATGTGCTTACCACCGCCAGCAGTGGCTATCCCGGTGGCTATAACAAGGTGAAAATCTTTGAACTACGGAAAATGAATAATTGATTGCTTGCTTTCATTCTCCAATATCCCCGACGTTACTTCAAATTGCCCAGCATTCTGGCTATGGCCGCTTCGGCTCTGGCCAGCCGTGTTTCATTGCTCAGTCCGGGAACAATCGTGCCCTGGGCAACCCCTTTCCACAGGGCGTCGCCGGTATTGGCCCGAATCAGGGCAATGGCTATGGTCAGTTTTTCCTGGCCCGGCTCAGTGACCAGTCCCGGCGTTGTGCCAAAGAATTGAATCAGTTCTGCGTCGGAGACGATGGAATCGGAAGCAATGCCATAGCGAACAATCAATGAATTCTGTGAGATCTGGTCAGGATCGATAGTCATTTTCGCTGACAGCTGTTTGGCTATCTCGAATTCTATTGTTTGATAAGCACTCTCACGGCTGGGGAACATCGGGTCCGCTTCTTCGGGGATAATGGGCTCGAACATCAGACCATCAAAATCGGCTAAAGAGAATCGATGCAGAGGCGAAGAAGTAATCGACAGGGGGGCGACCTGGGGATTTTTCTGAGGAGCCGTCAGGCTTACGCAACCTGGAAGGACTATGGAAATAAGCGCCACCATGGCAAGCGACATTGTTCTCATTTTTTTCTCCCATGAAATGGATGAGCTGATTCTATCACTTGCGGAGATAAAATCAGCTCCGGGCCTTTACACCTGTTGGAACTGATAAATAGACCCCAGTTTCAGAAGGCCGGTTAACTCATCCAGTGCTGTGCGAGACTCAATCAGAAGTTCAGGATCGGCAAGATCGGCTTCAGTCAGCCTGTCGCGGTAATGCTTTTCAACCCAGTGGCAGAGTGTTACATAGAGAGTGTCGTTTATCAGGCAGGCCTGGTTGGTGGCAGCCAGTTCCTCAGAAGTCAGCACAACTCTCAGGCGCAGGCAGGCAGGTCCACCACCATTATTCATACTTTGACCCAGGTCGAACACTTTGATGTTATTGATGGGATTATCGGATGCAACCAGCCCTTCCAGATAGGTTGCAACCTGTCGATCGCTCTGGCAATCAGAGGGAACAACAATAGTCATATCACGATCGGAAGTGCTGAGCAGCTGGCTGTTGAACAGGTAACTTTTCACTGCCTTGAGTTGATGGATGCGGGCAACAGCCTGTGAGGCTTCCAGACTCTGTCGAGCCGGAAACTTTGTCGGAGCTGGCCGGGCGTCATCAAAGCTGTAACGGCCATAAACAAAGAACTCTACCCCTTCGTCTCCATAGTTCTGACAGAAACGGGTATGGTTGGCTGCACCCTCATCACCGAAGTGAGAGCTACTGACAAGTGCAGGATGATGCGTAAAATGTTCCTCGCTGGAGAAAACGGCTTTTAGAATTCTGCCTGTTATCTCATGCTCAATGGAGCGGTGAAACTTGCTGCACAGGTTTGCAGGTGTAAAGTGCACGGTGCCAGAGGTTGTATCGGCGCTGGGTGATACGCTAGCGGCATTAGCGGTCCACATGGTGGATGCAGAACTGCATGCGGCAAGAATTTTGGGCACCTGTCGTTAGGCTTCGGCAAGCACTTGTTCATCACTGCCGCTAAAACCAAGCTTGCGCAGGGTATAAACGTCTGGTCTTTCCTGGGGTGCCAGCACTCCCTGTACTAAACCCATGTCGTGCAATGCCTTCATTTTCGCCAGACCCTGTAAAGCAGCCTGTTTGGGATTGGAAGGCGCTGACTGATGATGGGTTGAGGCGATATTGCCCAGAGACAGGCCAGCATAGTTATGGGTTGGACCTACCAGGCCATCAAAATTGGCTTCAACAGTTTTATTCATATCTCTTCTATTCCGATCTCGGAGCCAGCGTTATTAAAGCTTTAAACCCGGGGCCAGTTTTTCCGGGAGTGACAGACTCTCAGCTTCCACACTGGCTACCGGGTAAGCACAGTAATCAGCGGCAAAGTAGGCACTGGGGCGGTGGTTACCACTGTCGCCAATACCACCAAATGGCGCAGCACTGCTGGCTCCAGTGATGGGCTTGTTCCAGTTGACGATTCCGGCCCGGGAGCGGTGCAGGAACTGTTCATAGTCTTGACGACTGTCACTGAAAATGCCTGCGGAGAGTCCATAGCGGGTGTTATTGGCCTGTTCAATGGCTTCGTCGAGCTGGTCGTAACGAATTACCTGCAACAGAGGGCCAAAGTATTCTTCATCAGGCAGCTCTTTAATGGCGGTAACATCAATAATGCCGGGTGACAGTAAACCGGTGCCTTTCTTCAATTTTTGGCTCGTCAGCAGTGATTGACCACCCAGCTGCTGCAGGTGTGTCTGAGCTTGAAGAATAGCGTCCGCCGCCGCTTCTGAAATAACGGCTCCCATGAAGGGCTGGTCTTCATCATTCCATTGACCCACTTTGATGTTGCCAGCGGCTTCGACCAGCTGATCAATAAAACTATTACCCCATTCTGAGGCAGGAACGAACAAGCGCCTGGAGCAAGTACAGCGCTGACCGGCAGTAATAAACGCTGACTGAATAGCGTCGTGTATCGCTGCTTTGTGGTCTTTAACTTCAGTAATAATTAATGGATTATTGCCACCCATCTCAAGAGCCAGAATTTTGCCTGGCTGGCCACCAAACTGCTGTTGGAATTTAAAACCGGTATTCGTCATAAAAATAAGGTCAAATCAGCCGCCTTCAGTGCCGATGGCAGCCATTTGGTGACCGCCAGTTATGATGGCACGGCGAAAATCTATGGTAAGAAGGCGGATGATGGGTCATGGGAAAAGAAAGCCACCATTTACCATGGAGGCGATGTCAATTCAGCCACATTCAGTCCCGATGGCCGCTATGTGGTGACCGCCAGTGACGATGGCAAGGTGAAAATTTATGGCCGTGAGGACGATGGATCATGGAAAGAAAAAACCACCATTTGCCATAATAGTCGAGCCTATTCGGCCACATTCAGTTCTGATGGTTACCATATCGTCACCGCCAGTAAAGATAAAACGGCGAAAATTATTGGCCTGGGGGCGGATGGATTATGGAAAGAAAAAGCCACAATTTCCCATGGCGGGCTGGTCTCATCAGCCGCCTTCAGTGACGACTGTAGCCATGTGCTTACCACCGCCGCCAACGGTGGCTATCACAAGGCGAAAATTACTGAGCTGCGGATAAATGAATAATTGATTGTTTGCCTTTACCTTGTGCTGAAAGGCAGAAACTGTTGTTAGTTTCACTTAACACCCTGTTATGAACTTTTACTTTAAAACAGAATCCAACCCTTAGTTTCAATTTTGGATGTTCTTCCTGATTGAAGATAAACACAAACTATTAAACTAAGGAGTGACCAAGCATGGACTCAATATATAACAGCTCAAACACCGGCGTTTCATATTTACCAGAACCTGATGAACCTGAATCGAAGCGAGCAAAAACCGGTGTCAGTGAGGGTAGGGAAATTACTGCCTTTGAGAATGGTAAACCTCCTCTACTCAATGCTTCCCGCTCGACACAATTAAATATTATTGGCCGTCCGTGGCTTAAAGATATTGCCCGTTTGAAACAGTCATGTACCCACTTTCGAGAGCTTATTAAAAAAGAAGATGTCCTGGCAAAGGAATGGTATCGACGTTTTTCTCCAGCTCAACAGTCTCTGATGAAGACAGTTATCAAGGCAAGAAGTGATGAGCAACTCAGAGGTTGGGTGGGGCAATTTACGAATAATCAGGCGTTAATCGAGTCACTTGTTGGGCGTCGAGAAGAGGAATGTTTTCCTGCTCTGTTCTTTTTCAACAACACTGATTTGATGTCGAAGTGCAGAACATTCAATGTCGATAAAAAAGTCACTATTTCCCATGACTCCTTATACAGTCTAGCGACTTTCAGTAAAGATGGTCTCCACGTGGTGACTGGCAGTGACGATGACACGGCTAAAATCTATGGCATGGAGTCCGATGGATCATGGAAAGAAAAAGCTACCATTCTCCATGATGAAGGCATCGAATCGGCTACCTTTAGCGACGATGGTCGCCACCTGGTGACCATCGGTAATGATGACATGGTGAAAATCTGTAGCCGTAATGACGATGGTTCATGGGAAGAGAAGGCTGCCATTTTCCATGATACCTGCGTTGAGTCGGCCACCTTCAGTGCCGATGGCTGCTATTTGGTCATTGCCAGTGATGATGGCACGGCAAAAATCTATGGTTATGAGGACGATGGATCATGGAAAGCAAAAGCTTCCATTTTTCATGATGGATGCGTTAATTCAGCCACTTTCAGCGCCAATAGCTCTCATTTAGTGACCGCCAGTGACGATCACACAGTGAAGATCTACAGCAAGATGGGCGATGGACTATGGGTGGAAAAAGCCACAATCGATCATGATGACTCTGTCAGCTCAGCTACCTTCAGCCCCGATAGCACCCACGTGGTGACCGCAAGTTGTGATGGCACGGCAAAAATATACGGCCAGAAGGAGGGGGGAACCTGGGAAGAAGAAGCGAAAATTTACCATGTTGATGATGTCGATTCAGCTACCTTCAGCGCTGATAGCAGCCATCTGTTGACCGTCAGCAATTGTACGGTGAAAATCTATGGCCATGAGGATGACGGGCCATGGAAAGAAAAAGCCATTATTTTACATAAGAAAGTAGTCAACTCAGCCACCTTCAGCGCTGATTGCAATCATTTGGTGACCGCCAGTGTTGATGGCAAGGCGAAAATCTACGGCCAGGAGGAGGACGGAAAATGGGAGAAAAAAACCACCATTCACCATAAGGACGGAGTCAATTCAGCCAGCTTTAGCGCCGATGGCCTCTACCTGGTGACCGCCAGTAACGATGGAAAGGTGAAAATTTATGGCCATGACAATGATGGAGTATGGGAAAAATTAGCCACCTTTTCCCACAAGGCAAGGGTCAACTCAGCCACCTTCGGTCCCGATGGCTGTCATCTGATAACTGCCAGCAGAGATTCAACGTCGAAAATTATTGGCCTGAGTGCTGATGGATTATGGGTAGAAAAAGCCACAATTTCCCATGGGATGTGGGGGGTCGAATCAGCCACCTTCAGTACCGACTGCGGCCACGTGCTTACCAACGCCTGCGGTAGTTATGAAAGCAGCTATAACAAGGTGAAAATTATTGAACTACGGAAAATGAATAATTGATTACTTGCCTTCATTCTCCAATATCCTAGACGTTACTTCAAATTGCCCAGCATTCTGGCTATGGCCGCTTCGGCTCTGGCCAGTCGTGTTTCATTGCTCAGTCCGGGAACTATTGTGCCCTGGGCAACCCCTTTCCACAGGGCGTCGCCGGTATTGGCCCGAATCAGAGCAATGGCTATGGTCAGTTTTTCCTGACCCGGCTCAGTGACCAGTCCCGGCGTTGTGCCAAAGAATTGAATCAGTTCTGCGTCGGAGACGATGGAATCGGAAGCAATGCCATAGCGAACAATCAATGAATTCTGAGGGATCTGGTCAGGATCGATAGTCATTTTCGCTGACAGCTGTTTGGCTATCTCGAATTCTATTGTTTGATAAGCACTCTCGCGGCTGGGGAACATCGGGTCCGCTTCTTCGGGGATAATGGGCTCGAACATCAGACCATCAAAATCGGCTAAAGAGAATCGATGCAGAGGCGAAGAAGTAATCGACAGGGGGGCGACCTGGGGATTTTTCTGAGGAGCTGTCAGGCTCACGCAACCTGTAAGGACTATGGAAATAAGCGCCACCATGGCAAGCGACATTGTTCTCATTTTTTTCTCCCA
The DNA here is from genome assembly GCF_049275935.1 of Endozoicomonas sp. ALC020. Lineage (NCBI taxonomy): Bacteria > Pseudomonadati > Pseudomonadota > Gammaproteobacteria > Oceanospirillales > Endozoicomonadaceae > Endozoicomonas > Endozoicomonas sp. ALC020. The sequence continues at coordinate 3,766,886 of NZ_CP184830.1, forward strand.
TGAAATGGATGAGCTGATTCTATCTCTTGCGGAGATAAAATCAGCTCCGGGCCTTTACACCTGTTGGAACTGATAAATAGACCCCAGTTTCAGAAGGCCGGTTAACTCATCCAGTGCTGTGCGAGACTCAATCAGAAGTTCAGGATCGGCAAGATCGGCTTCAGTCAGCCTGTCGCGGTAATGCTTTTCAACCCAGTGGCAGAGTGTTACATAGAGAGTGTCGTTTATCAGGCAGGCCTGGTTGGTGGCAGCCAGTTCCTCAGAAGTCAGCACAACTCTCAGGCGCAGGCAGGCAGGTCCACCACCATTATTCATACTTTGACGCAGGTCGAACACTTTGATGTTATTGATGGGATTATCGGATGCAACCAGCCCTTCCAGATAGGTTGCAACCTGTCGATCGCTCTGGCAATCAGAGGGAACAACAATAGTCATATCACGATCGGAAGTGCTGAGCAGCTGACTGTTGAACAGGTAACTTTTCACTGCCGTTTCCACTCTGATCTGACTTTCAGGCACTTCGATAATGCAGAAGTCATCCCGGCCATAGGCATTTTTCAGGTCGTTATAGACTTGAGCCTGGTTCAGGAAAGCTTTCTCGTGACAGAACAGGACGTTGCGATTCCCCACAGCAATAACATCATTATGGAAAACTCCCTGATCAATGACTTCGGGGTTTTGTTGTGCAAATACAGTACGACTGGTATTGAGTTGATGGATGCGGGCAACAGCCTGTGAGGCTTCCAGACTCTGTCGAGCCGGAAACTTTGTCGGAGCTGGCCGGGCGTCATCAAAGCTGTAACGGCCATAAACAAAGAACTCTACCCCTTCGTCTCCATAGTTCTGACAGAAACGGGTATGGTTGGCTGCACCCTCATCACCGAAGTGAGAGCTACTGACAAGTGCAGGATGATGCGTAAAATGTTCCTCGCTGGAGAAAACGGCTTTTAGAATTCTGCCTGTTATCTCATGCTCAATGGAGCGGTGAAACTTGCTGCACAGGTTTGCAGGTGTAAAGTGCACGGTGCCAGAGGTTGTATCGGCGCTGGGTGATACAGTAGCGGCATTAGCGGTCCACATGGTGGATGCAGAACTGCATGCGGCAAGAATTTTGGGCACCTGTCGTGAGGCTTCGGCAAGCACTTGTTCATCACTGCCGCTAAAACCAAGCTTGCGCAGGGTATAAACGTCTGGTCTTTCCTGGGGTGCCAGCACTCCCTGTACTAAACCCATGTCGTGCAATGCCTTCATTTTCGCCAGACCCTGTAAAGCAGCCTGTTTGGGATTGGAAGGCGCTGACTGATGATGGGTTGAGGCGATATTGCCCAGAGACAGGCCGGCATAGTTATGGGTTGGACCTACCAGGCCATCAAAATTGGCTTCAACAGTTTTATTCATATCTCTTCTATTCCGATCTCGGAGCCAGCGTTATTAAAGCTTTAAACCCGGGGCCAGTTTTTCCGGGAGTGACAAGCTCTCAGCTTCCACACTGGCTACCGGGTAAGCACAGTAATCAGCGGCAAAGTAGGCACTGGGGCGGTGGTTACCACTGTCGCCAATACCACCAAATGGCGCAGCACTGCTGGCTCCGGTGATGGGCTTGTTCCAGTTGACGATTCCGGCCCGGGAGCGGTGCAGGAACTGTTCATAGTCTTGACGACTGTCACTGAAAATGCCTGCGGAGAGTCCATAGCGGGTGTTATTGGCCTGTTCAATGGCTTCGTCGAACTGGTCGTAACGAATTACCTGCAACAGAGGGCCAAAGTATTCTTCATCAGGCAGCTCTTTAATGGCGGTAACATCAATAATGCCGGGTGACAGTAAACCGGTGCCTTTCTTCAATTTTTGGCTCGTCAGCAGTGATTGACCACCCAGCTGCTGCAGGTGTGTCTGAGCTTGAAGAATAGCGTCCGCCGCCGCTTCTGAAATAACGGCTCCCATGAAGGGCTGGTCTTCATCATTCCATTGACCCACTTTGATGTTGCCAGCGGCTTCGACCAGCTGATCAATAAAACTATTACCCCATTCTGAGGCAGGAACGAACAAGCGCCTGGAGCAAGTACAGCGCTGACCGGCAGTAATAAATGCTGACTGAATAGCGTCGTGTATCGCTGCTTTGTGGTCTTTAACTTCAGTAATAATTAATGGATTATTGCCACCCATCTCAAGAGCCAGAATTTTGCCTGGCTGGCCACCAAACTGCTGGTGGATCAGTCTTCCGGTATTGGAGCTGCCGGTGAAGAACAGACCGTCAATGCCTTTGTGCCTGGCCAGAGCCATACCCGTTTCTTTTTCGCCCTGAACCATGTTCAACACGCCTTCCGGCAGCCCGGCCTGCTGCCAGAGTTTGATGGTTTCTTCCGCAGTAGCCGGGGTCAGTTCGCTGGGTTTGAAGACAACCGTATTGCCCGCCAGCAGGGCCGGAACAATGTGCCCATTGGGCAAGTGTCCCGGAAAATTGTAGGGGCCAAAAACCGCGACGACACCATGAGGCTTGTGTCGTATAAAAGCGCGGGCTCCGGGCATGGTGTTTTCTGTCGTTCCGGTGCGCTCATTACAGGCTTTGATAGAAATTTCAATCTTGCCTTTCATGGCCGCTGCTTCAGTTCTGGATTCCCAGAGGGGTTTACCCGTCTCCATGGCAATGGTTCTGGCCAGCAAGTCAGCATTTTCTTCAACCTGTGCGGCAAACTTGCGCACCCGTTTAATGCGGTCTTCCAGAGTGCGTGCAGCCCATTCCGGCTGGACTTTTCGGGCTGCTGAAATGGCCTGATCAACCTGGGAGGGTTGAGCAGCAGAACCACTCCAGATGATTTCACCACTGGCTGGATTCAGGGAATGAAATGTCTGCCCCTCACCCTGAAGCCATTGTCCTTTTATAAATAGAGAACCTTTCATAATGTAACTCCGTTAGTGAGCCATGGGCTGTTTATCAATAACTGCTTCTTAGCGATGACTTCGCTGTGGGTTGAAAAGTGGCACGACTCTGAGTTCATCGCCGTCCCCTACATTCAGTGCCTGAGCTTGTTTCTGGCTGATGTTGACGAACTCCAGTCCTTCAAAAGACAATTGCCCGGCGATGCAGCGAAAGTCACGGAAGTGACTATTGGCCATCAGCCAGACCGTTTCATCGGTATCCAGGTGGTTATGGACTTTGATCCGGTAGCGACGGGAATCCCTGATTGCCCGGATGTCTTTAACCTGAGTTTCCAGCACCGGGCCACCATCAAAAATGTCGATATAACCGGTGTATCGGAACCCTTCGCCCTCCAGTAGTTTTCTGGCCGGTACGGTATCCTCATGAGTCTGGCCAATGACACTTTGGGCTTTTGCCGGTAACAGGTTGCTATAAATCGGGTTGCGTGGCATCAGCTCGGCGATAAAGGATTTACCACGGGCGACCTGTTGATCAGCCTCGACAAAGTCCACGGCAAAGAATTGTCTGCCCAGGGCTTCCCAAAAAGGAGATTCACCCTCTTCATCGGAAAAACCACGAAGCTCAGCAATGACGCTTTCGTCAAAGCGAGGCTCATGAGCGGCCATGAAAAGAAAGCGGCATTTGGACAACAGGTGTCCATTACTGGATTTGCGGTATTGCGGTGTCAGGAACAGAGTGCAAAGTTCTGAGTGACCTGTGTAGTCACTACAAAGTGTCAGGGTCTTGATACGGGTATAGACATCCAGTTCTCTGGAGGCATGTACCTGAGTGTTGACCTTATAGTTGTACCAGGGATCTTTAAGGCCCACAGCGGACTCAATGCCGCAGACACCAACGACCTCTGCTGTTTCCATGTCTTCCATGACGAACAGGTAGTAAGCTTCTTCCAGAGGTTTTTCAGCCCTGAAGGAGTTGACTGCCCATTCGAGCTTTTTCTGAACCATCTCAGGGTCAGGTTGCAGGGACGAGAAACCCACGCCGGTTATCTGGGCAATCTGCCAGAGTGCGTCGTGATCCTGTTCGGTGATGGGTCTGATTATCATCATAAGAAAACGTCACTGAATAGTTGTTGTTTTTGATTATATTGAGCTGAACAGAGCAGCCTGAGAAAAAATCTGCACTGCCGCTTTTGCCTTCTTCAATAACTGAACAACTCCAGATTATTGGGTTGACCGGGTATCAGTACTTGCAAAAATTTTGTCAGCAGAAGCGGCTACAAACCCCTGATAGAGTTTGCCGTCGGGCAGAGGGTAGCGCTTGGCAAACTCATAAAAGCAGCCGGGGATTTCCCGGTCACCATCGGAGAAGCTGACGTTGACTTTACCGGCCATAGTGGATGACTGCTCCAGAAGCACTTCGGGAGAGCCTTTCACCAGACCGCCGCTTTCATTCAGTATGAAACCATTGTCCTGCAGCATCTGGTTCAGAACCTGGATGTCATCATGGGATTGCAGGTGATTAATGGAGACAGTGAAGTGGTTGGGACGGTATCCGAGGGCTGCCACCCAGGCAGCGTATTCACTTTCCTGTAATAGCAGGTCATAGTCTTGCTGACTGACCGTCCAGGGTCGTCCTGAAAAACAGAAATCATCCTGAAGAACAGACGTTTCAGTGACCTGGTTGACCAGGCTGTGGATAACTTGCTGAGCTTCAATGGACAGCGCCTCAACCAGCAGCTCACTGATAAATACTTTTGGCAGGGTGTCGTCGGGATGCTGGAAGTGTTTGGCTACCAGTTTTCTGCCGGGAAACTCATAGTCGCCGCCGGCAACATAACCTGCATCGAGAAAAGGGCGTGCTACTTTTTCGAGGCTAACCCTGTCCAGATTGTACGTTCGCAATGCAATGTGATCATTGATCACTAAGCCATCATTTTGAGCAGCAAAGAGGTTATGGATTGTCCGGGCGTCAGGGGTCAGTTCCAGATAATTCTGCCACATGGCTTCCAGAAGGGTTTTGATCGTGTTTGTTTTGGCTTCTGTCATTGCCTGTATCCTCTAACTTTATAAGTCCAAGGTCTTTTAATAGCTAACTGCCACTCTGACGGGGTCTCCGTCATTCAGTTGCAGCAGGTCTGTTTCTTTCTGTTTCAGGGTGGGGGCTTGAGGGTTGAAAGCCGTGCTGATGCATCGAAAAGATCGGGCCGATGTATTGGCTACAAGATAGTCGTCGTTTTGTGTATAAACTGTTTCTCGTTCAGCCGATGTTGTGGATAGATCCGGTTGATGGATCTGGCTGTCACGGAGAGTGGTTAGCCGGTCGGTTCCTGCTTCCAGAGTGGGGCCAGCATCAAAAATATCCACATACCCCTGATAGCTGAAGCCTTCCCGTTCAAGAATGTTAAACACCGGCTCCCGGTCGGGTCTGGGTTCACCAATGACTGCTCTTGCCTGCTTCGGCAGCAGGCGTGTGTAAATCGGATAACGGGGCATCAGGTCAGCAATAAAGTTCTTTTCCTCAAGGCCGGTCAGATAATTGGCTTTGGACATCGCCATTGGGAAAAAGTGAGCGCCCAGACTGTTCCAGAACGCTGAGTGATTGTTTTCATCAACAACGCCCTGAATTTCTGCCAGAACACGGTCAGCAAAACGGTCTCTGTGTTCAGCTATGAACAGCAGCCTGGCACGGCTCAGCAACTGAAGGTTAGACCAGCTGTCGTGTTGTTGAGAGATAAAAAGAGTGCAAAGGCTGGTGTAACCCGTGTAGTCCTGACAGAGCTTTAAAACCGTCATCCGGTTGATGGTTTGCAGTGTCTCGGAGGCATGAACTTCTTCGTCGACACGGAAGTTATAGAAAGGCGCCGAAAGACCTGTCGTGGCAATAATGCCAGATATGCCAAGAATCTCCCCCGTCCCCTGATCTTCCAGAACAAAGTGGTAGCTTTCTTCTCCGGCATCTTCAACGTCCTGACCGAGGGAGTCCCGGGTTTTGCAGATCAATTCTGCCAGATGATCACGATTTGCAGGCAGGGTGGTCATTGAGCCTCTGGCGCTGTTGGCCAGTGTTTCCAGAGCACTGAGGTCTTGATAATCAACAGGTCTGACGACTTTCATGGTCGGAACTCTTTGTTTTTCAGCCAGGCGTTTCCGGTACCCAGGGCTTCATTACGGGCCAGGGTCAGTAGCAGGGCTGCACTCAATTTGGCTCTGGGTATCAGGCTGCTGATTTTCAGGTACTCCTGTTCACTGTGGATATGCCCACCCTGAACACCCAGAGTATCAATATTGGGAATGCCGGCTGAGGCCAGGTTGTTGCCGTCGCAGCAGCCGCCGGTTGGCTTTACATCAAGAGTCAGCCCCAGGGCATGACCACACTGTCTGGCCAGCTCAAACAGTTGCTGATTGGCCGGAGTGAGTACCTTGGGCTTTCTGCTAAAGCCACCGTGAAGTTCCAGACGGATACCGTTGCGACTGCTGATCTCATTGACAATCATTTGCAGTTCCTTAAGGCACCACTGCTCATCTTCCGGTCTCTCCAGGCGGATATTGAAACGACTTATGCATTGGTCCGGAACAATATTGGTTGCGCCACCACCGTGAATATAGCCGGGATTAAATGTGACGCCTTCCCGCTTTCCGTTCAGGTCATCCATTGCTGAGACAAAGTCGCACAGGGCACGAATAGCATTTCTTCCCAGATGATGTTCCCTGCCAGCGTGGGCTGCTTTGCCGTAGCAGACAGCAGTGAAGTTTCCGCTGCCCTTGCGTTGACCCGCGAAGCTGCCATCCGGGAAGCAGGGTTCGTAAATCATGCCCAGATCTACACGGCTGGCGGCGTCTTTTATTAACGCAGCAGAACCCGGTGAACCTATTTCTTCATCCGGGTTAAAGAGAATTTCCCAGCCAATTTGATCTGCCCATGGGCTTGCTTCCAGAATTTTGAGTGCATTCAGCATCACAATGATGCCGCCTTTCAAATCGGTGACACCCGGACCATTGATAGTATCTTCATCAAGTTGAATAACCTTCTGGAAAGAGCTGTCTTTTGGGAACACAGTGTCCATATGGCCGCACAGGAAAACCTGCAGGGGCGCCTCGGGGCGCTTACGGATTCTCAGGGCCTTGCCCAATGTGTGTTGAATCACTTCCCCCTGGTCATTAATTACTTCATAAGGTTCCAGGTCAATGACTTCCTGTTTTCCACCCAGAGGTGCAGTCATTTGTCTGAGGCGTTCCATCACCTGATTAACGCCCGTGGCATTGAGACTGCCAGAGTTGATTTCAGCCAGTTCAATGGTGTGTAGAAGCATCTCTGCCTGAAGGCTGTCCAGACGGGTTAGCAGGGATTGTAGCGGGGCAAGAAGGTCGGACATGAAACACCATTTTCAGAGATGTTTTTTGTTGAAATGCACACTAATGCGGCATTCTCTTCTGATTAAAGAGGGGCACCGGCCAGAAGCAAGAGACCGGTGCAGTGGTTAATTATGAATTGACTACCTTGGCAATTGCCCGTTCCAGTGCTGCCATACCTTCACGGATATCTTCATCCGGGATGATCAGTGAGGGGGCCATTCTCAGCACATTCGGGCCAGCAACCAGCATCATCAGACCTTCTTCAGCAGCAGCAGCCAGAAAGTCTTTGGCTTTGCCGTGCCAGTTTTCGGTCAGCTCTGCACCCATCAGCAAACCTTTGCCACGAACTTCGCTGAAGATGCCATAGACTTTGTTAATGCGTTCCAGCTCGCTTCGAAAGAGTTCGTGTTTGCTGCTGACATTGGCCAGAACCTGATCGTTGTGGATCAGGTTGATGGTTTCAAGAGCGACAGCGCAGGCCAGCGGGTTACCGCCATAGGTGCTGCCGTGGCTGCCAAAGCCGAAGCTTTTGGCCACCTCGTCGGTGGTCAGCATGGCAGCTACGGGGAAGCCACCGCCTAGTGATTTGGCTGTGGTCAGAATGTCTGGAATGACACCGGTGGTCATGTAAGCATAAAACTCACCGGAACGGCCTACACCGGTTTGCACTTCATCCAAAACCATCAGAGCTTTGTGTTCATCACATAGTGCTCTTATGCCCTTCAGGAACTCTGGGTCCGCCGGGATTACCCCACCTTCACCCTGGATCGGTTCCAGAACGACCGCACAGGTCTTGTCTGAAATGGCTGCTTTCAGGGCCTCCAGATCGTTGTAGGGTAGATGAGTCACACCGGCGGGGACCGGCGCATAACCTTCACAGTAACTTGGCTGGCCTCCCACTGTTACAGCAAACAGGCTGCGACCGTGGAAGGAGCTTTTGAAGGATATGATTTCATGCTTTTCAGGGCCAACATGATCAAAAGAATACTTTCTGGCCAGTTTGAAGGCTGCTTCGTTGGCTTCGGTGCCCGAGTTACAGAAGAATACTTTATCGGCAAAGGAGATCTCGGTCAGGCGCTGGGCCAGAGCCAGAGCAGGCTCATTGGTGTAAACATTACTCATATGCCAGAGCTTTTCACTCTGTTCCTTGAGAGTCTTTACCAGCCGAGGGTGGCAGTGGCCAAGAGCATTAACGGCAATACCCCCTGCGAAATCGATGTATTCTCGGCCTTCCTGATCCCAGACTCGTGAACCTTTTCCGCGAACGGGAATCATCGCCTGTGGTGCATAGTTAGGCACCATGACTTCATCGAAGGTCGCTCTGTTAACGGAGTATTCGCTCATTTCTTGTCCTCGGTGTACATGGTTTTTATATAGTGAGCGTCTTTCAACAGGGTAGAGACTGAAATGCGCTGCTTCCGATCATGGCTGATTTATCATGAACTTATTTATTGTTTTGGCCGCTTGCCTATCCACTATAGATCAAAGTCGGATCGAACAGTTTACACCAGGCGACCTGAAGTTTTCTCTGAGGATCATTTGCTGAGAAACTTTTTTTCTGAACAGCTCTGCTATTTTTTATCTTCAGGTTCCCATCACAGTGATATGAGGTTATGGAGTACTCAGAAGAGATAGCAAGGGCTTATGCCGAAGAGAAAAACCACCTCGGATTTATGATCCGCAGAGACCTGCCTGGAATCCTGGATAAATACGTTAAAGTGGGAGCCCGGGCGCTGGACTATGGTTGCGGTGCAGGATTGATGATTCCGCTATTAAAAGATGCCGGGTTTGATGTAGAGGGTATGGATATTTCAGACAGTATGCTCCATCAGGCTATAAAGGATCATCAGAACACGGTATTTACCCGCATTCATTCCGCAGCTATTCCTCGTCCCGATGCGTCTTATGATTTGGTGATGTTGTCTTATGTTCTGGTTGAAATAGACTCTTTATCTGAAATGGAGGCGGTGATCCGCGAAGTGAAAAGGGTACTAAAGCCCGATGGTGCGGCGATAGTGATTGTCAGTTCAGAGCAAAAGTTCAAGGGCAACTGGTTGACGATCGATAATGACTTCCCTCAAAACAGGGAGCTTACCAGTGGCTGTCGAGTTAAATGCTCTGTGGCGGATTCGGGGGTGGTCTTTGAAGATTTTTTCTGGACTGATGAGGACTACCGCTCAGTATTCTCTCTGTCGAATTTGAACCTGCTGGCGTTTAGTCAGCCTCTGGGGACGGCAGATGACGGGATGCCGTGGAAGGACGAGCTTCATTCACCTTTGTTCAGTATTTACATTTTGGGGCATTGACTGGCCATTGTCCTGATCTGAGCTGCAAGGCTTATTTCTGTACTGAAAGAAGATGCCTTTAGTTGTTATGATGAATTTTTCAGAGTCTGGCTTCTGTCCATAGAGATATCATCAGGCACGCTTTACGAGTATTTTTTCCCTATGAAGAATAATTCTTTTTTCGGTTCCGGAGATTGCAGCGCAGAAAGGAGCTATGGGTGAGTAAGCCTTGCAAAGTCGGTTTTCTTTTATATCCCGACTTCTCTTTGCTGGGGTTGTCTTCAGCCCTTGAAGTGCTGAGAGCAGTTAATCAGGCGACCGGACAGTGCGTTTATGAGAGTGCTGTCATTGCAGAATCATCGGTCACGAGTAACCTGGGTCTTTCCATTGAGCCCTCTCAGTCGGCGTTGGAATTCATGGATGTGGTGATTCTGGTCGCTTCAAAAACAGGTGTTCAGATTCCTTCTGCCGCATTGTCCGAGGCATCTGTTTTGGGCGGGATTGGCAAAGGCGCCAACCTGTTGGCGAGTGCAGGCCTTCTTGATGGTTATCGTGCTCGACTGGAAGGGGCCGCTGATGCCCTTCAGGAACTCTATCCCCGGGTGGTGTTGAGCCAGACGACTTTTGAACTGGACCGAAACAGAATGACCTGTGGCGCAGGCATGGCTGCTATGGATATGACGCTCTCTTTGGTCGCCCGGGAGCAGGGGGGTTATCTTGCTGCCAGTGTATCAGAATTATTGGTCAGGGATCGTCTTGGTGGGCTGGGGACTTCTTCTTTTGTCGCGCCCCCCGTCAGAAAGCAGCAACCACAGATTGAGGAAGCAACAGAGTTGATGGCTGCCAATATAGAAGAGCCACTGGGTGCCGATGAACTGGCTTCTCTGGTGGGTATTTCCCGTAGACAGTTGGAACGACTGTTTCGAAAATATCTGGATACTGTGCCTTCCAGGCACTACTTGAAGCTCAGGCTTGAGTGCGCCAGAAAGCTGCTCAGGGAGACTGACAGGCCGGTAGTGGATGTGGGGGTTGCTTGTGGCTTCTCTAATGCTTCACATTTCAGCACGGCGTATAAAAACCATTTTGATCTGACGCCCAGGGAAGAGCGGCAATCGTAAGTTAGCCTTCTACAGTAGCCAGCGCACCACCGGAGCAAGATATCAATACAGGCTGAAAACCTGCCTGCCGTCGATAAAAGTCATCAGGACCTCGTGATTTTTGTTCATAACCGCTATGGATGCACGCTTACCGACCTTAATGCTGCCCAGTTCGTCCTGCAGGCCGAGCAAAGTCGCTGGTGTCAGAGAAGCCATGTGAACAGCGCTCAGAGGGTCTACAGCCACTTTTTCGATCATGTTGGCGACGGCACGATTCAGTGTCAGGGTGCTTCCTGCCAGAGCACCCGATTCGGTTCTGGCAACACCGTCTTTGACATGAACTGTCAACAGTCCCAGCTGGTATTCCCCGTCGCTCAATCCACCTGCACAGATGCAATCGGTGATCAAAGCGGTTTTATCAGCCCCTTTGAGACGGTAAACCAGGTCCATCACTATGGGGTCAACATGAACTCCGTCTGCTATCAATTCTGCATAGATATCCCGGTGGTGCAGAACAGCACCGGCGGTACCGGGTTGACGATGATGCAATCCGAGCATCTGGTTAAAAATATGAACGCCGCCCACGGCTCCCGCTGCAAAGGCTTTCTTGCAGACATCGTAAGTAGCGCCTGTGTGTCCAATCATGACGCGGACATTCTTGCTGGTCAGGTATTCAATTGCTTCAATGCCGCCCTCAATTTCAGGGGCCAGAGCCAGTGAGCGAAGGGTGCCACCCGATGCTGCCAGCAACTCGTCGAGTCTTTCTTTTGTGGGCTTCAGGAAGTAGCTGCTTTCATGGGCGCCTTTGAAACGTTCGGAAAAAAATAGGGCTTCACTGTAGGAACCCAGCACTTCTGCACCCTCAACGCCCTGCTCGATACAGTGCTTGACGTTTCTCAGGGCCGCGAGGTTTCTTTCCCAGGTATCAGTAACGGTGGTGGCAAGAAAGCCTACGACACCTTTAGCAGCAATGGTTTTTGAGATGGTGTTAATGGCTTCGCGGCTGGCATCCATGACGTCAAAGCCACCGCTGCCATGAATATGCAGATCAATGAGGCCGGGGACAATTTGACTGTCTCCCAGATCCGTGATCACCGCGCCTTCTTCAGGCACACAGTCAATAGCGGCAATACGGCCGTCCGTTATTTTTAGAAAACTGTCCTGAAGAATGCCTTCTTCAGTGAAGATCTTTTTTGCCTTCAGATAAAAAGTCGTCATGTCTCAGACCTGTCAGCAGGAAAATGACCATGATTGTACCATGACGCTAAACGGGCTCCGTAGGGTTATGATTACCTATGCTCAGGTGAGAATGCTCAGGAGCAGTGAGGTGATCATCGGTTCTCACCGGGGTGAGCTGACCCTGAGGATTTCTTCACGCACTTCGGTGAGTGCTTCCCGAAAGCTGCCATCGTATTGCTGCAATTTTTCGATGACCTCAGGCAGCATGTCCTTTAACATGCGTCCCGGATGTTCAGGCAGGGTTTCTGGCATCTGGCTTAATACCTGGTTCATTCTGCCTTCTGCCTGAATGACGATGGATTTCAGACGTTCAAACTCCAACCCCTGACTCTCCAGACTGACTTTTCTGCCAGAGCGCGACAGCGCCAGCTTATCAAGCATTGCCTGAAGCTTGATGTCGTGGTTTCCCAACATCCCTTCAATGTGCTGAAGGCCAGCCAGGTAGGCTGACGCGCTTGCTTTTCCGACGGGCGCAACAGGGGTTGCTTTGACGGCATCAGAAGCTTCTGTTAAGGCCACTTCTGGCTGTTTACCCTGAGCCATGTCTGCCCTGTAGGGACTGATAGCGGCAATCTGCCCCAGGAGTTCATGGATGACGGCGTAATTGAATTGCAACATCTCTTCCATGTGGCTTTTCAGGTCTTGAAAAGTGAATTTTACTTCTTCTTCAACCTGTTGCTCAGCGGAAAGGCCCAATTCAGGATCTTGTCGAGGGCTTGAGGGGGAAATGGGGCGATTATTGACGTCTTCGATGGCCATAAGAAATCCGTTTCTGTTGATCGATAGATCTAATTTTAGTCCGACTTAAGACAGCTTTGGCTTGAAAGCATAAGTCTGACCCGTCAAAGACGCCTCCTGAATCAGGGGTATTTATTTTTCCGCCACAGCGCCTTTGTTAAATCCTTCAAAAGCCACAACCCGGACTGAGTGATTCGGGGTACGGGCTTTCAGGGTGGTTGCAATGTGTTCTGCCAGAAGTTCCACGGTACTGTCAGTATCAATCAGGTAGCAGCGGTCTTCTGCCAGAGTCAGCTCGAAGTAGCCCTGGTCTGAGGTATAGCCAAAGCGAAAGTGATCCCGCCTGCCTATGGTCACTTTTTCCAGCAGGTCTTCACGGGTGGCGATGTAGATATCTTTCCAGTTTTCGGCCCAGTCTGCTTCGAGCGTCGGGTCGCGCTTTCCGTCCAGGTAGATGTGGATAGGAGAACGGTGGCCATGGGCAATTCGCTGGCAGTCGCCCAGATGTTTTTTCAGGCCGTGGCTGTAGTGGTAGAAAGCACCAGAAAACTGTTCAGGATAAATATCCAGTTCAACACCGATGACATTGTCTGGCAGTTCATCCAGCAAGGTTTTTTCGAGAAAGGGGGTCAGAGCTTCAGGGGTTATTTCCTGAGCATTGACCAGTAAAATTGCAGGGGCGGGAGCCTTGCATTCGATGACATCACCGGTACTGGTCTGCATGTTGACAGAAAGGCATTCTTCGCTCTCTGTTTTGACGGTTATTGCTCCGTGAGAAGCAGGCACAAGCAGGCGGTGGTCGGCAAGAATGTCCAGAGAAGCCTTGATCTGCTTTTTGACATGGCCGAAGTCAAAGACCATGCCCTGTTCATCCAGGTCGCCCCGAAGCACGACATCGACCAGCCAGGTTTCCCCTACAACCCCGCGTTCCGGAGAAAGGTAACTGAAATCAAGTGTGGTGAGTTGATTGACGAACAGTGCGGTCATTGGTTTCTGGTTCTACTGTGATTGAAGAAAACGGGGTGAAGAAAAATAATGAGTTAAAGAGCAATTGTAACTCATTTCTCGAGGCGATTCAGTGCCCGGCTAAATTCTGTGGAATGGATTTTCATTTGGCCGCCCAGTGAATTGTTGCGGGGATTTAGCTTATTATTCATCGCATCCTGAACACCTGAAAACCTTGGAGTCCATTTTGGATCGAACCATCACACAATCTGATCTTGAATTTGATGCCCGGCATATCTGGCACCCTTATGGGACAACACCCAGCCAGTATAAACTGTTTGCCGTTGAAAGTGCTTCAGGGGTCAGGCTCCGCTTGAGTGATGGCAGAGAAGTGATTGACGGGATGTCCTCCTGGTGGTGTACGGTCCACGGCTATAATCATCCGTTTATGAATCAGGCCATTAAGGATCAGGTCGATTCAATGTCCCATGTCATGTTCGGTGGGTTGACCCATAAGCCCGCCATTGAACTGTCTCGCAGACTGGTTGAGTTGACACCCGAACCGATCAAAACCGTATTTTTTGCGGATTCAGGTTCAGTCGCTGTAGAAGTAGCCATCAAGATGGCCATGCAGTATTGGCAATGCAGGGGCGAGATTAACAAGAACAAGTTGCTGACATTTAAAGGCGGATACTTCGGCGATACGACCGGGGGCATGGCGGTCTGTGATCCTGACAATGGTATGCACCATCTGTTTACCGGTATTCTGCCTGAACATCATTTCGTGCCCCGTCCCGGCTGCGGCTTCGATGAGACACTTGAAGACCATCATATAGAACCTTTTCGCTCTGAACTGGAGTCCCTGAATCATCAGGTGGCCGCCGTTATTATTGAGCCTATCGTTCAGGGGGCTGGTGGAATGCATTTCTACTCCCCCGACTTTCTGAGAAAAGTCAGAGCACTCTGTGATGAGCATGAAGTCTTGCTCATTCATGATGAGATTGCCACGGGTTTTGGTCGAACCGGGAAAATGTTTGCCTGTGAACACGCCGATGTTATCCCGGATATCATGTGTGTAGGTAAAGCCCTTACCGGTGGCTATATGACGTTATCAGCTGTGATGTGCACCGAAGAAGTCAGTAAGGCCATCTGTGACACTGGTCCGATCATGCACGGACCTACTTTCATGGCTAATCCTCTGGCTTGTGCAGCCGGTGTGGCGAGCATGGATATTTTATCTTCAGGTGAGTGGGTCAATCAGGTGGCTAACATAGAGAAAAAATTATGGGCTGGTCTCTCTCCCTGTAATGAGCTTGGAGCGGTGGCTAACGTACGGGTTCTGGGAGCTATTGGTGTGGTTGAATTGAGACAGCCGGTGGTGATGTCTGAAATTCAAACCCGTTTCCCAGAACAGGGGGTATGGGTCAGACCTTTCGGTAAACTGGTTTATGTTATGCCACCTTATGTCATTTCAGATGAAGATCTGGATACTCTGTGCAAAGCCATTTGTACGGTTGTTGAGTCCATCCGTTAACGAGCACCGTCTCGCGAGAGTGCGAATCGCAATTAATGGCTGAGCAGGATGCGCTGAGGGATTTGGTGATTGGCGTGCCAGTGCTCAAAAAAGATTCATGGGCTCTGCAGGGGTTGTCTACAATTCTACGTGCTATCCGGCTCGGATAGTCGGTTATAGAGTTCCGGTGGCCCTCGTTCGGGCTTCCGGGCTGGCACTTCCCAAGGCTGCTGCTGGAGGTTTAGTTATGGCTCTCCGTTTTGATCTGCCTGATCTGCTGGAAGACTTTGACGAAGAACAGGGCTCTTGTGACGCAGAACCCTGCTATCCCTACCCGATATTTGGCGGGTTGCCAGAAGAAGTCGTCATGAGGCGGCTGACCGTTTGTAATTCATTGGTCAGGCTGAATCTGCGAGGTGCTCCCGTCAATACGCGGTTGAGTATTTCTTTGAGTCAGGGTCGTGGGCGAATGAAGGTGCTGGTAAGACTTCCCTGAGATTGGAGTTGGAGTTTGGCACACCAGACACTTCGAACGTAAGCTGGCGAATAAGATCCCCCGATATGTGATAATCTCCGCGTCAAAGCCCTGTCAAAGAGTGTCCGTTCAACAGCCACTCTCTTTTCTGAATATCGATCTGGCTTTGCTGAAAACAAAAAGGTTGGAAGAAATCAAATCTTATTCGCAGGTTCCCTAGAATGACCGAGCAATATCCATCACTGATCAAAGAAACATTTCCTGTGGGGCCTTTGCAGTGTAACTGCACCATCATTGGTGACCCCATTACCAGGAAAGCCATCGTCATCGACCCCGGTGGTGATCCTGATGTGATTCTTGCCAAGTTGGAGAGTCACGGACTAAAATCAGTAGCGTTGATTCATACTCATGCTCACTTGGATCACTTCCTGGCTAGCGGTGAAATCAAGAAAAAGACTGGTGCTTCCATTCATCTTCACAAAGAAGATAAGTTCCTCTGGGATAATCTCGAAACTCAGTGTCGTATGTTTGGTGTGCCCTATAACCCTGTTCCAGATCCTGACTTCTGGCTGAATGATGATCAGGAGCTTCCTTGCTGTGGGGGGGTGGCGATGCATACTCCCGGACATACCCCTGGGTCCATGTGTTTCCACTTTGTGAAAGAGAATCTGTTGATCGCTGGAGACACCCTGTTCCGCCGATCAATTGGTAGAACGGATCTTTGGGGTGGTGACTTCAAAGCAATAGAGAAGTCCATTCGTGATCGTCTGTACACTTTGGATGAGGAAACCACTGTAGTTACAGGTCATGGTCCGGATACCTGTATTGGCGAAGAAATCCGGGAAAACAGCATTATTCGCGGTTAGGAGAAGTGAACATGTTAATGCAGCTGAAAAGAATGTCATTGGTCGTTGCCGCCGCTGCGGTCATAGCGGGTTGTCATACGACCAATCCATACACTGGTGAGAAGGAAGTCAGTAAAACCACTGCATACGGTGGCATTGGTGCAGTTACCGGTGCTGTCATTGGCGGTTTGGTCGGTGGCGGCGAAGGGGCTCTGGAGGGCGCTGCGATTGGTGCTGCAGCCGGAGCTGGCTATGGTTATTACACGGACAGGCAGGAAGCAGCGCTCAGAAAAGAGTTGCTGGGAACCGGTGTTCAGGTACAACGGGATGGAGATAACCTCAAGTTAATCATGCCCTCTAACATCACATTTGATACCAATAAGTCAGCGATCAAGTCCAGTTTCTATCCTGTTCTGGGTTCTGTTGCCAAAGTTGTCAAGGAGTTCGACAAGAATCTGGTTGACATAGTTGGCTATACCGACAGCACCGGGACTAACAAGATTAACCTGCCTCTCTCCGAGGATCGGGCCAGGAGTGTGGCGGATTATCTGATATATCAAGGGGTTTCCGGGTCACGCGTTACCTATTCTGGTGCGGGAGCCTCAGATCCTATTGGCAATAACAACACCATGCAGGGTCGTGCGCTGAACAGAAGGGTAGAGATAAATTTGATACCGGATCCCAAACATCAATAAATATTGAAAAGCCAGCCAGTGTGCCGAAACTGTTCTGAGATAAGCGTTCGTCGGCCTCACTGGCTCCTTTACGGGCTGGCAGACAGATTATCCTGCCATCGTTTGGCTCGTCTCATAGTGTGAGGCTTCCGTGGCTGCTTGTTCTTGCTTGGGTATTACTCGATAGCTTCTGCTTTCTTTCTGGCTGGTGGGGCAGGGATGGGAGCCACGAGAACAAAAGATGCAGCAGTCCCCTCTCTGGGGAGTCATCAGGTTTTTACAGCTTCTGCATTCATAGAGATAAACGCAAGCATCCAGTGGCATGGTTTCAGTTTCGGAATGGCCGCAGCAGTTACAGGTAACCGTTGACTTGGTATTAAGATGAAGTTTCATTGTCAATTTCTCTGCTTTTGTTATTTTCTTCAGGGCGTAATAATCCAATGTCGACACAGTTTCTCCTTACTTGAATGATTGTTCATAAATGTTAAGCAAGAAGTGTGACAATTATGTGTTGCCTCGAATGATTAAGAGATTATTCGCGGTCGTGTTCAGGAAGATGTGTAGCAGGATAAACAAACGACAGTGAGATGAGATATTTGATTTGCATAAATGACGGGAGAGACATTTTGTCTCCCCCGAACAAAAGGCAGAGTCAGGCTTTTTCGGCAGCAGCCTGAATAGCGGTGAGGGCAATGGTGTAGACAATATCGTCCACCAGAGCACCGCGGGAGAGGTCGTTGACCGGCTTGTTCAGACCCTGAAGCATTGGACCTACACTGATGACATTGGCACTACGCTGTACAGCTTTGTAGGTAGTATTGCCCGTATTGAGGTCCGGGAATACGAAGACAGTTGCACGACCAGCAACGTCTGAGTCGGGCGCCTTGCTCTTGGCAACAGATTCGACGGACGCAGCGTCGTACTGCAGTGGACCGTCAACCACCAGATCAGGGCGCTTCTCACGAACCAGCTGGGTAGCATCGCGAACACGCTCAACGTCTGCACCAATGCCGGAAGAGCCTGTAGAGTAGCTGATCATCGCGATGCGCGGCTCAATGCCAAAGGCTCTGGCGGAGTCGGCACTCTGAATGGCAATGTTAGCCAAAGCTTCTGCGTCAGGGTTTGGATTAACGGCGCAGTCACCGTACACCAGAACCTGATCAGGCAGCAACATAAAGAAGATGGAAGATACCAGTCCACCGGCGTCTTTTTTCGGCTTGATCAGCTGGAAAGCCGGACGGATGGTGTTGGCCGTAGTGTGGACAGCGCCGGAAACCAGGCCATCCACTTCGTCCGTGGCCAGCATCATGGTACCCAGAACAACGGTATCTTCCAGCTGAGCTTCTGCCATAGGAGCATTCAGGCCTTTATGCTTGCGCAGTTCGACCATGGGCTCAATGTAACGCTGACTGATACTCCTGGGGTCCATAATAATCAGCCCTTCTGGCAGATCAAAACCGTTGTCACGAGCCACCTGTTCAATGACTTCGCGATTACCCAGCAGGATACACTCGGCAATGCCGCGTTCCTGACAGATGATGGCAGCCTGAATGGTTCTTGGCTCATCACCTTCTGGCAGAACAATGCGTTTGCGAGCTGCTTTTGCCTGTTGCACCAGACTGTAGCGAAATGCCGGAGGCGAAAGACGACGCTCTGTCAGACCTCCGCAGTGCTGCTTGAACCAGTTGTTATTAAGATTCTCGGCGATGGTGTTCATCACTTTTTCAATACGCTCCATGTCGTCCAGAGGCAGCTCGTCACTCATGCGATCCAGACGGGTAGCGGTCGTATAAGAGTCATCTTCAGTCATCAGGACTGGCAGACCGGTAGAGAATGCTTTGGCACAGAGCTCCTGAACAGCCTTGGACATTCTGATTCCGCTGGTGAGTAACAATCCGGGCAGGGGAACACCGTTGGAGGCTGCCATAGAGGTTGCCAGAACAATATCATCACGGTCACCGGCAGTAATGATCAGATTACCGGGCTTCAGGTATTGGATCATGTTACTGGGAGTTCTGGCACTCAGTGTGTAGGAATTAACACGACGCTGGGCAATGTCACCTTCGTTAATGACTTCACAACCCAGATGGCGGGCAATGTCCAGAGTGCGGTGTGAACTCAGCTGTGGATCGTAGCTGATGTAACCCAGGGGCAAGAAGCTCTTGCGAGTAAACTCGGGCAAGGGTCTGAATTGTTGATCTTCAGTCAGTTGCTCAACCAGCTCTTTATCCAGTTTGTTCAGGATATAACCGATGACACTGGGGTTTTTGATGCCACCAAAACTGTCGGCAGCAATTTCCAGTTTATCTGCAACATCTTCCAGAGAGTCCTTGCCTTTTTCTGAAACCAGAATAATATCGGCGTTCAATGTTCTGGCCATATCGCTGTTAAGGCGGTTGGCATAAGGCATGTCACGGGTGGGAACCAAGCCTTCGACTACGACCACTTCAGCCCCTTCGGAAGCATCGTCGAATAGAGCGACAATCTCTTCCATAATCTCATCACCTTTATTGTCTCCCAGCAGGTTTTCAACCCTTTGGGTGGTAATCGGTGTCGGTGGCTCATGGTCCATAATACGCTGAGCCAGTCGTGTAGAACGCTCAGGTCCTTTATCCGTCGTATGCAACTGGGCAATGGGCTTAAAGAATTTTACCCTCAGGCCCAGAGTGTCGAGTGCCCGCACCAGACCCAGGGAGACTGAAGTCAGGCCGACTCCATATCGGGTTGGGGCCAGAAAAAACGTACGCATAATGCAGCTCCAGAAATGTTCGCAAGCAAGTCAAACATGGGGTCTTCAGGCAGACCCCAGGTTGAATCAGGCGATCAGGGCCTGAGTGTCACGGGAAATCATTAGCTCTTCGTTGGTGGTCACGACCATTGCAATCGTTGAGCCTTCCTCGGTAATAACACCGCTTCTGCCCCGGAAAGTTTCATCATTGAGCTTGTTGTCTACCTTGAAGCCGAAAATGCTCAGGCGTTCAATAACGTTCTTGCGAATGACGCTGGAGTTCTCTCCGATACCGCCGGTGAATACCAGGGCATCAATCTTACCCATGGCGGCAGCAAAACCCGCTACTTTTTCAGCCAGAACATGGCAGAAAACGTCCAGGGTCAGTTGCGCACGTTCATTGCCTTGAGCTGCAGCGTCTTCAATAACGCGACAGTCGCTGTCCATTTCAGACAGGCCCAGTAGACCGCTCTTCTTATTCAGCAGGTCGGTGGCTTCTTCCAGGGTGTAGCCCAGAGTTTTGTTCAGGAAGTTGAAGAGGTTGGGGTCAACATCACCGGAACGGGTGCCCATAACCAGACCTTCCAGAGGTGTCAGGCCCATAGTGGTATCAATGGACTTGCCATTCTTGATCGCACAGGCAGAGGCTCCGTTACCCAGATGAGCTACCACGAGATTGCTGTCATTGATATCCAGACCCAGCATGTCGGCAGCAGCCTGACCGACATAGCGATAGCTGGTTCCATGAAAGCCGTAACGACGAACACCGTGTTCTTTGTACAGGCTGTATGGAATCGGGTAGAGGTAAGCTTCGGCTGGCATGGTCTGATGGAATGCAGTGTCAAAAACAACAACATTGGGCAGGCCCGGGAAAATTTTCTGGGCGGCACGGATACCTGCAAGGTTGGCTGGGCTATGCAGAGGAGCCAGCTTGGTGCCGTCTTCAATCGCCTGCAGAACCTCATCTGTGACCAGACAGGACTTGGAGAACTTCTCTCCACCGTGAACAACGCGGTGACCAATGGCGGAGATGCCTTCTACCAGACCTTCTTCACGCAGGAGGCCCATGAGTGCTTCCAAAGCTGCTTCGTGTGCAGCCAGTCCGAGCGCCTGAGAGCCTTTCTCGCCCTTGACCTTCCAGCGCAGAACCGCTTCGCTGCTGTCCAGGCGTTCAGCGATGCCGTTGATTTTCTCTTCTTCCGTTGTCGGGTTAATCACTGCGAATTTGAGGGATGAGCTGCCGCAGTTGATGACCAGAATGCTGTCTTTGCTCATTGAAATAGTACCTAGCAGAATACTTGCAATGGGAGGCTGACCGATTGACTCCGGTCAGCCTTCTGAAGGGGTATGTGTCAACAGTAGTTTGACTCTGTGTGCCGAAGCACCCTGAGTTCAATACTGAAGGAACTGTTTGCATCATGGTGGCCCGCAGGACAGATATTCGAAAACCAGGGATGAATAAAAATGCTTTGCAATTCACCAGACGAATATCGGCTCATAATACGGGCAACGTTATAAAAGTTTCGATTATAACCATTGATGCAGGTCAGTGGACTGCGTAAAGATGCGTATTCAGATACTATTTTTGAATGCCTCTATCGGAATTTCTACAGTCCGGGGAAAGGTATTCCGCAGATAGGAAAATCATATCGTTAGAATCTGTTCAGGGCACAAAGGTAATTTAGCCTTTTATCCCGGATACTCAAGCCCCGTCCATTTCTTGGTCGCTTCAGGCAACATCTGAATCCAGGTCACCAGTTGTTCCTGATAGAGATAAGCGCCAGCGACTCCAACAAGCATCAATGAGATGGGAAGATAAATGCCCAGTGCACGTGTCAGATTGGCTGGTGGTAACGGCGGCTCCCCATAGTTGTTTTTTCCTTCTGTGCCCGGCCCGATACTGAGCCAGAAAAGCAGCAGAATATTGACCACTGGAATGACCAGAAACAGCCACAGCCAGCCGCTTCGATCCATATCGTGAAGTCGGGTAATGACCAGATAAAGTGTAAGCATGATTGCCAGACTGTGAATGCCCAGAACCATTGACACAGTCTGCTGAATAGTCAGGGCTGCTCCAATCAGCATTGGTAGATAATCAGGGAGCAGGAAGGCAACAGCTTCTACAGCTACGACCAGCCAACTCATGGCCAGGTAGCGGGTTCGTCCGATGCGTCTTATCAGCCGCAATGGCTCATTACTATTTTGTCGGGGTGCTCTGGACAGCGAGGTCTCGGCAAAGATAGATGAGCTGTTTTCTTCAGTGGGTGGTAATGTTTTTGAGCCATCCAGGGTCATAATCCGGCATTGTCCACCGGCCTTTCTAATGGCTTCTTCGTATTTGCGGGCTTCTTTCCTGGTGACAGGCTTTCGAACCGCGTAGGGCTTGCCTGAAAAAAGGCGGTCAATGCGCTGCGCATCGGCATTGAACAAACGGGCCAGATTATTTTTGACTTCAGCTTCGGAAAAGCCAGGAAGAATCTGCCCTTTGAATATGACTTTATAATCTTTGCGCTTCATAACTGGATCCCCCGAGCTTTGGAAACACCTGTTCGGGGTGTCACCACTCAGGGCGTCTTATCGGCAGATATGCCGGAAACGCAAGGTTGTTAATCCTTAGAAGGGACGGACTACAACCAGAATTACAATAGCCACCAGAAGCAGAACCGGCACTTCATTAAAAATACGGTAGAATTTGTCTGACTTAGTGTTGGCATCATTGGCAAACTTTTTCAGGAACGCGCCACACATGTGGTGATAGCCAATCAGCAGAACCACCAATGCCAGCTTGGCGTGCATCCAGCCACTGCTCATATAATAGGACGGGTTGAAACGGAGTAACCAGATACCCAGCACCAGAGTGGCGATCATGGACGGCAGGGCAATCCCACGGTAAAGCTTGCGCTCCATGATCTTGAATCGTTCATTACTGACCTGATCTTCGCTCATGGCGTGATAAACAAAGAGTCTTGGCAGGTAGAAAAGGGCTGCAAACCAACAGACCATGGCGATAATATGAAAGGCTTTAACCCAGAGCATGCGCGAGATCCTTGATTTTTGATTACTGATAGCGGATAGAGAGTAGCGGAAAAGACGCCAGAGTTCGATATCCGGGTGCAAGGGTGAGTGAATTCCTGAGTATTGTAAACCGGCTAGGTTGTGTTATGAACGTTGTTTTGTTGAAACCCTGCTGTTAGAGTGACTCGCTGTCTTAAACAGTCTTTGCATGCTGGTGAGAGCTTGCGGGATATTTATCGTAGTCTTGGGCCAAATAGCATCATCTTTTAGCAAAATCGCCGTAAACCCTCGACAAGGCGGGGAGTGTCACAAAGAATATTTGCAGAAGCGAGTCTTGAAAGAGCTTTTATAAATATTTATTCTATTATTTTAAATAAATATTCTATTTTTAAGGCGTTGTATCCATGATCAAGGTAGGCATTGTTGGTGGTACCGGCTATACCGGAGCAGAGTTGCTGCGTCTTTTGGCGATTCATCCCGACGTTGAAGTAACGGTGATTACTTCAAGAAAAGAGGCAGGCAAGCCCGTCAGTGAGCTATATCCAGGGCTTAGAGGCAAGATGGATATTGTCTATTCACAGCCAGACGATGATGTCTTGGCCACCTGTGATCTTGTGTTCTTCGCAACGCCCAACGGAATTGCCATGAATTCCGTGCCCAAACTGTTGGACAAAGGTGTGAAAGTCGTGGATCTGGCTGCTGATTTTCGTCTGGCCAGTGCTACTGACTGGAAGCAATGGTATGGTATTGATCATGCCTGTCCCGAACTGCTGGCAGAAGCGGTCTATGGTTTGCCAGAAATGAATCGGGAGTCCATTAAAACTGCGCAGTTGGTGGCTAATCCGGGCTGTTATCCGACAGCTGCACAGCTGGGTCTGTTGCCATTGATGGAAAATGCTCTGGTAGAAGGCAGTGTTATTATAGATGCCAAGTCAGGAGTCAGCGGCGCTGGTCGTGAAGCCAAAGTGGCCAGTTTGTTGTGCGAAGTTTCGGAGTCATTCAAGGCGTACGGTGTGCCAGGCCACAGACACCTGCCAGAAATCAGACAGGGAATAGGCAGAATGGGAGGGCAGGGTTACAGGGGCGAGCTGGTTTTTGTGCCCCACCTTGTCCCCATGATCAGGGGGATTCATGCAACGTCCTATGTTTCGGTAAAAGATCACTCCATTGATCTTCAGGCGTTGTATGAAAACAAGTTCAGTCATGAACCTTTTGTTGATGTTTTGCCTGCAGGCAGTCATCCGGAAACCCGTTCAGTCAAATCCTGTAATCAGTGCCGCATTTCCGTTCATCGTCCTCTGGACGGCGATACCGTAGTTATTCTGTCGGTCATAGATAATCTGGTGAAGGGGGCGGCAGGTCAGGCCATTCAGAACATGAATATCATGTGCGAACTGAATGAAACAGCAGGCCTTGATGCGCCTGCTTTGATGCCTTGATATTTTTTTGTGAGCCTGTTCGGGTTGTCGATGCTCCATCCTTGCCTGGCAGGTTGCATAGACTGAGCGTTATTTTTGGTCAAAGGACACTTCCGCTTGAGGGGTAGACATCAAAAGAGCAAGTATACTGGGTAATGGCTTCTTCAAGTCTTTCATGCGTCGGCACTGCTCGGTTCGCAAATCATTACGACTTTTGTAATTTCGCTTAGAATAATTGTGCTATATTCTGCGACCTTTAATGATCTACCGACTGATCTGGCATATCCATGGAAAAACTGTTTGAAAAGCTGCTCTATTCTGTCCGTTGGCTTCTTGCGCCAATTTACATCGGCTTGAGTCTTGTCCTGATCGCTTTATTGATTGAGTTTTTTCAGAGTGTTACTAACCTGCTGCTCGACGTTTCTAATATGAATGAGACGCAGGTAATACTCAAGGTGCTTACGCTAGTTGATTTAGCTCTGGTTGGGGGCCTGATCGTTATGGTTATGTATGCCGGTTATGAAAATTTTGTTTCTAAAATAGACCTGGATGAGAGTTCTGAGAAGCTCAGCTGGTTAGGTAAAATGGATACCAGCTCACTTAAGGCCAAGGTTGCTGCCTCCATTGTAGCCATCTCCTCAATCCACTTGCTCAAAATGTTTATGAATACGGTTAATATCCCAAATGACAAGTTGATGTGGGCGGCGCTGATACATCTGACCTTTGTTGCCTCAGCGTTCTTTATGGGCCTGCTCGATCTCCTGCTTTACAGAAAAGAGAAAGAAATTAATACCTCGCTTTAACGCTCTCTTACTCAGAGGTTAATCGTGTTCTCAGGCTGACTCATTCCGGTGAGCCAGCTATGACTGATATTCTTTCTATTCTTGTATTCTTAACCTGTCCAATGCCTGAAGTATGGACTGATGGAGCGTGCACCAGAAGACCTTGCTGTGATACTGGTGGCTCAGGACAGCGTTCTGGATTTGCAGATTATTCCCGGACCTTGGTGTTATGACAGTTGTTCCAGCAGATCCGGTCTTATTCTGGCCATTTTATAGGTGCTGCTGTACTGGCCTCTGCGGAAGCAGTCAAAGCGCGACGTCCCTTCAATTTCAAACCCGTACTTTTTATACAGGGCGATTGCCTGTTTGTTTTCTGTGAAAACACCCAGTTCAATGCGAACAATATTCAGCCAGTGATCACAAAGCTGTATCATCTCGTCAACCAGTTCTGATCCTATTCCCTGTCCCTGAAAATCAGGATGTACGCTGATGCCAAAAGTAGCGACGTGTTTTTTACGTGGCTTGCTGGACATAAGAATGCCGAGATGACCTGCAACCTTGCCATTTACCTCTGCAATCAGTTGAACGGATTCATTGCTTCGGGATTGGAACAGCTGTTTCCAGTGGTCGGAGTGGTTATAGGGGATCTGGGAGGTGTTTTCTGCCAAATCCTCATATTCAAACATTTCTGCAATGTGGGGTAAGTCTCTGTCTTCCTGATGTCGTATTTTTATTTTCATGATCACTACTTCTCTGCTATAACTTCAAAACTGCAGTATTCTCTACCCAAATGTTCGATGCAAGTTATATGGCTGGGTGCTTTTCTCGAGGTGGCTGGTGTGAGCCTGGGTGTGGGAATAAGTAGCAAAGTTCAACAAAACTGTCTGTCTGGGAATTTTGGTATCTGTTTTACAAGGCTGCATGCCCTCTGATAGCGGTCTTCCAGTCGCAGGTTTTGGTGCGGAATAAGGAATCAAGGTAACGGTTATGAGAAATAATCATGCAGGTTGTCTCTATATCAATGTTGCCGGGGTTGTATCTGCTGATTTTCACGATATCTTTAATCGTGTTGTACTCATTGCTTCTGTAGCTATTTGAGATACAATTAGCTTAGCTTTAAGTTATGCCTTATATTTATGTCTTGCGTTTCGAAGTTCCATAGTTGTAGATCTTCCTGATAAATCATAAGTAGTAGCGACGCTTTCAGCTAAGCGGTCATGTTGTGTGACCACCCTATTTTTGTTCAATTTCAGGAATTGATTATGTCTGCTTCTACCGGAACAGTTAAATGGTTCAACGAGTCCAAAGGTTACGGCTTTATCAGCCAGGACTCTGGTCCGGACGTATTTGCTCACTTCAGAGCTATCGTCGGTACCGGTTTCAAAACTCTGGTCGAAGGCCAGCGTGTTAAGTTCGAGGTGACTCAGGGCGCCAAAGGCCCTCAGGCTGAGAACATTGAAGTAATCGACTGATTACTCTTCACGACCCTTCGGGCAGTGAACAAAAAAGGCAGCGCTTTGCGCTGCCTTCTTTCGTCTAGACGAACTCTTTGATGATTCTGGCTACCAGCATGATCAAAATCAGTATGATGGCTATTTTTGACAGTTTTGACTGTTTCTCCCGACTCATGGGTTTGCCGAACCGCTGTGTTGCCATGACCACTACGGCTAGCGCAATAAAGAGTAGAAACAGTATCTTCAATAATTCCATGGTTATCATTCACTGATGGGTATCGAGCTCGTCTGCCCGCCTGAGAGTCTGGTAACCTGCCCAGACTCTGGTCATGGTTGTCAGGATACAGATTACAGCAAAAAATGCAGCCAGAATCGGGAAATACTGGGGAAACAGGCAGAAGACCACAAAAATGGCAATGGTCTCTGTACCTTCTGCCAGACCATTCAGGTAATAGAAGGATTTGTTGCTAAAGTCAGGGTCTGAGAGACCTCTCTTCTGAGCCATAATCGCATAGCCCAGAAAGCTGGAGCCCGTTCCGACGAAAGTAAAGATCAGCAGGCTGGCCATCAGGGCATTTTTTTCAGGATCGGCAAAGGCAAAGCCAAGCACGATGGCCGAATAAAAGATGAAGTCCAGGGTTATATCCAGATAGCCACCGGCATCTGAGGTTTGTGTTATTCTTGCCAGAGCACCGTCGAGCCCATCCATCAGACGATTGCAAAGAATGGCAACCAGAGCAGGCAAATAGAGTTCAAATGCCAGCAATGGCAGGGCTGTTAATCCGACCAGGAAACCAGTCAGAGTAATCTGGTCAGCCCGGACACCTGCTTTTTTCAGTGGGCGGGCAAGAAGATTCAGAGGCGATCTGATCCAGAGAGAAGTCCAGCGGTCAAGCATCAGGGTTTCAGGCAGTCTTTAGTCACAGCCGGTTATCATACCCTGATCGTGCCATAGGAGTCGAAACGTTACTGTTTTAAGCAGCCGGGAAAGTGGCTTTTGCATAGTCCAGCGGATTCTATTTGTAAGTATCTGATTAGGTGCTTATATAAGTACCTAACCAGTTAGTTTCGCATATTCTGGACGGCGGCTTTTTCCATCCTTCTGCGTTCCAACTCTGGTTGCGTAGCTATGGCTACGCGCCCGTCGTTGCGCCTTGAAGGATGAAAAAATCCACTCGCCAGAATATGCGAAACCAACTGGCCAGGTACTTAACATTAGGTTGTCGGGAGCTTGCCGGGATTGTCCCTGAAAGCATAAATTTTGCCCGGAAAGTTCATTATGCCGCTTTTTTATCAGGATAAATGAGATGCCAGATTCTCTTTCTATCAAGCCGCCGGGTAGTATGAAGGTGGTGCGTGATGATCCCGCCAGAGAGCGCAAAATCAGGCTTTTTCTGGTATTGGCCTTTGTTCTGGCTACGGGACTTTCTTATTATCTTGGGGGACGGATTTCCGATACCGAGGCAGCCAGACTGAGGCAGGAAAGCTTAGATCTAAGGAATCAGTTGCAAGACTTGTTGGGGGTAGAGGAGTCTCTCAGGCAGAAATTGGTTATTCTGGAAAGAACCAGTAAGGTGGACCGCGAGGCGGCAAACAGCATTCGTAGTGTTATACGGGATCTGGAAGATGAAAAAGCTCTGCTGAGCAAGGATCTAGCATTTTACAAGAGTATTCTTGCTCCGGAAGACAGTGCTGAAGGCATCAGGCTCTATGCATTTGATCTGCTGCAGGGTGAGGAGAAAAATCAGTATCGCTTCAGAATGGTGGTCTCTCAGGTGGCCAGAGACAACCCGTTTCTCAAAGGAACTCTGAATGTCTTTGTCAAAGGGGTGAAAGATGGTAAGAAAGAGTCTCTGTCCCTGATGGAACTGGCCGGAATGGAAAAGTCCCAGGCACTTGGGTTCCGTTATTTTCAGTCTTTCCCTGAAAACCGTGACTATATCAATCTGACGCTTCCCGACGGGTTCAAGCCCGAGAAAGTGATGGTCAGCATTAAAGTCAAAAGTGGTGCAGTGCGAAGCCTGACCAATATTCTGGACTGGCAGGAAGAGCTGGAAGGCGATGTGAAAAACGGACTGACCGAAAGTGGTTAAGTCGCCTGAGTAGTTGACTGCTTTACTGGGTTACTTGGATAATGGACGCAGCATATTAATACAGTTATACGTGCAGAGACCGTAAGAGCAGGACTCTGAGAGTATACAGAGATAGGGTTTGCCTGTGGCGATCAGGTAGCACGGGAGGATAAATGAGCGCAGTAGTTGAAACGGTAATGCCGGACCCGATCGAACTGACGGATAATGCCGCTGAGAAAGTCAATCGGCTCATGGAAGATGAAGATAACAAGTGCCTGAGGCTTCGTGTCTATGTCACTGGTGGTGGATGTTCGGGCTTTCAGTATGGTTTCAAGTTTGATGATCAACTGGCAGACGACGATACCCTGGTCAGAAAGCAGGGAGCTGAAATGGTCGTGGATTCACTGAGCTACCAGTATCTGGTCGGTGCTGAGGTCGATTACGAAGAGGGACTGGAAGGCTCCCGATTCCTGGTGAAAAATCCTAATGCAACCGCCACGTGTGGCTGCGGTTCTTCTTTTTCTATCTGAATACTCTTTTTGCCGGGCGCCAGCGCCCGGATATTCCTGTTAAGTAGCTGCTCATGCCCTCATCCTTTCAGCCCTGCCATTTGTTTGGCCAGCAGGGCAATGCTGTCAGACAAGTACTCTCTGAAGCGTCAGTAGTCCGTAACTTGAAAGTCGTCGTAACGCGTTGAATTCAGAGGCTATTATACTGATAGGTATATTAATGCATATATGGATGGTGTGTGATGGCAGATCTCTCAGGTCCTCAGGGAAGCGATGGGCCCTTATATTCGTCTTCACCTGTTAAGAATAACTGGAAAACTACCGTCAAAGCACTGCTGGGAGGCATACTGAGAAAAATCAGAAAAGCTGGCCCCTATGGGCTTCCTTCCTTGAAGACTGAGCAAGCGAAAAGTAAGCAACCAGATCCTAAGCCTCCTACAGACCTGAAGTC
The DNA here is from genome assembly GCF_049275935.1 of Endozoicomonas sp. ALC020. NCBI lineage: Bacteria > Pseudomonadati > Pseudomonadota > Gammaproteobacteria > Oceanospirillales > Endozoicomonadaceae > Endozoicomonas > Endozoicomonas sp. ALC020. The sequence continues at coordinate 3,796,356 of NZ_CP184830.1, forward strand.
GAGAGTGGCAGCGAAAGCTGAAAGCAAGATTTTCATTCAGGTACTCCCTCTGCAGGGTCAATCCATTTCGGCCCCCATTCCAACGCCTGGATCTCCAGAGAGCCCCTCTTCAGTGAACGGCCAACAGGAGCGGAGTGGGAATGAAGTTGAATCGAATCGACGCAGCAATAAGAAGGCGCCAACAGTGGCACCCAGAAGAAGTAAATCATTACCGAGGCAGCCTCCTCAGGTTAAAGAGCCGACCGATGAGCTTGTTCAGAGCAAGCAACAAGAGCAACCAGATGTGAAAGAAAGGCCAGTACCTACCCCTCGGACGAGAAGAAAAAACAGCGGGGACTTGAGCGGCTCTCTGAGTAGAGCTCCGCAGCCAAAACCACGTAACCAGGGCAAAGAGGCACTTGCCGGAAATGAAAAGCCTGGACAGGCTAATATCTATGATGTACCCGGTAGACTAAAAAAAGAACCAGAATACGATGTCCCTGCTAACCGGAAGAGAAGCACTGAATATGATGTACCCGGTAATCTGAAAACAAAACAGGAATATAATGTGCCTGCTAATCGCAAGCGAAGCCCTGAATATGATGTACCTGCAAATCTGAAAGCAAAACCAGAATATGATGTGCCTGTTAATCGGATGAAAAGTACAGACTATGATATACCCAGAGACCTGAAAGTATCTTCAGATTACGATGTCCCCAAAAGTTTGAACTTCAAATCATCACCCCAGCATGCAAGTGATCCGGAAAGAGTCCGTTCGGATTCCATAGACCCATCTACTGGCGAAAATATATACCAATCGATTAATGATGAAGAGTTTGAGCTGGAGATGCTTGAATTAGAGCTGGAGTTGGAAGATGTCTCTCAGAATCTCGGTGATGCTTACGACTTTCAACCACTGTTCAATGATTCTGTTTGGCTTGATGAGCAAATGTTTTCTCTGATTAAAACCTTTAAGAGTCAGAGACCCCCGAAGTCAAATCTACTCAAGTGGGCTGCTCACATGAAACAGGAACGATCACTGATGCAACTGTATAGCAATGGTTTTGATAAGTTTAGAAAGTCTATTCGGTCTTTAATGAGTAAAGGGTTAACCTCTATTCAGGACAGGGACAAGTTGAGAAGTAGTGTCGATAAAATTAACAAAATTCTTACTCCGGCATTAATCGCCGAATACGGTGCTGAAGAAGCCAGAAAACGACTCTTGAAAGCTCCGGAAGGTTAATAGAAATCACGATTTTTCTTCAGCCTTAGTCTGGTCGAACAATTTTATCCATTGTCAGCGGTATTTATCAAGCCGGGAATATAGCCCCAAGGACCCGTTCGCCAGCAGCTCCTGTCACGGCAGGAAGGTTGCCAGGCTTTCCTGACAGTGTCTGTCTGGCCAGCCAGGCAAAGGCTACTGCTTCTACCCATTCAGGTGCTATGCCCAGAGAGGTTGTGGTTGCAACGGACAAAGGGTCAAGCTCATCTTCAATCAGTTTCATCAATTGCTTATTGTTGGCACCCCCACCACAAACCAGAAGTTCTTTGGCTGAGGGAGCGTATTGGCAGATATCCAGGGCAATGGTTTTTGCTGTCAGTAAAGTGAGTGTGGCCGCCACGTTTTGAGGTTGCAGGCCAGAAAAATTTCTCAGGTGAGACTCCAGCCAGCCCGGGTTGAAGCGTTCCCTGCCAGTGCTCTTGGGCGGCACTTCAGAAAAGTAGCTGTCATTCAGCATCGCATTCAGCAGTTGGTCATCCACGCTTCCTGATGAGGCCCATTGGCCATTGGCATCAAATTTCTGGTTGAGGTGCTGTTGGCACCAATAATCGATCAGAACGTTACCCGGACCGGTGTCAAAGCCTATGACAGCTTTCTTATGGTCTGCAGGTAACAAGCTGATATTGGACATACCGCCAATATTCAATATGACTCTGTCCAATACAGGGTTGCTGAAAACAGCGTGATGGAAGGCAGGAACAAGGGGAGCTCCCTGTCCACCTGCCGCAACATCTCGACGTCTGAAGTCGGCGACAACAGTAATCCCTGATAGTTCAGCAATCAGACCAGGGTCACCAATCTGCAGAGTGAAACCTTTTTCCGGGCGGTGGCGGATCGTTTGTCCATGGCTGCCAATGGCAGAAATCTGGTTTGAATCAACATTGGCCTGTTCCAGGAGTCGCCTGACGGCATCAGCCGATTCCCGGGCAAAAGCGGGCTCAGCCAGCGCCATTCGTTCAATTTCATCAGGACCAGGTAGTGTCAGGGCAAGAAGCTGTTCTCTGAGATTTTCAGGGAGCGGATGGGATAATGCCTGCAGCTGTCGACAGTTTCCTGATGGTGAGTGCCTGGATATCGAGTCCTCAAATTCAACCAGAACTGCGTCAATGGCATCAAGGCTGGTGCCTGACATCAGGCCGATAAAGTATTCAGGCATATCTCTGATAATCCATCATGCCCTCCCTGGAGGCTATCGTTGTTATTTCGACTCTTTCTCGTTTCTGGCCAGCATAGTTGTACCGTGCTTTTCCAGCTGGGCCATGGTTTTATTGGCAAAAGCCATAAAACGTGCCTTCTCGGCTTTGGGGATCGGTGAGGCATTAGGCAGCTTGACGGTAACGGGGTTTCTGTGAACACCATTGACCCGGAACTCGTAATGAAGGTGCGGGCCTGTAGCCCAGCCAGTCTGGCCCACATAGCCAATGGTCTGTCCCTGTTTAACCTGGCTACCTTTCTTGAATCTTTTATTTACACGACTCTGGTGGGCATAAACGGTAACAATATTATGAGGGTGCTGGATAAAGACAACATTGCCAAAACCATTCTTCCAGCCAATAAATTGAATCTTACCATCACCCGCTGCCTTGATGGGAGTGCCAGTGGGCGCTGCATAGTCTGTCCCGTTGTGAGGGCGCTTGGTTTTGAAAATTGGATGAAGGCGGTTAGGATTAAAGCTTGAACTGATCCGGGTGAAGTTCACAGGCGTTCGCAGGAATGCCTTTTTCATACTTTTGCCATCCGGAGAGTAGTAATTGCTGTCACCATGACTGCTGGTGTAACGAATGGCGGTAAAGGCTTCACCCTGGTTAATAAATGTTGCTGCGAGTATATTGCCATCACCCAGCTTCTCGTTATCCAAATATTTTTCTTCGTACATCACGTTGAAACTGTCACCGCTGCGAATATCCAGCGCGAAATCAATGTCCCAACCAAATATGCCCGCCAGCTCCATGGTCATCTTCTCGCTCAGACCAGCATTCTGGCTCGCCAGGAAAAGAGAGTTTTTGATTGAGGCTTGAGCAAAGGCAATACGCACTTCAGGCTCGAGGATTATCTTCTTACCGACGTAGCCATTCCCCTGTCTTTCATAGAGGATGCTTTCAAGTTTATTCTGGACATAGCGCAGCCGGGTCAGAACTCCTTTGCTGTTGACCCGGTATTCAAACGCCTGTCCGGGGAGGATATCGGTCAGGTTTTTGCCCAGTTTCGGAGTTCTGGAGACTTCATAGACAGTTTTGGCACTCAAACCCATATCATCAAACAAAGTTGAGAGATTATCGCCGGACTCGATAGTGATACTTCTTCGGGGGCCTAGAGCAGCTTCTTCCTTGGCCAGTCGCTCGGCTTTTTCTCTGGCCTCACGTTGCTCTCCCGTCTCTTCAGGAACCGTTTCTTCAGGCGCAGCTTTCTCCTCAAGAGCCAATTCCTTTAGTTTTTCTTTGGGGGATGAAGATTGAAATTCGTCAATAAGCAGTTCGGTTTCTGAGCGTTTGGCCTCAACTTGTGGAGACGGCAGCAAGCCAATAACAGTCATCACCGTAGCTGCGACACCGGTTACCAGTAACAGGTGTCTTTTAGGAAAACTCTTGATGCCGCCGGGTTGCTTGCGCGTGGCACCTCTGGGGGGAAGTTTGGTCATTGCACGTATTTACTGTTGAATTACTGTTTCAGGTGCCTGCCACTTTTATGGTTCGGATCAGACAGTATTTCAAATAGCTCGTAGCTGTTTGGTTAAAGTTTTGTGAAGAATATATATGAATTATATATCTAAACGCTACATAATGAATTGATATATAGCTATAAACGAATTGTAAATGTTTTGTTGGCGGGCGTCAGGAAACCGACTCTGGCCCAAAACTCTATATATTATTAGTTGAAAGCTACCGATCTGCCCTGTTCTGTTTGTGGTTTTTTCTAAAGTAAGGTAACTAAACCGCTCTCTAAGTTAATTAATGTAATTAAACCGATTTTTCCGGCTTTGTTCTTAAGTCGTTTTATTGTACTTTTACCCGCTAAATTGAGTCTACAGCTGCCTCGGCAGTGTTTAATTCATGAGGCTGAGCCGTGATGGTTTCGCTCAGTCTCGTTGACTTCATAGCAGGATAGGTAAATGTCTGAGAGTCAAAATCCGCTTCTGAAAGATCTGCAGGCCCGCCAGCTTATCGCGCAGACCACTGCCGTGGAAGAGCTGGACGCTCATCTGAGTGAACAGCCAAGGGTTCTTTATTGCGGCTTCGATCCGACTGCAGACAGTCTGCATCTGGGACATCTGGTTCCTTTGCTGGTCCTGAAACGTTTCCAGATGGCAGGGCACAGGCCTATTGCGTTGGTGGGTGGTGCAACGGGTCTGATAGGAGATCCCAGTTTCAAAGCGGCCGAGCGACAGCTGAATACACCTGATGTTGTGGCAGGCTGGGTTGACAAGATCAAGAAACAGGTCAGCCAGTTTATCGACTTTGACTGCGGTGAGAATGCCGCTTTAGTGGTCAACAATCTGGAGTGGACTGGTGAGATGACTGCTCTGGATTTTTTGCGAGACGTAGGTAAACATTTCTCCGTCAATGCCATGATCAACAAAGAATCCGTTCAGCAGCGACTGAATCGTGAAGGTTCCGGTATCTCTTTCACCGAGTTCTCCTACGCCCTCCTTCAGGGAATGGACTTCGCTGAGCTGAATCGTCGTTATGACTGCACTCTTCAGGTGGGTGGCAGTGACCAGTGGGGTAACATTGTGGGTGGCATTGATCTGTCTCGTCGTCAGAATCAAGCCAGAACCTTTGGCCTGACTGTGCCCCTGATCACCAAGTCCGATGGTACCAAGTTTGGTAAAACCGAGGGCGGTGCGGTCTGGCTGGATCCTTCCAGGACTTCCCAGTACGCTTTCTATCAGTTCTGGATGAATACTGCGGACGCTGACGTTTACCGTTTTATGAGCTTTTTTACCTTCCTGTCACAGGAAGAGATTGAAGCGATCAAGCAAGAAGACGAAGTGCGTGAAGGTCGTCCGCAGGCCCAGCAGGTTCTTGCCAGAGAGGTCACTCTTCTGGTGCATGGTGAAGAGGGTCTGCAAGCTGCAGAACGTATTACGGAAGCTCTGTTCTCGGGAGAGATCAGCAATTTATCTGAAACGGATCTTGAACAGTTGAAGCTGGATGGGCTGCCCAGTGCAACCATCAAACGTGATCAATTGGAAGGTAATCCCATGACCCAGCTGTTTGCAGAGGTTGGCATGGTGAAAAGCGGTAAGCAGGTAAAGGATGCGCTGGGTCGTAATGCGGTATTCTTCAATGGAGCAGCTCGCGGTGCTGCCGACAACATGAACCTGCCTGGGTGCTTTGCTGAAGAAAATGCCATGTATGGACGGTTCTTCCTGGTGAAACTGGGTAAGAAAAATCACTTCCTTTTTGAAGTGACCTAAAGGCTTGTGGCTGGCTCCCAACTCTTTGAAGACATCTCCAAGGCTCTGTTAAGTTCAGAGCCTCTGTAAAGCTTTTCATGAGGGAATCTTTGTGGAATGGCCTGCAAGACGTTTCTGGGTCATCGTTGGCACGGTACAATGGCAATTTCCGATACTGTCTTCATATAGTCAGGGCGGGTAACCTAAGCCATATTGTGTTCTGACCTGGAGCAGCTTTTGCTTTATGCTTCAGTGTCACTCACTCAGGAATTCTTCATGCATCCTCAAGCCGGTAAAATCGCCACAGATGATATGCTGACCAACATTCCCCGTCTGGTCAGCGAGTATTACACTATTCAGCCCGATCCATTGAACCCCACGCAGCGAGTCCAGTTTGGTACTTCAGGACACAGGGGGACTTCTTTCAAGGCCTCTTTTAACGAAACTCATATCCTTGCTATCACACAGGCGATCTGCGAATACCGTCGCGAGCATAATATTACCGGACCCATGTTTGTTGGCATGGATACCCATGCCCTGTCAGAACCTGCATTGATCAGCGCCATTCAGGTGCTGGCAGCCAACGGTATAAAGGCTCGAATCCAGGAAGGCAGAGGTTATACACCAACTCCGGTCATTTCTCATGCCATCGTCTCCTACAACCGGGATCATCAGGACAGGGCGGACGGTGTTGTCATCACGCCTTCCCATAACCCTCCTGAAGACGGTGGTTTCAAATACAATCCTCCCCATGGAGGTCCGGCCGGTTCTGAAGTCACCAACTGGGTTCAGGATCGAGCCAATCAACTCATTGCTCAGGGGTTGGAAGGTGTTAAACAGATGTCGCTTAATAAGGCGATGGAATCCGGCTTTATTACTGAATACGACTATGTCACACCTTATGTTGATGATCTGGAAAATGTCATTGATATGGAGGCTATTCGCAGGGCGGGTGTAAAAATAGGTGTTGATCCACTGGGTGGCTCCGGCCTTCACTATTGGGAGCCTATTGCCAGGCGTTACGGGCTTGATATTGAGCTGGTCAGCAAGAAAGTTGATCCTACTTTCTCCTTTATGCATGTTGATAAAGACGGCAAGATTCGTATGGATTGTTCTTCAGCCTATTCCATGGCAGGGCTGATTGAATTGAGGGATCGCTTTGATATTGCTGTTGGTAACGATCCAGACTTTGATCGCCATGGTATTGTGACTCGTGAACATGGTCTGCTGAACCCCAATCATTATTTGGCGGTGGCGATCAATTACCTGTACAACCACCGTGAGCAATGGTCGGGCAATGCTAAAATTGGCAAGACTCTGGTGTCCAGCGCCATGATTGATCATGTAGCAAAAGGTTTAGGCAGAGAAGTGGCGGAAGTGCCTGTCGGATTCAAGTGGTTTGTCGATGGTCTGGCTTCTGGCGAGCTGGCCTTTGGAGGCGAAGAAAGTGCCGGTGCTGCTTTCCTGCGGCGTGATGGGCTCACCTGGTGCACAGACAAGGATGGTTTTATCCTGGCTCTTCTTGCTGCTGAGATTATTGCCGTTACAGGTAAAGACCCGGGTGAACATTACCAGGAGCTGACAGACCGCTATGGCTCTCCGGTTTATGAACGACTGCAGGCTCCTGCTTCCGATGAGCAGAAGAAAGTACTCTCAGCCATGAGCCCGGATAGGGTTAAAGCTGATACTTTGGCGGGTGATCCCATTACTGCCAAAATAACCCATGCTCCTGCAAACGGCGCCGCCATCGGTGGTCTTAAGGTCGTTACTGAAAAAGGCTGGTTTGCTGCCAGACCTTCTGGCACTGAAGCAGTTTATAAGATCTATACCGAAAGTTTTGTCGGTCCTGACCACCTTAAGCAAATTCAGGAAGAAGCCAAAGCTATGGTTTCGGAAGTTTTTATTACCGGCTAGGCGTTTTTCGACAGTCTCTCAGACTCCCTTCCCGTGGGCTTCTGCGGGAGGGAGATCTCGGAAATCTGGAATCTAATAATCATGTTCATTAATAAATTCCTGATATCAGGAGAGTTGCAAGGACTTTTTTATGGCTAAATGCCAGAGAAGTAAAATGAACTTGAAGCGATGGCAGGCTAGCTAGTAAGCTTTTACGGCAAAGAATTCAGCAGCAATAAGCTGAAAAAGACTGATAATAAAAGTGACTTATATGACAGAGTTCGACTACATCATTGTGGGAGGTGGCTCTGCAGGCTGTGTTCTGGCTAACCGCCTGTCTGAGAATCCTGACCATCAGGTCTGCCTGGTAGAAGCAGGAGGCAGCGACAAGTCTCCCTTGATTTATATACCTGCCGGAGCCGCAATTACTGTGCCCCATGGCTTTCACAACTGGCAGCTGAATGCCGAGGCTCAGTCCACCATGAATAACCGGGATATATACTGTCCCCGGGGGAAAACCCTTGGAGGGAGCAGTTCCATCAATGCCATGCTGTATATCAGAGGGCAAAAAGAAGATTACGATCAATGGGCTGCTCTGGGGAATGAAGGTTGGTCTTTCAATGATGTCTTGCCTTATTTTCTAAAATCCCAGAATCAGGAAAGAGGTGCTTCTGAACTTCATGGCATCGGTGGCCCGCTGAATGTTGCAGACCCCAGAAGTCAACACTGCTTGAGTGAAGCTTTTATTAAAGGTGCGATAGAAGTCGGAGAAAAAAACAATCCGGACTTTAATGGTGCCGATCAGGAAGGTGTAGGCTGGTATCAGGTGACACAGAAAGAGGGTCAAAGATGCAGTTCAGCGGCTGCTTATCTGCACCCTGTCATGGATAGACCCAATTTGACGGTTATGACCAAAAGTCATACTGCCAGGGTTATCCTTGAAGGCAAAAAGGCTATTGGGATTGAAATTGTTCGAGGCGTTACCAGAAGGAAACTCTTTGCTCGAAAAGAAGTCATTCTTTCAGCTGGAGCTTATGGTTCTCCGCAGATTATGCTGCTTTCAGGCATCGGAGCCGTAGATAAACTGGCTCCCCACAATATTGACTGCTTGCATGAACTGCCAGGTGTTGGTGAAAACCTTCAGGAGCATCCTGATGTTCTGGTTGTCGCCAATGACAAGACTGCATCATCAATGGCTTTTGCCAGGCCGATGGGAATGGGCAGGGTTATCAGGGATGCAGTGAAATACATCTATAAAAGAGAAGGTTTCCTGACCAGTAGCCTTGCAGAGTCGGGCGGATTTATAAAATCCTCTCCGGAAGTTGAAAGGCCTGATCTGCAATTGCATTTTATTCCAGCGGCTATGGAAGATCATGGTCGTAAACTTTCAAGATATCTGCAGTACGGGTTTTCGGTTCATGTATGTATCCTTAGGCCTGATAGCCGAGGTCGTGTATCCCTTAACAGTGCATCCCCCACGGATAATCCCGTGATTGAACTGAATCTTCTGGAAAAACAGGCCGACATGGACTGTCTGGTGAGAGGGATCAAAAGAGTGAGACAGATTATTCAGTCGTCTGAGTTGTCCCGCTACGCTGGAGAGGAGTATCTGCCAGGCTCGGATGTACAGGACGATGATGAGCTTGAGTCTTATATAAGAAATAATGCCAATCACATTTATCATCCGGTGGGTACTTGCAAAATGGGAGCTGATGACATGGCTGTAGTCGACACTCGTCTGAAAGTTCACGGGCTCGAAGGGTTGCGGGTGGTTGACGCCTCAATCATGCCAACTCTGATCAGCGGGAATACCAATGCGCCTGCAATGATGATCGCTGAAAAAGCAGCGGACATGATTCTTGACAAAAATCAGCCAAAAATTCATTTTGAAAAAGTGACGGAAACAGAAAAGACGCAGTCCAGGATTTCTGTTTATTCCTCTTGAGCGAGCCGTGTAGCGGGTAAAACACACAGCTCAAAACACACAGTATTTTTCTGCCTTGATCATCAGAGCACTCAGCGAGCATTTTCCCAAATACCGGGCATCTGCTACCTGATGAACAGGTGCATTTTATTACAAATCCCTGTCAGACTAATGTCACCCTTTCTCTTTGACGAGGCAAAGTTTCGGGTGACATCGTCTCTGGACTCTGGAGCCAGGCTGACACCAACTGTCAGGCTGGCAGGGATTCTTCCCGGGAAGTCTGTGTGCTCTGGTCTGCGCTTTCTCCACCACCAGGAACGACACGAGTGGCTATCAGCCCCTTGGGTCCCTGACCAATTTCAAATTGCACAAGCTGCCCGGCTTTCAGCGTCTTGAAGCCGTCCATTTCGATAACGGAGTAATGTATGAGTACGTCTTGATTTTCAGTGGCTTCCTGGGCCTGGATGAATCCATATCCCTTAGGATTGTTAAACCACTTTACTGTACCTTCCAGCATAGCTTCCATTTCCTTCTTGGTCGCTTCCATACAGCGCGATTCCTACATTATTAACATTGAAGGAACTGCCGGGAAACAGCAACCCTTGTTGTTTTATTTTTAGTCACATGTCTATTCTGCGTCGTCCATATCACAGAGCTCTTTTTTGGTGATGTCTCCTCGGCTAGGAGCCTGACCGAGAATAGACTGCCCTACTGCGGCGGCAGCAAATTGGTCTGAAAATCCGCTTTTGTTCGTTAAATAGCTCGCTATTCTCCTCACAAAACAGAATTTTCATCCTCAATTTTCTGCCGTCCTCGCTACGGGCGCTATTCTCGGTCAGGCTCCTAGAAAGCTTTCATGCCAAGAATACAGCCTACATTTCCATATAGAGCTAAACCTATTATAAGACCATATTGACGCGAGATAACAGCCCATTTTGATATTCAGGAATAGATAAGACAGTATTTTTGAGAATTAATTATGCTGCAGAGGATTTGTGAACTTTATATGGTTTTTTTTGGGTGGCCCCTGGACGACTGGTAACTCTCTCATCCAGGACCATTCAATCCAGGAACCGTCGTAGTTTTTTATCCTGCTGTATCCCAGTATCTCGGAAAGAACAAAAAGGGTATGAGCCGAACGGACTCCGGACTGACAGTAAACAACGATCTCTTTATCAGGTGTGATACCCGCTGACAGAAACAAATGTCTTAATCGTTCTTTGTCGAGGAATCCATTTTCATTGACAGTTTGCTTGTATTCAAACCAGATACTTCCGGGAATCCGGCCATGGCGATAGGCTCCTGACTTTATGGTTTTACCGGTGAATTCATCCAAACTTCTGACATCCACCAGTAGGGCGACGTTCTCTTTTTTTGCTTGAATCGACTTTACCTGTTCCATCTCAGCAAGCCATTGAGGATGAGGTGTCCCCGTGAACTGGTAATTGGATCGTTCAGGTGTTTGAGGCGATTTGAAATTCAGCTTTTTTTTGTGCTTTTCCCAGACCGACAGGCCTCCATCAAGGATAGAGACCTGATCATGACCATAGAGTTTCAGTAACCACCAGAGACGGGCTGCATTCATGCCTTGCTGATCATCGTAGAGAACAATCTCCGTTTTTGGAGTAGCACCCAGTCGGCTTAATAGTTCGGACAGTTTCTCTCTGCTGGCTCTCATTCCGGAGTAGGGATAATCATCTGCGTCAGCCTGAAAAGCCGGGCGCCAGATGTTGTGAGCACCGGGAATATGACCCAGCAGGAAGCGAAACTTGGGGCGTACATCCAGAAGCAGCAGGTTACTGGCCTGCCGGATCTTTTGCTCCAGGTCGTCAAGGCTGAGCACCGCATTTGCATGGACTGGCACTGACATCACAACAGACAACACTAAAATCAGAAGAGTCATAGGCTTCTTTCGGGCCGATAAAATTCTCGTGAGGTTTAGCTTCAATCGGAACCATTGAACTCCATGGAGCCTGAGGCGGGCAGGGGGAACTGCGCCATAAATCGTTGATCGATCCAGTTTTTCCAAAGCCATATTAAACGCCCTCTGGTACTGAACCAGCCTCTTGATGCAATGGCTCGACCATCTGCACAGCTTAGCAGAGAAAGAAATTGTTTCTGTGGACGGTAGGGTTCCAACGTTTTTTTCTCGAGGATGTTACAAATATTTTGAAACAGGGTCGGAGCCTGTCGAACCGCATAAACTCCCGACTTGGCCTGTCTAGAGTGAGTGAATTCTGCGACATCACCACAAGCGAAGACATTGTCATGGCTGACGGATTGCAGCATGGGATTAACGTGGATAAATCCCTCTGGACTGGTTGCAAGCGAGCTTTCAGAAGGCCAACGAGCGGGAGCTGCCGATGTAGCCAGTATCAGGGCATCATATGGCAGGCGGTCATTTTGATCACTGATCAGGGTTTTATCTTTGACTTCGGTTACCCGAAAATGAGTGTGTATTTTAATAGGCTTTCGTTCAATTTCCTCTTTGGCCATTTTTTGAACTTTCGGCGGATAGCCCTTCAGAATACCCTGAGCTGTGACAATATGTATTTTGAGGGAGTGAAGATGCTTGAAGCGTTGGTGAAGGGCCATTGCTACCTCAACACCTGCAGCCCCGGCACCCATAATGGCCAGAGTAAAACTTTCATTCTGCTTAATATGTTCGGGCAAAGGCTGTCCTAACCAGGATAAAAAAGGCCTGATAGGCTTTATAGTGATGCTGTCTTTTGTATCAATGACACGAGCTTGTGTAGAGCCTGTATTGATGGAGAGTATGTCGTACCCCAGTCGGTCACCATTCAAAAAAATCAATTCATTCGCTTTGGTATCTACCCCCGAGATAGTCGCTTTAAGGAATCTGCATTTTGATTCATGGGCCAGCAACTCAAGATCAATGTGGGACTGCTCAGCACTATATTGTCCTGAAATGACACCAGGAAGCATGCCTGAATAAGGGGTATAGCGACTGGCAGAAACCAGAATAAAATGAGCGGGAGGCGTTTGCTTCTTCTGAAGCCTTTTCAGGAACAGTGCATGGGCATGGCCTCCTCCGGCCAGAACAACTGTAGGCTTAATGGTATTAGTCATACTGCTCTCTCAATTGTTGGATTTACCACTTTATCTGCCGTCAGGAACGCTCTTACTATGATTTTACTTTTTTCTGCCGATGCTGTCCGGATGGATCTTTAAAAAAAAGGGTACTTCCAAACGTCCGGAAAACGTTTTGGAATGCTTCATAGTCTAAACTGTCATGACTTCGTGGCAGCGATAAATGAGCGGTTTGAGATGGATATCCTACTATCCGATGGAATAACAAAGCTGGTTCGCGATGCCAGTGATACTTGTGAAGAGTGAAGTAAAAGGAAAAGGATCAAGCAAAGAATAACGCAAAATACTTCTCTGAGCTCATGGCTGTTGATGATGGAGGTGTGTCTCTGGTGTCTGGAAAATTATCCCTTTTGCCACTGACCATGCTGGTAACAGGAAATATGATGGGTGCCGGTATTTTTCTGTTACCTTCATCTCTGGCCAGCTATGGTTCAATCACTCTTCTGGGGTGGATTGTTACGGTTATTGGCGCGGTAATGCTATCTCTGGTTTTTGTTCGATTGAGGTCAGATTGTAAACAGGGTTCCGGTCTCTATGCTTATATCAGGGGAGGACTGGGACGTTATATCGGGTCACAGGTTGTTTATGGATACTGGGCTGCCATATGGATTGGCAACATTGCGGTGGCTCTGAGTGGTGTGGCCTATCTCAGTTATTTCTTTCCTGTGCTCGATGGTCCCTGGGAAACCGCCCTGGCTGCCATTGCTGTCATCTGGATCCTCAGTGTGATCAATTTGACCGATATTCGTCTTTTAGGTCGTCTCCAGATCATTACGGCTTCCTGCATGCTGGTGCCTGTGATTATTGTCAGTACTCTGGGCTGGAGTCAGTTCGAAACGGTAAACATCATTAACTCCTTTAATGTGACCGGACAATCGTCCAGTCATATCTTGTCTGAATCCATCACGTTGACGCTCTGGTCTTTTATAGGTCTGGAATCAGCCTGTAACCTTGCATGTCACGCCAAAAATCCGAGGCGGGATGTCCCCTGTGCGACATTATTAGGCACTCTGCTGGCTGCTCTTTTCTATATTCTGAGCACCACGGCAATGATGGGTATTGTACCTAACGATATTCTGCAAAGCAGTGCTGCACCTTTCTCCGTAACAGCCAGCTATTTGCTGGGTGACCGGGTCGGTGAACTGGTCAGTGCCATGGCTGTTATTGCCTGTTTTGGCAGCCTTAATGGCTGGATTCTTATGCATTCCCAGATAGCCATAACGGCCTCTTCGGAAGGACTTTTACCTAAAGCATTCAGGGTGTTGAATCGTTATGGATCACCTTGGAAAGGCCTGTTAATCACCGCCATTCTGATGTCCATAATGCTTCTGTTAACGGTGGAGCCTACAGTTCAAAAGCATTTTGAGTCTATCGTACTGATTGCGGTTTACATTATGTTGCTGACTTATTTCTGTGCCTGTCTTTCCTGCTTCCAGATTCAGCGGAGAAAACCCGGAGGGATTACTTCAGGCTGGTTTATTATCATTCTTCTGGCGTCCGGTTACTGTCTTCTCGGTTTCAGTGGGGCTGGCTATATGGTTTTTTTATACGGTACGGTGTTGATTGTCTTTGGTGGTGCAGTTTACCGGTATCAGCATCGGGGTAACAAAAAACCGGATCCTCTGGAGGACCCGGCTAATGGATAAAGAGGTTGTTTGAGCTTTTTCAGGCTGCCTCGGTCTCTTCATTTTTTTCCTGTCTGGGCAGACCGTAAATGGTTTTTACACCACCCCACTCATCAACAGACTCCACATGCACATCAAAGCCCCACAGTCTGTGGATATGTTTGATGATTTCACGAGTACTGTCAGAATCTACCGGGCGACCCCGGTGCATGAAGTGGCGCATGGTAATGGAGCGGTCACCGCGGGTGTTTACGCTGTATACCTGAATGTTGGGTTCACGGTTGCCCAGATTGTACTGTGCGGCAAGAGATTCCCTCACCTTTCGGTAGCCGGAGTCGTCATGAATGGCGCTGACTTCAAGATATGGGTTGATTTCATTATCGTCGATGCAGAACAGCTTCAGATCTCTCATCACCTTGGGTGAAAGATACTGCATGATGAAACTTTCATCCTTAAAGTTCTTCATGGCGAAGTGAACGGCTTCCAGCCAATCCGAACCGGCCAGATCAGGGAACCAGCGACGATCTTCTTCTGTCGGGTTTTCACAGATCCGGCGGATGTCCTGAAACATCGCAAAGCCCAGAGCGTATGGATTTATGCCACTGTAACGGGGGTCATCAAAATCAGGCTGGAACACCACGCTGGAGTGCGAATGTAGGAACTCCATGATGAAGCCTTCTGTAATGTGACCCTCGTTGTACATTTCGTGCATCAGGTGGTAGTGCCAGAAGGTTGCCCAACCTTCGTTCATGACCTGAGTCTGACGCTGAGGATAGAAGTATTGAGCCACCTTGCGAACGATCCGTATGAGTTCTCGTTGCCAGGTATCCAGTAGAGGGGCGTTTTTCTCTATGAAATAGAGAATGTTCTCTTCCGGATCTCTTGGATAGCGCTCAGTCTGCTTTACTTCATTCTCTTCACGAGGAGGAATGGTTCGCCACAAGTCATTCAGGTTGCGCTGAATGTATTCTTCACGCTCTTTGATTCGCGCTTTCTCTTCCTCTGGTGAAATAGGACGAGGGCGCTCATAGCGATTGACACCCTGATTCATTAGAGCGTGACAGGCATCGAGCAGCTCTTCCACTGCGTCAACACCGTGCTTTTCTTCGCACTCTGCAATGTAGTTTTTAGCGAACAGCAGGTAGTCAATAATGGAGTCTGCATCTGTCCACTGCCGGAACAAATAGTTACCCTTGAAGAAAGAATTGTGTCCGTAACATGCGTGTGCGATAACCAGTGCCTGCATAGGCATGGTGTTTTCTTCCATCAGATAGGCAATACAAGGATTGGAGTTGATCACAATCTCATAGGCCAGACCCATTTGTCCGCGCTGGTAGTTTTGCTGGTTACTGAGAAACTGCTTACCGAAGCTCCAGTGGTTGTACATGAGTGGCATACCCACAGAAGCATAAGCATCGAGCATCTGTTCGGAACTGATGACTTCTATCTGGTTGGGGTAGGTGTCCAGTTGATAGCGTGCTGTCAACTTTGCCAGTTCTCTGTCGTATTCTTCCAGCAGTGCAAAAGTCCACTCTGAGCCTGTGGAAATAGGCTCTGCACGACGTGGTGGCTTCTGAACACTGGCAGCTTCGGAGGAAGGCCCTGCTGTATGCGGATCAGTGTCCTGCTCATAGCGTTCCCTGTCAGGCATTTTGACCCTCCTTCTTTTCGAACAGTTTGCGGAACACCGGATAGATCTCTCCAGCATGTCGTATCTGCTGCATGGCAAAATGACCTTCGTGGTTCTTTTCGATGGTTTTGTATTCATGCCACAGGTTCTGGTGGTGACGATCAGTAATTTCTACATAGGAGTAGTACTGAGTCAGCGGCAACAGTTTGTCGACAATAATATTACGGCACTTGGCAGAGTCTGCTTCCCAGTTATCGCCGTCAGACGCCTGGGCTACATAGATGTTCCACTCACCGGGGGAATATCTCTCAGTCACTATTTCGTCTGTCAGTGTCAGTGCTGAGGATACAACGGTGCCACCGGTTTCCCGGGCATAGAAGAAGTCGTGCTCGTTACACTCACGGGCTTCACTGTGGTGACGAATGAAAACAACTTCAATTTTTTCGTAATTGCGCTCCAGGAACAGGTAGAGCAGCAGGAAAAAGCGCTTGGCAATGTCCTTGATTTCACGGGTCATAGAGCCCGACACGTCCATAACACAGAACATGACCGCCTTGCTTGAAGGCTGCGGCACTTTTACCAGGTTGTTGAACTTAAGATCGAACTCGTCGATAAAGGGCAGACGCTTGAGTTTTTTGTTCAGCTCAGCAATCTGATCCTTCAGCTCTTTTCTCAGAACTTCATCGTTGCTTTCCGGGCTTACTTCCATTTCACGCAGTTGACGTTTCAGGGCACGAATCTCTTTTCTTTCTTTACCGGAAAGAGCAATTCGACGAGCGTGAGCTGCTCTCAGGGAGCGAACTACGTTCAACCTGTCAGGAGAGCCCGCAGTCGTATAACCTGCTCTTTTCAGTTTAAAGTCGGTGGAATCCCTGAGTTCTTTGCGAACAAGATTGGGCAGCTCGAGATCTTCAAAGAGATATTCCAGGAACTCTTCACGGTTAATGGAAAAAATGAAATCGTCTTCACCGGAACCGCTGTTGCTGGCCTCGCCTTCACCGCTGCCCTGACCAGCTCCGCCCTGAGGGCGCTGGAAACGATCGCCGGCAGTGAATTCTTTGTTGCCCGGATGAACCTGTTCCACACGGCCACCGCGACCATGATGAAAAACCGGTTCTGACACGTCTTTTCTGGGAATGCTGATGTCACTGCCGCTGTCAACGTCAGTAATAGAGCGTTGATCGACAGCATCCTGAACTGCCTCTTTTACCAGACCTTTATAGCGCCTCAGGAAACGCTGACGGTTGACCGTACTTTTCTTTTTCGCATTGAGGCGCCGGTCAATTATTATGCTCATAGGACGCTCTCCTTGGGTGCTTAGCCCTGGCTGCTTGTTCTATCCAGAACTATTTTCCTGGTGCCATGGCCATGTCGTTCTTTGAACAATGACCATTTTTCCTGATTAAACAAGATGCACAAGCGCCCGCAAAGGCGCTGTGGTGATTAATCAAGAACGCTGCCATGGGCCGCAAATGGGCTCATGACTTACTGTGACTTACGAACCCGAATGTACCACTCGGACAGCAGGCGAACCTGTTTTTCTGTATATCCATACTCAACCATGCGCTTAACAAAGTCTGCGTGTTTGCGTTGGTCTTCGTTCGAGCCTTTGGCATTAAAGGAGATCACTGGCAGCAGATCTTCTGTGTTGGAGAACATCTTCTTCTCGATCACCGCACGCATTTTCTCGTAGCTCAACCAGCTTGGGTTCTTGCCTTCGTGGTTGGCCCGGGCACGCAGAACAAAGTTAACCACTTCGTTACGGAAGTCTTTCGGGTTCGCGATGCCAGCAGGCTTCTCGATTTTTTCCAGCTCGTCATTCAGGGCGCTGCGGTCCAGAATGTGTCCGGTATCGGGATCACGAAATTCCTGATCCTGAATCCAGAAATCAGCGTAAGTGATGTAGCGATCAAAGATGTTCTGCCCATAATCGGAGTAGGACTCCAGGTATGCGGTCTGAATTTCCTTACCCAGGAACTCAACATATTTGGGTGTCAGATATTCCTTGATGAAGCGCATGTAGCGATCAGTCAATTCATCCGGGAACTGCTGCTGTTCAATTTGTTGTTCCAGAACGTACATCAGGTGCACAGGGTTGGCTGCGACTTCGGTGGAGTCAAAGTTGAAGACCTTGGACAGAATCTTGAACGCAAAGCGGGTAGAGAGTCCGTCCATGCCTTCGTCAACACCGGCTGAATCTTTATACTCCTGCAGAGGCTTGGCGTTAGGGTCGGTGTCCTTCAGGTTCTCACCGTTATAGACCCGCATCTTGGAGTAAACGGAAGAGTTCTCGGGCTCTTTGATGCGGGACAGAACAGAGAACTGGGCCAGCATTTTCAAAGTGTCAGGTGCACAGGGCGAATCTTTCAGAGAGCTGTGTTCAAGCAGCTTTTCGTAGATACCCACTTCTTCATTGATGCGTGTGCAGTAAGGAACCTTAACGATGTTGACACGATCAATAAATGCTTCGTTGGTCTTGTTGTTACGGAAGGTCTGCCACTCGGATTCGTTGGAGTGCGCCAGCAAGATACCTTCAAAAGGAATGCCCCCCATACCTTCTGTAGAGTTGTAGTTACCTTCCTGAGTGGCAGTCAACAGTGGGTGTAGAACCTTTACAGGTGCCTTGAACATCTCCACGAATTCCATCACACCCTGGTTGGCACGGCACAGTGCGCCAGAGAAACTGTAGGCATCCGGATCGTCCTGAGAGAATTCTTCCAATTGACGGATATCTACTTTGCCAACCAGGCTGGAAATGTCCTGGTTGTTCTCATCACCTGGCTCAGTCTTGGCAATAGCCACCTGATTTAAACGACTAGGGTAGACTTTAACAACACGGAATCTGGAAATATCGCCACCAAATTCGTGCAGGCGTTTAACCGCCCAGGGAGACATGATGTATTTCAGGTAGCGGCCGGGAATGCCGTATTCTTCGGTTAGAATCCTGCCGTCTTCGTCGGGATTAAACAGACCCAGTGGTGATTCAAATACGGGCGAGCCCTTGATGGCATAGAATGGTTTCAGTTCCATCAAAGCTTTGAGACGCTCAGCAAGAGAGGACTTACCGCCACCTACCGGACCCAGCAAATAAAGAATCTGTTTCTTCTCTTCCAGACCCTGTGCAGCATGTTTAAAGTAAGAAACAATCTGTTCGATCGCTTCTTCCATGCCATAGAACTCTTCAAAAGCAGGATAGCGCTTGATCAACTTATTGGAAAAAATACGACTCAGACGTGGGTCACGAGACGTATCGATAATGTCTGCTTCGCCAATGGCTGACAGCATTCTCTCTGCCGCATTGGCATAAGCACCAGGGGTGCTCTTGCATAGGTCGAGGTATTCCTGAAGGCTCATCTCCTCTTGCTGAGTTGATTCATACCTTTCCTGATAGTGAGAAAAAATAGACATATCCGGCTCCCCCTCGCCACGACCTCCATGATCATAGGCGTACTTATTTTATTGTTGGTCTGGGCACTGTAATTTGAACGCGAATTGTTACTGCGATTCACACGACACTGTAACTTTATAAGTGCTCTGTGTGTGTTGGTCACAGTAAATGTTATAGAGACTATCCGTATAAATGTCTACTTCTTTTCGGACTTTTTCTTGTCTGGGTAGAGGAGGGTAACTTGTTGATAAAAAAGGAAAAATATAATTTTCGAGAGAGTTAGCCAATCTATCTTATAGGGGTTTTCAGACAGTCACCAGTGAAAAATTTTGAACGTTGAAGTTGTAAGGAGAGCCGTCGTTCAGGAGTTTGATCTTGAGCACTCTTTACCTCAAGATGGGCAGTAAACACTAAGATCAAGGCTATTGGCAATATGACTAATCATTTTCATGGCTCGAACACTGTTGCCAGCCTCGTCCAGTGGTGGTGAGAATCCGGCAATGGCCATCATTCCGGGAACAACAGCCACTACGCCACCACCAACACCGCTCTTACCCGGCAAACCCACCAGAAATGCCCAGTCCCCGGAATAGTCATACATACCCTCCATCGTCATTTCTGCGAGAATAGGCGCGATATGTGCCTGGTCAATTACCTTTTCTTTCGTGACCGGATTTACCCCACCATTAGCCAGTGTCCCGCCAAGGGTTGCCAGATCATCACAACTAACTAAAGTTGAGCATTGACGTGTATATACATCACAGGCATCCATTGGATCGCTGAAGCAGTTGTCTGCTGCATACAATAACCATGCGATGGCCCGGTTATGAAAGTTGGTCTCTTGCTCGGAAGTGTTAACATCCTCTGAGAGACAAACGTTTTGGGACATCATTTTCCTCTGGAAATCAAGGATCATCTGCCAGCGTGACTCTTTATCGGGAGCATTAATAAAGCTTACAGTAGAAATAGCACCGGCATTAACCAGAGGTGTCAGCGGCTTGTCTTGATGTACTGTAAGTGCCAGAACAGAGTTAAATGGCAACCCCGTAGGCTCAGCCCCGATTTTTTTTCTAACCTCTTCGGAGCCTTTTTGTTGCATAGCCAGTGACATTGAGCACACCTTACTGATGGACTCAAGGGCAAAAGCATAATCGTAATCACCACTATGAATGATTGTTCCATCACAGCAGGATATGGATATGGCACATAAATCAGGAGGGACGCTGGCAAGGAACGGAATATAATCGGCATTTTTCCCATCAAGACAAGCCTTGCCAAGTATCAGGGCTTCATTGGCAAGATCCTGTAACTGAGTTGTGTTGAAGCTCATGCCTGATCTCCTTTAATTTCAACCTGATTCTCAGCCCTCTTCTTGTGTAACCATTGAAAATGTTGTTTTGTCAGGTGTGTGGTGTGAGTATCAGATTCATTGGGGATGCCTGGGTGAGTACCCTCAATCTCCCAGGTAAACGGAGCAAAGTCGGCATGCTCGTCTTTCCAGTGCGGCTTCCGACAGGCATAAATGATAAAAGGAAGTATGATAAAGAGGATGGTAAGAGCGATCAGAATGAACACGAAAGTGGTTGGACTTCCTATAGCAATCTGGTTTGGCGGAATAAAACTGAAGATAAACGCAATCATTGATCCAAAAAGGCCAATGCCTGCAACCAGATACATACCACCTTTGCCACCGGGCACACTGTATGGTCTTGGGCGATTGGGTTGAGTAAAGCGCAGATGTATTGCCGCAGCAAACATAAGAAGGTACATCACGAGATAAAGAATAACCGTAAGTTGGCTGAGAATCTGGTAGGCAGCCTGCACAGAAGGCATTACCACAAAGAGCACGGACAAAACACTGACTATTCCAGCCTGGAATAACATGATGTGAGTTGCCATATCATGCTTATTAGTGTGCTGCCAGAACCGTGGTAGATAACCTGCCTTTGCAACAGTTAACAAACCCGAAGACGGGCCTGCAACCCATGTGACAATGCCGGCAAGAACCCCGATAGCAAGGCAAATGGCCGTAATCGGGGCAAGGAAGCCCAGACCTGCCCACTTGAATAGATCGTGATACGCCACCAGAAGTGACTGTGTCAGATTAATATCTGACTGAGGAATAATAAAACCAATAGCCAGTGTGCCAAAAACAAATATCGCTACTGTTCCAATGGAGGCTACGGCGATGGCCATCGGGTAAGATTTTGACGCGTTATCCAGCTCTTTTACATGGATTGCATTCATTTCCATGCCGCCATAAAAGAGAAAAATGCTGGCAGCCAGTACAATGTTGCTGAAATTAGTGAAGTCAGGAAGAATGTCATCCCACTTAAGTTCAATATGAATTGGCTGATCACTGAACAGGTAGCTGAATCCCAAAACAATCAAAGCAGCGGCTGGAATAATTGTACCAATCATCCCTCCCCACTTCGAAACTTTAGAGAATGCGTCTACGCCCCGAAACGCGATAAAAGTGGCCAACCAGTAGATGACAAGAACAACAGCAAGCACAAATAGTTTATTGGAAGACAGGGCCTGATCCCAGGTTTGGTCCGGTCCAACAAATGCCAGAGATACTGCGCCAAAAGTTAATGCAGTAGGAAACCACACACTGACTTCAATAAATAACATAAACATGGCCAGAAAAGCCCATCTCGGGCCAAAGGCTTCTCCAACCCAGCGGAATACACCGCCTTTTTCAGGCCAGCCGGTAGCAAGTTCTGCGGCAACAAGAGATACCGGTATCAAAAAGACTACTGCTGCAAAGATGTAGTAGAAAACTGAACTAAGCCCATATTCAGCCTCTGCGGGTAAGCCACGAAGGCTGACTACCGCAACGATGTTCATAATTGCCAGTGTAAAAACTGTGAACTTCTTAACACTGACTCCAGTAGAGGAATTGTCAGCCATAAGGTGTTTACCTCATTCCAGACATTGTTACCCTGGGAGGGGGGAGTTGTCTGATAAAAGAGTCAGGCTAGCCTGAGCAGAGGTGAGTCATTTGGACTTGAAGCCAGTGTGGTTATAGCTCGATGAATCCCCTTCGTTACCCGAATTTTCTACAGGATGATTCTCAAAGTAATCAAGGCAACGTCTGAGGTCATCAATCAGTAAGTCTGACAGATCCCGACTGAAACCATGACGAACGAGAATCCTCATGATAACCAGATCCTCACGGTTGGCTGGCATTGAATAGGCTGCAATCTGCCAGCCCCTGATGCGAATGCGATCCGACAGGTCATATAGGTTAAAGCCGGGGTTAACGTTCTGCTTCAGTGACCAGCTTATGGCCGGGATCCCGCCGTTTCCATTGTAGATTACGTCGAACAAACCCAGGCTTTCGATCTTTTTGCTGAGGTATTGAGCTGTGTCATAACAGGCTTGCTGTATACGTTGATAACCCTCTTTTCCAAGACGCAGGAAAATATAGTATTGAGCCGCAATCTGACCTCCGGGACGGGAAAAGTTCAGAGCAAAAGTTGGCATATCACCGCCAAGATAATTGACCCGGAAAATCAAATCCTCAGGCAAATCTTCATGATCTCTCCAGATGACCCAGCCAACGCCTAGAGGCGCCAGACCAAATTTGTGACCGGAGGCGTTGATGGACTTTACCCTTGGCAGTCTGAAATCCCAAAGTAAATCTGGCTGGCAAAAAGGAGCAAGAAAGCCCCCACTTGCAGCGTCGACATGCACTGGGATATTGAGACCAGTATCCTCCTCAAGTTTATCCAAAGCCTTGCAAACCGCCTCTACTGGTTCATACTGGCAGGTAAAGGTGACGCCCAGTGTTGGAATGACACCAATCGTGTTTTCATCGCAGCGCTTAACGGCTTCTTCCGGAGTCATTATAAGACGGTCGCCTTCCATTGGAATCTCACGAAGTTCTATATCCCAATAACGGGCAAATTTGTGCCAGCAGATTTGCACTGGACCGCAAACAAGATTCGGCCTGTCAACAGGTTTGCCCTGTTGCCTCATCCGCTCACGCCATCGCCACTTAAGAGACATACCGCCGAGCATGGCAGCTTCGCTTGAGCCAGTAGTGGAACAGCCCAAGGTGTTTGCTGCATCCGGTGAATTCCACAAATCAGCCAAAATATGCACACATCGTCTTTCCAATTCTGCTGTTTGAGGGTATTCATCCTTGTCGATCATATTTTTGTCGACACATTCATCCATGATTGCATGAATCTCCGGATCTACCCACGTCTGGCAAAAGGTAGCCAGATTCTGACGGGAATTACCGTCCAGCATCAGCTCATCATGAACGACCTGATAAGCATGCCGAGGATCTTCGGATGTTTTCGGCATTTCGTACCTGGGCATACTGACGGACAAATCAGACGATGCGTAGACGTCATCAGTCTTTTGATAGTCCCTGCTATAACTTCGATGGATAGAGTGAAGAGGCATGGCTGCAGTTCCAAATCACTGGAAACGAGAGATAACTGACATTAGACGTGACAGGATAAAACGGTAACGAGAGTATAGCAAAGTTCTTGGAAGTAGGCTGAGATGACGAAAAGATTACGAAAAGTCGGCCCCGAGCAATACCCTTAAATGCAATTTTGGTAACACTTTTATCTCCTGAAAAGCGCCATCAGTGAATAACTGAGAGCAGTGCAATGAATACCTTTAACTTAATCGAACAACTCGCCATTATCACAGGCTTTTGCCAGTCATGGAAAGTTGTCATAAAGGGCGTTGTCAGACAGTCACCAGTGAAAAAAATTGAACGTTGAATTCGTAAGGAGAGCTGTCGTTCAGGGGACTGATCTTGAGCCATCTATACTCGCACTAGTCGATTTTATGATACATCCGGCTTGGTTGAAGATAATGAAATGCTTTTGTTCCCGTAAATCTTGTTTTTCAACTTGAACCGGTCGTAATGCCATATCCAAAGTTGGGGGTTTTCCCTGATCACCTGTTCCATTCTGTGCATCAGTTGTTGAAGGTCGTGCTGGGTGTCCAGTTTTCTGTTACCGGTTCGGGTCAGTGGCAGAGGCTCAAAATGCAACTGCCATTGATTATTTTCAAACGTGCAGTAGTGAAAGAGAACGGGAGTTTTTAGAAGATGAGCTGTCATGATTCCGCAGGCAGGTGCCCGGGTTGCCTGTCCAAAAAATGTTACAGGCATCTCTTTTGAGCGGAGATCGCTGTATAGAAATACGGCTTTTTTCTTTTTCAGAGCCTGAAGCAGGGCAGTGGGGTCACCTTTCACAATGGGCTCAATGCCGACCCTCAAAAGAAATGCTTTTCCGAACTTATGAGTCAAAGGCGACTGCTTTCCTGAACCAATCAGGGTAGTTGCCGGTAAACCCCGTTGTGAGAGTGCCAGGGTTCCCAAATCAGGAGGGCCCAAGTGGAGAGAGAGTACAACCACACCCTTGTTTTCTGAAAGGGCGCGGGCAATGACATCCTGATTGTTGAGCAGATAAGGCACTTTATCAAGAAAAGGCAGGGTAAGAATATAATCAACGGTGTGACGTGCAGACTGTCGAATGATCTGTTTATGCGTCTTCTCGGATACAGGCAATAGAGCTAGTTGTAGTGACGCTCGGGCAATATGCCCCTTTTTAGCTCGCAAGACGTAAGAAAATATCAGGCCTATGACAGAATAAAGCACCTGAGGCGTTCGGGACAAGAGCCCGATTAAGAGATCCAACACTGAGTCCTTCCAGCCGGACTTTAAGAGTATCGCCATTTTTATTCTTGTTATGTAAAAAAATTGTGACAACCAGATTAGGTGAAGGAATGCTTTATTACCAGTCGATGGGCAAAATTTGTACTTTGTTGTTTATGTTGCACAACGCCCCGCATACAGGGAAGTTGCTTAGATGCTGTATTAAATGCGGTCATTGTGTTGAGCCTTAATGAGCTTCCCGTCGGGTTATGTTTTTGAAAGAGATGAGCTAAATCGCTGTTTTCTAGTTAATTTACTTGTTGATTTTATTTACAATAAGGGTCACTCTTCATTCCATCAAGGAATGCTGCCCTGATAATATTTGTTGGCCTTGGCTATGGGTAATCACAACAGGATTCCTGATTTGAGGCTGCTTAGCTGGATAGTTGTTTAATGATTTTTCTTTCCTACCTGCTGCTCGGTGCTCTGGCCGGGACTCTGGCCGGTCTGTTCGGGATTGGTGGAGGGCTGATAATTGTTCCGGTGCTGGTATTTAGTTTCGAACTGCAAGGATTATCTCCCGATATTCTCACTCATCTGGCTGTGGGTACCTCGCTTGCCACTATTGTTGTTACTTCAGTCAGCTCCATTAGGACTCATAATGCCAAGGGTGCTGTTCAGTGGCCTGTTTTCAGCGTTTTGGCTCTGGGGATTCTGTTGGGTTCATGGCTGGGGGTTTACACAGCGATCCAGATGTCAGGTTCTATGCTTCAGAAACTTATTGGGGCATTTGCCCTGGCAGTGGCTGCAAAGATGTGGTTTGGCTTCAAGCTTTCTGAAAGCAGCAAGGTACCGGCACGACCAATACTGGTGGCAGCTGGAGGTGTCATCGGTTGGGCTTCCAGTATGTTTGGCATCGGGGGTGGAAGCCTGTCGGTACCCTTTTTGCGCAAGTGCAATCTCTCAATGACTGATGCGGTGGGGACTTCTGCTGCATGTGGTTTACCGATTGCTCTTGTGGGAACTGCTGCGAACATGTTTCTGGGTTGGGAAAACGAGCTGCTGCCGACGATGAGCACTGGCTATGTCTATTGGCCGGCATTTCTTGGCATTGTCTTGACCAGTATGCTCTTCGCCCGCTTTGGCGCTCAGTTAGCCCATAAGCTGCCTTCCGAAAAGCTGCAAAAACTCTTTGCTCTCCTGCTAGTGATAGTAGGGTTTAAGTTTCTTTTCTCAATGTAAAAGAGTCCGGCCAGCTGGCTCACTCCTCTGTACAGCTGATACACTGGTCCAACTCGTATCCATGGCACTCCACTCGAACTGAGAGAGAGGGGTGTGTAATAGCAAACCTTGAGAACTATCCGGAATCCTCCTGTGATCCCATATCCTCAAATTGATCCCGTTGCGATCAGCCTTGGGCCACTCAAAGTCCACTGGTACGGCCTGATGTATCTGGTGGGTTTTGCCGGAGGCTGGTGGCTTGCGGTCCAGAGAGCCAGGAAATCAAACGGCTTATGGAATCCCGAACAAATCGGGGATTTATTGTTCTACATAGCTGTCGGGGTCATAGTAGGTGGGCGCATGGGCTATGTGCTGTTCTACAACTTTGATTATTTTCTGCAAAATCCGCTCTGGCTATTCAGTATCTGGGAAGGTGGCATGTCTTTCCACGGTGGTCTGCTGGGGGTTCTGCTGGCCGTATTCCTCTTTGGTCGCAGGATTGACAAGAACTTCTTTCAGATGACGGATTTTATTGCCCCTTTCATTCCACTGGGGTTGGGTATGGGCCGTCTGGGTAACTTTATAGGTGGTGAGCTATGGGGAAGGGTAACTGATGTTCCATGGGCTATGGTATTTCCGACAGACCCCTCCCGGATGCCAAGACATCCATCACAGCTTTACCAGTTTGTTATTGAGGGTGTCATCCTGTTTGGAGCACTCTGGTGGTTCTCGGCCAAACCACGTCCCCGTATGGCTGTATCGGGACTATTCTTGTTGATCTATGGCATCGGACGCTTCTGCGTAGAATTCGTAAGGCAACCCGACCAGCAGCTGGGCTTTATTGCTTTTGACTGGATGACCATGGGGCAGTTGCTGACAGTGCCCATGATTTTTCTGGGTGTGGCGCTTATGGTGGTAGCCTATAAAAAGTTCCCACTGGTGGATGGTCAGAATCAGGATGACCGGGCCTGGTTGAAAAAATATAAACCCAAGCCCGCTAAGGAAGTCAGCCATGAGCGTTAATAACAGCCATGAGCGTTAATAAAATAAAGGATCAATGTCATGAAACAGTATCTTGATCTCCTGCGTCATGTAAAAGAGCAAGGAACTTTCAAATCTGATCGGACCGGCACTGGAACCTACAGTGTTTTTGGTTATCAAATGCGCTTTGATCTGTCGAAAGGTTTCCCCTTGGTTACCACCAAGAAGTGCCACCTGCGCTCCATTATTCATGAGCTGCTCTGGTTCCTGAAGGGCGACACTAATATCGCCTATCTGAAGGAAAACGGTGTCAGAATCTGGGACGAATGGGCGACGGACGAAGGTGATCTGGGCCCTGTTTATGGCAAGCAGTGGCGGAGCTGGGAAGGTGTAAACGGAGAAACGTTTGATCAGATACAGTGGCTGCTGGATGAAATAAAAACCAATCCAGATTCCAGAAGGCTGGTCATCAGTGCCTGGAATCCCAGTGTGCTGCCGGACGTAAAGTTCAGCCCTAAAGACAATGCCGCGATGGGTAAGCAGGCCTTACCTCCCTGTCATTGTCTGTTTCAGTTCTATGTTCTGGACGGCAAGCTGTCCTGCCAGCTCTACCAGCGCAGTGCTGATATTTTCCTGGGTGTGCCTTTTAATATCGCCTCTTATGCACTACTCACCATGATGATTGCCCAGGTCTGTGACCTGGAGCTGGGGGATTTTGTTCATACCTTTGGTGATGCCCATCTATACTCCAACCACCTGGAACAGGCAGAAGAGCAGCTAACCCGCAAGCCACTTCCCTTGCCAACAATGAAGTTGAATCCTGTCATCAGGGAGCTGTTTGAATTTACTATTGATGACTTTGAGTTGGTTGATTACCAGGCTCATCCTCATATCAGGGCGGCTGTTTCGGTTTAATCAGTTTTCGAGGTTTTCAAGTGCTCTGAAGTATCAGGCCAGAGGCCGTTGTTACGTCAGATTGAATCATTAATTTTCTTCTTCGTCGAAGGGGGGGGCAACATGGATGGAGTTGAGGATTGAGAACGTCGCGGTATCAGCCTGGGCTTTTACTCCATAGTATTCAACATAGACTTCTGACTGCGATATAGCGGAATCTTCTGCATAGCGACAAATGGCTTCGCTGTCCGTGTATAACTTAACAACGTTAGGCACTTCTACTTCATAAGTTTCATAGGTTAAAACCGTTCTGTGTTCATATTCACGCTTATCGACATTGTATTCAAGAGACGGTTTATAAGTCGGCCTGCTTTTCAGACTCCTGGCGGTGCCACCCAAATGAAGGTATACCGTACATTTGTGGTTCAGTAGCCAACGGGCTACATGGAGCACCAGGCCGAATGTTTGCCGCTGAGTGTAGGTTCCTGAATTTTTTATCGTCGGATTTAAATCTATGCCATTAGGGTATTGTGTAAATGAAGGCGTTTTGGAAAAGCTGCTCTCAACCGGTTGGACATCAATCACTCGATAACCACTGTTAGTAGCGAAGGGGTTAGACCAAAATGGATATTGGTATCTGATCACTAAAGGTTTCCTGGAAACTCTCAGTTTGTCCCAGAGGTAATAAAATTCAGGTTGTACCGATACCTCGTAGGTTTTGGCTGGGTAGTTTGTGCCATTCAGGGTGCCTTTCCCAGCCAGAACTTCCAGCTCTCCGGATTCCCAGATAAAGCCCACTTCCCAGCCTTTTGAGGAAACCGTGCCAACCAGGAAACCAGTTTTCCACCACCCTTCTTTGTCTGCCTGCACCTGCTCGGAGAGCAGTTCGGGTTTTAAGGGGGGCGCAGACCAGGCAGGCAGACAAAATACCGAGATTAAGAGGCCGCAGAGCCATTGAGAGCCTTTCATAATGGTGTCCTTACCAGATAGTGAAGTCATAAAGTTCAGACTAGCATTACGTCTGAGGGAGTGTCTTAGGCTTTTTCCGTATTACTGAAGAAAGACCATACTGATAAAGTATCTTAAGGAAATACAATGTCCACGTGGTCAACCAGTATGATTCCTTATCCTGCGTGGATCGCTGCAAGACGAAGGAGAGATTAAATAACCCATGAAATTGTATGCCAGACAACAGGGAGAAGGTGAGAACCTGGTTAGTGTGCACGGATTATTTGGATCACAGGAAAACCTGGGGGCTATCAATCGGCAGCTTGCAGAAAGATTCATGGTACACGGTCTGGATGTACGCAACCATGGTCGTTCTCCCCATGATGATGCAATGGATTATCCTGTCATGGCTGCCGATGTCGTTGAGTATCTGGATGATCAGCAGATTGAGAAAGCACACCTGCTCGGGCACTCTATGGGCGGTAAAGTCGTTATGGAAGTGGCTTTGACTCACCCTGAGCGGGTAAACAAGCTGGCTGTTATGGATATAGCTCCCGTGCATTACAGGGTGCGACGGCACGACGATGTTTTTGCAGGTTTGTTTGCTGTTGATCTTGAGACTATACAGAAGCGTGGCGATGCCGATCATGCTCTGCGCCAGCATGTAGAAGAGTTGGCTGTTCGAACATTTCTTCTGAAGAACCTTTATCGCAATGACGAGGGAAATTACCGCTGGAGAATGAACCTGGAAGCGATTCATCATAACTACCTGAATATTTCTGCGGGTCATTCCGGAAAGGAGTCTTTTGAAGGTGATGTATTATTCCTGAAAGGCGGTAACTCGGATTACATTCTCGCAGAACACCGGGAAGAAGTACTTAAACGATTTCCAAAAGCAGCCATGAGAGAAATTGCCGGTACAGGACATTGGTTGCATGCCGAAAAGCCAGAATTGGTCGCTCGTACTTTGATGCGCTTTCTTGAATCCTGAAGTAACAAGAAAAGCCGCCTCAGACGGGCGGCTTTACTGTATCAACTTCAATGCCTGGGTTGTTCACCTTCGATGTCATCCCATTGACTGTAATCGTCATCGTCATCTAAATCGTCGTGGGAATCGGCGAGATTTTGACGGAGGGACTTTTTATCCCAATAATCTTCAATGCCTTGTCGAATGGATTTCTTCTTTCTCTGCTTGCAGCGTTCCTTGGCGGTTTGTCTCTTTCTGAATTCCTGACCTGAATCCCAAAAGATCTTATCCTGGTCATCGAACTGCATTGACCTAACCCTGGACATAATCTTACTTCCTTTTTTACTACTCCTAATTATCAATCTAGAAAAAAACAGTCAGGGTTCTAATAAAAAATGCTGATATTGAAGGGGGTTATCAATAGCCGTTAGCAGTGAGATCCGGTTTTAAAGAGTAGCCTTCCAGTCGAACCACCCGTGTATGTAAGGTGCCATCAGGCATTAGCTCAAGCTCTCGATAGCCTGGCCAGCGGTCATCCAGCATAAAATTATCGCATTCAGGCTTGAACTGGACACAAGTAGAAGGGGTAGAAAGAAACCGGGTATTTTTGATGGTCTGATCCCGTTCCTGATGGATATGACCATTGATAACCACCCGGACATTGGAGTATGACTGGATCAGGCTCATAAACTGTTCAGCGTTCTTCAGGCTGATAGCGTCCAACCACTGACTCCCAATGGTGTAGGCCGGATGGTGAAAAGCCACCAGTGTGTGTTTATGCGGGGTCTCAGAGAGGTGTTTTTCCAGAAGCTGGAGCTCTTTGTCCGATAAAAAGCCCGGAACCTGCCCCGGAATCTGGGAATTAAGCATAATGATCTGCCAGGAGCCTGAATCCAGATAAGGACTCATGGCTTGCGGGCTGACCTGTTGCATCAGTTGAGCATCATCATGATTTCCACAAGTCCAGAGATAAGGTTTCTCACTGGTATCCAGAACCGTTTTCAACGATTGGTAGGATTCCAGGCTCTCGTCCTGGGTAAGGTCTCCGGTGACAAGGAAAATGTCCGGGTTAAAGGACGAGGATTGAATCTTCTCCCAAACGTCGAGAAAACTCTGATTGGTGTCTGCTCCCATCAATCTGCGATCAGAAGAGCCGAACAGATGGGTATCCGTTAACTGAATGATGCGTATTCCGGTCATAGGTCCTCTGATAATTCATAATGGGTGCAGCGAGTCTTCTTCATAATTTTATCAGGGAGGCCAGAATAAAGCAGTCACTCTTCGCACGTCTTCAGTTCATATCAGATTTGACTTAAACCATGAGTCAGACAGAAGTTCAGCCATTCGGAAAAAAGCTGATTCAACTGTTCCTTTTCGTCAGGCATGAGCATCTTTTCATTGGGATAAGGATAGATAGCCTTGAAGTGTCGTTCTTTATTGACACTGATGATCTCGGCCATTCTGACATCCAGATAAATTCGGATTCGGAACTCGGGCAGCCTCAGCCACTCACCCCAGGCTGCATCCAGATCGACTTGCAGAACGGTCGTAAAAGGAGCCCGCTCGAGCACCTGAAACCATGCCTGTCCTTTCTTGCCAGCGAAATAAAATGAGAGAGCAACGTTATCTTTTTGCTCAAGATCGGGCAGCAGAAGCATGAGTTTATGAAAATTCCTTTCACACAAGTTTTGCTGCTTGATGAGGTCGGCTTTGTAGCGAGCCTTTTCTGTCCTAGTGTCCATATGCTCAATTGTAGTGCATGGCCGTGCTAAAGAGGAAGGTGACCAGTCTTGATCATAACGATAGTGTCTTCCGTTGCCGGTTCAAGATCGTAATTAAAATGTGGGGTTCGTATCCATGTGCCAGCAGGCCAGTCTCCTGAAGCCGTCGAAAGCTTACCAGAAATAACCAGTATTTCTACTCCTCCAGACCTGTCTTGCAGAGACAGGGTTTTCCCTGCAGGAATTCTGAGGGTAGAAACTTTCTCATCTTTAAACTGATATAGAAACACTTCAGCAACACCGGTTGAATCATTCCGGCCCAGGGCTTCGAACATATTGTCTCGAACAGTTTGCCTGTCTGACGGATCAAACTGACATAGCTTCACGAATATCACGCAGCCTTCTTTACTGAAAGGCGCGTGCTGGCTGCCTGGTGGATTTCGCAGATAGCTACCTGGACCAAAATCTCCCGTTTCGTCGGAAAAAGTTCCTGAGAGTACCAGAATTTCCTCACCATCCGGGTGAGGGTGTGCAGGAAAACTGGCACCGGCAATATACTGAACGATGCTGGTGGCATGTCCTGACTCCTTATCTTCCCGAGCCAGTGGCTTACGGAACACTTTACTGGCGGGGCTTGGTTGCCACTGCTGATTTTCGGTTTGAATAACAACGGATTCCTGAAAGTTCATGTTCAGCATGGAATATTACCTGTTTAACTATAAGACAATGGATGACCATTCGGTGTCGGTTTCCTGATCAAACAATTATTGGATTCATGGTCGCCTGTATTAAGAAGCCAGTTCAAATCTTTTCACATTGAGTTTATTGCTTTTGACGACAGGTAAACTAGTGTAAATTCAGCGAGTTGCGCTTGAGTAACAACGGGTAAACCGACATTATTGTTCGGCTTTCGGGCCCATTTTTCAAGGAACTGGAGATATGCCAAAAACTTATCTTAAAGGCTTTTTACTGGCAGCCCTGGCCAGCTCAATTATGTCTGCCCAAGCGGCTGAGACTGAATACAACTTGCTGGAAGTATATAATCTGGCGTTGAAAAATGATGCCCAGCTGGCCGCTGCACGTGCCGATATGATGGCGACTCAGGAAGGTAGCACCCAGGCAAGAGCCCTATTGCTGCCCAATTTGTCTTTGTCGGGTGGAACTCAGTACAACAAAACATCTCTCGAGGCAGCCGTCAGTGACGTTAAAGACGATTATAACTCTCATACCTGGGGAGCTACTTTAAGTCAGCCATTGTTCAATATGGCCAGCTGGTTTGGTTATGATTCTGCCAAGTTTCAAAGTGCCCAGGCAGAAGTTACTTTTGGCTATGAGCAGCAGAATCTTATTCTCAGGGTTTCAGAAGCCTACTTTAATGTGCTGAGAGCTGAAGACAGTCTGACCACTGCCATAGCCGAAGAAAAAGCGGTCAAACAGCAGCTGGATCAGGCTCGTGAACGCTATAATGTGGGTCTTATTGCTGAGACTGATGTTCTCGAAGCCAGAGCACGCTACGACGATGCTCGAGTAGTCCGGATTGACGCTGAAAACAATCTTTCAGTGTCTTATGAGGCTCTGCGTACAATCGTCGATCAGGATATTCAGGACATTGGCAAGCTCAATAAAACCATGCCCGTTACTGCTCCCACACCTGCTGTCTCTGATGAGTGGGTCAACAACGCGCTCAAGAATAACCTGCAGCTTGAGGCCGCACGTGAAAGCCTGAAAGCCGCAGAGAGCAATATCAAGGCCAAGAAGTCAGGCCATGCTCCAACTGTTGATGCTTTCGCCAGCTATAACTACAACTCCAGTGATGCAGACTCTGCCAGAGCAGACACTACAGGTAACGGGATAAGGACCGGTGATGGCGACCAGACTGTGGTAGGCGTTAAATTTAACCTGCCCCTGTTTGCCGGTGGTGCAACCAGCTCCCAGGTTCGCCAGGCAACTTACCAGATGGAATCGGTTCAGCAGAATTACGACAAGGCGTTGCGCGAGATTAACTCCGGTACCCGTAACCTGTTCCGCACCGTCAATTCTGATGTCGCTCGTGTAGAAGCCCGTTGTCAGGGTATTGTCTCTTCTGAAAGTGCGTTGAAAGCGACAGAGAGCGGCTATGAAGTTGGTACCCGTAACATTACCGATGTTCTCGATGCCCAGAAGACACTGTTTGCTGCCCAGCGTGATTACCTGAATGCCCGCTACGACTTTATCGTGAACACATTGAAGCTGAAGCAGACAGCAGGTACCCTGAATCCGGAAGACCTTACCCAGCTGAATAACTGGATAGTGTCTTCAGAGGAGATGTCCATTCCTGCCCAGTGTCGTGCTAACTGACAGAGACATTTTGGTTTAAACAGGCTTGGATGACAAAATAATAGCGCTGGTTTCAGCGCTATTATTTTGTCCATAGATCTAAAGCGTTAAAAATCACAGAGCAAGTGTAATAACTCGAATTACTTTTATTATCTCTATTTTGTATTCATACAATGCTAATACATCACCACTTAATGATGCAGTCAGTAGTTTAGACTCCCCTATTGATGAGATGACCGTCGACAATAAAAGCCTGGCAAGAGCATCTAATTCACTTTTTGGCTGCCTTGAGGTTGAGTGGTAAAGCTATTTTTTGAAATACCGATAACAATAAAAACCGCCTTTCACCACCCCTATCAGGAATACATGGACTCGTAAAAAATGCCCAAAATTTGAATGATCGTCCACTGCCTTTCCTTCAAACCAACCACATGTTCCTCCTGATTATTGACCGTTAATACACTAAGCCCCTGAAAACAGAAAAATACCCATCTTGCTGTTGGGTTCTGGCAGGGCTTTTTTTTCTGGTCTGGAAATACACGACTTTGCTTTTTCAGTTCCTGCCTGATTCTGTGCTGGATAGCAGCATAGACCATCAGGCACAGAGTCATCACCATTAACAGGGCTTCAATACGTTCCGCTTTCTTCAAATAGAGCGAAGAGACCAGAAAGTCCGGGCTCTTCAGGAACCGAAAGCCGCCTTCAACTTTTTGTTGCGACTTATAGATAGACAACAGCTCAGAGGCATTCAAACTATTTTTATCCAGCTCATTGGTGCTTAGGATAAAACAACCCAGTGAGGCCTCTGCATGCTCCCTCTTCTCGCAGGAAACAAAGCATTCAGCCTGCACAAAGTACTCGAAGTGATCAGGCTTGCTATCCGGCGATGGTCTTCCTTTGCCCGAATAGCAGGGTTTACAGATAACCTCAGGCTCTGTTTCGCTTTGGCAAAGTTTCGATTGTTTCTGCCACAAGGCAAAAGCCTTCAATGCATCGTCCCGGCACAAAAAGGCCTTTTTGCTCAGCTTCTCCAGATCACGGGCCTCTTTCAATGACTGTTTTTGCATCTTTCGGGTCAGTGTTTTCCGTTCACTAAGCCCGCGCTTTTTGTTGAGAAACAGGAACCATCGTTGTTGAACCCCTCCGTAGCAGGAAGGCACTTCAGCTGAGTAATAATCTTCATAGCCTTCAACAGGCTCCAGCGACATGGTTGGCGCTTTGCAGACCAGCTCCTTTGCCTCCTTGATGTTCAGGGGTACCCGGGAGATAAACAGCTGCTTTTGCTCATCAAGCGACTGAAGGGTTTCTGCAACATACATGGCAGCATCAGCAACCAGATAGCGGCTATTCAAAGCAGCCTTAAAACATGACAGATGATTTTTGATAATTTCCTGAAAACAGGTTTTGTCGTTTACATTACCGCTGGCAGGGGCCATAAACACAGGGATGCCCGCCTGGTTTTCAGTCATTAACTGTAAGACTACCTGGTTCAGGTCAGGCCGGTGGTCACGGCTGTAACCTTGGCAGATATGAATACAGTTCAAGTCGTCTGGATTGTCATGACTGTTATAGACTCCATCCACATGAAAGCTGGTGCCATCCAGATTTAATGCCTTGCAAGGAAGTTTCAGATGATTGACGACCTTGACGGCCAGATTGAGATACAAGTCGCTAACACCAGCGTCGTACAAACTGTCGAGAGCCCGACCAAGTACCTTATCGTTCAAGTGTTCAGCCTGTATACCTTCCCCGATAAGGCGGTCAATCGGCTTATCCTCAAAAAACTCAGGGAGCATGTATAGAGTTTGCCCCGTAAAGCCCAAGCCATTGATGATCATTGCAACTACAGCTTGTCCAATAGTGACATTACGAACATCGGAGTCATTTGTGATACGGGCATCAATGTATTCGGCTATCTTTAACTCCCGACACATAGCGGCAACCAAGCCAAGGTGGTTGAGGTTCTTAGACTGGTATTGAGCTTGAGACATGTTGGTGTACCTGAATGTCTGTTTATTTCTTTGACAACAGATTTTAGGCAAATATCAATCGGTGTGGTGAAAGGCAGATAAAAATACTTGAGTCGAAAAAATGTTTAAAAAGCATCTGGTAATATTTCTGTTCTGCTTGATTTATCCTTTTTCTTTAAAAGCAGATTTTAAAGGGCTTCCAAAATTGCCAGATTTTGGAAAAGTTAACTCATACTATGATGCCGTCAGAATACTTTTCGATGATCATTTAAAAGATATAGAAGAAATAAAGACTTCTGGCGGCCAGGTTGAAAAAGTCTTTTCTGTTATATCTCTGAACAAAAGATGGTTTGTTAAAATTACAAGAGAAGACTGCGAGTCATGTGAAAACACTCATTTTGATACTGAGTGGAAATTAAAGAAAGAATATAAGAATTATTCATGGCTTGGTTTAAAAAATGCAGAACTGGTATTTCCTGAAAAAGGTGAAACCTTTATTCTGGAAAATAAAAAACATTTGGTTGCCAGATATGCCTGGGTTCCTGGTGAAACATTATCAGATATTTACAGTAAGTATTTTAACGAAAAGAAACCTTGAAGAAAGCATTTTATCGCTACGGGCAGGTTTTATCAGTTAATCATCTTGACCCTGAAAAGCCTAGGAGCCTTATATGGTCCGCCCCGTTTTGCAAGAGCCTGTTTTGTTAATTAGCAAACAAAGATAACTGCAATCATATATACGGCCTATTCATGAGGTCTAACCCTCTGGCCCTGATGGGTATCCGCGCAACCTGGCCTTATCAGTCCGACGGCCTCAAGGGCCAAGGCTCCTATCAGGTTTCAGGTTGCCGGTTTTTACCTGTTTGCCATCAACTGTACATGCTCATCGCAATCTGCGGGGGGGGTCCCCTTTGATTAAGCTTATGCTTTACTTTGCCGCTGCCGCCTTTACCTCATTATGCAGCCTTGTAAACTTCATTTCGGGTCATGATGACCCAGACAATCCGAGCCATTTTATTAGCCAGACCAACGGCGGCAACGTTGTGATTGCTGCGCTCATTAAGTTGGCTAACCCATTTTTTACAGCGGTCATCCTTATTTTTGAGGCAGTGGAGTACCGAACGTGCGCCGTGTATCAATAATGTGCGCAGGTATTTATCACCCCGTTTACTGATGCCCAGCAGGACTGACTTACCGCCTGTGGAATGCTGTCTTGGAACTAATCCCAACCATGCGGCAAGGTGTCGACCAGATTTAAAATACGTCGCATCACCAACGGCTGCCTTCAATGCTGTGGCAGTGATGGCTCCGATACCCGGCATAGTCATCATTCGACGACATTCGTCGTCGTTTTCAGCCAGCTCCTGAATTTTCTGGTCATACTGTTGAATACGCTTGTCAAGACTGGCCAACTCTTCTGATAAACCATGTAGCAGCTCACGAGTCAGCGAATGGAGTCCATTTTCAGCATCTTCCAGAATTCGTGGAAGCTGTGCACGAACTTTACCAATACCCTGGGCAACCACAATACCTTCTTCCAATAGTGACCCCCGGATCTGGTTAACCAGGGCAGTTCTCTGATCAACCGCTTGTTGACGATAGCGGTGCAGAAGTTGCCAGGCCTGCTGCTCTGACGTTTTAACAGGTACAAAACGCATGCTGGGCCGTGAAGCTGCTTCTGCAATCGCTTCAGCATCGTTGTAGTCATTTTTGTTGGTCTTGACATAAGGCTTGACAAATTGAGGTGAAATCAGCTTGACAGTATGCCCATAGTTCTTGAATAACCGAGCCAAATAGTGAGCACCACCACAAGCTTCCATAGCGATAATGCATGGCTCCAGATTTGCCACGTACTCCAGAAGGTTCTTCCTGGACAACTTCTTTCTGATGACTTTGCTACCCTGGTCATCAACACCAAACAGGTGAAAGTTGTTCTTGCCAATATCGATACCAAGTACTGAAATAGTCATGGGTGGTTCGCTCCGGTTAATCCTGTTTAAATGGTTAACTCCATTTTGGCTCATTTGAAGCCGTTTAGGAGGGGCGGACCATCCCATTAGACCGAGAATAGACTGCCCTACTGCGGCGGCAGCAAATTGGTCTGAAAATCCGCTTTTGTTCGTCAAATAGCTCGCTATTCTCCTCACAAAACCGAATTTTCATCCTCAATTTTCTGCCGTCCTCGCTACGGGCGCTATTCTCGGTCAGGCTCCTAGTCACGATATAGATGTCATATTAAATAGATCTGTAAGGCTACATCTTAGTGATAGAAATACCAGGAATGAAAAATATCATGAAGATAAAGATAAAATATATATCTTGGATTTAGCGGATGATAATAGATATATTGGAAGAGAAGTTAAAGTGAAAGAAGAATTAGGGTTGTGGCTATTAAATATGATTGATCTTTATGATGAGCTGGACACCGATGCAAATTGCGGAAGAAATCATGAATGTCTGTTAATCCCTTTTAATAGTTTTACACAAGGGTACATATCCTCACTTCCAATGTACAGTTCCAATGTTATTCTAGCTATGCTGAAGACAAAATATTTAGAAATAGTAAAAAATATTTGCAAAGCCGGTTATTCTGAATTTTGTTTGCTGGAAGACAGTTTGAGCGCTGACAACTGGCATGGCAGCTAATGCTTTTAGCAAAGGTGGCGAACACAGTGAGCCATGATACTCCCCCGATAAAATAGACACAGGTCCTACGGCTAAATTGCCACTTCGTATTCTACCGGAGGTCGATAATTTAAAAGGTGCGCTTCGAGTCAATGGATTCATGAGGTAGAACGACGCAGGAGCCAGAGTCGAGACATTTATCGACTCTGTCCAGGTGAGTTGGCTCTGATGTCCAGTCAGGCGATCAGTGTACTTTCTGTGGCCACTCAGTCAAGATGATCAATGGTTTCTGACACCTGTTTCAAAAGCTTTTGCAATGCACCTCTATTACCTTCCACAAATCTTTGAGCCTGGCCGCCCATCTTTTTTCTGGCTGCATCGTCTGTCAGCAGATCGTATACGACTGCTGCCAGTTGATCTGAGTTCTGTATGGTTTTCATACCGCCAGCGTCTTCTAGCTGTTGGCTGATATCTGTGAAGTTATAAACGCTGGGACCGGATAAAACAGGTATCCCCAGGGCGGCGGGCTCCAGCATATTATGACCTCCGTTCTTAATCAGACTACCCCCGACAAAGGCTATGTCTGATGTTGCATACAGCTTCATCAGCTCACCCATGGTGTCGCCAATGATTACTTGGGTATCTGCAGATGTTTCTGTCGCCTGACTGTGTCTTATGGTGATGAACCCGAGACTTTCTGACAGTTCAAAAACACGGTCAAAGCGTTCGGGATGTCGGGGAACAAGCAACAACAGAGTATCGGATAATTTCTCGTGCACTTTGCGAAAAGCATCCAGAACCGGCTTGTCCTCGCCGTCGTGGGTACTGGCAGCTATCAGTATTTTTGTCTTGTGGCCCAATCCCGATTCCCATGTGGATTTAAGCAAAGCTGCACTGTTGTTGATCTCATCATCCACAGACATATCAAACTTGACGCTGCCGGTTATGGCCAGACGTTCAGCAGGCAAGCCCAGTTGTTTGAATCGTTCACCGTCATTCTCGGTCTGGCAGGCCACCTGATGGATGTTCTGCATCATATTTCGAGTCAGCGAGCTCAATTTTGCATAACCCCGGGCCGACTTCTCTGACAACCGGGCATTGATGATAACCACGGGAATGTTTCTGGCTTTACAGGCGGCAATGGTGTTGGGCCATAGCTCTGTTTCCATGATTAAAGCCATTTTGGTGTGAGTCCGATTTAAAAAACGGTTTTGCACGTCTGGCAAATCGTAGGGGCAATAGACATGAGAAACACGGTCACCGTATATTTTTTTAACACGCTCGGAGCCGGTGGGTGTCATGGTGGTGACGACAAAGCGGTAATTGGGGTATTGATTCATCAAGGCTTTAACCATG
This sequence comes from Endozoicomonas sp. ALC020, assembly GCF_049275935.1. Classification (NCBI taxonomy): domain Bacteria; kingdom Pseudomonadati; phylum Pseudomonadota; class Gammaproteobacteria; order Oceanospirillales; family Endozoicomonadaceae; genus Endozoicomonas; species Endozoicomonas sp. ALC020. The sequence goes on from NZ_CP184830.1 coordinate 3,836,212, forward strand.
GGCGCACTGGCTATGGTCTCACCCACAGAAACGGAATGGATCCATATGACGGGTTTGTCATTGGGCAACTTTTTGATAAAACCAAAGCGTTCACCCCAGCGATGACCATATGCAGGAGATTTTCTAGTGCGCAGAATCAGCTTGATCAGGACAGCGGGCACCAAAAGGTACAATAAAAGTGAATATAAGTATCGACTCATGCTCGGGCTGGATTCGTTAGGAGTTGGACTACCAAGTATGTTAACAGATAGAGCCTGACCCGAAATAGATTTATGAGTCGAATCTGTCCGGCTTTCAGTGATGGGGGCTTTCGAACACTGATGTAACCCATGGAGAAATGATGCTGGGCATCAAGAAAGCGCTTGCATCCATCCACTGAACAATATCAAACTGCCTCACCTTATTGTCAGGACTGCCATTCTGGAACTTATGAATCACTCAATACCGCCCGGGCGACGGACTCTCATGGTTCAGGGAACCACCAGTGATGCGGGGAAAAGTGCGCTGGTTACCGGACTTTGTCGAGCTTTCAGCAGGCGGGGTATTCCAGTGGTTCCCTTCAAACCACAGAACATGGCTCTGAACAGTGCGGTGACCGAGGATGGCGGCGAAATTGGCAGAGCCCAGGCGCTGCAGGCATTAGCGGCGGGTCTTGAGCCCCATACGGATATGAATCCGGTGTTGTTGAAGCCTAACTCCGATACAGGTGCACAGGTGATCGTCAATGGACGTTCTATCGGGGAAATGAATGCCCAGACCTATCATGAATTCAAACCGAGGTTGCTGGAGTGCGTCCTCGAATCCTGGCGCAGGCTGGCAGAGCAATACCGTTTCGTGCTGGTTGAAGGGGCGGGAAGTCCGGCAGAAATCAATCTGCGTGACAGGGATATTGCCAACATGGGGTTTGCCCAGGCCGCCGACTGTGCGGTCATTATTGTTGCTGATATCGATAAAGGCGGGGTTTTTGCCCATCTTTATGGAACATTGGCACTATTGTCGGAATCAGAGCAAAGACGGGTAGCCGGTTTTGTAATCAATCGCTTCAGAGGTGATATCAAGCTACTGGAATCGGGACTGGAATGGCTCGAGAAAAAAACGGGTAAGCCGGTGCTGGGTGTGCTTCCTTATCTTCATGGCCTGCATCTGGAGGCTGAAGATGCAATTGAGTCACAACAGGTTTCTCATGATAATGATTCAGTTTTACAAATTGCGGTGCCTATACTGACCCGTACCAGTAATCACACTGATTTTGATCCCCTTAGGCTGAGACCTGATGTTCAGATTCACTTTGTTGGCAAAGGCGAACCCATTCCTCCGGTGGATCTGATTATTATTCCCGGTACCAAAAATACCCGGACTGATCTCGACTATCTAAGAGAGAATGAATGGGATCAGGATATTCTCAGGCATCTGCGATATGGCGGAAAGCTGATGGGCATCTGCGGAGGCTATCAAATGCTCGGCAATATTGTACATGACCCTCAGGGTATCGAAGGAGAACCTGGCAGCACTGAAGGATTGAGGTTGCTGAACCTGGAAACCACAATAGCCCCCCAAAAGCAGCTGAGACAGGTGGCTGGTTGCCTCTCTCTTCCCGATATGGAAAAGGTTCCAGTGACCGGTTATGAAATTCATGCGGGCATTAGCCGGGGTTCGGCTCTTGATAATCCTCTCATTCAACTGAAACAGGGGGTGGACGGTGTCATGTCTGAAGATGGCCAGATATTTGGTACTTATTTGCATGGCATTTTTGAAACAACGGCAGCCTGTAATGCCTTTTTAACCTGGTCTGGTCTCAGGCAATTAGCGGCAGTGGACTACGAAGCGCTCAGGGAAGAAGGTATTAATAGAATGGCGGATGCTGTTGAGCAGAATATTGATTTGAACAAATTGTTAGCTGTTTATCAGTGAAAAATATTTCGTTACTTCAAATAATTACGTCTGAGGGAATATTTAAGATGACAGAAGAGCGCAAGGGCTATCGGCTGACCAAAATTTATACCCGTACTGGTGATAAGGGAACCACCCGGATTGGCAGTGGTGATGTTCTGTCAAAAGCGGATGATCGGATTGAAGCTATTGGCTCCGTTGATGAGACAAACAGCTGGATGGGTATGTTGCTAAATGTGCTCAGGCAGTCTGATGACTTGACCGAGTCGCAGCTGAGTCGGGTCAGCGAGATTCAGCACAGGCTGTTTGATGTCGGTGGAGAGTTGGCCATGCCCGGATATCAATTGATTCAGGAAGAGCATACGACAGTCATGGAGACATTGATTGACGAGTTGAATGAAGATTTACCACCATTGAAAAATTTTACATTGCCCGGTGGCGGGGCTGCCGCCTGTCATTGTCATATGGTAAGAACGGTTTCGCGCAGGGCCGAACGTGCTGTGGTCCGGTTGCGTGAATCTGGTGTCGACATTAATGCCACTCTCATTACCTTTCTCAACAGGCTGTCCGATGTGATGTATGTGCTTTCAAGGCATTGTGCCAGAAAGAACGAAGGAGAGGTGCTATGGCAGCCCTCTCCCAAATCAAAAGTTCAGGGTTAATGTCGCCTTTCTCAAGAGGGGTGAATTAACACGAAAGTTCGGGTAATATGCCCGACCTTTACGAAGGTCCCACGGTGGCAACGGCAGCGCATAAAAAGTGCTGACATGTTCAGACGCTGTGGATTGTTTGCGAAACGGTCTATTATCCGCTTGCGAACGATAGGGAACGGGGTTTTAAACCCGGCTGTGCCCGCAACTGTGACGGAGTAATGCGTTCTCAAGAAAGCCCCTGGAGGCTTTCTAAACCACTGGATTCAAGGTCCGGGAAGGTGAGAAAAGCATGTTGATCCCGGAGCCAGGAGACCTGCCTTCAGTAAAGCAACCATGGAAGCTCTGAGCTATAGAGCTTTCTAACCGGGCGGGTCACCTGGCGGTTGGGAAAATTCATATCTTCCCCGGAAACTGACAAGTCTCTGAGCAAGAGAGACAAGTCAGAATAATTCTGCGGTTGGAACTTTGTGTCTGGCCGACTGTCTGCCGCCCTGAGAAACATCGATCTCAGGGATTCCATGAGGCATCTGCATCAAACAAGTCGAGAACGAAGTTGTTCATCACTCGGGAAGGCTGTCGCAAAAGTGCTGCGCTTCGCTGAAGGGTATCTTCTGTCTGCTACCTGGCTGGCTGCTTTTGTAATTTCTGGTCATACGACATTGTTGCAGGCAGCACAGGTTTGCGTAAAAGACGACCTGAAAAGGGAAGTCTGTGCCCCCAAATCCGTCAAAAAAATAGTCAGCCTTTCTCCCGGTTCAACAGAATTGATCTATGCTGCAGGAGCAGGTAAGCAAGTTGTCGCAGTCGATGATCACAGCGACTACCCTCCCGCAGTCGCTAAGGTACCCCGAGTAGGTGGCTTTCCCAATGTCAGCGTTGAAGCCATTGCTGCTATGAAACCAGATTTAGTGGTGGCCTGGGCAGGAGGCAACAGCCCGAAAGTGACGTCAAAGCTGGAGTCACTGGGTGTCAGGGTTTTCTACATTGATCCGCTAAGCTTTCCTGAGATCGCATCGGTCATCAGGCGCCTGGGCAAGCTGTTTGGTACCTCTGCGGTTGCGGATAAAGAAGCCAAAAGGTTTCTGGCTCGTTACCAATCCATCAAGAAAAAATACCGGTTTAAAAAGCCTGTCACTGTCTTTTATGAGATCTGGAACAAACCGCTGATGAGTATCAGCAGGAACCAGATTATCGGGCAGGTGATAGAGCTTTGTGGTGGCCAAAATATTTATGCCGACTCAAAAATACAGGTACCCAAAGTCAGCATGGAATCCCTTCTTGGCAAGAACCCAGAGGTTATTGTCAGCTCCAGCAATCTTAAAGACGGTAAAGCTATCGAAGAGCGCTGGTCGAAATGGAGCGATCTTCAGGCAGTGAAACAGCACCATCTGATTACCGTGCCGGGCAATTTGATATCCAGGCCAGCACCCCGGGCTCTGGATGCTGCCGAATCCCTTTGCCAACAACTCGAGAGCGTCAGAAAAGAAAGTCTTGCCAGGGCTTCAAAGACGCCAGCAAACACACACAAGGAATAATCCCATGTCCCACACATTGCGTATTGCAGTCGCTCTGGCCACAGCAGGTCTGGCTGGCACGCTTCAGGCCAGTGAAGAAATTATCAAGCTGGAGGAAGTGGTTGTGACAGCCTCCAGAACTGCTCAGTCTGTGGATGAGGCTCTGGCTCCGGTTACTGTAATTACGCGGAAAGAAATTGAGCGTAGTCTGGCTACCAGTGTGCCGGAATTGCTCAGTAAAACACCGGGTATGCAGGTCGCAACAAACGGTGGTGCAGGCAGCCTGTCCAGTATTTATCTCAGGGGGACAAAGACCGCTCAAGCGCTGGTTCTGGTCGACGGACAGAAGATCAACTCGGCCAGCTCAGGTGTGTCACCTCTTCAATATCTGGACCCGGAAGATATCGAAAGAATTGAGATTGTTCGGGGCCCTCGCTCCAGCCTTTATGGTGCCGATGCAATAGGTGGTGTAATTCAGATTTTCACTCGCAAGGGCCATGGAAAGCCTCATCTGAAAGTCAAGGTGGGTGGTGGCAGCCGAAACACCGGTGAGTATGGTCTGAGTTACAGCGGTCAGTCAGAAGGTTTGCGTTTTAACCTTGGGGCAAACATGTATGAGACAGGTGGGTACGATTTTACGCTCACTGAAACGAATGGTGATGGTGATAATGACGCGTACAGAAACAAATCTGTGTTTGGTAGTGTTTCTAACGAATTTTCAGGTAACTTGATAGCAGGGGCTAGCTTTCAGCACTCAGAGGGTAAGTCTGAGTATGACAATAACTCTGCTTATTCTTATGACACCCAGCCCTATAATCTTTTCAGGGTAACCAACATCAGCTCCTTCGTTGATCTGACTATAAATGATATCTGGGGTACACGACTGGAGGCTGGTTATGCCGAAGAGCATACCCAGGCAAGGGAAGAAAACTATAAAACAGGTGTAACTTCAGACAGTTACTGGAGTGAAACCATGCGTTATTCAACCAGTTGGAAGAATGATATTGCCTGGCATGAGAACCAGTTGCTGACAGCAGGCATTGATTATTCTAATGAGAAATACGATGGCAGTACTGCTTATGTGGAAGATTCTAGATACAACGCGGGCGTGTTTGTTCAAAACCATTCCTCAATAGGTAACCAGGACGTTCAGGTAGCTCTGAGAAGAGACAAGAATGAGGCGTATGGGTATAACACAACCGGTAGTGCTTCCTACGGTTTGGCTTTGCCCAATGAAATGCGCTTCACGGCTTCCTACGGCACTGCCTTCAGAGCACCAACACTGGGTGACCTATACTACCCGGGCTATGATAACCCCAATCTGAAACCTGAGAAGTCTGAAAATTTTGAAGTGGGTCTGAAAGGTGTTCTGGCTGTTGCTGACTGGTCCGTCTCTCTATACCAGAACAACATGGAAGATATGATTGCTTTAGACAGCACCTACACGCCCATTAATATTGATCAGGCTCGCATCAGAGGGATTGAGCTAATAGTCAAGACCCGTGCTATGGGTTGGGATGTCAATTCCAGCGTTTCTTTTCTTAATCCGGAAAATCGTTCTGGAGTGAATAAGGGTAAGGTTCTACGTAATAGAGCTGAAGAGCTCTTTACTCTGGACTTTGACAAGCAGTTCAATAAATTGGGGCTAGGTGCTACTTTCCGTGCGCAAGGCAAGTCTTATGCAGATGCTGCCAATACGACAGAAGTTGCAGGTTTCGGAACTGTTGATTTGCGCATGAGCTATAAGCTGACTTCTGAGTTGAAGACCGGATTGAAAGTGGTGAACATTTTCGATAAAGAATATCAGCCGGTTGATGGCTACAGGGGGCAGCCTCTGGGGGCGTTTGTAACTCTGACCTGGACTCCTGAGTTGTAAGTCAATTTTCGTACGACTAACGTCTGTCATATGTTAAGTAAGCTCTCACCCTCTTTTCCAGGAGTGAGAGCTTTTTTATAAGGTAGTCAATATGGCACTTAAAAAATCCAAAGACGTCCGGGAACTATGCTATCCCTTCATCTACGAGCATTCACCTTTGTGTGATCACGAAATTATTACCGATGAGCTTTGTACGACACTGGGCGGAGCTATCTATGAGCTGGAAGGAGATGAAAGGTTCAGGGATATCTACGATTTTCTCTGCGAACTGCAGCCGAAAATTTTTCATCTTAATGCGTCTATCCGGGGGAAGCAGGCCATCTTTGAAGAGCAGATAGAATGGCTCGCCGGGTATTTTGATCGTTATCAGGAAGAGATTGTCGGGCGAATAAAAGGTTTTGTTTTACCTCGCGGACCTCGACCCGTTCAGTTGCTTCACTCCTGTCGTTCGCTCAGTAAAAAAGCGATCAGAGCCATGGTTCTGGTGGATGCTGAAGGCATAGAAGTTCCGGATGTTCTGCACCGCTTTGCCAACATGCTTTGCAATCTCTTTTTCAGATTAACGGTGGTGATTAATGGACGACTGGGGATCACGGAACCTGAGTATGTGAGCAAGAGTTACAAGTCCAAGTCACCCTCAAAGTTAAAGCAGGAGTCCAGGAAAAAGGTTGTGTAATCAGGAAAGTTCGATTTAGGATAGAAAGTAGGCTCAGAATAATAAAGAAATTGGAGGCCGTGGTAAGAAAAGGACTTTCTTTTCACTACTTTTACGCTCATGGCTGTTTAAGTGCCTGTAGCTGTTCAGGCGCTCTATTTCAAAATAAGAAAGGCTGTCTGCAAGTCGTGAAATCAGCCTGTCGTCATGAGATTTTTAACTTAAACTTATCAATTAGGTGACCGATAAAGGTTTATTCCCACAGATTAAAAAAATGGAGGAGCAAGGATGCTTCTTGTTGTTGCTGTTGCCTGCCTGATTGTTGCTGTTACTGCTATTCTCTCGGTTATTGAATCTGCCATTATTTATGTTGATGATCTCAGGTTAGCCACAATTCTCAGACACAAGCCTGTTAACAAGGCCGACATTAAATACATTATCAAGAACAAGGAGGCTCATTTGTCCTCCATGGTCATGTTGATCACGCTGATCAGTATTGCCGGAAGTTCGATGATAGGAGCTATTGCTGCCAGACATTTTAATGACACCGGTTTGGCCATATTCACTGCTCTTCTGACCTACTGCATGTTGGTATTTGCCAAAATTTTGCCAAAACTCTTTGCGGTTCAGATGGCAGAGCCCGTACTCAATCATTCTGCCCGTTTCGTAAGAGTTATCTGTTTTCTGCTTCGGCCAATGCTCAAGATGACGCTGGTCTGGGCCAGACTGTTCAGGATTGAGAATACTCAGGAGCCCAGTCGCGACGAGCTGAAAGGCATCATTCGTCATTTCAATAAGTCCGGCGTGATAGAACGTGAAGAGCGTAAAATGGCAGAGCTGGCCCTGAAAATGAACCAGAAGACTCTGGCAGCCCTGACCACTGAAGATGGTCCTATGGTCTGGCTTGCCTCTGACTCCAGAGTGCAGGACATTCAGGCATTCATTTGCGAGCATTCCTACAAGCGCTACCTGGTTGTGAGCGATGGCGAAGTAGTGGGTATTGTACACTATCGTCATATCACTAGCTGTCTGGTTAATGGCCTTGCCGATAAAACGGTTGGAGAGTTGGCCAGACAGGTTGTTTTCCTGGAAGAACAGTGTACGTTGCTGGATGCCATAAAGGCTTTTGGCAAGGCCCGGGCCTCTGTCGCACTTCTCGCCGGGCGGAATCCGGAACAGACCCGAATGATCACTGCCAAACAGGTTTATCGAGCTATTCTACAGGCTTCCTGAGTCTGTAGAACCCCGCAATTCCCACCTCGTTGCCTCCCCTGAAACACGTATTCATGCATCGATAACTGAAAACTGAATGACAGTTTTGATGTGTTTGATTTTTATTTCTTTGTTCTGAAACTATTTAATTTGTCGTAGCGTATATTCAGCCAAGAGGACAATGATTTTTTTCGAATATCAAAGAGGTAAAGCAAATGACCAGAGCAAATCACTTATCTTTAGCTGGAGGCGTATGGGCCAGATTGATCATGGCTCTGACGCTGGTTTTTTCGATGCAGGCTATGGCCGAAGACGAGATTTATACCGGGCTTTTCAGCGACAAGGCTGTCAGTGGCTACGACCCGGTGGCTTATTTTACTGATAGTAAGCCGGTAAAAGGTTCCGATAAATTTTCTACCCGCTATAAAGGGGCTACCTGGTACTTCAGCAGTGAAGAACATAAAAAGCTGTTTCTGGAGTCTCCGGAAAAGTACGCCCCTCAGTATGGCGGCTATTGTGCATGGGCTGTGGCTCAAGGTAAGACTGCCAGTGCTGATCCTCAGCAATGGACCATCGAAGATGGTAAGCTTTACCTGAATTACAATAGTTCCGTTCAGAAAAAATGGCTCAAGGATAAGAAAAACCTGATCAATAAAGCTGATGATAACTGGCCGAAAGTGATCAATTAAAGCTTATCAAGTTCCGAGTAAAGTCTGGTTCGCTGGCGATCTGAGACTTTACTCATCTATCCCATTAGTACGATGAGTCACATCACTTTAAATCGGGTGAAAGGACTTTTAGATTTTTGAGAAATGGAATTGATCCCATGAAAAAACGCGTGATACAAGTTTTTAGTTGGTTAACTGTCCTCTGGATAGCCAAGGTGTTTCTGTTCTCCCTGCCCTACAAGTTCAGTGGGCATCCGGATACCCGGCATATCTTTGGAACTATTGGTCAGTGGATGCAGGGAGTTATTGGTGTTTCAATGGGTGAGTGGTTCAGTAGTTACGGTGCTATTGTTGTTGGAGTTGCAGAATTATCCGTCAGTTTGCTGTTGTTCCTGCCTGTCATACTGTTCATTAACAATAAGTTGAGTCGCAATGAAAGCAAAATCAGCCAGAGTCTGATACACAGTCTCGGGGGGCTGGCAGCGTCTGGTATCATGGTGGGTGCGGTTTTCTTCCACCTTGCTACACCTCTGGGAATAGAGGTATTGCACCAGGGGAAAAGTGACGGCGGCTCCCTGTTCTATGCCGCTGTATCCATCCTGGTGTTGGGGCTGATCATGGCGATAGCCAACTTCTCTTTGGTTAAAGAAGAAAAACTGGCAAGATCTAACCCTTAACTCACCGGAGACACTAAATCTGGAAGTGATCATTATGATAGTTCGTACGTTGCTGGTTTTGGGATTTATCTGGCACGCCTTGAGACAAAGAGTAAAGCCCTGGCTGTTTTTTCAGTTGAATGCCGATTACTTCAATGACGCCAAAGGACTGTACTCGAAACTTGATATGGATGAGTCCATTCCCAGACGGTGGCGCCTGAAACAGAGCCTGGATACTGATGGTATAAGGCCGGAGCAATACCCGGTTTTTCTGAAACCTGAATGGGGACAGAACTCCGCCGGGGTTATACGGGTCGATAATGAAATTCAGTTGGAGGCCGCAAGAGCGAATCGCATTCAGGACAGTGTGCCCTATCTGATTCAGGAAGGTGCCCAGGGGAAAAGAGAGTTTGAAGTGTTTGTGATTTGCTCCCCGGATTCCACAAAGTGCCTTAGAACACTGTCCGTAACCCAGGTTCTGAATACCAGCAACGATGAACATCCTGTCAATGGTATCTACAACAGCGAAACGTTTTATCTGGACAAAACCCACGAGCTGGATAGAAAACAGGCCGATCAGCTGGCTATGCATTTGAGTGAGACCGGGCCGTTCAGAATGGCTCGCTATGGTATTCGGGCAGACAGCATCGAAGCGCTGGTTGAAGGAGAGTTCAAAATTTTTGAAATCAATCTCTTCCTGCCAATGCCTCTGGTGTTGTTAAGCAAGAATCTGGGGGCTTTCGAGAAGTTGCGGCTGATAGGTCAGTTGACCGGTCAACTGGCGCAGGTGACCGGTGAAATTCCAGAAGCCCGTAAACGGAAATCTATTTTCTTCAGGAAGCTGTTTTACCTGAACCGGCTGAATTTTAAAAAGCTGCCAGCCAAGACCGAAGAGGAGATGGTGCTGTGAAATTTATCAGGAAAGCGGTTTACAGCTACATCAGCCAGAAATTTATGAATGGTTGCACTCAGTACAACTCTCTGGAAGTTCGCAAGAGCTGTCGTTCAAAAGCTCAGGCAAGAGCGGCATTCAATAAAAATGATATTCCCCATGCCCGTGGTGAGATTTTCATTAATCCATGGAAGGCTATTCGCTTTGCCAGGCAGCATGGCTTTCCTTTGGTGGTTAAGCCTAATGTCGGCGGTTTCTCACGAGGCAGCTATTTTCCCATTCGCAACTATCGGGAGTTATGGAAAGCGGCTTTGCTGGCCAAAATCTGGTGGCCTGCCAGTGTTGTAGAGCAGTATCTGGAAGGAAAAAACTATCGGGTTCTGGTGGCGAACGGTGAAGTGGTGTCTGTGATTCAGCGTTATGCTCCTTTTGTTATCGGAAATGGTGAGGACTCGATCAGCACCCTGATCGATCAGGAGAATACTATTCGAAAGGAGATGGGGCTTCTGGATTGCATGTACCCGCTTCAGAAAAGTGAACAAACCAGAAACTATTTAGCGAGACAGGGCTTTGATCTGAATTCCGTTCCGGCTGATCAGGAGCAGGTAAAGCTGTTCCATCGAATTGCCCTGGCACCCGGCGGTGTTATTGAAACCATTCCGGCCACTAATCTGGCCAGAGAGAATATACGACTGATGGAAAAAGTGCTGGCTACTTTCGATGCCAATATTCTCGGTATCGATGTCATCATGGAAAAAGGCATAGAGCATAGTCATAAAGATCAGAAATGCATCCTTTTGGAGGTGAACTCTCGTCCTTACGTGAAAATGCACGACTACCCCAGATATGGAGAAAAAGAAGATATCTCCGGGGTGTTTGAGGAACTGAATAAACTCCAGATCGCTCAGACTGATATTTTCTGAGACAGAGGAGACTGGAGTGCATTACTTTTTTCAGTTCTCAGGTATTCACGCATTTCTGGTCGGTCTGTTGCCGTTCTTTATGCCCACTCTGTTATGGCAACAGGGTTATAGTCTGACCGAAATAGCTGTATTTATTGCCCTGTCCGGTTTGGCTTATCTTTTTACCCTGTGGGTTTGGGAAAACCTGAGATCTGGAAAAGGCAGCGTCTGGGCCGTAAGGGCTTCGTTTTTGACTGAGGTCCTGCTGGTGGCGGGACTGTTTTTCTTTCAACAACAAGCAGACAGCGGAGCCACAGGACTTATTCTGCTGGCCATTCTGAATGGTATTTATGGCTGTTTCTATTGGATGGCTCAACGTCTGCTGTTCAAATCCATCAGTCATAATCGGAATTCCGGTCAGCACTTTGGCAACTTCCAGATATTGGTAGCAGTGATGCTTAAAATCGGCATAGTGGCGGGTGCATTTCTGTTGGAGCAATCGAGTTACTGGATTCTGTTTCTACTCAGCGCACTGATCTCAACTGCAGGTGTTGCTCAAACTTTCAAAACGAAGGTGGCTGTTGCAATCAACACAGCGTTTTCGGCACCGGCTGCCCGTGTCTCTGAAGTGCTCCGATTTCGTGATAGTTTTGGCTCCTGCGGGGTGTTTTTTGTAGATGGACTGTTTCTTTTTCTGGAAAGTTATTTCTGGACTCTCTCACTCTATTTTATCAACAGAGAAAGTCTGCTTGAGCTGGGTGGAATGATGGTGATTCTGGCAATCGCAGTCGCTGCCCTGTTTAAACTGATACAGACTTTTATTGACCGTATGTCCGCTATCCGTCTTTTCCGGTGGGCCATATTTCTTTATGCATTCAGCTGGCTGCTCAGGGGAATGGTCGATGAAACGCTCTCAACACAGCAGCAGTATGCATTTATTCTCGTCATTGCTTTCCTGACCAGCCTGTTCCGTTTGTCATTCAACAAAGTGTTTTTTGATCGTTCCGATAAAACGGATACCCATACCTACCTTTTACTGAAAAGTTACTGCTCGCAACTGGGTGTCGCTGTTTTGTTTATTGTTACAGCTCTGTTCTTGCATCAGGGAAAAGCCGCTCTGGAGGCACTTCAGGCTGTGTACTTTGTTTCATCCATTTTAGCTTTGGTTTATTTCCGCTATAGCTGGCAGGCCGGAACTGTCAGGGTAGATAGAGAAGCCATGAGCGGAAAAAATAATTTTCTGATAAAAACTCGATAGACAGTTAAGAGAAAAGGATATTTTTATCATGCGTAATGATTTTGAGCGGATACTCCGGGGCAATCAGGAAACAGTTGAACAGATGATCGGTTTTGTTTCTGGTTTGAGCGCTGATGATTACCGATTCAGGGACTCCGATCTTTTCCAAAGTACCGTCGGGCAGCACTTGCGTCATGTTCTGGATCTGTATGAAGCTATCCGTTCTTCTTCTGACAAATCGGTAGATTATGATCTCAGACGTCGGGGGCTGTTGCTGGAGCATGAAAAGAATGCGGGTCTGGCAGAGTTAAAAGATTTGCAGCAATGGTTAAAGGCGCTGAAAGCAGGGGATCTGGATTTAGATGTTGAAATCAAAACCGAGGTACTTTTGTCAGAAAGCAGCAGCGTGCGATTAAAATCCACCCTGGGAAGGGAGCTGGTCTTTGCTAGCAGTCATCTGACTCACCATCTGGCAATGATGGCGACGATCGCAAAAGTAGCAGGTAACAAAATCGACCCTTCCGTGGGTATGGCACCAGCGACGTCCAGTTTTAACCGGGGTCAGGTGGTGGCTTCCTGAACGGAGTGGATTTCGTTTTCAGTCAGATAGCGCCACTCACCCGTTTTCAGATCAGGGTCGAGCGTGATAGAGCCAATCTGTTCCCGATGAAGGGCCGTTACACGATTACCCAGAGCCGCAAACATGCGCTTGACCTGGTGGTACTTGCCTTCATGTATCGTCAGCAGTACTTCCTGATCAGAAATAAATTCGAGTTGCGCGGGGCGGGTTGGCTTTTTCTCCCCATGCAGCTGGACACCCTGCGCAAACTGTTCGATGGCTGACTGATCCAGAGGCGAGGCCAGTTCTACCCGGTAACGTTTTCCGCACTTTTTAACCGGTGACGTGATTTTGTGAGACCACTGACCGTCGTCTGTAATCAGTACCAGCCCAGTGGTGTCGACATCCAGCCGACCGGCAATCCTGAGACGATCGGATTTAATGACATCCAGCAGATTAATAACGGATGGATACATCTCGGCTCTTGTTCCTGAGGGCGTTGCACAAAGGGTATCCAGCGGTTTGTAGAGCATAATGTAACGAAATCCCACCAGAGTGAGTGGTGCTCCATCCAGAAGAACTTCAGCATCGTCAGAAACCTTGCAGGCAGGCTCTTTGACGACGGTACCCTCCACGGTCACCGACCCGGTTTTCAAAAGCCTTTTGCTTTCTGAGCGGCTCAGTTCGGTGCTTTCACAAAGAAATTTGTCGAGTCTCACTGGCTGACCTGTTCCCGGGCCCAGTTGACGAAGGTCTTCCGGGTTTTCGGATCGGCTTTTTCAAACCAGTAACGCAGCATGCTGGCACTTATATTGGCCTCGTCACTTTTATTGGCAGCAGAGCCATAGATTTCCTCATTCTGAGTCGCATTGGCAAAGCCTGTGTTTGTCTCTGCGAAGACACCCATACCTGAAAATTCGCTGGCCGCTGCAGGGCTGTCGCTACGATTAAACTTTTGGACGTCTGCTGCATAGTTGCGGCCGAACTGGATACCCTTGCTGGGCAGAATAGCAAATTCATAGGGAACGGCTTCGCCCTTGGCATCCTTCAATGAAATCTTGCCGGTGGGGTTGTTGTTGATAGCTTCGGCCTGACGAATGTCTCTCAGGTCGGGAACATCAATGCTGTAGTGCTTGCCAGCTGCTGGATGGAAGGTCAGGACAAAAGGTTTGGAAGTAAAGCGAGTTCGGTCCCCGCCGTTAGTGACGGTATCAGATAACTGGAAAACAATCTGATGGCGCACATTGGTAAGAGAAATGGGCTTGTTAGCCTCCACTTTGAAGTCGAGGTCTTTGACATTGGTGCCGTCAAGAACCAGTAACTCAGATTTGGCCGGTATCTGCAGGGTGGCCTGTTCTGCTCTGGATTCAGCCGCTGAGACTGAAGCGACCATGAAAAAGCCAAGAGTTGACGCCAGGAGTCTGTTTAGCCATGTGCGATGATGCAGTCTTGAGCGCTCAGAGAGGCTGAAAAAGTCGTTTAAAAGAGAGCGCATAGATATCCCCTTATGCAACTTATATTAATGAGGGTAAGAAAAGCGCTACAACATGCCGGACTCAGGGTTTAAAAGCAAGTGGCTTTTGGGAGGCGGAACTCTGCTCAGCCGGTTTGCTGCGGCGATGTGACGACTATTCGCTACCGAACGACTGCATGGATGCAGGAGCTAGAGCAACGCAGGAGCAGTTGCCGCCGACTGCATGGATGCAGGAGCTAGAGCAACGCAGGAGCAGTTGCCGCCGACTGCATGGATGCAGGAGCTAGAGCAACGCAGGAGCAGTTGCCGCGCAGGGCAGTCTATTCTTGGTCAGGCTCCTGTTGGTGGCAGACCTTACTCGCAAGTCTTTAATCCTTGAGGGGCGAGTGCAATTAAGTCCATGGAACCAAATCAACATAATGATGTCAAAATAGTATGTGCCTGATTATTACATGCGGTTATTTAATTAATGATTGTTTGGTTTAAGTATCTATTATGCAAAATATCGAAAACACTTCTGCTCCGCCTTTTTACCCGCAGCCTGACCCTGAAGAATGCAACACTCAGCGCTGCTCAGAAGGACTGGAGGACATAGGCTCAACGACTGCAATAAATCCAGAGTCTCAATTCCAGAGCAGTGATCAAAGCAATGATCCGGCATACTGCAAACCCAGTGGTTTTCCACTATCTGAAAGACAGGCTGCGATCAGATCAGTAGAACAAAAGTACCATACACCTGATTTGACATCAGCTATTGACCAAGGCCAGCCGGAGCAGTCATCAGCCTGCCTTTCTCCCCTCGAAGTTCTCCTGGGGCCTCTGCCTGATGACATCATTCTGGATACTCTTCCTTGTTTTCACAAAGCACCGTCCTCACCTTCTGAAGAAATTACGATAGAGGATGTCCAAAACTTCAGGCAGGAATTACTCAAATTTCAAATGAAACTTGATCAAGAGTTTTTTGATAGAAAATTTCTTGATACAGATGCTCTGCAGTTCCATAGCTTAATCTACAATAGACTGGCTTTGCTCAAGCGTCTCGCTAATAAATATCAGGTACTCAAGGAGAGTTCATACAAAATTGTTGATTGGTTTAACACAATAAAATTGGCTGACAAAAGCCAATATGTCCTATTGTCCAAACAGCTGTTTTTGAGCGATGACATGAGTAACGTAACACGGCAGCTGGTCCAGAACTATCGTGTTCTCGGGAAAATGCTATGTCTATGGTCCCCCAAGGATACTTCCCCGGGCCAGCAATCAATCAGCTTTCTGAGTGAGTCTATTGTATGCCATTTGTCCTGTATCTATAGTTTTGTGGAGAGCATGATAAGACATGCTGATTTCAGAAGAAATATTGCTCTTCGAGCGCCAGTTGAACCAAAAATCAGGAAGCACCACTCAATTTTGCATGCGCCCCCCCGGAAACGATCTAACTCTGTGGCATCTGAGTCTCGCAGACTCAGTGAAGGGATAAGCAATCTGCTCACTACCGTTGCTTCGGCAACATTGGAAATCCAGAGCAAGAAAGATTCTCAAGATATCGTGAAAATCGCCTCTGGATGTCTTTTCAGTTCAATTGATCGATACAGGAATGAAGGGTACGATCAGGAATTCCAACCCGTCTGCGTTGACAAAAAGATGATTGCTCAGCATTTATTCTGTGCAGAGCTATTCCATGCAGCGTTAATGTCAGAACGATGGGATGTTATTAATAAGGTTTGTGAAACAACCAGTCGAATCGTTTTCCATAACGACTATTCACTGGAAAAAGTTATTCAAGGGCTTAAAAAAGACAATACGAAAGGAATCAACATTGAAAGCTGGCATGATGGTCTTAATGAATATTCACAAACCCGATGCTATCCCCTGAACCGTTATTTCGAACTTGGGATTGAAGCTTCTTCTATCTACCTGAGTACCCTGCTTGCTCACAAGGAGAGTGTCACTGAGAACCAGTCACCATTAATAAAGATAAAGAAGACAGAAGAGCTGCAACACATATTTAATGTTCTGAGCCCATGGGCAACCCAGTTGCAGGAGCTTGGCTTATTGACCAATGAAGCCGTGGAATCCTGTAAATACCATCATCGATTATCACTCGCCAAGCTAAGAATACAGACTCTGACCAACAATCACGAGGTGGCTATCAGAAATAGCTTTAATGAGGTCAAAAAAGTTATCGTGCAAGGTACCGCCACGGATGGGATAACAAATGACAATCCGCAACAGCTTCCTGAATCCCTGAAATCCCTGTTGGCACAGACTCTGATCCAGAATAATGATATTTTAAAGCTCATAAACAAAGAGTGCGATATCTATAATCCAGGCATTAACATCACAGAACTAGACAGGAAATCCTGTGAATGGCTAATCAATATTTTTGCAAACATTGCCCAATCACCACACAGTGAATTGCTCCTGACGTTCTCCCACTGCAGTTATTACTGTGCAATGCTCATTGAGCATATTTGTGAATGCGCTTCAATTTTCAGTGATCTGGAGGGCTGCATTACAAGCATTCAAACAAGTGATCCGTCGTCCTCGCTTAAGGAGACCAAAGAGAAATGGAAAGAAAAAATCAAAGCAAATGCTTCCGGGATTAAAGAGAAAATTGATCAATTTGACAAGATCAATCAAAACATCCAAACCTGTTTCAGAGATGCTTTCAGGCAATTGAACAAAATCAGAGAGCAAGTTATTACTGGGCAAGACAAATGTCTGAAGATTGTCCTGTTCGAGTCAATCAAAGCTACTTTATACCATGGCTTACGACAACTTCAGCATTTGAATACGGGGCTTGTTACCGTTAGCAGTAAACGTATCGATATTCTCAAAAGTGAATTTCCCACTATTGCCAACCTTGAGCAGGCTACAGTCAGTTGCAGGAAGAAAATTAACAAAAATATTGCTTTCATAGCAGGTTGCGTAAAAGATCTGGATAATTCCAAAGAGCTATCACTAGTGAAAATCACTGGCAATAATGAACCGAATCCAGTTCATTTTAAAAATGGCCGATTTAACAAACAAGCCAGCAAAAAGCCTGATACTCTGGCAAATTTTGTCGTGAATACATTTTTCAGGGTAGATACTCAGGAGACTCTCGAGACAAGAGCTTATTTTCATGAGCAAATAGCCAGCGAAGTACAGGCGCTGAATCATAACAATAAGCCTGTGGTATATCTGGGAAGCCGTGCCTATCAGACGCAGGTTCAGTCACGCTGGGGGAGCCAGGCATTAAAACGGGTAACCGGTAGCGATCTGTTACCGGGCGAAATATCCCGGGAAATTATTGAGCGCTCAGTCACGCCAAGGGATACAGATCTTTTAGTACTTAACAAAGAGCAATTCAGTGAGATCATAGGGAGACTCTATAACCGGCTGGAGGAAGCTGCCCGGGCAGGTGGTTACTTGCCTGAGAAATGTGTGCTGCTTAAGACCAAAGTTGGTGAGGAACTTTACTACGGAAAAAAATGTTTTTTTTGCAACCTCATTCTTCGTTTAAAAGAAGGCTATACAAAGAAAGACTGGGTTTATGTGGTTGACTTGATTACCCCTATGGATTCTGGTCCGTCAACCCTGCTGCCTTACGATTCCCCCGAGCTGGCTTCCGGTAGTCCGACCCTCGCCAGACCGCTTACTAGCATTATGATTGACGAACTCAACCTGGCGGTCGGTCAGGCTGCTGGCCCTGCCCGTGCACTGATGGCAATGATGCGCATTAATGTCCTGGCAGCCCTTGAATCTTCAGAGCCAAAGCTTGATTCCATATCAGGCATTGTACTTATGCACGTTGTGGAGCGTCTTCAGGACAGTTACCCCGATCCAGCCCTGGACAAAATGGCCAGCATTTTACGCTCCAGGGCATTTAACAGGGTTGCTTACGAAGAGATACCTGTGCCTGACCCGGACGTTTCCACGGCATAAAAGAGCGTTGTTGGAGAGGGCCAGAAAGCGTTCTCCTGAACCTCAGGCAGGTAAGAGCTCAAGCACAGAGTGGCCCCAGTCATCCTGCCAGATATCTGCTTTTTTAACGGACAAGGGTTCTTTAAAGTCAGGACCATTGATCACCAGTGTGTGAAAGTCGCCTTCTTCTCCAGTGGGGCAGATGCCTCTGGCTTCTATCTCATCGGCCAGTGAGGGTGTCAGTATTCGTCCGAGAAAACTTTGATCCAGTGATTCATTCTTGATGCTGACAATCAGGGCCTCCTGGCCCACCGAGAACATATCTTTCAGAAGCTGTTTGCGGCTGTAGTGCCAGAGTGGGTAACAGGTCTGGATAGAAGTATCTTTGAGAATACGATCGTACCAATCCTTGTGGGCATCCAGGTCGATATCACCAAAAGCAAGGTGACTGGCAGAATACTCACTGATAGCGGTTGCCAGTGCCTTTTTTAATCCCTGTTCATAACCTCCAAACCCGGCAGAGCCAAAAATGATTGGGGTTCCCAGACAATCAGCCTGAGTCTGAAGAACCTCCTGGTGCAGTCCATGGGCACTGGTTCTCTGTTCACCTTCTCTGAGCATAGTGAGCAGACAGGCGGGTTTGGCGCCACTCTGACTGGAAATCCATCGAGCAAAGCAACCATCCTTGCCGCCACTCCAGGAAGTGGCAAAAAGAGATCTTGAAGAGGGCAATGAAGCCTGGGGAGAAATATTCATTACTGCGCCTGAATCGTTTGAATGGTGATGCCCTGTGCCCGGAGAAATCGTTCACAGCCACGGACAAAGTCCAGAGCCCGGGGACCATCGCCATGTATGCACAGGGTCTCGGCCTGGATAGCAATTGTGCGGCCATCCACTGACGTCACTTGTTTGTGTAATACCATGTCTCTGATCTGGTCGAGGGACTTTTGCTGGTCTTCAATCATTGCGCCGTCCTGATCTCTGGGGGTTAGCTGGCCAGTAATCTGGTAGCTGCGGTCGGCAAAGACTTCGCTGGCGGTCTTCAGGCCAATGGCTTCAGCCTGAGATATAAGGCAACTACCGGCTAACCCATAGAGAATCAGTTCCGGATTAAATTGATAAACCGCTTCGGCTATGGCTTTGGCAAGGTCCGGGTTACGGGCGGCCATATTGTACAGAGCTCCGTGAGGTTTGACATGGTGAAGTTGACCGCCTTGTGCCGTCACAAAAGCGCTTAATGCGCCTGTCTGGTAAAGTGTCAGGTTATAGGCATCTTCGGGGCTGATGTGCATGTTTCTGCGACCAAAGCCCTGAAGGTCTGGTAAACCGGGATGAGCACCGACGGCAACACTGTGTTCCAAAGCCAGTTTTACCGTGTTGGCCATGATATTCGGATCACCCCCATGAAAGCCGCAGGCAATGTTGGCAGAACTGATATACGGCATGATTCCAGTATCGTTTCCCAGCCTGTACTGGCCAAAGCTTTCACCCATGTCGCAGTTCAGATCCAGTGTCAGAGCTTTATCAGTAATCATTTTGGTTTCGGTTCCAATAATATTCAGCCGCTATGGCCAGACGGTTCAGGCCGATTCTCTGTTTTACCAGTTCCCGTTGTGCTTCTTCCACAGTGACTTCCTGAAAGGTCAGTGTGTCCGATGGCTTCAGCTGGGCGACTCTGGGCAAGTCCGCAGAGATGATGTTCCCGATTTTGGGATATCCGCCAGTGGGCTGACAATCACTCATCAGAATAATGGGTTGACCATCCGGAGGGATCTGAATGGAACCCATGGCTGTCCCCTCTGTGATCAGATTTCCGGGATAGCTGCTTTTGATCTTTTGACCACAGAGACGATAACCCATCCGGTCAGAATCCGGGCGGACAGAGTAGCTCTGGTTCTGGAAAACATTCAAGCCTGGGCCGGAGAACCATGACGTTTGTGGACCCCGGATATAACGAACAGGCTGAACATGTTTCTGATCCTCAAGATACTGTGTAAACCTGTGGCCCACAGCAATATCAGGTTTGAAATTTTTCTTTGCTGCCCAGCTGTTAAAGCCAAGCCGGTCGTTCTCTTTCAGTGCCCGGCCGCCAAGGCCACCGATACCAGCTCTCAGATAAGTACTGCAACTTCCCAACACTTCCCGAGCCTGAAAGCCGTTTTTAATCGCCAGATAGCCCCGGCAGCCTGTTCTGAGACTGGCAATTTTCAGTGTTTGCCCTGCTTTAACGGCGGTTACGAAGTTGCTGGCGATGGGATGGGTATCCACGGTGGCATCGGCACTTCCTCCACTAAGACAGATTACAGTGGACTTATGAAATTCCAGAGTGGGTCCTGTCAAAGTGAATTCCAGCAGTGGGGCATTCTCAGGGTTACCCAGTATCAGATTAGCGACTCTGGCTGCCAGGGAGTCCATAGCGCCACAGGTTGATAGGCCCAGGTTCCGGAGGCCATACCTGCCCAGATCCTGGAGGCTGGTCAGCATTCCGGGTTGTTTGACGGTCAGGCTCACCTTTGCGCCTCCATTTCCTGATGCTCTCTGGAGGAAATAGCGGTGAATTTTACTCTGTCACCGGGCTTGAGCAGGGTGGGGTGGTCGTTACTGAAGTCCACCAGAGAAACAGGGGTGTGGCCTATCAGCTGCCAGCCTCCGGGAGTGGAAAGAGGGTAGATACCTGTCTGCTCACCGGCAATGCCAACGGAGCCAGCCGGTATCGACAGACGTGGGTTTTCAAGTCTGTGTATCGATAGTCTTTTATTCATTCCACCCAGAAAGGGAAAACCCGGAGCAAAGCCAAGAAAGTAAACGTCGTAAGTCGCTGAAGTGTGAAGATCAATCACTTTTTCAGTTTTTAAGCGACAGTGTTTGGCTACACGATCCAGGTCCGGAGCAAAGCTGCTTTCGTAGCAGACTGGTATTTCAACAAGATTGCCAACGTTTGTCTGACCCACCTTGAGTGTTTGCAGGAGGTTGAGTATTTTTTCTTTCAAAGCTTCATAAGGTGTTGCTGATTGAATCTGGCAGGGATCGTAATAGACGGTCAAAGTTGTGTAAGCCGGAACTATCTCAATTATTTCAGGGGATGCCGCTTCGAGAACTTGTTTTGCCGCCGTGTGAACGATCAGGTTTATTTTGGGACTGATCCGGTCACCAAAACACAGCATTAGAGCTGAGTCACCCAGAGGGAAGCACTCACAGGGATGGTTCATATTATCGTCATATTCTCAAAGTCTGCAGCCGATTCTAACATAGGATTGGGTTATCAAGCGTTAGTCGTCGGAGAGAGTAAATCTACCAAATGCGAACGTCTGGCATCCAGAGGCTGAAGGCGATGTTGGTCTCGGACGGGTATGAGGCGTATACTGCCGGTTTTGTATTTTCCCTGTCTTACTCTCTGATCCACTTTATATGACTCAGACCATAGAAACAGATGTTGTTGTAATTGGCGGAGGCATTGCCGGTCTCTGGCTGTTCAATACCCTCAATCAGCAAGGCTATAAAGCCCTTCTGCTGGAGAATGCTACCCTCGGCGGTGGTCAGACGATCAAATCCCAGGGGATCGTTCATGGCGGGACCAAGTACACTTTGACCGGCACTCTGACCAAGGCGGCAGAGTGTATTGTCGGCATGCCAGACCGCTGGCGCAAGGCTCTCAGGGGGGAAGGTGAGGTTGATCTGTCGGGAGCCGTTATACTCTCTGAGTTCCAGTATCTATGGTCTCCCGGTGATGTGGGTTCCAGGCTTACTACGTTTTTCGCCAGCAAGGCTTTGCGCGGTCGGGTGGAGCAGTTGAAGAAACCGGAGGATTTTCCTGATATTTTTCGTCATGAAGCGTTTCTGGGCAAAGTCTATCAGCTCAATGAGATCGTGCTGGATATCCGGACGGTCATCGATGCATTGGTGAAAGGTCTGGAAGATCGGATTCTCAAGGTGGACTGGTCTGAAAACACC
The DNA here is from genome assembly GCF_049275935.1 of Endozoicomonas sp. ALC020. NCBI lineage: Bacteria > Pseudomonadati > Pseudomonadota > Gammaproteobacteria > Oceanospirillales > Endozoicomonadaceae > Endozoicomonas > Endozoicomonas sp. ALC020. Next base: position 3,858,257 of record NZ_CP184830.1, read on the forward strand.
CGTATTGTCACTGAAGGCAAAAAAATAGATTTCATCGAGCATACCTTTGGAGGCAAAACCCTGCAAATCAGGGCCAGCAAGTTTGTTACCACGGCGGGCGAAGGCACAGAGGACCTGATAAAACTCTGGGGACTCTCCCGGCCAGAGATGCAGAGAAGGCCGCTTCATATGGTTATGGTTCGGCATCGTCATCCTGAGCCGCTCTTCGCGCATTGTCTGGGTACCAAACCCGTTCCAAGAATAACAGTCACCAGCCATCCGGATGGTGAAGGCAGCTGGGTCTGGTATCTGGGGGGCGAAATTGCGGAAGACGGGATGGAACGCACACCGGAACAACAGATCCGGGTGGCCCGGCGTGAGCTGACTGCATTATTGCCATGGGTTAATCTGGACGATGCCCAATGGGCGACGATGTTTGTAAACCGGGCCGAACCCAGACAGAGCAGACTGCTGAGACCGGATGCCGCATTCATTCATGAGATAGAAAACGGCATTGTTTCCTGGCCGACCAAGCTGGCGCTGGCACCCAACCTTTCTGATGAGGTCATTAAAGTGTTGAACAAGCAGCAAGTCTCACCCTCTGGCAATGAAGGCTTTGCTTTGCCAGAGGGTGTTCAGCATCCTGAAATTTGCCAACCCTTCTGGAGTGGGGCATTCATCGATCATGACTGATTACAGGCTTGAGACAAGAACCATTGCAGGCACCGATATTCGGGTTTCTCCCATCGGTTTCGGAACCGTAAAGCTGGGCAGGGATCAGGGCGTAAAATACCCATCCGGATTCAGGATTCCGGATGATAGCGAGGCCAGAGAGCTTCTGAAACTGGCACAAACCCTGGGTATTAATCTGCTGGACACAGCACCAGCCTACGGCACCAGTGAAGAAAGATTGGGGTCTTTGTTAAAAGGTCAGAGAGACAACTGGGTTATCTGCAGTAAAGTCGGAGAAGAGTTTGAGAACGGTGAGTCTCGTTTTGATTTCACACCGGAACATATTCGCTTCAGCATCGAGAGAAGTCTGAAACGGCTGAATACTGATTGGATTGAAATGGTGCTGGTCCATTCCAATGGTGATGACGTCAATATTATTCAGCAATATGGCTGTCTGGAAGTACTGGAAGCGTTAAAAAAAGAGGGCAAGATTCTGGCGTCAGGCATGTCTACCAAAACTGTTGAAGGCGGCATTATGGCGCTGGAAAAGTCGGATATCGCCATGGTGACTTATAACTTGAAGGAGCAGGCTGAGAAACCGGTACTTGATTACGCTCTCCGGAACGATAAGGGCATTCTGATCAAGAAAGCTCTGGCCAGTGGGCATGTTTGTCTGGAAGGTGAAGATCCGGTGGAGAAAAGCATGGAGTTGGTTTTCTCACATCCTGCGACCTCGGCGGCAGTGATTGGCACTATTAATCCGTTACACCTCAAGAGTAATGCAGAGTCGTGCGCCAGAGTCATCAGACTTCTTGAGAGCTGATTCTCTGGCGGCCAGGTTAGAGAAAAAAGGTTTTTATTGGCGCGGGGTTGTGATGTTTTCATAGGCCGCATTCATCGCTTCAGCAGGTGTCAGTGACCGGTTTTCTGCAATGAATCCAGCTGCATGCTGACACAGGGATGCGTACTGGTCAAAGCTCCAGCCTGCGTCTCTGTAAGCTGAAAAATCTTTACCCAGAAGGTTAACTAACTCTCGTGAATTACAGAAAGTCTGCAGTTCCTTCAGATAATCACCTAGTAGGCCTGCTTCACGTGACAGCTCTGGCCTCTCTTTTTTCAGGGCTGCAAGAGAAGCATCGAAAGGAATGGCGGGTGCTACTCTTCCAGGTGGCTTATGAGCTGCTTTGGCTTCAGGTTGAACCCTGTTTTCCTGAGCCGGTATAGATTGACTGACCGGTTGGCGCTTGCTGGAAGTTTGCTTGCTACTGAATGAATCTTTGCTAACAGGGTCTGAATGAATTCTTTCCTTGATACTCTCTCGGTATTCAGTGTTCAGGAAATGACCCTCTCCTTTCATGGCGTAGTTACGGTGCAGGCTTTTGAGGTCTTTTTGCGTAGCTTCTAAAATTCCCTGAACCTCATTTAAAGCACTCGCGATCTTGCTTTTTGTTTCAGGGGGTAATTGTTGACTCTTCATAGTTCTGTTCAGATTTTGCTTAATTTGGTGAGCCTGTTCAAAGCATTGGCAGGTCAGAATAGTCTGGGCCTGAATAGCAGAATATCGATTGTTGGGAGAAGAATATCCTTTTGAGTTGGGTAGTTCTTCCACCAGGCATTCAGTCAGTGCGGGATAAGATTTAAGCTGATCTCGAATAGAGTCAGGATAAGTGGAGTAATTCAGTTCTTGCCGCTCAGCCCTTAACGGTGCCATGCACTTATCCAGTGCATCTCTGAAAGACTGACCATGATCTGTGGTATTTTTTAGTGGCTGAGCGTTATCTCTTGCTTTCGACAGCATCATAGAAAGACCGGCCTCCTTGAATGCTTTTTGAACATGAGGTTGCAAGGCTGCTTGTCCGGATTTTCTGGTCAGGTTAGCCAACAGGTCTTCCAATTCACCCTTGTTTTTGGCGTGCTTGTCAATCACTTTCTGAACAGACTCAGAACTGCCATTTTTGTTGTTTACTGCTTTTTTGACATCATCCATTGCCACCATAAACGCTTTGACGGCTTTCTTCTCAGTGGCTTTCTTTTCTTTCGCTGCGGCTTTATCAGAATTGCTGACACAGCGGGAGAAGAGGCTTTTTATCGGTAGTTTCTTGCCTTTCCCGTTTTGAGGGACGGTATTTTCGATGGAATATACTGAAGAGCCTTTATGGCGTCCCCTGGGTTTATCAACTTTCTGTTGAGCATGTTCAGACCATGTCGGGCTGATAGAAATCTTTTCGCCGCCGTTGATAATACCCATTACTCTATCCCTGAATCTTTGAGTGCTTTCAACTTATTATAGAGGGCGAAGTTCTGGAGAGTGGCTAGCCTTGGGTTTTGAAGAAGATAGCCGCTAACTGTCGAAAAGTTGGCGGCAATACTGTTGTTTTATGATAAAAGTATCAAGTGATAAAAGTATCAAGCAGACTCTTTAGATTTGTCCTTCCTGATCTTTTCAACAATGGCTGTTGTCGAACAGTTATCCAGGAACGCCAGAACCTTCACCTCGCCGCCGTATTCGTAGACGATAGGAGCACCGACCACTTCATCAATGGTGTAGTCACCGCCTTTTACCAGAACGTCAGGTTTAACCATTCTGAGCAGGTTTTCAGGTGTATCTTCTTCGAAGCATACGACCCAGTCCACAGCTTCAAGGCCTGCCAGTACCGCCATTCTGCGATCTTCCGAGTTAATGGGGCGGCCTTCACCTTTCAATCTTTTTACAGAAGCATCGCTGTTGATAGCCAGTACCAGCCTGTCACCCTGCTTTCGGGCTTGCTCCAGATAACCCACGTGGCCGGCATGAACAATGTCGAAGCAGCCGTTGGTGAAGACGATCTTTTCGCCATGGGCCCGGGAGTCTTCCAGTGCAATCTTGAGCTGATCCGGGGTCACAACGCCACGCTCTGCGCCCAGTTCTCTGTTCACCTCACGGCGCAGCTCTGGCATGCTGACCGTTGCAGTCCCCAGCTTGGCAACCACAATACCGGCTGCAATATTGGCCAGAGCGGCTGCTTTGGGCAGTTCAGCCCCCGCTGCAAGTGCAGTGGCCAGAGTGGAAATTACGGTGTCTCCGGCGCCGGTCACATCAAAGACTTCACGGGCTCTGGCTGGCAGGTGCAGTTCCTTTTCGTCTCTGCGAATCAGGGTCATGCCGTGCTCACTGCGAGTGATCAGCATGGCGTCAAGCTCCAGCTCGTCCAGTAACTGGTGACCTTTGGTGATCAGCTCCTGCTCATCTGCGCAGCGGCCGACAACGGCTTCAAATTCTTGCAGGTTCGGAGTAATGATCGTAGCACCACGGTAACGCTCAAAGTTTGTACCTTTTGGGTCAACAAGGACCGGAACGCCTTTTGTACGTGCCAGTTTGATCAGCTGCTGGTGGTTCTGCAGGGTACCCTTGTTGTAATCAGAAAGAATGACAGCCCCTATGTTATTCAGCAAATTGGCTGCTTTTTCTTCGAGAATATCGCTGCTGAGAACGGAGAAAGGTTCTTCCTGATCCAGGCGAATGAGTTGCTGATGCTGGCTGATGACCCTGAGTTTGGTGATGGTAGGCATATCTTTCAGCCGGGCAAAATCGCAATAGACTCCGGCCGCTTCAAGACGGGTCTGCAGGGAGTCGGCTGCTTCATCATCTCCGGTAGCAGCTATCAGCCAGGTCGGGGCGCCCAGAGAGGCAATGTTAAGGGCTACGTTGCCAGCGCCGCCGGGGCGATCTTCTATATTGGTGACGCGAACAACAGGTACTGGTGCTTCAGGGGAGATTCTGGAGGTGCCGCCGTGCCAGTATCGATCCAGCATGACATCGCCGATCACCAGAACCCTGGCTTCATTAAATCGTGGCAGAGTCAGTTTCATTCAGTGTCTTCCGCTTCGGTATCTTGGGAGGCCTGCCAAGTAAGTTGGCCCAGTTTCCGGTAGGTTTACCACGAAATCGTCTTGATGGGTAATCATGGTAAAACCTCAGCTTTTTTAAAGCGTTCAATGTTGTAATGGCTGCGAAGAAGCCAAAGGTATCACCTCTACGACTTCTTCCTGCTCTTCCTGGAACTGCATCTGATGCAGTTTGGCATAATGACCTTCTCTGGCCAGTAGTTCGGAATGAGTGCCGCTCTCTACAATTTCGCCTTTATCCACCACAATGATACGGTCAGCATTCTCGATGGTGGAAAGTCGGTGAGCAATGACCAGCGTTGTTCGATTCTTCATGACTTCATCCAGGGCCGCCTGGATATGACGCTCGGATTCGGTATCCAGGGCCGAAGTGGCTTCATCAAGAATCAGAATGGGAGCGTCCTTCAGAATAGCCCTGGCTATGGCCAAACGCTGCCGCTGGCCACCCGAGAGCAGCACGCCATCTTCACCAACCAGCGTGTTCATGCCCTGAGCCATATTCTTGATGAATTCATTGGCATGGGCGGCTTCAGCAGCCAGGTGAATGTCAGAATCATCTTTGTCGCGCAGGTCTCCATAGGCAATGTTGCGAGCCACTGTATCATTAAACAGAGTGACATTCTGATCTACCAGAGCGATATGACTGCGAAGGTTCTTCAGGCTGTAATTATCAATGGGCGTATCATCCAGAAGAATTTGACCCTGTCCGTAGGTGTAGAAACGGGGAACCAGGTTGGCCAGTGTTGTTTTTCCCGATCCCGAGCGGCCCACCAGAGCAATAGTCTCACCCGGATTAACAGTGAAGTTAATATTGTTCAGGGCGGGTTTGTCAGTATTCTGATATGTGAAAAACAAGTTTCGAAACTCCAGCTTGCCTGCAACTGTTTCCTTTTCAAAGGTGCCGTTATCAGGTTCGGAAGGCTGGTCAGCCATTTCAAAAATGCTCTCTGCTGCGGCAATACCTTTTTGTATGTTGGCGTTTACTTCGCTCAGCTGACGAATAGGCTTTGGCAGCAGTGCCGCAGCCGTGACAAAACTCACCAGAGAAGCGGTGGTTGCATCTCCTTTTAGCCACAGCACCAGGAAGAACAGAATAGCGAGGGCTGTATTAACCAGGAATTGCAGGGTGGGCGTATGGACAGCGGAAGCCTTGACCATTTTCAGCCCCTGACGGGTATTGCGATCACTGGCATCAAAAAAGCGGCTGGTTTCATAACTCTCACCACCAAAGCCTCTGACTACCCGATAACCATTGATCGATTCCGAACTGACGTGGGTCAGATCCCCCATGGATGTCTGAATCTTCGAACTCAGCTTACGGAAACGTTTGCTGGCGGCACTGACCACCAGGGCAATGATGGGAGCAACGCCGATGAATACCAGGGTAAGCTTCCAGTTGGTCAGGATCAGATACCCGAACAGGAAAACAACGGTCAGGCCTTCCCGCACAATAACCTTGACGGCATCGGTTGCTGCCGAGGTCACCATACCCACGTTGTAGGTGATTCTGGCAATCAGGTGCCCGGAGTTGTTGTTGTCAAAGTAGTTATTGGGCAACTGAATCATTCGGTTAAACATCAGGCAGCGCAGGTCGTGCACAACCGATAAGGACACCTTGGCCAGGAAGTAGTTACCCAGAAAGGAACCAATCCCCCTGAATATGGCAATAGACAACATGACGATAGGAATCAGGGCCACCGAAGTCATGATAGAAGCAGGAAGAAAACTCCCAAGGTCTCTGTCAATAGTGGCAAAGCTGCCTTCGAGCGCTTCAACAAAATATTCCAGCAAACGGGCAAAAGCTGGCTGGCTGAGCGCAAACATGACATAGCCCAGTATACTGAGGGCAAAAAAGCCCGAGTAGGGCTTTACATAGCTGAGAAGGCGCAGGTAAATCTGCAGGCTTCCCGACTTGGCGTGTTCCGACATGGCCACTGTAATCAGTTAAAAATGAGGGGCCTATTCTGGATGAATCTGGCTGTGGGCTCAATGGATAGAGCCTCTAAAACCATGATTTTTACCGTAAAATGACGTTCTTGGTAAAGCTCTACCTTGCGTTGCCCTCCTTTACCCGGATCAAAGCGGCTTTATGAATGTTTCGTGCTAGGGTATGATTGGCGGCTTTTTTTATTGTGGAAATAATGAGTACTCAACAGACATGAGTGGTATGCAGCGATTATCTTCCACGGCTTATCAGGCCCTGATCGAAGGGGCTGAGGTGATAGAGCAGGACCATTTTGGCGACAAGGTTCTGAAACTGAAAGATAAGACTTTTCTCAAACTGTTTCGGGTTAAAAGCACTATCAGCTCGGCGTGGTTTAAGCCATATTCTGTCCGGTTCGCCAGAAATGCCTCGGAACTCGTGACCCGTGGCATTCAAACGGTTGATATTATTAGCTGCTACCGTCTTGGAAGATATAAAAAAACAGCTGTCCATTATCGGCCATTGCCGGGTCGGACCCTCAGGCAGGTTTTCCCTGCTCTGGATGAAGATGGAACCCGAGTTCTGGCCGAGCAGTTAGCCCGATATATTGCGCAGCTGCATAAACAGGGCGTCTATTTTCGCTCCCTGCACATGGGTAATATTCTCAAGTTGCCCGACGGTGCTCTTGGGCTGATAGACATTGCCGATATGCGCTTTAGCCGGAGTCCTCTGAAAGAAGCGTTAAGGCTGAGGAATTTACATCATCTGGCTCGTTATGAGCAGGATGTTCAGTATCTGATTAAGGACCAGACATTTTGTTCCACCTACGCCAGGCTGGCGGATTTGGATGTGGACAAGGTCGAAGCTGTAATGCAGCACACCTGAAAGATTTTAAGAGAGAAAGACAGTGATAGAAAAGTTACGCAATATTGCCATCATCGCACACGTTGACCATGGTAAAACCACCCTGGTTGACAAGCTGCTTCAGCAGTCCGGAACTCTGGGTCGAAAAGATCAGGGTGCCGAACGGATCATGGATTCCAATGACCAGGAGAAGGAGCGGGGCATTACCATCCTGGCCAAGAACACCGCCATCAACTGGCAGGACTACCACATTAATATTGTGGACACACCCGGACACGCCGACTTCGGTGGTGAGGTGGAACGTGTTATGTCCATGGTGGATTCGGTTCTGCTGCTGGTGGATGCGGTTGACGGTCCTATGCCTCAGACCCGCTTTGTCACCCAGAAAGCTTTTGAGCAGGGTCTGCGCCCTATCGTTGTTATCAACAAGATTGACCGTCCTGGTGCTCGTCCGGACTGGGTCATGGATGAAGTCTTTGATCTGTTTGATCGTCTCGGTGCTACCGAAGAGCAGCTGGATTTTCCGGTTATTTACGCTTCTGCACTGAATGGTATTGCCGGTGATGATCCTGAAAACATGGCACAAGATATGACGCCACTGTTTGAAATGATCGTCAATAATGTCCCTTCTCCCAAGGTGGATGTCGATGCGCCTTTCCAGATGCAGATATCTGCCCTGGACTACAGCAGCTTTCTGGGAGTTATCGGTATTGGTCGTATCACCCGTGGTGTTCTCAAGCCCTCAACTCCGATTCGCTTGATTGGTGCCGATGGCAATGAGCGCAATGCCAAGATCCTCAAGGTTATGGGGCACCTGGGTCTGGAACGTGTAGACGTGGAAGAGGCTCGTGCTGGCGATATCGTTTGTGTAACGGGTATCGACAAGCTGAACATATCAGACACCCTGTGTGATCCAAATCACGTTGAAGCGCTGCCAGCACTGACGGTGGATGAGCCAACCGTGAGCATGACCTTCCAGGTCAATGATTCTCCTTTTGCAGGTCAGGATGGCAAGTATGTGACCTCCCGTAATATCAAAGAGCGTCTGGATCGCGAACTGCTGCATAACGTAGCGCTGCGTGTTGAGCAGGGTGATGATGCTGACAAGTTCAAGGTGTCTGGTCGTGGTGAACTGCATCTGTCGGTTCTGATCGAAACCATGCGCCGTGAAGGTTTTGAGCTGGGGGTTTCCCGTCCAGAGGTTGTCATCAAGGAGATTGACGGCGTTTTGCAGGAGCCTTACGAACAGGTTGTTGTGGATGTTGAGGAAGAACATCAGGGCTCTCTGATGGAAGAGATGGGACACCGTAAGGCAGAACTGACCAACATGGTACCAGACGGCAAGGGCCGTATTCGCCTGGAGTTCATCATGCCTGCCCGTGGTCTGATCGGTTTTCGTTCCCAGTTTCTGACCATGACTTCTGGTAGCGGTATTCTGACCAATGTCTTTGATCACTACGGTGACGTGAAAGATGGCGAAGTGACTCACCGCAAGAACGGTGTTCTGGTTTCTATGGTGAATGGTAAGGTGCTGGGCTATGCGCTCTGGAACTTACAGGATCGTGGTCGTTTGTTCCTGAACCCGAACGTTGACGTTTATGAAGGTCAGATCATTGGTCTGCATAATCGTGACAATGACCTGGTGGTTAACCCGACCAAGGGTAAACAGCTGACGAACGTTCGTGCTTCCGGCTCTGACGAAAACATTCAACTGACACCGCCTATCCGACATAGCCTGGAACAGGCCCTGGAATTTATCGACGATGACGAGCTGGTGGAAGTTACACCTGACAATATCCGTCTGCGCAAGAAATTCCTGAAGGAGCATGAGCGCAAGCGCGCCAGCCGCAGTAAATAATTGAGTGGCTGTTCTGACCGGGGGCAGCGCCCCGGTCAGTATTTTGGTGAAGCAAAAACCTGGGCCCAGTATTTTCTGGATCGGCCGGAGGGATTCTCTACAAAGCTGACTCCCATCTCGGTGACATCAGGCGACATGATATTTTTACAATGCCCCGGACTGTTCATCCAGGTTTTTAACACAGCGTCCAGGTTGTGTTGGCCTACGGCAACGTTTTCGGCAAGAGCTGACCAGCGATAACCCTGTGCTTCAATTCGTTGATTGATTTCACTGCCACCTGAACCTACATGGCTCATAAAATTTTTATTGGCCATATCCGTTGCGTGTTTGAAGGCCGCTGCTTCAAGAGAGTAGTTCCAGCGCAAACGTCCGACTGCACGCATGACGGTATTGCCACAGACCTGCGGTTTAGAGCGTATAGCATTGACAGCGGTTAGCACCTGATTTGCAAAGCCCTGGGTGGGTTGGTCCAGGACCTCGTTGTACCAATGAGAATGAGTCCAGCGAGAGTCAGACCAACGTGATCTCAGGTAGCTGTCCACTTTGAAAGTGAGATATTTCCAGGCTTCACGACTTTTCTCCGGAATTGTATCAACGTAGCCAACCAGTTCCTCAGGCAGATCTTTAGAGTTTCCTATCACCCCTGTGCCATCGAGACGGGCCATCATTGGCAGGTTAGGAGCAATAACTTCTTTCCAGAAGTCTTGTGAATAAGCGTTAATGGTTTCCCATTTCTGGTAAATGACTGCAGAGGCAGCACCAAGAATACCCAGTTTGAAGGCACCTTTTGCACAGCTTGCACAAAAACGAGTCATGGCTCCTTTTCGATATTCGCTTGCGGCTTCGTTTCTGTAATGCTCGACATCTTGTTTCATTTTTTCTCTGGCGAATTTTCTTTTTCTGGCCTCTTTTATTTCGCGCTCCATCTCCTCCAGACTGGGTTGGTGGCGGACATTTCTGACGCCAAATTGGAGCGCAGAGAAAAAGTAAGGTGGTATATCACCGCTGCTACCAGCGAAGATCTCAAGTGTTCTGGCAGGTCGATTGATCATTGCATTCAGCGAGTCTTCAGCAAGAGCTGCCCCGGGTGTCTGATGGGGTTGCAGATTGAAGACAATGGGCTGCACATGACCAGGAGTGTCATTAACGCCGGGGTTCAGGAAAAGGCTTATATCTGCTGTGATTAAGGCTGAGAAAAGAGTTTCAGGCTCTTCTGACAATGAAATGATGTTTTCCTCGATTTCATAGCTGCCATCTTCAAAGCCTGAGAAGAATTGAATAGCAATCGATCCATCCGCTAACGGCGTTATTGTCAGTATTCTTTTCTTAAGAAGAATGGCCAGTTGAGTGTTCAGATGGTTGATAGGCACACCCGGTGTCGCACCTTCAGGTATGACCGTGCTGTGACTTTCAAGATAGAGATGCAGGGCAGCCGCATTAATTGACTGATCGTCCGGGTAGTTAAGGTACTCTGCCGACTGCCTGTAGAGTTGGCTAAGTTCCTGTTCACTGAGAAGGCTCATGATGGAGCGGGCCCAGCAACTTCCCTGATCTGCATTTTTGTTACACTTTTCAGGCATTTGATAATTGTGGCTTGAGAGGTGTCTGTTCAGCTCCTCAGAATTATCCACCGGGAAGGGGTCCACCACTGCAGCATGGCAAAAACCCATGGCGGTGGAGAACGCCAAAGCTATGATCAATGGATTAATGGACCTGTGAAAAAATGGCTTGTTCATCGACTACTGCTCGCTGTTTCAACGTTATACATAGGCACTCCCTGCCTTTCATATCAGCTATGAAACTTAGATAGCCAAGAGGCGTAAAAGTTCCTCAGAAGCCGTGACAATGCTTGGAAAACCTTGGTTTTTAAGAGTATTGTAGAGTGCTGGGAGCCTGTCTGATTTAAGTTTTCGGCAGTGTCCCAGAGACAAGAGGTGGATCAGATGCTCTGTTTGCTCAGCTGACTGACTTCGCTTGATTCAGTGACTTCTGAAGGAAGGAACATGCGCACGCTTTACCCGGCTATAAAGCCATACTCTGTTTTCAAACTGGCTGTAGATACCGTTCATCAACTTTATGTGGAAGAGTGCGGGAGTCCAGATGGTATTCCCGTGTTGTTTGTCCACGGCGGGCCCGGGGTGGGTACTTCAGAAAAATCGCGGCGATTCTTTGATCCCGAGAAATATAGAATCATCCTTTTTGATCAGCGAGGCTGTGGTCGGTCGCTGCCCCATGCTGAGCTGGAAGGGAATACCACCCAGAATCTGATTGCTGATATGGAGCAGATTCGAAAACATTTGGGTATTGAAAAATGGCTTCTTTTTGGCGGCTCCTGGGGCTCAACCCTCTCTCTGCTCTACGCTCAGGCTCACCCTAAAAGGGTTATGGCCATGGTGCTCAGGGGGATTTTTCTGTCCCGACAGAAGGACTTTGACTGGCTCTACACCAAGCAGGGAGCCGGCAGAGTGTTTCCGGATCACTGGAAGCACTTTGAAGAAATTATTCCGGAAAGTGAGCGAGGTAATATGCTGGAAGCTTATTACAATCGCCTGACCGGTGATGATGAGCTGGCACAGATGAATGCCGCCAAGCACTGGGCATTATGGGAAGGGAGGATCAGCACATTGAAGCCCTGTCCTGATGCTGAAGAATTTTGCAGCGAACCACATAACGCAAAAGCCATATCCCGGCTTGAAGCTCATTACTTCATGAATGACAGCTTTATTGAACCTCATCAGATTATTCGTGACATGAAATACATTGACCAGATTCCGGGCATTATTGTCCATGGTCGATACGATATGATCTGCCCTTTGGATAACGCTCAGGTGTTAGCTGATCACTGGACAGAAGCAGAGCTTCAGGTGATCAGGGAGGCAGGTCATTCGTCCTCCGAGCCAGGTATTGTCGATGCACTGGTGATTGCCACCGATAAGTTGGCGGAAAAATTCGGTTAATTTCACATGGGTTCCAGTGATTTTCTTCCCAGCCCTGGCACTAGGAGCCTGACCGAGAATAGACTGCCCTACTGCGGCGGCAGCAAATTGGTCTGAAAATCCGCTTTTGTTCGTCAAATAGCTCGCTATTCTCCTCACAAAACCGAATTTTCATCCTCAATTTTCTGCCGTCCTCGCTACGGGCGCTATTCTCGGTCAGGCTCCTAGCCTGGGCGACCTTTTATACAGACTTCCGGAGTAGGATAACCCATGCGTGGATTAATCCAGCGAGTTCAGTTTGCCAATGTAAAAGTGAACGGTGAAACCGTAGGCCAGATTGCAGAAGGTCTTTTGCTATTGCTGGGCATAGAAAAGGACGATGATCAGGCAAAAGCGGATAAGTTACTGGATAAAGTGCTCAAATACAGGGTTTTCAGTGATCAGGATGGAAAAATGAATCTGGGTTTGAAAGACACTGGAGGTGGGTTGCTGGTGGTCTCACAGTTCACGCTTGTCGCCGACACACGCAAAGGACTCCGTCCCAGCTTCAGTTCCGGGGCTTCTCCTGAACATGGTGAACAGCTGTATGATTATTTTGTCGAGCGTGCCCAAACTCTTCATCACGATGTCGCAACGGGTCGTTTTGGTGCCGACATGAAAGTCTCTTTGTTGAATGATGGGCCGGTTACTTTCAATCTCGAAGTCTGAAGTATTATTCGATGGAAAAACGCCAGAAGGGTTAATCTCCCGGCAGCCAGTCGTCATCGGTGATTTGCTCGAAAGTCCATGGGCATTGTTCGGGGAAGCTGTCTTTGTTCAGGCGACTGGCCTCAGTGCGAATGTAATGGTTCATTTGTTTGATGGCATCTTTTTTGGCATGCGGATAAACCTCGGCCAGCAGGTCATTAACTTTGGGTTGCAGGCAGGGATTTTTCTGTATGTGGCGTCCAATTTGTGTTCTTGAATTATTGATACTTGGCATCCAGGTATGGATCACTTTATCTTTAACCCAAGGGTCTTTCAGTACCTGTTTCTGATAGTCGTATTTGAGAAGATGCACTAGCAATATGATCAAGTGGGAACCTAACTCGTCGGCAATATTGCCCATCTGTATATCTATCGCCTCCAAAAGATTAGGGACGTCAAGCTGATCAAATTGCCCCTGGGCCAGAAGTTCCCGTTGCTGGCCAAGCCATTGGGTGTAATCGGTTTCGTAAAGATTTTCCATAAAATACCTCCATTTGCCTTACCACTGTAGGCAAAAAACAGAAGGGAATCAAAATGAACTCCCAAGGTTTAGATGCCTTTGCGGAGGGGGACAAAAGAAGGAGCATTGCCAAAGACCGTTTTATCATCAAGACTCAAGAGCATCAGATCCAGCTATCTGGATTTTCTCGCTGAAAAAGGTGGAGAAATGGCTCGTAAACTGTTTTTCTGGGTTGCCGTTGGCGGAATGCTGATCACCTTGCTTCTGTCGTTTTTCTGGCCCGGGATACTTTGGCTGTTTGTTTTTCTGGTGCCTTACACTCTGGTCGGGATTTTTGATCTGACCTGCACCAATCATAACGTTTTGAAAAATTATCCTGTCATTGGCCATATGCGCTATGCGCTGGAGTTTATCAGTCCCGAGATTCATCAATACTTTATCGAGTCAAATCAGAGTGGCAAACCTTTTAATCGTGAAATCCGAAATATGGTGTATTCAAGAGCCAAGGGCGTGTCTGATACCCAACCTTTTGGCACCCAGTTTGAACTGACCGATTGCGGCTACCATCGGGCCAATCATTCCCTGACCCCCAAAGAGGTGGATGCCAGCCATGGAAGAATACTGATCGGTGAACATTCCTGCTCACAACCTTATCTGGCGTCAAGGCTGAATATTTCCGGCATGAGCTTTGGCGCCCTGAGTGCCAATGCCATTAGAGCAATGAATGCGGGCGCACGCAGGGGTGACTTTGCTCACAATACGGGAGAAGGCGGGTTAAGCCGACACCATCTGGCAGAAGGAGGGGATCTGGTCTGGCAGATCGGCACAGGTTACTTTGGTTGTCGTACACAAGAAGGTGGCTTCGACGAAAAAGGTTTTGCTGAAAAAGTAAAGCATGAAGCCGTGAAGATGGTTGAGGTCAAATTATCCCAGGGAGCCAAACCGTCCCATGGTGGCGTGCTACCCGCCGTTAAAGTCTCAAAAGAAATTGCTGAAGCCAGAGGTGTTCCTGAGGGAGAGACCGTCATTTCTCCTCCCGCGCATTCGGCATTTTCAACGCCTAAAGAGCTGATTTTATTTATTGATCATCTCAGGAGGATTGCCGCTAAGCCGGTGGGCTTTAAGCTCTGTCTGGGCAACAAAGTGGAGTTTATGGGGATCTGTAAAGCCATGCTGGAAACCGGTTTGGCTCCGGACTTTATTACGCTTGATGGCGCAGAGGGAGGCACAGGTGCAGCCCCGGTGGAGTATACGGATCGGCTGGGAATGCCGTTGAACGAAGCACTGGTCTTTGCACACAACTGCCTGACAGGTGCAGGTCTGAGAGAGAAGGTAAAGATCATTGCCAGCGGCAAGGTGGCATCCGGTTTTGATATGGTGACAAAGATTGCTTTGGGTGCTGACCTGTGTAACTCGGCCAGAGCCATGATGTTTGCTGTGGGATGTATTCAGGCATTGAAGTGCAACACCAATCACTGCCCGACCGGAGTGACCACTCAGGACCCGGTCAGAGGCAGAGCCGTCAACATTGCTGAAAAACAGATCAGGGTGGCAAATTATCACCATGTGACGGTGGCCAGTTTTCTCGATATTGTTGGAGCAATGGGGCTGGACAGCCCGGAACAGCTGAATGCGAGGCATATCTTCCGACGTCTCGCCGATCAGACAGAAGCTTCTTACGCAACCATATACCCGGTTCTGGAAACAGGATGCCTGTTGAATCGCGATGATATGGTTGGCTACAGCAACCACTGGGCCCAGGCTTCGGCTGATGAGTTTTTACCCGGGCTGATCGCCTGAAATAGAAAACGCCGACATTAAAGTCGGCATTTTCCGGGTTAAACAGGATTACATCTGTTCAACAGTTTCAATGCCCAGCAGGTCAAGGCCTTTCTTGAGGATATGGGCAGTCAGGGCACAGAATTGCAGGCGGCTGCTTTTAACGGGTTCGCTGACGCCTTCTTTGTTAACCGGGCAGTTTTCATAGAAGCTCATGAATGCACCAGACAAGTCGTAGAGGTAGCCGCAAAGTACGTGAGGCGTTCCTTCACGGGCAGCCTGCTCAATGGTTTCGCTGAATTGGTTAAGCTTCAGAGCCAGGTCTCTCTCGGAAGGCTCTTCAATCAGGATGTTACCGGTGAGGTCGGTTTCAGAAACTCCGGCCCTGCGGAAGATGCTTTTAATACGGGTATAGGCGTAGAGCAGGTAAGGCGCAGTGTTGCCTTCGAAGGCCAGCATGGTGTCCCAGTCGAAAACGTAGTCGCTGGTGCGGTTTTTGGACAGGTCAGCGTATTTTACCGAGCCCATGGCAACGGCTTTGATAACCTTGAACTTTTGTTCTTCGTTGAGATCAGAGGCTTTGCTGGCAATCAGTCTGGCTGCACGCTCTTCAGCTTCGTCCAGCAGATCTACCAGTTTGATGGTAGTACCGGCACGGGTTTTGAACGGTTTGCCATCCTTGCCCAGCATCATACCGAATGCATGATGTTCTGTGCGGGTATCTTCATTGACAAAGCCGGCCTTGCGGGCAATGGTGAAGATCTGGTCAAAGTGTTGTCCCTGACGAGCATCAACATAGTAAAGAACACGGTCGGCGTTCAAGGCGTGAGTCCGGTGCCGCAGGGCCGCCAGATCGGTTGTAGAATAGAGAAAGCCGCCGCCAGACTTTTCAACGATGACACCCATCGGGTCGCCGTCTTTGTTCTTGAATTCATCCAGAAAGACCACTTTTGCCCCCTGGTCTTCACTCAACAGGCCTCTGCTGTCCAGTGCATTGATAATGGCAGGCAGGCTGTCATTGTAGGCGCTCTCACCCATAACATCGGATGGCGTCAGGGAAACATTCAATCGCTCGTAGACTTCCTGGTTGTGAGACAGAGTGATATCAACCAGTTTTTTCCAGAGTTTCAGGCAGTGCTCATCGCCAGATTGTAATTCGACAACATATTCACGGGCTTTTGTGGCGAACACTTCGTCATCGTCAAAACGTTTTTTAGCCGCCTTGTAGAAGGCTTCCAGATTTGAAAGCTCCATAGCCTGAGCTTCCTGACTGTCTTGCTCCAGTTCTTCGAGGTGAGCAATCAGCATACCGAACTGAGTCCCCCAGTCTCCCAAGTGGTTCTGGCGAATGACCTTGTGGCCCAGAAATTCCAGAGTGCGAGCGCTGGCATCACCAATGATGGTGGAGCGAATGTGGCCAATGTGCATTTCTTTGGCAACATTAGGCGCGGAGTAATCGACAATCACAGTTTTCGGGCTGTCGACAGAGGCTACACCGGAACGATCGTCTTTTACTGCTTCCTTCAGTCTGGCAGCGAGCCATTCTGGCTTGAGATAGATATTAATGAAGCCGGGTCCGGCAATTTCCGTTTTTTCAGCAATGCCTTCCAGATCCAGGTTTTCTTCTACTTTTTGGGCCAGATCTCGAGGTTTGAGTCCCATTTTCTTGGCTGCTGCCATCACCGCATTGCACTGATAGTCACCAAAGTTGGCCCGTGCGCTCTGACGAACCATCGGAGGGGTGTCTTCCGGGGCTCCGGCGGCGATCAGTGCTTTGATGACTCTGTCTTCAAGCAGTTTAAGAATATTCATGGAAAAAATTCCTTGGTCTGAAACTTGTGTGCGATGATTTTTTTCTCTCTTGGCTGCTCATCGGGAAAAATATTTTGCACTGTCTGCGTCTCATTGTTGATGGTTTTTCAAAATATTTTTCTATCGCTTGGGCGTCTCTAATAGAGCGCCTGTTGACCTTTCCGGTCAGCGGCAGCCTTGTTCTGCAAAAAAGCAGGATGTCGAAAGTGATGGTGACTGAAAAGCAACCTTTCAGCCTTGGCATCGTCGCAATGTGAATGTCAGGCAGCCCGGAAAGTTGCCGCAACAGAGGGCAATATCAGATGCTGACTGAAGCCTTTCAGGACTTGCCGCCTGAGAGGCAGATGAAGTGGCTGATGAGAGTGATTTCATAGCGGGAAATAATAGCGAATAAAACGGCTTTGAGACAATAGCAGTCTTCTTCAATCATGAGAAATGTTGCCACTGTCGAGAAATGTGAAGTCGGGTATCACCATGGTCAGCTGGTTGATTTGTCTACCCCGGCTGCTGCAGAGGCTGATAAACCGGATTTATCGCCATCAATGGGAAAATAAAATAACTGTCTTTTTTCCAAAAAGCGACTAAACATAAGGATTTGAATTCAGACACTTGAATATTCTTCAGATCAGTGAGAGCTTGCGATGTTTTTGAGGACTTTCTGCTTTGCCCTGACTCTATGGCTGGCATTAGCACCTTTAGTTAATGTTTCGGCAGTTAATTTTTTAACCGGACAATATGAGTCCAGTTTAATGGGGGCGGCTGCCGAGCATCGTAATTTCGACCTTTACACCAATCAGATGGATGCTGCTTTACAACACAAACTGTCCCGGCTGTTACCCCATCTGCCATTATACGACGGGGCATTTATTATTGATGTAGGATCTGGCACTGGTGCTGTGGCCGCAGCCATTGCCAGGGAAAATCCCGGATTAATGGTTCAGGGGATCGATATTCAGCCTCCGATGATAGCCCATGCCCAAAGTCGATACAGCGCAATAGAAAATCTTCATTTTGAGCAGGGCAGTGGCAATAAACCTTATGGCATGAATGCTGACGCAGTGATAATGGCTGCGGTCCTTCATGAGATCTATTCCTACAACGAAGATTCTCTCGACGCTGTTAAAAATGCTCTAGAGCTTGCCTATCAGACGCTTAAGAAAGGGGGGAGAATCATTATCAAAGATTTTGCCCGACCTGAAGATGATACGAGGCAAGTTCGTTTTTATCACGCAAAATCTGATGTAAAGGACCGACATTGTTTCGCTGAATTTGCACTCGGCTTCTGGCAACATAGCCGACATGTGCCAATTGGTTCGTATGAGAGTACCGAAGATTATGAATCCGTCGAGACGGATATGGCATCAGCTTATGATTACATGTTCAGAAAGGACTATACGGAAGACTGGCATGCAGAAATTAAAGAACATTACGGATTCATTCATCCCCGCAAACTTATCTTTATGCTGAACGACGTTGGTTTTAAAGTTCATGTAGCTAAGTTTTTTGATAATGAATGGATTTTAGAGCACCGGATTCGTGGAAAAGTGTGGCTTAAGGATGTAAAGACCGGTGAGGACATTCCGATTCCAAAATACGATATGGTCATTGTTGCTTATAAATAAAGAACATTACTGTTCACTTTCCATCTCCCAGAGATTGACCTGGCTGTCTTCAAGGTGGATTCTGCCCGTAAAAAATCCATGGTGGTTATTGTGGGCTGCATTGTGGTCGACGATCAGCAGCAGGCTGTCAGGCAGATATCTTTTTAACATTTCCTGTGCCCGTTGCACCGATGCCTGATCCATCCCGGCGAAAATTTCGTCCAGTATGGCTACTTCAGGGCGCCGGTTAATCACCGAGAGCAGCGCCAGTTTTTTAATCTGGCCACCACTGAGCTGATCTTTCCAGTTGCGTTCGTCGCGAAGCTGTTCTTCCAGAAGGTGCCATTGATCTTCAGGGTAGAAATCGATCTCCTGCAACATGTTGATTAACTCTCTATCTGTCAGGTCGCCTCTATGTTCTGGCTTTTGAGGATGCGGGTCGTTTGAGTCGGTTTCCAATCTTAACGTGACGAGTTCTCTCAGGGTTGTGTTCGGAGGAATGTAGGTTAACTGTTCGGCATGAAAGACTTCAGGCAACTCGCCATTGGCAGTGGTGTAGGTCACATTACCCGTTGCCCAGATACCGTTGCCGGCTTCTCTTCTGATCTTTGAAAGCAGGCTGCTCTTGCCGCTGCCAGAAGCACCGGAAACCGCATAATAGCCCTTGGGAATGGTCAATGCCTGATCGGTCATCAGCACTCCTTCAGGATGTCCCATGGAGAAGGCGTCCAGACGAATGGCGACCTCATCCCCTTTTTTTGCCCGATAGTCAGGCTGTTTCCAAAGTTCCGCCGGGGGATCGTTTATTTCTGCTCCCAGTGAGTAAATGCTATATTGTGCTTTATCGAAGCTGAGCAGGTTTTCGACGTTATTAGCGTGCCACGAGAAGGCGTCGGAAACACTGTCAGAAGCGAAAAGAAGGGCCTGATAATCGTCGTATGCAACTTCCCCAGTGCTCATCTTTTTGACAATAAAAAGGCTTTTGGCGACGAAGTCGACAAGGCCTTTTGCTATGCTCCAGCTGCCCGAAATCAGCCCTGCTTTAGACTGGCTGGCTTCTGTTTCACGAACTGCCAGCAGCAGCTCAGAATACTTTTCGACCATAAAATCCTTTTTGGCACCGTTGCCAATGGTTCGTGCATTGGTGTTGAAGTCTTTTTTCAACAAGTCGAGTTTAGTGCTCAGGGAATGCCTTTTGGTTTCCAGATCCAGGGCTCCCTGGTTAAGGCTCAGGGTTACGGACTCAGTCATTTTGCTATAGATATCCATGAACACCAGCATATCGGCAGCGCCGCTTTTGACAATAAAAGAAAGGTCATAAAAACCACCGATATAAGCGCGGGCCAGCGAACGCTTCAGTGAGCTACCGGCATTGACGATGTTGTGGATACTGACATCCATTCCGGCAATCAGGGTGTCGAGATTTTTATCCAGATTCAGTCTTATAAAATTCTGGTCATCGAAAAAGAGACTCTCCAGTTCATCTTCTGCAGCTTGCGTCATCAGAATTCTGTAGTAGCTTTCTATCACCGAATCCATCAACCAGTGTCCTACGTATGGCAGGCAGAAATAGCCCACTGACAGACCGGCTTCAACATAACCGGATAAAGCCTCTTCAGGTTTTAGACCGAACCTTGGATTAAAGTTTGACAGACTTGTATGAAGAGACTGGGCCCGGGAAGAGCGCATTTTGGTCAGTCTGGAGCTCATCAGTTGAGAGCCTGCTATAGCAAGAGCCTGCATGTGTGAGAGTCTCTGGGTGGTCTGGTGATCCATAATTTCATTCAGGATCTGATCCATTTCAGAAACGACTTCCAAATTGGATTTGTCATTCTCCCGACTGGAGGGTTTCAGAGTGATACACAGATAAGAAAGGGAGCGCTCGTCTTCTGAAAGTGAGGTAAACAGGCAGGTTCCACTCCAGACAGTGCCAGCACTTTCCATTAAATAAGGAACATTGAGTTGAGACACCGCAGAGCTGTACGAGCTGCCAATCAGTGGCAGTCGGCCCAGAGCCGATGAGAAAAAGGGCGTCATTACTTTTAGCTGAGTGACAGCGGATAATGTTGTGGATAAGGGCTCGGTGCCCGTAAGATTACAGGCTGCCATCACTTCATCGACTGCACCGAGAGCCGCTCCTGCAGCCGCTCCCGGCATTCCTCCCAGGATGGCGCCGTTGATGGCTCCCTTTGCGGGTGCGCTGAGGTACTTTTCAAGAAAGTTAAACTGGCCTGAAGCAATCAGTGCGCCACCGACAAAACCACAAAGGTAATTAATAGAGCTGGGCATGGGAGTATTGCTCATGGTAGCGGCTCCCATGACACCGGCACTCATATAATAGGAGGCAGATGTATTGACGTGATTGTAAAGTAAATCCAGGCCAGATAGTGCGACACCGGAAATAACGCCTGCACTCACGGTATAAGGGGTTTGGTCAGGCGAATTGCTCGCAGCTATGCCACCTGCAATACCGCTCAGGACAGGCATTACCAGCCACTGAGAATTATGCAATATCTGATGAGGCTGGTGAGATACCAGATCAGGATAAGAGGGTTGTAATAATTCTGAACAGAAAGCCATTTCATTCATTAATAACAGAATGAATCCCAATACAAAAAATCGCACTCAAAACTCCTTTTACTTCTTAATTCTTCTTTGTGTGTCACTTCAGTGGACTAGATATTAGAGTATGGGGGGGCGGAAAAGTTCCTTCTTTTCTGATAATCAGTGAAGTAGTTTGAAGTGCTTATCTGGAAGGAGGCTACTGCTGTGTGGCGTGCAAGATGCGAAGTATCCGAATAGTGATTCCGCTTTCTTTGTGACTGTCAGCGCTATTGAGGGTGTCGCAAAACTTCAACAGCTCGTTCTCACGCTCTGAAGTCGTCATTCCCGCGAAGGCGGGAATCCAGCGCCAACATTGGGTCTCTGCCTTTTCGGGGATGACAAGGCCAAGGGGGGCACCGGGCAGTATGGTTCTGGTGGTGAGTCAGTGTGGATTCCCGCCTTCGCGGGAATGACGAGAATGAAGCCGTGAATGACGAGAGTAAACTCGTTCTCACGCTGGAGAGAGTTTTGCGACACCCTCTATCAGGCGAGGGTTCTTGACCGCTCAAGAAGGTTCTGTTTCACAGTTTGTAGCTCAGCACCAGACACTTGTGTCCGGCGCTTAGTGTGGAGCGTCAGAATTCAGATCTGATTCCTGAGTCCTAATTGATCAGGATGAGGGTTTAGATAGGTTTGTTCCCGAATGTAATCGTTACCATGATTTTCAATGAAATGGCGTAGCATGGTCATTGGAACCACTAATGGCAATATACCCTGACGGTACTCTTCGACCAGTTTGAGAAACTGGTTTCGCTCTTTGGTATCCACGGTTTTTTTTACATACCCCAGAATGTGCAACATGGTATTGGTGTGGGACTTGCGGTTAGCCCTTTTTTTCAGGGTGTTCATGAATTCTTCGAAGTATTGTGCCAGCAAAGATTCCAGTTCCAGTTTGCCACCTTTGGCGACCAGTTTTCCCAAGGCGGTGTAGTCACTGGGGTTGTGAGCCATGATCATATATTTGTGGGCAGAGTGGAAATGAACCACAGCGGCATGACTGGGGTTGTTCAGCACTTCGTTGTTCCAGCGGTGATAGGCATAGACCCGGGTGAAGAAATTTTCCCTTAAAACGGGGTCATGGAGTCGGCCTTCTTCCTCTACCGGCAGTAAGGGGCGTGCTGCCATCAGAGCCTTGGCGTAGGCGCCGGCTGAACTGACGCCGGAAGGGCAGCCGTTTTCATGGTAGACCTTGACCCTTTCCATACCGCAGCTGGGGGATTTTTGCATCAGGATGTAGCCACTGATATCGGTTAATTCTTTGGCCTTCTTGTAGCCATAATCCGTTAGCTGATCGGTAACGTCGACATCCGGATGGTCTGTACCCACAACCCGAACCTTTTGGATATCCCCAACCAGACGAATTGGCTCTCTGGGGGTGCCGAGTCCGATGGCTACTTCGGGGCAGACTGGTTCGAAGTGGAAGTACTGGCTCAGGGTATTCATGCAGAATGAAGAGCGCTTGTGCCCACCATCGTACCGGACTTTCTGACCCATCAGGCAGGCGCTGATGCCGAGTTTGATGTCTTTTTCAGGTTCTGGAATCGAGACGATAGCCATTTAACTCTTCCTTTCTTATCCCTTTGCTTTCAATGTCACTTATTTTAAGGCAAACCCCCGGGAGCCTGTCGGACCAAGGTTCGACCCGGGCTCCGGAAAGAGCGGCCATCTTTATCTTTTGTAAGCTTCCTGCCAGGTCCGAATAAAACGACAGCACGGAAGGCTAACATACTACTGCGTACGTATAAGTCCAACGATTCGGCACTGATAATAACAAAGACCGATAACAACAAAGGCCCAAGTTGCACTCACTTGAGAAACTCCCATATCAATATCGCTGAGAAACCTCCGACTGCCCCAGACACATAATCGGGCAGAGAAAAACCGAATATACTACGAAACAATAAACCGATTAAAAAACTTGCTACCAACATCACTGCAAGGGCAATCAGGCAACGTTTCCAGAGAGGCAATATGGATGAAGCAGTTTTAACATCAGACATGATTATCTTCAAAAGACCATAATCACCCAGTCTAGTAGGCGACCGTCATAACCCGCAAATTCAGAGGCGTTATAAACAGCGTGATTTACGATGCAAAATCGACCTGAAGGGTTGCTCAGACAGGTCAACCATTCGCACAAATCCAACAAAAAAAACTGCCTCGTCCACTGAAATTCATTTCCGAAGGCTCAGGGGCGAGACAGGCTCTTCCGATTTTGTTTATGACTGCTTCAGCGCCTTGAAAGCAGAGAGTACTTTTGCTCTGGATGCTTTGAGGTCAACAATCGGTGCCGGGTAGTTAATCTCATGAGTATTTTTTTGCCAGGGGGCGTGAATCTCCTTACTACTGAGTTTGTCCAGCTGGGGTAGCCAGTGGCGAATAAAATGACCTTGTGAATCAAATTTCTCGGACTGACTGACAGGGTTAAACATTCTGAAATAGGGGGCCGCATCGGTGCCTGTGCTGGCAGACCACTGCCAGCCACCGTTGTTGGCAGACAGATCACCATCAATCAGATGCTGCATAAAGAAGGTTTCCCCGAGGCGCCAGTCAATCATCAGATTTTTGCTCAGGAACATGGCCGTGATCATTCTGAGGCGGTTGTGCATCCAGCCGGTATTCACCAATTGCTTCATGGCTGCATCGACTAATGGAAAGCCGGTCTCACCTTTGCACCAGGCATTGAATGCCTGTTTATCATCATTCCAGGGCAGATGTTCAGTGTCCGTGATGAATGCTCTGCCTCTGGAGAGTCTGGGGAATCCATGCAAAATATGTTTGTAAAACTCCCGCCAGATTAACTCACTCATCCAGCATTGCAGGCCATCACTTCCTGAGTCCATTTCTCCGTTGTTGGCTTGAAGGGCAGCATAAAAACACTGTTTGAGGGAGACTGTTCCTGAAACCAGGTAGGGTGAGAGGGTGCTGGTGGCATCAATACCCGGAAAATCCCGGAACTTTTTATAACCTTCACCGTGAGACTCAATAAATGCTTTGAGCCGGTTTGCTGCTTCCTCCTCACCAGCGGGCCAGAGTTTTTGCAAGCCTTCTACGGGCTTAAACAGATTTTGATAGTCGAAGGTCTCAACTTCAGGCAACTTCAAGGGCTTTTGCTTTTCAGGCGCAGGCAGTGGCTGAATCTGATGCAGGTTAAGGGTTCGATAGAGAGCCTTTTTAAAGGGCGTGAAGACTTTGAAATAATCACCGCTGCCATTCAACAGTTGACCGGGAGGGATCAGGGTCTGGTCAGAAAAGCGCTGGCACTCTAGCTGCTGCCCGATAAATGTTTGCTCTACAGCCTTGTCCCTGTTTTCTTCATTGAGCCCATGTTCGTTATTAAAGCTTATGCCATCGCACTCTAGCTTCCGGGCCATCTGCAACAGTTGTTGGGCACAGTGTTCAAACCGGAGAGACTGGATGACGACCAATGGAATGTTGAGTCTGCTAAGAGACTGCTCCAGTTGTTTGAGATTCTGCATCCAGAACCAGAGCTTGTTCGGGCTGTCATTGTGCTCCTGCCACTGATCCGGGCACAGGCAATAAACAGCTATAACTTCATTTTTGTCTGCGCAGTGGTATAGAGCAGGGTTGTCACTCACTCTCAGATCGCCTCTGAACCAGACCAGTGTTCGACTCATAGATATGTAGGCTGGAAATCCAGCCCACCTCCGAAATAGGCAAATAAATACTCTCTCTGACTGAGCTGGATTTTCATAGTGTGAATAGCACCTTCAGTTATATTTTTAAGTTATAACTCTGTTACGGACTTTAAAAGGAAGTGGATCATCCCGGGGAAACGTTAAGAACTCTGGCTTAATAGTTGCTAAACAATATTTTAACTTTCTCACTATGCTATCAGGGGAGTTAATAGCATAGATGAGCTAACAGGATGGCTTTAAAAAAAGGTACTACACATGCTCGATACGAGTTCGTTTCCAACAACCCGTTCTGTTGAATATGAGCAGGTTTCTGATGATTATCTGAAGCAGAGACAACTTAAGAAAGGAGCAGCGGGCTGGCTGGTTCTGGCTGGACTCGGGGTTTCTTATGTGATTTCCGGAGATTTTGCCGGTTGGAATTTCGGGCTGGAACAGGGCGGTTTTGGTGGCATGCTCCTGGCCACCCTTGTCATGGCTATTATGTATACCTTTATGGTGTTGTCATTGGCTGAGCTGTCTTCTTCATTACCTACTGCTGGTGGCGGCTACTCCTACGCCCGTCGGGCAATGGGTCCCTGGGGAGGGTATCTGACAGGCACCGCCATACTTCTTGAATATGCGATCGCGCCTGCAGCGATAGCCGTGTTTATAGGCGGGTATGTGAATGAACTTTTTGGTTGGGACGGACCCCTGGTTTACGGTGCCTTCTATGCTGCCTTTATTGGTTTGCACCTTTTGGGGGCCGGAGAAGCTCTGAAAATCATGATGGTGATTACCGGCCTGGCATGTTTAGCCATAGTAGTGTTTATCCTGGGAATGATTCCTGTCTTCAACGTCGACAACCTGTTTGATATCGACGTGAATGCAGAAGCTACCGGCGCTTCAACTTTCCTGCCCGAAGGTTATGTCGGTATCTGGGCTGCCATCCCATTTGCCATGTGGCTGTTTTTGGCGGTAGAGGGTGTTCCCCTGGCGGCTGAAGAAGCCAGCGATCCCAAGAAGGATATGCCCAGAGGGATTATCACCGCCATGGTCGTTCTGTTGTTGTTTGGAGGGCTGGTACTGGTTCTGGCCCCCGGCGCAGTGGGCGCCGAATACATGAAGGATCATGCTGCTCCACTGGTAGGGGCTCTGCAAGAAGTCTATGGTAAAGACTCTTACATGGCGACCTTTGTAAACTTTGTTGGACTTGCCGGTCTGATCGCGTCCTTCTTTTCTATCATTTACGCTTATTCCCGACAGGTATTCGCCTTGTCCAGAGCCGGCTATTTACCTCGCTTTTTATCAAAAACCGGTGAGCGAAAAGTGCCCACAATGGCCCTGGTCATTCCTGGAATCATTGGTTTCCTGCTGTCATTGACCGGAGAAGGTGATCTGATGATCACTATGGCCGTTTTTGGTGCCACCCTCTCCTACGCCATGATGACGCTGTCTCATATTATCCTGCGAGTTAAAGAGCCAGAGCTGGAACGTCCTTATAAAACGCCGGGTGGCATCATAACGTCAGGCATTGCTTTTGGTCTGGCTATTGTTGCCTTTCTCTCTACCTTTCTGGTGAGCAGCGAAGCCGCTTTCTGGTCTGCGGCTTTCTATGCCGTCATGGTGGCTTATTTCGGTTTATACAGCCGACAGCACCTGGTGGCTAAAGCGCCAGAAGAAGAATTCGAAGCCATTGCCGAAGCTGAGTCTGAGCTGAGCTGAGCTGATTGTTTGGGCACCTTTCTGGTGCCTGACACCTGAAAAGCCTAAGAAAAACGAGTATCAAATATGCACAACCCCAGAGATGTCAAAACCATTGAAGATGCTAAAAAAATTGTTGAAGAGAGGGGACTCTCTCACGTTAAGGTCGGTCTTTTCGATAACGATGGAATCATGCTCGGCAAATACATGAGCAAGGCCAAGTTTTTTTCAGCTCTGGAAAGCGGCTTTGCCTTTTGTGATGTAATCCTTGGCTGGGACAGTAAAGACCAGCTTTATGACAATGTAAAATATACAGGCTGGCATACCGGATACCCTGATGCTCCCGTACGAATCCTGCCCCATTCCTGCCGGGAGATCCCATTTGAAAATGGCATGCTGTTGTTCATTGCCGAATTCAAGGGGCAGTCAGAAGCGCTCTGTCCCCGGGGTACATTGAGAAGGGTAATTGAGAAAGCAGCTGACATGGGCTTTGATGCCCGTGCGGCGCTGGAATATGAATTTTTTATGTTCCAGGAGACACCGGAATCGGTTCGGGAAAAAGGTTTTCGAAACCTCAAACCATTGACGCCTGACTGGTTTGGTTATTCGATGATAAGAAACTCAGTGCATTCCGATCTTTATCACCAGATACTGGAAATGGCCGAAGTAATGGATTTTCCCATCGAAGGCATTCATACAGAAACCGGGCCTGGCGTGGTCGAAGCTGCCATTGCTGTCGACTCTGCTGAAAATGCCGCAGATAAAGCCGCACTGTTTAAAACGTTTATGAAAGTGCTGGCGCAGCGTAATGGGCTGATGGCCACTTTTATGGCCAAGTGGTCACCGGATTATCCGGGGCAGAGCGGTCATATTCATTTGTCTTTGTTCAACAAAAAGGATGGGCAGTCGGCGTTCTTTGATCCCAGCCAGAAACACAGCATCAGTCAGACACAGAGGCATTTTATTGCCGGTTTGCAGCGATTAATGCCTGAATTCCTGCCGATGCTGGCCCCTACCGTCAATAGTTACACCCGACTTATTCCCGGCTTCTGGGCACCTACCGACGCGACCTGGGGGGTTGAAAACCGTACCACCGCATTGCGTGTTATTCCGGGTTCAGAGAAGTCACAGAGAGTGGAGTACCGGCTGGGCTCTGCAGATGCTAACCCTTATCTTTCCCTTTCCGCCGCTTTGGCTTCCGGTCTTCAGGGCATTATTCACCAATGGGAGCCCGAGGATCAGGTGAAAGGAAATGCCTACGACCAGGGGCACCCACCTGAATATGCACTACCCACAACGCTCTGGGATGCAGCCCAAAAATTCAAGCAATCCGAAGCCGCCCGAACGATGTTGGGTGGCGCTTTCGTCGAACACTACGCTGCTTCCAGAGAGTGGGAAGAACGAGAGTTCAGAAAGCATATTACGGATTGGGAAATGGATCGTTATTTCGAAATTATCTGATCACTTCCAACGGATTTAAAACAATGAATAATACACAGATTACCCTTTCACCAGTGGATGGTTCGGTGGTTGCTGAACGTCCACTGTCTGATATTTCAGACATTAATCAAGCGTTGGCAAAGGCTGAGAAAGCTCAGCTTGAGTGGCAAAGTACTGCTCTGGAAGAGCGACAAAACATCTGCAGCAAAGCTGTGGATTACTTTGTCGCTCAGAAAGACGACATTGCCAGTGAAATTACCTGGCAGATGGGTAGACCAGTCAAATACTCTGCCGGAGAAGTAGCAGGGTTTGAAGAGCGTGCCCGCTACATGATTGAAGCTTCAAGTGAAGCACTGAAGCTCGTCACAATTCCTGAAAAAAAAGGCTTTACCCGTTATATCTGCAAGGAAGCTCTGGGTGTTGTGTTGGTCATAGCGCCCTGGAATTATCCTTACCTGACCGCAATCAACAGCATTATGCCAGCCCTGCTGGCCGGTAATGCCGTGCTTCTGAAGCATTCTGCTCAAACCCCGCTCTGTGCCGAGCGCATGGTCGAAGCCTTTCTTCAAGCGGGTCTGCCTGAAGGGCTTTTTCAGTATCTGCACATGTCCCATGAGAACACTGAGTACCTGATTCAATGTGACGCGATCAAGCATGTGGCGTTTACGGGCTCAGTTCCTGCGGGAGCCGTAGTAGAAAAGGCGGCTGCCGGACGATTCATCGGTATGGGTCTGGAGCTTGGTGGCAAAGATCCTGCCTATATCAGAGCGGATGCTGATCTGGATGCAGCGACAGACACGGTGATAGACGGTGCTTTCTTTAACTCCGGTCAATCCTGCTGTGGCATAGAAAGGCTCTACGTGCATGAAGATGTTTATGATGCATTCGTTGAAAAGGCTGTCGCTCTGGTGCAGCAGTACCGTCTCGGGCGACCTGATGATCCTGAAACCACTCTGGGTCCTCTGGTGAAAAGCAGTGCTGCGGACTTTGTCAGGGGGCAGGTGGACGAAGCTGTTTCACAGGGTGCAGTTGCTCATATCGATCCGGCTCTGTTTCCAAAGGATGAGCCTGGCACTCCCTATCTTGCTCCCCAGCTGCTGACTCAGGTAAATCACGCTATGCGGCTGATGACTGAAGAAAGTTTCGGTCCTGTTTTAGGGATTCAAAAAGTTTCTTCAGATGAAGAAGCGCTCAGCCTGATGAACGACAGTGAATTTGGACTGACTGCCGCCATTTTCTCACGGGATATTGAGCGGGCGGTTGAGTTGGGTCGTCAGGTTCAAACCGGCACTTTCTTTGTCAATCGCTGTGATTATCTTGACCCTGCTCTGGCCTGGACAGGTATTAAAAACTCTGGTCGGGGCTGCACCCTGTCGGTGCTGGGTTTTGATGCCCTGACCCGACCCAAATCTTTCCACATCAAGCACGGCTGAGGCAGTAAGGAGACGTACATTAATGAACATTGAGCAGTACACAGCTAACTGGAACTTCCCGACAGCTATCCGAACGGGCGCTGGCCGCATCAAAGATCTGCCTGCTGCCTGCATTGAACTGGGGATGAAAAACCCACTCATTATTACCGATCCGGGGTTATCACAGTTGCCCATGATTCAGGAAGCCCGGCTACAGGTCAGCTCTGCTCTGACCGGGTGTGGACTGTTTTCCGGAATCAAGGGTAATCCAACCGGTGAGAACGTCTCAGCCGGCGTCGCTGCCTGTAAGGAAGGCGACCATGATGGTGTGATCGCTTTTGGCGGGGGGTCTGCCCTGGATGCGGGTAAGGCTATTGCCCTGATGGTTGGCCAGAGTCGTTCAATCTGGGATTTTGAAGATGTGGGTGATAACTACCTGAGAGTCAATGTAGAGGGAATGTTGCCCGTTGTAGCTGTGCCCACCACCGCCGGAACGGGCTCGGAAGTGGGGCGTTCTTCCGTGATCACCCATCAGGATGAGCAGGTGAAAAAGATCATTTTTCACCCGGGTATGCTTCCTGGCATCGTGCTTCTTGATGCGGAACTGACCTGTGGTTTACCTGCCGGACTCACCGCAGCGACTGGTATAGATGCACTCTCCCATAATCTTGAAGCCTATTGTTCGCCTTTCCATCATCCTATGGCCCAGGGTATCGCACTGGAAGGCATTCGTCTGGTAAAAGACTATCTTCCCAGGGCAGTGGCGCAGGGCAGTGATCTTGAGGCCCGGCATCAGATGCTGGTGGCCTCCAGCATGGGGGCAACGGCTTTTCAAAAAGGTTTGGGTGCTATGCATGCTCTGGCGCATCCACTGGGGGCTTTATACGACGCTCATCATGGATTGTTGAATGCCATTCTGATGCCCTATGTTCTGAAGGCAAACAGAGCCGCCATCGGTCATAAAATGGCGGCCCTCAGTCGTTACCTTGACCTGCCTGCTCCGGGCTTTGACGCTTTCTTCAACTGGGTGATAGAGCTCAGAGAACAGTTGGAAATCCCCCATACACTGGCTGAAATAGGAATCGACGAAAGCCAGCTGAATAAAGTCGGGCGGATGGCCTTTGCCGATCCTTCGGCGGCCGGAAACCCAATCTCTTTTTCTGCGGCTGAATATCAGCAGATAGGCCAGAATGCGGTTCGAGGAAATCTATGATGAAAGTCGGTTTGCTGTTGTGTGATGATGTTTCGCCCGAGCTGCGCAAGGTTCACAACAATTATCCGGATATGTTTCTGGCTCTGTTGAGAAAGCAGGAACCTGATATACAGATGATCACCTACCGGGTAGTGGATGGTGAGATTCCTGAAACGACTCATGAGTGTGATTGCTGGATTATCTCGGGCAGTCGTCACAGTGCTTATGATCCTTTTCCATGGATAGCTTTATTGGCAGGCTTTATCAGAAGACTGTATGAAGATCGTTGCAAGTTGGCGGGTATCTGTTTTGGTCATCAGATCATGGCAAACAGTCTTGGCGGGCAAGTAGCTCTTGCTGACAAAGGCTGGGGTGTTGGTATGTCGTACAATCACGTCATCCGAAGGACCCGTTGGATGGAGCCTGCGGTTGAGGATTTCAAATTACTGGTCAGTCACAGGGATCAGGTCACTGGTTTGCCATCTTCGGCTGAAGTACTGGCCCGCAGTGATTTCTGTCCCAATTTTATGCTGCAATATGGCGATTCTTTTATCAGTGTTCAGGGACATCCGGAATTCAGCAAGTTTTACTCTGCGGACTTGATGAACTCTCGTCGGGAGGCGATTCCCGGGGACAGAGTGTTTAAGGGCATGGATTCGCTGAAAGACGATCCTGACAGTGATCTGATAGCTCAATGGATCATGCAGTTTTTCAATCAGTAGTCATGATCTAACCCGGAAATTTAATTGAGTTTCCGGGTTAATATTAAAATGACTTATTAATCAATTGGTTATATTAATATATGAAGTGCTGAAACAAACGGCTACGTTTTAGTAACAGTAGTCTTGTGCAGATTTGACGTATGATATCTGTGTGTTGCCAGAGACAGATCGAGCCCTCTGGCCGTTTTCAATATTTGATTCTCACTGCCCTGGGGAAATACAAGTCCATATGAAATGGATTGAGCTCTGGTCACTCATCTGAAAGACCGGGCCAACAGAACAACATTATGTTTTTAGATCAATATTGTACTGAGCTGGAAAATAACCAGTTCTCATTCACTCGTCAGCAGTCCAGTGATTTTGCCAAGAATATCGCCAATGACTTCAACCCGCTGCATGATGTCGACACCAAGAAGTTTTGTGTTCCGGGTGATCTTCTGTTTGCCAAAATTCTCTGCTCTGAAGGGCTATACCCTGATATGAAAGTGAGTTTCAGTGGCATGGTCAGTGATGGCGTTGCCCTGTCGATTGCCGATGCCGACAATGGTGACAAGATTATTTGTGACCAGAGTGAGAAGGAATACCTGCGGGTTGAGCATGATGGCAAGCAAACAAACAATGCTGACATGATTGCAAAGCTGGTAAAGGCTTATGTGGCGTTCTCAGGTGAAAACTTCCCACATGTTCTGGTGCCACTGATGAAAGAGAAGAATGTCATGATTAATGTGGCGCGGCCTCTGGTTATCTACGAAACCATGTCGGTGCATCTGGACACAATTGATCTGAAAGACCCCGTAATAGAGGCCTCAGCGTCTCATCTGGAAGTGAATGGCAAACGTGGTAATGTCACCCTGGGCTTTGTCTTCAAAGAAGGTGACAAAGTTGTGGGCGAAGGGAAGAAAACCATGGTTCTGGCCAACCTGCGGGAATATGATCAGCCTGCCGTCGACAGTATGGTCGAGGAGTATAATCGTCGCCGGATAGAATACGCAGCTTAATTATTCTTCTGCATTATGAGGCTGTCGGGAGCCTATCAGGCTCCCATCATTCTGTTATAATCCCGAATCCGCCATGGAAGACATCAGAGAGCCTGGTTTCCAGAGAGCTTCTCAAACATCAGGATTAAGAATCAGAGAGAAAGGATAGAGAGTCATGCCTGCATACCGTTCAAGAACCTCGACCCACGGTCGTAATATGGCTGGAGCCCGCTCGCTTTGGCGTGCCACGGGTATGAAGGATGATGACTTCAAAAAGCCTATTATTGCCGTAGCCAACTCTTTTACCCAGTTTGTTCCCGGCCATGTTCATTTAAAAGACATGGGACAGCTGGTGGCCAGAGAAATTGAAAAGCATGGTGGTGTAGCCAAAGAGTTTAATACCATCGCCGTCGATGATGGTATCGCGATGGGCCATGACGGCATGCTTTACTCCCTGCCCAGCCGGGACATCATTGCCGACTCCGTTGAGTACATGGTAAATGCCCATACTGCTGATGCCCTGGTCTGTATTTCCAACTGCGACAAGATTACTCCCGGAATGCTCAATGCCGCCATGAGACTGAATATTCCAGTGATATTTGTCTCCGGTGGTCCCATGGAGGCCGGTAAAACCAAATTGGCACAGCATGGACTGGACCTGGTCGATGCCATGGTCATTGCCGCCTCGGATGCCGACGATGAAACTGTTGCTGAGTATGAACGTTCAGCTTGCCCAACCTGTGGCTCCTGCTCCGGTATGTTTACCGCCAACTCCATGAACTGTTTGACGGAAGCTCTGGGTCTGTCCCTGCCGGGCAATGGTTCCATGCTGGCCACTCATGCCGATCGTGAGCAACTGTTCCTCGAAGCCGGTCGACGGATTGTCAATATTACCAAGCGCTATTACGAACAGAATGACGAGTCTGTTCTGCCTCGCTCTATTGCCAGCTATAAGGCCTTTGAAAATGCTATGAGTCTGGATATAGCCATGGGGGGGTCCACCAATACCATTCTGCATTTGCTGGCCGCTGCACAGGAAGCGGGTGTCGATTTCACCATGAAAGATATTGATGCCCTTTCTCGCAAGGTGCCTCAGCTGTGCAAGGTGGCACCTAACATCCAGAAATACCATATGGAAGATGTCCATCGTGCAGGTGGTGTGTTTGGCATCCTGGGTGAACTGGATCGGGCAGGGTTGTTGAACAATGAGATCCCGACGGTTCACAGTGAAACCATGGCCGCAGCTCTGGCTAAATGGGATATCAAACAGACCAGTGACGAATCGGTACTGACATTCTTCAAGGCAGGACCTGCCGGCATACGTACGACACAGGCATTCAGTCAGGAAACTCGCTGGCCAACGCTGGACGATGATCGTGAATCAGGTTGTATCCGGACACTGGAGCATGCATACAGCAATGAAGGTGGTCTCGCGGTTCTGACCGGTAATATTGCCCTGGATGGTTGCGTAGTAAAAACCTCTGGTGTCGATGAGAGTATTCTGGTTTTTGAAGGACCTGCACATATCTGTGAGAGTCAGGAAGATGCAGTCAGTGATATTCTCGAAGGTCGGGTAGAAGCCGGTGATGTTGTTATCGTCCGCTACGAAGGTCCCAAAGGTGGTCCGGGTATGCAGGAGATGTTGTATCCGACCAGCTACCTGAAATCCAAAGGTTTGGGTAAAGAGTGCGCGCTCCTGACCGATGGTCGTTTCTCTGGTGGTACTTCCGGACTTTCCATAGGTCATGCTTCTCCAGAAGCGGCAGCGGGGGGCAATATTGCTCTGGTAGAAAAAGGCGATATCGTTCGTATTGATATCCCTAATCGTACCATTGACGTACAGTTGTCTGATGAAGAGCTGGCCGAGCGTCGTACCCGGATGGAAGCGAAAGGCAAGGCAGCCTGGAAACCTCTGAAAGAGCGGCCTCGTAAGGTTTCTGCGTCATTAAAAGCCTATGCGGCTATGGTGACCAGTGCCGATAAAGGTGCTGTCAGAGATGTGTCGCTCCTGGATTGACAGTGACTCATGAACGACAAGCTCTATGTTATATAGAGCTTGTCGTGTACTTTATCTGTCGTAAACAAACAAAAAAATCCAGGACAATGAGTCTGAGCTTACATTGATGTGCCGACTTAGTCGAAAATAGCCACTATTTTGGCTATCGCTTCTTCAACTGCATCAGGATCAGCTTTCTCTATGAATTCTAGTTCTCTCGAAATGTAGTCCAATGACTTGATCTGTTCACAAAGGGCAACTCCTGAAACATCTCCGCCATCAATTTTGACCTCAAAGGGCCAGCCTCTTATCTTCCTGATTAGGCTCAAAACTGTTCTCGTCATAACCATCAAACATTTGCTCCAAGGTGTATTTCATCTTTGGCTTTGATTCCTTCAGGAGAATTTCACCCTTTAAAGAATTTACTTCCAACCAGGAACCTTCACCTAACCCTGAAATAGAAAGAGCCTTAGCAGGTATTCTAACGGCAAGGCTATTACCCCATTTTTTAATTTGAACGATCATCTGGCCACTGGCTCCGAATAAAAGTACATACACAGGTATAAACTATAGCGCCTGAGCAAGTTAATACAAGCGTTCTTAAATTTGGCCACTTTTAAAACTACGAGTGCTCGAAATCGTACAGGGAACTGAATTTTAGTTTCAGGTCTCCAGCCCATGCTCAAGCACTAATCCTTACTGACTTTCATTTTCATAGATGAGGTTGAGCTCGTTATCCGCCTTTTCTATTTAAAAGCGGAGTTAAAAGGGTGATCAGGTCAAGTCTGGCGGGTGCAGAAAATCTGTCGCTGCTGCAATAGATGGACTACGTTACTGTAGTGTTCAAACTAGGCAAGAAAGACGACAATGGGTAATTATATGGCTCGATTACCAACTGCTGCTTCCCTTGGCCTCATCATAATGGCTTGCCCCTGTTCAAAACTGCTGGCAGGAAGTCCTTTTTCAATGCCTGTGGTGGAGGAATTTGTCAGAGGAAAAACTACAAAAGGGTCTGGCTTCCTGGACGATTTAATTAACCATAATGCTTATACGGGGAAAATCCCTCCTTTTGTACCCAGCCCAAATAGCACCCATCTTATCTTTGCATTGAACTATGAAAATGAGCAAGGCGGAATAATAGCTGAGGGTTCAGAAGCATCGGACGGGGCTGGAGCGCAGCAGCCTCAGCCTTTAATGGATATTCCGCTCCCGCCAATGAATCATGCACAAATTACTGCCATTATCCTGGGATTGAATACGGGAATTGAAAACAACACCCTGAACACTATGTTGAGCTATATCCCGATAACCCCACCCGATGAGAGCCTGACAATTGCAAGCATGATTCAGCAAGTACAACAAGTTCTCCATATTTCGGCTGACAGTAACCAGAATGCAATGATAGGCGTTCTGACTAACATCATGGGTACCGAATCTCCTGTCGATATGACTAAGCCAGAAGATCAACAGAACCTGGCGATTTTGATGTTGAGCTACTACACAATCATCCATTCAAATGAAAGCCTCCCTCAGGTGGCTCATGCTTTATTTGACTCATTCCTGTTTCACGCCACTGGCTTGTCTGGTATTGAGAGACTCCATGCCGGAAAACGTGACCTTTTAGGTACATTAGCCTCAATAAACGATCACGATGTTTTAAAAGCAAATGTTAAAGAGTCTGCTTCCGTCTTCTCTGGGCTTAAGTTATTGGGAGAAATGCGTCTTAAGATTTTGCAACAATTGGGTGGTTCCCCAGAAGCTGAAAGTTCTGAGGCATCAGCAGACCCAATGTTATTAGCTGCTTACTCTCTGCTCAATTTTGAAGTTAATAAAAATTTAACACCGCTTTATCAGTACGGTGTAGAATCAGCTGAACAAATGTTAATGCTTATAGAAGAATATGGTGAGAAAGATCCTGAATCAGTTGCCTCGAATATGCAGTTCATGAGTTTCTTGTATGCCACAAGCCTGAATCTTGAATTTCTCTTTAAAAAAATCGTAAGCGCACATGTTGATAATATGCCGAGTTGTTTTAGCCAATCAGATACGGATGAAGACATGGTTGAACATTGTGTAACGATTTTCAGAAAATTAGAATTAAAGATAAGACTCAAAAGGGTATTAAACGCCTCAAATGAAAACCCTGGAAATGAAAACCCTGAATTGTTTCAAAAATTTCTTCTAGCCTTAGAAAAGTTCATAACAAATCAATTAGAAAAACCGTTTATTGGTAGAAGTGAATTCACGTGCACAATGTTAAGCCTTGGCACAATATTTGACAGAATGCAAATAAACTATGTTGTGGCAGTGTCAACTGCTGTGATGGCGATGTTTCCGCCAACTGTTAATACCAACGTCACTGAGCAGGTTCATGGAGCTATACAAAACAAGGCAGAAAAGAGAGATAAAGAAAAAGAGCTTAGCATCGAAGAGAAAGAGAAGGAGAGAAGAAAAGAAGAAGAGAGGATAAAATATCTGGAAAAACGGGAAAAATACCTGAAGGATTTCACTGAATGGTTCGATGCTAACTTTGATTCTTCTCTGGAAGAACTTTATGGTTCTGAGAATATCGAGGCTGTCAGAGCGAGAGTGGAAACGTTTTGTGGTTCTGAGAATATCGAGGCCGTCATAGAGAGAGTGGATGCGCTTTATGATTCCGGGGGTATCGATGCCGTCAGAGAGAGTTTTGGCTTTTGACGGAGTTTATTTTTAATCTTCTTCCTGTTCTTTCAGCCCGGTTGCTATTAGCAGGCTTTCCGGGAAATTTTTAAAAAGAAGATCAGAGATTGCTCAGGAAGAGTATCAGAATCAGGCCCGGGCAAATCGTCCTGATATACCAGGGCCAGATCTTCCAGAACAGGCTCTTCCGGATTTCAGGAAAGCCCTGACTCAATTCCTTCAGCAGGCGGTTCTGACGCATGATCCAGCTGCCATAAATGGCAATCATGAAGCACAAAACAGGTTGCAGATACTGAGTAGCGACTTTAACGGCCAGACCCAGCAGCGTCTCAATGTGATAAATGATTAAAACCGACAGGCAGGCTGAGATCACCGTAATGCACCAACTGGCGTAATGGCGACGAAAACTGAGCTTTTCAACCATATAGGCTACGGTTGGTTCTATCAGAGAAATCGATGAAGTCAGCGCGGCAATCGTTAGCAGAATGAAGAAAGCCAGCGCAACCAGCTGCCCGAGTATTCCCAGCTGATTAAATAAGGTTGGCAGTACGTTAAAAACCAGCGTGTCAGCACTGTGGAGCTGTCCGTTAGCGGTGTAAATCTCGATACCCTGCTGCATGGCAGCGAACATACAGGGAATGATCAGCATACCAGCCAGGAACGCCACTGAGCTGTCGACCAGCGCAACCTGGAAAGCGGTGAGTGGAAGGTTGGCTTTTTTACTCAGATAAGAACCGTAAACCATCATGCAGCCCACACCCAGAGACATAGAGAAGAAAGACTGCCCCAGGGCTGAAATCAAAAGCTGTTGGTTCAGTAGTTTGGAAAAGTCCGGAATCAGATAGACTTTCAAACCTTCTATACCACCGGGTCGGCTTAAAGCGAAAGCAATGAGCACAGACAAAATAATAAACAGGGCGGGCATCAGCCTGTTACACCAGCGCTCTATGCCCTCTTTAACCCCACCGATGACGATCAACGTGGTCAGAACCATGAAAAGCAGGGTGACCAGAGCCGTTGAGTAGACATTAAAATCGGTCAGCCAGCTGGCCGCCGCGTGAAGGCCGCCCAATTCGAAGATCGGGGCCAGAGAGAAACCAGTAAACCAGCCACCGATAATGCTGTAAAAACTGTAAATCAGAGTCAGGGTCACCAATCCCATAATGCTGGTGATCAAGCCCAGTTTTTTGACCCAGTTCCTGTTATCCAGACCGGTCATGGCAGTCACTGAGTTGGATTGACTGTATCGGCCGATAGTGAGTTCGGCCACCAGTGTGGGATAGGCAAGAAGGAATGAGAAACAGAGGTAAACCAGAACAAAGGCTGCGCCGCCATTTTGTGCCGTCTGGGTTGGAAAGCTCCAGATGTTTCCCACACCTACTGCGCAGCCGGCAGCGGCAATAATAAAGCTCAGTCTGCTACTGAACTGACCTCGTGTAGCCTGGATTTCTGGCAAGGTGGATTTACTCTGATCAGTCATTCCATTCAGGGACTGTTTGTCCGCCGACTTATTTTTAATACAGCCTGTTGATAACAGCTTCCTCGTTGTCTGATGCGCGGGCCTGATCTTTATGGGCCGACAACTGCGCCGCTGTAACAGCAAATCCCAAAGACTATAGCAGTGATTTTGAGGTTTGCTTTTCGTTTTTACCTACTTGTTGGGGCGAATGAACAGCAACGGTTTGCCTTTCTCCAGTACATAGGGGTAAGCGATGGTTTTGTTGTCGTCTCCGATACCCACCTCTTTGGGCGCCATGTAGAAATAGACCCACCCTGGCAGACGGGCACTCAGCTTCTGATAAAAGACATTCTCGCTGATGCTTTCCAAACCTTCACCCTGGGTGATGGACAGCCTGGGGAAAGCGTTATCATCATGGGCTGAGAAAAACCAGGCTGGCTCTCCCGCCATACTGAAATAGGAGAATGAAGGCGCATGGTCGACAGCAGTTGGAACCGGGATATACAGACTCAGAACACAGTTCATTCGGGCAA
The DNA here is from genome assembly GCF_049275935.1 of Endozoicomonas sp. ALC020. Taxonomy (NCBI): domain Bacteria; kingdom Pseudomonadati; phylum Pseudomonadota; class Gammaproteobacteria; order Oceanospirillales; family Endozoicomonadaceae; genus Endozoicomonas; species Endozoicomonas sp. ALC020. Next base: position 3,897,127 of record NZ_CP184830.1, read on the forward strand.
AAGAGCAGGTAGCACCGGTCTGTTCCAGGTACCACTGCTTGAAAGCCAGACCATTATGCTCGAAAGGTGTTTTGATCGGCTTGTACTTGTAATTCATGTCGTTGAGGATGGTCAGGGCGGAACGGGTCAGCATCAGCTCCATCGTTTCCCTGGCTCCGATCTCATCCTCGGCCATGGCGATGGGCATCCAGGCAAATAACCTGTGGTGATCATAATGGCTGGCACCCGGTACCGTCCATCCCCAGTAAAAGCGTTCAAAGGCGCCATAAGGTTTGACATTAACTCCCACCACACCGCTGGCAGCACCATAGGCCGGGTGAGAAATATTGCCCAGTTTGTAGTCCTCCAGCTTGCCTTCCTTGTTGTAAGCTCCGGCAGGTAACTGCTGGTCATACACCTGTTCAAGCATGCCGCCTGCATTAGTCAGGTTCTTGGCTTTGGACCATTTCTCGTTATAGGCCCCTTTATGGTTTGACATGTTGAAGGCACAGCCTGCTACCAGCAATGCAGCAGCTGCTCCCAGCAGGTTTCGAAAAATCATATCCATACACTCCTGTGCGCGGTTTCGGATCTCTCGAACCATCGGCCCTGCCATAGAAGCCTTTATAGAAGTTGTTCGCTTGTTGCAAATGCGTCTAGCAAGTGGGTTTATTTAGTGCAATAGGAAATTATAAGCGACTAATTAAAGGCAGAATGAGTCAACCGACTGAGATTGAATACTATTTTTAGCCAGAGGTCTGACGGTCACAGCTGTCTGTTTAATGTCATTAAAAACGTACCGATTGGTATAAAATTCAGGCTTGAAGAGGAGCAGGCATACCGGCCAGGAAAAGGCTCAGGGTCAATAATTCATCCCAGCAGTTGATTTTTTCAAGCCCTTTGACACCTTTGTCAATATGGCCAGTATGAATCAGCATCTGGCGAAAGGCACGCTCACTGTGACGACCCATGCATTTTTCCAGCAGGTTTTTACGCTTCTTGAGAATAAAGGATGACATGCCGTGAGTTTTGGCTGCCTGATCATAAGCCAGATTGGGCGGTGTGCCCCGGGATTTTAATCGGCTGAGGTGGCTGAGCAGTCGCACGTCACGGGCCAGAGCCCAGAGCACAATGGGTGGCTCAATGCCTTCGCTTTTCAAACCGCCGAGTATTCTGACCACAGACTTCGGGTCACCATTCAGAGCCGCATCAGCCAGTTGGAAAACGTCATAGCGGGCACTGTCAGAAACCGCTTCCCTGACGGTTTCCACTTCAATCTTTTTGCCATCCGCCAGGAGCTTCAGCTTTTCAATTTCCTGTGACGCGGCCAGCAGATTTCCTTCAATGCGTTCGCAAAGTAGCGAAAGAGCATCCTGACTGGCTTCAAACCCCTGACTTTTCAGACGTCGGGCAATCCAGCCCGGCAACTTGTCATGTTCAACAGGCCAGATCGGGATAAACAGTCCTTCCTGTTCCAGGGCCTTGAACCATTTTGCCTTTTGGCTGGCATTATCAAGCCGGTCGGTAATGATCAGTAGCAGGTTATCCGGAGAAAGATGTTTCAGATATTCCTGAAAAGCTTTTCGGCCTGCATCACCGGGCTTGCCATTGGGCATCCTGACTTCAAGAATTTGTTTTTCAGCGAACAGTGAGAGACTGTTTGCTGCTTCCAGAAAATCCCCCCAGTCAAAGTTATTGTCGACATGGTAAACGTGTCGCTCGGTAAACCCCTGCTTTCTTGCCGCTTGCCGGATTTGGTCACAGCACTCCGAGACCTGCAGGGGCTCATCGCCACTGACTATGTAGACAGCACAGAGTTGTCGCTTGAGTTGGGCGCCGAGTTGGTCGGGTCTGATGTTCATTGTTCCGCTTCACGCGCCTCTCGCTCGGCTTCGAGGGCTTTGCGGGCTCGTACTTCTTCCTGGCGAAGCACTTCACCGGAAATAGCAGCCACTCTGCGAACAGTGGTCAGCAACAGCTCCTGACGAAGCTGATCAAAGATGATGGCTTCCTCGCTCAGGGCCGCGTTGGTCTGGTTCTTGTCCTGGAACATGTAGCGCTCGTTGAAGAGCACAATGGGGTCAAAGAGTTTCAGGCCATCATTAGTGCTGAGCTGGTAGGTGGCTTTCAGGGTCAGCAGGCGTTCGTACTGACCGACACTGGCTTGAATCTCATCGCCTGTCGAACGCTCCAGACTCAACACTTGCAGGTGATAGTGGGCATTATCTGTGATCTCAATACCATTGAGCGTCAGGGCTTTTTTTAACTCCCTGACAAACGGCAGATCACTTCCTGAGACAGACAGCTGGGCAATTTCACTGGCAATATCGACCTTGCCTCGCAGCTGAAAGCCGCAGGCTGTCAGCAAACCGGTGATCAGTAGCAGGGGGAGAATGGCCCCTGTATGAAAGCGTCTTGTCATAATCTCTCCATTCCGGGCTCAGGACTCTTTATTGAGCTCATGGCTGTTTTAGCTCAAGGCTGATGAACTGCGACCAGAGATTGTGCCAGCAGTCGGACAGTATCTCAGGGGACGGCATGCTAGCATGACGTCCCTTAAAGGTTAACATCGGAATGCCTGCCTGTGTATCGTTGCCTTGAAGAGTTTAACCGTCTGGAACAACCGTTTTCCGGGTTGTCATGACAAAAGCCGTGTTCTCGTAATAGTACGCAGCTTCATTGATAAAGATGGGGTATCCGGGTTCACCCTGATAGGGAGTCACTGTGCCATCCATATTCTGAAACATCGGCATGCCTGGCTTCAGCTCCTCAAAATCCCTGTCCTGCAGAGCACTGTGAACCATGGCAGATATTTGTCCGTCGTCGTCTCTGGGATAAAAAAAACGATCCCTGACGTTATAAACTTCGGTGCTTGCGGGCAGGATATTGTCCCGTTCGTTTTCTGGCATTTGGGTGAAGTCGACCAGATGTTGGATCACTGATTCAGTGTCTGAAAACTGATCGTGTCGCAAAACGCCGTTGGGAATAGGGCCGACTTCAATGGTCACTGCGTAGTCGGAAAGGCTATTCAGCGTTCGGCTGAATTGGTTATCACGGTCACTCAGAATGATTTTTACTTCCGGCATCTGTTGTTGCACATAGGATGCTGCTTTGAGGTTGAAAGCGGCCTGATCTTTGATAATCAGCGTCATTCCCATGTTGCTGGTGGTACTGTGCAGATCGATGATAAAACGGTCATTATTGGCTTTGGGGCCGAGCAGTTGATTGATTTTCCGGGCTCGGCGGTGTTCATAGACCGAATCATCATCGCCGTTGAGAATGTCATCCGTAAAGGAACGATTCAGATCGGCATCCATAAATCGTCTGACTGCTTTATAGGCTTCAACATTGGCCAGCAGATAATCTACTGGAATGACGCTCTGTTTGAAACTACCGTCCTGTTCCAACTTCCTGATCAGGTTAGGCCCAATCAACTCGTTGCCATGGGTTCCGCCCACGATAGTGATTCTTTTAATCATAATCAGACCTCTGTTGCACTGGCTAAAAGACTAAACCCGGTTTCAGATTTGTATAACTTTCTGAGAACTTAAAAGCCCAAAGACCTCTCATGTTCTCAAGGGCTGGCGGTCCAGCTGCGGCAGAGTTCAATTAATTCCCTGGTTCCCTGACTGATGTACTTTTGTCGGTGCATGATGAAATAGAATTGTCGGCTCAAATCTCTGTCAGGGATTAACAAAGGGATCAGACTGCCCCTTTTGAAAGCATCCTGAAGTGTAATTCTCGACAGGCAGCCAATCCCGAGACCGGCCTCGACAGCCCGCTTGATGGCTTCAGTGTGTTGCAACTCAATAACCACATTCAGGTTGGGCAGAATGCCGTGCATAGCTCGATCAAACGCCTGACGGGTACCCGAACCGGCTTCGCGGAGAATCCAGCCAGCACTCAAAAGATCCTGGTCTGTCAGTTGGGTTTTGTGTTCGAGGTCATGGCCCGGTGCGCAGAAGGCAACCAGTTCATCATCACACCAGGGAATGACATTCAGGTCATGGTGGTGTAACTCTCCTTCGATCAGTCCGATATCCAGATCAAAGTTAAGAACCTTCTCGGTAATATTGGCGGTATTGGCCACCTGCAGATCAATATGGGTACCCGGTTTGTCTCTCATCATTCGGGCTACGATGTTAACGGCCAGATAATTGCCTATGGTCAAAGTAGCGCCGACCCGGATCTGTCCTGTCAGAGCTTTGCTGAAGAGTTTCTGCTCAAGCTGCCGGGCCTTTTCCAGAAGGGCTTCGGCGTCCGGTCGAATCTGCTGGCCGAGGTCATTCAGCTGAATTCTTTTGCCAATGCGATCAAAGAGCTGAGTATTGAACTTTTGTTCCAGTTCTTTCAGTGCACTGCTGGCGGCAGACTGGGACATGACCAGAGCTTCGGCGGCGCGGCTAAGGTTCTGCTGGCGGGCAACCTCCAGAAAAACCTCCAGTTGTCGGAGAGTCAGTTTCATGAGCTAATCGATTTAATCGAATAATCTTATAAGAATTATCTGTTTTGCCAATATCCTACCCCTGACTGGTCTATTCCGGAAGAAAAAATAGTATGAATAATTGAACTTTTGGCCAACTTTTCTCTCAAACGTTCGATTGTGATGGATTTTTTACGCTCCGGGTAAGAAACAATCACTCAGATAGCTCAGGTGCCAGCACTTGGAGCGACTAGTTGTCGACCAAAGAATGTCTGCTATCAGTTGATATGATGGTTCGATATTGATCTAAAAACACAATAAGGGACTGACTAATGGATATAAGTTCACACACCTTCTCAATGGCAAATTTGAAACAATTGATTCTGGAATCGAGAAGTTTCTGTGACGAAAGTACAAGAAAAATCAACAATTTGACTGAAGGTAATATTTCTCAAGAATGTGGCATTTGCTTTAAGGGTGTTTTTGGCTCTCACAACGTCGTTGTTGCACACGTAACATACAATTTTTTTAAGTCCACCAACCCCAAACTCCATCTTTTTCATGGTTCCTGCCACAGGGAATTTGAAGAAAACCAGCAGAGTCTTGATTCCCGGAAAATATGCCCTATCTGTCAGGATCACCGTCTTCCGGAATTAGAATTTTCATCGGTGGCCCATGCTGTAGTATCTGGCCAGATAGACCACGCCCTGGAACTTATGGAGCATGAAGGCCCGGGCTCGAAACACTCATGGCAGGAAGCGAAGATGTCAGCCCTCCACATTGCAGCGATAAAGGGCGATCAAAATATAGCCAGATTACTGGCCGAGGATCCTGACATCGACGAAAATATTGACCCTGACGAAGGTATTGATGTCGCCGAAGAACTTGACATTGGCGAAGATATTGACGTTCAGGACTCAAAGGGCAAAACAGCACTACACTACGCAGTCAGCAATCATAATCTGGAGACGGTGAGAACATTACTGGACTTCAATGCTGGTGTGAACATCCGCGACGAGTGTGGCCGAACACCTCTGCATCTGGCTGCCGAAAAGCCTGAATGTCCTGATTTGTTTGCCCTTTTGATGGAGCATGGAGTCCGTTTCGATATTCCAGATAACGACGGTCACAGGGCAATTCACATAGCTGTTGATGCCGGCCATGAGTTGGCACTTGAAACTCTGATTAAAAACGGAGCCGATGTAAATGCAACTGCTCGCGATGGACGTACCGCCCTTCACTACGCAATGGTATTTGGTTTACCTCAAGATTACCCTAAAACGAAAAACCATTTAGGCCTGGTCAGGATGCTGATCAATGCGGGGGCAAAAGTTGAGCTTAGTACCGGACAAGGGTACACAGCTTTTGACGGAGTCAATTATGTAAGAAATTCATCTGACAGGGTGGAAATTATTAAAGTGTTACTCTCGTCTGCTATCAATGGTTTTGCTGATATTAATGCACCGGCAGGTCATTCAGGTTACGACCCGGGTCGCAGCCTTCTTGAATATGCACTCATTGCCAAGGACAAGGAAGCATTGCAACAACTCATTGACAGAGGAGCTCAAGTCACAGACAGCAACCGGGACAAAGTTGACTCGATTTTGAATGATCATAAGGATAAGTAACTCTTGATTAAAACCGCAACGAGCGCAACACTCGCTGTTATGGATAAGCTTCAAGCTACCTTGTCAAACACTTAAGAAAGACATTTCTGGCACCGTTGATATCACGATCAACGATGAAGCCCTCACCCTTAATAATTTTGGAAGAACCTAATTTTTCGTCAATGGTCCCGTTCCATGATTGAGTCTTGGATGTATAGGCTTCGTTGCAATCAACTACATGCTTTCCATACTTTTTTGCGTACCACTCAAGCCGCTTTTTGAATTGGTAGTGATTGAGGTCAAGCATCTGGCGGCAGGTGTTACGGCGAATGGTGCGAACCTTCTTATCTTTGCGTGTGACCATACCTCTTGTCTCAAAGGTTGGCAAAAATACAACGTCGTAGTTCGACACCAGCTCGAACGCCAGCCGGTTATGCAGATCAAGAACAATGTCATCCTTTTTGCATTTCAGCCGGTCAATTTCCCTGTTGAAATGAATAATCCGATCTCTTGCCCACTGGGGCATGTCGGGGAACTTAACGCCCTTCCGCGTGTTCACCGGGGTCAACTCCAACGCATCTAACCTTCCCTTGGATTTCGGGATTTAGCTCAATATGTTGTTGAACCTGAATGAACCAGCGACCTTTGTCGTAGGTTACGACACAAGACTTGCCAATCGCTTCTGCTGGCACGTCTTCTGTCAGGTGAATCTTGCCAAGAGCCTGTACGCAGGGATTTAATCCCTTTGGCAAACGGTCAATAGAGAATGAGTGCCTGCTACCTTTGCGGCTTTTGAAACTGATTTCTGCAAAGCCCTCTTTAGCTCCCTTGAGCTTCTTGTTGTGCTTGCAGACCGCTTTGAATGTGGTCGCTGCCGCCAGTGTTCCATTATCAGAAACAATCGAGTTATAAGCCCTGCCACTTTCTTTTTGCTCTTGCTTCACTTGAGCTTTAATGGCGGGTCGCATGTTGATGAATTTTCCGCTGGCATCTTTATAGTCATCATTGCGGAAACGCTCAACAGCAAGGTTGTACGACCTCCGATAGAGCATCAGGGCATCGTGATAGGCTTGCTTATTCTCTGGGTAAAACCTGGTCTTTTTTGATGCTACTCTCTTTGCGTCCTTTGCGTCTTTTAGCAGATCGCTTCCCGTAGTGGCTATTGCAGAATGAGGTAATGAAACCGATAAGCTCTTGGGTGTCGAATGGCTCACAGGCGTTATCCGGGTCATCCAAAACCTCGATGTGTCCTCCCGATAATTCAACAAGCCACTTGATAAGTTCAAACCCTGATCGGGCAAGGCGATCTTTTGTGGCAACCACAATATAGGTTGGATTTCCGCACACCGCTGATTCCAGAATGGTTTGCAGTCCTTTTCGCTTAAAGTTGAAAGCACTGGCAATGTCGCTGATAAATTCTGCATCAGGGTGCTCTTTGAGTAAGATACGCTTTTGCGTGTCAATGCTGGATTTTTGCTTTCCAGAACTCACTCTTGTATAGCATATCTTCCTCTGCTGGTTAATGAATATGCGGAAGTGACCACCACTGGTTTGCTTCACTTTTTCGTAGTGACCGCTTTCGATCTTGCGCCTCATAGTTTGGCTGGTTACGCCTTCAATCTTGGCTAGCTTTGTAGTTGAACCCCACAAGATAAATTCACCTTTTGACGATTTATCTTGTGTCTGGCGTAATTGATTTTGCGATTGTTGCAATTTTATTTGACTGTTCATGATGCAGCAAAGTGTCAGGCAGAACCATCGATCATCAGGAGTGATAACAACCTTGAGTAATCTTATCGGGATCATTCAGCTGAAGTCTTTTGCCAATGCGATCAAAGCGCTGAGTATTGAATTTTTGTTACAGTTCTTTCAGTGCACTGCTGGCGGGCAACCTCCGGGAAAATCTCCAGTTGTTGGAGAGTCAGTTTCATGGGGTAATCGATTTAATCGAATAATCTTATAAGAATTATCTGTTTCACAAATATCCTACCCCTGACTAAGATATCCCGGAAGAAAAAATAGTACGAATAAATGAACTTTCGGCTAATGACGCTTTCAAAAAAAATCAGATATCTGTCCAAAAGAGCGGTAGATATTAAATTGTTACTCCCGTCCGCTATCAATGGCTTCGGTGATGTTAATGCACCGGTAGATTCTCGGGGTGGGAGCTTTCTTAAATACGCTCTCAAAGCTCGGGACATCGAATCGCTGCGAAAACTCATTGACAGGGATGCTCGAGTCACAGGAAAAGATCGCGAGGGAGCTGACCGCCTTTTGAATTATTACAAAGATAAGTAACTTTTCAGGGTACAGCAAAGTGTCAGAAAGAAAAATCGACCATCAGGAGTGACACCTACTATGAGTAATCTTATCCGGGAGACAGTGACCAGTGTTCATCACTGGAATGATACCCTGTTCAGTTTCACCACTACACGCAACCAGGGATTGAGGTTCAAGAACGGCCATTTCACCATGATCGGTCTGGAAATCGATAACAAACCTCTGCTGAGAGCCTATAGCATTGCCAGCGCCAACTATGAAGAAGAGATGGAGTTTTTTTCCATCAAGGTACAGGATGGCCCCCTGACCCAACACCTGCAGAAGCTGGAAGTGGGAGATGACATTCTGGTGGGCACCAAGCCTGTGGGGACTCTGGTAGCCGATCATCTGCTGCCCGGAAAGAATCTCTACCTACTCAGCACAGGAACGGGTCTGGCTCCTTTTATGAGCATTATCAAGGATTTTGAAATTTATGAGCAGTTCGACAATGTAATTCTGACTCACGGCGTTCGCTATGTTTCTGAATTGGCTTATCAGGACCGGATTGAAAATGAACTGCCAGAAAATGAATACTTTGGTGAGATGGTTAAAAAACAGTTGAAGTATTACCCAACGGTTACCCGGGAACCTTTCCGCAACCAGGGGCGCCTGACGGACTTGATGGAAAGTGGCAAGCTGTTTGCCGACCTGAATCTTCCTGAGCCCGATCTGGAAAATGATCGCTTCATGCTGTGCGGCAGCCCTGCCATGTTGAAAGATCTGTGTCGTATTCTGGATGAGCGTGGCTTTAAGGAAGCCCGTGGTGGAAATCCGGGGCACTATGTTATTGAAAGGGCTTTTGTTGAGAAGTAATTCCTTTCTGAAAAGGCGGCTGTTGTGAAAGTCTTTTGCTTGACCAATAGAGCGTTAAGCTGGGTCAGTTTTACAGGCTACTTTTGCGATAGCCTGTTCTCGATCTGCTATCAGTTATTATGTATTAATGGAGGGAACACCGATTTTGGGGTAGGGGAATTACACTGGTTCGAATATATTTTGAGGTATGATAAATATCAGGATTTGAGACTCTTTCTCTATCTTCAATGAATTCTCCTTCGTCATTAAGAAACATATCTGTTTCATATAAATCATGCCATATATCACTCCCACGTGGACATCCATCATATAATGATTGAAGCTTGGTTGCTTCATCTGTAGTAAGACCTTGAGCTATTGCCACCATTATTGGAAGTAAATGATTGAATCTCGCTAAATGAGCCAATTCAAGAGTGTTGTTGTTTGCCCAGGTTACACGCTTACGCAATAACTCATCGGTATAAAAAGGTACTAAATCCAAAGCCAGTTCTTCATTGTTAGTTTTAATGGCCAGTACCAGAGGTGTATTGTTTCCAAATTGCCTTTCTAATGTCTTTTGATTTGGTGTGATTAATAACTCATGGTTTGTTTTCGTTAGATGATTGAATAGGGCTTTTGATAACTTTATATCTCTGGCTGCAATGGCTGCGGTAAATGGTGTGTTTTGAAAGGGTGACGAGTCAAACTCCATTAGGGCAGATTCAATCTCATCTCTCTCCAGAAGTAATGCAATGAACTCTTCCCGTTCTTTTGACTCTAAAAGGTGTTTTGCTTCGATTTTTGGAGTATTGGTAATATCAACAATAAGCTTAAATAATATATTTGGAGTGAAGCCAGTCCCTTTATATGCAAAAGGATCTCCACCACTTTTCAGTAGCTTTACTGCCCTGGCCCAGTTAACTTTCACTACTGAAAGTACTTCTATAAATTTCTGTGTGACTAAATTTCTTCCTCTTTCCAGTCTTAAAGTCTTTGACCTTTGGGCTTTATCAGGAATAGGTATATATTTGAATTTCAGAGGATAAGGGGATGCTCTTTTCATTGATCGAAAAGATCGCATTCTTAACTTTACAGTATTTCCTTTATGAATAGGGTTTTTCTTGTCAAAATACCAACTTCTGTACAATGGATCATCTGGATGAGGTGGAGTCATATTGTCTACTTTATATCGTAAAAAATTATCAATATGTTTGATTTCTTAAGTCTTATAAAGTTCCAAAAATATCTTTTTAGTTAGTAATTCTAACGTTAAGTACTCAGCCATACGGAATCGAATATTTCTGGCTTATTGGGCAGGTGCTCTGCAAGGCGCAACGACGGGAACATAGCAAGCTATGTGACCAGAGTTGCAACGCAGTTAGAGTGCCTGAACAATAAGTCAGAAAATATGATTTCGTATGGTTGAGTACTTAATTGCTGAGTAAAAATATAACAGTCATTGACTTGTTTGCTTGCTTCAGAGGCCGCTGAAAAATGCTGATGTGATATTAACAAGTGGCTCAAAATGCTTATTTACTCTCTGTAATTAGCGGTTTTTCGACACTTTTTTCCCTGTCTCAACCCGTTTCCTCTGAGACTCTGGAGCGAAGGGGTGAGAGATATAGCCAGCTATAGAGGTACGGCGATTGAAGCTGATAAGCCTTTGTTTTTATGCACTGAAGTACTTAATTGATTCATCGATTAGCTCAATATTCTTAATTCACATTGACTGGCTCCGACAGGCACAATTACTCGCACCTGCCTCACCTTCATCCTCATCATCATCGACCAGATAATCCAAGGCATTGGGGTTTATTGCAACCCACTCCGGCAAATGGTCAAGCAACTCCTGTAACAGTTTCAGCTCCTGCCCTGCACCAAACTCGCTTCGTCTGAAACCACCTTCCCGCAGAGCACTGAGTGCCATTAACATTGCCCCAATCGTATCCTGGTCTATGGTAAATTTTGCTACCTGCTGCAGCAATGAATTCTGGGATCTGTCACCGGTAAAAAGAAAATACAGGACGGCCGCTGCAGAACTGGGGGCCCAGGTTCCTCGAAGCTTTGTGTCACCAGTCTTTTTTCGGGATCTCTCTGCACCAGAGCTGGAAGGCAGAAGGAGATTTAACTCAGCCATAACCTCCCCATGATCAAGCTTGCGAGCATGCGTGTTTTGCAGGATTTGTTGCTCAATAATCCTCAGGCATTTCAAAACTTCCGGGTCAGTTACCTGTCTATAAATGCGTTGTAAGGTGATTTCGGCCAGATCTCTGTTCGCAGTTCTTGAATCACGATTTTCAATCATGACCCTCGCAGCAAGGGCGATAGCGACAGCAGCCTGCATGGCCTGCTCATGGTTATGACTGACCTGAACCGTTTGTCGAACGCGGCTGACAAAATCCTCGTCACTGATATAGGGATCATGATCAAGGATAGCCACAATCGTAGCAATTCCCATACAGCCGCCATTACCAGAGGAGCCTTCTGCTTTCCCTGATCTTGTACGAAAACTCTGACCGGAAAGGTCGAGAACCTGATCCCTGGTTGTCAGAGTGCCATTTCTGAATCCCTGAAAGAAAGTTTTTAACAACCGAGAGTGAAAAGTACCGTATTCGCTTAACACGACATCCATCGAATCTTCCATATTTAAATGAAAACGCTGCTCTTTGGGAAATGCAAAAAAACACTGGCATTTAGCCAGCCTGACAGCATCAAATTGTGCGCCTTTTCCCTTTTTTTGATGTTGTTTTTTGGCATGATCAGCGCCTCGGTAATAATCCAAAAAGAACTTGTAAATTGCAGCCGCTTTGTGAGTGTCATCCGTAAATAGCTCACGCCTCCCTGCTCCATAGCCGTAACGAACGGTCCCCTTGCAATCCCCCAGGGCAGTGCCAAGCAATGCCAGCTCTGCATTGGTCGGCGTAGCAGAAAATGCAGGCATTATGAGCAGGAAAAAGACTGCAAAGCACATGCACTGAGCAATGAAAAATTGAAGATTAACTGATTTATACCAACATTCTGGATCAGCTCGTCCCAGGTTAGTCATTAGATACATTCCTTATATTAATTCTGGTAAGGGAATAATAGCGGTTGTTTTAAGTCTTGCCACCCCGAAGCCAGTAGGCAATGTAAAAACATAGAGGACAGCAACGGCTGGTCAACAAAGGCTTTATAAGCCCTTTTCTTCAGGGTGGGTAGCTGAGGTGCGGATGTTTTTAAACAGACTCGTCGATTAGCGCGATTGTATCTTGTAGTTCTTTGGATAAATTTAATTCTTCACACCGTCTAAAAAAGGGTTCGTATCCACTCATTATTGTTCGTATTTTAATAAGTATTGTTCTCACTTCATTTTCTATATCACTTGTAGTCATTGCATCAAATTCGGAAAAAGCATAGTCGAGACTAAAACCGTGAGCTATTTCAGTAACTTGAATTGCCATATCAATTTGCATTTCCATACTCATTTCAGCTGGAGCTGTTCTTTGTGAAATTCGAAAAAATAATTCTTTTGGTGTTATGGGATTGGGCTGGCGACGACTTAATAATATAGAATGAAAAAATCTTAGGTGTGCCATGAGTTTAATCAAACCTGAAGCTTTGCTAATGTTCTGACAAAAATCCAGCTGTGTCATTCCTGATCTCCGGGAGTTTACAAGCATCTTGTCATGTAACTTCAATATTGAAGCTTCTGAAAAAGATATATTGCCAAGTACGATAAATAACAATACATACAGTTTTTTCCTGGCAATCATTGGGTTAATAACTCGTCTGTTGGATAACACTACGGCATAATACTCATGCTTCCATGCGGAGGAAAAAATATCAGTCTTTTATACAAATTATATTTGCAAGACCTGGTGAAGATACATTAAACGCACAAGCGGGTGTCCCCGAGCTGCTTTTCAGACAAGCAGCACCGACGCTGGCAGTCTGGCCGTATGATAGAGCGAGTCCGTCCGTATCAGCTGGTATCAGACTTAGAATCCATTGGCAGGCGAGCAGCCCGCAACTGGAGTACCGTCTGTCAGCAAATAGATTTATGCCGCAGGATTACTGCTTTATTTTTTCTTTAACATCATCGTATACGCCTTCGAGTCCGGCTCTTTTACCGAATTCAAAGTCAAACCAGGCTTTATCGGCAAAGCGGGGATAGTCCGCTTTCACATAGGCATAATCCGGTCCAACGAGCATTTCAAAATTCCGTGCGAGGCCGACGATCGCAACCAGAGTCAGTAAAATAATTGCCAGCAGCTTGAACATACTTCTTACCCCAACGAATCTGTTTCTTCGATATTAGCAGAATGATTCTTTCAGGCTCGGTGTACTGTTGAGAATTCTCTTAACAAAATTCAGGCCTCCCTCAACGGATGAAGGAGACCCAGGGCATTAGTTCTGTGAGCGATAAAATGCCAGTGCAGCGGCCGCTCCGTTTTCATCAGAACCCAGAACCGCCTGCAGGGCACCCAGACAGCACAGAACATGGGTCTGGTCGGCGCTGCAGCCCATCAGCCCTATCCGCCAGACCTTTCCAGCCAGATCACCAAGGCCTGCACCAATTTCCAGGTTGTACTTTGATAAGAGTTCACTTCTCACCCGGGCGTCGTCGATACCATCAGGAATCCTGACCGCATTCAGCTGGCTCAGACGTTCATTTTCAGGAACAACCAGTTCCAACCCCATGGCTTCAAGACCGGTTGCCAGGGCCTGATGATGAAGCTTGTGGCGGCGCCAGGCGTTTTCGATACCTTCTTCCTGCAAAATAACCAGAGCTTCGTGGAGGGCATACATGGCGTTGACAGGCGCAGTATGGTGATAAGCCCTTTTGGCCCCCTTACCCCAGTATCCCATGATCAGATTCATGTCCAGGAACCAGCTCTGGACTTTGTGCTTGCGGCTGGCAATTTTCTCCACAGCTTTTTCGCTGAAGCTCACCGGAGATATACCTGGCACACAGGAGAGACATTTCTGTGTGCCCGAGTAGATAGCATCGATACCCCAGGCATCTACTTCCAGCTCAGATCCACCCAGTGACGTGACCGCATCAACGATGGTAAGGCAGTTATGCTCTTTGGCCAGACGACAGAGTGTTTCTGCATCAGAGCAGGCACCGGTAGAGGTTTCTGCATGAACGAAGGCCAGAATTTTGCTGTCCGAGTGAGCCTGAAGCGTTTTTTCAACTTCAGCCACATCAACAGCACGACCCCATTCACCCTGAACAATAACGGGTTCGCCACCTGCCCGCTCGACGTTTTCTTTCATACGGCCACCAAAGACGCCGTTAATGCATACCACTACCTTGTCGCCTGGTTCGATCAGGTTGACAAAACAGGCTTCCATACCGGCAGAGCCGGGTGCGGAGATGGGCAGTGTCAGGGCATTGCGGGTCCTGAAGGCGTACTGAAGCAGCTCCTTGACCTCATCCATCATACGGACAAACTCAGGATCAAGATGACCGATAGTGGGTCGGGACAGAGCCTCTGTAATTCGAGGGTATACATCTGAAGGGCCCGGGCCCATCAGTGTTCGTTTGGGCGGATGAAATGATTGAATGGTCATGTCTTGTTCTGCTGTTGGTTGACCTTTTGGTCAGGTTTATGACAAAGGGGTGTGTATGTAATACACATTTTATCAGTAACTATCAATGTTCAATTTTTTTTGAGCACTGTATACACTTTTCGGCAAACCTTTGCCAGAAATATGGAGTGGCCATGAAGCCAGAACGCTATGATGTCATCTTTGAACGTGCCTGTGAACGCAAGGGGGGAGAAGCAGCCGTTGAATCCTTGCTGGTAAAACCCCTTTCCAATGACCAATTAAGAAGTATTCCGGATGACCGCTATCTTGCAGAACTTACCCGCAAGGTTTTTCAGAGTGGATTTGTCTGGAGAGTTGTGGATCAGAAATGGCCTGACTTTGAGGAGGTATTCTGGGGTTTTGATATTGACAAGTTGCTGATGATGCCTGACGACATGCTGGAGCGAAAAGCAACTGACCCTAAAATTATTCGTCATCTCAAGAAGGTCTGGAGCATCCGGGAAAATGCCCTGATGATCCATGATGTACGACAGAGAGAAGGTAGCTTTGCACAGTTTGTCGCGCTCTGGCCTGAAGATAATATCATTGGGCTTTGGGCCTATCTGAAAAAACATGGCAGTCGTCTGGGCGGCAATACCGGCCCCTATGCCCTGAGGGCATTGGGCAAAGATACCTTTCTGATGACACGGGATGTTGAAGGCTATTTTCGTGCTATGAAAGTCATTGAAGGCAGTGCAACCAGTCAGAAAAGCCAGAAAGCCATCCAGTTATTCTTCAATCAGCTCAGGGAGACCAGTGGTCGATCGTTGGCCGAACTTAGCAGAATATTGGCTTTTGGTGTCGGTGATAACCATGTTCAGGCGTTGGCTGACATGGCACACTGAATAAAATTTTATTGGTCAGCAAAGTATCACGATTGGCCGTCCTCCATCGGAGCCACAGCCTGCCCTACCTGCCCTGAGAATAAGTCAGATCAAAATGGCACCGCCATGCTAAGCGGGTATACATCAGTAGGCAAGTTTCTGAAGAAATAATGTTTTTCAGGGTCCTTCTGACTTCTCAAATCAGAACGCTAAATATCACCCAGCATATTTTTGAGATGAAAGCGTCCGATGTCCAGCTCCGGTGTCCAGAAGTCTACTTCGTGCAGGTATTCCATCTTGGCGCTTAGTTTTTCCAGTTCGGGTTTGATTGCTCTTGAACGAAACAGAGGGTCATTTACCTGTCGGACAATACAATCAGCGTAGGCTTGGTAGGTCTCTGACTTGTCTTCTTCAGGGAGTCTCAGGGCCTGCTCGAGGTCACGATAAGTTCCGATAAAATCACCATCAAGGAGTTTTTCTTTGGCTTGTTCACGGAAATAGGCCGTGGTCACTGGAATGGCAAACATAGCCAGATCTTTTGACCAGATGTGTTTCAGCCTGAGAGCTTCAAGCTGACGTATGATGTTTTTAAGCGGAACCTGATTTTCAAGTTCATGGTTCAACAGGCCCAGCCAGGAGCTTATTTGAATTTCATCAATGGCCTCGGTAAATTCATGGGGGGCATCTCCCAGGGCATAGAAACGCTCTATGGCCTTAATAGCAGGAACAAAACTTCCGTTACCATAATGAATCATCACCGCAATAAAAGCGGCTTTGCCAGCAATCTTTAGCTTCTTTTTCCCTTTGGGCTCCTCACTCCAGCGAATGAGAGAGTCCTGAATGGCCGAATTATTGGCGCGAATATAATCCAACTCCTGATTAATTTGTTCGGGCGAGTATTCATTGACCAGCATGAAACAGAAAAGAGATTCCAGCAGCTTGATCTGATTCTGGGCAACGGCATCCTTGAGTTTCTGACTCAGCTCGGCCCGAGTCATTTTTTCTGATAGACCCGGGTAAGGGCTGTTGCTCTCTTCTGGCATAACGTTTTCAATGGGTTCAGCTGCTTTATTCATGGTTCCTTCCGGTCTGTCACACCTTAAAAAACACTCTGTTTTGCAGGCGATGTGGCTTATATCGGCCATATTTCCGGTATCTGAGAGCAGCTTGTCAGTTTATGCCTCTTGATTCAGTGATTTATACCCATCGTGCTTTCTAACTTCTGTGTAATGCATATACATCGCCGTATTCCCATAAACCCGGAAAAATCAACTGATGAATGGGTAAATTGTTGATTTACTTCACCCAGAGCCGATAAATCGGTCATTATTGTGACTCAGGAATAGCGATGAAAACAGGACCACGCCTGCCGAATGATCAGGTTCAATCTGATCAGATGCCTCGGCAACAGGACTTGGATTCAGGGCGTTTTAAGCACTGGTTAGTCAAAAGTACGGTCGGTCAAACTTTTCTGCATACGCTGTCTTTAGCAATCACTCAATCCACAACTTTGCTCAGTCGGGTAACGCAAATTATATTATTGCCTTTGCTCCACCTGATTGGTCATGGAGAGCTTCTGTCAAGCAGAGTGCAGAAAATTGAGCAATCGAAATCAGAGCCGCAGCAAAGATTACCGTTTTTGGTCATGAATCTGATGTCACTATCAACCCGGTTTGATGATGAAGATAAGGCAAGACTTTATGATTTCAGTGACGGCTGTTGCTATGGTCTTGCCTCAAGCTACGTACTATACGAGCAGATGGGATGTACAGAGGAATATGATGAACTTTTGAGCACTGTCAGTCAGGATCCGGCACTGGGCTGGGTATTCTGGAATAACCACTATGATCATCTGGCGGATGCTATTCTGGATGCCCAGCAGATGTTTAAAGCCGATCCTGCCACGCAGGATCAACAAACGCTCTTTTTATTAAAACTGCGGCCTTTTTGTGAATCGTTACTGGCTTTTCAGGCACCGGCAACCACGACGTTGCAGGAAGAAGTGCCTGTGCAAAATACAGAGAAGACTGCACAATGGATTGTCTCAGCGGCTGATGGCAGTACTCCGGTCTTACATTCAACTCCCTGGTACCCCATTGGGCTTACCCAATCCGGGTTGCGCTTATTATTAAACGAGATCGCAGAAACGATTCCGGAAGGCCGGGGAAGCCGTCTTTTTCACCTCGCAACCGGCAGACATATCCTATCTCTGAAGTTGACTCCCGAAGGATTTGAAATCAGGGATCAAAATATTCGTAACTATAAGGAGTTATTTAAAAAGGAACGGGACTTGTTCGCCTTTGCCGCTGGCTGCCTGGCCGACTCTTTAAACACCAGTCAAATCTTTTCATCAGGCATAGCTATTCCAGACGAGTCAACGGATACCGTATTTGCCATCAAGGAATTCACAAACCTTTCATCAGCCAGCAGCAACTCAGGGTACAAGCGTCTTGAAATCCTGTTAGCGGAAATTCCGGAATCCGGGCTTTTACCCATAAATCATCGTAACCCTCATAATTTCAATCAGTTGCTACTGGCTGTTAAATGTGGAACCAGTGAAGTGGCTGAAACAGTGATGGTTAAAGCCACGGAGGTCGCAGACATAGATCCAGACTTTTTCAATCAGCAAGATGATTTTGGCCAGACTGCCCTGACTTGGGCTGCACTCCAGAATTATACAAATGTCGTGGATAAGTTGTTAGATCAGCCGGGCATTCGTACCAATCTACCCAGACAAGATGGTGCAATACCATTACACTGTGCCTGTCATTATGGTCACGCCGAAATAGTGGAAAAGTTACTCGTCAGACCTGATGTCCAAATAAATCACAAAACGAATGAGGGCGAAACCCCGATACAGATTGCGATCAAAGCCGGGCATATTGAAATCGTTAAACGTCTTCTTGAAGAAGGTGCTGATATTGAAACATCTTCAGAAGCCTTAGCCCCTGAGGCATGTCGTGGTGAAATCAGGGAGCTGATAGAGACAGAGCTGAAGAAGCGTGGGTTATAGCCAGCAGAGAAAGCACAAAAAAGCGCTTTTTACTGAAAGTGCTTGAGTGTTGTTTACGTTCTTCTTATTGAACTCCGGCACAATAGCCCCAACGAATCAGGTGGGGGATAGGTGCTCTCTGGAAACATTCAGAACCAGGTGATGTACCAAGACCTGTTTACATGGACAGAATAACCACCTGCCGTTTTTGGCACCAGCTTATGAACATTCGCCATCTCAGTTGTTCCCATGAACTTTTTCTTTGTAAGTCAGTCAAAGCCCATATGAGCTTGACCAGGTATAGCGTCCGTCTCGCTTCGGGGGCGCTATGTCGGTCAGGCTCCTGGATAAATAACCAGCTTAAAGGAATAAGAGTATGCAGGGCATTCGCAACCTATCGAAGAATACTGTCGGTGCAGCTTTCGAATTGAGGTTTTATGGCAATGAGTCCAGAAAGCCAGTTATTTTGTTACAGGCCCGTGAAGACGACAGCTATTACTTCTTTGCTGGCAAATCCGTTAAGGCTGTCAGAAAGGTTTCTGCCTTCTTTTCCAATGCTGACACCTGTTACATTCATACGCAGGACGGCATCTCACGGTTCCACGCACGCCCTGTCTCAGATATTAAGTCTCTGTTTTCTCCTATACCGGATGCTCAGACTAACTCAGCAAGCACTGACAATTCTCCTGTCACAATTAGCTCTACCTCCGTTGACAGTGTTGACAATAAAACATTACTCCCGGAGAGCGCCGCCCACCCTGAAAAACAGCAGCCCTCAACATCGGAAGATGTAACGCCAGCGCCTGAGCTCAAACCTGGACATATCCTGGATCACTCTTACGCGACGCCACAGAAGCCTTTAAGCCCGGATACCCATCTTGTTGGCAAGGCTCATGGCTCTTCGACTCCAGTTGCCATGACCAATGATCCGGTAGAAAACGTTACCAGCACTCCTGTTGCCATTGTTCCTGATCAGGACTTCTTTCCATTACTGGCTCTGCCAGAGGAGGTTATATCCCGGATCTTGGGTTATTTATCCCACAGAGATGCAGTAGCGATGGAAGAAAGCTGTCTGCGTTTAAGGGAAATAGCTGCTTCGGTTCTGAGTGCCAGGAACATCGCCAGCAGCAGGGTATGGTTCAAACAGTTCGCGCCATCACAACAGCAGATATTCATACAGATCGCCAAAAATTTCAGTGAACCTCAAGTCAGAGCCTGGTTGATGCAGTTTACCCGGGATAAAATGCTGGTGAATCATCTCTGTCGCCAGTCAGACAGGGAGGTGACAGACAACTCTGAGGCCCGGAGCCCGGAAAAGATACCATTGTTCCCTCAACTCCTGTTTTACCAGGTGAGTCAATTGATGATTGACAGTCCGGTTTTGCAGCCGGATCTGGTAGCAGACATTCAGTGCAAGTCCTACATAGTCGAAACCGCCATACTCAGCCACGATGCCAGCTACCTGTTGACCGATTGTTATGGCGCCGATGGCAGAGCAAAAATTCATGCTCTGGCGGCGAAGAACAGTGACTGCCAGCAGATCCACATTCCTCATGTTGGCAGGGTCAGGCAGGTCATCTGTAGCGCAGATAACCGCCATATACTGAGCTTCTGTACCCAATGTACGGTAAAAATCACCAGCCGTTCTGACGATGACCGCTGGGCAGAGCAACTTTGCATTGTCCATAAAAAAAAGATCAGATCAGCCAGCTTCAGCCCCGACAGTCGGCATGCGGTGACGGTCAGCGGCGATAAAAATGCGTACATCAGTTCAGTAGACCAGGATGGCCGCTGGGCATTAACAGCGACGATTGTCCATGAGGGGGATGTTTGTTCAGCAAACTTCAGCCCTGATAGCTGCCTTCTAGTGACCGCCAGTGAAGACCATACCGCCAAAATCCATAGGCGTGCAGCTAACGGCAAATGGTTGCCGATAACCACCTTGCAACACAAAAACAAAGTCATCTCAGCCGAGTTTAGCCCGGATAGCAAGCATATCATCACTGTCTGGACTAATCAGACTGGTAAGTTTGGACAAACAGCAACGATTTACAGCGTTAACCCTGATGGTTGCTGGACAGAAAAAGCCGACATTAGCCACTCCGACAGGATCTGCTCAGCCACCTTCAGCCCCGACAGCTGCCATGCAGTGACGGCCAGTCTCGATCACACGGGTACCGTCTTCAGTTTTGATAGCGACAACAACTGGCAGAAAAATGCGCTGATCAACCATACAGGGAGGGTCAGCTCTGCCAGCTTTAGCCCCAATAGTCTGCTGATAATAACCAGCAGTGATGATCACTCGGCGAAAATTTACGGGTTTGATACAGACCACAGGCGCTGGACAGAGCAAATGGCCATTATGCATGAAGATAAAATCAATTCTGCCCTGTTCAGTGCTGATAGTCGCCATATTTTGACACTATCGAGCAACGACACATCAGAGCCCAAAAACAATTGTAAAGCCTTAATCCACTCTCTCTGTACCGAAGGGCAGTGGCTGCCTGGCGCCAATATTGAGCTAGAGGGCGGGGTCTGTTCAGGTCAGTTCAACCACGATGGTACCCATGTTGTCATCAACGACTTTTCAGGCGATGCCCAGATCCTTGGCTGTGGCAAAGATGGCAAATGGTCGCGTAAAACTCTCATCCGCCATCCATACTCGCTCAAATCATCAGAATTCAGCACCAACGGCAGCCATCTCGTCACCATTAGCAGCAAGGGGAAGCGGATTAAAGTCTGGCGCCTCTGCGGGCTGGAGGCAGCGCCAACATCCCATTCAAAAGGTAAACGTGCTGCAGCGTCATCGTTATTGTCGCCGCCTCCAAGTAAAAAGGCTCGCAGGTGAACGGTTAGCAAAATCGTCGTAAACCCTCGCCCAATCGAGGGTGTTGTAAAACTTCAACAGCTCGTTCTCACGCTCTGAAGTCGTCATTCCCGCGAAGGCGGGAATCCATCGCCAACGGTGGATCTCTGCCTTCTCGGGGATGACAAGGCCAGGGGGACACCGGGCAGTATGGTTCTGGTGGTGAGTCATTGTGGATTCCCGCCTTCGCGGGAATGACGAGAATGAAGCCGGGAATGACGGGAGTCAACTCGTTCCCAGGCTGGAGAGAGTTTTGCGACACCCTCAATCGGGCGGGGATATAAGACGGGAACGCAGAGCGTTCCGGTTGAGTATTTGTACGTAGTTGGTTATATTTTCCATCGGTCTGTCTCTATGCAGAGACTCACGGTGACGAAAACCAAGCACTGTTAACAAAAAATTAAGGCAGAGACAACTGCCCAACCGCCCTTGAAGAACCAGACGAGCCCATACCTGAGTGACCCGTTAAGGCTGCGGCAAATCAAACAAAAGACCAATAAATAACCGAGGGGCACCCGGTTACTGCTGATGGAGGCTTCTGTGTAAGTCCAGTCGCTATAGGCTGGCTGTAGCCTGTGAAGTCAGAAGCCTCGCCTGACAAGGCAGGGAGTGTCACAGACTATCTTGGAATAGCCACTTATGATCAAAAATTATTGCCATTTTCAGACGGTGTGCCATTGAGGTTAGTGCGTCTGGTTTGATTTTTGATTGGATTGAGTGCTTAACTGGCAGAAACGCCCAGTAAATACCTCTACGTTGGAGGAATGAAGCCATGAGGTTTCAACCTGCCCCGATTAATTCCAAGGGAAAAAAGATGAAAAAAATCCTTTTATTTCTATTAGTGTTAACTGCTTGCGGACTCAGTAAAGCGGCGCAATACGAACTAAACCGGGATATATCAAGAGTGTCATTTGCTACGGTGAAGTTAGAGTACGTTATTGAGTCGGCTTCAATATCCTCTCTAACGGGCAGTATTAATGAAGCCGGTCTGTTAACTCTGGATATTCCAATCTCTGGCATTGACACTGGCATTGGAATTAGAAATGAGCGCTTGAATAAGCTGTTTTTCCAATCGGATTTATTTCCCAGTGCTAAGGTTTCTGCACAAATTTCCAACTCATTATTAGCCCCTGATACAGTGGTTCAACAGCTAACTGTGCCGGCAAAAGTAACCCTCTATGGCCAAACACAAGAGTTGGAATTTTCCGTCAATGTGGTAAAAAGCGGAAACCTGTTGTCGGTAGCCAGTACACAGCCGGTTATCGTTCGAGCTTCACAGTTTGGTATTCCGGCTAAAAATCTGACAGAACTGGCAAAAACAGTGGGACAGATCCCGATTTCTGACACCGTTCCTGTCAATTTTTCATTAGTATTCAGCAAATAAAATAGATCTACCTGGAAAGCAGGATGGCGGGATCAGTTCTCTGTTCTTGCTTGATGGCGGCCAACCATCCAGTGCAGCCAAGTGGTATGGAATATACCTCTTGGCTGCACTAATTTTGCTTGGACAGCTCTTTATATTTGGTGACAATATTTTCCAGACTTTTCTTTTCTGTATCCATGATGTCCTGAACACTCTTTGGGACCTTGTTCATGTTTATCTGGCTCATTTCGCTTAACAGTCCTTTTGCTTGGTTGTTCAGCTCTTCGAGCTGACCGGCTGTTAAATTTTGACCCTTATTTCCTCCGGCTGTTAAATTTTGATCATCATCTTTTTTGGTGTTCTTCAGGCGCAGTTCGGCAAATTTTTCGGTGACGGGGTGAGCGGATTTTAGCCAGGGTGTGCAATGATCGAGGGTGTATTGAAAACTGTTCACCCGTGCTACCTTGAAAACACCTGTACCATGGGTTTTCTCGGTAATGCTTTCCAGAGGCACTTTACCGAAAGGCGTGTCATCCAGGCGTATTTTGTATTTACCTTCTGTCCTGTTCTTGAGGTCATTCAGCAGCGTCGTGTAATTCTGGTATTCCTGCCGGGATATAGTGTCCAGTTGTTGATTCAGCCATTGGGATACTTCTTTACCCGAGTTGGGCTCAAGGTCCTGCAGACTCATGGGGTCAAGATGGCCGTGCTCGGACAGGGGTAACATCATCTGACTGACTGCCGCCATTCTCACATTTCTGCCGAGCTGATGTTGGTCAAAGAAACGATAGAAGCCGGTAAGGCTTTCACCTTTTTGGAAAGCAATGTCTTCCAGTCTGTTCCTGAGTCCTTTCTGGGTATCCGAAGCACTGCTTTTGTTACTGAGGATTGAGGAGCCTGGTACTTCATGCTTGAACCATTTTTTATCGACACCCCCTTTTTCGGATGCCCCCGTCAGAGCCATGGCTCTCAGATATCGGGTGAAAAATTTCGGCATCTGCTCTTTCCAGGGGGTGTCCTTGCGCTGAGCGAGACTTTTGGACATATATTTTGCCGGTGCATCCAGTGCCGCTTGTCTTTTTCTCTGGCGTCTGGCCGGAAGAGAAATTTCAGTGATAGGAGCGGCTGGCTCTGTCTCAACCTTCTCTGATGGTGTGACAGGCGTTTTCTGAATGCTCGCTGGCTCTTTGCTTTTTGCAGTCGGAGCTACACTATCGGGCAGTGAGCTGGTGCGGACTGGTGGTTTTGGAGGCACTTTTTTAACGGTTCTTTCCGGGGGAGCTTGCTTCAGAAGTTCTTTACCCTTTGTTTCCAGACGCCGATAAAAATGCTTCTGCAAGTCTTTTATCGCAGCGGGATCGTCTGCGAGTTCCGGGATTCCCAGTTTTTGGGCTGCGCCCCTCAGGGCTTCCTGTACGTCAGAGAACGCATCATCTCCCTCAGCACAGGAGCCGGGTTTGAAGGTTGCAATCAGTTCCCGGTACTCTGCCTGCTTGTCCGTTGCCCATGATATTTTGGCCAGGTGATGGTCCAGTAGATTGCTGGTCGCTTTTTGCATAGCGGCAGTCTGAAGCAATGTGTTCGTTGGAGGTGTCGCAGGCTTGCTAATGGATCGACTGGCAACTGATTTAGCTTCCTGGGGTCTTTCAGTCAGCACCTGGCTTCTGGGTCTGAGTCGGGTCTTCTGCTCAACAGAGGGTTGTTTCTGCGGCTTAAGATCGGTCGCCGACGGTGCCTGTCTGCGCGGCTGGGACGATGTCTTGTACATTTCTTTAGGCGTTGGAGGTATAACCCGGACGCCCCGTTTATAGATGGACTTTTTTTCAGGAGTCACCTGATCTCCAGGAGAGAGCATCTTGCTGACGACATCACTCAACGCCTTGACTTTGCCATCCTTGGAAACCCGATTGGTCTGCTCAGGCTGTATCCATTTTGGACCCTGACCTGAGGTTTTGTCGATCAAGCTCATACTGTCCCTGTATGCCGTTTTCTATCCGTTCCTTAAGAATAGTAGAGCATTAGTTGTTCTATTTATTATTGCCTCTGGTTTTTATTAGCTTTTGGCCGCATTTTTAATCCACTTCTTCAGCTGATTGGCGGGCAGGGCACCGGATATACGGCCAATTTCTTTCCCGCATTTGAACACAATCAGGGTTGGGATAGAGCGGATGTTCAATTGCGCTGCAATTTGCTGGTGCTTTTGAGTATCGAGTTTTGCCAGTCTTATGTTGGGTTCGAGTTCACGGGCTGCTTCGGAAAAGGCTGGAGCCATGGCTTTACAGGGACCGCACCAGGGAGCCCAGAAATCCACCACAACCGGTATATCGGTCTGGGCCAGAAAACGTTTGAAATTACCGGAATTGAGTTCTACGGGTTTGCCGTAAAAGAGTTTGTTCCTGCATTTACCGCAAGAGCCCCCGTCTTCCAGGCGCTCTTTAGGGACCCGGTTGGGAGTGCTGCATTTGGGGCAGGCGATTTGCAAGGGCTGAGACATATCATTACCTGGGACAAATGAAGAATTTTACGTGATATATGTGGGGGATTATGACTCGTTAATAGAGCATAAGACCAGATGCATTAATGCAAACTCTGGGTTAACCGCTAATCTGAAAGTAGGGCAATTGTTATAAGAAGGTTAAATCATGGACGTTTACCAAATCGTTGAGTCCGGTGTGCTGGAGAACAAGAAAGTGCTGGTGGCTGAAGATAATCCCGCCAATCAACTGGTGCTGAAGAAGTTACTCAAGAAAGTCAATATTGAGCCGGTTTTCGCAGAAAACGGTCAGGAAGCTCTGGAATACTGCAAGAGTGATCCGGAGAGCTGGGACCTGATTCTGATGGACTGTGAAATGCCCGTCATGGATGGTTACACTGCCACCGAAGCAATCCGGGAGTTTGAACAGGAGGCCGGAATAGAAGAGCATACTATTATTGGTCTCAGTGCTCATGCTATTGACGAGTTAAAAAATAAAGCCTTATCCAGAGGCATGGACGACTACTTAACCAAGCCTATTGAGCGTGATTATTTATTTCAAACCCTGGTCGATTATCTCGGCTGAATGACGTCTCAGGAAAAAGGCCAGCAAAAATGCTGGCCTTTTTGACAGGGGGCTGGCGTTAACCGATCAATTGGCAACGATATTAACCAGTTTGCCGGGTACTACAATCACCTTGCGAACAGTCTTTCCTTCAGTAAACTTGGTTACATTTTCCTGCTCAAGCGCCAGCTTTTCAATCGCACTTTTATCCATGTCGGCTGGAACTTCCAACTTTGCACGAACTTTGCCGTTGACCTGAACCACCATGGTGATGGCGTCTTTCTCCAGGGCGGACTCATCCACCGCAGGCCAGCCAGCCTGAACCACAGGCTCTGCATGACCCAGGGCATTCCAGACGCTGTGCATAGCGTGAGGAGCAATAGGTGCCAACATCAGAGTGGAGGCCTCAAGGGCTTCACGAAGAACGGCACGAGCCTGATCACTGTTGTCCCGGAACCGGGCAATCGCGTTGTTCAATTCCATGATGGCAGCAATAGCGGTGTTAAAAGTCAGACGACGTTCGCAATCATCGGAAACCTTTTTGATGGTTTCGTGAGTTTTACGACGCAGGTCTTTCTGTTCCTTGCTCAAAGCCTTGCTGTCCAAAGCAGGTACATCTCCGGAAGCCAGATGTTCAGAAACCTGTTTCCAGAAACGACGCAGGAAGCGGTGAGCGCCTTCAACAGCGCTTTCGGACCATTCCAGGGTCTGCTCGGGAGGTGCAGCAAACATGGTGTACAGACGGATAGTGTCGGCACCATACTTATCGATCAGTTCCTGTGGATCAATACCGTTGTTTTTGGATTTGGACATTTTGCTCATGCCCGCATGCTCAACGGTTTCACCGGTTTCCCTCAGGGTGGCTTTGATCAATCGACCTTTGTCGTCCAGTTCAAAGTCTACATCATTTGGTGCAATCCAGTGCTTCAGGCCCTTATCGTCCAGCTTGTAGAAGGTATCAGCCAGAACCATGCCCTGACAGAGCAGCCTTTTAAAGGGTTCGTCACTGTCAACCAGGCCGGCATCACGAAGCAGTTTGTGGAAAAAGCGGGAGTAAAGCAGATGCATAACGGCATGTTCAATACCACCAATGTATTGATCGACGGGCAGCCAGTAGTTGGCAGCCGCCGGGTCCAGCATTTGCTCGTCAGTCTGAGGAGAGCAATAACGAGCGTAGTACCAGCTGGACTCCATGAACGTATCGAAGGTATCGGTTTCACGGGTTGCTGTCTGGCCGTTATGGGTGGTTTTAGCCCACTCAGGATCGGCCTTGATGGGTGAGTGAACACCATCCATCTCAACATTTTCAGGCAGCAGAACCGGAAGATCTTCCAAAGGGACTGTGACTTCAGTGCCATCTTCCAGATAACACATGGGAATCGGAGCTCCCCAGTAACGCTGACGACTGACTCCCCAGTCACGCAGACGGTAGTTAACCTGCTTTTCACCTTGGCCCAAAGCAATCAGCTTGTCGGCAATTGCATTGAATGCTTCCTGAGAAGTCAGGCCGTCAAATTCCCCGGAGTTGATCAGCTTGCCTTTTTCAGTGAACGCTTCTTTGGACAGGTCACACTCTTCGCCGTTTGCGGGCTCGATGACTTGTTCGATAGCCAGTTCAAAGCGGGTAGCAAATTCGTAGTCACGCTGATCATGACCGGGTACCGCCATAACAGCGCCGGTGCCGTAATCCATCAATACAAAGTTGGCAGCCCAGACAGGTACTTCTTTACCCGTCATTGGGTGAATGGCTCGAATACCGGTATCGACACCCACTTTTTCCATGGTGGCCATTTCTGCCTCGGTGACACCGTTGGACTTACATTCTGCAATGAAAGCGGCCAGTTTCGGATTATTAGCAGCCGCAGCTTTGGCAATAGGATGCTCTGTAGCAACGCCCACGTAAGTCACACCCATCAGCGTGTCCGGGCGTGTGGTGTAGATCTGGAATGCTTCCGGTGATCCGGCAACGGGATTGGCCACTTTGAAGGTCATCTGAACACCTTCGGAGCGACCAATCCAGTTGCGCTGCATGGCTTTAACCTGATCAGGCCAGTCTTCCAGCTGATCCAGATCAGCCAGCAGTTCGTCAGCGTAAGCCGTGATTTTCACAAACCACTGGGGCAGCTCTTTACGCTCCACCAGAGTGTCGCAACGCCAGCAACGGCCATTTTCTACCTGTTCGTTGGCCAGTACGGTAGCGTCGTTAGGGCACCAGTTCACAGAAGACATCTTCTTGTAGACCAGACCCTTTTCGTACAGTTGGGTGAAGAACCACTGTTCCCACTTGTAGTAGTCCGGTTTGCAGGTGGTCAGCTCGCGGTTCCAGTCATAACCGAAGCCAAGACGCTTGAGCTGACCTTTCATGTAGTCAATGTTTTCGTAAGTCCATGGGGCTGGAGCGGTTTTGTGTTTGATAGCGGCGTTTTCTGCCGGTAGGCCGAAGGCGTCCCAACCCATGGGTTGCAGGACGTTTTTACCCTGCATACGTTGATAACGGGATACCACGTCGCCAATGGTGTAGTTGCGAACGTGGCCCATATGCAGTCGGCCGCTGGGGTAAGGGAACATGGACAGACAATAGTACTTTTCCTTGCCGGCCTCTTCACTGACAGCAAAACTGTCATTCTCTTCCCAGTATTTCTGGGCTTCTGTCTCAATCTTGTGCGGCTGGTAATGCTCTTCCATCATGGCTCTTTGCGAGAATCTGGATTTAAAGGGTTTCAAACTCTGCAATTAAAAATTTGCAAAATGTACAAATTTTTAATTGCAGAGCGGAGAAGAACACGGGTGTTCAGTATAACCTGCGAAGCATACATGAGTGAGGGCAGCGGGGGTAGCGCTTCTGGAATTTTTTGTTATGGGGCTTGCAGAACGATATACAACAGAGCAGGCAGGGCAACAAAATGTGAGTTTGATGATGTACTGGATGAAGTATTTGAGGTGGACCTGGTCGATGTATTGGATGAACTGGATGTATTGGGTGAAGTAGATGTATCGGTTGAAGTAGATATATTGGATGAAGTGGGTGTACTGGATGTAGCTAACTTACTCCAGTTTTCTAAAATAAGTGAATGACCAGAAATAAACCAGGTGCCAGAATGCGCCTGATACACTTCTTCTAACGCAATTGAGTCACTGATGAATTCATGATTGAAAGACAGAGATACTTTATTCTGAAAGATTGCACCCGCTAAAAACGAGATGTTGACAGAAGAATGATGTATTCCTAATACATAAGTCTCGTTGTTCCGAAAATAAAACAAAGGTCCTCCTGAGTCGCCATTCTGCGATGTACCCCTATACCAAAGTCGATAGACGTCGGTTCGACATTTAAAGGGCCAATATAAAGAAGCTGATCGTAATATTTTTTTACCTGCATAACCAGCAGCCATTGGATGGGGCGCAACTTCCCGGAGATCAGGGCATGTTGCATTTAATTGCATTTTTGGAGGTGCTATGTTCACTGAATCCTCCAGTTCAATGATTGCAATGTCGTGTATTGTGTTCGGATGTCTGTAATCAGGGTGCTTGATATATCTAACAGCCTCTCTAACTGGAGCATGAGCTTTATTAAAGAAAAAAAGTCGTAGACTATCATTTTCGCTTAATGAACTTACACAATGGGCTGCAGTCAACAGATGAATGTCAGATATTAGTACTGCTGTACATAATGATGAGGGGGAGGATGAGAAGGCAATCCATGGATATGTGTCAATGGGCACTACTGATGATGGCACATATCGTTCAACTCTATCCAATGATGCGGCAAAAACATCTTTGAATATAAAGGTGTAAAAAAACAGAGTTAAGATTGCGTTTTTGTTTGCATGCACGGATTCAGCTCTCCTGAATCTATGAAAGTTGCTTACGAAATTAGCATATTTTGCTTGTTCTGCAATTGCTATCTTTATTGCGCAGCAGCACCTGAGTGTGGCAAGCAAACGTTCATGAAGCGTTTTTCATTGGAAGTTCATAAGATAAAAGCGCGTTATCCTGATGCGACTTATGTGGGTGTTGCATACACAGCGGCTGACAACTGGACATTTCTGGAGCTACTAACATTACAGCTGACTCAGGTCTTGCTCTTATTAACCATTATTGATGGAAGTAGATATGTTTTCAGTATTGAAGATCTGGTTATCCGGATTCCCGGTAATATTGGCTGCTTTGTGGATAGATTCTGGATACTCTTGTACTCACCCCAGAGCTGAAGTTCAGGCTCGTTGTGAAGAGGTGTTAAAAGCAAATCCGGGTATTTTTACTCGTTTTGTTTTTCATGACGATCCGGCTGTGAGTCTGAGGGGCATTCTGAAAACCCGAAATACTCTGCATATTGTAACCAGTGATTATGCCCTGGATGCTCCGATTACCGTATCAGGTTATTTCGTCAATGTGGGGATTATTGGTGTTGCCACTGATGGCAAATATCCAACATTGTCATTGACAGGACCAATGTTATCCCATGGCGTTGATGCGTTCATTCGAGTTTCAGACTTCAGGTTATTGTATCTCGATGGGTTTGAACTGGATGCCGGTGGCAGCTTTGCTAATTTTTACGGCAATCTTAACCATTTTATTCATGCCAGTAATGATAGAGTTACACTGAAGAATCTCAAGTTACACAAAGCTGATGAATCTATTGATAGCGCTATCTATGTGGAGCACTCCAAAATACTGGAAGTCAGCCATTTAGAAATCTGGACAGATGGGTACAGAGAACCACCATTGCTTGAAACCAGAAAGGTTGATGAAGTGTACTTGAGTGACAGTACGGTGCATGGCTACCCATCAGAATGCACACTGATTTTGCATGAAAACAGTTATCAGGTGTCGTATTTAAATGTTGCCTTACCCATTAAACAAGAACGTTTTTCGTATGTGTTTGCTTACCCGGGAATTTCTATCGTTTATAAAGATCCTGAAAAATTCAGTGCCAATTTGAGTTTCGAAAATATAAGAACCGATCCGCCCTCATATCATGATCCCGATCTTGACTGGGTTCAGGTTCCTTTATGGGTAAATGGTCCTGATCAGGTTCACGCGAGCGTTACCTATAAAAATAACACGTTTGACCGGGCAAATACTCTCATGTTTCTTACTGATGTTCATTGGAAGGGAGATGCTGCAGCCATACCTATCCTGAAAACACCTCAATATGAGGCATTTTTAAAAGAAGATTTTGTTCCAAAATGCCTTCATAGAAAGTATCCATCAGCTTCTATAAAAGGGAATAAAGAATTAATAGAGTTGCGAATATCATTAGATAAACTATTAAATATTAGCGAGCGAGAACTCTAAGATAATGCCTGCTCTTATTGTGATTTTTCATTTAAGTCTGTTTGTCGCCTTAGCATTTGACTTATTTGCCTGAGGGTGGTTCACCTGACGGAATGTTTCTGAATTGATTTTTTGAATTGTTTGACCATTATAAGTACCTAACCAGTTGGTTTCACATATTCTGGACGGCGGCTTTTTCCACCCTTCTGCGTTCCAACTCTGGTTGCGTAGCTACGGCTACGCGCCCGTCATTGCGCCTTGAAGGATGAAAAAATCCACTCGCCAGAATATGCGAAACCAACTGGCCAGGTACTTACATGATTCAGCTTTTGCTAATGCTAACTATTTTTAACGGAAATAGATATGTTTTCAGTATTGCAGATCTGGTTATACCGATTTCCAATAATATTGTCCGCTTTGTGGATAAATGCCGGATATTGTTGCACTCACCCCAGAGCTGATGTTCAGGCTCGTTGTGAAGAGGTTTTAAAAGCATTTCCGGGTGTTTTTACTAATGTTGTTTTCCATGACAATCCGGTCAGAAGTCTGAGGGGTAATCTGAAATCCCGAAATACTCTGCATATTGTGGCCAGTGATTTTGCTCTGTATGATCCGATTACCGTGTCAGGCAGAGCTGTCAATGTGGGTATTGTTGGTATTGCCACTGATGGCAAGTATCCAACTGTGTCATTAGCGGGGACAATATTTTCCAACGGTGTTGATGAGTTTATTCGGGCTTCAGACACCCAATTGCTGTATCTCGATGGGTTTGAACTGGATGCCGGTGGCAGCTTTGCTAATTTTTACGGTAATCTTAATCACTTTATCCATGCCAAGAGTGACGAGGTTACGCTGAAGAACCTCAGGTTACACAAAACGGGTGAGTCTATTGAAAGCCCTATTTATGTGGAGCACTCCAAAAAACTGGAAGTCAGCCAGATTGAAATCTGGAATGATGGGAATAAAGAGCATCCAGTGGTTGCAACCAGGGAGGTTTTTAAAGTGCAATTCAGCGACAGTACTGTGCATGGATTCCCATCAGAATGCACACTGATTTTGCATGAAAACAGTCGTATTGTGTCGTATTCGAACTTTACCTACCCTGTTAAACATTCACAGTCTTGGCAATCTGGAGTTACCCCGGGGATTTTTATCGTTTATGAAGATTACGGAATGTTCGCTGCCAAATTGAGTTTTGAAAATATAAAAACTGAACCATCCGCATCCCATGACCCCGCTTTTGATGAGATCCAGATCCCATTATGGGTAAAACGTCGTTATGGTGAGGTTCACGCGATCATTACCTATAAAAATAACGCTTCTGACCGACAAATGACCGGCATATTTCATTCTAATGTTCCTTGGTGTATCAATGATAAAATCAGTTATTTTCCAAAAAAAACTGATAAGGAGGACAAGTTAAGTGAATATTTTGTTCCAGAATGCCTTCAGAGAAGGTATCCAACCGCTCACATAGAAGGAAATACAGAATAAATGTGGTCGTCTAAGTCATAGAAACAAATAAACAATGCGTGGAAAACCAGAGTTATCTGATTTGTATTCCTTGTGTTCATGTCAGTGGTGACATGGTTATGCTGAAAAACCTGAAGTTACACAAAACCAATCAATCTTCAAAAAGCACTGTCTATTTGGAGCATTCCAGGCAATTGGAAGGCAGTCGTATAGAAATCTGGGGAGATGGAAATAGAAGACAACAACTGATTGAAACCAAAGAGGTTCATGAAGTGCATTTCTGCGACAGTACAGTGCATGGATTTACGGCGGAATGTAATCACCGGTCTGAGATGGCCCTTTTCAGCTCGGGATTGGTCACCAGGACCGGATGTAAAGTCACAAGGTGTCGTGACTTCGTGGTAACTATGGGGAACCGTGGTAATATGATCCTGTTCGTTAAAGTCGTCTTGTTAAAAAGGATATTGTGCAAAAATCCGGTTCATGAGTGACGATGAGTTTCTTGCTTTTTCTCTTGAAACAGATTTTGCATCAGGCATATGAGCACCCGTACTCCAACAAGAAGAGGCGCCAGCAAGGCCGCTTCGAAAAAGAAATCCAATCAACAGTCGAAACTGCCAGGCTGGATGTGGCTGGTAACCGGTTTTGCGGCTGGCTTTTTTGTGGCTTTCCTGATCAAGCTGACACCGGCTCCTGTTTCCGTTAATGCTTCTATGGAGACAGCTGAAACGGCTCAGTCGGGTAAGGAACGCCCGGAGCCGGTCTTCGATTTTTATACCGTGCTGCCCGAGCAGGAAGTGATTCTGCCTGAACCGATTGAACGCCAGTCGCCACCTGCAGTCAGTGTCAGTGAAAAAACTGGCTCCAAATCCGTGCCTGAAGCGAAAAGAGCTACTAAGCCCGGTGTGAAGTATTTGTTGCAGGCTGGTTCATTTCGAAGTGCCAAAGACGCCGATCGTCTGAGGGCGCAGTTGCTTTTGGCAGGTCAGGAACCCAGGGTCGTCAAGGTAACCGTGGGTGCAGGGGAGTCGTGGCACAGGGTGCAGCTGGGGCCTTTTGATACATCAGAAAGTATTGATCAGGCAAAGCAGGTGCTGGCTGATTTCAACATTGATGGTCTGTTATTGAGAATGAAATAGCTGGATTCACCCACTTATACTCCCGAATGATAAAGTGCCATAAGCGAAGAAAAATGAATCAGGTGATAAGTATGAAAGCACCGGTAGCCCAAAAAATAGCCCACGAGATCGTTCAACATGGTACCAGCAGGGTTGATGACTACCACTGGCTGAGAGATAAAAACTGGCAGAAGTTTATTGCCGGTGATCTGGATTTTGATAATCCGGCGGTTCTTGAATACATCCAGTCTGAAAACGCCTATAAAGATGAGTTTATGAAAGGCTACAAGGATGTTGAAGAAACTCTCTACGGTGAAGTTCTTTCCCGTATCAGGGAAGACGATGAATCCTGGCCGGTCAAAGAAGGTGGTTTTTTCTATTACTCAAGAGAAGAAAAAGGCAAGGATTATTCGATTCTCTGTCGCAAGCAGGGCTCAAGAGAAGCGCCTGAAGAAGTCTACTTTGACATAAACAGGGAAGCAGAAGGTAAAGAGCTTTATATCTTCGGTGCTTCAGGCACCAACCTTAAGCAGACTCATTTTGCCTACAGCTTCAATCTGACCGGTTCAATGGAGAGAACTATCCGGGTTAGAGATCTGGAGACAGGACAGGATCTGGATTGGGAGTTTGCAAACAGTACCGGGTCTTTTCTCTGGCACGGCAATGAGCATCTGTACATTGTTGAGCGGGATGAGTCAGGTCGTGGTCGTGATGTATACAAAGTCCATATCCATAAAGGTGTTGCTGAAAAAGAGTTAATCTTTTCCAAGCCTGAAGAATACGACAGCATGTTTTTGTCATTATCACGAACCAATGATCGTGAGTATTTCATGATTCATCTGGATAGTGGTTCGACGCATGTCGTGTATTTGGCTGGACGGGATTCAGATCAGTTTGAAAAGTTTGCTGTGGGCGAGAACGATGTCTCTTTCTCTCTGGAACATTACAGGGGCGACTTCTACATTCTGACCAATCAGGATGGAGCCAACGACTTCAAAGTTATGAAGTGTCCGGCAGCTTCTGAAATGACGATTGCTCAGGAAATGTGGCCCCAGGAAAACTGGCAGGAGTTTCTGCCTGAGCAGAAGAACCTGTGCCTGGGCGGTATCCATTTCTATAGCCACTTTCTGATCGTTGAGCGCAAGAATAACCAGAAAGTACTGGATGAAGTGGCTGTGATGGATATGGATTCCGGAACTCTCTCAATCATCTCAATGCCGGATGAGGCTTATTGTCTGGATTTTTATGGTGACTGGGATCATCAGGCAACCGTTGTCAGGTTAGACTACGATTCACCTGTATCGCCAAACACGGTGTTTGAGTTGAATCTGGAAAATGGTGCTTTGACAGAGGTTTATCGCAAGGATGTTCCCAACTTTAATGCCGCGCTTTATGAAGTGAAGAGAGAGTTTGCCATGGCTCGAGATGGTGAACAGGTGCCACTGACCATTATCTGCAAAAAAGGAACGAAGCTGGATGGAAGTAACAAGGCCATGGTGTATGCCTATGGTTCTTATGGCTATGGAATGCCGGCAGGTTTTTCTTCGCCTAAATTCAGTTTGATTGATCGCGGCTTTGTCTATGCCATTGCACATGTCAGGGGCGGGGATGACAAGGGGTATAGCTGGTATCTCAATGGCAAAATGCAGCACAAAATGAATACCTTTAATGATTTCATTGATTGCTGTGAGTACCTGGTTCGTCGTGGCTATACGGCCCGGGGTAATATTGCTATCAATGGTGGCAGTGCGGGCGGTCTGCTGATGGCAGCCGTGACCAATATGAGACCCGACCTGTTTGGTTGTGTTGTTGCCGATGTGGCTTTTGTCGATGTGATCAATACCATCAGTGATGCGTCTTTGCCCCTGACTGCGCCAGAATGGGAAGAGTGGGGTAACCCGATCACCAGCAAAGAAGACTTTGATTACATCTCAGGTTATTCGCCCTATGACAACATAGAAGCAAAGGACTATCCGCCTACGCTTTACAACTCGGGGATATCCGATGAGCAGGTCACTTATTGGGAACCCACCAAAATGGTGGCCAAACTAAGAGCCTTGAAAACCGACGATAACCCCCTGATCCTCAATATGAAAATGCATGCGGGTCATGCCGGTGCCAGCAAGCGTTACGAATGGATAGAGGAGATTGCATTTGATTACGCCTTTATCCTGAAATGTTTTGATAGGATGTAAGTACTCAACCATACGAAATCATATTTTCTGACTCATTGTTCAGGCACTCGCGGCAACTGCTCCTGCGTTGCTCTAGCTCCTGCATCCATACAGTCGTGATGCGTTGCAACTCTGGTCACATAGCTTGCTATGTTCCCATCGTTGCACCTTGCAGAGCACCTGCCCAATAAGCCAGAAATATTCGATTCCGTATGGCTGAGTACTTAACGGACTGTCAGGCGCGGAAACACTATTAAGTGTTACCATGGGGTTAATTTCGAAATTTTCTAATGCGAAAAATCAGGCGGATAACCCACTGGTCAGGAGCGCGTTATGCGGTATGGAAAGTTTTTCCCTGCCGCCCCCTTGATAATTCTGTCTCGCCCCCAATATTAATCGACGAATCAAGCAAAATGCTAAAAGGAGCCCACCTTGGAACAGTATCGCGGCACCACCATTCTGTCCGTTCGTCGAAACGATAGTGTGGTCGTAGGGGGTGATGGTCAGGTTTCACTGGGTAATGCCGTCATCAAGGGCAATGCCCATAAGGTGCGTCGCCTGTTCAAAGGCAAGGTTATAGCAGGCTTTGCAGGTGGTACAGCAGACGCATTTACTCTTTTCGAACGTTTTGAAGCCCAGTTGGAAAAGCATCATGGGCGTCTGGAAAAAGCAGCCGTTGAACTGGCGAAAGAATGGCGTACCGACAGAACATTGCAGCGTCTGGAGGCCATGTTGATTGTGGCAGACGCCAAAGCATCTCTGGTCATTACCGGCAATGGTGACGTTATGGTCACTGACGATGGCATTCTGGCCATTGGCTCGGGTGGATTCTTTGCTCAGTCTGCTGCCAAAGCGCTCTACCAGAATACTGACCTGGGTGCGAAAGATATCGTTGAGAAAAGTCTGGAAATAGCCGCAGATGTCTGCGTCTATACCAACCAGAACCGGGTTATCGAAGAAATCAAGATTGAGCAGTCCTGACCA
Organism: Endozoicomonas sp. ALC020; assembly: GCF_049275935.1. NCBI lineage: Bacteria > Pseudomonadati > Pseudomonadota > Gammaproteobacteria > Oceanospirillales > Endozoicomonadaceae > Endozoicomonas > Endozoicomonas sp. ALC020. Next base: position 3,933,930 of record NZ_CP184830.1, read on the forward strand.
GAAGGCCGAAAGCAGAAATCGGTTACAATCCGGCTTCTCGCTGACAGTGTTTAAATGGTGAATTTACTGATCTTTCGTTAACAGAGTCTGTGACATGTCAAATATGACCCCTCGTGAAATCGTTCACGAACTGAATAAACATATTATTGGCCAGGATGATGCCAAACGTGCTGTAGCCATTGCTCTTCGCAATCGCTGGCGTCGCATGCAGCTGGATGAAGAGCTGCGAAATGAAATTACCCCCAAGAATATTCTGATGATTGGTCCTACCGGTGTTGGTAAGACTGAAGTCGCTCGTCGTCTGGCCAAACTGGCTAATGCCCCTTTTATCAAGGTTGAGGCAACCAAGTTTACAGAAGTGGGTTATGTTGGCCGTGACGTAGAATCCATCATCAGAGATCTGATGGATGCGGCTATAAAAATGCTGCGTGAGCAGGAAGTTGAGAGAGTAAAAGATCGTGCTCTTGATGCCACAGAAGAGCGGATACTCGACGCCCTGCTGCCGCCTCCCCGTTCCTTCTCGGAAGAGTCCGAAAAGCCTCAGGATAATTCAACCCGTCAGGTGTTTCGCAAAAAGCTGCGTGAAGGCCAGCTGGATGAGAAAGAGATCGAGATCGATGTTCGCGAAGCGGCCATGGGTGTGGAAATAATGGCACCTCCCGGCATGGAGGAAATGACCAGCCAACTGCAGAATATGTTCTCGAATCTGAATGCCGGCAAGCAGAAAAAACGCAAGCTGAAAGTCAGGGACGCTCTGAAACTGGTTCAGGACGAAGAAGCTGCAAAACTGGTCAATGAAGACGAACTGAAAACCAGAGCGATTGAGTCAGTTGAACAGAATGGCATTGTCTTCATCGATGAAATTGATAAGGTGGCCAGGCGTTCTTCCGGCTCTAACGCGGATGTTTCCCGTGAAGGTGTTCAGCGGGACTTGTTGCCACTGATCGAAGGCTGCACCGTTTCCACCAAGTACGGCATGATCAAAACGGATCACATTCTGTTCATGGCTTCCGGTGCATTTCACCTCGCCAAGCCATCTGATCTCATTCCAGAGCTGCAGGGTCGTCTGCCTATTCGTGTTGAGTTGAAGGCACTTACCACTAAAGACTTTGTTCGTATTCTGACTGAGCCTAATGCTTCCCTGACGAGGCAATATCAGGCGCTGATGAAAACAGAAGAACTCAATATTTCTTTTGCTGAAGATGGTATTGCCCGTATTGCGGAAGTGGCCTGGACAGTCAACGAGAACACCGAAAATATCGGTGCCCGTCGTCTGCACACCGTGATTGAGCGTTTGCTGGAAGAGATCTCCTACAGTGCAGCAGACCTCTCCCTGAAACACAGCGAATCACCGCTGCTGATCGATGCCGCTTATGTTAACGAGCATCTGGGCGAGCTGGTTCAGGACGAAGACCTGAGTCGCTATATTCTCTGATATTCTAGCCGACCATGCTCAGAGAGTTGTGGTCGGCAGCTCGCTTTTTCTCTTCTCTGTTTTTCAGCGCTATCCTGATCAGGGCAAGAAAGACGCCAGCCATCAGCCCTAACATAGCTCCTAAAACGACGATAAGCTTTTTATTGGGTTTAGAAGGTGAAACTGGCACGATCGCAGGTTGCTCTATTTTGGCAGGAATCATGGTAGAAAAGTCCGGGTCCAGTTTTTCTAATTGTTCGAGCTGGTAAACACGACTGGATACACCTCTGATGTAGGGTTTTTCTGCGCTATCTTCTGCATTGGGCCTGCTGTAAAAGCGATACTTCTCAATTCTGCTGCTGACCGCATCAACCCCTGACTTCAGAAGCTTTTCACCCAGTAAGTAAGTAGCTCCATCAATAATGGTTGCATTCACTTGACTGGTCTGGAGTTCCGTAATTCCGGCGGCTTGAGCCTGGGCTAAGGCTTCCTTCAATTCTGTCAGGCGCAGTCTGTTATAAGAGATGAAGTTTGATTCCAGACGATCAATATGACTTTTTATCTGCTTTTTCGTTATTTCAACCTGTGCATGAAAGTTCTCATGCATATTCTTTACGAACCGTTCCTGAGCATAGGGCAAAAGAACTTCATTAATGATCGATGCTGATTCTTCAGGGTTTGAAGAGCTGTATCGAATGTTCGTCCGATTATCATTCTTGCCCGTTGTGATAGCTAAGTTATCAGAAAATGCTTTGTATTGTGCTGCGAGCATTTTTTGATCAGGCGTTGAGCTATTATCGGAAGCAGTGTTTGCAAGAGACGACTTCTGGAATGCGTAACGTCTTGCGGCAGGGCTGGTTAAATACTTCAGGTACAGCTGATAGGCTTCTTCAGTGGTCAGATGCTCGGAGTCCTTGCTTTCACCATTTGAGGCAATCAGGAAAACGTTACTGTTCCAAGCCGCAATATTTGCCGGGGAAGATTCATTTAAGACAGCCTCGGTCGTGTAGCTTACAGGAAGCTTAAAGGCAGCAATCACAGCAATGGCTGTTGCCAGCGTGGTAATCACTATAATCAGCCATTTCTGGGCAAACAGTTTCTCTGCAAGTTCAAAAAGGTCAATTTCATCGTCAGGATAAGGGTCATGGTATAACTGATTTGGGGTCTGTAGGTTATTCATACCTGGGATAAAATCCTTGAGCGTATTTATTCGTTGTAAATTTAATGCTGCAACATTATCCAGAATAAAAGGGTTAATGTCTCCTGTGATTTTATGTTGATCAGGCAAAGACACTTGCAGGTAAAGCTCGGTATTTGATTGTTTTTATAATGCGCAATGGCTGTTACGAGACGCTTCAAAGATGGGTAGCGAAATTTTTCTGGTGAGCACTTCCGGTCGCGAGGGTATTTCGTCTGCCCAGTAGGCCATTGAACAATCCCTTCGTAGTTAAGCGATTTTCAACGTTTTGTGGCTACTTGCAGTGCACAAATGGCAGTCACCGGCACTGAAAGTAGCAGAGTTGGTCACGGCTATCTCCAAGTCCCATCGTCTCTCAAAAGGTAGATTCTCCACCAATCGGCAGTGGCAACTTTTACCCGGGTGCCATCGGTGTCTAACCACGGGTGGTCGCTATCACCGGTTTTTACTGCAGCTGCAACGACCCGATCCTTAAGATAAATGGTAGCTTTTGCTTCCTCTGATCCATCGGCGCGCGGACAATAGATTGTCACGCTGTTGTCATAAATGCCAGTACCGATAACAGCCCTTGGGCCGAAAGCACCTTGTTGTGTGTTTTGCAGAGCTTGTTGTGAGGTTGACTCTGCAAACCCAAAAGCGCCGGTAGTGGTGTTATTATTTACGTTATGCATATTAAGTTCCTCTAATTAAATAAGTATCATCCTTGATTACAAGGGCTTTGGTTTGAAGGACATTCAATAGTGATGTCCTATGATAGGTTAGAACGGGTTTCAGATTGAAAGTTCATAACAAGGATGGCAGCGTGACTAACAAGAAAACAGGACCCTGATAAACCGCGTTGAGCCTGTCATTTTGCTGAAGTAGAGATTTTGAGTATGCAGCAAATAACCCCCGAAGCTCTGAATGAATCCTCGCTATGGAGGCTTTAGTCCGAAAGGCTCCAAAGAGCTGCATCATGGTCGAGATGCTGCCGTCTGCAGGGTCACAGCCATTATGGACAAAATACGCCTCCGACTCAGCCGGAGGCTATTGAACAATCCCTTCTTAGTTCAGTGATTTTCAACGTTTTGTCGCTACTTGCAGTGCACTGATGGCAGTCACCGCAATGAAGAAGCGTAGTTGATCACCTCTCCATAGAAGTGTCTTGTAAGAACCATAACCCATCAGCATCCTTAGCGTAGGTTTTCGCCACTCCATCAGTGGTGATCTCCGCTCGGGTGCCATCGTCCCTTAAGTCGGCTGGAGCGATCGAATCCTGTAAGAACCATACTCCATCAGCGTCCTTAATGTAGATTTTCGCCACTCCATCGCGATTGTTAATCACCGCCCGGTTGCCATCGGCACTTAAGTCGGCTGGAGTGATGTGATCCTGAAAGAACCAGCTGCTATCAGCAGACTTAACGTAGGTACTCGCCGCTCCATCACGAGTGCTGACCACCGCCCGGGTGTCATCGGTACTTAACTTGGCTGAAGTGATCTGATCACGCATGCTAAAGGTGGCTTGTTTTACACCTTCAGCATCATAGATTGACGCACTGCGATGAAAACTCTCAGCATCCATGACAATAACACTCTTCCCAAAACAAGTACCTTCTGGTGTGTTTTCCGGAGCTTGTGGCGCGGGTGAATACCCGGTAGCGCCGCTAATGTTACCATTATTTACGTTCATATTATGTTCCTCGAATTAAATAAGTATTCCTTGATTGCAAGGATTTTGGTTTGAAGGGCATTCAATATTGATGTCCTACGATGGGTTAGAACGGGTTTCAGACTGAAAGTTCATAACATTGTTGTAAGCGTAACTAACAAGAAAAAAGGACTCTGTTGTAAACCGCGTTTAGTCGGTCATTTAACTGCAGCATAGACTTTCAGCATGCAGCAAAAAATCCCCGAGACTCTGAAACAATCTCAACGACTGTTCATGCCGGTTGAGATGCTGCCATCTGCGACACCCTCTTTACGGCGGGGAGGGTGTCAATAATCCGATTCATTGCAGGTGGGATAACAGTACTGCGTCAGTTACCGAGGGAGAATATACGTCTGGCATTGTCGGTGGTTGCAGCGGCAATCTCTTCGCCATCCACGCCAAGCACCTGGCTCAGCGCGTGGACCACATAGGGCAGATTAGCCGGTTCATTATCATTTCTTCTTCTGCCACCCCGACGATTTTCTAACCGCTCTGGCATGACCAGATAAGGCTCTAAAAACGGTGCATCGGTCTCAACCATCAGGCGCTCACGCAGAGTCTCCCAACCAACAGAGCGCAGTGCCTTAACCAGATCTTCGTTACGTTTGTCGCCGATATAACCGGTAATTCCGATGGAACAGCCCAGATCAAGATAGGCCTGCAGTTGCTCACTGTTACCCGTGAAGCAGTGAACGCAAGCCATGGCTGGTGAAGGCAACTGATTTATGTGATCTTTCAGAATGCCGATGAAGTCATCATGGGCAAGTCGCTCATGCAAAAACAGTGGTTTTTTCAGCTCTGCAGCCAGCTCCAATTGTTCCGTGAACACGGTTCGTTGCACATCAGGAAACGACCATTTGCGATCGTAATCCAATCCACACTCACCCACCGCAATGCAGTGACGATCCCCCTGTTTAAGTATTTTTCTCATTTCCCGTATGCCACCTTCTCGGTGGAAATTCTTGGCATCGTGTGGATGGCACCCCACTGTATAGTACAAAGAGCATGGGGAGGAATCTAAAAATCCACAAGCTTCAGCAGCTTTCGCCGATGGCTTCGGCCATTGAGCTACCAGTTTCTGAGCCTTTTTCGACGCAGAAATGGAAGTGCCCGTTATCATGATGCTACCAACCCCTGCCCGGGAAGCTTCTGCAAGAACCTGGGGCAAGTCAAAGCAGTCTTTAACGAGATTGGCTCCAATATCAACCAGTGGCGTCGTGTATAGAGGCTTGAACCTCGGGCGAGTCAGATTTACCTTGCCCGACTCTGGCCGGGCAGCTAACTGGAAACCAGAAGCTTCATCATCCCTGGCAGGCGCATCAGGTGATGCGGCGGCCTCGCTTGAGCGCTGGCAATATCGGGACTCCAGGCCCTGATCCAAGACCTGCTGACCCTGAACGGCAGGGTAGTTCGGGTTGCCAAGGTATCGGAATGCAACGGGAAAAACGCCTGAAGAAGGCTTGTCAGCAGAACCTGAGCCTTTCTTCTTTTTTTTCATTTTCCGTGGCTTTGAACGGCCTTCTTGCCAGACTTTCAGATCCGCTTCGTCTGCGGCCCATTGCGTACCTTTGCTGCTAAAAGCAGTACTGGCAGTCCTACCGAAACAAGCACCTTCTCCAGCCTCTTGCGGTTGAGGTTGAACAGGTTGTGACGTGATTGGGTTTGAACCTCCGACAGCGCCGGTAGTGTTATTTGAGTTAATCATACTAAGCTCCTTCAATTAAATGAGTATTCTCCTTGATTACAAGGACATCGGGTTGAAGGGCATTCAACAGCGATGTCCTCCAATAAATCAGAGTGGTTCTCAGATTGAAAGTTCACAACATTGACGTTAGCGTAACTAACAAGAAAACAGCACTCTGATGTAAACTGCGTTGAGCCAGTCATTTAACGATGCAGTAGAGACTTTAAGCATGCAGCAAAAAATCCCCGAAGCTTTGAACTTCCACAGGCAATCCCAACGACTGGAATTGAAATACGGCGGCGATGAGTCTTATCAGCTCAGCAGTGAGATGCTTCGTGTCCACAGTCCTTCTGCCGAGGTCAGGGGACATGGTACTCCAGTGCTGCAAACTGGGAAAAAGCAGGTTCAGGTCACCAATATAGAAAAGGTGGGCCACTATGCCATTAAAATTCACTTTAGTGATGGCCATGACAGTGGTATTTACGACTGGGGCTATCTCTACGATCTTTGTGTCAACCAGGAAGCGTACTGGGAGGCCTATCTGGAGAACCTGCACCAGGCAGGTGAAAGCCGGGAGCCCGATGCTGATGTTGTCAAACTGATGATCAGTTAAATCGTTAGTTGAACAGTGTCCCTCTGGGTTTCCACAAATAGACTGCTGTACTCCAGGGGCATTCATAGAGCTGCATCAGGGTTCTCTCATTGTGAGAGACGACGATCTGGTAAGTGACCGATTCTCTCTGAGGCCTGCTGGTCAGGATAACGGTGGCAGGTCTACTGATAAGAACAGGGGTTCCGCCCAGGTTAAGGGTCTGTTGGTGAAGCCTGTTCATGATGGTTGAGATGCTGCCATCTTCGGGATCGTAGGAAAAATTTTCGGCAAATGAAACTCTGTAAGTGCGCTTGTCAGCAGGCAGGTCGCCAATGTTCTTGCTAATACTGCAGTTGTTGAGATCAAGATAGCCAGAAGGGGGGCGGTTACTTTTTATAGCGGAGAGTAGCCAGCGATGCCCCATGATTTTAGCGTCAGGAAGTGCCATAGATGTGACCGGCAGGGTCATAGCCATCAGGGACACAGCCATTATGGATAGTACCTTTATGGATAGTACTTTTGCATTGTATGGCCATCTCATATCTGCTTCTCTCTGGAATGGGTGTTCTGGAGACTTTATCGGCCAAGGGATTAAGAAATTTCATCGTTGTGAGTTAACCTCGTTTACCCTGATGATGGGTGCATGGAGGTTAGAATTTTCCTGTATCAACTTGTAACCCAGTGGCTCTGTGTATATCCTTTGTGCCTTTTAAAATCGTCGTGGCAAGGCTCAAACACTGGGTCTTGTCAGACAGGAGCCTGTTCATGAGAGTGATTCTGTTGGGTGCCCCGGGTGCCGGTAAAGGTACGCAAGCCCAGTTCATCATGGAAGAGTTTGGTATCCCCCAGATCTCTACCGGCGATATGCTGCGCGCAGCGATCAAGGACGGTACCGAGCTGGGCCTTAAAGTCAAAGCGGTTATGGATTCCGGCGCCCTGGTTTCAGATGAAATCATCATTGAGCTGGTTAAAGAACGTATTACCAGGGATGACTGCGCCAATGGATTCCTGTTTGATGGCTTTCCCAGAACCATTCCCCAGGCTGAAGCACTTCGTGATGCCGGCGTCGACATTGACCATGTGATCGAAATTGCCGTTGAAGATGAAGAGATTGTTCAACGCATGGCAGGAAGACGTGTTCACCCCGACAGTGGCCGAACCTATCACGTTGTCTATAACCCACCGAAGATTGAAGGTAAAGATGATGTGACGGGTGAAGACCTGATTCAGCGTGATGACGATACGGAAGAGACCGTTCGCAAGCGTCTGGGCGTTTACCATGACCAGACGGCCCCTCTGGTCAGCTTCTATAAGTCTATTGAAGGCCAGACCCGTTATAGCCGTGTAGAGGGTGTAGGCAGTGTTGATGATATCAAGGCTAAAGTGATCAGTGCCCTGAAGCCTGGGGCTGCCTGATAAGCTCTGCTGTCTGGCATCTCATGATGCTGATCGTAAAAAAAGGACGACTGTTCGTCCTTTTTTTACGTTTTCAGGAGACTTTCTCATGAGCTGGTAACGATATAATACACCGTTAGCCGCATGAGTTACCCCTATTAGAGATACGCTGATGAAAATTCTGGCTCTAGATAGCGCTACAGAAGCCTGTTCAGTGGCACTGAATCTGGATGGCGAGATTGTTGAACATTTTGAGTTGTTACCCAGAAGGCACAGCCGTGAGCTTTTGGGAATGGTCGACAATCTACTGAAAAAACAGGCAGTCAGCCTGTCTGATCTGGACGCTTTGGCTTTTGGTTGCGGGCCAGGTGCTTTCACAGGTCTCAGAATAGCGGCTGCCATGGTGCAGGGGCTGGCATTTGCCATCGATAAGCCGGTTGTTGCTGTGTCAACTCTTAGAGCACTGGCGCAGGAAGGCTTCAGAGTGCATCAGTCAAATGCCGTACTGGCTGCTATTGATGCCCGTATGGGAGAAGTTTACTGGGGGGCCTTCAAGGAAGAGAATGGACTGATGCAGCCAGAGATAGAAGAGCGCGTTATCGTTCCCGAAAAAGTTGTCCTGCCCGATGGCAAAGAGAATTGGCTGGGAATGGGGACGGGTTGGCAGTTCGAAGATCAGCTGGCAGCAAAAGCGGTGAAATGTTTTCCCGAGGCGTATCCCAGGGCGGCTGATATCGCCATTCTGGCTGCGGCTGATTTCAACGAAGGACTCAGTGTCCCTGCTGAACAAGCCAGGCCAGTCTATCTCAGAGATAAAGTGGCTCTCAAGAAAAGTGAACGATAAAACTCGTTTTCTCCTTTAACAATTAAAGCCTGATGGGAAGTGCTTTCTTCCTTTGTGAGATGACACAGAAGTCGGCATGGGCTGATATTATCCATCAGGGGAGGGAAGCTATCGTGGATAGCCTTCAGGTAATCATTCTTGCTCTGCTTCAGGGCCTGACAGAGTTTCTGCCGATTTCCAGTTCTGCTCATTTGATATTGCCTGCGCAATTGTTGGGCTGGAAGGATCAGGGTCTGGCATTTGATGTGGCGGTTCATATTGGCACATTGATCGCGGTTGTAGGATATTTTCGTAAAGACTTGATCAGAATTACTCAGGATTGGCTGGGCTCTCTGATGGGTAAAGGCTCATCGGTCAACAGTCGTCTGGGTTGGTACCTGATTTTTGCTACCTTGCCAGCGGTTGTGTTTGGTTTTGTCCTGAAGTCCTTGGGCCTGGACGAGGCTATGCGCAGTATTGCCGTCATTGCGGGGACAACCATGATATTTGGTGCGCTTCTCGGTTGGGCAGATTACAAGGGGAAAAAAATACAACCTATCGAAAAGTTAAACTTTCGTCAGGCCATGTTAATTGGTTTTGCCCAGGCTATCGCCTTGATTCCGGGCACCTCTCGCTCAGGCATAACCATGACCGCTGGCCTTATGCTCGGTTTGACCCGGGAGGCAGCAGCCCGCTTTTCGTTTTTGCTTTCTATTCCGGTCATACTCGGAGCAGGGCTGCTTCTGACACTGGACCTTGTTAAAGCGACAGAGCCGGTGGACTGGAGCGTACTCTTCTCTGGTGCCCTGTTGGCAGGCGTCAGTGCCTGGGTTTGCATATACTTCTTCCTGTCGTTTATTAATCGAATCGGATTAATGCCTTTTGTGATCTATCGCTTTATTCTCGGCGCATTACTGATCGCTGTGATGGTGTTCCAGGTAAACACTTAAAGCATCGCTACCCATCCTGTCCGGATGGGTAATTTCATCTTCAAACTGTAAATTCCGGTTGATCATTTGCATAAACAGGCTTTACTTCTCATAGGTTGTAATTCGGGACGGGTCGGGTAAGACTCTATCTGTTTCAGACTGATCTTAATGAGAACAGTTTTTCATAGATAGTACTGAGATACTGGCTTTTGACCCGAGGTAGATCCCCGAGGAATTGACATGACTCTGAGAATTAATGACGTTGCCCCTGATTTCACAGCTCAAACCACCCAAGGCTCTATTCGGTTTCATGACTGGATAGGTGATTCCTGGGCTATTTTATTCTCCCATCCGAAAGACTTTACACCTGTCTGTACGACAGAGCTTGGCTATATGGCCCGGCTGCAACCAGAGTTCGAACGACGCAACTGTAAGCTCATTGGTTTGAGTGTGGACCCTGTAGATGATCATGAACGCTGGGCCAGAGACATTGAGGAAACTCAGGGGCACCTGCCCCTGTACCCCATGATTGGTGACACGGACCTCAACGTAGCGAAGCTGTATAACATGCTGCCTGCTGACGCAGGTGATAGCTCAGAAGGGAGAACAGCTGCCACCAATGCTACGGTCAGAACCGTATTTATCATCGGCCCTGACAAACAGGTCAAATTGATGATGACCTATCCAATGACCACCGGCAGGAATTTTGACGAGATCCTTCGTTCTCTGGATTCTATTCAGCTGACCAGCCGATGCACCGTGGCTACTCCAGTGAACTGGCAGCCTGGTGAGGATGTGATTATTCCACCTGCGGTTTCAGAGGAAGAAGCTAAAAAGAAATTCCCGCAGGGTTGGAAGACTCTGAAGCCTTACCTGAGGGTGGTTGCTCAGCCTGATTAATGCTCGAACTAATATCTGAAACTTCCTCTATTAACAGAAACAGCAGGCCAAATGTCTGCTGTTTTTTTATGGTGCACAGTTACAGAATAGCGGTCTGGAACCAGCCCGGGAGGCCCCCTTTAGAAATGATTCGAGGTTTTCAAACAGCTCTCCGGTGATAAAATCCGATCTAACTAAACGCGTTGTGAGCAATAGGTGAATGGCCAGTTCTGTCGTAGTACAAATTCATCCGGATCCTGATAAGCAAGCCTATCTTGAGGCGCTGCTGAGTTCCATGGATGGAGCCACTTACATTGAGAATCCGGCTGGCTGCCGGGAAAATCAACTTATTCTGGGTTTCGAAGATGATCGCCTTTCTCTGACACGGGCTTGTGGAAAAGAAAAACCCATCAGTGTTGATTTTGTGGGCGGCAAGGCAGGCCACAGAAGAAAGTTCGGCGGCGGGAAAGGTCAGGACATAGCCAAAGCTGTGGGTTTGAATAAAGGTGTCAAACCTCATGTTCTGGATGCCACAGGTGGGCTTGGTCGAGATGCCTTCGTGCTGGCCTCTCTTGGCTGCAAGGTGACGGTCATTGAGCGCTCTCCCGTCATCGCCGCTTTGTTGGAAGACGGCATCAGAAGAGCGATAGCAGATCCGGAGGTCTCAGAGATTGCCGGACGTATGCAGCTGATCAAAGAAGACAGTCGTCATGCTATGGCGTCGAGTCTGTCCCTTGGAAAACAGTTTGATGTCGTTTATCTCGATCCCATGTTTCCGCATAAAGAGAGGTCTGCAGAGGTCAAAAAGGAAATGAAAATCTTTCAGGCACTATTATCAGGTGATCCCGATGCCGATGAGTTGCTTGAGCCTGCCCTGAAACTGGCCCAATACCGGGTGGTGATTAAAAGACCCCGGTTATCACCGGAGTTGGGCAATACCTCACCTACCTACAAACTGGAAGGAAAGGCATGCAGGTATGATATCCACGCTCTTAAAGCATTTTAGTGAAAGGTTCAGGACTAGCGGTTCCCTCTTTCATCATCCAATCATCCGACGATGAAAGAGGGTTCCCGAACCGAAAGCGAGTTAATGCTCTTCGACAGGAGCAGGTTGGGTTTTGGTGGTTTGCAGTATGCTATGACGGACTTCGCTGGTCAGGACCTTAAAGGCTTCGTCCGCGACCATTTTGACTTCATCGCCGTAGTTGAGCTTGTTAGTCCGGGTGATCTCCACGACGTTATTGAGTCTTAACTGCTCGATAAAGTTTTTGAACAGCGCCTTGTCAAAGAACTCAGGGGCATTCAACCCGTGGATAATGGACAGTCTCTGAGCCAGAACACGACTCTGGTTTTCCAGGGTTTCCTGTTCGATATTGCCGCTGTCATTACTGATCAGCAGGCTGATGACCATGAAGAAGCGCTCAAGGGTCTGGGCAATGGCACGGGAAAGCACCGTCAGGGTGACAAACTGCACTGAGCTGTAATCAGGTCGGCGGTAATAGCCGTCATGGTCACTGATGATAAGCCCTTCACTTGCCAATGTTTCCAGCCACTGGTTGACCACTTTCAGAAATCCTCTTTTACTCCATCTGAGAAAGAGCTCGGATTGAAGATAAGGGTATAAAATGGAACAGACTCGGAGAATTTCTCTTTGTGTCATGGCATTGTTGTTGATAAACAGACAGCTGAGCAGGGAAGGTACGGCAAACATATGCAGTACGTTATTCCGGTAATAAGTCATCATTACCGCCGTTTTTTCGTCAAGACTGTAAACATCTCCCAGAGAATCAGTGAATTTATTGAGTACATCCAGCTTCTCGGCATAGCGGATAACGCTATAGCCATCCATATCAGTAATAACTGTTTTTTGGCTGTAGGGAGATTTCCTGAGGAGTTGCTGATAAGTCTCAATCAGCAGAACCAGCTCCTGTTCACCCAGAGCATGACGTGGCGATGAAAGCAGGGCCATGGCAATCAGGTTGATCGGGTTGATGACTGCCGCTGAGTTAATCCCACTGGCAATTTTGAAAGCAAGTGTGTTGGTAGCTTTCTTTAGCCACTGTTGTTTAAAGTCTTCAGACTGATCCTGCTGCCATTGAGGTACTTCCTTATCCAGGAATTCACCCATGCTGACCGGGTTACCAAAGTTAATCCAGGCTTTGCCAAACTGATCCCTCAGGGCTGCCAGTGTGCGCACAACGTCAAGAGGGGACTCTTTTTTCTTGCTCTTGCCCCGCAGCTCACTCATGTAAGTGCTGACTTCCAGTAACTTCTCATAACCGATATAAACCGGCACAAACAGTATGGGTCGTCGGTTATCTCTGAGGTAGCTTCTCAGGCTGATAGAGAGCATGCCGGTTTTCGGGTTCAGGGTTCGACCGGTTCTGGAGCGGCCACCCTCAACAAAATATTCAATGGGGAATCCACGACTGGACAGGGTATGCATGTATTCATGAAAGACTGCACTGTAGAGAGGGTTGCCTCTGAAGGTTCTTCTCATAAAGAAAGCGCCGCCTTTACGGAGAATGGTTCCAACGACAGGCATATTCAGGTTGATACCGGCAGCAATATGGGGAGGTGTCAGTCCTTCATTGTAAAGAGCATAGGAAAGCAACAGATAGTCAATATGGCTGCGGTGACAGGGTACGTAAACAACGCTGTACTTCTGGGAAAGTGCTTTGATCGGTTCGATGTTATTGATCGACAGGCCGTCGTAGAGCTTGTTCCAGAACCAGGTCAAGACAATGTCCAGAAACCTGAGGACCGGATAAGAGTAGTCAGAGGCGATTTCATTGGCGTACTGTCGAGCCTTGTTCTCGGCCTCGATCAGGGTGATTTCCCGGGCAGCGGCTTCAGCTTCTATGGCTTTGCGAATCTGTGGTGTATGGATCAGGCCATTGACCAGTATTCTTCGGTGAGAGAGATCAGGACCAATGACAGACTCTCTGAGCTGACGAAAGTGCACCCTGAGAATACGACCCACCTTTCGGAGAGTGCGGCAGTGTTCCTGGCCTTCATCCACCATTTCTCTCAGGGACATGGCTGGATTAAAGTGAACCATGGTCTGTCTGCCATGGAGCAGAATGGCCATAAACTTCCTGAACCGTCCTCCCAGGCTGAAGTTCCAGTCAAAAAGGAGCTTCAGGGCGGACTGCTCTTTATCCGGGGCCCGTCCCCAGAAAATACTGACAGGAACCAGCTGAACGTCGCGGTCAGGATGCTCCTCGGTTTCCCTGAGAAGATTTGCCAGTGTATCTGCCGTTTCCGGATGCTCTCTTTGAAGCAGAACGCCTCGCTGCTGAGTCAGATAAAAATAGGCCTGATCACCGTTCTTGTGACCACTGTGAATAAACGCATAGGGTCGTGGCAGACCGGCTTTTCGACACTCCTGCTCAACTACCATCAGATCGGACAGGGAGCGGTTACGAAGTACGTAGCAGACAGGCTTGTCTGGCTGAATCCCAAGGCTTTGTGCAGTGTTGTTATGAACCGTTGTTCTAACCCAGATGAATAACAGCTTTCTCAAGCTATGAAACAAAAAGCGACTGAGAGTATTGGGTTTGTGCATGGAATTGGTCGCGGCCTGAAATCAAGAGGGTGAATGGCTGTCGGTGGATTCTAGCTTGAATAGAGGCCGTGGCGCAAAGAGGAAAGTGACTATTTCCCGGATTGAAAACAGGTTCCCGGAGTGAAGGCACGCCAGTAAGGGTTTTGTTCTTTCCTGGCGAGCAAAAGCAATGGGGAAAAGCCAGAAGCGCTTAATAGCTTCTCTGGCAGCAATAAGTTTTCAAAGAGCATTAGGCCAGGAGACCGTGCTTTCTTCGCCTGTTTCCGTCATCTGCCACCATTCATCCATATCTTCACCGTCTGACCAGGGGGCTGCATTGGCCCTCACCCGGCACCTGGCAAACTGGTTCAGGCTTCTGGCGCAGGCCATATCATCACTCCAGGGGGTTTTATTGGCTTTGAACCAGATGCTGGTCCAGGCTTTGCCAACCGCACACTCAACAATCATCACCGGCGCTGAGTCTTTCTCGCTGTGCAGCAGAAAGTCGTGGACTTTCTTGCCGCTACTAAGAACTTCAACGCTATCAAAATTAACCGTGAGCCATTTCCGGATCATCTCCAGGCTCAGGTCTTTGACATAAATTTCTAGATCTTCAACCTTGTTCATAGGGTCTGTATGTCTGAGAGTAGAGGATGAATTTAGGTCAACAGTCGCTTCAGGATGCCCTGATAAATCCGGCTCAGATCATCAAGGTCGCTGGCTTTGATACATTCATTCACTTTATGGATGGTTTTGTTGACCGGACCCAGCTCAACCACCTGGGCACCGGTTGGCGCTATAAACCGGCCATCGGAGGTGCCACCAGAGGTCGACAGCTCTGAATCTATGCCGGTTTCAGCCTTGATGGATGCCAGGGCTGCATTGACCAGCGCACCAGGGCGGGTAAGGAATGGCTGGCCGCTGATATGCCATTCAATATCGTATTCAAGGTTATGTCGATCCAGAATGGCCAGCACTCTTTCCTGCAGCGCTTTGTCAGTGACTTCAGGGGAGAAACGGAAGTTAAAGTTGACTTCGCAGTTTCCGGGAATCACATTGCTGGCACCTTCTCCGGCATGAATATGCCAGATCTGGAAGCTGGTGGGTGGGAAGAACTCATTGCCCTGATCCCACTCTTCGCCGGTCAACTCTGATAAAGCCAGTGCCACTTCATGAACCGGATTTCTGGCCAGATGCGGATAGGCGACGTGCCCCTGAATCCCATGAATCAGCAAGTGGCCGTGCATAGAGCCCCGGCGTCCATTCTTGATGATATCGCCTACCTGGTGAGTACTGGATGGCTCGCCTACGATGCACCAGTCTATCTTTTCGTGACGGGCTTCCAGGTGCTCAATGACTTTAACGGTTCCATGCCGGGCCGGACCCTCTTCATCGCTGGTGATCAGGAAAGCAATGGAGCCTTTATGGTCAGGGTTCGCGGCCAGAAAGGTTTCGCAAGCTGTCACCATGGCAGCCAGACTGCCTTTCATATCTGCCGCGCCGCGGCCCTGCAGCATACCGTTTTCATCGACAAAAGGAGAAAAAGGAGGGTTATCCCATTTTTCTACAGGACCTGTGGGTACAACGTCGGTATGACCGGCAAATGCCAGAACCGGCGCAGAGTCTCCCCTGCGAAGCCAGATGTTTTCCACTTCACCAAACCGCAGTTTCTCTACTTTGAAGCCCAGGGGTTCCAGACGGCTGATCATCAGGTCCTGGCAGCCCTCATCTTCAGGAGTGACTGAGGGACGCTGAATCAGATCTATGGCAAGTTCAATCGTAGGGGTCATGTGCAGTTTATCTGTTCTATGGTTTACAGTTTTTCACTTTGAAAAGTGATTGTACCACGTGATGTACTTGCCAGCCGAGCCAATAAGGTCGCCAGAATACCAGAGTTTTCTGTCTTGTTGCCTCGACTAGCAATGAGAAATTCACTCAGCCCAAGATCAAGACCGAAGGCTTAATCGGTCTTGATCTTGGCGGGCTCGGTCAGATCCGATAACGCTTTTAGCGTCTCTGATTTCTCTAATTCATCGGTTGCAGACTGCTTCAGTTTTTCACAGGCATTCTCGAAAGCCTTTGGCTCAAGGTAACACCCCTTAAAAATTCTTTTCAGCCGTTGTGCCAGTTCAATTTTTTCCCCACGAACACAAAAATCAATGAGCGGGTTGAGCAAGAACAATCTGCCTTCGACCGGTTTAGAAAGCAGGCAGATATAAGACCGGATAAAACTCTCGAAATTTACAATCTCATGAGGTGGCATGCGATCAACATCGACCAGAGCTTGTTGCAAAATATCCAGAACGGTTTCTTTAGTTCTCTTTTGGCCAGCAGCCCCGGGATTTGCCAGCTCAAACAGTTGCTTGACAGAATCTTGGTGAAAATGATCCCTGAGGGCTTTGCAAAGGTCCTCGTCGGTAATGCGGATACCGTCCGATGCAACTTTCTTTGCCGACTCGTAATCACCCCTGATAAAGAAGAGATTCAGGAAGGAGTAGGCCAGCTCCTCATCCTTGATGCCGAATTTGTAAAATTCCCAAAAACACCTCTCTATCTCAGTAAAATCTTGTGGGGGCAAGCCTCGCACCCATTGGGTGTCTCTCAAACATTTTTCCAGCCCGTCAGCGAACGTTTTCCTGGCAATCTCCATGGTTTGATGATCTTGCTGATCCACCAGGGCCAGTAGCGCTTTGCTGTGGCTATGGAGGAAGCGTGGGTAAGAGTCGTCGGTATGTTTAACGTATGGCGCGTAATTCTGGACATCCTTATCGAGGGCTACCTGAAGATGATCTGCTTCCAGAATTGCCTGATGTTTATCTTTAACAGACTGGGCATGTGGAAAATCTCCCCGGACGACAAAAAGGTTCAGAGCTGAATTCGCCAGTGCATAACCACCATTGCCACAGTTGGCCAGCAAACAGTCGATAAGCTTTTTCAGCTTTATGTAATCATTTTGGGGTATTTTACGAGCAGATGGGAAATAATCCTGCAAAATGGTTTTAAGGTTATCCTCGGCTACTTGCGCAGCTTGATTCGGGGATGTCAGTTTCAGTGATGCCAGCAGTGATTTTACCCGGGCGGCATCTTTTGCACTTATGGCCTCTGCCAGAGCAGGTAAAACCTCTGTGAGTTCCATCGGAGTGGCTGGTTGTGGATCGGCTGCCGGGATGGAGCCTGTGTGTGCAGAGCTGCCGGAGACAGAAGCAGCGATTGTCCTGTCGGAAAGAGCTGAAGCAGTGTCTGTACCGGTTTCTCCGTAGCCAATAGCGCGGAAGAAACCGTTATAGATAGCGCCAAACCAGCTGTTTACTGCCCTTCCGTTATCAGCCCTTCCTGAGGTGTCTGTTGACTGGACAGATTGCTCCTGCCTGATTGAGCTGTCTGGTGGCAGTGATGATGGGGATTTTAATGGTTGCATAGTAAGTTACCTCTCTAAATTTAATTGTCGGTATCTATTTGGACAACAGAAAGTGCAACTAGTTCCAGACAGTCAAAAAGAAGAGTCAAAAAGAAGAGTCAAAAAAAAGAGTCAGCACTGTTTTCTCTTTCAATTGTTGCAGGAACCTTATGGCCTTAAATTCAGATCCGGTGCGCTTTAGCGCAGAATAAACAAGCTGATTCTGAGCAGGCACACGGCGATTCTGCTAACAATAGTGTCCATTTCACTAACCCATATACAGGAACTCTTCGGAGCCTTCTGTCATCTAATTAATAGAGGGTTGTATCGCAATACCTGACGAGCTGATTAAGGTTTTTTTGGAGAAAAAGTACTATGGACCGCTTACACCCTTTATTACTGACGAGTTTGCTATTTTTTTCTGTCCAGGTTTTTGGCGGGGTATTTTCACCCGGCTATCCGTCGGCCTACCGCTACTTCCCTGAGCTGGCAGGTGCCCTTGATAAAGACTTTGATGGCCTGCTCTCCTACGATGAGCTGATTGAGGGCTACCATGCACCCTATCTGAACAAAGACCTTTACCAGACCATCAGACTTTATCTTGTTAATTTCGAGTCATGGCAAAACCCTGTCACTGCCTCATTAAGCAGAGAAAGCATTGAATTGGCTGAACTGTCGGGGCGAGTCGCAAAGTATCACCACGAGCAGGACAACACCTTCTGGGAAGCTTGGCTTGCAAAACCTGAGCGGCAACCATTTGCCGACGGCTATAGACGACTTTTTCCCCAAGGTCTGACGAGTATTACTCCGGATAATCTCCTGCAGGGGTATTTTCCAGATTGTGTTCTGATCGCTACGCTGGCCTCAATAGTCAGCTCAGAAACGGGAAAAAGGCTCGCATTCAATTACTTTTATCCCTTCGATGAACAGACATTTGAAATTGTTTTTCCCGGGATTGCTAAACGCGAAGTGATTCAATTCAGAGAAGTTGAGCGTTACTCACACTTTGCCGAAACACGCGATGGCGGTATCTGGCTGGCCATGCTGGAAGCCGCTTATGCGCATCTGTCGAAAAAATATTATAATGTACGGGGACGAAATGATCGGGCGCGATTCGAGTATCATCAATATTCTGAGCTGGTCCAAGTACAACCTCCATTAGCCAATGAGGCACTCATGAATTCACCTTCCGGGCACATCAACCCGCAGTTTGAATCTCAGGATCTTTTAAAGATGCTACTCAACTCTTTTGTGGATGATGAAAAAGCAGCAATTTTTTTTATTACCTCAGTGTTGTCAGCTCCCTTGAAGCTAAGGCCATTTGAGGGAATCGGACCCCGGCATGCCTATAGTCTGATCGGTTATGACAAAGAAAAAGAGATTGTTTATATTCGTGACCCTCATGGTCGTTCTGATGCGGTTGAAAGTCTCCTTACCATTAATAGACATATTCAACCTGCTTCTTCAGAAAATAAAGTAATATATGAATACATGGCGAGTAATCCCAGTTCCCCTGACTATGGTTTCGCCTTAGGCCTGACAGAGTCTCTAATTACCGTTATTCTTAATCAAACTTTTCCGAAGGCATTGGCTGCAGGGCAGGGCGTCATTCCTTTAAATATTGCAAGATCGAAGCCTACAGCAGAGAGAAGCCCTGCCAGGACCGGCATCATTGAAATCACTATACAACAGGTGATTGATACCTTTAATTTCATGTACGTCAGCAGATGCGGACCTTACCAATGTCCAAATGACGAGTGAGACTAAACCGATAAAAAAATACATCGCATAAATACCGTCTATACTTTCTTGCCCTATCTACCAGTAAACACAGAGTTGTTATGACTACGTTAATGCCGACTTTATTCAGCTGCCCGAAATGGAGTTTCAAAGAGTATTGGCAGTCTCTCAGGTCTAATACACGACATGGTTTTTTTAAAAAAGTCTATCGATCCGCATGTTTTATTCTGGCTCTGATATTCCTCAGTCCCGTTGTTTTATCAGACACGCTGAAAATTGCGGTTGCATCCAACTTTTACCCGACAGCTGTTGAGTTGAGAAAAACCTTTAATAAACTCCATCCGGACATTGAGCTTACGCTGGTAAAAGGCGCAAGTGATGATTTGTTTGATCGTATTATTAATGACGAGCCCTTCGACGTCTTTCTCAGTGCAGATGAAACCCACCCGGCTACGCTGGTGCGGCTAGAAAAAGCCAAACCGAAGTCACGGAAAACCTATGCGTTTGGTCGGCTTGCGTTCTTGCACAAGATGGGTAACCAGACCGAAGATCATGGTCACGGTCATGGAAAAGAGACTATAACACTGAAGGAGTTGGGTGACTTTATCTCCAAGCATCGCAATGAGACAGTCTATATACCGGATCCTAAGGATTCTCCCTACGGCAAGAGGGCGGAGGATCTGCTTGAGGCTGCGGGGTTGTACTATCCCCTGAATGAAATGAGGAGAATCAAGATCGAAAACAGTACCCATGATGTCTGGAACAACAACATAAACAAAACAGAGCTATTTGCTCTGCTCCCGGCCTCATTAGTGTTTCATGAAGAAGATGATCACTCCAGGGATTCACATCATGTTAGGCACAATTATCCCAAAGATGACGAGGTGTCCCTGTTAAAAGACAATGATTTTCATCGTCTCAGGCAGGAAATGGTAATAATAGAGGGTTCTACCAGCATCAAAGCAGCTGAAACCTTTGCAGCGTTTATGCTGTCACCTACCACTCAAGCCTATATTGGAACTCATGGTTACTACCCTGCAAGTTATAAAGAGGTTTGCGATCCGGCTAACACTTCGTCCGCTGTCAGTTATTTTTCAGCGATTCCTTATGCTGGTATTCTGTCTGCTGTTACTTCCGCAGCTGTTGCCGCCTGGATTAACAGAGGTCACTGCGGTTTCTAAAGCGCTATACTCCATAAGGTTCGTCCGGAGCTTGTCGAAATGTGTTGCCATTATTCTTCGACAAGCTCAGGACGGACGGAGTCTCGGTGCCTGGTCAGGTACTAATAGGTCAGGAAGTCTTTTTCTTGAATTCACACAAATCTTCAATAATGCAGCTGCCGCACTGAGGTTTTCTGGCCTTGCAGACGTAGCGACCATGAAGAATGAGCCAGTGGTGAGCGTCCAGAAGAAAGTCTTTGGGAACCAGTCTGACCAGTTTTTTTTCCACTTCCAGAACATTCTTGCCCGGAGCGATTCCGGTGCGGTTGGAAACCCTGAATATATGAGTATCTACAGCCATGGCAGGTTGCCTGAAAGCAGTGTTTAATACAACGTTTGCGGTTTTTCTACCCACACCGGGGAGTGCTTCGAGGGCTTCGCGGGTATCTGGGACTTCGCCGCCATGGTGTTCGAGCAGCATTCTACAGGTCTTGATGACATTCTCGGCTTTGGCATTGAACAGGCCAATGGTTTTGATGTACTCCTTCAGACCTTCAAGACCCAGATCTAAAATGGCCCGGGGTGTATTAGCCACCGGGAATAATTTATCCGTTGCTTTATTAACGCCAACATCCGTTGCCTGAGCTGAAAGAATCACGGCGATCAAAAGCTCAAAGGATGAGGAGTAATTGAGTTCTGTGGTCGGGTTAGGGTTCTGGTCCCGTAACCGGGTAAAAATTCGGGTCCTTTTTTCCTTATTCATTAGATATTCCCAGTTACTCGAACACGTTTACTGCCCACTTCTGATAACGGTTCCTGAGCCTTTCTGGTTTCTTCCAGCTTTTTGTCGATGACATTCTTGATGGCGATAAGAAAGCCCATGAATACGAAGGCTCCGGGAGGAAGAATGGCGAACAGAAACTGTTTGTAGTCCTGAAAAACGACAATTGTCCAGTTTTGTGCGACAGGGCCCAGCAGCAGGTCCATACTTGAGAATAGTGTTCCCTGACCGATCAGTTCCCGAAGCGCTCCCAGCAGAACCAGAATGGCAGCAAAGCCTGCTCCCATCATAAACCCATCAAAAGCGGCAGGAATCACGGGTTGCCTGGAGGCATAGGCATCTGCACGGCCCAAAATAATGCAGTTGGTGACAATCAGGGGAATGAAGATACCCAGAATCCTGTACAGTTCATAGGTGTAGGCCTGCATCAAAAGCTCTATGCAGGTGGTAAAGGAGGCGATGACCATAACAAAAACGGGGAGGCGAATTGCGTCAGTCACCTGATGTCGAATCAGGGAAACAACGATGTTTGAGCCCATGACAACCAGCATGGTCGCAACTCCCAGTCCCAGAGCGTTAACTACAGTGTTGGATACACCCAGCAAGGGGCAAAGACCCAGCAGTTGGACCAGGGCCGGGTTATTTTTCCAGAGTCCGTCCCAGGCAATCTTGGCGGCAGATTGATCGGCAAATAATGATTTTTTCTGCAGCGCTGAATCAGTAGCAACGTCATTGGTCATTTTTCTGCACCTCTTTCTTCGCGCAAGGCTGTCTCTCCCTTCAAGTCAGTCTCTTCGCTTAGAGTAGTTTCTCCGTTCATGGCTGCCTCGCCCTCTTTAAAGAGTGCTTGCCTGTGAGCGTCAAAATAGTTCAGGGTTCGATAAACGGAACCGACAACAGCCCTGGGGGTTATAGTAGCTCCGGTGAACTGGTCAAACTGGCCGCCATCTTTCTTGACACCCCAATCTTCAGGGGCAGGGTCCAGCAGCGATTTACCCTGGAACTGCAAAATCCAGTCAGACACTTTGGTGTCTATTTTATCACCGAGTCCGGGTGTTTCCTTATGTTGGGTAGCTCTGACACCAGCCAGGGTTCCGTCGGTATAAATACCCACCAGCAGATCGATTTTTCCGGCATAGCCGTCGGGGGCTACGGCGGGGAGAATAACTGCCACAGGCTTGTTATTCCTGAAAGCTACGTAGCCATACTTTTCGGTAGAGGTTGCCAGCAAATCATTGGCCGGGATGGTAATTCGGGCATCCAGAATGTTGTTGTCGTGTGTCTTACCCGGAAGAATTTCTTTCAGAGCCCTGGCTTCAAAGGCACGAACCTGGGCATGAATCTTCTTCTCTGTCAAAACAAAAGTCGCAGCGATAAGGCCTACGGTCAGAATGGCGAACAGACCCAGTGTCAGACTGTTGTGGACGATGCTACTGGTCAGACCGCCAGAAGGTGTCTTCTGTTGAGAAGACGCCTCTGGCTCATTTTGACTTTCTTTATCTACAGGTATTCGTGAGTCACTCATTTCGCATTATTCACTCAGGGCTGCTTAGGCAAACCCTTGTTGGGCTTTTTATGACCATAGGTTCTGGGCTGGGTGTAATAATCAATCATGGGTGCAGCCATATTCATTAACAGTGTGGCGAAGGCGACACCGTCAGGATACCCGCCCCAGACTCGGATAACGTAAACAAGAATCCCTATGCCAGCGCCAAAGATCAGCCTGCCCTTGTTACTGGTAGCACTGCTGACGGGATCGGTAATGATGAAAAAGGCGCCGAGCATAGTGGCACCACTGAATAAATGGAACAGTGGTGAGCCGTGGCTGCCAGATCCGGTGCCACCCCAGAACAGGGTAGACATCACCAGCAGGGCTGCCAGCATTCCCACTGGTGCGTGCCAGGTGAAAACTTTTTTGTAGAGCAGGAAAAGGCCACCCAACAGATAAGCAAGGTTGATCCAGAGCCAGCCTCTGCCAGCAAAATATTGCAAGGCTGTATTCTCTGACCAGAGTTCTTTCATGGTCAGAGATGTATTCTCCCGAACGATATCCAGCGGCGTTGCCATACTGATGGCATCAACATTAACGGGTTGGCCGAACAATGGAAAAATGGTGAAAAGCGCATCGCTGAAACTTTTCACTGCAGCCTGACCCTCTGCGCCTGTTGCTGAACCCAGTGGAGGTAACCACTGTGTCATTTCCTGAGGGAAAGAGATCAGTAGCAGCACATAGCCTAACATGGCCGGGTTAAATGGATTGTTGCCCAACCCCCCATAGAGCTGCTTGCCAATGATAATAGCGAAGGAGGTCCCTATCAGGGTTAGCCACCATGGAGACAGAGGTGGCAGTGCCAGGGCCAGCAGCACGGCAGTGACAATCGCAGAACCATCAGAGAGATAAAAGCCGATAGGGCGTTGTCGTATTTTCAGCACCAAGGCTTCCGAGCCCAGTGCAATGAATACGCACCAGACGAGATTGATCAGCGTTCCCCAGCCAAAAAAGACTGTCTGCATGGCCAGACCCGGCATTGCTGCCAGTAGGACCCATTTCATTACCTGCTGCGTGCTGTTCGGGCTGCGAGCATGGGGGGATGTCTGCCTTACCAGGGTCATCGTAAATTCCGACTGTTTATTAAATGAGATTTAACCTGCTGCGGTCAGAGCATTTTCAGCTTCAGCTGCTTTGGCTTGTGCTTCCATCAGCGCAGCTTCCAGGGCATGAGTATCGCCTTCGGCGTTATCCAGTGCCCTTTGGGCTTTCTTGAGAGCGGCTCTGGCCATGGCGTTCTCAATTTTCAATTTCTTAAGGTCGTCGCTGGCTTCTACTTTTGCCGGGGATGATGGTCTGGTCGTCTCCGGTTCGCTATCAGCAACGGATGCTTTTCCAGATTCCAGCTGTTCAAGCTTTTGCCGACATTCGTCTATTTTTTCCTGAAGGGGTACTGTGTCAATGGAGCCCGATTCCCGGGCTTTAGCCATTTCGCGCTCAGCCTTCTTCAAAGCTGCTTTGGCCATTGCACGCTCAACTTTCAGTTTTTTGTCATCCGCTGCGGGTTTTGCAGGCTTTTCTAGATCGGCGTTAACACATTCTTTGGCCAGACGCTCTGCTTTCTGGCGGCACTCTTCTACAGTGTCCTCGAGGGCTTCTGTTTCAGAGCTACCTTCTTCGAGTGCTGTGGCCAAAGCTCTTTCTGCTTTTTTCAAGGCCGCTTTAGCCATAGCGGATTCTATTTTCAGCTTTTTGGCGGCTTCTTCATCAAGGGCTTTTTCAGTTTTCGGCGGCTGTTTTATAGCTGAAGACTGTCTTATAGCTGAAGGCTGTTTTATAGCTGAAGGCTCTGAAACGGCTGCAGCATCAAAATCTTTCTGCAGTTTTGCCACCTGGTTCTCCAGCATACTGACGTCAGCACTTAGCTTGTCAACGTCGCCTTCTGCTTTCTCTTGAGCCTGAATCAGAGCTCTGCGGGTTTTCTTCAGCTGGGCGTTGGCCAGAGACAATTGGATCCTGAGCTCTTTCTGATCTCCTGACAGTGTCGCTTTTGCCGACTTGCTGGTAGCTGTGCCAGTGGCTGCTTTTTTGGCTTTGGCCCTTTCAATGGCGGCCTGGACAGGGTCCGGGGCTGCTGATGAAACTTTATTGCCTGAAGCCGCCTTCTCAGCTTTTAACCTGGCAGCGCGTTCAGCATTAGCCTTACGCCTGGCTTCTTTTTCAGCCTGCTCTTTTTCCAGACGGGCCTGGCGATTTTCGTAGCGAACTTTAGAGCGCTCTGCTTTGGCATGTCTGGCTTCCTGAGCCCGAATTTCACCTTTTGAGGCGCGGTAATATTGAACCAGTGGAATACTGCTCGGGCAAACATAGGAGCAGGCACCGCATTCGATACAGTCAAACAGGTTATGATGCTTCAGCTGCTCATGATTTTCTGATTTCGCATGCCAGTAAAGCTGTTGAGGCAGCAAAGAGGAAGGACAGGCTTCTGCGCACATACCGCAGCGAATACAGGCCTGAGCGGGCATAGCCGGAGGGAATTCTTCCCGGGTTCCGGCAATCAGGCAGTTGCTGGTTTTGGTGACAGGGACATCCTGCTCATTGAGCGTGAAACCCATCATAGGGCCACCCATAATCAATGTTTCCAGCTCCTGATCATTGATACCTGCACAGGAGAGAAGGTGTCTGGCGGGTGTGCCCAGAAGAACTTCGAGATTACCCGGGCTTGAGAGGGCTTTGCCGGTCATGGTGGTGATTCTGGAAATCAGGGGCTTTCCATACTGGACAGCCTCGTAGACAGCCACCGCCGTGCCGATATTCTGAACAGCAATACCCAAATCAGAAGGCAGTTTCCCGGAGGGTATCTCAAGACCTGTCAGTATTTGAATCAGCTGCTTTTCACCACCGGAAGGGTATTTGGTTGGGAAGACGACCACTTTCATCCTGTGACCGTTGTCGCACAGAGCAACGGCTTTTTTAACAGCTTCAATCGCTTCTGGCTTGTTGTCTTCAATGCCGATCAGGCAGCATTCGGCATTGAGAAGGTGTTGCAAAATCTCTGCGCCGGCAATAATGCTGTCGGCACGTTCTCTCATCAGCATGTCATCAGCCGTGATATACGGCTCACATTCCGAGCCATTCAGGATCAGGGTGTGTACCGGGCTCCTTGGCGATAGCTTGACTGCGGTTGGGAAGCCTGCTCCGCCCATACCCGCAATACCTGACTGGCGGATAAGTTCAACCAGGGTGGCTGGCTCAACAGTAGTATAATCGTTGACGGGCTTTAGCTCACACCATTGATCTTTTCCATCCGGAACCAATGTAATGCACTCGTCGTGCATCCCGGAGGGATGGGGAATAGCTTGCGAACTTATTGCAGTTACAGTGCCTGAGGTAGGTGCGTGAACGGGCACACTGACAAAGCCGGTCGCTTTGGCAATCATCTGTCCCTTCAATACGGTGTCGCCAACAGAAACAATGGGTTGGGCAGGAGATCCCGCGTGCTGTGACAATGGCAGAATCAACTTCTCCGGCATGGGAGTCGGCCTGATTGGCGTGCGGTTGGACTGGTGCTTGTTTTCTTCAGGATGAACACCACCCGTCAGAGGCCAAACTTTGCCTCTGGACAAGTGCCCGGATTCAGTAATATCCCTGAGAGGCAAATTCATAGGGCTTGACCTCTCATGTCAGTGGCTATCAGGTCGGGTTCTGCTCTGGAGGGCAGGTTCCAGCTCCAGGTACGGGTGGTTGTTTCGATGGTTACCATGTCTATGCAATCAACAGGACAGGGTTCAACACAGAGATCACAGCCGGTGCATTCATCTTTCATAACCGTATGCATCTGCTTGGCAGCGCCGAGAATGGCATCAACCGGGCAAGCCTGTAGACATTTGGTGCAACCGATACACTCATCTTCCCGGATATAAGCGACCATGGGTGGTTTTTCGGCGCCGTGCTCTTCGTCCAGTGGCTCTGGCTCTACATCCAGAAGGTCAGCCAGTGCATTGATAGTGGACTGACCACCGGGAGGGCAACGATTAATGGATTCACCGCTGACAATTGCTTCTGCATAGGGACGACAGCCCGGAAAACCACATTGACCGCACTGGGTCTGGGGCAGTAGTTCATTCACCTGGTCGATAATAGGGTTGCCTTCCACCTTGAAGCGAACGCTGGCAAAACCCAGTATGGCGCCAAAAACGAGCGCCAGGGCAAGAAGGGCGATAATGGCGAAAATGACGATTTCCATAAACCTTGACAGCTCTCCCTTACAGTTTGATCAGGCCGGTGAAACCCATAAAGGCCAGTGACATCAGGCCAGCACTGATCATTCCGATGGCCGCTCCCCTGAAAGGAGTTGGGACATCGGCAGCAGCAATTCGTTCGCGCATGGCAGAGAACAAAACCAGCACCAGCGAGAAACCGGCAGCAGCGCCGAAGCCGTAGGTCGCAGAATCAACCAGTGAGCTGTTTAATCGATTGCTGTTCAGCAGAGCCACACCCAAAACAGCACAGTTACTGGTGATCAGAGGCAGGAATACGCCAAGGACACGATGCAGCAGAGGGCTGACTTTTCTGACCACCATCTCGGTAAACTGAACCACTACTGCGATGACAAGGATGAAAGCAATGGTTTTAAGAAATTCCAGACCCAGGGGAATCAATAGGTACTGATAAGTGAGATAGCTGCAGATAGAGGCCAGAGTGAGAACAAACGTGGTGGCCAGAGACATACCCATGGCTGACTCCAGCTTGTTGGAGACACCCATAAACGGACAGAGGCCCAGAAACTGAACCAGTACAAAGTTGTTGACCAGGATGGCACTGATCATAATCAGTACCAGTTCGCTCATCTGTTCCATTTTGACTCTACCGAGAGTGTTCTGGGGGCAGGCTGACCATGGAGTGCCTTATCCAGGTGTCAGCATCGTCAATACCCGAATGCGGCCGCTCATTATATATGTCCAAAAAATGCAGTTAAATGCACTTTAAGATCTAAAAGAAATAAATATAAAACGGTTCACACCACCGCCTGACCACATTTCATGTTGAAAACTGCGGGATTATAGCGGGATTGGAACATTGATGCATCGTGGAAATTTCCCAAGTCACCCAGTTCGAGAGACTGTTTGGAAAGTAAGTGGATTGGTTGAAAATCCAGAAATAATGGCCTAGCTTTCCGGTCAATTCGATAAAACAGTTCACTTTTTAGCGCAAGTTGACTGAAAAACGTTGAGTGTAAAGTTTGACTTGCGCAACTGAATTTTATGCTCAAGCGTAATTCCCGTTCGACTCTTGGAAACTATGAGAGGTCTAAGGGGGCCTGCGCTTGCCAATCCTTCCTCTTCTGACGAAGGCATAGAGTTCAGATTAGCGTTTTTAGGATGTGCGTTTGTATTAGCAAGCGCTCTGCCATTGATTGCCTGGGGTAACTGTTAACTTCAAATCCGTTAATAAAGGTGCTGATCATGCTGGAGTGGGGTTTAATTCAAAAGTCATTTATTAAGGCTATGCTATTTCGCGCTCTGATAATCTTTGCCTCTGCCCAATCAGAGGCTAGCGAAGAGAAAGGAGTTATTATCGGTATTGATCTGGGGACCACATACTCCTGTGTGGGTATTCGTCGCAATGGGCGAACGGAAATCATCGCCAATGATCAGGGAAATAGAATAACGCCATCGTTTATCGCATGGACGCCGGAAAATGAGCGTCTTGTTGGAGACGCTGCGAAGAACCAGGCTTCCAGAAATCCGGAGCTTACGGTGTTTGATGTCAAGCGCATTATTGGTCGAAGTTATGATGACCCGCAATTACAGGCGGATATCAAGCACTTCCCTTTCAGTGTCATCAATGTCAATGGTCAGCCCAAGGTGGAAATGACAACCCAGCGGGAACATTTTTCATTTACTCCGGAAGAGCTAAGTGCGATGGTCCTGAGCAAAATGAAAACAACTGCGGAAGAATATCTTGGGCAGAAGGTCACCCATGCGGTTGTCACAGTGCCTGCGTATTTCAATGACGCCCAGCGCCAGGCTACCAAGGATGCTGGCACAATAGCAGGGTTGACTGTGGAGCGAATCATCAATGAACCGACGGCAGCGGCACTCGCTTATGGTTTGGATGCAAGGCTCAAGGGTGAAGAAAACATACTGGTATTTGACCTTGGTGGTGGCACTTTTGATGTATCAATACTGACGATTGATGGCGGTGTGTTTGAGGTACTGGCTACTGCTGGCGACACTCACCTTGGGGGGGAGGACTTTGACCAGCGACTGGTTAATCACTTCAGTAAAGTTGCCAAACGTAAATACGGTCTTGATCTGACCCATAACAAACGCGCTCAGCAAAAATTACGCCGTGAGGTGGAGAAGGCCAAGCGCACTTTGTCAGCGTCCCATCAGGCCCGGATTGAAGTTGAGTCACTGGCAGATGAAAAGGACTTCAGCGAGCCACTGTCCAGAGCGAAATTTGAAGAGATCAATATTGACCTGTTCCGAAAAACACTGACTTCCGTGAAGAAGGCTTTGGAAGATGCCGGACTTGAGCGCGGGGATATCCACGAGATTATTCTGGTTGGTGGCTCCACCCGAATCCCTAAAGTTCGGGAGCTGCTAAGCAATTTCTTTGAAGGTAAAGTTTTAAATCATAGTATCAATCCGGATGAGGCCGTCGCCTATGGTGCTGCTGTTCAGGGAGCGGTGCTCAGTGGCGATAAGTCAACCAGCGACATACTTCTGCTTGATGTCATCCCACTTTCCCTGGGGATTGAGACAGTAGGCGGGGTTTTTGCAAAAATACTGACCCGCAATACGGTAATCCCCACCAAGAAACACCAGATATTCAGCACTGCCAGCGATAGCCAGACCACAGTGACTATCCAGGTCTACGAGGGGGAGCGTCCTATGACGAAGGACAATCACCTGTTGGGTAAGTTTGATCTTACCGGTATTCCACCTGCTCCCAGGGGCACTCCTCAAATAGATGTGACTTTCTCTGTGGACGAGAACAGCATATTGACGGTGAAGGCCGAGGAAAAATCCAGTGGCAGTAACAATATCGTCATTAACAAAGATACTGGCAGACTGAGCGAAGAGGAAATTGAAAAAATGGTTCAGGATGCCGAGAAATTCGCGGAGCAGGATCAGCAGACACAAAAAAGAGTTGAGGCCCGTAACAAGTTGGAATCAATTGTTTATTCGCAACGCGCCCAATTGACGGATGACAGTAACGGCTGGGTAAGTAAACTCTCTGATGAAGACAAGAGCCTTCTTGATAATAACGTTCAGGATGCCATTGCCTGGCTTGATGACAATGCGGAAGCCACTGCAGAACAGTTAGAGGAAAAATATCAGGAACTCAGCGACGCCTTTCAGTCTATAGCTGCCCGGGCCACTGATACATCCGAGGATAAAACTGATACTTCCGAGGATAAAGATGAGTTGTAAGTCACTTACCAGATAATTGGTAAATCCGCCGTAAACCTTCGCCCAGTCGAGGGAGTCGCAGAACCCTGTTCCCCACGCAGGTATCAAAGGTATGGGAATCGGGGTTTTGCGATGGCCTCTGATTTCGGAGGGAGATTTCTGAATGTTAATCTTCCCACGGAGGATGTTTGCTCATGATTTGCAAAAACAGCCCGGATTCAAGAAAGCGCTTCAGCCATTGGTGCACTCGCCGGTAAGGCGTTGAGTAGAACCAATCTCTGTCTACATGGGCAAATTGTCGTATAAAAGGAGCAATTGCCATATCCGCGAGGGTGACTTTATCTCCCATTAATCCGTTCTGACTGCTGAGTTTGCTGTCCAGTAGCTGAATAAACTCTTCACCCTGAGCACGGTAAAACTCCATGGGCTGCTCAGGGTGTCGATCAGCGTATTTGTAGCGATCCAGTCGGGGTTTGAACCAGACATCACTTTTGCTGATCAGTGCCATGATGTCAGCTCTGTCATCAGGATTCTCGGGTAACCAGTGATGTGGATCATTGACAGTCAGCGCCCAGAGCATGATGTCCAGACTTTCATCAATGACTCTGCCTTCAGGAAGTATCAAAACAGGAACAGTGCCTTTTGGTGAGACACTAAGCATCGCCTGAGGTTTGTTTTTCAGTAGTATCTCTCTGTGCTCAAGGGTAATACCTGCGTAAGTCAGAGCCAGTCTGGCACGCATAGCGTAAGGGCATCGACGAAAAGAATAAAGGATGGGTGTATTGCTATGGTTCACGGAGGTTCCTGGGCAGGTTAAGTCATCTGAAACTATTCTTCAGGCGGCGGACAAGGCACAAAAATAATACAGGAGTTCTTGCCAGGAATTGAAACTCTTTTACAAGTTTTGATCTCACATAACATTGTTCAGGCATTGATATTCGCTGCAGGGCATCCAGGTAGGCCTGTAGATAATAAAAACTCATTGATGTCCAAACCAAAAGGTATTTCTGCAAGAGGTGAGTCTGAAGGTAGAGTATCGCTCAATTCTGATTGGTTACGAACTCATGCCAGGTACGATTTAAGTTCGATTGGTATTAACAGGAATTCCTCCCATGACAAAACCATTGGTAGTAATTACAGGTGCCAGTTCCGGTATTGGTGAAGCCATCGCCCGTCAGTTCAGTGCCCAGGGCCATGCACTGTTACTGCTGGCAAGAAGAATTGAAAAGCTGGATGCTCTGGGCCTGCCCAACACGCTATGCAGAAAAGTCGATGTGACTGATCGCGAAGCTTTTTATGCCGCAGTGGATGAAGCGGAATCTGTTTACGGTGAGACTGATTGTCTGGTCAATAATGCAGGTGTGATGTTGCTGGGTAATGCGAATGAACAAGATCCAGCCGAGTGGGATCAAATGATCCGCGTTAACGTGAACGGTGTTCTTAATGGTATTGGAGCTGTTATTGGCAAAATGAAAAAGCGCAGGGGTGGCACCATTATTAACCTGAGTTCCATTGCTGGTATCAAAGGCTTTCCTAATCATATGGCCTACTGTGGCACCAAATTTGCGGTTCATGGCTTGTCAGAAACCCTGCGTGAAGAAGTTGCAGACGACAATGTAAGGGTGATTACCCTTGCTCCCGGTGCAGTAGAGACCGAGCTGCTGAGTCACACCACGTCCAGTGATATCAGGGAAGGTTATGAAAGCTGGAAAGACAGCATGGGTGGCGTTATTCATCCAGAAGACATCGCCAGCTGCGTGAACTTTGTTTACAGCCAGCCTCAAAATGTCTGTGTGCGTGAAATTGTGGTTTCTGCTACACGTCAGCAGCCTTAAGACTCAGAGGATCGGTTTATTGATCTGCTCTCGCAACAAAATGCCATTATCAGGGTGATTATCTTGAAGCACTCCCTCGGGATGGTTCCTGCAGGCGCCACCCTGTATATAAAGCAAACCAGAACAAACTGTCCAGATGGGGCAATGGCAGGGTGCCGGAGTCAGTACCCAGATTTGGTCCTTTGGCTCTGGATGAACGAAGAAACCCCTGATCGGTAAAGTTCTCTTCGTCTGGGTTCAAATGTTCACGGTTAAAGCTTTGATCCGGATGATCCGGGTAAAGCTCAACAGGAAAACGACCTGATTTGATATCCTGTACGTAGCGGAGTTTCGGGTCACACCAGTAACCACACTCATGTGCAGCCCGACGCAGCGATTCTGCCGGGAATTCTTGAGATATCCTTGCTTTCATAGCCTCCGTGCTCATCTTATAGGCACTACCAAACAGATCAGCGGCAATCGTCACCAGCTCTCCCTGCAATTGCTTCATCTGCACGCTGTTTTTGTAATCCAGATTGTCGGTGTCATGGCGCACTCTTAGCCAGTTGATCACCAGCCCATAAAACGTTTTCCCAAGCTCAGTAATCCGCAATTCGCCCTGTCTCTCACAATCAGTGACACAATAGATTTTCTTCATACCAAAGCTGGAGAAGGTTTGCTCTGCAAATGAGCGGATATCAGCCCAGTCTCTCATCCCCACCGGGGCAGGTGCTATGTTCGGGTAATCCTGGGCATTCCACTCTCCCAGAGTGCCGGGAACACACTGGTTTCCAAAAAAGGGTGTGGGGGTCCAGCATCTTTCATCATCAGCATTATGAAATGAGCTTAATGTATCCGGTGCCTGAAAATTGTGTTGCCAGAGACGACCCGCGTCTCTGGCAAACAGCCTGAGACCATCAAAGGATGCCTGCACTGAGAGGCCGTCCACTCTTCCAGCTTCATAAGGATAGTGGTGATACAGGTGGGTATCTTTTTCATCATCAAAGACCTGTAGCAGTGCCGAACCATCGGGCTCCAGGGCAATGATTGCCAGGGTTTCTTCACGTAATCCACAGGCTTTGAACTTATTCAGGGCATCGGACAGACGATAAATGCCTCTTGGTTTCAGCAGTGCGCTTTCGAGGCCAAGCTTATCCTTATAGGTTCGAAAAAAATCCAGTTGCGGCTGTTCGCGGACAAAATCATGCCAGCCTTCTGTGGAGCCAGGTTGTTGTTTCAGGAACTTGAAACGGCGATACCCCTGAGGTACCTCTGCAGAAGGAAAAGCCAGACTGCGACCGTAAGTTTCAATATTCCCGCTGTTGATTAATAACTCTGCTTCCCAAAGCCCGGAAATTTCCGGAACAGACTCCTTTGGATGTTTTCTGCCAAATTCAGCAACCTCATGGCAGAAACGTTCGCTGTAAAACATGTCTGGATCAAGTGCACACCCACCACCCACACCAAGGCCAATCAGATGCCATGGATAGTAATAAGGTTTCCCGTTATAAGATACATCGTAGCGTCGTTCAATAAACAGTGAGTTGCGATCATCAGCTGTTGCCGACAGGTGCCCAAGGAGTTTTTTTTGCATGTCCCCAGTGGTAAACCGGAGCACCTGCGCAGAATATTCAACCGGCAATCCGATCCGGTGTATTAACTTTATCAGTTCCAGTGTTTGCTGCTCATCCCTTAAAGTGTCAGGGTGAAGTTCAAAATAGTTGATAACTGACTGAAGTAACTCTCTTGCATGGGGCCGGGGTTTGTCTATTAGCTGTTCGTACAATGAATACTCAGTAGAGCGTAAGCTGATTGCCCTATAAGTGGATGCTGGCAGGTATCTGTGAAGCAGAAGGAACTCAAAAAACCAGTTGACATTCAAAGGGAATTTTCCGTCTAAATGATCCTGCATACAATCAATGAGATGACCTGAATGGGTTAGCTTGATCAGAGCGCTGCGGCGGGCTCTGGCCAGCTGACGGTCTTCCGCTCCGGACATGGCCGCCGACGCTAATTGCGGGCATTGATGACGGTACAAAAGCAACAGCGGAGTTGCGCCCTTGTTGTCCAGTTGGTTGGCCAGAGTCTCTGCGGGCAGATATTGAAACAACTTGTCATAGCGGGGAGTATAAGTATTCAGACAGCGATAGCTGCGTATGCTGAGGCCAGATTTTAAGCTCGGAATGGCTGTCGCCATAAGGTGTAGAATGTTACTCCCGTTAGCAAACCTCTGGTTTAGAATTGCGGCTGATGAGCCCGACAGCAAGCGCTTGAACAGTTCCCACTGGCCTAATATAAAAGCACATGCCAGCATGCGCTCCCGCCCCCTCTCGTCCAGCTTTTCCAGTGCTTTCAGGATCAGTTTTTCATGCCTCTGGGCATTAACTTCCAGCAAACAAAGCTGGAAAATAAAAGCCTCTGAAGCCATTGCAGTGGTGATTGTCTGGCAGAAATCCTGCGACGTTTGAGGGTTGCCATGCCTGATGCCCGGTGAGTTGAAAATAGCTTTTATCAGGTACGGTGCCGAACCATCGGAAAGTCGAAGAAATTGGTTGAGTTCCGCCAGAAAATGGCAATCTCTTGCCAGATAATTCAGAAGCTCACGGGCAGCCCGCCGAAGTTGTAACGGGCTCAGGTAGTGTTCCAATATTTCCATAAAGCCCGGATCAGCCCTAAACATCATTGTTTTGGCGTGCTCGCCAAGAATTCCCAGTACTGCTTCACGGTGTGTGTTATCAAAGAGTTGTTTTAATAATTGCGGCGGTATCCGTATTTCATTACCCACCGACTCATTCGGGAGTCCCAACCCCAAATCAGCCAGCGTCTGTAGAACGGAAATATTTTCAGGAAGGGTGGGTCGGCAAGCAAGGTTGAAGATCAGTTTTAGCAAGTGCGGCGAATAGAATTTTTCATCCTCTGTGGAATTGTTCTTACTCACCCTGTCAAAATCCTGTTGGGCATTTTCTACCAGCTCTCGCAAAAACCTGTTATCAAGTGGAATATCAATATTTCTTAATGCATTGTGAACATGGGTTACCCATTCATGACGCTGGCCAGAAGTAGAAGTGATCTGTCGCAAGTGTATGGAGCGACCAGAAGAGGGCCCGTCAGCCCCGGCTGTTTTGTTGCTCAAACCTGTAGTGAAAACAGGGGGGGAAGTATTTGTCCCCGGAACGGTCCAGCTGGACAAGTTTGAGGTGGTGGTATCGGTCGCCCGTGGCAACATGATTCACTCCATCAATAAATTGATTTTTTTGTAACGTCTTGGTTTCTAGACCAGCAAAGATTGATTTGGTTCAAAAAATAGAAAGTTCGATTGATATAAAAAGGCCATTAACAGGATGACTATCTTGAAACACTCTGCCGGGATGGCTCCTGCTGCTGCCAACCCGTATAAAGTGCAAACCAGAACAAACTGTCGAGATGGGGCATTGGCAGGGTGCCGCTGTTAATACCCAGATTTGGCCCTTTGGCTCTGGATGAGCGCCGAATTCCCAGATCGGTCAGGTTCTCTGTTTTTGGACCTAATAGGCCTGGGTTAAAGCTCTGATCCGGATGATCCGGATAAACCTCATCAGGAAAACGGCCTGATTTGATATCCTCTACATAGCGGAGTTTCGGGTCACACCAGTAACCACACTCAAGTGCAGCCCGGCTCAGCGACTCTGCCGGGAATTCCTGGCATATCCTTGCTTTCATGGCCTCCGTATCCATTTTGTACGCACTGGCAAACAGGTCAGCGGCAATGGTCACCAGCTCATCCTGCAACTGGTTCATTTGCACGGGGTTTTTGCAATCCAGACTGTCGGTGTCATGGCGCACCCTGAGCCAGTTAATCACCAGCCCGTAAAAGGCTTTCCCAAGCTCAGTGATCCGCAATTCGCCCTGTCTCTCACGATCAGTTATGAAGTAGAGCTTTGCCAAACCAAAATTGTAGGAGGTTTGCTCAGCAAATGAGCGGACATCCGCCCAGTCCCTCATCCCCACCGGAGCAGGTGCTACGTTTGGGTAATGCTGGGCATTCCACTCTCCCATCGTGCCGGGAACACCCTGGGCTCCAAAAAAGGCTGTTGGTACCCAGCATCTGCCATCAGCAGAATTATGGAATGAAGTTAGTGTATCCGGTGCCTGAAAATTGTGATGCCAGAGACGACCTGCGTCTCTGGCAAAGAGTCTGAGGCCATCAAAGGATGCCTGCATCGAGAGACCGGTCACGTCTCCGGTTTCATAGGGATAGTGGTGATACAGTTGGGTATTTTTTTCATCGTCAAAGACTTGCAGCAGTGCCGAACCATCAGGCTCCAGGGCAATGGTTGCCAGGGTTTCTTCACGTAATCCACAGGCTTTGAACTTATTCAGGGCATCAAACAGACGATAGATGCCTCTTGGTTTCAGCAGAGCGCTTTCAAGGCCGAGCTTATCTTTATGGGTTCGAAAAAAATCCAGCTGTGGCTGCTCGCGGACAAAATCATGCCAGTCTTCTGTGGAGCAATGTTGCTGTTTCAGGAACTTGAAACGGCGATACCCCTGAGGTACGTCTTTGGATGGAAAAGCCAGACTGCGACCGTAAGTTATAATACTACTCCTGCAGTTGACTAACTCTGCTTCCCAAAGCCCGGGTATTCGCGGAACCGTCTCTTTTGGGCGTTTCCTGTCAAATTCAGCAACCGCATGGCGAAAAGCCTGACAATAATATCTGTCAGGATCAGGTGCACACCCGCCACCAATCCCAAGGCCAATCAGATGCCATGGATAGAAACGTGGCCTTATATGGATTAAGTCGTAGTTTCGTTCAATAAAGAGTGAATCGCGATCATCAGGTGTTGCTGACAGGTGCTCAAGTAGTTTTTTTTGCATGCCCGCAGTGGCAGCCCGGAGCACCTGCGCAGAAAATTCAACCGGCAACCCGTTCTGATGCATTAACCTCATTAATTCCAGTGTCTGCTGCTCATCCCTTAAAACGTCCGGGTGATGCTGAAAATAATTGATAACAGGCTGTAGTAACCTGGTTGCACCGGGCAAGGGGTTGTGTGACAACTCTCCATTATATGAATACTTAAAAGAACTTAAGCGGACGGCCTTAAAAGTAGATGACGGCAGGGATTTGAAGAGTTGCAGGAACTCAAAAAACCAGTTGACATTCAACGGGAATTTTCCGTCTAAATGATACTGCATACAACCAATGAGATGAGCAGAAGCAGTTAGCTTGATCAGAGCGCTGCGCTGGGCTCTGGCCAGTTGACGGTCTTCCGCTTTGGATATGGGCGCTGATGCTAACTGCTCGCGGTGATGTCGGTATAAAAGCAACAGTGGAGTTGCGCCGCTGTTGTCCCGTTGATTGGCCAGAGTCTCGGCGGGCAGATATTGAAACAACTGGTCATAGCGGGGGGGATAAGCTTCCAGACAGTCATATCTGCATACCTCCTTGTAAGAGCCCACGCTCTGCAGTGCTGTCACCATAAGGTGAAGAATATTCCCGCCGTTATTAAACTCCCGAATAAGAATTGTCGGAGAGGAGTCTGCCAGCAATCGCCTGAACAGTTCCCACTGGCCTAATATAAAGGTTGATACCAGAAGCTGTTCCCGCTCCTTATCATCCAGCTTTTTCAGTTCTTCCAGGATCAGTTTTTCATGCCTTTGTACATTCACTTCCAGCATAGAAAGCTGAGATATAAAATACTCTGAATTCAGTGCAGTGGTGATACTCTGGCAGAAATCCTCTGATGCTCCGGGGTTGCCATGCCTGATGCCCAGCGATTCGAAAATAGCTGTTATCAGATAGCTTGCTGAAAGATCGGAAAACTGTAGAGATCGATTAATTTTTGTGACTATTAAGCAGAACATTCTCGGCCTAAGCATAAGCTCTCTGGCAGCCTTCTCTATCTGCGTCCGGGTCAGGTATTTTTCCAATATTTCCATATAGCCCGAATCCGGCATAAAGATTATATTTTTGGCATCTTCGGCAAGAATTTTCAGTACTGCATCATGGTCTGTGTTGTTCAGGAGTTGTTCTAATAATCGGGGGGAGGTGTTTATTTTAAAAGACATCGAGATGCCTTCAAGACCCAACCCCAAATCCGCCAGCGTTTTCAGAACGGAAATATTTTCAGGAAATTTAGGTTCCATGGCAAGGCAGTTGATCAGTTCTTGTAATGACTGCGGATAGAGTTTTTCATCCTCCCCTGGATGAATCGGACTCATCGTCTCAAGATCATGATGGGCATCTTCTACCTTGTCTCGCAATAATTTATTACCTATTGGAATATCTATTTTGCCTATTGCACTCTGAACACGGGATATCCATTCACGACGCTGGTCAGCAGTAGAAGTGATCTGTCGCAGGAGTAAAGAGCGACTTGAGGGTCCATCAGGCCCCGCTGTTTTGTTGCTCAAACCAGCAGAAACGGTGGCAGAAACATTTGTTTCCGGAACGGTCCAACCGGACAAGTTTGAGGCGGTAGTGTTGGTCATCCGTGACAACATAATTTACTCCATCAATAACTTGAATTTTTTGTAGCGTCTTTATTTTTAGACCAGCAAAGGTTGATTTGGTTCAAAAAATGGAATGTTCGATGGGTATAAAAAAGGCCATCAACAGGATGGTTATCTTGAAACACTCTGCCGGGATGGCTCCTGCTGTTGCCACCCCGTATAAAGTGCAAACCAGAACAAACTGTCGAGATGGGGCATTGGCAGGGTGCCGGTGTCAACACCCAGATTTGGCCCTTTGGCTCTGGATGAGCGCCGAATTCCCAGATCGGTCAGGTTCTTTGTGTCTGGATTTAATCGACCAGGGCTAAAGCTCTGACGCGGATGATCCGGATAAACCTCATCAGGAAAACGGCCTGATTTGATATCCTTTACATAGCGGAGTTCCGGGTCACACCAGTAACCACACTCAAGTGCAGCCCGGCTCAGCGACTCTGCCGGGAATTTCTGGCATATCCTTGCTTTCATGGCCTCCGTGTCCATTTGGTAAGCACTAGCAAACAGGTCAGCGGCAATTGTCACCAGCTCATCCTGCAGCTGGTTCATCTGCACCCTGTTTTTGTAATCGAGACTGTTGGTGTCATGGCGCACCCTGAGCCAGTTAATCACCAGTCCGTAAAAG
This sequence comes from Endozoicomonas sp. ALC020, assembly GCF_049275935.1. Taxonomy (NCBI): domain Bacteria; kingdom Pseudomonadati; phylum Pseudomonadota; class Gammaproteobacteria; order Oceanospirillales; family Endozoicomonadaceae; genus Endozoicomonas; species Endozoicomonas sp. ALC020. The sequence goes on from NZ_CP184830.1 coordinate 3,972,991, forward strand.
ACTTTCCCAAGCTCAGTGATCCGCAATTCGCCCATCCCCTCACGATCGGTTATAAGGTAGAGTTTTGGCAAACCAAAGCTGTAGGAGGTTTGCTCGGCAAATGAGCGGATATCAGCCCAGTCTCTCATCCCCACCGGGGCAGGTGCTACGTTTGGGTAATGCTGGGCATTCCACTCTCCCATCGTGCCGGGAACACTTTGAGTTCCAAAAAAGGGTGTTGGTACCCAGCGTCTGCCATTAGCGGTATTATGGAACGAAGTTAGTGTATCTGGTGCCTGAAAATTGTGATGCCAGAGACGACCCGCATCTCTGGCAAATAGTCTCAGGCCATCAAAGGATGCCTGCACTGAGAGGCCGTCCACCTTTCCAGCTTCATAAGGATAGTGGTGATACAGGCAGGTATCTTTTTCATCATCAAAGACCTGTAGCAGTGCTGAACCATCGGGCTCCAGGGCAATGCTTGCCAGGGTTTCTTCAGTTAATCGACAGGCTTTGAGCTTGTCCAGGGCATCGTTCAGACGATAAATGCCCCGTGGTTTAAGCAGGGCGCTTTCAAGGCCCAGCTTATCCTTATGGGTTCGAAAAAATTCCAGCTGTGGCTGCTCGCGGACAAAATCATGCCAGTCTTCTGTGCAGCAATGTTGCTGTTTCAGGAACTTGAAACGGCGATACCCCTCAGGTACCTCTTTGGATGGAAAAGCCAGGCTGCGACCGTAAGTTATAATACTCCTGCAGTTGACGTTGAGTAGCTCTGCTTCCCAAAGCCCGGGAATTCGTGGAACCGTCTCTTTTGGGTGTTCCCTGTCAAATTCAGCAACCGCATGGCGAAACCCCTGACAATAAAATCTGTCTGGATCAGGCGCACACCCGCCGCCAACCCCAAGGCCAATCAGATGCCATGGGTAGAAACGTCTCCTCTGGGCTACGTCGTAGTTTCGTTCAATAAAGAGTGAATTGCGATCATCAGGTGCTGCTGACAGGTGCTCAAGTAGTTTTTTTTGTATGTCCTCGCTGGCAGCCCGGAGCACCTGCGCAGAAAATTCAACCGGCAACCCGTTCTGATGTATTAACCTCATTAATTCCAGTGTCTGCTGCTCATCCCGCAAAACGTCAGGGTGAAGGTGAAAATAATTGATAACAGGCTGTAGTAACCTGGTTGCACTGGGCAAGGGTTTGTGTAACAAGTGTCCTTTGTATGAATAGTCAGAAGAACCTAAGCGATCGGCCTTAAAGGTAGATGACGGCAGGGATTTAAAGAGTTGCAGGAACTCAAAAAACCAGTTGACATTGAACGGGAATTTTCCGTCTAAATGATCCTGCATACAATCAATGAGGTGAGCAGAAGCGGTTATCTTGATCAGAGCGCTGCGCCGGGCTTTGGCCAGTTGTCGGTCTTCCACTTTGGATATGGGCACTGATGCTAACTGCTCGCGGTGATGTCGGTATAAAAGCAACAGCGGAGTTGCGCCGCTGTTGTCCCGTTGATTGGCCAGAGTCTCGGCGGGCAGATATTGAAACAACTGGTCATAGCGGGGGGGATAAGCTTCCAGACAGGAATAGCTGCATATCCCATCGAAAGAGTTCACGCTCTGCAGTGCTGTCACCATAAGGTGAAGAATATTCCCGCCGTTATTAAACTCCCGATTAAGAATTGTCGGAGAAGAGTCGGCCAGCAACCGCCTGAACAGCTCCCACTGGCCTAGTATAAAGCTGGATACCAGAAGCTGTTCCCGCTCCGTATCATCCAGCTTTTTCAGTTCTTCCAGGATCAGTTTTTCATGCCTTTGTACATTCACTTCCAGCATAGAAAGCTGAAATATAAAAAACTCTGAGCCAAGTGCAGAGTTGATGCTCTGGCAGAAATCCTGTGACGCCTGAGGGTTTCCATGCCTGATGCCCAGCGAATCGAAAATAGCTGCTATCAGATACGTTGCTGAAAGATCGGAAAACCGTAGAGATGGATTGATGTATCTCAGAAGATTGCAACTTTTTGCCAGCAGATGCATAAGCTCCCGGGCAGTCTCCTGAATCTGCCAGCGGGTGAGGTATTTTTCCAATACTTCCATATAGCCCGGATCAGCCATAAAGATTATTTTTCTGGCATGTTTGTCAAGAATTTTCAGCACTTCTTTATGGCGTGTGTTACTCAGGAACTGTTCTAATAACCGGGGGGGGATCTTTATTTCACAATTCATCGACATGCCTTCAAGTCCCAGCCCCAAATCAGCCAGCGTTTGAAGAACGGAAATATTTTCAGGATATATAGGCTCCTCGACAAGGCAGCAGATCAGTTCTTGCAATGACTGCGAATAGAGTTTTTCATCCTTCCCGGGATGGATCGGACTCATCCTTTCAAGATCATGATTGGCATTTTCTACTTTTTCTCGCAAAAATTTATTATCAATTGGAATATCAATTCTACTTATTGCACTCTGAACATGGGATATCCATTCACTATGCTGGTCAGCAGTAGAAGTGATCTGTCGCAGGTGTACAGAGCGAGTTGAGGGTCCATCAGACCCGGCTGTGGTGTTGCTCAAATCTGGAGTGGAAGCAGGCGCGGAAACATTTGTTTCCGGAAGGGTCCAACTGGACAAGTTTGAGGCGGTAGTATTGGCTATCCCTGTTAACATGATTTACTCCATCTATAGTCTGATTTTTTTTTAAATCTTTTAATTAATGGACCAGCAAAGTTTGATTTGGTTCAAAAAATGGAAAGTTATCTCCGGTTCGGGAGACTCCGGATCGTTAGACATTCGGGTCTGAAGAGGCTTGAGCCTTCCTGAGACCTGACTGGCTGAAAAAACCATGGATGTGTTAGTCTCTGCCTCTATTAACCTTTATCAGACAGACAGATTGTTAATGAGTGACTCTCTAGACCCCAATGAGCTGAACAAAGCCAAACTCAACCTGGAAACCGCAAAAATTGCCTGGGAAGATCTCCAGCGCTACTTTGCTTCCGGCCACCTGCTGGCGGTGGCTCCCGATCTGGATATTGTTGCCGTCGCTCACAGTATCTCCATTGATGATAAAGCGACGGTAGAAATCTGGTTGAATGACAGGAAACTGGGACCGGTCAGTGATGATCAGGCGAGGAACTGGCATGAACAAAAAGCGGATTTATGGGCGGTAGTTGTGCGCCCGTGGGTGCTTGTTCAGGATAGAAACTGAATTCTATGCTGAAGATTTCCAATGCCGTTACCATTCCTTCGGATGAGATTGAGTTTAATTTTATCCGTGCTCAGGGGGCTGGGGGGCAGAACGTTAATAAAGTCTCTTCGGCGGTCCATTTAAGGTTTGATATCAGGGCTTCTTCCCTTCCGGACTTTTATAAAGAACAGCTGCTGGCTTTCAGTGATCAGAGGATTTCTTCTGAGGGCGTCATTGTTATCAAGGCGCAGTCCTTCAGAACTCAGGAGAAAAATCGTGAAGATGCTCTGAATCGGTTACTGGGCCTGATTCAAAAAGCGACAGCGGTGACTAAAAAAAGAAAGGCCACCAAACCCACCCGTTCTTCACAGAAAAAACGCATGGATCGAAAGCATCAGCGAGGCCAGACAAAAGCACTGAGAGGTCAGGTCAAGGGCTGGTGATCAAAACTCGGTTATTATTAGAAAAATTAATTAACAGTCCCACTGCCACGGACTATAAAGCTAACGGAAGTGAAAGAGTCAGGAGACTCCAGATGCCGATACCGCCAACCGATGGATCTGCGCCCCCACCTTCGGGTAACGGGGCGCCGGACTAAACCGACAATCAGTGCCTCCAATGGTATACTGAACCCTCTACAGTCCTCCGAGGAGCTTTGTGGAGAAACAAAGAGATCTCCTCAGGCTGAATGAATTGAGACCTGATTTAAGTACCTAACTTATTTCATTGATTAATGCGGTTTTTTTATGGAATGACTTGCAATAAATCTGGCTCTCCATAGGATTAAGGCCCATGGGTATTGGAAACAAGAGACTCTCGGATTCATGATAAAACGATTTGCTTCTTTTATGGCCATCATCATGGCCTTCAGCTTCGTCTTCAACGTACCAGTAGCCGATGCTAAAAAGTTTGGAGGAGGCAAGAGCTTCGGCCGTTCTTATAACACGGCTCCCGCTCCCAAACAGCCGACTGCAGCACCTCAGCAGGGTAGCAAACAGACAGCTGCTCAAGGCTCCCGCAAGGGCATGCTGGGCGGGTTGTTGGGTGGCCTGCTGGCGGGTGGGCTGATTGCCTCTCTGTTCGGCGGTGCTTTCACTGGTCTGCAGATGATGGATATTCTGATTATCGCTTTGCTGGCTTTTGTGCTCTTCAAGGTGTTCCGCAGTATGAACCGTGCCAAAGCTACGGCAGCGGGTCATGGTGGCAATCATGCTCACTTCACCCCGGAACAGTCAGGCCAGAATAAGCCTTCCCCTTCGTTAGATCAGCTGTTTGGCCAGAACAGGGAACAGCGCGAAGATGACTTCGGTCAGGCTGACCAAACAAGCTTGCCTCAAACCGGTTTTGGAACCAGTGATGTCCCGATGAATCTGCCAGAAGGCTTTAACCTGAGTGCATTCATGAATGGTGCCAGAGACCATTACCGCACGCTTCAGGAAGCATGGAATAAAAACGATCTGGACATCATACGTGAGTATCTGGACCCTGAACTGTTTTTACAGTTAAAAGCGGAAAGAGCCACTTTGGGTGGCGATCAGCACACCGAAGTGATCTTTGTGGACGCTGAGTTGGGCAGAGCTGATTACAACGACACTGTTGCCGAGATCAGCGTGCGCTTCACCGGTAAATATCGCGATACCGTTGAAGGTGTTGAAGAAGATATTACCGATATCTGGCATCTGCAACGTAGCTTGAAAGAGCCCGATGCTCCCTGGCTGATTGTGGGTATTGAAGCCTGATGTAAGTACTCAACCATACGAAATCATATTTTCTGACTTATTGTTCAGGCACTCGCGGCAACTGCTCCTGCGTTGCTCTAGCTCCTGCATCCATGCAGTCGTGATGCGTTGCAACTCTGGTCACATAGCTTACTATGCTCCCGTCGTTGCGCCTTGCAGAGCGCCTGCCCAATAAGCCAGAAATATTCGATTCCGTATGGCTGAGTACTTAGAGCCGAAGGGAAAGGTGTTTTGCCTTTCCCTGACTGGGCTCTATTGTCGATGATCTTCATGTCATTTACCGAAAACTTCTGGTAGCAATATCAAATGTGACGGTAACTGGCCCTTTTTTGGTTTTAGTGACATTAACTGGGTCAACATCAAAAAAATTCCGTACTTTATCGTCAGCATTAGGGCCACACAAATAGCTGGTTCCAGGCGTTTCTTGCACGAATTCTTTCCAGGTTTTTACTCTGTCGTCAGAAGCTTCAGCTTCTAAGCGGCTGTTCACCCCGAGTATATCTCGTAACTCTGGCTTGAATATATTATGCAAATCCATCCCGGAAATATACCAGGCTTTGTAGGCCCGACCCTGATCAGGAACATGAACAAGGAATAAACTATTAACAAGCCTGAGTGCTTGAACGTTTTTGTCCATATCAACCCATTCACGTTCATCCGAAAACAGTTTTAAAATTCCGCTTTTGCTGCCTTCAAGATATTCGTCCAGCCGTTTTGAAAAATCTTCATCACTGTCTTCAGATTCATCGTCTGAAGACTCAATAGAATATGAAGACAATGGCCTGGCTGCACCATGGGATGTTGGATTATCAAGGCCAGATGTTTTTTGGGCGTCAACAGCCGTAGCTCTGGCCGTTTCTGGCTGATCCGGCGCTGTTGTCGGTTTGCCAGAACCAGTAACCAATAAAGGTGGTTTAGTTGAATTAGATGGAATCATAAGTCACTCCGTTAATTGCTTACTTAAATTTGACAAGAAGAAACAGGGGAAGTTCATAAACACGTGCTGTAAGCAGGAAAAGGACAAAGCGAGAGGGTATAGCCTTGCAGCCAGAAACCTCCCGCAGCCACCAGGACGGTGTTGAGTTGGGGAGGTTTTTATAATGACGGTCTTGCCGAGATCAGCTTGCGTTTCACAGGTATGTAGCGTGATACCGCTGAGGAAGCCGGGGACTAACTGCTGGCTAGCCCCTGATCATTGACCATGACCTGTTCGTACTTTTGGGTCAACACCTGCATTTTCTTGAGAATGGATTCTGTGGTCACAGAGATGGCTGTAGGCATATAGCGTCCCTGTTTATATTGCGTAAACCCTGATTTGGAAAAAAACCATTGAGCTTTAACCTTGGAGAGCAGCTTTTTGATTTCAGGGGTATTCACGGGGGACTGGTCGAGTTCATTCAGTGAGCTTTCAAACAGAGCCATGGATTCCTCAAAACCTTTCTCATAGATACTGCCACTGACGCCCCAGGCCAGAGCCTGGTAATACATAGCTATTCTCTGGCTGAGCGCGCGCTGTCGACCTGAAACATTGACCAGTCTGGCTTTGCTGGTGGCAGAGTGCTTTTCAATCAATGTAACCAGGTCATTGCTGCTGTTGAATACCCTCAGAGCCTTTTGAATGAGGTCAGCTGCAGCTTCTCTGTCGGGTTCTGACAGTGCCATTTTTTTGTAAGTTTCCCAGTCTTTCGCAACCACATTCAGCTGATGTTTGATTGCACCGTTGGGCGCATAATCTGATAAAGCCTGAAAGTTATTTTCAAACAGCGTAATGCTTTTATCGAGCTGCTCTCTGGCGTCTTCTGAGTTAATGTCGGCTCCGATCATCAGGTAGCTTTTAGCGACTCGCTGAGACAGCATCCGTTGCAAACCGGATGTGTTGACCGCTTCGGCATCGTTCAGGGCGGCTGAAGTTTCTCCTGAGTAAGCGATTAAATACGCCATAATAAAGCCCAGGAATTTATAACAGAATAAAAGTGGGCGGAAGTCGGGAAGTATTCTGGAAATTTGCACTGTTATTGTTCGCTCTCTGCGCTATCCGGGGGCATCCTGATGAGTTTTTGGTTCAACAGGTTATGTTGCAAAGCTATGTGCAGAATATATGCCAGAGCTGAATAGTTCTCAGACGATTATTCCGGCCTCGGTCAGAAAGGCGCTGGAATTAAACAAGCAGGAAAAGCTTCAGTATGAGATTCGCTCCGATGGCAGCGTCCTGCTTTTTAAGTGCCAGAGTGACAAAAGAGACCCTGTAATAGCAGGCTTCCTGGATTTTCTTGAGCGGGATATGAAAAACCACCCCTGAACACTGAAGCCGTTTTCCCCGGAGCTTGCTCGGAAGCTCAGTGATCTGGTTGGGGAGATTGATATCGATCTCGACTTTCAAAAGAAAAACGCCACAAAACGACTGGCGGCAATCAACCAGTTGGCATTTGAACGGGTTTCAGGCAATCCCTCTAATCCTGCATATCCTTGAAAGTCACCGTTTGTGCAGAGCCGTTGCCGCAAAAACCACTTTATGGTTTGTCTGACAAGGAAACTGATGAGGAGTACGAAGGACAGCCCACCAAATGATCATTCACCATCCCCATAGCTTGCATGTAGGTATAACAGATAGTGCTGCCTACGAATGAAAAATCTCTTTTTTCAGGTCTTTACTCATGGCATTGGATTCCGGGGTGGTGACAGGCACCTCAGACATGGTTTTCCACTGGTTCCGGATTGGAGTGTGATTCATGCCCGGTGGAGGTCTGGGGACACCCAAGCAGCAGTATGAACTACGTTGTTTTATCCGATGGAGCCGACCAAAGCAAGACTCTGCTTACGGTTTTTCGAAGGTGATACGGGCTTTTGGGTTGACCTTCGAAGATGACGAGCAGAAATTTAATTTTCCATATTTTTGCGGAAATAGGTTGATTCGATTATATTGAACGAATCGAACGAAACTGGGAGAATCATTGACAATGGAAGCTCTAACCGCTAATGAAGCGAAAACAAATTTTGGTGACATGTTGCTAAAGGCACAGAGTCGCCCGGTCCAAATCAGTAAGAATGGTAAGCCCGTTGCTGTGGTTATTTCAGCAGATGATTACAAAGACATCGAAGAACTCAAGTTGAAAATGTTGCAGTTAAAGGCAGCTCAGGCTGAAGCTGATATAGCAGCAGGCAAGCTGGCGGATGGAGATGCATTTTTTGATGAGCTGGAATCAGGACAACATGACTGATGCAATCTATCTCTTAACTCCCGACGCTCAATCTGACTTGATCGAAATCCGGCGCTACACAATAGCTCAATGGGGAATTGAACAGTCAAAAAAATACATTTCCGAACTCCGAAAAACTATACAACTTCTTGCTGAAAGTCCTACTCTCGGCGCACAGAGGCCGGAGGTTGGGACGAACGTTTTGAGTTTTCCCTGTGCTAGCCATGTGATTTATTATTTCATGCGTGACAGTATGTTGATCGCGTTCGGTATATTACATAAACGGATGGTGCCATTCAGTCACCTTGCCAGAAGAAAAAATAAAAACTCTTCATACTGGGACTAAATACTCAGCCATACGGAATCGAATATTTCTGGCTTATTGGGCAGGTGCTCTGCAAGGCGCAACGACGGGAACATAGCAAGCTATGTGACCAGAGTTGCAACGCATCACGACTGCATGGATGCAGGAGCTAGAGCAACGCAGGAGCAGTTGCCGCGAGTGCCTGAACAATAAGTCAGAAAATATGATTTCGTATGGTTGAGTACTTAATGATGGATATTTCAGAAGAATGAATTGCAGACTATAAAAGAAATATTAACCTTACGTCAGATATTCACTCTTGTCGGTTGAAGCATCTTTTGCTTCAACCGACACCAACAGTGGTGAGGAGTACGAAGGACAGCCCACCAAATGATCATTCACCATCCCCATAGCCTGCATGTAGGCATAACAGATAGTGCTGCCTACGAATGAAAAACCTCTTTTTTTCAGGTCTTTACTCATGGCATTGGATTCCGGGGTGGTGACCGGCACCTCAGACATGGTTTTCCACTGGTTCCGGATTGGAGTGTGATTCACAAAGGACCAGATATATTGATTAAAGCTGCCAAACTCTTCCTGAATGTTCAGAAAGGCCCGGGCGTTGTTGATGGCACTGTTTACTTTCAGCCGGTTTCTGACAATACCTTCATCCTGGAGCAGTCTTTCTACATCTTGCCCGGTGAATTGGGCGACGGCTGTCGGATTAAAGCCTGCAAAGGCTCTGCGGTAGCCCTCCCGGCGTTTGAGTATGGTGATCCAGCTGAGACCAGCCTGGGCCCCTTCCAGAATCAGAAATTCGAACAGCTTCTGATCGTCGTGACAGGGAATGCCCCACTCTTCATCATGATATCGAATGTAGTCCGGGTCTTCTGTGCACCAGGCACATCGTTGATTTGTCAAAAGGATGACTCCCATACTGGTTGCCGTGAAGAGTAAAGCATTAGAGAACAGGTCAATGGCACTCTTGAGCTGTTGGCAGTGATTTTGGCTAAGCTGAAACAGTAACAACTTCATGGAAGGAAGTCATGCCATCCAAAGTGTCATCATCCGGTTCTGTGTTGCCACCTGTACCTCCTCATTTGCCGGATGAGCCTTCATCAAAAAACACCGTTTCATCAGGCTTTCGAGATGTTTCTGTTGCGGATGGAGAGGAAGGATTAACGTTCCCGCAGGAAGGGTGGCACACTGCTCCTCAAAGTCTGGATTCCCGACACCCCAGAGTGGTCGATGCCCAGCCACTGATTCAGATTGATGATATACCTGCAACCTCGGAAGCAGCCTTTCCCGCCCTGCCAAAAATTAGATCAAGCGTGTTCGAGAGACTATTGGCTACGGTCATAATCTGGGTGCTGGACTTGAAAAAAGTTCGGTCAAAAGTCAGCTTTCGCAGGGCGGCCGTCGTCAGACAACTGAACAAACAGTTGAAAAGGGTCAGGGAGGCGATACACAGCAAGCCTTTAAAGAAAACGCTTGATGAACGCCGGATTCTGAAAAAAAAGCAGATGCTGTTGCGTAAACAGAAAAAGCAGGCAAGAGTGGCCAGGGATAATGAGATTCGTAGTTACCTCAGGCTGTTGCGATCTTTCAAAGCTATGCATAGAGGAGAGTTAAAGGATCATACTGTTCATCTGGACGAACTGTCACTGGGAGGTGGCAAAGCCACTTTGAAGCATGTTGAGTTAAGGGTCCACAAAGTGGAGCTCTTGGATTCGGACACGGGCCAGACCTACCCCAAAATTACCCTGGATGTTAAGGGCTCTGTTAATGTTGATGTGCCCGGTCAGCCTCCCCTTAAGATGGATATCAAAATCAAGGATATGGATGTCAGTATTCAGGGCAGAGTGGTAGCAGGAATTAATGCCTATATTAGTGGAAAGGGCATTGCAGGCTTTTTCAGGGCACTTCACCGTATTCGCAGGCAGAAAGGCACCTTCTTCGAGCTTAACCGGACAGGGGTCACCATTGGAAAAATAAAGGCTTCTCTGGATGAACCGGACCCGGCAGCCCTGTTTGCATTTACAGGGGGGTTAAGTATCGGGGTGAAAGAAAGCATCAGCAAGATGTTTTCTCTGCTCGAGCATCCATTTGATCTGATGGTTCATGATCTTGAGATAGCCAGAAAAGGTCTGCCTCTGCCACTGAGCAGGATGGAAGGACTTAAGGTGGCTAGTGAACTCAAGCCTTTTGAGTGCACACAGGGTGAGACGGAGAGAAGGCTGGCCGTCAGTGTGAAAACCATGGAAGTGGATACAGGAGGGCTTTCGGATGCCCTGTATGGTATTGCCCGCGAGAAAAAGCTCAAGCCTATGGATTTAATAACCTCTGATAAAGAGGAAGATTTTGACTGGGTCTCTGAACTGGAAAAACAGTCCTCCGGTCTCAGGGCCAGAGCCAGCGACCTTAATCTGCAGTTGAAGGCGCAGTTATCAAAAGAAAAAGTTCAAAGTGGGTCTGGAGATTTCGATCTGGAACTCGATGCAGGCCATCTGGAGCTGGAAAATAGCGGAGCAGCACAAGCGCATCTGGATCTGAATAAGGTTCATATGGAGGGCAAACTGGATGGAGGTGCAACAGATTTTAGCGGTCGTGCAAAAACCTTTTCAGCCGGGCTGAGGCTCAATCAGAAGCTGGGAGCGGATTCTGGTAACAGTGTTAATTGTCATGCTGATGTCAGAGGTGAAGATTTAAAGCTTGCAAGGGCTCTGCATCAGGGGCAGGTTCAAACCGAAATTGAAACAAACCGGCTGATCGTTGATACCCATGGCCAGCCATCCTCGATTCATTGGCGTGATACCCGCATTGAGCTGCCCCAAAACCTGGGTGGGCAGATACAGAAGCTCTCTGCTCATCTCAAAGACAGTGAAAAAGGAGATGCTGAACTCAAGTTCAGTGTCGGTAAAACACACTTATCAGGTGAGGGGCTGGTGACCGTTAAGACTCAGGCCAGCAAGTTTTCTGTTCCAGTCAGGGGCAATGTGGCTTTGGATCAGTGTGAGGTCTCTAATACGAAGTTCAAAGAAGGGGATTTAAGGCAATCTTCAGCGATTACGGCAGTCACTCCGGGAAATATCAGTATCGATGGCGTCAGAGCCGGCTCTGTCAAGGTTGGAAACCTGACTACAAAGCTGGATGAAGAAGGCACTGGATACGTTTATCTCAACGATGTTTTTTTGAGTGGTGATGACCTTATCGAGGATTTCGAGCAGCTTCCCCAAGCTATCCGACAAAACATACCCACAGGTTTTCTTAAGGGCAGAAAGCTGAAGGCGTCAGTCAAAGTAAAGGTGGAGAAGGGGCTGGTGGACCTGAAAACAGCCGAGTTTCTCTCTTTCGATCTGGATGAAAAGGATGTGGATAAATCCGCCTGGACACAATGGTCTTCATGGGATCAATGGTTCAGAAGTGGTCTGATCGGTGCAGCCGGTTGGGTTTCGTTCAAGGGTATGAATGTGGCCGACGAACAGCTCTGTATTTCACTGGGTATTGGTCCATTGAGTTACCCCATTCCGATCATGAAAGCACCGCAAGAGGCTGTTCGGGGCGAAAAGCTCTCTCTTCCGGTTTTGCTGCATCATTACACCGGTGTCTGTTGGGGTGATGCTTTAACAGACGACAAAGATTTTATACATAAGATCAATATGGGCGATCTGCAGGCTCTCTCAACACTGGAGAGCTATTGTCGACAGGTCGGATCTGATCGGGCTGAGCGTCTGCTGAAAACGTTGCAGCTTCAACCCTGGATAGAGAGGTCGAAGGGTGGGGATCAACTGTCCTTCAGCTATTTGAAAACATTAGCTGGATTATTTTTTCAGTATCCGGGTACAGCTGGTCGGGGCATCCTGTTATTCAGGAGCCTTCAGTGGCCTGTTACCCCGCCTCTGGCCCAAGCCATACTGAAACAGCCCTTCCGCTCACAGATTGATCCTGTAGCTTTGGCTCTTTCCGCTTCGCAGGCAGGGCTGATCAAAGAAGCTTATGAAGTGTTGGCAGAAGCACTCAAGAAGAAGCCGGAAGATCCCAGACTGAATTACTATGCAAGTGTCCTTTTAAGAGACGGGCTCCATGCCATCAGGCCGGATCAGATGAGCGAGGACGAGAAAGAGCATCGGAGTATTGAGTCGGCCCGCAGGTTATCGCTTGCTGCCAGGAAAAAATACCCTGCAGCGATAGCGCTTCAGAAGCAACTCTGTGAAGAACGGGAGCCTTATGCGTTGCTGGCTGAAGCAGGTGATTTGTTGACCCATGTTCATAAACCTTCTGCCTTCTACAAAGCCCTGAACCAGCTTGAGGAAATGGCTGCACAGGGAGAGGGAGTCAAAGGGAGAGTAGCAAAAACTATTCTGGCTAACAGAATAGAAAACGGTCGGAAGATTTTCATACATCCTACTGCCAGGGTTGAAAAGAGTATTCATGCTCTGGAAAAGCGAATGAAACACAAAGGATTACACGATGTCAGGCCGGACGAACTCTACCAGCTCGGTATACGCTACCTTTACGGTGTTGAAGGTAAGGTTTCCAATCCGGCCAGAGCGGTTGAGTTGTTGCAACAGGCAGGCAAAGAGGGAGAAAACAGGGCACAGCTTCACCTTGAGTTGGCAGAGTCAGCACGTTCCGGGATGATGTCTGAATAGAGGGTGATTTTAACCGGAAAAAGAACTGTTCGTTTTTCAGACAGACAGGTATTCTGTTCTTTTATTTTCATTCATTCCAGAGAATTTCAATTCATGAACATTACCGACAAAACAGTCGCGCTGATCCACTACACCCTGAAAAATGCCGGGGGTGAAGTTCTGGACAGTTCCGAAGGTCATGACCCTCTGGCCTATCTGCACGGTGCGGGTAATATTATCGCCGGTCTGGAAAGTGCTCTGGAAGGAAAAACGGCGGGTGACAAGCTGGACGTCTCTGTAGAAGCTGCGCAAGCCTATGGCGAATACGATGAAAGTCTGGTGCAGCCCATTCCCCGTGCCCAGTTTGGTGAACACGACGTAGAAGTAGGTATGCAGTTCCATGCAGATACCGCTATCGGCCCACGCATTGTCACCATTACGGCCATTGAAGGCGATGAAGTTGTGATTGATGCCAACCATCATCTGGCAGGGGAAGACCTGAACTTTGCCGTTGAGGTGGTTGAAGTTCGTGATGCGACAGAAGAAGAGCTGGATCATGGTCATGTACATGGACCCGGTGGTCACGAGCATTGAATCAGTCATAAAAAACCGGGTGAATAGCCCGGTTTTTTTTATGACGGTAAAAAGCATTAGCTTCTTTTGAACAAGATCTTGTTTTTTCTGAAAGTTTTTTCTGGCAATTTGGTCAAAAATACACCGAGCATCAGGAACAGAGTCAGGAACAGAGACTCATGGCTGAGCATTGTTCCGTTCAACAGGCTGTCCAGACAGAGTGCAATCACCGGGAAGATCAGAAAACAGATGGAAGCCTGGAATGGGCTGGCCAGTTTGTTTAACTGGAAGTAAGCCATAATGCCGCCAATCCCTGCTACGGAACCCAGATAGATCACTGCGCTGAGTGAGAGCGCCGAGAAACTGTTTATATCCGGCGTTTCCATGAAGTAGCCCGTAATCATCAGAAATACCGCTGCCATCAGACAGGGGAGGGCATTGTAGGTCAGCACATGAATACCCTCACAACGAGTCTGGACACTGGTGTAAATCAGGGCATGCATGAGCACGGCAACGACCAGTGCAATCACACCCATCAGGCTGCCGTTACTGTTGACCGACATTTCGTTACCAATAATAGTCACCAGGCTGCCCAGGGCTATGACCAGCCCCGCCAGCTGGTGCATAGCCACCTTATGGCGCTGGAGTAATACCGAAAAGATCAGAACGACGACCGGCATATTGGCGAAGATGATAGACGCCAGTCCCGATGAAATATATTGTTCGCCAAAAATCATCAGGGTAAAGGGGATGGCAAAGTAAAACAGACTGATCAGGAAAAACTCCAGACTTTTATTCTTTGGGAACCAGATCGTAACGCCTTTCAATCTGGCCAGCAGAAGAATCAGGGGTGCTGCAACAGCAAAACGAATGCCGGTAGCGGTAATGGGCGGAATAGTAGCAACAGCCAGTTCCATAGCCAGCCATGTCGTCCCCCAAATGAAGCAGACAGTAACAAACAAAAGGCTGACCCGGGTCTTTGTGCTCATGCCAACATCCTCGTAATACGTTCAATGGCTGAAAAACAGTTGTTGCTAATTATTACCTATGATGAAAAGTTTAAATGACAAAGCTGGAAAAATGTTGTCAAAGTCGTCATGATTTAAAAAGTTTTGGGAAAAATAATTCTCTATTATGCTTGATAAAAAGGATAAACTGATTCTTGACTGCCTTCAGCGGGATGCATCCATTCCAGTGGCTGATATTGCCGACAGGGTAGGGTTAACCGTCTCACCCTGCTGGAAGCGGTTGAAAAGGCTGGAAGAAGAGGGCTATATCACTCAGCGGGTGGCGCTGCTGGACAGTGAAAAACTGGGTTTACACCTCACTGCTTTTGTGAATATCAAAACCCAAAATCACAGCAATGAATGGTATGAGGCTTTTGTCTCGGAAGTCAGTGACTTTGCCGAAGTGATTGAGTTCTTCCGGATGGCAGGAGAGTACGACTATATGATGAAAGTGCTGGTCAGGGATATGGCAGCCTTTGACGTATTCTATAAGCGACTGGTAAACAGTGTGACTGGACTCAGTGAAGTGACCTCTTCCTTTGCTATGGAGAAGCTGAAAAATACCACTTACCTGCCATTGGGTTGACTATGAGACTCATCGAAATCATGTACTAGACTGGTTTCACCCTCATATCTTTAGTTGTTCCGGTTGTATGCGACACATCACTTCTCCGTTAGCGGGTTGTCTGCTGGCGGCTTCTGTTCTGGCAGGGCGGCATTATTTTCCCGATTATTTTCAGGCCATCGTCCGGTTTGAATCAGTACTGCTGTTCCTGAGTGGACTGATTGCCGGTATTCGATTGCCGGATATTGATCTGGCTTTACCAGGGCTGAGTCACCGTTCAGGAATTACTCATTCGTGCCTTCTGGCGGTATTGCCCTTGATGCTTGATCTGCCCTTCGTTGCAGGCGGTCTGGCAATGGGGATTGCGCTGCATTTGTCGTCCGATATCCAGCCAAAAACATGGACCGGTGGAGCATTGATCAGGTTTCCAATACTGGGCAGTATCGGGATGCTCTCGCCACTCTGGATTCTGTTCAATATTGTGGGTTGTTTTGTGGTGCTGTTCCACACCATGCCGCAGGAGCACGAGGTTGGCCATTGGGCCATTCTGGCTGTGATGCTGTTGGGAGGTGGCTGGTATTTCTTAAGTGAAGAGAAAAAGCGGCTTCTTCCGTTGATAACACTGGCCTTCTGTATGTTGTTGGTGCACCAATATAATAAGGGTCGGCTCAATGTTGAGATAGTGATTCGATATTTTGTCTGAAGACAGCCGACTTCGCCTCCCGGGTGAGCCAACGACAAGCACAAATCAATCGCTTGACTTTGAGTCGCCAAGCTTTCGTTTCCGGTGTTGACTTTTGTGTTCCGTCAGGGCTTTCGCGTTTGGCAGGGTCTTCTGGCACTCAGGGCAGGTTTGCACTCCGGTGTGATCTTTGCTTTTGTCAGCCCACAGGGCTTGAGAGCTTGGCAGGGTCTTCTGGCACTCAGGGCAGGTCTGCACTCCGGTGTGATAACGCCTTTTGTGATTCGACAGGGCTTTTGCATTTGGCAGGGCCTTCTGGCACTCAGGGCAGGTCTGCACTCCGGTGTGATAACGCCTTTTGTGATGCGACAGGGCTTGAGCATTTGGCAAGGTCTTCTGGCATTCAGGGCAGGTTTGCACTCCGCTGTGATCTTTCCTTTTGTGATCCGACAGGGCTTGAGCGTTTCGCAGGGTCTTCTGGCACTTAGGGCAGGTTCGCACACCGCTGTGATCTTTTCTTTTATGATCCGACAGGGCTTTCGTGTTTGGCAGGGTCTTCTGGCACTCAGGGCAGCTTTGCACTCCGGTGTGATCTTTCCTTTTGTGATCCGACAAGGCTCTCGTGTTTGGCAGGGTCTTCTGACACTGAGGGCAGGTTTGCACTCCGGTGTGATAGTGACTTTTGTGTTCCGAGAGGGATTGAGCGTTTGGCAGGGTCCTTTGGCAGTCAGGGCAGGTTTGCACTCCGCTGTGATCTTTTCTTTTGTGATCCGACAGGGCTTTCGAGTTTGGCAGCGTCTTCTGGCACTGGGGGCAGGTTTTCACTCCGCTGTGACTTTTTTTTCTGTGATCCCACAGGGCTTGATTGTTGCGCAAGGTCTTTAGACACTCAGAACAGGTTTTCTCTCCAGTATGATATTGCCTTTTGTGACTCGCAAGGGACTTTGCGTCTGACAGGGCTCTCTGACTCTCAGGACAGGTTCGAGCTCCGGTATCATCTTTCCTTTTGTGATTTGACAGGGGTTTCGTGTGGCCATCCGCTCCGACCAGGGTTGCATTGCAGGTTTTTTGTCTGGTTTTGTCGTCTTTTCGGGCTTGTACTGTGCTTCCCTGGGTAAGTGCAATGGAAATCCCGACTGCTTCGGGAGGGCCCGGGACAGTGAACGAGTCATTAATGACAGCAAAACCATCAGTGGTGGTAGACAGGCCAGAAGCACCCTGGGGCTGAATGCCCGGATCGGCCAGTATTTCGAAAGGCACATTGTGTTGGGGGAGTAGGGTCTCCAGAGACTCAAAATGACCCATACAAATAAAACAGTCGCCATCGGCTAAATGGGAGTATGAGTCTTGTTCGTGTGTTGCTTCTGTCTTGCCTGTCCAACTCTCTTCAAAATTCAGCAGCCATTGCCCTGGCTCGATGCTGTCGGGTGATGGTCGCAGTTGACAAAGGCCATGGCAGGGAGGGGTATAACAGTTTAAATCCAAAGTATGCAGGTGTTGTTGAGGGCCTCCGTTACCGTCGTCATTATCAGTGTTCAGCGGGCTGGTAAAAGAGTCCCCGGAGTGGCTGGTGACTGATGAGGTTTGTTGGCCGGATGATGATGTTGATGGCCGGTATTGTGATGGGTCATGCCCTGAGTTAAATAGCACAGTAGTGATCGCAAATCCGACAACCACTTCGACAGGTATCCAAAAAAAATGGCTGCCTGGCCGGGCCGGTCGGTCTCGTTTTATAGAAAAGCACGGGTTTGGATTATCTGTATTGTGTGCAGGCTTGAAAATAAAATCTCTTTCCGACGGCTCGGCAAGAAAGAAGACAGACAATGACAGTAATAGCAGTGCTGTAAAGAGTAAGTATTTAATAATTCTATCCTTGCTCTGGTTTACAGATAGGAAGGATAGATCAAGAAGATAAGTGTGTTTTTAAAAAGGCCGTTGAGCATACCTTAACGCAGGGGCATGATGCAGACCGATGGGTCATTCTGGTTGTGTTTAGGTGATCCAATGACAAGCACAAATCAATCACTTGACTTTGAGTCATCAAGCTTTCGTTTCCGGTGTTGACTTTTGTGATACGTCAGAGCTTTCGCGTTTGGCAGGGTCTTCTGGCACTCAGGGCAGGTTTGTACTCCGGTGTGTACTTTGCTTTTGTGATTCGACAGGGCTTTTGCATTTGGCAGGGTCTTCTGGCACTCAGGGCAGGTTTGCACTCCAGTATGACATTTTTTGTGATACGACAAGGCTTGAGCATTTGGCAGGGTCTTCTGGCATTCAGGGCAGGTTTGCACTCCGCTGTGATCTTTTCTTTTATGATCCAACAGGGCTTGAGCGTTTCGCAGGGGCTTCTGGCACTCAGGGCAGATTCGCACTCGGCTGTGATCTTTTCTTTTATGGTACGATAGGGCTTTCGCGTTTGGCAAAGTCTTCTGGCACTCAGGGCAGGTTTGCACTCCGGTGTGATCTTTTTTTTTGTGAACCGACAGGGCTCTCGAGTTTGGCAGGGCCTTCTGACACAGAGGGCAGGTTTGCACTCCGGTGTGATAGTGACTTTTGTGATCCGCGAGGGATTGAGTGTTTGACAGGGTCCTCTGGCAGTCAGGGCAGGTTTGCACTCCGGTGTGATCTTTTCTTTTGTGAATCCACAGGGCTTTCGTGTTTGGCAGGGTCTTCTGGCACTGGGGGCAGGTTTTTACTCCGCTGTGATTTTTTTTTCTGTGATCCCACAGGGCTTGAGTGTTGCGCAAGGTCTTTAGACACTTAGAACAGGTTTTCTCTCCACTATGATATTGCCTTTTGTGACTCGAAAGGGCCTTCGCGTCTGACAGGGTCTTCTGGCACTCAGGACAGGTTTGAGCTTCGGTGTCATCTTTCCTTTTGTGATTTGACAGGGCTTTCGTGTGGCCATCCGCCCCGACCAGGGGTGCGTCGCAGGTTTTTTGTCTGGTTTTATCCTCTTTCCGGGCTTGTAACGTGCCTCTCTGGGCAAGAGCAATGGAAATCCCGACCGCTTCGGGAGGGCCCGGGACAGTGAACGAGTCATTAATGACAGCAAAACCATCAGCGGTGGCAGAAAGGCCAGAAGTACCCTGGGGCTGAATGCCCGGTTCGGCCAGTGTTTCGATAGGCGCATTGTATTGGGGGAGTTGGGCCTCTGGAAACTCAAGATGACCCATACAAATAAAACAGTCATCGGCTAAATGGGAGTATGAGTCTTGTTCGTGTGTTGCTTCTGTCTGGTCTGTCCAACTCTCTTCAAAATTCGGCAGCCATTGCCCTGGCTCGGTGCTGTCGGGTAATGGTCGCCGTTGACAAAGGCCATGGCAGGGAGAGGTATAACAGTTTAAATCGAAAGTATGCAGGTGTTGTTGAGGGTTTCCGTTACCGTCGTCATTATCAGTGTTCAGTGGGCTGGTAAAAGAGCCCCCGGAGTGGCTGGTGGCTGGTGAGGTTTGTTGGCCGGATGATGATGTTGATGGCCGGTATTGTGATGGGTCATGCCCAGAGTTAAATAGCACAGTAGTGATCGCAAATCCGACAACCACTTCGTCAGGTACCCAAAAAAAATGGCTGCCTGGCCGGACCGTTCGGTCTCGTTTTATAG
This sequence comes from Endozoicomonas sp. ALC020, assembly GCF_049275935.1. Classification (NCBI taxonomy): domain Bacteria; kingdom Pseudomonadati; phylum Pseudomonadota; class Gammaproteobacteria; order Oceanospirillales; family Endozoicomonadaceae; genus Endozoicomonas; species Endozoicomonas sp. ALC020. Next base: position 3,992,440 of record NZ_CP184830.1, read on the forward strand.
AAAAGCACGGGTTTGGATTATCTGTATTCTGTGCAGGCCTGACAATAAAATCTCTTCCCGACGGCTCGGCCTGAAAGACGACAGACAATGACAGTAATAGCAGTGCTGTAAAGAGTAAGTATTTAATAATTCTATCCTTGCTCTGGTTTACCGATAGGAAGGATAGATCAAGAAGATAAGTGTGTTTTTAAAAGGGCCGTTGAGCATCCCTTGACGCAGGGGCATGATGCAGATCGATGGGCCATCCTGTTTGTGATGCTGTTGGGAGGTGGCTGGTATTTCTTGTGAGCATGGAGATTTGAGCCTTGGCTATGGCGACGATCGCCAACGCAGGATTAAGGCTCAAATCTTCAGCGCAATTGGGAGTTAGAAAGTTTGATTGGTATTACTGCTTTGTGGCTGCCAGAGCGCGTTGTTGTTCACGAAAAGCCTGTTTGGCTTTTCTTCGATTCAAAACGGTATTGCCGACCTCACCTCCGAGGTGAGCTTCTCCACGTCGTCTTGCCAGCTGAATCTGGTGTTCACGTTCACGGAAACGTTGCTTCTGATCCGGTGTGTGCCTGTCATAGCAGTGAGGGCAACTGACGCCCTGTTCAAAGTGTTCGCTGAGCTGGTCCTGAACGGTTATAGGAAGACGACAAGCGTTGCATTGATCGTACTGACCTTTTTCAAGCTGATGATTGACGGTGACACGATCATCAAAAACAAAGCATTCGCCTTCCCAGGTGGATTCTTCCTGGGGTATTTCTTCCAGGTATTTGAGAATCCCGCCTTTCAGGTGGTAGACCTCTTCAAAACCCTGTTCTTTCAGATAGGCCGTCGACTTTTCGCAGCGAATGCCACCAGTGCAGAACATGGCAATTTTCTTGTGTTGCCCGGGGTTGAGGTGATCCCTGACGTATTCAGGAAACTCCCTGAAGGTCTCGGTGTTGGGATTGATCGCATTTTTGAAGGTGCCTACCTGGACTTCATAATCGTTGCGGGTATCAACCACCAGAACCTCCGGATCATTGATCAAATCGTTCCATGACTTGGCATCGACATAGGTTCCGACAACATGGTTGGGATCAATACCTTCCACACCCATGGTGACGATCTCTTTCTTGAGTTTGACCTTGGTTCGTTTGAAAGGCATCGCCTCGGTGTAGGATAACTTATACTCAATTTCAGCGAGACGGGGGTCGCTTTTCAGCCAGACCAGGAGCTGGTCTATGGCATTTCGGGTACCGGCAACGGTGCCATTAATACCTTCCCGGGCAAGCAGCAGAGTGCCATGAACGCCATGGCCCTCCATGACTTTCAGAAGTTCAGGCTTAATGGTTTCAAAGTTATCCAGAGTAACAAATTTATAGAGCGCACAAACGACGATTGACATATAGGGTCCTGTTGCTGGCCGGAGCGTAAATCCGGTGCGGTGTGTTACAGCCTCCTTCAGGCGAAAGACGACTAACTTTCTGGTCAGGAATCAGACCAGCCGATAAGGATAGCAAAGAGAAAGCACCGGCTGCCAGTGCAGTTAATACTCACACACACTCTGTTGGTTGGTCTGGTTTTATTACATAAACTAGCTTTGCAGCCAGACATCTTTAGCCCAGTGCCAGACCGAAGGCCAGGTGGTTTCCGAGAGGTCGCCTGCTGTCCAAAGGCCTACTTCACCTTCCGCAGACACGCAATAAAAGTCGCCATTATGCTCACAGAGCGGCAGCAGATCTCTGGGCATTCCCTGGTCCCAGGCGATGGCCGCAACTTCAGGCAGGTAGGTGTGAGAGCAGGGGTCTTTAATGGTAACGGGTTCCATGGAGCCAAAAACAAGGTCACTGACTTGCAGCAGAAACTCCCGGAAGTCGGAAGGAATCGGAAGCAGTAGCTGCTCTTCAGCTTCGATAATCTCATCTTCGTCAGGAAGCTCCAATGGTGTAGGTACCTCGACGGCACCTTCCCGGAGTTCATCAATGACATCTTCCATAGCGATAACCTGTGACTGGGGCTGTGGCGGTAGAAAAGCCCCTCATGGATAAGGGGCTGTCATGAGGCTCAATGGAGCCGGTTTTCCTGATTATCTGCGACCTTTGACCGGTCTGCCAGATTGGGAAGGTTTTTTTCGAGTGTTGCCGGAGCCTGATTTGAATGCTGGCCTGTTTTTATTACCAGCAGGCTTTTTTCCCGGATGAGCTGAAGTTGAGCGCGGCTTGCCAGACTTTTTGGAGGGCGCCTCGTCACTCAAAGTAACCTTAACACCGTCCTCAAAATAAGGCACTGGCTCAACGTTCAGGGGCTTGTTAATGAGCTTACGAATGGCTTCCAGCAGTTTTTTCTCTTCCGGGTTCATCAGGGAGATCGCTCGCCCCGGGCTGCCAGCACGACCGGTTCGACCAATACGGTGCACATAATCCTGCGGCACTTTAGGCAGGTCGTAGTTTACCACCAGTGGCAACTGATCCATATCCAGCCCTCTGGAAGCAACATCAGTGGCTACCAGAACCCGGTAAGCACCCGCCTGAAACTCAACCAGCGTTCTGCTGCGAACAGGCTGGCTCTTGTCACTGTGCAGTGCCGTGGCGCTGATACCTTCGTCAGCGAGCAGGTCTGCAACTTTTTCGGCGGCTTTTTTGGTGCGCACGAAAACCAGAACCTGCTCCCACTTGCCACCTTCAATGATATAGCTGAGGATTTCCGGTTTATCCTGCTGATCCACAGGATAGACCGACTGTTTGACTGTGCTGGCAGCAGAGTTTGGATTCTCTATTTCAATTTTGACCGGATGACGCTGGAACTCATGGGCCAGCGCCTTGATCTGCTTGGAGAAGGTTGCAGAGAAAAGCAGATTCTGACGTTTGGCGGGCAGAACCTCAAGAATCTGATCCAGCTCATTTTTAAAGCCGAGGTCCAACATTCTGTCGGCTTCATCCAGAACCAGGATTTTCAGGTGGTCCAGGGTCACATGTTGTTTTCGGATCAGGTCCAGCAGTCGCCCCGGTGTTGCCGTCAGCACATCCACTCCAGCCTGAAGCGCTGCCACCTGGGGCTCTATATCAACACCGCCGTATGCGACTGCTGAGCGAAGAGAGAGGTTTGAACCATAGCGAACGACGCTTTCGCCAACCTGAATAGCCAGCTCGCGGGTAGGTACCAGGATCAGGGCGCGAACAGGATGGTTCTTGAGCGTCCGCATTTCTGACAGACGGTGCAGCAGCGGCAAGGTGAAGCCAGCTGTTTTGCCCGTTCCGGTCTGGGCGGATGCCATGACATCGCGGCCGGTCAGAACCATAGGAATAGCTTTGGCCTGAATCGGGGAGGCTTTTTTATAACCCTGTTCGGTGACTGCCTGAAGGAGAGGTTTACACAAACCAAGGGATGAAAAATCAGTCATTTTGATCTGCAGACCTCTAAGACATGAAATGGGCAGAGGATTGTACAGCAGTCTTTGGCGTTGTGCATTGGGGTTTACCCGCTCTCACTGGAGCGGGAGTGCAACTCAGATCTGCTTGCGCAGGCGCAAGGGCAGTCTGCGAAAATCTATCTCGTACTTACCTTCGGATCCAATCATTGATCCGGCACTGTCATAGAGCCATTGAGCCACGCCATAAAGACCTTCTTCATAAGTATTGATAGCCCCTGTGATGGTGATTTCTCCCAGGCTCTGATTAATGTTCATCACCTTGAGAAAACCCTCGATCTCAGGGCCTTTCAGCTTGAAAGTTGCGCCAGAGCTGCAACCACTCAACGTGAAATACTCATTTTTGATCAGGTTATGATGGAGTGTGCCTGAAGAGTCCATATCCAGCTCATACAGCTTGATATAGCCGAAGCTGTTATTGTCGGAGCCGATTTTCAGTTCCACTTGAAACTGTTCCACCTTGTCGGTCGAGCGATCAAGCGTAACTTTAGACATGCCCGAGTAGTTCCCTGAGGGCAGGTTACATAAGTTTCCGGCATTGACGAAGCTGGCCAGGCAAACAAGCACGCTGAATAGCTTAATTTTTATTAGATTTTTCATTCCCTTCCTCCAATTTTTTAATGGCTTATATTGTTATTGGACAAGGAATGTGCAGTTAAGTTCTCAGTAGGAAGGGATTTGTTGAGGTTAAAGCGGTTTTTTCTAGACTAAAGTCTGAGAAAACCCGCTCTCATAACGGTTCAGGAAGGATTAGTTTTTCTTGCGTTTTAAAGGCTCAAAACCGGCATCAACCGATTCAGTGGTGTCCTGGCTGGCGGGTTTACGGCGCTTACCCAGGTTCTTTTTGTTGCGCTGCCGTGTTTTTCCAGCATTAGTCTTGTCGGAGACCTTCTTTTTCTTGCTGCCGGCGGCTTTTCCCGAAGCCTTCAGCTTTTTAGGGCCTTTCCAGCTGCCTCTCAGCTCCTTGATTGAGCGTTTTTCAAAGCGTGTTTTCAGATAACGCTCTATGCCTGACATCAGGTTCCATTCGTTGGGGCCAATCAGGGAGATGGCCAGACCTTTTTCACCGGCTCGTCCAGTGCGGCCGACGCGGTGAACATAGTCATCGCCATTGCGAGCCATATCGAAATTAATGACCAGCTCAATCCCTTTGATATCCAGACCTCTGGCTGCGACATCGGTAGCCACCAGAATATTGATCTGGCCTGAAGCCAGCATGGCCATCATCTTTTTTCGTTCCTGGTGATCCATCTCACCATGCAGAACACCGGCTTTCAGGTCACTGTAGCGAAGGAAACCGCACAGCTGGTCAGCCAGGTTACGGGTATTGGTGAAAACAATGGCTTTCTCGAAAGGCTCGTTTTCCAACAGCCAGCGAGTCAGCTTTTCCTTATGCTTTTGATCATCGCTCAGTACGACCTGCTGATGGATGTTCTCATGCTTTTCTCTGGCCGTATTTAAGGTCAGGGTTTCAGGTTCTCGCAAAACCAAGTCAATCAGTACACCCATCCCTTTTTGTTGCAGGGTGGCAGAGAACAGCATGGTTTGTCGATCCTGACGACATTCAGAGGCAATTTTCAGGATGTCTGGACTGAAACCAAAATCCAGCATGCGGTCAGCCTCATCCAGAATCAGGTATTCCAGATCATTAAAGTCGGTATTGTTGTTCTCCATGTGCTCAAGCAGACGGCCCGGCGTGGCGATCAGAATTTCCGGATTCTTTCTCAATGTATTGACCTGGTGACGAAACGGGTCGCCACCGGTAATCAGTCCGGCTTTGATCTGGGTAAAACGGGCCAGGGCTTCCGTCTCTTTCAGAATCTGTCGGGCCAGCTCCCGGGTGGGCACCAGAATCAGCATTCGGGTGCTGGAGCGGGGGGCTGGAGTGTTCTCGAAATGATTCAGGGCAGGCAGCAGGAATGCCGCCGTCTTGCCACTGCCGGTTTCGGAGCTGACCAGCAGATCTTTGCCATCCAGCGCTCTGGGAATCACTGCCACCTGGACGGGGGTGGCCTCGCTGAAATTTCTTTCAGTCAGGGCTTTTTGCAGCCGTTCGTGCAGAGCCAGGTCAGAAAAAAGCAAGCGATACTCCTTATGAGAATTCCCACCGAATCAGCTCGGTGGGGAGGGGGAGGGTTTTAACAGGGTATGATTGAGTATTGTGGATTACATGACACGCATTCCGGGTTGAGCACCTTCATGGGGCTCAAGAATCCAGAGATCTTTACCGCCGGGGCCGGCGGCCAGAACCATCCCTTCACTCACGCCAAACTTCATTTTACGAGGTGCCAGGTTGGCGACCATAACCGTATACTTGCCGGTCAGGGCTTCCGGGGCATAGGCAGACTTTATGCCGGCGAATACGTTGCGAGGCTCTGCTTCGCCAATATCCAGAGTTAATCGCAGTAGTTTACCAGCGCCTTCTACCAGCTCGGCATTGACAATTTTGGCAATACGCAGATCCACCCTGGCAAAGTCATCGAAAGTAATCTGCTCAGCCACAGGCTCTTTTTCCAGCCATTCGTTGCAGGCAGAGGTTTCAGCAGGTTTTTGCTCAGACATTTTGGCAAGTACCTCTTTGCTGGCTTCAATCATGGCTTCGACTTTATTCAACTCGACACGGGTCATCAGAGGCTTGAACTTGTTCACCCCGTGATCCAGAAGCAGGGTCTGGCTGTCGGTCCAGCGCAGAGGCTCTATGTTCAGGAAGGCTTCTGCCCTGGTCGCCATAGCAGGCAGAACCGGCTTCAGGTAGATCATCAGCAAACGGAACAGGTTAATACCGGCTGAACAGATGTCGTGCAGTTCCTGATCCTTGCCTTCTTCTTTAGCAACAACCCAGGGCTTCACTTCGTCAATCCAGGCATTGGCTTTGTCAGCCAGAGCCATGATTTCACGCATGGCTTTGCCGAATTCACGGCCTTCATAGAGTTCTGCGATGCGCTCTCCGGTCTTCTGGAAGTCGGCTGTCAGCTCCGGGATCATGTTGTTGGTAGACAATTTTCCAGTAAAACGCTTCTTGATAAAGCCGGCGTTACGACTGGCAATGTTAACCACTTTGCCGACCAGGTCAGAGTTTACCCGCTGAACCAGGTCTTCTGTGTTCAGGTCCAGGTCATCGATGCGACTGGACAGTTTGGCGGCGTAATAATAACGCAGATACTCCGGGTCCAGGTGCTCCAGATAAGTCCGGGCGGTAATAAAGGTGCCACGGGACTTGGACATTTTTTCGCCGTTCACTGTCAGGTAACCATGAACATTGACGGAGGTCGGTGTGCGATAACCCGTACCTTCCAGCATGGCAGGCCAGAACAGGCAATGGAAGTTGACAATGTCCTTGCCGATGAAGTGATGCACTTCACAGTCACTGTCTTTTTTCCAGTAATCGTCAAAGTTCAGGTCGTCTCTTTTCTGGCACAGGTTCTCGAAAGACGCCATATAGCCGATGGGAGCGTCCAGCCAGACGTAGAAGTATTTACCGGGCTCACCGGGAATTTCGAAGCCGAAGTAAGGCGCGTCGCGGGAAATATCCCAGTCCTGCAGGCCAGCGTCCAGCCACTCGGCCAACTTGTTGGCAATCTCGTCGGAAATGGTGCCGGAACGGGTCCACTCTTTCAGGAAGCCATCAAAATCTGAAAGTCTGAAGAAAAAGTGCTCACTCTCTTTTTCTACCGGAACCGCACCGGAAATAGCCGACCTGGGATTTTTCAGGTCGGTGGGAGAATAGGTGGCGCCACATTTTTCACAGTTATCACCGTACTGGTCGTCTGCCCCGCACTTTGGACATTCCCCCTTGATATAACGATCCGCCAGAAACATCTGCTTCTCAGGGTCATACGCCTGTGTGATGTTGCAGCTGGCGATATGGCCATTTTCCTTCAGCTTCAGGTAAATGGCTTCAGACAGTTTGCGATTTTCTTCAGAGTGGGTGGAGTGGTAATTATCAAACTCCACCAGGAAATCACCAAAGTCACGAATGCGCTCTTTGTTGATCAGGGCGACAGACTCTTCTGGCGAAATGCCCTGCTTTTCAGCATGCAGGCTGATGGCGGTGCCATGGGCATCGTCGGCGCAGACGTAAGTGCATTGGTTGCCGAACAGCTTCTGAAAACGAACCCAGATATCGGTTTGAATGTATTCCACCAGGTGTCCCATATGCAGAGGACCATTGGCATAGGGCAGGGCACTGGTGACAAGTATTTTACGTTGGCTCATTCGAGTACTGTGTTGCTGGCAAATTGAAAGAGGGTAAAGGTGGGCAGTATACGATAATTCTTATTGCTAAGGCTAAGACTTAAGTAAAGAGGCCGCTATTGAAGTACTTTAACTCCTCCATATCCAGAGATATTCTGGTCGACCCGGAAACCCTTTATCAGCGGCAAAGCTTACTTCGAACTAACAGCTACTGAAAGTTTACTTAGGTTGAATGCCTGCACGAGTCCATAAGGGTTCCTTTTCCCAGTTAGCCGGAAACCCCATATGTACTCTTGAAATCGCTGGATTTCTTGAGATCAACCCGTTAAGCCTGGTGGCCCAGCCACTTCCGGGGCTAATTCTGCTCAATAGCGTTTCGATAATAACCAGCTGATAGTAAAGCCGTCGCCGTGGATTAATGGTTTGTGCAGGTGATGAGGGAACCGTAATTTTCTCAGGGATATATATCCAATTTGCTGGTGCTTTTCTTGGCCATACGGGGCTGGTACCAAACTCTCTATTCCAGATTCTTGAATGATGAGCGCAGTGATTACGTAAATCAGACAGTGAACGAAACCAGGTTTTAAGTACTGTAAATTGAAAACCAAAATGCTTTGTAAGAGGCTTCTGATCTTCCGGGGAGCGAAGATTGGCAAAGAGTTCTGAAATTTGTTTGAAGCTTAAAAGTTCCAGTGCCATCCATAACGGTGGTTGTACTGGTGAATCAGGGTACTTCCGTTGATAGCTTTCCAGATATACCTCCATCTTCCTCCTCTCAGACTTGCTTTTCAGTTCACTAATCAGCCATTGGTGATTGTAATGGCTATTAAAAATGTTTGGGTCAAGATACCCATGAGGACCGTGTCGTGTAGCGAGAACTTGTGTTAATTGAGCACGCAGTGCAACTTCTATTCGTTCAATGGCATCTAAAAGGAGAAGTCTCAACTCTCTGTCGAAAATATACAGTTCCAGGACATCTTCAAATGATGTGCCTGAAATGAACTGATGACCATCACCCGATCTGGGGATGTAGAACGGGCGGGTATAGGCACTTAAACGGAAGTAACTAATATTCTTTAAGTAGCGTTTGGCTCTGACAGGGTCAGCAACTACCAAGCCTCTGGCAATCAAAGTTTCAATCTGCTCGTTGAGGCTTAATGCGTGCTTGCTGAAAGTAACCATTTGTTTTTATTGTCGAAAATGTGCTTTCTATTATTAACTGGCAATAAAAAAACCCGCCAGAGTGTGCTTCGTCGAGAGGCATGGCGGGCGTGTTAGGGTAAAACTAGGTGTTAGTGGGTGATATGTCAATAGGTGCCTGTTTTTATCTCCAATTCGAGTAGCATACGATGCAACCGACAATAGTGCTTGCAAGGAGTTAACCGAACGACCAAAAAATCTTGATCGGGTACCGATTTAAAAATCGGTGATGTGTGGGGCTACCTCAGCGAAGCAGAACAAAGTGCTGCTATGAGAGGCCTTGAAGAGGGTTATTTTGGCAACACAGCTTACTTTAAATCAATAGCCACTGAAATTTATCTCGTGTTCAGATGAAATTTTTGTCCCTGTGAAAAAAGTAAGATCACTTAAAAGCTACAAAGGAAAAGTCGCCAGCGCATGACAGGTCTGGTCTGGGTGAAACCGCCCGAAGAAAGTAAAAATACCGCTATTCAATCCGGCTTTACTGGCGTTAAAATAACCGGCTTCCCGTTACAGGTATGGGACAAATTCCGGGAGTAAATGGGTTCTGTCCGGCCTGGCTTCAGGCTCCCGAAGGGATTTACTCAGCACAAAATCTTAAGACAGGTTTCTGCCTCCTTAACGGAGGAATGATCCTGTCTCTGGCTGGCGTCTTCGCCTTTGGCCTTATCTGACAGCGCAGGGCTGTTCCATTATTACAACCGGTAGACCGAAGCCGGGAAGGCAGGTATTGTTAAATTCATGACTGACGAAGAACGCCAGAAGCAAAAACTGCGAAGAGAGTGGGCTTCCGGAGACAGGTCTCCATTTCAGGATTTTGCTCAGGAACGTGGAGAAGAACATCCTGTGTTTGCCCGACAGACGACTGGAGCGACAGCCGCTCAGTCGAAGACGCTTGCGGAGGGCGCCAGGGTTCAGCCTCTGCCTGAGGATTTTACGCCTGATGCAGTTTACATAGAGTTTCTTGAGGCGCACCACGGTATTCCGGCAGACTTTACCCTTGCCCAACTTCCGGAATTCAAGCTCTACTGGCTGGAGACCGGTGAAGCTCGCAAAGCCTGGCAGAATAAGTTCAAGAACCATGTGATCTACCAGTGGAAGCGGGGTCAAAGTGAAGAAGGGCAACGAACTCATAAATCAACTGTCGAAAAACTTACAGACACCAGCTGGGCAGATGGACTCCAGTTCGACTTCGACGAGTCAGACGACCAGTCGTGAAACCTTGCAAAGAGCTCAACAGACAAAGTATGCCATTAATACTCTGTTTACCATGCTGGAAGCCGCCTTCCCGTTAAAGTTTAAAAAAGCCTTCCCAACCGATGCTTCATTGGTAGAAGCGAAGAAAGTCTGGATTCAGGGGCTCGGAGAATTCAAGCCTGCCAGGATTGTCAGGGCTGGTCAAAAAGTTCTGGATACCACTAAATTTTTTCCTGATCTCAGCGAGATACGCGAACATTGTAAGCTGCATCATGATGAGATGGGCTTGAAAAAGCCTCTGCAAGCTTATTACGAAGCCTGCTATGCGCCTGAGCAGAGCCGCGACTCTCGTTGGTCTCACATTGCCGTCTATCTGGCAGCACGGGAAACGGGCTGGATGACCCTGCGAAGTGAAGAGCAAAGAGTCGCCTTTCCCATCTTTGAGCGAAATTACAACATACTCTGTAACCGGGTTCTTGATGGTGAGGATCTTGAGGCTTCAATCATGAAAGGTATTGAAGACAGTCGCTCGAAAGAAGCCGTGAGGGTTGCCGATGAGCAGGCTGAGCAGGCGCTGCGAAAAACCATGGCAAAGCAGGGCATTGATCCTGACTCGGGCCGCTCTGCTTTTGAGAAGTTGAAAAAGTCGCTGTCCAATGGTCAGTAAATTCGTTTTTTACTGGCAGAATAACAACGAAATCATTAGTCTATCTGCCATTCAAACGGTTGGAGTCTGACGCCCATGAGTGTCCCAGATCGTGCTGCGGTTGAAGCCGCTGTTCAAGGCTATCACGATCCTTTTCTGAAACAGGACCTGGTCACGGCAGGTTGTATCAAAGAGCTTTCCATTGAGTCGGGCAAAGTCACCCTGAAGGTCGAACTGGGCTACCCGGCAGAAGGCTTGAAGGGGGGCATTGAGCAGTTACTGGCTGCCAAGATCGAGAACCTTCCCGGTGTTGAAAGTGCCAGAGTCTCTGTCGGCTGGCGTGTGTCCAGTGCGCCGGTTCAGGGTGAGCTGGAAGCTCTGTCCGGTGTCAAAAACATTATTGCAGTGGCTTCCGGAAAAGGCGGTGTGGGTAAGTCGACCACCACTGTCAATCTGGCATTGGCGATGGCCGCAGAAGGTGCCAGAGTTGGTGTTCTGGATGCCGATATTTATGGTCCCAGTATCGGGATGTTGCTGGGCCTGCCTGATGGTACCCGTCCGGAAGTCAAAAATGAAAAGTTCTTTATTCCCATTGAGGCTCACGGCATTCAGGCCATGTCCATGGCGTTTCTGGTGACAGAAGATACTCCGGTGGTCTGGCGCGGTCCCATGGTCAGTGGTGCTCTGCAGCAACTGTTGACCCAGACATTGTGGAATGATCTTGATTACCTGTTTATCGATATGCCTCCGGGCACCGGGGACATCCAGCTGACACTGGCTCAGAAAGTACCCGTCACTGGCAGTGTTATTGTGACTACACCGCAGGATCTGGCGTTGATCGATGCTAAAAAAGGCATCGAAATGTTCAATAAGGTCAATATCCCGGTGCTGGGTGTGGTTGAAAATATGGCTATGCATGTCTGCTCTGAATGCGGTCACACCGAGCATCTCTTCGGCGAAGGGGGAGGAACCCGCATTGCTGACCAGTTTGGTGTTGATCTGCTGGCTGCACTGCCTTTGTCCATGATGATTCGTGAACAGTCTGATGCAGGAGAGCCGACTGTGGTTTCTGAGCCGGACTCACAGATCACCATGATCTACAGGGATATGGCTAAACGGATGGCTGCGGAACTGGCATTAAAAAATACTGAGAAGCCCGAAGCGCCAACCATCTCATTCAGTGACGACTAACTAAAACGGGGAGAGGCTGCTCTCCCGTTTTTCAGAAGCCTTGCAGGTGCTTACTGACTTTTTTCATAAACTGCTTTCGATCTTCCTCTGTTTTTTTGTCCATACCGTAAAGCGCCAGCCACTTTATATCTTTGCAGCGGGATACCACTTTCAGTGAGAGCCTGAACATTTTTCTGGGCGGATTGCCTATCAGAGCCATCCGCCAGCGGGATGACCCCTGGGTAGTAATGATCAGGAACTTTTTAATACGGGTCAGGCCCGGTTCCAGACCTTTAGGTCCATAGGTTGCCACAACTCCGGGTAGCCAGACCCGGTCAAGCCAGCCCTTTAAAATCGCCGGAGGGCCCATCCACCAGGTGGGGTAGATAAAGACCACTGCTTCTGCCCATTTCAGTTTGGCAACCTGGTTTTCGATCCCGTCAGTGTTGTTACGGGTCATGTAGTTCAGTCTCTCTTCACGGGACATTCGTGCTTCAAATTCAATCTCATAAAGATCCAGTGGGTGTACATTGTGCCCGGCCAGAGTCAACTGTTCACAGGTCATTCTGAACAGTGCTCCATTGTAGCTTTCCGGGTTCGGGTGGGCATAAACGACTAAAACATTCATTCTGATCTTATTTGCTGACAACAATCAGAGCCATTTTAGAGGCTTTTAGCAACAAAAACAGGTGTAGCAGAGAAAGCGAGGAGAGGGCTACCGCCTTTGATTGTCGGGCACGTATAATGACGTTTAATAACATCCTGGGGGTTGTGGTTGAGACACTCCCTTCTTGCTGCTGGAAAAATAGACCATGAGACTTTGTGATCGGGATATAGAAGCTTGCCTCGACAGTGGAAAAATCATTATTGAGCCCCGTCCCGGCTCTGGCAAGATCAGTGGGGTCAGTGTTGACCTGACTCTGGGAAACAGTTTCAGGGTGTTCAACGATCATGCAGCCCCTTTTGTGGACATCAGTGGTCCCAGAGAAGAGATTAATCGGGTGCTGGACTCCATCATGAGCAAGGAGATTGCCCTGAATGATGGCGAAGCTTTTTTCCTTCATCCGGGCGAGTTGGCTTTGGCAGTTACCCGTGAATCCATTACCTTGCCCGATGATATTGTTGGCTGGCTGGACGGTCGATCTTCTCTGGCGAGACTGGGTCTGATGGTGCATGTCACCGCTCACCGGATTGACCCGGGCTGGAGTGGTCAGATTGTGCTGGAGTTTTTCAACGGTGGCAAACTGCCACTGGCTTTGAGACCGGGAATGGGCATAGGAGCCATTAATTTCGAGACCATGAGTGGTACCGCAGACCGCCCCTACAACAAACGAAAAGACGCAAAATACAAGGAACAGAAGAGTGCAGTAGCCAGTCGAATTGCTGAGGATCAATGAGGTAGAGCTCCCGGTCTGATGACAAAAAAGTAAACCCCGGGCAAGCCGGGGTTTTAGCTGTCAGGCCGGTATCATTTCAGCATGATTTCAACACGACGGTTTTCCTGTCTCATCTCTTCTGTATCATTCCCGCGTAGTGGGTGATCTGCACCTTTGCCTCTGACGTTCATGTTTTCTTCTGGAATCCCTTTGCTCACCAGGTAGTCTTTAACGGCCTCAGCTCTTCTTTCAGAAAGCTTCTGGTTGTATAAGCGGGAACCTATCTCACAGGCGTGGCCGACTATTTCGATGTGGCTGTCATGATCCAGCTGACCAATCAGCGTGTTCAGCATTTCCAGATCGCCCGATCTCAGTCTGGAAGAGTCAAAGTCAAAGTTAACGGTGGACATCTCTTCTACACCATTAGTAACCATTGGACCCTCAGGCTCAGTAACAGGGTCTGCCATGGCGCAGGCTGTGCCACCGATCAGTGCTCCTGCCACCAGGGCAGCACCACCGGTTGCCATATTGTAAGCCGCTCCGGGGATCCCCATAACTACCCCCCCTTGGGCCATACAGGTCGACCAGTGAGGCTTCTGAGGTTGAGTCTGTGAAGAGGTGGTGGAACAACCTGCCGTGAACAGCAGAGGGAAAACGATAGCTAACGTGCTCAGCATCCTTGCAGACATGGTACTACTCCTATCCATGGTTTTAGAGTCTGGTCTGCAAGAGAATGAATGCAGACCATTTGTGTTGATTATAGGGAGCGTTGAATCCTGCTCCAGATGACTGTTTTCCGGTGGTTTGGTTTTATTGTCAGAGGCAGGCTGAGATCAGGCTGTTTTTTTGACAACAACTGGCGTCAGAGAGGCGTCAGAGGGATGATTTGCTGGAAGAGTGGTCACTTTTCAGAGGTTTCACTTTTCGAGATTCAAAATGTCATGAAAGCTACCGGATTTTGTCGATAGTCATTAGCCGATAAGGGGTAGAAATTAATCGATCAAAGTCGCTTATCTTACAGAGTGGCCATTCCGTTCGATAGGCCTGATAGAAGAAACCAGTCGACTGACCAGAACCTCAAATAAAGTTTATAAGGCTTTGGCCAGAAATGGACTGGTTTATTCATTTAGTAGTCCGAATTGTTCAGAGCGCTGAAAGCCCTGACTTATCAATTATGAGCGTGCAGGTCTTCGTTAAGAGCGATAGCCGACTTATTGGTCAGGCATTCAATGGCACCGGAAATTGAGTTGCGACGGAACAGCAGGTCAGACTGGCCACTCAACTGGCTGGCTTTGACGGTTTCAACCACGTTTCTCTGATCGTCCAGGACATTGACTTTGCTGCCAGCCGTCAGGTACAGACCGGCTTCGATGGTGCAACGGTCGCCCAGTGGAATATTGATTCCTGCATTGGCGCCGATCAGGCAGTTTTCGCCCAGGGAAACGACGATGTCGTTACCACCCGAGAGGGTACCCATGGTGCTGCAACCACCGCCCAGGTCAGAACCTTCACCAATCATAATACCGGCAGAGATACGACCTTCAATCATGCTCTTACCCTGGGTGCCGGCATTAAAGTTAATAAAGCCTTCGTGCATGATCGTGGTGCCTTCACCAACATAAGCGCCCAGACGAACCCTGGCCGCATCGGCGATACGCACTCCGGCAGGGACCACGTAATCGGTCATTTTCGGGAACTTATCCACTGAGTCTACGCTGATGTAGCGGCCTTCAGCACGAGCTTTCAGCTGGCGCTCAGGCAGTTCTGTCAGGTCGATAGCTCCTTCACTGGTCCAGGCAACGTTGGGCAACAGAGGGAAGATCCCTTGCAGTTTGACACCATGGGGCTTAACCAGACGATGTGAGAGCAGATGCAGCTTCAGGTAAGCTTCAGGCGTGCTGTTCAGGGTGTCGTCCGTTTCCAGAAAAGTAATGACACGGGGCTGATCACTTTCTTCAAGGCTCAGCATCATTTTCGCCAGAGCTTCCTCACCCAGATTGACGAAAGACTCTTCAAGCGCATGACAGGTTGTACTGTCCAGCTCAACGCAGGTGTTGCCGCCAGTGTAATCAACGAGCTCGATAATCGCTGCAACCAGCTTTTCCGATGGGTTCAGCAGAGGCATAGGATAGAATACTTCCAGCCAGTCGCCTTTCGTGTTTTTACTGCCTACACCAATCGCAAGACTGAAAAGAGTTTGGTTCATAAATTACTTCCCCTGATATTCAAATCAAATTGGAGACAGCCCTCTGCAGCGATTGCAAGGGGCTTTGTTATTCTGCCTGCTTGAAAAGAGTCAGGCGTTTCACTGAAAAAGTGTTTGATATTGCTTGTCTGAAAAGCCCAGAACTCTTTTGGAGCCTGTGTCGAGCAAGGGTCGCCTGATTATAGCGGGTTGCTCCAGCATTAACTCAATGGCTGAGGCTTCATCGACAGACGCTTTTTGCTGCTCTGGTAGCTGTCGCCAGGTTGTGCCACGACGATTCAGCAGTGCTTCCCAGCCTAGTTCATTGGACCAGGTTTGCAGAGAAGCCTTGTCCAGGCCGTCTTTGCGGTAGTCATGGAACCGGTATTCAATACCGGCAGCAGTAAGCCACTTACGGGCCTTTCTAACGGTGTCGCAGTTGTTGATTCCGTAAAGAGTAATCATAAGAAAATTCTATTTTATCTTGTCAATTAAATGGCCAGATCAAGAGGGAGGTCGCTGATATCTTTCAGCCTTTTTCCATCAACCATAGAGTCAAGAAGATCAAGCGCATCATCAGCATCAAGTTCTACCAGCGCTTCTCTCAACTCATATAAAGCGAAGTGATAAACACAATCTAAATCACCCGTTCCGAGGGCAAGGGAGGCAATTCTGCTGGCCGTGGGCTCTGAAGTCAGGGATACAATATGTGGTGAACGCCCCTTTCTGGCTCTGATAAGGTTCAGGGCTTCAGTTCTTGTATTCTGTGACCGGTCAGAGCGCATAGTAAACTTGCAGGATATGCTTGCGTGAAGAATATGAGATATTGCGCTTTTATGGTTCGTCGCTCTAAGCATTGCCTGATGGCAAGAGTCGCTATCTACGATATTGGAGCTTATGTTTATAACTTCGTCTTGTTCTGGAATGCGGGAGATAATCACATCAGGTGCAAGGGTGTAACCGTCGCCCAGAAAGTTCCGCAATTCCAAATGCTCAGTAGCCAGTCGTCCCAGCTCAGCAAGATGTGTGTATTGCTCGTATTTTCCAAGTACAGATTGTTTTCTACTGCTGATCTTCCGGACTTCCCAGTTTCCCGGCCTGAGGCTTCCTAATCTCAAAAAAGTGTTCTTCAGATATAGGGCACAAGCTTCTTCGAACTCGTTGCCAAGTGTCTGACCATCTTTCTTTTTGCGCTCAACTAATATTACTCCTGCTTTTTTTGCAACCTTTGTGGCAAGCAAATTTGCAACCAGAACACTATGCTTTTGCCCATTATCCGCATTGCTGCATATGTATTCGGCATCAAATTTGAAAAAAGGGGCGTGAGTGAGAATTTCATTCTCAATCAGATAGCGATGAAAATTAGTTCTCTCTTCAGATAGTATGCTCATGCAGCGCATTCCTTTGGCTCAGCGCGTAGTGCTTTGATAATCTGAGACCCGATAGCTTTGGCAACTGGAGGGGGAAAAGCATTTCCTACTTGTCGATAGGCGTGTGTTTTACTTCCGTAAAAGCTCCAATCATCAGGAAAGCCTTGAATTCGTGCAGTCATTCTGACATTGAGAAGAGGCATATTTTCACAACCTTCTTGAATAGATCCGTCTCTTTTCATTGCACCCCTGAAGTCTAATCCCGGAATTTCGTCGTCATTGGCCAATCGGTGAGCATTAACTCCCAGTTCCCGCCACTGACGTTTTGCGCGAGTAGGGCCGAGATCAGGTCCGCCGTGCTTTTTGGAACCTCCAACCAGTGTGGGGGCGATCTTATTAGCTCTCTCTCGCCACTCGGCTGCACCTTGCCAGCCTCTTTCTGAAATCAGGTCATACAGAGTATCACCGACAGTTGCCGTATTTCCTGCTGGCTCAGGCCAGATGAAATTTCTGAAATCTTCCTGAGACATTGCAACCAGAATAACTCTAGGCCTGAGCTGAGGCACACCATAATCACTCGCTTGATGTAACTTCCATTCACTTTCGTATCCCATGGCAGAAAGTTCAGCGGATATCTTGTCCCGGTACCAGCGGAATTTTTCCTCAAATAAGCCGGGAACATTCTCAAGCATTACTGCTCTTGGCTTTACTTTATTCACAACCCGCAAAGCAGTGGGAAACAGGTCTCTCTCATCCTCATGGCCTAATTGCTGACCCGCTTTACTAAATGGGGGGCAAGGAACCCCGCCAGCAACAAGATCGATACGATTGGCATATTCAGCCGATGATTTGGCAAAATCTTTCAGGTCTCCCTGGATAATATCACCCCAGCCGAGGCCAAGCTGCCTGTTATTTAGCCGTAAGGTTTCACATGCATGATGATCGATTTCGATAAGTGCCGCATGTTGAAAGCCTGCTTCATGTAACCCCAGCGCCTGACCTCCTGCACCAGCACACATTTCAATCGCAATCATCTAAAACCCTCTAGAAGCTGTCTAAACCAAACCATTATAACAAGGTAGAAGCCTGTCGGAGAATACAAAAGAATCTATATGGTTTAAGTCACATAAAAAGCTCGCAGTTGCTGATTCCGTAGAGGGTGATCACGAGGCTACCTGTGTGTCCGCTGTGTACGCGGTATGCAATAAAACCATCTTCTGTCTCACCGGGAGATGGAAGATATTCAAGTAATAGTTTCAAGCGGCTAAGCATACACGTCTGGGTGTTGAATTGCATGAGCCGGTCAGGAAATTCAAAAAGCAGATGGTAAACACTTCTGATTATTTTGCCGACACAGTATGGAGCACTTATTGAAAAAGGTTGGGCTATTTTGTCATGCCGATTAAAGATGACCATCGATGCCGTTATATTGGCGAGCGATCCGGCCCCTGTAGTGAGTCGGCTTTAGAAGGCAGTGACTATTGCTTTTGGCATGACAGGGACGTTGATAAATCCGGTGCCGATGTCAGAGCATTATTGGAAGAGCGGGCTCATAAAAGTACCATGATGGAGGGGTTTTATCTGAAAGGCGCTCATCTCGATAATCTGAATCTTGTCTCTCCTGAGGGTGAAGTCTATCACTTGATCAGTAGTGACTTGAGTCGTTGCAGCCTTGTTAAAGCTCATCTTTATCGAGCAGACCTTTCCGGTTGTAATTTACTGAAAGCGGACTTAAGTGGTGCAAATCTACATCGTACCCGTTTAATAGGAGCAAACCTTCTGGGTGTTAATTTTAAGTCGGCCCGAATTGAGCATGTTGATTTTGGTGATACTTTTCTGCAGGAAGAAAAAGCTCATCAGGCCAGCCGGGAAGGCGATAAACGCCAGTCCAGCGAGTTATTTGAGGAGGCTGAAGAAGTAGCCAGAAATATTCGCAAACATTGTGAAGCGCAGGGACTGTTTCATAATGCTGGTGAGTTTTTTTACCGGGAAAGGACCTTCAACCGATACCGGTTTCCCCTCATCTCCCGGCAGAGGGTGGTTTCAAAGATTGTCGATCTGCTCAGCGGCTATGGCGAAAAGCCCGAAAGAGTGGTTCTGTTTTCAGTGTCATTTATTGTCTTCTTTTCCCTTTTTTATTTCTTTTTGGGTATTGAGGATAGTGGGACAATGGTTCAGTACCAGGCGGGCCAGCCTTTTTATAATAATCTGATTAACTGGCTGGAGGCACTGTACTTCAGTGTCGTGACCTTTACCACACTGGGCTACGGAGATCTGGCTCCCGTGGGTCTTTCAAGATTGTTTGCAGCCATTGAGGCCTTTATTGGCAGCTTCACGCTGGCACTCTTTGTGGTGGTTTTTGTAAAAAAAATGACCCGCTGAAGAGAGCCGTCACTGGCTATAGAGTCTTCAGCGGTTATCGACCCTCAGCTGTTTTTTCAGTTGCAATAGGCTTCCATTTCGTCTGGGTCGCAACTGATGGCAGCATGGGTTTCTCCCTGAAGCAATGCCTTGAACTGATTACGGTTCATATGAATCAGCTCCCTGTGGTTACCAGACTCCAGATACAGGTCCTGTAATGAATTCAATTCGTCATCCCAGCAGGTGGTCATGCCATAAGCAGTGCCGATAGCAGGAATCGAACCATCCTCACAGTCCGGGAAAAGGTGTTTCAATTCCTGTTCTGAAACCAGATTCAGATGTCGATCCAGCTTGGCGTTGATCCAGCGCAGCATGAGTTTGTTCATTGAGGGCATGACAGCGATGACATAACCCCTGTTGTCCCTGAGAACGACAGCTTTCGTCATATTCTTGACTGGAATACAGGCGGAGTGTGCCGTATTCATCGCTCTTTCTGAGTATGGGTGGGAAACAAGTTCGTATTCCGCATTATGTTGGTTTAGAAACATGTGCAGTTTCCGGGCGATGCTCATCTTCACGTCCCCGCACGAAGGTTAGAAAAGTCGTAATTAAAGAGACTACGCCCAAGTGTATATGGATTATTTCAGAGTGCTGTGCCCTCAGGCCTAAATAGTAAGATGAAAATTGTATATAAAAGTCGATTGTAATCTGTTTCTACTCTTTAACCGACGCTTCATACCCTGCATGTCTGAGCAGATTTCACAAAAAATATTTTATATCGAAAGTAAATAGTCAGGGTGTCGATTTATTAGACAGGAATCCACTGAAATGAGTTGGGCTGGCTCAAATTGGATCTCACAGGCGGTTGGCTTATCGTTATTCAATCAGTATCATTTGCGCGTTTTTGGACCCTGACTCATTTAAAAATTAAAGGAAATCATAGTGAATTTCTCTGGACTGAGAAGGCCTTCCCTGCTTGCCGGGGCAGGTTTGTTTGCTCTTCCGCAGAACTCTTTTGCGGCAGAGGAGTTGTTGAGGATGACAACTCACCCCATCGCCTGGTTGTGTATTGTCATTTTTACTCTGGCTTATATTGCCGTGATGGCGGAAGAGAAGTTACATCTCAGTAAGTCAAAACCGGTCATTCTGGCTGCCGGTATCATCTGGGCCCTCATTGCCTGGCTGGCCGTCGGAGAGGGAGTATCCCACGAAAGCTTATCCAGAGCGGTCATGCATGACCTGGAAGAATATTCGGCCATGTTCTTGTTTCTGCTGGTGGCGATGACCTACATCAATGCCATGGAAGAGCGTCAGGTATTCGATTCACTTCGCAGTTGGCTGATCCGAAAGGGGTTCAGTTATCGTCAACTCTTCTGGGTAACCGGAGTGCTGGCCTTCTTTATTTCACCGATTGCCGATAACCTGACGACGGCTCTGTTGATGGGTGCCGTCATTATGTCCGTCGGACAGGGAAACCCTGCTTTTGTCACCCTGGCAATGATCAATGTGGTTGTAGCGTCCAATGCCGGTGGAGCTTTCAGTCCTTTTGGTGATATCACAACGTTGATGGTTTGGCAGGCTGACAAGGTTGAGTTTTTCACATTCTTTACTTTATTTATTCCCTCGGTTGTGAATTTTATTATCCCGGCGACCATCATGAATTTCTTTATTGATAATGGTCGCCCGGCGGCCCTCGAAGACCATTCAGGTATTCGCCGGGGTGGGTGGGCTATCTGTGTGCTGTTCCTGATCACGATTGTACTGGCCGTTTGTTTTGAGAGCTTCTTCGGACTGCCCCCTTTTATGGGCATGATGACCGGACTTTCGCTGTTGATGTTCTATACCTATTTCCTGCGATTGAAAGGGCTGACCGCCAGTCAGATTATGCCTTCGATGGACGACGAGAAAAAAGAAGATCTGGATATTTTCAAACGGATTGCCCACGCCGAGTGGGACACCCTGCTGTTCTTTTTTGGTGTCATTTTCTCTGTAGGGGGCTTGCGTTATCTGGGTTACCTGGAGCTGATTTCCGAAAGCATGTACACCGGTATAGGTGCCACCTGGACGAACATTGCAGCCGGAGTCTTCTCTGCGATTCTGGATAACATTCCAGTCATGTTTGCCATTCTGGGAATGAACCCTGAAATGGATACATTCCAGTGGCTGCTGATTACCCTGACCGCAGGGGTAGGCGGCAGTTTACTGTCAATAGGCTCCGCTGCCGGCGTCGGTCTGATGGGAACGGCCAAAGGCCAATATACCTTCCTGGGCCATTTGAAGTGGAGCTGGGCCATTGCCCTGGGATATGCCGCCAGTATTGCAACCCACTTCCTGGTGAACGGTTGAAGTGAAAGGCAGGGGATAATTCCTGTTCTCATTGCGCCAGAACAGGTTCTCCCTGATAAACAATATAGGGTGAGCAGCTGCCTGAAGTAAGGATATTAACAATCGCCTTGTGACGGCTAGAAGGTTTTGGCGCTCGCCCAACATTGCTGATAGGCATCACAAGACCTTCAGGTTCAATATCGTGCTTCCTGAACCATACCAGATCCTGCTTTGTATCGGGAAAGAAGTCCAGTTCAGCAAGGTCTCCCTTCACTTCATTAATCAGCATCGTTCCCCTGACAGGCTGGTAGTAACAGCTGATTGATTCCAGAGGATTGGCACAGCCAGCCAACAGAATGGATGGGAGTATCCATGCTGCGATGGGAAGAGATGTTCTGGAATGATCAGATCTTTTCAAACCTGAAGCTCCTTGTTCTCTTTACCAGGAGCATTCCCTTTCTTCCAGAGAAGCTCCCGCAGTTCCGGTTTCGTGAAATACGTTGAGTCTTTGCGATCATTGATCATAAAGCCGTTTTGACTTGATTGAGGAGCTTGAGGCTTTAAGAAACTTCCGGATCAATCTGTCAATTATTACACCAGCTTAATGGCTTTGAAAACTTCGTTTAGCTTTTTCAGGAGTGAGGTCATTGTTTTGCTCCACATCAACAGATTTGCGCTTACGATGTCCTCTTTTGTGATCCATCAGGATTTGATCATTCTTGCAGATCACCCTGCATGGCCAGGACCGACCATCCTCTGTGATCACGGTTTCATCACAAGTTTTTTGTTTGCTGTGGATTTTGCTTTTATGAACTGATAGCGATGGAATATTCCTGAAGACCTTTCCGCATTGCTGCAGTTGACCATCTTCCCCGATCAGGCGCACGTAGCAGATTTGTTGGCCGGTGTGTTCTTTGTTTTTGTGCTCAATCAGGTCTTGAGTACTTCTGCAGACTTTCCCGCATGACTGCTGTCGGCCATCCTCGCCGATCACGGTCACGTCACAGGTTCGTAGCCCGGTGTGGTATTTTCTTTTGTGATACGACAGGGCCATTGAATTATTACAGACTTTTCCGCATGGTCGCGGCTGGCCATCCTCTCCGATGACTGTCTTATCGCAGATTTTTTGTTGTCCTTTGTGAGCGCTTCTTTTGTGAGATATCAGGGCTCTGGCATCCTCGCAGACTGTTCCGCATCTTTGCAGCTGGCCATCTTCTCTGACTAAGGTTACGCCACAGGTTTGTTGTCTGATGTGGGCTCTGGCTTTGTGAGCCGCCAGGGCTTGAGAATGATTAAAGACCTTTTCGCATGGCAGCAGCTGGCCATCCTTTCCGACTTCTGTCAGGTCACAGGTTTTTTGCCCGCTGTGGTATCTGCTCTTGTGCGAGGATAGAGATCGGGCATTCTTGAAGATCACCCCACATGGCCGTGTCTGGCCATCCTTCCCGACCAAAGTCACTGCGCAGATTTGTTGCCCGCCACCGTTTCTCCTTATGGGATTAGGCCAGTCTTGTTGACAACGGGTGGAACCATTGGGGGGAAGATAACCTGAAGGTGAAGTCCGAGCCAATTCAGGTTCGCCAGCTTGAGAGGTTTTTTGGTTTGATGTCGCGAATATAATTTTACAAGATGCTGTCGGCGCCTTTATTGAACCTATCTGAATAAGCTGAGTTGGGCTTTGAACCCATTGGGGTGATTCTGTTGTTTTTTGTGGTGTTTCTGAAGTTCCCAGTGAGGATGTGAAGTCGGTAAAGGCACAAGAGGTCCCGATTTTTTCGAGAAGGATTTGATTACCTAAATTGAGTAACCCGTTGATTACAATCAAGTCATCATTGGAGACAGGAAATTTCTCAAGTACTTGGGCGTCATTTCTGACTGGCCCGGTTGAGTGACTGTCTGTTGACCCAGAACTCATGGAGTATGCTAGCTTGCAGCTACTTGCCCGGTTGTTGTTAAGGCCACGGGGTTGCATCTGATCGAACTGTGTCTGAGAAGGTTGAACAGAAGTACATTGGAGTTGAATGGCAGGATTACTCAATATTTGGAAAAGCCAGTTTTGCTGGGAATATAGAGTCTGTAGAAAATTAAAGCGATCTATACGGTTATGGTTGTGTTTATTGACTGGATCGGGGCATGTGCTCTGTCCTGCTCCCTTCTGGACTGCTGAACTTTCTGCCGATTTCAGTGGCCATCCACTGGGCAATCCGCTGTCGGGTGATCTTCGGAATTGACAAACGCCATGACAGGGAAGGATGAAACAATTTAAACCGAAAGTGTGCAGGTGTTGTTGAGGATCTCCGTTACCGCCGCCAGAGTCAGAGTTCACGGGGTTAGTGAAAGAGCCTGCAGGGAGGGTCCTGGCTTCCGATACTGTCTGAATGGATGATTCTGATGACTGTTGTGATTGCTGGTTATCTCCAGAGCCAAACATCATAGTGATGGTCGCAAACGAATGTTTCTGGCTGACCTCTTGTAGTTTAATCGGTTTAAACAGAGGTGAATCGGGGGTCCAATCGCTTTTTAAAAGCCAACAGACAGTGATAACCACTTTTAAGGGGAGCCATGAATAGGGATTCGAGCCTGAAGGAGAATCTTTGGTTGTCAGGATCAGTTGGTAGGCAATCAGCAGAGGAGCGGTGAAAAAACATTGCTGCGCTATCAACTCAATAAGGGTAGGGGGCATCCCGTAAATGTCAGGTATGTGTTGTTTGATATCAGGCGGCGAATCTTGTTCTGTACAGTCGTTTGTGTCGGAAATGTATGATGGGCTGCAAGGCCATGTGTGCCGGTTACGCTTTATAGAAAGGCTCTGGTTTGGAAAAACTGCATTCGGTTCAAGCTCGACAACAAAAAAACCTGTCAACGGTTGAGCCTGACAGACGATAGACATCGACAGCAGCAGCCACAGCGCCGCTACAAAGAGTGAGTGTTTAATAATTCTGTTCTAGCATTCTGGCATTCAGAGAGGAAGGATAGATTACCTCATGCAAGTGGGAGCAAAAAACTCTGGTTCTCAAGCTGGCGCACGGTAGCGAGAGGCAGGCTGGACACAAAAAAGCCCCTTTAGACAGGGGCTTTATGTTGATCAGCTGTTCGCTTTATCTGAATCAAAATGCTCACGCATTTTTTGCAGGAGATAATAGAACAATGGGATCATTATCGTGCCGAACAGGGTGGCAGCGATCATTCCAGACATTACTGTCGTACCAATTATCCTTCGGCTGGCAGCACCGGCACCACTGGCAAATACCAGAGGTAGTACCCCAAGTACGAAAGACAGGGCTGTCATCAATACGGCGCGAAAGCGCAGTTCGGCAGCGTTGATGGCAGCATCGAAGATACTCTTGCCTGACTGTCTTTGAACCATGGCAAATTCTACGATAAGAATCGCCGTCTTTGCAGCAATACCAATCAATAGCACCATACCTATCTGGGCGTAGATATCATTGGCCATCGAGGGTATCAATAACCGGAACAGGTTGATTCCGACAATGGCACCGAAAGCCGCTATGGGCACTGCCACGATGATTGCCAGCGGCATGGTCCAGCTTTCATACTGTGCCACCAGGAACAGGTAGACAAACAGGAATGCCAGGGCAAATAGCAGTGGAGCCAGACTACCGGCTTCAATTTCCTGCAGTGACTGTCCAGACCACTCGAAGGTGTAGCCATCGGGCAATGTTTTGGCCAGATCTTCCATGGCTGTGATGGCATCACCGGAACTAAAACCCTGATTAGCCTTGCCACTTATGCTGGCTGAGCGGTACAGGTTGTAATGGTCAATGCTGCTGGGGCCGAGAATCGGTTTCAATGAGGCAACGGTAGTCAGAGGCACCATCTGGTTATTCAGGTTTCTGACAAAGAACTTGCTCAGGTCTGAAGGATTGGCGCGATACTCGCTTTCTGCCTGAAGCTTAACCTGGTAGGTTCTACCGAATTTACTGAAGTCATTGACATACAGAGAGCCCAGCTGGGTTTGCAGGGTCATGAAAATTTCAGACAGCGGAATACCCTGTGCCTTAGCCTTGTTGCGATCTACTTCGAGGAAGTATTGAGGCACATTAGCACGGAAAGTACTGAATACCTGAGTCATTTCGGGGCGCTGGTTTGCCTGATAGATCAGCCCATTCAACACCTGACCAAGCTCCTGAGGGGTGCGGCCAAGCGTATCCTGAAGCCTGAAGTCAAAACCACCTGAAGATCCAAGGCCTGGAATGGGCGGGAAGGCAAACGCCATGACCTGGGCTTCCGGTAACGTCCAGAGCTTGCCCTGTATCTTTCTCAGTACCGCCTGCTGGTGTTGTAGAGGGTCCGGGCGATCTTTCCAGTCGTTGAGGACAACGATAGCCATGGCGTTGTTGGAGTTGGATCCACCCATGATGCTGAAGCCGGAAACACTGATAACACTGTCTACATCGGGTTCGGTTCGAATGATGTTGGTGATGTTCTCCATAGTGGCTTCGGTTCTGTTCAGGGACGCTGCGTCAGGAAGCTGAACATCAACCACGAAGAATCCCTGATCCTCATCCGGAACAAAACCGGAGGGCGTGCTGTTGAACAGGAAGCCGGTGGAGGCCATCATGATTGCAAACAGTCCAATTCCCAGAATGCTTCTTCTAATCAACAGGGTAACCCAGCTCTTGTAGCCGCCGGTCAGTCGCTTGATAAAGTTATCAAGAGGAACCAGCCAGTTGATGTGTCCCATCTTGCCTTTTTTCAGCAAAGTGGCACACAGGGCCGGACTTAATGTCAGAGCGTTGATGGAAGAGATTACAACGGCTACCGATATGGTGACCGCAAACTGTGAATAAAGTCCACCGGTAATACCCGGCATAAAGCCTACAGGTACAAATACCGCCAGCAATACCAGGGTGGTCGCCACAATAGGACCCGATACTTCCTTCATGGCCTGACTGGTGGCTTCAGTCGGGCTCATCCCTTCCCTGGTGATTAATCGCTCAACGTTTTCAATAACAACAATGGCGTCGTCCACGACCACCCCTATCGCCAACACCAGGCCGAAAAGCGTAATAGTGTTAATGGAAAACCCGAGAGCTTTCATGATAGCGAAGGTACCAATCAGGGAGACCGGTATTGCGATTGCGGGGATCAGTGTTGCCCGCCAGTTTTGCAGGAACAGGAATACAACCAATACCACCAGAGCGACTGCCTGGAGCAAAGTGATGATTACTTCCTTGATGGACTGATCAATAAACTGGGTTGTATCGAACTTGATTTCATACTCGATACCTTCCGGCATACGGGCAGACAGCTCTTCCATGGTCATTTTTACACCTTTCGCCACATCCATAGCGTTGGCATCAGGCTGCTGATAGATAACCAGGAAAGCCGTGTCATCATTGTTAAACTTGGCAACACCATCGTAACTCTGGGAACCCATTTCAACCCGGGCGATATCCTTGATGCGAACATAGGAGCCATCAGGGTCGGCCTTGATAATGACGTTGCCGAATTCCTCAGGGTTGCTCAGACGTCCCTGGGTTTTTATGGTGTAAGTGAACTGCTGGTCTGGCTGGTTTGGCGCCTGACCCAGCTTACCGGCTGCAACAATAACGTTTTGCTCATTCAGTGCGTTGGATACGTCTGAGGTTGTGATATCAAGAGATGCCATGCGTTCAGGATCAAGCCAGATACGCATGCTATAAACCAGTGAACCCAAAATGTCGGCGGAAGCGACCCCGTCAATACGAGCCATGGGTTCTTTCAGGTAATTGTTGGCGTAATTATTGAGGTAAACGCCGTCGTACTCACTCTTGTTGGAAACCAGGTTGATGCCCAACAGCATGCTTGAAGACTTTTTGCTGACCGTCACCCCCGTTCTTCTGACGTCTTCGGGAAGTGATGGTTCAGCTACAGCAACACGGTTCTGGACGTTTACCAGAGCCATATCCTGATCGACACCGGAATCAAAGGTCACGGTGATGCTGGCGCTGCCATCGTTACCAGCAGAAGAGTTGATATAGATCATGTCCTCTACACCGTTGACCTGTTCTTCAATCGGTCGGATGACGGCTTCTTCTATGGTTTCTGCATCGGCTCCCGGGAATACCGCACTGATGTTAACCTGGGGAGGGGTGATTTCAGGAAACTGAGCCACAGGCAGGGTCAGCATGGAAATCATACCCACCAGGGTTATGACGATCGATAGAACAAAGGCAAACTTGGGCCTGTGAATAAAAAACTGACTGATCATCGCAGTTACCCTTGTTTGTTAGCCTGGCTGCCCTGCTCTTGATCAGACTTTGGCTGGGCTTCAATTCCGCCTGTCTCTGGATCAATTGTGACGCTGGTGGGAGTGACCTTGACACCCGGACGAACTTTCTGGAGGCCTTCAACGATGATTTTTTCACCGGCTTTAAGTCCAGAGTCTACAACCCACATTGGCCCCAGGCGACGTCCAAGTTCTACCTGACGGGTTTCAACTGCGTTATTAGCATCTACGACCAATACAAAGCGGCCCGATTGGTTTTCCTGAACGGCAGACTGCGGGATGATCGGATGTTCGGTTTTGTTCTTGCCTTCCACGATCAGGGTGACGTAAAGGCCCGGAACTATGATGCCCTGAGGATTCGGGAATTCAGCCCGCAGGGTTAGGGTTCCCGTGGTTTCATCGACTCTGGTGTCTGCGAAATTGAAGGTGCCCTTGTGATCGTAATCGCTGCCATTGGGTAAACGCAGGCTCATTTCAAAGTCCTGCTTTTCGGATGTCCGGCTGCCAGAACTTTCCTGCAAGCGGCTGATGAATAGTTGTTCGTCGACCTGGAAGTTGACATAGATAGGGTCAATCGAATTCAGAGTTGCCAGAGGTTCACTATTGGGACCTACCAGGTTACCCACGCTGTAATTGGTGCGGCCGATCTGACCTTTAAAGGGGGCTATGATTTTGGTGTAGCTAAGATCCAGTTTGGCAGTATCCAGCTGCGCTTCAGCAGCTTGAACAGAGGCTTCTGCCTGAGCTTCTTTGCTGGTCTGGGTGTCCAGATCAGCCTGACTGATATAGCCTTTTTTATGAAGATCCTTGCTGCGTTGAAGGTCTTTTTTCGACTTGTTCAACTCTGCGTTAGCACTGGCCAGATCAGCTTCGGCCTTTTTAAGGTTGGCGATATACGGTTTCGGGTCTATAACGAATAGCAGCTGATCTTTCTCGACGGTTTGCCCTTCAATGAAGTCTCTCTTTGCGAGAAAGCCTTCTACTCTCGCTCTCAGGTCGACAGTATTAACAGCTTCTGTACGAGCGACATATTCTTTGTAATCGCCAACAGGCTGCTCCGTAACACTGATAACTGAAACAGCAGGGGGAGGCATTTTTCTTTGTTCCTGCTCTTGATTACAGCCTGACAAGGCTAACAGAGATGCGACAAGCAAGCCGAAAGGGAGCAGGGGGCGTTGTCTATTTCTGATGATTGATTTCATCGATGGCTCCGAGAGAAAGAGTCTCAAGTTCAGATTTCCAGCCCACGGTCAGAGTCTTGTGGTATGAGTGTGCCGGTCAGGAGATCTCTCCGCCAGGCAATACACCGGCAAGTCTAGTCTGTAAATAGTCTTAGCTGCTTGCACAAGAGTTTATTCAGGCATGATTACAGTTAGTTTTCACCTGTCTTTTATTCTGTGCAACCGCCACCATTGAGTGCCGGAGAAGGTGAATATAAACATTAATTATTGAGCGTTTATACTCAAAGTCACCCGTTTTTCTATAGTTGGCGCAGTATTTTGCAGAGCTGAGCATACTCGTGCTGGAAAAGTAGTGAGTATTGTACTCAGCTAAAGGCTGATTCCTACCACTAAATTAAAAATAAAGCATTTGTTTACAGGACGCTTACTTCAGATGCGAGTAAATCTTTTTACAGAGTGCTTACTGACTCTAACCCCAGTGTATATACGGGCTTCAATACACTGTGGCCATTGTTTAAACGCTGAAGTTTTTCAACAAAGAAGGGGGCGATTGAAACGAAGGTCTTCCGGAATGTTGAGCTCTGTTTGTTTGCAACAAGACAATTTGTTGTTTCGTGACGCTTTCCGGGGTCGTGTTGGATAAGTCAGCTGACAGACTCTCTGTAAATTTTGTGCCCTGTGCTGTACCTTTAACCCCGCCTTGCCCCTGCGGGGTCTTTTTTTATTGAGGAGCTGCCAATGAGTAATGAAAATCTAGAGCTTCTGTTGATAGATGATGATATTGAACTCTGTGAATTGTTGATTGAGTACCTGGCCACAGAAGGGTACTCTGTCAATGCAGTTCATGATGGTGAGTCAGGTGCCCATGCTGCCCTCTCTGGCGAGTATCAGCTGGTATTGCTCGATGTTACCCTGCCAAAACTGAACGGTTTCGAAGTCCTGAAAAAAATCCGTCAGACGTCTGATATCCCGGTATTGATGTTAACGGCTCGTGGCGATGATGTAGATCGCATCATTGGGCTGGAAATCGGAGCGGATGATTATCTGCCCAAGCCCTATAACCACCGCGAACTGGTAGCCAGGATCAAGGCCATTCTGAGAAGGGGAAGGTCACCGGGGACCGAGGTCGGTAATAAAGTCCTTTCTATTGATGATATCACTCTCAATCTGGCAAACCGTGAAGCCAAGATGGGTGAAACACTGCTTGAGCTGACGGCCACTGAGTTTATGGTTCTCAAGGCACTGATTGAAAAAGCTGGCGAATTGATCTCCAGAGATGAACTGACCCAAATCGCATTGAACCGTCGTCTGACACTTTATGATCGCGCGATTGATATGCATGTGAGCAATGTACGCAAGAAAATTGGCACACGACCGGATGGCTCACCCAGAATTAAAACCGTCCGTGGTGCCGGCTACTTCTATATACGACCATGATTAAACAAGTCCGGAGAATGTTGGTCTGGCCATTTCAGCGTCTGTTCTGGAAGTTGTTCCTGTGGTTCTGGCTTACCATGTTGTCGATGATGGCTGCCATGGTTATAGCGGTGGCCATAACGGTGAATCCCTCGGATTTTCTGTCAGAACGCAGAGAGCTGTTTCGTGAACTGGAGATCGTTTCCAGAAAAGTCGAACGCATGGCTTCTGGTTGGGCTCCCCACACTCCTTTCCCTCAGTTCAGCGGAAGTTATTTTTACCTTTTTGATCCTGCCGGTGAAGTGATGGGTAGAAGAGCCATTCCGGACGAACTGATGTCCGCTTATGATCGAACCCATGATCGCACTGAGCCTACCATTACTTTCAGAAGTGGAGTGGTAGTTGTAGGCCCCAGGAAAGTCTGGATTGGACGAGTGCCTTATGATCTGTTTCTGACCAAGGAAATGCCCAGACTGGTTCACTGGCGAGTGACCAAAGTACTTTCTCAGCAATGGCATCTGGTCATCATTGCTCTGGCGGTCAGTTTTCTGCTCTGCATCATGCTGGCGCGCTATCTGGTAGTCCCCATCAGGCGATTGCAGATAACCTCCAGAAAGTTGGCGAAAGGAGAGCTCTCTGCCCGGGTGGAAGCCACTGTTCGACAAAGAGGCGACGAGCTGGGAGAATTTGCCCGCGACTTTGATCACATGGCAGAGCAGTTAGAGACGCTGATCAATAACAAGGAAATCTTACTCAGAAACGTCTCTCATGAGTTACGTTCCCCGTTAACCCGGTTGCAGATTTCTCTGGCGCTGGCTCGAAGAAAAACGCCAGAAGCTGAGGCAGAACATGGGCGTATAGAGAGGGAAATTGAGCGCCTTGATGAGCTGATTGGTGAGATTATTCGTTTCTCCCGTATTCAGCATGGTCTGAGTGAAGTGGCCTGTGAGCAGGTCAATCTGGAGCAGCTTATCAAGGAATTGGTGGATGACGGCAATTTTGAAGCTCAGGCGCAGAATAAAGGTGTTGATCTGATTAAGAGCCAGCCTGTTGAGATTGTTGGAGTGCGTGACTGGCTGAGCAGCGCCGCTGAAAACATCATTCGTAATGCCATCCGATTTACTCCGCAAGGCAGTAACGTTGAAGTGACACTGGAACAATTTCGGCGAAATGTGATCATCAAAGTACGGGACAAAGGTCCGGGTGTTCCTGAAGAGGTGCTGGAGTCCATGTTCGAACCTTTCTTCAGGGTGGATGAAACCCGAGGCAAGGAGAATGATGGATTTGGACTGGGGACTGCCATAGCAATGGGTGCTATAGCCAATCACGATGGGTCAATCTGCGCCAGAAATGCCCACCCTGGTCTTGAAGTAACGATCAGGATACCTCTGGACAATAAGCGCAAGTTATGACCGGCATCTGCCAGAAATCAGGGAGAACGCCGCAATGAATTGAAGCGCTGGCAAAGCTGAAGACTCCTCGCTCAGCATTTACGTTAGAGACCAGCGCCAGTTGATCAGCGGTATGCGCTTCCAGACAGGAATAGTGAAAAAGTACAGACCTGTTCCGGCCAGGTCAGCCATCAGGTCAGCCAGTGAAAAAAAGCGATATTCCGTTTGTAATTGCAGCAATTCAATGAGAAAGCCGTAGGCCATTAAACCACTGACTTTCCATAAGTTGAATGGCTGGTTTGGAAAGCTGGCATCCATCAGAAAAGCTAACAGCAGAAAAGCTGCAAGATGTTGAAGCTTATCGTTTACAGCACTGAGGGGGACTTTTTCTATTGGCAATAGGGACAAAACCACAATAGATGCCATGGCCAGCAGGAGGGCAGTCCGGGCCAGTTTTGTGTAATGAGTCTTGAATAATGCTATCAAGCTGTCCTTCCTGTCGATTCCTGAAAATGATCAGATATTTATTTTCTATGACGTTTTGTAAAACCTTTTCGAGCCAGTTTATTGGCGCTGGAACGATTTCTGGTAATACTGTTTTGTTTTAATTGTACCTTTAAAGCATCTGGTATCTCTATCTCGCACCAGTTTCCCGGTTTGAGTTCGTCCAGTGCCCAATCACCTATACGGTATCGTATTAGTCTCAGGGTAGGGTGGCCAACTGCTGCGGTCATGCGTCGAACTTGTCTGTTTCGTCCCTCTCGAATAGTCAGCTCCAACCAGCAGTCAGGGATGAACTTTCTTTCCCTTATGGGCGGTGTCCTTGGCCAGACTGCTGGAGCCTCTATGATTCTGGCTTTTGCAGGAAGTGTCTTGCCGTCTTTGAACTCTATGCCTTTTCTCAGTTTCTCCAATGCCCGTTCATTGGGTATGCCTTCCACCTGAACCCAGTAGGTTTTATCCATCTTGTGAAGGGGAGAACTGACCTGATGTTGAATCTGTCCATTGTTAGTGAGCAGCACCAGCCCTTCACTATCCCTGTCCAGGCGACCAGCAGGATAAACACCTGGAATGGGCAGGTAATCCTTAAGCGTAGGGCGCCCTTCTGAATCGGTGAATTGAGTCAGTACATTGAAAGGCTTGTTAAACAGAATCAGTCGGGGAGCGGGAGTCTTTTCTGTTTTCTTCTCGGGAGAACCGGGGGGGTGGAGGGGGCGACCTGACATCGGGCTCAGTCTCATTGGCTTTGGCTGATATTATAAAGTGATTGAGACAGAACAAAAGCCCTGAAGTCTAATCTGAATAATGGGCGAGACTCTGCAAACGTTCGACAGGATTACGCTGTTTTGAGTGGTAAGTGCGTGTTCAATCGTCGCAGAGTCAGGCAAAAGGCCTTAACCACCAATCGTTTTCATCAAAACACCTTTCAGGACAAACCCCAGTACACCCAGGCATAAAGCGCCAAAAAGAATAAATGTACCAAACTTTCCCGCTTTCGACTTTTTAGCCAGATCGTAAACAATGAAACCCATGAACAACACCAGAGCTGTCAGGAGGGCTTTCATCATCAGGCTTTCAAAACTGTCTATATCCATACTTCACTCCAGCGAATAGGGCTACTCATTCTATCGCCGGTGAATTCTATGTCTACACTGAAATAAGAAGAACTGGCTGATGTCATCGGAAAGTAAGGTTGAGCTGGAAAGAATACAAAGTGCCAAAGCGATAATGGGCCATTGACTGGTGAGTAAATGGCCGCTTACTTCGCTAAAAGGAGAGAACCCTATGGCCTCCCGTATCAGATTGATTGATGTCACCAAGCTTAAGAAATCGTCCTGGCTTGTTCAGCAGGAATCCGAAGCTGCAGTAAAGACCGCCAAAGCAGGCATTAACCAACAGAAAGACTTTATGGATTCTGTTGGTATGGATAAAAAGAAACTCCGTGAGTTTATCAATAGCGATGCCTGGCCCACCCATTTCAAGCATAAAGCCCGTCAGGAGCTGATCAAGTTCAATGATGAGCTGAAGAGTGACCTTTCTCAAGAAGCATCACTGAAACGAAAAGAACTCAGAATGGCTAATCGACTGCTGAAACCTAAGACAAAATCAGGATCCTCCGGCAGAAGGCATCGGACCGGATTTGTCTGATGGTCCGAACGGAACGGCCGGATCGAGCAGAAAACAGTGTTTTTTTACTGAATATTCATGTGGATGACAGGGGCGGTTTTTCATGGCTACCGTTAATGGAGTTAACAGTAATAATAATGTTAATGTTGTTGATTCTTCCAAGCTCAGTCAGCAGGACTTTGTCTCGGCTGTCTACCTTGAGCGCGGGAACATGCTGGACTCAGAAGTCCGCAGACTTCTCAGTGAGATAGAAACTTCTAATAAGCTATTGGGTAACGTCAATACTCTGATCAACAAATCCAACATAGCCCAGTATGGCACCAGTCAATACAAGCAGACGACCTGGACCACTAACGGTAATAACATTGTACTGGATAATGGTTATGGTATTGCTATTCAGCCGGATGCTAATGGCAAAACTACCTTCACTCTGGTGGATGCTGAAGGCAATCAACTCAATTATCAAAACCAGGCACTGGTGCCGGTTGCCAAGGGCTCCATATCGGATGCCAAACAGGTGGGCATTCCGGTTATGAATGATATGACTATGGTGTTGGATGATGGTACTGAGATTACTTTTCAAACATCTGCTCCCGGAACTCCCTTTGATCCTTCCAATTTGTCAGGAGGTCTCGCGGATATCACCGGAATCACCATCACCAGAGGCAATCAGGGGCTTACAGTAACTGACTTGAATACGGCAAAGCCTGTTATAGGTACACCAAATCTCAATGGCACCGCCCTGGATGCTGCCAGTAACGATGGTTATGTTCTACTTGAGGCGGGTGGGCTTCATTCCTGGGAGTTTGACGGAGTGAATACCAACCAGATGTCTCGTAAGGACCCGAACGATTCCAGTCAAACTCTCAGTGGCTATGCAGCCCGTAAAGTTGCCTTCCAGAATAGTTTTACTAATGAAGTGACTGGTGGTATGCCAGCATTGACTCAGGAAGAGCGTGATGTTCTCAGTAATCTGCTGAAGATCAATTACACTGACGCCAGTGGAAAAGGCCAGCTCACACCAGAGGAATGGGCTTCGCTGAAGACATCACTGAACGCGGCAAAAGAAAATCTGACGGGGAGTAACCAGTTGCAGACTGTCCAGTTGCAGCGTGCGATGACTACTTACAATCAGAACTTTGATACGATGTCGAACTCTCAGAGTAAAATATATACATTGCTGAAAGATATCATCAGTAATTCGAAATGATAAATCACTCAAGACTGATACCAATGTGGCTGATTCCTTCATTCCTGGCCAAAGCCCTGATCTGTTTCATAACATCGGGGCTTTGCTTGCTTCTGCTGATTTGATCCAGCAGTTCTTTAATAAACGCAATCTGTTGCTGATAAAGCTCATGCTGCTCAACATACTGTTGGAGTTCAGTCCCTTTAAGCTCTTCAGCTTCTGTATACTTAACGAATTTACCAATGGTGCTCAGTGAGAGTGTCAAGGCACTGGCTGTCTCTCCAGCATCAGGTTCCATAGCACAGTTAACGGCACATATCGTACTGATAACACTGTCGTAAGCTGGAATGGCGCCAAACATCTCCCACTCATCAAGGTCGGGTATATTCGGCTCAAGCTTCTCCAGAAGACGCTCAAAGTTTTTGGCTGATTGATAGCCTGCGACGTTATCCCAGAGCATATTAAGAGAGTGTCGAACGTCTTCGGGAAGTCCAAACTCTGTCAGTTCGGCAAACAGGGCAAAGTTGGGCCAGCTTCTTTCACAGACAGCAGTTGTGACTGCTACGAGCTTCCAGGCTGGAAGTTTATGCAGTTGACGCAAGAACTGAGCGTATTGTCGATGTGTGTTCAAGGTGAAACCTCAGGCCAGAATATCTGGACAGGGATTCTAACGGGATTATACCGGGAAGGCACTGCTTGGAAGAAGTTCCTGAGTCAGTTAGAGCTTTGGCTACAAATCATAACCCTTTAATTAGATCTGCCATTTGAAGTTAACAGTGAAAGAATCCAGATCATAATCAGAATTGAGCTCAATTGTAGAATTATCGAACATGCAGGTTTCTGCTTTGACGTTACTGCTGAATTGGACCTTACCACAGTCGCCGAATTCGAACTGTGTTTTTTCCTTGATGAAGTCCATGCCTTCTTTGATGGGTCTGGCAACACCAATGTAGTCAAGCCCGAGAAATGCAGCACTGGCGGCAGCCTGTTCGGCCAGCTTTTTGGGATCGCTAACAGCTTTGTATACAAAAGAGCTGACTTTTTTCTGGTTTACTTTGGATTTTTCCCGGATAGACAACTCAGGCATTCTATTGACGTTTTTTGATCGCTTAGTAGTTATGGTGGAGAACGGGTCAATCATCGAAACATCACGAGAGTAGACAGTGCTGTAATGAGGGGACCCTGAAAGATAATGACCTTCCGAGTCCGACAGTGCTACAACCGGGAACAAAGTCATGAAAAAGCACGACCCCCATTTGCAACATGCACTAGAGCTGTTTAAAGATTTGCTTCCATCCATGGTGCTAACCCTTAGTTAGCGCTGAATGCGCTTCCATCCAAATTATATTGCCAGTCTATACGACATGCTGGCAATAGAAAAACCCCTACTATTCAGTTAAGCATGTTCAGGCTGAAGTGCCTTGAATTTCCTGCTCAATATAGCGACATAATATATATGTTTTTTCGTTATTATATTGTGAAATAATTTCTCAGGATGGCCGTGATGAATGGTACAAAAAGAGAAAAACACCTCGTTATCCATTCGTTGTGTATTGGGACCATATAGTTAGTTATATTCCTTCGTATTTATTTCACTTATTACTGGTTTTTTCCTTGAACTATGAAATCTACAAGAAAACTCTGGTATCTGACCTTATCGGCCACGGGGTTGCTATCTTGACCCTTTTGCAGGCTCTGGGCTGTGAATGACCAATACTATCTGGTCATAATGCCCTGACATTAGGTGACCGAGCGAATGTATTGACTCCAATGGCGATCGTTTTTAACAGCGCACTCAAGTGCACTGTTGAAGGTTTAAATCGCAGAAGGTTTGAAGAGCCAAAAAGGTATGATCCGACTTTATGCTCTGGACATGAATTTGCCTGTCTCTGTATTAATCTTGATGATTTCTCCGGTACTCAGGTATTCTGGAACCTGAACTTCAAGACCGGTAGTCAATCGTGCTGTTTTGGTTCGAGCAGCTGCAGAAGCACCTTTAATAGCGGGAGAGGTATCGATAATTTCCAGAGCGATAGATGACGGTAGTTCAATAGCCAGTAACTGACCATCGACCAGGAGCGCGATCAGTCCTTCCATGCCATCAGACATATAGGGAAGTTGCTCTTGAATGGTGCTTGAGTTAACCAGATATTGGCTGTAGTCCTCACTGTCCATAAAGGTAAACTCATCACCTTCACGATATAGAAGTGAAACTGTTCGGCGGAGTGAGTCGACATCAGCAAACTGATCGTCACCTGTGCAGGTCATCTCCAGCTTCTGGCCACCGGGAATGGAGCTGAAACGAAACTTGTAGAGGGTTGAGGCACCGCGAGCGGATGGACTCTTGGTCTCCTGCTGTCGGACGATGCAATACTGGTTTTCTATTTGAACAATCTGACCTTTCTTCAGATCTTTGGCATAGGCCATTTATTTTAACCTCGGTTCAAAGGGGGAGGGCAAACTCTATCACAGGACAGAAATTGCCATCGGCTCGTTAATCATTTGTATATTGGGTATGAATGTTTGGGCTAAAACGATGTACTAGGGCTTCGTGTCCTGGTAGTTTGTCAGATCAACTGCATCAGATGGGTTGTTATTCTTGGGCTGAGTATCCTCTGAATACTCTGTAGACATGATCAGATTCGAAGTTTGCTGTTCTTCAGGGTTAGTGTATTGCAAATTCACTACCTGCAAGTATTGACCGAGCAAGCGTATATGACCCGGGTAACGCTGAATCCCATCGGGTGTAAATTCAAAACTGAAATCTCTGGCAAGGCGCATCTGACCGTCTGGACTGCGCTTGAAACGTGTAGAATAACGAACCACTGTCCCATCAAGAAGCTGTAAGTTCATTTCCTTGCAGGCACGTCTGCCATGCATGATCGCGATCTCTCTTGCTTTTGTTGTATCAGCCCAGTACCAGGCAAAAGCTGCTCCAAGTAGCATCCAGATGATAATATTCATAGGGGCATTTTATAGCCAAGCAAGATAGAAAAGCTATGTCTCAAGCGTTTCTTTACAAGTTGTGGCGTTTTTCTGAGTAATAAACCAGAAATCAGTGCAGATGTCTTGGATTGCTGGCTTTACCAATGGGCTTTCCATCACGGTCAATGATCTTTTCTCTGGGGTCGACTCTGTAAATTCTTCTGAAGTATTCCGCCGCCAGGGCTTTCTGATCAGTAAACTGCTTGATGTCTACGCCAACCCGGTTGAGATATTCAAGCATAAAAATGGTGTCGGGCACGTTAGCCTCCAACTATTGGCTCCATAAAGTGACTCTCTACTATCCAGATCATCCATTCCAGGTTCTGGTCGAACAAAGGTCTCACTGAAATTCGAAACCAGAATAGCAGCAATATGTTTCGTTTCTTTGACTTGGTACGTGCTTTCTCCAATCTTTAAAGCCTCTTTATTGTTTCTATTGACTAACCCCTGGGAGTCTTTTTCCTCTTCGCTTGCGGTGAGGCAGTTGATTGCCTGAAAATTTCTGGAGTTGGTGATTTTATTTGTAGTGTTAGTTTTTTTGGTTGAATATTCTGAAAAAAATTTCAAATAAAAATAATTCACTAAACCGAGGATCTTATACTAGTTTATAAGCGTAGATAAAGCTTGGGCTGGGGGAATATATGCTGGTAGGTGTGCCGAAAGAAATAAAAAATCATGAGTATCGAGTCGGGTTGACACCCGCTGCAGTTAAGGAACTCGTGGCACAGGGACATGAAGTTATGGTTGAAATGAATGCCGGAGCAGGTATTGGTTTCACCGATGATTGTTATGAGAATGCCGGAGCTACTGTTGTTAAAAGTGCCGAGGCAGTTTTCAAAAAGGCTGAGCTGATTGTTAAGGTCAAGGAACCTCAGGCTATTGAAAGAGCAAGGCTGCGTCCTCACCATACTCTCTTTACTTACCTTCATCTGGCGCCAGACGTTCCTCAAACTCAGGATCTGATTGAATCAGGAGCTACCTGCATTGCTTATGAGACTGTAACAGATGCTAATGGTCGTCTGCCTTTGCTGGCACCCATGTCAGAAGTCGCTGGTCGTATGTCTATTCAGGCTGGCGCCCACTGTCTCGAGAAGTCCCAGTCAGGTCGTGGCGTACTCATGGGCGGTGTTCCGGGTGTAGATCCTGCGAAGGTTGTCATTATCGGTGGCGGTGTTGTTGGTCAAAATGCTGCAGCTATGGCTGTTGGCATGGGGGCAGACGCTGTTATTCTGGATCGCTCTGTGGACACTCTCAGACAGCTTGACGCCCGCTATGGCAACCGTATTAAAACCGTGTTTTCTACTCATCATTCTATTGAAGAGCATGTACTGACAGCTGATCTGCTGGTAGGCGGAGTTCTGCTGCCAGGTGCTGCCGCACCCAAATTGGTGACCAGAGATCTTGTCAGCAGAATGAAGCGTGGCTCTGTTATTGTTGATGTTGCTATTGATCAGGGTGGTTGTGTTGAAACGTCCAGACCCACCACCCATGATGATCCTACCTTCATCGTGGATGGTGTTGTTCACTACTGTGTGGCCAACATGCCAGGTGCCGTGGCAAGAACTTCTACAGTGGCACTGACAAATGCAACGCTGCCATATGTTCTGGACATTGCCAATAAGGGGACTCGTAAAGCTCTTGAGGATAATTCACACCTGCTGGAAGGTCTTAACGTCTGCAAAGGCATAGTGACCTGTGAGAGCGTTGCTCAGGTACAAAACCTGACCTACAGATCTGCTGCTGAAATGCTGTCTGAAATCTGATTTAAGGTTATCTGAACCGAAAACTCTGGTTTGCTTTTGGAAGCCAGAGTTTTTTGTTTTTAATTCTTGAGAGATGGTCCGGCGAGCAGGATACTCTGTTGGGTAGCTCGTTACTTAACAGTGAATAGATATTCACACACAGGTTGATTGATTTTGGGTTGGATTCGGGTTTGATTAATTGGCAATGGTCCAGGTTTGAAGAACTTACCGGGCAGGAAGTATATAGCATTCTTAAAGCCCGTCAGGATGTCTTTATCGTTGAGCAGGATTGCCCTTATCACGATGCGGATGGGGTTGATCAAAGGTGTCTGCACTTATCAGGCTGGAGGGAAGGTGAAAATAATCTTGCGGCCTATCTGAGGATTATACCCCCATCCTCCCCCGAATCTGTTGTGGCTATTGGTCGTGTTATCACTACATACTCTTACCGTGGTGGCGGGTTGGGCAAAGAGTTGATGAAACGAGCGGTAGAAAAAGCCACCGAACTCTTTCCTGAGTATGATCTTTATCTCAGTGGTCAGGCTCACCTTCAAACATTTTATGGCGCTTATGGCTTTAAAGCTGAAGGTGACATCTATGAGGAAGATGGTATCCCCCATATTGCTATGTTTTTAAGAAGATCTTGATGACCGGCCGCTCCTGTTGTCTCTGACAACTGATTCTGCTGTGTGCCAGCTTCTAATGTTCAGTGGCTATTCATTTCATGGTAGGAATGACAAACTCTGCGCCTGGTCTGATTCCGATTGGCCAACGAGAAGTAATAGCTTTGCGACGTGTATAAAACTTCACACCTTCCATGCCGTGCATATGCAGTGGACCAAACAGAGACCGCTTCCAGCCGCCAAAGCTGTGGAATGACATTGGGACTGGAATGGGTACATTAATACCGACCATGCCGATCTGGATGTCATGGGCAAACTGTCGGGCACTGTTGCCATCACGAGTGAATATGGCAGCACCGTTGCCGTATTCATGATCATTGATCAGGGTGACCGCTGTCTCATAATCAGGCACTCGTACTATCGACAGTACCGGTCCGAATATCTCTTCCCGGTAAATGGACATATCGGTGGTAACATTGTCGAACAGGCAGCCGCCCAGAAAGTAACCCTCTTCGTGGCCCTCAACGGAAAAATTTCTGCCGTCCACGACCAGTTTGGCACCCTGGGCAATACCGGCATCCACATAACCTGATACCTTGCTGCGGTGCTCCTGGCTGATGAGTGGACCCAGTTCAATACCAGACATCAGACCGTTACCCACCTTCAAGGCTTTCACTCTCGGAGTCAGGCGTTCAATCAGTGCATCCGCTACATCACCCACAGCAACTGCAACAGAAATAGCCATACAGCGTTCGCCCGCAGAACCATAGGCAGCACCTATCAGTGCATCAACGGCCTGATCAAGATCAGCATCTGGCATAATAACCATGTGGTTTTTGGCTCCACCCAGAGCCTGAACGCGCTTTCCGTGGTGGCAGCCTTTCTGATAGATATACTCAGCAACAGCTGTAGAGCCAACAAAACTGACGGCCTGAACATCCCTTGAGGCGAGGATAGTATCAACAGCTTCCTTATCACCAT
Organism: Endozoicomonas sp. ALC020; assembly: GCF_049275935.1. Taxonomy (NCBI): domain Bacteria; kingdom Pseudomonadati; phylum Pseudomonadota; class Gammaproteobacteria; order Oceanospirillales; family Endozoicomonadaceae; genus Endozoicomonas; species Endozoicomonas sp. ALC020. Next base: position 4,033,728 of record NZ_CP184830.1, read on the forward strand.
TGACCACATTCAAAACACCATCGGGAAGACCGGCTTCTTTCATCAACTCGGCCAGACGGAAAGGAACTGAGGGGTCTTTTTCTGAAGGTTTGAGAATAAACGTGTTACCGCAGGCAATGGCCAGGGGGAACATCCACATGGGAACCATGGCCGGGAAGTTAAAAGGTGTGATTCCGGCCACTACGCCCAAGGGTTGGCTGACGGACCAGGCATCCACATCAGTTCCCACATTTTCTGTGTATTCCCCTTTCAGCAGGTGAGGAATACCACAAGCGAATTCTACGACTTCCAATCCACGGGTAATATCGCCATGAGCATCTTCCAGAACTTTTCCATGTTCTCTGGTCAGCATTTCAGCCAGCTCATTACGGTGTCTTTCAACCAGTTCCCTGTATTTGAAGAGAAGTCTTGCGCGATTTAGTGGGGTGACATTTCGCCATTGCTCAAAAGCCTGTTTGGCTGTGGCTATAGCAACCTCGACCTCCATGGCACTGGCCAGAGAAACAGAAGCTTCCTGCTGTCCGGTAGCAGGGTTAAAAACGGGTAACTGTCGTGCGCTGGGTGCAGAGGGCAAGCCGGCGATGAAATGGTTGATTTGAGCACTCATGTCAGGGCTCCTTACAGTTCATTACTTTTATTGTTCAGAGTGAAACCATTACCTTTTTAAGGTTACGGGAATTCAGTCTCCGTATGAAGAGGCTGTCGCAAAAACTCCAACAACTCCTTTGACTCAAGAACTTCTGGATTACGGCTGACTGCAGTTATTCTGCGAACCTGCTCAAATGGTTGTTGAGCAGGTTGACTTGAATAGTGGCAAAATAAGGCATTGGAGCAACCCTTCGGAAATATTCTGTAAATAGAATAGATCCAGCTTTCAGAATGTGAGAGGGTTTTTATTCACTTGACTCCATAGAGGGCTGTCTATTCTCGAGCCCCGGGCTGAAATGTCTGAATGTCTTGAAGATCCCTTAAGTTTTCTTTCAGAGCTGGCATTTCATAATTAAGAAGAACAAGGGAGGGAGTGTGCTATGTCGCTGCCGATCAATAGACTTGTGAAGGATCATGAGCACCTTTTGCGGCTGCTCGATTGTTTGGATCACGCCGGATACAAAGATGACAGTCAGCGTACACCCAAAGTCTGACTGATCCTCGATGTTCTGGATTACCTGCATAATTATCCGGACAGCTTCCATCACCCACTGAAATCCCGATTGCTATCCCGTCTCCGTCCGAGACTGACTGATGCCAGCCAGCGCAATCTTATGGCAGAAGTAGAGGCTGAACATAAAGAAATACGTCAGTTAACCACCAGTTTGATAGAGCGCTTCAATGCTCTGGCTATGGATCAGGTTATCCCGGTCAATCAGCTGTTGGCGGAATATCAAAAATACGTTGAGTTGCAAAGGGCTCACATAAAGAAAGAAAACAGGGTTTTAATCCCGGCGATAAAAGCGATTCTGACGGAGGAAGACCTTAAGCAGGTAAGTGAGGCTTTGAAAGAGACTCCAGATCCTCTTTTTGGAACCCATACTTGAGAATCCTACGAAAATCTGTATCAGTTTGTGGTGGGCGCTCCTGTCGATCGGGAGGTTTCCAAAGCGCATTGACAAACTGCTGCCTCAAGGGCGACAACCCCTTAATCCTGAAGTTCTGGTCGCTTTCGGAAATACTCTAAAGCTTCCGGGTTCGCCAGGGCTTCGACATTGGCAACTGGTTTGTCATGGACAACATCCCTAACGGCCAGCTCAACAATCTTGCCATTGATGGTCCTGGGAATATCCGGTGTCTGTAGTACAACCGCAGGCACATGACGGGGCGTTGTATTGTCTCGAATGGCCTTTTTAATTTCGTGGATAAGTTCGTCATCCAGTGTGGCACCATCTCGTAACTTAACAAACAGAACAACCCTGATATCGCCTTTCCACTCCTGACCAATGGCAATGCTCTCAAGCACCTGCTCTACCCTTTCAACCTGTCGGTAAATTTCCGCAGTCCCGATTCTTACGCCACCCGGATTCAGGACAGCATCTGCCCGACCGTGAATGATCACCCCCTTATTTTCTGTCAGCTCACCAAAGTCTCCATGGGCCCAGACACCCGGGAACTGGCTGAAATAGGCTTTGTGATAGTTTTTATTTTCGGGATCATTCCAGAATCCATTGGGCATGGATGGAAAACTGCTCTGACAGGTCAGTTCACCCTTCTCTTCCAACAGAGGCTTGCCTTCAGGGCTGACAAACTGAACGTCCATTCCCAGTCCGCGGCACTGAATCTCCCCTTTATTAACTGGTAAGGCAGGGCAGCCCAGAGCAAAGCAGGAGATGATATCGGTGCCACCAGAAATAGAAGACAGGCACAGATCTTTTTTGATGTGCCGGTATACGTAATCAAAGCTCTCGTGAAGCAGAGGAGAGCCCGTAGACAGAATAGTCTTCAGCCTTGGTAAAGAGTGAGATTCAGCAGGCTTAACCCCGGCTTTTTCCAATGCCGCAATGTATTTTGCACTGGTGCCAAAAACAGTGATGCCTTCTTCTTCCGCCATATCTATAAGACTTCGCGGTTCGGGATAGAAAGGGGAACCATCATAAAGAACGACAGTGGCACCCAAAGCAAGAGAGGAAACCAGCCAGTTCCACATCATCCAGCCGCAAGTAGAGAAGTAGAAGATAATGTCTTCGGGTTTTAAATTCGTGTGTAAAGACAATTCCTTCAGGTGTTGCAGAAGGGTTCCGCCATGTCCATGCACGATGCACTTTGGTGCTCCGGTCGTGCCTGAAGAGTACATAATGAACAGAGGATGATTAAAGTCCACCGCTACAAACTCAGGTGTATCAATGTCTTGAATAATAAAATCGTCGTATAAGACCGATGAGGTTCGGGAACTGATATCGGCATCACCGCTCAGGAATGGCACAATGACGGTTTGTTCGATAGAAGGGATCTGTGCCTGAAGGGATTGAACCTTTTCCAGACACTGAATCGGCTTACCATTATAAAAATAGCCATCAATACTGAGCAGTACTTTTGGTGTGATTTGCCCAAAACGGTCCAGAACGCCCTGAATACCGAAGTCTGGCGAACAGGACGACCAGATAGCTCCCAGGGCGGTAGTAGCCAGCATCATGATCAGGGTTTCAGGGCAGTTGGGCATAAAAGCTGCAACTCTGTCTCCTTTGCTGACCCCTGCCGCTTTCAGTCCTGCCTGAGCTGCCGCGACCGCTTTAGTCAGTTCGCCACAACTCAAGGTGGTACGGTGGCTGTCTTCGCGTCTGAAAACCAGCGCATCTTTTGTAGCCTTCTCAGCATCTTTGCCATGTCGCAGCATGTGTTCTGCATAGTTGAGAGTCGAGTCCGGGAACCACTCTGCTCCCGGCATTTGATCATGGTTGCAGATGGCAGAGGGTGGGGAGTGAAAGTGAATATCGACAAATTTTGCCAGGTTTTCCCAGAAAGCATAGCGATCACTGACACTCCAGTCATAGAGGGAGTGGTAGTCAGTCAGCTGCTGAACGGTACTGTCATTGACAGACTGAATGAATGTATGAAGATTTGATGTTTGAATCCGGTTCTCGTCAGGTGTCCAGAGCTGCGTCATATGCGATCCTGTTTTATTTTTTTTAAAGCCAGTCCAGTGTTCGAGTGAGAACGAATACCCAGTTGATGACAGATGAAGGCAGCGGCCTCCAAAAGCTTGTCCATCCGCACGCCGGTTTTGATGTTCAGACCTTCCATTAGATAGAGCACATCTTCGGTCGCAACATTGCCAGAGGCCCCCGGTGCATAGGGGCAGCCGCCCAGACCTGCAACCGCCGAATCCACAACCGCCAGACCTTCCTCAAGGGATGCGTAAATATTGGCTAATGCCTGTCCATAAGTATTGTGATAGTGAGCAGCAAGGTGTTTGATAGACACTTCACGACAACAGGCTTCCAGAACTCTTTTAACCCGAAGAGGTGTTCCTGTACCCAGGGTATCTCCAAGGGATACTTCGTAACATCCCATTTGATAGAGCGCTTTGGTCACTTCAGCCACTTGCCGGGGTGAGGTTGCGCCATCATAAGGACAACTGATAATGCAAGAAACATAGCCTCTGACAAGCATATTATTCTCTCTGGCCAACTCCATAACCGGTTCAAAACGTTTAAGGCTCTCGGCAATGGAGCAGTTAATATTTTTCTGACTGAAACCTTCGGAAGCTGAGGCAAACACTGCGGCCTCGTCCGCTCCTGCCTTCAGGGCATCTTCCATCCCCCTGAGGTTGGGGGTCAAAGCCGTGTAAACAACGTTACTTTGTCGCTTAATGGTCTGGAATACCTGATCCGAGCCCGCCATCTGGGGAACATAGTTGGAGGAAACGAAACTGCCGGTTTCAATGTGCTCAAGACCAGACTGAGACAGTAAGTTGACCAGTTCTACCCGGGTTTCTGAAGACGCTGGCGTTGGCAGATTCTGCAGCCCGTCACGGGGTCCAACTTCAACAATGCGGACAGATTCAGGCAGCATTTTCGTTTTCCTTTGTACCCTTGCTCAAGGCTTCCTGAAAACTCATGAGTGAAGAACCAGCGTCCACTCGGTCGCCTTCCTTGTAAAAGATCGACTCAATCATTCCGCCGCAGGGAGCATGAATGGTATGTTCCATTTTCATGGCTTCCATAACCATTAAAGGGGCTCCGGCATTGACCTGCTGTCCCTCTGAGACCATGACAGAGCTGACGGTTCCGTTCATTGGTGCTGACATGGCTTCAGAATCATCGTGAGCGGTCAGGCATTGTCCTGAAAGACACAGCTCGACACTGAAGTGCGGGAAGAATATTTTCAGTCTGGCTTCCGGTAGGGGAAGCACACGACATTGTGATGTTAATTGTGTCGAAGAGAACTCTGTGTGATCGCCAATCAACAGTTGTCCCGACAAACAACCAGACTCTGCCTCATACCAGTGGATATCAGCCTGACAATAGCCATCAGGCAGACTCACCCTGAATCCTTCAGACACTTTTTCCAGTGAAATCAGATAGGGTTGTTGGTTCAGAAAGAGAGTCATTAGAGACGGTGCTGAAGCAGCCGGTAACGACCCCTCGTATTGAGATTGATGGAATTGATAAAGGGCTCCTGCAATCAACGACATTCTTAGTTGATCATGATCCAGCTCTATCTGAGGTGGATGTTGATCAATAAAATGTGTGGATAATCCAGCTTCTCTGAAAGCGGGCTCATTGATCAGATGCAGCAGAAAATCACGGTTATCACTTAAGCCAGCCTGTTGATAGTCAGACAAAGCCCGGGACATTTTATCAATAGCAGATTCACGATTTTCAGCCCAGACTACCAGTTTTGCCAGCATCGGATCATAGTGACTGGAAATATATTCTCCCTGTCGTATACCTGTATCGATGCGGACGTGATCTACTGCCTGAGGCCATTGCAAGTTCATGATTTTCCCTGAAGAGGGTAAAAAATCATGATCGGGGCTTTCGGCATAAATGCGAGCTTCAAAGGCATGACCATGACATTGCAGCTGATCCTGAGTCAGAGGTAAGGATGCACCTGCGGCAATAGCCAGTTGCCATTCAACCAGATCCTGTCCGGTAATTGCCTCAGTGACCGGATGCTCGACCTGAAGTCGTGTATTCATTTCCATAAAGTAGAAACGTTCACCGTCGACCAGGAACTCAACCGTACCGGCTCCGCGATACTGTATCGCCTTACCCGCTGAGACTGCTGCCTCTCCCATACTTTTTCGCATGGCATCGGAAAGATCAGGTGCGGGGGCTTCTTCGATGACTTTCTGATGACGTCGCTGCAAGGAGCAGTCACGATCGAAGAGATAAACACCTTCATTGTTATGATCGAAAAAGATCTGAACTTCTACATGGCGAGGTTGGGTGATATACGACTCCAGAAGTAAGTGGTCATCGGCAAAACTTTTCAGGGCCTCTCTTCGGGCCGCCTGAAGGCCTTCCTGTAACTGGTCGTGATGCTCAATAATTCTCATGCCCTTGCCGCCGCCACCCAGGGCGGCTTTGACCATCAGGGGGTAACCGATGCGCTCCGCCTCCAGGTTCAGGGTTTCATCAGACTGATCGTAACCGTGGTAACCGGGACAAATAGGAACACCGGCTTTTTCCATCAGGGTTTTGGCTTCACTTTTTGAACCCATTGCTCTGATGGCTTCGTGCCCGGGTCCAATGAAGTGAATACCGGCGTCATGACAGGCGAGGGCAAAGTCGGCATTCTCAGACAGAAACCCATAGCCGGGATGTACTGCCTGGGCACCGGATTGTTTTGCTACTTCAATCAGTTTGTCGCTGCACAGGTAGCTTTTCTGTGCAGGTGAAGGGCCAATATAATAAGCCTCATCGGCCAGGGTTTTGTGAAGGGCCTGGTAATCCGCATCAGAGTAGACTGCGACTGTTCTGACTCCCAGTTTTCTGGCGGTTCTTATTACCCTGCAGGCGATTTCACCCCGGTTGGCAATGAGGATTTTATGGAAATGCTTTACATTCTGGAGACTGTTGTCCGAGTTCATGGCTGTGTTCTTGCTCATGGCTGTCTCCATGAAGGTTTGCGTTTTTCAAGGAATGATGCCAGACCTTCCTGACCTTCCGGAGAAACTCTGATCCGGGCTATCTCCCGGCAAGCCAGTTCAACAAATTCATCATCAATGGGCCTGTTATGAACACTGTGCAGCATGCTTTTTGCCAGTCGGGTCGCTGCCGGAGCATTCCCCAGAAGCTGTTGGGTCAGTTCATCGGCTTTGGCATCAAGTTCTGATTCAGGCGCCAGTTCATGCAGCAATTCCAACTCAAGTGCTTTTTCTCCGGAAAAGACTTCCGCACTGAGGAAGTAACGACGAGCTTGACGGGTGCCAATGGCCTGGACAACGTATGCGCTGATGACGGCTGGAATCAGGCCAATCCTGACCTCACTCAGGCTGAATCGGGTGTTGTCAGCGCCAACTGCGATATCACAGGCACAAATCAGTCCTATGGCACCACCGAATGCAGCACCCTGAACCACCGCCATAGTTGGTGCAGGAAAGTGATTCAGGGTGTAGAGCAGTTCTGATAGTGTGCGTGCGTCGTCGTAGTTTTCCTGCTCACTGAGATGAATGGCGTTCTTCATCCAGTTAAGGTCACCTCCGGCAGAAAAATGTTTGCCGGAGCCCCTCAGTTGCAGGAGTCGAGTCTCTTCGCCAGACAGCTGTTTCAGGGCATCAATCAGTTCGCTGATCAGTTCGGCATTAAAGGCATTACCCACTTCCGGACGATTCATGGTAATGGTGGCAACACCATTGCCGCTGGTTTCGATAATGAGAGAGTTGCTCATGGTATTACTTCCCTGGCTCACATTCTGAACACGCCGAAGCGAGTCTCTTCAATGGGCGCATTGAGGGTTGCAGAAAGGCTCTGTCCCAGAATGTCACGGGTATTGACGGGGTCAATAATGCCGTCGTCCCAGAGCCGGGCACTGGCATAAATCGGGTTGCCCTTTTGGTCATAGGTTTCGATGACCGGTGTTTTTATGGCGGCCTCTTCGTCAGCAGAAAGAGTTTTTCCTTTTCGGGCCAGGCTGTCTTTTTTAACCTGGGCCAGAACTTCGGCGGCCTGTTCACCGCCCATGACCGAAATTCTTGCATTGGGCCAGGTCCATAGAAATCTTGGATCATAAGCCCGGCCACACATACCGTAGTTGCCAGCACCAAAACTGCCGCCAATGATGACGGTGAGCTTTGGCACGGTTGCACAGGCTACTGCATTCACCATTTTGGCGCCGTCTTTCGCTATGCCTCCAGCTTCATATTTTGAACCCACCATAAAGCCTGTGATGTTTTGCAGGAAAATCAAAGGTATACGTCTTTGACAGCATAATTCAATAAAGTGAGCCCCTTTTTGGGCTGATTCCGAGAAAAGAACACCGTTGTTAGCCAAAATACCGACCGGGTGACCATGAATTCTGGCAAAGCCGCAGACCAGAGTGTTGCCATAGCGGGCCTTGAATTCATCAAATTCGGAGCCATCGACGATTCGGGCAATGACTTCTCGAACGTCATAATTCTGTTTCAGATCAGAAGGGATAAGGCCATAGAGCTCGCCAGGATCATAGACTGGAGGAACAGGCTTTTCTAATGCAACGGAGTGTTTTTTCTTTTTGTTCAATCTGCCAATGGCGTGTCTCACAAGTTCAAGCGCATGGGCATCATTTTCGGCCATGTGGTCAGCCACCCCGGATTGTTCACAATGAACTCTGGCTCCACCCAGTTCTTCTGCCGTGACCTCTTCACCGGTAGCGGCTTTGACCAGCGGTGGTCCTGCCAGAAAAATGGTGCCCTGATTTCTGACGATAATGGTTTCGTCTGCCATAGCCGGCACATAGGCTCCTCCCGCCGTACAGGAGCCCATAACCGCTGCAATCTGGGGGATTCCTTTGGCAGACATATTGGCCTGGTTAAAGAAGATGCGACCGAAGTGTTCTCTGTCTGGAAATACTTCATCCTGATAGGGAAGGTTGGCCCCTCCGGAATCCACCAGGTAAATGCAGGGAAGATGATTTTGTTCAGCTATGGTTTGGGCGCGCAGGTGCTTTTTTACTGTAAGCGGGAAGTAGCTGCCGCCTTTCACAGTAGCATCGTTGGCCAGGATCATACATTCGATGCCAGCAACAAAACCTATACCTGCAACAACACCGGCGCAGGGAGCGTCATTATCATAGATGTCTGTGGCAGCAAAACGGCCTATTTCAAGAAAGGGAGAATTGGGATCAAGCAACTGGGCAATACGATCCCTGGCTAATAGTTTACCTCGGGCAATATGGTTTTCTCTGGATCTTTGACTGCCGCCCCGGGCAATGGTCTCAAAGCGTGTATTGATCTGGTCTACCAGGGCCTGCATATGTCGCCGGTTCTTGTGGAATTCGGGACTGTCGGGTGCCACTTTTGAAGATAATACGGGCATATTGATCGCCTCTGATGAAGCCGTTTCGTTTGCACATAGTCTTGCAGCGTTGCGATAGAGGTCAGATCACATCCAGCATGCCAAGGCCATGGCTGTTTGAGAGCTTATTATTCTTGTTATGGCAGCATGGTTCCCTGAAGGGGCAATACTGCGTGTCGCTGTTAGCATGACTCCTGGAACAGCTCCCTGCCAATCAGCATACGACGGATTTCTGATGTACCAGCACCTATCTCATAAAGTTTGGCGTCTCTGAGCAGGCGACCTGTCGGGTATTCATTGATGTAGCCATTGCCTCCCAGAATCTGAATGGCGTCCAGTGCCATCTGAGTAGCTCGCTCAGCACAATAAAGAATGACACCGGCTGCGTCTTTTCGGGTACTTTCACCACGATCGCAGGCTGCTGCAACCGCATAAAGGTAAGCTTTACTGGCATTCATCTGGCTGTACATGTCAGCCACTTTGCTCTGAATCAACTGAAATTCACCAATGGATTTGCCAAACTGTTTACGATCGTGGATGTAGGGGATCACGATATCCATACAGGCTTGCATAATGCCGGTCGGGCCACCGGACAGAACGACCCTTTCATAGTCCAGACCACTCATGAGTACAGCTACCCCTTCATTGACGTTGCCCAGTACATTTTCTGCAGGCACTTCGCAATCTTCAAACACCAGCTCACAGGTGTTCGAGCCTCTCATGCCCAGTTTGTCCAGTTTTTGAGCGCGAGAGAAACCCCTGGAGTCTCGTTCAACGATGAATGCGGTGATTCCCCGGGAGCCTTTTCCGGGTTCGGTTTTGGCATAAATGATGTAGGTGTGGGCATCAGGGCCATTGGTGATCCACATTTTATTGCCATTCAGAATATATCTGTCGCCTTTTTTTTCGGCTTTCAGTTTCATACTGATAACATCAGACCCTGCGTTGGGCTCGCTCATGGCCAGCGCGCCGATGTGCTCACCACTAATCAACTTGGGAAGGTATTTCCGCTTCTGTTCTAAGTTGCCGTTGCAACTGATCTGGTTTACGCACAGATTGGAGTGTGCGCCATAACTGAGTGCAACGGAGGCGGAAGCGCGGCTGATCTCTTCCATAGCGATGACATGCGCGAGATAACCCATGCCAGAACCGCCAAACTCTTCTTCTGCTGTTATACCGAGCAAACCCATCTCTCCGAACTTCTGCCAGAGGTTCATGGGGAACTGGTTGCTCCTGTCGATTTCCTGTGCAAGCGGAGCAATTTCATGATCGCAAAACTGCCTGACCTGCTCTCTCAGCAGATCATTGGTTTCACCCAGATTGAAGTTGAATGTCAGGTAACTCATTGAAAGCATCTTTGTTTAAATTGTTCTTAGACTATAGGCATTGATTGGCTAAAGCATTTCAATTTGTGGCTACAGTCCCGAAGATCTTTCTGTACATCCATCTAAACGTCAGTTATCGGATAAATAACTTCAGAATATAATCTTAGTGTTCCACTTCTTGGAGTCAACGTAAATGCTTATTGTTGAAAGTTGAATACAGGGATTAAGGTGGGACCCGGATTTTTTGCCCATTCCAGCAGACGTTCTTATGTCCACCCATTTTGCTTGCAATGTCCTTAAGGCACATGTAATTGGTCTTTCCTTTGCAGTTCAGTGATTCTCAGCTGATGAGATGCATTGATGGTCAACACATGTCGGCCATCGCTGCTGATGGTGGCTAACACGATCCTCGACTTGCGCCGAATAGTGGCTTTTTTGACCCAGGACCCATCGCCTCCGAGACCATAAATTTGAGCCTCTTTGTCTTTGTTGGCGATCGTCAATACATGGCAACCATCGGCACTAAAGGTGGCTGATCGGACCCAGCCCTTGTGGGTAATGGTGGTTTTTTTTACCCATGATCCGGGCGCCTTCTGGCCATAGATTGTCGCCGTGTGATCATCACTGGCGGTCACTAGATGACGGCCATCGGCGCTGAAGTCAGCTGATGTGACTGCCCCCTGTTGTTCAATGGTGGCTTCTTCTTCCCATGATCCGGGCGCCTTCCGGACATAGATTTTCGCCTTGCGATCAGCGCTGGCAGTCACCACACGGTTGCTATCGCTACTGAAGTTGGCTGAGTAGACCTTATCACGATGAGAAATCGTGGTTATTGCTTTCCATGATCCATCGTCCAGCAGGTCATAGATTTTTGCCGTACCATCCACGCTGGCGGTTGCCAGATGGTGGCCATCCGTGCTGAAGGTGGCAGAGCGGACATTATCCTCATGGTGAATGGCGGTTTTTACTTTCCATGATCCATCCTCTTCCTGACCATAGATTGTTATGGTGTTATCTGAATCGATAACTAACAGATGTCCGCCATCGAAGCTTAAACTGGCTGACACGATCGAACCATTATGGTTAATAGTGGCTTTTTGTTCCCAGGATCCATAGGTCTCCTGTCCATTGATTTTCACCACTCCATCCGAACTGGCGGTCATTACAAGGTGATCATCGGCGCTGAAGGTGGCAGAGAGGACAACACCTTTATGGCGAATAGTGACTATTTCTTGCCATGATCCATCGTCACCCTGACCACAGATTTTCGCTTTGCCATCATGAATACCGGCGCTCACCACATGACGACTATCGTGACTGAAGATGGCGAATCTGAGCCAGCAGTCATGGGGGATTTTGGCTTCTTGTACCCATGACCCATTGATCTTCTGGCCATAGATTATCGCCTTTTTATCCATACCGGTGCTCACCAGATGGTAGCCATCGGCGCTGAAGGTAGCCTTGCAGATTGTATTACTATGGCTAAATTTGTTTTTTTCCACTAATTCAAATTTTTCACATTGAGACATCAGTTTACTGTTGGTGAAAAGAAGGTCGGCAGGAAAATGAGTCATATTTCGTTGTTCTATAAGTGACTTGATGGTGTCCTCATATGCGAACGGCTGCAGCCAATGACGGAGTTTTTCCTCATCTTTTTTTGTCGTAGCAATGGTATTGAGTTGATATTGGTGTGGTGAAGGAAACCGGCGATACCAGGCTCTTTCCACAGTCTTATTTGTTTTAATAAATGTGTGAAAATGTTTGCATACCATTGCTAAACCGGTGACCTCTCGAAAATTTAAATGGCCAATAATCATCAATGTTGGTATGCGGGGCAAACTGAGGAATAAAGATTCATTTTTGTCACACACAGTGACGTTCCTACCTGCACTTATACCCCTTGGCGCTTCCTCTGATCGGGATTGCTTAAGTGTATGTGAGAGTGAATCGTTAATGCTGGGATTTCTTTCTACAGGGGAAAACATGTCTGGTTACTCCGCAGTCAGTTTGTATTCTCTCCTTGAGAGGCTTTTCAAAATTGATTAATGAAGGTTGGAAACGGTTTTAGAATGAAAGTTCATAACATTAAGGTAAGTGAAGCTAACTAAATTGCGAATAAGTCCCTCTAATCTACAATAATCTCTTCCAAACCAGGGAGCTGGCTTGGCTGTCCTTCACCCTGCCCATAGCATTCAGGAGAACACAGGCTGACAAGGAACACCCTCTTCGGGACAGGGAGAATGGAAGCCATTTTTTAACCGGTGCAGCGGAATTAAGACTTCAGCTCTCACTGGGGTTCGCCCTCAAAGACTACAGGTGTTAAGCTTGCGTTCAATTTAAGAAGCTTTAAATACTGCTATTAAACGGCATTGAACAGGAAGTGCTGCCAGTGTCTCATCATTGAGAACGGCAAAAGGGTTTTATGATCGGCATTTCTCTGCCAGACAACGTAGGCGGTCTACGACAGCGGGCAGCCTTTATAACTGAGTTGGCTCGTTCTTTTTGAATGATATTAAAGTGAGTAATTAAGCTAGATAGCTTAACCTTTGTGGCAACACTATGAATGCAATTATACGTCTGACAGACGCTAAGGAAGCACTGATAAGAGCAGCGGAAAAGCTGATAGCCGAAAGAGGGCTCGATGCTGTTTCGGATCGTGAAATAGCCAGAGCTGCAGGACAGAAGAATAACTCTGCTGTTCAGTACCATTTTGGTGACCGGGCCGGATTGATTAATGCAATTCTGGATTTCCGGATGATCCCTCTCAACCAAAAACGTCACGAGATGCTGGATGAACTCCTTAACCGCAAGGAACCTCCAACAACCAGAGATTTAGTTAAGGTTCTATTGCTTCCCTACATGGAAAACCTTACAGGCTCAAGAGAAGATAGCTCCTATACCAGTCTGGTCAGTCAGCTGTTCCAGCGTGGCAATCAACAGATCGTTGCCATGGATACCCCCAGAAGCAGCTCTCTGGTTCGTATGACTGAAGCATTTGCTACCACCTTGCCACACTTGAGTGTCAAAGAGCGCCATGCCCGGCTCACTTTCCTGGGTTCCATGGTCGTTCACACGGTAGCTCGCTGGGATCAGCAGTGCCGTCTGGACCCTGAGACCTGGACACCGGAACATATTGTTCAGCAGACCCGGTTCCTCATTGAGTTTCTGGCAGGCGGGATGGATCAGGATGCTCTGCAGAGAGAGCCGAAATCAAGGCTCTGAGTTTCCCGTTTGGAAAGATGCTTCCTCAGAAGTTAAACAGGATTTTTCAAACTAAAAATGAATGTATATAAGTTCATAATGTGAACCTATGTCATAGTGAATGTATATGCATTCATAATTGATGAAAATGAATACTATTGGACAGCAATGTCGAGATCGCCGAAAAGCCAGGGATTGGAATCAGACCGAGGCTGCTAAACAGGCTAAAACCACCCGAAGTGTTATCTCAGCCATAGAAAACGATCGATATCGGGGAGCTTTGTGGGCTCTGAACAATTATCTTGGGTTGCTGGGCCTGGAGCTGACGGTTAAAGATGCTGAAAGACCCACATGGGATGATCTTGATGAGTTATTTAAATATGAATATTTCAGATCAAGACAAACTGGTGAGATTTGGCAAAGGTATTGGTGTTAAAAATCCTTCAAAACGATTGGAAGAGATGGCGGGCATTGCCAGAGATTATATTAACGGCTTTGACCGGTGGGAGTCGTTTCCAGAACTCAGAACTGCCTTGGAGAAGTCCATTGCCAGAGCTATGTCGGTAGCCGGCTCTGGCGTTAGATACAACGTCAAAAGGACTAAAAAGAGAAAGACTGATCGTTATCTGTGAGGCAGGCATTCAGATCACTCAAATTCTGTCTGAGATTAAACCGGCTCAGATAATATCAATATCCGCTACACAATCGAAAATATGGTTGGGCTTGTAAGGAACCTGATCGATATCGGCAAGGCGGGACACACCGGATAAAACCAGAATGGTTTCAAGGCCCGCCTGAAAGCCTGCAAGAATATCAGTGCGCAGGTTGTCACCCACAATAACAGTGTTGTCTGAGTGTGACCCCATCCTGTTCAGGGCGGCACGGATAATCCAGGCACTGGGTTTACCTACGTAGAATGGCTTTTTGCCCGTAATCCGCTCAATAGGAGCACAGAGTGCGCCGCAGGCCGGAGACATATTGGGACCGTGGGTATCAGGGTTTGTGGCAATAAAGCGTGCCCCTTCAGAGACAAATCGGGCACCGGTGTGGATCATGTTCCAGTTATAGTTCCTGGTTTCACCCACGACGACAAAGTCCGGATTGATATCGGTAATGGTAAAGCCTGCCTTATACAGTTCGTGAATCAGGGCACCTTCGCCAATAACATAAGCTTTCTGACCTTCCTGTCGTTTAAGGAATTCTGCGGTGGCCATGGCGGAAGTGAAAAAGCAACTTTCCGGGATAGTGATACCAGCAGAAGCAAAGCGGTTTTGCAGATCTTTTTCGGTCTGGGAGGGGTAGTTGGTCAGCATGATCAGAGAGATGTCCCGCTCCTGCATGCTATGAATGAAATCATCAGCGCCAGGAATCAGGGTGTTGTCATGCAGAATTACGCCGTCAATGTCACAAATCATGCTTTTAGACATAATGCTACCTGATCAGTTTGGACAGTTAGAAGGGCATTATAAGGTGCTTGAAAGCCAGATAGCCAGATAGCTTTTCAGCGGGGAGTTTTACCTCCCCGTTATCGAATAGAATCTGGTCTCTTGCCCGCTACTTTTGCGACATTCTTTAGATCAGGGAACCATCCAGTGGGTTAAACGACTTCGACTGAGTAGCCAGACGAAAGCGGTACTGGCCAGTAAGGTCACAACAGTCCAGAAAGGAATCATGATAATGGCGCTGGCTGGGTAGAGGTCGTAGGCTCTGACGGGCCAGAGCAGAAGAGGATGTACCAGATAGATGCCCAGACTGTAACGGCTGAACATGGAAATAATGTTTTTGCTTCTACCCTGAATCCTGTCGCCATAGTGCTTGGCAAGACAGAAGACCATGGTCGCCACAAGAACGGTATTAATGGTTTTATAGGAGTTAAATCGACCAAAGCTGTACATTCCCTTTGCGGTGCTGAGCCAGAGCACACCACCTAAAGTAAGCACCAGTCCAAGAATACCGCCAAGAATAATCAATGGTTGATGTTTGCGGGTATCATACTTTGCAAGGCAATAACCCCAGATTAAATAACCCCCGTACAGGAGAGTATTGATATGCCAGAAAGTCTCGATCCTGATCAAATAACTCAATGTCAGCCATAACCAGACCCCGGCCATAAATTTAAGCAGATCATCGGGCATGATGTGAACGGCAGGCCTTAGAAAAGGAATAACAAGATAAAGAGGAATAAAATAGTAATAGAAGCCAAGGTGGTACCAGGTGCTTTTATAGGGAAGTTCTTTCAGGGTATCAATGGCCCTGGTCCACTGGTAATCAAAAGTGGGTGAGAGTCCTGCCAGAAAGGAATAAAACACGGCCCAGAAAAGGAAGGGCACCAGAACTTTCATCACCCGTCGTCTGAGGAAGTAATCCAGGTCAAAAGGGCGTTTGTCTGATAAAAACAACATGCCGGTGATCATGATAAAAATAGGAACACACCAGCGGGAAAAACTGTTAAAAGTGACCGCTGTGAGCCAGTCCGACATCGGAATTTGCCCGTAAAGGTCACGATAGGGTCCCAATACGTGGATAATGATCACAGCTACTGCGGCCACAACACGTAATAGATCCAGATAAAACACAGGTTCTCTTTTTGATGACATTGGCCTGATTCTTCTTGCTGGGTGACCGTATATTATGAAGTTTGCTTCATAGCTTATTCAGGGGGGAAACTACTTATTAAAGTTTGGGTGTAGTGATCCACCTCTGGAAAGGGATCATAAAAGTGATGCAGTAACCGTTTCCGATCCTGATACTCTTCTGACCCTCTGAAGCCTTCAGTGTGATCTTCCAGTGTTTCCCAGTTTACCAAAAGTAGATAACGGCTATCCTTCTCCAGACGTTTTTGTAGCTGATGGTAGAAGTAACCCTTTATGCTGGCAATGGTGTCCTGTGCCTGAGCAAAGGCTCGTTCAAACCCGACCTCCTGGCCCGGTTTTACATCCAGGATGGTTACTGCCAGTATTATTACTTCGCTGTCGTTCTGTTGCAGGGGAGACAAGCTCCGTCCCTTGAAAAAAGACTATCAGAATCCGTTACGGCGTGTCTGCGTTTCCAACTCTGGTTGGGTTGTGGTTTCAGAAAGTCAGTATAGGAGTCAATTCTGATTTAAAATAAATGCAGTTCCTGCCTGTGTTTTTTGAACAAAAGTTCAATTGTTAACAAACAGTTGTCGGGAATAGGGCATTGGCAAGTGCATTTCATTTCGATAAGTTAATAAAAGAGGGTCATGGATGAAAAAACGGGAGCTGAATTATGTATATTCTGCGACTGAATGCTGCCGGACAACCGGTGGAGTGGCTGACCTGGCAGGAGACAGTCTGTCTCTACTCGAGAGACCTGATCCGCTGGAGCCTTGGTGACATCATTTATCGGGTAAGAGGTGGCTATAACCGATGGCTTGGCGCCCAGACGGTCATTGAATTACCCAGCATCATTGCTTGTGGTGGTAAACGACTCTTCCCTGCCCGCACAAATCCAGCCTTAACTAACACTTCTCTTTTTGAACGTGATAATCACCAGTGCATGTATTGTGGCAAGTTCCTGGCACGCCGGTTTTTGACCCGTGACCATATTCTGCCTACCTCAAGGGGCGGACAAGACGACTGGATGAATGTGGTGGCTGCCTGCAAGCGATGCAATCAATTCAAAAGTGATCGTTTGCTGGATGAACTGGATATGACACTGGTGGCGCTACCCTATCGACCGAATGCCGCTGAATATCTGGCTTTAGTGAATAGCCACCGGATTTTGCCGGAGCAGGCGGATTATCTCAGCAGCCAGTTTTCTAAAAACTGTCGCTGGAGTCTTGATCCGGATCGTCTGGACAAAGAGCCTGCACAACTGATTGATGACTTCATTTAATGATTCTTCTCTTTTGTTATGTCTGTCATTGTCGAAAAGCATTTTGTAGACCTACCCTCGGGCAGAGGGAAAGTAAAGTCTGTGGAGGTAATGTAAGTCCTTTGTGCCATACCCATGAAGCAGAAACCTGTGTGAAATCGTGAGAGAGTAGCACCTGTAAAGGAATCCCCTGCTGATTTCTTTGAATCAGCGGGGGAGGATGTCAATAAGTGATCCTTATGAGGTCAGAGACAATCTTGCATTTGATCCTGATTGTGAGTTCTACTCAGAGCACTTAAAGCAAACGGGGCATTTGGATAAAACACTCTACCCTGAAACTTTGCACCCAGCGGACGAGGAGAAAAAATTTCCCAGAGACTTCGATCAAGGCGATGATCAGCTTAATCTCGGGGCCGATAATGCCGTTTTACCTCTGGTCGCTCTGGTCAGGGGACTTAAGCTGCTGGCCGACAATATTTTTGCATACTCAGATCAATGCACCGGGGATGATAACAGGTAATGAAAAAATCAAAGACTATTTAGAGCGTGTCCTCTTTGCCCGTAATGTTCAGGGAAATAATGCGCTACTGGCCAACCGGGGTAAGTTTAATCTGAACGTAAACACATTCAGGAAAACCATTGATGTGACGACCTTTGTCCTGACTATACAGGGTATTAAAAAGTAAGTCTGTCAAGCATATTGGATACGGATCGGGATGAGTCATCGTATTAACATTAACCTCGTAACCACAGAGGTCACATGAGGAATCTCCTCGCATCACAAAGGGTATGTCTTCCAGCTTTTCACCTTTTCCGTTAAAAATGACGGGTAGTGCCATACGGCGATGTTCTGCTTCCGGAAATATAAGGAGAGACAGACTACCTTCAAAGGTATCAAATCTGAACTCTACAGAAAAACCATCGGAATCATCAGGATTATCGCCGATAAACTTTATAGAGTGTTTTCCCGGTTTATTTCCTTTTTTGGTTATTGATTCATAAAAAAGCTTTGAAATTTTGCAATAGTAGGTAGCTTCTCCTGGCTTCTTAAACACTGGAATCGCCTCCTCTTTATCTTGACCCCAGAGCCTAACAGGCTTCTGCTCAGTTCTGTCATAAAATAAGGCATCATCCTGATTCAGTCGTATACTGGCAAGGCAGTTTTTCCTGTGCCTGCTCATTTTCGTCAAAGCTACCTGTTGGTGGCATATTTGGCACTTAACTTTGTTATAACGGCATTTTAACAAGTGTGTCGGCATCAGGGCAGACTGATGTTGAAAAGAACAGCCATCATCTCTGTTAGGGCAGAAACCGATTTTAGAGCATTTGCTTAAATGTTCCCGTATATCCATCACATTTTGATTCAACCCTATGCGTACGTTACAAAAACGGCATTTGGCGCTTTGTTCATCAGTACTTCTGACACACTGCAAGTATGCCGAATCAAGATTTTTCTCTCTGGAATTGAAAAAAGCATACGACGGGTGATGACTGGTCACGTCTGTGTTATTCCGTCCAGAATGAACACTGGCTGACTGTTCGGGCCTGTTTTGAAGTGCCTCGAAGACCCGGGTAAATGCGCCTGCCAGTTGCAGGTGTTCGGGATCATTAATCTGCCGGCAGATATGAAGAAATTGCTCGACCCTGTCTTTATCTTCTGCCATTACAGGCACACCATAAAATAACACGCTCCCCGGAGGCATCGCCTGCTCTTCCTCTTCTTGGTTCATAGTCACTGATCGATCTTCGGATGAACCGGGGGTATGCTGCTCTTTGATATGGTTCTTTATGAATGCCAGCGGGCAACTGTGCCCACAGCCTAACGGACATTGGAACATGACAACTGCGGCAGCGTCTTCATAGTTGAATGAATGATTATGCATTTTCTCACTGCAAGTAATGCATTCTTTGATGTTTCTCACTTTTGCTTTAGTCATTTCGTCAAAACAGTCAATGCAGACACTGTGAGGAACACTCGAAGTGCAGGCTTTCGCTTCTCCGGTAATGAACTCAGTGCAAACCGGACAATACAAATGTTGCTGGTTGCCATTAAGAAAAGCGGTAGCGTATAAAGGAATGGGCGTTTCATCGCGGTTTTCCGGAGGTTGATAATCGTAAATAGCGTCAACTTTCTGCCGGTTTATCTGTGCTTGCCTCCCATCCCTTTCGGTAGACGCTGTTCCGGGTTCCCGGGTTTGTTCTGAGTAATGCATTGCATGAGCTTCAGATCGAGTCGATCTGTCATTTCCTTCATTATTCCCACCTTCAGGATTTACAGGTCTTTGAGCACCAGAACCGTTACTGGCATCACGTTCAGACCTCTCATAGGGATGAAAAGGCTTCTTGCGAACCCAGCGGTTACATTCATGCCAGCCGCCACCTGCGGGGAGCGATGGCCCGAAAATCTCCGGATACAGTGACTCAAGAAAGCTCTGGCTATAAAGACTTAACCTTAAGTGGGCTTCGAATCTGCTGATGGATAACAGCTTGCCGTTGCGCTGGATGATGTATGAAAGTTGTCCATTACTGTCCTGTACCAGAAAGGCTGTCCCGTGAATGAATGCCAGAAATCTTAATAACGGATCATCGGACAGTGCGTTCTGTATCAGCCTATTAGTCCATCTCAAGACAGACCTGACACCATCGGTATTCCTGTGAACAGACTCAGCCGCAATGAGTTGCGGCCAGTTTTCATCGGACATATCGCTGACTTTGGCCACGGCAGGAAACTCCGAAGGCGCAAGAACCAGCGATTCTTCCTGATTAAGCCTTAGCCAGATTGAATCCTGGAATAAAACCGACAGGCCGGATTCAGCATAACGGATTGACAGGGGGTAGGGGGCAGGCAGGAGATGGGTTAACGGGTTTTGTACTGCGTCAAGGTCATTGCTATCAGATCTATCCAGTCCATTACCTGCAAAAAGATGGGTGAAATTAAAGGGTGTGGGTAAATCAGAATTATTCCTCAGTGATGGTGGCAGGCTGTTTTCAGGGTCTTCCGGGTCGATGTCTGGTGGAATGTCTTGTATGGTAACACCCTGAATAACCCAGTGCTCGTGACAATGTCCCGTTGGGTCAATGTATCTTACCGCACTGGGCAGATGACGGGGCTCCAGATCCAAAGGTTCATTATTGCCTGAAGATTGCCAGATATGGCCTTCAGCCAGGGCGATTTGTAGCTTTATCTGGTGGTATTGCGGCGCAACGACTGAAACGGTGGTATCAAAAGAGCATGAAATGTTTCCGGGATGATGTGATGGCTGCGGTGGCGGATTCAGGTCAGGCAATGGGCTCTTTGCTTCGGGCATATTCCGGTAAACAGTGGCCAGCAAGGGGAACAGCGAACTTAATGACATGGGCTCAGAGAGACTATTCTCGGCCACTGCCTGGGGTATTGTTGCCACTTGAATCGCAAGACAGAAAAAAAGAAGTCCGTAAGCACCCAGTGAATAATAAGTTTTTTTCATGCCACCCTGAAATCCGTCATTCACCCTGCCAGTCAGGAATAAATTGTCTGGTCTGTGTGAACAAGTATAAAAATTATTGTTGATAGACTGTCCGTTTTGCCAATCCCATACTTTTCGTCCAATCGGTTGTCCGGCGCACCCAATCCAGAACAAATTCGATGCTGCATAGCAGGATAGACCATCAGACAGAGGGTTATTTATCTTTGGCAGGCTTCAGCTAATCAAATACGCAGAATCAGTAGCAATGACAGCTTGTTTGCACTGCTCTATGTAACATAGGTCTGGCCAACAAGCTTTTTTTAATCCGGCGATTTTTTTTGAACTTTGGTCTACTAAACGGGTCTTACTAGTAAACCTTCTCTGGTTGGGCTCATCTTCGTCGGCTCATCCTCGTCAAGATTAAGGACAATTAAAGGCAGGAAAAAAATAATGGAAGCATCATTTCAAAAATCATGTACTAATGTACAAAGTTCCTCTACTAGCATTGCTAAAGCCAGTGTTACAGAAACAGAAGATGCTACATCAACGCAGCGCATTGTTGCCGGCAGAGCCGTTAGCGCTCTCAGCGGTAAGCCATTCAGAGTCAGTCTCGATGATTTCACAACCGATTCTGTAACAGGACAAAAAGATCAAAAAGAGATCGGAATTTCCTCCAGAGCCGTTGCTTTAGATCCGAATACCTCTGAAGCCTCTCAGCGCAAACACAAACGGCTCTTTACCGATGCCGGAGATATTGCTCTTAGGGTAAAACCTAAAGCATCATTACCCAGATCTTTAACAAAGTTTAAAGCCAATCCGGGTGGCAACACGGCTATCTTAAACCAAAAACAAGTCGAGCTGATTCAAAAAGTCTTTGATGGTCGAAGCCATGAACTCTCAGAAGAGGAATTTAAGAACGTTATCGACTATTTTTCACGAAAAAATTTTAGAGATTACGTACCCCGAGCTTATTTAGAATCACCCGCCTTGATGAAAGAATTTTTAAGGAATGGTATTTTGAAAGTTTATGAAATACCAAAGAATAAACTGACTAAAGATATACTCTTGTCCAAGAGTAGTTTTGGTATTGGTTGTTGTGACTTCGATAAACTACCAGACGAATTGAAAACAGATTTTGATTTCCTTATTGAATATTCAGCCCGTAAAGGTATTCCCTTTGGTACACCACCGGAACTGGCTGTTCTTATTTATGATCATCTGGGCATCACGGAGAAAATAAAATCTCTCAATAAACTTCCAGATAGCTTTAAAAATAAAAATGATGATTTTTACGATGAGCTCATTCATTCAGGAATGATAGCGCTTGAAGACCTTCCAGAACACGTCAAGAGCAAAAACAAAGAATACTGTCTTTCGCAATTATCAAAAGGCCTGTGTGAATTATCAGAAGTTCCGGTTCATTTGTTGACGAAAGAATCCATTCTGGACTCGATCAAGGGTATATATTACGGGCGTAACTTTAGTAGAGTTTTTTTTGATGAATACAAGGTTTTTATCAAGGACTCTGTATTTTTTGAAGAAGTACTGGTCAGGGCTGTAACAGCTGATTTGGAAAGTGTTGATAAATATAATGCTTCATTGAAATATTCTTCAGGGGAATTATGTATGATGCAAGCATATGATTACGCCTCAAAAAGATATAAGTCAGACGCAAATTAAATTTCAACTGCCCAATACTTCGGCATTCGAATTGCTGGTAGCTGCTCACGCATTTGGTTTTAAACCTGCGGATCCAGCCTCCGGTCGTCAGTTACAGTCAGAGTTTGCCCATTCCGGTGAAACAGGCTTTCAATGGGTTTATTCTGGTCAGGATCCGCTATCACTGTTCGAAAAAGAGGGCACCATTGTTGGTGGTCGTACACTGGCAATACCTAATGGTGAAGAGGTTGATTACTATAAGTTCCATCGGGTCGGAGAGTGCATGTCTACTTTGGCAGAAGAAGGCATTATGCATAAATTTATTGCCAAAAGTGACCGCTTTAAAAGCCAGAAACCCCGTTTTGGCCAGTATCTTGCTGTACTGGAAAAGGATCTCCCTGAGAAGACACGAGGTTTCACTGACCGCTTGCAAGTCATCAATGTTGATGGTGAAAGAGCCGTACTGGTCTATCACTTCAAAGCGACAAACGACTATGGTGTATACGCTTACACTCCTGATGAAAAAAACACTCCTTATGTGACTGCTGAGCGAGGTCTATTGAATGGCATTCATGATATTGGCTTACTGAATGGCCAGTTTGGCATTATGCCTTCGTCAACGATACCCTCATTTCACGATACCGGACGTCGTTGGGTGTTTCTGAGTCCGTTGTTGGGGAACTCGAAATATTTTGCCCTCCCATTACCCGGAAAATTTGAAAGCTGGATCGAAGCTATTGAACGTCCTGATTTTGGCTGGGCTGGTCTGCGGGATTGGGGTGATGTGGAGTTTTATGGCTCTATGAAAAGTGGCCTGGCCGCCGCAGACTCTAAATCGGCGGGTTATACTCCAGAAGTTATGCAACGATTAAGCTTCGCCAATGCCCTGTGCGAAAACCTGCTGGCGGCTGTGTTATTAAGATCACGCTTGCGTCGGAACTCCCCGGATTATCATTATCAAAAACAATCGGCATTGAAAGAGACAGAAAACTTTATTGAACAGCTACTGAACGAATACCTGTCGGGCCTGTTTGCAAAAGAAAAAGAATTACAGCCCAAGGCAAGATTGCAAGAGTTCATGCAGTTAAACGATACCAAATACCGTTCATGGCTGACTCGGACAGCTCAGGAGATCCTGTACTGGACGGCCCTGCAACCTCATGAGGTCAAAGACCCCAGTGCATTTCCCTTTTCTGATGAGTGTTACTCGGAACACTTAAAGAAAAATGGACATCTTGATGAAATGTTGTACTCGAAATTGCATCCTGTGGACACGCAGAAAAAATTCCCCGGAGACTTTTACAAAGCCAATGGTCAGCCCAATCTCGGAGCCGTTAACGGTGTTTTTCCTCTGGTCAGTCTGACCAAGGGGCTTACGCTGTTGGCCGCCAATATTTTTGCATTCTCAGATCAATACTCCGAGGATGATAATTTGGCCTGGTCTAAGTTGTAGATAAGCAAATGGTGATTTACCAGGACCTTTCTACAGCAGATGGGAATATGACTGGATACCCTGAAGAATGTTTCCCGTGCCGAGCAACTGATTGATGATTTCAAAGGGGGGGATCAGTCCACCAATGATAAGCTGACCATAGCGATCACGGTGGATATGCTGGATACCGGAATTGATGTACCGGAAATAGTGAACCTGGTCTTTGCCAAACCCATCAAATCCAAAGTGAAATTCTGGCAGATGATTGGGCGGGGAACCCGGTTCTGTGAAAACCTGTATGGTCTGGGTAAGCATAAAGAAAAGTTCCGGATCTTCGACCACTGGGGCAACTTTGAATACTTTGAAGAAGACCCCGGAGAAGGCGAAGTCAGCCAAAGCAAATCATTGGCCCAAAAACGTCTTGAAGCCTGGATTGAACTGGGCAAAGCCGCTCAGAAAAAGTTTGAACAGGGCAGCCTGAAAACCATCGCCAGGCAATTAGTTCGCACCACAAACCCGGCAGCAACTTCAGGATGAAACAGGCCCTCTAATGCAATGGCTGGATATCCGGGGGCAGGGCATCATTCGAAACAAGGCTCAGTATTACTCACGATTACAAGCATTGAGAGAGCAAAAGGAGACTGGGAAAGCTGGTTACTGTTCATACTTGAAGCAGTGTTAGAAACGCCGCAAGAAGCCACAGCCCTGATGGGTGAAATAAAAGTCCAGATGCAGGTTATACTAGCCGAATTTCCAGCTTTTTACCCAGGGCAGCAGCAAAGCGCTCAAGTGTGGAGAGTTTTACATCCTCAGAATTGTTTTCGATACGGGATATCGCGCTTTTATGGGTTTGAAGCTTTTGTGCCAGCTGGAGCTGGGTCAACCCTGCTTCTTTTCTGGCCTCCTTGAGCAATACTCCAAACTTGAACGACTCATAGTCCTCATCATAACCGTCGGAAAATTCCGGGTCTCGGGCTTTCCTATCTTGAATGTATTGATCCAGATCACTCATGGTATCCTCCTGTTCAGATAATCCCTGCGACGCTTTTCTGCCAGCCTGATGGCTTTTGACGGTGTCTTCTGTGTCTTTTTTTGAAAAGCGTGATTTAATACGATCAGGCTGCTTCCGTCAAAGAAACCCAGCAGACGAAATATATCACTTCCAGATTGAACCCTAACCTCCCAGATTTCCTCAGTGCTAACCAAATTTTTAAAATAACTGCTTGGTACTTTCTCCTGCTCCTGAACCAGCTTCAGAACCCAGGTAACTTTTCGAGCCTGCTGGCTGCTCAGGGTATTCAGAAAATCAGCAACAGGCGTTTTGCCGTCTTCCGTTGTATAGAAACTGATTACACGAATGGTCATAGGTTAACACAGGTGTAAACTTTTTCCAGCCGGGTTCTGGTAGAAAATTCGGGTTCTGCCAGCCAGTAATGGATATAATCAGCGATATTTTTTGACTCGTTCCCACGGTCCACCGTGGGAATGCACACCTCCCCAACAAGTCAGGCACAGTAAATGAAGAGAGCCTATGGGTTCCAACGCAGGAACATGGGAACCAGACTGATGCTGAATCTAGAGCTCGTGCCCAAAGTGCATCCTTTGAGACTGATGCTCTGTTCAATGCCCTCAGCCAAAAAGCCTTCGCCGGAGAGCTATAAGCCGAACTGAATATTCATCCGATGGTGGCATGGTATCCGTGCTACCATGCAATCCATGATCGCTTCATCCAAAGACAAGGCAACAGCAGATATTTTTAACGATAAGGCTTCCCGCCTGGCCCGCAAAGTCTGTCCACAGTCGTTTTGGCAAATCGCCGCAAGAAAGCTGGATCAGCTGGATTCTGTGCTAATCCTGGATGAACCACCGGGTAACTGTCGTGAAGCCTTGACCCGAGACCGGAAAGGGCGTGAAATTCGTATGATTTTTTTGCCGGAATCAAAAATATTGACTAGGCTCTTGCACTGATAGCGGTCACCATGAGTTGTTGATGCCTGTTTCAATGGTAAAAACAATAAAGACCATTATTTGTTTTCGTGCGTTCATCAATGATTGGATTTAAACAATCTCATGAGAAGATACGCATTATTTTTTATTTTTACCCTGCAGTTGTCCTGGGCAAGCATCAGCAATTCAGATACGGATAATCACGGTTATCGTGAAGCTGAAAGCGGGTTAAATACACTTTCACCTTTTGATTTTGAGTTTCACAGTGTGTCGCCATTGGGCTTCTTTTTCCGTCTTGGAGATGATTTTACTTATCGACGTTATGGCGATTATTTATCACTGAACGGTTTGCGCACACTGCCCACGCTGGCGTTTAACGCCATGATTTACTGGATGGTGAGTAAAACTACAGCCTCCGTACTGAGCCGCTGGACAGAAAACCCTTTGATGCTGCACACCGCTCAAGTCTTGTCCATGGCCATTTTGCCCGGTGTAAAAAGTGCCTTGTACACTTGGTATACCGGGACTCGTTTGGGATCAGAACAAATTCAGGTGGACCCTCCTCACATTCGCAAGCGATTTTACCTGGAGCTGATTTACCAGCAGCAAAGTCACCAGCAGACTTTGCGAATAACGCCATTCCCGTTGAACCCATCCATCAGCCCCTGGTTGGCCGAGACTCCATTAGCTGAGGGTTACTCCCCCTGGCTGGAGCTGTACGAGGCCAGTTCGCAACACGGTGTCGTCCATATTGATCTCTCATGGGTTTCACCCATGGCGGCAAATGCCATTCGCATTGATATTGACTATTCAGACAAAAGCAGGGAGTCAACTTTAGTCACCCTGACCAACACTGGAAACTCAGAAAGTTTACCGGTGAGTATTGAGTCGTTGTTGCATAATGAGGCGAAAGATTTTGCCAATGGTTTTTCCATTGCTAGCCTGCTAAGCGATGCGGTCATTAAAAACACCATAGCTTTGATCCAAAATCCGGATTCGGCCTCAACCAGCCTCCCTGTGTCACAGGTCGCTGGCAACGTTGAATTTGAGGCGGATGGTCATAGCGGTCAGCTCTCACTTTGTGGCGAGCAGCAACCCGAATGCAACAGCCATCTGCAATTGACCTATAAACTGTTTCCATACCCGCATTTTGGTATGACTTTGCAGGGGCAGCAGGACATCAAAACCAGCGTTGACGCGACCATTAAACAGCTGGCGAATGCCAACCGCGCTGAGCTGATTCTGCAACTGCTGGAAAAGGCGGTTCTACACTTTTTCATAGCCTCTTTTCAGCAAAACAATCAGGAGCCAGAGAATACTGGCAAGCCTTATTTTCAGGCCTCCTCTCAACATAACGAAAGAAGCCTTAAAACGATCATAACCCCCCCTCACGATAAGCTTGCTAAAGCGTTGCAGCCAGTGGTTAAAACGTTGATGCCGGAAGGTGGTATCTGGAAATCAGGAAAGCTCTCCGACGTTCCACCGGTGCTGTGGGTGCTGCATCCTGCGTTATTTAGAAGTTTTATGGTAAAGCCCGAAGTCTCATCATCCGGACCTTTAAAAAGGTTTAAGGTTAGTCCGGGTGTGAACACCGCTCTTCTTACCGGGAAACAAGTCGAGTTGATTCAAAAGGTCCTTGATGGCAAAGCCAGTGAAATCACAGAAGATGAGTTCGTGAACGTTATCGACTATTTTTCAATAATAAATTCCAGGCAATATGTACCTGATGCTTATCTAGAATCACCCAGCCTTATGAAAGACTTTGTGAGGAATGGTGTTTTATGCGCTGACGAAATACCAGTAGATAAACTAACTAAAGATATACTTTTAGCTCAGAGCGATGGTATTCGTACCCTTACCCGCTATGATAAATTACCTGATGAATTGAAAAAAGATCTTGATTTTCTTATTGAATTTTCAGGGCGTTATGGCATTCCCTACAGCACACCAGCAAAATTGGCAATTTTTATTTATTGTCACTTGGACACCGTGGAAAAAATAGGGTCCTTGCATCGTCTTCCAGCCAGTTTTAAAAGTGACTACTTATACGACGAGCTCATTCGTTCAGGAATGATCGAGCTTGATTACCTTCCAGAACGCATTAAAAATAAAAACAAAGCCTTCTGCCTTTCACAATTGGCAAATGGCTTTTGTGAATTATCAGACGTTCCGATTCATTTTATGACAAAAGAATCCATCCTGAGTTCGATTAATAATGGTAAACATTTGCTTCGTAATTTTCGTAGAATTTGTTCCGATGAATACAAAATGTTCACCAGTGATCCTGTTTTTTATGAAGAACTACTGGTCAAGTTCGTCACAGTCGAATTGGGAATGTTGGATAAGTTCGATTCTGTATTATACTCTGATTTAAACGATTCCTGCTTGTGTGAGGTGCATAATTCTGCATTAAAAAGATATGAGGCAGATGGGGAAAAATTTGGTTTATTATTAAAAAAACTGACAAAAGCAAATCCTTTTATTTTGCTTTACACTGTAAATCTGGATGCTGCCTTGCTTCAGCAATTAATCGGCATAGCAAAGGAGTCATTATTAGACATATTAAGCAGGAGACCTAAAGTAAGTCATGGCTTATACCCTGGACTAATTGATGGTTTCTTTGACAAAGTGAATGCAGATGAAAGTTTTAAAGTCCGTGTCCTGAATATTGTTTCTCCTTATGTTCTTGCTCATATTGGGGAGTCTTTCAAACCCCGTATTCGTTTTCCAGAGCAAATCCTCAAGGAGCAAGATAAAATGGTGCTCAAATCCAGGCCCTTTCACAAGGGAAAAGAGCATCTTCTGTTCAGAAAGTTACGGCCTGTCGATCGTAGCATTGTAGTAGAATACATTGAACGACACAGGGAGTTTGTGTACTTTTTTAAAGACAAAGAATATCTCGAAAGTTGCTGCACTGACCCGATACTCCGGCAAAGACTCATATATACATTTGCACAAAGGCTTGTTGCCAATAAACATGATTTATTGCATGATTATAAGGATAATCTGCCCCGACAATTGCTGGATGATACTCTTGATTTTCTCAAAGATCCGGCACTTTTTTTCAAACTGGATTCTTCTGAAAAACTCACAGAACCCGTTAATCCTCTGGAATTTCAACTGCCCAATACTTCGGCATTCGAATTACTGGTGGCTCTTCACGCATTTGGTGTTCATTTTGCGGATCAAGATTCCACTCGACAATTAAAGTCAGAGTTCGTTCGTGCCGCTGAAACAGAGTTTCAACCGGTTTATCCTGGTCAACATCCGATAACACTGTTTGAGAAAGAAGGTACCATCGTTGGTGGACGTACACTGGCAATAGCCAATGGTGAAGAGGTTGATTACTATAAATTCCATCGGGTCGGAGAGTTGAAGACGGCCCTGGCGAAAGAAGGCATTATGCATCAATTTGCTGCCAAAAGTGACCGCTTTAAAAGTCAGAAACCCCGTTTTGGCCAGTACCTTCTGGTGCTGGAAAAGGATCTTCCCAAGGGTACCCAAGGTTTCACTGATTGCTTACAAGCGAGCGATTTTGATGGTAAAAGAGCCAGTCTGGTTTATCACTTCAAGGCGACAAACAACTTTGCTAAATACGCTCACACTCCTGATGTAACCGGAACCCCTTATGCGACAGCTGAGCAGGGTCTACTGAAGGGCATTCATGATATTGGCGTACTTAATGGCCAGTTTGGCATTATGCCTAAGTCCAGGTTACCGTCCTATCACGCTAGCCAACGTCCCTGGGTGTTCCTGAGTCCGTTGTTGGACGAGTCACTTTATTCTGTCTTCCCCTTACCCAGAGAGTTTACGGGCTGGATCGAAGCTATTGAACGTCCTGAATTCGGCTGGAATGGTTTAAGGGATTGGGGCAATATGGAGTCTTATGGCGCTGTGAAAAGTGGCCTGACTAAGAGAGACTTAAAAACTACGGATTATTCTCCGGAGGTTTTGCAACGGCTAAGCTTTGCCAATGCTATTTGCGAAAAATTGCTGTCAGCCGTGTTGTTGAGATCGCGCCTGCGTCGCAACTCCCCGGATTATCATTATCAAAATCTACAGGCAGTGAAAGAGACAGAAAACTTTATTGAACAGCTACTGAACGAATACCTTTCGGGTTTGTTTGCAAAAGAAAAAGAATTACAGCCCAAGTCAAGATTGCAGAAATTGATGCGACTTGACGATGCTAAATATCGTCCATGGTTGACTCGTACAGCCCAGGAGATTCTATACTGGACTGCCCTGCAACCTGATGAGGTCACAGACCCTTGTGCTTTTACCCCTTCTGGCGAGTGCTATTCAGAACATCTGAAACGCAGTGGACGCCTGGATAAAACACTGTACCCGAAACATTTACACCCCCTGGATGAGCATAAAAAATTTCCCAGAGATTTCCGCCTGGCTACTGGTCAGTCCATTCTTGGGGCCAGGCGCTCTGTTTTTCCCCTGATCAGTCTGGTTAAGGGGCTTACCCTGTTTGTCAGTAATATTTTTGCCTACGAAGACCAATATACCGAGGGTGCTGATTGGGAATAGCGTGGATATCCGCCATTGCATCCTGCATCCAGGGTTATTTAGATTATTTTGTGCCGTCCTGGCCCGGGCTGGGGTCTTTTTCCGACTCTGTGTTTTTTTGGAACTTCTGACAGAGCTAAAGCCGATGTTCCAGAAAATGCTAGAGAAAATCAGGGCAATATCTCCGGCAGAGTCGTCAGACCTGTCAGCGATGGAACGTTGGGCTTCAATCGAGAAGATTTCGAATCAGAACCCACAAAAGATCAAAAAGAGACCGGAATGTCCTCCAGAGTGGTTGTTTTAGATATAGATACCTGTGAAGCCAGTGTACGCAAAACAAAGCTGAACTTTAACGATGCTGTAGATATTGGTCTTTCGATAAAGTCCGAAGCATCAACACCCGGAACTTTAAAAAAGCTTAAAGCGAGCCCGGGCACGAGCAATGCTATCTTTACGGAAGAACAAGTCGAGCTGATTCAAAAGCTTATTGATGGTCGAGGCCATGAACTCACAGAAGGTCAATTCACTAAAATTATCAGCTTTATAAGACGACAAGACCTTAGCCGATTTTTGCCTCGAGCTTATCATCAATCGCCAATTCTTATGAAAGAGTTTGTAAGACATGGTATTTTTGCGATTCAAGAACTACCAAAAAATAAGCTAACCAAGGGTATACTATTGGCCCAGCCTATGTATATACCTTTCCGATGTGGCCTCGATGATCTAACCGATGAATTGAAATGTGATATTAATTTTCTTATTGAGTATTCGAATCTGTATGGTATTCCCCAAGATACACCATTCAGTCTGGCCGTTTTTATTTATAGCCACTTGAATACCACAGCGAAAATGAAATCGCTGGAAAATCTTCCAGTCAGTTTCAAAGATGATGATTTTTATGATGAACTTATTCGCTCAGGAATGATAAGGCTTAAAGACCTTCCAGAATATATTAAAAGTAAAAACGAAGCTTATTGTCTGTCACAACTATCAAAGGGTTTGTGTGATTTGCCAGAGGTTCCGGCTCAGTTTTTGACAAAAGAAGTTATTTTGGATTCGCTCAGTAGCTGTAATTGGTATCATAATTTTGAGAGTATTTACTACCAGAAATGCAACCTGTTCACCAAGGATTCTGTCTTTTTTGAAGAAATCATGCTCAAGGTGGTAACTGCTGAATTGGAAACAAATAATCTTGTCGATGATGCCTATCGAAGGTCCCTGTTCAGGGTATATTCTCTTGCTTCGAAACTGTATGAAAATGACAAAAAAAAATTTGGTCTTTTATTAAAAAAACTGGTGAAAGTTAATCCTTTTGTATTGAATTCTATTGGGGGTTTTAAGGGTGAGCAGTTTCAGGAGTTAATCGATATAGCAAAGTATTCATTATTGGACATATTAAGTAGTAGGCCTGAAGTAAGCCAAGGTTTTAGTATTTTGGCTCTTTATGGTTTCTTTGAAATAGTTAATGCAGACAGCGCTTTTAAAACCCATGTTTTGAATGTTGTTTATCCTTATTTTCCTGATCATGGGATCGAGTATCTTCCAGATGAAATTCAGAATGAGCTGGATCGAATAGTGCTCAAATCTGAAGCCTTTGATATGGGATGTCATCACATTCTGAACAGAAAGTTATTGCCCGCTGACCCTCGCACTGTAATTGACTATATTGAACGGAATCGGGAATTTTTGAGGCTTTTTAACAATAAAGAATATTTGGAGAAGTCTTGCAATGATCCAATAGTCCGGAAAAGGCTCATTCCAATACTTGCAGAAAGGTTAGTTACTAATAAAGAAGATGTATTGTATGTTTGGCAATTTTGTCTCCCCCGACAATTATTGGATGATACTCTGGATTTTCTCAAAGACCCGGCACTTTTCTCGAAACTGGATGCTTCTGACAAATTGTCAGAACCCGTTAATCCTCTTAACTTTCAGCTGCGCAATACTTCGGCACTCGAATTAATAGACGATTCCAAATACCGTTCATGGTTGACTCGCACAGCTCAGGAGATCCTTTACTGGACTGCCTTGCAACCCTGTGAGGTGACGGACCCTTGTGCCTCTCCCCTCTCTGGTGAGTGTTACTCGGAACACTTAAAGCAGAAGGGCTGTCTTGATGAAACATTGTACCCGAAACCTCTGCATCCCCTGGAAATACAGAAAAAATTTCCCAGAGACTTCTGCAGAGCGAATGGTCAGCTCAACCTTGGAGCCATTAACGCTGTTTTTCCACTGGTCGCTCTGACCAGGGGGCTTACGCGGTTGGTCAGCAATATTTTTGCCTACGCAGGTCAATACGCTGAAGATGAAAGTATGGAATGACCTGGATATCCACAGTTCATCCTGTACCTCAGGCTATTCACATTGTTTTTTGCGACACTGGCCCGGCCAGAGGTCTTTTTTCAGCTCTATGATCTTTCTTTTTTTGGAACTTTTGTTAAATAAACGGGTCTAGAATACGTATGCATTCTTTAGATGGGCTCTCCCTCGACAAGATTAAAGACAATTAAAGTAAGGAATAAAACAATGGATCGATTACTACAACCCTCATTTGATTATGGGGTAACTCCCTCTGCTTCTACTGTTGGAACAGATGATAAAGTAGAAAATGCTCCAGCGAATCAGGGCAAACTCTCCGGCAGAACCGTCAGCCCTGTCAGCAGTGAGCCAGTGGGAGCCAATTGCCCCGATTTGACAGCAGATCACATAACCGGACCAAAAGATCAAAAAGAGATCGGAATTTCCTCCAGAGTCGTAGCTTTGACTGTAGACACTGTCGCTACAAACAAACCAGAATTTGATCCTGCCAGGCCTACAGAACCCGCACACCATAAATTCGTTGCACCTTTGCAGCCAGTGGATGAAACATTGATGCCAGTAACCCGGCTTCCTGTTTCCCGTGAGCATCCGGAGCAATCGCTGGATGAGCATCAAATGACTGCGCCAGTACCCGGTGTTGTAAAAACAGGTGCTGAAAAATCACCGGCAAAGTTTCAGGAAAATGACATAATACTGCTCTACCCACAAAATTCTGTCAGCCCCTCCGGTTTTGATTTGCATGTCAATCCGGGAAAACTTAAAGATGCTCTTACATCGCATGTCCATGATAGATTGGTTTTTCTTTATGATCATAACCGTAGAGACGATTGGCCTGCCAAGGATGAAGTGAAGTCACTGGCAGATTCAATATTAACGAGGTTGCCGACAGCGTTATATGAGTTTCTGAATAAAGACTGGTCTGGTAGAGACAGTTTTGCCCCCGAGGAGTATCAAGCTTTGGTGAAGTTCCACGGTGCATTTATTTTTTTTGGTAAATACGATTATTTGAAAGGGGTTTTTTATGAAGAAAAAGGTACGGAATACCCGACGTTCAATCCGGACGAAAAGTACAGTGAATTAAAAAAACTCTTGCTCAAGGACTGCCTACCTCTGCGTAATGGCTGGAGTGAGGACGAACGGGTGATTATTGAAGAGTGGTTGAACATCGAACTGACAAATTGCCAAGACTATCCTGACTGGGAGGAAATCGTTACCTATATAGATTATTGTCATTATGGCCCGTTAAAAGCCGATTGTGTTTCTGTTTGCAATGACCCATGTTACTGCGTGCTTGAAAATCGGGCTGCATATAATCGCATTAAAAATCTTGAGAGCCAATTGGAAGAATTGCAATAACACAACCACTCTTTCAGGCGGATTAACGTTTGAATTTTATCGAATTTTTTTTCAACTCTGCGATTCTTCTTTCTTGGAACTTTCGTTTAATTAACGGGTCTAAATTCTAAGCATTCTTTGGGAAATCTCATCCTCGTCAAGATTAAGGACAATTAAAGGCAGGGAAAAAAACGATGGAACGATTATTTCAACTCCCACATAATGAAGGACCAGCTACTTCTACTTACATTGCTGCAGCCGATGTTCCGAAAAAGAATAAAGCAAATGATGGCAATGCTTTCGGCAGAAGCGTCAGCCCTGTCAGCGTTGAGCTGGTGGGAATCAAACACGCAGATTTCACGGCAGTAACAGGACAAAAAGATCAAAAAGAGATCGGAATTTATTCCAGAGCCGTTGCTTTAGATGGAGATAACCGTGAAGCCACTAAACGCACATCAAAAATGGACTTTACCGATGCCAGAGATATAAAGTCCGAAGCACAATTACCCGGACCTTCAGAAAAGCCTAAAGTCATTCAGGATGCAAACACTGCTCTCATAAGCGACCAACAAATCAAGCTGATTAAAAGTCTCATGAATGGTGAAGAAGGTAGATTCACAGTCGATGAATTTATAGCTGTTATCGACTTTCTTGATTTTTGTCCTGAAAAAAAATTACCTGAAGATTATTACAAATCACCCACTCTTTTGTCAGGGATAATAAGAAGTCATCTTTGGGATGTTTTCAAACTGGACAGAAGTGATAAAATGAGGGAAGTATTACAATCAACACCCGAAAGGAAAAAACAGATATTATTGACTGATGTCAGGAAAACGGGGTTAAGGTTTCGCTACATAAGCCTTCCTGAAGAACTAAAAAACGATATGGACTTTCTGACTGAATACTCAAGTTTGCAGGGTATTCCTCCTGATACACCGCCGAAACTGGCTGTGTCGATCTATGAGCACCTGGACATAGGAGCTAAAATAAATTCTATCAATGTTCTGCCGCCCAGTTTTACAGATGAAGGCTTTTATGATGAGCTTGTCCATTCAGGAAGAATCGAACTTAAATATCTGCCATTCTACATCAGAGACAAAAACAAAGAGTACTGCCTTTTGCAATTATCAAAAGGTCTCTGCAGGTTATCAGAGGTTCCGGATCAGTTTATAACAAAGAAGGCTATTTTGGATTCGATCAATAGTGACAGTTTGCATGTTGATTTTATCAATATTTTTAAAGATGATACCAAGTATAAGATGCTGAGCAATGATTCTGACTTCTTTGAAGAAGTCGTTCTCAAGTTTGCTTTAACAGCGTTGGAAAGAGAAATGAAATTCGAAGATTCAAGAGCCTATCCATTGTCTTCTGTTTATCAATGTTGTACAGATAGGTTCAGGGATGACAGGGGGAAACTTGCTTTATTGTTAAGAAAACTGGTAAAGGCTAATCCTTTTTTTGTTATAAACGTTGAAAGTCAGGATGACAGGTTGCTTGAGGGATTGATTAAAACAGGAAAAGAATCACTGTTAGAGATGTTAAGCATTAGACCTGTAATAAGTCAGGGTTTTGATACGAAAGTTCTATCTTTGTTCTTTAAGAAAGTTAAAGCAGACGATAATTTTAAAAGCGATGTTATGAATGTTGTTTTTCCGTATTTTCCTGAAGATTATTCCCGTAGTTTTCCGGAAGATATATTACTAAAGCAAGATGCTATTGTTCTGGCTTCTGAACCTTTTGATGCTGGAAAAACGCATATTTTAGATAGACGTATAAAACCTGATAAAGCCGAACTCATAATAGATTACATTGAGTATTATCAATCTTTTTTACGTCGTTTTAATAGCAAAAAATATTTGGAGAAGTGTTGTACGGATGCAACAATCCGGCAAAAACTTATTCATGTTCTGGCTAACAGAATCATTGCAGACAAGCAGCTGTTCATGTCGGAGTGGAGAGGTTGTGTACCCCGAAAATTAATTGACGATACTCTGGCTTATCTCAATAATCCTGCCCTTTTCTCAGAACTGGATGTCTCAGGCACATTAACAGAGCCGGTGAATCCACTCAAATTTCAACAACCCAATACGTCGGCATTTAAGCTGCTGGTGTCTCTCCACGCATATAGCTTTGAGTTTGACGAAAAAGACGCCAGTCGTCAGTTGCAATCAGAATTTGACCGTGCAGATCGCACTTATTTTGAACCGGTTTATTGCAGTCTGCATCCATTGTATTTTCCGATGAAAAGGCTTGGGCTGTGGGTTGATAGTATTGAACATCCATTATCACTATTTGAAGGCGAGGGAGCCATCGTGGGTGGTCGTACACTGGCAGTAGAGAATGGTGAGGACGTTGATTACTATAAATTCCAGAGACTTGGAGAGTCCGTAGCCACCCTGGCACAAGAAGGTATTATGCATCAATTTATTGCCAGGGTGACCAATAACCGCTTTAAAAGCCAGCTACCCCGTTTTGGTCAGTACCTTATCGTAATGGAAAAGGATCTCCCCAAGAGTATTCGAGGTTTCAGTGACCGTTTACAGGTGATCAATATTAATGGGAGAAGAGCCTTCCGGGTCTACCACTTCAAAGCGACAAAAAACTACGCTAAATACGCTCATACTCCCGATACAACCAGCAGCCCATACGCAAACGCCGAGCGAGGCCTGTTTGCCGCCATTCACGACATTGGCGTACTTAATGGCAAGTTCGGCGTTATGCCTACTTCAACGATCCCGGCATTTCATGATACCGGACGACGTTGGGTGTTCCTTACTCCATTGTTGGGTAACTCCATTTGTTTTGCCTTGCCATTACCCGGAACCTTTGGAGGCTGGGTTAAAGCCATTGAACGCCCTGACTTTGGTTGGGATGGTTTACGGGACTGGGGCGATGTTGAGTTTTTTGGCTCCATGAGCAGCGGCCTCTCTGCCAGAGACTCAAAAACTTCGGGATATACTCCCGAGGTTCTGCAGCGGTTAAGTTTTGTCAATTCCCTCTGTGAAAACCTGCTGGCAGCCGTGTTGTTAAGAGCACGCCTGCGCCGCGACTCTGCGGATTATCATTATCAAAATCAACTGGCAGTGGAAGAGACAGAAAACTTTATTGAGCAACTACTGGACGAATACCTGTCAGGCTTGTTGGCAAAAGAAAAAGAGTGTCCGCCCAAGCCAAGACTGCAAGAATTTATTGGTCTCGACTATAACACATACCGTTCATGGCTGAAGCGGACAGCCGAGGAAATCCTGTACTGGACGGCAAAGCAGCCCAGTGAGGCCAAAGACCGTAGTCCACTTGATCCTTCTGTCGAGTGTTTCTCAAAACATATAAAGGCTACTGGAAATCTGGATGCCACATTGTACCCAGAAGGTTTGCGTCCCTTCGATAAGCATTTAAAATTCCCCAAAGACTTCCATAATGTGAATGACGAACTCAACCTGGGAGCCAATAACGCCGTCTTTCCTCTGGTCAGTCTGGTCAAGGGGCTTACGTTGTTAGTCGGCAATATTTTTGCGTTCGCCAATCAGTACACTGAAGATGAAAATAGGGAATGACATGGGTATTCCCCCGCTGACTCCGATATCTCAGGCTATTTAGAGGTTTGGCACTGGCTGAGCCAGCGGCCTTTTCTTCAATTCTGCGATCATTCTTTTTTGGAACTTTCGTCTAATTTAAGAGTCAAAATATATAAGTACTCCTTGATCGGGCTGAATTCCGTCAAGATTAAGGACAATCAGAGAAAGGATAAAAATGATGGATCAATTAAATCAACCCTCATGTAATTCAAGGCTAAACCCTTCTACCTGCATTGCTACAGCTGATGATAAAAAAAATGCAGCCAGGGTCTTCGGCAGATCCGTCAGCCTTGCCGGTGATGATCTATTTGGTGTCAATCCCACAGATTTCAGGCCAGATCCCATTACAAGAAAAAAACGAAAAGACGTGGGGATTGCCTCCAGAGTCGCTGCTTTAGAGATAGATAGTCTTGTAGCCGCTAAAAAAAAACCAAAATTTAAAAAGTTTAAAGCTATTCCGGGGACATCTACTGCTATCCTCAGCGACAAACAATTCCAGCTGATACAAAGACTCCTGGATGAAGAAAAAGGTAGATTCACAATAGAAGAGTTTATAGAGGTTATCGACTTTCTTGATTATTACGCTGAAGAAAAATTGCCTGAAGATTTTTTCAAATCACCCACCCTTGTGTCAGGGATTATAAGAAATCAGCTTTGGAAGCGTTTCGCAATGGAGGGGAGTGATGAATTTTGGGAGGTATTAGCATCAACACCTGAAAGGGAAAAAGAGTTGTGTTTGACCCGTATCAGGAAAGAAGGCATCAGGCCTGACTACAGCAGCTTTCCTGAAGAATT
Source organism: Endozoicomonas sp. ALC020 (assembly GCF_049275935.1). NCBI lineage: Bacteria > Pseudomonadati > Pseudomonadota > Gammaproteobacteria > Oceanospirillales > Endozoicomonadaceae > Endozoicomonas > Endozoicomonas sp. ALC020. Next base: position 4,072,044 of record NZ_CP184830.1, read on the forward strand.
AAAAAAGGATATAGATTTTCTGACTGAATGCTCAAGTTTTCACGGTATTCCCTGTTTTACACCGCCGCAACTGGCTGTGCAGATTTATGAGCGACTGGATATCGCAGCCAAAATAAAGTCTATAAATATTCTGCCTGAAAGCTTTAAAGATGATGATTTTTATGATGAGCTTATCCGTTCAGGAAGAATAGAGATAAGTAAGCTGCCATTCAAAATCCGGGACAAAAACAGAGAGTACTGCCTTTTGCAGTTATCAAAAGGTCTGTGCCGGTTATCACAGGTTCCGGCTCAGTTTATAACAAAAAAGGTTGTTCTGGATTCGCTTAATAGTGACAGTTTGCATGCTGATTTTATCAATATCCTCAGAAGTGATAGTGAATTTGAGACGCTGAAGAATGATCCTGACTTCTTTGAAGAATTCCTGCTAAAAATGACTTCATCGGTGTTGGAAGCAAGATATAATTTCTACACTGCACAAATCAATACCTTGTCCAAGGTTTATCAATGTTGTATTGAAAAATACAGTGATGATAGAGAAAAACTTGCTTTGTTGCTGAAAAGATTGATAAGAACTAATCCTTTTTTTATTTTACTTGTTAAAGATGTCGGTGATCAGCTGTTTCAGGAGTTGATTGAGGAAGCAAAAGAATCATTGTTGGAAATATTGGATAGTATGCCTGAAGTAAGTCACCTTTTTTTTATGCCTATGATTACTCGTTTCTTCAATAAAGTTAATGCAAGTAATGATTTTAAAAACCAAGTTATAAATGTTGTTTATCCGTATTTTCCTGTCACTTGCTCAGAACCTTTTTCAGAAGACATAAAGCGTAAGCAAGACGCTCTGGTTCTGGGTTCTGAGCCCTTTAAAGCTGGAGCGATTCACATTATCTCCAGAAAATTACGGCCCGCCAAAGCCGACATCATAATAGACTACATTGAATCCTATCCACTTTTTTTGAGCCACTTCAATGACAAAGGATATTTTGAGGAGCGTTGCGCCGACCCGGCAATCCGGCAAAGGCTTATTCATGTCCTGGCTAACAAGGTCATTGCCAACAAGCAGCAGTTAGTGACGGAGTGGCCACGTTATCTCCCCCGGCATTTGATTGATGATACTCTGGCTTATCTCAATAATCCTGCCCTTTTATCCGAACTGGATGTCTCCAGAGCATTAACAAAACCGGTGAATCCTCTCAAACTCCAACAACCCAACACTTTGGCACTCAGGCAGGTGGCGTCTCTTAAGGGAAATAGCCTTCAGATTGCCGATAAAGACGCAAGTTGTCAGTTGCAATCAGAATTTGACCGTGCGGATCACACAAATTTTAAACTGGTTTATCCTGGTCAACATCAACATTCATTGTCGCTATTTGAAGGAGAGGGAACCATCGTCGGTGGCCGTACATTGGCAGTACAGAATGGTGAGCAAGTTGATTTCTATAAATTCCAGCGAATTGGAGAGTCCGAAGCCACTCTGGCACAGGAAGGCATTATGCATCAATTTATTGCCAAAAGTGGCCGCTTTAAAAGCCAGAAACCCCGTTTTGGAGAGTACATCATGGTACTGGAAAAGGATCTTCCCGAAAGTATCCCGGGTTTCACTGATCGTTTACAAGTGAGCGAAATTAATGGTGAAAGAGCCTTCCGGGTCTACCATTTCAAAGCGACAGAAAATTACGCTAAATACGCCCATACTCCGGATGCAACCGACAACCCTTACGCGATCGCCGAGCGAGGCTTGTTGAATGGCATTCACGACATTGGCGTACTTAATGGCAGCGTTGGCGTTATGCCCACGTCAACGATCCCGGCGTTTCATGCTACCGGCCGTCGTTGGGTGTTCCTTAGCGCATTGTTGGGTAACTCTGATTTTTATGCTTGGCCATTACCGGGAACCTTTGGGGGCTGGGTTAAAGCCATTGAACGCCCTGATTTTGGTTGGGATGGTTTGCGGGATTGGGGCGATGTTGAGTTTTATGGCTCTATGAAAAGCGGCCTCACTGCCAGAGACTCAAAAACGTCGGGTTATACTCCCGAGCTTCTTCAGCGATTAAGTTTTGTCAACTCCCTCTGCGAAAACCTGCTGGCAGCAGTGTTGTTAAGAGCTCGCCTGCGCCGGGACTCTTCGGATTATCACTATCAAAATCAACAGGCAGTGGAAGAGACAGAAAACTTTATTGAGCAACTACTGGATGAATACCTGTCTGGCCTGTTGGCAAAAGAAAAAGAATCGCCGCCCAGACCAAGACTGCAAGAATTGATGGGGCTTGACGATACCACATACCGCTCCTGGCTGAAGCGAACAGCCGAGGAAATTTTGTACTGGACAGCCAAACAACCCTATGAGGCGAAAGGTGACAGTGCACTTGATCCTTCTATTGAGTGTTTCTCAAAACATATAAAGGAAACCGGAAACCTGGATGCCACATTGTACCCGGAAGGTTTGCAAACCTTCGACATGCATAAAAAATTCCCCAAAGACTTCCATAATGTCAATGATGAGCTCAATCTGGGAGCCAATAACGCCGTCTTTCCCCTGGTCGCCCTGGTCAAGGGGCTTACGTTGTTAGCTGGCAATATTTTTGCGTACGCAGGTCAATACACCGAGGAAGAAAATAGGGAATGAGGTTCGTATTCCCCCAGCGCAGCCAGTATTTAAGACTATTTACATTGTTTGATGTGGCACTGGCTTGGCCATTGGCCTTTTTTGCAGCTCTACGATCCTTCTTTATTGCCTCTGCACAGGCTCTTTTTTGGTGCGTGAAGGCATGTTTTATAATTGTCAAGAGGTCACGGATCGTAACGGTTCACTGGTAATGGTCATTGTTCATTGGTACATACTGCATTGTTTCACAAGAGGTTTAACAATGAGTGATTTATACGATACCGACTTCTACAGTTGGTCTTTTCAGCAAGCCGAGCTGATTAGGCAAGGTCGTTATAGCGAGCTGGATTTGGACAACCTGATCGAGGAAGTTGAGGACATGGGCAAAGCTCGTTATCGTACAGTAAAAAGTTGTCTAAAAGGGCTTTTTTTACATGCGCTTAAATGGCAGATGCAGTCTAAAAAAGATGATATGCACGACTTTAAAGAATGGCACACAAGCTGGTTGATCAGTATTGGAAAACAGAGGGACGCTGTACAAGAAGAATTGGAAGAAAACCCTTCTCTCAACAATAAATTGGACGAGATTTTACCAAAAGCTTATCAATCAGCTCGAAATCAAGTAGCTAGAGAAATGATGTGTAAACCCAGTGATTTCCCCAGGGAATGCCCATGGACATATGAGGAAGTGATGACTGAAGGTTGGCTGCCGGATGTTGAGTAAAAGCCCGTCCCCACCCGATTTTGGAACTTTTCTTTATTTCATGGGTCAAAATTTTTAATCATTTTTTGGCTTGACCCTCGTCAAGATTAAGGACAGTTAAAGGCAGAAATAAACAATGGATCGATTATCTCAACACTCATTTAATCCCTCTACCTGCGGTGCTACAGCGGATATTAAAGAGACAGCGGATCATGGCAAGGTCTCCGGCAGAACCTTCAGCTCTGTCAGCGGTGAGCCATTTGGAGTCAATCGCACAGTTTTCATACCAGATCCCGCAACAGGGCAACAAGATCAGAAAGAAATCGGAATTTCCTCCAGAGCTGTTGCTTTAGAGGTAGATACTCGTGAAGCCACTATAAGCAAACGAAAACTGGACTTTACTGATGACAGAGTTGTGAAGCCCGAAGCATTATCACCCAGACCTTTAAGAAAGCTTAAAGCCATTCAGAGTGCGAATAGTGCGATCATCAGCGACAGACAAGTCGAGCTTATTCAAGGACTCATTGATGGTAGAAGCGATCGGCTCACAAAAGATGAGTTTATCGATGTTGCCGACTTTCTTCCTTATGCGCCTGAAAAATATTTGCCTGAAGATTATTTCAAATCGGAAACCCTTCTTGAAGAGATAGTAAGGAACCGTCTTTGGTGTGCTTTTTCAATGACGGAAGGTGATAAAATCAGAGATGTATTGTTATCAACAGCTGATCGAACAAAAAAAATATTTTTAAATGATATCAGGAACCTGGCCCTAACCGCTCACTACAAAGACTTTTCTGAAGAATTAAAATCTGATATTGATTTTTTGATAGAGTACTCAAACGTGAATGGTCTTCCGAAGGGAACACCACCGAAACAGGCACAACTGATTTATGGTTATCTGGACATCGCAGCAAAAATAAGATCTCTGAGCGTTCTTCCACACAGCTTTAAAGATGATGAATTGTATGATGAGCTTATCAATTCAGGAAGGATAGAACTTAAAGATCTGCCACAACACATTATTAACAGAAAAAAAGACTACTGCCTTTTACAATTATCGAAGGGACGGTGTCAATTATCAGAGGTTCCGGATCGGTTCATAACAAAAAAGTCGATTTTGGACTCCCTTGACGGTGAAAATTTGTGTGATAATTTTAGCGAAATTTTCAACGGCAATCATGAATATAAGGTGCTGATAAATGATGATGATTTCTTTGAAGAAGTCCTTTTCAAAACTGCTTCAGCCATTCTGGGTAACAGAGATTTCGCTCGTTCGTATACCACGCCCTTACCTGATATTTATCATCTTTGTATAGAAAGATATAAGACTGATCGAGATAAACTTGCTTTGTTGTTAAATAAGCTGGTAATTGCCAATCCTTTTATTGTTGTATCAATTAAAAATACAGATGATAGGTTGCTTCAGGGATTAATCGAAAAAGCAAAATGGTCTTTATTGAAAATATTAATCAACAGACCTGAGAAAAGTGAAAATTTCTCCCTTAGTCTTCTTGATAAGTTTTTTGAAAAAATTAATGCAGGTGATGATTTTAAAAACCAGGTGATGGGTACTGTCTGTCAGTATTTCCCTATAAAATATTTCGATTCGTTTTCCGATGAATTACTGACGAAACAAGACGATATCGTTTTAAACTCTGAACCCTTTTGGTCTGGAGCGACTCATATTATTAAGAGAGGTTTACGGCCCGACAAAGGCGACCTCATAGTAAGCTACATTGAACTCCATCTGGATTTTTTGCATAAGTTTAATGATGCAGGGTATCTGGAGCAGTGTTGCAATGACCCGGCACTTCAGCAGAGGCTTGTTCATGTTCTGGCTGCCAGGATCCTTGCTAACAAACCGCTGTTGTTGAGGTTCTGGAAGGATCGCTTACCCAGAAAGTTACTGGATGATACTCTGGCTTATCTCAATGATCCTGGGCTTTTCTCCAGACTGGACTCCTCTGTTGCATTAACAGAGCCGGTTAACCCGCTCAAATTTCAACAGCCAAATACTGTGGCATTCAAGTTGCTGGCGTCTCTCCACGCATATAGTTTTGAGTTTGCGAATAAAGACGCCAGTCGTCAGTTACAGTCAGAATTTGCTCGTGCTGGTGAAACAGAATTTCCATCGGTTTATCCTGGTCAGCACCGGCTGTCACTGTTTGAAAAAGAAGGAACCATTGTTGGTGGCCGTACACTGGCAATAACCAACGGTGAAGAGGTTGATTACTATAAGTTCCAGCGGGTCGGGGAGCCCGTGACTACCCTGGCGCAAGAAGGCGTTATGCATCAACTTATAGCCAAAAGTGACCGCTTCAAAAGCCAGAAACCCCTTTTTGGCCAATACCTTACGGTGCTGGAAAAGGATCTTCCCGAGAGTACCCGAGGTTTCACTGATCGCTTACAAGTGATTAATGTTGATGGTGAAAGAGCTGTCAGGGTTTACTTCTTCAAGGCCACAAAACACTATGGTCAATACGCTCACACTCCTGATCTAACCAATGCCCCCTTCGCGGTCGCCGAGAGAGGTCTATTGAAAGGCATCCATGATATTGGAGTACTTAATGGCAACTTTGGTGTTATGCCCACGTCAACTATCCCGGCGTTTCACGATACCGGACGTCGCTGGGTGTTCCTCACCCCTTTGTTGGGATCCATGCTTTATGCCTTGCCATTACCCGGAACATTTGGAGGTTGGATCAAAGCCATTGAACGCCCTGATTTTGGCTGGGATGGTCTACGGGATTGGGGCGATGTTGAGTTCTATGGCAGCATGAAAAGCGGCCTCACTGCCAGAGACTCAAAAACTTCGGGCTATACGCCAGAAGTTATGCAGCGGTTAAGTTTTGCCAATGCCCTCTGCGAAAACCTGCTGGCAGCCGTGTTGTTGAGATCACGTCTGCGCCGCGACTCGCCGGATTATCATTATCAAAATCAACGGGCAGTGGAAGAGACAGAAAACTTTATTGAGCAACTACTGAACGAATACCTGTCAGGCCTGTTAGCAAAAGAAAAAGAGTCGCCGTCCAAGTCAAGACTGCAAGAACTTATGGGGCTAGACGAAGACACATACCGTTCATGGCTGAATCGAACAGCCCGGGAAATTATTTACTGGACGGCCAGGCAACCTGATGAGGCCACATTTGATCGTTATGTTGAGTGTTTCTCGAAACATATAAAGGAGACTGGAAATCTGGATAGCACACTGTATCCAGAAGGTTTGAGTATCTTCGACATGCAAAAAAAATTCCCCAGAGATTTCCATAATGTCAATGACGAACTCAATCTGGGAGCCAACAACGCTGTCTTTCCTCTGGTCAGTCTGGTCAAGGGACTTACACTGCTTGTCGGCAATATTTTTGCGTTCGCACACCAAGTACACGGATGATGATGTGTAATGAACAAGTGCAAGGCTATTTACATTGTTTTGTGTTGCACTGACCCGGCCAGCGTCCCTCTTTTTTCAGGCGGACTTTGGTCATCCAGTCGTAGGTCCATTTCAGGACCTGTTTCAGACCGGGCAGACTCATGAGCCAACCCAGCCAGGCCCAACCGGGTAGCTGATTGAGCAAGAGAGCGTAGCTGTCAATACTGGTATAAACCTGTCCATCATGGGTTATGGTGTGCAATTCAAGCAGAGCCTTACCGGGATCAACCCCCCAGGTTTCCAGCACCTTTTCCTGACCGGTGATATCAAACCACTCTACTTCACAGCGAAAACGGGCATTTTGCCAGCGTGCGACCTCTTTCGTACAAAGAGGACAGAGACCATCATACAAAACTCTTATTTGCATCGCCTTCATCTCTTTTAAGGACATCAGCAACCCTGTTAAGTGTTCTCAGGGCTTGCTCTTTGTCTATTGTCCGATCAGTAAACCAGGGATGCTGCAAAGCTTTCTCTGGCGTTAATCTCTCCAGGGGCTCCGGGTGCAGCAAACTGTTAATCATGTCAGTCAGCTGGCTTTTACTTTTCTTCATCTCTTCTGCAGACTCTATCAGTTTTCCCAGATCGGCTACCGTCTCTCTTTCGGGTGTCGTTAACTTGCCGTAGAGCAGTCGTTTGATGGCCTGGATATCATCCAATGAAAGTGGTCCATCCAACAGTGCCAGAGCGGTATCACTGTCTCGGGCATTCAATTTTCCATGCAGCATTTTTTTGATTCTTTCTATGTCTCTGGCGTTCAACTCTCCATCCAGCATCTTTGTGATGACACCAATTTCACCACTGGAGGTCAGCAGGCTGTCCAGATTAAATTCTTGCAGCTTCATACGCTCAGACTCGGCTTCCAGATCATCCTCTGTTAATTCAGGACTTACTGGCTTCATTGCCTTTTTGTAACTGCCATCAGGATTGGGCTTCTGATACTCAAGAAATGCCTTGAGGACCTCAAAAGCTGCTTCAGATCGTTGGTCGGGGGTATATTTACCCCATGGCTCTGCACCATTGGTAAAAGAGCGAATATGGAGCTGGCCCGGACTGTTCAAAAAACGGTACAGATGTTGCCCCTGAGCAAAAGCATCCGTCGCATAACTGGCTCTGACTAATTCTTTTTTAAACTCTGATCGGTATAGTTCCGGAGAAGCGTAGTCTTCATGACTATAACTGGCTCTGTTGCCTTCTTCTCTGGCACAACCAAAGTCAATCAGTTTCAAGCGGCCGCTTTTAAGATCAATCATGACGTTGTTGGGTTTCAGATCATTATGGACAACGCCTTTTTTATGCAGGTGATCAAGCGCCTTGAACTTCTCGTACTCCATAAACGCCAGAACATTGAAAAACGCCGGACTGCTGATCCTGCCATTGCCGTAGAGCTCAATCAGATGCATCATTACGCTATCCTGAGAGGGGCCTTCAATCAACTCCGTCAGGAGCCCCCTGACACCGTCGACTTCGGCCATTCCATAACTTCTGACAATATTTGGGTGCTCTCCCAACTTCTTTAATAACCTGGCTTCCCGTTCTCCCTTGTCACCCAAATGAGTATGTTTTAATGCAAAATGTTCTTTAACGCCTTTACTTTTTTCCTGGATAACACGATGTACCGATGCAAAGCGTCCTCTACCCAATTGCTTCTTAGCCAGGTGGGCCGATTCATTCAATGGTGAGGAATGCGTGAAAACATCATCTTCAGGAAATACTTCGCTATCACTGACGACTCCGGGGCTTGACGGGTAAGAAGAAATCGAAGAAGTGGAGATACCACTGAAATCAGAGCCTGAGCCCGAAGAGTGTTGCTCTAAATTTTTCACCGGCGCTTCGAGCTGAACTTTCTTACTCTGCCATTTCCCCTGCTTCTCCGGTTCCGGCTGCGCCTGCTCAGCGGGGAGCGATGCAGCATTGGCTGGCTCTGACTTCTTTCCTGGAATATCCACGGATTTTTCCCGGCTACTTTAATTATTAATGAGTGAATCGGCAGGAATGAGAGGTAATTAACGGGAGCCTATTATCCGGGAGAAGAAAGTGAAGGGTTTAAAAGGCGCTCCGAGGTGGGCTCAGTCACTCACACAAAACGCTTATTTTCACCACCTTCATCACCTCCCTTCAGGGCATCAGCAGCCATCTGAAGAGTTCTTAAGGCCTGCTCTTTGTCTATCGTACGCTCAGTAAACCAGGTGTGCTGCAAAGCTTGCTCTGGTGTCATTCTCTGCTCGGGCGACGGGTGCAGCAGGCGGTTAATCATATTAATCAGCTGACTTTTACTTCTCTTCATCTCTTCTGCAGAGGCTATCAGGTGTCCGAGATCGGCCACCGTCTCTTTTTCAGGTGTCGTTAACTTGCTATAGAGCAATCGTTTGATTGCCTTGATATCATGAAATGTGAGCGGCCCGTCCAGCAGTCTTTGCGCTGTCTCGCTGTCCTTGGCGTTTAATTTTCCATGCAGCATTTTTTTGATTCTTTCTACATCATTGGCGCTCAAATCCCCATCCAGCAACTTTATAATGCTGCTAATTTCATCACTGGAGGTCAGCAGACTATCCAGATTAAATTCTTGCAGCTTCATACGCTCAGATTCAGTCTTCAGATCGTCCTCTGTTAATTCAGGACTTACTGGCTTCATTGCTTGTTTGTAACTGCCATCAAAATTGGGCTTCTGATAATCAAGAAATGCCTTAAGTACCTCAAAAGCCGCTTCAGATCGTTGATTGGGCGTATATTTGCCCCATGGATCCGCGCCATTGGTAAAGGAATGAATATGGGGTTGATCCGGACTGTTCAAAAAACGGTAGAGATGTTGCCCCTGAGCAAAGGCATCCGTTGCATAGCTGGCTTTAACTTCTTCTTTCTTAATTAACTCCGATCGGTACAATTCCGGAGAAGCGTAGTCTTCATGACTGTAACTGGCTTTTTGACCCTCTTCTTTGGCACCACCAAAATCAATCAGTTTCAAGCGGCCGCTTTTAAGATCAATCATGACGTTATTGGGTTTCAGATCGTTGTGGACAATGCCTTTCTTGTGCAGGTGATCAAGTGCCCGGAACTTCTCGTATTCCATAAACGCCAGAACATTGAAAAACGCCTGACTGCTGAGCCTGCCATTTCCATAAAGCTCAATAAGAAGCATCATCACGCTATCCTGAGAGGGGCCTTCAATCAACTCTGTCAGGAGCCCTCTGACCCCGTCGACTTCGACCAGACCATAACTGCTGACAATATTTGGATGCTCTCCCAATTTCTTTAATATCCTGTCTTCACCTGCTCCCTGGTCACCCAAATGCGTCTGTTTTAATGCAAAATGTTCTTGCTTGCCTCCGCTTTTTTCCTGAATAACCCGGTGTACCGTTGCAAAGCGCCCTCTACCCAACTGTTTTTTTGCCAGATGGGCCGTTTCATTCAAAGGAGAGGGATAAGTAAAAACATCATCTTCAGGAAAGAGTTCAGTTTCACTGAATTCTCCCGGGCTTGGGGGGTGGGAAGAAACCGAAAAGTCAGACAAGTCAGATATTTCAGCAAAAGCTGAGTCTGAGTCTGAGCCTGAGCTTGAAGAGCTGTGCCTCAGATCGTCGACCGGCACATCATTTGACTGAACTTTCTTACCCTGCCAATTACCCTGTTCCTTCTGTTCTGGCTGCGCCTGCTCAGGGACATTAGAGACATTAATGGCAGGCCCTCGCTTCTTTCCTGGAATATCCACGGATTTTTCCCTGGCTACTTTGACTATTAAGGAGTGCATCGGCAAATAATAGGACACCCTTATATTTGACAAACAAGCCAGCTCGTCTAATTTTTCCCTGTTGCTGATATTTAGTTCCGGCAGGAGAGATTATGACCCGTGCACGAAGTTCTCTGATCGACCCAGGCTCCACGCCATATTATCACTGTATAGCTCGATGCGTACGCAGAGCATATTTGTGTGGAGAGGATCATTTAACGGGCAAAAACTACGAGCACCGCCGGCAGTGGATTGTTGACAAGCTCAGGGAAATGGTTTCAATCTTTTCTATAGAGGTCTGCGCCTATGCTGTCATGTCGAATCACTATCATGTGGTTTTGCATATTAATCAAAAACCTGCCAGAGAGTGGACAAGAGACGAAGTTTTGAGTCGATGGACAAGGCTTTTCACAGGGCCGCTTCTGGTTCAGAAGTATCTTGCTGCTGACCGGCTGAGTCATTCGGAACTGGCTCGCGTGGACGAATTTGTTGAAGAGTATCGAAATCGTCTAACGAGTATCAGCTGGTTCATGCGTTGCCTCAACGAATATCTTGCCCGTGAGGCTAACCAGGAAGATGGCTGCAAAGGTCGCTTCTGGGAAGGGCGGTTTAAAAGTCAGGCGTTGTTGGATGAGGCAGCGTTGTTGACCTGCATGGCCTATGTTGACCTGAATCCGCTCCGTGCCGAAATGGCGGAAACTCCAGAAGGATCAGACTACACGTCGATCCAGGAACGAATTGAAAATTTGGCAGGTTCTGATACCCGAAAGCAGCCAGCCACCCTTATGCCTTTTCGATCACAGGGGCAAAATCCGGATAAGGCGTTGCCTTATATTCTTCATGATTATCTTGAGTTGGTTGACTGGAGTGGGCGTGCAGTGCGATCTGATAAGAAAGGTTCAAACCCTTCAGATATTCCACCCATTCTGACCCGACTGGAAATTGATTCAAATGAATGGCTCAAAACCATGAGATGGAATAACCGCTTCTATCGTGCAGTGGGCAGGCTGGAAGCCATGAAAACTTTTGCTCGGGAAATGGGACAGCATTGGGTGAAGGGGTTGTTTATCTGTAGTCGTTTATTTCATGGCTTAAGCTGATTGCCCGACTTTTTCGTTGTTATTTGTTGCTCCTGTCATATGGGGCGTCTAGCTATTTCTGACTTTTTCCTTTTTTGAGTGATCCGCTTGTCGTTTGTTATGATAAGCGATGATTTTGAGTGGCTGTCAGGGTTTGATGGGTTGCCAGGCTCCCAGTTTGTGGGCTGTATTTTATATTTGATGTGGATATCTTGTTTTTTCTTTAATTTTTTTCTTTTAAATGGATAATTTTTTTCTTTTAATTGGATGTCCTTTTTTTCCTTCCTTTTTTTCCTTCCGTTTTTTTTAATTGGATGTCCTTTTTTTCCGTTCCTTAATTGGATGTCCTTTTTTTCCGTTTTTTTTCCGTGGATATCTTGTTTTTTCTTTAATTTTTTTCTTTTAAATGGATAATTTTTTTCTTTTAATTGGATGTCTTTTTTTTCCTGCTTTAATTGGATGTCCTTTTTTTCCTTCCTTGGATGTACTTTTTTTCCTTCCGTTTTTCTTAATTGGATGTCCTTTTTTTCCGTTCCCTTTATTGGATGTCCTTTTTTCCTTTTTTTTCCTTTCTTTTTTTCCTCTTACCGCCGTTACTTGAAAGACGCCTAGGTGACTTATCTCAGACATGAGCTTGAGAGCCTTGCCAGTGCATCTGATGAGTTTGTCACAGCGGTTGTGAATGCTGTTGGCTATCAAAACACAGAGGCTGGATATCAGGCTGAGGATCAGTTGGTGCGCATACTCAAAGCCCGCTATCAGGGTTGTTTCAGTGAAGCCTGAGCAGTGGGCTGAAAGCGAAAGAGCTGCAGGATGAGTCTGGTTGTTGGCATGGTGCCAGTGAGGGTGAAAAGCGAAATGGTTTGAACGACCTACCGGTTTTCGAGCAGCTTGCGTTTCCTGCTTCAGCTGCTATCAATTGAGTCACAGGCCTGCAACGGTGCCCATTCTAATATGTAGCGAGTGGCCAGGGTTGCAGGTTCTTTGTATTCAGAGGGTTCGAATATACACATCGGGACTGATGGCTATGTCAGGATATGTTTTCAGCAGCTTTTTATCGTAAGTCACCAGGGGGATACTCTGGCCTTTCGCCACAGCAATGAAAAGGGTGTCATAAGCAGGGTGCTTGTCTTCACAGGCCAGAATCAAGGCCTCCCGCCAGTAATGTTCGGTCGGATGAACACGGCTGAACAGGGTGCTGGCATCCTGAAGCACATCCAGGCCGGTTTGCACGGAAATGCTTTTTTGGGTAATCCACTGCCATAGCACATTGGTCAGCTCGGCCCTGATGGAGTCGGGTACGTGAATAGTTTCTGTACGAGCGATGGTTGTGAGTGAATCTTCTGCAAAGTCCGTTTCGTTAAGAAGGCCATAGGCAAATACCATGGTATCGATGACAGCTGCTTTTATGCCCTTATTTGCCATCATGGACGCCCTTCGTTGCGCCACTCGTCCATTTCTTCATGATGGGTTTCCGGGAGCTGGTTCCAGCGGCTTCTGATACGGTCAATTGTATCCTGCTTCCTGGGGTAGCTGGCTTCCAGCAGTTCCCGCAACTCCTGCTCCATGGAACGATTGGCTGCTTTGGCTTTCAGTTTAAGGCGCTCAACCAGTTCATCGGGTAGATTTCTAATGGTCAGTGTTGCCATAGGGGGCCTCCATTTTGCTAAGTCATTGCGCTACCATTTTATATGCTAGCATATTGAAAGCATGCTGGCGTTAATGGCGTGTAAGCAATATGATCAGCTGTTAATTATGTATCAGGCACTCTTGTGATTCAGCGTTATTCATCCCGCCAGCAGCCGCTGGGTCAATCGTTTATCTGTAGTGGTCAAGTAAAAACGGACACCTGATTAAGCTGCTTTTTTCAATTTTTGCTTCTCGAAGTCTACTGGACTCATATAGTCCAGATAGGAATGCAATCTTTTATTGTTGTAGAACAAAATGTAATCAATAACATGTGCCTCTACTTCTGCCCGAGTATCATAAATATAATGATCCGTTCTTTCCCTTTTCAGGCTGCCAAAGAACTGCTCCATCACAGAGTTATCCCAGCAATTACCCTTGCGACCCATACTACAGACCATCCCATACTCCCTGAGTTGATTCTGATACTCCAGAGACGCGTACTGGCTGCCACGATCTGAATGGTGCATCACACCATCTCCAGGCGAAACATCTCCGGGTCAATCTGTTGATTTTTTGCCTGTTGTTTATTCCATTAGTAGAAGCTGCTGCGACTAACTTTTAGTGCTTTGCATAGCGTTACGACAGGATAGGCCTTCCTCTCCCGCTGTATGAAGGCGTATCTTACAGCTGGTCTTTCGCAAAGAAGGCCATGGCTTTTTTTAAGATTTCCTGTTCCATTTTCAGCTGTTTGTTTTCAGCTTCAAGCTCTTTGATTCTCTGCTGTTCAGTCGTCAGGGCCTGATGGCCTTTGCCGGGGAAAGCCAGCTCTTTCTTCTCTTCACTGAGTCGAACCCAACGACGGAGGTTAGTCGCACAAATTCCTAGGAGCCTGACCGAGAATAGCGCCCGTAGCGAGGACGGCAGAAAATTGAGGATGAAAATTCGGTTTTGTGAGGAGAATAGCGAGCTATTTGACGAACAAAAGCGGATTTTCAGACCAATTTGCTGCCGCCGCAGTAGGGCAGTCTATTCTCGGTCAGGCTCCTAGACTTCTGGCGACTGCTGTAGGCGACTGAGCTTGTTCAGTAACCAGTTTTACAGCTTTGAGTTTGAATTCCTGAGAATAATGTTTTCGCGTTGCCATTATGAACCTCGTTACTGGTTGCACTATTGTGCTTAACGAGGTGTCCGGTGTCATTAGACCACTTCATTTATATTCTTTAAAGGCATAAAGAAAAACACCGTCTGACATTTATATGCCAGACAGTGAAGGTCAAAAATTAAGCCTGTTTGCTAACTTAAATGTTAGAATTTCCAACAAATTGTGCTGATTTCCAACTTAATTGTGTATCTATCAAATCAGAATCTTAACCATCGTAATTAGCCGCAGCAAAGTCCCAGTTAACCAGTGCCCAGAAATGTTTCAGATACTCTGGACGCACATTGCGATAGTCGATGTAGTAGGCATGCTCCCACAGGTCGCAGGTCAACAGTGGTTTCTGATTGGTCGTCAAAGGAGTGCCTGCATTGCTGGTGTTTACGATTTCTACAGAACCATCGCTGTTTTTAACCAGCCAGGTCCAGGAAGAGCCAAAGTTGTTAACCGCTTTGTCGTTGAATGCAGCAACGAAATCGTCAAAAGAACCGAAAGCATTATTGATAGCTTCAGCCAGTTCACCGGCAGGAGCACCACCACCATTAGGGCTCAGGCAGTTCCAGTAGAACGTGTGGTTCCAGATTTGAGCAGCGTTGTTGAAGATGCCGCCTTCAGAAGTCTTGATGATTTCTTCCAGGCTCTTGCTCTCCAGCTCGGTACCCGCAACCAGACCGTTCAGTTTGTCAACGTAGGTCTTGTGATGCTTGCCGTAGTGGTAATCCAGAGTTTCTTCAGAAATGTGAGGAGCCAGTGCATCGCGTGCGTAGGGCAGTGCAGGAAGTTCAAAAGCCATGTTGTCGTTCTCCACTTGGGGGGTTGATCTTGTTTGACCTGAATTCGTCTCGCGCGACGATATTAACATCGGTTTGATTACGAATCTATGTGGTGGATAGTTTGGGGGCGCGCGATATCTCTTCAACCCCCGGGTGACAGAAAAAACCTGAAACAGTGTCATGAACCGGATATTTCCAGACTGTGATAGGCAATTCCGCTGATTTTCTCTGTTACGGCGCTGATCATAAAGTCTGTTGCCCTTATTCCAGTCTCTATTTCATAGTAGTATTGCCCCTCAACTGCCCATGGCGGAACAGATGCCCGTAGCGGATTAAGAGACAGATGAGAAACCCATGAGAGAAGAGAAAAAGGCGATCAATGATATACCGGATTTCTCAATTGCAGCGGACGAGCGTCCGGGGCGCAGGAAAGCTGTGGCTTCCGGAGGAACGCCTCCTCTCAAGAAAGGGGGCTCGGGGCGGACTGCTTCGGCTAAAGGTGGAAATGGCCTGACCTGGCTCATACTGGTCATGATTGTTGTGCTTGGGGCGGGTGGCGTCTGGCAATTCAAATTGATACAAAAGGAGTTGGCTGATACCCGCCAGGCCTTGAAGGTCACCCAGGAAAAGCTGAGTACCGTGACCGGAGAGATCACTGCTACTGGTGAAAACCTTGATCAGAGCGGCTCAGCGCTGCGATCTGAGCTGGAGGTAGTGAATTCTGAAATTCGCAAGCTCTGGGATGTTTCGAATAAGCGAAACCGTCAGTGGATCCTGATCAATAAGGATAATGTTGCCAAAGCTCTCAAGGAAGCAGATAAAGCAGGCAAAACAGTGGACAAAGCTTCTGGCCAGCTGAGTGCTTTGCAGAAGCGTATTCGTGAAATGGATCAGTTGATGAAGGCCATTAGCACTGAACAGGTGGCTGCCCAGGGTATGATGACGGAGAGCCTTGCGAAGTTTGACAAACAGGTTGCTGAAATGAAAAAGCTGGTGGCTGATCAGAAAAAACTTCAGGCTGAGCTCACCAGGAAAGTGGAAGATCAGCAGCAGGCAGTTAAAGCGGTTGATTCATTCCGGGTGCAGGTTAACCGCAAACTTCAGCAACTGGAAGATACTGTCAGGGAACTGACGCAACCCCCCAGGGAAGGTCTGGGGCTGGAATAATCCAATCCCCATAGCGTAATTGGTTTCAGGCGCTGCCGAGTGCTAAACAAGATCTCGACAGCTTCTGAAAACCACCTTTCATTTAATGAAAAGCGAGATTCCGTTTTAAACTGGCTACATTTAAATTAATAACTTTTTCCGGAGATGTGGGTCGATGATGGGCTCTTTTCCCATGACAGTGCGCATATGTCTGGTGGTTGCGATGGCAGTCATGACCTCTTCCTGCTCACTATTTGACTGGTTTGAGACTAAACCAGACTCTTCCCAATCCGCAAATACAGTTCTAAAAAAGCCATCAGGCTGGACTTTCAATCATCAATGGCAGGTCAAGAATACTAATCCCTCTCTTAAGTCTCTGGTACCTGGCGAATACATGACCCTGACAGGTCAGTGCTCATTTTCTGCCGATATGCTGACTCTGCTGGAATCAAAACCAAAGGGTTTGCTGGTTCCTGTCATCAAGGTGACCAGTGATCTGACATTGTCGCCAGATTTTGAAAACAGCGTGAGACTTTACCAGATACTCAGATCTCAATTCCCGTTGGCTGGGGCAGGTGACAGCCTGGAATTTTATCAGACCCTGTTATCCAGCGTTGAACATACCTGTCCTGCCAACATGACCCGGGAGATCGACAGCTGCCAGTTTAAAAAATGGATGTCTTTTACCGGATTAGGGGAAGAAAACACTGTTTATGATGAAGATCGTCTCAAGCGCTGGTACCAATCTCATTCGTCTGTTAAATACCTGATCATGGGCTCCAGTGAACTGTTTAATTCTGACGCTCTCCTGAGTGCTCGTTATTCTGCCAATTCCAGATTGATTTCCGAACAGCCCATTTCTGTGAGAGAAAAAAGCATCAGACCCTACCTTGGCAAGGTACGTTTTGACTGGGCCGTTCCGGGTAATGGCGAGCAAAGACCTTTTATTAGCCTGGGTTCCTGCACATTGAACTGGCAAGAGCTTGAGAAACAGAGAGGTTTACATGGCCCGGGCTGGATAGAAACGACGTCACTGGTTGAGGTCAATCAGGTTCTGCTTCCCTATTTTATTGAGTTTATGAGCGACGCGACCAAAGCCATCTCAAGGCCGTCCAGATGAGTACTCTGGCGTTTTGACGAGCTGTGCTTTCAAGCCACCGGAATGCAAAACTCCTCGGCAACCCACTGCTAATCTTAAATTGTGAATTCATCCGACAGGTATGAATTTAGCGTCTTAGGTGCCGGAATGTAAGCTGTTTCTTGGCAGTTGTGTAGTTTTTCAACGGATGTTGTAGACCGCATGGACCATAGAAGCAGTGGCATTGGCATACCCCATAGCCAACACCTGAACAGTACATCAGTGCATGGTTCCCAGACTTCTGAGGAACAGACAAGTCATGGTGTGGGTTCAGTTCAACTGCCAAATAAGCTTCTACAAGGCGATCGTCCAATTACAACCCCCATTGGAGACAGGGATATCTCCCATGTCGATGTGGGCACACCCTCAATTCCAAAACCTCACAACATGATTTGCAGGGCTTATGCCCGTCCTGTCAGTCAGGTTGCTGATCATACTCTTTTCAGACTCAGAGAAAGCATAAGGTCTGAGACAGTAAAAACTGCTGACAGGAAAACCAGACTACAGATGGCTGAACGGCTGGGCAGGGTCCATGATGTGTTGGGCTGGCGCTTTAAAATGCCAGCTAACCGCCAACAGCTGGAAACTGGCCTCAATGGCAACAACGGGCCTTTGATGACATTGGCCATGGCCCAATCCATGCTTCATCAGATAGAGGTTCTGCAGACCGGTGTTGCTGATGCAATCACAGCCAGTGGTCAATCGAAGGAAGCATGGGCATGGGGACTGCTGAAACGGTATGAGCTGGATAAAATGAATCGCGAGGTTCTGGCGCTCGCTGAGTTCTATTGTCGGCATTCCCCCGAGCTAACAAACCCTGAAGAGATTTCCAGCCCTTCAGAGAATGATCCGTTTCTTGGTCACATCTTTGCAGAGAATAGTCTCGGCACGCCACCGTTGGTGCCTACACTTGCAACTCCCAGACCGCCTGATGGTCCTGTTCTTTCCACCCGGAGTTTTGAACTATCCAGGGCGCAACAGGAACTGAGATGTCTCAGAGAAGAGAAAGAAGAATTAGGCAACGAGCTGCAACAGACCCGCAATCAGTTGACTGAACTGAAGGAAGCAGTAGAAGTCCTCAAGCAGAAAGAAAAGAGAGTGCCTGAAGGTTTTTCAGAAAGGCTGAGTGAGCTTGAGAAAGAACAATCCGAACTAAAAGACGAACTCAGCGAGAGGGATCGTCAGTTACGTGAGGAGCAGTATCGGATAGTCAGTACCCATGGATCTCCCATTGGCAGCAGCGAATTATTGAGTGCAGAAACCTTCGATTCTGACGACAGGCTGGATGAGCTGGAAGCATTGAACAGTCAGCTTCAAGCTCGAATGAAAGAGCAAACCCGAATGCTGGCTGACAATGGCGTTACTCTGTCAGAACTCCAGAAACAGGTGGTTGACTCTGGTCAAAAAATAGACGCGCTGCAAAGTCAACTTCAGGCAGCCCATCTGAACCATCAGCAGATGGGTCAGGAGGCTGTTTCAGCTCTGGAACAAAAGGATCAGCTGGTACTGCGACTGCGGCAGGAGTACCTGGAGAGCTATCAATCCGTTGAAAATGAGCTGAATCAGGAAAGAGCCAGGCTGGCAGAGCTTCAGCAGAGTTATCAAAATGCTCAAGAGCGAGTGGCTGATTTATTCAGGCAAAATGGGTTACTGCAGCTTGATATCAAGGCACTCAATAAGGACCTTGAAGCACAAAAGCAAGCGGATTCTGCAGGAGTGGCGCAGCTTGAATCCCAGGTGAAAGAGCTTACCAAGTATCGTGATCGTTGGGTTCTGGACCATGTCGATATCACTGGCAAGAAAAGGCAAGTTGAAGAAAAGGCGAAGCAACTGGAAGAGCAGCTGAATCTTATTGAAGAAAACCATAAGCAAAAGCTGGATCAGCTGCAAAGAAAATTTGAAGAAGCAGACAGCAGGGCTCATTCAGCAGAGCAATCACTTTTTGTCCTTGAAGGTGATCATAAAGGGGTGCTTGCCCGTGAAGAAGATCTCAAAAAAGCATTAACGGATACCAAAAGAGAACTGCGAGAAAAGGTCGAAGAACTCGAGCAGCAGCAGTCTGAGTTTGAGGAAAAAGCCCGATCATTAAAAGAGATTCATCTGGAACGACAGAAATACGACGATGAAATCAAAGACCTGCAACAAACCCTTGTTGAGCATAAGGATCAGGCTCAGGAAGAAAAAGCGAAGCTTGAAGCGTCGCTATTGACTAAACAGGCCGAACTGGAAGACTTGCAAGTCGAATATGAGCAGGACTTAAAAGGTCTGGAAGCGCTGAATGAGCAGCTGGATATAGCCAGAGCTGAGATCACCTCCCTGAAAGAGCAGCTGCAGAGTCTCCGGCTTGAACAGAGTAACGGTTCGCAGGAGAGTCAATCTCACGAGGCTGAGATGGCTCAGATTGCAGAGCAGTTAAGAGTTGCTGAACAAAAGCATCAAAAAGAAAAAGCTGATTTAGAGTCAGAGGTCGAAAGCGCCAGAATATCTGAACAGCAGGTACAGATTCAGCTCACAGACAAAGAGAGAGAGCTGAATGAGTTGCAGTCAAGGTTGCAGAGCACTGAGCGTGAACTCAGGGAAAAAATAGTCAGTCTTGAGAATGATCTTCGCTCAAAAGAGGAGGATCTTTCACAGAGAGATCAGGCGTTAGTGATTGAGAGGAGAAAAGTTCAGGAGCTAACGGTTAAGAGCGATGGGCTTGAGGAAGAGAAAGATAAACTCGAGTCATCGCTGGCAGCCCTTCGCGGAGAACTTGAGACGGCTCAAAGGGCTACCCGGTCCTCGAAAGAGGAGGTCACCGAATATATAAGACAGCTTCAAGCTGCTGAAAACATCGCAGAAAAGCTGCAAAGCAAACTTGATGAAGCAAAAAGCAAGGAAAGAGAGGCAAGAGAGCGCTCTGCAATAGCTGACGAGTCTATCCCTAAATTGCAGGAGACGTCAGAGCGTTATCACAGAGAGCTTCAGTTAAGCCAGCAGGAAGTGAATCGACTAAAAGATCTGCTAACCGGCAAAGAAGATGAACTTGCCGAAGCCAAAATCAGGGAAAACTCGCTGTCATCTTCGATCCTGGCAAAGGACGACAGGATTCGGGAACTTGAAGAAGCTGAGGTTGAATTCAGGAGCGAGATTGAAAAAGCCAATCAAAGAACGCAGGAAAAGCAACAGAAAGTGGTTGCGCTTAGCCAGAATGTCGATGATCAAGTTCGTGCTATTGAAAAGCTCACGCACAGAGTTCAACAACTGCTCCCTGAGAAAGAATTGAGTGACAATAAAGTCATTGAGTTGGAAGAGAGAGTTCAGTTAATTGCCCGGGAGCGAGATGAAGCAAAGCAAATGCTTCTGAAAGCTGAGAAAAATTTACGAAGCGGTAGTGATGCCGCAGAGATTGAGAAAGCTCAATGGGAAAACCAGCTCAGGGATTCAAGATCCAGAGTGTCTGATCTGGAAAGTCGTCTTAAAGAGACCGAAAAGAAAAGAGACCACTTTCAATCAGAGTCAGATGCTCTTGCTCA
Organism: Endozoicomonas sp. ALC020; assembly: GCF_049275935.1. Taxonomy (NCBI): domain Bacteria; kingdom Pseudomonadati; phylum Pseudomonadota; class Gammaproteobacteria; order Oceanospirillales; family Endozoicomonadaceae; genus Endozoicomonas; species Endozoicomonas sp. ALC020. The sequence continues at coordinate 4,092,942 of NZ_CP184830.1, forward strand.
TGATAGAGATCAGGTGAAGAAGCAGCTTCAGGAGCTTCAGCTCAATGCAGAAAGTCTGAAAAGTCAGCATTCCCTTGAGATGGAAAGGCTCATCCGGGAGCGAGATGAGTTTAAGCTAAAGGTCGAGGCACTGGAGCAAAAGGCAGAAGTTGCTTCAGCTGACTGGGATAAAGAAAAAGTCAGAATTGAGGAGGCCAGGAAAAAACTGTTTGCTGATTTGAAAAACCAGCATGACCAGCTGGTTGAAACAAAAAAACGACTTGATCAGCAACTTCTTGCGTCTCAGGAGGAGGTCAGGAAGACAAAGCTTGAGCTATCCCATAAAGACGCCACTCTCGAACAGAAAGAACAAAACATTGAGCGTGTAAATAACCAGTTGATTACGTTGAAAAACAGTCTTGAGGAAAGTCAAACCAGGGTGTTGTCTCTGGAGGGTGAGGCTACCGAACTGGGCACACAATATGGAAGGTTGGAGCTGGAAGTAAAAAGATTGACGCAAGAGAGGGATCAGGCTCATAGCGCTTCCTTAAAGCAGAATGAGGAGCTGTGCCTTCTGCGAGGCAGTCTTGAAGAGGCAGAAACCACCCTGGAGTCTCTGAAAAAGCAGCTTAACGATGAGCAAAGTGAGAAGTCACTGGAGTTTGCTGATCTTAAAAGAGAGATTCGTCTGGCTAAAGAAAACAGGGACCACTTTAAATCGCTTTCCGAGACAGCGGAAGAACAAAGAAAAATAAAGGATACAAGGGTTAGCGAACTGGAAGCCCTGTTGAGGGATAGCCAAAAAGAGGCTCACAGCTTAAAGGGTATGGTTGATGATCTGGGTGTCAAACAGGAAAGGGCGTTGAAAGAGGCTCAAGTTTACAGCAGTCAGCTTGAAAAAGATCTGGCTTTTCAGGAAAGCAGGCATAAGCATGAAGCTTCGGGTTGGGAAGAAGAAAGGCAGCGTCTTACCAGCTCGCACAAAGAGATCGTCGTTGATCTTAAAGAGCAGTTGCAAAAACTCCAGCATCTGAAAAATGATGTTGATAACCGGGTTTCAAAGCTTGAACTGGAAGGTAAGACGAAAGATCTTGAGTTGCAGCAAAAATCTCTGGGCCTTGAGGAGAGAAAAGAAGAAGTCAGTCGTCTTCAGAGCGAGGCTGAAAGCCTGAAAGCTGAATTAAGGAGCCTGAGTGGTCAATCCAGAGAAGCAGCGTCAAATCATACGCTTGCATTGAAAGAGAAAGAACTTGCTCATCAAAAATTAGCCGAGAGTCTTGAGCAGGAAAAGCGCCAGCGAGATCAGGAAAAGATAAAGCTGGAAAAGGCTGTCAGTGACCTGGAGCAGGAGCGAAAGGGTTTGCAATCGAAACTGACTGAGTTTCAGGCTGTGGGTATTGAAAACCAGACGCTTGCCACTGAAGTTATTCATTTAAAAGACCAACTGCATATAACTCAGGAAGAGTTGAACAAGATTAGAGAGAAAAAGAGAGAAGTCGAGCAGCAATCAGAAGAAGCTCTTAAGGCCAAGGCCTCTCTACAAAGCCAGTTAGAAGTTGAGCGGGAACGGGTTGAAACACTCTCTGAAACGAAAAGTAATCTGGAAGCTCAAGTTCTTGAGAAAGAGAGCGCCCTGATATTAAAAAACCAAGAATTAGTTGAAGCTAAGGAAAGCCTTGAGCGCGAATCTGAGCGGTTCAATCAATTAACGCTTCAGGCTGACAGTCATCAGGTTGACAGTCATCAGGTTGACTCCGGTTATGAGTCAGATTCTCTTTCCGAGGACGGCTTTTCCGAGGCGGAGTCTTATACTTCAAAGGCTTCTTCTGATCCGTTACCTGATCGGTTCGATTCATCTGCTGATGAAGGTTTGGATCTCACTCAGGAATCTCCATTGCCCCAGTGGACAGATTTGGGGACAGTCGTTTCAGAGATCAAAAGCAAAGAGTTTGCTTCTCTTGGCCCAGGAACTTTTGTTATTTCGGGCCTGATTCAAAAAATGAGTTCAGCCTGGTCTGAGCTGGCTTCCAGACTGGAAGTGATAGAAAAAGAACGGGAAATTTATCATTTCACCGGTCCGGATGATTTTCCGGGCAGGAGCGGCTCCCGAAAGGAAGTGATGTCACTCCATGAGCAATTCCTGATGGAGCTGGAGTCCATTGATCAGACCTATCAAAAAGCCCCGGGTGCGACCCCGGATCGCCCTTTAGTGGATGAGTTTACCCGTCAGATTGACCGGACTGTATCCCTGACCCGGGGCAATATACAAGTAATGGCCGGGGAGCAGGATGATTTTCAGACTCAGCTCGACAGATTCGAAGCCACTCTTGAAGCCTTAAAGCCTGATGCTCTGGCTGGCCCGGAAGATCCTGAAGCCATAGTCGATTTTGAACTGACCAATATGAGTACCCTGTTGGCAAAAAGCTCGGGGGATCCGGACAGGGAGTTCTATACACATGCCTTGTGCGCCCTTGCCAGATCAGCTTCAAAGCGTCTGAATGAATCCTGGAAGAAAAAAATTGCAACGATTGAGGGGCCAGACGAAGGGCATCGGCTTTTAAAACAGTATGAATACTCGCTTCAGCGATTGGCTTCAGAGCATCTGCCACCCCGTTTGAGACGCAGTGTGCCCGAACATGGACGGGTATTTTTATCGAAGCTGGTTGAATATCAAAAGGCGGAGTTTGAAGCCAGACTGGATCAACAGCTGGGAGTCGCTCTCAAGCCGCAGGCGGGCCATTCTCTGGAAGAGCAAATGGTCAGGGATCCGCAGATCTGTGACAGACTCTTAACTCTGCTGTCCAGTTTACAGGAGCAGCATGAAGGGATTGTTAAACAACCCGGGTCCGCAAATTTAGCAGCAGGGGCAACGCAATGGGTTGACTTCAGCTATGCCGATGCCTCCTTGGTGGGGCTCAGTCAGATCAGGGATGAATTTGGATTACCCGCGACTCCGACCATGACAAAGGTGCTCAGAACCCTTCAAAAGGAGCTGAAAAGACCCGGCTCACTGGTTCTCACCATGGCTGTCAGGCAGCACAAAGAGAATTACGAAACCCGAAAAGAGCGAGAGACGCGCAGGCTCAAGCTGGAAAGACAGTGCACAGAGTTGCTGGCTCAGGAAACCAGGCTCGAGCCGAAGCAGAAGTTCAGGGGCCTTACTCATGATGATGACTTTACCCAAGCTGTTGAACATCCTCATCAAGCCGAAATTGCCTGCTTTCAGCCAGATTCACCGGTACCCCTGGCAGAAGCTTCAGGTCATGTTCAGACTCAGGCTGGCTTCAGGGTGAGCGCTCTTACCCAGAACCCTGACTGTCTGATAAACAGTTTCATGAATGGTTTTAATAAGGTTGCTCTTCATAAAACCAGCCTTGTTACCGGTGACCGATACATTGAATTGTCTGAAGGTGCTCAATGCCGACCTTCACTGGTGTTTCACTCCAAAGAGGGTCAGCACTGGCAGATTCAGCTGGATGGACGAACCTGGTCTCTGGATCCTGCTTTTCTTCATGAGCATCCCAATTTCGAAGTTCCCTTTCAGGTCAGCACTGCAGGAAGAGAAAAAAAGCGGGACTGGATTCCCCTGAAAAGTGCTTCGGGGCAAACCGTCCTGCTGGTCGCTCAGAAAACACCTTCAGATCAGCAGTGCTTTATGTATGAACTGGGTTCCAATGATCAACTGATCCCGGTGCCAATCCGGGGGGAAAACCCCAGAAGCGAGCTGATTAAAGCGAACTTACTGAGTAAAGCTTGCTTACTGAAGCCAGACAGTACTTCACCATCAAGATCACGCAAAGATTATCCGCCTGAAGTCCTTGAGCTTGAATCGCTGAAAAATACCTGGCTACCGAGTGCTTCCCTCAAGCAAATTGATGAATGTTACAAGAAAGTTGTTAAGGAAGTGGATCATCAATTACTGAAACCGCCTTTTACCTGCACACCTTGTGATGGACGTGTCAGAAGCCTGCCTGTTGAGCTTCCGGTGGTGAGAAAAGTGGCTCAGGAAAAATCAAGGAAGCCGGAAACCGGTGCCCATCAGGAAACGTTTCATCCAGAACAGTTTTCGCCCTTTACCGTCAATGCCAGTTTCGGCCATGTCAGTGAAGCGTTTCTGAAAGCCAGGAGGGAGTTGCTGGTTGATAGTGCTCATAGTGTCACTAAAAGTGTCACTGAAAGTGTTATTAGAACGCTTGAAGGAGAACAAAAAGCGTTTCAGGAACAGGTATTTAAAAACCTGTCAGTCTACTCTGGTTGCGAGTTGCAAACCCAGGGACCCCGTGGGATACCTGATCCGAAAACGCTAAAAACCAACAGGCAGTCGGTTTTGAGCCATTTTGAAAAGGTCATCGTCAACAACAGAAAGCACTGTGTTCGTACACTTCAGTTAAAAAAAGCTCTGGAAAAAGGTCTGGTCAGCTACATTCGTAATGCTTCTGAAAATGATGTGCAGGGTTTTTCTGATGGCGAGCTTCTGGATCATGCCATTCGTAACTTTGAGAAGGGACTGGCTCCGGGTGGTAATGATGTTGACGGGTTTATCAAACGCATGTCGCAGCTGATGCTGGTGGATATTGACCTTGAGCAGAGCAGCCTGATAGGTCAGCGCCTTGAGGCGCTTAAAAGTGAGCTGGTGGATCTGGACTTTGCCGCCTTTGAGCAGGTGAGTGAGCCCCACGAATACATCAGGCGTTGTCAGGAATGGAATCTGGATATGGCTCTGCTGGCATCCAGACAGAGCAATCTGAATAACCGAATCAGCAGTTACGAGAATACCTTGCTGGATACTAAAAACCTGGCCCTTTTGTCGTTTGAAAGAAGGCATCACATTGTCTTGTCACCCGATCAGGCCGACGAACTGGCTGTTACACTGGCCGGTGTCAGCCAATGGGCCAATGGCCATGAAGTTGCCATGATGTCTCATAAAGGCACTGGCTACGGTAAAAGTACACTGCTGCTGGCGCTGACGGATCACGCTTCGGCCCAGTTAGGTGCTGATACGGACCGTTCGATTATTGTCATGGCTCCAAAGACCAATCAGGCAGAACTGGATAAAGGCTTGCGTGAGTACTACGCCCGCAAGGGGCAGGACTATCGCCGATTGGATCTTGAAACCTGCTTTGCACCTCCCTGTGAGTTATCCGTCGCCCGGTTGGTAGAAGTTGAGAATACCCTGCTGGGGTTACCTGCCGGAACTTCGATTAATGACAGAGAATCCCTGCTGGCTCAGGGGCGAGTGCCCGTGGGCGCCTCAATCACAGATGTGCAGATTCTGATGCATCTGAAGCAGGCCTTGCTGGACGCTGAAGGTTTCATTCAGGACAAGCAGGCGATACTGGCAAAATTGGATGACTGTCTGGACTTGCTCAAAAACTCTATGGTGTTTGCCGACGAGTTTGACAGTGAGATGGTGCCTCATACCGAAGCTGAGTCGATATCAGTGGCTCAGACTGTGCAAGCGGTGATCAGAGGGCTTGGCTATGCCTTTGAAGTAGGGCCCCGAAGTATCAATCTGAAACATTCTGAATTTCTGTTTGGATGTAAAGCCCGGCATTTACTCTCAGCAACTCTGGGCACCTTGTACTGTGCAGCTTTGGCCAGTGCTTCAGGCAGTGCTGAAGAAGTGCGTCACAAAGCAAGAACAGACCCGGTGACCACCAATCAGCGTTTCTGGCACTTTATTTCTCTGGCAGAACCGGTGTTTTTCAGCTCTTCCGACCCTGAGGGCAGGAACAAGATGCTGACGGATGTTTTGCACAGGGTAGGCCCGGAGCCCCAGATTATTTTCTTTGATGGCGCTGAGTCGGGTGATGAATGTACGACAAAAGCGCACCAGATGAGTCGGACTTTGAATCTGGAACGACTGGCCATGGGGGGCGTTCAGAAGTCTGTTATTTACTATGACCATGACAAGAATCTGCAGATGCAGTATCAGGATGATCCGGTCTATGGACAGGGGGCTTCAGCTTCCCGGGAAACCATTACCCAGCTCAGCCGTTTGGGTGGACAGAGTACCGATGGTTACTTGAGTAAAGCCCAGTCTGTGGGCACTGACATGCCCCAGGGGAATGATAGTGTAGGTATTTTTCATGGGCTGGTGGGTCAGGCCGGTGGTGAAGCCAATGAGAACTATCTGGTTCAGCAACTTGGCCGTCTTACCCGTGACAGCAAGGACTTGCACAAGGCTCAAAGGGTGTTCATGGCGGTGGATCTGGATGCGGTTAAAGACATCAAAGGTGCCGACGTACAGAAAGAGGCATTTATTCAGGCTTTGAACGCGTTGGATGAGTCCATGCAGGCTGAAGAAAATCTGTTTCCTGAGGGCATTGATAACGCCTCTCCCGCATTGAAAAAAGTGGTTGAGCAAACAGTTACCCTCCCTGTTCAAAAAACAGAAGAAGGCGAGAGTGGTTATTTGCAGAACCTTCCACAAATAAGAGCCCAACTGGCTGAGATGGCTAAAAAAGAGTGGGCAGAGCTGGGTCTTTCTGAGGCAGCATTTCAGGAGCTGATTGAACTGAAAGTCCGCCAGTGGGTCTGTAAGAATGCATGGCTTGAACTTGTGGCTGTGGATATTGCCAGTCGTGAGAAAAGTCATCATACCCTCAATTGCGAGAAAGAGTTGATGCAGGCCAGAACCAACAGTCATCTGGATAAAGTGTATGCTGCGGAGCATCACTGGTTGAATGATGAAGCGGTCAGTTTGGTGAATGGACTGGATATGAAGGCGATGGGAATTCCCACGGAAGCCATTCCTGTTGTGACCAGCAACCTCAAGTCAGAAGTTACAGACTTTCTCAAATCCATTGAGAGGCGTTTTGTTCTGCCGGGAACCTATCAGGAGGATCTGGTCGAAACAGCGGATGCAAAACCCACACGTGAATGCCTTAGTGGTTACTTCAAGGAGTTAAAGAGCGAAGGCATTAAGCTTGATGGCAAAGATATGGTGAGTGAGACCAATAAAAAATTGATCCGTGAGAGCGATGTCGCTTTAGAAGAGGCTCTTACAAGAGTCACTGAACTTCACAATGTAGTGAAGAGTTTCAATGACAAAGCTCTGGGCGCTAAGCTTTTCGAGGACATTATGGCTTCCCTTCAGGCCAGCAGGCGAAAGCTGAGTGGTGCAGGGGGGGCGCGGGAGGCGATGCAAACGGAGGCCACCATTCGGAGAGCGTACAGCGATATGATGAAGGCTGTCATGAAAGTCATAGTTTATCAAATTAAACCAGCAGATCTTGAAGCATTAGAAAAGCGGATGATGGACGTGATCACTCAATGTGTTGATCTTGATCACAACCTGCGGCTGTCTCTGTACAGGAATCCCATTGGTCCTGACGTAATCAAAGCGATGGGTTTCGGTCGACTTAAAGAGTTCGCTGCCAACCCTCAAAAGTTCAGGTGGCGGAGGAAGGGGCCGCAAGGTCAGTGGACGCTGATTGGGAATAGCAGTCAGAACGTTATGGATTGCGATAAGGCCGAAGGTCATTTCGAGATTAAAGACGGTTATATCTCCAACAAAGCTCAGTTGAACCGCTTGCAGACCCAGGCTGCTTCCCTTAGTGAGCGGCAGGCTGAGCTGGATCGTGCCGTCAAGTTGTGCCAGCACCCGGTCAAAAACGAGTTCAGGGGCTGTGTGGATGAAGTGGAAAGAGCATTAATGCAGCAGTTTGATGCTTTTACCAGGGAACAGAAAAAGATCACAGAGCGAGAGCAGGAGTTAATGCTGAAACAGAGTGAGTTAAGGCAGAGCAAGTTGTACAAGGTTCTGGTTTAAATTTTTACAGGTTGGGCAGTAAAGGAATACAGATTATGTCTATGGTCCCACGCGGCAAGGAGCGTCGCAGCATCAAGCGTCACCAGTTGAATGATTATTTGACCATTTACAACAGGAATACGCTCAAGGAAATGGGAAGTATTGGCAATATCAGCAGCAATGGTCTGATGCTCATCAGTACGGTACCGGTTCTCATTGGTGCGGTTTACAGCATGAGAATTAAGCTGCCTGGTCCGGATGAAGAGAAAAATTATATTGACTTTGATGCCCGGTGTCACTGGTGCAAGCCCGACGTGGGTCCGGAGTTTTTTGATTCTGGCTACAGTATTGTCAGTGCAGGGCATGATATTATTGATCTGGTTGAAGTGCTCAAGGAGTACTTTTCTTTCACTGAGTGCCCATAGATTTAGCGGAAAATAAGGTCAACGATCACTGGGTTGATTGTTATCTGCTTTGTCTTGTGCATTCACATCGCCCTGACTGCAACAAGAGAATTGAATGTCCAGCCAGCCCTCCGGCCGCTATCGGGTGCCAGACCTCTTACCCGAAACCTCTTTTGAGCGGGAAACGGAAGTCAAGCGAAGCCGTTTTATTACTTTCCTGTCCAGAGTGGCCTCAAGAGCCGAAGCACTCTCCTTCCAGCAATCTCTGAGAAAACAGTTTCCTGACGCCTCCCATCATTGTCTGGCTTTTATAGCGGGCCCTCCCGAGGGGAATACCGTCATGGGATTTGATGATGACGGTGAGCCCGGTGGCACGGCTGGCAAGCCCATGCTAAATGTTTTGCAGCATCGTCAAATCGGAGAAGTCGCTGCCGTCGTGGTACGCTACTTTGGTGGTACCAGGTTGGGAGCCGGAGGATTGGTTCGGGCTTATGGCTCATCAGTTCAGGCCGCCGTCGAACAGTTACCTGTGGTTGAATGCGTTCCCATGGTTCGGGGAACCGCAGTGCTGGATTATGCCAGCGAACAGGCTTTTCGACACTGGCTCGAATCTTTGTCAGGACAGATCATTGATTGTGACTATACCGACCAGGTTGTTATCCAGGTTGAATTGCCTGAAGCGAACCGGATGGACTTTGCTTCCAGAATTACTGAATCCCTGAAGGGGAAGATTGCATTAAATTGGCAGGAGTGAACATGCTGAGAAGTTTCTACTGGCACGATTACGAAACCTTTGGCACCGATCCCGCGACGGATTGGCCTTGCCAGTTCGCGGGTATCAGAACTGATGCCGAGTTGAATGAAATCGGGGAGCCTCTCAATATCTTCTGCAAGCTACCCCCAGATCATCTGGCTCATCCCATGGCCTGTCTGGTCACCGGTTTGACACCTCAGGTTGTCAACGAAAGAGGGGTGGCTGAGCCGGAGTTTATTCGTCGGATTCATGCCGAGCTGGTGGAGCCCGGAACCTGTGCCGCAGGTTACAACTCGATTCGCTTTGATGATGAAGTGACTCGTAACAGCCTTTATCGAAACTTTTATGATCCCTATGCCAGGGAGTGGCAGAACGGAAACAGTCGCTGGGATCTCATTGATCTGGTGAGGCTGACCGCTGCTCTGAGGCCCGAAGGTATTGTCTGGCCCAAAAGAGAAGATGGTTTTAACAGTTACAGGCTGGAAGAACTGACCCAGGCAAACGGGATTGATCATGGCGATGCTCATGATGCTTTGTCTGATGTGAGAGCCACCATAGCGATGGCACGTCTGATACGTGACCGACAACCTCGAGTCTTCAACTTTATCTTGAACCTTCGCAATAAGAGAGACGTTTCCCGGCAGTTGAATCTGATGAAAAAAGAGGCTGTTGTCCATGTCTCAGGTATGTTTGGTGCTCAGAGGCACTGTCTTGCTATCGTGATGCCTGTTGCCATACATCCCGTTAATCGCAATGGGGTGGTCGTTTACGACTTGTCTGTTGACCCTGAAGTTCTGATGGACCTGTCGGTGGAAGAGTTACAGGCGCGATTATTCTCACCTGCCAGAGAAGGGCAGGAAAGGATTGCTCTGAAAGTGGTGCATATCAATAAATGCCCGGTGGTAGCTCCCTTGAAGGTACTCAGGCCAGAGGACCAGCAGCGACTGGGGATAGATCTGAATGCGTGCTCAAGGAACAGGGAATGGCTGCTGCAACATCCACAAGTGATGCAGAAGGTTCAGCAGGTATTTGACTCTGCGCCAGAAAACACTTCCAGCGATCCGGATCAGATGCTCTATACCGGTGGTTTTTTCTCTGATGAAGATAAAGAGCGAATGCAGGTGATCAGATCTTCAGAGCCCTATTCTCTGGCCAGACTGGGCTTTTCTTTCGATGATGCGCGATTGGATGATATGTTGTTTCGTTACCGGGCACGACATTATCCAGAGACACTGGATGTCGAGGAGTTGGAAACCTGGGAATCTTATCGAAAGCTGAGACTGTCTGAGGGTGACGACCGGATTCTCGGCTTTGGCTCATTCTGGCAGGCTATGGATGAAGCACAGGGGATGGCTTCCGTCGCACAGCAGGCTCTGCTTGATGAGCTGGCCGGTTACGTCAGGGGGCTGGAATCATCTGTGAGTTGAAATGAATCAAACCGCAGCAGCACCCCCTCCGCCGATCACCTGGTTAAAGTGTTCAGCCAGTCGGCCATAAATAACGGGCTTTTCGATGTAGTCGACTGCGCCTGCCTTGATGGCCGCGACGGCAGTGTGGACATCGTTATGGTGTCCAAGAACGATCACAGGAATATCATATTCAGCTTCGTTCAGGGTCTCCAACAGCTGTATAGCTTCTTTACTTTCTTTTTCATTCTCAGCAATGATGCAGTCAGGCTTTATGGCCTGCATCGCCATCAACAGTTCACTGCTGTTGCTGAAACATTCGAGTAGCATAGACTTCTCATCACACAGGCTGCGGATGGTGTCGGTAACATTTGTATCCTGTTCCAGAAGATACACAGTAGCTTTTGTTGCCAAGCTCATAGGGGCAGCCTTGATGGTCAATTCAATAACAATACTTGTGTCTTTTGCCGAGCCGCCAGCCTCTGCAGGGTAATCGGGTATCCTGCCAGAAAATGGGAACTCTGTTGTACTCATGCTCTGAAAGAATGACCTGCTCTCTTAACACAGGGCATCTACATCCAGCAGAGCGTTATCTGCAATGAAAGAAAAACTTTAGTTGCAATAAAGTAGATGATTTTTCTGAAATGATCGATTTTTTTATTAATAAAGTATTCAGTTACCGCTTGGTAGCCAAAAATAGTCCCAAAAATAGTCTCGTTCATTTAAGAAAAATCGACTTCTGCCCTCAGCTCTCTCATAGCGTATTAGGAGTTTAGGATTAGTCTCAGAATTGCTGAATGGAGGGATGTACTAGACGTTGTACGGGGACTACTTAAAAGGTGGCGCAAGGCTTCGCAGGGAATCCAGAGATAATTGTGAGGAGCAGGGCTGGCGTGTTATGGACTGACAAGACTGTGTGCTGACCACTACCAGGGAGAGATTAATGAACCGGGGCGTCATTCATAAAGGCACCCCGGATAGAGATCAGACCTTGAAGTAAAATTCACCTTCCAGGTGCTCTTTAACCTGCATAACCTGGCGAACCAGATGGGCCAGGGATTTGGTGCCCATTTTTTCCATCACACGAGAGCGATGGATTTCTACCGTTCTCTGGCTCAGATTGATGTCAGCAGCGATCACCTTGTTCGCCTTACCTTCAACGACATGGTGTAGAACTTCACGCTCACGGTCAGTCAGCGTAGAAAGACGACGAAGGATTTCTTTGTGCTCGAGCAGCTCACGACGTTGTTGCGCATCAAGTTTCAAGGCGTCATTAATCAGGTCCAGAAGCTCCTGATCGCGGAACGGTTTCTGGATAAAGTTCATTGCACCATCCTTGATAGCCTGAACGGCCATAGGTACATCGCCGTGTCCGGTAATAAAAATGATAGGCAGAATGCAGTGCATTTCGTTGAGTTTGCTCTGTAGCTCAAGCCCACTCATTCCCGGCATACGAATGTCCAGTACGATACATCCCGGACGGTTTTCATCGTAGACTTCCAGAAATTCGGCTGGGGAAAAGAAAGCTTCTACTGTCTGTCCAACAGATTTCATCAGCATTTTCAGCGAATCACGAACAGCCTCGTCATCGTCGATGATGAAAACGGTGGGCTCCTGCTTCATATCCTGTTGCTGCATAACGACTCCACTGTAACTGTATAAAAGTTGCCGTAAACGGATTTAATAATCAAACGCCGTCAGGCCGGAGAAAATTTGCGAAGGTAGAACCACGTCATTCATTTTTTTACATGCTTAACGGCTGTGGAATTCGATCTCAGTGTAGCAGAGGTTTGTAACAATGCACTGAAGTAACAACACCTCGAAGTAGCTATGCTCCGCGCAGGCTGTTTCTTGTAACGCCTGTTGTCTCTTTTACAACTTACACTGAGTGGGCTGTTCTGCCTGGATTTTGCTGGACAGCTTTTTGCAAACTACAACCCAGTATACTGAGCTTGGTTATTCGATGTCCGATATTTCCAAGTCGTAATTACGTTTGAATGGTCCAGATAATTTCGCTTTCTACTGGTCGCCTAACGGAATGCGCAATGTTAATGAAAAAATTATACATTCCAAGTGGTATAACTACTGTAAATGTTTATTAAATGTGGGTAAGTAAGCAGAAGGGCAGGTTTTGGGCGGTAAAATCCTTGTTGGTCTTGATTTTTCAACGGATTCCGGGGACAAAGGGCTGATAAAGGAACCGCACCTGCAATAGCGCGGTTCTTCATACACCGGATGTCACTATATACGACTGATTTTAACGATCAGTGTACCTTATTGCTCAGGTCCAGTGGCGCGATCATGTTTTCTGGCTTGAGAATTTCCGCCAGTTGCTCGTCCGTCAGCAAGCCTTCTTCCTTAACCAGATCTACTACACGACGACCGGTCTTCAAGGCAGTTTTGGCAATGCGGCTGGAATTTTCGTAACCCAGGTATGGGTTCAGAGCGGTTACCAGGCCAACAGAGTTGTAGACATAATCCATACAGACGTCCCTGTTAGCTGTAATGCCTTTAACGCAGCGATCAGACAGCATGAACATACCGTTGGTGAGCTGCTGGATGGATTCCAGAATCTTGTAAACCAGTACCGGCTCAGCGTAGTTAAGCTGCAGCTGGGCTGCTTCTGAAGCCATGGTAACGACCAGATCGTTTCCGATAACGTGGAAAGCGATCTGGCTCATGGCCTCAGGAATAACCGGGTTAACTTTGCCCGGCATGATGGAGGAACCTGGCTGCATTTCAGGCAGATTGATGTCATTAAAGCCACACAGAGGACCGGAAGAGAGCAGACGCAGGTCATTACTCATCTTGGACAGCTTGACGGCCATTCGTTTCAGGGCGCTGGAGAAGATAACAAAAGCGCCCATGTCGGAGGTGGCTTCCACCAGGTCACCCGCCAGGATCATATTCTGGCCGGAAATTTCAGACAGGTATTTAACCGCCAGGGGTGCGTAACGGCTGTCTGCAGTGATACCCGTTCCGATGGCAGTACCGCCCAGGTTGACTTCGCACAGTAGCTTGGCCATATCCTTGATACGGTCGATGTCTTCACCAATGGTGGTTGAGAAAGCACGGAATTCCTGACCCAGAGTCATAGGTACAGCATCCTGCAGCTGGGTACGACCCATTTTCAGTACGTCTTTGAACTCTTCAGCTTTAACATCACAGGCATTCTTCAGGCTCTTGGCGGCTACAACCAGTTCGTTGTGTTTCAACACCATGGACAGACGCATAGCCGTTGGATAAACGTCATTGGTAGACTGTGCCATGTTAACGTGTGTGTTTGGGTGCAGGTGCTCATATTGACCACGACGGTAACCCATCAGCTCCAGTGCGCGGTTGGCAATCACTTCGTTGGCATTCATATTGGTGGAGGTTCCGGCCCCGCCCTGAATCATGTCAACGGTGAACTGGTCATGTAGTTTTCCGGCAATAATTTCGTCACAGGCGTCTGCAATGGCATCGGCCTTGGCTGTATCCAGCATTCCCAGATCGCGGTTAGCCAGTGCACAGGCTTTCTTGACCATGGCCAGGGCTTTCGGAATGTTTGAGAAGTGGTTCAGTGTGACACCGGAAATGTTGAAGTTTTCCAGGGCTCGCTGAGTCTGGATGCCATAGTAAGCCTCTTGGGGTACAGGGGCTTCACCCAGCAGATCATGCTCGATGCGGTATTCGTTCAGATCAGTATTATCCAGTGCCATTGATGTATCACCACTAATAAGGAATATCGGCAACAAGAGATGGGGAGTCTGGTTAAGTGCCACCTCAAAATATCAGGGTTAGTCTGTTCCTGCTTAGAGCTTCCGGCAATATGAAATTCTACCTATCAAACTATTACAAATGTCATCATTCAGGGTGTGAATAGCTACCGATGACAGGTTACAGGTTCTGCCTTTGGCTATTCTTCTAATAGGATGTCAAAGGCTTATTGTTAATGCTACTAAATCAAATTCCAGGTCTGTTCTCTAACCCCAGACATGAATGGACACAGATTCGCTCCCGATATGATCAGACAACCCCTGTGGCGGTGCTCAGGGATTTACTGATTCTTTCTTCACTTCCCGGAATTTATCACTGACTGAGGAATCATAGCTATGGATGGCAGCAAACTTCCAGCGGGCTTCCAGCCCACATCGGTTAGCCCTCAAGCGGCAACTCCGGATATCGGGGAAATGCAGGAGGCGAGGCACAGCAGCCGCCAGAACAGGTTCATCAAAGCCATTAAGAATGTTCTGAAAAAGTTGCCGGGACGAGGTAACCGTGCACTTCGCAATATCCCCATAAAGCAGAGACAAATCACTGCATTCAGTCAGCCTGTGCCGAAGATGATGTCTGGCAATATTCGATCTCAGGCTCAGGCAAACGATATTTTCAGAGAGGTTGAAGATGTCTTTGCCAAGGTAAAAATGGGGCAGGGTGACAGTCCTGAAGTTCAGAAGGCCTATCAGCAGGCCAGAAACCAATTCGAAAATGCAGCTATTTCCGTAGCCAAAGATGTTCTCATTGAAGCCAGGCTTCAGTCTGATGGTGGTGAGCTTATTCTGGCAATGAAAGAGTTCATCGAGCAGCATGAGAAAAAGATTCATCAGGACTATGAACCCGTGACAGAAAAGATGGTAGAAAATCTGCGGGGACTTCCAGGTAAGCTCCTCAATGAATTATCTCTGAGGAATGTAGACAGGGAGGTTGCCAGAGAAGTGTTAGAGGTGCATCTGAATGAAAGCAGGGAGTCCCAGACCGTCTCAGATCACAACCAGATACCTCTATCAGATGCTGAAGTGGTCGTTCCCGGAAGTACTCACGATCACAAAGAGTTGTTCAAGTTACAGAAGCTGCAGTTTGATTCAGCCAGAGAAGTTCTGAAGAATGAATCACATTCGGCTCAGAGAGAGGGACGTACAGAGGATGTTGAACGCCTGACCAAGCTAGATCGTCAGCTATTGAATGAGTTGAGAAGACTCCAGCAAACCGTTCAGCTTAAGGGCGATGAACCTGTCAACAGGGAAGAGATGCGCAAGGCCAAAGAATCATATCCGAAAATTCTGCAGGACGCCCTGGTTTCGGCTGGCGTCGATAAGCAAACTGTGGCCAGAGATTTCGAAGAGGCTTTTATCGATCAGTTAAATTTTCGTCCCTGGAAAACGATAGAAAAATCTTTCTCTCAGGCTGGAGTTGAGTTTGCTTCCAGACAGCAACCTGCGGCTGAAATCAAAGTGCCAGAGTCCTTAAGGGGAGAGGTTTCCCGTCTCTATGAAACTGACTATGCAGGGTATGGAGTCAGCGGTATCGATTCGACCAACACGTATCATGCTACTAACCTGAGTCGCAGTGATTTTTCTATTAATAACAGTAATGTCTACACAGGCATAAGACATGGCATTGCCGATCCTTATGGTGTTGACTGGGATCCCGATCTAAAGGCTGAAGGTGGAAAAGTCAAGGCCAGAGAAATCTTACTTTCGGCTCTGGCAACCCGGCCTGATATTTTTGAGCAAGCTCTGATAGCGTCACAGGGAGGGCCAGTCCCAACACTTGCTATGACATCCACTTCCATGGTCACGACAGGCCTGGGTTCCGGAAAAGAGAGAAAAATGCAGAAAGCTCAGAATGAAGCTTTCAAATACTTTACTGACCCTGCTAAACAGCCTGTCACGATGGAACTTCCGGGAGCTGACGGACAGACCCGGACCATCAAACTTAATTTCAAACAGGCACGCTTTAATATTCCTGTGAACTGGGGAGGGGTTGGAAGCGCCTCTCTGGTAACAGGTGGAAGATCTTTCCAGAAAAAAATGAACGATCCGGCTATGGAAATGCTGGTAGGCAAGCTGGGCAAGGCCGACATCCCCGGCGGTATGGCTGCTGAATTTCTCAATGGCACTTCAAAGAAATGTGAGGAAATCAGGGCGCAGATCAGGGACGCCGAAGAAGTAGGCAACGGGGAAAAAGTGTCTGAACTGAATGCCCGGCTGGACCAGTTAAACAGGGATGATCGATCAGTAAAGGATCTTACCACTCAGATTAAAGCAATCTATGAAAAAGGTAGCCATTATCACCATCATCATGATGCCTATAAGCTGGCTACCAGAGTGGCCCTGTTGACTCACATGGTGGGTGCTGTGCCATTATCCAATTGCAATAGCGGCAAAGACAGAACCGGAATGCTGGATGCCGAAATCAAGTTTCTGGCGGCCAGGATCAACCCGGAAACCGGAGAGGTACCCGAACCGGGACCTATTGTGGATCCTGCTGACAGAGCCTTATTCCAGAAGATTCTTCAGGAGAGCGGAAATCTGGAAGTCCAGGAGCAGAACGTGGGTGTTCGCGGTTATAAAACAGAATGGGTCGATTCGATCAACGAGAGAGTGGGTGATCTTGCCATTCGCGAAGAAATCAGAGGGCTTTCCAAATCAGTGGATTAGTGGGGAATTTTGTCGCCGTAGCACAGTCTAAACTGGACAGGAAACTGGAATTAAACCTAACAGGAGGCATATTTATGAACAATAGGATCAAACAGGCAGGGACCGTCTTGCTGCTTTCTCTCTCTGTGGTTGGCTGTACGACCGATCAGACAGGGACTACTTATTCTGCTTCTGAAGCTCGTCAAATGCAGACAGTCCGGTTTGGCACCGTTGCTGAATCCAGGCTGGTCAAACTCGAAGGCAGCCAGGGTGAGGTCGGCACTCTGGCAGGGGCAGCGGTGGGTGGTATCGCAGCTTCCAGTATTGGTGGTCAGCGCGAAAGTGCTATTGCAGCAGTGGCTGGAGCTGTTGCCGGTGGCGTTTTGGGCAATATGGCCGAGAAGAAAATTACCTCCAAGCAGGGTGTTGAACTAACAGTCAGACTGGATGACGGCTCTTATGTTTCTGTTGTTCAACAGGCTGATCCGGCCGTTAGCTTTGCTGCGGGCGATAAAGTAAAAATCCTTACCCAGGGCACTGCCAGCCGGGTTGTCAAGGTTCAGTGAGAAAAAGGCGGATCGGCTTAATCAATGCCCTCCGCCAGATTACCTGGGGTCATTTGCGGTCTTAAGAGGTAATACTCCACAAACAGTTTAGGCTTATTATCCACATTCACTTTAGTCACGGGCTCGAATTCAAAGAGCCCTAGAAATTCAGCCTGAGGATAGTTCTTTTCAAGCCTTTGTCTGACTTCCTTTGAATATCGCTTGCCATCCGTCATGACAATGATTCCGCCTTTTTTGCGGAAATCTTCTTCTTTCATCCAGAGGCTTTCTGTCGGATTAAGACCAAAAAATGGAATGGTTTTGTGATTCTGGCTATACGCCAGCAGCTCAGCAACGTGGTAGTGAAGCCCGCCCAGATAAGGGATATAACCTTCGTTTTCAGGGCGATCTTCCTGGTGAAATGCCCACAACTCTTCAGCTTTTAGCATTTGGGCCCTGAGAGGCACGAACTCCACTGAATCCGAGTAATCTTCATCAAAGACAGGTTTGAACAGCAAGTAGCTGCATCTCAATAAAACAAACAATACCCCGGTGAATAAACACCAGAACACCACTTTCTTGAAACGCGGGTAATCGATCAATGGACGAGTCCAGACCAGCACCAGCAGCGGCAGCCAGACAAAGTAGGGGGTAGCCCAGCGGGGTACGAGCTTCTCGCCGGTTACCAGTCCAAACAAGAGTGTACAGGCAAATGGACCTGTCGCTATGGCGATTAGAAAAACTTTTTTGAAACGATCATAAAGGATAGGGAGCCTGGGAGCTCTGAAAAGGGGGATCATCAAAAGAAAGAATACCAGGACATTGCCCAGATTATTCTTGATAAAGTTCAGAGGAAATATCAGATGATCCCAGTGTGTACCGGTTCCATAACGCTCACTTTCAACGTAGTTTTCTCCCAGATAGCTCACTGCTGCAAAGTTGTTGTCCCATAGCCAGTAAAGATGGGGGGAGGCGATAGCCAGTGCGAGAAGCCCACCCAACCATGGGCCAACGGAGGAAAGTGCGAGTCTGCCTTCGTGGGTAATTAAAAGAACAATAAACAGGGGCGCAAACAAAACGGCCACCTGATATTTAGTCAGAATGGCCAGCCCTGACATGACTCCGGTCAGCAGCCAATAAGCCAGGGATTGACGAGTCACTGCAAAATAAAAAGTCAGGGCAAGTAAGGCCCAAATTGGATGCTGAAGCGTGTCCGGTGTCAGTCTTTCTACCCGGTTACTGTAGAAGAGAATGCCTTGTAACAAAAAGACTGCCAGCAGGGCACCAGCCTCGGTCAAATATTCTCTGGCCAGACGCCAGACAGCAACAAAAGCAATCACCACAGTAACCTGGGCAAAGAGATAGACAGGCCAGTCGCTGGTATCACTTAAGTTTGAAAAAAAAGCGGCAGTCCAGGCTGCCAGAGGTGGGTGTTTTTCATACCCCCACTGCCAGAGATTACCCCAGGCGATGCCTTCAAGTGTGTCAGAGTGCAGCGTGTTCCTGACCAACCAGGGGCCCAGGGTCCAGAAAAACAGCTGAAAAAGGCAGATCAGACCGAGCCAGCGAAAAGGGTGCTTAATGACCATGGAAGAGGGTGAAGACTCGGCAATCATTGCTTCATTCTGCACAGATCAACTCCTGTTTGTTGACAGTCGGCTAGAAATTGTTGGCTCGATAAATAATCAAACTCTAACTGTCTGGCTTGAGGGTGATCCAGATTGATGTGGTCGGCAGTTTTACCCGGGTGACACATAATCAGCCCTTTGTCGTATGAATCAGAGAGCCATGCTTTCATTAGGGTGGAATAGTTTTCTTGCGGTTTCAGTGAATAGACGCCAGCAAAGGAAGTATTGGTATTGATACTCTGGTTGAGCAATTCGCAGTTTAGGCTCTTACTGCCAGAACCTTCAATAATGTAGCTTTTCAGGCCACCACCATGACGGATGATGGGTGTAACGCTTCTCACCCAGAAAGAAGGTTCGGGCCTAAAGGTGCGTATTACCGATAACAGGGTTTCACGTACCATGGGCAGGTGGTGTACGTGCTGATGGCCATCAACAAAGTCGGGGGCTCTGCCGGTAGCGTCGATAAAATACTGATATTGTGCCGTGACTTCTTCCAGCAGGGCGGTCCGGTCCAATAAGTGAAGATGGCTCTTGATTAAAACCTCATTCAGGCTGGGGAGCCCGTCTACATAGGCGGAACTGAGGCCATTGCCTTCAGTTAAATTAAGATGCAGGCCAATATCAACCTTTTCCTGAATGGTCGTCAGGTGGCTTGCCTGCTTTATCCAGTCCGGACCAGTGACCAGACAACTGGTGGCCTGAATTCTGCCGAGAATGGCCAGCTCCAGAATAGCTTCCGATACCCCTGGGTGAATCCCGTAATCATCTGCGCACAGTGTTATTCTTTTCATTTAAAGGCCCAGTATTTGCTCAGGGTATAAGTGACCAGGGGAATCGTTGCCAGGACGATAAAGCTGGCCATTAGATAATTCAAACCGGTGTAGGTTAACAGCAGGGTATAAAGCCCCTGATTGAGCACAAAGCTGCAGAGCAATTGAACCAACAGGAATTTCAGCAGAGTATTGCGAAGTACATGTTGCTTGTGATTAAAAGTCCACAATGAATGACCCAGGTAACTGACGACAAAGGCCAGAATAAAAGCGGCAGGGTTTGCCAGTAGCGGGTTTACTTGAGTCAGGTCTACCAGAAGCCAGAGTACAAAAAGGTGAACAGCTGCAGCAGTACTGCCAGTTATAATAAACTTAATCGGCTGCATTGCTATCCTTCTGATTCTTGAATCCCAGTTGTCGCTGTATCAAGTATCTGGGGCGTTTTTTTACTTCACAGAAAATACCGGCAATGTACTCACCCAGTAACCAGAGAGACAATAGCTGTATGCCGCCAATAAAGGTGATGGCGACAATGACCGTGGGCCAGCCCGGCAAGGGGGCGCCAAGAACAAGAGTTCGAAAGATGATAAAGAGTGCGTAAAACACTGAGATGAAAGAAATAATCAGTCCAAGCCCACCGACAATCCTGAGTGGCAAAGTAGTGAATGCTGTAATGCCCGAAAGAGCCAGGCTGGTCAGTTTGCCATAGCCCCAGCCGGATTGCCCTGCCAGCCGGTTTCTAACCTGAAAGGGAAGGCCGATGCTCTTGTAACCTACCCAGGCATAGATACCTTTCATAAAGCGACTGCGCTCAGGCATGGCTCTGAGGGCATCGACCACTACCTTGTCCAGTAGCCGGAAGTCGCCTGCGTGAGCTGGTACATCAATGCCTGTGCTGGAGTGCATGATTCGGTAGAAAAATTGTGCGCCTTTCTTTTTCAGGAAAGATTCATTTTCCCTGTCCTGACGGACGCCGTAGACCATCTGGTAACCCTGTTGCCAGTAATCAACAAAAACAGGGATCATTTCCAGAGGGTGCTGAAAGTCTGCGTCGATCAAAATCACAGCGTCACCGGAAGTGGCATCAATTCCGGCAGTCAGCGCAGTCTCCTTGCCGAAGTTTCTGGATAACTCAATCAGCTTGATCCTCTCGTCATTACAGAAGGATTCGACCAGTTCGACCGTTTTGTCGGTACTGCCATCATCCACCACAATAATTTCAAGATGCTCGGTGATCTCTTCAAGCTGTTTAATCAGTGCTTCCATGAACCGACCAATGACCTGGCTTTCATTGAAAACCGGCACCACACAGCTAAGTAAGAAGTTGTTAGAGGGCATTTTGTCTCCGGCTCGATAATTTATAGGGTCATGAGTTTCGCTTTCCATCCTTGAACAGGGAGCGATATATCGTACTCATGGCTACATTTAATTGTTATTATTTATCGGCTTGGCACTCTTTACAGTGAGGCTCAATTCACTAAGCTGCAGGAAAAGAACAAGGTTATTCATCAGTAAAATGCTTTTTTTCTTGGTGTTGACAGAGCATTCCTGACTCGCGCTTGTGACCAAAAATTGAGCAAAGTTCTACACCATAGTGGTATGGTGTCTCTGAAAAAGCAAGTTGCGGTCAGAGTTTTAAAGGACTGACTCAGGATTGCGTGAATCCTTGCCCTCATTAGAAGAATCTTTTAGCTGGGGCATTCTGTCAGTTCGGGGCACAGAAGCATGACCAATGTCCTGTCGTCTGATACGGTATAGTCCGGATTTTGAGATCATAAACAGACCCTGTGACGGAGTAGCTATGAGAAAGGAACATCTGATTGCCCTGGTATTTGGCTTTGGGATTCTGGCCGTTGCCGCAGGGCTTTATCTGATGCAACCCGCTGATGAACCTGGGCAGGTAGATAGTAACAATGTGCTTGTTGAGATTCCCTCTGAGCCTGAGGCAGAAACCAGGGCAGCTGAAGACGACGATGATTTCCCGTTGTCCAATAATGGTGATGTAACACGGATTATTATTGATGATGAGGCTGGGGATATCGGTGACATTTTGTCTGAAAAGGTTCTGATCAATGACGAAGTGGTAGACCAGAGCGAACTGGATGAGCTGGATCACTGAGATATAACGATTATTTACCGAGGCTTATTGATTGATTACAAGATTGTGGGAAATGTCTTACAAAGTCTGGTGCTTTCTTCCTGCATTCTGCCCTTCAGCAGCTTGATATGTTGAAGGTGCATGGACAGCAAATTCACACGGATGTGAACCCATCATGGACAGTCGGGTAGTAACCCTGAGTCTCCCCTCAGGGTTTTTACCCAGCCCCTGCCTCTGAATTGATCAGCAATAATCCAGAACCTCAGTGAAGTCTTCTTACCGAGATGTTTGAGCATCTCCCTGAAAGTTGGGATGGATTTATAGAATGTCACCCTTCATAGAACCCGAAACCCTGGCAGCCCTGCTAACCGCCCCCGGGGTTGTCGTGCTTGATGCTCGCTTCAGTCTTGCCGACCCCAAACTGGGACAGACTCTTTACCGTCAAGGACATCTCCCCGGTTCTCGATACATCGATCTCGAGAAAGATCTGTCTGCTCCATTGGTTCCCGGGAAAACCGGCAGGCATCCCCTGCCGGAGCCTGAGGTGTTTGCTGAACATTTGAGAACCCTGGGTATCAGCAAAACCACCCATGTGGTTGTTTATGATGACGGTAATCATGCTATGGCTGCCCGAGCATGGTGGCAATTGCGCTGGGTTGGCGTGGAACCTGTTCAGGTTTTGCATGGTGGTTTCAAAAGATGGTCTGCTGGCTGTTATCCTGTAACGACTGAAACGCCTGCTATCACCCCCTCTGACTTTATGGCTGATGTTAATCACGGCATGACAGTCTCTGCCAGTGAGGTTATGGAGCAGTTGCAAAGTCCGGTTTTTCGTTTAATAGATGCCCGTGCTCCTGAGCGTTTTGCCGGAGAATCAGAGCCTCTTGACAGTAAAGCAGGTCATATTCCCGGGGCGATCTGTTATCCATTCACTTCCAATATGGATAATTCAGGTTCTTTTCTTTCCATAGAACAGTTACGAAAACAGTTGGGAGTTCTGATGGTCGATGGACTGGAGCCCGTGTTTTACTGTGGCTCGGGTGTTACTGCCTGTCATAACCTTCTGGCTATGGAATACGCTGGTATGCCAGCTGCCAAACTCTTTCCGGGTTCATGGAGTGAGTGGATTACTGATGACAGCAGGCCGGTAGCAACCGGTTTGCGTTGAACCCTGTGTCTTTTGGACTGGATGTTATCATCACAAGCGGCTATTGACTGAACTCTGTATACTCTGCTCTTTTCAGTGAATGCGTTAAGGGCAGAGAGATGGGCAGCAGTTATAGATTCCCGATTGGCACGCCTGGTCAAGTATGGGGCAAGGAAGAACGTAAAGTCTGGTATGAACAAACCACCATCAAGCGTGAATACCAAAGGGAAGTCGTGCCCAAAATAATGGCTTTGAAAGAGCATTATGATGTTGAGCAGTATGGTGCCCTCTCCTACGATGTTGAGCGTTTTCCTTTGTATGCCATCAGGAGTCGAAACTGGAACACTGACAAGCCCGTTGTTCTGGTGACCGGTGGAGTCCACGGCTATGAAACCAGTGGTGTTCACGGTGCGTTAAAATTTCTGGAAGTTGAGGCTAAAAACTTTGTAAGCCACTTCAATATCCTGGTGGCGCCCTGCATCAGCCCCTGGGGTTATGAAACCATCAATCGCTGGAATCCCAATGCCATTGATCCTAATCGTTCCTTCTACAAAGACAGCCCGGCAGAAGAGTCCACCAACTTGATGAAACTGTTGGCAGGTTTGGAGCAGGAAGTATTGGTTCATATTGATCTGCATGAAACTACGGATACGGATGAAACTGAATTTCGTCCTGCTCTGGCAGCAAGGGATGGCAAAGGCTATGTGGAAGAGGGAATACCGGATGGTTTCTACACAGTGGCTGATACCGAAAACCCTGTTCCCGAATTCCAGAAGGCGGTGATTGATTCCGTCAGACAGGTGACGCACATTGCACCCGCAGACGATCAGGGAAAAATTATTGGCTCCCCGGTGATTCAGGAAGGTGTGATCCACTATCCTATGAAAAAGCTGGGTCTTTGTGGTGGTATAACAGACTGCAGGTTTGGCACCACGACTGAAGTTTATCCGGACAGCCCAAAAGTAACTGACGAAGAGTGCAATGATGCCCAGGTGGCGGCTATTGTCGGCAGTCTCAATTATGTAATGGGTCAGCTCTGACTATGAGCCTGCGTTTCCTGCAGCAGGCAATGACGGCAGGAAACATCAACCGCAAACAAGCTTCAAGACAGCTTCAGATTGACAGGCTACAGGATCACCGGCGCAGCGGCGTCAGCTCGCGAATGTCTTTTTCCATAGCCAGCTTACTGACGACCTGGTTCTGGCTGGTAAAGCCTGAGACAGACATTTTGACTTCGTAGTGGCCTCGCTCCGGAACCAGTTCAGCAGAAAAGTTGCTGATCTTGAGGCCCTCTTCTGCACTGGAGTTCAATACTTTCTCAAGGCTGTCGAGGCTACCTGTCGTGACCAGTCTGAGTTTGAGTTCGCTCACTGTCTTCTCCTTTTTTTCGTGACGCTTTATTTCGCAGTGGCAAAAAAAAAGCCCCCGGACCTTCTCTTGGTGCGGGGGCTGTGTTTTCTGCTTTTAAGCTATCCACGACAGACCCCGCGACACATAATAATGCCGCGTTTCATAATGGTTTTGGTCATGGATCGTGTGGAATTCATGGTCGCTAATGCACCAGGCTAAATTTCAGTGCACTGTATACCAAATTTTTCAATTGTGTGTAAAGGCTTTTTGTTGAAAGGCTGAAAGTAAAAAACAGGCTATTCTTTTTGATACAAGTTCGATAGAGATTGGGCTTTGTCCAGTGATTTCATGTAAAATGGCCTGTTATGTTCATGAAGAAATACGACGCCCCGAGAGGAGCAAATGAAACAATGGCAAGTTGATAGCTGGAGAGAAATGCCTGTCATCCAGCTGCCGGAATACCCCGATCAAGATCATCTTAAACAGGTGGAGCAACAGTTACACCGCATGCCGCCGCTGGTCTTTGCCGGTGAGGTAAGAGCGTTGCGACAGAAGTTGACAGCTGCTACCGAGGGCAAAGCGTTTCTATTGCAGGGTGGTGACTGTGCCGAGAGCTTTCTGGAGTTCTCAGCAGATAATATTCGGGATACCTTCAAGGTCCTGATGCAGATGGCCGTCGCGCTGACATTTGGCGCCAGTTGTCCTGTCATCAAGGTAGGCAGGATGGCTGGCCAATTTGCCAAGCCCCGTTCGTCTGGTACCGAAGTCATAGAAGGTGTTGAGCTGCCGATTTATCGCGGCGACATCATTAATGCTATGGACGCCACAGTAGAATCCAGAATTCCTGACCCCGAGAGAATGCTTAAGGCCTATCATCAGGCGTCATCGACTCTGAACCTGCTCAGGGCTTTTGCCCAGGGCGGGCTTGCGTCTCTGGAGCAGGTTCACGCCTGGAATCTGGATTTTGTCGCCAGCAGTCCACAGTCTGAGCAGTACAGTCATCTGGCTGATCGAATTGATGAAGCACTTGATTTCATGAGGGCCTGCGGTATTTCTTCCGAGCATTCCAGGGTGATCAGTGAAACGGACTTCTACACCTCCCATGAAGCTCTTTTGCTGCCTTATGAGCAGGCCATGACCCGTCAGGACAGTCTTTCCGGTCACTGGTACGACTGCTCGGCACACATGCTCTGGGTAGGCGACAGAACTCGTCAGGTTGAGGGGGGACACGTTGAATTCGTTCGGGGTATTAGCAACCCGATTGGTCTGAAGGCGGGTCCAACCATGCCTCCTGAAGATCTGATTCGCCTGATTGATCTGATCAGCCCGGACAACGAAGCTGGTCGCCTGAATGTGATTGTGCGCATGGGCGCAGACAATGTTGAAAAACACCTGCCAGAACTGATTCGTGCTGTCGAGAGGGAAGGGCGTCAGGTGTTGTGGAGCTGTGATCCGATGCACGGCAACACATTCAAGGCCTCCAACGGTTATAAGACGCGTGAGGTCAGCCGAATTCTGCGTGAGGTGAAACAGTTCTTTGCGGTTCACCAGGCAGAAGGAACCTATGCGGGTGGTGTTCACTTTGAAATGACCGGTCAGAAGGTAACCGAGTGCATTGGTGGTTCCCGTGCCGTAACCGAAGACTCTCTGGGTAATCGCTATCATACTCACTGTGATCCAAGACTGAATGCTGATCAGGCGCTGGAACTTGCTTTCATGATTTCCGACACTCTGAAAGACTGTCGAAAACTGCGTGAAAGATGACCACGATGATGCAGTTGGACAGGATCCTTCGAGGGGGTAGTGAATGGCATTGTTACTGCTCAACTCAGCACTGAGGAATTGGAGTTGATAATATCTTTACAGGGCATCTATGCTTCGGAAGGAAATTTTCCCAGTCTGACTAAAAAAATAACCATGAGCGAAAAAACATTTTACATTAAAAAAAGGTCCTTCCTGTGCAAGTTCTTGGTTGTCTGTTTTTTAGCTGGTTGAAGTTTTGTGGCAAATACTTTTGTCAAAGGCGAATCATTTTGGTAGATTAGCCGCCGTTCCGTGGCGAGGCCTCAAAAGCCTGTCACGAGATAGAGACGGGGTATAGCGCAGTCTGGTAGCGCGCCTGCTTTGGGAGCAGGATGTCGGGAGTTCGAATCTCTCTACCCCGACCAGTTTCTTGCAGAAGTAACCTGACTTCTGGACAGAACACGGGGTATAGCGCAGTCTGGTAGCGCGCCTGCTTTGGGAGCAGGATGTCGGGAGTTCGAATCTCTCTACCCCGACCAAATTCTTGCAGAAATTTCACGGTTTCTGGTCAAAACGCATCGGGGTATAGCGCAGTCTGGTAGCGCGCCTGCTTTGGGAGCAGGATGTCGGGAGTTCGAATCTCTCTACCCCGACCATTTTTTCCTCCTTTTTTTCTGTCTATAGTTGTTGTGTAACAACCAACAAAATATTCACAGAAGAAACTCCATGGCGATTTTAAAACTGGTTCCGGAATCCAATCCTGCTTTAAGAACTCCCACTACCCCTGTTACTGACTTTGGTCCGGGTTTTCAGAAAATCGTGGATGATATGTTCGAAACTATGTATGCCGTTAACGGTGCCGGGCTGGCTGCTACACAAGTTGGTCTGGGGATGAGAGTGGCGGTAATTGATGTCACGCGTGATAAAAGTCAGCCTCTGGTCATTGTAAATCCTGAGATTATTGAAAAGTCGGGTGAACAGAAAATGGAGATGGGCTGTCTTTCACTGCCGGGCTGCTGGGCAGCAGTTAAGCGGGCAGGCTGGGTCAAAGTCAGGGCTCAGGATCGTCATGGTGAATTTTTCGAGATGGAAGGTGAGGGTATCCTTTCAGAAGCTTTTCAGCATGAAATCGACCATCTGGACGGTGTATTATTTATTGACAAACTCTCGGCTCTGAAGCAAAAAATGGTACGTCAAAGAGCACGTAAGGCGCTGAAGAAGCATGAAAGAGGTAATAAATAAGGCCGCAGACAGATTTGAATCCAACATGTTTTTGACTCTTGATCCTATAGAAGGTTTGTAGGCTGGAAAATAGAAGTGTTTTCATAGTAAACCGAGCCTTGTTCATTTCAGAGTGCATTTATTAATAAACTAAAAGCAACTTCCTTTCGGCAGAATGAATCGCTTTAGTCTACTTTAGATAAGGTCGTGTTTATTGGCTTGGAGTTACTGTTTTGCTCATTAAAAAAATAAAGGAGTTTGCTCGAACGGGACGTCGTTCATTATTTATAGCTTTTATTGTTTCTATCCCCTGGACTACTGCTGAAGGATCAAACGGCTTGATTGTTCAAGCTCTGGCGATAAACGCTTTTCTTGATTATCTCTATAATCTGCAACAGGGTAATCTGGAAGGAGAAAATGATTCTTCCAGACCTTTTACTATTGGTCTGGATGGGCCTTCCGGAGCCGGTAAGTCTACTTTTCTTGATCAATTTACTCAGGAGCTTCGAACTTCTTCGGCACTTTATCAACGATCACATTCGGAGCTGTCAGGCAGGGTCTGCAGTCTGGAGACACTGGGGATTGATACCTTTCTTCATTCCCGTGCCGACCGACGTGAAATGTTCAGCCATCT
Organism: Endozoicomonas sp. ALC020; assembly: GCF_049275935.1. Lineage (NCBI taxonomy): Bacteria > Pseudomonadati > Pseudomonadota > Gammaproteobacteria > Oceanospirillales > Endozoicomonadaceae > Endozoicomonas > Endozoicomonas sp. ALC020. The sequence continues at coordinate 4,120,775 of NZ_CP184830.1, forward strand.
GGGCGATGGCGCGTCAGGGAACAACAATGGTGAGGAGTATCGGGCAGAGCTTAGAGATAGCTGTCTGGCAGCGATAGCCCGGGGGGATTCTTTTCGGTATGCCCCTTATTGTCGCCATCTGGAAGGTCAGCTGGGTCCTGAAGAAGCCCGGCGTATCACCTGCGATATTCTTATTATCGAAGGTACTCATGTGAATGATCCGGGGGCTCGGGCTTCCATTGATCACGCCCTGTTTCTCGACAGTGATGATAATTTAATTACCTGGAATATGTGGAAACGGAACTATCTTCTGGGTAATCGAACGAAAAAAGAATTATTTGCAATCTTGCAGGTTTTGTTTGAGCAGTTTAAAACCTGGAGAAGAAGAAATGCTGACCTATCGGACATTCATTTTTATTGGCATACGAATAACGAAGTTCCTGAACTGACAGAAGAAACTATTGATTCAGAGCTGCCAGATCTGGCTCGACAGTTGCGACTTCATCATTTTAACTCAGGCTATGCCCTGACACGTCTTTTTCAACAGAATTCATTAGATTCGGAAGTATTAAGCAGTCGTATGCGTCATCACTTCCAACCTTTCATGTCCAGTAGAAGTCTTGTGGCGATGGAACATGAAAGCTTTCTTTCGTTTGCTAGAATGTTGTTGGAACCATTAAGGCTGACTCTTCACGAGGTCCATCATGGCAATGAGTGTTTATTTGTTTCACTGAACGCTATTCTGCCAAACGATTATTTGAATCGGGAGCGTGTCATTGTCCTGTTGAGACAGTTATGGAAAACCTGGGAGCAGAATAATCTGACTGATGCCCAGAGAAGGCTTTTAAGCTGGATTGCTGCAGATATTGAAGCTGAAGCTGATTTTCTCTCAGAAGGGAATCTGGGCGGACTTCCTACTATTTTGATGACCTGGGCAGCCCTGCTGGGGTCGGATCATCCACCTGATAAACCTTTGTATCTTATGATCCGGTTGGGCGGTGTTATACAGGTCTGGAGCCTTAATCTGGACGGCACCATCAGTGAATTGGATGCTGTTCCTGAAGTTGAGCCGGTGCTGATCTACGATGGTGTTAATCGCTGGATGTTTGCAACGTCCGAACAGAATATCCTGAATAATGTGCCCGGTGTGCTTCCAACGACGCTCTCCACTGATGGTGTTACTTTTAATGATGATGGAGGTCATGACGATGACTCAGGCTTCTATTCTTCTTCCAGTTCCAGTTCCAGTTCATCTTCTTCCCTGTCATCACTCTTGAGCTCATCGGGCGGTCCTATCCGCCAGATTGATGACATGGTGATTGAGGGTAATTTAACCGAACCTGAGCCTGAGCCGTTGTCCAGTTATATTATTTCGCCAGGATTGATAATGCATTCTCGGTAGTAGCCTGTGCGATCTCTTTTGTAGAGCTGGAACGTAATTGTGCCAGATGCTCAAGGACAACAGGTAATAGGGTGGGAGTGTTCCTTTGACCCTGATAGCCTGACATCGGCATGTCCGGGGCATCGGTTTCCAGAACAATACTACTCAGGGGTAACGAGGTGGCCAGCTGGCGTGTTTTTCTGGCCCTCTGGTAGGTAATTGTACCGCCAAACCCCAGTTTGAAGCCCAGTTCAATATACTGTCGGGCCTGTTGTTCACTGCCAGAAAAAGCATGTACGATGCCACCTTTCTCCGGTTTAATTTGCCGGATTTCTTTAAGGATTTCATCGTGTGCTTTCCTGCAGTGCAGAATGACAGGTAGCTTAAATTGATCGGCAAGCTCAAGCTGCCTGATAAAATAGTAGTGCTGTTGCTGACGGTCCGAGTTGGTCAGCGAGTAGTCCAGGCCTATCTCACCCACAGCACAAACCGTCTCGGAATGACGTTCCAGGAATACTTTCAATTCATCAAGGTGTTGAGGTCTGTGGCTTTTCAGAAAATAAGGATGTAGTCCGAGTGAGACAAAGCGTCGCACAGAATCGGGCAAATCATTCACTTGTTTCAGAACTCTGGGCCAGTAACGCGCTTCCGTTGCCGGGATGCAGATTGAGCGGACACCTGCGAGCCAGCATTGTTCAAGGGTTTCATCCCGGTCCTGGTCGAACTCGGGAAAGTCCAGGTGACAATGGCTGTCAAACAATTCTGGTATAGGGGACATAATGTTCATAAAGTTGGTCATCGGGCTTCAGTCTGTTATGTTACCCCGATGAAAATAAAGCAGTACATAGGGTTGGGTGTTTCGCTGGTGCTGATTGCAGTACTGGTTTTTATACCTCGCTACTTCAAGTCGGAATCTGAAACAGGGCTGATCGGGCAGAGCTTCCACAAGAGATGTCTGGTGGCTGAAGGCTGTCGACTGACAACAGCAGACAGCGAGATTGAGCTGAGAATAAAGCCGTCAGGTCTGCCGAAGCTGGAGCCGCTGGATGTTGAAGTTCTCCTGAGAGGCCTGTCAGCAGACAGGGTTACCATGGAGTTTTTTGGCCGGGATATGCCGATGGGGTTAGCTCCTTTTCCACTCTACAAGCAGTCCTCTTTTTTTGGGCCTTCGGTATTCAGTGGCGTAGGTAACCTGACTTTTTGCACGGTTGATAAAGATATGACCTGGCTGGCCAGACTGGTGATTGAATCAGGTTCCGAAGTGACAACAGTTGTTTTTGAACTGGAGACTTGAATTATGAAGCTATTGGCAATGGCTACGTTGGCCATTTTCGCAGGCATGTCACCTATAGCCCTTCAGGCGGCAGATGTTGAGATAAAGGATCAGTTCGCAAGAGCGGTACCGGCTGTTTCCACAAACTCTGCGGCTTTTCTGACTATTACCAACAAAGGTAAAGAAGATATCAAGCTGGTCTCTGCCGACAGTGATAGCGCGGTTCATGTTGAGCTGCACGGTCACAGGCATGAAGGGAATATGATGAAAATGTTCGAGTTGAAAGATATTGATATACCGGCAGGTAAAACTGAATATCTCAAAAGTGGTGGCAATCATATCATGCTGATGGGTTTGAAGAGGCCATTGAAAGCCGGTAGTGAGGTTGATGTCACCCTGCATTTCTCTGACGGGGACGCTGTGGATGTAAAAGTGCCGGTAAAGGATCTTAGTCACGAAACCAAAGATATGGCCCATGGCAGTGCCACGAAGCATGGCGAGATGGATCACGGCTCAGTGGATCACAGTACCATGGATCACTGATTCAGAAGTCATCGTGGCCTGATCCTGTCACTTCACTTTAAAGCGAAGTGGCAGGATTCAGGAGAGCTCAGTGCTCGCGGGTGGTCCTGAAGCTAATATCCGGGTAGCGTTCCTCTGCCAGAGAGAGATTGACACGGGTAGGAGCCAGGTAAGTCAGGTAGCCACCACCATCAATCGCCAGATTGTCAGCGCATTTGCGCTTGAATTCCTCCAATTTACGTTCGTCCGTACAATCCACCCAGCGGGCAGTATTGACATTGACCGGCTCGTACATAGCCTCCACCTTGTACTCATCCTTAAGGCGGCGCATAACGACATCAAACTGGAGTACGCCGACCGCACCCAGGATCAGGTCATTATTGTTCAGAGGCATGAACAACTGGGTTGCGCCTTCTTCTGAAAGTTGTTGCAAGCCTTTCTGGAGCTGCTTGAGCTTCAGAGGGTCTCTCAGGCGAACGCGCTTGAAAAGTTCGGGGGCGAAGTGTGGAATCCCGGTAAAGCGGATCTCTTCGCCCTGGCTGAAAGTATCGCCAATCTGGATAGTGCCGTGGTTGTGCAGACCGATAATGTCACCGGAGATAGCTTCCTCGACATGGGAGCGATCACCTGCAAGAAAAGTGACAGCGTCGGCAATTTTTACATCTTTGCCGATTCGCACATGCTTCATTTTCATATTACGGGTGTATTTTCCGGAACAGATGCGCAGGAAGGCAATGCGGTCACGATGTTTAGGGTCCATATTGGCCTGGATCTTGAATACAAAGCCAGAAAATTTGGCTTCGTCCGGCTCCACTGCCCTCTGATCCGTTATACGAGCCAGAGGCGCTGGAGCCCACTCGGCAAAGTCGTCCAGCATTTCACGGACGCCAAAGTTGGCTAGGGCAGTACCAAAGAAAACAGGCGTCATCTTGCCAGCATGATAGGCTTCCAGGTCAAACTCATGACTGCCGCCGCGAACCAGTTCCACCTCATCGACAAAGTCTTCATGAATATCACCCAGCAGCTCTTTGGCTTCGTCCGACTCAAGACCCTTGATACGAATATCGTCGGGTATAGTATGTCCCTGGCCGGGGGTGAAGACGTGAATAGTATCGGTGTAGAGGTTATAAACCCCCTTGAAATTCTTGCCCATGCTGATCGGCCAGGTAATGGGAGCACACTGAATTTTCAGGATGCTTTCCACTTCGTCCAGCACTTCAATCTGGTCCCGGACTTCACGGTCCATCTTATTAACAAAGGTAAAGATTGGAGTGTCTCTCAGACGACAGACCTCCATCAGTTTAATGGTCCGGTCTTCGACACCCTTGGCGCCGTCAATCACCATCAGGCAGCTATCCACTGCTGTCAGGGTTCGGTAGGTGTCTTCCGAGAAGTCTTCGTGTCCGGGAGTGTCCAGCAGGTTGACAGTGCAACCTTTGTAAGGGAACTGCATAACCGAGGTGGTGATCGAGATACCTCTTTCCTGTTCCATTTTCATCCAGTCAGAAGTAGCCATACGACCGCTTTTACGACCTTTTACAGTGCCGGCCATCTGGATAGCACCACCCAGAAGCAGCAGCTTTTCTGTGATGGTGGTTTTACCGGCGTCCGGGTGACTGATTATCGCAAAGGTTCGACGCTTTGCCACTTCGGGGGATAATCCACTCATTGATGTTTTGCCTGATTCCAGAGCTTGAAAAAATGGCGACATTATATCCGCTCTGTTGCGCAAAGCCAGAATCATCATAAAAGATTGAAATCGGATGTTGTGCTTGATAACACAGGACTTTTGGCGAAACCGGTCGATAAAGTTGCGAGGAGATTGATGATAAGGAAGTGAGTGTTTTGAATCCATCGCAACGGACTTTGCAATGCTTGCAACCCCTGCTGGACAGAGGGCAGGATGAATCCAGTGACATTTCTGTCAGAGGCAAGTGGCGAGGCCGGGAGGCCGAGTTGCTGCCGCTTCCTGTCAGAGAGCTGAGGGAAGGTGAAAAACTCAGTGCCAGTGAAGGTACTACGGCATTTGTTTTCAAGTACGGCAGTTTTGTGGAAAATCAGCTTCACAATGATCTCAAAAGCAAGCCGCTGAACCAAAGAAACATTAAAAAGCTGGAAACACGGGCCACAGACCTGCTAAGGGATGTCAGAAAGCTGAATTGCAGCAGTATAGAGCTCTGGCTGGATTCCGATATGGTGGCAAAAGCCTTTGAGACTGCGACACCTTTTAAGTGGCGATCTCTTCCTCCACATGAGCAGGAGCATCTTAAGGAAGTCGTTCAGTTTCAGCTCTCTGGTCATACCGATTATCTGAGTCAATCAAAGGCTCTTGAGCTTGCGGTAAAAGTGGTCGCTCAGCATGAATCCATCTTCTCAGCCAATATTCCCGAAACGGCCCGCTTTCTCACCGGGGAAACAGAGGAGGGACATACTCTTTTTCCCGGTCAGCTCAGGCTCTGGGCCGAAGAGCACTTTGATAGGGACAAAGTCCCGGGAACTCCGATAGAAGGTGATGATCTCTATATCAGCCAATACGAGATGGAGCTGATAGGTAATGCCGAGTATTACACCAACCGTGTTTCTGGGCTTCTTTCCGGTTCCCCATTGGAGCGTCTGCAGAACACCAGTTATGCCGAACAGGCTGAAGAGGCCAGAGAGCTTGCCAAGCAACTTATCAAGACGCTGGATGCACTGGAACGGCATTCACAAAATTTGCCTGCCCAATTGCAGCAGGCTCTAATCCATGATCTGGTGGGGCAGCTCGATGGTGTGTTGGATTTTATCGATCAGCTGGAGGTCAGTGACCAGGAGAATCCACTGGGGCCGCAGCAGTGGAAAAAGTTTAAAGGTCAGGAACTGATTTCCGCAATTAATGTTCTCAAGAATGAAATTGAGCATGAAAGTGCACTCATCAACAACTCAGGTAAGAAAGGTCTACTCAGCAGAAAGAAAACCAGCAAGCTGGCAAAGCTGGAGGCATTGCACCAGACGTGGAGTGACCATTTTGACCGTATTCAGGAAGGAACAGACAATGATCTTCCTCCAGCCAGAGCGAAGCTAACCAGAAGAGCTTCCCGGGCTGACGCTCTTCCCGTGGTTGATGCAAAGGCTTATACCGCCTGTATATTGAAGCGGCTGGGAGAGGTGGGTCTGGATAATGCCAGCAAGAAACTGAAAGAATCACGCAGTGAGGTGCTCTCAACAGTTCAATGGGAAAAAATCACTACCCATCTGGATGTGAGGATTGAGGGGCGAAGCCGGCATTATGAGAGTCAGCTGACCCCTGCTTCGCAAATGAAGTGGGGAGAAGGAGCAAAAGATATCTTTGAGCATTCTTATGAGGGTATGGGCAGGCCTTCGACTGAAACCAGAGAACGCGTTCATGCCGTCAATATGGCACAATCTGAGCTGTCCACTGCAGAAATGGGGAACAAGAAAGTTCTGTTCAAAGGGTTGCGTTCCGGAACCCTCTCGGCCTACGGGATAAAAGAAAAAGAGCCTCGACTTGCCGCAGCCAAAAACCGGGCCAGGGAGTTGGTGACGGCAGCTGTAAAACAGTTTCTGGATGATAATCCAGACTATCTGACATCGGGGCAGCCTGTTCCTTTGAAAATGCTCTCCACGTCTATGCTCAGTGCCGACAAACTGAGGCACTATCTGCATATTCATGATGATGAACTGAAGATGCAGAGAGAGCAGGTCGCCGCCCTCAAGGAAGTTCAGAAAGAACTCAACGATGGTAAGCCATTGGTTATTTCTGATGCCAAAGGCGAAAAATATCAACTCAGAGTCAATATGAAGCTGGCCAACACTAATTATGGTGTCAATTCACTGTCATTGGGTGGTCTGAAGTCGGTTGTCCGTCCCTGGGGTGAGGCCAAGCGGGTTAATAATGAGGGACTTATTGAACTGATGGGCTCTTTAGACCAGTTCGATCCTGTTGGCGGTTGGGTTGGCGACTATCTGGCAGGCTCGGCCCCGGAGCAATCCAAGCAGATTGTTCGTATGCTGGTTGAACAGATCAGGGATCTTCATGTTTCAGGCGACTATCAAACAGAAGGCGAAGATGCCTATAAGATGGTTGAGCGAATTCAGTTGCTGGCATTCAAGATAGGCGCAGTGGGTCATATCAATTGTAAAAGTGGCAAGGATCGAACCGGAGAAGCCGACGCCTCTATCAAGCGCTTTGCTGCCGAAGTGGAGGCCAGAGGCTATGTCCCGGATCCCCGCAAACCCGTTAGCCGGGAGGATCGTAACCTCAGTCAGGCTTTCCAGTTTGGTTCAGGTAATCTTGAATTGCAGCAAATGAACATCAACATCCCCGGGTTCAAGACTAAGTTGAACAAAAAGCGTCTGGGTGAATTTGCTCATAAGCTTGCTCATAAAGCCCGGTTTAAAGTGAAATAACCACCGAAAATCTTGCGGGTGTGAACTCTGCCCGCCTTGTTTTTCCCGGTGCTAAACAGCATGAGAGCCTCCAACTGCTAAGCCAGGTTTCAAAGCTTCCTCAAGTCTGACATAGACAGAAAGTATTTTGGATCTGTCTTACGAGGCTTATAGGTTGATTAGTCCTTTTCTGACGTCTGCAAATAACCCTCTGTCTACGAACATGGCTGTCTGTTGTTTTACTAGAAACCTAAATCGAAACTGTTATCTGGACCGCTAAAATCGATGTTGCCTATCTCGATGTTGCCTAGCTCGATGTTGCCTATCTCGAGGTTGCCTAGCTCGAGGTTGCCTAGTTCGAGGTTGCCTAGTTCGAGGTTGCCTAGCTCGAGGTTACCTAGCTCGAGGTTGCCTAGCTCGAGGTTGCCTAAATCGAGACTGCCTAAGTCGAGACTGTTACCCAGACCGCTTAAATCGATGCTGTCACCGATACCGCTTAAATCGAGACTGCCTTGATCAAGAACATCTCCAATGACTGAATCTGAAATTGATAAATTTCCTGTGACAGTAGACGGAGAAAGATCTCCGCGCACATCACCGGTATCAGATGAATATCTGCTACCCATATTGACGGGATATTCAGGGCTTAATAGGGCAGCATACACATAGGGCATCAAAAACCCATCTATTGGAAAAAACCAGGCAGTGGGACTCATTTGAGCCAAGCTATGGTAATAACTGCCAAGCTTCTGATGGTGCAACGACAATGAGTTGTCTAATTCTTGCTTTTTCTGGCTCACAAGTTTATCGAACTCATGGGATTTAATTAAAACCTGAGCGTCAAGCTTGCGCTTGAGATTAGCGATGGCAGTTTCTTTTAAATTCTGACATTTGTTTTCTGTGGTTGGATAAGCTTTGATCTTTTTAATCTCTTTATTTATTATTTTTGGTCTCGGTATTTTTTTTTGGTAAGTCCGTGGGTTCATATGTGTTTCATTAAAAAATTTGTCGATTAGTTCTTCAGCGCTTTTTCTCATTTTGTCTGTGGGTGCTAGTATCATAGCTTCCAAGGAAAGCGTAATAGCCTCTTTTAAAGGTATTTTTAATCTATCTGTGTCAAGACGACTTCTAATGTGGCGAAAACTAAGATCCGCTTTTTTAAATTTCTTGGTAGCTTCTTTAATTTTTTCATTGTAGCGTGTGAGAATACTTGGTTCTCTAATTAGAGTGCTAATTTGATTTTGATAATTAGTTTTGTGTGAGCCAATAATCTTTTCAATCTGTGACTGACTGTTTTTAATAAAAACTTTTCTTGATGCGTCTACGGTTTTATAAAACTGTTGATTAATTTTCTGTTCAATGATTTTTTTATGAAGTTTCCTGAGGTCAACATGGTCTGGATTTATTGCTAAAGCTTTCAGGCAAAAGGTGCTCTTGTCTTTATCAAAACCTGCATGTTTGGTGAGCCGGTAAAAGTGCTCGAAACTGACTGCCTGGGATACCACTTTTTTATACAAGATATCAAACTGTTTTGAGGAATGTGGATTTAAGGCAGTGACTTTATCAAATGTAAGGAGTGCATCATCAAAGTTTTTAATAAATGTACACATCTTATTGAATAATCTGTCGGCAACCTCATCTCTAGTAAATTCGCCCAGTCCAGCAAGACTTACTCTGATAAAAGCCCTTATCCCGGAAGCTAATGAGTCGACCTCGTTGGTTAGTAAAGAAGATGCCTTTTTGAGAATTATTTTTTTACTGTCTTCACGAATAGCTTTCATCTTCTTATCAAGTAAAAACAGTGATTCAGTGGATACCTCTTCAGGTAAATGCTCTATTGTTTTTATCATATGCTGAATAAGAAAATTATGCTTTAAATCTGACAGGGTTCTTATATTTCCTTCATGATTTTCAACGAATTCTATTAACGACTCCATAGTGTTGAGTGAATCAAGGTGACGGCACATATTAGCAACGGCTATGTTATGCAGTGTTGCATTCAAATTTTTAAGAAGCTCTAAGTTTCTTTGTACTCTTTCTTGCCCCCACGTCTGCAGATTAATGCGAAGATGATCCAGACTTTTTTGCTCTTTCTGTATCTTTTCATCGACCAAACAAGAAACCCTGTATATCAACTGGAGAGTCTCGGCATTACCGGAGTCAGGGTGTTGAGCCTGGTCCTCGTCAAATAACGTCTTTAATGAGTCCTTTAGCGGACAGAGCGTATCGGGAAATGCAATGAACTCAGATAGCTCTGAGTAGACGAGATTCAGTAGGGGGCTGATACTGGAAAATGATTGGGTGGCACGCTTCAGATTATCTTCCAGGAGCGTATATATATTCTGTATTTGTTCATCAAGTCTATTCTGTAGTCTGACGTATCTTCTGTTATCGTATCTGTGTACGGGCCACTTAAGATTCTCATCTATATTAGATTTCAGTGTTTCCAACGCCAATTTGTTGCGCTCATAATCTTCCAAAGGCTTATCCTTATTTGCATAAGCTTGAAAGCTACTCCGATAGCTATCAATCTGGCGTTCAATTTCACTGAGGCCTAAACGCAACCAAACAAAATTGGGTAGCAGGCATCGAAAACATGATTGATCAAGTGCTGCAATTCTGGAGCGTCTTTGTAGTCCGGTACTTTGTGGTCCACTTGTTAAGGCCGATGAATCGATGTTCACAAGGGGCAATACTGAAGTAGTTTGTTCTCCATGATTCTGGGATGATTGCCATCTCGTATCAGTTTTTGTTAAGGAAAAATCATGTATCATAGTAATCTCCAATTTGAGCCTGAGTAGTCAGTTAGAAACAGACGCTGAGAAAAGCCGATTAATCAATTCTTGCTAAGTGGTTCCTCAGTTGTTTTCGAGTATTTCTGACCATAATGGCGGGTTAGACTGTGATTTCATGAAAATGTTCCATACATTTTTCTGTTATTTTCTCATTACGTGAAATCTTTGCTGCATTGCTGATGAAGACTGTCCTTCCAACCTCTGATCCAGCCATCGTTGCTTCACTCAAAAAAGGCATAAACTGCTCCTGACATCCTGCGACGGTGGATTCAGGTCAGGTAATTATCAAACCGATGGGTTCTGAGGTGCAGCTTGATCCAATAAGAGGTTGGGTGGCTGACCAACAGAAGGTGAATCTGCTTGCCAGCTGCTCACACTTAATGGTTTAGGTTGAAATAAAGGTTCAGTGCCTTGCAGGTGGATAGCATCCACCTGAAGAGAGAAGCTGTTCGGCAGGCTCCTAGTGTTCAGAATGTTCTGGCCACAGCAAAACGTGCCAGGTCTTCCGTAGCGTCACGATACTCGCAGCAGCATGCAGGTGCCATCCAGACCGATAGCGATTGTTTCCACGGACTCGGTAAGTGATGGCAAGTCGTAGCGAGTGTCTTTCTGGTCTTCGACTAACGCACCTAATCTGTAGGATAAATGCTTGATGTACGAGTTTGACAGTACTCTTTGATGATTGGTTTCAAAATCTTCTTTTACAGCAGGAGCAGGCATCTGACTGTATTTCCAGGCAAGAGTTTTGGCAAATTTGGGTGTAGCAGAGCCAACAATCCCAGTGCGAAGATCAATCGGTGCCAAAGTACTTCCACCCCTGACCCCCTGATAAACAGAACGTTCCATGGGTACGCGCCCGTATAAGGTTTCGTAGTGCTTCAGCACTTTTCCCTTATAGCTGCTCCACTTCTGCTGGTTAACGACGATAGGTTCTTTATTAGGGGGCTCAAATAGCTTCAGTAACTCTTGAGTTCCGAGTTGCCCTGCTTCATTCAGTGCTCTCTGCAAACCATCTTCAAGATTCAGCATGTTCCCAGAATCAATAGGCACCACAATCTGCTGGACAATAGTTTTCTCTCGGCGGGCAATAATAGAAGCAGACATGACAGGTTACTACTATGAAAAGGTGTTTCCATAATAGCTGTAAATTAAGTGTACATTTGTTTCAATCATTCAGAGAGAGCAACAAAAGCTTTCAGGAAAAGGGTGCTCTTGTCTTTATCAAAAGCTGTATGATTGGTGAGCCGGTAAAAGTGCTCGAAACTGACTGCCTGGGATACCACTTTTTTATACAAGATATCAGAATGTTTTTTTGAGGTATGTGGATTTAAGGCAGTGACTTTATCAAATGTAAGAAGTGCATCATCAAAGTCTTTAATAAATGTACACATCTTATAGAATAATGCCTCGGCAACCTCATCTTTTCTAAATCCACCCAGTCCAGTAAGACTTGCTCTGATAAAAGCCTTTATCCCGGCATCTAATGAGTCGATCTCGTTGGTTAGTAAAGAAGATGCCTTTTTGAGAATTATTTTTTTACTGTCTTCACGAATAGCTTCCATCTTCTTATCAAGTAAAAACAGTGGTTCAGCGGATACCTTTTCAGGTAAATGCTCTATTGTTTTTATCATACGCTGAATAAGAGAGTTATGGTTTGAATCTGACAGGGTTCTTATATTTCCGCCATGATTTTCAACGAATTCTATTAACGACTCCATAGTGTTGAGTGAATCAAGGTGACGGCACATATTAGCAACGGCCATGTCATGCAGGGTTGCATTCAGATTTTTAAGAAGCTCTAAGTCTCTTTGTGTTCTTTCTTGCCTCCTCATCTGCAGTTTAATGCGAAAATGATCCAGGCTTTTTTGCTCTTCCTCTATCTTTTGATCGACCAAACAAGAAACCTTGTATATCAACTGGAGCGTCTCGGCATTACCAGAGTGAGGGTGCTGAGCCTGGTCCTCGTCAAATAACCTCTTTAATGAGTCCTTTAGCGGACAGATCGTATCGGGGAATTCAATGAACTCAGGTAGCTCTGAGTAGACGAGGTTCAGTAGGGGGCTGATACTGGAAAATGATTGGGTGGCACGCTTCAAATTAGCTTTCAAGAGTGTATCTACATTCTGTATTTGTTCATCAAGTCTATTCTGTAGCCTGACGTATCTTCTGTTATCGTGTCTGCGTACGGGCCACCTGAGATTCTCATCTATATTAGACTCCAGTGTTCTCAATGCCAATTTGTTGCGCTCATAAGCTTCCAAAGGCTTATCCTTATCGGCATAAGCTTGAAAGCTATTCCGATAGCTATCAATCTGGCGTTCAATTTCACTAAGGTCAAAATCCAACCGAAAAGATTCGGGTAATTTGGGTAGCAGGCATCGAAGGCATGATTGATTAATTGCTTCAATTCTGGAGCGTCTTTGCAGCCCGGTACTTTGTGGTTCAGGTGTTAAGGGCAATGAATCGATGTTCACAACCGATGAATCGATGTTCACAAGGGGCAATACTGAAGAAGCGGTTTGTTCTCCATGATTCTGGGATGATTGCCATCTCGTATCAGTCTTTGTTAAGGAAAAATCATGTATCATAGCAATCTCCAATTTGAGCATGAGTGGTCAGTTAGACACAGACGCTGAGATAAGCCGATTAATCAATTCTTGCTAAGTGGTTTCTCAGTTGTTTTCCAGTATTTCTGACCATAATGAAGGTTTAGACTGTGATTTCATGAAAATGTTCCCTACATTTTTCTGTTATTTTCTCATTATGTGTTTTGCCCCCTTCCGATTCGGATGATAGAAGTCGTAGATCAAAATCTGATAGATGAATAAAATGAAGGGCTTATCAAGCTGATGGGTTCTGAGGTGCAGCTTGATCCCATAAGAGTTTGGGTGGCTAACCAACAGAAGGTGAATCTGCTTGTCAGCTGCTCACACCCGATGGTTTAGAGTGAAATAAAGGTTCAGTGCCTTGCAGGTGGATAGCATCCACCTGAAGAGAGAAGCTGTTCGGTAGTGTTCAGAATGTTCTGGCCACAGCAAAACGTGCCAGGTCTTCCATAGCGTCACGATACTCGCTGTCAGGCAAGGCCTGCAGGCAGGCAATGGCCTTCTCAGACTGTTCTCTGGCTATGCGGGATGTGTAATTCAGCGCTCCACAGGTGCGAACCGCCTCAACAATTTGATCAATCTTATCCAGACCACCTTGTTCAATAGCTTCCCTGACCAGTGCTTTCTGCTCCGGGGTGCCCTGGGAGAGAGTGAATATCAAGGGCAAAGTGGGTTTGCCTTCTGCCAGGTCATCGCCAAGGTTTTTTCCCATGTCTTCGCTGTTGCCCTCATAGTCCAGCAGGTCGTCTACCAGCTGGAATGCCATGCCCAGATGATTGCCATAATCTCTCAGGGATTGTTCAACCCTGCTGTCCACATTAGACAGGATCGCCGCAGTATGAGTAGAGGCTTCAAAGAGCATGGCGGTCTTACATCGGATAACATCCATATACTGTTCTTCTGTCACGCTGGCATCGTTGATATTCATCAACTGCATGACTTCACCCTCAGCAATGATATTAGTGGCATCAGAGAGAATCTTGAGCAGCTTCATGTTGTCCAGACTGACCATCATCTGAAAGGCTCGGGAATAGAGAAAGTCGCCCACCAGAACACTGGGAGCATTACCCCAGAGCGCGTTGACCGTATCGCGACCCCGGCGGAGGTCCGACTGGTCCACGACATCATCGTGCAGCAGCGTTGCGGTATGGAGAAACTCGATGATAGCCGCCAGTGGGATATGGTCCTGTCCCCGGAAGCCTGTGGCGCCTGCGGTCAGCAGAACCAGAAGGGGTCTGAGCCGTTTGCCTCCGGACTGGATTATGTACTGGCCAATTTTGCTGACCATGACAACATCCGAGTGCAGTTGTTCGGCGATGTACTGGTTAACCAGAGCAAAATCTTCGCTGACAACGGTTTGAAAGGAGTGCTTGTTGCGTTCAGGCATAAGGCTGCTGCAGAGATAGGGAAATCGAGCATCGTAGGTAGAGACCACCCGGCTGTCAATAGCTGTATGACTTTGGTGCTTATTTCATGGGTATCACCCCCAGGGGTCATAAAGGATAAATCGGGGTTGCCAGTCGGATTGCAATTCCTTAGAATTTGCGCCCCTGTCTTACAATCTGACTGAGAATCCGGGCGGCGGTCCATTTTGTCATGCTTTTGAGCTCTGTTTTCAGAGTTGATCAGAAGTTTATGCGGCGCAGCCCACCTTGAAGTGATGATCAGATAGACGTAGATGGCATTGAAAATTCCGGTCTGAGTACCCTGGTCTTGTTTTCTTGAACCAAAGCCTGGATCTCGCCGGATGCCTTTGACAAAGAGGCTATTAAGGATTTTCGGAGATAAATATGTACGCAGTTATCAAAACTGGCGGCAAACAGTACCGTGTTGCTGAAGGCACAACCCTGAAGGTTGAAAAACTGGACGTAGCTGCAGGTGAAAGCCTGGATATTAACGACGTTCTGCTGGTAGCTAATGGTGAAGAAGTCAAGATCGGCGCTCCTGTTGTTGAAGGTGCCAAGGTGACTGCTGAAGTTGTAGCTCATGGTCGTGGTCCAAAGATCAAGATCATAAAGTTCAAGCGTCGTAAGCATCACCGCAAGCAGATGGGCCACCGTCAGTGGTTCACTGAGCTGAAAATTACCGGCATTGCTGGCTAATAATCAGGCCTTTTAATTGCTGAAGCCGCTCAAGGCTGATTAAAAGGGCATGGCTGATGGACTGGAAACAGTTCGTTAAATACTTCCAAGGTCTGCATCTGGTGTGGTAGCCGGCTGTTTGACCGGGCTAAAAGGAGAGCAGCATGGCTCACAAAAAAGCAGGTGGTTCTACTCGTAACGGTCGCGATTCAGAAAGTAAACGCCTTGGCGTTAAGCGTTTCGGCGGTCAGGTAGTCAACGCAGGTAATATCCTGGTTCGTCAACGTGGCACCAAGTTCCACGCGGGTGAAAACGTCGGTATTGGCAGGGATCATACCCTGTTTGCCAAGGCTGACGGTAAGGTTGTTTTTGAGGTTAAAGGTCCTCAGAAGCGTAAGTACGTTCGCATCGAAGCTGCGTAACAGTACTTTTCTGGTGTTTACCCCCTGTTGAGGGTGGCGCCACGGGAAAGCCCTGCTTTTTGGCGGGGCTTTCTTGTATATGCGTAAAGTGATTTGAGTGGTGTAGACTCCTGAAGTTGAGTGTCTGGAGGTCAATGCTTTTCTTTTGCTGCAGGCATTTGGGTGAGTATTTATCTGCAGGCATTGGCCGTCTGAAGTCATTGCTGCGGGAGGTTTTGAATGAAGTTTGTCGATGAAGCCACCATCAGGGTTCAGGCTGGCAAAGGTGGCAATGGCTGCCTGAGTTTCAGGCGAGAAAAGTATGTTGCCAAAGGGGGGCCGGACGGTGGCGATGGTGGTGACGGAGGCAGCATCTATGTGGTTGCCGGGAACGACCTGAACACGCTGGTGGATTATCGCTATCAGCGCAGCTATCAGGCAGAAAATGGTGAGTCGGGTCGTGGTCGCAATTGCTCCGGTGCCAAGGGTCAGGATCTGGAATTGCCAGTGCCTGTGGGTACTACGGTTGTGGATGATGAAACAGAAGAAGTGATTGGTGATCTGACACACGAGGGTCAGAAATTACTGGTGGCCCAGGGTGGCTGGCATGGTCTGGGTAACACCCGCTTTAAATCCAGCGTCAACCGTGCTCCGAGGCAGACAACCAAGGGTTCTCTGGGTGAAGAGCGTTCGCTCAGACTGGAGCTCAAGGTTATCGCTGACGTGGGGCTTCTGGGTATGCCCAATGCGGGTAAGTCTACCTTTATTCGCTCAGTCTCTCATGCCAGGCCGAAAGTAGCAGACTATCCCTTTACCACGCTGGTTCCTAATCTCGGTGTGGTGAGTGTGGAGAAGCATCGCAGTTTTGTTATCGCTGATATTCCCGGTCTGATTGAGGGGGCTGCCGATGGTGCGGGTCTGGGAATTCGATTCCTTAAGCATCTTTCACGTTGTCGTGTACTCCTGCATTTGGTCGATGTGGCTCCCTTCGACGAGAGCGATCCTGTGCATGTGGCAAATGCCATTGTCGATGAGTTGAAAAGTTTCAGTCCGGCTCTGGCTGAACGTGAGCGCTGGCTGGTGCTGAACAAGCTGGATTTGTTGCCCGAAGAGCAACAGCAGGAGATCTGTGATCGGGTGATTGCAGAGCTGGGCTGGGAAGGACCTGTTTACAAGATTTCCGCAATCTCTTCCCGGGGTACAGAAAAGTTGGCCCAGGATCTGATGTCTTACATTGAAGAGCGTAATCTTCAGGAGAGCGAAGATGCTGAACTGGCTGCTCAGGAAGCAGAGGCCCGTCAGAAGCTGGAGCACGAAGCCAGAGGGCGTATGCGTGAGCTGGCGGAAGAGAGGAGGCAGCAGCGTCTTGCCAGAAAAGCTGAAAAAGCGGCTCGGGACGATGATGATCATGACGACGATGATGATGTTGAAGTCTTCTACGCACCTTAGAGGCTGTGGCAAAACTGGCGAGCAAAGCTGAACCACTTTATAACTCAGTATTAGCGAAGCACTGCACGACAGCCTTCTCAGGTTCAGGAGCGAGTGCAGGAGAAAGTGCAGGAGGGCAACATGAGTGAGCGTAGCAGGCTGAAAACAGCCCGACGCTGGGTGGTCAAAATAGGTAGCGCCCTGTTAACGGATGAAGGGCGTGGTCTGGCTATTGATCAGATAGATGGTTGGGTCGATGAGTTGTGCGAACTGCGTAAGCAAGGTGTTGAGCTGGTTCTGGTGTCATCCGGAGCTGTCGCGGCTGGCATGGAAAAGCTTGGACAAAAGGAGCGACCGACCGCTCTGAACGAGCTTCAGGCTGCGGCTGCCGTGGGGCAAACGCGACTCGTTCAAACCTGGGAGAGCAGCTTTCAGAGGCATGGTATCCAGCCGGCTCAGGTGTTACTGACCCATGCGGACCACAGCAATCGTCAACGCTATCTGAATGCTCGCAGCGCCTTGAGAACACTGCTTGATATGGATGTGGTTCCCGTCGTTAATGAGAACGATACCGTTGTGACCGATGAGATTCGCTTTGGTGATAACGATACTCTCGGTGCTCTGGTGGCCAACCTGGTGGAGGCCGATATCCTGGTGATTCTGACGGATCAGGAAGGTTTGTATACTGCCGATCCTCGTAAAGACCCCAGGGCGAGACTGGTGAGTGAGGCCAGGGCCTTTGATTCGTTCCTGGATGTTATGGCAGGTGGTGGCAGTGGTCGTTTGGGGCGCGGTGGTATGCAAACCAAGCTTCGGGCGGCTCGTCAGGCGGCGGCATCTGGTGCGGCAACGGTTATTGTGGGCGGCAAGATTGAGAGTGTCATCACTCGCCTTTTTGAACAGGAAGCTTTGGGGACCTTGCTCACTCCGGATCATGAGCGATTGGCTGCTCGCAAGCAGTGGTTGCAGGGGCACATGCAAACTTCAGGAAAGCTGGTTCTGGATGCGGGTGCCGTTAATGTGCTTAAAAACCAGGGCAAAAGTCTTCTTGCCGTGGGGGTAAAGGCTGTAGAAGGTCACTTCCTTCGGGGCGAGATGGTGGCCTGCATTGATGAGTCGGGTCAGGAAGTGGCCCGTGGCTTGATCAATTACGGGGCTGATGATGCCCGGAAGATCATGGGCAAACCCAGTCACCAGATTGGTGAGTTGTTAGGTTATTCAGGTGAGCCCGAGCTTTTGCATCGAGATAATATGGTGCTTGCTGGGCATTGAGTCAGGTATGGGATCAGATCGCAACTCATTGAGGTATTCGTCTTTATGATCTGATCCCGGTTTCATGGACACCGGTATAATTATTGTCAATCCTGTTTCTTTTTCCACAAAAAGGATGCTGCTCTTCCCAGATGCCCACCAAGCCAAGCGGTTTTTCGAGCAATAAATCCTGAATGTTTGGCGGCCCAGTGAATCATGAAAAAATTAGTGGCGACAAATTTCTTGCCGTAGTAAGGCCAGTTTCTGGCGCTGATGGCGCTGTAATTTTTATCGTATTTGAAAATAGGGATGCAATCTTCCAGCGGGTAGCCTGTTATGCTTTCGAAGATGATGTTAAACGCTGCCTGACCAAATGAAACGCCCAGTGCCTGTGTTGTGCCCATGCTCAGATATTTGGCCGCTGCCAATTTGATAGCGCTGAATGTAAATGCAGTGGCTGCAACCTGCTGGGTCAGAATAGCCCATGAGGTTGTTGCCACCGTGTTATAATCTGCCTCCGAAGCACGTAGCTTCTCATACTCTTCTTTAACTGCCTCTGCGGAATAACCATTGGTGTCCCACTCATCTTGAAACTCGCCCCCTTTGTTTTGTTGAAAGAGCAGACCTGCCTGGGCGGCAATGCCGGCGGTATTCAGCGCCAGAATGGTGAGTGAATTCCAGATGCCTGTTTGCTGGAACGAAATTCCCAGGCCGAGTGCCAGGATGTAGTAAATGGTGTATTCAGAAGCACCACTTGCGGCGAATACCAGAGGTGGAAGCAGGAGAAGCGTGCCGCTATTTCTGTTCATATAATCACTGATTCCAGCGTTAGGTATGCCGGAATCTTTTTGATAGAGAGCCTGAGCCTTTCCGGGTTCCATCAGGATCTCTTTTGAATTCTCCGGGGAGACGGTGCGGTAATAAAACTCATGATCCCCTTTGCGGAACAAGTTGGACGACTTTTCAGTCTTCGCAACAGCGTCCGCGATCTTCCGGAAGGCTTCCTGATCGTTGTCGTTTGCAGCAGGCTGGCTGCCAATTTTGACTTTCTCCATGATTTTTGAAATTTCGCCGGTGCAAACGACCTTGGGATGCAAAGGGTGGTCGGATATCGTCTTTTGCACGAGTGCGGCAGCCTTGACGGGATTTATTTTGTAGTCAAATCTGGCTATCCCCATCTCGGTAATTAAATCGGTCGTTGTGCCTTTGGGGGCACAGAGCACCAGAGTGATTTCCGGAGGTAGGGCTGGCGTCGCGTAAGAGAACGTTGCTGCCAGACTGGTGAAAGCGAGTAAGATTAACGAATAAAAATGCCGCATGGTTAAGGTCCTCGTTGAGAGGGGGTAGGAAGAAATAATGCGGAAGTATAGTTGTGAATTTTAAGTTTCAATTTGTAAAGGCATAAAAAAAGCCGGTGAAAACCGGCCTTTTTGTTATGCCCTTGCTATGCAAGGGCTGGCAATTATGCAGACAGAGCTTTGATCTGTGCATTCAGGCGGCTCTTGTGGCGAGCAGCCTTGTTTTTGTGGATGATGCCTTTGTCGGCCATGCGGTCGATCACTGGAACAGCCGCAGTGTATTCAGTTTTAGCCAGTTCAACGTCTTTGGCTTCGATGGCGCGAACTACTTTTTTGATGGAAGTGCGAACCATGGAGCGCAGGGAAGCATTGTGAGTACGACGCTTCTCAGCCTGACGGGCGCGCTTCTTGGCGGATGGAGAGTTAGCCATTTGTGGTGCTCCTAAGAATCTTAATTAACCATTTGCACTGTTTTTAAACAGGGCTGCTTCGGGCACCCTGTTGGGAGTATGGTGTTTGCCGCGTCACCAATGAATCCCCCGAGCAAGGGTCTCACCAGTGCCATACCCATACAGTCAAGTCGCGGAATCATGCCTATTTGGACAAGGGTTGTCAATAAGGCTTCCTGGCGCTATGGCGTGCAAACCCGAATGGTGAGGCTGTTAATAACTTTGACAACTCAGTACTATTATCGGTTTTTGATCGTTTGAGCGACCTGAATGTCCACAGAAAACTTATCAGACAGTCCTCAGAAGAGTGAAGCTGAGGATAAATCACCCAGTTTGCTGAGGTCGAGCCTGGTCGTGGGCATAATGACCATGCTTTCCCGGATTTTGGGGTTGGCCAGAGATGTGGTTATTGCTGGGTATTTTGGTTCCACATCGTCAGCAGATGCGTTTTTTGTTGCCTTCAAGATTCCAAATTTTCTTCGTCGACTGTTTGCTGAGGGGGCTTTCTCCCAGGCATTTGTGCCGGTGTTGTCAGAGTATCGTACTAAACGCAGCTTTGATGAGGTGCGCTATCTGATCAGTCGGGTCAGTGGCACTCTGGCAGGTTTGCTGCTGTTGGTGACCCTGGTCTGCATGTTGGCCTCTCCCCTGTTAATCCGCCTGTTTGCTCCGGGTTTTATGGATTATCCCGAAAAACTGTTGTTGGCTCAGGAGATGTTGAGGATTACCTTTCCCTATCTTCTGTTGATCTCGCTGACGGCTCTGGCGGGCTCCATTCTGAATAGTTACAACCGCTTTGCAGTACCTGCGTTTACCCCGGTTCTGCTGAATCTCAGCATGATTGGCTCTACTGTATTGCTGTCGCAATGGTTTGATGAGCCTGTCATGGCTCTGGCCTGGGGTGTGGTGATTGCCGGCGTGTCACAGTTGTTATTGCAAATTCCTTTTTTATTGCAGATTCGCTTGCTGCCAGCTCCCGGGTGGGGACATAAGCATGAGGGTGTAAGGCGTATCATGAAACTGATGATTCCAGCGTTGTTTGGGGTGTCTGTCAGTCAGGTCAACTTATTACTGGATACGGTGCTGGCGTCTTTTCTGGAAACCGGGAGTGTCTCCTGGCTTTATTACTCAGACCGTTTGTCTGAACTGCCGCTGGGTGTTTTCGGTATTGCTATTGCCACAGTGATTCTTCCAAGCCTCTCTCGCAAGCATGCTGATGACCACGGAGATCAGTTTTCCAAAACCCTGGACTGGGCAATTCGTCTTGTCCTGTTGATTGGCGTTCCGGCGGGCATTGCGCTGTTCATTCTGTCAGAGCCTCTGTTGGCAACATTGTTCGACTACGGTGAGATGCAGAACCGGGACGTTATTATGGCGGGTATGAGTCTTCGGGCTTATTCCCTGGGATTGATTGCTTTTATGCTGATCAAGGTGCTTGCACCCGGCTACTTTGCCCGTCAGGACACCAAAACTCCGGTCAAGATTGCCATCATTGCGATGGTGGCCAATATGGCTTTTAATCTGATGTTGGTTTTCTGGCTTAAACATGCGGGTCTGGCCCTGGCTACTACCCTGTCTGCTTTCCTGAATGCCGGACTATTGTTCTGGGGGTTAAAGCGTTCCGGTGTATTCACTCCTGAATCGGGGTGGTGGTTGTTCTGCGGGCGACTGATCTTTGCCAATCTCGCAATGGCGGTGCTACTGCTCTGGATGGCGGGTGACGCTGCCTGGTGGCTGGATGCAACGCTCTGGCAGCGAGTGTTTGAAATGGCGAAAGTGGTTGCTGCCGGGCTTGCTGTTTACGCAACGGCCTTACTGGTTGTCGGTTTGCGCCCTGTTCACTTCAGGCATTAATGAGCAGTGTCTGGCGGGCAGTTTTTTACTGTCTGTCAGGCTTCCTTTCAGTACTTTTCCGGGCGACAGATTCAACCCGGGAAAAAAGAGCGGTGATTTGATGAACATGGCTCTTAAGTACAAAACGCTCCTGAGATATAATCCCTGCCTTTGCCAGCCTAACAGAGAATAGACCGCCTAATGCAGTTGATTCGCGGAATGCACAATATCAGACCGGAGCATCGCGCCTGTGTTGCGACTATTGGTAATTTTGATGGTGTTCATCTTGGACACCGGACTATCCTGGAGACACTGCGGCAGCAAGCTTTCGAGTTGGATGTCAGGATTTGTGTGATCACTTTTGAACCTCAGCCCCGGGAATATTTTCAGGGCGATCAGGCACCGGCAAGACTGACTAACCTGAGAGAGAAACTGACACTTCTGGAAGAAGCCGGTGTAGATCAGGTACTGTGCCTGCCTTTCAATCAGAAACTGCAAAACCTGACACCGGATGATTTTGTTATGAAGGTGCTGGTGGATGGACTGGATATACGCTATCTGATAGTGGGAGATGATTTCCGTTATGGATTGAAGCGGCAGGGAAATTTTGCGCACCTGAGAAAGATGGGCGATCAATTCGGGTTCGAGGTGTGCGACACCCGAACGGTATCTATGGATATGGACCGTATCAGCAGTACCCGGATTCGTGAGCAGTTGGCGAGTGTGAGTCTGGATGCGGCAGAGAAATTGTTAGGACGTCCCTTCACCATGATGGGGCGTGTTACAAAAGGCCAGCAGTTGGGCAGGCAGTTGGGCTTTCCAACTGCGAATATACGTGTCTGCAGGCGGACACTGCCTATACAGGGAGTGTTTGCAGTCAGGGCATGGTTCGATGGCCGAAGCTATGATGCGGTGGCTAACCTGGGTGTCAGGCCAACCGTGAATGCCACCCGTGCCATGCTGGAAGTGCACCTTCTGGACTATCAGGGTGACCTGTATGGCCACACCCTGCGGGTAGAATTTATCAAGAAGATCCGCAGTGAGAAAAAGTTTGAATCGCTGGATGCTCTCAAGGCAGCGATTGCTGATGATGTGGAAGCCGCAAGAAGCTTCTTTCATCAATGAGCCGGATTCAAAAAAGCTGTTTCACGAATACTCAGAAAAACAGCTTGTGAGAAGATTGCTGAGAAACATCGTCTGGAACTTCCGGGCGGGTTTCTTGAAACAGTTTGGGATGACGAGCTTTGGGCCTGTTTGTCTGGCCCGCAAGACGTGTGATGATGAGATCCAACTATGACCGACTATAAGCATACATTGAACTTGCCGGAGACTGATTTCCCAATGCGTGGAAATCTGGCCAAGCGTGAGCCTGAAATGCTCAAGCGCTGGTACGACGAAGCGCTTTACGAAGAGATTCGCAAGGTGTCCGAAGGTCGTGACAAGTTCATTCTGCATGATGGCCCTCCTTATGCCAATGGCGACATCCATATCGGTCACGCGGTCAATAAAATCATTAAGGACATGATCATCAAGTCCAAAACCCTGAGCGGTTTTGATGCTCCCTACGTGCCGGGCTGGGACTGCCACGGCCTGCCGATTGAACATAAAGTGGAAGGCATGTTGGGCAAGGCGGGCGATAAGGTTGATTTTAAAACCTTCCGTGCCAAGTGCCGGGAGTATGCCGCCAAGCAGGTCAATGGTCAGCGTGAAGATTTCAAACGCATGGGCATCCTGGGTAGCTGGGATAAGCCTTACCTGACCATGGACTTCCAGACCGAAGCCGACATTATCCGGGCCTTGGGTAAAATAGCCGACAACGGTCATCTGGTGAAAGGTTATAAGCCTGTTTATTGGAGTGTGGTTGGGGGGTCTGCATTGGCTGAGGCTGAAGTGGAATACCAGGAAAAAACCTCTACCCAGGTTGATGTGCGTTACGCCGCTCTGGACGAAGCTGATCTACTGTCTGCTTTTGATTTTGACAATGATGGCAAAGGTAATGAGCAGGGTGAAGGCGAAGTAGCCGTTGTTATCTGGACCACAACGCCATGGACTCTGCCATCCTCCCAGGCAGTAACACTGGGTGCAGAATTGGGTTATGCACTGATTCAGTGTCAGGTCAACGGTCAGCCTGCACGACTGATTCTGGGCGAACAGTTGGTTGAGTCTGCCATGCAACGCTACGGTATTGAAGACTACACTATCATTGCCCGTAGTCTGGGAGCCCGGCTTGAAGGCAAAAAAGTAGCCCATCCATTCTATCATCGTGAAATCCCCCTGATTCTGGGTGATCATGTCACCACCGACGCCGGTACCGGCTCTGTACATACTGCACCTGACCATGGTGTCGATGACTTTAACGTTGGTAAAAAGTACGGCATTGGCACACTGAACTATCTGGATGATGCCGGTCTCTATCGCAGTCATGTTGAACGTTTTGCCGGAGAGCATGTTTACAAGGTTGATCCAAAGGTTGTTGAAACGTTAGAAGAAAATGGTCGTCTTTTGGCTCAGGCCAAAATGGTGCACAGCTATCCACACTGCTGGAGAACCAAAACGCCCCTGATTTTCCGTGCTACACCGCAATGGTTTATCAGTATGGAAAAAGAAGGCCTGCTAAACACAGCCATGAAATCTCTGGATAATGTCAGGTTCACTCCAGACTGGGGTCGTAACCGTATGGAGTCCATGCTGGGCCAGAGCCCTGACTGGTGTATCTCTCGTCAGCGTACCTGGGGTGTGCCCATTGCTCTGTTTATTCACAAGGAAACCGAAGAGCTGCATCCTGATACCTCTGCACTCATTGAAAAAGTGGCCTTGAAAGTCGAGCAGAAAGGTATGGATGCCTGGTTTGATCTGGAGCCTGCTGATCTGTTATCAGCAGAAGATGCTGAGCACTATGTGAAGGTGACAGACACTCTGGATGTATGGTTTGACTCCGGTGTCACCCACTACTCTGTGTTGGATCGTCGCGAAGGTTTGCAGTCCCCTGCAGATATCTATGTAGAAGGATCTGACCAGCACCGTGGCTGGTTTCAGTCTTCCCTGAAGACCGGCATTGCTACTAAAGGTGTGCCACCCTACAAGCAGCTTCTGACCCATGGCTTCACGGTGGATGCCAATGGTCGCAAGATGTCCAAGTCTTTGGGCAATGTTATCGCCCCCCAGAAGGTATTCAAGTCACTGGGTGCAGATATTTTACGTCTCTGGGTGTCTGCAACAGACTACACCGCAGAAATGACCGTGTCTGATGAAATCCTCAAGCGCACGGCAGACAGCTATCGTCGTATTCGTAATACGGCTCGTTTCCTGCTGTCTAACCTAAACGGCTTCAACCCTGAAACCGACAGTGTAGCCTGGGATGATATGCTGTCTCTTGATCGCTGGGCCGTTGACCGTGCCATGGGTCTGCAGAAGGAAGTCATTGACGCCTATGACAGCTATAACTTCCTTAATGTTTACCAGAAAGTTCATAATTTCTGCTCTCTGGATTTGGGTGGTTTCTATCTGGACATCATCAAGGATCGTCAGTATACAACCCGGTCAGATAGTCTGGCGCGTCGCAGCTGTCAGACGGCTATGTTCCATATTGTTGAAGCCTTTGCCCGGTGGATTGCTCCCATCACCAGCTTTACGGCCGATGAGATCTGGCAGTCCATTCCTGGCTCGCGCAGCAAGTCTGTTCTGCTGGAAACCTGGTATGAAGACCTGAAAAGCCTGGAAGGTGATGAATTGGGTGCAGATTACTGGAACTCTGTCATGGCCGTAAAACACGCCGTCAATAAGGCGCTTGAAGATGCTCGTAAAGAAAGTGTGATCGGTGGCGGATTGGAAGCAGAAGTGACCTTGTTTGCCAGTGATGAGCTGTTGGAAAAGCTGGGCAAACTAGGCGATGAACTGCGCTTTGTCCTGATTACTTCCAAGGCTGAACTCAAGCCTCTGCCTGAAGCTGTGAAGGCTGTGGATACCGAAGTTGAGGGTTTGAAGGTTGCTGTTCGCAAGTCAGTGCATGAGAAGTGTGATCGTTGCTGGCACCGTCGTGAAGACGTTGGAACTATTGAAGCACACACTTCACTCTGCGGGCGTTGTGTTGAAAATGTTGACGGTGAAGGTGAGGTCAGAAGGTTTGCCTGATTGATCGTCATGAATCAGAGATGCCCGATAGCGTTCGGGCATTTTTTTCATTCACTGTTGCTCTATTTTTTGACTGCATGAACAGTCAGACGGACAAGGAAAAGTCACCTTCTCCGGTTATAGACATAGAGCTTTATCTTCTATTTCGGTTTGTAACCATATCGACATTTATACGACTCGGCATAAGATTTAACTGGGACTCACTAAAACAGATTAAAAGGGCCTCAACAGTATGAGAAAAAAATCCTGGGGAATGCTCCACTGGTTGTGGATAAGTGGAGTGGTTCTGATTCTGGATCAGGTGGTCAAGCATCGCATTGTGGACAGCTTATACCTTTATGAGCAGGTGCCTGTCATTCCTTCCTTTTTCTCGCTGACTCTGGCCTATAATACTGGCGCCGCATTCAGTTTTCTGAGTGATCAGGGTGGCTGGCAACGGTGGCTTTTTGTGGGGGTAGCATCCGTCGTCAGCCTGATGTTGGTCATCTGGCTTGCCCGAATGAAGAGAGAAGAAAGTTGGCAGGCCTGCTCAATGGCTCTGATACTGGGAGGTGCACTGGGCAATCTTTATGATCGGATCATGAATGGTTACGTCGTGGATTTTCTGCTGGTGTATCATGACGGTTGGTATTTCCCGTCCTTCAACCTGGCGGATATGGCCATAACCTCCGGTGCAGCCATGTTGGTTCTGGATATCTTCCGGCCTCAGCATAACAGTCATAGCTGAAATTATGCTGGACTATGGGGCACCTGGAGTCTTTAAGATGGCGGCAATCGTTGTCTGTGTATGAATGGATTTTTCGAAAGCGGGTATAGAAAAACAATGTCTGATGTTGTGGTAGGACCGGGAAGGCAGGTAACACTGCACTTTGCCCTGAAACTGGAAGACGGGCAGGTGGTAGACAGTAATTTTGATGGCCAGCCTGCTACATTTGTCGTGGGGGATGGGAACCTGCCTCAGGGTTTTGAGCAGGTGATTTATGGCTTGTCCGAGGGTGACCAGGGCAGCTTCAGAATCCCACCCGTCGGTGCTTTTGGTATGCCTAATCCCGAGAACATCAGGGAGTTTACCAGAGACACATTCTCTGATGATATGGAGTTGCAGGTAGGTTTAGTCGTTTCTTTTGCTGATGCCGCCAACTCTGAGCTGGCTGGCGTCATTACCGGTTTGACAGAGAGCCATGTTGAAGTGGACTTTAATCATCCACTGGCGGGTAAAGAACTGTTGTTTGAAGTGAAGGTTCTGAATATCACTCAAGCGATTCATACACCAGAAACTCATACACCAGACAAGAGCGCAAAGGCATGAAAATCAGGCTGGCAAATCCCCGGGGATTCTGTGCAGGCGTTGACCGGGCTATCGACATCGTAAACCGGGCTCTGGATGTTTTTGAGCCTCCTATTTATGTGCGTCACGAAGTCGTTCACAACAAGTTTGTGGTAGAAAACCTCAAACAGCGTGGTGCCATATTTGTCGAGGAGCTCCATCAGATACCGGATGATTCTATTGTTATTTTCAGTGCTCACGGTGTTTCCAAAGCAGTCGAAGCAGAGGCTGCCCGTCGTGGTTTGAAAGTCTTTGATGCCTCTTGTCCTCTGGTCAAAAAAGTCCATATGGAAGTTGTGCGTTACTCTCGGGATAGTATGGAGTGTATTCTGATTGGTCACGATGGTCACCCTGAGGTGGAAGGTACCATGGGCCAGTACGACGACTCTAAAGGCGGGAAGATGTACCTCGTCGAAACAGAAGACGATGTTCGGAAACTGACAGTGAAAGATCCGAAACATCTTGCTTATGTTACACAGACGACACTGTCTATGGATGATACCGCCAGGGTGATTGATGCACTGAGGGTCAAGTTCCCTGAAATTAATGGGCCGCGCAAAGACGATATCTGCTACGCCACTCAAAATCGTCAAGATGCCGTGAGGGCTCTGGCATCTGAATGCGATGCAGTCTTTGTGGTAGGTTCGGTGAACAGTTCTAACTCCAACCGCCTTAGAGAATTAGCCGAAAGAACAGGCGCATCAGCTTATCTTGTTGACGGAGCCCAGGATATTCAGCCTGAATGGTTGGAAGGCAGACAGAGTCTGGGCATTACCGCAGGCGCTTCAGCCCCTGAAGTGCTGGTAAAAGGTGTCATCAATCGGTTGATTGAATTAGGCGCCGAAGAGCCCGAAGAACTGGAAGGGGAACAAGAGAATATTGTTTTTAGCATGCCCAAAGAGCTCCGGATGGTAGAAGTCTGACACATCCAATTGGCCAGGCATCAGGCATTTGCATCGATTTCGTTTCCGGAACAGCTGGCTGATTCTGAATGCTAAACCCGTTCCTCATTGCTCTGGTACAGCCCTTGCTTAAAAATAGCCTGTGAATAGTTATCTTTTCAGGGATATAGAGTGTTACAGGCTATGGATTCAGTGTTGTTGATTGGAGACCGTTCGGCTCGACTGTCTGTTTTAAACCAGGCACTGAATGAGTTTGGCTACCAAGTCATTAAGCGACAGGGGCAGAATGAGGACCTGCTGACCCTTGTGCCCGACCTCTCGCCCGATATTCTGGTGATTGGTCTGGATAAGCCTGCCCCCTCACTTCTGGAAAAGCTGGCTCTGATCAACAAGACCTCTCCACTCCCTGTCGTAATGTTTGTAGAGCAAACCACTGACAACATCGTCCAGCAAGCCACACGATCCGGCGTTAATGCCTATATTGTGGCTGATCTGCAGCCTCAGCGCCTCAAAACCATTATTGATGTGGCCGTTGCCCGTTTTCAGGAATACCAGTCATTGAAAGATGAGCTGGAGCGGACCCGGAGTCGTCTGGAAGATCGAAAGTTACTGGACAAGGCCAAGGGGTTGCTGATGTCCAGACAGGGGATCAGTGAAGACCGGGCTTATAAAAAGTTAAGAAAGATGGCTATGGATAACGGTAAAACTCTGGCAGATGTGGCCAGAAATGTTATTGATGTTTTCAACATGCTGGAAGAAAAAGCGTCATGATCGGAAGATTGCTCGTTGTTGGTGCGCAATTTCAGTGTCATGCACCAAACCGAAATAAAAATGAAACAAAATTGAAAAAAGATCAGAGTTAGAGGCCAAAATTAGTTGGCACGAAGAATGCTTTAACTCAGCTACAACAATAAAAAATGTTCCTGCCAAGGGCGGCAGGAGCAGGCATTCGCAACAAAGACGTTGTGAAAGAGAGCAAAGGCGCTCATCGCTATCCGGAAAAATTTCCAGGTAGCGGTGGGCGCCTTTTTTTTTACATGGATGTACCGAACCCCTGAAATGCGTGATGACAAGGTGATGGAGCGATGTATGAGCCAGAGCCGAAAAGGCATTTCAGGGGGCGGTGCAGAATAATAAATCTTTAGGTAGCAGGGCAGTGAGCTATCAGTAGAGATATTTGGAGTGACAAATGAAGTGGTTCAGACCCTTTAAGTCGGTGGCAATGAGTGCCTTGATTAGCGTCAGTGGTCTTGTGTCAATGCAGGCAAATGCCGAGTTGGGTTATCCAGAAAAAGAAGAACTGAGGTTTGGTTTTATCAAACTGACGGACATGGCACCAATAGCCATTGCGTACGAAAAAGGCTACTTCGAAGATGAAGGCTTGTACGTCACCATAGAAGCTCAGGCAAACTGGAAAGTATTGCTCGATGGTGTCATCGATGGACGGCTCGATGGCGCGCACATGCTGGCCGGTCAGCCTATTGCTGCGACCATGGGTTATGGTACAAAAGCGGAAATCATCACTCCGTTTTCCATGGATCTGAACGGTAACGGTATCACTGTTTCCAATGAAATCTGGAAACAGATGAAACCGAATATTCCCAAACGGGCAGACGGCAAGCCTCAGCATCCCATCAAGGCGGATGCTCTGAAACCCGTTGTTGAAAAGTACAAAGACGACGGCAAACCATTCAACATGGGTATGGTCTTCCCGGTCTCCACACACAACTATGAACTAAGATATTGGTTGGCAGCGGGTGGCATTCACCCCGGATATTATGCTCCGCACAAGGGGGATACCTCAGGTCAGATTAATGCTGACGCACTGCTATCGGTGACTCCGCCACCTCAGATGCCAGCCACTATGGAGGCGGGTACTATCTATGGTT
This sequence comes from Endozoicomonas sp. ALC020, assembly GCF_049275935.1. Lineage (NCBI taxonomy): Bacteria > Pseudomonadati > Pseudomonadota > Gammaproteobacteria > Oceanospirillales > Endozoicomonadaceae > Endozoicomonas > Endozoicomonas sp. ALC020. Next base: position 4,150,707 of record NZ_CP184830.1, read on the forward strand.
ACTGTGTAGGTGAGCCCTGGAACCAGCAGGCTGTCTTCAAAAACATCGGTGTTCCTGTTGTTACGGATTACGAGATCTGGAAAGACAATCCGGAGAAAGTGTTCGGTATTACCAAAGCCTTTGCCGAAAAATATCCCAACACCACTATTCGTCTGACTCGCGCACTGATCCGTGCTGCCAAATGGCTGGATGAAAACAACAACGCCAACCGTCCTGAGGCTGTGAAAATACTTTCCCAGTCCAATTATGTAGGTGCTGACTACGACGTGATTGCCAACAGCATGACCGGTACTTTCGAATATGAGAAAGGTGACAAACGTGAAGTACCTGATTTCAACGTCTTCTTCCGTTATAACGCTACTTATCCCTACTACTCTGATGCGATCTGGTATCTGACCCAGATGCGTCGCTGGGGACAGATTTCTGAAGATAAACCCGATTCCTGGTACGTCGACATTGCCAAGAAAGTTTATCGCCCGGATATCTATGAAGCAGCTGCCAGGTCCCTGATCGAAGACAAATTGGCCAAGGTTAGCGACTTCCCGAACTTTGCAGAAGAAGACGGGTTCAGAAATCCACAGACCCACTTTATTGACGGCATCGTCTACAACGGCAAGAAGCCTAATGAGTACATCAACAAGTTCAGTATTGGTCTGAAGCAGGGCGACAAGATTTGATTTTGTTGTGAATGGATCAGCCTTGTGGTTGATCCATTCAAGCTCGGGCTGATGATTTTGAAAATACAGCCTCATCACGATTTGTGCACTGTTTTATGTTCTGGGATGGGCTGAATTTTCCGCTCAAGGCTGTTTGGGGGAGAGAACCAACATGACAACTGAAACTGCGTTGGCCAATAACAATACTAACAAGCCAATTATTTCTGAAAATCTTAAAACAACAATAATAATAACCTTTAAAACCCTGTTGATTCCTTTTGCCGGCATCCTGGTCTTTCTGATGATTTGGTCAGGGGTCGCCAGCAAAATTGATACATCACTGGGCCAATTTCCCGGACCCTCGGCAGTCTGGGAGCAAATGGGGTCGCTCTATGAAGAACACAGCGCCGAACGATTCAAAGAGCAGGCCTTCTATGAGCGACAAGAGAAGCGTATCGAAGCCAGACTGGCCAAGGACCCGGATTACGTACCCAAAATTCGTGCCTACACCGGTAAAGAAACGTTTCTGGACCAGATCTTCACCAGCCTTATCACTGTGCTGAGTGGATTTGTCCTGGCAGCAGTCATCGCCATACCCCTGGGGATTGCCATAGGACTGAATAAAACCCTGAATGCGGCAGTGAATCCTGTTATTCAGATTTTTAAACCGGTTTCTCCCCTGGCTTGGCTACCTTTGGTGACCATGGTCGTCAGTGCTGTGTATGTCAGTCCTGACCCTTTGGTAGCCAAGTCCTTTTTAAATTCCATGATTACCGTCACGCTCTGTTGTCTGTGGCCCATGGTAATCAACACTTCAGTGGGCGTTTCTTCTATTGAGAAGGATCTGGTGAATGTCAGCCGTGTGCTGAGACTGCCAGCCCTGAAGCATGTGCAGAAAATTGTTCTGCCCGCTTCCATACCGATGATTTTCACCGGCATGAGATTGTCGTTAGGGGTTGCCTGGATGGTTCTGATCGCTGCGGAAATGCTGGCTCAGAACCCCGGTCTTGGAAAGTTCGTCTGGGATGAGTTCCAGAATGGCAGCTCCAACTCTCTGGCCCGGATTATGGTGGCCGTTATCGTCATCGGGTTTATCGGTTTTCTGCTGGATCGCACCATGCTTCAGCTGCAGCGCTTTGTCTCCTGGGACAAGGCCGGCATAGTCAGTTAATTCACGGAGGTGACGGACATGAACTCTCAAAAAGCAGCGGGCACTCTATTAGATATAAGCCACATCGACATGGTGTTTGATACACCAAAAGGACCTTTCACGGCACTCAAAGGCGTGGACCTGAAGATCAGTAAAGGAGAATTTGTTTCGCTGATTGGTCATTCGGGGTGTGGTAAGTCAACCGTATTGAACATTGTTGCCGGGCTTTACCAGGCCACTACCGGGGGTGTAGTCCTTAACGGTAAGGAGGTCAGGGAACCGGGACCGGAAAGAGCCGTGGTGTTCCAGAATCATTCTCTGCTGCCCTGGCTGACAGCCTATCAGAACGTTGAGCTGGCGGTTAAGCAGGTATTTGGACGCTCAAAAAGCAAGTCTGAAACAAAAGAATGGATAGAGCACAACCTGGAATTGGTGCACATGGAGCATGCCATGCACAAGCGACCTGATGAAATTTCCGGAGGTATGAAGCAGCGTGTCGGCATTGCCAGGGCACTCTCCATGCAGCCGGAAATTTTGTTGATGGATGAACCTTTCGGTGCTCTTGATGCTCTGACCCGGGCTCATATGCAGGACTCTTTGATGGAGATCCAGCAGGAGCTGAATAACACCGTCATCATGATTACCCATGATGTGGATGAAGCCGTACTGCTCTCGGATCGCATCGTCATGATGACCAATGGGCCAGAAGCCACTATTGGCGAAATTCTTGACATCAATCTGGAACGTCCCAGAGATCGTCTGGCTCTGGCAGAAGACCTTGAGTATACCCGCCTGCGCTCTGAAGTATTGAAGTTCCTCTATGAGAAACAGCGCAAGGTGGAAAACATCAGCAAGCATAAAAAGAAAAAAGAAGCTTCCAGCAGTAAGGAAAGCTTTCAGGCCGCGTAGTATCCGGGGGGATATAACGCAGCTCAATCAACAATAACAACAATAAATCAGCAATGAGCGAGAAAAATAATTTTTTGTCGTCCATGCGATAAAAGGCTTTTCACAACAAAAAAACGGAGTTTAAGTCCTTGAAACACACAAAGGTAACATTACTGGCAGCGGCTATTGCGGGGGCAGCTGCTGTCTCAACAACTCAGGTTCAGGCTGACGAATTTATAGAAGCGCTTACCGGCGGAGAGGCGTATGGTGACTTCAGGCTCAGATACGAAACGGTTGATCAGGACAATACCCTGAAAGATGGCAAAGCACTGACCCTTCGCTCTCGACTGGGATACAAGACAGGGGATTACTACGGTTTCTCTGGCCTTTTGGAATTTGAAGATTCAAGGTCTATAGCGGGTATCGATGATTACAATGATGCGGTTGGCAATGGTGCTGACTATTCCGTGATTGCTGATCCGGAAGTGACCGAAGTCGATCAGGCATTTATTCAATATAAAATGGAAGGGCTGACAGCCAAGCTCGGAAGACAGGTTATCGCTTATGATAATCAACGTTTTGTTGGGCATGTGGGCTGGCGACAGGATCGACAAACCTTTAATGCATTCAGCGCTGATTATATGCCGGTTGAAGGACTGTCACTGAAATACGCCTACATCAACAAACGCAACCGGATTTTTGCGGAAGAAAAGGATCTGAGATCCAAGGATCATTTGCTCAACGCTTCTTATGCCACACCCTTAGGAAAACTGACCGGCTATGCATACTTGCTTGAGTTGGATGATGATACCGACAACAGTCTGGATACCTACGGCGTGCGACTCTCAGGTTCCGCAGATGTCAGTGACCTGAAACTCCTCTACACCGGAGAGTTTGCCACTCAGGAGTCCGAATCAGGCTCAGATAAATACGACGCCAATTTCTACTTTGTCGAGGGTGGAGTAGCGATATTCGGTATTACCACCAAAGTGGGTTATGAAGTACTGGGCTCCGATGATGGCAATTATGGCTTCTCGACGCCGCTTGCTACTGCTCATAAGTTCAATGGTTGGGCGGATCAGTTCCTGAGCACTCCTGCTCAGGGTCTTAAAGATCTTTATGCCACAGTTGGTGGCAAGCTTTTTGGTGGTAAGTGGTCGGTCACCTATCACGATTTTAGTGCTGATGAAGAGACCTCCACTATTGAAGATCTGGGTAAAGAGATCGACCTGGTCTACAGCAAGAAGTTTGGGAAGCACTATAACGCGGGTGTGAAATATGCTACCTATACTGCAGGCGATGATGCTGCTGGTAAGGTAGATACCGATAAACTCTGGTTGTGGGTGGGTTTAAGTTTCTGATAACAACGAAAAGGGAAGCCTGAGCTTCCCTTTCATAAAATAGTTATTGATCCCATATTCAATCCGGCTTAGCGGATGTCCAAAATACGATATTTATCGTCTACTTACCCAATTCTCTATCTGAAGTTTTGATACTCTTTCATAGTCTTGTAAATTTTTGGTTGCCACAATAAGTCCAGACTGACCGCATACCCTGCTATCAGTGTATCTGCAGGTATAGATGTAAATGCATGTGTCGATGAGGTGCCTGATCATGTCACAGAAATGTGGGTCTGTTATTCTGATGTTACAACTCAGGAAGTTTCGCTATGACTTTTCAAACGAATTCTGCTTTCAAACCCAGAATGATAGGCGCTGTGCCTGTTCTTGAAATCGACAATCCTTTTGCCAAAGCCATGATCTCCCTGCAGGGAGGGCAGGTTTTAAGTTATCAGCCAAAAGGTCAGGAGAAGGTCCTCTGGATGAGCCCGCTAGCGGATATAGTTGAGGGAAAAGCGATTCGTGGTGGCGTGCCCATTTGCTGGCCATGGTTTGGTCCTCGACAGGAAGGAGGCCCCAATCACGGTTTTGCCCGTACAGAGCTTTGGAAATTTGAGTTGACTGACACGCTGGAGACTGGCGAGACTCGAGTTGTTTTGTCATTACCGATTGACAGTATCCCGGAATGGGATGGTAAAGCAGGCCTGACTATAGAGATTATTGTTGGCAAAACACTAAGAATCAGTCTGACCTCGAGAAACACCGGAGCAGGAAAAGTTGAAATCAGTCAGGCGTTGCATACTTATTTCACCGTATCAAACACGGACCTGATCTGGATTGAAGGACTGGATGGCAAGCGTTACCTGGATGAGACCGACGACAGCAGAGCCTGCATTCAGGAAGGGGATGTGATCATTCAGGGTGAAGTCGACAGAACCTATATTGATGATAGCGAAGCCTGCATCCTTCACGATCCTGGTTTGGGAAGAAAAATCACCATCAAAAAATCCGGCAGCAACGGCACAGTCGTCTGGAACCCGGGACCTGTTCGGGCAGAAAAAATGCATGATGTGCCTACTTTTGATTATAAGTCTATGGTTTGTGTGGAAACGATAACGTTGCCCCAGGTTTCTGTTGGGCTGGAACCGGGGGGGAGTCATGTTATGGTGGCTGAGATTTTTGTGGGGTGATTGGTTTTTTTGGAATGGAGCCCTCAGGTTTAGAGGGCTTGTTCGAGGCTAGTTCCAGACGTTTACGAGTGTACCTGTCCCTCCTCGCTGTCCTAGCGAGGTCAGGGTTATAGTATCTCCTGCAGTTATACCTGAAGCACCGGTAGCCGTTGCAGTTAAAGTGTAAGTCACTCCACCCGCTGGAACAGCAATGGTAAGGTTGAAGTTCGGGTTGCCGGTTTCCGGGCTTTGGGTGGCAAAAATGCTTGGTGCACCGTTGTCATTATCGCCATCGCCATCAGCTGCAGAAGCTCCTAAATAAGAACCTGTTTGAGCTCTTTGCCTTTCCATCGCATTCGCCAATCCCGTGAGTGAGGCACGTGCATCCGCTGTAGCCGTATCCTGTACCTGTTGGTTATAGGCAGGAATTGCTACAGCAGCCAGTATTCCAATGATTGCTATAACAATCATCATCTCTATCAGTGTAAAGCCTTTTTCTGTTGTTCTTATATCTTTCATGGCTATCGAACCTGTCTCCAGTAGCTACTGCCTTCAAAGTTTGGACAAGCTACTTCTTCTCCATCTGTACCATTAAACATCAAGCATGTAGAGTCGTTTCCTGAAGATGGGTTTTCTTCACCATCTGGATCTGGGGTTTCGCCATCTGGAGATGGGTTTTCGCCATCTGGAGTTGGATTTGTACCACCTCCGGGCGGAGGAGTTCCTCCATCCGGCTGAGGTGAAGGTTCTGAATCAGAACCCTCGTCTTTTGCAAGCCGAATGAACACGCTGGCATCGACAATACCATTGGTATTAATCCGATCGCGATCAATAACCTGCCCGTCCAGGCTTGTTTTCCATGCCCAGCTCCGACCAGTAACTGCTGAACAAGTGTTGGTTGCATCCGCCTCTGGTGTAAAACTGCTGAAATAAATTTCACTGTTATAAATAGTCGGATCACTCAGAACTTTTTCATGCAAGCCAGGAATCGTCGACATACTGAGATACCAGCCTTTCTGAAGGGTATCAGAGCCTGTTGGTACTGATGTTACGTAATCACCGTCACTGTTTTGTGAATAACTGATTTCTATCAGGTCGTTATTGTTCACGTTATACATTGTATGCTTCGGTACGGATCGCTTGGACTTATAGTTGTCGTCGCTGCTGTCAGAGCTAAAACTTGGGTTGTATAACTCCTCACTGGTAATGAAGAAAAAGCGATCTTCGGTGTGCTGGTTAATTCTTCCCAAAGGGTCAGAGCGTTTTCCACTACCTATGGCAATGCCTATATTAAGGCGTCCGTTTTTTCCGAAGGTTGTAATGTCGGGACGGGTATAGAATTTGCGCGCGTTCTCTGCTTGTGTGCTCTGAGAAGTATTTTGAGCTGTTGGATAACCGATGTAAGCCATAACCCCGTCGTCGGAATCCCAGGTTCCATTACCATCCGAGTCACTTGGCCAGACTAGATTACCCAATTCACTTCTTGAAGTAACAGCACAGTGATCGTTGCTGTACTCTCCGTTAGCGTTTGAAATGGGTATACACTGATTCAGGTATAATCGCCAAAGCTGGCCTCCGGTATCTCCGAACAGAATCTGATCCGGGAATCCATCACCTTGGAGATCGGCCAGGCTGACTCCGCCAGGGATGCTGTATTGCATCTTATTCAGCTTAAGTGAGGCAGTATTATCTGGGCTTGCGTGCCAAAGGAGTTCTCCAGTACTTGCATCAACAATATATATTGCATTACCCATGGTGTCTGTCCTGTATATTGAAGAGGCATCCTGACTGTTGTCGTAGCCTCCTGAAAAGACAAGTACATCAATGGCTTCAGTAAGGTTGCTGCTTACTTTGTTATCTATTGAGCTGTCGACCGACTTACCTATTCTTATTTTTGCTTTAATTGGCTTCGACCAGGTTTGTCCAAGTCGACTGAAATTACCTTCACCTCCACGAATGAACCAAAGCATTTCAGGAGTGCTTAAATCTGTGACATCCAATGCATAATAGTTTCGTCCTCCGCGACGCATGCCTACATAGGCATATACGAACTCATTCGGGTTTAGAGTGTCACTGGGTATTAACAGGGTATCGCTGTCATTGTCGTAGTCCATAGTGTCTGCACCACCATAGATCACACCATTACCATTTACATCGTTGGTCCATAAGGTAATGTCACCATCCAAACCATAGGGGCGGCCCTGCTGTCCTGGTATACGGCTTGTTGTGTTGTTTTCTTCGAGAGTGTCCAGGATTGGCAATAATTCTTGTGGAATAAACGAGAAGTATTCCATGTTTTGCTCTTGGCCGGATGTAGGGGTGGTGTTGAATGCATGGAACATTCCATCATTGCTGCCAATAAACAGGGCAAGCTCCAGGTTATCTTCACTACAACTGTAGAGGTTGTCTACGGTTTGGTTACGACACCGGTAGTTTGCTAATGCTGGTGTAGAGTGGAGGGGATCTCCCATCCAGGTGTTAGGATTTCTTACCCAATTTATTAATTCATTCTTCCTGGCAACATCAGCATTATCCAGGCCAAAGAGGTCAGGTGTCAGATTTGAGTTTGTAATTTTCAATTGTTGATTATCAGCCGCAATAGATACAGAACTGCCCGCTGGGTTTTGACCAATGTAGGTAAATATCTTACGGTTGTCTGCACCATTGAAGCGACTGGCTGCACCACCTTCATCAACATTTTTGCCATCCTGCGTGGCACTCCAAAAACTCTTGGAGGCATCATTAAAGAAACCTGTTTCCTGATCTATAGCCGGTAGAGGGGGGGTGCTACCGTCATAAATTTCTGTGGAGTCATTATTGTCAGTGAGCAACTGGTACTTTTTAAGGTTTCCTATCCAGCGATCGGTGAGAGAGGGCTTGAAGACGCTGTAGAAAATCTTGTTCAGGTGCCGGGATTGGTTGAATGAGTTTGCAGCAACACCAGGCGCTGCAAAAGTACTTTCCTTGTCAAGAATGCCGTTAACAATATCGTTGAAAGCATTTGCCAGATCCTGAGCGTTTTTTGCCTCATAGTAGCCTACTTCGCTATCGGGCTTCGTTCTGTCTCTTCCCTGATAGGCCAAATTCTGCATGAACTGTTTGGCATTCTGATCAGCTTGTGTTGCAAAAGCGATTGTGTGGGTGGTTACTGTATTGACAGACTCAACGGTATCAACCAGGTCGTTTGTAGCCATCCAGTTTGCAAGGGATCTGCCACACTTTTCACCATCATTGTAGGCATCTCCTGAACAGGTCTGGCCGATCAAGCTGGCAATGCCATCTATTGCTGTAGAGGTATTGCTGTTCGCTTGTCCATCAGTCAACAATACAAGATGGTTGGATTGGCAAGAGTTAACTATGGGAGTTTGGTTTCCTCGAAAAATGCTTGTGTAGTAATTGGCTGCATTGTACATACTCGGAACAATGGGGGTGCCTCCACCAGCCGACATATTGTCAACAAGAGATACGAGATGATCTTTAACTCTATAGCCTGCACTTGTGTCGATACCACCGTCTGCGACTTTAACTATCAGTCGAGGGGAAGATGATGGACTATTATCGTAACTCTTTGCATAACGCTCACCCCCGGTGGCCTTGAGGATCAGTGTCAGATTATTGCCAGCCTGCCAGCCATTTCTGCTGATGACTTCAGTGATAACATCTTTTATGTCCGGTGAGCGATAAGTGATGCCAGTAATCCAGTTTTCCTGAATTGACCAGTCAACAGATGCAGAGGTTAAGCCGCTGCGATAGCTGATATTTCTGTAGCCACTGACAAATGCTGACGAAGTATCCCGATCCTCTGCCTGAATACGGATTGACATGTTCCCTGAATTATTATTATGTGAGGTCAATTCAAGATAGGCTTCTAAAATGGTGGCATTTTTCTTCAGGGGTAATCTTGGGTAATGAAGACCGCCTGTAGAATAGGTGCTTGAATTACCACCCATGCGAATCTCATTGTTATATAAATAGATACCTCCATCAGAGTTCCACTCATAAGCATCCTGATCTGAACCATTAATGCGCGTGTTAATGATAGAGGTTATGCAACCCGATCCGTTTGCGGGTGGAGTGTATTGAACAACGAGGCGAGGCTTTTTAGCATTGTTCCTGTCAATGCTGTAGGCAGTTCGGTTACCACTTCCAGAACCCTTGCTAATATAGAAGGTGCTGCTGTCATTTCCACACCAGTTACTATCATTAACAACCTCTTGAAGTAGGCTTGCTACATCAACCTCATGAACACTTGGATCTTCGGAAGTTCCTGCGGACCAGCTTCCGGGAGTCCAGGTTATAGGTCCGTATTTTTCCCTGCTGCTGAGGTTCTGATTATTTTGAGAAAATGAATTATTGTGGTTGCCTGTTGGTTTTCCTGCGAAGACATTAAAAGATATAGGCTCAGAACTGTTTTCAGTGGATGTAAACTCTATTTTTGCACTGTTTATTGTTGAGCCGCTGGGGATCCCTACTGACTGGAAGCGAACTCCTGTTAATTTTTCAACAGTACTTTCCGGTACAGAGTATTTTATGAACAGTTTGGGGGCGTAGCTTTTATAGCTCCCATCGGATTGTTCTTTGAATATATGACGATCATTGGGTGTTCCACCAATAACTTCCATGAAAAGAGCCAGATTGTTCAGCTTCTCACCAGCCGTCCAATTGAGCGATGCATCGTTCAGAATCGATTGTATAACACTTGATATATCGTCAGTTACTCCGTTGGTGTTACTTAACCAGTCATCAGGTTCCCAAACATGGCTGGCAGAAGTTCGAGGCCTATTTCCAAAATTACTTTGATCCGGTCCCATTGATTGCGGGTTTTTCGCCAGCTCTGCATCAATTTTAATTTCCACAAACTCATCGGTATCATACGTGCTGCGAAATTTAATATGAGCCTCTTCGATAATGGCATTAAAGGGTATTTCGAGATTTCTGAAATACAGCCCATTCAACTGAGTGCTATAAAATGAATAGTATGATGTGTTATACCAAATTGAACCATCTGAACTGAGCCCTTCAGGACTGTCATAATAGTTTTGAAGCTGATAAGTTCGCTCTTGACTATTTATAGCTGAACTGCTCACAACACCTAGTGTGAGAGTGTTGGAAGATGTAGTTACCGCGCCCGTCGTGAGATCTTCAGTAGCATCATCGGTTGATTCTAAAAGCTCAGGTGTTCCAGCCAGAATAATATCTGAGCCATAAAGGGCATCAATATCCGTAACAGGAAAAGTGAGTCGGCTTGACTCTCCTGATCGGGCGTGAAGTTTCATTAAACCAGCATTGATGTCAGATGCATTTGCCATAATGTCACCAAATGACTGCTTAAGAACATCAAGGCGAGAGTCTTCTCCATAGCCTGCATCATAGTTATCTGTGAGTGACCAATCCATCGAACCTGAGTTATCAAGGATAAAAAGTACATTAGGCTTGATTGAACTATCATAGTTTGGATTGCTCAGGAATATGTCTGTATCGTCACTCCATGTTGCAGTACTGGTGGTGAGTAAAAGGGAAGTGAGTAAAGTTATATTAATGGACTTCAATTTCATGGAGGCTGTTCCTGTTACTCCAATATCGCTTTAATAAAACCAGCCTCAAGTTCTGTGACTGTATTCGCATTATTCATGTTTGCATTGCTGACAGTTCGAAAGCGGTAGAGCTTAAGACCATCAGAACGTAAGCCTTGTCCCTGAACGATACCTACCCGGGTGGTGGTTGCCTGAGCTGCAACCTGGGAGCCAGAGGCGTCAGTAAATATGAAGGTTTGTGTGTATCCACCTTCTCCAGCCTGATCAACGGCAAATTTGAGATCCATATCGTTTTCATTCTGGCTTAAGCTACTTTCAGCAGCTTGAAACGTTGAGTTTTTTTGTTGAACAGTCAGAGAGATGCGCTGATCCAGAGTGGAGTAACGTACTGATCCGATTGCAATTACGGTAACCAATAGCAAAATTATCAAAGAGATGAATAGAATTGCACCTCTTTCAGATTTATAGGGGGCCCTTGTTTTCATTTCTGATTATCCCCGATTTCTTAAGTTGATTGTTGTTGTAAAAACTCTCCTGAGGAAACGGTCATTAGCAACAAATTGATTGTTTGCGGCAGCCGTGTTCAGAATAGGGAAAGTTTGTTGAGTTGCCTGAGGAAGTACAGCTGCTCTTGAGACGGCAATTAGACTGATTCTAACCTTTCTGAGGTTTTGCCATTGGCAGTCACCCGCTGTGTTACCAAAGTCGCTTATATCACAGTATCTCAGGCCACCATTATCTATGACGCCATATAGAACTTGCATGTTCTCGATGCCGTCAACCATATTGACGCCATCACGGCGAAGTGTCGTTCCGTTGATGTCGTATATGAGACCTTGGGGCACACCTGCAACCATACTCCCTACTCTGAATAATGGATGACTCTGATTGCACGTGCTATCAGGAGTGCACGTGGACAGGAGAACCATGTCACTAGTATCGATATTTTGTTGTGGTGTAATTTGAGTAGTGTTTGCAGCACCAGCATTAGGAGTAAATATGGCAACGTTCTGGCAGTCTGAAACAAGGAAGATATCATTGGCATCGTATGTCACAGAGTTCTCCAGAGTAATACTACCTGCAGAAAAAAAACTGCTGACATCGGTATCGGAAAACTCTTCTGATGCTGTAAACATCATTAAAGTATCATTGTTTGTGCCATTTCCTTCAGTGCCACCTAATGCCTGATTTGCAAAATTAAGCACAGAGTTATTCATCGAGGTCATAGTGGATGGGGCACAGTCTCCCTGATATCCAGCCATTCTAATGTCGCGCTTAATCATATCCATAGCTATTCGAGCACTCTCCCTGATTTGAGAAAGTGCAGTTTCTGTTGCATTGGAGGTAACTGAGTCAGCAAACATCCGGGTTACGCCCAGCATTAATAAGGCACTGAGGGCAATAGCCACCATGAGTTCTACAAGGCTAAGACCGAGTTGTTTTGAGTTGTACGACTTCATATTTCAAAACCCATTTCGTAGCTTCGCTGTAAAAGTTGTTGTGATCCGCTATCAGTTTCCTGCCAGTTGATTGTTAGAGTAAATTGATTATTGTTCTGGGCCAGAGATGCTGTGGCACCAGCAATTGTTGGTTGCCAGTTATTGCCATCAAGCCCTATATTGTTCACATCAACAATGTGATCCAGCCATTCTCTGATGTCGTGTGCGGCAAGCTGGTCTGGATTGCATCCTCCTCCTTGAAAGATACAAGCAGGGTCATTAGGTGCGGCGAGCTGACCATTACCGTAGCTGCCATTGAGAGCAGCGTCTCTGTTATTTCTCATTCTCTCTGCCAGGTCATAGGCCAGAAGAGCAGCTTGTGTTCTGGAAGCGGCCCCCTGAGATGATTGGCTGCCCAATAATTGAAGGCTGGCCATTCCCAGAAGACCTATAGACAAGACTAAAACGGCTACAAGAATTTCAATGAGCGTGAACCCCTGTACCATTTCTGAGGTGAGTTTATTCCCGGTCATTGTATCCTCGCTTGTCCGGAACCATTTAGCTGAATCGTTCCACAGAAGGCAGCACCTCTGGCATCACATACAGTCAGTTGAATAGGTGCGATAAGTTGCCCGTTCTGGTCGAAGTCAACTCGGGCGACGTTGACCTGATTTCCGCCTTCAAGAGGGGTGAAGGTTTGCAGAAGGTTCGCTCCCTCAAGGACAATAAAACCATCAGACCAATCATTGTCATTGCAGGTAGCTTGATCATTGGAGCCACAGACAGTTATGGCCATATTTCTTGCAGATGCTTCACTTCGTGCCAAGTGAAGTGCACCCAAAATACGGTTCGTCTGAGATGTAATCCTGCTGTCCTGAATGGATGCATCAAAACTGGGGTAGGCAATACTGGCAAGGATGGCCAGTATTGCCACAGTGATCATCAGCTCTATTAATGTAAAGCCGGAATATTTGATGGGATTCTGAACATCCATGAAAAAGCATTTCTTCTTGTATTTATTTTTCTTCTTTTCGCAAGCCGCAGGCAGTGTACCGATCCCTGCATGGCCGAGTTGAACACAATGTTTTTGTGGTTGGCAGTAGATACCGATAAGCGGTATTTCATCTGGATGAGCTGTTATAAGTACCTGCCACTTTGCCCCCTGCCGAAATCTTTTATCCCTGAAAACCAAGCGGTTTTTGCCATTGGTCGGTTGAAGCGATCTTGCTATCCGAGTTTCTTACAGTGCTTCTACGGTTTGAGATCAGAGACAACTAAAGTGCAGTTAAACGATGAGAAACCTTCTTCCCAAAGTATCGAAACAGAGAACTGATTATGGTGTTCGGATCGGGCCAAAAATGGAAAAGCGGGGCAGGGATGACGCTTCCTGAAATGCTGGTCACACTGTCTGTTTTTGCGATTCTTATCACTGTTGCAGCTCCCTCAATGAAAGATGTACTGGCAGATCGTCGTGTTGCTGCTAATACCCAGACACTGTTCGGCAGTATGTTGCTGGCCCGAAGTGAGGCGATTAAACGACGAAGTCCTGTTTCGATTTGCAAGTCCAGTAATGGGTCTGGGTGTGATAACTCACTGATGAACTGGAGCTCAGGGTGGCTGGTGTTTGCAGATGAAGATGCTGATGGTGCTCTCGACTCGGAAGATCAGTTAATCAGAGTCTTTGGAGATACGGATAATCTGATTTCCATGCAGTGGAATAATGGCAACACGCTGGGTTTTAACCCTCATGGACAAGCCCGGCTGGCAGGCACATTTACTCTGTGCGAAGCCAATTCGAGTGGCTTTGAAGTCAGGCAGATAGTTCTGAGTCTCACCGGGAGAGCAAGGGTGTCAGAGTCGGGAACCTGCAACTGAATAGACTGTGAAATCTACTGAGGTGCGTATGAAAGGAAGTACACGCAACCTGATCAACCAGCTGTATCAGAAGGGTATTGGCCTGATCGAGGTCATGGTGGCTCTGCTGGTGATCTCCGTCGGTGTGTTGGGCATGGCTGGCCTGCAAACCAAAAGCCTCCAGCATAACCAGTTGGCTTATCTCCGCTCCCAGGCTGTCATTGTTGTCAACGATATGATGGATCGTATTCGTGCGAATAAAACAGTCGCAGCTACGGGCAGTGATTACATCACTTTGGAAACAGAGCATGTTGCCGCTGCCTGTACGACTCAGGAATTTATTAATAGCTGTGAATCTGCAACCTGCAGTGAGTCACAGTTAGCAACCTATGATGTGCAGCAATGGAAATTCCAGCTGGCCTGTCAGCTACCCGATGCTACAGGCTCTATTGCCATAGAAGATACTTCCTCAGGCCGTGTCTATGTCATCACTCTGAAATTCAATGATTCCCATAGTGCCCAGGCAGCACGTGAAGTGGTGTTGAGGAGTGCACTATGAATAGAGAGGGGGTGAAGCAGGCAGGGTTATCACTGGTAGAGATGATGGTCGCCCTGCTGTTGGGGTTGATTCTTATCGCGGGTATTGGGCACCTTTTTTTGAGTGCCAATCGCACTTACATGTTACAGGATGAACTCTCCCGCATTCAGGAAAATGCGCGCTTTGCCATTGATTTGATCGCGCGGGATATTCGTATGGCTGGCTCTACAGGTTGCCCTCCCTCTTCGGATCTTGCCAATGCTTTATTTACCAGCACGGATGACCGCATCTGGATGGCACACTTTGATAAGGGCATTCTGGGTGTTCCCCAGGCCAATAATTCCAGAGTCGACAGCAATGCTATTTCAGAGAGTGTTGTCATTCACAAGGTTGATCAGGAAAGCGCGTTGAGTGTCATCAGCCACAATACCGGAACGGCCAGAATGACGCTGTCGGCTCCTCATAGTTTTAATTCAGGAGATCTTCTGGTTGCGGTTCGCTCTGACTGTCAGGGGGTCTCCGTTTTTCGTGCCGGAGCCAATACCAGTGGCTCAATGGTCTCTCACGAATCAGCTTCCAGTGGCAACTTGTATAACTGCACCAGCCAATTGGGTGGAAGCTATAACTGTCTGACATCCGCTGCGGACGCCAAAGCTGAGAGTCATACCGGTTCACAGGTTTTTCCTCTGTCTTCTGTCGTTTACTACCTCCGGGACAGTAACGGTGTCCCGAATCTCTATCGCAGGTTTGCCGGAGAAACTTCCTCTGGAGCGATTAATTCAGCTGAAGCGCTTCTTGAAGGTGTAGAAGGTTTAAGTCTGCTTTATGGCTATGACAGCGATGACGATGGCATTGCCAATCAATATCGAACCGCTTCAGAGATAGGGTTGTTCAGTCTTGATTGGCAAAATGTCACCAGTGTGCGTATGGAGATGCTGTTTAGAAGTTTTCAGGAGGTGACAGACACCCCTCAGTCCTATTTTTTTGCCGGAAACCGCATAACACCCTCGGATAATTTTTTACGTCGATCTTTTGTGATCACTATGGAGTTGCGGAATCGAATTCCGCAGTGAGGATCGCTCAATGAAAAGCACAATGAAGTCTCAACAGGGAAGCGTTTTAATGGTCAGTCTGGTGCTGCTATTGATTCTCACAGTAGCCGGTATTACTTCGATCAGGATGACCAGTCTGGAAGAGAAAATGACCGGTAACTTTCGAAATGAACAATTAGCCTTTCACTCTGCCGAAGTGGCAGTGCTCGAAGCTGAAAATTACATTGCCAATACCGTTTTTTCCCTTTCCAGTTTTAATTCAGGCTGCAGCAATGGGCTTTGTTTCAGTGGCGCTGAAATTACCGATGCAGGAACCTGTGAAAATGGCAGTGACAGGCCCTGGGAGGATGAGTCTGTCTGGTCTTCCTCTTCAAAACATCGAACGACGGTCATTAATCTGGAAGGTATATCTGCTCAGGCTAAATACATCGTTGAGTTCCGGTGCTATCTACCCAAGGAAAGTGATGGCCCTGTCCCCGACCCGGGCAGTTTTACTGACTGGGCGCAGTTTTACCGGATTACCGTATTGGCAACGGGTGGTTCTACAGATGCCCGGGTCATGCTGCAGACTACTTATAAAAAAAATGACTAGCAGAGGCTATAGCTCAAGGAGTGCAGCCATGAAGATGAAGCAAATACTGATAAACAGCCTGTCTGTTTTGTCAGTCTGGTCCACTCTGGTATCAGCAGATCCCTCATCGAATCTCTATTCATCGGTGCCACCTCTGTTAAGTCGAAGCTCGGAACCTCTGGTTATGTTGGTGATGTCGGTTGATCACGAGCTGTTTAAAAAAGCCTACCCGGATTACTCGGATCTGGATGGTGATGGTCAGTTGGATGTGACCTATAAAGACAACTTCGAATACATGGGGTACTTCGACAGTCAGTGGTGCTATTCGTACAGTTCGTCGAATGGGCGATTTTCACCGGTTGCACTGGCAACCGGTACCCATAGTCACTTCTGTGATACAGCAAGTGCACCATGGAGTGGTAATTTTCTGAATTGGGCGACCATGAGTCGAATGGATGTTTTGAGAAGGGTGCTCTTTGGAGGTAAGCGGTCTTCTGATAGCTCATCTCTGACCGTTCTGGAAAGAGCCTATTTGCCCAGAGATATTCATGCTTTTGTCAAAGTATACAATGGCAGTGATCTTGCCAGTCTGACTCCTTACAGTGGTTCTGTGAGTTTTTGTAATCTGGCGACCAGTGAACTTGGTGAACCAAAGGTTCGTATTGCCAGTGGTCAATGGCCACGCTGGGCGTCTACTGAAGTGATTCAGTGCCAGTGGGGTGCGTCTAACAGTCCTTCCAGCAGCTATGAGTTAGCAGAAAAAACGGTTCGGGTTGAATCCTGTGTAGCAGGTAAAGATGCATCAACGTCGGTTCGTTGCAGAGAGTATTCTAATGGCAACGCCAAACCGGTGGGATTGCTGCAACGCTATGGTGAAGATGGCAGTCTCCGGTTTGGCTTGATCAGCGGCAGTTACGACAAGAATATTTCTGGTGGCTTGCTGCGAAGAAATATCTCCAAAATTGGTGGTAACTCGTCGTCTTCTGATGATGAGGTCAATGTATCTACCGGTATTTTTAACGGCTCTGTCAATGGCATCATACAGCACATCAACAGCTTCAGAATTGCCAGGTACAGCTACAGTCAGAATAAATATACCGACTGCAGCACTTATGGCATTTCCATTGATACCTTTAAATCAGGGCGTTCAACTTATTCAAATCGTCATTGCAGCAACTGGGGGAATCCACTGGCTGAAATGTATCTGGAGGCTCTAAGATACTTTGCCGGTCAGTCATCACCCAGCAGTGCTTTTGATACCAGTGTTGATGATCAATTTGTGTCAGGACTGTCGACCGAGTCCTGGATTGCCCCCGTCACTTCAGCCAACGCCTGTGCCAACTGTTCAATTATCCTGTTGTCCAGCGGACTGAACTCTTTTGATTCCGACGAACTCTCCAGTAGTGCCGATTTGCCTGGCTTGTCGGGTACTGCCAGTGTGAATAGCAAAACCGATGAAGTGGGTGAGCTTGAATATAACAATAACTTTGCTGGTAACTATCTGGTTGGAGGTACAGGTAGCACACGACAGTGTACAGCTAAGTATCTTAATGGGTTGTCAGAAGCCAAAGGCCTGTGTCCTGAGTTGCCTCAGCTGGAGGGGAGTTATCAGGCGTCCGGATTGGCGTTCTATGGCAACCAGACCGATTTGAACACTACTCTTGATGGTGTGCAGAAAGTCAAAACCTATGCCGTTCAATTGGCAGAGAGTATGCCTAGCTTTACCCTGAATGCGGGTGGTAAGCCTGTCACTTTCCAACCGGTTTGTCATACCAGCTCCAACTTTGGTTCCGGAACGAATTTCTCTGGCAGTGGTAGTGACTGCACACTCACTGATGTAGTGGTAGAGAATACAGTACTGAACTCTGATGGTGAGGTCGTGGAAGGCAGCTTGCTGTTTACCTGGGAGGACTCTCTCTGGGGTAATGATTTTGATTATGACGCTTCCTCACGCATTAAGTTTTGTGTTGGAGCCCAGTGCTCAGCCACTTCAGATTCAACCCTGCGTGTGGGTAGTTTTGGCAGTGACCAGGTGCGAATGGCTGTCCAAGTAGATGGTGTTTATGCCGGATTGAACCTGAGGTTCAGTTACACAATGACTGGTACTTACGACGATGGATTACAAAACGATTTTGTCTACAAAGGGCAGACGGATTATGAAGTGAATAACTTTACGGCCAGCGGCAACTCAGCAGGTCTACTTGAAAAACCGCTCTGGTTTGCGGCCAAGTACGGTGGCTTTGTTGATCTTGATGGCGATGGTACGCCCAGGTATGACGAAAATGGCGATGGGATTTCAGATGACGACCGGGAGTGGGATAGCCGGAATAATACTACAGGCTCAATAGGCGCAGATGGTTTACCTGACAATTATTATTTCGCTCGTAACCCCAGCCAGTTAGAAGCTCAGCTGGGGCAAGTGTTGCAGGATATCGTCAGCAGGGTGTCCTCCGCCACCAACGCGGCACTTTTTTCGAACAGTCAGACTGGCGCAGGTGTTCTCTATCAGGCGCTGTTTCAACCCGTTATGGAGTACAACGGTAAGACCATTTCCTGGGGTGGTATGCTTCACGCGCTCTTTGTCGACAGTAAGGGTTTACTTCGCGAAGACAGCAATGGTAATGACAAGCTTGATGATTATACGGTCGATAAAGTCGTGAAGTTGATTTTTGACCCCAACTCCAACCAGACGCTGCTTCAGAGATATTCCACTTCAGATTCAGGGGTAACACTGACGCCCGACGGCGCTCTTCAGTCCCTGAATCAGCTGGATGCAATCTGGGATGCCAGAGATCAATTATCCAGTCTCTCCAACGTCACCAGTCAGCGTACCTTCAGTTCCCTCGCTTCAGGTGGCCGCCATATTCTGACCTGGCTGGATGAAGATAATGATGGTGTTGTTGATATCGGTGAAACTCTGCCACTGACGCCTGATACATTCAGCACAAGCGAGGGTTATCTGGGGGTTTCAGCTTCTGAGGTTGCCAATGTCATCAACTATGTTCGCGGTGAGGAGATCTCCGGAACCCGTCCTAGAACCATTGACTACGATGAAGACGGAGACGATGATGTCTGGCGACTGGGTGATATTATTCATTCAACACCACAGCTGGTGTCTTCTCCGGAAAGTCGGTTTGATGCCCTCTATTCCGATACCACCTATACCTCCTTCTACAACCAATACAAAAACCGTCGGCACATGCTTTACGTAGGGGCTAATGACGGCATGATCCACGCTTTTAACGGTGGCTTCTGGGATGACAGTCAATACGGCTATAACACAACGGGGGATAACAGCGAAGTCAGCCATCCACTGGGTTCTGAACTTTGGGCTTATACGCCCATGAATCTGTTGCCTCATCTGCAGTGGTTGAGAGAGCCGGACTATCCCCATGTTTACTACATGGATGCAGAGCCTGTAACTTTCGATGCCAACATTTTTGACAGTAATGACAGTGATTATCCCGGCGGCTGGGGAACCGTGCTGGTGATGGGTATGCGTCTTGGTGGCGGTGATTACGAGGTGACTTTGGGTGGGAATAACAAAACACTTCGCTCTGCCTATGTAGTGCTGGATATCACTAATCCAGAGGAGCCCCCTAAACTGCTGGCGGAAATAACCCATCCGGAACTGGGCTTTACCACTTCTCGCCCTGCTCTGGTAAAACGTCGTGTGGCTGCCAAAGACAGCCAGGGTGAAGATGATTGGAGTCAAACACCTACGACGAATGAATGGTATCTGGTTTTTGCATCAGGACCCATCGGTACAGGGGAGTCTGGCATACGAACGGCACTGGATGACGGGTCGAGTAATCAGAATCTGAAACTCTTTGTCTATGATCTGAAAAGTAAAGCTTTTGTGTCGGGCATGGCGCCGATGGATTCAGGGGTTTCTCAGGCATACGGAGGTAATATTACAGCTGTGGATTGGGATCGGGATTATAAAGACGATGCCGTTTATCTCGGAGCAGTTGCAACAGGTGCTTCGACTTTGGATGGCAAACTTATGAGATTGCGTCTGCAAAACACTATGGCCGACTCAACACTGGCAACACTTCTTGATACCGGGAAGCCGATTTCAGCCGCCCCTGTTGTGGCCTCAGACAAGCGTCATCATTGGCTTTATGTAGGGAGTGGAAGGCTACTGACGTATAATGACAATCGCACCACACAAACACAGTCTTTTTATGGTTTCAAGGAGCCAAAAAATAGCAGCGGTGCTTTAAACTACAATGCGGTGTCTTTATCAGGTCTGGTCAATACGACGGATGTTCAGGTCTACACCAATGGTACTGTCAATAAAAAAACCAACAGTGGCAATGTGGCCTTTACAGTGGACTCCTCAACCGTCAGCAGCTTTACTGCGCTTCAGACAGTGATTGCGGCCAAGAGTGGCTGGATGCTTGATTTAGAGGGTGATGGTGTTATTCCCGCCGGGCGGTCAATCACCTCGGCTTCCCGATTGTTTTCTCTGATTCTGTTCACTGAATACAAGCCATCAGCAGACAGTTGTCGTGTGGATGGTTCCAGTACTCTGGTCGGCTTGCATTACCAGACGGGGACAGCATCACCCGACCCCGTTCTGGGTGAGCAGGACCAGGGCGATCAAGCCAGCGCTGATCTTTCCATAAAAAGAGTCAATCTGGGGTTGGGCTATGCATCGTCTCCCGTTATCCATCAGGGGGCTGGTGGCAGTCGATCTGCGGTAACCCAGGGCGCCGGGGGCAGTATCAGTAGTCACGAACTGAATTACCGTTTCCAGACTTCTGGCAGAATGTCATGGCGACAGATCTTGAGCATTCCCTGGGGAAGCGAATGATTCCATGGATCTCTGGTCTTGCCTTTCTTTTCGATTGGATAAAGCCATTATTCTGCATCCATAAAGACCAGATAACGTCGTGAATCCAGACCTATTTTCTCGAGATAGGCAAGACTGCAGCTCCGCACTTCTTCAGGGGAATAATCTTTGGATGCCTTGATGTCAGCAGGAACGGGTTCCAGAGGTATATTGTCACGCCGACACTGGTGGATATATTGAAACCAGGCCTGCAAGAATTCATTGACCAGTTGTACCTCTTCAGCTGTTTTCGGACAGCGGAAAAAACGGAATTCCATTGTTGGAAGCGCATTGATGGCAGCTGTTCCGTTGATATGTAATAACGAGATCGCCATGTACTTTTCTGCAGCGCCTGCGAGTGCATCATTTTCTTCACATGGCATACACCTCCATTTCCCGGTCATATGCTGAAAGTCGGTCATCTGAACAAATCGACTGTAAAAACCAGTAAACTGTTTCAGGTTTTCCATTTTTTCTTCATCGGTTGCTCCTTGCAAATTGCTGCTGCAATAATCCCCATCCATTAGTCTCGTATTGTAATGGGCAATCATTTGATTCATCCTGACTATCGCGATATCCTTCAGCTTCTCAAAATCACTGAATGTTTTATGCCATTGCGCCTCGCTATCTGAGACAATCCGTTTTTCATTACCGAAAAATCTGAGTAAATAGGGGTTGTTTTGTAATTCACATTCGATTGCCATGATAATTGCGGGATCACCGCCCGTTGCACTCAACACATCAACATGTTTGTGCCCGGAGCTATAACTGATAACCCTATTGTTGCGCATGAAGTTAATCGCACTAATCACCTTTTTAAAGCAGTCATGGGCTTGTTTATCATCTAAGTGGTATGGCTTGCAGTTTATCTCAAGACACTCAACTGTATCCACAAACGAGGTAATCTCAAAATCACTGTTCAGGGTATACCGCCTCTTGTATGGTTCAATCCAACCAAGGAACTTAAAGCCCTGCTCTTCAAGGTGCTCTCCAAGAGGATACAGGGCTTTACGCCTCGCTTCACTTTTTGAGCCCGATAAAGTGTTAATATAGTATTCGAACTCTTCTCCAAATTTAAGGCATGGACTCATCAATGGGTACTCGCTGCTCCCCACGAATTCAGACTTTTTGGCAAACAGGTTGTCAATAACATGTATATAGCGTCGTTCAAATATTTCTTTCATTATCGATTTGTTGAATGTTTCGCGCAGGTCATCATCGATGCGTAAAACACACGACAACAAATTATTATTGAGACTGTCAGCAGAAGCTTTGGCAATCTCAATAAAATGGGATTCATGTTTGTAAATAAAACCAAATATAGCGATTAGCTCGGAAAACTTGCCGTAATGCGACAGGATAGTTTCAAAAAATTCAAACAGTTCCCTGCGAAGAGCCCAGGGTATACTATCGCAATTCTTCCAGACTGGGATATAACCGGTTTCCGCAAGATAATCAATCAGCATTTCAGAGAGATCATAATTAAGACCTTCATGTTTAAAATAGTTCTCGTTAGATTTTACTCCTTCTGAATGCTCTTGAAATATTTTCTTCAGGACATCACAGATCTCAGTAACCCGTCTGGCTTCGATTGTCTGGTCTGGCAAATATCGATTTTGTTCTCTTGCAAAAAAACCACGGTCTTCCTGGAGGCCCTCCTTGTATAATATAAAACCGATAAAAATATTGAGTGCCTCATCGGTTTTATCATCCTCCTTCGTTTCTTCAATCTGGTTTTCCGGTTCTTTAACGTCAGACTTTTCGATGGTTATTTTTTGATAATGCAATGTTTTGATAAGGTTCTGCAGCGTTTCCCGAAGATGTACAGCTGTGGACAGTGGCGTCAGGTGAATATCATGACCTGAAGCGGATACTGGGCCAGGCCCGTCAAAGAGGGCAAGGTTAGAAACCTTGCGCTGTACAACAGGTTGCTCTGAACCCGTGTAGTGATGTTCGCGATTAGCTGGTAAATAAACCTCTGCCGCGTTGTTGCTGCCAGGCAGTCTGGCAACGCTGTCCTGTAGCGAGTAGGGCTCATTTCCGATGGTGGGGCCATTGAAGGCTCCAGACTGCGATATATTCATATACTTAATCCCTGAAGTATTGTGTTCCTTGAGTATATTTTGACCTTTAAATCCAAAAAAAGTTCAAAGAAAGACAATAAAGACTGATGAGCTAGCTGCTTGAGAAAATCAGGAAAAGTGAGTCGGCGGCATATGCCGATTATTAATGACTGATTGCTAAATTCTGGTCGCAGTGATAAAAATAGCCTCACAATACTGCATATAAAAATCATCACAATAATAATAAGGAAAGAAGATGAAGCGGAAAATTCTATCTGCGGCTGTGGCTGCAGTCGTATCTTTTGGTGCTCAGGCCGAGCAGCCCTTCAGTGACTTTTACGTGTTTGGTGACAGCTTGCTGGATACAGGCAACCTGTCTTATGCGACAAATGATGGCGGAGTCATAGCGACTGAATTGCTGGCTAAGGCCCTGGGATTGGATATTGATACTCTTGCCAATGGCGGTAATAACTATGCAGTCGGGGGCTATCAAACCGCCGATGTTCTGGATTCTATTGTTGGTGGGGTTGCCCTTCAGGATGATGCAAATACTGTTACGGTCAGTGGAGGAAGCAATTTTAATTCTTACTTGATTGATAACCCTTCGGCCTCTGGAAATGCACTTTACTTGCTCGATGGTGGGGGGAATGATTTACGGGGAACATGGTCGAGCGCGCCCGATCAAGCGGCTGCGATTCAGGCATCAGCCCAGAATATGGCTACAGCGGTGGGTGCTCTGAGTGCTGCTGGTGCCAACTATATTATGTTGGCAAATTTGCCTGATATGGGGCGGATTCCCCTTACTCAACTGGCTGCTCTGGCTGATCCGAATCAGGCCACTGGGGCAAGTACTGCTGCTGCTGGTTACAACCAGGCGCTTGAAATTTTTGTCAACCAAACCGGTGCCAATGTCATACCGGTAGATTTTCAGGGTTTTATTGATCTTATTATCAGGGACGCTGATCAATTTGGTTTTGCCTCAGGCGTCGATGCAGCTGTCACCGTCGCTCCAATCGATCAGGTGTATACCTGTTATGACAATGGTGAGGCGGGTACTGGTGCTTCAAGCACATGCTTCGAGCATCCGGTCTATGGGGTTGATGGCACTGCTCCGGACCCTGACAGCCTGATTTTTAATGATTTTTTGCACCCCACCGGCAAAACCCATGCTCTGGCTGCAGATTACATGGCGGATATCATTATAGCCCCCAGAAAAGTGGGGTTGTTACCGCAGATGGGCTTGAGTGCAGCTCGCAGTCAATTCAGTGCAGTTACCAATGAAATGCGTCAGTCCCGCTGGAAGGATGTAAAAAGTGGCTGGTTTATCAGTGGCGCTTCGGGGGCCAATGAGCTGGATGGCGGCTTAAGTCCCGACGATGATCGTTATTCATCCACTGTGGGATTGATCAAAGGCCTGGATGACAACCATTTTTTGGGTATTGCTGTTACTCTGGGACAGAATGAGCTGGACGTCGATGGTTCATCGTTTGAGGCAAACAATTATGGTCTGAATATTCTTTATGGTTATCGTGAAGGTGCCTGGTTTTTAGAAGGTGCACTGGGTTATACCAATATGGACTATGCAGATCTTGCGCGTGATTTCAATATAGGTTCGCAGTCTTATACTGCCAAAGGGGATACCGAAGGCCATGCTGTTGGTCTGGATCTTCTGGCTGGCTATAACCTGCTCGATGAATCGTCTCAGTTTGTTTTTGGTCCCGTTCTCGGATTACAAGCCATTCATGCTTCTGTTAACGGTTATACCGAGAGTGGCGGAGAAATTTCCAATTACAAATGGGGGAATCAATCCACAGAAAGCATGCAGCTGCGTGCCGGTTTTATGGGTAGTATGCAGCTCACGGAGACTATTGCCTTCAACGCCGAGATGTATCATACCGATGAGCAGGAAGGTGGCTTTGAGAGCATTAACGTCACCAATACCAATCTGAATTTTGGGCAGTACAACCTGCCTGGAGCTTATGTGGATGAAGGTGGCTTTGCTACGGCTAATCTGGGCGCCGTTATGGAATTGGGCAATGGCAAGTTGGGGCTGAATTATAACTATAGCGGTCAGGGTGATGGCTCTGAGCTGGTCAGTTTGACGTATTCGGCTGCTTTCTAAGCCGGGACGTGACCTTTTCATAAAAAGAGTCAAACTGGAGCTGGGTTACATCGTCTTTCGTTATCCATCAGGAAGCCGGAGGCGGTATCAGCAATCACGAACTGAATTCACAAACCTCGGGCAGAATGTCATGACGACAGATCTTTGGCATTCCCCGGGGAAGCCCTTAATCTCCCGATTCGTGTCAATTCTTTGAAGCCTTTTTATCAGGTGCTATCCGGCTCACACCTGGATAAGCCGCCTGTCATTCCCTGAATCTCTGGTCTTGCTTTTTTTCCTAAAGTTGGAGTGTCATTCAGCAAAGGAAGCAGGTTGTGTTCAGGCATCGCTTCGCAATTACCCGGCCCGGGCTTGTGAAAGGGCTGACCCTTATCGAGATGATGATCACCATTCTTTTGGTCGGCATCATTAGTTCCATAACGGTGTCCCTGGATTCGCTTGTGCAATCGTTTCGATTGGATTTTTACAATCAACGTATTTTCAGTAGTGTGGTGGTGGCTCGCAGTGAGGCGATAAAAAGAGGCGTGAATATCAGTCTCTGTCGAAGCAAAAACGGCACAAGTTGCGATACTTCAGGCAGCAACTGGAAAGCAGGCTGGATGGTTTTCACTAATCCCAACAATAACAGTTCGGTTGATACGGGTGAGGACGTTATCAGGGTATACGGAGAAATTGACAGTGATGTCACGATTAATCTGAATGCCGGTAACACATTGACATTTACCCCCAGGGGCAGCCCTTCAGTGGTGCGAACTATCAGAGTTTGTCCCACGGGAGGATTGGGCACTCCAATTAAAACCGTATCGGTCACAACGACTGGACAAATTCGAAAATCTTCTTCCACAGGTAATTGTTGATGGAAGCACACTTAAAAGCACATACAAAGACGTACAGAAAGGTTCCACAGAGCAAAGAGAAAGGCTTTGGTCTCATAGAAGTGTTGATAAGTGTGGTGATTTTTATGGTAGGCATTCTTGGGATGGCGGGAATGCAGGCTCAGGCCACCAGAGCAACTCAAGACAGCCTGCAACGTTCTCAGGCGCTCTGGCTGGCGAATGAGATGTCTGAACGTATGAAGGTGAATGTTCAGGGGGTGCAGTCAGGCCGTTACCAGAGTAGAGCCCAGACCGCCAGCAGTAATCTCTCATCCTATTGTGCCGGGCCTGCTCCCAGACAATGCCTTGCCAACACCTGCACGGCTGATGAAATGGCTGATTTTGATGTTCATGATCTCATGTGCCGAAATGCCAGACTATCCGACCAGCAGATGACTGTCAGCTGTTCAGCCAGCCCCTGTAATTCTGGTGCAACGGTGTCGATAACCCTTGAATGGGAAGCCAGAGGCGGCATTGGTAGTTTGTTTCTGGCTCAGAAATCACTGACTCTGAAATATCTACGGTAATGATCAGAAAATCCTTATTCCGACAGCAAGGGTTGTCGCTGATTGAACTGATGCTGGCGCTTGTGATCGGTTTGTTAGTCAGCAGCACCTTTTTAAAACTGATGTTGAACAGCAGTCGTTCTACCTATTTCCAGGAAGATCTTGCCCTGGCCCAGGAAAATGGGCGGCATACACTGTATCTGCTGGGTCGTGCTCTAAGACAGGCAGGCTACAGCGATGAAGTGAATAGTCTGGTGCTGCCATTCTTTACTGGCAGATGTGGCAGCGCGGCACAATGTACATTTGATGGTGGCGGTAACAACAGCGATCAGGTGGCTGTCCAGTTTCTACCTCAGAACGGTGAAGATTGTGCGGGTAACACCGTTCCGGCGAATGAGCTGACGGCCAATGTTTACTATGTGGCTCCTGATCCGGCTAATAACAATATTGATACTCTGTTCTGCCGGGGCTACAACCCGGCAAACTCTATAGCCAGAGGTGCAGCCAGGGCTGTGATCAGTGGTGTTGAACGTCTCCAGGCTCTTTATGGCGTTACCCATAACAATACGAATAATGTACATCAGTATCTGTCGGCCAGTACGGTCAGTGACTGGCGGGATGTCAGAAGTATCAGATTGGGCATACTTGTGAATTCTGGTCAGCAGGCTCGCTCATTTGAACAGCGAACGCGGACGTACAACATTCTGGACAGTAATACTTTGACCTTTAACGATGGACGCCCCCGATATGTCTTTACCACAGCCTATAAACTTAACAACGCCGGATTCTAGTATGAGATCTATTCACAGAGCCAGGCAACAGGGTGCGATCATGCTTATGACCATGATCATTATGCTGGTGCTGCTATTTTCGAGTTTGTTTGTCATGGAAATGGCTATTTTTGAAGAAATGGCGGTCAGCAATGAACAGAAAGGATTACAGGTCTATCAGGTAGCGTACAGTGAGTTGGATGGACAATATAAATACCTTATCGACAACCCCAGTGTTTTACTGGATGCCAAGGCCAGTAATGTCAGCCTGACCATTGTACAGG
Source organism: Endozoicomonas sp. ALC020 (assembly GCF_049275935.1). Taxonomy (NCBI): domain Bacteria; kingdom Pseudomonadati; phylum Pseudomonadota; class Gammaproteobacteria; order Oceanospirillales; family Endozoicomonadaceae; genus Endozoicomonas; species Endozoicomonas sp. ALC020. Next base: position 4,178,355 of record NZ_CP184830.1, read on the forward strand.
ACCAGACAGGTTGCCCTAACTCGACTCAAATCTGCCAGACTGCCACTCTCCGATATATCGGTGAGGTACCACCGCCTCCGGGCTACAGCCTGGGCAAATACATGGGGCTGATGTTCGAAATTGATAGTGTCGCTACTTTGCTCAAGGCAGGCGCACAATCCAGTCAGACCCTGGGCTTTATCTATGTGACCACACTTTGAATCAATCTGAAGGCTTTGCTGCCGATGGAGAAGTAAGAGCGCGTGACGGAGGATTTCCCCTTTGATGCATCATCTACTTCTTACATTGCTTCTCAGTCTGTTTTGGCTGTCAAAGGTAAAGTCCGACGACACAGATCTTCTGACCAATGCATACAATAATGGCCAGACCGATACCCTGGGGTTTGCGGCACCCGGATCGGTCAGTGATGCTGCAAACGCTCTCCAAAGCTCTGATGAACTCTATTATATCGTGCTGCGGACTGAGAATGGCCCCAGCTGGCGCGGCAACCTCAAGCGTTACCGGTTGGGTTCGGATAATCAGGTTTATGATGCCAATGGTAATTTGGCTATCAATTCATCCACCGGATTTTTTGGCGGCGTTTCCAAAAGCTTTTGGGGAAATACTTATGATGGTGGCTCTGTTAGTGAAGGGGGGATGGCTGCCCATCTGAGTCAAAATCGGCTGGTGGTTTCCAATATTATCACTGGTAACAATCTCATCCTGAGTGCTTCGGGTAATCGTGTCAGTGAGAATAATTCAAGGATTACCACCGGGCTTCTGGCTTTGTCCGGGAGTGGGTCGGCAACGAACCGCACCAATGTTCTCAAGTGGGCCAGAGGGGTTGATGTTGACGACGAAGACAGGGACGGTTCCATTACGGACAATCGAACCAGTATTGGTGATCCACTTCATACCCAGCCAAAAGTGATCACCTATTATAAGAACAGTGTTGGCTCAGTGGTGGATCGAACTGTCTATTTCACCACCAACGACGGCTTTTTACACGGTGTAAATACCGCTAATGGCAGCACCGAGTTCTCATTTATTCCTAAAGAGTTGCTCGTTAACCTTAAACTCTACAAAGATAATCTGGTAGGGGGGGGGGACCACTATAGCGGCCCATCTTCCGATGCGGGTTGTGTCTGGGACTACCGAATACCCGGTAAATGCATTCCCGAGTATTGGTGCAGTTATCAGTATCGATTTTTAGATCTTCATCATACACAGAGTTGCCGTCTTAAAAATAGCACACCAAAGTCGGACGGTGACTGTTACTATAATTATTCTCTTTCTGTGCCCCCGGGAACCTGTTTAGAGCCTGAGTTTTGTGAGTATCGCTATAAGTTTGGTGATGTCCCCCTTGATAAGAGCTGCAGGCTCAGGAGCACCCCTCAGATACCGCCTCCCCCTGTGACTAAGCCGGCCAAGCCCTACGGCATGGATGGCCCTATGACGGTATGGATAAATGATGCCAACGGTGATGGCGATGTGCTTCAGACTAATAATGGCAGTCCCGATTCTGGAGAGCATGTCTATCTTTATCTCACCATGAGGCGCGGCGGCAGTAATATCTACGCTCTTGATGTTACTGAAAGGAACAGTCCGGTATTGAAATGGGTGATTCGAGGGGACCAGGACAGGGACAATCAGGCAGATAGCATTGCAAATAACCCTGATTTTCCTGAATTGGGCCAGACCTGGTCAGCCCCAACGCTGGCAAAGGTTCGTTTTAATGGTTCTGACAGACAAGTGCTGTTATTTGGTGCTGGCTACGATCAGGATACTGATGAACAGACGACGATCGGCAATAATGACATCGGCCGGGCCATCTATATGGTGGATGCCGAAACAGGCCAGAAGCTCTGGTCTGCCGGTAACAGCGGTACCAACCTGAACCTGTCGGATATGGATTACAGTATTCCTGCTGATCTTGCGGTCATTGACATCGACAACGATGGGCTGACGGATTACTTTTTTGCGGTGGACATTGGCGGTCAGGTCTGGCGATTCGATGTTAACCAGAATAACAGCGGAGCCTCGAACTTCGCCACGGGAGGGCGAATTGCCAACTTCTCTGGCAGCTCCAGTGCCGATGCCCGACGGTTTTATGAAAGGCCGGATGTTTCGCTGTCAAGATCGGTTGATCATTTGAACATTGTCGTAGGCAGTGGTTTCAGGGCGAAACCTCTGGGGACTCAGGTCAATGATCGGCTTTATGTATTCAGGGATCCCAACATTTACGACGCTCCTGCCAGTTATAACTACAACAATGGTTCAGTCATTGATGAATCAGCGCTCTACGATGCCACGGCCAACCTTGTACAGCAGGGGAATGGGGTTCAGCGGGCAACGGCCCGCAGTTCTTTGGGTAGCTTGAAAGGCTGGTATATCCGCTTTGAGGTGTCTGGAGAAAAGCTGCTGGGCAGGCCCACTGTGTTCAATAATGTCCTGACCCTGACTACCTACGCGCCTGGTAGTGGGGGTAGCAGCTTTCTCTATGTGTTGAACATTGATAATGCCAGTGCAGTAGTTGATCTTGATGGCAATAGTCAGGTTGTTAAAGGCGACCGCAAGAGAGAGCTACGATATGATATCCTGACGCCAGCGCCCGTCATTCTTAACCGTAGCAGTCAAGGCGCAGATATCTGTGTGGGTGGGGAGTGTTTTCAGGATATTCTCAGGGAAGCGGGTTCGATACCTTTCCACAAAACGTTCTGGAGGGAAAAACAGTGAGAAAGGTAAAGGGATTTACACTACTGGAAATTATTATCGTGGTGGCCATCATCGGTATTCTCGCCGCAATCATTGTCCCGTCGTATAACGAACATGTGATGCATTCCCGACGCAGCGAAGGCATATCGTCCCTTTTGACGATTATGCAGCAGCAGGAACGCTATTTTACCGAACAACTGGCTTATACTACTGATCTCTCAAAATTGGGCTACGCCATCAATGGTGCCAATGAAGTGGTGTCCGAGAATGGTCATTACTTAATCAGTGCAGCTGCGTGTTCTTCTATGACTATTTCACAGTGTGTATTACTGACTGCGACCCCTCAGGGTGTTCAGGCCCCGGACGGTAACCTGACTATCAATAGTCGTGGTACACGAACGCCACTCGGTTCCTGGCAATAGCTCTTTCCGGTTCACCAACATTCTGAAAACGCTGTCCCGGCACTGTCAAAACCGGCTTTGACCCCAAGTTGATTTAAGGTGATGGTTCGACAGTCTGCATCTTCAAATTGGTTGCTGCTGCTGTTTGCTGTGGCTGTCAGGGTATAGGTGGTATTGGTGGCCGTTACGGCGATGGTGTAGTGCCCGTCCGGAGAAGTAGCTCCACCAAGATTGTTGATATCAGTGGTATAAGCATTGTCGTAGGTGTAGAATTTCTCCTGTTCTGCGGCCGCCGTCGTCAGGGCGATATGGGCGTCTGTCCTGCGACTTTCAAAGACATATTGCTGATAGGATGGAATGGCAACCGCGACAATAATGCCGATGATAGCAACGACGATCATCAGCTCGATCAGACTGAATCCATTGCCTATAGTAGGCACTGGCTCGTTATCCATAACTCAGCTCCTTAGAATTATTTCTTCTGGCACATGGCCGTTTACGCTATAGCCTTCCTACTTGGGGATATTAAATATCTGTCGCCAGGATTGTCGGCCATCATCTGTCAGTGTGTATTCCAGATTGGTGCTGGAAATATTACCGGCACCGCCCTGAATAATAATGCTGGTTTTGCCGTCACTGCCCTGGTGGACTACCGGAGCCGGTGCCAGGCCTGCTCCCAGGCTGATTTTCTTTTCCGATACCGTATCGTCAGTAAAACCACCCGCAGTCAGCACTTGCTGGATACTGGCGGGTATTGCCGTGCCTGTCTGATAGTGCAGAGCATTCAGAAAGCTGGTGCCATCCACCAGACACTGATCAGCAGGTGGTTGGTATTCGGTGAACAGCAGCAGGGCAAAAGCATTAGCCGGTGAGCTAACACTTTTACCGCTGGGATTTTTGCCGTCATGGATCAGTCGGTTTTTCCAACCGGCTTCGGTGGTCAGGCTGTTGCGCAGGGACTCAAAGTTACTCACTGTCGTGCCCGGCGATACGGTAAAGCCGGATTTCAGGTCACCATCGGCTTCCACTTGAATATCCGTCGTATCAATCAGGCTGCTGAAGGGCAGCGTGCCATAAGAGAACACACCACTGAGCTTGGGTTCTTTAACACCAAAAAAGAACTCCTGCTGAGTATTCTGACTGTCTGCCCGGGTCAACTCACGACCAGTACCGACAAAGACCCAGCGCTCATTATCGCTGTTGGTCACTGCCGTGGGACGGGCGCTAACAGGGCGCTGTGGGCGGGTTAAGGTGCCCAGTGTCCAGTTTGCAGCCAGAGGGTCTGCCAGGTTGATCCTTAGCAGTTCGCCACTGAGATTGCCTGCGGTTTCTACACTGCCAAAGTAGATGGCATCGTCATAGTAGTCCTGATCCCAGTCCACGGTGGCCATGTTGCCGGCATAAGCCTGTGCGATACCACTGTCCATTGGGTTAAAAGCGCTGAGAAAGTTTTTGCTCTTTAGATCATAGACAAACACTTTCATATTCTGGTCACTGGTAGCATCGCCCAGAGCTTGTCGTATACCGCTGGGCCCTGTGCCTGTCGGACCTGAGCCAAAGGCCAGGTACCAGTTGTTTTCGGTGGGGAAATTATAGTCTCCGGAAGCATTGGGTTTTCGCCGTTGTACCACCACGGGTCGGCCCGTGGTAAAGCCCAACTCCGGATGAGTAATTTCTGCCAGCAGTTTCGGAGGCTTTTCCGGGTTAGTAATATCCAGCATGACGTAGGCAGAACGCATTGTCCGGGTTGTACTGTTGACTGAAACGCCAATGGGTCCTCCACCCAGCCGCATGCCCATGAGCAGCACTGTTCCCCAGCCCTTTGGGTGGTCCGCATCCGGGGTGAAAATATTGGCATCAAAAATCAAAGGTTCGCCATCCATGTAATAAACATGGGGATAATCCGGTTCTGACAGCCAGCGAAGATGGGGCAATAAATTCATCGGTGTGTACGCCCAGAGTTCTCCACCCAGGGGGTGCTGAGTTTCTGAGGGATCATGATTCAGGTCAAAGCGCTGATTGTCTTTGTCCCAGAAACCGGCATTGAAGGCATGGATCATGCCATCGTTGGCACCCAGATACACGACCTGGCGGCGGTTTTCGTAGTGTTTCTGAAAATCGATAAAGGTTGCGTCGTTGCCGTTGAAGGGTTTGCTGTCAGAGTAATACCCTTCCGGTTTGGACACGGCGACGGGATTGGAGTGAATGATGTCGCCCAGTCGCCATACTTCCAGGTCGCCATCATTGTCGATGTCCACAGAACGGGAGCGATAATCCGTCTGGTCTTCGCCACGAATGAATTTAACCAGCTTATCCGATTCTGCTGCGTTCACACCTAAATAGTCACCGTTGCTGCCTGTGAAGGTGGCAGAGACAAAAGGCTGTTCCTCACCGGCATCGACACGGCCATTATTATTGGCATCCAGCCAGGTCAGGATATGACGGCCAGTGTTGGTCAGCGCCGTATAGTTTCTTTGACTGGTAATATTGTTGATTTCCGTCAAGCGTTCACGAGCGTCCCAGACAGGTGCCAGTGAGGTCAAATCGGCGGTACTGCCATCAGGCGTCAGTGTTACACCATTATCGGAAGAGGTATAACGTTGAATAACAGTAGAACTACTGGCGGGGTCAAAAGACAAGGTCACAACCTGGTCAGTCGAATAGTCATCCAGTGTCCGGTTACCATTGGAGTCTTCCCGGAAGTGACCTTTGGTATCAACAAATAAACTGTGAAGCAGTCCGACCCAACTGATTTCAATGTTCCTGACCGTTATTTTGGGGCGGAATAGCCCCTGAATGACCGAGCCTGCACCGCTGGCACTGTTAGAAACCAACGCGGCACTGGCACCGGAAGATATACGGCTGGCGATGTCCTTAAAAACCAGCTCCAGCTGGGTTCGTAACAAAGATGGATTGCTCGCCAGAAAAAAATTGTCGGGAATATTGTCGGCGCCCAGTTCACCTGTTGCGTTATTTCTGATATCCCACTCTCTGGAATCATTGTCAGGCACTCCATCACCATTGGCATCATGATTGGGTGTACCATCATTATCCAGATCGTTGAAGCCCCCATACTTTGCTGCCAGCCTCAGTGGTTTGGGCAAAATACCGGACGCAGTGCCAGTTGCCACATAGGTTTGAGTCTCTGGCGTTCCGGGACCCTGGGCTGCTCCACCACCGGGGCCCGCCGCGTAGGGTGACGCTATACCATCATTATTGGTACCAAAAATACTGTGGGAAAAAGAGTAGTTTCCGTTAGAAAACTTCCCTTCGAAGCGGGAACTGACCTGAATCTGATTGCCGGTGATGGCGGGTGAGCAGGCATTGCCAAGGCAATATTCAATACTGGAGCTGGCGTCATAATCATTGTCACAGCCTTCCTGACAATCTTCCCAGATAAACGTGTATTTTCCTTTTTTGCCGTCTGCCGTCTGCTCATCGACCACAAGGTCACGGAAAGAGCCGCTGGAAGTGATCGGTTGGAAGCTGACCGTCTTGTTGTTGACATTGGCGCTCAGGGAGGGAAGGCTGTCAGCCAGTTGAATGGTATAGGTTTTAATATTCTGGATACCATCAAGATCGGTTCTCAGGTCTGTTGTTTGAGCGTGATAAGCCAGACCCGCAACTGCGTAACCCCCTTCTTTGTCCGGAGCTTCAGGACAGATACCGACGGCATCTGAAAGATTGGACAGGGACTTTGCTGTGCAACGGTTGTTACTGCCACCGTAATAATAATTACCCGAGAGGTTGCCATTGTATTCAATGTCACCGAGATCGTCGGTTAGGTTAATCAGGTCATTGATATTACTCAGACCTGTGACATCAGAGATGCTATTGTCTAAATCATCCAGGTCATACACGTTGGTGCCACTGGATATAAGAATGATGGCACAGCTGGCGCAGTCATTGGCCTGGCTCATAGGTGTCACCCAGGCTTCATTGGTCATGCCTCGTCCGGCATCTGAGGTGCTGAAGTCAGAAGAACCTGCGTTGCTTCCCGAGAAATACCTGATGGCCTCAAGATAAATTTCTGAAATCGGGTTACGCCATGCAGTCAAACCAATGGCATCGATATTGTGAATAATACCCTGAACGCTGGTATTAAAGGTGCCATTGGATAGATTGATCTCATCATCATTTGGGTCGGTATTACCTGCAAACTGTCTGATATTGCGCCGCAACAGACCGCCTGAGCTGTTGCGGCCATAACTTCCGGTAATAAGACCAAATTGAATCTGATTTTCTTCGCCATAGCCTTGGAGCAGGCCAACGGGCTTGGGAACACCGCTGGAGTACTGTTTGCAACGCCCGGCATTATTGCCATCTTTGCCCGAGACACAAGCTTCTACCTGGACAGTGTGGGTCGCCAGTTCAGCACTTCTGGCAGGACTGAATGCATTTCCCCACTGACATTGGTTGATTTCTGTAGTGGCCCAGCGAGGAAACTGACCCGCTGCGATTCTCAGTGACGGTGCTCCAGCCCAGAGACTGCAAAAAGAAACCGGTGATGAATACGGAGTGTATTTATCAATGTCTGCACCGGAATAAACTTTGGCAAAAGCACCACTGAGGTTTGTAGAGAGGGAAGACCTTCTAAGCACTGTCTGTGTGGCAGAGTCCGTTGACCGATGTCCACCGTAGAGAATGACTCTCAGTATTTCCATTCTGGACATGGACACCCAGTTCATAAAGTTACCACTCCATGGGGCTGAGGCGTCCTGGCAAAAATGTTGATTGCTACCCGTTGCTGGCAATACGGGTTGGTACATCTTGTCCGAGCTGCTGTATGCGTAGCACCAGTTACTGTCAAAGTAACCGATGTAATCAAAGTCGTCCTTATAAGTTGAATCGATCAGGCCGTCGTCATCGAGATCGGTGTAGTCTGAATAAGCTCTTTGAAAGAGCTGTTGATCCACCGGCATCGCCAGCATAACAAGAGGCGATGAAAAGGTGCTGCCCTGGTTGGGCTTTGCAGCGTAGTCCGAGGCGGCTGCGATGGCCTGTTGCAGGAAAAGGGGCTGGAGCAGGAATGTCAATAAACAGATTTTTAGCGAAAACAGAGATAAAGGCTGTTTTCTGGCTGCAAAAAGCGCAGACGGACTGATCCCTTTTAACACGAACACTGTGAAATCCTTTTTCTTCTGGTTCACCGTTTGTAGGTGGACTGCAACATGACCTGACTATTGAGGTTATCGACCGAAGAAAGCACGGTTACACGGTAAAGCTTTGACCAGTCGGAAGGGTTGGCGGGGTTGGGAGTGACCCCAAACAAGACTCTTGGAATGTAGCAGAGGAATTCCACTGTATAGCGGGCTGAGGTTCCTGAAGGCACACTGGTGGCAACAATGGTTTTGCTGGCATCGGCCCAGAGGGCGGCACTTTCCCAGGGGCTGGCATTCCCGGCCCGACAGCTGATAATGCTGTTACGGTCAGAGCCATTGAAGCAGAGGCCATTACTGCAATCGCTGGCGAACGTGTTGATATCGTTGCAACTGCTCTGGCTTTTGATACAGCGTTCGGCCTCCAGCAGTGCGGTTTCGGCAGCGATAAAAGCGGTCTGATGAGTCCGGTAGCTGGCTGACATTCTTTGCTCAAGGCTTGAGAATTGAACCGCCGTCAGAGTCGCCATCACCATGAGTGTAAAAAAAATCATGGTGTAGAGCAGAGCGGTTCCGTCTTCATCGCGACGTCGTCTGATATGACTCATGATTATCCACTGTTTCTCAGGGCCATGGTCATGACATATTCCTTGCGTAAGAAGCGATCCGACTGAGTGACTTGTTGACCATCGAAAAGATAGGTTCTCGGGGGCGCAGGCGGAGGTGCTGGAACAGGGAGGATTTCGGTTTCACTGCGCGTCAGCAGATGAATTCGGATGGCGGTGGTTTGCAGCCAGTCAGCATGGCGAAAACTGCGATCACCGGCGCTGATATAGCGATTAGTGACCCCGTCGTTATCTGTGTCGAGGCCGTAATGAATTCGAATATCCTCAATGCCGTCCACTATGGCCAGTGCTGAGGCATTGCCTGCTTCTTTTCGGAACAGGGTAGGCAGGCCGTTATCCGGTTTCACAAAATAGCCCACAGATTCCAGAGGCTTCAAATAACCGGGATTGAATGACAGAGCGCCGGAAGGCGTCGAGCCGTCATAGCAGCGAAAACTGCCCTTGAGTTGAGCGACACAATTCTTGAAATCGCCGACACCGCTGGTGGTATGGGTTAGGGTACTGCCGCCGATGGAACTCAGGGCTATCAGGGCTACCTGAGAGCAGTCCTGACGGGTTATCACTGCAGCACCGCCGGCCGGCAGGGTCGAACCGATGTTGCGGTCCAGTGTCAGGGTGGATGTGGATGTGTCATGGTTGGTTATAGCAAAAACAGTGTCGGGATTGGCTTTGAAGATCAACAGGCTTTCCGAAGTGGCCTGAGCGTCCATCTTTGACCGCGTGTCAGAAAGATTCATTCCCTGTGTCGGTTGTTCAGCAGTGAGCCATTCATGGGGAGCACTGTTTTGAAGCAGAGCATTACCGATTGCAGCATCGGTATTACAGCCTGTGTAGCCAGCGACACGGACGTCATTGGATATGGAGCTGACAGCAATTCTGGCCGCTTCCTGCATTAGCCCCAACTGAAAGTTCAAGCGATTGGAGTTATTGCTGCTAAGAAAGGCCTGAGTGACCGAAGTAATGATGAAAATACCCAATAACATCGAAATCATCAGTTCAATCAGGCTGAGTCCCTTCTGCTTTGAACTATTCATGTTTTATAGCGTGCTCCTCAGAATCACCTGACGGCGGGGCTGCTGACCTTTGCTGTCATCAAAGAAAATCGTGATGGTGTAGTTCCGACCCTCTGGTGTATCGGTTTTGACAATTGAGCCATCTGAATCGGGGAGCTGAGTGTCGAGAATGAACTTCCACTGTGCTACGTCATAGCGGGCCAGCTCTGCAGGTGTGCAATCTGCTGTGTCGCAATCATCGGGATAGGCTGCGGGCACATTGCCGACACTGGCAGAATAACCGGGCCCATTCAGGCCATAGACCGGGTTGGCTTTGATCCTGTCGAGCATGTCGTAAGCAAGAATGTTGGACAGAGAGTTGAAGTAGGCAATATTGTTGTAACTGATGCTTCGGGTTTGTAAAGCAGCCATTCCCAAAAGGCCAGAAGCCAGAATGACCACTGTGATCAGAACTTCCACCAGGGTCATTCCTGCCTGAGAGCGCTTTGAACTCATGGACAGACCACCGAGTCCGTTGAGCGCACCCGGCCAGACAGGTTAATGGTGATGCCCCTGGCAACCTTGGATGTTGTCAGATTGTCGCAAATGAGAAAATTGCCTGAACTGGTGTTATTGACAGTGCCATCTCCCTCAAACACGATTGGAGTGTTGTTACTCCAGGTGATTGAGGCGATGGAATCTGTTGTCTGGGAACGTCTCAAGGTATCGACTCCTGAATCAAATAGGCCGTTACTGTTTTCATCGGTGAAAATGATCCAGCCTTGACTCCAGAGGGTTGGGTCTGCTGCGCAGGTGACTCCGTCAGTGGATGCACAGGCGATGGTATCGTTGCCGGTTTTAACGGCTTCACTGCGGGTGTAAAGCAGGTTTGACAGCAGGTTTTGCTGAATGTTTGAGAAACGGATGGAGTTAGACATTTCTCTCAGTTGTGGCAGTCCCATGGCAACAATAATCGCAGCGATCAACAGAGTGATCATCAGTTCAATTAATGAAAATCCTTGTTCTCCAGGCTCAGGGCTGTTTATTGCTCTGGCTTTATCATTGTTTGACTGCTCCATCACATCTGACCGGTTTTTAGCGCTTCTCTGATTAGTTTAGAAGTGCGTTTTCGTGATCTGTGTATAGGGTCAGAGAACCTGTAGAATTATTTACAAAGAAGCCAGACGGATAAAAACAGGGTGTTTTTTTGGCAGGGGCTAATGATTTCAGGCGTATGGCAGTTATAAGAATGAGATAAGCCTTAAACTCTCGTTGAATCAGGTCAATGCCATGGAGCAGGAAAAAAGGGATACTGTCCGGCTGTTGATAGTGGATGCTTCTTCTGAAGAAGCCGAGGCACTGCTGAATGTCTATCGGGATGCCGGATACCCGACCCGTGCTCATCATGTCATCGCTATGGAAAGTCTGGAAGAAGCCCTGTCCGGTCATCAGAAATGGGATTTGCTGATTATCTCATCAGCAGGCTTGCCAGAAGGATTAACAATCAGTTCAGTGCTTGATCGGGTTGACCAGCAGGGCAGGGATATTCCTGCCATCGTGTTGTCAGAAGAACAGGAAGAAGAGCAGGAAGAAGAACAGCTGGAATGGCTTAAGCTGGGAGTAAGAAGTGTCATTACCCAGGACAATGATGAACTGCTTCTGCTGACTTCCGATCGGGAAATTGCCGACCTTAATACCCGCCGTCACTACCGACGCATGAGTGTTGCCCTGAATGAATCAGAGAAGCAGAGGCGTCACCTGTTGGATGATCAGGTCGATGCCATCATCTACATCAGTGAAGGTCAGATTAAATACTCAAACCCGGCATTTAATGAGCTGGTAGGGGTTGATGGCAACGCCAGTCTTGTCGGTAAACCCTTTACTGATCTGGTTGCGGGCAGAGATCGCAGGGAAGTGGGTGACTTCCTGAACAGTATCGAAGACAGTGGTCGGGCACTGGCAGCCATTCAATGTCCACTGCTGGCTGATCGGGATAAGGAAGTGCCTGTGAGGGCTATAGTCAGTCCTACTTCCTATGAGGGGCGTTATACACTGAGCGTTTTGGTGAGAACCCAGGAATCCGAAGGAACTTCGGAAATTGGGCAGAAAGACGTTGAAGTCGCACGTCCCGACAGTGAAACCCACCTCTATGATAAAGAAGCTTTCAAGGAGCAGTTGGATGTTGCCATGCAGAGAGTGGTTGCAGGTAAAGACCAATTTGCCTTGCTCTGTATTACTCTCGATTCACTGCGGGCACTTCATGCCAAAGGAGGCAAAAGAGTCAGCCAGCCTTACTACAAGGAAGTTAGTTCTCGACTCGGATTGGTGTTGATAGAACATCAGGCTGCCAGTTGGAGCGGCGACTGTATTATGGCTCTGGTTAAGGCCAGTGATGAAAAGGTAGTGCGGGAGCTGGCCGATCAAGTTATCAGGGGTGTTACACACGAGAGAGTTACACTGGGAAGAAATGAGCTTCCCGTCAAGCTGAGTCTGGGGAGTGTCATACTGACCGATTCCAGCAGCGATCTAAATACTCAGCTGGTCAGAGCCCGTCATGCTGCCACACAGGCTCAAAAAGAAGGTGGCGGAAAGATTTGTTTCTTCCAGAAACGTAAAATTAATAAGGTCAGTTCTGTGGAGAAGCATCTGGCAGGCATGGTCAGTCAGGCGTTGAAAAATGACAATTTCAAATTGAAGTACCAGCCTGTGGTCAGTCTGAAAGGTTCTTCTGAAAAGCACTTTGAAGTTCAGCTGCATATGGTGGATGCCAGAGGTCGTGAACATGACTCAGTGGCATTCCGAAACAAGCTCGATAAAAATGCGCTCTGGAGCAAAGTCGATCGTTGGCAGGTCATAGAAGCAGGAAAAGCGCTTCTGAACCAAACCCGCACAAAGGATAAAATCCGACTCTTTATGCACCTCGGCGGTAACGCCATACTTGAGAAGGAGTTCCTGCCCTGGATGGGCGTTGCACTTAAGGCAGCAGGTATTCCTGCTTCATCCGTGGTTGTGGAAGTCAGTGAGCAGAATATTGTCCGCTTCAATAGACAGGCACCGGACTTTTTCAAGGCGGTCAAGGAGTTGGGTTGCAGTACTGGAGTGAGTGAGTTTGGCTGTAGTTTGAACCCTATGGAAACCATTGCCTCAATGACTCTGGACTATATAAAGGTCGATCCGTCTTTCACCAAAGATCTGACCAGCGAAAATCAGGGCGAAGAGCTCAAGAAAATGGTTCAGGCGCTGTCGGAAAAAGGTCAGAAAGTGATTGTTCCCCAGGTTCAGAGTGCTGTTGAAATGGCACCACTGTGGCATACCGGTGTTGATTTCATCCAGGGCGACTTTCTTCAGGAGCCTGCAGAACATATGGACTTTGATTTTGAGGGTGATTTCTAGCCTCCCCATAATCATGGATCATTTTGAGTTTTACACCGACTGCAACATCGTCGAAAATAGCCTGCTCTCAGATTCAAGATTAAGACATCAGGCTTTTCAATGTCAGCAAAGCTCAATATCGTCATGGCTCAGCTTAACCTCAAGGTGGGCGACATCGACGGCAACACCCAACAGGTGATCGAATCGGCTGAAGAAGCCCGTGATCAGCATCAGGCCGATCTGGTGGTTTTTCCTGAATTGACACTTTGTGGGTATCCCCCTGAAGATCTGTTACTCAGGCCCAGTATGGTGTTAAGAATTGAGCAGGCCATCAGCAAGCTCAGTGTGATTAAAGGCGTTGACCTGGTGATTGGACTGCCCGCCATGGGGGCTCATGGTTTGGAAAATCAGGCCGTGGTGTTGAGAGACGGTCAGGTGGTGGCCCGATACGCCAAACAACATCTGCCGAATTACCAGGTTTTCGATGAAAAACGCTATTTCATGCCGGGACAGAAACCCTGTGTCTTTGAGTGTAAAGGGGTAACGCTGGCACTGACTGTCTGTGAAGATCTATGGTATCCCTCTTCAGCCCAGCAGGCTGCGGATGCCGGGGCCGAGCTGATTTTGAGTCTCAATGCGTCTCCCTTTCACAAAGATAAGCAATCTATCCGTTACCAAACCATCCGCAGCCGTTGTCTGGAAACGGGTCTTCCTGTGCTTTATGTCAACCTGCTGGGTGGTCAGGATGAACTGGTGTTTGACGGTGGCTCTTTTGCTATGAACGGCAATGGGCAGGTTGCTGTCAGGGCCGATTACTTTGCTGAAGGTCTCTACACAACCCGTTTCGACATAGTAGACAAGGCTTTTGACCAGGAAGACGTCGCAGAGCTGCCAGGCCTTCATGAAAGGGTTTACAAAGCTCTGGTTACAGGTGTTCGTGATTATGTGAATAAAAATGGCTTCAAAGGCGTTGTTTTAGGTTTATCTGGTGGTATTGATTCCGCTCTGACTCTGGCCATTGCCTCTGACGCCCTGGGCGCTGAGCGGGTGCAGGCGGTTATGATGCCATTCCGTTATACCTCAAACATTAGTCTGGAAGATGCCCGTGAAGAAGCCGATATTCTGGGTGTCGATTACTCCGTCATGCCCATTGCACCGATGTTTGATGCGTTTATGGAAACGCTGAGTGCCCAGTTTGAGAATACCCAAAAGGACACTACAGAAGAAAACCTTCAGTCCCGTTGCCGGGGCGTTATGCTGATGGCTATTTCCAACAAAAAAGGTTACATGGTCCTCACTACCGGTAACAAGAGTGAAATGGCGGTAGGCTATGCCACGCTCTATGGTGATATGTGCGGTGGTTACAATGCCCTGAAAGATGTGCCAAAAACGCTTGTTTTTGAATTGTCCGAGTACCGAAATTCTTTGGGCTATGTGATTCCGCAACGAGTGATCGATCGCCCGCCTTCCGCCGAACTGGCACCGGATCAGGTGGATGAAGACAGCCTGCCTCCCTACGATGAACTGGATCGAATCATCGAAATGTATGTGGAAGAAGATAAAAGCGCGGAAGCCATTATCGAATCCGGTTTTGACCGGGATACTGTCTATCGGGTACTGCGCCTGATTGATGTTAATGAGTTCAAACGTCGGCAGGCGGTGGTCGGGGTTCGCATTACTCCCCGTGGTTTTGGGCGAGACCGCCGATACCCGATTACCAACGGATGGCGTCCGGGCATTTGAGGGTCCGGGCAAAACCAGGCTTCCCCAACAGGGCTCATGCGTTTGCCAAAGCCATGTAAGTCTTGTGAACCTCATCCAGCTGTTGAAACAGCTGCTCCAGAGAGCCGCTGTTATCAACTACGTCGCTGGCTTTCTCCAGCCTCTGTTGCCGGGAGGCTTGCCTGGCCATAATGGCCCGGGTTTGTTCTTTGCCCATGCCGTCCCGACTCATGGTTCTTGAAAGCTGAATGTCTTCAGGGACATCGACAACCAGAATGCGATCGGTGAGCACATGTTGATCGGTTTCCACCAGAAGCGGTGAAACGATGATGGTGTAAGGAGACTCAGACGCTGCCAGTTCCTGAATAATTTGATGACGGATCAAAGGGTGCAGCAGCTGTTCCAGCCATACACGTTCGCTGTCGTCATTGAAAATAATATCCCTGAGTTTTCTTCGATCCAGTGTACCTTCATCAGTAAGAATATCCTGACCATGTCGTTCTGCAATTTTTTGCAGAGCTGGCCGACCGGGTTCCACCACTTCTCTTGAAGCCTGGTCTGCGTCCACCACGGTAATACCGAGACTGGAAAAGTAGTCGGTAACGGCTGTTTTACCACTGCCGATGCCGCCCGTTACGCCAATAACCAACTTACTCATGCTCAGCTCACAGCCCCATAATCTGCAGATAAGATTGAACCAGTGTTTCCCCCCAAAGCAGGGCAATAAAACCGGCAGCGGCCAGATAAGGTCCAAAAGGAACAGGTTTGCTCCGTTCCTGTTTTTTGAGAATGATCAGTACCACTGAGACAATGGTTCCTACCAGTGAAGACAGCAGAATAATCAGTGGCAGCATTTGCCAACCTATCCAGGCACCGAGCGCAGCGAGTAGTTTAAAGTCACCATAGCCCATACCTTCTTTGCCCGTCAGCAGTTTGAATAACCAGTAAACAGACCAGAGCGAAAGATAACCGGCAGCAGCACCCAGCACTGCGTCCTGCAACGGAATAAATAATTCAAAGCTGTTGGTCAGTAAGCCCAGCCAGAGTAAGGGCAGGGTAATGCTGTCTGGCAGCAGTTGGGTGTCCAGGTCAATCATGGTCAATGCCAGCAGGGACCAGACTAAAAAGCAAAGTAAAACTGTCTGGAGAGTGGCGCCAAAGTAGATACCAACAGCAACGGTCAGCAGGGCAGAGATCATCTCAATGATCGGATAGCGGGCAGAAATAGAGGCTTTGCAGGAAGAACAACGACCTTTCAAAAACAGGTAGCTGATAACCGGAATATTTTCCCAGGCCCGAATCTTGTGACCACAGCCTGGACAGGTGGAGTCGGGCTTGATCAGGTTATAAGGCTCCATCTCAGTGGGCACCTTGTCCGGATGAAGTGTTTCCAGACAATCCAGCTTCCACTGACGTTCCATCATCACCGGCAGGCGCAAAATAACAACATTGAGAAAACTACCGACCAGAAGGCCGACCAGAGTCAGGGTCAGGTAGAAGTAAGTGGGCGAAGATTGCAGTAATTCTATGAGTGCCATTAGTCAATAAATCCGGTTTTCTTAGTATTAAAGTGCCACTCGTTCAGGTTCAGAGACGCATTATAATTCGATAGCAGCGACACTATGGCTCATGGCTGTTTCTGGGGTTACTCTACTTGATTTTTGGCGTCAGTGCATTCTTGGGTGCAGTCTCAATTGAGTTGTCGGGTTATCCTTTGAAAGTCTTTATGGCCTGCCAGCGACTCAGACCATAATGACAATGTATTAAAAATACTGACAGGTGCCGGAAACTGTTACCAGCCAAGGCACCCAATATAGTCAGTGTGGATTTGTCTAGAGTTCTGCAGCAATCGCTTCAAATGCTGCCAGTCGCTCACTAATGCCTTCTTTTTAGTCAACCTAGCAGCCTGTCGGACTTAAGCGTCCGTAGCGAGGATTGCAAGAAATTGAGGATAAAAATCTCTGTTTCTGAGGAGAATAGCGAGCTATTTGACGAAGAAACAGAGATTTTTAGACCAATTTATTGCAACCGCAGTAGGACAGTCTTAAGTCCGACAGGCTGCTAGGGAACAGAGCGATTAACGGATGGTAAAAGCTTTTTCAATAATAAGTACCTAACCAGTTGGTTTCGCATATTCTGGACGGCGGCTTTTTCCACCCTTCTGCGTTCCAACTCTGGTTGCGTAGCTATGGCTACGCGCCCGTCGTTGCGCCTTGAAGGATGAAAAAATCCACTCGCCAGAATATGCGAAACCAACTGGCCAGGTACTTATAGCGGCTTTCCGTTCTTCAGAATAACGAGGAACGATAAACTGTCTACCGCCGACGGTTTTATTAGTAGATTAATTAATAACCGGGACAATAATCATGACACAGCGGGTCCGCCTTCAACCGCACGCCTGAGGTGCGTCGGTTGGAAGGTTTTGTTCTTAGGGTAGACATTAAGCTCAAAAAAGATTCATTTCTAGCGGCAG
Organism: Endozoicomonas sp. ALC020; assembly: GCF_049275935.1. NCBI lineage: Bacteria > Pseudomonadati > Pseudomonadota > Gammaproteobacteria > Oceanospirillales > Endozoicomonadaceae > Endozoicomonas > Endozoicomonas sp. ALC020. The sequence continues at coordinate 4,195,734 of NZ_CP184830.1, forward strand.
AACTCACCTTGAACAGCCACAATAAAGCTTCGAAAAAATTATCAGAGCTGAACAAGATGAGTACTGCAAATAGTAGACTAGTTGAAAAAAACTGCTGACGTGTTTCGACCGGTCTGAACTCCTCAACATGGCGGAACAGCTTGGTTTTACTATACGACAGCGAGATATCAGCCCCTTGGACTTTATCCTTTCACTGATTGATGCCCTCGCTGGTGACGGAAACTGCGATACTCAAGCCGATCTCCACCGTAAATTTAATGAGTTGACGGGGCTGAATGTCTCCTATCGTTCCTGGGCAAATCAAGCTAAAAAAGACTCGATGCCTGCTCTTGTCCTCTGGCTATGGGTGCAGTGTCTGGAAGTCTTTACCCGCAAAGTCATGGCGTTTGATGAGGACAGTCCATTTTCAGAGTTTGAGCACATTCTGATTCATGACGGCTCATCGCAGGCTGTCTACGATGCCCTAAAGGAAACATTTCCCGGCAGGTTCTCAACGGTCAGTCCTGCTGCTGTAGAACTTCATACGACAATGGATCTTCTTACCAACAATCTGGTGCGCGTGCAGCTCACTGAAGATACCCGTTCAGAAAGAGACTGTCTGCCACCACTGCCAACCTCCATGGCTAATATCCTGATGCTGATCGATGCCGGTTATTTTGAGTTGGAACGCTTTGCTGCCATTGATGATCGGGAGGGGTCTTTTATCTGCAAGGCACCTCAGAGTATCAACCCGACGATACTCAGCGCAGTACGAGAGGATGGCAAAAATCTCAATCGCTACAAAGGGAAAAAACTTAAGGAGGTGTTGTCTGGCTTCCCTAAAGATCAATGCCTCGACCTGGATGTAGAATGGCCAGGATTCAAAGCCTGGCCATATCGTTTGGTTGTCCGCTGGAATGACAGGAGACTGAAATGGGTATTCGTTGTAAGCAACCTTAACCGGGTTGAGTTCACCCTGAGTGAAGTACTTCAGGCCTATCGTCTACGATGGCAAATAGAGCTTATCTTCAAAGAGATCAAGTCCTATTCAGGGTGGCATCGTTTCAACACTAAATCAGCAACACTGGTGTTTAGCCTGATTCTGATGTCCTTCGTGGTTGTGACGTTGAAAAGGTATCTTGCCCATGCTGCGCAGGCGAACCTCTATGAAAGTGGAGCCATTGAAGAAATCTCGACGCATAAGGCGATGAAAAGTGGAACCCGGCTGTTTGGTAATGTCATTTTATCCCTTATGAATGCAGGAAAGTCTCTACTCTCACATACAAGGAAGCTGCTCAACTTCTGGGCAGATAATGCGAAACGTGAACACCCTGCACGAGATGGTTGTTCAGGGCGTACAAGATTAGGTCTTTGTGCTGTGGGTGGGGCTTAATGTCTACCTTAAGAGGTTTTGTTAGTTGCATCCCATCCTGTTTAAAATATCATGATGATGCCGAAAATATATGAATATTAAATGGAATTCTAAGCGTTATGAAAAAATATAGATACATTTCTCTATCATTAATCCCTTTATGGCTTTCAGCTGACAGCACAATTCCAAGCGATGGTGATAATAGATTCTGGAAAAGCCCATATGAGCAAAGTATCACTGAAATAGAAAATGAGGATAAAAAGCATAATTTAAATAAATATATTTATACAGAGCTTTCTAAAGAGAGTTATTTATATGTGAATGTTAAAAATAACCTTGAATTAGAAATCAGTAATAAAGCTGATTTTGAAGGACAATCTAAATCATATCGAGATAATTATTCTAGATATTCCAAGACAAATTTCAACAAGCCAAATATTCTTAAAGCAGCTCTTTCTTCTGTTCCAAATGCCTCTGAAATTGATGGCAATGCAATACATGGATTGAAAAATATAGACTTTATTCTATCGGGAGGAACCTGGAAACCCTATTCACTGGCCGTTGCAAAAAATCATTTGGCATTTTCAAAAGCAAGACGCACTAACTATAAGTTTGTATTGTTTAGCCAGAATAGTCAGGATGATGACTCAGTAGATTTGATGAATTGGATGCAAGGTATGCAGCCTTATTGGGGGAAAATATTTTTAATTAAGAAATTCCTGAAAGAGGGTCGGGTAAAACCTGGGAAATGGATTGCCTGGATTGATGATGATATTGTGATCAATGATTTCAAGAATGATCAAAGCCATCTTGATAAAATAATAGATTCAGTTGATGAGAAAGTTTGCATTATAACTTCTCGGGACTACTGGTACTATGAAGAGTCAGATTTCTTAGATGGTGGTCATTTACCGAATACAGGCATTATTATGGTTAAGAATACAAGTTATTGCTCTGATATTGTAGGGCAATGGCTTAATTATGGAGATGACCCGGATTTGGGAAAAAACACTCAAGAATATACGCTCCACGAACAAGAAGCCTTAGCTAAGCTTAAAAGAAATTTCGGTCGAGGATCTTCAGTTATCAAATTTATTAGAAACAGGACTAGAGATTGGGATTTTAATACATTTAAAAGATTTAACCATTTTTACAATGGTAGCCAGGCAAATTACAATTCAGATACAGAAAATGAAAGAGCCATAGCTGCACTTATTAATGATGCATATATTCATCACACTGGCATGGCTTCTCTTTATAGGCTTGCACTTATAGCTCACTCACTCTTTGAAATTTCAGGTAACTACCCCCGTATCCAAAATGCTGACGATGACAGCTAACTCCTCGCACAGCGGCTACGCATAGGCGAATGTCGCGACCTGCTTTACATGCGCTTTTTATCTGGCTTTTGCAAACTGGAACGCAGTGCGTTCCAAATTGGGCAGGACCGGAAGTGCGTCTTGCACAGCCAGAGATAACGCTGGTTGTGAAGCGAAGACAGAAGGTACTACAGCCGCAGGATTGAGTCTCGATATCATGTGTTCGCTTGGGACTTCATTTTGTTGGGAATGGTGTCAGCACAGAACTGCCGAATTGGTGAGGCAGTTTCAGCCTGGCCGGGATCTGTGACCGGTGCAGAGGTACAGGATGGATTTCTCAGGAACCTGCGAGGTCCAGTATTGACCTGTGTGAATTAACCGTTGGTTCTCTTGTTGAACAGAACCAGGCTGGCAGAAATTGGCTTCAGACCTGCCAGAGCAAAGATGAAGCAACCACAGGAGCTCGGGAACGAATCCATAAGCCACCGGGTGAAAGCAATTTTGCAGGCCGAATACCATGTGGTGAGGCAATTAATTTATTGGTTAATGATCTTCCTGTATGCCATAATGACACACATCTATTCGATAATTAACTAATAGGTGATTTATGGCCTCAATTCCAGATCGTAAAGAAACACGGCTTGTAGCACGAACATCCAAGGATATTCAGGACATTATCCAACGAGCTGCTGATTATTCCGGTGCATCTCTTTCTCAGTTTCTAATTGATTCTGCAATGGAGAAGGCTCGCACTGTGATAACACAAACTGAATCATTACAACTTTCCATGAAGGGGGCTGATGCACTATTTGAAGCCCTGGAAAATCCTCCTAAAGCAAATGGGAAATTATTGGAAGCAGCCAGGAATTATAAGGACACTGTGAATGTCACTAATCATTGAGGAAATCACACGCAATCATGATCGCAAGATCTTTGATTGCGGTATTGAAGAATTAAATAGATTTTTACAACAGCAGGCTCGACAAAAGAGTGTAAAACACATTTCAAAAACCTATGTGGCTTGCCAGGAATCGTCATCAAAGACTATCACCGGTTATTACACTCTGACTGGATATTCAGTAACAGTTCCTCCGGCACATCAATATTACCAGAAGTACCCGCATCCTCTGAGTGCCGTAAAGCTTGCAAGACTCGCCGTAGCTACCTCATATCAAGGGCAGAGATTAGGGGAAATGTTACTAATTGATGCTATTTATCGAACGGTACTTGTTGCAGACCAGATTTCAACTATCGGATTATTTGTTGATCCAATGATGGCAACCGTTGTTTCATTTTATGAACAATATGGTTTTTGTCTAGCCTATCCAGAAGATGAAACAAAACTTGATATGTGGCTGCTCATCGAAACATGTATAGAATTAGCCAGCACGCTAGGAGCCTGACCGAGAATAGTCTGCCCTACTGCGGCGGCAGCAAATTGGTCTGAAAATCCGCTTTTGTTCGTCAAATAGCTCGCTATTCTCCTCACTAAACCGAATTTTCATCCTCAATTTTCTGCCGTCCTCGCTACGGGCGCTATTCTCGGTCAGGCTCCTAGCAAAAACGCCGTAACACCTCGCCCAATCATGTCACCCGAGTCATTTGAAGCCCAATTGGACAGAATTCCGGCCTCGTGTGCTGCTGACCGTTTCTCATTTCTGCACGGCGGTGGACGGGCTAACATTCAAAAATGCTGCAAAGACAGACTGGCTGACTTTGCATTTAGGGTGCAAATGCTTAATCTGCGTTGGAGCCAACGCCTTTACTGGTGGTAAACATAGTGCATCGAACTTGTGCATGGTCGTGGTATTCATAATGCCAGCGTCATACAAGCCCTTGGAGGTTTCATGCATTGCGTCCAGTAAATCACTCATAGCTAATCTCCACTAAATCACCAGCCTCCAGTGCTTTTTTCAGGTCATCATCAAAATGTTTCTACACAACAGACCCCAACTGGAAGATAGGCAAGTACATGGCAATAATAAGACCACCAACCAGCACACCAAGAACCGACATGATCAAAGGTTCCATCAAACTGGTCAGTCCATCTACCATGTTGTCGACTTCGTCTTCGTAAAAGGTAGCGACCTTATCGAGCATTTCATCCAGAGCGCCAGATTCTTCACCAATCGACACCATCTGAACGGCCATTGCAGGGAATATGCCGGAGTTTCTCATGGCAAATTGGAGTTGCTGACCGCTGGATACGTCTTCCTTGATCCGTTGGGTAGCATCGAAATAGACGACGTTACCTGCAGCACCGGCAACCGAATCGAGGGCGTCCACCAGGGGGACACCGGCGGCAAACGTCGTCGATAAAGTCCTGGCAAATCGGGCTACCGCTGATTTATCAAGAATAACACCAATCACCGGGATCTTGAGGGTGATTCGATCCATTTTGTCTCTGGTTGCTTTGGACTTCTGCAACAGTTTTTTGAACAGGAATCCGAAGGCGACAAGAACGGCTATCGCCAGATGCCATGAACTCTGAACCACTTCAGAGATACCGATAACCAGCTGGGTAAAGGCAGGCAACTCGGCTCCAAACCCCTGGAATACTTCCTCAAACTGAGGCACTACATAGACCAGCAGAATACCGGTTACGATCATCGCAACACCCACGACTGCGATGGGGTATTTCATTGCTTTTTTGATTTTTGCCTTGAGGGCCTCGGTCTTCTCTTTGTAGGTGGCGATTCTGTCCAGCAGTGACTCCAGAGAGCCTGACTGCTCACCGGAAGCGACCAGGTTGCAATAGAGGTCATCAAAATGAATGGGATGGTTTCTCAGAGCGTCGGCCAAGGTGGAACCACCGGCAACATCATTCTTGATTTTGCCAATGAGATCTTTCATGGCAGGCTTTTCGATGCCGTCAGAGGTAATATCAAAAGCCTGAAGCAGGGGTACACCTGCTTTCATCATGGTAGCGAGCTGGCGGGTAAACAGGGCAATGTCCATGGGCTTGATCTTGCCGCCCTTTGTGCCCAGTGACATACCTTTTTTTCTGACTTTTGTGGTGCTGATTCCCTGCTTACGGAGTTCGGCCTTGACCAGGGCAATACTACCACTCTGGATTTCTCCCTTGACCTTCCGTCCACTCTTGTCCTTACCTTCCCAGACGAATGTGGCTGTTTTTGTTGGTTTTCGTGCCATATCTAGCCAGTTCCGTAGCTTCTTTTATCATTCTTGTTGAGCCACCGCGATGCAATGGCGCTGAACCGCTGTTAACGGAGTTCGCTATAGGGGGTTCATTATAGCGCTAATGGCTTTGTCGGCGAGTATTGTACGAGACCTTAGGGAAACTTTATAGGAAGTAGAAAACAAAATCACAAAAAGATGACAGAAGTCTTCAGAACGGTTGTAAAAAGCCGGTGACTATTCTGCTGTAGCGGGTTTGCCGCAGCGGTTTTTTTACCAGTGAAACCTTTGGTTTTTGACAGAAAAATACGCTTGCTTTCTTGAACTATCACTTTCTTTGTCTACTTTTCCAATCTAATAAATCAAAAACACAAGACAGAAGACATAAAACACAAAACAGATGTAAGGAAAAAATTTTGAAAAAACCACTCTCTTTGGGACTGCTGTTGCTGATGCTCTCTCTGTCTGTGATTTGTCAGGCCAGATCATTGAAAGGAAGTTTTGTTGTCGAGTTTGAACAGAGTGGCGTTTACCCGGGCGAGAGCTTTTCCATAATGTCTGGCGAGCATGGATTGTCTGACAAGCCGTCATACGGTGTCGACGCCGATTCAGGATCGAATTTGCCACCTGATAACGAAGCATTCAGTCTTGGCGGTTACGGAGTGAAAACGTCTTTTATTGAGTCGATTTCTTGGCAACTGATTTACGCTGCTAATCTGCTGGTTGCTTACGAACTGGTTCTGACCACCAATGGCACCCCTGACTCTAAACCATACTCACGTCTGACTGCAGAAGCACTTGCTGCTGTAGGCGCGCTTTTGAAAAGCTATTGGAACGCCGATTCACCGTTCTATAAACCGTTGGGTCAACTGGAGGCAACTCAGGGTGACCCGTTTGCGGTCACCACTATGATGCTTCCTGGTCACAGTCAACAACAAAAAGCGCCATCAGCAGAAGCATCATCATCCGGTCAGCAAGCCTCAGGAACCGCAACCCCCCAAGCTTTTTCCAGCTTTTGGTCTTCAGGCTCTGGCGGCGGTAACGAAGGCTCTGGACAACCCCAGCATACTTTGGGTTTAAATTGTTTTGTCGATTCCTGCGCAGGTGTCTGTAAACTCCCTCAAATAATCGATATTAGCGAGTCAGCTGATTGGTCGCTGGGTCCGCTGGAGAATTCGACGACCCATACTTGTTATGATAATGAGATGGCAGAAACACAACCCTTTGAGCAACCCCATACATTTAAATTTACGTTTACGATGGATGACCCAACAAACAGCTGCACGCTGCATCCAGAGGCAATCTTTACAGGTGATGCCTGGGGGGCAGACGACTACGATCCAGTAACCTGTGGATGCGGGGTAGTCTGTATGAATCATGAGGCTCTTTTGAAGCACCAAAAAAGAGAACACAATACCGGGAGTTCCGAGCAAAGTCAGAATTTCAAAAGAAGGCGCTAAGTACTCAGTCATACGGAATCGAATATTTTTGGCTTATTGGGCAGGTGCTCTGCAAGGCGCAACGACGGGAACATAGCAAGCTATGTGACCAGAGTTGCAACGCATCACGACTGCATGGATGCAGGAGCTAGAGCAACGCAGGAGCAGTTGCCGCGAGTGCCTGAACAAAAAGTCAGAAAATATGACTTCGTATGGTTGAGTACTTAAGGGCCCAAAGTGTTCAACAAACTTCTCTTAGCCATTTCATTCATCCTCATAGCAGCAGTCTACTGAGGTGGTAGTGTAGTCGTCCAGGTTCAGGGCAGTGAGGCAGCGTCCCCAGACGCAACCGGTATCGAGAGCATGGATTTTTTTTCGCTGACTGTTGCCTTCCAGGGCGGCCCAGTGACCAAAAATAATACGTTCCTTGTAGACCGGGCTGTCAGGAAAGCTGTACCAGGGGGCGAATGTCTCTGAGGCAGATGCTGTCTTGTTATCGAGGTCAAGCCGACCGTATTGGTCACAAAAACGCATCCGTGTCAGGTAGGCTGCGGTCAGTTTGAGACGAGCTCGACGGGTATAGGCCTCTTCCATAGAGCTGATGGAGTCTGATTTGAATAAAAACTGAAGAAACTCCTGATAGTTTTCTCCCTGAAGCGCTTTTTCCAGCTTGCCTGCATAAAGGCAGGCCTGCTTCAGAGTCCAGATCGGAGGAATTCCGGCATGCACCATGGTGACTTTGCGTTTTTTATCATGATGAATCAGTGGGCGGTACCTTAACCAATCAAGCAGTGAGTCCCGGTCAGGGGCGCTGAGTAGAGGGGCTAATGTGTCTTTCCTTTTAGATCGGCGAACGCGTGCAGCAACAGCTAGTAGGTGCAGGTCATGGTTCCCCAGAACAGCAGTACAATGGCTACCGAGACTTTTCAGGTAGCGAAGCGTGGCCAGTGAGTCGGGGCCACGGTTTACCATATCTCCCGCCACCCACAATTGATCGCGGCCAGGCTTGAAACGGACTTTGTCAAGCAGGCGTCTGAGAGGTTCGTAACATCCCTGGATATCACCTACGGCGTAAACGGTCATTAACTATAATCTCCTGAACCTTTCAATGTGGAGCAGCAATACATGACTTATAAAGGTTGCTGATTTTTAACATCAAATTGAGGATTGCCTGGTGGAAATGCCCAAAGGCTTTTCCTGATCAGGTGTCTGTTTCAGGATAAGCTTCTGACCGACTCGAAAAAATATCCTTTTCTTCGTTGGCCGGATGGAGGTTCTTCTCCACACTACTGAAAACTGTATTTCCCTGCTAATATGCATTTCCCTGCTAATAGTAGTAACTCAGTGAGCAGCGGGCATGCAAGCTGTCTTGCTGTTTAGCATTTAATAGCAGCTTTTCACGGTGAAAAATTGTTCATCCCCGAGGGTGATGAACAATTGTTTCAGTCGTTCATGGCAGATGTATGCAGATAGTTGGCGATGGCAACAAACTCGGGCAGCGTCACCGTTTCAGGGCGACTCGCTGGGTCAACACCCAGTTCAGTGAGTGCGTCGGCAGAGATCAGCTTTTTCAGAGTGTTTCGCATGGTTTTACGGCGTTGCTGGAAAGCTTCCCGAACAACCCTTTCCAAAAGGTTTACGTCATCCGCCGGGCAAGGTAACTCATTATAAGGCTCAAGTCGTACAATGGCTGAGTCAACTTTGGGGGCTGGTTTGAAACAGCCCGGGCCCACAACGAACAGATTGTCTACCTTGCAGTAGTACTGGGCCATGATGCCCAAACGCCCATAGTGCTTTTCACCGGGCTGCGCTGCCAGTCTTTCCACAACCTCTTTTTGCAACATAAAGTACATATCGCTGATCAGCCCCTGGAACTCAAGCAGGTGGAAAATCAGGGGGGTGGATATGTTGTAGGGCAGGTTGCCCACCAGTCTAAGTGTTTGACCCTCTTTAATAAGAGAGGAGAAATCAAACTTTAGGGCGTCTCCTTCGTGAATTCTGAACTCAGGATTCAGGCCAAACCTGAGCTTCAGAGTCGGGATCAGATCTCTGTCCAGTTCAACCACGTCCAGTTGCCCGGCAGCGTCCAGCAGAAATTCGGTCAGTGCACCCTGACCTGGGCCAATTTCCACAATTCGGTCGCCCGCCTTTGGGTGTATGGAACGGATAATCCGTTGAATGACACCGTGATCGTGCAGAAAGTTCTGACCAAATCGTTTACGGGCCTTGTGGTAGGGAATTTCAGCCATGCTTTTGACAAACTAAACCAGCAACAGAGGGGGCGCTATAATAGCGGCAGATAAGCCATTTGGCTACTGAACCATATCGAGAGCATAGCGGATAGCGGTAAACAGGCTGCCCGAATCGGCTTTTCCAGTCCCGGCCAGATCCAGAGCCGTGCCGTGATCGACAGAGGTACGAATAACGGGAAGCCCCAGGGTAATATTGACGGCATTACCAAAGCCTTTGTATTTCAGAACCGGCAAACCCTGATCATGGTACATCGCCAGAACAGCGTCAGCATTTTCAAGATATTTCGGGTTAAAGAGCGTGTCGGCTGGCAGAGGACCTACCAGATTCATACCTTCATGGTTTAACTGATTCAGTACCGGAATAATGGTTTCTATTTCTTCCATGCCAAGGTGACCCCCTTCTCCAGCGTGAGGGTTAAGACCGCAGACCAGAATTCTGGGGTTCTCGATGGTAAATTTTGTCACCATATCCCTGTGAAGAATTCTGATGACTTCTTCCAGAGAAGATTGTGTGATAGCAGACGAGACATCCTTAAGTGGCAGGTGGGTGGTGGCCAGAGCGACCCTGAGGCCTTCGGTTGCCAGCATCATAACGACTTTTTGAGTGTTGGTTTTTTCGGCTAGAAATTCGGTATGGCCACTGAAAGGAACACCTGCGTTATTGATCACTTCCTTGCTGACAGGAGCGGTGACCATGGCATCGAACAAACCATTTTGACAGCCTTCAATGGCATAGCTCAGCATTTCCAGAACGTAGGGGCTGTTGGCTTCATTAAGCTGTCCGGCTGAGCAGGGTTTGGTCAGGGAGACAGGGGCAACCAGAAGAGTTCCTTCTCTGGCAGGTTCTTTTTCATCAGGGTTGAATAATTCAAAGGTTATATCCATTCCCAGAGTGTCTGCACGCTGCGCCAGAAGCTCAGGATCGGCAGCGACCACTGTTTGCACCGGCAAATTCTGGTAAGCCAGTTGCAGGCAGAGGTCGGGTCCGATGCCTGCAGGCTCGCCGGAGGTAATGATCAGTCTGGGCAGTGTGTTGCGTGTCATAAGTCAGCCATGAGCCATGAAAAATAGAGTGTGTGCCACAAAAGAGAGTCTACAAAAAAAACAACGCCCCGGAAAACCGGGGCGTTATTCTTCTCGGGATGTCTCAGAGTCGTATGTCTATGTAACTCTGATCTCTGATTTCACGTAGCCACACCTGAAGCTCTTCTTCAAACTTGCGGTTGCCCAGAATTTCACGCACTTTGTTTCTGCGGACCTTGTCGCTGATGTCTGAATTACGTTTACCCAATACCTGCAGAACGTGCCAGCCGTATGAACTCTTGAAGGGGTCGCTGACTACTTTTTCAGGCGTTTCTTTCATGGCTTTCTGGAATTCCGGAACCAGAGTCTTGGGAGAAACCCAGTTCAGGTCTCCGCCATTGAGAGCTGAGCCAGTGTCGTCAGAATAAGCCTTGGCCAGCTCAGAAAAATCTTCACCTTTCTCAATTCGGTCATAGAGGCTCTTGGCGAGCATCTGCGCTTCAAGATCGCTGCGAATTTCGTTGGGCTTGATCAGAATATGACGAACGTGTATCTGATGTTCCATATGCTTCTCGTTACCACGAGTGTCGATCAGTTTGAAGATATGAAAGCCACCAGGGCTGCGAATCGGTGCAGATACTTCTCCGTCTGTCATCTTCAACGCCTGTTCAGCAAAAAGAGTTGGCAGCTGATCAGCAGAGCGCCAGCCCAGATCGCCACCATTTAAGGCGTTCTGGCCGCCGGAGTAGCTGAGCGCCATTTCGGAAAAGTTGGCACCCCTGTCAAGCTGAATAGCAATATTGTTGGCTTTCTTTTCAGCTTCCCGAACCTGATCAGGTGTCGGATTGTCTGGTGTGGCAATGAGAATATGGCCCAGACGATATTCAACTTGCATGCTGGCCTGTCCTTCCGGCGACTTGAGGAAGTTGTCCACTTCCTGCTCGCTGATCTGGATGCGCTCGGCAATCTGGCGTTGACGCACCCGGTTGATGATCATCTCGCGACGAATTTCTTCCCGGGCAGCGGCGTAAGACAGGCCGCCTGATTCAAGATTTTTCTTGAAGGCTTCAACAGACATACCGTTTCGCTTGGCGATTTTACTGATGGCGTCATTCAAAGCCCAGTCATCAATTCGGATTCCGCCGCGCTGACCCATCTGCAGTTGCAGGTTTTCAAGAATCAGCTGGTCGAGCACCTGCTTCTTGAGGATGTTGTCAGGAGGCATGGGAATATCCCGACTGTTCAACTGACGCTGAACAGCTTCGATACGGTTGTTTAGCTCGCTTTCCATCACCACGTCTTTGTCGACGACGGCAACAATGCGATCCAATGGTAGCGACTTGGCGTTAGCCGTACCGCCGACTACTGCAAGGGTGCAGCAGGCGACAAAGAATAGACTCTTCAATCCCGTCATCATTACTTCTCGTGAATCTCGTAACCTTGGATACCTTGCAAGTATTCCGTTCCGGAGCTGCCAGTGATATTACCCAGTCCACGCAAGATGAACTGGAAGAAAACACCGCTCTTCGGATCAGGGTGGTCGATATTATCGTCTGTTTCGATCCATGAACGCCAGAAAAATCGAACCTGATAACAGCAACTGTTGTATTCGACGCCCGCAAGGCTCTCCAGGTTCCTTTTGTTGGTTAAATCATATTGCCAGCGACCCAGACCAACCCAACTAGTGGTTGCGGGGATCGGCCAGGCAAAGGACAGGTCGGTCTGCTTCACGTTGTTATCAGCAGTTTCAAAGATTGGATTGCCATTCTGGTCGGTGCCGATCTGAATATTTTGTCCATCTTTGTCTTGAACATAGCGATCAACCTGATCCCTGAAACGGAAACCGAGGTTCAGAGTCTTGCGCTGTTCAGGCTGCCAACGATAGTAGAGACCATAGTTGTCCAGACGATTTTCGTTGGTATTCCAGGAGAAATCCTGTCTCACACTCATTGTGCGATTGAAATTGTAGATGAATTCCGATGCCAGGGGAGAGGTTGGATCGGTCAGTTCACTTTTGAGTCTTTCATCCATGGCGACAAAGTTTTCATCAATGTCCTCAGCCGGAACTTTCTCGTAGCCTAAATTGTTGGCTATGTAGACTTTGCGATCCTGGAAATAGACAATCTGGCCAATACCAAAACGCATCCGTTCAAAACCATCGTCTTCAATCAGGCGGGTGGTAACGCCCAGAGAGAGCTGGTTGGCATCGCCAATACGATCATAGCCACTGAAGCGGTTATCGAGCCAAAGAGAACCGTAGGTGAAGCCCATGGCGGCGGTGTCGAAAATCGGGTTGTATTCCTGATTCTCGACATAAGGCACATAAAGGTACTTGGCCCTGGGCTCCAGAGTGTTTGTGAAGTCAGTACCGAACAGGTTGGTAAAACGCTCAAAGTAGAGGCCACTATCCAGGCTGAAGGAAGCCGCTGTGGTATTCGGAGATTTGGTAAAATCATTCGGGTCGATGACAGATTGACCATAGGCTCCCTGAAGGTCGTTGATCACTTCACTTGCCACCAGATTGCTGAGGCTGTAGTTAACACTTCGAACCTTTACTTCAGGTGTCAGGAAGCCCCAAATGGTCTTCATTGGGTAGCTGACACCTGCCTGACCGAAGGCCCGACCCCCTTCGGCTTTTTTGATACCGTAGCCTTCGTCGTAAACACTTTCTCTGATATCCGGATCACCAAAGTCCGGATGCTGAATCTCTCTGACGAAGCGCCAGTCTTTATCCCGACTGAACTGGGTGTAATCCGCCAGGTAATTGACCTGCAATGTTTCTCCTGCTTGCCAGTTACCACTGAAGACCAGCTGTGGAAGTTTGTTATAGGGGTCATCAGCCGTCTGACTCATGTTCTTGAACTGGTGAGCATTGAGACTGAAGGTCCAGTTATTGTAAGTACTGCCGCCCAGGTATTGGGTGCCTATCTTCTGATTCAACGGACCAGAACTGGACAGGTTTAGATTGGTACCAAAGTCTTCAATATAATTTTTGTCACTGGCGTCGGCATAGTCGAGCTCTGCCGTCCAACGCTCAGAAAAACGCTGTTTATAACGCACATTGGCCAGCCAGCGTTCCTGATCGTAATAGGGGTTTTCTTTTTCCAGCTTGTCCTTACTGGTTAGCCCGGCAATACCTGCTTCACCTTCTCCGCTTGCATTCATATAGCGGAATTGGTTTTCCAGCAGCAGACCGCGCCTGGACAAAATGCGAGGCGTGATGGTGGCATCGTAATTCGGGGCAATATTCCAGTAATAGGGCAGGGTAAAGTCGATGCCGTTTTCACTGTCTGAGCCTATTGTCGGGTACAGAAAGCCGGATTGACGACGATCATCAATGGGGAAGTACATGTAGGGGGCATAGAAAATGGGTAGCCCTTCGACCCGAATAACAGCATTTCGCGCTGAACCAAAACCGGTATTGGGGTCAAGAGTGACATTACTGCCAGTTAGCAGCCAGCTTTCATCACCGGGGCGGCAGGTGGTGTAAGAGGCATCTTCGAGCACCAGTGTAGAGTCTTCGTTGCGAATGATTTGTTCGGAGTTCCCTCTGGCATGGGCTCCATGCATGGCGTAACTGGCATTCTTGATGGTAGCCCGGCCACTATCGAGCAGCATATCAGCGTAATCACCTACCAGCAGGGTGCCAGGTTCACGGTAGACCACGTTGCCTTCGAACTCGGCATAGTTGGTAGCGCGATTCATTCTGGCCGTATCACTCTGGATCTGACGATTGCCCTGTCTGATAGAGACGTTGCCGGTAAGAGTTCCTATGTCATTTTGACCAAAAGAGGATTCATCTGATTCGGCAATGATGGGTGCTGTATCAGAGTTGCCCGCGAAGTTTTTACCAGGACGGGCAGGCTCTGAATAGTCACCTGTGCACCAGGGCGTTGCCTGATCCAATGCTTTTCGTTCATTCTCGCTGAGCCGGGATTTAGGCACCCAGTCTAGCGTTTCCCTGAGGTTGGCGTGGCTGTTGCCGGTTACGACAGTCGCTGTTTCACTGCTGGCTTTCTTTCGAGCGGATTGGGTCACAGCCGGCGCAATGGGGCGAGACGCCCGATTCATAACACCAGGCTCCATCGGCTCGGCAGAACAGTGCCAGCCGGACCCATCCGGGCTGGCTTTACAGCTCCAATGATCATCTGCTGATAGTGTGGATTCGGCATAAACCCTGACAGTCGGTTGGCTGGCAAGCAGCACGGAAGCAATCGCCAGAGTTAATGTTGCCGGTTTGAAAGGTAGAGGGTATTTCTCCATGAGCTCAACTTTCCCGTGCCGTTCTTGTTACCATGGTTTGAAGGTTTTTTGCACAACTCCGGTTTATGTCGGAGCGAGACAAAACGGCGTGCCATGGTTGATGGCGGTTTAAATCTGCTCTGTCATGCGTACAGAGAACCTTGTTACTCAACCTGCTGCCGGAAGCAGCATTTCCTATTAATAAGGGCATCTGTAAAGCAGTGTTTCGGGTCTTGTGTGTGGTTATCATGATCGCCAGCTGTTCTGAAAACATGAAAGTTCAGGTCAGTCTCTGTCAATTGCTGGCAGACCTCTGGAAATCGTAGAGCGAACATCTGCTTTTTACCATGAGCTATTGTCCGGCTGAGTGTTTCAGGCGGACAGTGATTTTGCCCGAAGACTTTGCATTCCATGGCTTGTTGACAATTTATGACTGAGCCCGATTGCTCATGCAGTAAACAATCAGTAGGGTCAGTTATATCACTATTACTAGTCTGTGTTACTCTGTCTTTCAGTGCAATACATTTCAACACCTTGATGTTAAACCTTCAGTTGTTCAGTCCGAATATTGCATAGACATTCAAGAGTAAAAGAGGCATAAGCAATGGAGCCTCTGAATCTGTAGGTGGCCTCTCAATCAACACAGGACATGTAAAGCAAGTGACACCCTCTCCAAACGATCGTCTGCAGCAATTAAAGCATTGGGCGTACAAGGCTTTAACGCCGGTCCAGGCTACACTCGACCGGGCTGCCCAAATGATTCCTGTGGGTGGTGATGCCGGCTTCAGAAATTATTATCGATTGCAACTCCCTGAAGGCTCATTGCTGGCAGTAGACGCTCCACCAGAGACTGAAGACTCCCGTGCTTTTGTTGCCGTTGCGGGTTTGCTCAAGGCTCAGGGAGTCTCTGTGCCAGATGTACACTCGGTTGATTATCAGTCAGGCTTTATGCTGGTGGATGACTTTGGCGACACCCTGTTGCTTCAGGCCCTCAATGATAGCAGTGCTGACGAGTTTTATGGAAAAGCGCTGGATATTATTTTGCAAATCCAGACGTGTAAGCCTGACACACTCCCCCCTTATAGCCGTGAACTGTTGATGACAGAGCTGGAAATCTATCCCCAATGGTTTCTGAAAGAATTGCTGGGGTTGGATATTGAAGGCACTACCGGCAGGCAACTCAACCAGCTGTTTGAACTGCTTACCGAGACAGCTTTGCAACAACCCAAAGGGGTCGTTCACCGTGACTTTCATTCCAGAAACCTGATGGTGCTCTCGCAAGGGAACCTGGGGGTCATTGATTTTCAGGGTGCCCTTCATGGTCCCGTGTTGTATGACGCTGTTTCTTTGCTGAAAGATTGTTATATCAGCTGGCCCAGAGACAAGGTGGAGAGTTGGTTAAAGATGTTTATCAAGTCTCACCCTCAGTTGAAAGATGTGAATTTTGAAACCAGCCTTAAATGGTTTGACTGGATTGGATTGCAGCGACACCTCAAGTGTCTCGGAATATTCTCCCGACTCTGGTTCCGGGATAACAAGCCTCAGTACCTGCCAGAGATACCAGCAACCTTCGCTTATGTCATGGATGTTTGTGAACGTTATCAGGAGCTGGATTTTCATGCCAAATGGCTCAGGCAATCTGTGGCACCCATTCTTAACGATTGTATTACAGCTACACGGAAAGAGACTGAACAGTGAAAGCAATGATTCTGGCTGCCGGCCTGGGAAAAAGACTCAGGCCACTGACTTTGGAAAAACCCAAGCCACTGGTAGAAGTGGGTGGTAAACCGCTGATAGTACATCATCTGGAAAAGCTCTCGGAGACTGGCTTCACAGACATAGTAATCAATCATGCCTGGCTCGGTGAAAAACTGGTTGCGGCTTTGGGCAAAGGCAGCCACTGGGGCTTGAATATTGAATATTCAGCGGAGTCTGAGCCTCTGGAAACAGGTGGTGGCGTGTTCAAGGCTTTACCGTTGCTGGGGGATGATCCTTTCCTGCTGGTCAACGGCGATGTTTATACAGACTTTGATTTCCAGTCTTTACCAGATACACCCAAGGGGTTAGCTCACCTGGTGTTGGTGGATAATCCTGACTTCAAGAAAGTCGGTGATTTTGCCCTGGACAGTCTTGGACGGGTTCATAAGGATGGTAAGAACAAGCTGACTTTCAGTGGGCTGAGTGTATTGTCACCCGAACTCTTTGCACATTGTAAATCCGGCGTCTTTAAACTCGCACCCCTGTTGATTGATGCAATGGCCTCGGGCAAAGTGGCGGGAGAACATTATCACGGACTCTGGACTGATGTCGGCACAGTGGAACGCTTGCAGAGTCTGGAAGGACATTTAAATCAGAGCAGGGCAACATGACGGCAATTCTGATCGGTGTATTCATCGGTTTTGTGTTTGGAGGACCTTTCGGGGCGTTTTTGGGTGGCTTGGTGGGCGCCTGGTTGAACCGTAATTATATTAATCCCAATCAACGCCAGGGTGGCGGTCCCGGGGGGCATTTTAATCGTCAGCGTGCCCAGAGTGCGTTTTTTCAGGCCACTTTTCTGGTGATGGGCAAGTTGGCCAAGGCTGACGGGCGAGTCAGTGAGCATGAGATTGAAATGGCATCGGCCATTATGAATCAGATGCGTCTCTCACCGGATCAGCGTGAGGCTGCAATCAATCTTTTTAACCAGGGTAAGCAGCCTTCGGCAGATATCAGTGCCGCCCTGGCTGAGTTTCGCAGAGTCGCAGGTTCAAGTACCCTGCTTCCTCTGTTTCTTGAAATTCAGCTGCAGGCTGCATACGCTGATGGCAGCCTGACTCAGGCTGAGCGGGTTGTTTTCAAACAGGTATGTGATCAACTGGGTGTCAGCAAGATCAGTTTTGAGTTGCTTCACAAAAGGTTTCAGGCTCAGAGAGCTTATTATCATGCCGGGGGGCATCAGGGTGGCGGCTGGGCACGTCCAGACAGTGGGAAAAGTCTCTCCAAAGCCTATGAAGTGCTGGGGGTTGAGTCTTCTGCAACAGACAGTGAAGTGAAAAGAGCCTACCGTAAGCTGATGAGTCAGCACCATCCTGATAAACTGGTGGCCAAAGGTCTGCCCGAAGAGATGATGGAAGTCGCCAAGCAGAAAACCCAGGAAATCCAGGCGGCTTACGACCAGATTCGAGAGCACCGGAAAAGTAAGTAATTCTGGTGTATTTTTGTAGGGAACTTCCTTAAGAGGGAGAGGGCTGATGTTTCTCTCAAGTGCAGAGCATGGATTGCCTGTAGTCCTGGAAGGGACGCCATCTCTCTCAGGAGATTCTTCCATTTATGTAATGTATGTCGTTCTTATTACTGAGTTGATCAAACATGAAAGAAAGTAAAAATGAAACTGATGTGCAAAGGAGGTTGCTGAGTGAGATAAAGCAAGTACCTCCTGAATTCCTACCGGCACTGTTGACTATTGTTCATAGTTTCCGTGAGAGTGTTGCCTTCGATAGTGCAGAAAATTCGTTTGAAAAAGGCTGGAAAGAAATTACTGAAAACGACCTCAAGCCCATAGAGGACCTGTGGCAGGGTCTTGAGCATTGATAAAGCTTCAATACACACCAGAATTCGAACGCTCACTGAGCAGGTTATTAAAAAAATACCGCAGTCTTCGAGAAGACCTGGAACCGCTTCTTCATAAGTTGGCAGCGGGTCAAACCCCGGCGACAGACTTCAGGTGTCCGGCGCCGTTTTGTATAAAGTCAGGATAAGAAACTTGGAAATATTATGAGATACCTTTTGACTGCCTTGTAAGCTCTACTCGAAGATTCGAGAGCACCGGAAAAGTAAATAATTCGGGAGCATTTTGTCAGGAACTTTCCCAATAGGGAGAAGAAGACTAATGTTTCTTTCAAACGCAGAACACGGAATGCCTGTTGCATTGGAAGGGACGCCTTCTCTCTCTCAGGAGATTCTTCCATGAATATTGTCAGACAACGATTCATGTACTGGCACATTCCATCCACGACCCGGGTTGTTTTGAAAAGAGAGCGTAATGAAGGCTACTGCTTTTATCCGCTCAAACGGGTAAAGCAAGTACGGAGTTCTGTGAGGTATATTCGCTGTCTGATTTATGAACCTTTTGCAAAAACCATATGGGATCGAAGAGTCACTCTGAGCTAAGCTTCAGCAAACTGGCAGGTGCAGCCATTGCAACCTGCCAGAAACTTTTCACCATGAAATCAGGCTTTGCTCCCTTTGAGACCAAACCATGTGAGGTAAGTAAATCCGATCAGCGGAATAATAAAGGCCCAGCCAATCCCCGCCATATCTGAAATCCGCCCCATTATCGCGGTGAGCACCGCGCCACCAAGAATGGCCATAATCAGGCAGCTGCCACCTAGGAGCCTGACCGAGAATAGCGCCCGTAGCGAGGACGGCAGAAAATTGAGGATGAAAATTCGGTTTTGTAAGGAGAATAGCGAGCTATTTGACGAACAAAAGCGGATTTTCAGACCAATTTGCTGCCGCCGCAGTAGGGCAGTCTATTCTCGGTCAGGCTCCTAGGAGCCTGACCGAGAATAGCGCAACCAGACCAACAGAAGTTTTCCCAAATCTTAAAATGAGCAAAAAATATCCAATTATTAGTGGGATTTTGCTCATTTTTGCATATTTATGCCTTCTCACAGCCTCTATGCTGCCTTTTTAGCCTCTTTCAAATCTTCAAGACGGATTGACCTCGTGGAAGCCGCTTTTACAAATTTTTTGATATTATGCGCAGTGCATACCAGTGAAAATTCCGCTGAAACTTTTTCTTTGCCGCGGAGACTGAACCCTCGGAAACCAGATTCTTTTATCTGTCCAAATGGTGGCTCCGCAATAACTTTACGACGCTCATATATGGCTTTCGCACCGGCTGTCTCCATTTTCTTATTCATAGCCTGACGTGCTTTTTCAAACTTATCGGTACGGATAACCCTGCCAGCCTCTTTCTTTGAATCACTGCAATTCCGACGATAAGGGCATTCCCTGCATACCGTCTTGTTTGCCCGGTAGCTTTTTCTTTTGCTTTTGCTGGCCGGGTTCGTTACCAGCTTTTCCCCTGCCGGACAGATAAATACATCAGCTTCGGAATCATACGCAAAATCCGCTTTGACAAACTTCCTGTCAGAGCTTTCAAGGTCGTCAGCGGCAGGCTTCTCCGCCTTGTCGGTTGCGATATAGGCATCAATCTCATGTCGCTCGACTGTATGTAAGTTTGACCCTGAAAAGTAACCATTATCCATACTCCACTTATCTACAGCCGCGCCATCAGTGGCTCCTGATAATGCCCTCAGCGCCGGCTCCACTTCCTGTACATCGTTGGCGTGTTGGCTGACATGCTGGCCAACAATGATCTGGTTATCGGAATCAACTGTAATTTGAGCATTGTAGCTGTACTCACAATACCCCTTCTTGCTCATCACGCGGGCATCGTGATCTGCAAAACTGATCTGCTTTTTGTCGTCTATTGGTTTGTCTGGATTTAAAGCTTTTTCACGTTCTTCAAGTGCTTTCTTGGCCTCTTTGATTTTTTTCAGGCGCTCTTCTTTAAACTGGAGGTCTTCAGGAATGCTGTAACCATTGGTTGCTTTGTAGGCGTCATCTTCTTCCTGATCACACTGACTGGCTTTTTTGATCAGCTCATCCACTTCGGCACTGAGTTCTGCCTCTTTCGCTTTGAGCCTCCCGTAGCTCATGGCCTTGTGTTTTGAGCTGTTGGCTTTGAACTTGGAGCCGTCCAGGCTGATATGACCCAGTGATGCCATTTTGAGTTCAATGGCCAGTTTGACTGACTGTTTGAAGCAGTCATGGAAAAACGACAGATTATCCTTACGAAAGTCACCAAGAACCCTGAAATTCGGGCAGTTCATTTGTGAGATATACATGAACGCCAAGTCTTGTCGACACCGTCGCTCAATCTCACGGGAACTGAAAACACCATGGCTGTATGCGTAGATCAGAATAGCGACAATGAGCTTTGGAGGGTATGCGTGCTGACCAAGGTGGTGATATTTTTTTTCGACTTCAGACGTATTAATGTTCTGAAAAATGCTTTCATAAATAAAACAATCATGATCTTTGGGAAGCAAATCGAAAACGTTGGTTGGGAACAGCAGATGCTGATCAAACTCAACAGGACTGTCCTTAAACTTTGGTGGTGGTGACATTTGGCATAATCAGAGTTGGTTTAAGGCTTATCATAACAGATAAGCCTATTCTCGGTCAGGCTCCTAGCTGAGTGTCCTTACCCAGCCCAGCTACAGAGAGGCCGTAAATGGTAGGAAACATCAGTGACATGCATCCGGAGATAACCACCAGAGCGTAAATGCCAGCATAGCCAGCTCTCATCATTACAACGATAGTCATAACTGCCGCAACAGTGGCAAGCCCCCCCAGTAAATTGGCAGGTTCGATATAGCGCATCAGAGAGGTACAAAGGAAGCGACTTCCACTGAATAACAGGATTGAATAGAGGTAATAGGTTGATGCTTCTGCCTCGGTGCCTCCGACATTATTCATGACATAACGAATTGTCCATGACCAGCAGCCAATTTGCGCCCCCATGTAAAGAAACTGCCCCAGTACTCCACGGATAAATATTTTCTTTTTAAAGAGACGGCTAAAGGATTTTGAATAGCTGTATGCTTCGGAAGCATCTGCCGCTTTTGGCATTTTGCAGAGCGCTATAGACAGACAGCCTCCCAGAATGATGGCAGCCGTCACTATGTATGGCTCCATAACAGCCATTAATTCCCGGGACTGGATGGCCTCAAGCTGGGCAACCGGCATTGCTACCCGCTCTGCGACTGAAGCCGGGTTGAGCTGGCTCAGGATATAGAATTTCCCGATCAGGACCCCGACAATTGAACCTAAAGGGTTGAAGGACTGGGCGAAGTTCAATCTCTGGGTAGCGGTCTCTTGTGGCCCCATGGCAATAATGTAAGGGTTAGCACTGGTCTCCAGAATGGAAAGCCCGCCAGCCAGTACAAACAGGGCTGCCAGAAAGTGGGAATATTGCATAGTCTGGCTGGCTGGGTAAAACAGCAAGGCGCCAAATGCAAACAGACCCATTCCGAGCAGCACACCGGATTTGTAAGAAAACTTTTAAGTACTCATCCATACGAAATTATATTTTCTGACTTATTGTTCAGGCACTCGCGGCAACTGCTCCTGCGTTGCTCTAGCTCCTGCATCCATGCAGTCGTGATGCGTTGCAACTCTGGTCACATAGCTTGCTATGTTCCCGTCGTTGCGCCTTGCAGAGCACCTGCCCAATAAGCCAGAAATATTCGATTCCGTATGGCTGAGTACTTAGCGTATTAAATTAATACATTCCTTCACGTTATGGCTGTCCTGATCGCATTCAAAACCAGACAGAAGACAACATAGATGGCAGCTTGCTATCTGTTGCCTCAGTGGCTTTTCGATGTCTTTCCGGGAGGGGAGTATAGACAGGATATTCAGTTATGCATGACAGCTATGCCCGGACTGGTTTCAGGCTCAAAATGCATGGCTCGAGGGCATGCTCATTTGAGCCCAATACTCTGTTTTATGACAAAATCGGGTCGTGCGGTTGCGACAGGTATTCTCTGGATTGCATCTCTTGCAGACGACTGATGGTGCGCTGGAATTCAAAGTTCAGCCTGCCGGAGGTATAGAGTTCAGGCAAGGGCGTTGCAGCGGTCAGAATGAGCTTGACGTTGCGGTCATAGAATTCGTCCACCATGTTGATGAAACGTCTGGCCTGATCGTCTTTCTTCTCGCCCATCTGGGGTACATTTTCGAGAATGACGGTTTGGTAAAGGCAGGCCAGCTCTATGTAGTCGTTCTGGCTTCTTGGACCGTCACAGAGTGCCCCGAAACTAAACCAGCCTATGTCTTCGCAGGTGCGTTCGCTGTTGATGGCTCGGCCCGCTATCTCAATGACGTCGGCTTCCCTGCAGTGACTTATGTCTGGTGCAAGGTCATCGAATGTTTTCTGCAAGTGCAGATCAGCTTCCGCTCCCAGAGGGCTGAAGTAAGTGTCTGCCTTTTCCAGCAGGCGCAGGCGATAGTCGGTGCCACCATCAACATTGATCACCAGGGTATGCTCTTTTATCTGGTCAATGGCTGGCAGGAATCGGGCTCTTTGCAAGCCGTCTTTATAGAGTTGATCGGGTACCACGTTGGAAGTGGCTACCAGTGTAATGCCTCTTTGAAAAAGTTGCTCAAAGAGTCCACCCAGAAGCATAGCGTCGGTGATGTCTGAGACAAAGAACTCGTCAAAGCAGATGACCCGGGTTTCGGCAGCCAGTATTTCTGCCACTTTATCCAGGGGGTTTTTTTCTCCGGACAGCTTTTTCAGTTCACCGTGAACCCAGCGCATGAAGTGGTGAAAGTGCATGCGTTTTTTCTCGGAGAACGGGAGGCAGTCATAAAAGGTGTCCATCAGATAGGTTTTGCCCCGGCCAACGCCTCCCCAGAAGTAGAGTCCACGAACAGTATGGGATTCTTTGCCGACAAAAGGGTTGATGCGCCTGAGCAGGGAGTTGCGGGGAGCTTCAGCGGTCAGCTGATCAAAAAGACGCTGAAGATGCTGAACCGCTGCTTCCTGAGCCGGGTCATAGCTGAAGCTGTCTTTCTTTAAGTCCTGCTGGTAACGAGATTCCGGGGTCATGCTAGTCATACAGTTGTTATTTCACCAGGTCCGTTGTTTACGGGTGTCATTTCCAGGGTTGTTGAAACAGTTCCGGCCCATTCCTGTATCGGCAGGCATAAGTCGAGCTGCCATCATTGCCGCAGTCTGGAATAACGGAGCACAATGTATCCTTCCGGCTTCAGCAGGACAAGGTATGTTTTGGCATCCCGATGTTACACAACCGCTCTATACTTTGCGCATAAAAGATTATAACTTTGACAGCAATAAAGGACGTGAAATGTTCCACCCAATGAGGCGATGCTGTGGAAAATGTGAATGTACTTTGGTTTTTAGGCAGTTTGGCATTTCTGGCGGGTATGACCGGTGGCGCACTTTTGTATCATCTGTTGGCAGGCCCCCGTTCGGATCGAGGCAAAATGGAAGCTCAGCTGATCGAACTGGAAGCTGATTTCAAGCAGTATCAGGATAACGTAGCCGATCATTTCAACACAACGGCTCACCTGATCAACAAGCTGACGGACAGCTATAAAGATGTCTATGAGCATATGGCTAACGGAGCCGATTCACTGTGTAACGATGACAGAGTCAAGAACAAGCTCAGTGATTCTCTGATCAGCAGCACAGCTCTGTTGTCGGGTCAGATTCCCAAGCGTCATAACGAACGTGCGAAGCCTCTGGAGCAGCCGCTGGACTATGCACCCAAGACGACAGCTCCGGATGAGAAAGGCACCCTGTCTGAAGACTTCATGGTAACAACTGAAGCTCAAGAGGCGGTGAGTAGCCAGAAAACCTCCTGATCTCTCTTAAGCCTGCAAGCCGACAACAGAAGCCGACGCAAGACTCCACCCTCCGCTCCCGGGCCGCGACCCAAACGGCCTGAGAGTATGGCAGAGCTTTACGACAGCCTCAATGGCGGGGCACTGTGATCAGGACAGAGAGTCAAGGTATTTTTCAGCATCCAGGGCAGCCATACAGCCAGTGCCGGCAGAGGTAATAGCCTGACGGTAAACGTGATCCATAACGTCACCCGCAGCGAATACGCCTTCTTTGGAAGTCAGTGTTGCGTTGCCTTCTGAACCACTGTTGACTTTAATGTAGCCGTCTTTCATTTCCAGCTGGCCTTCAAAAATACCGGTATTCGGTGTATGGCCGATGGCAATGAAGCAGCCTTCAGCGTTGATTTCGCGGGTCTCGCCAGTATTCACATCCTTGATGCGAACGCCTGTCACGCCCATGCTATCTCCCAGTACCTCATCCAATGTGGCGTCAAGGGCCAGCTCCATGTTGCCGTTTTCTACCCGGTCGATCATCTTGTCCTGCAGAATTTTTTCTGCACGGAAACCCTTGCGACGGTGAATGAGTGTCACTTTCTTTGCAATGTTGGAAAGATAGAGGGCCTCCTCGACAGCAGTATTACCGCCACCCACTACCACGACGTCCTTGTTTTTGTAGAAGAATCCATCACAGGTGGCACAGGCAGAAACCCCTCTGCCCTTGAAGGCTTCTTCACTGTCCAGGCCCAGGTAGCGGGCGCTGGCACCCGTGCTGATAATCAGGGAATCACAGGTGTAGGTATCGCTACCTTTCAGGGTGTATGGCTTCTTGCTCAGATCGACTTCTTCGATATGATCAAAGATGATTTCGGTACCAAAGCGTTCTGCATGGATGCGCATATCTTCCATCAGGCCGGGTCCCTGAAGACCTTCGGGGCCTCCTGGCCAGTTGTCCACGTCGGTAGTGGTTGTCAACTGCCCGCCCTGTTGCATACCAGTGATCATAACCGGCTTCAGGTTTGCCCTGG
Source organism: Endozoicomonas sp. ALC020 (assembly GCF_049275935.1). Lineage (NCBI taxonomy): Bacteria > Pseudomonadati > Pseudomonadota > Gammaproteobacteria > Oceanospirillales > Endozoicomonadaceae > Endozoicomonas > Endozoicomonas sp. ALC020. Next base: position 4,220,946 of record NZ_CP184830.1, read on the forward strand.
CAGCGTAAACCGCAGCTGTATATCCTGCAGGACCGGAACCCAGAATCAGCAGCTGGACGTGCTTGGCTTCACTCACATTTTACTCCTCGTTCAGGAATGACTGTCAGAGACAAAGAAAATCTCTGACGGTAAAGGCTTCATAATTCGTTAAACTGTGTGAATAATAACGGCTTGTGCTGACGAGAACCAGAATCTCTTCAGCGATTGGCCTTTGTTCGTCATTAACTTCACTGCCAATTGTCAGCAGTTGTGTAAGTACCTGGCCAGTTGGTTTCGCATATTCTGGACGGTGGATTTTTTCATCCTTCAAGGCGCAACGACGGGCGCGTAGCCATAGCTACGCAACTAGAGTTGGAACGCAGAAGGATGGAAAAAGCCGCCGTCCAGAATATGCGAAACCAACTGGTTAGGTACTTAACATCAATAAAAGGAACTCTGCCATGCCATCGCCTGCACCGGGAAGTGGACCCGGTTATTTCCTCAAGGGTCTATCCTATCTTCCCGATCCGGCCATCCGCCTGTTTGTCTTGATTCCCCTGACCGTTAATATTCTGGTGTTTGGATTCCTGATCTATTTCGGTCTTCAGCAAATGAGCGTGCTGATGGAGCAGCTGCTTAACTGGTTGCCTGACTGGCTGTCTTTCCTTGAATTCCTGCTCTGGCCTCTGTTATTCCTGGCCATGCTGGGAGTGGTCTTTTTTACTTTTACCATCGTTGGGAACTTTATCGCGGCACCCTTCAATGGGCTTCTTGCCGAAAAAGTTCAGAACCTTCATGGCAAGTCAGACCTGCCGGAATACGAGTTGAAAGACTGGCTGACCCTGTTACCCAGAGCCGTAGGCCGGGAGGTCAGAAAACTCATCTACTACCTGCCCAAGGCTGTGGTTCTGTTAATTTTATCCTTTATTCCCGTGGTGAACCTCGTCACCCCTGTGCTCTGGTTTCTGTTCAACAGCTGGATGATGTCGATCCAATACTGTGACTATGCTGCGGACAACAGGGGGGTGTCGTTTAATGATATGCTGGAACGTCTGAAGCAGGATCGAAATTACGTCTGGGGTTTTGGTACAGCCGTCACTCTGGTTATGCTGATTCCTTTTGTCAACTTGCTGGTCATGCCAGCTGCTGTCGTAGGATCGACGCTGCTTTGGGAAGACAGGATTGAGTAGTGCAACAGGAGCCTTTCGGGCTAAGGAATCTGATGATAGGCTTAATTCAGTTTTTCGACTCAAAGGCCCGGAGGTCAATTAATGAGCTGTCTTTTCTGCAAGATAGTCGAAGGGGAGATCCCCGTCGACAAGGTCTACGAAGACGACGATGTTCTTGCGTTCAGGGATATCAATCCCCAGGGCCCCGTTCATGTTCAGGTCATTCCCAGGAAGCATATCGCAACACTTAACGATGCCACTCCGGAAGATCAGGCAGTTTTGGGGAAAATGGCGCTGGTGGCCAGTCAGATCGCTAAAGATGAAGGTTTTGCCGAAGACGGCTACAGAACGGTGATGAACTGTAATAGTCATGGCTGTCAGTCGGTTTACCACATTCATCTCCACCTGATTGGTGGTCGTCAGATGAGCTGGCCTCCGGGCTGACGAGCCATGCCTGTGACTCAGGCTTCAATAATCTCAAAGCTGTGGGTGATTTCTACATCACCCTTACCCAGCATCTTGGCAACCGAGCAATACTTATCTGCAGACAGCTCTATGGCACGCTCAACATGGGATTCTTTTACTGCGGTGCCTTTAACGACAAAGTTGAGGTGAATTTTGGTGAAGACAGCAGGTACAGAGTCGGCACGTTCAGCCTGAATATCGACGTGGCAGTCAACGACCTTCTGGCGAGCTTTTTTCAGAATACCGATCACATCAACAGATGAGCAGCCACCCAGGCCCATCAGGATCAGTTCCATTGGGCTGGGTGCGGATTTAACCGCTCTATCTGCGTCCATGACAACGGAGTTATTACTGTCAGTCAGTCCCAGAAAACGTTCCTGATCCACCCATTTGACTTGTGCTTTCATTACAGCGTCTTTCCTTTCTTGAAGAGGGCTCTCAGTCTCAAACCCACAAGCTTTGAAGGTCGGGAGCTTGGGGTGGAGGCTTCATAAGAGCAGCCAGAAAAATATCCCCATCGTCTTTTATCCAAATCCAATGGGTATCAAGCCGCTATCTTACCTCAGCAGCAGGATGTCAGGCTAACCATCCTGTTAATGTACGCTCTGTGAGCAGGAGCCATAACGGCTCTGGCTGATAAGAAACGTGATGCTGGTGAGTCGGAAGCAACATAATAACGGTCGGGAATGTCAATGAGTTTTTTTGGAATAAAACCATAAAAAGCCTGTTTTTTAAGGCACTGTATTAAGTAAACCCGAATAAGCATGGCTATATTGCTGTTTTACAATCCCATTTCTCCTGGAGTTGGCAATCATGTTCAATAAAGTCAGTGCGCTATCGGGTGTAGTAGTCGTGGCAGCTATGCTTTCTGCCTGTACCTCCAATGAAAGCTATACGGTCATGGTGAATCAGGTTTCTCCTTCCGGTGTAGGAGCAGAACTGGGAACAGTGACTGTTTCTGAAGCCTCCGGAGGAGGGGTGCAGTTGACACCCAATCTTTATGACCTGCCGCCCGGAGAGCATGGTTTCCGTGTTCATGAAAACCCCAGCTGCGAACCGGGCTCCAAAAATGACGTGATGCAGGCGGCCCTGGCAGCCGGAGGTGCTCTTGATGATCTGCCCATGCTTGATGTAGACGACAAGGGCTTCGCCACAGTTCCGGTGGTTGCCAAGAATTTGAAACTGACTGATCTGAAAGAGCGCTCGCTGGTTATCCACTCCGGCACTGCTGTCATTGGCAATAACACGCCAGAAGGCGCCGATTCAAGGATTGCCTGCGGGGTCATCAAGTAGTTATCCGTTGGGCTTTGAGAGCTTCTGCTTGAGCAGACGAAACCCGGGCCAGGAGCCTGTCGGACTTAAGCGTCCGTAGCGAGGATTGCAAGAAATTGAGGATAAAAATTTCTGTTTCTGAGGGGAGTAGCGAGCTATTTGACGAAGAAACAAGGATTTTTAGACCAATTTATCGCAACCGCACGACTGCATGGATGCAGGAGCTAGAGCAACGCAGGAGCAGTTGCCGTGTAGGACAGTCTTAAGTCCGACAGGCTCCTGGGGGCTGGAGGCAGTATTGCGACAGCCTCTGATGCCTGGGTAGAAAACAGTTTGATCTTGGCTGCTGGTCCTCAATCTAAGGCGTTAAAGGTATTGACTAAACAGTTTTTTCAACCCGTCACCCGGATCTTCCTGACGCATAAATGCTTCACCGACCAGGAAGCTGTTTACACCCTTCGAAAACATACTATCAACGTCTTCTGTTGTATGGATGCCGCTTTCTGTAATCACTTTTCTGCCTTCCGGAATCTCAGTAAGCAGAGAGAACGTATTGTCCAATGTGACTTCAAAAGTATGCAGGTTTCGGTTATTGATGCCCAGCAATGTACCTTCCAGAGGTAAAGCACGTTCCAGCTCATCGGCACCATGGACCTCTACCAGAACATCCATCCCCAGGTCCAGGGCAGTACTGCTGAACTCCTGAAGTTCACCGTCTGTGAGACAGGCAGCGATCAGCAGGATGCAGTCTGCACCAATCATGCGGGATTCATAAATCTGCCATGGATCGATCATAAAGTCTTTGCGCAAAACAGGCAGGGCACAGGCTGAGCGGGCTTCCTGAAGGTAGCTTTCAGCACCCTGGAAAAAGTCCCTGTCAGTCAATACGGACAGGCAGCTGGCGCCCGCTTTTTCATAGCTCCGGGCAATGCTGGCCGGATCAAAATTTTCGCGAATCACCCCCTTGCTGGGAGACGCTTTTTTGATTTCGGCAATGATCGCTGCCTGCCGGGCTTCTGTCCGGGCTTCCAGGCTTTTGGCAAAGCCACGGGACTCTTCAGTGTGACGGGCTCTGGTAATAACCTCCTGCATGGACAGTGTTGCCTGACGCTCTGCGACTTCTTCACGTTTTCTCTCAACAATTGTGTTGAGGATGGTTGGCATAGACATTGTTACCCCTCCGCAATCACTTGTGTGAAGCTGGCCAGCTCACGCATTTTTTCCAGGCCCAGCCCGCTGGCAATAGCATCCTGTGCCATGGCTATCCCTTCCTGCAGACTGGTGGCGACACCGGAAACATAAATGGCCGCACCAGCGTTCAGCGCGATCATGTCTGCCGCTTTGCTGGCGTATTCGCCTTCCCGTTTACCCAGGGCATCCCTGATTAGCGCCAGTGAGTCCCCGGAACCTTCTACACTCAACCCGATCAGGCTCCGGGATTCAATGCCAAAGTTCTCTGGCTTGATCACGTATTCATGAATTTCGCCATCTTTCAGCTCAGCTATAAAAGTTTCGCTGGCGATACTGATTTCGTCCAGACCATCCATAGAGTGTACGACCATGATGTGCTTGTTGCCCAGCTCGCGCAGAACCTCGGCCATAGGGCGGCAGAGTTCACGGGTAAACACACCGATGACAAGGTTTTTTACACTGGCGGGGTTGGACATAGGTCCCAGGATGTTGAAGAAGGTTCTTATGCCAAGCTCTCTGCGGACACCGACAACGTTTTTCATGGCACAGTGGTGAGCCGGAGCAAACATGAAGCCTACGCCCACATGTTCAATACAGCGTGCTACCTGTTCAGGACTGATGTCCAACTGAATGCCTGCTCTTTCCAGCAGGTCAGCACTGCCGCTGGAACTGGATACTCCCCGGTTGCCGTGCTTGGCAACAGAGGCACCGGCGGCGGCGGCGACAAACGAGGAAGCTGTTGATACATTGAACAGGTGTGCACCATCTCCACCGGTGCCGACAATATCCACCAGGTGGTCAGCGTTAACTTCAACCGCAGTAACCATTTCTCTGAGTACCTGGGTAGCCCCGGTAATTTCTTCAATGCTTTCGCTTTTCATGCGCATGGCGGTCAGGAATGAGCCGATCTGGGTATTGGTGCACTGGCCTGTCATGATGTCGCGCATGATGCTCATCATCTCGTCACGGCTCAGGTCAAGATGGCTGACAGCGCGGGAAATGCCCTCTTTAATATTCATGTAATCTGGCTCCAGTCGGTGTTCTCAATCGTTCGTCTGAATGTCTGTTGTCTATGGCCTGGCTTCTGTCACCAAAGGCTTTATTGCTTCAGGATTGCTTCAGAAAATTTTCCAGCATGTCGTGGCCTCGTTCGGTCATGATGGATTCCGGATGGAACTGGACACCTTCCAGGGGTAGAGTCTTGTGGCGAATCCCCATGATCTCATCCATGCTGCCATCTTCGTGCTGGGTCCAGGCGGTAATTTCAAAACAGTCTGGCAAGCTCTCTTTTTCAACAACCAGTGAGTGGTAGCGGGTCGTTGTGACCGGGTTGGGAAGGCCTGTGAACACCCCCAGCCCCTTATGATAAACAGGTGAGACCTTTCCATGCATGACTTGCCGGGCCCGGACTACTTTGCCACCAAAGACCTGGCCTATGCTCTGGTGTCCCAGACAGACACCAAGAATAGGCTTTTTGCCACTGAAGTGAGCAATAGCTTTCATGGAGATACCGGCCTCATTGGGTGTGCAGGGGCCGGGTGAAATAATTATACGTTCCGGGTTTAGGGTTTGGATCTGTTCCAGAGTTATGTGGTCGTTACGATGCACTGCCACTTCCTGACCCAGTTCGCCAAAGTACTGAACCAGATTCCAGGTGAACGAATCGTAGTTGTCGATCATTAAAAGCATCTTAGTTTCGCTCCCCTGTCTGCTTCTGGCTGCTGGAAGCAGCAGACAAACCTGTCTGAGCCATGGCAACGGCTTTGAAAAGGGCTCGCCCCTTATTCATGGTTTCTTTCCATTCCATTTCGGGAACTGAGTCGGCGACAATGCCCGCACCAGCCTGAACGTGGAGTTTGCGGTCTTTGATCACGGCAGTGCGAATGGCAATGGCAGTATCCATGTTGCCGTTCCATGCCAGATAACCCACTGCTCCGCCGTAAACCCCGCGCTTGACAGGTTCCAGTTCATCAATAATTTCCATGGCACGTACTTTCGGTGCGCCACTGAGTGTACCTGCTGGTAGTGTCGCTTTGAGCACGTCCATGGCATCCATACCGTCTTTTAAACGACAGGTGACATTCGATACGATATGCATAACGTGAGAGTAACGTTCAATGATCATCTTGTCGGTCAGGCTGACACTGCCTGTTTTAGCTACACGCCCAACGTCGTTTCTTCCCAGGTCGATGAGCATCAGGTGTTCTGCCAGTTCTTTGGGGTCATTCAGCAGTTCTTGTTCCAGTGCCTTATCCCGCTCTTCGGTGGCACCGCGTTTGCGAGTACCTGCAATAGGTCTGACGGTGACTTCACCGTCTTCAAGACGGGCAAGAATCTCAGGTGATGAGCCTACGACATGAAAATCACCCAGATCCATGTAATACATATAGGGGGATGGGTTAGTAGTGCGCAGAGCCCGGTAAAGGTTAAGGGGTGAGCTGTCAAAAGGAATGGTCATGCGCTGGGATGGAACCACCTGCATAGCGTCTCCGGCCAGAATGTATTCTTTGATGGTTTCTACTGCAGCTTCAAAGGCATCCTGACCGAAACCGGATTTGAAATCATTTTCCCGGGCAGGGTTCAGTGAAGCCTGTGCCGGTGGCAGTAGATTGGTCGTTTGCAGTCTCCGCACCAGGTCATCCAGTCGAAACTCTGCTTTTTCCAGGGCAGCAGATTCTGCCGGGTCAGCATGGGTCACCATAATCAACTTGCCACTGAGGTTGTCAAATACCACCAGTTCGTCAGAAACCATCAACATGATGTCCGGGTTGTTTAGCTCATCTTTTGGCGCTGTTCGTTTCAGCCGTTCTTCAATATGACGGATCGTGTCGTAAGCAAAGTAGCCTACCAGTCCGCCGGTAAAGCGAGGCAGATCAGGCAGCTCGGCCACTTTGTAGCCCTGTTGAAACTGCTTAATAAAGGTCAGAGGATCTTCCGGGTTATGCTCTTCAACAATCTGGCCATCGGTTTCCAGTGTGACCTTGCAGTCGGGGTTGTAGCCTGACACCCGGAGTATGGTTCTGCACGGTAGTCCAATCATTGAGTAGCGTCCCCACTTTTCTCCGCCTTCCACGGACTCAAGCAGGTATGAGTAGCGACCATTGGCCAGCTTCAGGTAAGTGGTCAAGGGTGTGTCCAGATCCGCCAGGATTTCCCGCGTTACAGGAATACGGTTATATCCTTCGCGGGCCAGACGAGAAAAAGCTTCAGGCGTCATACTGGCCTCTTTATTATCAGGCTGTTTAAAAAGTACTAAAAAACGCAGGGTTTTGGCTGAGTTGGGGCTTTTTAATCAGGCGCAGGGCCAGCCATGCCATCGCCGGGAGGAAAGCTTTGAGGTAGGGGTGGAAGGTCTCACTGACCGTTCAGTGGCTCTTATATTGATGTATGTCTCTGAATGACTTGCTATCACTGCTGGCTCCGCAATTATTCTGGGCGCAGTTGTATGAGTAAGAGTTGAAGACTATATGACTGCAAGGGTTAATGCAAACACTGGGACTACTGAATTGTGTAGTTTATTGCCTCTCCCCTGAGTCTTTGCAGTTTGGCAGTCTGTCAGGCTCAGGGTCAGATTTCATAGCAAATCCGTCAGACTATCGATAACAAGGTCCGGGTGTGCAGACTCAATCGGCTCTCCATGGTTATAGCCGTAGCGAAGGCCCACCACTTTTACATCTGCAGCTCTGGCCGCTTTTACGTCACTGCTGGAGTCCCCGATCATGAGGCTGTTCTGCGTAGTACAGCCAAAGTGCTTCATGGTGTGCTGAAGGGGCAGCGGGTGGGGCTTTTGCTCGTTCAGGCTGTCACCACCTATGCTGAGTTCAAAGAAGTGGTCAATGCCCATATGCTTTAACAGTGAGTCGGTGAAGATTTCGGATTTGTTGGTTACTACAGCCTGTTTGACGCCCGCCTTGTGGATCTGGTTGAGGAAGGTGAATACGCCGGGGTAAAGAGCGCTGTGCTGGCCAACTTCAATGGCGTAGTGGTGTTTGAACCGTTCCATAGCTTTGGTAAAGATGCCTTCTTCAACAACACCGGGTTGGTCACCCATCATGTCATCAGCCAGAGCCCTTTTGACCAGTGATGGAATACCATTGCCTACCCAGAGCCTGGCTTTTTCATCACCAGCTTCAGGCAGGTTGAGTTCTGTCAGCATTTTATCCAGGGCTATAGCCAGATCGGGAACACTATCAACCAGTGTGCCATCAAGATCGTACATGATTAATCGAACGGGACTGCTCAATAATTCAAACAACTTCATTGTTTTCAAATATCCAGAGGGAAGAAGTAATAGAGGCCGAGGTTTTAGAAGGAACAGAGTCAGCAGGCGACTCTACTCCCTGAGGACAGCTTCAGAGGGATTCTGCCTTGGAAAGCTCTGTCCGCATTTGGCTGATAACATCATGATAATCCTCAGCATTGAAGATGGCTGAGCCGGCAACAAAAGCATCTGCACCGGCTTCAGCGATCTGGCGAATGTTCTGTACACCGACGCCGCCGTCTACCTCCAGACGAATGTCCAGCCCACTGTCGTCAATCATTTTGCGAGCATGGCGCAGTTTGCGCAGAGTCGAAGGAATGAATTTCTGGCCACCAAAGCCCGGGTTTACGGACATAAGCAGAATCATATCCAGTTTGTCGATCACATATTCAATCACGTCGGGAGAGGTTGCCGGATTCAATACCAGACCGGCTTTACAGCCACCTTCACGAATCATCTGCAGGCTGCGATCAATATGATCAGAGGCTTCAGGGTGGAAGGTGATCATGCTGGCCCCGGCTTCAATAAAATCTCCGATTATGCGGTCTACCGGGTTGACCATCAGGTGGACATCGATGGGAGCAGTAACGCCATGCTTTCTCAGGGCCTTGCAAACCATGGGGCCAATGGTCAGGTTGGGTACGTAGTGGTTATCCATGACATCAAAGTGTACCCAGTCAGCTCCGGCAGCAATGACGTTGTCCACCTCTTCTCCAAGACGGGCAAAGTCAGCCGAAAGTATGCTGGGGGCGATAATAAAGTCACGCATGTTTTGGTTTCCGGTGAGTTCCGATCAGAAATGTGGGGGATTTTAGACTTTTGCCCAGCCGATGTCAGTTCTTAACAAAAAAGTATTCACCTTCAAGTAGGTGGACTGACTAGATTGAGTCGTGCTTTCAGAAAGTGCCTGAAGCTTTGCGGTGTTTTGACCTTTTGCTCACTGGAAGAGGCTCGTTGTTTCAGGGGTGTTGGGTGTCATTGAGGCTGACACCCGATGAACAAGGGTGTAATAAATCAGGGGGCGGGGTTCGGCTGCAGGGTGTGAATGCTTTCAATCTCTTCCAGCAGGGGTTCTGACAGCTGCAATTCACTGGAAGCGAGGTTGCTCTCCAGTTGCTCCAGGTTGGTAGCGCCAATGATGTTGCTGGTCAGGAAAGGGCGGGATGTGACAAATGCCAGTGCCATCTGAGCAGGGTCCAGACCTGAATCTTTTGCCAGCTGTACATAGGCCTCGATGGCCCTGCGAGATTGGGGTGAGTCATAGCGCTGGTAGTGAGGGAATAACGTTAATCGAGCGTTTTCAGGTCGCGCACCGCCAATGTATTTGCCCGAAAGAGCGCCAAACCCCAATGGTGAGTATGCCAGAAGACCGACCTGCTCACGGTGGGCTATTTCAGCAAGACCTACCTCGAAAGAACGGTTCAGCAGATTATAGGGGTTTTGAATACTGACGGCTCTTGGCAGGTGCTTTTCGCTGCTGATACGGAGGTGCTCCATGACGCCCCAGGGGGTTTCGTTGGAGAGGCCGTAGTGTTTGATCTTGCCGACCTTAACCAGTTCATCCAGGGCTGAAAGTGTTTCTTCTACCGGCGTCCCGTCGAAGCCGTGCTGGTGAGCGTAACCGAGCTTTCCGAAGAAGTTGGTGTTACGATCAGGCCAGTGCAGCTGATAAAGGTCAATAGCCTCAACGCCCAGTCGTTTCAGGCTGCCGTCAATGGCTTTATGGATATGATTCGGTGTCATCATTCGGCCACCGTCTATATATGTCAGGCCGGGGCCGCAGACCTTGGTGGCAATGACCAGATCATTGCTTTTGCCACGCTGCTTTATCCAGTTGCCAATGATAGATTCTGTAAGGGAATAAGTTTCTTCCCTGGCCGGTACCGGATACATTTCTGCAGTGTCAATGAAATTGACACCATAGTCCACAGCTCGATCCAGCTGAGCGAATGCTTCCTGTTCGGTATTTTGCTCGCCCCAGGTCATAGTGCCGAGACAAAGGACGCTGACATTAATATCGGTGCGCCCCAGTTTTCTGTATTCCATTGAAATCAAGCTCCAAGGGTTTCAGCCTGATGGCAGAATAACTCCGGATTTACAATGTTCACAAGGGTATTTGCAGATTATTTGTATCAGCGGATACGTAGGAATCCTCTAATGTGTCGGAAGGGGGTTTCATTCCTGTGAACAGACGATATAATACCGCTCCCGTTTCCCAATTGAGCGCCCATGTTTGAACAGGTCGTTGCCGGAGCTGTTAGCCTTGCTTCGATCCCTGATCAGTTCCCTGAGAAGGGCGGCCAAGTAAGAACAGGTATTGCGAGAGCAATACTACTGAGGCGAATTTAATGAAAACTTTTAGTGCAAAGCCAGAAACCGTAAAACGTGACTGGTTCGTGGTCGACGCTGAAGGCAAGACCCTGGGGCGACTGGCTACCGAAATTGCAACCCGTCTGCGCGGCAAGCATAAGCCAGAATACACTCCTCACGTTGACACTGGCGATTACATCGTTGTTGTTAATGCCGAGAAGGTCCATGTTACTGGTCGTAAAGCGTCTGACAAAATGTATTACCGTCACACTGGCTTCCCTGGTGGCCTGCGTTCAGCCAGTTTTGAAAAGCTGATTGCGCACAAGCCAGAAATGGTCATTGAAAAAGCTGTTAAAGGTATGCTGCCAAAAGGCCCTCTGGGTCGCGACATGTACCGTAAGCTGAAAGTTTACGCCGGTACTGAGCATCCGCATGCTGCTCAACAGCCACAGAAACTGGACATTTAATCGGGGGTAGCCATGTCAGTGACTCAATACTACGGTACCGGACGTCGTAAGTCTTCTACCGCTCGCGTTTTCCTGAAATCTGGTTCTGGCAGTATTTCTGTCAATGGCCGTAGCCTGGACGAATACTTCGGTCGTGAGACTGCTCGTATGGTTGTTCGCCAGCCTCTGGAACTGACCGAATTGCTGGAAAAATTCGACATTAAAATCACCGTTAACGGTGGTGGTGGTTCCGGTCAGGCCGGCGCTATCCGTCACGGTATCACTCGTGCGCTGATCCAGTACGATGAGAGCCTGCGTTCTCCTCTGCGTAAAGCTGGCTATGTGACTCGTGATGCACGTGAAGTTGAACGTAAGAAAGTGGGTCTGCGCAAAGCGCGTAAGCGTCCACAGTTCTCCAAGCGTTGATGTCGCTGGCGCCTGTTTTCAGGCGCTGCAGAAAACGCCCGCTTTATGCGGGCGTTTTTTTTGGCTGAAAAAAAGAAAACGGTACGATCGCTGGTGTTTTGTATCCTTGGCGAAGGTTGTTTGTATAAAAAACAAACTTAATCAGTGTTGGATGTTTAACAAATATGGCCTGGGCTGGATGTAATAGAATATGCCCTTGGACAATGGGGGGGCTGGAGTTCCTGTGGCGTAAGGGTTTGATTCAGAGGTTAAGGAAAACTTCATGTAAGGCTTTTGTATAGAAACTAAAACCAGTATCATTACGCTCTGCTGCTTAGGTGGGACAAATAATCAGACAAGGCTTTGACAGGGGGTGAGAGAAAGGTCATTTAAAGATTTTTCTCTTAGTAAGAGACGTAACTCTTGTACTCCCTGCTAATATCCCACCCGTGAATTAAAAGAAGTTTTTGGGCATTTGCCTGGATGGGGAGAGTAGGTTAAATGAGTGACAACGGCGTAAATAACAGCCGGCGCCGCTTTCTCGTGGCTGCGACTTCGGTGGTGGGGGCTGCCGGGGCCGTTGGGGTCGCTACACCTTTTATCAAGTCATGGAATCCCAGTGCCAAAGCAAAGGCTGCTGGTGCTCCTGTGAAGGTGAACCTCAGCAAGTTGGAGCCGGGACAGCAGATTGTAGTTGAATGGCGCGGTAAGCCTGTGTTTGTGGTAAGACGAACCCAGGCCATGCTGGATAATATAAGGTCTCTGGATGACAAGTTGAGAGACCCCAGGTCCGAGAAATCAGAACAGCCAGCGTACGCAGCAAATGAGTACCGTTCCGTGAAGGATGAGTACCTGATTCTGGTCGGTCTTTGCACCCACCTCGGGTGTTCACCCAAATACATGCCTGAAGTTAAACCGATGGAATTTGACCCTGAATGGAAAGGTGGTTACCACTGCCCATGTCATGGTTCGAAGTTCGATCTGGCTGGTCGTGTATTCAAGGGAGTGCCTGCGCCCACCAATCTGGAAGTGCCTCCTTATACCTTTGAGAGCGACACAGTCATCATTGTCGGCCAAGATGAGGAGAATGCGTAATGGGCAACTTCATGGATTGGCTTAATGCCAGGCTACCTGTCACCCAGGTCTGGGAAGATCATCTCAGTAAATACTACGCACCAAAGAATTTTAACTTCTGGTATTTCTTCGGCTCTCTGGCGCTGCTGGTTCTGGTTAACCAGTTGCTGACCGGTATCTGGCTGACCATGAGTTACGTGCCCAGTGCAGAGCAGGCTTTTGCTTCTGTTGAATACATCATGCGTGATGTGGAATACGGCTGGCTGATTCGCTACATGCACTCTACCGGCGCATCTTTCTTCTTTATCGTTGTCTACCTCCACATGTTCCGTGGTCTGATCTACGGCTCTTACCGAGCTCCAAGGGAGTTGGTGTGGATCTTTGGTATGGCCATTTATCTGGCGCTGATGGCTGAAGCCTTTATGGGCTACCTGCTGCCATGGGGTCAGATGTCATACTGGGGTGCCCAGGTTATCATTTCCCTGTTCGGTGCTATCCCTGTTATTGGTCCAGACCTGCAGCAGTGGATCCGGGGTGACTTCCTGATCTCGGGTATTACTCTGAACCGTTTCTTTGCTCTGCACGTTGTGGCTCTGCCTATCGTTATTCTGGGTTTGGTGGTCTTGCATATCATTGCCCTGCACGAAGTGGGTTCCAACAACCCTGACGGTGTTGATATCAAGAAGCTGAAAGACAAGGACGGCGTACCTCTGGATGGTATTCCATTTCACCCATACTACACCGTGAAAGACCTGGTAGGGGTTGCAGTCTTCCTGTTTGTGTTCTGTAGTGTCATGTTCTTCTTCCCTGAAATGGGTGGCTTCTTCCTTGAGTACGCTAACTTTGAGCAGGCCGATGCACTGAAGACTCCAGCGCATATTGCACCGGTATGGTACTTCGGAGCCTTCTACTCCATCCTGCGTGCGATCACCTTTGACATAGGTCCGATCGACTCCAAGCTCGGTGGTGTTATCATGATGGGGGCAGCGATTGCTATTTTGTTTGTCCTGCCATGGCTGGATCGCAGCCGGGTCAGATCCTGGCGCTACAAGGGTATTATCAGCAAGGTTGGGATTTTCCTGTTTGCCATTGTCTTTGCGGTGCTGACCTGGTTAGGAACTCAGCCGGCGACAGTAACCTACACACTGATTGCACAGCTTTGCACCCTGTATTACTTCGCATTCTTCCTGTTGATGCCGTTTTATACACGATGGGAAAAAACCAAACCTGTACCGGAGAGGGTGACCGGATAATGAAAAAAACAATAATTACCCTGTTGTTTTCGCTGGTCCCAGTGCTTGGATTTGCGGCGGGTGGTTCAGGTTATCCTCTGGATCCGATTGAGACTGATCACTCTGACAAGGCATCGCTGCAGCGTGGTGCCATGTATTATCAGAACTTTTGTGCGGGCTGTCATGCGACTCAGTTCCAGCGCTACGAGCGTGTAGCCGACGATATCGGTATTCCACACGATCTGATGATGGAAAATCTGGTACCAAAGTCTGCCAAGATCGGTGATCTTATGAAGAACGGTATGCGCAAGGATGAAGCCAAGGTATGGTTTGGTGCTGCGCCACCGGATCTGACCATGGTGACCCGGGTACGTGGTGAAGACTGGGTCTACACCTACCTGCGTACTTTTTATGAAGATCCAAAGCGTCCTTGGGGTGTGAATAACAAGGTATTCCCTGACGTGGGTATGCCTCATGTACTGATGGAGCTTCAAGGTGTTCAGATTGACAGCTGTCAGGGCACAAGCCCGACCGAGCGTGATCCTCTGACCGGTGAGAAGATTTGTGGTCTGATTGTGGATCCTGAGCGCAAAGGCTCCCTGACTCCGGCTGAATACGATCAGGCGATGTATGACTTGACCAACTTCCTGTCATACTCTGCTGAGCCTGTGAAGCAGAAGCGTCAGCAGCTGGGTATCTATGTCTTGTTGTTCCTGGTTCTGCTCTTCATCGTAGCTCTGCTGCTCAAGCGCGAATACTGGAAAGATATTCACTGATTGACAGTCTGTTAGCGTAAAAAAGCCCATGTCGGAATATCTGTCATGGGCTTTTTGTTATCTGCTGTTTTTCCTCGGGTAGTTGCGATCACTCAATCTGTTTGAAGAAGTGGTTTAACCTGCTCAATGATTTCCAGTGCCAGCGAGTCCTGACAGAGGGTTCGGCAATCGATAGTTACGTCTGCGTATTTCTTGTAAAGCATCACCCGTTCTTCAAACAGATCCTCAATGGTTTGATCTTCTGCACGAGCGATACCCCGTGTATCAAAGTTATGAATGCGCTGACGAATCTGCTCAAGGTCCAGATCCAGAAAGACGATGACCGATTCTTTAGCAAGATGTTTCATGGCGGCTTCGCTGTAAACGGCTGAGCCCCCGGTGGCAATGATGTGCCGTTTAAGATTAACTTTGAGCAGTTCTGCTTCTTCAATGTCTCGAAGAGACATATAGCCTGATCCGTCAATAATATCCTGCAGGGTTTTCTGTTGGCTGATCTGGATCAGTACATCGGTATCCAGAAAGCCAAAGGCCAGATCTTTGGCCAGAATAATACCAATAGTACTTTTTCCAGCGCCTGGCATACCGATCAGTGTGATGTTGTTTTTCATTGTTAGCGTCACCCGTGACTGCTTTCCAGAGTTTAGTGGCCTATTTTCAAACACCTGAATGCTCAACTGCAAGTCCTCTGTTGAAGGCATGTGTCTTATCTACCAGAGTTCGGCTGGCTCCGAAATCACGCGGCTGCTAAGATATCACTCCTGAGATTTTATCCATCTTCGATCCATCTATTTTGAGCAATCCATGAGTAAATCATTAAGAGACCAGCTGATGGGCGCTGGTCTGGCAACCAAACAACAGGCATTGAAAGCCAAATCCAGTAATAAGAAAAAGAAGAAACAGGCTGCCAAGACTGGTGAGCTGACCGATCAGGAAAAACGCCGTATTGAACTGGAAAAGCAGAAAGCCGACCAGATAGAACGTGATCGTGAGCTCAATCGCAAACTGGAGGAAGAACGTCAGAAAAAGGCGTTTGCTGCACAGGTTTGTCAGCTCATTGAGATGAACACTATTCCCCGGGAAGTCGGTGATGTGGGTTATAACTTTGTGGTGGATGGCAAGGTTAAAAAGATCTATGTCTCTGAAGACATGCAAAACAGACTGAGTCGGGGGCTTTATGCGATCGGTATTCTGAGTCAGGCAGACGAGGAAGAGTATCGGGTGATTCCCGCAACAGTGGCCAGAAAGATTGAAGAGCGTCAACCTGCTGCTGTGGTTGTTCAGTCTGAAAGTCAGAGCGAGCTGACCCAAGAAGAGCAGGAGTGGTACGCGGATTATGAAATTCCGGACGATTTGATGTGGTGAAGCACTGGGGGCGTTCAGGCCCCCTTACTGACGCAACTGACTACTCAGTGGTGGCAATGACTTCAATTTCTACCTTCACATCTTTGGGCAGGCGAGCCACTTCTACCAGACTGCGAGCAGGGAAAGGGAAGGTAAAGTACTGCTTGTAAACTTCATTGATGTCAGTGAAGTCATTCATATCTTTTACGAACACCGTCGCTTTCTTGACCTTATTCAGGCTGCTGCCTGCGGCTTCCAGAACAGATTTTAGATTTTTCAGACACTGATGAGCCTGTTCTTTGGTGTCTTCAGACATTTCTCCGGTCTCAGGCTCAATGGGCAGCTGGCCGGAGATGAAAATCAGGTTGCCAAACTGAATCCCCTGGGAGTATGGGCCAATGGCAGGTGGTGCATCCGGGGTTTCAATGACTTTGTGCATAATACTTAAGTTATCTGGGGAGGGTTACCAATTTTAATTTGCGGATTCTAATCACCTGTCAGGGCTTTGTCATCGTAGTGAGGGGGGGGACTGGCCGATTCAGGTACAATTACTTAACAGGAATATCCAGACCACCTTCTTTAAGGTATTTGATCACTTCTTTGTAACGCTTTTCGACGGAAGCATCTTTCAAACTTCCGAACCAGAATCTCCAGACAGTACTGCCAGCAGCATCCGCCGCCTGAGTACCATTAGTGCTAAAGAAGAGCGTGTTTCCTCGTTTAGTGGTCAGTAAGTAGGAGGCGCCTACTATTTCATCAGGCATTTCAGTGCAGGTCATCTCTTTGTCACGGAGACTGGAATTGGCAGTGTTATTAACCTCTTTTTTATAAATCTGCTGTTCCTCGGGCGAGCGTTTATCCAGACCGCCTTTGGTGTACGCCACATAAAGCTCCACAGGTGAACCTTTCTGCGCCATTCTGCGCAGGGTGAAAGTCCTGTCCTGAATGGTTTTAACCCGGTGCGGGTCATCCTGCATGGAAGCTGACATGGTTTGTCTGAGTGCTTTGCCCACAGGATTGCATAGCGGGGTGGTCGGTTTGCGGGTGTGGATAATCGCTATTGCATGACTGAGGAGGGCTTCATCAAGCATATTCATCAAGCTCTGCTCAAAGGTTTTCTGAAAACTGACAGCTATTGGGCGTGTGAACTCATCACTGCCGGCAACCTGAACTTCAGGTGTGTGCAAGAGGGGGCTGATGACCAGGCTTGCGATGTTGGTCTTGAT
Organism: Endozoicomonas sp. ALC020; assembly: GCF_049275935.1. Taxonomy (NCBI): domain Bacteria; kingdom Pseudomonadati; phylum Pseudomonadota; class Gammaproteobacteria; order Oceanospirillales; family Endozoicomonadaceae; genus Endozoicomonas; species Endozoicomonas sp. ALC020. The sequence goes on from NZ_CP184830.1 coordinate 4,238,093, forward strand.
AGTGCTGGCAAGCTCTCCGTCACTGATTATTGTGCTGGAGATGTCCGTAAGCAAAGTCATTTTCAGTTCATTGACATCCAGCTTTTCCAGCTCTGCATTGCTTATTTTCGATGCAGGCTCGGTCTCTTCAGACTCGGAGGCATTAGCTTTGGCCAACCAGAATGCCAGAATCAGAAAAACAATATTCCAGATGGTCTTGCTGGTAAAAAGCGGTTTTGAGTGTGAAGGCTTTGCCGTGAGCTGCAAAATAATATCCCTGTACGCTGTTCATCAGTAGCTCACTTAAAATAGTCAATATTCCGGTTTCTGTCAGCGAAGAGCTTTCAGTATCAGTTGAATGATCTGGCTCTGATACTTTTTCCTGTGAAGCAACAGAGAGAGGGTTCTTTTCATGGTGATTCCGGAGATTTTGACAGCAACCAGTTCGCCCAGCTCCAGTTCATGGCTGACGCAAAGCCGGGACAGGCAGCCGATACCCTGACCATACTGTACCAGCTTTTTGATGGCTTCTGACTGGTTTAGTTCCATCTTGATAGGCAGGTCAGTCAGCTTTTGGCTCAGATGTTGATCAAAAATATTTCGGGTGCCAGAGCCCGGTTCCCTGAGAATCCACTGCTGGTGATTGAGTTCTTCCAGTGAGATTTCCCCCCGTTTAGCTATAGGGTTGTCAGGGCTGCAGATGACCAGCAGTTCATCTTCTTTCCAGGGGATGACGTCAATATCTTCATGCTGGCAGGGACCCTCTACACAGCCAATATCCAGGTCAAAACTGGTTACCCGCTTGATGATGGTCTCGGTATTACGGATATCCATGTTAAAGCTGATCCTGGGAAAGTCTGCACTGAACCGGGCCAGAATATCGGGTAACAAATAGTTGCCAATTGTGGTACTTGCACCGATTCGAAGATGACCCGATTCGGTGTTTTGCAGATCTCTAAACAGAGTTTCTATTTCAGACGTCCGATCCAGTAACTCGGAGGCCAGAGGCATGAGTAGCTCGCCCTGGTGATTGATCAGGAGCTTGTTGCCAGTGCGGTCAAAAAGCTGGCAGCCCAGCTGATTCTCCAGCTCGGCAAGGGCCATGCTGGTAGCGGGTTGAGAAAGGTTAAGCTGTTGGGCAGCCAGGCGAACCTGTCCGAGACTTGCGACAGCCCGGAATGTCTTGAGCTGTTTCAGTGTGATGTGCATGTTGAGGTTCTGATTAGGGTAACGCTTGTATTTTAAACTGGTTGAGCACAATACTGAATTTTAAGATGTCTGATTGTCTTCACCTTTACGTCTTTGTAACCTATGGAGTTAACGGCTGATGTAAGCTCTGCACCAGTCTCCTGGTTGAGCTGTCAATTCCTCTGTGGGATGCTATTTTTCCTTGGTACCTCAGGCGCAATTGTTCTTCCTGGTCTACCCGAATCGACATAATCCTGATGTCTCATTGAATCGTTTTCAGAGGTTTTGATATGCATGAAACCGGCCTTGCTACACAGGTCCTGATACTGGCTGCTCTGCTGCTGCTTGCCACCAGCTCAGCCATATTACTAAAAAAATTGCGGTTTCCTTATACCATTGGTCTGGTAGTAATCGGCATGGCTCTGGGAATTCTGGCGCAATACACTGACGTATTGGGGCCCTTATTAAAGGTCGAACTGTCCCATGATCTGATCATGTATATCCTGCTTCCGGTGTTGATATTTGATGCGGCTATCAACATAAAGCCTCCATATCTGTTTCGTGAGATGACTTCGGTGTTGAATCTGGCCATATTTGGCGTAATCCTTTCTATGCTGGTGGTTGGGGTCATCATGAATGTGCTGACTCCTCTCAGTCTCGCTGGAGCTATGCTGTTCGGGGCGCTGATTTCTGCAACGGACCCCGTTGCCGTTATTGCCCTGTTCAAGGAAGTAGGAGCGCCGGCTCGAATGTCTATGCTGATGGATGCAGAGAGTCTGTTTAATGATGCCACAGCAATTGTTATCTTCGGGATTGTCCTGGCGGTTATTCAGGCCGGTGGCGGCCTCGGCGTCGGTGTTCTGTTCGACGGAGTCTGGTCATTTATCGAAATCTTCTTTGGCGGAATACTGGTTGGTTTGGTCATGGGTATCGGTATGGACTGGCTATTGAAGCTGGGCAGAAACGAGCCCTTTGTGCAGATTGCTCATACCACTATCCTGGCGTATAGCAGCTTTATCGTTGCTGACCACGTTCTGGGAGTATCCGGTGTTATGTCAACTATTGCTGCGGGTATCGTTACTCGATCCAATTCAGGAAAAGTATTGTCTCAACAGGTGCGCAGCTTTATTACGCCTTTTTGGGAGTTTGTGGCCTTTATTGCTAACAGTCTGATTTTCCTGCTTTTGGGGATGAAAGAAAACCTGTTATTCAGAAATCTGGACCACTTACAGTACTATTACCCTTACCTGTTGATCGCCATTGCTTCTGTTTTGATTGGTCGTTTGGTCGTCGTCTATCTGCTCCTGCCCATATCTAACCGCCTGCCGGTGGGGCGTCCGGTGGATAACAAAATCAAAGCCATTATGTTTTGGGGTGGGTTGAGAGGTGTAGTGCCTGTTGCACTGATGCTGTCGATTCCTGACAGTATTCCCGAGAAAAAACTGATTATGGACATGACTCTGGCTGTGATTTTGTTCTCTCTTCTGGTTCAGGGCACTACAGTAAACTGGCTGATGAGAAAGCTGGGTGTCAATCAACACTACATCATAGTTAGAGAAGCTATGAAAAAGCTGGGGGGATAACCCTTTTAATGATTCATCGTGAAAGCAATAATAAGCAGCTACGCTAATGAACGGATTGTTGGCCTCAAGTATTAACCGGTCGTTGATTCGTTGTCGATGCGGCCCTGCAGGGTGTAGACTAGCGGCCACTTAAAACTTTACTCATTAGTAGATCATGACTGTTCGTACTCGCGTAGCTCCCTCACCTACCGGCGATCCCCATGTGGGAACGGCCTATATTGCCCTGTTTAATATGGCTTTCGCCAAAAGTCAGGGTGGGCAGTTTCTGCTTCGCATAGAAGACACTGATCAGGCGCGAAGTACCGCTGAATCTGAACAGCAGATTCTCGACTCTTTGCGCTGGCTGGGGCTGAACTGGGATGAAGGCCCTGATGTGGGCGGTCCTCATGGCCCTTATCGTCAGAGTGAAAGACGTGAAATTTACGACGAGCACGCGCAAGCGCTGCTTGATAAAGGGCATGCTTTTCGTTGCTTCTGCAGCGCTGAGCGTCTGGATGCCCTGAGAGCAGAGCAGGCTGAAACCAAACAGGGCTCAGGTTATGATGGTCACTGTCTGCATTTGTCTGAAGAAGAAGTGCAGAGCAAGATGGCTGCAGGCGAGCCCCATGTTATTCGCATGAAGGTACCTTCTGAAGGCAGTAGCAAAGTAGAAGATATGTTGCGTGGCACCATCGAAATTGAATGGTCTCAGGTGGATATGCAGGTTCTGGTTAAAGCAGACGGTATGCCTACTTACCATCTGGCTAATGTGGTCGACGATCACCTGATGGGCATTACTCATGTCATCAGGGGTGAAGAGTGGATCAGTTCTGCACCCAAGCACCAGCTGCTTTATCAATACTTTGAGTGGGAAATGCCAAAGCTCTGCCACATGCCACTGCTGCGAAATCCGGACAAGAGCAAGCTATCCAAACGCAAGAATCCAACCAGTATTACCTATTATCGGGATGCCGGCTACCTGCCAGAAGCGCTGCTGAATTACCTGGCTCGTATGGGTTGGTCGATGCCGGATGAGCGCGAGAAGTTTAGTCTGGAAGAGATGGTTGAAAACTTTGACATCCAGCGTATTTCCCTGGGTGGTCCGATTTTTGACCAGGAAAAACTGTCGTGGCTGAACGCCGGTTGGATTCGTGAGGATCTGAGCACCGAGCAGTTTGCCGATCGTCTTCATAAATGGTTGCTCAACAGCGACTACATTATGAAGTTTCTGCCTTTCGCCCAGGGGCGTGTTGAAACTCTGGCTGACTTTGCTCCCATGGCCAGCTTTATGTTCTCTGGCATGTTAGAGCTGTCAGAAGAAGACTTTATACATAAAAAGCTTGCGCCGGCTGAGGTAAAGAAAGTGCTGCAGTTCACCCTTTGGAGACTGGAGCAGCTCAGGCAGTGGAACAAAGAAAATATCTTTGCTGAAGTGAAAACCCTTGCCGGGGAGATGGGATTGAAGCTGGGAGATTTTAATCCTCCAATCTTTATCGCCATTGCCGGGACACCGAACTCCTGGTCGGTAATGGATTCTATGGCCATTCTCGGTGCCGACATGACTCGTGCCCGTCTTCGCCATGCGGTCGATGTTCTGGGTGGATTGTCCAAGAAAGAAACCAAGCGTTTTGAAAAAGAGTTCAGGGTACTGGGAGCTGGGTCTGAGTAAACCTGACTCATCCCTCACTATAGAAAAGGCTGGATTTTTCCGGCTTTTTCTTTATCAGGGGTTGAAGCTTTGTTTAAAGCCTGAGCGGTAAAGCGTCCAGCGATCAAAAACTATATAACTATCTGCTTCAATTAAACATTTTTTCATAAGTGAGCTTGACAGGTCAGGGGGGCATCCATATCATTCGCCCTGCGTTTCGGGGCAGCCAAACATCTTTTCAGGAAGGGTAGGGTGAGCCGGAGTGTTAAGGAGTATTTTGGGGCTATAGCTCAGCTGGGAGAGCGCAACACTGGCAGTGTTGAGGTCAGCGGTTCGATCCCGCTTAGCTCCACCAAATTTTCAAAGCCAGACGTTTTGTTCGTCATAGGCGTTTGAATAAAAAATTGTGTCCCGTTCGTCTAGTGGCCTAGGACACTGCCCTTTCACGGCAGTAACAGGGGTTCGAGTCCCCTACGGGATGCCATTTTCAAAGTCGGTGAATAGTATTTTTACTGATTGTTCTGACCGGCTAAGTCATTAGACTGCGTCGCTCAGTTCATTGTTGAATGCACTGATTAAGCGGGAATAGCTCAGTTGGTAGAGCACAACCTTGCCAAGGTTGGGGTCGCCTCAGAGTTAAAGAGTGAGTCTCGTTTCCTGCTCCGGACTTTGAAGAAGTCCGAAATAATCTTCATTGCGGGAATAGCTCAGTTGGTAGAGCACAACCTTGCCAAGGTTGGGGTCGCCTCAGAGTTAAAGAGTGAGTCTCGTTTCCTGCTCCGGACTTTGAAGAAGTCCTAAATTATCTTCATTGCGGGAATAGCTCAGTTGGTAGAGCACAACCTTGCCAAGGTTGGGGTCGCCTCAGAGTTAAAGAGTGAGTCTCGTTTCCTGCTCCGGACTTTGAAGAAGTCCTAAATTATCTTCATTGCGGGAATAGCTCAGTTGGTAGAGCACAACCTTGCCAAGGTTGGGGTCGCCTCAGAGTTAAAGAGTGAGTCTCGTTTCCTGCTCCGGACTTTGAAGAAGTCCTAAATTATCTTCATTGCGGGAATAGCTCAGTTGGTAGAGCACAACCTTGCCAAGGTTGGGGTCGCCTCAGAGTTAAAGAGTGAGTCTCGTTTCCTGCTCCGGACTTTGAAGAAGTCCTAAATTATCTTCATTGCGGGAATAGCTCAGTTGGTAGAGCACAACCTTGCCAAGGTTGGGGTCGCCTCAGAGTTAAAGAGTGAGTCTCGTTTCCTGCTCCGGACTTTGAAGAAGTCCTAAATTATCTTCATTGCGGGAATAGCTCAGTTGGTAGAGCACAACCTTGCCAAGGTTGGGGTCGCGAGTTCGAGTCTCGTTTCCCGCTCCAGATTAAAGGCTGTATGCACAAGCATACAGACACAAAAGATTGTGTCCCGTTCGTCTAGTGGCCTAGGACACTGCCCTTTCACGGCAGTAACAGGGGTTCGAGTCCCCTACGGGATGCCATTTAAAATGCGGGAATAGCTCAGTTGGTAGAGCACAACCTTGCCAAGGTTGGGGTCGCGAGTTCGAGTCTCGTTTCCCGCTCCAGATTAAAGGCTGTATGCACAAGCATACAGACACAAAAGATTGTGTCCCGTTCGTCTAGTGGCCTAGGACACTGCCCTTTCACGGCAGTAACAGGGGTTCGAGTCCCCTACGGGATGCCATTTAAAATGCGGGAATAGCTCAGTTGGTAGAGCACAACCTTGCCAAGGTTGGGGTCGCGAGTTCGAGTCTCGTTTCCCGCTCCAAATTAAAGGCTGTATGCACAAGCATATAGACACAAAAGATTATGTCCCGTTCGTCTAGTGGCCTAGGACACTGCCCTTTCACGGCAGTAACAGGGGTTCGAGTCCCCTACGGGATGCCAATTGGGGCTATAGCTCAGCTGGGAGAGCGCAACACTGGCAGTGTTGAGGTCAGCGGTTCGATCCCGCTTAGCTCCACCATAATAATGCTTCATAAAAAAAACAGTCATTTGACTGTTTTTTTTATGTCTTTATAAAGTTCGATTGAGCTCTTAATGAATTTGCTTTTTGACAAAATCGCCGTAAACCCTCGGCACGGCGGGGAGTGTCACAGACCTCGGTAGTATCTACTACTTGATCATTGAGAAAATAACTGCATAATACTCATCAGATTTTGGGGCTATAGCTCAGCTGGGAGAGCGCAACACTGGCAGTGTTGAGGTCAGCGGTTCGATCCCGCTTAGCTCCACCAATTTAACACTTTCCTGGTGTTAGCTAAATATTGTGTCCCGTTCGTCTAGTGGCCTAGGACACTGCCCTTTCACGGCAGTAACAGGGGTTCGAGTCCCCTACGGGATGCCATTTATCTTTGAAGTGATGAATAAATTGAGATGATCGAAAAGATAATTCAATCATTCGTTGCTGCAATACAATTCCTTTCCCTGGCACCGATTCCCTTCTTAATTATTAAATGTGCAGAATGCTTTTCATCAGTCTGTTTGTCCAGGTCGGTCAGCCAGAAAGTGAATTGTCTGGCTGATGCAGGCTGAATCAACCAGACAGAAATGTCAGAGCATATAAAGGCCAATTACAAAGAGAATACCGGGTACGAAGAAGCCTACCAAAGCACCGGATTCCCTGTCGCCCCAATGTTTGTCGGAAATCTCTCCCATCAGGTAGGTAGCGGCAATCCATGCCACCAGGCAGAAAGCCACGATGATCCATCCGGTGGTCGACATTTCTTCAAGAATTAGATGTAAATTGAACATTACAGCCTCTCTGTTAATTGTGCTTTTGAACACACACCCCCTTCTTAACACTAGTCCAGCTTAGACGGGCTTCGGGAAAGTGCACGGTTAGCCTTATAATTAGTTAGAGTGACTTTAGAGACATAAGTTCCCCTTGGAGTCTCTGAACTTGTATATAAACTGGCTCTGATGGTGATAATAACGGCAGTGGCTACGTACTCTGCTGCGAACTGCTACTAACTTAGGGCTGTATCAAGCTGTATCTAAATGAGTGCAAGTATGTTTAAAGTTGTTGAGATGCCGGAGGATAAAGCCAGCTTTTATCGAATATTGGTGGCTCAGGCAAAGGCATTGACTGAGGGTGAAATGGATGCACTAGCCAATCTCGCCAATGTTGCCAGCCTGCTGTTTACGACCATGGCAGAGGTAAATTGGGCCGGGTTTTATATCGTCCGGGGCAATGAGCTGGTACTGGGGCCGTTTATGGGTAATCCTGCTTGTGTTCGCATCCCGTTTGGCCGGGGCGTCTGTGGTACTGCTGCCCGGGACCAAACCACCCAGCTAGTGGCTGATGTGACTGCATTTCCTGGTCATATTGCCTGTGATTCAGCCAGTCAGAGCGAGATCGTGATTCCGTTGTCTAAAGGGGGTGAGGTGAAAGCGGTTCTGGACATCGACAGTCCGATCACTTCCCGTTTTGATGAAGAAGACCAAAAAGGTCTGGAGGCCTTGGCAGAATTGCTGGAAGAAAGGGTTCAATTCGACCAGCTTTGCTACTGAGGTCTATCCTCTTGATTAAAACTGCAACGAGCGCAACACTCGCTGTTATGGCTAAGGTTCAAGCTACCTTGTCAAACACTTAAGAAAGACATTTCTGGCACCGTTGATATCACGATCAACGGTGAAGCCCTCACCCTTAATAATTTTGGAAGAACCTAATTTTTCGTCAATGGTCCCGTTCCATGATTGAGTCTTGAATGTATAGGCTTCGTTGCAATCAACTACATGCTTTCCATACTTTTTGGCGTACCACTTAAGCCGCTTTTTGAATTGGTAGTGATTGAGGTCAAGCATCTGGCGGCAGGTGTTACGGCGAATGGTGCGAACCTTCTTATCTTTGCGTGTGACCATACCTCTTGTCTCAAAGGTTGGCAAAAATACAATGTCGTAGTTCGACACCAACTCGAACGCCAGCCGGTTATGCAGATCAAGAACAATGTCATCCTTTTTGCATTTCAGCCGGTCAATTTCCCTGTTGAAATGAATAATCCGATCTCTTGCCCACTGGGGCATATCGGGGAACTCAACGCCCTTCTGAGTGTTCAGGATTTTTTGCTTTTGACTGATCAAGCTGTCCACTTGCTTCATCAGTGGGAACAGCTTTGTTTTTGCAACGTTATCACCCGCTATCAACGCCTCTTTTTCGCTGTAGCAAGTGGCAAAGGTGCGAACACCGGGGTCAACTCCAACGCATCTAACCTTCCCTTGGATTTCGGGATTTAGCTCAATATGTTGTTGAACCTGAATGAACCAGCGACCTTTGTCGTAGGTTATGACACAAGACTTGCCAATCGCTTCTGTTGGCAGATCTTCTGTCAGGTGAATCTTGCCAAGAGCCTCTACGCAGGGATTTAATCCCTTTGGCAAACGGTCAATAGAGAATGAGTGCCTGCTACCTTTGCGGCTTTTGAAACTGATTTCTGCAAAGCCCTCTTTAGCTCCCTTGAGCTTCTTGTTGTGCTTGCAGACCGCTTTGAATGTAGCCGCTGCCGCCAGTGTTCCATTATCAGAAACAAGCGAGTTATAAGCCCTGCCACTTTCTTTTTGCTCTTGCTTCACTTGAGCTTTAATGGCAGGTCGCATGTTGATGAATTTTCCGCTGGCATCTTTATAGTCATCGTTGCGGAAACGCTCAACAGCAAGGTTGTACGACCTGCGATAGAGCATCAGGGCATCGTGATAGGCTTGCTTATTCTCTGGGTAAAACCTGATCTTTTTTGACGCTACTATCTTCGCGTCCTTTGCGTCTTTTAGCAGATCGCTTCCCGTAGTGGCTATTGCAGAATGAGGTAATGAAACCGATAAGCTCTTGGGTGTCGAATGGCTCACAGGCGTTATCCGGGTCATCCAAAACTTCGATTTGTCCTCCCGATAATTCAACAAGCCACTTGATAAGTTCAAATCCTGATCGGGCAAGGCGATCTTTTGTGGCAACCACAATATGGGTTGGATTTCCGCACACCGCTGATTCCAGAATGGTTTGCAGTCCTTTTCGCTTAAAGTTGAAAGCACTGGCAATATCGCTGATAAATTCTGCGTCAGGATGTTTTTGGAGTAAGATATGCTTTTGCGTGTCGATGCTGGATTTTTGCTTTCCAGAACTGACTCTTGCATAGCATATCTTCCTTTACTGGCTAATGAATATGCGGAAGTGACCACCACTGGTTTGCTTCACTTTTTCGTAGTGACCGCTTTCGATCTTGCGCCTTATAGTTTGGCTGGTTACGCTTTCAATCTTGGCTAGCTTTGTAGCTGAAACCCACAAGATAAATTCACCTTTTAATGATTTATCTTGTGTCTAGCGTAATTGATTTTGCGATTGTTGCAATTTTATTTGACTGTTCCGAAACCTCATTGCTCAACACCGGGGTTTTGGAACACATGTCAAGTTTGTCGTCTACCCACATCACCAAGTCCAATGGGTAAGATGGTGTGCTTCATCTTTTTCAGGGAGGAGAAACAGTGTCTACCTGGATCTGGCTGACTTTGATGGCTGCTGTTGCTCAGGCATTTCGCACGGCATGTCAAAAAACACTTTCTGAGCGAGTCAGTGTCTGGGGGACCACATTTTCCCGATATGTTTTCTCACTTCCCCTGGTTTGGGTTTATTTGTATCTGCAACTGCACTGGCAGGATTCTGAGCTGCCTGAAATCTCTTCCACTTTCCTGCTCTACAGTTTCGGCGCCGGATTGGCTCAAATCGCTGCTACGGTTGTTATCGTCAAGCTCTTTCACCTGAGAAACTTTGCGATTGGGGTTATTTATTCCAAGTCTGAGACGGTTCTGGTGGCTGTGTTGGGTGCCATTATTTTTTCCCAGATGCTCAGCTGGGCGGGCTGGATCAGTGTTTTGTTGGGGACGGTTGGGTTGATCTTTTTGAACCCGCCCGGGCAGCAAGGATGGCGATCCCTGTTTTCGGTATCTGCTGCGTTTGGCCTCGGCGCAGGGTTCCTTCTGGCTTTGACCACCCTTTGGGTCAGACAGGCGAGTTTGTCGCTGGATGATGATCCGCTCGTGGCTTCGGCCTATACACTGACTGTCACAGTTCTTATGCAAACGGTGCTTTTGGGTGGCTTTATCTGGTTAAAAGAGCCTCAGACTCTGGGAAAGCTCATCCAGCAATGGAAGTTAAGTGGCGCTGTCGGGCTTCTCAGTCTGCTGGGGTCCATCGGCTGGTTTACAGCTTTCAGTCTGCAAAACCCGGCCCTGGTCAAAACCTTGGGGCAGGTTGAATTCTTCTTCACGCTGATTATCTCCAGTCGTCTGTTCAGGGAAAAACATTCGCCTCGTGAATATTGTGGTATGGCTCTGATTCTGAGTAGTGTCATTCTGCTACTCTGGCTTGCCTGATTTATTAAGGGATAGGGCTAAAGGTCGATAAAACGGTTATTAAGCTATCAGAGGCTTTTTTCAAATGACCGCTCTCCGATCTTCCTTTCTGATCCTGTTACTCATCCTCAGTCGTGCCTCCAGGGCAGAATTTGTTGAATTACCGAAGGTGCCGGACTTCTCTGAACTGCAAACCTATGAAGAGGCCATACACCAGCTATTTCAGGGTAAAGGTAAAAACTTTAAAGAAATCATAACCGCCGGTGGCGAGCTCGATCGGGCTTACACCGTTTTGTTTGATGGTACTGAATGGTTTGTCAAAATCTTTCGAGAAGATTGTTATGGATGTGAATTGATACGCTTTGAGTCTGAATGGCTGCTGAAAAAGAAGCTTTCGCTTTACCCCTGGTTGGTCAGGGTGAATGCTGAACTGGTACTCCCGGATCGTGCTGCTACTTTCATGCTCAATCAAAAGCAGCATTACATCCTGAGTTATCCTCTGGTTCCGGGCAGGAACTTGAGTGACATTTACAATCAACAGTATCTTGCTTCACATTATGCCTATTTCTTCCCGGAATGGCTGCAACTGTTCAATCAGCAGTATCTTGCCTCAGATCATGCCCTGAATACCAAACAGAAAATTTTGCTGAGAAAAGCTTTTTACCGTTATGGGCAGGTATTGGCTCTGGCTCATTTAGATCCAAGACGGCCCGCCAAAAATATTGCCGAAATGTTGAGCCGGATGGTTCGGTTACACCTTCCGGACCGAAATGGAAATAATGAAATCTATGACCAGGAATCTGATCGAATCTACCTGGTGGACCTGGCGGAGACCATTGGCGAATTTGGTGAGCCAGCCTATGTGCATGAAGATCTTGAGGAAGTGGTGGGAAGTTTGGCTGAAATGGCCTCTGATGCTCAGACCAGGAAGGGGTTTTATTGTGGGGTTGCCTATGACTGCATAGTGAATCCGCTCAGGCAGTTTGCTCTGGGTTATGCAAGCAGTCTGCCTCTCTACAATCGCAAAATGGTAATCACCATGATAGGGGAGGCGATGGTGGGTTATCTGCAGAAAGAATGTCTTGGTGAAATGCAGGGAGACCGCTTTTGTCATGCCGTGGAAACTATTGAACAGCAGTTTCTCAGTGATCAGAGCTAAAGGTTCAGGAGTAAGCAGCCAGTAAACTGGCTGCG
>NZ_CP184830.1:4255000-7035133 GCF_049275935.1 Endozoicomonas sp. ALC020
GGGTTCCTGCGCAACGCTAATCGGCGCAGGGTGAGTCGGCCCCTAAGGTGAGGTCGAAAGACGTAATCGATGGGAAACAGGTTAATATTCCTGTACCCCTTTTGACTGCGATGGAGTGACGGAGAAGGCTAGGCCAGCAGGGCGATGGTTGTCCCTGTTTAAGGTCGTAGGCTGTGGACTCAGGCAAATCCGGGTTCACAAAGCCGAGAACTGATGACGAACCCACCAAGGTGGGGAAGTGGTTGATGCCAGGCTTCCAGGAAAACCTTCTAAGCATCAGGTCAAAAGGGACCGTACCCGAAACCGACACAGGTGGTCAGGTAGAGAATACCAAGGCGCTTGAGAGAACCTGGGTGAAGGAACTAGGCAAAATGGCACCGTAACTTCGGGAGAAGGTGCGCCGCTGCCGGTGATCGGACTTGCTCCGTAAGCTGGCGGTGGTCGAAGATACCAGGTGGCTGCGACTGTTTATTAAAAACACAGCACTGTGCTAACACGTAAGTGGACGTATACGGTGTGACGCCTGCCCGGTGCCGGAAGGTTAATTGATGCTGTTATCGCAAGAGAAGCGGTTGATCGAAGCCCCGGTAAACGGCGGCCGTAACTATAACGGTCCTAAGGTAGCGAAATTCCTTGTCGGGTAAGTTCCGACCTGCACGAATGGCGTAACGATGGCCACGCTGTCTCCACCCAGGACTCAGTGAAATTGAAATCGCTGTTAAGATGCAGTGTATCCGCGGCTAGACGGAAAGACCCCGTGAACCTTTACTACAGCTTCACAGTGGATCTTGATGTTGCTTGTGTAGGATAGGTGGGAGGCTTTGAAGTGTGGACGCCAGTCTGCATGGAGCCAACCTTGAAATACCACCCTGGCAATATTGAGGTTCTAACCCAGGTCCTTTAGCAGGATCGGGGACATTGTGTGGTGGGTAGTTTGACTGGGGCGGTCTCCTCCCAAAGAGTAACGGAGGAGCACGAAGGTTGGCTAAGCACGGTCGGACATCGTGCGGTTAGTGTAATGGTACAAGCCAGCTTGACTGCGAGAGGTACATCTCGAGCAGGTACGAAAGTAGGTCATAGTGATCCGGTGGTTCTGAATGGAAGGGCCATCGCTCAACGGATAAAAGGTACTCCGGGGATAACAGGCTGATACCGCCCAAGAGTTCACATCGACGGCGGTGTTTGGCACCTCGATGTCGGCTCATCACATCCTGGGGCTGAAGCCGGTCCCAAGGGTATGGCTGTTCGCCATTTAAAGTGGTACGCGAGCTGGGTTTAGAACGTCGTGAGACAGTTCGGTCCCTATCTGCCGTGGACGTTGGAAGTTTGAGGAGAGCTGCTCCTAGTACGAGAGGACCGGAGTGGACGAACCACTGGTGTTCGGGTTGTGTCGCCAGACGCATTGCCCGGTAGCTAAGTTCGGACGGGATAACCGCTGAAAGCATCTAAGCGGGAAGCCCCCTTCAAGATGAGACTTCCCTGGCCGTAAGGCCCATAAGAGACGTTAAAGACTATGACGTTGATAGGCGGGGTGTGTAAGCGTTGTGAGGCGTTGAGCTAACCCGTACTAATGACTCGAGAGGCTTGACCATATAACGCCAAAGCGATCTAGCAAGCTGGAAGCTTGAAGCTTGAAGCCGTACACAGTGAACGAGAGTGTTGAGCAAGAATAGACACACAGCTTAAACGAGATTTGGATTCCAGAGCCTTCCGCTTTCGAGAAACAGCTTCAAGCCTCCAGCTTCAAGCTTCCAGCTCGAGAGCCAACGGCTCGACCAGTTTTGCCTGGTGACCATAGAGTGTTGGAACCACCCGATCCCATCCCGAACTCGGAAGTGAAACGACACATCGCCGATGGTAGTGTGGGGCTTCCCCATGTGAGAGTAGGTCATCGCCAGGCATTGAATAAAGCAGAACCCCGGTTGAGAGATTGACCGGGGTTTTTGTTATTACTACTCATCGCACCCGGTCTCCCTGACCTTTCCCCGTCGCAGTCATCAAAATATATTTAAAATAATCCCGAAGAGTTAAGGATCGGATCATCTGGCTGTCTGTTCTGGCAAGCAGTTCAGGGGTGGACATATCAATCTGTCTGACTTGCGCAAGTCCGGTAAGGCCAGGCAACACATTATACACCCCGAGTTGTTCACGGGCTTCAATCAACTCTTGCTGATTAAAAAGATTAGGCCGTGGACCTACCAGACTCATATCGCCAACCAGAACATTCCATAGCTGTGGCAGTTCATCCAGCTTGGTTTTACGCAGGAATCGACCCAGTGGCGTAATGGATGAGGAAGGGACAAGATGACTGGCAACAGAGAAAGTATCCACTTGCATGGTACGGAACTTCACAAGCACAAACGGCTTTTTATAACGGCCAACCCGTTCCTGGCTGAACAGGGGAGAGCCGGTATCAAGAAGACCCATAATATAAATTACCAGAAGTAAAGGCGAGCTGAGAATTAGACCGAGTAGAGCCAGCAGGCAATCGAGGAAACGATACACTTCATTTTTTACCTGGAGAATAGGCCAAAACGGTAGCCCGAATACCCTGTTCGACAGGATAGGGCGGTTGCCAGCCTAAAAGGTGGATTGCCTTTGCAGGATCGACCCTGTAAATCACCAATCAGCTTGTCTGCATTTAAATCTGTAGACGATATGAGCTATTGTCTTGCAATATAATGTTTATTTTCTCATTCAGGATCGAATCATGAGTAAGGACGATTATTTAGATTATGGCCAACTTTCCAAGCTTGGTGAGGGTCACTGATAATAGAGAGTTGTGAAATCAAGTCGTGAACATTCATGCTGAGGCCTTATCCTGATGTGTAGATATAAGACCATAGACGCATTAAAAAGAAAGCAAATATAAGCTTCAGGCCAATAATTGAAGGGGCTTTCATGATTTTTCCCTGGATGGGTAATAAACACCGCTTACCTATTGAGTCGGAACGTGAACAGGTGCTCAACGCGCTGCTAAGTATTACCCAGTGGGTTGAGATCTATTATCTCTGGCGGCCAAAATTACCAGACGAAGCTGATAATCACCTGGTAGAGCTGGCGATGGCTGACGGTGCCAGCCATATCATCACCAAGAACATTAAAGATGTTGGTCGCGGAGAACTGAGGTTTGACCACCTAAACGTGAGTCACGGTAAAATCATGAAAGTACGTGCCTGGCCAGGACAGCAGCCAGATAGCATGTGCTCATAACAGCTTTCCTTTGCTTTCCCTTCAGGCCTGCTTTGAACGTTTTCGAGCTGTTTAGCAGAGTGACTGTCTAAAGTCTGCCAAAATTTCTGCCCCGGCATTACTTCGAATTCGACACTCATCTTCTCTCATCGCACCATCAAGCTTCCTTTATCACTTTTCTTAAAACATACCCTCGTTTTCCAGGTGTCAATAGCTTCCCCTCACTACAGAGCTAAGCTATCGTTGATGAACCATTGATACAGGGAGCATGGATATGTTTCAGACATACAAAGCCACTGTAGACAGTAAGGGCAACCTCAAACTGCCAGATAATCTGGTGTTGCCTTCGGGGTCTAACGTATTGATAACCATACTTGAGGAGTCACCCGGCCAGCGGGTTAATGATGAAGTGCCGTTAAGTGAACCGTCACTCGCAGCAGACTGGAATAAGCCAGATGATGATGAAGCATGGGAATGCCTTCAGCACGAACAATAGTCACTATCAATTTCCCGTTCTCCGACTTGTCGTCAACTAAACGCCGCCCGGCTCTTACACTTGCCAGCGTCGGAAAAGGTGATGTTATTCTCTGTCAGATCACCAGTAAACCATACTCTGATCCGACAGCAATTGTTATCACTCCGAACGATTTCAACCAGGGAATCCTAGACCTATTCTCGATGTGTCACTCTGCCATTGGTCCAGCTTCTCCAAAGAGAAGTGATGATCGAAGGCCTTTTCAAGCTTACCCTGATTGCCTTTGACCGCCAGCATCCAGCCAATTAAACACTTCTGGGCTGATCGTACTCACTCACCCCAGTCTTCTGCGCCGACAATGACAGCACAGATGGTCAGAAAAAGGATGTCTGTTAGCTTATGAACGACTTTCCAAGCTTGGCGAGGGTCACTGATAATAAAGAGTTGTGAAATCAAATCGTGAGCATTCATGCTGAGGCCTTATCCTGTTGTGCAGGTATGAGGCCATAGACGTATTAATAAGAAAAAAATATAAGCTACAGGGCAATAATTTCAGGGGGGTTCATAATTTTTCCCTGCTACTCGAACAGCAGATCAATCAGTCTGATAATCAATTTGTTTCTGAACAACAGCAGTATCTTGAAAAGCCGTTGAAGGCAATGACCAACTATTCGTAGTGTGTCCACATCCTGATAATTTTAACGGTCTTCTCTTTTTTAAGTACCTGATAAACCAGCCGGTGCTGGATATTAATTCTCCGTGATAATGCTCCACTCAGATCACCAATCAGCTTTTCATAGGGTGGTGGCGTTTGATATGGATTGATCGCCAGTATTTGCAGCAAGTCTTCTACTTTGTTTTTGAGGTCTGCTGCTGAGATTTTCTTTGCATCTTTTTGGGCCTGCCGGGTGTAAATTAATTTCCAACTCACCAGCCGGGTTCCTCACTGCAATCTGAAATATCACT
The DNA here is from genome assembly GCF_049275935.1 of Endozoicomonas sp. ALC020. Taxonomy (NCBI): domain Bacteria; kingdom Pseudomonadati; phylum Pseudomonadota; class Gammaproteobacteria; order Oceanospirillales; family Endozoicomonadaceae; genus Endozoicomonas; species Endozoicomonas sp. ALC020. The sequence goes on from NZ_CP184830.1 coordinate 4,259,634, forward strand.
GGCTAATCCTTCACGGATGGATTCTCGCATACCTGGTACATTGAGCAGGTGAAGTGTTTCCTGAATAGCACTCCAGTCTTCTTCAGATACCATTACGGCATTATTCCGTTTGCCGGTAATGAGAACTGGTTTATGGTTTTGGGCGGTTTCATCAATCAGCCTGTACAGATTTGCACGGGCTTCGCTGGCACTGTATCTGCTCATGGGTTTTCTCCTGATTCTTTCACTATCAACGTACGTAATATAGTACGTATTCCTTGACTCTGCCTAGTCGAGAAGAGTGCGCGCCACTGCAAAATCATGAAAGAGCCTGCCCAGCAGGAACTTCAGCCAGATAGCGTGTACTCATAGCTGCTTTCTTTTGTTTTCTCTTCAGACCTGCTTTGAAGGTTTTCGTGTTGTTCAGTAGATTGACTGCAATATGTCTAAAGCCTGCTAGAATTTCTTCTCCGTCATTTCTTCGGATGCGACACTCGTCTTCTCTCATCGCAACATCGAGTTACCAGTGAAGCCTATTCTCGATGTGTCACTCTGCCATTGGTTTAGCTTCTCCAAAGAGAAGTGATGATCGAAGGCCTTTTTTAAGCTTGAGTGCCTTTGACCGCCAGCATCCAGTCAATAAAATACTTCTGGAACCGCTTTGTGCCGATGGTCCCAGTCTTCTGCGCCGACAATGTCAGCACAGATGGTCAGAAAAAGGGTGTCTGTGAGCTTGTGGCTTAGCGTGGGTCACTGATAATAGGGAGTTGTGAAATCAAATTGTGAGCATTCATGCTGGGGTCTTATCCTGATGTGTAGTTATAAGAGCATGGACGCATTGAAAAGAAAAAAATATAATCTAGAGATAAATAATTTCAGGGGTTTTCATGACTTTTCCCTGCAAAGCGCACTCTATCTCCCTGACCTCTTCCCGTTGCAGTCATCAAAATATATTTAAAATAATCCCAGAGGGTTAGAGGGTGTCGCAAAACTCCAACAGCTCGTTCCCATGCTCTGAGGTGGTCATTCCCGCGAAGGAGGGCGTCGCAAAACTCTAACAACTCGTTCCCACGCTCTGAGGGTGTCGCAAAACTCCAACAGCTCGTTCCTATGCTCTGAGTTCGTCATTCCCGCGAAGGCGGGAATCCAGCGCCAACGGTGGATCTCTGCCTTCTCGGGGATGACAAGGCCAGGGGAGCACCGGGCAGTATGGTTCTGGTGGTGAGTCAGTGTGGATTCCCGCCTTCGCGGGAATGACGAGAATGAAATCGGGAATGACGAGAATGAAGTTGGGAATGACGGGGGTGAAGGCGGGAACCAGAGTTTTGCGACAGCCTCGTTAAGGTCTGGATCATTTGGCTGTCTGTTCTGGCAAGAAGTTCAGGGGTAGACGTATCAATCTGGCTGACTTGTGCAAGCCCGGTAACGCCTGGCCGCACATCATAAACCCCTAGTTGTTCACGAGCTTCAATCAGTTCTTCCTGATTAAAAAGATTTGGTCTTGGTCCTACCAGACTCATATCGCCGAGCAGAACATTCCAGAGCTGTGGTAGTTCATCCAGCTTGGTTTTGCGTAGGAAACGACCCAGCGGTGTAATGGATGACGAGCAGACAAGATGACTGGGAACAGAGAAAGTACCTACTTGCATGGTACGGAACTTCAAAAGAACAAACGGCTTTTTATAGTGCCCAACTCGCTCTTGGCTGAACAAAGGAGAGCCAGTATCGAAAAGACCCATAATATAAATCACCAGAAGCAGAGGTGATCCAAGAATCAAACCTATTGAAGCCAGCAGGCAATCGAAAAAACGGTACACTTTATTCTTTATCTTTACCTTGGGAGTAGGCCGCAACGGTGGCCTGAATACCCTGTTCGACAGAATAAGGGGGTTCCCAGTCTAAAAGATGGATTGCTTTTGCGGGATCAACCTGTAAATCACCAATCAGCTTGCTTGTCAGCTCTCGTTTACCAACAAGAATTGCAACAGCACGGAGCATACAGGAAGGAATCGGCAATAAATGAACAGATCGTCCGAGTGAAGTTCGTAATAGCCTCACGAGCATAGCTAACGAGAGATCGTTATTATCTGAAATCAGAAATGTTTGGTTTGCTGCTGCCGGATGGTCAATGCATCTGACGATAAAATCAGCCAGATTGCCAACGTACAGCATACTTCGGCTGTTGTTTATAGCGCCAAAAGGTAAAGGCAAAGAGCTATCAGCGAGCTTCATCAGGCTGAAAAAATTGGCCTTGACACCAGGGCCATAAACCAGAGGCGAACGGATAATGACCAGATCCATACCTGTCTCATTAATAATACGCTTTAAGCCAATTTCAGCCTCACATTTTGAAATAGCATAAGGGTCTTGTGGAGTGAGCTTTGACGTCTCGTTAAAAGCAGGTAAACCGGATGTGGTTTCACCGTTGACTTTTATGGTGCTAATAAAAATAAAACGTTGAACGCCTGCTTTGGCAGCTTGTCGAGCGAGGTTCAATGTACCGTCAGTATTTATCTTCTTGTATTCATTGCGCGAATCGCTGGAGGAAACAACCGTAATATGCGCACGAGCGGCAAGATGGATGACAATCTTGATATTGCGTAACGGCAAGCGCCAGTCAGTTTTACCATCAATATTTCCAACAATGACTATATTTTTCTCAGGGGATAAATCAGAAAATGCTGTTCGATCTCTGATACAACAACGGTAGGGTAGCGTCATAGTTTTGAGTTTGTTGACCAGTGATTTCCCTATAAAACCAGTGGCACCAGTGATTAAAATAGTCACGATTTAAATTTTTAAATAAAGTTTAGGTTAAACCTCTACTTTTAACTGTTGTCAAAGATCGTGGGTACCATATCATTATGGTGTTATATGGCTAAATCCAGTTCTAATTTTTTATTCATATTTCCAGCTCACTGATTTGTTTTGTCTGCTATGCTGTCCCTCTCATTCACTTTTCAGGAGCACAGCATGAGTTTAAACGCTAAACAAACGCCCGAAACAGAGCTTGACCATATCCGAGACACCCTGACGGGGATTGTCAGCTACGCCAGTAAAACCCGTGCTGAAATGCATCAAGGGTTCGCTCAGATAGACGAATGTTTCGAGCAGGTAGACAAACGTTTTGAAGAGGTAGATAAACGATTTGAACAGGTAGACAAACGTTTTGATCAGGTAGACAAACGTTTTGAAGAGGTAGACAAACATTTTGAACAGGTAGACAAACGTTTTGAAGAGGTAGACAAACATTTTGAACAGGTAGACAAACGCTTTGAAGAGGTAGACAAACATTTTGAACAGGTAGACAAACGCTTTGAAGAGGTAGACAAACATTTTGAACAGGTAGACAAACATTTTGAACAGGTAGACAAACGCTTTGAAGAGGTAGACAAACGTTTTGAAGATGTAGACAAGCGTTTTGAACAGGTAGACAAGCGTTTTGAACAGGTAGACAAACGTTTTGATCAGGTAGACAAACGTTTTGATCAGCAAGGCAAAGAGATTGCTGCACTGAAAGCCGACAATGTGGAAATCAAAGAATCCTTAAAGCTCATCCTGTCCAGACTGCCCAGCTAAACGTTGCATAGCAAATCAGAGGTCTGCCCTGTCGGTCGGCCTTTGAACAAAGGGCTATTATGATTAGAAAAAAAACAGGTAAAGCAAAAAAACAAACGTTTGACGAACAAGTTTGCAGTCGTAACTATTTTGTAGGCCTATCTTGCTATTGAGCCAATACACTTTTGTACAGTTCGGCATAACCCCTCACCATTTTATCAACGGTAAAAAACTGTTCATAACGGGCTCTGGCATTAGTGCCGAGGTGGGTAGCTAATTGAGGGTTATTCCAGAGAGTGAGCATTGCTGCTTTTAAGGCGGTGGAATTGGAGGGTGGTACGACAAGACCTGTCTCATTGTCAATATTGATATATGTAGTGCCTGTGCCGATTTCGCTTGAGATGAGTGGCTTGCCATACATTGCGCCTTCAACCAGAGTGATGCCAAAAGCCTCTGACCTAAGATGGGATGGAAACACAACACCTAAACATAATTCTAACAGTGCACATTTATCTTCATCAGACAATGCTCCTAAAAAATAAATGTTTCGCAGATCTAGCCTGTGTGCTTGTCTCTTGAGTTCCTTCTCTAGCTTACCGATGCCAACAAGCACAACCGGTAAATCAACACCTTTCATGGATTCCAAAAGAATATGGAGGCCTTTGTAATAGCGAAAGGAGCCAATAAAAAGGAAAAAAGGCGAGGGGATAGTTTGTTGCCACTTGAGTTTTAGAAGGGTTGGAGCAGGTGCGGCAGCATGATCATTTATGCCAAGTGGAATAACGTCAACTTTCTTTTTTATATTTTTTAGCACACAGCTGGTTTTTAAATAATTTGAAGAGGTAGCGACAACCCGATCTACACTCTTCAGAAATAAATACATCAATGGTTTATAGAGATAATATAGATATTTTTGTTTAACAATGTCTGAATGGTAAGTGACTACGGTAGGTTTTTTTATCCTGTTGAAAAAGTGAACAACATCCATGAATGGCCAGGGAAAATGATAGTGTATTATATCTGCGTTATCAGCCAATTCTCTGAAGTCGTTGAACACAGAATATGAAAAACCCGTCGACGCCAGATAAAAATCAAGCTTAGAGCGATGTGCCAGATGGTTCTCAATTCTTTCATTTCGTGCACCCCCATTTGAACTTAATGACAATACCTCTGATTGAATACCCTGCTTATCACCGTTACTTGCCAGCTGAAAAATAAGATTTTCAATGCCGCCATAACTATCAGGATAATAGGTTTTAAAAAAATGAAGTACTTTCATAAACTCTATCATCAAAAAAACAATTCAGGTTTTAAACAGTTCCGGGAGTTGATTCCTCAGTTCAACTTGTGCCAACTTGTAAGTCTCTGGTGTACCAATGTCGATAAAATATTGTTGTGAATGGAACAGTCGAAAATTATCTTCTCTGGTTAAAGATTCAAAGTAATCATATTCAATAGAAAATGCTTTACCCGAAGGGAAACGGTCCAGTGCTTTTTTGGGTAGTATATAAACACCAGCGCTGATAGTACCGGGGCCAGTACCAGATTTCTCAGCAATTTTTGTTATCAGAGTGCCTTCAGACTCTATACGGGCATAACGGTGTGTATCATCAATATCATAACCAAAAATAACCGGTGATTTGTATTTATCAAAGAATAGAGAAGCGGCATTAATATCTATATCCAGATAAGTGTCACCGTTCATCACCAATGCAAAATCTGTCGACATTTTTTTAGTAGCCAGCTTAATGGCGCCGCCAGTACCTAATAGTTTATCTTCAACAACGAAAGAGAGTGAAGAGGTCAATTGTTTGTTTTGAAAGTGCTCAATGATGGACTGAGCCTTATAACCTAATGACAAGATAATGTGCTTTATTCCACCAGACTCTAATTTATGAATCAAAATTTCAAGAAAGGGCTTGCCGGAAATCAGAGCCATTGGTTTTGGAATATCCCCAATCTCCGATCGTAAACGTGTACCTAAGCCCCCAGCGAGTATAATTGCTTCAGAAATCATAATGATTACTCTTTATTGAACAGCGTATCTTCCACTGCACCACATAAAATATGTCCTAATAGCAAATGTCCCTCCTGAATACGAGGTGTTAAATCATGAGGGACTCGCAAAGTAATATCACATCGTTCAACCATTGCCATACTTTCTGGCTTGGCACCCGTAAGGCCAATGCAACTAATATCACGAGTACGGGCAACATCAAGTGCTTGTAGGATATTGGGTGATGTTCCAGAGGTTGAATAGGCAATGAACACATCACCTGAGCTACCAACGGCTTCAATTTGACGTGAGAAAATAACATCAAACCCATAATCATTACCAATAGCGGTTAACGCAGACGTATCCGTGGTCAGCGCGATTGAAGGTAGGCCCGGGCGGTTAAACATAAAGCGTGATACAAATTCAGCAGACATATGTTGTGCATCAGCAGCGCTGCCACCATTGCCTGCAAACATTACTTTTTGATTATTCTCAAAACAATGAATGACTTTAGCAACTGCCATATTAAGCGAATTGATAAGCGTTTCATCATCCTGCATTTGAGCAATCAGGGAGTAATGTTGAGCCAAGCTATGTGTAATGTAATTGATACTCATTGATTAATCGTCCAGCATTGTGAGCCTTCATAACAAAACTGGCAGTTACTGGTCCAGCCGCCATTTTCCTTTAACACTTGAATGACTGCATTTTTTCGTTCAGGTTTTACAAAGAACATTATAAATCCTCCACCTCCTGCACCAGAAATCTTTCCACCAAGAGCCCCAGCTTCCATGGCTGATTGAAATACGGAATCAATCATTGGGTTGGATATTGACTGAGCCGTCTGTTTCTTACTTTCCCAGCTTAGATTTAAATGGTCCACAAACTGATTGAAATCACCTTTAAGTAAAGCTTCCTTCATGGTCAACGCAGATTCTTTGATACTGTGCATGGCTTCAATGGATTTTGTTTCACCACTTTGAATCTTCTCAACCTGTTGATCAATAATCGATCCGCTTAATCTGGACTTGCCGGTATAATAGAGGATTAGTGATGCTTCAAGTTCGCATACAATCCATTCTTTGATCCGTAATGGATTTACCAACACTCTGTTGTCTGCATAAAACTCCATAAAATTGAAACCACCAAAGGTAGCAGAGTATTGATCCTGTCGACCGCCATGTAAATTACAGTCGCCTCGCTCTATAGAAAAAGCCAGATGGGCGATTTGATAGTCATCAAGTCCAATGCCAAAATATTCATCAAAACACTTGATCATGGCGACTACCAAAGTTGATGAAGCACCAAGTCCGGAACCAACAGGAGCATCGCAGTAGGTAGTAATTTTTACATTAATAGGGCGGTTGTTATTAAATTCACCGATGGTGCGATTATATACCGCTTTATGCAAATCCAGAGTTCCATCCATACAGAATGGAAAGAAGTCTCGCGGTATTGATATATCAATGCTTCGATCTGTTGCAACGAAATTGACTTTACTATCTTCTATTTCTTCAATGGTGCAGTAGGCATAACGTTCAATGGTGGCATTAAGAATATAACCGGTATGGACATCTGCATAAGGGCTTACATCTGTTCCTCCACCGGCTATACCTAATCTTAACGGTGCTCTCGATCTTACTAATTTGGTCATATCGACATTACCACTACGAAGATACCAATCGTGATAGATTGATAATAGAAGAACGGACTATTACTTATGTCAGCAGTAAAAAAAAAAGCGGGTTTAGGAAGTTTATAATTCCATGATATTTAAGATTTCCTTGCTCGGTCCTGATTTTCGCAATACCAGTTCCATGTTTCTTCCAGGCCTTTTCTCAGACTCCATTCTGGCTTAAATCCTACACTTTCCATTTTTGACAAATCATAGCTCCTATAATCCTGTCCATTGGGTTTATTTTTGTCCCATTGATACGAATTCTGCATGTTTGCAATATCAGCAATGTGTTCAACAATTTGTTTTATTGAATACACAGAACCACTGCCAATATTAACCGGGCCTGTTAGATTTTGCATAATGTCAATAGCTGCTTTTGCTGCATCCTTAACATACAGAAAGTCACGCTCTGCTGAGCCATCACCCCAAACCTCGGCGCATTTACCTTGTACTTTTGCATCGTAGAACTTTTTGATTAGCGCAGGTACAACATGACCAAACTCTGCATCAAACTTGTCATTAGGGCCAAATAAATTGCAAGAAACTACGTATGCCCAATCCAAGTCGTAACTCTCTTGATAAGATTCACACATTGCAAGCATTGCCCGCTTGGCTTGGGCATAACTGTCTTCACTTTCGTGCGGGCGACCATTAAAAATTATATCTTCCTTCAATGGTAAGGAAGGGGACGGGTAAGGATAGACGCATCCTGTTCCCATAACGGTTATTTTTTTAGTACCAGCCAAATGTGCTCCCTGGATTACATTAGTGTTGATCATAATGTTTTCATAAAAGGATTTGGCTTTGTTACACATATTGCCCATGATGCCATAGACTTTTGCTGCACAGTGGAAGATATAGTCTGGCTTATGGTCTTGGAAAAATTCAAGCGTTTGTTTTTGATCCACCAGATCACATTCCTGGCGCCCGATAGGGATAATGCTTGTGTAGCCTTCACTGGCAAGAAGCTTTACAAATGCAGAGCCAACTAAGCCTTGTGCTCCAGTTACAATAACTTTTTCAATATTTTTCATATTTGCATTTCTAAAGTTCATGTAAAAAAATATTTAAAAATTCAAGGTCAACCAATTAGAGATATTTAAAATAAAGAATTAGCTAATACCTTAGATAAACTAATTAAGTTATTTGTATATGAAAGAAAATAGCCTTATACCTATTGCTAGGGTTGAAGTAAATATTGTTTGATTTTTTGCAAAACCTTCCTTTTGGGAACAAATATTATACGCTTTATAATTCGATATAATCTATTTAGCCGATTTACTGAAACTGATTGTTTTTGCAGGTAAAATTCTAACCTTTCATCATCTAATACATTGTGATTTACAGTAATGTACCGGGTAGACAGCTTCCATAGCCGGTCATAAGAAAATAATGTTCTATATAACTGCCCTGCCATAGAAGGAACTGCCCTAAAATAAGGTGTGCTAATCAAAGGAGCATTAGGATACATAGAGTATCTAATTTTACTACTAACACCTTTTATATGACTTGGAACGTCTTTTACATATAAGCCAAATGAATTGTATTTAGTATATTTTATAGAATGATATTTCTCATTAATAACCAACAATACTAAAAAAAACAAATGCTCTGCTCCATCTAGTGAGTTAAGTTTTGCTTTTAAATCATCACTCAACATGGTTAAAACATTTTTATTGAATAATTGAACACCTTTTAAAAATCTTCTTTCTGTACGGACTTCATAATCTGTAAAAGAAGGCCATGCCTGTCTATCAATTATATTATGCAACAATGTAAAACTTATTATGTCATATACTGACATGGGGTGTACTAAAGCTTGTTTTTCATAATTTTCATCGGTTGGTACTGGTACTACATTTAAACCTATGCTTTTACCGTTGTAATCATAATAAGTATCAGAATAAACACACTCTAATTGATCATTTGGATTCTTGATTTCCCATAATAATCTTAAGATATGGTCTTTATGCCACTTTGAATTAATATCTATAAAAGTAAAATAATTCCCTTCAAAATATCGTATGGCTTCTAAAAACATAGAGCCTGTATTGTTCTGACCTATTGACCTTTTTTCAGATAATGAACTTTTTACTTTGAATGTAATAGATGTATCATAAAAAGCATAAGTCAGTTTCTTATTGAAATTCTCAATAAGAGAAGGCCTGCAAATCAATACAAAATTCAATTTATGATAGTGTTGATTCTTGATCTGATTTATTATCTGATCAATAACCATTACATTTTTATCTTGATGAGCATAGAAAATATCTACGATGTCATTACCAGCAACATTTAAGAGTCTTGATCTATATACTTCCTTTTGCTTGACCACTCTTTCGCAAAGCTTTAGAAGATAATCTTCCTTCAAATAGAGGTCTGTAAATTTCTTTTGAAATTGAACTGCCATTTTTCTAGCTTCTATTGGGTTTTTTTGAATCCAATTTACGATTTTATTAATTTTTTTAAAAACTTCTTGGTCAGGCAAAGTAAGATCAAGAGTAAAGATTGAGTTTTGAAATAATTGCTTTAAATTGCTGAAATCGTTTGTAATTAATATGGCGCCTGACTGCGCAGCTTCAAGCACTCTATTTGTAAAAAACTCATACCAAGAATGCGTTGGATTGTGTATGCCAAGATAGACTCCACAATCATTTACCACAGGAAAAATTTCGTCACCAAAAGGCAAGGAAGATACATAACTTTTAATTCCTAACCATTTTCTTTTTGGTCCATAAAATGCACAAAAATCAGTTTTATCCAACAACGAGATTAAGCCCCCATGTCTTTGCAATGGATCAGACATCGCTATATAAAATAATTTGATCTGTGAAAAATCTTTTTTTGGCTCTAGGTTTTTTTTATATGAATTGTGTGTATACAAATATAGGTCTTCTTCTGGTTTTAAAAGTTCTAAGTATCTGGGATCTACAGTATTAATATGATCTGTATTACTATAATTTGGTATCAAATTTGCGTATGTACAGGACTTCAAAAAACATTCCGTTATTCGTTGAAACGGTATCCAAGTTGTAAAGCTTTGCGGCACCCAAACAGCATATAATGCAAAAACGTCGAAGTAGCAGTCATTATCATTATAAAATACAAAATCCAAATTCAAATCGTTAACTGTTACATTTTCAAGCCTACCCCTTAAATTTTCATTCAGTACCTGACCTTCTGAAGTGATAATAAATATATCATAAAGTTGACTTTTTTGAGCCATGGCTTTATGGCAATAATAATTTTGTATTTCAGGAAAGAATAATTCAAGGGAGTCATTACGTAAACATCCGTCGTGAATTAAAAAACCAATAGAATATTTTTTTTTATCGGCGCTCATATTTATTTTCTCATGGTTAAATCTTTAAACCAGGCTTCTAAATACATGAACTCTTGATCTGTAATCATGCCATATGGCTTAAAGACTTCATAACACTTGACCATGTTCTTGTAAAAAGCTTCAGAGCCAGAATCGAGATTAAGTTTTTCAAGTTTGGCAGCAATTTCCTTAGCAAAAGAATATAAGCGAACTTCTTCACGCAAATCCAAAATAATGTCATGATCGTTACGCTGTTGAACAACATTAGGTGAATGGAACATAACATTTGCATCATTTTCCCATAAGATACGTGTAATCACCATTGAACGCACGATGTCCGCCTCACGAAACAGTGGTGTTGCAGGTTGGTACATCAGTGGGAAAAAGTCTTTGAAAAAAGTAGTGTTTTGAGTATTAAAAGAACACCAAGAATTTTTGTTTAATGCTACTATCCTATTTTTGTGTTCAAATTCAAATGGAAGATCCAATATCAACCTATAAATCGCATCCACATCTGGATCTCCATCAACCAATCCATTTTGAATAGGGCAATATTTTGTTTTACTATTTAAACTATTAAAGCCAGTGAGATCTCTTTTTATATCTTCAAGGCTAAAGCCACGCGGCCATATCTTTTGGTTTTCTGTGAAATACCTATAAATATTAATAAAGCCTTCTTCATGTGTTGTTTTAATATCAAATGTATGTTCACGATCCTTAAAAAAAACATCATATGGTATATTATCATCATCAGTTTCAACGATAACATCTGCCCCCATTTCCATTGCTTTGAGGTAAGCGAGATTCTTTCTACAATAATTTCTAGTTGGGGCAAGCTTTGCATAAGAGAAGTTACTGGATAGCTGATCAATGATAGAGTAAAAGAGTAATGAATCACTACTCTGTATTGGTTTCGATATCGTGTCACCTGCTATAACACATTGCCAATTATTCTTTTCAACACCAGTACGAATTTCATCTAAAGCAGGCTGTTCACCATGTATAGATGTTAGCACCAATATATGCTTCAATTTTTTCACCTTGTTAAGAAGTCTTTTTTAAGCTTGACCTGGTCTCGCCAATAGTTAAGTAAGTCTACCATTGTTTTTTCAAATTTTATTGTTGGCTGCCATCCAGTATGATTTCTGAATTTATTAATGTCAGGAACTTGTAGGTCTGCATCAATTGCTCTTAATCTTTCTGGGTCTGTTTTCACTTCAATGGATGAATACATCGATAGTTCAATAAGCTTTGTAAGCATATCTCTTACTGAAAGTGTAAAATCTCCACCGATATTATAATATTCACCTGGTGTTGGTTTTATGGTCAGCATCATGTAGTAAGCACGAACAGCATCTCTTACATCTGCCCATGTTCTTAGTGAGTCCAAATTTCCAGTTTTTACAACCGGTTCAATCAAACCGGCTTCAATCATTGCTATTTGTTTGGCAAAGCTGCTCTCGGCAAAGACGTCACCTCTTCTCGGACCGGTATGCGTAAACATTCGGGTTGTCATCACGCACATTCCATAAGCTTCAGCATAATAACGTCCAATGAGATCGGTACCAACTTTCGAAATAGCGTAGGGGGATGCAGGGTGAAACGTACACTCTTCATTGATAGGTAGTTTATCACTCGACACACGCCCAAATACTTCTGAACTTGAGCAAACATGAATGATAGCTTCTTTACAGTGTCTTCTCAGCGCACCCAGCAATCTTTCAGTACCTTGAATATTGGTGTCCATTGTTTCTAATGGGCTATCAAATGAAGTTTTTGGATAACTCTGAGCAGCCAAATGAAATACGTAGTCCGGTAGTGCACTTTGAACCGCATGATCTATGGACATGCTGTCCCGGAGGTCTGCGTATACCAGATTTATACGATCACCACTATTAATGCGTCTTACATGATGACTTATATTATCTAACGAAGACCTCCAACGTAACATGCCGTATATTGTCCAGTCTGTTTGATCAATTAAATAATCAAGCAGATGAGAACCAACCATACCAGTCACACCAGTGATTAACACTCTGGTCATATGGCTACCTCATTTGTACTGAGAGAATTAATATAGGTTTTGATGTTAGTAGAGAAACTGTAACCTTCAAATTTGATCTCATGTTCATTTTGAAATTGCAATGCATCCTTTATGGCAGATGCCATACTGGCATCAGAATTAACATCAAACAATAGTGGTTTTTTATTTAAAAAGCAGCTCAACTCCGCAACTAGAGCTGTATCTGAAAATATAACCTTTTTCCCATATTGAATAGCAAGGCTTGCGATCCCACTTCCTGACTGGCCTGTTTCCAAATAGGGAATAACGACTAAGTCAACATTTTCTATTAATGCTAAAAAGATATCATCATCGGGTGCGGTACAAATGTAATAACTTTTGTAGCGATTATCTCCATTATATAATTCATTTGACACTAATAACGCTGCATTGTTTTTATCATTTAATTTTCCATAGCTTTGATTTGTTGGGTGAGTTGATCCGGCCATCACCAAATTATAATTCTCATTTTTAGCAACCCTTACCACTTGCAGAAAATTTTTGTAGTGTGAAATAAAACCAAAAACGCCTATCACCTTGTTATTGTTATTAAACCTGTCGTCAAGTTTGATATTTTTTTTGGTTTTTATATCTTCTGGCCATAAAATCGGGTGCACAACCACTCTAGCTTTACTATGTATTCTGATTATTCTCATCTTTTCCCTTTTTGTATGGACAATAAATACTACATTTTTTTCATAAGCAGTAGTTATTATTTCCTTGTAGCTTTTATAGATTTTTTTTTGTACATAGCTCATTAATATGTTGTTAAATAAATTTTTAAAACCATTTATTTTATAGCTTTGATACAACGTCTTGATAATGCTTGGCATTTCTTCTTCTACTCGATGCATCGTAATTGATTTTATTTTATTTGATGATATTAATTTTTTGATAAGGACTGTGGCTGATTTTGGAGTTGGACCAAAAAGACTCAGTTCAAGCTGGAGATTGGCAGCATCCAGTAGCTCTAATTTATCAAACACTTTCTTTATGGTTTTTGAGTTATGTTTTTTTTGTAAACTTACAGGTATTTCTATGGGTACTACATCATAGAATTTACTAATTCCATCAACTATGGCTCTGGCATAGGTTGCATTCCCACACATTACATCGAATGATGAAACGACTCCAAGTTTTAACATAAATAAGAAGTATCTATAACTCCGCAGTCAAGCCTGATAAAACTATTACAAAACTTTTTTAATAATTCCATATTGTGAGATAAGAGCAAGGCATCCATTTCCAGAACATCCAAATCTTTTTTTATATCAGACAATGAATTTATATATTACTCTATAGTTTGATATCCTTATAGCCATTGAGACCGATTTGCATCGAGGGCTTTAATGATTTTTCCCTAGTTTAACGTGTTATTCAGAATAACGTGGCACGACTCCTACCTACCACACATTGCTTTATTTAGTTGGTTGATTTGTAATCGGGACTACAATCCTTTAACAGTGGGAGGGGCTAACATCATCATCGCCACCTACAATTCCCACACGATGAGGAATTCTAGCAAGGATTATTATATGCATAATTCACACTATTTGATAATAAACGATAAAATCTTACCTTTTATTAGAAGCTTAAATAGTTCGACTATTTTTTATTATTTGAATTTTAAATTCTTAATAATTGCTTTACATTAAAAAACCGTTTTTTTTTGATTTTAGCCTGAGCAATTCCTGTATTAGGTTGTACCTTCCAGTTGGGGAAAACCTCATGACAAGCTTTTCTTATTCCGGGGCAACGAAAAAAATCATAATCATGTGTTGCGACTATTGAATTTGGCTTTAATAAGTTTTTGCATATCTCTAACATCGCAAAAGTTGGTTCGTAGTGATCTAAATCCAACCATAAAAAATCAACAGGTGCGATTTTAAACTTTTTAATATTTTCAACAGTGATCCAAACCTCATTGGTTTTGATGTTAATATGATCATAAATTCCAACATCCTTAAAACCCTGAATAAAACTATTCAAACCACCTGCATTACACTCGCCTTCAGAGCACTGATCTTCGCAACTATCTTGTACTTTAGGTACAGCTAATCCTTTAAAAGAGTCAAAGACAGTAAAATGCAAATCGGGTCTTTTGTTGTACATGGACATGACATCACCCCCCTTGTAAACTCCAGCAGCTATAACATGGGCATCTTTGGGTAATTTGTATACAGTATCACGCAAATACTGGATATCGCAATCCGCTAAACAAGTGTATTTTTTCCAGTACATAAAGACATCTCCCAAAAAGTAGGTAATAAACTACTGGTATCACAGTATCATGTAACCTTCTGATAATCTTTTTTGATAATTTTTAAGCGAAAACTTATCTGATTGGAGTAATCCTCTTTCACTCATAGAACTAACGATTTTGTCATTAGCAGACATAAATTCAATAGATTTTCTAATACTTTCAATACTATTTGGGTCAATCAAATATGCCGCATTGCCAGCAATCTCAGTTATAGAGCTGGAATTACTGGTAATCACGGGTGTACCAATTGTCATTGATTCTAGAACTGGAAGGCCAAACCCTTCATAGATTGACGGAAATATGAGACACCTTGCACCTTTTAGCAAATAAAGAATGTGTGTGAATGGCAGATAAGGTATTCTTCTGATCTTAGATCTTAAATTTGAACTATTGTTTTCGTCTAGCAATTGTAGAACGTCCTCGTAAAGCCAGCCATTTTTGCCAATAATTATTAACGGAAAATCTGTCTTTGAAATTCTAAACGCTTGAACAAGATTAAATAAGTTTTTCTTAGGTTCTATGGCACCATAAAAAATAAAGTATTTGTTTTTTTTTAGTTGGTAGTAATTTAAAAGTGGGGTCAGTTGCTCGTCAGGTAAATGATTAATGTAATCAGGTATTCTTGCTGCTTGGTAAGTAATGTGTATCTTCTTTTCAGGTATTTTTAAAACCTCAATTAGATCATTTTTAGTGTTTGTTGATGTTGCAAATATCAAATCGGCTTTTTTGAGACTCACCATAAGCGTCTTGTAATAGTACTTCAAATTAATGTCACATGACTTCGGGACCTTTAGAGGGATAATGTCATGAACTGTCACTATTTTTTTAATACCTCTGATATGGATTGGTAGTGGCATAGTTAAATGCAAAATATCTAAGTTAATGCTTTTGGGCTTGTTTATCCTCGTTTCAGTTCCAAAAAGCACAGAGATTGCGTAAGAGGAATTATACAAAACAGGTGCATTTAGGTAGCCCGCCACTTCTTCCGGCAACATATTTTGCATTGATGCCAATTCTAGTGGATAACATGAAGCAATGTGCTTGAGTCTCGAAAAAAGAGGGAAGAAGTTGCCAATAATGTACTTTGCGGTATTGAGAGCGAAACCTAAACTTTTTATTGAATCTAATTCTCCCTTAGTCGCTAAATTTTGAAAAAATGAAGATGACATTAACATCTTATTATTATGAATCCCACTTAAGGCATATATTGGGTATACATTATGTCCCATTTCTGACAAGTTATAGGCAAGGCTCTTAGCCGATGCCGCTAAGCCTGTCCCGTATTTAGCTCCTAAATTATGTCCGTCAATTGCGATATTCATTGCTCAAAGTTCACTTTTTTTTACAATAATACCGATACATGTACAAGGGAATCCATCAATTGTTAACTTAAGATGTGCTGTTTGTTTTATGCTACTGTAGGCTTTAGACGAGTATGGAGGTATATCGATAAATTTGTCAAGAATCATGTCTCCGATTGAGAAATCAATATCATAAAGGTGGTGCTTATGTTTGCTTAAATCTTTAGAAAGTTTTTTCATGTCACATTTTCTAAACAAAACAGTCGGCCAATTATCTATTGTTTCGTGATCTGAAGTGTAATTATATTCAGTGGTATGAATCGCAATCCCTCCTGGTTTCAAAACATTTAAAGAGTTTTTGATGAATTCCAAACCGTTGTTGATTGACCCTAAGTGTTCTAATGCACAGATAGACCAGCAGAAGTCATAACCAGTAAATGAATCTGGTATATCATTCATGTCAACATTGTTGTATTCGACGTTTTTATTATATAAATCTATGTCAACAAGTTCCTCTTTAAAGCCTTGTTCTTTGTTTGATAAATACTGGTTTGTTGAAATCCAACCTTTTTTCTTTGAGCTTCTTTCATCTAGATCAGTTGCCATAACAAATAAATTCTTGCTTGCAAAATAAGATACTAATGGTTCCGCTCCACATCCAAAACCCATACATTTATTCCCAGATAGCAACACCTCATGCTCAAAAAGAGCCTGAAGAACAAAAGCAAATTCCCATAGTTTTCTGTGATAAAATGGAGCAATCTTTAATTCATTGCACCAATACTTGAACCAAGTGCTTTCTACATCAGTCTGTGTAGTTAGCTTACTAGTAAGATTATGTTTTCTTGGTTCTCCATGCATTTCAATTGATTTAAGGTTTGGCTCAAGAAATTTTCCAAGCTCATAACCGAAAGTCTTTGTGTTCCACTTTAATAAATTGACATCTCTAAGTAATTCGTTCAGTTTGTTGGTGTTTGGTTGTGATTTTTTATTAGTCAACGAAAGTATCTGATTAGCTAGATTCTCAATTTCTAAAACTGAATTATAGTTGCGGTTTTTTTTTTGGAAAAACATTTGATTTCTCCTTGCTTAGCTTACTTGATGAATGTGAATTTCAATAATGCTTTAGGCAGTATGGTTGGCTTTTATTGTGTTACCAATAAGGTGATACTAAGAAATGACACCGTTTTTTAGCTCAAAAATCTTATTGCACATTTTTTTTAATAGAGATTGACTGTGCGAGGCAAAAATAAATATTAATGATTTGTCTATGTGTTTGATGATTCGAGATTCCGCTTTTTCTCTGAATGACTCATCACCTACACTAAAAAACTCATCCATCACCAAAATATCAGGAGTCCTCACGGTTGATACTGAAAACATCAAACGCATTAACATTCCTGATGAGTAGGTTCGAACAGGTAATGACAAGAAGTCCTGAAGTCCTGAAAATTCTGCAATGTTCTCGGTTAATGCCTCAGCGTATTCATCCGAGACATCCTGAAGCCCCAATAGACGTTTGATGTTGTTATAACCTGATAATTCAGGCTCCATACCTGCTCCAATTTCCATTAAGGGTGCCACAGATCCTTGACGCTTTATGGTTCCAGATGTTGGCTGATAAATTCCTGTAATACATCGAAGTAATGTCGATTTACCTGCTCCATTATGGCCAATAATCCCAACGCGATCACCATCTTTAATGTCCAGGTTGATATTAGATAGTGCTTTAACCACCGTATTTTTGCGTGAGTTAACAGCTATCCGTCCTCCAGTAGCCACACGCAGCAAGTGATGTTTTATCGAAGTGCTCTCTGTATTGTACAGGGGATATTCCAATGAGACGTCTTCTAACTTGACATGGGCCATCTAAGCTCACCTAAAGCCAGTATGGAATTCTGTATCGGTATTTTTCAATCATAAACGCTGTAATCATAAAACCAAGTAACAAGGTGCTCGTCATCACAACATATGAAAACAAAGGGCTCGCGTTACCAGTAAGTGGATCACGGATTGCACTGATCAGGTATGTGAACGGATTCAACCACATAACCATCGCTCTAAGGCCTAGTTGCTCCGGTTTGTAGATAACCGGGCTTAGAAAGAACAGGATGGTCATCATAGATGTAATGGCTGGCGAGAGATCACGATACCTGGCACCAAAAAAACCTAGAATTATCGAGATCCAGATCAGGTTGCCAATAACCAAAATGAGGCCAGGAATGATCAGAAAGGTGTTATAATTCAGCTCCGGTGGATAGAGATAAAACACAATAAATATAATAAGAAAGTTATGTGCCAAAATAATCAAATTTCTAATAATTGCCACCAGAGGATATATCAATATCGGGTTAATGGTATTCCTGATTATTGGAGCGTTTACTATAAAACAGTTAGGTGTTTCCAATATACACGACGAAAGAAACTGCCAGATAACCAAGCCTATACAGAGTGCTGGAATAAACGTCGCTTTATCTTGATTGAAGAGTATGCTCCAGACATAACCCAAACCCAATGCACTGATCGCTGTGGTCATTACTAACCAGAAA
Organism: Endozoicomonas sp. ALC020; assembly: GCF_049275935.1. Lineage (NCBI taxonomy): Bacteria > Pseudomonadati > Pseudomonadota > Gammaproteobacteria > Oceanospirillales > Endozoicomonadaceae > Endozoicomonas > Endozoicomonas sp. ALC020. The sequence goes on from NZ_CP184830.1 coordinate 4,278,342, forward strand.
GGACCTATTACTGATCTTGCGTAACGTACTTTTATGTCATCCCATGCGAGATTAATAACCAGATTTTTTTTTCGGTAAGTTTCGGATACTTCATAACAAACATTTTTGAACATGCGACCTCTTTTCTAGCAGGGTGTAGTTATTATTAACACGGGATTACATTAGGCATTTAAGTTTATTTATGAAATAAAAAAATCTTTCAGAGCCGGTAAGGCAAACGACAAATTAAAAGTGTATAGGATACAAGTTAGCTTGCATTAAGTTATGATGGATTTGATCTTTTTGCTATAGGCAGGGCTTGCAACATACTTGTTTTCATTTGATAATTAACTGTTCATTGTTTCACGAAGAACTAATTGATTGATAAATTTAAAAGAAAGGCTACCGCCCGTCCAATTTTTTTCCGGATTTTTCAGTTGATCATCTTTAGGTGCAAGACATCACCCTCTCACATACAGTGAGGCAATAAACGACAAACAACACAAAAATGCAGAAAAACGTCTTTCTTTGGCAATAGACAAACAATACAGCCCGAGTAAGCAAAGCTCACTTTCAAGCATGCAGGATTATAAAAACACTAGTCTCTATAAGTCTTAACGATATAGAACGGTCAACTTGATGCTCTTCGACTGAATGGCTTGGAGAAACAGTCTAGCAAAGCTTTTTATGTAAGGTGTCGATTTTTTTTACAAGTTGACCTCATAATTTGCTAAAACAGGTCCCCAGTCTTTTATCTCTAATGCCCTGGTAAATGCTATCTTGCCAATAGCAACTAACTCTCGCTAAAAGGCAATAACTGTATAATCTCCGGTTGTCCCTGTCAGAGCTGATGATTACTACCGAAAAGTATCGGGATATATCAGTGATATTCCCAACAAGTCCTGATTCAGATGTCATTTTAATTACGGACAGATGTCGTTCGAATTTGAGCTCTACGAGTAGCTTTTCTCGTATTAGTTTGAACGGGATTGCATATGATACCCACAGTGCGTTAACCAGAAAGTGATTTTTTGCCCGTGCAATATCGACATCAATCCAGACCGGGATAAATTTTTCCTGACTTTACGTAGGCGAGCCACGGCGTAAGCTTTCTTTTGGCTCAAGAATCTTACTTTCCGGGCATTCGTATCGAGTCAGCCGATGAACAGTCCAGACGGTCAGCACATAGTTGTCTTTTTGGCAGGTGGATTTACACTCAGTGTGAGATTTTTCAGTAATGAATCTATTGGTTGGTATAGCTATTCACTAGCAGCCTGTCGGACTTAAGCGTCCGTAGCGAGGATTGCAAGAAATTGAGGATAAAAATCTCTGTTTCTGAGGAGAATAGCGAGCTATTTGACGAAGAAACAGGGATTTTTAGACCAATTTATTGCAACCGCAGTAGGACAGTCTTAAGTCCGACAGGCTGCTAGGGTCATAATCTTTCTGCTCGGCTTCCTTCAGTTCCACAAAATTGTGAGTGGGAACTCTCCCTGTTTGAGTCCATCAGTCACTAACATCAGTAATCACCCCATCAACAACCCGCTGCCGCAAAGGACAGTGCCCCAGTTGGTAAGCCAGTTCATTGGGATGATCAATATCCCACAGGCAGAAGTCTGCCACTTTATCCTCTTCGAGGCTGCCATAGTGGTCGGCAATACCCAGCGCACGAGCAGCATTAACAGTGACCCCTGCCAGAGCTTCTGCGGGTGTGAGTTCAAAAAAGATACATCCCATATTCATCATCATTCTTATTGAGGCCAGTGGCGACGTCCCTGGGTTGGTATCTGTGGCAAGAGCGATCGGGACTTGATATTGCCTTAGCAGTTCCACGGGGGGGACAGTCTGAGAACGCATGAAGTAGTAAGACCCGGGAAGCAGTACCGCAATAGATCCGGATTCGGCCATATCGGCAATACCCTGCTCAGAGATATGTTGCAGGTGATCGCAGGAGAGTGCATTCATTTGTGCTGCCAGAGAAGCTCCCCCATTTTCTTTGAACTGTTCGGTATGGCATTTTGTCGGCAGGCCGTGGTCTATAGCTGCCTGAAAAATTCTGGCTCTGTGGGTCATGGTGAAGGCAACATTTTCACAATTTACATCCACGGCTTCTGCGAGTTTTTTTTCAGCTAATTCCGGGATGAGTTGTTGGCAGATCATGTCGACGTATTCATCGGTTCTGCCCGCATACTCCGGAGGCAATGCATTGGCAACCAGCAAGGTATTGATAATTTTTACAGAATGGCGATTGCGCAGCTCTTTGGCCACTTCCAGCATCTTGATTTCATCTGTCAGGTTCAGGCCATAGCCTGATTTGATCTCGATCAGTGTAACGCCTTCAGTGGTTAATGCCTTGATGCGGGGCAGAGCCGATTTGATCAGTTGCTCTTTGGAGCGCACCCGGGTGGCCCTGGCAGTGGCAAGAATGCCACCGCCCTGGGCGGCAATCTGCTCATAGGGCACGCCTTTCAGTCTCAGTTCAAATTCCTGAGCTCTATGGCCGCCGAAAACCAGGTGCGTATGGCAGTCTATGAGGCCGGGTGTCAGCCAGCCATTATGACCATCGATCACGTCATAGGGCAGTCGCGTAGCGGTAACCTCGGACATGGATTCGATGCGTGCGATTTTTCCACTGTGAATACCCAGGGCACAATGGTGTTTCAAGCCATAAGGATCTGATACGGCAGGATCAAAAGTCGCCAGATTGACGTTAATCCAGACTCGGTCGCAGTCTTTAAGTTGGATCATGGGGTGCATTGCCATGGGTTGAACTCAGGACAGTTGGCTCCAGACAGAAGCCAGTATCAAGATGCCGGCAGTTCATAAAGACTGGATATGGGAGATAAGGATAGCCAGATAATCTTAATTCGAAAGGAAATCTGAGTTAAGTAGGTGGTTAAGGTTGGTGAGTTGGGAAAAATAGTCGATTAATCCATCTGACTATAAAAAATGTCTGAATATTACCGAAGATTCATAAATGAACTACCTTGATTAAAAAAAAACACCAACAACAATCATGGAATTAATTATGCCCGAAGGAAACCTGCAGATAATCCTGACCTTTCTGGTTTATTTTACCGTGATGCTGGGGGTCGGCTACATCGCCTGGCAGAGAACGCTCAGTTCGGCAGATTATTTTCTTGGGGGCCGCTCGCTGGGTCCATGGTCTGCAGCCCTCAGCGCGGGGGCGTCGGATATGAGTGGCTGGTTGTTGCTGGGATTGCCGGGCTATGCTTTTGCCGCAGGTCTGGAAGCATTTTGGTTGGCTGCAGGCTTGTTGGGGGGGACCTGGCTGAACTGGTTGATCGTTGCCCGACGCTTGAGAGTATACAGCGTAGTTGCCGATGACTCACTGACCTTACCGGAATATTTCGCCAGTCGTTTTGAAGATCGTAAAGGGTTTCTGCAACCTGTATCGGCAGCCTTCATCCTTGTTTTCTTCCTGTTTTACACCAGCTCTGGTCTGGTGGCCGGGGGCAAGCTTTTTGAATCTGTTTTTGGCATTGATTATGAGTGGGCAGTAGTCATTGGAATGTTGTCGGTGATCTCTTACACCCTGTTTGGAGGTTTTCTGGCGGTTTGCTGGACGGATCTGATTCAGGGTTTGCTCATGGCAGCCGCTTTGCTGATTGTGCCCATTGCAGCATTGGAGGTCAGTGGCGGGGTGGATCAGGTGTTTGTGGAAATCGGTGCGCTGAATCCGGAGCTTCTGAACCTTTTTACAACCAGTGAAGGTCAGGCGCTTTCACTCATTACCATTGTTTCTTTACTGGGTTGGGGGTTGGGTTATTTTGGTCAACCTCATATCCTGGCCCGATTTAAGGCGGTGCAATCTTCAGACCAGCTGACTTTGGCCAGAAGAATTGCTGTGAGCTGGACCGGCATTTGTATGCTGGGCGCCTTAATGGTGGGTCTGGCGGGTATTGTTTATACTCAGCGGTCCGGTATTCAGCTGGATGATCCGGAAGCCATCTTTATGTTGATGGTGAATACACTGTTTCATCCGGTGATTGCTGGCATCTTACTGGCAGCCATTCTGGCGGCTATCATGAGCACTGCCGATTCTCAGTTGCTGGTCTGTTCTACGGCTTTTGCTGAAGACTTTTATCGGGATCTTTTCAAAGTTGGCGCCGATGCCCGGGAAGTTTTGCTGGTGGGTCGACTGGCGGTTGTAGGCATTGCGGTGATTGCCACCTGGTTGGCGATGAATCCCGACAGCAGTGTTCTTGCAATGGTGTCTTATGCCTGGGCTGGCCTGGGGGCGGCATTCGGTCCGGCCCTGCTGCTGTCTCTTTACTGGAAAAGAATGACCGGGTTGGGAGCCTTGGCGGGTGTCGTTACTGGTGCTGTCACCGTGCTGATATGGAAACCGTTAACCGGTGGCCTGTTCGATCTTTATGAGATAATACCAGGGTTCGTGATTTCTATGGTGGCTTGTATTTTGTTCAGCTTTCTGGGGCGTCAGCCCTCGAGGAATATGGTAGATCGTTTTGAAAAAGTGGCGAGCAGGACTCGTTCTGTTTCCCGTGTTGATGATGAAGAACCTTCATTGTCTTAACTGCTGCTTTGCAGTACGCAGAATTGATCCATCGGGTATAGAGTAAGAGGTGTCTTTTTCCATTAACAAATCCTGAGTTCACAGAGGGAGGATGCCATGAAACAATTGCAAGTGGCTGTCAAAAAGCGTCATCAGCAGAGTGATGAGATTGATCCTCATGATGCCGAGTTGAAACAAACCCTGGAGCGACTGAAGAAGAAAGGGTTGAACCCCATGCAGATGTGTCACAAGTTGATTGAGCATGAAGAACCTGCTCCCAAAGATCGGGTCTGGAGTTATGATCTGGTGGTAGCGGAGTGCAAGCGGCTGAAAGTTTCATACTGAGCGTTGGATTGAAAAAATGCCAGGGCTTTCAGCGTGGCACCAAAAAGAGATCAGTGCGGTGCCACAGTCTTGTGTAAGGTGTTTTTTAACTTCGGCAGCTGTGATAACAGAGGTTGTGAAGGTCTGGGCGTTAAACTTTCCCGGTTTTCAGCAACTGCTGAAACTTCAACTTTTTCTCTTGGGCGCTGAGTTGAGGGGTTTGAAGGTCGGTTTGAGGAACCAGCGGGCCCAAGTCCAGGCTGGCAGATTCGCTTTCTGGTGCAGGTGAGTCACCTTCTTGCTGAAGCAGATGATTATCCATCACATCCAGAGCTTCCAGAAGACCGGGATAGGCCTCGTCGGATTCATCGAGATCCTGTAGTTTGTTTGAGATGTTATCTCGAATTTGTCGTATACGTTCAACAGAAACCTTATCTTGATTTTCTTCCAGCCATCTTTTGGCAGATTCGCCATTGGTTGCCATACTCGATCCAGTTCCAGAGTATTTATGTCGGGTTCTATAATATCATTTTCATTCGGCTTTTGGTTATGCTTTTGTTGAGGCTTTCGATGGAGGTATGCATTCCCACGCAGAGTGAGGGTCTCGTAAAACTCCAACAGATCGTTCCCATGCTCTGAGGTCGTCATTCCCGCGAAGGAGACTGTCGCAAAACTCTGGTTCCCATGCTCCAGCGTGGGAACGAGTTGTTAAGGAAGTCGTCATTCCCGCGAAAGCGGGAATCCAGCCCCAACAGTGGGACTCCGCCTTCTCAGGGATGACAAGGCCAGGGGGGCACCGGGCAGGATGGTTCTGGTGGTGAGTCAGTGTGGATTCCCGCCTTCGCGGGAATGACGAGAATGAAGTCGGGAATGACGAGAATGAAGTCGGGAATGACGGGAGTCAACTCGTTCCCTCGCTGGAGAGGGTTTTGCGACACCCGCCTTCGCGGGAATGACGAGAGCATGATACTTCGGTAAATACCATCCTGAAGGGATTGATTCTGATACGTACAATTAACATCCGAATTTGGCCTTAGCGCCTGGGAGTAGGATGTTGATAGAAGAAGTCCGAAGTCAGGTAGCAGAGCTGACTGAGAGGCTGAGGCAGCTTCGGCTGTCCGGTGCACCGGAGCAGACTCTGGTACGCATAGAACAGCCCCTTCCCATGATTAATTTATTCAACTGGCTGTCAGGTCAGACACTACCGGGAAAAAGCTACTGGCAGGATCGCGAAAGTGACTACAAGGTAGCGGGTCTTGGCAAAGCCTGGCGGTTTAAAGTCAAAGATCAGGCTGAGGTGAACACTTGCTTTCAACAGGTGAACGCAATGTTGGATAAAACAACGCGTTGCCTCGGATACCTGTCTTTTTCGGACAGTCAGAAGATGATCTGGCCTGAATTTGGGTATGGCGAATTTTTTTTTCCGGTGATCGAAGTGGTTCAGACCCGAAAAGGCTGTTCTTTGGCCTGTCATCTGCCGGGGCATGATGAGCTGTTATGGGGCACCAGTATTGAGAGAGCCCTGGGCTATCTTGCACAAGTCAACTGGGCACTTGAAGAAGTAGGTACTCACTATTTATTGGGAGACCCGGAATTCATACCCGATCAGGCACACTGGACTTCTTTGATTGGGCATGCCCTTGAGGGTTTCGAGTCAGGAGCCTTGCAAAAAGTGGTGCTTTCCAGAGAGGTACAATTGAGCCTTCTGGAAGGTCAGCTGAACCCCTGGATGCTACTCTATCACTGGCAATTGGCGAACCCGAGATCTTACGTTTTTGCTTTTGAATCCGATCAGGGTTCACTTTTCTTTGGTTGCTCTCCGGAGCGTTTGTTTCGCCGGGTTGATCGCGTTGTTCAGACTGAAGCCCTGGCAGGGACGACCCGGCGGGGCAGCAGTCGCCATGAAGATTTCAAACTTGAGTTGTGTCTGCTCAATGACTCTAAGAACGTTCATGAGAATCGTCTCGTGCTGGATGATATCCGCAGGCGTCTGGAATCCATCTGCTGTGATCTGGAATTTGACCGCAGTCATTCTGTGGTCAAACTAAAAACGATTCAGCATCTAAGGCAGGTAATAAGGGGCGTGCTCAAAGACGAAGTCAGTGACAGTCAGCTTCTTTCTCTCTTGCATCCTACGCCTGCGGTGGGTGGTGAACCCAGGGAGATGGCAAGACACTTCATTGAAGAACGTGAAGTCTACAGCAGAGGACTCTACGCCGGAGCTTGCGGTGTGCTCGGTAAAAAGCGCAGTGAGTTCACGGTATCGATTCGCAGTGCTTTGCTGGAAGAGAAACGGCTCAGGGTGTTTTCAGGTGCCGGGATAGTCAATGGCTCAGATGCTCAGGATGAGTGGCACGAGCTGGATAGCAAGATCGGAACCCTTCTGTCACTGCTGGACCCTGAAGCCCCTGTGCTGGATGCATCTAACCAAATTGGAAGATCTAATGACCTTTCCCACCAGACATCCTAGCCTGAATTTTCTCTGGTCAGCACTGATTCTGGAAGAGCTCAGCCGGTTGGGTGTGGAGCAGGTATGTATTGCACCAGGCTCCCGCTCTGCGCCACTGACGCTGGTGGCAGCAGAATACAGTCAGTTTGAAAAGCATGTCCATTTTGACGAACGCGGTTTGGGTTTCTTTGCTCTGGGACTGGCTAAAAGTACGCGGAAACCCGTTGCAGTGATCACAACTTCCGGGACAGCGGTTGCAAACCTTTATCCAGCCATCATAGAAGCCAGGCAGTCTGGTGTTCCTCTGGTTATAGTCACGGCTGATCGACCTCCCGAGCTTATTGACTGCGGTGCCAATCAGGCCATTGAGCAGCAGGATATTTATGCCGGTTATCCCGGAGCTGTTCTTAAGTTGCCAACAGCTGATGAGAATATTCCCCCCAGCTGGCTATTAACCAGTATTGACCAGGCCTTTGCCCGTTCCTGCCAGCAGGGGCTTCCCATGCATATCAACTGCATGTTTCGGGAGCCTTTGTATCCGGAAGGCAAGGCCCATGATTTTTCAGGTTATCTGAGTCGACTGTCGTTCTGGTGCTCAGCCAGATCGCCTCACACTGTCTACGACACTGGGATGAATATATCACTCAACAAAAGTCCTGTTGCCTGGTCAGATTTTTCGACGGGCAAAGGTTTGATCGTAGCGGGCCGTATTAATGAGCAAGAGTCTGCCGAAACGGTTGCAGGGTTGGCCCGGGCATTGGGCTGGCCTCTTCTGGCCGACATTCAATCTCAGCTTTATGGCCATTCGTTGGCTGTTTCCCATCCTGATCTGCTTCTGGCCAGCAAAGCCGGAAAAGCGCTGTTGAGTCAGGCTGATCGTATTCTTCAGGTGGGTGCTCATCTGGTTTCAAAGAGACTGGATAAGTTCATTTCTTCCGGTGACTGGCAGCATTTCTGGATGGTTGGCCAGGCATTTCGCCGAATGGATACCGGTCACTGCCAGACCTATCGACTGGTCGGGCCTGTTGCAGACTGCTGTCGTATGTTGACTGAACTTTCTGATACCCAGGGCTCTGATCCATTATGGGGAGGTCAGATCGAACAGTTATCGCAATCGGTTCATACTCTGGTAGCCAGGCTGGACTCGGCCCCGGGGTCATTGACTGAACGTTGGCTGGGGGCGTATCTGACCAAACTGTTGTCTGACGACAGCTGTCTTTTTGTTGGAAGCAGTTTGCCCATTCGACTATTGGATATGTTCTCCCTTGCTCCGGCCGGGCAGGTATATGCTAACCGTGGTGCCAGTGGTATTGATGGATTGGTGGCAACGGCAGCAGGTTGTGCTGCGGGCGAAAAGAAATTTATGGTGGCTGTCGTCGGTGATCTATCATTTCTCCACGATTTAAATTCCCTGCAATTACTGAGGCAGTTGAATTCACCCTTTGCTCTGTTGGTCATCAATAATGATGGCGGTGGTATTTTCAACCTGTTGCCGGTTGAGGATCGACCCGAAGCCGCGCAGAAATATTTTGTCAGCCCTCATGGCTTGAATGCCCGTCAGGCCGCGGAAATGTTTGGATTGCCCTACCATCAGCCGGACAGTCGAGAGACGCTGGCAGCTTTGCTGAAACAAGTGAGGCAAAAGCCGGGTGCATCAGTCATTGAAGTGATGACGCGACCCGGTCAGGCTGCTGAGCAGATAAAGCAGGCGCTGAGCCAGCTGGAGATGTTGTCATGAACGCAACCAACCTTGCTTATCGAACCTGGGGTATCCGTGAAGGTGTGCCGCTGGTTTTGTTGCATGGTTTTCTCGGAGACTCCGGGGACTGGGAGGAGTTCGCCAGACACCTGGAAACTGATCTGTATCTGATAGCCGTTGATTTACCCGGGCATGGCAAAAGTCGTGATGTCAAAGTCAGTCAGGATAATGCTTTTGAAGCGTTCAGCGATCTGCTGCTGGGAACGCTTTATCAATTGGGACTCGATCATTACAGTGTGTTGGGCTATTCACTGGGCGGGCGACTGGCCATGAGCCACCTTGCTCAGGCAGGAGAGGCTATTGACCGGCTGCTGCTGGAGTCGTCCCATCCTGGTTTGGAAGACAACGCTGAGCGTCAGGCTCGCTGGAAGAATGATCAGGATTGGGCGGAGCAGTTTCGCAATGAGCCACTCAATGAAGTTTTGCAGCGCTGGTATCACCAGCCAGTCTTTGCGGACCTGAACAGTCGCGAGCGGGAGCGACTAATGCGGCATCGTTGTTCAAGTCATCAAATTGAAGGCTTATCTCCCGACAAAGCCGGTACGAATGGGGAATCTCTGGCATGGGCACTGGAAGCGTTCAGCCTGTCCCGGCAGCCAGAGTTCTGCGGGGTGCTCAATCGTTCTTCAGAAGCGTCACATTATTTTTGTGGCGAACGTGACCTGAAATTTCAGGACGTCGCTCATCGTCTACTTGAGATGGGGTGTGTTCATAGTGTTCATGAGATTAAAGAAGCAGGCCATAACATCCACCGGGAGCAGCCAGAAGCTATGGCCGCAGTTACAAGGCAGCTACTTTTGTGATCTGAGTTCATTATGACACTTGCTCTCTTTCAGTCCTGCAACCTATATCGATATCGACAACCACTGAGCAAGCCTCTTTCGTTAAAAACGATGACACTGACAATCCGTGAAGGGCTCATTCTTGAGATGGTCGATCAGAATGGGCAGGTGCATTACGGCGAAGCTTCGCCACTACCAGGTTTTAGCCGGGAAACTGACTTTGAAGCTCAGGAGCAGCTGAAAGAAGCGGCAGAATACTATTTTTCCCGGGGGGTGATTGATCAGAGTCTTCTATATCCGTCGGTTGCTTTTGCCATCGAGAGCATTCAGTTCAGTCTCGGCAAAGAGCATTGGAGTCAAGAGAGGGTCTCTGAATCACCCTTGCTAATGGGAGCCGATGCATTGACGCTCAAACGTCTGGATGACTGGTCCGGGAGCTGGCCCGATGAGTTCAAGTTAAAGGTCGGGGGCAATAGCATTGGGCAGGATGTGGATGCGGTTAATCAAATTCTTGATCGGATTCCGGACGATGTAAAACTGAGGTTGGATGCCAATCAACGGTGGTCTTTCGATGAGGCTTTAGAGTTTGCCGGGCAGGTGCCAGCCTGCAGAGTCAGCTACATCGAAGAACCTACACAGTATTATGAAGAATTTCCGCAATTATTCCAAAAAACCGGTGTCGGGTACGCGCTGGACGAAACATTGCAGGAGTCGGCACTCGGCACGATGCTGCCGGAAATGAATAGACTCAGAGCTGAAGACGGACTCAGGGCTGTCGTATTAAAACCAACCCTGGTGGGTGGTGTGTCCAGATGTTTGACTCTGGCTGACTGGGCCAGGGAAAAAAAGGCCAGAGTCGTTTTCAGCTCATCCTTCGAAAGTACTTTGGGGTTGACTCTGATCGAGCAACTCAGTCTGCAGTGTGACCCGATGGAAAGTCCTGGCCTTGATACGCTCTCTGCTTTTCAGAACCCCGGATTTTGCCGGTTGCCTGAGTACGGTCGACGAATGTCTTTAGATTTACTCAATGCCATGGAGAATGTATGGAGTTATCGTTCTGCCCTCTGAGAGACTGGACACTCAAAGATCCTCAAAGGGTCGCTGCCAGAGTGAATGGTCAGCCTGTATCCCGGGCTGAGCTGGACGCAAAGGCAGAAACACTCCTTGATGCATTTTATAGTCAGGGTGTCAGGAGAGACGATCGGATTCTGGTACCGATAACCTGTGCATGGGATGCGGTCATAATGATCATAGCCTGCCTGAGAGGCCGGTGGGTCTTTTGCCCGGTCAATCCGCAAATGCCGGACGTGCAGAAGAGGCAGTATTGCCAGAAGATCGGTGCCCAGTGGACCCTTCATGAAGGGTTTGGAGCAATAACGGGCCTGGAATGGCCCAGCTTCTCTGACCAGCCTGAAGCAGCGGATTCCCGTTTGGTCATCGAGCCAGAAGCTCTGTTTGATCTGATTGCTACGTCAGGCACTACCGGTGTGCCCAAAGCCGTCAGTCATACTTTCTCCAATCATGTTTACAGTGCCAAAGGCTCTCAATCCTGTACGCCTCTGACAGAGCATGACGGCTGGCTGTTGTCTCTGCCACTGTTCCATGTTGGCGGCTTTGGCATTGTGGTTCGTTGCCTGCTCGCAGGTGCCGAGATAGTGATAGATACGCAAAAAATGTCATTAGAGCAATTGCTGTTGGAATACAGAATCACCCATGTATCTCTGGTCAATACCCAGTTGCGCAGACTGTTGGTAAGAGGAGCCGATCTGCTGGATAACAGTAAGCTGAAATACATTCTTTTGGGTGGAGGGTTTGCGTCTCCTGAACTGGTATCTCAGGTTCAGGAGAAAGGTATTAATATTCTAACCACTTATGGTATGACAGAGATGAGTGCCCAGGTTTGTACCGGAACCCCGAAATTTACCCGCTCGGGAGTAACCTCAGGTGAGCCTCTACCTTATCGGGAGCTGCAAATCGTTGCTTCCGGAGAGATTCTGGTCAGAGGCAAAACCTTATCTGCGGGCTATTTTGACGACGGCAGAATTATTCCGATTGTCGATGAGCGAGGTTGGTATCACACAGGCGACATTGGTCGGTATTCCGGTGATCAAATAATGGTTATTGGTCGCATAGATAATATGTTGATTTCTGGCGGGGAGAACATCCATCCGGAGGAAATTGAAAAGGCCTTGCTCAGCATTGACGACATCATTATGGCGGTTGTGGTATCTGTAAGCGATGATGATTATGGGCAGAGGCCTTTTGCATTTGTGCAAACCGAGTCGGGCTCTCTGAATGAGGTATTTACAAAACAAAAGCTTGCAGGCATCATTAGCCGATTCAAGATTCCTGATATGATTCGCTTGCTCCCGGCTGAGCAGATACCCACCGGTCTCAAGCCCAATCGTCAAACCCTGAAAGCATTAGCTGACAGGCTAGCAGATCCTTAATCGTATTTTAACTGATTATCGTCGCTATCTGACCCGGACCAAGGCATAATGCTGGCAAATAGCGGTGATAATTGAAGTGTCTGATGAAAACAAAAGATCAAAAAAACATCCGTGCATTCATCGCTGTCAGGATTCCGCTGGAGCTTGCAGCGATACTGCACAAAAAAGCGCGCCACCGCGCCGGTGATGTGCTTCAGCACAAACTTCGCTGGATGGTGCCTCAGCAGCAGCACATAACACTGCGCTTTCTGGGTGAATGTGGCGAACAGAGTCTTGAGCAGTTTTCCAGTTATATCGAAGATGCCCTGGCAAATGTGCACGGATTCGACTGTATGACCGGGTGTTTCGAATTTTTCCCTGATGCACACAGACCCCGGGCACTGGCCTTGAATATACATTCAGGCCAGCAGTTGAATGCGTTGTCCCGAATTTGCGAAGAAGGCGCTCTTATGTGCGGAATGCGTCGTGAAATGCGCAACTTCCGACCCCATGTCACACTGGCTCGTTTCAAGCAGCATCATCATGTGACTCACAGCCATTTTTTCAATATGCCCAGTTACCGCATGACGGTTAATGAAGCGGTATTGATGAAGAGCGAAACCACGGCTGAAGGTACTCAATACTCGGTACTGAAAGAATTCCCTCTATTGCCCCTGGCTAAGTCAGCCTGACACTGAACTCCACAAGTCCAAAGGAAATTGAAACCCTGCACTTTCGTTGAAAGGTGGGGTTTTTTGCTATCTGGTCCAGTCTCGCTGTATGCCTTGATTAAAAACTCACCAGAAATTTGAAATTCGATTAAGAAGTTAATTTTTTCGTTAGTAAGACTTTTGGTTCTGATGGGCCAGGTTGGCTTATTATTTTGTTAAATGATTTATTAACCAAAATATATCTTGTTTTTATATAATAAAACAAAGTTTTTCACTGTTGTAAATTGTTCTTGTCAGGTATAAATTATGCCGCGTCAAACAGGTGTCTTAACCGCTCGAAACCAAGCGGCCTGTGTCTGACAACCTATTAATTTTTTTCAGACTTTTTCTGATGTGACTTACGTCAGAGGTTTTCTATTGTCTGCATTCAGGGGGAGTGATATGTCAATTAAACGCGAAACACTGGCAGATACATTTGCCCTGATCAGTTTTGGATTGGTTGTTGGATTACTGGTTGAGATTCTGGTGGCCGGGCTGACTATTGAACAATCCCTGCAGTCTCGTTTGATGAGTATTCCGGTTAATATGCTGGTTGCCCGTCCTTACGGAATCTATCGTGACTGGATAATGAGTTACAGCCATATCTTCAAATCAAGAAAAGTTGGAGATACTGTTCTTGATATAGTGGCGTTTGTCTCTTTCCAGATTCCGGTTTATGTTGTTCTGGTTGCTGCCACAGGTGCAACAATGGAACAGATTATTACTGCCTGTCTGGGTCAGACCGGTGCTTTAATGCTGATGGCTCGTCCTTACGGTGTTTACATGCAGATTTGTCGTAACAGATTTGTATCAGGGGGTATGAGAACCGCTTAATAATATTTTTCATATTAGTACTTAGCTATATAAGTAATCACCGAAATTATGCCGTTTTAATAGCTGTCATTAATTAATGAGGCTTCCTATTTTCTAACTATCTGGTTATAGTCCCCTCCAGTTTACCCGAATGTGTTGTATGGGTTTGCCTGTTTTAACTCCGCCAATAGCGGAGTTGGACAGTCTCGGTTGCCTCTTTATTATACAATTGCAGCGTCGTCCGGTGGACCCCGGATTCGCACAATTTCCGCCTTGGTCGTTGCGCGACTGTATAAATAGAGTGTTTGCCAAAAGGCGAATGTGCACCTTTCAGGTCGCGAAGCTTTGATTGGATCTTTCTTGTTTCTATGGCCGTAAGTCCGTTTAATTCAAGAGTGAAAGGATTGGCAAAGCACGAATAAGAATTAGATGAAAAAACAGTCATCAATAAAAGAATCCGCTGATAAACGATTAGCAGGACAATAGCTTTTAAAAGTTTTTCGTTTATCGGAACGGTTATCAAGAAGCGACTGTGTTTTCACATTGAATTTGAGGGGGGGAGCATGTCCTTATTGGAGGTCAATGACCTGCGTATTGAATTTCCTTCACGTCACGGTGTTGCAGTGGCTGTAAAGGGAATGTCTTTTACAGTTGCCAAAGGTGAGATTCTGGGCCTCGTGGGGGAGTCTGGAGCCGGTAAGTCCACGGTTGGTAATGCCATTATTGATTTGCTCAGTGCTCCCGGTCGCGTCGCGGGTGGTGAAATCAGGTTGAATGGTGAAATCATTTCAGGTCTCTCTGGTGAAGCCATTCGTAAAGTGCGTGGCAAAAGAATTGGATTTATTTTTCAAGATCCAATGACTTCATTAAACCCGCTTCTGACGATTGAAACCCAGTTAGTCGAAACCATTATCGAAAATCTCGGATTAAATCCGGCTGAAGCTTTCATTAAAGCAATCGATTTGCTGAAGGCCGTGGGTATTCCCGAGCCGGAAATCAGAATCAAACAATATCCCCATCAATTTTCCGGTGGTATGCGTCAACGGGTAGTTATTGCAATTGCTTTGGCCGGCGAGCCCGAATTGATTATTGCTGATGAACCCACTACTGCCCTGGATGTTTCCATTCAAAACCAGATTCTTGATTTGATTCGTGAACTCTGTAAAGAGCGGGAAGTCGGATGTGTATTGGTAACCCATGATATGGGTGTCATTGCAAACGTTACAGACCGCGTTGCCGTAATGTATATGGGAGAACTGGTAGAGATTGGTGAACCTGGCAAGATTCTGAAAAATCCTGAACACCCCTATACACAGAGTCTGATCAGTGCTGTGCCAAGAACCGATGTCAAACTGCATCGTTTTCCGCGGGTTGAATACATTGAGAAAGTCGAAAGCCGCAGCATTGATGTCAAAAATCACTGGCTGGGTCAGCGTGAATCCTTTGGCTCTGTAAAAGATGAGAATCTTCTGAGCGTTGAAAATGTCATGCTCAAATTTGAAACCCAGTCAGCTTTCTTGAAAAAGAACCGTCGTTATGTGACAGCATCCAATAATGTTTCATTCAAAGTGCGTGACGGTGAAACCTTTGGTCTGGTGGGTGAATCGGGCTCGGGCAAGTCAACCATTGCCCGTGTGATTGCGGGTCTTTATCAACCTGACTCCGGGCAGGTCTTTTTCGCAGGTAATGATATTACCCGGCTGAACGAAAAGGCCCGTAAGCCTTTAAGACGACAGATTCAGATGGTATTCCAGAATCCCTATTCCAGTCTGAATGCCCGTATGAATGTTAACGATATTATTGCCGAGCCCATTCGTTTTCATGGCCTGGCTCAGTCTGAGCAGCAGATTCGACAGATCACTGCTGACTTGCTGGACCATGTTGGCCTGGGCAGTAGAGCCGGAATCAAGTTTCCTCATGAGTTTTCCGGTGGTCAGCGCCAGCGTATTTCCATTGCCAGAGCATTGGCGACCCGTCCCCGCTTCCTGATTTGTGATGAACCTACATCTGCGCTGGATGTATCGGTTCAGGCGCAGATTCTCAATTTGCTGAAAGATCTGCAGGAAGAGCTGGGCCTGACCATGCTGTTCATCAGTCACGATCTGACGGTGATCCGCCAGATGTGCGACCGGGTTGGGGTTATGAAGCATGGAACGCTGGTGGAAGTGGATGAGACCGAAAAGCTGTTCAAATCGCCCGAGCACGAATATACCCGGAATCTGATTGATTTGATGCCGAAAATGGATCATCTCTCCCATCGGGGTCTGAAGGAATTACAACAGGCACCCGTTGCACTGGCGTGATGTCTGATTGGCCAGCGCGTTAAAGCCCGTGTTCTTTGCCATGAGCGCAGAATCAGTTTTATTTTTTGTTCCAGAAAAAGTTGTTTCATACAAAAGTATAAAAACGTTTGTTGACCTGCCCAGAGGGTAAAATAATGAAAAAAATGATCAAGTCACTGGCTGGAGTTGCTCTGGCTTCTACATTGGCCATGAGTGTACAGGCCGCTTCGTTGAAGGTTGCTTACGACGCTGACCCTGTATCTCTGGACCCTTATGAGCAGCTGTCGGGCGGTACCCTGCAGATGGCACATATGTCCTTTGATCCACTGATTCGCTGGAATCAGGACTTGAGCTTTGAGCCTCGTCTGGCTGAGAAGTGGGAGCGTATTGATGACCTGACCATGCGCTTTACCCTGAGAAAGGGGGTTAAGTTCCATTCTGGCAACACATTGACAGCCAGGGACGTCAAGTGGACCTACGATCGTATGGTCGACAGTGCGGACTACAAAGCCATTTTCGCTCCTTTCGCCGAGCTGAAAGTGATCGACGACTACACCTTTGATCTGGTCACCAGGAAGCCTTATCCACTGGTTCTGAACTCTGCCACTTACATCTTCCCGATGGACAGCCAGTTCTATAGCGGTAAAGATGATAAAGGCCGTGATAAGGGGCTGATTGTCAAGCACGGTGATAGCTTCGCTTCCCGTCACATTTCCGGTACCGGACCTTACGTCGTCAGTGAGCGTCAGCAGGGCGTGAAGCTTGAATATGAGCGTTTTGATGGCTATTGGGACAAACAGTCTCCGGGTAACGTGGACAAGATTACACTGACGCCGATCAAGGAAAATGCGACACGTGTTGCTGCTCTGCTGTCCGGTGGTGTGGACTTTATCTATCCGGTACCACCTAATGATCATGAGCGTATCAAGCGTTCAGACGATGCTGAATTGATCACTCTGACCGGTTCCCGTCTGATCTCTTTCCAGCTGAACCAGGATCGTGTTGAAGCATTCAAGGATAAGCGAGTTCGTCAGGCCATCGTTTATGCTGTCAACAACGAAGGCATTGTTAAAAAGATTATGAAGGGCTTTGGCGAGGCTGCCGGTCAGCAGGGACCTGAAGGTTACGTTGGCTATGTTGATGAGCTGGCACCACGTTATGACCTGAAGAAAGCCAAACAACTGATGAAAGAAGCAGGCTATGAAGATGGCTTCTCTGTCACCATGATGGCGCCAAATAACCGTTACATCAACGATGCCAAGATTGCCCAGACCGTGGCCAGCATGTTGGAGCGTATTAACATCAAGGTTGACCTGAAAACCATGCCCAAGGCGCAGTACTGGCCAGAATTTGATGAGCGTGCCGCTGACATCATGATGATCGGCTGGCACTCTGATACCGAAGATTCAGCCAACATGACTGAATATACGACTGCCTGCAAGGATGACACTACAGGCTGGGGTCAGTACAACAGTGGTAACTACTGCAACGAGTCCATCGATAAGCTGGTTAAAGCGGCAGGGACTGAAACAAACCTGGACAAGCGCGCCAAACTGCTGCAGGAAGTTGAGAAGGAGCTTTATCAGGAAGCGGCTTACGTTCCTCTGCACTGGGAGAACCTGGCCTGGGGTGCCCGTAAAGGTGTGAAAGCCGAAGAAGTGGTGAACATCATGAACTTCCCATACCTGGCTGACCTGGTCGTTAGTGAGAAGTAATCCCCACAGGGCCGGTTTATGCTGGCCCTTTTTTTATTTTTTCTGATCGATAATTTTCTCTGGTCAGTCTGTGTCGTCATCTGAGTAGAGCGGCATTTTCGCGAGTATAAAACGCTGCAGGATTTTTTATGTTGTTATTTTTATTCAGGAGACTGATGCAGGGTCTGGTGGTGATGTTTGTCATCAGCCTGATCAGTTTTTCCATCCAGGATAATCTGGGTGATCCTCTCAGGGAGATGGTGGGCCAGTCCGTATCAGAAGCTGAAAGAGAGGTGCTGCGTGATGAGCTGGGCCTGAACGATCCATTCCTGGTGCAATATGGGCGCTTTATGTCCAAAGCCGTTCAGGGAGACCTGGGAACCTCTTACTTCTTTAAAGAGCCCGCCCTGGAAGTCATTATGAATAAGTTACCAGCGACGCTTGAGCTGGTATTCAGTGCTACCCTGCTGATTATTTTGATCTCCATTCCCGCAGGTGTTTACAGTGCTATTCGCCCGAACAGTTTTTTGTCCAGATTGATTCTCGGAGTCAGTATTCTGGGTATTTCTGTCCCTGTTTTCCTGACCGCTATATTTAGTATTTATCTGTTTTCCATAGAGCTGGGGTGGCTGCCTTCCTATGGACGGGGTGATTTAACCCACGTTTTCGGCAGTTGGGAAACTGGCTTCCTGACCAAAAGTGGCTGGCTACATCTGATTCTGCCGTCTATTTCTCTGGCCAGCATCATGCTGCCGCTCTTTATTCGTTTGATTCGTTCCGAGATGGTGGAAACCCTGCACAGTGAGTATGTGAAGTTTGCTAAGGCGAAAGGTCTGCAGAAAGCGCGTGTTTACTTCCTGCACGCTTTGAAGAACACCATGTTGCCTGTTATTACGGTAGGGGGGGTCCAGATTGGAACCATGGTCGCCTATACAATTCTGACGGAGACCGTCTTCCAGTGGCCCGGCATGGGCTTCATGTTTCTGGAAGCGGTAAACCGTGTCGATACACCCTTGATTGTTGCTTATCTGATCGTTGTTGGCGGCATCTTTGTGGTGGTGAATACCCTGGTCGATCTGATCTATGGCCTTATTAACCCAACTGTAAAACTGGCAGGAGGCAGCCAATGAGTGAGTTGCCCATGAATGAAGCAGAGGCACAAAAGGTGCCTTCTATCTGGCAGAAGATTCGTCAGTCCAATGTCTGGTACAGTTTTGTCAATGATCGTCTGGCCATGGTGGCTGCTTTTATATTGGCTGTTATGGTTGCCGCCGCCCTGCTGGCACCGGTTATCGCTCCGACGAATCCCTATGATCTTTCGACCATTGATATTATGGACTCCGAGATGGCGCCGTCCTGGAGTGAAGACGGCGATGAGCGATTCCTTCTGGGAACAGACTCTCAGGGCCGGGATATGCTGAGTACCATTCTGTATGGTGCCAGAATCTCCATTACCATCGGTTTCTTTGCAGTGATACTGCAGGCGCTGCTGGGCATTGTGATTGGCTTGACAGCCGGCTATGTCGGGGGGCGGGTTGACAACTTCCTGATGCGGATGGCGGATATTCAGTTGTCCTTCTCAACCATGATGGTGGCCATTGTCGTGTTGGCTGTTTTCCAGGCATCCTTTGGGTCAGAGTTATACAGCAAGCTGGCGATGTGGATGTTGATTCTGGTGATTGGTATTGCCGAATGGCCACAGTACGCACGTACGATACGTGCGTCGGTTCTGGCTGAGAAAAAGAAGGAGTATGTCGAGGCTGCCAGGGTCATGGGCTTTGGCTCCGGACGCATTATGTTCCGTCATATTCTGCCAAACTGCCTGTCTCCTATTTTGGTGATCTCAACCGTTCAGATTGCCAACGCCATTATCAGTGAAGCTGCTCTCTCTTTCCTGGGACTGGGGATGCCAGTGTCAGAGCCTTCATTGGGCTCACTGATCTCCAGCGGCTTTGAGTATATTTTTTCTGGCAGCTGGTGGATTACGGTCATCCCCGGTGTGATCCTGGTCACTCTGGTTCTGGTGATTAACCTGTTGGGTGACTGGCTGAGGGACGTGCTTAATCCCAAACTTTATAAAGGTTAAATCAAATTTTCTTCAGGAAAAAGGCCGTTTAGCGGCCTTTTCCTTTTTTGAACTCAGGGGGCAAAAACCCTTTTTCTGCTCAATTGCCAGATCAGAACGCCGGCGAAAACGGCAGCCATTAAAGGGTTGAACCAGCTGGTGGTATCTGTGACCAGCGTTCTTGAAATATCAAATGCTAACAGTACACCCAGGGCGATTAAGCCGATTATCCATGTCAGTGCTTTATCTCTCCATTGAAAGGCGGCAGCAGTAAACCAGAAGGCCAGAACGGAA
The DNA here is from genome assembly GCF_049275935.1 of Endozoicomonas sp. ALC020. Lineage (NCBI taxonomy): Bacteria > Pseudomonadati > Pseudomonadota > Gammaproteobacteria > Oceanospirillales > Endozoicomonadaceae > Endozoicomonas > Endozoicomonas sp. ALC020. Next base: position 4,298,459 of record NZ_CP184830.1, read on the forward strand.
CCAAGAATAATATAATCGGTATTGACGCTTCTGGGGTTGAACATAACGTGATAGCAGGCTGCAAAACTCAATAAATAGATCAGGCCATTTCTGGTGCCATGACGGACAATGGCATAAAAACAAACGGCCCAGGTGGTGGCAGCCAGAATGATTTTTATTATGTTCTGCAAGGCTTCGGGTACTGAGTAGTTGAAAAGCTGCATGGGAATGTTAAAGAAACTGGCCCAGTTAGGTGTTGTTACTCCACGGTCAACTGCAGACTCGGCCATCTCAAGAAAGTTGTTGTACTGTTCAAGTCCGTAATCGAGCCCGCCAAATATCAGAGGCAGTGCAAGAAATGCCAGCAGCATCAGTGGCACTCTTAGCCAGAAAGGTCTGAACAAAGTGGTCACCAGCAGGAAAAAGACAATAAAGGTGGGTTTCAGACTCATGATCAGGGCCAGAACCAGGGCTGCCGAATTCCAGCGCTTCTCTATGATCTGGCTGATCACCAGCATCATGGCCGCAATAAGGATCACATTCACCTGGCCATTTCGAAAACCTGAAAAAGCAATGGGAACGGCAATCAGGCTGAATAATCCAAATCGGTTAAAGAGTGTCTCCTGTGAGTATTCCTGAAAGTGTCTCAGCAGTCTCAGGCTGGCCCAGGCATAGAGACCCATGATAAATAAACGCCAGAGCAGGTCAGCGAGAAAAACAGGCAGTTTGGTGACAGGAACAAACAGTAGGGCAAAAGTAGGTGTATAAATGAATCCTCCCGGTCCCGAATAGAGCTTTACCCGGTCGATCCATCGGTCAGCGCCCAGCAGGTAGCTGTCCAGCACTGTGTGCTGACCCGGTTCCAGCGCGACTTTGGCAAAGATCAGGGCCACGGCCAGCCCCCATAGAAACATTCCGAAAAGGGCAGCAGGATGATTTTTAAGGAGGGCTATGTCCTTCATCAGTACTCTTTCTTTTTTGAGTTATGACAAAAAATGGATAACTCCCAAATTGGCCGAAAGTCATCTGTTTTTTCCGAGGCTGATTACAACATACGATGAGAATGTCTTTTCTGCCAGTGGTCTGTATGAATTCCTCTCTGAAATTTCCTGTCCATTGGTGGGTGCAGCGTATTTGAAAGGGGCTTGTTTTCCGCTGTTTTTTGACTCTGTTTGCATCCAGGGAAGGTCAGACACAGAAAATCATCGAAAGGATGCGCTCCATAGTGAGTCATGCCGGTCACGGCGTGGATTTGGTTGATCTTGAAGGGCTGACAACCGGGATTCGTTTGCAGCAGTACGATGCCTTGATGCTTGGCAGTTCTATCCGATATGGCCACCATCATGCTGATTTTTTTCGTTTTGAGATCATGAGTTTACAGACTGGAGTCGTGTAACGCAGTTTGCTGAACGACTCGTTCAGCAACTGGCAAGCGAATTAAATGGACATAAGCACCCTGACGATCAGGTTTCAGGTTCAAAAGCCAGGGACATTAGTAAAGCAAAACCGTAAACGGTGGGGAGAAAAAGCGACAGAGCCAGAATAATGTAATCCATGTTCATGGAAGGGTACCTGCTGTTATTCTTTTTATATCGAAAATCTCATATCCTGTTTTGCAGTTACTTTGTCGGGTAATGCAGGCTGGATGAGATCTCCTGAGCCGGATAGCCTTATATCAATCTACCAGTTTGCTGTAACGTTTGAAAAGTGGTGGCGATAAAATAGTGATGCTTATAAGACATGGAGTCCATATGCGTTTAATTCTGTTACTGTTTTCCTTTTGGGTGTTGCCACTGGCCATGGCCCAGGATGTCGTTTCCCTTAAGTCCAAACTGATTCAGGGGGGCTTTTATGTAGGGCAGGTGAAGCCGGGAACTGAAGTCATCTATAAAGACAGGTCCGTCAGAGTGTCGGAACGGGGCCAATTTATCATCGGGTTTGGACGGGATGCCCGGCTTCTGCAAACAGTACGGCTGGTCGCTCCGGGTGGTAAAAAAGAGCAACTGAAACTCAGGTTGTCAAAGCGAGACTATAAAATTCAGCGAATTAATGGTATTGCCCGCAAATACGTCAGCCCGGCGGAAAAAGTGTTGGGTCGAATATCCGATGAAAACCAGCAGGTTAAATCAGCCAGACAGTTTGATTCCGTCCAGAAAGATTTTTTTGCAGGCTTTACACGTCCGGCAGAGGGGCCTGTCAGTGGTGTCTATGGCAGTCAGAGAGTGTTTAACGGTGAGCCGAGGCGACCGCATTTTGGACTCGATATTGCCGGTCCCGAGGGGGCTCCGGTCATGGCGCCAGCCAATGGTATTGTCCGGCTGGCCGAGTCCGATTTGTACTTTTCCGGTGGCACAATCGTTATCGACCATGGTTACGGCATCACTACCAGCTACCTGCACCTGAGCCAGTTAAAGGTGGTTGACGGGCAGAAGGTAAAGAGGGGAGATGTGATTGGTGCTATTGGTGCAACGGGCAGAGTGACAGGTGCTCACCTTGACTGGCGGGCAAACTGGTTCGATGTCCGGCTTGATCCTGCTCTGATGATGCTTCAGTGATGGGTCTGCATGCTCTGATTCATGGCGTTATTGAGTTTCTGATAGGGTCGCCTGGTTAGTCTGACTAATACCTAATGAATAGTTTCAAACTCTGTTATTAGCCGTCTTCGCTTTGAGTGCTGCCTGCTTGATTAAGAATTTCAATAAATTCCTGTTTTTGTTCGCCCAGATGTTCTAACAGAGCTTTAAACCTGAAAGTGCCAAAGCCGGGAATGCTGGCATCAGCTTTGGCCCCTCTGGCAATAAGTTTTTGAACCGCTTCTTTATCTTTTGCCAAAAGTGCGAAAAAAAGAAGCGTTTCTCTAGTAGAACAAACTGGCAGATTGACATCGGCAAAGGCAGCCATGCCAGCCGGAAGCAATTCCTTGAGCAACTCCAGAGAAAGAGGGTCGTCCGAAATTGCATCAAAAGCGGAATGCCCCGCATTAGTAAAAAGGTCAATTCTGGCTCCTGCCGAAAGGAGTATCCTGGCAAGTTCAGGCGCATTTTCCTTCAAAACTTCCTTATTGTAGTAGCGAGAATCATAAGTTGCACAGAAAAGAGGTGTGCATCCATCCAGATCAACCGCATTAACATCTGCGTGTTTGGCTATCAGTTTTTTCAGTGCCCGCTCATGCCCTGATTGTGCAGCTGCGTGCATGACATTTTTGCCATCTGTAGCTGTTTTATCGAAGGAGGCGCCATTATCGATTAAGGTGTCAAATAAATCAGGGTTTTCAGGATCCTCGGCAGCCATGTGAAGAGCTGTATCACCATCTTTGTTCTGGAGATTCATATCTGCTTTGAGGTCCAGAATTATCTTTAATGTCTGAATATTGCTGTTACATACAGCATGGTGTAGAGGCGTCATCCCTTTTTCATCTTGCAGATTAATATTTGCCCCAGAGTTTAGCAGTGAAGGGATCAATTCCAGGTTACCGTTTTTTGCGGCAATATGAATAGCTGCTATGCCCGCCTCTGAATGAAGAACGTTTGGGTCGACACCATCGGCGATCAGTTCGAGTGCTTGTTCTTCCCGGCCGACCTCGACGGCATGGGCAACGGGCGAGAAAGAGATGTCTTGGTCAATAGGGGCAGGTGTGCGACAGGAAGGACATCTAATGTCCAATACAGGAGAAGATGAACGGTAATCACGCAGACACTTATTATGGAAGAAATGCCTGCCAGGTTTTTCGGAGTCGCGCATGTATGAAAGATTATTTTTATGCAGCATCGTAACAGTATGTGGGCCGAATAGACTTGCCAGGCATATTCCGCAGAGGGGATTATCATCTCCTTGGGCAGTCACATTGGAATTAGTTCCATCTGATGCAAGTCCGGCCAGTCCGGCCTGAAGAGAAAGCATTTCATCCATTCGAGACGAATTAAAACAGTGAGGAGTTAAATTCATGAGTATTACCTCTTTCAGGTTTTAAAGAATAAGTATCAAACATTTGCCATTCCCGTTAGCGGTAAGGTGTAATACTGCTTTCATTTTATTTTCCGTGAAAATTTCAAGTTTCTGAGTCAGGCAAAAACATGCCGTTCATAAGTACTTTGACCAATAGTGCTGGAATAAGTTCCCTTTCTATGAGTCAGCTCAGTTTCGGGGCAGTGGGCAGAGTGACAGGTGCTCATGCTGGCGGGCAAACTGCTGCGATGTACGGTTTGATCCGGCTCTGAGGGTGCTCGAGTAAGGTTGGTTCTGCGAACTTTGCTCCACGGCAGTATTGATTTTCAGATCTGAGGCTCCATAAAGCCATTATGATTGTCAGGAATTGGAGGGATTAGAATGCTGTTTGAAAAACATCAACTGCCCAGTGAGGAAAGCGCTTTGAAAGGGCGTGATCGCGCGATTGAAGTGCCTGCAGAGCACTTTGTAAATGGTCATGCTATTGTTCCCCCATTTCCCGGTGCTCTGGAGGTGATTTATGTCGGTATGGGCTGTTTCTGGGGGGCTGAAAGGCTGTTCTGGAAGCAGGAAGGTGTCTGGTCAACGGCAGTAGGGTATGCGGGAGGTTATACCCCTAACCCGACTTATGAAGAAGTGTGCACTGGTGGCACAGGCCATGCGGAGGTGGTCATGATTGCTTTCGATCCGGGCGTTATCAGTCTGGACGCTTTGCTGAAACTGTTTTGGGAGTCTCATGATCCTACCCAGGGTATGCGGCAGGGCAATGATCGGGGCACTCAGTACCGCTCTGTGATTTATACCACTACCGATGAGCAGGGTGAGAAGGCTCGTGAATCCATGGCCCAATACCAGACAGCGTTGAATGAAAGTGGTAGAGGTAGTATTACTACGGAAATTGTTGATGCTCCGGCCTTTTACTATGCCGAGCCTTACCATCAGCAATATCTGGCCAAGAACCCTCAGGGATACTGTGGTATCGGGGGGACTGGAATCTGCATGCCTCCCTCATTGCATGGATAAAGTGAATTGCGTTTCCCTTGCGGTGGTGAATAGTTACAGGGCAAAAGTTACAGGGCAAAAGTTACAGGGCAAAAAAAACCGGACAGTCTCACAGAGGGGAGAGCTGTCCGGACGCAACTGTATGAAGATTACTTCAAGGTGTTGTTAACACCTGTGGTCGAATGATAGATGTGCTTTTATGGCTTCGCCCTGAGTAGATGTCCTTTTGACGATTCGCTATACCGATGCTTGCTATCGGTTATTACTTGTTTAAAACAATGGCTCGAATCTTCAGTGCAATAGGGAGTTAGAAAGCACGATCGGTATTAAATCTGATTTCGACTCATTGCCCTTACCAGAAACCGGGTTGGGTTCAAATGTTCCAGAAGATCAGAAGCGACAGGTGAGCACTCTCCATTCATCTTTGCAGCCAATAATTCTCCCGACAGAGGTGCTGTAATCAATCCTCTGGAGCCATGACCGGCATTGATATACAGACCATTCAGGTATTCAGGAGGATGAGTGAATGGGTGCTTCATGTTTTTGCGCAGCATGGCAAACTCATTCAGAAAGTCTTCCTGGTCAACAATCCCACCCACAGCAGGCATATAATCAGGCGTCGTGCAACGAAAGCTGGCTCTGCCTCCTGAAATGTTGGCCTGTTCTCCTCCCAATGCCCGGAAGAGTCCGGGCGCACATTTCTTTTGCATGGCCAGGTTTTTCTCATGATCTTCTTGTAACACCTCAGCCGAGTCACTGTGAAAGTCGAAAGTGGCTCCAATGGTATGACGACCATGGACGGCAGGAGCTGCATAGCCTTCGCCGCAGACGGTTGTTTTTAGCAGGGCACTGTCGTCAGTACAGCTTATCTCGGTGATTTGCCCTCTGATGTTCTTTAGTGGAATAAAGTTCAGGGCGGGCAATTGGCTGGACGCTCTGGCACAGGCAATGATGACATTACGGGACTTCATTATCCGGGAAGTGCCGTCAGCCTGAAGGGTTAAACTCCAGCCATCAGATCCATATTCAAGAGACTCTAGTCTCCTGTCAGAAAATAGTTTGATATTGTCGTGGTTCGCCAGAGTCTGGCAGAAAAGGGCAGGGTTTACCCATCCTGCACTCGGGAAGTAAAGGCCATCATGATCCAGCGGCAGGCCAGCGATCCCGGATAGCTCCTGGCTGGAGAGGGCCCTGAGAAAGTCAGTGGGAAAGAGTTGTGCCAGGTCTTGTTGACGTTTTCGAACTTTCTCATTGATAGCCAGCTGTACGACACCGGATTGTTGCCAGAGCTCCGGTTGGACACTGGCAAAAGTGTTCAATAAATGAATGGAGTAGAGGTAGCCCTGGGTGATAAATCGACTGAGAGGCGTTTTACTGGCCGAGAGCTTGGTGTAAAGAATACCCTGAGGATTGCCGGATGCCTCCATGGCCAGAGCCTGATGTTGCTCGATCAGAGTGACCTGCCATCCTCTTTCAGCCAATGCTCTTGCTGTGCTGCAGCCAGCGAGTCCTCCGCCAACGACGATGGCACTCTGAACTGGTCCATCAGTATTACGCTGGTCGGGATTCACAAACCATATCGGCCTGGTCTTCTGATCTTTGGCTGTTTGTTTCAGCCTGCCTTTGATCATATCCCGTTTGTGCCCGAAGCCCTCGCTTTTTTCGACACTGAAGCCCGCCTGACTGAGTCCGTCTCTGACGGCTCTGGCGGCCGTAAAGGTTGCGTAGGTGGTGCCTGCATGGCTTTTAGCTGCCATAACTGTGAACAGTTCTGGCTGCCACATCAGAGGGTTTTTCGCGGGGCTGAAGCCATCAAGAAACCAGGCATCAACCCGACCTTCCAGCTCAGGCAGTGTGTTTAGCACATCGCCGATGCAGAGTGTCAGTTTGACTCTTCCATCAGCAAAGCTGAAATGCTGATGCCCTTCTATGGCGGGCATGTAGCATTCAATCAGTGGTGTCGTGTACTTTTCCAGTTCTGGCCACAGGGAGAGTGCTTTATGAAGATCTTTACGGGACAGGGGATACTTTTCGGTTGATACAAAATGAAGTCTTGCCGACTGAGGCGCTTCTTCATCGAAACAGGCCCAGGCACAGAGAAAGTTGAGGCCTGTCCCAAAACCGGTTTCTCCAAGCGTAAAACTTTTGTTCTGGTGCAAAGCGGCGAAGCGCTTTGGCAGATCATTGCCCTCAATAAATACGTGCCGGGTTTCCCTGAGGCCCGAAGCGGTAGAAAAATAAATGTCATCAAATGCAGTGGATGCAGGCTGACCGTTTTCTTTCCATTCCAGGTCTGCATGGGTGACAGGCAGGATTGCAGAATCAGATTTACGGCTCATTTGGCTTCCCTGATAATATGGGAGAGGGTTTGCAGGCAGGTTTCCCGCTTCACTTTTTCAAACAGTTCACGGGCGTTGTCAGAGCTTTTACTCATTATGCTTAACCACTGCTTAAGCCTGCCATCCAGATAGCGTCTGGGATTGTTGATGAAATAAGGGTGCTCCTGCTCTGGATTATCAGGGGCAGAAACCACTTTTTCGGTAAACCTCTGGATCAGTGAAAGAGTGCGAGTCCAGCGTTCTTCAAGATCCTGGCTATGCTGGCTGGCGACAATGGCGGCAGGCAGATCAGGATCGCGAAGGATACCCCGGCCAATCATAATGTCCTGGCAGCCGGATACTTCCCGACACCGTTGGGCATCCTCAACATTAAAAATATCGCCATTGGCTACCAGGGGAATGGATAGGGCCTCTCGTAGTTGAACCAGCTCCTGCCAGTGGGCAGGAGGCTTATAACCCTGAAGTTTGGTTCTGGCATGAACCACCAGAGAGTTGGCACCGGCACTTTCTATGGCCAGGGCATTGTCCAGGGCAAGGTCACCATCCAGATAGCCCAGTCTCATTTTGGCAGTGACGGGCACCTCATCAGGAACCTCTTTACGAACTCTTGCGACAATCTCATGAATAAGCTCAGGTTCCTTCAGAAGAACTGCGCCACCCTTGTGGCGATTTACCGTTTTGGCAGGACAGCCGAAGTTGATGTCGACCCCTAGTGCGCCTAGTCGGGCAGCCTTGGCCGCGTTGTGGGCCATCATTTCCGGATTGTTGCCAAGAAACTGAATGTGTACAGGTGTTCCGCTTCGTGTACGACAGCCGTGCCTGAGCTCCGGACAGATCCGGTGAAACGTTTGTGTCGGCAGCCGGGTGTCGGTGATACGGATAAATTCTGTTACACACAGATCAATGCCACCGGCCTCGGTCAGCAGCTCCCGTAGCAGATAGTCGACGACACCTTCCATGGGGGCCAGGGTTATAGTGCTCATGAATGATTAGGGTATAGCTCTCGGGCAAACGCGACAATCTAACAGAAATTTCTGCACCTACAAGTGCTATCTTCTGAAGGCGATCAATAATAACGTGTGTCTTTTTATAAGACTCTGTTCCCTCCATTTCTGTCTGTTCTTTGCCCTAATCCTGACTTTTTCGATCACTTGCAAGGATATTGTTTGACAGCAATAGTGTCAGCAGTTAAATACTTCAGTCATCTTTCTTTCAGGGTTGGAATATTCTCGATGGAATATAAAACACATGTCGTGCCAGCAAAAAAGAACATTGCACTGGTAGCTCACGATAAAAAGAAGGAAGAGCTGGTAGAATGGGCCCTGCGTCATCGTGATGAGCTGATCAATCATCAGTTATTTGCTACGGGCACAACCGGCAGTCTTCTGGAAAAGACGCTGTCTCTGCCCATCAGGAAGCTCATCAGTGGTCCGCTGGGAGGCGATCAGCAGATCGGTGCATTGATCTCCGAAAGTAAACTGGATCTGTTGGTGTTCTTCTGGGATCCTTTCGAGTCGCAACCCCATGATCCGGATGTGAAAGCGTTGCTGAGAATTGCAGCAGTCTGGAATATTCCAGTGGCCTGTAATCAGGGCTCTGCTGAGTTTATGTTTTCTTCAAAAATGATGAGTCAGAGTCACGAAAGAAAGATTCCCGATTATGAGCATTATCTGAAGTCCAGACCCTTTTGATGAATTTATGAAAATTTATCAGATTTAGAGTGATACTAAACAATAATTCGAAACAACAGCCAACAGAAAAATTGCCCGCAAAATATTACAGGCAATTTGATTGCAATGTAACTCCGGGTAGCTGGAAGTCTTTACTAAGCCAGCCGAATCCAAGCTTTAATTGCCAATAGCTGATTCATAGTGACGACGTTTTTTATAGGTCACTTTCGGAGAGCAAGCCGACTTCTGCTCTTCAACGAAACTTTGACATTCAACAGGTTTTTGAGGCGTGGTTGTGAGTGAATAGTTTTGATGTCGGTACGGTTGATTCAAAGGTTGTCTGCCTGACTCTTGCTGAAAATCAAGCTCATCATCGCGGATATGATTGCAGTCGCCGGACGTTGACTCCTGAATATTGTCTTCCGATTCCTGCATATTTAAGCGCATTCTGTACGGATGACCATAGCCCCTTCTTCTACGAGGTTTATGCGATTTTGGCTCGGGCGGTTTTAAGCCGGTAAATTGCTCATAAACAGTGGCGTAAATATATTTGCTCATTACTGTCTCCAGAGGAGATTCGTCCCGGAAAGATTAATTTGTCTATTTATAACTTGATGATATTAAAACTCCACAAACCCATGTATAGGTAACAATACCTAAATAAAAAAGTCATTACCTAGGAACCGGGAACGGAGAGTTGGGTCGTTTTGTTAACGATGCATTAGTAACTTATGGACATGCTCGTGGCCAATGTTGATATGGAATCATTACTATGGCGCGTCGATGTTAGGAGGGAAGAATAGCAGTCGGTGGTTTTTAAGGTTGTTTATTTAAATAATATTTTTGCATTTTGAAAAAATGTTAATAACTAATTAATTAAATGGGTTCAAATTAACGGCTATTTCCAAAAAATAACTGCTTTAAAGTTGATTTGATTATATGGTTCCAAAGCCTATATATGGATAAATTTTGAAAGAATCTTGTGTGGGTGATTTTGTTTTTCTTTGCATTCTGTTGTTATATTTTGGTCGATTTACTCTATGCAGGGTTGTGCTACCTTGTCAGTCATCAAGTTGTTTGCAGTCGTATAGTTGGTCGTGTAAGTCGTAAGTCGAGTAAATGGTTATCTTGGAGGTTAAAGTTCGATAGCTGTCCTGATAGGTATTGGACACGATAGTAGAAAGTAATTAGTTAATATATTTTGTAACTCAATGAGCGACAGTTTTATCGAACAGAAGGGCAGTCATACTGCACTGCTTTGTAAGATGGTTGTCATTATACCGAGAGATCGTGAGTGGCTTCTGGTATTGCTCGACACAGGTATGCATTTCCTTTCTGTTTGGCCAGACTGATATTTTTTCTGTGAAGATGCGCTCTGTAAGTGTGACAGGATGTTCTTCACGGATATTCAAACACGAGGAGCTGCTATCAATGAGCACTCAAGCCAAAGACCTACCAGCAGGATGGGCAGGGTTTGCCCGGGGTGAATGGACCGAAAACGTCAATGTCCGGGATTTCATCCAGAAGAACTATACCCCTTATGAAGGGGGTGATGATTTCCTCGCCGACGCCACTGAAGCTACCAGGCGTCTCTGGGATGATGTCATGGAAGGGATCAAGGAAGAAAACCGTACACATGCCCCAATCGATTTCGATCATGACCTGCCTTCAACAATTACCTCGCACGAAGCCGGTTATATTCAGAAAGGTCTGGAGAAGATCGTTGGTCTGCAGACTGACAAGCCTCTGAAGAGGGGTATGATTGCCAATGGTGGTATCCGCATGGTGGAAACTTCCTGTGAAGTGTACGGGAAGGTTCTGGACCCCATGGTGAAAAAGATCTTCACTGAATACCGAAAAACCCACAATGCCGGTGTATTTGATGTGTACACGCCTTCTATTCGCAATTGTCGCAAGTCCGGTCTTATCACCGGTCTGCCAGATGCCTATGGTCGTGGACGAATTATAGGAGATTATCGTCGTATAGCTCTGTACGGTATTGATCGTCTGGTTGCAGACAAGAAAGTACAGCATGGAGAACTGGATTCCGTGCTGGAATCGGGAGAGAATCTTGAGCAAACCATTCAACTGCGTGAAGAAATTATGGAGCAGATCCGTGCCTTGATGCAGATAAAAGAGATGGCTGCCAGTTATGATTGCGATATCAGTCAACCAGCAGTAACGGCTCAGCAGGCAGTTCAGTGGACCTACTTCGGTTATCTTGCGGCGGTGAAATCCCAGAATGGTGCGGCCATGTCTCTGGGTCGCACAGCGACTTTCCTGGACGTTTATATCCAGCGTGACCTGGAGGCAGGCAGGATCAATGAAGTTGATGCCCAGGAATTGATCGACCACTTTGTAATGAAGCTTCGTATGGTTCGTTTCCTGCGTACGCCAGAGTACGATGAGCTTTTCTCCGGCGATCCAATCTGGGCGACAGAGTCTATTGGTGGTATGGGCCTTGATGGTCGCACACTGGTTACCAAAAACAGCTTCCGTTTCTTGCATACTCTTTACACCATGGGCCCATCACCCGAGCCTAACATCACGGTGCTCTGGTCCGAGGGCTTGCCTCAGGGCTTCAAGGAATTCTGTGCCAGGGTGTCCATTGATACCAGCTCCATTCAGTACGAGAATGATGACCTGATGCGTCCGGATATGGACAGTGATGATTACGCCATTGCCTGCTGTGTATCGCCAATGGTTGTAGGCAAGCAGATGCAGTTTTTTGGTGCTCGTGCCAACCTGGCCAAAACATTGCTGTACGCCATCAATGGTGGTGTGGATGAAAAACTGAAGGTTCAGATTGGTCCCAAGGTAGCTCCAATTACCGACGACGTTCTGGATTATGACGCTGTTTACGCCAGCATGGATCATCTGATGGATTGGCTGGCAACCCAGTACGTGACGGCTCTGAATGCCATACACTATATGCATGACAAGTATTCCTATGAAGCCTCTCAAATGGCTCTTCATGACCGTGATGTTGTGCGTACGATGGCCACAGGTATTGCCGGTTTGTCTGTTGCTGCCGACTCTCTGTCTGCGATCAAGTATGCCAGGGTCAGGCCTGTTCGTGATGAAGACGGTCTGGCGGTAGACTTCGAGATCGAAGGCGATTATCCCAAGTTTGGTAACAACGAAGAGCATGTTGATACGATTGCCTGTGAGTTGGTAGAAACCTTCATGAAGAAGGTGGCTGCACACAAAACTTATCGTAATGCCATTCCAACCCAGTCAATCCTGACCATTACTTCCAATGTTGTGTATGGCAAGAAGACCGGTAATACACCAGACGGTCGTCGTGCAGGCCAGCCCTTTGGCCCAGGTGCCAACCCAATGCATGGCCGTGACACAACTGGTGCGATAGCGTCTCTGAGTTCTGTCGCTAAACTGCCATTCTCTTATGCTAAAGACGGTATTTCTTACACCTTTTCAATAGTGCCAAAAGCACTGGGTAAAGATGAAGACGGTCGTCGTCGTAACCTGGTCGGTCTGATGGACGGTTATTTCCATCATGAAGTTGATCGGGAGGGAGGTCAGCACCTGAATGTGAACGTTCTGAATCGTGAAATGTTGGAGGATGCTGTGGTCAATCCAGACAAGTACCCTTCGCTAACGATTCGCGTGTCTGGCTATGCTGTTCGTTTCAACTCTCTGACTCCTGAGCAACAGAGAGATGTTATTGCCAGGACCTTTACATCAACCCTGTAAGCTTTTTGGGTGCTGAGTGAAAGAGGTCGGCTCTGTGTCGGCCTTCTTTTTACGGCTTTTTATTCTTAAAATCCGTTATCCGGGATGACTTGCTGCAGGTCTGCATTTTCGCTATTTGTCATCTTTGAGATGAGGTCAGTTATGGCAATTGGGCGTGTTCACTCTATGGATTCATTTGGAACCGTAGATGGTCCGGGTATTCGTTATGTGGTCTTTATGCAGGGTTGTCTGATGCGATGCCGCTATTGCCACAACCGGGACACCTGGGATCTTCGTGAAGGCGGGGAGCTGAAAAGCCACCAAGAGGTATTTCGGGAAATCAAAAAAGTTAAAAGCTTTCTTTCAGGGGGCCTGACCGTCACCGGCGGTGAGCCTGTTTTACAGGCTGAATTTGTTGCTGACCTGTTTGAAGCGTGCCGTCAGGAAGGGATTCATACCTGTCTGGATACCAATGGCTTTGCCAAGCACATTAACGATGATGTTACTCGTCTGTTAAATAATACCGACCTGGTGTTGTTGGATATTAAGCACATGGATGAAGAGATGCATCATAAGCTGACCTATGTCACCGGCAGTCATACCCGGCACTTTGCTGAATATCTGGCAGAGATTAAAAAGCCTGTCTGGATTCGTTATGTCGTAGTCGATGGTTACACAGTCGACCCTCAGTACGCTGCTATGCTGGCTGAGTTTATCGAGCCCATGAAAAACATTGAGAAGGTTGAAATACTGCCTTATCACAGTCTTGGGGTCCATAAATGGAATTTGTTGAACGACACTTATGAATTGGAAAAGGTGACTCCTCCTACTAAAGAGCAGCTTGATCTGATCCGGGATGAGTTTACTTCGAGGGGGATCGTGGCGGCCTACTAAACCTTTCCCGGCAAGCAATTGGATCGGGGTTGTAGAAGGAGCATAAGGTGGGGGTGGCCTTGCCCGAAAGGGGGAAGGCCATAGAAGTCTAGCAGCCTGTCGGACTTAAGCGTCCGTAGCGAGGATTGCAAGAAATTGAGGATAAAAATCTCTGTTTCTGAGGAGAATAGCGAGCTATTTGACGAAGAAACAGAGATTTTTAGACCAATTTATTGCAACCGCACGACTGCATGGATGCAGGAGCTAGAGCAACGCAGGAGCAGTTGCCGCGTAGGACAGTCTTAAGTCCGACAGGCTGCTAGTTAAAGACTCTGTTTTCCTGTTCCTGAACGCGAATAAAGGTGGTTCGCTTGGTCAGTTCTTTCAGGGTGGCTGCGCCTACGTAAGTACATGTTGAGCGAACGCCACCCAGGATGTCCTGGACAGTATTTTCAACGGGGCCACGGTAAGGCACCTTAACGGTTTTACCTTCAGAGGCGCGATAGTTGGCAACGCCGCCAGAGTGCTTGTCCATGGCAGTCTCGGAACTCATTCCGTAGAACAGTTTGAATTTCTCGCCATCTACTTCCACCTCTTCACCAGCGGACTCGTCGTGACCAGCAAACATGCCGCCAATCATGACAAAGTCAGCGCCACCGCCGAAGGCTTTGGAAACGTCACCTGCACAGGCACAACCACCGTCGGAGATAATCTGACCACCAACACCGTGAGCTGCATCAGCGCATTCTATCGTTGCAGACAGTTGTGGGTAGCCCACGCCAGTTTTGACACGGGTAGTGCATACAGAGCCTGGTCCGATGCCTACCTTGACAATGTCTGCACCCTTGAGAATCAGCTCTTCGACCATTTCACCGGTGACTACGTTACCGGCAATGATGACCTTATCAGGGTGCTGGTTACGAACCTTGGAAACATATTGAACAAAGTGTTCGGAGTAGCCATTGGCAACATCAATACAGATAAAACGAAGATTGTCGTTCAGCGCCAGGATATCGTTGAGTTTGGTGAAGTCGGCATCGGATGTGCCACTGCTTACCATGATATGGTTTTCAATACCTGCGGGTGCATTGTCCAGAAATGCACCCCATTCTTCAATGGTGTAATGCTTGTGCACTGCAGTCAGCATCTTGTGTTCGGCCAGAGCGAGGGCAATGGAGAAAGTGCCGACTGTGTCCATATTGGCAGCAATGACAGGGACACCAGTCCATTCCCGGGTGGTGTGAACAAATTTGAAGGTGCGTTCCAGGCTTACCTGGGAGCGGCTCTTCAGGGTTGAACGCTTGGGTCTGAACAGAACATCTTTAAAACCCAGCTTGATATCAGCTTCAACACGCATAACTTTCCCGTTAGACCTTTTTACAGGTTAAAGACTAATTTACGGTTAAGGATTTAGTCTTCGACAGATTGATGACAAGGGAGAGTGTACAAGCGGCAGGATTTTGGAGGCTACCTATGAGGAGATACCGGTGACCCGGAAAGCGCGCGCACTTTCTACGCCTATACCGGTCGATTATACAAAAACAGGTACTCAGGTCAAAGGTTGAATTTGCGAAACGTTTTTTTTCGCTCATGGCTGGTTTACCGCCTGGACGGTCTCGCCCACGAGTGTCGGCAGAAGGGCTATGCCCTGCCTGAAATCAGGATCTGACTTATAAAATAGCAGACCTGAAAACAGAGTGTAGACAGGCATGAATTAATCAATCAGATCCTGAATCTTGGTTTTGATAAGGTCAATGGCAATTCTGTTCTTGCCACCGTGGGGAATGATCAGGTCAGCATGCTGGCGGGCAGGCTCAATGAATTGCAGGAACATCGGGCGAACCGTTTCCAGATATTGTCTGATGACCGAATCAACATCACGGCCCCGTTCGAGAATATCTCGCTTCAGTCGTCTTATCAGACAGATGTCCAGTGGCGTGTCCATGTAGAAACGAAGATCAAAGGTTTCACGGATATCCGGACGGGTAAACAACAGAATGCCTTCAATCAGAACCACCCGGGCAGGAGGGACTGTGCGGGTTTCCTTTTTACGGTTGTGCTCTGTGTAATCGTATAGCGGCACATCCACTGTCTGACCTTCTATTAGTAGCTTCATATGCTCCAGCATCAAGTCATGGTCCATGGACTCGGGATGGTCATAGTTAGTCTGAACCCTCTGCTTCATGGCCATGTGCGTCTGATCCTTGTAGTAAGAATCTTCGGAGATGACACAAACGTGCTGAGACTGTAGTTCTTCGACCAGAGTGCTGGCCAGCAGACTTTTACCGGAAGCAGAGGCACCGGCAACGCCGACCAGAATGGTTTTTTGTTTTAGCATTTATATTCCGTTATTTTTCTCTATCCACAGGTTGAGGGCGACCCTGTTCATCAATGGCTACAAAAGTAAAGACGCCTTCCGTCACCTTGATGCGTTGCTGATGAAAAGGCATATTCGTGATCCAGACCTCCAGCTTGATCCGCATAGAAGTGGTGCCAACGTGAATGACCTCAGCATAACAACAGACTACATCACCGACATTGACCGGATGGTGAAATGACATAGATTCAACGGCTACAGTAGAAATTCGGCTGTGACTTCTCTGATTGGCAGCGATACCACCGGCAATATCCATTTGTGACATTAGCCAGCCACCGAAAATGTCGCCGTTGGGGTTGGTGTCTGCAGGCATGGCGAGGGTTCTGAGCATAAGCTCTCCCTGTGGCTCGGGCATTAGGGGTCTCCAGTGAGCACAAAAAAATCTGGCTCAAATGCTAAAAGCCACAGAAGATCATGTAAATCGGTAGTTTCAGAAAATGTACGTGCACAAGTCAATCAAGTCTGGAAAGCCAGCCTCTTGGCCAGTTGATGGCCCATCAATAAGTCATAGTTTTTATGACGTTTTCTCATTAATAGAATATTATTCTGTGCTGTGATTTTATTTGCTTGATTGAAGGATGCTATGAACGCTCGAGTTCTCTCTAACCCAAGCCAGTTGGTGGTTCGTAACAGTGAATGGCTGAGCTGCGATAAGATGCTCGTGCTGGGTATGCCTGCTGATGGTCTGGGAAGAGAAATTCTTCAGGAAGGCATTGCAGAAGAAGTTTACGGGCTGGCTCGAGACTTTTCAGTCTACAGGGCCGTTAAAGAGGACTGGTCTGCAAGCAGTCAGATGACTCTTCACTATGGCTCTGTGGTCGAATCGACAGCAGGCCACTTTGATGGCGTGCTGATTTTTCTGCAGAAAAGCAAACCTCTGATGGATTTCTGGCTGGCGATGATTGCACCTTTGTTAAAAGAAGACGCTGTCGTCTGGCTGACGGGCGAAAACAGTGAAGGCATAAAATCCTGGCGCAAGCGACTCAGGCAGAACTTTTCTGAAGTCAAAAACATGGATAATGCCCGTCATTGCAGTTTAATTGAAGCTTCAGGCTATCTGCACAATGGCGTTGAATTCTCCAGGCCGGATTATTACAGTGCCTATGAACTTAAAGTTCGTGATACATTTATGCCGTTATTCTCTCTACCTGGTGTATTCAGTCATGGACGTGTTGATGTGGGTACTGCAGCACTTCTGGATACCTTTGATCACTGCGCGGCCGAACGTGTTCTCGATTTTGGCTGTGGTGCCGGAGTGGTAGCCGGCTTTCTGGGGCAATTGAACCCCGACGGACATTATACTCTGGTAGACTCCGATGCTCTGGCTCTGGAAAGTTCAACCCGTACCCTGCAGGAAAATAACGTAAGGCACTTTAACGTGATCGCCAGCGACGGTTTATCTGAAATCACTGGTGAGTTTGACCTGATCGTTTCCAATCCTCCATTTCATCAGGGTGTCAAGACTCATTATGCAGTAACGGAACAGTTTCTTGCCCGGTCTGTTGACCTGCTAAAGAAAGGAGGGGAGCTGAGAATTGTGGCGAACAGCTTCCTCCGCTATGAGCCGATCATCAAACAGGCTTTCGGAGATTGTAAAACACTTGTCGTAAAAAAGGGTTTCTCAATCTATCAGGCTTTCAAGCGCTGATCGCAAAAATATTTATATAACATTTTCACATAAAAACTGATGAAAATGTTATTTCAGTTATAATTGGTGACGCTGATAATCTGCGCTCCTGATTATGGGCAAGCAGCCTTCAGGACCACATTTCATTAGATTAAATGAGTGGTTGAGCACATTGCCCACAGCTGTTCTTAGGGAGACACTCATGTTCGGTCTTACATTTAAAAAAGCTATAACCACCGTCACTCTGGCTATGTCTGTGGTGCTGGCTGGCTGCTCTGATGATCAGTCTGCACAGACACAGGCAGGCAATGATGAAGTTAAGTCTTCTGTCGTTAGAGTCGGTATGTCTGGCACCTATTACCCGTTCACTTTTATGGAGCAGGGTGAACTGAAAGGCTTTGAAGTTGATCTCTGGAAGGAGATCGCTAGTCGCCTGAATAAAGATGTTGAGTTTGTTACGGCACCATTCTCTGGTCTGTTTGGCATGCTGGAAGCAGGTCAGCTGGACACTATTTCCAACCAGATTACGCTGACTGAAGCCCGCGCCGAACGTTATGCTTTCTCCGAGCCTTATGTTTACGACGGTGCCCAGATAGCAGTCCACGAAGACAACAATGATATTAAGTCAGTTGATGATCTGGCAGGCAAGAGAGTTGCTGTGAATCTGGGCTCTAACTTTGAAGCGATCCTGCGTCAGAATGATCCAGAGAACAAAATCAATGTGGTAACCTACGATACCGGCATTGAGCAAGATGTTGTGCTTAAACGTTCTGATGCTTTTGTTATGGATCGTGTCAGCGTAATGGCCCTGATTGATAAGTCTGATTTGCCTCTGAAGTTAGCCGGTGAGCCGATTGAGATCCTGAAAAATGCTATGCCCTTCGTCAATGATCAAGAGGGTCTGGCTCTGAGGGATCAAGTGAACTCTGCTCTGGCTGCCATGGCTGAAGACGGAACTCTGGCTTCTATTTCCGGTAAATGGTTCGGTGGAGACATTACTGCTAAACCTGCAGGGTAAACCTTTCATCCATTACTGTTCTCTGTAATACTGGCCCGTTTGTTCCGAAGTCAGCTACAGGCATTTGAATGATGGATTTTGAATACACTGTCGGAATGCTTCCGACAGTTGCCGTGAATCTGGATACGACGTTGTATATGACACTGGGTGGTCTGGTGTTATCCCTGTCTCTGGGTCTTGTTCTGGCTCTGGTAAAAATTGCCCGGCCCTTTTATCTTCACCATCTGGCTGACCTGTATATCTCTTTTTTCAGGGGATCGCCGCTGCTGGTTCAGCTCTTCCTGTTCTACTATGGCCTGCCACAGTTGTTACCTGCTCTTGCAGGTATGCCTGCCATAGTGGCTGTGATCATCGGTCTGGGTCTGCATTTTGCCGCCTATATGTCAGAAAGCATGAGGGCAGCGATTATTAGTATCCATGCAGGGCAGATGGAAGCTGCTTTGAGTGTCGGTATGACCCGGGCCGAGGGCATGAGAAGAATTGTTATTCCTCAGGCGGCAAGGGTGGCTTTTCCCGGATTGATGAACAATGGGATTGATCTGCTCAAGAGCACATCACTTGCCTTTACTCTGGGGGTTGTTGAGATCATGGCCCGTGCCCAGATGGAGGCCGCCAGTAGCTTCCGCTTTTTCGAAAGTTACCTCAGTGTTGCGCTGATTTACTGGGGAGTGGTGTTAGTATGCACCTGGCTCCAGAAGTGGGCTGAAGCAAGACTCAATCGAGCATACATTTAGTTGTTCTGTTTTGCGGATGCCGAATCTACGGCACCCGCCTCTCTTCTGCGGTGATTCTGAATTTATAATGTTGTTATTCTGACTTCTACTAATATCGGCGTTATTCATTCTAATTTTTTCCTATACTAACGAAAAGTTATGACCGCGTTTGACCATGGAGAGGTCAGGATGAGTTTAAGAACACGTATAGAGTCCTTGGTACCCCGGCTTGCACATTTCAAGAGTGAAGTGTCACAGCAAGTCAAGGCATTGCACCCTAAAAAAGTGCTGGTTAAAAACTGGGGCCGTTTCGTTCAGGGAATGAAAATAGCGGCCTTCCATGCCAAACGTCTTGCCCACGGTATCTCAGATCGTATCCCCAGAGTTCGTATTACTGCCAGAAGGGTTGTCCAGATCAGGGCTGAGGAAGCCTTGATGGGTAACCGTATCAAGGCAAAGAGTAAAGAAGGTATTCCTCTAAGCTCTGATCAGTCAGAATTTCTCAAGAAGCACGCTGGCTTTGAGGTGAAGTCTCGAGAGGTTGGCTCTGAAGGTAGCAAAACAACTGTTGATTTCCTGGTTAAGGTTAAATCAAGCGCACTGAAAGAAGCTGATAAACAGTTTGAAATCGATCTTGAAGCTTTTGCCAAGGCAAGAGTTGCGTTTGAAGCCAAAATGAAGAAACGCCCTACCGAGGTGACTCAGGAAGAGATCAATGAAGTCAATCAACTGCAGAAGAACCTGGATGACTCGCAATCCCGTCTGGCTTACCTCAGACACATGGCTACAGAGCTCAAGTATAAGGAGCTGGGTGGCCAGTTTGATACTGAGGCTGCCCTTCGCGATGCCATCAGGGTTCACGTGAAAACTCAGGGCTTGCAGAAAAGTAATGCCTCCAATCTTGTTCAGGGTGTCACCAATAATATCGCCAGTGTGATTCAGGATCGTCTGGATATTGATTCCCGGATCAGAGAGATCAGTGATAAGTACAGAAACAGAGTTTACAAAGACATTATTGCCTTTGTTGATAATCCTGATGAGCATTCAGAACACAATACCCTGGTCAGAGCCCAGCGTAACAGACAGATGATCTGGGGTACTGACAAGCTTCAATTTGCCACAGCAGAAGCGGGTTACTCCAAGCGTTTACCAGGGTTGGATTATTATATGTGTGCAGCCAAAGAAAACTGGCCACAGGGTGAGCCCGTCTATAAAGACCGCCTGGTACTGGAAGCTGTTCGACTCATGCACAATGACTGGTCTCTGTTTGCCGGTGACGTTCAGTCTGAGATTGATAAAATCAGGGTTGATATCGATAAAGAAAATGGCGTTGGCAGTTTTGATTCAGAAAAAATGTGGGAATATCACCACCTGAGAAGTTTCCAGGAAACACTGTCAAAACTGAGAAGGTTTGCAACCAAGGATGCTGACAGCACAAGCCGGGTGGTCGATTTCCTCTCCAGTTATGGTGAAGAGTTGGGACTGGGTGAACACCCGGGCTACAACCTGGATGTGTTGACGAAAGAGGCCCAGGCCAGATACGGTGTCAATAGCTTTAAGCAACTGGAAGAATCAGTGACCAGAACAGAAAAAGGTACGGCTGAGCACTCGGAGTATATGCCCATTCCTCCTTTTGGTCAGACTCCTCCCCTTATACAACCGGCAGTGAATAACCGTTTTACGGGAGTCGCTTCAATACCATCTACTGACCCATTTCTTTCGGATTTACAAGAACAACAGGCTCCTTCAGCGGTGTTTAAATTGGCTCCGTGGCCGACTGATACGGGATCACCTGTATCCAGTCCAGTGCCACCGCCACCAGGCTTTGGTAATAAATGGGAAGCCTTTGGAGAGCCAGATACGAGTGAATCAGAGGATCCATCCCAGAGCTCTGAAAAAGATTCCCAAAACAATAGAAATACTTTCTAGCCCTGTTCAAAGAACAAACAAAAAAAACGGCACCTGACCTATAGGTGTCGTTTTTTTCAGGATTGTTTATCCATTTTCTGATAAGCGACAATGTCGTCTACATCGATATTTAAAGCCTCTGATAGCTTCCTTATAGTTTTTATAGACCCGGTTTTTTGTCCACTCTCGATCTGACTGATCATGGAAGCCGATACGCCTGACTTTTCATGTAGCCCTTTCTGGCTAAGCTCTCTGTACTCCCTCCAGACGGTAACGGGGTTGTCACCGTTCATGAGCCTGTTTGTGACCTGATCAGGCAAAATCTCATCCTCTCCGTTGAGGAGATCTGCTTTCGCCTCTCTGAAGGCTTCAGAGTCTTCGATGTCTTTCATCCCTTCTAACATCGCCAGATATTCATTGTAAGGCATAACAACGAAAGCTGGTTTTCCTTCGTGATTCAATATTTCAGCCATTTCAAAACTCCGGAGGGACGAAGCCCTTCTCTCTAGGAGCCTGACAGAGAATAGCGCCCGTAGCGAGGACGGCAGAAAATTGAGGATGGAAATTCGGTTTTGTGAGGAGAATAGCGAGCTATTTGACGAACAAAAGCGGATTTTCAGACCAATTTGCTGCCGCCGCAGTAGGGCAGTCTATTCTCTGTCAGGCTCCTAGTGTTTGTATATTGTTGCAGACGCGGCAGGAAGTAAGCAGTTAAAGCTTTAAATAATAGGGCCTGAGAAGATCTATAGTCTCAGTTGTGTACGCTGGGTGTTCGCTGTATATGGTGATCTGCTCAAGCTTATGTCTTGATCCGGAATGCCCCAAAACCAGCAGGTGGCGATGATTTTTATGAGTGTCAGAAGAGCGAATAGCCAGAGTTCGCTCCAGCTTCAAGGGGGTGGCTTGGTGGAGCGCTTCCAAAAACACTGGGCTCGATTCAGTCGGCAACAGAATCCAGGCTTTGCCATCCTCAGACATCAGTCTGTCAATATTTTCAGCCAGTTCCAGAAAACTCAAACTGTCTGTGTGACGTGCCAGTGATCGTCTGTCGCAGGGGGCTTTAGAGGCATTTTCAAAGAAGGGAGGGTTGCTGAGTATACAGTCATAGCGTTTTTCAGGCACAAACGATTGAATGGAGCAGTGATGTAACTTCAGACGACTCTTCCATGGGCTGGCTGAGAAATTTTCCCGGGATTGAATAGCCGCCTGATCGTCCAGTTCAACCGCATCAATGCAGGCTGTGGATCTTTGGGCTGCCATTAAGCTGAGCAGGCCGGTTCCGGCACCAATATCAAGAATGGATTGACTGTTTTCCACCTCTGCTCTGGCGCCAAGAATGCAGGCGTCGGTGGTGATTTTCATGGCAGTCTGGCCCTGTTCTACCCTGAACTGCTTGAATTGAAAATAACTGTTTCTGGCCATCAATAGTTGCTCGCTACCGGAGCTTCTGAAGGCTTTTCAGGCTCTGATTTTCTTTGTTGAAATACAACGGCTGAAACAATCATCAGCAGCCCCACATAGGTGGAAATATGAATGCTCTCATCCAGAACATTGGCGATGAATATCAGTGAAAGGAAAGGGCTGAGATAGCTGATGTTGCTGATGACTGAGGTGTTTTTTGCCAGCTTGAGGGCTTTGAGCCAGAAAATATAGGCAAATCCCATCTCGACCAGTCCTATATACAAAGCCCCGCTGAGACCTTCCACAGGAATAGGCCAGACACTGGACTGCCAGAAAACAGCCACCGTGATCCAGGGTAATCCGAACAGAAAGCACAACAGCAGGCCAACCTGTGAGTCACCCTTATTTCTGGCGTTTAAAATCCAGTACAAGGCCCAGATCAGGGTGCTGGAAAGCATCAGAATTACGCCCTCTGGGTTACCAAAGTTGAGATTTTCCAGCTCACCCCGGGTGCTGATAATTAATACGCCAAGATAGGCTAAGAGACAACAGATGCCATCCTTGAAACTCAGCTTGTTACCCAGCAGCGGCACAGCCAGCAATGTAAGCGCCAGAGGCCAGCTGTAATTCAGTGCCTGAGCCTGCTGGGCGGGCAACAGGTCATAGCCGCCAAACAGGACGATGTGGTAGAGGAAAGGGTTAAGAAAACCTAGCAGGATGTAAAGTCCAAAGTGCTCTCTGCCCTGTTGGATCAGTTGGGGCCACTTGCCCTGGGCAATGACAAAACCACCCAGAAGCAGGGTCGAAGTTAACACCGACCAGAATACCATTTGCCATGGATCAAGATGGTCGAGAGTGAGCTTGAAGGCGGTAGCAACGGTGGACCACATCAGGGCAGTGGCCAGAGCATAAAGGCAGGCTTTTATTTGTGAAGACATAGGGTGTCAAGTCGCTTTAGTGGATGCTGGCTCAGGCGGCTGAAACGCGTCTTATATCACGGCAATCTGCTTTACGCCATGAAGATTTAACAGCGTCAGCTCACGCCGTTCATCTTAAGGAAGTTTTCCAGAACCGCTTCCTGCATCCTCAGGTAGTGAAAGGCAGTTGTCGTGTCGGCCTCGGGGTTTGCCAGTAGAGTTTCCATGGCACTGTTGATGCGCTGACGGGAGTCATTGATGAGATGCGTGTCATTTTCCGAGAAGACTTTACTCGGTAGTGAGGTACCAATGGCATATTGATAGCACTGGCGTGTGAAGCTATTCATCGTTTCCTTGAACCGATCCAGAACTTCTTTGCTTGCAAATCCCGGAGTATTCAGAAGAGCCTGATCGATTTGTCTGACATCCTCCGTTTCACAATGAACGACATGCATTGTAAAGGCTGTTTCATCAAGCTCAGGCTTTTTCATAAAGTCTGAGTCTATTCGTGCTCCCCTGCTGTTTCTCAATACCAGTGTCGGCAGAGGATAGGTGGGGATATTGAACACCTGCTCCGGTGTATCCAGCTCATGGTTGGCTCTTACATCGGCTAATTGCTGCTCAAATACCCAATGATGTAACCGGGCTTTTTCAAGTGGCGTCACAGAATGGTTTTGAAGTTTTCCGGAAGGTTGAACCTGATATTGGGTCGCACTTTGCAAAACAGGATGTTGCTCAGCTGCAGATGTCAACATAGGGTTTGGTTGTCGGTCGGGTAAATCCCCGACACCGTGTTGGGCATAAAGTCTCATGACTTCTGCCTGCATCTGATCATGGTTGAATTTCGTTGCTGTTTTTTCGGGTTCGGGAGCAACACCCTCAATCTTATCGATGAAAATCTCCAGTTCCGCTTTCAGTCTCTCGGTCAATGCTTCCATGCTACTGAGTTCCAGACTTTCAACCAGCCCCTGATGCCGGTGCCCCAGCGGTTCCTGCCAACCCATCAGTTTTCCCTGAAACTGTTTGAGGTCGTGCAGGTTCAGGACCGAGTCCGGATCTACGTTTCGCCGCAGACAGTGAGCTCTGAAGCCATCCTGGCCTGGTAAGAATCGCTTAGCCAGTTGCTGCCTTTTTTCCAGTGTCTTGAGCTGAGCAGCCTGTCCCAGATCTGAAAGCACAAACATGTATTCGGTCACCGCCAGTTTGATAAGATGAGGCAGTGAGTCTGCTTTTTCCATGACGCTTATGACAGTGTCGCAGAAGAATTTTATGTCTTGATAATCTGGAGTGGCGCCATTACCTGTTAGAAAATCTGTGAGCTTGGCTGCCTGATGATCAAAGTCGCGAATTGAGACATCCATCCCGGTTTCTCTTCTAATGGTTTGCAGACCCTTACGCAACCCTCGGATTTGCCACCTTTTGGCTTGCTTGAAAGATATGTTTGAGTCTTCTGGCACTGCGTTATTGCCCGGCATAAGGGCTGTCAGGATTCTTCTGGCTCGTGACGAAGGTTCAGGAAAAGTTTGGTTTTCTTTCGGTGTTTCAACGTATGGAAAGCGGGGAGGGAGTTCAACACCGGAGACCATGTGGGCAGGCAGTGACTGATCGGAAAGCTTTTTGGCCAGAAGGTAGCCTTTACTGATAACAGGGCGTTGCCGGTAATCAGAGCCACTGGTTTTTTTTCCGGTCATTTTACGAACAGGATGTTTGACTACTTCGGTCTTTTTTCCCCGGAAACGGGAAACCACATTATCCTTGACCGTTCGGGCAAATCCGGACAATCCATGATAAACGCTGCTTAAAATGTGCATCCTGCCTTCCCTGGCAATTTCAATCCTTCAGCAACTCGATATTAAAGGCCTGAGCCCGGCGTTTGGCGATTTTCTCAGTATATGTATCGACACTTGAGCTACCGGTATAACCCAAAGCTTTCAGTTTCTTGTCCAGGCCGGTTTTGTCGAATTGGAAGAGTAGAAGGTTGATTTTTTCGTGCATCTCTGGAAAACGATACTGCCTCGTTTTCCAGAGTATTTCGCGTTGTCAAACCTGCGGCAGGTACTTATTTGCCTGGTAGAGGGGATCGGAGGTGTAGCCATTACAGGCCAGAGGTTCCTGATTGCTGTCTGATTGGAGGGAGATAAGGTATTCCGGATAACGGATGTCGTCTATTTCGCCACCAGGGTGGGTAGCGTCCTCAAATAACCGTTTGTTGTCGAGTCCTGGATTATACATGATCGTCTTCCTTTACGATGCTGTTTTTTAAGACTTTAAAACGGGAAAGATTTAAAGCGGTAAATTGTTTAATCAGTTGTCGATGAACGCAGTATTTTTATTTTCTCCGATCTGAAAGTATTCCTGTTAAGCCTTAAAGCTATTGAGATTTGCAGCCCTGAAACATTCTGTCTGTGTTCTTCAGCTGTAAAGACTAAGGTATCGGATTTCTTTTCGACTGTCACTCTTTTGACGTGTGGTATTTTTTTGACGGCATCATCTGGATGCAGGCTCTCGCGGTTAACGCTGACAAATTCAGTTGAAAATGGGGATGCTCTGGAATGAGCGGGGCAAATTACTTATGCGGGTGATGCTATCCCACAGTCGATAGTGAGTGATCTTTACTGCCGAAATGGGCTTTCTGTTATATCATTATCCGTTCTCTAATTTTGAAAATCATTATGCCAGTGACTCAGCCCAAACCCCTGGACCGTAAGTTTTCCGTTGCCCCCATGATGGCATTAACGGACAGACATTGCCGTTACTTTCACCGTTTGCTGTCGGAGCACTCTCTGCTTTATACCGAAATGGTGACCACCGGGGCTCTGGTATTTGGCGATAAAGACCGTTTTCTCAGGCACAATCCTGAAGAGTATCCACTGGCCCTTCAGGTGGGTGGTCATGACCCTCAACATCTTGCCCGGTCAGCCCAGTACGCAGAACAGTCCGGATACCAGGAGATCAACCTGAACGTGGGTTGTCCCAGTGACAGGGTTCAGAATGGTCGCATTGGTGCCTGCCTCATGGCAGAACCCGAGACAGTTGCGGAAGGGGTCAAAGCCATGAAACAGGCGGTGGATATTCCGGTAACAGTGAAGCACAGGGTTGGCATAAACGGTCGTGATTCTTACGAGGAGCTGGTGG
The DNA here is from genome assembly GCF_049275935.1 of Endozoicomonas sp. ALC020. Taxonomy (NCBI): domain Bacteria; kingdom Pseudomonadati; phylum Pseudomonadota; class Gammaproteobacteria; order Oceanospirillales; family Endozoicomonadaceae; genus Endozoicomonas; species Endozoicomonas sp. ALC020. The sequence goes on from NZ_CP184830.1 coordinate 4,325,056, forward strand.
ATTTTGTCGGAAAAGTGGCTGAAGCCGGTTGCGAAACATTTATTGTGCACGCGCGTATCGCAATTCTTGAGGGTCTGTCTCCCAAGGAAAATCGTGATATTCCTCCTCTAAAGCCTGAGTTGGTTTATCAGCTGAAAAAAGATTTCCCGCAACTGGAAATTACCATCAATGGCGGCATAGGAACCTTTGCCGAGATTGAACAGCATATGGAGCATGTGGATGGTGTTATGTTGGGCAGGGAGGCTTATCATAATCCCTATCTGATGGCTGAAGTCGATAATCGTCTATATGGTACCGGCAAACCGGTGATCGAGCGTCATCAGGTTGTTGAGAGAATGCTGCCCTACATTGAATCCGAGCTGGCAAAGGGCGCGTTCCTGAGTCACATAACCCGTCATATGCTGGGTCTTTACCAGGGGCAGCCTGGAGCTCGTAAGTTCCGTCGTTATATCAGCGAAAATGCTCATAAAAATGGCGCGGGGCCAGAGGTGCTGCTTGAAGCAGTCAAGCAGGTTGAAAGTCTGAGGGAAAGAGCACAGGATGCGGCCTGAGATAGTAAAAACTCCCAGTGGTAAGCGACGTTGAGCTGAAACCTTCTCTCTGGAATTGATCTTCAGCTCCTGTTTTTGTCTTCCTGTTCATCTTCATCATCTTGATTTTTGTTTTTATCTCGATGTTTATTTTCGTCTTGATTTTTGTCTTCATCAGGGCCATTGGTTTGAATCTGCTCAAGCTGCTTCACCAGTCCACTGAAGGTTTCCCGGTTTTCTTCGCTCAGACTCATTAATACCTTATGGGCGTCCAGAACTTTCCTGGCCTGACTGGACTGCTCCAGATTTCCATCGCAGGCAATGTCATGCATGTTCAGATTCAGGTTCAGTTTTTCATAGCCTTCCAGCTCCCTGACTATCACAAACACTCTGTCAAACCCCATACTCAGGAGAATTCGGGTGATGTCATCTTTAGTAGAAATAATAACTGGCACCAGCCCCAGATTTTTTTTGGTTTGAATCGACAATTTGGCCAGGAGGCCCAGAGAGGTGCTGTCGATGGTGTCAGTGTCGGTCAGGTCAATAATGACAGAGGTGAAATCAGGCTTGCTAAGCATCTTTTCAAGAGAAGCACAGAGGGTTAGCCGTACTTCTCCCACCAGTTTCAGAATATAAGTGCCATCGCTTTTTGCGAACAGTATCTTTCCAGTAGTCATTCAGTCTCGAGCCAGGATCAGCAGGGCAACGTCATCTGGAATGGCTTTCATGGTTTCTAGCCCCAGCTTTTCTGTCAGCGCCGATACGGTGACGGCTCCCTCTTTAATAACAGACAACAAGTAGTCTTCCTTCTCCTGAAGTGTCTGCTGTGGCAGTACCTCCAGAATACCGTCGGACAGGATAGTCAAGGTAAATTGCTCGGGCAAGTCAATGGTGACATCTTCAAAAGTAGCGTCTTCAAATAGCCCTACGGGCAACCCCCGGCCTTCAATACAGCGGGTCTCTTCCGGCGTGGAAAGAATGGGCAGAGGGTAGTGACCGCCAAAGGCATAAGTCAGCTTTTTATCACGGGTGTCGACAACACCGCCAAAGACCGCAACATGTTTACCCAGGCCGGTTTCGAGAAGGCTACGGTTGAGGAAGTTGAGCACATGGGAAGGTTTGACCCTGACCCGTCCACCATGAGACTGATATTCCTTGAGCAGGTTCATGGACATGTGTTTCAGTAATACCGTGATAAAGGCCGAAGAAGCACCATGGCCGGAGACATCAGCCAGGTAGAAGGCAAAACTGTGCTCGTTCAGGACGAAGTAGTCAACAAAGTCGCCACTGAGGTAGAGAGACGGGATGATCCGGTGGTCGACCTTGAAATTTTCAAAAATCAGGGGTTCCTGAGGCAGCATCTTCATCTGAACCTGGCGACCGGCCTTCTGGTCCTCCTGCAGCAGGTGCAGGTTGTTTTCCAGTGAGTGAATGGCCTCTTCAAGGCTTTCACGGTAGCGGCGGTTTTCAAGTATCAGCTGAGCATTTTCAAGAGCACGGTTAATGGCGTACTCAAGAACTTCCAGATCGACGATAGGCTTGATGATGTAATCACTGGCACCCAGGCGTAATGCCTGAACGACATCGGTCATGACACCGGCACCGGAAACCACAATAAAGGGTGTATCCGGAGACATCTCCCGGACGTTTCGAAGCACTGCCAGTCCATCCATCTTCGGCATCCGAAGGTCACAGAGAATCAGATCCGGGGAGGTCTCTTTGAATACAGCCAGCCCCTGCTCACCATTTTCTGCCTGAAGAATATTGAATCCGCTGTCTTCGAGATAGGCTACGATGCTTTCTCTGACAATTGTGTCATCATCAATGACCAGGATGGTCCTGCTGGTCATATTTATAATCCTGCCTGCTGGAGAGATCTGTCCAAACCTTTGTCAGGAAAATCTACGTCAAGGAAAACAGAGTGCATCTGACCTTAAACCATTATTGATTTGTCTGTGATGAAACATACTCTCAACCCGGCCTTGCTGCAAGCTGAGGGAAGGTAAAGCAAGGAAATCTATCCGGAGCTGAGGTTCCGTTTTTTCTGGTCTGATCGTCGGATTATATCGAGGCAGAATTGGCCAATTATGCCTCGAATCAGTGGGTTAGGAGCCTGATTCAAGGCATTTGAAGAGGTACTACCTGTCAGAAGTCGTCTTCTGGCAGCTGACCTGTAATCAGGTATTCACGGCGTTGCAGATAGGCATCCCGAACAAAGGTATAGCTATCACCCACAATCAAATCTTCAGCGCTGAGCAGGGAGGAACGGGTGCTGACAATGTCCACTCCTCTTACAACCCATTGATTCCGTTCTGGCTCAAATTGTCCCTGAAGGTTCAACATGGAGTCTGGCAATAAGCCGATACCGGATCTGAGTGTTCTGGGCCCGAGAAACGGCAGTACAATATAAGGGCCCGACGGACTGCCCCAGTGAGCAAGCGTCAGGCCAAAGTCTTCATATTGCTGTTCAATCCCCAGTGGGGTGGCGACATCAACCAGTCCCAGCATACCTATCGTAGAGTTAATGCCGAAGCGACCAACTGAAGCCAATGCCTCACCGCCTTTAAACTGTAACAAAGCATTGGCAGCATTACGGATCTCGCCGAGGTTTGAGAAGAAGTTAGTGACCAGCTGCTGAATAGGTTTGGGAGTCACTGCATCATACCCTCTGGCCACTGGCCTCAGGGTATAGTCGTCCAGCGTATGATTGAATGAAAAGATTGCACGATTCGCTCGCTCCCAAGGGTCGTCGTAGGAGACAACAGCAGCACCGGCAGTCGAGATATACCCTGCCAGTAGCAGAGTGGGTATTAATTTAACCATATTTTTTAGAGTATTTTTCAGGTTTGCAGCCAGTGCGCGTCTCACGTTCCTGTCCTCGCTTTCCTTGTTGTTAGAAACTAGCCCAAATCATTGTGTGTAGAGTTATAGTTTGAATCATTTCACAGATGAGTGAAATAATTCATACGGATATTGATCTTTTAAGGATTCAAAAATCTGAAAAATGTATAAAAATCTCTCAATCTTCCTGTGAATCTGCCAAAACCGCGAGCCTGCACCTATTTTACGGTGTCCGTTAAGGATATTTTCTGACCATGCCAGCTAAGGAGTATACGTTTGGACAACCTGGCAATTATTCTCGTACTCGTTTCATCTTTCATGCACGCCGGCTGGAATTGTCTTGGCAAAAAAGTCAGGCCTTCAGGAGCCAGCTTTACCCTGTCCGTAATAATGGGGATGCTGGCTTTTGTGCCTCTGTTGCTTTTCTATATCGACTGGTTGGGAGAAATTTCCCGGGAAATTTGGCATTTGTTGATTCTGAGTGGTCTGTTTCAGGCCATCTACTACCTGGGTTTGGGCCAATCATACCGTTTTGGTGATATGTCGTTGATGTATCCGGTCTCCCGAGCCCTGCCTGTTCTTCTGGTTCCACCGGTTATCGGTTTATTAGGTTGGGGAGCGGAGTTCTCATCGGATAAATGGCTGGCATTCAGCCTGATTGTTTCAGGCTGTATCATCCTGCCATTGTGGCACTGGAGTGATATAAGCTGGTCTCATTACCTCAATTCTGCAACGGCCTTTGCAGTAATGGCTGCTGTAGGTATTACGGGATATTCTGTGGTCGACAGTCAGGCTCTTATGTTGATGAGAGTACTGTGGCCCGTCGAAGGGGTGGCCTTCAAAAGTGCTCTGCTCTATTTGATTCTTCAGGCCATCACAACCTGCCTCTGGCTGGTGCTTTTCACATTTCCTTTTCAGAAGCAGCGAAGGGAAATCGCACAGTTGTTTGCATCTCATCGGGGCACTCTGTTTTTTACAGGAGTGGCGATGTTCTCTACTTACAGCATTGTACTGGCCGCCATGGCATTTGCTGACAATGTCAGTCTGATTGTGGCTTTGCGACAAACCAGCATTCCTGTAGGTGTTTTGATGGGTGTTTTTCTGCTAGGAGAGAGGGGGTCGACACAAAAATGGTGGGGCACCGGATTCATCGTTTTCGGCTTGATTCTGGTAAGTATCTGACGATGCATAAGTAAATGAATCTGGCATGAAACCTGAATGGTAAAAAAGCCATGTTTTGGCACTGGAAGCTGAAAATATCTTGTGAGACTATCAGGTGCTTAGCAATCAGGAGGAATCATGGACGATAGCCGAAAGAACGAAACCGAGACTCGCAGCAGTTTACCCAATTGTCGTAATGAGGCACGGTTACTGGCTCTGAGAAAAGCTTACCTTGCGGGTGAGCTAAGGGTGGACAGTGCCAGAGTGGCAGATAAACTGCTCGCTTTCGAGAGTAAACTTGAATCAGCACTGAGTGACCAGAGTCATCTGAACGACAAAAGCAACTGACTGATTTCGCCGACAGGGATTTATCTTAAGACAGTGCTCAGAACGACTTTAATTCTTGGAAAAATTTCATCGATTCGTTAAAATGAAAGTCAGCCAGCCGGAACGATCTGCCCGCTGGCTTTTCTATGCTCCCTTGGCACAGCTGGATAGCGCGGCCCCCTCCTAAGGGGCAGGTCGGAGGTTCGAATCCTCCAGGGAGCGCCAGATAGAGTAAAGGCTCCAGATTTTGAGCCTTTTTTATCCTTGCGATGGGTCGTCAATAGGTCGGATGCATTACACATTGTCAGAATATTGCTGAGCCAGACTTTCATAGCTTTTTTGATTGTTTAGCCAGCTATCCAGATCCTCTACCCGATACCTGACTTATTTTTTGCCCACCCTGAAAAATTTTGGGGGAGGTTCCCCGCAAAGTTCTCCTGAAATCCTTGCTCTATCCAATTCAGATTTTGACAGGCCGATGTATTTTGCTGCTTGTGCTGTATTCAAGACGGCAGGTGAGAGTTCTTTAACGGTATGGTGGTTCATTGAGTTTTACCTTTATTGAACAGGTTTATATTTTCAGGTAGCAAACTGCCACTCCAGACTTCATTGGTGATTCTGGTTTTCTGGTACTCGCTTTCATTGATCCAGCCTTGTTGATAGGCAACATCAACAATACGTTCCGTCAGGGCAGTCAAAGATGTGGAGCCTTGTCGTATAAGAACGATGTTGTCGGGAGGCTGCATAAGAAACAGGGCAGGGTATGTGGCAATATTCAGAGATGCAGGTGGCGACCTTTCTATTCGACTGTTTGGGAATGCTGGTATCAACTGTCCATCGGTAGAGATGGCGATCAGTTCAAAGTCGTATTCCATGCTCAGGAGCTGCACTGTCCTGGCCTGAATATGGCAGAGTCTGCAGCTGCCCTGGTAGTAGAAAACCAGGCCGGCTATCCGGGCAACTTTTCTCAAAATAATTTCCCTGGCCTTATGAGCCATATCATCTTTGATTTTTGCCGCTGCCGGAGAGATTGGTCGACGGACATTTTCATCCAGCATGGGGTCGCTTTCGATGATTTGTTTACCAACATAGGCAAACCGTTCTGCTTTTTCTTTTATCAGCCTGTCGAGATAGAGGTAGTTACTCACGTTTTCTTTGCTCGGAAGGTCGATGGCTTTGTCCAGGTATAGACCGATGTTATTTCTGATCCATGCGGTTGTGAGTGGCTGGTGTCTTTCGTTTGGATCGTTGGCTTCATTTTCGTCGGTTTCTGGCTCGGCAATCTGCTCATACCAGAACCAGCCTTCAGAGTGGCGGCTAAACCATTGTTGTTCAGCTGAAACAGTCGCTGAACATATTCCGACTAATAGCAAAACAAAGGGCATCAGACTTTCTTCTGCCAGTTGGCTGTCCACCATCCCAGACATAGTGCAGCCAGCCAGGCGGCGGCAGGAATCAGCAATACTGGAACCGGCAAAGGGATGATGATTAGATAAAGAAATAAACCTGGAATCCATTTTGATGCCCGTCGGCTCCAGAGGTTTTGCAATGGACTGGTATAGTGAAAATCGTGATAACGGATTTTTCGGATCAAAAGGCCGTCGATAATGACTGCAATAAACATCACGCCCCAGAATGGCAGGCAGGCCAGCAATACGGAGATCCGATAAAACAGCTGTCGTATCAGACTAAGGAAGTTCTTAACCACACCCTGAAAGAGCTCCATGGCCTTTGCCAACCCTTCACCCGAGCTTCGATCTGTAGTCGTGTGTTCCATAAGAAAGTGCTGAATGCCGGATTTTACAATGGTTGTCGCATATAATTGGTCGCCTGTTCGCATAATCCATAGAGCATTCTCTCGCCCCAGCCTCTGGGCATATTGTTGCTGCTCTTTGTACAGATACTGGTTCATCTTTTGGCCAGAAAAAGCAAGCCAGAGCAATATCAGGCCAAGCCCGAAACACCAGATTGCGAATGGACTGGCTTGTTTTTGAGATGTTGTCATAAGAAAGATGGAATCGGATGTTCAGGATTTTGGCGAGCAAAGAATCGGGATTCTGCCTTTCAATAAACGTCCGCCGCCCAATCGTGCAACGTATTCCAGATTGGGCAGCTCACCAAGCAGTTGCAGCGGAAACAAGTCTCCGGTTTCTTCTAATTGGGCAAAAGCCTGAAAGGGTGCATTATCACCACCGGAAGGCATCAATCCAGAAATCCGGCTAGCCAGCTCGCTGGAACGGTTGAAATTCTGTAGCAGGTTGATACGAATGGAATTGGCAGGAAAGCCCGGATGGAACTTTATAAACCGGTATTGATTGCCTGCAAGCTCGCAACTTCTGAGGGTATGGCTGGCAAGATCATGGTCGCCTTTGGGGTCGACGATAATAACGGGTTCATTGCGCAATACGGCCTGTGTCACCAACAAATCAAAGAGTCGGGTTTTACCACTGCCCGGGACACCGATCACCATGGTATGCATCTGAGTCTGCTCAAGAGGCTGATATAACGGCTCCTCATGTTCTTCCATACCGTGAATCCAGCCCGCACCCATGTTTTTTTCTGATTTGGTTGGCAGGTTATCACTTCGTAATAAGTCCCAGGCTCGTTGCCCGTGGTGTCGTTGCCATTCAAAGCCCCAGCCTAACCAGACACTCTGTTCCTGACTCTTTGTTTGCAGTAACTGGCATTGTTTCGAGGTCAGTTTTAACAGAGCCAGCTTCTTCCCTTTCAGTCGTTGGTGTTGCTGCCATCTTGGCAGAGCTTGTACCAGCCGGATCACTATCATGCCGCCACAGAAAGAAGAGGTCAGAACAAAACCAATCTGTGGCAGTGAACTGTAAAACGACAATGTATAGGCTGTAATCATGGCGGAAAACCATACGGCAGAAGAACTCAACTCATAAATGGGTCGCCAGTTTTGCAGATATGGGCGATCACTGATCATGCTGTGTCCCCGTGATGTTTTTTGTTGGCAACCATTGTTTGCACTGTTCGGAAATGACAGGTTGCAGAGCAATGACCAGTCGGCCATTACGTCGAAAAATAATCTGATTGCCAACAGGTCTGATCCAACCTCTCTGGTTCCATTGTTTGAGGAGGATATCTGGTTCTGGAGTTTCCCTGGATTTGACCGCATCAGGCCAAGGCAGCAGAAGGCTGTCTTTCGGCCATTTGATATCCTCTGCGTGGAGGTTACCTATAACCAGCTCAAGCCAACCGAGTTCATTATCCTTTTCCTCTGTTGGCTGATCCTCAGTTTTGGACGGTTTTGTGATCTGGTTAAGCGCCTTCCCATTTTCGAAATGCAATTTGATGCTTTTCAGACGTGCCAGCTCAACGGCATCGATGATTTGCGATACGCCATGGCCGCTTTTTTGTCCGGTAAGCGCACCGATAAAAGTCTGCCAGAGAGCACCATTACTGTTGTCGGGTTGCAGGTCATTGCGGAATGCCTGAGGAGTCAGTAGCGGCAAAAGTAACAGATTGATGGCCGTATATTCTGGTCCTAATGGTTTCCTGGGATCGGTATCACACTGTTTCCAATGGGGTGAGTAATGGCTAATGCGGTGTTGTTGCAACCAGCTTCCAAGAGGTTGCTGGAACGCCTGCCATTGCTCTGCTGATTGCTCTGCTGATGATGTTTGAACAACAAGACAGGAGGTCATTCGTCCACTGTCAAATAAAAGCCCGGCGACGCCTGCCATTAACCGCCATAGCGGTTCCCTCGCTCTGCGTTGATCTGGATACAATTCGTGGTCTCTGTGTATCTGCTGTATGGCTGTGACGGACCAGAAGGCCGTTTCCAGAGCATGGCGTATCGCACCTGCTGGTTCACAGTGGTGCTGAGGGTGAGCAGGTAAGAGATGGAGCCAGTGGGTGAGATTATCCAGTGTCTGGTCAAACAAGCGCTGAAGGCCTGCTGGCAAATTCAGCTGCTCGTTTACCTGTTCCACAAGCTGTTGTTGCTGATGCAGGATAGTTCCTGTGCCTACCTGATACCCAGCGCAACCTGAACCTGGTTGTATAGGCTGATCAGCTTCTGGAAGATTGATTGGTAATAGGATTTTTTCATCAGCGTGATGCGGGTGTAACCAGTGATTGATAATGGCTAAAGCCTTTGAGGTGAACATGGTTAAAGCCCGAAAATGGAATTAATAATGGTGGGAGTGACCTGCAATCCGACAGCGGCCCCCACTCCGGTAGCAAAACCGATTAATGAGTTTCGAGCCATGCCGTAGGCCAGTCCGATCAGGACAAAAGAGATAGACAGTGTTCGCCCCAGGTCTCCCTTGATCCAACCCACCAAACGACCATAAATTTCTGCAAAGTCAGTGGAACCTGTCACATTGACAGGATTGGCCGCTTGCAGCTCCTGTGGCAGTAGAGAAAGAATGATCAGAGGTGCCAGCGACACCATCAGTTTCTGCAGCTTCATAACAAGTTGTGGTCTATCAGCAAGCAGTACATACATATTCAGTGACTCCATTAATCATTAGACGGTAAATAGACGGGAATGGCAGACTGCCAGTCTCTTGGTGCGATATCGGTCATCACAACTCCGCCGCTGTGCCAGTTGCCCTGCTTGTCAACCCAGGGTGCAATCCAGATTTTCAGGATTTGAGCGGGTGTGCGGTTGGGTATCGCTTCGGGCGTTACAAAACGAAGATCGGGTTCTGAATAGTTTTTGGGAGCTGAAGAAAACAGGTTTTCAGCAGACGTTGAACCGGTATCCTGATAGACCTGTCTTGCCGATTTACATGCGCCTTTGCCGGGTTCCGGGCAGGCATACTCAGCTTCACCAACACCAAACAGTGAGCAGCCCTGAATAACAGGTACCAGCGAAACCATCAGAAGCAAGGCTCTGGTATCGTGTTTAGACATAGAAAAAGCCTCGTAAGATTAGTTCTTAAGACCACGGGTGAGAATCAGGTCCACCTTACGTTCGGAGCTGATTTCAATGACGGGCACCATCTGGTCAGCCAGCTGCAGGTAAAAATCTGCCAGCTTTTCCAATGCTTTGTTACTGCCCTTAATCAAAGAGCTTTGCAGAGCTTGGCTGCCCTTTAAGCCAGACTGAAAAGGAGACTGAATCTGGCCGTTCTGGTTGGGGATTACAGACAAGACTGGGACGGGTTTGGTATCAAAGGCCTCACTGATACCGCTGAGAAAGCCTGCCATAGCGGCCTTGGCCATAACCTGCCCCTGTTTACTGACCAGCCTGCCACGTAATCCGGCTTTGCCATCTTCTTCGGCGATATAACCTTCTAGAGGTCGTTCAATCACTTCTTCCTTATCGTTGTATTTGAGGATGCACGACAGTGTTTCACTGCGAAGATAAGCCCGCTCGGAACTCAGGTCGCCGTAACCCGATGCCAGAACAAAGCATTCCCTGACGTTAGTGCGATAGCGATTGGGCAAAATGGCAGAAGCTTTGATGCGGATTAGGACAGGATAAGGTTCACGTCTTGCCCCTTGCCCTGTCGGAACATCCAGCCCGGTGATTAACTGGCCGGATAGCAGACTTCCGGCCGGTAAGCGCAAAAGCTTTGGTTTATCCTCTGGTTTTGAATTTAGGGTGACTGCCTGAGGGTTGGTAGTTCCTAATACCCGGATAGGTCTGGGTGGTTGAGGAGGTGTGTCATAGTAATCAGTTTCGTTGTATTGGGTTGTTGGTGATTGACTGTAATGATTCCACTGCAATATTCACCAGCGCAGCAAGCACTTCCGTGATAGCCTGCTGATAGTCCGAGGCTTCTTCAAATCGTTTTGCTAATGCCTTGTTGTGGTTGATTTTTTGCTGCCATGGTTTTGATAGTGACAGTTGGATTTCTTTGGGAGGAACATCCAGTGGTGTTACCAGCAAAGAAAGGGCATGAGACTCATTGTCATGAGGAGTGATATACACGACAAAAGGTTCTTCTTGCTGCGAAGAGAGATAAATCACTGAACCTTCAATCCGAATATCAGCCTGATCAATGGTTCGAATCTGGGGAGCGGAAAAAGGCGTGACAATTCGATTCAGGTGTAGACGACTCAGGGTTATGGGTTGCTGTTGACCCGGTGATACCTGCAACTTGACTGGTGCAGCTGCCAGAGTCAATGAACAGTAAAAACAGACAGCAACAAAAAGCGTTTTGTTCATCGAGGAATCTCTGAATAAAGGAAGGGTTACTTGAGATCAGATTCAATCTGAATAACAGCAAGCACAGGGCGATAACGGGTCAGACTGAACTGAAAGGTAAAGGTTTTCTGCCCAGACAGGCGTTGATGGCCCGATGAGAGAGCACTGTTCCCCGTCACTCTGACCTCATGAGTGTTTTCATCAAAGTCAAGCTGCAATGGCTCAAAGCTCAGGGAAACATTGTCTTCCCGTAACTGGTGGAACTGCCGATTCAATATTTCATGGACTTGCCGGTGCAGATTGGGTGAAAGCAGACTTTGCAGCCTGGACTCAACAAACGACAGATTCTGCGGATTGAGATTGCCCAGCAATTCAGCCAGAGACAGCCCCCACCATTCGTAATAGACCCGTGATGCTCCACCAGACTGAATTCCAACCTGTCCATCCATAAACGGCAAGCTCAACTCAACAGCCGGTTTGCGACTCAGGCAGTGGAAAAGCAGTAGTGCATTCGTCAGCACCAGTACCAGCAACATCAGCCTGTCCATACAGAGCTGCTGACGCCATTGCTTCAGACGACGCAGATAGTTTTGAATGGTCATTTTCGGGAAGGGTAAAAGACCCGAACATAAGGGTTGGGCAAGGTTCTGGCTTTTACAAAATAAAAGCCCAGCCAGTAAAGCCGGTGGCTCAGGTGGCCGTCAGGGTGACGGTCCCGAAACCGTCGATAGACACGAATCGCCATCCAGCCCAGGAGCATGCCCAGAAGCAGCTGGTCAAACCAGATACCCCAGATGAGACCCACGGCTACGGGGTAGATTTCATCCAGAGACCAGAACAGGAACTGGATGGGGTCGTTGATGGTGCGGGGGATTTCCATGATGTCTCTCAGAATGTTCGGGTTTGTTCGAATATTTCGTTTATTGCTATTTCGTTTATTTCGATTAAACTGCAGTTAAGGAAAAAACTTAGTAAATATTCGATCAGGGAATACCTATGACTACAAAAGACAAACTGACTCTGCCTACTGCTGAAGAGATTGCGATTGCACAAGAGTGCAGCCGGGAAATTTCAGCCTTTCTTGAGACGGGTGCTAAATCTCAGCAAATTGATATCAGCTCTAAGGATGGGGAAAAGCATGCGTTGTCGATTCCAACCAGAGCGTTGAGCCTGCTGGTTGATATTCTGGCGCAACTTGGACAGGGCAATGCGGTAAAAATCATCCCGATCCATGCGGAACTGACCACTCAGGAAGCCGCTGATATTCTCAATGTTTCCCGGCCTTATCTGGTCAGAATGCTGGATGAGGGGGAAATCCCTCACCACAAGGTTGGTCGGCATCGCAGAGTCCGGTATCAGGATTTAATGGATTACAAAGCAGCTATAGATGCTAAACGACTCTCAGCTTTGGATGAGTTGTCATCCCTCTCCCAGATGAACGATCCGGAGTATTAATGGCTTCTCAATTTACTGCTGTTTTTGATGCCTGTGTTCTTTATCCTTCGGTGTTAAGAGACGTGTTGTTAAGGTTGGCGATAACAGACACTTTTCGCGCCAAGTGGACAGACAAAATTCATGATGAGTGGACTCGCAATCTGAAAGCCAATCGTCCAGACATTGATGAGAATTACCTCAATAAAACCCGACAGCTGATGAACGCTCATGTCCGGGATGCAGTGGTTGAAGGTTTTGAGCACTTGATTGATTCAGTTCAACTACCAGATCAGGATGACCGGCATGTTGTTGCAGCGGCAATTGTCGCTAATGCCGATGTCATAGTGACTTATAACCTGAAAGACTTTCCTGATGAAGCCCTTACCCCATATGAACTTCAGGCTATTCATCCTGACAGCTTTATTCATGATCTGATTGATCTGCATCCGGCAGAAGTCATTGGCGTGATCCGCTCGGCGAGAGGTGCTTTAAAAAAACCATCATTGACGGTTGATGAATATCTGAGCAGGCTAAGAAAGCAAAGGTTGCCGGAAACGGTCACCTGGCTAGAGTCAATGAAGCTCGTTCTGTAAGAGGAAAACAGTAAACTCACAAGATTACTGATGGAGCCAGCACTGTGGGAGTGATCAGTACATTGGAGCCAGATGGGTTTATAGCTTTCACATAACCCAAAGGTTTTGACAATCACTGTTCTGCGTAGAAAAGTTTATCTGCTTTGAAATTTCAAGACAGCTTGCATCATCTCAGGCGTGTGAAAGTGTCGTGCATTCAGACTACGAGTCAGGATATGTCGTTCGGGTTTTGAACAGCTACTTTCTGAAAACCAGAGACCTTCAGAGTTGGCATCAGTATGCACACTGGTTTGCCAGATAATGTTTCCATCATCATGCCGGGTACCCAGACGACAGTCACCGCAGTGGATAACCTGAGTCTTTAGCTTTGCTGTTCCCTTTGGGACAAGCAGAATAAGATAGCTGGCAATATTCAACAGATATTTTTTGCGCAACTCTTTTTGCAGGGCTCTGAGCAGAGTAATGACAGTCTGGCTATGTGGCATTGAGGGTGAATCAATTTCAACTATTCCTGCGACCATGTGATTCAGGATGAACTGGGTAAATGCATTACCCGGTTGTCCTTTTTGAGCGCCTAGCAATTCAGCCAGAGACAGCCCCCACCACTCGTAATAAACCCGAGAAGCTGCTCTGGACTAAATTCCAACCTGTCCATCCATAAACGGCAAGCTCAACTCAACAGCCGGTTTGCGACTCAGGCAGTGGATCAGCAGCAGTGCATTCGTCAGCACCAGTACCAGCAACATCAGCCTGTCCACACAGAGCTGCTGACGGCATTGCTTCAAACGACCCAGATAGTCTTGAATGGTCATTTTCGGGAAGGGTAAAAGACCCGAACATAAGGGTTGGGCAAGGTTCTGGCTTTCACAAAATAAAAGCCCAGCCAGTAAAGCCGGTGGCTCAGGTGGCCGTCAGGGTGACGGTCCCGGAACCGTCGATAGACACGGATCGCCATCCAGCCCAGAAACATGCCCAGTAGCAGCTGGTCAAACCAGATACCCCAGATCAGGCCCACGGCTACGGGGTAGATTTCATCCAGAGACCAGAACAGGAACTGGATGGGGTCGTTGATGGTGCGGGGGGTTTCCATGATGCTTTCGACTCATTTACCGTCTATACTCTGTAAGACATATTCTTACAGGAGGTGCAATATGGCTCGAACATTAACCATCAGCCTTGGAGATGAACTTCAGGGCTATGCTCAACAGCTGGTCGATTCCGGTGCATACTCATCCGTCAGTGAAGTGGTGCGTGAGGCGTTAAGAAACCTGAGAGAACAGAAAGCTTCCTCAAGCCTGGAGCAATTGAGGGCAATGATTGACGAAGGTGACAACAGTGGTGAACCGGTTGATCTTGAAGTTGAAAAGTTCCTTTCCCAAATGAAAAAACGGTAACCCTTATGCCCCCATCCAAGCAGTACTTGTTCAAGCCCCGTGCACGACAGGATTTGGAGGGCATATATGACTATACCGTGAGTGAGTTTGGAGAAGAGCAGGCTGATCTGTATATCCGAAATCTTTTTGATACCTTTCAACGACTGGCTGAAACACCGGGCTTTGCTCGATGCCGGGATGACCTCAGAAAAGGGCTCAAATCATACCCTGTGAAGGCTCATATCGTTTTCTTCAGAGAAACGGTGAATGGCGTATTAATTATCAGAGTGCTTCACCAATCGATGGATTTTCAATCACAAAAGTACTGATCGATCCTGGGAAATGCTCACTGTTGTCGAAGATTTATAGTTTTGGTGTTTTGATAGTGGTTGAGTTCTGATGGGGTAATACTGTCGTATCGGGCTTCCAATCGTTTTCGACTGTCCTCCTGGTGCTGGTCGAAATCCAGCCTTGACCCTTTGCCCGTCAGAGTTTCCAGATTCAACTGTTTCAATGTGTCAGCATTCAACTCTGGCAGTTTGTTTTGCAATTTTAACAATGCCAGCCACTCGCTAAGATCAATCTGGTTCCAGTCCACTGAATGCAGAGTTTCAGGCGTTATACCCGAGCAATCGGGATGTTTGGCAGAGCCCCATCCAGTGTTCAGCTGCTTTCTGATCTGTACTTGCATGATGCGGGAAAGGGGTGAACTGAAACAGCAATAGCTGTTGTACTCCATGCTGCTCAATCCCAGGAACTTGCTTTCCCTGTAAATGCCGACTTTATGGCAGGTTTTCATCTCACTTTTAATGGCCAATTCAAATTCTTCGGTTTCACATTTATTGGTGATCTGAATAATCAGTTTGGTCATGGTGTAAGCTGTGTAGGTTATGGTGACGACGCTGATCGCTGAGGTGATGGCCGGGTTCATAATCAGGGTTTGTTGGCTCAGCTGACCGTCCTGAGAAGCCAGGTTGTCACCAACCGTTCGGAACAGTAGATTGATGGCATCCTCGCCCAGAATTTTATAGACGACTTCCGTCATTTTTTGCATCAGTTGTTGCTGCATATTTCCGAGCATCGTGTCCTGAGATAAAGAGCGCGCTTCCTGTGACAGCTCACCGGTGATGGGTCTGGCAGTGGCAGTCTGAGTGTGAACTTCAGCCGGTGTCGACCATAGCTTTTCTGTGAGCTTGTCCCAGCTTTTGCCTAAATCGGAGCATCTGAAGGTTTTTCCATCATCAGATTTGGTAGCTGGTTGGTAACAGATTGAGGGTTTCGTGTTATAGCATCATATTGCTGGTCGATCTGATGGAGCCAGGTTGAGCGGGTATGTTGCTCAAATATGCGAATGGCTTCCTGAGTTGGTTTCTGCCATTGCAGTGTGAAAGCAGAAAGCTAACAATCGACCCAGCAGCTTGTAGCAGGCACGTATTGTCATTGGCTGACGGTCTGGCAACAATCCCGATACTACCAAAGCAGATACATAGCGTCGTCTTTAGCCAATGGGTGACGATGCATTCCCCATGCTGCGGCTGAAGCTCCGATCCAGTGTGCTTTCTGCTTTTCCGGCTCAGGCCAGAACATGCTCATTTTATACTCGCTTTTGAGGAACCAGGGAATGATAAGGCTGTGGCACTGGACCTCTTCTCCTATGGTTTTTCTGCCAAGACCAGTCTTCAACAGCCGGTTTGCGACTCAGGCAGTCGATCAGCAGCAGTGCATTCGTCAGCACCAGTACCAGCAGCATCAGCCTGTCCACACAGAGCTGCTGACGCTATTGCTTCAAACGACGCAGAGAGTCTTGAATGGTCATTTTCGGGAAGGGTAAAGACCCGAACATAAGGGTTGGGCAAGGTTCTGGCTTCTACAAAATAAAAGCCCAGCCAGTAAAGTCGATGGCTCAGGTGACCGTCAGGGTGACGATCCCGAAACCGTCGATAAACACGAATCGCCATCCAGCCCAGAAGCAGCTGGTCAAACCAGATACCCCAAATCAGGCCCATGGCTACGGGGTAGATTTCATCCAGAGACCAGAACAGGAACTGGATGGGGTCGTTGATGGTGCAGGGGATTTCCATCTGGTTCTTCCTGTCAGGATTGGGAAAGGTCTTGTGCTACAGGTGCTTCAGGAATTCCTCTTGCACCAGAGATTCCAGTTCCAGCATGGAGCTTAATTGTTGCTTTTTGGCAGTTTCATGAAGCTAGACAATAACTTCATATTGATCCGGCTCACCTTCTGCGTCACAGAAAACTTTGAGTTCATCCGGAATAATTTCATAGTTAATTATAATGGCCAGTGCCTGTACCAGAGAGGGGCGGTCTTGCCAGTGAAAATAAGCCAGAAGTCGACCTTTAATTACATCGGAGGCATGCAAAATGGGTATGTCGCCTTGTTTTGAATGAGCGACAGTGGTTTCTTCAATAATCTGGTTTCCAATAGCGAGAGGTGCAGAAGGAAACTCAACACAAATCTGCGTTGACTCATTGACAAACACGCGGCCTTGTTTAAAAAATCCTAATTCAGCCATTGCGGTTTTCAGCGATTCTGAGGCGTCGTAGCTGGTGTTAACCATATCAATATCTTTGGTCAGGTATAGGTTTTCACTGTAAATTTCAACGGCTAAACCACCCACCAAAACCACCCGAATGCCATGCTGCTTAAGATGATTGGCGACAATGGCTGCCAGTTCAACAATGGGCGTGCTACTAAAATCTGTCATGATTTAATTCTGAAATTAATGATCCCTTGGTTGGATAGCAATAGTTGGTTTGCCTGCTGCTCTGGGACGGGTTCTGGTCATGGTGAGGTTCTGGATCATGGAGTCCGGATAGGCCGACAGGGCCGACTTAAGCAGTTCTTTCAATGGCGACAGGAAAGGATATCGGGGGTTAAACTGATATTCTCTGAGCTTGCCAATCAGGTAGCTCACCAAAACACCATCTTCTTCGAGCCGGGCAAGCTGCTTTTGCACGGAGTTTGAGGAAATTCCGTAAAATTCGGCAATGGCCTTGCCATAACCGGAGCTGCGAAGCATTAGATATATCAGGATTTTTTCCTGACTTTCCGCTCGTAGAATGCCTTTCAAAATGAACATGATGTAATATATTATGTTACCAATATGTGGTAAATATATACCATTTCATGATATTTATAAATCAATCTATGGTTTTGAGTGGCGGTTAGAGCTGGTTTTTTGTTCTTGATACAAGTTGAGTTGTTCAGGTCGAAACCCATGAAATCGGGTTTCCAATCGTTTTCGACTGTCCTCCCGCTGCTGGTCGAAATCCAGCCTTGACCCTTTGCCCGTCAGAGTTTCCAGATTCAACTGTTTCAATGTATCAGCATTCAACTCTGGCAGTTTGTTTTGCAATTTTAACAATGCCAGCCACTCGCTAAGGTCAATCTGGTTCCAGTTCACAGCTTGCAGAGTTTCAGGCGTTATACCCTGGCAATCGGAGTGTTCGGCAGAGCCACATCCAGTGTTCGGCAGCTTCCTGATCTGTACTTACAAGATGCGGAAGAGGCGTAAACTGAAACAGCAATAGCTGTTGTACTCCATGCTGCTCAATCCCAAAAACTTGCTTTTCCTGTAACTGCCGACTTGATGGCAGGTTTTCATCTCCCGTTTGGCGGCCAATTCAAATTCTTCGGCTTCACATTTGTTGGTGATCTGGATAATTAGTTTGGTCATGGTGTATGCCGTATAGATCGTGGTGACGACGCTGATCGCTGAGGTGATGGCCAGGTTCATAATCAGGGTTTGTTGGCTCAGCTGACCGCCCTGAGAAGCCAGGTTGTCACCAACTGTTCTGAACAGTAGATTGGTGGCGCCTTTCACCACCGTCAGGAATACATAAACTCGTAAAAAATGCCCAAAATTTGAATGATCGTCCACTGCCTTTCCTTCAAGCTAACCACATGTTTCTCCTGATTATTGACCGTTAATACACTAATCCCCTGGAAACAGAAGAATACCTGTCTCGCTGTTGGATTCTGGCAGGGCTTTTTTTCTGCTCTGGTAATACACGACTCTGCTTTTTCAGTTCCTGCCTTACTCTGTGCTGGATAGCAGTGTAGACCATCAGGCACAGAGTCATCACCATTAACAGGGATTCAAGTTCCGCTTTCTTCAGATAGAGTGAAGTGACCAGAAAGTCCGGGCTCTTCAGGAACCGAAAGCTACCTCCAACCTGTTGTTGTGACTTATAGGTAGACAGCAGCCCAGTGGCATTCAAACTATCTTGATCCAGTTCATTGGTGCTAAGGATAAAACAACCCAATATGAATACAGTTCAAGTCGTCTGGATTGTCATGACTTTCATAGACTCCATCCACATGAAAGCTCGTGCCATCCAGATTTAATGCCTTGCAAGGAAGTTTCAGATAATGACGACCTTGACGGCCAGATTGCGATACAAGTCATTAAAACCAGCGTCGTGCAGACTATCGAGAGTCCGACCAAGTACCTTGTCGTTCAAGTGGTCGGCTTATATAACTTTCCTGATAAGGCGGTCAGTCGGCTTACCATCAAAAAACTCAGGGTACATGTACAGTGTCTGTCCCTTAAAGCCCAAGTCACCATTTCTTTGACAACAGATTTTAGGTAAATATCAACCGGGGTGGTGGAAGGCGGTTACTCATCTTGAGATTTTAGAAAGTTTCTGGGGGGCTGGTTGCGCTACTCTCGGTCGGCTTTCTATACCACCAAGACCACCAGAGTAAGTGGATTTCTAAAAACAGCTCTGGGTGACCTTGCAGGTTGCGGATATCTTTCGCTGTAGTGAATAAAAGTGGGTGTTGGTAGGCTTCAGGAATTTTATAGATTTTCAGGATTTTTTTATGGCTTTGCTGAAGCTCATCTTTTAGTTTCTTTTCACAGTCTAGCGCTTCAGGGGTGCCCACCTCAATTGGCGCTTCTCGTTGAAGTCTTTTTTTCAATGGTTCGCCAAACTGGTTGCGAACAAAGAAAATCCGCTCCGATGGATGATTCCGCCTTAACAGAGCCTGCAATACCTCTGAATCAAGCTCGTTAAACCCATACTCCCCCATAACCAGCAAACCAGCTCTTTTGAGCCTATGGTGTCCCTGTGTTTATGGCTCCTGCCAGTGGTAATGTAAACGACAAAACCTGTTTTCAGGAAATTATCAAAAATCATTTGTCATGTTTTAAGGCCGCTTTGAATAGCCGCTATGTGGTGACCACCGGTTTAGTGTCACTTGATAGAGGTACCGAAAACATTGCAAAAATCATTGAGCTATGGAAGGAAGAGTAACCCCACCAGGTTCAGGAAATTCTGGGCTATTCTCTGATGCACCACCAATAATGAGATTCACCTATGTCGTTCCTTTATTTTTCCAGAACAGACATTCAACACGGATTGTCTTGTTATTTTCTGGCAAACAAGAAGGGCGTGATGGGTATTTTGGTTCTTTCCCTGCTGGCTATGCTAGTTGTGCCGTTATGCTATTCCTCAACCCTTATTGACCGTCATCATCCCGATGGGCGCAAGTTTCGGATTGAAATCAACGATGGGAAAACACGCAATAGCACACTGACAGTGACAGGAGGCCAGCGTGCTGGCAATGCCGATTTTCCCGGTGTCGCCAGCGGAGTTTTTTTTTATTCGCCTCCTCCCTGGGGAGGTGGAGGCGGCAGGCCATCGGGATTATTCGAAATTGACCTGACTATTCTGCAACCCGTCATCAACTGGCTGATGTCCATAGGTAAGGATTCTGGTGCCGCCACGACTTGCCCGGAGGATGGTCAACCCTCTGGCAACAAACTTAACGCGGGATCAAATGACGCAACTAACCAACACCATCAACAGGAAAAAAGAGAAGCACCTGAAAATCGGGAGAACAAATCACCGGGAGAAGGTAATGGTAGCAGCGGCGATGGCAATAACAGAAAAGACGACAATGGAGAGGAGGGTAAAAATAATGCTTCGACTCAGGACCTTGAGCTACTTGCCAACCAGCTTTTAGCCATCATTGAAAGCGACGAACCCAACGCCGCTTTTAAATTCAGGGAAATGTTAGAGAAGCTGGACATGCCTCAGCGTTTGAAGGTTCTGGAAACAAAAGGCACAAACATCAGCGGCAATACCGTTACTCCTCTAGAGGCGATATTGGCACTGCCGCGTTCTTCCCATGAACACTCAACACGCAACCGATTTATCGGGCAGCTGATAGAAGCCGCTGGCAACAAACGCCAGATGATTTTGTCTGATATTGTTTTGGACATAATCCACAAGGTCAATCAATCTCACCAACAACCACAGATAGGGGATTTTGAAAAAGGTTGCTTTACTGAGTACTTTATTCAATTGTTCCTGCTTCATTCAAACCCGGTTGAGCGTATTCGCAATCTATTAGAAGAAATATCAGATTTAGCCATAAGGAATGAGATTATAAATAATGCACAATCATTAACACTCCCCACCTCTTTTCTGGATACCTTGAAACAATTTAACCAGCACTCATCGTTCCATGAATTAATGCGCTTGTCAAATGAACTGCGTATGCAAAATGATTACATAGCGATCACTACTTCGGTCAATAATGCACTGCGTGTGGATAAACATGAATCCAGACACATTATTGATGCAGAGTGCGCGATATGTAAGGAGCAGTTTGAACGCTCGTCAAATATAGTGAAAACGCCCTGTAATCACCTTTATCACGTCGATTGTTTAAATCAGTGGCTCAAAAAAAGGAAGCAGGATCGTGCAATTCAAGATTGCCCTACATGTCGTACACAATTATATGGCTTAAGAAAAAAACTTAACGACTTTAACAAACTATTGAGAAAATACGACGGTTGTCATTCTTTAGCTACTGCAAAAAGAGCATTTAAGGAATTGAATATAGCAGAAACAAGTTTTGCAACCTTTTACCATTTTCTCCAATATTGCCGACATAGCAGCCAGACATCTGATGATTCAAAGTTTAAAAATATCTTGCGAAGCTTCATTCGTCCCGTGATAAAAGCCGAGATCCACCATGACGGTAAAGTCAACTCAGCCACCTTCAGCGCCAATAACCACCGTGTGGTGACCGCCAGTGACGATGGCACTGCGAAAATCTATGTCTTTCAGTCCGATGGATCCTGGAAGGAAGAATTCACTATTCGTCACGATGGTCCGGTCAAATTGGCCAGCTTCAGCGCCGATAGTAACCGTGTGTTGACCGCCAGTGAAGACGGGACAGCAAAAATCCATGTTCTGAAGGAGGGTGGATCATGGCAAGAAGAACTCACTATCCAACACCCTGGGCCCATTAATTCAGCCAGCTGCAGCGCCGATGGTAGCCGTGTGTTGACCGCCAGTGACGATGGGGCAGCAAAAATTTATGTTCTGAAGGAGAGTGGATCATGGGAAGAAGAAGGAACCACCCACCATGATGGTTCGATCCATTTAGCCAGCTTCAGTCCTGATGGTAGCCATGTGTTAACTGTCGGCAAAGATAACCTGGTAAAAATCACAGGCAAATCAGCTAATGGATCATGGCAAGTAAAATTTATCTTTCTCCATAGGGACCATGTCAACTCAGCCATCTTTAGCCCCAATAACCGCTATGTGGTGACCGCCAGTAACGATGGCACGGCAAAAATCATTGGCCAGAAAGGCGATCAGTCTTGGGAAGAAGAATTCACCATTAGCCACATTGGTACCAATGGTTCGATCCTATCAGCCGCCTTCAGCCCCAATAGCCGACATGTGCTGACTGTTGGCAAGGATAATCTGGTTAAAATCATTGGCAAACAGGCCGATGGATCATGGCTGGAAAAAGCCATCATTTCCCATAGTGATCATATCAACTCAGCCACTTTCAGTCCCAATAGCCACCATGTGATAACCGCCAGTTTCGACAAACAGGCAAAAATCTACAGCAAAAAGACCGATGTATTATGGGAAGAAGAAATCACTAACCACCACAATCATAGGGTCTCCTCAGCTACCTTCAGTCCCAATAGCCTAAGAGCAGTAAGCACCAGTCTGGATGGAACGGCAAAAACCCGTAGCCGTAAGAATGGGGAAGAAGGATTCACTATCCTTCATCATGGTGGTTTCACTTCGGCCACCTTCAGTGCCGATAACTGCCTTTTGATGACCTTTGGTGAAGATCCTACGGCGAAAATCAATATCCTGGGCAATTCACGGAAAAAAGAACTCCTTATCCACAACTCTGGTCCGATATCCTCAGCCACCTTCAGCGCCAATAGCCGCTTTGTGGTGACCACCGGTTTAGTGTCACTTGATAGAGGTACCGAAAACATTGCGAAAATCATTGAACTATGGAAGGAAGAGTAACCCCACCAGCGTTCTGGAAATTCTGGGCTATTCTCTGATGCACCACCAATAATGAGATTCACCTATGTCGTTCCTTTATTTTTCCAGAACAGACATTCAACACGGATTGTCTTGTTATTTTCTGGCAAACAAGAAGGGCGTGATTGATATTTTGGTTCTTTCCCTGCTGGCTATGATGGTTGTGCCGTTATGCTATTCCTCAACGCTTATTGATCGTCATTATCCCGATGGGCGCAAGGTTCGGATTGAGATCAATGATTGGAGAACACGTAATAACACACTGACATTGACAGGAGGCCAGCCCGCTGGCAACGCCGACTTTCCCGGTGTCGGGAGCGGAGGCTTCTTTTATTTGCCTCCTCCTCCCTGGGGAGGTGGAAGACCATCGGGATTATTCGAAATTGACCTGACTATTCTGCAACCCGTCATCAACTGGCTGATGTCCATAGGTAAGGATTCTGGTGCCGCCACGACTTGCCCGGAGGATGGCCAACCCTCTGGCAACAAACCTAACGCGGGATCAAATGACGCAACTAACCAACACCATCAACAGGAAAAAAGAGAAGCACCTGAAAATCGGGAGAACAAATCACCGGGAGAAGGTAATGGTAGCAGCGGCGATGGCAATAACAGAAAAGACGACAATGGAGAGCAGAGTAAAAATAATGCTTCGACTCAGGACCTTGAGCTACTTGCCAACCAGCTTTTAGCCATCATTGAAAGCGACGATCCCAACGCCGTTTTTAAATTCAGGGAAATGTTAGAGAAGCTGGACATGCCTCAGCGTTTGCAGGTTCTGGAAACAAAAGGCACAAACATCAGGGGCAATAACGTTACTCCTCTTGAGGCGATATTGGCAATGCCGCGTTCTTCCCATGAGCACTCAACACGCAACCGATTTATCGGGCAGCTGATAGAAGCCGCTGGCAACAACCGCCAGATGATTTTGTCTGAGATTGTTCTGGATATAATCCACAAGCTCAACCAATCCGACCAACAACCACAGATAGGGGATTTTGAAAAATGTTGCTTTACTGATTACTTTATTCAATTGTTCCTGCTTCATTCAAACCCGGTTGAGCGTATTCGCAATCTATTAGAAAAAATATCAGATTTAGCCATAAGGAATGAGATTATAAATAATGCGCAATCATTGACATTCCCCACCTCTTTTCTGGATACCTTGAAACAATTTAACCAGCACTCATCGTTCCATGAATTAATACGCTTATCAAATGAATTGCGTATGCAAAATGATTACATAGCGATCACTGCTTCGGGCAATAATGTACTGTTTCTGGATAAACATGAATCCAGTCAAATTATTGGTGCGGAGTGCGCGGTATGTAAGGAGCAGTTTGAACGCTCGTCAAATATAGTGAAAACGCCCTGTAATCACCTTTATCACGTTGATTGTTTAAGTCAGTGGCTCCAAAATAGGTATCAGAGTCGTGCAATTCAAGATTGTCCTACATGTCGAACACGAATAATTGGCTTAACAACAAAACTTTACCACTTTAACAAACTATTGAGAAAATACGACGGTTATCATTCTTTAGCTACTGCAAGAAGGGCAGCGAATGAATTAAATACAGAAGAAACAAATTTTGCAACCTTTTACCATTTTATCCAATATTGCCGACATAGCAGCCAGGCATCTGATGATTCAAAGTTTCTAACTATCTTGCGAAGTTTCATTCGTCCCGAGGTAAAAGTCGAGATCCGCCATGACGGTAAAGTCAACTCAGCCACCTTCAGCGCCAATAACCAACGTGTGGTGACTGCCAGTGACGGTGGCACTGCCAAAATCTATGTCTTTCAGTCCGATGGATCCTGGAAGGAAGAATTCACTATTCGTCACGATGGTCCGGTCAAATCAGCCAGCTTCAGCGCCGATAGTCGCCGTGTGTTGACTGCCAGTGACGATGGGACAGCAAAAATCCATGTGTGGAAGGAGGATGGATCATGGCAAGAAGAAATCACTATCCGCCACCGTGGGTCCATTCATTCAGCCAGCTTCAGCGCCGATAATTGCCGTGTTTTGACCGCCAGTGACGGTGCAGCAAAAATTTATGTTCTGAAGGAGAGTGGATCATGGGAAGAAGAAGGGAGCATCAACCATGATGATCCGATCCATTTAGCCAGCTTCAGTCCTGATGGTAGCCATGTGGTGACTGTTGGCAAAGATAACGTGGTGAAAATCAAGGGCAAATCCGCCGATGGATCATGGCAAGTAAAATTTATCGTTCTCCACAGGAACCATGTTAACTCAGCCATCTTTAGCCCCAATAACTGCTATGTCGTGACCGCCAGTAACGATGGCACGGCAAAAATCATTGGCCGGAAAGACGACGAATCATGGGAAGAAGAATTCACCATTAACCACATGAGTACCGGTGGTTCGATCCTATCAGCCACCTTCAGCCCCGATAGCCGACATGTGCTGACTATCGGCAAGGATAACCTGGTTAAAATCATTGGCGAACAGGCCGATGGATCATGGCTGGAAAAAGTCATCATTTCCCATAGTGATCTTATCAGCACAGCCACTTTCAGTCCCAATAGCCGCCATGTGGTGACCGCCAGTTTCGACAAACAGGCAAAAATCTACGGCGAAAAAACCGATGTATTATGGGAAGAAGAAATCACGATCCACCACAATCATAGGGTCTCCTCAGCCATCTTCAGTGCCAATAGCCGACGTGTAGTAACCACCAGTCTGGATGGAACGGCAAAAACCCATAGCCACCAGAATGATGGATCATGGAAAGAAGGAATCACTGTCCTTCATCATGGTGGTGGTTTCACTTTAGCCACCTTAAGTGCCGATAACTTCTATTTGATGACCTTTGGTGAATATCTTACGGCGAAAATCAATATCCTGGACAATGCACGGAAAAAAGAACTCTTTATCTTCAACTCTGGTCCGATATCCTCAGCCACCTTCAGCGCCAATAGCCGCTTTGTGGTGACCACCGGTTTAGTGTCACTTGATAGAGGTACCGAAAACATTGCGAAAATCATTGAACTATGGAAAGAAGAGTAACTCCAGTAGCACCCCGGAAATTCTTGGCTATTCTCTGATGCACTACCAATAATGAGATTCACCCATGGCGTTCCTTTATTTTTCCAAAACAAACATCCAACACGGATTGTTCTGGCATTTTCTGACAAACAAGAAGGGCGAGATGGGTATTTTTGTTTTTTCCCTGCTGGCTATGCTAGTTGTGCCGTTATGCTATTCCTCAACCCTTATTGACCGTCATCATCCCGATGGGCGCAAGTTTCGGATTGAAATCAACGATGGGAAAACACGCAATAGCACACTGACAGTGACAGGAGGCCAGCGCGCTGGCAATGCCGATTTTCCCGGTGTCGCCAGCGGATTTTTTTTTATTCGCCTCCTCCTCCCTGGGGAGGTGGAGGCGGCAGGCCATCGGGATTATTCGAAATTGACCTGACTATTCTGCAACCCGTCATCAACTGGCTGATGTCCATAGGTAAGGATTCTGGTGCCGCCACGACTTGCCCGGAGGATGGCCAACCCTCTGGCAACAAACCCAATGTGGGATCAAATGACGCAACTAACCAACACCATCAACAGGAAAAAAGAGAAGCACCTGAAAATCGGGAGAACACATCACCGGGAGAAGCTAATGGTAGCAGCGGGGATGGCAATAACAGAAAAGACGACAATGGAGAGCAGAGTAAAAATAATGCTTCGCCTCAGGACCTTGAGCTACTTGCCAGCCAGCTTTTAGCCATCATTGAAAGCGACGAACCCAATGCCGCTTTTAAATTCAGGGAAATGTTAGAGAAGCTGGACATGCCTCAGCGTTTGCAGGTTCTGGAAACAAAAGGCACAAACATCAGCGGCAATACCGTTACTCCTCTAGAGGCGATATTGGCACTGCCGCGTTCTTCCCATGAACACTCAACACGCAACCGATTTATCGGGCAGCTGATAGAAGCCGCTGGCAACAACCGCCAGATAATTTTGTCTGAGATTGTTCTGGACATAATCCACAAGCTCAACCAATCCGACCAACAACCACAGATAGGGGATTTTGAAAAATGTTGCTTTACTGATTACTTTATTCAATTGTTCCTGCTTCATTCAAACCCGGTTGAGCGTATTCGCAATCTGTTAGAAAAAATATCGGATTTAGCCATAAAGAATGAGATTATAAATAATGCACAATCATTAACACTCCCCACCTCTTTTCTGGATACCTTGAAACAATTTAACCAGCACTCATCGTTCCATGAATTAATGTGCTTATCAAATGAACTGCGTATACAAAATAATTACATCGCTGTCAATTCTTTCGACGATAATGCACTGCGTGTGGATAAAGAAGAACCTGCAGACATTATTGATGCAGAGTGCACGGTATGTCAGGAGCAGTTTGTACGATCATCAAATATGGTTATAGTAAAAACGCCCTGCAATCATCTTTATCACGCAGGTTGTTTAAATCAGTGGCTGAAAAAAAGGAAGCACGATTGTTCAATTAGAAATTGTCCTTCATGTCGGACAGAATTAAATGCCTTAACTAAAAACCTTTCCGAATTTAACGAACTATTAAGAAAATACGACGGCTGTCATTCTTTAGCTATTGCAGAAAGAGCAGTTGAGGAATGGAATAAAGCAAAAACAAGTTATGAAACCCTATACCATTTTGTCCAGTTTTGCCGACATAGCAGCAGGGCATCTGATGATTCACAGTTTGTAAAACTCTTGCGACGCATCCTTCATCCCGTGACAAAAGCCAAGATTTACCATAAAGGTGAGGCCAACTCAGCCACCTTCAGCGCCAATAACCACCGTGTGGTGACCGCCAGTGACGATGGCACTGCGAAAATCTATGTTTATCAGTCCGATGGATCATGGAAGGAAGAACTCACTGTCCGCCACGATGGTCCGGTCAAATTAGCCAGCTTCAGCGCCGATAGTCGCCGTGTGTTGACCGGCAGTGACGATGGGACAGCAAAAATCTATGTTCAGAAGGAGGATGGATCATGGCAAGAAGAAATCACTATCCGCCACGACGGGCCCATTAATTCAGCCAGCTTCAGCACCGATAGCAGCCGCGCGTTGACCGCCAGTGACGATGGGACAGCAAAAATCCATGTTCAAAAGGAGGGAGGATCATGGGAAGAAGAAGTGACCATCAACCATGATGGTCTGATCCACTTAGCCAGCTTCAGTGCTGATGGTAGCCATGTGGTAACTGCCGACAAAGATAACCTGGTAAAAATCACAGGCAAATCCGCCAATGGATCATGGCAAGTAAAACTTATCGTTCACCATGAGGGCTCTGTCAACTCAGCCATCTTTAGCCCCGATAACCGCTATGTGTTGACCGCCAGTAACGATGGCATGGCAAAAATCATTGGCCAGAAAGACGACAAGTTATGGGAAGAAGAATTTACCATGGGTCACATTAGCACCGATGGCCCGATCGCATCAGCCGCCTTCAGCCCCGATAGCCGACATGTGCTGACTGTCGGCAAGGATAACCTTGTTAAAATCGTTGGCAAGTGGGCCGATGGATCATGGCTGGAAAAAGCCATCATTTCCCATAGTGATGGCATCAACACAGCCACCTTCAGTCCCGATAGCCGCCATGTGGTGACCGCCAGTTACGACAAAGAGGCAAAAATCTACGGCGAAAAGACCGATGTATTATGGGAAGAAGAAATCACTATCCACCACAATCATTGGGTCAGCTCAGCCACCTTCAGTCCCGATAGCCAACATGCAGTAACCAGCAGTTATGATGGAACGGCAAAAATCCATAGCCACAAGAATGATGGATCATGGGAAGAAGGGCGCACTATCCGTCATACGGGTTGGGTTGCTTCAGCCATCTTTAGTGCCGATGGCCGCTTTGTGATGACCTTTGGTGTTGATGGTACCGCGAAAATCAATTACCTGAAGGGCGCTATCCAATTCACTATCCGCCACCCCTTTGCAATCCCCTCAGCCAGCTTCAGTGCCGATAGCCGCTTTGTGCTGACCCAAAGTTTGTTGCCAGTATCTGATGGTCCCGCCAGCATTGTGAAGATTACTGAACTATGGAAGAATGATTGAGAAGGGCATGGTTGGTATTTTTGTTCTTTCAATGCTGGCTATGATGGTTGTGCCCTTATGCTATTCCTCAACCCTTATTGATCGTCATCATCCCGATGGTCACAGGGTTCGGATTGAAATCAATGATGGGAGAACACGCAATAGCACCCTGACATTGACGAGAGGCAAGCCCGCTGGCAACGCCGATTTTCCCGATGTCGGCAACGGAGGCTTCTTTTATTCGCCTCCTCATCCCTGGGGAGAAAAAGAAAAGAAAGAAAAAAGAAGAAAGAAAAGGACATCCATATAAATCCATATAAAATATAAACTAATAAATACGGTTCAAAAACCGAGAGCCCAGAAGTCCATTAAGCCCTGACAGCCACTCAAAAGAGGATATTAATCGTTTATCATAACAAACAACAAGCGAATCACTCAAAAGGGGGGGGGGAAGTCAGAAATAGCAGAGCTCCCCAGATGACAGGAGAAGCAAATAACAACGGGAAAATTAGGCAATCAACTTATGCAACGAAATAAACGACTACAGGTAAACAATCCCTTTACCCATTGCTGCCCCATTTCCCGAGCAAAAGTTTTCATGGCTTCCAGCCTGCCCAATGCCCGATAGAAGCGATTATTCCATCTCATGGTTTTGAGCCATTCATTTGAATCAATTTCCAATCGGGTCAGAATGGGCGGGATATCTGAAGGGATTGAACCTTTCTTATCAGATCGGACTGCACGGCCACTCCAGTCAAGCAGCTCAAGATAATCGTGAAGAATATAAGGTAATGCCTTATCCGGATTTTGCCCCCGTGATCGAAAAGGCATGAGGGTGATTGGCTGCTTTCGGGTATCAGAACCTTCCAAATTTTCTATTCGTTCTTGTATCGACGTGTAGTCTGATCCTTCTGGAGTTTCCGCCATTTCAGCACGGAGCGGATTCAGGTCAACATAGGCCATGCAGGTCAACAACGCTGCCTCATCCAACAACGCCTGACTTTTAAACCGCCCTTCCCAGAAGCGACCTTTACAGCCATCTTCCTGGTTAGCCTCACGGGCAAGATATTCGTTCAGGCAACGCATGAACCAGCTGATGTTCGTTAAACGATTTCGATACTCTTCAACAAATTCGTCCACGCGAGCCAGTTCCGAATGACTCAGCTGGTTAGCAGCAAGATACCTCTGAACCAGAAGCGGCCCTGTGAAAAGCCTTGTCCATCGACTCAAAATTTCGTCTCTTGTCCACTCTCTGGCAGGTTTTTGATTAATATGCAAAACCACATGATAGTGATTCGACATGACAGCATAGGCGCAGACTTCTATAGAAAAGATTGAAACCAGTTCTCTGAGTTTATCTACAATCCACTGCCGACGGTGCTCGTAGTTTTTGCCTGTTAAATAATCCTCTCCACACAAATACGCTCTGCGTACGCATCGAGCTATGCAGTGATAATAAGGCGTGGAACCTGGGTCGATCAAAGAACTTCGTGCACGGGTCATAACCTCTCCTGCCGGAACTAAAACTCAGCAACGAAAAAGATAGACGAACTGATTTTTTTGTCAAATATAAGGGTGTCCTATTATTTTTTTTTTTCAGGGTGTCCCTATTATTTTTTTTCAGGGTGTCCTATTATTTTGTTGAGAAGCCGGTAACACCAGGCTTTCAATAGAGACGGTTACAGCGGCGATGGGTAGAGGCGGTCTTCAATGATATCTCCGGTAGAGGCATTTACGACCAATCTTTTCTTATAGCGGCTTTCGTCCAGATAATAAATTTCCCGGACTGGCTGTTTTTTCCAGCGAGCCAGACGGGTTTTCAGGATCACCATGCTCTTGTGAGTATCCCTGGCCTTTGTTATGACCTGATTCAGGGACAGCAGTTTACCCTGAGGTTTCATTGTGTAGTTGTATTCGTCAATGATCATGCCAGTATAGGCATCAAGCGTCGTAGACCAGCGCTTGTGTTTCTTGTCTATAAAGTCAACGATTTGAACCAGCTGGCCATTTTGCATGTCGGTCCTTGTTTTCAGTATGGCTACAACAGAATGTTTACTTTTGACTTTGGCTATGATTTTTTGCAGCGGCATGGGCGACTGTAATTGAGCAACTTCAATGATCCTGCCTGATCGGGCATCAACCACTGCACGCTGGTTTCTGTTCATACTGTCAGTGAAGTCTATGACCCTGACCTTACGTTTGTCTTCTTCAGTCATACGTACACTCTGAATGATGACCTCACCGTACTTCTTTCGAATCTGAATGATGATCTGTTCCAATGGCCACAGGTGGTTAGCTTCCACAGGTGTTGGCGATTCGGCCTTGCCGTCAGTCACTAATAATAACGACATGATCAGTGACAGGATCAAGGCTCGAGAGAAACAGGACAGGAATTGTCTGTACATAACACAGTACCTGCGTTTTATATTGCAGATGCGAAGCCGCAGAAGAGGTCTTATGCAAAC
This sequence comes from Endozoicomonas sp. ALC020, assembly GCF_049275935.1. Classification (NCBI taxonomy): domain Bacteria; kingdom Pseudomonadati; phylum Pseudomonadota; class Gammaproteobacteria; order Oceanospirillales; family Endozoicomonadaceae; genus Endozoicomonas; species Endozoicomonas sp. ALC020. The sequence continues at coordinate 4,356,293 of NZ_CP184830.1, forward strand.
TGGAACATAAAACCGAATTATGAATTTACATCTTTCCGACAGGCTTCCGGCTGAATGGTTTTGTTTTCAGTCAAACTCATTGAAGCCATATACTAGCTGTTAATGTAGATTTGAATGGTTGGAATGCAAGCCTGAGTCTTCTCCAATATTAACTGACCATCGCCCGATAAAGGCTGTCCAAAACTCTAACAACTCGTCCCTTCGCTCCGCGTGAGAGCGCATAAGGGCCGGGAACCGGACTTTGATAACAAAGACAGCTTATGGGAGTCCGTGTTTTGCGACAGCCTTGACAGGGCGAGCAGAGTCAATCTTGATAAGCTTTGCGGACTTCTTCGGCAATAACATGGATACCACGCTCTACCGTTTCATTATCGCGTGAGTAAGTCATCCTCAGACATTCATGCTTGTGTTGCCAGTCATCATCCATGCCCGGGAAGAAATAGTGGCCGGAGACGACCAGAACGTTACGTTTTTTCAGTCGCTCGTAAAGTTCCTGACTGCTAATGGGTAGTCCTTCAAACCAGAGCCACAGGAACATGGCACCTTCCGGTTTGTGTATTTTCCAGTTCACGCCATTGAGATACTTATGTAATAGAGAAACGGCAAATCTGACCTTGTCTTCATAGTAAGGACGAATCACATTTTTACTAAGATCTATGATGCTGTCATCACGGATCATATCCAGCACAATCAGGCTACCAAAGCTGTTGGGAGCCAGATTCATGATGGCGTTAATACCAGACAATGCTTTGATAACCTGTTCGTTGGCAATGACGATGCCGGTTCTGGCAGCGGGCAGCCCAAGCTTGGAAAGGCTAAGGCAGAGAATGGTGTTCTCATTCCATTCCGGGTTGGCATTACTGAAGATCAGATTCGGGAACGGGGTGCCGTAGGCGCCGTCAATGATCAGAGGAATGTTATGGGCTCTGGCTATTTCGTCCAGCCGACTGACTTCCGAGTCGGTCAGGACATTGCCGGTTGGGTTGGTCGGGCGGGAAGCGCAGAGTGCACCGGTCCGTTCATCGACTTTCAGGCTGCTGAAATCAACATGGTATTTGAACATGTATTTATCAATGATCCTGATTTCAGGCTTGTTAGCGATGAAGAAATTTTCACTCAGACCTGCATCACCGTAACCAATATATTCAGGCGCCAGTGGTAACTGAATACAACGATGACTGCCATCATCATAATCACCAGCAAACATATTGAAGAGCATGAAAAATGCCGCCTGACTGCCGTTGCTCAGAGCAATGTTTTCCGGCCCCAGCTGCCAGCCAAACTGACGGTTCAGAAAGCGAGCCGTCTCATGAATAAATTCTTTTTCTCCCTGGGGGGGGTCATAGGTCCCGATCAGACGGGTGAACTCAGATTGACTATCCAGAATTTTCCGAAGTCGCTGACGAAAAGCCTCTTCCACTTCAGGAATATGGGCCGGATTGCCTCCACCCATCATGATCATATCCTGGCCGCCGGCCAGTGCATTTCCCAGGTCATCCATAAGTTGGAGAATGCCCGAATGACTGGTAAATTTCGTGCCAAATGTGGAAAGCTTCATGCTTGTCTCAGGTCAACATAAAATCGAAAGGCTTTTGCTCATTCGCAGTAAAGCCCGGAAAGGGTTATCCTGCTGAAGGCTGTATTGAGTGAAGATTGCCGTCAGGGTGCAAGACTGTCGCAAAAGTGCTTCGCTTTGCCCGCTACTTGTGCGCTAGTCCCGGTGCTTGCGGACACTCGAGTCGTTTGAATCTCAGCGCTCTTATACCAGGAAATATCCCGGCAGTTTAACTGAGATTGTGCTTTTGTGCATAAGATATTTTATGCCCCCCCCCCGCCCTGCTCATCGTTTGACGTGGGGTGGGGTTCTGGCGAACTGTTTGCAAGTTACTCGGGTAGAGGATCTTCTGCAATAGCATTCATTTTGATAAGAGGCTCCCTTTGGAGAGAACGTCTGCTTTTGTACCTGACGTAGCTGATAACAATGCCCGCACCGACAATGGCAACTACGCCAGTGGTTATCAGAGCGGTTTGCCAGTCATGCATACCTGACGAGTCGAGTCTTTTCCTGTCGTCCGAAAACTCAAGACCTGCCGGAGTTGAATTGTTGTTGGTTGGCTGTATTTGTGTCACGAGGCTTTGTGAATGGGTGGGCAGGCTGCTGGCTGGTGATGAATCTGGATGTTCTCTGGTGCTGTTACCCCTGGTATTTATATGTTCGGAAATTTTATCCTTGCTACTGTTGCTGCGTTTATCGGTAGACTTTAGTGGGGTTGGCGAAGTCGGCGGTGATGTGCCATTGAAATTTTTGTGTGAACTTGCCGTTATCGACTCTAAATCAGATTTACTTCTGAGGGATAAGCCAGAGGTCACTGGTTTCTCTGCCCGGGAGCTCAGATCGGGTGTTGTGACAGAATGCGTTGCAGACTCTCTGAAACTGCTCTCATAGCTTGTTTCTGTAGGCTTTTCTGAAAAGCGACGGCTGTCTGAAGAGGGTGTTCCAGGAAAGTGATTCCTGCGCTTGTCGGAGTCTGACAGCTCAGACGGGGGGAGTCCTGTTGTTGGAATGACAAACCCTCCCGGGCAGGAAGTCGTCCCGTCAGAAAATACAAAGCCACCGATGATGGTAGTATGTTCAAGCTGGTGGCAGGGATCATTACCTAAGGTATTAAACTGGTTGTTTCTGTCGCCTGAGAGTGTGACAGGCAGTGTCAGATCGCTCCGACGTTCTATGGACACCCGCTTGCCAAGAAGCCGGTTTGATTTCAACACCAGCTTTTGATAGCCGGTCAAAGACAGTGCTGCCTGATAACCCTCGATAAGATTGCCCGTCATATCGACGGTCAACGGGGCTTGCCATTCTTCGCTGCTCTGGTTCGGGCCATCAATGCTGATGCCTCTTGTATTCACCTCATCCTCTTCTGTTGTCACAAACTCACTGTTGCTAATGCTGACTTTAACGTGTTCGGGAAGAGCCAGGTTCATAGCCTTTGGCGCATTCCCGAGGATGTAATTATCTTTGAATTCCAGAGCCCGAATAAATTCAGGTTTGGGTGTGGCATCCCGGTAGGTAAGGTCAATATCCACAGCTGTTTCAACGGGATTGAGATTTCCTTTGTTGTAGCAGGAATAGACCTGATTGTTCGAAAAGCCAATCAGGGTTCTGTTCCTGAAAAGTGCTGAATAGACGTTTTCCGATTCATCGGCAAGAGAAAGGCTGATAGCCGGTTTCAGGATCTGAAAGAACTCATTCCTGAAAATATTGGCCATGTAGCCATTGTCCGGGACTTCCAGGGACTTCAGGTTCAACTCTCCTTTCAGCATCTCAGTGTACACTTCGTGGCTGGCAGTAGTGACAATCTTCGAATCAGCTTCGCAATGTTTGCCAGCATCTTCCTTAAAGGCGTCCAGTGCAGGTAACGTGGTCAAACCCGTGATCAGGATGCCTGCACCGTTAAAATGAATCAGCTCATCTTTGAAAAAACTTTTGTGGCTATGAGTGTGGCTGCGTCCACCGTACCAGCCATCGCTGCAATAATGTTTGTACTCAATTTTTCTCTTCAGGGCAGCAAAATAGCCGTCTGCCAATGAACCGTCACTGCGGTCCAGTGGCACCCCGATGAGCATCTGCCCTGCTTTTAAATTGATGGTTTTTCTGACCTGAAAGTGTTCAAGCCAGTTACTGGGTAGGACCGAAGGCAGATCGTCGTGGCTACCGGCAATGACCGGCCGTTTCGAAGCGCAGTCTTCACCAGCGGAAACAGGTTCTGACTTCATGCCGACACCCACCAGAAGAAATGCGGTGTTGGTGGTCTCTTCCCATGGTCTGTCAGAATTGAACTCATCAATGCTTTCGTCGAGATAGTTGATTTTGCTTTCGTCGAGATAGCTTTTTTCGGTCGGGGTGTAGATAACACATCGGTCAAAGGATTGTCTGGTCCTGGCAGAGACTTGCCGGAGTGCTTTTACAGTTGCCTGTTTCATGGCTTCTGAGGTGAGCAGGTCGAGGTTCACGACTCTCCCTGAGCACAACCCGGAAAGTTCCAGTCTGCCTGTTGCGACAGTGGTTTGAGGTTGGCTGGCACTGTAAGTGGGGCTTGCGGTTGTTGCAGTGGTGGGGAAAGCTGGGGAAGATTCAGCCAATAAGGCCGTTATAAAAATAATAATGCAGAGAGACAGTAAGTATTTCATGGCGTCCTCATTACACAATAAGTGTCGTAAAACAAAAACGGTTAGTACAGGCAATCATTCATGCCGAAAAATGGCTGCTCAATATCAAGCAGGTACTGTTGTTTTTGTTAGATAATGTTTTTATTTGCTAAGGGAGTATAGACGGTGTTATCCATTGGTAGGTTTTTTTGAGAATTGATCGAAATACTGGCGCAAAAACATTTTCTTCAGGGGTGAGTGATTTACAGCGAAACCTCGCCTGTATCCTGCCTCATGATTTGACTGGAGGCAGGGTATTCCGGTGACCTGTTTGCATTGCTCAGAACTTGGATTTTGGTCCTGATAGTGCCATTTCAGAACCAAATCTCGCCAAGTAATAGTTTCTTATTTTGTACTTAAGGTATCCGCCAATAACACCCAGGGTCGCAATCGAAACTCCGCCAATGACCATTGCTGTGAGTGGCCAGGCGTTGGAGTCTTCCGGGTTGTTACTTTCTGTATAAGCAGAGAACTGAAAATAAGTGCTCTCTGTTGCATCGCTGAATGCTGCCTGTATTTCAGTCACGGCGCTGAGTAAAGCGGGGGTTGATTTACTGCTGGATGATGGATCAGGATACAACCCCCGCTTTTGATGACCTGCCAGAGACAATGCAGCCTGATAACCTTTTATAAGTTTTCCGGTTACATTAAGGGTTAATGAGGCTTGCCAGTTTTTGCTGCTCTGGTCCGGGCCATTGATACTGATACCTTTTGTATCCTTGTCACTGACTTTTGTCGTCACAAAAAGATTGTTGATAATGCTGGCTTTAACCTGTTCCGGAAGCACAAGGTTTATGGCTTGCGCTGCATTTCCCAGGATGTGATTGTCATTAAATTCCAGAGCCTGAATGACCCCGGACTCTGGTGAGGCATTCTGATAGGCAATGTTAATATTCACGGCCGTTTCAACCTGCCCCGGGTAGCAGGAATAGACCTGATTGTTCGAAAAATCAATCAGGGTTCTGTTGTTAAATAACCTTGAATCTACGTCTCGGGATTCATCCGCCAGAGAAATGCTAACGGCGGGCTGAAGGATTTGAAAGAGCTCATTCCCGAAAATATTGACTATGTCGCCTTCATCCGGAACTTCCGGCGATTTCAGGTCCAGCTCTCCTTTCAGTATTTCAGTGTGCATTTCGTGGCCTGGAGCGGCTCTAAGTGTATTAAGCCAATCCCGATCGCAAAGAGTTTTTGTTTGGAGGTCAGCCTGATAAGTACCAGTGAATGATGGTAACGTGGTTAAACCAGTAATCAGGATGTTTGTACCACTAAAATGAATCATCTCCCCTTTGTAAAAAAGACTTCTGAGGTTGTATAAGTGTTTGGAGCAGTTATTTGCCGGGTCAATTTTTCTCTTTAGACCTGCAAAATAACCCTTTGCAAATGCACCGTTGCTGCGGTCCAGTGGCACCCCGATCAGCATCTGTCCCGGTTTTAAATAAATGGTTTTTCTGAGCTGAAACTGTTCAAGCCAGTCCCTGGGTAAAACCGAAGGCTGCCCCTTCTGTTTTCCGGCAATGACCGGTTTCGTCGAAGCGCAGTCCTCTGCTGCTCTGACAGGTTCTGATTTTATGCCGACACCTACCAGCAGGAAAGCGGTATTGGCGGTGTCTTCTCTTGATTTGTTGGTATTGAATCCATTGATGTTTTCATCAAGATAGTTTCCCTTGGTCGGGGTCTCGATAACACAACGGTCGATGGGCTGTGTAGACCTGGCCAGGACCTGTTCCAGAGCCTTTACCGTTGCCCTTTTCATGGCCACAGTGCTGAGCAGTTCCTGATTCTCGATATTTCCTGAGCAGAGCTCGTAAAGCCTAAGTTCACTTGTTGCGGCAGTGGTTTGACTTGTTGGTATTGTCGGCAAAGCCGGACAAGATTCAGCAGACAGGACCGTTATAAGAGCGAGAATGCCAAGAGACAGTAAAAGCTTCATCGTTTCCTCGTTAGACAACATTGCTCGTAGAGTAAAAGCGTTTTCTACAGACAATCATTCATGCCCTGTCAGGACTACTGGTTTAATCTCAACCAGGTAATATCGTTTTTACTGGACAGCGCTTTTTATTCAACAGAGGAGTATAGGTAGCAGGCAGAAATAAGGCTGATAAAAATCATTATTTTGCAAAAGGTTTTATTGGCCGACTGAAACTGACTGTCCTATTAAAACCATTCACCTTTTTGATGGCACGAAGAGTCTTGAAGATATTGATATTTCTGCCGCTGGTTTTTCTGGTCTGGTGGGGCCCTGCTCAAGCTTCAGGGGAAGGACAGCCGGGAGTGGCTTTTTGTCATGAAGCCTTGTTGCTGATTTTTCTGACTCCCTTGTTTAGCGCCCATATTCCTGTTTATAACGGCCTGATGCCAAATACGATCCGGGCGATAGGCGGCAGCTCTCAGGATAGGGTTTTTGAGGCGGCCAGTAATCTGAACTCTTTTTATGGTGCCTTGAACGGAATTCTGCAGTTCGGCGCCGATGTGAGCCGGTGCAGTGATAAGAGCTCAACTGATGAGAATAGCGGGGGGGGTAACAGAAAAGGCACAGGTACGAAAGAGGCGTCGTCTGAGCCAGATAGGCTTGTTGCGACCGGGGGGGAGGATCACAAGGAGGATAATAGCGATGGACGAAGCTCGGGACCTGGAGATAAAAAGATTTCTCATCTGTGCTGGTATTGCCAGAAAAAGGCGATTCGCTGGAAATACTCCTGTTGTGGCAAATGTCTTTGTGAAGACTGCTATCGGTTCTTTGGAGCCTCACCTGCCAGGTGTCCATGCTGTGGCAAGAGCAGAAGGCCCAGGGTTCACTGTAATCTTTGCCCTCCTGAGCATAGAACTATTGTACTTGATCAGGGGGGGGGCAGGGCTCATTTTTTTTCGGAGCATTTGCAACAGTGGTCCAGAGGAAGAGTCCATGAAATGTGTCGGCATTGTAGCGAGAACCTGGAATTAAATCTTCCCCGGCAACAGCTCATGAATGCTTTGCTGCAACACTGTTTTACCGCCTGTATTTTTCCCCGATGTGAGAGTGTTTTAACAGCAGAAACAGACAACACTGCTCATTTTGAGTCCTCACATCAGGGGCAGGCGGAATGTCCGGTATCAGGCTGCACTCTTAATCAGTTCGGGCGCATTCACCAGCCTTCCGCTTTCCACATGAATAGCCATTTGCAATACAGCTGTTGTTTTTGTGCTGTAACTTTCAACAACCAGCAAGTCCTGCAAGCTCATCTGCCCCGTCATATCGAGTCATACCGTTGTGGTTCATGCCAGGGTGATGAGGGGGCTGAGTCCCTGCTTCGAGTGCTTCTGATGGGAGGTCATCTGCAACAGTTCGACAATGCGGATTATACGGTTGATCTGCCACTGATGTCAGAAATGGCAGTGGTTAATCACTGGGCGTTTTTCCATTGTCAGATCAGTTGTCCGATATGCTCTCGGGCACTGCAGGGTTGTGATAGTGTGGTCGTCCAGGAGCATATTGATAATACCTGTTCAAGAGTTGAGCGTCTCTCCGGGTCAGATCAGAATCGGGGAGGCTTAAATACTGATTACGAGTTTGAGGATGGGGATAGTCCAGAGTGATATTCAGTCACTGTTGTCTATTTCACCATTCCAATAAACTGGAGCACAGCTCCATTGGGGTGATGGATATATTGAAGCCCGGTAAATCCCTGTGTCTGAAAAGTATTCTTCAGACGATTCAACATTGGGTAGCGCATCTTGGCCAGTAACTTGCCGGAAAGTTTGTCGAAGAAGAGGATGTCCAGCCCCCGTATACCCTGCTGAACAGACACTTTGAAAGCTGGGAATTCATTGATTTCCATGGGCTGATCTCTGGAAGTAGGACTCAGCATCAGTGGCAGCGTGACAGCGTACCCCCTGGTGCCCGGATCTTTTTGAAAATAAAAGTTCAGGGCCGCTTCCTGGGCGCTGGCCTGGGTCATTGGCGAAATAAGCAGGACGCAGAGGCTGGCCAGTACCAGAGTGATCCTTTTCATCAGTGTTCCTTTCGTCAGAGTCTCTGCAAATATGTCTCGACTGTAAGGTTTAAAACTTGACATCCTCTCCAATTTGAACAGTCGGCATGATGCTAAGGAATCATTACGCCGGGTATCACTAGGAACAGCGCTGAATTGATGATAGAAAGTACAATACTCATGATCAGTGCCCAGCCAAAATTTTTCACATGAAAACTGTCCATAAAGTAATTAACGATCATCAACATAAAGGCATTGAGTATCAGGATAAATAAACCCAGAGTCAGGATGGTGATGGGCAGGGTCAGGAAAAACAGAATCGGTTTGACAAAGGTATTCACCACAGCCAGCAGGATAGATACTAATATCGCACTTCCGTAGTTTTCAATCTCTACGCCTTTAAGGATTCTGGCGGTGATAAAAACAGCCAGACCATTGATCAGGAAGTATAAAATCAGGCTCAGCATGGCAAATGTTCTCCAGATGGCATCAATGGCTTGTGCACTTTACACCATCCTGAAGTCAAAGACAGAAAAACAGGTGGTAAGTACCTAACCAGTTGGTTTCGCATATTCTGGACGGCGGCTTTTTCCATCCTTCTGCGTTCCAACTCTGGTTGCGTAGCTATGGCTACGCGCCCGTCGTTGCGCCTTGAAGGATGAAAAAATCCACTCGCCAGAATATGCGAAACCAACTGGCCAGGTACTTAGTCCTGAATTTATCGTTCCCACGCTGAAGGAGGGTGTCGCAAAACTCCAACAGCTCGTTCCCATGCTCTTAGGTCGTCATTCCCGCGAAGGCGGGAATCCAGCGCCAACAGTGGATCTCTGCCTTCTCGGGGATGACAAGGCCAGGGGCACCGGGCAGTATGGTTCTGGTGGTGAGTCAGTGTGGATTCCCGCCTTCGCGGGAATGACGAGAATGAAGCCGGGAATGACGAGAATGAAGCCGGGAATGACGAGAATGAAGCCGGGAATGACGAGAATGAAGCCGGAAATGACGAGAATGAAGCCGGGAATGACGGGAGTCAAATCGTTCCGACGCTGGAGAGAGTTTTGCGACACCCTCTGAAGATGTGAACCAGAGTTTTGCGACATCCTCTTTAGCGAAATGCTTTGGTTCAGTATTGAATAGTACTAAAGTACTGTTCAAATCGACATGTCTATGTAGAATACCCTGGTCTTGTGCGCATTTGACCTTCTGTTGAAGGCCAAACAAAACGACAAATAAGCGAGATACTGTGCTGTCTCTGACAGCATATTTCACATTATAAAAAACTGGTAGTGACTGAGTTCCGGCCAAACCGGGACCCTGGAGTGAAACATAATGCAAAAAATAATGGTATTTCTGACGTTTATGCTGGCCTTTAGCACCAGCCTTTTTGCTTCTGACACAGAGCTTTGGCAAGAGTCTACCCTGAATGAAATCATTGAGCGCAAAACCCTCCGTGTTGGCATGGAAGCGGGCTACATGCCTTTTGAAATGACCAATAAACGCGGTGATATTGTCGGCTTTGATGTAGACATTGCCCGTCAGATGGCCAAAGCCATGGGTGTTGAGCTGGAACTGGTCAACACTGCTTGGGATGGAATCATTCCTGCCCTGCTGACCGGCAAGTTTGATATTATTATGTCCGGCATGACCCTGACTCCTCAGCGTAACCTGCAGATCAACTTTGCCCAGCCTTACATTGTCGTCGGTCAAAGTATCCTGCTGCGCAAGGGGCTGGAAGGTGAAATCAAGAGCTACAAGGATCTGAATAACAAGAAGTACACTGTTGCTACCAAATTGGGTACTACCGGTGAACAGGCGACCAAACGTTACCTGAGTAAAGCCAATATTCGCCTGTTTGAAACAGAAGCCGATGGTGCTCTGGAAGTTGCTAACGGCAAGGCAGATGCTTTCGTTTATGACTTTCCTTTCAATGCGATTTACTCCAGCCAGAACGAAGGAAAGCTGACTCATCTGGACACCGCCTTCACTCATGAGCCTCTGGCCTGGGGTATTCGTAAAGGTGATCCTGATTTTGAAAACTGGCTGAATAACTTTATGAGTCAGATCAAGGCCGATGGCACCTACGATAAGATTTATGCCAAGTGGTTCCAAAGCTCCGAATGGCAGAAGACTCTGAACTAAGTGCTGAGCAGTAAACCCTTGACCGGCCGTCCGCTGCAAATGGAAAAACAACCGAACCAGGTTTTGTGGAACCTGGTTTTCGGTGCGTTATTGCTGCTGATGGGCGTGGGTATCTATAAGTCAAGCCAATCGATTGAGTATATCTGGCGCTGGGAGCGCATTCCTCAGTACGTTTTCTTCAAGGCAGAAAATCCACTCAGGGCTGAATACGACGGCACTGTTAAAACCAACGACAGTGGACAACTTGTTCTGGTGAATGACTTTGATGACTCAGAGCAGACGGTCATTAAAGGCTTTGCCGACGTTCAGGTTTATGACGGTGATCTGGTCTTTGAAGGGGATTTGCTGGCTGTCAATTATGAATGGAAGGCCGGACCCATAGCCAATGGTTTGGTGATGACCATAAAGCTGTCGCTGGTCTCTATTGTCTTTGCCATTCTCCTGGGAGTGATTTCAGGGTTGGCGAGAATTTCTCCCAATCCGGCGTTGAGAAATCTCTCGATACTCTATATCGAGGTGATTCGTGGCACCCCGTTGCTGGTGCAGATTTTCATTGTTTATTTCTTTATTGGTACGGTTCTTCATCTGGATCGCTTTACAGCCGGTGTTGCAGCACTGTCGATCTTCACCGGCGCCTACATTGCAGAGATTATTCGAGCCGGTATTGAGTCGATTCACAAAGGTCAGATGGAGGCTGGGCGCAGTCTTGGAATGAGTCGTGGTGCAACCCTGCGCTATATCATTCTGCCCCAGGCTTTTAAACGTGTTCTGCCACCGCTGGCTGGTCAGTTTATTAACCTGATCAAGGACTCTTCACTGGTTTCGGTGATTTCCCTGACCGATCTGACCAAAGCCGGTCGGGAAACGGTGAGCAGTACCTTCAGTCCCTTTGAAGTCTGGTTCACGGTTGCGGTACTTTACCTGGTACTGACCGGTATCCTGTCGTTTGTCGTCAGAAGAATGGAGGTGAAGTATGCTGCAAGAAACTGACGCTATCATTTCCGTGACGAGCATTCACAAGGTCTACCCCAATGGGGTTCATGCCCTGAAAAATGTCAGTCAGACCATCAGGGAAGGAGAGGTGGTGGTTGTGGTTGGGCCCAGTGGCTCGGGCAAGTCGACTTTTCTGCGTACCCTGAATCAGCTGGAAACTATCAATGCCGGTGAAATTGTCGTGGACGGAATCTCCCTGACCACGCCCGGTGATGTCAATAAGTTGAGGGAAGAAGTGGGCATGGTGTTCCAGTCCTTCAACCTGTTTCCTCACCTGAGCGTACTGGACAACATCTGTCTTGCACCGATGAAAGTGCGTGGTATCTCCAGAAGCGACGCTGAAGACAGGGCCTTAGCATTGTTGGCCAAAGTCGGTTTGTCTGACAAAGCCAGGAGTTTTCCACCTCAATTATCGGGTGGTCAGCAGCAGCGTGTAGCCATAGCCCGGGCACTGGCCATGCAGCCGAAGATCATGTTGTTTGATGAGCCGACTTCAGCACTGGACCCGGAAATGGTCGGTGAGGTTCTGGAGGTGATGAAACAACTGGCTCGCTCAGGTATGACGATGGTTGTGGTCACTCACGAAATGGGCTTTGCCCGTGAAGTGGCCGACCGGGTTCTGTTTATGGAGTCCGGTGAGCTGTTGGAAGACAGTGTTCCTGATAGCTTTTTTGGGAGTCCTGACAGTGAACGCCTGCAGGCTTTTCTGAGTCAGGTCATCTGAGTCATCACCGGGTTCTGGAAGATATGGCTTTGTGGATCAGGGCCATGCCTTCCAGTGCAGCATGACTCCCTTTAGCGGTAATACAGGGCCAGTAATGGCAAAATGCCCAGTGGCAGCCAGGCAGCAGCGACCCGATTGGATTCGGAGGACAGTCTTAATTCAGGGGGTATGCATTTGCAGGTACTCTGTCCGTCAATCCAGCTGACTTTTGCATCCCGCCATGTGCCACCCTGTGCCTTGCAAACGGGAAGCTTACTGTTCTTGTGTGAATCGCCTCCCGGACAAGCAAGAAAGTAATACCTGGCACACCCTTGAAAATTATCATAATTGTTCGATTCTTCCAGATGCACTTGCCAGACAGTCTTGCCATTTTCATCGGTGTCGGGAGCACATTGCTGACCCCAGGGTGAATCAGATACACAGTCATCGCGGCTCGGACACAGAGGTTCAACAACATTCAGTGTGTGCCAGGTAGCGTCAACAAACCAGAGGCGTCCGGTTTTTTGATCGACCTCAAGACCTGCAATCTGGCCTGCGGGCGTTTGAATGCAGCCTATGTAGGTATGGTTTCCTGTAGTGTCGAGACTTATGGCGTGGATCTTTCCGGTCTCAGAATCGCTGACAAACAGCCTCTTGTTAGAAATAACCAGACCGCTGGGGCTTTTTAGTTCAAGTCCGGCGACACTGAGTTCGGTGAAGCTGGCACCTACTATTCTGGTATAGGCGGCATATTTTTCACGCCATTCATTTTCGGGCTTTACATCCCCCTCTTCGGTTCCGCTTTCAGTATCAAGAACGTTAATTACGCCTTTTGCTGGATTGGCTACAAACAAATACTTCTCGTACCTGGCCATTTGTCCGGGGACAATATTGCTTCCGGGCTTTAAGTTCATGGTTGTATTGGCGTACCGATACAGAAAGGCATGGGTATGTTCATGTCCACCATAGCCATGGGAGCGGGTAATATTGCTGTACACAATACTTCCATATTTAGAGTCGGGGCCTGCGTCCCACGACCAGTAACCCGCTTGCCTGCCTTCCCAGGTGATACCCATTGCGTAGGGTTCCTGATGAAGCATGTCGATATGGGAACCAAAAGGTTTTGTGGCGAGATCATCCGGAAAAAAATCATTGTTTTTAATCGCAAAGGTTTTAAGGTTGTTTTCCCAAAGAGTCGGTCCCATAAAGTCCGAGCAGGTTCGCTGAGTGAAATCGTATCCCATAAAGGCAGATGCCGTGTAATCGTTACAGCTACCACCCGTGGTAGCAAATGTTCCGGTCTGGCTTATATTATGAACCTCCTGCCCTTCGAATTGCGGGACATCACCCAGGGTGGGTGAGCCACCAAAGGCGATATCAGTGGGTCGGTGCATAAAATGACAGGAAGCCAGGTCACGACGATGTTCCGGTTTATATGAAGAAGCGGACTTTACACCGGGACAGTAAAAAATACTTATGCTGTCATCGCCGCTGTTCAGCACAAAGAACTGACCTCTTGCATTGGGGTTCTCTGCCACTGCTACAGGCTTGTTCAGGCCTCCGATTCTGGAACTACCCCATTGACGAATTGATGGGCCGAAATGGCCATTTTTTAGTCTGGGTCCAAACTCCGGTATACAATCCTTTTCATCATCAGAAGGTTTGCAGCGTTTATCGACAGGACATCGACCATATCCTGCCGATGCTCCGCCGGGTTTAACAATGAGAGAACAATCAGCAGACTGAGACCTGGCCGGTGTTGCATTCATCGACAATGGCAGAATCGCCAGGGTGAGAAAAAACAACTGTCGTCGCGTCACTGAGTCTGGTTTGAAGAAGTTACAATTTTTGAAATTCATAGAGCATACTTCTCTAAAAAGGTTTAGTTTCTGAGGTGCTCATTCAAAGTAGCTTGCTTCGGGGCAGTTTCCAGTAAATCCATAAAACCCCGGGGGATCCAGCCCTGGTACTCATCCGGCGAGTCCACGTTGTCCTTGAAAGGCATTTCCAGAGTCGTAGACAGACAATCGAAGCGTTCAGCCAGGGCTGCCCGGCTCCAGGATAATCAGGCTCTGTTGATCAGCTCCACATCGGGTAATGGATATTCATCCACCACCACTTTGTCGACAGCGGGCATGACTTCCGCTTTGCCTTTGACCACCGTTTTGCCGTTCTGGTTCACTACGTTCGTGGAGATAGTGGCGCGTTTGCGACGTTCATTAATCTCAATCACTTCCAATTCAACGGTTATCGTGTCACCGATTTTGACAGGACGCATGAATTTCACTTCCTGTGACAGGTAAATGCCGCCGGGACCGGGCAGTTGGGTGGCGAGGGCACAGGAGATCAGGGATGACGTCCACATTCCATGAGCAATACGACCCTCAAACTGAGTCTTGGCGGCATAATCCTTGTCCAGATGCACAGGATTGGTATCGCCGGAAACCTTGGCGAACAGCAGCAGGTCCTGCTCGGTCAGTGTCCGGGTCAGAGTATCTTTATCCCCGATTTTTAGCTCATCAAACGGGGTGTTTTCCAGTTTACGCATTATCATTGGCCCTTAAAGGCAACACAACAAGAAAGGGCGGCAGTAAACACTACCGGCTGACAAATCCATTAATGCCCCGAAAAGCTTTTTACGATCAGGACTCTGTGAGCTCCGGGGCGGAATTATTCACTGAGCAATATTCCTGACTCATGACTGTTTGATTGATCCATTGTAACAAGCGTTTTATCACTTGCTGAGAATTCGTTTCGTTCAACATTTCGTGACGGCCTTCAGGGTACAGGCTCAGTGTGACATTTCTTAAACCGGCTTTCCGTAATGCTTTGGTAAGTTTCTGTTGCCCCAAAGGAGCGCTGACTGGATCTTTTTCACCGCCCATGACCAGAAAAGGCAGCTTCGATTCGATTTGTTTAAGATGGTGGGTGGCCCCGATATGAAGTAAACCCTGGAAAAGGTCGTGCCACAATTGATTGCTGCAGGAGAAACCACAGAGCTCATCGGAGATATAATCATCCACCGCTTGTGGGTCTCCGCTGAGCCAGTCAAACTCAGTACGGTTTGGCTTGAATCGGCGGTTATAACTGGAGAAGGTTAGTTGTTTGATCAGGGGGCTTATGCCTTTCTTGCCCTGTCTCAGGCATTCCAGTTTGGCGACCAGCAGGCCGACTTCCAGTAACAGCCTGGGGGCATAATTTGAGCCGGAGAGAATAGCTCCAGCCAGCCTGGGAGTGTGATGGATCAGGTAGCTCTGCAAGATATAGCTCCCCATACTGTGACCCATGAGAACCAGCGGGGCGCTGGGAAACTTTTTCTGGATAAACTCAACAACGGTTGCCAGATCATCCACTACTTTATGCCAGCCTCGTTGCCCGGCGAAATAGCCTGCACCCTCTTGCTCAATACAAGCGCCATGCCCTCTATGATCATGGGCGAAGACAAGGTAGCCTGCCTGATTCAGTTCTGAGGCAAAAGAGCGGTAACGCTGTCCATATTCCGCCATGCCATGGCTGATGTGAACAATGCCTTTGCGGTCCACACATTCAGGCAGGTTATTCCAGCAATAGAGAGGAATGCTGTGGTCGTCGCTTTTCAGTGTGTAGATTTTCATGCCGTGGAGCTGCTCTCGTTATTGTTGAATTTTTGCTCTTTAGCCATGACTACAGGTTAGTACCTCTATAAGACAGGCGAGACAGGGCGGCTCAAGACTTATAAAGTCAGAGGACACTTTATGGCAAAAATGAAACAATTAGTAAATGGTTTAACGATTTTTTCTACCGGCTCACTACCGGGAAAACAGAAAAAATGATCATCTTCGACACCCCGTCGCTTCTGGCGAATGACTCTCAGAAGCCGCTTCATTCCCTGCAAGCGTATGAAAGAAAATCGGATATCAGAGCCCGGACCGAGTATAATTGGGCGTTTTGATTGAAATGCATTTTCCGGGAGATATGAGTGTCCGGCCGAAACAGCCCTGAGCCTACCCAGAGCCCTGAACCCACCCAGCGTCAAGAAAGGTCATCGCCCAGCGAACATTCCCCAGAGCGCGGCCCTGCAAAGGGCGGCCAGCTAAACAAGAGAGCACTATACGACGCTCTGGACCAGTGCATGCTCAGGGATCGTTTTCCTGTTCGCAGGCAGATTCAGAGACTGAAAACCGGCGACCAGTCAGCGATGGATAAGCTGCAGGAAAAAATCAATCGATCCACTTTCAGAGTTCAGGAAAGGCGACAGGCTGTGCCAGACATTGAATACGATGAGGCGCTGCCCGTCGTAGCCCGTCGTGATGAGATCCGTAAGGCGATTGAAAAACATCAGGTGGTTGTTATTGCTGGCGAAACAGGTTCCGGTAAAACCACCCAGATTCCGAAAATCTGTCTTGAAGCTGGCCGGGGTATTGTTGGCCAGATAGGTCACACCCAGCCGAGAAGGCTGGCCGCGCGATCAGTCGCCAGCCGGATAGCGCAGGAGCTGAAAGTGCCTGTGGGAGAGCAGGTAGGTTATCAGGTTCGATTCAGCGATCACGGTAATGAGAACACCCTGATTAAACTGATGACCGACGGTATTCTGCTGGCAGAGATTCAGAATGATCGTTTTCTGAACCGCTACGATACCCTCATTATTGATGAAGCCCATGAGCGCAGTCTGAATATTGATTTCCTGCTGGGTTATCTGAAAATTCTGTTACCCAAACGACCTGACCTGAAGTTGATTATTACTTCGGCCACCATTGATGTTGAGCGTTTCTCCAAACATTTCGATAATGCACCTGTTATTGAGGTTTCTGGCCGAACCTATCCCGTGGAAGTCAATTATCGCCCAGTGGAAGAACTGGAGCTGGAAGGTCGGGATGCTGACCTGAGAGTTCAACAGGGTATATTATCCTGTCTGCGGGAGATTGAGCATCTGGAACGTTCCGGCAAAGGCGGACGTCTGGGGAATGTGCTGGTCTTTCTCAGCGGTGAACGGGAAATCCGGGAAACCAATAAATTCCTCAAGGATGCGCGGCTGGCTCATACCGAGATTCTTCCCCTTTATGCCCGCCTGTCTGCAGCAGAACAGAACCGCATCTTTCAGCCTCATGGTGGCGGTCGAAGAGTGATCCTGTCTACCAATGTAGCGGAAACCTCCCTGACCGTGCCGGGTATTCGCTACGTTATAGACCCGGGTACGGCAAGAATCAGCCGTTACAGTGTCCGTTCAAAAGTTCAGCGGCTACCTGTTGAACCGATATCCCAGGCTTCTGCCAATCAGCGAAAAGGGCGATGTGGTCGTGTAGCAGAGGGTGTTTGCTACCGACTTTATTCTGAAGAAGACTTTCTGGGGCGTCCTGAATTTACCGATGCCGAAATTGTCAGAACCAATCTGGCGGCGGTTATTTTGCAGATGCTGCGGTTGGGTCTGGGTGATATTGCGGCCTTTCCTTTCGTTGATGCACCGGATGCCAGGGCGATTAACGACGGTTTCAAACTGTTGCAGGAGCTGGGTGCCGTCAGTGACAAACGTCGTATGACTCGAATCGGCCAGCAGATCTCCAGATTGCCGGTAGATCCCCGAATGGCCCGGATGCTGGTGGAAGCGGATAAAAACCGTGCTCTTGGCGAATTGCTCGTCATCACCAGTGCCCTGGCTATTCAGGACCCAAGAGAGCGTCCGGCAGAGAAAAAGCAGGCTGCCGATCAGCGGCACCGTGAACATTATCACGACGACTCCGACTTTATGAGCCTGGTACAGCTCTGGAATACCTATGAAGAACAGCGTCAGACGCTGTCCCAGAACCAGTTGCGTAAATATTGCAAACAACAGTTCCTGTCGTTTATGAGAATGCGAGAGTGGCGGGACCTGCATCGACAATTAGCGCTGGCCTGCAAAGAAGTCGGTCTGAAAACCAATGAAGACGAGGCCAGTTACGCTGATATTCATAAATCCCTGCTGGCGGGTTTGCTGTCTCACCTGGGTAGCAAAGATGACGACGCAGATTATATGGGAGCACGTAACCGTCGTTTTTATGTGTTCCCGTCTTCAACGCTTTATAAGCGCAAGCCCAAGTGGTTGATGACGGCAGAGCTGGTGGAAACCTCCAGACTCTATGCCCGCACTAATGCCAAAGTGGAGCCCCAGTGGATTGAGCCGCTGGCGGGTCATCTGATCAAAAGAAATTATTTTGAGCCCCACTGGGAGAAGAAAAGAGCCCAGGTGGTGGCTTTTGAGCAGGTGACTTTATACGGCCTGATTATTGTTGGTCGTCGTCGGGTCGGTTATGGCGCCATTGATCCCGTGGTATCCCGTGAGATTTTTATCCGGGAAGCTCTGGTGGAGGGGCATTATCATTCACAGGGCAAGTTCCAGTCTCACAACCTGTCGTTGATTCAGGAAGTGGATGAACTGGAAGCCAAGTCTCGACGCAGAGATATTCTGGTGGACCCGGAAACTCTTTATCAATTCTACGATGAGAAGCTGCCAGCCAATCTCCACAACGGAGCGGGTTTTGAAAAGTGGCGAAAAGAGGCTGAGAAACAGGATGCTCAGCTGTTGTACCTCACCAAAGAGTATCTGATGAGGCATGATGCTGATGAGGTGACCGAGAACAAGTACCCCGACCTTTTCCGCTGGGAAGGGTTGGAATTGCCGCTGTCGTATCATTTTGAGCCAGGTGCTCTGGATGATGGGGTGACGCTGACATTACCGGTACAGGCCCTGAGACTATTGCCTAAACACCGGCTGGAATGGCTGGTGCCGGGTATGCTTTACGACAAGTGTGTGGCCCTGGTACGAGCCTTGCCCAAGGCGGTGCGCAAAAACTTTGTCCCGGTACCGGATTATGTTCGGGGCGCTATGGAGTCTATGTCTATCTGCGATGAGCCACTGACCGATATTCTGGGTCATCATCTGCATCGTATGTCCGGCATGCGCATTCTGGATGAGCACTGGGACACTGATGATCTGCCCGATCATTTGCAGATGAACTTTCGGCTGATGGATGAAAGCGGGAAGGTGCTGGGACAGGGCCGTGATCTGATCAAGCTCAAAGAAAAGTTTGGTCGCGAGTCTGAAGACAGTATGCGCAGACTCACGGACAGTTCATTACAGCAGGAAGGTTTGAAAGATTGGAGCTGTGGTGAACTGCCGGAAGAGATAACCCGCAAAGTGGGGGGGCTGGTGCTAAAAAGCTATCCGGCTCTGGTGGATCAGAACAGCTCTGTGGCCGTTAAACTGTTTGAAGACAAAGCTATGGCTGAAGCGACTCACCGTATGGGGGTGACTCGTCTGCTTCAGTTCAGGCTGTCCAAACAGCTGAAGTTTGCCTTGTCGAAAATGAACCATCTGAAACAGGTGAAACTGCTGACCACGGGCATCGTGCAGGCCAGAGCACTGGAGGAAGACCTTCAGGCGTTTGTGATTTCGGAGGTGTTTTTTCGAGATCCTGCCCTGTTATCCGGGAATAATGGGCCGAGGGATGAAGCGGCTTTCAATGCTCTGATTGAAGATCGAAAAGGTCACCTGGTGCCTTTTGCCGAAGAGGTCGATGGCCTGTTGTTTGAGATTTTCCAGAAGACTCACAACATCAGCAAGCAGCTGAAGGGCAAAATATCCTTTGATCGGGCATTTTCACTTTCCGATATCAAACAGCATCTGGGGCAGCTGATCTATCCCGGTTTTCTCTGTGATGCAGGCATTGAGTGGCTCAGGCACTATCCAAGGTTCCTCGAAGGCATTGAGGTAAGACTGGAGAAACTGCCTGCCCAGGTCAATAAAGACCGGGCCTGGTCAGAGGAGCTGGCTACCCTTTTCAAAGCCTGGGAAAAGCGTAGAGCCATTCATGAGAAGCATAAAATTGTTGATGAAAACCTGATGCTTTATCGCTGGATGCTAGAGGAATACCGCGTCTCGTTATTTGCCCAGAAACTGGGAACCCGTTTCCCGGTATCCGACAAACGCCTCAGGAAACTCTGGCTGGAGGTTCAGGAAGTCTGAAAAAAGTCGTTAACCTTCAGAGAAAGTCGTTAAACACGGTTTGGCAGGGAGGCCACACCCATGAAAAAGCTTTTGAAGGGGTTTATTATCATCCTGACTTCCCTGGGACCCGGATTTACCGTTGCCAATGAGATGGATCTTTTTGAAGAACAGAATGATACTGACTCCGGGCAGTACGTCTATGACGCAGAAGATCTGTATCACAATGAAACGACTCAGTATCCGGACCCGTACTTTGAATCAGAAGGTGAGGATGAGGCCGGTGAAGAAAGGTTTGATGAAGAAAGGTTTGATGAAGAAAAGTACGATGACGACCAATACGATGATGACGAATACAGTGATGATTCTGATCATGATCAAAGCGTCGCAGAGCAGGACTATTAATACCTTCTGCAGTCAATATTCTGCAAGGGCATAGTTTTCACCATGCGCTTGCAGTCAAAAGATAAAGTGAAATCAGAAAAGCGAATGCTGGCTTGCCAGTAGAGGGTATGGCGTCACTTACAAGATACTCAAGGTTACCCTCACTTGCTATATTCACGGTCAGGGTCGATTTCAATACCTGCACGCTTCCTTGCTCAGGAAATGCTTCAAAGACATAAACATCACCGTTATTATATTTTGGTTTTAAAATAACTAAATGATGAACTCCACTCTGACATGGCCAGCTATTGACGACTTCACCTTCGTCACCCAATCGGGTAATGACACTGTTGGCTTCGCAAAATGCAACGATTGGAAAATCTGATTCCTTGTAAATATAGAGATTCTGACTCTCGTTATAGCGAACATTCCAAACGAGTTCAAAAGGTTGTTTAATTGAATGGCTATGCGTCGTTGGAACGGTTGTTGGATAAGTTTTTACCACGGGGTAAGTCGTTGCTTCAGAATAGTTCCCTGTCTCAGTGTGGTTTGTTGTTTCAGTGTAATTGCTTGTCTCAGAATAAGTCGTTGGTTCAGGGTAAGTGGTTATTACAGGATGAGTGGTTGTTTCAGTTTTTTCGTTAATGCATTCGGGGCCATAGGTTTTGCAGATATACACAGCAAGGCGCATGTTATGAGATCTGCAATGACCGCCTTCAAGGCTATTGAGTGAAGATTCAGACCCATTTGCTGTGGATATATAATAGTAGATATGACCTGGTAAATAGACAGGTTTACCGGTACCGTATTCCCTGAAAACTTCCCTGTGTGAACTGAAATGAAGGGGTTTTCGACATGTCTTCAAGGGCCAGCTTGTGGGCTTGCTGGCATCCACTTTACATTGCTCATAATCGGCTTTATCAACTAGCCACAGGTTATCATATAGGTCGTTATCTGTTTTAAAACCCGTTGTCCGCTTCAGAAAGAGATGAGTATTGTCACAAATAAAATAGACTATTGATTCAGATCTTACGAATAGGGTTTTATTCTCATTCTTTGAGAAATTACTGGCCATCCAAAATATTGAAGGGTTGAAAGTAGATGCTTGAGCTTTAAACAGAAGTAGCAGCAAGGCGAGTCCAAACAAGTTCACTACAATGCAATTGCTCCATGAAATGTGGAAATACTGACGGATCATAACAGGTACCTGACCTTTTTTGAAAACACCGCACTGTATAGCACTACATTGGCTTGTGCGCCATGACCGTCTTACCCATAATATGCGAATCAGGATTCTTGTTCATCCTGAGCGGAGTCGAAGGATGTGGACTCAGTATCCTGCAAGTGCATGGTGTTTTACCATGCGCTTGCCGTTAAAACATACAATGAAATCAGAAAAGCAAATGCTGGCTTACCGGGAGACGGGGTTGCTTCACTTGCAAGATATTTGACGTTATCTGCACTTCCTATATTCACGGTCAGGGATGATTTCCGTACCTGCAAGCTCCGTTGTTCGGGTAGGGCTTCAAAGATATAAACGTCACCATTATTATATTCTGGTTGTAAAATAACTAAATGCTGGTCCCCATTCTGACATGGCCAGCTCTTGATGTATTCGCCTTCATCGCCCAACCGGTAAATGACACTGTTAGTTTCGCACAGTGCAACGATTGGAAACTCTGATGTGCTGTGAATATACAGATTCTGATTCTCGTTATAGCGAACACTCCAAATGATTTCGAAAGGTTGTTTAATTGAATGACTGTACGTCGTTGGAATGGTTGTTGGGTAAGTTGTTGTCACGGGGTAAGTCGTTGCTTCAGAATAGTTTCCTGTCTGAGTGACATTCGCTGTCTCAGTGTGGTTTGTTGTTTCAGTGTAGTTTGTTGTTTCAGTGTAATTGCTTGTCTCAGAATAAGGGTAAGTGGTTATTACAGGATGAGTCGTTGTTTCAGTTTTTTTATCAGTGCATTTGGGGTCATCATGGGTTTCACAGACATATACGGCAAGGCGCATGTTATGAGATCTGCAGTGACCGCCTTCAAGGTCACCGAGTGAAGATTCAGCCCCATTTGCTGTGGATATATAATAGTAGAATTGACCCGGTAAATAGACTGGGAGATTGCCAGCACCGTATTCTCTAAAAATTACTCTGTATGTATTTAATTCAAAAGGTTTTCGACACAGCTCCAAACGCCTGCTTGTGGGCTTGCTGACATTCACTTTGCATTGCTCATAGTCGGCTTTATCAACTAGCCACAGGTTATCATACAGTTCGTTTTTGCTTTTAGGATGCACTGCTGGCTTCAGAAAGATATGAGTATTGTCACAAATAAAATAGACTATTGCTTCAGGTATTACGAATAGAGTTTTATTCTCATTCTTTGAAAAATCACTGGCCATCCAAAATATTGAAGGGTAGTGATCAGTCGCCTGAGCCTTAAACAGAAGTAGCAGTAAGGCGACTCCAAACAAATTTGCTGCAATGCAATTCCTCCATGAAATGCGGAAATACTGACGGATCATAACAGGCACCTGACCTTTTTTGAAAACACCGGACTCTATAGCACTACATTGGCTTGTACGCCATGATAAATAACCAAACCTCCGTAAGAGCAGGCTCTTCAGGGCATCAAAGACTCGGTGAACTCGTAAACGTTTAGCGAAAAGATAAAAGACATGGGTATGCAAGAATTTCTGCTATTTTTGTCCTTGAGCTGTATTGAGGAAAAAACATGAAGCTTGTTTTATTTGGGTTCGTACTGTTATTTAACCTGTTGCCGGTGTGTTATGCGATAGATGAATACGAAAGCATTTTTTTTTATAAGGATTTATTTTCGCACGAGTTGAATACGACTCTATACGTATCTTTAAACTCAAAGATAAGGTTTATTTGCCCAAACTCTTACATTGCTGTAAGGAAAAGTATTAAAAGTCGACAAAGCTCTAATCTGTTCGAAAATATATGGTTGGTAGAGAACAAAACGAGCTACGATAACTGTCGGGTTGATAAAAAGTATGATCCTAAGGCAGAGCTTTTTTTATGTAATAAACCTCATTCTTTGACTTATTTGACACTGCTTTTTCTTGAAAAATATTTCGATTCTACAGGGGTATTTGAAGGGGGCAAAGATTACTATTTGATATCCACATCCAATGGTCTTGAGTCTTCAATCAATAGCCGTGAAGGTGGAAACTGTCTTAGACATAATATGCGCATCAGGATTCATGTCTGTAAATCATTTGCTGATCCTGATCCCAACTGCGGTGGACCCTATGATCCCAAGTCAAATATTTGTCCTGCAACCAATCCTGTTGCTGATCCTGTTGCTGATCCTGTTGCTGATCCTGGTCGCGTGACGACTCTTGCTCCGTTGACGACTCCTGTTCCTAACACTATTTCCGAGACCTATGATGACACTGTCGCTGATACCACAACAGTGACTCAAGCGACCACTGCCGGGGCTGCTGAGTCCACTTCAGCCGGATATCATCATCCACCGGCACGATCCATTGAGTTAGTGTGGCTGATCGGCTACAACCAGACTCAAACCGAACATATTTCAGATGCAGCAAATCACCCGCTGGTGGCACTTTGTGAAGCGCCCAACAGCAAGGTCCGCCTGCTGAACGATAAAGGAACCATAGTTGATAGCTGGTTATGTCAGTATGCAGGCGAGCGCCTGGTTATTCTCAAACCCGAATACCAAAATGGTGACGTTTATCAGTTTGAGGCATTAGCCGAGTATGGCAGCGTCAGGCCATGGAAATCGACCCTGACAGTTAATGTAGGCAATGCAGGTAACTTCAGGCAACGCCTTATCAGTGAAGCAAACTCCCTCTATCACCTGCCGGGATTTGCCTTTTTTGGACTCAATGTATCTTATTGCTGCAAGAGCATTCTGACATGCTTAGGAATAGTCCCAGGCTCTTGAATAGTGATGCCTGCTTTTTATGGGAGGTGAACAGTACTGTCATAAAACCTTCTTTTTGCTGTCACCTCCAAGAAATATTTCCAGCCCAATATACTCACCCGCAGTTAACAAAAAAACAGCCATGAGAGTCTTGCAGCCGTGCTCCGGAATCTGGGGAGGCGGTAGGGCTTATCAGGCTGCGAATAACAAAAAATGCCAACACATCGCTCTTTAGAGCCAAGTAATAAATACAAAAGCACGATATAAATGGAGTTTTGAATGAAACTTAAACCTGTTTCTTTGGCAGTAGCCGCTGTTGCTGCAGGTCTGACCCTGTCTTCTGCCCACGCTGGTGTTGTTAAGACGGAAGGCGAAGATATTATCGTCAGCACCAAGAACGGTGGTCTTCAGCTGAAAACAGATGACGGCGCCTTTTCCTTTAAGGTAAGCGGCAAGCTGCAGTGGGACTACGCAAGCCTTGATGATCTCTATGTCGCAGACACTGGTAATGACGCTGAAGCCCGTAAAGGCTATATTCGCCGTGCCGAGATTGGTTTCAGTGGTAAGGCTTACACCGACTGGAAATACAAGCTTAAGCTGAAAACCAAAAGCGACGACTCAATCGAACTGGATGATGCCAAGATCACTTATGTTGGCTTCAAACCTGTAGAAGTGACTCTGGGTCGCTGGGGTCGTGATTATGGACTGGAAAATACCGTGAGTTCTTCCTGGATCATGGCGATCGAGCGTCCAATGATCTACGACTTTCTGCAGGGCGATGAAGGTAATGACTACGGTATTCAGGTAGCGACCGGTGGTGATAACTATACCGCAGTGTTTGGCATTCACCATGATGGACAGGCGGAAGAAGACAAGCCGGAAGTAGAACGGACTGCCAGCTACATCGTGCGTGCTACCTATGCTCCCATCATGAATGATGACATGCTGCTTCATCTGGGTCTGAACTATTACAACAAGAATCCGGATGGTGCTTCTAATGTTGATTTAGAGTCCTCCTTAGGCGTTAAAAAAGGTGCAGACCGTGCTGTAACGGTCACAAACGTTGATAAAGATTCTGAATATGTTTTGGAATTGGCGGGTCAGTTCCAATCACTCCAGCTTCAGGGTGAGTATGCGGTTAGAGACTTGAAGTCTAAAGACGCTAACAGCGACGCAAAAGTCTCAGGCTACTACGGACAGATTTCTTACCTGCTGGACGGTGGCAAGCGTTCTTATAAAGAAGGTGCTTTTGGTAAGCCAACCGGTGGTCAGTGGGAAGTGTTCGCACGTTATACTCAGGCGACTATCGACCAGGATAGTGCGAGTGATGATCTTGAACTGAAAACCACTACTCTGGGCGTAAACTACTTTGCGACCAGGAATATCCGCGCCAGCCTGAACTATGTTCAAGGCAAAACCAACGAAAACATAGAAAATGATAAGGGAAGCGCTATCGTATCCCGCCTGCAATACGTGTTCTGATCCCCATTCAGTTCCTTAGTGTGTGAGCCTGGCCCTGCTTTTGCGGGGCCTTTTTGGCTAAGCCAAAATGTTCTGCAGCCGGTTCTCCGGGGGGATATCTTATCCGCATACATGGTCATAATTGAGATTCTGGAACCAGCCCGGACAGAGCTGTTCCAGTTGATCTTCTGTGATCATTTGTACTCCTTATCGATCACTGACCCAACGGTAATATACGCCTGTTGAGGGTGGTTGAGCCTGGTGGGGTACATCAGCCTGAGTTTGTGCTCTTTGATCAATGGTTGCAGGTATTTTTTGCGCAGAGATTCGCCACTTCGATTCAGCAGTTTTTCCAGTTCTTCCAGTTGTAATGTTCGCAGCGCACACAAGTTAAGGATGGCTTGGCGCACCTCTTCGCTGGGGGCTCGCTTTTTTGTAGCGACAGGCTCTGCCAGAGTCGAAAGCTGGTTCTCTAAAGGTCCGGACCTTTCGGGCCAAGCTCCGGACCTTTCGCCTTCAGACCAGGATCTTTCCATCTCCATACCTTCGAAAATCCGTTCTAGCATCGTATCTTCTGCCATAGCCTGGGCGGTGAAATAAATTGTTCCACGACCACTACCATCTTGATATAGAAGCTTTTTGTCAACAAGAGAGGCAAGCAGGGCCGAGAGGTCTCGAGGGTGAATATCCAGAATAGACATCATTCTGGCATGATCCACTGTCTTTTCAATATGAGCAGTAATCAGGATAAGCTGCTCTTGCTTGCCTAATTTATCAAAAACTACTTCCCCCAGGGTTTCGGCATCCCGGCTCTCCTCAACCTGCTCAGCCATCATCCGGCGAACCATCTCTTCACTCACCTGCATATCACCACTGTTAAAGCGACGATAGGTGCCGATCATGGGGTTACCTTTGATGTAGACTGGCTTTTGCTTACGATTGGCGGGAGGGACATGAATTTGGATGAGAGATTTCCCCTCAATCTCCAGAACCTTGACCCAACGATCTCGAATAATACAAGTGCTGACTTTCTGTGGATTGTTCAGGGTATCCCAAAACTCTTTCAGAACTTTCGGGGTGTCGGTAATACCTTCCAGAACAAATCGGTGACCCGATTTTTCTTCAAGGCCCAGAAAAATATCGCCGCCCTGGGTATTGGCAAAAGCACTGTAGGTTTCCCACATGTCTTTCGGGATAGCACCTTTGCCATCCCGCCCCTGTGCCAGTTTACACTCCACGTCCACACTTTCCCGCATGGCGGCAATATCTCCAAGCGTTTCGATAATCAGCATTCAAATTCCTGATGGCTGCCCATACCCGACAGTGGTTATGTTACCGTTTATGCAGCTTCTTGTAACAGGTAAACCATGATTTCATTATTTTCTTCTGAAAGCTCATCAATACCAACTCGATCAGTGGAGAATCAGGCTATCGGTTTTATGGAGAGAATGCTCCGGTTATTCCAGCAAGCGATCGATGAACAGGGCTATTTCACGTCATTTTTTATAAAAAAATCAAAAAATGAATTAAAGTGGCCGAGAAATTTGACGAAATAGAATTTTAGACCTTAAATGAATGAATAAGAGTTTGCTTATTGCAATTCATATTATTCAGAGCTGTTTGTTACATTGCGTTGATGACAAGGAAAGTCGTTACAATGGATGCAGCAGATCAGGTATTGATCATAGAGGACTCTCAACAGCGCCGACATGATCTAAGTACCGTTATCGAATTTATGGGGTATCGTGCCAGGGCGGTCAGTTCCGCCTACTGGGAAGATGCTATCAGCGAGTCCAGCAAAGATGGATTCTGTGCGCTTTTTCTTGGCGATTTTCTCCAGGCAGAAAGCTCAATGCAGGGCATGATCGCCCGCATACAGAACTGGAGTGGCGGTGTCCCCGTCATTCGTATAGCCGAACCCCTTCCGGAAAACCTCCAATCCTCACTCCGCAGACAGGTCATTGCCCGTATCGACTGGCCCTGCAATCGTTCGCAGTTACTCTCTTGCCTGCATTACGGTCAGGTGTATCGTGAACAATGGCGCCACCTTCATCAGACAGGTATGAATCAGCAAGTAGAGCTGTTCCGCGGGCTGGTGGGTAAAAGTGATAAAGTCCGCAAAGTTCGCGCTTCCATGGCACAGGTGGCTGACCGTGACGTCAATGTTATGGTGACCGGTGAGTCAGGAACAGGCAAAGAGCTGGTGGCCAGGAATCTGCACGACCACTCCCATCGTCGGGATATGCCTTTTGTGCCGGTAAACTGTGGTGCTATTCCTAATGAATTGCTGGAAAGTGAGCTGTTTGGCCATGAGAAAGGTTCTTTTACCGGTGCGGTCAGCTCAAGAAAAGGGCGGTTTGAACTGGCACAGGGTGGCACACTGTTTCTTGATGAAATTGGTGATATGCCGCTGCACATGCAGGTTAAGTTGCTCAGGGTTTTGCAGGAGCGCACTATTGAAAGGGTGGGGGGATCCGAGCAGATTCCCGTAGACGTCAGAATTATAGCGGCTACTCATAAAAACCTTTCTGAAATGATTGAGTCCGGTGAGTTCAGGGAAGACTTGTACTACCGGCTGAATGTATTCCCCATTGAAATGCCTGCTCTCAGGGATCGTCCGGAAGATATTCCGCTGATTCTCAACGAGCTGGTCAGTGCAATGGAAAAACAGAGTCGCGGCTCCATTCGTCTGAGTTCTGCTGCGATTATGTCGCTATGCCGTCATGACTGGCCGGGTAATGTCAGGGAAATGTCCAATTTGCTGGAAAGACTGGCGATTATGTATCCCTACGGTGTCGTAGGTGTTCAGGATCTGCCACAGAATTTCCGTCATATGGAAGCTATTACTGATGATGACGGTGTTGCCGAGCTGTTCCCGGATAGTATTCAACCTGCAGGAACCGGAAAAGTCGATGATTTGGCGATTCTTCCTGTGGGCGGCCTGAATCTGAAGGAATTTTTGACACGGCTGGAAAAAAGCCTGATCCAGCAAGCTCTGAGTGACTGCAACAGCGTTGTGGCCAGAGCGGCTGACAAACTTCAGATTCGCCGGACGACACTGGTTGAGAAAATGAGAAAGTATGGCCTTCATCGTTATGAAGAGACCATGCGTTAATCAGATCGGTTCAAAAAAATGGCTATCAGCGTGAGCTGATAGCCATTTTTTTTTGTCTTAACTTACCAGGTTCGATTTTATGACGGCCTCGTCTGCTTTTGAAAAAAAGTAGACGAGGCCGTTTTTGTATTTTTAGAATCCCGAAAATTTTTACCTGGTAGCTGTCTTTTTTATCTAAAAGTAAGTCGGTTTTATCAATTATCAAACAAGTAGGAAGATAAAATTTTTGACGTTTTTTATCTCTGGATAAAGTGTTTTTATCCAACATTGGAAATTAACTTTATTTTGTCGTTTTTTAAATCTCTCAGTTTCGGAATTTATTTTGTCAATTAAGTAACACTTTATATCCCTCTGGAAAATATTATGCGACAGTAATTCGTCACTATAAAATGACACTGTCAAATAACTTTCTTTTTATTTTTCAATGAAACGACGTTTGATGTCTTCTTTTTAGATCGATTTTGACTCTGTCAAAAAAGTAACATGACGGAAATTCGACCGGTAAAAATAAATCTCAATAAAAACAGTAGGTTATGATCTTTAGGCTGGAACTGGTCAAAATGATGTCACGTCAGCTATGTGACCATGAGTGAAAAACAGGCGTTTTAAAAAATTGGCACGGCTCTTGTTATTAATAAAGTACAGGCAGTAAAAAAAGAAAAAACGTTTTTGATTCCAGATTTTATGCAGTAATCACTGAAAAGAAGCTGAAAGCCATGAACTCATCAACAAAACAGATTATTGCAGTTGCGGGGTGTAAGGGTGGAGTAGGTAAAACATTAGTTGCAGTCAATCTCGCACTGGCTCTCACAAACAACGGAAGACGTGTGGTTTTAATGGATGGAAACCTGGCTGTCCCCGATGTTGGAATAAGTCTTGGGCTTGAGAAGAAGCTGGATATGACTCACTTCGATGCCAACGACTCTTTTTCCACTTTTATTCAGGATGGGCCCTCGGGTCTGAAGGTGCTGTCGCCAAAAGGGGAGCCTATCTGGAGGGAGACCGTAGAAACTGGTCATGCTGTCCGAATGATAGAAAGCCTGGAGTCTCTGGCTCCTACTCTTGATACCCTTGTTATTGATACCGCACCTGGATTAGCTCCGGACAATGTAGCTCTTATTCAGGCTGCGGGAGAAATTCTTATCGTTATCAATCAGGAAGTTGTATCACTGCTGGATGCCGTGAGAATGATACGTATGCTTTACCGAATATACGGTGTTCGTCGTTTTGGAGTGATTGTCAACGCCGTTAATAACCGTCGGTATGGATCGAACCAGTTTGAAAGGTTGCAATCCTATCTGAATGATGAAGTAGAAATTATTCTCCGTTATCTGGGGGCGATTCCATTCGACAAGGCTGTCGCAGAATCACTCACCCGTCAGCAGGCACTTCTGCAGGTAAATCCGGATTGCCGGGCTTCGAAAGCCATTTTGCGTATTGCACATCAGATGATGGCGATACCAGTAACACCGCCAAGAGGTCGTATCGAATTCTTCTTGCCAACAAGAATAAAAGAGAGGGTATAAGCATGGATGCTACAGCACAGGGAGTGCAGGCAACTCAAGCCAATCAGGAAAAGAGTCAGAAACTGATTCAGACCGAAATGGTTGAAACTCATAAGGCTCTGGTAAAAAGAATTGCGAATCATCTGGCCGCGAGGATGCCGGCCAGCGTTCAGATCGATGACCTGGTTCAATCAGGCATGATCGGTCTGCTGGAAGCGGCCTCAAAGTACGATGCCAGTAAAGGTGCCAGTTTCGAAACATTTGCGGGCATTCGTATCCGTGGTGCCATGCTGGATGAAATCCGAAAAGGTGACTGGGGGCCAAGATCCGTTTACAGAAACAGTCGCAGAGTGACTGAGGCGATTCAGAAGGTTGAAGCCCGCCTTGGAAGAGATGCCAGAGACTTCGAAGTGGCTAAGGAGCTGGAAGTCAATCTGGATGAGTTCTACACCATTCTCAGTGACCTTCGTGGTTGCCGACTGTTCAGTTTTGAAGAACTGTTCGACAGCGAAGAGTCCAGAATGCAGGCTCGCTCTGGAGATAGAGGTCCATCAGCCGATATTCAGGAAGAGAAGTTCAAGTATGCCCTGGTAGAAGCTTTAGAGAAGTTACCCGAGCGGGAAAAGCTGGTTCTGATGCTTTATTACGATGAGGAGATGAATCTCAAGGAAATTGGTAAGGTTCTGGGCGTCAGTGAGTCCAGGGTCAGCCAGATTCACTCTCAGGCAGCCGTCAGATTAAGAGCCAAGCTCCATAACTGGTTAGGTTAAACCACCAGTGTACCCGGGGGGACTCGTGGGTATAGGGTCCCCAAGCTCTAAAGCAAGCATTTTTTGTTTCTATCCAGGGTCATTGCTTCTCCAAACCCTGTGGCTGGAATGAATGATTTGTAGAGTAAACGGTATTTTTTCACTCTATATGCTCTCTGGCAGTGAGCAGCAAGCTTTTAGCTTCCTATTATTCCAAGTACGCAGGTCCTTACTCCATATACTTTTTTATAAAGTAGTTTTTATTAAGTAGTCTTATAACGGACCTGTATTAATATGAAATGGAATTCTTATCTCGCAGGGTGCTTTCTGGCCCTTACCTCCTGCTTCCTGTCTGCACAGGAAGCGCCAGTGAATATCAAGAACGTTGTTACCATTAACACTCATCAGGCCAAGCGCCTTCATGAGTTGGGGGCTTTATTTATAGATGTGAGACCATATCAGCAGTGGGAATGGGGGCATATTGACCGGTCTCAAAGTCTGGATTTAAGGGCGGGCTTCAGACAGCTGTTCAAGCCTGGCACTTTGGATAAAAAGACGCCTATTGTCATCTACGGAAACAGCACGTATCACATGAGGGGAGCGATAGCGAGTTACCTTGCCGCACTCTGGGGTTACGAGAGAGTGTTCTTTTTCAGGGACGGCTACTTTTCCTGGTTGGCATTTGATTATCCGGTAACACTTTATTCAGAATTGGAAACAGAAGAAGTCATCAGTTGGAAGCCAGGAAAGCAAAAGATAGATGATATGAGTGATTCGCAGACATTCTCGTCCATGTTGATGAAATAAGTTATTTCAAGTTATAAAAAAGGCGTCATGTGGCGTTTTTTTTATAACTTGCAGAAACCCATGGTATACAAGAGCCAGTTGATGCCTATAATTTTTTATTCAATATTGTGTCGAATATAACCAGTGGAGCGACACCCGCATGTCTCCCTTCTTCATTTGCCTGAATCGTTAAGCCGTAAACCCGTTCATCTCCAGCCACTTTAAACTCCCATAATGGCTCGCTCTTATATTTAAAGCATTTGTAGCCTGTAGCGCCTTCTTCATGGGCTGCATACCGGCCTGTTTCGTGAATGCTTTGCATTTTTTTAAGGGCATTATCGGATATTGTGCTTTTGATTGCATCTGATGAAGGGTCAAAATAGGCATAGGCAACAATGTTTTTTTTACCCGTATCTTTACTTGACGGGGTAAAGCCTCTTCTGTAAATAGGTCTGATGTATTGGTTGTCTATCGGTATATCCTCTTTCCACGGCCTCGCAGGCAACTGGTCCTTCGGCATAATGATATCCTTGAGTTTCCTGGCTATTGCCCCAATGCTTCGACTTTTTTTAGGGCGTTTTTTTTTCTTGATCTGTGTTAAGTCATGATAGAAGGGTAAATACGGCTGCTTCCAGTCGTCGGGGTAATTGACGTTGGTTTTGGTTGAAAACGCTAAGTCTTGAGCGTTGTCGCACTTATCCATAGATTTTTTGATGTCCACTGGCATCTTCTTTTTCTCGGTTCTGATTATTTTTTCTAACAAACGACTAGTGTCTATTTTCTTTCTGTAGGCGAAGTAACGGGTTATTTTTTTCGGTAAAGGCACCAATGCAAGTGTAGAACCTAACATGCACAGAAGGTAAAATGTATAGGAAGCTACAGACGCTAAATTAAAGAGCTTCATAGTAAAGCTGTTGTTGTTTGCTTCTCTCCTGGCTCTTACTCTTTCAGCAAGCTCCCTGGCTTCAGTCCGCTTGTGCTCGTTGAGGCATGCTTGACGATCCTTTATGCATTGTTGGAACATTTTTTTTATTTCTACAGGGCTAAGAATGGCTGCAGATTTTCTAATCTGGGAATTAATGTATTTTCTGTGCTGCAGGATATCCTCTTTTTTGTGATCACTATTAACTTTTAATGCAGTTGATGTCTGTCTTTCTAAATCATCAAGTTTGCTTTTTAATGATTGTAACAAGCTCACAAATACAGTATTGCGTCCTTTTATTAAGTGGTCCAGTTCTCTAGCATAGGCTTTGTAATCTCCGGATTCTTTCTGATACATGAAAATTTGTTTTAATGCCGTATCGTAGCTATCGAGTTCATCGAGCAGATTTTTCATACAGGGGCTTAGAGGGAAGTACTCATATTTCTTAAGAACAGTGAGTTGCTTCTCATCAAAAACAAGCATTCCGAAATCATTGTTGTGTATATGGATGTAGTTGTTAGTCTGTTCCAGAATCTTTTTTAATTGTAATGTCTTGGACTCCAAACGGACAAGGTCTTTATATTTTTTCATTACAGGAACCGATTCAGGGTTCTGAATACCAAGCACTATGCCGGTCTCATCTGATTTTTTATAAACCCCGGTCATTCTATTCTCAGGACCGATCTGCTCCATCAGGCTTGGTTGGTGACAGGACTGAGACTGAACTTCTCTTTTAGGCGCTGTTCTTTTTTTGTGAATTATTTCTGTGGGGGCTGAGCACTTATCTGCCAGGCACACTGCCTTCGCATCATCTTTTCCGCCTGTTTTCTCTAACTTTGTGACCCAGTCTGTAAGGCCAGTTTTTGGGCAAGTGTTGAGTTCAGCTTTTGCCAGGGAAGCCATGCTACAAACGTTACTTCTTCCATTGCTTAGTGCATGCACTGACTGCAAGCCTGAAAAAAGACCAAGAGCAAAAACGAAGCGCTCTGTTATCGACATATCAGAAAAATGTTTACCACGGACTGCAGCCGTTTGTTTCTTTGTGGTTTCTTTGGGAAGGGTGTTTTTTCTTACTTTCCGGCGACCCCATTGTTTTTTCTTGTCTGATTTTGTGGATTGTTCTGGTGCATAGCCAAATCTTCCGTGGATTAAGGTGCTGTGACCGGAAACAGGGAGTGACATCGTAATTCTCCTTAATATGTGTATGTCGGGTCAGGCCAAACAAGAGAGTTTTGACTAATGAAGATATAGACTGGCTGATTTCAGAAAAGTTCCTTTGTTTGATTCTTTTTTAATGAATGATCCTGAACGTCAGTTCATAAAAAAACAGAGACTGTCAGCCTGCACCGATAATCAAACGATTACCTGCTCATTGTTTTCATGTGGACAGGCTCCGGTATTTCCCTGACGGAACTCCGAAGCCTGTGTGAGGGCAGTACCAGTGGGTAGCTACTCCCAACCTGGCACACCGGTCATGTCAGGTAGCTTATGGGCAATACCCTTGTGACACTGAATGCAGGTTTCACCGTTTTTCTCTGCAGCGGTATGGTTTTTAACCGCCAAAAGTGATTGTTCAGATAGTTCCATAGATTCCTGGGTATGGCAGTTACGGCACTCCTGAGAATCATTGGCTTCCATGCGAGCCCATTCCCGCTCAGCCATTGCCTTTCGATGGGCTTCAAACTTCACCGGGGTGTCTACCTTGCCTGTTTGGATGCCTCTGGCTACCGACGAAAAGAAAACCGGGATGGGCCTTTCTTCCTGGGTCGAATCAAGAAGAAAGACCTGCCCCTGAATGCCTTTCGGCTCATCATCCTGTCAGTCAGGAGCTATTTTAAATATTGCACTTGCGTTTAATGAAATTGAATGGGTGCGATTTACTGGATCCAAAGGTGGCAGAAATGCTGCTGTATATGTTTTTACACATTGATCAATGTCAGGGTTTACTATTTTTTCCTGAATTCTGGTTTTTAAACCAAATATATAATAAGGCCCAGCATTAAATACCGTTCGTTTAACCGGCCATGCACTCACTACATGTTCAGGTGGTATGCGTGTCGTGATTACTTCTTCAGCAGATTTGATAGAAGTAGTGCGTAGCCCAGGTCCCTTCAGATCTGCAGCTGTTTTGCACATGTCGATACCGGTATTGACATAACACTGATAAACATAGGTGCTGTCTTCCTCTCCAGGCTCAGGAATGTAAAACACAGGCGAGTCAGGCTGATTCTGCGATAAAAACATTGGGAACCAGGTTGCAACTGCGATGTTGCGGCTAGTGCAGATGATCTTGTTTGCTGAGTCATTCACCAATTGGTAGTTACTAAAGATTGGTTGATACGCTAGTTTATGGCCACTTAATTTTGTACTGAGCAGAGCTTCAAGGAAATCATTATCGTTAATAGAGTCCGAATCATCTGATTTTCGATTAAATCCCGTTTTGAAAATGGTTTCCGGAGGCCTCGAATCGCCCCTATATACCACTCCAATATGGGATGGTGTTTTCAGAGTAGGAGTAAACCTGAATTGACCCTTATGTTGCCAGAATGGATTATGACTGAAGGATCCATTTTTAGATTCTGGCAGGTAGGTTTTTCCTGGATATGCAGCAACTTCCCGGGCAAAGGCTTTGACTGTTTCAGTTGTTGCAGTTTGCCAGTCTGCAGGAGAGCTGGGTGGGTTGGTCTTAATTGTGTTACTGATGTGCATGGTTACACCTCCATTGGTCAATGAATATTGGTAGAACTGGATTTCCTGATTGCTCTTTCATCAGATGGAGTGTGAGCTAGCATAGCTTGCAAAATTCCAGAGGTTAATTGCATGTGCCTCCGAGTCTGATAATAGAGTTAAATTTATTACTTGTTTGATCGTTCAACTATAAATAAGTTCCATTAATTTTCTTTATTACTTGTTTGATCGTTCAACTATAAATAAGTTCCATTAATTTTCTTTTCAGAGCCGGATAACTCTCCTCCATGAGTATTTTGCTTTCAAACCTGCGGTAAGGCATCAGACTTCTGGCCGAATTTACTGTTCTTGTCGAACATGCTGTCTTTCACTCTCAGCAGCGTTGTTTCAAAACACGACCGGTGGACAACCAAAGGTCGAACTCTTCGTCCGAAGCGTCATGGGGTGGTTCGTAGGGCAGGGCAAAAATCCAGGCTTTGCCATCGGGCTTGCCATAGAAGTCGAAGTCACTGCCCGCTTTGGCATAAGGGTCAGAGCCTTCCTTGAAACGCCAGAGGGTTTCCTGATCATCCACTACAGGCCAGCGCAAGCCTCGCTCCTGGTGATAACGCTCAAAGTCCGCCAGATCGTGAGCTTTGCCACGACCGAAGGTGGCGTATTCTTCAAACAGACCCTTCTGGGCATAAAAACCCAAAGCTCGGGCGTCGTCGTTCAATCGGTCTTCAGGAATCTCATCCAGTTTGAACCGGTCAACCTGTCCGTTGGCATACAGAACATCAAACAGGGTCTTGCCACGATATTGTGGGTGCTTTGCCAACAGGGCGTCTGACCAGACTTCCTCAACCTTGAAACGCCTGGAGAATTCCATCAGCTGCCACAGGTCGGATTTGGCTTCGGCAGGAGCTTTTACCTGCTGATACCAGAACTGGGTACGACGTTCTGCGTTTCCGTAAGCACCTTCTTTCTCGACCCACATGGCGGTTGGCAGAATCAGATCGGCAATTTGTCCGGTCAGGGTTGGGTAAGGGTCAGAAACCACGATGAAATTGTCAGGATTTCTGTAGCCGGGCAGTGTTTCATGGTTCAGGTTCGGAGCTGTCTGGGCGTTGTTGTTGCACATGACCCAATAAGCATTGAGTTTGCCGTCTTTGAGCATCCGGTTTTGCAATACGGCGTGGAAACCCGGTTTGGCAGGAAGGGTGCCTTCAGGCAGTTTCCAGATTTTCTCGGCTTAGTCTCTATGGGCTTTGTTAACTACGACCATGTCCGCAGGCAGACGATGAGCAAAAGTACCGACTTCTCTGGCGGTACCGCAGGCAGATGGCTGGCCGGTCAGAGAGAATGGACTGTTACCCGGCTGGGAAATCTTTCCGGTCAGCAGGTGCAGGTTGTAGATGATGTTGTTCATCCAGACACCACGGGTATGCTGGTTTACGCCCATGGTCCAGAGGGACATCACCCTGGTGTCGGGGTCAGCATAGAGTTTCGCCAGCTCTTCCAGCTGTGTTTCGGAGACGCCAGACAGTTTTGAGACTTTTTCAGCCGTGTATTCGCTGACAAACTCTGCAAAGCCATCAAAGTCGAGAGGTGTTGTGCCGCCATTTCCCGGGTTTTTGGCTTTCTTTTCCAGCTCGTGATCCGGGCGCAGGCCATAGCCAATATCCGTTACACCTTTGCGGAAAACGGTATGCTTCTTAACAAAGTCCTGGTTGACCTTGCCGTTCTGGATGATGTAGTTGGCGATGTAGTTACAAATAGCCAGGTCAGACTGAGGGTTGAAGATGATGGGCTGGTCGGCCAGTTCAAAGGAGCGGTGCTTAAAAGTGGACATTACCGCTACTTTGACATGGGGGTTGGATAGACGACGGTCAACCAGCCTTGACCAGAGTACCGGGTGCATCTCGGCCATGTTGGAGCCCCAGAGTACAAACGCATCGGCATGTTCAAAGTCGTCATAACAACCCATGGGCTCATCAATACCAAAGGTACGCATAAAGCCTACCACCGCAGAAGCCATGCAGTGTCGTGCATTAGGATCGATGTGGTTGGAACGGAAACCGGCTTTCATTAGCTTGGAGGCTGCGTAACCTTCCCAGACAGTCCATTGACCAGAGCCGAACATGCCCACGGGGGGCATCTCATCGGAATTACGGGTTTTGGCTATGGCCGCCTTCCATTTTTCCGCCATGATATCGAACGCCTGATCCCAGGAGATCGGAGTGAAGTCACCATTTTTGTCGAATTTGCCGTTTTTCATTCTCAGCAGCGGTGTTTCAAGACGATCCTTGCCGTACATGATTTTCGACAGGAAGTAACCTTTGATGCAGTTCAGGCCTTTGTTCACAGGTGCCTGAGGGTCCGCCTGAGTGGCTACTACACGACCATGCTGTGTGCCCACCAGTACCGAGCAGCCAGTACCACAGAACCTGCAGGGGGGGCGGGCAGGCGGCTCAATGGGTGCTGAAACCGTTTTTCCAGTCAAGAATCCACGGCGATCAAGATCTAATTTTTGACTCACGATGCTGTGACTCTAGTGTTGTACGACTTTTCTGGCATGGAATCCGGGTTGAAGTTTCAAGCTTTACGGAAGCGTATTTTAATAAGGATGGACGTACAAAAAAGCCCTTTTAGATGTTGTGTAAGCAAGACGTAAATCTGGCATACCCCTTAGGAGGTAGTGGTTCTGCGAAGGCTTGATAAAGCGTTGGCTTAGCAATGCGGTACGGATTTTTGTAACCTCTGTTTTCAGCAGCAAGCGGTTATTTAGGGGTACTCAATGTCAGTGCTACCCGACCACAGGGCAGGAGGATAGGGCCATACTTAGCGATGGCTGAAGCAGACAAAGTGGTGTTAATGATGAGTAAGTGTCAGCTGTTTTTTTTGATTTGTCTCGGTTTTGTTAATGTTGGTTATGCGGGCTCACAATTAAACGAAGGTGATTGCGTAAGTCTATATACTCCTTCGGGTACATTTTGGGACTTTACCTCCGCCAGTGATCCAAGCAGTGCTCTCGGGGCTCAATGTACTCTTCTGTATACGTGGGGTGACCAGGGCTGTCCTGCTGGTAAGCATTATCGGTGTTGTCTCACCATAGCTGGAGCGAACAAAACTTCAGATACAGATTATCTCGGTGGTGTGAATACCTATAAAGCAGGCTGGTTAGTTTATAAACAGTATTCAACCAAAGCTGAGCTCTTCCATGACGTTAATAGTGGTGAGCTCAAGAGAGTCTATCAAAAATGTTTAACTGAATAATTTCTCTGGCAGGGTATTCGCATACATTGTCGTATATGAGTCATTATTTGAGTATGAAAAATCACTAAATCGACATACTGAGCAATCCCTTACTCCATAGGAATAAAGGGATTGGAAGGTTTTGTGGCCTTCCGGAATTTGTGACTGAGAGACAGCTGAACGGGTAGGGCTATACTTGGTACCCGGCAGAAAAGGAAATGGTGGAAACGATGAAGAAGTACGAGCTGCTTTTTTTGTTTTGCATTGGCTTTATCAATGTAAGCTACGCTGGTTCACAAATCACCAATGGTGACTGTCAGTCTCTATACACTCCATCAGATACATATTGGAGTTTTACTCCTGAAAATCAATATACTGACTCAGGGGCTCAATGCATTCTTTTACAAGCGTACGATGTGTCTTGTCCTATTGGGAAGCATAATTCTTGTTGCCTGATTATTGCCGGAGACAATAACACGCCAGATACAGCTTATTACGGCGGTGTTAGTATTCTTCTTAGCGGAAGATGGCTAGTGTATAAAGATTACCTGACCAAAGCTGAACTCTTCCAGAGCGTCAGCAAAGGCGAGCTTAGAAAAGCCTACGAAAAATGTATGAGTCAATAATAGACC
The DNA here is from genome assembly GCF_049275935.1 of Endozoicomonas sp. ALC020. Classification (NCBI taxonomy): domain Bacteria; kingdom Pseudomonadati; phylum Pseudomonadota; class Gammaproteobacteria; order Oceanospirillales; family Endozoicomonadaceae; genus Endozoicomonas; species Endozoicomonas sp. ALC020. Next base: position 4,395,649 of record NZ_CP184830.1, read on the forward strand.
TGAGAGGCTGTCCGGTATGTATTGTTGTAGCCTCTGTTTTTATTGTTAGCCTGTTTTAAGATTAATCAAGGGTTCACAGCAACCACCTTCTCCAGAGTTCTATACTCTGCTTGAGCTGACGTACATGAAATGGTGGTAACACTATGAGGAAATATCAACTACTGCTGCTTGTTGTCGTTTATCTTGGTTTTATGAGTACCAGTTATGCCGTCGGTCGACAACTGGAAGAACGTGATTGTCACTATCTATACACTCCTCATAAGGATAAATGGTACGCTTGGTATTTTGCACCCGACAGTGATCCAACGGCTGCCACCGGAAATCAATGTAATCTTTTCGATGTCAATGGCTATTGTCCTACTGGCAAGCGTTATCACTGTTGCATGGGTGTTGGTGGACTGAGTAAAGCTCAGGATACAAATTATTTCGCTGGTGTCAGCATACTTAGCAAAGACTGGCTGCTGTATAAAGTTTACTCAACATTAGGCGATGTCTTTCAGGGCGTTGGTGGTGAGATTAGAGAAGCCTTTGAAAAATGCATGAATCTTGAATAATTAATGGCTATGAGAGGGTATCTGATAAGCACTTGTCTCAATTCCCAAATTTTTCCCCACTCCTGCGGCAGTGGCGTCTGCGGCACTGGTTCTGATAAAGTCGTGACGACTTTGTGTCATGGCTCTCTTCCCGGGTCTAAATCTTTTCTCAGAGCTGTCTGACAGCTCTGAGTGTCGAGTCTTTATTTAAGGTGCATGTTGTTGAAGCCCATTCGGTTCAAGGCGCTGGCCGCTATTATTACCATCTGTTTTTTGGGGTTGCTCAGTGTCAGTGGTTCGTTGTGGTTTGCAGCGACCACAGAGAGTGATGCCGCCGCTATCAACCTTGCCGGATCATTGAGAATGCAGGCATGGCGTCTGGTAGACCGGGTCAACTCTGAGGAGACCAGCCACAACGGATTGAGCCAGTTAATCAAGATCTATGACAGCAGCCTTGACAGTCCTACTTTGAGGCATTTGGCTGACAGAACCGATATTATTGGCCGTCGTTATCAGGCTCTGGTCAGTGAATGGCACAGTGAGATGCGACCTTTATTGCGAGATAAAGTCGGATGGCGAGAGTTTGCGGATAAGGTTCCCGGTTTTGTTGATCGTCTGAACGATCTGGTGACCTCATTACAGTTGCATACCGAGCGAAAACTGCACTGGCTGATGATACTGGCGATTTTTTCACTTTGTTCCATTCTGGCCATTGGGGCTTTGACGATACGTTACATCCAATTGAACCTGATCAAGCCGGTTGAACAGCTCAGTTATGCGGCAAAGAAGGTCCGTCTTGGTAAGTTTGACCACCTGCGTCTCAATTATAAGAATGCCAATGAAATGGGGCAGTTGACAGAGACCTTCTCTGCCATGGCCGACAGCCTCTCGCTTCTTTATAGTGATCTCGAGGCCCAGGTATCAGGGAAGACTCGATCACTGGAACATTCAAACACGGCTTTGCAACTATTGTATGAAACGTCCCGGACGTTGGGCATGAACCCCTACGACGAAGATCAACTGGCGTTGTTGCTGGAACGCTGGAAGCGGCTGCTCGGACTTAAAAGTGCCTGCGTCTGTTTGACTGGCAATGCCGGGAGCATGAAATTACAGCGGATTTTTCCGCAAAGCGAGGCTTTTAATGATGTCTGCAACACGGGTCAGTGTGAAGGCTGTATTCGAGAACCCTCATCGGATGTCCAGTTTTCACTGAGCCAGAATGATGAGGGTTATGGTTATCTGCAAATCTCTCTGCAAGAAGGGCAGTCATTGACCGAAGAGAGCAGGCAGTGGTTGAGAACGTTTGGCGATATTGTTTCTGCCTCACTGTATCGCAGTGGCTACCAGACTCAGGAGAAGCAATTGCTTTTGATGGAAGAGCGAGCCGTCATAGCCAGGGAGTTACATGATTCGCTGGCTCAGGCATTGTCTTACCAGAAAATTCAGGTCACTCGATTGAGGAAGGTTCTAAAGCGGATGGGAGCGGAAGAATCCGTCGACTCAATTGTCGAAGAAATTCGTGAAGGCATTAACAGTGCCTATCGCCAGCTGCGGCCATGGGAAAACTGGCAGTGGATGCCCGGCTGGCAGAAGTGCTGGCTTCTGTTCTCAGGCCTGATAGCAGCGAGACCAGCAAGATTGATCTGCTGACACCTAAAGAGAGGGAGGTTCCCCAGTTTATTGCGGAAGGGGATGCAAATAAGGTGATTGCCCGAAAAATGGACATCAGTGAAGGCACGGTCAAGGTTCATGTCAAACGTATGCTTCGAAAACTGGACTTTCGTTCGCGGGTTGAGGCCGCAGTCTGGTGGGTGAACAGCCGGGACCGTTGATGCCCCTTGCGAATGAGAGTGTTGGGCTGAATCGAGTCAGGTCAATGTCAGCGAATTTACCCAATCTAGATAGTTAATTACTTCGGAACGAACGTCTTTTTCGATATAATCCTGCCCGAGTTTATGGCTGTTAGAGTGTTTTTTGAACAGCTACCAGCAATCGTAAACTGCTATGAAATTTCAGCCGTATAAGGGGGTAGAGGCTTCAGGTCTCTGAATCACTCAATTGACTGACAGACTGTAGGGAAAACGACTTGCTCGAAGTGGCTAAGCTGGGGTGTGAACGAGACGATCGTGTTCTTTTTTCAAACCTCTCCATTCAACTGTTTCCCGGTGAACTGCTACAGATAGAAGGCTGTAACGGAGCGGGTAAAACCACGCTTTTGAGAGTGCTGGCAGGCCTCTGTGGTGATTATCGTGGCCAGGTGATCTGGCAAGGGCAGAAGCTTTCCAGCGTTTATGCAGACTTTCGGCTGTCAACCTTTTATTTTGGTCACAAACCTGCCGTTAAAACCGAACTCACTCCAATAGAAAATATTCTCTGGCGCTCAAACCTTCGTAACGAACGTTACCCGGAGCCTTGGGTTGTTTCTGCGCTGGAGCAAGTGAACCTTGCTGGCTATGAAGAAGTTCCCTGCGGGCAACTTTCTGCAGGGCAGCACAGACGGGTGGCTCTGGCAGACCTTTCACTTTCAACCGTGCCGCTCTGGATTCTCGATGAGCCCTTTACGGCTATTGATGTCGATGGCGTGGCCTGGCTTGAGCAATTGCTGGTCCGGCACATTGAAAAAAATGGCGCTGTGGTGATGACCAGCCACCAGAGCCTGTCAAAGCTGTCTGACCGGTTCAGAAAGCTTCGTCTGGAGGCCTATGCAACTTCCGATGAAGAGACCGGTCATGAAGAGTCGGGGGCCTGGTTATGAGTGACACTTCATTGCAGGGCAGCAGCTCATTACAGGGCGGTCGGGCGTTTCTGGGGTTGGTTAAACGAGATCTGATCCTGGCCTTTCGGACACCGGGACAGACCCTGAATCCCGTGGCATTTTATCTGATGGTCGCCAGTCTTTTTCCTCTGGGTATCGCCCCTGAAAAAGAACTTTTGTCTCAGTTAGCCGGTGGCATCGTCTGGATAGGCGCTCTGCTGGCGGTTCTTCTCTCCCTGGATTCCCTGTTCAGAAGTGACCAGGAAGACGGCTCACTGGATCAGCTATTGTTATCGCCGCACCCATTGCCTTTACTGGTGTTGGCTAAAATCTTTGCGCACTGGCTGACGACCGGCGTAGCACTGATAGTGATGGCCCCCTTACTGGCCTTGATGCTGCATTTACCGTCACAGGCTTTTCCTGCATTAATACTGAGTCTGCTGGTGGGTACACCCCTGATGAGTCTCGCTGGAGGTATTGGTGCAGCGTTGACAGTGCGTGTTCAGAGGGGAGGAATACTACTGACATTGCTGTCTTTACCTTTATATATTCCTGTTCTGATATTCGGGACAGGGGCTGTTCAGACGGCAGTTGAGGGTATGTCCTATTCAGGGCACTTGTTGTGGATGGCAGCATTGCTGATGTTTGGATTGTGTCTGGCGCCGCTGGCGATAGCCGCATCACTGAGAATAGTTGCAGACTGAGCAACAGGAACCAGTCACGGTAGAGTAATAATGAACTGGACTTTTTTTCACAAACTGGGATCACCCAAATGGTTTTACGAGATCAGTGGCAAGTGGTTGCCCTGGTTGGCCATTCTGGCAGCCCTGTTGATGGCCACCGGCTTGATCTGGGGTCTGATGTTTGCGCCACCGGACTATCTGCAAGGCAATAGTTACCGGATCATATTTATCCACGTTCCTACCGCCTTTCTGGCTTCTGCTATCTACGTGATGATGGCCTGTGCTGGTGTTGTCACTCTGGTATGGAAAATGAAGCTGGCTGACATGGTACTGAAGTGCTGTGCACCCATCGGAGCTTCATTCTGCCTGATGGCTCTGGTAACCGGTGCTATCTGGGGTAAACCGACCTGGGGTACCTGGTGGGTTTGGGACGCCAGGCTGACCTCTATGTTGATTCTGCTGTTCCTCTACATGGGTGTCATCGCTCTTCGTGGTGCTATGAGGAACACCAATACTGCGGCAAAGGCCTGTGCCATTCTGACTCTGGTTGGGGTGATCAATATCCCGGTCATCAAATTTTCTGTCCAGTGGTGGAATACCCTTCATCAGGGCGCCACGCTCAAGTTGACTGAAAAGCCGTCCATGGCACCTGAGATGCTTTGGCCTCTGCTGATCAGTATTGCGGCTTTTTATCTGTTTTTTACCGTTGTCCTTATTCTCCGTTTGCGAACCGAAATACTGGACCGTGAGCGCCGAACCAAATGGGTTCACAAGACCGTATTGGCCAAACTGGAGAACTGAAAACTATGTATTTTGAAAGTCTGGCCAGTTTGATACGCATGGATGGTCACGGTGTCTTTGTTTGGGCGGCCTACGGCATTGGTCTGGTGATCATTGCCTACAACATAATTTCTCCGTTGCGGGCCAGAAAGCGGATCCTTTCCCAGGTTCTGCGTCAGGTGCGCAGCAGCCTGTCCAGAGACCGGAGCTTAACAGCGAACAGGCGCCAAAGCTTGACAGCTGACAGAAAGCAAAAAATGACAATAACCCGTCAGCGGGAAGACAGAGTCAACATTGAAGATCAAGGTGTCCGGGAGGGAGAAATGGAATGAATCCAGTTCGCAAACAACGCTTATTATTAGTGCTTTTATTGGTGGCCGGCGTCGGTATTGCTGTGGCCCTTGCTCTGTTTGCCCTGAAGGAAAACATCAACCATTACTTTTCTCCAGCCCAGATGGCCAGAGGCGAAGCGCCCGTCGGTCAGAGGATCCGTGGTGGCGGTATCGTCGTTCCGGGTTCGGTCATACGTGATCCGAACAGCCTGAAAGCCAGATTCCGAATCAGTGATGGCGATGGCGAAGTGGAAGTGGAATATACCGGAATCCTGCCAGACCTTTTCAAAGAAGGTCAGGGCATTGTCGGAACCGGCAAACTGGATGAAAACCGTCGTTTTGTAGCCGAGGAGCTGTTAGCCAAGCATGATGAAAACTATATGCCTCCGGAAGTACAGAAGGCCATCGACAAAGCTCATGGTTCGAAGTCAGGCAATCCGTCAGATAAGCCTGATGGCGCCCCGTCATACCCACAGGAGAGTCAACAGCCCCTTGAGAGCCTTCACTCTCAGGCATCGGAGAGCAAGTAATGAATCCTGAACTGGGGCTGTTTGCCCTGATACTGGCAACCTGTCTGGCTCTGCTGCAAAGTATTATCCCACTGGCAGGTAGCTACAATGGCCGACTGAACTGGATGGCTACCGGTAAAACGCTGGCAACAGGTCAGTTTGTTTTTGTCCTGTTGTCGTTCATGTGTCTGGTAGTTGCTTTTCTTTCGGATGACTTTTCGGTTCAGTACGTAGCCAGCAACTCCAACTCCCTGTTGCCTGTTTACTACAAGGTCACTGCCGTCTGGGGTGGCCATGAAGGTTCTCTGTTGCTCTGGGTTCTGACCCTGACCGGTTGGGGACAGGCGGTTGCTCTGCGCAGTAATAAACTGCCTCCGGAACTGTCTGCAAGAGTGTTATCGGTCATGGGTATGATCAGCGTTGGCTTTATGCTGTTTATCCTGCTGACCTCAAACCCGTTCGCCCGTATTCTGCCATTTCCTCCTGCCGACGGTTCTGATCTGAACCCGCTGCTGCAGGATCTGGGTATGATTGTGCATCCGCCCATGTTGTATATGGGCTATGTTGGTTTTGCGGTCGCTTTTGCCTTTGCTATTGCGGCATTGCTCGGTGGCCAGCTGGACAGTGCCTGGGCACGCTGGGCTCGCCCCTGGACAACTGTGGCATGGTGTTTCCTGACAGCAGGTATTTCCCTGGGTAGCTGGTGGGCCTATTACGAGCTGGGCTGGGGTGGCTGGTGGTTCTGGGACCCTGTGGAAAATGCTTCCCTGATGCCCTGGTTGACGGGTACGGCACTTATTCACTCTTTGGCAGTGACTGAAAAACGCGGACTGTTCAAGAGCTGGACATTGCTGCTGGCGATCACCACATTCTCCCTGAGTCTGTTTGGTACTTTCCTGGTTCGTTCCGGTGTGCTGACCTCGGTTCACGCCTTTGCCAATGATCCTGAACGTGGTCTCTTTATCCTGGTCTATCTGCTGGTGGTGGTGGGTGCTTCCCTGAGCCTGTTTGCATTCAGGGCACCGGAAGTGAGAAGTAAAATCAGTTTCTCCCTGCTTTCCCGTGAAACCCTGTTGTTGCTGAATAACATTATTCTGGTGACCAGCTGTGCCACGGTACTACTGGGTACTATGTTCCCACTGTTGCTGGATGCGTTGGATCTGGGCATGATTTCTGTAGGCCCTCCTTACTTTAATCTGCTGTTTGTTCCTCTCGCCATGCTGCTGGCTGCCTGCCTGGGTATCGGTATTCTGCTGAACTGGAAAAAAGGCTCCGTCAACTGGCTGAAACAGCAGGTACGCTGGATTCTTGTTGTCTCTGTTATCGGCGGCGTCGCATTCAGCTTCCTGTACGGAGATCGCTTCCTGGTCAGTGAAGCTCTGGCGATGGGGCTTGTCTTCTGGATGGTACTCACCATTGGCAAGGATGTACGCAATAAAACCCGTAATACCGGTCTGCTGAGAGGGCTGACAAAGCTCAAGCCAGCCTACTATGGCATGCAACTGGCACACCTGGGTCTGGCGGTTACCTTTATTGGTGTGGCACTGACGTCTGGTTACAGTGTTCAAAAAGATCTGCGAATGAGCCCGGGTGACTCTGCCCAGGTTGGCGAATACGTCTTTCGGTTTGATGGTGTGAGTCAGCGTCAGGGGCCCAACTATGTAGCGGACTACGGCACTATAAGCGTCTTTGAGGATGAGAGGAAAATAGCCGTCCTCGAACCGGAAAAGCGTATTTATACCGTGCAGAACATGCCAATGACTGATGCAGATATTGATCCGGGCTTAACCCGTGATCTCTATGTTGCCCTGGGTGAGCCGCTTGGCGGCGATAGTTGGGCAGTCCGTCTCCACGTTAAGCCTTATGTTCGTTTCATCTGGCTGGGTTCCATCTTTATGGCTCTGGGTGGTTTGCTGGCGATTTCTGACAAGCGATATCGTGTCCGTCTCAAGAACAGGAAAGAGGCTTTACTGGGTAACAAAAAGCCCGCCGGGGATTCAGATAAGGATGCAGCCATCACGACAGGAGGTCAGGCGTGAAGCGCTGGAAACTATTTCTCCCATTAGGTTTCTTTCTGACGTTCAGTGTGCTGCTTTATATCGGTTTGTTCATGGAAGATAAAAGTGAACTACCTTCTATGCTGCTGGATAAACCTGTTCCGGAATTCAGCCTCGAAAAACTGAAGCAGCCTGAAGAGAGCGTTACCGAAGCAGCCTTGAAAGGCAAGGTTCTGCTACTCAATGTCTGGGGTTCGTGGTGTCCGGCCTGTAAGGTTGAGCACCCTTACCTGATAAAGCTTGCCCGGGAAGGCATCAATATTGTAGGCCTCAACTACAAAGATGAGCGTCAGGATGCTCTGGAGTGGCTGGATCGCCTCGAAGATCCTTACCTTTTTAACATTGTTGATAAGGATGGCAGGCTGGGTCTGGACCTGGGTGTTTATGGCGCACCGGAAACCTTTCTGATCGACAAAAAGGGTGTGATTCGTCACAAACACATCGGGATCATTGATGACCGGGTCTGGAAGGAAGATCTCAAGCCTCGTTACGACGCTCTGCAGAAGGAGTTAGTACAATGACTCTCGACTATTTGTTCAGGCACTCATCGCTGCTGAAATCTGCGAGTGTTGTTCTTTCTTTCAGGCTCATACTGGCGCTGTTCGTCGCAGTGGTGGTCAGCACGGGCGCCTATGCCGGGGTTATTGATAACTATCAGTTTGATTCTCCCCGGCAGCAGGAGCAGTTTTTCCGTCTGAACGAAGAACTGCGCTGCCCTCAATGTCAGAATCAGTCTATTGCCGATTCCAATGCGCCTATTGCTCAGGATCTGCGTCGTGAAGTTCACCGTATGATTGTTGAAGAGAAGGCCGATGATGACACCGTTATCCAGTTTATGCTGGATCGGTACGGTGACTTTGTACTCTACAAGCCCCGAATGGATGCCCGCACCATCGCCCTCTGGTTTGGTCCTCTGATTCTGCTGTTGCTGGGCATTTTCATACTGTTCAGAATCCTTAAACAGCATCGTCCCGGGATCGCAGATGAAACGCTGGACGAGCAGGACAAAGCCGTGCTGGAAAAGATACTGGGTGGTAAAGATAAATGACGCAGTTCTGGATAATCGCTTCCATTTTAACTCTCATGGGTATGGCTCTCGTCGTTACGCCACTGTGGTTCCGCAGTCGACCTGGTGCGGATCAGGGTGTTTCCGACAAGGCTTCCAATATTGCTTATTTCAAAGAGCAGGAAGCCGAACTGAAAAAGCAGCTGGATCAGGGTTTGCTGACACCGGAAGATGCTGAACAGATTCGCACTGAGCTGGAAAAGAAGCTGCTGGAGGATGTGGCTGATAAGAAAGAGAAGCTCAGTTACACCGGCAGTAGTAACAAAAGCCTGGCTCTGTTTCTGGCCTTCCTGATTCCAGCCATGGCTGTGCCCGTTTACCTTTACCTCGGTTCGCAGACAGAACTGTCTGTCGTTGAGATGATGAACCGGGATGTGTCTCATGAAGAGATGATCTCTACCCTGGAAGCCTGGAGTGACAAACGACCTGACAATGCTCAGGCCTGGTATATGCTGGCAGGTCGTTACATGGCCAGGGGTGAGGTTAATAAGGCGATTGACGCTTATAAGAAGCTGTACACCGTCACCGAAGGCAGTCCTCAGGCGTCGGCCCAACTGGCTCAGGTGCTGTTCCTGGCGAACCGCAACCAGATCAATGGCGAGGTGCGTGGCCTCTATCAGGATGCACTCAGCAAGGATGAAAGCAACACCACGGCATTAGGGCTCAAGGGTATTGATGCTTTTGAGCAGGAAGACTACCAGCAGGCAGTTCAGGCCTGGACCAAAGCCCTCTCTTTTGAAGATGATATGGCTGCCCGACAGTCCTTGTCTGCCGGTATTACCAAAGCACGCAAACTAATGGGTGAAACGGTTGCAGAATTGCGGATCAATGTCGAATTGGCTCCTGAGCTTAGTAATCTTCCGGGTAAAGCCAGAGTCATTGTTTTTGCCCGTGAGAGCGGTGCCAAAAAGCCCCCTATTGCTGCTGTTCCTCTGCAGGTCAGTGACCTTCCCAAAGAGGTAATACTGGATGATAATGCTGCCATGATGATGGGCTCAGTCAGCCTGTCGGATACAGAAAGTCTGGATGTGGTGGCTCGTGTTACACTTTCAGGCGATGTGGCTCAGGCTGATTATCAGGCTGAGGTCCGTGATGTAAAAATCAAGGATAACGGCGTTATTCAGCTGCGAATCGCACCTGCCAGCTGATCTTGCTGCCCTTCTAAATTCTTTAAATTTGCTGCCTCGTTGACTGACCGGGCAGCGTTATTTTTTCTTCCTGTACACCTCGTTCCATTTTCGCCTCTTCATGCCTGTTTACTGTGATTCAGTCTACGATGACCGGCTCAATGTTGGGAAAGGTCATTTTCCAGGAGGGCATGGTCTGCGGTCCGGGAGAGGGCTGATACTCCATCCGTCGGTCATGTTTCATCCTGTATTGGTTGTGATTAATTCGGTTCTGGCGGCTGATGCCAGATTCTTCCTCAGTCAATACCGGAGCGGGGCGCTGGTCGTTATGGAAGCTATCATCCTGAACCATTGGCTCGGTGACGCAGCCTGATAAAAGGCTGCACAGTATGATTGTTGTTGTCGGTAAGAGCAGTAGTTTTGTCATAGTGAGTGTTTGCCTGTCTTGTATTTATTAAGAGTGATAAGGAATTATAGACGTTGTTATCAAAGGGGCAGGTTCAGTGTTAAATCAGGGGTTGATCTTGCTCGAAGGCTGATGGTCAAAGCTTTCGGCAAGAAAATAAGACACCCATAAAAAACTAAAGAAAAAAAATAAGACACCCATAAAAAATAAAACACCCATTGAATAAAAAATTTAAAAACTGTATCCCCAAAAAAGGATCTGAAAACCTATCTTCGAATAGCTTATCACCGAGCCACACAACAGGATTCGACGAACAGAGGCTGCTCAAGCCATGATTCAGACAACACAAAACTATTCCGACTTAAAGTCGAGGAAGGATAAAGAGAAAGTGTTTAATTCCTTAACTGACTTCTACGCTAATCTGTCAGGTACAAACGACTGCAGGCGTTTAACCCTCGAAGCCACTTCTGTCCAACTTCAAGTGCAAAGGCCTTCATCGCTTCCAGACGGCCAACTGCCCGATAAAAACGATTATTCCATTGCATGGTTTTCAGCCACTCATCCGGATCAATGTCCAATCTTTCAAGAATAGGAGGGGTACACGACGGGATGGAACCTTTCTTATCTGTCCTGACAACACGGCCACTCCAGTCAACCAGTTCCAGATAGTCGTGAAGAAGGTAGGGAAGGGCAACGTCCGTATCCTGTCCTTGTAAACAGAAAGGTTTCAGGGTCAGCGGCTGCCTTTTGGTTTCAGAATGTTCAATCTGCTCCACACGTTCCTGAATCGACGTGTAGTCTGATTCTTCCGGTGTTTCTACCTTTCCAGCCCGAATCGGATTCAAGTCAACGTAGGTCATGCAGGTCAGTAACGCTGCTTCGTCCAGCAATGCCTGGCTTTTAAAGCGTCCTTCCCAGAAGCGTCCTTTACACTGGTCTTCTTTATTGGCCTCACGAGCAAGATGTTCATTCAGGCAGCGCATAAACCAGCTGATATCCATTAAACGACGTCGGTATTCCTCAGCATATTCATCGATACGGGCCAACTCAGCGCTGCCCAGTTTGTCAGCGGCCAGATGCCTTTGCACCAGAAGCGGGCCTGCGAACAAGGTCGTCCAACGGTGAAGCACTTCATTCCGTGACCAGCCTCTGGCAGATGACTGATTGATGTGCAAAACCACATGATAATGATTCGACATGACAGCGTAAGCGCAGACTTCGATAGCAAAGACAGAAACCAGTTCCCGGAGTTTATCCACCACCCACTGGCGGCGATGCTCGTAATTCTTGCCAGTCAGGTGGTTCTCTCCACAGAGGTAAGCCTGACGAACACATCTTGCCATGCAGTGGTAATAAGGCGTTGAGCCGGGGTCAATCAGGGTATTGCGAGCTTGGGCCATGAACTCACCTGTCTGGGAAAAAAATCAATCGTAGGTGAAAAGTAGACCAGGTGGATGGTAAAGCAAATTTATGGGTGTCTTTTTTTTTTTTTTTTTTTTTTTTGGGGGGGGCTTTTTTTTCTTTTTCCAGTGGGTGTTTTCCTGTTCCTGTTCCTGTTTCCCTTGGCTGGCATCAATCCCGTATTAGCTTTAATGCGTTGGTTACGGAACCAAATTAATTAACTGCTGTCAAAATATATGATCAAATTCTGTGGTGCTAAGGTCTGCCCAGAGAATTCACTATCAAGCTGGCATTTAATGGTTTGCAGATCCCGCAGATGACTTGTCCGCACTTTAACTGAAAAAACTTTCATGTAGGAATTAATCATGATAAATCCAAACTCCACTAAGCCAGTTGATCATTCTCAAAATAGCCAACCTGCTGAAGCAGGTAGTAGCTGCCCTATATGCAAAATAGTGTTTGGCAGAGATGTGACCGTCACCGCTTGTTGTTCGAAAAAAATTGATACAGCCTATTTGCTACAGGCGCTTCAAGCTACTCCACTGGAGGTAAGGCTAAGATGCCCATTGTGCAACGCCGGGCAGCTTGATTCAGCGCAATCAGAACCTTTCTCAGTTAGCGTCGGGGCGCAACGGAACATACCAGGTTCGCTTAACGAGCCTCTGGGTGCCTGTTCCTCACAATCGGCCTCTGGTAATTTTTCCGCTACCCAAAAAGCAGAGACAACAACAAGTCATGAAAGACAGATGGATACCCTGCCTCCTACGGAACTTCAACAAGACAGTGTTCAGGGCACCAGTGCAGGGCTGGCGGAAGACGATCAGTGGGCACTGATTGGCAATCTGACAGAGGCTGTGAATAATGGGTTATGGGATAAGGCATATAACATTCAACGCGCTATTCAGGATGCTGGGATAAAGCTGAAGCCCGATTATATCTGGGTCACTTATGAAGCTAAACTGGCACTGGGTAACATGCTCATAGAGGCCGTGGATACTGGGTTTTGGGAGAAGGCAGATCTTTTACAGCAGATTTTTAAGAGCACCGGGGCAACGCCGATCTACGACGTCCAGGAGGCACTGGATAACAGGCTGATAGAGGCTGTGAATAATGGGTTGTGGGATGAAGCAGATAGTTTGCGATGCATTATCCAGGGCACCGGGGCAAGGCCGAGCATCGACTTCCAGGAGGCACTGGGTAACAGGCTGATAGAGGCTGTGAATAATGGGTTGTGGGATGAAGCAGATAGTTTGCGATGCATTATCCAGGACACCGTGGTAAGGATGCCGAACAATTTCCAGGATGCACTGTGTAACAAGCTCATAGAGGCCGTGGATGATAAGTCCTGGGATAAAGCAGATATTTTACGGCAGATTATTAAGGGCACCAGGGCAATACCGCAGTTCGAACACGAGCGGGCTCTGGGTAATAAGCTGATGGACGCTGTGAATAATGGGTTGTGGGGTGAAGTATATAGCCTGCAACGCATTATCCAGGACATCGGGGCACGGCCGACGGGCAAAATTCTATGGTTAAGGCCGACGCAGGAAGCCGAGCGGGCACTGAGTAACATGCTGATAGAGGCTTTGAATAACGGGTCGTGGGATAACGCAGATCTTTTACAGCAGGTTATTAACGGCATCGGGGCAAGTCTGACGGACGCCGACGAACGGATACTGAGTAACAAGCTGATAGAGGCTGTGAATAATGGCTTGTGGGATGACACAGATAAAATTCAACGCATTTTCCAGGGTACCAGGGCAAGGCTGTCGGATGACGACCAGCAGGCACTGGCGAACAAACTGATGGAGGCTTTGAATAATGAGTCTTGGGATATCGCAGATCGTTTACAGCAGATTTTTAAAGGCACCTGGACAATACTGCCGAACGACGAAATGAAGGTATTGAGTCACAAACTGATAGAGGCTGTGAATAATGGATCGTGGGAAAACGCATATAATTTGCAAAGCATTATCCAGGGCACCATGACAAAGCTGACGGACGACGACCAGCGGGTACTGATTAACATGTTGATAGAGGCTGTGAATAATGGGTTATGGGAAAGAGCATTTAGTTTGCAAAGCATTATCCAGGGCACCGGGGCAAGGTTGATGGACGATGGCACCATGGTAAGGCTGACGGACGACGCCCAGCGGGCACTGAGTAACAAGATGATAGAGGCTGTGCAAAATGGGGCGTGGGATGACGCAAATAGTTTTCAAGGCATTATGCAGAGCACCGGGGCAAGGCTGATGGACGATGGCACCGTGGCAAGGCTGACGGACCACGATCAGCGGGTACTCAGTGACAAGCTGGTTGAGGCTGTGCTAAAGAGGTTGTGGGATAAGGCAAACAGTTTTCAAGGCATTATCCAGATCACCGGGGTAAGGCTGGCAGACGACGACCAGCGGGCACTGAGTGACATGCGGGTACAGGCTATGTATAACGATTCCTGGGATAGCGCAGATAGAATTCGATGCATTCTGGAGAGCATCGGAGCAAGGCCGATGGACGATGGCAAGGCTGATGCTCGGAGCTCAGCAGGCACTGAGTGACAAGCTGATAGAGGCCTTGGATAATGAGTCTTGGGATAAAGCAGATATTTTCCAGAAGATTATCAAGAGCAGCGGAGCAAGGACGGCGTACAAAGTTCGTGATCTACTGGAATTTAAGCTGTTACGAAGCTTGACGATTATTCAGCTAAGAGAAAAGTTTGGCAGAAATGTGACTGTCATTCGCTGTTGACGGTATAAAACTTAAACGGTTAGCTGCTGGTCGGGACAACGAAAAGCTTGAGGGATTATTAAGTTTCATAGTACTTATTTGGTGCTTAAGCCCTAAAAAGGAGTGAGTATTTTTTAAAGGAGTTTTAATTATGTTTCCTGCACAGTCAAGGATCTTTATTCCGGTTCGACCTTTACCATCAGTATCCCAAAATTCTATCAAAAAATTGGATGTCAAGAATGATAAGGGTGACACTGAGTTCAGTATTGATCTGGATGAAATGCATGCTCGGGCCAGCCAAGAGAGTTATCTGGTTTGGGCAGGAATTGTCAGCGATAAAGCTGATCAAATAAATCATTTTGAAATAACGGTGGCCAGGGGTGAGTCAGTTTTTCTGAAGTTTCAGCCAGTGTCAGGGTTTGATTGCAAGTTTCGTATGACTGCCATCAGGCACCGGGATGTGAAAATATTTCTGGTCAACGACTACACCGATAAGCGAGTGATAAAGGCTTCCAGGATAGTTGGCCAACATGGGCAAGATAAAATATTTGTTCTGGCTGATGAGGTGCCAGATTACGCTGAAAGATTACGAAGTTTTCACCCCTTGTTACCTTACATCCAAGGCGCTGACGTAAAGGAATTAATAAGCCTTCTGGCACTAAAGGGGTTTTATCTTAAAGATGGTTTTGTCCGCTGTAATGGCTGTGAATACCGTAAAACCCTGAAGGAGTTTACCGATTATATGGACTCCTCAGGGAGTTATCTGGCATCAATGAAATCAATGCTGGCTGTTCTTCAGACCATATTGGGCAAAAGCGATGTTGAACACGATGATGACAATTGTTATCTGGCCAAAACGGATAAGAAAACATTTCTCCGTGTCAGTTACCCGCTAGATCCCAAAGTCGATGGTGGGTACAGTGAACAGGGGCACTACCTTGTCTGCCAGGCTGGTCGCAAAAATTTCATCGAGTGCCCAAGCTATACCGAACGGTGGCCATACAAGAAACTGAAAGAAATTTATGCAGAGCATCCGCAAAAGAAGTACCGTGATCGTTTCCTCAATCACGATAGTCAATCTTTTCTGTTTACAACAACGGTTCCAAAATCGGCAATGCTGTCTCAGGATGATTTAATTTATGAGGCTTCGCAGATTAAAACCGATCTTGATGGGTTGCGACAGAAGTATAATGATTTTCAGCGCTTGGTGGATCAGTTATCGGATCATAATCCCGGGTTAGCCAAAGCATTAAATTTGCCTGCGATACAAAGCCTTTTATCCCCTGAAATTGGCATGCTTTTTTCCAGAATCATCTTCAAAATCGGTGAGAAATCGGCCAAAAACCTGTCGTGTCATGATAAACAGGGCTTGCGCCATTTGCTTGATCAATTGCTGACATTTATCGAACATCAAGGTGGTGATGTTGGCGATAAAGGCTTTAAGTGTCTCGGTATATACGCCGACGAAAACGATGCTAAAAAAGCTGCCTGCAGGGAATTTTCAGCACTGTCAGGGCAAAGCGAAATATCACCAATGCAGCAGCAGTGGCAGAAGCTAAAAACAGGGTTTGCCCAGGCTATTACCCCCACAATACTGAGCCCTTTGCTTAAGATACTCACTACCGACGGGATGGGTGATCACGTCATGAGTAAAATCTTTGGCATCAGTGTGGACCCTGTTTCACCGCCTTTGGTGCCAGCCCTTGCATCCCGGATGTCCGTGCGAAGACGCAAGGCATCGTGAGGGACCGCTCATGCATATTCGGGGTCAATTCCGCGAGGAGCCAAGGTCAGCAAGCGGGTCATTGAAAGGTGTCGCTCAGAAAATCAAAAAGGTTTTATTCTCTTTTCACTCGCCAGAGCAAATAGTAAAGAAGAACAAGATTTGGCGGTCCAGCAGTCATTGTTGATATGCAGTCCCGAACCATCGCTCAGTGACACAGCCTGCTAACAGGCTGCAAGCATTATTGTTGTGGATACGAGCGGTAGTTTCCTCATCGTGGTTGTTCTCCAGATCTTAAATGAGAGGGAGTTTGATGCTCTTCCACGGGCAGACCGAAATGGAACTTTCCTGAAGACTGGTGGTCAAAATACCAGGTTTAAACAATTTTGCAGGGAAGTATTAATGATGGATAACTTAAAGCCAGGTAACTCAGTTAATCATTCTCAAAACAGACAGCCTGCTGAAGCGAACGGCAGGTGCTGTATATGTCAGCGCGTGTTTGGCAGAGGCGTGACACTCATTCCATGTTGTAACAATAAAATTCACAGAGATTGTATGCAGAAGTTGTTTCAACATACTCCACTTGAGGCAAGGTCAACCTGCCCGCTATGTAGAAAAAACTTGCCTGAGTTAACAGAAATATTGGGTCCTGAACCCGGTGATCAGGGCACTGGGGCAAGAGGGATGCAAGAAGCCCCCGAAGAACTGAGTTATGAGCTGACAGAGGCTCTGATTAATGGGGATTGGGATGAAGTAGATCGTTTAGTAAGCATTATTCGGGATGCCAAGGTAAGTCTCACGAACGAACCCCGGCAGGTACTGGGTAACATGCTGATAGGGGCCCGGAAACGTTGGGATTGGGGTAGTGTAAGTTGTTTACTGGGCATTATTCAGGACACTGAGACAAGTCTGTTGGACGACGACCAGCAGGTACTGAGCAACATGCTGTTAGAGAGCCTGAAAACCAGGCGTTGGACTGATGCGAATGGTTTGCTACGCATTATCCGTGATGCCAGGGCAAGTGTGACGGACTACGTCAGGCAGGAAATGAGTAACATGCTTATAAAGAGCCAGAATTATGGTGATTGTCATGGAGCATCTCGTTTAAAAAGTATTCTGGGCATTATTGAGTGTTCCGAGACAAGTCCGAAGGACGACGCCCGGCGGGAACTCGAAGAAGCACAGGTGGACTTACCCGATTCCTGTAACGAGCCGACGGATACTCATTCCTCACAAACGGCTTCTGCCAGTGTCTCCGACGCGACTACTCAAAGAGCAGAGACAACAACAAATCAGGAAAGGCCGGTTGATACCCTGCTGCCTCAGGGAACACAACAACTCAGTGATCAGGGCACTGGGGCAACGGGGATGCAAGAAGCCCCCGAAGAACTGAGTTATGAGCTGACAGAGGCCCTGATTAATAGGGACTGGGATGAAGTAGATCGTTTAGTAGGCATTATTCGGGATGCCAGGGTAAGTCTCACGAACGGCCTCCAGCAGGTATTGGGTAACATGCTGATAGAGGCCCGGAAGCGTTGGGATTGGGATAGTGTAGGTCGTTTTCTGGGCGTTATTCAGGACACTGAGACAAGTCTGCTGGACGACGACCAGCAGGTACTGAGCAACATGCTGTTAGAGAGCCTGAAAACCAGGCGTTGGACTGATGCGAATGGTTTGCTACGCATTATCCTGGATGCAAGGGCAAGTGTGACGGACTACGTCAGGCAGGAAATGAATAATATGCTGATAAATAGCCAGAATTATGGTGATTGTCATGGCGCATCTTGTTTAGGAAGTATTCTGGGCATTATTGAGTGTTCCGAGACAAGTCCGACGGACGACGCCCAAAAGGCAAAGGCACATGACACCCATAAACAAAAGGCACATGACACCCAAAAAAATAAGACACCCATTAAATAATAAGGTACATGACACCCAAAAGGAGGCACATGACACCCATAAAATAAAAAATATTTGAAACCGGCCAGTTTGATCGATTTAAAGACACCCATTAAATAATTAAGACATCTAAAAACTGTATTCCTAAAAAAGGATCTAAAAACCTATCTTCGAATAGTCTATCAGCGAGCCATACAGAAGCATCCCACGAACAGAGGCTGCTCAGGCCATGATTCAGACAACACAAACTTATTCCAACTTAAAGTCGAGGAGGGATAAAGAGAAAGTGTTTAATTTCTTAACTGACTTCTACGCTAACCTGTCAGGTACAAACGGCTACAGACGTTTAAGCCTTGAAGCCACTTCTGTCCGGCTTCAAGTGCGTAAGCCTTCATCGCCTCCAGACGGCCAACTGCCCGATAAAAACGATTATTCCATTGCATGGTTTTCAGCCACTCATCCGGATCAATGTCCAACCTTTGAAGAATAGGAGGGGTACACGACGGGATGGAACCTTTCTTATCTGTCCTGACAATGCGGCCACTCCAGTCAACCAGTTCCAGATAGTCGTGAAGAAGGTAGGGAAGGGCAACGTCCGTATTCTGACCCTGCAAACAAAAAGGTTTCAGGGTCAGCGGCTGATTTTTAGTCTCGGAATGTGTAACCTGCTCCACCCGTTCCTGAATCGACGTGTACTCTGACTCTTCCGGTGTTTCTAGCTTTCCAGACCGAATCGGATTCAAGTCAACGTAGGTCATGCAGGTCAGTAACGCTGCTTCGTCCAGCAATGCCTGGCTTTTAAAGCGTCCTTCCCAGAAGCGTCCTTTACACTGGTCTTCTTTATTGGCCTCACGAGCAAGATGTTCATTCAGGCAGCGCATAAACCAGCTGATATCCGTTAAACGACGCCGGTATTCTTCAACATATTCATCGACACGGGTCAGCTCAGCGCTGCCCAGTTTGTCAGCAGCCAAATGCCTTTGTACAAGTAGTGGACCTGCAAACAAGGTCGTCCAACGATGAAGCACTTCATTCCGTGACCAGCCTCTGGCAGATGACTGATTGATGTGCAAAACCACGTGATAATGATTTGACATGACAGCGTAAGCGCAGACTTCGATAGCAAAGACTGAAACCAGTTCCCGAAGTTTATCCACCACCCATTGGCGGCGATGCTCGTAATTCTTGCCAGTCAGATGGTTCTCTCCACAGAGGTAAGCCTGACGAACACATCTTGCCATGCAGTGGTAGTAAGGAGTTGAGCTGGGATCAATCAGGGTATTGCGAGCTTGGGCCATGAACTCACCTGTCTGGGCAAAAAAATCAGTTGTAGGTCAAAAGTAGACTATGTGTATGGTAAAGCAAATTTATGGGTGTCTTTTTTTTCTTTTTCTTTTTTTCTTGTTGTGGGTGTGTTTGGGTGTCTTTTTTTCTTTTGGTTTTCTTTTGGTTTTCTTTTTCATGGGTGTCTTTTTTTTTCTTTTTTCTTTTTTTCTTGTTGTGGGTGTGTTTGGGTGTTTTTTTTTTTTTCTTTTGGTTTTCTTTTTCTTCTTCTTTTTCTTCTTCTTTTTCTTTTTTTTTGGGTGTCTTTTTTTTCTTTATTTCTTGCTGAACTTGCCTGAAGGCTAATGATCAAAGCTTTCGGTTACAACGACTTTTCCTGATGGGCATAATCTGTGTACACTCGTAGAGAATTGTTACCTACTGATAACCAGGCAGCTGTGGTCCTGATAGCTACGAACTAAGGAAAAGATGCGTCTTAAATCGATCAAACTGGCCGGTTTCAAATCCTTCGTGGATCCCACAACGGTTCATTTTCCCTCCAATATGTGCGGTGTCGTTGGTCCCAACGGCTGCGGCAAGTCCAATATTATTGACGCCGTGCGCTGGGTTATGGGGGAATCTTCTGCCAAGCACCTTCGTGGTGAATCCATGACCGACGTTATCTTCAAGGGCTCCAATAGTCGCAAGCCTTCAGCAAAGGCGACGGTAGAGTTGATCTTTGATAACAACGAAGGTCGGGTCACTGGCGAATTTGCTGCCTACAGCGAGATTTCAGTTCGCAGGATGCTCACCTCGGAAGCCAAGAACTTTTACTTCCTCAATGGCAACAAGTGTCGCCGGAAAGATGTTATGGATATCTTTCTGGGAACCGGCCTGGGTCCGCGCAGTTACTCCATCATCAGTCAGGGTATCGTTTCCACGCTGATTGAGTCCAAGCCGGAAGAGCTCAGAGTCTTTATTGAGGAAGCTGCCGGTATCTCCAAGTACAAGGAGCGCCGCCGTGAGACAGAAAACCGCATTCGCCGAACCAATGAAAACCTTGAAAGACTGACTGACCTGCGTGAGGAGCTGGGGCGTCGTCTCGGGCATTTGCAGAGACAGGCCGAAGCGGCAGAAAAGTACAAAGAATACAAGGCCGATGAACGACTGAAAAAAGCCCAGCTTCAGGCCCTGCGCTGGCACGGCATCGATGAAAAGGTCAGGAATCAGGAACATGTGATTTCCGAGCTGGAAGTCCAGCTGGAAGCTGCCGTCAGTGAACAGCGCTCTTCCGACGCCGGGATGGAAAAAGACCGCGCCCAGCAAATGGAGCTGAGTGATCATTTCCATGAAACCCAGGCCAGGTATTATGGCACGGGCAATGAAATCACCCGGATTGAGCAGACGCTTCGCCACAAAGAAGAGCGCGCCAAAGAACTGAGCCACGACCTGCAACAGCTTGAACAAAGCTGGCAGGAAGCCCGTGAACAGATGGCTGAAGATCAGTCTCAGCTGGAAATTCTGGAAGCAGAAAAATTGCAGATTGAGCCTGAGCTGGAGATGCTTCAGGAGCAGGAGTACCAGTCCGGTGACTCCCTTGCCCAGGTGGAAGCGGAAGTGCATCGTGTGCAACAGGAATGGGATCAGTTTAATCAACGCTCCCATGAGCCTCAGAAGGCGGCTGAAGTAGAACAGTCCAGGATTCAACATGCTGAAACCGTACTGGAGCGTTTGCAGGAGCGTGAACAGCGTCTGCGTGAAGAGAGCAGCAGTCTTGGCGGTGGTGAAGACATTGAAGAGATGGAATTGCTCTCCGAAAAGCTGACCGAGTTGGAGCTGACTCGCGAAAATCACGAACTGAAACTGGAAGAGGTTACCTCAGACATAGAGGAAAACCGCCTTCAATTTGATCAGTTACAGGAAGATCGTGACAGCCATCGCAATGAGCTGAGTATGATCAGAGGGCGTCATGCTTCTCTGGAAGCTCTGCAGCAGGCGGCTATGGGGCAGGACACCGGGGTCATGGTCTGGTTGCAGCAGCATGGACTGGCATCGGCACCCAGGCTGGCCGAAAAACTGCAGGTGGAGTCAGGCTGGGAACTGGCCGTTGAAACCGTTCTTGGAGAAAGCCTGCAGGCACTCTGTGTGGATGATCTGGACCCTGTTGCAGGGTTTTTGAATTCTCTGGAACAGGGCACAGCGGTTTTGCTGGATGCTTCTGCCCATCAGGTCACTGAGAGTGGCAAAGGGGGACTGGATAGCCTGGCCAGCAAAGTACAGTCAGGCAGTGAGGCCAAAGGGTTATTGGCAGGCATTTATGTCACTGATTCACTGGAAGCGGCTCTATCTGCTCGAGCTTCCCTGCAGGCTCACGAATCCATCGTCACGAGAGAGGGTATCTGGCTGTCCAGAAACTGGCTTAGAGTTTGTCGTGAAACAGACAATCACTCCGGTGTTCTGGCCCGTCAGCAGGAGCTTGAAGAGCTTGGCAGCCGGATGGGATCTTTGGAAGCGCTTAGCCTGCAGGTAGAAGAACGTCTGGCTGATGCCAGAACTCTGGCCGAGCAGCTGGAAACCCGCCGACAGCAGACTCAACACCAGATCACTGAGCTTAACCGAACCCAGGGTGAGGTCAGAGCGGATCTCGGTGCCCGAAAAGTCAGGCTCGAGCAGTTTTCAGAAAGACGTACCCGACTTCAGCACGAGATTGCTGAATGTCAGGAGCTCAGTCAGGCTGAACAGGAAAGTATCGGAGAGTCTCGTTTGCGACTTCAGGACGCTCTGGATCGAATGGAAATGGACAGTGGTCTGAAAGAGGATTTGCTGGAAAAAAGAGAGAAGGGCCGGGAGAAGCTGGAACAGTTGCGGCAGACTTCCCGTCAGGATAAGGATCGTCTGCATCAGCTGGCCTTGAGGCAGCAAACCATCAACAGTCAGGCGGAATCCCTGCGGGCAGCTATCGAGCGACTCAGCCAGCAATCCACAAAGCTGCGGGAGCGCCGGGAGTTGCTTCAGGCGTCACTGTCAGAGTCCCATTCTCCTGAAGGAGAGTTGCAGGAACAGCTGGAGATTCTTCTGGCCAGAAGGCTGGAAGAAGAGGAAGCCATGCAGAAGGCTCGCAGCGAACTGGAAGACGTTGAACAACGACTGCAACAAATGGAAAGGAGCCGACAGTCAGCTGAGCAAAAAGCCCAGACGGCCCGTTCAAGACTTGAGAAATTAAGAATGGACTGGCAAGGCATGCAGGTCCGGCGTACGACCTTGTCGGATCAATTGCGGGAAGACCAGTTTGATCTGGATACCGTTCTGGCCAACATGCCGGAAGAAGCCACCGAGAAAACCTGGGAGCAGGAGCTGGAAAGACTGCAGGCGCGGATTGAAAGGCTGGGAGCGATCAACCTGGCAGCGATCGAAGAATACGAAACCCAGTCGGAACGCAAAACCTATCTGGATGCACAGAACCAGGATCTGGAGTCCGCACTGGAAACATTGGAAAATGCTATCCGCAAAATCGACCGGGAGACCCGCCAGCGTTTTAAAGTGACCTTTGATAAGGTCAATTCCGGTTTGCAGGAGCTGTTCCCCAGAGTCTTTGGCGGTGGCCGGGCATATCTGCAGTTGACCGGTGAAGATTTGCTGGATACCGGGGTGGCGATTATGGCGCAACCACCGGGTAAGAAGAACAGTACCATTCATTTGCTGTCTGGTGGTGAAAAAGCGCTGACGGCGATTGCCCTGGTTTTTGCCATCTTCCAGTTGAACCCCTCACCCTTCTGTATGCTTGATGAGGTGGATGCGCCATTGGATGATGCCAATGTGGGCCGTTACGCCAAAATGGTTTCGGAAATGAGTGACAAGGTTCAGTTCATCTATATCACTCACAACAAGATCGCCATGCAGGCAGCGAATCAACTCGTGGGTGTAACGATGCAGGAACCCGGTGTCTCCAGGCCCGTATCTGTGGATGTGGAAGAGGCCGCAGCCATGGCAGAACTCTGAGTCTCGGGAACAGTCTTTACAGGCTGTTTTCTAATATATTGGTTTGTTATTCGTTGTTAAGATTCGGAAATTTGTTGCTGTGCAACCCTCTTGTGAATGGTGAACTGTTTACAGAGTTGCACTGGCGGCTGGAAAAAGTTATCACTATTCAGGTGCCTGCCCATTTGGCCAGGTGCCTGAAGAAGATTGTTAATGATATCCGTGGTCTGCGCTTGAAGGGACAACAAATACTCGCCAGAATAGGGCTTCAGGTCAGAGCGATTCGTTTGTCCTGATTCTGGCACTTTCCGAACAGCGATGTGAAAGTAACGATCAAGGACGTGTTTCAGCAGCAGTCTTGGACAATAGTCATAGACAACGGTCTGATTACAAGATTTTTTGCTGTAATATAGTAGCACATTTTACTGATTTACAATTTTCAGATTTTTTTGCGTTTTCGGGTTGTTGATTTTCAGGCAGCAACAATCCATTGGGTAAGCAGGCGGCATGGACATGAGTTTACGAGATTGGTTGGTAGTAATCGGAATCGTCGTCATTATTGGCGTTCTGGCTGATGGATACCGCCGTATGCGTCTGGCTAGAAAAAGAGCGTCAGAACTGTCTTTCGGTCTTGAAGATGTAAAAGGTAACGAAGACGAATTTGGTAGTGAATTGCCCAATGGTGGAGCCAGAAAGTCTGAGGGAAGCCCCCAGAAGCTGGAAACAGTCAAGGGCTGGGTACGTTCGGAAGAATCATCCCATTTGCCTGTAAGGGAGCGAATCGAGCCGGAAATATCCAGTCTTGAATCAGAAATAGTAGCGCCTGCCAGGCCAGTGACATCGGTGCAGGCGCAGCCTGTCGAAGCGCCAGAGGTTCAGAAAGCGTCGGAACCCTTACCCGTCCTGACCCAGGTGGATGATGTCTCGGAAGTGCTTTCTGCAGGGCCCGGAGCTGGAGTTGAAGAGCCCACTCCAGAGATTGAAAAACCAGCCCCCGGAGTTGAAGAGCGCACACCTGTGCAGGAAAGCTTTACTTTGACGCCCGGGTTTGTTGAAGAACTCCAGGTGGCTGTCCCACCTGTTACAACGACCAAACCTGCAAGAGCGGAAAAAAGTCACCGTCCTGTCAATCAGGAAAAACTGGCGGATCGTCCTGCTGCCAGTGAAGTTCTGGTCATCAATCTGCTGGCTAAAGGAGGCGAAAAGTTTAACGGAGCAAGGTTGCTCCAAAGCCTGCTGGCTTCGGGCATGCGCTATGGTGATATGTCGATCTTTCATCGTTATGCCAACAAAGATGGAACCGGGCAGATTCTGTTCAGCATGGCAAACGGGGTAGAGCCGGGCACTTTTGACATCGGCAAACTGGAATCGACTGATACACCGGCAGTCAGTATCTTTATGGGATTGCCGGGGCCCCGTGAGCCACTCAAATCGTTTATGCTGATGGAAGAAACGGTTCGTCAGTTAGCACTGGATCTGGGTGGAGAGCTAAAAGACGAGCACTTCAGTGTACTGACTCAACAGACGCTGGAGCACTATCGTCAACGCATTCGTGATTTCGAAAGAAAACAGTTAACCCAGAAGATGGTTGACTGATTTCTTTCTAGCCTTCATCAATCCAAATCCTCTCCCGGACTGAGGGTCGCAAAACTCCAACATCTCGTTTCCTCGCGATCAGGCTCCTTCGACGTCGGCGAGGGAACCAGAGACGGCTTCGTACCTCCCGGGAATTGTCAGTTTAATAGCTCAAGGCTGTTTACAATCACTTCAGGCCGCTTAAGTAACAGAATCATGACCCAGACTAAGCTCTCTCTCAAGGAAGCCGAACAACAAGCTCAGAAGCTGCGAGAACAGATTGATGATCATAACTATCGTTATTATGTAATCGACGATCCCGTCATTGCCGACGCCAGTTATGATCGCCTGATGCAACAGCTGAAGTCCATCGAAGCGGACTTTCCGGAGCTGGTCACACCTGAATCACCCACCCAGCGTGTGGGCGCCGCACCTCTGTCGGCGTTTGGACAGATTCGTCATGAACTGCCCATGTTGTCACTGGATAACGCTTTTAACCAGGATGATCTCGATGACTTTGACCGCAGGGTACGGGAGCGTCTGGGCACTGGTTCAGTGGTGGAATATGCCTGCGAACCCAAGCTGGACGGCATTGCGGTCAGCCTTCTGTACGAGAGGGGTTCACTGGTGCGAGGTGCTACCCGGGGGGATGGCAGGACCGGTGAAGATATCACTCTGAATGTGCGCACCATCGTTTCTATTCCTCTGAAGTTGCTGGGCGATGGTTGGCCTGATCGTCTGGAAGTCCGTGGTGAAATCTTTATGCCCAGGGAAGGTTTTGAAAGACTCAATCAGAGAGCTAAAGCCAGGGATGAAAAAGTGTTTGTCAATCCACGTAATGCAGCAGCGGGCAGTCTGAGGCAGCTTGACTCAAAAATAACGGCGAAAAGACCCCTGGAGATTTATTGTTATGGTGCCGGCATTGTTGAAGGGGGTGAGTTACCAGACAGACATGCCGATATTCTTGAGTGTTTTAGAACCTGGGGCCTGCGGGTAAACCCTGAACTGCGCGTAGTGAAAGGGGCTGCTGCCTGCGCTGAATATTTCTCCAGAATGGAAGACAAGCGCGAAGCCTTGCCCTACGAAATTGATGGTATCGTTTACAAGGTCAACAGTCTGGCCCAGCAGGAACAACTGGGGTTTGTCGCCCGTGCTCCCCGCTGGGCCATTGCTCGCAAGTTTCCCGCCCAGGAAGAAATGACCATTCTGAAAGAGGTCGAGTTCCAGGTGGGAAGAACCGGTGCCATTACCCCGGTTGCCAGACTCGAGCCGGTGTTTGTGGGTGGGGTCACCGTCAGCAATGCAACCCTTCATAATATGGCCGAGGTAGCACGTCTGGGGCTGAAAATCGGTGATACCGTTGTGATTCACCGTGCCGGGGATGTGATTCCGAAGGTGGTTCGGGTCATTCCCGACCGAAGACCGGATGATGCCAGAGATATTGAGTTGCCTGAACACTGCCCGGTTTGTCATTCAGACGTTGAAAGAGATGAAGACGAAGCAGCAGCCCGATGCACCGGAGGTCTTTATTGTTCCGCCCAGCGTAAGGAAGCTATCAAGCACTTTGCTTCCAGAAAAGCCATGGATATCGATGGCCTGGGTGATAAGCTGGTGGAGCAGTTTGTCGACAAAGGTCTTGTGAATACTGTCGCTGATCTCCACAAGCTCGGAGTAGAGCCTGTTGCATCCCTGGAGCGCATGGGTAAGAAATCAGCCACTAACCTGATCAATGCTCTGAAGGTTAGTCAGAAAACGACACTGGCCAGATTTATCTACAGCCTCGGCATTCGTGAGGTAGGTGAAGCGACTGCCCGGAGTCTGGTGGCTCATTATCGTGATCTTGAGGCGATCAGGTCAGCGACCCTTGAGCAGTTACAGGAAGTGGATGACGTTGGCCCGGTCGTTGCCGCTCATATTGAAAAGTTTTTTAAGCAGGAACATAATCTTGAAGTGATTGATGAACTGCTGAAGGTTGGGGTGCACTGGGAAGAAGAAGCCGAACCGGAAGCCGACGTGGTTCAACCACTGGCAGGTGAGGTTTGGGTGCTGACAGGTACCCTGCTCACTATGACCCGTGATGAAGGCAAGGCTGTATTACAGAAGCTGGGAGCCAAAGTCACCGGCTCTGTTTCAGCAAAAACCACGGCGTTACTGGCCGGAGAAAAGGCAGGATCCAAGCTGACTAAAGCTCAAAATCTCGGCGTTCGTGTCGTCACAGAAGATGAGTTTGCTCATTTGCTGAAGGAATGGGGAGTTTGATAAGTGAAACGAAGGTTGGCACTGATCGTAACCATAGCCGGATTTCTTTTTCTGACCGGCTGTGCCACCAGTACAACACCACCTGCCAACCCTCATAACCTCTGTAGTATTTTTAAAGAAAAGCGTAGCTGGTATCGCCATGCTAAAAAAGCCAATGAAAAATGGGGGACTCCCATCCAGGTCATGATGGCTATTATGTATCAGGAGTCCGCTTATCGTCATGATGTAAGGCCCCCCAGACCCCGTTTCCTGTTCATACCACTGCCCAGAAGTTCATCGGCCTACGGCTATGCCCAGGCCCTGGACGGCACCTGGGAGATGTATCTGAAAGAGAATGGTGGCTGGTTCAAGGCGCGGGATGACTTTGAGGATGCCATTGATTTTATTGGCTGGTATACCCATAAAACGCGTACCATCAATGGTGTCTCTCTGTGGCATACCGATCTGCTGTACCTGAATTACCATGAGGGTTGGGGCGGCTACAAACGGGGTAGTCACAAGAAAAAAACCTGGCTGTTGAATACCTCTAAAAAAGTGCACAGCCGAGCCTCAAACTACGGTGCCCAGCTTCGACGTTGCCGTCTTTGAGCAAGAAGCCTCCAAGGATTCAGCGACTGATCGCAGTTCGGGACGTTATCGTCATTTTCGCTTTCTTCAAGAGATCATCAAAGGCCTCTGAATGACTTTCATCCCGAAAAATAGCGTCAGTTAAACGGGTCGCTGAATGGTAATGATCTTACCCAGCGCAGCGTAATCATTACCACCCAGTCGAGAAATGGGATCTACCTGAGTTGCATCAATGACCAGCCGTTCGCCTTTAGATGCGACTTTATCCGACAGATACGCTTGTTTGATTTCGCCGAATACAAGTCCCTGTTTGTTCTTGCCGATTTCCTGATACTCATAGAGTTGGCAGTACAAAGCGATATCACATTCAGATAAGCGAGGCAGTGATTGTTGCCAATCATTGTTGGTTGTCAGATGAATACGCTCTAATTCAGATTGGCCATAGTCCAGCGTTCGAGCTGTCTCAGTCATTTCTTCTGCTAATGAGGAAGGTGCAATATGAACAACAAACGATCTGCTACGCAAAATATTGCGACGTGTGTCTTTTATTTCGCCAGAGGGCTTACTTCCGACAGAAAACATAATCAGCGGTGGGTTACTGCTGATTGCGGTAAAAAATGAAAACGGTGCCAGATTAAAATCGCCCTCTTCATTGGCAGTGAGCACCCAGGCCACAGGCCGGGGAATCACAGTTTGGGTCAATAAGTGATAGGCTTGTGTATCAGACATTTCTTCTACGTTAAGGTGCATAACACGCTTCCCTGGAAAAATCAGCTCTCTGTTTTTGCAAGCTGTTTCTTATACTTTTCAATCGAATTCGGGCTTTGGTGGCCCCGGGGGCTTTTGAGGTTTTGTTCGCAGGCTTGAGAAAGGTTCACAGACCCGTATCATTGCAGTTCCCACAAGCCCTGATACGAATCTTTTATGCCCCGCCTCATGCTCTGTGACAAGCACTGGTTGAAACTTCAGCCAATTCTCAAACAAGCCCGTATAAATAACAAGCCTGATCGTATGCTTTATCTCATTCGTATAGGTATTCCATGGCGTGACCTCCTGTGAGTTTGGAAAGCGGAATACCATTTTCCAGAAGTTTAACGACCGTCTGCCAGGGGAAAATGGTTGAAGGTGTTTAAGTGGACACCGTGCCGACCTCGTCGGCCTCTGAGCTCGTGTTGTAGGAAACAACAGTCACCGAGGGGCAGACTCATAAATCAAAAATAACTGACCATCAAGACTGAATAGCTGACCATCAAGGCTGTCCAGTCCACTCAAAGGATTGATCATGGAACCATTGATAGACCTCCAGGTATTGAAAACCTGGCAGACTTTCGCTGAAGTGGGCGTTACTATGGCACCGGTTGAATCCGCAGTGCCTTCACACTCTCCTGCCAATGGTAGTGGATCAACGGCTTTCAAGCCGTATTGTTGTGGTCGCCACCACCATGAAGGTGGATATTGTCGCCACGGATTGACCGCCTTGAGATGGTTACAGGCCAGTGCCAGTTTAATGTGTCCTTCGATACCTATAGCTGTATTTTTTGAGCGTATCCGATTGCCTGCCAGATTAAAAAGAGGAGGTACCAAGTTGACTTTAGTATCATAACTACCTCTGAGAAGGAAACCATCTCTAAAACGAGCTAATCCTGTTGGAAGAGGTTTCTTGCCTAGAGTATTGTTGTTGATATCAACAATGTTTCTGAAAATATCCATACTGCTCCCTGCCGGTAGGTAAAAGTCACCCGCGTGTGCCATCTCGCCCTTGAATGTATTTCCAATAACAGCGATCTTCTGTAACTGCTGCGTACCGGCATAATAAATATCTATCCCTTTGGGAACAATATCCCTCCCGTCGTAGAGTATGGATTTACCTATCATGATGTTAGTGGCAAACCGCAGGCCCGAACTCTGGTTCACCGATGCATCAAGGGGTCCTGCGCAAGAGAAGTAAAGTCCGGCCCGTCTGACAGACACATGGAACAGGTTATTTTCTACAATCAGTTTCCGGTTATAACAACCAGCATAAATAATAGAAAAAGCCCCCACATTGTTATCAGGTCCAACGGGCTGGAAAGTAACATGCCTTATGTGACTGTCTCTGGTTTTATCGAAATCGTGCATGTCATCAATAAAGACCATAGATAGATCTCTAAAACCTGCATCAACTCTGATAACTATTTCAAAACCATCGTCTGCTGCACCAATGATGTCCTGACCGTTCTTCAAAACTATTGCTTTATCAATAAGATACTCAACCTGGGTTTTATCCACCGGAGGGAGAGAGGATGTAGAAGTAGATGGCGCAGTAGACAGAGTCTCGGAAGAGAGCAGTATAACAGTGTCTTCAGGAATCCGTTTGATCGTCTCACTCAGATCTTCTGTCTCCCCTGTCGGATCAGCAGTGAGAACAATACACTGTCGTCCACTAAAAAGTTTGCTGTACTGGTTCAGCCGCTGAATAACCCCCGTCGTTAGTCCCGTAAGAGAGTCACACAATACTGTCGGCAGAGGAGAATAGGGTGCTGTAGAAGAAGAGGTTGTGGCTGGAGAAGAGTTGACGTTTGGAGATTGAGTCGTCCGGGCTTCTGCAAACAAAGCCATCAACAGGAGTAAAGGTACGACTAATCGGGCTAATAAATAGTGTTTCAGCGTGATCATGCTCAGGACCCCTTGAAGCAATCGAGAAGAAGTCTAGTCTCTGTATTTATACTTATCCATCAAAAAAATTGTTCCGTTCAGTGCTGTAAAAACTTTTCAGAAGTTAATAAAAAAAACCTCTCCATTGGCAACGTTTACACATTGATTTTAATCACAGATCTCAGGGTAAATATTAAGCCCCACCCATAGTACAAAAACCTAATCTTGTTCGTCCTGAATAACCATCTCGTGCAGGGTGTTCACGTTTGGCATTCCGGGGAGCATTTGGATTGAAAGGCAGAGACGAGGCATGGGGCTTGATAGACGTTGATCCAGCCGCTTCCCACAGATGTTCGAATGTGTTTGCTAAGCGTTATCAACTGGGATTTGCTTCAGTGAGTACATGGTCTTCGGCAGGCTTTGATGTTGCCTGTCATTCTGATTTGCCTACTTCCAAAGCCATTCAGGATAAAACTCCGGTATCCTGCGATATTTCTGATGTCAGACGCTAAGTACCTGGCCAGTTGGTTTCGCATATTCTGGTGAGTGGATTTTTTCATCCTTCAAGGCGCAACGACGGGCGCGTAGCCACAGCTACGCAACCAGAGTTGGAACGCAGAAGGATGGAAAAAGCCTCCGTCCAGAATATGCGAAACCAACTGGTTGGGTACTTATGGCTATGAATAATATTGGCACAGCAGGATTAACCTCAGGTCAGAAGCCAGGTACCCGGCAGTCAGCAGTCCAGCCGCTACCCAAAATGTGGCAGTGGATTGAGTGGAAAGAGATTCTATACTCTGTTGACACATTAAGCTCGATCGTGGTTTGGCACAAAGCTCTTTGCAAGTCGGTAATATGAATTTTTAAAGCAGTGTTACCGGCTTCCTGATATAAACATTCCAAAAGCATAAGGCTCATTTCCTACTGTTGAAGACATTGCCTTTATTTATGAAGACACTAAATAGGATTATCGTGGTAAGGATTCATCTGTTGTGACTTTAAAATATCAGACAGAGTACAGTTATGAATATTTCCAGATACAGTTTGGTCATCACTTTATTGTCAATAATTTATGCCTTACCCTGTCATGTCTACGCCACAGATGCGCCAGCAGGCAGTTCCACAGATGCGCCAACAGGCAGTCCCACAGAAACGAAAGTTTCAAGTTGCTCTGATTTAGCCAGCGATGTGGATAAGAAGGTGTGTGACTATCATTTGTCGGCTTTTGAGGCTCTGATCAGGGAAAAAAACGATCAGATATCTCCAGCAACGTCATACTCAACGGCTTCACCCAGTGCTTCTCCAATTCCCGAAACGGTCAAGATAATAAAAATATCGGCTACAACAAGGCTGGATAAAGAGGTTTTTGAAACCAGCATTCCAACATTGTTTATCTTTGATGCGCAATCACCCGGACAGGAGCACCCCGCCGTTTATGAATTGCCATTGACTGTGCCCGTTAGTGGCGACGGTCTCAGGGGAGTAAAGAGTTTTCAGTTGCCTGATAACTCAGCTTTTGTCGGGAACAGTAAAGATATTCGGCCAGAGTTCGTAATCGAGGGAGGTATACAGAATCATTATGTGATGTCGGCACCCAATAATGATGCTGTCTACTATCTGGCGAATATCGAAATTGATTCCAGAAATCCTCTGGACAGGGGCAGTTCTTCAGTGACGGCTGCCTTAGATTCCACCGGTAAAGAGATTCATAAACCTTTTGGCGTTCTTGAACTGAAAGGTGCGGGTATTTTTGTTGCAGACAACATCAAGGTGGTACTGGATCCGGCAGATTATCGTAAGACTCTCCAACCAGTAAAGCTGGGATGTACAAATTTTGCTGACGGGAGAGGAACAGAAGAGACTTTCGTCTATCGATTTACGGACTCTGAATTTGATCTACTGCAAGGCTTAAAAAAAACAAAATATGGTTTACACGCTGCAATAAGTGTTTCCTGTTATCAACAAACAGGGCAAGTGCGGTTGACCATGAGAAACACTACAACCGTTATATTTGTACCCCCTGGAGATCCAATATCCTCTTATGCACCAGGCAGTGGTAAGTTGTTCTCTATTTACTTATGGCCAAGAGACAACATTATGCGCTTTGTCGGTTCTTCCTGTAACAGTGTCGTTGATCAGTTTGACAATGATCTATCCATTAGCTCAGCTGATCCATCGTATCGCGATCTGTATATGGGTGACATCTATACCAGTTTCTGTACAGAGATTAATATGATTCAGGGAGCCTTTGGATTAAAAGACAGAGAACTGGCATGGGGTTGGATATTAACTGATTACAACAGTAATTATGGCTGTAATCCTGCAGTGAAAAAAACTTATCGACCAAGGTATGCTTCATTGAGCGAATGGTCTAAAGCAGGTGTTGAAGTTACAGCTAATTGCACAATGCCAACATCTACTTCTATAACCCGGGTGCCCTACGCTATTGTTGGTGCCGATGCTCTGGAAAAGAATGATGCCAGTGCGGCAGGATTAACCCCGGGGCAAATAGCAGGCATAGGACTTGCCGCTGTTTTTGTGGACCAAGTCATTACTCAGGGCTGGTTCTACCTTTCACACCAGATCAGGCAAGACTGGATTAGACATACCAGTCAGGCGTTAGCCGCTACATTGGGGGTGGGGCTGCCGGTAATCCAGTTGATGCCAAAATGCATCAGTCGGTTGAGAGGTAGGAGTGCAGTGCACACTCTATTGACAGAAGAGAAGCAGCCATAGTTTGTTGCTAGCCCCCTGTAAGTCGGTAATCTGGATTAGCGTAAATCGCCGTAAACCATCGCCCTTTCAGGGCGGTGATATAAGGCGTGAAGGCCGAGCCGCGCAGGCCGAGCCGCACAGGTGCAGAGCCTTCTGCTTGCGTGTTTGTGCAACCGAGGGGTACCCGGTTACTGCTGATGGAGACTTCTGCGTGGGAATGCATACCTCCACTGAAAAGCAGACTCTACACCGTGAGATAGGTATGGGTTCCCACGCTGGGACCCACAGGGCCTGAAAGCATGGGAACCAGAGTTTTGCGACATCCTCGACAAAGCGGGAGTGTCACCCTTTATTTATGAAATATCCGGTCTAGCAGCCTGTCGGACTTAAGACTGTCCTACTGCGGTTGCAATAAATTGGTCTAAAAATCTCTGTTTCTTCGTCAAATAGCTCGCTATTCTCCTTAGAAACAGAGATTTTTATCCTCAATTTCTTGCAATCCTCGCTACGGACGCTTAAGTCCGACAGGCTGCTAGGATTTATGACGAACTTAAAGAGAATTATCACAGTAAACATGCTGCAGTTTTGGCTTTTAAAAAATCAGACAGAGTACAGTTATGAATATTTCCAGACCCGTCCTGGTGGTTGCTCTACTCTCGACAACGTATGCTTTTCCCTGTCATGCTTTCGCCATTGATGGGCCAACGGACAGTACCCTGTTCAAAGATTTTTCAAGCTGTTCTCAGTTAACCGGTGTTGATAGAGGCGTGTGCAGTGCTCATTTATCTGCTTTTAAGAAACTCATCAGAGAAAAAAACAGTCAGGTATCTCCAACAACGTCTTTCCCGGTTGCTTACTCAAGTATTTCTCCAAATAGCTCCCTGAGCACTGCTCCAAGTACCTACTTAATAGATGAAACGTTCAATATTAGAAAAATATCCGCTACGACAAAAAGACTGGGTCATGAGATTTTTAGAACTGATGATCCAACCTTGTTTATCTTTGATGCAGAGCAAGTCCCCGGAAAGGGGCAACCGGCCATCTATGAATTACCGTTGAAAGGTGGCGTCAGTGGCAGTTCCGGAAGTGTCAACAGTTTTCAGTTACCGAATAACTCGGCTTTTGTTGGGAACGGCGCGACTGTTCGGCCTCAATTTGTTATTGAGGGCGGTATACAGAGTCATTACGTGATGTCGGCACCCAATAATGATTCTGTCTATTATTTGGCGAATATTGAAATTGATTCCAGGAATCCTCGGAAAAAGGCTGTTAGATCAACGACAGCTCCTACAGGATACCCGGCGGTTACAACTCCCACTTCAAAGGCTCACATACCCGCAGGCGTTCTGAACCTGAAGGGCGCAGGTATCTTTTTTGCGGATAACATCAAGGTAGTACTTGATCCGGCGGATAATCAGGATGATATTGATCTGGTAAAACTGGGGTGTACAAATTCTGCTGACAGGAAAGGAACAGAAGAGCGTTTTATCTATCGATTTACGGAGACCAAATTTGATCTCCAGAAAAGCCTGAAAGATGTAACACATTTTCAAAATGCTGCATTGAGTGTCGATTGCGATGAGAAAACAGGGTATGTGGAGTTGACCATGAAAGACACTACAACAGTCATATTTGTACCCACTAAAACTTTGTTACCCCGTCCGACACATAGCAATGGTGTCGTGTTCTCTATGAATTTAGCGCCTAGAGAAGATGTACTACGCCTGGATAAATCTACCTGTAACAGCGTCGTTGATCAGCATGGCAATGATTTATCGGTCGACTTAACAAACAAATTTCATCCAGATCATTACATGGGTGGTGTCCGGGGCGTCAATTACTGTTCTGATATCAAAATAATGCAAGGAGCTTTTGGAATAAAAGACATAGAGGAAGCATGGGGCTTGATAGTTGTTGATCACACCGATATGCACAGCTGTTCGACTGCATTGGATAAGCGTTATCAATTGGGATTTGCTCCTGTGAGTGCATGGTCGAAGGCAGGCTTTGATGTTGCCTGCAATTGCACCATGCCAACATCAATTTCATTCAGTTCATTCCCAACCTATCCTTACACAACGCAGGTAGCATACACTTCACCCACACAGATTCCGGGTAAAGGTGCTCTGGCTATTGACAGTAACGGCACTAGAGGATTGACCGAATTGGAGAAAGCAGGCATTGGTATTGCCGCAGTTACTTTGGATCAGGTCATTACTCATAGCTGGTTCTATCTTTCAAACCGTATCAAGCAAGCCTGGATAAGGCATACCAGTCAGGTACTAGCTGCTACTTTAGGTTTGGGTATTCCGGCCATCCAGTTGCTACCGAAATGTAAAAGTGGATTGAAAAAAACAGATATAGAGATCGGCCTATTGAAAGATCCCGCTCAACAGATGTAGTTTGTCGAAAAAATACCAGAGGGCGATACCTTTATTTATAAAATATCCGGTCTAGGATATATAACGTTCTTAATAAGGATTGTAACAGTATGGATGCTTCTGTTTCAGCTATTAAAAATTAGACAGAGTGCAGTTATGAATATTTCCAGATCCGGGCAAGGGGCTGTTCTATTGTTAGCAATCCATACCTTCTCCTGTCATGCTTCTCCCACAGCTTGCTCAACGGAAAGTTCCATATGTACAAAATTTTCAAGTTGTTCTAAATTAGCCAGTGATACCGATAGGAGCTTTTGCATACACCATTTAGATGCTTTTAAGGATCTCATCAGGCAAAAGAACAATCAGGTACCTCCGACAACATTTACGCCGGGCACTTCTCCAGGTACCCCCTCAGTGTCTGCGCCCATTGCTGAAACGGTCGAGATAAGAAAAATATCCGCTACAGCAGAACCATTGGGTCAAGAGGTTTTTAAAACGAACGTTCCAACCCTGTTTATCTTTGATGCAGAGCAATCGTCAGGAGAGGAGCAACCAGCCGTCTATGAATTACCACTTAAGACCATCAGTCGCGGTCATAGAACAATTAATACTTTTCAATTACCGGATAATTCGGCCTTCGTGGGAAACAATGCAGATATTCTGCCGGAATTTGTGATTGGGAGAGGCAAACATCATCATTTCATGATCTCGGCAACCCGTAATAATGCTGTTTACTATCTGGCGAATATCGAAATTGATTCCAGAAATCCTTTAGATATGGGGAGGGGTTTAGCAACAGGGCAGTCGTTTACAACCCCGACCACACAGAATCACACTCCGTTCGGTATTATGGATCTCAGAGGTGCGGGTATTTTTGTTGCTGACAACATTAAATTGGTAATGGACCCAGCGGATAGTGATATGAAGATCGGGCTGGTAGAGCTGGGCTGTACCAATTATGCTGACGGGGTTGGAACCGAGGAAAATTTCATCTACCGATTTATGCGCTCTGAGTTTTATCTGTCACAAGGAGAGCAAGGACCAACACGCCGTCAAAACGCTGCATTGAGTGTCAGATGTCTTCAGAAAACAGGGCAAGTGGCGTTGACCTTGAAAGACACCACAACATTCATATCTGTACCCACTGGCAGGACAGCAACCGATTCACCAAAAAGCAGTAGTGAGTTGTTCTATATAGCCTTATATTTCAGGAAAAACGTTCTGAACTTCGTCGATTCTACCTGTAACAGCGTCGTTGATCAGTTTCGCAATGATTTATCCATTGATCGGGATAATCCATCGGATCCTGATCACTATATGGGGCGCGTCTTTAATAATAATTTCTGTTTTGACTTCAAAATGATAGATGGAGCATTTGGATTAAAAGGCAGAGCGCAAGCATGGGGTTTTGTGCCGGCTGTTGAGCACGTCGGTAAGCGTAGCTGCTGGGGTAAGAAAAGATATCAGGCAGGATTTGCTTCGGTGAGCGAATGGTCTTCGGCAGATGTTCATGTTGCCTGTCATTGCAGTATGCCAACATCTACTTCATCCATTTCAAACACTTCAGTCAGTTCATTCACAACTTCTTCCTATACGACTCAGGTTTCACCCGCACTGACTTCTGATGTTGTTGATACAGGCGCTCTGGTTATGAATAAGACTGATGCCGCAGGATTAAAGGCATTAGAAAAATTAACCACGGGGGAGAAAGTATGCGTTGGAGCTGGCGTGTTTCTTGCTGACCAGATCGTTACTCAGTCCTGGTTCCATCTTTCAAAACGGATCAGGCAAGCCTGGATAAGGCATACCAGTCAGGCATTAGCTATTACGTTTGGTTTGGGTTTTCCGGCATTTCAGTGGCTACCGGGATGTATCAGTGGATTGAGAGGAAGGTCAGGGCACGCCGTATTGGGGGATAAGGAGCCATTGGGATATCAAGATATATTTGAACCACGCTAGCAGCCTGTCGGACTTAAGACTGTCCTACTGCGGTTGCAATAAATTGGTCTAAAAATCCCTGTTTCTTCGTCAAATAGCTCGCTATTCTCCTCAGAAACAGAGATTTTTATCCTCAATTTCTTGCAATCCTCGCTACGGACGCTTAAGTCCGACAGGCTGCTAGGAGCCCATATGATCCGCCTCCGGAAGGTTTTTCTGAACCCTCCACAATTCGGTGGTCCGGGTTATTTACTATGGGACAGGACTTTTCCTGTATTTATGAAATATCCGGTCTAGGATAAATAACGCCCTTAAAAAGTATGGTTAAGGAAAGGATACTTCTGTTTTAACGTTTAAAAATCAGACAGAGTGCGGTTATGAATATTTCCGGAATCGGGTTAGCTGTTGCGCTATTGTCAGCAATTTGTGGCTTCTCTTGTCATGCTATCACTACTGTTGGGCCAACGGTCGGTTCCGAATATACAAAGTTTTTAAGTTGTTCAAAATTAACCAGTAGTTTCGACAGAAAGGTGTGCAGTCAACATTTACCCGCTTTCAAGGCTTTTATCAGGAAAAAGAATAATCAGGTATCTTCGGCAACACCTTCCTCAACCGCAGCTCCAATTTCTGAGACGGTCTGGATAAGAAAAATATCCGCTACAACAGAAAGATTGAGTCATGAGGTTTTTAGGGACACCCATCCAACCTTGTTCATCTTTGATGCAGAGCGATCATCAGGAAAGGGTGAACACGCCGTCTATGAATTACCACTGACAGAGCCTGACAGTGGCAATCCCAGGATGACCAGGAGTTTTCAATTGCCTGTTAATTCGGCTTTTGTGGGGAACAGAGAGGATATTCTGCCTGAATTTGTGATTGCGGGAGGCATGCAGAATCATCACGTGATGTCGGCAACCTATAATGATTCCGTCTATTATCTGGCGAATATCAAAATCAATTCCAGAAATCCTCAAGAGCAGGGTGGTTCATTAGCAACAGCTGCCACAGTATCCCCCGGTTCAACCCCGACCACGCAGTATCATGCGCCTCCGGGTATTCTGGATTTGAGGGGGGCAGGTATTTTTGTTGCAGACAATATCAAGGTGGTACTTGATCATGCGGATAATGGGATGAGGGTTAATACAGTAGACCTGGGGTGTACTGATTATGCTGACGGGAGAGGAGCAGAAGAGTATTTCATCTATCGATTTACAGACTCTGACATTGAACTTCAGCCAGGGTTAAATAATGTTCATAACGCTGCATTGAATCTTGAATGTTATAAGGAAACAGGGCAAGTGCGGTTGACTATGAAAAACACTACAACTGTCTTGTCTGTATCCACTGAAACTGATGCTGCAGGACGTGGGATGCCCCAGGGCAGTAGTGTGTTGTTCTCCATTAGCTTGTTGCCTAAGGAAAATATTCTGAGCTTTTTTAATTCTACCTGTAACAGTGTCGTTGATCAGTTTCGTAACGATCTATCCATTGACCCTGCTAATCCATCGGATCCCGATCACTATATGGGCGGCGTCTTTGGCAGTGACTGTTCTGATATCAAAATGGTTCAGGGGGCGTTCGGATTAAAAGACAGTGATCAGGCATGGGGTTGGATACCGGTTGAACATGCCGAAAAAGAGAGCTGTTGGGCTCAATATGAGAAGAGTTATCGAGCGGGTTTTGCTCCAGTGGGTGTATGGTCTAAGGCAGGTTTTAATGTTGCATGCACTGCTTCTCCCTTTGCAACTCAGATACCTTACACAACGGCTGATGCAGATGCTCTGGTCGGGAATAAAATCAGCAGATCAAAATTAACCGGATTAGAGATCATAGGTATATGTTGCCTGTTCGGCGGGAGCCAGTTCATTGCTCAAATCTGGTTCCGGCTTTCAGACCGTATCAGGCAAGCCTGGATAAGGCACACCAGTCAGGTGTTGGCGGCTACATTGGGTTTGGGTCTCCCAGCACTCCAGTTGGTTCCGAAATGTGTCAGTGGATTGAGAGGGTACAGTGTATCGCCGATAAGGCACTCTCTGTTACATGATGATTTTGATTCACTCTAAGTACCCCACCGTACGAAATCACATTTTCTGACCTGTTTTTCAGGCGTTCGTGGCAACTGCTCCTGCGTTGCTGTAATTTCTCATTCGGTTAAAAAAATACGACAATGGATATTCTTTTTGCTAGAGAAGACTTTGCCTTTATTTATTAAATATCTGGTCTAGGATGAATAACGGCCCTAGGAAGGATTGTTACGTTAAGGACGCTTCTATCTTGACTTTTAAAAAATCGACAGATTACTGTTATGATAATTTTCAGGTTAGATATAGTAGTTGCTTTACTGTTATCAATTTATGCCTTCCCCAGTTGTGCTTTTCCTGCCGTTAGTTCAACGGTCAGCTCCACATATACAGAGGTTTCGAGTTGTTCTGAGTTGACCAGTCGTGTCGACAGAAACGTGTGCAGTCATCATTTAGCCGCTTTCAAGGCACTTATCAGGGAAAAGAACAATCGTCTTTCTCTAATTCCTGAAACGGTCATGATACGAAAAATATCTGCTACATCAGAAAGATTGAGTCATGAGGTTTTTGAAACGCTCCATCCAACCCTCTTTATCTTTGATGCAGAGCAATTACATGAAAAGAAACAGCCAGTCGTCTATGAATTGCCATTGACAGAGGATGCCAGAATCAGCCACGAAGGGGGATCAACTTTTCACTTGCCGGATAACTCGGCTTTTGTGGGAAATAGAGCGGATATTCTGCCTGTGTTTGTTACTCAGGGAGTCTTACAGGATCACTTCGTGATATCGGCGACTCACAGTGATTCTGTCTATTATCTGGCTAATATTGAAATTGATTCCAGGAATCCCCAAGTCTTGAATAATTCATCAACAGTGGCTCTGGCTGGGTCTTCCGAATTAACTCCAACCAAACAGAATCATCTACTGGCAGGCGTTCTGAATCTGATGGGTGCAGGTATCTTTGTTGCGAACAACGTCAAAGTGGTGCTGGATCCGGCAGATAATCAGATGCGGATTAAACCGGTGAAACTCGGGTGTAGAAGCTTTGCTGGTGGGAGAGCATCAGAAGTAAACTTCGTCTATCGATTTATGAATTCTGAATTTGATCTTCTGAGAGGCGTAAAAGGACGGAAAGATTTTCAAAACGCTGTACTGAATGTTGAGTGTTTTGAGAAAACAGGGAAAGTGCAGTTGACCATGAAAAACACTAAAACCGTTATATTCGTACCTACTGACGGTAGAAGTTACTGTTCAGGTATCAAAATAATTCAGGGAGCGTTTGGATTAAAAGACAGAGAACAGGCATGGGGTCTGAT
The DNA here is from genome assembly GCF_049275935.1 of Endozoicomonas sp. ALC020. NCBI lineage: Bacteria > Pseudomonadati > Pseudomonadota > Gammaproteobacteria > Oceanospirillales > Endozoicomonadaceae > Endozoicomonas > Endozoicomonas sp. ALC020. The sequence continues at coordinate 4,436,293 of NZ_CP184830.1, forward strand.
AGCAACGGATCATAACGATAAGCATAGCTGCGTGGCTGAATTGGGAAACGGTTATCATACAGGCTTTGCTCCAGTGAGCGAATGGTCTGAGACAGGCTTTGATGTTGCTTGTAATTGTACTACGCTAGAGCCTGCTTCATCCGCGTCATCCATTTCACCCAATTTATTAACAGCCTCGCCTTATACAAATCTGGTAGTCAACATTTCATTTATAGCCGGTTCCGATCCGGATACAGGTGCTCAGGTTATCAATAATGAGATGCAAGCATTAACCTATCAGAGAGCCGCAATTGCAGTCCTGATTCTTCTGGATCAGGCCATCACTCATACCTGGTTCTTTCTTTCATACCATATCAAGCAGGCCTGGATCAGACACACCAGCAGGGCGTTAGCATCTATAATGGGCTTTGGTCTTCCTGCATTGCAATTGACATACTGCAGAACTGGAGTGGTAGGAGAGACAAAGCTCTCCTTATTGTTCTGGCTATTAAAGGATCAGAATCAACTTTAGTTTGTGGTTTCATGCCCCGCCACCCTGACGGGGTAATTGATGTGTTGAAAAAAAGCCTGAGCTTTCAGGTGTGGTTGACCATAAACTCATAATTTTGAGCTTCTTTGGCAGGTATGATATTGACGCTCTCGGTTTGGGGATCAAAAACAATAGAGACTTCACCTGATTTCAATAACCCAAGTACCTGCTGAATACGACTTTCCTGATCCTGCTCAAAACCGTTGTCGGTCCCTTCCCGGCTGACAAATTCAGCAATCAGGTTGTGCAGTGTTTCTGTGTTTAATTCCTGATAAGGAATAATCATTCTTCAGCTCCTGAATATGTCCTTATGGATATAATTCCAGATCGGTGACCAGAAAGTGGTCTCCCCTGGACTCCCAGACCACATTAACGTCCCAGAGTGCGAAGCCATGCCTTCGCCCGGTGGTATCTCTGAGGTAGGCCGGGCGTGGATCCTGCCCCAATACCTGTTGAATCAGTTCCACCAGAGAGCGTCCGGTCCGGCGTTCATAAGCCAGGCATTTAATCATGGCCTCTTCGCTGAATTCCACTGCTGCCATGATGGCGGGTAAAGGTGCAAAGCCACCTTTAGCTTCTGGCAGAGCATCGGCGTAGGGCAGGTAGGGTTTGATATCAATAACCGGTGTGCCATCCAGCAGATCAGCTTCTGCCAGTCTCAGTATCAACTTGCCGTTCCCCGATTGGATGCTTTTCAGTTTTACCACAGACAGGCCAATAGGGTTAGGACGATGGGTCGAACGAGTGGCAAAAACGCCCATGCGCTGTTTGCCGCCAAGTCGGGGAGGGCGAATGGTAGGGCGCCAGCCTTGATTCATGGTTTCGTGAAAAACAAAATGAACCCAGAGGTGAGAGAAACCTTCCAGACCACGTACCAGGTTCTCCTGGTTGAAGGGTGGTAACAGTTCCAGCTCTGACTCTGCCGCTGTGACAATGCCCGGTTGGCGGGGGATTCCAAATTTTTGCCGGTAGCAGGAGTGAATCACTCCAATTTGTTGAAACTGGAAACTGTTTTTGCTCACATTTAACCCGTAATCGCTGTTTTGACCGGGCAATATAATGGAAAAATGAGGCTCTTAACAGGTCTTAGCCTCATGACGGGTCATTGTTTCAAAGCAACTGTGCTGGGCCTGATCAGGATTTCTTTAGAAAGATCAGGAGCCTGACAGAGACTATCAGACTCCTGTTGTTTTCAGGAAGTCTTTTTTCTCCAGAAGGTTGCCTGGGCAAGGGTATGCTGGTGTTTTCTGGCGGTTTCCCGGATGACAAAAGGAATATCTCTGGGTGGTTTAATCTCCTCAAAATGTTGGCCCAGAACTCTTTTCAGCCCGTCATAGGTTGTCAGGGCCTCACCATTCTCACGTATTCCTCCCAGCCATTTATCCTTTGACGTGTATTCTTCCAGCCAGGTATAGGGCGAAGTCAGCACCAGCAGTCCCTCCGGACGGATTCGCTCATGAACAGAAGAAAGGAATTTATGGGGATCGTTGAGTCGATCAATCAGATTCCCGGCAAAGACAAGGTCATAGTTATTGTATTTGGTTTTGAGATTACAGGCGTCTCCCTGGGTAAACAGAACACGACTGACATCAATGTTATCGGCAAAGTCAGTCAGTTTGGCTTCACGGTATTCACCCAGTTCTCCCTCAAAGGGCACAAAGTATCGAATTTTTCCATTCTGCTGAAGCCTGGAGGCCGCAGAGATAAAACGAGCTGAGAAGTCGATTCCATCAACATGTTTGAACCAGCGGGCCAGCTCAAAACTGCTTCTCCCTACCGAGCAGCCCAGATCCAGTGCCCGGGTGCAGTTGAGGTCTGTCAACAGCTCATGGCAGACTTCGGCACAGGCCCGGGGGAAATTTTCAACACCAAAGTAGCTTTCACCATAATGAAATTCCAGATACTGAGCCACCAGCACATCGGTTTCGTAGGGGTTCAGGTTGGCATTAAGCTCAGCAGTGGATTCAACATAGCGAAAACCGGCATGCTGGAAAAAATGTCGCCTGAAAGCATATCGGGAATCCCGGATCGCATAGTTACCTGTCGAGATCCAGCAGCCACCTTTGATCAGGTTATGCCGGCCGTCAAATGTGGGGGTTGAAAAGTCATCGTAGTAGGGATGAACCTTGAAGCCTTCAAAGGCATCAATGGGAGTCGTTGTCCATTGCCAGACATTGCCAATGACATCATAAAAGTCCCCCGTCCTGAACTGGTTAACCGGACAGGAAGAGGCCCAGTATTCGAGGTTGATGTTGCCAGGAGCCTGTTTCCAATAAGGTTGGTCTGTATCAATGCTGTCTCGCAAACAATACCATTCAGCTTCGGACGGCAGTTGTATCTGCAGCCCTGTCATTTCTGACTTCCACCGGCAGAAAGCCTGAGCCTCATGGCAGTTGACATCCACGGGCCAGTTCCAGGGCATGTCTATCTCTTCCAGCATGGTCCGGTATCGGTAATTTTCATCACCGGGAACCCAAAACTCAGGGTGAATGGCTTCGGCAAAGGTAGCCCACGCCCAGCCCTCGTCGGTCCAATATTTTTCGGCGTTGTAGCCCCCATCCCGGACAAACTCAAGAAACTCCTGGTTGCTGACCAGGTACTGGCTGGCCTTGAAGGCAGGGATAGTTTCTTCATAGTGACCGTATTCGTTGTCCCAGCCATAAAGAGCATGATCATATGGCTTGCCGAGAATCTGGTGGCCACCGGCATGTTCAATCAACTGATTTTCCGGCGCTGCCCCGGAAGTTTTGCAGGGTTGCCAGTCCGGGTGAGGCGTGACGTAAGCCAGGGGTAGCTGACGAATGAGAACCGATGAGGTCTCCAGGTGGATGCGCTCATGCTCTATGCCCATCATGATCAGCCAGGCTGGACTTTCCCAGGTGATGGGTATTTCCAAAGGCATGGTTTCTATAAATTCAACGATGAGTGCCCTGACTTTTTGACGGTATTCCTTCATGGCTGGAACCGTTGGCCAGTCGTAGTTGTTTTCGTCCAGATCATCCCAGGACATTTCATCAACGCCGATGGCTACCATTGCCTCAATATCGGTATCTACTCGTTCATTAATCAGGCGGGCAGCAATCAGTTTGTTGATAAAAAATGCTGCGGTATGGCCGTAGTAGAAAATCAGGGGGTGTCTCTGGGAAATAGCCTTACGATAATAGGCCTCATCACTGGTGAGTGTTTCAAAAAGACGATCGTAGATATCGTAGGTTTCGCAGAAATACTGAATCAGTTCCTGGCGCTTTGCTTCCGGAGTGCCTGAATCGAGTATCAGCGTTCTTGTGGGGATCTGGAGTGGCGAGGTGTTTTCAGTAGACGTCACATTTGGCACGAGCTAACCTCCAAAGCAATTTAACAATGCGTTACGGTTTGACCAGAGACTATTAAAATATCCTATATGGTCTAGAGCTTAAAGGCAGTAGTATCAAGGTTGACCGATATGTCAATTTCAGCCAGTTGACTAATGCCTTTCGCGCTGCCACAGATCATACGTTTTCAAAGTGTTGTTGGATGACAGGTTATCAATGGATTGCTCTGGAAAGAGTTGAAAGGTCTGTCAGTTATTCAATGACAGACCTATATAATCCATTCAGGGTTTGAACTCAGCTATTGCGGCCCTGATCCTGCGAACGCCTTCCTCCAGAGTAGATCGACTGCAGCCAAAGTTCAGTCTCAGGTAGTCACGGTCTCCAAACTGGGCACCGGGGGAGAATCCCACACCGGCATCTTCAAAGAAGCGGTGTGGATCATCCAGGCCCAGTTCGCTGACATTAATCCAGGCCAGGTAGGTAGACTGCAGTGGCAGCATACTTAAGCCCTTAATGTCATTGATTTCGGACATCAGTAAATCGTGGTTACCCCGAAGATAGTCGAGCAGACTCTGGCGCCAGGGTTCGCCATGTTCGTAGGCGGCTCTGGCAGCCGTGAAGCCTATCAGCATGTTATCCGGATCAGGGACGATACCCTTGCGCACTCTTTGAAATTCCATGCGCAATGTGCCATCTGGTATTACGGCAAAGGCACAGCCAAAGCCGGCCAGATTAAATGTCTTGGAAGGCGACATCAGGGTGATAGATGTGTCCCGGGTGAATTCACTCAGACTGGCATAGGGGATGTGTTCGGCATTACGATCAAGAATCAGGTCGCAATGCACTTCGTCAGAACAGACGACAATGCTGTACTTTTTGCAGAGCGCCTCGATAGTCTCCAGTTCTTCCCGGGTAAGTACCCGGCCATTGGGGTTCTGAGGATTACATAGCATCAACAGCCGGGTGTCGTCGGTGATCCTGTGTTCAAAGGCTTCCAAATCCAGCTGCCACTGATTGTCCCTGATCACCCAGTCCAGTCCGATCATCTGGCGTCCTCCCAACCTGGGTGCCATCAGAAAGGGGTAGTAAACCGGCAGAGGCACTGCAACGGTCTCTCCGGGACCAGCGACGCTTCTCACCGCAATATTGAGTGCGGTCACCAGTCCCGGCAGCCAGACAATCCAGTCTTTTTCAATCTGCCAGCCGTAGAGGTTTTGCATTCGCTCGACAATTCGATCTTCCAGACCCTCATCGGCCAGGGTATAGCCAAAAACACCGTGGTCAACACGTTGTTGCACAGCTTCAATGATTTCAGGGGCGGATTTGAAGTCCATATCCGCCACCCAGAAAGGCAAGATATCTCTATCTTTGTAGCGATCCCACTTAAGGCTTGAGGTATGACTTCGGTCGATAAAAGTATCGAAATCTGTGGACACGGATACTTCCCCCGGGGTTGGATTGAATGTGTTTCACTGATACTACCTGCAGTCAGTCTTTTTTGAAATCTGATTTATCAGGATGGCTTTGCCGATTTTATCCGTTTTGCTGTCTCGCTGGTCAGCTCAGGGTGGTAAATCCTGCCAGGAGGCTGGAAAATCACGGTTTTGTAGACAATGCTCAGAGAACCTGAAGTTTCTCTGTGGAGAAGTCCCGAGTTGATTGCCAGAGGCGTTGTCTATTCGCTGTTGTCAGGAGCCTTGTTGGGGAGTCTGATCATTCTTCCTGGATTGATGTCGAAATATTCTGCTATTGAGCTGGTAGCAGGACGCTTTGCAGTATTTGGTCTATGGGTATCTATCATTGTCCTTTTTCGTCGCGAGATTATTAAAAGAGTCCGGCAAGATGGTATCGTGCCATGGATTTGGGTGGCCCTGCTGACGAATCTTCTTTATTACCTGTTTCTTGTCATCAGTATCCGGAGCCTCGGCGGCGTTTTTGCCTGTATTCTGATAGCCGCCTTACCCATGATTTTTCAGAAATGCTTTTTGGAAAGAAAGGCTGCCAGCCAGCTCACTATGCCTCTACTGCTGTTGATTGGAGCCTTTTTTCTGTTGATTTCCCAGAAGTTTGATCAGGTTAATCCGGACTCACATGAGCAGAGTATGGTCTATGGATTGTTCTGTTTACTGTTGGCGAGTATCTGCTGGCTCACAGGTACCCGCATACAGTTATTAATGGCTACTGAGCGCCCCGATATTGATCCTTCCGATCGTTATCTGTTAACCGGACTGGGCTCTGTATTGGCATTGCCCATGATTTATCCACTGACCTGGCTGGACCACCCTGAATTCACCCTGTTTTCGGGAGGTGTTGTCAATATTGACTGGGCTTACTTCGGAGGAGGGGGGTTGGTAGCAGGGATATTAGCCACCGGTTTGGCCCGGATATGCAGACGCAAAGCAGTGTCGCACAACAGTGATTCAGGATTTTATCCCTGCACAACCCTTGAGGTTTTATTTGGAGTGCTTTTTGTCTTCATGCTGGAAGGGCGCATACCCAACAATCAGGAGTGGGCAGTCATTGCCATCCTGGTTTCGAGTATGGCTCTTTTTTACCGGAACCGAACTGTTTCTCAATTTAATACCAGCTCAGGATAGTTGTTTCTGATCTCGTCCCGGTTACCTCTGAAGAGAATTCTTTCCTGTTTCTGCTCCAGCTGATACTCGTACATGGGGTCATAGTAGCCAACCAATAATTGCTCAATCAGTGGCCGATAACCATCAATGACACCATGAACTTCATGTTGCTGAAGGGCTGAAGAGAGAAGCTCTCCCAGCTCCTGATAACGGGCTCCACCCAATCTTCTGCGAATCCGGCAAAGGCTGTCAGTCAGCCCCTCGCTGAAGCGGGCAAAGCCCTCTTCTTTGCCGTAAACGTTCTGGTATTCGGCCAGGTTATTGCTGACATACTCCTGAAGACCTATCTCTACACGCTCTTCTATAGAAGCTTCCAGCAGAATAATGGAGGACTTTTGCATCTTGTTGCTGAACACCTGGGACAGGCTACAGCGCCCGATCAGCTTGCTTTCGTCTTCCAGAAGCAGAGCGCGCCCTGGTTTAAAGTGGCGGTGCTTGAGCATGGCGATAGAAAGACGATTTTCAAAGTCAATCTGAGTGGGCTGGCCACCATAACGACGACCGAAGCTCGACCCCCGATGGTTGGCCAAATCCTCCAGATCAATGCTGTCTTCAATGTCATAAATCAGACGAGTTTTGCCGGTACCGGTTTTGCCACTGAGAATCATAAAGGGAATGTCTTCAACAGACTTTTCCAGTTCATCGATCAGGAACCTTCTCAGTGCCTTGTAGCCCCCTTTGATCAGAGGGTAAGGGGATCCGGACTCGGCCAGCCAGGATTGGGTAATATGAGAGCGCTGACCGCCACGAAAACAGAATAGGTAGCCTTCTGGATGCTTTTGTACAAATTGCTGCCAGTGGGTCACTCTTTCATCACGCACATCGTCAGTGGCTAGCTGATAACCCAGGGCGACGGCAGCATCTTGCCCCCGCTGCCTGTACTCAGTACCAATCACTTCACGCTGGTAATCATCCAGGATTGGCAGGCTGGTCGCCAGTGGGAATGAACCTTTGTTGAATTCAACAGGAGCCCGAACATCCATCAGTGGCACATCATTCAGGAACAGGGCGAGGTAGTCGTGAGTATCCGGGCGTTGCTGGGTCATAAGGTTCCGTAACAGCTCAACGGGAGCGGGCTGGGTTCTTGTCCAAAAGCCCTATAGTTTCGCTGGAACCTGTCTGTTTAAGCAAGTGTGGATTGTTTCTATCGGATATAGAAGGGCAGAGTACAGCCAAACTTACCGGAACAAAACCAGGCGGCACAATACAGGCTGTGTATAGGAATCAGAGTTTGGCTGCTGTGTATATCTGAGTACAACATTCTGCACAAGGTTTACATCGCCATAGCGATTGCCCAAATGGCTTTCTGACAACAGGTTTTTAACATTTGATGAGCATTAAAACTGCATGATTTCTATTTCAAGCTGTCTGTTGCCTCTGGGTTTGGCTTTGTGGAGAAGGTGGTAGAGGCTTGCTAAAGATACGAACGTAAAAAAGCCCAGACCGGTGGTTACTGTAATAATTGTAGGGTCAGGTCTGTATCCAAAGGCAGCAACAATTGACATAGGCAGTTTTTCACGACTGAGTATTTCATAACTATTGCCAACGATTAAATTTTTTCCCAAGTCCCAGAGAGTGCTCGATTGACCCGCAATTTTTTCAAATTCATGCCAGGCATTCGAGAACAGTCCAGCTCCCAGACTGGCGATTACAATCCATGAAAATGCTCTCAAACAGGCGCTATCGGTTTCCGGGTTGAATGGTATTAGTTTTGTAGCAATGACTCCCATAGGAATAAAAGACAAGGAAATGGCTTCGTATTTTTTATCAAGGATCAGCGGTAAGGTGGCCAGAGCGCCTTCTCCGGCTTCGCGAAAAGTATATGAGACAACATTGATCAGCAACCCTGACAAGAGAAGTTCTTTTTTACCTGTGACACCTCCAGCGAGCCCGAGAGCCCAGCCACCAGCGCAGATGCTGGCTTTTAATGATGTTAAGCCAGCAATAAGTTCAACCCATTTCTCGGGGATTTCCATCCCTGACTGCGAGAGTAAGACACCCGAAGTGAATACACCGCCCATGGTAATGAGACTGGTGCCAAGCGCTGTCCCCAAAATCTTATATTTGGCTTCTGGTTTAACTCTGATAGAGCCCTCAAGGAGTACGAACATCTCCACGCCTTCCATAATCCAGATAGCAACGCTGGTAAGAAGCGGCTCGGTACCTTGTTTGCTTTTTTTGGCGACAGTTGCAGTAGAGCTTTCACATCCCAGTTTATCTTTAATGGCGTTAAAGTCAGAGCTGTTATTATAAAACACAGTTGAGTTATTCGGGTTGTTGATTTCTGAGCAGACAAAGGCTTTCAGCTTTCCTCTGTTCTCCCCGCAGCTGATATCGTCTGATGCTGTCTGCGGCAGTCTGGTGCTCATGGAAACCCTATCCGGTAGTATGATATTGAATTTTGAAGCAGGTGTGCTTCCGTTAACTGCTGAAGCCACTGTGGAGTAGTCAGATTTAACTAATTCTGAAGTATTCAGAGCAGGACTAGCCAGAGCTGAATGAACAGAAACATAAGCAATCATCGTCGATATTAAGAGCACAAGACAGGTTTTTGACCGTTGCATTGGATGTGTCTCCATGAGCTGACCGGCTGATTGATATCGATTGAATTCAGATAAGCTGTTATGAACACATTCGTATTGGCTCGAGTAGGTATAGTAAATCTGGGGTGAAACGCAACTCGTTTGCAGGATCGCCGAACAGCCCAAAGGAAAGCTTGTATAAGCATTACAACCCCAATGTCTCGGCGCTATCAGGCAGTAACTGATCAATACTTGTGGGTTGCACTCTGTGGATAACAAGATAGAGGCCTGCAAGAGTTACCAATGTAAAATAGCCCAGGCCGGACGTTAAGGTGATAACCGTAGGATCGGGTCTGTATCCAAAGGGAGCAATAATCGACATTGGCAGTTTTTTATCGCTGAGTATCTCATAGCCATCGCTCACCGTTGTTTGTTTGCCCAAATCCCAGACAGTAGCGGATTCACCGGCAATTTTTTCAAAATTATGCCAGGCTCCCGAGAACAGTCCGGCCCCGAGACTGGCCATTACAAACCATGAGAACCTCTGCAAAAAGACAGTGTTGGTTTTCGGGTTGAATTTTATGAGTTTTGAAGCAATGATCCCCAAAGGGATTAAACCCAATAGGCCGGCTTCGTATTTTTTATCAAGGATCAGCGGTACAGTAGTGAGAACGGCATTGCCGGTTTCGCGAAACGTGTTCGAGATAACATTTATCAGTAACCCTGATAAGGCGAGCTCTTTTTTATCTGCAATTCCTCCAGCCATCCCAAGAGCCCAGCCACCAATGCAGAGACTGGCTTTTAATTTTGTTAACCCGTCAATAAGTTGAATCCATTTCTCGGGGATTTCCTTACCGGATGCCGCGAGTGCGACGCCAGTACTGTAAAGGCTACTCATAGTGATGGCACTGGTCAGATACGCTGCGTACAAAATCTGCTTTCTGGCTCTAGGGTTAACTTTTATAGAGGCACTAAGCAGTATGAACATCTCCACGCCCTCGCGAACCCAGATGGAAACACTGCTCACCCAGCGGTCGTAATCGGGTTTATTTTTTATGGTCTCTTCTGGAGGGGGGGCGTCACATCCCAGATGATTTTTAATATTGTTCAAGTGAGAGCTGTTGCCATAAACGAAAGTTGAGTTACTAGGCAGGTTCATCAGTGAGCAGATAAAGCCCGTCAGTCCACCTTGGTTTTCCCTGAAAAGGATATCGTCTGATGATGTCAGGGGCAGCCTGATACCCAGGGAAACCGTACTCGATGAGCTGACATTAAATTCTGAAACGATTGCAGGCTCACTGAAATTTGAAGAAAAGGTGGAACTTTCAGGATTGACTGACGCCGTCGTATTTATGTCAGTTTTAGCCAAAGCCGAATGACTCAGGATATAAACAATCAGCGTCGATATTAAAAGCAGACGATCAGGTTTTAATAACTGCATTGGATGGTTCTCCATCAACAGGCTGATTGATATAAACTGAATTCGGCTCGACCGGCTTGTCGTGGCTCGGATAGGTATAGACAATGTAAGATGAAATGCAACTTGTTCGGATTTACTGGAAGCTTCCGGAGTTTTTACTTTCTGGCTGGGCGTGCTGAGCTATCCCTCCCGGGAGGCTGTCGCAAAAGTACTGAGCTTCTCGCTCTTTCCGGTTAAAGAGCTCCCACGTTGGGAGGATACTTCTCCATTCTTGCCTTTAAAAACTCAAGAGCCCTGCTGAGGTTATCTTTATTCCTGACTTGACACAGGCTGTGAAAAACTCAAAATAATAATCTTTCGGCTTTTCTTTGCTAAATACTAATGACTGTCCGAAGATTTTCTCCTTTCGATCGGTGAGAAAATCCAAGCATCCCCTGGTATGGGTTGCCACTGGTACAAAAGTTCTCAGCCTCTGGTATGGGCTGGCAAGAACGCTGAGCAAGCAGCCTCCGGTACAGGTTGCCACTGAAGATGAACATAATGCCAATGGCGGCAAAAGCCCTGGCGGCAAAAAATTAAGGAATATCTCCTCATGCCTGTAATTACGCTTCCCGACGGCAGCAAGCGCGAATTTGCTGACGCCGTTTCTGTCATGGAAGTGGCCCAGGATATTGGTCCGGGCCTGGCCAAGGCGACTCTGGCGGGTCGTATTAACGGTGAGCTGGTAGATGCCAGTGCCAAAATCACCGATGACTCTGAGCTGGCTATTATCACTTCCCGTGACGAAGAAGGTGTTGAGGTGATCCGTCACTCAACGGCTCACCTGCTGGCAATGGCCACTCAGGATCTGTACCCCGGTGCCCAGGTCACTATTGGTCCCGTGATTGATAATGGCTTCTATTATGACTTCTCCTATGAGCGGGCATTTAACCTCGAAGACCTGGAGAAGATTGAAAAGCGCATGGCTGAGCTGGCAAAGCAGGATCTGGGGATTGAGCGAGTGGTGATGACCCGTGACGAAGCCATCAGTGCTTTCAAAGCCATGGGTGAAGAGTACAAGGTCGAGATCATTAATGACCTGCCGAAAAATGAAGTGATTTCTGTTTACCGTCAGGGTGAGTGGATGGATCTTTGCCGTGGCCCACATGTTCCCTCAACAGGTAAGCTGAAAGCCTTCAAACTGATGCGTGTGGCCGGTGCTTACTGGCGTGGTGATTCCAGCAACGAAATGCTGACCCGTATCTATGGAACGGCCTGGGAAGACAAGAAAGCCCTGAAAGCTTACCTGCAGCGTCTGGAAGAAGCGGAGAAGCGTGATCACCGTAAATTGGGTAAGAAGCTGGACCTGTTCCATATGCAGGAAGAAGCACCGGGCATGGTGTTTTGGCACCCCAATGGCTGGGCCATCTATCAGGAACTGGAACAGTACATGCGTAAAAAGCAGATTATGCATGGCTACAAAGAGATCAGAACGCCTCAGCTGGTGGATCGCTCCCTCTGGGAAAAATCCGGTCACTGGGACAAGTTTCAGGACGACATGTTCACCACCAATTCGGAAGAGCGTGATATTGCTGTTAAGCCCATGAACTGCCCGTGTCACGTCCAGGTCTTCAATCAGGGGCTGAAAAGCTACCGTGATCTGCCGCTGCGACTGGCGGAATTTGGTTCCTGCCATCGTAACGAGCCATCTGGTGCGCTTCATGGAATCATGCGTGTCCGTGGCTTTGTTCAGGACGATGCCCATATTTTCGCAACAGAAGATCAGATTCAGTCGGAAGTGGCTGCTTTTATTGATTTCCTCCATGAGGTGTATGAGGATTTTGGCTTCAGTCGTGAAAACATGCTTTACAAACTGTCTACGCGTCCTGAAAAGCGCGTGGGTTCTGATGAAATCTGGGATAAAGCCGAAAAAGCCCTGGCCGATGCTCTGGATGCACAGGCGCTGCCATGGGAAGAACTACCGGGTGAAGGTGCTTTCTACGGACCAAAAATCGAATTTTCCCTGAAAGACTGCATTGGCCGGGTGTGGCAGTGTGGTACGATTCAGGTGGATTTCTCGATGCCGGGCCGTCTGGGTGCTGAATATGTCGATGAAAGCGGTGAACGCAAAACACCGGTCATGCTCCACAGAGCGATTCTGGGGTCGTTTGAGCGGTTCATCGGCATACTCATTGAACACTATGAAGGGGCCATGCCGCCATGGTTGGCTCCCAAGCAGGTTGCCATCCTCAACATTACTGACAGACAGGCTTCTTATGCGGTAGAACTGGAAAAAATGTTGATGGAAAAGGGAGTTAGGGTAAAAGCGGACTTGAGAAACGAGAAGATCGGCTTTAAAATCCGCGAGCATACCTTAAATAAGGTGCCTTATTTGCTGGTTATTGGCGATAAGGAAATGGAAAACAGAACCGTTGCTGTGCGTACCCGCACAGGTGAAGACCTGGGTACCATGCCTGTAGAGGCATTCAAGGAGCGCCTTGCAGCGGATATCAGCAAGCGTGGCCGTACTGCGTAATTAATCTGTAACGGGCTTGTCGATCTTGATGTTAAACGTCGACGAGCCCTTTCGCACAGGCTGCCTTTACAGGAGATACACCCATCAGACGTAACAGCTTCCGCGATCGTCGCCCGCAGAAGGCGCCGATTAATGAGAATATCCGTGCCAAAGAAGTCCGTCTAATAGGAGCCGATGGCTCTCAGGTAGGGGTGGTCGATACCCGTGACGCTTTGTCCATGGCCCAGGAAGCAGGGCTGGATCTGGTTGAAATTAATGCAACCAGCGAACCCCCAGTCTGTAAGATCCTTGACTACGGCAAGCATCAGTACGAGCAAAAGAAGCAGAAAGCCGCAGCCAAGAAGAAACAGGTTCAGACCCAGGTGAAAGAAGTCAAGTTTCGCCCGGGCACAGAGGAAGGGGATTACCAGGTAAAACTGCGCAACCTGGTACGTTTCCTGACAGAGGGCAACAAGGCGAAGGTTTCTCTTCGTTATCGTGGTCGTGAGATGGCTCACCAGCAGCTGGGCATGGAACTGATGAACCGGGTTGAAAAAGATCTGGAAGAGATTGGTACCGTTGAACAGCGTCCAAAGATGGAAGGTCGTCAACTGATCATGGTTATTGCCCCGAAAAAGAAGAAGTGATTTGAGTATGAAAAACCGGTCACTGCCTCAGTGGCCGGTTTTTCATGTCCTGGATGAGGCTTTTCTACACAGAAAATTTTCTCCCGGATTAAACGACAGTCGCTTTTATTTTTAATATCCCGACACCTCATGGCCCTGAAACGGGCGCCGCTTTCCAAGATGAGAAGGGGTAGGTGGTCGCGAATGCGGAGTGCTTTTTCATGCCAAAAATGAAAACCAACAGTGGTGCCGCCAAGCGTTTCAAAAAAACGGCCAGCGGTTACAAGCGTAAGGGTGCTTTCAAGAGTCACATCCTGACCAAAATGACCACCAAGCGTAAGCGTCAGCTGCGTGGTACCTCCATGGTAACACCTGCTGACCAGGGCCTCGTTAAGCGTATGCTGCGCGACTAATCGCTTTATAGATCATTTTTTTCGGAGATATAGCTCATGGCACGTGTAAAACGTGGTGTAATCGCGCGCAAGCGTCACAAGAAAGTTCTCAAGGCCGCCAAAGGTTACTACGGAGCACGTTCACGTGTATTTCGCGTAGCCAAACAGGCTGTAACCAAAGCTGGTCAGTATGCTTACCGCGATCGTCGTCAGCGTAAACGTCAGTTCCGTGCTTTGTGGATTGCCCGTATCAACGCCGGTGCGCGCACCAACGGTCTGTCTTACAGTCGTTTCATCGCGGGTCTGAAAAAGTCTGCGATCGAAATCGACCGTAAGGTTCTGGCTGATCTGGCTGTGCACGACAAGGCTGTTTTCGGTCAGCTGGTTGAAAAGGCTAAAGCTTCTCTGGCTTGAGTCTGATTCATATCAGCCTTTAACGGGGTTATGGTTTTCCATAACCCCGTTTTATGTGTTGGGTCAGAATCAGGCGGTGCGTTTGGAGTGACGCTCCCGGTTTTCCAGTTTTTTTCTTTCACTCTTTCTTAGCACCACATACAGCGCCGCAGAACCGCCATGAAACTTTAATGCGGTATGAAAGCAGAGTACCTGGTCCATTTCCCGCAGCCAGGTGTTGACGTAGCTTTTAATGATGGCCGGGGGATTAGTGTTCAGGCCCCGGCCATGATTGATAATGAGTGAGCGAAGCTCGTGTTGCTGACAGTCGTTGATGAAGTCAAAAACTGCTTTTCGAGCCTCAGCCGCTGTGTGATTATGCAGGTCGAGTCTGGCTTCAATGTCGTATTTGCCCAGTCTCATTTTCTTGAAAACACCTTCCTGAACACCGGAGCGTTTATATTCCAGGTGATCGTAAGGCTGGACTCTTTTCGGGTTATCCAGAGATAAAAAATTAGGGTCATTCAGCTCAGCCTGGGCTGCCTTCCTTCTCAGGGCCTGACCGGGAGTCGCTGTCTGATGTTTCTTGAGGTTCGCTTTGGTGCTGCTTTTCAGGGGAGCTACTCCCTCCATTTCCTGGAGGAACAGATCCTGGTCGTCGTAACTCATGGCTTTGTACTTGTCGTAGAACGGTCAGAGGTGCTCGACGGTCTGGAAGTTTGACGTTTGGATACACCTCAATGAATTTTGATAGTACCTGTTTTTGTGTATCCGGAGAACTATAGCTGCTTTAAGCGACTTTTTCCCTAAACCTGAATTCAGAGGAAATTCGTTTTTTCATAATTCAAGGCATACATAGCAACAGGTTTTCCTATGACTTTATTTTGGAAAAACCTGTCATGCTTTTCCAGATTCAATACGTACTCGTTTTCCACAGGTTGGTAGTGGATGACATCGGCGGCCTGCCGTTTTTCCTTGTCCAGAGAGTTGATAATATGGCTGCTCATGTATTCACTGGAAAAGCATCTGGCAGGTAAAACCTTATCTTGTGAAACCGCTGCGTAAGCCGCCTGAGCCCCGCCTTTTTCGTAGCCCGATAATTTCAGAGTCCAGCCTTTAAAGGCACTGTTTTTCTTCATCAGGTTCTGAACCTGCTTAGTGAGCTTGCTGGCTTGCTGGTAACTTTCAGGCACAGTTTTTCGCCTTGCGTTTCTCAGATTTCGTACCCAGCGGATGAGAGTGAATGCTTTTTTGAACCTTCCAGTATGAGAAAGCTCATCCGGTTTTTTCAGGGCGTCCCAGCTGCCAAAAACAATGCGAACTTCGGGAGGACTGGTTTTGGGGTTACGAAGAATATAGGCAGTGAGCCCGGTTTTCTTGTCGAACACACAGCCTTCGGATCCTTTGGTGGATAATCCGGCTGCTTTGCCAGCATACAGGGCGAGACGGCGGTCAGTATCCCAGGACTTAAGTTCATTCAGGATCTTTTTGTCTTTTAATCCCCAGCCGTCTATGGACTTTTCGTAAGGGTAAGCGGCAATCCTTGCCTCAACAGCCATAGCTTCACCCATTCGCCAGTTATTTCTGGGAGTACCTTTATCCGGAGTCAGAGTTCCTACGTGATGCTGCCAGGGGTTGGTCAATGATGCAAAATTTCCAATATAACCCGGAGGTGAGTTTGTCATTGGTTTGAGCTTGGGCTTTTGAGTATCTTCACTTCTACTGTTTGCTTCTGCGTATCTACTTGCAGATAAACCTGCTCCAAAGAAGACTCCTCTCATTGTGCTATCCCTCCAGAAGGTGATGAGTCGTAAGCAAGCTCCTGCTCTTCTTCTGTCAGTTCCCGGGTTAATGTGTTGGCGAGCTCTATGAAGCCAAGCACCAGGTTATTGAAAGTCTCATGGGTCAGACTGCCGACAGGGTGACTGGTCATAAGGTGCAAACCTATTCCATCCTGGTCCGTATAAAACCAGGCACCTTTGAGCTTGTCTGGGGCTCCGTTGAGAGACAACAGCTGCATTGCTCTGGCGGCCTGTAGCTCAGGATCTGTTGGCATGGTTGTCAGCATACGGTGCAGCAGTAACAGATCACTGTTCTCAGGTAACTCTATGATCACTGCGATCTCATTGTGCTCGTCTACCAGAGCGCAGGTGTTGTCTTCTGTGGTCAGGTCATGACCAATATGTTCACCAAAGTCCTTTAAAAACTCTTTAAATTGTTCGTAAGGCTCAATCATAGCCGGGCTCTCCATAGCAAATCATTAGTGTTTGGTTCGGCTTGGATAAATGAAATTGAAGGGTTTGGCGGAAGAGCTATGTATCATCAGGCTGTCAGAGCCTGTCTTAATGACCAGGCCCGACAATCAGATCATGAGATGACTTGGGTTAGTGGCTATAACTGCGGTCCCAATCCTTCCAGACCGGTTCCAGACCTTTTGATTTAATCGCAGCTGCAACCACTTCAGGACGACGGTTGTCGTCGATGGCGAACTGTTCCAGAGATTCCACGGCACCATTGGCATAACCGCCAGGTTGAGTGCTTGAGAAAGCGCTCATGGCGGTAATACCCAGAGGCAATACATTGTCTCTGAACGATTCCGACTCTCGAGTGGACAGTGACAGTTCCGCTTCCGGTTTAAACAGGCGGTAAGCACAGATCAGCTGTACCAGTTGTCTGTCTGAAATGACGGAAACGGGCTGGAATTCACCTTCGCAGGGGCGCAGTCTGGGAAAAGAGATGGAGTAACGGGTTTTCCAGTAGGTCTTTTCCAGGTAGTCGAGGTGTGCGGCGACCATGGCAGAGTCTGTACGCCAGTCTTCCAGACCAATCAGGGCGCCCACACCAATTTTGTCGATGCCTGCTCTGCCGAGTCTGTCAGCGGTTTCCAGACGATAGTCGAAATCCATCTTGCTGCCTCGCAGGTGGTATTTCCCGTAGGCCGGGCGATTGTAAGTCTCCTGGTAAACCAGCACGGCGTCCAGCCCCAGCGCCATCAACTCTTCGTATTCGCTCTGTTCCAGAGGTTGTACTTCCAGCGTAATGTGGGAAAAGTGCAATCTGACTTTGTCCAGTACGGTTTTGAAATATTCGGTGCCCACCGTGCCCTGGGCTTCGCCAGTCACCAGCAGGATATGATCAAACCCCATGGCTTTGATGGCTTTCAGTTCCCGGTCCAGCTCTTCCGTGCTCAGGGTTTTGCGTCGAATTTTGTTGTCAAGGCTGAAACCACAGTAGGTACAGATGTTGGTGCACTTGTTGGACAGGTATAAGGGAATGTACATCTGAACTGTATTGCCAAAACGCTGGCGGGTGAGTGCCATGCTTTTCTGTGCCATCTGTTCCAGGTAAGGTTCAGCCGCTGGGGAGATGAGCGACAGAAACTGATCATGGGCCAGTCTGCCGGTGGACAGGGCATGTTCGACATCCGCAGCGGTTTTGCTGAGGATGCTCATCCTGATTTCATCCCAGTTTAACTGGTTAAACGTGTCTACAAATGACATTAAAAGTCTTCCAGAAATGCAGTCAGTGGGCTGCTTGCCTGAGCCTGGTGCGAACGTATTCCGAGGCCAGCCTCGTAGGCTCGTCTGCCAGCTGTCACGGCTTCCCTGAAAGCAATACCCATGGCTACCGGGTCATTTGAAACAGCAATGGCTGTATTCACCAGCACGGCGTCAGCTCCGATTTCCATCGCTTTAGCGGCGTCGGAAGGGCTGCCAATACCGGCATCTACAACCACAGGGACCTGGCTCTGCTCGATAATGATGTTCAGAAACGCCTCGGTTTTCAGGCCCAGGTTGCTGCCAATGGGTGCCCCGAGAGGCATAACCGCAGCGGCACCCGCTTCTTCCAGTCTCTTGCACAAGACCGGGTCAGCGTGAACATAAGGTAGAACAACAAATCCCAGTTCGACAAGTTCTTCGCAGGCTTTTAGTGTTTCGATGGGGTCAGGCAGCAAATATTTGGGGTCCGGGTGAATTTCCAGTTTTAGCCAGTTGGTCTGCAGGGCTTCTCTGGCCAGCTGGGCTGCATACACGGCTTCTTTGGCGTTGCGGGCACCGGAAGTATTGGGCAGCAGGTTAACACCTGCTTCAATCAGGGGTGAGAGAATATCATCCTGATCATTATTCAGGTCCACTCGCTTAAGTGCCATGGTCACCAGTTCGCTCTGTGAAGCCCTGATGGCTTCAGCCATGGTCTGGCTGTTATTGAATTTCCCGGTACCGGTAAACAGGCGAGAATGGAAGGTTTTATCAGCAATGGTCAGCATACCAGCCCTGTAGTTCGATAAATTGTCGGTCATTCCAAGTGCGATTTCTGCGCGCTATCAGCCACCTGCGGTAGCCTTGATCAGGGTGATACGGTCACCTTCTTCTACTTTTCTGCGGGGCCATTGGGAGCGACTGACGATCTCTTGATTGACCGCAAGTGCCACGCTCTTTTCAGCCTGATTGATCTGTTCCAGCAGCTGCTCGAGCGTCAGAGGGGCCTCAAAGCTCAGGGGCTGGTCATTAACAAAAAATTGCATAGATCATTCTGGGAGGTTTTGAAAACAGGGGGGAAGTTTAAAGCAAATTCTTCTCCGGATAAATGGTGGGCAGTCAGGAGCCGTTCTTGTGATCTCGGTCAGCCTTTTTGAGCGGCGTAGCGAGACTTGCCATGGCAGGGCTTATGGGCTAGTGGATAGGGTCAGAGACGAGAATATTGAACTTAAAACTGAAAAATAGGTTAAACAGTTTACATATATGCAATGACTTGAGGTTGTATATGGTTTTCAGAAAAATAGTAACCGCTTTAGCTTTTCTGGCTGCATCGGTATGTTATGCGGATTCATCGGTATGTTACCCTGATTCACTAATAATTGTTAAGACAAACAGCTTGCCGTTATCGGATTCATTTAAGGCTTACATTGAGCATAACCTGCCACAGGCTTTGAATAAAAGATGTTCTACTCCAGAACGTGTTTCTGCGTTAATTCGAAATGAATTGTTTTCAAATGGTTATGTTGCAACACCGGAGGATGCTGTTTTTTCGGTGCAGTATATCTTCGATAAAAAATTTTCTGGGAATCAACTGATTACTTCGGACGCCTGGTCATCAACAATAAAAGTTTTTAGCACTTATCATGAGCAGATAGACTGTGGAGCAGGCTTGGGAGTCGAGGAAAAAGACTATTTATCAATGAGCCAGCGTAAGCTTTCTCGCTTTGTTAGTGCATTAAACAGAGAATTGAATGGCTATGAGCTAGGAATTGGGTTGTTTTTTATATTGGTTCAGCCAAGCTCGCAGTTCCCGGGAAAAAAGAATATATTTCATTGCGATGTCCTTTATTCAAAACACAGGTAGATGGAAGGTTTTAAATCACAGCAACGTCACTGCCCTGGCTGAAGTTGAGTCAGCTGCCAATGCCGCTGACCTGGACCAGGTCGGGCAAGGCTCCTTGGCAAAAAAGGCGAGCTTGATCAAAAGGTTAGGTCTGACCTGATGCGATATTTAGTAGATCATGTTTCAAGTTCCTGAAACGGGCACCTCCATTTGGCAATGAACTAAATCATTTTCTGGTTGTCAAAAGTGTTAAGACGATAGTTTCAGTATCATATAACTCGCACGTTCTCTTGAGATGACCTGAAATACTGTCAGGCAGAACTGAACAGGCTGACTAAATGAGCTGACTTCAAGAAGGTATTAACAGCAAGCATAAGTGAATGGAGGATAAGAAATATGGATATTAAACCTGAAGGCTCTCACCCCGGCACATATTTTCAGCCCAGAGCAGAGGATGTTAAATTTATTAGAACGGATTGTAACGAAAGTTCCACGAGAAAGTTTTCGTTTAACCCCTCAAGGTGTGTATCACCTGTGCGATTTGATTCTTCAGATTCGCAAGCTTTAACCGCAATCGATATCGAACGCGAAGAGAAACCGATACATAAAGCTGTTTTGTCCAGGCGCGTATCATCTTTGCAATCAGGCGATGAGAAGAAATCAGTTTCAAATAATGTCTCGGACGACGATACTGCTACTTTGAACGATCATCTCAACTCTATACGTCAGATAACCCCCACTTACAAACCCTTTCCGAAAAGTCACAGCACTAAGTCTGTGGCTGAGCAGTTCGCCGAGAATACAATTGACTGGCTCCAGCTCAGTAACACATCCTACGCTGATCGGGACTCAGTTGAGACAAGCTTTCAGCGTCGAGTGGAAGATTCTGAAGCAGGAGAAGAATCATTTCAGGATGATTTTTGTATCAAGAAATATCGGACCCAAGTAGAAAAAAAACGTCTGGGTGTTTTTTATCCTGAGGATTATCGGACTCACGAACTTCCCGGTCTGTCAAAAAGTTCATACCTCGGGAAGCACTCACTGCCGGAATATTTTGACATAACGAACAAGTATAACTTTGTAGCAATGGATAATGGCTATAAACCAAGTGAGTGTCTGAATGCTTTTTTTCATGGCCCCACCATTGCAGACTGTGCAACGACCCTTTCGGCCTGTCAGTATCGGGCCATTGAAACCATCATTGGCACCGACGAATTCGACCGCATCTTTGGTGCACCGATCTCAAAGTTCAGAATTCCAGTCACCCTTTTCGGTCACATGTCCCAGGTTATTGGATGCTTCACAAAGGGTGAATATGTCAATCGGATCAAGTACAGCAACCCTCTCCATTGTCTGTTTGAGTATCTCGAGTTTTACAAAGGTTCAGGGAGCAATGGGCAGTCAGAGCTGAAAATAAAAAAGGGTGATATCCTCTATATTCAGGGCGTAGAAGGCTACGATTTGAAGCACGCAACTGGTGATGCTGTCGGTTTTAATCTGGTATGCACCGGGCAAAACAGCAGCGGACAGAATCTCTATCTGGGGTTTGGTCCGGGTGAATTTGTTGAACCGAAAACCTACGAGCAGGTCAAAAAAATACTGATTGATGGCTACAATAGACCACAGAGTCCTGAGACAATCCTTGCCATTAAAGAAGGGAAATCAAGCTATAAAGATTGGACCGACGATATCCTGCCCTATGATCACCCTATTGGTGGCATCACTATCGTGGCTCGATTTAATACTGTGACCTGGGAAAATTTTTTGTCCGAGTGCGATCAAGTCTGGCACCGTCAACCGCTTTTGTCTGTCACTCGGGCTATGAAACCAAAGCCGGTGCACCAGGTGTCACGTTTCCATACTGAAAATCTTGATGCTGATATAGATCAATTCGAACCCCGCTCAACACAGCAGGAACTGATGCATGAGACGGCCCTGAAGTTCACGCGTGCTGTGATTAATAATCAGGGTGGAGCCTCGTATAAAAAGCCCATGGGACTATTCCTGACCGGATCACCGGGACTAGGAAAAACACATCTTTGTGTAGCAGTTACCAAAAAAGCAGCCGACTATGGTGTCAACACCCTGTATCTAGACGCAGATAAGGCAGGCGAACTGTATCAGTGCTTCCAGGGTAATGAATGGGATAGCAAGATCGAGGAAATGCTTGCCGGTAAAGATTTGGTGGTAATCGATGATGCTAACGGCGGTCACTTTAGCAAACAACTTCTGGCAAAAACAATGAAACATGTGATGACTGCCAAGAAAGCTATCATGGTCAGTTCAAATCATCATATTCCTGTCAAAGCTGAATTCCTTGGCGATATCGAGCCCTTAACCAGGTGTGCCCATAATTTTCTTTACCTTAGTGGTTTGCAGGGAGACAGTTGTCGTTCCCAATGGTGGCAAAGCCCTGACGTACAGGCTGCTGATGCACTAGCGCAACTGGGTCAGTATCAAGGCCGCAATGCTGCAGGAGTGATCACTGAGCACGCCGTACCAATAGAGGAAATGGCCAGAGTACTCAGTATTCCAGCTGATCGGATCCGCCAGGTGGGCCCTCCCGAATTACCTGGAACAGAATTTGTAAGCCAGGATTTCCATTTCAGCCATTTATCCAAAACGGAGCATCAGGCTGTTTTTATGGAGTGTAATTTTACTGTTAGTAGTACTTGGATAGAGCAGTTCTTAAATGTTGTTCAGAAAGTACACGACGAAGGCTTGAAGCTGGTAGTGAAAACCAATGACCGCACATTATTCTTGGAAGCTGTAATGGATTATTTAAAATTTCTTCAACTTCTAAATGGGGAGGTTCGTATCAGAGAGCGGCTAGAGCATATGTTCCCGGACTTTGCGGAATCCGGACTGCAGGAGCAGCCTGACAGACTTAAGCGTCCTTAGCGAAGATTGCGATAAATTGAGGATAAAAATTTCTGATTCCGAGGAGAATAGCGAGCTATTTGACGAGGGAGCAGGAATTTTCAGACCGATTTATCGCAGTACCGTTATGAATGTCAGGGCTTTCCTGTACTGGTGAAATCCGTCCTGCAAGTAAATCTATTCAAACCTTTCCTCAACCGCTAGAATTGGCGGTTTATTTTCTCTACGCATCGGTTATCAGGAATCCCATGGAGAATCTGGAAACACTTGTTTCACCTATAGTCGTCTCTGCACTGGCTGAAGTTGAGTCAGCTGCCAATGCCACTGATCTGGACCATGTTCGGGTGCGGTTTCTTGGCAAAAAAGGCGAGCTGACCCAGCTGTTGAAAGGTCTGGGCAAACTGTCTCCGGAAGAACGTCCGAAGGCGGGCGGCTTTATTAACGAAGCCAAGCAGCAGGTTCAGGCCGCCCTGGATGTGAAACGTGAAGGTCTGGAAAAAGTGGCTCTGGAAGCTCGCCTGGCCAGTGAAACCATTGATGTCACCCTGTCCGGCCGTAGCCAGAACCTGGGGACGGTGCACCCTGTTACCCGCACCATGGAGCGTATCACCGATTACTTCGGCAACATCGGCTTTGAAGTGGCCCAGGGGCCGGAAATCGAAGACGATTACCACAACTTCGAAGCGTTGAATATTCCCGGTCATCACCCGGCCCGTGCCATGCACGATACTTTTTACTTCAATGACAACACCGTTCTGAGAACCCACACCTCTCCGGTTCAGGTTCGTGTCATGGAGGCCCTGAGCAAGGCCGGTGAGAAACCTCCTATTGCCATTGTTTGCCCGGGCAAGGTTTACCGTTGCGATTCCGACCAGACTCACAGCCCGATGTTTCATCAGGTCGAAGGTCTTTATGTGGCAGAGAAAGTCAGTTTTGCTGACCTGAAGAGTGTTCTCAGTGACTTTCTGAGGGTGTTCTTTGAGCGTGACGACTTGAAAGTCCGCTTCCGTCCGTCCTACTTCCCGTTCACTGAGCCTTCAGCAGAAGTGGACATTGAATGGGGACGCAATGAAGACGGTTCCATCAAGTGGCTGGAGGTTCTGGGCTGCGGTATGGTCCACCCGAAAGTGTTTGAATACTCCGGTATTGATACCAGCAAGTACACAGGCTTTGCCTTCGGTCTGGGGGTTGAGCGTTTTGCCATGCTCCGTTACGGCGTAAACGATTTACGTCAGTTTTTCGATAATGACCTGCGCTTCCTGAGCCAGTTCAATTAACGGTTTGCGGCGATCAGATCGAATAACGGAGTTGAGAAAAGTCTATGAAATTCAGTGAACAATGGTTACGTCAGTGGGTTGCCCTGGAAGCGGACACTCAGGAGCTGGTAGATAAGATCACCATGGCTGGCCTGGAAGTGGACGACGTTGACCCGGTAGCAGGCGAGTTTTCCGGTGTGGTTGTGGGTGAAATTGTTGCCTGTGAACAACACCCGGATGCTGACAAATTGCGTGTCACTCGTGTCAGTACTGGTTCAGAAGAGTTCCAGGTGGTTTGTGGTGCGCCTAATGCCCGTGTGGGTATTCGTGTACCTTTTGCAACAGTCGGTTCCGTTCTGCCGGGCAATTTCAAAATCAAGAAAGCCAAACTGCGTGGTGTTGAATCTTTTGGCATGCTTTGTGCGGAAGAAGAGTTGGGTATGGCTGAATCTTCAGACGGCCTGATGGAGCTGCCAGCGGATGCTACTGTGGGTCAGGATATCCGAGAGTACCTGAGCCTGGATGACAGGATTATTGATGTTGACCTGACGCCAAACCGGGGTGACTGTTTGAGCATTGCGGGTCTGGCCCGGGAAGTCAGTGCGAACTTCCTGGCTGACGTCAGCGAAGTTCAGGTTGAGCCGGTAGCTCCGACCATTGATGATACTTTTAAGGTGGTTGTTGAATCCAGGGAAGGGGCGCCACGATTTCTGACCCGTATCCTGAAAGATGTTGATGTCACTCAACCTACCCCTTTGTGGATGGTTGAGCGCCTGCGTCGTTCCGGTATTCGTTCCATTGATCCCGTTGTTGATGTGACCGCTTATGTCATGCTGGAACTGGGTCAGCCTATGCACGGTTATGATCTGGATACCCTGAAGGGTTCCCTGATTGTTCGCATGGCCCATGAGCAGGAGAAGCTGGTTCTGCTGGACGGACAGGAAGTCATTATGAATACCGGGACTCTGGTCATTGCCGATGAGCAGCAGGCTCTGGGTATTGCCGGTGTGATGGGCGGAGAAGGCTCTGGTGTCTCACAAACTACCCGTAACGTCCTGCTGGAAGCGGCTTTCTTTGATCCCATTACCATTGCCGGTAAGGCCCGTTCCTACGGACTGCACACCGATGCTTCCCACCGCTTTGAGCGTGGTGTGGACTTCCAGTTGCAGCGTAAGGCCATTGAGAGAGCAACCGCCCTGATTCTGGAAATCTGCGGTGGTCAGCCAGGTCCTGTTGCTGAGGCAGTGAGCGAAGACAAGCTGCCTGAACTGAGCACAGTCAAGCTGAGAGCTGAAAAAGTGGCTTCTCTGCTGGGCATTACCATCGAGAATGACCTGATTGAAGCTCTGCTGACACGACTGGGTCTGGAGATGAGTTCTATTGCCGAGGGTGAGTGGTCCGTTTCTGTGCCAAGCTGGCGCTTTGATATCTCTATAGAAGAAGACCTGGTGGAAGAACTGGGTCGTATCTACGGTTATGAACGACTGCCAGAAACCATCCCAACGGCTCTGTTAAAGCTTAAGCAAGTGGATGAAAACAGAGTTAAAGAAGGGGATATTCGTCGTATTCTGGTCGCTCGTGGCTATCAGGAAGCGGTCTCCTTCAGCTTTATTGACCCGAAGTTGCATCAGCTGTTTGATCCCGGGCGTGAGCCTGTGGTTCTGGCGAACCCCATCGCCAGCGATCTTTCTGTCATGCGAACATCTCTGCTACCGGGCCTGGTTAAAACAGTCAGCTACAACCTGAATCGTCAGCAGAGCCGTGTTCGTCTGTTTGAAACCGGTCAGACGTTCGTTCGTGAAGGCGACTCTCTGAGGCAGGAAAATCAGATTGCTGCCGTGATTACAGGCAGTCGCTACCCTGAAAGCTGGGCGATTAAAGCGGAGCCCGCAGACTTCTACGACCTGAAAGGGGATGTGGAAGCTCTGCTGGAACTGGGTGGTGCTGCAGGGGAGTTCCGTTTTGAAAACAGCAGCCACGATGCCATGCACCCAGGTCAGTGTGCAGCGCTGGTTCGTGATGGCAAGGTGGTCGGTCATATAGGCGCTCTGCACCCAAGTCTGACGAAAAAGTTGGAGGTGAATGATGCGCTGATCATGTTTGAGGCAAGTCTGGAAGCGATGAGCCTGGGCAAAGTAACAGAGTTCACACCGCTGTCAAAGTTCCCTGAAGTTCGTCGTGACCTGGCCTTGCTTGTCAAGCAGGAAGTGGCGGCTGACAGTCTGAACCAGGTCATTCGGGAAGAAGCCTCTGAGCTGTTGAAAGATGTTCGTATTTTCGACGTTTATGCCGGAAAAGGCATTGCGGAAGGTCATAAGAGTCTTGCTTTGGGCTTGACCTTGCAGCACGCTTCCCGCACTCTAAAAGACGAAGAAGTTAATCAAGTGATTGACAGCATCGTAAGTCGGCTGGGATCGGAATTTGGTGCCAGTCTCCGAAGCTAATCAGCCAATGCAAGCGCTCTGTATCGGGCCTGTTTTCTGAGCAGGCTCGACAGTTCGCTGCCCTGGTTATAAGAGAGCGGAAGTTATCCATGGGAGCTCTGACGAAAGCTGACATAGCCGAGCGTCTGCACGAAGAACTCGGTTTGAACAAGCGCGAAGCCAAGGATATGGTCGAGCAGTTTTTCGAACAGATCCGTCAGGCATTAGAGAATAATGAACAGGTCAAGTTATCCGGCTTCGGTAATTTTGAACTGCGAGACAAAAGTCAGCGGCCCGGCCGAAACCCCAAAACCGGCGAAGAGGTTCCTATCTCTCCTCGCAGGGTGGTGACTTTCAAGCCTGGTCAGAAACTCAGGTCACGAGTCGAGGCTTATGCAGGAAACAGAGCTCAGGAAGAGTGATCTCCCTGTTATTCCCGGCAAGCGTTACTTCACCATCGGTGAGGTCAGCGACTTGTGTCAGGTCAAATCCCATGTCCTGCGATACTGGGAACAGGAGTTTTCGCAGTTAAAACCGGTCAGGCGCGGGAACCGTCGTTATTACCGGCGACAGGATGTGCTGCTTATCCGGCAAATTCGCAGTTTGCTCTACGACAAGCGTTTTACCATTGACGGCGCCCGTAATCATCTCAAAGGCGAAGTGCAGAAGCTGGACGCTTCCCAGTACAAACAACTGATCCGGCAAACCATTGCTGAACTGGAAGATGTTGTCGATGCGCTGGATGGGATTCCTTCCAAGTAAGAATATGCAGATAAAAAAATACCGGCGGATGCCGGTATGATTTACCTTCGGGAAGGAGTGGGCGGGGGGCCGTTTTGCGTGTGGTTATTGACGATTTTATCAATAAGCTGGCCTATCTCACTCCAGTTTTTATCTGCTTTCAAGGTCTTGGTGTATTTAGAAATCTCAACGAACTGTTCCTGATCCTGAATCTTATTTGCCTGACGCAAGACACGGGTAAGTTCAGTGGTCAGCGTCTGTCTATCGAATGTTTGTATTGTCATTCCATACCCGCCGCCAGTAATTTTATCCAGCAATTCATCGGCATCTTTAGGGCCATTGTTTCTTGTTCTCTTCGCTGCTACCGGCGGTAAGTCTGGAGCCTTTTCAACAGAAGTTTTTGTTTTATCTGCAAAGTTGACATTGACGTAAGTGTCATCCCTATTGGCTCTTCTGAGTCTGTCAGCATCTCGCGCTTGCTTATTGACGACGGCATAATCTTCTGAGCCGTACCCCAGCCCGTTATCTTTGGGCTCCGGGGCTTTTTGAGGGGTAGCAGGTGTCGCAACGGTCAGACCCGCTTCTTTCAATAAGGGATTAAACAAGGGTGTGAACTGTCCGTGAACCGCTGTCAGGGTATTGAACTGTCCTGCTGTTTGCACGAATTTGTTCCTGACCTGGCGCGCGGTAGTAATGGTTTGAGTGAAATCCCGGGGAACCTCACCCGTTTTTTGATACTGCCGCAGGCTGTTATCAATCGTGATGAAGGTTCCGGTTCTGCCGACTCCCGCATTGCAGTTGACGACGGTGGGGTTGTTTGACCTGGCTGCAACAGAGGGGTGCTGACGTAACTTTTCAACCAGTACCGACAGTTTTGCCAGTCTTTCCGGGGTGCCGGCGCTATGGTCTGCCCAGCCTTTATCGTAAACCCTGAATTGTGTCTCCCCATTAATGGAGAGTTGTTTGACGGTAACTTTACCCTCATCAAAAGAGTATTGTCCATCCAGTCTAACCTTAACGCCGCCACAGTCTTTTTCTTCGCCGACTTCCTTAGGGCCAACTTCGATAGAACGCTTCTTATCTGGTTTATGGGAAATTTCCGGATCTTCGAGTTCTTTGGAGTTAACAAGAGAAACGGATACGGCAGGACGATGATGAGCAAGCATTTTTATGAAGTTGTTTTCTGTGTTTTCAAGTGGCCCCTGACTCGCGATAAAGCTGCCACCAGGCAGGTCGACTTTTGCGGCATGATAGGGTGCTCCCGGTGCAAATCCTTTGTCTCTATTGCCAAGATGGATGTCAGAAAATTTTGGATGTGCCTTTTCGAAGAAAGGTTGGTTATCGATCCTTCCTTGTATCTGTGGGCTTTTAATCTTTTTGTATTGCGTATTAATTTCAGAGTCGTCAGGCTTATAGGGGAACTCCTGACTCAAGTTAAGCGAAGCTCCCTGGTAAGTGCCAAATTCAAGTTGAGATCCATGGTCTGACCCATAGACACACTGCAAGGACGGAGTCAGTTCCTTAAGTTCAAGGGATCGGGAGTCGGGGGGGTCCTGAAGACCAACTTGACGATCAATCTCTGCAAACACCGCAGCTGCAAGTTTGGGGGAATTGGCATAGCGTCCGGCGCATCTGTCTTTGAGACCCTGCACATTATCACCAAATTCTTTCAGCCCCTCGGTGACTTTTCTTTCAGCATAAATCTCTCGTACTTCTTGCATGATCGTATCATAACCAGGGTCGTCCTTTTGGCTAAGTTGAAAGATCAATTCCTTGATATCCGGAGTAGAGAGCTGTTGGACGGCTTCCGAGAACTTGTTGAGTGAGAAGCCGGATTTATCCTCAAATTTGCCATGCTCCAGGTTTTTAATGATTTCCGGTGCTTTCAGGGCTTTAGCCGGTTGGGTTTCAGGACTGCTGTTTCTGACTGCAAGTGGTGTATTAGCAGGTTTAGAATGGGTCCTGGGTTGCTCGTTCATCTGGTTGGGAAGCTTGGGCAGTGGGCGGGTGCTTCTTTCTGAGAGCGGTGTTGAAGGCGCTTTTGATGGGGTCGCTGTATTATCAGCGAGATGTTCATGCAACTTGCCATGGAAGTGGTCATAGACGGGTTTAACCAGACCGTGAACACCGAGAACTTCCCGTGCAACTCTCAAACCCCAGACTTTCGAAGCACTGCAAT
This sequence comes from Endozoicomonas sp. ALC020, assembly GCF_049275935.1. Classification (NCBI taxonomy): domain Bacteria; kingdom Pseudomonadati; phylum Pseudomonadota; class Gammaproteobacteria; order Oceanospirillales; family Endozoicomonadaceae; genus Endozoicomonas; species Endozoicomonas sp. ALC020. The sequence goes on from NZ_CP184830.1 coordinate 4,465,417, forward strand.
TGTAGAGCTTACCGTTGACCTTGACTGTCTTGGTTATTGAATTCTGTGGATCAGCGCCCGCTGTTTGAGAATGGCCTATTGAAGAAGTCCCGCCGTTATTAATTGTATTGCCCACAACCTCTCTCCTGAGAATCTTCCCTGATTCTTGCAGTATAAAAGGCTATGTAACATTTTCCACAGAGTCAGGGTCAAGCGGCGCTGACAGGCGTTTATCGTTAATGGGTGTCATATTTCTGTCATAATTCGCCGATAGACTCACCGAAAAATTAGAAGTGTGCTCTGAAATTTACTCATGACAATAACAACATTCCGATCTCTGCTGTTTTATTCATTCTTATCTCTTGTTTCTTTTGGCGCTCAGGCTCAAGAAGAATTATTGTTCTCGATTCATGGCTCAAATACTGTGGGTGCCAGATTAGGGCCATCATTAGCTGAGTCCTATCTGAAGTATCTGGGGGCAGAAGGCGTAGGTGTTTTCCCGACCGGTCTGGATAATGAGGTCAAAGTGACTGGCTTTTTACCCGCTAAGGGTCAATTGGTCAGCATCTTTATTGCTGCACATGGTTCATCCAGTGGTTTTAAAGCACTGGCCAGCGGGAAAGGACAGATTGCCGCCGCTTCACGACCGATAAAGACTAAAGAGCAGGCCATGTTGTCTGGCATGGGCGATTTCAGCAGTCTGGAAGCAGAGTATGTTGTTGGCATTGACGGTCTGGCGATTATTGTGAATCCGGGTAACAGTATTAACAAGCTGGATATCAAAGATATTGCCCGTCTTTTTTCTGGTGAAGTGAAGAACTGGAAAGAATTGGGAGGGGCCGATCTGCCGGTTTCGCTGTTTGCCCGCGATGATCGTTCGGGAACCTGGGATACTTTCAAAAACCTCGTGTTGGCCAAAAAATACCAGCTCGACCCAACTGCCATGCGTTTTGAGTCCAATGCCGATGTCTCTGACAAGGTGGCATCGACCCCGGGGGGCATTGGTTTTGTCAGCCTGAATACCATTGGTCGAGCCAGACCATTGATGGTTTCTGAAGGCACTGACAGAGCATTGAAGCCTGAGCTGCTGCATGTTTCGACGGAAGATTATGTTCTGAGTCGCCGTCTTTATATGTATCTGCCAGAAAAGGACGCTGATCCTGATGCTCTCGACTTTCTCCGTTTTGCAACCAGCGATCAGGCACAACCTGTCGTAGCTTCTGTTGGTTATGTTCATCAGGCGGTTGAGCTGATGAGCCCTGATGTGCAGTCTGCACCAGAGGATTATCAGCGGATTGTTGACCAGTTTGACCGTGCGTCTGTTAATTTCCGCTTTGCTCAGGGGCGTGCCCAGCTTGATAACAAGGCTATCAATGATATTGAAAGGCTGGCGCGTTTCATTGATCGACAGCCAGGCGAGGTTCTGTTAATTGGTTTCGCAGATCAGAGGGCGCAATCGAGAAATTCAGATCTTTTGGCTAAGCTCAGGGCTGATGTGGTCAGAAGAGCTCTGGTCAAGGCTGGAGTTCCACGGAAGAAAATCCAGTACCGGGGTTACGGTCAGTATATGGCATTGTCTTCAGCAGAGAGTCTGGCCAGTAAAATAAGAAACCGCCGGGTGGAAGTCTGGGTCAAAGCAGACAGTGAATCCAATCAAGTGGCGGCCTCCTTTTGAATTCACCGATAAATTTCATAAAGGCGGTACAATAGCATGAAGCACTGTTCACTTCCTTCTTGAGCAGTGCAGACTATGTTACCGGTGCCTGCGCGGTGGGGCCTTGCGGGCTGATTTTAACTTATTGGCTGGCGGCTTGCCGCTGGCCTCCTCTGGAGAGTTAAACATCAGATAAAGCTCCATCAACACCTCAGGTATCTGGCTGCACATATCTTCAGTCAGCTTTTCGTCTTCCAGAATAGCTTCGAACTCAGGCTCGTCGTCAAACAGACCAGAGCCGAGCATGACCGGGAGCAACAGTTCACTGACTTCCTGTTCATTCTCTCGGAACCACTCTTCTTCCGTCATCATATGAGCCTGAAGAAAACCGCAGCACCAGTCCAGCAGGTCTTCATCATTCGGGTCGGCAAATTCTTCACAGGAAAGCTCAAAGCCTTCTTCTTCATTGAACTGTCGATCTATCGCTCGTGACAACTGATCAAGAGCCTGTTCCAGAAGGGCTGAATCTTCCCCGGAGAGTGTTACCCGAGTGCCAAACAGAATCTCATTACGCACATCGGTCTTCAATTCGAACGGGACGATAGCCATGGCGCTATAGAAGCCATGGATGGCGTGGAAAGTAAAACCTTCCTCATCCGCATACCTGTTCAGCAGCGGCTCCAGAGTAGAACAGATGTCCTGCATTTAAAGAGAATCCGGTATGAATGAAAACCGGGGAGTCTACAGTAGTTTTCTGAAAGATTCCTGTCTATTCTCGGTCAGGTCCTCAGTTTGATGGTATACTGGTTTGTCTTTTCTTATCTAATTAATCACCGTCGTTTAAATGTGCATTGGACTGTAATGACTGATCCTGCTCTGAATGTTCTGCAAAATACTTTCGGGTTCGAATCTTTCCGTGGCTTCCAGGGAGAGGTCATCAGAGAGGTCACAGAAGGGCGTGACGCGCTGGTCCTTATGCCTACTGGCGGTGGTAAGTCACTTTGCTACCAGGTACCGGCTCTGGTTATGGCGGGTACAGCTATTGTTGTGTCCCCTCTGATTGCCCTGATGGAAGATCAGATCCGTAATCTCAAGCAGATAGGTATTCGGGCCGAAAGCCTGAATTCGGGCATTTCCATGGAAGAGCAGTACCGAATAGAGCAGGAGCTGTTCACCGGGCATATTGACCTGCTCTATGTTGCTCCCGAACGTCTGATGACTGAAATGATGCTAAGGAAGCTGGATCGGATACAGATTTCTCTGTTTGCTATTGACGAGGCTCACTGTGTGTCGCAATGGGGGCACGATTTCAGGCCTGAATATCTGCAGCTCTCGGTACTGAAAACACGTTTTCCAACGGTTCCCAGAATTGCCCTGACCGCCACAGCAGACAAACGAACCCGACAGGAAATTATCGAACGTCTGGGTCTGGCGCAGGCCAGGGTGTTTGTTGACAGCTTTAACCGGGCCAATATTTTTTACCGCATCAGTCAGAAGAAGCAGGGTAAGCAGCAATTGTTGAGATTTCTGGAAAAAGAGCACCCTGATGATTCGGGCATAGTCTACTGTCTTTCCAGAAAACGGGTGGAGGATACTGCTGCCTGGCTGAATGCCCAGGGCCGAAAAGCACTGCCTTATCATGGCGGTATGACAGCTCACGATCGCAAGAATAATCAGCATCGTTTTCTCAACGAAGACGGCATGATTATTGTTGCTACCCTGGCATTCGGAATGGGGATTGATAAGCCTGACGTTCGTTTTGTTGCTCATCTGGACCTGCCAAGAAGTATCGAAGCTTATTATCAGGAAACCGGTCGGGCCGGTCGTGATGGACTCCCGGCTACTGCCTGGATGGTTTATGGTCTTCAGGACGTCATGTTGCTGAGACAGATTCAGTCGAATTCTACCGCAGCGCCTGAAATTCAGCGAATTGAGCAGCAAAAGCTGGAGGCCATGTTGTTTCTCTGTGAAGTAACGGGTTGTCGCCGTCAGGTGTTGCTGGAGTATTTTGATGAACCCTTGAAAGATAAGTGTGGCAACTGTGACCTTTGTCTGGAGCCGGTGACGACCTGGGATGGTACGGAAGCCGCCAGAAAAGCCCTTTCCTGTGTTTACCGGACCGGGCAAATGTTTGGAGTCTCTCATCTGGTCGACGTTCTGCTTGGCAAAGAAACGGCCAAAGTCAGTCAATTTGGTCACCGACGGATAAGCACTTTTGGTATAGGTAGTGAATTCAAACAGAGTGAGTGGCGCTCAATTTTCCGGCAGTTGGTGTCCAGAGGGTATATAAATGTTGATGTAGAAGGGCATGGGGCTCTCAAATTGAATGAAAAATGCCGTCCTCTGCTCAAAGGTAGTGAGCGATTATTGCTCCGTCAGGATCGCTTTGAATACGCCTCTGAGAGTGCAGCACGCAAAACCCGGAGAGTGGATCAGGGCAGAGTTATTATTGACGACCATGATCGTCCATTATGGGAAGCCATGAGAGCGCGTCGTAAAGAGCTGGCGGAAGAGCAGGGTGTTCCTGCTTATGTCATTTTTAATGACAAAACACTCTATGAAATGTTAGCGGTTAAACCCGCCAGTTTGGAAGCTCTGTCTCATATTTCAGGGGTGGGTGAGTATAAGCTGGAAAAATATGGGCAGACCTTTGTAGAGTTAATATCCGGGTTTGTTGTTTCGACTGTTTGATCCGGGTATTTTTTTCTATGCTGGAGTATGGGTGCTTTTCGAATCACGCTATCGGTTTTCTTTTTATCGGCTTTAGCAGGTTCTTATGTCTCATAGCATTCATCTACCGTGTCACAGAGAAATCACATTGGCAAATCCAGACCTACTGGATGAAGCTCGTGAAAACCAGGTGACCTTTCACTATATCGGTTTACATAACGATCCAATACCGGACAACTATCAGCTATTCACCAGTGAGTTTGATTTTGGTCATAGTGCGACTTTGCTGGGTGATGGATTTCAGATGTTGGCGCAAACCACCGGGACGTACGACAAACCGGTTGATATTGGTCGATGTCCGGATAACAGCAGTAGTTACCGGATTTATGGAGAGCAGCAGGGAAAGCGTTACTACAACTACTTGGTTGTAGACGATTCAGTGGAGTACACCCTGTTTGGTTTTACCTGTTGTCATCGCTATGCGGGCTACTTCGAAATAGTCAGTGGTGAGAGAGGTGTTTTGGTCTCAGCCTCTATCGATGGGGAAGGAACTTCTCCTCAGGACTGGGGCAGCAGAGAGTTGGAATCTGTCGTCGTGCTAACTGGAGGCTCTTTACCCCAACTTTATCAGGAATACGCAGGGTTGATTGCTCAGCATCACCCCGTAAGGGCAGGCGTTGTGCAACCAGCCCCCATTGGCTGGTGTTCCTGGTATGTCTATTATACTGATGTCACCGAGGACAATATCCGCCAGAATCTGAATGTAATGACGGGAGATCTCAGCGATCTGGAGTGGGTACTGTTGGATGATGGTTATCAGGCATTTATGGGCGACTGGTTGACTCCGTCGGATAAATTTTCTGGAGGAGTGAAAGAATTAATAGCGGATATCAAGCGCAAAGGAAAAAAGTCGGCGATTTGGCTTGCTCCTTTTATTGCTCAGCCTGAGTCAGAAGTGTTTAAACAGAATCCATCGTGGTTTGTTCGCCATCATAACGGTGATCTCCTCAAGGCCGAAGATGTGACCTACGGAGGTTGGCGTTGTACCCCCTGGTACGTATTGGATACATCGAACCCCGAGGTACAGGCTCATCTAACTCACATAGTCAAAACCATGCGAGAAGAGTGGGGTGTTGAGCTGTTTAAACTTGATGCCAATTACTGGGGAACGCTCAAAGGAAAACGTTATCAGAGAGGCGTCACCGGAGTGCAGGCGTACCGAATGGGTATGGAGGCAATAGCGAAGGGCGCTCAGGATGCTCTTTTACTTGGGTGTAACGCACCCATGTGGCCGTCTTTAGGACTTGTTGATGCCATGAGAGTCTCGGACGATGTGGAGCGGAGCGCTCAGCGGTTTGAGCAAATTGCGAAAGAAACCTTCCATCGTAGTTGGCAGCATCGTAAATTGTGGCAGATTGATCCTGATTGCGGCACCTTTGTTTCGCTTGCTAATCAATCAACGGATCCCTGTAATTATGACTTTCATCGCAATGTATTACTCGCCAGTGGCGGGCTTCTGCTTTCGGGCGATCCGCTGCCTGATCTTACTCCGTTTGCTAAAACGACGTTAAGCAAATTGATACTGCGCCATCGTTATAGTCAAGACGCCGCTCAATTTACTTCACTGTCTTTACATCACGCTTCTCTGGCATTAACAGAGGGTAAAAAACTCCACTGTTTATTTAACTACAACGAGAATGCCAGGGAGGTGACATTGACCTCCGATCACCCTCTTTATTGGTACGATTACTGGAGCGGCGAGAAGCTCACTGAGGGGCCTGTTCAAAAGGTCAGGGTTTTATTGGCAGCCGGGCTAACGGGTCGCGCGATCATTGCTTCGATGTAAGAGAGGCTCACTCCCAAAAAACAGAGGTTTTACCTCTCTTTAATTGCCCTGGAAGCAATGGTCTTCAAACGCAGATTATCTCAACGAACTTTAAAGGCTGTCGAAACTGGGTACATAAATAGACTGTACCTTTCACTTTTTAACTGCCTATTTCCTCTTCAAAAATAACTTCTGAGTCATGTTTCAGAGTTAAAAAATGACCATATTCCTTTTCAAGCTCATCCCGCTTTAGCTTCAGTGTTGGAGTGAGCATTTCATTCTCAATACTCCAGGTCGTTTTGGCGACTATGATATGATCCAGCTTTTCATGAGCCTCCAGCTCATTATTAACCGATGTCATCGTGCTGACCAATTGTTCTTTTTGCTGGTCACGATCTTTTGAAGCGCCTTCTCCCAGCACAATCATTGCTATAGGTTGTTTGCGCCCAATCCCCATAACACAGACCTGCTCGATATCCGGGTTACGACCGAGGCTCGACTCGATAGGTACCGGAGAAACATATTTGCCTTTGCTGGTTTTAAATTGTTCTTTAACCCGACCAATGATTTTCCATGAACCCTCAGAGGTTATTTCAGCTTTATCACCTGTTTTAAACCAGCCGTTCTCAAAGGCAGCGTCTGTTGCTTCAGGATTGTTGTAGTAAGACTTAAATACCGCTTCTCCTCGAATCAACACTTCTCCTTGCTCGGAAAGTGACATTTCGACACAAGATTGAGGGCTGCCTATTGTGCCAATATCATCGGGTTTGAAAGGGATGTTGCTGCATGATAAGCCTGAGGTTTCGGTCATACCCCAGCCTTCGCTAATACGAATACCCAACTTTTGGAACCACTTCAAAACCTCTGGAGAGATAGGTGCGCTACCAGAGCCGAAAATTTTAGCTTCCTGCAGGCCCAGAGCAGTGCGAATTTTCTTTGCTACTAATTTACCGATAATGGGGATTTTCAAAAGAGTTTGTAGCTTTTTGTTGGGCATTTTGGCCAGAATTTGTGACTGAAACTTAGTCCATAATCTGGGCACTGATAAAAAAGCAGTGGGGCGTGCATAGCGAACATCATCGACAAAAGTATCTAAGGACTCGACAAAGAAAATCTCGGCAGAGTAATAAATTGATGGGAGTTCAACAACGCATCGCTCAGTAATGTGGGCAAGGGGTAAATATGACATTACCCGTCTTTCTTGACCTGTTAAAAACTTCTCACCTCCAGCCATGGCCGAAGAAGCTACATTTCTCTGGCTGATCATGACGCCTTTGGCAAGGCCTGTACTGCCTGAGGTATAGATAATAGAAAATAGATCGTCGATATCCGGATTATGGAGTGTTTTTAGTGGCTCATAATTATTCAACCAGTCAAGCCACTGCTCTTTGCAATCAAGTGTAGGGTATGGAAATGAGATGCTGAGAAAGTCATCTGGCATTGCTTCTGAAAGGGCTTCAGTGCTGTCCAGTTTGCCAACAAAAATAGCCTTTGCATTACTGTGCTCAAGCACATATTTTATGTTGTCTGCCCCAGCTGTTGGGTATATCGGCACACTGATCAGGCCTGCCATCATGATGGCTAAATCAGCAATATACCATTCGGCTGAATTTTTGGCGATGATGGCGACTTTATCGCCCTTTGATATTCCATTGGATAAAAGACCTTGAGCGATCTTGCGGGCTTGCTCGTCAGCTTCCCCCCAAGTGTAAGAAGTCCATTGCCTGTTGTCAGGCTGATTAAGCCAGACCTTATCGGGATGCCTTGCAACGTTTAGCTGCATTTGTGCCAGGGGGGTTCTACGATTTTTCATATTATTATTTTTTCGTACATTCTTTGGTTGCTAACATTAGCTAACGGATGAACTCTAACTTGTACAATGGATAGATACAACAATTAAGTACTCAACCATACGAAATCATATTTTCTGACTTATTGTTCAGGCACTCGCGGCAACTGCTCCTGCGTTGCTCTAGCTCCTGCATCCATGCAGTCGTGATGCGTTGCAACTCTGGTCACATAGCTTGCTATGTTCCCGTTGTTGCGCCTTGCAGAGCACCTGTCCAATAAGCCAGAAATATTCGATTCCGTATGGCTGAGTACTTATTGTATTTTAAAAAATTTAACGATAATTGATCCGCAATTCCCCCTGAAGCACTGATCATCAAACGTTGATTTTCTCAACGAATTTCAAAGGTTCTCGACACTGGGCGCACAAATAGACTGCACCTCTTACGGCCCTGTTGTGGCGAATGGAACTGAGCGGGATGGTCTTTCCTGCACAGCTGCAACTGTATAGGAATGGTCTTTTGCTGGCATTGCTGGTGTTGTAGCTGTGGGTTCTCCGGGCCGGGAGTCTGAACACCTCTTGCATAATCAATTGCCACTCTCTGCCATGGGGGCGGATCTTTCCGCCAAACAGTTGGTGGGCAATGAGGTGTGCGACTTCATGACCCACGGTATGCTTCAGAAAATGTTCCTGGTTTTCTTTGAGCAGTTGTTTGTTCAGACGAAGCAGGTTTTTTTCGGTCCAGGCTTGTCCGGCCGTTTCGCCTCTTAAACTCAGACTGATCCGGGGGCGTGGAAATCGTTTAAGAAAATGCCGCTCGGCCAGGCAGTAAAGCTCACTGACCCGTAACTCAACGGTAGGCAAATAGGGGCATTGTATATTCGACATAAACAGGCTGACTTGGAAAACTCATGGGAGGATAGCAGAGGGATTGTATCTGTACAGTGGGTTTATTGGAATAATCAGGCAGGTTTCATCAAGGCATCGCTTCCAGATGATACAGCTTAATTCATCTGGCTTGGCGCTGAACTTCAGTAAACTTGAATGTATTCGGGGCTTACACCCATACCCCAGAAGATCACGGTAGTGATCATAATCGAGACCAGAACAACCAGCCCGATGCAAAGCACAGAACTGGCATAGACAAACCCCTGCTCCTTAGGTATCTGCATAAAGGTTGGCAAACCGGAATACAGAATCAGGGCTGAGCAGGTCATGGCGATAGTGCCAGCAACAATAGTCAGCCAGATAGAGGGATAAAGCCCGCACAGGCCCGCCAGAAAGAGTGGTAAAGCGGTATAACAGCTAAACGCAACACTCTGTGTCATGTTGGGTTTGCTGCCAAAGGTTTCTGCCATCCATTGGATGAATGCACCCATAACGGCAACGCCCGCCAGTATGGCCAGCCAGGCAAAAAATGCCATGAAAGCAGCACTGGTTTCCGTTAACTTGACGACCTGATCACTGCCCGGGACTGTCCAGCCGGTTCGAGTCGTCCCCAGATAAGTACAGACCGCTGGCAGGGCAGCCAGCCATATGACCTGACCCAGGTAAAGGCGAATAATGCCGGGAGGGTGCTCCCGAATATCGGTCCACTCTTCTTTCGGACGAAAGAGAAGCCCCCAAAAGTGACTTAATATCATGGTGCAACCTCCGTTATGGCTGTACCAGTAGCTGGTAATCCTTACGTTTTGCTAAGTTATCAGCTACAAAACAGCGGCTAATATGTTGTTATTATTCACTGTGACAGGCATCGGCTCTTCCTGTTCAACAGGATCGTTCGATAGCCTTGACTTCAGTGTTTACATATTTCTTATACGAAGTAAAGTAATATCGTCCCAATACAGGTTCTTTTATTGAATAATAGGGCAATTATTTCCTCGTTTATCAGTCTCATAAAGGCTTCGGCATGACTGTCTGGTTCAGTTCGCTGGTTTGGTGGATTGTGAGACTAAACGGTTAGTATCATAGAACTCCGGAATGATTACATGACTTCAGGCGAAGCCGTTTTTGTTAAAAAGTAGTGTCTAAATAGTTTCGTTTTTGCCGGACGGGCTCAGGAGAATGACATAGACCATGATGACTAGAATTGATCGTTTGTTTCTTTTACTGCTGGCAGGGCTCGTTGCTCTGGGAAGCGGGTACAACAGAGATTTTCAGCCTGTTAAAGAGCCCGCAATAGAACAGGTGCAAAAGGTCACCAGGGAGGAAGTCAAGGTTGAAAAAAAGGCTCAAAAGAATATTCCCGACTTTGCTGCCATTGAGGACGTCAATAAGAAGAAAAGTCAGTTCTTTGCCCACGTGAAGCAAATGGTTGATGAAGAGAATGAGCGTCTGGCGGGTATTCGTCAGGAAGTTAAGATGCTCAGGGAAAAATCGGCTCTGCATGAAAGCGAAGAAAAGTGGCTGTTGGACATGGCCCGAAAGTTCAGAGTGGATGAAGAGCTTAAAGTCAGTGATGCGCTTTATGACGACCTGCTGCACAGGGCGGACGAGATCCCGGTATCGCTTGCTCTGGTGCAGGCGGCTAACGAGTCGGCCTGGGGGACTTCAAGGTTTGCCGTTGAAGCCAACAACTACTTTGGCCAGTGGTGTTTTACTCTGGGCTGTGGTGTTGTTCCTGGTGAGCGTCCGGAAGGTGCGACCTACGAAGTCAGGAAGTTTTCTTCATTGGAGGCATCGGTACGGTCGTATATGCATAACCTCAATACCAGCCATCATTATGAGGGTTTGAGGGAGCTGCGTTCAAAAAGAAAATCCATGGGACACCCGGTTACCGGGCCGGTACTGGCACAGGGACTTTATGCCTATTCCTCCAGAGGTATTGATTATATAGAAGAGTTGGTATCCATGATTGAGAGTAATGATTTGTTGAAGTACGATCTGGAAAAGCCTCTAACGGGCCACTAGTCTGCCCAGAGCAATAGTGTAGCCATTGATTGCACTTATATTGCTGATGCCTCAGCAGCAGGCAGCACCCTCCGGTGAATACCGGAGGGGTTGGATAAAAGTAACGAGCCAGGGAAGGCGTGTTGCATCAGCAAGGTTCCTGGAGTGATTCAAGAACCTGGCCAAAGCAAAGCCAAGAGTGTGCGTGTCAGAGGTTAACAATATTCACAATGGAAGCTTGTTCAGGCTTTTCCTCTTCATCGTTTTCATCCCTGAAGGACAGAGGTACATCCACCGGGTCAAACGCAGTGTCTCCATCCTTAACAGGCTGACCATCCGCCGACAGATTGTTGAAATCAAACAGTGAGCTGTCTGCCAGATGGGAGGGCGCTACGTTCCTCAGAGCTCTGAACATGCTCTCCATTCTGCCGGGGAAGCGTTTGTCCCACTCGGTGAACATAGCCTTGATTGCCTGCCTCTGAAGGTTTTCCTGAGAGCCGCAGAGATTGCAGGGAATAATCGGGAATGCCTTAAACTCGGAAAAACGGACAATATCCTTTTCACGGCAGAAGGCAAGAGGACGGATTACCGTGTGCTGACCGTCGTCACTGACCAGTTTGGGCGGCATGGCTTTCATCTTGCCGCCATAGAACATGTTCAGGAACAGGGTTTCCAGAATATCATCCCGATGATGGCCCAGGGCAATCTTGGTGACTTTCAGTTCGCTGGCCGTGCGGTAGAGGATGCCTCGGCGCAGCCGAGAGCAGAGTGCGCATGTGGTTTTGCCTTCAGGCACCTTCTCTTTGACGATGGAGTAGGTATCTTCCTCAACAACGCGGTACTCAATACCCAGGGTTTCCAGATAATCAGGCAGTACATGTTCAGGAAAGCCAGGCTGTTTCTGATCAAGGTTGACTGCGATAAGGTCAAAATTGACCGGCGCATAAGTCTTCAGGTTCAGCAGAATATCCAGCAGGGTATAGCTGTCCTTACCCCCGGACAGACAGACCATGATGCGGTCGCCGTCCTCAATCATGTTGTATTCGGCGATGGCCCGACCTACCTCTCGTCTCAGGCGTTTCTGTAGTTTGTTGAAGTGGGTTTTTGCGCTTTTTGTTTGGCTCTGCATTTTGGTTCTGTCTTGTCTCTGAAAGTACCCAACTTCATTTAAGGCCCTTAGAGGGGGCGGTTAAACCGGGTGACTTACTGCTCTGGATAATGGTGAAACGGGCAAGATCCCGAAAATTCACAACATTATAATCAAAGGTTTCACGATAGGCATCAGGGATAATGACAGCAGCAGCTATAAGTACCTAACCAATTAGTTACCTCCCGAACTCACAGGGCTGACGGCTGCTATTGTGAATGAGCTGTCGAAATATGGTTAAGTGAAGCTATGCTTATCTAATGGACAAAATGCGCAGGGACACAGGTTCCAGTCGTTTATACACAGAATAATCGTGGACATTTATTCAGGGGACTTCCATGGCTGATTACGAGAAACTGAGAGTCTGGTTATTATCTCGCAGAGACGAGTTGAATATCCGGCTCGGAAACATCAATAAAGATATGACTCGCAGAGCCAATGCCGATTGGTCGGAGCAGGCGCAGGAGAGGGAAAATGATGAGGTTATTGATCAGCTGGGTAATGATGCCCGGGCTGAACTTAATCTGATAAACAAAGCATTGGATCGTATGAATCATGATGATTACGGCTTCTGTACCGGCTGCGGTGACAAGATAGTTGAAGCCCGTCTGGCAGCTATGCCTTACGCCGATCTTTGCATCAAATGTGCAGAAAAGCGGGATCGTGCCAGCTGACAGCGTTAGGGAGTCTTCAGACTCTCTGACACTGACTCTTCCATAGAATTCGTTATTAAAGCCTTGTAACTGTCCACAAAGCTCTCAATGGGGCCGGGGTGGTGACGGTGGTAGTAATTATGCCAAAGCTTACCCAAGGCATAGACGTCATCGTGGGGCACCTTGTGGATTGGCTTATCGATTCGATAATAAATCATCCAGGCAATGGCGGTAGCGTAAGAGAGATTGGTCGCTAATTCCAGATGCGGATGAGCCAGAAATTCTCTCTGGCTGGCCAGTCCCCGGATCAAACTGGAAAGGTCGGATTTCTTCGCCAGATAATGGTCCCAGATATTGCGATGCATTCTGGGCGAGATTTGAAAAATTCCCAGAGCCTGATGGTGTTCCTGTTTAAGATGAAAACCCAGTCCGGATTCTCTGGCAGCTGTTCCCAGCAGCAGATTTTCTGCCGTAGGACTCCACATTTTTAAATGCTTCAGGGTCGGGCGAACAACGTAGTGGCGCAGCTCCTTTGCACAAATACCCATCGGGATTTCCTTTGTCTTAGAGCATTGTTTTCATTATTCAGATTATCGTAGCACTCAGAAAATTCTTAAGTACAGCATAATTTAACCAGGGCATACTTCGGGTGTGAAAACCACAGCAGCCCCTGATAGTCATTTTCCGATAAAACTGAATACCTGAAAGTTGCGAAGGCGTTGAAAGGCGTGGGGTGCCGGGAAAGAAAAGAAGGAGACTACTCCCCTTCAAATTCACACAGTGAGAAGACAGGAATTCCTGCTTCATTTAGTATCTTTGAACCACCAAGGTCTGGAAGATCCATAATGGCAGCTGCTTCCAGAATTTGTCCGCCCAGTTGTCTGACCAGTTGACCGGCCGCAAGCAAAGTGCCACCTGTAGCAATCAGGTCGTCAACCAGAATGACTTTATCGCCTTTCTTAATAGTGTCTGCATGAACTTCAAGCGTTGCCTTCCCGTACTCAAGTTCATAATCCTGAGCGACAGTATTGTAGGGCAGCTTTCCCTTTTTTCTAAACAGGATCAGTGGTTTGTTCAGGGCATATGACAATGCAGAGCCTATCAGGAAGCCCCGCGCATCAAGAGCGCCGATCCGGTCAAACTCAACATCCATATAGCGATGAATGAGGCTGTCCATGACCGACCGCCAGGCTTTGGGGTTCTCGAAGAGAGTGGTCACATCCCGAAACTGAATGCCGGGCTTTGGCCAGTCAGAAACGGTTCTAATCTGTGCTTTCAGATAAGCTTCGTCAACGATCATATCTTTCCCTTAATGTCCGTTCCTGGTGCGCTTATGCGGAGGAGATAATCTGTTCCAAACCGACAGACTTTCCACCCGCCAGGGAGCATAATTGAATCGGGTCACGGATTTCAATTTCTTTGCCCACTGCGAAGATCAGATCGTTTTTCTGGAACCGGGTAAATACCCGGCTAACGGTTTCTACAGCCAGTCCCAGGTAATTGCCCATTTCATTGCGGGACATGGACAGGCGGAATGACTGGGATGAGAAGCCTCTGCGACGAAAACGACTGGCCAGGTTGATCAGGAAGGTCGCAATTCTTTCATCAGCGTTTTTCTTGGACAATAGCATCATCATCTGCTGATCTTCACGAATCTTCTTACTCATCAGGCGCATCATATGACGACGCAACTCCGGGAATCGGTCGGATAGCGTTTCCAGCTGGTCAAAGGGGATTTCACAGATCATGGTGGTTTCCATGGCCTGAGCAGAGACCGGGTAGACGTCAGTATCGAGACCACTCAGGCCCAATATCTCACTGGGAAGATAGAAAGACGTAATCTGTTCCTCACCTTCATTGGTGGCGGTATAAGTTTTTAAGGCCCCGGAACGGACAGCGAAGACGCTGGTAAACCGGTCTCCTTCCAGGAACAGGTGTTCCCCCTTCTTGAGAGGGCGGCTTCGCTTGATGATGCGATCAAGCTGGTCAATGTCTTGTAGATTCAATGCCAGAGGTAGGCAGAGGGAGCTAAGACTGCAGTCTCTGCAGGCCACATGGCCAGGTTGTCGTACATTGGGCTTTGACGTCATTGAGTGGCCTCAAAGTCGTATTGGCGAAATCGCTGACGATTCTATTGAAAATGCTACCAAAGTGTAAGTCTGTGCTTTCCGAGACTAAAGCGTAATTCCTTCATACTTAAGGCTTTTTCGGAAAATCCTTACTGGGTTGCGATAAGTCCGCACTAAAAAAATGTTGTACTTGATCAGTTGCCTGGCAGTTAAGTCATTGAGCTTGATGAGAAGGCTGTGAACGCTATCAATACCTATGATGCAAGAAAGATGTTCTTCAGCGCCAATGTGTCGATAACTGTACTGAATACAATTTCGTAAATCAGGGAGATTTACGCCATGAGTCTGCTCAGCTCAGTGACAGGGATTCTGTTTACTCCAACCGTGCAAGTGGCTGAACCTCGAACCTTTGAGGAACTCGTTGCCGCTGAGGATTTGACGTTCAATGATCTTTCACCACAGGAAAAGCAAATCCTGATGGCCAGAAAGGGTGAGCTGACAATTGAGGAACTCAGGGCATTAAAGCTCGAAGAGGCCGAGTGTGCTGAGCTTGAAGAGGCGCATCGTATCCGGCTTCAAAAAAGTGCGATCTGGGATGGCCGCAGAATTGCTGTCACGATAGCCAAGGGAACCGGGGTTCTGGTCGTCGGTGCTTTTGCTGCCGGGGCCGCTTCTGTATCGGTGCCTGTTGCTGCCGGACTGGCTGTATGTTCAGGGGTGGGCTACCTGTTTTATCTGCGGACCCATTCAGGCGAGCTGGAAACACGTTCAAAGCAACTGACTGATTTTGTCATTACCCATGCACAACCCCAGAGAATCATTCGGGAACAGCTGGAGCTAAGAGAGTCTGAGCGTGCAGAGGCTCTGGATAGAAGGCTCCGTGAGGCAGAAGACGCGCTGAAGTTGGAGAAACAGCGAAAAGCAGAGTTGGCCGACCAGCTGCTCCCGGGAAAAGCGGATCTGGCATCAGGGCAAGAACACTTTAAACAAATGCAACATAGAATCGAAAAACTCAGGGCTGCGGAGAAACAGCAAAAAGAGTTGGCTGGTGAGTTGAAAACACTGACTGAGCAGCACAGGAAAGTTGATCGTGAGATGGTGGAAGTGCTTGATGAAGTTGAACAACTGAGTGAGGCGCTCAGGAACAGGCAAGGCAGTGACAAGGGAAGAGATCGCCAGCAGTTAAAACAACAGGATTTGAGGTTACAAGAGACACTTCAGCTTTTTCAGGAAAAGGTCGAGGCGCTTGAAGATGAAGCACGGATTCTGACTGAAACCATTAAAGAAAAAGATATTGAGTTTGAAAGGCTGAATCGGCAGAAAAACCATCAGACTACTGACATTCAGGCACTGATTTTGCAGAAGAAAGCCGTTGAGCGAGACACCATTAAACCATTGCAAAGAAGACTCAGGGCAGCCGAGCGGATGCTGATGGAGGCAGGAGCCGATCAGCAGGCTATTCAAAACCAGCTGTTTCAAACCCAGCAGACAGTTCGATCTCTGGAAACGGAGGTAAAGACGGTTTCTGATGAGGCGGTTACCCAAAAGCTTGATTTGGAGAGGGCTACTGAGAAGGCACTGTTCCTGGAGTCTCAGCTGAGTTCTGCCATTCAGCATAAAGACAAAACCTATAAGGACTACCTGATTGTCATTGATGAACTTAATGCTGTTCGTATGCAGCTTGAAAGCAGTCAGATGTTACAGCATGAGCTGGAGAATCAGCTGGAGAAGGATAAGGCGGCTCAACGCATTCAGGAAAGGCAACTGAGGTCAGATCTGGAACAATTGCAAAAAGAGAAGGCCGGGTTGATCAATAACTCAGCAAAGGTCGCTTCCGAGAATCAGTTTTATCGGGAGCAGATTGATCTGCTCACCCGGGAAGAGCAGATGGTCAGAGCCCGTTGGGTAGAAGCCCATAAGTCGACTCAGCGTCTCAAGGATGTTGAAAAAGAACTGCAGGCTCAGGGGGAACTGCTCCAGGAAACCAGAGTTCAGTTGCAACATGAGGCTTGTTCCAGAAAAGTGCTGACAGCAGAGCTCAATGGTTTTAAGCAACGGGAAGCAGCCGCTGCTAAAGAAAAAGGTTTGCTGGAGGTGCAGATCCAGCATCTCAGGGAACAGGAAAAGACCGATCGGGATGCGCTCGTCTTGACAGAGCGTCAGCTTGAAGAGAAAAAGAATGAGCTTAAATTGTTGCAGGAAAGTTATACCGGCCTTAAGGAGAATATCAGTCAGGGTGAGCTTTCGAATCAACAGCTCAGAGCCGAACTGGACCGGGTGAGACTAGAGGTGCTGGTTAGAGATAGAGAGATCAGGGAAGTTCGCGACCTTTTACAGAAAACAGAAAGTGTTCTGGAAAGCTCTGAGCAGAAGGCATTTGACCTGAATGCAGAGTATGAGTCTCTGCGCAGCCAGGCCATAGAGGGGACTGTGGTCAGCGCTATGGATCACGTGGATCAACTGACCAGTGATTCGCTGAATAGCAAAAACCACTCAAGAAAGGTTGAGGAGCAAAAGCATAACCTGGAGCTCCAGTTTCAGGCGCTGAGCAGTATGAATAAGCAGCTGCTCGAAGAAGTCACTCAGTTTAATAATAAACGAGGTCAGAAAAAAAGAAGAGTCTGGCAACAGCAAATCAGGCAGGCCAAATCTGAAGCTGAGCAGAGTCAGCTTCTTGCCAGAAAATTACAGCAGGACCTGATCAGCAAAAACGACTCAGTTCATGAAATGAGTGAGAGACTTAAGCAAGTTGAAGAGGCGTTCGCTCAGGTCTCGGAGCAGTTAAATGCCACAAAGCAGGAAGCGAGTGCTGTATCCGTTCAGCTGCAGTCAACCAAGATAGAGTCCGAAGAGCGAAGGCTAAAGCTCAAAGAATTGGAAGACTCCGGGGCTAAACTGCAATTCAGACTGGATTCCCTGACCAACGAGCTTGAGCTGCTCAGGTCAAAACCCGAAGGCATTGATAAAGAAGCTCATCAACGAGTCGTGGACGAGCTGGAAAAAGCACAAGGCAATGTCAAAAAATTACAGGGAGAGCTGAGTGCCAGTGACAATCTTGTAAGCGAATCTCTGGCTGATGTTCAGACGTTGCCAGAGCTCAAAGGTAAGCTCAGGGACATTGAGGAACAGCTGTCGCTCCTCGGGGGGTATTTGCAAACGCCTCATGAGTCGTTTCAAAGTAATGCTGATGAGTTTACCAGGACCTTGTCCCGGCTGAAGTCTGAATGTCAGGAGATCGTTGTTCTGACGGGACAGGAAATGACCGCTCTCAAACGTCAGGTCGAACAGCTCCATGATATGAACTATCTGTTGAAAGTTCAGGAAATAGAGGGTCAGACCAAGACTCTGGAAACTCAGGTTAAGCTGGTTGAAGCTCTGAGAACGCTCAATGGGTTGCAAAAGGGCAGCGACCCTGAACAGGCAGACAAGTTTGCTGAAGAATTGGTTGCTGCTGAAGCCTCGCTGCAGGCATCAAGACAGGAAGCGAAAGAGCTGTCACGGACTCTCATGACAGTGAAGAATCATCCTGTTATTCAGGCTGAAGCAGATCCCGAAGCCCTGGCGCTGGAACGGGTGCGCGATGATCTCTTGCTGGAGCAAAAAAAGTCAGCAGATTATCTCAGTCAGATCAATACGCTGAAGATGCAGTTTGTTCGACAGCATTCTGAAATGCCACTGTCGGAGATTCCTGATGAAGACTACCCCAGGGTAATTCTGGAAGTGGTTAAAAAGTACATTGCCGTTGATGAACATGAAACCCGTCTCGGGGCAGGTCTGGAAGCCATGCTGACCGAACCTCTGGATTATATTCACCGCATTGACGATTATGACGATGACGCCAGAGACTGGGAGATTGAGCTGGCTGGCGAAGAAGCTCTTGAGAGCTGGCAGCAGGCCCTGAATGAGGAACAGCTTCGCTCAAGGGCATACTTCAAAGAATTGATGGCCCTTCGGACATACCTGATCGCTGAACTGGAATATCGTGGATTAACAACAAAAGCGCTGGAATGGGGCATGGGCGAGCTACAAGACATTATTGTTGATCAACTGCGAAGGGATGGAAGGCTGAAAGACTCCTCCCAGACGATTTCACCCACAGCGATAACCATGCTTTCGTCATTGCAGTCGACGGCAAATGACCCGGGCAGTCTGCAGCTCGATGACCCTGTGGGATTGATATGGGATTATAGTGATTTTTTAGATCACTATTCAGGGGGCTTTAACGATTTAACTTCTTGTGCCTCTGACGATGAAGACAATCCGCCATCAGAATACGATTCGACCCAGTCTGAAGTCGACAGCCTTGAGGATTCTGTTGAGAATGAGACGCTCTGGCAGCAGCTGCCTGAAGATTTGGACTATCAGGAAGAGTTTTACCTTTACCAGCAAGTGAGCTCTGCAGTGGATGAGCTGGAGAAAATTGACCGGGAGCTTGAAGAGCTGGATTGGTCTGAATCTTCCGATGAAGAAAC
This sequence comes from Endozoicomonas sp. ALC020, assembly GCF_049275935.1. Lineage (NCBI taxonomy): Bacteria > Pseudomonadati > Pseudomonadota > Gammaproteobacteria > Oceanospirillales > Endozoicomonadaceae > Endozoicomonas > Endozoicomonas sp. ALC020. The sequence continues at coordinate 4,484,564 of NZ_CP184830.1, forward strand.
CGGGCCAGAGAGTCCGCGAGTCAGGCTGGAACAGAGGAAGCAAAAGCTTATCGACTGGCTCCGGCAGGAAGATGCTGTCAATATAATGCAAAAGTTTCGTTAGCAAGCGGGCAATACACAACCGTTAATATAACAACCTTGTTAGTCAAATCCTGAAAATAATCGGTCATAGTCCCCCGAAGGAATTAAATCAGTACTCCGGGGGAGGGAATTATGGCCAGAAAATCGCTCAAATTATCTATGGTCTTGGTCATGCTGTTGGCAACCGCTGTGTTGCCATTGCCAGTGCTGGCCATTGATCCGGCCATAATTGTGACCGGGGGAACGGCCCTGCTGGGGACTGGGCTTGGCGGACTCTCCTACAAATTTGGTCAATGGCTATACGGCCCGGACAACGGCAGTGATGATAAACCTGCTCCGGTATTGGTTGAACCGGTCTCTTTTTTTAATCCCGGTGAAGACAAGCCTTATGAAATTACTCTCAGGCTCCTTGAAAATGGCGGTGACGGAGGCGGTGGTGAAGGCGGAGAAGCGCACGTTAATCATAAACCTGACTCGGATTCGAGTCTCATCCCGACAGATCCTGCAAGTCCGAAAAAGCCTGGAAAACCTGTCGATGGGGTAAAAGGTGCTCAGGAAAAATGGGTGGTTGTCAGAGTTGAGAAAGGGGCTGCCAGTCGTGAGTTGCAGTCACTGATTGATCAGTCTCTGCCTGAAGCCGGAGAAGTGCTCTTTCATCCGTCTCCCAGTGCTCAGGCGACGTTAAATGGCTCACGCCACTTGGAAATGGCTACTACCCGGGCGCTGTTCAGTCAGTTGAGTGATCTGCGTCAGATTCTGGATTTCTACCGCAATGGTCAGGCTTTTCTTCTTGATAATGCCAGTCTGGATCAACGTACTGTGAAAGGCGGTAACCAAACATCTACCGGGAAGTTGCAGAGCGGTGAGAGCAGTCAGTGGCACAGCTTTGTACAAACTTATGGTTCGAAATCCCATTACTCATCACTGCCTGGTTTAGAAGGAATGAATGCCGACAGTCACGGGCTGAATGTCGGAGTATTCACTCAGGCCACTGAAAATACCCTTGTCGGCCTGATGCTGGGTAGCCGGAAAACATCAGCCAGTTTTCAGCAGAAATTGGGTTCGGGCTCCATAGAGTCTGTTCACTTTGGTCCGTTCCTGTCCTGGCAGAGGGATCAATGGCAGTTTGATGGTGCCCTGACTCTTGGTACCAAACAATACAGCAGCAAACGCACGGGTAGCGATGGTCATCGACTTCGAGCCTATCGCTCAGGCACCGACTGGAATGCCTTCGGTGCCCTGGGTTATGACATCGATATGGATAACTGGCTCGATGGTCTTACCGTCACACCTATGGTTGAGTTCCTTTATCATCATTCAGAGTCGGACAGCTTTAGAGAGAAAGGCTTGTCTGACGGAGCGCTGGCTGTGCGCGGGCAGTCTTTTGAGCAATCGATTTTACGATTGGGCAGTGACTTTGTCTTACTGAATGAAACCGGGGATACCCCCTCGGCCCTGAAGTTTTCTGCGGGCTACCAGCAGCAGACGGTGTTGAGTGGAAAGTCCAGATACACAGTTAATAATACCGGCCAGCATGCATCGTCAGAATATCGGGCTCAGGAGATTAACGACAATGGGTTGTATCTGAGTATGGGCTACAACACCACAATGTCCGGGCAATCCAGTCTGAGCATGAATTATACGGCGATTCGATCCAGTCGCAGTACTAGTGATGGCCTTCAGCTGAGCTACACACGATCTTTCTGATTGTTACCACAAAAACCGGGCTGTCTGGCTATTCTGGCCTTTAAAAGGATAACCAAACAGTAGAAATCGTGCATTGCCCGCATTTCTACACGAAAAGTGTCAAATAACCTTTGAATAGAGGTTCTGCTGCTGTTGTATCTGCGGCTTAAAATAACCATCAAACTGCATGCAGATGTTTCTGATCAGCATTTTGCCCCTGGGTTCCACCTTAATTCCCTGCTCAGTCAAAGAAAGCAAACCATCGTCAGCCATAGGTTTCAGTGCTGCCAGTGCATCAGAAAAATAGTCACTGAACTTGAGGCCATAATGCTCTTCCACCTCAGCAAAGTTCAGTTTGAAATGGCAGATCAGTTCGTTGATGACACTCTGGCGAATCTCATCGTCACGATTCATGGTCAAACCACGGTAGATTGGCAGGTGGGCTTCATTGATCGAGTTTTCATACGCTTCCATGCTGACATGGTTTTGCGCATAAACACCGCCCACCTTGCTGATAGAAGAGACGCCCATGGCAATCAGATCGCAGTGACTGTGTGTAGTGTAACCCTGGAAGTTTCTGTGCAGGGTGCCTGTTTCCTGGGCAATGGCCAGCTCGTCATCCGGCAGGGCAAAGTGATCCATGCCGATGAAGACATAGCCGCGCTCCACCAGCCTCTCGGTAGCCTTATGCAGAATGTCGAGCTTTTCCTCAGGAGAAGGCAGATCTGCCTCGTTGATCCTTCTCTGCGGTTTGAAACGGTGTGGCAGGTGAGCGTAGTTAAATAATGACAGTCGGTCTGGTGCCATCTCGATCACCCGGTTCACGGTATTCATAAAACCTTCGACGGTCTGATGAGGCAGGCCATAAATCAGGTCCATATGCACTGACTTGAAAGCCATGGTTCTGGCGGCATCCAGAACAGACTGAACCTGTTCTTCGGGTTGCACCCGGTTGATGGCTTTCTGAACCTTCTCGTCCAGATCCTGTACACCGATACTGATACGGTTAAAGCCCTCGTCACGCAGGCGAGACATCATGACCCAATCCACCTCGCGAGGGTCCAGCTCGATGGAAAAGTCCGAATGACTTTGACAGTTGAAGTTGAAGACGGATCTCAGCTTGTCCATCACCGCAGAAATCTGGTCCGGGCTCAGAAACGTCGGAGTGCCGCCACCAAAATGAAGCTGTTCGACTCTCTGCTCCCGGCCAAACAGACTGGCTTGCATGTCAATCTCGCGAAACAGGTAGTCAAGGTAGTCTTTTGCCTTGGAACGGTGTTTGGTGACTATCTTGTTGCAGCCACAGTAGTAGCAGACGTGGCTGCAGAAAGGTATGTGTACATAAAGCGACAGGGGTTTATTAGTCGCACTGCTTTCCCGGGCGCTGGATTCATAGTGCTCGGGTTTAAACCCCTCCTGAAACTGAACGGCAGTGGGGTAGGATGTGTATCTTGGGCCACTGAGGTCATACTTCTTGATCAGACCTGTATCCCATACGGGGGCTGTACTCATATTAACTCTCGAATTGGTTACAGCTCATCTGGCTGGGCTCTGTTGATGACTATACAGGTAAACAGCCGATTGACCGGTTCTTTTATTAACAGTTTAAAGACTAAAAAGCCAAATGTATTTGACGTGTGTCAATAAGTAGGTGACGCAATTCATACCGGTTCCCATGCTTTCGCGCCTGTGGGGCAGACATGGAAAAAGTTTTCTTTAGGGCTGTGGGTTCAGGAGAAAGGCCGTTAGAAATGCTAACCGGAATGTCATTAAGAGTTCTTTGCGTGAAGGCTAAAATCAATTGATAGCAAAGTAAGGAATTTGCTTCATTGCAAACCTGAGAGTTCATACAGGCAATCGGGAACTTTTAATGTCCGTTGCCTGTCTAACACTATAAATTATCACGGAGGATAGATCATGGCTTATGGATTAACACCAACAACAGACAGCTCCGCAACCGGGGCTAAATTTCAACCGCCGCAGAACAGTTCAGCGGGGTCTGATACTTGTCCGGCGACAACATCGAACGGTCGACGTCTGGTTGAGCCTGCATCTAGTACAAGTAGTACAAGCGCAACAGGATACGATCTGCGCCAACGTGGTTCATTGGATCAACGTACCTGTCAGTGGTTGGAAGAACTCCAAAGTTTTACAGGCCAGAATGTAACCGATGTAAATCGGGCTGCAAGCAGCGTCGCAACCACAGCGGAATCAGAACCATCGCAGTATTGTGAATCGGAGGGCACTGGCAAAGTTTTTGAAAAAATCGGAAAAATCCCTGCTGAGTTTATTCAAGAAATGACCAACTTAGTGTTAGAGGAAGAAAGATTTAAGCCTGAAGATTTATCCCAATTAAAAGAAGATAAAGATGCACTGCCATTTTTATTGACACCCTATGATGTAGTAGACGAGAACGGCAATCGTTACAGTGAATACATAATGTCAAAGGGTTCAGAGGGTTCAGAGGATTCAGAGGATTCAGAGGATTCAGAGGATTCAGAGGATTTTGAGGTCAGGGGCCTCCGGGTAGGTCTTAGGGAGTACACACTGGAGCCAGACACTGAGTTAAAGGTAAAAGCATTTTACTCATTTATGATGGGGGTGCAGGACAGTATAGATAAACTCCTTGGATTTGGAATTCTGGAAAGTGGTCATCCATTCATATACGAAGAAGATTCGAATTCCAGTACCCAGGATCATTACACTCCATGTATTACTATTGCACCTGACTGGAGCAGTCTGATTGATAATATAGATAATGATTATCTGGAAAAATTTGTAAAAAATATGGATGAAAGCAATTGTCAATTGCTCGACGATTGGCTAGAAATCACCCCATCAGGCAACCTCGATGATATACGTGATAAGTTGAAAATTGTTTTAAGTCCCGACTTATTGGATATGTTCTGTCAGAAGGTGTTCAAGATGATCAATCATTGAGCCACCTGCTCAAAACGGGCTGTTGCGTGCCCTATTGATTAGAACGGCTAACCGTTATGTCATCAAAAAGCTTTTGCGAGAAGGGTATAGTCCATTTACGACGAAGCAAGGATTTGCTGCGTTGAATAGTCTAAGGGGCTTCAGGTAATCGGGAACTTTTAATGTCCGTTGCCTGCCCAAAACCATTCATTATCACGGAGGATAGATTATGGCTTACGGAACAACAACTAGCAGCGCTGCAACCAGAGCTGAATTTCAACCGCCGCAATACACTGCAGCGGGGTCCAATAACTGTTCGACAACAACGTCAAATGGTCGAAGTCTCGTTGGGGTTGAGCCTTCATCTCATGTAAGCCCAACAAGACAAGATCCGCTCCAATCTGTTTCATGTGCTCAACGTACCTGTGAGCGTCTGGAAGTAATCCCAAATTTTACAGGCCGAAATGCAGCCGATGTAAGTCAGGGTTCAGGCAGCGCCGCAACCAGAGCGAAATCTCAACCACCGCAGAATTGTGAATCGGGGGCCAATGGCTATTCTGCACCAACTTATAGTTATCTAAGTGAATCTTCGAGTTCACCTAATAGTTTTTCAGGAGGAAACATGATGGGCCTAACTCTTGGAATTGGAGGAGAGCCCACAATCTTTCCTACAATTAATGGAATGTTTATTGAAACGAACCGGGGCTTTTATGATGGAATGTTTATTGAAACGGAGCAGGACTTTTATAAACGTCGGCTGAACGATGATAGTAAAAATCTGACCGATTATAGAGAACCGGGACCGGCCCAGCCACATCAGTAAAAAACGTTGCTGTAGAAAGGTAAGTGCACAAAAAGCGACAGGGGTTTATTGATCGCACTGCTTCCTCGAGCGATTCATTACTCTTTACTCGTTCCCACGCTCCAGAGGGTGTCGCAAAACTCTTTCCAGCATGGGAACGAGTTTACTCCCGTCATTCCCGCGAAGGCGGGAATCCACACTGACTCACCACCAGAACCATACTGCCCGGTGCCCTCCTGGCCTTGTCATCACCGAGAAGGCAGAGATCCACTGTTGGCGCTGGATTCCCGCCTTCGCGGGAATGACGACTTAGCTACCCACACTGGGACACAGAGCGCCTGAAAGCATGGGGTTAATCTCACCAAGGATCACAACGGCAAAGCATCCACTTCTGCGCCGACAGCACCCAATCAGTCTATGCTGGACAACAAATAACATTGGACTCAACCGGGAGAGAATATTTTGGGAGTTATTGGCCTTTGCAGTCTTGCATTGTTCAAGGTTCTTTTCGGTATTGTCACCTTCTCCGGAGTGATTACCTGGCAAGAGATTCAGTCAGGCCATATTGATACCCGAAGAAGTCCTGGCCAGCTGGCGGCTTACCTTGGCTATCTGACGCAATTGAAGCTGACTGGGAAATCGCCTGAAACTGCTGTTCTGGAGAATATTTTCAAGCTATCAAAGCAAAGGGCGCTGGAATGCAGTGATGGTCATTGTATGTTGGAAAGCCGACTGGCGTTGAATAGTTTTCCTTATTGGCTGGAAGACGACGTAGTACATCTGTTGCTGTTTATATCCGGCAAGGACTGGCAGGAAGAGTTTTTGCAGGAAGAGTCAAACCGGCTGTTAAAGAAAAATCTTGGCGAGTTACTGTCAAAGTACTCTCTGGAATGGTATGTCCATGTGAATCCGCCCCATAAACGAACGGTGGCGGGTCTGGCTCATGCTCATATCTTCCTCAGGAGTGTGAACTCAAAGGAGATTGCTGATCAGGTCGAGCAGATCTTGCAGTCTGGTCAATAAGGGCGGGATCCCTGGTCGTTCAGTAATGCCCGCCGTGTCCAACAGAGAGTACGGACATGACCCAACCCTGTTGCGGGCCCGGAATACTGTAGAGACCAAAGAGAATCATCATAATGCCGGCAATATTGCGGGTCAGGCTGGCTTGTATGACAGACGCCAGTTGTCTTGCAAATAGTCCGGTCAGAAATACAGAGGGCAGGGTGCCCAGCCCAAAAGCGGCCATCAATAAGGCAGACTGAGTCGGGTTATTCTGACTGGCAGACCAGATCAGTGTGCTGTAAACCAATCCACAGGGAAGCCAACCCCAAAGGGCACCCAGGGCCAGAGCATTAGGTGTGCTGCGAATAGGCAGTAGTTTGCTGGCGAGCGGTTGAATGTGTTTCCAGAGGTGCTGCCCCAGCTTTTCCATTTTCATCAGACCTTTCCACCAACCGGTGATATAAAGACCCATGGCGATCAGCATAGCGCTGGCAATGATTCGAAGTGAAGATTGCAGGGTTTCGCTGGCATCCCCCAGGAACCAGCCCACTAATCCAAGTAGCAGGCCCGCCAGAGCATAACTGCTGATTCGGCCTGCATGATATGTCAGCATTAACCAGCTGGTTTCAGCTTTTGAGCGCCCTCTGAGGGAAAGGCTAAGGGCCGAGGTGATACCCCCACACATGCCAATGCAGTGAGTACTTCCCAGCAAGCCAAGGGTGCTTGCGGCTAGTAGAGTGGGTACTTCGGTCATGGCTATCTATCTGCTCAGGGTTGTTTATATGCTCAGGGCTTTTTATAGGCTCAGGGCTGTTTCTGATCACTCTTTTTTGGACGGACGACTGGCTTTTGGCGGGCCATCGTCAAAAAGAATACTATGGGCGGGCCCTTCCAGATCATCAAACTGGTCATTATCGACTGCCCACAGGAATATCCTGACAGCAACGGCAATCAACACTACGGCTATAGGGATAAGAATGATCAGGCTTTCCATAGGGCTCTATACCTTCACAGCAACTTGCAGATTATTCGCATTTTCACGATCACTATCCCGGCTGGCAAGTTGTTCTCCCCGGGGAGCAGGCTTTTTGTCTTTGCTCAAACGCAGTGCGTTGCCTACTACCAACAGAGAACTCAGTGCCATGCCAATCGCAGCCATCCAGGGAGCCACCATAGCGGCCGCTGCCAGGGGCAGGGCCGTCATGTTGTAGCCAAATGCCCAGGCCAGATTCTGGCGAATGATCTTGCGGGTTCGCCTGACCAGGTCAAAGGCGTCAATCAGACGACTCAGGTCATCGGATAGAAGAACGGCATCGGCACTGGTCTTGGCCAGATCTGAAGCATTGCCCATGGCCAGAGAGATGTCTGCGCCGGCCAGAACCGGTACGTCATTAATACCATCGCCCACCATCAGAACATGTTCGCCATCAGCTTGTCGCTGACGAATAAATTGCAGTTTGTCATCCGGACTGGCCTGAGAGTGCCATTGTTCTATGGCTAATTGTCGGGAGACAGCTGCTACCACCGGCTCCTGATCACCACTGAGCAGTGTAACCCTGAAACCGGATTCTTTTAACTGAGCAATGACACGGGCCGCTTCGGGTCTGAGACTGTCTGCCACTTTAAACCAGCACAGTGGCAAGTCATTCTCGGACATCAGTAACCATTGTCCTTGCTGCTCCGGAGGTGCCGGTCTATTTGTTTGACAACAAAAATCGGGACGACCAATTTTGTAGTAATTTGCAGCCACTCTCGCTTCAATGCCCCGTCCGGTATGACTGACGACCTCTTCAGCCCTGAGGTCAGTGGCGACGGCAAAAGCTCTGGCAATCGGGTGTTCCGAATGCGCTTCAATGGCTGAAGCAATGGCGAGCAAATTATCTTCAGAATACTGGCAGTCGGCAACGGGATAAATGCCTTCCATTCTTAAACGGCCCTGGGTCAAGGTGCCGGTTTTATCAAAAACAATGTGGGTGATTTTGCCCAGACCTTCGAGTACATGACCCCGGGTAACCAGGAATCCTAATTTATGCAAATAGCCTGTTGCTGCCGTCAGAGCCGTTGGCGTTGCCAGAGAGAGTGCACAGGGGCAAGTGACGACCAGTACCGACAGGGTGATCCAGAACGCTTCTTCCGCTGCAACACCGGACCAGTAAAAGTAAACGACCGTTGCGGTCACCAGTACCGAAGCTACAAAGTAACCGGCAACACGATCTGCCAGTCGGGCAATGGCAGGTTTGTCCTGCTGGGCATGTTTTAGCAGTCGGAGAATCGCAGACATCCGGGTTTCTTCGCCCACATGAGTGATTTCAATTTCAAGGGCGTTGTCGATATTAAGGCTGCCTCCCATTACTGATTCACCTTTGCTGCGGGCTATTGGCAGATATTCGCCGGTCAGCATGGACTCATCGACACTGCTGCTTCCCTGCACTATAACGGCATCAGCCGGGATGGAATCACCGGGCAATACCCGAACATAGTCTTTGGGTTTCAGATCTTGAAGAGGGACTCGAACATACTTATCACCGTCTTTTTTCAGGCAGCTGGAGGGCAGCAGGTTGCTGAGGGCCCGGGCTGCCCGTGAGGTTGAGTGTCTTGCACGGAGTTCCAGATAGCGACCGGTCAGCAGGAAGAAAGTAAACATTGAAACCGAGTCGAAATACACTTCGCCACTGCCGTTTACCGTTGCCCAGAGGCTGGCAACATAGGCGCCACCGATGGCAATGGAGACCGGTACATCCATGCTGAGATGACGGGTACGGACATCTCGCAGAGCTGCTTTAAAGAAAGGTGCAGCAGAGTAGAGTATCACCGGAGTGGCCACCAGGGCACTGATGTATCGGATCAGATCCCGATAGGGGGCCGTCATGTCATTACTGATCGCTCCGGAGTATAGCGCGATGGCATACATCATGACCTGCATGGTGCCAATACCGGCAATGGCGAGGCGTCGTATAAATACGCGGTTCTCTTTCTTGAGCATGGCTTCCTGACGATCCGCTCGCCAGGGGTAGGCCTTGTAACCAATCTGGTGAATGGCGATCAGAATATCGCTGAGTGGAACCTGTTCATTATTCCAGCTGATCTGGGCTTCATGAGTACTCAGGTTAACAGTGACGTTTTCCACACCCTCGATCAGGCCAATATGACTCTCCAGCAGCCAGATACAGGCAGCACAGGTGATGCCTTCTATCAATAGGCTGGCCTGTCTTTCAGAATCGCCATTGCGGATCACAAAGTCCTGCTGAATGTCATCCCGGTCGTAGAGCCGGAGTTCTTCTTCCAGTCGCTGACTGAGTGCATTGGCTTGCAGACCGGGATCGGTGCGGTGCTGGTAATAGCTGTCCAGACCGCCGGCAATGATGGCTTCAGTCACCATCTTGCAGCCAGGGCAGCACATAGGCTGTTCTACATCTTCAACCATCGCCGTGTAAGGCGGAGTCCCTTCGATAGGCAGGTGACAATGGAAACAGTGGCAACTTTCAGAATGTTTACTCATCCACTCAATCCAAAATGCTTCAGGGTTCAGAGCTGGCTTTTGAGCTACCACGTGGCAGCAGCGCGCTGACAACACCGGCTTTCAGCATCAGAGGCTGATTCAGGCGCCAGCCTGTTTCGTAACCGACTTCAGGAATCAGTTCATCCAGTGTTTCCAGCTGGACATAGGTTTTCCCCTCAACCGCTTCATCAACCTGGCCCACATAGATCTGGGTGGACTGATCACCAGAGATGGAACGGTTGACCATGATGACCTTGTCCTGATCGGCGAATACCGGAGAAAGCAGGCTCAGTTTTAATTGTTTGGGCCACTCACTGATGTCGCCCTTCAGGGTGATTCGGACCTCTCCTGTCAGGTCATCAATCAGCAGGTTGGCACGAATGCCATAGTCCCTGGCGTTGTGATCACGGGTGAGGTCTTCATTGATCTGTTTACCTGTTTTGTAGTAGTCATCGACCACCACACTGTCCTGAATCTTGAACGCATAGTAGGTCCGGTAGCTGCCCCAGACAAAGGTGACGGCCAGTACTCCCAGAATTCCCCATACCCAGGGTTCCTGGTACCAGCGGGTGACGGGTTCATTCTTCACAAGGCTCATAATCGTTATTACCTGTCTTCAGATTTGCGGAGCAAGGAATCGGCTTTCGGCACTCACAGGCTCAATATCCGGCTGATCGCTGCTGATTATAAATTCAATATCGCGGCTGCCGGAATCGATAGAACCCGCAGGCAACACCAGTCGAACTACGTGTTGCGCAACTTCGCCAGCATTGACCGTAAAGCTCATATCGCCTTTGGTACTCAGATCCCCTATGTCCCTGACACTGACGGTCATGGTCAGCGGGCGCTGATCCTTGTTAGCCAGTTTGAGGATATAGGTATTTTCAATGCTGCCATCAGAAGTGGTGCGATAAAGCTGATTGCGGTCTCTGAGAATGTCCAGTTCCAGTGCCGAGCGATTGTTCAGGCTTCCTATGAACAATCCGATCATTGCTAGCAGGGCAGTGGTGTAAGCGATCAGCCTGGGACGTACGAAACGGGTTTTCTTACCTGAAAGCTCATTATCTGTGGTGTAGCGGATCAGGCCTTTTTCGTAGCCCATCTTGTCCATAATGCTGTCGCAGGCATCGATGCAGGCCGCACAGCCTATGCAGCCGATCTGCAGCCCGTTCCTGATATCAATACCGGTCGGACAGACCTGTACACAGACGCTGCAGTCAATACAGTCACCCAGTCCCTGGCTTTTGGGGTCCACACCTTTTTTGCGAGAGCCCCGGTTTTCACCACGGTTATGATCGTAGGCGACCACCAGAGTGTCCCGGTCAAACATAACACTCTGGAACCGTGCATAGGGGCACATGTGCAGGCAGACCATCTCCCTCAGATAACCAGCATTGCCGTAAGTTGCCAGAGTGAAGAAGCCCAGCCAGAAAAGCGCCCAGGGGCTTACCTTCAGGGACAAAATATTCGGAACCAGTTCCCGAATCGGAGTAAAGTACCCGACAAATGTGATAGCCGTGGCAACAGAAACACTCAGCCAGATACCATGCTTTGCCAGTTTGCGCAGAACTTTTTCTGCCGATACTGGACCTTTATCCCTGCGTATTCGCTGGTTGCGTTCACCTTCTGTGATCTTCTCCGCCCACATAAATACCCAGGTGAACACACTTTGGGGGCAGGTGTAGCCACACCAGATCCGACCGGCAAACACCGTTATGGCAAACAGGCCAAAGGCGCAGATAATCAAGAGCCATGACAGCAGAATAAAGTCCTGCGGCCAGAAAGTAGCGGAAAAAATATGAAATTTACGCTCTGGCAAGTCGAACAGCACAGCCTGTCGGCCATCCAGATTTAGCCAGGCCGTGCCGAAATACAGAAGGAATAACAGCGCTCCCCCGACTAGCCTGAGATTGCGAAAGTACCCCTGGAAACTGCGAGTGTAGATTTTGTCCGGTTTTTGATACAGGTCAATCAATTCCGGTCCATTGGATTGGATTTTTTGGTCTGACTCTGGCATTTCACTTCACTGCCCTGATGGTCGATACAGGCTGTCCAGCGAACCGAATTCTCCCCTATGAATTTGAGAAGCGGTCCTTCGAACGGCATTTGTTTTTCATTGCTTATAAAAGATGCTATCGGAAACTCGGCATTATTTTACATGATAAAAAAAACCGCAGCCAGATGACTGCGGTTTTCATGACAAGGTGCCAGAAGGTAATTATACCAATCGAACTTTCTAACTCCCTATTGCGCTGAAGATTTGAGCCTTAATCCTGCGTTGCCGATCGTCGCCATAGCTAAGGCTATGACTCCTCACGCCGCCTTGTCTTAAGGCTCAAATCTCCATGCTCATCACGGGAGTTAGAAAGCACGATTGGTATTAGTCCTGCGCTTCTTCGTTGTCTTTGTTGTCTGCGTCCAGACTGAATACGTAGGTAGCGACCAGATGGACTTTTTCACTGCCCAGAATGTCTTTCCAGGCTGGCATTACACCGTTACGACCTTTGCGAATGGTGTATTCCACCTGAGCCTGGCTTGAGCCATACAGCCAGATCTCATCGGTCAGGTCGGGTGCCCCCAGCGTCTGGTTACCTTTGCCGTCGGCACCATGACACACTGCACAAGTCGTGTCATAAATCTTCTTGCCTGCAGTCATTGTGGCCGTGTCTACCTTGTCGATCAGACCTGCATTAGCACGGATGAAAGTGGCAACGTCACGAACACCTTTCTCTCCAATCACCGCACCCCAGGCAGGCATCTGCCCGTTGCGGCCTTCCATGATCGTGGTGGTGATGGCGTCAGCCGTGCCACCATAGAGCCAGGCATTGTCGGTCAGGTTCGGGAAGCCAAAAGCACCGGCGGCATCACTTCCGTGACACAAGGCACAGTTGTTCAGGAAGATACGCTCACCCATCTTGACGGCTTTAGGGTTCTTAACCAGCTCTTCGATCGGAGTATCAGCGTACTGGGCAAACAGTGGCTGATAACGGCGATCATGTTTTAGCTGGTGACGTTCCAGTTCACCCGTAGAAGTCCAGCCCAGAAAGCCCTTCCAGTTTCCCAGGCCCGGGTAGAGAGCCAGGTAAACAGCAGAAAAGATGAAGGTGGCGACAAACAAAGCCAGCCACCATTTAGGCATGGGGTTATCCAGCTCTTCGATACCGTCGTAGGCGTGCCCGGTGGTTTCAGTCGTTGTCTCTTCGCGCTGCTGCTTCCAGGTAGTAAACAGCACATAGATTACAAATGCCAGGCAGGCCAGAGTAAGGATGACGACCCATCCACTCCAGAAACTACTCATCATTATATGGCCCCTTTGTCCTTGTCTGCGTGCTCAGTATTTGCTATGCCACTGGCGTGTTGCGTATTTATATGAGCTTCGTCATCTGCAAACGGCAATGATGCCGCTTCATTAAAGTCGCGCTTTTTATGGCCACTGTACGCCCAGAAACAAACCCCCACAAAGGCGAGCATGGCTAACACAGTGGACAGTCCTCTCAGATCATTAATATCCATGAGTGTCACCGTTTGTTCTGGAGAGCGGTGCCCAGTGACTGCAGATAAGCCACTACGGCGTCCATTTCAGAGTGACCCTTGACAGCGGCAGCTGCACCTTCAATGTCATCATCGGTGTAGGGTACGCCCAGGCTTCTCAGAACTTCCATTTTCTTGCCGGTCAGTTTGCCGTCCAGAACGTTTTCATTCAGCCATGGATAAGATGGCATGATGGACTCGGGCACAACATCTCTGGGGTTGTTCAGGTGGGCACGGTGCCACTCGTCAGAGTAACGACCACCAACTCGGGCCAGGTCCGGGCCTGTTCGTTTAGAGCCCCACAGGAAGGGATGGTCGTAGACAGATTCGCCGGCTACAGAGTAGTGACCGTAACGCTCTACTTCAGCGCGCAAGGGGCGAACCATTTGTGAGTGACAGCCTACACAGCCTTCGCGAATGTAGATGTCACGACCTTCCAGTTGAAGGGCGTTGTAAGGCTTCAGGCCTGCCACCGGCTCAGTGGTGGTTTTCTGGAAGAACAGTGGCACAATCTCAACGAGGCCGCCAAAGCTGATGGCTACTACGATCAGTGCCACCATTAAACCAAGATTTTTTTCAACTAAATCATGTTTTTTCATGGTGAACTCCCCCGGTCAGGCCGTCTGTACAGGTGACGCCTGAACTTCACCTTCCTGCTGGTTTTCACTGCCCTGTCTGACAGTGCGGTATAAGTTGTAAGCCATGATCAGAACACCTGCTACGAAGAAGGCGCCACCGATTGCACGGACAACGTAGCCAAAGTGGCTGGCGGTTACAGACTCGAGGAAGCTGTAGGTCAGGGTGCCGTCGTTGTTTACAGCTCTCCACATCAGGCCCTGGGTAATGCCGTTGACCCACATAGCCACAACGTATAGAACGGTTCCGATAGTAGCCAGCCAGAAGTGAGCGTTGATCAGGCCAACACTGTACATCTGTTCACGACCACACACCTTGGGAATCAGGTGGTACAGGGAGCCGAAGGAGACCATGGCTACCCAGCCCAGTGCGCCGGAGTGGACATGACCGATCGTCCAGTCGGTGTAGTGAGACAGAGCGTTGACTGTCTTGATGGCCATCATAGGGCCTTCAAAGGTCGACATACCGTAGAAGGACAGGGATACCACCAGGAAACGCAGAATTGGATCGGTGCGCAGTTTGTGCCAGGCGCCGGACAGGGTCATGATGCCGTTGATCATGCCTCCCCAGGATGGAGCCAGCAGAATCAGGGACATTACCATACCCAGGCTCTGGGCCCAGTCGGGCAGTGCGGTGTAATGCAGGTGGTGTGGGCCCGCCCAGATGTAGATGGCGATCAGAGCCCAGAAGTGCACGATAGACAGGCGGTAAGAGTATACCGGACGCTCAGCTTGTTTGGGTACGAAGTAGTACATCATTCCCAGGAAGCCAGCGGTCAGGAAGAAGCCTACTGCATTGTGTCCGTACCACCACTGAATCATGGCATCCATAGCGCCAGCGTAAGCAGAGTAAGACTTGGTCAGGGTGACGGGTACAGAGGCGCTGTTGACAATATGCAGGATCGCAACAGTAATGATAAAGGCACCGAAGAACCAGTTGGCAACATAGATGTGCCTGGCTTTACGTTTCATGATTGTGGCAAAGAAGACAATCGCGTAGCTTACCCAGACAATGGCAATCAGGATATCGATGGGCCATTCCAGTTCGGCATATTCCTTTGAAGAAGTCATGCCCATAGGCAAGGTAATAGCGGCCAGGACAATCACCAGCTGCCAACCCCAGAAAGTAAAAGATGCCAGTCCGGGCATGGCCAGTGGAGCCTGACAGGTTCTCTGAACGACATAGTAAGAGGTGGCGAAAAGGACGCAGCCTCCAAATGCAAAAATAACGGCGTTTGTGTGTAAGGGTCTCAGTCTGCCAAAACTGGTCCAGGGTAGATCAAGATTCAGTTCAGGGAATACCATCTGGGTAGCGATGAACAGTCCCATCCCCATCCCGACGACGGCCCAAACCACCGCCATGATGGCAAACTGCCTGACAACCTTATAGTTATAGGTTGGCTGTATCGTTGCAGTGCTCATGCTCCGTGTTACCTTCGGGTTCTGCTAACAATTATTACGACTTGGAGATAACCTGAGGCTTTGCAACTTTGACCGAAAATCCAGTAACACATTCCAATTTTGGTATTCACTTTGACACTGGGCGCAGTGTTTTCAGAGTCAGGCCAAGGCTATCTGGTCGCCAAAGTCTTCTGAAAAGTAAAGGTGAAACTGTTTTACTGGATTTCAGGCCAGATATTCTTTGCTACTGGCCAGCTCCCCCGGGTTTACGTAAGGCCGTGCTTCCTGCAAATTTTTTGTTAGTAAAAATGCAGTTAACGAGTTGAGTCGGAACGTTGCGCTCATGAGGGCGGCCAAAAAGCTGCGCTCGCGAGTGTTTGATATAAGACAGTTGTCAAATTCATTACCTGACAGAGATCCTCAGGCTCTGGCTGAATGACTTGGGACTGACCTATTACCTTCAGACTCCGAGTGTTTTGATCCTGATCCGATAGTCCTGATCTTGCACACTTCTGGTTATTATCCGGTCCTTATCGGTTGGCAGAGTTTTGTGATACCGCCAAACCCGTCGCAATCATACAGAAATATTACTTGGCCTGCTAATGCTTTTTGGGTATGACTGGCTGCTATGTATTGAAATCTTTTGTGATGGCCTGTTTTGTATAGAGTCTGTCAGGATCGCCATGGGGTCAGGGCTGTATCAGACGAGTAAGATGGGTCATTGCTGTCAATTTCTGCCATTGTCAGAGGATGTTCAGTTTTGTGTCAGTGTTAGCAGAAGCCAGAAGCCAGAAGCCAGAAGCCAGAAGCACAAAAGTCTGCTCTGCATGAGATCTGTCTATTGCTGGAAGAAACGCCAGTAGCCGCATAACAACCCAGATGGCTATTGAACTGAACTGTTCGTATTCATCAGAGTGAGTAGGTGATTGCTGTTCCAGAATGTTTATAGATAATTTGCACAGCCCTTTTATAAAGGCCTGTAAGGGAAAGCCAAACATATGTGCAAGTCCAAAATTATGATTTCTATCATCGTCCGCTTTATGAGAAAGTGAATCATTATGGATTTCCTTTGAAGTTTTCATTATCTCTGGATCAGGTCTTTTATTCTGCTTGATATGTGAGAAATAGTTATGGTACTTATGATCATGTCTTGAAATAAAAAAATCCTCCGTCATTTCATACGGCTGCATAGCGGACCAATAGACTATTTCTAATGAGGTTCTATGTGGTGCCTGTCAGAAAACCCAGAAAATTCACAGCGAATTCTGACTGACATCCATTCATAGCGACTGAACTTTACTGCTACGGCAAGCAAAGGCTATTTCTTATACTCATTTGTGTGGAATATAAACAAAAACACCCTTTCCAAATCGTGCAAAACCCTCATGCATAGCACGATAAAACAAAAACTGACCGGTAACAGGCTGGAAAGCTATTGACGATCTCTACTCAGAAGAATTTTACCTAATCGCTTTAGATTGCTGGCAACAACAGCAGCGCAACGTACCGCTTAAAGCCTACAATGCCTTTATCCGGGCATTTGTCCAGGCCATTGGCTTCCTAAAAAAAATGACACCCATAAATTTGTTTTCTTCAGGAATAGAGCCATTAAAATAGGTGAATTTGACAAAATACGGCAATGCCGTATACTTCTAATCTATGATTTTCATCGAAACAAGTAAATTTACCAAGATACTCTCTTATTATTTGTCAGATGATGAATACAGAATGTTGCAATGGCACCTTCAGGAGAAACCTGATTCTGGTGACATTGTTCGTGGTAGCGGAGGTGTCCGTAAAGTACGTTGGGCACCAGAAGGCAAAGGTAAAAGTGTTGGCGTTAGAGTAATTATTACTGGAAAAAGAGTGACCATGAAATATGAATGCTCACAATGTACAGTAAGTCTGAACAAGCCTCTATACCCGGCCACATACTTAGAAAGATTGCGGAGGCTATCGTAAATGAATGATCGTGATATCGGCCAAGAAATTCTTGATGGTATAGAAGAAATTAAGGCTTTTAAATCAGGTAAGGGAAAGTTGAAAACTTCTACTCTTTCAGAGCCATCTCCAGCCAAAGAAATTCGACAAAAATTACAACTTTCACAATCAGCATTTGCTGGTTTCATGGGAGTGAGTATCAGAACCATTCAAGACTGGGAGCAAGGACGTAGAACGCCACAAGGTCCGGCAAAAGCCTTGCTCAGAATAGCAGAGCAGTGTCCTGAAGTATTTCAAGAGTTACGCTAACCCATAAAGTAAAATAGACACCCATAAATTTGCTTTACCATCCACCTGGTCTACTTTTTCACCCATCACTGATTTTTTACCCAGACAGGTAAGTTCATGGCCCAAGCTCGCAATACCCTGATTGATCCCGGCACAACGCCTTATTACCACTGCATGGCAAGATGTGTTCGTCAGGCTTACCTCTGTGGAGAGAACCACCTGACTGGCAAGAACTACGAGCATCGCCGCCAGTGGGTGGTGGATAAACTCCGGGAACTGGTTTCAGTCTTTGCTATCGAAGTCTGCGCTTACGCTGTCATGTCGAATCATTATCATGTGGTTTTGCACATCAATCAGTCATCTGCCAGAGGCTGGTCACGGGACGAAGTGCTTCATCGTTGGACGACCTTGTTTACGGGTCCACTTCTGGTGCAAAGGTATTTGGCTGCTGACAAACTGGGCAGCGCTGAATTGGCCCGTATTGATGAATATGCTGAGGAATACCGGCGTCGTTTAACGGATATCAGCTGGTTTATGCGCTGCCTGAATGAATGTCTTGCTCGTAAGGCCAACAAAGAAGACGAGTGTAAAGGACGCTTCTGGGAAGGTCGCTTTAAAAGCCAGGCATTGCTGGACGAAGCAGCGTTACTGACCTGCATGACCTATGTTGACTTGAATCCGATTCGGGCTGGAAAGGTAGAAACACCCGAAGAGTCCGACTACACGTCGATTCAGGAACGCGTGGAGCAGGTTACACATTCTGAGACTAAAAAACAGCCGCTGACCCTGAAACCTTTTTGTTCGCAGGGCCAGAATACGGACGTTGCCCTTCCCTACCTTCTTCACGACTATCTGGAACTGGTTGACTGGAGCGGTCGCATTGTTAGAACAGATAAGAAAGGTTTCATCCCGTCGTGCACCCCTCCGATTCTTCAAAGGTTGGACATTGATCCGGATGAGTGGCTGAAAACCATGCAATGGAATAATCGTTTTTATCGGGCAGTTGGCCGTCTGGAAGCGATGAAGGCCTTTGCACTTGAAGCCGGACAGAAGTGGCTTCGAGGTTTAAACGCCTGCAGTCGTTTGTACCTGACAGGTTAGCGTAGAAGTCAGTTAAGAAGTCAAAGACGCTCTCTTTATCTCTTCGACGTATGTCAGAATGGATTTACATTGTCTGAATTATGGCTTGGACAGCCTCTGTTCGTTGGATGGCGCTGTGTGTCTCATTGATACGCTACTTGAAGATAGATTTTCTGATCCTTTTTGGGGTTACAGTTTTTGAATGTCTTATTTTTTATGGGTGTCTTATTCTCTTTTTTCTCTTTTTTCTCTTTTTTCTCTTTTTTTATGGGTGTCTTATTCTCTTTAAGTGCGAATGATGAACTACATCTTCAATTTTGTATCTCAATATTTGTAATTTGGTCATTTTTATTAAAAAACACTCTTTTTTTGTTCTACTGGATTCTTTTTGAAATGCTTCCTGTTTTTTCTGTTGATAATCCTCTTACCCATTTTTATTATCAGATAGAGCCAGTCATCGTCACTGAAGTGCTGAGTGTTTCCGTGCAGGTAATCTTCCATTAATGATATTTTGTATTTTTCGCCAACGGTGAAATAGCCTGCTGGTTTTTCCAGGGTTGTTATTTTTCTTGTTTTTATGGGATGAAGGCTCTGTTGCTCATCTGAAAGAGTGTCATCTACAGGCAACCGCTTGGTAATTTTCGGGCACGGGCCCGCCTGGCAAGTCGTATCTGCCGAGATGTGCTTTGGCTGTGAGGAGATTGGTGGTAAATGCATGGATATAGTCCTTTATAATTCCAACTCATTACTCTATCTGATGATATTTTGCCGAAAAAGTTCAAAAGGTTTTAAAAAAATTGAAAAGCTTGCCAAAGCCGATTGAGTACTTATGAGTCTTCGGGAGTGGCCGGTGATTGCAGCAGTTCAGACACCATTGCAGAAGCACGCCTGCTGGTACTGAAAGATCACAGCCTTTGGTAGCAAATTAATCTGAGTAAAAAATGTACGAAAGTACTATAAACGACGAGAGATCAGCCCAGTAAGTGAGTGGGTGCAAGTCGGCAATGCCACGACGCTTTTGCCAGTCTGACGAAAACGCGCTTTGTGTATGATCTTTCATTCCAGGGTCATCTGCTACAGATTTACAGGCAGTAGGGGCGCAAGTATGGAAAACTTGATTGAAATGGCATCCTGTAGTCTACCATGTAGGCTTCGCCCTAATTTCTGACGGCTATAACAATACAGGAGTCTTGGAATGTATAGACACTTCTTTTTTTGGCTATTAGTAATTTATCTACAAGATGCAAGAGCAGTTGAAGATTTAAGAGTTTTTTTCGTTGTCGAACCATCTAATTTGAAATTCTTGATGGATGGGTGTTATCAGTTTAATACAGAGTTCAGTTACTCTATAGAAGATGTTAAAGATGAAAATAAAGGGAGTCGTAAAGCAGTAGTCGTCTTTATGAAACATTTAAAAAACCCATTCTCTTGTTTTTTGGTTCCTTCTCGTGAGTTTGGGGTTTTTGCTGAGGGTTCTGATGATTATAAATTTTATTTGCATTATTTTGATTTTGGAGATGATGAGCCAGGTTTTACTCAATATTTTATTACCAAGTCTTTTTGGTATCATCTTTTTTATACGTCATTTATCGAGCAAAAAAATAGAGAGTCAAAGTTTGCTGAATCATTTGTTAGTAAAATCTCTGATTTGGAAGTAGTGCTTTTATTTAAGTGTTTTGGTGATGAAGAGTCGAGAAATGACTGTAAAGACTATTTATTAGAGAGCCTTGAGTGGTTTGGGTGGAATATTGAAACTAAAGACAGAAGAAAAGATGGTTTTATATACATTAGAATTATTATTCCTCTTGGAAATGAACACCATAATAATTCCCAGACTTTTCAGCTAGATTCCAATGTTCGTTTGGATATTGAAAAGTCCGGTGTAAGAAGGAAAGGAGAGAGAAATAAAGGTTCTATGATTTTTTTTCCATCATTAGTATGTCAGAAGAAATCCTGCGAAACGCTGGCCCTCAGCAGCGTACAGAATCAGGAAGACTATTGCGCTTTCGGAATGATTGGTTCAAACAATGCTTGTGTATGGACATTTCCCAGAAGCTACAACCAACTGGAAACCTTTGTTGAAGAAAGCCCCGGCACTGGTACTAATGTTACTGCTAAAGCTAAAAATATCTATGAAGCCTGCAGAGAGTACACTAAAACCTCGGCAGATGTCTTTAGCATTACTAAAGCCTTATTCGTTGCTCTGACGGGAATTGTCAATAGTTTCAAAAGAGTAAAGTCAGACGGTTCTAACAGTCTGGAAAATACGAGTAAATATTTAAATGAGCTCGGCTTTGAGGTTCATAATATGCCAACTGATGGCTACTGTGGCTGGCATGCTATCCTCAGTTGGATCAGAAACAACAGATATGAGCTTTTATCTGAAATGACTGAAAATCCAGATGAATTAACGGCAAGTGGTGTATTTGAATATTTTTCTGCCAGAGCGCAAGAACGGGTTGATGAAGGTGATGAACCTGACTTTGTCGTATCAATGGCCAATGAAATGAATGGGTCTCATTCGGATAGAATGTGGCTTGAAGATAATCATATTCGTTACCTGATTGCCCCGTTTATCAACCAAAATATTTTAATGTTTGATATAGCTTCTAATGCTCCCACTTCAGGATGTCCTTTTCAGGTTAGCTTGATAACACCAGATGGTGTTGATATTAACTTTCAGAATCAAAACGAAATTGTCGAAGCGTTACATGAAAATCGTCATTGTATGATGTTGCTTCATGCTTCTAATCATTGGTTGTTGGTAATGCCTGCTGATCAAGTGGCCAGAACTCAAGCTAATCAAGGAAATACAACTTCACAGGATTTACCCGGAGGGTGGCTTGAAATTGACTGGAGTAAAGTCGTTGTTCCACAGTCTCTTTCTGAATAAGTAGTTCAGCGCATTGTAAGGCCTGTTCTTGCTCTTGAGGCAGTCATTGTCACTGAAATATCGGGTATTGTCATACAACTTCACTATTGGTCCATATTTTTCCTGAATGTTCAAAAAAATTTGATAAACAATAAGGTCGATGGCTGTCTGAGGGGATTCTCCGGATCAGAGGCCATCTACCACAGAGTGCAGCTATTGGAATTGTGTGTGAGCATAACCGATGAAGGGTTTTGATTAGTTTCATTTGTCAAGAGTCATAGTACTACTAGAGTTCACAAACAGTAATCCAAGAGGAAGTGACGCAGTGAAAGCATTTTTTTTCATTCTTATCTTTTTTTTTACGCAATTTTCTGTGGCAGGGAGATTTTCTGATGCTATTTTAGGTAACAATTTTACAGCAATAGAAGAGTTCATCAAGAAAGGTTATATGCTCGAAAGAGAGAATGACGCCGTGTCCGACGCACTTAATTCCGGATCATTGGAAATGCTGCTTTTTGTGCTTAAGCATGGTGCTGACCCGAATTCATTTACCTATACACATACCTATAATAGTTTGAGGGTCGCACATATTTTAAATGATGCCTCAACGATATCTGAAATTGTTGCATTGCTCAGTTTTGGTGCAGACCCTTTTGGTGACTCTCTATGGGAGTGGAACCATGCATTGGTTGATAAAAGGTGGTTGCATTTAATTATTTATTATTATTGGTGGAAAACGTTAAAGTACGGTAATTTTACAGCCCCCAATAGCCTTTCTGAACTCAATGTCATTATAGGGTCTTTACCTTTCCTGATAATTAACTCTTTTGTTGTTTTTATGGAAAATAATCTTGATTTGGAAGAGATATTACCTGTGTTGCCAGAAGATCTGAAATGGTTATTTGATTTTGTAAGCAGACAATAACCAGACGACAAGGGAACCATAGTGAGGTCTGATTAATTCGAAAAGTGTTATATTTACAACATATCAGGCTACTTTGACTGGCTCTTCCTTGCAGACTTTTTTTGTTTCTGGCTACCTTGGCATCTTCAAGGTTGATCAGCGCGTGTTGATAAGTGCATCTAATCCAGACTCTTCTTAAATCGTTTTGCCGCAACCACTAATCCAACGATCGTAAAAACGCCCAGGTAAGCAACATCTTTTGCCATGCCCTGTAATTCTGCACCTCTTAAAATAATACCCTTCATCAACCGCATATAGTGGGTTGCAGGCAAGAGTTCGGAAAACCATTGAGCAGCGATTGGCATGCCTTTAAAAGGAAACATAAACCCTGACAACAGAATGGAAGGCAGCAGAATGAAAATGGTCATTTGTGAAGCCTGCAATTGCGTTTCCGCGCAGGTGGAGATAATCAGCCCCATTGTCAGACTGGCAGAAATAAACAGCAGGGTGGCCAGTAACATTTGGAAAATACTGCCGACAAAGGGTACCTTAAAAATCAGGTTACCCAGCAACATAATAATGCCGGTCTGAATAAAACCTGAAAAAATATAGGGGATGATTTTGCCAATCATCAGCTCTATCGGGTGAACGGGTGTCGCTATCAACAGTTCCAGGTTACCCCTTTCCCGTACCAATGCGGCAGAAGTGAACATAATCATCGTCATGGTCAGAATAACGCCCACCAAACCAGGAACCGTGTTGACGACGGATCGTTGTCTTCACCGCGTCGACAAGAGCCCGGCTGAAGTAAGTTTGGCTCTGATCCACAATACTGACCGGTATCTCTCTGACATCGATATTGATGGCGTAGCCAAACAGCAGTAATTCAGCCAGAGGAATAATGACGATCATGGCAAAGGTGGCATGATCACGTGACAATTGTCGAAATTCCTTCATCAGGATTGAGAAGATTCTTTGCAGGCTGTTGGTCATGCCTGACAGGGTGGAAGATTTTTCTACTTCGTTTCTCTGAAACCTTTTGTCGGCATCTACCAGCCGGGCCTCAATTTGCCCGACACTGGCCCTCGCTGCTGCTATGTCTTCCATTCTCGCGCCGTTGACACCATTTCATTGAGATAGGCTCGTGCCCGCTCCGTTTCGGCCAGGGTGGCAGCAACAGCGGCCTGTTGTTTGCGATCATCCAGCTTCAGGATCAATTGACCGGTTTTAACAGGGTTTCCCTCAGGGATAAGAATGTCTGTAATCAGCTCCGAAGCGGTGGCTGTCAGAGTGACTCTGTCTCGTTCAAGTGTCCCCAGCGCCTGATGGTGATCGGAAGAGAAGCAGCCGGAAAGCAGGAGTGTCAGAGCGGCAGCTTAAGTTAACGCAAGATGATTCTTTATCCATCGGTTCATAGAGTGAAGGCGTTTTTCATGACGATTAACATCCAACAAATGTAGACACAAAACGAAGAGACGTCTTATAACTGTCTCGCCAATGTCTGATACGTGATGAACCCGAAGTCTGTGAGAAGGAAAGCAGTGAGTACCGAATCACTCAGGAAGCGGGGAAGATCGGTACTCAAATAGACGTTTAAGGTCGATCACTCAGCTGATGTCAGGAACTCAACTGAGGGTGCAAAGAATGCACATCCGGTGACGGCCTGTGAATAATCCATCAAGTGATCGTAGTGACCATGGTTATCGGCCTTGATCATGGACTCCATCATCTTGTCAAAATGGACTGGAGTGCGACAGTAGGAGACAAAGTAGAGTCCTCCCTCACTGGCATTACCATAGGGCATACTGTGACGGAGTATTTCCATACTTTTGCCTTCGCTGTTCTTGACGTTGGAACGTTTTACGTGAGCGGTTGGTGCTTTTTCTTCGCCACTGAATTCAATGTTGTCTTCCTTGGTGCGCCCGATCACTTTTTCCTGCTCGGGTACTGCCAGTTTGTTCCACTTTTTCAACGAATGAACCCACTTCTGGGTGTGGATATAGCAGCCACCGGCAAACGACTGATCTTCATCACCCACCAGAGAGACGCTGGCCCTGTCATCGCCCTGGGGATTTTCGGTGCCGTCAACAAATCCACTCAGGTCACGGCTGTCCAGGTAACGAAAACCTGTCTCGTCTTCCTGAATTTCAACCGCCTGTCCAAAATCATCCATGGCTCTGTGCAACAGGATAAAGTTGATATCCCGGCGGTTGGAACGGATATGAAGCAGCAGGTCACCCTGAGTGGCAGGTGCAGTCCGGTCACCTTCTGTCAGTGCTTTGAAAGGAGCAAGAAGGGCCGGCTTACCGTCTTTGTACAGAACATCCCAGGCCTCGCTGCCAATACTGATCGTGGAGGACAGCCTTGCATCGGGATACTGTTGGCTGAGCTCCTCAGTCAGTCGGGGAATCAGTGCACAGGTCTTTCTAATCTGTTCAAGGCTGTCTGCATCTTGTCTGATAGTTAAAACCAGAAAGCAGGCATCGGTATTGGCTTCTGGAGTAATTCCTGATTGTGGTGTGCTCATTTCCAACTCTAACGTCAGTTTTCGTAACAATGGGAACCTGTCTGTTTTCTGTCAGGTTACCTTGCATAGCATGAAGGGGTTTATAGTTTGGATCAATACGCTTATCTGGCTTTATCGGATAGATTGCGGGCCTCTTCGCACTCACCCTCTTCAGCCATTTGTGCCAGTTGCGAACATTCCGATGACATCGGCTGGAAAGGACAGGCTGTGGTCTCTTCCTGACGGGTCATGAGGCTGGCAATAGTGTCTTGCCTGATAATCTTGCTCTCAATGGAGTCAATGGTTCGAAAGCTCAGCCAGACTGCTATGAATGAAAACAGGACGCCTCCGGCTGCCTGACCCACCAGTACCCCATAAGCCCCCATATATTCAGAGGCGACCCAGATGAAAGGGACTGTACCCAGTGTCGCCCGGCCCCAGTTTAACAGGGTTGAGTATCCGGGCTTGCCCAGATTGTTAAAGGCCGCATTGGCAACGAACATAGTTCCTGTAAACAAAAAGCTGATGGCAATCCAGTTGCAGAAAAACGACACCAGACTGGCAGCTTCACCCCGGGCTCTGAACACCTGAATGAGAATGTCCTGCAGTAAAAACAGTATGACTGAAATCACAAGGACATAATACACGGTAAAGAGGATAGCATTTCGAAGCGACTCCCTGACCCGGCTCATGCGTCTTGCCCCAAAATTCTGGCCTATTATGGGTCCAACCGCGCCAGACAGGGCAAAAATGACACCAAATGCAACAGGTATCAGCCGGTTAATGATGGAATAGCCTGCTACGTAACTGTTGCCGTAATGTGACATATAGCGAACCATCCAGGCACCACTGAAAGGCATGGCCAGATTGGTGGCAATGGCAGGGAGGGTGATGGCAAGAATGTTTTTGAGATCCTTGCAAAAAAGCGACCAATCAAAGGGGGAGTAGAGTTTATGTTTATAAAAAATACCGTAAAAGGAAATACCAAACATCGTGACACGGGCCATCACTGAGGCAATGGCTGCCCCCTCTATACTGAGTTCCAGAAGAAAGATCAGAATGGGGTCCAGGATGGCATTCACAGCTCCGGCTGAGAGTGACGATGTCATGGAGAGCCTGGCATCTCCAACAGCTCTGAGTCCGGCTCCAAGGGTCATGGACAAGCTGACCAGAGGCATCGAGGGAATCACAATATGCAGGTAACTGTCGGCCAGTTCATGAACTCGTCCGGTGGCTCCCAACAGAGCAACCATTTGCGGAATAAGAAGCCAGAAGAGGATGGCCAGCGTGACACTGACTAATAGCACCAGGAAACAGATGTTTACCTGATATTGGCAGGCTTTTTTCCGGTTGTGGCTGCCAATGGATCTGGAGACCAGAGCCCCTGCGGCAATGGATAAACCAATACCCAAAGCGGAAGTGATAAACAGGATAGTGCCCGCATAACCAATAGCTGCAGCCAGATATTTTTCACCGAGCAAACTGAGAAAGAACAGGTCGAGCAGGTCGACAAAAAAGAGCGTAGTGATGCCCGCTGCATTGCTGAGACTCATAACAATGACGTGCTTCATTGTTGAGCCCTGGGTAAAGCGGGCATGGGTCATCGTAGGCTAACCTTTCGACACTGTTTAGGTGAGTTGGGCATAAAACGACAAAAGTCGTTAGAATTCCGGATAGTAAAGAGCCGTATTTTGCTCAGTGAACAGGATATTGTGTTTCGACCAGCTTAGTTCAGATCCCGGCGACGGGTCGGTTAAATGGCGTTACAATAAAACGCTTTAGCAATTGCGGACTGTTTTTCTATGGATCTTATCTGGAACCGGGTTGAAACCGGGTCCCCATTACTGATACTGGCCCATGGTGCCGGCGCGGCCATGGACAGTGATTTCATGAATCAAATGGCTGACTTATTGGTGACAGAAGGTATCAGTGTCGTGCGCTTTGAATTCCCTTATATGCGAGAGCGAAGAGAAACCGGTAAAAAAAGACCACCAGACAGGCAGCCAAAATTATTGCAATGCTGGCAGGATGTGATCGGGCAAATCAAAAATGAATACAGCGACTCTCTGTATGTTGGCGGTAAGTCAATGGGTGGACGAATGGCCAGCCTGCTGGTGTCTGAGATGACTGATCTTTCGTTGAGTGGCGTCGTATGTCTGGGCTACCCGTTCCATGCACCGGGTAAACAGGACAGGCCCAGAACAGAGCATCTTGCCGATTTCCCATTACCCATGCTGGTGGTGCAGGGCAGTCGGGATGCCATGGGTGATTATGCAACCGTTCAGGGTTATGAACTGTCAGAGAATATTGAGCTTCACTGGCTGGCGGACGGTAATCATGATCTGAAACCCCGGATAAAATCGGGTTTTACTCATCAGCAGCATTTGGTTGAAGCCGCACAAAAGATCTCTGACTTCATAAAGACAAAGTTTACGTGTACTGGT
Organism: Endozoicomonas sp. ALC020; assembly: GCF_049275935.1. Lineage (NCBI taxonomy): Bacteria > Pseudomonadati > Pseudomonadota > Gammaproteobacteria > Oceanospirillales > Endozoicomonadaceae > Endozoicomonas > Endozoicomonas sp. ALC020. The sequence continues at coordinate 4,512,155 of NZ_CP184830.1, forward strand.
CTGAACTAAAGTCTCATAGAATAGTCTCAATTCTGTCGGGCAATAGTGAGGATTGGTGTTGACCTCAACAGCAGCGTTGTATCGGCGGGTCTGGAAGTTTGCCTGGCCTGCTATTCTTTCCAATATTTCGGTTCCCCTGCTGGGTCTGGTTGATTCTGGGGTCCTGGGGCATCTCTCCAGTGATATTTACCTGGCAGGTGTCGCCATTGGCAGTACATTATTTACACTGCTGTTCTGGGCTTTTGGCTTCCTTAGAATGGGTACTACCGGACTGGTGGCTCAGGCCCTGGGTCAGGATGATCATCAGGAAACCCGGCAGTGGCTGGCCCAGTCGATCCTGCTGGCTGTTGTAATCGGTGTTTTCCTGATCCTTTTATACCGTCCGCTTCTGGATATTGCCCTGCCTTTATTTAACGCGGCTCCTCAGGTGGCCGAGCAGGCCAGAATCTATTTCACCACCCGAATACTTTCAGCTCCTGCGGTCTTGATTAACTACGCGATCGTCGGCTGGTTGATCGGAATGCATCGTCCCAAGGGGCCCATGTTTATTCTGGTACTGGCCAATGTGGTCAATATTATTCTGGATCTGCTGTTTGTTCTGGGTCTCGGAATGGCTACCCGAGGCGCAGCATTGGCAACAGTGATCGCTGATTATACCAGCCTTGTGCTGGGGGTATGGATGGTCAGTCAAACCTTGAGAGGTATGTCCGGAAGCTTTGTTCGCACAAGGATTCTGAACCCGGGCTCTATGCGCCGCCTGTTGTTATTAAATCGACATCTGTTTGTTCGCACGCTTTGTCTGCTTGCAACTCAGGCTTTCTTTACGGCACAGGGGGCCCAGAGCGGCAGTCATATACTGGCTGCCAACGCTCTGTTACTGAATATGTTGCTGCTGATTTCCAATGGATTGGATGGCTTTGCCCACGCTGCCGAGGCACTGAGCGGCGAAGCTCTGGGGCAGCGAAAAGAAGATCGCTTTAAGCAGATTGTCAGGGTAACGGGCTATTGCTCGCTCATGTGTGCTGTTCTGTTTTTCCTCACCTTCTCGCTGGTGGGGCAGGGCATCATTGGCTTGTTGACGGATATTCCTGCTGTCGCAGAAACTGCCAACATCTATCTGCCCTGGCTGGCCGCCATGCCATTATTTGCTGTCTGGTGCTATTGGCTGGATGGTGTGTTTATTGGTGCCGTGCGAACGGATACGATGCAAAACACCATGCTGGTGGCAACGTTAATTGTGTTCCTGCCGGTCTGGTATGTCACCCGGGATATGGGAAATCACGGCTTGTGGTTAGCCTACAGTGCCTTTATGCTGGCCCGCAGTGCAGGACTGGCTATTGTTTATCGATCCCTGAGTCGGTCCGGGTCCTGGGTCAGATAACAGGAGTGAATGTGTCGGAGACTATAGAAATCAATCATGAACTGGATACTTCAGGTCTGCTCTGCCCGGAGCCGGTCATGATGTTGCATAACAAAGTGAGGGACATGAAGACGGGAGAAACGGTCAGGGTTATAGCGACTGATCCTTCGACCGAGCGTGATATTCCCAAGTTCTGTAACTTTCTGAATCATGAGCTGCTGTCTCGTGAGCAGCTGGAAAAACAGTATATCTACCTGATTCGCAAGGCCGGTGCCTAGGACTTAATCTGGCAATCATTTCACATAACTGTTCCGGGGTCCCAGCATGGTGCACTATGCACCATGCTGGGTCGTTGCGAAACGCATTGCGGTAGAGAAATTGAAGAAAATTGACTAAATAGTTAGTTTTTATATAAAGTTGACGAGTTGGTCAGGTATTTGCATTGTCTATACCAGACGCTGATACAGCGGCTATTGGATATAGCTATAAAAGCACGGGTTACGCTGAAATAATTGCGTGCATTTATTCAGAACAGAATTATTACAATAAATCCTGAAGGGAATAATCATGAAGTTAATGAAACAAGCCGCTATTGCTGCAACTATTGCTGCTGCCTCTGCAGGCGCTCAAGCGGATATCCTGTGGAGTAATGTCTCGGCAACTTATTTGACCGGTGACGGCTATTTGAATGCTTTTTCCGGTGAAGAGGGTAAATCCCAGGTGGTAACTCTCGAGCATGCTGCAGCATACACCTGGGGTAAGAGCTTTTCTTTTGTTGATCGTTCTTTTGTAGAAGATGACGTTGATAATGATGATACCTACGGTGAGGTACATATTGATTTTTCGCTTACTGGAGGTGAAGGCTTTAAAGACTCTGTGATCAAGGACGTTTATTTTGCGACACAGTGGGAACATGCTGCGACGGTAAATCTGGATAATATTTTATTGGGTGTTGCAATCGGTTGGAATGTACCTGGCTTTATCTTCCTGGATACTGCCGTTTACTATCGAGCTAATGGAAAAACCGCTGGTGACGTTGAGGTTGAGTTGGATGACAATTTTCAATTTACTACAGCCTGGGCCGTGCCTTTTTCTCTAGGTTCAACTAAATGGTTATTTGACGGCTTTGTGGATATTACTAATGCTACGGAAAATAACTCGGGTAAAGATGTCGAAATGCAAATTATTGCACAGCCTCAGTTAAAACTGGATGTGGGTGATTTCTTCGGTAAAGAAGGCAAATATTACGCCGGCATTGAATACAACTACTGGAAAAACAAGCTTGGTCGTGATGGGCAGGATCAAAACCTGCCACAGTTCATAGTGCAGGCAAATTTCTAAAAGCTTTCATATCTGTCAGTTGGAACAGTGTTGTGATGGAAAAGCCAGCGCTTTGCGTTGGTTTTTCATCATATGGATTTCAGGGCATCCATAAATTTGATCCCCCAATTCTTAAAAGCAGGTTTTAATTCTTTTAAATCTAAGCTCGGCAGGTCATAGCAGTCTGTCCCGCCTGAACGCTTACCAAGTAAAATCATTTTGATAATGATACTTGAGTAACATTCCAACGAGACTATGTGCCTCTCTGTAATGATGAGCTATCAGATCCCGAACCTGCTCCGTCAACGCAAGCCATCACACACGCGGCCGCACATCCCCTATCAGAAGCAAGCAGATTACAGCCTGTGACTTTGGAGTCTGCCATAGCAGAAGAGCATCAAGTCTTGTCAAATCACAGAAGGCAACACTGGACACTATTGTTTGATGATGCAAATTCAAGTGATTGATTTCTGTTTATCATAGGGTCAGGAGGGAAAGGCACTGCAACCGTTTTCGAATACCCGAAATAAATAAAGCACTTTCAAATATAATGTCTATTGTTATTTTTTGTCGATAAAACCTTAAAAAATAAATTCAGACATGAAAGCAACGAGGTTCCTGACTATGGATCACCTGTTTTTTTTATTTATTTTGTCTGTTACTTTGCCGCTCGCTGGTCACTGCAATGCTTATACCAGCCTGTTGAGCTGGGCAGGTTGGGGGAGTTCCTCCAAAGTTACTGAGACATGGGGTGAGACAACGGGAGAAATTAGTAAACTGTCGTTTAGAGGGAACAATCCGCCTCTTCTTCTAACTTATGATCGCAAAGCGGTTGGTGAGAACGGTAAAACAGTTTCTGAATTGGAGAACAATCAGTTTTATGTCATTCTCGATAGTCAACCGGGCGATCAATTTAATTTTTGTTTCCGGACGTCTCCTGCATCGTCGACAGGGGATTTTCCCTCTCTGCCGGTATTTAAAAAGCCTGTAACGGGTCAGGGTATGCCGGATATGCAAAGTGGGAGAATAAGACGGGTTGCTTCAACACCCGACAGGGGTCGATGGCAACACGAGTACTCGGCCAGATGGCGTTTACCGGCAGGTCATCAATCGTTGGTTTTAGCCATTGAAGATAATGATGATGGCTGGATTATAGAACCGGAATGCAGCGGTATTGTTTCAGAAAACGGGTCTTTACCGTTGTTACCTGGCAGTAATGCGTCTGCTAACAAAAAAATATCATTTGTCGATATTTTTTACCGCGATAAACCGACTGAAAAGGATGGGTCTGGACATTCTGACGACAGCAGTCGTGTCAGTGGGCCTTTTGCGATACCCGGAGCCTCGGGTACTGCGGATAACAGCGAACCATTCACAAGCTCTGGCGGAGGCGGTTTTGGCAGTGGCGATGATTTAGGCGATTTATTCAAGAAGAGGCCGAGTGGTGGGATGGGCGGCCCCCTTTACTCCTTTGAATGGATGAGTGAGCAGGTCAGCAGGGTTATTCTGGTGCCTGGCACTGACGGCCAGGCCGTAAAAAAACAGATTTGGGATGCCCGGATTGTGCTCAAAATCAAGCAGGGTTGGAATGAGCAGGCCATTATTATTTCGCAGGAACTTTGGGATAAAATAAAAGCTGCAAATCTTGAAAGGAGTTCAGGGCTTTTTCTGGCATTGTCCAGAAATCCTGATAATCCGGAAGCTGTGTTTGAATATTACCTGAGCAGTAACCCGCCACAACCGCTACAAACAGAACACTACCGTCGTTATGGACAGCAAGCGTTCATTTTAAGTCCCAAACAATTACGCAGCGTGTCCGTTTTTCCTGGCCAGATCCCCACCGGGATCAGCCATCCTGGAGGAACCGGAACCGGTCAGGCTGGTAGTCAAAAGGGCGATCTCAACAGGGCCCAGCCAACTCAGTTTCAAGGTGGCTATGGTCGTCAAAATCAGGACAGCGGTGGTGGAAGAGAGAGTGGCGGAGATGATGGGGCAGGTGGTTCATCAAACGGTAGATTATGCCAGAATTGTAATAATAATAAGCCTGTACTCGCCTTTAATAAATGCAAAGAATGTCTGGATCGTGAATCTGGTGTACTTGAGCAGGAATCGACTGAAGCGCAGCCTTCTGCAATGGCACAAGACAGGGAAGAAGAACCTGTGTCAGGTACACAAGACGCTGATACTTCAGTAACCGATGTATTTCAATGGTTCAAAGCTTTGGATTTAAATGAAAGGGAGAGAGAAGATTGTTTTCGCATTAATCATTACTATAATTTACCGGCACTTTATAACCTTTTAACGCAAAGTTTGATGTCAGATAAAAATGCGTTAAGTGAATTTTATCCGAAATGGTTTGAATTTTTAAAAGGCAGTCTGTCTCTTTATCACCTTATTTTACAAGTCGGTGAGTTGGCAAAAACCCAGGGAATTGAAGATTACGCTGAGGTGACAAGGATTGTTAAAACACTTGCTATTCACAGGGATGAGTTTGAGAGCGAAACCAGTTTGAATCGATTCGGAAACGAATTGCTGAACCAGCTAACCGGTAATGATTTTTTAGCTTCTGATGATGTGGGTCAAGTTTTTTATTCAGGATTAGATAGCCAACAGAAAATAGTGTTAATCAATTATATTTATAAAATATTTGAAGAAATGAGTCGGTCGCTAAAAGCTGAAATATTTCCATCAAGTTTTTTAATAGTAATAATGTTCAATAAATTTGGTAGAGATGTTTATGATAGGTACGGTTTTGGTATACCGGATCCGTACAATAATCGTGGGGAGTTAACAAGAATTCTTAAGTTTGGGTTTGGTGGTGAATACTCTTTTATTACTCCAAGTAACAGAAATTATTTAACTGGAACCAATAGTCAATCATTTCATGATTTGGCATTAAATATTAGTACCAATCAGTTTATAGATTTTTATGAAATTGAAACTCTATTGACTGCTTTTGTTCTCATAAGATCAATGCACGGAAAGCGTTTAAAAGATCTATTCTATGAAAATGTTCGTTTTGCGGAAGATGTATCAAGTAAGCAACTTGAGCTTCTAAGAACCTTTACCTTAAAAGCCGGTGAACAGCTTGTTACGCTTCTGGAACAGAAGGGAGCAGAAGAAAAAGACAAGTTTATACATAGTATGTTTTTGATCTTTGGTATGGCCCCTGGGGCACTATTTGGTAAGCCATCGGATCAATCGTTTGATGAACTATCGGGTCCTGAACCCGTTCCGTCAACACAAGCCGTTGCACATGTGTCCGCAGATCCACAGTATCAGCAATCAGAAATAAGCAGGCGACAGCCTGCAACTTTGAGCCCTCATTTAGAAAAAATGATGGGTGTTTGTTCTAAACTAGGCATCGATCCTAACCAAATTGTCGAAAGAAAAAGCACTGTAAAGTTGAGCTCTACCGTAGCACAAGAGGAACTCCTGATTATTGCTTCTAAACTGGGAATCGATTGGCAAAGATTTGCCAAACAGACCGGTGTTTTTAATGAAGAACATCTAAGAGAGATTAATAAGGGTGACGATCATGATAAGGCAAGGGTAATGATAGAAAAATGGCAAAAAATGAAAGGTCGGATTATCTTCGATGACTTACTGGAAGTTTTTGCAAAGATCGGACGATACGACCTTATACAATATTTAGTAAGGCGTTACCATTTTTGAAATGAGTATCTTTGGCCTGCACAGGGCAAGCCTTTACGGCGGAGCAGGCATTGAACGACACTCTTCTTGCAAACTTTGGGCTTGTTACTCAGAAAGACTTATGGATCCGGTTTAACTATCCCCAGTGAATCGCCGACTGCGGACCGGCTTGCCATGGTGTGGGGGCTAGAGACCTCCGGCTAACGGATTTATTTGCAACCCCTGACTCCTTTGCTACTTTTATCCACTATGTCTTGTGAACTTTTGGATGACCGGATCAACCATGAAAATTTTATGTTCAAATATACAAGCCATTGCATTATGTATTTGTAATTTAATTTCATCTGCTTGTCATTCTTCTCCGTTTATTGCAGAACACAGAAGTGGATTTACGATTACCGGAGATATTAGCAGATACGAAAATAGTGTGTTATTTAACAATGTAAGAATGATTCGCTATGCAAGTAATGAAAGCTTGGAAGAATATTCTCATGATTATGTCTATTTTAAGGGGCTTTTGGAAGGACGTAATGATAATAGAGATATCCCCAATGAAGAATTTTTTCTTTTTATGGATAAGTTTAAAGATGTAAGTGTTATACGAAAATTATTACCACTAACATTTTTTGTTAGCGAAGTTACTGATAAGCCTGTCTATATCACAGATATTCAATCTCAGAATGATATTACAATTGCCCATGGTATTGTAACAACACTAAGCAATGAGAATATAACACTTGTATTTTCGGAAAAAAGTATCCACTCCACTGAGTTAGATAACAAATGGACACTTAGGAAAATATACTTATATAAATCTCTTTTAAACTTTGACGGGCTGAATAATGCAAGAGAGGAGCTTTCTTTCACTGAAGTTTATACTGGTAGTCGATGTGAGTTTCTTATTGGTAATAGTAGAGAAATAACTTATCCATCAGATATTGCAGTGAAACTACTATTTAGTGCAAGTGCTTCAGTATTTTCAGTGGCAATCATTATAGTAACCCCAATAGTAGCTGTTTGTATTCCATTTTTACTTCACTCCTTGAAGCAAAGACTTGAATTCCGTTAGTAGTATGATTCACTTACAGCATATAACGAGCCTGTAGAAAAAAACCAAAAACAAAGCCGTAAAACTTGCGGCTCCTGTTATTAGCGAATGCTGCTCTAAAACCTTTTCCCAAAGTGGTGTAGTTTTTTTGTTCGGAAAGCCTCCGCTGGACTCGCCATCAGTAATATGAGCGTAAATATTTCTGAGTTAGAAAAATACAGAATTTACCAGCAACCGACTCCTGCCTGAAATATCAGTCCATTGTACTTAGAATTTTTACCCTACCTAGGTCTTATCATGCCCATGATAATGCTTCTTCTAATATTCTCTGAATATAATTTATTCCTGGTTGAGCTTCAGGATTGTTCTTGCCATTAAATATGGTCGTGCCGTGCAGTGCGACCCATGTGTGAAATACCGGGCATGGAGGACATACCTTCAAATCCATAGCTGTGGCTTTCTCTAATGAATTTATGCCCGAAAACTTTAAACTATCAGCCATGTTTTTCCAGGACTCGTCATCAATGGAATCAAAATAAACTGGATCCAGAGTGGCGACTATATTCTTTGCCAGTTGGAAGTGGTGGTTGTCGTTACCTTTTTCGGGTGTTACCGGAGCAACGTATCTTGATGATAAGTCCTTATAACTAAGAGAATCTCCATCGTTTTTTGCTTCAGAGAGATATTTCATAGCTTCAGATGGGCTCTCATACTCGGTTTTAGAGTATGGTGACGAATATTCTCCTGGAAATATGTTCTCTCCTAAAACTTTATCCACGTCATTGCTCCTTTTGATACCCAATAATTTTTAGAGTCTTTTAACTTTGTTTAGTTCTAATTAATTGCTAACAAGAGTGTGAGTATCTCTGACAAAGTGAGATTGAAAGCCGAAGTCGAGATTTAAAAACATTGATGATGGATATTATTTACATGGTGTCAGGGCCACTCTGTTTGAGTTTACCAGGTAGCAATGTGCCAAGTGTTATCATTTCCATGAGAATAATATTTGAGTAGTTGCATCCCAACGAGACTGTGTGCCTCTCTGTAATATTGATCTGGATTATAAGAGTCATTATCAAGTCGACTATCTGGCATTTGATGAAGGTCTATGATGAAAGGCCTTTTCAAAGCGCCTTTTAAAAAAACATCTTTAGACTGCTCTGAAAAAAAACAACAACTATTTTCGCCCTCCCAGGAAGCAGCTCTATCAGGAATCAATAGATAATTGTGATGTGGTGAAATATGTGCAATCTGTTTTGATAAATGTTCATAATTACTTTCTGCGTCACCACTTAAAATATAATCAAATAACTTTTTCGCTTTTTCTACAGACCATTTTGTTGATTTTCTTTTTTTGAAGTAAGGCATTTCTGAGAAAAATGATTTATGCCACCCTAAGAGCTCTCTATTGATTTCAGATAACTTTTCTACAACGCCTTCTCGTATGTGAGTTAGTGATAATATTTTTGAAATCATTGGCTGAGTAAAAGTTCCATGACTCGCTAATATATAAGGTGGTCTGGTTAACCATTGATTATCAATGTCTGAATAAAATAAATGATTAACCCCGAGCTTTTCTAAACGATTAGCCAGTTCTGTTTTGTTTTCAGACTTTGCCTTATCTATACAAAAGCTTATAGTCTTAGTAATGTTTTGCGATACAATAATTCTAATAGAATCCATAAAATGAAAGTTCATGGATGAGGCGTATCGCTCTAATTGGGCGAGAAATTTTAGTTGCAGATCTGTTTCAAAAGAGATGCATAAAATATTGTCATGATCTTTAAATTCAGCTTTCATCTCATTAATTTGAGATATTGTTAGATTTTTATCTGAATACACTATTAGTAGTGGTATATCACTTTTACTGAGGTTGGTTCCTTCTTCTAAAATTCTTTGAACATAATTAAGTCCCGCTAATTTTTCAGGATTATTCAAGCCATTAAATATGCTGGTACCATGCAGTGCGACCCATGTATGGAAAACCGGACATGGTGGACATACCCTCAAATCCATAGCAATAGCTTTTTCTAATGAATCAATGCCTGAAAATTTTAAACTGTCAGCCATGTTTTTCCAGGACTCTTCATCAATTAACTCAAAATAAGTTCGATCCTGGGTAAAGACTATATTTTTTGAAAGCTTGAGGTGGTGATTATCATCATTTTTTTCGGTTTGAGCCAAAGAAATGCATCTTGATGAAAGGTCTTTATTTAGCAATTGATTTTCTGTGTATTCATCAAGGTTTGGAAGATACTTTTCAGCATCAGCTCTATATCTGGATGGAGTGTCTGCCACCACTTCGGGGTATGGCAGGATGTACCCCCATGATGATATGTCTGGTTTTATCGCTTGATCCATTATTCCATATCCCTTTGGTCTATATGTGCTTTAATATTTTCTCCTGAGATTAAATTCTCGGGCACAGGTAAAAGCTCTAATTTCTCACTTAGATTGTTCAATAAGGTTGTGATATCTGGAATACTAAATACACCTTTTGATAAGTTAATAATTAATTCTATGTGTTTTTTATCTAAATCCTTTTTCCAATCTAAATATGAAAAGTCAGGCTCGAAGAAAATTCTTTTAAAACATTTTACATTACAAAAAGCAGCTTTTTCCTCATAAGGCAGAGCATCACAATTATGGCTTAATCGGGTTAAAACATAATAGACAAGATTCCCGATTTTGGATTGTGTTATACTACCATCCCAGTTAATTCCAAAATCTGTTAGTTTTAATCTGTTTTCACTTTTAAAATAGAGGACATTGCCTTCAGATAAATCAGTGTTGTTTAATAATCCCTTACTCTCAATATACTTATAGGCCTCTAATAACTCAGTAAGTAAAAAATCAAGTTGTCCAATTGATAATTTTATTTTTTCTTTACCCCATAAACCAACAAGTTTATCCAGAGAACAGTCTCCAAGTTCTAAGGCTAAGCATACTTTGTGATCAGAAATAGAAAAATCTAACAGATTTACAATGTTTCTATGAGGGTTTAGCTTACTTAATACGTTGATTTCAATCTCTCCATATCTTTGTGCTATTTTAAGAGCAACAAAATTATCTTTGTTCGTAGATTCTGTTTCATTTTTAGCTAAATAAACTTTTCCATAAGATCCGCAACCAATCAATTGTATTTTTACATAATGGCCTTTAGCTAAAACAACTGTTGTCTCATTAGTTGAGTTTGGGGGTGGTATTTGTGCTCCCTTTACATGGGTCGCTGAAGAAGTCGGCTGCATTTTGGTAAACCTGTAATGTATTGTGAATTTATACATTAGTGTGCTTTACATTTAAAATGTTTCTTTATTTGTTAGCATTACTTACCAATAAGTTAGGAGGATAATAAGCAAAACCGTAAATTTGACCAATCTACCGGTGAACAATTTTCATCCTGTTAAGTACCTGGCCAGTTGGTTTCGCATATTCTGGCGAGTGGATTTTTTCATCCTTCAAGGGGCAACGACGGGCGCGTAGCCATAGCTACGCAACCAGAGTTGGAACGCAGAAGGATGGAAAAAGCCGCCGTCCAGAATATGCGAAACCAACTGGTTAGGTACTTATCTATTCTTGTCGTTTTAGTTGGTTATTCCAGGGCTCGAGCTCGCAGCAGCCTGGTCGTTTCTATTTTTTTTGTTTTCCGAAATATCCAGTGCTATTTTTCAAGGTAAATAGACCATGAGAACAGTTTATTATGAGGTTCAAAAAGACGATCTCATTGTTGCTGATATTTTTGCTTTCATTTCATTCGTACGCAACAGTTCTTTCAATCAGTTCTCGTTTTCTTTCGATTAACGACAGGGGATTAATAATATCATATAAAAAAAGTGCTGAGTGTCATCAAATGTTTTTGAATGCTTGTGAAATATCTGGGCTTGCAGAAATAATTGATATGATTCGAATTATATCTTCAGTAGTCTTAATAGGAACTCAATATAATCCAAAAAAACCAAAAGAAATATATTTGAGGCAATTAAAAAGGTTGGCAGAAGATGGTTTAGGTCGTACTGGTTTTAATCAGCTGATAAAGTCTTCTTCTGTATCCGCGTCAGGTGGTTTTGTTGATTTTACTTTTCTGGGTTTGCAAAAAAACAAAGACTTAAATGATCAGTTAATGGAGCTCTTACTAGGAGTTTTGAATGTTTTGAATGAAGGTGGAGAGTATATCAACATATGTAGTGACTTAGGCTTGAGCGAAGAGCTTCAAGAGTTAAAAAGTGAAATTATGGGGTTAAAGCAAAGTAAATAAAAGCATTATTCGTATCAGCTTTCGTTTTTTCAAGTCTGACTATTCTGGTCTTGGCAGAGTCAATAGAAATATTTTGCAAGATGCATTAGCTTAGTTTGTGAAAATTCCTGCATCTGCCAATTCTATCCGGGACTTGGTTCAACTGCTCACTGCAGTCGGTGGTTCAGCTGAAGCTGGTGTTATGTTCCCGGGCTGGCTATGCTATGACTCAGTTCTTTACAGTTGAGGAGCTCAAAGCATGACCGATCCATTGAAGATAGCAAAGTATTACTTCCAACTCTCAAATGACAGTAATTTTGATGAGATCACAAAGCTATTTTGTGAAAGTACTACTTACAGATCAGGAAAGGGTGAGCTTTTTCTGGGTGTGAATGACATCATGACTATGCAGAGACTTTATCATGGTATGTTTGCAAGACTTGAATGGCAAGTAAGCAGTGTCACAGAAACCAAACCCGGAATTGTTCATTTTACTTTTAACTTTGTCGGTGAAACACACACTGGTGAAGTTGTAGAGTATTCTGGTTCGGAAGATGTGGTCGTGTATGATGGGAAAATTCAGCACATTCAGGTTCAACGACGGTGAAATCTTGAAACTCTTTTAATAAAACTCATCAAGACGATTAAAAGCATACTTTAAAATCGGACCATAAAAAACACAGGCTCTACGGCGCACCTGAATACGATTTCGAGCGTATAGGTTAGTGATTTAATATAAAGTATAAGGGGGAAAGAGTAGAACAAAGAGCATCAGAGTTAGAGGTAGTGGAGGAAAGATGATTAAAAAATATTCCCATGTCTTTCTGTTAGTGGTTCTAACTGGTTGTTTTTATATCAGTCAGGGCGATATTCATAAATACGTTTATAGAGGGAGTATTTCAGGTTATGCATACGACGAGTATAAATTGTATTTATATAAAAATGATAAACTTTTATCCAATCTACGAGCAAAAAACCTTGAAGTTATAATTTATTCTCCAGTCAACCTTACTTTAGAAAATGATAAGCCTGTTGAAATACTTAAAGATGGTAACTATGTCATCAGGGTTTTAATGAAAAGAGCCTTTTCAAGAAGAAATGCTACCTATAATTATGAGCTATCTCTTTGGGTGTATGATCATTAAATTAATAAATTAGAATCAATTTAAAACTGTGAGAAGGTATTTTATAGAATCTTTTAAGTGGTTCTTGTGATGAAAATATCAAACTAATAAAAATGCACTTGGTAGGGTTTTTCACGAGATTCCTGCTGTGCGCTCCTCAAGCGACAGGCGTTATAAGCCTCTCAGTATATGCTATAATACCCAATCTGATTTTGTTCTATTTAAGTTGGTGTTGTAATGAAGGTTTCTGTTCTACTCTTTGTTGTTAAATTTATTTCAATAAACACTTGGGGCATGATGGAAGAAGATAACTCAGGTTCTGATAAGAATATCAGCCAGGACACAACTGTAAAAAAAACTGTAAAAAAAGAAGAGTGCAGTGTGAAATCACTAACTTATTTATTAAATCCTCCTTTGCAAGTAATCGTAATAACAACTGATGGTGATATTTATCAAGCAATTACTGGCGTGATGATGGGGCAATTTTATTTGACTGTGGCACATGTTTTACCTTTGTACGATCTGGATTCAATTAGCCAAATATTTGTTGGTCATCCCCAAGGCTCATTTTATAAAGAAGTGATTGTAGATTCCATAAGCTTTAACCCTGGGCAAGGAAGGGATCAGTGCGTATTAAAACCAAAATATTAAGAAATAGAGTTCATAACAAAGATTAGCAAGGGACTTTCCCTGTAGCGCAGCCTCTCCAAATGGGGGGGGTTAATAATTAGAAAAAATCTTCCCTGACATCAGGTGCTTAATCTTCGATCATTTCGGTGAAGGCTGCAATGGCATCAGGGTCACCATGTTTAATTTTGTTGGCAATGATGTGGTGAAAGAAATACTTGAAATCTTCATGCTCCTGCGCTGGAAAAAGGCATTCATCTTTGGGCAGAATGGGTGTGGTTTGTACTTTTTTCTCATCGGCCAGCATGGCATGAATACGACCGTCATTGTATAGGCGCCAGCTCGTGACATGAATCAACATCAGGGTGTGAAAGTTGTCTTCTGTCAGGATCGCATGAGTGCCAATATTGTCGCCAATTTCCTGCAAAACGAAGTCGGGGTCTTCTTCTTTCGTTTGAAAATATAGGGCGGCTGTTTCCAGCTCTGTTATTTTGTATTCGGGAGGCTCAAAAAAGGCGTGATCATGAAAGCTGTCGTAGTAGCCTTCCCAGCGTCCATTCAGTGGGTCATTGAGCTCTCGTGCAGGCACCAGCTTATTGAGCCATGGCACCAGAGCATCCACTGTGCCATCTTTTTTCAGGGCCCAGCAGAGAATTTTCATACTGAACAGTTTTCCGGGATTAGCGTCGTTGCTGTAAAGCATTTCCAGGCCATCCTGCTCCGGCGCCAGCCTGATAATTTTTTCACTTTCGGTTTCGTTGACGGGTTTGCGGGTAAAAAGGTCAATCACATTCCCTTCGTCATCCGGCTTTTTATCCATTGAATCTCCCGTGCTGCAGGGCGTATAAGTGTGAGTCAGGAATCGCCCTTAAGGCTGTCTATCGGCACTGGAGTCTGGAAGTTAATTCGGAGGGATTTGTCCGGGTTGCATCTGGCATTCAGACAGCACTTTTTGCCAACTTCGGGTATGGCGCAGAATGGCCTTGTCCAATTGCTGCCAAACTGAAAAGGCGTAATCAGAACCGGTAATGGCCAATAGGTAGTCTTTCATGGCCTTGTCTGGAGCAGGTGGCAGTTCAAGCAGTAAAGGCAACATGACAGATCGCCACTCTCTCCCTTCTGAAACGACTTTGGCCATGTAGGGTTGGATACTGTCGACGTAGAAAAGTCTGAAGACATTGTTGAGTCGTTCTATTTTTACAGAGCGCCGACCTTGAGGGCAGATATTGTCGCTCTTTTCCAGCATCACTGAAACACGGTTGAGAGTGTTGGTAATAGCTGACGCGGCAGCCAGTAGTTGACCACTGTAGTGAGAAGCGGTTAATTGTTGCAGTTGCATTTCCAGAGACTGTTGATCGTAGGGAGGAGCAAAACGGTCATCTTTCAGATAAAGCCTCAGATAGTTTAAGGCTTCCAGTGTTCCCTGACGGCCATTATCTCCATGGAGAGGAAGCAGGGTCTGAAAGCCGCTCAACTGGCTTGGCAGTTCAGTTCCAGACAGCAGCATGTTCCATTTGGCGGCAGGCAATGCGGCTTCTTTCCGCTGAAAGATAGCTTTCAATCTGGCTCTTAGTTCTGCCTTTTTATTCTGCTGCTGTAAATAGTTTGTGCAGTCTTCCAGCTGGACGATCAGTTTTTTTTCGTAGTGCAGCAACTGGGAAGGCTGCATCTGCTTACCTAAACTGTTGTTGCGGTGTGCAATAAGCTGCGTAAGTCTTGGGCATTCGAGAAGATTCAGGGCTTCCAGTGCTTTTAATCGAATATCCGGTAATGGATATTGACGCTGTCTTAACGGAGGCATTTCAGGAAAACTGACCGTAGCAGACGGCATTGGCTGTCCGGTAACGTTACTGATTCTTTCTTCATACTCTTCCAGCTGGTATTCAGCTGTGGAACGATAACCACAGCCTGCCAGTGTGATCAGCAAAAGCAAGGCAAGGGAGCGAACAGTTACTTTCAAAGTCATGAGCAGTGATTGACAGGATTGAGTGCAGTATAGGTTTTATTTCTCAAACAGGAGTGACCGATCCACATAAGCCCTGAGTTGTTAATTTTAAGAATGGACTATAGTATCACGCCATCACTGGATTTAACGAATACGGCCATCGATGAAAATTGTTGCTGACGAGAACATTCCATTACTTCATGAATGCTTCGGGGCACTGGGTGAAGTAGTGGCTTTACACGGGCGAGATATTACTGCAAGCGATATTGCGGACGCAGACGCGCTGCTGGTGCGTTCAGTAACAGTGGTGAATGAAGCACTACTGCGGCAGGCTTCATCTCTCAGGTTTGTTGGTTCTTGTACTGCGGGCGTTGACCATATCGATCAGCAAACTCTGGCTGGCCGGGGCATTACTTTTGCCAATGCGCCTGGCTGTAATGCCCGTTCTGTTGTTGAGTATGTGCTTTGCGCCTTGGATATTCTTGCCGATCGGGATGGCTTCAGTCTGGTGAACAGAAAGGTAGGTATTGTGGGTCATGGTCAGGTGGGCAGCCAACTGTATAAAACCCTTGAATGGCTTGGTGTTGAGGTCATGGCCTGTGATCCACTTTGTGAACGAACGGCGGGTGTTCGGTTCGAATCCCTGGAAACTTTGTTACGTCAGTGTGATGTCATTGCTCTGCATACTCCCCTGACCCAGGACGTGGATTATCCTACCTATCATATGTTGGATTATGACAGGCTGAGCAAGATAAAACCGGGCTCTATTCTGATCAATGCCGGGAGAGGCCCGGTCATTGATAATCAGGCGCTGTTGGAATTACTCGAAGAAGGTCTGGATCTCAGTGTGGTGCTGGATGTCTGGGAATATGAGCCCGATGTCAATCTGGATTTGCTGGCTCGCGTGGATATCGGCACCCCCCATATTGCTGGCTATAGTCTTGACGGCAAGATCTCGGGTACCGAGAAGGTCTATAAGGCCCTTTGCCAGACCTTTGGCTTGCCGTGCAGGGTTAGACTGGCCGCTATCACTCCCATGCCTGCACTGAAGAGAATGGGTTTTAATGACTCAGCTACCGCTGCCCAGGCCGCAGGTATTGCGATGAAATCCGTCTACGATCTGCGCCGTGACGATGCGCTTATGCGACGTCTCATCACCATGAAGAAAGAGGCGTGCGCTATCGAATTTGACCGGATGAGAAAGCACTACCGGGAGCGGCGGGAATTCAGCACCCTGGTGCTTCAGGCCAAAAAGTGTGAGCCTAAGGTTCAAGAACATCTGAAGGCCCTGGGCTTTAATCTTCAGGAGGTCTGAGACAGTTTTGTTAGTTTCTCATATGCAGATCGATACGATCACTTCGTTATAAAGAGTCTCAGGAATCTTACGATAAACCTGTACAGATGAGTTCACTGGGACAGGTTACATGATCAAAACACTGGTGATGAGCCGCTACATTAGACCTTTGGGCTGGATAGCTATTGCGATTTGCGCAGTGACCTGGTGGATGGATCTGACAGAGATCGTGAAAACCTGTCCATTCTGCCGCACGGAAAGAACTGCCATTGGTCTGCTCGGTGTTCTGATGGTTTTGCCTCATTACCGCTATATCAGTATTTTCTTAACCTGTCTGTTTTCCGTGGTCGGTCTGGTCACGGCTTCCCAGCACCTGTTCCTGATGATAAAAAGCTGGCACTTCTCGTTGAATACCCCGCTGGTTATCATTGCTCTGTGTTTGCTCTGTGGCGAGTTGCTGCTCTTGATCGAACGGGCTTTACTAAGCCGTAAAAGTCTGAAGCAATAGTCTGAAACAAAAGTCCGAAGATAAGTTCCGGCTATTTGTTATGCTGGCTTACTTTATGGTTAGTATTAATATCCATAAAAGGAAATTATTATTCGTTTTATCTGTCAAATGAATAATAAGATTTTTAATCTGGAAGAATAAAAAAACTGCCATCCAGATTTGATAAACTATCTGGACAGGTGCTTAATGAAATACTAATGGATGTATAACAATGAACTCAGTGACAGAAATGCAATTACAATTCAACCTGGCTTCAATTCAATCAGAAACTACTGAAGCTAAAGGTTTAGGAGCTAAAGAGTTAGGAGTTAATCAAGTTAGCTCTTATCAAAGTTACCAAGCTCAGGTTGGAACAAAATTATTATCAGAAAGAAAGGTTGACTCTGCTAATGATTTTCGTTTTCTTAATGAAGAACTCTACGTAATAAAATGGTACCTTGAAGAACATTACGCTGAAAAGCTCGACGTTGAAAAAAAATCCGGAGTTAAAAAAAATCATGTTTTTCCGTTTAGTTTAAATGGTGTAAAGCATTATAGATTAAGTCCGGATTACCCTGTTTCAGGAAAAGATTTTTCAGTGTCTTTGCCTTTGAGCGAGGAAGTAAATCTTGATTTATGCTATCGGGAGCAAGTAAAAAAAAGGTTGTCAGATATCTTTACGCACGGCTTTGAGAATGTTTGCAAAACTTTATATTTTTTTGAAGATCAGGAAAGTGTTGTGAGTGGTGTTTGTCATCAATTTGTTAATTACCTGGCATTTGGAATGGATAAACAAATAAGTCAAAATTTCAATGGCTGGTATGAAAAGCTTTCATTTGTATCTATTCAAAAATTCGATCAGGAAAAAGTACGCTGGGGAGACATCGTTCAATTATTATCAGGTGAAAGTTTAGTTCATAGTCTTTTTTACATAGGAGATGGAAGGTATATAAGCAAACATGGAGTGTGTGATATATTTTTTCAGTCATTGTCAGCTGCTCAGGAGTCATACCCTTCAGACTCAGTGAGGATCGTTAGATTAGCGCCTGAATATTATTCAAAACAAATAACCTTTGAAGGAAATGACTGAGCCTTCTGGTTATCTGCGGCACGCCTGGTACTCCAAAAAAGTTTTGGTGCACTCAATGCAAAAACTGCTTCGGTAATGACTGCTGGTGTCAAGTTAAAAGGCAAAGTGAAAAAAATGAGCTATTTTTAGTTTCTGATGTTAAAAACACATGGTGGTACATCATGAAAAGTATAAAGATTTTCTTGTCAATTTTTATAGCTTTTTCTATGTTTCCTAACTCAGGATTTGCAGATGGTAAAGAGAAATTAGAAGCCAGTATAAATGAATTCAAAATAGCTTTTACAGATAGATTGCATGGTTCACTTTCCTGGGGGATGCAGCATGATGCGGTTTCAATGCTGCATATTACTGATGCGATTGTTTCAGAACATGGCATTCGAAGTGAATTGATACCCTTTGTTTCAACCCTAAGTGAAGAATACGCCGCTAAAGGGGATGTTCTTTCACTACTCATATTGGCAACATTGTGTTTGCATTATGTTCCAAATGAGAGCCGTGAGTTGATTTTAAGATATGTTATGATACTCCAGTCTGCAGTTTTTTATGAAATGAAAGGAACAGTTAAAAAAGAACTTATTTTTGAAATGATACAAGAATTTTTCGGAACTATGAAACCCGAAAAACAAAGTATGTTTGTTGAAGAATCGCGAACCGTATTTAGTTCAATTTCTCAGGGTCATTATGCTGGGAAGTTGTTCTCGAATCAGTCAGGGGCACATTTATTAACTTTTTTACCCACCCCTTTGTTGTTAGCAGAGGCACTGATTTCAACCTGGACAATCAAGCGAGGAGTAAGTAGATAGTAAAGCGAAAAAAATTGGATGGCCAGAGGTTTCTGGTATTTATCTAAAGCGTCCGATAATAGCTTCTTTACACCGGCGGTTCACAATGGTTGGTGATAGAATCATAATTAATAGCTACTTTAAGATAATCGAGAATCGTTTTTTTGAGCAGAAGCTTAAACATCGAAAGGTTAGAGCGTTGAGGTTTTTATGTTCCGTAAATATAAGATAAGTCTGATCTTGAGCTTATGTGGCATAGGCTGCTTAGTCGTCTACTACTCTGTCGGTGCATACGTAAATCACAACGGAATACTAACCGAGTCATTCGGTTTTCTCCCATTGTTCTGGATTTTTCAACTGTTGGCTTTGGTGGCGTTTGCTATCAGCTTTTTTAAGCCAGAATGAGCTAAAAATAAATAATTGTCATAAGTACCTAACCTTGCGAAAAAAAAATGCCTCTCATTACTTTAGGTACTTGTCATTTCTTCTCAAAGTAATATTTTTCAATAATGGAAATGGTTATGTTGCTCGGCATAAGTATCGAGAAAACCATCAATAGCTAACGATTTTGTCAATAAGACTTTTTTCCATCGATTGTCATCAGGTAGGTAATATTGAGTATATAAATAACTCTTTATTGAGTATGCTTCAAGCCCTAACATTAAGCCTATAAGAAGAGAGCTGCCAAAATAATCACCGAATGTTTGATATCGCTTCCAGAAACCGTAACCTTCTCGCATGCGAGCAAGTCCGGAAATGGTCCAGAGGACAGGAAAAGATGTCATTCCTATTATTGCAGTTCCTTCACCGCGAGGGAAGCTATAATACTCGATTGTTCTGTAATTCGAAAAATTATTCTGTAGATTGTTTTTGAAAATTTCTCCAGCGGAAATAACTCCATGCCGAGCCAGCTTATCTGAAAAAGCATACAGTGCTGTAGATATATCTGTATTGATTTCACTGGGTGATGCAAATATATGTGACACCCATCGTTTAATAACGGGAGATTTATACTTTTCAGTTTTAATATCGATTACTGTATTTTTCCGTAAAACTAACTCAATATTATCAGCCGCTAAAGTTGTGGTAGGATAAAATGAGAGGCCATAGGGTTTAAGATAATCGATTACTTTAGTGGAAGTGATTGGGCCAAAGATATTAATTCCTTTTATCTCGGATAAACTCACTTTTCTCTTTTCGGTATTATGTTTGATTCGTTTTTTTAGCTCATTTATATCAACAGTGTCAGTGCAAAAATGAAATGCGGAATACCCGTTTAACTCCAGGCTATCCATATAATGTTGAATCGCACTATTATAGTTTTTACAATAATTTTCATGAAAAACCATTACGTAAGTTGGTCGTAGCGCAGAGGCATCTGCACTAAGTAAAAAAGAAAATAAGTATAATAAAACTATTATTCTGAGCAACATAGCTTTCATCTCCATACTGTGTATATAGTATTAGACATTAAAAAGATGAAATGGTTTCAAACTACCAGAGATCGTGAAACGGCAGCATTGGAGTCAGGCGCTCATGCGACGAAAAGGGGAAATAGGAAGGGGGAAGTAAGGGGAAGGAAATAGGATATCCATTAAATGCTTCTAAATCAGGAAGGGCTTCACATGAAAATCATTATTCTCATTGCCTACGAAGGAAAGACCTTCTTGCTATGCACAAATGTACGTATGCCACTTTTATCTTTACGAACTGCTTTAGCTGTTTCTGTCGGTTTAGGGTGTTGTAGCTCTGGCGCCGGAATGCCAGCGCGGTGTCCTTCTATAGTGTCTATTTTTTCACAAGGGCTTATGAACACCACTCAGAAAAAAAACTCTCAACAAAATTACTGATATTAAGGCACTACCTGTATCAGAAATTTACTTTCATAATGGGTCGTACACCGCTTCGTTGGGTCTGACATGGACATGCACATCAAACCACTTATATGCCTCTTTGTCGGTAATCGATTCTTCAATCCTCGCCACCGGCCTGCGATGATAACTAACGATGATACGTTCAATAATCAGTCCAAGATCCCGTGCAACATTAACCGTACTCTTTCCGTTTACCGTCGTTTCCAGGAAGGCTGTCTTGAAAGCGTCCGAACCGTAATCTTTTTTGTGCTCTAACAGGATCTCTATGGTTTTCTGATTCGTAATCGTTTCCCGGTCAATGATCTCCGGCAGTTCCAAAAGCCATCCGAAACTGTCGAAACTCAACTTAAACTGACGGGCAATCACATTGCTCATATAGAAGTCTTCGGGCTTGATAGCCCCGGATTTGCGGTTTTCTGAAAATGTCCAGCGGCTTTGGGTGAACTCGTTTCTAAACATGTATTCTGCGAAAGGCTCGTCCGGTTGATTGCGGCCTTCAGTGATCGCCTCATCGAGGACGGTTATTTTGGTTGTGGTCAGCTTATCGAGTTTTTCAAATTCAGAAGCATACTGCTTCTCCAGCTCCATCAGCCGATTTCGGATCTGCCGGTCCCGCCGGATTCGGTTTCGGAAATTTAAAAGGGTTTTAAATTCAGTGCTTAAAGTGTTCTTAACCTCCGGCTTCCAGAGCGACTTGCCTTTAGCCGTGGGTAGCAGGGCCGCAAACTGTTGTTCAAGCACTCGGCGCAGTTTCGGCTGATGGCATTCATCCTGCTCTGCCAAACGGACAATCCGCCCTTCCGCTGTCATGCCAAGCTTGTTCAGTGGCTCTTTGCCGGAGCTGTCCTTCAGGTAGCGCTCTATTGCTCGAGTCGTTTCTTCAACCGATGTTACATGAGTTACAGTTGATTTCCCTGTATCGGGTAATAGAGGCGATTCAAGCAGTGAAGGTTCACTAGTGTTACGTACAGTGACGTCCCTGCCCATAATAGCACCGGTGGATGCTTCCTCTGATTTAGCTCGCTTAGGTTCTGGTGGAAATGGATTGAATGACTCATTTCTTTTATTGATACCGTCCATGAATTATTACTCCAAAGCCAATATTTACCTTTATCCAGTCAGGATTAAAGGTAGTAAGTTAGAATCAGATTTATAAAAGAAGTTCATAACAAGTTGTTAAGTGTAACTAACAAAGTTTTTGCCTCTCAGTACATGCATAATGGTGCCACTCAATGCTACGGATCTGAAAGACATTGCCTGAAAAGTGGCCTGACTTACCGTAGGTATAAAGCTCTCGAGTGGATCAGACCTCATTCTCACGCTGTGAAGACAATCACGGACGTTGTGTTATATGTAAAACCCGCTCTGGTTTAACTGCTTAAATACTGGATCAGATTGACAATAAAAAGTAACAGCGCAATCAACTGCCAGGTCAACACCGGATTTCGTTCTATCAGGGGCTGAAAGTCCCGGTTCCTGAATGAACGGTTCGGTTGTTTGAGATCTTGCAAAAACTCAGACAGGGCAGGGTATCGTTTAGCCGGGTCAGCAGCCACGGCTTTTGCCAGTGCCGAATCAATCCATGAAGGAATGGATGAGTCAGACAGGTTGGCGTGGCGGTATTGCATATGCTGATAATGTCTGACCCTGATACTGCTGCCTGAATGTTCCGGGTAGGGCAGTTTACCGGTCAGCAATTCATAGGCCATCACGCCAATGGCAAACTGATCCGCTCTTTCGTCGATAACCCCGTCCAGAAAGTATTCCGGCGCCGTATAGTTTTTGCTGCCCTGGGGTAAATCGCTGTGATGAGCCTGCTGATTTTCCAAATCCCCCGCGACTCTTGCTGATCCAAAATCAATCAGTTTCAGACGGCCTTTCTGGTCAAACATCAGATTTTCCGGCTTCAGATCCTGGTGCAGAATCTGAAGTCTGTGCAGCCCCCGAACAGCGGTGATCATCTGGGCGACAATATCCCTGACCTGAGTCAGAGTCGGTTTGGGGTTCTCCTGCATCCAGCTGCGCAGGGTCTGACCTTTTATGTATTCACAGGTATGGTAAAGAAATTTCCGACCTGGCCTGGGGGCCATGATTGCCATAATAGAAGGATGTTTTACTCTGCGACCAATCCATTCTTCACGCATAAAACCTTCGAGGTAATCGGGGTCATCTTCATAGTTGATAGAAGGGGTTTTGATGACCACATGATGGGCAGCGACTTCCTCAGGCCCAATATCTTCTGCGAGATAAAGCTGGCTGCGTTTGCTGGCGTGAAGTTCTTCAAGAATACGATAGCCGTCGAGTATCTGACCAGGGTAGAGATCTGGTGGCAATCTCAGTTGGGAAAGCCTTTCCAGGTTTTCACCAGCATCTCCGGCAGGGACTTCATCAATGCGACCGATGACGCAGGTCAGGTTGTCATGGCTGCCGTTCTTTAATGCCAGGTCCACCAGATGTTGTGCCACTTCATCCAGTGATCTTTGATCGGAAAAGCACTTTTTGAGGGCATCCTGTGAGAGAAAATCATGAATGCCATCGGTGGTCAGTAGCAGTATGTCTCCGACATCCAAAGCTTCTGATCTGTAATCCACTTCGACATCAGGCGCCATGCCCAGTGCCCGACCTAAATACTGTCGTCCACCCAGAGTGGCAGTATGATCCCGGGTCAGACATTCCAGCTCATTATTTCTTATCCGCCAGGCTCTGGAGTCACCGGTATGCACCAGATGCAATGTCGCTGACTTCAGAATCATGGCGGTAAAAGTGGTACACCAGCTGCCCTTATCCATGGGGTCCGTATGACCCTGCTGATAAAGCCAGCGGTTCAATGCGCTGAGAATCCTGGCGGCCGAATAACGGGCCGTCCAGGAATCCGGGGTACTGTAATAATCAGAGGTAAAGCTGGAGATAGAGGTATGGCTGGCCCGACGGGCTTCACTACAGGCGCTGACGCCGTCGGCCAGAGCCAGAACAGCTCCTTTGTTATGCATTACATGGGTGTTTGCTGGCACCTCCGCCACCCAGGCGTCCTGATTTTCTTCCTTGACGCCGGCACTGCTGGCACCGGCTGTGGTCATTTTTAACGGCTTCATATTCTTCTTTTCTGTTTCCCGGCGCCTAGAAAACCATTGCTGGCAGGTGCTGTCAAATGCAATAACAATAGAAGTGCTGTGGTCTTGCATTAACATTGACCTACATGGTTTCTCGGAAGGTTTCTTTCTGATAACGCAGCAGGGGTGACAGGAAGTATTCCAGTAAACGACGCTGGCTAACAATAACGTCAGCGGTGACTATCATCCCAGGCTGTAATCTGATCCTGAGATTTTCCACCTGAAACCAGTCTTTTTCCAGATCAATATAGATTTGGAAAACCCAGCCCTTTTGTTCATCGTTAATTGCGTCGCTGGATACTCTTCGGACATGACCGTCCAGATAGCCATAGCGGGTGTAGGGAAAGGTTTCGACTTTTACCTGTACTTTTTGCTCGGGCCTGACCCAGCGAATGTCTTTATTAAGAATGATGGCTTCAACGATCAGCAGCATATTGGTGGGCACAATCACCATAACAGGCTGGCCCGGCTGAACCACATCCCCGGAGGAGTGGGTCTGAATTTGCTGGACAATGCCATCGATGGGTGCGATTAATATCTGGTTTTTTTCTCGCTGGTTCGCCTTTTGCCCCGTCTTGTCTGCACGATCCAGTTGTTCGATCGCTCCCAGATACTCCTTAACATGGTTCGAGATAAAAGATTCACGCTTTTGTTGTCGTTCGGCCAATAAAGCCTGATATCGCGCTTCGTGTTCCTTATGGCGCAGCACCATGACTTTCAGTTGCTGAGTGGTGTCAATCTGTTTTTCCCGTCGTGTCAGCCAGTCCACTTCGGACATCATTTTTTTCTGATAGAGGCCTTGGGTAATGGTGGCCAGCTTGTCATGAATAGGGTGTAGAAGCCGAAGACGTTCAATTTCTTCGGTATCAACCAGCAGGGTCGTAGACAACTCATCAATGGTTTTTGCTATAGCTTTATCCGCCGAAAGAAAAGCATCCAGCTCACTGGTCAGGTTGCTGTTTTCTGTCGACCATCGCTGTTCGTCAGGGGGGACCTCAAAAACCAGCTGTGCAAGGGCAGCCTCCTGTTCCAGATTAACGGAAACCGGCTGGTTAAGGTCCGGGGTGTTGACCATCCTGAGCAGGGTTTTTTCTCTAAGGGCAGACAACTGGGCACTGGTAATTTCACGGGCGGTTTGCAGGGTATTATTTTCTGAGTCAGTGGGGTTGGGGATCAGTTCAATAAGTTTGTCACCCTTTTTGACCCGACTACCCTCATCGACAAAAATGGTGCTGACTCTGGCCACCTGTATGGGACTGATTTTTTTTGAGTACCCGTCGGGGATAACACGCCCTTCCGCTTCTACGACGACATCAAGATTACCAAACCATGCCCAGACCAGAGCAATCACCAGTAACAGGCAGATACCGAGGGTTAAGACGTGCTTAAGGGGGGAAGCGGGGGTCTCCAGGATTTCTACCGCAGCGGGCAGGAACTCGTTTTCTTCTTTGGGACGAAAAGCAGAGAAGAGACGCTTGAGCTGTTTAATCATCTTGGTTACCTGACTGGATGTTCCACAATCTTGTGTAGTAACCGTTCATATCGATCAGGCTATGGTGGGTGCCGTCTTCGGTAATCCTGCCATCTTTCATGACAATAATCCGGTCACAATGTCGGATGGTTGAAAGTCGGTGGGCAATGGTGATCACCGTTCGGTCTTCGGAAATGGCGTCCATATTTTGTTGCAGCACATGTTCGGACTCGTAGTCCAGTGCTGAGGTTGCCTCATCGAAAATAAGAATTTTCGGATTGCTGGTCAGTGCCCTGGCAATGGCAATTCGTTGTCTCTGTCCACCGGACAGTCCTGTACCACGCTCACCCAGCTCGGTGTCGTAGCCCCGGGCCATACGGGTGATGAATTCATGGGCACCTGCCAGTTTGGCAGCACCAATCACAGCTTCCATAGGTAGCAGGGGGTCTGAATGGGCAATGTTCTCCCGGATGGTACCGTTGAACAGTGTGTTCTCCTGAAGCACAACGCTGATTTGCCGCCGCAACCAGGAGGGGTCAAGAAGCGCAATGTCGTTGTCGTCTATTAATACTTTCCCGGTGTTTGGCACATACAGACGCAGCAGCAGTTTTGCCAGGGTCGACTTACCGGAGCCGGACTCGCCAACAATGCCGATAGTTTGTCCGGCAGGAATTATCAGGGAGATGTCGCTCAGGGTATTCTGCAGTTCGCAGCTGTAGCTGAAATTGACCCGCTCCATCTGGATATGACCCTGCAATGCCTCTATGGGTGGTTTATCCAGACTCTGCTGTGGCTCCTGGGGGGTGTTCAGAACATCACCCAAGCGGGCAATGGATATCCGGAACTGCTGGAACTCCTGCCAGAGTTGGGAAAGCCTCAGGATCGGCTGGGCGACTTGACCTGAAAGCATATTGAAAGCAATCAGCTCACCAATGGTCAGTTGACCGCTAATGACCTCTTTGGCGCCAATCCACAACAGGGCTACGGTGACAATTTTGTTAATCAGCTCCACCAGGTTGCTGCCAACTGTGCCCAGTACGCTGCTGTTGAAGCTGGCTTTGGCATAACTCGACAGGTAACGCTCCCAGCGGGACTGCATTCTTGGTTCAACAGCAGTTGACTTCAGGGTTTCCATGCCGGTAACTGCTTCAGTCAGGAAGGCCTGATTGATGGCACTGCGCTCAAACAGTTCCTTGGCGCGATTGTGCAGGCTAGGGCTGATCAGTACGGAAAGCAGAACGTAAAAAGGGATGGAAGCCAATACGACCCAGGTGAGTGTGGATGAGTAGAAGTACATGGCGATAAACAAAACAATGGTGAAAAACAGATCCAGTATCAGAGTCATGGCATTGTTGGTAAGAAATGCCCGAATGTTCTCCAGCTCCCGAACCCGGGCCACCACCTGACCCACAGGCCGGGCACTGAAATAGGCAATGGGGATTTTCAACAGGTGCTCGAACAGTCGGCTGCCCAGCTCTACATCCACCCGGCAGCTGGTGTGGGAGAACAGATACATCCGCAAGGTGCTCAGCGCCACTTCAAACAGTGACATGGCCAGCAGGGCAATGGCAATAACATTCAGGGTGGATATGGCCTGGTGCACCAGCACTGTATCCATAACAACCTGAAAACAGATCGGGGTAATCAGGGCGAACAGTTGCAGGAAAAATGAGGCAAGAACCACTTCGCCCAATACCCGGCGGTATTTGATCACCACCGGAATAAACCAGCTGATGCCAAAGCGTTTCATGGTGTGGGCCAAATCAAACCGTCGGGTCATCCAAAGGGCGCTGCCATCCCAGCTTTTCCAGAGTTCTGCCAGTTTCAGAATACATGGCTGCTGACCAAAAAATTGCACCATCGCGGTCTGCTTATCTGTATCGATATTGGCAATGATAAAAAACTGGTGATCTTTTCCCTGGGCGATAAAGGGAAGAGGGGCTTTATGTAGGTTGTTTTTAATTCTGACCTTCCGGGCCTTCATGCCAAGGCGCCGGGATAACCTGACAAGTTCCCGTATGTCGATACTGACGTCTTTGCCGGATAACTCATGAATCAGCGAGTTGATGTCGACGTTTTTTTCATGGAATTTCAGCAGCAGAGCGAGTGCACTTGCTGCCGAGTGCGTGTTGGGTTGATCCATTGTGTACTGCCTGCAATGTTTTTTTGTGCAAACGAACTATGTGCAAACCAGCTTTGTGTAAACAAACAAAGCCTGAAAAAAAATTATTTTTAAGGTCATTTCTGTAGGTTAGTTCCCATCAAAAAACACAATCTATTGAAAACCTTGATTATTGAAACCTTGGAAATTGATCTTGCAAAATAAATAAAGCCCTTCTGCTTTTTTCAGCCATCACCCAATATCAATAAACATCAGGGAATGCTGAAACAGAGGGCTTCAAATGCGTAAAAAACGCAACACGCAGTGTAGTATGGAACTCCGCCATGTTCCTCACAGAATTTGCACACAAACTTCCGGACTATCGTAATGACTTGATCAGCCTGTTTACTCAACCCCGATTTATCAACGTCAAATTTAGCGGAGTCGTCAGGTTTTGTGTCATTCCCTGGCTTGCCGATGTAATAAACGACGGGCTCTCGCTACTGTGATTGCCTGATAGGGCACTGAGGTCCTGAACAAGTCGCTGGTAGTGCTGGTACAGTTCCGTATCATTCAGGCTTGTCCCTAATGGCCGCTCGCTCTCTGATTCAATGTCGCCTTTCTCACCTCCGGCCAGGCTGCACAGGTAATTCACCAGCCGTTGCCCTCTGCGAATGATTTTGTTCAGAAAGGTCACGGCTTCATTCTCTCCCCCGTCACTGTCGTCCATGGCTGACGTACTGTCATTTCTGTTGATCATAGCCATAGGGTTCAGGCTGACTTGTCCACCTTTAAAGTGCAGGCTGGCCAGCACGTCCGGTTTCACCAGTGCCAGTGTCTGGTTGTTGCGGGTATTGATGATCCTGAAGGTTTGGCTATCCAATGGCAGGGAGTGGTTGCTGTGGGTGAGGTTGCTCTGCGCCTGCGGGTTACACTGGCTGAACGCCACCTGTTCCGGGGTCAGGTCGGTAAAGAACAGTGCGGTGCTGTTATCACCCGACAAACGTCGTAAATCCGCCTTAGACCCGGACGACAGTAGAACATAATGCTTGCCACGGCTGTCGATTGTGCGGGCTGGCCTGCACGCCCGCAGGTCATAGACGTCATTGCCAACACCGCCGACCAGCGGGCGCGTCCAGTCGAGAATGGCCTGCCACAGGCTGCTGTTGCCGGGCGTATCCAGCCTCCGGTTGTCACACTGGTCGCCCCGGTTTGCCAGCACTTCTGGCCGTGCTGCGATGTTGCCTGAGGTTCCCAGCAGCAGCAGGTCATGACCGCCCCATCCACGGAGTGACCACTGTCGGGCGTCGGCGCCAAGGTACAGAATATTACTGCGGCTATTGCCCCAGAGTCTCGCTGTCCTGTTACCGACGGCGGACGAGCTGATCACGGAGGGCAGAAACGGCCATGACTGGTAACCGCTGTCGGGTTTCGGCCCGCTCACCTGAACACTGCCCGGCTCCCAGCCCCACTGTCCTGTGCCAGTAATAAACACCTGACGTCTGACGTATGTGGCGTTCAGGGGTTCCAGTGTCAGTTTAATCCCGTCCATCGCCTGGTAGGTGACGATTTTTACCGGTTGGTCCTGCTGGATGTACAGGGGGTTGCTGGCTGTGGCGTTGATGAATCGGAGGCGTTCCTTCCTGACGAGGCTGCTCACCGTGAGTGGCAGGACGACCCCCTGACCTGAGTCCGTCACCCGTGCTGCAAGGTCGGATAATGACAGCTCAAGGTCATTGAACACCAGCGTTGTGGGTTGCAGGAACTGGTCGTGCTGTCTGGCCCAGACCTGCTGAATCTCGATCTCGGCATCGCCGGTGGTAAACCGGTTGGACAGCACCAGGTTCTGACCCCGGCGCCAGGCAAGGAAGAGGAAGGCCGATACATTCAGTTCAATGCGGGTTAGTGCCCTGTCGTGCTTGGTGATGCTTTCTTCAGCCAGGCCGGGATGGATGAGGATTCGGGCAAAAAATGACAAGTCTGTCTCATCCAGTTTAATCACGTCGGACCCACCCTGGCCCTCCACCATGATCCCGAACCGCTGTCGGGTACCGTTCCGGACAAAGGCCACCTGATGCTCTTGCTCTTGGTAGTAAGTGTCCAGCCGCAACGTTTCCAGTTTGATCTTGTCGGCTCCGGGGGTTCCTGACAGCAGCAGACCCTCGGCCATCACAGCTACCCCATTAAAAGTACCCAGGGACTGGTAACCTCTGAGGTTAACCCGGTACAGCGTTTGCTGATCCTTACTATAAACGACCGTAGCTGCTGAATGACGGAACCAGTACCAGTGATGGTCTTTCATGATGGCCGAAGTTTGCCCAATCAGTTGCTGAACACTGTGCCCCTTGTCAGGCAGGCCGAACAACAGTCTCTGTTGTGCGGGAAATCGGCCCCGGTAATCTATCCAGGCTGTCTGGGTTGGGAGATAGCCAGGGCGCAGCCTGAGGTCGATCAGTCCGGTGTCGATCCGCTCTCGAATGTCTCGTGGCAGGGATCTCATGCCATGGTTGAAATCCTGCCGGGTCCTGAACATTCGGCTGTTGGAAGCTTTCCTGGGCCCCATCCGGCTGAGGTCGAGGGCCACCAGGGCCAGACGCTCCCGGTTGGCCAGGTATTGGGCCTGCTGCGTTTGGACCCGCCATGCCTGAGCACT
This sequence comes from Endozoicomonas sp. ALC020, assembly GCF_049275935.1. Taxonomy (NCBI): domain Bacteria; kingdom Pseudomonadati; phylum Pseudomonadota; class Gammaproteobacteria; order Oceanospirillales; family Endozoicomonadaceae; genus Endozoicomonas; species Endozoicomonas sp. ALC020. The sequence continues at coordinate 4,542,329 of NZ_CP184830.1, forward strand.
GGCTTGCCACTGGTAACTGCCTCGCAATTGGGTGTCATAGGGCAGATAGGGCAGGGTGTAACTGCAGGGACCGGAGATCAGGGTGTTGAACTCGTTGGGCACCCCGGTCAGCGGAACGGCGGCAGCCTTGCCACAAAAGGGATGGCCTTTGGCGCCCTGGTCAGGCTGGGGGAAAAACTCGAAAGCCTCCTGTTTGCGGGTGTCTGAAAGGGCGAGCAGCTGGCCATCGTCGTTCACCATGACCTTAAACCGGTCTCGGGTGTTGGCCGCCAGCAGGGTATCATGGCCTGGGAAGTACCAGCAGTCCAACTGTCTGATCGCGCTTAGCAGGGGGTGGTCGGTCATCGGGGTGATCGGTCTCAGCGGCACCAGTCCCACCGTTGCCGAAAACTGCTTCCGGGCCTCTGCCACCAAGGTGCGCAACTGTTCCTTAAGCCCACCGATGAATGCCCGGGCACTGGCGGTGGTCCAGGCTGTGCCGGGGTGTCTCAGGGTTACTTTGGTGAAGACCTGGTTGACTATCTGGCCCAGGTTCAGGCTGTCCATCACCACGCCGGATTGGGGGGTGAACTGGCGCACACTCAGGGTCTCGTTCGACTTGGCGACAGTCTGCCCGGTGGCCTTGACTTCCCAGTGCTCAAAGGGTCCTGACTCCACTGACAGGTTTTCGCTGACCACCCGGGTGTTGTCCCAGGCTTGGTCTGGTATCCACAGCCGATAGCCACTGAGGGTATCAGCCAAAAGGCCGCCGGAGCGCGCCTGCACACGGGCAAAGATCCGGTTGTCGGCCATCTGTGCCGGGGACCGGCGCTCGCCCGCCGGGCGGATCACCTGGAAACCGGAGCTCAGGCGCTGGACGCTCTTGGTATTTTTGACGACAGTGGTTATGTAATACAGGTTGCCGGAATGCTGGCTGAACAAAAGGTAGTAAACAGTCCGGCCCTGCACCACCTTGCGCACCGGCAGGTGCTCCTCGCGCAGTGTCTTCTGGACTGGCTCATTGATCTGCCGGAAGCGGCTGCCGTCGTCCTTATTGATCAGCAGGCCGCCATCCAACAGGCTGCTCAGGAAAGCAATATAGGTTCGGGTGGCACCGTCATAAAAGCCGGTCCCAAGTATACTTGGACTGTCGTATTTATTGACCATCCGCAAGGGAATCAGCTCCTCGTCAGATGTCGTTGTGTCGGGTGTCGCTGCAGGTGGGGTAGGAGGTACGCTGAGCTGCCCATCCAGTGTTTCTGCCGCAATAACCTGGTGAGCCAGCTGACCGGCCGGGCTGGCCGTCAACAGGTAATAATAGGGGGCATCAAACACCAGCAATTGTGACTCATCTTTGTTCGGCACTGTCTTTGATACGTGGTTACCAAACAAGGCGCCATGTTTGCTGACCTCAAGCTCATGGAAGTGGCTGATGTCCCGGTTCAGGACTCCGGTGGTCTGTAGTAACACCTGGCCGTTGGCGGAGTCAAAAAAATAGTAGCCAGTGTCCGGGCCTCCCTGGAGTGGTTCTACCTGGTCATCGGAGGGAGCAACGAGCGGGATTACCGTGCTGTGGTGGGTATCGTACCAGAGCCGGATCCGGTCTAACTGATCCCAGTCCGCTTCTGCCAGTCCCAGCTTGTCAGGGAAGCAGCGGTAAGGTTTTTTAAGATACTCATTGACCTGTCGGTCACAGTCCTGCTTATGTTGCAGCCAGGCCGGGTTCTGCTCGACTCGCGGGGGCGGATCAGCTTTCATGGGTAACGGGTCAATGGCACCGGCCATCGCCCACAGCTTCGGTTTTTTGGGCACAAACCCGGATGTGAGCCACTGTTCCGGCGCTACGGCCATACAGCGTGCGCGGATCCGGGGTGAGGCGTCGCAGTCTTTCAGCTCCAGCGGCAGGAAACGGCTGGCCCCGGTGTAGTTGATCATTATTCCTTCCAGCTTGATGGCCCTTAACGAACTGTGATTCAGTTCGCCAGTGTCGTACAAGCGATGAATCACTTTGCGGTCCGGCAGCCACTCAAACTGGGTGTTGGGATCCTGAGCTATCACTCTATAGGGGGCGTCTGGCGTCGGGTTAGGAAACTGGAAGCGGGTCTCACCCAGTGTGAGGGTCCAGGTTTGGTTGTCAGTCGGCCCGGATGAACAGCGTTCCACCCCTCCACCCCATCCGTTAATGCAGGCATAGGGGAGCCGCCCGTCGTAGTTCAACACCCAGGTAGAGGTCTGCCCCCGGGGGTGAACGCGGATGAGGTGGTTACCGTTGGACATCAGGACGTAGGTCTTGCCGGCCCCTTCAGCAGGACTATACAGGTCATAACCCAGCAGTCTGGAAAATTCGTCTGAGACCTGACGAAAAACGACGAGGTGATTGTGGCTATCGAGATACAGACTGCTGGTTGACGGACGGAACTTCAAACCGTCGGTACTGGTGAGCATCTGGCCAAGGTATTTATGGTCGTAGCTGAAATGGTCGGACCTGACATAAGTGGAGCCACGCCGCTCAAGCTCGGTATACCGGATGTCTTTCACTATTTTGTGGTAAAGCCATTTCAGCTTGCTGTCGCTGACGGCATCCAGAAGCTTCAAACCGGGGGAGCTGCTGTCCAGCGCACTCCTTGAAAGGATATTTTCTAAGGGGGTGTAGCGGAGCTTGACCTTCCACGGGGGTACGGAAGGCATTAAGATGATCATTTTACCGGTCATCTGCCGCAGGTTGTGGAATACCCCGTCTGAGCATTGATACCCGGTTAAACGCGACTCCGTCCTGCATAATGTCGTCAGGGCATCGTTGATCAGGTTAAAGGTGTCAGGAGAGTATTCGATCCGGTTAATGTCGCTGGCGCAGTATGGTTTGAAATAGTTAAGTATAACGGATTCGTCCTTACATGGTTTCCAGTCGTCTTTTTTTCCGGCGATTAAGGTTGTCTGGAATGAATAGCCGCCACCGTAGGTCAGGGTCTGTTTCGCCAGGTTGATGGACTGGATGTTCAAGGTCAGGAGATTTTTGCCATCCCCGCTCATCAACGCATTGAGGGTCTGGTTGTTGGCCAGGAAGCTTTCGGGGTCTAGTTGGGCGTGAATCAGGTCAAAGATCTGTGTAGTCTTGGCCGGAGCGTCCCGCAATCCTTTAGAGGCCAGCTCCTCTAACTGTTCCTTATAATAGCCATTAAAAACTTCCCTGACATGGTGCATGAAACTGTCAATGAAGACCCCGTACCGCCCGGTAAACTCAGAAGTGGTGGAATTTGCCGTATCCACCGACTCGAAGATCACCCTGGATTTCATGAGTTTGTTGACTTCCGGGTCCTGTTCCTTCTCGTACTCATTGACGGTCAGGTTGAGACTGGCTAAGGGCACTCCGCTACCCAGCAAGGGCATAAAACGACCAGCTTTTTTCAGACCTCCAGCGGAGGTTTTTTTCCCTTTGACTCGGAACCCTTGATGATCTGGCCCCTGGAGAAAGCTGCGGAAGCGTTCAAAGGCTCCGGACGTAAACCGGATGTTTTTTCGGGCCTGTGTATCGGGTTCCAAAAAGTCCATGCGCCAGCCCCGGCCACGCCTGTGGAGGGTATCCAGTCGGGGGACCATGCTGTCGGGGAGTGAGTGCCCGGCTTTAACGTCCCTCAGGGCGGTGTCGAACTCCAGCAGACGCTGCCTGAATTCGCCCCGCTCACTGGCCACACCTGAGAGACTGTCTTCAGTCCGGGGTTGCACCGGAACCGAAGGGTGGCCGGGCGGCAAATAGTGGGGGGAGATTTTTGCATCCGATGGCCGGGGCGACATCAGCACAGTCGTTTCGCCAGGGAGCAGCCGGTACTCCGGTTGCCGGGTGGCCGGGGAGCGTAGCACAAGGGTTTCAATCGCCGGGCGGTCCTTTGGCATCAGGCGCTCGATATCCTTCACCAGTCGTTTGAAGACATGGGCACTACGACTTCTGGGCTCGATAATCAGTTCGCCCACCAGGGGTTTGCCGTCGGTGGGCGAACGGGTCATAAAGGTTTTCAGGGCGTTCAGGGCCTTGATTCCGCGAGGCTGGCTGCTGCTGGCAAGATCACCGACGGTCAGGGTGGCGATGCGGCAGTCTGGGGTAAATTCGACCAGTGTCGTCAAAGCATGAGCGATGAGTCGAGCTGGTCGACCGAGGACAGTAACTTGGTTGCCCTCTCCTCCGGCGATGGCCGACTGAACCCGGCCAGCGGGTGTGAGCAGTACATAACTGGCAGAGGGGGTGGCTTTCAGCAACAGGGGCTGGCCACTCAGCGTCCCTTTCTTGATTTGCCTTTGGGCGAAATCAAACGAGGCGTCGTCCAGGGCAATGACAGAGTGAATGCCCCGTGTGTGAGCTAATGCGTCCTTGCCTTCCAGGCGACGAAACCGGGTGAAAAAATCCTGCAGCCAGCGCTCACCTTCGTTGGAGGTTTTCAGCAGGGCGATATCCGTTTTGTCGTTGTCGTCGCCAAGATAGAGTTGGGTATCGGAGCCGGAAAGTAAACGGAGGGCATTTGCCAGTTCTTTACGCCGGGTGACACAGCTGTTGGTATCGGCTGATCTTCGAGGCCTGTTACAAGGCCCCGGTAGCTCGACTGTGAGAAAATCGATGTTGTCGAAATCATTTTTGTATCTCCCGTTAAGTCTGGCGGCACCTTCTACTGTTAAAGGATCGACAGTGTGAATATCGTATGATTTTGCCTGTATCCGTCTTTTAAGGGTTTCGAAGGCCTTGACCTTCGCTTCTTCACTCTTGAATTTGTCCATTTCCCGCTCAAGCAGGTCGACTTCGTGAGCCTCGGGAAAACGTCTTTTGTAGCGTGCAAGCCATTCACTGTACGAGGAAGAATGCTCAGCCAGGTAGAGTGAGTCTGATAAACGATCAGTTTTTCTGTGATCCGGATTGACGAAAGCAACTTTTTTATTGCCATTATTTTCCCATAATCCATGAGAGATTGCGGCTTGGAAATTAAATTGTAATTTATAATCTCGAGCATCTTTTCTGGGATCGTTAAAGTCATCTCCCATCTCGTTATAGTGCTCACCTTCGAGTCTTTGAGAGGAAGAATGACCTTCGGGGTTGGCACCGATAAATGGAATTTTGTCTAAGGCTTTGATCGAATCTTCTTCTAAATTAACAAAAGACTCATCCTGGCTTAAGACATCAACAATCTTGCCTGTGGCTATGGTACCGGTGCACTCGCCTTCGGGTCTGGCATAAGTCAACTGACTTTCGGGGTCAATGGAGGCCAACCCGAACCTGGCTTTATATTTAATGGTATCGTCGTCGTTCAGGGTAAAAACAATACGGTTGAGTTCAGGATAGGGCGTATCTCTCGAGGTTGACGGCTTATCAGGATCACGACCAGTGGTTTGCTGAGGAGCGCCTGCTGACATCGGCTCTCGAACCGCAACAGCTGAATGTGCACGGATACTCTCTTTGGCCAACTCCCTCAAAACTTCAGGGACAACATAATCTTTCTGTCTAATATCCAGTAAACCTTCAGAGCCCGGAATGTCTTGCGCAGAGTTGTCAAACAAGAACGTTATGTTTTGTACGGTGGTATGCCTGGGGATCACCATTCGCAGGACTGTTGATAGCTTTTCCACCAAGTATCTGGTGTAGAGAGGAGAAATTGCATTCAACTTGGTATCAAAGAAGTGAAGGTTTCCAGTAATGATGACTTTAGTGTCTTCGCCAATATTTGTGATCCGAGCACCTTTTATTGTTTCAAGTTTTTTTCTTTCCGTTGAATCGACATTAACAGCGTTGAACAAAACGCTGCTGTCTTCAGTGCGGTAGTTATCATAAACTTTACGACACTTTTTTAAAGAATCGATCATGTCGATCTGATTATCAGAAACATGAATCATTATTAGTTTTTCGTACGGCTTCTGCCGTACTATTACTGACTGGACAATATCCGGGGTATAGGGTTTTCTGTTATAGAAGGGATTGTTTGCTGAGAAGTCATCAGTTAGCTTGATTGTCGGTTTTATTTTTGTTTGGTAATTTTTTAATCTTTCAAAGGCCTGATAACCTAATTGGGCGATAAGCTGATAGTCATCCTTCCCGGGATCATATAAAAGGTTAGTTGCCATGATTGCAACTTTATTGATGTCATCGCTGGAGACACTGATTGTTTTTTCTCTATAGAATTGATTCAAATACTCCTTTATCTTTGCTGTGAGTTCTTTTGTGTTTATTTTTGATTTTTTTAAACCTTCTACAGTGTTATGAATAAAACAGAGTTCATCGAGTTGTAGTATGATTACCGGGTTTTTTGTGCGAGATGTCACCATTATTGGTTTGAGTGAGTCATAAAGAGATCCATGGATAATGTTGTCTTCAAAATTTACTTCTTTGCTAAAAAATAATTTATTACTGGTGTGGTCCGTTAGTTCATATTCCTCAAGTTTATTGAATACATCCCCAATATTGCTTTGTTTTATGATGCTTTTGATTAGAGTGAATGCCTTTTTTGGCAGGTCTTTGTCGTATGTTTCAAAATAAGGGTCAGGGTCTGAAATAGTTCCATCTGCAAACATTTTTTCTAAAAGAGCACGTATCACAGCCCTTTCGATCTGCTTTTCCCTCCCATCACCTGCTGCCATCCCCGATATAGGGTTGAGCAAATTGCTACTTTTTTGAAAGAGTTCAGGATCCATTTTTGGTAGTAGTCCTTTATCAATATATGTTCCCCCAAGCTTGAAGTGATGATGCAGTCCTATAAATCTTTCGGTTATTAAAGTGTTGTCAAAGCCTAAAGTGTACCTGATAAATTTATCGGTCGGTCCGTCAAAATTATCCAGGCTTCTATGGATGAGAGCCTTACTGATAGATCTTTCAATTTGATCTAATATATGGTTGGTTTTATTCCATTGGGTGAGAAATTCCTTCTTTACACCATCTGAAAAAACAGAATGCATTATATCCAAATTATTTATGTCACGGTTTTCACCGAAAAAGCTATCAATTTTATCCCAGATGCTGCGTTTCAACTGAGCAATACCTCTGGGGTAATCTTTTTCAATAGCTTCTGCTTTTATCTCAGATAACAGCAACGAATATAGGATTTTTTGGTATATCAAACGTTGAGGGGCCCATACATGGAGGGTATGGTGCGGGTTCACCCTTGCCCATATTGTTAGAATACTAAACTCCCAACCTTTAACAGGACCGACAATACTGAAATGAATATTCTTGGATATTAGCATGATGACACCTGATAGATTAACCCGTACGGTTCCCCGAACGGGTGTGATGCCTGACTTTTCAACGGTGTGATCAGAGAGCTCTAAATGCGCAAAAACCGCATCCTGCAGTGTAGTACGGAACTCCACCATGCTCCTTACGGAAACTACGCATCTTTCCGGTCTATCGCAGTGGCTTGATTTACATCCTTAGTTCAATGACTGGATTTATAAAAAAATAAATGCGTCGTAAATGTTGTTCAGCTCTGGCCTATCGTAGCTAAAGGTTGAGGAGTCGTCAGGCTTTGTATTGTTCCCCGATTTGCTGACGGAATAAACGACGGGCTCTCGACACTGTAATTGCCTGACAGGGCACTGAGGTCCTGAACCAGTCGCTGGTAGTGCTGGTAAAGTTCCGTATTATTCAGGCTTGTTCCTACTGGCCGCTCACTCTCCGACCCAATGTTGTTTTTCTCACCACCGGCCAGGCTGCACAGGTAATTCACCAGCCGTTGCCCTCTGCGAATGATTTTGTTCAGAAAGGTCACGGCTTCATTCTCTCTCCCGTCACTGCCGTCCATGGCTGACGTACTGTCATTCCTGGTGATTACAGCCATGGGGTTCAGGCTGACTTGTCCACCTTTAAAGTGCAGACTGGCCAGCACCTCCGGTTTCACCAGCGCCATTGTCTGGTTGTTGCGGGTATTGATGATCCTGAAGGTTTGGCTATCCAATGGCAGGGAGTGGTTGTTGTGGGTGAGGTTCTGCGGGTTACACTGGCTGAACGCCACCTGTCCCGGGGTCAGGTCGGTAAAGAACAGTGCGGTGCTGTTATCACCCGACAAACGTCGTAAATCCGCCTTAGACCCGGACGACAGTAGAACATAATGCTTGCCATGGCTGTCGATTGTGCGGGCTGGCCTGCACGCCCGCAGGTCATAGACGTCATTGCCAACACCGCCGACCAGCGGGCGCGTCCAGTCGAGAATGGCCTGCCACAGGCTGCTGTTGCCCGGCGTATCCAGCCTCCGGTTGTCACATTGGTCGCCCCGGTTTGCCAGCACCTCTGGCCGTGCTGCGATGTTTCCCGGGGTTCCCAGCAGCAGCAGGTCATGACCGCCCCATCCACGGAGTGACCACTGTCGGGCGTCGGCGCCAAGGTACAGAATATTACTGCGGCTATTGCCCCAGAGTCTCGCTGTCCTGTTACCGACGGCGGACGAGCTGATCACGGAGGGCAGAAACGGCCATGACTGGTAACCGCTGTCGGGTTTCGGCCCGCTCACCTGAACACTGCCCGGCTCCCAGCCCCACTGTCCTGTGCCAGTAATAAACACCTGACGTCTGACGTATGTGGCGTTCAGGGGTTCCACTGTCAGTTTAATCCCGTCCATCGCCTGGTAGGTGACGATTTTTACCGGTTGGTCCTGCTGGATGTACAGGGGGTTGCTGGCTGTGGCGTTGATGAATCGGAGGCGTTCCTTCCTGACGAGGCTGCTCACCGTGAGTGGCAGGACGACCCCCTGACCTGAGTCCGTCACCCGTGCTGCAAGGTCGGATAATGACAGCTCAAGGTCATTGAACACCAGCGTTGTGGGTTGCAGGAACTGGTCGTGCTGTCTGGCCCAGACCTGCTGAATCTCGATCTCGGCATCGCCGGTGGTAAACCGGTTGGACAGCACCAGGTTCTGACCCCGGCGCCAGGCAAGGAAGAGGAAGGCCGATACATTCAGTTCAATGCGGGTTTGTGCCCTGTCGTGCTTGGTGATGCTTTCTTCAGCCAGGCCGGGATGGATGAGGATTCGGGCAAAAAATGACAAGTCTGTCTCATCCAGTTTAATCACGTCGGACCCACCCTGGCTCTCCACCATGATCCCGAACCGCTGTCGGGTACCGTTCCGGACAAAGGCCACCTGATGCTCTTGCTCTTGGTAGTAAGTGTCCAGCCGCAACGTTTCCAGTTTGATCTTGTCGGCTCCGGGGGTTCCTGACAGCAGCAGACCCTCGGCCATCACGGCGACCCTGCCAAAGGTGCCCAGTGATTGGTAACCCTTTTGGGTGACCCGGTACAGCGTCTGGTTGTTCCGGTTATAAACGACCGTGCTCGTTGACGGAGGGAGCGAGAACTTCCGGACGCTGCCAATCACTTGCTGAACGCCGTGCTCCTTGCCAGGCAAACCGAACAACAGTCTTTGTTTACGGGGACTCCGGCCCCGGTAATCCATCCAGGCTACCTGGGTTGGGGAATAGCCAGGGCGCAGCGTGAGGGCGATCAGTTCGGTGTCAGCCTTCTGGCGTATGCCCGCTGGCAGAGATCCCATGGCCTGGTTAAAATCTTGCCGGGTCCAGTAGACCAGGCTGCCGGTGGTGTTTCTGGGTCCCATCAGGCTGAGGTCCAGCGCCACCAGGGCCAGATGCTCCCGGTTAGCCAGGTATTGGGCCGTCGGTGTCTGGATGCGCCACGCCCGGGCACCGTGTTCCCAGTGGTGGCTACCCCTCAAGTCGATACGCTTAGCCATGTAACGGCAGGGAACGGAGATTTGGTCATCGAACTCACTGGGCATCCCGGTCAGCGAAGCGGCGGCGGCTTCACCACAAAAGGGATGGCCTTTGGCGCCCTGATCAGGCTGTCGGAAAAACTCGAAAGCCTCCTCTTTGCGAGTGTCCGACAGGGCGAGCAGTTGGCCGTCGTCGTTCACCATGACTTCAAACTGGTCACCGGTGTTGGCTGCCAGCAGGGTGTCGCTGTCCGGGTAGTACCAGACGTCCAGTTGCCTGATCGCGCTGAACAGGGGGTGGTCGATGATTGCGGTGATGGGTCTCAGCGGCACCAGCCCCACCTTGGCCGAGAACCCCTCCCGGGCCCCTTTCAGCCGGTCTCGCAGCAGACTCTTGAGCTCACGGATGAAAAAACGGGCACTGGCGGTGGTCCAGGTTGTACCGGGGTGTTCTATGGTCAGTTTGGCGAAGATCAGGTTGACTACCTTGCCCAGGTTCAGGCTGTCCACCATCAGGCCAGACTGGGGGGTGAACTGGTGCACACTCAGGGTATCGTTCGACTTGGCGACGATCTGCCCGGTGGCTTCCACCTGCCAGTTCTTAAAAGGTCCTGACTCCACCGACAGGTTTTCGCTGACCACCCGGGTGTTATCCCAGGCCTTGTCCGGTATCCACAGCCGGTAGCCACCGTTGGTATCGGCCAGGAGGCTGCCGGAGTGCGCCTGCACATGCCTGAAGACGCCGACTCTGGCTATCTTTGCCTTTACTTCTGCCTTTTCCAGCGCTCGCTTCTCGCCTGCAGGGCGGATCAAATGGAAACCGGAGTTCAGCCGCTGGATACCACCGGGGCGATTCACGTCGGTGCTGAAGTAATACAGTTTGCCGGAGTGCCGACTGAACAAAATGTAGTAAACAGTCTGGCCCCGAACCACCACCTTGTGGACCGGCAGGTGCTCTTCACGCAGTGCCCTGCGGACACGCTCATTGATCGTCCGTAAACGGCTTCCGTCGTTTCTATTGTTTGGCATGTCGCCATCCAGCAGGCTGCTCAGGAAGGTAATATAGTTTCGGGTGGCGTCGTCATAAAAACCGGTTCTAAGAAGACGGCGGCTGCCGTAGCTATCGACATCCTGCAAGGGAATCAGCCCATGGTCGGATGTCGTTGTGTCAGATGCCACTGCAGGTGGGGTAGGGGGTACACTGAGCTGGCCATCCAGGGTTTCTGCCGCAATCACCTGGTGAGCCAGCTGACCGGACGGGCTGGCCGTCAACAGGTAATAATAGGGGGCATCAAATACCAGCAATTGTGACTCATCTTTGTTCGGCATTATCTTTGAGACATGGCGGCCAAACAAGCTGGCATTCAACTGGAAGTGCGAGATTTCCCGGGTCAGTACCTCCTTATTCTGGAATAACACCTTGCCGTTGGCGGAGTCGAAAAAATAGTAGCCGGTAGTCGGGTTCCCCTGGACCGGTTGCACCTGGACCGGTTGCACCTGGACCGGTTGCACCTGGACCGGTTGCACCTGGACCGGTTGCACCTGGACCGGTTGCACCTGGGCGCTGGCAGCAATGAGCCGGATTTCCTGATGGTTAAGGGTATCGTACCAAAGCAGGACCCTGCCCAACTGATCCCAGTCTGCTTCGGCCAGTCCCAGCTTGCCAGGGAAGCAGCGGTAGGGTTTCTTGAGATACTCATTAACCTGTCGGTCACAGTCCCGCTGGTGCTGTAACCAGGCTGGGTTCTGCCGATTATTGCTCTTGGGTAGTGGGTCAAGGGCACCGTTCATCGCCCACCGGTTCGGTATTTTGGGTGACCACCCGGATGTGGTTGTGGTCCACCGGTCCGGCGCTCTGTCCATACAGCGTGCACGGATCTGAGGTGAGAAGTCGCAGTCTTTCAGCTCCAGCGGCAGGAACCGGCTGGCCGCAGTGTAACGGCTCATGATTCTGTTCAGTTTCGACGCCCTTGATGGCCCGTCATTCAGTCCTCCATTGTCGTACAAGCGCTGAATCACTTTGTGATCCAGCAGCCGCCACTCAAACTGTGCGTTGGGATCCCGGGCCACTACTTTATACGAGGGAGCCTGTTCATACCAGGAGTGTGGTCTTGGTTCAGGAAATCGGAAAAGGGTCTCACCCAGCTTGAAGTCCCGGTTATCTTCATAGGACAGGCTCACCCAGGACCGACAGTTTTGTACCTGGTCATCCCGCTCAGTAATGCAGGCATAGGGGAGCTTGCCGTCGTAGTTCAACACCCAGGTAGAGGCCGTCTGCCCCTGGGGGTGAAGGTGGATAGTGTGTTCACCGTTGGATATCAGGGCGTAGGTTTTGTTGGCCCCTTCAGGACTATACACGTCATACTTCAGAAGTCGGGAGAATGTCGATGAGACCTCGCGAAAGACGACGACGTGATCCTTGTTATCGAGATACAGTCTGCTGGTTGACCGACGGTATTTCAAACTGTCGGTATGGGTGAACATCTGGCCAAGGTATTTATAGTCGTAGCTGATGTCATCACATGAGCCATGCCCGTCGCACTCGGTATACCGGGTGTCTTTCACTTTTTTCTGGTATAACCGTTTCAGCTTGCTGTCGCTGACAGCATCCAGAAGTTTCGCACCGGGGGAACTGCTGTCTGGCGCACTCCCCAGAGAGGTCTGGTCCAAGGGACTGTAGAGGAGCTTGACCTCCCACGGGGGTACAGAAGGCATTAAAATGACCTTTTTATCGCTCATCTGCCCCAGGTTGCGGAATACCCCGTCTGAGCATTGATACCCGGTTAAACGCGACTCCGTCCGGCACAATGTCGCCAGGGCATCGTCGATCAGGTTAAAGGTGTCAGGGGAGTATTCGATCCGGTTGATGTCGCTGGCGCAGTGCCGTAAAGGAGCCTTGGGTACATAGGGTATCTTCTCACAGTTTTTCTGTTTCCAGTCGTCTTTTTTCCCGGCGATTAAGGTTGGCTTGAATGAATAGACGCCACCGTAGGTCAGGGTCTGTCTCACCAGGTTGATAGACCGGATGTTCAGGGGCAGGAGACTTTTGCCATCCTCGCTCATCAAGGCATTGAGGGTCTGCTTGTTGGCCAGGAAGCTTTTGGGGTCCAGCTGGGCGTGGATCAGGTCAAAGATTTTGGCAGCCTCACCCGAGGCATCCTGCAACTTTTTGTAGGCCAGCTTTTTTAACTTCCTTTTATAGTTCTCCTGAAAAATACCCCTGACGTAGTGCATGATCCCGTCAATAAATGCCCCGACTGGCCCGAGGAACTCTGAAATGACGGAGACATAGGTATCCACCCACTCAAAGGTCACCATGGATTCCATGAGTTTCTTGACTTCCGGGTCCTCTTCGTTCTCGTACTCAATGAGGGTCAGGGTGAGACTGGCTCCCGGCACGGCGAGACCCAGTATGGGCACAAAACGACCGACTTTTTTACCCAGCCTGCCGACTTTTTTCAGACCGCCGGGCAACTTGCCCGACCCGGAAATATCGGGTAGCTTTGGTGGTTTCTGACCGGGGGGCAATGACGACCGGATGGCCGGGATGATCGTCTTGATCCCCTGTCGCCCGAGATTGATGATCTCAATCCCTTGCAATGCCACAGCCGTATAAAAAAGCGTCTGGCGCCCGGTATAAATCTGCTGTTGGGTGTCCGTCATATTCTGAGACGGGGGATTTTTGTAATGGTGTCCCACAGGGGAAAGCCCTGCTATCAGGTCGTAAAGGCCTATAAAAGACCTGAGCTTTTCCAGTCCGTTGGTGGAAGATTTTTTTCCTTTGACCCGGAATCCCTGACGACCCGTCCCCTGGAGAAAGCCCCGGAAGCGATCAAAGGCACCGGAGGTAAACCGGATGTTCTTACGGGTCAGGGTATCGGGTTCCATAAAGTCCATGCGCCAGCCACGGCCATCCCGACGAAGGGTATCCAGTTGGGGAGCCATGCTGTCGGCGAGTGAGTGCCGGGCTTTAATGTCCCCCAGGGCGGTATCAAACTCCAGCAGCCGCTGCCTGAATTCGGCTCGTTCAGAGGCCACACTTGAGAGGCTGTCTTCAGTCCGGGGCGGCACCGGAACCGAAAGGTGGCTGGGCGGCAAATAGCGGAGCGGGGGATTTGAATCCGATGGCCGGGGCGACCTCAGCACAGTCTTTTTCGCCGGGAAGCAACCGGTACTCCGGTTGTCCGGTGCCCGGGGAGCGCAGCACAAGGCTTTCAATCGCCGGGCGGTCCTTCGGCATCAGATGCTGGATATCTTTCACCAGTCGTTTGAAAACCTGGGGGCTGCCACTTCTGGGTTCGACAATCAGCTTGCCGACCAGGGGTTTGCCATGGGTGGGCGAGCGGGTCATAAAGGTTTTCAGGGCGTTCAGGGCTGTGATTCCGCGGGACTGGTTGCTGCTGGCAAGATCGCTGACGGTCAGGGTGGCGATGTAGCGGTCCGGGGTAAAGTCGACCAGTGTCGTCAAAGCATGGGCAATCAGTCTGGCTGGCCGACCGAGAACGGTGACGCGGTTGCCGTCTCCCCCGGCGATGGCCGACTGAACCCGGCCATCGGGTGTGAGCAGCACATAACCGGCAGCGGGGGTAGCTTTCAGCAACAGGGGCTGACCACTCAGGGTCCCGTCTTTTATCTGCTGTTGAGCGCGGGTAAACGAATCTTCGTACAGGGCAATGACCGAGTGCATGCCCCGGGCGTGAGCCAATGCGTCCTTGCCTTCCAGGCGACGAAACCGGGTGAAAAAATTTTGCAGCCAGCGCTCAAATTCGTTGGCGGGTTTGATCAGGGCGATATCCGTTTTGTCTCTGCCGGCTTTAAGATGGAGCTGGGTTTTGAAGCCGGAAAGTAACCGGAGGGCATACGCCAGATTTTTGCGTTGAGCATTGCAGCTGTCGGCACCGGCTGATCTTCGAGGCCTGCGACAAGCCCCTTGTGGCGGGACCGGGAGAACATGTACGTTGTCGAAATCATTTTTGAATTCTGCGTTAATTTCGGCGGCACCTTTCGGCGTTTCAATATCGACATTGTGAATATAGTATGAGCCTTTCTGTACTTGGTTTTTGATGTTTTCGAAGGCCTTGGCCTTTGCTTCATTACTTTTGAAGTGTTCTATCTCCCGCTCAAGCTGATTCATGTGATCATTGGTAAAACGTCTTTCATAGCGCGCAAGCCACTCAGTGTAAGAGGAAGATTGCATCGCCATTTGGAGTGTTTCTCTCAAACGCCTGGTTTCTGTTTCATGCGGATGAATGAAAGCAGCATTTTCAGTCGGCGGTTGCTGCACTAATCCAAAATAGATCGCTGCCTGGAAATCTGTGTAGTATGAGTATTTGCTGGCATCTTTTCTATTGTCGATAAACTCACGGCGGCCTGTGGAAGTGGGCACTCTGTTTTCGGATCCGGCAGAGGCAGAACCATCCCGGTGTCTGTCACCGGCATACAACATTTCGACAAGGGCTGCAGCTGAATCCGTCACGAGTCTGGGATCGGTTGAACGCTGCGAATTCTCAGCGACTACGGATTCGAACAACTGATCTGCGAACATGGATTCGGGAGTTTTAATGTCGGGTCTGGGATGAAACTCTTTATCAGGGTCAAGGGAGTCCAACCCGAACTTGGCTATGTAAGTAACGGTGTCGTCTTCATTCCGGGTAAAAACAATACGGTTGAGTTCAGGATCGGGCGCATCTCTTGAGGTTGACGGCCTGTTAGGATCACCACCGGTGGTTTGCCGTGGAACGCCTGCGGATAAGTATCCCCGAACTGCAACAGCAGAATTTGCACGGATACCTTTTTTGGCCAATTCTCTCAGAACTTCAGGTACAATATAACCTTTCTGGCCAGCATCCAATACACCTTCAGAATCTGGAATGCCTTGTGCAGAGTTATCAAAAGAGAATGCTATGTTTTGTACGGTGGTATTCTCGGGGATCACTGTTCTTAAGATTATTGATAGCCTTTGCACTAAGGATAGGGAGTGAATAGAATAAATGTTATCCGATTCGATATCAGGGAAATCAAGACTTCCAGTAATGAAGACTTTAGTGTCTTCGCCGATATTTTTGAATGGTGTTCCTAAAATTGTTTTAATTACTAGTCTTTGCCTTTTAACAGAATAAAAAAAGTCATACAAGACGTTCTTGTCTGCTGGAGTGCGAAACCTATAATATTTTCCATAACTCTGCCTTGCAGACTTTCCATCGTCCTTAGTCGGGGGCATATTAATCATTATGAACTTGTCGTATGGTCGCCTGTGCGCAGGATCTGGCAGGTCAGAATCAGAGTTCATGCTATAGAAGGGGTTTTGCTCTGAGAAGCTCTTAACTCGGGAGATTAAAGGTTCTTCTCCGTAATCGGTGCTTTCTATTCTTTCAAAAGCGTCATAACCTAGTTTAGCGAGAATCCGGTGGTCAAGATCCCCGTTATTATATGAAAGCTCCGCTAACATGATTGCAATTCCATTGATTTTTTTGTTGTCGGCAGGATCTTCATATTTAAAGAATTCATTCAAAGTCTTGTTTATCTCCGTTACGCGTCTTTCTTTGCTTATTTCATTATTATTTTTAAATTTTTCTAAAACACTATGGAAAAATGTGGCTTCCTGGATTACTTTGTTGATCAGTGGGTTATTTGGGAAAGCTTCCACCATCATTGGTTTGACTGAATCATCGAGGTGTCCAGCTCTAATCTCGTCTTTAGGAGGTATACTTCTACCGAAAAATATTTTAGAATTACTAGCCCACTTCATATTTTGACGATTACTCAGTCTATGAAATAGATCGCTAATATTGGTTATTTCTACGGCAGCTCTAATTCGATTTAATTGTTCTTGTGGCAGGTTTATATCGTCTGTGTTGAAAAAACGGTCAGGATCAGGAATGATTCCACGTTTGAACATATGTTGCACAATAGCATGTATCTTAGCTCTTTCTAGCTGCTCTCTCTCACTACTGTCCAATCCCCCTTCCGACACAGGCGCGTGCGAAATGCCCATTTTTTCAAAGGGCGCAAGCCTCAGTGCTGGTAGCAGTCCTTTATCAAAATAGACCCCTCCATCAGAGAATAAATGAGAAAACCCTATAGTTCTTGCGGTTATCACAGTTTTTTTAAGGCTTAAGGTGTACTTAATATATTCACTGTGTTGTCGTTCAAAAGCAGAAGTATCTCCTCTAACATAAGCCCTGCTAATGGAATTTTGAATTTGATTTAACACATTGATGGTTTTATTCCATTGGGTGGTAAACGACCTCTTTACACTGTCTGAAAAATCGGCTTTCATTATATCCAATCTTTCTACATCAACGTTTTCACCCATAAAAGTATCGATTTTTTGCCAGATACTACGCCTCAACCGCGCAATATCAGCGGGGTAATCTGTTTCAATCGTTTGTTGCATTCTCTCAGAATACAGCAACGAATATAAAATTCTTTTGTATATCAAGGCTTTGGGAGCCCATACATAGATGTCATGGTTCGGGTTCGCCCAGGCCCATATTGACAGCCAAATACGCTCCCAACCTTCAATAGCATCGACAATAGCAACATGTACCTTATTGGTTATAGATGGCATGATAACTCCTGGTAGATTGAACTGCATGGTTTTCAGAGGGGGGTGATACTTGTCTTTTCACTGGCGTGCTCAGAGGACTTTAAATGCTCAAAGATTGCACCGTGCAGTGTAGTTCGTAATTGAGAAGGTGACCTTCTTTTCAGTTATATAAAATAAAAGTGTCGTATTAAATTTTAATGATAGGGAATTTTTAATGTTGTTCAGCCTTGACCATCGTCGTCAAATTTAGCGGAGTCGTCAGGTTCTGCATTATTCCCTTGATTTCCGATGGCATAAACGACGGGCTCTCGCTACTGTGATTGCCTGACAGGGCACTGAGGTCCTGAACCAGTCGCTGGTAGTGCTGGTAAAGTTCCGTATTATTCAGGCTTGTTCCTACTGGCCGCTCACTCTCCGACCCAATGTTGTTTTTCTCACCACCGGCCAGGCTGCACAGGTAATTCACCAGCCGTTGCCCTCTGCGAATGATTTTGTTCAGAAAGGTCACGGCTTCATTCTCTCTCCCGTCACTGCCGTCCATGGCTGACGTACTGTCATTCCTGGTGATTACAGCCATGGGGTTCAGGCTGACTTGTCCACCTTTAAAGTGCAGACTGGCCAGCACCTCCGGTTTCACCAGCGCCATTGTCTGGTTGTTGCGGGTATTGATGATCCTGAAGGTTTGGCTCTCCAATGGCAGGGAAGCGCTGCTGCGGGTAAAGTTGCTGCTGCGGGTGAGATTGCTCTGCGCCTGCGGGTTACACTGGCTGAACGCCACCTGTTCCGGGGTCAGGTCGGTAAAGAACAGTGCGGTGCTGTTATCACCCGACAAACGTCGTAAATCCGCCTTAGACCCGGACGACAGTAGAACATAATGCTTGCCACGGCTGTCGATTGTGCGGGCTGGCCTGCACGCCCGCAGGTCATAGACGTCATTGCCAACACCGCCGACCAGCGGGCGGGTCCAGTCGAGAATGGCCTGCCAAAGGCTGCTGTTGCCGGGCGTATCCAGCCTCCGGTTGTCACACTGGTCGCCCCGGTTTGCCAGCACTTCTGGCCGTGCTGCGATGTTGCCTGAGGTTCCCAGCAGCAGCAGGTCATGACCGCCCCATCCACGGAGTGACCACTGTCGGGCGTCGGCGCCAAGGTACAGAATATTACTGCGGCTATTGCCCCAGAGTCTCGCTGTCCTGTTACCGACGGCGGACGAGCTGATCACGGAGGGCAGAAACGGCCATGACTGGTAACCGCTGTCGGGTTTCGGCCCGCTCACCTGAACACTGCCCGGCTCCCAGCCCCACTGTCCTGTGCCGGTAATAAACACCTGACGTCTGACGTATGTGGCGTTCAGGGGTTCCAGTGTCAGTTTAATCCCGTCCATCGCCTGGTAGGTGACGATTTTTACCGGTTGGTCCTGCTGGATGTACAGGGGGTTGCTGGCTGTGGCGTTGATGAATCGGAGGCGTTCCTTCCTGACGAGGCTGCTCACCGTGAGTGGCAGGACGACCCCCTGACCTGAGTCCGTCACCCGTGCTGCAAGGTCGGATAATGACAGCTCAAGGTCATTGAACACCAGCGTTGTGGGTTGCAGGAACTGGTCGTGCTGTCTGGCCCAGACCTGCTGAATCTCGATCTCGGCATCGCCGGTGGTAAACCGGTTGGACAGCACCAGGTTCTGACCCCGGCGCCAGGCAAGGAAGAGGAAGGCCGATACATTCAGTTCAATGCGGGTTTGTGCCCTGTCGTGCTTGGTGATGCTTTCTTCAGCCAGGCCGGGATGGATGAGGATTCGGGCAAAAAATGACAAGTCTGTCTCATCCAGTTTAATCACGTCGGACCCACCCTGGCTCTCCACCATGATCCCGAACCGCTGTCGGGTACCGTTCCGGACAAAGGCCACCTGATGCTCTTGCTCTTGGTAGTAAGTGTCCAGCCGCAACGTTTCCAGTTTGATCTTGTCGGCTCCGGGGGTTCCTGACAGCAGCAGACCCTCGGCCATCACGGCGACCCTGCCAAAGGTGCCCAGTGATTGGTAACCCTTTTGGGTGACCCGGTACAGCGTCTGGTTGTTCCGGTTATAAACGACCGTGCTCGTTGACGGAGGGAGCGAGAACTTCCGGACGCTGCCAATCACTTGCTGAACGCCGTGCTCCTTGCCAGGCAAACCGAACAACAGTCTTTGTTTACGGGGACTCCGGCCCCGGTAATCCATCCAGGCTACCTGGGTTGGGGAATAGCCAGGGCGCAGCGTGAGGGCGATCAGTTCGGTGTCAGCCTTCTGGCGTATGCCCGCTGGCAGAGATCCCATGGCCTGGTTAAAATCTTGCCGGGTCCAGTAGACCAGGCTGCCGGTGGTGTTTCTGGGTCCCATCAGGCTGAGGTCCAGCGCCACCAGGGCCAGATGCTCCCGGTTAGCCAGGTATTGGGCCGTCGGTGTCTGGATGCGCCACGCCCGGGCACCGTGTTCCCAGTGGTGGCTACCCCTCAAGTCGATACGCTTAGCCATGTAACGGCAGGGAACGGAGATTTGGTCATCGAACTCACTGGGCATCCCGGTCAGCGAAGCGGCGGCGGCCTCACCACAAAAGGGATGGCCTTTGGCGCCCTGATCAGGCTGTCGGAAAAACTCGAAAGCCTCCTCTTTGCGAGTGTCCGACAGGGCGAGCAGTTGGCCGTCGTCGTTCACCATGACTTCAAACTGGTCACCGGTGTTGGCTGCCAGCAGGGTGTCGCTGTCCGGGTAGTACCAGACGTCCAGTTGCCTGATCGCGCTGAACAGGGGGTGGTCGATGATTGCGGTGATGGGTCTCAGCGGCACCAGCCCCACCTTGGCCGAGAACCCCTCCCGGGCCCCTTTCAGCCGGTCTCGCAGCAGACTCTTGAGCTCACGGATGAAAAAACGGGCACTGGCGGTGGTCCAGGTTGTACCGGGGTGTTCTATGGTCAGTTTGGCGAAGATCAGGTTGACTACCTTGCCCAGGTTCAGGCTGTCCACCATCAGGCCAGACTGGGGGGTGAACTGGTGCACACTCAGGGTATCGTTCGACTTGGCGACGATCTGCCCGGTGGCTTCCACCTGCCAGTTCTTAAAAGGTCCTGACTCCACCGACAGGTTTTCGCTGACCACCCGGGTGTTATCCCAGGCCTTGTCCGGTATCCACAGCCGGTAGCCACCGTTGGTATCGGCCAGGAGGCTGCCGGAGTGCGCCTGCACATGCCTGAAGACGCCGACTCTGGCTATCTTTGCCTTTACTTCTGCCTTTTCCAGCGCTCGCTTCTCGCCTGCAGGGCGGATCAAATGGAAACCGGAGTTCAGCCGCTGGATACCACCGGGGCGATTCACGTCGGTGCTGAAGTAATACAGTTTGCCGGAGTGCCGACTGAACAAAATGTAGTAAACAGTCTGGCCCCGAACCACCACCTTGTGGACCGGCAGGTGCTCTTCACGCAATGCCCTGCGGACACGCTCATTGATCGTCCGTAAACGGCTTCCGTCGTTTCTATTGTTTGGCATGTCGCCATCCAGCAGGCTGCTCAGGAAGGTAATATAGTTTCGGGTGGCGTCGTCATAAAAACCGGTTCTAAGAAGACGGCGGCTGCCGTAGCTATCGACATCCTGCAAGGGAATCAGCCCATGGTCGGATGTCGTTGTGTCAGATGCCACTGCAGGTGGGGTAGGGGGTACACTGAGCTGGCCATCCAGGGTTTCTGCCGCAATCACCTGGTGAGCCAGCTGACCGGACGGGCTGGCCGTCAACAGGTAATAATAGGGGGCATCAAATACCAGCAATTGTGACTCATCTTTGTTCGGCACTATCTTTGAGACATGGTGGCCAAACGAGCGGGCACTCAACTCATCGAAGTGCCTGATTTCCCGGGTCAGTGCCTCTTTATTCTGAAATAACACCTGGCCGTTGGCGGAGTCAAAAAAATAGTAGCCGGTAGCCGGGTTTCCCTGGACCGGTTGCAGCTGGACCGGTTGCAGCTCGGCGCTGGCAGCAATGAGCCGGATTTCCTGATGGTTAAGGGTATCGTACCAAAGCAGGACCCGGCCCAACTGATCCCAGTCTGCTTCGGCCAGTCCCAGCTTGCCAGGGAAGCAGCGGTAGGGTTTCTTGAGATACTCATTAACCTGTCGGTCACAGTCCCGCTGGTGCTGTAACCAGGCTGGGTTCTGCCGATTATTGCTCTTGGGTAGTGGGTCAAGGGCACCGTTCATCGCCCACCGGTTCGGTATTTTGGGTGACCACCCGGATGTGGTTGTGGTCCACCGGTCCGGCGCTCCGGCCATACAGCGTGCACGGATCTGAGGTGAGAAGTCGCAGTCTTTCAGCTCCAGCGGCAGGAACCGGCTGGCCGCAGTGTAACGGCTCATGATTCTGTTCAGTTTCGACGCCCTTGATGGCCCGTCATTCAGTCCTCCATTGTCGTACAAGCGTTGAATCACTTTGTGATCCAGCAGCCGCCACTCAAACTGTGCGTTGGGATCCCGGGCCACGACTTTATACGAGGGAGCCTGTTCATACCAGGAGTGTGGTCTTGGTTCAGGAAATCGGAAAAGGGTCTCACCCAGCTTGAAGTCCCGGTTATCTTCATAGGACAGGCTCACCCAGGACCGACAGTTTTGTACCTGGTCATCCCGCTCAGTAATGCAGGCATAGGGGAGCTTGCCGTCGTAGTTCAACACCCAGGTAGAGGCCGTCTGCCCCTGGGGGTGAAGGTGGATAGTGTGTTCACCGTTGGATATCAGGGCGTAGGTTTTGTTGGCCCCTTCAGGACTATACACGTCATACTTCAGAAGTCGGGAGAATGTCGATGAGACCTCGCGAAAGACGACGACGTGATCCTTGTTATCGAGATACAGTCTGCTGGTTGACCGACGGTATTTCAAACTGTCGGTATGGGTGAACATCTGGCCAAGGTATTTATAGTCGTAGCTGATGTCATCACATGAGCCATGCCCGTCGCACTCGGTATACCGGGTGTCTTTCACTTTTTTCTGGTATAACCGTTTCAGCTTGCTGTCGCTGACAGCATCCAGAAGTTTCGCACCGGGGGAACTGCTGTCTGGCGCACTCCCCAGAGAGGTCTGGTCCAAGGGACTGTAGAGGAGCTTGACCTCCCACGGGGGTACAGAAGGCATTAAAATGACCTTTTTATCGCTCATCTGCCCCAGGTTGCGGAATACCCCGTCTGAGCATTGATACCCGGTTAAACGCGACTCCGTCCGGCACAATGTCGCCAGGGCATCGTCGATCAGGTTAAAGGTGTCAGGGGAGTATTCGATCCGGTTGATGTCGCTGGCGCAGTGCCGTAAAGGAGCCTTGGGTACATAGGGTATCTTCTCACAGTTTTTCTGTTTCCAGTCGTCTTTTTTCCCGGCGATTAAGGTTGGCTTGAATGAATAGACGCCACCGTAGGTCAGGGTCTGTCTCACCAGGTTGATAGACCGGATGTTCAGGGGCAGGAGACTTTTGCCATCCCCGCTCATCAAGGCATTGAGGGTCTGCTTGTTGGCCAGGAAGCTTTTGGGGTCCAGCTGGGCGTGGATCAGGTCAAAGAATTTGGCAGCCTCACCCGAAGCATCCTGCAACTTTTTGTAGGCCAGCTTTTTTAACTTCCTTTTATAGTTCTCCTGAAAAATACCCCTGACGTAGTGCATGATCCCGTCAATAAATGCCCCGACTGGCCCGAGGAACTCTGAAATGACGGAGACATAGGTATCCACCCACTCAAAGGTCACCATGGATTCCATGAGTTTCTTGACTTCCGGGTCCTCTTCGTTCTCGTACTCAATGAGGGTCAGGGTGAGACTGGCTCCCGGCACGGCGAGACCCAGTATGGGCACAAAACGACCGACTTTTTTACCCAGCCTGCCGACTTTTTTCAGACCGCCGGGCAACTTGCCCGACCCGGAAATATCGGGTAGCTTTGGTGGTTTCTGACCGGGGGGCAATGACGACCGGATGGCCGGGATGATTGTCTTGATCCCCTGTCGCCCGAGATTGATGATCTCAATCCCTTGCAATGCCACAGCCGTATAAAAAAGCGTCTGGCGCCCGGTATAAATCTGCTGCTGGGTGTCCGTCATATTCTGAGACGGGGGATTTTTGTAATGGTGTCCCACAGGGGAAAGCCCTGCTATCAGGTCGTAAAGGCCTATAAAAGACCTGAGCTTTTCCAGTCCGTTGGTGGAAGATTTTTTTCCTTTGACCCGGAATCCCTGACGACCCGTCCCCTGGAGAAAGCCCCGGAAGCGATCAAAGGCACCGGAGGTAAACCGGATGTTCTTACGGATCAGGGTATCGGGTTCCATAAAGTCCATGCGCCAGCCACGGCCATCCCGACGAAGGGTATCCAGTTGGGGAGCCATGCTGTCGGCGAGTGAGTGCCGGGCTTTAATGTCCCCCAGGGCGGTATCAAACTCCAGCAGCCGCTGCCTGAATTCGGCTCGTTCAGAGGCCACACCTGAGAGGCTGTCTTCAGTCCGGGGCGGCACCGGAACCGAAAGGTGGCTGGGCGGCAAATAGCGGAGCGGGGGATTTGAATCCGATGGCCGGGGCGACCTCAGCACAGTCTTTTCGCCGGGAAGCAACCGGTACTCCGGTTGTCCGGTGCCCGGGGAGCGCAGCACAAGGCTTTCAATCGCCGGGCGGTCCTTCGGCATCAGATGCTGGATATCTTTCACCAGTCGTTTGAAAACCTGGGGGCTGCCACTTCTGGGTTCGACAATCAGCTTGCCGACCAGGGGTTTGCCATGGGTGGGCGAGCGGGTCATAAAGGTTTTCAGGGCGTTCAGGGCTGTGATTCCGCGGGACTGGTTGCTGCTGGCAAGATCGCTGACGGTCAGGGTGGCGATGTAGCGGTCCGGGGTAAAGTCGACCAGTGTCGTCAAAGCATGGGCAATCAGTCTGGCTGGCCGACCGAGAACGGTGACGCGGTTGCCGTCTCCCCCGGCGATGGCCGACTGAACCCGGCCATCGGGTGTGAGCAGCACATAACCGGCAGCGGGGGTAGCTTTCAGCAACAGGGGCTGACCACTCAGGGTGCCGTCTTTTATCTGCTGTTGAGCGCGGGTAAACGAGTCTTCGTTCAGGGCAATAACCGAGTGCATGCCCCGGGCGTGAGCCAATGCGTCCTTGCCTTCCAGGCGACGAAACCGGGTGAAAAAATTCTGCAGCCAGCGCTCATCTTCGTTGGCGGGTTTGATCAGGGCGATATCCGTTTTTTTCCTGTCGTTGCCAAGACGGAGCTGGGTTTTGAAGCCGGAAAGTAACCGGAGGGCATACTCCAGGTTTTTGCGTCGAGCATCGCAGCTGCCGGCACCGGCTGATCTTCGAGGCCTGCGACAAGCCCCTTGTGGCGGGACCGGGAGAACATGTACGTTGTCGAAATCATTTTTGAATTCTGCGTTAATTTCGGCGGCACCTTTCGGCGTTTCAATATCGACATTGTGAATATAGTATGAGCCTTTCTGTACTTGGTTTTTGATGTTTTCGAAGGCCTTGGCCTTTGCTTCATTACTTTTGAAGTGTTCTATCTCCCGCTCAAGCTGATTCATGTGATCATTGGTAAAACGTCTTTCATAGCGCGCAAGCCACTCAGTGTAAGAGGAAGATTGCATCGCCATTTGGAGTGTTTCTCTCAAACGCCTGGTTTCTGTTTCATGCGGATGAATGAAAGCAGCATTTTCAGTCGGCGGTTGCTGCACTAATCCAAAATAGATCGCTGCCTGGAAATCTGTGTAGTATGAGTATTTGCTGGCATCTTTTCTATTGTCGATAAACTCTCGGCGGCCTGTGGAAGTGGGCACTCTGTTTTCGGATCCGGCAGAGGCAGAACCATCCCGGTGTCTGTCACCGGCATACATCATTTCGACAAGAGCTGCAGCTGAATCCGGCGCGAGTCTGGGATCGGTCGAACGCTGGGAATTCTCAGCGACTACGGATTCGAACAACTGATCTGCGAACATGGATTCGGAAATGTCAATGTTGGGTCTGCGAGTAAATTCATTATCAGGGTCAAGGGAGTCCAACCCGAACTTGGCTATGTAAGTAACGGTGTCGTCTTCATTCCGGGTAAAAACAATACGGTTGAGTTCAGGATCGGGCGCATCTCTTGAGGTTGACGGCCCGTTAGGATCACCACCGGTGGTTTGCCGTGGAACGCCTGCGGATAAGTATCCCCGAACTGCAACAGCTGAATTTGCATGGATACCTTTTTTAGCCAGCTCCCTCAGAACTTCAGGTATAACATAATCTCTCTGACCAGCAGCCAATACACCTTCAACATCTGGAATGTCTTGTGCGGAGTTATCAAAAGAGAATGCTATGTTTTGTACGGTGGTATTCTCAGGGATCACTTTACTTAAAACTGATAATAGCTTTTTCACTAAGAATCGGGAGTTGATGTGATTAACGGCACTCGACTCGGTACCAGAGAAATCAAGACTTCCAGTAATGAATACTTTAGTGTCTTCGCCAATATTTTTGAATGGTTTTCCTGCAATTATACTAAGTTCTTGCCTTTGCATTGCATCAGATTCAACAAAGTCGTACAGAACAGAGCTGCTATCTTGAATGCGGTAATTATTATAAAGTCTATAACACTTTCTCAAAGATTCTTCTATATTTTCCGGAATGTCATGAAGATTAATCATTATGAACTTGTCGTATGCTCGTTTGTACTTTGGTTCTGGCAGGTCAGAATCATTGCCATAAGAAATCGTGCTATAGAAGGGATTGTTCGCTAAGAAACCATTCTTCTCGGTAATTGAGCTAATTGCTCTGGCATGGGTCTTTTTTAATCTTTCAAAAGCGTCATAACCTAGACTGGCGAGAATCTGGTAGTCAAAATCCCCGTTATGATATGAAAGCTCTGTTAACATTATTGATACTTTAACGATTTCATCGCTGGAGACAGCAGCTTTATTTTTATAGAATTCCTTCAAAGTCTCCTGTAATTGTGGTATGCGTACTTGTTTGATTATTTCATTTTTTTTAAGTTTTTCTAAAAGCGTGTGGAAAAGTATGGTTTCTTTAATTACTTTTTGGAGCAGTAGGTTATTTGGGAGAGCCTCCAACATTATTGGCTCGATTGAATCATTAAGGTATGAAGCTTCAGCCCTATTTTCAGAAAATAAAGCTCTACTGAAAAGTATTTTATGATGGGTGTATCCGTTTAGTCCAATAGAACTCAGTTTGTTAAATAGATCGCCAATACTGATTTCTTCTACGACTCTTTTAACTAGATTGAATGCTTCTTTTGGCAGTTTTATATCGTCTACCTTAAAATAATCTCCAGGATTAGGAATAATTCCATTTGCGTACATTTTTTGCAAAAGAGCACTTACCTTAGCTCTTTCTAGCGGCTCCCTGGCAATCCTGCCCCATCCCATTCCAGATATGCTCGTGAGCGAAACACCCCTTTTTTTAAAGGGCTCTTCGTTCAGTGATGGTAGCAGTCCTTTATCAATATATACCCCTCCATCAGAGAGTAAATGAGAAAACCCTATAGCTCTTTCGGCTACCAAAGTTTTTTTAAGACCTAAGGTGTATTTGATATACTCACTGTTTTCTCGTTCAAAATAAGACTCGGATTCTTCAACAACAGCCCTGCTAATGGAATTTTTAATTGTATTTAACACACGTTTGGTTTTATTCCATTGGTCAATAAACGACTTCTTTACACTGCCTGAAAAATCGGCTCTCATTATATCCAATCTTTCTACATCAACGTTTTCACCCATAAAAGTATCGATTTTTTGCCAGATGCTATGCCTCAACCTCACAATATCAAAGGGATAATCTGTTTCAGTAGTTTGTTGTATTCTCTCAGAAAACAGCAGCGAATATAGAATTCTTTTGTATATCAAGGTCTTGGGAGCCCAAACGTAGATTGTATGGCCTGGGTTCACTCTGTCCCATATTGTTAGCCAAATATGCTCCCAACCTTTAGCAGGACCGACAAGAGCAACATGAACCTTCTTGGGTATTGGGAAGTTTGCCATGATAACACCTGAAAGATTGATTTACATGGTTTTCAAAAGGGTTTTGATACTTGCTCTTTTCACCGGCGTGATCAGAGTATTTTAAATGCTTAAAAATTGCACCATGTAGTGTAGTTCGGAACTGGGATAATGACCTGCTTATCCGTTTTATAAAAAAAGTATGTCGTTTAATTAAGCGTGATCAGTCGCTGATAATCACCCATGACCTAACGTCGTTAAAGGTTGTGGTGTCGTCAAGTTCTGCATCATCCTCTGATTTTCCGACGTGATAAACGACGGGCTCTCGCTACTGTAATTGCCTGACAGGGCACTGAGGTCCTGAACCAGTCGCTGGTAGTGCTGGTAAAGTTCCGTATTATTCAGGCTTGTTCCTACTGGCCGCTCACTCTCCGACCCAATGTTGTTTTTCTCACCACCGGCCAGGCTGCACAGGTAATTCACCAGCCGTTGCCCCCTGCGAATGATTTTGTTCAGAAAGGTCACGGCTTCATTCTCTCCCCCGTCACTGTCGTTCATGGCTAACTTGCTGTCATTCCTGTTGATCATAGCCATGGGGTTCAGGCTGACTTGTCCACCTTTAAAGTGCAGACTGGCCAGCACCTCCGGTTTCACCAGTGCCAGTGTCTGGTTAGTGCCGGTATTGATGATCCTGAAGGTTTGGCTCTCCAATGGCAGGGAAGCGCTGCTGCGGGTAAAGTTGCTGCTGCGGGTGAGATTGCTCTGCGCCTGCGGGTTACACTGGCTGAACGCCACCTGTTCCGGGGTCAGGTCGGTAAAGAACAGTGCGGTGCTGTTATCACCCGACAAACGTCGTAAATCTGCCTTAGACTCGGACGACAGTAGAACATAATGCTTGCCACGACTGTCGATTGTGCGGGCTGGCCTGCACGCCCGCAGGTCATAGACGTCATTGCCAACACCGCCGACCAGCGGGCGGGTCCAGTCGAGAATGGCTTGCCACAGGCTGCTGTTGCCGGGCGTATCCAGCCTCCGGTTGTCACACCGGTCGCCCCGGTTTGCCAGTACTTCTGGTCGTGGGGCGGTGTTTCCTGAGGTTCCCAGCAGCAGCAGGTCATGACCGCCCCATCCACGGAGTGACCACTGTCGGGCGTCGGCGCCAAGGTACAGAATATTACTGCGGCTATTGCCCCAGAGTCTCGCTGTCCTGTTACCGACGGCGGACGAGCTGATTACGGAGGGTAGAAACGGCCATGACTGGTAACCGCTGTCGGGTTTCGGCCCGCTCACCTGAACACTGCCCGGCTCCCAGCCCCACTGTCCTGTGCCAGTAATAAACACCTGACGTCTGACGTATGTGGCGTTCAGGGGTTCCAGTGTCAGTTTAATCCCGTCCATCGCCTGGTAGGTGACGATTTTTACCGGTTGGTCCTGCTGGATGTACAGGGGGTTGCTGGCTGTGGCGTTGATGGATCGGAGGCGTTCCTTCCTGACGAGGCTGCTCACCGTGAGTGGCAGGACGACCCCCTGACCTGAGTCCGTCACCCGTGCTGCAAGGTCGGATAATGACAGCTCAAGGTCATTGAACACCAGCGTTGTGGGTTGCAGGAACTGGTCGTGCTGTCTGGCCCAGACCTGCTGAATCTCGATCTCGGCATCGCCGGTGGTAAACCGGTTGGACAGCACCAGGTTCTGACCCCGGCGCCAGGCAAGGAAGAGGAAGGCCGATACATTCAGTTCAATGCGGGTTTGTGCCCTGTCGTGCTTGGTGATGCTTTCTTCAGCCAGGCCGGGATGGATGAGGATTCGGGCAAAAAATGACAAGTCTGTCTCATCCAGTTTAATCACGTCGGACCCACCCTGGCTCTCCACCATGATCCCGAACCGCTGTCGGGTACCGTTCCGGACAAAGGCCACCCGATGCTCTTGGTAGTAAGTGTCCAGCCGCAACGTTTCCAGTTTGATCTTGTCGGCTCCGGGGGTTCCTGACAGCAGCAGACCCTCGGCCATCACGGCGACCCTGCCAAAGGTGCCCAGTGATTGGTAACCCTTTTGGGTGACCCGGTACAGCGTCTGGTTGTTCTGGTTATAAACGACCGCGCTCGTTGACTTAGGGGACGAGAACTTCCGGGTGCTGCCAATCACTTGCTGAACACCGTGTTCCTTGCCAGGCAAACCGAACAACAGTCTCTGTTTACGGGGACTCCGGCCCCGGTAATCCATCCAGGCTACCTGGGTGGGGGAATAATCAGGGCGCAGCGTGAGGGCGATCAGTCCGATGTCAGCCCGCTGTCGTACGTCCGCTGGCAGAGAGCCCACGGTCTGGTTAAAATCCTGCCGGGTCCAGTAGACCAGCCTGCCGGTGGTGTTCCTGGGTCCCATCAGGCTGAGGTCCAGCGCCACCAGGGCCAGACGCTCACGGTTGGCCAGGTATTGAGCCTTCGGTGTCTTGATGCGCCATGCCCGGGCACCGAATTTCCACTGGTAGCTGCCCCTCAAGTCGGTGCGCTTAGGCAGGGTGTAACGGCAGGGAGGGGAGATCTGGTCATCGAACTCACTGGGCATCCCGGTCAGCGAAGCGGCGGCGGCCTTGCCACAAAAGGGATGACCTTTGTCCTGATCAGGCTGGAGAAAAAACTCGAAGGCCTCCTCTTTGCGGGTGTCCGACAGGGCGAGTAGCTGGCCGTTCTCGTTCACCATGACCTCAAACTGGTCACGGGTGTTGGCCGCCAGCAGGGTGTCGCTGTCCGGGTAGTACCAGAGGTTCAGTTGCCTGATCGCGCTGAACAGGGGATGGTCGGTGATCGCGGTGATCGGTCTCAGCGGCACCAGTCCCACTGTGGCCGAGAACGCCTCCCTGGCCTCTTTCACTCGGTTCCCCAGCAGTTTCTTCAGCTCACGGATGAAAAAACGGGCACTGGCGGTGGTCCAGGTTGTGCCGGGGTGTTCTATGCTCAGTTTGGCGAAGATCAGGTTGACTACCTTGCCCAGGTTCAGGCTGTCCATCACCACGCCAGATTGGGGGGTGAACTGGTGCACACTCAGGGTATCGTTCGACTTGGCGACGATCTGCCCGGTGGCTTCGACCTGCCAGTTCTTAAAGGGCCCTGACTCCACCGACAGGTTTTCGCTGACCACCCGGGTGTTGTCCCAGGCCTTGTCCGGTATCCACAGCCGGTAGTGACCGTTGGTATCGGCCAGAAGGCTGCCGGAGTGCGCCTGCACATGCCTGAAGACGCCGCCCCTGGCCATCTTTGCCTCTACTTTTGCCTTTTCCAGCGCTTGCTTCTCGCCTGCCGGGCGGATCAAATGGAAACCGGAGCTCAGCCGCTGGACATTCTTGGGGTTTTTTACGTCGGCGGTCAGGTAATACAGGTCTCCGGAGTGCTTGCTGAACAAAATGTAGTAAACTTTCTTGCCCCAAACCACCTTGTGGACCGGCAGGTGTTCTTCACTCAGTACTCTGCGGACACGCTCATCAATCGTCCGTAAGTGGCTTCCGTCGTTTTTATTATTCGGCACGTCGCCATCCAACAGGCTGCTCAGGAAGGCAAAATGGGTTCGGGTGGCATCGTCATAAAAACCGGCTCTAAGTATACGACGTTTGTTGTAGCTATCGACGACCCGCATGGAAATCAGTCCATGGTCAGATGCCGTTGTGCCGGATGCCGCTGCAGGTGGTACAGGAGGTTCGCTGAGCTGGCCATCCAGAGTTTCTGCCGCAATCAACTGGTGATTCAGCTGACCGGACGGGCTGGCCGTCAACAGGTAATAATAGGGGGCATCAAATACCAGCAATTGTGACTCATCTTTGTTCGGCACTATCTTAGAGACGTGGCGGCCAAACAAGCTGGCATTCAACTCATCAAAGTGCCTGATTTCCCGGGTCAGTACCTCCTTATTCTGGAATAACACCTTGCCGTTGGCGGAGTCAAAAAAATAGTAGCCGGTAGCCGGGTTCCCCTGGACCGGTTGCACCTTGGCAGCAATGAGCCGGATTTCCTGATGGTTAAGGGTATCGTACCAGATCTGGATCCGGTCTAACTTATGCCAGTCCGCTCTGGCCAGTCCCAGTTTGCCGGGGAAGCAGCGGTAAGGTTTCTTGAGATACTCATTAACCTGTCGGTCACAGTCCCGCTGGTGCTGTAACCAGGCCGGGTTCTGCCGATTATTGCTCCTGGGTAGTGGGTCAAGGGCACCGTTCATCGCCCACCGGTTCGGTATTTTGGGTGACCACCCGGATGTGGTTGTGGTCCACCGGTTCGGCGCTCCGGCCATACAGTGTTGACGGAGCTGAAATGAGGCGTCGCAGTCTTTCAGCTCCAGCGGCAGGAAACGCCTGGCCGCAGTGTAACGGCTCATGATTCTGTTCAGTTTCGATGCTCTTGACGGCCTGTCATTCAGTGTACCGGTGTCGTATAAGTGATGAATCACTTTGTCGTCCGGCAGCCACTCAAACTGTGCGTTGGGATCCTGTACCACAACTTTATACGAGGGGATGGGTTCGTGAGAGGGGGACGGCGCCGGATCAGGAAACCGGAAAAGGGTCTCACCCAGCCTGATGTCCCAGGTTGGGTTCCTGATCTGGCTCAGCGAGGAGCTACAGTTTTGTATCTGGTCATCCCGCTCGGTAATGCAGGCGTAGGGGCGCTTGCCGTCGTAGTTCAACACCCAGGTAGAGGCCGTCTGCCCCCGGGGGTGAATGCGGATAACATGGTCACCGTTGGACACCAGGACGTAGGTGTTGTCGGACCCTTTAGGACTGTACAGGTCATAATCCAGCAGCCAGGAGAATTCGTCTGAGACCCAGCGAAAGACGACGATGTGATCGTTTTTATCGAGATTCAGGCTGCTGGTTGATTGAAGGTACTCCTGGCCGCTTATATGAGTGAACGTCTTGCCAAGGTATTTATATGTGTAAGTCACTTTTTCTTTACACTTCTTAAAAAAGATGCTCACACACCGAGTGACTTTGGTGTCTTTCACCTTTTTCTGGTAAATCCGTTTCAGCTTATCATCGCTGACGGCATCGAGCAGCTGCGCACCGGGTGAACTGCCGTCCGGCGCACTCCCTTGAAAGTCCTGATCAATGTCAGTGTATTCGAGTGTGAGCTTCAACTCGGGTACGGCAGGCATTAAAATGATCTTTTTATCGCTCATCTGTCCCAGGTTGTGAAACACCCCGTTTGAGCATTGGTACGGGATTAAACGCGATTCCTTCCGGCACAATGTCTTCAGAGCATCGTTGATCAGGTTAAAGGGGGCCGGGGAGCGGTCGAGCCGGTTGGTATAGGTAGGGCATTCCAGGGTGTTGTGTGCTACATCGACCTTTTCCTTGCATTTCTTCCAATTCCAGTCGCCATTATCTTTGGCCACGAAGGTTATCCCGTGCGTATAGACGCCTCCGTAGGTCAGAGTCTTGTCCGCCAGGTTGATGGACTCGATGTTCAGGGGCAGGAGGTTTTTGCCGTCCTCGCTCACCAAAGCATTGAGGGTCTGGTTGTTGGCCAGAAAACTTTTGGGATCCAGTTGGGCGTGAATCGGGTTAAAGATGTGGGCCGCCTTGCCCGAGGCGTCCCGTAACTTTTTATAGGCCAGCTTGGCGAACTTTTCTTTATAATCCTCGGCAAAAATAGCCCTGACGTAGTGCATGAGACCGTCAACCGTAAACCCGAGCGGCCCGAGAAAGTCTGAAAAAATTGAGATACCCATGTCCACCGACTCAAAGATCACCATGGATTTCTTGAGTTCCTTAACTTCCGGGTCCTCTTCGTTCTCATAGTCAATCACGGTCAGGGTGAGACTGGTTATCGGCACACTGGAACCCACTAAAGGCAAAAAACGAGCGGCTTTTTTACCCAGCCTGCCGACTTTTTTCAGCCCACTGACCGGCTTTTTCAGCTCGGTACCGGGTAGCTTTGGCGCTGTCCGGTGGGTAGAAAATGGCTGCTTGAAGTTCGGGGTGAACAGTTTGAGTCCCTGTCGCCCGAGATCGATCATCTCAATCCCCTGCAAGGTGACCGCTGCATAAAAAACCACCTGACGCCCGGTATAAATCTGTCGTTCAGTGTCCGTCATATTCTGAGGCGGGGAGTTTTTGTAATGAAATCCTGCGGGGGCAATCCCGGTGACCAGGTCGAAAAGACCTATAACAGACCTGAGTTTATCCCAGCTGCCGGTGGCTCCTTTTTTTCCTTTGAGCCGCGATGGTGATGGACGACCCTTGCCCTGGAGAAAGCCCCGGAAGCGGTCAAAAGCTCCGGACGTAAACTGTATGTTCTTACGGGCCAGGGTATCGGGTTCTAAAAAGTCGATGCGCCAGCCACGGCCATCCCGACGAAGGGTATCGAGTTGGGGGATCATGCTGTCGGGCAGAGAGTGCCGGGCTTTAATGTCCCCCAGGGCGGTGTCAAACTCCAGCAGCCGCTGCCTGAATTCGGCTCGTTCAGAAGCCAAACCTGAGAGTTTGTCTTTAGTCCGGGGCTGCTCCGGAACCGAAAGCTGGCTGGATGGCAAATACCGAATAAGGGCTTTTGAATCCGATGGCCGGGGTGACATCAGCACCGCCTTTTCGCCAGAAAAAAGCCGGTACTGCGGTTCTCCGGTGGCCGGGGAGCGCAGCACAAGGGTTTCGATCGCCGGGCGATCCTTCGGCATCTGGCGCTGGATATCCTTCACCAGTCGTTTGAAAACCTCGGGGCTGCGACTTCTGGGCTCGATAATCAGTTCGCCCACCAGGGGTTTGCCGTTGGTGGGTGAAAGGGCCACAAAGGTTTTCAGGGCGTTCAGGGCGGTGATTCCGCTTGACTGTTTGCTGCTGGCAAGATCGCTGACGGTCAGGCTGGCGATGTGGATGTCCGGGGTAAAGTAGGACAGTGTCGTCAAAGCATCGGCGATCAGTCTGGCTGGCCGACCGACAACGGTGACGCGGTTGCCGTCTCCCCCGGCGATGGCCGACTGAACCCGGCCATCGGGTGTGAGCAGCGCATAACTGCCGGAGGGGGTGGTTTTCAGCAACAGGGGTTGGCCACTCAAGGTCCCGTCTTTTATCTGCTGTTGAGCACGGGTAAACGAGTCTTCGTTCAGGGCAATGACCGAGTGCATGCCCCGGGTGTTAGCTAATGCGTCCCTGGCTTCGAGGCGACGATACCGGGTGAAAAAATTCTGCAGCCAGCGCACACCTTCGTTGGTGGGTTTGATCAGGGCAATATCGGTTTTTTTACCTTTGTTGTCTTTTTTGCCATCAAGATTGAGTTGGGTTTTGGGGCCGGAAAGTAACCGGAGCGCATACGCCAACTCTTTGCGTCGAGCGTCGCAGCTGCCGGCATTGGCTGATCTTCGGCGCCGGTTACAAGAGGCTGGTAGCTGGTTTGCGGGAAGCTCAATGTTGGGGAATTCATTTTTGTAGATTGCCCTAACTGTGGCAGCACCCTCTTCAGTGAGGGCATTGAAAGTGAAGCTATCGAATGAATAGGTCTCTGCCTTTCTTTTGAAGGTTTCGAAGGCCTTGACCTTCTCTTCTTCACCCTGATATTGGTTCATTTCCTGCCGAAGCTGGGTGATGTAGTTGAACTCGGGGAAACGCCTTTCATAGCGGTCAAGCCATTCGGTGTAGGAGGAAGATTCCTTCGCCATGTCGATTGTGTCTTCCAAACGACGCGTTTCTCTCCGATCCGGATGGAAGAAAGCAACTCTTCCAGGGGTTGAGTCTTTGTTTAATCCGAAAAAAATCGCATCTTTGAACTCAGATGCAAATAAGTATTTTTCAGCATCTCTTCTATAATCGACCTCATTGTGGACGGTGGAAGTGGGTACCCTGTTTTCCGGTCTGGCAGAGGCAGAGGCAGAGGCAGAGGCAGAGGCAGAGGCAGAGGCAGAGGCAGAACCATCCTGCTGCCTGTCACCGGCATACATTTTTTCGACCAGGGCTTTGGCTGACTCCTTTCCGAGTCTGGGGTCGCCCGAATCCTGCGAATCCTCAACGACTATGGATTCGAACAACTGATCTGCAAACATGGATTCGCGAGTGTCAAGGCCGGTTGTGGGATTAAACTCATTATCAGGGTCAAGCGAGCTCAACCCGAACTTGGCTATATACGTAACGGTGTCGTCTTTATTCCGGGTGAAAACAATACGGTTGAGTTCAGAATCGGGCGCATCTCTCGAGGTTGACGGCCTGTCAGGATCACCACCGGTAGTTTGCTGTGGAACGACTGCGGATAAGTATCCCCGAACTGCAACAGCTGAATTTGCATAGATACCTTTTTTAGCCAGCCCCCTCAGGACTTCAGGTATAACATAATCTCTCTGACCAGCATCCAAGACACCCTCAACACCTGGAATGTCTTGTGCGGAGTTATCAAAAGAGAATGCTATGTTTTGTACGGTGGTATCCTTGGGGATCACTTCAATTAAAGCTGACAATAGCTTTTTCACTAAGAATTGGGAGTTGATGTGATTAACGGCACTCGACTCGGTACTAGAGAAATCAAGACTTCCAGTGATAAAAACTTTAGTGTCTACGCCAATATTTTTGAATGATTTTCCTGCCATCACTCTAAGTTCTTGCTTTTGCACTGCATCAGATTCAACAAATTCGTACAAAACAGCGCCGCCATCTTGAGTGCGTAACTTATTATAAAGTTCGTAAGACTTTCTCAAAGATTCTTCCCTGTTCTCTGGAATCTTAAAAACATTAATCATTATTAACTTTTTGTATGGTCGCTTGCGCTCAAATTCTGGCAGGTCAAAATCATTGTCATAAGAATTCATGTAATAGAAGGGATTGTACTCTAAGAAATTTTGATCATAATTAACTGTGGTCCTTACTCCGGATTGGCTATTTTTTAATCTTTCAAAAGCGTCATAACCTATTTTAGCGAGAATCCTGTGTTCAAAATCCCCATTATGATATGAAAGCTCTGTTAACATCATTGCAACTTTATCGATGTCATCGCTAGAGATATAGAATGCTTTCAAAGACTCCTGTAACTTTGGTATACGCTCTTGCTTGCTTATTTCATTTTTTTTAAGGTTTTCTAAAACTCTGTGGAAATATATGGTTTCTTCCATTATTTTTCCGATCAAGCGGTTATTTGGGGCAGCTTCGAACATTATTGGCTTGATTGAATCACTAAGGTATGAAGCTGTAGGCCGGCCTCTAGCCATAGTTTTACCGAAAAATACTTTATGAAAGGTAGCTTTCGATAGTGCACGATCACTTAGTTTTTTAAATAGTTTGTCAATACTGGTTTCTTTTACGACTCTTTGAATTCGATCGGAGTCTACTTTTGGCAGTTGTCGGTGTACCTTAAAATAAGGTCCAGGATCAGGAATAATTCCACTTTCAAACATTTTTATCAGAATAGCACGCACCTTAACTCTTTCTATCTCCTCCGTGTAAATAATCTTACCGCTGGTTCTCGGTATAAGATTTTTCGAAACACCC
Organism: Endozoicomonas sp. ALC020; assembly: GCF_049275935.1. Classification (NCBI taxonomy): domain Bacteria; kingdom Pseudomonadati; phylum Pseudomonadota; class Gammaproteobacteria; order Oceanospirillales; family Endozoicomonadaceae; genus Endozoicomonas; species Endozoicomonas sp. ALC020. The sequence continues at coordinate 4,578,961 of NZ_CP184830.1, forward strand.
CCTTTTTTAAAGGTCTCATCGTCCAGTGATGGTAACAGTCCTTGATCAATATATACCCCTCCATCAGAGAATTGATGAGAAAACCCTATAGCTCTTTCGGCTATCACAGTTTTTTTAAGGCTTAAGGTGTACTTGATATATTCACTGTGTGTTTTTTCAAATTCAAACTCTAATTCGTTAACAGAAACCGTGCCAATTTCATTTCGGATTTGATTTAACAGATCGTTGGTTTTATTCCATTGGGTGGTAAACGACATCTTTACACTGTCTGAAAAATGGGATTTCATTATATCCAATCTTTCTACATCATCGTTTTTCCCCATAAAAGTATCGATTTTTTGCCAGATGCTATGCCTCAACCGCGCAATATCAATGGGATAATCTGTTTCAATAATTTGTTGTATTCTCTCAGAAAACAGCAACGAATATAGAATTCTTTTGTATCTCAAAGCTTTGGGAGACCATACATGGATTGTATGGTCCGGGTTCAAGCTGGCCCATATTTTTAGCCAAATAGACTCCCAACCTTCGACAGGACCGACAATAGCAACATGAACATCCTTGGGTACAGCTGGCATGATAACACCTCATGGATTGATCTAGATGGCTTTCAGAAGGGTTGTGATATCAGAAGGGTTGTGATACTTGTCTTTTCACCGGCGTGGTCGGAGGACTCAGCCCTGACCCATCATCGTTAAATTTAGCGGATTCGTCAGGTTCTGCGCCATTCTTTGGCTTACCGATGGAATAAACGATGGGCTCTCGCCACTGCGATTGCCTGAAAGGGTGTTTCTTTCCTGAACCAAACGCTGGTATTGCCGGTTCAGTTCCGTGTTATTCAGGTTCGCCACCATGGGTCGCTCACTCTCGGCTTCACCTGTGTCAGCGTCGTCTTTCTTAGCTACGGTCAGATTGCCCAGATTCAACAGCTGTTTCCCCCTGCCAATGATCCTGTTCAGTAAGGACTGGGTTCCGTTGCCCCCACCCTCAGCGGCCAAAGTTGCCTCTGGGATGCTTTCATTCAGTGAGCGGCTGCCATTTGACTGTAGGGTATCTACTTTCGCCAGCACCTCGCTCATGCTGAGCACCCGGTTATTGACGATCAGGCGCTCAACGGTATCGCCTTCCTGGCTGAAAAAGTTTTGCACCCGAAGGCTCTGGGTGGCATTGAGCGGATGGCTGCTATTGTCGCTGATTTTCAACCGGTTCTTATTCGACAAGACAGTCAGGATCAGATCCTCGTCCGACTTTTGATAGCCCAATGTCTGGCAATCATGGGTATTAATTTCGAGCTGGTCAGCGGTGCCCGTGGCGTTTGCCAGAAGCCATTGGCCATTATCCATGTCATCGCCAGAGAAACGGTAAGTAGTGCTTTTTTCGTCGATTACATACTGATGTCCGGGGATGGTTTGCTCTGAAAGTGAATAACCAGACTCGAGTCGTCGACCGATCCTTTCCCTGTCATCCAGAATGCCGTCATCCAGTTCCAGGCTGTCTGGCCAGCCATTGGCGTAGATACGGTCAGGGTCCTGCCAGGTGCCTATTCTCACCAGGGGGTCGGCACCGGACGCCATCATTTTTATCCCTTCAGGCGACGGGAGACGCTGGTTGATGATGAGTTTGTCAGCGGCATAACAGTTCAGCGCCCGAATTTTCCTGGCCGGCTTGAAAGCCTGGGTTGCCAAAGCAATCTGACCATTTCGGTAGATAGTTAGAAAACCACTGTCATTTATTGTCATGGCCAGATGCAGGCGGGGGGAGGTAAAAAATGGCCTGACCCTTCGATGAAAGAACCTGGCACCCTCCGTTACCCTGACCTCCAGCCTCCCGGGTTTCAGGCTCAGGCTGATGGCATCAGAGCCGTCAGGCCCGGCAAAATGAATCAGCGTGCTCCCGGCCCGTGTTCCTCTGCCAAGCGGCAGGCCCTGGCGAATCCAGGCTGCCAGGATAAAACTGCCGCCGGTGACCGGAGGGGGCATCAAGCGGGATAAGTCGGCTGGGCAACCAGTCTGGTCATTGCTGTCAGGCGCAGTACGCAGAGCCAGCGAACGCCAGCTTGCTGCCTGCAAATCCGTGAGGCTGACACCAACCATTCGAACACGGTTAAACGAAAAGGGAGCAAAAAACAGCTTCACGGCGCGGTTTTCCCAGCCGCTTTCCCTGCCACTATCCCTGCCACTATCCTTTAAACCCCCCAGCTCCAGACTGACAAGGTTATTGCCAGGACCGGGGTGAACACTGGCACCACTGCTTTTGAGGTGGAAAATATCATTTCCCGACTCCCCGAACAGCCCAGCCCCCGGCTTGACAGCACCCGAGAAGAAAAACACGTCATCACCTGGCCCGCCATGCACCGGTGCGGTGATATTGCCAAGCTGATAAGTGCTATCCAGTCGTTTATCCACAGTCAGCTTGGCGTGATAGTAATCTCGAAGGTTTTTGCCGCTCAGCAGCCTGCTTTCGTTGTTGGCCGGAGCAATTATTGTCAGGCGCCAGATATGCCGTTCCAGGCTGTTGATAAAGTGCCCGGTGACCAGGCTGCCATCCTCACGCACACACTGGGGAACGTGCCCTAAATCGATGCTGAAAAAGAAATGTCCGTCGTTGTCCACTTCCAGATGGGTATAATTTCCAGTCAGTCGCCAGTCCAGCTTTTCAGGTTGGACTCCGTGCAATATCAGGCTATTTCCGTTGTCCCGGTCGACGATCCGGGTGCCATTGGCCTGTGGGTAAATAACGTAAATATCCGGGCCCAGGTCGCCGGAAAGCAGGTCAGGCCCCAGGTTTGCCACCATCCGGTCACCCTCCCGGCTGCCATAATGCCTGTTGTATCCAGGTCCCCCTACGGTGGAGGTGATTGAACTGTTGCTCTTGATGCGGGGAGAGGAAATTCTGAAAGTATCATTGCCACCTCCGCCATCGACGACAATCCCGGCAAGGGCCGGAATGTTGAAAATATCGCCGGAATCGGGGCCCTTGAAAATCTCAAAATTACTGATAGCTGCCGACCATTTATCGAAAATGCCCTTGGATTTGGATTTGGATTTGGATTTGGGTTTGGGTTCGGGCGACCTTTCCGTAAAAGACATATGACCTTTGACGTTTTTATCGGGAGAGCAGGATCCTGAATCGCTTGCATAACAGGCAAAGCTCACTGCTTTTTTTCTTAAAGACAGATTGAGCCGGACAAAATCCGGCTCGATGGTCATCTGGCTGAAATCTATCGTGTCGGTACCCGAACCACCGTTAAAATCGATGGCTTGCGGCTGCTTCAGAAGAAAAAGGTAGTCATCTCCTCCCCTGCCATTAAAACTGTACAGAGAACCTCTGGACACATAAATGTTATCTTTATCGTCACCGGAAAATTTTATCCTGCCCTTCCCGGTGTCCTCCAGGATAAAGTTCCTGACCGTTAAACTATTTCTCAGGTCGACAGATACACGACGACTGATGGGCAAATCAAAGAGCAGTGTATTGGCACCGCTGCCGCCGTCCAGGGTAGTGCCATTTTGACAGCGGGCGTTAATGATGACCCGGTCGTTTCCGCCCCCCATGTGAACCTTGTCCAAACCGCCCCCGGTGCTGAAAATATCCGTACCATTGCTGCCAAAGTAGGTATCATCTCCCGAAGACCCGGTCATCTGGCCGATCCCACTGAATGCGGTCTGGTGATAACGCCAGCTGCCAGTTTCCGTATTTCGCCATCGGGTCTGTGCGATCCCCTGGGTGACATTGACGGTCATGCCATCCAGTTCATATATTGTGGCAACCTTGAAGGTAAGAACCCTGATGTCTTGCCGCAGGCGCCGGATTCCATAAAGTAAGGAAGACTTGTCGTGTATTAGCTGATTATGTCCTTCCCTGCCAGCCGTAACAGTGGTATCGCCCATGCCGACAATAAACTGGTTGTTGCCTCCCATATCCTGCAAAATGTCGCGCCCTCCCTTGCCAAGCAATATATTATCTGTGGAGGGATTGCCTGTTAGCCGATCATTGCCCGGACCACCGATAATGATGGGAACGCCAGAGTGTGAGTCTGAAGACAAGTCAAGCTGGACATCCGGTATAGTCATAGAGCTGTTGTACAGTCTGGTGGCTCCGCATAGCTTGATGAGCCCCATTGTCCTCTGAAAGGTATGACGCACCTCCAGCATGCCCAGGCCAGCCTCCATTGGCTGACCGGGGAACAGTTCGTGCCATTGTTTTGAGTACTGTTCTTTTCCTGATATCTGGTGACGGCCATAATGTTGTCTGCTGCCGTCTGCATCGGTTTTAACCAATTGTAAAGTCAGTGTGTGCTTTGCCGGGACAGAGAAAACCATCTCCTTGCCCTTGTCGAACGTGGCATGCACCTTCTGGGCGGGGGCTAAGCCTTCAAAGAGCACCTGCTGTTGGTTCGGCTTCAGGGTCAGCCTGCGTAAAAGACCGCTACGCTGGCTGCAACTGGAAGAGTCGAAACGAATCTCAATCCCCAGCCTGAGATTATTGCTTTCCTCACTGCTAATGCGGTGCAAACCGGCACCCAGGTTTTTTCCTTCATTGGCAAGACTCTCCAACTCAGTCTCGTCAGGCCACTGCTTGCGACGGAATTCACCTAAAGGTTTTCCGGGGTAGCGATTCAAAAATGCCAGCATCTGTGCTCTGGAAAAGGTATGGGTGTCCACTTTCCTGGTGACCTTGCAAGCACCTTTTCTTGAATCAAAATCGGTCAGGGTAGTGTTTTTCAGTTTCATCACATCCCCGGCTATGTGCCTCCAGTGGTCCGTATCCGTATCCAAATCCTTCCGGTACCAGTGGGTATTAAATTGCTTGACTGTGACCGGCGGGATGTCGGGGGTGTTAAAGTCCAGGGTGACGTTAGCATTGGGTTTCTGTTTGCTGAAAACCAGGTCCATGCGCTCGCTGAACGGGTTGACAGTCAGGCTGGCCAGCTGTCCGTGCTGCCGGGTGCAGCGGTCACTAAATCGTCCCCAGCGGATAACCAGAACTGGCCATTTTCCTGTCGAAGGTTCCTGAGGTTTGTGGACATAAAATTTTTGGTTAACAAGGTTGTTGCCACTCACCCTGATTGAGTCGGCATGAATGCCCGTGTAAACCTCGTGTTGACCATCACCCAGTATCACGGAGTTAAAACCGATTCTCAGCCAGATGGATGTCTTTCCGCCTTGAGTGATAACCGTGTCGTTGCCAGCTCCGACATCCAGGGTATTGGTGCCACCGGTGGCCATAAAAACCGTATTCTCGGAGTTGCCTTTGATCTTGTCGTTATGGGGGGAGTCTTGTATGACCTCGACACCGGTCACCACCTCCCCCTTCGACCGATCCCGGTTGGTCATATCCAGCCAGAGATCTTTTTTTCGAACCACGTAGGAAATAGTGTCTGTGCCGGGGCCGCCGTCCACCTTATTTTGATCGCTCAATACCGCCCGGTCATTGCCCTCTCCCAGTTTTATTGTGTCTGTGCCATTGCTGGCATAGACAAAATCGTCACCACCTCGCGTATTCACTATGTTGTTGCTATTTTTATCGCCCCTGAGATAAATGTTATCGCGCTGTTCGGTTCCGTAGACTTCCGAGCCGTCTTCGGAACCCAACAGATGCTCCATACCATCAACAGAGCCCCCGGTTACCAAGCTGTCCAGGAGGGTGGCGAAGAATTTGACAGCCTTATTAGTTTTGCTGGCCTCGAGCAGGCTGTTCTCTTTGAAAAACAACAGGGAGCGGTCAGTTTTCATCACGAAAACGCCTTTGAGCGAAAAATAGAGGTGGACTTGCTCTCGCGCGCTGCCGTACTGAACTTTGCCGAGGTAAAAGTAAGAACCTGTACCGTAAATATCAGAAATTCGACTGACGCCCAGGTGACCGGCGAAAGGTGTAACCTGCTCCATCAATGCCTTAGTCACCGATGACTGACCGCCAGGCCCTACACCAAACACACCGAAAAAGGATTTATCTGTTTCCTTTTCCTCGCCATCCGGATGGGTGCGCTTCAACTTCTGAAACTCAAGATAATCAGAAAAACGGTTACCCCAGACTCTGTTTTTCAAGTTAACCCAGAGTAATGGCTTAGAGTAACCATGAGCGTAGCGACGCGTGTCATGAATGGGACCGGATGGATGGCCATCAATCCTGAAGGTATTACGACCAATAGTGTACTGAGCCGTGAGATTACCTTTTGGCATCTGGCTGACCACAGAAAATGAGAACCTGGGCAGGACAAGCGTATCATTTCCGGGTCCGCCAAAAAGGTGTGCATAACCTAACCCCGGCGAAAGGCGGTCATTACCTGTTCCACCGTGCTGGTAGACTGCGCCGAGCTTGTCAATGAGCTGGTCATCGCCCGAGTCGCCATACTGGGATTTGCCGAAATAAATCTGATCGTTCCCCGGCCCGCCATAGCCAATGCCACCGATCTTTGACAGGTAGAGGGTGTCGTCCCCGTATCCCCCGTAAGCCTTACCTGTGTGCCCAATCCAGATAACATCATTGCCACTGCCCCCGTAACCTGTACCTGACTTTTCAATCCGGATAATGTCATTGCCACTGTCCCCGTAAGCCTTACCTGACTTTTCAATCCGGATATCGTCATCGCCACTGTCCCCGTAAGCTTCGCCTGACTCTTCAACCCGGATAATGTCATTGCCACTGCCCCCTGCTGCTCTGCCTTTTTTGACAATCAGCAAGTCGTTGCCCGGACCGCCATAAAGCTCACCCAGGTCAGTGATCAGGGTGTCATTGCCACCCAAACCAAAAAATCTCTTGTATCCTTTCCTGCCTTCTATGTAGTCCGACAGGTACGTCCCTGACCCGGATCGCCTTACGTTTTGCCTGTCAACAATGGCATACCATTTGTCTTTGTCGAAATCATCCAGAAGAAACCACATAGTGGAGAACCTCAATGTCTCGAGGTTCTCGTCATACTTACTCTGGTCAAGATAATTACTGGCATCGTCGAACAGCATAAACCGCCTGTAGCCTGCTTTCTCAAAGTGCTCCATCTGCTGATCAAGCTGTCCATTGAATTGCGGGCTCTCCAATAAAGCGTTGAAATCCTCCTGGGCGGTGGGGGGCGGCATAATGGCCTGCAGGGCCGTTTGCACGAAACCTAACAGCATACTGATCAGGTCCACAACAAGACCCAGCTTTGGAAAGATGAAGTCCAGCGCCATACTCAGGACATCAAGGCCAATGGTAATGACATCCAGGGCTGCCATGGCACCATAAATGGCCGCCCGTTTATAGCTGCCAGCCTTTCTTGCCGCGTGGGCGTTTGCGGCATTAGCGGCCAGTGAAAGCGTACCAACTTCAAGAGAAAGGAGACCGCCTATAACGGGTAAAGTCCTGGCCACATTTCGTGACGCTTTCGGACCCAGCTTTAACGCGACGCCCAGGGCACCTGCCGGATTGTTGGTCTTGACAAGGGTTTTGCTCAGCGCCCAGTTGGCGCTCATGGTAAGACCGTAGACCGAGTTGGTGATGCCCAGGCTCGCACTCGCATAGGCCGAGTTCCTGGCATCAGGAGGCATCGAGTCGCCGTATTTTTCCAGGTTATTCAGTGTCACCGAAGCCAGGGCAAGGCCAGCGACGGCATTCCCTGCACCAACAACCATCCTGCCCGTATTAAATTTTGTACTGCGATCCAGCACGTCCAGCGTGCGCATGAACTTCCCTTGCAAGCTTTTCGACCCACCGCCTGACTTGCTGCCATCCGGGCTATCAGGCTCGAAGCTATCCCCGCCGGTATGGTCTTCACGAAGCTTAAGGCTCTCCACAAATTCCGGGCTTGCAAGCAGCTGTTGCTTTACATAGCGGGTGTCGTCGGGACTGTAGCCCGAATCATCGAGCAAGGTGACCACCCGATCAATGATTTGCTCCGGTTTCAGCCCCTGCCTTTGCGCCAGTGTTTGTCGTATAAGTTCAAGAAGCTCCTTGCGGAACGCCGGGCTGTCCATAATGTCTTCGGTGACCACCGCCGCAAAACGTCCCTGTTCCAGCAGCAGGAAGGCGTCTGCCAGCAACCCCTTGTCACCGGCACTCTGCCTGACATGGATGAAGTGATCACTGGCCTCAATGACATCCAGATGCCCGCTGACCCTGTCTATCAGGGCCATCGCGGTCCTGATCGGTCCGGAACCATCGCACAGAACACAGTCTGCATCGGGCAGTCTTGCTGCCTGACCGTCTGGCAAACCAGCCTTGTCCAGTGCCTGCAAGGTTCTCCGGAAATCACGGCCGGTGATATCAACCAGCTCAGCCATCTGGCCAAAATCAATATCACGCCTGAGTGCGGCAACGCCGTCGGCCACGTTCTGGCGAATCTTTCTGGCCAGAAGTCGGGCTCCGGAAAAATTCTCCCGCTTCAGCCTGTCCGCCAGCCCGATAAAGCTGGTCAGACGTTCCAGCAGGCCGGAGAGTGCCAGCTTGCCTTCCTTAACCGTGAACTCACTGACCAGCGACTCTGGTGACAGGCTTTCCACACCCTCTGGCAATCGGATTCGCTTCTGATGCAGGGCCAGGAATGTTTTTGCCTGATCCTCCGGTTTCTGGGCTTCCCACGCCTGCAGCAAAGCCATTGCTGCGGCGGCGGTCAGCGGGCTGTCGGCACCGCCATTGCCCAGCACCAGTGTACCTTGGGCAGGCATCAGGTAGGAGGCATCGGCGGTGATTGAGGGGTCGGTCAGCACCCGAATATTCAGGTCGCCAGAGGTCAGTGAAAATTCCTTTTTCCCGGTCAGGTTCAGCAGCCCGTTGAGCCGCTGATAAAGCCCGGTAGAAATCGTTTCAGGCAGAGAACCCAGGGCGCTGAGCTCTGCCGCAAGTAACTTCCCGGCGATGGTTTCAGCCAGACCTGCCGGGATGGCTGACTGCCGGGCATAGTGCAGGAAACCATCGGCAAACTGCTGCCGGGTGACATGGTCCATCTTGTCAATAACGCCATTGACCTGGCCGGTCATGTTAATGTCTTTCAGTTCACTAAAAGCCTCATAATGGCGTGCCAGCTGTGACAGGTAAGCCTGAGTGGCTGCAGCGTTTTTGCCCGGATTAAGAGGCCGCCGTAACAGCCTCTTCAGGCCATCCTGTGACTGGAGTGACATAAGCGAGAAAGGATTGCCCGGGCCCGCCGGAGTTATTTTTATATAACGCCTTTTACCATCCGCCATAACCGCATAACGAGGGCTGCTGGCGAAGGTTTCAATGATCTGATCCTGCCCCGCTAAAGCCTGCACAGACGTGGGCTCTTTACCCTGGGCGTCCGGTTGTTGATTAACAGGCAACTGGAACGGCCTTCCGACGCGCCGTCGCAGTGCTACCGCCTCATGGAATACGGTGTCCACATCTTGCTTCAGATTGGCCAGCAGGCCAGTGTCAAAAGACTTCCAGCCGAGTCCCCGGGCAACAAAAGTGCAGGCTTTTTCCAATGCGACGAGAGTGGATATCCTCGGACTCTCTGGCGTATTTATCTCCAACCAAAGATCAACGTACATCAGTTTTGCGATGTCATCGATATCGCCGTCAGGCAGTATGGTCGTTACCGCATCGGTCACTCCCAAGCGTATCCGGCTGGCTGGCTGGCCGGTGTCACCCAGAACCTGCTCCATCTTCCAGTAGATAAAATGAACCAGCAGTGACTTCAGGTAAGTGCTGGCAACGACTTTTAGTCTGAAATGCTTTTTAGCGACCTCTATCTGTTGGGACAGGAAATTTTCTGCCGCCGCCCGACTTAACCCCAGCAGTCTGGCGTCGAGCAGGGATTCTATACCGGAACCAACGCTCCAGAAGGCCCGGTAATCCACGTTGACCAGCTCAGAGGTGAAGGGCAAGGCCTTGTAGGAGGCAATGGTATTATCAGAGCCATCTGGAACCAGGGGCGCTGAGGATTGTTTATCATTGACAACCTCGTTGAAAAGTTTTTTCTCACGGTCACTGGCTGTAATTTCCCCTTTAGCAAGGCTATCCCTTATTGCCTGAATCCTGGTCTTGTCATGCAACTCTAAATACGCCAATGCCCGGCGATAATCGGCTTTCGTACCTTTGGCTAACAGCAGGTTATGATGGCCTGCGACCAGTTGCCGATAGAGGCTTGTGCCTGAAGGGGGGTCAACCGCCAGAGTCAGTGCGTATTGACGGGTCAGTCCCAAGGGACGCGACTCCTTGTCAGGCAGTGTCGCGGTGTTGATCCCGAACTGCTGGCGCACCTGCTGGCGCAAGGCTGTCAGCGACCCTCCACCACCTTCAAGTGCCTTCAACAGACTGGCACCCACCAGGTTGGTCAGGGTTTCCCGGAAAATAAATGGCTTGTTCCTGTTCTTCGTGCCCAGCAATAACAGGGCGTGGGCACTGTTTTCCTCACTCACCTCGACACGACTGTCCACCAACGGCCAGAGCGGCCTGGGGCTGATTTTTATTTTAAAAGGGCTAATATCGGCAATGCCTGCATCCCTGACGGGTTGCACCAGCGCCTGAAGAAGCTGCGATAGACGAGGCTCCCCCATCCCCCGGGCAATGAATTGAATGTCGTTCTGTAATTGCTCTTTGCCAATACTGCCCTTGCGTTGCAGCTTGCGATAAAACTCCATGTGGACAACCAGCCTGATCGGCAAAAGACGGTCTGGCCAGCCATCAGGAAGCTGGAGGCGAAAGACCTGCTTGCGGTCGCCTTCGCTGTGAGTCAGGGTGTAGCCGGGCCCCCGGTTGGAAAAAGCCAGGTCATCCCGGCGACCCAGCGTGAACGTTTTTTGCCCGTCCTTGGTTTGAACCTGAGCCTGGTAACGGCCCAACCCGGTATCGAGGGTGAAAGCCGGGCGCTCCCAGCCAGGTCCTGGAAGCAATGGCGGATTTTTTTGCAGGAGATCAAGCCATTTATTGGCCCTCAGGGCATCCGCCCGCAACCTGGCTGGCTCTGTGGGTTCCAGCCCCCTGAGCCGCCGGTGAAAAAAATACTCCGCCAGCAGCGACTCACCGTCGGTCAGGGATGGCTTGTTGAGCAAATCAACAAGGGTGTCATCCAGGTTGTTGGTCTGCTGTGGGGACAGTGATAACAGAGTACGCTTGATCGCGTCCCGGTAATAGTCCGGGTCGGTAACTGCTGGAGCCCAACCAAGCTCGGTCCTTAAAGCAGCGACAGCCTGCGGGCTGTCAGGTGACTCCTGTCTCAACAGGGCCAGCAAACCGCTAAGCTCACCGCCTGCCGGAGCGGACAGGGGGCCGTTCTGGCTTTCAATAGCAATGAGAGGCTGATCATTCAGCCGGGTGACCGGTTGCCGCCCGGTGCTGGTCAGGGCAAGGGTTTTTCGGTTACCAGTGGTGACCGGTACATTGCCGCGGGAATCCGCAGCGAGGGGAAGTTGTCCGGGCTCGGCCCATTCCTTGCGCACGGCCTGTGCGTCCGTAAGAACCGCCTCTGCACGGCTTAGCCAGCGCAATGATCCCTGTTGTTCTGCCGCTGTGAAGGCGATGCCCCGTCGGTCTTTCAGAGCATCGGTCAACACCTCTTCAAGCTGCCCGGCGAGGTTGTTGATCCCGGCCAGTGCTTTCAGCTCACTGTCATCAAGCACGGCTGTGACCACGTCCGCCGGATCAGCCAGCAGTGCGGGCTGCGATGTCACCATGCGCTGGCTGACCAGCCCACTCCAGGCCAGCTGCGTTAACAGTGAGCGGAGGTTTCCCAGCCCTGCACGACCAGCGTCGGATAACCGGTCAACCCGTTGGTTGCAATAATACTGAACCCGCTGAAACAGTCGACGGGTTTCCATATCCCCTATCAGCCGGGCAAAGCCGGACAGAGGCTCAGCAATGGCTTGATAGGCAATGCGGACCCGATGGCGGTTTTTCACAGTCGTTATCCCGCCCGCTGAGGTGACCTCCTGAACAGGGGTATGGGCTGATGCCGTGGCCAGCACGGGCAGCAGGTCGTACTGCTTACGAAGCTGGTTTTCCAGTTGCAGCAGCGTCCGGGCACTGGTGATTTTGGCCCCCTGCAACCAGGTCATGGCGATGGCTGGTGAGTTCACCTGATCAGTACTGACCAGTGCTGCCCGACATAAATCCTTCAGGACCGAGGCCAGTGCCCCCAGGTAATTACTGGTGGAGTGGCGTTGCCCGGTCAACACCGCCGGGTCAACCTTCAGCACCACAAGCCGGTTGCCACTGGTGTCCCCGCTGTCCCCGGGACGATAGGGTATCACCCGGTCAGCAAGAGCCTGTTTGCCAAACCTGATCACCAGCCTGAGAGGGGCAGGGGGCTTCATACCGGGCAGCAGCTGACTGTCCAGCTCGGTCATAGTGGCGGGTTTGATGAAACTGTCAGGGAACCCCAGGGCATTGACCAGACGCTGTCCTGCGGAGCTGGCAACAAAGACTCTCAGTTCTGACAAGAGCCGTTCGGCCTGATTCGCCAGTTTCTGGCCGGGACGGTAGTCGGCAGGAAGGATCACGGCTATCCTGTCGTCTGTGCCCGTCAGCGTCCGTAGCTCGGAACTGCTCGCTGACAGCCAGTGGCGGGCGGCGGCTAACTGATCCTTCAGCGATTCCTTCGGGTTGAGTTTGAACAGCCCGTTTGTCCCTGCGGCGGCGTCGTCCAGTTTCACGCCATAAATCGTCTTTCCATGGTCGTTTTTTTTCAGCACCGGAATAAGGGTTTTACTGTTACTGTCGTACGACGTTAACAGCTTATCTCCGGATTGCAAACTCACTGCCCGGTAGTGACCGTCAGCTTCCGAAATCAGCTGATAAACCTTGCCATCGGAACGCCTGACCGCCACGGACGAAGTGGCCAATGTTGGGTCTGAAAACACCCGCTCAGCTGGGGAGTCGTTGCTATCGTGGATGCTGTCATAGACGGAAGCCTGGCCCAGGGGGGTGGCAGTAATATCCTTGTCTGAGCGCCTGAGCACCCGGTACAGCTCATCGTTGTGGTTAAGGAACTCAACTTTGTAATAAGGTTTGTTGGTATCGGTATAACTGATATCCGTGCTGTCAATGTCCAAAAAGGGGCGGTCCGCCAGATTTCCTGCTGATAGCAGGCGAGTACTGCACCCGTCGACTCCACGTCGGCAGCGTTTGTTGTCTTGCGCCTCAGGGTCTTCGATGACAACCACTGACTCTCTGTCGCTGTCGTCGCCGCTGCCAGACTCAACCAGCCGGTAGGTCGATGACTTAAACCCGTCAGCATCGGTTACCTGGGCTTGCGAATCGAACGTTGTTTTAAGTGTGTCTATGTAGTCAATCAGTTCCCACTGCTGAGGGGCCTGGTGAGTCAGGGCACCCTTCAGAAATTTGATCTGCCCGGGAGTGAAAGCCTCCCTGAACAGGACTCTGTCACCATCAGGCAGGTTGCAGTCAAACTCATACAGCGCCTCGGCAAAGGTTTGAACAGCCGGGTTATCCTGGTCCCCCTGAATTTGGTCAAAGAGCTGTTCAAGGCCCAATGAAATTGATTCAGGCTTCTGATCGAACAGCCATTTTAGCGTCCGTTTCACGCCTTCCTGACTGACGGATCCAGCATAAAGTTTTGGTAAATCCGGGCTGTTGTCTCTCGGAAGGGTATTATCCAGATTCCGCGCCGTAGGCAGGGAATCCCATCGCTGGACAGAATCAAAATCAACAGTGTCGCCCAGTTGACGCAGTCGCTCCGCCTCCTCTGGCCAGACCGACTGGAACAGACTGGCATCAACAGCCTCTACACTCTTGGCCAGACCCATGGCGTAGAACCGGCCAACCACTTCGTTAAAGAATCTGTAACTCTGCAAAGGGTTATCCTTCATCCCAAACTCAATCGTTACAGCGGCATCCCCGACCTGCAACCGTGACTTCTGCAGGGGAATATGGGGATTTAACTGCCAGTGGAGAGGCCGGCCCGCACTCAGGTCAAGCGCCCCCCCCTCCTGAAGTCGTTGGCGATAGATTTCCGGTCCAAAGTCACTGAACGTTTTAATAAGCCACTGGACATCATGCTGGTAACGGTCGGGATGCAGCTGTCTATCCTGCATCGCTTGCCGGTAGAGTCTGACGCTGTTGTGCGTATCCAGAAACGACCCTGGAAACTGGCTGCTGTATGAACTGGCGAGCATTAGCAGCCCTTGCGGATACGGCTTGAGTGATGGCTCTCCAGTCACCGGCTCCGGGGAGTCGGCCAGCACAGGTATGATCCCCTCGTCAGTCTCCAGCCTGAAGCCATGACTTCCGTCTTCGGGTAATGTCACACGCCTGATGCGAAACGCCGGCGGTGTCCCGTCCTGATCATCCTGACTGATCTGCTGATTCACTTCCGACAGCTGGATTCGGGTAAGGGCAAGGGCCAGCTGCTTGATACTGTCCTCTGGATACTGCAAGCGATATTGACCCAGCGCCACCACTACTGCGGAACGCTGCAATTGGGGCAATGAAGAGAAGTGCTCCAAAAACTGCGGCCAGTCGGCTTTACCCACCCCGGACATCGCCAATTCAAGAAACGCACGGGTAACCTCTGGATCACTGCCCAGCCAGTCCGGTTTCAAAGCCAATCGGAGCTGGCTCCGGAGGTTATCGGGGGGGGCCGGGTTTCGGAGCAACAGGCGTTTGACCATGCCGCTTTGACCCGGCAAGGCCAGGTCCAGAAGATATTGGCCATCGGCGTTTCTGGAGACAGGTCGCGCTGTGCTGTCCTCTGACATCTGGCCAGTCCAGAGCTCTCGATATTTTTTGTTATCTTTCAGGGGCAGCGAGTAGTAATCCGGCAGCGTGCCGGGCAGCAACATGGCGCCGTTGGCAAGGCGGTAATCCAAAGCCATCCCTAGCAGGTCTTTGATCCTGACGCCCGCTTGCAGATCCGGGGCACCCGGCTTTGCAATGACAGTGAGCTTCGTTTCCAGTTCCTGAGTGACCTGTTGCAGGCCAACACGGTGAATGTAGTCACTGAGTAAGGCAGCGGCACTGTTGGAAAGGCAGGTATGGATATAATCTGCCAGCCTTATTCCCGGAAACAGGGATTTCCCGTGGGGGGCGTCCCTCGACAGCCGGTACAACAACAGGGTAAGCAGCGACCTTAACTGAGCATGGATTGCCCTGTAATCGCCTGAGGCCGGGGCAATATCTGTCACGAACTGTTTGGCAGCCTTCAGGCTGGCCAGCAGCCGCTCCCCTTCAGGGCTGTCACTGTCAGCAAACAGGGCAGCGAACACCGGCCTGTCCAGATCCTCAAAGGGCAGCCTCAGGATGATTCCGGTATCTGAGCCGTCGGTGGTTTTTGCCCGGTCAATGGGCTGCCCTTCAGAGCCTGACCGGTCGCTAAAATACTCCTTGTAGACCTCATCGTAATCTTTTGTATTGTCCGGATGAGTCAGCGTCGAGATCATTTTATCCAGCGCATAAAAATCGGCTGCCAGAGAAAGCCTGTGAGTGTCCAGGTCATCCGGGGAGAGTGGGGCTGTTACCAATTGCAATCCCGGCTGACCTTCGGCACCAAGCCATTTCAGAGTCGTTAAAGGTGAGCCATTGATCTCTGTCGGGCTCTGCTGCACCGTGCTGTCCCATCCGGCAGGTCGGGAGACAGCGTCGGTTACTCTTTCAAGAACGATCTGGCCAGTTGCACTGTCCTTTTTTACCGCCGCTATTTTGGCAAGCTGCACCAGGGGAGCCAGCCCCATTTCCTGGCGAACCCTTGTTTCAATGTCTTTATCGTCCGGGGCGGCAGGCTGACTGCTATCATCCATGTCGTAGCCGGATTTAACCAGGTCAACAAACACTGGGATCAAGCTGGACAAACGGATCTTTTGACTGGCACTGGGATCAATGATCACTTGTCTGTCAGCCGTTTCTTCGCCAGCCAGTGTTAACGTAACAACGATTTGCTGCTTTCCATCGCTTGCTTTTGGGGCATCAAAAATCAGGTACTGATAACGGCCGGACGTGAAACTCTCTTCAAATTTTTTCAGGTAATCTTTGCCCAGAGGTGTTGCCAGGAAGTTCCTGATAGCATCGGGTAATAAATGATAATTCGCCCCGGCATAACCGAAGTATTCAGGGGTGACCCTTAACATTATCCCCCTGCTCAGTGTGATACCAGGAAGGCGTCGTTTTAAATCGCGGCCACTATAAAGCGCGTCAAGACTTCTGGCATCTATTATTGCATCCAGGCCACTGATTAATGGTGCGCGCCTTTCATTCAGGGTCTGTTTCAGAAAAGTGCAGCCGTCACTCCCGATAACCTGACGCAGAGTCAGTGCTGCCCGGCCATCCGGCAGGTTCCTGTGTGTCTTCACCACTGCTGAGGCAAAGGTGTCCAGATATACTCCGGTGTTTTGACGGTGGTAGTTCCGAATCCGATGAAAAGCCTCTGTCAGACTGTCCTGATCATAGCGGGTGGACAACCCGTACAGAACCCGGGCGAAATCCTCAACCGACCCGGAAGCAAACTGCCAATTGTGATCGGGGTTGCCGATGCCATCCACAAACTGTGTGTAAAGGGCGTCCTGCTGCTCTGGAAAAATAGCCAGAGTCAGTTCTTTGGTCAGGCCATAGTTGCGGTCAGTCTTGATTGACGACAATCCCCAGATCGCCCGCAAATCCTTTTGCGCCTGATGGAGCGCGGCCACATCGGGATGGTTTAACAAGGCTATTGCGAAAAGCTTTCCTATAGGGGTAGCTTTATGGTTATCTTGCGTCGCGTCTTTTATTCCCACTGTCAGGGTCAGCGGATTCTTGTTCAGTTGACTCTGGTACGGGTGCCAGTGGGGGTCAAGAACAATCGTTATTTCCTGCGACACACGGCGCAGAGACATTCCGTACCCGGACAGCACCTCTCCTGATTTAAGCACCGGCTTAATAAAACCTTCGCTTTCATCACCAGAAAACAGTTTCAGAAGTGTATTGAGTTCAGTAGACAGATTAAGCTCTGCCAGCTGTTGCCAGCGGGCCTGACGGTCAGTGGCTGCCACAGGAAGCGGTTGCTCCTCGCTGGTTATCCGCTGAAGATCCACGGACACTATTTTTTGCAACTGCACCAGAGTGTCCCAGGCTGATCCTGACGACCCGCCGGTTATTGCCCTGAGATTGGCAGTCAGCAGCAACCGGGCCACTCGTTCCTGCCCGATTGGGTCCTGTGTTTCATGCGGACGGTTGACGAAGGAGCGGGTGACATGTTCGAGCTTTGCCTGGCTGAGTCGACCCAAACGGTCGAGGATGGACTGCTTCACCCAGCTCTGGAAATGCGAAGTTTTGGTTTCAGGGCTGACCAGGGATTGAGCTTTTCCTAAAAAAATCCCGTCAACCTCCGGGTCTGCTCCCAGTAACCCCGGGGTTTGAACGGACTTTATTACCGAAACCGTGAAAGAGTCGGGAGGGGAAAAAGCCATCTTATCGAGATTGGGCCAGAGTTTTCGAACCTCCACTGTCCCGAGAAAATGGGCTTGACCCTCTTCATCAACATAAGAAGTGACGCCATGTCTTGAGGATGCATTTGTGATATCTACGTAACCCAGCTTCGGGCTTTTGTTCTCGCCCTGGGGTAATTCGAAAAAATCTGAGCCATGGTTGTAGGGGATAATCATCGCCCCATGTTCGACACGATGATCCAACATGTCGGTGAACAACAATTTTAACCTGGCTTGCAATCGCTGTTCGGGAACCTTCCACTCCCTGCCAATTCCTTCAGCCTCAGATCCCACCGTGGCCAGATCATTGACCGTTTCCTGCATCAACGAAGTAAAGCTTTGCCAGCCGTAATTCTGGATGGCTGTCTTAAGTTGTTCGGCCTCCGACTCAGAGATGGCAGTCATTAAAAAATCAGCGGTACCCAGTCTCAGTAATCCTCTAAGTTTATTGATAGAGGTACCTGCAAGACTCATTTTCCCCCTCTTGAAATTGTTGGTTGAACTGTCTAATGCCTGCTTGTACAAATGCATGGTAAACATGGATTTCAGCAAGTCAGAATTCAGATTCAGCTTTTCTGAAATGACAGCGGCTTTATACTGGCTCCACTCAAAAACCTGCCTTAATGTGTCGCTTTTATCCGAGACAAAAAGATCGGGAATATAGGAGGTTATATCCCCAATCAAACTAAGGTCGACCCCAATATTGACATGAATACGATAAGGTGGTGACTGTGCTCCTGCCGCTACCGCTGCCCCCATCTTGCCAGACAACAATGAAATCTGACTGTCTTTAAATTCATCAAAACTGGATAACTTGAAATTTTTTAAATTACCTTCGGGGTTATTGCCAAGTAGCTGATCATTATAAGCCTCAACCAAACCACTGACGGTAACCCCCCCTTCAGGTATATTCGCTAAAACAGAGGCCAGCGTTTTGGTTGCAAGAAATAAATCTGAGGACTCACTGAGATAAGCCGAGAGAGGTTTGGGGCCGGTAACAATTTCAATGATGGTGCGACCTTCATGGCTATCAGTAGACAGGAGTATATTAGGAAAATCAGAGTTAATACGCTCATCAGGATTAAATTGAGAGTATGCAAGGTTTTTCCTCGCTTCAGTGTCCACACTTGTGATGAGATTCTCTATTTCAAGGCCGGCCCGTCCCTTGAAAGGGTCGAAGGGAACAACGATAATGCTTTTCTTTTCTGGTAATGCCTTGATGCCAAATTTACGCAGCATTTTTTTGCGAAGGGTTTCATAATCTCCGTTGATTCCTTTTAGCAGACCGGATGCAACAATATAACGAGCTATCAGGCCTGATAAGGTCTGATGTTGTTCAACCTCTATTTGTCCTTTGATGAAATACTGGCTCGGATCCACTTTCAGAACACAACCGGTATTCTTAACCAGAACCGGCTGCGGCATTTCTGTAGCGGATGGAGTACCCGATGGATCGGGAGGAGTAATGACCAGCAATAGCCGGACAGAGTCGGGTATTTTGACCTGGTCGAAGCCGCTACCGGCAGAACCATCAATAACCCCCTGATCCACCAGCTTCTGGAGGTCGCCAAAGGCCTGGCTCCGATCTTTCGCCAGAGCGCCGGAAAAAACCTTGAATTCAGGGACGGTGCTGAGCCATCTAAGGCTTTTGATAATCTTACTGTGTATTGAAAACAGGTGTTCGGAAGGAGCATTCTGTTCAAGAGCATTCTGATCACGAACATATTTGATAAACCCGGCAGAGAACAAGATCGCGACCTTGGTCTGCGAACCATTATCGCCATAGGAGCCTGGTGTTACTTCACTGATAATTCCGGGACTGTTCTCCTTTATTCCTTTGCTATAGACGTCCATGTAATGAGAAGGCATGGTGCCGGTGTACGAAGTTTTGTCTGGCGGGTTTTCCATATTGCCCAGACTTGACAATAACCTGCTCCTGGTATTAACGGTTAAATCGGAGCTGGTTAATCGTTGTTTCAATATCTGGTATTGCGATGCCTGCAACTGCAGCACCGACCGCAGTTGTGCATCCTGCATCTCTTTCCAGAAATTTGTGTATACCTTAACCAGAGCTTCTACAAAAGTATTAACAGAGGTCGCCGGATTCATTGCAATGCGGCTAATAACGTTGCTGACCGAATCGCTGAGTTTCCCTTCCGAATCCAATACCTCCATAGCCCGCTGGAAATCATCTACAGAACCCACGGCAAACTTAAGATCATGGTTCTTACTGTCACGGATCAGTGCCCGGTAAAGCGGATCGCCAGTGAATTGCCGAAGTGTCAGAGCATTGTCAAAACCGTAATCCCCCTCAGGATTATCACGGTAATCCATTTGCCATATCTCCATAGCCCCGATTAGATAGCGAGCATTTGGAGCCATTGCCCGGATTCGCAGACACAGGGCCATCCCGTAGGATTGGGTCAGCACCCGGGCCAGGCGGGCGTCAGACGCCTCTTCCGGTACATCCTTCACTCCAACCCGGACGATGATCGACTTATTTGATTGCCATGGATGGACAATTGCCTCACTGTCCTGGATGAATCGGTCTTGCTCCAGAAGAATATCAAGGTTCGGCTTTTTAGCCTCAAAACCAGACTCTATTTCCCATTTTCGCCAGGCCAAAAGGGTATCGACAAATTGATTAGGTTTGTCGAAATAACGAAACACAGGTCCCTGTTTTTTTGGCATTCCATTCAGTTTCAGCAGCTCACGCACCTGAGAGCGATAGGTACTGTCCTGAATGGTCGAGATAAAAAGTGGCGAACGAGCCCCCAGAGTGACTCGCGAATGCAAGCCACGATAGTCATTCGTGTCGATGGTCTTCAAAGGATCCAGAGTAATCGTGCGTTGGTATTTTCCCGATTCTGGGACCAGGACGACAAAGGTCTTTTCTTCGGGGGCCCGGACGAGTAATTCTGCGATCAGAAACTTCTGCTGGTAATCCGGTTTGTGACCGATGTCCAGAGCCTTCACTGCGCTGGCTGCCAGGCGAATCAACAGTCTTCGTATCAGACTCCGAAGAGCCTTAGGCTCCGTGTCGAGGTTAATAACTTCAGTGGCCAGTGTGACTACATCAGCCATCGGCAGCCGGGTTATTTTTTCAGCAAGCTGCTCTCCTGCCAGGAAATCTGAATGCCGGGAATAGGCTAACTCAATGGTATTGATCAGCGTCTGGGCATTACGCGGCCCCAGCGGCCCTGAGGACTGAAGCATAAACAGGATATTGCGCAGATTATCCGGAAAAGCCGCGTTGTTACTTTCTGGCAGGTCCAGCAGAACATAAGTTACGCCCGAAGGGTCGGTGACAACAGGCAGGTATTTGCTGTCATCAAAAGCCTCTCCGTGAATCCTGGTCACAGGATCTGTAAAACCGACAGCGTCATGGGGAACTCTTTTATTAATCCCAAGGGAAAGTGTTTTTTGCAGCCACTGTCCCTGCTTATGCCATTCTCTGGCGTTCAGTCTCGGTATTTTTTCGTCTGCTTTGTCCGCCAGAAAGTGACCCAATAACTTTTTCAGAGACTTGATATACCACTGGCTCAAGTCGGCAAAGTCATTTTGCAACTGCTGGCCACGGAGAGCCTGCAGGTCACCTTTTCCCAATACCGAAGTCATCAGCTCAAGGCTGGAGACCCGGAACGGATCTATGTCATTGCCTCCGGGTGCCACAATGTCCTGCACAGACCCAAGCAACAGGCGGGTAAACAATGCAGCCATGACCTCGGATGGCGAGTTTGCAACTCCCATGGCCAGCAGATACCCCTCCTGCTGGATCCGGGCAAAATTCTCTTGCGCCAGGGGATCGTCATAGGCCAGCTGACCCACTCCGGAAAACGGGTCACCGATTGAGTCTGCGCGGACAAAGGCGCTTATCTGACGTCTTTCTTCTGGCTGAGGCTCTTTTGAGGCAAGAGGAAGCTCGACATCGGCAACCGGCAAAGGCATCAACCGGTAAGGAGACAGGTCATCACCGGTGTTTTGATACAGTCGACGGTTGTAATGCTCAATCAGGTCAGAGAGTTTCTGCCTGCCATTGTTTTCGATCATCGTTTCAAGCAGTAAGCGTCTGGCCTGATCGAAATGACGGTCATTCCTGCCCAGATGGGCATAATCCCTGCCGGGGGGCAACGCGGGCAAATTCCGGAGTTTTTTCACCAGCCCATCTGCAACCGGAAGCTGGCGGGCCATTAACTGGCCCCGATCGTCTTTCTCAAGCACCAGCTTGACGCGATGGTCTGACTGTGACCAGAGGATATTGCCATCAGCGGGCAGGGTGCCAGTCCATTTACGGCCAAGCATATCCACTGCCACCAGTGCGTTGCGGACGGTGATGCGTTCTGTCCGGATTTCAGCAAACAGTGTTCTGGCGAACGCTTCTACAGGGTAATGCTCGCCGCTGGCATCAGCACCACAACCCACCAGACTGACAGTCCTGACAAACTGCCCACCGGTTATGCGCTCGAGCACTTCAGCCAGTTGCTCAACCGTCTTGCCGCCCAGAAGAAACTTGTCGGAACCGGTGTTTTTATCCTGAACCTTGGAACCATGACCAACAACAATAATACGTGTGTCGTCTGTAATAAAACTGGCTTTCACAATCCTGGATTCAATGATGTAACCTGCTTTCTCATCAATCAGGGAGCCATCAGGCATCAGTCGTATAAGACGGCTGAAATCGGGCTGGTATTTATTTCTCAGGTATGAGCTGGCTCTGGCTTCATTGTCGCTGTTACCGAGCTGGAGAATGACCTGGTTTTTATAACTGCTGTCTCGCTCATTGGTCAGTTTATAACGCACGATTTTATCAGTATTGGTAATCCAGCTACTGGGCTTTTCATCCGTATCAACACTCACTGAATCAATCCTTGCCAGTGGGTTAATTTGCGTGAAATAGGCTTTTAATTTGTAATCAAAAAGGTCCTCTTCTGGAAGCAAAGCAAAGACAGATCTTCTGATGACTTTAATAAACAAAGACGGCCCGGATAGGTGCAACGTCGCTCCAGCTCCTCTAACAACTAATCCATCACCTCGATAGTTAATTATATCTTTGGCGAAATCGTTATTGATTCCCAATTCATTGACGATTGACTCTTTCATTTGCTCAACTGTATCGACATCGATACTGTCGTCATAAGAGTTTTCCGTGTCGCCTATTCCCAGCCGATCAATCAATTTGTAACGCCTTATTATTTCTCGATGAACTGCCTTGAGAACTTCACTGTCTGGCGGCGCGATAATAAAGCAGTTGCCGCCATTGATTCTTTCTACAAATTGTAACCTTATTTCTATTGAGCCAGGAATAGCCTTGACTGAGCCTGGAAAAGTAAAAAGAGGCTCTTTCCCATGATTAACGATGGCTTCTTTGACAGCCTTAAAAAAATCAGGGTATATTTCTTTGAATCTGTTATATTCTCTCCGTATTTCTGGATCAGGTGTTCTGTTAAAAAACAGTTGTTCCGGGCCTGGGTCAGCAAAATAATCCATAATCATATGGTTAATTAAATGACTCAGTCTTCCTGAATGTAAAATTTCACTTGGGATTTCAATCCCTTTAAACAATTTTTCATTATAATGAGGCAGCGTGTCGACGTCCAAATAGACACCTCCCCCCTTCAGCAGTACTACTCTTACCAAATCAGAGGCTGCAGCTAAAATCCCTCTCAAGCCAAGTTCTCTCACGTACAACGCTTTCATGCTGGTTTCATCGCCTGAATGCCAGAGTTGATTGATATCTGCCAGCATGAATCCCCCGGATCCGGTGTTGCCCCGGAGCCCGGTCAGTTCATTGGCGAGATCTGTGAACTCCTGCAGACTTTGCCTTTGTATTTGTGTTAATTCTTCTTGATCCATCCCCAGGTGGTTGACTAAAAATATCTTCGCCATGTCGTCAAAGGTTTTGCCCTGGGCGAGGCCTTTTTTTATAGTGCTGTAGGCCAGATCTTGTAGATGACGCAAACGCGTCAAAAACTCCACTCTGGCTTGTTCATGTACCAGGAATGACTCGGCTATTTTCTCATCGGCAACAGCCTTATATATTTCCCGGGTAAGCACGGGCGCCAGAAATGCCTGTGGATCGTACCAGAGCCTTAGCGACCATGAGGGAACCATCTTACTCCAGACCCTGAGATGGTCCTTAACCCCTTCGTTGAGACGACCAATCCAGATAAAGTTAAGCTTTTCAGGAACCTCCACCAAAGCATCCAGCAGGTACTGATTTATTGCCGCCGCCAGGTGGGAGGCCGCTGATTCCCCACTCAGAATTGCGGGCAGGTTTTTCTGCATCCGATAGACAAGCATGTACTTTTTCAGGGCACTTTCACTTCCCTCCTTCTGGCGAAGTTGGTCAAATTCTGCAATTTTCGTCTCCAGTGCTTCTAAATCACTCGGTTTGAGAAAACTCAGCAGACCCGGCTTCAAACGGTGCCTGAACATCGCCAGAGTTGGCACCAGGTCATCGGGATTGACGGTGGGCCCCAGCAACCCGCTGTCCTGTGATAACACAGAGGGCAGCCGCCGGAGTCCAGTGGCACCTTCAGCCAATGTGTCTTTTTCAGACCAGCGTTCGACGGTGATTTCACCGTTACTCTTACGACGCGCTTTCAGCTTGTCAGAGTGGTCGGCCAGTGACCAGGTGACCGGATCTGTTTCTGAGACCAGGCCAACCCATAGGCGCCCCCAGATATCGACTCTCAAAAGACCGTCACGGGCAGTCACTGCCGAGGTTTTTGTTGTTTTCAGAATTTCTTTCAGGTAGTCGCTGACAAGCCCATTGTCGTCAATGCCTGAGCCAACCAGATTAATGGTTTTAACCGGTGTATCACCGGTCAATGCATTGATTTTTTTTGACAGTTCTAACGCGGTTTGGCCACTCAGTGTAAATTCCCCGTTCCCGGAGTCACCCAGACCTACCACATGAATTCGGCTTTCACTGTCCAGAAATCTGCCAATATCGATCTTGTTGACCTTTGCGCCTGTTTCTCCATCTGACCAGGCATCGTTATCAATGACCAGCCGATAACTACCTCCCGCCAGCTGACCATTGTTGTATTTGCGAAACAGATAACGGCTGGCCCTGGCAATCGGGCTATCATCACCAGGCTCCATCTGGATAACCAATTGTTGGCTGTATTGGCTTCTGCTCTGTGGATCGGTGTTGGTATTGACTGCGATATCGTTTTCATGCTCCCAGACAGCCAGTGCTTCGCTGGAAATCGTATAGTATTCGCTGGAAGACAATTCAGGAATATCCAGCGAATCTCTGTGGTCTCCAGTCCAACCCATTGCACTATTGCTTTGCTCCAGCGCATTATTACCGCTCAGTATTTCATAGCTAACTGCAAACGTTGATATACCCCCGACTCGATAACAAATCAATGACGGGAAAGCTATCTGATTCGAGGTGAAAAACGTTCTTGTATCCTCGATAGTTTTCCAATCTGTCACGTCGAACAACTTATATTGATCAATCGTCTGATAAGCGGTTAAAAGGTGGTTTTGGACCATCTGCATGGTCTTGCTGCCCTGTGATGCTGCAAAAAATAAACTTGGGGCTTTTTCCAATGGCAGGTATATCTCACTGGGAATGACTTTAACTTCTCCCAGGGGCTTAAATAGTTGCGACGGATCAGAGTTCGTCAGGCTCCGTACAATATCGCCTTTAAACTCGGGGTATTTTTCACCGAACCAGACGAGATCATCTGAAACCTTCTGTTCTATTGCAGGATCCTGATCTTCGGGAAGGAATTCCCTGCCGAACCTTCGGATGACAAGCTCTGTCAGTGCCATCCGTATCCTATCCCAATCTGTTTTGATGAGGCCTGAATGGTCAATTTCCTTGAAAAGATCCTCATTAATGGCAGGTGAAAGTTTCGTGTCAGAACAAACGCCACCGAGAGTGTCAATCACCCTGGTTTTCACCAGTGCAATGGCTGCAGGCAGGTGGCCACGCAACCCCAGCTCCCTGAGATAGTAACTTTCGGCCTCCTTACCCTTTTTCCCGAAGGTATCGGTCCAGACCTTATTAATATCTTCGTAGGAAAACTTCGCCCCGGGATAAGAAGACGCTATCTTCTTTTTAAATCGCCGGTAGGCTGTCATCATTTGGGCTTTTTTCTTATCAATATCCGATGATTTATAGTTGAGGTGGCCTACCAGAAAATTCTTCACCGCCAGATCAAATCCCCGGCCCTGTTCCATGTCTGACGCTATGGATTTCCAGGCCTGATCCTGCAGCTGCATGATTCCTCTGGTTAAATCCGATTCAAAATTAGACGGATCACCGGGACCAGATTGACGGGTCAATTGACTGGTCACTGCTTTTTTAAGGGCTTCAGAAAGCAGAGTGGCGAGCATTGCGTTTTGATCATACCAGAGGTTTATCTGCAAATCGGACTTTGAATTGGCTGCAATCCATAACCTGATAGTGTTCAGCTCTGCGACGGTTGGGCCGATGCTGACAAAATGCAGCTTTTCAGGGACTGGTTTAATGGCGACATCTAACCAGCGACGAAAGTTTGTAGTCAGTTTCGCAAATTTTTCGCCGGCTTCCCCTTTCATCGGGTAATTCCTGGTCAGGTCGATGAGTTTTTTGTAGACCTTTACCGCTAGAGCAAAGGTTGATGAAGAATTCACACGACGGTAGCCATCAAACACCTTAAAAGCCCTGAACAGATCTTCAAAACGTTCGGAAAAGTCTGCATTCACGGCGCGGTGATAGTGTAATAAAGGCGCAAATTCCCTATAGAACGTGATAACGTCAGGAATCAGTTGATTCATTAATTCGAAGTCTGAACCTGCAACAGGAGCAGATTCAGAATCAGAACGGCGAACCCTGTGCCCCGTCGCCGGTCTGGTGAGTGCGGGATAGCGGTGCCAGAGGGAAGGTGGCAGAAGACCGCCATCTGCGGTCATTATGCCAATGGCAGCCAGTTGCAGACGATAGGTGCCGTTCCTGTCAGGCTCTGCTGTCAGTTTCAGGTAACGCCCCAGGGAGCCATATCCGGTCACTGCCAGAGGTACGGGTTTTCTACTGTCTGTCGCTGTCGTTTGATTAAACCTTACCTGCACCGGCAGGGTCTCTTTGAGTATCACCTGACGGGGGTTTACTACCGGTAACGGCAGTCTGTCCTGTCCGGGGTTGCCCTGTCCAGAGTAGTACCGTGGCAAACCAAGCTCAGTACGAATCCTGTTTTTGGCGGCATTGGCATCTTCTTCTGGTGCCAGCCCAAGGGCCAGCCGTAATGCTTCCCCCAGCTGGTAAAAGAACGAAAGATGGCCTGCCAGCCACCCGGAGCCGTAGGGCAGGTCCCCCTCATCCGGATCAAAAGGGATAAGCGTGAAGGTGCCGTTATTGACTGTCTGGTTAACCGGAGCAAGATCATGGATGGTGTCATTTTCCGCACTATGACGAATGGGCTGGTAGGTCAGCGGGCCTGACTGACTGGCAGTGGACGCGCCATTGCGACCGGGGATAATCAAACTGACATACTCCCCGGGGATCGTCCTGTTGCGCTCATCGGGGTGGACTTTAAGTATACCCTGGTCGTGTATGTCACCAAGAGTGTCAGGTCTTATCGGGGTTGTTACGTTGCTCGATAGCATCCGTAACTCCTCGGTATTGTTCAACCGGTGTCTGAACAGCTCGCTGGCATCCACCAGTTGCCGCAGGTCACTGGCAAGGGTCTGATGACTGGAACTGGCCAGATAGTCCGGTGTCAGATAAACCCCAATCCAGTCACCCAGAGCCTTGAGGGTAAGGAATCTGCCCCGAACGCTGCTGGTGGTATTGTTTAAGAGCGGCGCCTGCTCCGGCTCGAACAGACCATCGTATTCATCCTGTTGTGCCTCGTCATTTTTTTTCAGTCGCTGAAGGTTTGCCAGAGCCGGGTTGTCGGGGTCTCTGTTACTCAGCCAGTCCAGACTGGCATCAAGTGCCCTGCGGAAAAACCATTGTTCACTGCGTAGCGGCTGTTCGCCATAAACTGTGACAATGGCCTCGAGCAAATCCGCCATTTCCCCGGCTGTGTGGTTAGTCTCAGCTAACGCCTGCCAGTCTCCCATAACGCTGGCAAGTGCTGGCGCCAGCCCGTCACCCTGATAAAGTTCCCGGACCGCATCAACAAAGTCTTCCGCAGTGCCACCTCGTTTCCTGAGATCATGGCGTTGGCCTGACACCAGTCGCTGGTAGAGATCGCCGGACTCTTGTGGCCATTGCCGGGCCTGGTAGCGTTCATCAAGCCCATAATGCGGTTGCAGTGCTTTCAGCCTGTTGTCAGTGATCCCCCAGAGCTGTTCAATACCGGCCACAGCCACGGCATTGTCGGTCAGGGTTTTTCGCCATGCAGGTACCAACAGGGATGACAGTCCGTGTCCAAGAGCCTCGTCAGAGTGCCGGGAAAGATCAGCGGCCCCCAGACGAATCAGTGGCTGACTGTCGTTTGTGAAGGTTGCGTCACTGTCAATAAATAATCGGTCGGACTCTGCCTTGATAAGAGGGACCTTGTGATCCGGGCCACCCGGATCACTGGCAATCTGCAGTCCGTGAAGAAAGGTCAGCAATTGCCGGTTAAAACCACCGTATAGAAACAGTCCTGCCAATTTCTTGAGGTCAAAAACCAGCCGCTGGAGCGTTTGTGCCGGATCTTTGTAACCGAGTGAATGGTAGCCTTCCACATCAAGGGTGATGTCGGCCAGTCGCAGTGGCGGAGCGGCGTCGCCCTGGGGGTATACCCTGATGCCTATTTCTGTTCCGTTAACCCGGGTGCGGTAACCATCGCCAAAAGCAGGGCAGGCTATTGTCTCGTCGATGCGCAAAAGAGGCGCGACGGGTGTGAAAGGAGAAAAACTGTCAGGCACTGGTTTGGTAACATTGCCTGTTGGACGGATCTCCTCACTTTTGAGCCAGGCAAGTGTTTGACCAAGATCGTTTTTAGAATGCCAGTGTCTGGCTTGCAGTTGGGCACTTAGAGGAGTTGGCGGCTTCCCAGGATTTTTTGGGGCATTGAACAGATCAGGAAGCAAAGACTCCAGCCAATAGAGTGAAACCGGTGATACTTTCTGATTCAACCATTTGGCAGCCAGGGTTTCAGAGATAAAGTCGAGCTGTGTTTGAGTGGCTATAGCGGAAACCACGTCATCAGTCTGGCTGATGGGAGACGGGATTAAACCGCCACCATTTTCTGTGGAACCATTCTGACGTGCCTGAAATTCTGACCAGAAGTTATTGGGATCACAGGCCTCATAAACGACCATTGCTATATTGTTTAGCAACTTGGCAACGAGCCGGTCAGTTCCAAGAGCATCGGCTATACCGGCAGCTTTGCCCGAAGCCTGGGGCAATAATGACGGATTGATGATCGATTGCCCGATTAACAATGTCACGCCATCGTCGTCATAATAGATATTCTGCCCCGGCAAATCAGGGTCAGACAGGATAATACTGATATTCCGATGCATGTAGTGAGGAAAAAAACCGGACTGCTCGATTAACCAGAAGGCTCGGTCAATGGCTGTCCTGACAGTAAGAATGTGTTCTGGTGTGGCAAAGACCGACTCCGGGTTGGCCGGGTTCGCCGACAGTCTGATGGTAAAACTATCGGTATGAACAGTGGCCGAGTAAAACCAGTCATCGCCGGTATCAATCCACTGTCGCTTGTAAGTAGGATTGAGAGGGACGGTGTCGGTCAGATTTGCAGACATAAGAGAAGATCTCCGCAACTAACAGGTCGTTTAGTCTTGACCAATCCTAGTCGAAGGTTGCGGGGTCGTCAGGTTCTGCATCACTCCCTGGCTTGCCGATGGGACAAACGACGGGCTCTCATCACTGTGATTGCCAGTCGTGGTGTTGAGTTCCTGAACCAGACGCTGATAGTGTCGGTTCAATTCGGTGTCATTCTGACTCGCTACCTCGGGTTGCTCACTCTCGGCTTCACCTGTGTCAGCGTCGTCTTTCTTAGCTCCGGCCAGACTGTGCAGGTAATTTGCCAGCTGTTGCCCCTTACGAATGATCCTGTTCAGTAAAGGCTGGGTTCCGTTGCCTCCACCCTCAGCGGCCAGTGCCCCCTCCGGGATGCTCTCATTCATTGAGCGCCTGCCATTTGACTGCGGGGTGTCTACTTTCGCAAGCACCTCGCTCATGCTGAGCACCTTGTTATTGACGATCAGGCGCTCAATGGTCTCGCCTCCCTCACTGAAAAAATTTTGCACCCGAAGGCTCTGGGTGGCATTGATCGGCCTGGTGCTATTTTCACTGTTTTTCAGCAGGTTATGATTAGGCCTGACAGTCAGGATAAGATCCTCGTCCGACTTTTGATAGCGCAATCTCTGGCAGTCATGGGTATTAATTTCGAGCTGGTCAGCCGTGCCTGTGGCGTTTGCCAGAAGCCATTGGTCAGTGTCAGAGAAGTCATCGCCAGCAAAGTGGTAAACGGTGCTTTTTTCATCTATCAGGTACTGATGTCCGGGGATGGTTTGCTTTGAAAGTGAATAACCCGACTCGAGTCGTTGAGCAATTTTTACCTTGTCATCGAGAATGCTGTCATCCAGTTCCAGGCTGTCTGGCCAGCCATTGGCGTAGATAAGGTCAGGCTCCTGCCAAGTGCCTATTCTCACCAGGGGATCGGCACCGGACGCCATCATTTTTATGCCTTCAAACGACGGGAGACGTTGGTTGATGATGAGTTTGTCAGCGTCATAACAGTTAAGCGTCCGAATTTTCCTGGCTGGCTTGAAGGCCTGGGTTGCCAGAGCAATCTGGCCATTCCGGTAGATGGTTAGAAAACCACTGTCATTTATTGTCATGACCAGGTGCAGCTGGGGGGAGGTAAAAAAGGGCCTGACCCCTCGATGAAAGACCTTGGCACCCTCCGTTAGTCTGACCTCCAGCTTCCCGGGTTTCAGGCTCAGGCTGATGGCATCAGAGCTGTCAGCCTCGGCAAAATGAACCAGTGTGCTCCCGGCCAGTGTTCGCCTGCCCAGCGGCAGGCCCCGGCGAATCCAGGCTGCCAGGATAAAACTGCCGCCGGTGACCGGAGGAGGCACCAGGCGGGATAAGCCCGCTGGGCAGCGAGTCTGGTCACCGCTGTCAGGAGCATTGCGTAGATCCAGCGAACGCCAGCTGGCTGCCTGCACATCCGCAAGGCTGACACCAGCCATACGAACCCGGTTAAACGAAGAAGGAGCAAAGAATAGCTTTAGCGCACCCTTTTCATCTGCATTCTCCAGCTCCAGACTGACAAGGTTATTGCCGGAACCGGGATGGACACTGACACCGCTGCTTTTGAGGTGGAAAATATCATTTCCCGACTCTCCAAACAGCTCAACCCCCGGTCTGACAGCACCTGAGACGAAGAACTCGTCATCACCGGGCCCGCCGTGTACAGGCTCGGTAAGATTGCCAAGCTGATAAGTGCTATCCAGTCGTTTATCCACAGTCAGCTTGGCGTGATAGTAATCTCGAAGGTTTTTGCCGCTAAGCTGCCTGCTTCCGTTGTTGGCCGGATCAATGGTTGTCAGGCGCCAGATATGCCGTTCCAGGCTGTTGATAAAGTGCCCGGTGACCAAACTGCCATCTTCGCGCACACACTGGGGAACGTACCCTAAATCGATGCTGAAAAAGAAATGTCCGTCGTTGTCCACTTCCAGATGGGTATAATTCCCAGTCAGTCGCCAGTCCAGCTTTTCAGGTTGGACACCGTGCAATATCAGGCTATTCCCGTTGTCCCGGTCGACGATCCGGGTGCCATTGGCCTGTGGGCAAATAACGTAAATATCCGGGCCCAGGTCGCCGGAAAGCAGGTCAGGCCCCAGGTTCGCCACCATTCGGTCAGCTTTCTGGCTGCCATAATGTTTGTTGTATCCAGCTCCTCCTATAGTGGAGGTGATTGAGCTATTGCCCCAGGTGTCGGAAGAGGAAATTCTGAAAGTATCATTGCCACCTCCGCCATCAACGGTAATACCGGCAAGGGCCGGAATGTTGAACATATCGCCGGAATCGGGGCCCTTGAAAATCTCAAAATTACTGATAGCTGTCGACAATTTTTCGGAAGTGCCCTTGGATTTGGACGACCTTTCCGTAAAAGACATATGACCTTTGACGTTTTTATCGGGAGGGCAGGCTCCCGAATCGCTTGCATAACAGGCAAAGCTCACTGCTTTTTTTCTTAAAGACAGATTGAGCCGGACAAAAGGCGGCTCGATGGTCATCTGGCTGAAATCTATCGTGTCGGTGCCCGGACCACCGTTTAAATGGGTGACCTTCGGCTGCTTCAGAAGAAAAAGGTAGTCATCTCCTCCCCTGCCATTAAAACTGTACAGAGAACCTCTGGACACGTAAATGTTATCTTTATCATCACCGGAAAGTTTTATCTTGCCCTTCCCTGAGTCTTCCAGGACAAAGTTCTTGACCGTTAAACTCCTTTCCAGGTCAACAACTACACGATGGCTGTCGGGCAAATCAAAGAGCAGGGTATTGGCACCGCTGCCGCCGTCCAGCGAGGTGCCATTTTGCCAACGGGCGTTAACAATGACCCGGTCGTCTCCGTCCCCCATGTGCACCTTGTCCAAACCACCCCCGGTGCTGAAAATATCCGTACCATTGCTGCCATAGTAGGAATCATCTCCCGAGGTCCCGGCAATCTGGACGATCCCATTGAATACGGTCTGGTGATAACGCCAGCTGCCTGTTTCCGTATTTCGCCATCGAGTCTGTGCGATCCCCTCGGTGACATTGACGGTCATCCCATCCAGTTGATAGGTTAAAGCGACTTTGATACTGGTTCCCGTGGAGCCTTTCCGCAGGAGTTGGAGACCATAGAGAACCGAGAGCTTGTCGTATATTAGCTGGTTGTATCCCTCCCCGGCAGCAATAACGGTTGCATTGCCCATGCCGACCACGAACTGGTTATTGCCTCCCATATCCTTCAGAATGTCGTGCCCCCCCATACCAAGCAATACATTATCCGTAGAGGGGTTTCCTGTTAGCCGGTCGTTGCCCGGGCCGCCAATAATGATGGGGACGCCAGAGTGTGAGTCCGAAGACAGGTCAAGGTGAGCATCCGGTATGATCACAGAACTGTTGTATGACCTGGAGACCCCGCATACCTTAAGAAAAGTCATATCCCAGCCAAAGCTATGACGTATCTCCAGCATGGCCAGGGCTTTCGCCATTGGCTGACCGGGAAACAGTTCGTCCCATTGTCTTGAGACCGGTTTTAATTCTGATATTGTACGATGGCCGTGTTTTCGTCTGCGACCGTCTGCATGGGTTTTAACCAGTTTTAAAGTCAGTGTGTGCTTTGGTTTGAAAGAGATAACGTTCTTCCCATTTTTGAAGGACTTGACCTGCTTCTCAATGAGAGGGGTCAGACCTTCAAAGCGCACCAGCTGTTGGTTCGGCTTCAGGGTCAGCTTGCGTAAAACACCACTGCGCGGGTTGCAACCGGGAGAGTCGAAACGAAACTCAATATCCAGACTGAGATTATTACTTTCCTCACTGCTAATCCGGTGCAGGCCGACGCCCAGGTTTTTTCCTTCGTTAGCAAGACTCTCCAGCTCTGTCCTTTCACGCCACCGATTCCGGCGGAATTCACCTAAAGGTTTTCCGGGGTAGCGATTCAAAAATGCCAGCATCTGCGCTCTGGAAAAGGGATAGATATCCACTTTCCTGGTGACCTTGCAAGAACCTTTTCCCGAACCAAAATAAGCTGACAGGGTCGTATTTCTCAGCTTCATCACATCCCCGTCTATGAACTGCCAGCGGCCCGTACCGGCCAAATCCTCCCGGTACCAGTGGCTATTAACGTGGCTGACTGTGACCGGCGGGATGTCGGGAGTGTTAAAGTCCAGGGTGACGTTATGATTGGGTTTCTGTTTGCTGAAAACCAGGTCCATGCGCTCGCTAACCGGGTTGACAGTCAGGCTGGCCAGCTGTTTGTGCTGCCGGATGCACCCGGCACCAAATCGTTCCCAGCGGATGGCCAGGACTGGCCATTTTCCTGTCGAAGGCTGCTGGGGTTTGTGCCCGTAAAATTTATGGTTACCAAGGTTGTTGCCACTTACCCTGATTGAGTCGGCATGAATGCCTGTATAAACCTTGTGGTGACCATCGCCCAGTATTACGGTGTTAAAACCGCTTCTCAGCCAGATGGACGTCTTTCCGCCGTCAGTGAT
Source organism: Endozoicomonas sp. ALC020 (assembly GCF_049275935.1). NCBI lineage: Bacteria > Pseudomonadati > Pseudomonadota > Gammaproteobacteria > Oceanospirillales > Endozoicomonadaceae > Endozoicomonas > Endozoicomonas sp. ALC020. Next base: position 4,612,479 of record NZ_CP184830.1, read on the forward strand.
GACCGTGTCGTTGCCAGCCCCGGCATCCAGAATATTGGTGCCACCGGTGGTCATGAAAACCGTATTCTCATGGTTTCCTTTGATCTTGTCATCGTGGGGGGAGTCCTGTATAACCTCGACACCGGTCACCACCTCTCCCGATGACGGATCCCGGTTGGTCATATCCAGCCAAAGATTTTCCTTTCGAACCGCATAGGAAATGGTGTCTGTGCCGGGGCCACCGTGCACCGCATTTTGATCGGTCAACACCGCCCGATCATTGCCCGCCCCCAGTTTTATTACATCTGTACCATTGCTGGCATAGACAAAATCGTCACCCCCTCGCGCATTCACTATGTTGTTACTATTTTCATCGCCCCTGAGATAAATGTTATCGCGCTGGTCGGTCCCGTAAACTTCTGAGCCGTCTTCGGAACCCACCAGATTTTCCATACCCTGAACACGGCCACCGGTCATCAGGCAGTCCACGAGGGTCGCGAAGAATTCAATGGCTTTGTTACTTTCACTGGCCCTGAGCAGGCTGCCCTTTTCGAAAAACAACAGGGAGCGGTCGGCTTTCATCACGAAAACGCCTTCACGCGAAAAATAGAGGTGGACTTCCTCCCGCCCGCTACCGTACCGGCCTTTGCCGAGGTAAAAGTAAAGCTGATCCCTGTAAATATCAGAAATTCGACTGACGCCTGTGTGACTGGCGTCAGGTGTGACGTGCGTCATCAATGCCTTAGTCACCGATAACTGGCCGGCAAGCTTTACACGAAAAACATCGAAAACGGATTTTTTGCCTGTTTCCTGGCTATCCGGGTGGTCGCGGTTCAACCCCTGAAAGATGAGGTAACGATAAAAACGGTTAAGCCAGTTTTCGTTTTTCAAGTCAGCCCAGAGTAATGGCTTAGAGTAACCATGACGGTAGTGAAGCGTGAGATCAGTGGTTTTGAATGACTGATCATTGAACCTGCTGATGCTATAACGACCAATACTGTATTGAGTCGTGAGATTACCTACACTTTCCTGGCGGAAAACAGGAAGCGAGAGACTGGGCAGAATAACAGTATCCTCTCCGGGCCCACCAAAAAGGCGTGCATAGCCTAACCCTGGCGAAAGACGGTCATTACCTGTACCACCGTGCTGTTCGACGGTGCCGAGCTGGTCAATGAGCCGGTCATCACCCGCGTCGCCATACTGGAATTTGCCGTAATAAATCTGATCGTTTCCCGGTCCGCCGAAGCCGATTCCATCGATCTTTGACAGGTAGAGAGTGTCGTCGCCGTATCCCCCATAAGCCTTACCTGAGCGCCCAATCCAGATAACATCATTGCCACTGCCCCCCTGACCCGTACCCGTCTTTTCAATCCGGATGATGTCGTTGCCACTGCCCCCGTAACCCGTACCCGTCTTTACAATCCGGATAACGTCATCGCCACTGTCCCCGTAGGCGGCACCTGACTCTTCAATCCGTATATCGTCATTGCCAGTGCCCCCTTTTGCCACGCCTTTTTTCAGGATCAGCCTGTCGTTGCCGGCACCGCCATACAGCTCTCCCTCGTTAATGATCAGGATGTCATCGCCACCCAGCCCATAAAAGATCTTGAACCCCTTCTCGCCGTACATGTAGTCCGACAGAGACGATCCTCTTGCGGTTCGCCTTTCGTTGATCAAATCACGAAGGGCAAGTCCTTTGTCTCCTTTGCCATCCAAAAACCGGAGAAAGGATTTCTTCACTGTCTCAAGGTCCTCCTTATAATTATCCTGGTCAAGCCAACCAGTGGCATCCTGGTGGAGCACAAACCACCTGTAGCCCTCTTTCTCAAAGTGAGTTACCTGGTCATTAAGATATTCCTTGAATTTATCGCTCTCCAATACAGCGCTGAAATCCTCCCTGGCGGTGGGAGGCGGCACCAGGGCCGCCAGGGCTGTTTGCAGAAAACTCAGCAGTTGACTGATTACGTCCACAATAATACCCAGCTTTGGATTGATGAAGTCCAGCGCTGTACTGAGAACATCAAGGCCAATGGTAATGGCATCCAAAGCGGCCATTGCACCAAAAATAGCCGCCTGTTTATGGCGGCCAGCTTTTCTTGCCGCATCGGCGTTGCTGGCATTAGAGACCAGTGAAGAAGCGCCAAGCGAAACAGAAATGACACCGCCTATAATGGGTATCGCCCTGGCCACATTTCGTGACACTTTCGGGCCCAGCTTTAACACCACGCCAATGGCCCCTGCCGGATTTTTCGTCTTGACCAGGGTTTTGCTCAGCGCCCAGTTGGCGGTCGTGGCAATGCCGTAGACCGAGTTGATGGTGCCCAGGCCCGCACCTGCATAGGCCATGTCCCTGGCTTGGGCAGGCATCTCGTCTCCGTGTTTTGCCAGGCTATTCAGTGACACCGCAGCCAGGGCCAGGCCAGAGATGGCACTTGCTCCGCCGTAAATCATCCTGCCCGTATTGAATTTTGTACTGCGATCCAGCCTATCCAGCATGCGCATAAACTTCCCTTGCGCTTTTTTCGGCCCGGCTATCGACCCGGCTATCGGCTTGATATCACCGGGGCTGCCGGGCTCAGGGCTATCCCCGTCCCGGCCTTTTTGGGTCCGGAGGTTCTCCATAAACTCCGGGTTTCCAAGCAGCTGATCCTTGACAAAGCGGGTGTCGTCAACGCTGTAGCCCGAGTCGTTGAGCAAAGTGACCACCCGCTCAACGACTTGTTCCGGATTCAGCTCCTGCTTTTGCGCCAGTGTCTGTCGTAAGAGTTCAAGAAGCTTCTTGCGGAACGCCGGGCTGTCCATAATGTCTTCGGTGACCACCGCTGCAAAACGTCCCTGTTCCAGCAGCAGGAAGGCGTCTGCCAGCAACCCCTTGTCACCGGCACTCTGCCTGGTATGGATGAAGTGATCACTGGCCTCAATGACATCCAGATGCCCGCTGACCCTGTCTATCAGGGCCATCGCGGTCCTGATCGGTCCGGAACCATCGCACAGAACACAGTCTGCATCGGGCAGTCTTGCTGCCTGATCGTCTGGCAAACCAGCCTTGTCCAGTGCCTGCAAGGTTCTCCGGAAATCACGGCTGCTGATATCAACCAGCTCAGCCATCTGGCCAAAATCAATATCACGCCTGAGTGCGGCAACGCCGTCGGCCACGTTCTGGCGAATCTTTCTGGCCAGAAGTCGGGCTCCGGAAAAATTCTCCCGCTTCAGCCTGTCCGCCAGCCCGATAAAGCTGGTCAGACGTTCCAGCAGGCCGGAGAGTGCCAGCTTGCCTTCCTTAACCGTGAACTCACTGACCAGCGACTCTGGTGACAGGCTTTCCATGCCTGCTGGCAATTTGATCCGCTTCTGTTGCAGGGCGAGGAATGTTTTTGCCTGATCACCCGGTGCCCGGGCTTCCCACGCCTGCAGCAAAGCCATTGCTGCGGCGGCGGTCAGCGGACTGTCGGCACCGCCATTGCCCAGCACCAGTGTGCCTTGGGCAGGCATCAGGTAGGAGGCATCGGCGGTGATTGAGGGGTCGGTCAGCACCCGAATATTCAGGTCGCCAGAGGTCAGTGAAAATTCCTTTTTCCCGGTCAGGTTCAGCAGCCCGTTGAGCCGCTGATAAAGCCCGGTAGAAATCGTTTCAGGCAGAGAACCCAGGGCGCTGAGCTCTGCCGCAAGTAACTTCCCGGCGATGGTTTCAGCCAGACCTGCCGGGATGGCTGACTGCCGGGCATAGTGCAGGAAACCATCGGCAAACTGCTGCCGGGTGACATGGTCCATCTTGTCAATAACGCCATTGACCTGGCCGGTCATGTTAATGTCTTTCAGTTCACTAAAAGCCTCATAATGGCGTGCCAGCTGTGACAGGTAAGCCTGAGTGGCTGCAGCGTTTTTGCCCGGATTAAGAGGCCGCCGTAACAGCCTCTTCAGGCCATCCTGTGACTGGAGTGACATAAGCGAGAAAGGATTGCCCGGGCCCGCCGGAGTTATTTTTATATAACGCCTTTTAGCATCCGCCATAACCGCATAACGAGGGCTGCTGGCGAAGGTTTCAATGATCTGATCCTGCCCCGCTAAAGCCTGCACAGACGTGGGCTCTTTACCCCGGGCGTCCGGTTGTTGATTAACAGGCAACTGGAACGGCCTTCCGACGCGCCGTCGCAGTGCTACCGCCTCATGGAATACGGTGTCCACATCTTGCTTCAGATTGGCCAGCAGGCCAGTGTCAAAAGACTTCCAGCCAAGTCCCCGGGCAACAAAAGTGCAGGCTTTTTCCAATGCGACGAGAGTGGATATCCTCGGACTCTCTGGCGTATTTATCTCCAACCAAAGATCAACGTACATCAGTTTTGCGATGTCATCGATATCGCCGTCAGGCAGTATGGTCGTCACCGCATCGGTCACTCCCAAGCGTATCCGGCTGGCTGGCTGGCCGGTGTCACCCAGAACCTGCTCCATCTTCCAGTAGATAAAATGAACCAGCAGTGACTTCAGGTAAGTGCTGGCAACGACTTTTAGTCTGAAATGCTTTTTAGCGACCTCTATCTGTTGGGACAGGAAATTTTCTGCCGCCGCCCGACTTAACCCCAGCAGTCTGGCGTCGAGCAGGGATTCTATACCGGAACCAACGCTCCAGAAGGCCCGGTAATCCACGTTGACCAGCTCAGAGGTGGAGGGCAAGGCCTTGTAGGAGGCAATGGTATTATCAGAGACATCTGGAACCAGGGGCGCTGAGGATTGTTTATCATTGACAACCTCGTTGAAAAGTTTTTTCTCACGGTCACTGGCTGTAATTTCCCCTTTAGCAAGGCTATCCCTTATTGCCTGAATCCTGGTCTTATCATGCAACTCTAAATACGCCAATGCCCGGCGATAATCGGCTTTCGTACCTTTGGCTAACAGCAGGTTATGATGGCCTGCGACCAGTTGCCGATAGAGGCTTGTGCCTGAAGGGGGGGCAACCGCCAGAGTCAGTGCGTATTGACGGGTCAGTCCCAAGGGACGCGACTCCTTGTCAGGCAGTGTCGCGGTGTTGATCCCGAACTGCTGGCGCACCTGCTGGCGCAAGGCTGTCAGCGACCCTCCACCACCTTCAAGTGCCTTCAACAGACTGGCACCCACCAGGTTGGTCAGGGTTTCCCGGAAAATAAATGGCCTGTTCCTGTTCTTCGTGCCCAGCAATAACAGGGCGTGGGCACTGTTTTCCTCACTCACCTCGACACGACTGTCCACCAACGGCCAGAGCGGCCTGGGGCTGATTTTTATTTTAAAAGGGCTAATATCGGCAATGCCTGCATCCCTGACGGGTTGCACCAGCGCCTGAAGAAGCTGCGATAGACGAGGCTCCCCCATCCCCCGGGCAATGAATTGAATGTCGTTCTGTAATTGCTCTTTGCCAATACTGCCCTTCCGTTGCAGCTTGCGATAAAACTCCATGTGGACAACCAGCCTGATCGGCAAAAGACGGTCTGGCCAGCCATCAGGAAGCTGGAGGCGAAAGACCTGCTTGCGGTCGCCTTCGCTGTGAGTCAGGGTGTAGCCGGGCCCCCGGTTGGAAAAAGCCAGGTCATCCCGGCGACCCAGCGTGAACGTTTTTTGCCCGTCCTTGGTTTGAACCTGAGCCTGGTAACGGCCCAACCCGGTATCGAGGGTGAAAGCCGGGCGCTCCCAGCCAGGTCCCGGAAGCAATGGCGGATTTTTTTGCAGGAGATCAAGCCATTTATTGGCCCGCAGGGCATCCGCCCGCAACCCGGCTGGGTCTGTGGGTTCCAGCCCCCTGAGCCGCCGGTGAAAAAAATACTCCGCCAGCAGCGACTCACCGTCGGTCAGGGATGGCTTGTTGAGCAAATCAACAAGGGTGTCATCCAGGTTGTTGGTCTGCTGTGGGGACAGTGATAACAGAGTACGCTTGATCGCGTCCCGGTAATAGTCCGGGTCGGTAACTGCTGGAGCCCAACCAAGCTCGGTCCTTAAAGCAGCGACAGCCTGCGGGCTGTCAGGTGACTCCTGTCTCAACAGGGCCAGCAAACCGCCAAGCTCATCGCCTGCCGGAGCGGACAGGGGGCCGTTCTGGCTTTCAATAGCAATGAGAGGCTGATCATTCAGCCGGGTGACCGGTTGCCGCCCGGTGCTGGTCAGGGCAAGGGTTTTTCGGTTACCAGTGGTGACCGGTACATTGCCGCGGGAATCCGCAGCGAGGGGAAGTTGTCCGGGCTCGGCCCATTCCTTGCGCACGGCCTGTGCGTCCGTAAGAACCGCCTCTGCACGGCTTAGCCAGCGCAATAATCCCTGTTGTTCTGCCGCTGTGAAGGCGATGCCCCGTCGGTCTTTCAGAGCATCGGTCAACACCTCTTCAAGCTGCCCGGCGAGGTTGTTGATCCCGGCCAGTGCTTTCAGCTCACTGTCATCAAGCACGGCTGTGACCACGTCCGCCGGATCAGCCAGCAGTGCAGGCTGCGATGTCATCATGCGCTGACTGACCAGCCCACTCCAGGCCAGCTGCGTTAACAGTGAGCGAAGGTTTCTCAGCTTCAAACGACCAGCGCTGGATAACCGGTCAACCCGTTGGTTGCAATGGTAATGAACCCGCTGAAACAGTAGCCGGGTTTCCATATCCCCCAGCAGACGGCCAAAGCCGGACAGGGGCTCAGCAATGGCTTGATAGGCAATGCGGACCCGATGGCGGCTTTTCACAGTCGTTATCCCGCCCGCTGAGGTGACCTCCTGAACAGGGGTATGGGCTGATGCCGTGGCCAGCACGGGCAGCAGGTCGTACTGCTTACGAAGCTGGTTTTCCAGTTGCAGCAGCGTCCGGGCACTGGTGATTTTGGTTCCCTGCAACCAGGTCATGGCGATGGCTGGTGAGTTCACCTGATTAGTACTGACCAGTGCTGCCCGACATAAATCCTTCAGGACCGAGGCCAGTGCCCCCAGGTAATTACTGGTGGAGTGGCGTTGCCCGGTCAACACCGCCGGGTTAACTTGCAGCACCACGAGCCTGTTGCCACTGGTATCCCCGCTGCCCCCGGGACGATAGGGTATCACCCGGTCAGCAAGAGCCTGTTTGCCAAACCTGATCACCAGCCTGAGAGGGGCAGGGGGCTTCATACCGGGCAGCAGCTGACTGTCCAGCTCGGTCATAGTGGCGGGTTTGATGAAACTGTCAGGGAACCCCAGGGCATTGACCAGACGCTGTCCTGCGGAGCTGGCAACAAAGACTCTCAGTTCTGACAAGAGCCGTTCGGCCTGATTCGCCAGTTTCTGGCCGGGACGGTAGTCGGCAGGAAGGATCACGGCTATCCTGTCGTCTGTGCCCGTCAGCGTCCGTAGCTCGGAACTGCTCGCTGACAGCCAGTGGCGGGCGGCGGCTAACTGATCCTTCAGCGATTCCTTCGGGTTGAGTTTGAACAGCCCGTTTGTCCCTGCGGCGGCGTCGTCCAGTTTCACGCCATAAATCGTCTTTCCATGGTCGTTTTTTTCCAGCACCGGAATAAGGGTTTTACTGTTACTGTCGTACGACGCTAACAGCCTATCTCCGGATTGCAAACTCACTGCCCGGTAGTGACCGTCAGCTTCCGAAATCAGCTGATAAACCTTGCCATCGGAACGCCTGACCGCCACGGACGTGGTGGCCAATGTTGGGTCTGAAAACACCCGCTCAGCTGGGGAGTCGTTGCTATCGAGGATGCTGTCATAAACGGAAGCCTGGCCCAGGGGGGTGGCAGTAATATCCTTGTCTGAGCGCCTGAGCACCTGGTACAGCTCTTCGTTGTGGTTAAGGAACTCAACTTTGTAATAAGGTTTGTTGGTATCGGTGTAACTGATATCCGTGCTGTCAATGTCCAAAAAGGGGCGGTCCGCCAGATTTCCTGCTGATAGCAGGCGAGTTCTGCACCCGTCGACCCCACGTCGGCAGCGTTTGTTGTCTTGCGCCTCAGGGTCCCAGATGACAATCCTCAACTTCCTGCCACCGTCGTTGTCACTGTCACTGTCACTGTCGCTGTCGCTGTCAGACTCAATCAGCCAGTACGCCGATGAAGCAAACCCGCTGGCATTGGTTGGGGCCTGCGAATCGGGCGTTGTTTTAAGTGTGTCTACGTAGTCAATCAGTTCCCACTGGTGAGGGGCCTGCTGCGTCAGAACATCCTTCAGTAATTTGATCTGTTGATCAGTGAAAGCCCTCCTGAACAGGGCTCTTTCACCATCAGGCAGGTCGCGCTCAAACTCATAGAGTGCTCTGGTAAAGGTTTGAATACTCTGGTCATTCTGATGCTCCTGAATCCACTCAAAGAGCGCTTCAAGTCTCAATGATAATGATTCAGACTTCTGATTGAACAGCCATGTCACCTCTTGTTTAATTTGTTCCCGAGTGATGGATGATCCAGCGGGGTCAGGATAAAGTGCAATTGAATCCCGGTTCATTGCCGCAGGCAGGAAATCCCATTGCCGGACAGAATCATAACCAATAGTGTTGCCCAGTTGACCCAGTCGCCCGGCTTCCTCAGGCCAGCCAGACTGGAACAGGGCGGTATCAACAGCCTCTAGACTCTTGGCCAGACCTATGGCGTAAAACATGCTGACGACTGAGTCAAATAATGCGTGTCTTAGCGAAGGGTTATCCTTCATCCCAAGCTCAATAGTTACAGCGCTATCACCGACCTGCAACCGGGACGCCTGCAAGATAATATGGGGATTTAACTGCCAGTGAACAGGTAGGCCGACACTGAGGTCAAGCGAGTGCTGCTGTTGGAATCGCTGGCGATAGATGTCCGGTGAAAAATCACTGAAAATTCTAATAAACCGCTCGACATCATGCTGGTAGCGGTAGGGATCCAGCTCGCTGTTGTGCAAGGCCTGTCGGTACAGTCTTTCGTTGTGGTGTGTATCCAGAAATGCCCCTGGGAACTGGCTGCTGTGTGAACTGGCCGACAATAGCATCCATTGCGGATACGGTTTGTTTGATGGTTGTTGAGTCAACAGTCCGGTCACTGGCTCCAGAGAGTCAGCCAGGACAGGCATAATCCCCGCGTCGGTCTTCAGCTTGAAGCGATGGCTTCCATCTGCGAGGGGTTGCACACTCCTGATGCGAAAAGCCGACGGTGTCCCGGCTTGATCATCCTGACTGATCTGCCTGTTCACCTCAGCCAGCTGGATTTTGGTAAGAACACGGGCCAGCTGCTTAATATCTTCCTCCGGATACTGCAAGCGATATTGACCCAAGGCTTCCACCACTGCGAAACGCTGCAATTGGGGTAATGAGGAAAAGTGTTCCGAAAACCACGGCCAGCCGGCTTTACCCACACTGGACATCGCCAGTTCAAGAAACGCACGGGTAATTTCCGGATCTTGGCCAAGCCGGTCTGGTTGCAAAGCCAGCCTGAGGCGGCTCTGGAGGTTATCGGGGGTTGCCGGGGTTCCCGGAAACAGGCGTTTCACCATGCCGGTTTGACCCGGCAGGGCAAGGTCCAGAAGATAATGGCCATCGGCGTTTGTAGCGACAGGTCGCGCTGTGCGGTCTGCTGACATCCGGCCAGTCCAGAGTTCCCTGGATTTTTGGTTATCCTTCAGGGGCAGCGAGTACTCGTCCGGCAGCGTGCCGGGCAGCAGCCCGGCGCCGTTGGCAAGACGGTAATCCAGAGCCATCCCCAGCAGGTCTCTGATCCTGACGCTTGCTTGCAGATCCGGGGTATCCCGCTGGGCCAGGACAGTGAGCTTCGCTGCCAGTTCTTTGCTGACCTGTTGCAGGCCAACGCGCTTAATGTAGTCACTGAGTGAGGTAACGGCACTGTCGGAAAGGTAGGTATGGATATAATCTGCCAGCCTTATTCCCGGAAACAGGGGTTTTTCGTGAGAGTCGTCGTCCCCCGACAGCCGGAACAATAACAGGGTAAATAGCGATTTTAACTGAGCATGGATTGCCTTGTTATCGCCTGAGGCCGGGGGGATAACCGCTGTCGCGATAACTCTGGCTGACTTCAGGCTGGCCAGCAGCCTTTCTCCTTCAGGGCTGTCACTGTCAGCAAACAGTGCCGCGAACACCGGCGTATCCAGATTCTCAAAGGGAAACCTCAGGATGATTCCGGTGTCTGCCCCGCCAGTGGTTTTTGTCCAGTCAATGGACTGCCCTTCAGGGTTCCCATAAAAGTCGGCTTCCAGAGAAAGCCTGTGGGTGTCCAGTTCATCCAGAGACAACGGGGCCGATAGCCATTGCAATCCCGGCTGACCTTCGGCACCAAGCCATTTCAGAGTCGTCAATGGTGAGCCATTGACCTTTGTCGGACTCTCGCGCATTGTGCTGTCCGATCCGGCAGGTCTGGGTACAGTGTCGGTTATCTTTTCAAGGATGATCCGGCCCGATGCGCTGTCTTTTATCACCGTCCCGATGTCGGTAAGCTGCACCAGGGGAGCAGGCCCCGTTTGCACCTTGCTGTTACTGTCTTGGGGGGCTTGCTGGTCTGGCAAAATGGCCAGTGTCAGTCCTTTGCTCAGGCCATAACTGCGGCCAGTGATGATTGCCGATAACCCCCAGGTCGCCCGCAATGCTTTTTGGGCCTGCCTGAGCGCTGCGACATCGGGATGGTTTAACAGGGCTATGGCGAACAGCTTTCCTATGGAAACCGCTTTACGGTGTTCAGGCAGCGAGTCTTTTGTACCCACTGTCAGGGTCAGCGGATTGTTATTCAGGCGACTCTGGTACGAGTGCCATTGGGCGTTAAAGACAATCGTTATTTCCTGAAACACACGACTCAGAGAGATTCCGTACCCGGACAGTATCTCCTCCGATTTAAGCACCGGTACAATAAAAGCTTTACCTTCATCAGCAGGAAAGAAGTCCAGGATTGTATAAAACTCAATGGGCAGAAAAAGCTCTGCCAGCTGTTTCCAGGGGGCCAGATTGTCAGTGGTTGTTAAAGGAAGCCGTTGACCCTCGCTTGCCCGCTGAAAATCCACCGAGACTATTTTTTGCAACTGCATTTTTTGCAACTGCGCCAGAGTGTCCCAGGCTGAACCTGACGGCCCGCCGGTTATTGCCCTTAGATTGGCAGTCAGCAGCAACCGGGCCACTTTGTCCTGTTGGATTGTGTCCTGGGTTTCCTGCAGACGGTTGACGAAGGTGCGGATTACATGCTTGAGCCTGGCGTGGCTGAGTTGACCCAGACGGTCGAGGATGGACTGCTTCACCCAGCGCTGGTAATCCGGAGTTTCGGTTTCAGATTTGACCAGGAATTGGGCTTTTGTTAAAAAAACCCCGTCAATCTCCGGGTCTGCTCCCAGTAACCCCGGGGTTTGAACGGACTTTATAATCGAAATCGTGTAGGGCTCGGGAGGGGAAAAAGCCATGTTTTCGAGATTGGGCCAGAGTTTTCGAACCTCCATGGTACCGAGGAAATGGTTTTGACCCTCGTCATCGACATAGTAAGTGACATCATGTCTTGAGAGTGGACTTATGACATCTATGTAACCCAGCTTCGGTCCTTTGTTCTCGCCTTGGGGTAATTCGAAATAATCTGAGAGATCACCAGGGGGGATAACCATCTTTCCATGTTCGACACGATGATCCAACAGGTCGGTGAACAGCAATTTTAACCTGACTTGCAATCGCTGTTTGGGAACCTTCCACGCCCTGCCAAGCCCTTCAGCCTCAGATCCCACTGTGGCCAGTTCATTGACCGTTTCCTGCAGCAACGAAGTAAAGGCCTGCCAGCTGTAATCCCGGATGGCTGACTTAAGTTGGGCGGCCTCCGAATCAGAGATAACAGTCATTAAAAAATCAGCGGTACCCAGTCTCAGTAATCCTCTTATTTTATTGATAGGGGTACCTGGAATATTCATTTTCCCCCTCATAAAATTGCCGGTTGAACTGTCTAATGCCTGCTTGTACAAATGCATGGTAAACATGGATTTCAGCAAGTCAGAATTCAGATTCAGTCTTTCTGAAATGACAGAGGCCTTATACTGGCACCAATGAAAAACTTTCCTTAATATGTCTTTTGTCTTTGAGACAAAAAGATTGGGAATATAGGAGGTTATATCCCCAATCAAACCAAGATCGACCCCAATATTGACATGAATACGATAAGGCGGTATCTGTGCTTCTGCCGCTATCGCTGCCTCCATCATGTCAGGCAGCAATGAAACTTGACTGTTTCTATATTCATCAAGGGTGAGCAACCTGAAATCTTCTGAATTACCTCTGGGGTTATTGCCAAGTAGCTCGTCATTATAAGCCCTAACTAAATCGCCTACGGTATAACCACCCTCAGGTATTTTTGTTAAAACAGAGACCATTGTCTTGGTCGCATGAAATAAAGCTGAGGATTCACTGAGATAAGCCGAGAGCGGTTTGGGTCCGGTAATGATTTCAATGATAGAGCGACCCTCATGGAGATCAGTAGACAGGAGCATATCAGGATAATCAGGGTTAATAAGCTCATTAGTATTTAATTGACTGCGTGCAAGCAATTCGCCGTCTTCAGCATCCACTTTTGTGATGAGATTCTCTATTTCAAGACCGATCTGTCCTCTATAATCGTCCCGACGTGTCTCCGGAGTTTTGCTCTTTTTTTGTAATCCCTTAATGCCAAGTTGAGGCAGAATTCTTTTTCGAATAGTTTCAAAATCGCTGCTGAAACCTTTCAGCCGATTTGATGCAACAATATAACCTGCTATCAGGCCTGATCTTGAGAAAGTTTGATAGTCTCCAACCAGCATTTTGTCTTCGGTGAAATACTGGCTTGGATCTACTTTCAGGATACAACCGGTATTATCAACCAGAACCGGCTGTGGCGTTTCTGTAGCGGATGGATCGGGAGGAGTAATGACCAGTAAGAGCCGGACAGAGTCGGGTATTTTGGCCTGGTCGAAGCCTGTCCCGAAAGATCCATCAATAACGCCCTGATTCACCAGAGCCCGGAGATCACCAAAGACCTGGCTCTGATCCTCTGCCAGGATGTCGGAAAAAGCCTTGAATTCAGAGGTGGTTCTGAGCAATCGAAGGGTTTTGATAATCTCATTGCGTAATGAAAACAGTTGTTTGGAAGGAGTATTGTTTTCTGGATCATTGTTTTTGAGAACATTGTTTTCAAGAGCATTGTTTTCAAGAGCATTGTTTTCAAGAGCATTGTTTTCAAGAACATGTTTGATAAACCGGGCAGAGAACAAGATCGCGATCTTCGAAACCGAACCCTTATCGCCATAGGAATCCGGTGTCACTTCACTAATAATTCCGGGGCTGTTCTCCTTTATTTCACTGCTATAGACGTCCGTGTCATGAGAAAACGTTTTGCCTGACGAGCTTTCAATATTAGCCAGATCTGCAAATAACCTATTCTTTTTTCTGGCGGATAAACCAGATCTGGCTATTCGTTGTTTTAACATCTGGTAATCCGGGTCCTGCAACTGCAGTGCAGACCTCAGTTGTGAATCCCGCATCTGTTTCCAGAACTCTGCGTGTACTTTAACCAGACCTTCTGAAAAAGTACAAACAGAGCCCACCGGGGCTCTTGCAAGGTGACGAATAACGTTTCTGACCGAACGGGAGAGATTTCCTTCCTCAAACAATACCTCCAGTGCCTGCCGGAAATCATCTACAGTACCCTCGGCAAACTTAAGCCCATGGTCATTGCTATCAAGGACCAGTTCACGATAAAGCGGGTCGCCGGGATCCGGTAACCGCCGCATTGTCATACTGTTGTCAAAGCCGAACTCACCAAGAGGATCACTATAGAATTGTGTTTGCCATATCTCCGAAGCACTGTTGAGAATGTATGGGTTTGCCCCAATTAACCGCAGTTGCAGGAATAGAGCCATTCCGTAGGATTGGGTCATCACCCGGGCCAGGTCGGCATCAGACGAATAATGCTCTACATCCTTCAATCCAATCTGGAGGAAAGGCCCGGCTATTTCCCAATCCAGGACAATTACCCGACTGTCCGCGAGCAATCGGTCTTGTTCCGGGCGAACACTAATGGGCACCCTTCTTGCGACAAAACCAGTCTCTATCTCCCATTTGCGCCAGGCCAAAAGGGCATCGGCGAATTCATTAGGTTTACTGAAATAACCAAGCAAAGGCTTCAGCCTATCTGGGGTTCCATCCAGTTTCGACAGCTCACGCAGCTGAGAGCGATAGGCTCTGTGCTGGACGGTCGAGAAAAAAAAGGGTGAATGAGCCCCCATGGTGGTTTGCGAGGTCAAACGCTGATGCTTGTCGACAGACATCAAACCGTCGAGAAAAACCTTGCGATGACGGTTTCCTGAAGGTGGGAGCTCGACGATGAAGACCCTTTCGTCGGGGGCCAGGGCGAGTAATTCTGCGATCAGTAACCTCTCCTGGTGATCGGGTTTCTGATCAGTGTCCAGGGCTTTTTCTGCGTTGGTCACCAGACGAAGCAACAGTCTTCGTATCAGGCTTCGCAGAGCATCAGGCTCCGAGTCCATGTTAATGACTTCGTTGGCCAGTGTGACTACATCAGCCAACGGCAGTTGGTCTATTTTTTCATCAAGCTGCTGTCCTACCAGGGAGTCTGAGTGTTGGGTATAGGCTGACTCAATGGTATTGATCAGTGTCTGGGCATCACGCGATCCAAGCGGACCAGAGGACTGAAGCATAGACAGGATATTGCGCAGATAATCCGGAAAAGCCAGGCTCCTGGTCTCTGGCAAGTCCACCAGAACATAAGTTTCACCCGAAAGGTCGGTGACAACAGGCAGGTACTTGTTGTGTTTGTCGCTATCAAAAGCCTCGCCACTGGCCAGAGACACAGGATCAGTAGAACTGAGAGCGCTATCAGGATCGTGCTTCAGCCTTTTGTTAATCCCAAGGGAAAGGCTTGCTTGCAGCGACTTTCTCTGTTCGCTCCTTTTTCTGGCGTTCAGTCTCAGTACTTTTTTGTCTGCTTGGTCCGTCAGATAGTGACCCAGCAAATTTTTCAGAGACTTGATATACCAATCGCTCAAGTCGGAAAAGTGAGTTTGTGACCGTTGGACCGAGAGGGCAAGCAGGTCATCTTTTTCGAATACAGAAGCTATCAGGTCAGGGCTGGAGATCCGGAATGGGTCTATGTCATTGCCACCAGGTGCGACAATGTCCTGCAAAGACCCAAGCAACAGGCGAGTAAACAATGCTGTCATCGCATTGGATGGCGGGTTTGCGACTTTCCGGGCCAGTTGATACCCCGCCTGCTGGGTCCGGAAAAAATTCTCCCGGGCAAAGGGATCGCCATAGGCCACCAGACCCACCCCGGAAAACGGGTCACCGATTGAGTCTGCGCGGACAAAGGCGCTCATCTGACGTTTTTCTTGTGGCTGAAGCTCTTTTGAAGCCCCGGCCCGGGCAACAGGGAGTTCGACATCGGCAGTCGGCAAAGGCATCAACCGGTAAGGAGAAAGGTTATCACCGGTGTTTTGATAGAGTCGACGGTTGTAATCCTCAATCAGATCGGAGAGTTTCTGCCTGCCATTGTTTTCGATAATCGCTTCAAGCAGTAAACGTTTGGCTTGTTGGAAATCAGGGTCACTCTCTTTACCTAGACGAACATAATCCCTGCCGGTGGGTAAAACGGGCAAATTCCGGAGTTTTTTCACCAACCCTCCTGCAACCGGGAGCTTGCGGGTTATTAACTGTCCCCGGTCGTCTTTCTCAAGCACCAGTTTGACGCGATGGTCTGACTGTGACCACAGCGGATCGCCGTTGGCGGGCAGCACACCCGTCCATTTGCGCCCCAACTCATCCACCGCCACCAGAGCGTTACGAGCCGTGATTCGACGTGTCCGGATTTCACCAAACAGTGCTCTGGCGAAAGCCTCCACAGGGTAATGCTCGCCACTGGCATCAGCGCCACAGCCCACCAGACTGACAGTTCTGACAAAGCGCCCGCCGGTTATGCGCTCAAGCACTTTGGCCAGTTGCGCAACCGTCTTCCCGCCCAGAAGAAACTTTTCAGAACCGGCCTTATCCCCCTGAAACTGACTACCGTGGCCAACTACAATAATGCGGGTGTCGTCTTTAAGAAAATCAGCTTGCAATGCCTCAAGCTTAATGTCGTGGCCTGTATTCGGGTCGTACAGGGAACCATAAGAATCCAGAACTATATGGCGGCTGAAATCGGGCTGGTATTTGTTTGCCAGATATAAGCTGGCTGTGGTTTCAATGTCATTGTCGCCCAGCTGAAGAATGACCTGGTTTGTATAATGGCTGTCTTGCTCAGCGTTCAGGGCATAACGCTCGGTTTTATCCGTTCTGGGTAACCAGCTACTGGGGCATTCATCAGTACTGCAACTGATTAAATTAATCTGTGCTAATGGATTGATTTCCATGAAAAGGTCTTTTACTTCAAGATCAACAAGGTCTTTTTTTGAAAAAAAATCAGACAAATAATTCTGGGAGACTTCTAAAAATCCTCGGGACCCTGATATGGACATCGTCGATTTAGCCTGGTGCAATATTCCATCTTTCCGGTAATCAAAAAAACTGTAGGCGACTCTCTGATCAATATTCAATTCCCTGGCGATTGATTTTGCAGTTTTGTCTATATCTGTCTTGGCAGCGTTTAATGGCTTATCGATATTTAAACGTTCAATTAATTTATAACGTCTTATAATTCTTTTCTTAACTGTGTCAAGAGCCTCACTGTCAGGTGGCGCGATAATCAAGTTGTTGTTGATCTTTGCTTTTTCTTTGTAGATTAATTTTATTTCCACTGAACCAGGAATAACCCTGAGCGAATCTTGAAAGACAAAAAGGGGTTTTTCGCCATGGTTGGCTATGGCTTCTTCAATACCCTTAATAAGATCAGGGTATTCTTCCTTTATTTTGTCATAGTATTTCTCTTGTTCCGGATCAGGTGTCCGGCCAAAAAACAGCTGTTCCGGCCCTTTCTGGCCAAAATACTTAATGATTGCATGGTTAACGGGGTAATCCGGACCGATCCGACGGTCTCCAAAGGGAAAAAAATCCGGAAATCTAAGGTGTTTAAACAATTCCTTGTTAAAAGCAGGTAGTATATCAACGTCCAAATAGACACCCCCTCCTTCCTTATCTTTGGCAAGTACTTCCACTCTTGCCAAATCTGCTGCAGCGGCCAAAATCCCCCTTAGTGCAAGTTCTTTGATGTACCATTCTTTCAGGCTGGCTTTATTGCCTGTCGGCCAGAGTTGATTGATGTCTGCCAGCTTGAATTCACCAGATACAGGGCTGCTCCTGAGCTTGGCCAACTCGTCGCTGAACGCCTTCATTTGCTTCAGACTGTCTGTTCGTATTTTTTCTAATTCGCTTTCATCCATACCCAAATGGTTGACTAAAAACGCCTTTGCCATTTCGTCAAAGGATTTACCCTGGGCGATGCCGTTTTTTATAGTGCTATAGGCCAGATCTTGCAGTTGATTTAAACGTTTCACAAATTCATTCCTGGCATTTTCTTTTTTCAGGAATGATTCGGGTACTTTCTCAGCGGCAACAGACTCACGTATTTCCCGGGCCAATATGGGCGCTAAAAACGCTTGCGGATCGTACCAGAGCGTCATAGACCAGGCGGGAATCTGTGAAACCCAGATCTTGAGACAGTCTTCAACACCTTTTTTAAGAGGCCCAATCCAGATAGTGTTAAGCTCTTTCGGTACCTCGACCAAAGCATCCAGCAGGTACTGCTTTATTGTGGCGTCCAGCAGGGAGACGGCTGCTTCACCCATAAACGTTTTGGGCAGGTTTTCCTGCATCCGATAGACAAGGGCGTATTTTTGAAGGGGCGTTCCCTCTGGGCGAAGTTGGTCAAATTGGTCAATTTTTTTCTCCAGCGATGCTAAATTATCCGAACCAAGAGTACCCAGATGGGGCTTCAGGCTGTGCTTGAACATCGCCAGAGTCGGCATGGCATCATCCGGATTGACGGGCCCCAGCAACCCGCTGTTGTCTGACAATACAGAAGACAACTGCCGCATTCCAGCGGCACTTTCAGCAAGCAGGTTTTTTTCAGACAAGCGTTCGACTCTGGCGTCCCCCTCATTCATGCGAAGCGCTTTCAGCTTGTCAGACCTGTCGGCCAGCGACCAGGTCACCAGACCCGTGTCTCCAAGCAGGCCAACCCACAGACGCCCCCAGATATCCACTCTCAAAAGACCGTCACGGGCAGTCACTGCCTGGGTTTTTGTTGCTTTCAGGGTCTCTCTCAGGTATTGGCTGACAAGCCCGTCGTGATCAATGCCTGAGCCAACCAGGTTAATGGTTTTAACAGGAGTATCTGCAATCAATTCATTGATTGTTTTTGACAGGTCTGACGCGGTTTGCCCGCTCAGGGTAAATTTCCCATTGCTGGACTGACCCGCACCGACCACATGAATTCGGCTATCTCCGTCCAGAAATTTACCAATATCGGCAGTATTAATCCTTGCGCCTGTCTCTCCATCTGACCAATAACTGCCCTTATTGACCAGCCAACGGATTGAGTTATAACTAACTCTCGTTGGTTCGCGGTTTTTATATTTGTCAAACAGGTAATGGCTGGCCTTGCTAATCGGGTTAGCATCGCCAGACTCCATCTGGAGAACCAGTTGTTGGCTGTATTGGCCAGGCTTTTGCGGATCCGTGTCTATATAACGCCGGATATCGTTTTCCTGGTCCCGGACAGCTGCCGCTGCGCTGGAAATGGTAAAGTGTTCTCTGGCTGAAAATTGCAGAACATCCAGTAAAGCTTCGTAGCCTGCCGTCCAACTCATGGCAAACTTGCTTTCCCTCAATGCCTCATCGCCATTCAGGATTTGATAGCCTTTCCCAAACTTCTGTATCCCTCTGAGTCGGTAATAAACCAATGCCGCAGCAGCATCCTTTGTTTGGGTTAAAACCGCTTCTTTTCGTTTGGCATCATTCCAATTTGTCAAACTGGACAATTCCAGCCGACTAATATCTTCATGTTGTAATAAGAGCGTGCTTTGAGCAAACTCAATGGTTGGGTTGCCTGGTGCCGCCGCGAAAAATAAACCCGGATTTTTTTCTGATGGCACACAGGCCTGATAGGGCATGACTTGAATTTTTTCCAAAGGCTTAAACAGTTGCGAGGGATCAGCACTCGCCAGACGCTGTTCAATGTCGCTCTTCAACTCGGGGTATTTTTCACCGAACCAGGCAATATCGTCTGCAACCTTCTGTTGAATGGCAGGAGCCTGATCGTCAGGAAGGAATTCTTTGCCGAGGCGCTGGATGACCAACTGTGTCTGTACTGCCTTTACCCTGTCCCAATCTGTTTTGCTGACGCCTGAATAATCAACACCCTTGAAAAGATCCTCATTCAATGCCGGCGAAAGCGACGTATCAGAATAAACACCGCCGAGGGTGGCCATCACCCTCATTTTCACCAGTGCCTCAGCCGCAGGCTGATGGCCACGCAACCCCAGTTCCCTGTAATAGTCCTTTTCAGTCTCCTTACCATCTTCCCCGTAGGCAGCGGTCCAGACCTTATTAAGATCGATGAGGGAAAACTTCGCCTGTGGGTAAGAAAACTCTATCTGCCGTGCAAATTCCTGCAAGGATTTCTGCATTTGGGATTTTTTTTTTGTCAAGGTCCGCCTTGTATTTGAGGTGGCCTGTCAGAAAATTCTTCACCGCCTGATCAAACGGCTGGCCCCGTTCTATTTTTGGCTTTATGGCTTTCCAGGCCTCATCCTGTAACTTCATCAGGTCTTTCAGTAAACCCGATTCAAAATCAGAGGGATTACCGGGATTGGTTTGACCGGCCAATTTACGGGTCATTGACTCTTTAAGGGCTTCGGCAAGCACACCGGCGAGCATTGCATTGGGGTCATACCAAAGATTTATTTTTAAACCGGACTCTGAATTGGCCAAAATCCATGACCGGATACGCTTCAGTTCGTCATCGGTTGGGTTAACGCTGACAAAATGCAGCTGTGGAGGGACTGGCTTCAGATTACTTTCTAACCAGCGCCGGATGTTGGTAGCCAGTTTCGCAAATTTTACGCCGGTTGCCTGTGGGTGATTCACGATCAGGGCGGTGAGTTTTTCGTAGATTTTCAACGCCGAAACAAAGGTTGATTGTGCATTCACATGGCGATAACGATCAAACACCATAAAAGACGAGAACAGGTCTTCAAAACGTTTGTTCAAGTCTGCGTTCAAGATCCGTTGATACTGTAATAACGGCTCAAATTCCATATGGAACGTCTTGGCGTCAGGAATCAGTTTATCAATTAATTTCAAGTCTGAACCTGCCACAGGATCAGAATCGGAACGGCGAACCCTTTGTACTTTTGCCGGTCTTGTGACTGCCGGATAGCGGTGCCGCAGGGAAGGTGGCAGAAGACTGTCATCTGCGGTCATAGTGCCAATGGCAGCCAGTTGCAGACGATAAGTACCGTTCCTGTCAGGCTCTGCCGTCAGTTCCAGATGACGTCCCAGGGAGCCGCGTCCGGTCACTGCCAGACGCAAAGATTTTCTACTGTCTGTCTCTGTCGTTTGATTAAACCTTACCTCAACGGAAAGGGTGTCTTTGACCATCATCTGACGGGGGTTCACTACCGGTAACGGCAGTTTGTCCTGTCCGGGATAGTGCTGTGGCAAACCAAGCTCAGTACGAATCCGGTTTTTGGCCGCATTGATATCTTCTTCTGGTGCCAGCCCAAGCGCCAGCCGTAATGCCTCCCCCAGTTGGTAAAAGAACGAAAGATGGCCTGCCAGCCATCCGGAACCGTAGGGCAGGTTCCCCTCATCCGGATCAAAAGGGATAAGCGTGAAGGTGCCGTTATTGACTGTCTGGTTAATGGGTGCAAGGTCTGTCCCATTATTCGGGGCAAGATCATGGACAGTGTCATTTTCCGCACCATGATCGATGGGCAGGTAGGGCAGTGGGCCGGACTGACTGCCGGGGAACGCACCATTGCGATCGGGGATAATCAAGCTGACATACTCCCCGGGGATCGTCCTGTTGCGCTCATCGGGGTGGACCTTAAATATACCTTGGTCGTGTATGTCGCCAAGGGTGTCAGGTCTTATCGGGGTCGTTACGTTGCCCGACAGCATTCGTAACGCGTCGGTATTGTTCAACCGGTGTCTGAACAGGTCGCTGGCATCCACCAGTTGCCGCAGGTCACTGGCGAGGGTCTGATTACCGGAACTGGCCAGATAGTCCGGTGTCAGGTAAACCCCTATCCAGTCACCCAGAGCCTTGAGGGTAAGGAATCTGCCCCGAACGCTGCGGGTGGTGTCGTTAAAGAGCGGCGCCTGTTCCGGCTCCAACAGGCCATCGTATTCATCCTGTTGTGCTTCGTCATTTTTCTTCAGGCGCTGAAGGTTTGCCAGAGCCGTATTGTTGGGATCTCGGGCGATCAGCCAGTCCAGACTGTCATCGAGCGCCCTGCGGAAAAACCATTGTTCACTGCGCAACGGTTGTTCGTCGTAAACGGTTTCGATGGCCTTGAGCAAATCCGCCATTTCCCCGCCTGTACGGTTACTCTCCGCTGACGCTTGCCAGTCTCCCATAACGCTGGCAAGTGCTGGCGCCAGCCCGTCACCCTGATAAAGTTCCCGGACGGCATCAACAAAGTCTTCGGCTGTGCCGCCACGTTTCCTGAGGTCATGGCGTTGGCCTGACATCAGTCGCTGGTATAGATCACCGGACTCTGGTGGCCATTGCCGGGCCTGGTAACGTTCATCAAGCCCATAATGCGGTTGCAGTGCTTTCAGCCTGTTGTCAGTGATTCCCCAGAGCTGTTCAATACCGGCCACAGCCACGGCATTGTCGGTCAGGGTTTTTCGCCATGCAGGTACCAACAGGGATGACAGTCCGTGTCCAAGAGCCTCGTCAGAGTGCCGGGAAAGATCGGCGGCTCCCAGACGAATCAGTGGCTGACTGTCGTTTGTGAAGGTTGCGTCACTGTCAATAAATAATCGGTCGGACTCTGCCTTGATAAGAGGGACCTTGTGATCCGGGCCACCCGGATCACTGGCAATCTGCAGTCCGTGAAGAAAGGTCAGCAATTGCCGGTTAAAACCACCGTATAGAAACAGTCCTGCCAATTTCTTGAGGTCAAAAACCAGCCGCTGGAGCGTTTGTGCCGGATCTTTGTAACCGAGTGAATGGTAGCCTTCCACATCAAGGGTGATGTCGGCCAGTCGCAGTGGCGGAGCGGCGTCGCCCTGGGGGTATACCCTGATGCCTATTTCTGTTCCGTTAGCCCGGGTGCGGTAACCATCGCCAAAAGCAGGGCAGGCTATTGTCTCGTCGATGCGCAAAAGAGGCGCGACGGGTGTGAAAGGAGAAAAACTGTCAGGCACTGGTCTGGTAACATTGCCTGTTGGACGGATCTCCTCACTTTTGAGCCAGGCAAGTGTTTGACCAAGATCGTTTTTAGAATGCCAGTGTCTGGCTTGCAGTTGGGCACTTAGAGGAGTTGGCGGCTTCTCAGGATTTTTTGGGGCATTGAACAGATCAGGAAGCAAAGACTCCAGCCAATAGAGTGAAGCCGGTGATACTTTCTGATTCAACCATTTGGCAGCCAGGGTTTCAGAAATAAAGTCGAGCTGTGTTTGCGTGGCTATAGCGGAAACCACATCATCAGTCTGACTAATGGGAGACGGGATTAAACCACCACTATTTTCTGCGGAACCATGCTGGCGAGCCTGAAATTCTGACCAGAAGTTATTGGGGTCACAGGCTTCATAAACGACCATTGCCATATTTTTCAGCAACGTGGCAACGAGTTGGTCAGCTCCGAGCGATTGCCCGATTAACAATGTAACGCCATCGTCGTCATAAAAGATATTCTGACCCGGCAAATCAGAGTCAGACAGGATAATACTGATATTCCGATGTAAATAGTGGGGAAAAAAACCGGACTGCTCGATTAACCAGAAGGCTCTGTCAATGGCTGTCCTGACCGTGCTGATGTGTGCTGGCGTGGCAAAGGCTGATCCGGGGCTGGCCTGATCCGTTGACAGTCTGATGCTAAAAATATCGGTATTAACAATGGCCGGGTAAAACCAGCCATCGCTGGTCTTGAACCACTGTCTTTTGGGAGTAGGATTGAGAGGGTTTGTATCAGTTAGATTGGCGGGCATGCAGGAAGCTCTCCGGAGCTGTAATGAATTCTACCGAAGTACAACAGTGGGAAAGACCAACTGGAGTAATGCAACAGATGTTGCTTATCAGTAATATCACTGTGTTAATGATTTCTGAGTTTTTCAACCCTGACTCATCGTAGTCGAAGGTAGTGGAGTCGTCAGGTTTTGTATCATTCCCTGGCTTGCCGACGGTACAAACGACGTGCTCTCGCCACTGCGATTGCCCGACAGGGCACTGAGGTCCTGAACCAGTCGCTGGTAGTGCTGGTAAAGTTCCGTATCATTCAGGCTTGCCATCACTGGTTGTTCACTTTCCGCTGTACCCGTTCCAACGTCGCCTTCCTCACCTCCGACCAGGCTGCACAGGTAATTAACCAGCCGTTGCCCCCTGGATCTCAGGCTTAAGCTGATGGCATCAGAGCTGTCAGCTGCGGCAAAATGAACCAGTTTGCTCCCGGCCCGTGTTCGCCTGCCCAGCGGCAGGCCCCGGCGAATCCAGGCGGCCAGGATAAAACTGCCGCCAGTGACCGGAGGTGGCATCAGGCGGGATAAACCGGCGGGGCAACGAGCCTGGTCACCGCTTTCAGTGGCATTACGCCGAGCCAGCGAATGCCAGCTTGCCGCCTGCAAATCTGCGAGGCTAACACCAGCCATTCGAACACGGTTAAACGAAGCAGGGGCGAATTTGCTAACGATTTGTGCCTTTGTTCCTGCATTGGGGGGTCCGCTGTCAGAAGGTTGTCCATCTTTATTACCTGCCAATTAAATTATCGGAAATTGCTGGGGAATTGCCATCAATCTGCTCACCTAGCTTTCTTTAGAAGTTTGGGGAGTTCGATGTGGCTACGCAATCGGTTTGATTATTTTTGATGCATTTTTTTGTTTTTATAACAACTTTAAGTAGTGTGGCTGAGTCTCAAGATAGTCCAGATGAGGTTGCAAAAGATTTATTAGTATTTTTTTCTGTTGTCAACGATTACCGAAAAGGAGCAGATACAGACAGTGAACTTTTATTCGGTGGTTATACGAAGGGTGTGGGTGGTGGTGTATGTATTTGTGCAGGTGCTCGAGTCAATAAATATTGGGTACTTACATCGAAAACTTGCGCCAAGCTTATTAAGTCAATCTTGTTAGAAGGTGAAAAATCAAAAGTCGAACATGAGATAGGATTTTTCGTTAAACTTTTCAGCAAAGATAATCCCAAGGGTATTGGTTATATTACTGTTACAGCAAACATAATATTAGATAACAATAAACCAATTGCTTTAATTGGTATTGAGTCAGCAGAGAGTGCAAGTGGCTACCTTGACTTAAGTTCGGCAGAAGAAGAAGTAAATAATGGAGATGTAAAAATCATAGGTAGAAGGTGATACGGAAGCAATAGTTCTCCGTGGTTTGCTCAGTGAGTATTTTCTGGTTTCTGAGGAACAGGTATGGAGATACGACGGTGATTGTGTAATATCTGACATTTAGCTCAAACTTCAGTAAAATGCCTTTAAATAGCACCTTTGCGGAGCTTGGAATTACTGAGAAAAGGTAGCCCCTGATTTTTATTTGTGACACCATACCTTCAAATCACATAAACCGGGGGCGGGAACTAACTCAACTTTACCCAATCAGGGCTTTTTATAAAGAGGGATACTTTAAAAGCTCGCTGCAATAGTAGCCACAGATACAACCAAAAGGCTAAAGACTCCCGCTGTTAAGGAAGCTGCGCCAGCTGTGCATGTTTTTCCGCTGCAATCTCCATCTGAGTTACAGATACATGTACTTGTCTGCAATTTTCCAGCTTTGCCGTTTGTAATGCTACATTTACCAAAGCAACCACAGGCTGTGCAATTGCTACAAGTCCAGGTGCCAACTTCTACGTCACTCGATCTGACACCGTCGAAATCACAACAAGTTGCTGTCCCGCTAGCCTCCTAGGAGCCTGACCGAGAATAGACTGCCCTACTGCGGCGGCAGCAAATTGGTCTGAAAATCCGCTTTTGTTCGTCAAATAGCTCGCTATTCTCCTCACAAAACCGAATTTTCATCCTCAATTTTCTGCCGTCCTCGCTACGGGCGCTATTCTCGGTCAGGCTCCTAGTGGAGTTACTCTTCCTTCCATAGTTCAGTAATTTTCACAATGCTGCTACAACTTTCAGATGTTGGTAAAAAAAAACTTTGGGTCAGCACAAAGCGGCTATCGGCGCTGAAGTTGGTTGCGTGGATTGGATAGGGGTGGCGAATTTCTTGTTCCCATGACCCATCGCCCTCCAGTTGAATGATTTTCGCGGTACGATCAAAACCAAAGGTCATAACTAAGCGGCCATCGGTACTGAAGGTGGCTGAAGTGCCCCGATCATTGTGATGGATAGTGAGTCCTTGATCCCATGATCCTCCATTTTTGTGGCTATGGATTTTTGCGGTTCCATCATAACTGCTGGTTACTGCATGTTGGCTATCGGGACTGAAGGTGGCTGATAAGACCCAATGATTATGGTGGATAGTGATTTCTTTTTCCCATAATGCATCGGTTTTTTCGCCGTAGATTTTTGCCTCTTTGTCGAAACTGGCGGTCATCACATGGTGGCTATCGGGGCTGAAAGTGGCTGAGGTGATACGATCAATATGGGAAATGATGGCTTTTACTCCCCATGTTCCGTCGGCCCGTTTACCAATGATTTTAACCAGTTCGTCATCACTGCCGATAGTCAGCACATGTCGGCTATCGGGGCTAAAGGCGGCTGATCTGATCGAACTAACAGTCCTGATGTGACCGATGGTAACTTCTTTTTCCCATGACTTATCGTCTTTCTGGCCAATGATTTTTGCCGTACCATCGTCACTTGCGGTCACCACATGGCGGTTGTCGGGGCTAAAGATAGCTGAGTTGACTTCGCGCTTATGGATTACGTTGATTTTTACTTGCCATGATCCATCGGCTGATTTGCCCGTGATTTTTACCACGTTATCTTTGCCAACAGTCACCACATGGCTAGCATCAGGACTGAAGCTGGCTAAATGGATCGGACCATCATGGTGGGTGATCCCTTCTTGTTCCCATGATCCACTCTCCTTCAGAACATAAATTTTTGCGGTCCCATCGTCACCGGCGGTCAACACGCGGCTACTATTGGCGTTGAAGGTGGCTAAACGAATGGGCCCATCGTGGCGGATAGTGATTTCTTCTTGCCATGATCTATCCTCCTTTCGAACATAGATTTTTGCTGTCCCATCGTCACTGGTGGTCAACACACGGCGACTATCGGCGCTGAAGCTGGCTATTATGACCGGACTACCGTGGTGGATAGTGAACTCTTCCATCCATGTTCCATCGGACTGATAAACATAGATTTTCGCAGTGCCATCGTCACTGGCGGTCACCACAAGGTGGTTATTGGCGCTGAAGGTGGCTGAGTTGATCACGTCGTCATGGCGGATCTTGGCTTTTGTCACGGGATGAATGAGGGTTCGCAAGAGTTTTGCAAACCGTGAATCATCAGATGCCTGGCTGCTATGTCGGCAAAATTGGACAAAATGGTACAAGGTTGCATAATTTTTTTCTGTTTTATTCCATTCCTTAACGGCTCTTTTTGCAATAGCTAAAGAATGACAACCGTCGTATTTTTTCAATAGTTTGTTAAAGTCGTTAAGTTTTGTTGTTAAGCCATTTAATTGTGTACGACATGTAGGACAATCTTGGACTGCACGATCCCGCCTCCTTTTTTCGAGCCACTGACTTAAACAATCAACGTGATAAAAGTGATTGCAGCACGTTTTCACTATATTTGACGAGCGTTCAAACGGCTCCTTACATACCGCGCACTCTGCACCAATAATTTGACTGGATTCATGTTTATCCACACGCAGTCCATTATTGGCAAAAGCAGTGATCGCTATGAAATCATTTTGCATACACTGTTCATTTGATAAGCGTATTAATTCAAGGAACGATGAGTGCTGGTTAAATTGTTTCAAGGTATCCAGAAAGGGGGAGGGGAGTGTTAATGATTGTGGATTATTTATAATCTCATTCCTTATGGCTAAATCTGATATTTTTTCTAATAGATTGCGAATACGCTCAACCGGGTTTGAATGAAGCAGGAACAATTGAAGGAAGTACTCAGTAAAGCAACATTTTTCGAAATCCCCTATCTGCGGTGGTTGGTCAGGTTGGTTGAGCTTGTGGATTATGTCCAGAACAATCTCAGACAAAATCATCTGGCAGTTGTTGCCAGCGGCTTCTATCAGCTGCCTGATAAATCGGTTGCGTGTTGATTGCTCAAGGGAAGAACGCGGCAGTGCCAATATCGCCTCAAGAGGAGTAATAGTATCGCCGCTGATGTTTGTGCCTTTTGTTTCCAGAACCTGCAAACGCTGAGGCATGTCCAGCTTCTCTAACATTTCCCTGAATTTAAAAGCGGCGTTGGGATTGTCGCTTGCAATAATAGCTAAAAGCTTGTTGGCAAGTAGCTGAAGGTCCTGAGTCGAAGCATTATTTTTACCCTCCTCGCCATTGTCGTCTTCTCTGTTATTGCCATCGCCGCTGCCACTATTTTCTTCTCCGGGTGATTTGTTCTCTCGGTTTTCAGGTGCTTTTCTTTGCTCCTGTTGATGGTGGTGGTTAGTTGCGTCATTTGATTCTGCATTAGGTCTGCTGCCAGAGGGTTGTCCATCCTCATTACCTGCCTGTCGGCCATCATCATGATGGGTCTTGCCTATGGACATCAGCCAGTTGATGACGGGTTGCAGAACAGCCAGGTCAATTTCGAATAATCCCGATGGCCTGCCGCCTCCACCTCCCCAGGGCGGAGGCGGCGAATAAAAAAAGCCTCCGTCGCCGACACCGGGAAAATCGGCTTTGTCAGCGAGCTTGCCTCCTGTCACTGTCAGTGTGCTATTGCGGGTTTTCCCATCATTGATTTCAATCAGAGTCTTGCGCCCATCGGGATGATGACGGTCAATAAGGTTTGAGGAATAACATAACGGCACAATCATCATAGCCAGCAGGGAAAAAGCAAAAATACCAACCACGTCCTTCTTGTTTGTCAGGAAATGCCAGAACAGTCCGTGTTGAATGTCTGTTCTGACAAAATAAAGGAACGCCATGGGTGAATCTCATTATTCGTAGTGCATCAGAGAATAGCCAAGATTTTCCGGGACTACTCTTCTTTCCATAGTTCAATGGTAACTATTCAGCACCCAGCAAAGGATGATTGCAGTAATTCTTCATGGCTATAAGCAGGGCTTCAAAAACATTCTGACCCTGATTTCCGATGCCAGAGATCAGGTTGCCATGGGACGAGAGCCGAATTTAAACGTGGGGATGAATCAGCTCAGGCTATAGATTCAACAATATAGCCAGCGAGGCGATGACCCCCAAAGCATTGGTCACTGGAGTTGTATCCGCTGATGAAGCAAAGGATTGAAGCTCTGTCATGCAAACAGCTGAGTCAAAGTAGAACTGCCCCTCGACGTTGGTCAGCCCAGTCAAAGCAGTGGCTTTGGAATCATTGATAGGAGTCCAGCTATTCACGATCTGGCAAAGTGTCGGTGCACTGGTCGTTGCCGGGTCGACGGTTGAACTCACAGAACTTGGGCACTCATCTGCCAGTGGCAATGGATCAACGGCTTTCAGGGAGAAATATTCGTTGTCTACTTTCCACAAAGTCATTCCCCGAAAGTGGTTACAGGTCAGTGCCAGATCAAGCTCGTCGTAGATAGTTAAAGCTGTCGTTGTGACGTTGATATTGTTACCAGCCAGATTAATGAGAGGCGCTTTGCAATAGGCAGACGAGGAAAGACCTATTAAAGCGAACCCTCCCCTTCGGGTTTCAATTCCTGTACAACTTTCTCTACGTGTCTTGCCTTTATTATCAATAACAGCAGTGTTTCTGAAGATATTAATATTGCTTCCGGATCCAATTGCAATCTGAGCCAATTCCGAGATTTTGCCCTGGAATGTGTTATCAATTATTTCGAGTTTGTTTGACAGGTTATTGATGTTGCGAAGATTAATGAATATTGCTTCCTCGGGAATTATACTGAGTTTTGTTGTGTGGATGGTTTCACCAATGACCTTGTTATTAGCGAAACGTAAGCCTGGGCCCGTGTGCAAATCATTGGTGGATGCATCCAGATTCGCAGAACAATGAATGTTAACTGCGGCCCAGACAGGAAGATAAAAAACGTTGTTCTCTATAGATAGTGCCCCATAATAGCAGCTTGTGTGGACAATAACGTGAGTTTGAGTACCTGGATTAACTCCGGTTGGCTGGAAAGTAATGTGTTTTATATGATTGTCTGCTGTTTCTCCAAAATTGAATTCGTTATCGCAGTGAGCGCCAACTCCGATCATGTATCTACTTGTAAAGTTATCATGAAGCTTGATAACAATTTCAAAACCGTCATCAGCAGCCCCGATGATCTCCTGACCGCTCTTCAAAACTATTGTATTGGCGATAAAATATTCAACAGTGGGCTTACCTGTCACGGGGGCAACGGTTGGAGAAGTTGTTTTGGAGGAAAGCAAGATAACAGTGTTATCAGGAATCTGTTGTATCAACTCACTTAAATCATCTGCAGGGTCGGCACTGAGAACAACGCAATGTCGTTCCCTGACAAGATCACTGTCGTCGATTAGCCGTTTTTGAACCCCCGTCGTTTGACCTCTGAGAGAGCTGCATAATTTCCTTGGAGGGGAAGTTGCAGTAGTAGCAGGAGCTGCAGTAGCAGGAGTTGCAGTAGCAGGAGTTGCAGTAGCAGGAGTTGCAGTAGCATTAGCATTAGCATTAGCAGTAGCTGCAGTAGCATTAGCAGTAGCTGCAGTAGCTGCAGTAGCTGCAGTAGCATTCTGTTGATAGGTACCGTTTATTGGATAGTCGGGATGTAGGCCAATCTTGCCCAGGGTTCCTGCATAATTAATTTCTATGGGTGTTGATGCTTTAGTGGGTGTTGACTCTTTAGCGGCTCTTGACGCTGAAGTGGCTGTTGACTCTTTAGTGTCTGTTGACACTGTAGCGGCATTTACCGGGCAAGCATTACTATTCGAAAAATCCAGCGCATCCAGAAATTCAGTTCTCGAAGAGCAATTGGCTGTTAACACACGTAGGTCGGCTTTTTGGCAAAGAAGCTGATCATTGGAGATAGATCCAAAATTCGTTATATTGCCATTGATAAAGCTGTTCACCGCCGTGGTGTTGGTGACGACCGCTCCACGGTCAAAAATCCCTACCCCTATGCCAGCTTTTGCGCTCCCGCCCGAGGTTTTGATCTTGCTGTTCACCGCCGTGGTGTTGCCAACCGTGTCTGTAACCACGCCCCCCCCGATGTCGATGCATGCATTTTCACTCCTGGTTGTGACATGGCTGTTCACCGCCGTGGTGTTGCCAACCACTCCTAAATAAACCTGCCCCCCCCCGATGCCGGCGTCTGCAAGCCTGCCCGAGGTTTCGACCGTGCTGTTCACCGCCGTGGTGTTGCCAACCGTTCCACCAAAAAACTGCCCCCCCCCGATGCCTGCGTCTGCCCTACAACCCAAGGTTTCGACCGTGCTGTTCACCGCCGTGGTGTTGCTAACCTTTCCTCTATAAACCGACCCCCCCCCGATGCCGGCGTTTGCAAGACTGCCCAAGGTTTTGACCCTGCTGTTCACCGCCGTGGTGTTGCCAACCTTTCCTTTATAAACCGACCCGCCCCCGATGCCGGCGTGTGCAGATGCACCGCGGGTTTCGACCCTGCTGTTCACCGCCGTGGTGTTGCCAACCGTTCCTTTAACCTCCCCCCCCCCGATGCCGACGTGTGCAGATGCACCGCGGGTTTCGACCCTGCTGTTCACCGCCGTGGTGTTGCCAACCGTTCCTTTAACCAGCCCCCCCCCGATGCCAGCGTAATTTTTATCACCATTGGTGAGAATATGAACATCTTTCGCCCGGATATTACTGACTGTGCCAGTATCATCAACAACACAGGCTGCTAACCCGGTCGTGTTCTGGGAAGTTATATTGGCACCAGTAAAGTGAAGGTTCCTGATGCTGCCTTTCAGAGTGTCAATAAAACAGTTAGACAGGCCGCTGATGGTACGGCACTGCCCATAGTACTCCCCGGTGAATGGGTGGGTATCATTGCCAATGGATTGATAGTCTTTAGTGACAACAATATCCGCTTTCTGTTGATAGGTACCGTTCAGTGGATATTCTCGACCAATCTTGCCCAGGTCTTTTGCATCATAAATTTCTATGGGGGCTGTTGACGCTTTAGCGGGTGTAGATTGAGTGGTCAGGGGCAGTAACAGAAATACAGGAGCAATGAACAGAGCCGAGTTGTGCTGCAACTTGATCATTTTCAGGACTCCTTGGAAAAGTCGCTAAGAAGCCTAGACGCTGTGTTTATAGTTTTCCATTAATATGATTATGGTGTTGCAAGAAAACAGGCGGATCTTTTTGTCAATACTCTCTTTAGTGCTGCTACTCAGGGTATTAGCCATGACTCCTGAGCCATCCATATACAGGGCGAGGGCGTTGCAACAGCCTCTTTTAAACGAGGGGATGAATCAGCTCAGGCTATAGATTCAACAATATGGCCAGAGAGGCTATGACCCCCAAAGCATTGGTCACTGAGGTTGTATCCGCTGATGAAGCAAAGGACTGAAGCTCTGTCATGCAAACAGCTGAGTCAAAGTAGAACTGCCCCTCGACGTTGGTCAGCCCAGTCAAAGCAGTGGCTTTGGAATCATTGATAGGAGTCCAGCTATTCACGATCTGGCAGAGTGTCGGCGCGCTGGTCGTTGCCATGCCAACGGTTGAACTCACAGACCTTGGGCACTCATCTGCCAGTGGCAATGGATCAACGGCTTTCAGGGGGAAATCTTCGTTGTCTACTTTCCACAAAGTCATTCCCAGAAAGTGGTTACAGGCCAGCGCCAGATCAAGCTTGTCATAGATAGTTAAAGCTGTCCTTGTGACGTTGATATTGTTACCAGCCAGATTAATGAGAGGCGCTTTTCTATAGGCAGACGACGAAAGACCTTTTAAAGCGAACCCTCCTTCAATTCCTGTACGAATTTCGCCAGGTGTCTTGTCTTTATTATCAATATCAACAGTGTTTCTGAAGATATTAATATTGCTTCCGGATCCAATTGCAATCTGAGCCAATTCCGAGATTTTGCCCCGGAATGTGTTACCAATTATTTCGAGTTTGTTTGACAGGTTATTGATGTTGCGAAGATTAATGAATATTGCTTTCTCGGGAATCATACTGAGTTTTGTTGTGTGGATGGTTTGACCAATGACATGATTATCAGCGAAACGTAAGCCTGGGCCCGTGTGCAAATTACTGGTGGATGCATCCAGATTCGCAGAACAATTAATGTTAACTGCGGCCCGGACAGGGAGATAAAAAACGTTGTTCTCTATAGATAATGTCCCAGAATAGCAGTTTGTGTGGACAATAGCGTCAGTTTGAGTATCTGGATTAACTCCGGTTGGCTGGAAAGTAATGTGTTTTATATGACTGTCTGCTGTTTCTCCAAAATTGAATTCGTCATCGTAGTGAACGCCAACTCCGATCATGTATTTACTTGTAAAGTTATCATGAAGCTTGATAACAATTTCAAAACCGTCATCAGCAGCCCCGATGATGTCCTGACCGCTCTTCAAAACGATTGCATTGGCGATAAAATATTCAACAGTGAGCTTACCTGTCACGGGGGCAACGGTTGGAGAAGTTGTTTTGGAGGAAAGCAAGATAACAGTGTTATCAGGAATCTGTTGTATCAACTCACTTAAATCATCTGCAGGGTCGGCACTGAGAACAACGCACTGTCGTTCGCTAACAAGATCACTGTCCTCGATAAGCCGTTGTTGAACCCCCGTCGTTTGATCTCTGAGAGAGCTGCATAATTTCCTTGGAATGGAAGTTGCGGTAGTAGGAGCTGCAGTAGCATTCTTTTGATTGGTACCGTTTATTGGATAGTCGGGATGTAGGGCAATCTTGCCCAGGGTTCTTGCATCATTAATCTCTATGGGGGTTGACGCTGCAGTGGCTGTTGACTCTTTAACGGCTGTTGATGCGGTAGTGGGTGCTGACTCTTTAGTGCCTGTTGACACTGTAGCGGCTTTTACCGGGCAAGCATTACTGTTCGAAAAATCCAGCGCATCCAGAAATTCAGTTCTCGAAGAGCAATTGGCTGTTAACACACGTAGGTCTGCTTTTTGGCAAAGAAGCTGATCATTGGAGGTAGGTTCAGAATTCTCTTTAATGCCATTGACATAGCTGTTCACCGCCGTGGTGTTGGCAACCGTTGCTTTAGCTCTAACCAACCCCCCCCCGATGCCGGCGTATGCATACCAACCCCTGGTTGTGACATGGCTGTTCACCGCCGTGGTGTTGGCAACCGTTCCTCTAGGTCTAACCAACCCCCCCCCGATGCCGGCGTTTGCATCATCACCTCCGGTTGTAACATGGCTGTTCACCGCCGTGGTGTTGGCAACCGTTCCTCGAAAATTAACCAAGCCCCCTCCGATGCCGGCGTTTGCAGTATAATCCCCGGTTTCGACCGTGCTGTTCACCGCCGTGGTGTTGCCAACCGTTCCGAAAACCATCCCCCCCCCGATGCCGGCGTGAGCATCCTCGCCCGAGGTTTCGACCCTGCTGTTCACCGCCTTGGTATTGGCAACCGTTCCTCCACCGTTAACTGCCCCCCCCCGATGCCGGCGTGTGCACGATAATCCCCGGTTTCGACCCTGCTGTTCACCGCCGTGGTGTTGCCAACCGTTCCGTAAACCAGCCCCCCCCCGATGCCGGCGATTCCATACCAACCCCTGGTTGTGACATTGCTGTTCACCGCCGTGGTGCTGCCAACCGTTCCTTTAATCAGCCCCCCTCCGATGCCAGCGTAACTTTTACGACCATTGGTGAGAATATGAACATCTTTCACCCAGATATTACTGACTGTGCCAGTATCATCAACAACACAGGCTGCTAACCCGGTCGTCTTATGGGAAGTTATATTGGCACCAGTAAAGTGAAGGTGCCTGATGCTGCCTTTCAGAGTGTCAATAAAACAGTTAGACAGACCGCTGATGGTACGGCACTGCCCATAGTACTCCCCGGTGAATGGATGGGTATCATTGCCAATGGATTGATAGTCTTTAGTGACAACAATATCCGCTGTCTGTTGATAGGTACCGTCCAGTGGATAGTCGCGATCTCGACCAATCTTGCCCAGGTCTTCTGCATCATTAATCTTTATGGGGGCTGTTGACGCTGTAGTGGGTGTAAATTGAGTGGTCAGGGCCAGTAACAGAAATACAGGAGCGATGAACAGGTTCGAATAGTGCCGCAACTTAATCATTTTCAGGACTCCCTGGAAAAGTCGACAGGAAGCCTAGACGCTGTGTTTATAGTTATCCATTAATATGATTGTGGTGTTGCAAGAAAACAGGCGGATCTTTTTGTCAATCCTCTCTTTAGTGCTGCTATTCAGGGTATTAGCCATGACTCCTGAGCCGCTCATATAGAGGGCGAGGGCGTTGCAACAGCCTCTTTTAAACGAGGGGGTGAATCACTCAGGCTATAGATTCAACAATATGGCCAGAGAGGCTATGACCCCCAACGCATTGGTCACTGGGGTTGTATCAATGAGAAGATTTTTTCATTGTTCGAACGTCATACCGAATGGATCAGCAAAGGTAAGGCTGGAACCCCTGTAGAGCCTGGCCTCAGAGTCTGCGTATTGCAGGATCAGTTTGGCTTTACCCTGCATCATCTGGTCATGGAAAAACAGACGGGCGACCAAGTGACTGTATCTATTGCAGAAGGTGCCAAACAGTGATTTCCCCAGGTTTCACAAGTCAGTTATGACCGGGGTTTCTTATCTACGCCGTCACCATGGATGCACGACGAATCGTGTCTAACTCTACACTCGCGTAGGCTGTCCCGGTAAAGCCTGCGCAGACGTTGGCTCTTGAACCAATGCTTTGCCAGCAACTATTTTGAAAAAAACCTTGGTACTACTTTTGATCAGCTACAATTTCCATGTTTTGCTCGCTACTTGGTTCTTCTCCTATGAAAACTCCTTCCTACTTAGCCGCCTCTGCAACTCTGGCCGCATTTATTCACTGCAATACCACTATGGCATGGACTTCGGTAAGGGCTAACTCCGACTCCGTTCGGCCTAACTCAAAGGTACTACAACTGTATCGAAACTCTGCCGATGGCGATGAAATTAATTACATCTATTTCGATATAGACAAAAGGCGATTGCTTTGGAAAGTTGCTAAGAATGCTGGTCACGAAGAAACTTATGAGCAACCATTACCTGATTTTATTGGTAGTGTCAGCGCATCTGTATTCAAAGGTAATCACTTGTACATCGCTGGGCAGTTGCAATACAAACAAGAGTGGTTTATTAGCGCTTTGAATCCAAATGGTGAAGTTATTTGGGTTAGGCAGGGAAATGATAACGATCCTTCCGGCATGCCAAAAGATATTACCTTTTATAAGATCATGACAATGGCAGAAGAAAAAGTCATTTATGCTGTTGGTAAAACACCCAGCACACAAATTGTTTTGGAGTTAAATTCTGAGAATGGTTCAGATGTTTCTGGGGAAGTATTTAATAAATTTTCAAATAGAAAGCTACTTCATACTTCAAGTAACTCAA
The DNA here is from genome assembly GCF_049275935.1 of Endozoicomonas sp. ALC020. Taxonomy (NCBI): domain Bacteria; kingdom Pseudomonadati; phylum Pseudomonadota; class Gammaproteobacteria; order Oceanospirillales; family Endozoicomonadaceae; genus Endozoicomonas; species Endozoicomonas sp. ALC020. The sequence continues at coordinate 4,648,160 of NZ_CP184830.1, forward strand.
CTGATGATGAAGTCATTTCGAAAGGTGAAGAAAGGCATTTTAGAAATCTTGAGTGGATAGCTGGAGTATTTTCTATTGTAGGCGGGATAGCATTAGTGTCAGCTTTTTATGCTGGCTGGAAATTTTTAAAAAATATAAACGAAGAACGTAAGTCGAAAATTACTCGTGCAAAGGATATAGAAAGTAATAGGCGGAAAATTGAAGGTGATTTAATGAGAAAAATTGAAAGAAAGAAAACAAGCTTTTTATTCATGCCTCATGAGTCATATGCAGTTATTTTGCCTGATATTTCCGTTATTGATAACCCTGAAGGTAATACTGATGCCGATTGCGCTGAACAAGAGCAATTATTTCAACATTTACTGAGAGCGGTTCTCCAAGGGAACGCTGAAGAAGTTGGCAGCCTGTTAGAAACTTCTCCGGGTTTAATTCATCAACGGGATTCCTCTGAAAATACGCTGTTACATATAGCCATAACTACCAATAATTCAGAGATAATTCAGTTTTTGCTCAGTAAAGGTATCAACTATGATGCAAGAAATCTTCAGGATTTTACCCCTTTGCATGTAGCTGCAATACAGGGGGACACAAATGCCTTAGAAACACTCTTAAAGGCAGGAGCAGATATAGAGCTACTTGTCAATCAGCAACACTCACCACTGCACTTAGCAATCATTAACAATCATCCTGAAGCTGTAAAACTATTGATTAAAAGCCGAGCTCGTTTTTCTGAGCGATTGAGAATTATCAATCAAGGGGACTATCAAGGCAATACACCTCTTCACTTAGCAGTATTGGCAAAGAACGCTAATGTTGTGAATTTACTTCTTAGTCATGGTGCTAGCCAGGAACTATCCAATAATGATGGATTTACACCACTATACCTTGCTGCTGTTACTGGAGCACAAGATGCAATAAGAGTGTTATTAGACTGGAAATCTGCATTTTCTCAAGATGAACTGTCAGCACTTTTTCATATTGCAGCAAATTTCAATAATGAGTCCCTTATAAAAGATTTGCTATCTAGAGGTCTACATTATGGGCTGAAGTTTTATCAACCATGCATGCCTGATACAATCGATCAGTTTTGCGTTCAAACTCAGTCAGGTCTAACTGTTTTACATGAGGCGGTTCTTGCTAATTCATATTCTGTAGTAAGGTTTCTACTAAGAGTGCGTTTGATAGAAATTAATGCAAAGGACGACCAAGGTAATACTTCGCTGCACTATGCAATTCAGAATAACGATATAAAAATGATTGCAATTCTTTTATCAAAAGGAGCAGATATTAATATAATGAACAGACTTGGATACACGCCTTTGCATTTTGCAGTTCAACTGGAAAATCAGGAAGCTATAAAATTATTAATTCAAAAATGTGCAAATTTAAATATCCGGGATAATAAAGGACAGACACCTCTGCATGTTGCTTTACGTGTTGGAAATCAAGAGGCTATAAAATCATTAATACAAGAAGGTGCAAATTTACAATTAACGGATAACAATAATGAGTCGGTTTTAGACTTGGCAACGACCATTGGTAATCAAGCAGCTGTTTTATTGATTCAAAATAAAATTGAGAGTTCGAAGCCCAACGAAACGAAAAGTGACTCTGAGCAGAACCCCCCTGTGGTTATTGAGCTGCAAAATTGAGGTGAACTTCATCCTCAACTTTAGAGTTCCCAAAGGACAATAGTTCTACTTATTCATCCAGAATCTGCTAAAAGCAACCGTCTCAAGTCCAGTAAAAAGCGAGACGGTTGCCATGCTCAAGGTTGTGCGTCAGGAAACCGAATATAAAACCGGACTTGGATGAAGAGTCTGGCGGATCGGGCTGTCCCTTTCCTGGGTTAAGCGACAGTGGTTTTTTTACCTCGTTCCCACGCTGGGACCCGCAGGGCCTAAAATCATGGGAGCGAGTCAAAATGGAGCAGCGCCACAAAGGTTAGAGTTCAACTCCGTTAAGGGGATACCAGTCTTTTTCCATTAGCTTTTCATAAGACCATGGGCAGGTATCAGGGAAGCTGCTGTTGTCCAGTTTTGGGCATTTAGTGGGGATATGGCGATTCATTTCCCGAATGGCTCCATTTTTCCCATCAGGGTATGACTCAACTAAAGCATCTTCCACCCGTTGTTCTAAACTGTGATTTTTTCTTAATAATTTATTAATGCCGTCCCTTGCATTATCAATAGAGTTTAGCCACCCGTTTATGACCCGTTTTGTAGCTACAGTATCCCGCAGCACACTGGTTTGGTAGTCACACTTAAGAAGCTGAAGTATGAGATTGGTTAGAAAATGTTCAAGATTATCGACTTTTGATTCTATGCCCAACTCCAAATCCTCTAACAGATTTTCTAAATCCAACTGGTCAAAGTGGCGATTTCGCAGCAAAGCTACCTGATTGGATAACCACTGGTGATAATCGGTTTCGTATAAATTACTCATAGATGTTCACTCCATTAAACGGATACCATTCTTCAGCCATCAACCGCTCCCTCCCAGTCGCGCTCCAGGCGCTTGGTGGGATACCCCCCATCCCTGGGGATAAGTCGCGCTCCAGGCGCTTGGTGGGATACCCCCCATCCCTGGGGATAAGTCGCGCTCCAGGCGCTTGGTGGGATACCCCCCCATCCCTGGGGATAAGTCGGCCAGCAGGTCTGAGTTTCACTTTTGTTCGAGGTTTGAGGATAGCAGTTGGTGAGGGGGGTGCAAAGTTGTTGGCGGGGGTTTCACCTGGTGAGTAGACCGGCGGAACTTCCCCGTCAGCCCCTCTCAGAACAGTACGTGAACCTCTCGATTCATACCGCTCCCATCAGGCAGGCTTCCTCATTAGCCAAAATTTACTCGGGGGATACCTGTCTTCCAGCAGGTATTACTTGCTAAACCTTGATATCATGCTCGACTTTAGAGTTCTCAAAGGACAATAGTTCTACTTAATTCATCCAGAATCTGCTAAAAAGCGACAGAGGTTTTTAATTTTTTATTAATTAACCTCCGTCGTTTATATTCCCGGCGTCGTCAGGTTCTGAATTATTCTGCCACTTGCCGTCGGCACATACGATGGACTCTCACCACTGCGATTGCCCATCGTGGCATTGATCTCCTGAACCAGACGCTGGTAGTGTTGGTTCAGTCCTGTGTCATTCAGACTTGCCACCACGCGTTGTTCACTGTCCGCTTCACCCGCTCCAACGTCATCTTTCTCACCTCCGGCCAGACTGCCCAAGTATTTCACCAGCCGTTGCCCCCGGCGAATGATCCTGTTCAGAAGAGGCAGGGTTCCGTTGCCTCCACCCTGAGCAGCCAATGCATCCTCCGGGAGGCTCTCATTCATTGAGTGCCTGCCATTTGACTGTGGGGCGTCCACTTGCGCAAGCACTTCGCTCATATTGAGCACCCGGTTATTGACGATCAGGCGCTCAATGGTCTCGCCTTGCTTGCTGAAAAAATTCTGCACTCGAAGGCTCTGGGTGGAGTTTGTCGGCTCAGCGCTATTGTCGCTGTTTTTTAGCAGGCCAGTATTTGGCGAGACCGTCAGGATAAGATCCCCGCCTGCTTTTTGATAGTGCAATGTCTGGCAGTCATGGGTATTAACCTCGAGCTGGTCAGCCGTGCCAGTGGCGTTTGCCAGAACCCATTGGTCAGTGTTAGAGAAGTCATCGCCAGCAAAGTAGTAAGTGGCGCTCTCTTCATCTATCAGATACTGATGTCCGGGGATTTTTTCCTGTAAAAGTGAATAGCCAGATTTCAGCCGTTGACGGATGAATTGCTTGTTATCCAGAATCCCGTCATCCAGCTCCAGACTGTCTGGCCAATCATTGGCATAGAAGAGGTGAGGGTATCGCCAATCGCCTATCCTCACCAGACGTTCGACACCACCGGATGCCATCATGTTTATGCCTTCAGGCGACGGGAGATGCCGACTGATGACCAGTTTCTCAACGGCATAACAGTTCAGCGCCCGAATTTTTCTGCGTGGCCTGAGGGCCTCGGTTTCCAAAACAACCCGGCCATCCCGGTAGATGGTTAGAAACCCTCTGTCATCTATTGTCATAGCCAGGTGCTGACGGGGGGAGGTAAAAAATGGCATGACCTTTCTATGAAAGACCCTGACTCCCTTCGTTAGCCTGATCTCCAGCCCACCAGGTTTCTGGCTCAAGCTGATGGCATCAGAGCCGTCAGCATCGGCAAAATGAATCAGCGTGCTCCCGGCCCGTGTTAGCCCGCCGAGGGGCAAGTCCTGGCGAATCCAGGCTGCCAGGATAAAACTGCCGCCAGTGACCGGAGGCGGCAGCAGGTGGGATAAGCCGGCTGGACAAGGAGCCTGGTCACTACTGTCAGTGGTATTGCGCTGAGCCAGCGGACGCCAGCTTGCTGCCTGCAAATCCGTAAGGCTGACACCTTCCAGCTGAACCCGGTTAAACGAAGAGGGGTCAAAGAACAGCTTCACCGTGCCATTTTCTTTGCCATCTTTCTGTGAATTTTCCAGTTCCAGGCTGACAAGGTTATTGCCGGGGCCGGGATATACGCTGGCACCACTGCTTTTAAGATGAAAAATATCATTTCCCGACTCTCCGAACAGCCCGGCCTCCGGCTTGACCGTACCCGAGATGAAGAACACGTCATCACCTGGCCCGCCATGCACCGATGCCGTGACATTGCTGAGCTGGTAAGTGCTGTCCAGCCGATTGTCAACAGTCAGCCTGGAGTGATAGTAACTCCGAAGGTTTTGGCCGGTCAGAACTCTGGCTTCGTTACTGACCGGATCAATCGTTGTCAGGTGCCAGATATGCTGCTCCAGACTGTCAATAAAGTGCCCGGTAACCAGACTGCTGTCTTCGCGTACACAATGGGGAACGTGCCGTAAATCGATGCTGAAAAATATTTGTCCATCGTAGTTTACTTCCAGAAGGGTATAGTTTTCGGTCAGCCGCCAGTCCAGCTTTTCCGGTTGTACCCCATGCAATATCAGGCTATTCCCGTTGTCCCGGTCTATGATTTGGGTGCCATTGGCCTGGGCGTGGATAACGTAAGTATCCGGACCCAGGTGACCAGAAAGCAGGTCCGGCCCCAGGTTCGCCACCATCCGGTCAGCGTCTTCGCTACCATAATGTCGGTTGTATCCTGTTCCCCCGATGGTGGTGGTGATTGAACTATTGCCCCTGATGTGGGCAGCGGAAATTATGAAAGTATCATCGCCCCCTTTGCCATCGACGGTGAGTCCGGCGAGGGCCGGGATTTCGAAAAAATCGTCGCTGGTCGGGCCATTGAAAACCTCAAAATTTCTGACCGTGGAATCCCATGTCTGATAGGTGACCTGCGATCCGGGCAGCAGGAGCGTAAAGAACAAACGACTTTTGATGTTTATATCCGGTGAGCAGGGTTGCGTATCGTTTACAGGACAAGAGTGGCGCACTGAGTTTTTTTGCACGGACAGTTTCAGCCGGACAAATTCCGGGGCAAGGGTTGCCTGGCTTAAGTCCAGTGTGTCTTTGCCCGGACCACCGTTAAAATGGATATAGGCGGGCAGCTTCAGAACAAAAAGGTAGTCATCCCCTCCCTGGCCATTAAAACTGCGCAGGGCACCTCTGGACACATAAACGTTATCGTTATCATCACCGGAAAATCTTATGTTGCCCTTCCCGGTGTCCTCCAGGATAAAGTGATCGACCGTTAAACCATTCTTCAGGTCGACCGTCACATCACGACTCACGGACAAATCAAAGACCAGTGTATTGGCACCGCTACCGCCGTCCAGCGAGGTACCCTTCTGCCAGGGGGCGTCAATGATGACCCGGTCGTCTCCGTCCCCCATGCTCACCTTGTCCAGGCCACCCCCGGTGCTGAAAATATCCGTACCATTGCTGCCAAAGTAGCTATCATCTCCCGAGGTCCCGGCAATCTTGTCCATAGCATTGAATAGGGTCTGGTGATAGCGCCAGCTGCCGGTTGAGTCAGTATTTCGCCATCGGGTCTTTATGATGCCCTCTGTCACATTGACGGTCATGCCATCCAGTTGATACTTCAAGAGGGTCACCTTGGCGGTCAGACTTCTGGAGCTTCGCCGCAAGAGCCGGGTACTATAAACGACGGCAGACTTGTCATGTATCAGCTGGTTGTGTCCCTCTCCGCCGGTAATCACTGTCGTATTACCCAGGCCAACCGTGAACAGGTTATTGCCTCCCATATCCTGCAACCGGTCATCACCTCCCATGCCCAGCAACACGTTATCCGTGGATGGGTTGCCCGTCAGCTGATCATTGCCCGGGCCGCCAATAATAATGGGGATGCCAGAGTATGAGTCTGAAGACAGGTCAAGGTGAACCGTCGGCATAATCACCGAGCTGTTGTATAAAGGGGAGGGACTGCATTTGCGAATAAAAGGAGTCTCGAAGGTATAATCCATCTCCAGCATGTTCAGGGTTTTGGCCATTGGCTGACCGGGGAATATTCGGGTCCATTTAGACAACGAGGTATATTGGCCTGCCTTCCTGAATCCCGGTATCACCTGAGGGCGCCCATGTTGTTTTCTGCGACCGTCTGCCCCGGTTTCAAACAATGTTAAAGTCAGTGTGTGCCATAATTCCAAAGAAGTAATACCTTGGATATTCCTTGGTACGGCTGCGTCTTCAGAAAGCCTCGGCTGTTGCTTCAGCCTCCGCAAAATACCAGAACCTTCGGTGAGCATCTGCTGTTGATTCAGCTTAAACGTCAGCTTCCGCAAAACACCAGTGCCTGGTTTGCATCTGGAAGAGGCGAAACCAAACTCAACCACCAGCGTGATATTATTGCTTTCCTGACTACCAATCCTGTGCAGACCAGCGCCGAGGGTTTTTCCTTCATCGGCAAGGCTCTCCAGCTCAGCCTTTTTACGCCATTGATCCCGGGGAAATTCACCCACAGGTTTGTCAGGGTGGCGATTTAAAAATGCCAACATCTCCTCTTTAGTAAAGCTATAGTCATCCACAACCCTGGTGATCCGGCATGTTCTGCTGCCTGAAATAATATGACTCGAGAGGGTAGTGTTCCTCAGGATTGTCAGGGACTCGGTCAGTGACCGGGAAGGTTGTTTGCCCACCACATCGTCCCAGTAAATACCAGTATTGACCTGTACTGTGTTGAAGTTGGATAAACCGGGGGAATGAAAGACAAAAGTCGCATGCTTGTCAGGCATTTGAGCGTCAAAAAGCAGGTTCAGGCTCTCGTCAAAGGGATTAAACGTCAAACTGGCCTTCTGACGGTGCTCACAGGCGTTACCGACTATTTCCCAACGGACCACCACGACTGGCCATTTTCCTGTTGCAGGCTTCTGGTGTTGATAAGCGTGAATTTTGTGATTGCCAAGATCGCTGCCACGACGCAGCCAGATGGTGTCTGCATGAGTGCCCGTGTATACCTCATGCCAGCCCTCACCCAGCATCACCCTGTTAAAGCCGCTGCGCAACCGGATAGAGGTTTCTCCGCCGTTGGCGACCACCGTGTCGTTCCCGCCCCGGACATCCACGACATTGGTGCCGTTGGTGATAACGAACAGGGTATTGCCGTGGTCTCCCCAGATCCTGTCATTGCCCGGGGAGCCCTGAATGACCTCTACCTGTTCCAGATGCTGCCCTGTCGACGAATCAGACGGGTTCCGGTGGCTGAGGTCCAGCCTGACCCCATTTTTTTTAAGACGGTAAGAAACGGTATCCCTGCCAGGACCTCCATACACCTCGTTCGAGCCCTCACCCAACAACGCCAGGTCATCACCCGTCCCCAGGTGGATCAGGTTGGTGCCATCGCCAGCACTGACAACATCATTCCCGCCCAGGGTATGGGCTACATTTTTACCCCCCCGCAAATAAATTTTGTTGGGCTCGGCGGTTCCCCGTACTATCAGACCTTGCTTCGAACCCACCACATTTTCAATACCGCTAATTGTCCCCCCGGTTTCCAGCAGCTGACAGAGGGTTGTGTAAAATACGGTGGGCTCATTGGGTTGGTCTCTTTTGCTGCGTTCTATCAGTCCCTGCTTGCTGAAGTAATACACGTCCTCGTTCGACTTCAGGTAGATGCCCTGATTCGAAAAATAAACATGGCCTCTTTGTGTATGTCCTCTCCAGTTGCTGGCGAATTTGTACAGGATTTTCCCAGCGTAATAGAAGGTCTGGCTGCGGTACTGATCAGAAATCCGTTTTACGCCTGTGTGCTTTTGATCGTACCCCGTCAGTAAATGTTCAGATATCAATACTTTGTCGACCTGTTCACGCAGGTAGTCAGCTTTTATTTCTGACAGCGGGGCAATGTATAATTTCTTTGGATTCAGATCCTCGTCGGGGGTGGATGCGGTGATTCTGAAACTGCGCTCTGATATGCGAAAGAGCAGAAGAGAGGTTGTTCCCCCTGTTTCCCTGCCATCCGGCGCAAGGCGTTTAAGGTTGTGGTCTTGCAGGTATTCAGCAAAATGGTTACGCCAGCGTCCCTGTTCCAGGTTAACCTCGAAGAATGCCCGGGATTCTGTCCTGCGAAGGTAATGGTAACCCTTAACCTTTTGCGAGAAGTTGTTGATTCTGGAGTAAGGAAACCTGACCTCTGCCGGCAAAACCAGGGTATCTTTTCCATACCCCCCTCTAATGTTTCCTCTGCCTAAACCCGGTTGCAGCACGTCATTGCCAGTACCGCCATACTGTTCGATATCGCCAAGGCCATCTACGAGCCGGTCATTATCAGCGCCGCCGGACTGTAGCGCGCCGTCAAAAAGAGTGTCATCACCGGGTCCGCCAAAGCCTTTCCCGCGATATTGCAGATAGAGGACGTCATTACCTCTGTTGCCATAGGCACTCCCTGAATCGCCGATCCAGATCCTGTCATTACCGGGGCCCCCAAACGCCGTCCCTGACTTTTCGATCCGGATAATATCGTGGCCGCGGCCTCCTTCTGCTTTACCTTTCTTAAGGATCAACTGGTCATGGCCTGTTCCGCCATAAAGCTCCCCCCGGTCAGCGATCAGGGTGTCATTGCCACCCAGACCATAAAATATCTTGTAACCTTTCTGGCCATACATATAGTCCTGCTCAGACGTCCCACTCAGTACTCGCCTGAGGTTGAGCCGATCTTCAAGGGCCAGTCCCTTGTCTCTTTTGCCACCCAGAAGTCGGCTAATGGATATCTTTAATGATTCGAGATTATCCTCATACTTATCCTGATCAAGAAAATCGCTGGCGTCCTGGAAGAGCTGAAACTTCCTGTAGCCCGCTTTCTCAAATTGATCGGCCTTGCCGTCAACGTATTTCTTGAATTCGTCGCCTGCCAATAAAGCCTCGAAATCCTGCCTGGCGTTAGGTGGCGGCATCAGTGCCGCCAGGGCAGTCTGCACGAAGCCCAGCAGTGTGCTGACCAGGTCCACTAGCAGACCCAGCGGTGGACAGAGGAAGTCCAGCGCCGTACTGAGCACATCAAGGCCAAGCGTCATCAAATCCAGGCTCATCATTGCCACAAAAAGGGTCGCCTGTTTGTGGTTGCCAGCCTTGCTTGCCGCATCGGCGTTTTCGACATTACCGTTCAGCGAAAGAAAACCAGAGACAATAGCAACGACATTGCCAATAACCGGTAAAGCCCTGGCAACCATTCGCGACGCTTTCGGGCCCAGTTTTAAAGCGACGCCAATAGTCCCTGCCGGATTTTTCGTTTTGACAAGGGTTTTGCTCAGCAACCAGTTGCCGCTCATAGCGAGGCTGTAGGTTGAGCCGATGATGTTCAGGCTCGTCCCTGCATAGGCCATGTCCCTGGCATCATCAGGCATCGCGTACCCGTACTTTTCCAGATTGATCAGTGTCATCGTGGACATGGCTAAACCAGCGATGGCATTCCCTGCGCCGAAACCCACTCTGGCTCGGGTGAATTTCTTACTCCGGTCCAGCCGGTCCAGCGTGCGCATGAATTTCCCTTGCCATCTTTTCGACCCGCCTCCAGGTGTGGTGTCACCGGGCTCAGAGCCATCGCCGCCGGTATGGCCTTTTCGGGGCTGGAGGCGCGCCATGAATTCCGGGCTTGCAAGCAGCTGTTCCTTGACATAGCGGGTGTCGTCGGCGCTGTAGCCCGAGTCATTGAGCAAAATGACCATTCGGTCAATGACTTGCTCCGGCGTCAGTCCCTGTCGTTCCGCCAGCGCTTGCCGTAACAGATCAAGAAGATTCTTTCTAAACCTCGGATTGTCGAGAATGTCCTCGGTGGTAACCGCCGCAAAACGTCCCTGTTCCAGCAGCAGGAAGGCGTCTGCCAGCAACCCCTTGTCACCAGCAGTCTGTCTGATATTAATGAAGCGTCCACTGACCTCAATGGCATCCAGGTGACTGCTGACCCGGTCCATCAGAGCTATCAGGGTTCTGACCGGCCCGAAGCCGTAGCACAGTACGCAGTCTGCATCGGGCAGCCTCGTTGCCTGACCGGCTGGCAAACCTGTCTGGTCCAGTTTCTGCAGGGCCTCCCGGAAATGACGGTCGGACATATCAACCATGTCAGCCATCTGGCCAAAATCGATATCACTTCTGAGTGCGGCAACGCTGTCGGCCACATTCTGGCGAATATCTCTGGCCAGAGTGCGGGCTTCGGAGGAACTTTCCCGCTTCAGCCTGTCCGCCATCCCGATAAAGCTGGTCAGACGTTCCAGCAAGCCGGAGAGGGTCAGCTTGCCTTCCTTAACCGTGAACTCGCCGACCAGCGACTCTGGCGACAGGCTGTCTATGCCCTCGGGTAGTCTGACCCGCTTCTGTTGCAGGGCCAGGAATGTTTTTGTCTGATCCTCTGGTTTCTGTGCTTGGGCGGCTTGCAGCAGAGCCAGTGCTGCCGCGGCGGTCAGCGGACTGTCAGCGTCGCCATTGCCCAGCACCAGTGTGTGTTGGGCAGGCATCAGGTAGGAGGCATCGGCGGTCATTGAAGGGTCGGTCAGCACCCGAATCATCAGGTTGCCGGAGGTCAGCGAAAATGCCTTTTTCCCGGTCAGGCTCAGTAGCCCGTTGAGCCGCTGATAAAGCCCGGTGGCAAGCCTTTCAGGCAGGGAACCCAGCGCGGTGACCTCTGCCGCAAGCAATTTCCCGGCGATGGTTTCGGCCAGACCGGCCGGGATGGCTGACTGCCGGGTATATTGCAGGAAACCCTCTGCAAACTGCTGGCGGGTGACATCGTCCATCTTGTCAATAATGGCATTGACCTGGCCGGTAATGTCAATGTCCTTCAGTTCACTAAAAGTCTCATAATGGCGTGCCAGCTGTGACAGGTAAGCCTCGGTGCCCGAAGCACTTTTACCCGGATTCAGGGGCCGCCGTAACAGTTGCTTCAGACCATCCTGTGATTGGGGAGACATAAGCGGGAAAGGATTGCCCGGGCCCGCCGGGGTTATTTTCAGATAACGCCTTTTACCGTCTGCCATAACGATATGACGAGGGCTGCTGGCGGTGGTTTCAATGGTCGTATCCTGCCCCACTAAAGCTTGCACAGACGTTGGTTCTTTGCTCTGGGCGTCCTGCTGTTGGTTAACCGGCAACTGGAACGGCTTGCCGACGCGCTGTCGCAGTTCTACTGCCTCTTTGAATACGGTGTCCACATCTTGCTTCATATTGGCCAGCAGGCCGGTGTCAAAACGCTCCCAGCCGAGTCCCCGGGCAACAAAAGTGCAGGCTTTTTCCAATGCGGCGACTGTGGATGTCCCCGAATTTTTGGATGTCCCCGAATTTTTGGATGTCCCCGAATTTTTGGATGTCCCCGAATTCTTTATGGATGTCCTCGTATTCTCGTTTGTGGATGTCTTTGTGGATGTCTTTGTGGATGTCTTTGTGGATGTCTTTGTGGATGTCCTCGTATTTCTCTCCAGGTTTGCGATTTCATTGATGTCGCTGTCAGGCAGTATGGCCGTTACTGCATCGGTGACTCCCAGGTGTATCCGGCTGGCTGGCTGGCCGTTGCTACCCAGAACCTGCTCCATCTTCCAGTAGATAAAATGAACCAGCAGTGATTTCAGGTAAGCGCTGGCAAAGACTTTTGGCCCGAAAAAGTTTTTTGCCGCCACCCGACTTAACCCCAGCAGCCTGGCGTCAAGCAGGGATTCCATGCCGGAACCGACACTCCAGAAGGCCCGGTAATCCGCGTTGATCAGCTCAGAGCCGGGGGGCGGGGGAATATAGGGGGCGATGGTATGATCAAAGTGGGGAGCTGGGATCAAGGGAGCAGAAGATCGTTTTTCACTGACGATCTTGTTGAAAAGAGTGCGCTCACTGACACTGACTTTAATTTCCCCTTTGGCAAGGCTGTACTTTATTGCCTGAATCCTGGCGCTATTATGCAGCTCCAAATACGCCAGTGCCCGGCGGTAATCGGCCTCAGTACCACCTTCAGCTAACAGCAGGTTATGATAGCCTGCGACCAGTTGCCGATAGAGGCCTGTGCCTGAGGGATTGTCAGCCACCGGGGTTAGTTCGAACTGACGGGTCAGTCCCAGGGTGCGCGACTCACCGTCAGGCACTGTCCCGGTGTTGATCCCGAACTGCCGCCGCACTTGCTGGCGCAAGGCTGACAGCGACCCACCACCACCCTCAAGAGCTTTCAACAGACTGGCACCGACCAGGCTCGCCAGGGTTTCCCGGAAAATAAATGGCTTGTTCCTGTCCTTCGTGCCCAGCCTTAAAAGGACAATGCCGCTGCCTGTCCCACTCACCTCGACACGACTGTCCACCAAGGGCAAGAGAGGCTTGAGGCTGATTCTTATTTTAAACGGGCTATCATCGGCAATGCCCGCGTCCCTGATGGGTTGCACCAACGCCTGAAGAAGGTTCGACAGACGTGACTCAGCCATCCCCCGGGCAATGAGCTGAAGGTCGTTCTGTAATTGCTCTTTGCCAATACGGCCCTTCCGTTGCAGTCTGCGATAAGGCTCCATGAAGACAAGCAGCCTGATCTGCAAAAGACGGTCTGGCCAGCGATCGGGAAGCTCGACGCGAAAGACCTTGCGGTGCTCTTCGCTGCGGATCAGGGTATAGCCAGGCCCTTGGTCGGAAAAAGCCAGGTCATCCCGGCGACCCAGCGTGAACGTCTTTTGGCCGGCTGTGGTTTGAACCCGGGCCTGGTGACGGCCCAGCCCGGTATCGGTGATGAAAGTCGGGGCCTTCCTGCCCGGGCCCGGAGGCAATGGCGGATTTTTTTGCAGGCGATCAAGCCATTTATTGGCCCTCAGGGCATTGGTCCGCAACCTGGTCTGGTCTGTGGTTTCCAAACCTCTGAGCCGCCGTTGAAAAAAATACTCCGCCAGCAGCGGCTCAGCGCCGGTCAGGGACGGTTTTTTGAGCAAATCAACAAGGGTGTCGTCCAGGTTGTCGGTCTGCTGCCGGGACAGCGGTGACAGGGTACGCTCGATCGCGTCCCGGTAATAGTCCGGGTCGGAGGCAGGGGCATGCTGAAGCTCGGCCTGCAGTGCCGCCCCGGCAGGCGGCTGCTGTCTCAACAGTGCCAGCAAACCGTTAAGCTCATCCCCTGCCGGAGCGGCCAGGGGGCTGTTCTGGCTTTCAATGGCAATGAGATGCTGGTTACCCAACCGGGTGACCTTTTGCCGCCCGGTGCTGGTCAGGACAAGGTTTTTCCGGCTACCAGCGGTGACCGGCACATTGTCGTAGGAATCCTCTCCGAGAGGAAGCTGTCCGGGGTCGGCCCATTTATCGCGCACCGCCTTTGCATCTGCCAGTAACGTCTCTGCACGACTTAACCAGGTCAACAACGACTGTCGTTTGGTCGCCGTGAGGGTGCTGCCCCGTCGGTCTTTCAGGGCATCGCTCAGCACACCCTCAAGGTGCCCGGCAAGATCATCGATCCCGGCCAGTGCTTTCAGCTCATCTTTGTCGAGCACAGCCGTGACCACATCCGCCGGGTCAGCCAGAAGTGCAAGCTGCGAAGTTACCATACCCTGGCTGACCAGCCCACTCCAGGCCACCTGGGTCAACAGTGAACGGAGGTTCCCCAGCCTCGAACGACCAGCGCCGGGTAACTGGTCAACCCGTTGGTTGCAAAAATACTGAACCCGCTGAAACAGTAGACGGGTTTCCCTATCTCCTACCAACTGGTCAAAGCCGGACAGGGGCTCGGCAATGGCTTTATAGGCAATGCGGACCTGCTGGCGGGTTTTCACGGTCGTTATCCCGCCTGCTGCAGTGACCACCTGAACAGGCTCGGGGGCGGCAGCATTGGTCTGGACGGTCTGCAGGTCGAACTGCTTGCGAAGTTGATTTTCCAGTTGCAGCAGCGTCCGGTCCCCGGTGATTTTTTTCCCCTGCAACCAGGTCATGGCGATAGCCGGTGAGTCCGACTGGTCAGTACTGGCCAGTGCTGCCCGACACAAATCTTTCAGGACAGAGGCCAGTGCCCCCAGGTAATTACTGGTGGAGTGACGTTGCCCGGCCAACACCGCCGGGTCCACCTGCAACAGCACCAGCCTGTTGCCGCTCAGGTCCCCGTTGCCATCGCGGCGATAGGGTATCACCCGGTCAGCGAGAGCCTGTTTGTCGAGCCTGATTACCAGCCTCAGAGGGTTGGGGGGCGCCATACCGGGGAACAGCTTACTGTCCAGCTCAGTCATAGTGGCGGGTTGGATAAAGCTGTCGGGGAATCCCAGGGCATTGACCAGACGCTGCCCTGCCGGGCTGGCAATAAAGACTCTCAGTTCTGACAGCAGCCGTTGGGCCTGGTTTGCCAGTGGCTGGCCGGGGCGATAGTCGGCAGTAAGGATCACGGCTATCCTGTCATCCGTGCCCGTCAGCGTCCGTAGCTCGGAACTGACGGCTGACAGCCGATGATTTTCCCGGCGGGCAGCGGTCAGTTGCTCCTCCAGCGGTTCCGCCGGGTTGAGTTTGTACAGCCCGTTTGTATCTGACGCGGCATTGTCCAGTTTCAAGCCATAAACTGTCTGGCCATGGTCGTTCTTTTCCAGCACCGGGATCAAGGTTTTCCCGCTGCTGTCGTAGGCGGCTAACAGCCTGTCATCGGTTTGCAGGCGGATTGCGCGGTAGTGATCGCCATCTTCCGAAATTAGCTGATAAACCTCGCCACCGGAACGCTTGACCGCCACCGACGTCGTGGTCAATGTTCCGTCTGAAATCACACGCTCATCTGGGGAACCGCCGCTATTGTGAATACTGTCATGGAGCGAAACTTCATCGTCCAGAGGGGTGGCTGTGATATCGTTACCTGAACGGCTAAGCACTCTGTGCAGCTTACCTTGGTAGGTCAGGAACTCAACTTTGTAATAGGGTTTGCCGGTATCGGTGTCACTGATGTCTGTACTGTCAATGCCCAAAAGGGGGTGGTCCGCCAGATTTCCCGTCAGGAGCAGGCGAGTTCCGCACCCGCCGACCCCGCGTCGGCAGCGCTTCTGGTCTGACGCATCCGGGTCCTTGATGACGACAACCTTCAACCCGCTTTCAGAGCGAACCAGCCGGTAGGTCGATGGAGCAAACCCGGCTGCATCGGTTGCCGGGGCTTGGGAGTTGACCGCTGTTTTAAGCGTGTTTATGAAGCTGATCAGTTCCCGCTGCTCAGGGGCCTGATAGGCCAGAACGTCGCTCAGTTGTTCGACCTGCTGATGGCTGAGCATCCCCCTGAACAGGTCCCTGTTATCATTCGACAGTTTCCGGTCAAACTCGTACAGTGCCCTGGCGAAGGTACCAATATCCGGGTCATCCCGGTGCGTCTGAAGGTAGTCAGAGACCCTGTCAAAGCTCAATGTGAGTAATTCAGGCTTCCAGGCGAACAGCCACGTCATCGCCTGTTTAAAGTCTTTCTGACCGGCGGGTGAGCCAATGGGGTCAAACTGACGCTCAATGGCCTCCCGATTGTTGTCTGCCAGAAGGGTATAGAGATTCTTGGCCTGGTTCAGCGCAGGCAGGGAAACCCATTGTTGGGCAGCGTCAAAACCAATGGCGTTGCCCAGTTGCGCCAGTTGTCCGGCCTCCTTTGGCCAGCCAGACTGGAACAGGGCGGCATCGACAGCCTCTATACTCTTGGCCAGACTCAGGGCATAGAACCGGTCGACGACTGTGCCGAAGGACTCAAGGGTCAGCGAAGGGTTCTTCTTCATTCCAAGCTCAATGATGACCGCCGTACCCGTGACCCGCAAGCTGGACGCCTGCAGTAAAATATGGGGGTTTAACCGCCAGTGGACAGGCCGTCCCGCACTCAGGTCAAGCCGGTGCTGCTTGTGGAATTCTCGACGATGGCTTTCCCCCTGGTGACTGAGAATTTCAATAAACCGCCCGACATCATCCCGGAAACGGTCGGGTGCCATCTGGCCGTCCTGCAGGGCTTGCCGGTACAGTCTGCCGCTGTGGCGCCTATCCAGAAACGATCCGGGAAACTGGCTACTGTGTGACCCCCTCAGCAGCATCTGTTGAAGATCGGGTGATGGGGCCTTTTTGTGGGTTACCGGCAACAGAGAGCCAGCATGAAAATAGACCTTGCTGCCATCTTCGGTGGTCAGCGTGTTCTCGCCTGAGAGCGATTCCAGACTCTTGATGCGAAACATCGCCGGTGTCTCAGGATTATCACCTTGAATGATCTGCTCATTGATAACGCCAAGCTGGATTTTGGTAAGGGCACGGGCCAGCCGCCTGACATCGGCCTCCGGATAGTTGGAACCATATTGACCCAGTGCTTCCACCAGGGTGAAACGCTGCAATTTTGGTAATGAGGAGAAGCGTCTCGAAAACCACGGCCAGTCGGTATCCATCCTGGACATTGCCATTTCAAGAAAGGTACGGGTAACCTCCTGATCGCGGCCCAGCGAGTCCGGTTTTAACGCCAGTTTGAGAGGGCCCGTCAGCTTATCGGACTGATACAGCTGCTCCATACTGCTGCTTTCGAGCGGCAGAGCTGCGTCCAGCAGATAATGGCCATCGGCGTCTTTGAAGACCCGTCGCGTTGTGCCGTACTCTGACATCAGCCCGGTCCAGAGTTCCCGGTATTTTCCGCCATCCGCGAGGGGCAGCGAGTAGGTGTCAGGCAGTGTGCCGGGCAAGAGTCCGGTGCCGTTGGCAAGGCGGTAATCCAGGGCCGTCCCCAGCAGGTCCTTGATCCTGTCACCCGCTTGCGGGTCCGGGGTACCGACTGCCTGTTGTGCAAGATCAGTGACCAGATCGTCAGTGACTTGTTGCAGGCCAACACGGTTGATGTGGTGACTGAGTGTGGTCACGGCATCGTCTGAGAGGTAAGTGTGGATATAGTCTGCCAGCCTTGCCCCCGGAAACAGGGCTTGCCCGGGCAGGTCGTCGCTCGACAGTCGGAACAACAACAGGGTAAACAGCGACCTTAACTGGGCATGGATTGCCTCGTTGCCTGAAGCCGGGATAACAGTGTTCACAAACCGGGTGGCGGCCTGCAGGCTGGCCAGCAGTCGCTCTCTCTCAGGACCGTCAGTGACAGCAAACAGAACAGGGGCCAGGGGCTTGTCCAGGTTCCCGGAGGGAAACCTCAGGATGATTCCGGTGTCTGCCTTGCCGGTGATTTTTGTCTGCCAGATTGTCTTCGGCTCATCAACATAAGGAGGCAGCCGGTGCCTGAAATACCCGTCAAACTTTGAGTGAAAGAGTCGGTCACTGAGCGGTTGAGGCTGCGTCGAGATAATTTTGTCCACTGCGTAAAAAGTGGCTTCCAACTTATCCCTGTTGGTGGTCTGATGACTCAGTGAAAGGGGGGGCGTTACCAGTTGCAAACCCGGATAGAGTCCCGGACCAAGCCATTTCAGGGTGGTCAAAGGTGTAGCACCGATTTTTATCGGGCTTTGATACATCAGGGTGTGCGATCCGGTGGGTCGGTGGACCGTGTAAGTTATTTTTTCAAAGATTAACCGGCCCAGGGCGTTGTCTTTTTTTACTGGCTCCGTATTGGCAAGCCGTTCGTGAAAGGTCCAGACCAAATCCCGGTTTTTAACCGGGCCAGACTGGGTCGAGATCGTTTTACCCAGTGCCTGAAAAGCGGCATCCAGCAAAGGCCGGTGCCTGCTCAGCTCATCCAGGGAGAGTGGGGCTGTTATCAGTTGCAGGCCCGGTTGACTGTCGGCAGCCAGCCATTTAAGGGTGAATAAAGGTGAGTCATTGACGACTGTCGGGCTTCTGGCCAGCAGGCTTTCCAGTATGGCAGGTTTGTCAATGGTGTAGGTTTTTTCAAGGACGATCCGGCCAGATGCGGTGTCCTCTTTCAGATTCAGATTCCCGGTGTCGGCAAGCTGCACCAGGGGCGCCAGCCCCATTTGCTGGCGAACCCTTCTTTCAATCCCTTCAACCTCTGAAGGGGCAAGCTGACGGCCACCGTTCAGTTCATGGCCGGATTTAACCAGGGCAGTAAACACTGGAATCAAGCTGGACAAACGGTTTTTTTGACTGGCAGCGGCATCGGGGTTAATCACCACTTTCTCGCCAGTGTGTGATAACCAAACGACGATTTGCTGCTTTCCGGCCACGGCTTTCGGGGCATCAACGGTCAGGGTCTGATCTTGAGATAAAGCTGCGGGATCGTTCCTGATTCTCTTCAGGTAATCTTTGCCCAGATGCGTGGTCAGGAAGTCCTGAAGGCCATCGACTAATAAAAGATACTCTGTGCCCCCATAACGAAAGTAAGCACGGCTCAGTTTTACCGAGATGTGGCGGTCAACCTTAAATGCGGTAGTGCCATCGAACGAATCACGGTCATCATAAAACGAGTCAATAGCCCCAACCCATATCATCGTATTGAGCCCGGCG
This sequence comes from Endozoicomonas sp. ALC020, assembly GCF_049275935.1. Lineage (NCBI taxonomy): Bacteria > Pseudomonadati > Pseudomonadota > Gammaproteobacteria > Oceanospirillales > Endozoicomonadaceae > Endozoicomonas > Endozoicomonas sp. ALC020. The sequence goes on from NZ_CP184830.1 coordinate 4,666,909, forward strand.
GTTAATGATGGTTTTTTCTCCGTCAGGGCCTGTTGCAGATAAGTACATCCCGCTTTCCCGATAGCCTGACGCAGAACCAGACCCGCCAGTTCATCGGGCAGGTTCCCGTGTGTTTTCACCAGAGCCGAGACAAAAGTGTCCAGGGATACTTTGGGGTGCTGACGATGGTAGTTCCGAACCCGTTCAAAGGCCTCTTTCAGCCTGCCCTGATCATGCTGGGCGGACAACCGGTAGAGAACCCGGGCGAAATCCGCGACCGACCCGGAAGCAAACTGCCAGTTGTGATTGATGCTGCCGATGCCATTCAAAAACTGTGTATACAGGGGGGCTTTCTGCTTTGGAAAAGCGACCGGTACCCGTTCTGTGGTCAGGCCATAGCTACTGCCAGTGCTGATGGCCGATAATCCCCAGACCGCCTGCAACTCCCTTTGAGTCTGACCGAGTGCCACCAATTCGGGATGGTTTAAAAGGGCTATTGCGAACAGCTTTCCTATAGCGATAGCCTTATGGCTATCAGAAGTAATGTCCTTTATTCCCACCGTCAGGGTCAGCGGATGGTTATTCAGATGACTCTGATACGAGCGCCATTCGGGTTCAAGGATGATGGTCATTTCCCGAAACAAGCGACCCAGTGACATTCCGTTCCCGGAAACGATCTTTGCCGACTCAAGAACGGCTTTAATAAAATCTTCGTCTCCGGAGTCCAAAAGTCTGTAGAGAGTGGCGGGCAGATTGAGTTTTACCAGCCGCTGCCAGCGGGCAACAAGCAGGGCGTCGCTGTCAATGGTTTTCAACGGAAGGTCATTATTGAGCTGGTAAGCCCCGGCCACCCGCTGAAAGTCAAAATCTACGGACACTATTTTTTGCAACTGCGCCAGGGTGTCCCAGGATGATTCTGATCGCCCGCCGGTCATTGCCTTAAGATGGGCAAAAAGTAGCAACTGGCCCAGTGCGTCCTGCCCGGCTGCGTCCGGTGCCGCCCGCTGATGGCTGACGAAGGAGCGGTTCACATGCTCCCGCTTTGCGCGGTCAAGTTGACCCAGCCGGTCGAGGATGGACACCTTTACCCAGTCCCGGTAATGCCAGGTTCCGGTGTCAGAGGTGAGCAGGGATTGAGCTCTTTTAATAAAGACTTGGTCAACGCCCGGGTCTGTTCCCAGCAGATCCGGATCCTGGACTGACTTTATTAATGCAGTTGTTTCGGGATCGGGAGGAGCTACAGCAATATTGGCGAGCTTGGCCGAAGGTTTGCGAACCTCAATGGCGGAGAAGTAATGGATTCCACCCTCTCCACTGTCATGACTGACGATTTTTACTCTTGAATTTGGTTCAACGGAATCAAGAAAAAATATTATTCCGCTTTGAGGAAGTTTGAAACAGTCCTTATAAACATTATTTAGCAGCATTCGCCCATGTTTAATACGATAATCCAGTAAATTCACAAACAGCGAGCTTACTCTGGCTCTTAGTTTTTCTGTAGGCACGTGCCAATTTCGGCCAGCCCCCTCTGCCTCCGCTCCCTTTTCGACCAGCCCATTGATCGTTTCTTCAATCAGCGAAAAAAAGTCTGGGCCATAATTGATTGCGGCATAAAGACGCTCAGCATCAAGGCTGGAAATGACTGACATAATAAGGTCAGCGGTAGCAAATCTTGGTAATCCACCGAGTTTAGTCACAGGACCACCAGCCGTGTTGCCGAGCTTTCCGCGATTGAATTCTTCTGTTGAGCTATCCAGTACCTGTTTATAGAGGTGCAGGGTGAACATTGATGCTAATAAAGGAGAATGCTCCAGATTCAGCTTTTGCAAAAGCTCGTTGGCGCCGTATTGACACTGCTGAAAAACCTTTTTTAAGAAATCATTTTTTAGCGGTGCCATAAGATCAGGTATGACAGACGTTATATCTCCGAATGCACGAAGGTCAATTGAAATATTAATTTGTGGTCTTCGATGATGGGCCCCCATTTTTTTATTCCAGGTTTTCAGTGAGAATTTCTTCTCTGCATTTGGGTTAAACCTCACGGCAAAATGGTGAAGAAACTCTTGCGAGTATTTTTTTTCCAATCGCACCTTTGACAATGCACTATTGTAATCATCAACCAGATTTTTTGTCGTATAATCACCTTTGTCATTTTCAGGTGCGCTATTCACGGTGGCTATTAGAGCTTCCATGGCATCATAAAAACCTGAAGACTTATCCCGATAAAAAGAAAGGGGTTGTGGTCCGGTAATGATTTCCAGTAAAGTCCCAGCAGCTCTCCAATCACTCGTTCTGTCGGTGGTTAACATCAGTGAAGCGTAGGAATTGTCAACTGCACCCTCAGGAATCCCGGCTGAGCGTGCAAATTGGATTTTATCTGGAGTATGTATCTCTACGTAGTGCACTTCCATCTCAATGCCGATTCGCCTGGGATTTTCTATTACTGGGACATTTATTTTTCCCTTAATCTCTGAAACAGAGGGTTCAAGCTCACGCAGGATCTGTTTTTTGATGCGCAAGTAATTGCTGAAATCGCCGCCGGTTTTTTTTAACTTATACGATGCAACAACAAACTGACTGATCAGGCCAGCCATAATGTAATGTGTTTCAACAGCCGTTTTACCTGCGATGGAGTAACGGGTTGGATCAAATTTCAGGACACTGCCGGCATTACCCACCAGAACCGGCTCAGGCGGCAGTGTGCCGGATGAACCGGGGGGAGTGGGCACCAGTAATAGCCGGACAGAGTCAGGTATTTTGACCTGGTCAAAGTTTTTACCGGCAGAAGCATCTATAACACCCTGATTCACCAGAGCCTGGAGATCTCCAAAGACTTGGCTCCGTCCTTCATTCAATGCATTGGAAAAACCCTCGAATTTAGAGGTTTCTTTAAGCATTTGAATAAATCCGATAACGTTATTCCGCAATAAAAACAGCTGTTTTAAAGGAATATCGTTTACCAGAACATATTTGATAAATTGACCAGAGAACAAGAGCGCGATCTTCGGCTGCGAACCTTTACCACCATAGGTATCTGGTAGGATTTCTGAAATAAATCCGGGGCTATCCGGCTTGATTTCATGACCATAGACGTCCATGAAAGAAGAAAACGTTTTGCCAGCGTACGGAATTTTGTCTGGCAGCTTTTGCATAGCACCCAGATCTGACAACAACTTGTTCCTGTCTTTAGGGGGTAAACCGGAGCTGGTTATTCGTTTTTCCAACATCCGGTAGTCCGCGTTCTGCAACTCCAGTGCAGAACGCAGGCGCGAAACCTGCATCTTTTTCCAATAATCTGTGTGTATATCAACCAGACCCTGCACAAAAGTATCGACAGAGGTCTCCGGGTTTTTTTCGAGGTGATTAATAACGGTTCTGACCGAATGGGCAAGACGCTCTTCCCTGAACAATCCCTCCAATGCCAAATGGAAATCATCCACAGTGCCCCGGGCAAACTTAAGATCATGATCTTTACTGTGAGTGACCAGCACCTGATAAACCGGATCACTGTCATTGGGCAGTCGCCGCAGTTTCAGACCATTGTCATAACCGTAATGGCCAACAAGAAAAAGAGGGTAATCCGTTTCCCATATTTCCATAGCCCTGACGATAACAGAGAGGGGTACCTGCTTTGCTTGCAGTTGCAGGAGCAGAGCCAGTCCGTAGGATTGAGTCATCACCCGGGCAAGGCGGGTGTTAGACAAACCTGGCCGTACATCAGCAAGTCCGACCCGAATCATAACAGGCTCATTTTTTTCCCACTGCCGGATAATCACCCGACTGTCCCAGGTCAGGCGGTCTGATTCCAGCCGGATATCAACGAGCGGACTGATCGTCTCCAAACCATTATCTTTCTGCCATTTGCGCCAGAGCAGAAGGCTATCGATGAATTTATTCGGTTTATTGAAATAGCCAATCACATCCTCCAGTCCTTTTGGTGGTTCATCCCATTGCGCCAGCTCACGCAGCTGGGAGTGATAAGCATTATGATCAATGGCAGAGATAGAAAAGGGCGAACGAGCCCCCAGAACGGTCTGTGAGGAAGAATAGCGATCTTCGTCGTAGGGCAGAGAAAAGTCCAGATAAGCCCGGTGTTCAGGGTTTTCCGGAAGCGGAACCCTGAAGCCGCTGTTGTCGTCGGGAAGTCGGCTGGACAACTCCGCGATCAGCAGCTTCTGCTGGCGATTGGGCTTGTCACCGTTTTCCAGCGTGGTGACTACGCTGGCCACCAGACGCGACAAGAGTTTTTGCATCAGGCTCTGGACTGCCCGGTGCCCGGTGTCGAAGTGATCAACTTCATTGGCCAGTGTGACCACATCAGCCAGCGGCAGTCGGGCTATTTTTTCATCGAGCCGCTGTTCTGGCAGGGAGGATGAGCGATGGGAATAGGCTGACTCAATGGTCTTGATCAGCGTTTGGGCATTACGCTTCTCCAGCGGACCTGAGGACTGGAGCATAAACAGGATATTGCGCAGATTGTCCGGAAAAATCCCGCCGTTAAACTCTGGCACGCTCACCAGAACATAAGTTTCGCCCGCAGGGTTGGCGACAACAGGCAGGTATTTGCCAGGTTTGTCGCCAGCAAAAGACTCTCTGTCAGGCAGAGGCACAGGATCCGTGAAACTGACCTTACCATCCGGTTGGTGCTTCAGCCTTTTTTTAACCTCACGCGAAAGGGTATTTTGAAACGACTTTCTTTGTTCATGCCTTTTCCAGGCGTTCAGTCTCGGTGCTTTTTGTTCCGCCCGTTTGTCGGCCAGAAAGTCACCCAATAACCTTCTCAGAGTCTTGACGTACTGCTGGGCCAATTCAGAAAAGTCATTTCGTAGCTTTTGGGCATTCAGGGCAAGCAGGTCATCTTTTCCCAATACCGAAACCAGTAGATCAGGACTAGAAACCCGGAACGGATCTATGTCGTGGCCACCGGGTGCAATAATGTCCTGTAAAGACCCAAGCAGCAGGCGGGTAAACAGTGTTGCCATGGCGTCAGATGGCGGGCTTGCGACTTGCCGGGCCAGCTGATATCCCGCCTGCTGGGTCTGGAAAAAGTTCTCCTGCGCAAAAGGATTACCATAGGCCAGCAAGCCAATACCCGAAAACGGGTCACCGATTGAGTCTGCACGAACAAAGGCGCTGAGGTGCAGCTTTCTTGGTGCCCCTGTCTGCACAAAAGGCAGTTCAGCGTCGACAGTCGGCAACGGCATCAACCGGTAAGGGGAAAAGTTATCACGGGTGACTTGTTGCAGCCGAAGGTTGTAATGGTCAACCAGGTCGGAGAGTTTCTGCCTGCCATTGTTTTGGTGATTGTTGTCGATAATCGTATCAAGCAGTAAGCGTCTGGCCTGATCGAAATGAGGGGCATTCTTGCCCAGATAGGCATAATTCCTGCCGAGGGGCAAAGCGGGTAAATTCCGGAGTTTTTTCACCAGCCCTTCTGCAACCGGGAGCTGGCGGGGCATTAACTGTCCCCGTTCGTCTTCTTCAAGCACCAGCTTGACGCGAGGGTCTGATTGTGACCACAGCACATTGCCATCGGCAGGGAGAATGCCGGTCCATTTGCGCCCGAGCATATCCACCGCCACCAGGGCATTACGGACAGTGATTCGTTTTGTCCTGATTTTACCAAACAGTTTCCTGGCGAACTTTTCCACAGGGTAGTGCTCCCCGCTGGCAGCAGCGCCACAACCCACCAAACTGACGGTGCTGACAAATTGCCCGCCAGTTATGCGCTTGAGCACCTCGGCCAATTGGCTAACCGTCTTCCCGCCCAGGAGAAACTCTCTGGAATCGGCCTTTTTGCGAAACAGGCCCAAGCCAGCCTTGTTACCCTCACTACCATGACCCACAACAATAATACGTGTGTCGTCTTTAATAAAACCGGCTCGCAATATCCTGAGCTCAATGTCACGGCCTGTCACTGGATTAATCAAGGTACCATCAGGCTCCAGTCGTATATGCCAGCTAAAATAGGGCTGGTATTTTTTCCTCAGGTAAACGCTGGCTTTGACTTCATTGTCGCTGTTACCCAGCTGGAGAATAATCTGGTTGCCATAATGGCTGTCTTGCTCATCGTTCAGGGCATAACGCACGGTTTTATCAACAGTGGTGACCCAGCTACTGGCCTGTTCATCAGTTTCCAAACTCACTAAATCAATCTTTGCCAATGGATTAATTTGCGTGAAATAGGATTTTTTTTCGTAATCAAGAAGATCCTCTCCTGAAAGATAAGCATTGAAATATTGCTTCATGACATCACGAAACACACTTGGCCCTGATAGCTGCAAGATCGAGCCGGATCCATACATTATTCCATCAGTCCGATATGAAATAAAAAAACCGGCGGCTACTCGATCGATTCCCAATTCATTGATAACGGCTGCCTTGACTTCAGCGAGATCGTAACTATAAAGTTTTGATGGATTGTCTATATCTAAACGTTCAATCAACTGTTGCCGCTTTATCATTTCTTGCTTAACCGCCTTGAGAATCTGGCTGTCTCGTGGCGCAATAATTAAACTATTTCTGGGCTGAACCATTTTTGAAAAAACCAAGGTTATTTCTGCTGAACCAGGAATAGCCCTGATGGATTCTGGAAAAACGAAAAGAGGCTCTTCTTTGTGATTGGCTATGACCTCTCTAACAGCCTGGGTAAAATCAGGGTATTTTTCCTTTAATTGATTATATTTCTCCTGTATTTCCGGATCAGGATTTCTTTTAGGGAAAAGTTGTTCCGGCCCTGGCTCACTTAAATACTCCATAATCAGATGATTAATTAAATTATTCAGTTGGCCTTCAATTAAAATATTTTCCGGAGGGTTAATATATTTAAACAAGCGTTGATTATAATGAGGTAGTGAGTCGACATCCAAATAGACACCTCCCTCACTCTTATCTTTAATAAGCAGATCCACTCGTATCAGATCCGATGCTGCTGCTAAAAGCCCTCTCAGCATAAGCTCTTTCTCGTACCACTTTTTTATGCTTGCGTCACTGCCTGCCTGCCAGAGCTGGTTGATATCGGCCAGTGTGAATCCCCCGGATCCGGGGTTGCCCCGAAGCCTGGTCAGTTCGTTGGCAAAATCCGTGAATTCCTTCAGGCTTTGCCTTTGTATTTGTGCTAATTCTGCTCGATCCATACCCAAGTGGTTGACTAAAAAAACCTTTGCCATGTCGTCGAAGGTTTTGCCCTGGGCAATGCCATTTTTTATAGTGCTGTAGGCCAAATCTTGTAGCTGAAAAATACGTGCCAAAAAATCATGTTTACTCCTTTCTTCTGCCAGGAATGTTGCGGGTATTTTCTCAGCGGCAACAGCGTTACGTATTTCCCGGGCAAGCACGGGTGCCAGAAGCGCTTGCGGGTCGTACCAGAGCGTTATTGGCCAGGAGGAAACCATCTTGGCCCAGACCTTGAGATGAGCTTTAACACCTTCGTTGAGACGACCAATCCAGATAAAGTTAAGCTTTTCAGGGACCTCCACCAAAGCATCCAGCAGGTACTGGTTTATTGTCGCGGCCAGGTGGGAGGTCACAGCGCCACCAGGAAGAATTCTGGGCAGTTTTTTCTGCATCCGATAGACAAGCATGTATTTTTCAAGAGCCGCTCCTTCCTGACGAAGTTGGTCAAATTGGGTAATTTTCTCCTCCAGCGCTGCTAAATCATTCGGCTCGAAAACACCCTGCAGATGCGGCTTCAGGTTGTGCTCGAACATTGCCGGGGTCGGCACCAGATCATCGGGATTAGCGGGCCCCAGCAACCCGCTGTGCTCTGACAAAACAGAGGGCAGCTGACGTATTCTGATGGCACCTTCAGCCAATGTTTCTTTTGCCGACAAGCGCTTGACGGTGATTTCACCGTTACTCATGCGAAGCGCTTTCAGCTTGTCAGAGCTGTCGGCCAGTGACCAGGTCACCAGACCCGAGTCAGAGAGCAGGCCAACCCACAGACGCCCCCAGATATCGACGATCAAAAGACCATCACGGGCAGTCACTGCTGAGGTTTTTGTTGCTTGCAGGGTTTCTTTCAGGCATTGGCTGACAAGCCCGTTGTCGTCAATGCCTGAGCCAATCAGGTTAATGGTTTTAACCGGGGTACCACCGGTCAGTTCATTGATTTTTTTTGAGAGTTCTGACGCGGTTTGACCGCTCAGGGTAAATTTCCCGTTCTCGGACTTACCAAGTCCAACTACATGAATTCGACTGTTACCGTCGAGAAATCTGCTAATATCGGCCTTGTTGACTCTTGCACCTGTCTCTCCATCTGACCAATCATCATTATCAATGACCAGCAAACGGATTGAGTTATAAGTTTTCTGGTGATTTTTATATTTGCGATACAGGTAACGGCTCGCCCTGCTAATCGGGTTATTATCAGCAGGTTCCATCTGGATAATCAGTTGTTGGCTGTATTGGCTTGTGCTCTGGGGATCCGTCTTAATATAGTTTGCGATCTCGTTTTCGTGGTACCAGAAAGCTTCTGTTTCGCTGGAAATGGTATAGCGTTCCCCGGAAAGCAATAGCAGAGAATCAAGCAAAGCTTTATCGCTTTCTGTCCAACCTACTGCACTATTGCTTTCTGTCAGCGCGTCATCGCCGTTAAGTAATGGGTAGCCTTCCGAAAATTCCCACACCCCCCCGAATCGATAATAAGCCAATTTCGGTTGACCCTTTTCTTTTTTGGTGAAAAACGTTTTTGTATCCTGGATAGATTTCCAAGCTGTTACGCTGGACAATTTATATTGGTCAATCGTCTGGTAATTTAATAAAAGGCGGTTTTCGACCTCCTTCATGGTCGGGTCGCCCTGTGATACTGAAAAAAAACGACTTTGTGCGTTTTTTAGTGACAGGTCGATCGTACCGGGAATGATTTTAACTTCTCCCAGAGGTTCAAACAGTTGCGAGGGATCAGAACTCGCCAAACGCTGCTCGAGGTCATTCTTTAACCGGGGGTATTTTTTACCGAACCAGGCGAGATCGTCTGCAACCTTCTGGGCAATGGCAGGGTCCTGGTCACCAGGAAGGAATTCTTTGCTGAACTGTTGGATGACAAGCTGTACCTGTACCCTCTTTACCCAGCTCCAATCTGTCATGCTGACGCCGGAGTAATCAATACCCTTGAAAAGATCCTTATTAATGAACGGCGAAAGGAACGTATCAGAATAAACACCACCGAGAGTGCCAAGCACCCTGCTTTTCACCAGTGCAGTGGCCGCTGGCTTATTACCACGCAACCCCAGCTCTCTTAAATAGTAACTTCTGGCCTTCTCACCGTCTTCCCCGTAAGCATCGGTCCAGACCGTTTTAATATCCTCGCGGGAAAACTTCGCGCCGGGATAAGAAGACTCTACCTTCTGTTTAAATAGCTGGTAGGCTTTCACCATTTGGTTTTTATGCTCATCAATATCCGATGATTTATGGTTGAGGTGGCGTACCAGAAAATTCTTCACTGCCAGATCAAATCCCCGTCCCTGTTTCATGTCTGACTCTATGAATTTCCAGGCCTGATCTTGCAGCTTCATGAATCCTTCCATTAAATCCGAGTCAAAATTAGACGGATCACTGGAACCGGATTGACTGGTTAATTGACTGATCACTGCTTTTTTGAGGGCATTGGTAAGCAGAGTAGTGAGCATTGCGTCCGGGTCGTACCAGAGGGTTATTTGTAAATCGGACTTTGAATTGGCTGCAATCCATAACCAGACCCGGTTTAGCTCCCCGGCTGTTGGGCTAATGCTGACAAAATGCAGCTTTTCAGGGACTGGCACCATGCTGGATTCAATCCAGCTCTGGATGTCTGTAGCCAGTTTCGCAAATGTTTCACCGGTTTCCAGCGGGTGGTTCTCGGTCAGCTCAATGAGTTGGTCGTAGACCCCTAATACCAAAGCGAAGGTAGATGGAGTCTGCTCATGGCGAGAGCCATCAAGCTTGACAAAAGCTTCTAGCAGGTCTTCAACACGTGCGTTCAAGTGGTCGTTTGCGGCGCGCTGATAGTCTAATAACGGTGCGAATTTTTCCAGGAACGCATCGGAATCAGGAATCAGTTTGTCAATTAATTTCAGGTCCTGAACTTCAGCAGAATCAGGATCGGTATCGGAACGGCGAACTCTGCGCTTTGCCACTGGTCTGGTCACTGCGTTATAGCGCCACAGGGGGAGAGGCGGTGAGTCGTCAAGCGCAGTTATTGTGCCAATGGCAGCCAGTTGCAGACGATAGGTACCCTTCCCGTCAGGCTCTGCTGTCAGTTGCAGATGACGCCCCAGAGACCCGTATCCGGTCACTGCCAGAGTTATGGATTTTTTACTGTCTGTCGCTGTCGTTTGATTAAACCTTACCTGTACGGGCAGGGTTTCTTTGATCATCACCTGACGGGGGTTTACTACCGGTAACGACAGTTCGTCCTGTCCGGGGTTGTCCTGCCGTGGCAAACCCAGTTCAGTACGAATCCGGTTTTTGGCCGCATTGGTATCTGCTTCTGGCGCCAGCCCGAGCGCCAGCTGCAATGCCTCTCCCAGCTGGTAAAAGAACGAAAGATGGCCTGCAAGCCACCCGGAACCATAGGGCAAATCCCCTTCATCCGGATCAAAAGGGATCAGCGTGAAGGTGCCGTTATTAACTGTCTGGTTAACCGGTACAAGATCATAAGCCGTGTCATTTTTCCTACCATGCTCGATTGGCAGGTAGGTCAGCGGGCCGGACTGACTGTCGGGGAATGCACCATTGCGACCGGGGATAATTAAACTGACATACTCTCCGGGGATCGTCCTGTTGCGCTCATCGGGGGGTATTTTCAGTAAACCTTGGTCGTGTATATCGCCAAGGGTGTCAGGTCTTATCGGGGTTGTTACGTTGCCCGACAGCATCCGTAACCCTTCGGTATTGTTCAACCGGTGTCTGAACAGGTCGCTGGCATCCACCAGTTGCCGCAGGTCACTGGCGAGGGTCTGATTACCGGAACTGGCCAGATAGTCCGGTGTCAGGTAAACCCCAATCCAGTCACCCAGAGCCTTGAGGGTAAGGAATCTGCCCCGAACGCTGCTGGTGGTATTGTTTAAGAGCGGCGCCTGCTCCGGCTCCAACAGGCCATCGTATTCACTTTGTTGTGCCTCATCATTTTTTTTCAGTCGCTGAAGGTTTGCCAAAACTGGGCTGTCGGGGTCTCTGGCAGTCAGCCAGTCCAGACTGCCATCAAGCGCCCTGCGGAAAAACCATTGTTCACTGCGCAACGGTTGTTCGTTGTAAACGGTTTCGATGGCAGTGAGCAAATCCGCCATTTCTCCGGCTGTGCGATTAGTCTCCAACGCCTGCCAGTCTTCCATAACGCTGGCAAGTGCTGGCGCCAGCCCGTCAGCCTGGTAAAGTTCCCGGACGGCATCAACAAAGTCTTCCGCTGTGCCACCCCGTTTCCTGAGATCATGGCGTTGGCCTGACACCAGTTGCCGGTAGAGATCACCGGACTCTTGTGGCCATTGCCGGGCCTGGTAACGTTCATCAAGCCCATAATGTGGTTTTAGTGCTTCCAGCCTGCTGCCAGTGATCCCCCACAGCTGTTCAATACCGGCCACAGCCAGGGCATTGTCGGTCAGGGTTTCTCTCCATGTTGGTATCAGCAGGGCCGACAGTCCGTGCCCAAGAGCTTCGTCAGAGTGCCGGGAAAGATCGGCGGCTCCCAGACGAATCAGTGGCCGACTGTCGTTTGTGAAGGTTGCGTCACTGTCAATAAATAATCGGTCGGACTCTGCCTTGATAAGAGGGACTTTGTTATCCGTGCCACCCGGATCACTGGCAATCTGAAGTCCGTGAAGAAAGGTCAGCAACTGCCGGTTAAAACCACCGTATAGAAACAGTCCTGCCAGTTTCTCAAGGTCAAAAACCAGTCGCTGGAGTGTTTGTGCCGGGTCTTTGTAACCGAGGGAACGGTAGTCTTGGGCATCAAGGGTGATGTCCACCAGCTCCAGCGGCGGAGCACCGTCGCCCTGGGGATATACCCTGACCGCTATTTCCGTTCCGTTAACCTGGGTGCGATAACCTTTGCCAAAGGCAGGACAGGCTATTGTCTCGTCGATGCGCAAAAGCGGCGCGACGGGCGTGAAAGTAGAATAACTGTCAGGCACGGGTCTGGTAACATTGCCTGATGAAGGGATCTCCTCGCTTTTGAGCCAGGCAAGTGTTTGACCAAGGTCGTTTTTAGAATGCCAGTGCCTGGCTTGCAATTCGGCACTCAGAGGGGTTGGCGGCTTCTCAAGGTTCTGTGGGGCATTGAACAGATCAGGAAGCAAGGACTCCAGCCAATAGAGTGAAACCGGTGATACTTTCTGATGCAACCACTTGGCGGCCAGGGTTTCAGAGATAAAGTCGAGCTGTGTTCGAGTGGCTGTAGAACCATATTGGCGCACCTGAAATTCTGACCAGAAGTTATTGGGGTCACAGGCCTCATAAACGACCATTGCCATATTCTTTAGCAAGGTGGCGACGAGCCGGTCAGATCCGATTGATTGTCCGATTAAAAATGTAACTCCATCGTCGTCATAATAGATATTCTGACCCGGCAAGTCAGAATCAGACAGGATAATACTGATATTCCGATGTATATAGTGGGGAAAAAAACCTGACTGCTCAATTAGCCAGAAGGCTCTGTCAATAGCTGTCCTAACAGTACTAATGTGCGCTGGCGTGGCAAAGGCCGATCCCGGGCTGGCCTGATCCGTTGACAGTCTGATGGTAAAAGTACCGGTATTAACCATGGCGAAGTAAAACCAGCCATCGCTGGTATTCAGCCACTGTCTTTTAGGAACAGGATTGCGAGGATTATTATCAGTCGGATTGGCAGGCATACGGGAACCTCTCCGTAACTAACAGGTTGTTCAGCCCATCCCTATCCTAGTTAAAGGTTGCGGAGTCGTCAGATTCTGTACCATTCTCTGGCTTGTCGATGGGATAAACGACGGGTTCTCACCACTGCGATTGCCTGACTGGGCGTTGAGTTCCTGAACCAGGCGCTGGTAGTTTTGGTTCAGTTCTGTGTCATTCAGGCTCGCCACCAGGGGGCGCTCACTCAGGGCTTCACCCGCATTAACGTCGTCTTTCTCACCTCCGGCCAGACTGCTCAGGTAATTCAACAACCGTTGCCCACTGCGAATGATCCTGTTCAGAAAGGTCAGGGTTCCGTTGCCTGCACTCTCAGCGGCCAATGCACCTTCTGCGCTGCTGTCACTCAGCGAGCGCCTGCCACGTGACTGTGGGGTGTCTACTTTCGCAAGCACCTCGTTCCTGCTGAGCACCCTGTTATTGACGATCAGGCGCTCAATGGTCTCGGCTTCCTCGCTGAAAAAATTTTGCACCCGAAGGCTTCGGGTGGCATTGATCGGCTTTGTGCTAGTTTCACTGTTTTTCAGCAGGCTATCATTCGGCAAGATAGTCAGGATAAGATCCCCGCCCGACTTTTTATAGTCCAATGTCCGGCAGTCATGGGTATTAATTTCGAGCTGGTCAGCCGTGCCCGTGGCGTTTGCCAGAAGCCATTGGCTGTTATCCGTGTCATCGCCAGAGAAACGGTAAGTAGCGCTTTTTTCATCGATTAAATACTGATGTCCGGGGATGGTTTGCTCTGAAAGTGAATAACCCGACTCGAGTCGTTGACCGATCATTTCCTTGTTATCCAGAATGCCGTCATCCAGTTCCAGGCTGTCTGGCCAGCCATTGGCGAAGATACGGTCAGGATCCTGCCGAGTGCCTATTCTCACCAGCGGGTCGACACCAGACACCATCATTTTTATGCCTTCAGACGACGGCAGACGTTGGTTGATGATGAGTTTATCAGCGGCATAACAGTTCAGCTTCCGAACTTTCCTGGCTGGCTTGAGGGCTTGCCTGGCCAAAACCATCTGGCCATCCCGATAGAGGGTTAGAAAACCACTGTCATTTATTGTCATGGCCAGGTGCTGACGGGAGGAGGTAAAAAATTGCCTGACTCTGCTACGAAAGACCCTGAAACCATCCGTTAGCCTGATCTCCAGTCTCCCGGATTTCAGGCTCAGGCTGATGGCATCAGAGCCGTCAGCCCCGGCAAAATGAATCAGTTTGTCGACCCCTGTTTGTCTACGGATCCAGGCCGCCAGCATAAAGCGGCCACCGGTGACCGGAGGCGGCATCAGGTGTGACAAACCGGCTGGACAAGCAGCCCGGTCACCGCTGTCAGTGGCATTGCGTTGATCCAGCGAACGCCAGCTTGCTGCCTGCAAATCCGCAAGGCTGACGCCAGTCATTCGAACACGGTTAAACGAAGAGGGAGCAAAGAATAGCTTTACTACACCATTTTCTTCTGCATTCTCCAGCTCCAGACTGACAAGATTATTGCCGGAACCGGGGTGAACACTGACACCCCTGCTTTTGAGATGGAAAATATCATTTCCCGAATCGCCGAACAGTCCGGCCTCCGGCTTGACAGCACCCGAGACGAAGAACTCGTCATCACCTGGCCCGCCATGTACCGGTGCCGTAACATTGTCAAGCTGATAAGTGTTGTCCAGCCGTTTATCAACTGTCAGCCTGGAGTGATAGTAGTCCCGAAGGTTTTTGCCGCTAAGCAGCCTGCTTCCGTTGTTGGCCGGATCAATCGTTGTCAGGCGCCAGAAATGCCATTCCAGGTTGTTGATAAAGTGCCCGGTGGCCAGGCTGCCATCCTCGCGCGCACAATGGGGAACGTGCCGTAAATCGATGCTGAAAAATATTTGTCCATCGTTGTTCACTTCCAGACGGCTATAATTTCCGGTCAGTTTCCAGTCAAGATTTTCAGGTTGTACCCCGTGCAATACCAGGGTATTCCCGTTGTCCCGGTCTATGATTCGGGTACCATTGGCCTGTGGGTAAATAACGTAAATATCCGGGCCCAGGTCGCCGGAAAGCAGGTCAGGCCCCAGGTTTGCCACCATCCGGTCAGCTTTCGGGCTGCCATAATGCCGGTTGTATCCGGTTCCCCCTATGGTGGTGGTGATTGAACTGTTGCCCTTGATGTGGGTAGAGAAAATATTGAAAGTGTCATCACCAGCGTTTCCATCGACAACGAGGCCGGTGAGGGCCGGGATTTCGAAAATATCGTCGCTGCGCGGGCCCTTGAAAATCTCAAAATTTCTGACAGTAGAATCCCATGTTTGATAGGTGACCTGAGATCCGGGTAGCCTCAACGTAAGGAACAGACGACTTTCGATGTTTGTTTCCGCAGAGCAGGGTTGCGAATCGGTTACACAGGAGAGACTCACTGGTTTTGTTTGCACAGACAGTTCGAGCCGGACAAATTCCGGGGTAAGGGCTGCCTGGCTTAAGTCCAGTGTGTCCCTGCCCGGACCACCGTTAAAATGGATATAGGGCGGCAGCTTCAGAAGAAAAAGGTAGTCATTTCCCCCCCGGCCATTAAAACTGCGCAGGGAACCTCTGGATACATAAACGTTATCTTTATCATCGCCGGAAAATCTTATGTTGCCCTTCCCGGTGTCTTCCAGGATAAAGTTTTCGACCGTTAAACCATCCTTCAGGTCGACAGTCACATCACGACGAACAGGCAAATCAAAGACCAGTGTATTGGCACCGCTACCGCCGTCCAGCAAGGTACCCTTCTGCCAGGGGGCGTCAATGATGACCCGGTCGTCTCCGTCCCCCATTCTTATTGTGTCCAGGCCACCCCCGGTGTTGAAAATATCCGTACCATTGCTGCCAAAATAGCTATCATCACCCGGAGTCCCGGCAATCTGGTTGATCCCACTGAATACCGTCTGATGATAACGCCAGCTGCCTGTTCCATTCGTATTCTGCCATCGGGTCTGAACGGTCCCTTCCGTCACATTGACGGTTATCCCATCCAGTTGATAGGTTGAACTGATGACCTTGACGCCAAGACTCCTGGAGTGTTTGTTCAGAAGCCGGGTATCATAAACAACATAACGACTTTGGTCGTGTATTAACTGATTATACCCTTCCCCGCCAGCAGTAACGTTGGTATTGCCCATGCCGACAATAAACTGGTTATTGCCTCCCATATCCTTTAAACGATCATGACCTCCCATGCCAATTAATACGTTATCCGTAGACGGGTTGCCCGTCAGCTGATCATTACCCGGGCCGCCGAAAATGATGGGGATGCCAGAGTAAGAGTCTGAAGACAAGTCAAGGTGAACCGTCGGCAAAATCACAGAACTGTGGTATGAGGGAGAGGCGCTGCATTGGTCACGAAAATAAGTATTAAATCTATAATCCAGCTCCAGCATGGTCAGGGTCTTCGCCATTAGCTGACCGTGGAACAGTTTGATCCATGGTTTCGAGCTGGCCCATTTCGCCGTATTTTGTCTATTGATTTTTTGTCTAATGACACTTGTTGGTATGGCAAATAATGCCTTGGGGCCTTGTTGTTTTCTGCCACCGTCCGCATCGGTTTTAACCAATTTTAAATCCAGTGAGTGCCATGGTCTTAAAAAGACAACACCGTGCTTCTTAATGGGGGGGATTTCACCTTCAAAAAGCACCTGCTGCTGGCCAAGCTGCAAGGTCAGTTTGCGCAGAATACCTCTACGTGGATAGCAACGGTCAGAGACGAAACCAAACTCAATCACCAGATTGGTATGACTACTTCCCTGACTGCCAATCCGGTGCAGGCCAGCGCCCAGGGTCTTTCCCTCTTTGGCAAGGCTCTTCAGCTCAGTCTTTTTACGCCATTGATCCCGGGGGAATTCACTTAAGGGTTTTTCAGGATAACGATTCAAGAATGCCAACATCTCCTCTGTGGAAAAGCTATAGTCGTCTGTTCTCTTTATGATCCGGCAAGGCTCTGTGCCTGCATTAAGATAAGTCGAGAGGGTGGTGTTCCTCAGGTTGGTCAGGGCTTCGGTCATTGACAGGGTAGAGTTTTCGCCCGCCACGTCCTCCCAGTAAAAACTTCTATTGGCATATGGCGTATCGAAACTGGATAAACCAGGAGTGTGAAAGTCAAGGGTTGTCTTCTTATGGGGTTCAAAATCGTCAAAAACCAGATTCAGGCTCTCGTCAAAGGTATTGATCGTCAAGCTGGCTAACTTGAAGAAAACGTCACCGCACACTTCACCAAAATATCCCCATTGGATAACCAACAGTGGCCATTTTCCTGTCGAAGGCTCCTGCCGTTTATGGACGTGAATTCGGTGGTTACCAAGATGGCTGCCGGGGCGCAACAGAATGGTGTCCGCGTGAGTACCCGTGAAAACCTCGTGGCTACTCTCACCCTCACCCTTGCCCTCACCCAGTACCACTGTATTAAAACCGCTGCGCAACCGGATAGCAGTGCTTCCGCCAATGGCAACCACCGTGTCATTGCCGCCCCGGACATCGACGGTATTGGTGCCATTGGTGACAATGAAAACATTATTACCGTGGTCTCCCCAGAGGCTGTCATTGCCCGGGGAACCCTGAATGATCTCCACCTGTTTCAGATATTCTTCCTGTGACCCGGACCGATACTCGCTGGTAAGGTCCAGCTTAAGACCCTTTTTCCGGCCAAGGTAAGAAACGGTGTCCGTGCCAGGACCGCCATCGACCCCGTTCTCACCATCCCCCAACAACGCCTGGTCATCGCCCGAACCCAGGGCTATCCAGTTAATCCCGTTGCCATTGCTGGCATCGACAAAATCATTCCCGTCTCCGGTATGAACCTCATTGCCACTGCCCCATAAGTAAATATTGTTGGGCTGGGCAGTCCCGATCACATTCACACCCATCGTCGACCCTACTACATTTTCGACATTGGCAATCGACCCTCCGGTATCCAGTAGCTGTATGACCGTTGCGTAAAATACAGTGGCCTGATCGGGCCTGGGCCTTTCGCTGCGCTCTCTCAGTCCAGTCCTGCTGAAATAATACAGAAGCCTGCTGGAATCCAACAGGTAAGCGCCCTGTCTCGAAATATACATATGGCCCTTTATTGAAGATCCATCACCATGCTCGGCGTCCCTGAACCTGACTTCCCCAACGTAAAAGTATTCCTGAGGGCCGTAATGATCAGAAATCCGTTCTACTTTCGTATGCTTTGCGTCATACCCCATCAGATAATATTCGGGCATTAATTTTTTATCACGCCCAGCACGTCCGTAATCAGCTCTTATCTGTGACAGGGTGGCAATGTACATTCTGTATGGGCGCACATTTTTGTCGAGCCTTGGTCTGACTGGATTCCTATAAAAACCTGATGGCGACCCACGCATGCCAAAGCGCCTTAAAAGGTATGATGAACTCCATCCTTCATCGCCATCCGGCGCATCGCGATCAATTCTATGGTCTTTAAGATATTCGGGAAAAAGGTTATCCCAGCGCCAGGTTTCCAGGTTAACCTCAAATAATGTGTCAGATTTCGTCCAATTAAGACGATCGTAATTCTTTCTCTTGTGTTCATAGAAGGCTCCAGAGTAGCTAAAATAAGGAATATTGATCTCGTTGCGTGGCAAGATCAGGGTATCATTGCCAGGTCCTCCATAAAGAATCCCCTTGCCCAAACCCGGTTCAAGCCGGTCATTTCCTTTACCACCAAACTGCCTTATATAACCAAGGTCGTCTATAAGATGATCATCACCGGGGCCACCGTACTGAACCCTGCCGTTAATAATGGTGTCTCTACCCGGACCGCCGTAGCCAACACCACCGCTATAGGGCAGATGGAGCAAATCGTTACCACTGCCCCCATGAGCCTCCCCTGACTGGCTGATCTGGATAATATCGTTGCCGCTGCCCCCTTTCGCTATGCCTTTCTCAAGCTTCAACCGGTCATGGTCTGATCCGCCGTACAGCTCCCCCTCGTCGATGATCAGGGTGTCATTGCCACCCAAACCATAAAATATCTTGTAGCCTTTCTTGCCAAGCATGTAGTCTTCCAGGTTCGTCCCCACCTTTGTGAGGCGCCGGTTGATCCTGTCGATAAAGGAAAGGCCTTTTTCGGTACCAGACAGTGATCTCGTTCGGGATACCCATAATTCCTCCAGGTCATCCTCATACATCCTCTGGTGAAGGAACGCCTCGGCATCGGCATGGTACTCAAACCTTGAAAATCCTTTTTCTTCAAAGTCCTCCGCCATGTTGTTAATGTGTTCAGCGAAGCCATCACTTTTCAACACTGCATCGAACTCCTGCCGGGCATTGTTTGGCGGCATAGATGCCGCGATAGCGGTCTGTATGATAGTGAGCAGGTAGCCGATCAGGTCGATAATAATTCCGCACTTGCCACATAAAACGTCCATAACGGCGCCCACAACATCAAGGGCAATCGAAATCGCATCCAGGGCGATCATTACTTCGTAATAAGTGACCTGTTCATCGTTGCCAGCTGCTTTTGCCTCATCTCTGGCCATTTTATTAGCGGCTATGGACGTAGCGGCAGTAGTAATGGAAAGCACATTGCCAGCTACCGGCGCCAGTCTGGTCGCAAACCTTGAGGTTTTTGCAACCTTGGTGGTGTTTTCTAAAGCCTCGACAGAAGAGCCCGCTGCACGGCTTCCCCCTTTGCTCACTTGTTTGCCCACTTGCTTGCTGTTTTTACTCAGCAGCCAGTGGCTGGTCATCGCCAGACCATAAACTGAACTGCCGATCGTCAGGCCGGCCCCGGCATAGGCCAGATCCCGGGCTTCATCAGACAGTGCGTCGCCGTATTTCTGCAGGTTCCCAATGGTCTGAACAGCACCGACGAGGCCTGCTATGGATTGCCCTGCGCCGATAGCAGCTTTGGTACGTCCGTATGTTTTACTTCTCTCCAGTTTCCCGAGACCCTTGCTAAATTTCCTGAGCCACTTCTTCGACCTGCCTCCCGGCGCTGTGTCGTCCGGACTCTGGGGATCAGCACTACCGGGATTGTTCTTGTGGGTCTTGAGCTGCTCCATGAATTCCGGGTTGCCAAGCAGCTGATCTTTTACATAGCGGGTGTCGTCAGCACTGTAGCCCGAGTCGTTAAGTAAAATGACCACCCGGTCAATGATTTGCTCTGGCGTCAGTCCCTGCCGTTCCGCCAGCGCTTTCCGGAATAGATCAAGCAGCTTCCTGCGGAACTCCGGATTGTCCAGAATGTCCTCGGTGGCCACTGCGGCAAAACGCTCCTGTTGCATCAGCAGGAAGGCGTCTGCCAGCAACCCTTTGTCTCCGGCAGCCTGCCTGACAGTTTTAAAGCGATCACTGAACTCAATAGCATCCAGGTGCCCGCTGACCCGGTCCATCAGAGCCATCACCGTCTTGACCGGTCCGGAGCCGTCGCACAGCACACAGTCTGGGGCGGGCAGCCTTGTTGCCTGACCGGCTGGCAAACCCGCCTTGTCCAGTCTCTTCAGGGCCTTGCGGAAATCAGAGTCGGTCATATCAACGATGTCAGCCAGCTGGCCAAACTCGATACCGCCCCTGAGTGCGACAACGCTGTCGGCGATATTCTGGTGAATCTCCCTGGCCAGAAGACGGGCTTCGGAAGAGCCCTTGCGGTTCAGCCTGTTCGCCAGCCCGATAAAGCTGGTCAGACGGTCCACCAGTCCGGAAAGCGTCAGCTTGCCTTCCTTGACAATGAACTCACTGACCAGTGACTCTGGCGACAGGCTGTCTATGTCCTTTGGCAGCCTGATCCGCTTCTGTTGCAGGGCCAGGAATGTTTTTGCCTGATCCTCCGGTTTTTGTGCCTGGGCGGCTTGCAGCAGAGCCACTGCTGCGGCAGCGGTCAGCGGACTGGCATCACCGCCGTTGCCCACCACCAGAGTCCGTTGCCCAGGCATCAGGTAGGAGGCATCGGCGGTGATTGAGGGGTCGGTCAGCACCCGAATCGTCAGGTTGCCAGAGGTCAGTGAAAATTCCTTTTTCCCGGCCAGGTTCAGCAGCCCGTTGAGCCGCTGGTAAAACCTGGAAGAAATCTTTTCAGGCAGGGAACCCAAGGCGCTAACCTCTGCCACTAGTAACTTCCCGGCGACGGTTTCGGCCAGGCCTGCCGGGATGGCTGACTGCCGGACATATTTCAGGAAATCATCAGCAAACCGCTGCCGGTTAGCAGAGTCCATATTTTCAATAACCGCCTTGACCTGGTCGCTAACATCAATGTCCCCCAGTTCAATAAAAGCCTTATAATGACGCGCCAGCTGTGACAGATAAGCCTTTGTGACCGAAGCGTTTTCAGCTGGCTCAAGAGGCTGGCGTAACAGCTTCTTCAGAGCTCCCTGTGACTGGGATGACATAAGCGGGAAAGGATTGCCCGGGCCTGCCGGGGTTATTTTTATATAACGCCGGGCACCGTCTGCCATAACCACATGACGAAGGCTGCTGGCGATGGTTTTAATGGTCTTATCCTGTCCCGGTAAACTCTGCACAAACAGTGGCTCTCTACCTTGGGCGTCCTGCTGCCGGTTAACAGGCAACTGGAAGGGCTTTTTGACGCTCTTTCGCAGTCTTACCGCCTCTTCGAACAGGGTGCGCACATCCTCATTCATATTGGCCATCAGGCCAGTGTCAAAACTCTCCCAGCCCAGCCCCCGGGCAACATAAGTACAGGCTTTTGCCAATGAGGCGGCCATGGATGGCTCCGATACCACCCCTCTGCGCGGAAGCAACGTCAGATTTCTGATGGCATTGATATCGCTGTCAGGCAGTATGGCCGTGACCGCATCGGTCAACCCCAGGTGTATCTGGCTGGTTGGCTGCCCGTTGCTCCCCAGTACCTGTTCCATCTTCCCGTAGATAAAATGAACCACCAGCGACTTCAGGTAATCGCTGATAACGGGCCTTAGCCCGAAGTGTTTGTTAATGGCCTTTTTCCGTTGTGACAGAAGCTTTTCCGCCGCCGCCCGACTTAACCCCAGCAGTTTCGAGTCGAGCAGAGATTCCATGCCGGAACCGACACTCCAGAATGCCCGGTAATCCACGTCGACTTGCTCTGAGCCGGAGGGCAGGGTGGTGTATTGGGTGATTGAATGATCGAATGGCCGACTTAACTTTATGGCAACCGGGGAGCGTTTTTGGTTGATGGCCCTGTTGAACAGATCGCTGTCACTGATCTTACCTTCATCATCCTTTGCAAGGAGTTCCGCTGTTGCCAGAATCCTGTCGATGTTATGGATCTCTAAATACTCCAGCGCCCTAAGGTAATCAGCTTTCGTACCTTCAGCCAGTAGCAGGTTATGATAGCCTTCGACCAGTTGCCGATAGAGGCTTGTTTCAGAAGGGGTGGCAGCCAGAGTGAGTTCGTATTGCCGGGTCAGTCCCAGGGGGCGCGACTCAGCGTCAGGCACTGTCTCGCTGTTGATCCCGAACAGCTCCCGCACCTGCTGGCGCAATGCTGACAGCGACCCACCACCGCCCTCAAGGGCCTTTAACAGACCGGCACCGACCAGGCTGGTCAGGGTTTCCCGAAAAATAAACGGCTGGTTCCTGTCCTTCGTGCCCAGCAGTAACAGAGCACGGCGGCTGTTTTCTCCACTCACCTCGACACGGCTGTCCACAAACGACCAGACAGGTTTGGGGCTGATGCTCACTTCATAAGTGCTGCCATCGGGAATGCCTGCATCCCTGACGGGCTTCACAAACGCCTGAAGAAGCTCCGATAAACGGGACTCCCCCAGCCCCCGGGCAATGTATTGAATGTCATTTTGTAACTGATGTTTGCCAATACTGCCCCCGCGTTGCATCTCGCGATAAGGCTCCATATCGACCACCAGCCTGATCGACAAAAGACGGTCTGGCCAGTTATCGGGAAGCTCGACGCTAAAGACCTGCCTGCGGCCACCTTCGCTGCGGATCAGGGAGTAACCAGGGCCCTGCCCGGAAAAAGCCAGGTCATCGCGGCGACCCAGCGTGAAGATCTTTTGCCCATCGGTGGTCTGAACCCCGGCCTGGTGACGGCCCAGCCCGATATCGGGGATGAAAACCGGAGCCTTCCTGCCAGCTCCTGGCGGTATTGGCTGATTTTTTTGCAGGAGATCAAGCCATTTATTCGCCTTCAGGGCATTCATCCGCAACTCTGCGGGGTCTGTTGTTTCCAGATTCTTAAGCCGCCTGTGGAAAAAATACTCCACCAGTAGCGGCTCAGCGCCGGACGGGGTTTGCTGCCCGAACAACCCAATAAGGGTGTTATCCAGTTGGCCAGCCTGCTGTTGGGACAAAGGTGACAGTATTCCCTCGATCGCAGTCCGGTAATAGTCCGGGTCAGCCGCCGCAGGGAGCCACTGAAGCTGAGTCCGCAAAGCAGCCGCAGCCTGCGGGCTAACAGGAGACTCCTGCCTTAACAGCGCCAGCAAACCGGTCAGTTCATCCCCTGCCGGAGCGGACAGGGGGCCATTCTGGCTTTCAATGGTAATAAGATGCCGGTCACCCAGCAGGGTGACCTTTTGCCGCTCGGTGCGGGTCATCAAGGCAAGGTTTTTCCGGCTGCCAGTGGTGACCGGCACATTGCTGCGGGAATCCACACCAAGGGGGAGCTGTCCGGGTTCGCCCCATTCGTTGCGCAGGGCCCGTGCCTTCGTCAGAGCCTCCTCGGCATGGCGGAACCGGGTCAACAACGCCTGTCGTTCTGTCTCTGTGAAGACGCTGCCCTGTCGGTCTTTCAGGGCATCAGTAAGCACATCCCCAAGGTGCCTGGCCAGATGATTGATATCGGCCAGAGTCTTAAGCTCGGTGTCATTGAGCATGGACACCACCACATCCACCGGGTCAGCCAGCAGCCCGGGCTGCGCGGTCACCATGCCCCGGCTGACCAGCTCACTCCAGACCACCTGTGTCAACAGTGAGCGAAGGTTGCCCTGCGAACGGTCAGCCCCGGATAACCGGTCAACCCATTGGTTGCAACGATACTGAACCCGCTCGAACAGTAAACGGGTTTCCAGATCCCCCACCAGCTGACTAAAGCCGGACAGAGGATCAGCCATGGCTTGATAGGCAATCCGGACCCGCTGGCCTGTTGTCACGGTGGTTATCCCGCCCGCTGCAGTAACTACCTGAACCGGAGCCCGGGCGGCAGCCGTGCTCTGGACAGGCAGCAGGCCGAACTGCTTCCGAAGTTGATTTTCCAGTTGCAGCAGCGTCCGGTCCCCGGTGATTTTTTTCCCCTGCAACCAGGTCATGGCGATGGCCGGTGAGCCCGCCTGGTCGGTACTGGCCAGTGCTGCCCGACATAAATCCTTCAGCACAGAGGCCACTGCCCCCAGGTAATTACTGGTGGAGTGGCGCTGCCCGTCCAGTACCGCCGGGTCAACCTGCAGCACCACAAGCCGGTGACCACTGACGTCCCCGATGCTCCTGGAACGATAAGGTATCACCCGGTCAGCAGTAGCCTGACTGTCAAGCCTGACCACCAGCCTGAGCTGGGCGGGGGGCGCCATATCGGGCAACAGCTGACTGTCCAGCTCAGTCATACTGATGGGTCTGCTAAAACGGTCAGAGAATCCCAGGGCATTGACCAGCCGCTGACCGGCGGGGGTGGCAATAAAGACCCTCAGCTCGGACAGGAGCCCCCGGGCCTGATTCGCCAGTCGCTGGCCGGGGCGGTAGTCGCCAGGAAGGATCACCGCTATCCGGTCATCGGTACCCGCCAGGGTTCTTAGCTCGGCACTGTCATCTAACAGCAGGTGATCTTCCCGGCGGGCAGCGGCCAGCTGATCCCCCAGCGATGCTACCGGGTTGAGTTTAAACAGCCGGTTGGCATCTGACGCTGCGTTGTCGAGCCTCAGGCCATAAACCGTTCGGCCATGGTCGTTTTTTTCCAGCACCGGAACCAGGGTTTCCCCGCTGCTGTCGTAAAACGCTAACAGCCGGTCGCCGGGTTGCAGACTGACGGCGCGGTATTGACCGCCATCTTTCGAAATCAGCTGGTAAACCTGGCCGCTGGCACGCTTGACCGCTACCAACGTACCCGTCTCCGTCCCGGCCTGAATGACACGCTCAAAACGGGAGCCGCCGGTATCGTGGATACTGTCATAAACCGAAGTTTCGCCCAGGGGGGTGACGGTGATATCGGTGCCTGAGCGACTGAGCACCCGTTGCCACTCCCCCTGGTATGTCAGGAACTCAACTTTGTAATAAGGTTTGCCGGTGTCACTGATATCCGCACTGTCAATGTTCAAAAAGGGGCGATCCGCCAAATCTCCCGTCAGTAACAGCCGGGTCCCACAGCCGCCAACCCCACGCCGACAACGTCCCTTGTCTGAAGCATCCGGATCCTTCAGCCCAGCCTGCACCCCGCTGTCGGACTCAACCAGCTGGTACGTCGATGTTACAAACCCGGTTGCAGCGGTTACCCGGGCTGGCGAGGTGAGTGTTTTTTTAAGTGCACCTATATAGCTGACCAGTTCCCATTGATCAGGCACCTGACGGGTCAGAACCTTCTTCAGTAATTCCACTTGTTGATGGCTAATCCCTCCCCTGAACCGCGTTCTGGCATCATCCGGGAGGTTCTGGTCAAACTCGCGCAAGGCTTTGGCAAAGGTTTCAATATCCGGGTCATCCTGATGGGCCTGAATGTAGTCAGAAACCTTGTTCAGGCTCAATGAGAGTAATTCAGGCTCCCTGGAGAACAGCCATATCATCGCCTGTTTAAAGTCTTCCTGACTGGCGGGTGACCCAATGGGGCCAAAATGATGTGCAAGGGTGTCCCGGTTGTTGCCTGCCAGAAGGCTATAAAGAGGACTGGCCCGATTCTGCGCCTCGGTTGTCGAAACCCAGTAGTAGGCAGAGTCAAAACCAACGGCGTTGCCCAGTCGCGCCAGTTGTTCAGCATCCTCTGACCAGACAGACCGAAACAGGGCGGTATCCACCGCCTCGACACTTTTGGCCAGAGCCAGGGCATAAAACTGGCCGATCATTATGTCCAGGAACCTGTGCTTCAGTAACAGGTTGTACTTCATCCCAAGCTCAATCGTGACCGCCGTATCCCGGACCCGCAGCAGGGACTCCCGCAAAAGAATCTGAGGGTTTAACCGCCAGTGGACAGGCCGACCCGCACTCAGGTCAAGTGAGTCCTGCTTCTGGAGTTGCTGGCGATGGCTTTCCGGCTTCAAGTCAGTGAAAATTTTAATAAAATGCTCGACATCATTCCGGTAACTGTTGGGTAGCAGCTGACCATCCAACATGGATTGCCGGTACAGTCTCTCGCTGTGGCGCGTATCAAGAAACGACGGGGGAAACCGGTTACTGTGTGACCCGCTCAGCAGCATCGGGTGTGGATCTGGCCTGACCGGTGGTGCCTTGGCCTGACCCGTCAGCACTGGCACCAGAGAGCCTGCCTGCAGATCGAACTGGCTTCCCCCGTAGGTCTCCAGTTTCAAGCCATGGCTTCCGTCTTTAAGCGATTCCAGACTCCTGATGCGAAACACCGAGGGTGTCCCGGACTGATCATCCTGACTGATCTGGCTGTTCACTTCGGCGAGCTGGAGGTCGGTAAGGGCAAGGGCCAGCCGCTTGCTATCAGCCTCCGGATACTGCACGCGATATTGATCAAGCGCTTCCACCACCTTGAAACGCTGCAATTCCGGTAATGAGGAAAAGTGTTCTGAAAACCACGGCCAGTCGGCTTTATCCACCCTGGACATCGCCAACTTGATAAACGCACGGGTAACTTCCTGATCACGTCCCAGCCATTGCGGTTTCAACACCAGCTTGAGATGGCCCGCAAGATTATCGGGCTCAGCTGCTTTGCGGCTAAACAGGCGCTCCACATTGCCGCTTTGACCCGGCAGGACCAGGTTCAAAAGATAATGACCATCAGCATTTCTGGAGACAGGCTGCGGTGTGCCGCCCTCTGACACCATACCAGTCCAGAGTTCCCGATATTTTTGGTCATCGGCCAGGGGCAACGAGTAGGCATCCGACAGTACCGCAGGCAACAACCCGGCTCCGTTGGCAAGGCGGTAATCCAGAGCTATCCCCAACAGGTCTTTAATCCTTTTATCCACTTGCGCATCCGCAACATCGGTTACCTGTTGGAGGTCAGCGATTATCGCTTTCAGTTCATCAGTCACCGATTTCAGGCCATCGCGGTTGATATAGTGACTGAGTTTGGTTACGGCAGTGTCGGAAAGGTAGGTATGGATACAGTCTGCCAACCTTAGCCCCGGAAACAGGGCTCTCTCCTGTGGGTTGTCCCCCGACAGTCGGAACAACAACAGGGTAAACATCGACCTTAACTGGGCAGTGGCTACCCCATCGCGGCCTGAAGCCGGGGTAACAGCCTTTACCAAACGGTTGGCGGCCCAGAAGCTGGCCATCAACCGCTCACCCCCGGGGCTTTGGCTGCCAGCAAACAGTGCCACCACCAACGGCTTACCCAGATCCTCAAAGGGAAACTTCAGGGTGATCCCGGTGCCTGCCTCGCCGGTCGTTTCTGTCTGCCAAATTGTGGTCTGGTCAAAAGGCTGTTTTACAACAATAAAATCTGACAGGTCACCAGCATAATTATTAAAGTTTGTGGCTAAGTCATAGTGGGTGGCCGGGTGCGGCAGTTCCGAGATCACTTTACCCAGCGCGTAAAAATTTGGTTCCACCCTAAGCCTTTTCTCGTCCAGCTCATTCGGGGAAAGCGGGACTGTTATGAGTTGCAATCCCGGCTGTTTTCCGGTGAGCCATTTCATCATAATGGTCGGGCTTTCGAGCAGAGCATCAGGCTCAAGGTAGGGGACTCCGTAGGCTACGTTTTCAAAGATTAACCGGCCCAGTTTGCTCTCTTTTTTTACCGTCCCGGTGTTGGCAAGCTGTCTGTGAAAAGCTCGGACTAAATCCCAGTTTTTAACCTGGCCAGACAATGCCGAAACCGTTTTATCCAAAGCCTGAAAAGCGGCATCCAGGAAAGGCCGGTGCTGGTTCAGCTCATCGGGAGAAAGCGGGGCCGTGATTAGTTGCAACCCCGGCGGGTTTCCGGCATCAAGCCATTTCAGAGTGATCAAAGGGAAACCATTGATTTCTTTCGGGCTTTTGACCTGCAGGTTTTCTGACTTGGCAAGTTCGCGGATGCTATAGGTTTTTTCAAGGACTATCCGTCCAGATGCGGTGTCCTTTTCTACAGTCCCTGTGTCGGCAAGCTTCACCAGGGGGGCAAATCCCATTTGCTGGCGAACCATTCGTTCAATGTTTTTCGCATCAGGGAGGTCAGACTGACGGCCACCGTTTAGTTCATAGCCAGATTTAACCAGGGCAGTAAACACCGGGATCAAGCTGGAAAAACGGTTTTTTTGACTGGCTGTGGCATCGGGATTAATCACCACTTGCTTGCCAGTATGTGGTAACCAGACGACAATTTGCTGCTTTCCAGCAACAGCTTTAGGGGCATCAACGACCAGGGTCTGATATTTAAGTGTGGTTTCGACCTTGGTTCTCTTCAGGTAATCTTCGCCCAGAGGCGTTGCCAGGAAATCCTGAAGACTATCGACTAATGAAAGATACTCCGTTCCGCCATAACGAAAGTAAGCACGGCTCACTTTTACCGATATGTGCCTGTAAACCTCAAACTCAGTTATGCCATTGAACGAATCACGGTCATCATAAAACTGGTCAATAGTCCCGACCAATATCATTGTTTTCAGACCGGCAACTACGGAGGCTTTTTTCTTCGTCAGGGCCTGTTGCAGATAAGTGCATCCCTCTTTCCCGATAGCCTCACGCAGAACCAGACCCGCCCGTTCATCGGGCAGATTTCTGTGTGTATTCACCAGAGCCGAGGCAAAAGTGTCCAGGGATACTTTGGGATGCTGACGATGATAGTTCCGCACCCGTTCAAAAGCCTTTTTAAGGCTGTCCTCATCATGCTGGGCGGAAAACCAGTACAGAACCCGGGCGAAATCCCTGACCGACCCGGAAGCAAACTGCCAGTTGTGATCGGTGCGGCTGATGCCATCGACAAACTGTGTGTACAGGTCGTCTTTCTGGTTTGGCACAATAGCCAGCGCCAGTTCTGTGGTCAGGCCATAGCTACGGCCAGTGGTGATTGCTGATAATCCCCAGATTGCCCGCAACTCCGTTTGAGTCTGGCCGATAGCCGCCACGTCGGGATGGTTTAGCAGGGCTGTTGCGAGTAGCTTTCCTGCAGCGATAGCCTCACGGTTATCAAAAGTGGTGTCTTTTATTCCCACCGTCAGGGTCAGTGGATTGCTATCGAGGTAACTCTGATACAGGTACCTTTCAGGGTTGAGGGTAATGTTTATTTCCCGACACAAACGACCCAGTGACATGCCGTTCCCGGAAACTGCCTTTCCCGATTCAAGAACCGCTTTAATAAAATCTTCGTGCCCGGAAAACAAGTCCAGAAGCCTGTAGACAGTGGCAGGCAGATTGAACCTTGCCAGCTGCTGCCAGCGGGCGACAAGCAGGGCTTCGCTGTCAGTGGTCGTGGCAGGCAGCTGGTGATCCCAGCTGGTTACCCGCTGAAGGTTAAAATCCACAGACACTATTTTTTGCAACTGCGCCAGGGTGTCCCAGGATGATCCCGTTCGTCCACCGGTCATTGACCTGAGATTGGCCGTCAGCAGCAACCGGCCCAGTGTGTCCTGCCCGAATGTGTCCGTTACTGCCTGCTGATAGTCGAAGAAGGAGCGGGTTACATGCTCAAGCCTTGCCTGATCGAGTTGACCCAGCCGGTTGAGGATGGATTGCTTGATCCAGTCCCGGTAATGCCTCGAGATGATGTCAGTGGTGAGCAGGGATTGGGCTCTTCTGAAAAAGATCCCGTCAACATCCGGGTCCGCTCCCAGTAACTCTGGATTTTGAACGGACTTTATTACCGTAGTCGTGGCCGTCCCGGGAGGGGAAAAAGCCATTTTTTTAAGTGCAGGCCAGGGTTCGCGCACCTCGATTATACCAAGGTAATGGGTTTCACCCTTGCCATTGTCATAACGAGTGACGTGTTGTCTTGAGGCGCCTGTGGCACCAATATAAACAATCGTCGATTCTTTGCCTTCGCCTTGCGGTAATTCGATAGCATCTGCTTTAGAAGGGGGTAAGGGCATCCTTCCATATTTGATACGGTAATCCAGGGTGTCGATAAACAGCGATTCTAATCGGGCTTGCAGTAGTTTTTCGGGCGCTGTCCACTGCCTGCCAGTTCCTTCAGCCAGAGATCCCACTTCGGCCAGGTTATCGACCGTTGCCTGCATCAACGAAGCAAAGGCTTGCCAGCTGTAATCCCCGATGGCTGACTTAAGTTGCTCTGCATCCAGATCAGAGATAACCGTCATTAAAAAATCGGCGGTACCCAGCCTTAATAATCCCTCAAGTTGAGTGACCGGTGAGTCTTTAATACCCCCTTTATTTCTGTGAAATTTTTGGGTCGAACTGTCTAATGCCTGCTTGAATAAATGAGCGGTAAACATGGAGTTCAGCAAGTCAGAATTCAGCCCCAGTCTTTCTGAAATGACAGAGGCCTGATATTGGCTCAACTCAAAAACTTGCCTTAATAAATCACTTCTCCTTGGGACAATAAGAGTGGCAACATAGGATGTTATATCCCCAATCCCCCTGAGATCGACCCCGATATTGACCTGAACATGATAAGATAATGGCTTTCCTTTTAGCTCGGCGGGCAATGAGACTTCAGGATTCATCTTTCGATTAGTGCCTAACCGGTATTTTTCTAAATCATCAGTGGGATTATTGCCCAGTAGCTTGTCATTATACTTTTGAGTGATGTCGTCTACGGTATAACCACTCTCAGGTAAATTGGCTAAAATATCGGCCAAGGTTTTGGTGGCACGAAATACAACAGAGGATGCATCCATGTAATCCGAGAGAGGTTTGGGTCCGGTAATGATTTCAATGATAGAGCGACCTTCACTCTCTTCGCTGGATACAACCAGATCAGGGTAGACAGGGTTCAAAAGCTTGCTGGAGACATATTCAGTAAACGCAAGCGGTTGTCTCGATTCAAGAGCTACGGTTGTGCCATCAAACTCTATTTCAAGACCGATTCGTCCATTTTTCTTGTCTCTAGGGATCTTTGGATCTTTTGCATCCCTTTGTAATGTCGCAATGTCGTCAATGCCAATTTCATGCAGAATGTTTTTTCGAAGGGTTTCAGAATTGCTGTCGATACCTTCCAACCGATTTGCGGCACCAATATAGCGGGCTACCAGGCTTGATAAAATGTGATATTGTTCAACCCGCATTTTGCCTTCGGTGACATACTGGCTCGGATCAATTTTCAGGACACAACCGGCATTACCAACCAGAACCGGTTCCGGCTGAGTTGTAGCCAATGAACCGGGAGGCGTGATGACCAGTAATAGTCGGACAGAGTCAGGTATTTTGACCCGCTCGAAGCCTCTGCCGACAGAACCATCAATAACCCCCTGATTCACCAGAGTCTTGAGGTTGCCAAAGCTCTGGCTCCGTGTTTTCTTGAGTGTTTTGGAAAAATTCTCGTATTTGAAGGTTCTTTTGAATATTCGAAGCGTTCTGATAATTGCATCCTGTACTGAATGCATCTCATTGGAAGGCGCATCGTTTTTCAGAATATCCCTGATATATTGGGCAGAGAACAAGATTGCGATTTGCGGCTGCGAGCCTTGGTCGCCATAGAAAGCCAGTGGAAGTTCTCTGAGGATTCCGGGACTGCCCGCTTTGATTTCCTGACCATGGAAGTAAGAAGACGTTCTGTCAGTGTCCGGACCTGTGTCTGGAGGGTTTTGCATAAAACCCATATCTGACAATAACCTGCTCTTGTCTTCAGCGGACAAACCGGAGCTGGAAATTCGTGCTTTCAACATCCGGTAATCCGTGTTCTGCAACTCCAGCGCAGAACGCAGCCGCGAACCCTGCATCTGTTGCCAGTAATCTGTGTAGATATTTACCAGTCCTTGCACAAACGCATCGACAGAGCTCTCCGGCTTGATTTTGAGGAAGTTAATAACGGCTCTGACCGAACGGGCAAGACGTTCTTCCCTGAACAATACCGCCAATGCCCTATGGCAATCATCCACAGTGCCACGGGCAAACTTAAGATCATGGTCATCGCTGTTAGCGACCAGCACCTGATAAACGGGATCACTGTCGGCGGGCAGTCGCCGCAGTTTCAAACCGTTGGTAAAACCGTAACGGCCAGCAGGAGAGCGAGAATCATCCGTTTCCCAAATTTCCATAGCCCTGGTGATCACAGAATCGGGTGCCTGCTCTGCTTGCAGTTGCAAGAGCAGAGCCAGTCCATAGGATTGAGTCATTATCCGGGCGAGGGGAAGGTCAGACGATTCTGGTCGTTTACTCGACAGTCCGACCTGGATGATAGCAGGCTGATTTTTTTGCCACCGCCGGATAATCACCTGACTGTCCGAGATCAAAAGGTAGGGTTCCAGCCGGATATCAACGGGTGGCGTGATCGTCTGCAAACCATTCTCTGTCTGCCATTTATGCCAGGTTAGAAGGCTATCGATAAATTTATTCGGTTTGTTGAAATGGCGAAGCACAGCGTCCAGCTCTTTTGGCAATCCATTCAGTTGTGCCAGCTCACGCAGCTGGTAGCGATAAACATTATGATCAATTGCCGAGAGGAAAAATGGCGAACGCACTCCCAGAAAAATCTTCGAGGAAGAATGGTAATCTTCGTTGTAAGGCAGGAAAGGGTCCAGGTAAACCAGGCGTTCGCGGTTTTCTGACAGCGGGATCCTGAAACTGCGGCTGTCTTCGGGAAGCCGGTTGGACAACTCAGCAATAAGAAGCTTCTGCTGGCGATTCGGTTTGTCACCGTTTTCCAGAGACTTCACTACGCTGTCCACCAGCCGCAACAACAGCTTTCGCATCAGGCTCTGGGCAGCCCTGTGCTCGGTGTCGAAGTTATCGATTTCATTGGCCAGTGTGATCACATCAGCCAGCGGCAGTCGGGCCATTTTTTCATCGAGCCGCTGTTCTGCCAGGGAGGGTGAGCGATGGGAATAGGCAGACTCAATGGTCTTGATCAGCGTCTGGGCATTACGCTGCTCCAGCGGACCTGAGGACTGAAGCATAAACAGGATATCGCGCAGATTATCCGGAAAAACTGCGCTGTTAATCTCTGGCACGCTCACCAGAACATAAGTTTCGCCCGAAAGGTTGGTGACAACGGGCAGGTATTTGCCGTGTTTGTTGCCAGCAAAAGTCTCTCTATCAGGCAGAGACACAGGATCAGTGAAACTGACCGTACCATCCGGTTGGCGCATCAGCCTTTTTTTAACCCCAAGCGAAAGGGTGCTTTGGAACGACTTTCTCTGTTCACGTCTTTTCCAGGCGTTCAGTCTCGGCACTTTTTGTTCCGCCCGTTTGTCGGCCAGAAAGTCACCCGATAACTCTCTCAGAGCCTTGACGTACTGCCTGGCCAATTCGGAAAAGTCATTTCGTTCCTTGTGGGCATACAGGGCAAACAGGTCATCTTTTCCCAATACCGAAACCAGCAGATCAGGGCTGGAGACCCGGAACGGATCTATGTCATGGCCAGCGGGTGTGACAATGTCCTGCAAAGACCCAAGCAGCAGGCGGGTAAACAGTGCTGCCATGGCTTCGGATGGTGGGCTTGCGACTTGCCGGGCCAGCTGATATCCCGCTTGTTGGGTCCGGAAAAAATTCTCCTGCGCAAAAGGATTACCATAGGCCAGCATGCCAACCCCCGAAAACGGGTCACCGATTGAGTCTGCACGGACAAAGGCGCTCAGGTGCAGCTCTCTTGGTGCCCCTGCCTGCGCAAAAGGCAGTTCGACATCGGCAGCCGGTAATGGCATCAACCGGTAAGGGGAAAAGTTATCACGGGTGACTTGTTGCAGCCGAAGGTTGTAATCCTCAATCAGGCGGGAGAGTGGCTGTCCTCGATTGTTTTGTGGCTGTCCTCGATTGTTTTGTGGCTGTTCTCGATTGTTTTCGATAATCGTAGTAAGCAGTAGGTCTCTGGCCTGGTTGAAGTGACGGTCATTCTTGCCCAGATAGGCATAATCCCTGCCGGGGGGCAACGCGGGCAAATTCCGGAGTTTTTTCACCAGCCCTTCTGCAACCCGGAGCTGACGGGTTATTAACTGGCCCTGTTTATCCTTCTCGAGCACCAGTTTGACCCGAGGGTCTGACTGTGACCACAGCACATCACCCTCAGCAGGTAGAGCGCCGGTCCATTTGCGCCCAAGATCATCCACCGCCACCAGAGCGTTGCGGACGGTGATGCGTTCTGTCCTGATTTCAGCAATCAGTTGCCTGGCGAATTGTTCCACAGGGTAATGTTCCCCGCTGGCATCAGCGCCACAACCCACCAGACTGACAGTCTTGACAGACCGCCTGCCGGTTATGCGCCCAAGCACTTCGGCCAGTTCCCTGGCTGTCTTTCCGCCCAGAAGAAACTTGCTGAAACCGGTCTTTTTGTCCTGAACCTTAGTACCATGACCAACAACAATAATACGTGTGTCGTCTGTAAGAAAACTGGCTTGCAATATCCCGGGTTCAATAGCACCACCTGTCTTCGAATCAATCAGGGTGCCATCAGACTTCAGTCGTATAAGCTGGCTGAAATCAGGCCGGTATTTATCGCCCAGGTATAAGCTGGCACTGGCTTCATTAATGCTGTTACCCAGCTGGAGAATGATCTGGTTTATATAACGGCTGTCTTGCCCAGCAATCAGGGTATAACGCTGGGTTTTATCAGCACCGGCAACCCAGCTACTGGACCTTTCACCCGTATAAAAACTCACTAAATCAATCCTTGCCAGTGGGTTAATTTGCGTGAAATAGGAATTTGATTTGTGATCCAAATGTTTATCTTCTGCAAGAAAATAAGCGAGATGCTTCCTGATGACTTTAGCCATCAAACTCGGCCCGGATAGCTGCAACGTGGATACAGACCCAAAAAGTATTCCATCGCTTCGATAGTTAACTAAAAAATCGGTAGCTTTATCACTGATTCCCAATTGATCTGCAATGGATTGTCTCAGTTGCTCGCTATCGGAATCAGCAAATTTTACCGGGTCGTCTATATTCAGACGCTCAACCAACTGCTGACGCCTTATCATTTCTTGCTTAACTGCCTTGAGAACTTCACTGTCTGGCGGCGCAACAATAAAGTTATTATTGGGATGGATTTTATCTCCAAATTCCAACGTTATTTCCATCGAACCGGGAATAGCCTTGATTGAGTCTGGAAAAATAAAAAGAGGCTCTTTGTTATGATTAACGATGGCTTCTCTAACCTGCTTAAAAAAAACCGGGTATTTTTCCTTTAGTTTTCTACATTCTTCCTGTATTTCTGTCTCAACCATTCTGTCAAAAAACAGTTGTTCCTCCCCTGGCTCCCCCAAATATTCCATAATCATATAGTTAATCACATAACCCTGTCTTTCTGACGATGAAATCTCATCCGGGAATTCAATGTGTTTAAACAGTTTCTCATTGAAAGGAGGCAGTGTGTCGACATCCAAATAGACACCTCCCTTTTTTTCAGTAAGAATACCCACTCTTGCCAAATCAGCTGCTGCCGCTAAAACCCCCCTCAGCCCACCTTCTTTCTCGTACCATTTTTTCAGGCTGGCTTCTTTGCCTGACTGCCAGAGTTGATTGATATCTGCCAGCGTGAATCCCCCGGATCCGGCGTTGCCCCGGAGCCCGGTTAGCTCTTTGGCGAGATCCGTGAATTCATTCAGAGTTTGCCTTTGAATTTGTTCTAATTCTCCTTGATCCATACCCAAGTGCCTGACTAAAAATGTCTTGGCCATGTCGTCAAAGGTTTTACCCTGGGCGATGCCTTCTTTTATAGTGCTGTAGGCGTGGTCTTGTAGATGATACAAGCGTGTCAAAAAATCATCTCTGGCTTGTTCATGTTTCAATAATTCAGGTATTTTCTCAGCCGCAACAGTCTTACGTATTTCCCGGCTAAGCACAGGCGCCAGAAACGCTTGTGGATCGTACCAGAGCGTTTGCGACCAGGAGGGAACCATCTTGGCCCAAACCTTGAGATAGGTTTTAACCCCTTCTTTGAGACGACCAATCCAGATAAAGTTAAGCTGTTTAGGAACCTCCACCAAAGCATCCAGCAGGTACTGGTTTATTGCCGCAGCCAGATGGGAGGCTGCTGGTTCCCCACTCAGAATTTTGGGCAGGTTGTTCTGCATGCGATAGACAAGCATGTATTTTTCAAGAGCACTTCCTGCTGGGCGAAGTCGGTCAAATTGTACGATTTTATTCTCCAGCGATTCCAAATCATTCGATTCGAGAACCCTCAGCAAACCCGGCTTCAAACGGCGCTTGAACATCGCCAGAGTCGGCACTACATCATCAGGATTGACGGGACTCAGCAACCCGCTCTCCTGTGATAACACAGAGGACAGCTTCCGGAGTCCAATGGCACCTTCAGCCAATGTTTCTTTTTCAGACCAGCGTTCGACGGTAATTTCACCGTCACTCTTACGAAGCGCTTTCAGCATGTCAGAGTTGTCGGCCAGTGACCAGGTGACCGAATCTGTGTCAGAGACCAGGCCAACCCACAGGCGCCCCCAGATATCGACTCTCAAAAGACCGTCACGGGCAGTCACTGCCGAGGCTTTTGTGGCTCTCAGGGTTTCTTTCAGGTAGTCGCTTACAAGCCCGTTGTCGTCAATGCCTGAGCCAACCAGGTTAATGGTTTTAACCGCCGTATTGCCGGTCAATTCATTGATTTTTTTTGCCAGTTCTGAGGCGGTTTGGCCGCTCAGGGTAAATTTCCCGCTCCCGGAGTCACCCAGACCTACTGCATGAATTTCGCTTTCACTGTCCAGAAATTTGCCAATATCGACCTTGTTAACCTTTGCGCCCGTCTCTCCATCTGACCAATCATCGTTATCAATCACCAGCCAACGGACTGAACGATAACTGCCTTCTGCCGGTTGAAGATTGTTGTATTTGCGAAACAGATAACGGCAGGCCCTGGCAATGGGGCTATCATCGCCAGACTCCATCTGGATAACCCATTGCTGGCGGTATTGACTTCTGCTCTTTGGATCGGTGTTGGTATTGATTGCGAGATCGATTTTGTGGTCCCAGACAGCCAGTGATTCGCTGGAAACCATGTAGTGTTCTCTGGCAGACAATCGAAGAACATCCAGCGAATCTCTATGGCTGCCAGTCCATCCCATTTCACTATTGCTTGTTACCAGTGCTTCATCACCACTCAGTATTGGATAGCTTTGTGCAAAATTTGATATAGCCCCGAGTCGATAAAAGGCCAAAAACGGGGAACCTGTCTTTTTTGTGCTGATAAACGTTTTTTTATCCTGGGTCGTTTTCCAATCTGTCACGCCGGACAACTGATACTGATCAATCGTCTGATAAGCGGATAAAAGACTGTTTTGGACCATCTGCATGGTCGGGCTGCCCTTTAATGCCGCAAAGAAGACACTGGGGACTTGTTTCGATGGCAGGTAGATCTCACTGGGAATGACTTTAACTTCTCCCAGGGGCTCAAATAGTTGCGAGGAATCAGAACTCGCCAGAAGCTGCTCAATATCGCTTTTCAACCTGGGGTATTTTTCAGCGAACCAGGCGAGATCGTCTGAAATCTTCTGTTCTATGGCAGGATCCTGATCATCAGGAAGGAATTCCCTGCCGAACTTTTGAATGACAAGCTGAATTTGTACTCTGTTCACCCTGTTCCGATCTGTTCTGCTAACGTCTGAATAATCAATATCCTTGAAAAGATTCTCGTTAATGGCAGGCGGAAGGGACGTATCAGAATAAACGCCACCGAGAGCGCCAATCACTCTGGTTTTCGCCAGTGCACAGGCTGCAGACAGATGGCCGCGCAATCCCAGTTCCCTGCGATAGTAATTTTTAGCCTTCTCTCCGTCTTTTCCATAAGCAGGGGTCCAGACCTTATTAATATCCCCATAGGAAAACTTCACCCCGGGATAAGAAGACTCTATCTTCTTTTTGAATCGCCGGTAGGCTTTCATCATTTGGGCTTTTTTCGCATCAATAGTCGATGATTTATGGTTGAGGTGGCCTACCAGAAAATTCTTCACCGCCAGATCAAATCCCCGGCCCTGCTTCATATCTGACTCTATGGATTTCCAGGCCTGATCTTGCAACTTCAGGAATGCTTTTATTAAATCCGATTCAAAATTAGCCGGATCACCGGCGCCAGATTCACTGGTTAATTGACTGGTCACTGCTTTTTTGAGGGCTTCAGAAAGCAGACTGGTGAGCATTGCGTGTTGGTCATACCAGAGGGTTATCTGCAAACCAGAGTTTGCATTGGCTGCAATCCATAACCGGATACGGTTCAGCTCCCCGACGGTTGGGCCAATGCTGACAAAATGCAGTTTTTCAGGGACTGGCTTAATGGTGGCATCCAACCAGCGATGGAAGTTTGTCGCCAGTTTCATAAGTTTTTTGGCGGTTTCCATTTCGATCAGGGGATTCCCGACCAGGTCGGTAAGTTTTTCGTAAACTCCCGTCACTGAAGCAAAGGTTGATGGAGAACTCTCACGACGATAGCCATCAAGCTCAGTAAAAGCCTTCAGCAGATTTTCAAAACGTGTGTTTAAGTCTGCGTTCACAGAACGTTGATAGTGTAATAACGGTGCAAACTCCTTACGGAACGTCTCAGAGTCAGGAATCAGTTTATTCATTAATTCAAAGTCTGAACCTGCAACAGGCTCAGTATCGGAACGGCGAACCCTTTGCCCTGCCGCCGGTCTGGTAAGTGCGGGATAGCGGCGCCACAGGGAAGGAGACAGAAGACCGTCATCGGCGGTCATTGTGCCAACGGCAGCCAGTTGCAGACGATAGCTGCCATTCCCGTAAGGCTCTGCTGTCAGTTCCAGATGACGCCCCAGGGAGCCATATCCGGTCACGGCCAGAGGTACGGATTTCCTACTGTCTTTCGCTGTCGTTTGATTAAACCTTACCTGTATGGGCAGGGTCTCTTTGAGCATCAACTGACGGGGGTTTACTACCGGTAACGGCAGTCTGTCCTGTCCGGGGTTGCCCTGTCCAGAGTAGTGTCGAGGCAAACCAAGTTCAGTACGAATCCGGTTTTTGGCCGCATTGGTATCTTCTTCTGGCGCCAGCCCGAGCGCCAGTCGCAATGCTTCTCCCAGCTGGTAAAAGAACGAAAGATGGCCTGCAAGCCACCCGGAACCGTAGGGTAAATCCCCCTCATCCGGATCAAAAGGGATCAGTGTGAAGGTGCCGTTATTGACTGTCTGGTTAATGGGTGCAAGGTCTGTCCCGTTATTCGGGGCAAGGTCATGAACGGTGTCATTTTCCGCACTATGACGCATGGGCAGGTAGGTCAGCGGGCCGGGCTCTCTGCCGGGAAATGCACCATTGCGACCGGGGATAATCAGACTGGCATACTCTCCGGGGATCGTCCTGTTGTGGTCATCGGGGGAGACTTTCATTAAACCTTGGTCGTGTATGTCACCAAGGGTATCAGGTCTTATCGGGGTCGTTACATTGCCCGACAGCATCCGTAACTTGTCAGTATTGTTCAACCGGTGTCTGAACAGCTCGCTGGCATCCACCAGTTGCCGCAGGTCACTGGCAAGGGTCTGATGACTGGAACTGGCCAGATAGTCCGGTGTCAGATAAACCCCAATCCAGTCACCCAGAGCCTTGAGGGTAAGGAATCTGCCCCGAACGCTGCTGGTGGTATTGTTTAAGAGCGGCGCCTGCTCCGGCTCCAACAGGCCATCGTATTCACTTTGTTGTGCCTCATCATTTTTTTTCAGTCGCTGAAGGTTTGCCAAAACTGGGCTGTCGGGGTCTCTGGCAGTCAGCCAGTCCAGACTGCCATCAAGCGCCCTGCGGAAAAACCATTGTTCACTGCGCAACGGTTGTTCGTTGTAAACGGTTTCGATGGCAGTGAGCAAATCCGCCATTTCTCCGGCTGTGCGATTAGTCTCCAACGCCTGCCAGTCTTCCATAACGCTGGCAAGTGCTGGCGCCAGCCCGTCAGCCTGGTAAAGTTCCCGGACGGCATCAACAAAGTCTTCCGCTGTGCCACCCCGTTTCCTGAGATCATGGCGTTGGCCTGACACCAGTTGCCGGTAGAGATCACCGGACTCTTGTGGCCATTGCCGGGCCTGGTAACGTTCATCAAGCCCATAATGTGGTTTTAGTGCTTCCAGCCTGCTGCCAGTGATCCCCCACAGCTGTTCAATACCGGCCACAGCCAGGGCATTGTCGGTCAGGGTTTCTCTCCATGTTGGTATCAGCAGGGCCGACAGTCCGTGCCCAAGAGCTTCGTCAGAGTGCCGGGAAAGATCGGCGGCTCCCAGACGAATCAGTGGCCGACTGTCGTTTGTGAAGGTTGCGTCACTGTCAATAAATAATCGGTCGGACTCTGCCTTGATAAGAGGGACTTTGTTATCCGTGCCACCCGGATCACTGGCAATCTGCAGTCCGTGAAGAAAGGTCAGCAACTGCCGGTTAAAACCACCGTATAGAAACAGTCCTGCCAATTTCTTGAGGTCAAAAACCAGCCGCCGGAGCGTTTGTGCCGGATCCTTGTAACCGAGTGAATGGTAGCTTTCCACATCAAGGGTGATGTCGGCCAGTCGCAGTGGCGGAGCGGCGTCGCCCTGGGGGTATACCCTGATGCCTATTTCTGTTCCGTTAACCCGGGTGCGGTAACCATCGCCAAAAGCAGGACAGGCTATTGTCTCGTCGATGCGCAAAAGAGGCGCGACGGGTGTGAAAGGAGAAAAACTGTCAGGCACTGGTCTGGTAACATTGCCTGTTGGACGGATCTCCTCACTTTTGAGCCAGGCAAGTGTTTGACCAAGATCGTTTTTAGAATGCCAGTGTCTGGCTTGCAGTTGGGCACTTAGAGGAGTTGGCGGCTTCCCAGGATTTTTTGGGGCATTGAACAGATCAGGAAGCAAAGACTCCAGCCAATAGAGTGAAACCGGTGATACTTTCTGATTCAACCATTTGGCAGCCAGGGTTTCAGAGATAAAGTCGAGCTGTGTTTGAGTGGCTATAGCGGAAACCACGTCATCAGTCTGGCTGATGGGAGACGGGATTAAACCGCCACCATTTTCTGTGGAACCATTCTGACGTGCCTGAAATTCTGACCAGAAGTTATTGGGATCACAGGCCTCATAAACGACCATTGCCATATTGTTTAGCAACCTGGCAACGAGCCGGTCAGTTCCGGGAGCATCGGCCAGACTGGAGGGTTGGCCTGAAGCCTGGGGCAATGATGACGGATTGATGATCGATTGCCCGATTAAAAATGTCACGCCATCGTCATCATAATAGATATTCTGCCCCGGCAAATCACGGTCAGACAGGATAATACTGATATTCCGATGTATATAGTGAGGAAAAAGACCGGACTGCTCGATTAGCCAGAAAGCTCGGTCAATGGCTGTCCTGACAGTACTGATATGTGCTGGCGTGGCAAAGCCCGACATCGGTCGGGCCCGGTCCGTCGACAGCTTGATGGCAAAAGTATCAGTATTAACACTGGCCGAGTAGAACCAGCCATTGCTGGTCTTGAGCCACTGTCTTTTGGGAGAAGGATTGAGAGGATTGGTATCGGTCAGATTGGCAGGCATACGGGAAGCTCTCCGTAACTAACAGGTTGTTCAGCCCCCGTCTATCCTAGTTAAAGGTTGCGGAGTCGTCAGATTTTGTTTCATTCCCTGGCTTGCCGATGACACAAACGATGGGCTCCCGCTACTGTAATTGCCTGACAGGGCGCTGAGGTCCTGAACCAGTCGCTGGTAGTGCTGGTAAAGTTCCGTATTATTCAGGCTTGTTCCTACTGGCCGCTCACTTTCCGATCCAATGTTGTTTTTCTCACCTCCGGCCAGGCTGCACAGGTAATTCACCAGCCGTTGCCCTCTGCGAATGATTTTGTTCAGAAAGGTCACGGCTTCATTCTCTCCCCCGTCACTGTCGTCCACGGCTGACGTACTGTCATTTCTGTTGATCATAGCCATAGGGTTCAGGCTGACTTGTCCACCTTTAAAGTGCAGGCTGGCCAGCACGTCCGGTTTCACCAGTGCCAGTGTCTGGTTAGTGCCGGTATTGATGATCCTGAAGGTTTGGCTCTCCAATGGCAGGGAAGCGCTGCTGCGGGTAAAGTTGCTGCTGCGGGTGAGATTGCTCTGCACCTGCGGGTTACACTGGCTGAACGCCACCTGTCCCGGGGTCAGGTCGGTAAAGAACAGTGCGGTGCTGTTATCACCCGACAAACGTCGTAAATCCGCCTTAGACCCGGACGACAGTAGAACATAATGCTTGCCACGGCTGTCGATTGTGCGGGCTGGCCTGCACGCCCGCAGGTCATAGACGTCATTGCCAACACCGCCGACCAGCGGGCGGGTCCAGTCGAGAATGGCCTGCCAAAGGCTGCTGTTGCCGGGCGTATCCAGCCTCCGGTTGTCACACTGGTCGCCCCGGTTTGCCAGCACTTCTGGCCGTGCTGCGATGTTGCCTGAGGTTCCCAGCAGCAGCAGGTCATGACCGCCCCATCCACGGAGTGACCACTGTCGGGCGTCGGCGCCAAGGTACAGAATATTACTGCGGCTATTGCCCCAGAGTCTCGCTGTCCTGTTACCGACGGCGGACGAGCTGATCACGGAGGGCAGAAACGGCCATGACTGGTAACCGCTGTCGGGTTTCGGCCCGCTCACCTGAACACTGCCCGGCTCCCAGCCCCACTGTCCTGTGCCGGTAATAAACACCTGACGTCTGACGTATGTGGCGTTCAGGGGTTCCAGTGTCAGTTTAATCCCGTCCATCGCCTGGTAGGTGACGATTTTTACCGGTTGGTCCTGCTGGATGTACAGGGGGTTGCTGGCTGTGGCGTTGATGAATCGGAGGCGTTCCTTCCTGACGAGGCTGCTCACCGTGAGTGGCAGGACGACCCCCTGACCTGAGTCCGTCACCCGTGCTGCAAGGTCGGATAATGACAGCTCAAGGTCATTGAACACCAGCGTTGTGGGTTGCAGGAACTGGTCGTGCTGTCTGGCCCAGACCTGCTGAATCTCGATCTCGGCATCGCCGGTGGTAAACCGGTTGGACAGCACCAGGTTCTGACCCCGGCGCCAGGCAAGGAAGAGGAAGGCCGATACATTCAGTTCAATGCGGGTTTGTGCCCTGTCGTGCTTGGTGATGCTTTCTTCAGCCAGGCCGGGATGGATGAGGATTCGGGCAAAAAATGACAAGTCTGTCTCATCCAGTTTAATCACGTCGGACCCACCCTGGCTCTCCACCATGATCCCGAACCGCTGTCGGGTACCGTTCCGGACAAAGGCCACCTGATGCTCTTGCTCTTGGTAGTAAGTGTCCAGCCGCAACGTTTCCAGTTTGATCTTGTCGGCTCCGGGGGTTCCTGACAGCAGCAGACCCTCGGCCATCACGGCGACCCTGCCAAAGGTGCCCAGTGATTGGTAACCCTTTTGGGTGACCCGGTACAGCGTCTGGTTGTTCCGGTTATAAACGACCGTGCTCGTTGACGGAGGGAGCGAGAACTTCCGGACGCTGCCAATCACTTGCTGAACGCCGTGCTCCTTGCCAGGCAAACCGAACAACAGTCTTTGTTTACGGGGACTCCGGCCCCGGTAATCCATCCAGGCTACCTGGGTTGGGGAATAGCCAGGGCGCAGCGTGAGGGCGATCAGTTCGGTGTCAGCCTTCTGGCGTATGCCCGCTGGCAGAGATCCCATGGCCTGGTTAAAATCTTGCCGGGTCCAGTAGACCAGGCTGCCGGTGGTGTTTCTGGGTCCCATCAGGCTGAGGTCCAGCGCCACCAGGGCCAGATGCTCCCGGTTAGCCAGGTATTGGGCCGTCGGTGTCTGGATGCGCCACGCCCGGGCACCGTGTTCCCAGTGGTGGCTACCCCTCAAGTCGATACGCTTAGCCATGTAACGGCAGGGAACGGAGATTTGGTCATCGAACTCACTGGGCATCCCGGTCAGCGAAGCGGCGGCGGCCTCACCACAAAAGGGATGGCCTTTGGCGCCCTGATCAGGCTGTCGGAAAAACTCGAAAGCCTCCTCTTTGCGAGTGTCCGACAGGGCGAGCAGTTGGCCGTCGTCGTTCACCATGACTTCAAACTGGTCACCGGTGTTGGCTGCCAGCAGGGTGTCGCTGTCCGGGTAGTACCAGACGTCCAGTTGCCTGATCGCGCTGAACAGGGGGTGGTCGATGATTGCGGTGATGGGTCTCAGCGGCACCAGCCCCACCTTGGCCGAGAACCCCTCCCGGGCCCCTTTCAGCCGGTCTCGCAGCAGACTCTTGAGCTCACGGATGAAAAAACGGGCACTGGCGGTGGTCCAGGTTGTACCGGGGTGTTCTATGGTCAGTTTGGCGAAGATCAGGTTGACTACCTTGCCCAGGTTCAGGCTGTCCACCATCAGGCCAGACTGGGGGGTGAACTGGTGCACACTCAGGGTATCGTTCGACTTGGCGACGATCTGCCCGGTGGCTTCCACCTGCCAGTTCTTAAAAGGTCCTGACTCCACCGACAGGTTTTCGCTGACCACCCGGGTGTTATCCCAGGCCTTGT
Organism: Endozoicomonas sp. ALC020; assembly: GCF_049275935.1. Lineage (NCBI taxonomy): Bacteria > Pseudomonadati > Pseudomonadota > Gammaproteobacteria > Oceanospirillales > Endozoicomonadaceae > Endozoicomonas > Endozoicomonas sp. ALC020. The sequence continues at coordinate 4,711,319 of NZ_CP184830.1, forward strand.
CCGGTATCCACAGCCGGTAGCCACCGTTGGTATCGGCCAGGAGGCTGCCGGAGTGCGCCTGCACATGCCTGAAGACGCCGACTCTGGCTATCTTTGCCTTTACTTCTGCCTTTTCCAGCGCTCGCTTCTCGCCTGCAGGGCGGATCAAATGGAAACCGGAGTTCAGCCGCTGGATACCACCGGGGCGATTCACGTCGGTGCTGAAGTAATACAGTTTGCCGGAGTGCCGACTGAACAAAATGTAGTAAACAGTCTGGCCCCGAACCACCACCTTGTGGACCGGCAGGTGCTCTTCACGCAATGCCCTGCGGACACGCTCATTGATCGTCCGTAAACGGCTTCCGTCGTTTCTATTGTTTGGCATGTCGCCATCCAGCAGGCTGCTCAGGAAGGTAATATAGTTTCGGGTGGCGTCGTCATAAAAACCGGTTCTAAGAAGACGGCGGCTGCCGTAGCTATCGACATCCTGCAAGGGAATCAGCCCATGGTCGGATGTCGTTGTGTCAGATGCCACTGCAGGTGGGGTAGGGGGTACACTGAGCTGGCCATCCAGGGTTTCTGCCGCAATCACCTGGTGAGCCAGCTGACCGGACGGGCTGGCCGTCAACAGGTAATAATAGGGGGCATCAAATACCAGCAATTGTGACTCATCTTTGTTCGGCACTATCTTTGAGACATGGTGGCCAAACGAGCGGGCACTCAACTCATCGAAGTGCCTGATTTCCCGGGTCAGTGCCTCTTTATTCTGAAATAACACCTGGCCGTTGGCGGAGTCAAAAAAATAGTAGCCGGTAGCCGGGTTTCCCTGGACCGGTTGCAGCTGGACCGGTTGCAGCTCGGCGCTGGCAGCAATGAGCCGGATTTCCTGATGGTTAAGGGTATCGTACCAAAGCAGGACCCGGCCCAACTGATCCCAGTCTGCTTCGGCCAGTCCCAGCTTGCCAGGGAAGCAGCGGTAGGGTTTCTTGAGATACTCATTAACCTGTCGGTCACAGTCCCGCTGGTGCTGTAACCAGGCTGGGTTCTGCCGATTATTGCTCTTGGGTAGTGGGTCAAGGGCACCGTTCATCGCCCACCGGTTCGGTATTTTGGGTGACCACCCGGATGTGGTTGTGGTCCACCGGTCCGGCGCTCCGGCCATACAGCGTGCACGGATCTGAGGTGAGAAGTCGCAGTCTTTCAGCTCCAGCGGCAGGAACCGGCTGGCCGCAGTGTAACGGCTCATGATTCTGTTCAGTTTCGACGCCCTTGATGGCCCGTCATTCAGTCCTCCATTGTCGTACAAGCGTTGAATCACTTTGTGATCCAGCAGCCGCCACTCAAACTGTGCGTTGGGATCCCGGGCCACGACTTTATACGAGGGAGCCTGTTCATACCAGGAGTGTGGTCTTGGTTCAGGAAATCGGAAAAGGGTCTCACCCAGCTTGAAGTCCCGGTTATCTTCATAGGACAGGCTCACCCAGGACCGACAGTTTTGTACCTGGTCATCCCGCTCAGTAATGCAGGCATAGGGGAGCTTGCCGTCGTAGTTCAACACCCAGGTAGAGGCCGTCTGCCCCTGGGGGTGAAGGTGGATAGTGTGTTCACCGTTGGATATCAGGGCGTAGGTTTTGTTGGCCCCTTCAGGACTATACACGTCATACTTCAGAAGTCGGGAGAATGTCGATGAGACCTCGCGAAAGACGACGACGTGATCCTTGTTATCGAGATACAGTCTGCTGGTTGACCGACGGTATTTCAAACTGTCGGTATGGGTGAACATCTGGCCAAGGTATTTATAGTCGTAGCTGATGTCATCACATGAGCCATGCCCGTCGCACTCGGTATACCGGGTGTCTTTCACTTTTTTCTGGTATAACCGTTTCAGCTTGCTGTCGCTGACAGCATCCAGAAGTTTCGCACCGGGGGAACTGCTGTCTGGCGCACTCCCCAGAGAGGTCTGGTCCAAGGGACTGTAGAGGAGCTTGACCTCCCACGGGGGTACAGAAGGCATTAAAATGACCTTTTTATCGCTCATCTGCCCCAGGTTGCGGAATACCCCGTCTGAGCATTGATACCCGGTTAAACGCGACTCCGTCCGGCACAATGTCGCCAGGGCATCGTCGATCAGGTTAAAGGTGTCAGGGGAGTATTCGATCCGGTTGATGTCGCTGGCGCAGTGCCGTAAAGGAGCCTTGGGTACATAGGGTATCTTCTCACAGTTTTTCTGTTTCCAGTCGTCTTTTTTCCCGGCGATTAAGGTTGGCTTGAATGAATAGACGCCACCGTAGGTCAGGGTCTGTCTCACCAGGTTGATAGACCGGATGTTCAGGGGCAGGAGACTTTTGCCATCCCCGCTCATCAAGGCATTGAGGGTCTGCTTGTTGGCCAGGAAGCTTTTGGGGTCCAGCTGGGCGTGGATCAGGTCAAAGAATTTGGCAGCCTCACCCGAAGCATCCTGCAACTTTTTGTAGGCCAGCTTTTTTAACTTCCTTTTATAGTTCTCCTGAAAAATACCCCTGACGTAGTGCATGATCCCGTCAATAAATGCCCCGACTGGCCCGAGGAACTCTGAAATGACGGAGACATAGGTATCCACCCACTCAAAGGTCACCATGGATTCCATGAGTTTCTTGACTTCCGGGTCCTCTTCGTTCTCGTACTCAATGAGGGTCAGGGTGAGACTGGCTCCCGGCACGGCGAGACCCAGTATGGGCACAAAACGACCGACTTTTTTACCCAGCCTGCCGACTTTTTTCAGACCGCCGGGCAACTTGCCCGACCCGGAAATATCGGGTAGCTTTGGTGGTTTCTGACCGGGGGGCAATGACGACCGGATGGCCGGGATGATTGTCTTGATCCCCTGTCGCCCGAGATTGATGATCTCAATCCCTTGCAATGCCACAGCCGTATAAAAAAGCGTCTGGCGCCCGGTATAAATCTGCTGCTGGGTGTCCGTCATATTCTGAGACGGGGGATTTTTGTAATGGTGTCCCACAGGGGAAAGCCCTGCTATCAGGTCGTAAAGGCCTATAAAAGACCTGAGCTTTTCCAGTCCGTTGGTGGAAGATTTTTTTCCTTTGACCCGGAATCCCTGACGACCCGTCCCCTGGAGAAAGCCCCGGAAGCGATCAAAGGCACCGGAGGTAAACCGGATGTTCTTACGGATCAGGGTATCGGGTTCCATAAAGTCCATGCGCCAGCCACGGCCATCCCGACGAAGGGTATCCAGTTGGGGAGCCATGCTGTCGGCGAGTGAGTGCCGGGCTTTAATGTCCCCCAGGGCGGTATCAAACTCCAGCAGCCGCTGCCTGAATTCGGCTCGTTCAGAGGCCACACCTGAGAGGCTGTCTTCAGTCCGGGGCGGCACCGGAACCGAAAGGTGGCTGGGCGGCAAATAGCGGAGCGGGGGATTTGAATCCGATGGCCGGGGCGACCTCAGCACAGTCTTTTCGCCGGGAAGCAACCGGTACTCCGGTTGTCCGGTGCCCGGGGAGCGCAGCACAAGGCTTTCAATCGCCGGGCGGTCCTTCGGCATCAGATGCTGGATATCTTTCACCAGTCGTTTGAAAACCTGGGGGCTGCCACTTCTGGGTTCGACAATCAGCTTGCCGACCAGGGGTTTGCCATGGGTGGGCGAGCGGGTCATAAAGGTTTTCAGGGCGTTCAGGGCTGTGATTCCGCGGGACTGGTTGCTGCTGGCAAGATCGCTGACGGTCAGGGTGGCGATGTAGCGGTCCGGGGTAAAGTCGACCAGTGTCGTCAAAGCATGGGCAATCAGTCTGGCTGGCCGACCGAGAACGGTGACGCGGTTGCCGTCTCCCCCGGCGATGGCCGACTGAACCCGGCCATCGGGTGTGAGCAGCACATAACCGGCAGCGGGGGTAGCTTTCAGCAACAGGGGCTGACCACTCAGGGTGCCGTCTTTTATCTGCTGTTGAGCGCGGGTAAACGAGTCTTCGTTCAGGGCAATAACCGAGTGCATGCCCCGGGCGTGAGCCAATGCGTCCTTGCCTTCCAGGCGACGAAACCGGGTGAAAAAATTTTGCAGCCAGCGCTCAAATTCGTTGGCGGGTTTGATCAGGGCGATATCCGTTTTGTCTCTGCCGGCTTTAAGATGGAGCTGGGTTTTGAAGCCGGAAAGTAACCGGAGGGCATACGCCAGATTTTTGCGTTGAGCATTGCAGCTGTCGGCACCGGCTGATCTTCGAGGCCTGTCACAAGGCATCTGTAGCCGGCCTGTGAGAAGCTTGATGTTGGCGAAATCATTTTTGTATTCCTTGTTAAGTTCGGCGGCACCCAGTATCGATTTAGGATCGAGAGTGTAGATATCGAATGCCTTGACCTGTATCCGACGTTTGAGGGTTTCGAAGGCTCTGGTCTTTTCTTCGTTGCTATGGAAATTGGCCATTGCCTGCTCAAGCTGATCTATCTGATCAGGCGCGCTGAAACGCAGTGCGTAGCGCTCAAGCCACTGAGTGTATGTGTGAGAACTTAGTGCAAGGCTAAGTGTGTCTGCCAAACGAATAGTTTCTCCTGCAACCAAAGTGGCGAAAGTGGCTTTTTCAGTTTGTGGGTGTTCCTTTAATCCATGAAAGATCGCGGTTTTGAACTCAAAGTGAAATGTGTAATTTTCAGCATTTTTTCTTCGATCCCCAGGCTCATCTTCGCCTATGGCTTTAGACAACTCATCTTCGAGTCCGGCAAAGGTAGGCCTGTCTTCGATTACGACTTTGACCAAATCATCGTTGAGTTTGGCATCAGCAAACTCTCCTTTGAGTAGAGCTTCGGTAAATTCTTTTGTGAGTTTGTCATCGTTCGGATCCTCTTTGCTTGTCTTATCGATAAACTCATTTTCGAGGTCAAAGGAGGCCAACCCGAACTTGGCTCGGTATGTCACGGCGCCGCTACGGTCAAGGGTAAAAACAATGCGGTTGAGATCTGGATAGGGGGCATTTTTCGAGGTTGACGGCCCGTGAGGATCACCTGCTGACAAGAATCCTCGAATCGCAACAGCTGAGTTTGCATAGATACCTTGTTTGGCCAAGTTCCTTAAAACTTCAGGTACAATATAATTTTTCTGGCTGGTATTTAGTACACCCTCAGAATCTTCAATGCCTTGTGCAGAGTTATCAAAAAAGAATTTTATGGTTTGTACTCTGGTATTTTTTGGGATCAACGTTCCCAAAACCGCTGATAGCTTTAACATTAAGCGCTTGTAATAGAAAGTATCATATAGATTCAAGTCGCTATTATAGAAATGAAGGCTTCCAGTCATGATGACTTTAGTGTCTTCGCCAATATTTTTGAGCGTTACTCCTGACACTTTTTGAAGTGTTATTGTTTCTATTTGATTTGAATCAACAGCATTGTATAAGACGCTGTTTTTTTCAGTGCGGTACTTATTATAAAGTTTAAAGCAATGTATTAAAGAATCGCTTATGCCTTCTATGTTTTTATCTGAATAATGAACGATTATTAATCTTTCATATGATTTCTGACCACTTGTTGGTGACGAGTTAAAACCAAGGTTTCTAAAACTTCTGTTATAAAAGAGATTATTCGCTATGAAGTAGTTAATTGGAATGATTTTGATATCTTTTGGTTTTTCAAGATTTATTAATCTTTCAAAAGCATCATAACCTAATTTTGCAGTAATGATGCAGTTAAATTTGTCGATATCATGCCGAAGATCAGTTGATATGGTTGCAATTTTATCGATGTCATTATCAGAGATAATAACTTTTCTTTCCATATAGAATTTATGAATAGCCTTCCTTATCTTTAATGTGATTTCTTTTTTTCTTAGTGATGATTTTTTTAAATTTTCTACAGTCTCATGAAGTAAACAGATTTCATCAAGTAGTAGTTTGATTGTTGGGTGTCCTTGGCGAGAGGCCACCATCAGGGGCTGGATTGAATCATCAAGAGCTATAGTGGGAGTATCATATTCAAAATTTACTTTCTTACTGAAGAATAATTTATTACGGCTATACACCTTTAAGTCATATTTCGGCAGACTATGGAATAAATCACTAATACTGCTTTCTGCTACGATACCTTGAATTCGAGTGATTTCTTCTCTCGACAGGGTTGTACCGTATCTCTCAAAATAAGGGCTGGGATCTGAAATAGTTCCATCTGAAAACATTTTTTTAAAAAGAGCATGTAGCTTGGCACTTTCGAGCTGCTTTTCCTTCTCAGAAGTCACTGCCGTCCCCGATATAGGATCAAGGGAACTGCTTCTTTTTAGAAAGGGGTGACTGTCCATTTCCGGTAGTAGTCCTTTATCAATATATACCCCTCCTAGTACGAATTTTTGACTCAGCCCGATAAATCTTTCGATGATTAAACTGTTAGTAAAGCCTAAACTGTATCTGATAAAATTTTTATATCCTTGATCTAGGTTTTTCAGCTTTTTATGAACAGTAGCGTTGCTGATTAAATTTTTAATTTTATCTAAAGAATTATTGATTTTATTCCATTGGATGACAAATTCCTTCTTTACACTGTCTGGAAGATCAGATTCCATTATATTTAATTCTTCTATTTCACTGCTTTCTCCCATAAAGTTATCAATTTTTTGCCAGATGCTTTCTTTCAGCCGAGCAATATCACCGGGGTCATCTTTTTCGATAGCGTTATTGCTTATCTCGGAAAACAGCAGCGAATATAGAATTTTTTGGTATATCAAACGTTCGGGGGCCCAGACATTGATTTTATAATCCGGGTTAACCTCGGCCCATATTTTTAGAAAAGCAAACTCCAAACCTTCAATAGGGCTGACAATACTAACATGAATTAATTTGGGTACTTCGTGATTTGGCATGACAACACCTGAAGGATTGACCCACACGATCTCCAGAGGGGGGGCGATACTTGCCCTTTCACTGACGTGATCAAAAGGCTCAGAATGGGAAAAAAGCGCAAGATGCAGTTTAGTACGGAACTCCGTCAGGTTCCTCATGAAATCTGCAAACAATTCTCCGGTATAGCTCAATAGCTTGATTCATATCCTCTGTTCAATGATTCGATCTATCAAGAACTGATGAAAGGGGTAGGGGGGGGGAGGGACAGCGTTTGAATTTCCTGATATTCTATTTGCGTTCAATGTCGTTTATTGCACAACTACTCAAACCAAAGCGGCGGGAGCGTCCAGAGATCGACGCTATGGCCTCCTGCTCTGTCAGGAGGATTCAGAATCAAAGCGGTTTTTTGCAGGCATGTGTGCGGGCCATGTATCTTAAGGAAGTGTTTTGTAGGAGAGGTAAAAATAGCAACTGGTAGTGCTATAGGGAGTGCTATAGGGTACAGTCGCTGCTTTTGGAGTGAATAATGAGTATTGAAGTTTGGTTTCTGTATGTTGTTTCAATCTTTGTAGTCATACTCATTCCTGGTCCTCTATCTCTGTACATGGTGTCCAATTCTATTAACTATGGGGTTATCAGATCCTATCCGGCATTTTTGGGTGGTACGCTGGCTTCATCACTTTACCTGGTTATTTCGGCCACTGGTCTTGGGGCCATTCTTACGGCTTCGGAAAACATGTTTCTGATACTGAAACTGATGGGAGCTCTTTATCTGGTTTATCTGGGGGTTAATACCATCAGGAAGTCGATGGCTGACACTACCAGTAAACGTCTCAATGATTGTTCTTTGCAGTTTCCCGGCTTCAGTAATCTGTTTAAAAAAGCTTTTCTATTGGGAGCCAGTAATCCAAAAGATATTATTTTCTTTATGGCTTTCTTGCCTCAGTTTATTAATAGAGATCAGGATCTTGTGCAACAAATATTGATCATTGTAATGACTTGGGTTGTAGTGGATTTGGTTTGCAAGCTTCTCTATGGGCTACTGTCAAAATCTGTGAAACCTATGCTGAGTACAAAAAAAAGTATGTTGTTATTTGAGCGTTCTACAGGGGGGCTCTATGTTCTGGCGGGTATCGCTGCCGTGTTGGTTGTGAAATAGAGGATCAGGCTGAAGAGTATCCGGTGACTGTGTTTTGTTTCAGTGGCCCATTGTGGACCACTGAAACAGAATGATCAGGTCACATCAATCATGGTGACACTGCCGTCAGGCATCACTTCGGCCATCTGACCCTTGGGTTCTTCCATCAGGAAGAGGGTAAAGAAACCCAACACTGCAGTGCCTGCGATAACCATGAAGAAGGTGGAGTAGTCCACCAGAGACAATACTGTCAGGTAGAAGACAGCGCCCACGTTACCATAGGCTCCTGTCATACCGGCAATTTGACCTGTGAGTCGACGCTTGATCAGGGGTACAGCCGCAAATACCGCACCTTCACCGGCCTGCACAAAGAAGGAGCAGGCCATGGCAGCAACAACAGCAAGAACCAGTGGCCAGCTGGAATCAATGATACTCATCATGTAGTAACCACCGGCCAGGCCTGCAGTGAGAAACAGCAGAGTGATCTTGCGGCCAAACTTGTCACTGAGTAATCCTCCGCCCGGACGGGACATCAGGTTCATGAAGGCATAAGCGGAAGCGACCAGACCCGCCATGACCGGATCCAGTTCAAAGGTATCTGCAAAAAACAGAGGTAGCATGGACACCACGGCCAGTTCAGAACCGAAGGTAGCGAAGTAAAGAACGTTCAGAACGGCCACCTGCTTGAACTGATACTGGTGAATAGCTGGCACAGGCTCGGAGAAAATGTGCTTGTTGACCTGCCAGACTTTCCAGACATCAAACAGGTAGATAGCAGTCAGACCGACATAAATAGCCGTTGAAATCCCGGCACTCAGCATGGCAACACCCTTAGGTGAAAGCTTCCAGGTCAGCAGAGCCAATGCCGCATACATGGGAATCTTCATGATCAGCAGCAAGGCAAAGTCGCCTTTGCTGGTGACTTCCATGGCGCCAATGTTCTTGGGGCGGAAGTAGGTAGCACCTTTAGGGGTATCTGTGACGTTTATGTAGAAGACGACACTGAACAGCAAGGAGATTAATCCGGTCAGGCCAATGGCGTAACGCCAGCCATCTTCTCCACCAAAGAGCAGTGCAATGGTGGGCAGAGACATGGCAGCAGCAGCAGAGCCAAAGTTGCCCCAGCCACCGTAAATACCTTCTGCGGTACCCAATTGGCGAGCGGGGAACCACTCAGATACCAGACGAATGCCGACCACAAAGCCTGCACCAATAGTACCCAGCATAAAGCGGGCTATGGCGGCCTGGGTAAAGTCATCTGCCATGGCATACATAAAACAAGGAATACTGCAGATGGCCAGGAGTCCGGAATAGACTTTTCTGGGACCATAAACATCAGTGAGCATACCGATGATGACTCGAGCCGGAATAGTGAGGGCTACGTTCAGAATCAGCAGGGTTTTCAGTTCTTCACGAGTCAGGCCCAGAGACTCGGAAATAGCCAGGGCCAGAGGCGCATGGTTAAACCAGACCACAAAGCTAATAAAGAAGGCAATCCAGCTAAGGTGCAGAATCTTGGTCTTCCCGCTAAAAGAAAACAGGTTAAATGAATCGGGGTTGCTCATACATCCTCCTTGTTTAAGAAATTCCCCAAGCAAAAGCAAACATCAGGCCAATATGATAAATGCACCGATTTGACTTGCATTTTTATGCGTATTTAATGAATTTTCTCTTCTATGCAAGAAAGTTCTTTATTTGAGTGCGGGAAGTTTCTGAGTATTTTTATTCTGCTCACCAAAATGGTGCTCTTTAGCTGTTTGATTATTTCTGCGTGCATTATTTTTGTGCGAGTAGCTAAAGTCTCAGGAAAGAATTTCCTGTTTTTATCGTGTTTTGAAAGTGGGCACGGCAGTTGCATAGGCACAAGAATTAGAAAAGAGGCTGGCTCTAAAGGATGCAGTTGTTCCGGCCCAATGCTAGATACTAAAGAGGATGTCTGGGATGATCGGAAAAGAAACCCTGGTGGTTGTCGGTAACGGCATGGTAGGTCACCGCTTTCTGGAGAAACTGGTAGATGCTGGCGGCCTGAAACGCTTCGATGTGGTGGTATTTGGAGAAGAGATCCGTCCTGCCTATGACCGGGTTCATCTCAGTGAATTTTTCACAGGTCGCTCAGCGGATGACCTGTCTATGGTTTCTGAAGGCTTTTATGAGCAGGAAGGCATTAATCTTGTTCTTAATGAAGCCATTACATCAATAAATCGTGAGTCCTGTGAAGTAGTGACAGCCAGTGGCATGACTCAAAAGTACGATCAGCTGGTACTGGCTACAGGCTCCTATCCATTTGTTCCTCCCGTACCCGGGCATGACCGTGAAAACTGTTTTGTCTATCGTACCATCGAAGATCTGGAAGCGATTAAAGAAGCTGCCCGTAACAGTAAGATCGGTGCCGTTGTGGGTGGCGGTCTGTTGGGGCTTGAAGCAGCAAAAGCTCTGAAAGATCTTGGGCTGGAAACCCACGTGGTCGAATTTGCTCCCCGTCTGATGGCTGTTCAGGTGGATGATAGCGGTGGTGCCATGCTCAGACGCAAGATCGAGGGTCTGGGGGTCACGATTCATACCTCCAAAAATACCCGACAGATTGTTGATGGTGAAGGCGCTGTTCACCAGATGCAGTTCGCTGACGGCGAACAACTGAATACCGATATCGTACTGTTTTCAGCCGGTATTCGCCCAAGAGATGAGCTGGCGAAAGCTTCCGGACTGGAGTTGGGTGAGCGAGGCGGTATCGTTATAGATAACGACTGCCGTACATCTGATGAACGTATATTTGCCATTGGTGAGTGTGCACTCTGGAGTGGCCGTATCTTTGGTCTGGTGGCACCGGGCTACCAGATGGGGCAGGTGGTTGTAGATCAGTTGACGGGTAAGAACGGTAATCAGTTTACTGGTGCCGATATGAGCACCAAGCTGAAACTGATGGGTGTTGATGTTGCCAGTATTGGTGATGCCCATGGCAATACCGAAGGTTCCCTGAGCTACCAGCTGATTGATGAAGAGAAAGAAGTTTATAAAAAACTGGTGGTTTCCAGAAATAAGAAAAAGGTTCTGGGAGCTGTATTGATAGGCGATGCTGAAGAGTACGGCAGCCTGTTGCAGATGATGCTGAATGACATGCGTCCCCCGGAAAATCCTGCTGAACTCATTCTGCCTCAGACCGATGGTTCTGCAGCGACAGGTTTGGGCGTGGCTGCTCTGCCAGAAACGGCTCAAATCTGTTCCTGCTATGACGTCAGTAAAGGTGATCTGGTCAACGCGGTAGCCGGTGGCTGCATGGATATGGGGTCACTGAAAGCCGAAACCAGTGCCGGAACCGGCTGTGGTGGCTGTACGGCTCTGGTCAAACAGGTTCTGGATCATGAGCTGACGGAGTTGGGTGTTGAGGTCAAAAAAGATATCTGTGAGCACTTTCCACACTCCAGGCAGGAACTCTATCACCTGGTTCGTGTCGGTGAATTAAAGTCTTTCGACGAAGTTCTGGCAAAGCATGGCAAGGGGCGTGGCTGCGATATCTGTAAGCCTACCATTGGCTCTGTTCTGGCTTCCTGCTGGAACGAATATGTGTTGAAAGATCAGCATGCTCAGCTGCAGGATACCAACGATTATTTTCTTGGAAACATGCAAAAAGACGGCACTTATTCCATTGTGCCAAGGGTTCCGGGCGGTGAAATTACGCCCGATAAACTGATCACCATTGGTGAAGTAGGACGGGACTTTAACCTCTACACAAAAATCACCGGTGGCCAGCGTATCGATCTCTTTGGTGCCCGTGTGGAACAGTTGCCAGAGATCTGGAAACGTCTTGTCGATGCCGGTTTTGAAACCGGTCATGCCTACGGTAAATCACTGCGCACCGTGAAATCCTGCGTCGGCAGTACCTGGTGTCGTTATGGGGTGCTGGACAGTGTCAGTATGGCGATTGCAGTTGAAAATCGTTACAGGGGCGTACGTTCTCCTCACAAAATCAAAATGGCTGTGTCCGGATGTACCCGTGAATGTGCTGAAGCCCAGAGTAAAGATGTGGGTGTTATTGCCACGGAAAAAGGCTGGAACCTTTACCTCTGCGGTAATGGTGGCATGAAGCCTCGTCATGCCGACCTGTTTGCCACCGAGCTGGATGATGAAACGCTGGTCAAATACATCGATCGTTTCCTGATGTTCTACATTCGCACTGCAGATCGTCTGCAGCGTACTTCTGTCTGGATGGAAAATCTGGAGGGTGGTCTCGATTACCTGCGCGAAGTGATTATTGAGGACAGCCTGGGTATCTGTCAGGAGCTTGAAGATGAGATGACCTACCTGGTGGGTACCTATCAATGTGAATGGAAAACCACCCTCTCAGATCCTGAGAAACTCAAACGTTTCAATCACTTTATTAACAGTGATGAAAGCGACACTAATGTGGTGTTTGTGAACGAGCGAGATCAGATTCGTCCGGCTACCCGTGACGAAAAAATTGCCCTTAAACAGCTGTAAACGAAGTGCCTATAGCGCTGAAAAACAGGAGACTTTAATCATGACTCAAGTGCTCACAGCCAGTACAGCCAATAAAGGTTGGACAACCGTTTGCAGTGAAAGTGATCTTATTCCTAACCTGGGTGTTTGTGCTCTGGTGGATGGTGTGCAGGTTGCGTTGTTTAAAGTAGACGACCAAGTATATGCATTGGATAATTATGATCCATTCAGTCAGGCCAATGTTATCTCTCGTGGTCTGGTAGGTGATCTGGAAGGGCGTCTGGTAGTGGCATCGCCCATTTACAAGCAGCACTTTGATTTGACTACGGGTCAGTGTCTGGAAGATGAGAGCGTGGCGCTGAATGCTTATCCCGTAGAAGTGGTGGACCAGAGGGTTCAGGTCTCACTGGTATCGGTTTCCATTGAGGCAGCCTGATATGACAGCGGTATTCAAGGCGGCTGACGTTAGTCGTCAGCCGCCATTGCAGCGGAAGCTGCTGGTGGTGGGAAATGGCATGGGCTCAGTCCGTTTTCTGGAAAAGCTGGTTGAGCAGAGCGGTCATCAATATCAGGTCACCGTCCTATCTGAAGAACCCTGCCCGGGCTATAACCGAATCCAGTTATCCAAACTGTTGGCAGGCAGCGTCGATCTCCAGGGGATTCAGCTGCAGCCTGAGTCCTGGTATCAGGATCAGGATATCAATCTGTTATCGGGCTGTGACTATCGGGTTAGTGATCTCAATCTTGAGTTGAAGCGAGTCGAGACAGAGGGTGGTCAATGTTTTGATTACGATCATCTGGTCCTGGCGACGGGATCTCTACCCAATCGTATTCCCGTACCCGGGGCCGATCTGGAAGGCGTTATGGCTTTCAGGAATCTCGATGATGTTGAGCAGATGCTGACCGCTTCATCCGGTCCTGAGGCAAAGGCTGTGGTGATTGGTGGCGGACTTCTGGGGCTTGAATGTGCCAGTGGTCTTGCCAGACGGGGCATGAAAGTCACCGTGGTGGATACCATGTCCATTCCCATGGCCCGACAACTGGATGAAAAGGCCGGTAAGCTTTTGCAAGGAGCACTGGAAGAAAAGGGCATTGAGTTTCGTTGCAGTGCCATGCTCGATTCCTACACGGGCAAAAATGGTAAAGTGACTGGCGTGCAGCTGAAAGATGGCGAGTGGTTGCAGGCTTCGCTGGTGGTCGTCACTGCAGGGGTTCGGCCCAATATAGAACTGATCAGGGAAACCGGGCTGGAGTGTGACAGAGGTATTCTGGTGAATGACAGAATGCAAACTTCTGACCCTTCAGTAACGGCAATTGGTGAGTGTGTTCAGTTGAATAGTGACCTGTTTGGGCTTGTGGCGCCGGTTTATGGGCACGCTCAAGTGGCTGTGCATCGCCTGTTGGGTACCTCGGGAGAGCGGTTTGAGCCGGTTCCGATTCCTACCAGTCTGAAAGTTGACGGTATTGATCTGTTTTCCAGTGGACAGTTTGTTGCGCAAGAGAGTGATGAAGAGATCATCATTGATGCTGCAGGGGTTGGCATCTACCGAAAACTGGTGATCCGTGATAATAAGTTGATGGGTGCTTTGCTCTTTGGAGATGCTTCCGATGGTCTCTGGTATCAGGAATTGATGGAAACAGGACGGGATATTTCAGATATTCGCGACCGACTTGTTTTCGGCAAACGTTATCTGAATTCCTAGGAAACTATTAATAAAGGAAGTATGTCTATGTCTGGCAGCATCGATATCTGCAATAACCAGCAACAAGTCATCCATACGACGTGTGCCTATTGCGGTGTTGGCTGTGGTATCAAGGCGACGGTCACCAATAAAGATTTGCATCTTGTAGATATAGAAGGCCGCAAAGATCACCCCGCTAATTTCGGGCGCCTTTGTTCAAAAGGCAGCGCTCTTGGGGAAACGGTTTCTCTGGAAAATAGACTGCTAACGCCTTTTATAGGTGAACAGAGAGTCAGCTGGGATTCTGCTCTGGATGAAGTCGCTGAGCGACTGAAAGCCACAATAGAAGAGTACGGCCCTGAAGCGGTGGCTTTATACGGCTCTGGTCAATTACTGACAGAAGATTACTATGTGGCCAACAAACTAATGAAGGGTTTTATTGGTTCCAGCAATATGGACACCAACTCACGCCTCTGCATGGCTTCTACGGTAGCAGGTCAGAAGAGATCACTGGGTTCCGATACGGTTCCCGGCAGCTACGAAGATCTTGAATTGGCCGATATGATTGTTCTGGTCGGAGCCAATACGGCCTGGTGTCACCCGGTATTATTCCAGAGAATAAGAGCTGCAAAAGAGCAGCGTCCGGACATGAAGGTGGTTGTTATTGACCCCCGTGCCACTGACACCTGTGATATTGCAGACCTGCATCTTCCGCTGAAATCAGGCACGGACACCGCTCTCTTTAATAAGTTATTCAGTTATCTCGATAAGCACGATAAGCTGGATCAGTCGTACATTGATCAGCACACCCAAGGTTTTAATGAGGCTCTGAAAGCCGCCAGAAAAATAGGAAGCTTTTCAGAGGTCGCTGAACTTTGCGGGATTGAAAAACCTGCACTCAAGCAATTTTGTGAGTGGTTTGCCGGGACCGATAAAGTTGTCACGGCCTGGTCTCAGGGTGTGAACCAGTCGGTTGCTGGCACCGATAAAGTCAATGCCATTATCAACTGTCACCTGATTACGGGTCGTATTGGTAAGCCGGGATCTGGACCCTTGTCGCTTACAGGTCAGCCTAACGCAATGGGAGGGCGAGAGGTTGGAGGTCTGGCCAATCAGCTGGCTGCCCACATGGATTTTTCAAACACAGACGATGTAGATCGGGTCAGACGGTTTTGGAAGGCGCCGAATATTGCCACTGTGCCGGGTAAAACAGCTGTCGATTTGTTTAATGCCATGGATAAGGGCGACATTAAGTTTGTCTGGATTATGGGCACCAATCCTGTAGTCAGTATGCCTGATGCCAATAAGGTTATCAGTGCGCTGAAAAAGTGTCCGACGGTTGTCGTGTCTGATTGTATTGGGAAAACAGACACCTCTGAGTTTGCCCATATTCGTCTGCCAGCGGCCGGCTGGAGTGAAAAGGATGGTACGGTCACAAACTCGGAGCGAAGAATTTCCAGACAAAGGGCCCTTTTTGATCTTTCCGGAGACTCTAAACCTGACTGGTGGATTATTTCAAAAGTGGCAGAGAAAATGGGTTTTGGTGACGCCTTTGATTATCAGAGGGCTGCTGATATTTTCCGCGAGCATGCGGCTCTTTCAGCTTTTGAAAATAATTCTGAGGGTCGTAGAAGAGATTTTAATATTGGTGCTCTGGCAGCTATCTCAGATGCAGAATACGAAGCGCTTGAGCCATTTCAGTGGCCACTGGTTTCAGGGCAGACGTCTCATCCACATACAAGATTGTTTGCTGAGGGTGGTTTCTTCACTGAAACAGGTCGTGCAACTATTGTTTCGACGAAGTTTGAGGTCTCCTACCATCAGCCCAATGCTGATTACCCGCTGTTGCTGAATACCGGCAGGGTTCGTGATCATTGGCACACTATGACACGCACCGCACTCTCTCCCAGGTTGAGTCAGCATATTGATGAGCCTTTCCTGGAAGTTCATCCTGCAGATGCTCAAAAATATGGGCTGGTTGATCAGGCATTGTGCCGATTGTCCACAGCCTTTGATTCCATTTTGATCAGAGTGGTTGTGACATCTACAGTAGGTAAGGGTAATGTTTTTATGCCCATGCACTGGACACGTCAGAACAGCAAGACCGGGCATTGTGGTGTGCTGGTGAAACCTGCGGTAGACCCCTGGTCAAAACAACCGGGCTGTAAACACACTCCTGCAAGGATTGAGGCTGTATCTCTGAAACAACAGGCTGTGTTACTGAGTCGCAAAAAACAGGATTTTGAGCCATTTGATTATGCGACAGAGGTGAAATTCCAGCAGGGATTCCGATATGAGCTGGCAGATCAGGGCATTGATTCTTCCATGCTGGAATCTATCGGCCCTGAGAGGGAAAGAATTGATTACACCGATCCGAAGACAGGCAGCGCCCGTAGCGCCTGGTTTGCTCTCGGCCAGCTACAGGCTCTTCTTATTATCGGTGAGTCATTGTCAGACTGTGATCGTGCATGGCTACAGGCTGCCTTTGAAAAAGAGGATATTCCTTTTTCGGAGCGCTGGCGTTTACTGGCAGGTATGCCACCTCAGGGAGAAGATACCGGCAAAGTAGTGTGTGCCTGTTTTGGTGTGGGGGAGAAAACCATTTGTCGTGTGATTGAAGAGGAAGGCTTCAGTGATCCTGCTCAGGTGGGCCTGTCTCTGAAAGCCGGAACAAACTGTGGCTCCTGTATTCCTGAGATTCGCAAATTGATCACCAGTGCGGCAGCACTGGCATAGACACACACTTCATTCATTCTGAGTTTTCGTCGAAGAGCGACCCGCACTTCGACAAGCTCAGCGTGAACAGTGTGAAGTAGAACCCTTAGCTGAACTAAATAATACCTGAGCCGATTTCACTTTCTTCTAATATCGGATACAGGTCGGCATCAGGCAATTGATAATGCCACCATTCGTTTTGTAAAGAGTCGAATCCAGCGACATTCATGGCACCTGCCAGTATTAACCGGTTTTTCTGTGCGAGCTCGGAAATCTGGTCATTGCCATGGTGAGCCAGAGGACGAAAGTCGTCAAACTCGGTACCCATTTCCAGTGTCCGCCCAAACCGATCAACCAGCGTGAGATCGATAGCTATTCCTCTGCAGTGGGTTCGCAAACCGGTTTTCGGGTGAGATACATATTCAGGGTCTGGTACACAGTTAAAGAGTTCTTGCTGGGCTTCCAGGGGGCGAAAGGCATCCCATATTTTTAATTTGAGCCCCATGGGTTGAAGAACTTCAATGACGTTTTGCAATTTGTTGGCGGCTTCTTCGTGCATCAGGCAGAGAGGTTTTTTATAAACCTGCTTACCGGTGAAGTTGTTCTCGGTGGCGTAGACTATCTCGAGAACAAGGTCGTGACTTTGCGGCGTGACTTCAACCAATGGATGCGAGTTCTTCATATGTTGATCTAACCTTCAGGCATTTTTAATTCAGGGTAAAGGTAATTATCGTCGACAGGTTCTTAAAGTTCTGGTTTTACAGGTTTTAACAGGTTGACAGCCAGAGCTGTTACCAGTGCGCCTGCGATAGTGGCCAGAATGTACCAGGAGCGACCGTCGACAACCGGTAGAACGATCCAGCCTCCCCAGGGAGCGTAGTTGATAACTTCGGCCATGAAACCTATAACATTGCCTGTAATACCTCCCAGAACAATGGCGGGTATGACCCGTATCGGGTCAGCAACAGCGAAGGGGATTGCCCCTTCTGATATACCTATCATACCCATGGCCAGAGCGGCCTTGCCAGCCTCTCGCTCTTCAGCAGTGTATTTGCCGGGTGACAGCAGAGTGGCCAGCCACATACCCAGTGGCGGGGTGCATATGGCGACGCCGACACCGCCCATAAGGTAGGGGTGGTTCTTTACCTGAGTCTGAGCAAACAGGGTAGCGACTTTATTAATTGGGCCGCCCATGTCAAAAGCGGTCATTCCTCCAAGAATGACCCCCAATGAAACCTTCGATAATCCCTGAAGACTATGCAACCAATCGTTGAGGTGACTCATCATATTGGCGATGGGTTGTCCAATCACCCAAATCACCAGAGCGGAGGTCAGAAAAGTACCTGCCAGAGGGTAGACAAAGATGGTAGCAACAGGTTGTATGTTCGATGAGAAGGGGATTCTCTTGAGGGCATTGACGATATAGCCCGCGATAAGCCCGACAATCATAGCCCCCAGAAAACCGCATCCAAACTGAGCTGCCAGCCATGCTCCGATCATGCCAGGTGCCAGGCCGGGGCGGTTGGCAATAGACCAGGCTATGTAGCCTCCCAGAACCGGGATGAAGAGGGTAAAACCAGCGACTCCCATCTCCCACACATCTTTGAGAAAACCGGATTCGGGCGGGGCTCCCTTGCCATGAAACATGACAGACACCGATAGGAGCACTCCGCCAGCTACCACGAAGGGAATCATGTGGCTGGTGCCTGTGAGTAGATGGGATCTGAGCTTAATGAATTCTGCTTTCACGCTATTCATTAATATCACCCGTTTTAGTCATTGATGCCCTTTGAGGTATCTGGGTAGAAGAATCTCCGGGGCAGGCCAACAGGCACAAGGGTCCCGGAGACTGGCTGCTTTTAATCCCGAATAAATTCCGTGAGAAGTGGCCAGGGAAGCCATATCTGAAACAGTTGAGCCTCATAGGGGTCTGTCCGGGCTTTAAATGTGAAAGCTGAAGTCTAGCAGCTCAGACGGATTGTCAAGTATGAAAGCGGGCTTCGCGTCTTCAAGAGTTTTACGGTTATGCCACCCCCAGCTGACTGCAACGGGAACAGCGCCAGCTTCTCGAGCTTCATGCAGGTCTCCTGAGGTGTCGCTAACGAAATAACAGGGCTGATCCGGGTGCTGTTTCATCACTGTTCGGATTTTGTCCGTTTTGATAAAGCTCTGTTCCATACCCATTATTCCCCTGAAACACCGGATATTCTGATTATTCAGGAAATGCTCTGCAGCTTGGGTAAAATTGGAGGTGATCAGGTACAGAGGGAAGTGTTGGCCAAGGTGCTGCAAGCTCTCACTGACATCAGGAATAGAGCGGCAGTTTTTCATGAACTCCAGGTGGGCAAGTCGTGCATGATTCATAAGAGCGTGTTGCACTTTGTCTCCGGCGACTTGCTGGCTTAGCTTTTTAAAAAAATTGCCTTCAAAAAGGGCGAGAACTTGCTCTTCTGTGGCCAGGTCTTCTGCGTCCAGTTTGATCAGAACTTCTGACCAGAAAGAGAAGAAGGGTTGCCAGGAGTCGGCAATCACGCCACCCATATCAAACAGAATCGGACAGGACATAACAGCTCCGGTGATAAGAGGGTGTTGCTCAATTGTTTGAGAATACTCCAATGCTACTTGTTTGTCGCAGACTGTCTCGATCGCAAACGGGTGTTGAGCATCTCGACGGCCATAGAAAAGGCCATGGCAAAGTAGATGTAGCCTTTTGGAATATGAAAGTCGAGACCTTCTCCCATAAGGGAGACTCCCACCAGAATCAAAAAGGAGAGCGCCAGCATTTTGAAGGTAGGATGATTGCTGACAAACTCTCCGATAGGGGCTGCAGCAAACATCATGATGCCTACCGAAATAACAATGGCGGTGATCATGACCCAGAGGTGTTCTGCCAGTCCCACTGCTGTAATGACTGAATCCAGGGAGAAAACAATATCGATGAGAGCAATCTGGATCAGGGTTATAACATACCCTCGTGGTTTAAGGTGAGATCCTTCATCTTCGCCGGGCTCAATAGAATCGTGAATCTCGTGAGTGGCTTTAATCAGCAGGAAGAGCCCGCCTCCGAGAAGAATCAGGTCGCGGCCGGATAGGGCATGATTGAACAGATGGAATAGAGGGGCAGTGAGACTCATGATCCAGGTAATGGAGAGCAGCAGGGCGATCCTTGTGAACATGGCCAGTAACAGCCCGAGTCTGCGGGCGCTGTTGCGTTGGTGTGCAGGCATTTTGTCGACAACGATCGTAATAAAAATGATGTTGTCGATGCCCAGAATAATCTCCAGAAGGGTCAGTGTTGCCAGAGCTATCCAGGGCTCCGGGGTCAGAAAAAGTTCAGTCATTGTTTCTATCGTATTCGCTCTATCGTATTAGCCGTTCTTGCCGGGATGCTCTTCCCTGAGCTACTCGTTAATAATATCGGTTAAAAATAGACGAGGCTGATAGCTGTGAAGAATGTTTTGACCCCCGGAAGTCTGAAAGGTTGTTCTGTCGGTGTTGTAAGCAATCAGCTCGAGGCGTTGTTTTTGGCCGCTTTCGAGAAAATGCAGGTCACGTTGCGAAGATGATGAAAGTGGGCAAAAAAGTCTGAGGCAGAAGGGAGGGCTGAAAGCCAATAAGACTTCGGCTTTCAGCAGGTAACGGGTATAGCAGTGATTAGCGATCGGAAACCGGGATAAAGTCTCTGGAAGTCTCGCCGGTGTAGAGCTGACGCGGACGACCAATGCGGTATTCACCACTGATCATTTCATGCCAGTGAGCGATCCAGCCCGGAGTACGACCGGTTGCGAAGATTACTGTGAACATCTCTGTTGGAATGCCCAGGGCTTTCAGGATAATGCCGGAGTAAAAGTCTACGTTCGGGTACAACTTTTTCTCGACGAAGTATTCGTCTTCCAGGGCTATCTTTTCCAGGCGCTTGGCGATCTTGAACAGTGGATCGTCTTCCAGGCCTAGTTCACTCAGAACTTCGTCACAGGTCTGCTTCATAACCTTGGCACGTGGGTCAAAGTTTTTGTAGACTCGATGGCCAAAGCCCATCAGGCGGAAGGGATCATTCTTGTCCTTGGCGCGATCAATGAATTCATCGATGTGTTTCTCATCACCAATTTGGTTCAGCATCACCAGCACTGCTTCGTTGGCACCACCGTGAGCCGGTCCCCAGAGAGCTGCGATACCAGCAGCAATACAGGCGAATGGGTTGGCACCACTGGAGCCTGCCAGACGAACAGTCGAAGTTGATGCGTTCTGTTCGTGATCAGCATGCAGCAGGAAGATGCGGTCCATGGCGCGTGCCAGTACAGGATTAACCTCGTACTCTTCACAGGGAGTAGCAAACATCATGTGCAGGAAATTGCCGCCGTAACCCAGGTCATTGCGCGGGTAAACGAATGGCTGGCCGATGGAGTATTTGTAGGTCATGGCTGCCAGCGTAGGCATTTTGGAAATCAGGCGATAGGCGCAGATTTCACGGTGACGTTCGTTGGTGATGTCCAGTGAATCGTGATAGAAGGCAGAGAGAGCGCCTACTACACCGCACATCACGGCCATGGGGTGAGCGTCACGACGGAAACCGGAGAATAGATCCACCATTTGTTCATGTATCATGGTATGACGCATGATGGTGTCTTCAAAATGCTTCTTCTCTTTGCTGTTAGGAAGTTCGCCATAAATCAGCAGGTAGCAGGTTTCCAGGTAGTCAGAGTGCTCAGCAAGCTGCTCAATCGGGTAGCCACGGTGCAGTAGCACACCCTTCTCACCATCTATGTAAGTGATCTTTGACTCGCAGGAAGCGGTAGATACAAAACCAGGGTCGTATGTGAACAGACCATTGGCAGTCAGGCTGCGAACATCAACAACATCTGGGCCCAGGGACCCCGTATGTACAGGAAGTTCCAGTTGTTTGCCGTCAATCGAGAGGGTTGCTTTCTTTTCAGCCATCATAGGCTCCTGTCTTGCCGTTTATTCTGTCGTTATCGTCTTCTCGGACCCATAATTATTATGCGTACAGAATAAGTTTTTTTGGTTGGGGCCCTTTACGGTTCGACCACTATAGGGCCAGAAATTTGTTTGTCAAACCTGTGTATCTGTGAAAAAGTCTGCGCAATAAGTTCAGAGGTCTATAGTAAATTTGCCTAGAGTGTTAATCAATTGTAATTGAAAACCGAACTGTTTATACTCCTCAGCCGAAGTCGTGGAGGACTTCATGAGGGGGGTGAGAAAAGAACGTTAACATGAATTAACGCGGCTTCTTAACCTGCATTCAGGGTAGCCTGTTCAGGCAAGCCTGATAAAAAGAGGGTATGAACCCGAGTGGGTCGTAGTCTCTGGATATTGTTGCTGATTCAGCTGTGCACGCCTCGGGCGTTGGGACAAAAAACGTGAATAGCAAAAGACCTGTCAATCTAGACATAACCACAATTAAACTACCTCTGCCAGCGTATACCTCGATCCTGCACAGGATTTCGGGAATATTGCTGTTTGTTGGGGTGGGTTTCCTGCTCTATGCACTGGATCTGTCGCTGTCTTCAGAGCAGTCCTTTGCCGAACTGAAAGCGCTCATGTCGGGTGGCCTGGTCAAATTTATTGTCTGGGTGTTGCTTTCCGGGCTGATCTACCACTTTGTTGCCGGTGTCAAGCATTTGTTAATGGATATCGGTATTGGTGAAGGTAAGGAGTCAGGTAAGGCTGGTGCGATCGTCACCATTGTTTTATCAGCTGTACTGATTGTGCTCGCGGGGGTGTGGTTGTGGTAACAAATATTACCAACTTGTCCCGAAGTGGACTCTACGACTGGATGCTGCAGAGGTTGTCTGCCATCATTCTGGCTGCTTACACGTTGTTTTTAGGCGGCTATGTTCTTATAAATCCTGGTCTGGATTTTCAGCAATGGAACGGACTGTTCGAGCAGACCTGGATGAAGGTATTTACCTTGCTCGCCATTCTTTCCATTGCTGCCCACGCCTGGGTGGGTATGTGGACCATTGCCACTGACTACCTGAATGCTCGTGCACTTGGGAACAAGTCTGTTCTGATTCGTTTCCCCTTCCAGCTGATCTGTTTTGTAGCAGTATTCAGTTACATTGTCTGGGGCATTCAAATTCTCTGGGGGAATTGATCTATGACAGCTCTTCGCACACTGACTTACGACGCCATCGTAATCGGCGGCGGTGGCGCTGGCATGCGCGCTGCACTGCAACTGACTCAGGCCGGTATTAAAACGGCCTGTGTGACCAAAGTGTTTCCAACTCGCTCTCATACTGTATCTGCCCAGGGTGGTATTACCTGTGCTATTGCCAGTGCAGATCCTCAGGATGACTGGCGCTGGCATATGTTCGATACCGTAAAAGGTTCGGACTATATCGGTGACCAGGATGCAATCGAGTATATGTGTTCAGTAGGTCCCCAGGCTGTGTTTGAACTGGAGCATATGGGGTTGCCTTTTTCTCGTACTGAAGAAGGGCGTATCTACCAGCGACCATTCGGTGGTCAATCCAAAGAATTCGGTAAGGGTGGTCAGGCTGCTCGAACCTGTGCGGCTGCTGACCGCACAGGGCACGCTCTTCTACATACTCTGTATCAGGCCAACCTGAAAGGTGGTACTACATTTCTGAACGAATGGTACGCCGTAGATCTGGTGAAGAATCAGAATGGTCAGGTGGCCGGTGTTATTGCGATTTGCATGGAAACAGGCGAAACCGTTTATGTTAAATCCAAAGCAACTGTTATGGCTACCGGCGGTGCTGGACGTATCTATGCTTCCACCACTAACGCCCTGATCAATACCGGTGACGGTATTGGTATGGCTCTGCGTGCTGGCTACCCAATGCAGGATATGGAAATGTGGCAGTTCCACCCAACCGGTATTCACGGTGCGGGGGTTCTGGTGACTGAGGGTTGTCGTGGTGAAGGTGGTTACCTGATCAACAGTGAAGGTGAGCGTTTTATGGAGCGTTATGCGCCCAATGCCAAAGATCTGGCTGGCCGTGACGTAGTAGCTCGCTCCATGATTCTCGAAATTCTGGAAGGACGTGGCTGTGGACCGGATAAGGACCACGTGCTGCTGAAGCTTGATCATCTGGGTGAAGAAACTCTGAATCTGCGTCTGCCAGGTATCTGTGAACTGTCCAAGACCTTCGCTCATGCTGATCCGGTTAAAGTGCCTGTTCCGGTCGTTCCAACCTGTCACTATATGATGGGTGGTATTCCTACCAATGTGGGTGGGCAGGCTCTGTTTCCGGATGCTGAAGGTAACGATAAAGTTGTAGAAGGTCTCTATGCCTGCGGTGAAGCTGCATGTGTATCTGTTCACGGTGCTAACCGTCTGGGTGGTAACTCTCTCCTGGATCTGGTCGTGTTTGGTCGTGCAGCAGGTATCCAGATCGAGAAAAACCTGAGAGAGGGTTTCGATGGTGTTGATGCTTCTGACAGTGATGTTGAAGCGGCCATGTCCCGTCTGGATCGGCTGAACAAGTCCGGTAGCGGTGAAAAGGTTGCCGACGTCCGTAAGGATTTGCAAAACACTATGCAGCTCTACTTCGGTGTATTCCGTGAAGGCGATAGTATGCAGGAAGGTCTGAAGAAGCTGAATGAGTTGGGTGAGCGTCTGAAAAATACTCACCTCGAAGACAAGAGTCAGGCATTTAATACAGCCCGCATTGAAGCTCTTGAACTCGAGAATCTCTATGAAGTAGCTTATGCTACTGCGGTTTCTGCCGAAGAGCGTAAGGAGTCTCGTGGTGCTCACGCCCGGAACGACTTTACCGAGCGTGATGATGAAAACTGGTTGGCACATTCCGTGTATTTTCCGGCTGAAAAACGGGTCGGCAAGCGTCAGGTCAACTTTGCTCCTAAAACCATGGACGCTTTTCCACCGAAAGCCAGAACCTACTGAGGAGGAGGCAGGAATATGTTGGGTAGTTCATTAAGTGTCAGTGTCTATCGCTACAATCCGGAGACTGACTCCAAACCTTACATGAAAGACATTGAGGTGGATATTCCTGAAGGCAAAGACCTGATGGTGCTCGATGTCTTAAACCTGATCAAGGAAAAAGACGAAACCTTAGTGTATCGTCGCTCCTGTCGTGAAGGTGTTTGCGGTTCCGATGGTATGAGCATTAATGGTACTAATGGTCTGGCTTGCGTAACATCTTTGTCGGAAGCCATGGGTAGCAAGAAGAAGTTGATTTTGCGTCCCTTGCCTGGACTGCCGGTCATCCGTGACTTGATCGTGGACATGAGTCTTTTCTATAAGCAGTACGAAAAGATCAAGCCCTTCTTGATCAATGAAGAGCCTGCACCGGCCATAGAGCGTCTGCAGAGTCCTGAAGATCGTGAGAAGCTGGATGGCCTGTATGAGTGTATTCTCTGTGCATGCTGCTCCACAGCCTGTCCATCTTTCTGGTGGAATCCCGACAAGTTTGTTGGTCCATCCGGCCTGCTGCAGGCCTATCGTTTTCTGGCTGACAGCCGTGATACTGCGACTCAGGAACGACTCGCGGAACTGGATGATCCGTTCAGCGTTTTCCGTTGCCGTGGTATCATGAACTGTGTGGCTGTGTGTCCAAAAGGCCTGAATCCAACCAAGGCAATTGGTCATATTAAACAGATGCTGTTTGATAGTGCATCCTGATCGGTTACTCTAAAAGGCGGCCTTAAGCGATTAAGCAGACAACAGGGGGGCTCTTTTATTGCTGCACAAGAGACTCCCTGGAAGAGGAAGTTGTCGGAGAACTCGATTTTAGATCAATTTGAGGGTGGTCCGATTACATGAAATGTGCGAATGTTATGTGAGCGTACGTTTTTTCTATCAGCAGTATCTACACTGGTTTTCAAAACTAATTTTCAACATAAAGGGTCTGAGGCTGACGCCAGAATTCTGGAGGAGCTGACGATCCAAAGAGAATTTCTGGCTATGGTCCCACTGTCGCACGAATTAAGTGGAACTGTAGTTTATTCTAAGCCTGACTGACTACTGACTCTCCAAACCAATGAAGGGCAGGTCAGGCAGGTTTTATCAGCGGGACGGCCGGTCAATCACCGGTCTATCTGTGGAGTTTGAATAAGCGGGGGAGGCGAAAGCCCCGGTTTTCAGCGCTCTGCCTGTCAGGACAACAGACAGGCAGACCACAGTGCGACTCTCATGATTAGACAGCCCTTCATTCACGGGGTAGTGATGATGCAAGAAGGTGTGATGCAGCAAATGTGGGATACCTCACATATATCCGGGGGGAATGCTGCATACGTCGAAGAACTTTACGAACAATTCCTTCGCGATCCGAATTCGGTCTCTGAGGAGTGGCGTGATTATTTTGAAAAACTTCCTCAGGTCAATGGTGGTGGTCCGGATGTACCTCACTCCACCATCCAGGAAAATTTTGTCCTGATGGCGCGTCAGCGTCAGAGCACCCGCCCAATCCAAGCCGGCACCATTTCCAGCGATCATGAGCGCAAGCAGATTCAGGTGTTGCGTTTGATCAGTGCCTTCCGAATCCGCGGGCATCAGCAGGCCAGAATAGACCCATTGGGTTGTATGCAGCGTGAACAGTTTCCCGATCTGAGCCTTGAGTATCACGGGCTGAGCGAAGCAGATCTGGATACTGAATTTCAGACCAGTACCATTTTTATCGGTAAAGAGCGGGCAACGCTGCGCGAGATTATCGACTCTCTCATGGCCACCTACTGCGGCTCCATTGGTGTTGAATACATGCACATTGTCAACACTGAAGAACGTCGCTGGTTCCAAAGCCGCATGGAAAGTGTTCGAGGTCGTCCGGATTTGGGCCTTGAAGGTCGGCAGCATCTGCTGGAACGCCTGACTGCGGCAGAAGGTCTGGAAAAATACCTGGGAACCAAGTACCCGGGCACCAAACGTTTTGGTTTGGAAGGAGGGGAATCATTGATTCCCATGCTGGACGAAATTATCCAGCGCTCCGGTTCTTACGGCGCCAAGGAAATCGTGATCGGCATGGCTCACCGTGGTCGACTCAACGTATTGGTTAATATTCTCGGAAAGAACCCTTCTGAACTGTTTGACGAGTTCGAGGGTAAGAAAATGGCCGATACCGGCTCTGGTGACGTGAAGTATCACCAGGGCTTTTCCTCCAACGTCATGACACCGGGTGGTGAAGTTCACCTGGCACTGGCATTCAACCCTTCTCATCTGGAAATAGTGTCTCCTGTAGTAGAGGGCTCTGTGCGTGCTCGTCAGGATCGTCGTAACGATTCTGCCCGTGGTCAGGTTATACCGATTGCCATTCACGGTGATGCAGCATTTGCTGGTCAGGGGGTAGTCATGGAAACCCTGCAGATGTCCCAGACCCGTGCTTATAAGACCGGTGGTACTCTGCATATTATCGTCAACAACCAGGTGGGTTTTACAACCAGTAAACAGGAAGATGCCCGTTCTACAGAGTACTGTACGGATGTAGCCAAGATTGTCGGTGCTCCTATCCTTCATGTGAATGGTGATGATCCTGAAGCCGTCCACTTTGCGACCAAAATGGCGCTGGATTACCGAATGGAATTCAAGCGCGATGTTGTTATTGACATGGTCTGCTACCGTCGCCGTGGTCACAATGAAGCCGATGAACCTTCCGGTACACAGCCTCTGATGTACCAGATTATCAAGAGTCACAAGACGACCCGTGATCTCTATGCAGAGAGACTGATGGAAGCAGGCGTCATGGATGCAGAGAAGGACAAGGCGCTGGTAGACAGCTACCGTAATGCATTGGACAACGGCGGTCATGTTGTTAAGTCGCTGGTAAAAGAACCCAACAAAGAACTGTTTGTTGATTGGACTCCTCACCTAGGACATGAATGGACTGCGCGTCACGATACCCGCGTAGCCCTGGCTACTCTGCAGGGCCTGGGGCAGAAACTGTGCAAGGTACCTGAAGGTTTTGTTGTTCAGCGTCAGGTCAGCAAGATTATTGATGATCGACTGAAAATGGCTGCGGGAGCACAATCCATCAACTGGGGTGCCGCTGAAACATTGGCATACGGTACCCTGATTATGGAAGGTCATCCGGTACGTATTACCGGTCAGGATGTTGGTCGAGGCACTTTCTCTCACCGTCATGCGGTGCTGCACAATCAGAAAGACGGTTCTACCTATGTACCACTGGCCAATATTTCCGAAAAACAGCCTGACTTCCAGATCTGGGACTCTTTGCTCTCGGAAGAGGCTGTGCTGGCTTTCGAATATGGTTATGCGACTACGACACCGGGCGCACTGGTTATCTGGGAAGCCCAGTTTGGTGACTTTGCTAACGGCTGTCAGGTAGTTATTGACCAGTTTATTACCAGTGGTGAGCACAAGTGGGGGCGTCTCTGTGGCCTGACCATGCTGTTGCCTCATGGTTATGAAGGTCAGGGCCCGGAGCACTCTTCAGCCCGTCTTGAGCGTTATCTGCAACTGTGTGCAGAGCACAATATCCAGGTGTGTGTGCCAACCACTCCGGCTCAGGTGTTTCACATGCTGCGTCGTCAGGTGTTGCGTCCGCTGCGAAAGCCATTAATCGCTTTTACTCCCAAGAGCCTGCTTAGGCACAAGCTGGCAGTTTCCACGTTGGAAGAGCTGGCTGAAGGCAGCTTCCAGACCATCATTCCAGAGGTTGATGTGCATGAAGCAGCGGAAATTACCCGTCTTGTCATGTGCAGCGGTAAGGTCTATTACGATCTGCTTGAGTATAAGCGTGCAAATGAACTGAAAAATTCAGCCATCATTCGTATCGAGCAGCTGTATCCTTTTCCTCAGGATGACCTTGATGAGGTGATTGCGCACTATCCAAACCTGAAGGATGTTGTCTGGTGCCAGGAAGAGCCGATGAACCAGGGCGCCTGGTACTGCAGCCAGCATCATATGCGCCGTGCTCTCGATAATCACTCTAACAACCTGCGTCTGGCCTATTCAGGTCGTGATGCTTCAGCGGCACCAGCATGTGGTTATATGTCCAAGCATGTAGAAGAGCAAGAAAAGCTGGTAGAAGACGCTTTTAACGTTTAATTGATGATGCCCCGGTTGCTCCGGGGCGATCGGTCGCAACCCCGAAAGGATCCATAATGGCCACTGAAATAAAAGCACCAACGTTTCCGGAATCTGTCGCTGACGGTGTGGTTGCCACTTGGCACAAGAAGCCCGGAGAAGCTTGCTCTCGTGATGAGCTGCTGGTCGATATAGAGACCGATAAGGTAGTACTGGAAGTTGTTGCTCCAGCGGATGGCGTGCTGAAAGAGATTCTCAAGAATGAAGACGAGACGGTCCTGAGCGAAGAGGTTATTGCCGTTTTTGAAGCCGGTGCAGCATCCACAGCCTCCGTTCCAGCAGCTGAATCAGCGTCGGCAACCAGTGAAGTGTCACCTAGTACGGAAGAGCCAGTATTGAGCCCCGCTGCTCGTAAGATCGCTAATGAAAAAGGCATTGACCCAACGACTATTTCTGGCACTGGCAGGGGCGGTCGTGTCACCAAGGAAGATGTCGTTCGTCATGCAGAGCAGCGGCCAGCTCAGGTAGCTGCTCCTGCTCCAACAGTCCATGCTTCTTCTGCGCCTGTGGTAGAAGCTACAACTCCGGTATTTGCTGGCGAGCGCACGGAAAAACGTGTACCAATGACACGTCTGCGTGCTAGAGTTGCCCAGCGTCTGGTAGAAGCACAGCAGACAGCCGCCATGCTGACCACCTTCAATGAGGTCAATATGAAGCCGGTTATGGAACTGAGAGCCCGTTATAAAGATCAGTTCGAGAAGCGGCACGGTGTTCGTCTCGGGTTCATGTCCTTCTTTGTCAAAGCCTGTGCTGAAGCCCTGCGTCGTTATCCTGCAGTTAATGCCTCCATTGATGGTAATGATATCGTTTACCACGGCTATCAGGATATTGGCGTTGCTGTCTCCAGCGATCGTGGTCTGGTAGTACCTATTCTGCGTAACGCTGAAAACATGAGCCTCGCCGACGTTGAGGCCAAAATCCGTGAATACGGTAAAAAAGCCCAGGGTGGCAAACTGGATATTGAGGACATGACCGGTGGAACCTTTACTATTTCCAACGGCGGTGTGTTTGGTTCGCTCTTGTCTACACCGATTCTGAATCCACCTCAGTCCGCTATTCTGGGTATGCACAAAATTCAGGAGCGCCCCATGGCCGTCAACGGTCAGGTGGAGATTCTGCCCATGATGAATCTGGCTTTGTCCTATGACCACAGGTTGCTAGATGGCAAGGAAGCAGTCACTTTCCTCGTTACCATCAAGGAGCTGTTGGAAGATCCAGCCAGAATCCTGTTGGAATTGTAAGTTTTCATGGGTTATGCGGCGGCTCACAAGGCCGCCATTCTCATTTTCTTGGAATAGAAGATATGGCGAATCAGTTTGACGTTGTTGTCATCGGAGCAGGTCCTGCAGGTTACGTTTGTGCAATTCGTGCAGCGCAGCTGGGCCTTAAGACTGCTTGTATTGAAAAGTGGACTGATGACAAAGGAAAAACAGCTCTGGGCGGAACCTGTCTGAACGTAGGTTGCATTCCCTCCAAGGCGCTGCTGGACAGTTCTCACAAATTTGTTGAAGCTCAAAAAGACTTCAAGCTGCACGGTATCAATCACTCTGGTGTGGAAATGGACGTGCCGCAAATGATCGCCCGCAAGAGCAAGATCGTTAAAACCCTCACTACCGGCGTCGGTGGTCTGTTTAAAGCAAATGGTGTAACTCTGCTGGAAGGTGCTGGTAAAGTTCTGGCGAACAAGCAGGTTGAGCTGACCAAGGCTGATGGCACTGTTGAAGTTTATGAAGCGGGTAATGTTGTTATTGCTACTGGCTCCCGTCCGGTAGAAATTCCCCCTGCACCGACTGATGGTGATTTGATTGTTGATTCCACCGGAGCCCTTGAATTCCAGGAAATACCCAAACGTCTGGGGGTCATTGGTGCTGGTGTTATCGGCCTCGAGCTGGGTAGCGTTTGGGGTCGTCTTGGCTCTGAAGTCATTGTTCTGGAAGCCATGGATCGTTTCCTGGCAGCTGCCGACGAGCAGATCTCCAAAGAATCCATGAAAATCTTCAAGAAGCAAGGACTGGATATCTGCTTGGGTGCCCGTGTCACTGGATCTGAAATCAAGGATAAAGAAGTACACGTTACCTATGCGGATTCTGATGGCAATGAACAGGTTGTTGTATTCGACAAACTGATTGTTGCTGTAGGCCGTCGTCCATACACAGAGAGCCTGCTGGCTGCAGATTGTGGTGTGAACCTGGATGAGCGTGGCTTTATTTTTGTTGATGATCACTGTGCTACTGACGTGCCCGGTGTATACGCTGTTGGTGATGTGGTTCGTGGTCCAATGTTGGCGCACAAGGGCAGTGAAGAAGGCATCATGGTTGCTGAAATCATCGCTGGCCAGAAAGGTCATGTGAACTATGATTTGATTCCTTCTGTGATCTATACCCATCCTGAAATTGCATGGGTAGGCAAGACCGAGCAGGAACTGAAAGCCGAAGGTGTTGATTACAAATTAGGTACTTTCCCATTTGTTGCCAGTGGTCGTGCTCTGGCTGCTAACGATACGGAAGGAATGGTTAAGGTTATTGCTGACAAGGTAACTGACCGTGTCTTGGGTGTGCACGTAGTAGGCCCAAGCGCTGCTGAACTGGTTCAGCAGGCAGTTATTGCCATGGAGTTTGCGGCCAGCACTGAAGACCTGGCTCTGACTATATTCTCTCACCCAACATTGAGTGAAGCTTTGCACGAAGCAGTTCTGGCTGTAGACGGTCATGCGATTCATATTCCTAATCGTAAACGTCGCTAGCTGAGCTTACGGGAATCATTTACTGATGTGTGTAAGACCTACTTGTATCAGTAAGCTTTCTCAATGGATAAACTGATTCGAAGAAGTGTCAGAGGGAATCTTAGCCTGTAGGACTTGAGACAATTTCATATCGAAAGTACAAGTTAGACAGGCGTCAGGACCCAAAGTTTAATTTCGATGCCTGAAGAGTTGGG
Organism: Endozoicomonas sp. ALC020; assembly: GCF_049275935.1. NCBI lineage: Bacteria > Pseudomonadati > Pseudomonadota > Gammaproteobacteria > Oceanospirillales > Endozoicomonadaceae > Endozoicomonas > Endozoicomonas sp. ALC020. The sequence continues at coordinate 4,743,080 of NZ_CP184830.1, forward strand.
GTCGAAACAAAGAAACCTTTTTATCCACGGATGTGGATAGGAATTTGATTAAAACAACAATGGTATTGTCAGTATGAATCTCCATGAATATCAGGGTAAGCAGCTATTTGCTGAGTATGGCCTGCCGGTATCCAAGGGTATTGCCTGCGATACACCGGAAGAAGCAGCTGCAGCCGCAGACCAAATTGGCGGAAATCAGTGGGTTGTTAAAGCACAGGTTCATGCAGGTGGACGCGGTAAGGCTGGGGGCGTAAAGCTGGTCAGCTCCAAGGACCAAATTCGTGAATTTGCCGAGAAGTGGCTGGGTAAGAATCTGGTCACTTACCAGACAGACGAAAATGGTCAGCCAGTTAGCAAGATTCTGGTAGAAAATTGCACCGACATCGCTCAGGAACTTTACCTGGGTGCTGTTGTAGACCGTTCTACCCGTCGGATCGTTTTCATGGCCTCCACTGAGGGTGGCGTTGAAATCGAGAAGGTGGCAGAAGAAACGCCAGAAAAGATTCTGAAGGCAACTATTGACCCTCTGGTCGGTGCTCAACCCTATCAGGGCCGTGAACTGGCTTTCAAACTGGGTCTGAACGCTACTCAGGTTAAGCAGTTTACCAAGATCTTCCTGGGTCTGGCGAAACTGTTCCAGGATCTGGATTTGGCTCTGCTGGAAATCAATCCATTGGTTATCACTGAAGCCGGCGATCTGCACTGTCTGGATGCCAAGCTGAACATTGATAGCAACGCCCTTTACCGTCAGCCTCGTCTGAAGACCATGCACGATCCTTCTCAGGAAGACGCACGCGAAGCCCACGCGGCTCAGTGGGAACTCAACTACGTAGCCCTGGATGGTAACATCGGCTGCATGGTAAACGGCGCTGGTCTGGCTATGGGTACCATGGACATCGTTAAGCTGTCCGGTGGTGCTCCCGCAAACTTCCTGGACGTGGGTGGCGGTGCTACCAAAGAACGTGTCAGTGAAGCTTTCAAGATTATTCTGTCTGACGATAGTGTTAAAGCGGTACTGGTTAACATCTTCGGCGGCATCGTTCGCTGTGACCTGATTGCTGACGGCATCATCGGTGCAGTGAAAGAAGTCGGTGTTGAAGTACCTGTTGTTGTGCGTCTGGAAGGCAACAACGCTGAGCTTGGTGCTCAGAAACTGGCTGAAAGTGGACTCGATATTATCGCTGCAAGCAGTCTCTCCGACGCTGCAGACCAGGTAGTAAAAGCAGCGGAGGGTAAATAAGAATGAGTGTCCTGATTAATAAAGAGACCAAGGTGATCTGCCAGGGCTTTACTGGCTCTCAGGGAACTTTCCACTCCGAACAGGCGATTGCTTACGGTACTCGTATGGTTGGTGGTGTTACTCCGGGCAAGGGGGGTCAGGAACATCTGGGTCTACCTGTATTCAACACGGTTGCCGAGGCAGTCGCTACAACCGGCGCTGATGCTTCTGTAATTTACGTGCCTGCCGCTTTTTGTAAGGATTCTATCCTCGAAGCTGCCAATGCCGGTATAAAGTTGATTGTCTGCATTACCGAAGGTATTCCAACTCTGGATATGTTGGACTGCAAGGTCCGCTGCGACGAGCTGGGTGTTACTCTGATTGGTCCCAACTGCCCGGGTGTTATCACTCCGGGCGAGTGTAAGATCGGCATTATGCCTGGCCACATTCATAAACCAGGCAAAGTTGGAATTGTTTCCCGTTCCGGGACCCTGACTTATGAAGCGGTTAAGCAGACCACTGATTTTGGTTTTGGTCAGTCCACCTGTGTTGGTATCGGTGGTGACCCGATTCCTGGCTCCAACTTCATCGACATCCTGAAGCTGTTTCAAGAAGATCCACAGACTGAAGCGATCGTTATGATCGGCGAAATCGGTGGTACAGCTGAAGAAGAGGCGGCTGCTTACATCAAAGAAAACGTAACCAAGCCAGTTGTTTCCTATATTGCCGGTGTTACTGCACCTCCGGGTAAGCGCATGGGTCATGCGGGTGCAATTATTTCTGGTGGTAAAGGGACTGCTGACGAGAAGTTTGCTGCACTGGAAGAAGCCGGTGTAAAAACCGTTCGCTCTCTGGCAGAAATCGGTCAGGCTCTGAAAGAGAAAACAGGCTGGTAAGAGTCCGATCTGATCAGTTTTGACTCATTATACGGCTCATCTCAGAGGAGATGGGTCGATTTTTTATTGAGTTCCTGAGTGGCTAATCTCTCTCCTGTTTACCTAATTGCTATCCGGGTTTCGGAATATCGCTATAGGCTTAAGACGCTTAATGGCACATAGTCCCGTATTTATCTCCATCCTCAGGGAATCCTCTAGTGGATACACCGAATCTCAATCCTGATAAATACCGTTTTGCGAGGGCGCTTAGGCCTTTTTCCTTCTCTGTTGCACTGATCACTTGCGGATTAGGGGTCGCCGTAGCTTTCTCAAAGGGAGAGGGAGATATTGCCAGAGCCGTGGCTGTAATGATTGCGGGTATTTTATTACAGGCAGCCAGTAATCTGGCCAATGATCATGCTGACTTACATTTCTGGAACAGCAAGACAGGCCAATTGGCAGAGCAGGTGATTCAGCAGATTCGCAGGAACTTTGCTTTTGCCGGTCTTTTTGCTCTGGTAGCAACTGTCATAGGACTCTGGCTTGTCTGGAAAACGGGCTGGCCTTTGTTTCTAATGGGGCTTTTCGGTGTAACTGCTGGTTACTTCTATACAGGAGAGCCTATCGTCTATAAACATCTCGGTTTGGGAGTTCCGGCCGTTTTTATTCTGACTGGGGTACTGATGGTAAGCGGGTCTTACTATGCGGTTTCTGGTGTCTGGAATAATAAGCTACTTTGGGTTTCTATACCCGTGAGTCTTTTAACAGCTGCTCTACTGGTGTCGAATGAAATCCGAGATTATCTGGAAGATCAGTCTTCCAACATCAGAACCCTGACTGTCAGAATAGGGTTTGATACAAGTAAGAAACTATACGCTATATTGTTGCTGTCGGTATACCCGATCAGCTATTACCTCTACCTGAACAACTTGCTGATAAAACCTGTTTACCTGATATTTTCGTTATTACTCATCTTGCAGCCGATTAAATTGTTAAGATGTTCGCCGGGTGATTACGAGCTAAACAAATTGCCGCCTTTGTCTGGACGTTTTTTTCTGGTGTTCGGTATCTGCTTCATATTGAGTGTGTTTAGACCTTCTTGGGAATGAACGTCTGATGAAGGGCTCTTTGTTAAAAAAAAATCAGAATGGTGAATTAATTTAGTTTCGACGGATAGATTTCAAAATAGACGACTTTTTTCTTTTTTATTGTCAGTTTTGTGAAAATTATAAGTCAAAAGTTTGCAAATAATTTTAAGGCAGTAAGCCTTTTATGAAAAACAGAAAAAGCCAGACTTCATAATCTGGCTTTTTCTAACTGGAAACTATTACTTGAATCCAGTATCAGTCACTACTTTGCCAGGCTTTTTTATCTTTCTTGCGCAGATCAAAGGCTTCTGGTTCGAACAGGGTAGATGGCTCTTCCGGTAGCATGTCAGGTGCCTTTTTGTTGTGCTGAATCACTTTCAACTTGGTGTAACGATCTTTGGTGGCTTTGGCCAGTGTTTCAGAGTTTCTCATGATGGTCGGTCTTATAAACAACATGAGATTTCGCTTCTGGTTCTTATCCTGTTCGAAGCGGAACAGGTTTCCGATGATAGGAATATCACCCAGAAGCGGGACTTTCTTCTTGGTCTGACTCTTGACGTTTTCAATCAGGCCACCAATGACAATGGTCTGGCCATCATCTACCAGAACGGTGGTTTTCAGAGTTCTGTTATTGAAGATCAGGTCATCATTCTTTAAAAGGGATTCTGAAGTACGAGTGTCCAGAGAAGAAACCTCCTGCTCCAGCTCTAGCCTGATGCCGTTACCTTCACTGAGGTGAGGGGTGATCTTTAGCTTAATGCCGACATCCTTCCGGTCCGTCGTAGTGAACGGGTTGTTGCTACCACCACCGGCTGAGGTTTGATAAGAGCCTGTCTTGATAGGAATATTCTGACCTACAAGGAATTCAGCTTCCTGGTTGTCCAGCGTCAGCATACTGGGTGTAGATAGAATGTCGTTGTTAGACTTTGAACTCAAGGCAGATACCAGCACACCAAAATTATCCGCTCTCAAAGCCAGAGAGCCCAGGGTGATTGCCGCGTTATCGAGAATGTGTCCTGTTATGCTGCTCTTGCTGCCGACAACGGTTTTGGTTGATTTACCAGAAGGGTCTGTCTCGGTTGAGCCGCGAATGGTTTCCTTGCCATCAATACCCCACTGGACACCCAGAGCATCATCTATACCGCCAGAGACTTCTACGATGACGGCTTCCAAAAGTACCTGTGATCTTGGTACATCAAGCTGCCGAACGATATGCTCCATCTCTGCCAGAGTGTCCGGATCAGCAATCATGATGAGGGCGTTCTGGGATTCGTCGGCTTTAACGAACACGTTCGGTGCTGCTCCGGAACCCCTGCTTTTTCCGGAAGGCTGACCTTTGGTCTGAACCTTGGGAACAGAGGGGTGCGGTGGAACAGGCTGTTGTGATGAAGCCGAAGAATTGGATTTCTTTTCCTGACTCTCCTGAATCGTGGTAGATGCTTCTGCAAGGATTTCTGAAATATTCTTGGCATCGCCATAGCTGAGGAAGATCACCTTGGTAGTGGACTTGCGAATACCTTCCTTGTCCAGCGTTTCTACCAGTTTCCTGACTCTCTGGCGCTTACTGGAGTTACCTTTGATGACCAGTCGGTTGCTGCGCTCATCAGCAATGACTTGCAGTCCGCTTGGCATTTGCCCCTTGGCAGCTATCAGTGTGTCCTGAATGATTTTGGAAACATCACCCACCCAGGCATGCTTCAACTGAAGCACTTCGTAATCATTATTACCTGTCTTGTCCAGCTCCCTCACCAGCTTGGTGATTCGCTCAACGTTGTCTGCAAGGTCACTGACTATAACAGCGTTACTGGATGCGGAAGCGGCTGCGTGCCCATACTGGGCGATCAGAGGGCGAATAATGGGTATCAGTTCAATGGCCGATACACTGTGAAGTTCCAGAACCCGTGTGGTCATGACAGCATTACGTGGCTTCTGATTTCCACTGGGAGAGCTGGTTTTTGCTGTAGTACTGGGCACTATATTGATGATATTGCCCTTGGGTATTACGGCGTAGCCATTAGCTGACAGTACTTCGAGGAAAACATCGTAAACTTCGTCGCTGCTCAACGGTTTGGAAGAAATAACCGTTACAGTGTTACCCCCCTTGATTCTGGGGTCTATGACAAAGGTCTCACCAGTGATCTTGGCGATTTGGCCAATGAATTCACGAATGTCAGCGTTCTGATGATTCAGAGTCCACTTTTTGTCCCTGGCCGTTTCAGCCTTGAGGGCTTTTGTGGGAGGGGGTGCAGCCAGATTGACTACAGCAGTTTCAGCAGAAGGGGCCGCCGATACATTGCTCTGAAGGCTAAGGGCAAGCAATGCAGCAAACAGAGGTCTGAAGGCCATGCATACAAATGGACAGTCTTTAGTTTTCATCACTTAACCATATGAAAAAGTTTTAATTCTTGTATCAAATCCCTTGATTAGCCTGCTGAAGTTTATCTCTCAACTCCTGCATGCGCTGTTCAAGTGATTTTCCATCCGGCTCCTGAGTGAAGCCGGGGCGTTCTGTATTCTTATCCGTAGTGTCTGAGGGGCTCTTGAATTCCTGCAAAGCCCTGTCATCTTTACCTGCATCCGGAAAATAAAGGATTTCAAGCTGGCCATTGCGACTTAAAACCACATGATCTGAATGCACTTCCCTGAGTATGGCACCACCGGGCAGTCTGTCTTCGATGCCATAAAGCTTGTCCTGATTGTTGCCTTGGATAATAGCACTTGAATACTTATTCTTCTGGTCACGTTCTCCAAGAGTACCTCTGAGTACCAGATTTAACTTTGTTTTAGGAATATCGGCGGACTGTTTCGCGACTTCAGGCTGATGATTGGCACCAAAGAGTAATTCGAAGTCTTTAGGAGTAAGAATTTTTTCTTTTGGTTGATTTTGGTACACTTGTTCATAATTATCAAAAGCATCTTCCTTCGCCAGTGATTCATAAAAGAAAAATGACTGAGCGCCTAATGAAACAATCATGGTGATCGCCAGAAGGCAGGTCAGTGCTATGCAATTTTTTCGATGGCCCCATTTTAAGTAGGTGGCTATGACCTCTGAATTCATACTGTTCTCTAATTTCTCTATTTGATGTGTACTTGATTAAGGAAAGCGTTATGGGTCATGGGCTATTCTTAACCTAAATAAAGCATAAGAGTGCTGTTTTTAAAAGCTGATGCTTTCACTAAAAACAGTTTTTAATTAATCATTTTTGATCAGTAATATCTTCTGGATCAAAAAAGTTGGGTTTGTGTTTGAATCATTTTTAAAATTCAGTTGTAAAATTTGGATATTGGATCACACTTCCTGTGACGTGCTTGAAGAATAATTCAATTTCCAGGGTTCAGAGCAAAAAATATCGGATTGTTTCTGGTTGTCCTCGATCAACCCAATAGAAGTTCTGGAATTATTAATTATCCAAGGAGTTAGCCTTGACTGACACAGCCAGCCTTCCAGAAGATCAGGCATCCCAAAATCAGGGACTGATTTTGCATCGTCTGCCATTTACTTTTGCCAAAAGGCATGGGGTGGTGCTGGTCTGGGAGCAGGAACAGCCGGTGCTCTATTTTCGCTCGGTGCCTTCAGCTGATATCTTCTCTGAGGTCACACGAATTTCCTGCCAGTCTCCTGTTTATCGCAAGGTGGGAGCAGACCGGCTCTCCGAAGTCTTGTCCGAGTGTTATCACAATGACAGTTCCGAAGCTCTGCAGAATGCTGCCGGTATTAGTGATGATCTGGATCTGAGTAGTCTTGCTGAAGCAGTACCGGTAACAGAAGACCTGCTTGAGCAGAGTGACGATGCCCCGGTGATTCGCCTGATCAATGCTTTATTGACGGAAGCGATCAAGGAAGGCGCATCGGATGTCCATATCGAAACTTTCGAAAATATTCTGGTTGTCAGGGTGCGGGTAGATGGTGTTCTGAGAGAGATTCTAAGTCTGCAACGAACACTGGCTGCACTCCTTGTTTCGAGGATCAAGGTTATGGCTCGTCTGGATATTGCTGAAAAACGCATTCCCCAGGATGGCCGTATCTCTCTGAAAGTTGCGGGTAAAGAGGTGGATGTCAGGGTCTCAACACTACCTTCCAGTAATGGTGAGAGAGTGGTACTGCGTCTTCTTGATAAGGCAGCCGGTCGTCTTGAACTGAAGCATCTGGGTATGGAAAATCAGGATCTCCAATGCGTATCAAGCCTGCTGGCCAAACCCTATGGCATTATTCTAGTCACGGGGCCTACCGGTTCTGGTAAAACCACCTCTCTCTATGGTTGCTTGACCTCATTGAATGATAAATGTCGAAATATTCTCACCGTAGAAGATCCCATCGAATACAACCTCGAAGGTATTGGCCAGACTCAGGTGAATACCAAGGTTGATATGACGTTTGCAAGGGGGCTGAGAGCCATCCTACGTCAGGACCCGGATGTGGTCATGGTGGGGGAAATACGCGATACCGAAACAGCTGAAATTGCCGTGCAGGCCAGTTTGACCGGTCACCTCGTGTTATCGACACTTCATACCAATACTGCCATTGGTGCATTGACCCGCTTGCAGGATATGGGAATTGAACCTTTTCTACTCTCTTCCAGCTTGCTGGGTGTGATGGCTCAGCGTCTGGTCAGAGTTCTCTGTAATCAATGTAAACAGCCCTACCAACCTGATGAGGCTGAATGCAGGGAGTTGGGTGTTGAGTTAGCCAATGCGCCTGAACTGTACCACGCAAAAGGCTGTAAAGATTGCAATCACAGTGGATACCGGGGCCGGACCGGCATCTACGAAGTGGTCATGGTCGACGAGCAGGTCAGAAGAATGATTCATGCAGGAGAGGGAGAGCAGGTGATTACTGACTATGTCAGAAAGAGCTCTCCTGGCATAAGGGAAGATGGTGCCAAGAAAGTATTGGCTGGTCTGACAACACTGGAAGAAGTGCTCAGAGTGACCCAGAAAGATTAATCCGTATCGGAGGCGGATCACCGCACGACATGGCTGCATATGAATACGTCGCCCTCGACCAGCAGGGCAAACAGCATAAGGGAACACTGGAAGCCGACAGTAACCGGCATGTCCGGCAGATGCTTCGTGATAAAGAGTTGACCCCCCTATCGGTCAATCAGGTCTCAGAGCAGAAACAGAATGCCTCCGGTGGTTTGTCCACGCTCTTTCAACGTGGTGTTTCTGCTGTTGAGCTCGCTACTCTGACTCGTCAGTTAGCCACTCTCATTCAGGCGGCCATGCCTGTAGAGGAAGCGCTTTATGGTGTCGCTTCCCAGCAGGAAAAGCGCAGGCTCAAAAATATACTGCTGGCGATTCGTTCCAAGGTACTTGAAGGTTTCACATTGGCCCAGAGCCTTGAAGATTTTCCTCATATTTTCCCCCAGATGTTCCGGGCCACGGTGGCAGCCGGTGAACATGCCGGATATTTGGACAAAGTACTGAACCGGTTGGCGGACTACACAGAAGCCAGAATGAAATCCACCCAGAAAATTCAACAGGCTCTTTTGTACCCCATCATACTGCTGATGGCGGCTCTGGGGATCGTTAGTTTTCTTCTGGGCTATGTGGTGCCCGATGTCGTAAAGGTCTTCGTCGACACGGGTCAGGATTTGCCAGGCATTACCGTTGCACTGATCGCTGCCAGTGAAGGATTCCAGACCTACTGGCCCGTTATTTTCGGTATTATTTTCTTTGGAATTGTCGCATTCAGGCAGGCGCTGAAGAAGCCGACATTCCGGATGTCATGGGATCGTTTCTTTTTACGCTTACCCATTCTTGGCCGCTTTAGTAGAACATTAAGTGCCGCAAGATTTGCCAGCACCCTGAGCATACTCACCCGAAGTGGTGTTTCGCTGGTGGAAGCCCTGATTATTGCCGCACAGGTTATTGATAACCGGGCAATTTGTGATGCGGTTAAAGATGTTGCCAGAAGGGTCAGTGAAGGTTCCAGTCTGAACCGAGCCTTGGCTGAAACCGGTTATTTCCCACCTTTGATGCTTCACATGATTGGCAGTGGTGAATCGACTGGTGAGCTGGACGAAATGCTGGACAGAACGGCTCAGAATCAGCAGATGGAGCTGGATGGGAGGATATCCCTCTTGCTGGGGCTTTTTGAACCCTTAATGTTGGTGGTTATGGGCGGTGTAGTCATGGTGATTGTGTTAGCCATATTGCTGCCCATTCTTAACATGAACCAGCTTTTAAACTGAATGCAGTGAGCATGGCTTTTAAAGCAATGTTCGTAAAGGTTGAAACAGGACGTACACGACAGAATCTGCCGCTTGACTGACAGATTTCTGGAAGTGGGGGCAGCAATCCCATTTCCTCGGTACGGAATCCATTGATGAGGTCGTGAAAATGATGACAAGACAGGTACAAAGAGGTTTTACCCTCATAGAGATCATGGTGGTTGTCGTGATCCTGGGAATACTGGCTGCCATGGTGGCGCCAAAAATTCTCAGCCGTCCTGATCAGGCCAAGATTACAGTGGCCAGGTCGGATATTGAAACGCTCTCCCAGGCGCTTGAATTATACAGACTGGACAATGGTTTTTATCCTTCGACGGATCAGGGTCTGGATGCCCTGATCAAGAAGCCTACCATCGCTCCTGAGCCTAGAAACTGGAATCCGGAGGGCTATTTGAAAAAAGCTCCGGTTGACCCTTGGGGGAATGCCTACATTTATCTGCAGCCTGGTAATCATGGAAAATACGATCTCTATTCTCAGGGGGCTGATGGCCGTGAGGGTGGTGAAGGTCTTAATGCAGATATTACCAACTGGGAAGAGTCTTGAACTCAATTCTGATATCGGATTAAAACTTCCAAAGTTAAAGGGGCTCAATGAACAGTATGGTATCGGAAGGAAGCAGGACAGTGATTAACAAAAATCAGGGTTTTACTCTGGTTGAATTGCTCGTTGTCATTCTGATTATAGGTATATTGCTGGGTATTACTCTATTGAGCCCAATGACTGGGAATGTTCAAAAAACAGTTCAGGAGCAGGCGGCAAGATTACAGATTTTGTTCTCTCAGGTCAGGGACAAAGCGCTCCTGGATAATGCCGAATACGGCTTTTCCATTGATGAGAATGGGCGTTACTACTGGTGGGTATTGCCGCTGGAAAGTAATGAATGGATTGTGATTACAGAGACACCTTTTCAGCCCTACAGGATGCCGGAAAGTCTGGATGTTTATCTGTATACAGATGAGGACGATCTACCCTTTCTCGAACCCACAGATGTCGGCCCTGATGTTGTTTTTTATTCAGACTATCAGGTGACCCCTTTTTCTCTATTCGTGATCCCCAGTGAAAACAAAAAGCAGAGGGTGGTGCTGATAACCGATGGCTTGTCCGATGTCGAAGTCGTCCGCTAGTATTTTTGGTTTCACCCTTATTGAGGTGATGGTGGCTGTGGTCATTTTTGCTTTAGCCGCTTCCATGTTGATGCTGGCAGACGGTAACAGTATCCGCCAAACCCGCTATATGCAGGAAAAGGTTTTGGCTGCACAGCTGGCTGACCAGTATCTGAGCCGTATCCAGGCAGAAAAAAACTGGCCTGATAAAGGGGTCAGAGGAAAGGTTGAAAACTATGTTGGGTATGACTGGTACGTTCGTCAAACCGTCAGGGATACCACCAAGAGAGACTTCAGAAAAATTGTTGTGGATGTCTTTGTGGGTGTTCAGAAGCCTGATGGTGACGATATTCCGATATTCTCTCTGGAGTCCTATCTGAGGAAGCCCAGAAAATGAACGGAAGCAAGGGGTTTACACTGCTTGAGCTGATGATAGCCATAATGCTCTTTGCCATGATCAGCACGGCGGCCTACAAGTTGTTCGATTCAGTGAGTCGGGCTCAGCAGGTGACCGATGGCATTCTGGACAGTTTGGATGAAATTCAGCGGGCGAAGCTGATTCTGGAGAAAGATCTGTTCCAGTTGGCGGCAAGACCGGTACGGGATGAATTTGGTGAGATTCTACCAGCCGTCAAGTCTCCCAGTCTTGATGGCTTTGTTCTGGAATTTACCCGTGCTGGCTGGCGTAACCCGCTGATGGAGCTGAGGAGCAACCTGCAACGAGTTGCTTATAACCTGGAAGACGATGAGCTGGTTCGTTACTACTGGTTAATGTTGGACAGGGCTCCTGATCCGGTTCTGATAAGGCAGGTTATTCTCGACAATGTGCAGGCATTGAAAGTCCGTTTTATGGACGAAAAGAAGCGCTGGAAGAACAGCTGGCCACCGGAAAAAAAATCCCGGAGACCGAAACCGGCAACTGGAGCAAAGAAAACAGAAGATCCGGTGATGCCCCACGCAATAGAGCTGACGATGCAGCACGGGAATTTTGGAAAACTGGTAACGATTTTGCCTGCTCTAGACTACAAGTCCCCGAATGCTCATACAAAACCGGATCAGGAACAGGGTAAAGATCAGAATAGAGCAGGGCGAATGTCTTTCATACCAGAGCTGTATGAGAGTGACTATGAAGAAGGTGATGAGAAAGAGGAAGAACGATGAGGCCAGTTAACCGGCAGCGTGGCATTGCCCTGATCTATGTGCTCTTGATCTTCGCGATGATTACCTTGATGGCTTCCCAGATGATGACCAGTCTCTGGCTCCACACTGAAAAAAATACCCATTATCTGGAGCGTATACAGGCCAGACATCTGGCTCTGGGGGCTGAAAACTATGTTGCTTTATTGCTAGAGCAGGATGCGGAAGAAGACAAGAAAAAGAAAAAAATCATGGATCACGAAAGTGAACGCTGGAATATACAAGAAGTAGGCTATGCCGTTGATCAGGGGGATATCGAGTTGGTCATTGTTGATGAAACCAGTCGGTTTAACCTGAACTGGCTCGCCGCAGATGCACTGGACGGACAAAAGTTTCGTGGAATGTTCGAGATCATACTGCAAAATCTGGGCCTGAATGTACAGATTGCCTCAGCCATCAAGGACTGGATTGATCATGACCAGGAACCCTCAGAAGACGGTGGAGAAGATAATAATTATCTGTCCATGGATCCGCCGAGAAGAACTTCTGATGCTCCGTTTGTTTCATTATCCGAGTTAAGACTGATTAAGGGCGTTGGTATTGATGAGTTTGAATTGTTAGCTCCTCTGGTAACCGCTTTGCCAGACACTACCAGTATCAACGTCAATACGGTGCTGCCTGAAGTAATGCGTTCACTGTCTGATAAACTCACAGAAAGTGATGTAGAGACTATTATTGATGCTCAGAGTGCAGAAGGGTTCGTCAGACTGGAAGATCTGGCCAGGCTGCCGGCCCTGAAAGATAAAACTGCCGCTCTTAAAGAAGTGCCTCTGGATGTTGCCAGCCAATATTTTACTGCTTACATCAAGGCAACGTATCGAGATACGTCATTCTATTTAAAAACCCTTATGTATCGTAATACAGAGGGACAGGTTCAAATCGCCGGTCGTGAGATTGGACCCAACGACTACTGGGTAAGTGCCAAGAAGGAATCCTGAGGTCTAATAATGAAAAACATCCTGTTGATTCGGATACCACCGCCGGTTTCCCGGATTGAGACGAACACTCGAGTTCAGTGGGGGGCTTTTGCCAGTAACGGACAGCTCTTGGGAGATGTCCATATCTCGGAGCTGGGTCAAGTCAAAAATGACTGGGTCCAGTTTGTTATCCATAAGCCTGATAACAAAGAGCTGGACGAGACCACTCTGGAAGATGAAATGCCGGACCAGGTGTTAGTGCTTTTGCCAGGGACTCTGGTCATGCACAAGCGGCTACCTATTAACAGTGGTCAGCGAAAGCATCTTTCAACCGCGCTGCCCTTTATGATTGAAGAGGAACTAGCCGATGACATCGAGTCTATGCACCTGGCCAGTTATCTAAACAGGAAAAGTGAACAAGTTTACGTGTCGGCTGTTCCCCATGAGCAGATGCAATCTCTATTAGCCTGTCTTGACGAGCAGGGGGTTTCCGCCCAGCAAGTTATGGCTGAGCTACAGTTTTTGCAGGGCGTTCCGCGAGAATTAAACCTCCTTCTTGAAAATGATTCCTCTATTCTTTCTGCACCCGACCAAGCCAGTGTTTGTCTCGACTACGAAGCTCTCAAGTTTGTTTTGGGTCATTGGGGGGAAAAGGTCAGTGAAGATATTATTCACACGGATGAGGAGCTGATAGCTGAAGATGCTGAGGCTCTTGTTAGTGCCAGAATAAGATTTGCTGATGGTCTGGTGTCATTGGCTACTGAGAAGAGAGATCAGGTGAAACAATGGCTGGAAGAAAACGGCTGGCTGGTGGAAGAAGAACCATTGACTGGCACTGTTTTTGAGTATCTGGCGGCGTTGTATTTTTCATCCAAAAGATCTGCCGACTTAGTTGACCTTCGTTATGGCCCTTATCAATGCCCTAAAAGAGCTACCCGCAAGATGCGCCGCTGGAAGCCTCTGGCCCTGGTGGCTTCCATCTGGTTGCTGCTTGAGCTGGGTTTAAAAGTCGGGGAAGGAGTTTTGTATCAACAGAAAGCCCAAGAGTACTGGCAGGATAGCGCAGAGCTCTACTTGGAAGTCTTTCCACAGGATCAGCAGGTGCTTGAGGCCCAGACACATTCAGTTGGAAGCATTAACCTGAAGGGGCGTATGGAAAGTCGATTGAAAAATGTTGGTCAAAGTGCCACTGGAGAAGCCTTTTTACCTTTGCTGCAACAGGTTTCTGCTGTGTCATCTTCTTTGTCAGATTTTAAGCTGAAGCCGGTCAGCATGGATTTCAATGAAGCGACAGGAGCACTGGTGCTGGAGTTGAAAGCAGACAATCTTGAAGGGGTTGATAAGCTGTTGGCGGCAGTAAAATCATCCGGGCTAAGCGCACGCCTGGATAGTGCCAACCAGGAAAAAACGGGCGTCAATGCTCGAATGACGATAGGCAGGTGAAGCTGATGAAACTGACTCATCTACTCGAGAGAAGTCCGCTCTGGCTCCAGCTTCGGGCTAAGTACGAGCTGATGCCGGAGAAAGATCGAAGAGCATTGCATCTTCTGACAGCACTCCTTTTGTTGGCTTCAGTCTATCTGTTCGTTTGGAAGCCTATAACCGAATGGAGTGAAAAGCAGCAGGAAGAGTTCACTCACCAACAATCCATTTATGAATGGATGGCAGATAATGTTGATCAAGCAAAACAAGCTCAAAGGAAACAAAGGGCTGCAGGTGCAAAAAAAGACCTTTCTACTATTGTATCGGGCAGTGCCAGACAATCAGAACTGACATTAAGTCGTGTTCAACCTGATCGTAAAGGTTTGGGAGTCTGGATAGAAGATGCGGCCTATCAGAAGCTTCTGGCTTGGATGGTTGCATTGGATACCCGTTATGAAGTGACTATTCAGCAGATAAAAATCGATCGAGGTAAAGAAGAGGGTCGAGTGAAAGTCTATATGCATCTTGCAAATTGATTCTGGCAGATACGGGGGCTCCATCAAAAGCTTTCGTATCTCTGAATAAACGACAGCTTTAAGATTGAATTTTGGTGCTTTCTTCTTGGTTTTAAAGGAGAGTTTGAGTTGTCAAAAATAGACTCATGTTTTTGTAAACTCATTGATAGCATATCGCTGATATTGAAAACACAGAAAAACTCTCAGCTAGAACACAAAAGTTCTTCTTTTTACGTGTTTTTTTCCTTGACACTTTCATCTGATCTGCATAACATTCGCTCCACTTCAGCGCACTGCACCGCGCAGAGAGAGAAGTCGGGTGATTAGCTCAGCTGGGAGAGCATCTGCCTTACAAGCAGAGGGTCGGCGGTTCGATCCCGTCATCACCCACCAGTTTCTCTAAAGGGGTTGCGTGACCGCATACTGGCTACTTTGGGCGGTATGTGTAGGGTTCAGCGGACCGGTAGTTCAGTTGGTTAGAATGCCGGCCTGTCACGCCGGAGGTCGCGGGTTCGAGTCCCGTCCGGTCCGCCATATATCAAAAAACCTCTAGGCTGTCGTCTACAGGTTTTTTCTGTTTTAGCCCTACGTTTAAAGGGTTTTTGCAACTTTTGCCGGTTTTGCAAAACGGGCTTTTTCACTGTTTTTCCTCCTGTTCCTCTCTGTTTTTCTCTCTTCTCGGTTTTTTTGGAGGAATTGGGGTGTCACTCCCTCCACTTTAGTTTTCCTTTTTAAAACAGTACTTTGGTTTCTTTTTTGGGCTGGAGGTCGTTGGCGGGTTTGTGGACGGTTTTACGGCAGGGACAAGGAACTGTTCACGAACGAGCTGAGCCTATTTCAATGGATGCCCCATCATCAGTGGGGTCCTCAAATGCTTTTGAATAAAAGACCCGGGCTCTGTCTCCCAGTTCATTTTTCAGACGTTGTGCCAGACTCAATCCAGCTTCATTAAAATGGTTCCAATTGAAATCTTTCAACTCATCTTGCATGCAAGCGTTCATGTAGCCTTCTATCCAATTACAGCAATCACTGAGCAGCTCATCAGACATCTCACGGCAGAATGTGCCTTTTTCTCCTATAGAAATTAAAGCTCCGCCTACAAGCGAAGATGTATCCCCATCGTCTTTCTGCCATAAAAAATCGCCGATACCTTCATCGGCATGAATAGTAAACACATCCAGCTCAGGATTGAGCTCGTCAAGAAACTGCTTTCTTTCTAATGCCTCAATTTCATATGAAAACTTGGCTCCATAGGCCCTGAGCAGACAAATATGATCAGGAGTGGGATTGTTAGTGTCTTTTGCATACTTCTGCAGACCTTCAAGGTAGAGTTCATGCTCGTCATCAATATCGGCTTCAATAACGTCATCTAAGCAAAAACGACGGAAATGCTTGTATGTGTACCAATCTACAGCTTCGTCATAAAGTGTTTCTCTATTTGTAAATCCGGCTTCTGCATTAGGATCAGCTCCCCGATCAAGCAGGAGCTTAAGAGATTCAGTATCCATGTTAAGGACTGCTTCGGAAAGAGGGCCAGTGCGGTCTTTATCGAGTAGTGTAAAATCGGCACCTTGATCCAGAAGGAATTCAAGAATGGCAATTTTATGCTTGTAGTCATACAGCGCAGAAACAGCTGACTGCAGAACGGACTCACCATACTCGTCCCTTGAATTGATGTCGCATCCGGAATCCAGACGTTTTTGAATAAGAGGAATATTGCTTCCAAGAATGGCTTCCATGAGCAATGTATGATCATCTTTCATTGTGTTCTACCCCTTACTGCATCCTCAGTAGATTATTGTTATGAAACAAGTAGAGGCTATAGAAAGCTGCTTGTCCACTATGTTTAGACTGGGCACTTATTGAAATGTTCCCGCTGCTCAGACCAGAGCATCGGGAAGGGTTTCATGCAATCCTTCATCGATAACTGCCACTTGCCCTGATAACACAGAATATCTTCCTGGATATCCGGGGCCAGGCAGGTCAGGCGGATGCACTTTGAGACTCTGGCCTTGTCCACTTTCTCCTCATTGGCCAGCTGTTTAATACTGGTGAACTTTCTCCGCGTAAGCATCTTTAGCCAGCGGTGTCCCTGGATCAGAGCTATTTGTATTTGCTTCACTTCTGGTGGGTCGATAGCTCCAGCCGGGGTTTCGATGGTGGTCTTGCCTCCCCTTTGATTCATCCGAATTAGCAGAGTGACTTTGATCAGGTTTTCCTGTTCCAGAAACTCAACGCTTTCTTCGCCATTTTTAAATAGGTAAGCCATGGTCTCGGATCTCCGGTGATTGAGGGGATAGTTCCGATACGACTGAATCAATCCCATCGGGTTTGAAAAGAATGGTCAGTGTCGTTGTTGTCAGATCAATACGGTGTATCAATAGCTCAATCAAACGACGTTTTTCTTGGGTAAAGAGTTCCTCCCAGATAGTTGACAGGTCACTAAGGGCCTGGCGAACCCTGTCAATGTTGATCTGTGGTTCGATCCTTTCCACTTTTTGCCATACCTGCAACAACAGCTCTGGGCTGGCCAGCTGTCGTTGGGTGCTCTCCAGCACCAGCTTTTCCAACACAGAGGCCGACAGGGGCGGCAGTGGGCTGTTTGAGTAGCCTTTGGACTGGGCAGAGTAACTGACGTAATAACGAAACAATTTGCCATTTTTCTTTCGTGTGCTGGTGGCTGAGAGGGAGTGACCATCGGGTCCATATAGCAGGCCTTTCAGGAAGGAGGGGTTCTTTCTCAATCGGGACTGGCGCGAGCGCTGGATGGACTCAATATCAAAGGCTGCCACTACTCTGGCCCAGAGGTCCTTTGAAATGATCGAAGTATGTTCCCCTGGAAACCATTCACCCTTGTTGCCAATTTCGCCGATGTAGATCCGGTTTCTTAGAATGCGGTACACAGCGTTTTTGGCAAAAGCAATGCCGCCACGGATACCTCCATTTTTTAAAAGAATCTGTTTGGTTGTATAGCCCTTGGCATTGAGCATCTCACAGGTTGCTATGATCGAGCGGGTGGCAGCAAAATGCTCGAAAATCAATCGAACGACAGTGGACTCTTTTCTGTTAACCACCAGCTTTCGATTTACAACCTCATAGCCCAGAGGAGGGTTTCCTCCCATCCACATACCTTTCTTTTTGGAGAGCAGGAATTTGTCACGAATACGTTCACTGGTTACCTCGCGCTCAAACTGAGCGAAAGAGAGCAGAATGTTCAGGGTCAGACGGCCCATACTGCTGGTGGTATTGAATTGTTGTGTGACAGAGACGAAGGAAACCTTATGTTGGTCAAACAGATCCACCAGCTGAGCAAAGTCCGCCAGTGATCGACTGAGGCGATCCACTTTATAGACAACGATGATATCCAGCAGTCCGGCTTTTACATCACGCAGCAGCCGCTGAAGAGCGGGGCGTTCGACATTGCCTCCGGAATAACCGCCATCATCGTAATCGTCCGGCATCAAAACCCAGCCTTCGTGTTTTTGAGAGAGGATGTAGGCTTCTGCCGCATCCCTCTGGGCATGAAGGGAGTTGAATTCCTGTTCCAGTCCTTCTTCTGAAGACTTTCGGGTATAGACAGCACAGCGCTGTTTAACCGAAGTGGGCTTATCCTTTGCCATTTTTATCCCCTCTCAAACCAAAAAACAGAGGTCCAGACCAGTAAGATCCTGTGATCAGGTTGGCAATCTTCGATAGACTGGAATAAGTCTCCCCCCTGTATTCAAAGCCTTCGGGCGTTACGACAACCCGGTGTGACTCGCCGTTGTACTCCTTGGTAAGAACTGTTCCAGGGGGAGGTTTAACGATGCGTCTTTTCAAAGTTTTCTGTTCATGTTCCTTATGGCGGTTCGCATCCTTAAGGCGCTCTTTGGCTTTATCCGTCATACCACCCAATACCAGCTCCTGTATTCTGACCGCAAGGCGCTGGCGCAGAATACGCTTGTCCAGTTCCGGGGCGGGTTTGCCGTAGAGCTGTAGCCACTTTTGTCGTAGTTGCTCAGCATTCATGTTCTGTAGCGCCAATACCCTGGCTGCCAGCGTCTGCTCTTCCTGCCTGTCTGTCATAATCAGTCTCCGTCGTTTTTCTCAGCAGTGTTGACAGTCAGGCATGAGGTAGCCGGTTTATCCAGTCGCACCAGTTCTTTTTCAAGACTTGGGTTTGATTGAGAGCGTTGTCGGTAATAACTTCTCAGAATGGCGGCGGCCAGTAATTGAGTTATCTCTTCTCTAGTTGACACCTGTAGTTTTGATAAAAGTTCTTCCATGACATTAACCGGATTGTTTTTTCGAATTCTTATAGACAGTGTTGTCATTTCAGCGTTTGGAATCCATACCGAGGTAACTGGTTCTATCTAGTGCTTTCCAGAGGATTGACAAGACGTGCAATCGGGTACAAGATGACACTGTATAAAAAAACAGTAGTTCGTAGAGGTCAGGATGTAGCAGTAAATAAATCAAAAAAACGGAGGACGGGATGCCCTATGTAAAGCGAGTCCTGAAATATGTTCGGGATGATTATTGTCGTAAGTTGCTGCAGTTAACCGGAGTGACGAAAGCGCAAAGGATTATTGCTCAAGAGCCTGAAATCAGTACCACAGTCAATCTGATAGACACCTACGCCAACCTCGATAAAAGACACCGGAAGACTTTTGAAGACCTGACTCGGCGCATTGACCAAATGACGGATGAAGTTGGTCAGGAGTTCCTGGCCAGGCTGGTCAAAAATAAAGCCGGGTACACTGCCCAATGTGATCCTTATAATAAGGCCGCCTGGACCCTTCTTCATGAACAGACCCTCTTTGAACAGGCCGAAAATGAGCGCTTTGCGGATGAGGCAAGGCTCACAGCAAAGTGGGATAGCTTCAGGGTATTATCCAACGTCAATCAGCTCCCGGATCTGAAAGGATTAAAAGAGTATCTCACCCAGCACTTTGGCGGAGATGATGAAGTGCTGGTGGAGCTGTTTAAACGTGAACGCCCAAGCATCGATGGCACCACAGAAACCTTGCAACAGGTGATGGTTTACCGGGAAGGTCTGCCCAGCCTGCTCAAGGAAGTTTCCAAGGAAAAGAAAGCACTCCGGGAAACCATGGTCAGGCCAGCAAGGGAGTATGCTTTCCTCTGGAACCCGAAGAAGGGTGAGCTGGAAGTCGTGACTCGTAAGAAACAGGAGCGCGAGCAGCTGGCCCAGCTGTTCACCAGCAAAGCACTGAGAATAGAACAAGCCCCGGAAAAGCTGGAGAGAAGACAACTTACGCTGGATGTACTGAAGTCAAATCCAGTCCTGCCATTTACCCGTGAAGAAGGGATTGAAAAGGTCTCTGTCTCCTATCTGAAATTCAAATCAACCCGAACCAATGCTACTTACACCGCTCGATCCCCTGCCCATAAAGCCCACGAGAAAGATGTCTACCAGGTGATGAAAGAAGATGAGGTGGAACACTTTCTGAATTATGACCATTACTCTATTGCTGAAGCTTCCATCGCTGTGAAGTTCAGGAAAAGGGAAGGACAGAGTCGTGCCAACAGCACCATCATCATTCTGAAAGATCCCTGCACTTCCAATTTACAGGATTTGACGGAACGGGAACGTTATCTCAGCTGGAAAAAACTCAAGGAGTGGGGACTGACTCATGACTGATACACTGGAATTACCGAAGAAACAGCGTTCATTTCGCTACCTGGCCGGACTGTATGAAACCGATTCTGAAACGGTTCTGAAAGCTTGCCTGGAAAAGGACAGACCCAATGAAGCTTCTGACATTGTCAGCTCTGGAGCCTTGACCCCAGGAGGTTTGGCTTCCGTCATCCCCATTGATACCGACGACGGAGAGCTCTGGCTGGAGGTGATTGAGAGAAACCCGGAGCGCGAGCCGGGTGTCTACACCTGTTACTGTGTCTCCGAGGGCTTCGTTGAGGTTACGGAAGAGCAGCAGCGGCAATACAAGTACGACAGAGATTGGCTAATCAAAGTGCTTAATAGCCACCTTAAGTTGTCAGGCGAACAGGTCACGGTGATTCCTGAACTGCTCGAGTGGCTGGGAAATATACAGGTCGATGGACAGCCTTATCAGGTTCTGCTTGCCAGACACCTGACCAGTATGAATGGTTTTAAAAGCATTTATCAGAGCTTGGAAAGCTGGAAGGGTAAAGCACCCGGTGTGGTTCTGACGGTATCCGAACGGTTTGATCATCTGCTTCCTTTGCCGGGTGGGTATCCGATTGTGTCGATTATGTCGTTGCTGTCTTCTGAAGGTCCTTGTGAGATAAATGTCCGAAAGTTGAAAGACGTATTGCGAGAAACCTTTGAGCTTGACCCTGGATCACTGGAGGTACAGTGGTCGGTACAAGGTCTTGTTGGTCGGTTTGAAGCGGATGATAGAGAACCCTGGGATATTCGTGGTGAAAAACGCTGTACGGTGACCACACTGATTTATGATGCCTGGTTGGCGGGAAGCAGGGGCGTTACGACAGAGCAATTGAATGAAGAGGGCTTTCGGGTCACTCATCCGGGCAACTGTTACAATGATGACCGGTGGAAAGATTATATTTGCTACGAAAACAAACTCTGGAGTATCAGGGCGGTAAGATTAACTCGGCGGAAACTTTCAGCTTGATTCTAGGCTATCCTAATTTCGCTGGGAAAATTAAAGTCCCAGTGTTCTTCCATTTATGACCGATTATCTCGGTCTACAGAGAGGTTTTTATGTCCAAGAAGTCAAACCACCCTGCTGATATGGGTAATGCAAATAAAGGTACTCCAGGTCAAAATAAGACTCATTCCAAAAATCAAGGTAATAGGGGGAAGCAGCTGAACCCTAACCAACAGAAGGGAGATAAGTAAACTCCTTTGTTAGTGGCGGGCTTCCTGCCCGCCACTCTGACGCTTTTCCTGTCGCAAAACTTACTTATTCTTTCTGAGCACATCCTCGCTAAGTGATGAGGTGGGGCTTTGATGCTGTTTTTTAAGCCACTTTTTTAATTTTTTTCATAAATATGCGCCAGCTACTTCCCAGCTACGTCTCAGCTACCTCCCAGCTACTCCGACTGTCCCATGATTGATCCTGCCTTTGGAAAAAACAAGAAGGAGCATGAAATGGAAGTGCAACACCTGAGCCAGAAAGAACTGGCCGACCGCTGGCGGATCAGCCCCTATACCCTCGAGAAATGGCGTATGCGTGGGTTGGGTCCCTGCTATATCAAGCTGGGTAATCGTGTCGTTTACCGGTTGTTAGATATTGAAGCTCACGAGGCTTCGCATACCCATGCGGGTACATCGCAGCCAGTCTCTTGTCGGGGAGGTGAGGTATGAGCAGCGAGCAGGAAAACATCCAGAGTATGAGCGTCGCTGAACTGGCCGCCCGTTCCGGAGAAGAGTTAGCAACTTTGGTCAAAAACACTGATAAAGCCTTGGCACAACTCCAGGTGCAAAAGGATTGGTTGGAATCGGTCATTGCCTACAAGTACGTTTTCAAGGCTTCCCAGATCCGGGCAAAGCTGCAGCAGGAATTTGGTGAAATCAGCTTTGAAGATGAGGGTGTGGGAGTGCTGGTGGATTTGCCCAGGGAAGTCAGCTGGGATCAGCAGAAACTAAAGACCATCGCCCAGCGCATTCAGGAACAGGGTGAAGACCCATCTGAGTTCCTGGATGTTCATTACTCAGTGCCTCAGGGGAAGTTTGATCTCTGGCCCCAAGAGATTCGTCGATCCTTCGAGCCAGCCTTGCAAGTGAAGCCGGGTCGTTGCACTTACCGGCTGGTGGGAGGTGTGAAATGAGCCTACCCATTCTCAATGCAGACCAGCGCAGCGAGGAGCATAAGGGCATCAAGTGCGTGCTGCTGGGCAACAGTGGGGTGGGTAAAACCACCCAGCTGCTGAGTCTCAATCCGGACACCACTTTATTTGTGGATCTGGAAGCAGGCGATCTCGCAGTGCAAGAGTGGTCCGGCGACACACTGCGTCCAGCCACCTGGCCAGAATTCCGAAACTTTGCCGTCTATCTGGCAGGTCCCAACCCTGCGCTTCGGGATGATCAGGTGTACTCGAAAGCCCACTATGAAGCGGTATGTCGTAAGTATGGTGATCCTCAATCCCTGGAGAAGTACGACACCTACTTCATAGATTCCATCACAGTGCTGGGCCGACTCTGCTTCCAGTGGTGCAAAGGCCAGCCCCAGGCGTTCTCCGAGAAAACCGGTAAGCCGGATACTCGGGGCGCTTATGGCCTCCACGGTCAGGAGATGATAGCGGCACTGACTCACCTGCAACATGCAAGGGGTAAGAATGTGGTCTTTGTCGCCATCCTCGAGGAGCGGGTGGACGACTTTAACCGCAAGCTCCACCAGCCGCAGATTGAAGGCAGTAAAACCGGTCTGGAGCTTCCCGGCATCGTTGACCAAGTGATCACCCTGGGTAGTCTGCCCGATGAAGAGGGCAACCTGCGTCGTACCTTTGTTTGCCAAACCCTCAACCCTTATGGCTACCCGGCCAAGGATCGCAGCGGTCGTCTGGATGTATACGAACCGCCTCACCTCGGGCAGCTGTTTACCAAGATCCGCAGTGGATCAAGGCAACCTGTCCAGTTTGAAACTCAACCTCAAGGAACGGAGCAACAGCAATGAATCAGCAAAAACCTATGACACGCTGGAACGACTTTAACGATGCTACCGATCAGGGCAGCTACGATGTTATTCCCTCAGGCACTCTGGTCAAGGTACGTATGACCCTTAAGCCGGGAGGCTACGACAAGCCCGAAATGGGCTGGACCGGTGGTTACGCCACTTGTGGCGATACCGGAGCCATCTACCTCAATGCCGAGTTCACGGTGCTGGAAGGCCAGTACGCCAGGCGCAAGATTTGGTCCCTGATCGGTATGCACAGCCCCAAAGGCCCGGAGTGGGAAAACATGGGCCGTTCCTTTGTCCGGGGTGTTTTGCAATCTGCTCGTAATATCAAGGCCGAAGATAACAGTCCACCGGCTTATAAAGCCCGACAGTTGAAATCGTTGTCAGAGCTGGATGGTATTGAGTTCGTCGCCAAAATCAGTACTGAAAAGGATCAGTACGATGAACCGAAAAATGTCATCAAACAGGCCATCACACCGGAGCACAAGCAATATGCTCAGCTGATGTTTGGTCAGGTTGCTCCTCAGGGAAGTTCACCCGCTAATCAGCAGGGTGGCCACCCCCAGGCTCAGCTGCAATCCCAGCTCTACAGTCCTCCGGACTCAGCACCTCACCCGGCTGAAAGCTATAACAACCAGTGGGATTAAGGCTCTAACGCCCACCTGCGGGTGGGCTTTTCCCTACAGGGACTGTGACAATGACAAACAAATGGCTTGATTTTAACGATGCCCAAGAGCAGGGCACGACACAGAAACTGGATGCAGAAGACGTTAAGCGTCGTATTCAGGAACGAATGCCAGAGTACCTGACCTGGTTGTTTCCCAATGGCAAAAAACGAGGTCAGAAGTTTGTGCTGGGCAATGTCCAGGGCAAGAAAGGCAAGAGTCTGGAAGTGGAGCTGGGCAGTGGACTTTGGCACGACTTTGAAAGCGGTGAAGGTGGCGACATTATCAGTCTGACCGCAGCGCATCAGTCTCTTGATCCTCAAAGGGACTTTCCAGAAATCATAGAACTCATGGCGGAGTGGCTGGGTATGCCGTCATTCACGCCACCAGCTACGGTTAGTCACCAGGAAGAATATGAAGACTTGGGTCATCACACAGGCAAGTGGGACTACCATGACCTTGAAGGCAACCTGATCGCCTGTGTTTACCGGTACGATACGCCAGAGGGTAAAGAGTTTCGGCCTTGGGATGTAAAGACCCGTAAAACCAAAGCCCCCAACCCCAGGCCACTCTACAACCAGCCAGGTATCAAGGTAGCGGACGAAGTACTGCTGGTGGAAGGCGAGAAAGCAGCACAGGCTTTGATTGAAAGTGGCTATTGTGCCACCACTGCAATGAACGGTGCCAAGGCCCCGACGGATAAGACGGACTGGTCACCTCTCACAGGCAAGCGTGTCATACTCTGGCCTGATAATGACGACGCCGGGCTGGAATATGCTTTCAGTGCGGCTAAAGCTATCGATGATGTCGGAGCTTTGTCTGTGGTGATTCTGAAACCACCGGCAGATAAACCTGAGAAATGGGATTCCGCAGATGCCGTTCAGGAAGGCTTTGATATTGATCACTGGATGGCCACAACCGAGCGGAAGACAATCAAATCGGCAGGCCTGCAACTGTCAGACTGGAGTGCGCTCCGTTACAAAGGTGTAGCCCCTGAGCAGCACTACCTGATTGAAGGCTCTTTTCCATTAGGTGTTGTCTCAATCCTTGCGGCTATGGGAGACACAGGTAAGGGAATGCTCACACTCAAGCTCGCACTGGAAATTGCCTGTGGTGAAGACCTGACGGTCGAGGTGTTTGGTGGCAAGGTCTTACAACATGGAACAGCTGTTGTTTTCACCTCTGAGGATGATCAGGCAGAAGTACATCGTCGTCTGCAAAAACTAGACCCGACAGACTTGCGACTGAAATCTCCTGAGAAACTCTTCATCATTCCATTACCTAATGCAGGTGGCCCATTCCCCATGGTCAGGGAAACTCCGGAAGGGCCAAGAACGACATCAGAGTTTACACAGGTAGTCCGCCAGCTTCAGGCCATTGAAGATCTCAAGCTGGTGGTCTTCGATCCCTTATCCTCTTTTGTTCATGCCGATGTGAACGCTGACCCTGCAGTGGGTAGTTACCTGACGGGGCTGTTGGCGAACCTGGCCAGTGAAACGGGTGCCACTGTGATTGTGGTTCACCATATGCGCAAACCACCAGGACAGAAACCCATCGACAGCGCAGAGCAGGCCAGGGATGCCATTAGAGGCAGCAGTGCGCTGGTGGATGGTGTTCGTATGGCTTATGCCCTCTGGCCTGCACAGGACCAGATCGTGCAGCAAACTTGTCAGACTCTGAACCTGATCCCCGAGCCGAGAAGTTTTTACCAGGGAGCGGTGGTGAAATCCAATGGCCCGGCGGATCGGACAATTCGTACTTATAAACGCAACAGTATCGGATTGTTGGAGGACCTGACGGCAAGGATAAAAGGTCAACAGCCTTCTACCTATGATTTGCTGGGAGTGCTCGCTGGCGGCATCAGAATGGCAGCCAGTCGTGGGCATCCTTTTACTCATACTGGAGTGAATGGGGTCTTCAAGCACCGGCATCGTCTTCCTGAAGCCTTCCATCATATGCCGCGACACAAGCTCGAAAATATGGTTCAGGAATTGTTGAATGAGCGTCCGCCAAGAGTAGTTAAAGGCACACTTCTGGGATCAAAAGAACAAAAGTGGCTGGATTCTCCCTGGGGACTATTTGCTGATGGAAAAGGCCGGATTGAAGAGGGTGCAGATCGGTTGAAAAATGACTGATTGAGCGTTTCCAGAGCGTTTCCAATTTCCAGCATTTCCAGAACATTTCCAGAGTTTTGGAAATAGAGAAAGGTTTAAAAAAATACTCTAACAGTCTGAAAGTATAAAGAAATATGTAAATTTAAATGACATTTGTCGCATTTCCAATTTCCAGGAAATGGTGTGACTCTGGAAACGTGTAACACATTGAAAAATATACCGTTTCCAATTTCCAGAACCCCTTACTTATATAAGTAAGGTTGGAACTTAAATTTCCAACCTTACTGATGCGTGATATTTCCGGCTGGAAATCGACTCAGGGAGGAAGCTCGAATGGACATCAATGAACTGGCCAATCGCTATCGGGAAGCCTGGCTGGTGGAACGACGAGTGTCGTCAGGTATAAATCTCAGGTACTCAGCCTACTGGCCAGAGATCATTCCCAACCGCTGGGAAGTTTATCAAGGGGAAAACAAAATCCTGAGATTGCCCAAGCCCTCGGAAGACGAAGTGGATCGCATGGTGAAGTGCATGCGTTGGTTGCGATGGGTCAGCGAGGAGGAGCGCAAGCTGATCTGGCTTCGTGCATCGGGTTTGCCCTGGCGAGTGATTGCTGAAGATTTGGGTGTGAACCGGAAAACCCCATACGCACATTGGTGTAAAGCCATGAGCAGGATTGCCATCCATTTGGCCGGAGGACGTAACCCGGAGTAACCCGAAGTAACTCGTGGTGTCCGGTTTTGTCTGGGTATATCCAAAATAGAGGCCTCTTCAAGGGTTGGACACTTTCGCCAAATTTGACAAGAATTAACGCTAAGCTCGAAGCGAAGTGCACCTGAACCTCACACCTCCCCGGTCTGAGGTTTTTTTACATCTGGAAATCACGGAAGAGTCATGTCCAGAATCCTTGTCGAAGCCATAGAACATCGCCCCGTCGCCACCCTGGTGCCCTACGCCAACAATGCCCGGACTCACTCCGATGAGCAGGTGGACCAGATTGCCCGGTCCATCGAGGAGTTCGGGTTTGTGAATCCGGTGCTGGTGGGCAGTGACGATGTCATCGTAGCCGGTCATGGTCGTTTGATGGCGGCGAAGCAGCTGGGCATGGAAACCGTGCCGGTGATTGTGTTGGGGCACTTGAGTGAAACCCAGCGCCGGGCGCTGATCATTGCTGACAACCAGATCACGGCCAACTCAGGCTGGGACGAAGAACTGCTCAAGCAGGAACTGGCAGAACTGGATGCCCTGGATTTTGACTTGGACCTGATGGGCTTTTCCGATGAGGAGTTGGAAGGTCTGCTGCTGGTGGACGAACCAGAAGGGCAGACCGATGATGATGAAATTCCTGAACCGGAGGAGCATCCCGTCAGCCAGCTGGGTGATGTCTGGATTTTGGGAAGCCATCGGGTGCTGTGCGGCAGTGCTACCGAACAGGCCGATGTGGAAACCCTGATGGCAGGCCAGCTGGCGGATATGGTGTTCACCGATCCACCTTACAACGTTGACTACGCTAACCCTGGGAAAAACACCCAAGCCAAAAAAGATCGCCGTATCAAAAACGACAATCTCGGCTCTGAGTTCCACGCTTTCCTGCTGGCAGCCATGACCAACCTGATAGGGGTCTGCAAGGGGGCGATTTATATCTGCATGTCGTCGTCTGAGCTGGATACGCTCCAGAAAGCTTTCCGGGAAGCCGGTGGCAAGTGGTCCACGTTTATCATCTGGGCCAAGAATACTTTCACCCTGGGTCGTTCGGATTATCAACGGCAGTACGAGCCAATCCTCTACGGCTGGAAGGAAGGCAATGAACATTTCTGGTGTGGCGCTCGGGATCAGGGCGACGTCTGGTTCTTCAGCAAGCCTGCCAGGAATGACCTTCATCCCACTATGAAACCCGTGGAGCTGGTAGAGCGTGCTGTTCGCAACTCTTCCAAGACCCACGACATCGTGCTGGATCTGTTTGGCGGTTCGGGCTCCACACTGATTGCCTGCGAAAAGTCACACCGCAGTGCCCGGCTCACCGAACTGGACCCCAAATACGTGGATGTCATTGTGCGCCGATGGGAGGAGTACACAGGCAAGGAAGCCTATCTTGAATCCAATAATCTGACCTTTGCCCAGGTCAAGGAAGACCGTGATGGACGAACTCTCAAGGCGACTGGATCAGATTGATTCCAAGCTCGACAAGCTGAGCGACGCAGTGTCTCGCCTGGCCATGATCGAAGAGCGGATTACTCACCAGACCAGCAATCTTTCCCGTCAGGATGAACGCCTGGACGAGCAGGAGAAACGCATCCGAAAACTGGAGTTTCAGGCCAGTCGCCGGGGTGTGATGTTGGGCTATATCGAGCGCTTCGGTTGGATCGTGCTGACCGCTGCTATTGGCCTGTTGGCTTACTTTCTTAAAACATAAACTCAGGGGATGAGTGATGGGCAAGCGTAAGGAAACCAATTACATCGTCGTTCATTGCTCGGACACCCGAGCCAACCAACACGTTACCTTTGACGACATAAAACGCTGGCACACCATGGAACGGGCCTTTCTGGATGTTGGTTACCATTGGGTGATTGAGCGGGACGGTTCCGTAAAGCAGGGTCGTCCTATTGAAGACTGGGGTGCTCATGTCAAATACCACAACCATGAAAGTGTGGGCATCTGTCTGGTGGGTGGCCTGAATGAACACAATGAGGCAGAAGATAACTTCACTCCGGATCAGAAGCGAATGCTGAAGCTTCTGGTGGCTGGCCATCAAGCTATTTATCCAAACGCTGTCGTTCATGGTCATCATCACTTTAGCAAGGTGAAGACCTGTCCTAACTTTGATGTGCACCAGTGGCTCAGACAGGAAGGACTGCTGGGGGGCAAACGGTGAGTCTGATGGCTGCCATCCCGGTGATAGGAAAGGTCATCGATAAGCTTTTTCCTGATGCGAACAAAGCCAGGGAAGCCAGAGCGGAATTGAGCAAGATGCTGCTCAACGGTGAGCTGAATGAACTGGAGCAAAAGGCTGGCGTTGTTAAAGCCGAAGCTCAGGGTGAAAGCTGGCTGCAAAGGAACTGGCGACCCATGGTGATGCTGGTCTTTACGGCATTAGTCGTGTGTCGCTGGATGGGTTGGTCAGCACCGAATCTAACTGAGGCTGTTGAACTGAAACTGTTCAGCATTATCCAGCTGGGCATTGGCGGATACATTGCCAGCCGTGGGCTGGAGAAGGTGACAAGAACATGGAAAGGTTGAGGCTTAATTTAAGCCGCTCTGAGCGCTTCTTTTTAAATACAGGGAGCGTCTCGGGATCGAAGAGAACGCTTGATAAGCGTCTTCTGACGGCTGTCCCGGGGTCCCTGGGAGGTGTCTTCTAGTGCGGGTATGCATCAGCGCGGAATAGCGCCAGCGACAGAGTGAAAATCGGGGTTGACACTCAGGTTGACAGATTGGGCTTCAGCCTAGTAATGGCGGGGCTTTCCGGTGTCAACCAGCTAGGGATTTTGTCAACCAAACTGTCAACCTTTGCGGTCTGGATTGTCAACCTGGTTGACAGATCTGAGGTACAACTAAAATTTGAGTTCAACGGCCAGTAGAATGAAGCCTCTCAGAATCGAGGCTCCCATAAGGAAAATGCCAGCCGCCTTGCAATTCAGGAGCGGGTGCTCATGCAGTCTCACCCTGAAAGAGCGCTTCCAGTCCGGCGGTGATCCGATAAATGCGATCCTTGCCTTCAGGCTTCTCCGATTCAATGGTCAG
Organism: Endozoicomonas sp. ALC020; assembly: GCF_049275935.1. Lineage (NCBI taxonomy): Bacteria > Pseudomonadati > Pseudomonadota > Gammaproteobacteria > Oceanospirillales > Endozoicomonadaceae > Endozoicomonas > Endozoicomonas sp. ALC020. The sequence goes on from NZ_CP184830.1 coordinate 4,772,795, forward strand.
CCCCAGTCGTTTTTTTAAGGCTCCTGCCAAGGTGCCGCGAACGGTGTGCTGTTGCCAGCCGGTCTCCCGCATGATTTCGTAGATCTCAGCGCCCTCGGGTCGGCTCAGCAGCTCAATCACCCTGTGGAGTTTGGTACCGGTGCGGATCTTGCCTTTCTGGACGGGTTGGTCGTCTACCGGGAGGCCAATGGCTGCCTTGCCCTGCGGACTGATGTCGTAGGTGTCAGCCTTTTTCATGGGGATCAGAAAGCCTTTGCTGGTCAGACTGTCCAGCACTTTCTTCCGGGCACCTCCTTTTAGGGTGAGTTTGGAAGCGTCAAGGGTTCCTGTCTCAGCGGCTTGCTTCAGAACAGTCTCTTGGGTAGCAGTGAGTTTTGTTGTTTTCATGGTGCTTCTCCTTTTGGGGTTATTGTTTTTGGCCTTGTTTCAGGCCCAATTGATAAGCCTGTTCCAAAGCCTTTTTGACTTGCCAGACGGCGACTTCCTCGAAGTCTTCCGAGGTGTTTCGGGTTTTGAGGGTGTCCATTAGCAGGGTTTTTTGGGCGATGGTTTCCAGGGCTTGTTCGGTCTTCTTATTCATGGCCTGTTTCCTTTTTGATGCTTGTTTGCGTTATGTACAGTAAGGCTCCATAACCGGTGGTTATCAAGGAAAAAACTATTAATAATCAATAGGTTGTCGAAAAAGGAGGGCGCATCCGGCCAAGGCGGGACAGGGGAGGTTATACAGATCGCTATGACACTCATCTCGCAATCGGAATTCGCCAAACGTCAAGGCTGGAGCCGCCAATATGTGGCCAAATTGGTCAAGTCCGGTAAGATTCGCCTGCACAAGGGCAAGGTCAACCCGGATGAGGCCCTAAAGGCGATTCAGGCCCAGGCTGAGCCCTCGACTGTGCTGAGGAAACCTGCTTCCCAAGACCACTTGCCAGTGGCCCCCACTGATTCAAGACAGGCGGTGGATTTCGTTACGGCTCGGACCATGCGGGAAGCTTTCAGAGCCAAGATGGCGAAGATGGAGTATGAGGAAAAGGCCGGAAAACTCACCGAAGCCAGCAAAGTTCGAGAAGATGCTTACCGGGCGGGAAGAATGCTGAGGGATGCTTTGTTAGGTATTCCAGATCGACAAGCCGACATACTTGCTGCAGAAACTGATCCATCAATAGTACGAAGACTCTTGGAAGAGGACCTTCTGGCAGTATTGGAGCAACTGATTCAGCCGAAGTAGTTTAATAGTCAGAGAGAATGGAATGACAAAAAAGATAGATCTATGAGTAAACACGAAACTTGGCGAACAAGGCAGTATTGGAAGGAAGTAGGTGGGCTTCTAATCGAAGAGTTTTATGCGGTTAGAAGATCTGATAAGAACAACACGGCTGGCAGGCACATTGATGGTGTCATTGTGCTTGGTGAGAAAGAACAGATTGCTAAAAGCCCAGTTTATGACCTTCAAGGTAAGGACATCATAGTCATTCAAACAAAGGCAAGCCGATTAGGAATGTATCTTATGGGACAAGCATTTTTTAGCCGAGAACTTATGAAAAGATTCAAACCTAATTCAATTCGAGTTGTGGCCATTTGTAAACAAAGTGATGTGGAAATGGAGAAGCTCTGTGCCGAGCACAACATAGAGGTCGTCGTAATTCCAGATAAGTAGCAACAAAGTGACATCTCCCTATTTTGAAGGATTTTTTGCAGGCTTAAAACCTGATACCCGCTTAACAGTGTCGGAATGGGCCGATGAATACCGCATTCTGCCCATGAAAGCGGCCAAAGAGGCCGGTCGCTGGCGAACCGCTCGGACGCCTTACCTCAAAGAAATTATGGATTGTCTGTCACCCTCTTCGGATGTGGAACGTGTCGTTTTTATGAAAGGTGCACAGGTCGGTGGCACCGAATGTGGCAATAATTGGCTGGGCTATGTGATCCATCATACGCCCGGTCCCATGATGTATGTGCTGCCGACGTTGGATATGGCCAAGAGAACCTCCAAGCAGCGCATAGCGCCGATGATTGAAGAGATGCCGATTTTGCGGGAGCGGGTGAAAGACCCTCGTTCCCGGGATTCTGGCAATACTCAAATGGTGAAGGAGTTTCCTAACGGTGTACTGATCATCACCGGAGCCAACTCCGCCACAGGGTTGCGCTCCATGCCTGCCCGTTTTCTTTTTCTGGATGAAATAGATGCTTATGAAGATGATGTGGATGGGGAAGGCAGTCCTATTAATCTGGCCATTAAACGGACGGCGACGTTTTCCCGTAATCGAAAAATCCTGATGGTGTCGACACCCAATATTGCCGGGGCCAGCAAGGTTGAATCGGCCTATCAGGCCAGTGACCAGCGGCAATACCATGTGCCTTGTGTTAACTGTGGGCACTTGCAACCCATAGAGTGGCAGCAGATAAAGTTTGAAAACCAGAACCCGGAAACGGCTTGTTTTGAATGTATCCAGTGTCAGCACCAAATGCAGGAACATGACAAACCCAGATTACTGGAGAATGGGCAGTGGGAGCCTCAGAATCCAGAGAGTGACGGCAAAATCCGGGGCTATCATCTGAATTCACTTTACAGCCCGAATGGCTGGTACAGCTGGAAAGATGCCGTGGCGGATTTTCTGGCGGCTAAAGATGATCCGGTTCTCTTGAAAGACTGGACCAATACTGTGTTGGGCCAAACCTGGCAGGAAGCCGGAGAAACCGTTGATTACGAATTACTTTACCAGCGTCGTGAGCACTATATCGCCGAGGTGCCCTGGCCAGTAGAAGTGCTGACCTGCGGTATCGATGTTCAGGATGACCGGGTCGAGTATGAAGTTATGGGCTGGGGTGCCGGTGAAGAGAGCTGGTCCATCGATTACATTCGGCTCTATGGTGATCTGAGTCGTCCGGAGATCTGGAAGATTCTGGCAGACAAACTCAGAACGACTTATCGACGGCAGGATGGAGTTTTAATGAACCTCGCCCAGATTTGTATGGACTCCGGTGGTCACTTTACCGATGAGGTGTATGCCTTCTCCCGTAAGCAAGGTGCTGACTGGTTGATTCCGATCAAAGGGGCTTCCCAGTCTGGCAAACCCATCGCTACCTTCCCGAAAACTCGCAACAAGAAAGGCGTCTACCTGACTCTGGTGGGCACCGACACGGCCAAAGAACTGATCTATCAGCGATACCGAATTCTGGAGCCTGGTGCAGGTTACTGCCACTGGCCGGTGAAGGACAGCTTTGATGAAGACTACTTCAAACAGGCTACGGCAGAAGAAAAGGTGCGCAAATACAAACACGGGGTCGCTTACTTTGAATGGGATGCCCGCAAGAAGCGGAATGAAGCTTTGGACTGTCGGGTTTATGCCCTGACTGCGGTGCGTATTCTGCAGCAACACCGTGGATTGAATCTGGAGCAACTGGCCGCTCAACGTCCAGAGCCGGAAGTTATGGTTGATGACTCTGAACCCGACGCTTTCTCTCAAGCCCGATCCCGACGATTCTCTCGCAGCTCTTATCTGAATGGGTAGCCAATGATTACGGATGCTGAATATAAAGTCCTGAAGCGTGCGGTATTACTAAGAGAAACCCGCACAGTGGAATTTGAAGGTCGCAAGGTGGAGTATGCCAGCTTCTCAGAAATGGAAAGGCGACTGCAGGCCATTGAGCGGGAATTGATCAAGCAACAGAAGCGACCCCGGCAATATGGGGTCTATTCGTCAAAGGGTATTTAATTTCCCAAGCCGAAAAGGATACAAAACCAAATGACGGTGGCAAAAAGAGCTATGAAGGCTGCACAAGCAAAAGCCAGTATGGGGTCTGTTAACCATAATGTGGATTCGGCCCAAAAAAAGTAGCAGGTTCCTAAAAATACAATGAGAGCTGGTAGCCACATAAACCATAGGCGAAGTGAAAGGCAGAACCTTTGCCTCCAAGTCAGCGGTTCATCATGGAAGGAATGTTGTTCAGCATGATCAAAGAAATAATCGCCCAGCTCAGGGATATCAGAGGTGTCAATGTCTTCATCTGACATTGCTTCCAAGCGTTTCCAGTCGGTGTCTGTTTTCTTTTTCATAGTGATTTTTACATTAGCACAGCTTTCGGGAATGATTGAATGGGCTTGAAACAACGTATTGCAGGCTGGCTACTGCCCGAACTGAAAAACCTGGCTTATACCTCGGCAGGTCAGGGGCGAAGAAGCCAGAGTTGGATTGCGCCTTCTACCGGACCCAATAACTCACTGACCGTAAACCTTGGAACCCTGATCAACCGCTCCCGGGCAGCGATTCGTAACGATCCCTGGGCCGCTTCCGGGCTGGAAAAGCTGGTCGCCAATATTGTCGGCACCGGCATCAAGCCCAAGTCAGAAGCCCGTGATGATGGGTTTCGTAAAGAGTTACAGGCCCTGTTTCTGGACTGGACCGATGAGTCCGATGCCGATGGTCAGCTCGATTTTTACGGGCAGCAGGCTCTGGCCATGCGATCAGTGCTTGAAGCTGGAGAGTGTTTTGTTCGATTCCGTCCCCGAAAACCCGGCGATGGTTTGAGTGTGCCGCTGCAGCTGCAATTGCTGGAAGCGGAGTTTGTCCCCTGGGATTACAACGAAGAACTGAAAAAGGGCCACAAGATCCGGGCCGGTATCGAGTTTAATGCCATCGGGCAGCGTGTCGCTTACTGGATGCACAAGCAGCATCCTTCGGATTACACCACACTGGATACTGCCGACCTGCGACGGGTGCCTGCCGATCAGGTGTTGCATCTTTATGAACCGCTGCGGCCAGGTCAGCTGCGTGGGCAACCTTTGTTGAGCCAGGTGCTGCTTCGAATGTATCACCTGGACAAATTCGATGATGCCACGCTGCTTCGGCAGGAAATCGCCAACCTGTTCACCGGCTTTATCACCAAACCGGCTCCGGAAACGGAAAAGGTCGATCCTTTAACCGGTCGGCCCATTGTCTATGACCTGCAAGGTGTTCCTATGGTAGCAATGGAGCCGGGCACTATGCAGGAGCTATCACCGGGTGAGGAGATAACGTTTAACACACCACCAGGAGCGGCCAGTAACTACCCGGACTTTATCCGCCAACAGCTGATGGCTGTGTCGGCGGGTATTGGCCTGCCTTATGAGATTCTGTCCGGCGATATGAAAGGCGTCAGTGACCGGGCTTTACGGGTGGTGCTTAATGAGTTCCGCCGTCGTATTCAACAGATCCAGCATAATTTGATGGTATTCCAACTTTGTCGCCCGGTCTGGAAGCGATGGCTGGAACTGGCCGTGCTCAGTGGGGCTATCTCAGCCCCGAGCTTTCATCGAAACCCAACGCACTATCGTAAGGTGAAATGGATTCCCCAGGGCTGGGCTTATATTCATCCGGTTCAGGATGTGCAGTCCCAGAATCTGGCAGTCCGTAGTGGTTTCAAATCTCGTTCAGAAGTGGTCTCTGAACAAGGCTACGACAGCGAACAAATTGACGATGAGATCGCAGCAGATAACCAGCGAGCCGACGAGCTGGAGCTGCAATACGACAGTGATGCCAGAACTCAGGAAATAAACAACACCATCATGGAAGAGGAACCCGATAACGATGAACAAAAAGCCGCTCAATAAGAACCGGGCCTGGTTCACGTTGAAAAATCAGTCAGGCCAACCAGCGGAGTTGCTGATTTATGATGTGATTGGCGATTGGGCAGGCTTATCTGCCCGGCAACTGGTCAGCAGCCTGAAAGATCTGGACACGGATGACATTACCGTTCGGATCAACAGCCCCGGTGGCTCAGTGTTTGACGGAGTCGCCATTTACAATGCCCTGCGTTACCACAAGGCTAACATCCATGTTCGGGTTGAAGGGCTGGCAGCCAGTATCGCCAGTGTCATTGCTATGGCAGGCGACACCATACATATGGCTGAAAATGCCCTGCTAATGATCCACAACCCCTTCGGTTGGGTCGGAGGTGATGCCGGTGAGTTGCGCAAAATGGCGGATATGTTGGACAAAACCACCGAGGTCATTGCCCAGACCTACTGCAATCGCTGTGAACTGGATCTGAAAGCCATGCTGAAACTAATGGACGAGGAGACCTGGTTCACCGCCACTGAAGCCCAAGGCCATGGCCTGATTGATGAGGTGGAAGCGCCGGTAAAAATGGCGGCCCATTTTGATCTTTCCAGCTTTATGCATCCACCTCAGCCCGCAAACTCTGAATCTGAAAATGGGGATAAAGGCGCTCATGCCCTGGCAGTAATGACCTTGTGTAATCAGGCCGGTTACCCGGAAATGGCTGAAACTTTTGTCCGCCAGCAGCAGGGTATCGAAGACGTCAAAGCTCGTCTGGCGGAATGTGAAACGATCAAATCGCTGTGTGCAGCAGCGCACTGTGAAGATCGAGCTGGACAGTTTATTCAGTCTGGCAAGACGGAAGCTCAGGTGCGTACCGAACTGTTTGATCTGCTCTTGCAGGATGACGACAGCATCAATAACCAGCTGACACCCGATCAGCAGGATAAAAAAATCCAGCCTCTGGTGGATACCCAGGCCGTTTACCGCAAGCGTAACGCTCAATCGGCAGCCTGAAACCACTCACCCTTTCTTAATTTTCCCTTTCTCACTCAAAGGAACTGAACCATGCCTGTGATGACAGAGCCGGTGCATGCTGGCGAATTTATCGTGTCCGAAGGAAACAACAGCATCAGTCGCGAGCTGGTCGAACTGGCTCCGGATCTGGCGCTACTGCCCGGAACCATTCTTGGCAAGAATACCTCTACAGATGTTTATGGCCCTATTGATCCGGCAGCTGTCACGGGTTTGCAAATGGCCGCTGGAGTGCTTTGGGATCATGTCATTACCGATGCCACAGGCGGCGAGGGCGTCATCATTGCCCGACTGGCAGAAGTGGATCAGGAGTTACTGGTCTGGCCGGAAGGCATCACTGACGAAGAAAAAACGACGGCGGTCGAGGAGCTGTCGTCACTGGATATCATTCTCAGGACAGGAGAACAGGGATGAACTTGCTGGATATTTTTAACAACGATGCCTTCAGTCTTACCAGTCTGACTGCCACTCTGAACGATATGCCCTATAAGCCAGGGCGTATCGGTGAACTGGGGCTGTTTAATGAAAGTGGCATTAACACCACCACGGCGATTGTAGAGTCAAGGAACGGTGAATTGATCCTGCTGCCCACTTCCGAGCGCGGTGCTCCAGCAACTCAGGCTCGAGGAGGCAAGCGCAAGGTACGCAGTTTTGTGATCCCTCATATTCCCTACGACTCCACCATCATTGCTGATGAGGTGCGCAATGTACGAGCCTTTGGCTCCGAGAGCGCCCTGGAAGGGGTGAAAACGGTGGTTAATGATCGACTGTCGTCCATGAATGCCAATCATGAAGTGACCCTGGAGCACCTGCGACTGGGAGCTATCAAGGGACAGATTCTCGATGCCGATGGTTCCAGTGTTATTTACGACCTGTTTCAGGAATTCGGTGTCACTCAGCAAACCCATACCTTTAAATTCAGTGCGGCTGAAACGGATATCCGGTTAGAGTGTGTGGCTCTTCGCAGGAAGGTAGACACGGCTCTGGGCGCTCAGCCTTACACTGGATTAAGGGCCTTCTGCGGTGCGGATTTTTATGATGCTCTGGTTGGACACGACTATGTCAAAGATGCTTACCACCGCTATCAGGACAGCGCTTTACTGCGCAATGATCCGAAGACCGGATTCCGGTTCGGTGATATCGATTGGGAAGAGTATCGTGGACAGGTAGGCGATATTCCTTTCATTAAACCGGATGAAGCCTATGTAATCCCTGAAGGAACTGGCATCTTCCGCACCTGGTTTGCACCAGCGGACTTTATCGAAACCGTCAATACCATTGGTCTGCCAAGGTATGCGAAGCAGAAGATTCTCGACTTCGATAAGGGCGTTCAGGTCCACACTCAGTCCAACCCACTGCCCATCTGTCTTAAGCCAAGAGCCGTGATCAAATGCAAGATGAGCTAAGTGATCTGAATCGGCAGGTGCTGGCCACCTTTGGGGAGGCTGTCACACTGAAAAAGTCAGATGACAGTAGGCTGGAAGTGACGGGCATTCTGACTCGCGAGCTGGTGCCTACGGGTCCTTATGAACAGGTGTTGCAAGAGGTCACCACATTGGCCTTGGCCACGGATGTAAAGGTGAGCCGGGGCGATGAGGTGATTTCAGCAGAACAACGCTGGACAGTAGAGCGGAAACTGAAAGGCGATGGTCAGATGAACTGGTGGTCACTCCATGAAGCTGGAGCTTGAGCTGGATGACAGCATTGATGAGCTGATCCGTTTCTTCCAACACACTCCGGAAACTCTCCAGCTCGCTATACGAAGATCATTAAGGAAGTTATCCCGGTTTGCTGAACGACGAACCCTGAGAGCATTAGCCCGAGAGCAAGGCATTACTCAAAAGAAGCTGAAAGAGCTGGGCCGGGTCAAGGTTAATCTCCTGCAACCGGGTGAGCGAGGGAGTGAAGGCTACAGTCTGGTGATCTGGATTGGTGCCTGGGATATACCGGCTCATTATCTGGGCAAACCAAGACAGACGAAACAAGGCGTCAGAACCGGCAAGCATTTCTGGGAAGGGGCTTTTTTAATGCAGCCGGTCAATGCTACACATCCTATGGTCTTCAGGCGAAAAGCCAGCTGGCGGCATAAATACCAGCGCTCCAAAAAATCCGGTCGCATGATGTGGATGGGCTTGCCCCTGGAAAAGCAGACCTTACCGATTCTGAACAGTGCCATTCAGGTACTGGAAAAGCTTGAGCCCGTTTTACTGGAGCGGTTTACCACCCTGGTGCAACAGGAACTGAATTTCATCATCAACGGAGCCGGTCATGCTTAACCCAGAACAACAACTGGTTAGCCTTTTGGTAGGTGTTCTGGAGACAGTGTGTAATCAGGTATTGTTGGGCTATGCTGCCACCGGCATTGAACAGGGTCTGAAGCCGCCAGCCTTACTGGTGCAACTGGAATCAATCAGTGAGTTACAACAACAGGGCAGCCGTCGTAAAGATCAATGGCTTTTTAATCTCAGCGCTGTGGTGCCGACCAATGAACGGGCAACTTATGCCTTGCTGGAGCTCTCCAGAACGATTCGCCAAGCCCTGAGCAATGATAAAGCCCTGTCAGAACATTGCCGCAAGCTGACCTTCTCTGAAACCCAATTTGATATTGCCCCCAGCCAGGGACAATTGTCCTTTGCAGATATCACCCTAACCCTCGAAACCGTCTTTTAAATCCTCTTCAAGGAAGGAGAATTCTATGTCTACCATCGACCGCAGTTTTATTGGTGCAGGCAGTATCCATATTCAACCCTACGACAAATCCGCACCACTGCTGCCCATCGGCAATGTCAGTGAGTTTAATTTCAGCTTTGAAGAAGATCGTAAAGAGCTGAAAAACTATCTGGGCGGTGGTGGCAATCGCAATGTTATTAGCCGAGTGTCGGGTATTACTGCCAATCTGGTAGCTCATGATTTTACCGCTAGTAATATCTCCCTGGCACTTCGAGGCAGTGTCACAGAGGCTGCGATCACCCCGGTGACTGATGAAGCGCAAGAAACCTATGGTGTGGCGGGTGAATTGATTCCTTTCGGGCATTTACCTGATTTGGATCAGACCATTACGGTAAAAGACAGTCTGGATACCGTATTAGTAGAAGGTGATGACTACCAACTGATGAAATCTGGCATTCAGGTCATTGAAGGTGGAGGTATTGATGACCAGGGCATCAAGGTTAGTTACACCCCACTCAAGGCTAATATGGTTCAAGCACTCGTAGAGTCTGGGCGGGAGTTTACCTTGTTTATGGAAGGATTGAATGATGCTCAGGAGGGCTTGCCCTTCAATATCCGGGTGCATCGGGTGAAGTTCTCTCCGGTACAGAATCTGGGTTTTATCTCGGATGACTTCGCCAGCATTCCCCTACAAGTCGATGTGCTGGCGGATACGGCGATTTCAGGGAATGGGCTGAGTTCTTTTATGCAGTTGGATTTGGCAGGATGATAATAGCCGATACCTATGGGCATCGTTTGCTAATAAGTTTGTTCTTGCAGTGAGGATTAGCTCAGACTTAGACGAAATAGTGAATTTAATGATTCCATATGTGATTTATCTATATCTGGAGAACCTTGATAGTTTTCTAAACGATTAAGCTCTGATTCAATGAAAGAATTTAATTCTGGAACAGCTGGTGCGTTCTCCTTTTCAAGACTTCTCTTTTTTCTTTCTAGAAGGTTAGAAATAGCTTTATCCAAGCTTGAACCTTCGGGAATCAGTGTTCGAAGCTTATTAAACTCGATTGGAGCTGGTTTTTCGTATTTTTCCAGCCACATAATAGACAGCAATGGGCGGAGAACATAAAAATACTTTTTGAGTGGAACTATTTCTTCTTTTAGGTAACCCCTATAGTTTGTTTTAGCCATGCTCCGATAGTGATAAATTCCTCTCTCTACAGAATAAATGTCATCAAGAAGCTTTCTTGCACCGTCTGCAAATATTTTATCATCAAAATAAACGATAGGTGACTGTAACCATTCTACAAACGCGGGGTTAGATTTCCAGTAAAGTTGTAAGGCTTTTCTGATATCCCAGCCATTAATATCAATTTCATCTACGATCTCGTATTCAATAACATCACGTTTAAACTCCAAGTCAACTGAGATATACCATTCTGTTGGATGTGCATAAATAAACCTTACGTCATAATCGCTATTTTGGGACTCAAAGCCCCAGGCCCTGCTACCGGATTCGACTGCATAAAGTACTCTTACATTGTGTTCTTTTTCTGCGTCCCTGATTCTTTTCAGGATTTCTTTCTTGATGTTTTCTTTGATCATAATTTAAGTCTGCTAGCAGAAGTTAGAAGTCAAATCAGGAATATCAGATAGTTCATACATACGCAGTATACCCTCGACATCATAAATTTTCTTTCATCATGCCCATGGAGGGAACTATGTCTTACATCAAGCAGTCAGCTCTGAGGCTGGTACTAAAAGCCAAAGACACCCTATCGAAAACCGTCCTCCGGTCTTCCACTTCTCTCGAGTCCTTCCGTAAAGAAGCCCAAACCCTCAAGCAAAAACTCTCTGAGTTGCAGAAACAGGATCGCCTGCTGTCGTCTTTCCAAAAGCAGGCGGCGGTGGTGCGTGGTGCTGGTATAGCCTTCCGGGAAGCAGAAGCCAGAGTCGAGAAACTGGCCAGAGAGTTTCAGCAGACTGAGAAGCCTTCCCGATCCCTTCAGCGTTCCCTGGAGTCTGCCCGTAAATCGGTGGTGTCGGCCAGCCGGGCTTACCAGGCTCAGCGCCAGAAGTTATCTGAGCTGCGCGGCAGTTTGGTGCAGGCGGGTCTTTCGAATCGGAATCTGACTACCCAACAACAGCGTCTGCAAAAGGAACTCAAAGAAACCGCATCAGCTTTGCAGAAAGTGGATGCCAAAGCTAAGACATCCTCCCGCACCTTCAAACGTTCCGGCATCAGGCAATTATCTCGAGATGCAGATCGCGCATCAGGCAGTATGGGGCGTTTGTCTCAACGATTGGGAGCTCTGGTGGCAGCCAGTGTGGGTTTGTATAGCGTCAAGCGGGCGATTCAGGGATTGCTGGGAACCGGGGATCAGTTTGAACGCTTGAGGGTGCAACTCAATGCTGTGATGGGCTCGGTGGCTGAGGGTGAGCGAGCCATTCAGTGGATCAAGCAGTTTACCCGTGAAACCCCTTATCAGCTGGAGCAGGTGGCGGAGGCGTTTGTACGACTGAAGGCGTTCGGTCTTGATCCCATGGACGGCAGTATGCAGGCCATGGTTGATCAGGCTTCCAAGCTGGGTGGTGGCATGGAGCGCCTGAATGGGATTTCTTTGGCGGTTGGGCAGGCCTGGGCCAAGCAGAAGTTGCAGGGCGAAGAGATTCTGCAACTGGTCGAGCGAGGCGTACCGGTTTGGGAACTACTGGAAAAAGCCACCGGTAAAAATGTTCAGGAGCTTCAGAAGCTATCTACAGCAGGCAAACTGGGTCGGGATACCATTGCCCTGCTGATCGAGGAAATTGGCAAGAGCTCTGCCGGGGCTGCCGCTGAGAATATGTCCCTGCTGTCCGGTTACGTCAGCAACCTGAAAGACAGCTGGCAGAACTTTCTGGATGAAGTGGCCCAGAGTGGCGCACTGTCTTATGCCAAGGAACAACTTAAAAGCCTTTCGGACCAGATCAGTATTATGTCTGAAGATGGTCGTCTGTCTCGACTGGCTCAGTCTATCAGTGATGCGTTTGTGCAGATGGGTGAGGCGATCAAGGCTAACTTTACTGGCCTGACGTTTGAAAGAGTGGTAGCCAGCATTCAGTCTGCCAGCCAGCGTATTGCTTCCACACTGGCCAGTCTCAACAATACCTTTACTCTGACGGGTAATGCTGTCCAGTTGTTGTTTAATGGCTTTACCCTGGCTGTTAAGTCTTTTGGTCTGGTATTCAGTGAGGTTATCTCTTCAGTTTCCCGGGGGATGGGCAGTCTGTTGAATGCATTAGGTGCGACAGAGTCGGCCCAAAAACTCCAGTCCTTTAGTGAATCGCTGAAAGCGGTGTCAGCAGGTTTCAGGGAAGCGGTAAAAGAAGATGTGCAGGACATTAACCACAGCTGGCAGTCACTGGGTGAGGCTATTATTCAATCCAGTCAAAGTACCCAGCAAGCTATCCGTAATGAAAGCCAGAAAACGACAGCGTCCGTTGAGCAAGACGTCGTCAAACTCAACTCGGTCTATGTCCAATCCGGTCAAACCGCCAAGAAAGCCTTCAGCGATGCCGCCGATGCCCTGAAACAAATCAACGCCGCAGAAACCCGCACAGAGCTGGCTGATCTGGCCGTAAAACTGTCTCAAGCCTTCGCTGACGGTACCCTGACCCAAGAACAATACAACGAAGCATTAGCGGCCAGCAGAGAGAAGCTGGCTGAGCTGGAAGACGGTGCCCGGTCTGCAGCAGGGGCTGCCCGGTCATTGGGTGATGCCGTGGATGAGGCCGGTGATAAACAGGCACAGGGGGCAGAACGTGCATCCGGCACACTCAATGGTTTAGTGGGTTTTTACAACAACATCACCTCCGAGCTCTATGGTTTGAGCGCCCAGGCAGAAGACACTTTCCTCAACATGCAAGGCGCTACTCAGATCGATACCACTGACACTCTGGGTGAGCTGGGACAGCTGAAAGCGACACTGGCTGAAACCAAAGAGGAAGTCCAGGCTCTGGCCACTGCCAATGTCGGACTGGATACCACCGGCATCGGACACTGGATGAAGGATACAGCGACCAATGCCGCTTCAGTAAGAGCTGAATTTTATGAGCAGAAGATCGCCCTGGAAGACCTGGTGCAGAGCTATGAAAACGGCTCTGTGTCGGCCCAACAGATGGCCAGCGATGGTCAATACCTGGCTGACAAACTGAACCTGCTCGACCAGCAAGACCTGGACCGTTTGAATCAATCCATCGAGCAAGCCAATGACAGTATGCAACGGCTGTCAGACAGCACCCAAGGCACACTGGACAGCCTTCAGGATGAACTGGATCGCCTTCAGGGTAGGCAGGGCGATATCGAGCAACGTCGCTATGAAGCCCGAAAGAAAGACCTCGAGCTGGAGCTGGCCACCGCCAAACAGGACGGTGACTTTCAGGCGGTGAGCAACCTGCAAAAGGCGCTCTCGCTCAATCAATCGATCCGGGCTGAGAAGCAGCGCCAGTATCAGCTTCAGCAACAAGAGAAAGTACAAAAACAAAGGGAGCAGCAAGCTCAACAGGAAAAATCACGTATTCAAACCCAACGGCAACCCACCCAAAGTAGATCACCAGAGAAAGTCATTCGTCTGGAATACCCGGGAGGTCAGGTGGATGTTGGCGTTAAGCCGGGTGATGAAAGACGACTGCTGGAAGCTCTGAAAAATGCCGGAATGAGGTCTGCCTGATGACACTGGATACCATCACACTGCCTGACGATTTGTTATGGATTAATGAGTTCGACTGGAACCCTGTGGAGCAGAGCCAGGATCGCAGCCTGACCGGAGGCTTGCTGGTTCAGGAGCAGTCAAAACAATCGGGTAGACCCATAGAGTTATCGGGAGGTTTGGACGCCGGTTGGGTAGATCGTTCAACAGTCGTTGAACTGCAGTCTCTCAGTGAATTAGCCAATAAAAGCATGCTTCTGAAACTTCCTGATGGGCGTCAATTTACTGTCATTTTTGACCGAACTAACGGTAGCCCAATTGAAGCAAGGCAGGTTCTACCTTCTGCATATCCTGATGACCATCATTTTTATCAGCTCTCTCTTCGATTATTGGTAGTTCAAGGCACATGAAATGGTTATCTCAACAACTATACTGTCAGGACTAGCAGAACAAGGAAGTCAGCTGATGAATATAAGGAAAACAGAGGGAAAGTCGGTTACATTTTCTGAACCCGAGAAGTCTGAAGCGCCCGAAAATGATGCTTCTTGGGAATCTCGAAAAGTTGAAAAAGCCTGCAAAAGAAAACCAGAAGAAACCAAACAAGAAGCTCCAGAGTCCAAAAAGAGTAACTTGCAGCCAACTGCAACATCTGTTTCAGATAAATCGTTGTTGGAAAGAGAACTGGAAGAAATCAACACTGCTTTAGCAGAGGCAAGGTTAAATCCTAATTCGGATGCAGACGAAGAAAGGGCTCGAAAGGATAAGGTTTGGTACACTTCAATTGTTAATCGGATGAAAGGTAAAGGGCTTTCTCTGGACTATTTATCCAATAAAAACTCAGAAGAAGTGATGGCATTTTTGCTTGAAAATAAAGTTATTACGCAGAGTACGTCCATGCGTATAAGAATGCAGGGAGTAGACTTGGAAGGGTCTCCGTACTGGTAATTGAATTCTTATTTAATCCTTCTCCAGCATAAAAACCACTCATTAGGGTGGTTTTTTTTCGTCTAAAGAAAAGGAATTTCTATGCCCATTAACAACGATGATGTGAAACTCTTTGAAAGCCAGCGTCTCAGTGACGAGGAGGACGGCGGTGGCCGGGCCACTGGCACTGTGGTGATCGACGGTAATGTGAATAACCTCTTTCAGGACATCTCCCGGATTGACCGTACCATCGGCGATGTCGCCCTGCGTAAAGCCTACATCGGCATCAGCACCAACAACAACGACGCCTATCTCGGCAGCCATATCATCCTCACCGATGCACCGGATGACGACAATGTCAGTGTGCTGCTGTTCAACACCGACAGCCAGACCGATGAGCGCAATGCCGCCCGGGATCGGATCGAAGCCTATGTGGTGCCGGGCACATCAGCCAGCTTTGAACTGCTGGGTGATCAGCTGGTAGGCCAGCGCAGCATTGTCGGCATTCAGCGAGAAGAGAAAGCCCTGCCGGAAATTGGTGAAGTTTATCGACTGTACAACAGTGACAGTAAAAAAGAGCAGTACGTCCGCATCACCAAAGTGGAGCACCGCATCGAAACCTTCACCTATGCCTACAGCGCAGGCAGCTATGTCGACTTTGAGCGTCGGCGGCTGGATATGGAAATCAGTGCAGCCCTGATTGATCGCTTTGCCGGTGGCACTGCGACACCTGCGGGGACCGTCATGCCAGTGGATGGGCAAGGAGCCAGCGAAGCGAAAACCTCAGTGCAGTCGACACAGATTGCAGACACTTCTCGCTACTACGGCATCCAACCAACCAAAGCAGCCATTACCCAGGGCGATCTGACTCTGAAGGTCAACAGCGTTTATTCGCCTCTGGTGCCCAGCGCCCGGGTTGAAAGTCCGGTGGTCGATCAATACGGGGGCTACACCGATAAAAGGATGGTGGCCACCTCCTCCAGCCAGCGCAATGTCAGCCTTTCTTTTGTTCACCTGTCCGGCAACCAGAGTCGTGCCTTTTTACAGACCGGAGCCTTACCCGGAACCGTGACGCTGTCGTTAGAAGGCGGCACCTTTGAAGACGACAAAACCGGCCAGCTGGTACACAAAAGCGGGGCCAATAACTACAGCAACCTGACCATTGACTATGAAAGTGGTGAGCTGAACGTCTGGCGCAACAGCAGTTACTATACCAGTACGGCCACCGCACTATACCAGCCTGCCACTGGCATCACCGGAGCCGCCATCAGTGGCACCCTGGACATCACCTCCCAGAACCGGGGCTTCAACTACACCTTCAACTTTGCCGAGGCCAAGCCCAAGCCTGGCACCCTGGTGGTCAGCTATATCTCTCTGGGCAAGTGGCAAGACCTGAGCGATCCGGGCAATGGTCTGCTGGCTGGATCAGGCTCGGGCACTATGGACTTTAGCACTGGCAGCGTGGCCGTGACTCTGGATGGTTTGCCCGATCCTGACAGCAAGCTGGTGTTCAGTTATATCGCCCAGGCGGATGATGAAATCACCCTGCGAACCGGCTCGGTGGCGGTGGATAAGTTTTCGTTTCGGCACACCACTGCGAAGCCAGGTATCAAGCCAGGCAGTGTCGTCATCACCTATCTGGCCAGTGAGCAAACCAAGACCCTGACCGATCAGGGTAACGGACTGTTGACGGGCGATGGATCAGGCAGTATCTACTACGCCTCGGGTGAGCTGGGCTTTGTGTTGAATGCCTTGCCAGACCAGGGCACCGAGATCGAGATTCAGTACGAAGAAGGCGCAGTGGCCGGTGGTATTGTGGATGTGGCAGTAGATGGTTCAGGTTTAATAACCGGCACCATTGCCGGTGCGCCTCTCTTGCCAGGCTCCGTTCAGGTTCAGTTTTCGGTGGATCGACAAAGCAATGTGCCACAACATGCCAGCAGTCGCAGCAGTGACTACACCACTTACCAGACCACGTCTCAGCGATTTAAAAGTTACACTGACGATGGTAGCGGTAACTGGCGTGATATTGCCGGTACGATTGATTACCAGACCGGTGACTTCACTCTTCAGGCGACAGAGAACTACAGCTACCCAGAATACACACTCAGAAAAGAGGTCTACAAATACCGACTGAGTTACACCAACACCACCAAGACCGAAGTCTTCACAGGCAACACAGTGACCAGCAAGGCGCAAAGCAACAGCCTTAGCCACCAGGCGAATACCGATACCCTGAGTGCGCCAGAGCTGACTATCGACCTGCTGCCACTGATTGAAGATCCACTGCTGCCCGGCAGTGTCATTCTGGAGTGGAATGGCGAGCTTTACTTTGACCGAGACGGTGCGCTGTACAAAAACGTCAGCAGTCAGACGAATGCCGGATCATCGGTAGGCACCCTTGATTACACCGGAGGCGTGGCGACACTGGCCGTTTATCCCTCGGGTACCTTTAACACAGCAACAGTACAGGCAGCTGCCACCATCTCCGGTGGCTTTAAAGTCGATGCGGTAGCCTTTAGAACACCAGGTGCACCCATCCGGACCGGAAGCCTTCAGCTCACCGCAGTGCGGGTGGATAATGCCGAGATCATCACCGCCACCGCAGACTTCAATGGCGACATTAACACGCCAGAGGTTCAGGGCTCCATGGATGCCACCACCGGCTGGTGTGAGCTGACCTTCACAAACGGCACCCATCCTATCTATGTCATCCCTCAAAGTGTGCGCTACAACTGCATAGTGGAAACCAGCCTGCCACTGGATGCCGAGCTGATCGGTCTGGACCCGGTACGTCTGCCACCCGATGGCCAGGTGCCGATTTATCGGCCGGGGGATATTGTGGTCATCAGTCATAGCCAAAACACCGATGCAGGCACACCCACAGCGGGCCAACTGGTCACCCTGAACCGTGATCATCAGGCAGAAATCACTGTGGAGGACAGTCAGGGCCAAGCCCTCGATCCAGCCCAATACACGACGGATCGTGAAGCAGGCACCGTCACCTTTGCCGATCCACTCCTGCTACAAGATGCAGAGAGCAACAGTTTGACAGCGCCGTTTACCATCAAGGATCGGGTCGAGCATATGAGCGTGGCCAGCGACGTGCAGATTAATGGCGAGATCACCATCATCGCTCCGGTGCCCTGGAACTTACCAGCCAATGAAACACAGGTCAGCAGCGCCGTGGTTTATGGTGACCTGCAAGCCAGGGTTCACAACTTCTTCAGTCAGAAAGTCTGGGACGGTGGCGATCCCAACTGGACCGATGAGCGCATCGGCGATAACACCACTGCCCAGTACAACACCATTAACTATCCATTGGTGGTGACCAACAAGGGAGCCATCTTCGGCAAGTGGGCGATTATTTTCACGTCCGGCTCCGCCTTCCAGATTGTGGAAGAGAAGCTCGGGATTATTGATACGGCCACTACTGCCGCTGATGCAGCGCCGATTAATCCGGAAACTGGTACACCTTACTTCACCATCAAAGCTGAGGGTTGGGGAACCGGATGGGCTGTGGGCAATGTTATTCGTTTTGATACAGACGGCTGTCTGGCTCCGGTGTGGATTTGTCGAACTGTGCTGGCTGGACAGGGCACAGAAACCAGTGACCAGTTCACATTACAGATTCGGGGGGATGCTGACTGATGGCAGGGATATGGTTTTCTGAAGAGAACGCACAGGGAAGGTTGGAGAGTCCTGCAACAAACGGCTGGAATGACAGTACCGGATTTTATCCAGGCAGAGAAATGTGCTTTCATGCACTGATACAAGTCAGTGCCAGTCAAGCAGATCAATACGTCCCACTTTTCAGAGTTTATTCGGACTCGAGTAGTGCAACGGGCACCGGTTACCAGACCCTGATCTGGATAGACAGTGGATCAGTAAAAGTCACTTGCTATAACAACGGTGGGCTTTCCTATCGAGGGTATTCTGAAGGCAGTGTTCCCTTTGATGAACTCTTTGAAGTGGTTGTGACAGTGAGTCCTTCGCAAAATACCGCATCGAATAGAGTTAGAATTTTTATCAACGGAACTAGCCAAAACATTCTGTCCTTATATGCCAATACCAAAGCTAATACTTTTTCAGCCTACACCAGAGCTATTTTGGGAAATGATGGTGCCCAGTTGGGCAGTGCAAAAGCATTGTTCATAGCAAGTGCAACATTGACCAATGGCTACAACAACTCATCCACACCCGTCACTTCTTCCTCCAGTGATTATGTAACTGTTTGGCATTGGGACTTTGAAGACAGTGGCAACCCACTGAAAATCATCACCAGCCGTAACAATATTGCCTCAGAACTGCAGTGGACTAACACTGACGACACCACTGTCGTTTGGAGCGACACCAACGGTCCACCTTCTTCAGGCAATGGTGGCGGCATCATCATCCCGGGAAACGGCAACACCACCCGCATCCAGGGCACCGTCATGGAAGACGATCTGCCCGTGGCTCGCCGGGTCTTTGCCATCACTCAGGCACAACTGGAAGTCGATGGCAGCCAGGAAACAAAACATGCGGTTCTGAACAGTGTGCTCAGCGACAGCAACAGTGGCAGTTACTCCCTGGACACCAGCCCCTATGAAGGAGCCGTGATTGTGGTGGCCATGGATGACTATGGCGAAGTCTGGCTGGCCAACAGCACCTATGATGTGGGCAATGTAATCCGTCCGGCCAGCTTCCAGGGCTACGTTTATATCTGCACTGTGGCTGGTACAGGTGATGGTACCGAACCCACCTGGTGGTTTGACGACAGTGTTCAGGCTATCGGCACAGCTCAGTTCAAAGCCAAGCCCTACACTCGGCCTCTGGCCCATGGCCCGGTGACACCCGAGATCGTACCGGAGAGTTAAGTGGCCTACTTTCCTGAGAAGACACAAGACTTCAACTTTACCCGGGAGGCTTATCAACCCGCCTCCCCTTTTGAGTTTTATCCACAGCCCACCTATGCCTTTATTCCACCGCCCACTGTCGTCAGTGCCTGCCAGAGCCAGTGGCAGACAGGCAACACCTATCAGGTATCTGCCAGAGGACCGTTTCAGCACTCAATGACGATTCAGGCCAGTGTTCAGCAAAGTAGTCATCAAGGCACCGTTCTGGAAACTCCACAGCTCGGACTGTTCTGGGGCAAGGTGCCTGAATTGGAGGAAGAAGTCAGGATTAGTCACCAGCAAGCCAGTGATCTCCAGAGTCAGCAACAGGCTCTCTGGCAGCAACCGCCTGCCAAAGAACTCAGCATCGATGAGTCCAGGGAGCAGAGTATCCAGCCAAGAGAGCAGCAAAGTTCTGAACAGTGGCAGCAAGGCAGACAGATAGATCGGCAGAATACAGAGCGTTTTGATCGCAGTGACGAGTATGGCCCGGCGCACCAGATCACGATTAATGGCTACCAGTTACCAGCACCTGCACTGCTGAACTTTACCTTTGCGGCCAAACGTTACTCACCATTGACTACCCCAGACGTGTATTTCAATCTGGGCGAGAGTGCTCCCAATAGGGCCATTCAACCAAGAGACTCTCTGCAGCAGTCAGCCTTCAGCAGTAACCGCACTCAGGATGAACTCGTCATCATCCCGTGGGGACCCGGCAGAAAAGCCAAAGATGACACAGTCGACAGTGACTATGGCGGTGAGATTGATGTCATCGAAAAGCCACAACCCGAAGAACCAGAAATCAGAGAGACTTATCTGCTTATGAACACCATCAGTGTGGTGACGCTGCCCGACAGGACACCGATCGAGATGAGCAACATGGACATCAGCCTCGACATCGACAGCTTCAGCTGGGCACTCAGTGGTGAGCTTTGGGGAGCCAGCAGCCTGGCATTAGTAGAACCCGATCAGGATGGCCCCAAACAGATCGAGGTCGACATCAATGGCTGGAAGTGGGTCTTCATTGTGGAGCGCTACACCGGCTCAAGAGCGTTCGGTCAAGAAAAATACTCGATATACGGAACCAGTCGTACACAGCTGCTGGCAGCTCCTTATGCACCCAAGCGCAGCAAATCCAACAGCAGCAACCTCAATGCCAAACAAGCAATCACTGAAGAGCTGGCCAACACCGGCTTCTCTGCACTCTATCCGCTCCTGGATGACTACAGCACACCCGACTGGATCATCCCTGGAGGCAGCTTCAGCTACCAGAGTGAAACCGCCATGACCGTCATCGCTCGACTGGCCAGCACTGCGGGTGCGGTGATCATTCCTTCCCGGGATGCCGACCAGCTGAACATCAAACCCCGTTATCCGGCCAGTCCCTGGAGCTGGAACACTGCCACCATGGACAAGATCGTACCGGCCAGCATGGTCATTAACCTGAGCGCCAGCTGGAGGCCAGAGCCGAAATACAATGCCGTCTACGTATCGGGCACTCACACAGGTGTCGCAGTGAACGTCAAACGCCAGGGCACTGCAGGTGACAACCCGGCATCGGACATTCTGGAAGACTGGCTAACGGAGACACAGGTGAATACTGAGCGAGGTAGAAACGAACTGGCCAAAGGTGGCCATCAAAGTATTACCACATTGGAGATGCCTCTGACGGACGCGAATATGGCTCCCGGGTTGATTGAGCCAGGTCAGTTAGTTGAGATGCAGGATGTGCCAGGTAACTGGCGAGCTTTATGCCTGTCCACCAGCATTAGTACCAGACAGGGTAAAGTCAGTCAGAGCATCGAACTAGAACGTCATTACTGAGTGGAGAAAAACATGGCCACCACTAACATCTGGCAGCAGTTCAAGGCGCTTATCCCGGAAGGAAGCAAGGTTATAGCTACTATCACCTTACTCAATGGCAATGGAACGAGTCAGGCCCGGCTTAGGGATGGTTCAATAGTGACGGTGAAAGGAGATTCTGTGGGAGTAGGGCAGAAGGCTTTTATTCAGGGGGGAGAGGTAAAGGGCTCTGCGCCGGATTTGGCGCAGTATGAAGCGTCCGTTTAACTGCGAATACCTCTGCAAGCAGGAAATCTGCTGCAACCCCAGAATTGCTTACCTTTGTTGCTTCCCTGTCTCGCAGTGCGCTTTACCATGGCAGAACCACATTTGGGACAAAGCTTTTCATCCTTGGGTTGATTGGACAGGGCATCATCATTTTTGAGAGGGGCTTCCCGGACGCTATTGACCAGACGGACCAGCCTTTGACCATCTATCAATTCAAGCCCGGTGTCATGTGCAAATTTTTGCGCTTCCCTGGTGAAAGCACCTGCAGTCACCAGCACACCGCCAGTGGCCCCTTGCGCCTTGATCAAACCGAACATTTCCCGAACAACGGGTACGCCAACCTTTCTGCGTTTCCAGTTTTTACACTGTACCAGCAGTGTTTTGCCTTCTTGCCGGAGTATCAGATCAACCCCTCCGTCGGCTCCACCCAGACCAGTTTCCTCAACTGAGTAGCCCTTTCTTCTGTAGGCTTCCCCAATGTACTGTTCGAACTGCTGCCAAGTCAGGTTCTGAATGCTCTTCAGGCTGGTTTGGTTATTGAACAGTTCTCCACGCTGCCAGGAATGGATAGCTGAAGCGAGGGCCGCCAGGCAAAATAAGAGACTGAAAACCCAAGCCATCGATGGCAACGCTATAGTGATACCTTTAAAGATGGGATTTTCGGTTTCAATGGACGGAACAACAACCTTGAGGAGAAAGTAGGAAAGTATTGCCAGTATCAGGTTGAACCACCAAGGGAGTCTGCTGAGGTCATCCAGAAAAGATTGCTTGCGGGCCATTGTTGCTCATACCTTATTATTGTGTGGAAAACTGTTTGTATTTTCTATGGTTCCCTTTCCAAGTCTTTCAAGGTGCGATTATCACCTGTTCTCCAGGCAGTTAAACCATTGGTACTTCGACCTCTGATTATGACGGCAGCTGCACTGGGGCTGGTGAATTCATAGTCCTAGTAAAAATATAACAGCCGTCATCAAGAGCCAGTATGCCTTTTTCAATGAGCTTCGATCTAAATTTAATTATTCTTTCTGGGCAGGAGTCAACCGCTTGCTCTACCGCTTGAGACCCTTGGAAAATAGTGAACCCGCCTTCTGATCGCTTTCCTGTTGCTGTGAGCTTTCCTTTCACTTTGCATAAGAGTATCTGGTTAGAAGCATCAGAAGGTTTGTCAGGGTTAAGAAGCTTGGGTTTTTCAGGAGAAAGGCTGGTGGATGTTAGGTGGTGAATGCCCAGTACGGGTAATAATTGCAGCATCCTTTCTATGTAAACATCCATCTCGGCTCGATCAGCTTCAGGCAGTGAAGAACCACTGGATGCACTGTTCATCACAACCACTCGCTTGCTGTTGTACGCCTGTTGAATCAGCTTTCCTTCAATGTAACGAATATGAGCTTTGGTCAGGTTGTCGTCTTTGCTGACGAAGGCTGACGTATGAACCCAGTAGTCTTTATCTTCATTTTTGGCGTGTTGCTTAAGACGACTGGATACGTCCTCTGCTTCACCAATGTAGATCACAGGCTCATTTGAATCTGCATCAATACCAGAAAGAAGATAAACGCCCGGACTTTTAAGTTCTGTGCGGCTCAGAAAGTCATCAAGATCACTGCGGGGACCAGCAATGGCCTTGCCAGTCCAGTTTGAGATCTCTGCGGTACGAAGACCTGTTGGGCTGCCCTTGACGAGGAAGAGTTTGATTGTGGCTGGTTGCATTAGCTTATTGTTACCTGTCGTCGTTCAAGTTGGCTACTGTGTTGCTTATATCAAGAAAAGACTGGGCTAGATAGTGGCCCGTGGCGCTTGAGTAATCCTTTAATCTTACTGACTGTGTATCCAGTCTGACAGGTAATATCCTCAGGATAGCAGCCTTTCTCTCTTGCTTGCTTCATCATAAGGGAGTCCTCTTGGTTGAGCATGGCTCCTTTCCCTGATTGCTGGTAACAATATTGAATCGGCCATCAAGTGGTTAATCGAGAGTTCATTTCAAACCGGTGATTTTGGGTCATTGTTTGCCGGAGGTAACAATACCAAAAGTAAACAATTGGATTCTACTGTCATCAATCATGGTAGCACGTGATATGCCGTACAAGTGGTTGTTTGAGCAGAATTCTCAGCTACCAACTCCCAGAGCCTATACCCAGAAAAAAAGAGGTCAGCCCAAAAACAAAAAATAACCCAGTCAAAAGACAGTATTTGATGACATACCCAAAGGTCAGCTCCTGATCGGCAAGCCTGATGATGCCACCAATGATAAGTTTAAAGGCAAAGTAACCCCCAGAGAGAAAGAATCCCCAAGCGAGTAAATTGAACATCAATTCCAAATCCATAATAAAAATTCCTTACAGCAGCCAACGGTTATTTTTCTTCAATAACGCCACATATGATTTCTGAGAACAGATTCCCGTCCTGTTTCTTTCGATGGTTGTAAACAATATCAAGAGCGCTCATGCATAACTCCTTGCACACTGTTGCTTATTATTGATTTCTGTCTATCCAAGTAAAGTTATCCTGAATAAGCTTCTGCTCACCCGACCAACGATAAGCCACCAGTCTTCCTCCAGGGCGTGCAACGCTGTAGTCAACACAGGCAACCTGGTCACTCATTGGCCTGGGCTGTCCACTCATCCAGTAATGCCCTACAAATAACGGTACTGTATCCGTGTAGCGATAACTTTGTTCGGGCAGTGGAGTGTTGGGCAATTCTGCCTGTCCTGTCCCGATGGTTGCATTTGACCAATGAATCGCTTGTTCATCCCACCAGCGAATGCGGGCAGCGGTTCGCAGATTTCCTTTTTTATCTCTGAAACTAACGCCTGGTGGTAGTTCCAGCTCTACCCCTTTCAATAGGTACTCTATTGCATGGTAGAGCGGGTGTGATTTATCAGAAGCTGGAACATAAGCATCCGGTGTCAGGCAGTTATTTTCATCGAGAAAGGGGGCGACAATAGGAAAGCTGGTGTGATGCCATACTGCATGGATGATTCTCAATTCTCCCAGATCCAGAAACAGTGGCAGTGTCTTAAACCAGCCTATAGCCTCCTGATGTATGCTGGATTGAAATGGAAACTCAGCAATAAACTCCGCATGATCCCTGATGTTCTTCTCATTATGTGGGCGGAGGAAATCGCCAACACCATCCGATATCGAATAACAGATGGCATTAAACTCATGGTTACCCATCACAGCAAGTGCAGTTTCCTGCTCGACCATCGAACGACAAATGTCAAAGGTTTTACGGTGTTGCCCCTGACCATCTATAAAGTCCCCAACAAAAATGGCTTTCCGTTCAGGGTGGCGATATGCCGATTTACGTCGTTCATAACCAAGCTTGAGCAGTAAGGCTTTCAGCTCATCAGCCCGTCCATGAATATCTCCAATAATGTCGTACATTCTTATTCTCATTGCATAGCGGAGGAGTGAGAAGGTTATCAGATTCAGTCTGATGAGAGAAAAGAGATCAACTGGTCATGATCCAGACTGTGATGCCAGCCAGGAAGGTGGTCATCAATAAACTGTTTAACAAGCTCCCTTGACTGCATGACTTGTTGGCTTTCATGGTCACGAATAGCTTTCAGCGATTGCTGGTAATGTTTTTGATCCTGCAGGCCAGCTTTAAACTGTTGTTTTAGCTCTGACGTTTTCGCTGCCAATTCCTTCTGGCTGGTTTTGTGTTGTGACAGCTTCGAGAGAATACGCTTGAACTCTGTTGTAAGTAAATCGCGTTTCTCAGTTAGCAACTTAAGATCATGATAAAGTTCTGTAAGAAGCTCAGAAGCGACCTGCTCTCCGATTTCCAGATAATTACGATTTGCCCTGGCATAGGTGGGCACATGACGACCTGTCCTGTATCCAGAGAAGGGGGATGTTATTTCTACTGTTAAACCAGATCGGGAGAGGTCGGTGACGAGACCGCAGACTGACTGACCATCAATTGACAAATAAAGGTGCTTTTTCATTTTTAGTGCCTGTTTAGCGAAACTTATTAAGCGCCTGCAAGTTTGGGTAAATCGGCGCTGCTGTTCAGACTAATACGTTATGTTCAACTGGTCAAAAATATTTTTGGTAAAATAGTGCGTTTGTAGAGCTTTATAATGTTTCTGTCATTATTGTTGATGGGGGAGGGTGCTAGTATTGGAGTGATGGTATTTATACAGAAGGGGAGATAAGAGTTATCTGTATCAGATTTATCGCAGTTTGAAATGGAGGTATAGTAAAGAATTAGTTACTCACCCTAGCCTACAATTCCCAATTCCCAATTCCCAATTCCCAATTCCCAATTCCCAATTCCCAATTCCCAATTCCCAATTCCCAATTCCCAATTCAAAATTCAAAATGCTTTCATTTTAAATAAACGACCGTCATCTCCCTGATCATGCAGTTTTCTAATGATTAAACGTTCATCAATAGGCATTTTACTACCATTATCTAATAATGGAATATCACTGTCGTGAATGGTGACAATAAGTTGAAGGCCATGATGAATGCCTTCTTTATTCCACAAATCCAGTACTTTTACTTTAAGTGGATCAGCAATGCTTTCCAATAAGCCGTCATGATAGGAAAAACGATAAAAACTCTGGGATGAATAATATGTAAGTAAGCTTAGATCAAAACAGCCAGAAATTATTTGACGAAAAGACTCACCTTTATCTTGAGAAGAATGATCGTGAAGTTTGGTATGGAATTGCGGGTTCCCCTCCTTATTAACGTCAACATACAAAAAAGCATCTAAATCTGTTGCATATTTAACAAATGCGCTGAAAATCTTTCCTATTGATTTTAATATCTCATTGTGCGACTGCCGGGAATCCGAACTGATTTTGTCTGCTAATTGCTGCTGCTGGGAAGATGCTGAATTTAATTTATGTTTCAATTCAGAGGTGGCATCCAGTTTTTCTAATTTTTCATGGAGTACAGCAATTTTTGCTTCTTCTTTACTTATTCTTGCTTGTAAAGATTTGTATCTTTTAAAGGCATCTTCATCAAGAATCTGTTGTGCTAATATGCCGCGCTCTTTGTTTAGTGCTGCTAGCTGATTGGAGATATTTTCTTGTTTTTCTTCAAGTAAAGCTTTGGTTTTTTTTAACCTTTTATTACGATCCTTAACTAGTTGCTCATTGATGTTTACCAGTTCATCATAAGTGTGCATAAGTTGATCTGGAAGATGAAGGGTGATCTCATCGAACAGATTCCTGATAGTACTAACGTCAAATTTAAATTGCGCTTGCAGTGATTCATTAATGGATTTTATTTGATGTTCAGAAGTATAAAGCTCATTGTTGAGCTTAGATATTTCTTTATCAAGATTGTGAACGAGGTGCTTAATGTCTTTTTGATCAGCTACATTGAAATCAAAGTTATCTGTAAGGCTTGTTAATTCTTCAAGTCGAGTTGTGGCGATTTGTATTTCTGCCTCGATGGCTTGGCTGGAAATATTGGATAAGTCTTCTACTTGCTTAATAGCCGCATCAAGCTTATCTATATGTTCCTTAAGTTCATATTTTTCAACAAGT
The DNA here is from genome assembly GCF_049275935.1 of Endozoicomonas sp. ALC020. Lineage (NCBI taxonomy): Bacteria > Pseudomonadati > Pseudomonadota > Gammaproteobacteria > Oceanospirillales > Endozoicomonadaceae > Endozoicomonas > Endozoicomonas sp. ALC020. The sequence goes on from NZ_CP184830.1 coordinate 4,800,097, forward strand.
GTTGAATGGTTAATGCCTAGTAATGCTCCTAGATAAGGTTTCCATGAAGAATCTTTTTCCGTTACATTTTTTACTTTAAAGGTTCGACTGTATTCACCTTGTCTTCTTATACAGTACCTTAGTCCTTGTCGATAATCAGAACTAATCTTTTGTAGAATCTCAAGTGTAACAATTGAGCTTAATTTTTGTTTGGCTTTTTTTATTCCCAGGTTTTTTTCAATCCAGAAATCGCTAGAGTAGTTGCGGGCATCTAATGGTTCTGTATGAGTAGCTAAAAATGTTTTTCCTTCGACTTTTCGTTTGATTGTAGTGAAAAGGGTTTTACCAGTTTGTATTTCAAGATAGAATTCGAAATCTAAAAATAAATTTTTGTGAACTTTTAGAAAGAAATCCCCTTTTATTTCTTTTAAAAGGGTGTAATCAATTATCTCAAGAAGCGTTGTTTTTCCGACTGAATGTGAGTAAGTGTTTTTTTGTTTTTGATGCTTTGATATAGCTGCATGGACAATATTTATCCCATCATGGAATTTAATGTCAGGAAAAATGTCTGGCTTATTGCAGTATAATTTTGATAGTTTAATCATTTGGTGGTCGTAAGTGATATGGTTGACGTCTCAGTATCGATAGACACTTTGCCTACTGCGTATAAAAATGTAATGGCGACTAGAATATCCGACTCACATATCTCATTTGACGACAGTCTTGAGTAACGCAGTAGCTCATCTAGTGACGCAGTCTTTCGCTCAAGCAGACAGGCAATAACATGGCTGGTTACGGCGAGCAAGCAATAGTCAAACTGCATCAGTCTTGTTGGAGTTAGCACTGTTTCTTCTCCTGAACTGTTTTACGACCTAATAGGCACTGAGAATATAGATAATAGAGTACAAACTCGACAGTTTCATGCTTATTTGAGAGTTTTTCATATTGAGATTCCAAAAGAGTCTTGGCAATGTTCTGAATGATTTCCTGAAATTGAAGATGTTCACTTTTTCGTCTTCTAGCCAACAACTCTCTATTAACGGATTTTGCTACTGACTCTAATTTGTGGAGTAAGTCACTATTTTCTCTTTTTTTCAAAAAACATTCAAACTCATTAAACCTGCTTTCAAATTCTGGTGAAATACACTCATCCCAAAAATCAGGACACATGTCGTTAAGTTCATGCTTTTCATTTAAGGAGATGACATTTGTATCAAACTCATCGCCAGATTTAGCGGTTTCTTTGTCGTAGAAGCCGTTATGGCATAATTCTATTGCATCTCTTAACGAATGAGCATCAAGTTGAATAAGTGTATGCTTATCCTCAATAATATTCTGATTAGAATTATCAGTTTTAAGGACTGTTTGATGCTTAATATATGTGTTATTATCACTATTTACCTTGTTATGATTCCCCGTAGTGGCATGGCCACCTGCACTTATGTCACCAGTTGAGATCTTATTTTCAATCACTTCGAGCTACCTACGGAGTTGTGACTACCAACAATTACAGAGCCACCAGCCTGTATGTTTCCGGTAGTGATAACCGTGGTTTCTGTAGAGTGATTGCCTTCAGCCATATCAGCAATAGTTTTTTTTATCTCTTCATTTGTGTCGAGTATGCTCAGTAGCTCAGCTTCAAAGAGCACCTCCTTGCCCTCTTTTTTATAGACAGATAGCTGATCAAAAGCAGTGCCCAAAAGCCCTTTCAGAGCATCGTAACAAGCACCGCCTGTAACAGCAGACCAGCAGAAGCTCACCAATGGTGATGCAAACTCGAACATATGAAAAATTCCTAATAGTAAAAACAGTAGAAAAAAAGCGGAGTAATACCTCCGCTTAAAGTGTGTTTAATTCAAAAAAGACCGATCAAATACTCCATCCTGGGCTGCTTTACTCGGTATCAGCATATAACTCATATCCCCATCACCGCTCATCATCTCGGCGTAGGTTTTCTTGTCTTGCACGTTTTGCGAAGCCAGCATATGCTCGCCTTTGACTTCGATGATGACGTAAGAACCATCGGGCTTTTTGATCAAAAAGTCGGGGTAATAGCTACGGACGGTCTGAGTTTCGCTATCCACATAATTGATAACAAACTCACTTTGGCCATGGGTCAACATGCCGGTAAACCAAACCTTGTCCACCTTGTTTTCATTGAGCATCTGCCAGAAAAATTCTTTCTCTGGTGTAGAGTCAAAGCAATAGTTATCCAGATGGAAGCTCTTGCCAGCAAGCTGACCGGCACTGGTTTGTGTGACAACATTTGACGGATCAGTACGGATCTCATAGTAACCGGGCTGAGTCGGCGGTTCTTTCACTAGGTCTATTTCAAAGGTTTCAGTTTCCCGTGTGGAAAGCACCTCAAACAGTGCCCCAAACAGCCTCGGGATAACAAAGTCGTACAAAACATCGTTGTACTGATTCACCCACTTAAGAACACCATCAAAGCCTTCATAGGTATCTTCAATTAAGCTCTCAATCAATAGCGGGCTTTTATTGAGATAGCGGGCAATCTCTGCAGTCAGGGATAACTGACTAAACTTCTTTTGCTCCCTCAGGGCAGATAAATCCTCGGTGGCTTTGCCAATCGTATTCATCTGTCCCGGCATGGCCATACCTTTTTGCGTGGTATGGATCAACTTGTACTTATTGAAGTGCCCATTGTCATACTCATCCTGCAATCCGAGCTTCTGGCCTTTGGCAAATGGCTTTTCCTTCAACTCGTATTTATGACGAATGCGTTTGATGGGGACTTTAATGGTCGGTTGGGTAACCCGCACTTCAACCTTTGGTTTTTCTGTTCTTACGGTAATTTCATCAGCACTTACCCTGAAGTTGGACTGCAACTCATTATCCAATAAAACCCGATTTGCTTTTGTCAGATAGACTAGGCCAGTCTCCTGTACATTACCTACCGCTCTTAAACAGCGCATTGTAGCCTGTAGTACAAAGACTTTATGTTTCGGTTCTCTGTGTAGAGCTACTGAGAACAGAGAGCGACAATTCCAACCTTCTCGACCTTTGTTGACCAGAAGAATAAACTGTTTTTCTGATTGAGGGGTATCTAAACGGTTAAATTCACGAATGTCGTCATCGGTGGTGATTTTGCTATCACCAACATTGACAAGAATCCGGTTAAGAGAAATACCCTCTTCAGCAAGGATCTCTTCAACCGCTGGGCGAACCTCATTTTGAATTTCATCAACAGTGGTTCCGAAAATTGCCATTTTGGGCAACATGCCTTCAGGACTAAGACCTTTTGTTTTTTGTAAAAAGTCCTGAATAGAAATTTTCAGAAACTCTTTGCAACGAGTGGTGGTGTAATCATTTAGTTCCACCTCTTTCAGATAGCCTCTTTCAATGGCCTGCTTTAACCCGTAGGCGTAAACCACCTCTGGCAGTACCTCTTTACCCACATAAGGCGTACCGGTGTAGTTATAACAGGCCACCACCTGACTTCCCCGTGCCTTCAGATTGGTGGCCAGCTCATCAATGGTTTTGCGCAGGCTGTTCTTGGCGGTCTTGACGCCCATATCCTGCGCCAGCTTATTGCCAAAAGCGTGATGCGCTTCGTCCACAAAGATGCCCAGCTGATCCAGTCGACGCAACTTTTCAAAACGCTGGTTGGTCACCAGGTCTGCCTCTTCTGTAGGTTCAGAAGAGAGAGACTCTTCACCCAGATCCAGCAAAGCACCCATTTCCCCAAGCAGCGGGCTGGTTTTGTACAACTCCTTGCCGCTCTGGAAAAGCTGCTCAGTGGCCACCGACTCCTTATTCTGCTTTTTCAGAATAATCTTCTGAGAGTTGGACACCACAATATTGAACATCGAGCCATCGATGGTGTTCAACGAAACCCCAGCATCCACCAAATAGTGGAACTTCAGCGGAATCACATTGAGGTATTCAGGCGGCATAACCTTACTGTGGTCAAAGCTTTCGATTTCCCGCAGGGATTGCAGCACCGTCTTATCTGGTGCAAAAACCAGCGCATTGTGAATATAGCGGGCATCTTTTGGGAACTTTCTGGCCAGCAGAAAATCGTAAAGCATACAGGTGGCCATCAAGATGGTTTTACCCGTTCCCATGGTCAGCGCGAAAATGTAGTTGGAATAGATGCGCCCGCCATTGCAGGCTTTCATCTTCTTGAACACACCGTTGTAGTCCTGCTTCGACATATTCCAGAGCATATCGCCCTGGATCACACCGCCTTCGCCCGCCTGAATGCCAACAACCCGGTTGCCAAATTTCCCTTTGCTGTCGTACCATGCTTCAAACAGCTTATAAACCGGCTGGTTATCCAGAAACTCCTTCAGAAAAACATACATCTCCAATGCTTCAAATTGCGGTGTGCGCAAAAAAGCGTCGGCTCGTTTTTCACTGTCGTTGTAGTCTAAAAAGACTTTCGTCAGGTTCTTATAGTGCTTACGAATAGCCCCTCGGTTCTGCTTATAAAAAGAGAGAAGGTGAACATAAAAAGCGTTGCCCAGCTCGAAGCTGGCTTGAGGTGTTTTAGCCATGCTCGATCTCCCCTTCCCAGGACTCGGAAAGCAGATCCGTAATCTTGATCTTGATGGTGCCCGCATCCGCTGGCACGGCATATTCACCTTTTACAAGCTCATTCTTGCCAGGCACATCCACTTCAGCCGGTTCCATGGCAGCACCGTCATAGTTCCAGTCGATTTTGATGGACTCAACCAGCTCTCGCCATTCGCTCACGTCCTCTTTTTGCTGGCTCAGCTTCTGCATTAGGTTCATCGGATAGAAGGCATCTATGACCAGCTTGTCATCACGAATAACCACCTTCGCTTCGGAGTCCCGCTTGAATTGAAGTTCGGATTTATCCCGCAGAATATCCACCACTTCGACATCCAGTTTATAGCCTGCTTCGCTTTGCAGATGCGCAGCCAGATTCGGCTCATGCCCCATGCAGACCAGTAACAAGTGTTCGACCGGTTTGTTGGGGGCTTCCTCGTGCTTTTTCGCAAACTGCTTGTAGGGGAGGTTGGCAATCAGTTCGTTCAGGTCTTCACGGGTGGCGATGCGATTGACCGGCATGATTTTAACTTTTTTGCCTTCTTTCTCACCATCGTACACGCTATTCGCCAGTGGTTGGATTTCCAGAGCTTCAATCAGCAGTTCTTTGGCTTGGACAGGGTTGCGGAATACGTCGTAGTGATTGACGTTGTAAACTTCAAAACCGGTGTAATAGGTGCCCCCTTCATCTTTCTTAATTTCAATATCAGTTGCTTTATGAATCAAGCGCTTGGTAGTGGTTTCAATAGCTCCAAGATTTATATCTGCGCCTATAAAGCGGCGACCAAGCTTCATTGCTGTAGCTTGAGTTGTACCTGAGCCCATGAAGAAATCTAGAACCAAGTCACTTGGGTTTGAAGAACACTGTATAACTCTGGCTAACAAGTCTTCTGGTTTTTGTGTTGGATAATCTAGTTTCTCTTTAGCTTGGGAGTTTAATCTATTAATATCAGTCCACAGGTCTGATAAAGGTGACCCGGGCATCTCATCTAGATATCTTTTATATCTGGCAACACCATTTTTCGTGTAATAAATTCTATTTTCATTTTCTAATTTTTGCATTGAGCTTTTTGGGCAGCGCCAAAGTTTGGTATGACTATTCCACTCATATTCATAACCACCGCCTGATAAACCATAAGCAGTAAGGTTGTCATCTTCAAACTTACGACCATTTTCGTCGATTTTTCTATAATGCTGAGTCAAATATTCTTGATCATATGAAGTATATTGGATATTCCAAACAGGCTCCTGAGTTTTGCTATAGAATAATATATGATTTTGCATAGCACCAAAAAATGCATGATCACTATGTCCAGGAGAGGATTTCCATGTAATCCAAGATTGGAAATTGGGTTTTCCAAAGATTTCATCACAAATAATGCGTAAATAGCTACTTACTCTATGATCACAGTGTAAATATAAGCTGCCTTTCTCAGATAATAACTCTCGGCAAACAATGAGCCGTTCATACATAAATTGTAAGTAATCGTCATTATTCCAAATGTCAGTATATTGCTTTTCTTCGAAGCTACTTCGGTCGTTTCTTATCTCTTTGCCTTTTAATTTGATTTTTTTCTTATAATCTGCCTTCGAGTCAAAAGGAGGGTCGATATAAATCAAATCAACTTGGCCACGATATTCTTTCAATAGGTGGCTCATCACCTGTAGGTTATCCCCCCAGAAAATCTTATTGATCCAGCCATTCACTTCTTCGCCATAAACCTCTTTACGCTGAGCCGGGAAGTACTGAGTACCGGTAAATGGACGCTTGCCACGCCAATTCAGCATGGGATAACCCTTGATAGGCTCAAAGGTGTATTTATCCACTTCAGTGGTAACCGGTGAAGGCTGATCAAACAGCAGTTGGTCGTCCTTTTTTTGATACATATCGGGCTTCCTGATATAGCAAGAGCTGCGAGACAGCAGCTCGCAGCAATATAAATAGAAACAGAGAGTGATTAGGAGGCTTTGCAGAAATGCCAGTTGCGCCGGTCGCAGTAGCTGCGCATATCGCAGTCCGGGCAGACTTTTTGAGGTCTTTCGCTCATCTGGTAGTTTTGCTGTTCGATCCGGTCTACGACCTGATCAAATGCACTAATGGTGTTCTCAATAGAGCCACTATTTTTGCTAAAGCTAATGGTGGGCAGGCCATGGGTCTCTCCCGTAAAGTAGAGATGCATGCGGCTAACGTGAAGGCCGGTGCGCTGTTCCACCAGGTGGGCGTATATTTCCAGTTGACGCTGGTGGTGCAGGATGCGCTCCCGGTCCCGATCCATATCGGGTTTGCGTTCGGTTTTGAAGTCGACAATCTCGACGCTGTCGTTTTCACCCCGAATCAGGTCAACGCTGCCCTTTAGAATGTATCTGTCTTTTACCAGAGAGATATCCACTTCAGTATCACGGATATCGCTCCAGTTGCCTTTTTTCCCTTTGACGTAGCGCATCACATGTTTGAAGGCGGCCTCAAGCGTAGAGTCCCCAAGGTACATGCGTTCACGGTTGGCCAGGTTTCGGTAGTTGTCGTCAAACCAGCCACGAATGTTCTCGGCAGTGATGGTTTTGCTTTCACCGCGCAAAGCGGCTTTATGAATGTCTTCCAGCGTTTCGTGAACCAGTGTACCGAACAGCATTGGGCTGGCCTTAATCGGTTGAAAGGCCAGTTCTTTGAAGAAGCGGTACTGTTCCGGGCAGGTTTCAAAGAGCGTGATATGGCTGGTAAAGGCGTATTCGTTTTTGATGTTAACATCTTTGACCGGCTCCAGCGGTAGCCGATTGATGGTGCTGCGGGCATCTCGCCAGCTCGGTAGTTTTTCCACAAACTTGGCAAAGTATTTTGAGGGCGTTTTGCCGTGACCGTTCTTCTCCTGATCGCTCAGTATTAGCAGGTTCTGAGCGCGTGAAAAGGCGGTGTAATAGAGTCGCCAGAAGTCAAAGTACTTGGTCTCTTCAATGGGTTCAAACGGAGGTTTGGAGAGATAACCATTCTCCAGCACTTCGTCCAGTTCGGTGTATTGCTTTCTTGGCGATGCACCTAACGAGCCGACGACAACTACTGGGAACTCCAACCCTTTGGATTGGTGGATGGTCAGAAACGACACTGAGCCCGAAGGAGCGTACTCGGCCATGTCTTCGTATTCATCAATGCCGCCATCGTGCAGAAAGCGCAGGAACTGGTTGAACAGCGAATTCAGATTCTTTTGCAGGTATTTCGGATTCAATACGCTGACGTGGTGCAGGTACTCAAATTTGCCCAACAACTTTGACAGCGTAGCGAGGTTGCGCTGTGCTCTCGGGTTATCCACACTGTCCAGATAACTGCTGAACAGCGGGTACGCCAACAGGTCGTAAAACAGTTTGCTAAATGCGTAGTCGGCATTTTTGGACAGCGTTAAGTGGTAGCGAGACATCCGTTTGCACCACTCCAGCAAATCCTGCTGTTCTGGCTTTCGTAACGCCTCCATAAACAAACGCAGACAACGGTCGTGATAAGCCCAGATGGCCAGACTCTTGCCGCCCTGACGCTCTTTTTCCCGTTCCTGAACGACAGAGGGAAAGAGCATCTGCAACGCCCCGATCATCAGTTGCACTTCTTCACGCTGAAAAAACAGATTAGCTCTTGGTGAGTAGACCGGAATGCCACGGTCTTCTAAAGATTGAGCCAGCGCCCGAACCCGGTCATGTTTGACAGAACGAAACAGAAAAGCCACTTGGTTCCAATCGCTGAGCTGCCCGTTTTCTTTTAAGTTGGTGAGCAGGTGGTACACTTCGTTATGCCAGTTATCGCCTTCATCGGCAATGGCACTGACCACGGTTGGACTGTCGGGAAAGCTGTCCTTCCGAGGTTCGATATTCTTGGCGTAACGGTAGCTGACGCCCTGACGTTCCCACGCCTTGTCATTGATCCACCAGTTATTGAACTCAACGATATCAGGGTGAGAACGATAGTTGGTGGTCAGTTTTACGGTTTTGCATTTGCCATCGGCAAACTGCTCCGGGAACTCCAGGATGTTACGAATGGTGGCGCCTCGAAAGCGGTAGAGTGCCTGATCGTCGTCGCCCACCACACAAAGGTTCTGCCGATCATCCATCAGCAGTGTGAGTATACGCTCCTGAATGGTGTTGGTATCCTGATATTCATCCACCATCAGGTATCTGATTTTCTCCTGTAGCGCTGTCACAACCTGTGGATGCTGTTCAAGCAGGTTCAATGCTTCCAACTGAATCGTGGAAAAATCAAGCGCATTGCGCTCGACTAATAGCTCCCGATACTTCAGAAAGCAGTTGCCTAGGGCTTCAATGGCTTCGTCACCGGATTGAATCAGCGTTTCAGGATCGAGCGCTTCTTCCGCAGCTTTGTTCAGCCACTGCAACAGGTTTTCAGACTTCACCCAGGCGGGCTTCTTGTGCTCGCCCTGAATATGCTCAATACCTTCAATATCTTTGAATTGGTTGAGGTTCTGGTACAGATAATATTGCTGATCAAACTGATCCATCAGCAAATAACTACGCTTGAGCCGGGTATATTCTCTATACTCATCCAATAGTCGAAGGCAGATGGAGTGGAAGGTGCCCAGATACATCTCATTCACATTGAACGATAAGTTGCTTACCAGCAGCCGGTTGCTGATCCGGGTTTTCAGTTCCTGTGCCGCTTTTTCGGTAAAGGTAACGACCAGTATCTGCTCCGGTTGCACATCATGATTGACCAGCAAGTTCATAATGCGCTCAACCAGCGTATAGGTTTTACCCGACCCCGGTCCGGCAATGATCAGGAGCGGACCGTCAATGTGCTGGATGGCCTCCAGCTGTGGCAGGTTTGGGTTGCTCATTGGTTCTGTCTTCCCTGATTTTTCTGCAGGCATGCTACCGCCCTAAGCTTGTGCCATCATCTTTTATTGACTCTGGGGAGCATGGGGCCAAATAGCTCTATTTAGGGATTTTGGGAATGAAGTTGATTGTACGCTCGTTAGTTTTAAGACGATAGTGTGTATTTGCGAAGTGAGGATCTGAAAAAATACTGTTGGTTGAAGGCTAGCAGCCTGACCGAGAATAGGCTTATCTGTTATGATAAGCCTTAAACCAACTCTGATTATGCCAAATGTCACCACCACCAAAGTTTAAGGACAGTCCTGTTGAGTTTGATCAGCATCTGCTGTTCCCAACCAACGTTTTCGATTTGCTTCCCAAAGATCATGATTGTTTTATTTATGAAAGCATTTTTCAGAACATTAATACGTCTGAAGTCGAAAAAAAATATCACCACCTTGGTCAGCACGCATACCCTCCAAAGCTCATTGTCGCTATTCTGATCTACGCATACAGCCATGGTGTTTTCAGTTCCCGTGAGATTGAGCGACGGTGTCGACAAGACTTGGCGTTCATGTATATCTCACAAATGAACTGCCCGAATTTCAGGGTTCTTGGTGACTTTCGTAAGGATAATCTGTCGTTTTTCCATGACTGCTTCAAACAGTCAGTCAAACTGGCCATTGAACTCAAAATGGCATCACTGGGTCATATCAGCCTGGACGGCTCCAAGTTCAAAGCCAACAGCTCAAAACACAAGGCCATGAGCTACGGGAGGCTCAAAGCGAAAGAGGCAGAACTCAGTGCCGAAGTGGATGAGCTGATCAAAAAAGCCAGTCAGTGTGATCAGGAAGAAGATGACGCCTACAAAGCAACCAATGGTTACAGCATTCCTGAAGACCTCCAGTTTAAAGAAGAGCGCCTGAAAAAAATCAAAGAGGCCAAGAAAGCACTTGAAGAACGTGAAAAAGCTTTAAATCCAGACAAACCAATAGACGACAAAAAGCAGATCAGTTTTGCAGATCACGATGCCCGCATGATGAGCAAGAAGGGGTATTGTGAGTACAGCTACAATGCTCAAATTACAGTTGATTCCGATAACCAGATCATTGTTGGCCAGCATGTCAGCCAACACGCCAACGATGTACAGGAAGTGGAGCCGGCGCTGAGGGCATTATCAGGAGCCACTGATGGCGCGGCTGTAGATAAGTGGAGTATGGATAATGGTTACTTTTCAGGGTCAAACTTACATACAGTCGAGCGACATGAGATTGATGCCTATATCGCAACCGACAAGGCGGAGAAGCCTGCCGCTGACGACCTTGAAAGCTCTGACAGGAAGTTTGTCAAAGCGGATTTTGCGTATGATTCCGAAGCTGATGTATTTATCTGTCCGGCAGGGGAAAAGCTGGTAACGAACCCGGCCAGCAAAAGCAAAAGAAAAAGCTACCGGGCAAACAAGACGGTATGCAGGGAATGCCCTTATCGTCGGAATTGCAGTGATTCAAAGAAAGAGGCTGGCAGGGTTATCCGTACCGATAAGTTTGAAAAAGCACGTCAGGCTATGAATAAGAAAATGGAGACAGCCGGTGCGAAAGCCATATATGAGCGTCGTAAAGTTATTGCGGAGCCACCATTTGGACAGATAAAAGAATCTGGTTTCCGAGGGTTCAGTCTCCGCGGCAAAGAAAAAGTTTCAGCGGAATTTTCACTGGTATGCACTGCGCATAATATCAAAAAATTTGTAAAAGCGGCTTCCACGAGGTCAATCCGTCTTGAAGATTTGAAAGAGGCTAAAAAGGCAGCATAGAGGCTGTGAGAAGGCATAAATATGCAAAAATGAGCAAAATCCCACTAATAATTGGATATTTTTTGCTCATTTTAAGATTTGGGAAAACTTCTGTTGGTCTGGTTGCGCTATTCTCGGTCAGGCTCCTAGAGGTGTGAGCTGCACGAGAACCAAGTTGTACCGGAAAGATATAAATAAAGCGGTACGGAAAATAATAGGACGCCCTTATATTTGACACGGTAGCTTGGGAGACTGATTGTAAGACCAGTAGACTACTGAATTTAAACGTGAATATGTTTAGTTATGTTTGCCGGATGAGAGTGGGTGGGCCGGTAGTAGCCCCTGAGATGAAAGGGGCCTTCAGCGTCAGTGGGTTTTTATATCCAAGACTACGGGCACAAACTTCCTACCCTGAAGTTTACTACCCATAGTCAAGCTCACTTCAATGGGGTATTTGAGGCTTTCCAACTTTCTGATGCAGCTTTCATCCAGGTCGAACTCTTCCATCTCGTAACCCCCTGATCCTGTAACGGTGAAATTACGGGTATTAGTCGAAACCACTTGTCGCACGGTATAAAGCTTGGAAAGTTCAAAGTTCTTCTGATATCTGGGAGAATAGCCGTGGCCTGTCTTATAGCCGAGCAAGATAAAGTGATCTGGATGGCTCGGGGTTAAGGGGGCATCATTCTGGCGTTCATGTTCTTCCATTGCCTGATTTGCCTGCATCATCATAAGATCGGCTTTTTGTTGCAGCTTTTTTTGGAGCTGCAGGTGGACAGAGTTGTGAATCCATTTCCTGGGCGCTTCTGATATTACAGCTATTGCAATGGCCTCTGGAGATGCGTCCCTGTCCAGACCAGAGAGGTCGATTTCCATCATGCAGGTATTGGCTTCCAGCACTTTTTGTTTTTTGATGTTATCTACCTCATGGGTGACCCGGATTTCTATATCCAGATCCTGTTGTTCATAGGGATAGCCGGTTGCATCAGATCGGTAACCGGGTTTCAGTACCTCGAGACCTACCTCTTCAAAATCGATCATTTCACTGGTGACCCGTTCTCTGGCTGTGTGAATTTTTCCTGCTTTATCCACTGAACTGGCAGAAATATGATCTTCAGGTATGAGAACTTTTTTATGAGATGCAATGACCTGTTTGGCAAAGCGGTGAAGGGTGGTTTCTATACAGCTTTCGCTTTCCTGACCCTGGTGGTGAGCAAAATGGTGCGTTCTGACTTCACCTTTTCTGGCAATCAGGGGTGTTTTGCAGCCTGGGCAAATGCAGTCACAATCCAGTCCGCTTTTAACTTCTGAAATGTGGAGAAGCTGGCCGTTTTGTTCTCCGAATTTTAACTCAGCCTGCTGCTTGTTCAATGTGCTTTCGATATCCATGATCCAATCCTCTAGTATCTATTCTGATCAGTGAGCCAGCGAGTGCTGGTGAGGTTAATACTGGTATGGCATAGTCGTTCCAAACAGAGATAAACCCCGCTAAAAGGGGTTATAAGGGGTAAAGGAATGGGTGCGGATACTGCCTGCCAAGCCAGTCTTGATGCGGCTGAGAGTGTTTTGCTGTATCTCGAGGAGATAAGAAAGAGAAAAAGTTATTTAACTCTACATGAGTGGCTTTTTTTGGCTTTGGCTGAGAAGACGAAAGAGTTGGCAACAGCAGAAATTGCCAGTGAAGACCTTTTGTTTGATCCAGAAGATCTTGTCGAATGGCTTAAGCAACATTCAGAGAAGAAAATAAAGGCTGATCAAGAGAGCGCTTCAGATTATATTTCTGGTAAGTTTTCAGCTCTGATGAAGTCGCTCAAAGATGATGTCCGTGTCAAGGATATTGCTCTGGATAACAGTCTATCGTGCTACGGTGTTCCTGCTAAAAAGCTGGGCGGTGGTAAAGGTAATCGCAATGAATATTATCTAGAACCTGTTTATCTGACGGAAGATGAAACGGTGGCTTTTTCTGAGGCTCAAACGGCTTATCCTGTGCCAGAAATGGGTATTCGGTATCATGAGCAAAAGAAAAAGAGTGGCCCATTGATTGCCCGGTTCCTTGATGGGGTAGACATGAAAGGTTGGCGACTCTTGTTGTTCCTGTCGGTGGTCATTATCCCCCTGCTGGTTTTTTCCGGTTTGATGCTGAGCCCGGCGCTTTCGCTCTTTTTACCAAAACTCAAAGGAGCATTGGCAGGTTTTATGGTAGTAGGGGCTATTTTTCTTGGCGTTTTCTTCGCTTTGTTTGGTTTTATATTCCGTCTGGTAGATAAGCGTGTGGCCATGCTGCCAGACTGGGTTTCACTGAGTCCGGAATATTGGTTATTGGAATACCGGCCAACGAAAAATGATGCTGGAGAATACAGTCACCGAAAGATAGCGCTGGTTCATTATATTGCAGACTGTAAGGTGTGTTCAGGCGAAGTCACGGTTGGAAAGGGTGGCTGGCATTTTCCCGGACGACTGGTGGGACGCTGCAATGAAAACCCGGTGGAGCATGTTTATACCTTTGATCATGTGACTCGGGTAGGCAAGCCGCTTCGGTGAGGGAGCGATGGCCTTAATTGGTTACTACCGGTAAGCAACACTACCGGTAATTGAACTTTGACAAGATACGTCAATGGCGTATAATTCAGTTTATGGTAATCATAGAAACAGCTGTCTTTACACGTAGAATCAAAGAGTTAATGAGTGATGAAGAGTATAAGTTGTTACAGGAATCCCTCGTTAACCGACCTGATGCAGGTGCAATCATTCAGGCTTCTGGTGGCTTAAGAAAGCTTCGTTGGAAACTGGAAGGAAGGGGTAAAAGCGGTGGTGTCCGCATCATTTACTACTGGGTAACTGCAGATGACCAAATTTATATGCTCTATGCCTATCCAAAAAATGAGCAGGAAGAATTGACTGCAGATCAAAAGAAAATGCTGAAAAAAATGGTGGAGAGGTGGTCTGATGGATAAATCAATGTTTGATGAGCTGTTGGCCAGTGTCCATGAAATGGATGAAATAGTTAAAGGTAAAAGAGAACCTACCAGGGTGACTGAGTTTCCTGAGCCTGAAGTAAAGGCTATCCGGGAGCAGGTTGGGTTGAGTCAGGGCAAGTTTGCATTACTGATTGGTGTCAGTAAGCGAACGTTGGAAAATTGGGAGCAGGGGCGTCGGCAACCGAGTGGGCCCGCAAAAGCTCTTTTGCGTATTTTTGCAGTTGATCCTGAGGGAGCGCTGCGAGCTTTGCATGGGTAAAAAATAAGAAATTAAAAATATATATTTTATCAGAAAAGACTATATTAAGCTCCCTCACCACCGCCATATAACAAAAAACCTGTAGGCTGTCGTCTACAGGTTTTTTCTGTTTTAGCTCTATGTTTAAAGGCTTTTTGCAGCCTTTGCCGGTTTTGCAAAACGGGCTTTTTCACTGTTTTTCCTCCTGTTCCTCTCTGTTTTTCTCTCTTCTCGGTTTTTTTGGAGGAATTGGGGTGTCACTTCCTCCATTTTGGTTTTTCTTTTCAAAACAGTACGTTAGTTTAGTTTTTGGACTGGAGGTCGATGTCGGGTTCGTGGGCGATTTTATGGTGGGCAGATAAAACTGATTACAAACCAGAGTCTACTAATGTTGCGGTGGTTTGCTTTCTAAAATGTTCCCGCTGCTCAGACCAGAGCATCGGGAAGGGGTTCATACAGTCTTTCATCGACAGCTGCCACGTACCCTGATAGCACAGAATATCCTCCTGAATATCCGGGGCCAGACAGGTCAGGCGGATGCACTTTGAGACCCTGGCCTTGTCCACCTTCTCTTTCTCAGCCAGCTGCTTGATGCCAGGGAGCGTTCTTTTCTAACCAGACAATCAATTTACTGATGTTGTCAAGCTAACCAGATCATGATGGCTGCTATCTGAAGCATTTTCATATAATTGCGTGCCAAGCGTTCATAGCGAGTTGCAACTCGCCGAAAGTTCTTGAGCTTTTGGAATAGTCGCTCAATTAGATTTCGCTACTTGTAGATTTCTTTGTCATATTTTCGCTGATCTATCCGATTTCGCTTCGGAGGAATCACTGCTTCAGCACCTGACTTCTTGACCTCGAGGAGGAGTGCATTTGAGTCATATCCCTTGTCAGCAAGAACGAAGTCCGCTGAAAATCCCTCTATCATGGCATTTGCCTGTTCTTACTCTGATGCTTGTCCAGCTGTGAGAATGAAGCGAACAGGATTACCAAGTGCATCCGTTGCAGTGTGGATCCTGGTTGTTAAACCTCCCCTTGATTTTCCAACTGCTTCGGCACTGTTATCCGTTTTTTTGGAGCACCGTGTTGATGAACACGGGTGATTGATCCGTCAACCATGAGGTATTCCGTATCACAATCCTGACTCAGTTTTTCAAAGACTTGATTGCATATTCCTTTCGAGCTCCAGCGACTGAATCGGTTGTATATTATTGTGCCAATCACCGAACTCTTCAGGCATGTCTCTCCACGGTACTCGGGTACGAGCAAGCCAGAGAATCGACTCAATGAATAACCTGTTGTCAGCTGTTGGTCCGGGGTCAGAGACTTTACCCGGCAGCATGTCTTTGACCCGATCCCATTGTTTATCTTTGAGTACTGTGCGAGTTGTAGCAGACCTAAACGCCGCATTCTAGATCACTTTCAGGTGTCTTTCCGGTCAGGTTACTGATGTTTTTATCTGTTCGGTCGGTTGGATAATAACGCGCCCTGGTCGAGGTTCAGGAGGATGCAGAGAGTTGGAGGGCATTGTGCCTTTCGGCAAGCGTAAAGGCAGATTCTGGACGAGTGGTACAAATCATCGAGCCAGAAAGGCACTACTCACAGAATTAATGCTAATTGAGTAGTTACCACCGTTAATGATTGTTTTATACTCGTTGCTAAAAGCTCGAAGCCATGTAAAATGGGCACCAGGTTATAAGTGCGTTTGATTCTTTATGTATAGATTTAGTGTTCTGAGCGTAGTAGCTTGTCCTGTTCTTCATAAGCGATAACAAAACTTCTAGCTTTACCGCCTTATCCGTGGCATACACGGCAAGGTATTTTGCTTAAAAAAAATCAGGATATGATTATGTCTACTACTACCGGTACTGTTAAGTGGTTCAACGAAGAGAAAGGTTTTGGTTTCATCGCTCAGGAGAATGGTCCTGACGTGTTCGCCCATTTCCGTCAGATCGTTGGCGACGGTTTCAAAACCCTGACTGAAGGCCAGCAGGTTGAATTTCGAGTGACCCAGGGTCAGAAAGGTCCTCAGGCAGAAGACATCCGTCCTCTGTAAAGATTGAGCTACGTACTATGTAGCTGAGATGCTTCACATTGGTGAAGGTGAAAAGGCAATACCTCAGGGTGTTGCCTTTTTTGCGTTCAGGGAAGAGTAAAAGGGAAGACCATGGCTACTACCAACATCTGGCAACAGTTCAGGCGCTTATCCCGGAAGGAAGCAAGGTTATAGCTACAATCACCGCGCTCAATGGCAATGGAACGAGTCAGTCAGAGCTAAGCGGTGGTTCAGTCGTGACAGTGAGAAGAGAGTCTGTGGGACTAGGGCAGAAGGCTTTTATTCAGGGGGAGAGGTAAAGGGGGCTGTGCCGGATTTGGCGCTGCATGAGGTGGAGGTTTGAGAACATCAGGCATCAGGGCGCAATTCAGGTTCTCGTAAATTTATTATTACCCGTCATTGTTTATTCCCCCTCCTGAACTGAAACTGTCATCGTATGAAGAACCAAATGAGCCATCAAATGATGAACTTAAAGAGCCATGCATATCGGAATCCAGGGAGTCATTCATATTTGTACCATTCAGGCTTCTGCCTATATCAATGCCGCCAATGCTGTCGTCCACCATTTTATCATTCTGATGACTATCAAGCTTCAGGCGGGTAATGGTTTTTCGAGCCAGTGCCTTTTGCTTGGCTGGCAGGGCTGGGTTAGGTGATATTTCATCGGGTGAAAAATTGATCACAAAGGTATGCTCCGCCATGCCAATAGGGTCTTCAACTGCTGATAAGGCTTCTTCTTTTCTTTCTGCCAACTGGCCCAATCCCGAATCAACCCGTTGCAAAGGGAAGCATTGCCAGCCCCAGCCAGTCCATCCCGCACGTCTGAGGGTGAGAACACAAAAGCCGGGGTTCGCTCCTGAATATCTTCACCGTTCTTTTGCGGCAGCCAATAATTGCGGTGAGGGTCCCACACCGCAAAAATGCCATTGGTCATGGCGTAAAGCACCAGGCCAGGGTTGGCAGGGCGATCAGTAGATGGTTGACAGCCATCAGTCGGTTACTGATTGTGGCTGGTTGCATAAGCTTGTTGTTAACTGTTGTGGGTCAAGCTGGCTACTGTATTGCTTGTATTAAGAAAAGACTGAGATACTGAGTCGTACACGCTATCAAGTGTTTTTCCCTATCCGGCTAAACATGTACGATAGTCTATGTTAAATGATTTTTTGACCAGAGCAGAGGAAGCTTTGGAGGGAGTTCAATATGTTTATTAACCTTGTTTGAGTAATCTTGATCACGCTTTAATAAACGTCTATGTTTCAGCTATTTTTTTCTATACTCTTACCTGTTATTGGCCTAACGTCGGTTAACGGATGAAGATTAAGCAAGGTGTTGTTCTCGGTGAAGGGGGCAGATCACTAACAATAGAAAAAATAAACGCGGAAAATATCTATATACGAATGGCGCAAGGTAACCAATTGCGCATCATACCGGTCATCGTTGTTGGGGCGTTGTTAAAAGCGTTGGAAACAGGAAAAATTACGCTCCGGGACATTGATCGAACATATCGTAAAGAACATGATCTACCCCCTTTATTTGATCATCTTCATATTGATTTTGACAAGTATATTCTTGGTTATGACTCAACTATCAAGAGGATATGTGAGTACGAGTTGAGTGCGGTTGAACCTGCAGAAGTATCTGAAAACAATCGACTCAACCTCCCCAAACCCTTCCTCCTTCTGGCCGGAATCTCCGGCACCGGTAAATCCCGTTTTATCAGAAAGCAGGCAGAGTTCCATGATCCGGATGACCCTGAAGGGAACTTCTGTCTGATCCCGGTAAGGCCTGACTGGCATGAGCCTTCTGATCTGTTAGGTTATGTCTCCCGGGTTGATAAACCGAAATACATTGCCACCAAAGTGCTTGCGTTTATTATCCGTGCCTGGAAGTCGGTTGCGCCTGATGCCTCCGCAGCCGGAACCGGAACTCTGAATTCTGCTTCGCCTCCCTATTGGCTCTGTCTGGATGAGATGAATTTGGCACCGGTGGAGCAATATTTTGCGGATTACCTATCGGTATTGGAAACACGGGATTTCAACGAGGTCGGAGAGTATTGTTGTGAACCGTTGCTGGACTTGCAAGCACTGAATCAATCCGATGACCTGGAGCTTCAGGCGGATTTAGGGCTGATGGATGATCCGCTGTGGGGTTACTTTCAACAGCACGGCATCGGCATACCACCCAATCTGTTGGTGGCCGGTACCGTTAATATGGATGAAACCACTCATGGTTTTTCCCGCAAGGTGATTGACCGGGCACTGACTTTGGATTATGGCGAGTTTTATCCTAATGATTATGGTCAGTTCTTTGAGGGACAACCGGAGAATAGAGTATTTCACTGGTCAGTGTTGACCTCGGCCAGGCGGGAGCAGCTGACAGGTACCTTCGACACTGATGGAAAGCGTACGGTTGCCTTTCTTGAGCGGGTGAATCAGGTGCTTAAACGAACCCCTTTTGAGTTGGCCTATCGCGCCCTGAACGAGTTGTTGCTCTATGTGGCGTGTTTGCAACCCGGAGATGAGCAAGCGCTGCAAGCGGTTTGGGATGATTTCATGATGACCAAGGTACTGCCCCGCATTGATGGTGATGAGGATAAGCTGCGAGTGGTGATCGATGAGGATGCGGTTAACCTGTTGGATAAACTGACCGACGAGCTCAAAGGCTTACTGCCCGATATCTGGGATGGGCAGCGTCCGGACCTGTTCCGTGATGTGGAAAAAGGCATCCCGTGTCGCTCTCGAAAAAAACTGGAGTGGATGTTAGCGCGGCTTGAGAGTCATACCTTTACCAGTTATTGGCCCTGAGTGAGTAGAGATTATGCCGGAACTGGCTGTTATTGAAACCGGGCATTTTGATTGCGTCATTTGGTCAAAAGATATTCGTTCCAGTCAGCGGCGGCTGGAACGAACGCTGACGGAGCGTGGCAATGCCGTGCCGACTTCTGAGGTGCGGTTTTCTCCCCCGTTATTGTTAAAACATGCCACAGAGCCGGTGTTTGAATTATGTCTTGGTGAAGCGGTCTTCTTTGAAAACAAATATTACGAGATTGAGTTTCTGTTTCACCAGCCACCGGAAGCGGGTGATCCGCTGCCGACGGTGCAACATAAGCTAAAGGTTATTGAAGAGTCTTTTCGTTTCAGTCCCCGTAGCTGCTCTTTACGGGGAAGTATCAATGCGGGCAACCATGTCGGTACTTTTCAGTTTAAACTGGCCTATTCCTATCAGGGACGGCTAATAGAACAGTCGATTGCTTTCGATATTTTGCCGGTGAAGATGGATATGCTGTCGGATTTCAGGGCAATGAACGAGGCTGTTGATGCTGCGTTTCCACTGTGGCGTTACTCATTGGCAGAAGGCACCAGTCATTCATTAAGCGCCGTTAAAAAGCCGCACTCCCAATTCTTGCTGTTGTGGTTTGCACGATTTGAATCCCTTCATAAGGAGTTGTTGGCCGGGCTGAAGCATGTGGTGAATGCGCCGCATAGTCGGTTGATGGAGTATAAGCACACCGTTCCGATGAGTCGGTTGAGGGGCAGGCTATCCAGACAGCAGGAAGAGCGGCTGGCGCTGGAAAAGGCCAATAAAAATTATGAGAAGTCTTTTACGCTGAGCAAAAAGCGACTCCACGTGGATACGCCGGAAAACCGTTTTATTAAAGCGGTGATTGGTCATGGCGTCACCAGGCTGACCCGGGTTCAACAGCTGGCGTGTCTGGCTCCGGAATCCGGTAAAGTGCGTTTTTCCGCCAGCTTTATGAAAGAGCTGGAAAGTTGGCAGAAGGCTTTGCGGCATTTTCAGAAACAGCCGTTTTTCAGGGACGTTGGAGAATACCGGGGGCTGAAGCGGGAGTCGTTGGTATTACAGCAAAAGCCTGGTTACTCGAAAGTTTATAAAATCTGGCAACAGCTTAAATGGTATCTTGAGCTTCTGGATGGGGCCGATCAACTCTCCTTGCGCAATGTGGCAGAGATGTATGAAGTCTGGTGTTTTCTGGAGATACGCAGGATTATTGTGGACCTGGGCTTTGAGGAGGTTCCTTGTGGGCGGATACCTCTGGTAGACAGTGGAATCCGTGTTTCGTTAAAGGATGGGATGGCCGGAGCTTTTCATTTCAGGCGGTCTGACGGGGTGAAAATCCGTTTGGCTCATGAACCGATATTCAGAAAGAAAGACGGTCAGATCAGAACCTGGTTGGTGACTCAAAAACCGGATATTTTGCTCGAGGCTACCTTTCCTGACGGGGCCGGGATTATCTGGTTATTTGATGCCAAGTATCGGATTGAGACGCCTGCGGATGATCAGGGAACCCCCTCAGGCTCCGACCGGGTGCCCGATGATGCCATCAATCAAATGCATCGTTATCGGGATGCCCTGATTCATCGTTGTAAGTTTGATGACAGAGGGTTTGTGAAAACCCGTCCGGTGTTTGGTGCCTATGTGTTGTATCCGGGCTATTTCAATCAGCTTTGTGAATGCAACCCATACAGTATCGCGATTAATGAAGTGGGCATCGGTGCTTTTAGTCTGTTACCTCAGGTTGATAACAAGGGGAGTCATTGGCTATCTGTTTTTTTGCAACGAAAACTGGGTGTTCCTGAGACAAAATATCCGTATGCGACCAGTGAACGGTATTTTGTGGAGGACGCTGCACGAATTCCGGGTAAAGGTTATTCGATCGCCCATTATCAGGGGCTGACTATTCTGGCAAATCAGTTGGGACCTGACCGGAATCAGGAGTATATAAACCAGTTTAAAAACGGCGATGCCCGGTTTTATCACACAAAGCTCGTTGCCTTTGAGCGAGAGAAAATCCAGCAACATATCGCTACCGAAGCTCGTTACCTTGCAGTGGCTCTGGATGATGCTGATGGTGTTCAGCGACGGGTGAACTATATTTATCCGATCCTGAAAGCAGAGCGTGTGCAAAGGGGGAACCTCACGGAAGAACAGACGGGTACTCCGGTTGTTTCCAGCCCGGATGAGTGGTTCTGGCTATTTAGCCTGGGATCTGCCTTACGTTTGAAAATACCGTTGTGGCAAGAGCGTAAGGTGCATTTTGAGTTAAAACTGGTCTCCAGGGATGACCTGACAGCAGGTTATGGATGGGATGAGCTGCCTGAACTTTATTCATCGTTAGTGAAGAAGTAAGGGGTAGATGTTTGCTTCTGGCAGATTACAGAGACCTGCCCGTTAGATCGACTCGGCTAACGACAATTGTCGGTTAAGAAATATGAGTTGATGAAAACTGCAGATGAGGGCGTTTAGTTACATTTTCATGCAGATGTTCCTGCCGATCTGAAAGCTTGTATGGATCTGGCTGTTTTAATGGCCTCTTGCGTGGAGCCCAATAGTCAAGGTTTCTTTGGCGCCACTACTCTCAGCTTTGAACCGGCTCATTAGATTCTTTATCAGCCGGACAATGCTTTTGCCAACCGCTAAACCTATGCCGGATGGTAAATGCCCGATTTGTGCATTTTACACCATTGCGCCGGGCTCTATTTCGAGAAAAACGCTTCCAGCGTCGTTAGCCAAAAAACTACCGGGCTATCCTGTGCCTGTTTTTTTGCTAGCACAGCTTGCGGTTCATAAAGGCTTCAAGGGTAGGGGGCTTGGAAAGATTGCTTTGATCAAAGCTCTTGAATACTTATACGACATTAATGCTCATATGGGGGCTTATGCTGTTATTGTTGACTGTTTGAATGATAATATTGCGGCCTTATATGAACAGTTTGGCTTTGAATCCTTAACGAAAGAAAGTGACCGGGAACGTATGTTCTTGTCCATGAAAACGGTGCAATTACTGTTTGATAAATGATGAAAAATAGTTGCACTCGTTCTTGTTGGTTTTGACATAAGGCTTAACAAACTGGGATGAGATTAACTTGACAGTATGCTCATATGTCTTAAGTAACTGATCCTGGTAATGAGCACTGCCACAGGCTTTCACGATAATAATACATGGCTCAAGATTGGCTTAGTATTCCAGCAGATGTTTCCTGGACAACTTCTTTCTGATAACTTTGCGACCCTGTTCATCAACACCAAACGATGGTAGCTGTTCTTGCCAATATTGATACCCAGTACTGAAATAGTCATGGGTGGTTCGCTCGGACTAATCCAGTTTAAATGGTTAACTCCATTTTGGGCTCATTTAAAGCCGTTTGGGAGGGGGAGCATCCCATGTTCTGGGTTGATGGACGCTATTATGACGATCGATGATCTTCTGGAACTGGTGTCGGGGGAATAGCCCTGAGCAACTGTTGGAAAACACTGTTACGACGTTTCCTTGTTAAAGTGGACAAAGCTTCCGAGCTTATCCCCGCTACCTGACTCTCAGGCACGTGGCTTGGAATTGCGACAAATCAGAAAGCTTCCGGGGTTCTGTTACATATGGTGCAGGACTTACCTCCTCGTTTTGTTATTTTGAACAAAAGAATAAAAACATTGTCTAAAGGTATAGGTGGTTTATAAGGTAGTAATCAAAAATGAATCTTGACCTAAGCATATCAGCCAAAAGTACGGAAAGTATAACAAGAGAGCATTGTAATTCAGCTTCTAAACAAGAATTGTCTGGTAATTTTTCACATTATACTGTGAGAGGGGTTGCTGAGAAGCTTGCAAAGCGTTTTCCTATTTCGGAAATAACAAATCTTACTCCAGAAACAACTTTCTGGTTCACTAACGAGTATCCGGGTGGTATTAGAGGCAGTGAGCTTTCATTAGTTAGTACGATAACCGGGCTTCGTGAATTATGCCCCATAAGCGCAAGAAGAGTATCAATTGTCACGGGTGAGTCAGGCTTATTATCTTGTATTCCTGAGCTTTCATCTATATCAGAATTAATAATACAAGTTGACATTGATCCAGTACTTTTGAATTTTACTGGAGAGTTGCTAAAGAATTTAAGTAATTTAACTTCGGTTAATTCAAAAAAGTATTATGAGGTGGTTCATTTATCTTTGGATTTTTTAAAGCGTAAAGGGATTCCCATTGAGATATACGAATCAAAAGTTCTGAAATCTGCTGAAATGTACAAAGAAGCAATGGGAGAGCTGCACTGCTTTTCATCTCAAAGACGATTTGATGAATTTAAGTCAGCCTTGAAAAAATGCTATATACAGGCTGTAGAAGCAAACTATTTTTCAGAAAAAGACATGGCCAGTTTATTTAAAATACTGGTGGGAGAAGGACTTGAAGTGTCTTATTTCAATATTTCCAATGCCTATGAATACTTGTTTGATTTCTATGACATGAACCCTTATGTTGGATTGGTTAAGGGGCTGGAAAGTACCGCTTACATGAGAGCTATGCCTCTCGCTGAAGATGCAGTTTGTGCTTATTCTTCCCTTCTTTCAACTCACCACCATACTGGTACCAGCAGGAAAGATTTATTTTTTGACCGATTGCATAAAATAAATAAATCAAGGGCTTTATGTAAGATAAATCTGTTTTCCGGTACGAATGGATCTGATGCAGATAATATCACTTCTGCCTGTGTAGCATTAGCCAAAATTGATCGTATGAAGGTAAAAACAGCTATGTGTTTTTTAAGGCTGCTTTTGGCGAATATTACTAAAGAGGAATCTATCGCCTTGTCTTTCAAGGTGGCAGAAATAGATCAAATTCTAACAGAAAATAAAATGTATGACTCTGAGTCCGGAGATAAATTTATGGAAGTAATCAGAGCTTCGACAAAAAAATAAAAGTCATAGGCTTATGTTTTCGTCTCTATCACTCAACGTATCTTGAGTTGCTGTATTAGAAATTTTCTTTTCGTCTTTGCTTTAGGGGTGTTGCCGGTAGTTGAACTTTCACAAGGTATGCCATTGGTGCTTAATCCAGTTTATCGGAATCAAAGAACAACTGTCTTTAAACGTAGAATTGAGTACTTGCGCCTGATAATGTTTATTACATACCTTACTTGCCGAACTTTAAAACGGTAGAGCATTGCGTGAACATGAAGGCAAAGAGTGCCCCCATCCCTGAATTGATGAACGCCAGATCTGGCAATAAAGTAAATGTTTCCACCCGCTGAGACATAGATTCCGTATTTTACCTCGCTGTAATCTTCCGTTTGAAAATAAATAAAATGATAGGAATTCATTTCCAGTCGAATACTGGAAAGCTGATTGTGACTGTGCTGGCGACCAATGGTAATTTGAGCGATCGAGAATCCTCGCCCAGAGTGAAGCGATGAGCGGGGAGTGTCAGATATTTGAATATGTTAAGCATGATCCAGCTGGGTAGGTGGCCAGCCGAGGGATTGAGAAAGTTGCGCGTTCTCAGCCCTGACGGTTTTGTTTCTGACTATCACTGTTTGACCCATATTAACTGGTCAGTATCAAATCCGAGCTTGGCGGATTGTTGGATAAACCGTTCTTTTAACTTCTGGCTCACTTCAGGGGTTCGGGACAAAAGCCATAGATAATGCTTGTTATAACCGCTGACAAAAGCGTACTGGTAGTCCTTCTGGTCCAGTTCGAAGATGACATAAGAGCCATAAAAGGGGCCAAAGAAAGAGACTTTTAAATAGCCTTCATAACTGTGTCGAACGAACTTTGCCGTGCCTGTTGCCTGACGGTATTCATCGTCTTTTTCAGAGTAGCCAGAGTTGATCACTTTGACAGAACCATCCCGTTGTAGGGTGTATTCGGCAGTGACCTGACTCAGTCCTCGCTCAAAGGAGTGATCCAGTCGGGCAATTTCAAACCACTTGCCCATATATTTTTCGATGTCAAAAGGTTTTACTGGCTTTACGTGTTCAGGAATTCCTGTGCAGCCTGAAAGTAGTGCGAACATAGCCAGGCAGGCAATGAGTTTCACAAGTAGTCATCCTCTTTTTATTCATGGTAATGATATGGGGATTTTAGGGGATTGGAAGCAATTAAACATCTATTGTCGTGAAGATGGGGTTTCCCCTCTGTCCAGAAAGATTATTGATCTTTACGCCCTGGGCACCATCGCCAACGAATTGATGATTATGGTACTGATGGATTTATGCCAGAATTCGTTGGCTTTCGATCGAGACAATAATAACCACCCTGTATTAGCAGAACAGACCTTATCTTTCGCCTATCCTGAAGAATCTGGTCAATACGCATTAACGCTCTGATTCCTGACGAAAAGGTAAAATATCATGAAAAGATACTGGTACAGCCTATGGGCTATTCCACAGCTGGTTTTTGCCATTGGCTTTGAGTTCCCACCTTATCCTAACTACGACACAATGCCCCCGCCACATGTATTTGGACATGCGATTACTCCTTGCGCCATTCCAGCAGGGACCTACAGGCTTGACGCTAAATATCTGGCCAAATTGCATAACATAGGCATTAACAAACTCCTCCTGAAACTGCATGTGAATCCTGGCGGTCTTATGATTTTGACCCTGCAACTGGTTCCTGATGGCAGAGAAGAGTATTTTTTGGTTAATCCCTATGGCAACTCAGCGGATTTGGCCAACCTGTGCAATGGTAACCATTTCAGTTTTTGGTTTCAGAACATCAATCTTCATGGGAAGACGCTAAGTGGGGAGATTAATGGTGAATTCACAGGAAAGGGTTCTAAGAGTTATCTGACAGTGCGAGGTGTTGTGGAGAGGTATGATCCTTCATGGCAATCAAAGGTGACTATAAAGCTTTCTAACCATCGAATGACGCTTGCATATCCTTACGTAGAATAAGGGTGGAGCCATGGATGGCTATCAATAACGATGATGTGAGACTTATGTTTGGGCATGCAGCTGCAGCCCTGAATTTTATCGGGTCCATCAATGGGGAGCTTGCTGGAAGGAAGGCTATATGGATTGGCACCCAGCACAAACTGCACTTCAGCGGAAGTGCAGCTCGGGAAGTATCGATCAGCTATCGTTCATATACTGGCTTGGATCAATGTAGATACCCAGCGAGCGTTTGTCGATACGCTTTTCATTGCTCTGTTCTTTATAGCGGAAGACGATGGTATCGCCCACATTAACATCCAAGGTCTTGTCGGCTGAGAGGTACTTATACTCATCATCGGATATGGTCAGTGTATGAATGTAATAATCGGGCATACCCAGCCAGTCACTGTGAGGGCCTTCGGTGCTGATGTTCTCAAGCACACCGCGACCTTCCAGCTTTGGCTTGCGCTTTTGGAAGCTTCTTTGCATGGCAGTATTTGGATTACCGAGAAGTCAAAAAAAGTTTTCGAAACGTGAGTGCTTTAACTCATGGCGATAACTATAGGAAGACAGCGATCTCCTGTCCATAGTAATAGAATAAAAATGTCGCATTTTAAGTGAAATTTACCCTTTTATAACCCTGGACTGGAATACTGGCCATAGGGAAACTTGGGCAAAGAAGGGTCTATGACTTTTTGCATATTGTACGTTTGCGTCGCTGGCGCCAGTTGTGAACGACATTCCAGCGCCAGTATAGCCTGATCAGCAGGTAGCCAAGAAAACCCAGAATTACACCGGTAACTAATGAACCCAGATACAGAGGTTTCCAGATTCTGGCCAATTCAACACCCACGCTATGTGCCGAGAGCTCAAAAGAGGTTTCGCTGATGGGGACATCCAGAATATAGCATCCCACCTTATAGGTGAAATAAAATATGGCTGGCATAGTGACCGGATTGGTGATCCAGACCAGAGCCACCGAGAGGGGCAGGTTGCAGCGGAATACAACGGCCATGGCAGCAGCCACAACCATTTGGAAAGGGATGGGGATAAAAGCACAAAACACACCCACAAAAAAAGCACTGGCTGCAGAGCGTCGATTCAGGTGCCAGAGGTTGGCGTCATGGATAGTACTGCCCAGAAACCGAAGATGTCGGTTGTTCTTAATGGTTCCCGGATCCGGCAGATAGCGTTTTATCAGTTTCCTCGCCATGTCCCTTAACTGTACTCTTTCTTTGATCTGAGACTGATTTCCAGTCTTCAGTGTGGAAATACCGTTCCATAAGCAGCGAATCAAGTTTAGTGATTCTCACCTTAAAAGTCGGTCGTCTCCGGTTGTTTTGATCAGGCAATCTTGTGAGTGTTTATCACTCAGCCTGTCATTGCCTTGCAGAATTGGTTGGTTAAAAGCCATCTAACCAGCACACCTTTCAGCATAATCCAATCTTGATGACTATGCTGAGAGCCTGATCCAAGCGTTAAACTCATCATGGGTCTGACCCTTGTCTTCTCTGCAAAAAGCGCGACATTATGCACTGATTAAATGAAACACACTATCAATCTTCCCACAGGGTACTGTAGCTATTTATCGGGAATAGTGCTGACGGTTCTTTTTCCGACAATACCAGGCGATATGTCTATCAGGGTTATCGGCGTCCTGGGCGTGCTGTTGATTATAACGGGGCTGCTGTCTGTCATCATGGAGGCTGGAGCCGCCCAAACCGCAGATTCAGTGCCATTAAGCAGAGTGTCGAGATTCCGGAGATTTTATAAAGTTTATCGAAGCCTTCGGAGCATTTTGCCCGGTGCTAGTTATTTCCCGAATGATTTTTCGGTGCCTGTTCTCCTTTATGTCGGGTTGGGGTTAATAGGAATCTTTACAGGATTTTTACATGCTGATGGGCTTAAGAAGAGCTGGATCAACACGGAGCAAGAAAGTAGAGCGATGATAGTAACAGGATTTATCTCTGATATTCCTGCTTATCACCCGCATCTTACCCGCTTTGATTTTAATGTGAAAACGCTGGAGGGAGAGACTGCCGGGTATCTTAAAAAGATTCGACTCAGCTGGTACCGGGCACCTGAAGTTCAGGCTGGAGAGTTATGGACATTACAGGTTCGGATCAAGCACCCTCACGGCAATCGAAGTCCCGGGGCTTTCGACAGAGAGGCCTGGGCAGCCAGAGAGAATATTCAGGCTACGGGGTATGTCAAAACAGGCGAGAAAATAGCGACTTCAGATAGCATGGTTTTCTTCAGAAGTCGCCTTAGAAGTGCTGTGCGACACTGGCTCTATCAACATTGCAGCGAGCATTCTGCTGGCTTGTTATCGGCGCTGTTAATTGGTGACAAGTCAGGAATCTCTCAGCAGCAATGGCAGTGGTTGAATCAGACGGGTACCACTCATTTAATGGTGATCTCGGGTCTGCACATAGGTCTTATGGCAGCAGCAGGTTACTGGTTAATGATGATGCTGGCACGAACAGGCGTTGTTCCTCTGAGGAAGATTACCTTACCCCGGTACGCCGCTGGAGCAGGGCTCCTGTTTGCCCTGATGTATGCCTTTATGGCAGGTTTTACGGTACCGGTTCAGAGAGCACTGGTGATGACCGGTCTGGCATTATCAGGCCCTTTACTGGGTATTAAAGCCAGACCCCTGACGTTGTTCCTGTTGGCGCTTTGTGTCGTATTGTCTATCGAACCTCTGGCTATAACCAGTGCCGGATTCTGGTATTCCTTTTCGGCGGTGGGTATTTTGCTTTTCGGTTGTTGTGGACGGCTTTGCATGAAAGCTGATGACGATGTCAGTATGGGAGGCAGGTCGAAGCTCTGGCTGAAACCTCAATGGCTGGTTTTCCTGATGCTGGCTCCCATGTTGTTATTCAATGAGCAGTCAGTATCTCTGTTTTCACCGCTGATTAATCTCGTTGCGATTCCTGTTATGGGACTGCTGGTCGTGCCAGCAGCTTTTCTTGCTTTGGCCCTTCAGCCTGTTTTCACTTCGGTCTCTAACGGGATTCTTCATTTTCTGGATGGTGCTTTCAGGTTATGGGATATGGGATTAGCCGCTGTGTCATCATTACCAGTCTTTATGCCCGAGGTCAGCATAGAACTGATACAAGTTGTCCTGATGGCAGCAGCTGTATTGATTCTGGCTTCACCCAGAGGGCTTGGGTTAAGAGTGCTTTTCCCCTTTTTTCTTCTGCCTCTGTTTTTCCCCATCAAGGATTATCCTGAAACAGGTGAAGTGAAAGTAGCCGTACTGGATGTGGGGCAGGGTGTTGCAGTGGTCTTGCAAACTCGTCGAAAGACACTGCTGTATGATACCGGAGTGGCTTCCAGAGGTCGTTTCAACTCGGTGGATGGCATTATTGTTC
This sequence comes from Endozoicomonas sp. ALC020, assembly GCF_049275935.1. Taxonomy (NCBI): domain Bacteria; kingdom Pseudomonadati; phylum Pseudomonadota; class Gammaproteobacteria; order Oceanospirillales; family Endozoicomonadaceae; genus Endozoicomonas; species Endozoicomonas sp. ALC020. The sequence continues at coordinate 4,829,517 of NZ_CP184830.1, forward strand.
CTTACCTTAATCGCTTTGGTATTGACCGGGTGAACCGTGTCATGATTTCCCATGGTGACAATGATCATTCCGGTGGGCTTGACGTGATTCATCAGCGATATCCTGAAGCAGAGATTATTTCAGGCTCTGCGGTTGCCGGGTTTGAAGGGGCAATGAGTCCCTGTCTGCCCGGAATGAAATGGCAATGGGATGGAGTGGCGTTCGAGGTATTGTCAGGCAGTCGGTTATCGGTGACTGATAATGAGCGATCCTGTGTTTTGAAAGTGACAGCAGGCACTGAAAAGTTGCTCCTGACCGGCGATATTGGCAAAAAAACCGAGTCTTATTTAATCAGTCAGGTTGAAAACCTTGAGGCAGATTATCTTCTGCTTCCCCATCATGGCAGCCGCTTTTCAGGCTCAAAGGCGTTTCTATCTCAGGTCAACCCATCACAGGTATTGGTGTCATCGGGTTATCGAAATCCATTTGGACACCCGGCGGCAGAGACCCTGAGCCGGGTTGAACAACTGGGAGCGACTCTCTTCAACACGGCCAGTTCAGGAACCCTCAGCTTTGTTATGGGGAAGGAGCCTGAGACCGTGAAGAAATACAAAAGTGAAAGTGCCAGATACTGGTGGCGCTGAGGAGGGGGTCTCCAATGTTTGCACTCGTGTTGTTGGCAATATTAGGGTTGATACGCAGGTGTGCGTGGTTTTAAACCGATGCTCTGTGATAAAGTCTTTCCATTAAACAGGCTTCTGGAAGGGAATGAGCTGTGTTCGAGTTGGTGAAATCCGGTGGTTGGCTGATGTTGCCAATCCTGCTTAGTTCTGTCATTGCCATGGCGATTATTTTTGAACGTCTCTGGACACTCAGACCGTCGCGTATTGCGCCCAGAAATACCTTGTCTCAGGTCTGGAAGTGGATAAAGAATAATGATCTGGACAACAAGAAAGTCAGTGGCTTGAGGGGTGGGTCACCGTTGGGTGAAATCCTTGCTGCAGGCATCAGTAATGCCCGCTATGGCCGCGATATCATGAAAGAAAGTATTGAGGAGCAGGCTGGCAGGGTTATCCATGAGCTGGAGCGTTATCTCAATACTTTGGGAACGGTGGCTGCCATTGCCCCTTTACTGGGCCTGCTGGGCACGGTTATTGGCATGATTGATGTGTTTACAGTGATCATGCTGGAAGGGACAGGTAATGCCGGTGTGCTGGCCGGGGGGATCTCCAAAGCCCTGATCACCACTGCAGCCGGTCTGACCGTTGCGATTCCCAGTCTGATCTTTCACCGTTATTTTACCCGTCGTGTGGATGAGCTGGTGGTGACCATGGAGCAGGAAGCCACCAAGCTGGTGGAAGTGCTTCAGGGAGAGCGTAAGCTGAAAGACCGCGAGGGCAAGTGATGAAATTTCGTCGCCAGTCCCGGGAAGAAGTCTCGCTGAACCTGACACCGCTGATTGATGTGGTCTTTCTGTTGCTGATCTTCTTTATGGTCTCGACGACCTTCACCAAAGAGACCCAGCTGGCCATTGATTTACCGGAAGCCAGTGGCGAGCAGAGCGCGTCTGTTGAGAAAACTCAGGTGGAAATTACCATCAGCCGTGAAGGTCATTATGCGGTGAATGGCCAGTCTCTTTTGAACAGTGGTTTGGAGACATTGAAAAACGCTCTGGCAAAAGTCAGTGAGGGAGACTCCAATCTGCCTCTTACTATTACGGCAGACGCCAAGACACCTTATCAGTCAGTAGTCACCGCCATGGATGCTGCCGGTCAGCTCGGTTTTGCCAACCTCAGTATGACAACGCGCAAACCAGTAGAATCGGAACAGTAAGGGTAAATGAGCCTGAAAGGCCTGTTACCTCTGGTACAAACGCAGGCTCCTAGAGACTGCGTTGGCATTTTTTTCTTACGAGAGCAACTGACCCCTCATGGAAAGCAAGGAATCTCGTCGTTGGCAGGCAGTATTCAGTGACTCGGTTCTCAAGTCATGGTATGGCCGTGGGTGCTGGACCCGACTGTTGCTTCCATTGTCCTTTTTATACGCTCGAATAGCCCAAAACCGCAGGTTAAAACTAGAGCGCTCCGAGCGCTGGCAGTCGCCTGTTCCTGTTGTTATCGTTGGCAACATTACGGTAGGGGGCACCGGTAAAACGCCTTTTGTGGCCAGTCTGGTGGCAAAATTAATCCAGCAGGGATTCAAGCCCGGGATTGCCAGTCGGGGCTTTGGGTCCGGAAAGGGTATTCATTTACCCGCAGAAGTATTGCCTGACTCTGATCCTGCTCTGGTCGGGGATGAGCCTGTGATGTTGGCTCAGCAGTTGAATATTCCGATTATGATCGACCCGGATCGGGTTTCAGCAGCGAAGGCGTTGATTGAACAGAAAAATTGTAATCTGATCATCGCTGATGATGGCCTTCAGCACTATAATCTTGATCGCCATGTTGAATTGGTGGTGATTGATGGCCAGAGAATGCTGGGTAATGGTCTTATTCTGCCTGCCGGACCTCTCAGGGAACCCCCTGGCAGACTCCGGGAAGTGGATCAGGTGCTGATCAATGGCGAGCCCTCCGGAACGCTGGATTGTCACTCTGAGCATTTTTCCCTTGAGCCAGGTGTGCTTAAGCCTGTCAATGGGCAAAAAGCAGATCTGCCTCCTGCCTCCGGAAAAATACATGCAGTGGCAGGCATAGGTAATCCTGAGCGCTTTTTCAGAACGCTGGAAAAGCTCGGGTATGAGGTGATTCCCCATCCTTTTCCCGATCATTATGGGTTCAGGAAAGAAGATTTTCAGTTTCGGGACAATCTGCCCGTTATCATGACGGCCAAGGATGCAGTAAAATGTTCTGCTTTCGCAGAATCCCGTTTCTGGTTTCTGCCGGTCCAGGCACAGGTGCCTGAGCCGGTTTTTGAACGAATTCTGACACTGATTGAAACTCGAGGGCCGCAGAGCCGGCCTGATAAGGATACCCATGGACAAGAAGCTGTTTGAGATTCTGGCCTGTCCCCACTGCAAGGGCAATCTGAAATACGACAAATCAGCGGCTGAGCTGATTTGTCGTCCCTGCGGCATGGCCTATCCCATTCGTGATGGTATTCCTGTTATGCTGGAAAACGAAGCCCGCACCCTGACTGCTGATGAGCGGCTTGAAGGTGGTGAGGCGACTTCTTCCCAAGAGGATACGTCAGCCTGATGAGTGCTTCCAATGCTGCGTTTACTGTTGTTATTCCTGCCCGATTCAGCTCCAGTCGTCTGCCCGGCAAGCCGCTGATTGATATCTGTGGTAAGCCCATGATTCAGCACGTCTATGAGCGGGCCTGTGAGAGCCACGCCACTCGCGTCATTATCGCGACGGATGATGAGCGTATTGTCAAAGTGGCTGAAAGTTTCGATGCCGAGGCCTGCATGACGCTCTCCGGCCATCCTTCCGGAACCGATCGTCTTCAGGAGGTTACCCGCCTTTATGAGATGGGTGACAATGAGGTGATTGTTAACGTGCAGGGGGATGAGCCACTGATTCCGGCAAAAGTCATTAATCAGGTGGCTAATAATCTCATCCAGGCTGACTCGGCCGGTGCTGCGACCCTTTCGGAGCCTGTGCGAAATCGGGAAGATCTGTTTAATCCCAATGTAGTCAAGGTAGTAACTGATCATGAAGGGTTTGCTCTCTACTTCAGTCGTGCTCCTGTGCCATGGGCCAGAGATGACTTTGCTGACAGTGCTAAAGTTCTGCCTAAGGTGGATATTTTCAGACGCCATATCGGTATCTATGCCTATCGTGTCAACCTGCTGAATCAATACGTACAGTGGCAACAGAGTCCGGTTGAGTCCGTTGAGTCGCTTGAGCAGTTGCGACTGCTCTGGAATGGTCATCGTGTTCATGTGGCTGACGCCATGGAGACACCTCCCCACGGGGTTGATACGGAAGATGATCTTGAAGTGATCAGGGGGCTCATGGAGAACAGGCTGGCAGATATTTCCTGATTGGCAGCCAAGCAAGGGTAAAAGAATGATTCGGGTACTTTTTGTCTGTCTGGGTAATATTTGTCGTTCTCCCACCGCTCACGGTGTGTTTGTTCATTTAGTGGAGCAGGCCGGTTTATCTGGTCAGATCGGGGTGGATTCAGCCGGTACCAGTAGCTGGCACAAGGGAGCAGAGCCCGATGGCCGGTCAATAGCAGAAGCTTCACGTCTGGGCTATGATCTGTCGTTTATTCGTTCACGGCAGGTCTTGACCTCCGATTTTCAAGAGTTTGACTATGTGTTGGCCATGGATGAGAGTAATCTCCGGGATTTGCTGGATATCTGCCCGCCTGAGTACCGCCATAAAGTACAACTTTTTCTGTCTTTCAGTGATGTTTCGGAACGTGAAGTGCCTGATCCCTATTATGGTGGGGCGCAGGGTTTTACCGAGGTGCTGTCTCTGGTTGAGAAGGGCGGGGCGTCACTGTTGGAGCACATCAAACATCATGATCGGAGTGAATTGCGGTAGTTCATGAGAATTCTTGAAAATTATTCCCTCCAGACCCTGAACACCTTTGGTTTCAGGGTCAATGCCCGTTATTTCGTTGATGCCGTTTCGGTTGAGAATCTCCGCGAGGCCATTGCTTTTGCAAACACAAAGAATCTACCCCTCGTTCCCCTGGGTGGTGGTAGCAATCTGGTGTTAAGTGGTAATCAGGAGGCTCTGTTTGTCCATATCAATATTCCTGGCAAAAAGGTGATCTCCCGTGAAGATGAATGTGTCACCGTGACAGCGGGAGCGGGTGAGAATTGGCATGAGTTTGTCCGCTGGACTCTGTCTGAACAGGCGTTCGGGTTTGAGAACCTCTCCCTGATTCCGGGGAGTGTTGGAGCAGCACCGATTCAGAACATTGGGGCCTATGGCGTTGAAATCAAAGATTACTTTCGCAGTTTGGAAGCACTGGATATCCAGTCCGGAGAACTGAAAAGCTTTTCTCTTGAGGATTGCCGGTTTGGCTATCGTGACTCAATCTTCAAGCAATCAGCTCGAGACCGCTTTATAATCACGTCTGTTTCGTTTGCTCTTGATGCCAGATGGTCGCCCAAACTCTCTTATGGTGATTTACAGCAGGAAGTAGAGCGGCGCTCAGACGGAAACCCTGATGCTCTTGTGATCAGTGAGGCTGTCTCTGATATTCGCAGGGAAAAATTGCCTGACCCTCTGAAACTGGGTAATGCCGGTAGCTTCTTTAAGAATCCTGTAGTGAATGAAGCACTTTTGAAGAAGATACAGGCAGATTACCCTGATATCGTCGCTTATCCCTTTGAAGGCCGCTGGAAGTTGGCCGCTGGCTGGCTGATCGACAGGGCGGGTCTGAAAGGTTTTCGTCAGGGATCGGTAGGCACTTATCACAAGCAGGCTCTGGTACTGGTCAATCATGGTGGAGCAGAGCCCGATGATTTGCTGGGGCTGGCCAAGCATATTCAGTCTGTGGTTCGTAATAAATTTGGCGTCGAGCTGGAGATGGAGCCAAGAGTCTATTAATTTCTTGAGCTTTTCCAATCACGAGTGCCAGTTTTCTGGCATTCCCCTTCCCTTCTGATGATAAAGAAAAACTCCCTTTTTCAGGCTGTCTACTCTTAAGAAAGTACGAGATGTTTTCTGTTCGATGAAAGCCTTTTATGCAGTGAGGCTTGTACTGTAAATGGAGCTTTCATGCGTGGTTTTCTATCGTTAGTATTGCCGTACCTCTTTGTTAACCTATCTGCTACAACCGTGTCCGCAGAGGACTGGTTATCAGTCCCTTCAGTATCTTCAGATCCCGAAATCCAAATCAAGAGTGAAGGGTATTCACAAGCTGCTTCCAGTGAGCAGTTGATCAGCTGGATGTCAACAGCGCCCCTGCATGGTATTGAATTTCCACAGAGTCAGTGGTTGCAGCTGGCGATTGATCCCTCCGAGCAGAATGTTCGAAAAGTCGCTTACGAATTTGCGGCTTATCTGGATACCGGGCGACTGGACAGAAGGGTTTATCAGCCGGGGTGGAGAATTGCAGACACAGCTACTTTGCCTGTATTGCAGGAGCATATGGACTCTAACTCGCTTGATATGATTGAGCCCAGGCTGCCGCAATATGAGTTGTTGATGAGAGCGCTACAACGGTTTTATACCTATCTGGAGACGGCTGCTGATCACTTTCCGTCCAGTATGGTGCTGCAAGAAGGGGATCGGCATCCTTCCATTTTGATTCTGAACCAATGGTTATTTGATCTGGATCTGGCTGATCGTCTGCCGACAGGGCATTACAGTCGATCCCACATGTCAGTGGTCAAGACATTACAGAAGCAGTATCGAATTCGTGCAGACGGATATGTAGGTGAGCGCACTCGTCAGGCTCTGATTGCATTAACCCTTCAGAGAATCAAAGTCCTGAAGGTGAATATGGAGCGAATGAGGTGGATGCCCAGATCCTTGCCTTATCCTCATGTGCTGGTGGATATTGCCGGTTTTAATGTGGCCTGGGTGACGAGTCAAAGAAAACAGAGGCTTTATCGCGCCATTGTTGGCAAGCCTTCTCGCCAGACTCCGATTTTTCAGGAAAGTATAGAGAGTATTACAGTGAATCCATACTGGCGGGTACCTAGCTCTATTTCCTCGACTTCGATATTGAGGAGGGCTCAGAAAGATCCTGCATTCCTGAAACGTGAGGGTTTTTCTGTGTATGAAAGTTGGAAGTCAACTGCAAGAGAGCTGGATCCTGACACGATTAACTGGAAAAAATACAATCGCAGAGTCTTTCCCTATCGTCTGGAGCAGAAGCCGGGGAAGGTGAATCCACTGGGCAAATATAAGCTCGACTCTCCCAATGCCTACAGTATTTACCTGCATGATACTGACAAGCCGGATCTTTTTAAGGAATCTGTCAGAGCCTTCAGTTCCGGTTGCACCCGGGTTGAAAATATTGAACATTTAATTGGCAATATTCTTAAAAGCCAGGGAATGGAAAATGAAGCAAGGACTTTGCAAGCCACTTCGGAGACGGGCAAGTTAAAACTCAGAAAGCCTGTTCCACTCTATTTTGTTTACTTCACTGCCTGGCCAGACAGTCATGGTCGTGTCCGCTTCAGGCAGGATATCTACAATCTGGATGATGCATTACTGTCCGGACTGTAATTGCAACCACTGGAGACGTTCGAATTTTCTTCGCCACGAGCATTTGAAGTTGGTATCCTGAAGGGATTGATTGGAATATCTCCATGGATTAACACTCTGCTGCGCAGGGTGTTTTAGCTGACAAGAGTTTTCGGATGACTGCCAAGACAGCTGCTGTATCTTCTATACCTCAGACCCATCGTCAGGAATTGATTGTTGATTTGATTCGTCAGCATGGCTTTATGACGACCGATGAATTGGTGCAACACTTTAAAGTGGCTGCCCAAACGATTCGCAGAGATTTGAATGAGCTGGACAAAAAGAACCTGATCTCAAGGCATCACGGTGGTGCAGGTATGCCGTCCAGTAGTACAGTCAACACGGCTTATTCAGAGCGCAAGATGAGCCTGAGTGAAGAAAAGGCTTGTATTGCTGCCGAGCTGGTAAAAAGAATCCCCGATGGTGCATCACTGTTTATCAATATCGGTACTTCAACTGAAGCTGTGGCCAGGGCATTGTTGAATCACAAGGCGTTAAGAGTCGTTACCAATAACCTTCATGTGGCGTCAATTTTGCTACAGCGCGAAGACTTTACCGTTGTCATTGCAGGGGGGGAAGTCCGTAATCGTGATGGCGGTATTGTCGGTCAGGCAACCCGGGATTTTATTGAGCAATTCAGAGTGGATTATGCCGTCATGGGCATCAGTGGCATCGATATGGACGGTGCCCTGATGGACTTCGATTACCATGAAGTCAGGGTCGCTCAGGCCATGATTGGTAATGCCAAACACTGTTTCCTGGCAGCGGATCACAGTAAATATGGTCGCAGTGCTATGGTCAGGCTGGGTCATCTTGAGCAGATTGATGTCCTGTTCACGGATGTTGAGCCACCTGAGCCGCTTAAAGAGGTTATGGCAAATTGCGCGATAGAGATGGTAATTTGCGAATAACGGATCACTGTCGCTCATAAAAAGTGCTTTTACTCAAAAAAAGGTTAATGGTTAAAGAGAACCAAAAAGCACTTGTAGCCATACCAGATTAAATTTTCATCCGTTAAAGGACTTTCAACCATATACTAACCAGAATACGGCGGACTTTCAGGTGAAGAAGAACAAGCTCTTATCTCAGAGATTAAAGTCCGCTAGCTTATATGCTATCGCTATTTATGAAGTTGACGCGAGCTTGAAACAACAAATTTAACATATACAAAGTATTAAGGTCTGGACCCTCCGGGTGCTGGATAGATGTGACGTTATCAGCTTCTATCAAGAAATGAACAGGTGAGTCCTCTCGCTGGGTTGTCCTTTCCTTGAGGGGAGTCCTACACATAGGACATACATCACCATGCTCTAGCCAGGTTACCAGGCAGGATGTGTGAAAATTGTGGGCGCATTTGGTAACCGATACTTCTTTTTCTGCAAAACTAAAATAACAAACAGGACATTCGTCCTCTTTCATATATTCAGTAGCGGGCCAGTAATATTGGTCAGAAGGGCTCGTGATTACGTTCATAATATTTACTCCTGTTTACTTGGCTTATATTTTTTAGACCTGCGTTATCTCTTTTAGTTCCCTGGTCCTCTGCATTTTTGGTGGTTATTGAAAAGCGGTAACGATGTAATCGGAGTTGCAACGTCAATCGTGTTTTCCAACTCCCGTAATAAGCATGAAGTTATGAGCTTTAAGACAAGCAAGGAGAGGCATGGCCTCTCCTTTTTTTATGGGTGTCATTACAATCTGACAGTGTTGAAATGATGAACTCTCATCAGTGGAGTCATAACAGCCCGATGATTGCTCACCGGGCTTGATTATTAATTCTCCTGTGATGCAGAGACTGCAGGTTGCTCATCTTCAGATGGCTTGCTTTCGGGCTGCTGGGCTGTTGAAGCCTGCTGTTGCTCCTGACGACGCTTCATGCGAGGGTCGTTGTGGGCCCTGCTGCGTCTGCGGCGGGGGGCAGGTTCTTCTTTCTTGCTGAACTCAACAATATTTGATGTTGGCTCAGCTGCAGCCTCAGGTTTGGCAGCTTTGCGTGCCTCCTGCTGTTGAGGTGCTGCTTCAGCAACCGGTTCTGGAGCGACTTCCCTGCTGGTCTCAATCACTGGAGCTGCGGGTCTGGCAGGTTCTTCTGCTTTTTCGACTGTGGGCTCAATGCTTTGCTGAACCGGAACATTTGGCTGCTGAAGAGGGGATGCTTCCCTGTGGCTGCTGGCAGCGACTGCCTTGGCCATTTCAGTCATGCGAGGCGCTGCAGTTTCAGGTGCCTCAACAACTGGTGGGTTAGCAGGTCGGGTATCTTCAGCCTGAGGCTTCTGCCCGTTGGCAGGAGCTGCCTTGCTAACCGCTTCCTCAGCCTGTCTTGTTGCTGGCGTTTCGGCAATAGCATCGACCCTTTCTGGCTGGTGGGATGCTTTCTGTTCAGATTCTCTGGCAGCCATCTTTTCAGTCGGTGCTTTCAGTGGGGCTTCTACTTCCTGAGAGGCCCTTAGGTCCTGCTGAAGAGCCGGTTTAGCACTCTGTTTTTGAGAGGTCTGTTCTACAGGTTCTTTTACAGCTGCACTCCTTCTGGCGGCAGCAGGTTGCGATGGTACTTCCGTCTTGCCTTCTTCAGGCTGAGACAGAGAGGGTAGTGAGGGCTGTTCCAGTTGGCTACGATCTCTCTGGGAGGGACGGTTGTTTCTTCTGCGATGTGCAGAGCCGGGACGACGACGGCGACGGTTATCTTCCTGCTGCTCGGAAATGGCCTGATCCTGATGTTTCTGATCTGTCAGAGGCTCACGGCGATCTCTTCTTTCCTGTTGCTGGCGACGAGAGCTGCGCTCCTCAGGCTGCTGGCGAGCAACGCGTTCCTGACGGGGCGAGTTGTCTCTTCTCTCGTCCTGTTGGCGACTACTGCGACGGCGCTCATTCCGAGCCTGACGATCATCAGCCTGCTCTTTGCGGTGCGGTGGCTTGTTGCGTTGCTGGCGTTGGCCACGATGATCTCGCTGCTGAGAGTCGCGCTGTTGATTATTGCGATCTCTTGGCTGGCGCTGCTGAGGAGCAGGCTTTTGGGTTTCAGCCTGGGTAGGCTTTTGTGAGGCTTCTTCGGCCGTAAAAAGACCACCAATTGCTTTGACAAAAGACTTCAGCAGGCCTTGTTTTTCAGCCAGAGCGGGTGCGGGTTGAGATGGAGCTACGTTTTTAACCGCCGCTTCCTGACGTGGAGTTGCCCTGGTCTGTGAAGAGGTTACTTTTTCTTCCTGTGGCTCGTCGGCAGTGATGATTTCGTAGCTGCTCTCGGAGCCTTCCAGCACGTGATCATCTCTCAGACGCTGTACGTCGTAATGCGGTGTTTCCAGGTTTGGATTGGGAATCGCAACAATGCGAATCTTGTGACGCTTCTCAATCTTGGCGATGGTCTGGCGTTTCTCATTCAACAGGAAGGCAGCAACAGCGACCGGCACCTGGGCACGGATTTCAGAAGTCTTGTCTTTGAGAGCTTCTTCTTCCATCAGGCGCAGGATTGACAGGGCCAGGGATTCAATATCACGGATAGTGCCCTGGCCAGAGCATCTTGGGCAGACCACACCGCTGGTTTCACCCAGTGACGGGCGCAGACGCTGGCGAGACATTTCCAGCAGTCCGAAAAGAGAAATACGTCCGGTCTGCACGCGTGCGCGATCCATGGAGAGTGCCTGACGAATGCGATTCTCGACTTCACGCTGATTGCGGTTGTGGCTCATGTCGATGAAGTCGATCACGATCAGCCCGCCGATATCACGGAGCCTGAGCTGACGGGCGATTTCATCGGCCGCTTCCAGGTTGGTGTTGAGTGCCGTTTCTTCAATATCGCCACCACGGGTTGCCCGGGCGGAGTTAATATCTATGGAAACCAGGGCTTCAGTGGGGTCAATGACAATGGAACCACCCGAAGGCAGCTCAACTTCACGCTGAAAAGCTGTTTCGATCTGAGATTCGATCTGGAAGCGGTTGAACAGCGGGATGCTGTCTTTGTATAGCTTGACCTTGTGCTGGTACTGGGGCATAACCTGCGTGATGAAATCCACTGCTTCGTCAAATACGCTGGATTTGTCGATCAGAACTTCGCCAATGTCCTGACGCAGATAGTCCCTGATTGCCCGGATAATGACGTTGCTTTCCTGGTAAATCAGCATAGGTGCTGGCTTTTGTGCCGCATCCTTGATGGAACTCCAGAGTTGAAGCAGGTAATCGAGGTCCCACTGCAGTTCATCTCCGGAGCAACCGAGACCTGCTGTGCGGACAATAACACCCATTTCGGAAGGGATCTTGAGGTTGCTCAGGATTTCACGGAGTTCAGCCCGTTCATTACCCTCGATGCGACGCGAAATGCCGCCGGCTCTTGGGTTGTTGGGCATCAGAACCAGATAACGACCGGCCAGACTGACCAGCGTCGTGAGAGCAGCGCCCTTATTGCCGCGCTCTTCCTTATCTACCTGAACAATGACTTCCTGCCCCTCTTTGATAACGTCCCTGATGTTGGGGCGACCACCTTGATGAGGGGAGCTGAAGTATTCCCTGGAGATCTCCTTAAGGGGGAGGAATCCGTGACGTTCAGCACCAAAATCGACAAAAGCTGCTTCCAGGCTGGGTTCAACCCGGGTGATTTTTCCTTTGTAGATGTTGGCTTTTTTCTGTTTACGAGCGCCGGACTCGATGTCCAGATCGTAAAGGCGCTGGCCATCAACCAGCGCGACGCGCAACTCTTCAGACTGAGTTGCGTTGATTAACATTCTCTTCATAGAGTACCGAATACATTAAGAGGCTATCCTCTCAAGCCGGCACTGCCCGTTTTCTTGTCTTCCGGTCCGTCACTGATGCGGAACTGCCGGTTTATAATCTGTGCTATCAGGGTTACTTCCCAGTACTTCTTTAACCAGCTTTGTAACTATTTAGCATCAAACCGGTGACCAGGTCTTAATTCAGACGGGTCACCCTGGGCGGGGAAATTCAGTTTTACCGGGAATTTTCGGCGTTTATCGATAGCGATTGGCTCGATAAAAAAGTAGGCCGATTATAATGTCAATCTTCCCGGAGTTCTCCTCACGCCCGGAATCCGGGGGTGCACTGCTTGACAGAGAGTAGCGCTGTTTATCTTACACGGCTGGGCCGTGATGGTGTTTCATCTGTCCTGAGTGTCATCGGCTCTGGTTCAAGTGGCTTTATGGCTCTTTCGTACTTGCCAATTCCGCTGTCGGCCGCTCTCAGGATTCGTAAATCGAACTGCCTACTCGTATATGCATAAGGCAGTGCAACAACTATACCAGTAATCTGTAAGTGCTTCAAATGACGGAAAGCTGATACTATAGCGCAATGGATAGACATCAGAACGACTCCCGGCAAGCCGGAGAACCCCGCCCAGCGGTAAAAATGATCAATATTGACAGCGAAGATGCCGGGCAACGGGTCGATAATTATCTGGTACGGATTCTCAAAGGTGTGCCCAAAACCCGGGTTTACAGAATCATCCGTAAAGGTGAAGTACGAGTAAACAAAAAGCGCGTAACTGCAGATTACCGGCTTCAGGATGGAGATCTGTTAAGGGTTCCACCTGTCAGGATTTCTGAAAAGGCTCCCATGGCAACGCCTGGGGCTGTTATTATCCAGAAGCTGGAAGATGCCATCCTCTATGAAGACAAATCTCTGATTATCATCAATAAGCCAGCCGGTATTGCTGTTCATGGTGGCAGTGGTATCTCCTATGGCGTTATTGAGACTTTGAGAAACATCCGTCCTCAGGATCGAAGTTTGGAACTGGTGCATCGTTTGGACCGGGATACCTCGGGCTGCCTGATGATTGCCAGAAAGCGAAGCATGCTTCGTTATCTTCATGCTCAGCTGAAGGAAGATAAAATCAGTAAAATCTACAACGCCCTCGTCCTGGGTCGCTGGCCGAGCAGGAAAGTTCTTGTGAATGCCCCTTTGCTGAAAAATACCCTTCGATCCGGAGAGCGGATGGTGACGGTGGATTTAGAGGGTAAGCGTTCAAAAACCCTTTATCAGGTGCTTGAGAGATTCAGTTGCGCCAATGAAGCAGCCACTCTGGTAGAGGCCAGTCCGGTTACCGGTAGAACGCACCAGATCAGGGTGCATTGTCTGCACGCCGGGTACCCGATTCTTGGAGATGATAAATACACGCCAGATGAAGATAATAAACGATTCAGGCAGTTCGGGTTGAAGCGACTGTTTCTTCATGCCGCCAAACTAAAGCTGGTTCTGCCGGATGGCCAGTCTTTGACAATTGATGCCCCTTTGCCGGAAGATCTTGAGGATGTACTTGAGACGATCAGGAATTAATATTTTTTTGGATATTGATGGCGTCTTTTTTTTTGTGTTACAGACATCTGGACAAGCAGTAGAAGATTGATCAGGTATGAAGGAAAGAAAAGAGTATTCACTGGTTGTATTTGACTGGGATGGAACCTTAATTGATTCTGTGCCCAATATCGTAACCGCCCTGGTCAGGGCGGCAGAGAACATGGTGTTGCCTGTTCTTTCAAATGAGACTTATAAAAGCATAATTGGACTGAGCCTGGGGGAGGCGGTTGCAAGACTCTATCCTGAGCTGGATGACGGGCAGGTCGCCGCTTATCGTGAAGCGTACCGGTTCTTTCATCTTAAGCTGGAGCAGAAGCCATCCCGTCCTTTCCCCGGGGTTACCCGGGGGTTGGAGCATCTGAAAGGTACGAGGATCAAAATGGCGGTGGCTACGGGTAAAAAAAGAGCGGGCCTGGAGCGCTCAATGACCGCTAACGGTTACCAGTCATTCTTCGAGGCCAGTCGGACAGCCGATGATGCCCATTCCAAACCTCATCCGATGATGCTTGAACAGTTGCTTGCTGAGTTCGGTGTAACTGCAGATCAGGCGCTTATGGTTGGAGATTCCGGGTTTGATATGGCCATGGCTGCCAATGCTGGTATGGATAGTGTGGCAGTCACTTATGGCGCTCAGGATGAAAGCAAGCTGAAAGAGTATGATCCGGTGTATACGGTGGACTCTTTTGATGATTTGATTGATTGGCTGGGCAAACACTGACAGTCATAGAAAAAGAACTTTTTTTGTGCTCCGTTCGAATAAGGGACAGAGAAGTTTGTTGAAAATAGCAGGAGTGAGTTGAGTGAGTAGTTCATGGAATGAGAGTGATGACTATGAACAGTCAGGTGATAAAGAAGGGCGTGCCTGGAAGCTGGTTGAGAACCTGGCCCAGGGTGCTTTGAAAGAGCAGCGTCGTGCACGTCGCTGGGGGATTTTCTTCAAGCTTCTGACTTTTATCTGGTTGTTTGTATCCGTTGGTGTTTTCTACAACGCCATGCATGTAGATCTTTCTGGTGCTCCAGCCAGTGCATCCCATACTGCCCTTGTAGAGTTGGACGGTGTTATCGGAACCGATGATGTCAATGCCGACTCTGTGGTTACCGGGCTGCGTGCAGCCTTTGAAGATAAAGGTACCAAGGGGGTTATTCTTCGTATTAACAGCCCCGGTGGCAGCCCGGTTCAGTCTGGCTATATCTATGACGAGATCAGGCGGCTGAGAGGCTTGTATCCTAAGACTCCCCTCTACGCAGTAGTCATGGATATCGGTGCTTCTGGTGGCTACTACGTGGCGGCGGCGGCAGATAAGATTTATGCAGATAAAGCCAGTCTGGTCGGTTCCATTGGAGTGATTTCTTCCGGTTTTGGCTTTGTCGAGGCTATGAAAAAGCTGGGCGTGACCCGCCGTAACTATACGGCAGGTGAGTTCAAAGCCTTCAATGACCCCTTTCAGCCCGAGGACTTTGAAGCGACTCAGCGCTGGCAGCAGTCTCTGGATACGATCCACAATCAATTTATTAATGTCGTAAAACAGGGGCGTGGTGATCGTCTGTCTGATAATAAAGATATCTTTTCCGGCATGGTCTGGACAGGAGAACAGGCAATAAAACTGGGTTTGCTGGATGGTCTGGGTAGTGCCGGTTATGTAGCACGCGAAGTAATTGGTGAAGAAGAAATTGTCGACTTTTCTCTGCGTTTGACTCCTTTCGAGCGTTTTGCGAGAGATTTTGGTGCCGGGGTTGCTTCGACTGCGGTTAAGGTGCTTGGGTTGAACTCCTTATCGTTGCAGTGATGTTTTTTGAGTAAGACCCATCGTGCTTTCTAACTCCCGGGATGAGCATGGATATTTGAGCCTTAAAGCAAGGCGACGATCGCCAACGCAGGATTAAGGCTCAAATCTTCAGTGCAATAGGGAATTAGAAAGTTCGATTGGTATAATTAAACCTGGAAAGGCCAGCGATTTGCTGGCCTTGTTTGTTGCAGATCCAGTTGAGATCAGCTTTTCCAGCGTACAACGGAACCTCTGTCTTCTGGTCGTTTTTCAGTCTCTCTTTGAAGTTCCACTCACCCTGAATCCAGTCGTCACCCATGTCTACAGGATTGAATCAATTAGGCTGCTTGCCCACACTCCTCAGCAATTTAGTGACTCGTACTGTTTTGTCCTTACTGGTGGTCACCACATGGCGTTGATCGGCGCTGAAGGTGGCTGATGTGATTGGCCCCTCATGGGAAATGGTGGCTTTTTTTACCCATGATCCGTCGGCCATCTTGCCATAGACTATTGCTGTGTGATCGTCACTGGCCGTTACCACATGGTTCCCATCAGCGCTGATGTTGGCTGATATGACCTTGTCATTATGGGAAATGGTGACTTTTTCTGTCCATGATTCATCGGCCCCCAGCTCATAAATTTTCGCCGTGCGATCGTCACTGGTGGTCACCAGATGGCGGCCATTGGCGCTGAAAGCGGCTGAACTGATTCGACCCTCATGGGTAATGGTGACTCTTTCCACCCATGAGCCGTCGGCCATCTTGTCATAGACTTTGGCCGTGTGATCGTCACAGATGGTCACTAAGTGACAACCATCAGCGCTGAAGGTGGCTGATCTGACCTTGTCTTTATGGAAAATAGTGGCTTTTTCTACCCATGATCCATCGGTCTCCCTGCCATAAATTTTTGCTGTGTGATCGTCACTGGCGGTTGCCAGATGACGACCATCGGCGCTGAAGGTGGCTGAGTTGATCTTATCATTATGGGAAACGATGGTTTTTGCTTTCCATGATCCATCGATACCCCAGTCGTAGATTTTCGCTCTGTAGTCGATACTGATGGTCACCAGGTGGTGGCCCTTGATGCTGAAGCTGGCTGAGTTGACAGGACCTTTATTAGAAATGGTGGTTTTTTCTACCCATGATCCATCGCCGTTCCGGCCAAGGATTGTCGCAGTGCCATTGTCCTTGATATCAATTACATAGAGGCCTTGCTCGCTATAGAGCGTTGAGCGGCTCCAACCAGTCACGGCGACGGTGTCTTCTTCTATCCATGATCCACTGGCCCCCCGGGTATACATTCTCAACCTGTTATCGCCACTGAGGATTATCAAATGGCGACCATCGTCAGTAAAGCTGGCTGACTTCATGGGAGCATTATGCAAAATGGTATCTTCTTTGACCCATAATCCATTGAGTTTCTGATAGATTTTCGCCGTGTTATCGCTACTGAAGGTCACTACACGACAGCCATCGGAACTAAAGATAGTTGGTTTGTCCAAACCATTATTGGAAATGGTGGTTTTTTCTACCCATGATCCCCCAGCTTTATGGCTGTGGATTTTCACCGTATGATCGTCACTGGTGGTTACGACATGTTGGTTGTCGGCGCTGAAGGTGGCTGAGTTGACCTTATCAGTATGGTAAATCGTGGTTTTTTCTTCCCATGATCCATCGACGTTCTGGCCATAGATTTTCGCCGTGTGATCGTCACTGGCGGTCACCAGATGGCTTCCATCGGGGCTGAGCTCAGCTGACCTGATATTGCCAGTATGGTGAATGGTGGTTTTTTCTTGCCATGATCCATCGACCTCCTGGCCAAGGATTTTCACACTGTGATCGTCGCTGATGGTCACGACCTTGCTGCCATCGTCGCTGAATCTGGCTGATTTGATACGGCCACTATGGGAAATGGTGAGTTTTTCTTCCAGTGTTCCATCCTCTCCCAGAGCATAGATTTTCACCCTATGATCGTCACCAACGGTTATCATATGGCGGCCATCGGCGCTTAAGGACGCTGAGTTGATGCTGCTGTTATGGGAAATGCTGGTTGTCTCTAATTTAAATGTTTTACATTGAGACATCACTTTACTGACAGTGAAAAAGAACAGAGCAGGAAAATAAACACTCTCCCGGCGTTTCATGACTGAATCGATTAACGCCTCATCATCGGTAAAGCGCTGCAACCATTCAGTGAGCTGCTTGTCATCTTTGTTACTGAGTATTGTCTTTAATTGAGCCTGGTGTGAAGAGGGAAACCGGCCATACCAATTCTTTGCCAGAGTATCGCCTTGTTTGGTAGCACCCTGAAAAAGGCGAGATGCCCTTTCTAAGCTGCTAACAGATCGGAGATCCAGAAATTTAAAAATTTCCGATTGTGCCAAGGGGGGCAAATTTGCCAATGAATGTTGTGGCTTATCAGGTGCCGTTACATGCTTCCCCGAACTGACTCTGGTCGTTGTCTCTGACTGAGATTGCTTTGGTTCTGACAGGCCAACAATGCCGTAATTATCATTTATGCGAGTCATACTTGCTCCCTCCCTGGATAGATATTTTCCTGCAATCAAGAATGATATTCAGAGTTGATTTAGTAGATTAGAGTCTTTTTTGGGACAATAGTTCAAAAAAATAGAACCACATGCAAATTGGGTGATATGCTGATTTGCCATTAAGAATGAGTATTGATTAATGATTCTTATCGAATGAGCGTAAAACCCCGTACTTTGAGGACGGGGATGAAAGCTCGGCTTGCAGAGCAAGCCCCTTGTGCTACTTTACTATCCGTTAGGCGTTTTTAGCGATTACGCTACCTGACAGGAAAAGTAAAATACCTTCCGCTTTCTGCCCGTGTTTGTTAACAATCCGAAAGGTAGAGCAGATTGTCGAATAAGGTGTATGCCGCTATTGGGTAAGGTATACACTGCGGTCGGGCATGACCGTCTAGCTGTAGGAATCCCCGTCGTTCAGAGGGTGTCGCAAAACTCTCTCCGGCGTGGGAACGCGTTGACTCCCTTCATTGTCGGCTTCATTCTCGTCATTCCCGGCTTCATTCTCGTCATTCCCGCGAAGGCGGGAATCCACACTGACTCTCCACCAGAACCATACTGCCCGGTGTCCCCCTGGCCTTGTCATCCCCGAGAAGGCAGAGATCCATCGTTGGCGCTGGATTCCCGCCTTCGCGGGAATGACGACTTCAGAGCGTGAGAACGAGCTGTTGAAGTTTTGCGACACCCTCTTCACGGCGGGGAGGATGTCAAGCTGATGTTTAAAGGTCAGAATGTGTCTTTGTCATTGAGTGCTTGAGAAATTAAGGCTGAAATGGATTTCTGTAAAAAAAAGCCAGCGATTTGCTGGCCTTTTTCATGCTGTGTCTGATGGGCAATTAGAAGTAGTAACGCGCCTGCAGAGACAGGGTGTTGTCACCCTCTTTCTTGCCAGTATCATTTTTGCTGTCATCGATGGCGTATTCAACGGCAAACTGCATTGGGCCAGTTTCATAAATGGCGCCAATCATGGTTTCTTTCAGAGTTTCCTTAAACTGGTCAGTGGTTGCTGAACTGTTGTCTTTCAGCTCATTATAACCTGCTTCCAGAGAGAAACCCTGCAGAACATTGTTCATAGCCAGTCGACCATAAAGTTCAATACCCTTGGACTTGGCGTCGGCGTAGACGTCGACGTCGACGTTGATGTTGCCATTCAGTTGAGTTTTATTTGTCAGCTCGCCGTACATGGCAGCCAGGTACAGTCTTTCGTTTTCAAATTTCAGACCGGCAGTGGCGGACTTGGACTTTTCCTTGTCTATATACTTGGTTTCAGAGTAAGTGGCACCCAGAGAGAGGCCCATGGCCAGATCATAGCTGGCAGAGATGCCATAACCATAATCACGCTGAGCACCTGATACCGAGTGATCTTCCATTTGGTATTGAAGGCCGATGTTCAGGCCACCGAAGCTGTTGCGGTACTGGATAACATCATCGGCTCGGGCAGTACCGTCGAAGTCACCGCCGTTGCGACCGTCATAGATACCCAGAGCGCTACCACCACCGATGGCATACATGTCTGTCCAGCCGGAAACGTCATAAGTTACGCTCCAGTTTTTACCGGCAGCGAATGCACCCATTTCTTCATGGCTCAGGCCGACGTAGCCCAGACGGTTAAAGAAGGTCTCTTCTTTGTCGTCAATAGCCTCGTACTCATCCTTGGCACGGAAGCCCCACTCTGCAACACCCTGGCCGGTCCATCCACTGTCAAACTTGTGCGCGAATTTAAAATTAATACGAGCGCTGTCGTTGTTCAGGGTGTTATTGCCATTATTATTCTTGGCAACAACACCAACACGGCCACCAATACTCAGGCTGCTTGTGCCGTCGTCAAAAACGTTCACTGCCATTGCTGGACCTGCCACTGCGGTGGCTACTGCTGCGGCCAGAATCTTTTTGTGCATGGTTACGTATCCCAACTGATTGTGTGTTTAATGTTGAGCCAAGATTGTTATGTAGTTGTACTAACGGGTCACGTTGAAAGCATCAATGGTTATATCGAAATCGCGAATGTGCTAGTTGGCCGCTTAGTGTGTAAATTACTTATTGGTGAGTTCAATGGGCTGAGTGATTTCTTTCACTGGCTGAGAGGAGTTGGGGTGGGTAATCTAATCGTCATGAATCGTCTACTCCGGTTCATGTGTTGTGTGTATTTGCCGGCATCAACCCAGAGTCATTGATGCCGGCTTTTTTGTTTTCAGGGTTTATTGTCTTTAAAGTGTTTCCGGCATAATAGGGTTGCTGAAAGGGTTTTGTCTTCTCCTCTTTATTAAAAGAGGCTAAAACAAAGTGCTTTCATAGAGCGTAAAAACAGTTTGTTTCAGTGCATCGAATGAGTCGTCCGTCAGGCTGCCAGGCAACCTTTTTTGCGATATGGGCATTTCAATGTCTAACAGAGAGAGTTGTGCTCATGGCCAGTAATCGGCTGAAAATGAGTTTGCTGCCCGCTTTACAGGCAATTCTGGATACCGGAAGTGTAACCCGCGCAGCAGATCAGATGCATGTGACCCAATCCACTATGAGCAGGACTTTGTCACAGCTGCGAGAAGCCTTGAATGACCCCATTCTGGTCAGGGAAGGCAATCATATTTTTCTTTCCGAAAAAGCGCGTCAGATTCAGCCGCTGGTTTCAAAACTGATGGCAGACTCTGAGACCCTGTTTGAGAATCAGAGCTTTGACCCTGCAACCAGTGAACATCATTTCCGGATAGGGACAAGTTCGGTTGTTCTTGATAATTTTCTCATTCAGGCTTTGATTGAGCTTAAGCGGGTTGCGCCTGGTATCAGCAGTTCGGTGTCGCTGCCGAATGAGGAAACAATTTACTCAATGGAGTCGGGCGAGTTAGATCTCGGGGCCATTGTTGCTTTTCCTGATACCACTGAGAATCTCTGCAAAGAAGTGATTGCCTCAGCGTCGTTTAATGTTCTGATGCGCAAGGGGCATCCGATGAGTGGTCGGGACACACTCGATCTGACCGAGATGGACCAGTATCCTTTTGTTGTAACCCAGGCGGTGATTGCCGCCAGTCCGTATATTAATGGATTGCGTGAACAGTATGCCTTTTTACAGAACCCCTGGCTGAAGCTGCCAAGCCTCGAAGCTGCCTTGAAGGCGATTCGATCCAATGACGCATTTACCATTGTCACCAATGTAGAGTACCTGGCAATGGACCTGTTTGAGGATTATGTCCTCCTCCCTATTTTGTCAGATTCTCCACCCCTGACATTTGAACTGGTGTGGCCAGAGCATTGGCAGTTTAACCAGGCGCATCAGTGGATGAGAAGCTTTCTGTTAAGTAAATTCCAGGAATTTTTCAAACCGGTCGAAAGACTTTGAGCTGGTGAACCAGGGCTTATTTGCCCCGGTTTTTACGGTTGTCGTTGATAATGAAGCCCGCTACCGCACAACCAAAAATAAGTGTGGCTGCAACCACCAATAATCCTGCGACCACGACCGTGTCCATATACATAATTGATTCTCCTGAGTTTTTGTTTTCCACAGGATAGAGCGGGGAATGGCGCAGGGTATTGATCCGGGTCAACTTTTTTCTTGATTGTTAAATTCTTAACTAATGACTAAGCAGAGGATTGATGCCTTCGTTGATCAGCATGTGGTTTAGTTGAATCAGGGGTAAGCCAATCAGGCTGTTTGGGTCATTCCCCTCCATTCTGGAAAAAAGGCTGATGCCCAGTCCCTCACACTTAAAGCTGCCTGCGCAATCCAGTGGTTTTTCCTTCTTTATGTAGTTCTCAACTTCGACCCTTTTCAGGGTTCTGAAATGAACGGTGTAAGGCACTACAGCAAGCTGATATCGGTCAGTTTGGGTGTTGAGTAGGCAAAGGCTGGTGTAGAAGGTCACTGACTGGCCGTTGCACTTCAGCAGTTGCTCTATGGCTTGCTGTTCGGTTCCGGGCTTTCCAAGAGTGATATTGTTGAGTTGTGCTGCCTGGTCTGAAGCGATAATCAGATGCTCGGGATAGTGAGCTTTGAGCGTATCGGCTTTTTTCCTGGCAAGTCGTTGGGTCAGCATTTCTGCGGATTCGCCTGCAACGGGTGTTTCATCAATATCAGGTGAATGACATTCAAACGCGAGGTCAAGCCTTGCCAATAAGGATTTTCGATAGGGAGAGCTGGAAGCCAGAATGATTTTCATAAATTTTGGTTGTTCAGGTTGGAAAAGCTTTCATTGATAGAGGTTTTTGGCAGTCATTCCAAACGTTAAGGGATAACTACCCGGAAGGCCAGAATAAGACGTGTCAGAGGCGGAAATTACCTATTGTTTTTGTTGCTCTGGAGTCTGCTGGCCCCATGTCTGAGCCTTAAACAGTCTAAAGCGGTTAAACCCTTTGACAGAGACTTTTCTTGCCCCTATTATTGCGCGCTTATGACAACCAACCCGTGAGCTCATGGCTATCGGACAATTACCCAAAACCTTTGATCCGCGTAAATTCGCGCGTCAAGGCAGGCAGTTTCAAGGTTCGCTGGCGCTGAGTCAATTCGACCGGCTGGTAAGCAGTCTGGTTGATGACAGAGGCGAAGTCCAGGTTGACCTTCGCTTTTCATTGAGCGAAAACAACCGGGTTGTGCTGGAAGGGCATGTTGAGGCGGAACTGAGCATGATCTGCCAGCGCTGTCTGGATGTGGCCAAGCTATCGGTGCGAGCTGATCTCCATTTGATGGGGGTACTGACCGACGAGCAGGCCAAAGCCCTGCCGGAAGACTTTGAACCGCTAATGTACGGTGATGAGCCGGTAGAATTATTGCCTATTCTCGAGGAAGAGCTGATTCTGGCACTTCCGCTGGTGGCCTATCATCCGCCTGAAGACTGTTCAGCTCAGCAATATTACACCACTGAGTCTGAAGAAGAGGCTCAGGCTGCTGCCATTGAGGCAGATAAAGAACGCAGGAGCAGTAACCCTTTCAGCGTTCTGGCCAAATTGAAAAAAGATACTACGACCCAGGAGAGTTGACACATGGCTGTTCAGCAAAACCGTAAAACCCGTTCCAAGCGTAATATGCGCCGTTCCCACGACAGTCTGACTTCTGCTCAGCTGTCTGTAGAAGCAGCTTCCGGCGAAACTCATCGTCGTCACCATGTTTCTGCTGAAGGTTTCTACCGTGGCAAGAAAGTGGTTGAAAGCAGCGAAGATTAAGCCCCAGGCTGTTTGCCCAAAGGAGTGATACAGTGACTGTTTCGCTGTCTTTCAAAGGCATGAGATAAAATGACATCAGGTGCAAACGAAGATAGAACAATAACGGTTGCGCTTGATGTAATGAGCGGGGACGATAGTCCCCGTTCTCGTATCCAGGCGGCTGTCAGGTCGCTCAAGCATTATTCTTCTCTCCATCTTCTGCTTGTCGGCGATCGACAGCTCATGGAAGATTATATTTCCGATATCGAATTTTCTGATCAGTCACGTTATACCCTGATTCATGCCAATAAAACGGTAGCCATGCATGACAGGCCTTCGCTGGCACTTCGTGGAAAAAAAGATTCCTCTATGTGGAAGGTGCTTGAGACAGTCTCAAAAGGGGAGGCGCAAGCCTGTGTAAGTGCAGGCAATACCGGAGCGCTGATGGCTATGGGGCGTTATGTGCTTAAAACCTTTGCTGGTATTGATCGTCCGGCAATAGCGGCCAGTGTGCCTACCTCTAATGGCAGTGCTCTGCTAATGGATATGGGCGCAAATGTTGACTGCACTTCGATGCATCTCTACCAGTTTGCCATTATGGGGGCTCAGTTAGCCTCGTCAGTTTATGGTGTGGAGTCTCCGAAAGTAGCTTTGCTGAATATTGGTTCTGAGGAAATGAAGGGGAACGAGCAGGTCAGGCTGGCTCATCATCTGTTGCTGGAAAAGCTTGAGGTACAGCAGGGGCTGGATTATATCGGTTTTGTTGAAGGGCATGATATTTTCAGTGGCCGGGCTGACGTGATTGTCTGTGATGGTTTTGTCGGTAATGTTGCCCTTAAAACCGGAGAGGGAGTTGCGAACCTGGTGCGTGATGGCCTGAGGGCTATTTTTCAGCGCTCTCTGTTAAACCGGTGTCTTTATTTTTTAATATCGCCTCTGCTGAAGGAATTTAATCGCAAGGTTGACCCAGTGTTGCATAATGGTGCCAGTTTGCTCGGTTTGCAGGGGGTTGTCATCAAAAGTCACGGTGGGGCCGATGAAGAGGGTTTCTATCGAGCGATTCTTCAGGCAGTAAAAGAAGCACAAAATGATGTTCCGGCAAGGATTGCCCGAGAGGTTGAAGAGCGGTTGCTCTGAGAGAGCCTGTTTGTCTGGCTACCCTTTTCGCTTGCTCAGCCTCCCGGAGCTGCTGGCAGACACAGTCAGAGGATTGTTATTTGTCAGGGGCTGCTGCTTTGTTGCTTTTGCCATGTTCTTCAGCTGGTGCTTTGTTCATCAGTGGTTCAATAATCCCCGTGAAACACAAAGCGGCCATGATTCCTCCGGTAATTGGGCCCAAAACATACACCGTCAAAAAGCCATAATGGTTATCGGGAAACGCCGCGCTCGCCCAGCCGGACATTGAGGCTAACAGACGAGGGGATAAATCTCTGGCCGGGTTGAGTCCTGCCTGGGTCAGTGGCGCAATAATTGAGATAATGGCGGCAACGGTTAAACCGATAAATAGCGGGGCCAGAGCCTGATCCGGCCGCCCTGTGTTGCAGGTTTCGGTAAGGGCGAGAATCATAAATACCAGAGTGAATGTGCCTGTACACTCGGCAAAAAAAGCATTGGTAGTGGAAACAGAGGCTGTTTCTCCGGCCATCGGGTTGGGGTAGTAGTCACCGAATATCATTGCACTGGCTATGGATGACTCGGAACCACGGACAATGTCATGGGCTAATTCATACTGCACGATTGAGCTGGAGAAAAGCTGGTAAAGCAGGGCGGCTGCCGCAAATGCTCCGGCAAACTGGGCAATCAGATAGCAGGGTAGTAAGGTCAAAGGCATCCGACGACTGATCACCATAGCAATACTCACTGCCGGATTGAGATGCGCGCAGGAAAGACGTCGGGTGGCGTAAATCGCCAGCATCACTGCCAGTCCCCAGACCATGGCCACCTGAAAGAGTCCGGCATGGGCAGAAAATAGCACCGTGACGGCCACTGAGCCGCAGCCAAATAACACAAGGATAAACGTGCCTATAAATTCTCCGGCAAAGCCTTTTAGATAGTTCATTTGAATCATTCTCCTGATTTGAAGTCTGGTCATCCGGTGCGCAGGCGGGGAGATAAACTGTTTCTGAAGCAATTTACAGAATGTTATGATCCTGGTGGTGAGTTCCTCCGGGGTGTTATCGCTTCTCCCGGGTGTCTCGGCAGGTCTGCAAGGGGCAGGAAAAAAGGTAGTTCACAGGCTTGTTTCTCGCAACTGGTCTCTGCTCGTCCGCTTTGTTGCAGGCTATCGGCAAACATAGGCATTGAGCTTAAAAGTCATGGATTAATTTCATAGCGTGCATGGCTGTTTCAGAAGTAAACATAAATTTACCAACCTGAGGTTCGACTTTTTCTATAATTGTCAGGATTTTCAGGAAGAACTGAATCGCCGGGAAGGGCGTGCTTCTTTCAAAGGTTGGCTATATCAGGATTAGACCCAAAGCAATGACGGATTTACTTGCATTTGTTTTTCCGGGGCAGGGATCCCAGTCGGTGGGCATGCTTGCTGACCATATCGACGACCCTGTTGTCGTGCAAACATTCACTGAGGCTGCTGGAGTGCTCGGGTTTGATGTGCTGAGGCTGATCAGTGAGGGGCCTGCAGAGGAACTCAACAAAACGGAGAATACCCAGCCAGCACTGCTCACTGCCAGTGTAGCTTTGTGGCGTCTCTGGCTTGAGAAGGGCGGTGAGCAGCCTGTCTTTATGGCGGGTCACAGTCTGGGGGAGTACTCGGCACTGGTCTGTTCGGGGGTAATGAAGTTTGCCGATGCCGTTCGGGTTGTTCGTCAGCGTGGTCTCTTTATGCAAGAGGCCGTTCCGACCGGTACGGGCGCCATGGCTGCCATCCTCGGACTTGAAGATCAGCAGGTGATTTCACTCTGTCAGAATGCTGCCCGGGGAAGTGTGGTCGAAGCGGTTAACTTTAATTCTCCGGGCCAGGTGGTTATTGCCGGTGAAAAAGAAGCAGTGGCCCGTGCAGTTGATCTGGCTAAGGAGGTGGGTGCCAGAAAGGCAATGCCTTTGCCAGTGAGCGTGCCCTCTCACTGCGCACTGATGAAGCCAGCGGCACAGAAGCTGGCTGTTGAGCTGGAGCTTGTTGAGTTGAGCCAACCTTCAATCGCTGTGATTCAGAATGTCACTGCAGAGCCTTGTTCAGAGCCGGATAAAATGCGTGAAAACCTGGTCAGGCAGCTCTATAGTCCTGTTCGTTGGGTGGAGACGATTCAGTATCTGAATGGAGCGGGAGTGGCTCGGTTTGTTGAGTGTGGTGCTGGCAAGGTGCTTGCTGGGCTTAACAAGCGGATTCTGCGCAGGTCACCTGTACTGACTCTTGAATCGGCATCCTCTTTCGATGATTTGCCAGGTCATTCTTGATTGTCATTTTCAGGTATGCGGTATCTGGCAGTTTGTCGGGCTTGCATTACATTCAAGTCTGCAGGGCTGACTGGTACGCACTTCTGTGACTGATAGCTATAAGCGAAAAAAACGTGCTTATTTTAGGCGCTTGGAAGAAGTAGTTTCGCACTAGAACAACAGGATATAACTATGTCGAACCTTGAAGGCAAGGTGGCTCTGGTTACCGGCGCCAGTCGCGGAATTGGCAAGGCCATTGCCTTTGATCTGGGCCAGCAGGGGGCTGTAGTGGTAGGTACCGCTACTTCTGGCCCGGGTGCTGCAAGAATCACTGAAATGCTGCAGGCTGAGGGAATAAAGGGCTGCGGTATGGTCTTGAATGTCTCTGAGACTGGAAGCTGTACTGAAGTGGTAAAAGCAGTGACATCCGAATTTGGTGCCCCGCAAATTCTGGTTAATAATGCTGGCATTACTCGTGACAATATCCTGATGAGAATGAAGGATGATGAGTGGGACGATGTCGTCAATACTAACCTGAGCTCCATATACAGAATGAGTAAGGCGGTATTGAGAGGCATGACCAAAGCCCGTTGGGGTCGTATCATCAACATCAGTTCCGTGGTAGGTTCCATGGGCAATCAGGGGCAATCCAACTATGCGGCGGCCAAGGCCGGAATAGAAGGCTTCAGTCGCTCTCTGGCCAGAGAAATTGGCTCTCGCCAGATCTCTGTGAATACAGTAGCTCCGGGCTTTATTGATACCGATATGACCCGTGAGTTGCCGGAAGAGCAAAGAACCTTTTTGCAGTCCCAGGTGCCTATGGCTCGCCTTGGGCAGCCCGAGGAAATTTCCGGTGTGGTGGCTTTTCTGGCCAGTGACGCAGCCGGTTACATTACCGGAGAAACCATTCACGTGAATGGTGGGATGTACATGGGCTAGTGTTTGGTGTTATTTGCACTTGACTCGTGTCAAAAACCCCTCCGATAAAGATGAAATTTTCGGTAATATAACAGGCCTGTCCTTGAAATTACCGCAAGCGTTTATATATAGTAATTGACCGCAGACAGGGTGGCTTTGAATCGCCCTACTGCACCCGAATATCCATAGGAGCACAACCAGGTATGAGTACCATTGAAGAGCGCGTCAAAAAGATCGTTTGCGAACAGCTTGGCGTAAAAGCAGAGGAAGTCACCAACAGTGCGTCATTCGTAGAGGACCTCGGCGCGGACTCTCTGGACACTGTTGAGCTGGTAATGGCTCTGGAAGAAGAGTTTGAAACTGAGATTCCGGACGAGGAAGCTGAAAAGATCACTACGGTTCAGGAAGCCATTGATTACGTTGTCGCTCATTCCTGATTCTGTCCGGGTTGCATGCGAGTAAATGTGTCCTGAAAAAGCCGTACGCAATAAAATGCGTGCGGCTTTTGTGTTTTTACAGTGAGTAACCTGACTGGGATATAATGCCAATCGAACTTTCTAACTCCCTATTGCGCTGAAGATTTGAGCCTTAATCCTGCGTTGACGATCGTAGCCTTGTCTTGAGGCAAAAATCTCCGTGCTTATCACGGGAGTTAGAAAGCACGATTGGTATAAGCTACTCACACAAAGATAATGTCATCATTTTTACATAATCATTTAGCATGATTTTTTGTAAACCTGTGGCCTTAACTGGTTTATGACTCATGAAAGGGCTGAGCTCGATGATTAATTGTCAGCGCCCCCAATGCCCGGGTATAAAAAAAGAAAGTCAGAAGATCTGATGCAGGAGTGAATTGTTTTGTCGCACAGAAGGGTAGTGGTAACAGGGCTTGGAGCTTTATCTCCGGTAGGTCTGGGTGTTGATCAGAGCTGGCAGTCAGTGTTGGCTGGTCGCAGTGGTATTCATACCATCGATCATCTGGATACTGAGAAATTCAGCGTCAGTATCTGTGGTACAGTAAAAGGCTTTCGAGCAGGTGATCACTTCAACCCTAAAGATGCCCGAAAAATGGATGTCTTTATTCAGTACGCACTGGCGGCTTCTGTTGAAGCGATGAAAGATGCAGGGCTTGATGGCAGTGATTTGCTGAAAGGCGATAATGTTGGTCGCTATGGTGTTGTCATTGGTTCCGGTATTGGTGGTATCACTTCTATTGAACAGAGCTATGATACGCTTCAGAAGTCAGGCCCTCGTCGTATATCTCCCTTCTTCATACCAGCGGCTATTATCAATATGGCGGCGGGCTGGTTGTCCATGCACTACAACTTGCAAGGACCTAATTTTTCCACCTCCACTGCCTGTGCAACGGGTAGTCATGCCCTTGCTCTGGCTGCCAGAACCATTGCCTACGGTGATGCTGACATTATGGTCTCCGGTGGTGCTGAGAAAGCCTCTTCAGCACTGGGGATGGCTGGTTTTGCGGCGGCCAGAGCCCTGTCTACCAGGAATGACCAGCCTGAAGCGGCCAGCCGCCCATGGGATAAGGATCGCGATGGCTTTGTGCTGGGTGATGGTGCTGGTGTTGTGGTGTTGGAAGAATACGAACATGCTGTACGACGTGGAGCCACTATTTATGCTGAGCTCAGTGGCGTAGGAATGAGTGGTGATGCTTACCACATGACATCACCACCTGAAGATGGTCGTGGAGCCGCCAGGGCCATGCAATCAGCATTGGATGATGCCGGCCTCAAGGCAGAACAGGTGGCCTATATTAATGCCCATGGTACCTCCACGCCTGCCGGTGATATCGCTGAAACCAGGGCAGTGCACACTGTTTTTGGTCAGGCTGCCAGGCAGGTTGCCGTCAGCTCCACCAAATCCATGACCGGTCATTTGCTGGGGGCGGCCGGTTCGTTGGAGGCCGTGTTTGCAGTGAAATCGCTGCAGGATAATATGGCACCTCCCACGATTAATCTGGAAAATCCGGGTGAAGGTTGTGATCTGGATTACGTGCCCGGAAAAGCCAGATCCATTGAGATGGAGCATGTGCTCACCAACTCCTTTGGGTTCGGGGGTACTAATGTGACTCTGGCTTTCTCGAAACTGGGTTAAAAACTTTGGATAATCATCATCCTGTCAGCTGGGTCAATGGAGAGCCAGCTTCTGAAGTATTGGTCAGCGACAGAGGTCTGGCTTATGGAGATGGTCTTTTTGAGACCATCCGGGTTCAGGCCGGGGTCCCCACTCTTTTTGATCTTCATTGTAAAAGGCTCTGTTACGGTATTGCTGTGCTGGGTATTCCTTTTGATCTGGAAGCGTTTAAAAATGAAGTCAGAGACTTTCTGCAAAAGCAGAATCTGAAGGAAGGAGTGCTCAAAGCGATAGTGACCCGTGGTTCTGGTGGTCGTGGGTACAACCCGGAGGGTTGTGACCGTCCCAGTCGGATTCTCTCCTTTCATCCATTTCCGGTCTATCCTGACGACCCCGCCATCACAGGTGTCAGATTGCATCAATGTAAAATCAGGCTCGGTGATAATGTCTTTGCAGGAATTAAACACCTTAATCGTCTTGAGAACGTCATGGCTCGCTCTGAATGGCAGGGTACCGAATGCCTGGAAGGTTTATTGCTGGGTATGGACGACAGGCTTATAGAAGGAACCATGAGCAATTTATTCCTGGTATCGGGTAAAACCTTGAGGACGCCCGCTCTCGACAAATCAGGTGTCAAAGGGGTTTGCAGGGATCTGATTCTGGAGCAGGCCTGTCAATGGGGTTTTCAAGCAGAGGTGGGGGATTATCGCCTGCAAGATCTTGCAAAGGCCGATGAAGTATTCGTTTGTAACAGCGTTAATGGAGTCTGGCCGGTGATCGCCTGCGGACATTTACACTGGTCAGTAGGCAGTGTGACCCGGACATTCAGAGACAAGGTTCAGGAAGTTTTGAATGCTTAAGAAGTTGTTGTTTGTTGTGGTAGGTCTCTGTCTTGCAGGGTTGCTGACAGCCGTCGTGTTTTGGGAGGCGTTGGGTTGGTACGGTGATCAACCTGTGATGGCGCCCGACGGTAATGATAACCTGGAGTTTACTATTTCTCAGGGCGAGTCCATGACTGCTGTAGCAGACAGTCTGGCTGAGTTGGGCTGGCTTCAACACCCGAAAATCTTTGTACTGCTGGCTCGAATAGAGAAGGCTGCCGCCGGGATTCACGCCGGGGATTATCTGATTCCGGCTGGCATTAGTCACAGGGAGTTGCTGAAGATTTTTACTTCTGGCCAGGTGCGCTACTACAACGTGACACTGGTTGAAGGTCATACGCTGGAAGAGGTCGTGACTGCCTTGAATCAACACGAAAAACTATCCTCACCTATGGACGACAAGGCGTTGCAATCACTTTACAAAAGTCTGGCAATAGAATTGAACCCGGAAGGTCTGTTTTTCCCTGATACTTATTTCTTCCAGTCCGGTGCTTCTGTTGAATCCATACTCAGGCGAGCATATAACCGGATGGATTCAGTACTCGGCGAAGAATGGGGAAAACGTGCCGAAGGACTCCCTTACAAAAATCCTTACGAGGCACTGATTATGGCTTCTTTGGTGGAAAAAGAGACGGGTGTCGTTTATGAGCGAGGTGAAATAGCAGGTGTTTTTGTCAGGCGTTTGCAAAAAGGTATGAGGCTGCAAACTGATCCCACCGTGATTTATGGCCTGGGTGATAGCTATAAAGGAAACATTAGTCGTCAAATGCTTCGCAGAGCCACTCCATACAACACTTATTTGATAAAAGGATTACCTCCGTCGCCTATTGCCATGGCCGGTCGGGAAGCGATTCATGCTGCTTTGCATCCGAAAGATGGCAAAACACTCTATTTTGTCGCCAAGGGTGACGGTACTCACTATTTTTCGAAAACTCTGGCAGAGCATAATCGTGCTGTCAGAAAGTATCAGATCGAACAGCGTCGAGAGGATTACCGATCGACTGTGGAGACTCAATAATGGCTAATGCTCCCTCCGGTTTTTTCCTGACGATTGAAGGTGGCGAAGGTGCGGGTAAAACGACGGCGGTTGATTTTATCAAGAGCTGGATGACTGAGCATCAGCTGGCATTTACTGAAACCCGTGAGCCGGGCGGTACCCTGGTAGCTGAAGAGCTTCGCTCGCTGTTGCTGGGGCATCATGGCGAACCCTTGTCTGATATGACTGAATTGCTGATGATGTTTGCCGCTCGCTCGCAAAATATGTTTCATAATATTTTGCCCGGGCTGGAAGCGGGAAAAATCGTACTCTGTGATCGCTTTACCGATGCCACCTATGCCTATCAGGGGAGCGGTCGTGGTCTGAATACCCAACCGGTTGAGATGTTGGAGAACCTGGTGCAGGGCTCCCTGCGTCCGGACATGACCATTCTGCTGGATGTTGATCCTGAAACCGGTATGGCCAGAGCCAAAGGACGAGGCGGTAGGCTGGATCGGATTGAGCAAGAAAAAATGGACTTTTTTATTCGGGTTCGTAATGCCTATCTGGAAAGGGCAAAGCAGTCTCCGGGGCGGTTTGAAGTGATTGCTGCCGGACAGTCTCTTGAAAGTGTTCAACAACAGTTGCTGGAAGTGCTTGAGAGAAGACTGGGAGGTCGATAATGAAAGACTGGAGTATTTTTCCCTGGCAAAACGCTCAGTGGGAGCAGATGGTTCACTGTCAGCAGTCGGACAACCTGGCCCATGCCTATTTGTTAAGAGGTCTGCCAGGTACCGGAAAACTCCAGTTTGCCAAAGCATTAGCGGCTTATCTGTTGTGTATGAATCCTCAGGCGACAGGGGCTTGTGGTCACTGCAAGGAGTGTGAGCTACTGAAGGCCGGCACGCATCCTGATTTTACAGTGCTGGAGCCTGATGATCCCGGTCGACCTATCCGGATTGACAGTATTCGAAAATTGAACGAGTTTGCCCATAAAACAGCTCAGCAGGGGGGGCGCAGGGTGATTATCCTGAGTCCGGCAGAGGCGATGAATGTCAATGCGGCCAACGCGCTGCTCAAGTGTCTCGAAGAGCCGGGAGAAGATACCATTTTCCTGCTGGTCAGTGCTCGCTCCGGCGATATGTTGCCCACCATACGCAGTCGTTGCCAGCAATTAAACTTTGCGACTCCCAAAAGATCAGAAGCGGAGCAATGGTTAGCTTTGCAGCTGGAAGACTCAAGTCTGGTATCGCAATTGTTGGATCTCACCGCTAACTCGCCTTTGGAGGCCAAACGATTTGCCGATCAGGGACTCCTTGAAAAAAGAGAAGCCCTGGCTGATGGCATAAAAGGACTTTTCAAGGGAAAGCTAACCCCTGTTGAATTGGCAAAAAACTGGCAGTCAGCAGATTTGACTCTTACGATCAGCTGGATCATTGGTTGGCTCGATGATGCCGTTAAGCTGGGTTTAAACGGCGACCCTTCAGACCTTCGAAATCGCGACCAGTTGAAAATGCTCGAGTATCTGGCTCGAAAAAGCGATGCCAAAGCACTTCTGCAGGAGAGGGAGTGGTTGATGTCGCAAAGACAGTCACTACTCGAAGGGGGGAATCTTAACCCGCAGATGTTAATGGAAGGTGTCTTCTGTCGCTGTCTTGAGTGGGTGTTGTAAATGATGTCGAATGAACAATGTCAGTTTTTCATCAGACAGACTGCAAGTTCAGGATTAGAGCCCTACAAACGCCCTCTTAACCTTACGTCCTCGCAAAAAGTGGCGGCAGGAAAATAAAAACGCATCGTCGCATCCGGGTAATCAGTTCGCTGCTGATTTTTGCTCATCACGGGGGCGCTTCTTCTTGGCGGCCTCCTCTTCACGCTCCTTGTTCAGAGTAGTCACCAGCTGCTCAAGCTCGGTGTCATCCAACCACCTGGAGGAGTGATCACGTTCAAGGACTAACAGCTCAACGTTGCGAGCACCAGAGTCGGCAACCTCCAGCAGGCCCTTCAGGGCGAATTTAATCGTTTCATCGCGGCTCATGTCATCCCTGTATTCTTTCTCCAAAAGCTCCAACACAGCCTTACTCTTCTGTCCGACAGAGCAGGCCTTCCAGCTGGCGCAGACACCGGCGGGCTCAGTCTGCCAGAGCTGAGGGGTACCATCCATGTTGAAGCCACCAATGACACAGGCAACACCGAAAGGGCGACAACCTGCAGAGTGAGTAGCTTTCTGCTGGATTTCAGCAATATGACGGGCTATGCAGTTGATATCCATAGCGTCCTCGTAGGACAAACGGTAGCTCTGGCACTCCAGCTGAGCCTTCCGGATCAGAATACGGGCGTCAGCAGACAGACCAGCGAAGGCCAGGTGAGCGTGCTCATCAAGCCTGACGATTTTACCGATAGTGTGGCTCTCCAGCAGCTGCAACGACTTCTTTCTCACAGCCAGGACGACGGTATCGGCAGACTTTACTCCGACCACGCAGAGACCAAGACCGACAGCCTCTCCAGCGTACTCCACTTGTAACAGACGACCGTCTCCGGAGAACATACGACCGTCTCCAGAGGACAGACCACCACCAGCAGCCGTATTTTTCTGTGGGTTGATCCGTATTTGCCTGCCATCCCTTTCGTTAGAGGCTGTGTCGGGTTCCGAGGGGCGTTCTGAATGATCAGGATGGAAAGGCTTCTTGCGAATGCAGCGGTTCCATTCATGCCAACCACCACCCGCTGGCAGCGATGGGCCGAAAATCTCCGGATACAATGACTCAAGAAAGTTCTGGCTGAACTGACTGAACCGCAAGCAGGCCTCAATCCTGCTAATAAATATCAGCTTGCCGTTGTCCTGGATGATGTATGACGGTTGCCCATTACTGTCCTGAATATAAAAAGCGGTGCCGTGAGTGAATGCGAGAAATCTTAATAGCGGGTCATCGAATAATGAGTCCAGTGTCAGTTTATTAGCCCATCTGAAGACAGATCTGACACTGCCGGTGTCACTCTGAACAGATTCAGCCGCAATGAATTGCGGCCAGTTTTCCCCGGCAATATCGCTGACTCTCGCCGCAGCAGCAAACTCAGAAGGTGCAAGAATCAGCGATTCTTCCTGATCAAGCCTTAGCCAGATTTCATCCTGAAATAAAACCGGAATACCGGATTCAACATAACGGATTGACAGAGGCAAGGGGCTACGAAGGAGACAGGTTAACGGGTTTTCGACTGCGTCAAGGTCATTGTTATCAGAGCTATCAAAACCGCTGCCTGCAGCCAGAGTGACTGGTAATTTTATCTGAGCGTATTGTGGAGAAATGACAGAAAGCTTTTTATCAAAAGGACATGAGCTGCTTCCGACATGCTGAGCAGGCTGTGGTGGCGTATTCAGGTCAGGCAAATGGTGTTTTGTTTCGGGAATAGTCCGGTAAACAGTGGCCATAAGAGGCAAAAGCGAACTTAATGACATCTGCCCGGAGATGCTATTGACGGCCACTGCCAGCTGAATCGTTGCCAGTTGCACCATAAAACAGGACGAAAGAAATTTGCAAACAGCGAGTGCGTAATATGTTTTTTTCATATCACTCTGGTATCCGTCATACACTATCCCGTTCAGGCTTCAATCACCGAACATGAAAATTACAGTCAAAGAACTTTCCGCAATGCCAGCCAGGTGCTTTTCCGTCCAAACAGTTGTTCAGAGATGAATGCGTTCAGTCCATAACGAATTCGATGCCAGATAGCAGGATAGACTATCAGACAGAGGGTCATTATTGACTCATCACCATCACCCTCACGATGGCAGTGTTGATGTCCTGCATCGGCAATGCTCCTGAAAGCTCCCAAGTCATCACTGACGGTGCGACAGGAAGTGTCGACCAGATCTTTTTGTGCGCACAAATCGGAGTTTTTCTTGAGAAAATAGTCTCTGTCAACTCATCGATGGACGGGTTACACTGACTGAAAGATAAGCTCAAATTCAGTCTGGGCTATGGGAAAAAGAAGAATCACAATAACAGGAGAAGAATGATGAACCGTGCAAAGGGTGGTATGTCAGGCATTTTGTCATTGACGATCAAAGACTCCTCTTCTCTCTATTCATCCTATATGCCTTTTATAACGGGTGGTGGGTTATTTATTCCGACTTCAAAGCGTTACTCACTGGGAGATGAGGTTTTTATTCGTCTGACTCTGATGGATGAAGCGGATAAATTACCTGTTCCCGGCAAAGTGGTCTGGATCACACCCCAGGGCTCTGCCCGAATGGCCGGGATAGGTGTTCAGTTTACTGACGCAACAGACACGGTCAGAACTAAAATAGAAATGTATTTGGCGGGGGCGCTCAAGTCCGATCGCGAAACCAGTACCATGTAAAGCTCTGGCCTGAGGCAGTCTCGTTGCCTGAGGTTTTGACTTCATTCATTATCTGAACAGTATTGGATTTTTTACGACTGAATATGTTGATTGATTCACATTGCCATCTCGACCGTCTCAAGCTCGACAGCTACGACGGTGATCTGGAAGCAGCACTCAATGCGGCAAGGCAGGCGGGGGTTGAAAGAATACTTTGCGTGGGGATTGATCTTGAGCATGCAGATGCTGTGGTTGGTCTGGCTGACAAATATCAGGATGTGTATGCCTCGGTTGGAATACACCCTCTCGAAAAAGAGGCCGCCGAGCCGGATCTGCAAACCCTGTTGCATTATGCGGCACACCCAAAAGTGATTGCACTGGGTGAGAGTGGTCTTGATTATTATTACTCGGCTGACAATAAAGAAAAGCAGCAGGAACGGTTCAGAATTCATTTGCAGGCAGCTCAGCGGTCACAACTTCCAATGATTGTCCATACCAGAGACGCAAGAGAGGATACCCTTAAGTTGATACGCCAGCATGGCGATCTGGAAAAAGCAGGAGTGCTGCACTGCTTTACAGAGAGCTGGGAGATGGCGAAAGAGGCAATGGAGCTGAACTACTTCATCTCTATTTCCGGCATCGTAACCTTCAGGAATGCGACTGAATTAAGAGAGGTCGTCAAGAAGGTGCCTCTGGATCGGCTGCTGATTGAAACCGACTCCCCTTACCTGGCACCCGTTCCTCATCGAGGCAAGCCCAATGAGCCTCGTTATCTGCCTGATGTTGCAAAATGTGTGGCAGAGTTAAAAGGTATCTCACCAGAAAAGCTGGCTGAGGTCACTTCTGAAAATTTTTTCCGGTTGTTCCCCAAAGCGGCTTCTGACTGAAGAGAGGGTTGGTTGTAAATGCAGGCATCCAATCAATTAGCCGACTCTCCAGATTGTCGGTAACGATCAATGAGTGGATATTCACTGAGTCGATCTCCACTATCAAGATAATGGTGACTTCTTTCTACATTAAGGGATTCCACGATCATTCGCCTATGGCATATCCAGAAGACTGTCTTTATAATTGCGCAACCATTTTTTTCAATGGTGAGCCGCTGCGGCCACATAACGATGAATTGATGTGCGATTTTACTTGAGTCTCAGACAGAAGCCTTTCGGACTTATGCTTTCAAGCATGAGGCCGACACGCTCTTCGACAGCATGAGGCTTGGGGATGTTAACCGTCATTTTGCTTGGATCAGAATACTGCCAAACAGGGTTCATTCTACCTGGGTGCGTTCTTCAGGGAGCCTGCAGGACGGACTCAGGTCTGACTGACACCCTTCTGTGTATCTGATTGAAGTAGAGATCATAGCTTGAATTCTGACTTTCCGGTTGGAGAAAAGCTGTGTATTCGGGGTTGTTCTGGTCAGTTGTCGGTTATCACTGGAGAGGCGGGTTTATTCCGGACCTGAAAATTGATTGATTAGGCGAAAGGTATGATCAAAATCAAACAGGGGCTGGATCTTCCGATTACAGGGGCGCCTGATCAAAGCATATCCGATGGCCGAGCAGTTCGCTCTGTCGCCGTGATTGGCTTTGATTATGTAGGTATGAAACCTACAATGGCCGTCGCTGTCGGAGATCGAGTTAAAAAAGGGCAAGAGCTCTTTACCGATAAGAAAACACCGGGTGTGCGCTACACTGCGCCTGCCGGCGGTGTAGTTGCTGCGATTAATCGTGGTGAAAAGCGGGTACTACAATCCGTTGTTATTGATGTCGATGGTGACGATGAAGTCTCGTTTACTGAGCACAAGCCAGAAGCACTGTCAGCCCTGACTGCTGATCAGGTAGAAGCACAACTGAATGAATCCGGATTGTGGACTGCCCTTCGCACCCGACCCTTCAGTAAAGTGCCAGCCTTGGGTTCTCGCCCGGTTTCCATTTTTGTTACTGCCATCGATACCAATCCTCTCTCAGCTAACCCGGAAGTCATCATCAGTGAGCATGCTGAAGCGTTTGAACAGGGCATCAATATCCTCGGCAAACTCAGCGGTGGCAAAATCTTCCTGTGTAAAGCACCCGGTGCTCGTATTCCGGCCGGTATTGCGACTGCAGAAGAGTTTGATGGGCCTCATCCGGCTGGACAGCCCAGTACCCATATTCACTTTCTGGATCCGGTGAGTGCTGAAAAGACCGTTTGGCAGATTAACTACCAGGACGTTATTGCCGTTGGCAAACTGTTCACCACTGGTAAACTCTTTACTGATCGTGTTGTAGCTCTGGCAGGTCCTCAGGTTGAGAAGCCTCGTCTGATGCGGACCCGACTGGGTGCCAGCACTGATGAGCTGGCTGCAGGTGAACTGAAAGAGGGTGATAACCGTATTATCTCTGGTTCTGTATTTGGTGGCCGTACTGCTAAAGGCTCCTTTGCATTCCTGGGTCGTTATCACACACAGGTTTCTGTTCTGGAAGAAGGCAATGAGCGTTTGTTCATGGGGTGGATAAACCCTACTGTGAACCGTTACTCTGTGCTGAATGTTCTGACTTCCGGCTTGAGCAGAAGCAAGCTGTTCAACTTTACAACCACCACCAACGGCAGTGAACGTGCCATGGTACCAGTGGGACAGTATGAAAAAGTCATGCCTCTGGATATCCTGGCGACACAATTGCTGCGTGCGATTGTGGTTGGCGATACGGAAATGGCCCAGAAACTGGGCGCCCTGGAACTGGAAGAAGACGATCTGGCACTGTGTACATACGTATGTGCCGGCAAGTATGAATACGGTCCCATCCTGCGCGACAACCTGACCCGTATCGAGCTGGAGGGCTGAGAAATGGCTTTGAGAAAACTCCTTAACTCCCTCGAGCCCCACTTTGTCAAAGGTGGCAAGCACGAGAAGTGGTACGCACTGTATGAGGCAGTAGACACTCTGCTCTATACAGCTCCTAACAAGACCCATAACACCGCTCACGTTCGCGATGCGATCGACCTGAAGCGTATGATGGGCATGGTTTGGCTCTGCACCTTCCCGGCCATGTTCTTTGGTATGTGGAATGTTGGCTTCCAGGCCAACACGGCTATTGCTGGTGGTCTGGCTGCTCCTGCTGACTGGCACGGTGCCCTGATCAGCCTGCTGGCGGGTCATGATCCGGCAAGTCTGTGGGATAACTTCATCTATGGTGCTGTTTATTTCCTGCCTATTTATGCCGTGACATTCCTGGTCGGCGGTTTCTGGGAAGTACTGTTCGCTATCGTTCGTGGTCACGAAGTCAACGAAGGTTTCTTTGTCACTTCTGTCCTGTTCGCCCTGATTGTTCCCCCCAGTATTCCGCTTTGGCAGGTAGCCCTGGGTATTTCCTTCGGTGTTGTAATCGGTAAGGAAGTGTTTGGTGGTACCGGCAAGAACTTCCTTAACCCGGCGCTGACGGGGCGTGCGTTCCTGTTCTTCGCTTACCCTGCACAGATTTCCGGTGACCTGGTCTGGACTGCTGTAGACGGTTTCTCTGGTGCGACTGCCCTGAGTCTGGCGCAGCAGGGAGGTATAGATCAGGTAGTCTCCAATGGCATTACCTGGTTTGACGCTTTCCTGGGTACCATCCAGGGTTCTGTCGGTGAGACCTCTACTCTGGCAATTTTCATTGGTGGTGCTGTGTTGCTGGCGACACGTATTGCTTCCTGGAGAATCGTCGCCGGTACCATGCTGGGTATGATTGCAACGGCAACCCTGTTTAACATGATTGGTTCCGAAACCAACATGATGTTCAGTACTCCATGGTACTGGCACTTGGTTATGGGTGGTTTTGCTTTCGGTCTGATCTTTATGACAACCGATCCTGTATCCGCTTCCATGACCAATACCGGTCGCTGGTATTACGGTATTCTGATTGGCATCATGGTCATCCTGATCCGTACCGTTAATCCGGCTTACCCAGAGGGTATGATGTTGGCCATTCTGTTCGCCAACCTGTTTGCGCCGCTGATTGACCACTTCGTGGTTGAAGCCAACATCAAGCGTAGGGAGGCTCGTGCCTGATGGGTAACGA
Organism: Endozoicomonas sp. ALC020; assembly: GCF_049275935.1. Lineage (NCBI taxonomy): Bacteria > Pseudomonadati > Pseudomonadota > Gammaproteobacteria > Oceanospirillales > Endozoicomonadaceae > Endozoicomonas > Endozoicomonas sp. ALC020. Next base: position 4,869,025 of record NZ_CP184830.1, read on the forward strand.
TAGTATCAAGAAGACGTTATTTGTAACGATTCTGCTCTCTCTGGTGTGCTCCGTTGTGGTATCTGCTGCAGCTGTTTTCCTGAAGCCGCAGCAGACCCAGAATGTTGAGCTCGACGTGCAGCGCAACATTCTGAGTATTTCTGGTCTCACCAAAGATGCCAAGGCGCTGAGCAACAGCGAAGTGGCCGAACTTTACAAACAGGTTCAGCCGCGACTGGTTGACCTCAAAACAGGCAAGTTCGTTGAGGAAACACCTGAAGGTCAAACCGCTGATAACTACGACCAGCGTGTTGCAGCCAAGATTCCTGATGAGTCCCGTGCCCTGAGTGGTGCTGAAGATATTGCCAGCATCAAGCGTCAGGCTGACATTGCCAAGGTCTATATCGTTGAGAAAAATGGCAAGCTGGAAACCATCATTCTGCCCGTACACGGCTACGGACTCTGGTCTACCATGTATGGCTTTATGGCTCTGGATAGCGACCTGAACACCGTTAAGGGATTCGGTTTCTACGACCAGAAGGAAACTCCGGGACTGGGTGGCGAAGTAGACAACCCACTTTGGAAGGACAAATGGCCTGGCAAGAAGATCTACGACAATAAAGGTGTAGTGGAAGCAGGCCTGGTAAAAGGCGGTGCGGATCCCAGGTCTCCTTACAAGGTCGACGGTCTTTCCGGCGCCACTCTGACCAGTAACGGTGTAACCAATCTGATTCATTTCTGGATGGGTAAAGATGGCTTCAAACCGTTCCTTACTAATTTGAAAGCGGGGGATGCATAATGTCTGAGAAGACTAAGGATATCCTGCTGGAACCGGTCGTTAACAACAACCCCATAACCCTGCAGATCCTCGGTATCTGCTCGGCACTGGCGGTGACCACCAGCATGCAGGTCAGCCTGGTAATGGCCATGGCGGTAATCGGTGTTACCGCCTGTTCCAACCTGGCGGTATCTCTGATTCGTAACCACATTCCCAACAGCATTCGTATCATCTGTCAGATGACCGTAATTGCTTCCCTGGTAATCGTGGTAGATCAGATTCTGAAAGCTTACGCTTACGACATCTCCAAGCAGCTGTCTGTGTTTGTTGGTCTGATCATTACCAACTGTATCGTGATGGGGCGTGCTGAGGCCTTCGCTATGAAGAACGGTCCCAGGCTGTCGTTTCTGGACGGTATTGGTAACGGTCTGGGTTACGGTGCGGTGTTGCTGATTGTGGCATTCTTCCGTGAATTGTTCGGTGCCGGCAACCTGTTCGGTGTTGAAATCCTCAAGACTGTTAACAACGGTGGCTGGTACCAGCCTAACGGCCTGATGCTGCTGGCTCCAAGCGCGTTCTTCCTGATCGGTCTGCTGATCTGGGTGATTCGCAGTCGCAAGCCGGATCAGGTTGAAGACAACGAGTTCAAAATGGCTCCTAACACCAAGTTCAGCGAGGCCCACTAAGCCATGGAACATTTCATCTCACTTTTTGTGAAAGCAGTGTTCGTTGAAAACATGGCATTGGCTTTCTTCCTGGGTATGTGTACCTTCCTGGCGGTGTCCAAGCAGGTGAAAACAGCTCTGGGTCTGGGAGTTGCTGTAGTGGCCGTATTGACCATTACTGTACCCATTAACAATCTGATTTATCAGAATATCCTGAAAGATGGGGCGCTGGCACCCGGTATCGATCTGAGCTTCCTGGGTCTGATCACCTACATCGGTGTTATCGCGGCTCTGGTCCAGATTCTGGAAATGTTCCTGGACAAGTTTGTACCGTCACTTTATAACGCGCTGGGTGTATTCCTGCCGCTGATTACCGTGAACTGCGCTATCATGGGAGCTTCCCTGTTCATGGTTGAGCGTGACTATAATCTTGGCGAGTCTGCGGTATATGGGCTGGGAGCTGGTGTTGGCTGGGCTCTGGCAATCGCCGCCCTGGCCGGTATCCGTGAAAAGCTGAAGTACAGTGACGTGCCTTCGGGCCTGCGTGGCCTGGGCATCACCTTCATAACTGTTGGTCTGATGTCACTGGGCTTCCTGTCATTCTCTGGCGTACAGCTCTAAGGAGGTCGTGTAAATATGGATTCTACTATCGTATTGGGCGTAGTCATGTTTACCGTTATCGTGCTGACGCTCGTAGCGGTCATTCTGGCAGCTCGCTCGCGGCTGGTCAGCACCGGTGATGTAACCATCAACATCAACGAAGACCCCGATAAGGCCGTCACCACGGTGGCCGGTGGCAAGCTTCTGACGACTCTGTCAGGTGCGGGCGTCTTCTTGCCATCTGCCTGTGGTGGTGGTGGTACCTGTGCACAGTGCAAGTGTAAAGTACTGGATGGTGGCGGCGAGATGTTGCCCACCGAACGTTCTCACTTCACCAAGCGTGAAGAGAAGGAAGGCTGGCGCCTGTCCTGTCAGGTGAACGTCAAGCAGGACATGGAAATCGAAGTTGAAGAAGAGCTCTTCGGTGTTAAGAAGTGGGAGTGTGAAGTTGTTTCCAACGAGAACGTTGCCACCTTCATCAAAGAGCTGGTTCTGAAACTGCCAGAGGGAGAAGACGTTAACTTCCGCGCCGGTGGTTATGTGCAGCTGGAAGCGCCTGCGCACACGGTTGAGTACAAGAACTTCGATATTCAGGATGAGTACCGTGGCGACTGGGACAAGTTTGACCAGTGGAAGTACGTTTCCAAGGTGGATGAAGAGACCATCCGTGCCTACTCCATGGCTAACTACCCTGAAGAGAAAGGTATCCTCAAATTCAATATCCGCATCGCTTCACCGCCTCCGGGTACCGACTTTGAGCCGGGCAAGATGTCTTCTTACGTCTTTAACCTGAAGCCAGGTGACAAGATGACCGTTTACGGACCCTTCGGTGAATTCTTCGCGAAAGACACCAACAACGAAATGGTCTTTGTCGGCGGTGGTGCAGGTATGGCGCCTATGCGTTCTCATATCTTCGACCAGCTGAAGCGTCTGTCATCTACCCGCAAGATTTCTTTCTGGTACGGTGCCCGCTCCCTGCGTGAAGCATTCTACGTAGACGAGTTCGACAAGCTGGCAAAAGATAACCCTAACTTCACCTGGCATTTAGCTCTGTCTGATCCTCAGCCAGAAGACAATTGGGAAGGTTACACCGGCTTTATTCACCAGGTGCTATTTGACAACTACCTGAAGCAACACGCTGCACCTGAAGACTGTGAGTTCTATATGTGTGGACCTCCCATGATGAATGCTGCGGTAATCAAGATGCTTGAAGATCAGGGCGTTGAACCTGAAAACATCATGCTGGACGACTTTGGTGGTTAATCACTTCGGTGGTTAATCCAGCAGTCTGATGCAGATGTTTATTCGTGAGCACTCAGTTGTTCTCGATACAAAAAACCGGCGATACTCTCAGAGTTCACCGGTTTTTTTGTTGGATTTATCATTGAACCAATATCCGACGGTTAACTTCAGAAACTTTTTGCCCATGACTATCTCAAGAGATAATCACGTCACTCAGCAAAAAAAATAATAGCTATTGGTATAATCAATGTGTAAATTCGACTAGCAGAAGTAATAGATGTTGTTGAAGTAGTTGAAGCAGTCGAGGTAGTTGAAGTAATTGAAGCAGTCGAGGTAGTTGAAGTAGTTGAAGCAGTCGAGGTAGTTGAAGTAGCCGGATCAGTTGAAGTAACTAAATCAGTCCACTCAGAATCATTTGATGTCAATGCATCATAAAAGTATGTTCGATTAGCTGATGAATTAAGGTAAATGCTTTTGGTTATAAAATCAGCGTTAGTGAATATTGGCGTATAGATTATCGGGCTTCCATTGTAAGTAGACCCGGTTGAATGTATACCAATTAGATATTCAGTATTATTAAACTTATAAAATAGCGGTGAGCCTGAATCTCCACCTTTTCCATCCCCTGGATAGTTTAAGATATATCTAAGATCCTTATGTTGGCACATCCGCCGTGTTAGCCATGATAAGCTCACTTTTTTAAGTACTGAGGTTCCCTGGTAGCCTGCTGCAAAAGGGTTTCTTATAAAACTGGCTAGATTTAAACAATTATATATTGAAAAATCAAGAAGGGGATGATTGTCAAGAATGACATCTTCTGAAAGTTCCATAATTGCAATATCTGTTCTTGGCATTTCAAGATCCGGATGAAGAATGAATCTTTTAACTTTAATTCTTTTTTTGCTATCCATGTTTTTGAAATCTACATATGAATCTAATGCTTTTTTTTCAGAAAGGAAACAGTGAGCCGCACTTAAAACATGTCTTTGAGTGATCAAAAATGCGGTACACCTTGTTATACAACAGGGATCAAAAATATTATTTAGCTGTACAATCCAGGGAAGCTGCCCTACAGGAACTACTTCTGCTGGATCAGTGTATCTTTCCACCCTGTCTCTTGCCAACAACTGCATTGGGTAACATAAGATAAAAAATGTGAACACAAGTTTCAGCAAATTCATGTACTTACCTTCGAATTATGAAAATCGAAGGCATAAGGCTAGAACATATTACCGGCGCGAGCCATATAACATCGACTTGTAGGTTAAGGCAGAGTAAGTGCTGATGACCTTGTCGCCCTAAATTATGTCGATGGTCAGTTCTATCAGGCATTATCTTCAAAAACTGTGGCGGTGGCCTGAAGTTGACCCATAAATTTCATGACCTCTCGAGCTCCTGACTCTGCTATTTTTCGACTGAAGCATTTTTCCTTCCTATTTATTTTTTATGGATCTGACGACTAAATGCTGACACGACGGAAAAGGAGTTAACAGTAAGTCGAGTTTTATTCATGGGAAGAGTAGAGAAAGATGTTTCGGTAATCCGTAAATAGTTAGCATATAAACTTATTATTTCCCTGTTGGAAACTAGTTAATATATTAACGCTAAGTTTGTTTGTTTCAGGCAGTGACATTGCCATTGTCTGGTTGAAGCATTATTACGATAGAGGGGACCTCTTCATGCTTTGGGTTCAGTTAGCGGTTGTACTTGGGGCTATTTTTCTTGGGGCTCGGCTGGGTAGTATCGGGATTGGTTTTGCCGGTGCTATGGGGGTGCTGGTATTGACTCTGGGCCTCGGGCTCGAACCCGGGGCAATACCTATAGATGTTATCCTGATCATTATGTCGGTGATTGGTGCAGTGGCTGCCATGCAAGTGGCTGGCGGTCTGGATTATCTGGTTGAGCTGGCCGAGAAGCTTCTTCGCAGTAAGCCAAAGTATATTACTTTTCTTGCACCGACTGTCACTTACGTTATGACTCTGCTGGCAGGTACAGGTCATACTTCTTACTCTACTCTGCCAGTGATTGCTGAAGTGGCTAAAGAAAACGGTGTTCGTCCATCTCGCCCACTGAGTATCGCTGTGATTGCTTCCCAGATAGCCATTACTGCGTCACCTGTCTCTGCTGCAGTGGTCGTGTTCAGTGGCTTCCTCGAGCCCTATGGCATTGATTACCTGCAACTGCTGGCCATCTGCATTCCTACTACCTATGCGGCGGTTATGCTGACCGCTGTTATCTGTAATTTCATGGGTGTGGATCTGGACAAGGATTCTATCTATCAGGAAAGATTGAAAGCTGGTCTGATTACCTTGCGTGAGACCAAAGCCCGTCAGGACTGCAGGAAAGGCGCCGGTCTGTCTGTCGGTATTTTTGCTGTCAGTATTTTGGCTGTGGTGCTTTACGCTACGGCTATCAGCGGTAACGTCGGTCTGATTGAAAATCCTGTTTTGCCCCGCGACTCTGCCATCATGGTATTTATGATGATTGCGGCTGGCCTGATCACTATCTTCTGCAAGATTGATTCTGGCAATATCCTCAATGCCCAGACCTTCAAGTCCGGTATGAGTGCCTGCGTCTGCGTACTGGGTGTTGCCTGGCTGGGTAATACGTTTGTGGGGGCGCACATTGATTCTATCCAGGCTCTGGCAGGCAATTTACTGAACAGCTACCCATGGCTGCTGGCGGTTACACTGTTCTTCGCCTCTATGCTACTTTACTCTCAGGCTGCCACCACTCGAGCCCTGATGCCTGCTGCTCTGGCTCTGGTTGATCCTGTGACCGCTATCGCTTCTTTCGCAGCGGTATCCGCTCTGTTTGTTCTGCCTACTTATCCAACACTGCTGGCAGCCGTAGAAATGGACGAGACCGGGTCTACCCGTATCGGCAAACTGGTATTTAACCACCCATTCTTTATGCCGGGGACAGTCTGTATTGCACTTTGTGTTGCCTTTGGTTTTGCTTTTGCACCAATGGTTATTTGAGTGGGCAAAGCAGAAACGAGTTTTTAATGAACGGAAAAAAAGCCCGGTTAGCCGGGCTTTTTTGCGGGGGTTAACCGCGATAGTAACGCTGTTCAATAAACGGCATACGACTGACAGTCATAGGCAGTTTCTTGCCACGTACCTGTGCGAAAACTTCTGTTTCCAGAGCGGCATACTCATTGGCAACATAAGCCATGGCGACAGGAGCGCCGACAGTGGGTCCAAAGGTTCCCGAAGTCACCATACCGATCTTCTCGCCTTCGGCATTGACGACCTCAGTCCCTTCACGAACCGGAGCACGACTGCTGCCGATTAAACCAACACGTTTACGGGTGAGGTCTTTGTTTTCAATCTGGCTCAGGATCCTGTCTGCGCCGGGGAAGCCGCCAGCACGCTCACCATCCTTACGACGGTTTTTGCTGATGGCCCAGATCAGACTGCTTTCGATAGGCGTGGTTTCTGTATCCAGATCGTGACCATAGAGGCAGAGTCCACTTTCCAGACGCAGGGAGTCACGAGCACCCAGACCAATGAACTCGACTTCCGGCTGATCCAGCAGCATACGACAGAATTTGTCAGCGTCCGCTTCCGGGATTGAGATTTCAAAACCATCTTCACCAGTGTAACCCGAGCGACTGATGTAAACGTCAACGCCTTCAATAGTCATGTGAATGGAGTCCATGAAGACCATCTTCTCTGTTTCAGGCGCGAAGCGGGCCATAACGGATTTTGCTTCAGGACCCTGAATGGCGACCAGAGCACGGTCATCCAGAACCTCCAGCTTAACATCCTCAGGCAGATGAGCCTTCATGTGAGCAATGTCCTGATCCTTACAGGCGGCGTTGACAACAATGTACAGGCTGTCATTGCCTTCGTTGGTGACCATCAGGTCGTCCATTATGCCCCCCTGTTCATTGGTGAACAGGGCGTAGCGTTGCTTGCGCTCAGGCAGATCAATAATGTCGACAGGTACCAGAGCTTCCAGAGCCCTGGCCGGATTGTTGCCTGTCAGACGAACCTGCCCCATGTGGGAGACATCGAACAAACCCGCTTTTGCACGGGTGTGCAGATGCTCGGCTTTAACCCCCAGAGGATATTGAACCGGCATATCGAAGCCTGCGAAAGGAACCATTTTCGCGCCCAGCTCCTGGTGCAGGCTATGCAGTGGTGTTTTTTTAAGTTCGGTCATTAGGGATACTCCCTGAAATTGTGAAGAAGCCGGGGAAGTGACTTCCCCGTTTCAATGCTGGTTCTCAGACGACTTTAGTCTTGTTCTTGATAGCTTTCGATAGATGGGCAGGAGCAGATAAAGTTGCGATCGCCGTAGACATTATCGATACGGTTGGCAGTGGGCCAGTATTTGCCATCGATAGAGCCTTTCAACGGGAAGACGGCTTCTTCACGACTGTACGGATGGCTCCATTCGCTGTCTACCAGATCTTCCATAGTGTGCGGAGCGTTGCACAGCGGGTTATCTTCGGCAGGCCATTCGCCTTCCTGTACCTTGTGAACTTCTTTGCGGATGGCAATCATGGCGCTGACGAAACGATCGATCTCGTCTTTGGACTCGGATTCGGTCGGCTCAATCATCAGAGTGCCGGCAACCGGGAAGGACATGGTCGGTGCATGGAAACCGTAATCCATCAGGCGCTTGGCAATGTCTTCTTCGGTGACACCGCAGGCTTCTTTGATCGGACGAATATCGATAATGCACTCATGAGCCACCTTGTTGTTGCGGCCACGATACAGAACGTCGTAATGAGCAGCCAGTTTCTCAGCCATGTAGTTGGCGTTGAGAATGGCGACTTCACTGGATTGTTGCAGACCCTGCTGTCCCAACATGACAATGTACAGATAACTGATGGGCAGGATAGAGGCGCTGCCAAATGGCGCTGCTGATACTGCACCCATACCTTCGTTATCGCCTTCAATCGGGCTGACGCAGTGGTTTGGCAGGTAAGGCGCCAGATGACTTCTGACGCCGATGGGGCCCATGCCGGGACCGCCGCCACCGTGAGGAATAGCGAAGGTTTTATGCAGGTTCAGATGCGAAACGTCGGAGCCGAACTTGCCGGGCCTGGCAATGCCGACCAGGGCGTTCATGTTGGCGCCGTCCATGTAGACCTGTCCCCCGTGCTCATGAACGATGTCGCAGATGTTGCGAATCTCTTCTTCATAAACACCGTGGGTGGAAGGGTAGGTCACCATCAGGCAGGACAGGTTTTCACTGTGTTGTTCAGCTTTGGCCTGAAGATCGGCAACATCGACGTTACCATTCTCATCACAGTCAACGACGACCACTTTCATGCCGACCATAGCGGCAGAAGCTGGGTTGGTGCCGTGGGCAGAAGAGGGGATCAGGCAGATATTTCTGTGTACCTGGTTATTGGCTTCCTGATAGTTACGGATGGCCAGCAGACCGGCATATTCTCCCTGGGCCCCTGAGTTGGGCTGCATGGAGATTTTGTCGTAACCGGTGATTTCTTCCAGTGCCGCTTCCAGTTCGTTGATCATGGTCATATAACCCTTGACCTGATCTCTGGGTGCAAACGGGTGGATGTTGGCAAATTCAGGCCATGACACCGGAATCATTTCAGCAGCGGCATTCAGTTTCATGGTGCAGGAGCCCAGAGGAATCATGCCGTGGGTCAGGGAGTAATCCTTGTTCTCCAGACGCTTCAGGTAGCGCATCATATCGGTTTCGGAATGATAGCTGTTGAAATTCGGGTGAGTCAGTACGGCATCAGTACGACGATGCTCGTCTTTGAGGCCGGACACTGCAAACTGGCTGTCAATGGTCTGAATATCCAGATCCTGACCCTGTCCCAGAATGATATTGAACAGCTGCGTGATGTCTTCCGCTGTTGTGGTCTCATCAATGCTGATGCCCAGTTGATCGAAGCTGATGCGACGCAGATTGCAGTCAGCTTCGAGGGCGCGGTTATAGATCGCTTCCTGCTGGCTGCCCACTTTCAGGGTCAGGGTGTCGAAGAAAGTATTATTACACTGAACGCCCAGAGTGGTCAGGCCTTTATGCAGAATAGTGGTCAGGCGGTGGATGCGCTCAGCAATGGTCTTCAGACCTTGTGGCCCGTGATAAACGGCATAGAACGCAGAAATGTTGGCCAGCAGAGCCTGGGCAGTACAGATGTTGGACGTCGCTTTTTCACGACGGATGTGCTGCTCACGAGTCTGCATCGCCATGCGGTAAGCCTGGTTACCACGGCGGTCGATGGAAACACCAATAATACGACCGGGAATGGAGCGCTTCAGTTTTTCACTGGCAGCAAAGAAAGCGGCGTGCGGACCACCAAAGCCCATAGGGACACCAAATCGCTGGCTGCTGCCCAAAGCAATGTCAGCCCCCAGCTCACCGGGTGACTTCAGCAGCATCAGAGCCATCAGGTCGGTGGCGACAGACACCATGGCTTTTTGTTCTTTGGCTTTGGCGACGATGCTGGCGACATCGGTAATCTGTCCGTAAGTGCCAGGGTATTGCAGCTGTACACCGAAGATGTCGTGTTTTTCGAGATCGGTAACAGGGTTGCCGACTTCTACCTGAATACCCATGTGCTCAGCACGGGTTTTGATGACGTCGATGGTTTGCGGGTGGACGTCGTCTGCAACAAAGAACACCCTGTTCTTGCTGCGGCTGGATCTATGGCAAAGTGCCATCGCTTCTGCAGCTGCGGTGGCTTCGTCCAGCAGGGAAGCGTTGGCGACTTCCATACCGGTCAGGTCCATGACCATTTGCTGGAAGTTCAGCAAGGCTTCCAGACGGCCCTGGGAGATTTCGGGTTGATAAGGCGTGTAGGCAGTGTACCAGCCGGGGTTTTCCAGAACGTTTCTGAGGATGACGTTTGGAATATGGGTGTTGTAGTAGCCCATACCAATGTAGGATTTGTTCACCTTGTTCTGGTCAGCCAGTGAACGCAGGTATGCCAGCGCCTGAACTTCTGTCTTGCCCGCTGCAACCGCCAGGGTGTTCTCTCCTGGGGTAGTGGATGGGCGAATGGCTTTGGGAACGGTCTGTTCAATCAGATCAGACAGTGACTCCAGTTTCAGTTCGGACAGCATTGCCTGTTGCTGAGCCTGATCCGGGCCAATGTGACGACCGGTAAATGCGTTGCTCTGTTCCAGAGCGCTGAGTGCCTGTTTATCAACAGCCATGTTTCTACCTTTCTCTGACGGCCGTCGGTGGATGGGACAGCCCTGTGATGGTCTGAAAATACCTGAACCACGGACCTCGGCCCATGCTCCCATGGGAATGCTCCGGGTTATACGGAGCATTCCGGGTATTTGTGCTGATTATTTTTGCTTTTATTGGCATCTGTCACGAGTCTCAGCACACGACAACATTGACTGCCAGTCCGCCAGTGGCGGTTTCCTTGTACTTATCCTGCATGTCCAGGCCAGTCTGGTGCATGGTTTCTATCACGCTGTCCAGTGAGACCCGATGCTGGCCGGTACCCTGTAGGGCGAGTCGTGCCGCATTAATGGCTTTGACTGCACCCATAGTGTTTCGCTCTATGCATGGCACCTGAACCAGACCTCCAACCGGGTCACAGGTCAGTCCCAGGTTATGTTCCATACCAATTTCTGCCGCATTTTCTATCTGTTCATTGGTGCCGCCCAGAACGGCGCAGAGTGCCCCTGCTGCCATGGAGCAGGCTACCCCGATCTCGCCCTGACAGCCCACTTCAGCGGCTGAAATGGAGGCATTTTTTTTGTACAGCATACCAATGGCGGCTGCGGTAGCCAGAAAAGCCTGAATGCCCTGTTCGCAGCTGCCGGGAACAAAGCGATCATAATAAGCCAGAACGGCGGGTATGACACCGGCAGCACCATTAGTCGGTGCGGTGACGACCCGGCCCCCTGCTGCATTTTCTTCATTCACGGCCAGGGCAAAAAGACTTACCCAGTCCATGCTTTGCAGGTCATCCCAATGCTCTTTTGGCTTGTTGATTAAGCGTTTGTGTATGTCACTGGCGCGGCGGGCAACATCCAGTCCCCCGGGCAGTTTCCCGGTTTGCTGGCAACCGCGCTGGATGCATTGATCCATCACCTGCCAGATGGCCATCAGATCCCCGGAAATATCCTGACTGCGACCCAGATGTTTTTCGTTTTCAAGCACCAGCTCGGCGATGGATAAACCACTGTTTTTGCCGTGGTCCAGTAGGTCCTGACCTTTTTCAAAAGGGTAGGGAATGGGGGCAGCTTGAAGGTTGGTGGATAGATTGGAAGAGGCTTCCTGCTCGTTGAGAACAAAACCGCCACCTACCGAGTAATATCGGTTCTTGTAAAGGACTTGCCCATCGGCATCGAGAGCCGTAAGTGACATGCCATTGGGGTGATTGGGCAGGGAGTTTCCAAAATGAAATTGCAGATCAGTATCGAAATGAAAGGTTATAGTCCTGATTCCACCCAGCTTGAGTCGATCGTTGTTCTTAATGTCAGAGACGTATTCAGGCACTTTGTCGGGACTCACGCTATCAGGGTGTTCGCCCAGAAGTCCCAGAAGGACGGCAACATCTGTAGCGTGTCCTTCTCCGGTCATGGCCAGAGAACCATAGAGGTCGGCCTTAATGCGGTGTGTCTGCTCGAAGTGCTGGTTGGTGTGGAGTTCATCCAGAAAACGGTTGGCAGCCACCATGGGACCCACGGTATGTGAGGATGAAGGCCCGATGCCAATTTTAAAAAGGTCGAAAATGCTCAGTCCCATGATCTGCTCCCTCTGTATTCTTATCTCATAAAAACCTTTTGTATTTTAGATTTTTATCGGACTAACGATTCTGGTCTGAAAGAAGCCGTTGTTTTTCCACGATAAGATCCCTGAATTAAACGACTAAAAAAATTCAACATACATTCAGAGAATTGGCAGAGTAGCAAATCTGGAGGTTTCACATCAACCCATTTGTTTCCTATAGGAAACGAGGTGGGTAAAAATTTATAAAAATCAATGATTTATAAGATTTCGGGGAAAGTAATGGTAACAGTGCTGCTGTCTTGTCCACTCTTGTATGAGCCCATTCATTCACGCTTGCACCACTTAATGTCATTGCATCTGGTAGTTGAGACTAAGCACCCAGCCATTAGGAATCGAATATTTCGTATGGTCTAGCTGGCATCATCATCGCTATCAAATATTGCTTGATCATCCAGTTCGAAGTACTCAGGAGCAGATGCAAATTCCTTCTTTGGCGGTATTTTCTCTGCACACTCGTCTTCATCCTCCGGGTCGCCCATTTTGTTAGAATCCCATTTATAATTGTCAGCAATTGGCACAAATCTCTCCCCTGGCAATACTCCTCTTAAAATCATATTTTCTGCTTTCCTTTCGGAAATGTGCTCTGCCATTTCAGTGTTCTTAACCTGCAGGTACAAATTCTCCATTTTAATGTTTTGCAATTCTTCTTCCAGGTATGCCATACGAGTTTTTGCCTTTTGTCTGGCTCTTTGAGCAGACTCCCTGTTCTCAAGCCTTCTTGTTTCAGGTGATCTTGCTTTTTTATTCCTTGACTTCTTGCTTCTGACTGCTGCGGATGAAGAAGGCCCTGTTGCTGTTTCGACTTCTACGACACAAGCTACCTGAACAACTTGATCAAGCTGGCAGGTAGTGATGGAGCTCCAACTCGATAGGCTCTTGCCTGTCAATGAATAATTCTGCGGGCAAATCGATATTTTCTTTGCAGGAGGCTGTGGGTTGACGTAAGAAGTTGCCACCCTTTCCAGAACAGGCATTTTTTCTATGGTCGTCAGAGTATCAGTAAGCTCCTGCGAAAGTTCGGCATAACAATGATCCAGATCCACAATACTGCATTTTGCATCAGCCTTATCAGTTTCATCACTACTGCCCTCAGCGTCTTTTGTCGACACAAGATTCAATGAGGAAGTGCTCGGAGTCGAAGATATATTCATTGTTGCTGTCTCTGTTTATTTATGACTCATAAAACCTAGACACTCTCCATACATGGAATGTTCCGTTTCTGACAGTAAATCTGACAACTTTGTTATAGGGAGAGTGGGTACTCGCCAGCAGTTACAACTGCAAGCTTATTAACTCAATCTGAATGATTCCCGCCTTTGAGGCTGTCGCAAAACTCCAACATCAGGGGAGGTATGCATTCCCACGCAAAGCGAGGGTGTCGCAAAACTCTGGTTCCCGCCTTCACCCCCGTCATTCCCGATTTCATTCTCGTCATTCCCGCGAAGGCGGGAATCCACACTGACTCACCACCAGAACCATACTGCCCGGTGCTCCCCTGGCCTTGTCATCCCCGAGAAGGCAGAGATCCACCGTTGGCGCTGGATTCCCGCCTTCGCGGGAATGACGAACTCAGAGCATGGGAACGAGCTGTTGGAGTTTTGCGACACCCTCAGAGCGTGGGAACGAGTTGTTAAATAGAAAAATCCTGAGTTTTGATTAATATTGAAAGTTTGGCTTCGTTCTGGCTACAGAGGTTGTAGCTGTTGAGAGGAATTCCGTCATTATGAAACACTCCGCTTCCTATCTATTGCCTTTGATGTCCACTTTAACTTTACAGTCAGGCTTTACTCAGGTTTTCGATTCGTCGCTGCCTCCAACTCCAGCGATGGCTGGACGGTTATGGGCGGGTGCTTTATTTTTAGGTGCCGGGCTTGATAGCTCAAGGATCATGCCGAGTTCAAGCGCGCCATATAGCAGTAGTGAAGATGACAGTCCGTTTACCTTTACGGTTAGGTTGGCCCCATCGAGTACAGGCAGTTATGCTGAAAGCACCACTGCTGGAAGCACAGAAACAATTTCATCAAATGATTATTCTTTAGCAACATTCAATTCAGGGTTTCCGGTAGCATCCGCGACTACACATGTTGCAGCGAGCGGTTCTGACACAGTATTACTGACCTCGGATCCAGGTTTGGTAGTAATAGCAAGTCAGAAGAGAGCCGTTGACGAAGAATTAATGGAGGCGGTAAGTAATTATGATTTTGAAAGAGTTGAAGACTGTTTGAACAGAGGAGCTGATCCAAGTTACAGGCAGGCCACAGATCAGGACGATCCAAACGGGTTTATACAACCGATTACGCCTTTAAGATTAGTAATGTTTCGTATTTCAGACTGTGAATTAAATGATGAGGATTTGAGAGAGTTTTATAAAATCGCCAGATGCCTTTTAGATCACGGAGCAGACCCCAAACCAGCCATAAAAATAGCAGAAGAGAGATATGGAAAATATGAAGATGCTTTGGGAGGCGACGCTGATGAGGTGTTTATGGATATATGGAGAATTGTACACAATGCCGGAACGCAATAAATCCAGCAGGCTCAAATGACCTACAGCTCTGGATTTGAGCCAGGAAGACTGATCATCGTGATGCACCCCTCAACGGGACAGGTGATCTGACAAAGGTTGCAACCGACGCACTCCCCCGGAATGATTTCAAAGGTTCGGTCTTTTCCGTCATCAGATGTTTGCAAGGCTATGGCCTGATGTTCAGTATCTTCGCAGGCCGCAAAACAACGGCCACACCGGATACAATGACTCTGGTCAATATGAGCAACACTTTTGTAGCTCAGATCCAGTCTGTTCCAGTCAGTAAGGCTGGCAACGGCAGCCCCACGAAATTCAGACAGCGCCTGATAACCTTTCTGATCCATCCATCTTGAGAGTCCGTCAACCAGTTCATCAATGATCTTGAATCCATTCAGCATCACCGCTGTGCAGACTTGCAGGCTTGTTGCCCCCAGTGACAGATATTCTGCAGCATCCCGCCAGGTCGTGATTCCGCCCATGGCGGATATCGTGAGTTTGGCTGTTTCATCGTGTCGTGCCAGTTGTCCCACCATATTCAGGGCAACAGGTTTGACGGCCTCGCCGCTATAACCACCGCTGGTGTAATAATTGCCGACGGCCGGGTAGCCGACCATGGTATCGAGATTGATGCTGGTAATGGAGTTAATGGTATTGATCAGTGACACCGCATCTGCTCCACCTGCAAGAGCGGCACTGGCTGTCTGGACAATATCGGTGACATTAGGCGTCAGTTTAACAATAACCGGCAGTCGTGTATGTTGTTTACACCATCCGGTGACTTTGGTAATGAGTTCGGGGACTTGCCCTACCGCCGCGCCCATACCGAGCTCCGGCATGCCATGGGGGCAACCAAAATTGAGTTCGACGCCGTCACAGCCGGTTGCTTCAACCTGATTGAGAATACGTTGCCAGCTCGCTTCTTCGCAGGGCACCATCAGAGAGACAATTAAAGCCCGATCGGGCCAGTCTTTTTTGGTCTGTTTGATTTCATCCAGATTGACTTGTAACGGGCGATCTGAAATCAGCTCAATGTTATTGATGCCCAGAATCCGCCCGTGAGTATCCCGATGAGCAGAGTACCTTGAGCAAACATTGGTCGGCGCCGGGTCTTCACCCAGAGTTTTCCATACGGCACCTCCCCAGCCTGCCGAAAATGCCCGGTAAATGTTGTATGCCTTATCCGTGGGCGGTGCTGAGGCTAACCAGAATGGATTGGGGGACCGAATCCCGAGAAAACCGGTGCTAAGGTCTGCCATCATCTTTTACTGCCTATACTTCGAGCGGTTGCAGAAACCGGTTGATGGCTTCAGCAGCCAGTTTGCCATGCTGGACTGCATGGACGGTGAGATCTTCCCCGTTATCAACACAGTCGCCTCCTGCCCAGACATTACCGATAGAGGTTCTGAATTGATCGTCCACTCTGATTTTTCCGTTCTGACTTCTGGCGAGCTTTCCAGAAGAAAAGCACTCTGCTGTTATTGTCTGGCCAATGGCCTTGTAAACCCGGTCAGCGGGAATTACTCTCAGCTCGCCGGTTTCAAGCAGCTGGCCAGCAGAGTCCTGAGTTGTTTTCACAAAACGAACACCATGCAATTGCCCGGCTTTTGTCTCAAAACCTTTGGGTTTCAGCCAGGGAATAATGCGAACACCGCTTTCTTTTGCGAATGATTGTTCATGATGAGTGGCTGACATCTGTTGAAGACCTCTTCGATAAGCGATCGTCACTTCATCGGCTCCCAGTCGGCGCATCTGGCTGGCCACATCAATGGCTGTATTACCGCCGCCGATCACAACGACCTTTGAAGCTACGGGCAGTTCGGCGAGGTTTTTGGTTTGACGAACGGTTTCAATGGTGCCAAGCGCTTCCTGGATACCTCCGGATTGCTCACAGGGCAATCCAATGGCTTTCGCAGACCCCAGTCCAATGCCAAGAAAGACGGCATCAAACTGAATGGTCAGGTCGGCAAGCTGTTGCGCAAGGTCGATTCTGCGTCCTGTCTCAAGGTTTATGCCGCCGATTTCGAAAATGAATCGGATTTCCTCCTGGGCATAATCCTCTACCAGTTTGTAAGCGGCTATGCCGTACTCATTGAGCCCGCCGGGTTTGTCATGAGCCTCGAACAGGGTGATGTCATGTCCCAGTCTGGCTAGTTTGTGTGCACAGGCCAGACCGGCAGGGCCCGCGCCAATAACGGCGACGTTTTGGCCTGTTTTCTGAGCGCGGATAAATGGGTGAGAAGCTTTTTGCCGGTGATCAATGGCATACCTTTGCAAGCGACCAATCATCACCGGTTTACATTCTGGCGAGTGGTTTCGAACGCAAGCCTGCTCACAAAGGACTTCTGTTGGACAGACCCGGGCACAGCTCCCCCCCAGAATGTTTTCTTCCAGAATAACCCGGGCGGCACCGTCTTCATTATGATCAGCGATTCGGTGGATAAACGAGGGAATATTGATACCTGTCGGGCAGGCAGAAATGCAGGGGGCATCGTGACAATAAAGGCAACGACTGGCTTCCATATTGGCCTGATAGCACGATAACGGAGGCTTGATATCGGAAAAGTTCTCCTGATAAACCTCGTCAGACATTCGATGGTTCCTGATATCTTTACTGGTCATAAAAAAGACTCCTGACCGGTAACTGAAACGACAGGTTCTGGAATAGTAGCAGTGACAGGGCTGTCGGGTAGCGCTTTTTTATGGCCCTCTGAATATGTTTCAGGGTTTGGGTAAGGCGTGAAGTACTCAAGAATGAGAGGGTGGGAAAGAAAGCTGCAAACAGATGGTCGATCTGTTTGCAGCTTCGTTGGAGCTGATTAGAGGCACTGTTTACTCAGTCACTGCCTCTGATGCTTCAGATTGCTTGCCGAAGTATTCACGCACCAGCTTGAATACAACGGGGCTTAGCAGCGCCAGGGCAATCAGGTTGGGAATAGCCATCATAGCGTTCATAGTGTCAGCTACAAGCCAGATGAAATCCAGGCTCACAGTAGCGCCCACTGGAACGGCGACAATCCAAAGGAAGCGATAGGCTTTTACCGCTCTTGGGCCCATCAGGAATACTATGCAACGCTCGCCGTAGAAGCTCCAGCCCAGAATGGTTGTAAAGGCGAAGATAGCCAGAGAAATGGCAACCACATAGTTACCGACACCCGGCAGTGCCTCAGCAAATGCGGCAGAAGTTAACGCGGCCCCTGTCGCACCTGAGGTCCAGGCACCGGAAGTAATGATGACCAGGCCGGTGATGGAGCAGACGATGAGTGTGTCCAGGAAAGTACCCAGCATGGCAATCAGGCCCTGACGAACGGGGTCGTTGGTTTTTGCTGCCGCGTGAGCGATAGGCGCAGAACCCAGACCGGCTTCGTTAGAAAACACACCACGAGCGACACCAAAGCGGATAGCAGCCCATACCGCAGCGCCAGCAAAACCACCGGTAGCCGCAGTAGGTGTAAAGGCGTGGGTGAAGACCAGGCTCAGGGCGGCAGGAATTTGCTCAGCATTGATAGCCAGAACAACCAGACCGGCGACCAGGTAGGCAATGGCCATCAGGGGAACCAGAGTACTGGCCACCGCGCCAATTCTACGGATGCCGCCAATCAGTACAGCACCTACCAGGAACATCAGAATAAAACCGGTCACGACGGGAGGCAGGTTGAAGTTACTTTGCAGGACGTCAGCCACCGAGTTGGACTGAACGGTGTTGCCGATACCGAAGCCGGCGATCGCACCGAAAATAGCGAAGGCTGTACCCAGCCATGCCCAGCGTGAACCCAGACCATTCTTGATGTAGTACATAGGGCCACCGTAGTGCTTGCCGTTTTCGTCGACCTCACGGTATTTTACGGCCAATACAGCTTCCGAGAATTTGGTGGCCATACCCACCAGAGCAGTACACCACATCCAGAACAGCGCACCGGGACCCCCCATGAAGACGGCCGTTGCAACACCGGCAATGTTACCGGTACCGATGGTGGCAGAAAGGGCGGTCATCAGGGCCTGGAAAGGAGGGATTTCACCGGAGTCGCCGGACCCGGCACTGCGGCCTTGCCAGAGGAGTTTAAAGCCGGTGCCCAGCTTCAGGATGGGCATCAGTCGCAGGCCCAGCATCAGGAATAGTCCTATCCCCAGCATGAGGACCAGCATCATGGGTCCCCAAACGACGCCATTAATGGCACCGATGATTTCGGTCAGTGTTTCCATTATGAAACTTCACTCCACGCTATTGGATGTTCTGTTATTATTTTCAGGTCTTTGTTATAGGACACCACAGGGTGTCAGCTCAGACAGATGATCAGGGTCAGGACGAGACCTGCAGTACAAAGGTTTCTTATCCTGACGGTACGCCTAACTTAATGAATTAATTGAGTAAATACAACGCTGAATGTTTTTTGACAGATTTTAGGGGAATTTAATTTCCGGGTAGCTTATTTCTTTTTACGGGAAGCTTATATAGTATCGAGTACGTCTGGAAGTAGAGATAACTATAAATGTCAGAACAGGAAATATCAGAGCAGGCGCACTTTCTGAAGCAGGAAAAACAGTCGGTCATCATCTCCCGCAGTAACAGGGAGGCTGCTGTTGAGCCGTTGCAACTGGGACAGCGAGTCCGTGAAATCCGTCTGAGCCTCAATCTGACACTGGAAGAAGCCAGCCAGAAAACCGGTCTGGCCCGATCAACCCTCTCCAAAATAGAAAATGAGCAGATATCGCCCACCTTTACTGCTGTGACCAAACTGGTCAGGGGTCTGGGTATTGATATCCCCCAGTTGTTCACCCAACCTTCGGAAAAGAAGGCCGCCAGCGGTCGCCGGGACATTACCCGAAAAGGGCAGGGGCGCCCACACCCCACCACCACTTACGAACATGAGCTGCTGGCGACTGAGTTGTCGGGCAAGAAGATGGTGCCCTTCAAAACGACGGTTTGTGCCCGGTCATTTGAGGATTATCAGGATTGGGTAAGGCATGAGGGTGAGGAATTTTTGCTGGTTCTCAGTGGCAAAATCATGCTCTACACAGAGTTTTATCAACCGGTAGAACTCAATGAGGGTGATAGCACCTATTACGATGCCGAGATGGGACATGCTCTGATTTCTCTCAGTGAGGAAGATGCCGTTATTCTCTGGGTGACCGCCTGACCTGCCTTTCCTGATGCGTGGCGTATTCAGCCCGCTTGTCTAAACTTATCCGTTTCATTGAGCCCTTGGCAATTTGTTGAGTCAAATTTCATAAAGGCCAAGCACTTATGGCTTCATTCATCGCCCTGATTTCGAGGTTTTTATGATTCGGACTCTTAAAGCCCTGTTGTTTTCATCTGTCACGCTGCTTTGCTCACCGAATTCACAAGCTAAGGAAACATTGGTGTTTCAGCTTGGAGCGGTCAACAGCGACGGTAACGCAGTTGTTATCGAAAGCAGGCCCGATAGCAAGGCTTGGAAAACGGTTTTTAATGGCAATCTTCCCGGTTGTCTGATGAATGAATTTACCAATATTCCCCTGACCAGCAAAACTATGGCTCATCGTTACAGTCTGAGCTCTTTTCACATGCCTCTGGGAAACAACCGGTTTGCTTTTGGTTGTTCTAACGGTTTGGTGTTTGTTGGGGGCGAAGGAGAGGAGCCTTTCTCGGTAAATTCTCCATCTCCTAATCTTGGTTACTTCAATTTATCCTATGCCAACTCGCCTGTTTATCTCGCCTACAGTGCCGAATTTAATCAGCGCTACAAGAAAAACTGGTTGTTTGCCGCCCAGCATGGACACCTGTTTATTATCGATATCGACAAGAGGCAGCTGGTTAGGTTTCCGCACTGGATAGAAGGAAACTACCTCTCTATGTGGGATTTCCGCATGGGTGTTGATTACTCTATGCCCATGACCGGGCTGGATATCTACCAGGACAAAAAAGGGACTTTCCATGTGTTGGGTGTCATGCAAAGAAATCTGAAGAAAAAAAAGCGTTATTATTCCAGAGCACTCCTGCAACATGTAACGCTCGAAGATGGAATCCCTTACAGCTATTGGGATGATATTGACGATGAATCGATCAACAGGGCAGGAGATGGTCTGTTACAGTTTGGTGAAACCCTGTTTATAGCAGATGAAGAAAATGGGATACACCACCCTGGTACGAATACCTCTTTAAGAGGAGACCTCAGTGGCCTCAATGTTGACCCTTATACCCGGGCAATGGTGCTAAGGGGCAGGCATCATCAGCTGGTTATTGTTCGATACCCTGAAGAACCCGTAAACGTGCCTTATATCGGTGCTTGGGGAAAATTGGTGAGCTCAAAAAAACTGGATGGCAAAGAGCCTCCATTGCTTAAAGATGGTTATTCCAAGACATTCAGAGTCAACCATGACTTTCAGTATGATTCTGATCTACTGACGGTCACTGAAGATAAGAAGAAACACTATGCGCATCACCATATGATCAGTATGAAAAAAGGCATTATCTTTTCTGCAGAAGCAGACTCCGAAGGTTTTGGGCAGTACGTCTATCAATGCGATACCGGTCTGACCTCTGGAGAAGCCTGGAAAAAAGGTGCCTGGATAGAGCCCAGGCAATGCAATTGGGAAAAAGCTTCTGCCAGATTCACCCGGCCCGACAAGCTGGAGGGGCTGAACTATCGATTAACCGGATTGAACTACTACCATTCCTTCACGGCCCGAGTGATGGACGAAATCCATTTCTTCAGCGATCGGGTGGAGGACGAAACGGGCGTTATTTATCCCAATGATCCTAAGCCAAGAGATGAACTCTAACAGGACTCCCCGAAAAGGGCAGGGGCGCCCACACCCTATGAGCTATGAACATGAACTGCTGGCTACCGGGTTGTTGGGCAAGAAGGTGGTGTCCTGCAAAACGACGGTCTGTGCCCGATCAGCCTGACCTGCCTTTCTTAACTTTTGCAGTGTGTGGCCTATTTAGCCCGCTCGTCTAAAATTGTCGGTTTCATTGAACCCTTGGCAATTTACTGAGTCAAAACTCATAGAGGCCATTTATTTGTGGTTAGGTACTTACATTATTACCCTGATAAGGAGGTTTGTATGATCCGGACACTTAAAGCTCTGTTGTTGTCGTCTGTCACGCTGGTATCCTCACTGAATTCACATGCTGAGGAAACCCTGGTATTTCAGCTTGGAGCTGTCAATAGTGACGGTAATGCAGTTGTTATCGAAAGCAGGCCAGGCAGCAAGGCCTGGAAAACGGTTTTTAATGGTAACCTTCCCGGTTGTCTTATGAATGAATTTACCAATATCCCTCTAACCGGAAAAACCATGGCTCATCATCACAGTCTGAGTTCATTCCATAAGCCTCTGGGAAATAACCGGTTTGCTTTTGGTTGTTCCAACGGTTTGGTATTTGTTGGGGGCGAAGGAGAGGAGTCTTTCTCAATCGATTCTCCATCACCAAATCTTGGTTTCTTCAATTTATCCTATGCCAACTCGCCTGTTTATCTGGCGCATAGTGCTGAATTTAACCAGCGCTATAAGAAAAACTGGTTGTTTGCCGCTCAGCATGGACATCTGTTTATCATCGATATTGACAAGAAAGAGCTGGTGACAGTACCGGGCTGGGAACACCGAACCTACCTTCCAATGGAAGATTTCCGCAAGGGGGTTGATCACTCCAAACCCATGACCGGGCTGGATATTTACCAGGATAATGAAGGAACTTTCCATGTACTGGGTATCATGCAAAGAAATCTGAAGAAATCTGAGAGTTATTACTCCAGAGCGCTCCTGCAAAGTGTCAACCTCAATAATGGCAAGCCTGCCAGCCGTTGGGATGATATAAAAGATGAACCGATCAATGCGAAAGGGGATGGTCTCTTACAGTTCGGCGAAACCAACTATATAACGAGCGATATGTTAGAAATACACGCTCTTGTGCCTTCCACTTTGAGAGGAGACTTCAGTGGCCTTAATGTTGACCCTTACACCCGTTCAATGGTGCTCAGAGGCAAGCATCACAAGTTGGTCGTTGTTCGATACCCTGTAGAGCCCGTGAGCATGGCCTATATTGGTGCCTGGGGAAAAGCGGTGAGCTTGGAAATACTGGATGGCAAAGAACCACCGCTGCTTGAAGATGGTTATCCCAAAACATTCAGAGTGACCCACGACTTTCAGGATAAATCTGATTTACTGCCAGCCACTAAAGAGAAGAAGAAGCGTTATGCGCATCATCATATGATCAGCATGAAAAAGGGCATTATCTATTCTGCAGAAGCGGACTTTGAAGGTTTTGGGCAGTTCGTCTATCAATGCGATACCGGTTTGACCTCTGGAGAAGCCTGGACAAAAGGTGCCTGGATAGAGCCCAGGCAATGCCAGTGGGAAAAAGCTTCTGCGCACTACACGCGGCCCGACAAGCTGGAGGGGCTGAGCTATCCATTAAACGGATTAAACTATTTTCATTCTTTTACTACCCGGTTGGTGGATGAGAAAGGCCTTGTTGATCCTAACCTCCCTGATTCAAGGGATGAACTCTAACAAGGCTGGGGGCGCTCTTATGGCCAATAGGCAATGCAATCGTACTTGCGCAAAAAAACAGGAAATATGATGAACATATCATCTAGCACAAACACTGTGTTTCGCCCCGAAAAAACCGTGAACAACAATAGTCCAGAGGAAAACAGCAACACCTCATTTGCCGGTAAAAAAACAGGCCATGCAAAAACTGTCAGGGTTTATATAAAGGATTCGTTTATACAGACACATCAGTCATTAATAAATCCCTCTATTACCAACAAAACAACCCTCCATAGCTTTGAAATCGGAGGCAGAGCTTTTGGCTCATTTTGTGATGAGGGCGCTAATGAGTACATAAGATCACTTTTTCAAGACAAAGATGACGATATTTCTTTTGTTGTCAAAGAGCAGGACGACATTGAGCGTGAATATCACCCTCCGGCTCTCTGGGGAAAACGATTTGTTCAGTGGATTTCACTAGGGGCCAATTACTGTACGACTTGCGAAGACGATAAGGATCAGCTTCCATCATGTCATCAGTTCGAACATTTCTTGCACTGCGGAGTAAAAAAATTCTCTATTAAAAACGTTATAACCTGTTACAACGAAGCAATAGTCACTGATATAAAAACAGTTAAGCCATTCAGCTATCTAAACTTGGCAGATACCTTTACACAAGAGTGGATTCATTCCACGACCTACATAGACTCCGGTTTCTGCATCGGTATGTTTGGCACAGGTGGTCCTATTGCTATCCAGACTGTTGAAAACTCTTTATTACACTGGAGCAACAAGGACTGTGAAAGCCCCAGGTCAATTACGTTACGGACTGGTTTATTGTGCGCGGGCAGTAATTTTGCAACATTCACCTGAAAGCGAGGCGACGCCTCGCTTCTCCCCTGAAAAGCGGACTCTGCAGCGCGAGATAGGTATGGGTTCCCACGCTCCTTCAGAGCCCAGTATTTCACTAGCCCGGAAAGGGGGTAAATGATGAAGATTACCCATAAGAACGAGGTCAAACACAGTCTGAAGCCCAGTTCACACCCCTATCTAAGCGGTGCCTGGACTCCCAATTTCACGGAATTCACGGCCTGTGATATGGAGGTTATTGGGGAAATACCGACCGATATAGACGGCGTATATGTAAGAAATACTGAAAACCCTGTGCAGGAACCCATCGGTCATTACCACCCTTTTGATGCTGACGGCATGATTCATGCGATGTCATTTCGCGATGGAAAGGCTGAATACAGTAACCGCTTTGTTCGCACCAAGGGGTTTGTCGCCGAGCAGGAGGCCGGAGAAGCGCTTTGGGCTGGTTTTATCAATGACCACAAGATGTCGAAGCGCCCGGGGGTTGGTGCTCAGGGCAGTTCGAAAGATGGTTCATCAACGGACGTGGTGGTTCACGCAGGCAAGATCATTTCCACATTTTGGCAATGCGGTGACGGTTATCAGCTGGACCCCTATACCCTTGAACAGTTGGGCACAGTTAGCTGGGCACCCATTGATGGGATATCTGCCCATCCGAAAGTCGATGAAAAGACGGGTGAGATGCTGTTCTTCAATTATTCCAGGTATCCACCTTATCAACACTACGGTGTCGTTAATCGTGACGGCAAGTTGGTGCACTTCACACCGGTGCCGCTACCCGGTCCCCGCTTGCCCCATGACATGGCATTCTCTGAAAACTACTCGATTTTTGCCGACCTGCCACTGTTTTGGGACCCCGTGCTGCTGGAAGACAATATTCACTTCCCTTGCTATTACCCTGAGTTGCCTTCGCGATTTTCTATCATTCCCAGGTTCGGTAACGAGAAAGACATTGTTCAGTTTGAAGCAAAGCCGACTTATGTTTTGCACTGGCTTAATGCCTACGAAGAGGGTGATGAAGTTATTCTGGAAGGATATTTTCAGGAAAACCCCAATCCGGATCCCATCCCTGGCTTGCCCAAAGGCGCTGGTAAACTGATGGCTCAGCTGGCCCTGAATCATCTTCAGCCGAAGCTGTATCGCTGGCGATTTAACCTGGTAACAGGTGAGGTTGTTGAGGGCAGGTTGGATGATCGGGATCTGGAATTCGGCACGTTTAATCAACAGTACGCTGGCCAGAAATCTCGATTCGTGTATTCCGTTTGGGGTGAGCCCGATATGTTTATTTTCTCAGGCATTGTCAAGCATGATACTCAGACCGGTGAGTCCTGGAGCCTGCCCTTTGGTGAACAGCGCTTTGGCAGTGAAGCGCCCTTTGTACCGCGTATCAACGCGAAAGATGAAGACGACGGTTACCTGGTGACCTTCATTACGGATATGAATGAAAACCGTTCGGAGTGTGTGTTGATCGATGCCAGAGATTTAGAAGCAGGAGCCCTTTGCCGCATTGTGCTTCCGCACCGTATCAGTAGTGGTACCCACGCTACCTGGGCTGACGGACCAACGATTAGATCGTATCAAAAATAGCAGGGGCTTTTGAGCCAGAGAGTGTTTTTATCTGACCGACCTGACAAAAGATCATGAACCTGACCGGAAAGACACCTGAGAGCAATCTGGAGAAGGGTATTCAGATGTGCTCCGGCTGGCAGACCAGTCAATATTGATGGTCTGGTCAGATAAGAAAGCGCTCTGGTGCTCTGTACGGATGACGATGCAACACTCCCGGTGGTACACTGCGTCCCCTTGAACGAATTCTGGAGGTGTCAGAACGGCATTTCCAGTGTCTACGGGAGAGAACAGGTTGTTGTCCAAATCCTATAAGTGGTCACTGTTGATCGGCTTAATTCTTCTGGCTGCTGGCTTTTATGCTCTGTCTTTGCGTCCTACCCTGAAGCATATAAAGGGTGAGACCATGGGCACTACCTACAGTATTACTTACGTTTCAACGCCTTTTTCCCATTCGACAGGGAGTGTTAAAAAGCAGGTGGATAGGCTGCTGGAAGAGATCAACGACAGCATGTCTACATACCGTGAAGACTCCGAGTTGATGCAATTCAACCGCGCCGAAATCGGGAAGCCATTCAAGGCTTCCGATGAGCTGGTGGATCTTGTCGAGAGAAGTCTGGTGGTTTCCCGCATGTCGGATGGTGCCTACGATGTGACTGTGGGTCCTCTGGTAAATCTGTGGGGTTTTGGCCCTTCCGATGCCAGCAGGCAAGCCTCACAAAGTAAAGAAGAATCGTCCGGTTCCGGTGATAAAAAAGCTCCGGAATACATAGAATGGATGATCAATAATTATCCGGCTGAACTGCCTTCTGATGAAGAGATTGCTGCAGCTCAGGCTAAAGTGGGTTATCAGGCGGTTATCGCAGATACCCGAAACGATGAGCTGACCCGAACCAAAGACGTCTTTGTGGATCTCAGCTCCATTGCCAAAGGTTATGGTGTCGACAAAGTGGCTTATCTGCTCAAGTCAGAAGGCATCAACAGTTATCTGGTTGAGATTGGTGGTGAGGTCATAGTCGGTGACCCTAAACCGGATGGCTCTCTCTGGAAGTTGGGTATCCGTGGTCCAGCTATGATCGGCAGTAATCCGGCCCTGATTGTTGAGCTGGAAAACAGGGCCATGGCGACATCGGGCGACTACCTGAATTATTTTGAAGTGGATGGCCAGAAGTATTCCCATACGATCAATCCCCGAACCGGCCATCCTGAAATGGGGCGTCTGGCCGAAGTGGCTGTGATTGAGGATAATGCTGCTGAGGCTGATGCACTGGCCACCCTGTTTATGGTTTTAGGTGATAAAGAAGGTCTGAAGCTGGCCAACAGGGAGGGAATCTCAGCCTACTTCACCTATCATACTGAAAAGGGTTTTGAAGCGGTCAGCAGTGATGCATTCAAACCCTTTCTGCCAGAACAGAATTGAGTGATGACCAGGCCGATAACCCTGGCTGCCATTGCAAACGACAGAGCACTTATTGCAATGAAAAACTGTCATATAAAATTAACAGTGCCCGAGCGGTGCTAGATAAATAAGAGTGTTTTCTTTAGCTACGGGCCTCTTCTCAGGAGGGCAATATCATGACACTGATGCTGATTACATTTGGAATCTTTTTGCTACTGATGGCCCTGATGGCCATTGGTGTAATTGTTGCCAACAAGCCGATCAAGGGGTCCTGTGGTGGTTTGAGCACCCTTGGCCTGAAGGATGGCTGCATGATCTGTGGCGGTGGGGACAAGAACGATCCTTTCTCTGAAGGTCAGCATAGGGATATGGAGCATCTGTTTTACGATGCGACTGCCGAAAAGACTGTTAAGAAGAGTTGATTTGCTCTCTGAACGGGCTTTCTGCTCTGCAGGAAGAGTGCGAGCAATATCCGGAAAAAACCGGAGTTTCCCAATACGGATGACCGATTGTTTCTGTATTGAAGGTTAAGAGGCTGTTCCCTTAAAGTTTGTGGGCAGCCTCTGAGAAAATTAATAAAAATATGGGAGCCTTGCAGTGTCATGAACCTCTGGGCACAGAGTTCATGACCTGATGCAATGCTGCCCGGATCGCTTTGAGGGGTTAAAGGATGGGTGTAAGTCACTACGATCTGGTTGTGCTGGGTTCCGGGCCGTCGGGCGAAGGGGCGGCAATGAATGCTGTCAAGCTGGGCAAGAAGGTTGCAGTCGTTGAGCAGAATGCCTTTGTAGGTGGTAACTGTACCCATCTGGGTACCATACCTTCCAAGTCTCTGCGGCACTCAGTCAAACAGATCATGGACTTCAATACCAATCCCATGTTCCGTGAAATTGGTGAGCCCCGCTGGTTCAGTTTTCCCAAGGTTTTGAAAACGGCTGAACGCGTCATTCAGAAGCAGGTGCAGTCCCGCACCTTATATTATGCCCGAAACCGGATTGATCTTTATTTTGGCCATGCCTCCTTTGTTGACGAGCATACTATTGAGGTTCAGCAGGATAATGGCCATGTCGAAAAACTTCACGGGTCCAATATTCTGATTGCCACCGGCTCCCGTCCTTACCAGCCTGCAGATGTTAACTTCCGTCATCCACGGATTCACGACAGTGATTCTATTCTTCAGCTAACCACTACTCCACGCCGGATGATCATTTATGGAGCGGGTGTTATCGGTTCCGAGTATGCCTCCATTTTCTCTGGTCTGGGTGT
Source organism: Endozoicomonas sp. ALC020 (assembly GCF_049275935.1). Taxonomy (NCBI): domain Bacteria; kingdom Pseudomonadati; phylum Pseudomonadota; class Gammaproteobacteria; order Oceanospirillales; family Endozoicomonadaceae; genus Endozoicomonas; species Endozoicomonas sp. ALC020. Next base: position 4,897,137 of record NZ_CP184830.1, read on the forward strand.
GCTGGTGGATCTGGTGGATACCCGTGATCGTCTGCTCTCTTTTCTGGATAAGGAGATTTCCGATGCTCTGGGCTACCAGCTGCGGAAAATGAACGTCATTATTCGTCACAATGAAGAATACCAGAAAGTGGAAATGCTGGATGACGGCGTAGTGATGCACCTGAAATCAGGCAAGAAGCTGAAAGCGGATATTCTATTGTGGGCCAATGGCAGAACGGGCAATACTCAGGATATGGGCCTTGAACTGATAGGTCTGAAGCCGAACAGCCGCGGACAGCTGTCTGTTAATGAGAATTATCAGACAGAGATTGATCATATCTATGCAGCGGGCGATGTGATTGGCTGGCCCAGCCTGGCCAGTGCCGCTTATGATCAGGGCAGGTCCGCCGCAGGTAATATGGAAAATATCGGGCAGTGGCGTTTTGTCAACGAAGTACCGACCGGTATCTATACCATTCCGGAAATCAGCTCGCTGGGTAAAACCGAAGAAGAGTTGACAGCTGCTGCTGTGCCCTATGAAGTGGGCAAAGCTTTCTTCTCGAGGCTGGCCCGGGCCCAGATTACCGGCGAAACAGTGGGTATGCTAAAAATCCTGTTCCACCGCGAGACCGGTGAAGTGCTGGGTATCCATTGTTTTGGTGACCAGGCATCGGAGATCGTACACATCGGTCAGGCTGTGATGTCCCAAAAAGGGGAAGCTAACAATATCCGCTACTTCCTGAACACCACATTCAACTATCCCACTATGGCCGAAGCCTACCGTGTGGCTACTCTGGATGGTTTGAACCGTTTGTTCTGAGTATCTCCAACCTGCTAGGAGCCTGACCGAGAATAGCGCCCGTAGCGAGGACGACAGAAAATTGAGGATGAAAATTCGGTTTTGTGAGGAGAATAGCGAGCTATTTGACGAACAAAAGCGGATTTTCAGACCAATTTGCTGCCGCCGCAGTAGGGCAGTCTATTCTCGGTCAGGCTCCTAGGCTAAACAGTCTGGCAGAGACCCGATGATTAGCTTTTCTTTTGCAGGAGGCATTTGATTTCGGTCAGCTGTTGCTGCAAATCTTCAAGGTTGGGTTGACCCTCATTCTTAATAGCTTCTTCTTCACTGCGCACCTTTTGACGCTCTTCCTCCAGAACGTTGACGACAATACCAATGATCATGTTCAGAAAGGCGAAGGTCGTGAAGAAAATAAAACTGAGATAGTAGGCCCAGCTCAGTGGGTAGACAGCCATGGTTTCATACATGACATCGGTCCAGTCTTCGAAAGTCATGACCCTGAACAGGGTCAGCATACTGATGGAGATATTACCCCAGAGTTCAGGATTGATATTCAGGAAGAAGGTGCTGCCAACAGCGGCGTAGATATAAAAAATGATGAACATCAGCAACATGACATAACCCAGTTGTGGCAGAGCTTTCAGCAGTGAGTTCAGTAGCAGTCGAAGCTCGGGGATGACAGATATCATCCGCAGTACCCGGAAAATTCTGATTAATCGACCCACAAGAGCCATCTCGGTATCGCTGACCGGGATCAGGCTGACGATCACAATCAGGGTGTCAAAGAGATTCCAGCCGGACTTGAAGAAATTCTTTTTGTTCTCTTCGCCAAAAAAGCGGATCAGTATTTCCACCAGAAAAAAGAGTGTAATACCGACGTCCAGCACGCTGATAGTGCCTTCAAGGTACGGTGGCAGCTTATAAGTCTTCGCGCCAATGACCAGGGCAGAGAAGATGATGATACTAACGACAAAGAGCTCAAATATCTTGTTGGAGCGTATGGCGTTGAAGCGAGCCTGTAAATCGCTGTTTTTCATGGTTTGGTTACGATTAAAAAGGGCGGGTTGACTGCCCCGGATGCGACTGCACCGGGCTATGTTTTAATTTTAAGGCAGTTATTCTACCGTGAATAACATTGCCTCCCCAAGAGGGAGGCAAGTATTTTTTCAGCAGGCAGATTCTAAGTATCTGCTTCTCCTGGTGTCTATCAGATAAAAAGCTTATTGAGGGCAGAAAGAATAATCGATAGGGCCAGACAGCGAGTGATTAGCCCTGATGCACGACTCTGCGGGTCTGGTTTCTGCAATCAGCTGGCCGTTGCGGAAAGAGTGGGTTACCACTGACTGACGTCTGATGGCATCAAAGACGGTCTCGGAGTCCAAAACAATCAGGTTGCCGGGTTTCCCTTCTTCAATCCCGTATTGGTCGTGAATATTCAGGCATTTCGCACTGTTAGTGGTAATCAGGTCGATGCCCTGATTTATCTGATCCAGCCCTGTCATTTGACAGCCCACCAGACCTGTAAACAACACTTGTAGCATATTACAGCCCTGCATCGGGAACCATTGGTCAACAATGTCGTCCTGACCAAAGCAAGCATTTACACCGGCCTCAAGCAGTTCTGGTATACGAGTAATACCACGGCGTTTCGGGTAAGAATCCATTCGCCCCTGAAGGTTCAGGTTGGTTACCGGGTTGGCGATAAAGTGTATGCCTGACCGTTTCAGCAGCCGCATCAGCTTCACGACATAGGCGTTGTTATAGGAATGCATGGCAGTAGTATGACTGGCAGTCACACGCTGACCCATGTTGCGTTCCAGAGCCAGACAGGCAACAGTCTCGACAAATCGGGATTGTTCATCGTCTATCTCATCGCAGTGAATGTCGATCAGGCTGTCGTATTTTTCGGCAAGGTCAAAGGCGGTATTGAGAGAGTCCAGAGCATATTCACGGGTGTATTCAAAATGGGGAATAGCGCCGACGGCATCACAGCCAAGTCTCATGGCTTCTTCGAGAAGCTCTGCACCTTTAGGGAAAGATGGGATGCCTTCCTGCGGAAAGGCGACCAGCTGGATATCAATCAGATCTTTAACTTCTTCTTTCAGCTCAAGCAGAGCATGAACTGCGGTAAGACCCGGATCGGTAGTGTCGACATGACTGCGAACATGCTGCACGCCCTGACCTATATACCAGGCAAGTGCTTTTCTGGCTCGTTGCCTGACGTCGTCGTGAGTCAGGTTTTTCTTGCGCTCAGACCAGTTTTGAATCCCTTCAAAGAGGGTGCCTGTGCGATTCCAGACGGGTTCACCTGCCGTTAGACAGGTATCCAGATGGACATGAGGATCAATGAAGGGAGGGAGTGCCAGCTTACCCCCGGCGTCAAGGCTATCAGTGTCAGGCTGGCGTTGAGTACCGGCGGGAGTAACGCTCAGGATCATGCCCTGATTAAAAAGGATATCAAACAGGCCTTCCTGTTGATGTAGACGCACATTTTCAAGACGCATGATATACCTCAGCCCGCTTTTGCCGGAATAGGGCGGTTTTTTAGAATAAAGCATCACATATAAAGGCGAAATGCACCATTACCTCCAAGTCGGGCTAATGGTACAACAGTTTCCAGATAGAAAAAGAGTGGCCCGATCCCATTCATTCGTCAAAACAGGAACCACTGCGAAAACTTGAGAAAGTAGCAACCCAAGTGACCCAAGGGAATTTCACAGTGATTTCTTTTAATTAGCCGTAACGAGCGTCAACTCTGGGTGAGTTGATTGAATGTTCTGGCCAACTCAATCTCTGCTGCCTAGATAGAGTGAACTCGAAGTAGATTGGCTGATGAAGCAACAAATCTAGAAAGTTCAATGGCATGGCAGGCACTGGTTGTACTTCCCTTCCCCTGAGACTGGTTCTGCACATAGGGCAGATATTATTGTCCGATAGCCACCTCGCCAGGCAGTCTTCGTGAAACATATGGCGGCAATCTTCGAGAACCTTGACTTCCCTTCCGGCAAAGGATTCGAGACAAACAGGGCAATTGTCGGTGGGCTCTTGATAAGGTGCTGACGGACTTGGTGTGCCGGGTGGTGTGCCGGGTGGTGTGCCGGGTGGTGTGCCGGGTGGTGTGCCGGGTGGTCTGGTTCCGTTCATATCTCATACTCCTGTCTCTGATTTTTCAAATGGCTTATAGTTTTAGATCATTGTCTATGCATTTAGTTCCCTGTGCATATAAGTACCTAACCAGTTGGTTTCGCATATTCTGGACGGCGGCTTTTTCCACCCTTCTGCGTTCCAACTCTGGTTGCGTAGCTACGGCTACGCGCCCGTCGTTGCGCCTTGAAGGATGAAAAAATCCACTCGCCAGAATATGCGAAACCAACTGGCCAGGTACTTAGAAAAGCTCTTATGCTGAGAAGGTTCTAAGCAACAGACAGAGAATGTTTTTAACGCCCCGTTTTCACTGTTTAATATTTAGTCAGCCAGTAAATAAAGCACTACCAGCCCACATCAGGAGAGGCAACAAGTAATACTTTGATCTAATTGTGAGATCTGAACCAAATTCCTATTGTTAAAGTATCGAAGCTAAGTCTTATGACAAGGATGTTAGTATGATCTTGGAAAAACTTTGCGGTCAAAACTGGCCTGCCCATTTAAGAACAAACTCGGGCTGTCAGGTTAATGGCATTGCCCAGGGTGACTCAGGAAGATTCCGGGTCCGAGAGGTAAGGAGTTGTCAAGTTGAAGAGAATTTGATGCCAAAGGGCGTCTCTGACATAACATTCCGGTCCGCCACCAGAGGTTTGGTGAATATTTCTAAAAGCCTTGCTGCAGCCGCTAATTCTTGTGGAAAATTACCTGACCGAAAGGTAAAAGTAGCGGCATTAGCTGCTGAATTCACTATTAAGTTGACAATGAAGCTGGTCGTGAAACCACAAATTACTTCTTATTTAAAAACAGCCGTCAAACCATGATAACAAGGTCATTGACCATCGGACTTGAAAGTGCTTTAAACGCTCTCCACCAGCTTTTGCCAAGGTGGTTGTCTGTTGCTCGAAGCGATGGCTATCTTCAGGGAAGCACTTGACTGACGACTTACGACGGTATTTATCAACCAGCGGCCTAAGTTCCCGTGCTTGCTCAGCAATGACCGGATCATTACCAGGTTCCGCACTGGTCAACCTTGCATAGATAGGGTTGTCATCTTCTGGTCAGGTTCCCCTCCCTGCCTGCACTTGTGACACCGGATACTTCACGGTGTAAAAAACTAACGTATGGCCTGAGTGCCTGTGCCTGCTCAGCAATGGCCGGATCATTGTCTCGTTCTGCACTACTCAACCTTACATAAATAGGGTTGTCATCTTCAGGCCATGTTCCTTTCCTTGCCAGCACTTGTGTCACCAGATGCTGCACAGAGTACAAATTAACCGATGGCCTGAGTGCCTGTGCCTGCTCAGCAATGGCAGGATCATTGCTATGTTCTGCACTACTCAACCTTACATAGATAGGCTTGTCATCTTCAGGCCAGGTTCCTCTCCCATCCTGCATTTGTGACACCAGATGCTGCACAGAGTACAAATTAACCAATGTCCTGAGTGCCTGTGCCTGCTCAGCAATGGCAGGATCATTGCTGCGTTCTGCACTTCTCAACCTTGCATAGATAGTGTTGTCATCTTCAGGCCAGTTTCCTCTCCCATCCTGCATTTGTGACACCAGATGCTGCACAGAGTACAAATTAACCAATGGCCTGAGTACCTGTGCCTGCTCAGCAATGGCTGGATTATTGCTGCGTACTGCACTTTTCAACCTTGCATGGATATGTTTGTTATCTTCAGGCCAGGTTCGTCTTCCTGCCAGCATTTCTGACACCAGATGCTGCACAGAGTACAAATTAACCAATGGCCTGAGTGCCTGTGCCTGCTCAGCAATGGCCGGATCATTGCTGCGTTCTGCACCTCTCAACCTTATATAGATATATTCGTCATCTTCAGGCCAGGTTCCTCTCCCATCCTGCATTTGTGACACCAGATGCTGCACAGAGTGCAAATTAACCATTGGCCTGAGTGCCTGTGCCTGCAAAGCAATAGCCGGATCATTGCGACGTTCTGCACTACCCAACCTTAAATAGATATATTCGTCATCTTCAGGCCAGGTTCCTCTACCTGCCCGCAGTTGTGACATCAGATGCTGCACAGAGTAAAAATTAACCAATGGCCTAAGTGCTCGTGCCTGCTCAGTAATGGCCGGATCATTGCTACGTATTGCAGTGCTCAACCTTGCATAGGTACACTCTTCATCTTCAGGCCAGGTTCTTCTCCCTGCCTGCATTTCCGTTACAATTTGAGCAACCTCTTGGAGTGCGATACGAGCAAAGCTGACTAGTCTCTCTTGGTTGACAGTGTTTTCTTTATGGATCAAAAAACCATGTAAAGCGCCCTGATCATGTCGACATTCCGGGCAGGAATTAACTGTTCGCTCATCAATTTCTGTCGTTAACCACAGTTTCAGACAGTCTATATGAAACAAATGCGAACATGACGTTTTCACTACGTCGTCAGATTCCTCAAAATTAGTCAGACATATGCTGCAAGTTCTTCCAACATATTCAACCCCTTGCGCTTCTTCAAAGCTGTTTGACGCAGACTTTGGTAGTATAAATACGGGATACAACATAACTGTCTCTGACTGATGTATCTGCGAATAGCCGGACAAACCTTTCCCTGGAAGTTGAGCAAGCAGTTCTGAGGCATCTAACGGCATTTGGCGGAATAAGGATTTATTGTGTGCCTTTTTAATTCCATCCAAAGCCGCAGATAAATCTGCTGCCCTGACGAATTGTCGGGATTTACCGGAAGTGGTGGGATACCCATTATGAAGCCATTGTTTCAGCCACTGGCTGATCCGGGCCAAAGCTAATAGGTAGTCAAACTGCCAGTCGGGCAGATTAAAAAATCCCTTGGCAGGAATACCCGGCATAAAAGGAGGAGAAGGCGGTGGTGGGTCAAATGGAAAGCCTCCCCCTGATAATCGCAAGTTGGGTTCAGGTATTAATGCGGGCCATTCTGGCAATGCGAAGCTCATGCCGTTTTTCTCTGCTTCCTCAGAAACCTTACCTGTAGCCAGGTCACCCTCGTCACTGTCAGTTCTATCCAGTTGCAATGCAGGGCTGATGCACAAGAAGTTTCCTTGTTCCGTTGAGGGAGTTTCAATGTTATCGCGATTGAGTAGATAACAGTTGAATGAAACTTCGTCTATTGGCACCCTGCCAATGTGGGTAGCATTTGCAGCGACCAGCATTTCTTCAAACAAGGCCAGAGAGTCTTCAGGCACAAAGAAGACAAAATTTGTTATCAGATAAGCCTCCTGGTCAAGCGCCCTGTTTGTGACGATGAGCAGACGTCCTTGAAAACGGCTATCACCAAATCCGCTGACTGCCAAAGAGATCAAGAGCGTCCCGATTATAAGAAAGATCACTGTTTTAATTTGCACTCAAATTTCCATCTTCCTTTAGTCAGGGCTGAGTGTAGCTCAGATTGCGGGCAGGCTAGCCTGACAGTTTCGACCATACTCATCGCAATACCTTGCCATCTCCCGGGAAAAAAACAAAAACCAGTATGAGTAAACCTGCTGTCTGGATCGAAACAGAGTGCTGGTTGACTTCAGTCATTACCGATAACTCAAAGTATCCAGACCCTATAGACCTGAGGGCTGACAGGGTTCATGCTATTGCCCAACGCAAGCAATTCAAAGGACACAAGAGCGATGACAAAAAGAGTAGCTCTGGTCTTGGGCAGTGGTGGTGCCCGGGGTTATGCCCATGTCGGGGTCATTCGGGAGCTGGAGGCCAGAGGGTACAAAATTACGGCTATAGCCGGTTCTTCCATGGGCTCACTGATCGGTGGTCTATGGGCTACGGGTAAACTGAATGAGTACTGTCAATGGGCCGAGACCCTTGATTCGTTCGAGATTATCCGTTTGCTGGATATTTCTTTGGGGCGTCCGGGCGTCATCAAGGGTGACCGTCTTTTTGAACGCATGCGCGATATTATTGGTGACTGTCGTATAGAAGATCTGCCGATTCCTTATACAGCGGTGGCTACCAGTTTGACTTATCGCAAGGAAATCTGGTTCCAGCGTGGTGATCTGGTGACGGCTATTCGTGCTTCCAGTGCCATTCCTTCTTTGTTCAGTCCGGTAGAAATACATGGTCAGGTGCTGGTAGACGGCGGTGTGCTTAATCCTTTGCCAATGGCACCTGCAGGGTCCGCTCTGGCCGATATGGTGGTGGCTGTTGATCTGTTGGGCAAACCTTTTCAGAAAAATGACGGGGCTGAAGAGAGAGAGAAGGAGAAAAAATCCATTTTTGACGGGCTTATTGACAAGTTTGTAGGTGTCAATGAGAGTAAAAAGTCTCAGGATGAACTCAGTGCTTCCATGAGCCTGATGGAAATTTCCAACCAATCCATGGAAGTGATGCAGGAGTCACTTTCCCGATATAAAATGGCGGGCTATCAGCCAGATGTCCTGGTCAATGTGCCTCGAAACATCTGTCAGTTCTACGAATTCCATCGCTTTAACGAGATCGCGGCTGTGGGCAGACAATTGGCTATTGATGCCCTGGATCAATGGGAATCCCGTCACCAGGAGGAGTCTGCCATTCTCCTGGAAGCATAAGTTTCCTCTGTTTGAAAAAAATCTCAACCTATTAGTGAGGCTGAGTGCTGAAGGTGTTTGTGAAGGGTTATCAGGCTTTTCTCTTCAAAAGCACAAGAAGCGACCCGGTCCCGCCTTCTGAAGGGGGTGCTGAACAAAATGCCAGGACTTCCGGAAGCTGTCGCAGCCAGTGATTGACATGACTTTTCAGGGTGTTCTGGCGATTGGTACTGCGGTGTGATTTGCCATGGATAATTCGAACGCATTGCATGCCTTCATTACGGCAGAACAATAGAAACTCTGAAATCAGCTCTCTGGCTTCCTCGATCCTGTAACCGTGGAGATCCAGTTGATACTGGATAGGCAGTAATCCCTGGCGTAACTGGCGCATACGGGTATGTTGAATGCCTGATCTGCTGTATACCAGTTTTTGCTCTGGTTCTATAGGTTCAACCCAGGCTTCCGAAAGAGCGGCTCCGCCCGGCTTGTCTTCCATCTGAGCAGACTGCCGACGAGCTCTGAGTGTACAGTCGGGCACTTTAGTCGCTGGTTTTTTGAGCTCAGCAGAGCGATTGGTTTTCTTCAATGGCCGCACGTCCATCATGGCTTCTTTGAACAGGCCTTCCTGATCGTCGTTATCGTTTTCGGTCATGACTCTGCGCTCATTTTTAAACAGACTTAACAGGCTCCCGGTAGCCTGAAATAGAGGTATTCTAACCCTAATTGTGGTCTGACTAATACCGTGGCAGCTGTTCGGAGCCGTTTGCGGCGAAAAAGTGGTTCTTTGCCTGTGCCTGAATATGCTACCTTATGGCGGTTTTGCAGGGGAGATCCTGAAAGTGACCCAGAGGAGAGAGAGTGACTGAAATCAGTGACACGCATACCGGCAAGTCCTACAGAGCCATCAAGCCCTATGATGGTCTGGTCAGTATCCGGGACTTCATTCGCTGGGCAGCATCACGATTTAACGAAGCCGGGCTGTTTTTCGGGCATGGAAGTGATAATGCTCTGGATGAGGCTTTTCATCTGGTGTTTCAGGTGCTACAGCTGCCCTGGGAATTGCCGGAACCCTACATGGACTGCCGACTTTCCCTGAATGAGCAGGAGAGAGTGGCAGGGCTGATCGAGCGCAGAATTTCAGAACGCAAACCCTTGGCTTACCTTGTCAATCAGGCCTGGTTCTGTGGTCAACCCTATTACGTTGATGAGCGAGTGTTGGTACCTCGTTCACCGATTGCCGAGCTGATTCAGCATCAGTTTCAACCCTGGTTGATGGACATCCGGGTTGAAAGGGTGCTGGATCTTTGTTCAGGTTCCGGCTGTATTGGTATTGCTGCGGCCCATGAGTTTCCTCAAGCCACAGTCGACTTACTGGATATATCAGAAGACGCTCTGGAAGTGGCGGGTATCAATATCGACAGTCATGAGCTCTGGGGCAGGGTTCAGGCCATTCGTTCTGATCTTTTTGAAGCGATCGATCATGCTCCGGAAAAGCCAAAGTATCAGCTGATTGTCAGCAATCCACCCTACGTGGATGCTGAAGATATGGTCGATTTTCCGGATGAGTTCAGCCACGAGCCGGAGCTCGGTCTGGCAGCGGGAGAAGACGGTTTGGATATGGCCCGCGTTATTCTGGCACGTGCCGCAGACTTTCTGGATGAAAAGGGTTTGCTGGTTCTGGAAGTAGGTAACAGTCATTGGGCCCTGAGAGATGAGTATCCTGATGTGCCGTTTATCTGGCCGGAGTTTGAGGCAGGTGGTCATGGCATCCTGATACTGGATGCCGGAAGCTGTCGTAAATATCAGCCTCTGTTTAGCAGCCGTGAGCAAAGAAAGCAGGCTGAAACAGCTATGAATGACTGAAACCTTTTTCTGGAAAAAGGTTTCACAGTAGAGCATTAAATCCCTGACGGGAGCAACGACGGACAACTGTCAGAGGAGGGGGAAGTTGAAATGGCAGGCAACAGCATAGGCCAGGTTTTCAGGGTTACGACCTTTGGTGAGTCCCATGGTATTGCCCTGGGGTGTATAGTGGATGGCTGCCCTCCGGGCATACCTCTGAGTGAGGCCGATCTGCAAAAGGATCTCGATCTGCGCAAGCCCGGTACCTCTAAATATACGACGCAGCGTCGTGAGCCGGATCAGGTCAGGATTCTGTCCGGCGTTTTTGAAGGTAAAACCACCGGCACCCCCATTGGTTTGCTTATCGAAAATGTGGATCAGCGTTCCAAAGATTATTCCAATATCATGGATCGTTTCCGTCCTGGCCATGCTGACTATACCTACACCCACAAATACGGCTTTCGTGACTACCGTGGCGGCGGACGCTCGTCTGCTCGTGAAACCGCCATGCGTGTTGCAGCCGGTGCGATTGCCCGGAAATACCTGGAAAGTCAGGGCATCGAAATTAAAGGTTATCTGTCCCAGCTGGGCACGATCAGTATCGACAAGATTGACTGGGATGAAGTTCGCAACAATCCTTTCTTCTGCCCGGATGCGGATAAAGTGCCCGCCATGGAAAAACTGATCGATGATTTGCGTCGTGATGGTAATTCTACCGGGGCCAAAGTGACCGTGATGGCTACAGGTGTGATGCCGGGACTGGGTGAACCGGTTTTTGATCGTCTGGATGCCGACCTGGCTCATTCTCTGATGAGCATTAATGCCGTCAAAGGTATTGAGATAGGCGATGGCTTCGACTCTGTAGCCCAGAAGGGAACAGAGCATCGTGATGAGTTGACGCCAGAAGGCTTCCTGTCCAATTCAGCCGGTGGTGTTCTTGGCGGTATCAGCTCAGGTCAGGATATTGTTGCCCATATTGCCCTGAAACCCACTTCCAGCATGACTGCGCCTGGCAAGAGCATCAATATGGAAGGCGAACCTGTTGAAGTGGTCACAAAGGGACGTCACGATCCCTGTGTCGGAATTCGTGCTGTACCCATTGCTGAAGCCATGATGGCTATCACCCTGATGGATCACCTGATGCGTCAACGTGCCCAGAATGCTGATGTGGTCAGTCCGGCTCCGGTTATTCAGGGTCAGGCCTGAACCGTTCCGTTCCCCGGCCCTCTGTCAGGGGTCGGGGGTTGTGTTATGAGTATTCAACGGCTTTCAGTGGCTTACTTTTTGCCAAACTGATCAATGTCTTCAGCATCCCAGGCGTAGTTAATCCAGTGGTCGTGGATGTCCTCACCAGTGAAGAAGTGGTTCAGCCTCTCTGGCAGTGTGCCTTTCTTTTCTTTCAGTTTATTGTGCACGACGAAGGCAGCAAACTCGGTTTCAGGGTGTGTGTCGTACAGATGATTCAGTGTGAACTGCAGAGTGGTTCTTTCATCATCGACCTCATCAATGACCAGAACTTTTTTACCATCCAGGTTGGTGTCTGTTTCCAGCCATTGTAGTTTGACCGGTGTCTCTGATGGCGCCGTACCTGTCTCGTCACTGTAGCGGGAGAGGGATACAATCAGAATCGGTTTGTTGATATAGGTGCGCATGATGCGTGCTGGAATCAGACCACCGCCACCAATGGCCAGGAGATAATCAGGCTCAAATCCGGAGGCTCTGATCTTTTCCGCTGAGGCGCGAATGGTGTTATGGATATCGTTATAGGTGAAATTATATTGCTCCATGAGCACTTAAACCTTTAGATGAATGAAGAGTCTTTTGACAGGCTAATAAAACTGAAGCAGGGAAGGATAGGTGATTTAATATTGATAAGCCAAGTAGGGCTTTCCACTGCAGCATTAAGAGGCCATCCGTTTTGAGAATGGCCTGCCTTGGTGTCAGGGTGACGTGACCGGTTGGTACATGGCTTCGATTTCCTTGCGGAAACGTTCCATGATAATCTTTCTGCGCAATTTCAGTGTTGGCGTGATCTCTCCCGTTTCGATGGAGAATTCACGAGGCAGCAGAGTGAATTTCTTAACCTGCTCGTACCGGGCCAGTTCTTTCTGAATGTGATCCAGGCGTTTCTGGAACATAGCCCGGATATCCGCATTGCGGATCAGATCCATTTTGTTTTCGTATTTCAGGTCAGTGCTTTTTGCATACTCTTCCAATGCTTCAAAAGCAGGTACTATCAAAGCAGAAACATAGTTTTTGGCATCAGCAATGATGGCAACCTGTTCAATAAACCGATCCTTGCCCAAAGTGCCTTCTATGTATTGAGGTGCAATATATTTGCCGTTGGACGTTTTCATCAGCTCCTTGATGCGCTCGGTGATGCGAAGCTGCCCTGTCTCATCGATCAGACCTGCATCGCCGGTTTTTAGCCAGCCATCGGCATCAAAGGCTTTGGCTGTTTCATCCGGCTTTTTGTAGTAGCCGCGCATGACGGTTGGGCCTTTCACCAGTATCTCGCCTTCCTGCCCGATTTTAACCTGAGTGCCGGGGAGCGGTGAGCCGCAGCTGCCAAACTGGTAACCCGTATCGCGAAAGCAGGTAACAGTTGCCGTGGTTTCAGTCATGCCATAACCCACTTTGACATTGATGCCAAGGGCATGGAAAAAACGGTTGATTTCGTCATCCAGCCGGGCACCACCACAGGGCATGAAACGGATACGCCCTCCCAGCTTTTCTTTGATTTTGCTGAACACCATTCTGTCAGCCAGCTGGTTCAGGCTTGTCAGATAACCGGGTACTGTCTTGCCCTGGCGCTTCAATTCCATGGTGGTGAGACCGACTTTCATAGCCGTCTTGAAAATAAAGCGCTTAAGCGGAGAGCCCTTTTGTACCATGGTGTTCACGCCGGTATAAATCTTCTCGTAGAAGCGTGGTACTGCACAGACCACCGTTGGCTTCAGTGTGGGCAATATTTCTGCAATTTTGGTCGGATCTTTCAGGTAGCAGTTAACAGCGCCCCGGGTCAGAACGTAATAACTCCAGGCCCTTTCAAAAATATGGCTCAGAGGCAAAAACGCTATGGATACATCGGTATGGTCAATATGAATCAGAAGATCATGTGACTCAAACGATGCACCGATGCTGTTGTAATCGAGCATAACGCCTTTTGGTTGACCGGTGGTGCCCGAGGTATAGATCAGGGTGTAGAGGTCGTCCAGAGCCTGATTTTTCAGGCGTTCTGTCAATAATTCGGACTCAGTGGGAGCACTGGCCATAAAATCACTGAAATACAGTGCTTTATCGCAGCCTTTCAGGTTAGTCCGGGAGTCAAATACAATAACTTTCTCCAGACATTCACAATGGTCCAGAAGCTTCAGCGCGCTATCGAACTGCTCCTGTTCGCCGACAAACAAAATGGAAATTCCGGCATCTTCAATAATGTAGCGAGCCTGCTCAGCGGTATTGGTTGGGTAAATGGGCACAGTGACGCAGCGAGTCTGCAAAATGCCAAGGTCTGCAATAGTCCATTCGGGAAGGTTCTGTGACCAGATCCCGATATTAGTCTGAATCGGCAGATTGTCTGTTAGCAGAGAACGGGAAACGCAATCGATCTTTTCTCCGAGCTGCTGCCAGTTCATGGATTGCCATTGATGATTTTCAGAGAAACGAATAGCCGTTTGACGGGAATGGTTATTTGAGCGCTGACGAATCAGGCTGACAAGGTGCGACGGAGGATTATCATTCATTGGCAAGCAATATACATATTATAGAAGTGACTGTTTTCTCGGTTCAAAAAACGACACTTTCTGCTTATGGCTGATTTTATTTAGCATCAAACAGGTTGCAGCCTGCTTTCAATGCTTTCGTTTGCGGCGAAGAATATTACAGCAGTAACGATAAATACTATTTGATTTATATCAGTTTTCTAGCAGCCTGTCGGACTTAAGCGTCCTCGCTACGGGGTCGCCTAGACGGGCGCTATTCTCGGTCAGGCTCCTAGGAGCCTGACCGAGAATAGACTGCCCTACTGCGGCGGCAGCAAATTGGTCTGTAAATCCGCTTTTGTTCGTCAAATAGCTCGCTATTCTCCTCACAAAACCGAATTTTCATCCTCAATTTTCTGACGTCCTCGCTACGGGCGCTATTCTCGGTCAGGCTCCTAGTGCTTCCAGAATGCTGGAGTGAAGAGTACCAAAACGGTAATAACTTCCAGTCTGCCTAGCAGCATTCCCACGCTCAGGAACCATTTGGCGGCATCAGGCAGTGATGAAAAGTTGCCCGCAGGTCCGATAATATCTCCAAGTCCGGGTCCTACGTTGGCAACTGCTGTCAATGCACCACTGAGACTGGTGACAAGATCCAGCCCCAGAAAGCTCAAAAGCAGGGTGAGAATAGTGGTCAGGAGTGCGAAAAAGAAGCAGAAAGCGATCAGAGATCTCAATATGTCGCTACTGATTTGATGGCCGTTGTAGCTTTGTACAAAACAGGCTCTCGGATGAGCCAGTTGTTTCAGTTGAATGCCCAGCAAACGTGCTGCAATCTGAAAACGGAAAACCTTTATTCCTCCTGCTGTGGAGCCTGAGCAGCCACCAATGACCGTCAGGCAGAGGAAGAGGGCGGCTGCAAACCCTCCCCATGACTCGTAGTCAGTCAATGCGAAACCTGTCGTCGTGATCACAGAAGTAGTATTAAAGGCGACCAGGGTCAAAGACTTGAGCAGTGAATAATCACTGTTTATAAACAGTCGCAGAGTCAAAAAGCCCCAGAGTATGAGCAGGAATTTGAGAAAAGCCTGAACCTGGTTATCCCTCAACAAAGACTGAGAATCACCCCTGAGAAATTTGACAAAAAGGACAAAGGGAAGCGATCCAAAAATCATGAACACTATAGCAACCCAGTGAATGAAGGGGTTTTTGAAGTGACCCATGGAGCTGTCGGAAGTTGAGTAGCCTCCGGTGGAAAGCGTGGTCATGGCGTGGTTGATGGCTTCAAAGCCATGCATGCCTCCGAGAAAATAGAGATACGCACAAAAAATGGTCATGCCCAAGTAGATACAAACAATACGTTTGGCGATGCTGCCTGAACGGGGCATGGCTTTGTCTGACCAGTCGGAAGATTCGCTTTGGAACAGACGCATACCACCGACTTTCAGAAAAGGCAGTACCGCTACAGCCAGGACAATAAAGCCAATGCCGCCGAGCCATTGAAGCAGAGAGCGCCACAGCAGGACCCCAGTATTCATCTGGTCAAGTCCACTGAGCACGGTAGAACCGGTGGTTGTAATCCCGGACATGGTTTCAAAGAATGCGTCGGTGTAGCTGATATCCAGCTGTATGTAGAGAGGCAGAGCTGCGAAGGCACTCAGTGTCAACCAGGATGCGTTGGTCAGCAGAAATATTTGCCTTGGTTGCAGGCTGAATACAGGTACACGACAAAAGTAGTAAAGTGGTGCGCCTGCCAACAGGGTGATCAGGGCCGACAAGCCGAATGAATAAATTCCTTCCTCGCCAATGACGAAATCATGCAGGGCTGGCAGTAGCATCAATACTGACAGCATCATCAGAAACAGGCCTATGACAAGCAGAACGGGGCGCAAATTCATGGTTGTTTTTGTTTAATCAGTCAAACCTCGAACTATTGCACTTAAAGGGTTCGAAGTAATTAGGGGTTAATACCAGTACATGGCTTCAATGAGTGTATCCTCAATTTTTGCCATGAAAGCATGTTGCCGCAAGATTCATGGAGCGATCATGAACAGCACGACAACATCAAGAGGATGAGAAAATGAGTCAGCTGAAAAACAGCAGAGCGAAAAATTCGATGCCTTTTGTAAAGGCTGCTTATAAAAATGACTTATAAAAAGAACGGGTTAGATTTTCACGATCACACGACCGGTCACCTGACCCACCGTGATGGCTTCAGCGTACTCAGCAATTTCTTCCAGTGTCACTTCCTGACAGGCAGAGTTGTAAAAATCAGCAGGTAACAGGTCCACCAGTCGCTCCCAGGCCTGAGTACGTTTTTCTGTTGGACACATCACAGAGTCGACGCCCTGGAGGTTTACGCCCCTCAAGATGAATGGCATCACCGTAGTCGGAAGGTCAAAACCTCCTGCCAGTCCACAGGCTGCAACGGCACCGCCATAGTTCATTTCTGAGAGAACCCTGGCGAGCAGCTTGCTGCCAACCGTATCAATTGCACCCGCCCACATTTGTTTATCCAGCGGGCGGGCTGGCTCCTCAAAACGGCTTCTTGGCAGGATCAGTTTGGCTCCCAGGTTGACCAGCATGCCGGAGTTTTCCGGACGACCTGATACAGCGACAACATCGTAATGCAATTTTGCCAGCAGGGCGACAGAAGTACTGCCCACGCCACCACTGGCACCGGTGACCAGAATTTCACCTTTTTCAGGTGTGACACCTGAGTGTTCCAGAGCCATTACGCACAACATTGCTGTCAGACCTGCTGTGCCGATCATCATGGCTTTCTGGCTGTTGAGTCCCTTTGGCATTTTTACCAGTTGACTGGCTTTGACCCTGGCTCTTTCAGACATACCACCCCAGTGGTTTTCACCCACGCCCCAGCCGGTGAGGATAACTTTGTCACCTTCTGAAAATTCAGGATTGTCAGAATCAATGACTGTACCCGCAAAATCAATGCCCGGTACCATGGGAAAGTTGCGGATAATCTTGCCCTTGCCAGTGATGGCCAGACCGTCCTTATAGTTCAGCGAGGAATATTCGACGGCTACCGTGACCTCCCCTTCGGGTAAACGACTGTCGTCCAGTTCCCGGACAGAAGATACAGTGGCTTGGCCTTCCTGCTCCAGCAACAGCGCCTTGAACATACAACACTCCGTCAGTTCTGTGAAAGGTAGTGAAATCGATAGTGGAATTATAGGGACAAGTTGGCGAATAACAATGATCAGCCGGTTTCCTGATTCAGAAGGTCCAGAAGCGCATTGGCCGCATTCGACAGGGTTCGCTCTTTGTGGATGATATACCCCAACTTTCTTGAAGGCGTATGGCATTGTGTGTTCAATGCAATGAGATCGTCGTCCAGCATCGAGGCGGGCAAAATGGTCCATGCCAGGCCGATGGAAGCCAGCATACGGATTGTTTCGAGGTAATTGGAAGACATGGTGGTTTGCAAAGACAGACCTTCTTCTTCAAACAGTGTGCGAACCAGCCGGTGAGTGAATGTGTTTGAGCTTGGCAGAATTGCCTGATGTTCACTTAACTGCTGGGTGGTGACTTTTTTCAGGCTGGATAAGGGGTGGTCTCTGGCCGCCATAAAAATCAGCGGGTCATTCCAGACCAGACGGGATTCAAATCGATCCGGGTTGTCAGGAGAGAGTGTTACGATACCGAATTCAATTTCACCACGACTCAGCATTTCATAAGCCACCTCCGAATCCACAAAGCGAATGTCGAGCTTGACATCCGGGTAGCGGCGGGAGTATTCCCTCAAGATGTCAGGGAGCCTGCGTAAGCCTATATGGTGACTGGTGGCTATGGCCAGAGTCCCTTTTACCTGAGTCTTCAGGTTACTGATTTCCTGACGGGAGTCCTTCATCAAGTCCAGCATTTGTCTGGCTTTGGGCATAAGGATGCGTCCAGCTTCGTTCAAATTGATCTGTCGACCCATGCGATCAAATAACTGGGTGCCTAATTGGCTCTCAAGCGAAGCAATGCGCTTGCTGACGGCCGGCTGGGTTAAATGCAGCTTTTCTGCCGCCTGGGAGAAAGACTTGCACTCAGCAACGGTCAGAAATGCGGTGAGGCTGGGTATATCCATGGTTCAGTTTTTTGTAAGGGGTAAATGATTGATAACTTATAGTTATTAATAGCATGAAAAAGATGAATTTGAGTAATCTGTTCTGTCGTTCTAGGATACCCATAAAACGGAAACGCTGTAATGAGGATTCAACCAATGGCAGGTAAGACGCTCTATGACAAGTTGTGGGACAACCACCTTGTTCGTCAACGAGACGATGGTTCGTCTTTGATCTACATTGATCGACAGCTACTTCATGAAGTCACCTCTCCCCAGGCGTTTGAAGGTCTGCGTCTTGCTGGCCGCCGACCCTGGCGAATTGATGCCAACCTGGCAACGCCTGATCATAATGTGCCAACTACCGTTAATGAGCGCAAAACCGGCATTGATGGTATCGAAGATCCTATCTCGAAAATTCAGGTTAAAACGCTGGATGATAATTGCCACGATTTCGATATCGTCCAGTTCGATATGATGGATACCCGCCAGGGGATTGTCCATGTTGTGGGTCCTGAACAGGGCGCAACTCTGCCAGGTATGACCGTAGTCTGTGGTGATTCCCATACCTCTACTCACGGTGCTTTCGGCGCGCTGGCCCATGGTATTGGTACCTCCGAAGTCGAACACGTCATGGCTACCCAGTGCCTGGTTGCCAAGAAAATGAAAAACATGCTGGTGCGTGTTGATGGCGAGCTGGGTTTGGGTGTTACGCCGAAAGACGTGGTTCTGGCCATTATTGGCAAGATCGGAACCGCTGGTGGTACCGGCTTTGCTGTCGAATTTGGTGGCGACGTTCTGCGAGCCATGAGTATGGAAGGTCGAATGACTGTCTGCAATATGGCTATTGAAGCAGGTGCCCGTGCAGGTATGGTTGCGGTCGATCAGACCACGGTCGATTATGTAAAAGGTCGTCCTTTTGCACCCAAAGGTGAGCTCTGGAACAAGGCGGTAGAGGCCTGGTCCGATCTGCACTCTGATGCTGATGCTGTTTTTGATGAAGTGGTTGTTTTAAAAGGTGAAGACATCAAACCTCAGGTGACCTGGGGTACCTCACCTGAAATGGTTCTGCCTGTGGATGCTAATGTACCGTCCCCGGCAGATGCGGAAGGTTATGCAAGAGCCCTCGAGTACATGGGGCTGACAGCAGGCATGCCGATCACGGATATCCCTGTTGATCGTGTTTTCATTGGTTCCTGTACTAACTCCAGAATTGAAGACCTCAGAGAGGCGGCTGCTGTCGTAAAAGGTCGAAAGGTAGCTGACACCGTTAAGGAAGCTCTGGTTGTCCCGGGCTCGGGTCTGGTAAAAGAACAGGCAGAAAATGAAGGGTTGGACAAAATCTTTGAAGCGGCCGGTCTGCAATGGCGTGAGCCGGGCTGCTCCATGTGTCTGGCCATGAATGCCGACAAACTGGGTGCCGGTGAGCATTGCGCATCCACTTCAAACCGCAATTTTGAAGGTCGTCAGGGTTTTGGTGGTCGAACCCATCTGGTAAGCCCGGCTATGGCCGCAGCGGCTGCGGTAACCGGCCATTTTGTTGATGTGCGTCAGATGATGGGGCAGGGGGCTTAAGACACCATGAAGGCATTTACTATTCATAAAGGTTTGGTAGCACCTCTTGATCGTGCCAATGTTGATACCGACATGATCATTCCCAAGCAGTTTCTCAAGTCCATCAAGCGCAGTGGCTTTGGTCCCAATCTGTTTGATGAGTTGCGCTACCTTGATGAGGGCCAGCCCGGCCAGGATTGTTCAAAGCGTCCGGTGAATCCTGACTTTGTGCTGAATCAGGATCGTTATCAGGGGGCATCGGTACTGATCGCCCGTCAAAACTTTGGTTGTGGCTCCAGTCGGGAGCACGCTCCATGGGCTCTGGATGATTTTGGTTTTCGCTGCGTCATTGCGCCGAGCTTTGCTGATATTTTTTACAACAACTGTTTCAAAAATGGCATTCTGCCGATCACTCTCTCGGAAGAGGCTGTTGACGAGCTGTTCAGTGAAATTGATGCGCAGGAAGGCTATCAGCTGAACGTGGATCTGGAACGTGAAAAAGTGATCAAGCCTGATGGCAGTGAACTCAGCTTTTCGATTGATGAGTTCAGACGTCACTGTCTGCTCAATGGTCTGGACGACATAGGTCTGACATTGCAGGACGCTGATGCGATCAAAGCCTTTGAAGGGCGCCATCGCAACAGTCAGCCCTGGCTTTTTGATGCTATTCATTAAATTTTGCCAGTTTAACAAATAACAAAGTAAGTCGACTCTTGCTCCCATACATCAGAGGCTATTGCAAAGCTCTCACTCCCGCGCCGGGGTCCAAAGGGCCTGAGAGCGTGGGAATCAGCTTTTTGTGACAGCCGCCGGAGCCCTGGGGGAGTTTTTCAACAGCCTGCCCAGTGTCAAATCGAGCTTACAAAACACTGTTTTTAATGAGAGGTAAAGGGAAGTGAGTAAACAGATTTTATGCCTGCCCGGTGACGGCATTGGCCCTGAGATTGTGGCAGAAGCGCTGAAAGTTCTGGATGTCGTTAAAACCCGCTTTGGGTTGGCTATTGAAATCAGTGAAGGTCTGGTGGGTGGTGCTTCGCTGGATGTTCATGGTGTTCCCCTGACCGACGAGACTCTGGCCGAAGCGAAAAAATCTGACGCGATTCTCTTTGGTTCTGTGGGTGGTCCCAAGTGGGATGACCAGCCGATGATGAACCGTCCTGAGCGTGGACTGCTGAAGCTGCGTTCCGAAATGGGACTGTTCGCCAATCTGCGACCAGCAATGCTGTTTCCCCAGTTGGCAGAAGCATCCAGTCTCAAGCACGAACGGGTGGCGGGTCTGGATATTCTGATCGTCCGTGAACTGACCGGTGGTATCTACTTTGGTGAGCCAAGAGGTGTTCGTACCCTCGAGAGCGGAGAGCGGGAAGGTTACAACACCTATGTCTACCGTGAATCTGAAATCAAGCGTATTGCCAAAGTGGCTTTTGAAGCGGCTCAAAAGCGTGGTGGTCGACTGACATCGGTTGATAAATCCAATGTGCTTGAAGTGACCGCTCTCTGGCGTGAAATAGTGTCAGATATGGGCTCTGACTACACCGATGTGGAACTGAGCCATATGTATGTTGATAATGCGGCAATGCAGCTGGTGCGTGAACCCAAACAGTTTGATGTAATGGTCACCGGCAACATGTTTGGCGACATTCTCAGCGACTGTGCTGCTATGTTGACCGGCTCCATTGGTATGTTGCCATCGGCTTCCCTGAACGAAGCCAACCAGGGGATGTATGAGCCTGTGCATGGTTCTGCCCCGGACATTGCCGGTCAGGGTAAAGCGAACCCGCTGGCTCAGATTCTTTCTCTGGCGATGCTGCTCCGATACTCCCTGGGGGAAATTGCAGCGGCAGATGCGATTGAAAAAGCCGTCAGCGATGTTCTGGATCAGGGACTGCGTACCGGAGATATTGCATCAGCAGGTTGCAAACAGGTAAGCACCTCTGAAATGGGCGATGCCTTAGTGGCTTGTTTGAAGGGTTGAGCATTTAGGGAGGCTAGTTATGAAAAAGGTCGGTTTTGTTGGCTGGCGGGGAATGGTCGGCTCGGTTTTGATGGATCGTATGCGTGAAGAAAACGACTTTGCGAATATTGACCCGGTCTTCTTTACCACTTCCCAGCAGGGTCAGCCTGGTCCACTCGTAGGTCAGGATGCGGGCAGACCTGCTACAGCGCTTCAGGACGCTCACTCAATTGAAGCGCTGGCCGCTATGGATATCATTATTTCCTGTCAGGGTGGCGATTACACCAATAAGGTTATTCAGCCATTGCGTGACAGTGGTTGGCACGGCTACTGGATTGATGCCGCTTCTTCTCTGAGGATGAAGGACGACAGTGTTATTGTTTTGGATCCGGTCAATCGTCCTGTTATCGATCGGGCCATTGATGCCGGTGTCAGGAATTTTATCGGTGGTAACTGTACTGTCAGCCTGATGCTGATGGCCATTGGTGGTCTGTTTCGTGAGGGGCTGGTGGACTGGGTCAGCGCCATGACTTATCAGGCTGCCAGTGGCGCCGGTGCCCGAAACATGCGTGAATTGATCGCTCAGATGGGTGTGATTCGCGATAACGTTGCCCGGGAGCTGGCCGATCCAGCCAGTGCCATTCTTGATATTGATCGTAAGACATCTGATCTGCTGCGCAGCTCGGATTTACCACAAAGTGAGTTCGGGGTGCCTCTGGCAGGCAGTCTGATCCCTTACATTGATCGTCAACTGGAGAACGGGCAGAGCCGTGAGGAGTGGAAAGCTCAGGCAGAGACCAATAAGATTCTCGGTCTGGACGGTCAGGCTCTGGTGCCGGTTGATGGTGTCTGTGTTCGTGTCGGTGCCATGCGTTGCCACAGTCAGGCGTTGACCATCAAGCTGAACAAAAATGTGCCAATAGCTGATATCGAAAGCCTTGTTGCCAATGCCAACGATTGGGTTTCTCTGATTCCCAATGATCGTGAGGTGACCATGGAGAAGCTGACACCGGCAGCGGTGACCGGCAGTCTGGATATTCCCGTGGGTCGTATTCGCAAATTGAATATGGGTCCTGAATATCTGTCTGCCTTTACGGTAGGTGACCAGTTGTTGTGGGGGGCTGCAGAGCCTCTGCGTCGGATGTTGGGAATTTTGCTCTGATCCTTCTGGCCAGCCAGTTTTCTGGCTGGCGATCTGCTAAATGTCTGAGTTGAGCTACTTGGTGGGGTCCTTCTGTTGCCCAGGGTTTCGGCGAAACTCTTCAAGAATTTCGGGTAGCACTTCTCCAGGAGGCTTATATGGTCCGCCCGTAGCGAGAACGGGCACCATTCCAGGTCAGCCTTCCGGTTTAAAGAGTTGAAGGATAGATCAAGATAATAAGAGTGTTTTTGTGTCTTCTTCACTAAGAGCCTGACCGAGAATAGACTGCCCTACTGCGGCGGCAGCAAATTGGTCTGAAAATCCGCTTTTGTTCGTCAAATAGCTCGCTATTCTCCTCACAAAACCGAATTTTCATCCTCAATTTTCTGTCGTCCTCGCTACGGGCGCTATTCTCGGTCAGGCTCCTAAGAGGGTGTCGCAAAACTTCAACAGCTCGTTCTCACGCTCTGAAGTCGTCATTCCCGCGAAGGCGGGAATCCAGCGCCAACGGTGGATCTCTGCCTTCTCGGGGATGACAAGGCCAGGGGGACACCGGGCAGTATGGTTCTGGTGGAGAGTCAGTGTGGATTCCCGCCTTCGCGGGAATGACGAGAATGAAGCCGGCAATGACGGGAGTCAGCGCGTTCCCACGCCGGAGAGAGTTTTGCGACACCCTCTGAAGGGCGGGTGTCATTTCAAGGAGGTGATTTCAAGGAGTTAGGTCATTGTTCCGGTTTACATCAGCAAGCTTGTGTTTTCGATGTATTCTTTTATGATTCGTCAAGTCAAAAGCGTTCTTGCAGACCGTCCCGCATGGTCTCTGCAGACCACCCTCTGAGACCACTGTCATATCGCAGGTTTGTGGTTCGCTATGGTCTTTCCTTTTGTGGTTCGACAGGGCTTTGGCATTATCGAAGAGCTTTTCGCATGGCCATGGTCGGCCATCCTTACCGACTTGTGTCAGGTTGCAGGTTTTTGGTCCGGTATGGTATGTGCTTTTGTGAATAGACAGGCTTGAAGCACTTTTACACACCGACCCGCATGGCCGCCGCTGCCCATCCTTCCCAATGACAGTTTCCTTACAGGTTTGTTGCCTGGTGTGATCTCTTCTTATGTGATCACTCAGGTCCTGAGAATTCTTGTAGGTCTTGCCGCATGGCTGCTGCTGGCCATCCTCTCCGGCCACGGCCACGGCCACGGCCACGCCACAGATTCGTTTCCCGCTGTGGAATCTGCTTTTGTGACTCGACAGTTTTTGAGCGTTTCTGCAGACTACCCCGCATAGTCGCTTCTGGCCATCTTTCTCAACTAGGGTTGCGTCACAGGTTTGTTGTCCAGTATGGAAGGTTCTTTTGTGATCCGCCAGGGCTTTAGAATTTCTGCAGTGCGCCCCGCACCGGCGAGGCTTGCCATCGTCCCCGATCACGTTTACGCCACAGCTTCGTTGCCCGCTATGGTGATTGTTTTTGTGAGCTGACAGGGCTTTAGCATTGCTGCAGACTGCCCCGCATGGCTGCGGCTGACCATTCTTCCCGATCACCATCACGACACAGGTTTTTTGCCCGGTATGGCATCTTTTTTTGTGATCCGACAGGGCACCAATATTTCGGTAGACCATTCCGCATGGTTGTGGCTGGCCATCCTTTCCGACTACTTTTACGTGACAGATTTTTTCCCCGCTATGGCATAAGCTTTTGTGATTCGACAGGGCTTGAAGACTGTTGTAAGACTTTCCGCATGGTCGCTGCTGGCGGTCTTTCCCAACCATGGTCAGGTTACAGGTTTGTTGCCCGGTGTGGACACTTCTTTTGTGATACGCGAGAGCTGCAGCATTCTGGCAGACCGTTCCGCATGGCCCTGGCTGGCTATCCTCCCCGACGAGTGTAACGCCACAGGTTCTTTGTCCGGTATGGTATCTGTTTTTGTGAGACAAAAGTATTTTTTGATTCTTAAAGACCTTCCGGCATTGCCGCAGTTGGCCATCTTCGCCGACTAAGATCACGTTGCAGGTTGCTCGCCGGTCAGATTCAGTTGTACCGGCTGCGGCTGAACCTATTGAGTCTGCGACCCCGTCTGAGGCGACCCCGTCTGAGGCGACCCCGTCTGAGGCGACCCCGTCTGAGGCGACCCCGTCTACAGAGCTGCAACGATAGCAGTGTTTATTGGCCACGTGGGAGCATGAACTTTCTCCGGATGTTTCTTCAGTGTCGTATGTCGAACTTTCTTCAGAATCTGGCTCTATGCTGTCGGATAAGTCGGAAGATTGTCGGAATCGACAAACACCATTACAGGGATAGGTATAACAATTTAAACCCAAAGTATGCAGGTGTTGTTCAGGATCTTCGTCACCGTCGGCAGAGTCAGAAAACAGAAGACTGGTGAAATAGCCTGTGCTGTAAGTGCTGGCTTGTGGAGCACGTCCTGATGATTCCGGTGCTTGATAATAGGGTTGGCCTTGTTCAGAGCCTGGCATCACAGCAGTGATAGCAAGCCGGTAATTTTCACTCGCTTCCTGTTGCTCAGTAGAGTTAAACAGCAGTGAATTGGCGTTCCAATAGCTTTTTAAAAGCCAACCAACGGTGATAACTGCTTCTATAGCTAAGGATGAATAAGGGTTTGAGCTTGGAGAGGCATCTCTGGTGGTCAGAATGAACTCACAAGCAACCAGCAGATTCGTCGCATAAAGCCATGGCCACGAAATCGACTCTACAAGAGTCGCTTTCATTTTTTGACTGTAAGGCACTTGTCGTTTTATATCAGCTGATGAGTCTGGCTCTACATTGCCGTTTGTGTCGACAATGTCTGATGGGTTGCCTGAAAATGTTGGTCGGTTAAGCTTTATAGAAAAGTTATGATCGGGAAAATCTGCATTCTGTTCAACCTCGATAACAAAACGTCTTGCCAACGCTTTAGTCTGGCAGACGACAGAAAACGACAGTAACAGCAGTGCCGCAAAAAGTGAGTGTTTAATAATTCTATCCTTGCCCTGTGGTTTACAGAGAAGAAGGATAGATTAAGAACACAAGAGTGTTTCTTTATCTTTTTCATCAAGAAGGCGTTGTAAAACGCCAACAACCAGGATTTGTGGATCTCAATCACCTGACAGTCTGCTGAACCCTGGCTGAATCGGGCCGTCACCCGTTCACCTTCAGTCAGTTGTCCGGCATCCCGAATAAATTCATCGCCTCTGGCGACAAGGGAATTTTGCGATACCCCCTCAAGGGCGGGTGCCATTTCAAGGATTGAGGTGATTGTTCCGGTTTACATCAACAAGCTGGCGTTTTCGATGTCTTCTTTTATGATTCGACAGGTCAAAAGCACTCTTGCAGACAGTCCCGCATGGTCTCTGCAGACCATCCTCGCCGATCACTGTCACATCGCAGGTCTGTGGTTCGCTGTGGTCTCTTCTTTTGTGGGTCGATAGGGCATAGGAATTATTGAAGAGCTTTCTGCATGGCCATGGTCGGCCATCCACTCCGATGAGTGTTAAGTCGCAAGTTTTTGGTCCGCTATGGTATGTGCTTTTGTGACTCGACAGGCACATAGCATTCTTATACACCGCCCCGCACGGCCGCTGCTGCCCATCCTTCCCAATGACAGTTTCCTTACAGGTTTGTTGCCCGGTGTGATCTTTTCTTATGTGATTCCTCAGGTCCTGATAACTCTTGTAGACCTTTCCGCATGCCTGCTGCTGGCCTTCCTCTCCGGCCATGGTCACTCCACAAGTTCGTTTCCCGCCGTGCATTCTGCATTTGTGATTAGACAGAGTTTGAGCATTCTTGCAGACTGTCCCGCATAGTCGCTTCTGGCCATCTTCCCCAACTAAGGTTGCGTCACAGGTTTGTTGTCCAGTATGGAAGGTTCTTTTGTGATCCGTCAGGGCTTTAGAACTTTTGCAGAGCGTCCTGCATCGGTGAGGCTGGCCATCTTCCCCGATCACGGTTACGTCACAGGTTCGTTGCCTGCTATGGAGAGCGGTTTTGTGAGCTGACAGGGCTTTAGCATTGCTGCAGAGTGTTCCGCATGGCTGCGACCGGCCATTCTTCCCGAGCACCATCATGACACAGGTTTTTTGCCCGGTATGGAATCTACTTTTGTGACTCGACAGGGCACCAACACTTCTGTAGACCATTCCGCATGGTCGTGGCTGGCCATCCTTTCCGACTACTTTTACGCCGCAGGTTTTTTCCCCGCTGTGGTATAAGTTTTTGTGATTCGACAGGGCTTGAAGACTATTGTAGTTTTTTTCGCATGGTTGGTGCTGGCCATCTTGCCCAACTATGGTTTCGTTACAGGTTTGTTGCCTGGTGTGGACGCTTCTCCTGTGATACTTGAGGGCTACAACATTCTGGCAGACCATTCCGCAAGGCCTTGGCTGCCCATCCTCCCCGACTATTGTGACGTAACAGGTTTTTTGCCCGCTATGGTATTGGTTTTTGTGAGACAAAAGTGTTTTTTCATTCTTGTAGACTTTCCGGCATTGCCACAGTTGGCCATCCTCGCCGACTAAGATTACGTTGCAGGTTGCTCGCCCGGTAGTGTCAATTGTACTGGCGGTCCCTGCACCTGTTGAGTCTGCGACCCCGTCTAAGGCGACCCCGTCTACAGGGCCGCAACGATAACAGTGTCTACTGGCCAGGTGGGAGCATGCACTTTTTCCGGATGTTTCTTCAGTGTCGTATGTCGAACTTTCTTCACAACCTGGCTCTACGCTATCGGATGGGTCGGAAGATTGTCGGAATCGACAAACACCATTACAGGGATAGATATAACAATTTAAACCCAAAGTATGCAGGTGTTGTTCAGGACCCTCGTCACCGTCGGCAGAGTCAGAAAACAGGAGACTGGTGAAATAGCCTGTGGTGTAAGTGCTGGTTTGTGGGGCACCCTGGCCTGATGATTCTGATGGTTGATAGGGAGGTGGGCCTTGTTCCGAGCCTGGCATCACGGCGGTGATAGCAAGTCGGTGATTTTGACTCGCCTCTTGTTGCTCAATTGGGTTAAACAGTAGTGAATTGGCATTCCAATAGCTTTTTAAAAGCCAGCCAACAGTGAAAACTGCTTCTACAGCTATGGGTGAATGAGGGTTTGAGCCTGGAGAGGCGTCTCTGGTAGTCAGAATGAGCTCATAAGCAACCAGCAGATTCGTCGCGTAACGCCATGGCCAGGAAATTGACTCTATAAGATTCGCTTGCACTTCCTGACTATCAGGTTTGTGTCGTTTGTCATCAGGTGATGAGTCTGGTCCTACATTGCCGTTTGTGTCTACAGTGACTGATGGGCAGACCACAGAAAACGACAGTAACAGCAGTGCCGCAAAAAGTGATTGTTTAATAATTCTATCCTTGCCCTCTGGTTTACAGAGAAGAAGGATAGATTAAGAAAACAAGAGTGTTTCTTTATCTTTTTCATCAAGAAGGTGTTGCAAAACGCCTACGATTTGTGAATCTTAATCACCTGACAGTCTGCTGAACCCTGGCTGAATCGGGCTGTCACCTGTTCACCTTCAGTCAGTTGTCCGGCATCCCGAATAAATTCATCGCCTCTGGCGACAATGCTGTAGCCTCGAGACAGGGTTGCCAGAGGGCTGACAGCATCCAGCATGCCTGTCAGTTGTTTCAAGCGATTTTCTTTCTGTTTTAAAAGTACCTGCAGAAATGAATCAAGCTGGCTTTTCAGCAGATTCAACTCTCCTTGCAGCCGCTCAATGCGTCTTGAAGGTGAAGACTGTAAAAGCCTGTCGTTTAGCCTTTGATACTTTGCAGCCTGAGCCTGAAGGGCTATGGTCATCGATTGTTGCAGACGAATGTCCAGATCTTTCAGCCGCTGGTTGAGCTCTCTCAGGCGTTCCCCCGGATGACGCAGGCGCAGACTGGTGTTATCAAGCCGCTGGGACAGGGCCTGCAGACGATGCTTCATCAGAGTCTGTAGCTTTCGATTCAGCAGACCGAGCTTATTGAGAATATCCTGTTGGTCCGGACTGAGTACTTCAGCCGCCGCCGATGGCGTCGGTGCCCGGTAATCAGCGACAAAATCAGCAATGGTAAAATCAATTTCATGGCCCACAGCACTGACCACGGGAACTTCAGAAGCCGCTATGGCTCTGGCGACTCTTTCCTCATTGAAAGGCCAGAGGTCTTCCAGTGAACCACCCCCACGACCGACAATCAAAACGTCAAACAACCCACTGCGATTGGCCATTTCAATGCCTCTGACCAGCTCGTCGGCGGCTTCTTTCCCTTGAACCGAACTGGGAATGACTGTGATGGGTATGGAGGGGAAGCGTCTTTTTAATACCGCCAGGATGTCGCGGATAGCCGCGCCTGTTGGAGAGGTCACAACACCAATATGGGAGGGCAGGGCAGGCAGGGGCCTTTTCCGCTCCGCATTGAACAGACCCTCGTTGTCCAGCTTCAGCTTAAGCGCCTCAAAAGCACGTTGAAGAGCACCGGCACCGCCTTCTTCCATGTGATCGACAATCAGCTGGTAGTCGCCCCGGCCCTCATAAAGGCTCACCCGACCCCTGACAATCAGTTGCATGCCTTCAGCCGGAACAAAACGAATGCTGCGATTGCGGTTTTTGAACATCGCACAGCGAATCTGGGCATTGGCATCTTTAAGGGTGAAGTACCAGTGTCCTGATCCGGGTCGGGCAAGGCCGGAAAGTTCGCCTTCCACCCTGACGTTTGCGAAGCGCGTTTCCAGCATTCTCCGGGTTTGGCTGTTCAGCTCTGTTACCGTCAGAGGACGCTGATTGTCTGATTGAGCGGGAGACCCCGGCTCAGCATGAAATAAATTCTGGCCTTGCATGAGAATGTTGATGCTACAGTGTTTGAGAGATGAGATAAGGCTGAACAACAATATACCGGATTATTCCCGAGCAAACTATACACATCATTGATGTCAGGTTGGGTATTTCAGCCACGGGCCTCCTGATACTCTTACTGAGTAGATTATCAACAACTTTTTAAAGACCGAACATTAAGTACCTAACCAGTTGGTTTCGCATATTCTGGACGGCGGCTTTTTCCACCCTTCTGCGTTCCAACTCTGGTTGCGTAGCTATGGCTACGCGCCCGTCGTTGCGCCTTGAAGGATGAAAAAATCCACTCGCCAGAATATGCGAAACCAACTGGCCAGGTACTTATCATTCGGTTTTTAATAAACATCCACATCTCATCCATCGCCATTTCCATGTTCTGATTTATGCAAAAAAAATTCGATTTCGCGTGAGAAAATGTGAAAAAAAGTCACCCAGAAACTAATTTCCAGATTGTATTTTTTGAATGCGGTCCTCACGGCCATCCGGTTATCATCGTACTTAAGCGTTAGATCGGCAGTTGCCAGCAGTGCCAAAAAAACGCTTCTCATTTTTTCATCTTTTTCAATCTTCTGTTTCATGATCCCATTCCAGAACAGATCCCGTTCGTTGTCACAGCTATCATTGAGGGTCTCGTACGCCCAAAAATAATAGTGGATCAGGGCCGACTTTGTGCGATGTTTTTTCAAAAGAACATGACTTATAGCTTCATAATCCGGGTGCGATTTCAGTTGCGGAAGGTTATAAACGTATTCATCAAAACTGGAGTCAGGTTGTGGTGTTTCCCGCAGTGCTTTAAACAGGTTTGTATAGTCATATCGGCTTAGCTCGTAGCTGGCAATAGTCTCTGGTAATTGATCAATATCAGCAGCAGTTGCCTCAGATGATGTATCAGGCGCCTCCGATTTATCCGACAAAAAAGCGTTAACAAGGCTTAAGTAGTTTTTAATATTTTTTGGCCTGTCACCACTTTTGATTTCACTGTCCAGCCAAAAACTATATTGTTTTATTCTTTGGTTAATGGGAAAAAGCCTTGTTTTCTTCAGTGGTTCCAGAAGTATTCGCTCAATACTTTCAGGATCACTTATACTCTGGAATAACGCTTCTTCAACTTCAGGGACATCATTGCTGAACACAAATTGGATGTTATGGTGTATGGGGGTAATCAAAAAATGCTTTGCGATCAGTGTTGGCCAACCAGCCTGGGGGATATGCAAAAGATTAAACCGTTTATCAGTAAAGACTCTGATGGCTGCCTCAACGGCAAAACCTACACCATATAGAGAGCTTGCTAATAGCCCTGGCAAGATGTCCGTGACAATCTTACCCGCTTCAATAAAGATCTTTTCCCCTGGTTTTCTGGCCGATGCGTATTGAATAACAGGCTTATTGTCCAGGTCTGTTTGCCAGGCTTCTGATGTCTCGTCCTGGTAATACTGGTAGTTATCCAGTCGCATAGCCACTAGTGATTCCAGATAACCGGCATAAGGAAAGTTGAGATGGCGTGCTTTCTGGAAATGGGCATGTGCGCTGAGCATAACTCTTTTGTGACCGGTTAATATTATCTGCTGAAAGTCCAAATTTATTTGTGCCTCCAGAAGTGTCAGGCCAGCCAGACAATGAAGCCAGCCTGACATCTCTGATGATTGAGAGTCCATTCTATCTTCATATTCTTCTAACTGCTGTTTTAATTCCTCGTAGCCAGCTTTTCTCGCTTGTTGAATAGCTATAATAAAAATATTTTCGTTTCCAGCTGTGAACATTTTCAAGTGTTCATGATTAAAGACAATATGTTCGATGATTCTTGATTCAATATGACTTGCAATAGTGTTTACTGGCTTATGCCATACAAAGTGTTGAAAACGTGCGAGAAATGTTTCCCAGTCATAGGACTTAATCTGGAGTTTTTTTGCCTTTTCTGCATTTCCACCAATGAGCCTGAGAATATACTCGTGAATCAGAAAAAAGGTGTTGTACCAGTAGGATTCTTTATCGTGGGCAGTCATTTCGGGAAGCAAATGAATTATTTTTTTCAGAAGTCGAAAGTCATGACCAAAATGAAGTGCGGTTGTGCGGGCCTGGATTTCAAAGGGAAGAGCTTTAAGATGAGGGAGATCCGGCTCTGCTTCTGGTGATTCACTAACCAGATAAAAAGCAAGTTCTATAATATCTGCCATTACCCGAATATCAGGATCAGTATCACTAGAGAGCTTGCCCTGAGCTTCTTTCAGGGATACGTACACGTTCGAGTCTGATGCCAGGCCGAAGACTGAATAGTAAATGGTCAACATAGATAAATCCAGATAATCAGAATCCAACAAATCCGGTCGACCAGAAGCGAGGTAGAGAATCAGTCTTAATATTGCTTCCTTATCAGCTTCCGCTTGCAATTTTGCTTCTGCTTCCGCTGCCGCTTTTGTTACTGCTTTCGATTTCGCTGCTACTTTTGCTTTCTCTGCCGCATTCGATTCCGCTACTACTTTTGCTTTCGCTGCCGCTGTCACTGCCGCTTTCGTTTCCGCTATTGCTGTCGCTACCGTTCCCGATTCCTCTGGCGCTCTCCTTTGAGGTTTCTTTTCCACTGTAGCTTCTGCCAGCGCTATCGCTGCTGCTGTCGCTTTTGTATCTGCTAACTCTATGGCTACTGCTGCCGCATTCTCAGCTTCCCTGACTGCCGAAGCCTCTCTCTCTGCCGCAGCCTCTCTCAACGTCGCTATCACTGCCGCAGCTGTTCCCGCTTTCACCAGCGATCGTTCATGCTGTCCGTTACGCATATGTTGGGTAATAGTATATTGTTGGTTCATTCGACTCAAAACAGTATCAACTGAACCATCAGAGCCTTTTATCGGAAGCTGCTCCATAAACTCTCTGAGTATTCGTATGGAAGTTGTTACCCTGCCGGGAATATTGCTTTGCGGGTTTTTCGTATAAGTCTCTGTACCAAAGGCCAGTTTCAGTTCGAAAGGCTTTGGAATCAGTATCAGCCACTTGAGCAATACTCCGATCATAACCATTAGGTTTGAATCCGATTCTAATAAAATCTCAATAGACTGTGACACCCCGGAGAATGCAGAGTAAATGGCTCTGGATGTTGCACTGGACTCTATTTCCATAGCATATTCAAAAAACAGCAAGAGTATCGGGGCATAAGGGAAGCCATGATCACCAGACAATAAAATAGTTTCGTTTATCCTTTTGGCGTTGAGTTTCACTTCCGGGCCAAAGGGTAACTCAATGGTTTTGTTGTCATCTGACATTTTGGCACCCATCATGGCCAGTGCCTTCATAAAATAGTAATAACCGATTCCCAGTCTGTTTGTTAAATGGTTACCATTTCTTATTATTGCCTTTCGGAATGCAGTGATTTGCTTTTCTGCCTGTTGCAAAAATTTCTCCGGGTTGCTCTGAATAAGTCTGAGTTCCTGAATAATATTGTTATCCAGTTGTAATAAATACTGGTTATAAATTTGTTCATCGTATGGTCCTGTTGACGGTCGGATGCCAGGCCTCAGGTCTTTTGGTTGCCTGGCTGCTTTTACGGTTCTTTTTGCTTTTTCAGAATGTGTACCCGTTCCAGACGTTAGTTGCGCCGGAGTGGCGGAAGCCGGAACCTCTTTGATTTGAATAAAGCCTCTTGCAAGCAGCAAAGAGCGGGCAAGAATCCAGTCTTCTATTAAATCGGGTCTGGACTTTTTAATCGCCTTATTACTTATTTGGTCATGATGCCCGTCAAATAGTTCCTTTTCACTCTTGCTGTCTTTGCTTAACGAAGCCTTGAGATAGCTTTCCCAAAAACCCATTTTCCAAAAGGCTATGAATCTGGGTTGATGATATTTGAGCAGTTGTCCGGTTTGCTCAGTATCCATGAATGCTTTCAGGTCAGTCATGGCCAGTACCTGTGGGAAATAAGATATATCCATGTGCTGAGGTTTTTTTTTCAAGGCTCCCTTAATTTGCAGGGCATTGAGGCTATACGACCAAAGTTCACTGTGAATCTGACTGGTTGCAGGCTCTTGTTTTTTCTCCAGTATCAGTATCAGCGACCCGATGGTTTGTTGCAGCTCCCGAGCCCCGGGACGCACTGCTTTCAGGGATGTTAATATCGAGGTGGTATCCGGTTCTCTCAGGGCATTGACAATGGCCTTTACCTCTCTGCCTCTGTCTGACAGGTCTGACTCTTTGGCTAACCCCTGCTCAATCCTGGTCAGGGTTATGGCGTCTGTATCCTGATAGAGCTGCTCCAGAAATCCACCCTTCAATAGACCTTCAACTTTTACCTGGTTGAAGCTTGTCGCTCTGGAAGCCATGCTGCGTAACAGTCGGCTGACAGGTTCCATCTGGGGCCAGCCTGCCGGATGTTGGTTGTGTAATTGCATCGCGATTAATAATTGGTAGGCAAGCGGTATACCGGCGATGGCTGCCGGTAACAGCAGCTTGAAAGCCTTCTCATAGATCTGCAGTATTTCTGATTTTCCAGATGGAAATTTCTGGTTCAGAATGAACAACGCCTGAACCAGTTGCGCATAGGGGAAGTGGTTCTCATAAGCCGCCTGCTCTAAGTCTTTGCGCTGTTGACTGCCCGGGGTATTGGCCAGGTTGATGATGATGACTGGCTGGTCTGTGGATGTATCAGCAGAGGCTCCGGAACAGGCCAGTATTTTCAGGGTTTTTGTTTTTCCGTCCTGCAGTTGCTTTTGCAGTGTATCGGATTCTGTACCGGGCGCAGGGTTTTCTTCAGAGGCTTTGCAATCTTGTGTCTTTGTTGCCCTGTTCAGCTCGTCCGGAAAACTATGATCCATCTCCTTAAGCCAGTTTGATAGTTCTACGGACTGAGACAAGGCTGTTTCGAAATCGATCGTAGTCGGGATTGACTTTTGGGCTGCGGTTTTATTCTTGCTTTTATTTGAGCGCTCAGCAGGATCAGGTGCCACTGCCTCACTGTTATGAGCAACTGCAGAGCATTGATTATCAGGGCTTGCTTCTACTGTGATAGCGTTTTTTTCTGGCACCGTGGCAATGTCGCTTATTTCTTGTTGTTTCTGTTTCTTCTCATGGGAATTGAAAGAAGCATCTTTTGTTATCGCCTCTGCACTTTCGACATAAGTAGCAGTAGAAACTGTTGCATGTTCGTCAATATCACTATTGCTTTCCAGTGCCTTGTCAGGTTGGGGCTTGACATAAGGAAGCAGAAATTCCGGTAACCCGGTTGATTCTGAAGAACGGCTGAGCAGTGACTCATGAATAATCGCCTGAACCTGTTGCTCAGTGTCACTTGTCAGCAAGATTTTTAATATATTTTGAGCATTTTGCCCCCTTCTTTTTGCATCAATGCTTGGGTAGGTTTGATCAAATTGCGTGTCCTGAAGCAGTTTTTCAACCATAGCGGGCAGGCTTGGCATAAGTAGCCTGGAACTCTTGGCAAAAGGTTCTACACGGGTGAAATCGAAATACCCTTGAGGGCCGGCAGAAATATTGATCGATAAGATGCGCCATTTTTTGGTCTTGCAAGCGGCGAATCTTATCGTATTTTCTTTGCCGTTATCGGGAAAGCAATGGATCTTTAAAGTGTGCAGTAACCCTGTGCGCCGCAATTCTTTCGGGCTGGCTAAAGCTATGGTGTGAAAGTTGTTGCGTCTCACGGTAGTGCCAGGCAGGGCGCGTGTCAGCTTTTCCTCAAGGGAGGCCGAAATCTTTTCCAGACTTTGAATATTCTCAACTGCCAGATCAATATTATTGGTAGCAGGTACCTTGCCCAGTTCGGTGGGTTTAAACAATGACGCGAGATGTTGCCATCTGGCTAAACCCCCGTAAACAAGAGCATCTTCAGTATCGGATATAATACTCTCGGCTTCTGCATAGGTTTTTCTAAAAACAGGTGCCAGCACCAGGAGTGCAGGAATCACATAGCGGATATCCTGTTTTTTTACTAAAAATACGCCCTCGGAATAATCTTTTACATGATTATCCAAAGACTGTATTTTGTCGTTTATTGCAGATGTGGAGAGATCAGGGGCTATAAAGGCGATGTATTTACTGGCAGACTCTTCCCAGAAAAAAACCACTGCGCCAAGCACGTTTTTGCTAACGTAAAATGTCCCGTCAGGGTTCTCTGTATCGTCGAACGGGTAACAAACAAGGCGTAATTTATTGTAAAACCTGAACAGGTTCTGTCCGAGATCTCCCAGCATGAATTTATCGGGTGCAATAAACGCCTGTTGTAGCATTTCGCTGGCAGATTGTATGGACGCCGCTTCCAGCAGTGCGCTGGCAGATTTTGTGGATGCCTCCTCTAGCCGTTCGCTGGCAGATTTTATGGCGTTGCACTGGAGCGTTTCCCGGCATAACAAAACATCCTTCTGCCATTGTGGAAACAGTTCCCATAAAGCATTTTCAAGCGTACTGTCTTCCAGCCATTCGTTTTCCTGCTTGTTCAGGTAGGAGCTGATCAGGAAGTGAGTGAACCAGGGGGCGTTGTCACTTTGATGAGACAGTTTTACCGTGTGATTCTCGTGAAACAGGAACATATGGATATTTTCAAGCCCGTCCAGAGGCTCTTGAGGGGTGTGGTCATGGTAGCTATGGGAGAGATATCCCCGACCATCAGTAACAATGACCTGTATAGAATTTTCCAGTGCTTTGGATGCCAGCATCATGTGTTGTTGGTTTTTTGGATCAAAACCCCGGAGCATCTGGTTATATAATGTTTCACTGCCACAGTCGGGTGGTTTGCATAGACGGAGCAGGGTGTCAAATTTTTCCCTGGATGTGATACCAAGCTGTTCTGAAAGAAAGTCCGATCTATGGGCCATTCTTTCAGGCCGAAGTCCGGAGCGCCTGTACAAATAGAATAGATGTTTAAGCAAGGATGCTGAGGGTACTGCGTCTGCTGGTGTGACCGGATGCTTGCCGCCCGGTGGTGGTGGCTCATTGTCGTCAATATTGTTCCTACCGACAGAGCTGGCAGTTCGTTTACTTTTGTTGCCACTTTGTTTGGCTTTTTGTGCAGAGGGATTACTCGGGGAGGACTGAGATTCAGGCGGTCCATTATTCCCCTGGACACCAGAAGCTGCCACTATGTCTGATGTAAACCCCATAGAGGGGAGTGACACATCTGGCTGATGAGGGATGGCAGGAGGATGAAAACCCTCGAATGCGTTGCTTGTTTGGGGCACCAAAGCCAGTGGGTTTCCGTCTGTTTGACGGGTAAAATAAGGTGATACACGATCGGAAAAGTGTGAGTGGACAGGGTGCCCCGGAAACTCCCGGTTTAAATAGGTCAGCACATTGTTCAGTAACTCAGGCCGCCGTTTAACAAATTGGTAAAGTGAACCGGGGTCGCTCTGAATTTGCTCCCTTACCCGGGCACTGAGGCTTTTGGGGATGGGTGATATGAACCCTGAGAGAATTCCCCGCCATTGATAGAGATTAAAGGGCGTACTGGTCACCGTGCTCATAAGCAGGGCGGCCAGGTTAAGGTGCTCACTTTCTACCAGGGTGCCAATTTCAGGTCCGTCCCAACCGGCGTAATGATCCTCGACATTATAAGGGGCATCAGCGAACCGCATCAGCAGCACCGGGTCACCTGCTCCCCAGAAATGGTATTTCCGATGTCTGTCGTTGCGGGCGATGAATAAAGAAGATCTTGACCAGGCTGGACAGGTATCATTGCCAGGCGATACTTTTTCCAGTGCCCAGAGGTTAAAGTACTTCCCGTTCATGAGTGCCGGGCTGGGTTCTACCGCAGTCTCGGGAATACCCGGTTGGTAAAGCCAGCTTTGATCCGACCATTGATAAAGCCAGTGATTATTCTGGCAGGCGTGAATTTTTTCTTTGTCAGTTGTCTTGCTTTTATTGGATTCTCCAAACAACTTATTGTGGGAAGAGAGACAGTGAATAGCCTGATTGACCCGCTTGATATAGCCACTGTCTAAAGCGGTTTGCCCGTCAGTGCTGATGATGTCTTTTTTAGCCAGTTCGGGCAATAGCCAGGGTTTTGCGTGGTTCAGCGGGAAGTCAATAAGAACGCTCTGACACTTTTTATGCTCTGTAAGCGGATTAGTCTGGCAGATAATGGCCTGCAGGCGATTCTGCTGACTTTCCCGCCAGGGACGCAGGAAAAGGGTACTGGTATGGGTGTCGTTTAGTAGTTTCCAAAGCGACAGCCAGGCAGACAGAGAATCACCCTCGACGGCCTGAGTCTCTGACGATGATGTCGAGGGTGAAGCCGTAATCTGCCATACAGGATGATTTTCGATGCAAGTGGTTTGCACTGATAAGCGGCTTTTCAGCAAAGAGTGATCGATCATCACCGGATGAAGATTGCAATCGGGGGCATCACCAAAAGCCCGGGACAGTGAGGGGAAGCCGCGACTGAAAGAAGGGTAGGGTATGATTGAAGGCGGAAGCAGTTTTGCAAACAGGAACCCGGGCAGATGACTCAACCATTGATTCCTGAAAAAAAGGGACAGTTTTTTGGGGGTGCCAACGTCGTGTATTACGTGATAATGGTTACCCAGCTTGAGGTGAAAGTTATTGGCTTTAAATCCGGCGTAGAGACCCAAAAAGCGGATTTCTGGTGCCTTGTATCCGGGTTCACTCTGGTGGCCGGAGGCATGACCTGTTTGTACGTTCATTGCAATCATGAACAGCAGCGAAACAAAGAGAAGTTTTGACAGTCTTCTGTGACAAACAAGCATAGAGTTGCCATAGATCCCAATTGATGATTATTAATTTATTAATCAGAGTTGACCCGTTAAACAACAGTTTTTATTTATTGAATTGTTCTGATCTCTATGGAGTCTGAGGAAAAATAGCAGTGGGTTCAGGATGTAGCAAGAGTGGCTTTGTAGCTGAGCGTAAACTGAACACATGCCTTCAATTTACTCATTTGGCCTTTCCAGTGCTCTTAACCAGCCAGGTGCTGAATGAAGTAATATTTTTTGTTGGTTTTTATATTGCTTTTGATGGAAGTCTGCTTTTTGTGTCTCTCCCAGAGCAAAAGCGGAAGTGGCCGAGATCCCGTGAAAAAAGGCCAACCAGGAAGCAAAATCGGTATTGTATTGTTTGAATGCAGTGTTCATGGCCTCCCGGTTATCATCGTACATAACCGTTAGGTCGGCGGTTGCCAGGAGTGTCAGGAAAGCTTTTTTCATTGATTCATTTTCTTCAATCTTCTTTGTCATTATTTCTTCCCAGAACAGCTGCCGTTCGTTGTCATAGCTGTTATCGAGGGTCTCGTAAGCCCATAAATAATAGTGAATCAGGGCTGATTTTGTACGATGTTTCTTCAAAAGAGCATTACTGATAGCCTCATACTTTGGGTGAGATTTTAGCCGGGGCAGATTAAAAACGAATTCATCCAAACCGGTTTCAGGTTGTGGTGTTTCATGTAGCAATTCAAACGACGTTGTATAGTCAAACCGACTTCGCTCATAGCTTGTGATATTCTCTGATAATTGATCAACATCAGAAGTTGTTGTCAGGGATGATATATCCGGCACCTCTGATTTACCCAATACAAAAGCTTTGACAAGGCTCAAATACTTTTTACTATTTTCTGGCCTGCTACTGCTTTTGATTTCGTTGTCCAGAGCAATACCATATTGTTTTGGTCTTTTTTTAATGGGGAAATGCCTTGTTTTCTCCAGTGGTTCCAGAAGTATTCTCTCAATGCTGTCAGGATTACTTATCTCGGGAAATAACGCTTCTTCAACTTCCGGGCCATGATTGCTGAATACAAATTGCAGGTTATGGATTACGGGGGTAATCAAAAAATGCTTTGCGATCAGTGCTGGCCAACCGGCCTGAGGGGTTTGCAGAAGATTAAACCGCTTGTCAGTAAAGAGTCTGATAGCTGCTTCAGCCGCAAAACGTACACCCAATCTAGAGCTTGTTAATAAGCTGGGCAAAATATCGTAAACAACTTTACCTGCTTCAACAAAGATCGTTTCCCCTGGTTTTTTGGTCGATGTGTATTGAATAACAGGGTTATTGGTGGAGTCTGTCCGCGAGGCTTCTGAAGTCTCATCCTGATAATACTGGAAGTGGTTTGACAGCCGCATAAACCCCAGTGATTCCAGATAACCACCATAAGGAAAGCCATGTTGACGTGCTCTTCCGAAATGATAAACAGCACTGGACAGGACGCTTGTGTGTCCGTTTAATACTACCCGCTGCAAGCCAGAACTTACTTGTGCCTCCAGAAGCGTCAATCCAGCCAAACAATGAAGCCAGCCTGACATCTGTACAGATTGAATATCCAATTTACCATCATATTCGTTTAACTGCTGTTTTAATTTCTGATAGCCAACTTTTCTGGCTTGCTCAATAGCAAGAATAAAAATACTTTCGTTTCCAGCTATGAATATTTCCAAGCTGTCATAGTTAAAGACAACCTGTTCCATGATTTTTGATTCAATACGACTTGCGACAGTATTTGCTGGCTTATACCATGTATAGTGCCTAAACCAATCGTGTAATGTTTGCCAACCAACTGAATCAATCTGGAGTTTTTTTGCCTTTTCTGCATTTCCACCAATGAGCGTGAGAATATACTCGTGAATCAGAAAAAAGGTGTTGTAATAATACGACATGGTATCGTGGACAGCTATTTCAGGAAGCAAATGAATTATTTTTGCCAGAAGTCGTAAGTCATGACCAAAATGAAAAATGGTCATGTTAGCCTGGGAAGAGAATGGAAGGGCCTTAAGATGATGGAGATCCGGCTCTTCTTCTGGTGATGGATTATACAAAAGCAGATAAAAAGCAAGTTCTATAATATCTGCCAGTGCCCGCCTCTCAGGATCAATATTTTTAGTGAGCTCGCTCTGAACCTGTCTCAGGAATGTGGTAACCTCCAAGCCTGAAGCATGGCCTAATATAGAAAAGTTAATGATCAATGTCGAAAAATCCAGGCTATGAAAATCCAACAGTTCCGTTCGGCCAGTAGCGATGTAAAGTGTCAATCTTAATTCTGCTTCCGCTGTCTCTACTGCTTCCAAATTCGCTGCCGCCAGCGCTTTTTCTGCAGCTATCACTTCCACTTTAGCTTTTGCTAACTCCGTATTTAACGTTAATACTCTCGCTTCTGTATTCGCTATCTCTAAGGCTACTGCTGCCGCTGTCGAAGCCTCTTTCGCTTCTGTATTCGCTACCTCTAAGGCAACTGCAGCCGCTCTCGAAGCCTCTCTCGCTTCTGCATTTGCTGTCTCCAGAGCTACTGCTGCTGCTTTCGAAGCATTTTTCGCTACTTCTAAAGCTTTCAGAGCTTCTTTCGTTGCGGCTAACAGTACTCCAGCCACTCCTGCTTTGCCTGACTCGGCTGCAGCCGATTTCTTTTCCGCTTTTTCATTCTGTTTGTTTGGCAGATGCTGGGTAATGGTATGTTTCTGGCCCATTCGACTCAAAACAACATCAACTGCGCCGTCAGAGCCTTTTACCGTTAGCTGATCCATAAATTCTCTGAGTATTCGTATGGAAGGTGTTACCCTGCCGAGAATATTGCTTTGCGGGCTTTTCAGGTAGGTGTTTGCATCAAAGGCCAGTTTCAGTTTGAAAGGCTTTGGAATCAGTATCAGCCACTTGAGTAATAGTCCGGCCATAACCTGTGGGATTGAGAGCGATTCTAATAAAATCTCAATAGACTGCGACACTCCGGAGAATGCAGAGTAATGGGCCTTCGCTATTGTATTAGTATTTCCTCCCATGCCATGCTCAAAAAACAGCAAGAGCAATGGGGCATAGGGGAAGAAATGTTTATCAGACAATCTAATAGTCTCTTTTATCTTTTTAGCGTTGAGTTTGACTTCAGGGGTAAAAGACAACTCAATGGTTTTTTCATCATCTGACATTTTGGCCCCCATCATGGCCAGTGCCTTCAGAAAATAGTAATAACCGATTCCCAGATTGTCTGTTAAATCGTTGCCATTTCTTACCAGAGCTTTTCTGAATGCAGTGATGTGAGCTTCTACCTGTTGTAAAAAATTCTCCGGGTTGCTCTGAATAAGTCTGAGTTCCTGAATAATATTGTTATCCAGTTGTACTAAATACCGGATATATAATTGTTCATTGTGCGATCCTGTTGATGGTCGGATGCCAGGCCTCAGGTCTTTTGGTTGCCTGGCTGCTTTTACGGTTCTTTTTGCTTTTTCAGAATGTGTACCCGTTCCAGACGTTAGTTGCGCCGGAGTGGCGGAAGCCGGAACCTCTTTGATTTGAATAAAGT
This sequence comes from Endozoicomonas sp. ALC020, assembly GCF_049275935.1. Classification (NCBI taxonomy): domain Bacteria; kingdom Pseudomonadati; phylum Pseudomonadota; class Gammaproteobacteria; order Oceanospirillales; family Endozoicomonadaceae; genus Endozoicomonas; species Endozoicomonas sp. ALC020. The sequence continues at coordinate 4,938,866 of NZ_CP184830.1, forward strand.
CTCTTGCAAGCAGCAAAGAGCGGGCAAGCATCCAGTCTTTTATTAAATCGGGTCTGGACTTTTTAATCGCCTTATTACTTATTTGGTCATGATGCCCGTCAAATAGTTCCTTTTCACTCTTGCTGTCTTTGCTTAACGAAGCCTTGAGATAGCTTTCCCAAAAACCCATTTTCCAAAAGGCTATGAATCTGGGTTGATGATATTTGAGCAGTTGTCCGGTTTGCTCAGTATCCATGAATGCTTTCAGGTCAGTCATGGCCAGTACCTGTGGGAAATAAGATATATCCATGTGCTGAGGTTTTTTTTTCAAGGCTCCCTTAATTTGCAGGGCATTGAGGCTATACGACCAAAGTTCACTGTGAATCTGACTGGTTGCAGGCTCTTGTTTTTTCTCCAGTATCAGTATCAGCGACCCGATGGTTTGTTGCAGCTCCCGAGCCCCGGGACGCACTGCTTTCAGGGATGTTAATATCGAGGTGGTATCCGGTTCTCTCAGGGCATTGACAATGGCCTTTACCTCTCTGCCTCTGTCTGACAGGTCTGACTCTTTGGCTAACCCCTGCTCAATCCTGGTCAGGGTTATGGCGTCTGTATCCTGATAGAGCTGCTCCAGAAATCCACCCTTCAATAGACCTTCAACTTTTACCTGGTTGAAGCTTGTCGCTCTGGAAGCCATGCTGCGTAACAGTCGGCTGACAGGTTCCATCTGAGGCCAGCCTGCCGGATGTTGGTTGCGCAATTGCATCCCGATTAATAATTGGTAGGCAAGCGGTATACCGGCAATGGCTGCCGGTAGCAGTAGCTCGAAGGTTTTTTCGTAGATCTGCAATACTTCTGATTTTCCAGCTGGGAATTTCTGGTTCAGAATGAATAACGCCTGAACCAGTTGCGCATAAGGAAAGTGGTTCTCATAAGCCGCCTGTTCTAAGCTTTTGGCCGGGGTATGGGCCAGGTTGATGGTGATGACTGGCTGGTCTGTAGATGTATCAGCCGATGCTCCGGAACAGGCCAGTGTTTTCAGGGTTTTTGTTTTTCCGTCATGCAGTTGCTTTTGCAGTGTATTGGATTCTTTATCGGGCGCAGGATTTTCTGTCGGGGCTTCGCTTTCTGCAGAGGCTTTGCAATCTTGTGTCTTTGTTGCCCTGTTCAGCTCGTCCGCAAAGCTATGATCCATCTCCTTAAGCCAGTTTGATATTTCTACGGACTGAGACAAGGCCGTTTCGAAATCGACCGTATTCGAGATTGACTTTTGGGCTGGGGTGTTATTCTTTCTTTTATTTGAGCGTTCAGCAGGATCAGGTGCCATTGCCTCACTGTTATCAGCAACTACAGAGCGTTGATCATCAGGGCTTGCTTCTACTGTGATATCGTTTTTTTCTGGTACCGTGGCAATGTCGCTTATTTCTTGTTGTTTCTGTTTGTTCTCTTGGGAATCGAAAGAAGAATCTTTTGTTATCGCTTCTGTAGCTTCGACATAAGCAGCGGTAGAAACTGTTGCCTGTTCGTCAATATCACTATTGCTTTCCAGTGCCTTGTCAGGTTCGGGCTTGATATAAGGAAGCAGAAATTCCGGTAACCCGGATGCTTCTGAAGAACGGCTGAGCAGTGACTGTTGAATAATCGCCTGAACCTGTTGCTCAGTGTCACTCGCCAGCAAGATTTTTAATATATTTTGAGCATTTTGCCCCCTTTTCTTTGCATCAATGCCCGGGCAGGTTTGATCAAGTTGTGTGTCCTGAAGCAGTTTTTCAACCATAGCGGGCAGGCTTGGCATAAGTAGCCTGGAACTCTTGGCAAAAGGTTCTACACGGGTGAAATCGAAATACCCTTGAGGGCCGGCAGAAATATTGATCGATAAGATGCGCCATTTTTTGGTCTTGCAAGCGGCGAATCTTATCGTATTTTCTTTGCCGTTATCGGGAAAGCAATGGATCTTTAAAGTGTGCAGTAACCCTGTGCGCCGCAATTCTTTCGGGCTGGCTAAAGCTATGGTGTGAAAGTTGTTGCGTCTCACGGTAGTGCCAGGCAGGGCGCGTGTCAGCTTTTCCTCAAGGGAGGCCGAAATCTTTTCCAGACTTTGAATATTCTCAACTGCCAGATCAATATTATTGGTAGCAGGTACCTTGCCCAGTTCGGTGGGTTTAAACAATGACGAGAGATGTTGCCATCTGGCTAAACTCCCATAAACAAGAGCATCTTCAGTATCGGATATAATACTCTCGGCTTCTGCATAGGTTTTTCTAAAAACAGGTGCCAGCACCAGGAGTGCAGGAATCACATAGCGGATATCCTGTTTTTTTACTAAAAATACGCCCTCGGAATAATCTTTTACATGATTATCCAAAGACTGTATTTTGTCGTTTATTGCAGATGTGGAGAGATCAGGGGCTATAAAGGCGATATATTTACTGGCAGACTCTTCCCAGAAAAAAACCACTGCTCCAAGCAGGTTTTTGCTAACGTAAAATGTTCCATCAGGGTTCTCTGTATCGTCGAACGGGTAACAAACAAGGCGTAATTTATTGTAAAAACTGAGTAGGTTATGTCCGTGTTCTCCCTCTATGAATCTATCGGGTGCAGTAAACGCTTGTTTTAGCTGTTTGCTGGCCGATTTTATGGACGCCTCTTTTAGCTGATCGCTGGTAGATTTTATGGCGTTGCAATGAAGACTTTCCCGGCATAATAAAATGTCTTTTTGCCATTGTGGAAACAACTCCCACAAAGCATTTTCAAACTCACTGTCTTGCAGCCATTGGTTTTCCTCTTCGTTTAATTGGGATCGGATCAGGAAGTGAGTGAACCACAGGTTGCTGTCACTGTGATGAAACAGTCTTACAGCGTGATTCTCGTGAAACAGGAACGTATGACAATCTTCAAGCCCTTCCAGAGGTTGTTGAGGCATGTGATCATGTTTTATATCATGGCTATAACAGCGATATTTCTGACCGTCAGGAACGATGGCCAGTATAGAGTTTTGCAGGGCTTTTGATGCCAGCACCAGGTGTTGTTGGTTTTTTGGATCAAAACCCCGGAGCATCTGGTTATATAATGCTTCACTTTCACTGTCAGGTGGTTGGCATTGACGGGCCAGGGTTTCAAAATTTTCACTGGATGTGATATCGAGGTGCTCTGGAAGAAAATCCGAGCCATGGATTACTCTTCCAGGCCAAAGTCCGCAGTGTCTGTAAAAATGCAATAGATGTTTAAGCAAGGATGTTGAGTGCACTGCGTCTGCTGGTGTGACCGGATGGTTACCGCCCGATGGTGGCTCGTTGTCGTCAATATTGTTCCTGCCGTCAGGGCTCGCAGTTCGTCTACTTTTGTTGCCACTTTGTTCGGCTTTTTGTGCAGAGGGATTACTCGGGCAGGACTGAGATTCAGGCGGTCCATTATTTCCCTGGACACCAGAAGCAGTCATTATGCCTGATACAAACCCTGTAGAAGAGAGTGACATATCTGGCTGATGAGGGATGGCAGGAGGATTAAAGCCGTCGAACACGTTGCTTGTTTCGGGCACCAAAGCCAATGGGTTTCCGTTTGTTTGATGGCTAAAAAAAGGTGATACACGACCGGAAAAGTATGAGTGGACAGGGTGGCCCGGAAACTCACGGTTTAAATAGGTCAACACATTGTTCAGTAACTCAGGCCGCCGTTTAACAAACTGGTAAAGTGAACCAGGGTCGCTCAGAATCTGCTCCCTTACCAGGACACTGAGGCTTTTCGGGATGGGTGATATGAACCCTGAGAGAATTCCCCGCCATTGATAGAGATTAAAGGGCGTACTGGTCACCGTGCTCATAAGCAGGGCGGCCAGGTTAAGGTGCTCACTTTCTACCAGGGTGCCAATTTCAGGTCCGTCCCAACCGGCGTAGTGATCCTCGACATTATAAGGGGCATCAGCGAACCGCATCAGCAGCACCGGATCACCTGCTCCCCAGAAATGGTATTTCCGATGTCTGTCGTTGCGGGCGATGAATAAAGAAGATCTTGACCAGGCTGGACAGGTATCATTGCCAGGCGATACTTTTTCCAGTGCCCAGAGGTTAAAGTACTTCCCGTTCATGAGTGCCGGGCTGGGTTCTACCGCAGTCTCGGGAATACCCGGTTGGTAAAGCCAGCTTTGATCCGACCATTGATAAAGCCAGTGATTATTCTGGCAGGCGTGAATTTTTTCTTTGTCAGTTGTCTTGCTTTTATTGGGTTCTCCAAACAACTTATCGTGGGAAGAGAGGCAGTGAATAGCCTGATTGACCCGCTTGATATAGCCACTGTCCAAAGCGGTTTGCCCGTCAGTGCTGATGATGTCTTTTTTAGCCAGTTCGGGCAATAGCCAGGGTTTTGCGTGATTCAGCGGGAAGTCAATAAGAACGCTCTGACACTTTTTATGCTCTGTAAGCGGATTAGTCTGGCAGATAATGGCCTGCAGGCGATTCTGCTGACTTTCCCGCCAGGGGCGCAGGAAAAGGGTACTGGTATGGGTGTCGTTTAGTAGTTTCCAAAGCGACAGCCAGGCAGACAGAGAATCACCCTCGACGGCCTGAGTCTCTGACGATGATGTCGAGGGTGAAGCCGTAATCTGCCATACAGGATGATTTTCGATGCAAGTGGTTTGCACTGATAAGCGGCTTTTCAGCAAAGAGTGATCGATCATCACCGGATGAGGATTGCAATCGGGGGCATCACCAAAAGCCCGGGACAGTGAGGGGAAGCCGCGACTGAAAGAAGGGTAGGGTATGATTGAAGGCGGAAGCAGTTTTGCAAACAGGAACCCGGGCAGATGACTCAACCATTGATTCCTGAAAAAAAGGGACAGTTTTTTGGGGGTGCCAACGTCGTGTATTACGTGATAATGGTTACCCAGCTTGAGGTGAAAGTTATTGGCTTTAAATCCGGCGTAGAGACCCAAAAAGCGGATTTCTGGTGCCTTGTATCCGGGTTCACTCTGGTGGCCGGAGGCATGACCTGTTTGTACGTTCATTGCAATCATGAACAGCAGCGAAATAAAGAGAAGTTTTAACAGTCTTCTGTGACAAACGAGCATAGAGTTGCCATAGATCCCAACTGATGATTATTAATTTATTAATCAGAATTGACCTGTTAAACAACAGATTTTATTTATTGAATTGTTCTGATCTCTATGGAGCCTGAGGAAAAATAGCAGTGGGTTCAGGATGTAGCAAGAGTGGCTTTGTAGCTAAGCGTAAACTGAACACATGCCTTCAATTTACGGATTTGGTCTTCCTGCTATTCCTGCTGATTAGTTAATTAATGAAGTTACATGCCTTTTAGTTTTTCAAAAAGCTCGAAATGATAATCTGCCTTTTGCTTCTCGCCCAGAAATAAGGCGGAAGTGGCTGAGATCGAGTGTAAAAAGGCCAGCCAGCTAGAAAGATCTATATTGTATTGTTTGAATGCATTGATCATTGCCTCCCGGTTATCATCGTACATAACCGTTAGATCGGCGGTTGCCAGAAGTGCCAAGAAAGCTTTTTTCATTGGTTTATTTTCTTCGATTTTCTTTGTCATTATCTCACTCCAGAACAGATCCCTTTCGTTTTCAAGGCTATCATTGAGGGTCTCGTAAGCCCATAAATAATAATGAATCAGGGCTGACTTTTTACGATGCTTATTCAAAAGGGCATTCGTTATAGCCTCGTAATTTGGGTGAGATTCCAGCCTGGGGAGGTTATAAACGAATTCATCCAAACCGGTTTCAGGTTGTGGTGTTTCCTGTTGTTCTTTCAACAATGTTGTATAGTCGAACCGGCTTAGCTTATAGCTTGCAATACTCTCTGATAATTGATCACTGTCAGAAACTGTTGCCTCGTATGGTGTATCCAACAGATCTGATTTATTGAATAAAAAAGCTTTGACAAGGCTTAAATACTTTTTAATACTTTCTGGCCTGTCACCATTCTCGATTTCACTGTCCAGAAAAATACCATAATACTCTGGTCTTTCGCTAATGGATACCTGTCTTGTTTTATCTAGTGGTTTCAGAAGTATTCCCTCAATACTGTCTGGATCATTTGTCCTGGGAAATAGCGCATTTTCAGCTTCAGGACCGTCATTGCTGAACAGAAACTGGATGCGATAGTTTGCAGGGCAACTCAAAAGGTACTTTGTGAGCATTGTCGGCCAACCAGCCTGTGGGATATGCAGAAGGTTAAACCGTTTATCAGTAAAGATTCTGATGGCTGTTTCGGCCGAAAAACGTACACCAAGTAAAGAACTTGCCAGCAAACCGGGCAAAATTTCCGTAACAATCTTTCCCGCTTCAATAAAAATCTTCTCTCCTGGTCTTTTGGTCGATGTGTATTGAATAACAGGCTTATAGATTGAGTCTTTTTGCCAGGTATCTGATGTCTCGTTCTGATAATACTGGTAGTGGTTTGCTAGTCGCATAAATACCAGAGATTCCAGATAACCACCATAATGAAAGCCAATTTCACGTGCTTTCATAAAATGATTATGAGCACTGATCAGGACGCTTTTGCGATCGGTTAATATTATCTTCTGGTGATCAGAACTTACTTTTGCTTCCAGAAGTGTCAATCCAGCTAGACAATGAAGCCAGCCTGACATCTGTAAAGATTGATAATCCAATTTACCCTCGTATTGGTTTAACTGCTGTTTTAATTTCCGATAGCCAACTTTTCTGGCTTGCTCGGTAGCAAGAATAAAAATACTTTCGTCTCCATCCCAGAACTTTTTCACGCTGTCATTTTTAAAGACAACATAGTCCATGACTTTTGATTGCATATTATGGGAAGCAGTCTTGACCGGCTTATACCATACAGAGTTCTTCAACCCGGTGCCTAATATTTTCCAGCCCATTGAGTTAGCCTGGAGTTTTTTTGCCTTTTCTGCATTTACACCGATAAGAGTGAGAATATGCTGGTGAACCAGCAAAAGAATGTTATAAAACGAATGGCTATCTTCGGTAACCAGTTCGCGAGACAAACCAATTAATTTTGTCAAAAATTGTAAGTCATGACCAAAATGCATAGCGGTTAAGAGAGCCTGGTTATCGAAGGATTGGGTTTTAAGATGAGGGAGGGCCAGCTCTGCTTCTGGTGATGCACCAACCAGATGAAAAGCAAGCTCTATAACATCTGCCATTGCCCGATTTTCAGGTTCACTATCTTCAGAGAGATTCCTCTGGGCTTTTTTCAGGTATATGGGGAGCTCCGTGTCTAATTCAGGGCCAATTATAGAAAAGACAATGGTCAATATGGATAGGTCCAGGCAAATAAAATCAATCAATTCCGTTCGGTCAGTGGCGAAGTAAAGTATCAATCTTAATGCTGCTTCTGTTCTTTCTTCCGCCTCTAATACCGTTACCCTTAGCGTATCGTCTATCGCCTCCTCTACCGCTTCCTCTACCGCTTTCGCTTTCTCGTCCGTTAACACTTCTATTATCGTATTCGCTGCCGCTTTACCTGCGTCTACCAGCTTACCTATCGCCGTTACCACCTCTGTCGATATCTCCAACCCTGTAGCGTTCGACTTCGTTATTAGTGTCAGTTTCCTTGTTGCTTTCGTTAACGCCATCGCTTTCTCTTTTGCGGTCGCCTTCACTTTTACTATCTCGTTCGCTAACTCGTTCTCGTTCTCGTTCGCTACCGCTACCGCTACTGCTATGGCTACTTCTACTATGGCTTCTTCTGCCGCTTTCTTGGCCTCAATTGCTGCCACTGAGGCTGACTGAGACGATTCCCCTTGTTCATGCTGTTCGTTTAGCAGATACGCGGTATTTGTAAATAGCTGGCTCAATCGATTCAATACAACATCAACTGCACCACCAGGGCCTTTTACCGGAAGCTCCTCCAGAAATTCTCTCAGTATATGTATAGAAGGTGTTACCCTGCCTGGAATCTTGCTTTGCGGGTTTTTGAGGTAAGTGTCGGCATCAAAGGCCAGTTTCAGTGCGAAAGGCTTTGGAATCAGCACCAGCCATTTGAGTAATAGTCCGGCCAGAACCGGTGTATCTGCGCGCGATTCTAATAAAAACTCAATAGACTGTGATACCCCGGAGAATGCAGAGCAATAGGCCTGGATTACTTGATTAGGCTTTCTTCCCATGCCATGTTCAAAAAACAGAAAGAGCATCGAGGCATAAGGGAAGTTAAGATCTTTGGACACTAAAATAGACTCCCTTATCTTTATCGCGTTGAGTCTGGCTTCCGGGCTAAAGGACAGTTCAATAGTTTTGTTGTCATCTGACATTTTGGCCCCTATCATGGCCAGTGCCTTCAGAAAATAGTAATAACCTGTTCCCAGCTTGTTTGTTGAGTTATTGCTATTTTTTACCAGAGCCTTTCTGAATGCGGTAATGCGGTCTTCTACCTGTTGCAAAAATCTTTTCGGGTTTTCCTGCATAAATCTGACTTCCTGAATAATGTTGTTATCCAGCTGAAATAAATACTGGTTATGTAGTTGTTCATTGAATAGTCCTTTTGATGGTTGAATGCCTGGCTTCAGTTCTGTTGACTGTCTGGCTGCATTTACGGTTCTTTTTGCTTTTTCAGAGTTTGTAGCTGTTCCAGATGATAGCTGCGTTAAAGTGGATGGAGTGGGGGAAGCCTGAACCTTTTTGATTTGGATAAAATCTCTTGAAAGCAGAAAAGATCGGGCAAGAATCCAGTCTTTTATTAAATTGGATCTGGACTTTTTAATCGCTTTATTGCTTATTTTTTCATGATGCCGGTCAAATCTTTCCTTTTCTGTCTTGCTGTCTTTGCTTAACGAAGTTTTGAGATAGCTTTCCCAAAAACCCACTTTCCAAAAGGCTATGAATCTGGGTTGATGATTTTTGAGCAATTGTCCGGTGCGCTCAGTATCCATGAATGCCTTCAGGTCAGTCATGGCCAGCACATATGGGAAACACGATATATCAATGACCTGAGATTTTTTTTTCAAGGCTCCCTTGATTTGCAGGGCGTTGAGGCTGTACGACCAAAGTTCATTATGAATCTGACCGACTGCGGGTTCTTTTTTTTTCTCAAGTATCAGTATCAGTGACCCGATGGTTTGTTGCAGCTCCCGAGTCCTGGGATGAACTGCTTTCAGGGCTGTTAATATAGAGGGGGTATCCGGTTGTCTCAGGGCATTGACAATGTGCTTCACTTCTCTGCCTTTGTCTGAGAGTTCTGACTCTTTGGCTAAGCCCTGCTCAATCCTGGTCAGGGTGGTGACGTCTGTATCCTGATAGAGCTGCTCCAGAAATCCACCACTCAACAGGCCTTCAACCTTCACCTGATTGATGCTGGTTTGTCTGGAAGTCATGCTGCGTAACAGCCGGTTTACAGGTTCTATCTGGGGCCAGCCTGCCGGATGTTGGTTGTGTAATTGCATCGCGATTAATAATTGGTAGGCAAGCGGTATACCGGCAAGGGCCGCCGGTAACAGCAGCTCGAAAGCATTTTCATAGATCTGAAGTGCTTCCGGTTTTCCGGATGGGATTTTTTGGTTCAGAATGAACAACGCCTGAATCAGTTGTGCATAGGGAAAGTGGTTTTCATAAGCAGCCTGTTCTAACCCTGAGCGCTGCTGACTGTCCGGGGTATTTGCCATATTGATGGTGATGACCGGTTGCTCACCGGATGTATCTGCAGAAGCCCCTGAACAAGACAGTATTTGTAGGGTTTTTGTTTTTCCTTCCTTAAGTTGATTTTGCAGTGTATTGAATTCTATATCGGACGCAGGGTTTTCTTTAGAGGCTTCGTTTTCTTCAAAGCCTTCGCAATCTTGTGCCTTTGTTGCCCTATTCAGCTCATTCGGGAAGTTATAATCCATCTCCTTAAGCCAGTTTGATATTTCTATGGACTGAGACAATGCCGTTTCGAAATCGATCGTATCGGAAATTGACTTTTTGGCGGAGGTTTCGTTTTTTTTCTTTTTTGAATGTTCAGCCAGGACTGGTGCCACTGGCTTACTGTCATGAGCTACTGTAGAGTGTTCATCGCTCGCATCATTTTCTGTCTTATTCTCTACATTAATAGTGCTTTCCTGTTCGTTGTCAGGTTGTGGCTTGATATAAGGCATCAGAAATTCGGGTAACCTGGATGATTTTGAGTAGCTGCTGAACACTGACTGCTGAATAATCTCCTCAACCTGTCGTTGAGTGTCACTTGCGAGCAAGATCTTTAATACATTTTGAGCATTTTGCGCCTGTCGCTTTGTTGCATTACTACCCGGGTAAGTTTGATCAAGTTGCGTGTCCTGAAGTAGTTTTTCAACTATAGCGGGCAGGCTTGGCATAAGCAGTTTGGAACCCTTGGCAAAAGGTTCTACACGGATGAAATCGAAGTACCCGTCAGGACCGGCAGAAATATCGATTGATATGATTCGCCACTCTTTTGCTTTGCAACGGCTCAACCCCATGGCCTTTTCATTGTTTTTATCAGGATAGCCGTTGATCTTTACGGTATTCCTTAGCCGTCTGCGCTGCGATTTTTTTGGGTTTAAAACCATAGTGTGAATATTGCTGCGCCTAACGATGGTACCAGACAGAGCGCTTCTTAGTTTACTCTCTATAGACTCCGAAATGGTTTCCAGATTTTTGATATCCCTGACTGCCAATTCAATATCATTGGTAACAGGTATCTTGCCAATTTCGGTGGGTTTAACCACTGATGAAAGATGTTGCGACCTGGCTAAACCCCCATAAACAAGAGCATCTCCAGTATCGGATAAAACACTTTCGATTTCTGCATGGGTTTTTTTAAAAACAGGTGCGAGCACCAACAGTGCAGGAATTACATAGCGGATATCCTGTTTTTTTACTAAAAATGCGCCCTCGGAACAGGCTTTTAAATGATTATCCAAAGATTTCATTTTGTTGTTTATCGTTGATGCCGAGAGATCTGGAGCTATAAAGGCGATATAGTTACTGGCAGAGTTTTCCCAGAAAAAAATCACGGCTCCAAGCAGGTTTTTGCTAATGTAAAAAGTTTCATCGATAGTCTCTGTATCATCGAACAGGTAACAAACAAGGCGTAATTTATTGTAAAAACTGAGTAGGTTATGTCCGTGTTCTCCCTCTATGAATCTATCGGGTGCAGTAAACGCTTGTTTTAGCTGTTTGCTGGCCGATTTTATGGACGCCTCTTTTAGCTGATCGCTGGTAGATTTTATGGCGTTGCAATGAAGACTTTCCCGGCATAATAAAATGTCTTTTTGCCATTGTGGAAACAACTCCCACAAAGCATTTTCAAACTCACTGTCTTGCAGCCATTGGTTTTCCTCTTCGTTTAATTGGGATCGGATCAGGAAGTGAGTGAACCACAGGTTGCTGTCACTGTGATGAAACAGTCTTACAGCGTGATTCTCGTGAAACAGGAACGTATGACAATCTTCAAGCCCTTCCAGAGGTTGTTGAGGCATGTGATCATGTTTTATATCATGGCTATAACAGCGATATTTCTGACCGTCAGGAACGATGGCCAGTATAGAGTTTTGCAGGGCTTTTGATGCCAGCACCAGGTGTTGTTGGTTTTTTGGATCAAAACCCCGGAGCATCTGGTTATATAATGCTTCACTTTCACTGTCAGGTGGTTGGCATTGACGGGCCAGGGTTTCAAAATTTTCACTGGATGTGATATCGAGGTGCTCTGGAAGAAAATCCGAGCCATGGATTACTCTTCCAGGCCAAAGTCCGCAGTGTCTGTAAAAATGCAATAGATGTTTAAGCAAGGATGTTGAGTGCACTGCGTCTGCTGGTGTGACCGGATGGTTACCGCCCGGTGGTGGCTCGTTGTCGTCAATATTGTTCCTGCCGTCAGGGCTCGCAGTTCGTCTACTTTTGTTGCCACTTTGTTCGGCTTTTTGTGCAGAGGGATTACTCGGGCAGGACTGAGATTCAGGCGGTCCATTATTTCCCTGGACACCAGAAGCAGTCATTATGCCTGATACAAACCCTGTAGAAGAGAGTGACATATCTGGCTGATGAGGGATGGCAGGAGGATTAAAGCCGTCGAACACGTTGCTTTTTTCGGGCACCAAAGCCAATGGGTTTCCGTTTGTTTGATGGCTAAAAAAAGGTGATACACGACCGGAAAAGTATGAGTGGACAGGGTGGCCCGGAAACTCACGGTTTAAATAGGTCAACACATTGTTCAGTAACTCAGGCCGCCGTTTAACAAACTGGTAAAGTGAACCAGGGTCGCTCAGAATCTGCTCCCTTACCAGGGCACTGAGGCTTTTCGGGATGGGTGATGTGAACCCTGAGAGAATTCCCCGCCACTGATAGAGATTAAAGGGCGTATTGGTCACCGTGCTCATAAGCAGGGCAGCCAGGTTGAGATGCTCACTTTCTACCAGGGTGCCAATCTCTGGTCCATCCCAACCGGCGTAATGATCCTCGACATTATAAGGGGCATCAGCGAACCGCATCAGCAGCACCGGGTCACCTGCTCCCCAGAAATGGTATTTCCGATGTCTGTCGTTGCGGGCGATGAACAAAGAAGATCTCGACCAGGCCGGGTAGGTATCATTGCCGGGCGATACCTTTTCCAGTGCCCAGAGGTTAAAGTACTTCCCGGTCATGAGTGCCGGACCGGGGTTTATTGCAGTCTCGGGAATGCCAGGTTGATAAACCCAGTTTTGATCTGACCACTGATAAAGCCAGTGATTATTTTGGCAAGCGTGTATTTTTTCTTTGTCAGCTGGCTTGCTTTTATTGGATTCTCCAAACAACTTATCGTGGGAAGAGAGGCAGTGAATAGCCTGATTGACCCGCTTGATATAACTACTGTCCAAAGCGGTTTGCCCGTCAGCGCTGATACTGTCTTTTCCAGCCAGTTCGGGCAATAGCCAGGGTTTTGCGTGATTCAGCGGGAAATCAATAAGAACGCTCTGACACTTTTTATGCTCTGTAAGCGGATTGGTCTGGCAGATAATGGCCTGCAGGCGATTCTGCTGACTTTCTCGCCAGGGACGCAGGAAAAGGGTACTGGTATGGGTGTCGTTTAGCAGTTTCCAAAGCGACAGCCAGGCAGACAGAGAATCACCCTCGACGGCCTGAGTCTCTGACGATGATGTCGAGGGTGAGGCCGTAATCTGCCAGACAGGATGATTTTCGATACAAGTGGTTTGTATTGACAGTTGGCCTTTCAGCAAAGAGTGATCGATCATCACCGGATGAGGGTTGCAATCGGGGGCATCACCAAAAGCCCGGGACAGTGAGGGCAATCCGCGACTGAAAGAAGGGTAGGGTACGGTTGAAGGAGGAAGCAGCTTTGCTAACAGAAACCCGGGCAGATGACTCAACCATTGATTCTGGAAAAAAAGGGACAGCTTTTTGGGGCTGCCAACGTCGTGTATTACGTGATAATGGTTACCCAGCTTGAGGTGGAAGTTATTGGCTTTAAATCCGGCGTAGAGACCCAAAAAGCGGATTTCTGGTGCCTTGTACCCGGGTTCATTCTGGTGGCCGGAGGTATGACCTGATTGTACGTTCATTTCAATTATGAATAGCAGGGCAATTAAGAGAAGTTTTAACAGTCTTCTGTGACAAACAAGCATAGAATTGCCGTAGATCCCATTTGATAATTATTAATTTGTCAATCAGAGTTGACCTGTTAAATAACAGTTTTTATTAATACTGATTGAATGAATTGTTCTGGTCTCTATGGAGACTGAGGAAAAATAGCAGTGGGTTCATGATGTAGCAAGAATGGTCCCGCGTTCGGTTTGGCTGCTGGTTTCGAATCTTGTGATAACGTTTTTATGTTGCTGCTGAAGGTAGCGGCTCTGTTTCCGGAGGTGAGGCTGGCAATTTCGGGTTAAAGCAGCCGACTCAATAATTATACGACAAAAATCTATTTGCTAAATTGATATACGTTGAGAATCGTACGTCAGTTTGTTTCATGTTCATTGATGAATTCTTTTGGGCTGTCGAAGTTGAAATGAGTGGCAACCGTAGGGTGCCTAACACTAATATTTTTCAGAAGGTTTTCATCCTTTAAGGCGTTTATAGCTTTGGTGACAACAACAGGCGAATAGCTTCAGCCAATTAAACTGAGTTGGAACGCAGAGGGATGGAAAAAGTTGGTATTCAGATAGATGAGAATAAGGGGGCTGTTACTTAATGACTTAATATTCTGTCAAGGCTCTAAAATACTCGAGATAATGGTGATCTTTCTTTAGGTCGTCTCCCAGAAAAGAGGCGATTTCAGCCGATATACAGTGAAATAAAGACAACCAGGAATTAAGATCTTTTTTGTATTTTTTAAATGCGGTGCACATAGCCTCCCGGTTATCATCGTACATAGCCGTTAGATCAGCGGTTGCAAGAAGTGCGAAAAAAGCCTTTTTTATTGGTTCATTTTCTTCAATCTTCTGTGTCATTATCCTATTCCAGAACGAATACCGTTCGTTGTTACGACTATCATTGAGGATCTCGTAAGCCCATAAATAATAGTGAATCAGGGCTGACTTTGTGCGATGTTTTTTCAAAAGAGCATTACTGATAGCCTCGTAATTTGGGTGAGACTCCAGTCTGGGCAGGTTATAAACGAATTCATCCAAACCGGTTTCAGGTTGTGGTGTTTCCTGTAGTTCTTCCAACAATGCTGTATAGTCAAGTCGGCGTAGCTTATAGCTTGCAGTACTCTCTGATAATTGATCACTATCAGAAACTGTTGCCGGTGTTTCCAGCAGATCTGATTTATCTAATAAAAAAGCTTTGACAAGGATTAAATACTTTTTAATACTTTCTGGCCTGTCGCCATTTTCGATTTCACTGTCCAGCCAAATACCATATTGTTCTGGTCTTTTTTCAGTGGCAAATTGCCTGGTTCTCTCCATTGGTTCCAGAAGTATTCTTTCAATACTGTCAGGATCACTTATCCTTGGAAATAACGCTTCTTCAACTTCAGTGACATCATTGTTGAAGACAAACTGTAAGCTATGGTTTACGGGGAGAATTAAAAAGTGCTTTGCGATCAGTGTCGGCCAACCAGCTTGAGGCATATGCAGAAGATTAAACCGTTCATTAGTAAAGATTCTGATGGCTGCTTCAACGGCAAAACGTACACCATATAGAGAGCTTGATAATAGCCCGGGCAGGATGTCCGTGACAATTTTACCCGCGTCTATAAAGATCTTATCCCCTGGTTTTTTGATCGATGCGTATTGAATAACAGGCTTATTGGTCAGATCTCTTTGCCAGGCTTCTGATGTCTCGTTCTGGTAATACTGGTAGTTGTCTAGCCGCATGTCCACCAGTGATTTCAGATAACCTCCATAGGGGAAGCCGAGATGACGTGCTTTTGCGAAATGCTCATGAGCAATGGTCAGTACTCTTTTGCGACCGGTCAATATTACCCGCTGGTCATCAGAACTTGTTTGTGCCTTCAGAAGCGTCAATCCAGCCAGGCAATGAAGCCAGCCTGACATCGCTGTAGATTGAGAATCCACTTTTCCCTCATATTGGTTTAACTGCTGTTTTAATTTTTGATAGCCAATTTTTCTGGCTTGCTCAATAGCAACAAGAAAAGTATTTTCGTCTCCATCTGTGAAATTTTTTACGCTGTCGCTGTTAAAGACAACATGGTCTATGACTTTTGATTGCATATTATGTGCAACAGCCTTGACTGGCTTATGCCATACATAGTTCCTAAAACATGTATGTAGTGTTTGCCAACCATCTGAGTCAACCTGAAGTTTTTTTGCCTTTTCTGCATTTCCACCGATAAGCTCGAGAATATACTGGTGAACCAGCAAAAGAATGTTGTAAATATACAATTTGGTATCTTGGGTAACCAGTTCGCGAGAAAAACCGATTAATTTTGTCAGAAGTTGTAAGTTATGACCGAAATGCATTGCGGTTAAAAGGGCCTGGGCATTGAAGGGTTGGGCTTTAAGACAAGAAAGGGTCGGCTTTGTTTCTGATGATACACTAACCAGATGAAAAGCAAGTTCTATAATATCTGCCATCATCTGATCATCAAAATTAGTCTCTTTAGAGAGCTGCCTATGAGCCTTTTTCAGGTACTCGAAGAGTCCCGAGTGTGATTCAGAGCCAATTATAGAAAAAACAATGGTCAATGTGGATAAATCCAGGTAAACAAAATCAATCAATTCCGTTCGACCAGTAGCGAAGTACAGTACCAATCTTAATGTTGCTGCTCTACTCTCTGCCGTTTCCTTTACTGCTACCTTGACCGCCTCGTTTACCGTTTCGTCTATCGTTTCCTTAATTGCTTTCGCTTTCGCTTCCTTTAACCTTTCCAGAACCGTGATCGCTGCCGCTTTACCTGTCTCTGCCGCTTTATCTAACGCTGCCACTACCGCTGTCGTTTTATCTAACGCTGTCGCGTTCGAGTTCGTTTCTGCTGTCACTTTCTCTGTCGCTTCCGCCAAGGCTATCGCTTTCGCTTTGACGTTTGCTTTCGATTCCGCTATTGCTTCCGCTAACACTATAGCGTTTTCTGTTGAGTTCGAGTTCGAACACGAGCACGAGCTCGAGCACAAGTGCGAGTTTGCTTCTGCTATCGCTACCTCTATGGCTAATTCAGCTATGGCATCTGCTGCACTTGTCGTAGCCGCTTCTGCTGACACGGACTCAGTCGCTTCCGCTTGTTCATGCTGTACGTTTTGCAGATGCCGGGTATTGGTAAATTGCTGACCCATTCGATTCAAAACAACATCAACTGCGCCATCAGAGCCTTTTACCGGAAGCTGCTCCAGAAACTCTCTGAGTAAACGAATGGAAGGTGTTACCCTGCCCGGAATATTGACTTGCGGGTTTTTCAGGTAAGTCTCTGCATCAAAGGCCAGTTTCAGTTCGAAAGTCTTTGGAATCAGTATCAGCCACTTGAGTAACAGTCCGGACAGAACCGGTGCATATGTTTGCAATTCTAATAAAATCTCAATGGACTGTGACACCCCGGAGAATGCAGAGTAGAGGGCCTGCTTTGGTGTTTTAAGCTTTTCTTCCATACCATGTTCAAAAAACAGAGAGAGCATTGGAGCATAGGGGAAGTAATACTCTTTAGAGATTAAAATAGACTCTTTTATCTTTTTCGCGTTAAGTTTGACTCCCGGTCCAAAGGACAACTCAATAGTTTTGTTGTCATCTGACATTTTGGCCCCTATCAAGGCCAGTGCCTTCAAAAAGTGGTAATAACCTATTCCCAGCGTGTTTGTTGAATCATTGCCATTTTGTACCTGAGCTACTCTGAATGCTGTGATGTGCTCTTCTACCTGTTGCAAAAATAATTTCGGGCTTTTCTGCATAAATCTGACTTCCTGAATAATATTGTTATCCAGTTGAAGTAAATACCCGGTATGTACTTGTTCATTGTGTGGTCCTGTTGATGGTCGGATAACAGGCTTCATTTTTTTTGACTGCCTGGCCGCATTTACGGTTCTTTTTGCTTTTTCAGAATGTGTACCTGTTTTAGACGTTAGCTGCGCCGGAGTGGGGCAGGCAGGAGCCTCTTTGATTTGAATAAAGTCTCTTGAAAGCAGCAAAGAGCGGGCAAGAATCCAGTCTTCTATTAAATCGAGTCTGGACTTTTTAATCGCCTTGTTATTTATTTGGTTATGATGCTCGTCAAATATTTCCCTTTCAGTCTTGCTGTCTTTGCTTAACGAAGCCTTGAGATAGCTTTCCCAAAAACCCATTTTCCAAAAGGCTATGAATCTGGGTTGATGATATTTGAGCAGTTGTCCGGTTTGCTCAGTATCCATGAAGGCTTTCAGGTCAGTCATGGCCAGTACCTGTGGGAAATAAGATATATCCATGTGCTGAGGTTTTTTTTTCGAGGCGCCCTTAATTTGCAGGGCGTTGAGACTGTACGACCAAAGTTCGCTGTGAATCTGACCGACTGCGGGTTCTTTTTTTCTCTCCAGTATCAGTATCAGTGAGCCGATGGTTTGTTGTAGCTCCCGAGCCCTGGGTCGAACTGTTTTCAGGGCTGTTAATATGGACGCAGTATTCGGTTCTCTCAGGGCACTGACAATGTGCTTCACGTCTCTGCCTCTGTCTGAGAGGTCTGACTCTTTGGCTAACCCCTGCTCAATCCTGGTCAGGGTAATGGCGTCTGTATCCTGATAGAGCTGCTCTAGAAATCCACCGCTCAACAGGCCTTCAACCTTTATCCGGGTTAAGCTTGTCGCTCTGGAAGCCATGCTGCGTAACAGCCGGTTGACAGGTTCCAGCTGGGGCCAGCCTGCCGGATGTTGGTTGCGCAATTGCATTCCGATTAATAATTGGTAGGCAAGCGGTATACCGGCAATGGCTGACGGTAACAGTAGCTCGAAAGCCTTCTCATAGATCTGCAGTATTTCTGATTTTCCAGCAGGGCATTTCTGGTTCAGAATGAACAACGCCTGAACCAGTTGCGCATAGGGGAAGTGGTTCTCATAAGCGGCCTGTTCTAGGCCTTTGCGCTGCTGACTGCCCGGGGTATGGGCCAGATCGATGGTGATGACCGGTTGGTCTGTGGATGTATCGGCAGATGCTCCGGAACAGGCCAGTGTTTTCAGGGTTTTTGTTTTTCCGTCCTGCAGTTGTTTTTGCAGTGTATCGAATTCTGTATCGGGCGCAGGGTTTTCTGCAGGGGCTTTGCAATCTTGTGTCTTTGTTGTCCTGTTCAGCTCGTCCGCAAAGCGATGATCCATCTCCTTAAGCCAGTTTGATATTTCTACGGACTGAGATAAGGCTGTTTCGAAATTGATCGTATTCGAGATTGACTTTTGGGCTGCGGTTTTATTCTTTCCTTTATTTGAGTGCTCAGCAGTATCAGGTGCCACTGCCTCGCTAATATGAGCAACTGTAGAGCGTTGATCATCAGGGCTTGCTTCTACTGTGATATCGTTTTTTTCAGGCACAGTGGCAATGTCGCTTATTTCTTGTTGTTTCTGTTCCTTCTTATGGGAATTGAAAGAAGAATCTTTTGTTATCGCCTCTGCACCTTCGGCATAATTAGCAGTAGAAACTGTTGCATGTTCGTCAATATCACTATTGCTTTCCAGTGCCTTGTCAGGTTCGGGCTTGATATAAGGAAGCAGAAATTCCGGTAACCCGGATGATTCTGAAGATCGGCTGAGCAGTGACTGTTGAATAATCGCCTGAACCTGTTGCTCAGTGTCACTCGCGAGCAAGATTTTTAATGCATTTTGAGCATTATGCATCCGTCGATTTGCATTAATACACGGGTAGGTTTGATCAGGTTGCGTGTCCTGAAGCAGTTTTTTAACCATAGCGGGCAGGCTTGGCATAAGCAGTTTGGAACCTCTGGTAAAAGGTTCTACACGGGTGAAATCGAAATAGCCTTCAGGACCAGCAGAAATATCGATCGAGAAGATTCGCCATTTTTTTGCCTTGCAAGTGACGAACCCCATTGCCTTTTCATTGTTTTTACAGGGAGTGCAGCTGATCTTTACGTTATGCAGTAGCCGACTGTGCTGCAATTCTTTGGGGTTAGCTAAAATCATAGTATGAATGTAGCTGCGTGTTACGACGGTGCCAGCCAGTGCGCTGCTTAGCTGTTTCTCTAAAGAGGCCGAAATGGTTTCCAGACTTTTGATATTATCGACTGCCAAATTAATATTATTGGTAACAGGTAACTTGCCAAGTTCGGTAGGGCCAACCAATGACGAAAGATGTTGCCATCGTGCCAAACCACCATAAACAAGAACATCTCCAATATCGGATATAACTCTATCGACTTCTGTATAGGTTTTTCTAAAAACAGGTGCGAGCACCAATAGTGCAGGAATTACGTAGCGGATATCCTGTTTTTTTACTAAAAATGCGCTCTCGTAATAAGCTTTTACATGAATATCCAAAGATTGCATTTCGTTGTTTATTGCTGATGTGGAGAGATCAGGTGCTAAAAAAGCGATATATTTACTGGCAGATTCTTCCCAGAAGAAAATCACCGCGCCAAGCACGTTTCTACTAATGTAAAACGTTCCATCGGGTTTCTCTGTAGCGTCGAACGGGTAACAAACCAAACCTAATTTATTATAAAACCTGAACAGGTTCTGTCCCTGTTTTCCCCGCAGGAATTTATCGGGTGCAGTAAATGCCTGTTTTAGCACTTGGCTGGCAGATTTTATGGACGTCTCTTTTGGCTGTTCGCTGGTAGATTTTATGGCGTTGCACTGAAGACTTTCCCGGCATAACAAAATGTCTTTTTGCCATTGTGGAAACAGTTCCCATAATGCATTCTCAAAATCACTGTCTTGCAGCCATTCGTTTTCCTGCTTATTCAAGCAGGAGCTGATCAGGAAGTGGGTGAACCACAGGTTGTTGTCACTGAGATGAGACAGTTTTACAGCGTGATTTTCGTGAAACAGAAACGTAACGACATCTTCAAACTTGTCCAGTTGTTGAGGCGTACGATCATGGTAGTTGTGGGAGTGATATCCCTGACCATCAGAAACAAAAATCCGTATAGAGTTTTCCAGTGCTTTTGATGCCAGAATCATGTGTCGTTGATTATTCGGGTCAAAACGCCAGAACATCTGATTATATAATGTTTCACTATCGCAATCGGGTATTTGGCATTGATGGAACAGGGTTTCAAATTTTTTATTGGATGTGATACCAAGCTGTTCCGGAAGAAAATCCGATATATCGCCTATTTTTTCAGGCCGGAGTCCAGCGCACCCGTAGAAATACAATAGATGGTTAAGCAAGGATTCTGATGTTACTGCGTCTGCCAGTGTGACCGGGTGGCTGCCGTCCGGTGGTGGCGGCTCATTATCGTCAATATTATTCCTGCCGTCAGGGCTCGCAGTTCGTCTACTTTTGTTGCCACTTTGTTCGGCTTTTTGTGCAGAGGGATTACTCGGGCAGGACTGAGATTCAGGCGGTCCATTATTTCCCTGGACACCAGAAGCAGTCATTATGCCTGATACAAACCCTGTAGAAGAGAGTGACATATCTGGCTGATGAGGGATGGCAGGAGGATTAAAGCCGTCGAACACGTTGCTTGTTTCGGGCACCAAAGCCAATGGGTTTCCGTTTGTTTGATGGCTAAAAAAAGGTGATACACGACCGGAAAAGTATGAGTGGACAGGGTGGCCCGGAAACTCACGGTTTAAATAGGTCAACACATTGTTCAGTAACTCAGGCCGCCGTTTAACAAACTGGTAAAGTGAACCAGGGTCGCTCAGAATCTGCTCCCTTACCAGGGCACTGAGGCTTTTCGGGATGGGTGATGTGAACCCTGAGAGAATTCCCCGCCACTGATAGAGATTAAAGGGCGTATTGGTCACCGTGCTCATAAGCAGGGCAGCCAGGTTGAGATGCTCACTTTCTACCAGGGTGCCAACCTCTGGTCCATCCCAACCGGCGTAATGATCCTCGACATTATAAGGGGCATCAGCGAACCGCATCAGCAGCACCGGGTCACCTGCTCCCCAGAAATGGTATTTCCGATGTCTGTCGTTGCGGGCGATGAACAAAGAAGATCTCGACCAGGCCGGGTAGGTATCATTGCCGGGCGATACCTTTTCCAGTGCCCAGAGGTTAAAGTACTTCCCGGTCATGAGTGCCGGGCCGGGGTTTATTGCAGTCTCGGGAATGCCAGGTTGATAAACCCAGTTTTGATCTGACCACTGATAAAGCCAGTGATTATTTTGGCAAGCATGCATTTTTTCTTTGTCAGCTGGCTTGCTTTTATTGGGTTCTCCAAACAACTTATCGTGGGAAGCGAGGCAATCAATAGCCTGATTGACCGGCTTAATATAACTACTGTCCAAAGCGGTTTGCCCGTCAGCGCTGATATTGTCTTTTCCAGCCAGTTCGGGCAATAGCCAGGGTTTTGCGTGATTCAGCGGGAAATCAATAAGAACGCTCTGACACTTTTTATGCTCTGTAAGCGGATTGGTCTGGCAGATAATGGCCTGCAGGCGATTCTGCTGACTTTCTCGCCAGGGACGCAGGAAAAGGGTACTGGTATGTGTGTCGTTTAGCAGTTTCCAAAGCGACAGCCAGGCAGACAGAGAATCACCCTCGACGGCCTGAGTCTCTGACGATGATGTTGAGGGTGAGGCCGTAATCTGCCAGACAGGATGATTTTCGATACAAGCAGTTTGTACTGACAGTCGGCCTTTCAGCAAAGAGTGATCGATCATCACGGGATGAGGGTTGCAATCGGGGGCATCACCAAAAGCCCGGGACAGTGAGGGGAAGCCGCGACTGAAAGAAGGG
Source organism: Endozoicomonas sp. ALC020 (assembly GCF_049275935.1). Lineage (NCBI taxonomy): Bacteria > Pseudomonadati > Pseudomonadota > Gammaproteobacteria > Oceanospirillales > Endozoicomonadaceae > Endozoicomonas > Endozoicomonas sp. ALC020. The sequence goes on from NZ_CP184830.1 coordinate 4,961,043, forward strand.
TAGGGTACGGTTGAAGGCGGAAGCAGTTTTGCTAACAGAAACCCGGGCAGCTGACTCAACCATTGATGCCTGAAAAAAAGGGACAGCTTTTTGGGGGTGCCAACGTCGTGTAATACGTGATAATGATTACCCAGCTTGAGGTGAAAGTTATTGGCCTTAAATCCGGCGTAGAGATCCCAAAATCTGATTTCTGGTGCGCTGTACCCGGGTCCATTCTGGTGGCCGGAGGCATGACCTGATTGTACGTTCATTTCAATTATGAACAGCAGAGCAATTAAGAGAAGTTTTAACAGTCTTCTGTGACAAACAAGCATAGAATTACCGTAGATCCCATTCGATAACTTCATTTGTTAATCAGAGTTGACCTGTTAAACAACAGTTTTTTTATACTGATTAAATGAATTGTTCTAACCTCTATGGAGTCTGAGAAAAAATAGCAGTGGGTTCAGGATGTAGCAAGAATGGTTCCGTGTTCGGATTGGCTGCTGGCTGCGAATCTTGTGATAACTTTTTTATGTTGCTGCAGTGAGCGGCTTTGTCTACAGAGGCCAGACTGACAGCATCGGGTCAACGCAGTAAACTCAATCACTATGCGACAGAATCAACGGATCCGGTGCTTAATGATTTTATATTTTTTTGAGACTTCAAAATAAGTGGAATTGAAATCTGTATTTTGCGCCTCTTCCAGAATAGTGGCGATTTGGGCTGACATACAGTGATAAAAAGACAACCAGGAATTAAGGTCTTTTTTGTATGGTTTAAATGTGATGCTCATGGCCTCCCGGTTATCATCGTACATAACCGTCAGATCGGCGGTTGCCAGAAGTGCGAAAAAAGCCTCTCTCATTGGTTCATTTTCTTCAATTGCCTGTTTCATTATCGCGTTCCAGAACAGAACCTGTGCGTTGTAGCGGCTATCAGTGATGGTATCGTAAGCCGACAAATAATAGTGAACCAGGGCAGAATTTGTGCGATGTTTTTCCAAAAGAGCATAACTTAAATCCATACAATTCGGGTGGGGTTGGTGCCAGGACAAGTTATAAAAGAATTCATCTAAATTGTTTTCAGAATGTGATGTTTCCTTCAACACTTCAAACAATTTTGTCCGGCTTAGCTTATAGCTGGCAATATCCTCCAACAATTTATCAATATCAGAAGCTGTTTTCCCAGATGATGTAGTCTGCACCTTTGATGTGTCCAATATAAAAGCTTTGACAAGACTTAAATACTTTTTAATATTTTCTGGCCTGTCACTATTTTCGATTTCACTGTCCAGCCAAATACAATATTGTTTTGGTCTTTCTTTAATTGTAAATTCCCTTTTTTTCTCCAGTGGCCTCAAAAGCATTCCTTCAATACTGCCTGGGTCAACTATCCTGGAAAATAACGCTTCTTCAACTTCAGGGCCATCATTGCTGAACACAAATTGGATGTTATGTTCAAAGGGGTTAATCAAAAAAAACTTTGCCATCAGTGCTGGCCAACCAGCCTGAGGAATATGCAGAAGATTAAACCGTTCATTAGTAAAGACTCTGATGGCTGCTTCAGTGGCAAAACGTACACCATGTAGAGAGCTTGCTAATAGCCCGGGCAAAATGTCCGTAACTATCTTACCTGCTTCAATAAAGATCTTTTCCCCGGGTTTTATGGTCGATGAGTATTGAATAACAGGCTTATTGGCCAAGTCTGTTTGCCAGGCTTCTGATGTCTCGTCCTGATAATACTGATAGTCGTCTAGCCGCATAGCCACTAATGATTCCAGATAACCACCATAAGGGAAGCCGAGTTGACGTGCTTTCATGAAATGATCATAAGCACTGGCCAGTGCACTTTTGTGACCGGTCAACACAATAGTCTCTTTTAACTTTTTGGCGTTGAGTTTAATTTCCGGGCTAAAGGGCAACTCAATCGTTTCGTAATCCTCTGGTATTTTTGCCCCCATCAGTGTCAGTGCCTTTAGAAAATAGTAATAACCCATTCCCAGCTCGTTTGTCTGATTTTTATTTTTTAGTAAAGCCCTTCTGAATACAGAAATCTGCTTTTCCACCTGCGGCAAAAAAAATGCCGGGTTTTCCTGAATAAATTTGACTTCCTGAATAATCTTGTCATCCAGTTGAAACAAATTCTGGAGATGTTCTTCCCGATTGAATGGTCCTGCCGAGGGTCGGATACCTGGCTTCAGTGCTGTTGGTTGACCGGCTGCGTTTGCGGTTTTTTTTGCTTTTTCAGGGTTTTTATCTGTTTCAGACGTTAGTTGCACCGAAGTCGATGGAGTAGGGTGAGGCGGAACTTCTTTGATTTGAATAAAGTCTCTTGAAAGCAGCAAAGATCGGGCAAGAATCCAGTCTTCTATTAAATCGGGTCTGGACTTTTTAATCGCCTTATTATTTATTTGGTCATGATGCTCGTCAAATATTTCCTTTTCAGCCTTGCTGTCTTTGCTTAACGACGCTTTGAGATAGCTTTCCCAAAAACCCATTTTCCAAAAGGCTATGAATCTGGGTTGATGATATTTGAGCAGTTGTCCGGTTTGCTCAGTATCCATGAATGCTTTCAGATCAGTCATGGCCAGTACGTTTGGGAAATAAGATATATCCATGAACTGAGGTTTTTTTTTCGAGGCGCCCTTAATTTGCAGGGCGTTGAGGCTGTACGACCAAAGTTCACTGTGAATCTGACCGACTGCGGGTTCTTTTTTTCTCTCCAGTATCAGTATCAGCGACCCGATGGTTTGTTCCAGTTCCCGAGCCCCGAAGTGGATTGTCTTTAGTGCTGTTAGTGTGGAGGGGTTATCCGGTTCTCTCAGGGCATTGACAATGGCCTTTACTTGACTGCCTCTGTCTGAGAGGTCTGACTCTCTGGCTAACCCCTGCTCAATCCTGGTCAGGGTAGTGACGTCAGTATCCTGATAGAGCTGCTCCAGAAATCCACCTTTCAACAGGCCTTCAACCTTTATCTGGTTGAAGCTTGTCGCTCTGGTAGCCATGCTGCGTAACAGCCGGTTGACAGGTTCCATCTGGGGCCAGCCTGCCGGATGTTGGTTGTGTAATTGCATCCCGATTAATAATTGGTACGAAAGCGGTATACCGGCAATGGCTGCCGGTAACAGCAGCTCGAAGGTTTTTTCATAGATCTGAAGTACTTCTGGTTTTCCAGATGGGAGTTTCTGGTTCAAAATGAACAACGCCTGAACCAGTTGTGCATAGGGGAAGTGGCTCTCATAAGCGGCCTGTTCCAAGTCTCTGCGCTGCTGACTGCCCGGGGTATTAGCGAGATTGATGGTGATGACCGGTTGGTCACCGGATTTATCTGCAGAAGCTCCGGAGCAGGCCAGTATTTGCAGGGTTTTTGTTTTTCCGTCTTCCAGCTGATTTTGCAGTGTATTGAGTTCTGTATCTCGCGCAGGGCTTTCTTCAGGGGTTTCGCCTTCTCCTGTGGCATCGCAATGTTGCATCTTTATTGCCTTATTAAGCTCGTCCGGAAAGTTATAATCCATCTCCTTAAGCCAGTCTGATATTTCTACGGACTGTGACAATGCAGATTCGAAATTGATCTTATTCGGGATTGGCTTTTGTGCGGCGGTTTTATTCTTTCCCTTTTTTGACCCTTCAGCAGGATCAGGTGCCACCACCTCACTGTCATGAGCAACTGTAGAGTGTTGATCTCTGGCATCGTTTTCTGCCTTATTCTCTACCTTGATAGTGCTTTCCTGTTCATTGTAAGACTGCGGCTTAATATAAGGATGCAGAAATTCCGGTAACTTGGATAATTCTGAAGAACCGCTGAACACTGACTGTTGAATAATTGTCTGTACCTGTTGCTCAGCGTCACTTGATAGCAATATTTTCAATGCATTTCGGGCATTTTGCACCCGTCGATTTGCAACAATACCCGGGTAGGTTTGATCAGGTTGTGTGTCCTGAAGCAGTTGTTCAACCATAGCGGGCAGGCTTGGCATAAGCAGTTTGGAATTCCTGGCAAAAGGTTCTACACGCGTGAAATCGAAATACCCTTCAGGGCCAGCAGAAATATCGATCGATAAGATTCGCCATTTTTTTGTCTTGTAACGGACGTCCCCCAGTGTCTTTTCATTGTTTTTATCGTGAAGGCAGGTGATCTTTACGTTATTCAGTAGCCGTTTGCGCTGCAATTCTTTTGGGTTGGCTAGAGCCATAGCATGAATGTTGCCGCTTCTAACAATGGGGCCAGACAGGGTACTTTTTAGCTTTTTCTCTAAAGCGGCTGAAATGGTTTTCAGACTTTTGATATCCTCAACTGCCAAATCAATATCATTAATAACAGGGACCTTGCCAAGTTCGGTGGGCTTAACCAACAATGAAAGATGTTGCCACCTGGCTATACCCCCATAAACAAGAGCACCATCAATATCTGATATAACACTCCAGATTTCTGTATAGATTTTTCTAAAAACAGGTGCGAGCACCAATAGTGCAGGAATTACATAGCGGACATCCTGTTTTTTTACTAAAAAGGCGCCCTCGTAATAAGCTTTTACATGAATATCCAAAAATTGCATTTTGTAGTTTATTGTTGATGTCGAGAGATCCGGAGCTATAAGGGCGATATATTTACTGGCAGAATCTTCCCAGAAAAAAATCACTGCTCCAAGCAGGTTTTTGCTGATGTAAAATGTTCCGTCGGGGTTCCCTGTATCGTCGAACGTGTAACAAACAAGGCGTAATTTGTTGTAAAAACTGAATAGGTTGTGTCCGTATTCTCCCTGCATGAATTTATCGGGTGCAGTAAACGCCTGTTTTAGCTGCTTGCTGGCAGATTTTATAGTGTTGCACTGAAGACTTTCCCGGCATAATAAAATATCTTTTTGCCATTGTGGAAACAGCTCCCATAACGCATTTTCAAACTCACTGCCTCGCAGCCATTTGTTCTCCTGTTTGCTTAAGTGGGGGCGGTTCAGGAAGTGATTGAACCACAGGTCGTTGTCATCGTGACGGGACAGTCTTACCGCGTGATTCTCGCTAAAGAGGAACGTATGAATACCTTCAAACTCCTCCAGAGGCTGTTGAGGCGTATGAGCATGGTTTATATCATGGCTGTAGTAGCGATATTTCTGACCACCAGGCACGATGACCTTTATAGAATTTTGCAAGGCTTTTGATGCCAATTCCATGTGTTGTTGGTTTTTCGGATCAAAACCCTGGAGTATCTGGTCATATAATGTTTCACTGTCGCAGTCAGGTGGTTGGCATTCACTGACCAATGTTTCAAATCTTCCACTGGATTTAATATCAAGTTCTTCCTGAAGAAAATCGGACACACCAATCACTCTTCCGGGCCTGAGCTCGAAGCGCCGGTAAAAATACAATAGATGGTTAAGCAAGGATGCCGAAGATACTGCGTTTGCCAGTGTGACCCGATGGCTGCCGCCCGGTGGTGGCTCATTGTCGTCAATATTGTTCTCACCATTTGATTTAGCACTTCGTTGACTTCTGTTGCTGCTTTGTTGCGCTTTTTGTTCAGAGGAAAAAGCCGGGCAGGATTGGAATTCAGGCAGTCCATTATTCCCCTGGACACCAGAAGCAGTCATTATGCCTGATGCAAACCCAATAGAGGGGAGTGACATATCTGGTTGATGAGGGATGGCAGGAGGATGAAAACCGTCGAATGCGTTGCTTGTTTCGGGCACCAAAGTCAGTGGGTTTCCGTTTGTTTGATGGCTAAAAAAAGGTGAAACACGACCGGAAAAGTATGTGTGGACAGGGTGCCCCGGAAACTCACGGTTTAAATAGGTCAGCACATTGTTCAGTAACTCAGGCCGCCGTTTAACAAACTGGTAAAGTGAACCAGGGTCGCTCAGAATCTGCTCCCTTACCAGGGCACTGAGGCTTTTCGGGATGGGTGATGTGAACCCTGAGAGAATTCCCCGCCACTGATAGAGATTAAAGGGCGTATTGGTCACCGTGCTCATAAGCAGGGCAGCCAGGTTGAGATGCTCACTTTCTACCAGGGTGCCAATCTCTGGTCCATCCCAACCGGCGTAATGATCCTCGACATTATAAGGGGCATCAGCGAACTGCATGACCAATATCGGATCGCCTGCTCCCCAGAAATGGTATTTCCGATGTCTGTCGTTGCGGGCGATGAACAAAGAAGATCTCGACCAGGCCGGGTAGGTATCATTGCCGGGCGATACCTTTTCCAGTGCCCAGAGGTTAAAGTACTTCCCGGTCATGAGTGCCGGGCCGGGGTTTATTGCAGTCTCGGGAATGCCAGGTTGATAAACCCAGTTTTGATCTGACCACTGATAAAGCCAGTGATTATTTTGGCAAGCGTGTATTTTTTCTTTGTCAGCTGGCTTGCTTTTATTGGATTCTCCAAACAACTTATCGTGGGAAGAGAGGCAGTGAATAGCCTGATTGACCCGCTTGATATAACTACTGTCCAGAGCGGTTTGCCCGTCAGCGCTGATACTGTCTTTTCCAGCCAGTTCGGGCAATAGCCAGGGTTTTGCGTGATTCAGCGGGAAATCAATAAGAACGCTCTGACACTTTTTATGCTCTGTAAGCGGATTGGTCTGGCAGATAATAGCCTGCAGGCGATTCTGCTGACTTTCTCGCCAGGGACGCAGGTAAAGGGTACTGGTATGGGTGTCGTTTAGTAGTTTCCAAAGCGACAGCCAGGCAGACAGAGAATCACCCTCGACGGCCTGAGTCTCTGACGATGATGTCGAGGGTGAGGCCGTAATCTGCCAGACAGGATGATTTTCGATACAAGTGGTTTGAATTGACAGTTGGCCTTTCAGCAAAGAGTGATCGATCATCACCGGATGAGGGTTGCAATCGGGGGCATCACCAAAAGCCCGGGACAGTGAGGGAAATCCGCGACTGAAAGAAGGGTAGGGTACGATTGAAGGAGGAAGCAGCTTTGCTAACAGAAAGCCGGGCAGGTGACTCAACCATTGATGCCTGAAAAAAAGGGACAGCTTTTTGGGGGTGCCAACGTCGTGTATTACGTGATAATGATTACTCAGCTTGAGGTGAAAGTTATTGGCTTTAAATCCTGCGTAGAGACCTAAAAAGCGGATTTCTGGCGCCTTGTACCCAGGTTCATTCTGGTAGCTGGAGGCATGACCTGAATGTACGTTCATTTCAATCGCGAATAGCAGCGCAACTAAGTGAAGTTTTAACAGTCTTCTGTGACAAACAGGCATAGAGCTGCCGTAGACCCCATTTGATAATTTGTTAATCAGAGTTGACCTGTTAAATAACAGCTTTTATTGATACTGATTGAATAAATTGTTCTGATCTCTACGGAGACTGAGAAAAAATAGCAGTGGGACCAAGATGTAGCAAGAGTGGCTTTGTATCTGCGTGAATAGCTTTTAATGGGGTTTATGTAATTCTGCCGAACGCTGGGTTGTAGATCCCTTATTTGACTGGTTAGAAAACTATCGCCGTTTATAGAAAATAATGAGCGTAAACTGAACCCAAGTCTTCAATTTACACATTTGGTCTTGGCTAAGTTGCTTTTATCTGTTGTTTGAACCAGTGTCCCGCAATTTTTTCAGAAAGCCGTTCACCTGTTAGCTCGGTAGCCTCTGTCAGCACTCGCCGCCAGCCCAGATAATGTTTCAAGTATTTGGTCGCAATCCCGTGAAAAACACCATGAATCCATCCTTTCAAGTGGCTGTGGTAAGCATTCACATGCTGGATGTGGAACACACCTTCAATGACGTGCTGGCCGACTGAGGTCACTAACTCTTTCAACGGCAGCTCCATGTCTCTGGCCAGCTTTTCGTGAGCCAGGCTGGCTTCAGCGCACAGAATGGCTTTTGAAGACAGATGGCCTTCGAGGTGCTGCTGCATCTCCGATGCACTTTCATTGGCGAGGATGCCATCAACTGTTCGTGAGGAATGATCTCTTGCGACCAAAACGGGAATTTTGCGGCAATCCGTTTTTTTATCATTACCTCTTTGTCTTGCTGGTCTTGGTAGCTCTGATCTCTGCCCTTTGAAGGACTCACGCAAAAATGTTTCATCCAGTTCAACAATATCACCCAGATCATTTCCTTGGTCATCCTCCAGCACGACAAGGAAGCGGTGTCGCCAGCGGAAAGAGGTGCGCAGAGTGACGCCACATTCAGATGCTGCCACTCGCAGGGTTGTGGAGTGGCTCATTCCATTCAGATAAGTCTGCCACTTTTCAGGATGTCGAAGCCGGGCTAACGGGGTTGCTGTTAATGCATTAAATGTCTTGTGGCATGACTTGCAACGGTAGCGCTGCTTGCCATCACTGCTACCCCAGCGTTTTATCTGATCACTTTCACAATGAGGGCACCTCGGGTGCTCAGAGAATTTCTGTTGAATGGTGGTGCTCAGGTTCGGCTGATGCGTCTTGGTCTCAACCTCTGGAGAAAGAGCTTTGTTAAGAATATTCTTCTGATGGCTGGTCAATGTCGAAATGGCATCAAGAAATGACTTGAAGAGAGCATATTGCATAACGGCATCCCTTACAGTAGGAGACCGTTGTATTATAGTTCAAACAACAGATAAGGCTAACTTAGCCTTTGGTCTTTCTGGTAATCTTACGGGTCAGGTACTGAATAAAGTAATATTGCTTTTTGGTTATCATAATGCTTTTGATGGAAATCTGCTTTTTGTGTCTCTCCCAGAATAAAGGCGGAATTGGCCGAGATCCTGTGAAAAAAGGCCAGCCAGGAGGCAAGATCTCTATTATACGTTTGAAATGCAATGTTCATGGCCTCCCGGTTTTTATCGTACATAACCGTTAAGTCGGACGTTGCCAGAACTGCCAAGAAAGCACGTTTCATTGGTTCATTTTCGTCAATCTTCTTTGTCATTATCTCATCCCAGAACAGATCCCGTTCGTTATCAAAGTGATCATTAAGGGTCTCGTAAGCCCATAAGTAATAATGAACCAGGGCTGACTTTGTGCGATGTTTCTTCAAAAGAGCATTACTTATAGCCTCATAATTTGGGTGAGATTCCAGCCGGGGAAGGTTATAAACGAACTCATCGAAATAGGTTTCAGGTTTTGGTGTTTCCCGCAGTACTTCAAACGATGTTGCATAATCATATCGGCTTAGCTCATAGCTTGCAGTATTTTCTGAGAGTTGTTCAACATCAGAAGCTGCTGCCTCTGATGATATATCCAGTGCGTCTGATTCACCCAATACAAAAGATTTGACAAGTCTTAAATACTTTTTAATATTTTCTGATCTGCCACCACTTTTGATTTCACCATCCAGCCAAATACCATAGTGTTTCGGTCTTTTTTTAATGGAAAAATGCTTTGTTTTTTCCAGTGGTTTCAGAAGTATTCCTTCAATACTGTCTGGATCAATTATCCTGGGAAATAACGCTTTTTCAACTTCAGTGCCATCATTATTGAACACAAATTGGAGGTTATGGTTTACGGGGGTAATCAAAAATTGCTTTGTGATCAGTGCTGACCAACCAGCCTGAGGAATATGCAGAAGATTAAACCGTTCATTAGTAAATACTCTTATGGCTGCTTCGGCAGCAAAACTCACACCCATTAGAGAGCTTGATAACAATCCGGGCAATGTGTCCGTAACAATTTTGCCCGCTTCAATAAAGAGCTTTTCCCCTGGTTTTATGGTCGATGCGTATTGAATGACAAGCCCATTGGTCGAGTCTTTTTGCAGGGCTTCTGATGTTTCGGTCTGATAATGCTGGTAGTTGTTTAGCCGCATACTCACCAGTGATTCCAGATAACCACCATAAGGGAAGCCAAGTTGACGTGCTTTCCTGAAATGATCATGTGCACTGGGCAGAACTCTTTTGCGACTGGTTAATACTATCGGCTCTTGGAAAGATCTTAATTCTGCCTCCAGAAGCGTCAATCCAGCCAGGCAATGAAGCCAGCCTGACATCTGCAATGATTCGGAATCCATTTTATCTTCATACAGACTTAACTTCTGTTTTAATTTCTGATAGCCAGCTTGTTTGGCTTGTTCAATGGCAAGAAAAAAAGCACTTTCGTCTCCATCTGCGAACCTTTTCAAATTTTCACTGTTAAAGACAAAGTAGTCGATGAATTTTGATTGAACATTACGTGCAACAGCCTTTACTGGCTTATGCCATATAAAGAGCTTAAATATTTTGCGTAATTCTTCCCAATCACCTGAATCAATCTGGAGTTTTCGTGCATTTTCTGCATTTCCACCGATGAGCGTGATGATATGCTGATGTATCAGCGAAAGGGTGTTATAACAATACGACGTGTTATCCTCGGTAACCAGTTCACGAGAAAAACCAATTAACTTTGTCAGATGTTGTACATCATGACCAAAATGAAGGGATGTTAAGCGAGCCTGGTTAACGAAGGGGAGGGCTTTAAGATGGGGGAGAGTCGGCTCTGCTTCTGTTGATGCACCAACCAGATAAAAAGCAAGTTCTATAATATCTGCCAATGCCCGATTATGACGGTCAATATCTTTAGAGAGCGTCCTCTGAGCTTTTCTAAGGAATATGGGAATCTCCGGGTTTGCTTCAGAGCCGAATATAGAAAAGTTAATGATGTACAGAGATAAATCCAGGCAACCAAAATCCAACAGTTCCATTCGACCGGTTGCGAAGTACAGTATCAATCTTATTGTTGCTTCCGCCCTCTCTGCCGCTTTCACTTTAGTTGCCTCTTCAGCTGCCGCTGCCTCTTCAGCTGCCGCTATCGCTTTCTTTGTCGCTGCCTCTTCAGCTGCCGCTATCGCTTTCTTTGCTGCTGTCAGTTTTGCTTTTGCTTCCTGTGCTGCTTTTTGAGCTGCTTTTTTTGCTGTTAGTACTTGCACTTTCGCTGTTAAATCCACTGCCGATAAGGTTTTTGCTTTCACTTCCTCTAACTCTTTCGCTTCCTTGAACGCTCTCGCTTTCGTTTGCTCTTCATTTACGGCTAATTCTGCCGCTGCATTAGCCTCTTTTGCGGTAAGCACAGCTGCAGTTGATTCCGGTTTTACTAACACTCGTTCATACTGTATTTTTGAAAAATGTCGGGTATTTTTAAATTTCTGGCTCATTCGATTCAAAACAAAATCAACTGCTCCATCAGAGCCTTTTATTGAAAGCTGCTCCAGAAACTCTCTGAGTACACTTATGGAAGGTGTTACCCTTCCCGGCATCTGGCTATGGGGGTTTTTCAGGTATGTGTCTGGATCAAAGGCCAGTTTCAGTTCGAAAGTCCTTGGAATCAGCACCAGCCACTTGAGTAACATTCCGGCCTGAACCGCTGAGTCTGAGTCCGATTCGAATAAAATCTCAATAGACTGAGATACCCCCGAGAATGCAGAGAGATGAGCTTGCGTGACTGCGCTGGGGTTGCCTTCCATACCATGTTCAAAAAATAGCAAGAGTATCGGGGCATAAGGGAAAAAATGACTATTAGACAATACAATAGCCTCTTTTATCTTTTTGGCGTTGAGCTTGACTTCGGGACTAAAGGACAACTCAATAGTTTTGTTGTCATCCGACATTTTGGCCCCTAACATGGCCAGTGCTTTCAGAAAATAGTAATAACCCATTCCAAGCTTGTTTGTTGTATGGTCATGATTTCTTAATAAAACTTTTCTGAATGCAGTAATGTGCTTTTCCACCTGTTGCAAAAAAACTTCCGGGTTCTCATGAATACATTTGACTTCCTGAATAATATTGTTATCCAGTTGCAACAAATACTGTGTATGTAGTTGTTCATTGACTTGTTCTGTAGAGGGTCTGATGCCTGGCTTCAGCTCCGTTCGTCGTCTGGTGGCATTTATTGTTTTTTTTGCTTTTTCAGTATTTGTAACTGTTGCCGAAGTGAGTTGAGTTGAAGTGGCTGGTTTAGTGGCAGCCGGAACCGTCACCTCTTTGGTTTGAATGAAATCTCTTGACAGCAGCAAAGATCGAGCTAGAACCCAGTCTTTTATTAAATCAGATCTGGACTTTTCAATCGCTTTATTCCTTATTTTTTCATGATATTCGTAGAGCATTTCCTTTTCATTGTTTCTGTCCTTGCTCAATGAAGCTTTGAGATAGCCTTCCCAAAAGCTCATTTTCCAAAAAGCTATGAATTTGGGTTGATGACTTCTGAACGATTGTCCGGTACGCTCAGTGCCCATGAATACTTTCAGGTCAGTCATCGCCAGCACCTGCGGGAAACTCGTTATATCAATGAACTGAGATTTTTTCCTGGGTGCACCCTGAATCTGCAGGGTGTTGAGGGTGTAGATCCAAAGCTCACTATGTATCTGACCTGCCGCTGGTTCTTTTTTTCTTTCCAGAATCAGTTTCAGTGAAGCGATGGTTTGTTGCAGTTCCCGAGACCCGGGACGAACAGCTTTCAGGGCTGTTAATGTGGAGGGTGTATCCGGTTCTCTCAGGGCATTGAGTATGGCCTTCACTTCTCTGCCTTTGCCTGAGAGTTCTGACTCTTTGGCTAAACCCTGCTCAATCTTTGACAGGGCGGTAACATCTGTATCCTGATAGAGCTGTTCGAGAAATCCACCATTCAACAGGCCTTCAATCTTTACCTGGTTCAAGCTTGTCTCTCTGGAAGTCATACTACGCAACAATCGATTTACAGGTTCTATCTGAGGCCAGCCCGCCGGATGGTGGCTGTGCAATTGCATTGCGATTAATAATTGATAGGCAAGTGGTATACCGGCAATAGCTGCCGGTAACAATAGCTCGAAGGCATGTTCATAGATCTGAAGTGCTTCTGATTTTCCAGAGGGTAATTTTTTGTTCAAAATGAACAACGCCTGAACCAGTTGGGCATAGGGGAAGTGGTCCTCATAAGCCGCCTGCTCTAAACGCCTGCGTTGCTGACTGTCCGGGATATTAGTCAGATTGATGGTAATGACCGGCTGGTCTCCGGATGTATCAGCAGAAGCTCCGGAACTGGCCAGTATTTGCAGTGTTTTTGTCTTTCCTTCCTTCAGTTGTTTTTGTAGTGTATCGAGTTCTGTTTCGAGCGCAGGATTTTCTGTAGTGGCTTTGTTTTCTTCAGTGGCATCGCAATTTTGTGTCTTTATTGCTCTATTCAACTCTCCTGAAAAGTTATAATCCACCTCCTTAAGCCAGTTTGATATTTCTACGGACCTGGACAATGCCGTTTCGAAATCGATCAGATTCGAGATTGGCTTTTGGGCGGTGGTTTCCTTCTTTCTTTTGTTTGAGCGTTCAGCATTATCACGTGCTGTTGTCTTGCTGTTATGAACTACTGTAGCGCTTTGATTATCAGGGCTGGCTTCTACTTTGATATCGCCCTCGTCTGGCGTAGTTGCAGTGTCGCCTGCTTTTGGTTGAACCGTTTTTTTCAGCTTTTGTCTCTGTTTCTTTTTCTTCTTACGGGAATTTAAAGCCGAATCATGGGTTATCGATTCTGCACCTTTGACATTAGCAGTACTGGCAAATGCAGCATGTGCGGCAATAGTTGTCTGTCCTGGTGCATTGTCTTTCAGAGGCTCATCGACAGTGGGCGTTGTTGTTTTGGCTTTGGCAGCAACTAAAGGATGTTGATTATTCGTATCATTTTCTGCCTTATTCTCTACCTTAATAGTGCTTTTCTGTTCATTGTCAGGTTTACGCCTGATATAAGGATGCAGAAATTCCGGTAACCTGGACGACTCTGAAAAACGGCTGAATACTGACTTTTGAATAATTGTCTGTATCTGTTGCTCAGTGTCACTTGATAGCAATATTTTTAATGCATTTTGAGCACTTTGCATCCGTCGCTTTGAATCAATACCCGGGTAGGTTTGATCAAGTTGTGTATCCTGCAACAGTTTTTCAACCATTGCGGGCAGGCTTTGCATAACCATTTTGGAGCCCGTGGCAAAAGGTTCTACACGTATGAAATCGAAATATCCTTCAGGACCGGCAGAAATATCGATCGATAAGATTCGCCATTTTTTTGCCTCGTAACTGGCGAACCGGATGGTATTTTCTTCATTTGTATCGGGAAAACAATTGATCTTTAAGGTGTGCAGGAGCCCTCCGTGCTGCAATTCTCCCGGGCTGGCTAGAACTAAGGTGTGAATGTTGTTGCGTCTAACAGCAGTGCCAGGCAGGACGCCTCTTAGCTTTTTCTCTATAGAAGCCGAAATGTTTTCCAGGCTTTTGATATCCGTGACTGCCAGGTCAATATCATTGGTAACAGGTACTTTGCCCAGTTCGGAGGGTTTAAGCGATGACGTAAGGTGTTGCCACCTGGCTAAACCACCGTAAACGAGAGCATCTTCAGTATCGGATATAATTTTTTCGGCTTCTGTATAGGTTTTTCTAAAAACAGGTGCGAGCACTATCAGTGCAGGAATTACATAGCGGATATCCTGTTTTTTTACTAAAAATGCACCCTCGGAATAATCTTTTAAATGAGTATCCAAAGACTGTATTTTGTCGTTTATTGCTGATGTGGAGAGATCCGGCGCTATAAAGGAAATATATTTGCTGGCAGAGTCTTCCCAGAAAAAAATCACTGCTCCAAGCACGTTTTTACTAATGTAAAACATTCCATCGGGGTTCTCTGTATCCTCGAAGGGGTAGCAAACAAGGCCTAATTTATTGTAAAACCTGAACTGGTTATTTTCGTGTCCTCCCCGCATGAATTCAGCAGGTGAAGTAAATGCCCGTTTTAGTGCTTCGCTGGCAAATTTTATGGATGGGTTTTCAAGACTTTCCCGGCATAATAAGACATCTTTCTGCCATTGTGGAAACAGATCCCATAAAGCCTTTTCAACCCAATTGGCTGCCAGCCAGTCACTTTCCTCAGTATTTAAGCGGGAGTTGGTCAGGAAGTGAGTGAACCATAGTTTGTTGTCACTGTGAGAAGACAGTTTTACAGCGTGATTGTTGTGAAACAGGAAGATATGGCGATCTTCAAGCCTTTCCAGAAGCCGACGAGGAGTATGATCGTGGTTTTTATCATGGTCATAGCAGCGATATTCCTGACCATCATGAACGATGACTTGTATCGAATTTTGCAAAGCTTTTGATGCCAGCATCATGTGTTGTTGGTCTTTCGGGTCAAAACCCCGGAGCATCTGGTTATATAATGTTTCACTTCCACAATCGGACGGTTTGCACAGACGGAGCAGGGTTTCAAATTTTTCCCTGGATGTGACACCAAGCTGTTCTGAAAGAAAGTCTGATCTATGGGCCATTCTTTCAGGCCGAAGTCCGGAGCGCCTGTACAAATAGAATAGATGTTTAAGCAAGGAGGTTGAGTACACTGCGTCTGCTGGTGTGACCGGATGCTTGCCGCCCGGTGGTGGTGGCTCATTGTCGTCAATATTGTTCCTACCGACAGAGCTGGCAGTTCGTTTACTTTTGTTGCCACTTTGTTCGGCTTTTTGTGCAGAGGGATTACTCGGGGAGGACTGAGATTCAGGCGGTCCATTATTCCCCTGGACACCAGAAGCAGTCATTATGCCTGATGCAAACCCTATAGAGGGGAGTGACATATCTGGCTGATGAGGGATGGCAGGAGGATGAAAACCGTCGAATGCGTTGCTTGTTTGGGGCACCAAAGCCAGTGGGTTTCCGTCTGTTTGACGGGTAAAATAAGGTGATACACGATCGGAAAAGTGTGAGTGGACAGGGTGCCCCGGAAACTCCCGGTTTAAATAGGTCAGCACATTGTTCAGTAACTCAGGCCGCCGTTTAACAAACTGGTAAAGTGAACCGGGGTCGCTCTGAATTTGCTCCCTTACCCGGGCACTGAGGCTTTTGGGGATGGGGGATATGAACCCTGAGAGAATTCCCCGCCATTGATAGAGATTAAAGGGCGTACTGGTCACCGTGCTCATAAGCAGGGCGGCCAGGTTAAGGTGCTCACTTTCTACCAGGGTGCCAATTTCAGGTCCGTCCCAACCGGCGTAGTGATCCTCGACATTATAAGGGGCATCAGCGAACCGCATCAGCAGCACCGGATCACCTGCTCCCCAGAAATGGTATTTCCGATGTCTGTCGTTGCGGGCGATGAATAAAGAAGATCTTGACCAGGCTGGACAGGTATCATTGCCAGGCGATACTTTTTCCAGTGCCCAGAGGTTAAAGTACTTCCCGTTCATGAGTGCCGGGCTGGGTTCTACCGCAGTCTCGGGAATACCCGGTTGGTAAAGCCAGCTTTGATCCGACCATTGATAAAGCCAGTGATTATTCTGGCAGGCGTGAATTTTTTCTTTGTCAGTTGTCTTGCTTTTATTGGATTCTCCAAACAACTTATTGTGGGAAGAGAGACAGTGAATAGCCTGATTGACCCGCTTGATATAGCCACTGTCTAAAGCGGTTTGCCCGTCAGTGCTGATGATGTCTTTTTTAGCCAGTTCGGGCAATAGCCAGGGTTTTGCGTGATTCAGCGGGAAGTCAATAAGAACGCTCTGACACTTTTTATGCTCTGTAAGCGAATTAGTCTGGCAGATAATGGCCTGCAGGCGATTCTGCTGACTTTCCCGCCAGGGGCGCAGGAAAAGGGTACTGGTATGGGTGTCGTTTAGTAGTTTCCAAAGCGACAGCCAGGCAGACAGAGAATCACCCTCGACGGCCTGAGTCTCTGACGATGATGTCGAGGGTGAAGCCGTAATCTGCCATACAGGATGATTTTCGATGCAAGTGGTTTGCACTGATAAGCGGCTTTTCAGCAAAGAGTGATCGATCATCACCGGATGAGGATTGCAATCGGGGGCATCACCAAAAGCCCGGGACAGTGAGGGGAAGCCGCGACTGAAAGAAGGGTAGGGTATGATTGAAGGCGGAAGCAGTTTTGCAAACAGAAACCCGGGCAGATGACTCAACCATTGATTCTGGAAAAAAAGGGACAGCTTTTTGGGGGTGCCAACGTCGTGTATTACGTGATAATGGTTACCTAGCTTGAGGTGGAAATTATTGGCTTTAAATCCCGCGTAGAGACCCAAAAAGCGGATTTCTGGTGCCTTGTGCTCTTCATTCTGGTAGCCGGAGGTATGACCTGATTGTACGTTCGTTTCAATTATGAATAGCAGGGCAATTAAGAGAAGTTTTAACAGTCTTCTGTGACAAACAAGCATAGAATTGCCGTAGATCCCATTTGATAATTATTAATTTGTCAATCAAAGTTGACCTGTTAAATAACAGTTTTTATTTTTACCGACTGTATTGTTTTGATATCCATGGAGTCTGAGAAAAAATAGCAGTGGGTTCAGGATGTAGCAAGGATGGCTCTGAATGTAGTTTGAGTGTTGGTTTTGAACCGGAGATATTCACCATCCCGGTCAGTCAACGCTGGTAGTTCTTGAAAAGTCGGAGAATAAATATCTCCGGTCAGTTTATAAGCTATGAACCTGATGGCTTTGTACCTGTGCGAATAGACTCTTAGAGGTGATACGTTAATCTGCCGGATGCCCGGTGCCGGGTTGTCGAACCGAAGCATTTGGCCTTATTGGTACTCTTACTGGTTAGGTACTTAATATATTAATCCGGTTTGAGGTAATATTTCTTTTTGTATTGAAAAACGCTTGAAATGGAAATCTGCTTTTTGCTTCTCTCCCAGAAGGAAGGCGGAAGTGGCTGTAATCGAGTGTAAAAAGGCCAACCAGGAAGCAATATCTATATTGTATCGTTTGAATGCGGTAATCATGGCTTCCCGCTTCTCTTCATACATAACAGTTAGATCGGCAGTTGCCAGAAGTGCAAGAAAAGCTCTTTTCATTGGTTCATTTTTTTCAATCTCCTGTGTCATTATCCCATCCCAGAACAGGTCTCGCTCGTTATCACTGTTATCATTGAGGGTCTCATAAGCCCATAAATAATAGTGAACCAAGGCTGACTTTGTGCGATGTTTCTTCAAAAGAGCATTGCTTATAGCCTCATAATTTGGGTGAGATTCCAGCTGGGGCAGGTTATAAACGAATTCATCAAAACCGGTTTCAGGATGTGGTGTTTCCTGAAGTGCTTCAAACAATTTTGTATAGTCATAACGGCTTAACTCATAGCTTGCAATATTCTCTGAGAGTTGATCACTATCAGAGACTGTTGCCTCGGATGCTGTATTCAGAACCTCTGGTTTATCCAATACAAAAGCCTTGACAAGACTTAAATACTTTTTAATATTTTCTGGCCTGTTGCTATTTTCGATTTCATTGTCCAGGAAAATACCATAATCTTTCAGTCTTTCATGAATGGTTACCTGCCTTGTTTCCTCCAGTGGTTTCATAAGTATTCCTTCAATACTGTCTGGGTCACTTATCATGGGAAATAACGCTTTTTCAGCTTCAGACTCACCATTGCTGAACAGAAACTGGAGGTGATGATTTACAGGGGTAACCAGAAGATGTCTTATGATCATTGCCGGCCAGCCAGCCTGTGGGATATGCAGAAGATTAAAGCGTTTGTCAGTAAATATTCTGATGGCTGTTTCAGCGGCAAAACGTACACCAAATATAGAGCTTGATAACAAGCCAGGCAAAACTTCCGTAACAATCTTATCCGCTTCAATAAAGATTTTTTCCTCCGGTCTTTTGGTCGATGCATATTCAGTAACAGGCTTGTTGATCGAGTCAGTTTGCCAGGCTTCGGATGTCTCGCCCTGATAATGCTGGTAGTGGTTTATTAGTCGCATAAGTACCAGTGATTCCAGATAACCAGCATATTGAAAGCCAATTTTACGTGACTTGAAGAAATGATCATAAGCAATGCGCAGGACTCTTTTGTGGCCGTTTAGTATTACCCGCTGGTGATCAGAACTTATTTCCGCCTCCAGAAGTGTCAAGCCAGCCAGGCAATGAAGCCAGCTTAAAATATCTACTGATTCAGGGTCATTTTTATCTTTATATTGGTTTATCCGTTGTGACAATTTCTGATAGCCAACTCTGCTGCTTTGCTCAATAGCAAAAATAAAAGCTCTTTCGTCCCCACTTTTGAACTCTTTAATCAAAGTAGTGTCAAAAATAGCATAGTCGACGTTCTTTGGTGTAAAATAAGTATCACCCGTTTGGAATGGCTTATACCATATATGGTTTTCAAGCCATTTACGTGTTTTTTTCCAATCTTCTGAATCATTCTGCAGTTGTTTTACCTGTTCTGCATTGCCACCGAACTGCCTGATCGTGTACTCGTGAATCAGCAAATAAATATTGTACCATTGTAGCTTATTCTCGGCAGCCAGTTCAGGGAATAAGCTAATTAATTTTTTTAGAAGTTGTATGTCATGGCCAAAATGATTAGCGGTTAAGTTGACTTGGGTATCGAGGGGAAGGGCTTCAAGATGAGGAAAAACGGGCTCTACTTCTTCAGGTGAACCGATCAGATGAAAAGCAAGTTTAATGATGTCTGCAATTGCCCGCTTCTCTGGATTAATATCTTCAGCGAGTTGCGCCTTTTTTTTGGTGAGGAATGCGGATCCCAATGAGGTTGCGTAAAGAATGCCTGGCACAGTAAGACGCAAGATAACTGAGGATAAATCCAGGCTATTAAAGTGAAGCAAGTCTATTCGATCAGTGGCAAAGTGCAGCACCAATTTTAATATTGCTTCCTTTTTCGCTTCCTCTTGCATTACTTTTTCTGCTTCCACTGCTTTCTCCGATGCCACTTCCAGTCTCAATATTGCCGCTGTTGACAGTTCCGATTGAGCTGCCACTGATGCTGCCGCTTTAGAACCATCTCCTACCTCTATTTCCATTCGCATTTCCACTTCTGCTATAGCCTCCGATGCCTCTTTTGCTGCTGCTTTCGCTACCACAAATGCCAACGCTGCTTCATTGATTTTGATTGTATCTGCACGCTTCTGTGCTTCCTCATGCGCTTTCATTGCCGCCGATTCCATTTGCGCTGCTTCCGTTGCCGCTAAACATGCCGCTACCGCCAGCATTTGTTCGTGCTGTCCTTTTGGCAGCTGTTGGATATTCAGAAACATCTCGCTTATTCGCTTCAAGGCAAGATCAACTGCGTCATCAGTGCTTTTTAGCGGAAGCTGATCCAAAAACTCTCTGATTATAAGTATGGAAGGTGTTATCCTGCCCGGAATCTTGCTTTGCGGGTTTTTCAGGTTAATATCTGCAGCAAGGGCCAGTCTCAGTTCGAAAGGCTTTGGAATCAGCAGTAGCCACTTGAGTAAGATTCCGGCCAGAGCTGCTGAATCTGATTCCATTTCTAATAAAATCTCAATAGACTGTGACACCCCGGAGAATGCAGAGATACAGGCTTGTAATTTAACGTCAGGCTCTCCTTTAATAGCATAATCGAAAAACAGCATGAGCATCCTTGCATAAGGGAAGTAGAAATGTTGAGAGTGTATAATAGTTTCCTTTATGTTTTTGGCGTTGAGCCTGACTTCCGGGCTAAAGGACAATTCAATGGTTCTGTTATCACCTGACACTTTTGCCCTCATCAGTGCGAGTGCCTTTAGAAAATAGTAATATCCTATTCCCAGCTCGTTTGTTGGATTTTTGTTTTTTAGTAAAGACCTTCTGAATGCAGAGATCTGCTTTTCTACCTGTTGCAAAAAATTTTCCGGGTTTTCCTGAATAAATCTGACTTCCTGAATAATATTTATATCCAGCTGTAATAAATACTGGATGTGAGCGTGTTCATTGAATTGGTCTTTTGATATTCTGATGCCTGGCTTTGGTCCTTTTGACGGTCTGGCTGAGTTTTTTGTTTTTCCAGAATTTGTGCCTGATCCAGAAGTTACTTGCTTCGAAATGACTGGTGGAGTGGAGGAGATCGAAACCGGAACTTCTCTGGTTTGAACAAAGCTCCTTGAAAACAGAAAAGATCGGGCAAGAATCCAGTCGTTAATTAAATAGGGCCTGAATTTATCAGTCGCTTTATGGCCTATTTTGTCATGATACTCCTCAAATACTTCCCTTTCATTCTTCCTGTCTTTGCTCAACGAAGCTTTGAGATAGTCCTCCCAAAAACTCATTTTCCAAAAAGCTATGAATTTGGGTTGATTACTTCTGAACGATTGTCCGGTACGCTCAGCGCCCGTGAATACTTTCAGGTCAGTCATCGCCAGCACCTGCGGGAAACTCGTTATATCAATGAACTGAGTTTTTTTCCTGGAGGCTCCCTGGATCTGCAGGGTGTTGAGGGTGCAGGCCCAAAGCTCACTATGTATCTGACCTGCCGCTGGTTCTTTTTTTCTTTCCAGAATCAGTTTCAGTGAAGCGATGGTTTGTTGCAGTTCCCGGGTTCCGGGGCGGACAGCTTTCAGGGCTTTTAATGTAGAGGGGGTATCCGGTTCTCTCAGGGCATTGAGTATGGCCTTCACTTCTCTGCCTCTGCCTGAGAGGTCTGACGCTTTGGCGAAACCCTGCTCAATCTTTAACAGGGCGGTAACATCTGTATCCTGATAGAGCTGTTCCAGAAATCCACCATTCAACAAGCCTTCAATCTTTACCTGGTTCAAGCTTGTCTCTCTGGAAGTCATACTACGTAACAATCGGTTTACAGGTTCTATCTGGGGCCAGCCCGCCGGATGGTGGCTGTGCAATTGCATTGCGATTAATAATTGATAGGCAAGTGGTATACCGGCAATAGCTGCCGGTAACAATAGCTCGAAGGCATGTTCATAGATCTGAAGTGCTTCTGATTTTCCAGAGGGTAATTTTTTGTTCAAAATGAACAACGCCTGAACCAGTTGGGCATAGGGAAAGTGGTCCTCATAAGCTGCCTGTTTTAACTCTATGTGCTGCTCTCTACTCAGGGTATTAGTCAGATTGATGGTGATGAAAGGTTGATATCCGGATGTATCAGCAGAAGCCCCGGTACAGGCCAGTATTTTCAAGATTTTTGCTTTTCCCTCCTGCAGTTGATTTTGCAGTGTATCCAGTTCTGTATTGGTGGCAGGTTTTTCTGCTGTGGCTTTGTTTTCATCAGAGGCTTCCCTTTCTTCAGTGGGACCACAATGTCGTGTCTTTATTGCCTTGTTTAGCTCTCCCGAAAAGTTATATTCCATCTCCTTAAGCCAGTTTGATATTTCTACGGACCAGGACAGTGCCGTTTCTAAGTCGATCAGATTCGAGATTGGCTTTTGGGCGACGGTTTCCTTCTTTCTTTTGTTTGAGCGTTCAGTAGTATCAGGGGCTGTTGTCTTGCTGTTATGAACTACTGTAGCGCTTTGATTATCAGGGCTGGCTTCTACTTTGATATCGCCCTCGTCTGTCGCAGTTGCAATGTTGCCTGCTTTTGGCTGAACCGTTTTTTTCAGCTTTTGTCTCTGTTTCTTTTTCTTCCTACGGGAATTTAAAGTCGGATCATGAGTTATCGATTCTGTACCTTTGACATTAGCAGTACTGGCAATTGCAGCATGTGCGGCAATAGTTGTCTGTCCCGGTACATTGTCTTTCAGAGGCTCATTGACAGCGGGAGTTGTTGTTTTGGTTTTGGCAGCAACTAAAGGATGTTGATTATTCGCATCATTCTCTGCCTTATTCTCTGCCTTATTCTCTAACTCAATAGTGCTTTTCTGTTCATTTTCGGGTTCAGGCTTGATATACGGATGCAGAAATTCCGGTAACCCGGATGACTCTGAAGAGCTGCTGAATACCGACTTTTGAATCATTGTCTGTACCTGTTGCTCAGTGTCACTTGATAGCAATATTTTTAATGCATTTTGAGCATTTTTCATCCGTCGCTTTGAATCAATACCCGGGTAGGTTTGATCGAGTTGGGTATCCTGCAACAGTTTTTCAACCATTGTGGGCAGGTTTGGCATAGCCAGTCTGGAGCCTGTGGCAAAAGGTTCTACATGTATGAAATCGAAATACCCTTCAGGACCGGCAGAAATATCGATTGATAAGATTCGCCATTTTTTCGCCTCGTAACTGGCGAACCCGATGGTGTTTTCTTCGTTCGTATCGGGAAAGCAGTTGATCTTTAAGGTGTGCAGTAGCCCTTGGCGCTGCAAGATCTTTGGGCTGTCTAAAACCGTACCGTAAATGTTGTTGCGTCTAACGGTAGTGCCAGGCAGGACACCTCTTAGCTTTGCCTCCATAGAAGCCGAAATGTTTTCCAGGCTTGTGGTATCTTTGACTGCCAGGTCAATATCATTGGTAACAGGTACCTTGCCCAGTTCAGTGGGTTTAACCGATGACCTGAGGTGTTGCCACCTGGCTAAACCACCGTAAACGAGAGCACCTTCAGTATCGGATATAATTTTTTCGGCTTCTGTATAGGTTTTTCTAAAAACAGGTGCGAGCACTATCAGTGCAGGAATTACATAGCGGATATCCTGTTTTTTTACTAAAAATGCACCCTCGGAATAATCTTTTAAATGAGTATCCAAAGACTGTATTTTGTCGTTTATTGCTGATGTGGAGAGATCCGGCGCTATAAAGGAAATATATTTGCTGGCAGAGTCTTCCCAGAAAAAAATCACTGCTCCAAGCACGTTTTTACTAATGTAAAACATTCCATCGGGGTTCTCTGTATCCTCGAAGGGGTAGCAAACAAGGCCTAATTTATTGTAAAACCTGAACTGGTTATTTTCGTGTCCTCCCCGCATGAATTCAGCAGGTGAAGTAAATGCCCGTTTTAGTGCTTCGCTGGCAAATTTTATGGATGGGTTTTCAAGACTTTCCCGGCATAATAAGACATCTTTCTGCCATTGTGGAAACAGATCCCATAAAGCCTTTTCAACCCAATTGGCTGCCAGCCAGTCACTTTCCTCAGTATTTAAGCGGGAGTTGGTCAGGAAGTGAGTGAACCATAGTTTGTTGTCACTGTGAGAAGACAGTTTTACAGCGTGATTGTTGTGAAACAGGAAGATATAGCGATCTTCAAGCCTTT
Organism: Endozoicomonas sp. ALC020; assembly: GCF_049275935.1. NCBI lineage: Bacteria > Pseudomonadati > Pseudomonadota > Gammaproteobacteria > Oceanospirillales > Endozoicomonadaceae > Endozoicomonas > Endozoicomonas sp. ALC020. Next base: position 4,984,805 of record NZ_CP184830.1, read on the forward strand.
CCAGAAGCCGACGAGTAGCATGATCGTGGTTTTTATCATGGTCATAGCAGCGATATTCCTGACCATCATGAACGATGACTTGTATCGAATTTTGCAAAGCTTTTGATGCCAGCATCATGTGTTGTTGGTCTTTTGGGTCAAAACCCCGGAGCATCTGGTTATATAATGTTTCACTTCCACAATCGGGTGGTTGGCACAGACGGAGCAGGGTTTCAAATTTTTCCCTGGATGTGACACCAAGCTGTTCTGAAAGAAAGTCTGATCTTTGAGTCACTCTTTCAGGCCGAAGACCGGAGCACCTGTACAAATACAATAGACGTTTAAGCAGGGAGGCTGAGTACACTGCGTCTGCTGGTGTGACCGGATGGTTGCCGTCCGGTGGTGGCGGCTCATTATCGTTATTTTTCCTGGCGTCCGATTTAGCACTTCGTTGACTTCTGTTGCCGCCTTGTTGCGCTTTTTGGTCAGAGCAAAAAGCTGGGCAGGCTTGGGCTACAGGCGGCTCACTACTCCCTTGAATACCAGAAACAGTCATTATGCCCGAAGCAAACTCTGTTGAAGGGAGTGATGCATCTGATTGATGAGGGGGGGCAAGGGTAAGAAAACGGTCGAACGCGTTGCTTGTTTCGGGCACCAAAGCCAATGGGTTTCCGTTTGTTTGATGGCTAAAAAAAGGTGATACACGACCGGAAAAGTATGAGTGGACAGGGTGGCCCGGAAACTCACGGTTTAAATAGGTCAACACATTGTTCAGTAACTCAGGCCGCCGTTTAACAAACTGGTAAAGTGAACCAGGGTCGCTCAGAATCTGCTCCCTTACCAGGGCACTGAGGCTTTTCGGGATGGGTGATGTGAACCCTGAGAGAATTCCCCGCCACTGATAGAGATTAAAGGGCGTATTGGTCACCGTGCTCATAAGCAGGGCAGCCAGGTTGAGATGCTCACTTTCTACCAGGGTGCCAATCTCTGGTCCATCCCAACCGGCGTAATGATCCTCGACATTATAAGGGGCATCAGCGAACCGCATCAGCAGCACCGGGTCACCTGCTCCCCAGAAATGGTATTTCCGATGTCTGTCGTTGCGGGCGATGAACAAAGAAGATCTCGACCAGGCCGGGTAGGTATCATTGCCGGGCGATACCTTTTCCAGTGCCCAGAGGTTAAAGTACTTCCCGGTCATGAGTGCCGGGCCGGGGTTTATTGCAGTCTCGGGAATGCCAGGTTGATAAACCCAGTTTTGATCTGACCACTGATAAAGCCAGTGCTTATTTTGGCAAGCGTGTATTTTTTCTTTGTCAGCTGGCTTGCTTTTATTGGGTTCTCCAAACAACTTATCGTGGGAAGAGAGGCAATCAATAGCCTGATTGACCCGCTTGATATAACTACTGTCCAAAGCGGTTTGCCCGTCAGCGCTGATACTGTCTTTTCCAGCCAGTTCGGGCAATAGCCAGGGTTTTGCGTGATTCAGCGGGAAATCAATAAGAACGCTCTGACACTTTTTATGCTCTGTAAGCGGATTGGTCTGGCAGATAATGGCCTGCAGGCGATTCTGCTGACTTTCTCGCCAGGGACGCAGGAAAAGTGTACTGGTATGGGTGTCGTTTAGTAGTTTCCAAAGCGACAGCCAGGCAGACAGAGAATCACCCTCGACGGCCTGAGTCTCTGACGATGATGTCGAGGGTGAGGCCGTAATCTGCCAGACAGGATGATTTTCGATACAAGTGGTTTGTATTGACAGTTGGCCTTTCAGCAAAGAGTGATCGATCATCACCGGATGAGGGTTGCAATCGGGGGCATCACCAAAAGCCCGGGACAGTGAGGGAAATCCGCGACTGAAAGAAGGGTAGGGTACGGTTGAAGGAGGAAGCAGCTTTGCTAACAGAAACCCGGGCAGATGACTCAACCATTGATTCTGGAAAAAAAGGGACAGCTTTTTGGGGCTGCCAACGTCGTGTATTACGTGATAATGGTTACCCAGCTTGAGGTGGAAATTATTGGCTTTAAATCCGGCGTAGAGACCCAAAAAGCGGATTTCTGGTGCCTTGTGCCCGGGTTCATTCTGGTGGCCGGAGGTATGACCTGATTGTACGTTCATTTCAATTATGAATAGCAGGGCAATTAAGAGAAGTTTTAACAGTCTTCTGTGACAAACAAGCATAGAATTGCCGTAGATCCCATTTGATAATTATTAATTTGTCAATCAAAGTTGACCTGTTAAATAACAGTTTTTATTTTTACCGACTGTATTGTTTTGATATCCATGGAGTCTGAGAAAAAATAGCAGTGGGTTCAGGATGTAGCAAGATTGGCTCTGTATGTAGTTTGGGTGTTGGTTTTGAACCGGTGATATTCACCATCCCGATCAGGAATAAATCGATTGATGTCAGAACGGCTAGTGAATGCCGGTAGTCATAGAAAAGCCGGAGGAGGATATTTTTTCTTTAACAGTTTGTAATCTATTAACCTGATGGCTTGATAAAATTATTTTTTTCAGGGCTGCGTGTTTTTCTAATGTTTACAAGTTTTGGAGATACATGGATTACCTTCTCAATATTCAAGTTCGTAAGGTCAAGGAAGTCATTATGATGGGTATCCTGAATAATGAGTCCCTGCGGAACGTTAAAACCAAGTTAATGACGGCATCAACGACATCAAAACCAGCTAACTTGATTTTTCCAGCCAGTCATCGGCTTTGATTAGCACTGGCTACATCTGAATAAGTACCACTTATTACTGGCATAAATTGGTTTCAGGTCAGGACTGATAAGAACAGTTTTCATTGTCTGGTTCATTACTTTTTGTGGTTCTCTATTTGAATAAAGAAAACTAATCAGCTCGATAGATGGGAAGTTCTTTTTGATCTGCTTAACAAAATTTTCAATGCAATTAGTAGCAGACGAAATGCAGGCATTGCGAAAAATAATGGCTAACTTGTCTGATCTCTAATGATCTCAGCTAAGGTTTCAAGGGCCATTGGTCCTGTCTTTTTATTGTGAGCTGCGATACATGTTTTTGGAATATCAGAATTAACATCAGAGTCAAAAGTAACCAAAGGGATGTCCACTGAGTCTGCTTTTTCCAGAATGGGGTTAACGCATTGATGACACTTTTCAATTTAGGCAACAGTCAGTCGTTTAGCTTTGCAAAAATCCTGATGAAAATACCAAACGTTTCTTGAAACAACACCTTCGGGTGATGATCAATAATCGTAAACTCATGTACTGTGTCGGTTATCTTGTTTGGCAGACCAGCCGATAGTCCGGATTCTCAAAATCTGAGTCGGTGTCCGTTTGTGTACTGTTCGCGGCTGATATTGCCGGGGTGCTACCCTCTTATACCCTGATTTCTCAAGGGAAAAAGATCTTGAGCCGCCTCTTGGTATTTTTGTATGCGCATTCAAACTATTTGAATGGATTTTCTGTTTTATTGATAATGATCTTGATGTATAATCCTCTGGATTCTTTCCATCCACTCAATACACTCGGATCGGTAACAGGTAATGCTGAGAATCGCCCAAGAAGCCCTCACTTTCGATGACGTCCTGCTTCTGCCCGGATATTCAGAAGTTCTCCCCAAAGATGTTTCTCTGACCACAAAACTGACTCGCGAAATCGAGCTGAAAATCCCCCTGATCTCGGCAGCCATGGATACCGTGACTGAAGCTCGTCTGGCCATTGCCATGGCTCAGGAGGGTGGGATTGGCATCATTCACAAGAATATGACTGTTGCTCAACAGGCTAATGAAGTTCGCAAGGTCAAAAAGCATGAAAGTGGTGTGGTCAAGGACCCTATTACGATTGACTCGGCAGCGTCGGTCAGAGATCTTCTTGAACTGACCGGTCGTCATAAGATATCCGGAGTTCCTGTCCTGGATGGCAGTGATCTGGTCGGTATTGTCACCAGCCGTGACGTTCGTTTTGTCTCCAATCTGGACAAGATTGTGGCTGATATCATGACCCCTAAAGAGAGACTGGTCACTGTGAAGGAAGGAACTGACCAGGAGGCCGTTCGCAAGCTGCTTCATAAACATCGTATCGAGAAAGTGCTGGTGGTTAATGAGGCGTTTAATCTGGTCGGTATGATGACCGTAAAAGATATCAAGAAAGCCCAGGACTACCCTAACGCCAGTAAAGATTCCCATGGTCAGCTGAGAGTGGGTGCGGCAGTTGGTACCGGACCTGAAACCCCGGAGCGAGTCGCTGCTCTGGTCGATGCTGGTGTTGACGTTGTGATCGTTGATACCGCTCACGGTCACTCCAAAGGGGTTATCGAGAGGGTTCGCTGGGTTAAGGAAACCTATCCACAGGTTCAGGTTGTTGGCGGTAATATTGCTACCGGTGCAGCAGCCAGGGCCCTGGCTGATGCAGGTGCCGATGGTGTGAAAGTGGGTATCGGTCCCGGCTCAATCTGTACTACTCGCATCGTGACCGGTATCGGTGTACCGCAGATTTCTGCGGTAGCCAACGTTGTGGCAGCCTTGGAAGGAACGGGTATTCCGGTGATTGCCGACGGCGGGATTCGCTTCTCCGGTGATCTGGCTAAAGCCATCGTAGCGGGTGCCAGTGCGGTCATGCTGGGAAGTATGCTGGCAGGTACCGAGGAAGCTCCCGGCGAAGTTGAACTGTATCAGGGCAGAAGTTACAAAGCCTATCGTGGCATGGGTTCTCTGGGTGCCATGGCTCAGGCTTCCGGCTCCAGTGATCGTTACTTCCAGAGTGCGGAAGCCGGTGCCGAGAAGCTGGTCCCGGAAGGTATTGAAGGTCGTGTACCCTACAAAGGGCCGCTGAATGCCATTGTCCATCAGATGGTAGGCGGTCTGCGTGCTGCAATGGGATACACCGGCTCGGCAGATATGAAGACCATGCGCACGGTGCCTGAGTTCGTTCGGGTGACCAATGCGGGTATGAAAGAGTCTCATGTCCATGATGTAACCATTACCAAAGAAGCACCCAATTACCGGGTGGGTTAATTTGATTATCCCTTGAACTGTTGGCTCTATCATCCGCAGTTTAACGAATGTCGTATCAGTAACAGGCCTTCATCCACCTCGAAGACCGCTTGTTGCTTGTCGTAGCAGTTATCTAATTTTGAGAAGACACATGTTAGAGGATATCCACGCCGAACGAATTCTGATTCTGGATTTTGGTTCCCAGTACACACAGCTGATCGCCCGTCGTGTACGTGAGATAGGCGTTTATTGTGAGCTGCATCCCTATGATATGGATGAGCAGGCTATTGTCGAGTTTGCCCCCAGGGCGGTGATTCTTTCCGGTGGGCCTGAATCCGTGACCGGTGATGCTTCGCCTCGCGCGCCGGAGGCTGTTTTTGATCTGGGGGTTCCTGTGTTGGGTATCTGCTATGGCATGCAGACTATGGCAGGGCAGATGGGTGGCAAGGTATCGACCTCAAATCTGCGTGAGTTCGGTTATGCCAAAGTGAATCTGGAAAACAAGGTCAGACTGTTCGATGGCATTGAAGACCATGTGAATGAGCAGGGTCGTCTGAGTCTGGATGTCTGGATGAGCCACGGCGACAAGGTTTCCCAGCTGCCTGAAGGCTTTGTGGTAGCGGCTTCTACCGATTCCTGTCCTTTTGCAGCCATAGCTTGTGAAGAGAAGCAATACTATGGTGTCCAGTTTCACCCCGAAGTGACTCACACCAAACAGGGCGGTCGCATCCTGGAACGTTTTGTCATTGATATTGCCGGCTGCCAAAAGCTTTGGACTCCGGGACAAATTATTGAGGATGCCATTGCCCGCGTTCGGGAACAGGTGGGTGATAAAACCGTACTGCTGGGTCTTTCTGGCGGTGTGGATTCCAGTGTTGTGGCAGCGCTGTTGCACAAGGCTATCGGTGATCAGCTGGTTTGTGTCTTTGTCGATAATGGTCTGCTGCGTCTGAATGAAGGTGATCAGGTGATGGCCATGTTCGCTGAGAACATGGGGGTACGTGTTATTCGCGCTGATGCTGAAGAGCTTTTTCTGGACAAGCTAAGAGGTGTTCAGGACCCTGAGGCCAAGCGAAAAATTATCGGTAACACCTTTATTGAAGTCTTTGATCAGCAGGCTGCTGCCCTGGATAATGTCCAGTTCCTGGCTCAGGGCACTATCTATCCTGATGTAATCGAATCAGCAGGCGCCAAGTCTGGCAAGGCCCATGTCATCAAGTCACACCACAATGTGGGTGGTTTACCTGAAGATATGGCGATGGAGCTGGTTGAGCCTCTGCGTGAACTGTTCAAGGATGAGGTGCGCAAGATTGGTCTTGAGCTTGGACTGCCCTATGACATGGTTTATCGTCACCCATTCCCCGGCCCGGGTCTGGGCGTAAGGGTACTGGCAGAGGTCAGGAAAGAGTACTGCGATATTCTCCGTGAGGCAGATGCCATTTTTATTGAAGAACTGCATAAAGCCGACTGGTATCACAAGACCAGTCAGGCCTTTGCTGTCTTCCTGCCGGTTAAATCCGTAGGTGTGGTTGGTGACGGTCGTCGTTACGAGTATGTGGTGGCTTTACGCGCGGTAGAAACCATCGACTTTATGACGGCTCGTTGGGCCCACCTGCCTTATGAACTGTTGGAGAAGGTTTCCAGCCGGATCATCAATGAGATAGAGCATGTTTCCCGGGTGACTTACGACGTATCCAGCAAGCCACCTGCGACGATTGAGTGGGAATAGCATCGGATTGACCGGTTAAGTGAAATGGAGCGGCTTGTCGAAGGATGAGCCGTTTTTTTTGAGTTGTTCTCACGCTCCACAGGGGGCCGAAAAACTCTGGTTTTCACACTAAGTGTGTTATGCGAAACTGAGTCGGCAAGTAAGCTGTTACATGGCCAAATCAAACATTTGAGTAAATTGCAGAACCAAGAATATGAAAAAATTTGCAGTACTTTCTGATATTCATAGCAATGTATGGGCTTTGGAAGCCATTTTCTTGGATGCAAAACGCAAGGGCGTTGATGGCCTTATAAATCTTGGAGATATTTTATATGGCCCATTGGCTCCAAGAGAGACCTATGATCTTCTCCAAACAGAAGAAGTAATAACGATTCGAGGGAATCAGGACCGTCAAATTTATCAGGCTACAGAATCAGAGATCTCTTCAAATCCAACAATGCAATTTATCTTGTCCGAATTGGGTAAAGAGCCACTCCAATGGATGAGGGAATTACCAGAAGCAAAATCTCTGGATAATGATGTTTTCATCTGTCACGGCACTCCAGACAATGACCTGGTCTACATGCTTGAGGATGTTACTCAAGGTTATGCCAGAGTGAGATCAGACACAGAAATCCTGGGATTACTGACAGGGGTCAAAGAATCATTGATTTTATGTGGTCATACCCACATTCCACGCTCTGTGCAGCTCAGTAACGGCCAGCTTGTTGTAAACCCCGGAAGCGTTGGATTACCCGCCTATTTTGATGATGAGCCAATTCCCCACAAAATGGAAAACTATTCCAATTTGGCTTCGTACTGCATTGTTGAAAGTACTTCATCTGGTTGGCAAGTTGAACATATGAGAATTCCATATAAATATGAGAGTGCTGTTCAGGCAGCAAAGCAGAGAAATCGCTTGGACTGGGCGATAGCCCTGGAGACTGGAAGGGTTGCTATATAGACATTATGAATCCCGGTGAATTGTGCCTGGTTACCATGCTGGAGCCTGGGAACCGAAGAAATCATAGCGTAGGGCATTCTCACAAGCAGCATCGGAAGGAGTTAAAAACAGAACTTCCAAAAAATTCCTTACTATAATGTAAGGAATTTAAGGAATCATAGAGGTACAGCCATGCCCACAGCTAAATTAACATCAAAAGGTCAGATCACTATACCTGCCAAAGTGCGAGCAGATATGAACCTTAGTGAAGGCGACCAGCTTGAGTTCATCCGGCAGGAAGACGGCACTTGGCAAATTGCTCCCAAAAACCTCAGCATTATGTCGCTGTGTGGAGCGGTTAAGACAAACATAAGTCTTTCGGACGATGAGATCAAAGCCTGTATTTCAGAGGGGTATTCCGGAAAGGATAACGGCGACGAACAAGATCAAAGGTTAGCAGTATGATTGGACTGGATACCAATATTTTGCTCCGATTTCTGACCCAGGATCACCCATCTCAGTCCAAACAGGCCTCCAGATTATTTAAGCAACTCACACCTGAATATCAGGGCTACGTAACAGAGCCCGTTATGCTGGAGGTTTATTTCACTCTGCAAAGAGGCTATAAGCTGGAAAAAACCGACTTGATTGCCATTTTAGAAAGCCTTCTGACGACTAAAGAGTTAATTGTTGAAAATGCATCCGATATGCAAGCTGCCTTGAGGCTCTATAAAAAGACAAAGCCGAAATTAAACGACTGTCTTATCACAATAAAGTGTCAAAAAGCCGATTGCGAACAAATCTATTCATTTGATCGGGATGCTCAAAAATACCTCGGAATGCAAAAGCCATGATTAAACTCTGGTGTGTGGGAACCAGAGAAATTGTCTTAGTCATCAAGCAAAGGCAGCGATCTGGATTTTGTCCATATCCCTGTTGCGCCAGAGGTCGTAGTTAACCTGCATATTCAGCCACAGCTTAGGGGAGGTATTGCAAGCCTTAGCTAATTTGTAAGCCATCTCTACACTGACATTTGATCTCTGGTTAACGAGTTCAGACAGGGTTTTATGCGCAACTCCCAGATGCTTGGCAGCCTCCGTTACGCTGATATTCAGTGGCTCCAGATAAGATTCTTTGAGAACCTCGCCGGGGTGCACTGGGTTGAACATAATGAATTACTCCCCTGTGATAATCGCTGTGACCCTGCAGTAATTCAAAGTTTGTCAAACCCAGGAGCGCCGGATGAGATGAGAACGTGAAGAATCTATTTCCATAAAGAGCAAAACCTCACTAACTATATCTCACAATTGTCAATCATCCAGCGATGTGCATAATTACCGCCCATCAGCAGGGGTGACGTGGCAGGATGCTGTCGCTACACTTCTGCCTGTGATCCTCTTAATAAACACCATAAGCCGGATTCGCTTCAGGTTACAGAGCTTGTTAGAGAGCGGTTATGAGTGAAAGGGTGCTTCCCTGCAAATGCACAGGAACTACCCACAATAATCAGCCATTGGTCCATGGAATCCATGGGTCAGGGCTAAAAGTAGAGGCGCACCGTTTATCAGTAATCCGTAGCAGGGTGACTCCGAATGTCCTGGATTGACCAGGACAGAGAGCCGGATGAAAGGAAAAGGTGCCGAAGCAGAGTCGTCGTCAAACTCATCTGCTGGTGGTACATCGAAGAGGTGTATCATTGTCACAGTTTTTTACTGTGGAGCGCTACTGGACAATCGTTTCTGAAGGACTTTGCCCAAAAGGCAGGTTGCTCAGCAACAGGCAGATACGGGATCTATCCGGTCGTATTCTGCTTCAATCCATTGCCCTCCTGATCCTGTCTCGTGAATTAAGCTTAAAGTCGGCAGTCATGAATATTCTGCCCTCCGGACGTGTTCACCCAAAAGATCAGTATTTATGGAATTACTCAGTTACAGCACATCATCCCTGTCATTAGTCGCTCCGGCAGTGGCTATTATCCTGGCGATTCTGACTCGTCACGTCCTGTTTTCTCTTGGCGCAGGTATCCTTGCCGGTACGCTGCTGCTGACTGACTTCAGCGCCGGCAGAACGTTTTCTTACCTGCTTAACAGTTTTGCCGGGATATTTTGGGATAATGGTCTCAATACAGGCACTGTCTTTATTCTGTTCTTTCTGGTGATACTTGGCATCATTACCACTCTGATAGATGTTTCTGGTGGCGCCAGAGCCTTTGGTGACTGGGCTCGTCAGAGAGTAAAATCCCGGCAGGGATCACAACTGGTGACTGTGCTGCTGGGTATCATTATCTTTATTGATGATTACTTCAATGCACTGGCCGTTGGCAATATTGGTCGTCCCATGACAGATCGTCAGGGTGTCTCCAGAGCCAAGCTGGCTTACCTGATTGACTCAACGGCGGCACCGGTCTGTGTCATTACACCTGTCTCCAGCTGGGGTGCCTACATCATTGCCCTGATTGGCACTATTCTGGTGGCCCATGAAGTGACCGATGTCACTGCTATTGGTGCTTTTGTCAGTATGGTGCCGATGAATCTCTACGCTGTCTTTGCTCTGGCACTGGTGTTTTGTACTGCGGCCATGGATTTAAACATTGGTCCCATGCGGACCCATGAGCGCCGTGCCCGAGCCGGTGAACTGTATGACAGCCGAAAAGGGACACCTCCGGGATCTTCTGAGGCCATCAGTAGCAGTGAAAAAGGAACGGTTGCCGATCTTGTGATTCCTGTTCTCTCTCTGGTGATCGCGACGACCGCTTTCCTGATTGCTACGGGCGCTTCTGCGCTTCAGGAAGCCGGTACGCCATTCTCTATTCTGGGCGCTTTTGAAAACACCAATGTGGTCAATTCGCTTATCTATGGCGGTCTTGCTGGCCTTCTGGTCACGGCGATCAGAATGCTCAGCCATAATCTGGATGCCTCCACCTGGGGTAAGGCGATTGTGGAAGGTACGCGCTCCATGCTGCCTGCCATTTACATTCTGGTGCTGGCCTGGGTGCTGGTGGATATCATCAGCTCTCTGGAAACCGGCAAGTACCTGGCTCACCTGGTCAGCAGCTCGAAGATTGATACTGGCTATTTACCTCTGATCCTGTTTGTGGTTTCCGGCGCTATGGCTTTCTCAACCGGCACCAGCTGGGGCACTTTCGGCATCATGTTGCCCATAGCGGGAGATATGGCTGCAGCAGCAGATATTGCCATGATTCTGCCAATGTTGGCCGCTGTTCTGGCCGGTGCGGTGTTTGGCGATCACTGCTCACCGATTTCCGATACCACGATTCTGTCGTCTACAGGGGCCTCCTGTCACCACATTGATCATGTGATGACTCAGCTTCCTTATGCCCTCAGTATTGCTGTTGTGGCTATGCTGGGCTATCTGGTGATGGGGCTGACGGATTCTTCAATCATGGGCTTTCTTGCTTCCGGAGCCGGTTTTATTTTGCTTGTGCTTGTCTTTCGCAAGATGTCCCCCGGGCAGATGGCCAAATCTGAAGATCACCTGGTGGCAGAATAAGCCCAGACGGTATTTACAAGTTATAATCCCGGGAGATTTTTTCCGCTACCTGCCGAAACAGTATTTCATAGTAAACTGTAATTAATACCCCATCAGAAGGCATGGATGCCTTCACCCGGAGCAGGGAAGCTATGAGTTTCGACAATCTTATGAAAGCCGTTGCCCGCAATAATCAGCTGGGTGAACTGGACTTTCGCGATAACCGCTATTACCTCACCATCGACAGCCGCATTGAGTTCACCTGTTTTCAGGCCAATGGGCGATTCTTTATCCATGGCGTCATTGCCCAGCTGCCACCTGGTGAAAAAGATCGGGAAAATATCCTCCGAAATCTGATGACCAAAACTGTGGGTCTGGCGACTACCCAGCGGGTTATTTTGTCCATAGAGCCTGAGAAAGATGCGTTAGCTTTACATTACTCCCGCCCGCTTCAGGGGATGGATGACAACCTCCTTGAGGAAGCTCTGGCTGAGTTTGCCAATAACTTTGAGTATTACCTCAAAGAAGTCGGTCAGGAGCAGACTGTTATGCCGACCATGCCAACGATGATCATGCCATGATGGATCCGGTTTCTAATCATTCTTTATTCGGTTGTCTTGTCACCTGGGCAGAGAACTCAATCGATGGGTATAACGGACTCCGTAAGGCCAATGAAGCCTTTTTGAAGGCGGTGATTCGATACAGCCGTTTTAACGAACTGCATCTGTTTCTTCATGAAGGGCAGATTCCTGCTTTCAGGCAAGACTGGAAAGAATACCTGCACCAGTACGGGGCGGGTAAAAATATCAATATTCTGCCGGTTCATGACCTGCCTTCCTGTTTTCAGAGGCATGCTTATAGCGTTTTTCATTGCGGCGATCCCTACATATCAGACCTGGCCGCTCTGCGAGAAAGACATGCGTCCAGTATATTTCCTATCACTGGCAGGGCTCACAGTCTCAGTGATGATGCCCGTTTATCCCGGGTCAGGGATTTGATCTTCTCTCCCGTTAAACCTTGTGACTCCATCCTCTGCAGTTCCACAGCTCAGAAAACTGTGATGAAGCGTCTGATCTCTTCGGCCAGTGCCAGTGTCAGTGATACTGTGGGTAGGGCTGTTCCCTATCGTGGGCAAGTGAGTCTCATTCCACTGGGTATTGAACCGGCCAGACAAGAGGCTGTTCCTTCAAGAGAAGGTAATGTGCTTCAGATGCTCTGTCTTGGCAGGTTATCAGCAGCCGATAAAATGGACCTTCATCCATTATTACTGGCATTGAATGATCTGTTTGAGGAAGGAACCGTTTCCCGGTTTCAGTTGGTGATTGCTGGGGCTGGTGATGCCTCCGGCGAATATGTTCGCTCATTACTGGCTCAGGCCTATGAGTTTAATCTTGAAGATTGTATTCGCTTTGAACTCACCGTTGATGATGAGAAGCGGGAGCAGTTGCTGGCTGAAGCGGATGTGTTTGTTTCTCTTGCAGATAATGTTCAGGAGAGCTTTGGGCTGGCTCCGTTAGAAGCAATGAGGGCAGGTATTCCGGTGATTCTTTCAGACTGGAATGGTTATCGAGACTTGATTGTTTCCGGGCAGGAAGGTTTCCTGATCAAAACCACCTCGGCTGACCATGATGCTATTTCCCGTTCTCTCAGCCTTGTCAGCAAAACTCAGGCTCAGCTGATTCAGGCTCAGGGAGTCGCTGTAGATATAGAAGCGTTGAAAACAGCCTTGTCGACATTATTAATGGATGAATCTACCCGGAAAGAAATGTCCGATGCGGCCATCCGGAGGGTGAATGAAACCTTCAGCTGGCCTTTGCTGATTGATCAGTATCACCGGCTGGTAGACGATTTGAGGCTGGAAGCATCAAGAATACGACATCATCAGGGTAGGGCAGTGGGTATGCCCTACCAGGACGTGTTTGGGCATTATGCGTCTGTGGCTCTGCAGGAAACGGACTTCCTTGTAGCCACCGACAGAGGTCTCCGGGTTTTGTTGATGTCGGAGAGAGGTTTCTTTTTCAATCAGCTGAATCATCTCCTTGATAAAAACGAAATAAGAGAGGTGATCAGGAAACTGGTGACACCTCAAAGCGTCAGCAACATGCAGAAGCTGTTTCCTGAAAGGCAGACCTTATTATTTTTATTATCCTGGATGTTGAAGTATCAGCTGGTCTCTTTTTCCGATGAGGCAGAGGGGCGCAAGCCCTCTTTCCCCGGATTACCGGACTGGTTCAAGGTTGAAGATCCCTGCCCGGTGTGTGGCCTGGTCTTTCCCGAGCAGCTGAGATCCAAATGGATCAAGCCCGTTATCACTCAATACGTCCAACTCATTCAGAGTTATGTGAATGACATTGATAGTTCTGAAGAGGGTTCAGAAAGTAGCTTGATTCAATCCATTGCCCAGTCAGTCATTGAATGGATGGATGACAGGTTGCTGCAGGCTATTGGCTGGTTTGCAGAAGATCACACATTGACCAGCTACGGTGAAGTGCTAAAGCTACTGGAATCCAAAGGGATGGAGACACTGATTGAAGCCTATCCTCACTGGTATCGAAACATTCAGAAAGAGTTTTTCCAGCAAGTCAGAGTGATCCGTTCATTGCTGAGTCGGGTAAAGCAGGACTTGTCAGAGATCAATCATTACTTTTTTTCAGGGAGCCCTCAGCTTGGAGAGAGCCGTAAACTGGCTTCTGGTCTGATTTCTATTCGTCATTTGCAATCAGATGCTGGATCGCCCGTTTACCAGTTGGCGTTTAACAATGGTGAGCACCTGGTATACAAACTCAGGGATCTTGCCATTGACCAGTTATTACTGGGTGATAAGCGGAGCATGGCCCAGTCACTGAATGGCTGGTTGCAGGACTCGGAAGCTCTGGGTGTATTCAGGATATTGAATAAGTCTTCCTACGGTTATGTTGAGTTTATTGCTCCGGAAACTCTTTCTGAGTGTGATGATCCAGAAACTTACCATCGTCGCATGGGTGTGGCGGGCGGCTTCTGTCTTATGTCGGGTCTGGCAGATATTCACAGCAAAAATCTTCATGTCAATGGTAACAAGCCTTACCTTATTGATGCTGAGACAGCACTGCACAGTGCTGTGATTATGCAATTGCAGGCAGAGTTGCAAAATCCCGAGCTGGGTTTTTTAAGAGGCATTCGGGATTCCAGCCTGGGCCAGACCGGTTTGATGAAAATCTGGGAAAATTTCCATACCTGTCAGACTCATTACCGTTCCGTCAAACTGGAAAATGGTGAGCTGGTGGCGGAACAACCGCAAAAAATCACTCCTTTTCTGGATCACCTGCTGATGGAAGAGGGTCGACACTCTCTGGATAATCGTCATCCGTCAGTGGCCTCTCAATATAGCAAAGCGTTTGTGGAAGGCTTTCGATGTTCAGTGTCTGCTATTTCTCAACATTCACAGCAGTGGTGTGATTACCTGAAGTCGATGGCAGGCTGTGAGGTGAGGTATCAGCCGCGCTGGAATCTCAATGAGGCTCGCAAACAGTTTCGTGACCTTCATGTCGCCAGAGAGTTGCAGGATATTTCCAGAGAGCGCCGCAGAGGTTATTTTCTGCGTCTGGCAAGGCGCATCACGCTGGCCGCCGAGGTCAGTCAGCGCTGGCTTGATGCTCCGTGGCAGGAGCCGGTCAGTGTTCTGGCTGATTCGGTGACGGATGGGTGGCTGGCTCTGGAGCAGCGTGAATTTGTCAGAAAGCTTGGAGAGACCGGGGTATTTGTCCAGCGATACGATGGAACTTTGGATGAAATAAGTCGTCATTACTTTTCTGTAAATACCATAGAAAAACAGTCAGAGTTGATTGCCAGCCTGACGGATCACAAGCTCAGGGATCGATTCCTGAATGCCTTTCAGCAGATGATTGAAGGTTGGTTTGAGCAACATATCAATGCGGGAGAAGGAATGCCTGAAGAGCTCAGGCATGGGGTTTTGGAAGCGTTGGCTGACAGGGAGAGAAAGACTTAACCCTTTCTGATGTTCTCCAATAGCTCTTTGGCCATGATGGTGGTCTCTTGGTCACCTTCTTTGTTGGCCGTGGTCAGGTAATCTTCACTTTCCTTATTTCTTCCTTCCATCATCAGAGCCATACCGATAAAGGCTTTAACCGTCGGGTTGTCAGGATCTTTTGGGATGGCTTCCTTATGAAGAATCTCGAGGGCTTCCTGATTCATCTTTTTATTAATGAAGGTCAAGGCAAAGCCCAGAGTAGGCAGGATGCTCTCAGGTCTGGCTTTCTCCAGAGCGCTGAAAATACCGAAAGCATGTTTTGACATACCCACGCTGGAGGCCATAAAGCCTACATCTGCCAGGGTTTTGATTATTTTTTCATCGGTCATGTTTCAGGCCTCTTGCTGTTTACCCGGCTTACAACTTCTGGATAATACTCTGGAGTGTGTCTTTGATGGATTTGATGATGCTGGATCTCAAACCCTCAATAATCATGTATTTATTGAACTCAACCTGAAACTCCACCATGTCTTTGGTATTGTTCGGGTCCATGCTCGATATTTTGCTTTTCAGGGCCTGATCAAGATTTTCGGCCGTTTTACCAAATACGTTCTGTACATGATCGAAGTTTAAATGGTTGGCTCTCTGCTCTGCCATGATCCCTCTCCCTGTCGGACGTAGCTGTCAGAAGGTGTTTAATCAGCGCGTTTCTTGTGATGAGTATTCCAGGTCTTGTCAACGACTTCAGCAGCGGCGATCAGGGCAGTGATCATCTTGTCGTTGATTTCAAACTCATCAGGAGAAAGCCCTTTGTCCCGTTCCGACTTCAGGCGCAAGGCTTCATCCACCAATTCCTTCAGAACCTGCTCCTTGAGCTCACCGTCAGTGTCCTGAATCAGGCGATCTTCGAGGTCGGAGAGATGGACTTTCTCATTGTCGGTTTGTGGGTCCTTCACTGTTGCCTCCAAGACGATATTTGATCCGATCTGTGCCTTTTGATAATAAAAGATAGTCAAGATTAATATCTTCAATTATATACCCGTTGGCCAGCTTTGCGCCGATCAGGTATTTGGCACCATCTTCCATGGTTACAAAGGGCACCCTTCCCATACTCACTGACCGAATCTTCAGAGAAGGGGCCAGTGGGGTGTTTAATACTTTGGCAGGTGCTCCAGCTGTTTTGGTAGCGAGTTTCAGCTGGGGCTGATTGCCATACTGTTTTCTGAATCGTGTGACCACATCGTTCAGGTTATATACTTGTTCATCGTCCAAGAGGTGGCCTTCTAAAGTGATTTGATTAGGTTTTTGTATCAAATGTATGCGGGGGCTAAGGCCTTTCTCCCTGAGCATGGACTTGAGCGTGTTAAGACGACCTGCCTGATTTTCTACCTGATCGACAATGGAAACCAGTCCGTGAACCTCCTGTTTCAGAGCGGCAGTGATTTTCTGAAGCTCTTCTGAGGAGGCAACATAACCGGTCATAACCAGTGAACCAGGCGAGTTATCCAGCTCCAGACTGAGAGACGTATGCCCCTGATTCTTTAAAAGCACATCGGCATTAGCCCTTAATTCACTCATGACCACCAGCTGTGAGCTGAAAGGAATCCCCTGCTCACGAAGTTCACGCTGGATTGTCTGTTTATCACTCATTGTCAGGGTGTAGCCAGAGATCAGGATGCTCTGGTCAGGAAGCTCTTTCAGTTTGATGTTTTTCTGGTTCAGTCGATTGCGGATCTCTTTGGCCTGATCAAGATGGCTTATTTCAGGAGGCGCTTCGTCAGAGCCACCTGAAAGTAAAATAATAAGAAGCAGGAAAAGTGCAAATATGCCTGCCGGGATTCCTATCAGCCATTTCCGGTCAATATTTTTCAGGGGGTTCTCAAACTCCTCTGATTCGTCTTCAGCCTCTTCGTCATCTGCCAGAGAGTCGCCAATGTCATCCAGATCATTGTTCAGGTTATTGAGGTCATCACTGTCAAGCTCTTCATCCCCATCCTCCGTCAGGATGTCTGGAGCATCGGGGAATTCATCATCTTCATCTTGCTCAGAGCCTTTGTTCTGATGTTCTTCCGGTTCCGGGTCAGGTCTCTGAAGCTCTGGCAGTGGTTGATCGGGCCAATCCGCATCTACAGGACCCAGAGAAAAAAACAGTTGACTGGAGGTTATGATGTCAAAATGACTGGCGTTTAGCTCTGAGCCCCGGGGCAGGCCGTTACTATAGAGTAATCCGTCTTTAGACTGGCTGGATATTTTGATTTGACCCTGCGGGCTGATGTTTATTATAAGTTCCAGATCACTGAGTGATTCATCGGTCAGGACCAGATCAGACTGATCGCTTTTGCCCAGAGAGTAGCTTCCGGGTTCAAGTGGAATTTCAGCCCCCTGGTGATTGCCAGAGAGTATTTTAAGGTAAAACTCGATCATGGCCGTCTACCCGAAATGCTTTCCTTAGCTGATGGTTCTGCGTGGGCTAATGGTTATTTTCACTTTCCCAGAGCCTATCTCATTTCATCGTTCTTAAGTTTAAAAAATGAAATGGTTTTTTTGGGCTATCTTTCCCCTGATAAAGATTTTATAAACTTTGATTTTCAGGTGATTTAAATCCTAGGTTAAGTGAAACTACCTATCTTTTCCAGAGTTCTTTATTTGGTCTACATCTTCGAACAAAGTGCTGATAAGGTTAGTATCAACCACGAAAAGCTGGTAAAACTCCCTTAGCGGCTATATGAGTGCAGGTGCATTTTTAGCGTATTTACCCTACAAATGCGCCAAAGCGGCTGTAAGAGCAAAGAGCCTATGGGGCTGGTAGTTGACGGTTGACGACAGAAGTCGGCCAGACCCAAAAGTGCGAACACTCTTATATAAATGGTGATGTATGCGGCAGCAGGCGAACGATCACTTGTGTGCGCCAGAAGTCGTCGCATGATAACAAGAAGAGAGCAGGTACTTATGGAAGCATCTTTCTGGAGCGATAAGCGTCCGGCTGGCGTTGCTGAAACTATTGATCCCGATCGCTACCCCAATCTTTTGGCGATTATAGAGGAGCTTCTTGAAAAAAATGCTTCCCGACCGGCATTTACAGGTATTGGGTATACTCTGACTTACGGTGATCTGGACCGCTACAGTCAGCAGTTTGCCAACTATCTTCGTGAGCACACATCCCTGAAGCCTGGTGACAGAATTGCCATCCAGATGCCGAATCTGCTTCAGTATCCTATAGCCGTCTACGGAGCCATCAGAGCAGGTCTTGTCATAGTTAATACCAACCCTCTTTACACCGATCGGGAAATGTTGCATCAGTTCAATGATTCCGGTGCCAAAGCTTTGGTGTTTATGGACAACTTTGGCCATCTGGTTGAAGAGGTTGTAGAAAAAACCGGCATTGAGCACCTGATTGTAACCCGCGTGGCCGACATGCTGCCATTTGCAAAACGTACCCTGATTAACTTTGCTGCAAAACATGTCAAGAAGATGGTGGAGCCTTTTAATCTGCCAAAGGCGGTGTCTTTCAGGGATGCACTGGCAAAAGGCGAAGCCTTTCAGGCTGTACCTCTTGAAAATCCTCCTGCACCTGAGGACCCTGCTGTTTTCCAGTACACGGGCGGAACCACAGGGGTTGCGAAGGGGGCGGTACTGACTCAACGCAACCTGATTGCCAATATGCTTCAGGCTGCGTCAGCTCTCTCACAGCTGGATGAAAGTGGTCAGCCGGTACAGCAGCTCGGCAATGAAATTCTCGTGGCGCCACTGCCTCTTTATCATATTTATGCGTTTACCGTGCATCTGCTCTGCATGCCGTATATGGGAAATCAGAATGTCCTGATTGCCAATCCCAGGGATACCAAAACCTTTATCAAATTTATTAAGCCCTGGCAGTTTACTGGCTTCATTGGTTTGAATACGCTGTTTGTCAGTTTGCTCAATCACCCAGACTTCAGGGGGTGCGATTTCAGTAAACTAAAACTTACCCTTTCCGGTGGTACGGCTTTGCAGAAAGAAACCGGAATTCGCTGGCGGAAATTTACCGGATGTTATGTCTCGGAAGCCTATGGTTTGACGGAGTGCTCTCCAGCAGTTTGCATGAATCCTTTTGGCGATACTGCCCAGCTGGGCACTGCCGGGCTGCCATTGCCCAGTACTGAACTGAAAGTGATTAATGATGGCGGCGAAGCTCAAGCCGTAGGAGAGAGGGGGGAACTGTGTGTGCGAGGACCCCAGGTCATGCAGGGGTACTGGAAAAGGGCAGAAGCCACTGCCGAGGTGCTGTCTGAGGATGGCTGGCTGAGAACCGGCGACGTGGCCGTTATTAAAGAAGACGGCTTTGTTGAAATTGTTGACAGAATCAAGGATATGATTCTGGTTTCCGGCTTTAATGTTTATCCCAATGAGATTGAAGATATAGTGGCCAGCTTTGACCGGGTAGAGAATTGTGCCGCCATCGGCATTCCTGATGACGTCACCGGAGAGAGAATCAAGTTGTTTGTGGTTCCTGCAGACGACGAATTGAAGAAAGAAGATGTGGTGGCTTATTGCAGGGATCATCTGACTGCATACAAAGTGCCCAAGGATATAGAATTCCGTCAGGAGCTACCCATGACACCGGTCGGAAAAATTCTGAGGAAAGATTTGCGTAAGGAAGAGCTGGAAAAAAACTCCTGATATCCATTCAGGTACTCATAAAAAAACCGGCTTTGCGCTGGTTTTTTTATGAGTACCTGAAAATATTTTGAGTAGATAGTTTATCAGGTACTTGTCTCAGCCTTGGATTCGTTGTCTTTATTCTCCGGAAAATACTGGCTGAGTACCTCTGGATCATTGCTAAGTGCATCGCAGGCTTCTGGTTGTGAAACAGGAGTGATGCTGGTCGAGTAGAGCTTCATGTTGCGGATACTGGCATCAAACCAGAACCAGTTTTTATTCTCCGAATAACACAAGGCTCTGGCCGTGTAGTTAACAGATGGTACCAGGGGGACTGCAGGGAAGCCATGTAGTTGTTTTTTGACAACTGTAGAGTTCAGGCAGGAGTAGGTAATATCGTTGTAGCGTCGTTCAAACCGGTTAAACGTCTGAGCGATCAGCTGTTCAGCCATTTTGTCTTGTCTCAGACTCAACTGATAGAGAGCCAGCCCACATAAGAACAGAATGATTACGCTTTCCATAATGAGTACCTCAAGGCTTTATTAATAAGTGCAAGCGTCCTTACCTGCTTTTTCTAACCTCTTTTTCAATCAAACCATATATCCCTGGCTTAGGGAAGCTTATGATTGATTATGTAATTAGTGTTTTCGATGACTTTCAGATTTACTTGAGGCATCAGAAGATACGGCTTCAGAGTAAAGTGTTGATAGATTGACAATTTTTGTAGCGAATCTGGTATAACTTGGTCAGCGTTGGGTTGAAGTGAATTTTATCAATGCTGAAGGCCAGCCTGAATTTCATACCATTGTCATAAATGAGGGTGCATATGAGAAAAACAAATCCGTAAAAATTCCGGCAGACAGTGCAAGTGGCTCTACTGCTGAATTTGGCGCTATGTAATCAACATTAATCCTGCACCATTGGGTCAGATCCTGAGCTGCCTGATGCTTTGTATTTTACCAAGTAGTCAGGTAAAGATGGTTTATCTTTAGATGCGCTGTTGTAGAGTGTTTTGTCTGAATATTTTTCAGTCCAGGTAGCTTGCCTTTCCCATTTCAGTAATTGCCCATCGTCATCATATATACAATCAGACATCCTGAAAAGTCTGGTTGTTGCAACAAGATGGGGTCTGTAATCCGCGTAAAAAGACAAGGTTCCATATGCGTCGCACATTGGGTAATCTGTTATTAAATTATTATTATCTTCATAAGTGGCAAGAAAGCTGTTAGGCACCATGCCACTAATAGAAAGCGATCCTTCAAAAAAAAATATTTTATCAAAAGTACCGTCTCTACAAATCTTTCTATAGGGATGATAAAATGATTTGAACGGGACAGGTATATAATCTACATCAAAATAAGCCCCCATAGTTGGAATTTGCTTTTCATGAATATGTGATTCCCTCATCGCAGATTTTATATAAGAACTTCCTTTTGATAAAAGCACAGGTCTTAAGCCATCTATAACTTGACTGAACGCTAGTTCCTTGTTGAAAACCAATGTTTCAGAAATTCTGGATTTTCCTATATGCCAGTAAGTATATCTTTCCTCATCACCCCAGTTGATATTATCAATATCCAGGATCAATATATTTTTAATTCCATCAGATAAAATATTCCTTTGAAAATCTGAGAATGTGTTTTTTTCTTCTTTTCGATATAACATTGATGAGCTGTACCATAAAACAACTAATTTATCATTATTGTGTTGAGCCCAGTCATAACATCTTTGTTTTACCGGGCAATCCGTTGTGTTTGGTAAAGCGAATGAGCTTTCATCTTTTTTAATCCAAATAAGAAAAATATATGATGTAAAGCAGCCTGATTTATCAGGAAAAGAATTTGTCTGGATTTTTTCTTGATTGTGTATTTCCCGAAATGGGTAAATTTTTTTGTTAAAATGCCCACTTCTTTCGATAGCATTAAAGATAGCTTCTGAATCCATATTTTTATCAATTTGGGCTTTTCGTATCATAGCTTCAATTAAAAAAACAAAGTCAGGCAGTTTAAAGTGAAGCTTGTTGTGATGAGATTCGGTTCCACGGAGATAGGTATACTGAAGTTCTTGAATTTCAGTATCAGTGAAACCTAAAGATGATGCCATTAACTGCCATTTGTTTCCGACAGAATACTTGATGAAATCAATGCAAGTATTACTCAAAGACAATTCAATTGAGCGATTGAACAAGCGGGTAGAGCGTTCGTGGTCTGGACAAAATGAAATATGTTTTTCTGTACAGTTTACTGTGCAAACAGGAATTCCATTCCACAATGGTTCATCTCTGTATGACCTGAGCAATGAGCTGTTCATGACTCCGACTTGAAAATCAGTTCCTTTTCCTATGCCATCCATATATCAAGACCCTTTAATCATTAGATATATGATTTAGACTCTGATCTCAAACCAAAGTTCATAAAGTGTGAGTTTTACTAACCACCTGGAAAGAACATAAAACACAAAATTCTACCTCAGAGCGCCTGCGGCGCAGCTGAAAGCCATTATGAGGTGTGGCTTACTGGGGAATACTTTTTCCGGACGAAAGAGGGCGCTGAGTTTTTTGAGTTCAGGCTTAACGAAATACACTGCTGTTCATGGCAGCTTAATGTCATAACATCCACTGTCTGGATGTTGTGCTCAGAGTGCCCAGTCTGCCAGCATCTGTTTGGCTATAGGACGGTAGGCGTCTTTACCGTATACCGCATCAATCAGAGCGAAGCTGAAATTCATGGCGCAGCCGGGCCCCTGAGCGGTAATTACCCGGTTTTTCTGATCGACGACCACCGGGCTTTCCGGTTGTGGCAGAGCCCCCTCAAGCTGATCAAAAAAAGTGGGGTAGCAGGTAGCACGCACATTATCGAGAAGTGAGTGATGAGCCAGTACAACGGCTGATGAGGCGCAGATAGCGGCGTACCAGCGTTGGGCTTTGTGTTGCCGTTGCAAAAGTTCCGTAAGGTGTGGGTTGTCTCTGAGGTTGGCTGCCCCGGGCATGCCCCCGGGCAAGGCTATCAGGTGGAAGTTTTTATTGAGAAATACTTCGATGTGATCGTCGGCTATCAGCTTGATACCTCTGGATGCCTCAATTTCCAGATTGCCATCGGAAGTGCAGGCAGCGACAGAGACCTGGGCTCCGGCCCTGCGAAGGGTATCGATAATAGTGACGGCTTCAATTTCCTCACAGCCATGAGCAACCGGAACGAGAATCTGCCTTGGCATAATGAAACCTCTATGGTTGAACCTTCGGAATGCAAGTATACAACCTGCTCTGAATCTGGCGGTTTTAGAACAGGCACTGCTGAGCCTGTCGAGCTGATTGAGACAATCGTCAGTTCCACAGATTCATAAGCCTAGTAGGGATGGTTAATAAAGCCAGAGAGTATGTTACAGAGTTTGTAAATCGGCATGATCACCAGGATCAGGTCAGTCAGGCCTGATTGAGCTGTTGGAGGAACGAAAACCCTGCGGAATAGCCTTTGTGGTAGTCGGAAACCAGTCTGGCACGGTCTCGCGTGCTTCTGGTTGAACTCAGGGAAGTATCCGGAGCAATTTCTGTAATGGATATACCATTACGTTTTAACTGATCAAAGCTGTCCAGAGTTTCGTTATAGATTGAGTACTGCTGGCGAATCAGCTCGGCCACTTCAGGTTGCTTTCGGAATTGCCAGGCCAGCAATCTATTGCTCGACGAAGCCTTCTTGCGATAATGGCTTTCGCGACTCCTCAACACAACTATGTGTTCATAGCCATCCTCGGCAGCTTTCATAACTGGCAGGGGGTCGGCAAGACTTCCATCTACATGATTTCTTTCATTAATGGTTATGGTACTACGATAAATCATGGGAAGTGCGCTGGAGGCCTTCAGAACTGTGAACAGTTGTTCCAGTTCAAAGTATTCATCGAACTTGTGGTAGATAGGGTAACCTGAACTTGCGCAGCTGGTAACAACCGTGAATGTTTTGTCTCGAAGATGGTTTCGAAACTTGTCAATATTCATGTGCTGTCTCTGGATGCGATCAAACAGCCAGTCGAGGTCAAACAGATTACCGCCTTTCATGTGGCGCTTGAGGCTGATGAAATGGGTTTCCAGACAGGCGCCTGTGTAGATGTCGAGGTTACGACCCCGTTGACCGGCAATAAAGGAAACCAGGTTGAGCGCACCGGCCGAAGCTCCATAGAAGCCATTGAACTGCCGATGGCGTTTGTCCATGAAGGCGTCCAGAATGCCGGCGGAGTATATACCACGCATTCCTCCGCCCTCAACGACAAGTGCCGTTTTTGTGAGTGAGCTGGCCTCTTTTTTCTGCATTGAGATCCCAAACAGTCACGAACGGAAGAGAAATCTTTTATCCCTGCCTGATGCAGGCATTAAAAGTTTTTTCTGCAAAAAAAATAAAGCCGGAAAATCCGGCTTGTATTTGGTAGCGGGAGCCGGATTCGAACCGACGACCTTCGGGTTATGAGCCCGACGAGCTACCAGGCTGCTCCATCCCGCATCGAAATCTGTGCAACAGTTGTCTGGTGGTCAACTGTCGTTGTAAGTTGGTAGCGGGAGCCGGATTCGAACCGACGACCTTCGGGTTATGAGCCCGACGAGCTACCAGGCTGCTCCATCCCGCACCGAAATCTGTGCAACAGTTGTCTGGTGGTCAACTGTCGTTGTAAGTTGGTAGCGGGAGCCGGATTCGAACCGACGACCTTCGGGTTATGAGCCCGACGAGCTACCAGGCTGCTCCATCCCGCACCGAAATCTGTCCGACAGTTTTCTGGTAATCAACTGTCGTTGTTGTTGGTAGCGGGGGCCGGATTCGAACCGACGACCTTCGGGTTATGAGCCCGACGAGCTACCAGGCTGCTCCACCCCGCATCAAC
Source organism: Endozoicomonas sp. ALC020 (assembly GCF_049275935.1). Classification (NCBI taxonomy): domain Bacteria; kingdom Pseudomonadati; phylum Pseudomonadota; class Gammaproteobacteria; order Oceanospirillales; family Endozoicomonadaceae; genus Endozoicomonas; species Endozoicomonas sp. ALC020. The sequence continues at coordinate 5,009,364 of NZ_CP184830.1, forward strand.
GAGGAGCGCATAGTATGGACGATGATCCCTAAAGTCAATAAAAGATTAAAATGCTGCGGTTAATAACTATACCAAGGGTGAGACAAAGAGCTCCGGAATGCAGAGCTCTCTGTGGGTTTAAAATCTCAGTCCGGGAACAAGGTCAGCCCGCTAATGCGCGGTCCCTGATGAGCGTTTCTACAACAGAAGGATCCGCCAGTGTCGATGTATCTCCCAGACTTTCATACTCGCCTGAGGCAATTTTGCGCAGGATTCGGCGCATAATCTTGCCGGATCGGGTTTTGGGGAGTCCCGGAGCCCACTGGATGATATCCGGTGAGGCTATAGGGCCGATTTCCTTGCGAACCCACTGTCTTAATTCACTCTGTAGCTCTTCTGAATACTCAGACTCGGCTATCAGTGTTACGTAGACGTATATTCCCTGCCCCTTGATATCGTGTGGGAAGCCAACAACAGCAGCTTCGGCAATATCATGATGAGAAACCAGAGCGGACTCAATTTCAGCAGTACCCATGCGGTGACCGGAGACATTGAGAACGTCATCAACACGCCCCGTGATCCAGTAATAGCCATCATCATCCCTGCGGGCGCCATCACCCGTGGTGTACATACCCTTAAAGCTGGAGAAGTAGGTTTGAACAAAGCGCTCATGATCATTAAAGACGGTCCGGGCTTGTCCGGGCCAGCTATCGAGAATAACCAGGTTACCTTCCTGTTCGCCTTCGAGAATACGACCATCGTTATCAACCAGGGCGGGTCTGATACCGAAGAATGGGCGAGTTGCAGAACCGGGTTTCAGATCGGTGGCGCCGGGGAGAGGTGTCAGCATGGCCCCTCCCGTTTCTGTCTGCCACCAGGTATCTACTATGGGGCAGTTTTCATTGCCGATGGTTTTGTAGTACCAGTTCCATGCCTCGGGGTTGATCGGTTCTCCTACGGTGCCCAGAAGTCTGAGACTGGAGCGATGAGTGTCTGCAACAGCCGCATCACCTTCAGCCATTAGCGCCCGTATTGCCGTGGGGGCGGTGTAAAGAATATTAACCTGATGTTTGTCGATGACCTTGCTGACTCTGTTGCAGGCCGGGTAGTTGGGTACACCTTCGTGCATAACCATGGTGGCGCCATTCAGAAGTGGGCCATAGGTGACATAGGTATGGCCTGTAATCCAGCCAATGTCAGCGTTACACCAGAATACTTCACCCTCCCGATAGTCAAAGACATACTGATGGGTCATGGATGCATAAACCAGATAACCGCCAGTGGTGTGCAGAATGCCTTTAGGTTTGCCCGTGGAGCCGGAAGTGTAGAGTATAAACAGTGGGTCTTCGGCGTTCATCGCTTCAGGCGTACAGTGAGGTGAAGCCATGGTCGTCAGATCCTGCCAGCTCAGATCACGACCATCCTGCCAGTAAACCGTTTCACCGGTGTGTCGCAAAACAATGACCTTTTCAACGCTGGTCACTTCCGGGTTTTCGAGAGCTTGATCAACGTTCTTTTTGAGAGGGACTTTTCGTCCACCCCGAATGCCTTCATCAGCGGTAATAACCAGCCTGGCGTTGGCGTCGATTATTCTTCCCGCCAGGGCTTCGGGTGAAAAGCCACCGAAGATGACTGAGTGAATGGCGCCAATGCGTGAACAGGCCAGCATCGCCACTGTGGCCTCTATGACCATTGGCATGTATATGGCGACAACATCACCTTTGCCAATGCCCTGACTCTTAAGCCCATTGGCTAACCGACAAACTTGTTCGTGAAGCTCCTGGTATGTCACTTTTCTGGGGGCATCGCCTTCTTCATCCGGTTCCCAGATGATGGCAACCTGATCGGCTTTTTTGTTGAGGTGACGATCCAGACAGTTGAAAGAGGCGTTCGTGGTGCCGTCGAAGAACCATTTGATATCGACATTTTCATGATCGAACGACACCTTCCTGATCTGAGTGTATGGAGTGAACCAGTCGATTCTCTTGCCATGCTCTCGCCAAAACTTTTCGGGGCTGACGACTGATTGCTGGTACATCTCAAGATAACGTTTGTTATCTGCCAATGTATTCTCTCGTTGGACCTCAGTTACCGGGTACACACGCACTTCGTTCATAATGAATCCCTGGTTTATTTTAATTGTTCTTGTGATTGTTCTTCTGGCAGTGTATTGATACGGTGTTTGTAGTTTTTAGCATTGTGGTGTCTGAATGTCATCTTAAGGCGATACTTCCATAAAGAAATCAGACTTTGTCACCATAATTCTATTCTCATCGCTCACAGCGCCTGTATCCGTCAGGGCTATATTTGACCGTGAGTTGATTAAGCAGGAGGAGGGACAGCAGACGAGCCGTTGTCACCTGCGAAAGGCTGATCAATTTCCAGCTCGTTCATGGCAATCACAGCCTGGGTTCTGCTGCGAACGCCCAGTTTTTTGAAAATAGCTGTGATATGTGCCTTTATCGTGGCTTCTGATACTTCCAGTTCGTAGGCAATCTGTTTGTTCAACAGCCCTTCGCTAATCATGCCCAGAACTCTGAATTGTTGTGGCGTCAGTGTGGCGAGCTTTTCTTCCAGTTCGGACAGCTGTCCCTGTTCTGGCAGTTCGGGCAGCGATTCTGGCAGCCAGGTCTTCCCCTCAAGCACCTGAGACACGGCATTCTTCAGAACATCCAGAGGTGAGGATTTCGGGATAAAACCCTGAGCGCCATGATGCAGTGAGCGATGGATGATCTGGGCATCCTCGGAAGCGGAAACAATAACAACAGGGACCTGCGGATACTGTCCCCTGAGAAAGATCAGACCAGAAAGGCCATGAGCACCCGGCATGTTGAGATCAAGAAGGATCAAGTCAGGCGATGGCACCTGTTCAAGGATCTTCTGCAGGGCTGCGATGGACCCGGCTTCATAAATTTCAGGATTCTCCAGCCCCTGACGCAGAGCAGCCTGTAATGCGGCCCTGAACAGAGGGTGGTCGTCTGCAATGATGATCTTGTATGCCATGGACTCAGAGTGCCAATTACCTGGTCAGTGGTGGAGACCGACCGTTGTTATTGTTTTGAAGCCGGCCCTGACATCAAGTGCCGGCTGCGTCCTGAACAATGTTTCTATCGGCCGCAGTTGTTTGGATCTTTGGTTTTTGGAACCTGTCGGGATTTTCTCAAGAGTCTTTTCATTGGCATTCAGAAGACTGGATTCTTTATCCTGATCAAATTGCGTACTTCAGGACGACGGGTGAACTTCATAAAAAAATCATTGTCAAAGGTTATATAAATAATCGTTCTTTGCAGTAGCGATTAAATCGGGGAAGAACAATAACATAGGGGGGGGGGAATCCTGATGCAACTATCTACCTTTACTTGTGGCCTGTTAAATCGTCAAAGCCCGACAACTCAATCCGATCAGGTTGCTGAGGCTGATCGTGCACCTGCTAAAAAGTATTTCAGTGCTCTTGATCCCGGTGGTGTACCCGATCCAAAGTCACTCACCAGGCGCACCTGCCGCTCACGTCAGGCTGCTGACCGTTCTCCTGGCAACCGGGAACAGCTCGGCGGCAAGGGTATGTTTTTGCAGCGCATGAAAGAAGCCGGTCTGTCTGTTCCACCCTTCAAATGTGTTACTGCCCAGGTTATGAATGCTCTGGAACAACACCCTGTGGATACCCATCGTTTAGCCCGTTATCTCCCCGGGATCGACCCTCAATGGGGCACAGAGACCAGCCTGACGAACATCCGGGAATACCTCAACACCTTGCCGCCTTCAGAGCAAACCAAAAGGAATAACTGGTTGGCAGGTCTGGCACAATTTATTGTCAGTGATGACTATTACGAACAGGTTAAAGATTCTGACGCGGCCCAACACATCAGGGAGCTGCGCCGACAGTTGGACCGATCCTCCAAATCAAAGCCCGTTATTGTCCGTAGTTCCGGTATCAATGAAGATAACTACGGCGATGCCCAGGCGGGCAAATACCTCTCTAAAGTTCAGAATGAAGACGATGTTTTACTTACTTGTCTTGAGGTTATGGCCTCGGGTTACCGGCCTGAAGTCTGCCCCGAAGGTGCACCGCAACCCATGGCGCTGATTATCCAGGAGTGTATTGACTGCTTGTATGGTGGGGTCGGCACGACTTTTCAATCCTTTCAGGATAAAACCATCAGGTTTGAGTACACGCGCGGTCAACCCAGAGGCGCAGTGGCAGGGCAGTCTGGTAACACACCACACCGCATCGATATTTTTCGCGAGGATCGCAAAAAAGAGGCTGGCCGCTCGCAATACTTTCCCGGGAGGATCTCAAGCCACTTTATCCTGGAAAAGCACAATAACGGCTATTCGGAAAAAAGAATTGCTGATGCCGATGTCCAATCAAACGAAGGTGGACAGCGACTCCCTGATAAAATGGTTTCTAAAATCAGAAAGGCGCTGACAAAGCTGGAAAATCTATTGCTCTGCCCCGTGGATGCAGAGTTTGCTATCGACCCTGAGGGTGGCTTTTTCGTGGTGCAGGTGCGCCCTGTTACCCAACTTTCTGGCGATATGGTTTTTGCCATGCCCATACCTGAAGAGGCTCTGGCCATTGGCGAGGGTATCAGCGAAGGCTTCTGCACCGGACCACTCTGGCTGGCCAAACGACAAGCGGCAGACTCTATGCCGAAGGGAGCCATTGTCGTAGCTGACCACGCTGAAGATTGGATGCTTGAGCGCAAATTCCTGGAACGGGCAGGGGGTTTTGTCCTGGCCGGAGCAGGATTCAATGATCATGTAGCGATCGTCCTGAAACAGGAAAAAGTACCCTTAATGCGGGCCGGTGAACAGTTTGCGGCATTGGCCGCTCAGAGTGACCAACAGGCGACGCTGGCCTGCGCCCGTTTTAACGGTGAGCCCGCAGCCTTTATCGTTGCGGGTGACCTTTCCGGAAAGCTGGCCAGTCACAGAAGCCTGTCTACTGCATTTTCTGATGAACTTTTAGCAGAGGCCGTCCCCTCAAGGGATGATTTGACCCCACCTGAAGGCACATTCCTTCAGGTGGCCAGTGCTTTTCAATGGCTTTCGGATCAAAATGCCCGCCTGCTGGCATTGTTTGCCCCCGGCGGCGGACTGGATTGCCTGGCAAACCCGGTAAAACTGAGCATGTCGCCACAACGATCAGAGCTACTCGCAAAGACTCAGGAGAGCGTAATTCGACTGGTTGGTGGGGCTGAAGCACTGCTGGATGGGTATGGGGCTTTCCTCAGTCTGGCGGGTAACGATGATCTATCTCAGCTGAAGCCACAGAAGGAAGAATTCAAGCAACTGATCAACCGGTTCGAAATGCTGAAACGGACCATTCAACCAGTGCTAAAGAGAATCATTCGGCCAATGCAAGCCGCTGAAAAAGGGCAGGCATGCCCGGGAGATTTTCGTCAGTGGTTGGCAGACTGTCATCAGCTGCGATCCTGTCTTCAGGCATTGGAGCCTGACAAGGCCAGACTGGTCCGAAGTGTCCATGAGCTGATTTTTGCTCTGCATCAGCGCTTCGTAGCGGCCCTGGCACCGGTCACTTTGGAGTCGGGTCAGGGCAGGCTATCCAAGGAGTGTGTCAGTAAAGGGCCAGGCTCCAGAGGGTGGATCACCTATGTTGATTGCACAACTCCGGACATATCGGGTGAAAGGGCACCATTACTGAGTTCGTCCGTCAAGGAATCCATCGAACAATTGGCGCGTGACACGACTGTCATCAGTATGGATGCTGCATTGATCGTTAATCTGATATTAGGGGGAGGGAATCATGTGGGCCTTGTCGAATTACTTGAAAACGCAGAGGGTGGAAAAGGACGAACCTTGCGGCTGAAATTTTCTGACAACTTCGATGCAGCCTTTGATAATGGCAAGTTTCAGCGTGTGTGGTTTCTGGCACAGCTTCTGAAAGAGATCAAACTGGATGAAAATGCTGCTGGCATGAAACTCGCCTGCAACCCCGTGGCGCGACAATTAATTGTCGAATATCCGGGAATGAAAACACGTGAAGATATGCAGGCTGCCTTTAAAAAACTGATGATTGTCCTGGAAGCTATCTTTGGTTTCGATTTAGCCTTTCATAAAGCAGCTATTCTGGAGGAAACTCGTTGGGATTTTAACCTGCTTGCGCAACGTCTTAATCCCGATGTTACAATAGAAACTGATGCATTCAACTTTCAACACTGCATTTTCGCAATACCTTATCTGAAGGTTGACCGCCTTACTATTAGTCCCGCTTGCTGCCAGTTATTAAACAACCACCTTCAACAGATTGTTCATTTTGCTGAGCAGTTACATGAGTGTCGGAAATTAGTCGTTCGCGGGGAAAAACCGCAGGACAGTCTGAGGGAGATATTCAGAAGTGATGAGTTGAGTGAGAGCACCCGCAGGCAGCTGATACATCATTTTTTTTTGTTAGAAGCCCATTACTCTATTCCACCGTTTGAGGATTTTTATGACCGTTATAGAGATCAATACTATATTCTCAAACCAACACGCGATTTCAAGCCGACGTTTGCTGTGCCACCGAGTCAGTCTCTTTCGGATATTAAAGAAGAGGTCAGCAAAGCCTTGGCGAAGAATGGGCTGAAAGACGTCAGCCAAAGGATTCGAGGTGATAAAGAACTTGTATTAGAAGCCATTATAACAAGTCCGGAAAAACAGAGGCATTTTAGTGAAGAACTGAAGGAAGATAAAGATGTCGCCATCGCCTTAGTGTCTAATTGTGATTGTGAACTGGGGTACCTCCGACCGAAATTTAAGGATGATTATGATGTTGTCAAGGCTGCTGTCAAAAAGTTTTCAAGATCTCTGCAGTTTGCCAGTGAAAGAATCCGAAGCGATAAAGACTTTATTAAAGAGCTGGTTGCTATAGATGTTGAATGTTTAATGGATGTCGAGGCAAGCCTGTTGAGTGATCGCGAGTATATGCTCGACTTAATTGCAGTGGATCCTGGTGCTATCGAATATGCGGCTCTCAAGTTTATGTATGATCAGACTTTTATCGATGCAGCAAAGCTAAGAAACCCCAAAGTTATTAGATACATCGGGGGCCGTTTGGAGAATATCAGATTGACTCTGACAACATGGGTCGATGAAATGCGTTGTGGTATTTCTTAAGGCCGATGGGTGAACTTTATAAAAAAACCGTTGTCGAAAGTTAAGTAATCGATTTATTTAATGGCGGTGTGTTGATGTTAGATACAACTGTTTTAAAAAAAACGGATCCTCAAAGCCCGGCAACTCATTCCAATCAGATTAACGGGGCTAATAGTTCACCCAAAAGACATTTCGGTAATGTTGGTCCCGGAGTTGTTGTCGATCCAACGCCAATGGCTGAACGCAGTTGCCGTTCACCGGCTGCTGACTGTTCTCCCGGCGACCGGGAGCAACTTGGCGGCAAGGGAATGTTTTTGTGGCGCATGAAGAAAGCCGGTCTGTCTGTTCCAGCATTTGAGTGTGTTACTGCTCAAGTCATGAATGCCCTTGAACAACAGACTCTGGATAGCCATCGTTTAGACCGCTATCTCCCTGAGATTGGCTGTGTATTGAAGGCAGAGCCCAGCCTGACGAGCATCAGGCAATGCCTCAATGCCTTGCCGCCGTCAGAGCAAACTAAAAGGAATCACTGGCTGGCGGGTCTGGAACAATTTATTGCCAGTGATGACTATTACCAACAGGTTAAAGATTCTGAAGCGGCCGAACACATCAGGGGGCTGTGCCGACAGTTGCACCGAACCTCCGAATCAAAGCCCGTTATTGTCCGCAGTTCCGGTATCAATGAAGATAACTACGGCGATGCCCAGGCGGGCAAATACCGCTCAGAAGTTCAGGGAGAAGAGGATATTGTGCGTACCTGCCTCAAGATTATGGCTTCAGCTTACCGGCCTGAAGTCTGTTCCGAAGGCGTACCCTCCCCCATGCCACTGGTCATCCAACAATGCATTGACTGCAAATACGGTGGGGTCGCCATGAGCTTTCAATCCTTTGAGGATGGCACCATCAGGGTTGAGTACACAAAGGGTCAGCCCAAAGGCGTAGTAGCAGGGCAGTCCGGCAACACGCCCCACCGCATCGATATTTATCGCGGGGATAGCAAAGAAGAAACTAAAAGCTTTCAATTCTTTCCCGGGAAGATCTCGAGTCACTTTATCCTGCATAAGGACAATAACGGCTACTCGGAAACCAGAATTGATGATGGCGATAGCCAATCAAACGACGTTGAACAACAACTTACTGATGGCATGATTTCAGACCTGAGGGAGATGGTGACAAAGCTGGAAAAACTGTTGCTCTGCCCCGTGGATGTGGAGTTTGCCATAGACCATCAGGGCCGCCTGCTCCTGCTGCAGGTGCGTCCTGTCACCCGACTCTCCGGCGGCCTCGACTTTGCCATGCCCATACCCGAAGAGACCCTGGCCATCGGCGAGGGAGTCAGCGAAGGCTACTGCACCGGACCACTCTGGCTGGCTCAAGAATCAGCGGCAGACTCCATGCCAGAGGGAGCCATTGTCGTGGCCCGACACGCTCAAGACTGGATGCTTGAGCCCGGGTTCCTGAAGCGTGCAGGAGGCTTTGTCACGGCCACTGGAGGCTTCAATGATCATGTAGCGATCCTGATGAAACAGCAACGAAAAACCCTGATGCTGGCGGGTGGCGAGTTTGCGACCGTGGTCGCTCAGGTTGGCCAAAAGGCGACGCTGGCCTGTGCCCGTTTTAACGGTAAGCCCGGTGCCTTTATTGTTGTCGGTGACATGACCGGGAAACTGGTGAGTCACCAAAGTCTATCCTCTGCTGGTTCTGATGTGCCTTCAACAAAAGCCGCTCCGTCATGGGATGATTTGTCCCTCTCAGAAGGCGCACTCCGTCAGGTCGCGAGCGGATTTCAATGGCTCACGGATCAAAATGCCCGACTGTTGGCATTTTTTGCCTCCGGCGGCGGACTGGATTGTCTGGCAAACCCGGTAAAACTGAGCATGTCGCCGCAAAGATCAAAGCGACTGGCAGAGACCTGTGACAGCGTAAATCTACTGGTTCATGGGGCTGAAGCGCTGCTGGATGGGTACGGTGTATTCTTGCAACTGGCTGGAGAGAGACGTTCACACAGTGTCGTGTCATTGCAGGATGAAGTACCGCAACTGATCAATCGGTTCGAGAAGCTGAAAAAGACCATTCAATCCGGGTTGAAGCGTATCACTCTTCCCATGCAAGCCTCCGACAAAGGACAGCTATCCCCGGGAATATTTCATCAGTGGGTGGCAGACTGTTATCAGCTACAATCCTGTCTTCAGGCACTCAGTCCTGGTAAGGCTGAGTGGGTCCGGAGTGTCCATGAGCTGATTTTTGCTTTGCATCAGCGCTTCGTAAAGGCGTTGGGACAGGTTACTCTGGACTCGGGTCAGGGCAGGCTATCTAAAATAAATGACATCACCTATGCTGATTGCACGACCTGGGGTGAAGAGGCTCCGCTATTGAGCCCGACCGTTGCATCCATCAATGAGTTAGAGTCTGAAGCGACTGTCGTCAGTATGGATGATGCCTTTATTGTTACCCTGGATCTTGGTGATCATAAGACTGTTATCGAGCTATTCGAGCATGCAGAGGGGGGAAAAGGTCGAACCGTTCGGCTAAAATTCTCTGACAAATTTTATAGCCCTGATGGCAGTGATGCACCTGGGAAGTTAAAACGTATGTGGTTTCTGGCGCGGTTACTGAAAGCAATCGAACTGGATAAAAATGCTGATGCTATGAAGCTAAGCTGCAATGTCGTAGTGGGAGAAATTATTGTCGAATGCGCTCGAATGCCACTGGTTAAAACCAGGCAGGATATTATTGTAGAACTGATGACGACATTAAAGGTCATTAGCAATCTGGATTTATATTTAAATGGAAAAGTCATTTTTGAAAGAGATCAGTGGAACTTTAACTTGCTTGAACAACGCCTTAATGGCGATGTTACGACAGAAACTGATAGATTCGTCTTTCAACAATGCCTCTTCGTACTGGTTCATGGTACACGAAATTACATCACTGAAGATTGCTACCGATTATTAGCCAACCCCTACCAACAGTTTATTGATCAAGCTCGCCGCTTGGCAGAGTACGATTGTAAACCAGTGCGCCAGCTTCGGGAAGTTTTAATGAATGACAAGATTGCTGATGACACGCGCAGGAAACTCTTTCATCATCTTTTAACGTATAAGCCCAGCATCGCTAGTCAATTGACTGAGGATGTGTATCCCCATTTGAGAGATAAATACTTTGTTGTCGAACCATCACAAGGTTACGAACTGAGGTTTGCTGTTTCACCGGATCAGCCGCTTTGGCGGCAAAATAGAGAAAAAGTCGAAAAAGCCTTGCTGAAGCATGAGATCGAACATGCCAGTCAAAGGGTGCGAAAAGAATACTGGTTTTTATTTGATCGGTGAATTTGCAAACTCTACCGGTGCAAACCCTGTTGCCAGCCTGTTGTTGTTTTTACTACTGCGTGCCTGAAGCTGTCGGGGGAACTTTATAAAAACATGATTGTCAAATTAAAGTAATGCCAATCGTGCTTTCTGACGCCCGTGATGAGCATGGAGATTTGAGCCTTAAGGCAAGGCGACGATCGCCAACGCAGGATTAAGGCTCAAATCTTCAGTGCAGCAGGGCGTTAGAAAGTTCGATGGGTATAGCGGCTCGCCATTGAGTCATGGATGAATATTAACCTGAGAGGGATGTCTTTATGTTCACTTTACCACCTGCAAACATTGTCAGATCAGATTCTGAAAGTCTGGCTACTGTCCCCGATCAGAATACCGGGGCTGATAGTTCACACAAAAGGCATTTCGGCGATCTTAAATCCACTGGTGTTCCCGAAGCAACGCCACTATCCAAGCGCAATATCCAGGGTCTGACACCACCTGTTGCCAGTGATGACTATTACGAACAGGTTAAACATTCCCAAGCGTCCCTGGCCATCGGCGAGGGGGGCAGCGAAGGCTTGTGCACCAGGCCAATCTGGTTGGCCAAAGAATGGGAGGCAGAATCTATGCCAGATGGTGCCATGGTCTCGGCCCCATACATTGAAGACTGGATGCTTGAGCCTGAGTTCCTGAAACGGGCAGGGGGCTTTGTCCTGGCCAAAGCAGAACTCATCACTGACACTGTAGCGACCCTCATGAAAGAGAAAGGAAAAATTTTGATGCTGGACCCTGACGCTGGTCTGCCCCCGTTTTAACGATGAGTCTGGTGCCTTCGATTCGGGTGCCAGTCAAAGGGTGCGAAATGAATACATAACATCCGCCTTTCACCACCCCTATCAGGAATACATGGACTCGTAAAAAATGCCCAAAATTTGAATGATCGTCCACTGCCTTTCCTTCAAGCCAATCACATGTTCCTCCTGATTATTGACCGTTAATACACTAAGCCCCTGGAAACAGAAAAATACCCACCTTGCTGTTGGGTTCTGGCAGGGCTTTTTTTTCTGGTCTGGAAATACACGACTTTGCTTTTTCAGTTCCTGCCTGATTCTTTGCTGGATAGCAGCATAGACCATCAGGCATAGAGTCATCACCATTAACAGGGCTTCAATACGTTCCGCTTTCTTCAGATAGAGCGAAGAGACTAGAAAGTCCGGGCTCTTCAGGAACCGAAAGCCGCCTTCAACTTTTTGTTGCGACTTATAAGTAGACAGCAGCTCAGAGGCATTCAAACTATTTTTATCCAGTTCATTGGTGCTTAGGATAAAACAACCCAGTGAGGCTTCTGCATGCTCCCTTTTCTCGCAGGAAACAAAGCATTCAGCCTGCACAAAGTACTCGAAGTGATCAGGCTTGCTATCCGGCGATGGTCTTCCTTTGCCCGAATAGCAGGGTTTACGGATAACCTCTGGCTCTGTTTCGCTTTGGCAAAGTTTCGATTGTTTCTGCCACAAGGCAAAAGCCTTCAATGCATCGTCCCGGCACAAAAAGGCCTTTTTGCTCAGCTTCTCCAGATCACGGGCCTCTTTCAGTGACTGCTTTTGCATCTTTCGGGTCAATGTTTTCCGTTCACTAAGCCCGCGCTTTTTGTTGAGAAACAGGAACCATCGTTGCTGAACCCCTCCGTAGCAGGAAGGCACTTCAGCTGAGTAGTAATCTTCATAGCCTTCAACAGGCACCAGCGACATGGTTGGCGCTTTGCAGACCAGCTCCTTTGCCTCCTTGATGTTCAGGGGCACCCGGGAGATAAACAGCTGCTTTTGCTCATCAAGCAACTGAAGGGTTTCTGCAACATACATGGCAGCATCAGCAACCAGATAGCGGCTATTCAAAGCGGCCTTAAAACATGACAGATGATTTTTGATAATTTCCTGAAAACAGGTTTTGTCGTTTACATTACCGCTGGCAGGGGCCATAAACACAGGGATGCCCGCCTGATTTTCAGTCATTAACTGCAAGACTACCTGATTCAGGTCAGGCCGGTGGTCACGGCTGTAACCTTGGCAGATATGAATACAATTTAAGTCGTCTGGATTGTCATGACTGTTATAGACTCCATCCACATGAAAGCTGGTGCCATCCAGATTTAATGCCTTGCAAGGAAGTTTCAGATGATTGACGACCTTGACGGCCAGATTGAGATACAAGTCGCTAACACCAGCGTCGTACAAACTGTCGAGAGCCCGACCAAGTACCTTGTCGTTCAAGTGTTCAGCCTGAATACCTTCCCCGATAAGGCGGTCAATCGGCTTATCCTCAAAAAACTCAGGGAGCATGTACAGAGTTTGCCCCGTAAAGCCCAAGCCATTGATGATCATTGCAACTACAGCTTGTCCAATAGTGACATTACGAACATCGGAGTCATTTGTGATACGGGCATCAATGTATTCGGCTATCTTTAACTCCCGACACATAGCGGCAACCAAGCCAAGGTGGTTGAGGTTCTTAGACTGGTATTGAGCTTGAGGCATGTTGGTGCACCTGAATGTCTGTTTATTTCTTTGACAACAGATTTTAGGCAAATATCAATCGGGGTGGTGAAAGGCAGTAACATGAAAGGGATATCTTGATGTTACCTGCAACTAGATTTGACATTTCAAATTCTCAAAGCTTGGCAACCGTTCCCAATCAGAATACTGAGGTCAACAGTTCAATTGAAAGGCATTTCAGTGATCTTGATCCCAGTGGCGTTCGCGATCCAACGTCGCTTACCAGGCGCACCTGCCGCTCCCCTGCTTCAGATCAGGCTGCTGGCTATTCTCCCTCCAAACGGCAACAACTCGGGGGCAAGGGGATGTTTTTGTTGCGCATGAAAGAAGCCGGTCTGTCTGTTCCGCACTTCGAATGTGTTACGGCTCAAGTGATGCATGCGCTTGAACAACACCCTCTCGATCGCCATCTTTTAGAGCGCTATTTTCCCGGGTTTGTTTATGAACCGGCGACGGAGACCAGCCTGAAGAACATCCGGGAATACCTCAATACCATGTTGCCTTCAGAGCAAACCAAAAGGTATGACTGGCTGGCGGGTCTGGTGCAACTTATTGTCAGTGATGACTATTACCAGCAGGTTAAGGGTTCTGAAGCGGCCCAACACATCAAGGGGCTGCGCCGACAGTTGGACCGATCCTCCAAATCGCAGCCCGTTATTGTCCGCAGTTCCGGCATTAATGAAGATAACTACGGCGATGCCCAGGCGGGTAAATACCTCTCGGAAGTTCAGGGAGATGAGGATGTTTTGCGTACCTGCCTCAGGGTTATGGCTTCAGCTTACCGACCTGAAGTCTGTTCCGAAGGCATATCATCCCCCATGGCGCTGGTCATCCAAGAGTGCATTGACTGCCAATACGGCGGGGTCGCCATGAGCTTTCAATCCTTTGAGGATGGTACCGTCAGGGTTGAGTACACAATGGGTCAGCCCAGAGGTGTAGTGGCAGGACAATCCGGTAACAGGCCCCACCGCATCGATATTTATCGCGGGGATAGTGAAGAAGAAACTAACAGCTTTCAATTCTTTCCCGGGACGATCTCGAGTCGTTACATCCTGCGCAAAAATGATAATGGCTATTCGGAAACAAGAATGGATGATGCCGATGCCCAATCAAACGACGTTGAGCAACAACTCACTGATGACATGGTTGCAGACCTCAGGCAGATGGTGACAGAGCTGGAAAAACTTTTGCTCTGCCCTGTGGATGTGGAGTTTGCCATAGACCATCAAGGTCGCCTGTTTCTGTTGCAGGTGCGCCCTGTCACCCGACTCTCTGGCGGCCTGGATTTCGCCATCCCCATACCTGAAGAGACTCTGGCCATTGGCGAGGGTGTCAGCGAAGGTTATTGCACCGGAAGACTCTGGCTGGCTGAAGAACAAGCGGCAGGCTCTATGCCAGAGGGAGCCATTGTCGTGGCCCGACACGCTCAAGACTGGATGCTTGAGCACGGGTTCCTGAAGCGGGCAGGAGGCTTTGTTACTGCCACAGGAGGATTCAATGATCATGTAGCGATCCTGATGAAACAGCAACGAAAAACCCTGATGCTGGCCGGTGACCAGTTTGAGTCCGTGGCCGCTCAGGTTGGCCAACAGGCGACGCTGGCCTGTGCCCGCTTTGAAGGTAAGCCTGGTGCCTTTATTGTTGCCGGTGACATGACCGGGAAACTGTTGAGTCACGGCATTCTATCCTCTGCTGCTTCTGATGAACCTTCAGCAAAAGCCATCCCTTCATGGGATGATTTGTCCCTCTCAGAAGGCGCACTCCGTCAGGTCGCCAGCGGATTTCAATGGCTCACGGACCAAAATGCCCGCTTGTTGGCATTTTTTGCCTCCGGCGGCGGACTGGATTGTCTGGCAAACCCGGTAAAACTGAGCATGTCGCCACAACGATCAAAGCGACTGGCAGAGACCTGTGACAGCATAAATCGACTGGTTTATGGGGCTAAAGCACTGCTGGATGGGTACAAGGCATTCCTGCAACTGGCTGTTGAGAGAAGTTCAGACCGCGTCGAGTCATTGCGGAATGAATTACCGCAGCTGAGCAACCGGTTCGAGAGGTTGAAACGGACCATTCAATTCGGGTTAGAGCGTATCACTCTTCCCATGCAAGCTGCCGAAGGAGAGAAGGTATCCCCCGTAACCTTTCGTCAGTGGGTGGCAGACTGTCATCAGCTACAATCCTGTCTTCAAGCACTTAACCCTGGAAAGGCTGAGCAGGTGCGAAGTGTCCATGAGCTGATTTTTGCCCTGCATCAGCGTTTTGTGGAGGCATTGGCACCGGTCACTCTGGCTTCGGGTCAGGGTGAGGTATCTACGGTAGATGACATCATCTTTGTCGATTGCACGACACCGGGTGCAGAGGCACCGCTATTGAGACCATCCGGCAAAGCGTACATAGAAGGTTTAGAGCTTTCAGGAACTGTCGTCAGTATGGATGATGCCTTGATTGTTAACCTGAAGCTTGGAAGTCATATGAGCCTTGTCGAGCTGCTTGAACACACAGAGGGGGGTAAGGGACGAACCTTGCGGCTGAAATTTTCTGACCGGTTTCGGAGCCCTGATGGCAGTGGTGAGCATGGTAAGTTAAAGCGTATGTGGTTTTTAGTGCAGCTACTGAAAGTGATCAACCTGGGTGAAAAGGCTGATAGCATGAAGCTGGGTTGTAACGCCGTGGCGGGTGAAATTATCGTCGAATACTCCGGTATGAAATCACGTAAAGCCATGCAGGATGCCTTTGAAAAACTGATGATTGTGTTAAATGGTATGGCTGAGCTTGATTTTTTCTTCAGGGATAGGCAAACATTTGCAGAAGATCATTGGGACTTTAGCTTGCTAGCGCAAAGCCTTAATCCCGAAGTTATGACAGAAGCCGACAGATTCACTTTTCAATATTGTCTTTTTACAATGTATTATCTGAGGGATTTTTGCCGTATTAATCCCGAATGCTGCCAGTTGTTAAGCAACCACCTTCAACAGTTTGTTTATTATGCTGAGCAGTTGGGGAAGTGTTGCGCGTTGGTCTATTCCGAGAAAAAACCGGAGGACAGTCTGAGGGAAATTTTAATGAGTGTTGAGATTAGTGAGGATATCCGCAGGGAACTCTTGCATCATTTTTTATTATCAGAACGCCATTACTCTATAGGACTGATTGAGTATTTTTATCCTGATTTGAGAGGTCAATACTTTATTATCAAACCATCACGCGATTACACGCTGACCTTTGATGTTCCACCGTCTCAGTCGCTGTTGGATATCAAAGGAACGCTGAAGGAAGCCTTGGTGAAGGGTGGGCTGGAATATGTCAGCCAAGGGATTCGAAGTGATAAAGAGCTTGTATTAGAAGCCCTGGCTGGGCATCCATCGGACGTGAAATATGCAGGTAAGGAGCTGAGGGGTGATAAACAAGTTGCCATAGCCGCAGTCACCCGGAGAGGCTGTCTCCTGTTTGACGTCAACTCGAAACTTCAGGATGATGATGACGTTATCAAAGCCGCTATCAAACAGAATCCAGGTGCTCTGGAGTTTGCCAGTGAAAGAATCCGAAGGGATAAAAGCATTATTAATAGTGTGATTAAACATGGCGTTTTTTACTTGCAAGATGCCAGTGAAACTTTGTTAAATGATCGCGAGTATATGCTTGACTTAATTGCAGAGTATCCTGAAGCATTCCAATATGTGGCTTCCGGGCTTAAAAGTGATCAGAATTTTATCGATTCAGTAATGCTTAGAAACCCCAAAGTTGATAAATACATCAGATATTTTTTAGATAGTGTCTGATCTGTTCTGACAGCAATGGCCAGTGCAAGCTGCGTTGCTAACTTATTGGTCGTAAGATCATAAAAAACTCCGGGGTCAGCTAATAAATAACAGAAAACATTAACATAAGAGAGATGTCATAATGTTAAATGCTGATTTTGGTACATCAAAGCCTCCAATCCTGAGAAGGATTCCCAATCAGAATAACCGAGCTGATAGTTCACCCGAAAAGTATTTCAGTGACCCTCAGTCCTTTGGCATTCGATCCATTCAAACTCCTTTATCCCGGCGTCTCTGTGGTTTGTCTGTTTCAGATCAGGCTGACACACTCCGCGAACAACTTGGAGGCAAGGGGATGTTTTTGTGGCGCATGAGCAAAACCGGTTTATCTGTTCCGCCATTCCAATGTGTGACAACCGGGGTCATGGCTGCTCTTGCACGTTATTCTCTGGATACCCGTCGTTTATCCCACTATCTTCCCGGGATTGACCACGGACAGCAGGCACAGACCAGCCTGACGAAGATCAGGGAATACCTCAATGCCTTGCCACCTTCGGAGCAAACCAAAAGAGATGAATGGTTGGCGGGTCTGGCGGAATTTATTGCCAGTGATGACTGTTACGAACAGGTTAAAAATTCTGAAGCTGCTCAAAAAATCAGGGATCTGCGTCGTCAGCTGGATGGAACCTGCACATCACAGCCGGTTATTGTCCGCAGTTCCGGCATTAATGAAGATAACTTCGGCGATGCCCAGGCGGGCAAATACCTCTCGGACGTTCAGGGAGATGAGGATGTTTTGCGTACCTGCCTCAGGGTTATGGCTTCAGCTTACCGACCTGAAGTCTGTTCCGAAGGCATACCCTCCCCCATGGCACTGGTCATCCAACAGTGCATTGACTGCCAATACGGCGGGGTTGCCATGAGCTTTCAATCCTTTAACGATGGTACCGTCAGGGTTGAGTACACAATGGGGCAGCCCAGAGGCGTAGTGGCAGGGCAGTCTGGTAACAGGCCCCACCGCATCGATATTTATCGCGGGGATAGCAAAGAAGAAACTGACCGCTTTCAATTCTTTCCCGGGACGATCTCGAGTCACTTTATCCTGCAAAAGAACAATAACGGCTATTCAGAAACAAGAATTGATGATGCCGATGCCCAATCAAACGACGTTGAGCAACAACTCACTGATGACATGGTTTCAGACCTCAGGCAGATGGTGACAGAGCTGGAAAAACTTTTGCTCTGCCCCGTGGATGTGGAGTTTGCAATAGACCATCAAGGTCGCCTGTTTCTGTTGCAGGTGCGTCCTGTCACCCGACTCTCTGGCGGCCTGGATTTCGCCATGCCCATACCCGAAGAGACCCTGGCCATCGGCGAGGGTGTCAGCGAAGGCTATTGCACCGGACCGCTCTGGCTGGCTGAAGAAGCAGCGGCAGACTCTATGCCAGACGGAGCCATAGTGGTGGCCCGACACGCTGAAGACTGGATGCTTGAGCCCGGGTTCCTGAAGCGGGCAGGAGGCTTTGTCACTGCCACAGGAGGGTTCAATGATCATGTAGCGATCGCCATGAAACAGAAACGAAAAGCCCTGATGCTGGCCGCTAGTCAGTTCGCGGCAGTGGCCGCTAAGCCTGGCCAACAGGTGACGCTGGCCTGTGCCCACTTTAACGGAAAGTCCGGAGCCTTTATTGTTGCCGGTGACATTACCGGGGAACTGGTGAGTCATGGAAGCCTGTCTGATCTGCCGCCAGTAAAAGCCGTCCCGTCACGGGATGATTTGTCCCCCTCAGACGACACATTCCATACGGTCGCCAGCGGTTTTCAATGGCTCACGGATCAAAATGCCCGGCTGTTGGCATTTTTTGCCACCGGCGGCGGGCTGGACTGTCTGGCAAATCCGGTAAAACTGAGTATGTCGCCACAACGATCAAAGCGACTGGCAGAGACCTTGGACAGCGTAAATCGACTGGTTCATGGGGCTCAGGCGCTGCTGGATGGGTACGAGGCATTCCTGCAACTGGCTGTTAAGCAAAGTTCTGACAGAGTCGAGTCATTGCGGCAAGAGTTACCGCAGCTGAGCAACCGGTTCGAGATGCTGAAACAGACCATTGAATCCGGGTTAGAGCGTATCACTCCTCTCATGCAAGCCGCTGAAAAAGAGAAGGTATCCCCGGTAAGCTTTCGTCAGTGGCTGGCAGACTGTCATCAGCTACAATCCTGTCTTCAAGCACTCAACCCGAAAAGCGCTGAGCAGGTGAGAAGTGTTCATGGGCTGATTTTTGCCTTGCATCAGCGTTTTGTGGAGGCACTGGCACCGGTCACTCTGGCTTCGGATCAGGGTGAGGTATCTACGGCAAATGGCATCACTTATGTTGATTGCACGACACCGGGCGCAAAGACGCCGTTATTGAGACCGTCCGACAAAGTATCCATTGAAGAATCAGGGCTCTTGGGGACTGTCATCAGTATGGATACTGCCTTGATTGTTAACCTGAAGCTTGGCAGTCATATGAGCCTTGTCGAGCTGCTTGAAAACGCAGAGGGAGGTAAAGGACGAACCTTGAGGCTGAAATTTTCTGACCAGTTTCGGAGCCCTGATGGCAGTGATGAACACGGTAAGTTAAAACGTATGTGGTTTTTAGTGCAGCTACTGAAAACGATCAAGCTGGGTAAGGAGGCTGTTAGCATGAAGCTGGGTTGTAACGCCGTGGCGGGTGAAATTATCGTCGAATACTCCGGCATAACATCATGCAAAGCCATGCAGGATGCCTTTGAAAAACTGATGATTGTGTTAAGTGATATGTCTGAGCTTGATATTTTCTTTACTGACAGAAAGACATTTGCAGAAAATCATTGGGATTTTAACTTGCTTGCACAACGCCTTAATTCCGATGCTATGACAGAAACCGATAGATTCACCTTTCAATATTGTCTTTTCACAATGTATTATCTGCGTTTATGCCGTCTTGTTCCCGAATGCTGCCAGTTACTAAGCAACCACCTTCAACAGTTTGTTTATTATGCTGAGCAGTTAGGGGAGTGTCTGGCGTTAGTAAATTCCAAGAAAAAACCGGAGGATAGTCTAAGGGAAATTTTAATGAGTGTTGAGATTAGTGAGGATATCCGCAGGGAGCTCTTACATCATTTTTTATTGTCAAATCGCCATTACTCTATAGGACTGATTGAGTACTTTTATCCGCATTTGAGAGATCAATACTTTATTATCAAACCATCACGGGATTACACGCTGACATTTGATGTTCCACCGTCTCAGTCGCTTTCGGATATCAAAGGAACGGTGAAGAAAGCCCTGGTGAAAGATGGACTGGAATATGTCAGTCAACGGATTCGAAGTGATAAAGAGCTTGTATTAGAAGCTGTTACAGGGCATCCATCTAACCTGAAATATGCAAGTCAGGAACTGAGGAATGATAAACAGGTTGTCATAGCCGCAGTTACTCAGAGAGGCTGTTGTCTGATCGACGCCAGCTCGAAACTTCAGGATGATGATGACGTTGTCAAGGCCGCTATCAAACAGAGTCCAGATGCTCTGGAGTATGCCAGTGAAAGAATTCGAAGAGATAAAAGCATTATTAGTAGTGTAATTAAACAAGGCGTTTGTCACTTGCGATATGTCAGTAAAACCTTGTTAAATGATCGCGAGTATATGCTTGACTTAATTGCAGAGTATCCTGGAGCTTTCAAACATGCGGCTTACAGGCTTAAAAATGATCAGGTTTTTATCGATTCAGCAAGGCTTGGAAACCCCGAAGTTGATAAATACGTCAGGTATTTTTTAGCCTGAATTATGAACTTTATAAAAATATTATTGTCAAATGTAAAGGTAATGACCAGTCGTTGATTCATGGATGATTATTAACGTGAGAGGGATACCTTTATGTTACCTTTACCACCTGCAACCATTGGCAGATCAGATTTTCAAAGTCTGGCAATTGACCCCAATCATAAGGCTGAGGCTGATCGTTCAGCCAAAAGGTATTTTGGTGATCCTGAAGCCACTGGCGTTCCCGACACAAGGTCACTAGCCAAGCGCAAATGCTGTTCTCCTGTTCAAGATCAGGCTGATCATTGTTCCCCTGCCAACCGGGCACTAGTTGGGGGCAAGGGAATGTTTTTGCAGCGTATGAAAGCAGCCGGTTTGTCTGTGCCACCGTTTCAGTGTGTGACAACTCAGGTCACCAATGCGCTGGAACAATACCCTCTGGATAGCCAGCGTCTGGAACCCTATTTCCCCGGGATCGGCGATGAACCGGAGGCGGAGATCAGTCTGGCAAACATCAGGGAATGCCTCAATGCGATGCTGCCTTCAGAGCAAGCCAGAAGAGACAGCTGGCTGGCGGGTCTGGCGAACTTTATTGCCAGTGATGACTTTTATGAGCAGGTTAAAGATTCTGAAGCGGCCCAACACATCAGGGATCACGGACTATCAACATCAGGGCCGCTTATTGTCCGCAGTTCCGGCATCAATGAAGATAACTACGGCGACGCCCAGGCGGGCAAATACCTTTCGGAAGTTCAGGGAGATGAGGATATTTTGCGAACCTGTCTAAAGGTTATGGCCTCAGCTTACCGGCCTGAAGTCTGTTCCGAAGGCATACCGCAACCCATGGCGCTGATTATCCAGGAGTGTATTGACTGCCTGCACGGCGGAGTCGCCATGAGTTTTCAATCCTTTGATGATGATACCGTCAGGGTTGAGTTCACACGGGGGCAGCCCAGAGGGATAGTGGCCGGGCAGTCCGGTAACAGGCCCCATCGTATTGATATTTTTCGCAAGGAAGGCGCCGACAGCTATCAATACTTTCCCGGGACCATCTCAAGTCATTACATCCTGCGTAAAGACAATAACGGCTATTCGGAAATAAGAATGGATGATGCCGATGCCCAATCAAACGACGTTGAACAACAACTCACTGATGACATGGTTGCAGACCTCAGGGTGATGGTGACAAAGCTGGAAAAGCTGTTGCTCTGTCCGGTGGATGTGGAGTTTGCCATAAACTATCAGGGTCGTCTGTTCCTGTTGCAGGTGCGTCCTGTCACCCGACTCTCCGGCGGCCTGGATTTCGCCATGTCCATACCCGAAGAGACCCTGGCCATTGGCGAGGGTGTCAGCGAAGGCTATTGCACCGGACCACTCTGGCTGGCTGAAGAATCAGCGGCAGACTCTATGCCAGAGGGAGCCATAGTCGTGGCCCGACACGCTAAAGACTGGATGCTTGAGCCCGGGTTCCTGAAGCGGGCAGGAGGCTTTGTTACTGCCACAGGCGGATTCAATGATCATGTCGCGATCCTGATGAAACAGCAACGAAAAACCCTGATGCTGGCCGCTGACCAGTTTGAGTCCGTGGCCGCTCAGGTTGGCCAACAGGCGACGCTGGCCTGTGCCCGCTTTAACGGTAAGCCCGGTGCCTTTATTGTTGCCGGTGACATGACCGGGAAACTGTTGAGTCACGGCATTCTATCCTCTGCTGTTTCTGATGAGCCTTCAGCAAAAGCCATCCCTGCATGGGATGAATTGTCCCTCTCAGAAAGCGCACTCCGTCAGGTCGCCAGCGGATTTCAATGGCTCACGGATCAAAATGCCCGCCTGTTGGCATTTTTTGCCACCGGCGGCGGGCTGGATTGTCTGGCAAACCCGGTAAAACTGAGCATGTCACCACAACGATCAAAGCTATTGGCAGAGACCTTGGACAGCGTAAATCGACTGGTTCATGGGGCTCAAGCGCTGCTGGATGGGTACGGGGCATTCCTGCAACTGGCTGTTAAGCAAAGTTCAGACAGAGTCGAGTCATTGCGGCAAGAATTACCGCTGCTGAGCAACCGGTTCGAGATGTTGAAACAGACCATTGAATCCGGGTTAGAGCGTATCACTCTTCTCATGCAAGCCGCTCAAGAAGAGAAGGTATCCCCGGTAAGCTTTCGTCAGTGGGTGGCAGACTGTCATCAGCTACAATCCTGTCTTCAAGCGCTCAACCCTGAAAGCGCTGAGCAGGTGCGAAGTGTTCATGAGCTGATTTTTGCCTTGCATCAGCGTTTCGTAAAAGCGCTGGCACCGGTCACTCTGGCTTCGGGTCAGGGTGAGATATCTACGATCAACGACATCACCTATGTTGATTGCACGAGTCCGGGCGCAGGGGCGCCGTTATTGAAGCCGTCCGACAAAATATTCATTGAAGGATCAAGGCGCTCAGGGACTGTCGTCAGTATGGATGATGCTCTGATTGTTAACCTGAAGCTTGGCACTCATATGAGCCTTGTCGAGCTGCTTGAACACGCAGAGGGAGGTAAAAAACGAACCTTGCGACTGACATTTTCTGATCAATTTGATAGATCTGATGATTTTGATATATCCGGCAAGTTCCGGCGCATGTGGTTTCTGGCGCAATTATTGAGAGAGATCAAACTGGATGAAAATGCTGATAGCATGAAGCTGAGTTGCAACGCTGTTGCGGGTATAATGACCGTCGAATGCCCCCGAATGAAATCAACTCAAACCATGCAGGCTGCCTTTAAAAAACTGATGATTGTGTTATGTGCTTTGAGTAATTTGGATATTCGTTTGAATTACGGACCCATTTTTGAAGGAGGCCAGTGGGACTTTGACTTGCTTGCCCAGCGCCTTAATCGTGATATTGCGACAGAAGCGGATAGATTCGCCTTTCAACGTTGCCTTTTCTTAATGTCTTTTCAGAATAAAAGAGAGTGGTTCAGTATTGCTCCTTGCTGTGAGTTATTAAGCAGATACCATCAACAGTTTATTTATTATGCTCATCGCTTATGTGTTTATTGTTTGTCATTGAAAAGTCGGGAAAAACCTGAAGAAACTGCGCGGGAAATCTTGATGAGTGATGAGATGAGTGAACAGACCCGCAGGGAACTCTTGCACCATTTTATATTATTTAATCCCATAAGTACTATTAGATTGATTGAGGAAGTGTATGACATCGGATATCAATGCTTTGTTATCAATCCATCTTGCAATTACAAATTGGAGTTTTATGTACCACCGGGCCAGCCACTTGAGGATCATAAAGAAAAGATCAGGAATGCCGTGCTGAAGCATGGATTGGAATATGCCAGTCAACGGGTTCGAAATGATAAATACTTTGTATTACCCGCCATTACAAAAGATCCCTCACAACTGCGAGATTTGAGTGAGGAGCTGAGAAATGATAGCGATGTCGTCAAGGCCGCTATCGAAACGTCTTCCACACTTCTGGTTCATGCAGGTGAGAGAGCCCGAGGGGATATAAAGGTTATTCGAGTGGCCATTGCTAAGAGTATTTCCAGCTTATCATTGGCCAGTGAAAAGATTTTGAAGGATCGCGAGTGTATGCTCGAATTAATTGAAATAAATCCTCAGGCTTTCAATTATGCTGCTTCCGAGCTTAAAGGTAATAAAGCTTTCATCAATGCAGCAAAACAAAGAAACCCTGAAGTTCATGAATTCCTCAGATAATCTGCGAACAAGGTCTGATCGATTCAGATAATGTTGACCAGTGCCAACCCCGTTGTTGTTATTTTTCTACTGTGTGCCTGAAGCTGACGGGGGAACTTTATAAAAACATTATTGTCAAACGTAAGGGTAACGACCAGTCGTTGATTCATGGATGAATATTAACGTGAGAGGGATACCTTTATGTTACCTTTACCACCTGCAACCATTGGCAGATCAGATTCTCAAAGTCTGGCAATTGACCCCAATCATAAGACTGAGGATGATCGTTCAGTCAAAAGGTATTTTGGCGATCCTGAACCCATTGTCATTCCCGACACAAGGTCACTAGCCAGGCGCAAATGCAGCTCACCTGTTGCAGATCAGGCTGCTCATATTTCTCCTGCCAACCGGGAATTACTTGGCGGCAAGGGAATGTTTTTGCAGCGCATGAAAGCAGCCGGTTTGTCTGTGCCACCGTTTCAGTGTGTGACAACTCAGGTCACCAATGCGCTGGAACAATACCCTCTGGATAGCCAGCGTCTGGAACCCTATTTCCCCGGGATCGGCGATGAACCGGAGGCGGAGATCAGTCTGGCAAACATCAGGGAACGCCTCAATGCGCTGCTGCCTTCAGAGCAAACCAAAAGACACAGCTGGCTGGCGGGTCTGGCGAACTTTATTGCCAGTGATGACTTTTATAAGCAGGTTAAAGATTCTGAAGCGGCCCAACACATCAGGGATCACGGACTATCAACATCAGGGCCGCTTATTGTCCGCAGTTCCGGCATCAATGAAGATAACTACGGCGACGCCCAGGCGGGCAAATACCTTTCGGAAGTTCAGGGAGATGAGGATATTTTGCGAACCTGTCTAAAGGTTATGGCCTCAGCTTACCGGCCTGAAGTCTGTTCCGAAGGCATACCGCAACCCATGGCGCTGATTATCCAGGAGTGTATTGACTGCCTGCACGGCGGAGTCGCCATGAGTTTTCAATCCTTTGATGATGATACCGTCAGGGTTGAGTTCACACGGGGGCAGCCCAGAGGGATAGTGGCCGGGCAGTCCGGCAACAGGCCCCATCGCATTGATATTTTTCGCAAGGAAGGCGCCGACAGCTATCAATACTTTCCCGGGACCATCTCAAGTCATTACATCCTGCGTAAAGACAATAACGGCTATTCGGAAATAAGAATGGATGATGCCGATGCCCAATCAAACGACGTTGAACAACAACTCACTGATGACATGGTTGCAGACCTCAGGGTGATGGTGACAAAGCTGGAAAAGCTGTTGCTCTGTCCGGTGGATGTGGAGTTTGCCATAAACTATCAGGGTCGTCTGTTCCTGTTGCAGGTGCGTCCTGTCACCCGACTCTCCGGCGGCCTGGATTTCGCCATGTCCATACCCGAAGAGACCCTGGCCATTGGCGAGGGTGTCAGCGAAGGCTATTGCACCGGACCACTCTGGCTGGCTGAAGAATCAGCGGCAGACTCTATGCCAGAGGGAGCCATAGTCGTGGCCCGACACGCTAAAGACTGGATGCTTGAGCCCGGGTTCCTGAAGCGGGCAGGAGGCTTTGTTACTGCCACAGGCGGATTCAATGATCATGTCGCGATCCTGATGAAACAGCAACGAAAAACCCTGATGCTGGCCGGTGATCAGTTTGAGTCCGTGGCCGCTCAGGTTGGCCAACAGGCGACGCTGGCCTGTGCCCGCTTTAACGGTAAGCCCGGTGCCTTTATTGTTGCCGGTGACATGACCGGGAAACTGTTGAGTCACGGCATTCTATCCTCTGCTGTTTCTGATGAGCCTTCAGCAAAAGCCATCCCGTCATGGGATGATTTGTCTCTCTCTGAAGATGCACTCCGTCAGGTCGCCAGCGGATTTCAATGGCTCACGGATCAAAATGCCCGGCTGTTGGCATTTTTTGCCTCCGGCGGCGGGCTGGACTGTCTGGCAAATCCGGTAAAACTGAGTATGTCGCCACAACGATCAAAGCGACTGGCAGAGACCTGCGACAGTGTAAATCGGCTGGTTGATGGGGCTCAAGCTCTGCTGGATGGGTATGGGACATTCTTGCAACTGGCTGGTAAGAGGTGTTCACACAGGGTCAGGTCATTGCGACAAGAAGTACCGCAATTGAACGACCGGTTCGCAATGTTGAAAAAGACCATTCTATCCGGGTTAAAGCGTATTATTCTTCCCATGCAAGCCACTGAAAAAGGGAAGCTATCCCCGGTAATGTTTCGTCAGTGGGTAGCAGACTGTTGTCGGCTACAATCCTGTCTTCAAACACTTAACCCTGAGGAGGCTGAGCAGGTCCGGAGTGTCCATGAGCTGATTTTTGCCCTGCATCAGCGTTTCGTGAAAGCGCTGGCACCAGTCACTCTGGCCTGGGGTCAGGACAGTCTGTCCATAAAAAGGAAAATCACCTACGTTGATTGCACGACCCAGGGTGAAGAGGCGCCGCTGTTGAGGCAGTCCAGCAGAGCATTCATGGAAGAGTCAGGGCTTTCAGGGACTCTTATCAGTATGGATGAAGCCTTGATTGTTAACCTGGATCTTGGCAGCCATGTGAGCCTTATCGAACTGCTTGAACGCGCAGAGGGAGGGAAAGGACGCACCTTGCGGCTGACATTTTCTGACCAGTTTGTTAGCACTGATTACGCAGGTAAATCCGGCAAGTTAATGCGTATGTGGTTTCTCGCGCAATTACTGAGAGAGATCAAACTGGCTGATAATCCTGATAACATGAAGCTAAGTTATAACGCCGTAGCGGGTGAAATTATCGTCGAATGTTCCCGAATGACAACACGTCCAGCTATGCAGGATGCCTTTGAAAAACTGATCACTGTCTTACCTGCTATGTCTGATCTGGATCTGCATTTGAAGTGCAGTCCCATTTTTGAAGGAAGTCAGTGGGACTTTAACCTGCTTGCACAACGCCTTGAACGTGATGTTGCCACAGGAGCGGATAGATTTGCCTTTCAACATTGCCTTTTTGTCATGTTTTATCGGATTGCGGGTGGTCAATACTCGACTGCCGCTTTCTGCTGGCTGTTAAGCAAACACCAGCAAGAGGTTGCTCATCATGCCCGCCGGTTGGGCGCGTGTCAGTGGTCGTTGTTGCTTAAGAACAAACCGAAAGAGAGTCTGCGGGAAATCTTAATGAGTGATGAGATGAGTGAGGATATCCGCAAGGAACTCTTACATCATTTTTTATTATTCGATCCCAAAAGCGCTACCCGATTGGTTGAACAACTGTATGACCTGGGAGATCAATACTTTGTTATCAAGCCATCTTACGGTTACAGATTGGAATTTTATGCGTCACCTCAGGCACTGTCCGGGGATCATAAAGAAAAGGTCAGGAATGCCGTGCTGAAGCATGGTTTGGAATATGCCAGCCAACGGGTTCGCAATGATAGAGACTTTGTATTACCCGCCATTTCAAAACATCCCAAACAACTGCAATATTTGAGTGTGGAGCTGAGGGATGACAGCGATATTGTTATGGCCGCTGTCGAAAAAAATCCCTTAGCTCTGAATTATGCCAGTGAAAGACTCCGAAACGATAAAAACATTATTCGAATGGCCATTGCTGAGAGTACTTATCCCCTATCATTTGCCAGCGAAAAAGTTTTGAGTGATCGCGAGTGCATGCTCGACTTAATTGCAAAAAATCCTCAGGCTTTCCATTATGCTGCTGTAAAGCTTAAAGATGATAAAAAATTTATCAATGCCGCAAAACAAAGAAACCCCGAACTTCGTAAATACCTCAGATAATCTGCAAACAGGGTCTGATTGATTCAGACAACGCTGACCAGTGCCAACACTGTTGCCAGCCTGTTGTTGCTTTTTCTAATGCGTGCTTGAAGCTGACGTGTGAACTTTATAAAAACGCCATTGTCAAAGGGGGGAGAGGGAAATCTAGATGTTGTCTGTTAATGAAGTGCGCAATAGGGAATTAGAAAGTTCGATTGGTATTAGTGGAAAACCAGAGAATGATAAGTACGTCGTCATGGCTGCGGTCACTCGGTATGGCAACGGGCTGGCAGATGCAAGCCCGGAGGTTGAACATAAACATCAGAGGGATGTCTCAGTTACATGCCAATTCTGATCGTTCAAATCAGCAAATCCCGACAACCATTCCAAATCGGATTACCGGGGCTCTCAGTTCAGTTAACAGGGCTAACCTTTTAGCCAAAAGATATTTCAGTTATCTGGTTGCCAGTCCCATTCCCTGCCAGACACTACTGGCCAATCGTGTCTGTCGTATACAGACTTCAGTTCCACTCAATCAGGCTGCTGACCAGTCTCGCCCCAACCGCGCACTGCTTGGGGGCAAGGGAATGTTTTTGCAGCGCATGAAGGCAGCAGGTCTGCCTGTTCCACCCTTCAAGTGTGTTACTGCTCAAATCATGAATGCGCTTGAACAATATCCTCTGGATAGCCATCAACTTGCTCGCTGTCTCCCGGGGATTGTTCATCAACAGAAGGCTCAGACCAGCCTGATTAACATCCGGAAATACCTCAATGCCCTGCCATCTTCAGAACAAGTGAAAAGGGATATCGGGCTGGCGGGTCTGGCGAAATTTATTGCCAGTAATGACTTTTACGAACAGGTGAAAGATTCTGAAGCGGCCCGATACATCGGGGAACTGCGTGCTCAGCTGGACGGACCATGGACACAGCCGGTGATGGTTCGCAGCTCTGGCATCAGCGAAGATAATTACGGCGATGCCCAGGCGGGCAAATACCTCTCGAAAGTTCAGGGAGAAGAGGATGTTGTGCGAACCTGCCTTGAGGTTATGGCCTCAGGTTACCGGCCAGAAGTCTGTCCCGGAGTTATACCACCCCCCATGGCGCTGATCCTCCAACAGTGCATTGACTGCCAATATGGTGGGGTCGTCATGAGCTTTCAATCCTTTCAGGATGATACCCTCAGGGTCGAATACACACCGGGTCAGCCCAGAGGCGTTGTGACAGGACAGTCCGGTAACAGGCCCCATCGCATCGATATTTCTCGCAAAGAAAGCGTTGACAGCGCTCACTATTTTCCCGGAACGATTTCAAGTCGCTTCATCCTGCGCAAAAACACGAATAATAACGGCTATTCAGAAATAAGAATTCATGATGCGGATACTCAATCAGACGACTTCAGTCAGCAACTCAGTGATGACAGGGTTTCAGCACTCAGGGAGATGGTGACAAAGCTCGAAAACCTCTTGCTCTGTCCTGTGGATATGGAGTTTGCCATCGATCATAAGGGGCGCCTGTTCCTGTTGCAGGTGCGCCCTGTTACCCGACTCTCTGGTGGCATGAGTTTTGCCATGCCGATACCCGAAGAGACTCTGGCCATCGGCGAGGTTGTCAGCGAAGGCTATTGCACCGGACCACTCTGGGTAGCCAAAAAACAAAAGGCAGACTTGATGCCAGAGGGAGCCATTGTCGTGGCCCACCACGCGCAAGAGTGGATGCTTGAGCCTGAGTTCCTGAAGCGGTCAGGAGGGCTTGTCTTTGATGAAGGAGGATTCAATGATCATGTAGCGATCCTCCTGAGACAGAAAGCAAAAACTTTGATGCTGGCTGCTGGCCAGTACCCGGCCATAGCCGCTCAGGACGGCCATCAGGTTACACTGGCCTGCGCTCGTTTTAAAGGGACGCCCGGTGCCTTTATTGTTGTCGGTGACCATAGCGCAAAACTGACCAGTTTCAGAACGCCATCCAGTGCTTTTTTCGATGAAACCTTACCGCAAACCATCCCGACACAGGATGATTTGTCCCTCCCTGAAGGCACATTTCGTCAGGTCGCCAGTGGCTTTAAGTGGCTCACAGATCAAAATGCCCGACTGCTGCTGCTCTACGCCCCAGGCAGTGGCCTGGATTGTCTGGCAAATCCGATAAAACTGAGTATGTCGCCACAACGAGCAAAGATACTGGCAGAGACCAGGGAATGCGTAAATCGGCTGATTTATGGCGCAAAAGCCCTGTTGGAGGGTTACCTGGCCTTCTTGCTGCTGGCGCGTAACAGCAGGGCACCCAAGGTCGGGCGATTGCTGGATGAATTACCGCTATTAATCAACCGGTTCGAGACGTTGAAACAGACTATCCGAGCAGAGCTGGAGGCTATCATCCTGCCACTGGATGACTGTGAAGATGGGAAGATATCGTTTCGTCAGTGGCTGGCCGCCTGCCACCGGCTACAATCCTGTCTTCAGGCACTCAACCCTTCAGAGGCTGAGCAGGTGCGCAGTGTCCATGAGCTGATTTTTGCCCTGCATAAGCGCTTTGTAGAGGCACTGGCTCCGGTCACTCTGGCCTCGGGTCAGGGCAGATCGTTCAAGGAGGAAGAAGTCGCTTATGTTGATTGTACGACTCCGGTTGGCTCGGGTGAAAGGACTCCGCTATTGAGTCCCTCCTGCAAGGCATCCCTCAAAAAATTAGCCCGTCCGGCGACGGTCATCAGTATGGATGATGCCTTGATTGTGAACCTTAAGTTAGGACATCACCTGGCGCTTATCGAGCTGCTTGAAAACGCAGAGGGGGGTAAAGGACGAACCTTGCGATTGAAATTTTCTGACGAGTTTGATGCCATTGATGGCACGGATGCACCCGGCAAATTGAAACGTATGTGGTTTTTGGTGCAATTACTGAAAACGATCGAACTGGATAAAAATGCTGCTGGTATGAAGCTCAGTAGCAACGCCGTAGCGGGAGAAATTATTGTCGAATACACCCGAATGACATCACGTCAAACCATGCAGGATGCCTTTGAAAAACTGATGACAGCTTTGCATGCTATTCAGGATATGGATATTTATTTAGAGGACTGCAGCCTTTTTGAAGGGGATCAGTGGGATTTTGACTTGCTTGCGCAACGTCTTGACAGAGATACAGCGACAGAAGCTGATAGGTTTGCTTTTCAGCATTGTCTTTTCTCAACGATTTATGACTATTCCACGATTACTCCCGATTGTTACCAGTTATTAAGTAAACAACACCAACAATTTATTGATTATGTTCAACGGTTAGAAGAGTGGTGGAGAAAGTCGGAGAACCATTTTCGGGAAGTGTTAATGAGTAATGAGATCAGTGAGGACACCCGCAGGGAGCTTTTACATCATCTGTTATTGATAGATGCCCAAAACGCTATGCCATTGGTTGAGGCTGTTTATCCCGATTTGAGAGACCAATACTATATTGTAAAACCATCAGCCTGCAGTTATAGCCTGGAGTTTGATGTTCCATCAGGTCAGTCGCTTCCGGAAGACAGAGAAAAGGTCAAGAGTTTCTTTCTGAAGTATGGGCTGGAATATGCCAGCCAACGGGCTCAAAATGATAAACATCTGGTATTAGCTATCACTGCAGCACATCCCCATAACCTGAAGTATTTGAGTGAAGAACTGAAAGCTGATAAAGAGGTCGTCCTGGCCGCAGTCACTGGAGATGGCGGTCTGCTGGAATATGCCAGCTCGGGACTTCAGGATGATGATGAGGTTGTCATTGCTGCTATCGCACAGTATCCAGGCGCTTTTAAGTACGCAAGTCCAAGAATTCGAAGCGATAAAAACATGATTAAAATCTTGATAGCTGATGATATCACTCACTTAAGACATGCCCACAGAGCGGTATTTCATGATCGCGAGTATATGCTGGACTTAATTCAGGAATATCCTCTGGCTTTCGAATATGCTGCCTACAGACTTCAAGAAGATGAGGACTTTATTGATGCAGCAGTCCAAAGAAATTGCGAAGTTCTTAAATACATACGCAAGTAAGAAGTTCGGAATGCTCCATTTTTTATCCTGATTAAGCTCTGTGCTTGCAGCGAATGGCGGAACTCTATAAAAATTCTCTTGTCAAATCAAAGGTAAGTAGCTAACCAGTTGGTTTCGTATATTCTGGACGGCGGCTTTTTCCATCCTTCTGCGTTCCAACTCTGGTTGCCTGGCTATGGCTACACGCCCGTCGTTGCGCCTTGAAGGATGAAAAAATCCACTCGCCAGAATATGCGAAACCAACTGGCCAGGTACTTAAAGGCTCACTCTGGTCACCCAGTACAAAAGTAAATAAAACGAGGGTTTTCTTTACTTTCTGTTGTAGTGGTGCAGTGTTAATAGGTAACACCTTTTAATACCAAAGGAGAAGAGGATGGCCACCACCTCAGTTAAACTTGATGAAGACTTGAAAAGGAGGGTTCAGCACTTGGCTGAAGCCAGACACCGATCAGCCCACTGGATTATGTGTGAGGCAATTCGTCACTATGTGGCTTGTGAGGAAAAGAAAGAAGCCTTCAAGCAGGATGCTCTCAATGCTTGGGAAGCCTATCAGGAAAATGGCATGCACCTGACGCTTGAAGAGGCAGATGCATGGCTGGCCAAACTTGAAGCCGGAGAAGATGCGGAGATTCCTAAGTGTCACGATTGATATGGTCACCTTCTGCCCTTAGAGATGTTCAGCGACTTCATCGGTTTCTGGCAAGCAAAGGTGGAAAGTCTGCCAGCCGTGCTATCAAAACAATCCGTTCTAATGTGAAAATTTTAGCCCATCAACCTGAAGTTGGTCGGCCTGTTGATGGCATGGAGCCTGAGTTTAGGGAGTGGCTGATTGACTTTGGTAGCAGTGATTATGTTGCCTTGTATCGTACTGATGGCGAACTAACAACGGTACTAGTGCAGCTAAGCTCTGATATCCATACACCCCTCGTTCCCACGCAACAAAGGGTGTCGCAAAACCCTGGTTCACCTCCCGTCATTTCCGGCCTCACTCCCGTCATTCCCGCGAAGGCGGGAATCCACACAGACTCATCACCAGAACCATACTGCCCGGTGCCCCCCTGGCCTTTTCATCCGCGTGAAGGCAGAGACCCGCTGTTGGCGCTGGATTCCCGCCTTCGCGGGAATGACGACCACAGAGTATCGGAACGAGTGGGCTGTATGGATATCAAGGCTTGGCTGCACTAGGAGCCTTATATGGTCCGCCCCGTTTTGCAAGAGCCTGTTTTGTTAATTAGCAAACAAAGATAACTGCAATCATATATACGGCCTATTCATGAGGTCTAACCCTCTGGCCCTGATGGGTATCCGCGCAACCTGGCCTTATCAGTCCGACGGCCTCAAGGGCCAAGACTCCTATCAGGTTTCAGGTTGCCGGTTTTTACCTGTTTGCCATCAACTGTGCATGCTCATCGCAATCTGCGGGGGGGTTCCCCTTTGATTAAGCTTATGCTTTACTTTGCCGCTGCCGCCTTTACCTCATTATGCAGCCTTGTAAACTTCATTTCGGGTCATGATGACCCAGACAATCCGAGCCATTTTATTAGCCAGACCAACGGCGGCAACGTTGTGATTGCTGCGCTCATTAAGTTGGCTAACCCATTTTTTACAGCGGTCATCCTTATTTTTGAGGCAGTGGAGTACCGAACGTGCGCCGTGTATCAATAATGTGCGCAGGTATTTATCACCCCGTTTACTGATGCCCAGCAGGACTGACTTACCGCCTGTGGAATGCTGTCTTGGAACTAATCCCAACCATGCGGCAAGGTGTCGACCAGATTTAAAATACGTCGCATCACCAACGGCTGCCTTCAATGCAGTGGCAGTGATGGCTCCGATACCCGGCATAGTCATCATTCGACGACATTCGTCGTCGTTTTCAGCCAGCTCCTGAATTTTCTGGTCATACTGTTGAATACGCTTGTCAAGACTGGCCAACTCTTCTGATAAACCATGTAGCAGCTCACGAGTCAGCGAATGGAGTCCATTTTCAGCATCTTCCAGAATTAGGTGAAATCAGCTTGACAGTATGCCCATAGTTCTTGAATAACCGAGCCAAATAGTGAGCACCACCACAGGCTTCCATAGCGATAATGCATGGCTCCAGATTTGCCACGTACTCCAGAAGGTTCTTCCTGGACAACTTCTTTCTGATGACTTTGCTACCCTGCTCATCAACACCAAACAGGTGAAAGTTGTTCTTGCCAATATCGATACCATGTACTGAAATAGTCATGGGTGGTTCGCTCCGGTTAATCCTGTTTAAATGGTTAACTCCATTTTGGCTCATTTGAAGCCGTTTAGGAGGGGCGGACCATCCCGTTAGACCGAGAATAGACTGCCCTACACGGCAACTGCTCCTGCGTTGCTCTAGCTCCTGCATCCATGCAGTCGTGCGGCGGCAGCAAATTGGTCTGTAAATCCGCTTTTGTTCGTCAAATAGCTCGCTATTCTCCTCACAAAACCGAATTTTCATCCTCAATTTTCTGCCGTCCTCGCTACGGGGTCGCCTAGACGGGCGCTATTCTCGGTCAGGCTCCTAGTGAACTTTTCGAGGGTATGTGAGCAGTACCCCTTGCAGGGTTTGCAGTTTGTACTGGTGTTCACAGTAAAGCCCATGGCCCGGCAACGACCAGTGCACCGACACTTTGCCAGATCGTGAATAGATGTACTCCTGTCAATGATTCCAAAGCCACTGCTTTGACTGGACTGACCAACGTCGAGGGTCAGTTCTACTTTGACTCAGCTGTTTGCACGACAGAGCCTTAATCCTCTGCTTCATCAGCGGATACAACTCCAGTGACCAATGCTTTGGGGGTCATAACCTCTCGTTTTTCCATGACCAGATGATGCAGGGTAAAGCCAAACTGATCCTGCAATACGCAGACTCTGAGGCCAAGCTCTACAGGAGTGCCAGCCTTACCTTTGCTGATCCATTCGGTATGACGTTCGAACAAAGAAAAAACCTTCTCATTATGAGGGATGCTTTCATGGCTCAATACACGACGGACAATCAGCTGACACTGGTAGTCTGAATCTTTTACCCAACGTACCAGTTCTTATTTGTCCAGATATATTGCAATGCCAGGAGCAAGCGGGGAATGTCATCCCTTGATCTGAGATTGAATGTAATGGCAGAGATATCAACCTCGCCAAGCTGCTTTTGTGGACTAATGGTCTGGCACATAAGTTCGGAATGCTCCATCTTTTATCCTGATTAAGTTATGTGCTTAAGGCCAATGGTGGAACTTTATAAAAATATTCTTGTCAAAGAAATGGTAATGACTCGCTGTTGAATCATGGATGAATATTAACGTTAGAGGGATATCTTTATGTTACCTTTGCCACTTGTAAATATTGACAGATCAGGTTCTCAAAGCCTGGCAACTCTCCCCGATCAGGAGACTTTGGCTGATCGTTTAGCCAAAATGTATCTTGGTGACCCTGAACCCATTGGCGAGCCCGACGCAACGCCACTAGCCAAGCGCAAATGCAGCACACCTGTTGCAGATCAGGCTGCTCATTGTTCTCCTGCCAACTGGGAATTACTGGGCGGCAAGGGAATGTTTTTGCAGCGCATGAAAGCAGCTGGTGTATCTGTGCCACCGTTTCAGTGTGTGACAACCCGGGTCACCAATGCGCTGGAACAACACCCTCTGGATAGCCAGCGTCTGGAACCCTATTTCCCCGGGATCGGCGATGAACCGGAGGCGGAGATCAGTCTGGCAAAGATCAGGGAACGCCTCAATGCGTTGCTGCCTTCAGAGCAAACCAGAAGAGAGTGCTGGCTGGCAGGTCTGGCGAAATTTATTGCCAGTGATGACTTTTATGAGCAGGTTAAAGATTCTGAAGCGGCCCGACACATCAGAGATCACGGACTATCAACATCCGGGCCGCTTATTGTCCGCAGTTCCGGCATTAATGAAGACAACTACGGCGATGCCCAGGCAGGCAAATACCTCTCGGAAGTTCAGGGAGATGAGGATATTTTGCGAACCTGTCTTAAGGTTATGGCCTCAGCTTACCGGCCTGAAGTCTGTTCCGAAGGCATACCGCAACCCATGGCGCTGATTATCCAGGAGTGTATTAACTGCCTGCAAGGTGGAGTCGCCACGAGCTTTCAATCCTTTGATGATGATACCCTCAGGGTCGAGTACACACACGGTCAGCCAAGGGGGGTAGTGGCAGGACAGTCCGGTAACACACCCCACCGTATTGATATTTCTCGCAAAGAAGGCGCCGAAAACGTTCAATACTTTCCCGGAAAGATTTCAAGCCACTTCATTCTGCACAAAAACACAGATAATTGCGGCTATTCGGAAATAAGAATTGATGATGGGGATGCGCTATCAGACGACGATGGTCAAAAATTCAGTAATGGCCACATACTCAGTAACGACATAATCTCAAAACTTAAGGACGTGGTGGCAAAGCTGGAAGACCTGTTGCACTGCCCCGTGGATGTAGAGTTTGCTATCGATCATCAGGGGGGGCTGTTCGTGTTGCAGGTGCGCCCTATAACCCAACTCTCTGGCGACATGGTTTTTACCATGCCCATGCCCGAACACAGCCTGGCCAGTGGCGAGGGCATCAGTGAAGGCTATTGCACCGGACCACTCTGGCTGGCTAAAAAACAACAGGCAGGCTTTATGCCAGAGGGAGCCATTCTCGTGGCCCGACATGCTGAAGACTGGATGCTTACGTCCAAATGTCTGGATCGGGCTAGAGGTGTCGTCTTTGCCTCAGGTGCGTTCAATGACCACATGGCCATCCTTATGAGACAGAAAAAAATACCCTTTATGCTGGCCGGCGAAGAGTTTACGACCCTGGCCGAGCGGGATGGCCATCAGGCGACATTGGCCTGCGCCCGCTTCAAAGGTGAGTCCGGAGCCTTCATTGTTGCCGGTGACATGAGCGAAAAACTTGCCAGTCACAGAAGCCTGTCCTCTGCTGTTGCTGATCTGCCGTCAGTAAAAGCCATCCCGTTAAGGGATGATTTGTCCCCCCCTGAAGGCACATTCCGCCAGGTCACCAGCGGTTTTGAATGGCTCACGGATCAAAATGCCCGTTTGTTGGCATTCTTTGCCCCCGGCAGGGGACTGGATTGTTTGGCAAACCCCATAAAACTTAGCATGTCGCCACGACGCTCAGAGCTATTGGCAGAGACCAGTGACAACATCAATCAGCTGATTCATGGGGCCGATGCACTGTTGGAGGGTTACCGGGCCTTCCTGAACCTGGCGGGTGACAAAGATTTACAAAAGGTGCAGCCATTGCTGAATGAATTGCAGCTGCTAATCAACCGCTTCGCGACGCTGAAAGAGACCATCCTATCAGGGTTAAAAACGATCATCCGTTCCCTGCAATCCGATGAAAAAGAGCAGTTATCCACGGGAGCTTTTCGTCAGTGGGTGGCTAACTGCCACCAGCTGCAATTCTCTCTTCAGGCACTTAACCCCAGGGAGACTGAGCAGGTACGGAGTGTTCATGAGCTTATTTTTGCCTTGCATCAGCGTTTTGTGGAGGCATTGGCACCGGTCGCTCTGGCTTCGGGTCAGGGCCGGATATCTACGGAAAACAAGATCACCTATGTCGATTGCACGACTCCGGGTGCAGAAGCACCGCTCTTAAGACCGTGCGACAAAACATCGATCCAGCGATCAGGGCGCAGAGGGACTGTTCTCAGTATGAATGATGCTTTGATTGTTAACCTGAAGCTTGGCTATCATGTGGCCGTTATTGAGCTATTCAGGGACGCAGAAGGGGGGAAAGGCCATACCCTGCGACTGAAATTCTCCGACAGGTTTGATAAACCTGATGGCAGTGACAATCCCGGTGCTTTAAAACGTATGTGGTTTCTGGTGCAGTTACTGAAAATGATCGGACTGAATAAAGAGGGCGAAACCATGAAGGTTAGTTTTAACGCCATAGCTGGAGACATGATCGTCGAATGTGCCCGTATGGCATCACCTGAAACCATGCAGGAAGGCTTTGAAAAACTGTTGACAGCGTTACGTGCTTCTCGTGATATGGATCTTTACTTGGCGGACAGTGCTATTTTTGAAAGAGATGAAGTAGAACAGTGGAACTTTAACATGCTGGCACAACGCCTCGATAGTGATGCGGTTACTGAAACTGACAGATTCTCCTTTCAACATATCCTGTTCTTGATAGCCGGTGATTTATATAGAGAAGACCGAACAACCCCCGTTTTCTATCATTTATTAAGCCATCACCAACAACAGTTTATTGATCAGTGTCGAGAGTTAGTTTTTTCGGCTCCTGTGGAAGTGCTAATGAGTGATGAGATGGGTGAAAACATCCGCAGGGAATTGTTACATCATCTTTTATTATCACACCCCCAAGAGGTTATTTGGTTTGTTGAAGATGAGTATCCCAATTTGAGAAATGATTACTTTATTATCGACCCGGCTTACAGCTACGAGCTAAGGTTTTCTGTTTCACCGGGTCAGTTGTTTCCGGGTGGTAGAGAAGAGATTAAAAAAAATCTGCTGAAGCATGGGCTTAAATATGCCAGTCGGCGGGTTCGAGATGATAGAGAGCTGGTATTGGCAACGGTTAAAGTGCATCCGGGTGACCTGACATATGCTAGTGAAGAACTGAGGAATGATAGAAAGATCGTTATGTCCGTCGTTACTCAATATGGCATTGGATTGGCATATGCCGGCGAGGAAATGCAGGATGATGATGAAGTTGTAATGACCGCTTTCGCTTCGCATCCGAAAGCTTTTCGTTTTGCAAGTTGGAGAATCAGAAGCGATATAAACATTATTAAAAGGGTGATTGCTGATGATATTAATCGCTTGTCATGGGCCACTGACACGATATTGAGTGATCGCAAGTCTATGCTGGCCTTAATTAAAGATAATGCTCTTGCTGTTAAATATGCCTACAAAGAGCTTCTTCGTGAGAGGGCCTTTATTGAGGTGGCAATCCGGAAAAACGCCGAAGTTCAAAGATACGTGGAGAAGCCTGCGAGTTAAAACTGATCGATTCAGACAAGGTTGGTCAGTGCAAGCTGTGTTGTCGGCTTGTTGTTGTTTTTTTGCGTGTTTTAGCCTGACGGGTGACGGGTGAACTTTATAAAAACATCATTGTCAAAGAAAGAGGCTTATTAATTAGCTGTTAGTGAATAATGGATGAATGTTAATACAAGAAGGATATCTTGATGTTTCCCACTACATTTGATGCTCAAACTCCGAAAGCAAATTCAAATCAGAATACGGTGACTGGAAGTTCATCCAGCAGGGCTGGTAGTTCATCCAAAAAGCATTTTAGTGACCATGGCACCCGTAGTTTTCCAGAGCCAAGGTCGCTAACCATGCGCTCCTGCCGTTCACCTGTTTCAGATCAGGCGGCTGACAGTTTTCCCAGCAGCCGGGAACAAGTTGGCGGCAAGGGAATGTTTTTGCAGCGTATGAAGAAAGCCGATCTGCCTGTTCCACCCTTCGAATGTGTGACTGCTCAGGTCATGAATGCGCTTGAACAACAGCCTTTGGATACCCGACTTTTAGACCGCTATTTCCCCGGGGTTGTTTATGATCCGGAGGCAGAGATCAGCCTGACGAACATTCGGGAATACCTCAATAGCTTGCCGCCTTCAGAGCAAACCAAAAGGAACAACTGGCTGGTGGGTCTGGCTGAATTTATTGTCAGTGATGACTATTACGAACAGGTTAAAGATTCTGAAGCGGCCCGGCAAATCAGGGGGCTGCGCCATGAGCTGGACAGACTCTACATATCACAGCCGGTTATTGTCCGCAGTTCTGGCATCAATGAAGATAACTACGGCGATGCCCAGGCGGGCAAATACCTTTCACTGGTTCAGGGAAATGAGGATATTTTGCGTACCTGTCTTAAGGTCATGGCCTCAGGTTACCGGTCTGAAGTCTGTCCCGAAGGCATACCACAACCCATGGCACTGATCATCCAGCAGTGTATTCATTGCCGATGCGGCGGGGTCGCCATGAGCTATAAATCTTTTGATGATGATACCATCAGTGTTGAGTTCACACCCGGTCAACCCAGAGGTGCAGTGGCAGGGCAGTCTGGTAACACGCCTCACCGCATTGATATTGCTCGCAAGGGTCGAAAAAGAGCTGACAGTTATCAATATTTTCCCGGGACTATCTCAAGCCAGTTTACCCTGCACAGCAACAATAACGGTTATTCGGAAAAAAGAATGGATGTTGTCGATGTCCAGGCAAACGACGGCGGGCAGCTAATCAGTGATGAGATGGTATCAAAACTCAGGAAACTGGTGAAAAAGCTGGAAAAACTGTTGTTCTGCCCCGTGGATGTCGAGTTCGCCATCGATCATTGGGATCGCCTGTTCCTGTTGCAGGTACGTCCTGTTACCCGACTCTCTGGCGATATGGTTTTTGCCATGCCCATACCCAAAGAAACCCTGGCCATTGGCGAGGGCATCAGCGAAGGCTTCTGCACCGGACCGCTCTGGCTGGCCAGAAAACCAGAGGCAGCCTCTATGCCACAGGGAGCCATTGTCGTGGCCCACCACGCTGAAGACTGGATGCTTGTGCCTGAGTTTCTGAAACGGGTTGGGGGTTTTGTCCTGGCCGAAGCAGGATTCAATGATCATGTAGCAATCCTTATGAAACAGAAAAAAATAACCTTGATGCGGGCTGGTGGCCAATATTCGGCATTGTTCGCTCAGGATGGTCAACAGGCGACGCTGGCCTGCGCCCGTTTTAAAAATAAGCCCGGTGCCTTTATTGTTGCCGGCGACATTGCCGAAACACTGGCCAATTACAGAAGCCTGACTTCAGCTGTTTCTGATGCATTGACAACAAAACCCGTCCCGTCACGGGAGGATTTGTCACCACCTGAAGGCACATTCGACCGGGTCGCCAGCGGTTTTCAATGGCTCACGGATCAAAATGCCCGTCTGTTGGCATTTTTTGCCTCCGGAGGCGGACTGGATTGTCTGGAAAATCCGGTAAAACTAAGTATGTCGCCACAACGATCAGAGATACTGGCAGAGAATAAGTACAACTTAAAACGCCTGCTCTATGGAGCTGAAGTCCTGCTGGAGGGGTACCAGGCCTTCCTGCTGCTATCGGGTGACAGCGATTCACCTTGGATCAAGCCAGCTCTGGCAGAATTACCGCAATTAAACAAGCGCTTCAAGACACTG
Organism: Endozoicomonas sp. ALC020; assembly: GCF_049275935.1. NCBI lineage: Bacteria > Pseudomonadati > Pseudomonadota > Gammaproteobacteria > Oceanospirillales > Endozoicomonadaceae > Endozoicomonas > Endozoicomonas sp. ALC020. The sequence goes on from NZ_CP184830.1 coordinate 5,050,462, forward strand.
AAAAAGACCATCCGATCAATGTTGGAAACGATCAGGCTTCCTCTGAAAGCCGATGTTGAAGGGCCGTTATCCACCGTAACTTTTCCTGAGTGGCTGGACGCCTGCCATCAGCTGAAATCCTGTCTGCAGGCACTCAACCCTGAGAAGGCTGAGAAGATTCGGAGTGTCCATGAGCTGATTTTTGCCCTGCATCGGCGCTTTGTAAGTGCACTGGCGAAGGTTACTCTGGCTTCGGGTCAGGGCAGGCAATCCAGTAGCGGGAGCATCAAATATGTTGATTGTGCGGTTTCGGGTAATCCGAATGAAAAGATGCCGCTATTGAAGCCGTCCTGCAAAGTATTAATTGAAAAGTTAGGGTGCTCAGGAACGGTCATCATTGCCGATGGCGTTTTGATTGTTAACCTGAAGCTTGGAAGTCATCTGTGTCTTATCGAGCTATTTGAAAACGCAGAGGGGGGTAAAGGACGGACCTTGCGGCTGAAATTCTCTGACCAGTTTTATAAAGATGATGGTATTGATTCAGCTGCCAAGTTAAAGCGTATGTGGCTTCTGGTGCAGTTACTGAAAGTGCTCGAACTGGATAAAGATGCTGATAGCATGAAGCTGCGTTGCAATGCGGTAGTGGGAGAAATTATCGTCGAATGCACTCGAATGAAAACAACTAAAACTATGCAGGATGCCGTTGAAAAACTGCTCACTGTGTTATGTGGTATGTGTGATTTGGATTGTAAGATGCTGCACATTGACCTTTTTGAAAGCAATCAGTGGAACTTTAGCTTGCTGGCACAAAGGCTTAATGGCGATATTACGGCAGAAGCTGACAGGTTCGCCTTTCAACATTGCCTTTTCGCAATGTATTATAAGAAGCGTATCCACTACACTCCCGATTGTTTCAAGTTATTACCAAGCCACCACCGACAGTTTATTCATTATGCCAAACGGTTTGAAGAATGTCGTGATAAAGAGTCTCGTGATAAAGAGTCTCGTGATAAAACTGAGGACAACTTTCGGGAAATATTAATGAGCAATGAAATCACAGAGCAAACCCGAAAGGAACTTTTACATCATCTGTTATACCTGGATGCCCAAAGGACTGCTCCATTGATTGAGGATGTTTATCCCGATTTGAGACATCAATGCTATGTTCTAAAACCATTCTCCTACGGTTACAGGCTAAGTTTTGATGTTCCACCGGGTAAGTCGCTTGCGGATAATAGAGAAAAGATCACAAAAGCCTTGCTGAAGCATGGACTGCAATATGCCAGCCAACAGCTTCGGAATGATAAAGAACTGATATTAACAATTATTGCAGCACGTCCCAAATGCCTTGAATTTGCCAGTGAGAAACTAAAGAATAGTAAAAAGGTCGTCATGACTGCAATCAACCAACATGGCTTTTATCTGCAATATGCCGGCCCGAAAATTAAAGATAATGAAGAGGTTGTAAAGGCTGCCATCACCGATTATCCAGAGGCTCTCGGGTATGCAAGTGAAAGAATCCGAAGCGATAAAAACATTATTCAAATGGTAATTGATAAGCATATTGACCACTTATATTATGCCAGTGAAAGGGTATTGAATGATCGCAAGTATTTGCTGGATTTAATTGCACATAATTCCCGTGCCTTCATATCTGTTGCGCATAATCTTAAACGTGATATGGATTTTATCAGGTCAGCAATCCACAGGAACCGGGGTGTTGTTAAACACGTAGACGAGGAAAGTTTAGAAAAATACTACAGTAGTGAATTTGCCGGTTCGTAATACAAACAGCAGCCTGAAAAACCAAAGCCCATAGCTATTTGTAAAATCCTCTGAGCCTGATTTTCACCTTTTAAATACTTTGATGAGCCTACAAGAGCTTATTTCATAGCCTGATCAATTTGCTTGCTTCAGGCTGATTGGCGAACTTTATAAAAACATCATTGTTAACGTTAGAGAGGGATATCCTGATGTTACCTGTTATTTCTGAGACGTCAGATCCTCAGAGTCTGACAACGAATCCAAATCATAATACCCGGGCTGGCAGTCCATCCATCGGGGCTGATGATGTGCCCAAAAGGTATCTCGGCCATTCTGATCCCGATGGCATTGCCGACCCGGAGCCACTTATCAGGCGCACCTGTTGTCCAGCTGATTCAGATCAGGCTGCTGACTGTTTTCCCCTTGGCCGGGAAAAAGTTGGGGGTAAGGGGATGTTTCTGCAGCGCATGAAGAAAGCTGATTTGCCTGTTCCACCCTTCAAATGTGTCACTGCGCAAGTCATGAATGCTTTTGATCAACATCCTCTGGACAGGCATCGTTTAGACCGCTATCTACAGAAGGTTGACCGTGAACCGGAGGCCGGGACCAGCCTGACGAACATCCGGGAATACCTCAATACCCTGCTGCCTTCAGAGCGAACCAAAAGGAATGACTGGCTGGCGGGTTTGGCTGAATTTATTGTCAGTGATGACTATTACGAACAGGTTAAAGATTCTGAAGCGGCCCGGCAAATCAGGGATCTGCGTCGTCAGCTGGACCGATTTTCCATGGCACAGCCGATTATTGTCCGCAGTTCCGGCATCAATGAAGATAACTACGGCGATGCCCAGGCAGGCAAATACCTCTCTTTAGTTCAGGAAGAAGAGGATATTTTGCGAACCTGCCTCAAGGTCATGGCTTCAGGTTACCGGCCTGAAGTTTGTCGCGAAGGCATACCGCAACCCATGGCGTTGATTATCCAAAACTGCGTTGATTGCCAATACGGTGGTGTCGCCATGAGCTTTCAATCTTTTCAGGATGATACCGTCAGGGTTGAGTACACACGGGGTCAACCCAGAGGTGTTGTGGCAGGGCAGTCCGGTAACACGCCCCATCGTATTGATATTTATCGTGAGGATTGCAAAGAAGCAGCTGCAGGCTCTCAATACTTTCCCGGTACGATCTCAATTCACTTTATCCTGCAAAAGAACAATAACGGTTATTCGGAAACAAGAATTGATCATGTGGCTGCTCAGTCAGACGACGGTGGACAGAAACTCACTGATGAAATGGTTTCAGATCTCAGGAAGGCGGTGACAGAGCTGGAAAACCTGTTGCTCTGCCCCGTGGATGTGGAGTTTGCCATAGACAAACAGGGTCGCCTGTTCCTGTTGCAGGTGCGCCCCATCACGCAACTCTCTGGCGGCATGGATTTTGCCATGTCCATACCCAAAAAGACACTGGCCATTGGCGAGGGTATCAGCGAAGGCTATTGCACCGGACCACTCTGGCTGGCCAGAAAACAAGAGGCAGGCGCTATGCCAGATAAAGCCATTGTCGTGGCGCAACACACCGAAGACTGGATGCTTGAGTCCGGGTTCCTGATGCGGGCAGGAGGTTTTGTCATTGCAGAAGGAGGATTCAATGATCATGTGGCGATACTCATGAGACAGGAAAAAAAGCCCTTAATGCTGGCCGGTGGGCATTTTGACACCCTGGCTGCCAGGGTTGGCCAGCAGACGACGCTGGCCTGTGGCCGCTTCAAAGGCAAGCCCAGAGCCTTTATTGTTGCCGATGACCTTAGCGAAGAACTGGCCAGTCACAGAAGCCTGTCCTCTGCATTTTCTGATGCACCGTCAACAAAAGCCTTCCCGTCCCGGGAAGCTTTGTCTCCATCTGAAGGCACATTCCGTCAGGTCGCCAGCGGTTTTCAATGGCTCACGGATCAAAATGCCCGGCTGTTGGCACTTTTTGCCCCCGGCAGTGGTCTGGATTATCTGGTAAACCCGATAAAATTGAGTATGTCGCCGCAACGATCAAAGTTACTGGCTGAGACCAGGAATGACGTAAATCGGCTGATTTATGGCGCTGAAGCTCTGTTGGCTGGCTATCAGGCGTTCTTGCAGCTGGCAGGACAACGCGGTTCACCTGAGGTCAGGCAATTACAGGAAGAATGGCTGGAACTGAGCGACCGTTTCGAGGCGTTGAAACAGGCCATCCAGTCCGGCCTGGAGAAAATCATTAAGCCCATGCAAGTGGCTGAAGACGGGCAGCTATCCCCGGGAATGTTTCGTCCGTGGATAGCAGACTGCCATCAGCTAAAATCCTTTCTTCAAGCGCTCAATCCACAAGAGGCTGATCTGGTGCGGAGTGTCCATGAACTGATTTTTGCCCTGCACCAGCGCTTTGTAAAAGCATTGGCACCGGTCACTCTGGCTTCGGGTCAGGGCAGGATATCCGGGGAAAAAAACATCACCTATGTCGATTGTACGACACCGGGTGAAGAGGCACCGCTATTGAGAATTTCCGATAAAGTCTCTATGGAAGAGCTGGAGCTTTCCGGGACCGTCATCAGTATGGATGAAGCCGTGATTGTTAACCTGGAGCTGGGAAGTCATGTGGGCATTATCGAGCTACTGGAACAGGCAGATGGGGGTAAAGGACGAACCTTGCGGCTGACATTCTCAGACAAATTTGATGCAAACTATGACTATGACAGACCCGGCAAGTTCAGGCGTATGTGGTTTCTGGCGCAATTATTGAGAGAGATTGAACTGGATAAAGATGCCGATAACATGAAGCTGAGTTGCAACGCCGTAGCGGGTGAAATGATCGTCGAATGCCCCCGAATGAAATTACGTAAAACCATGCAGTATGCCTTTGCAAAACTGATCATTGTGTTACGTGCTATGTTTGATCTGGATCTTGATTTGAATTCCAGACCCATTTTTGAAGGAGGTCAGTGGGACTTTAACCTGCTTGCACAGCGTCTTAATCGTGATGTTGCGACAGAATCGGATAGATTCGCCTTCCAACATTGCCTTTTCATAATGGCTTATCGGGCTGGGAGCATTTGGTCCGTTACTGCTATGTGCTGCCAGTTTTTAAGCACACACCACCAACAGTTTGCTCATCATGCCCGGCGCTTGGGTATGTGTCGGAGGTCAAAGTTTATCAGGGGGAATCCATGGGACGCTATGAGGGAAAGGTTAATGAAGATCAGTGAGAACACTCGTACGGAGCTCTTACATCATCTTTTATTATTAAATCCCAGAAACGCTACCCGATTGATTGAGCAACTGTACGATTTGGAAAATCAATGCTTTGTTATCAATCCATCTTACAGTTACAGACTGGAGTTTTATGTGCCACCGGGTCAACCGCTTGGGGATCATAAAGAAGAGATTAATAATGCCTTGCTTAAGTACGGACTGAGATACGCCAGCCAACGTGTCCGAAATGATAGAGACTTTGTATTACCCGCTATTTCACGACATCCCGAAGAACTGCAGTTTTTGAGTGCAGAGCTGCGGAATGACAGAGATGTTGTCATGGCCTCTGCCGCAGAGGAGGCAAAAGTTCTGTCCTATGCCAGTAACACAATCCGAAGCGATAAAAGCACTATTGAAAGCTTAATGGCTGTCAATGTTAATGTCTTAAAATATGGCTGTGAGACCTTATTGAGTGATCGCGAGTTCATGCTGGACTTAATTGCAAAGAATTATCAGGCTTTCCAATATGTAGCTCTGGAGCTTAAAACTGATACAGATTTTATCAATGAAGCAACCCTGAGAAACCCCTTACTGGGTAAATGGGTCTGATTCCGGGAATAGGTTCAGATCTATTCTGAAAATGTTGACCTCAACAGCTCGTTATCGTTTTTCCTGTTATCTGCTTCAGACGGACGGGTGAACTTTATCAAAGTCTCATTGTCAAATGTCAGGTAATCGCTTTAAACGTTTGCACTTGAATCATGGATGAATAATATCATTAGAGGGATATCTTGATGTTAAATGCTACTGCTACTGTTGAAATTTCAAATCATCAAAACCTGGCGACCGACCCCAATCAGAATACTGAGGTCAATGAATTGTCTAAAAGGCACTTCAGGGATCTTGATCCCGGTGGCGTTCCCGATCCAAGGTCGCTAACCAAGCGCACCTGCCGTTCACCTGTTTCAGATCAGGCTGCTGACTGTTTTAGCGCCAACAGGGAACAATTTGGGGGTAAGGGCATGTTTTTGCTGCGCATGGTGCAAGCCGGTCTGTCTGTTCCACCCTTCAAATGTGTCACTGCTCAAGTTATGAATGCGCTTGCACAACAGCCTCTGGACCCCCATCGTTTAGCCCGCTATCTCCCCGGGATCGCCCATGGATGGGGCGCAGAGACCAGCCTGACGAACATCCGGGAACATCTCAATACCTTGTCCGCTTCAGAGCAAACCAAAAAGAATAACTGGCTGGCGGGTCTGGCAGAATTTATTGCCAGTGATGACTATTACGAACAGGTTAAAGGTTCTGAAGCGGCGCAACACATCAGGGATCTGCGCCAGGAGTTGAACGGATTCTCCCTATCACAGCCCGTGATTGTTCGCAGCTCTGGCATCAATGAAGATAACTACGGCGATGCCCAGGCGGGCAAATACCTCTCTGTCGTTCAGGAAGAAGACGATGTTTTAAGCACCTGCCTTAAGGTCATGGCCTCAGCCTACCGGCCTGAAGTCTGTGCCGAAGGAATACCGCAACCCATGGCACTGATCATCCAGCAGTGTATTGACTGCCTGTATGGCGGCGTCGCCATGAGCTTTCAATCCTTTCAGAATGATAACCTCATGGTTGAGTACACATCCGGTCAACCCAGAGGTGTGGTGGCAGGGCAGTCTGGTAATACGCCTCACCGCATTGATATTTCTCGCGAGGGTCGAGAAGGAGCTGACAGTTATCAATACTTTGCCGGGACGATCTCAAGCCAATTTATTCTGCACAAGAACAATAACGGTTATTCGGAAAAAAGAATTGCTGGCGCTGATGTCCAATCAAACGACGGCGGGCAGCGACTCACTGATAAGATGATTTCAAAACTCAGAAATATCGTGACAGAGCTGGAAAACCTGTTGTTCTGCCCCGTGGATGTTGAGTTCGCCATCGATCATTGGGGTCGTCTGTTCATCTTGCAGGTGCGCCCTGTTACCCGACTCTCTGGCGATATGGTTTTTGCCATGTCCATACCCGAAGAGACCCTGGCCATTGGCGAGGGTATCAGCGAAGGCTTCTGTACCGGACCACTCTGGCAGGCCAATAAACAACGCGCAGAATCTATGCCAGAGGGCGCCATTGTCGTGGCCCACCACGCTGAAGACTGGATGCTTGGGTCTGGCTTCCTGAAGCGGGCAGGGGGTTTTGTCCTGGCCGAAGCAGGATGCAATGATCATGTCGCGATAGTCATGAGGCAGAGAAAAATAACCCTGATGCGGGCTGGTGGCCAATATTTGGCCTTGGCCGCTCACCATGGCCAACAGGCGACGCTGGCCTGCGCCCGCTTTAACGGTGAGCCCGGAGCCTTTATTGTTGCCGGTGACATTGCCGGAAAACTGGCCAGTCACAAAAGTCTGGTCTCAGCTGTTTCTGATGCGCTGTTTGCAAAAGTTGCCCCGTCCCGGGAGGATCTGTCCCCACCTGAAGGCACATTCCATCAGGTCGCCAGCGGTTTTCAATGGCTCACGGATCAAAATGCCCGGCTGTTGGCATTTTTTGCTTCTGGCGGTGGACTGGATTATCTGTCAAACCCGGTAAAACTGAGTATGTCGCCACAACGATCAGAGCTACTCACAAAGACTGAGGACAGTGTAAATCGGCTGGTTGATGGGGCTCAAGCAATGCTGGATGGGTATCGGGCCTTCTTGCAGTTGGCAGGTAAATGGCCTTCATCCGAGGTCAAGTCAAGGTGCGATGAATTATCGCAACTGGACAACCGGTTCGAGATGCTGAAAGAGACCATTCAATCAGGGCTAAAGAGTGTCGTTCTGCCACTGCAAGCCGCTGAAAAAGGGCAGTTATCCCCGGGAGTGTTTCGTCAGTGGGTGGCAGACTGCCATCAGCTGCAATACTGTCTTCAGGCATTCAACCTTGATGAGGCTAAACAGATCCGTAGTATCCATGAGCTGATTTTTGCCCTGCATCAGCGTTTCGTAGAGGCATTGGAGCCGGTTACTCGGGATTTGTGTCAGGGCAGGATATCTGAGGGAAATAACATCACCTATGTTGATTGGACGACCCGCAGTCAGGCGACACCGCTATTGAACTCGGCCGGCAAAGCAATGTTGAATAAATTATGGCTTTCAGGGTCTGTTGTCAGTTTGGACGATGCCTTGATTGTTAACCTGTCGCTCTGTCAACATATGAGTGTTATCGAACTACTTGAACACGCAGAGGGGGGTAAAGGACGAACCTTGCGGATGACATTTTCTGACCAGTTTCAGAAACCTGATGGCAGTGATCAACCGGGCAAGTTAAAGCGTATGTGGTTTCTGGCCAAGTTACTGAAAGTGATCGAACTGGATAAAGATTCTGATAGCATGAAGCTCAGTTGCAACGGCGCAGCGGGAAGAATTATCGTTGAATGCCACCGAATGACATCAACGAAAAACATGCAGTATGCCTTTGAAAAATTGCTAACAGTGCTAGGTGCTACTGATCAATTAGATGTTTTTCTGGACAGAGCCATTTTTGAAGAAGATCACTGGTGCTTTAACACACTTGCACAGCGCCTTGATAGCGATGTTGTCACAGAAGCCGATCAATTTGCCTTTGAAGACTGCCTTTTCTCAATTGCCAGAACTTATTTACATAGAGTTCCGCGTTTTTATCATTTATTAAGTAAACAACACCAGCAGTTTATTGATCGTGTTCAACGATTAGAAACGTGCATGAGAAAATCGGCGGACCATTTTCGGGGAATGTTAATGAGTGATGAGATCGGTGAGGGCACCCGCATTGAACTCTTACAGCATTTTTTATTGACATATGCTAAAACCGCTATGCCATTTTTTGAGATTATGTATCCTCACTTGAAAGGTCAACATTATGTTATCAAACCATCCTGCGGTACACGTCTGAAGTTTTATGTTCCGCCAGGTCAGCCATCTGGGGGTCACAAAGAAAAGTTCAAAAATGCCCTGCTCAAGCATGGGTTGAAATATGCCAGTCAGGCTGTTCTGAATGATAAAGACCTTGTGTTGCCCGCCATTTTAAAACATCCTGAACAACTGGAATATGTCAGTAAAGAGTTGAGGAATGACAGCGATATTGTCATGGCATCAGTCACTCAGAATGGTTCTCAGCTACAATATGCCAGCCAGAAAGTTAAGGATAATGAGGAAGTGGTAATGGCTGCTGTCAAACAGTATGCCGGAGCCCTGGAGTATGCCAGTGAAAGATTGCGAAGCGATAAAAATATTGTTCGAATAGCCGTTGCTAAAAGTATGTGTTATTTAAGAGGGGCCGGTGAACAGATATTAAATGATCGCGAGTTTTTGCTGGACTTGATTGCAATCGATTCATTTGCTTTCTCAAATATTACTAACAGCCTTCAAAATGATACTCAGTTTATCAATTTAGCAATCTCCAGAAACCCCGAAGTTCGTCAATACGTCGGGTAATCTGCAAATAAGTACTCAGCCATGCGGAATCGAATATTTCTGGCTTATTGGGCAGGTGCTCTGCAAGGCGCAACGACGGGAACATAGCAAGCTATGTGACCAGAGTTGCAACGCATCACGACTGCATGGATGCAGGAGCCAGAGCAACGCAGGAGCAGTTGCCGCGAGTGCCTGAACAATAAGTCAGAAAATATGATTTCGTAAGGTTGAGTACTTAAGTTCTTTTCAACTCCGGGGACATTGACCGGTGCAAAGGTTGTTACCAGCTCATTACTTTTTTTCTATTGTCAGCTTCAGGCTGTCGGTTGAACTTTATAACAATGTCATTGTCAAAAGAAAGTAATCTAATGAACTTTAGCGATTAAATCATGGATGATTTTAACATGTGAGGGATGTCTTGATGTTACCTGCTACTGCTGAGATGTCAGATTCTAAAAGCCTGACAAGGATTCCAAATCATAATATCCAGGATGGTAGTCCATCCATCGGGACTGATGATTCTCCCAAAAGGTATTTTGGCAATTCTGATCCCGGTGGCGCTCCCAACCCAGCGTCGCTCGCCAGGCGCACCTGCCGTCCAGCTGATTCAGGTCAGGCTGCTGACTGTTCCCCCTCCAACCGGGAACAATTTGGGGGCAAGGGAATGTTTTTGCAGCGCATGAAGAAAGCCGGTCTGTCTGTGCCACCGTTCGAGTGTGTTACTGCTCAAGTCATGAATGCTCTTGAACAACACCCTCTGGATAGACTTGACCGCTATCTTCCCGGGATTGACCGCGAACTGAAGGCTGAGACCAGCCTGAAGAACATCCGTGAACACCTCAATGCCTTGCCGCCTTCAGAGCAAAGCAAAAGGGATAAGTGGCTGCAGGGTCTGGCGCAATTTGTGGCCAGTGATGACTATTACGAACAGGTCAAAGATTCTGAAGCGGCCCGGGAGATCAGAGGTCTGCTCCGTCAGCTGGACCGACTCTCCACATCACAGCCGGTTATTGTGCGCAGCTCAGGCATCAACGAAGATAACTACGGCGATTCCCAGGCCGGTAAATACCTCTCGGTAGTGCAGGCAGAAGAGGATATTTTGCGTACCTGCCTTAAGGTCATGGCCTCAGGTTATCGGCCTGAAGTCTGTCCCGAAGTCATACCCCCACCCATGGCGCTGATCATCCAGGAGTGCATTGACTGCCAATATGGTGGGGTCGCCATGAGTTTTCAATCTTTTCAGGATAATACTGTCAGGGCAGAGTTTACACTGGGTCAACCCAGGGGCGTAGTGGCCGGGCAGTCCGGTAACACGCCCCACCGCCTCGATATTTATCGCAAGGGCCACAAAGAAGAAGTTCACAGCTATCAATACTTTCCCGGAACCCTCTCAAGTCACTTTGTCTTGCACAAGAATAATAACGGCTATTCGGAAGTAAGAATTGATCATGTTGATGCTCAATCAGGCGACGGTGGACTGCAACTCACTGATGAAACGGTTTCAGAACTCATGGAGGCGGTGACAAAGCTGGAAGACCTGTTGCTCTGCCCCGTGGATGTGGAGTTTGCCATTGATCGTCAGGGTCGCCTGTTCCTGTTACAGGTACGCCCCGTTACCCGACTCTCTGGCGGCATGGATTTTGCCATGCCTATACCAGAAGAGACCCTGGCCAGTGGTCAGGGCATCAGCGAAGGCTATTGCACCGGTACACTCTGGCTGGCGGAAGAACAAGCGGTAGATTCAATGCCAGAAGGAGCCATTGTCGTGGCCGACCATGCCGAAGATTGGATGCTTGAGCCTGAGTTCCTGAAGCGAGTGAGGGGGGTTGTCTTTGCCAAAGCAGGATTCAATGATCATGTCGCGATCCTCATGAGGCAAGAAAAAATAACCTTAATGCGGGCCGATGATCAGTTTTCGGCATTGGCCGCTCAGAAAGGCCAACAGACGACACTGGCCTGCGCCCGCTTTAACGGTGAGCCCGTAGCCTTTGTTGTTGCCGGTGACCTTACCGAAAAACTGGCCAGCCACAGAAGTTTATCCTCGGCCTTCTCAGATATGCCCCTGGGAAATGCCGTCCCGTCACGGGATGATTTGTCTCCCTCTGAAGACACACTTCGCCAGGTCGCCAACTGTTTTCAGTGGCTGACGGATCAAAACGCCCGCCTGTTGGCATTTTTTGCCTCCGGTGGTGGACTGGATTGCCTGGCCAACCCGATAAAACTGAGCATGTCGCGGCAACGATCAGAGCTACTGGCTGAGACCAGAGAGAACATAAAACGACTGATTTATGGCGCTGAAAAGCTGTTGGAGGTGTACCAGGCATTTCTGCAGCTGGCGGGCAACAGCAGTTCATCCCTGATTGAGACATTGCGAGATGAATTACCGCAACTGAACAAACGCTTTGAGACGCTGAAACAGACCATCCAATCCGGCTTGGAGAATATCATTATGCGAATGCAAGCTGCTGAAGACGGGCAGCTTTCCCCGCTAATGTTTCGTCAGTGGGTGGCAGACTGCCATCAGCTGCAATCCTGTCTTCAAGCGCTCAACTTCGGGAAGGCCGAGCAGGTGCATAGTGTCCATGAACTGATTTTTGCTCTGCATCAGCGCTTTGTAGAGGCTCTGGCAGCGGTCACTTTGGGGTCGGGTCAGGGCAGGCTATCCAAACAAGGGCAAGCCACCTTTGTTGATTGCACCACTCCGGGTAAGTCGGGTGAAAAGGCACCGCTATTGACTCCGTTCGGCAAGGAGTCCATCGGAAAATCAGCGAATAAAGCGACTGTCATCAGTATGAATGATGCCTTGATTGTTAACCTGAAATTAGGAAGTCATGTAGGCCTTGTCGAACTGCTCGAACAGGCAGAGGGGGGTAAAGGACGAACCTTGCGACTGAAATTTTCTGACAAATTTCGTAAGCATCGTGCATCAGGTCTTTATAATCCCGGCAAGTTAAAGCGCATGTGGTTTCTGGCACAGTTACTGAGAGCGATCGAACTGGGAGAAAATACGCAGAGCATGAAGCTGAGCTGCAACGAAGTAGCAGGTGAAATGATCGTCGAATGCTCCCGAATAAAATCACGTCCAGTCCTGCAGGGTGCCTTTGAAAAACTGATCACTGTATTAAACAATACCTATAATCTGGATCAACAATTGTCGGACCTGCCCATCTTTGAAGGAGATCAGTGGGACTTTAACCTGCTGGCACAACGCCTTAATCGTGATATTACCACAGAAGCCGATAGATTCGCTTTTCATCAATGTCTTTTCTCAATGTTTTATGATTGGAAATTATACATTTTTTACAAATGCCTTATTCCCTGCGACCAGTTATTGAACAACCAGCAACAACGACAGTTTATAGATCATTGTCGACGTTTAGGTAAATCAGAGCGCCATCTTGGGAAAGTGTTAATGAGTGATGAGATCGGTAACGACAGCCGCAGGGAACTATTACAGCATCTTTTATTGATACATCCGGAACATGCTATGCCATTGTTTGCCCATGTGTATCCCCATCTGGAAGGTCAATACTATGTTATCAAACCATCCTTTAATGTCAGACTGGAGTTTGATATTCCTCCGGGTCAGCCAGTTCCGGATGATAAAGAAAAGGTCAGGAATGTCTTACTCATGCATGGGCTGAAATATGCCAGCCAACGGGTTCGAAGTGATAAAGAGGTTGTGTTACCCACCATTAGAGTTTATCCAGGTGACCTGGAATATGTGAGTACAGAACTGAAAAATGATAAAGAGGTTGTAATGGCCGCAGTGACTCAGAAGGCCAGACAGTTGCAATATGCCAGCCCGGAGCTTCTTGACAATAAAGAGGTCGTCATGGCCGCAGTCTCTCAGAATGGTCGTATGCTGGAATATGCCAGCGCAACACTTCGGGACGATGAAGCGGTGGTCATGGCCGCTGTTGAGACGTTTCCGCAAGCCCTGCGTCATGCCAGTGAAAGATTACGAGGCGATAAAAAAATTATACAAATCGCAAGCTCTGGTGATGTTCATAGCTTATATTATGCCAGTGAAACCTTACTGAATGATCGAGAGTACATGCTGGGCTTAATTGAGCAGAACTCTATTGCTTTCGAATTTGCTGATTCAAGCCTTCAAATGGATTATGACTTTATCAATGCAGCAACCATAAGAAACCCGGCAGTTTTTGAATTCGTCGAAATACCTTGCTAACAAGGTCTGACCGGCTCTGAAGCATTGGCCAGCAGATTGCGTTTTGCCCACTTCAGCCGCACGGTTGAACTTTATAAAAACATCAATGTCTATAGAAAGTAGTCAATTAACGTATCAACCGTTGATTCATAGATGAACATAATGAAAGGGATATTTTATGCATTGTGCTACCTCTGAGACATCAGATCCTAAAAACCCGATAACAAATCCAAATCAGAATACCCTGGCTGGCACTCGATCCAATAGGGCTGGTGATTCACCTAAAAGATATTTCGGTGCCCTTGATCCCAGCGGTATTCCCGCCTCGACTTTGCTGGTCAAGCGCATTTGTAGTTCGCCTGTTCCAGGTCAGGCTGCTGACCATTCTTTCTCCGACCGGGAACAATTGGGGGGCAAGGGGATGTTTTTGATGCGCATGGAAAAAGCCGGTCTGTCTGTTCCGCCCTTTGAATGTGTGACAGCCCAGGTCATAAGTATGCTCGAAAAACACCCTCTGGATAGACAGCTGTTAGTCCGCTATCTCCCTGTGAATGTTGATGAACCCGATGCACTGACCAGCCTGACGAACATCCGGGAATACCTTAATACCTTGCCACCTTCAGAGCAAAGCAAAAAGGATGACTGGCTGGCAGGTCTGGCGGAATTTATTGCCAGTGAAGACTATTACCAACAGGTTAAAGACTCTGAAGCGGCGCAAAAAATCAGGGATCTGCGTCGTCAGCTGGACGGGTGCCCCACCTCTCAACCGATTATTATCCGCAGCTCTGGTATTAACGAAGATAACTACGGCGATGCCCAGGCGGGCAAATACCTCTCTGTCGTCCAGAAAGAAGACGATGTTTTAAGTACCTGCCTGAAGGTCATGGCCTCAGCTTACCGGCCTGAAGTCTGTCCAGAAGGCATACCGCAACCCATGGCGCTGATCATCCAGCAGTGCATTGATTGTAAATACGGCGGGGTCGCCATGAGTTTTCGATCTTTTCAGGATGGTACCATCAGGGTTGAGTACACACCCGGTCAACCCAGGGGGGCAGTGGCAGGGCAGTCTGGTAACACACCTCACCGCATTGACATTTCTCGCGTGGAAGGAGCTGACAGCATTCAATACTTTCCGGGTACGATCTCAAGTCACTTTGTCTTGCACAAAAACAACAAGGGTTATTCAGAAACAGCTATTCAGAATGCTGACGCACAAACAGACGACGGCAGGCATAAACTCAGTGATCATTTGGTTACAAAACTCAGCCAGGCGGTGACAGAGCTGGAAAACCTGTTGCTCTGCCCCGTGGATGTCGAGTTTGCCATCGATCATCAGGGTAATTTATTCCTGTTGCAGGTGCGCCCTGTTACCCAGCTCTCGGGCGGTATGGATTTTGTCATGCCAATACCCGAAGAGAGTCTTGCCATTGGCGAGAGCATCAGCGAAGGCTATTGCACAGGGCCAATCTGGCTGGCCAATGAACGACAGGCAGACACTATGCCAAAGGGCGCCATTGTCGTGGCTCAACAGGCTAAAGACTGGATGCTTGAGTCCGGGTTCCTGAAGCGGGCAGGTGGCTTTGTCTTTGCCTATGCCGGATTCAATGATCATGTAGCGATCCTCATGAGACAGCTAAAAGTCACTTTCATGCGGGCCAGTGGCCAGTATTCGGCGTTGGCCGCTCAGGTTGGTGAACAGGCGACGCTGGCCTGTGCCCGCTTCATGGGTAAGCCCGGAGCCTTTATTGTTGCCGGTAACTTTACTGAAAAACTGGCCAGTCACAGCAGCCTGTCCTCAGCTTTTTCTGATGCGCCCCTGAAGGAAGTCAGCCTTTCAAGGGATGAACTGTCCCCTCATAGATGCCAGTTCCGTCAGGTCGCCAGCTGCTTTCACTGGCTCACAGACCAAAATGCCCGTTTGTTGGCATTTTTTGCCTCCGATGGCCGATTGGGTTGTCTGGCAAACCCCATAAAACTGAGCATGTCGCCAGCACGATCGCAACGACTGGCAGAGATCAGGAACGACGTAAACCAGCTGATTCGTGGGGCTGAAGTCATGTTGGAGGGGTATCAGGCGTTCTTGCGGCTGGCTGGTAAAACGGATTCGCCTCTGGTCAACTCGTTGCGGGTTGAATTCCCGCAACTGAGCAGACGATTCCAGGCATTGAAACGGGCCATCGAATCAAAGTTGGAGAGTATCATTTCTGCAATACAAACCGCTGAAGAAGGGCGGCTTTCCCCGGTAATATTTCGTCAGTGGCTGGTAGATTGCAAGGAACTGGAATCCTGTTTGCAAAAACTCAACCCAAAGGAGGCGGAACAGGTCCAAAGTGTCCATGACCTGATTTTTGCCCTGCACCAGCGCTTTGTCGAGGCGCTGGCTCCCGTGACTCTGGGTTCGGGGCAAGGCAGTATATCCAAGAGAAAGGATATCACTTATGTTGATTGTACGACCCCTTGTGAAAGGCCGCCGCTACTGACGCCTTCCGCAGCAGCAGCCATGGAACAATTTAATTTTACAGCCACTGTCGTCAGTCTGAACGATGCCTTGATTGTTAACCTGAGGCTTGGCAATCATATGAGTGTTATTGAGCTGCTTGAACATGCAGAAGGGGGCAAAGGACGAACCTTGCGGCTTAAATTTGCTGACACCTTTGGTAAAGAATGGGACTTTGCAGTCGGCAAATTAAAGCGTGTGTGGTTTATGGTGCAGTTACTGAAAGAGATAGTACTCGATAATAATACCGATGGCTTAAAGACAAGTATCAATGCCGTAGCCAGTGAAGTTATCATCGAATGTCCCCGAATAAGATCACCTGAAACCCTGCAAAATGCCTTTCAAAAACTAATCATAGTGTTACGTGATATTAAAGATGTGGATATGAATTTGGACAATAAACCCATTTTTGAAGGGGACCAGTGGGACTTTAACTTGCTTGAACAACGGCTTGATCGCGATATTGCGACAGAAGCCGATAGATTCGCCTTTCGACGGTGCCTTTTCTCAATCAGTTATACCTATTTACACAAAGTTACTCTTTGCTACCCGTTATTAAGCAAGCAATACCAACAGTTTATTGATGATGTTCAACGTTTATCCCGGTGCGCGATAAAATCAAAGGACGATCTTCAGGCGCTTTTAATGAGTGATGAGCGCAGTGATAACAACCGCAGGGAACTGTTGCAGCATTTTTTATTCAGAAATCCTGAAGCAGCTATGCCATTTTTTGACATTATGTATCCTCAATTGAAAGGTCAATATTATGTTGTCAGGCCCTCCTTCAGTGAGCGTCCGGCGTTTTATGTGCCACCGGGTTTGCCGGTTGGGGATCACAAAGAAAAGATTGAGAATGCCATACGAACGCATGGGCTGAAATATGCCAGCCAAGCGATTCGAAATGATAGAAAGTTTTATACTCACTATCTCTGAAGATCCCAAAGAACGCCAATATGTGAGTGAAGAGCCCAAGAATGGCAGCTATGTCGTCATGGCAACATTCACTCAAGTCACTTCATTATGACTTGAAGCCGGGCTATTAAACAGCAGATGAGGGATCAAAGTCAGCCCCGGAATACGTAAACTGTGTCGTTTTTCGGGCTAAAAACCTGTTTTTTAAAAATTAATGGGTATTTCAAAACATTCCTTTGATTACCTAAAATGAGCGTGGTCAAGCTCCGGTCGTCTTTCGAACGCCAAATCAGATTTTCAGCGGCGGTTTCTCCCAAACTGTCTGCCGCCTCTTTCCCATAATACGCCTCCTGCTGATATTCCAATGACTTTTGAAGGTTTATCAATGAGTCATCCCAGGCCTCATGTTTTTTACTCGAAGATTATTCTGGCTTTTGCCGTTGTTTCTGTGATTTCCGGGTGGGTTTTGGGAGATGATAGCGGCGGCAGCCGCTTTGACCCCAAGGAATGGCCCCCCCATAAAACCAAAGTTGTAGAGTGGGTAGAATCCATCCCAAAAGATAGTACCGTTACCATAGGTCCCGCTGATCCATCCAAACCCGACGAGATAAATTACATAAAAATGGTGAATGGAACATTAAACATCGAAGGTTCTCTGACGAGCGAATTACCCAGTGGCAATAAAGTGCAGGCCGGGGTTCATATGATCGTCAGCGCTGTAGGCATGAATAATAGAGTCACTAACAAAGGTATACTCAGCAGTGCACGGGAGAAGAAGGGTTACGCTGCAGACGTCGTCATGGCCCTGACCAAATATGGGGATACTATCAGCAACGAGGGCATAGTCACTATTCAGGGGATAAAGAGACGAACTGCACCCACAGCCTTTCAGGCTGCGCACAAAGCTTCTGAGGCCGCTAATGAGATAAATGGAACCTTTAATATTTTAAGCGCTCCCGCAATGGGCTTTCTCATTATCAACGGTTTGGGTACAAACAGTGGCACTCTTAACTTGTCTAGCCAGTCCTCAAGCGACCAGCCGTCCTATGGAATGAAAGCCAGAAATCAAAATGTCCACGACTTCGGAGTAGAACAGGGTAATGCAGAAGTTCGCAATAGAGGTACCCTCAACGTTAATGGCAAAAACAATTATGGTATGGCTGCAACCGCCGATGCCAGTAACCCTCCCCCGGTCGGTTACTCCTCCACCGCTGCCAACTGGGCCACTATCAACGTTTCTGGCGACGATAGTGTTGGTATGAGCACAGACACACATCGAGCTAAAGTAGACAACAGTGGTGATATTTTTACCAAAGATAATGCCATTGGCATCAAAATCTCAGGCAATGGTCAGTTAGTGAATGCGGGAACCGTAAGAGGTACTGGCACCGGATTGCTTTATTCTGGTAATTTTCCAAGAGGCCTTAGCATTAAACCCGGATACGTCATTGAGGGGTCGCCTGCCATTAAAATGGAGCAGGCAAGTCAATCCCCTCTGTATTTGCACGGAGGATTCATAACAGGAAACATCGAGGGTGCTGGTGGCGAAGACAACACTCTTTATATTGCTCTTCCTGAAGAAGTTCCGGGTAAAAATACGACATTATCCATAAAGGGCAATATTTCCGGCTTTTCCACCATTAAGATTTCCGGATCAGGCTGGAGCCTGAGTGGCTGGATTTCAGAGGCGACAAGGTTTGATACATCCAGTCAAATCAATAGCTTGTTTGTGAGCGATACAATAGCATCCTCCCATGAAGCCCCTGACGCTTCCTTAAGGTTTGCTACTACAAGTGAGAGCCAGAACAAACTGGACATAAATACTGAAGGGGGAGGGAAGGTAGAGAGTCTGAACCTTTTCGGTAGCGCTCAGCTTAATCATTTACCGGAGCTAAAACATATAGCTGTTTACCATTCCGGGAACTGGTCAGTCTCGCCTGTTGCACCTTTGCCTGACCTGCTCACCATTACAGCAGGTTCAGGAGGTCAGATTGAAGAGATAACTACTAAACGTCCCTCGAACAAATCCAAATCACTCTATTTGTCGTTCAGCCAATCAACTTTGGTTGCTCGTGATCTGGTTGTTCATAGCTTGCCTGAGAGCATCATCAAGACGATTGATCTATCGTCAAAAGACGACCGAAAACCTCTATTGTTGTTTCTGGAAGGGGGGGAAACAGGAACCATCAAGGGCCGTTCTGACCTAAATGATAAATTTGTACTGAATAAGGGGTCAGTAACAGAAGCGGTCAATGATATCTCTACCATCACGGTAACAAGTGACAATGCTGACGCCTGGTCAGCGACAGGGCCAGTGTACAACCCCAATTCCATAAATATAAATGACGGTGCGCAGATCAACAGCATCAATACCCACTCCAGCCGTGGCAGTGACCGTGGCGCTTTAAGTCTGGCATTTAACCGCAGCTATACCAACAACGACTTCATTAAAGTGGATAATCAGGGGAAATTAGGGAGTCTGGACTTCTCGAGTGACGCTGAGCGTCCCAGGCTGTGGTTTCTGCAACAAGGTCAAACAGCAGCCATCAAAGGTCGTTCCGATAAACAAGATGAACTTGAACTGAAGACGGGTTTAGTGAAAGGAACGGTTGATAATATCCATACCGTCAGGGTAACAGGTAGGGAGTGGACGGTTCTGAATTGGCTTACCGGCACACAGAAAGTGGATCTGCAAAGCCCTGTTCATCAGATTCGTATTGCCGACAAGAAAGAACAGGGAACCTTGCCAGGCAGCACTCTGGGCCTGGTCAACAGCAACAGTCCAATCAGTATCACCAGCCATGCTGATCAACAATCGGATCTGTGGTTGCGAGGTAAAGCTCAGATCAGCGATCTTCATGGAGTCAGGAATATTCTGCTGGACAGTGCTGACGTTTGGTCAGTGACAGGATCAGTCCCCAACCCTGACTCCATAACCATAACTCCCTATGCCAAGGTCAGCAGCATCAATACCCGCTCCAGTCACGGCGATAATACGTTATCCCTGACATTTAACGGCACCTACACTGACGATAACTTTTTTAAAGTAGATAACCGCGGAACACTGGAGAGACTGGACTTTTCGAACGGCGCTAAACGACCACCTCTACAGCTCTCTCTGAAAGGGGGTGAGATGGGAGTAATCAAGGGTCATCCTGATCGGGATGATCAACTTATACTGAACACCGGCTCAGTAACAGGCGAAGTTAATAATATCCGTACCATCAATGTGACGGGTAAAGCATGGACGTTTCTGAACTGGGCCGTCGGCACACGACAAGTGATCCTGGAAAGCCCTGTTCATCAGATCCGGGTTTCCGACAAGAAACAACAGGAAGTCGTGCCAGGCGCCACTCTGAACCTGATCACCAGCAACAGTCCAGTCAGTATTACCAGTCATGCTGATCAACAAACGGATCTATGGTTGCGGGGAAAAGCCAACATCAGCGATCTTAAAGGTGTCCGAAATATCCTGCTTGACAGTGCTGAAGACTGGTCGGTGAATGGCTCAGTTTACAACTCCAATGCTATCACCATAAGCCCTGAAGCACAGGTCAGCAGTATCAATACCCACTCCACCCACTTAAACAGGGGAAACTCGGATAAAACCTTAACCCTGTTATTTAACGGCACCTACAAAGACGACAATGTCTTTAAAGTAGATAATAGTGGAACACTGGGAAGCCTGGACTTTTCCAGTAACGCTAACCGCCCTCCATTGCAGTTTTCTCTGAAAGGAGGTGAAGTAAAAGAAATCAAGGGTCGTTCTGATAAAAATGATGAACTGATACTTGACAAGGGTTCGTTGACAGAAGCGGTTAATGATATTCATACCATCAGGGTAACAGGTCGGGAATGGACTTTTCTGAATTGGGCCACCGGCACACACAAAGTGGATCTGCACAGCCTTATTCAGCGGATCCGTGTTTCAGACCAGAGAGAGCAGACAGACGAGGAATGGAAAAAAGGGTTGCCAGCAGCGACTCTGGGCATCATCACCCGTAGCAATCCAGTCAGTATCACCAGTCATGCCGATAAACAAACCGATCTATGGTTACAAGGTGAGGCCCGGATCACCGATCTTGAAGGAGCCCGGGGTATCTGGCTGGACAGCGCTAAAGACTGGTCGGTGACGGGGCAAGTACTAAACCCTGACTCCATAACCATAAGACCGGGTGCACAGGTCAAGAATATCAGTACCCACTCCGGATTCGGGACTCAATCTCTGGCTCTGGTGTTTAAAAGTATTGATGCCGACGACGACTTTAAAGTGGATAACTATGGAACACTGGAGAGTCTGGACTTGTCAGCTCATGCTCAGCGCCCTTCTTTAAAGCTCTCTCAGAAAGGCGGTGAAATAGTTAAAGAAATCAAAGGTCGCTCTGATAAAAATGATGAACTGATACTGGACTCCGGCTCAGTAAAAAGAGCGGTTGATAGCATCCATACCATCAGGGTAACAGGTAAAAAATGGGATTTTCTGGACTGGGCCACAAATACACGACAAGTGACTCTGGAAAGCCCCATTCATCAGATCCGTGTTTACGACAAAAAAGATCAGGAAACAGTTCCAGAAGAGACCCTGAGCATCATCAGTGATAAGAATCATCCAGTCATTATTACCAGTCATGCCGATAAACAGGCAGATCTATGGCTGAAAGGTGAAGCCCAGATCAGAAAGCTTCAAGGAGCCAGACACATCCTGCTGGACAGTGCAGATGCCTGGTCGGTGTCAGGGCAAGTCAACAACCCCAGTTCCATAACCATAAGTCCTGATGCCCGGGTCAGCAGCATCAATACTCGTTCCACCTATGGCAATAAAACCTTAGCTGTGGCATTTAACGGCACCTTTAGCAACAACGATTTTTTTAAAGTGGATAACCATGGAACACTGGCAAGCCTGGACTTTTCCAGCGACGCCCACCGCCCTTCACTGCAATTTATCCAATCCGGTGGAGCTGCTGACCTTGTAAAAGCACGCCCTGGAATGAACGACACTCTTGTAATGGTCGCAGGCACTATCAGGGAACAGAGCGGCTTTGACAACCTGATCGTGCAGGGAGATACATGGGGCTATTTGAGAATGGATAATCTTGACCTTGTGAACCTTGTTAAAGGCGCTGTCGTTAACAGAATCACGGATGACCCAAAGGTTGAAAAAGGAACTGATCGTCTGGTATTAGGCTTTAAAAAGTCTTTATTTAATCGGTCAGCCTTTGCTATCAATAATGAAGGCGGTGAAATCCATGAAATCGATCTCTCAGGGCCAGACTCCGCACGTCCGAAACTCTTTCTGAACCATCTCGATGGCATCACCGAAAACATTAAAGGTCAACAAGGCCACGGCGATAGTCTGTTTCTCAGCGGTGGCAAGATCACTGGATCGGTCAGTGGCATAGATGATGTCTCGATCACAGGCAAACAATGGGAAACCATTGCAATACAGAACCCATTAAGCATCACGGTGACTGAAGACGGTACAGCCAGACTGATAACGACCAGAGACGCAGGCCCTGCTGGCGGTGCTTTAACATTACCTCTTAAATTCACTAAGTCAGCGGTACTTTTCAAGAAAGTACCATTAAACACCCGTGGCACAATAAAGGAGATGAAGTTTGATGACACCGGTCACCGCCCACCCATCAACATTGTCCTTAAGGCTGGCACCATTGGCAGCATCCGGAGCCTACCGGGTAAAGGTGACAGTCTGGATGTTCAGAACAGTACCGTAGAGGGCGACATTATCGGGCTGGACTCCCTGACCTTCAGTGGTCCGGAGGCTCAATTCGGCGGTCAGCTGATTGAGACTATGGGAACAGTGAGCATTTCAGGCAAACTGACCCTGACCTCAAACCTGAAATTGTCTGTCACTCCCGTCAAATTTTTACAATCTGTTTCAGAAGCTGAATCTGATACCTCAACCGCCTTGGCCAAGACAACTGTCCATATTAACAAAGGCGGTACTTTATACCCGAAGGCACCTTCTGCAGCTCTGTCGTCCAGACGTGACAGTGCCTTGGAAGTGGCAGGTCTTTATAAGCAAGAGGGCACACTGGTAGTGACTCTGGATGAACTGCGTGACCTGAAAGCACCTTACATCAAAGCCAGCAGAATTGAAGTCGGCCCTGAAGCCGGTGTTTTACTGAATAATCAACCGGATATCGGTGAGAGCACCGAATATCTTTTGATGCAATCAAGCGACTGCGACATTAAAACAATGCCCTCCCTGGTAACGACTTCATTCACTCCTCACACCCTTTACTACCTTCGCCTGACGGCCAGACAGCTGTTCCTTGTCAGCTACCATGTAGCGACATTTGTTGCGGATCTTGCCAGATCCGGCGGTGCCAACGATTCAGCCTTGAAAGCGATTGAAATAGCACTGACTACCCGTCAATCAAACGACAGTGAACCATTGAATAACTGGATCCTGAGTCAGGTCAAGATGATCAATAACAACACTGCCGAAGTCGCCAAAATTGTCAACCAGATGACTCCGGACCTGTCCGGTGCGTCCATAAGTTCTGCCAACGCTTCGATCAGACAGGCCCGTACTGCAGTTGGCGCCCGACAGACTGGCCTTCGCAACGGTATTGCTGCGGGTGATATGGTTGCCTCCGGTAATGTCTGGATGCAGTATGCCAACACGGATGCCAGGCAGGATAAAAAGGACGGGTACAACGGCTATGAAGCCAAAACCCACGGCTTCACAATGGGTGTTGACTCTGATCTGAATGAACGCATGACGTTAGGTGTCGCCTATACCTACTCAAAGGGTGATGTTAACGGGACCGATGGCTCAAGCAGCAGGATTGATACCGAAGGGCATACCTTCAGCGTCTATTCGAGCTTTGCGCAGGGCTCCGTGTTTGTCGATGGCCGTATAGGTTACAGCTGGAGTAATAATGATGGTAAACGTAACGTTGTCGGCAATGAGATCAAGGCCAAACATGATCTCAATTCGTGGGATGTTGGTCTTCTGACTGGCTATAAAATGCCATTGGGTCAGTCAGGAGAATGGCACTGGTTGCCACAACTGGCCTTCAACTATGCCAGCATCAAGCCAGACGACTACCGGGAGACAAGCGTTAACGATTGGTCAGATATCCTGCGGTTTGCAAGAGTCAAAAGCGACACTTACGAGATACTGGAACTGGGCGCTGGTCTGAAACTGTCGGGCGATATCACCACAGCCAGTATGACCGTCAAACCTGAAGTCAGCCTGATGGCCTTCCACGATTTCAAGGATGACCCGGTGAGCATGACCGCGCAATTTGCCCAGGGTGGCAATGCTTTTCTGATGAGCGGGGCCAAACGTGAACAAAGCCGTTACCAGTTCGATGCAGTGATTAATATGGAGAGCCACAGCAACCTGGCCTTTACTATCAGCTATCACTATGACTGGATGGACAGCTTCAAGGCCTATGGTTTTATTGCCAGAGTCAGCTACGGGTTCTGAGTAAGCCGTCAATTTTTCACCGGAAAGAGCGTAAAACCCTGTACTTTTAGAGGGTGTTGCAAAACTTCAACAACTACTCAGGTTCGGCTTATGCGTTTTGTTCTCAACCTCTGGAGAAAGGGCTTTGATGAGAATATTCATCTGATGGCTGGTCAATGTCGAAATGGCATCAAGAAATGCCTTGATGAGATCATATTGCATAATTGCATACCTGAAAGTAGGAGGCTGCTGCATCATAGTTCAAACAACAGGTAAGGCTAATTTAGCCTTTTTTACTTGTGGCGCATAAATTTCCCGACCCGTGAACAGGACTTCCTCCTGATCAGCGGTAAAACTACGACACCTGAGAAATGTGAACTGGTGGAAGTAGCTTAACCTGGTGTTCATTACAGCTCGGTATTGGGCTCGTCATCCTTGTCTTTCCTTTTCGGCCATTTCAGGATCTCTTTCACATCATCTTGTGTGAGCGATCTTATGTCATTACGCATGGACGAGAAAGAGTGATAAAGCGCCATATTGAAATCGTCCCTGGCTTCCCGGTCCTGCAAGTCTTGTGAAAAGCCGCGAAACAACTTCTTACTGAACCTGCCATCTTTGTCGTTCAGTATCTGCCAACAGAGCATCGTCGCTCTCATGGCTTCAAAGCTGAACTGAGTATCATTATTTCTTGAGGTAGCACAGTTGCATGCTCCTCCACAGTTACAGTTTTCCGGGAATTCCGCAAAATGTGCGGGGGGTTGGTTAGCTCTGGCTGCAGCATCATAATTATCGATGGAGAATGTCAGGGTATAAAAATTGGAGTTAACTGAAATCGCTAATATCTGAATGTTATTGTTGGGTGATTTCCTAAGGTGGTATTGAACGACAGTTCCTTTTTGAAAGTATAATGATAAAAAATTTGATGGTTGCAGGTTTGCACTATCATCTTCACTGGTTTTCTCATGCACAATAATATTGGCAGGTCTGACTGTATTGAATAACTCAGGTATTATCAAATTAAACGTACCGTAGGACGTAGAGTTTAGTAGATGCTCTATTATCCATTGTCGTGTTTCTGGATTATTCAGGAAAAGGTCAAATATAAGGTTATTATCGTCTATAGCTTTTGTGCTTGACGATAAAAGCGTTTGAGCATTATCGGTCTCATCTGTAGGAGATCGAGATACAGATATAGAGCGACTATCGATACTTACATGTTCTGGTAAAGTGGTTGGCGTTGCTGCTTCAAGCGCGTTCACCTTTTCTTCGCTATTTAGTAAGTTTTGAAAAAGCATCCTGCTAGTCCAGATAAAAGGCATAGCAAAAAAGCTTAATATATGGGCAAATTTACGTGCTGTTGTTTTCGTTTCACTTCTTAGTGTGTAACGAGTGTGTAAGCGATGCTGAAGGTTATGTTGGCCATTTCCTAATAAGCTACTAAAAAAAGCTGGCACACGATTGGCCGTGTTATGTTGATTAAGCTCTATATTAGCGGAAGAGGTCAGGTCATAATTGACAAAACGATCCCCGGAAATATAACTAAAAAAGCTAGTGGGGTTATTCAAATAGCTATTTATTGTTCTCCCATTGTGACTGAAATTAGCGGATGATGTGGCTGTACCATCAAGTACTAATTGACCTAAACGCTCCAGTTTCCATGTAAAGTGCAGGTCATTTGAATTTGAATAAGATGATAGCAAGCAGAGACAGAGTAAAATGATTAATCTTATGTCTATTTTCATCGTTAATTACCTGTTTTTTACTAATATCAATTTTCGGTGAATGATTGAGAGTAGCACACACAGTTTATATGACTGTTTTTTTTGAGGATTCTGACACCTGATGTTCATTTTGATTGCTCTAGACCAAAAAATACACGATCACTCATGTTTTCACTCTGATAATCTGAGTCATCTGTATCGTTATTGCTTGAATCCAGCCTTAAAGATAATGATGATTTTATCGAGGCCACAATAAAAAGAAACCCCGAGGTTTCTGAATACTTCGAATAATCTGCGAATAAGGTTTGATCTATTCAGACAATGTCATCCGGTGCAAACCCTGTTGTTGTTTTTCTTATTGCGTACTTCAGGCTGATGAGGGAACTTTGTAAAAATTCTGCTGTCAAAAGAAACTAATTAATTGATGCACTAGGAGCCTGACCGAGAATAGACTGCCCTACGCGGCAACTGCTCCTGCGTTGCTCTAGCTCCTGCATCCATGCAGTCGTGCGGCGGCAGCAAATTGGTCTGAAAATCCGCTTTTGTTCGTCAAATAGCTCGCTATTCTCCTCACAAAACCGAATTTTCATCCTCAATTTTCTGCCGTCCTCGCTACGGGCGCTATTCTCGGTCAGGCTCCTAGTAATGGGATGGATAATAACATGAGAGGGATTTCTTGGTGATAACTGCTGCTTTAGTTGATATATCAGATCTTTATAGCCGGACAACGAATCCGGATCAGGATGCCGTGACTGCCAGTCCATCCATTGGGGTTAATGGTTCACCCAAAGGGTATTTGGCTGGTCATAATACCACTGTCGTTCCCGATCCAAAGTCACTAACCGAGGGCAACTGCGGTTCACCTGCTTCAGATCAGGCTGCTGATTGTTTTTCCGGCAACCGGGAACAATTTGGGGGCAAGGGGATGTTTTTGCAGCGCATGAAAGAAGCCAGTCTGTCTAAAACAGAAGGGATGACTGGCTGGCGGGTCTGGCGAAATTGATTGCCAGTGATGACTATTACGAACAGGTTAAAGATTCTGAAGCGGCCCGAAAAATCCGGGGGCTGCACCGTCAGGTGGACAGACTCTCTGGATCACAGCCCGTGATTATCCGCAGTTCCGGTATCAACGAAGATAACTACGGCGATGCCCAGGCAGGCAAATACCTCTCTGTCATTCAGGCAGGAGGCGATGTTTTCAGAACCTGTCTTAAGGTCATGGCCTCAGGTTACCGGCCTGAAGTCTGTCCCCAAGGCATACCGCAACCCATGGCGCTGATCATCCAACAGTGTATTGATTGTCGATATGGTGGAGTCGTTATGAGCTTTCAATCCTTTCAGGATGATACCGTCAGGATTGAGTACACACTGGGTCAGCCCAGAGGCGCAGTAGCAGCAGTAGCAGCAGTAGCAGGACAGTCCGGTAACACGCCCCACCGTATCGATATTTGTCGCAGGGAAGGCGCTGAAAACTTTCAATACTTTCCCGGCAAGATGTCAAGTTACTTTGTCCTGCACAAAAACAATAACGGCTATTCGGAAACTTTCGAGGTTCGGTCATTGCGGGATGAAATACTGACATTGAGCAACCGAGGTCCGGAGTGTTCATGAGCTGATTTTTGCCTTGCACCGGCGCTTCGTAAATGCACTGGCACCGATCAGTCAGCATTCCGGTCAGGGCGAGCTATCAAAAGAAAAGAAAATTACCTACCTTGATTACACAACTCAGCGCAACCCGGGAGAAAAGGCGCCGCTATCGAGGCCGTCCTCGAAGCCATTAATCGAAAAGCTTAATTGTTATGGGACTGTGGTCATTATGGATGATGTCTTGATTGTTAACCTGAAGCTTGGAAGTCATGTGTGCCTTATTGATCTGCTTGAATACGCAGAGGGAGGCAAAGAACGAACCTTACGGCTGAAATTCTCTGACCAGTTTTATAAAGATGATGGTGTTGGTAAAACCGCCAAGTTAAAGCGTATGTGGCTTCTGGTGCAGTTATTGAAAGTGCTCCAACTGGATGAAAATGCTGATAGCATGAAGCTGAATTGCAATGCAGTAGCCGGAGGCATTACCGTCGAATGCACGCGAATGAAATCAACTAAAAACATGCAGGATGCCTTTGAAAAACTGATCATTGTGTTACGTGATATGCGTAATGTGGATTGTAAAATGCAGTACATTAAGGTTTTTGAAGGAGATCAGTGGAGCTTTAGCTTGCTTGCACAACGCCTGACTGGCGATATTGCGGCAGAAGCTGACAGGTTCGCCTTTCAATATTGCCTTTTCGCAATGTATTATGAGCAGCATTTCACCTGCAGTCCTGATTATTTGCTGTTATTACCCGAACACTACCAGCAATTTATTAATTATGCCCAACGGTTTGCAGAGTGTCGTGATAAATCGTGTCGTGATAAATCGTGTCGTGATAAATCGTGTCGTGATAAATCGGAGGACGACTATCGGCAAATATTAATAAGCAATGAGATCACTGAAGAAACCCGCAGGGAATTTTTACATCATTTGTTATTCTTGGATACCAAAAGAACGGCTCCATTGGTTGAGGATGTTTACCCCGATTTGAGAGATAAATACTATGTTATAAAACCATCATCCTACAGTTACAGGCCAAGTTTTGAAATCCCTCCGGATCTGTGGCTTTCTGATGATAAAGAAATTTTCAAAAAAACCTTGCTGATGCACGGACTGCAATATGGCAGTCAACGGGTCAGGAATGATAAAGACCTGGTATTACCAATCATTGCAGAGCGTCAAGAAAACCTTGAGTTTGCTGGTGAAAAAATGAAGAATGATAAAGAGGTTGTCATGACCGCAATCAAAAAGCACGGCAATTGGCTGCAATATGTCAGCCCGGAAATACGGGATGATGAAAATATTGTAAAGGCCGCTATCGCCAGTTATCCAACCGCGCTGAGATATGCAAGTGAAAGAATCCGAAGTGATAAAGACATTATAAAAATAGTTATCGATAATGATATTGTTTACTTACGATGTGCCAGTACAAAGGTACTGAGTGATCGCGAGTATTTGCTGAACTTGATTGAACGTGATCATCATGTTTTCGACTATGCTGCTGATGAACTTAGATACGATAAGGATTTTATCAGGTCAGCAATCTTCAGGAACCCGGATGTTGTTGAATATGTCTCCCAGACGACTTTAAGTCCGATACGACTTTAAGAATGTGCTTCAGTACTGAGAGTGCAAGTCAGCACTTTGCGCTGTCAGCGGGACGAACTCTCCAGGACACTGTCGGTTATTGTCCGCAATTCCGGCATCTGCTGTTCGATAATGCGCTAGAATGCACAAGCAAAGCATCAGGGGTTGTTATACATCCGGTCAATTCTTCGGCGGCAACCATGTTCTCTCGGAGGTTCGGATCATGTTATGGCAGTGGGTCTTCTGGCTCAGTCTGGCAGGCACTTTGGTTATTGGTGCGATTCTGTTTCGGGATCTGGGTGATATCAGTCAGTCGTTCATCAGGGTTAAGCGAGAAAACATCCTTCGTGCGATTCGCCAGGAGCGTCGCCTCATGGCGATCGGCCTTGGTCTGGCGTTGCTGATGGCCCTGTGTCATCTGACGTATGATGCCGGCAGCGGCTGGACCTTCTGGTCAGCGGCAGCACTGGTGACATTGTTCTATGGCTTTCCCTATGTCTGGATTCACATAGGCCTGCGCAATCAGCAAGGCACTGCAAGCTATTACTCCATCGACAAGGCTCGCAACTTTATCAATCCCTCCACCAGTATGCTGGTGATCGAGAACAATGGCGAAGCGGCTGCGCATAGTGATTACGACTTGAGTCGGCCGCACCTGGCCAGCAGTGCCAGAGGTCTTGGTGGCGAGAAGCGCTTGATCATGACTTATTGCGCACTGGCAAATCTGGGTTTGGGCTTCAAGGCCGAAATGGATGGCCGTCCTATCGATTTAGACGTGCTGGCACAGCATGGTAATAACCTGGTGATGCGTGACAAACAAACCCGTGAGCCGATTCAGCATATTTTCGGTCAGCGCGTTTGCGACTTGTCTGCAAACAGTCATGGACGGCCCGACAGACATTCGACCTGCGAGCGCCAGGGCATGCCGCTTTGGCCAACGTTTCGCATGAGTTTTCGCGCCTTTGAAAAGGCCTATCCAAATGGGCGTGTGTTTCTGAACAAGCCGGTGTCTAATCCGTTTCTGCGTTTGCTGGATGCCGGTATCGACTCGATCTTTGCTGTCTTGCTCGGTCGGCATGCTCGTGAGAACACGCCTGTTATCGATAATATGACCCATTATGATGATCGGCTCCCTAACAAGACGTATATATGGGGTATCGCGCTAAATGGTGATGCAGTGGCCTATACAGAGGACTTTGTGTTTGAGCAGGATAATGTCATCAACGTGACGATTGGCGGTCGAGCGGTAGTCATTGCATACGATTCTAAACTGGAAAGTCTTGGGGCCTGGTACAACGACAGCGGTCAGTCTGTCACCCGTATCGACTTCAATGGCCGATCGGATCGTGGCCGATTGATGCGGATTGAAGCCCTGCGGCCCGGCATGTTTTGGCATGTTTGGGTGGAGTTTTTTCCAGCCACCGACATCAATCGTCTCGACAAGGTATCGTGGCAAACTTAAGGCTGAAGAGTGAACTTTATAAAAACAGTACTGTCAAAAGAAAGTAATTTATTGATGCACTAGGAGGCTCCTAGAGAGCCATTAATGATTACTCCGTAGTTCAGTGATTTTCACCGATCGGTCCCTGGAGACGGTTACCACATAGCGACCATCGGCGCTGAAGGCGGCTGATTTTAAACCGCAATCATTAGAAAAAATGCCGTTTTTGTGTGAAATGCGGGCTTTTTCTAACCATGACCCATCGGTCTCCTGACCAATTATTGTCGCTGTTCCGTCTTTGCTGGCAGTCACCACATGGCAGCCATCAGGGCTGAAAGTGGCTGATATGACTCCGCCTTCATGGAAAATGCTGGCTTCTTGTTGCCACGACCCACCGGCTTTCTGGCTATAGATTCTTGCCCTGCGATCCTCACAGGCAGTCACCAGATAGCGGCTATCGGGGCTGAAGTTGGCTTTGTAGACCCAGAAATTATGGTGAATGGTGTCTTCTTGTTCCCATGATCCATCGGCCTTATGACCGAAGATTACAACCGTGTAATCGGTACTGGCGGTCACCATATAGTGATCATCGGGGCTGAAGGTCGCTGATTTGATGCTGTTATCATGTTCAAAGCTGGTATTTTCTAACCATGATTCACCGGCCTGCTGGCTGAGGATTGTTGCCGTACGATGCTTATTGGCTATAACCAGATGGCGGCCATCGGAGCTGAAGCTGGCTCTTTTGATCGGACTGTCCTGTTGGATAGTGGCTTCACTTTTCCATGATCCATCGTCCCTGAGGCCATAGATTTTTGCCGTTTTATCTCTACTGGCGGTTACCACACGGCGACCATCGGTGCTGAAACTGGCTGAGCTGACACGGGCAGTATGGGTAATGCAGCCTACTCTTTCCCAGGACCCATCGGCCTGATGGCCACAGATTACAGCCGTGCCATCGGTACTGGCAGTTACCATATGCTGACCATCGGGGCTGAAGGTGGCTGATCTGAGCCAATCGGCATGGTGAATGATGTCTTTTACTTCCCATAAGCCAGCACCCTTGTGAACGTAGATTTGTGCTGTGTCGTTATCGTAACGGGTAATGACCAGGTGGCAGCCATCGACACTGAGACTGGCCGAGTCGATGCGGCTATTTAGTTTGATGGTTGATCTAGTCACTAAGTTAAATGTTTTGCATTCAGCCATCAGCCTGGCTTTGGTGAAAAAAAACAGAGCAGGCACATAAGCCCCCTCCGGGTTGCGATCTGTGAGTGACTTCACCAACGCCTGATCATTCGTGAAGGATTCAAACCAATCACGAAGTTGATCCTTGTTTTTTGTATTGATGGCTATCCTCAGCTGATTCTGATGCGAGGAAGGAAAACGGCGATACCAGGCTTTTGCCTCAGCATTATCCTCTTTGATTGCATCGCGCAGGAGGGTACATACCTGTTTTAAACGGCAGATATCCCGAAGTTCCAGACAGCGAAAAATTATGGGTAATGAGGATAAGTCCAGCAGTGAGGGTTTATCCTTTTTTTCCCTGATTGCTACAGTGACACTCCTGCCTGCAATGGTGCCCGTTGTTGTTGCCGATTCCTCTTGCCCGGGTGGTGGTGAGGTGTGACTTTCACTACTGAAGTCAGTATCTATTCCATTCATGCCTGGTTCCCTGAGAGTAAATATTTATTCCCGATAGTTAAGGATGTCGAACAATAATCTCGTTGGTTAGAGTCGGCTTTGAAAAGAAAGTTCATCCTATTGTTAAGCGAAACGAGCAAAGTGTACGTCTTTCTGCACAGGCAGAATGTCGTTACTCAGTGACAGTAAACAATGAATTACTGCTCCGTAGTTCAGTGATTTTGACTGCGCCGTCGGAACCGGCGGTGATCACATGGCTGCCATCGGCGCTGAAGGCTGCTGAGGTGATCCAGCCATCATCAGGGTCAATGCTGTTATTGTCGGAAATGCTGGCTTTTTCTAACCATGTTCCATCGGCCTCCTGACCAATTATTTTCGCTGTTACGTCGTCACTGCCAGTCACCACATGACGGCCATCAGGGCTGAAAGTGGCTAGTAAGACTGCGTCTTCATGGCTGATGTTGGCGACAGGTTTCCATGATCCATCGGTTTTCCGGGCACAGATTTTTATCGTGTTATCACTACTGGCAGTTACCAGATAACGGCTATCGGGGCTAAAGTTGGCATCGCAGACACGGTCAGTATGGTGAATGGTGTCTTCTGGTTGCCATGATCCATCGGCCTTATGACCGTAGATTACAGCCTTGCCATCTTTACTGGTAGTGACTAGATGGTGGCTATTGGGGCTGAAGGTGGCTGATTGGACGCTGCCATGATGGTCGATGCTGACTTTTTCTAACCATGATTCATCGGCCTGCTGACTAAGGATTTTTGCCGTTTTATCTTTACAGGCGGTCACCAGGTGCTGGCCATCGGAGCTGAAGCTGGCAAATTTGATCTTACTTTTCTGCAAGATAGTAGCTTCGCTTTCCCATGATCCATCGTCCCTGAAGCCATAGACTTTTGCCGTTTTATCTTTGCTGGCAGTCACCAGATGGCGGCTATCAGCGCTGAAGCTGGCTGAGACGACATCATCAGTATGAGCAATGATGCCCGCCAGTTCCCAGGACCCATCGGCCTTGTGGCTGTGAATTAAGGCCGTGCCATCATAACTGGTAGTCACCAGATGCTGACTATCGGGGCTGAAGGTGGCTGAATTGACCCAATGGGCATGGCGAACGACGAGTTTTAGTTCCCACAATCCAGCATCCTTATGAAAGTAGATTTTTGCTGTGTGATCTTGACAGGCGGTGACCAAGTGGCAGCCATCGACACTGAGGCTGGCTGAGATCAGTGCTTTATGTTCGTGAATGGTCGATGTTGTGACTAATTTAAATGTTTTACATTCAGCCATCAGCCTGGCTTTGGTGAAAAAAAACAGAGCAGGCACATAAGCCCCCTCCGGGTTGCGATCTGTGAGTGACTTCACCAACGCCTGATCATTCGTGAACGATTCAAACCAATCACGAAGTTGATCCTTATTTTTTGTATTGATGGCTATCCTCAGCTGACTCTGGTGCGAGGAAGGAAAACGGCGATACCAGGCTTTTGCCTCAGCATTATCCTCTTTGATTGCATCGCGAAGGAGGGTACATACCTGTTTTAAACGGCAGATATCCCGAAGTTCCAGACAGCGAAAAATCATGGGTAATGAGGATAAGTCCAGCAGTGAGGGTTTATCCTTTTTTTCCCTGATTGCTACAGTGACACTCCTGCCTGCAATGGTGCCCGTTGTTATTGCCGATTCCTCTTGCCCGGGTGGTGGTGAGGTGTGACTTTCACTACTGAAGTCAGTATCTATTCCATTCATGCCTGGTTCCCCGAGAGTAAATATTTATTCTCGATAGTTAAGGATGTCGAACAATAATCTCGTTGGTTAGAGTCGGCTTTGAAAAGAAAGTTCATCCTATTGTTAAGCGAAACGAGCAAAGTGTCCGTCTTTCTGCATAGGCAGAATGTCGTTACTCAGTGATGGTAAACAATGAATTACTGCTCCGTAGTTCAGTGATTTTGACTGCGCCGTCGGAACCGGCGGTGATTACATGGCTGCCATCGGCACTGAAGGCTGCTGAGGTGACGCAGCAACCATGAGGGTTAATGCTGTTATGGTGGGAAATGCTGGCTTTTTCTAACCATGTACCATCGGCCTCCTGACCAATTATTTTCGCTGTTTCGTCACTACTGCCAGTCATCACATGACGGCCATCAGGGCTGAAAGTGGCTGAGAAGACTTCGTCTTCATGGCTGATGTTGGCGACAGGCTCCCATGATCCATCGGTTTTCCGGGCACAGATTTTTATCGTGTTATCACTACTGGCAGTTACCAGATAACGGCTATCGGGGCTAAAGTTGGCATCGCAGACACAGTCAGTATGGTGAATGGTGTCTTCTGGTTGCCATGATCCATCGGCCTTATGACCGTAGATTACAGCCTTGCCATCTTTACTGGTAGTGACTAGATGGTGGCTATTGGGGCTGAAGGTGGCTGATTGGACGCTGCCATGATGGTCGATGCTGACTTTTTCTAACCATGATTCATCGGCCTGCTGACTAAGGATTTTTGCCGTTTTATCTTTACAGGCGGTCACCAGATGCTGGCCATCGGAGCTGAAGCTGGCAAATTTGATCGGACTTTTCTGCAAGATAGTAGCTTCGCTTCCCCATGATCCATCGTCCCTGAGGCCATAGACTTTTGCCGTTTTATCTTTACTGGCAGTCACCAGATGGCGGCTATCAGCGCTGAAGCTGGCTGAGACGACACCATCAGTATGAGCAATGATGCCTGCCAGTTCCCAGGACCCATCGGCCTTGTGGCTGTGAATTAAGGCCTTGCCATCATAACTGGTAGTCACCAGATGCAGACTATTGGGGCTGAAGGTGGCTGAAAAGACCCAATGGGCATGGCGAATGACGAGTTTTAGTTCCCATAATCCAACATCCTTATGAAAGTAGATTTTTGCTGAGTGATCTTGACAGACGGTGACCAAGTGGCAGCCATCGACACTGAGGCTGGCTGAGATCAGGAATTTATGTTCGTGAATGGTTGACGTTGTGACTAATTTAAATGTTTTACATTCAGCCATCAGCCTGGCTTTGGTGAAAAAAAACAGAGCAGGCACATAAGCCCCCTCCGGGTCGCGATCTGTGAGTGACTTCACTAACGCCTGATCATTCGTGAACGATTCAAACCAATCACGAAGTTGATCCTTGTTTTTTGTATTGATGGCTATCCTCAGCTGATTCTGGTGCGAGGAAGGAAAACGGCGATACCAGGCTTTTGCCTCAGCATTATCCTCTTTGATTGCATCGCGCAGGAGGGTACATACCTGTTTTAAACGGCAGATATCCCGAAGTTCCAGACAGCGAAAAATTATGGATAATGAGGATAAGTCCAGCAGTGAGAGTTTATCCTTTGTTTCCCTGATTGATACAGTGACACTCCTGCCTGCAATGGTGCCCGTTGAAGTTGCCGATTCCACTTGCCCGGGTGATGATGAGTTGTGACTTTCACTACTGAAGTTAGTGTCTATTCCATTCATGTCTGGTTCCCTGGGAGTAAATATTTATTCCCGATAGTTAAGGATGTCGAACAATAATCTCGTCGGTTAGAGTCGGTTTTGAAAAGAAAGTTCATTCTATTGTTGAGCGAAACGAGCAAAGTGTCCGTCTTTCTGCATAGGCAGAATGTCGCTACTCAGTGCCGGTAAACAATGAATTACTGCTATGTACAGAGTTTGCCCCGTAGAGCCCAAGCCATTGATGATCATTGCAACTACAGCTTGTCCAATAGTGACATTACGAACATCAGAGTCATTTGTGATACGGGCATCAATATATTCGGCTATCTTCAACTCCCGACACCATAGTGGCAATCAAGCCAGGGTGGTTGAGGTTCTCAGACGGTTACTTAGGTAAATATCAGTCGCTGTGGTGAAAGGCAGTTATCGAATGAGCATAAAACCCCGTACTTTGATGACGGGGATGAAAGCTCGGCTTGCAGAGCAAGCCCCTTGTGCTACTTTACTATCCGTCAGGTGTTTTTAGCGATTACGCTACCTGACAGGAAAAGTAAAATACCTTCCGCTTTCTGCCCGTGTTTGTTAACGGGGTCGCCTAGACAATCCGAAAGGTAGAGCAGATTGTCGAATAAGGTGTATGCCGCTATAGGGTAAGGTATACACTGCGGTCGAGCATGACCGTCTAGCCGTAGGAATCCCCGTCCTTTAGAGGGTGTCGCAAAACTCCAACAGCTCGTTCCCATGCTCTTAGGTCGTCATTCCCGCGAAGGCGGGAATCCAGCGCCAACGGTGGATCTCTGCCTTCTCGGGGATGACAAGGCCAGGGGGGCACCGGGCAGTATGGTTCTGGTGGTCAGTCAGTGTGGATTCCCGCTTTCGCGGGAATGACGAGAATGAAGCCGGGAATGACGAGAATGAAGCCGGGAATGACGAGAATGAAGCCGGGAATGACGGGAGTCAAATCGTTCCCACGCTGGAGAGAGTTTTGCGACACCCTCTGAAGATGTGAACCAGAGTTTTGCGACACCCTCTTTAGGGCGGGGAGGATGTCAATGCTAACCAATAACTCTGGGATGGATATTAATATGAGAGGGATTTCTTGATGTTACCTGCTGCTCTAGTTGATAAATCAGACCTTTACAGCCTGACAACGAATCTGGATCAGAATGCCGGGACTGCGATTCCATCCATAGGGGCTGATGGTTCATCCGAAGGCTATTTGGCTGGTCATGATACCACTGTCGTTCCCGATCCAAAGTCACTGACCGAGCGCACCTGCCGTCCACCTGATTCAGATCAGGCTGCTGACTGTTTTTCCGGCAACCGGGAACAATTTGGGGGCAAGGGAATGTTTTTGCGGCGCATGAAAAAAGCCGGTCTGTCTGTTCCGCCCTTTGAATGTGTTACTGCCCAGATCATGAATGGGCTTGAACAACACCCTTTGGATACCCATCTTTTAGACCGTTATTTACCTGAGTTTGTTTGTGAACCCCAGACTGAAACCAGTGTCAAAAGCATCCGGGAGTCTATCAATGCCTTGCTGCCTTCAGAGCAAACCAGAAGGGATGAATGGCTGGTGGGTCTGGCGCAATTTATTGCCAGTGATGACTATTACCAGCAGGTTAAAGATTCCGACGCGGCCCGGCAAATCAGGGCTTTGCGCCGCCAGCTGGAAGAGCTTTCTAAATCACAGCCCGTGATTGTGCGCAGCTCTGGCATTAATGAAGATAACTACGGCGATGCCCAGGCGGGCAAATACCTTTCTTTAATTCAGGAAGAAGAGGATGTTTTAAGTACCTGCCTTAAGGTCATGGCTTCAGCTTATCGGCCTGAAGTCTGTCCCAAAGGCATACCAAAACCGATGGCACTGATCATCCAGCAGTGTATTGACTGCAAATACGGCGGGGTTGTCATGAGCTTTCAATCTTTTCAGGATGATACCGTCAGGGTTGAGTACACATACGGTCAACCCAAAGGTGTGGTAGCAGGGCAGTCCGGCAACAGGCCCCACCGTATTGATATTTATCGCGAGGATCGTAAAGAAGAAGCTGACAGCTATCAATACTTTGTCGGGACGATCTCAAGTCATTTCGTTCTGCACAAAAAGAACAACGGCTACTCGGAAATATCAATTGATAATGTTGATGCTCAATCAGACGACGGTGGACAGAAACTCACTGATGAAACGGTTTCAGAACTCATAGAGGCGGTGACAAAGCTGGAAGACCTGTTGCTCTGTCCTGTGGATGTGGAGTTTGCCATTGATCGCCGGGGTTGCCTGTTGCTGTTACAGGTGCGCCCTGTTACCCGACTCTCTGGCAGCATGGATTTTGCCATGCTCATACCCAAAGAGACTCTGACCATTGGTGAGGGCATCAGCGAAGGCTATTGCACCGGAACACTTTGGCTGGCCCGGGAACAAGCGGCTGACTCTATGCCAAAGGGAGCCATTGTCGTGGCCGACCACGCTGAAGAGTGGATGCTTGAGCCAGAGTTCCTTAAGCAAGCAGGGGGTTTTGTCTTTGCAAAAGCGGGATTCAATGATCATGTAGCGATCCTCATGAAACAGGAAAAAATAACCTTAATGCGGTGCGCTGAAGAGTTTGCGGCATTGGCCCCTCAGAATGGCCAGCAGGCGACGCTGGCCTGCGCCCGCTTTAACGGTGAGCCCGGAGCCTTTATTGTTGTTGGTGATCTTACCGGAAAACTGGCCAGTCGCAGAAGCCTGGCCTCTGCTGTTGCTGATGCACCCCTGGCAAAGGCCATCCCGTCACGGGAGGATTTGTCTCCCCCTGAAGGCACATTCCTTGAGGTTGCCAGCGGATTTAAATGGCTCACGGAACAAAACGCCCGACTGTTGGTATTTTTTGCCTCCGGCAGCGGACTGGATTGTCTGACAAACCCGATAAAACTGAGCATGTCGCCACAACGATCAAAGCTACTGGCTGAGACCAGGGAGAGCGTCAATCGGCTGGTGCTTGGGACTCAGTCACTGTTGGCTGGGTACCGGGCATTCCTGGGGCTGGCGGGTAACAGTGATTTATCTCCGCTCAAGTCATGGCGGGAAGAGTTACCGCAACTGGTCAACCGCTTCGAGGCTCTGAAAAAGACCATCCGATATGGTTTGGAGAGTATCATTCTCCCCTCGCAAGCCGGTGAAGAAGACCAGAAATCCAAGGGCGCTTTTCGTCACTGGCTGGCCGCCTGCCAGCAGCTGCAATCTTGCCTTCAGGCACTTAACCCCAAGCAGGCTGATCAGGTCCGGAGTGTCCATGAGCTGATTTTTGCCCTGCATCAGCGCTTCGTAAAGGCACTGGCACCGGTCACAATAGCCTCGGGTCAGGGCCGACTGTCCAGTGAAAGGAAAATTACCTATGTCGATTGTACAACCTCAAGTGATGAGGAACCGCTATTGAGGCCGACCGGCAGAGCATACATGGAAGAGTTGGGGCTCTCAGGGACGGTTATCAGTATGGATGAAGCCATAATTGTTAACCTGAATCTTGGCAGTCATGTGGGCGTGATCGAGCTACTTGAACAGGCAGAGGGAGGTAAAGAAAGAACCTTGCGGCTAACCTTTTCTGACAAATTTGATAGACCTTTTGACTATGGTAGATCCGGCAAGTTCAGGCGTATGTGGTTTCTGGCGCAACTTCTTAAAGAGATCAGACTGGATGAAAATGCGGGTAGCATGAAGCTGAGTTGCAACGCCGCAGCGGGTGAAATGATCGTCGAATGCCCCCGAATGAAATCACGTA
This sequence comes from Endozoicomonas sp. ALC020, assembly GCF_049275935.1. NCBI lineage: Bacteria > Pseudomonadati > Pseudomonadota > Gammaproteobacteria > Oceanospirillales > Endozoicomonadaceae > Endozoicomonas > Endozoicomonas sp. ALC020. The sequence continues at coordinate 5,090,056 of NZ_CP184830.1, forward strand.
AATCCATGCAGTATGCCTTTGAACATCTGATCATTGTATTACGTGCTATGTATAATCTCGATCGTCAGTTCGGGGATAAACTTATTTTTGAAGGCGGCCAGTGGGACTTTAACCGGCTTGCACAGCGCCTTGGTCGTGATGTTGCGACAGAAGAGGATAGATTCGCCTTTCAACATTGCCTTTTCGTAATGTCTTATCGGAGTGGGGGGAGTTGGTACATTACAGCAGCTTGCTGCCGGTTATTAAGCAAATACTACCAACAGTTTATTCATCATGCCCGGCGGTTTGGTGCCTGTCAGTACTCAGTATTTCTCCGGGAAAAACCGGAGGAAAGCCTGCTGGAAATGTTAATGAGTGATGAGATAACTGAGGATATCCGCAGGGAACTCTTACATCATTTTTTATTATTAAATCCCATAAGCGCCACCCGATTGGTTGAGCGAGTGTATAACCTGGAAAATCAATGCTTTGTTATCAATCCATCGTTCAGACACAAATTGGAGTTTTATGCGCCACCGGGCCCACCGCTCGGGGATCATAAAGAAAAGCTCAGGAGTGCCTTGCTGAAACATGGTCTGGACTGTGCCAGCCAGCGGGTTCGAAATGATAAAGACTTTGTATTACCCGTCATGTCAGAACATCCCATGGAGCTGCGATATTTGAGTGAAAAGTTGCGAGATGATAGAGAGATTGTCATAGCCGCTGTCGAAAAGTATCCGGGAGCTTTGCGTTATGCCAGTAAAAGACTTCGGAGCGATAAAAGCATTATTGGATTGGCAATTGCTGATGGCATTTATGCCTTAACATTCGCCAGTGATACGGTATTGAGTGATCCTGAGTATATGCTGGAGTTAATTGCAAAGAATCATGAAGCTTTCCATTATGCTGCTTCCGAGCTTAAAGATAATGAAGCTTTTATCAATGCAGCAAAACAAAGAAGCCCCGAACTTCGTGAATACCTCAGATAATCTGCAAACAAGGCCTGATCGATTCAGAAAATGTGGACCAGTGCCAACCCTGTTGTTGTTTCTACTGCGTGCCTGAAGCTGACGGGGGAACTTTATAAAAACATGATTGTCAAACGTAAAGATAATCACCAGTCGTTGATTCAAGGATGAATATTAACGTGAGAAGGATATCTTTATGTTACCTTTACCACCTGAAAAAATTGGCAGATCAGATTTTCAAAGCCTGGCCAGTGTCCCCAATCAGAATATTAAGGCTGATAGTTCATACAAAAGGTATTTCAGTGATCTTGAACCCATTGGCTACTGCGACGCAACGTCACTAGCCAAGCGCAAATGCCACTCACCTGTTGCAGATCAGGCTGCTCATTGTTCTGTTGCCAACCGGGAACTGCTTGGTGGCAAGGGAATGTTTTTGCAGCGCATGAAAGCAGCTGGTTTGTCTGTGCCGACGTTTCAGTGTGTGACAACTCAGGTCACCAATGCGCTGGAACAATACCCTCTGTATAGCCAGCGTCTGGAACCCTATTTCCCCGGGATCGGCGATGAACCGGAGGCAAATATCAGTCTGGCAAACATCAGGGAATGCCTCAATGCGATGCTGCCTTCAGAGCAAGCCAGAAGAGACAGCTGGCTGGCGGGTCTGGCGAACTTTATTGCCAGTGATGACTTTTATGAGCAGGTTAGAGATTCTGAAGCGGCCCAACACATCAGGGATCACGGACTATCAACATCAGGGCCGCTTATTGTCCGCAGTTCCGGCATCAATGAAGATAACTACGGCGACGCCCAGGCGGGCAAATACCTTTCGGAAGTTCAGGGAGATGAGGATATTTTGCGAACCTGTCTAAAGGTTATGGCCTCAGCTTACCGGCCTGAAGTCTGTTCCGAAGGCATACCGCAACCCATGGCGCTGATTATCCAGGAGTGTATTGACTGCCTGCACGGCGGAGTCGCCATGAGTTTTCAATCCTTTGATGATGATACCGTCAGGGTTGAGTTCACACGGGGGCAGCCCAGAGGGATAGTGGCCGGGCAGTCCGGTAACAGGCCCCATCGTATTGATATTTTTCGCAAGGAAGGCGCCGACAGCTATCAATACTTTCCCGGGACCATCTCAAGTCATTACATCCTGCGTAAAGACAATAACGGCTATTCGGAAATAAGAATGGATGATGCCGATGCCCAATCAAACGACGTTGAACAACAACTCACTGATGACATGGTTGCAGACCTCAGGGTGATGGTGACAAAGCTGGAAAAGCTGTTGCTCTGTCCGGTGGATGTGGAGTTTGCCATAAACTATCAGGGTCGTCTGTTCCTGTTGCAGGTGCGTCCTGTCACCCGACTCTCCGGCGGCCTGGATTTCGCCATGTCCATACCCGAAGAGACCCTGGCCATTGGCGAGGGTGTCAGCGAAGGCTATTGCACCGGACCACTCTGGCTGGCTGAAGAATCAGCGGCAGACTCTATGCCAGAGGGAGCCATAGTCGTGGCCCGACACGCTAAAGACTGGATGCTTGAGCCCGGGTTCCTGAAGCGGGCAGGAGGCTTTGTTACTGCCACAGGCGGATTCAATGATCATGTCGCGATCCTGATGAAACAGCAACGAAAAACCCTGATGCTGGCCGGTGATCAGTTTGAGTCCGTGGCCGCTCAGGTTGGCCAACAGGCGACGCTGGCCTGTGCCCGCTTTAACGGTAAGCCCGGTGCCTTTATTGTTGCCGGTGACATGACCGGGAAACTGTTGAGTCACGGCATTCTATCCTCTGCTGTTTCTGATGAACCTTCAGCAAAAGCCATCCCTGCATGGGATGAATTGTCCCTCTCAGAAGGCGCACTCCGTCAGGTCGCCAGCGGATTTCAATGGCTCACGGATCAAAATGCCCGCCTGTTGGCATTTTTTGCCACCGGCGGCGGGCTGGATTGTCTGGCAAACCCGGTAAAACTGAGCATGTCACCACAACGATCAAAGCTATTGGCAGAGACCTTGGACAGCGTAAATCGACTGGTTCATGGGGCTCAAGCGCTGTTGGATGGGTACGGGGCATTCCTGCAACTGGCTGTTAAGCAAAGTTCAGACAGAGTCGAGTCATTGCGGCAAGAATTACCGCTGCTGAGCAACCGGTTCGGGTTGCTGAAACAGACCATTCAATCCGGGTTAGAGCGTATCACTCTTCCCATGCAAGCTGCCGAAGAAGAGAAGTTATCCCCGGTAAGCTTTCGTCAGTGGCTGGCAGACTGTCATCAGCTACAATCCTGTCTTCAAGCACTCAACCCTGAAAGCGCTGAACAGGTGCGAAGTGTCCATGAACTGATTTTTGCCCTGCATCAGCGTTTTGTGGAGGCATTGGCACCGGTCACTCTGGACTCGGGCCAGGGCAGGCTTTCCAGGGAAGGTTTCGTTGACTACGTTGATTGCACAGTTCGGGGTAACCTGGATGAGAAGGCAGCGATACTGAGCCCGAATGGCAAAACATTAATTAAAGCATTGAGGCGTCGAGGGACTGTTATCACTATGGATGAGGCTGTGATTGTTAACCTGAATCTTGGCAGTCACGTGAGCCTTATCGAGCTGCTTGAACACGCAGAGGGGGGGAAAGGACGAACCCTGCGGTTGACATTTTCTGACCAATTTGAAAAAGATGATAACGCTGAAAATTTCGGCAAGTTCAGGCGTATGTGGTTTCTGGCGCAATTTTTGAGAGAGATCAAACTGGATGAAAATGCTGATCCCATGAAGCTGAGTTGCAACGCCGTAGCGGGTGAAATGATCGTCGAATGCTCTCGAATAAAATTACGTGAAACCATGCAGTATGCCTTTGAAAAACTGATCATTGTCTTAAGTGAGATGCGTGATCTGGATTTTCGGTTGCAGAGCAGACCCATTTTTGAAGGAAGCCATTGGGACTTTAACGTGCTTGCACAACGCCTTGATCATGATGTTGTGACAGAAGCAGATAGATTCGCCTTTCAACATGGCCTTTTCTTAATGTCTTATGAGCCTAGTAGTGGTTGGCACAAAACTGCCGCTTGGCGCCAGTTATTGAGCAAACACCATCAACAGTTTGTTGATTATGCTCATCGGTTGTGTATTTATCTTTTGTCATTGGTAAGTCGGGAAGAATCTGAACAAACTGCGCAGGAAATCTTGATGAGTGATGAGATGAGTGAGGACGCCCGCAGAGAGCTCTTAAATCATGTTTTACTTCTCAAACCCAAAATCGCTACTCGATTGATTGAGCAAGTGTATGACTTGGGAAATCAATACTTTGTTATCAGCCCATCTTGCAATGACAAATTGGAGTTTGATGTATCACCGGGCCAGCCAATTGGGGATCATAAAGAAAAGATCAGGAATGCCGTGCTGAAACATGGATTGGAATATGCCAGTAAACAGGTTCGGAATGATAAAAACTTTGTATTACCCGCCATTTCAAAAGATCCTGCACAATTGCGAAAATTGAGTAAGAAACTGAGAGATGACAGCGATGTCATCAAGGCCGCTGTCGCAAAGAATCCAAAATCTCTGCGTTTTGCAAGCCAAAGACTCCGAGGCGATAAAGACATTATCCGAATGATCACTGCTAATAGTATCCGTCACTTACGAGTAGTCAGTAAAGAGGTATTGATGGATCGCCAGTATATGCTCGAACTAATTGAAATAAATCCTGGAGCTTTCAGTTATGCTGCTCCGGAGCTTAAAGATGATAGGGATTTTATCAATGCAGCAAAACAAAGAAACCCTAAAGTTCATAAATTCCTCAGATAATCTACGAATAAGGCCTGATCGGTTCAGACAACCTTGACCGGTGCCAACCCTGTTGTTGTTTTTTCTACTGCCTGTTTAAAGCTGACGGGGGAACTTTATAAAAACATTATGGTCCAATCAAAGGTAATGACTCACTGTTGAATCATGGATGAATATTAACGTGAGAGGGATACCTTTATGTTACCTTCACCACCTGCAACCATTGGCAGATCAGATTTTCAAAGTCTGGCAATTGACCCCAATCATGAGACTGAGGCTGATCGTCCAGCCAAAAGGTATCTTGGTGATCCTGAAGCCACTGGCGTTCCCGACACAAGGTCACTAGCCAAGCGCAAATGCTGTTCTCCTGTTCAAGATCAGGCTGATCATTGTTCTCCTGCCAACCGGGCACTAGTTGGGGGCAAGGGAATGTTTTTGCAGCGCATGAAAGCAGCCGGTTTGTCTGTGCCGGCGTTTCAGTGTGTGACAACTCAGGTCACCAATGCGCTGGAACAATACCCTCTGGATAGCCAGCGTCTGGAACCCTATTTCCCCGGGATCGGCAATGAACCGGAGTCGGAGATCAGTCTGGCAAACATCAGGGAATGCCTCAATGCGATGCTGCCTTCAGAGCAAGCCAGAAGAGACAGCTGGCTGGCGGGTCTGGCGAACTTTATTGCCAATGATGACTTTTATGAGCAGGTTAAAGATTCTGAAGCGGCCCAACACATCAGGGATCACGGACTATCAACATCAGGGCCGCTTATTGTCCGCAGTTCCGGCATCAATGAAGATAACTACGGCGACGCCCAGGCGGGCAAATACCTTTCGGAAGTTCAGGGAGATGAGGATATTTTGCGAACCTGTCTAAAGGTTATGGCCTCAGCTTACCGGCCTGAAGTCTGTTCCGAAGGCATACCGCAACCCATGGCGCTGATTATCCAGGAGTGTATTGACTGCCTGCACGGCGGAGTCGCCATGAGTTTTCAATCCTTTGATGATGATACCGTCAGGGTTGAGTTCACACGGGGGCAGCCCAGAGGGATAGTGGCCGGGCAGTCCGGTAACAGGCCCCATCGTATTGATATTTTTCGCAAGGAAGGCGCCGACAGCTATCAATACTTTCCCGGGACCATCTCAAGTCATTACATCCTGCGTAAAGACAATAACGGCTATTCGGAAATAAGAATGGATGATGCCGATGCCCAATCAAACGACGTTGAACAACAACTCACTGATGACATGGTTGCAGACCTCAGGGTGATGGTGACAAAGCTGGAAAAGCTGTTGCTCTGCCCCGTGGATGTGGAGTTTGCCATAAATCATCAGGGTCGCCTTTTCCTGTTGCAGGTGCGTCCTGTCACCCGACTCTCCGGCGGCCTGGATTTCGCCATGCCCATACCCGAAGAGACCCTGGCCATTGGCGAGGGTGTCAGCGAAGGCTATTGCACCGGACCACTCTGGCTGGCTGAAGAATCAGCGGCAGACTCCATGCCAGAGGGCGCTATTGTCGTGGCTCAACACGCTGAAAACTGGATGCTTGAGCACGGGTTCCTGAAGCGGGCAGGAGGCTTTGTTACTGCCACAGGAGGATTCAATGATCATGTCGCGATCCTGATGAAACAGCAACGAAAAACCCTGATGCTGGCCGGTAACCAGTTTGAGTCCGTGGCCGCTCAGGTTGGCCATCAGGCGACGCTGGCCTGTGCCCGCTTTAACGGTAAGCCCGGTGCCTTTATTGTTGCCGGTGACATGACCGGGAAACTGTTGAGTCACGGCATTCTATCCTCTGCTGTTTCTGATGAGCCTTCAGCAAAAGCCATCCCTGCATGGGATGAATTGTCCCTCTCAGAAAGCGCACTCCGTCAGGTCGCCAGCGGATTTCAATGGCTCACGGATCAAAATGCCCGCCTGTTGGCATTTTTTGCCACCGGCGGCGGCCTGGATTGTCTGGCAAACCCGGTAAAACTGAGCATGTCGCCACAACGATCAAAACTATTGACAGAGACCTTGGACAGCGTAAATCGACTGGTTCATGGGGCTCAAGCGCTGCTGGATGGGTACGGGGCATTCCTGCAACTGGCTGTTAAGCAAAGTTCAGACAGAGTCGAGTCATTGCGGCAAGAATTACCGCTGCTGAGCAACCGGTTCGAGATGTTGAAACAGACCATTGAATCCGGGTTAGAGCGTATCACTCTTCTCATGCAAGCCGCTCAAGAAGAGAAGGTATCCCCGGTAAGCTTTCGTCAGTGGGTGGCAGACTGTCATCAGCTACAATCCTGTCTTCAAGCGCTCAACCCTGAAAGCGCTGAGCAGGTGCGAAGTGTCCATGAGCTGATTTTTGCCCTGCATCAGCGCTTCGTAAAAGCGCTGGCTCCGGTCACTCTGGACTCGGGTCAGGGCATTCTGTCCAGAAAAGGGGAAATCACCTATGTCGATTACACGACACCGGGTGCAGAGGCACCGCTGCTGAGGCCGTCCGTCAAAGTACTTATTGCAGAGTCAGAGCTTTCAGGGACTGTTATCACCATGGATGAAGCCTTGATTGTTAACCTGAAACTTGGTAGTCATGTGGGCCTTATCGAGTTGCTTGAACAGGCAGAGGGGGGGAAAGGACGAACCCTGCGGCTGACATTTTCTGACCAATTTGACAGAACTGATTACGCTGATAAATCCGGCAAGTTCAGGCGTATGTGGTTTCTGGCGCAATTACTGAAAGAGATCAAACTGGATGAAAATGCTGATCCCATGAAGCTGTGTTGCAACGCCGTAGCGGGTGAAATGATCGTAGAATGCTCCCGAATGAAATTACGTCAAACCATGCAGGATGCCTTTGAAAAACTGATCATTGTGTTACGCGCTATGTATAATCTGGACATTTGGTTGAAGGGCAGACCCATTTTTGAAGGAGGCCAGTGGGACTTTAACCTGCTTGCACATCACCTTGATCGTGATGTTGCGACAGAAGCGGACAGGTTTGCCTTTCAACATGGCCTTTTCGCAATGTCTTATCGGAATTGGACTGGTTGGCAAAATACTGCCGCTTGCTGCCAGTTATTGAGCGACCATCACCAGCAGTTTGCCCATCATGTCCGGCGGTTAGGTAAGTATCAATCGTCATTGTTAGTATATAAAGAACCAGAAGAGAGTCTGCAGGAAATCTTAATGAGTCATAAGATGAGTGAGAACACTCGCAGGGAGCTCTTGCATCACTATTTATTGGTCAAGCCCAAAAACGCTACCAGATTCATTGAGCAAGTGTATGACTTGGGAAATCAATACTTTGTTATCAAGCCGTCTTACAGTTACAGACTGGAGTTTTATGCGCCACCAGATCAACCGTTCGGTGACCATAAGGAAAAGGTCAGGAATGCCCTGCTGGAACATGGATTGGATTATGCCAGCCAACGGGTTTGGAATGATAAAGACTGTGTATTACCCATCATTTCAGAATATCCCATGGAGTTGCAATATTTGAGTGAGGAGCTGAGGAATGATAGAGATGTCGTCATAGCCGCTGTCAAAAAAGATCCCAGACTTCTTTGTTATGCCAGCAAAAGACTCCGAAGTGATAAAAAAATTATTCAAATGGCCATTGCTGACAGTATAAATCCCTTATTTTTTGCCAGTGAAACGATATTGAATGATCCTGAGTATATGTTGGAGTTAATTGCAAAGAATCATGAAGCTTTCGATTATGCTACTTCCGAGCTTAAAGATAATAAAGCTTTCATCAATGCAGCAAAACAAAGAAACCCCGAACTTCGAAAATACCTCAGATAAGTACTCAGCCATACGGAATCGAATATTTCTGGCTAATTGGTCAGGTGCTCTGCAAGGCGCAACGACGGGAACATAGCAAGCTATGTGACCAGAGTTGCAACGCATCACGACTGCATGGATGCAGGAGCTAGTGCAGCCAAGCCTTGATATCCATACAGCCCACTCGTTCCGATACTCTGTGGTCGTCATTCCCGCGAAGGCGGGAATCCAGCGCCAACAGCGGGTCTCTGCCTTCACGCGGATGAAAAGGCCAGGGGGGCACCGGGCAGTATGGTTCTGGTGATGAGTCTGTGTGGATTCCCGCCTTCGCGGGAATGACGGGAGTGAGGCCGGAAATGACGGGAGGTGAACCAGGGTTTTGCGACACCCTTTGTTGCGTGGGAACGAGGGGTGTATGGATATCAGAGCTTAGCTGCACTAGAGCAACGCAGGAGCAGTTGCCGCGAGTGCCTGAACAATAAGTCAGAAAATATGATTTCGTATGGTTGAGTACTTAATCTGCGAACAAGGTCTGATCGATTCAGACAACGCTGACCAGTGCCAACCCTGTTTTTCTACTGCGTTGACGGGGGAACTTTATAAAAACCTTATTGTCGAACGTGAAGGTAATGACTCGCTGTTGAATCATGGATTTACATGAGAGGGATATCTTTATGTTACCTTTACCGCCTGCAACCACTGGCAGATCAGATTCTCAAAGTCTGGCAACCCCCGATCAGAATACTAAGGCTTATAGTTCAGCCAATAGGTATTTTGGTGATATTGAACCCGTTGTCATTCCCGATACAAGGTCACTAGCCAGGCGCAAATGCCACTCACTTGTCGCAGATCAGGCTGCTCATTGTTCTGTTGCCAACCGGGCACTATTGGGCGGCAAGGGAATGTTTTTGCAGCGCATGAAAGCAGCCGGTTTGTCTGTGCCGACGTTTCAGTGTGTGACAACTCAGGTCACCAATGCGCTGGAACAATACCCTCTGGATAGCCAGCGTCTGGAACCCTATTTCCCCGGGATCGGCAATGAACCGGAGTCGGAGATCAGTCTGGCAAACATCAGGGAATGCCTCAATGCGATGCTGCCTTCAGAGCAAGCCAGAAGAGACAGCTGGCTGGCGGGTCTGGCGAACTTTATTGCCAGTGATGACTTTTATGAGCAGGTTAAAGATTCTGAAGCGGCCCAACACATCAGGGATCACGGACTATCAACATCAGGGCCGCTTATTGTCCGCAGTTCCGGCATCAATGAAGATAACTACGGCGACGCCCAGGCGGGCAAATACCTTTCGGAAGTTCAGGGAGATGAGGATATTTTGCGAACCTGTCTAAAGGTTATGGCCTCAGCTTACCGGCCTGAAGTCTGTTCCGAAGGCATACCGCAACCCATGGCGCTGATTATCCAGGAGTGTATTGACTGCCTGCACGGCGGAGTCGCAATGAGTTTTCAATCCTTTGATGATGATACCGTCAGGGTTGAGTTCACACGGGGGCAGCCCAGAGGGATAGTGGCCGGGCAGTCCGGTAACAGGCCCCATCGTATTGATATTTTTCGCAAGGAAGGCGCCGACAGCTATCAATACTTTCCCGGGACCATCTCAAGTCATTACATCCTGCGTAAAGACAATAACGGCTATTCGGAAATAAGAATGGATGATGCCGATGCCCAATCAAACGACGTTGAACAACAACTCACTGATGACATGGTTGCAGACCTCAGGGTGATGGTGACAAAGCTGGAAAAGCTGTTGCTCTGCCCCGTGGATGTGGAGTTTGCCATAAATCATCAGGGTCGCCTTTTCCTGTTGCAGGTGCGTCCTGTCACCCGACTCTCCGGCGGCCTGGATTTCGCCATGCCCATACCCGAAGAGACCCTGGCCATTGGCGAGGGGGTCAGCGAAGGCTATTGCACGGGACCACTCTGGCTGGCTGAAGAATCAGCGGCAGACTCCATGCCAGAGGGCGCTATTGTCGTGGCTCAACACGCTGAAAACTGGATGCTTGAGCACGGGTTCCTGAAGCGGGCAGGAGGCTTTGTTACTGCCACAGGAGGATTCAATGATCATGTCGCGATCCTGATGAAACAGCAACGAAAAACCCTGATGCTGGCCGGTGATCAGTTTGAGTCTGTGGCCGCTCAGGTTGGCCATCAGGCGACGCTGGCCTGTGCCCGCTTTAACGGTAAGCCCGGTGCCTTTATTGTTACCGGTGACATGACCGGGAAGCTGGTGAGTCATGGAAGTCTATCCTCTGCTGTTTCTGATGTGCCGCAAGAAAAAGCCGTCCCGTCATGGGATGATGTGTCCCTCTCTGAAGACGCATTCCGTCAGGTCGCCAGCGGTTTTCAGTGGCTCACGGATCAAAATGCCCGCCTGTTGGCATTTTTTGCCTCCGGCGGCGGACTGGATTGCCTGGCAAACCCGGTAAAACTGAGCATGTCACCACAACGATCAAAGCTGCTGGCAGAGACCCTGGACAGCATAAATCGGCTGGTTTATGGGGCTGAAGCGCTGCTGGATGGGTACGGGGCATTCTTGCAACTGGCTGTTAAGAAAAGTTCACACAGAGTCGAGTCATTGCGGCATGAATTACCAGAACTGATCGACCGGTTCGTGATGCTGAAACAGACCATTCAATCCGGGTTAGAGCGTATCACTCTTCTCATGCAAGCCGCTGAAGAAGAGAAGGTATCCCCGGTAAGCTTTCGTCAGTGGGTGGCAGACTGTCATCAGCTACAATCCTGTCTTCAAGCGCTCAACCCTGAAAGCGCTGAGCAGGTGCGAAGTGTCCATGAGCTGATTTTTGCCCTGCATCAGCGCTTCGTAAAAGCGCTGGCTCCGGTCACTCTGGACTCGGGTCAGGGCATTCTGTCCAGAAAAGGGGAAATCACCTATGTCGATTACACGACACTGGGTGCAGAGGCACCGCTGCTGAGGCCGTCCGACAAAGTACTTATTGCAGAGTCAAAGCTTTCAGGGACTGTTATCACCATGGATGAAGCCTTGATTGTTAACCTGAAACTTGGCAGTCATGTGGGCCTTATCGAGTTGCTTGAACAGGCAGAGGGAGGGAAAGGACGAACCCTGCGGCTGACATTTTCTGACCAATTTAACAGAACTGGTTACGCTGATAAATCCGGCAAGTTCAGGCGTATGTGGTTTCTGGCGCAATTACTGAAAGCAATCAAACTGGATGAAAATGCTGATCCCATGAAGCTGAGTTGCAACGCCGTAGCGGGTGAAATGATCGTCGAATGCTCCCGAATGAAATTACGTCAAACCATGCAGTATGCCTTTGAAAAACTCATCATTGTGTTACGTGCTATGTTTGATCTGGATCTTGATTTGCGTTCCAGACCCATTTTTGAAGGAGGTCGGTGGGACTTTAACCTGCTTGCGCAACGTCTTAATTGTGATGTTGCGACAGAAGCCGATAGGTTTGCCTTTCAACATGGCCTTTTTGTAATGTCTTATCGGAATTGGAATGGTTGGCACTATACTGCCGTTTGCTGCCAGTTATTGAGCGACCATCACCAGCAGTTTGCCCATCATGCCCGGCGGTTAGGTGAGTATCAGTCGTCATTGTTTTTTCATGAAACACCGGAAGAGAGTCTGCAGGAAATCTTAATGAGTCATAAGATGAGTGAGAACACCCGCAGGGAGCTCTTGCATCACTATTTATTGTTTGAGCCCAAAAGCGCTACCAGATTCATTGAGCAAGTGTATGTCTTGGGAAATCAATACTTTGTTATCAAGCCGTCTTACAGTTACAGACTGGAGTTTTATTTGTCACCAGGTCAACCGTTTGGGGACTATAAGGAAAAGGTCAGGAATGTCATGCTGGAACATGGATTGGATTATGCCAGCCAGCGGGTTTGGAATGATAAAGACTCTGTATTACCCTTCATTTCAGAATATCCCTTAGAGCTCAAATATTTGAGCGAGGAGCTGAGGAATGATAGAGCTATAGTCATGGCCGCTGTCAAAAAAAATCCCAGAGCTCTGTGTTATGCCAGCGAAACGTTATTGAATGATCGTGAATATATGCTGGAGTTAATTGCAAAGAATCATCAAGCTTTCCGATATGCTGCTTCAGAGCTTAAAGCTGATCCGGTTTTTATGGATGAAGCAACCCTCAAAAGCCCCGAGCTTCGAGAATACTTCAGATAATCTGCGATTAATGTCTGACTTATCCAGACAACTTCTGCCAGTGCCAACCGTGTTGTTGTTTTTTCTGTTGTTTGTTTCAGGCTGATTGCTGAACTTTTTAAAAAAATTATTGTCGAAACAAAGTAATTGATTAATGCCACAGCCATTGAACCATGGATGAATGTTAATAATAGAGGGATATCTTGATGTTTCATGCTAATTTTGGCCGTTCAGAGGGTCAAGTCCTGAAAACTGATCCAAATCGGAATGCCGACGCTGGCGGTCCATCCAGGGAGGCTCGCAGCCTACCCAAAAAGCGTTTCAGTGATCCCGGTCCCTGTGGCGCTCTGACCAGCGAAACTCCTCTGGCCAAGCGTGATTGTCGTCCATCTGTTGCAGATCAGACTGCTGGCTATTCTCCTCCCAATCGGGAACAACTTGGCGGCAAGGGGATGTTTTTGCAGCGCATGAAAGAAGCGGGCCTGTCTGTTCCGCCCTTCCAATGTGTGACTGCTCAAATCATGAATGCGCTGGCACAACACCCTCTCGATACCCATGCTTTAGACCACTATTTCCCCAGGTTTGTTGATAAATCGCTGGCAAAGACCAGCCTAAGGAACATCCGGGAATACCTCAATACCTTGCCGCCTTCAGAGCAAACCAAAAGGGATGACTGGCTGTCAGCTATGGCAGCATTTATTGCCAGTGATGACTTTTACGAACAGGTGAAAGATTCTGAAGCGGCCCAAAAAATCCGGGAGCTGCACCGTCAGGTGGACCGACTCTCTGGATCACAGCCCGTGATTGTCCGCAGTTCCGGCATCAACGAAGATAACTACGGCGATGCCCAGGCGGGTAAATACCTTTCTGTCATTCAGGCAGGAGGCGATGTTTTCAGAACCTGTCTCATGGTCATGGCCTCAGGTTACCGGCCTGAAGTCTGTCCCGAAGGCATACCGCAACCCATGGCGCTGATCATCCAACAGTGTATTGACTGTCGATATGGTGGAGTCGTCATGAGCTTTCAATCTTTTCAGGATGATACCATCAGGATTGAGTACACACGGGGTCAGCCCAGAGGCATAGTGGCAGGACAGTCCGGTAACACGCCCCATCGTATTAATATTTGTCGCAAGGAAGGCGCTGAAAACTTTCAATACTTTCCCGGCAAGGTCTCAAGTCACTTTGTCCTGCACAAAAACAATGATGGCTATCTGGAAACAGAAATTTATGATGCGGACGCCCAATCAGACGACAGTGTTCATAAACTCAGTGATCATTTGGTTGCAAAACTCAGTCAGGCGGTGACAGAGCTGGAAAAGCTGTTGCTCTGTCCGGTGGATGTGGAGTTTGCCATCGATCATCTGGGTAACCTGTTCCTGTTGCAGGTGCGCCCTGTTACCCGGCTTTCTGGCGGCATGGATTTTGCGATGCCTATACCCAAAAAGACCCTGGCCATTGGCGAGGGTGTCAGCGAAGGGCATTGCACCGGAACACTCTGGCTGGCTGAAGAACAAGCGGCAGACTCTATGCCAGAGGGAGCCATTGTCTTAGCCCACCATGCTGCAGACTGGATGCTTGAGCCAGAGTTCCTGAAAAGGGCAGGTGGTTTTGTCTTTGCCGAAGGAGGCTTCAATGATCATGTCGCGATCCTTATGAAACAGGCAGGAAAAACCTTGATGCTGGCCGGTGGACAGTTCGCGGTCGTGGCCGCTCAGGTTGGCCAACAGGCGACGCTGGCCTTTGCCCGCTTCAAAGGTGAGCCTGGCGCCTTTGTTGTTGTCGGTGACTTTAGCGGTGAACTTGCCAGTCGCAGAAGCCTGTCCTCTGCATTTTCTGATGTGTCGCTGCTCAGAGCCGTCCCGTCACGGGATGATTTGTCCCCCCCTGAAGGCACATTCCTTAATGTCGCCAGCGGTTTTCAGTGGCTCACGGATCAAAATGCCCGTTTGTTGGCATTTTTTGCCTCTGGTGGCGGACTGGATTATCTGGCAAATCCCATAAAACTGAGCATGTCACCACAACGTTCAGAGTTGCTGGCAGAGATCAGAGTCAGGGTAAATCGGCTGGTTCAGGGGGCTGAAGCTTTTCTGGATGGCTACCATGCGTTCTTGTTGCTGGCGGGAAAAACAGGTGCTTACGAGGTTCGGTCATTGCGGGATGAAATACCGACATTGAGCAACCGGTTCGAGGCGCTGAAACAGACCATCCGATCCAGTTTAGAGGCTATCATCCTGCTTCTGGATGATGGTAAAAACAGGCAGATAACATTTCATCAATGGCTGACTGCCTGTCAGCAACTGCAATCCTCTCTGCAAGCACTGAATCCTAAAGAGGCTGAGCAGGTCAGGAGTGTTCATGAGCTGATTTTTGCCTTGCACTGGCGCTTTGTAGATGCACTGGCACCGATCACTCAGCTTTCCGGTCAGGGCAAGCTATCAAAAGAAAACAAAATTACCTACCTTGATTACACAACTCAGCGCAACCCGGGAGAAAAGGTACCGCTATTGAGGCCCTCCTCGAAACCATTAATCGAAAAGTGTAGTTGTTATGGGACTGTGGTCGTTATGGATGATGTCTTGATTGTTAACCTGAAGCTCGGAAGTCATGTGTGCCTTATTGAGCTGCTTGAATGCGCAGAGGGAGGCAAAGAACGAACCTTACGGCTGAAATTCTCTGACCAGTTTTATAAAGATGATGGTGTTGATACAACCGCCAAGTTAAAGCGTATGTGGTTTCTGGTGCAGTTATTGAAAGCCCTCGAACTGGATGAAAATGCTGATAGCATGAAGCTGTATTGCAATGCGGTAGCGGGAGGCATTATCGTCGAATGCACTCGAATAAAAGCAACTGAAAACATGCAGGATGCCTTTGAAAAACTGATCATTGTGTTACGTGCTATGTGTAATGTGGATTGTAAAATGCAGTACATTAAGGTTTTTGAAGGAGATCAGTGGAGCTTTAGCTCACTGGCACAACGCCTGACTGGCGATGTTGCGGCAGAAGCTGACAGGTTCGCCTTTCAACATTGCCTTTTCGCAATGTATTATGAGAAGCATATCCTCTACACTCCCGATTGTTTCCTGTTATTACCCGATCACTACCAGCAATTTATTAATTATGCCCAACGGTTTGCAGAGTGTCGTAATAAATGGGAGGACGACTATCGGCAAATATTAATGAGCAGTGAGATCACTGAAGAAACCCGCAGGGAATTTTTACATCATTTGTTATTCCTCGATGCCAAAAGAACGGCTCCATTGGTTGAGGATGTTTATCCCGATTTGAGAGATAAATACTATGTTATAAAACCATCATCCTACAGTTACCGGCTAAGTTTTGAAGTCCCTCCGGATCTGTGGCTTTCTGATGATAAAGAAACATTCAAAAAAGCCTTGCTGAAGCACGGGCTGCAATATGGCAGTCAGCGGGTTCGGAATGATAAAGACCTGGTATTACCAATCATTGCAGAACGTCAAGGAGACCTTGAGTTTGCTGGTGAAAAAATGAAGAATGATAAAGAGGTTGTCATGACTGCAGTCAAAGAGCATGGCATTTGGCTGCGATATGCCAGCCCGGAAATGCGGGATGATGAAAACATTGTAAAGGTCGCTATCGCCAGTTATCCACCAGCACTGAGTTTTGCAAGTGAAAGAATCCGAAGCGACAAAAACATTATACAAATGGCAATTGTTGATGATATCTGTTGCTTACAATGTGCCAGTAAAAGAGTACGGAGTGATCGCGAGTATTTGCTGAACTTGATTGAACATAATTATCGTGCTTTCGACTCTGCTGCTAATGAACTTAAACGCGATAAGGATTTTATCCGATCAGCAATCCACAGAAACCCTGATGTTGTTCAATACCTCTCTGCGGAGACTTTAAGAATGTGTCTGAGTACTGGGAGTGCAAGTTCACAACAGAAAAATCAGCCCGAAAACGCTGAGGACCATAACGTTCTGTGTAACATCCTCTAAGCCTGATTATCAGCCAGTTGCTACCGGTTTTTTTAAGCAGGCAAGCAACAATTTTCTCATCAGATAACGCCCTCCAGTGCAAACCGAGTTGTTATTTATCCTATTGCGTGCTTCAGGCTGAACTTTATAAAAATAGTATTGTCCAAACAAAGTAATTGATTAATGTCACAGCCATTGAATCATGGATGAATGTTAATAATAGAGGGATATCTTGATGTTTCATGCTAATTTTGGCCGTTCAGAGGGTCAAATCCTGAAAACTGATCCAAATCGAAATGCCGACGCTGGCGGTCCATCCAGCGAGGCTCGCAGCCTATCCCAGCGGCATTTCAGTGATCTTGGTCCCTCGGGCGCTCTGACCAGCGAAACTCCACTGGCCAAGCGTGATTGTCGTCCATCTGTTGCAGATCAGACTGCTGGCTATTCTCCTCCCAATCGGGAACAACTCGGCGGCAAGGGGATGTTTTTGCAGCGCATGAAAGAAGCGGGCCTGTCTGTTCCGCCCTTCCAATGTGTGACTGCCCAAATCATGAATGCGCTGGCACAACACCCTCTCGATACCCATGCTTTAGACCACTATTTCCCCAGGTTTGTTGATAAATCGCTGGCAAAGACCAGCCTAAGGAACATCCGGGAATACCTCAATACCTTGCCACCTTCAGAGCAAACCAAAAGGGATGACTGGCTGTCAGCTATGGCAGCATTTATTGCCAGTGATGACTTTTACGAACAGGTGAAAGATTCTGAAGCGGCCCAAAAAATCCGGGAGCTGCACCGTCAGGTGGACCGACTCTCTGGATCACAGCCCGTAATTGTCCGCAGTTCCGGCATCAACGAAGATAACTACGGCGATGCCCAGGCGGGTAAATACCTTTCTGTCATTCAGGCAGGAGGCGATGTTTTCAGAACCTGTCTCATGGTCATGGCCTCAGGTTACCGGCCTGAAGTCTGTCCCGAAGGCATACCGCAACCCATGGCGCTGATCATCCAACAGTGTATTGACTGTCGATATGGTGGAGTCGTCATGAGCTTTCAATCTTTTCAGGATGATACCATCAGGATTGAGTACACACGGGGTCAGCCCAGAGGCATAGTGGCAGGACAGTCCGGTAACACGCCCCACCGTATCGATATTTCTCGCAAGGGTAGGGAAGGCAATGACAGTTATCAATACTTTCCCGGGAAGGTCTCCAGTCACTTTGTCCTGCACAAAAACAATGATGGCTATCTGGAAACAGAAATTTATGATGCGGACGCCCAATCAGACGACAGTGAGCATAAACTCAGTGATCATTTGGTTGCAAAACTCAGTCAGGCGGTGACAGAGCTGGAAAAGCTGTTGCTCTGTCCGGTGGATGTGGAGTTTGCCATCGATCATCTGGGTAACCTGTTCCTGTTGCAGGTGCGCCCTGTTACCCGGCTTTCTGGCGGCATGGATTTTGCGATGCCAATACCCAAAGAGACCCTGACCATTGGTGAGGGTGTCAGCGAAGGCCATTGCACAGGAACACTCTGGCTGGCTGAAGAACAATCGGCAGACTCCATGCCAGAGGGGGCCATTATCGTGGCCCACCATGCTGCAGACTGGATGCTTGAGCCAGAGTTCCTGAAGCGGGCAGGGGGTTTTGTCTTTGCCGAAGGAGGCTTCAATGATCATGTCGCGATCCTTATGAAACAGGCAGGAAAAACCTTGATGCTGGCCGGTGGACAGTTCGCGGTCGTGGCCGCTCAGGTTGGCCAACAGGCGACGCTGGCCTTTGCCCGCTTCAAAGGTGAGCCTGGCGCCTTTGTTGTTGTCGGTGACCTTAGCGGCGAACTTGCCAGTCGCAGAAGCCTGTCCTCTGCATTTTCTGATGTGTCGCTGCTCAGAGCCGTCCCGTCACGGGATGATTTGTCCCCCCCTGAAGGCACATTCCTTAATGTCGCTAGCGGTTTTCAGTGGCTCACGGATCAAAATGCCCGTTTGTTGGCATTTTTTGCCTCTGGTGGCGGACTGGATTATCTGGCAAATCCCATAAAACTGAGCATGTCAACACAACGTTCAGAGTTGTTGGCAGAGATCAGAGTCAGGGTAAATCGGTTGGTTCAGGGGGCTGAAGCATTTCTGGATGGCTACCGTGCGTTCTTGTTGCTGGCGGGAAAAACAGGTGCTTACGAGGTTCGGTTATTGCGGGATGAAATACCGACATTGTGCAACCGGTTCGAGGCGCTGAAACAGACCATCCGATCCAGTTTAGAGGCTATTATCCTGCTTCTGGATGATGGTAAAAACAGGCAGATAACATTTCATCAATGGCTGACTGCCTGTCAGCAACTGCAATCCTCTCTGCAAGCACTGAATCCTAAAGAGGCTGAGCAGGTCCGGAGTGTTCATGAGCTGATTTTTTCCTTGCACTGGCGCTTTGTAGATGCACTGGCACCGATCACTCAGCTTTCCGGTCAGGGCAAGCTATCAAAAGAAGCGAATATTACCTACCTTGATTACACAACTCAGTGCAACCCGGGAGAAAAGGCACTGCTATTGAGGCCGTCCTCGAAAGCATTAATTGAAAAGTTTGCTTGTTCAGGGACTGTCGTCATCATGGATGATGTCTTGATTGTTAACCTGGAGCTTGGAAGTCATGTATGCCTTATTGAGCTGCTTGAATACGCAGAGGGAGGCAAAGAACGAACCTTACGGCTGAAATTCTCTGATCCGTTTTATAAAGATGATGGTGTTGATACAACCGCCAAGTTAAAGCGTATGTGGTTTCTGGTGCAGTTACTGAAAGCCCTCGAACTGGATGAAAATGCTGATAGCATGAAGCTGTTTTGCAATGCGGTAGCGGGAGGCATTATCGTCGAATGCACTCGAATAAAAGCAACTGAAAACATGCAGGATGCCTTTGAAAAACTGATTGTTGTATTACGTGATATGTGTGATGTGGATTGTAAAATGCAGTACATTGAGGTTTTTGAAGGAGATCAGTGGAACTTTAGCTCACTGGCACAACGCCTGACTGGCGATGTTGCGGCAGAAGCTGACAGGTTCGCCTTTCAACATTGCCTTTTCGCAATGTATTATGAGAAGCATTTCTCCTACAGTCCTGATTATTTGCTGTTATTACCCGATCACTACCAGCAATTTATTAATTATGCCCAACGGTTTGATGAGTGTCGTAATAAATCGGAGGACGACTATCGGCAAATATTGATGAGCAATGAGATCACTGAAAAAACCCGCAGGGAATTTTTACATCATTTGTTATTCCTCGATGCCAAAAGAACGGCTCCATTGGTTGAAGATATTTATCCCGATTTGAGAGATAAATACTATGTTATAAAACCATCATCCTACAGTTACCGGCTAAGTTTTGAAGTCCCTCCGGATCTGTGGCTTTCTGGTGATAAAGAAACATTCAAAAAAGCCTTGCTGAAGCACGGACTGCAATATGGCAGTCAACGGGTTCGGAATGATAAAGACCTGGTATTACCAATCATTGCAGAGCGTCAAGAAAATCTTAAATTTGCTGGTGAAAAAATGAAGAATGATAAAGAGGTTGTCATGACTGCAATCAAAGAGGACGGCATTTGGCTGAAATATGCCAGCCTGGAAATGCGGGATGATGAAAATATTGTAAAGACCGCTATCGCCAGTTATCCACCAGCGCTGAGTTTTGCAAGTGAAAGAATCCGAAGCGACAAAAACATTATAAAAATGGTTATCGATGATAATATTGTGAACTTAAAATGTGCCAGTAAAAGAATACTGAGTGATCGCGAGTATCTGCTGAACCTGATTGAACATCATTGTCGTGTTTTCAATTATGCTGTTGATGAACTCAGGCGCGATAGGGATTTTATCCGATCAGCAATCTACAGGAACCCTGATGTTGTTCAATACCTCTCCGAGAAGACTTTAAGAATGTGTCTGAGTACTGGGAGTGCAAGTTCACAACAGAAAAATCAGCCCGAAAACGCTGAGGACCATAGCGTTCTGTGTAACATCCTCTAAGCCTGATTATCAGCCAGTTGCTACCGGTTTTTTTAAGCAGGCAAGCAATAATTTTCTCATCAGATAACGCCCTCCAGTGCAAACCTTATTTATCCTGTTGCGTGCTTCAGGCTGAACTTTACAAAAAAATTATTGTCAATAGAAAGAGATTTTTTTATTCGTCAGCGATTGAATCATGGATGAATATCAATAACGGAGGGAAGTCTTGATGTTTCCTGCTCATTCTGGCCGTTCAGAGGGTCAAATCCCGAAAACTGATCCAAATCGGGATGCTGGTGCCGACAGTTCATCCAAGGGGATTAGCAGTTTATCTAAAAGGCATTCCAGTGATCCTTATCCCTGTGGCGTTGCGACCAGCGAAACTCCCCTGACCAAGCGTCACTGCCGTCCATCTGTTGCAGATCAGACTGCTGGCTATTCTCCTCACAATCGGGAACAACTCGGGGGCAAGGGGATGTTTTTGTGGCGCATGAAAAAGGCTGGTCTGTCTGTTCCGCCCTTCGAATGTGTGACTGCTCAAGTTATGAATGCGCTTGAACAACACCCTCTGGATAGCCATCTTTTAGACCGCTATTTTCCCGGGATTGTCCATGAGTGGGACACAGAGAACAGCCTGAGGAACATTCGTGACTACCTCAATACCTTGCCGCCTTCAGAGCAAACCAAAAGGGATGACTGGCTGTCGGGTCTGGCAGAATTTATTGCCAGTAATGATTATTACCAACAGGTTAAAGATTCTGAAGCGGCTCGACAAATAGCTGGTCTGCGCCGTCAGCTGGGTGTACTCCTTGCATCACAAGCGGTTATTGTCCGCAGCTCTGGCATCAATGAGGATAATTACGGCGATGCCCAGGCGGGCAAATACCTCTCTTTGGTTCAGGGAGAAGAAGATATTTTGCAAACCTGTCTCAAGGTCATGGCTTCAGCTTACCGGCCTGAAATCTGTCCCGAAGGCATACCGCAACCCATGGCGCTCATTATCCAACAGTGCATTGATTGTCGATATGGCGGAGTCGCCATGAGTTTTCAATCCTTTCAGGATGATACCGTCAGGATTGAGTACACACGGGGTCAGCCCAGAGGCGCAGTGGCAGGGCAGTCCGGAAACAGGCCCCACCGTATTGATATTTATCGCGAGGATCGTGAAGAAGAAGCTGCCAGCTCTCAATACTTTCCGGGGACGATCTCAAATCGCTTCATCCTGCAAAAGAACGATAACGGCTATTCGGAAACAAGAATTGATAATGCCGATGCCCAGTCAGGCGACGTTGGACAACAACTCAGTGATGACACGGTTTCGACACTCATGGAGTGGCTGACAGAGCTGGAAAACTTATTACTCTGCCCCGTGGATGTGGAGTTTGCTATTGATCATCAGGGGTGTCTGTTCCTTTTGCAGGTGCGCCCTGTTACCCGCCTCTCTGGTGGCATGGATTTTGTCATGTCCATACCCGAAGAGACCCTGGCCATTGGCGAGGGCGTCAGCGAAGGCTTCTGCACCGGTCCACTCTGGTTGGCCAGTCAGCCAGAGGCAGGCTCTATGCCAGAGGGAGCCATTGTCGTGGCCCACCACGCTGAAGACTGGATGCTTGGGCCTGAGTTTCTGAAGAGGGTTGGTGGTTTTGTCATTGCTGAGGGAGGATTCAATGATCACGTAGCAATCTTCATGAAACAGGCAGAAATAGCTTTGATGCTGGCCGGTGGCCAGTTTACGGCAGTGGTCGCTCAGGTTGGGCAACAGGCGACGCTGGCCTGCGCCCGCTTTAACGAAAAACCCGGAGCCTTTATTGTTGCCGGTGACCTTAGCGGAAAACTGGCCAGTTGCAGAAGCCTGTCCTCTGCATTTTCTGATCTATCGTTGGCAAAGGCCGTCCCGTCACGGGATGATTTGTCCCCCCCTGAAGGCACATTCCTTCAGGTTGCCGACGGTTTTCAATGGCTCACAGATCAGAATGCCCGTCTGTTGGCAATGTTTGCCTCCGGCGGCGGACTGGATTGTCTGGCAAATCCGGTAAAACTGAGCATGTCTCGACAACGATCCGGGATACTGGCAAAGATCAGAGACAGTGTAAACAGGCTGGTTCATGGAGCTGAAGCAATGCTGGATGGGTACCGGGCATTCCTGCTGCTGGCGGGTAACAGCAGTTCATCAGAGGTTCAGTTATTGCAGGATGAAGTACCACTATTAAGCAACCGGTTCAAGACACTGAAACAGACCATCCAATCATTGCTGGAGGCTATCATCCTGCCCCAGGATGACGATGAAGAACGGCAGTTATCGTTTCGTCATTGGCTGTCAGCCTGCCAACAACTGCAATCTTGTCTTCAAGCACTCAATCCCAGGGAGGCTGAGCAGTTCCAAAGTGTCCATGAAGTGATTTTTGCGCTGCATCTGCGCTTTATAAAAGCACTGGCACCGATCACTCTGGACTCGGGTCAGGGCCGGTTATCCAGGGAAAAGCGAATCACTTATGTTGATTACACGACCCAGGGTAATCCTGATGAAAATGCGTTGCTATTGAGTCCAACCGGTAAAGCCATTATGAATGAATTAGAGCTTTCAGGGACTGTTGTCATTATGGATGATGCCTTGTTGGTTAATCTGGGATTAGGCGTTCATGTCAGCCTTGTTGAATTATTTGAAAACGCAGAGGGTGGGAAAGGACGAACCTTGCGGCTGAAATTTTCTGACCAATTCGATAGACCTGGTGGCTTATATAAATCCGGCAAGTTACAGCGGGTCTGGTTTCTGACACAGTTTCTGAAGGCCATCGAACTGGATGAAAATGCTGATCCAATGAGGCTCAGTTACAATGCGGTAGCGCGTGAAGTTATTGTCGAATGTACGCGAATGCAATCACCTCAAGCTATGCAGTATGCCTTTGAAAAGCTGATGCTTGTTTTAGATTCTATGACTGATCTTGATATTCTCTTTGATTACGAAGACATTTTTGAAGAACCTCATTGGGATTTTAACTTGCTTGCACAACGTCTTAATCCCGTTGTTGCGACAGAAGCTGATAGATTCACCTTTCAACATTGCCTTTTTTCAATGTTTTATAAGAACGATTATTGGATGAGTCCCGCTTGTTGCCAGTTACTCAGTAACCATCTTCAACAGTTTGTTCATCATACTGAGCGATTAGGGGAGTGTCGGTCTTTAGTCTATTCAGGGAAAAAACCGGAGGCGAGTCTGAAGGAAATATTTATGAGTGATGACATGAATGAGAGCATGCGCAGGGAGCTCTTACATCATTTTTTATTGCTAGATCCCTATTACTCTGTTGGCCCGGTTGAGGATTTTTATCACCATTTGAGAGGCCAATACTTTATTATCAAGCCATCACACGCTTACACGCTGACGTTTGTTGTTCCACCGGTTCAGTCGCTTTCGGATATTAAAGAAAAGGTCAGGCAAGCTTTGCTGAAAGATGGGCTGGAATATGCCAGCCAACGGGTTCGAAATGATAAAGACCTTGTATTAGAAGCCATTGCAGTACATCCATTTAACCTGAAATATGTAGGTGAAGAACTGAAGAGTGATAAAGATGTCATCCTAGCCGCAGTTACTCAGAAGAGCTATTGTATGAGCTGCGTCAGCCCGGAACTCCCAAATTATGATGAGCTGGTGATAGCGGCTATCGCAAAGCGTCCAGCAGTTGTGAGGTATGCCAGTGAAAAAATCCGAAGTGATAAAAACATTATTCAAAGTGTCATTGCTCATAATATTGATTACCTGGCATATGCCAGTAATACGGTGTTGAATAATTACCATTCTATGCTCGATTTTATTGAACAAAATCCACGTGCTTTTGAATTTGCTGCTCCCGGGCTTAAACTTAATAAGGCTTTTATCGAGGCAGCAAAACAAAGAAATCCCGCAGTTATTCAATACACCAGAGAGCTTTTGGATAAGGTCTGAACGGCTCTGAAAAGTTGGTCAGTGCAAACCCTGTTGCCAGCTTATTGGCATTCTTTTTATTTCGTATTTCAGTCTGACGGGGGGAACTTTATAAAAATATCATTGCCTGAACAGGGTGATACATTGAATTTCTGGCAATTAAATTATGTATGAGTACTTAGTATGACGTGGATGTCGCGATGTTACCTTTACCTGAAAATTTTGGCAAATTAGATCCCCGAAGCCCGGGAACCTGTTCAAATCAGAACACCGGGGCTGGCAGTCTATCCAACAGGGTTCGCAGTGCAATCAAAAGGCATTTCGATAATCCTGTACCCCGTGGCGTTTCGACCAGCGAAACCCCTTTAACCAAACGTCTCTGCCGTTTAGCTGTTTCAGAGCAGGCTGCTGGCTGTTCTCCTTCCGAACGGGAACAGTTCGGGGGCAAGGGAATGTTTTTGTTGCGCATGAAAGCAGCCGGTCTGTCTGTTCCGCCCTTCGAATGTGTTAGTGCTCAAGTCATGAATGCGCTTGAACAACACCCTCTGGATGCCCATCTTTTAGACTGCTACTTCCCCGGAATTATTTATGAACCGGAGGCGGGGACCAGCCTGGCAAACATCAGGAAATACCTCAATGCCCTGCCGCCTTCAGAGCAAACCAAAAGGGATGAATGGCTGTCGGGTATGGCGAAATTAATTGCCAGTAATGACTATTACGAACAGATAAAAGATTCTGAAGCGGCCCGACAAATCAGGGCTCTGCGCTCTCAGCTGGTAAAAGTCTCCAACTCACAGCCCGTAATTGTTCGCAGTTCCGGCATCAATGAAGATAACTACGGCGATGCCCAGGCGGGCAAATACCTCTCTTTAGTTCAGGGGGAAGAGGATATTTTGCGAACCTGTCTTAAGGTCATGGCCTCGGGTTACCGGCCTGAAGTCTGTCCCGAAGGCATACCACAACCCATGGCGCTGGTTATCCAACAGTGCATTGATTGCCGATACGGCGGGGTCTTTACGAGCTTTCAATCCTTTCAGGATGATACCGTCAGGGTTGAGTACACAAAGGGTCAGCCCAAAGGCGTAGTGGCAGGACAATTCGGTAATACGCCCCACCGTATCGATATTTATCGCAAGGAAGGCGCCGAAGACGTTCAATACTACCCCGGGACCATCTCAAGTCACTTCATCCTGTACAAGCACAATAACGGCTTTTCGGAAACAAGAATTGATACTGTCGATGCTCAATCAGGCGACGGTGGTCTGAAACTCACTGATAAAATGCTTTCAGATCTCAGGGACGCGGTGACAAAACTGGAAGACCTTTTGCTCTGCCCCGTGGATGCGGAGTTTGCCATTGATCACCGGGGTCGCCTGTTCCTGTTGCAGGTGCGCCCTGTTACCCGACTCTCTGGCGGCATGGATTTCGTCATGCCCATACCGGAAGAGACCATTGCTTCTGGCGAGAGCGTTAGCGAAGGCTACTGCACCGGACCCATCTGGCTGGCCAGTGAACAGGAGGCAGACTCTATGCCAGAAGGTGCCATTGTCGTGGCCCATCACGCTGGAGACTGGATGCTTGAGCCTGAGTTCCTGAAGCAGGCAGGAGGCTTTGTCATCGCCGAAGGAGGATTCAATGATCATGTAGCAATCCTCATGAAACAGGAAGGAAAAACGTTGATGCTGGCCGGTGGGCAGCTTGCGGCAGTGGAAGCTCAGGTTGGGCAACAGGCGACGCTGGCCTGTGCCCGTTTTATGGGGAGGTCCGGCGCCTTTATCGTTGCTGGTGACCTTAGCGAAAAACTGGCCAGTTACAGAAGCCTGACCGCTATTGATTCTGACGTGCCGTTAGCCGAAGCCGTTCCGTCACGGCAGGATTTGTCCCCCGCTGAAGGTACATTCGATCAGGTTACCAGCGGTTTTCAGTGGCTCACAGATCAAAACGCCCGCCTGTTGGCATTTTTTGCCTCAGGCGGCGGACTGGATTGTCTGGCAAACCCGATAAAACTGAGTATGTCGTCACAACGCTCAAAGTTGCTGGCAGGGACCAGGGACAGTGTAAACCGGCTGATTCATGGGGCTGAAGCATTGCTGAATGGGTACAAGTCATTCCTGCAGCTTGCGAGCGTAAAGGACCCATCCGAAATCGGGCCATGGCTGAATGAATTACCGGAACTGACCAGCCGGTTCAAGACGTTGAAAGAGAAAATCCAATCAGAGTTAGAAATGATGGTCCTTCCCCTGCAAGTCGGTGAAAAAGGTCAGAAATCCATGGGCATTTTTCGACACTGGTTGACGGCGTGTCAGCAACTAAAGTCATCTCTTCAGGCACTCAATCCCAATGCGCCCGAGCAGCTCCGAAGTCTCCATGAACTGATTTTTGCCTTGCATGAGCGCTTCGTCAAGGCACTGGCACCGGTTACTCTGGCCTCGGGTCAGGGCAAGATCAGCAGGATATGGCCCATCACCTATGTAGATTGCAGGACTCCGGGTGACTCGGCTAAAAAGGTACCGCTATTCACTCACTCCTACAATGAATGCCTCGTAAGATCAGAGTGTGAAGCGACTGTCATCATTATGGATGCTGCTTTGATTGCTAACCTTCAACTGGGACATCATGTGGGCCTTATCGAGCTACTTGAAGAAGCAGAAGGGGGGAAAGGACGTACCCTGCGGCTGAAATTTTCTGACCGGTTTGCCACAGCTGATGGCAGTGATGGTTCCGGCAAATTGAAACGTATGTGGTTTCTGACGCAGTTACTGAAGACGATCAATCTGGATGAACAAGCGGGTCCTATGAAGTTCAGTTGCAATGCCGTAGCGGGTGAAATGATTGTCGAATACCCCCGAATGAAATCACATCAAATCATGCAGGCAGCTTTTGTAAAACTGACAACGGCATTATCTGTCATTAAGAACCTGGATGAGGACTTAAAGTCAGCAGCCATTTTTGATGGAGATCAGTGGAGCTTTAACAGCCTTATGCAACGCGTTGATAGCGATGTTACGACAGAAGCCCATAGATTCGCTTTTCAACACTGCCTTTTCTTAATGGCTTATTCTGCTCAATATAACGTTAATGAGGATTGTTACCGATTATTAATAAAGTTCTTAAACAATCATCAAAAACAGTTTATTCGTCATAGTCGACGGCTTGCTGAATCAATACACCCCCCTCTGGAAACGTTAATGAGTGATAAGATCCCCGGGGACACCCGCAGGGAACTCTTGCAGCATTTTTTATTGTTAAAGCCTGATGACGCTGCGCCATTGTTTGAAGAGGTGTATAAGCTGGAAGATCAGTACTTTGTTATCAATCCATCCTGCAGTTGCAGTGTAAATTTCGAGGTTTCACCCATTCAGTTCCTTGGGGTTCAAAGAGAAAATATGAAGAATGTTTTACGCAGGCAGGGACTGAAATATGCCAGCCAACGGGTTCGCAATGATAAAGATCTTGTATTAGCGACCATTGCCGTACATCCATACAGCCTGAAATATGTGAGTGAAGAACTGAAGTGTGATAAAGAAGTCGTTCTAACCTGTTTTAAAGCGCTCAATCTTTTGAAGACTGAGGAGGTACGCATTGTCAATCACCTGATCTCTGACTTGTATAGGTCCGTGACAGAGGCCCGGAGACCGGTTACCAGGGCCTCAGCTCTGAGCATGCTATCCAGAGATGATAAGGTCATATATGTTGATTGCACGACTCCGGGTGGCGCGGGTGAAAAGTCAACGCTATTGAATCCGTCCTGCAGAGCAGTCCTTGGAGAATCAGGACTTTTTGAAGGAACTGTTATCAGTATGGATGATACTTTGATTGTTAACTTTAAGATAACCGATCTTGTAGGCGTTATCGAGCTACTTAAAAACGAAGAAGAGGCAAAAGAATGTACCTTGCGGTTGAAAATTTCTGACAATTTTTCCTACTCTGATGGTAGTGATGCACCTGGCAAGTTAAAACGTATGTGGTTTCTGGTGCAGTTACTGAAAGCGATAGAGCTGGATAAAAGTGCTGCCAGCATGAAGCCTGGTTGCAACGCCTCAGCGGCTGAAGTGATCGTCGAATGCCCGCAAATAACATCAACTCAAGTCATGCAGGGTGCCTTTGTGAAACTGATAAGGGCATTAGAGGCTGTTAGATCTTTGGATATGTTTTTAGGCCCAAGACCTGTTTTTGAAGGGGGTCAGTGGAGCTTTAACATGCTTGCGCAACGCCTTGATAGCGATGTTGCTGCAGAAGCCAATAAATTTGCCTTTCAACATTGCCTTTTCTTAATGGCTGAACGTTACCGATATGCCATTGATCTCAGTTGCTACTTGTTATTAAGCAGTCATCAACAACAGTTTATTGATAATGGTCATCGGTTGTTTAAATTGGAGGGTAATCCTGGCGACGTATTAATGAGAAATGAACTCCCTGAGGACACCCGCAGGGAGCTACTGCATCATTTTTTATTGTCAGATCCCGGTGAGGCTAATCGATGGGTTGATCTTGTGTATCCTCATTTGAAAGATCATTACTTTGTTATCAAGCCATCCTGCAGTTACAGCCCGAAGTTTGATTTCTCACCGGTTCAGTCGCTTGGTAATCATAAAGAAAGGGTCAGGGACATCTTGCACAGGGATGGACTGAAATGTGCCAGCCAACGGATTCGCAATGATAAAGACCTTGTGATAGCGGCTCTTGCAAGACATCCACATAGCCTGGAATATGTAGGTGAGGAGCTGCAGAGTGTTGCTGAGGTCGTCATGCATACAGTCACTAAAGATGGTTGTTATCTGCAATATGCCAGCCCGACACTTCAGGATGATGAGAAGGTTGTCATAGCCGCTGTTACAAATTCTTCAGGCGCTCTGAAATATGCCAGTGAAAGAATTCGAAGCGATAAAAACATTATTAAAACCTTGATAGCTATCAACGTTAATAACCTGATATACGTTAATAAAACGATATTGGAGGATCCTGAGTACATGCTGGACTTAATTGCAAAGGATTCTGCTGCTTTTATTTTTGTTGCTCCCGAGCTTAAACAGAATGAGGCTTTTATTGAGGCAGCAAAAAAAAGAAACCCCGAAGTGAGTCAACACCTCATGTAATACCCATCGTGCTTTCTAACTTTAACAGCCTTACGCAACGCATATATATTAGCGAAAGAACCCGGTCTGGTGGTTTCTGGTTTGCAGTGTGTCGCTTAAGCAGACGGCGGCACGGATAATGCCCTGAGAGTGAGTCAGAAGCCTGAGTGATATAATCAGTCATTTAAGTCTTAAGGCTATGAAATATGTTAAAGGTAAAACAGTCAGGAAGCATGATCGTCGGCATATTGCTTCTGTTTGCAACTCAGGTTTTTGCCTGGTCTCATGTCCATATCGTTAATAAAACTGACCTCGATGTATATGGTGAAATCAAATACATTGGCGGATCCGCTTGGGATTGTGATACACAAACCTATGCACTCGCCCCCTGGGGAGCATTTACTGCACCTTCCCGAGGCGCATGTCTGGTACGCAAAATTACCGTCAGTGCCTACGACCTGGGTAATGGTATTCCCTATGAGTCATCAGCAGGAACTGCCTTTGTGCAATTCATAGTGGTCAAGAGAGACGACGGCCAGCTTATGGTGACTCGCCCTTAAGAGAGTTAACGCGTTTATTCAGACAACGTTAAACAGTGCCAACTGTGTTGATAGCTCATTGTTGTTTACCTGTTGCCTGGTTCAGCCTGAGTGGTGAACTTTATAAAAAAATAATTGTCATATATGTAATAAGCGATTTTTTAGGCGTTAGTCATTGAATTATGGATAAATGAGAGGGATATCTTGATGTTGCCTGAAACTATTGATCTTCAAATATCGAAAACGAACCCAGAGCAGAATACCGGGGCTGGTCGTTCATCCAGCAGAGCTGCCAGTTCCCCCAAAAGGTATTTCAGTCATCTTGATCTCAGTGACGTTCCCGATCCAACGTGGCTAAACAAGCGCACCTGCTGTTCCCCTGTTTCAGGCCAGGCTGCTGACTGTTCTGCCGCCAGCCGGGAACAACTTGGTGGCAAGGGAATGTATTTGCAGCGCATGAAGAAAGCCGGTCTGTCTGTGCCACCGTTCGAATGTGTTACTGCTCAAGTCATGAGTGCTCTTGAACAACAGCCTCTGGATAACTTTGCCTGCTATCTCCCCGGGATTGACCGTGAACTGAAGGCAGAGACCTGTCTCAAGAACATCCGTGAACACCTCAATGCCTTGCCGCCTTCAGAGCAAAGCAAAAGGGATAACTGGCTGCTGGGTCTGGCGCAATTTGTTGCCAGTGATGACTATTACGAACAGGTTAAAGATTCTGAAGCGGCTCGACACATCAGGACTCTTCGCCATCAGCTGGACAAATTCTCCAGATCACAACCCGTTATTGTCCGCAGTTCCGGCATCAACGAAGATAACTACGGCGATGCCCAGGCGGGCAAATACCTCTCGGAAGTTCAGGGAGAAGAGGATGTATTGCGCACTTGCCTTAAGGTCATGGCCTCAGGTTACCGGCCTGAAGTCTGTTCCGAAGGCATACCGCAACCCATGGCACTGATCATCCAACAGTGCATTGATTGCCGATACGGCGGTGTCGTCATGAGCTTTCAATCTTTTCAGGAAGATACCATCAGGGTTGAGTACACACGTGGTCAGCCCAGAGGCGCAGTGGCAGGGCAGTCCGGTAACCGGCCCCATCGCATTGATATTTATCGCGAAGATCACAAAGAAGAAGCTCACATCTATCAGTACTTTCCCGGAACAATCTCCAGTCACTTTGTCTTGCATAAGAACAATAACGGCTATTCGGAAACAATCATTGCTAATGCCGATGCTCAATCAGACGACAGTGGACAAAAACTCACTGATAAAATGGTTTCAGATCTCAGGGATGCGGTGACAAAACTGGAAGACCTGCTGCTCTGCCCCGTGGATGTGGAGTTTGCTATCGATCATCAGGGTAGCCTGTTCCTGTTGCAGGTGCGTCCTGTTACCCGACTCTCTGGCGGCATGGATTTTGCCATGCCTATACCCATAGAGTCTCTGGCGATTGGCGAGGGCATCAGTGAAGGCTTCTGCACCGGGCCACTCTGGTTGGCTAAAAAAACACAGGCAGACTCTATGCCAAAGGGCGCTATTGTCGTCGCCCGGCAGGCAGAAGACTGGATGCTTGAGCCTGGCTTGCTGAAACGGGCAGGAGGTTTTGTGCTGGCCGAAGCAGGCTTCAATGATCATGTAGCGATCCTTATGAAACAGGAAAAAATAGCCTTGATGCGGGCCGGTGCTGAGTATGCAGCTGTGATCGCTCAGGATGGCCAACAGGCGACGCTGGCCTGCGCTCGCTTTAATGGTGAGCCCGGCGCCTTTATTGTTGTCGGTGACCTTGCCGGAAAACTGGCCAGTCACAGAAATTTATCCTCTGCCTTCTCTGATGTGCTGCCGGGAAAAGCCGTCCCGTCGCGGGCTGATTTGTCTCCCTCTGAAGATACACTTTGTCAGGTCGCCAGCGGTTTTCAATGGCTCACGGATCAAAATGCTCGCCTGCTGGCATTTTTTGCCTCCGGCGGCGGACTGGATTGTCTGGAAAACCCGATAAAACTAAGCATGTCGCCGCAACGATCAGAGTTACTGGCAGGCACCAGAGAGAACATAAGCCGACTGATTTATGGAGCTGAAAAGCTGTTGCAGGGTTATGAGGCATTCCTGCGGCTGGCGGGCGACAGCCGTTCATCCCGGGTTGAGCCATTGCTGGATGAATTTCTGCACCTGTCCAACCGCTTTGAGATGCTGAAACAGACCATCCTATCCGGCTTGAAGAGTATCATTATGCCAATGCAAGCTGCTGAAGACGGGCAGCTATCTCCGGTAACGTTTCGTCATTGGCTGGCAGACTGCGATCAGCTGCAATCCTTTCTTCAAGCTCTCAACCCCTGGAGGGCTGAGCAGGTACAGAGTGTCCATGAACTGATTTTTGCTGTACATCAGCGCTTCGTAAATGCGCTTGCACCCATCACTCTTGCCTCGAGTCAGGGCAGGGTCTCTCGGGAAAAGCGCATCACCTATATTGATCACAGGACTCCGAGTGAAACGGCACCGCTACTGAGTCCAGCCTGCAAAGCAACCCTCGAAGGATTATTGTTTCGTAAAGCGATTGTCGTCTGTATGAATGAAGCCTTGATTGTTAACCTGAAGTTAGGCACTCATGTGAGTCTTATCGAGCTACTTGATCGTGCAGAGGGGGGGAAAGGACGAACCCTGCGGCTGAAATTTTCTGACTCTTTTGACAGTGATGATGGCAGTGAATCACCCGGCAAATTAAAACGTATGTGGTTTCTGGTGGAGTTACTGAAAGCGTTCGAACTCAATAAAAATGCGGGTAGCATGAAGACAAGTTGTAACGCTGTAGCGGGTGAAATTATCGTTGAATGCACTCGCATGAGAACACGTGAAAACATGCAGGAGGCCTTTGTAAAACTGACCAAGGCATTATATTCATTAGTTAGTCTGGATCGATTCTTAAGTCGGATAACTCTGTTTGAAGGAGGTCGGTGGAGCTTTAACTGGCTTGCGCAGCGCCTTGACAGCGATGCTTCGGCAGAAGCTAATAGATTCGCCTTTCAGCATTGCCTTTTCTCAATGGTTAATAGTATCCGAGATGGCATTGCTCCAGAGTGTTACCCGTTATTAAGCAAGCATCAACAAGAGTTCATGGATCAAGGTCGATGTCTGGTCAAATCGAAGGACAATGTTTGGGAACTATTAATGAGTGATCAGGTCTCTGAAGATATCTTAAGGGAGCTATTACATCATTTTTTATTGTCATATCCTGGTAACGCCAGTCAATGGGTTGAGCTTTTGTATCCTCATCTTAAAGATCAATACTATGTTATCAAACGGTCCTGTAGTTACAGTCTGGAGTTTGATGTGCCACCGATGCCGTTGCTCGGGGGGCAAAAAGAAAGGGTCAGGAGTTTCTTGCTCAAGCATGGCATAGAATGTGCCAGCCAACGAATTCGAAATGACAAAGACCTTATGTTAGCGGCTCTGGAAATACATCCGTATAGCCTGAAATATGTCAGTGAAAAGCTGAGGAGTGATAAACAGGTCGTCCTCACTGCAGTCACCGGAGATGGTTCTAGCCTGCAATACGCCAGCACCAAACTGCGGGATAATGAAGAGGTTGTCAAAGCCGCTATCAAACATGATTCAGCAGCCCTGGAATATGCCAGTGACAGAATTCGAAGCGATAAAAAAACATTATCAAAGCCTTAATGGCTGTCAGTTTTGATAACTTAAGATATGTCAGTAAAGCGGTGTTGAAGGATCCTATAGGTTGAACTTTATAAAAAAATTATTGTCAAAAGATTAATTGATGTTTTTTCTAGATGAATCATGGATGAATATTAACATGGGAGGGATATCTTGATGTTACCTGCTAATTCTCAAATGTCAGCGCTTCGGAGTCCAACAACGAATCCAGATGAGATTACCGGGACTGGTAGTTCATCCGGCAGGGTTGGTAGTTTATACGGCAGGGCTGTTAATTACCTCAAAAGATATTTCAGTTATCTTGATAGCACTTCCATTCCAGACCCGACGTGCCTTAGCAAACGCACCTGCTGTTCATCTGTTTCAGATCAGGCTGATGACTATTCTCCCCCCATCCGGCATCAGCTTGGGGGTAAGGGACTGTTTTTGCAACGAATGAAGGAAGCTGGTCTGCGTGTTCCAGCGTTCAAATGTGTGACAACTCAGCTCATTCATGCGCTTGAACAACACCCTCTGGATCCTCACTCTTTAACTCGCTATCTTCCCGATATCGCCTATGAGCCGGGTGTGCAGAGCAGCCTGACGCACATCAGGGAATACCTCAATACATTGCCACCTTCAGAACCCGTCAAAAGAGCCGGGGTGCTGACGGGGCTGGCGGAATTTATTGCCAGTGATGACTTTTATCAGCAGGTTAAAGAGTCTGAAGCGGCCCAACAAATCACAGACCTGCGTCGTCAGCTGGACAATCTCTCTTTATCACAACCGATTATTGTCCGCAGTTCTGGCATCAACGAAGATAATTACGGCGATGCCCAGGCAGGCAAATACCTCTCATTGGTTCAGGAAGAAGACGATGTTTTGCGTACCTGTCTGAAAGTCATGGCTTCAGGCTACCGCCCTGAAGTCTGCCCCGAAGGCATACCACAACCCATGGCTCTGATCATCCAGGAGTGTATTGACTGCCAATACGGCGGTGTCGTCATGAGCTTTCAATCTTTTCAGGATGGAACCATCAGGGTTGAGTTTACTCAGGGTCAGCCCAGAGGTGTGGTTGCGGGGCAGTCAGGTAACACGCCTCACCGTATCGATATTTCTGATGAGGAAGGCCCTGACAGCTATCAATATTTTCCCGGTACGATTTCAAGTCACTTTGTCCTGAACAAAAACAATCACGGTTATTCAGAAACAAGAATTGATAATGTCGGTGCCCAGCCAGACGACGGTGAACAGTTACTTGGTGATCAAACGGTCTCAGATCTCAGAGAGATGGCGATAACGCTGGAAAACCTGTTGTTCTGCCCCGTGGATGCGGAGTTTGCCATCAATCGTAAGTGGCAGCTTTTCCCGGTGCAGGTGCGCCCTGTTACCCGACTCTCTGGCGGCATGGATTTTGCCCTGCCCATACCCGAAGAGACCATTGCCACAGGTACGGGTGTCAGTGAAGGCTTTTGCACCGGAACGCTCTGGCTGGCCAGACGACAAAAGGCAGACTCTATGCCAGAGGGTGCCATTGTCGTGGCCCCACACGCTGAAGACTGGATGCTTGAGCCCGGTTTCCTGAAGCGGGTTGGTGGTTTTGTCATTGCCAAAGGAGGATTCAATGATCATTTTGCGATCCTTATGAAACAAGAACAAAAAGCGTTGATGCTGGCCGGTGGGCAGCTTGCGGCAGTGGAAGCTCAGGTTGGGCAACAGGCGACGCTGGCCTG
This sequence comes from Endozoicomonas sp. ALC020, assembly GCF_049275935.1. Lineage (NCBI taxonomy): Bacteria > Pseudomonadati > Pseudomonadota > Gammaproteobacteria > Oceanospirillales > Endozoicomonadaceae > Endozoicomonas > Endozoicomonas sp. ALC020. Next base: position 5,125,564 of record NZ_CP184830.1, read on the forward strand.
TGCCCGCTTTAACGATAAGCCCGGAGCCTTTATTGTTGCCGGTGACCTTACCGGAACATTGGCCAGTCACAGAAGCCTGTCCTCAGCTGTTTCTGATGTGCCGCTAGCCAAAGCCGTCCCCTCACGGAATGATTTGTCCTTTCCTGAAGGTACATTCCTTCAGGTTGCCAGCGGTTTCAAATGGCTCACGGATCAAAATGCCCGCCTGCTGGCATTTTTTGCCCCTGGTGGCGGACTGGATGGTTTGGCAAACCCGCTAAAACTCAGCATGTCGCCACAACGATCCAGGATACTGGCAGAGACTAAAGTCAGCGTAAATCGGCTGGTTTATGGGGCCGAAGCCCTGTTGCAGGGTTACTGGGCCTTCTTACAACTGGCGGGTGAGAAAGGTTCGCCCGAGGTTCAGTTATTGCGGGATGAATTGCAGCAACTGATCAGCCGGTTTGAGACGTTGCAAAAGACTATCCAATCAGGGCTGGAGAGTGTCATTCTGCCCATGCAAGCCGCTGAAGAAGGGCGGCCATTCCCCGGTATCTTTCGTCAATGGCTGGCCGATTGCCATAAGCTACAATCCGATCTTCAGGCACTCAACCCCTGGAAAGCTGAGCAGGTCCTAAGTGTCCATGAGCTGATTTTTGCCCTGCATCAGCGCTTTGTAGAGGCACTGGCACCGGTCACTCTGGCTTCGGGACAGGGCAGGATATCTACAGAAAAGAAAATCACCTATGTCGATTGCACGACTCCGGGTGGCTCAGATGGAAAGGTGCCGTTATTGAGGCAGTCAGGCAAAGCATTGCTTGAACAATCAAGGCACCTGGTAACTGTCGTCAGTCTGGATGATGCCTTGTTGGTTAATCTGGAGCTTGGGCATCATTTAGGCCTTATCGAGGCACTTGAATGCGCAGAAGGAGGGAAAGAAAGAACCTTGCGGCTTAGATTTTCAGACCGGTTTCGGAGCCCTGATGGCTATCAACAACCTGGCAAGTTGAAGCGTATGTGGTTTCTGGCGCGGTTGCTGAAGGCAATTGAACTGGATAAAGAGGCAGATGGTATGAAGATCAGTGTCAATCCCGCAGTGGGTGAAATGATTGTTGAATGCTCCCGAATGTCATCACGTAAAATCCTGCAGCAGGCTTTTGAAAAACTGATAATGGCATTGTATTCAACCTATAGTCTGGATCTGTACATACGTAATATAGCCCTTTTTGAAGGAGATCAGTGGAGCTTTAATTCGCTTGCACAACGCCTTGATAGCGATGTTGTGACAGAAGCCGATCGATTCGCCTTTCAAAAATGCTTAATTCAACATGGCTTATGCACACTATATTACTCCGTTGCGATCGGTATTTCAGATGCTTGCTACTCGTTCTTAAGCGACCATCAACAGCAGTTTATTAATCATAGTCGGCGGTTCTTTCGATCGGAGAAGAATTTTTCGGAAGTGTTAATGAGTGATGAGGTGGGTGAGGACACCCGCAGGGAGGTACTGCATCATTTTTTATGGCTCAATCCCGATGAGGCGACTCCACTGTTTGAGCTTGTCTATCCTCGTTTGAGAGGCCAATACTATATTATTAAGCCATCATGGGATTACACGCTGATGTTTGATGTGCCACCGGGGCAGGCGCTTCCCGATCACAAAGAAAAGGTCAGGAATGTTGTGGTGAAGGAAGGGCTGACATATGCCAGCCAGCAGGTTCGAAATGATAAAAGCCTTGTATTAGCGACCCTTGCAAGACATCCAGATAACCTGAAATATGCGAGTGAAAAACTCAAGAATGATAAAGTGGTCGTCATGGCTGCAGTCACTCAAAATGGCTCTTCTCTGAAATATGCCAGCCCGAAACTTCAGGATAATTATGAAATTGTCATGGCTGCAGTCACTATTCATGGCAGTTATCTGGAATTTGCCAGCCCGAGACTTCGGGATAATTATGAAATTGTCATGGTCGCAATCAAACGGGATGGTATACATCTCAAATATGCCAGCCCGAGACTTCGGGACAATGAAGAGATTGTCAGGGCTGCAGTTGCAGCTTATTCAGGACCTGTGTCTTATGCCAGTGAAAGAATCCGAAGCGATAAAAACATTATTAAAAACCTGATAGCCGTTAATATTGATATTCTACAAAACGTCAGGAAAACATTATTGAATGATCGGGAGTATATGTTGGACTTAATTGAACAGGACTCTTTTGCTTTTTTGTATGCGTTTGATGAGCTTAAACAATATAAGGCTTTTATTGAGGCAGCAAAAAAAAGAAACCCCGAAGTGATTCGACACCTCAAGTAATCTCCGAACAAGGTTTTATTTACTCTGACAATGCTAAACAGTGCCAACTGTGTTGACAGCTCATTGTTGTTTCCCCTATTGCCTGGTTCGGCCTGAGTGGTGAACTTTATAAAAAAACTATTGTCTGAGGTTTATTGACCTTCCAGTCATTGAGTCAGATGGATGAATATTAACATGAGAGGGATATTTTGATGTTACCCGCTTATTCTCAAAGGGCAGATTCTCCGACTCCGGCAACCAATTCAAATCAGATTCCCGGGGCTGAGGGTCTATCCGACGGGGCTGAGAGTAAACACAAAAGGTATTTCAGTGATCCTGATCCCACTAGCGTTCCCGTCCAGACATCATTAGCCAATCGTCTTTGCTCTTCACCTGTTTCAGATCAGGCTGATGACTATTCTCCCCCCAGCCGCCATCAGCTTGGGGGTAAGGGAATGTTTTTGCAGCGCATGAAGGAAGCCGGTCTGCGTGTTCCACCTTTTGAATGTGTGACAACCCAGGTCATGAATGCACTGGAACATCAGCCTCTGGATCGGCACTGCCTGGCCCGCTATCTCCCTTGGATTCCTGATCAACCGGAGGCAGAGACCAGCCTGTCGAAAATCAGGAAATACGTCGCTACTTTGGCACCTTCTGAGCAAGCCAAAAGGAAAGACTGGCTGGCGGGTCTGGCAACATTTATTGCCAGTGATGACTATTACCAACAGGTTAAAGAGTCTGAAGCGGCCCAACAAATCAGAGACCTGCGTCGTCAGCTGGACAAACTCTCCCTGTCACAACCGATTATTGTCCGCAGTTCTGGCGTTAATGAAGATGACTACGGCAATGCCCAGGCGGGCAAATACCTCTCGAAACTTCAGGGAGAAGAGGATGTATTGCGAACCTGCCTTGAGGTCATGGCTTCAGCTTACCGGCCTGAAGTCTGCTCCGAAGGTGTACCGCAACCCATGGCGCTGGTTATCCAACAGTGTATTGATTGCAAATACGGCGGGGTCATTATGAGCTTTCAATCCTTTCAGGATGATACCGTCAGGATTGAGTTCACACCCGGTCAGCCCAGGGGCGCAGTAGCAGGACAGTTCGGTAATACGCCCCACCGTATCGATATTTATCGCAAGGAAGGCGCTGAAGACGTTCAATACTTTCCCGGGACGATCTCAAGTCACTTCATCCTGCACAAGAACAATAACGGCTATTCGGAAACAAGAATTGATAATGTTGGCGTTCAATCAGGCGACGGTGGACAGAAACTCAGTGATAAGATGGTTTCATTACTCAAGGAGGTGGTGGCAAAGCTGGAAGACCTGTTGCTCTGCCCTGTGGATGCGGAGTTTGCCATTGATCACCAGGGTCGTCTGTTCCTGTTGCAGGTGCGTCCTGTTACCCGACTCTCTGGCGGCATGGATTTCGCCATGCCCATACCGGAAGAGACCATTGCCTCTGGCGAGAGCGTCAGCGAGGGCTTCTGTACCGGACCCATCTGGCTGGCCAGGGAACAAAAAACAGACTCTATGCCAGAGGGTGCCATTGTCGTGGCCCGACACGCTGAAGACTGGATGCTTGAGCCTGAGTTCCTGAAGCAGGCAGGGGGATTTGTCATTGCCGAAGGAGGATTCAATGATCATGTAGCGATCCTTATGAAACAGGCTGGAAAAACTTTGCTGCTGGCTGGTGGTCAGCTTACGGCAGTGGTCGCTCAGGATGGCCAACAGGCGACCCTGGCCTGCGGCTGTTTTAAGGGTAAGCCCGGTGCCTTTATTGTTGCTGGTGACCTTACTGGAAAACTGGTCAGTCACAGAAGTCTCTGTTCTGCTGTGTCTGATGTGCCGTTAGCCAACGCTGTTCCGTCACGGGAGGATTTGTCGCCCGCTGAAGGCACATTCGATCAGGTTACCAGTGGTTTTCAGTGGCTCACAGATCAAAACGCCCGCCTGTTGGCATTTTTTGCCTCCGGCGGCGGACTGGATTGTCTGGCAAACCCGATAAAACTGAGCATGTCGCCACAACGGTCAAAGTTGCTGGCAGGGACCAGGGACAGTGTAAACCGGCTGATTTATGGGGCTGAAGCATTGCTGGATGGGTACAAGTCACTCCTGCAGCTGGCCGCTAACAGGGATCCTTCCAAGGTCCAGCCATGGCTGAATGAATTACCGCAACTGAGCAATCGGTTCGAGACATTGAAAGGGAACATCCAGTCAGTGTCAGAAACGTTCATCCTTCCCCTGCAAGCCGGTGGAGAAGGTCAGAAATCCATGGGGGTTTTTCGACAGTGGCTGGCAGCTTGTCATCAGCTGCAATCCTCTCTTAAGGCACTCAACCCCAATACGCCTGAGCAGGTCAGAAGTGTCCACGAACTGATTTTTGCCTTGCATAAGCGCTTCGTCAAGGCACTGGCACCGGTCACTCTGGCCTCGGGTCAGGGCAGGATAAGCGGGGGGTGGCCGGTCACTTATGTAGATTGCAGGACTCCAGGAGGCCCGTTTGAAAAGGCACCGCTATTTAATCGGTCCTGCAAGGTATCCCTGATAAGATCAGAGTGTCGAGGAACTGTCATCATTATGGATGATGCTTTGATTGTTAACCTTGAATTAGGACAACATGTGGGCCTTATCGAACTACTTGAAAACGCAGAGGGGGGCAAAGGACGTACCCTGCGGCTGAAATTTTCTGACCGGTTTGCCAGAGCTGATGGCAGTGATGGCCCCGGCAAGTTGAAACGTATGTGGTTTCTGGTGCAGTTACTGAGAGCGATCAATCTGGATGGACAAGCTGGTAATATGAAGCTCAGTTGCAATGCCGTAGCGGGAGAAATGATTGTCGAATGCGCCCGAATGACATTACGTCAAACCCTGCAGGATGCCTTTGTAAAACTGATGACAGCTTTGCATGCTATTCAGGATATAGATATTTATTTAAAGGACTGCACCCTTTTTGAAGGGGATCAGTGGAATTTTGACTTGCTTGCGCAACGTCTTGATAGAGATATAGCGACAGAAGCCGATAGATTTGCCTTTCAACATTGTCTTTTCTCAACGATTTATGACTATTCCAGGATGAGTCCCGATTGTTGCCAGTTATTAAGTAAACAACACCAACAATTTATTGATTATGTTCAACGGTTAGAAGAGTGCTGGAAAAAGCCGAAGGAGCATTTTCGGGAAGTGTTAATGAGTGATGAGATCAGTGAGGACACCCGCAGGGAGCTTTTACATCACCTGTTATTGATAGATGCCCAAAAGGCTATTCCATTGGTTGAGGATGTTTATCCTGATTTGAGAGATCAATACTATGTTATTGAAACGTCATCCTGCAGCTACAGGATGGGGATTAATGCTCCACCTGCTCAGTCACTTGCGGAAGATAGAGAAAAGGTCAAAAGTTTCTTTTTGAAGCATGGACTGAAATATGCCAGCCAACGGGTTCGAAATGATAAAGACCTTGTATTAGCAACCATTGTCGTAAATCCATACAACCTGAAATATGTGAGTAAAGCACTGAAGCATGATAAACAAGTCGTCTTGAGCTGTTTTAAAACTCTCAATCTTTTGAAGACTGAGGAGGTCCGCCGTGTCAATGACCTGATTTTTGACTTGCATTGGGTCTTAACAGAGGCCCGGACATTGGTTACCACGGCCTCGGCTTTGGGCATGCTATCCAGAGACGAGAACTTCATCTATGTTGATTGCAGGATTCAGGGAGGCACGGCTGAAAAGGCATCGGTATTGAGTCCGTCCTGCAGAGCATCCCTCAGAGAATCAAGACCTCTTAGAGGAACTGTGATCAGTATGGATGATAACCTGATTGTTAACTTTGAGTTATTCGGTCTTGTGGGCTTAATCGAGCTGATTGAAAATGCAGATGAGGGAAAAGGAAGTACCTTGCGGCTGAAGTTTTCTGATAAATTTTCCTGTATTGATTGCAGTGATGCACCTGGCAAGTTAAAACGTATGTGGTTTCTGGTGCAGTTACTGAAAGCTATTGAACTGGGCGAAAATGCTGATAGTATCAGGTCTGTTTGCAACGCTGCAGCGGCGGAAGTGATGGTCGAATGCTCGCAAATAACATCACCTCAAGCCATGCAGGATGCCTTTGTAAAACTGATAACGGCATTAAGAGCAGTTATTTCTTTGGATATACTCCTGGGCTCGATAAGTATTTTCGACGAGGGGCGGTGGTGCTTTAACTCGCTTGCGCAACGCCTTGATAGCGATGTTGCGGCAGAAGCCAATAGATTCGCCTTTCAACATTGCTTCTTCTTGATGATTGATAATTACCAATATGGCATTGATCCCGATTGCTGTCAGTTATTAAACAATCATCAACAACAGTTTATTGATCATGGTTATCGGTTGGTTAAATCAAAGGACAACCTTCGGGAAGTGTTAATCAGTGATGAGCTTCCTGAGGACATCTGCAGGGAACTTCTGCATCATTTTTTATTGTTAGATCCCGGTAGGGCTAATCGATGGGTCGAGCTTGTGTATCCCCATTTGAAAGATCATTACTTTGTGATCAAGCCATCCTGCAGTTACAGCCTGAAGTTTGATTTCTCACCGGTTCAGTCGCTTGGGGATAATAAAGAAAAGCTCAGGCATTTCTTGCTCAGGGATGGACTGATACATGCCAGCCAACGGATTCGCAATGATAAAGACCTTGTATTGGCAACTGTTGCGATACATCCGGATAGCCTGAAATATGTCAGTGAAGAGTTGAAGAATGTTGCAGAGGTCGTCATGCTTGCGATCACTAAGGATGGTTGTCATCTGCAATATGCCAGCCCGACAGTTCAGGATGATGAGAAGGTTGTCGTAGCCGCTGTTACAAATTCTTTAGGCGCTTTGCAATATGCCAGTGAAAGAATTCGGAGCGATAAAAACATTATTAAAACCTTAATAGCCGTCAATATTAATTGCCTGATGTATGTCAATAATACGGTATTGAAGGATCGTGATTATATGCTGGACCTGATTCAAAAGGATTCTGCTGCTTTTATTTATGTTGCCTCCGAGCTTAAACAAAATGCGGCTTTTATTGAGGCAGCAAAAAAAAGAAACCCCGAAGTGAGTCAACACCTCGAGTAATCTCTGAACAAGGTTTCATTTATTCTGACAACGCTAAACAGTGCCAACTGTGTTGACAGCTCATTGTTGTTCCCCCTATTGCGTGGTTCAGCCTGAGGGGTGAACTTTATAAAAAAACTATTGTCAAAGGTTTATTGACTTTCCAGTCATTGAGTCACATGGATGAATATTAACATGAGAGGGATATTTTGATGTTACCCACTTGCTATCAAAGGGCAGATTCTCCGACTCCGGCAACCAATTCAAATCAGATTCCCGGGGCTGAGGGTCTGTTCGACGGGGCTGAGGGTCTGTTCGACGGGGCTGAGAGTCCACACAAAAGCTATTTCAGTGATCCTGATCTCACTGGCGTTCCCGTCCAGACATCGTTAGCCGATCGTCTTTGCCGTTCACCTGTTTCAGATCAGGCTGATGACTATTCTCCCCCCAGCCGCCAACAGCTTGGGGGTAAGGGAATGTTTTTGCAGCGCATGAAGGAAGCCGACCTTCCTGTTCCACCCTTTGAATGTGTGACAATCCAGGTCATGAATGCACTTGAACATGAGCCTCTGGATCGCCGCTGCCTGGCCCGCTATCTCCCCTGGATTCCTGATCAACCGGAGGCAGAGACCAGCCTGTCGAAGATCAGGAAATACGTCACTACTTTGCCACCTTCTGAGCAAGCCAAAAGGAAAGACTGGCTGGCGGGTCTGGCAACATTTATTGCCAGTGATGACTGTTACCAACAGGTTAAAGATTCTGAAGCAGCCCGGGAAATCAGAGACCTGCGCTGTCAGCTGGAAAAACTCTGCCCATCACAGCCGTTTATCGTCCGCAGTTCTGGCATTAATGAAGATAACTATGGCGATGCCCAGGCGGGCAAATACCTCTCGAAACTTCAGGGAGAAGAGGATGTATTGCGAACCTGCCTTGAGGTCATGGCTTCAGCTTACCGGCCTGAAGTCTGCTCCGAAGGCGTACCCCAACCTATGGCACTGATCATCCAACAGTGCATTGATTGTCGATATGGCGGGGTTGCCATGAGTTACCAATCCTTTCAGGAGAATACCGTCAGGCTTGAGTACACATATGGTCAGCCCAAAGGTGTCGTGTCAGGGCAGTCCGGTAACAGGCCCCACCGTATTGATATTTATCGTGAGGATCGCGTAGAAGAAGTTAACAGTTTCCGATACTTTCCAGGGACGATCTCCAGTTACTTTATCCTGAAAAAAAATGATAACGGTTATTCGGAAACTGAGGTTTTTGATGCCGATGCCCAATCCGACGACGCTAGACATGCACTCACTGATGACATGGTTTCAAAACTCAGTGACTATGTAACAAGACTGGAAAACCTGTTGTGCTGCCCGGTGGATGTGGAGTTTGCCATCGATCGTCTGGGTCGTCCGATCCTGTTACAGGTGCGCCCTGTTACCCGACTCTCTGGCGGCATGGATTTTAACATGCCCATACCCGAACAGACCCTGGCCATTGGCGAAAGCGTCAGCGAAGGCTACTGTACCGGACCCATCTGGCTGGCCAAAAAACGACAGGCAGGCTCTATGCCAGAGAGAGCCATTGTCGTGGCCCACCACGCTGAAGACTGGATGCTTGAGCCCGGGTTCCTGGATCGGGCGGGGGGTTTTGTCCTTCTCGAAGGAGGATTCAATGACCATGTAGCCATTCTCATGAAACAGAAACGAAAAACTTTGATGCTGGTTGCTGGTCAGTTTGCGGCAATGGATACTCTTGTTGGCCAACAGGCGACGCTGGCCTGTGCCCGTTTCAGGGGTAAGCCCGGCGCCTTTATTGTCGCCGGTGACTGTACCGAAAAACTGGCGTGTCACAGCAGTCTGTCCTCTGATTTTGCGGATATGCCCTTAGCAAAAACTCTCCCGTCACGGGATGATTTGTCCCCCCCTCCAGGCACATTCTCCAGGGTCACCAGTGCCTTTCAATGGCTCACCGACCAAAACGCCCGGCTCCTGTCATTCTTTAACTCCGGCAGCGAACTGGATTGTCTGGCAAACCCGATAAAACTGAGCATGTCGGCACAACGTTCAGAGCTACTGGCAGAGACCAGAGACAGGGTTAACAGGCTGATTTATGGGGCTGAAGCCCTGTTGAAGGGCTACCAGACATTCTTGCAGCTGGCCGGAAAAAAAGATTCACCCCATGTCAAGTTATTGCAGGATGAATTTCCACTCCTGAGGGAACGGTTTGTGGAGCTGGAAGAGACCGTGGAATCAAAGTTAGACAGTGTCATTCTGCCAATGCAAGCCGCTAAAGAAAGACTGGTTTCCCCGTTAGTGTTTCGGCAGTGGGTGTTTGCCTGCCATCAGCTGCAATCTTGTCTGCAAGCACTCAACCCCAGAGAAGCTGAGCAGGTTCGAAGTGTCCATGAGCTGATTTTTGCTCTGCATAAGCGCTTTGTAGAGGCGCTGGCACCGGTCACACTGACCTCGGGTCAGGGCAAGATATCTATGGATAAGAACGTCACTTATGTTGAGTGCTCGACCCCGGGTGAAACAGTCCCGCTAATCAGTACGTCCTGCAAAACATCTCTCAAGAGATTAGTGCGTCATGCGACGGTCGTCACTATGGAGGGAGCCTTGATTGTTAACATGAAGTTTGGCGAACACTGGGGCTTAATTGAGCTGCTTGAAAAGGCCGAGGGGGGGAAAGGACGAACCTTGCGGCTGAAATTTTCTGACACATTTCATCCATCGGATGGTAGTGAAGAACCGGGTAAGCTGAAACGTATGTGGTTTCTGGTGCAGTTACTGAAAGCCATCGAACTGGACGAAAATGCTGATAGCATGAAGCTAAGCTGCAACGCCGTTGCAGGGCAGATTATCGTCGAATGCCCCCGAATGACATCACCTGAAACCATGCAGAAGGCTTTCGAAAAACTGATAACAGCTTTACTTGCTGTTCAGAATCTGGATCTTTTTTTAGAGGATAAAAGCATTTTTGAAGAGGTTGAGTGGAACTTTAACCTGCTTGCACAACGCCTTGATAGTGATGTTGTGACAGAAGCAGATAGATTCGCCTTTCAACATTGTCTTTTCTTAATGGCTCTTAGTCAGCAATATGACATTCTTCCCAGTTGCTACCGGTTATTAAACCACCAGCAGATGCAATTTATTGATCATTCCCGGCGGTTAGTTAATTTGGAGAATGCTTATGAAAAAGTGCTGCTGAGTGATGATATTGGTGAGGCCAATCGCAGGGAACTTTTGCATCATTCTTTATTAGTAGATCCCGGATTGGTGACTCCGTTGTTTGAGGATGTGTATCCCCATTTGAAGGGTAAAAGTTTTATTATCAAACCATCAGAAGATTACCAGTTGAATTTTGTCGTTTCAACTGATCAGCTGTTCAGTGAGCATAAAGAGAAAGTCGAGAAAGCCTTTCAGAGGAATGGGCTTCTATATGCCAGTCAACGGCTGCGAAATGAATACTTTGCTTTTAGGTACGATCAATAATTTTGTGAATCAGGTCTGATCTATTCTGACAACCTTGACCTTAACGGCTTATTGTCATTTTTACTGGTGCCTGTTTCAGACTGAAGGTTGAACTTTATTGGTGTGCCAGTTATTCACGAAAGGGATATCTTAATGTTAAATGTCAATTCTGATAAATCGAATGATGGACTTCTGACAGCTTATTCAAGTCAGAATAACCGGGTTGGTAGTCCATCCAGAGGAACTGATAGTTCACCCAAAAAGCATCTCTGTGATTCTGATTCCAGTGGCGTTTCGATCAGCAAAACGCCTTTAGCCAAACGTCACTGTTGTTTTTCTGTTTCAGATCCGACTCCCCTCAACCGCGAAGAACTGGGGGGTAAGGGAATGTTTTTGTGGCGCATGAAAAAAGCCGGTTTGTCTGTTCCGCCATTTCAATGTGTGACAGCCCGGATCATGAACGCGCTTGAGCAACACTCTCTGGATACCGGGCTTTTAGCCCGCTATCTGCCAATGATTGAATATGAACTTGAAGCAGAGAAAGAGATCAGCCTGACGAACATCAGGGCATGCCTCAATGCCTTGCCACCTTCACAGCAGACCAAAAGGAATAACTGGCTGGCGGGTCTGGCAGAATTTATTGCCAGCGAAGACTATTATCAACAGGTTAAAGATTCTGAAGCGGCCGGAAAAATCAGGGGGCTGCACAGTCAGGTGGGCGGACTCTCTGCATCACAGCCCATGATTGTTCGCAGTTCCGGCATCAATGAAGATAATTACGGCGACGCTCAGGCGGGCAAATACCTCTCTTTAGTTCAGGGAGAAGAGGATATTTTGCGAACCTGTCTTAAGGTCATGGCTTCAGCTTACCGGCCTGAAGTCTGCTCCGAAGGTATACCGCAACCTATGGCCCTGATCATCCAACAGTGCATTGACTGTCGATACGGCGGAGTCGCCATGAGCTTTCAATCTTTCCAGAATAATACCCTCAGGGCAGAGTTTACATCGGGTCAACCCAGAGGCGTAGTGGCAGGGCAGACCGGTAACACGCCCCACCGCATCGACATTTATCGCAAGGATCACGAAGAAGAAGCTGTCAGTTATCAATACTTTCCCGGGACGATCTCAAGTCATTTTGTCTTGCACAAGAACAATAACGGCTATTCGGAAACAATAACTGATAATGTTGATGCTCAATCATGCGACGGTGGACTGCAACTCACGGATGCAACGGTTTCAGAACTCATGGAGGCGGTGATAAAGCTGGAAAACCTGTTGCTTTGCCCTGTGGATGTGGAGTTTGCCGTTGATCATCAGGGGCGCCTGTTCCTCCTGCAGGTACGCCCTGTTACCGGGCTCGCTGGCGACATGGTTTTTGCCATGCCCATACCCGAAGAGACCCTGGCCATTGGCGACAGCATCAGTGAAGGCTATTGCACCGGTCCCCTCTGGCGGGCTGAAAAAAGAGCAAAAGACGCTATGCCACAAGGCGCCATTGTCGTCGCCGACCACGCTGAAGACTGGATGCTTGAGCCAGAGTTCCTGAAGCAAGTGAGGGGGTTTGTCTTTGCCAAAGCAGGATTCAATGATCATGTAGCGATCCTCATGAAACAGCAAAAAATAAGCCTGATGCGGGCTAATGATCAGTGTCCGGTATTTGCTACTGACAATGGCCAACAGACGACACTGGCCTGCGGTCGCTTTAAAGGCAAGCCCGGAGCCTTTATTGTTGCCGGTGACATGACAGAAAAGCTGGTCAGTCACAGAAGCCTGGCCAGTGTTTTTTCTGATCAGCCCCTGGCGAACGCAATTCCGTCCTGGGAGGATTTATCAATTCCTGAGGGCAAGTTCTGTCATGTCGGCAGTGGATTCAAATGGCTAACGGATCAAAATGCCAGGCTTTTGGCATTTTTTGCCTCCGGTGGTGGACTGGATTGCCTGGCAAACCCGGTAAAACTGAGCATGTCGCCAGATCGCTTAAAACTATTGGCACAGACCAGAGATAGCGTGAAACGGCTGATTCATGGATCTGAAGAACTGTTAGCTGGATACAAGGCATTTCTGGGGCTGGCTCTAAAAAGTCGACCATACCTGACCATGTCATTGCGGGATGAATTACCGCAACTGAGGAAACGGTTCAAGACGCTGCAACAGACCATAGGATCAGGGTTAGATAATATTATCCTGCCAATCCAGGCCGCTGAAGAAGGGGATGTATCCCCGAGAATCCTGAGTCAGTGGGTGGCAGATTGCCATCAGCTGCAATCCTGTCTTCAGGCACTGGACCCTGAGCAGGCTGAACAGGTCCGGAGTGTCCATGAGCTTATTTTTGCCTTGCATCGACGTTTCGTAGAGGCTCTGGCCCCCGTCACTCTGGCTTCTGTTCAGGGCAAGATATCTAGAAAAGAGCACATCACCTATTTTGATTTTACCACTCCGGGCGGAGAGTTATCGCTATTGGGACTGTCAGGCAAAGCATCCATGGAAAGGTTGAGGCTTTCAGGGACTGTCATCAGTATGGATGAAGCCTTGATTGTTAACCTCGAGTTAGGATGTCACCTGGCTCTTATCGAGCTGCTTGAGAATGCAGAGGGAGGTAAAGGACGAACTCTGCGGCTGAAATTTTCTGACCAATTCAATATATCTGATGGTGTTGGAAAAACCGGCAGGTTTATTCGTGTATGGTTTCTGGTGCAGTTACTGAAAGCAATCGGGCTGAACAAAGATGCCGATAGCATGCATGTGAATGGCAATGCTGTAGCAGGTGAAATCACTGTTGAATGCACGGGAATAGCATCACGTGAAACCATGCAGCATGCCTTTGAAAAACTGATCATTGTGTTAGGTTCAATGGCTGAACTGGATCAAAAGTTTCGGAAAAGGGTTATTTTTGAAGGAGGCCAGTGGGACTTTAGCTTGCTTGTAGAACGGCTTAATCGAGATGTTGCGACAGAAGCCGATAGATTCGCCTTTCAACATTGCCTTTTCTTAATGTTTTACAAACAAGGTTGGTGCATCACTCCGGCTTGCCGGGGGTTATTGAGCAATCAGTTTCAACGTTTTACTGAACATGCACAGCGGTTAGGTGAGTGCACGCGGGCAATTTTTTGGCGACGAAAATCGGAGGACATTCTGCGGGAAATGTTAATGAGTGATGAGATCGCTGAGGACACTCGCTGGGAACTCCTGCATCATTTTTTATTGGTCGACTTCAGTTACGCCACTCGATTGGTTGAACGTCTGTATGGCCTGGAAAATCAATACTTTGTGATCAAGCCATCCTGCAGTTACAGATTGGAGTTTTATGCTCCACCGGGACAGCCGTCCGGGGATCATAAAGAAAAGGTCAGGAATGCCCTGCTCATGCATGGGTTGATGTATGCCAGCCAACGGGTTCTGAATGATAAAGAACTTGTATTAGCCGCCATTGCAAAACATCCCGAACAACTGAAATACGTGAATGAAGAACTGAGGGATGATACTGATGTCGTCATGGCATCAGTCACTCGAGATGGCAATCAGCTGCAATATGCCAGTCCAGAACTTAAGAATAATGTCAGGGTGGTAATGGCGGCTGTCGAACAATATCCAGAGGCTCTGAGGTATGTCAGTGAAAAAATGCGAAGCAATCAAAATATTATTAAAATCGCAATGGCTAATGATATTCAATACTCAGAATATGCCAGTGAAAGTGTATTGAGTGATCGCGATTTTATGCTGGACTTAATTGCAAAAAATCATCGAGCTTTCAAATATGTTGCTTTTGAGCTTAAACAGGATAAGGATTTTATTGAGGCAGCAAGACACAGAAACCCCAAAGTTATTAAATACATCAGGAAACTTTCGGATAAGGTCTGATTGGCTCTGAAAACGTTGACTGGTTCAAATCGTCTTGCCACACCTTATTGCCGCTTTCCTGTTGTGCTCTTCAGCCTGAGTGGTGAACTTCGTAAAAATATCATTGTCAAAAGTACCAAACGTTTTATGCCATAGCGATTAAGTCATGGATGAATAAGAACCTGAGAGGGATATTTTGATGTTACCTCCTGCTACAGACATACCAGGTCCCAGTGGCCTGACAACTGTTCCTGATCAGGATAATGAGGCTAAGCATTCACACAAAAGGCATTTCAGTGATCTTCATCCCGGTGACGTTCCGGACCGGACGCCGCTAGCCAAGCGCACCTGCCGTTCAGCTGTCTCAGATCAGGCTGCTGACCGTTCATCCGCCAAACGGGAAGAATTTGGGGGCAAGGGAATGTTTTTGCAGCGCATGATGAGCGCCGGTCTGTCTGTTCCACCGTTCCGATGTGTGACAGTCCGGGTCATGAATGCGCTTGCACAATACCCTCTGGACAAACACCCTCTGGATAGCCATCTTTCAGGCCGCTATCTCCCCGGGATTGACCGTGAACTGGATGCCGGGATCAGCCTGAAGAACATCCGGGAATACCTTAGTGCCATGCCGCCCTCAGAGCAAACCAAAAGGAATGACTGGCTGGCGGGTCTGGCACAATTTGTAGCCAGTGATGATTATTACCAACAGGTTAAAGATTCTGAAGCAGCCCAAAATATCAGGGATCTGCGCACCGAGCTGGACAGACTCACCAGATCGCAGCCCGTAATTGTCCGCAGTTCTGGCGTCAATGAAGATAATTACGGCGATGCCCAGGCGGGCAAATACCTCTCTTTAGTTCAGGGAGAAGAGGATATTTTGCGAACCTGCCTTAAGGTCATGGCTTCAGCTTACCAACCTGAAGTTTGCGCCGAAGCTATACCACAACCTATGGCGCTGATCATCCAACAGTGCATTGACTGCGAATATGGTGGTGTCGCCATGAGCTTTCAATCTTATCTGGATAATACCGTCAGGCTTGAGTATACACAGGGTCAGCCCAGAGGCGTGGTGGCAGGGCGGTCCGGTAACAGGCCTCACCGCATTGATATTTATCGCGGGGGTGTTAAAGAAGAAACTGACAGCTACCAATACTTTCCCGGGACCATCTCCAGTCACTTTATCCTGCACAGGAACAAGGATGATAACGGCTATTCGGAAACAAGAATTGATGATGCCAATCCGCAATCAAAGGTCACTGGGCATTCACTCACTGATGACAGGGTTTCAAAACTCAGGGAGGCGGTAACAGAGCTGGAAAACCTGTTGCTCTGCCCCGTGGATGTGGAGTTTGCTATCGATCATCAGGGACAGCTATTCCTGTTGCAGGTACGCCCTGTTACCCGACTCTCCGGCGACATGGTTTTTGCCATGCCCATACCCGAAGAGACCCTGGCCACTGGCGAGAGCGTCAGCGAAGGTTATTGCACCGGCCCCATCTGGCTGGCCAAAAAACCAGAGGCAGACGCTATGCCGTTCGGAGCTATTGTCGTGGCCCCGCACGCTGAAGACTGGATGCTTGAGCCTGAGTTCCTGAAGCGAGCAGGGGGTTTTGTCTTTGCCGAAGGAGGATTCAATGACCATGTAGCGATCCTCATGAAACAGAAAAAAATAGCTTTAATGCTTGCCGGTAAAAAGTATGCGTCAGTAGTCAATCATAATGGGCAGCAGGCGACACTGGCCTGTGCCTGCTTTAACGGTGAGCCCGGTGCTTTCATCGTCAGCGGTGACATGACCGGTAAACTGGCCAGTTACAGAAGCCTGCCTTCTGCTGCTTCTGATGTGCCGATAGCAAAAGCCGTCCCCTCACGGGATGATTTGTCTCCCCCTGAAGGCACATTCTCTCAGGTGGCCAGCGGTTTTAAATGGCTAACGGATCAAAATGCCCGGCTGTTGGCATTTTTTGCCACCGGCGGCGGACTGGATTGTCTGGCAAACCCAATCAAACTGAGTATTTCGCCGCAGCGATCAAAGCTATTGTCAGAGACCAGGGACAGCATAAATCGCCTGATTTGTGGGGCGGAAGCCTTGCTGGAGGGGTACCGGGCCATCCTGCGGCTGGCGGATGACGGTGATTCATCTCAGCTCAAGTCAATCTGGGAAGAATCACAGCAATTGATCGACCGCTTCGGGACGCTGAAACAGATTATCTGGTCAAGGCTAGAGGGTATCATCCTGCCCCTGCAATCCGTTGAAGAAGGCCTGGTACCTGCCGGAACTTTTCGCCAGTGGCTGGCCGCCTGCCATCAGCTACAATCCTGTCTTCAAGAACTCAACCCCGGGAAGGCTGAGCAGGTTCGAAGTGTCCATGAATTGATTTTTGCCCTGCATCAGCGCTTTGTAGAGGCAATGGCGCCGGTCGCTCTGGCTTCGGGTCAGGGCCGGATATCCAGGAAAAAGGACATCACCTATGTTGATTGCAGGACTCCGGGTGGCGACGATGAAATGGGACAGCTATTGAGCTACCCCTGCAAAGCATCCCTCAAAAAATCAAAGCGTTCAGCGACGGTTGTCAGTATGGATGATGCTTTGATTGTTAACCTTGAGTTAGGACATCACATGGGCATCATCGAGATGCTTGAACACGCAGAGGGGGGGAAAGGACGTACCTTGAGACTAAAATTTTCTGACCAATTTGTCAGGGCTGATGGCAGTGATGCCCCCGGCAAATTGAAACGTATGTGGTTCCTGGCGCATTTGCTGAAAGTGATCGAACTGGATAAACACGCTGGTAGCATGAAGCTAAGTTGCAATGCCATAGCAGGTGAAATGATTGTTGAATGCCCGCGAATGGAATCACGTGAAATCATGCAGGATGCCTTTGTAAAGTTGATAACGGCGTTACGTGTCATTAAGAATCTGGATATGGACTTAAAGTCGACAGCCATCTTTGAAGGAGATCAGTGGAGCTTTAACTTGTTAGTACAACGCCTTGATAGCGATGTTGCGGCTGAAGCCGACAGATTTGCTTTTCAACATTGCCTGTTCTTAATGGTTTATGGCATTGGGGATTGGATTACTCAGGATTGCTTCCGGTTATTAAAACGGTTATTGAGCCAACAGCAAAAAAAGTTTATTCATCATAGTCGACGGTTAGCTCAATCAAAGGACAATCTTCGGGAAGTGTTAATGAGTGACAGGATCGCTGAGGACAACCGCAGGGAACTCTTACAGCATCTTTTATTGTTAGAGCCCAATAAGGCTACTCCATTATACGAGGATGTATATAGCCTGAGAGATCAATACTTTGTTATCGATCCATCCCTCAGTTACAGCCAGAATTTTGAGGTTCCAGCGGTTCAGTCGCCTGGGGATCAAACGGAAAAGATTAAAAATGTCTTGCGCAAGCGAGGACTGAAATATGCCAGCCAACGGGTTCGAAATGATAAAGATCTGGTATTAGCGGCCATTGCCGTACATCCATACAATCTCGAGTACGTGAGTGAAGAACTGAAGAATGACAGAGAAGTCATCCTATCCTGTATTCAGGCACTCTATCCCATGAAGACTGGAGAGGTCCTGAGTGTCAATGGCCTGATGCTTGCGTTGTACGAGTGCCTGGTAAAGTCCCGGGCACCAGATACTCCGGTCTCGGCTCAGGGCATGCTGGCCATGGACGAGGGCGTGATCTATGTTGACTGTACGACAACGGATGGCTCGGGTGAAAAAGCACCGGTATTGAGTTCGTCCTGCAGGGCAGGTCTGAGAGAGTTAAGGCTTCTTAAAGGGACTGTCATCCGTATGGATAATACCCTGACTGTTAATTTGGATTTAGAAGATACCAAGAGCCTTATCGAGCTACTTGAAAACGCAGAGGGGGGAAAAGGGCGGACCTTGCGGCTGATATTTTCTGAGGAATTTTATGCCACTAATGGCAGTGATGCACCCGGCAAGTTGAAACGTATGTGGTTTCTGGCGCAGTTATTGAAAGCGATCGAACTGGATAAATATGCTGATAGCATGAAGCTGAGTTGCAACGCTGCAGCGGGAGAAATGATCGTCGAATGCTCCCGATTGACATCACCTGAAATCATGCAGGATGCCTTTTTAAAGCTGATAACGGCGTTAGATGTCATTTATGATCTGGATGAGTTTTTAGAGCTAAGAAGCATTTTTGAAGAAGATCTGTGGAGCTTTAACTTGCTTGCACAACGCCTTGATAGCGATTTTTCGGCAGAAGCCAATAGATTCGTTTTTCAACATTGCCTTTTCTTAATGGTTGATAGTCACAGAAATGGCATTAATCCCGGTTGCTACCAGTTATTAAACAGTCATCAACAAGACTTTATTGATCATAGTCGACGGCTCATTAATTCGAAGGACAATCTTCGGGAAGTATTGATGAGTGATAAAAACGCTGAGGACATCGGCAAGGAGCTGCTGCATCATTTTTTATTGTTACATCCCGGTAAGGCTATGGGATGGGTTGATCTTGTGTATCCTGATTTGAAAGATCAATACTACGTGATCAAGCCGTCCTATCTTTACAGCCTGGAGTTTTATTTTCCACCGGCGCAGTCGCTTGGGGATCACGAAGAAAAGATCAGGAGTGTCTTGCTCAGGGGAGGATTGAAATATGCCAGCCAACGGATTCGAAATGATAAAGACCTTGCATTAGCAGCCATTTCATCAAACCCCTATAATCTGATACATTTGAGTGAAGAACTGAAGAGTGATAACGAGGTCGTTCTGGCTGCAGTCACCCAAGAAGGCTATCAACTGCGATACGCCAGCCCGAAACCACAGGATAATGAAGAAGTTGTAATGGCCGCTATCAAAAATTATCCGGCAGCCCTCAGATATGCCAGTGAAAGAATCCGAAGCGATAAAAACATAATTAAAACCTTAGTGGCTATCAATTTTAATATCTTGAGATATGCCAATAAAACGCTATTGAAGGATCGTGACTATATGCTGGACTTGATTGAACAGGATTCTGATGTTTTCAATTTTGTTGCTTTCGAATTTGAAGATGGTGAGGATTTTATTGAGGCAGCAATACAAAGAAACCCCGACGTTCGTGAATACGTCGAGTAATCTGCGAATAAGGTCTGATCAATTCTGACATCGTTGACCGGCACAAGCCGTTTTGCCAGCTTATTGGCTTTTTTTCTAATGCGTGCTTTTGGCCGACGGTTGAACTTTATAAAAATATCAATGTCCAAGGACAGTAATTAATTGACTCATCAGCTATTGGGTCACAGGTGAACATTAAGTACTCAACCATACGAAATCATATTTTCTGACTTATTGTTCAGGCACTCTGACTGCGTTGCAACTCTGGTCACATAGCTTGCTATGTTCCCGTCGTTGCGCCTTGCAGAGCACCTGCCCAATAAGCCAGAAATATTCGATTCCGCATGGCTGAGTACTTATGAGAGGGATGTCTAATGAATCATGTTACTTTCAGAGCATCGTGTCCTGAAAGCCTGACAACCAATCTTGATCAGAATACCGGAGCAGGTACTCGATCCAATGAGGCTGGTCATCCAGCCAGAAGGTATTTCGATAATCTTGATACCCGTGGTACCCCCGACTCAAGCTTGCTGGTCAGGCGCAACTGTCATTCAGCTGTTTCAGATCAGGCTGCTGACCATTCTCCCTGCAAACGAGAACTACTCGGGGGCAAGGGGATGTTTTTGTGGCGCATGAAAGCAGCCGGTCTGTCTGTTCCGCCCTTCGAATGTGTTACTGTTCAAATCATGAATGCACTGGAACAACACCCTCTCGATACCCATGTTTTAGACCACTATTTCCCCGGGTTTGTTGATGAACCGCTGACGGAGATCAGCCTGAAGAACATCCGGGAATACCTCAATACCTTAGCGCCTTCAGAGCAAACCAAGAGGGATGACTGGCTGTCAGGTATGGCAGAATTTATTGCCAGTGATGACTTTTACGAACAGGTTAAAGATTCTGAAGCGGCCCGAAAAATCAGTGAGCTGCACCGTCAGGTGGACCGACTCTCTGCATCACAGCCCGTGATTGTCCGCAGTTCCGGCATCAACGAAGATAACTACGGCGATGCCCAGGCGGGCAAATACCTCTCTGTCGTTCAGGCAGAAGGCGATGTTTTAAGTACCTGTCTCAAGGTCATGGCCTCAGGTTATCGGCCTGAAGTCTGTCCCGAAGGCATACCACAACCCATGGCGCTGATCATCCAACAGTGTATTGACTGTCGATATGGTGGCGTCGTCATGAGCTTTCAATCCTTTCAGGATGATACCGTCAGGGTTGAGTACACACCAGGTCAACCCAGAGGTGTGGTAGCAGGGCAGTCCGGTAACAGGCCCCACCGCATTGATATTTATCGCAAGGATCGTAAAGAAGAAGCTGACAGCTATCAATACTTTGTCGGCACGATCTCAAGTCATTTCGTCCTGCAAAAGAAGAATAACGGCTATTCGGAAGTAGCAATTGATAATGCTGGTGCTCAATCAGACGACGGCGGACAGAAACTCAGTGATGAAACGGTTTCAGAACTCATGGAAGCGGTGACAACGCTGGAAGACCTGTTGCTCTGCCCCGTGGATTTGGAGTTTGCCATCGATCATCAGGGTCAACTTTTCCTGTTACAGGTGCGTCCTGTTACCCGACTTTCTGGTGGTATGGATTTTGCCATGCCTGTACCCGAAGAGACTCTTGCCATTGGCGAGGGTGTCAGCGAAGGCTTTTGCACCGGACCCCTCTGGCTGGCCAAACAACAAGAGGCCGACTCTATGCCACAGGGAGCCATTGTCGTGGCCCACCATGCTGAAGACTGGATGCTGAAGCCTGAGTTTCTGGAGCGGGCGGGAGGTTTTTTCATGGCTGAAGGAGGATTCAATGATCATGTAGCGATCCTCATGAAACAGAGAGGAAAAACGTTAATGCTGGCCGGTGAAAAGTTTGCGGCTGTTGTGGCCGCCGGGGATGGCCAACAGGCGACGCTGGCCTGTGCCCGCTTTAAGGGTAAGCCGGGTGCCTTTATTGTTTCCGGTGACCTTACCGGAAAACTGGCCAGTTATAGAAGCCTGACCTCTGCTTTTTCTGATGTGCAGTCACACAAAGCCGTCCCGTCACGGGATGATTTGTCCCCCCCTGAAGGCACTTTCCTTAAGGTTGCCAGCGGTTTTCAGTGGCTCACGGATCAAAATGCCCGGCTGCTGTCGTTTTTTGCCTCCGGCAGCGGTTTGGATTGTCTGGCAAACCCGATAAAACTGAGCATGTCGCCGCAACGACCCAAGATTCTGGAAGAGATCAAAGACACCACAAAACAGTTGGTTTACGGGGCTGAAAAACTGCTTGATGGGTACAGAGCATTCTTGTCGCTGGCGGGTAACAGCGATTCACCTCAACTCAAATCACTGCAGGAAGAATTACCGCAACTGAGCAACCGGTTCGAAACACTGAAACGGATCATCCGATCAGGGTTAGAGCGTTTCATCCTGCCAATGCAGACTACTGAAAAAGGACAGGTATCCCCGGTAATTTTTAGTCAATGGGTGACAGACTGCCATCAGTTGCAATCCTGTCTTCAGGCACTCAACCCGGCTGAGGCTAAGCAGGTCCGGAGTGTCCATGAGCTTATTTTTGCCCTGCATCAGCGCTTCATAAAAGGGCTGGGACCGGTCACTTCGGCCTCGGGTCAGGGCAAACTGACCAGGAAAAGGGCAATCAACTATGTTGATTGCACGATCCCGGGTGAAAAAACACCGATATTGAGTCCGTCCCTCAGAGCACTTATGGAAGAGTTAAGGCTTATAGGGACTGTCATCATTATGAATGAAGCCTCGATTGTTAACCTGGATCTTGGAAGTCATGTGGGCCTTATCGAGCTGCTTGAGTGTGCAGAGGGGGGGAAAGGTCGAACCTTGCGGCTGACATTTTCCGATCAATTTGACAGGCCTGAGGACCGTGATAAATCTGGCAAGTTCAGACGTATGTGGTTTCTGGCGCAATTACTGAAAGAGATCAAACTGGATCAAAATGCTGATAGCATGAAGCTAAGTTGCAACGCAGTAGCGGGTGAGATTATTGTCGAATGCTCCCGAATGAAATTACCTGGAACCATGCAGAATGCCTTTCAAAAGCTGATCATTGTGTTACGTGCTATGTATAATATGGACATTCGGTTGAAGTGCTCACCCATTTTTGAAGGCGGTCAGTGGGACTTTAACTTGCTTGCACAACGTCTTGATTGTGATGTTGCGACAGACGCGGATAGATTCGCTTTTCAACATTGCCTTTTCGTAATGTTTTATTGGCTCAGGGGTGGTCGCTACACTACTGCCGCTTTCTGCAGTTTATTGAGCAACCACCACCAACAGCTTATCCATCATGCCCGGCGGTTAGGCGCGTATCAGTGGTCATTGTTTTTTAATAGAGAACCCGAAGAGAGTCTGCAGGACATCTTTATGACTGAAGAGATGAGTGAGGACATCCGCAGGGAGCTGTTACATCATTTTTTATTATTCGAACCTAAAAGTGCTACCAGATGGGTTGAGCAAGTGTATGACCTGGGAAATCAATACTTTGTTATTAAGCCATCGTTCAGTCACGAATTGGAGTTTTATGCGGCACCAGGCCAACCGCTTGGGGATCACAAAGAAAAGGTCAGGAATGCCCTGCTCAAACATGGATTGGAATATGCCAGCCAACCAGTCTGGAATGATAAAGACTTTGTATTACCCGTCATTTCAAAATATCCCATGGAACTGAGATATTTGAATGAGGTGCTGAGGAATGATAGAGATATCGTTATGGCCGCTGTCGCAGAATGTCCCACAGTTTTGTGTTATGCCAGTGAAGAGCTCCGAAGCGATAAAGACATTATTCAACTGGCAAATGGCAATGGCCGATAGTATTTCTCCCTTATTCTTTGCCAGCGAAACAAAGCAATCCCGAACTTCGTGAAAACTTCATGAACTTTATAAAAATATCAATGTCAAAGGGAAGTAATTAAGTGACTCATCAGCTATTGAGTCACAGATGAGCATTATGAGAGGGATGTCTAATGAATCATGTTACTGTCAGAGCATCATGTCCTGAAAGCCTGACAACCAATCCAAATCAGAATACCGCAGCTGGCACTCGATCCAATGAGGCAGGTCATCCAGCTAAAAGGTATTTCGATAATCTTGATATCAGTGGTACACCCGACCCAAGGTTGCTGGTCAAGCGCAGCTGTCATTCAGCTGTTTCAGATCAGGCTGCTTACCATTCTTCCTGCAAACGGGAACTGCTCGGGGGCAAGGGGATGTTTTTGTGGCGCATGAAAGCAGCCGGTCTGTCTGTTCCGCCCTTCGAATGTGTGACTGCTCAAATCATGAATGCGCTGGAACAACACCCTCTCGATACTCATCGGTTAGATCACTATTTGCCCGGGTTTGTTGCTGAACCGCTGGCTAAGACCAGCCTGAAGAACCTCCGGGAATACCTCAATACCCTGCCGCCTTCAGAGCAAACCAAAAGGGATGACTGGCTGTCAGGTATGGCAACATTTATTGCCAGTGATGACTTTTACGAACGGGTTAAAGATTCTGAAGCGGCCCGAAAAATCAGGGAACTTCACCGTCAGGTGGACCGACTCTCTGCATCACAGCCCGTTATTGTTCGCAGTTCTGGCATCAATGAAGATAACTACGGTGATGCCCAGGCGGGCAAATACCTCTCTGTCATTCAGGCAGAAGGCGATGTTTTCAGAACCTGTCTCAAGGTCATGGCCTCAGGTTACCGTCCTGAAGTCTGTCCCGAAGGCATACCGCAACCCATGGCGCTGATCATCCAACAGTGTATTGACTGTCGATATGGTGGAGTCATCATGAGCTTTCAATCCTTTCAGAATGATACCGTCAGGATTGAGTACACAAAGGGTCAGCCCAGAGGCGTAGTGGCAGGTCAGTCCGGTAATACGCCCCACCGTATCGATATTTATCACAAGGAAGGCGCTGAACACTTTCAATACTTTTCCGGCAAGGTTTCAAGTCACTTCGCCCTGCACAAAAACAATAACGGCTATTTGGAAACAGAAATTTATGATGCGGACGACCAATCAGACGACAGTGTTCATAAACTCAGTGATCATTTGGTGGTAAAACTCAGTCAGGCGGTGACGGAGTTGGAGAACCTGTTGCTTTGCCCCGTGGATGTGGAGTTTGCCATCGATCATCAGGGTAACTTGTTCCTGTTGCAGGTGCGCCCTGTTACCCGGCTTTCTGGCGGCATGGATTTTGCGATGCCGATACCCAAAAAGACCCTGACCGTTGGTCAGGGCGTCAGCGAAGGCCATTGCACCGGAACAATCTGGCAGGCTGAAGAACAAGCGGCGGACTCTATGCCAGAGGGTGCCATTGTTGTGGCCCAACACGCTGCAGACTGGATGCTTGAGCCAGAGTTCCTGAAGCGGGCAGGGGGGTTTGTCTTTGCCGAAGGAGGCTTCAACGATCATGTCGCGATCGTTATGAAACAGGAAGGAAAAACCTTGATGCTGGCCGGTGGACAGTTTGCGGTCGTGGCCGCTCAGGTTGGCCAACAGGCGACGCTCGCCTTTGCCCGCTTCAAAGGAAAGCCTGGCGCCTTTATTGTTGCCGGTGACCTTAGCGGTAAACTTGCCAGTCACAGAAGTCTGTCCTCTGCATTTTCTGATGTGCCGCTCACCGGAGCCGTCCCGTCACGGAGTGATTTGTCCCCCCCTGAAGGCACATTCCTTAATATCGCCAGCGGTTTTCAGTGGCTCACGGATCAAAATGCCCGTTTGTTGGCATTTTTTGCCTCCGGTGGCGGACTGGATTGTCTGGCAAATCCCATAAAACTGAGCATGTCGCCGCAACGGGCAGAGTTGCTGGCAGAGATCAGAGTCAGGGTAAATCAACTGGTTCAGGGGGCTGAAGCATTTCTGGATGGCTACCATGCATTCTTGCAGCTGGGGAGAAGCAGTGTCAGACCTTTGCAGGATGAAGCACAACAATTAATCAAACGGTTCAAGACACTCAAAGAGAGCGTCCTGTCAGGCCTGGAGGCTATTATGCTGCCCCTGAAAGCTGCTGAAAAAAGGCAGGGATCCTTCCGTCAGTGGGTTGCAGACTGTCAGCAACTACAATCCGTTCTGCAATCACTGCATCTTAAAGAGGCTGAGCAGGTCAGAAGTATTCATGAACTGATTTTTGCCTTGCATCAGCGTTTCGTAAACGCGCTGGCTCCGATTGCTCTGGATTCGGTTCAGGGCAGGGTATCGAGAGTAAAGAAAATCACCTATGTTGACTGCACGACCCCGAGTGACAAAGTATCGCTACTGAGGCCGTCCGACAGATCATCCATTGAAAATTCCGGGTCTACGGGGACTGTCTTCAGTATGGACAGTGCCACGATTGTTAACCTGAAGCTTGGCGTTCATCTGTGCCTTATCGAGCTACTGGAAAACGCAGAGGGGGGAAAAGGACGAACCTTGCGGCTTAAGTTTTCTGACCAATTTGATGGCAATGATGGTGTCGATGTCAGCGCCAAGTTAAAGCGTATGTGGTTTCTGGTGCAGTTGCTGAAAGCGATCGAACTGAATAAAAATGCTGGTGGTATGAAGGTAACTTGCAATGCCATAGCGGGTGAAATTGTCGTCGAATGCCCGCGAATGAAATTGCATCAAACCATGCAGCATGCCTTTGAAAAACTGATGATTGCGTTAGATTCCATGTATAATCTGGATAGACATTTAGAGGACTTACGTATTTTTGAAGGAGATCAGTGGGACTTCAACTTGCTTGCACAACGCCTTAATCGCGATGTTGCAACAGCAGCTGACAGATTTGCCTTTCAACATTGCCTTTTCTCAATGTTTTACTGCGGTGGGTTCAGGATTTCCAGCGAATGCTGCCAGTTATTAAGCAACCGACTGCAACAGTTTGTTCGCTGGGCCCAGCAGTTAGGTTCGTGTAATTCGTTAGTATTTCAGGGGAAAAAAACAGTAGATAGTCTGAGGGAGATGTTCTTGAATGATGAGATCGCTGAGGACATTCGCTGGGAGTTCTTACATCATTATGTATTGTTACATCCCAAATACGCTGTTCAAGTGGTTGAGTTGCTGTTTGGCTATAAAAACCACTACTTTGTGATCAATCCATCCTTCAGCTACAAACTGGAGTTTTATCTTCTACCGGTTCAGCCACTTTCAGTTAATAAAGAAAAGCTCAATAATGTCTTGCGAGAGCATGGGCCGGAATATGCCAGCGAACGGGCTAAAAATCATTACTCTGCTTATTTCTGGAGATAAGGTCTGATCTATTCTGAGAACCCTGATCAGTGAAAATATTGTCGTTTTTCCTGATTGCTGGATAGAACCGGGCTGAAGCAGACCGGAAATTTCCCTCGTTTTTTATCGATCATTTGAAAATACCTAAATATTCAGCGTTGCGACATCTCTCTTGGGGTGACATGGCATCTTTCTGCGTCATTAAGACTTTGCTGAACATTTTTGAGGTCAGACATGTCCAGAGGGTGTCGCAAAACTCTCTCCAGCGTGGGAACGAGTTGACTCCCGTCATTCCCGGCTTCATTCTCGTCATTCCCGGCTTCATTCTCGTCATTCCCGCGAAGGCGGGAATCCACACTGACTTACCACCAGAACCATACCGCCTGGTGCCCCCTGGCCTTATCATCCCCGAGAAGGCAGAGATCCACCGTTGGCGCTGGATTCCCGCCTTCGCGGGAATGACGACCCCAGAGCATGGGTACGAGTTGTTGGAGTTTTGCGATACCCTCGTCCAGAGTGAAGAGATCGATCAAGGCTGTATAAAAAGTCACTAAGAAATCATTGTTTCCTGCTTCACCTGTCGTTAGTCTTTACAGGCAGCTTCAATTTTTTTCGCACTATTTTTCGATAACACCATGCAGGAAACGAATCAATCCGTTCAGAGAAAAATTCTCCATGTTGATGCAGATGCCTTTTACTGCTCTGTAGAGGAGAGGGATGACCCCACGCTAAAAGGCAAGGCTTTTGCTGTGGGGGGTAAAGCTGAACGTCGAGGAGTGATTGCCACATGCAGTTATGCGGCGCGAAAGTCGGGCGTGCATTCTGCTATGGCGTCCTATCGTGCACTCAGGCTCTGTCCTGATCTGATTATTTTGCCAGCCCGGTTTGATGTCTATAAAGCCGCTTCACGGCAGATGCATGCCATTTTTCATCGTTACACTGAGATGATTGAGCCCTTGTCGCTGGATGAGGCCTATCTGGATGTTTCCCACTCCAGTCACTGCCAGGGCAGTGGCACGCTGATGGCCCGGGAGATTATGCAGTCTGTCCTGGAAGAGGTGGGGATTTCTGTCTCTGTGGGTGTGGCTCCAAACAAATTTCTGGCCAAGGTGGCATCCGACTGGAACAAGCCAAAAGGTCTTTGTGTGATCACGCCCGACCAGGTTCAGGATTTTGTTTTTGAATTACCGGTTGAGAAGATACACGGTGTCGGCAAGGTCACTGCTCAAAAGCTACATAGCAAAGGGATTATGACCTGTGGCATGTTGCGACAATACTCTCCGGTTGAGTTGTGTCGTTGGTTTGGCAGTTTCGGCGAGCGCCTCTGGGAGCTTGCCAGAGGCGAGGACAATCGTGCACTGGAGCTGGATAGAAGACGGAAGTCGTTATCTGTTGAGCACACTTTTGATGCAGATTTGCAGGACGAACAGTCGATACTGACTCAGGTAAAACCCCTGGTTGAGGATCTGTCGCGACGTTTTCAGGCAATCAGGAATGAATATTCGGTCACCAAGCGGTTTGTAAAAGTGAAGTTCAACGATTTCACCCAGACAACACTTGAGGAAATGATAGAGTCCGATGATCTGGCACCCGAGGCACACTTCCAGGCATTGCTGATTCGAGCCTGGCAAAGGGGGGATAAAGCTGTTCGTCTACTGGGTGTTGGCGTAAGGCTGCTGGATTTGAGAACCTCGGGGCAGATGCAGCAATTGGAGTTGTTTGAACGCAGGGGTGGAAGGATATAGTATGGCATCTCTCAATATTTAAACTCTGATAAGGTCCCATGGAGCTGAATCTGACAACTCCCGCCCTGTTGTTTCCGGCCATTTCTCTATTGTTCCTTGCCTATACCAACAAGTTTCTGGCGCTGGCTACATTGATCAGAAATCTTCACGGTGAGTTCAAGAAACATCCGGATAACCCTCACATCAAAGGGCAGATGGAAAACCTCAGGCGACGAATGATACTCATCAAACACATGCAGGGAGCTGGAATTGTCAGCTTTATCTGCTGTGTTCTGGTTATGTTTCTTCTTCACCTGGGTCAATATCAGGTGGGTTTTATCATTTTTGGTATAAGCCTGCTGGCTTTATTGATTTCCCTGATCATCTGTCTGGCCGAAATTAAAATTTCGATTGATGCGCTGGAACTTCAGGTAAGTGAGATGGAAGATTGAGCAGTTTATGGCTGCTCTTTCAATAACAGCTGCCCTGTCAATCCTGAAACCAGGCAGTAGGCGACAAAGAGATAGAATCCACAGTGCAGTTCTGCCTGAAAATTCAGCAGAGCGCTTTCCGACGCAGTGGCGTTGGCAGCCAGCATGGCAATGATGATCCCCATTGCGAACACGTCTGCCATAGACCATTTACCGAGCGCAGCGTTGACTTTAAGTGCAACTCTTCGTGATGGCGAGTGACAGGATGCCAGCAAGAGTAAGCTTTTGATAGCAGGTATCAGGACACTGAAGGTAAGAATCAGAATGGCGACAAATTTGTAGCCAAAATTCCAGAGGTCGCTGGCAGTGCCAAGAATGCTTCGGGTCTTGTCATAAACCCGGCTCTGGCCTTCCACCTTCAGATTAGAGAGAAACTGGTTGGCCATAGTCAGCAGTGCCGGGTGAATGGACTGTTGTTCCATAATTTTTTGACCTTCCTTGACCAGGGCCTGTCGGTTCATATCCGCCTGAAGTGTGATCATGGGTTGGGTGATTCCGGGAATCAATAAACCTAGTGAAATGATTAAAACAATCAGGGGGGCAGCAATACTGAAATTTCGGGGCTCAGTCATTTTTCTTGTGTCTTCTGGAAAGAGTTATCTTGTCACTAAAATAGTTGAGAAACCTGCAAAGAACAATGATATGCCAATGAGGGCAGTCCCCCTGCTATCAGGCTGATTCAAGGTGGTCAACAATCAACTGAAGGCTCTGTTGACCCCGAAACTCGTTAATGTCCAGTTTATAAACCGCTTTAACGGTTGTTATGTTCTGGTTTGGCCACTGCCCCGGGTCAATGTTGAAGGCAATGGCATCTACATAATATTCTGACGAAGGCAGCTTGAGCACCATTTTCAGATGTTTCTGGCCTACCAGCCGCTGCTGAATGATCTGAAACCGGCCATCGAATGAAGGTTCCGGGAAATTCTGTCCCCATGGCCCGCTATCGCGTAGCAGTTGAGCCGTATCCATTGTCAGCTCGGAGACACCCAGTTCGCCATCGGTATGGATCTCTGCTTCAAGCTGCTCAGCAGAGAGCTCCTGTTTTACAATCCGGTCAAAAGCAGCCGCGAACGTCTCGAAATCTTTTTTATAAATGCTCAGACCTGCTGCCATGGCATGACCGCCGAATTTGATGATGAGGCCGGGGTTTTCCCGGGCAACACTGTCCAGAGCGTCGCGCATGTGCAAACCTTTTATGGACCTTGCCGAACCTTTGATTTCGTCATTGTCGGCTTCTGCAAAGGCGATCACCGGGCGGTGTAATTTCTCTTTCACCCTTGAGGCCAGAATGCCTACCACACCCTGATGCCAGCCTTCGCGGAAAAGACTGACCCCCCAGGGCAAGTCGGAATGCTGATCCAGTTTCAGGCTGGACAAGTCGCTCATGGCCTCTACTTGCATTCCTGCTTCAATCTCTTTTCTGTCCCGGTTAAGACCGTCCAGCTCAGCAGCCAGTTCCCGTGCTGTCTCGATACGCTCTGTCAGTAATAATTCGATACCGGTGGACATGTCATCCAGGCGTCCCGCTGCATTGAGGCGAGGTCCCAGGGCAAATCCCAGGTCGGAAGAGGTCAGGCGTGACTGTTGTCGGCCTG
The DNA here is from genome assembly GCF_049275935.1 of Endozoicomonas sp. ALC020. Taxonomy (NCBI): domain Bacteria; kingdom Pseudomonadati; phylum Pseudomonadota; class Gammaproteobacteria; order Oceanospirillales; family Endozoicomonadaceae; genus Endozoicomonas; species Endozoicomonas sp. ALC020. The sequence continues at coordinate 5,156,312 of NZ_CP184830.1, forward strand.
AGATCTCAATCAGTGCCTGAATCCCCGGACGACAATGGCCAGCACGAATTCTTGCCAGACCCTGATAGGCGAGAATGCGATTGTTGGCGTCCAGACTGACAACGTCAGCAATGGTACCCAAGGCAACGAGATCCAGTAATTGAAAAGGGTTGAACTCGGTTTTTCCTGCAAACCAGCCCCGCCTGCGCAACTCGGTTCTCAGTGCGCACATGACGTAAAAAATAATGCCCACTCCGGCGGTATTTTTACCGATGAAAGGGCAGTCAGGCTGATTGGGGTTGACGATAGCGTCGGCTTGAGGAATCTGTTCGCCGGCCAGATGGTGATCCGTGACGATGACCTTCCAGCCCAGAGATTTTGCAGCTGCTACGCCTTCTATGCTGGAGATGCCATTGTCGACGGTGACCAGAACGTCAGGCTGATATTGTCTGGCGACCTGAACAATCTCCGGTGTCAGACCATAACCATATTCAAATCGGTTAGGCACCAGGTAATCCACTATTGCACCCATTTCTCTCATGGCCAGGACACCCAGCGCACTGCTGGTGGCTCCGTCACAATCAAAGTCTCCGACGATTAAAATACGTTGCTGGCCATAAACAGCGTCAGTCAGAAGACTGGCTGCTTTTTCAATATCCTTGAGACTTTTATAGCTCTGAAGACCCTTTAGCTGACGATTGATTTCCGAAGGGTGGCTGATGCCCCGGGCACTGTATATTCGGGCGAGAAGCGGGTCTATGCCATTAGTTAAAGAGAGAGGGGTGCTGGTGCGTCTAATGATCTGAAGCGGCATGGAAGTTCTGGGCTGTCTGCAGTAAAAAGTATCGGTTTACTCTATCACAGAGAGCGTCAGAGCACAGGAGGGTTATTGGCTAAATGAGAGCAGGCAGCTCAGGATAAGCTGCCTGCGGTAAGCTTTATTGTGCCAGATGATTCTGAATAAAGCTTTTCACAGCGTTCAGGTCGTCAGGCAGAACCTCATAACGCTCTTCACGTTCCAGAAGGTCCTTCAGATGATGTGGCAGCTCCGGGGCGTCCAGTCCGGCTTTTTCAATGGCTTCGGGAAACTTCACAGGGTGAGCGGTTGCCAGAACGACATTGGGAATACGGCTGTCCGTTTCAACTTCTGTCAGTGCTCTGATAGCGGTAATAGTATGAGGGTCGGCCAGGTATTCAGTGCGATCAAACAGGTCTTTGATGGCATTGCAGGTATCCTGGTCGGCACTACGACTGCTGTCGAACAACTCGCGGATTTTCTGCCAGCGCTGTTCTGAAACCGAGAGCTTGCCGGTTTCTTCAAAGGCTGCCATCTGTGCGGCAAGGGCCTGGCCATCACGATCCTGAAGGTCGAACAGCAGGCGCTCAAAGTTGCTTGACACCATAATATCCATACTGGGCGACAGGGTGTGTTCGAGGCCTTGTTTGCTGTAATCGTTGCTCTGGAAAAAGCGGTGCAGAATATCGTTACGGTTAGTTGCAACAATCAGCTTATTGATTGGCAGTCCCATACCCCGGGCGATGTAACCTGCGAAGATGTCACCGAAGTTGCCGGTGGGTACCGAGAAGGAAACCTCTCTGTCCGGGCCACCCAACTCCAATGCTGCATGGAAGTAGTATACGACCTGAGCCATGATGCGGGCCCAGTTGATGGAGTTGACAGCCACCAGGCGGGTCTTTTTTCCTGGCGAGTCTGGCAGGAAGGACTGATCGGCAAAGCACCGTTTGACCATCGCCTGACAGTCATCAAAGTTACCCTGAACAGCGATATTGTTGACGTTGTTGTCCAAAATAGTAGTCATTTGTCGTCTCTGGACTTCAGAGACTCTCTCGTAGGGGTGAAGGATGAAAATATCCAGCGCTTTACTGTGCCGACAGCCTTCGATAGCTGCCGAACCTGTGTCACCGGAGGTGGCACCCAGAACGACAGCACGTTCACCTCTTTCGGTAAGAGTGTAATCCAGTAATCGGCCAAGCAGTTGCAGGGCAAAATCTTTAAAAGCCAGGGTAGGGCCGTGGAACAGCTCCATGACCCACTGGTGACTTTTTAGTTGAGTTAGCGGTGCAACTGCTTCATGAGCAAAGGTTGCGTAGCTGTCATCAATCATTTCCTTCAGTTTGGGGTCAGGAATTTCACCTGCCACAAAAGGTTTAATCACTTCAAAGGCCAGTTCGTTGTAAGGCAGGCCCCTCAGTGAGCGGATTTTATCTTGATCAAACTGGGGCAGTTCGGCAGGGATGTACAAGCCACCGTCTTCGGCCAGACCGGCCAGAAGTACTTCCTTAAAACTCTTTTCTCCACCCTGTCCCCGGGTACTGATGTATTTCACGGTCTATTCCATCTATTGTTTATGAGTTCATGGCTGCTTTCCCATGAAGGGTGAGACTTGAATCTCACTCCTTCCGGGGCTTATGCACTCAGGACTTAATCAGTAGCTGTCTGACAAACGACAGTTTTCAAGCCATGGTCTCAACACGAATGCGTGTGACAGGTGCCTGGATATCGCTCAGGCTTTCAATTTCGGCAATGGCCTTATCCAGCTCCGATTCTTTGATGGTCTGGGTCAGGATAACAATGTCAGCGAAGCCATCGCTTTCACGGATCGCTTTTTGGGTGATGGCATCCATATTGATCCCACGGTCACTGAGAATCCGGGTAATGGCATTCATGACACCAGGGTGATCGTCAGCATGGATGCGCAGATAATTGGGACTCAGTGTTTCACCGATGGCCAGAACTGGAATGCTTTGTAACTGATCTTCGGAGAAACCCAGTGGGTTAGGGGCTGCTTCTGGCGTTGCCAGTGCTCTGGCAATGTCCATAATATCGGCAACAACAGAAGAGGCTGTTGGCTCGGCGCCAGCACCGGGTCCCACCATCATGGTTTCACCGATGGCATCTGCATTGATCACAACAGAGTTCAGAACGCCGTTGATATTGGCCAGTGGTCGGGAAGCCGGAATCAGGGTCGGATGAACTCTGAGTTCAACGCCTTCATCAGTTTGTCGGGCAATGCCCAGATGTTTTATGCGGTAGCCCAGCTCTTGCGCGTATTGAATATCGGCCGGAGTTATACGGCTGATACCTTCTGTATAGGCGCGCTCAAAGTTCAGAGGGATACCAAAGGCAATAGAAGCCATAATGGTCAGTTTGTGGCAGGCATCAATGCCTTCTACATCAAAGGTGGGGTCAGCTTCTGCGTACCCCAGGGCCTGGGCCTCGGCGAGTACTTCTTCAAATGAACGATTTTTGTCGCCCATTTCAGTCAGAATAAAATTACCGGTTCCATTGATGATGCCGGCCAGCCAGTTAACCTGGTTGCCTGCCAGACCCTCTCTCAGGCACTTGATGACAGGGATGCCGCCAGCCACTGCCGCTTCATAGGCAACCACGACATTCTTTTCACGGGCTGCCTGAAAGATCTCATTGCCATGTTCGGCTATCAGCGCTTTGTTGGCCGTAACAACATGTTTGCCGTGTTGGATCGCTGTGAGAATCAACTCCTTGGCAACATCGTATCCGCCAATGGTTTCGACAAGAATATCCACTTCGGGATTACGGGCGACATCAAAGATGTCACGGGTGACTTGGGTGGTCGAGGTATCAGCAGCAGGATTGTCCCGACGGGCACCAATCTGCTCTACAATAATGGGTCTGCCAGTTCGTGCAGCAATGCTACTGGCATTGCGTGTCAGTACATTAAACGTACCGCTGCCTACGGTACCCAGGCCACATATTCCTACTTTGACCGGTTTCAAACTGTTATCCCCCGTGAGCTGATCTCAACTCACTGTCTGTGTCGACGGCTTTCAGAAACAGAAAGCGCTCTGATTTATTATCAATGGATGGGGGATTATAGCCATAAACCGGCCTTAAGAGCGATAGTTTGCCCGAACTGTTTGCAGGTTCTTCGCTGTTCCTGCTGACGATCAGAGGCTATTAATGTATGGCGGTATGACTGATTTGGGAAGCAGGTGCGAAGCAGGTTCGCACCCTGAAGTACTCTATGACTTTGGCGCAGAGTCAGCTTTAGTGTCAGGAGCTGGTTCAGGGGCAGGAGGAGGTGTAATGCCCATAATTTTGGCAAGCTCCACAGCTGGGCGGTAACCGGGTATGGCTTTGCCGCTCTCAAGAAACAGAGCAGGGGTTCCGCTCACACCCAGCTTCAGGCCCTGCTCGAATTGCTCTTCAACGAGAACTTCGCATCGGGTTTGATCTTTGTCTTCTTTGGAAGCTTGATGAGTAATCTCTTTGCCGTTTTTCAGCTCTGAAAGGGCTTGCGTTCTCTCAGGTGAACACCAGGCATTAACCATTTTGGCGTAGGCGGGGGATTGTTTTCCGCCTCTGGGGAAAGCCAGATAACGTACTTCTATCCCCATATTATTGAGTTCAGGCACTTCCTGGTGGAGCTTTCGGCAGTAACCACAGTCGGTATCTGTAAAGATATAAACAACGCCTTTGACCTCTTCGGGTGAAAAGACAATCTGATCTTCTTTTTTCAGAGACTTCAGTTGGTCTGCCACGGCTTTATTACGGAGTTCTTCTGTCAGGTTAACGATCTGGCCATTGTTAATTTCCAGCATGTCACCACGCAGCAGGAGTTTGCCGGTTTCATTGGAATGGATCACGCTGCCGCCTTCCAGCGTTATTCTGAACACGCCTTCCCAGCCAGTCTTTTCAATCTTTTTAATGGGAATGTTGGGATCCAGACCTTTCAGTTCACTGGTAATGGCATTTTGTACTTCTTGAGTGACCTGGTCTGCTAATGGCGCAGCCCGCAAAAAGGGGGCAGTCGCCAGAGTGGCAGATAAGATCAGGGTGCTTAGGCGCATGAGTCATCCTCCTGAGTATTGTTTTTTTCTCGACCGACAGTGTGAAGCAAGTCAGGTAGTTACTGCCAATATGATCGTAGGTTCTGGGGCAGAAGTTTAGACACTTTATTGGAATTGTCAGTTTTAGCTGTCATGAATCAGAAAATTGACTACTGGTTGGTTGTGATATCTCCTTTTGTGTTCCGTCAGGTCTCTTGAACTTCTGCAGAGCGTCCAACATAGCCTCTGTTGGCCATCCGTATCTGTTACGGTTATGTCGCACCTTCTTCGCCCGCTGTGTTCTGCGTTTTCGTGAGCCGACAAACTACTGGCATTCGGGAAGATCTCCCCGCATCGCCATATTTGGCCATCCTCGCCGATTATGAGGGTGTCACAGACCAGCCCGACTACGACAGCCTCCTTCGCGGGAATGACGGGAGTGAAGACAACTCGTTCCCACGCTGGGACCCACAGGGCCTGAAAGTGTGGGAATCAGTGTTTTGCGACACCCTCAGAGCGTGGGAACGAGTGGTGAGTGCTCTAACAGGCGGCGACATAAACCGTGACCCGTTCGGAGTTGGGTCTTTACTTTCTGGGTGGAGGCATTAATGCCGCGTCCAGGGGGAGCCTTCGAAAAGTCTCCCTATCAATATCTGCAACACCATAGTTGGTGCTGAGATAGTCCAGGATCGGTTCCCAGGTTTCAGAAAGATCCCAGAGTCCCTGGGTATCTATCATCCACTGCAGGGTCTCACGCCAGGCTTTTTTGTCACCACTGTTCTGGCTGATAATAAGACTGCTATGGCAGACGTTACACTGAGCGTTAACCATCTCCCAGCCCGGGGCCATTATCAGTCCGGACCCGGGATCAACCGGGTACTCTTTTTTTGGCACTTCATCGGGTGCGGCCAGGCTTGCTCCACAAAGTAACGCCGAGACTATCAATATTTTGAGCTTTTTTAAGTCCGGCATCAGGCAACCCTCACAGCAATTCGGTGACAGCCATTGAAGAGGTAGCCTTTCGGATTCCACTGGGGTTGTACCACAGGCTGGGAATCTCCTTCACTGTCCGTGGCTTTGGCCCAGATTTCGTAGTAACCCTGCTCTGGCAGCTTCAGATTTATGCGCCACTGTTGCCAGGCACCCTTGTTGACCGGTTGACTCAATTCGGCCTGATGCCAGCGAGTACCATAGTCATAACTGACTTCAACCTTGACGACTTTTCGCAAACCGGCCCAGGCGTGCCCCCTCACTTCCTGGGTTTTACCCAGTGACAGTTCAATCCCGCTCTGCGGGAAAGTGATCAAAGATTTGACGATCATCTCTTCGATAATTTCATAATCTTCATTGGGCACTTTCTCTCCGGGTGCTATAGGGTATCTGGGAACCTGATAGGCCGGTGCTGCCATCTTGGCGCCATCATGCACCTTGTTACGAACACTGATACCTGTGGCTGCCTTCTGGGAGACAGAAGCCGGGCGGCCAGCAAAGACAATGCGCAGGGGGAAACCGTGGCGAAATGGAATATCTTCGCCATTCATAGCCCAGGCGATCAGGGCGTTATCATTCATGGCTGCGGCAATGGGTACACCCCGCGAAATCGCAGGTCCTGTGCCGCTCAGTTGTTTATCAATCCCATGGTTACCGGTGTAAACTGCGTCGTCTTTCACGCCACAGTCTTTCAGTACATCGCTGAGCAGGACGCCGGTCCATTGTGAGCAAAAAACGGCAGCGTTATTCCATTGGTTGCCTTTGGTGTTGGGAAAAAAATTTTTACGGCTATTGCCGCCACATTCCAGAACCAGGTTCTGTTTGTGGTGTTTGAACCTGCTTTTGAGTTCATCAATGGTATAAGTCCTGGATTTGACGACGGATTCACCGTCGACAGTAAAGGTCCAGGTCTTCGGGTCTATCTTGTCGAAATCCGGCATCAGACCATTCCAGCGTGTAAAGGCTATGTTTGCCGGTGTGACTGCCGGGTCCAGCATATGCTCAGCAGGATGGGCATTTAACGGCTTGGTATTCAATACCGTGTAATAATCTGGCAGATCTTCCGCCCTGACCCATTTCATTGTGGAGATGTCAACAGGCTCCAGACCCGGGGGACGGTTTTGAGCAAAAACCCACCTCACAGACAGAATGGAAGCAGCGGATGCGGTCAGTGCCTGCTGTAGAAACTTTCTTCTGTTCATTGTCTGGTATCCGGTTAACCTTTTGGCGTCTGGTTTGTTCAGGTTACAGAGGCTTTGGGTATGCTCAAGGCTTTTTGCCTTCGAAGAAAAAGTCAGCCAGACGCAGCATATCTTCTTCACTTAACAGTTGAGCGACTTTAGTCATGGTGATGTCCTGTCGTTTCCCGCTTTTGAAAGCCTGTAATTGAGCGAAAAGGTACTGGCGATTCTGCCACTTGAGATTCGGGATGGTATTGAACTTATTACTACCATCCTGACCATGGCAGGCACGACACATGTTAGCTAACTTTTCATATCTGTCAGCTGCCTGGGCTGTTGACAGGATGGCAGAAGGCAAAAGCAGCAGTGCTGTAACTGCCCAGGGTCTCAGGTAGAGCCTGATGGTATCCGGTAAGTTCAAAGCGCAAGCCTACACAATGTTTTCTGATTTTAATCCGAATGGCTAAATTAAAAGGCGTAGGTCTTATAATTGCTAAATAGTGATGCTTATAAATACTTAATATCTGTTTTTTTTGGGTCTGATGAAGCCGGATTCGGATGTTCAATGGGTGTCTGTCAAATGAAGCTTAGTCTTGTATTTTACTGTTTAAAAAGGCTGAACCTGCATTCAGCCTCTGGGATGGTGAGATTCATGCAGTTCGCTCAACCGCTGCCGGGCAATATGGGTATATATCTGGGTCGTTGAAAGGTCGCTGTGTCCCAGTAGCAGTTGGACCACCCGGAGGTCGGCTCCATGGTTCAACAGGTGGGTAGCAAAGGCGTGTCGAAGAACGTGGGGGGAAACCGTGCTTTGAATGTTAGCTGTTATGGCATGTTGTTTGATCCGGTGCCAAAAGGTCTGACGTGTCATCGGGCTGCCGTTTCGGCCGGGAAACAGTACCCGATTCTCCGGGTCACTGATCAGAAAGGGTCTGCTGTCTTTCAGGTAGAGGTGAAGCCAGTTCAGGGCCTCTTCACCCATAGGCACCAGCCTCTCTTTATTACCCTTGCCCTGAATACGAACGATGCCCTGCCTTTGGTTGATTTGATTCAGGTTGAGGTTGACCAGCTCCGATACTCTGAGTCCGCAGGCGTAAAGTAGCTCCAGCATACATCGATCTCTAACTCCTAAATCGGTATCAAGATCAGGGGCTGCAAGCAGGTTTTCAACGTCAGTCTCCGTCAGGGATTTGGGCAGAGGCCGTCCCTGTTTGGGCATCTCAATATTTTGAGTAATGTCCTGACTGACCATGTTTTCTCTTAAAAGGTAACGGTAATAGCCGCGCAGGCTGGATAGTGCTCTGGCTGTTGAGCTGGGTTGAAACTTTTGCTGGTGTCGCCAGGCCAGATAGTTTCTCAGGTCCGAAGTAGATGATTTCTCAAGTGTGAGTCTGTTCTGAGAAAGCCAGGAAGCGAATTGTTCTATATCGCTTTTATAGGCCGTGCGGGTGTTTTCGCTAAGGCCTTTCTCAAGCCAGAGGTGGTTGAGAAACAGTTCGATGGAGGTATTGGCCATTATTATCTGTATATCAGGTTCAGGTCTCCATTATTGCGGCATATGGAAGGATCGTAAAGAAAACAGTACAAGCCTGAAAATGAAAAGCTGTTTTCTGTTTTGAAGCCATAAAAAAAGCGACTTTCGTCGCTTTTTTTATGGACTGACAAGGTTGCCGGATTGTCAGAACTTTTATGACCCTGGGCGTCATGCTCAGGGTTTTGGAGAACCCTAAAGAGTTTTTCCGCGCGAGGCGAAAAGCGTCCCTTAGTTGAGCTTTTCCTTGATACGAGCCGCTTTACCGCTCAGAGCGCGCAGGTAATACAGCTTGGCTTGACGTACGTCACCGCGACGCTTCACATTGATAGAAGCGACCAGAGGGCTGTATGTCTGGAAAACACGCTCAACGCCAACACCGCTGGAAATCTTGCGAACGGTGAAAGCGGAGTTCAGGCCACGATTACGCTTGGCAATGCAGACACCTTCGAACGCCTGCAGACGCTCACGGTTACCTTCTTTAACCTTAACTTGTACGACCAGGGTATCACCAGGGCCGAAGCTCGGGATTTCCTTGGTCATCTGCTCTTGTTCGAGCGCTTCAATGATTCTGTTCTTGCTCATTTTAAATCTTGCTCCCGTTAGTCAAGTGTTCCGCTCGTCGAGTCTGCCTTGCTGTGGCTATCCGAAGAATGATGCTCCTGAATGAATTCAGACAACAGTTTTTCCTCTTCACGGGTCAGTTTTCTGTCTTGCAACAGGTCCGGTCTTCTCAACCAGGTTCTGCCCAGTGCCTGTTTGAGGCGCCATGCACGAATTTTTGCATGATCCCCAGACAACAGGACTTCCGGCACTCTCTGCCCCTTGAAAACCTCAGGGCGGGTGTAGTGCGGACAATCCAGCAGGCCATCAGCAAAGGAATCCTCTAATGCGGAATCCTTGTGACCCAGGGTGCCCGGTACAAAGCGTGAAACTGCATCAATCAGAGTCATGGAGGCGAGTTCGCCACCACTTAACACGTAATCACCGATCGACCATTCCTCGTCGACTTCTTCGTTGATTACACGCTCATCAATACCTTCATACCGCCCCGATACCAGAATAAGCCGCTTTCTGGCGGCCAGCTCCTGAACCCCGGCCTGGTCAAGCAGGCGTCCCTGGGGAGACAGGTATACTACCGTGGCATCGGCTCCTGCAGCCTTCTTGGCTGCATGGATGGCGTCACGCAGAGGTTGAATTTTCATCAACATGCCGGGACCACCGCCGTAAGGTCGGTCATCCACAGTCCGGTGTCTGTCGTGGGTGAAGTCCCTGGGATTCCAGGTTTCTACCGAGACAATTCCCTCCTTTACAGCACGGCCGGATATGCCGTGATCGGTAATGGCCCGAAACATTTCCGGGAAGAGGGTGACTACACCGAACCACATATCTGCTGTTACGGGTGATTGTTCATGGCTGTTCTGCGGCTCAGGGCTGTCTAACGGCTCAGGGCTGTTTAATGGCTCAAGGCTGTCCGCAGGCTCTGGGCTTTTAATCAGACCAGGGCTGTCCATGTCAGTTTCACTCATAACGGTTAAAATTCCGGATCCCAGTCAATCCGAATGAATCCTGCTTCCGGATTCACTTCCATAATCACCTGATCCAGTAACCAGGGGACCAGTCGTTCGCGTCGGTCGATGCTGCCCTTGCAGGCTTTGATGACCAATACGTCGTTGGCTCCTGTCTCCATCAGGTGGCTGGCTTTGCCCAGCAGAAGCTCCTTGCCCGCCTCGTCAGCGGTTTTCACTTCCAGACCTTCAAGCTGATGCCAGTATATCTCGTCATCAGCCAGTGGGGGCAGTTCGCTCTCAGCGATGAGGATTTCTGAGCCAGTGAACTGGCGGGCGATATCCCGGTCATCGCATCCGGCGATGTGTGCGACCAGTCCCTTGCCCTGACGGCGGCCCTGATCGACTTCAATGGTCTGCTGGCGACCATCCTGGCGCAAAATCCAGTGTTTGTAGTTCAGAATATTGGTCATGGGATTGGTGTGTGAATACACTTTCACCCAGCCTTTTACTCCGTACACACCAGTAATACTTCCGAGGACAACCTGTTTGGGTTGAGCGGTTGCTGATGCTTTTTTCACTGGTTCTGTTCCTTTTTGAGGTGGTTGTTTAAACGGCCCGGGGCTGTTCTAAACGGCTCAGGGTTGTTCAAATCTGACCTCAGGCTGCTTTGGCGTCTTTCAGCAGCTTGCTAACGCGGTCGGATACGGTAGCGCCCTGGCTCAGCCAGAACTCAACACGCTCCTGATCCACACGCAGACGCTCTTCCTGACCACGGGCAGTAGGGTTGAAGAAACCTACACGCTCGATGAAACGGCCACCTTGAGCCTTACGGCTGTCAGCAACAGTCAGGTGGTAGAACGGACGCTTTTTGGAACCGCCGCGAGCTAAACGAATTGTTACCATGGAATAATTTCCTGTAATCGTGATGTCCGGCAACGCTTATCTCTGAGGGCTCCGGGAGCCTTCAGATTCATGGAACACTGACAGTGGGCCATGAAGGGCGCATATTCTAAGGAATAACCGTCCTGCTGACAATATGCTTGACACTTATCTTGCTGCGGAAAGTCTCATGGAATGAGAGGAGGGCAGGCATTGTGAGCTAAAACGACGGGCTTGTTATGACTTTTATATTGCACGTAAGTTTTAAAAAAGTCTTTTCAGATTGCCCATTCTTAATGTTATTGAAACTGTCCGGGTTGACTGAAAAGCCTGAATACCTGGTATAGGTGATGTTTGTCGTATATAAAATCGACCGTTTCCTGATCCATGAATGAGAAAGGAAAAGTCATGTTTTTTATTACGGTCGATGAAGAAATACGATTACAGCTGGTCAGTGAGGCGTTGGCACCAGGACAATTCTGGGTTCCATGCTTTCAGGCCCTGAGGGTCCCAGCGTGGGAACCCATACCCATCTCGCGTTGTAGAGTCAGCTTTTTAGGGTAGGTATGCATTCCCACGCAGAGCGAGGGTGTCGCAAAACTCTCTCCGGCGTGGGAACGCGCTGACTCCCGTCATTGCCGACTTCATTCTCGTCATTGCCGGCTTCATTCTCGTCATTGTCGGCTTCATTCTCGTCATTCCCGGCTTCATTCTCGTCATTACCGGCTTCATTCTCGCCATTCCCGGCTTCATTCTCGCCATTCCCGGCTTCATTCTCGTCATTCCCGGCTTCATTCTCGTCATTCCCGGCTTCATTCTCGTCATTCCCGCGAAGGCGGGAATCCACAGTGACTCTCCATCAGAACAATATGCCCGGTGTCCCCCTGGCCTTGTCATCCCCGAGAAGGCAGAGATCCACCGTTGGCGCTGGATTCCGGCCTTCGCGGGAATGACGACTTCAGAGCGTGAGAACGAGCTGTTGAAGTTTTGCGACACCCTCAGAGCGTGGGAACGAGTGGTACCACTCTTCAAAAGAGCTTAGAAAGGAAACTTCTTGCCGCCGCCTGGAGTCATCATACCGCCCATGCCGCCGGGCATCTGACCTTTCATGCCACCCAGACCGCGCATCAGCTTGCTCATGCCGCCTTTCTTGGTGACTTTCTTCATCATCTTGCTCATCTGCTTGTGCTGCTTGATCAGACGGTTGATGTCCTGGATCTGGGTGCCGGAACCTGAGGCAATGCGCTTCTTGCGAGAGCCGTTCATAATATCCGGATTTGCACGTTCAGCCGGGGTCATGGAGTTGATGATTGCTTCCATCTGGACAAAAATCCTGTTGTCCATCTGGCCGGGCATGTTGGCTGGCATACCCGGCATGCCGGGGAGTTTGTCCATAACGCCTGCAAGGCCGCCCATTTTCTTCATCTGCTGAAGCTGGTCACGGAAGTCTTCCAGGTCAAAGCCTTTACCCTTTTTCAGTTTGCTGGCCAGTTTGTCGGCTTTCTTTTTGTCGAGCTTCTGTTCAGCTTCTTCAATCAGGGAGAGAACGTCACCCATGCCCAGGATTCGGGAAGCGATACGGTCAGGGTGGAAGGGGTCCAGAGCGTCTGTCTTTTCACCGACACCCATGAACTTGATTGGCTTGCCGGTAATATGGCGAACTGACAGGGCGGCACCTCCGCGTGCGTCACCATCTGCCTTGGTCAGAATGACACCGGTCAGGGGCAGCGCATCACCAAAGGCTTTGGCGGTATTGGCGGCATCCTGGCCGGTCATGGCGTCAACCACAAACAGGGTTTCGACAGGATTAATGGCACCGTGCAATGCCTGGATTTCAGCCATCATATCGCTGTCGATGTGCAGACGACCGGCGGTATCGACAATGACCACGTCAATATGCTTCAGGCGAGCTTCCTGAATGGCTGCTGTGGCAATATCAACGGGTTTTTGTTCGCTGCTGGATGGGAAGAAATTGACGCCGACTTCACCCGCCAGCGTTTCCAGTTGCTTGATCGCTGCCGGACGGTAAATGTCGGCACTGACGACCATCACAGATTTTTTGTGGCGTTCCTTGAGGAACTTGCCCAGTTTCGCCACAGAGGTGGTTTTACCGGCACCCTGAAGACCGGCCATCAGCAGGACCGCAGGTGGCTGGGTCGACAGGTTCAGCTGGTCATTGGCTTCGCCCATGACCGAAATCAGTTCTGCCTGAACAATCTTGACGAAGGCCTGGCCGGGGCTCAGGCTGGCCTGTACCTCCTGACCAATCGCCCGCTCTCTGATCCGGTTGATGAACTCTTTGACCACCGGCAGCGCAACGTCAGCCTCCAACAGAGCCTTGCGAACCTCGCGCAGGGTATCTTTAATATTGTCTTCAGACAGTTTCGCCTTGCCGGTGACGTTACGAAGCGTCTGCGACAGGCGTTCGGTTAAATTCTCGAACATCCAGTTACCTTGGAAATACCTTGAAGTAAGGTGCAAGTATGTAATTGGCAGTCATTATATCCAATCCAGCGCAAAAGGGGCAGTATCGGGTCCCGGCAGAGACAGTATTTCCACTTGATGGATGAAAACAAAGTGGTTCTTGTGTAGATTTGGACATGGCAAGCTCTGGTTTGCATCTTCCTAAGTGGCTTTGTGACGGTTTCGCCATCAGGAAAATTTCAGATGGAGGTTATAAAAGAATCAATGAATTTCATGCTCGTCAGCATCGGTGCCATCATTTTTTATGCGGTGGGAATGGTCTGCCAATGGGGAAGAATTACTGGTCGCGGTGGCGCTCGAAAGGTGGTGTTGCTGGCAACCACAGTCGGAGCTGCTTTACATGCTTTTTCGCTCTATTTTTCTATTCACACCGATAAAGGGACCAACCTTGGTATTCTCACGATCGGTTCTTTGACGACACTGATAGTCACACTGGTAGTACTGCTCAGCAGTTTGCGAAAGCCTTCTGAAAGTCTGCTGGTTACGATTCTGCCTTTTACCATCATCTCGGTTCTGGCGGACTGGCTGGCTCCGTTGGAACACATTTTTCATTCACCCACCCTGATGGTGGTGCATGTTCTGCTGTCGGTATTGGCCTATGGTTTGTTGATGGTGGCCGTGTGTCAGTCACTGCTACTGGCCTATCAGGAGAAGCAGCTGAGGAGTCACAATCAAAAGCGTCTGCTAAAAGCCCTGCCGCCCCTGCAGACTATGGAAAAATTGCTGTTCGAGTTTCTATCTGTAGGAGTGATCCTGCTGACCCTCTCGCTGATTTCAGGCTTCCTGTATATCGATAATATGTTTGCCAGTGATATGTTCCACAAAACAGTGCTTTCTCTGGTGGCCTGGGTGCTGTTTACGACACTGCTGATTGGGCGCTGGGTCAATGGCTGGCGAGGACAAAAGGCCATGCGTTGGACGGTTGCCGGTTTTGTCCTGTTATTGGTGGCTTACTTTGGCTGGCGGACGGTTGTTGACTTTATCCTGGTTAGATGAGCCTTTTCGGAGCAGACTCTGTTTCCTGCTCCTCTTAATCTCTCTTGGTACTTCTTTTTTTTTCCGGCAGCTTGAGATGTCTGTAAGTCGGTCTATTGTTTATGGCTATGAAAATGATAATAGCCACCAAGCTCAGTAAAATTTTCTTGACGGCGGGTGTTGCTCTATTTAGTACGTTGGTTGTGTTTAATAATCTGATGGACTATCAGAGCAATTACCTTTATGTCCAGCATGTGATGAGTATGGATACAACCGGGAACCATGCTCAGGCAGAATGGCGAGCAATTCATGATCCCATGGTCTGGAAAATTGCTTACAGCCTGATTATTGCTGTTGAAGCCATTATAACCCTTTTATGTTGGACGGGTGTCGCTTGTATGTTCTTCAATCTGCACGGTGAGAATTTCCATGAAAGCAAGTGTCTGGCTCTGCTGGGTTTGACTCTGGGCATCATGCTCTGGTTTCTGGCCTTTATGGGAATTTCGGGAGAGTGGTTTCTGGCCTGGCAGTCCCGCAGCTGGAGTGGTATTCAGCCAGGCTTCAGGGTGGCCACATTGTTTTTTTTGACCTTGCTCTATTTGAGTCAGGAAGAGCGATAAAAGTGTTTGGGGTTTAGAGTATGAAACGTTAGAATCAGCGCTTTCATAAACAGAATCTTAACGAGCGATTTCAGCCTTGAGCGAAGCATCTACCAGTCTTCTTTTAACCATATTGGCCCTTTTAATGTTGCTGTCGGCTTTTTTTTCCAGTTCGGAAACCGGCATGATGGCGATCAACCGTTATCGCCTTCGCCATCTGGTTCGCAAGAATCACAAAGCGGCCATGCGGACTCATAAACTGCTTGAACGCCCCGACAGACTGATTGGTGTGATTCTGATTGGCAACAACTTTGTCAATATCCTGGCTTCTGCCCTGGCCACTCTGGTGGCAGTGAGGCTCTGGGGGGATAGCGGTATTGCAATTGCTACTCTGGGTCTGACGGTGGCAGTACTGATTTTCGGTGAGGTAACACCCAAGACAGTTGCCGCGCTCTATCCTGAAAAGATTGCTTTTCCTGCCTCTTTTATTTTGACGCCGCTGCTGAAACTCTTCTATCCCATGGTGGTCGTTTTAAACTGGGTCTGTGGTTTCCTGCTGAGACCTTTTGGTATCAAACCCGGTCAGGCTGCCGAGGATCAGTTGAACGCTGAAGAGCTGCGCACCATTGTGACCGACCCTGGCATGTTGTTGCCGCAGAAAAGACGGGGAATGTTGCTGGGTATTCTGGATCTGGAGAAAGTCCGGGTAGACGATATCATGGTACCCCGAAATGAAATTTTCGGAATTGATATTGACGATGACATCAAGGATATCCTGGAGCAGTTAAGGGCCTGTCAGCACACCCGCTTGCCAGTCTATCGTGGCGATGTGAACAATCTTGTGGGCATGTTGCATATGCGAAAGGTGGCGCGACTATTGAGTCAGGAAGAAGTCAACAAAGCGCTTCTCCTGCAGGAAACCACAGAGCCTTATTATGTTCCTGAAAGCACTCCCCTGCATACCCAGCTGTTTAATTTCCAGAAGTCAAAAGAGCGTGTAGCGCTGATAGTCGATGAATATGGCGATGTTCTGGGCCTGGTGACGCTGGAAGATATTCTGGAAGAAATTGTGGGTGACTTTACTACCGATGTTTCCGACTCCAGCCAGGATATTACCCCTCAGGAAGACGGCACTTACATCATTGATGGTTCTGCATCCATAAGAGATATTAACCGTTCTCTGGGTTGGAAATTACCCACCGGGGATGCCAGAACAATTAACGGTTTGATCACCGAGATGATGCAGTTTATACCGGAGTCCAGTGTCTGTCTCAAAGTAGGCGAATACCGGTTTGAGATTATGCAGGTCAAGGACAATCGAGTAAAAGCAGTGAAAATTTTCACTGCTTAACCTGAGTCACTTATTCTGTAAAATGGACTTTAACCTCAGGCCATCCGAAAGTTAGCGGTTTTGCGTAAAACTGTGGCTGGCATGGAACTGAGGGGCATCCAGTGGAATAGTGGTGTTTAATCCCACATTCAGAAATTCTACCAGCATAATGGCCGTCAATCCCCAGATCAGATATTCATCGTATTGATAAGAGGGCATGGAGTAGGTTTTATCGTTCATGCTCCAATGGTGAAACTGCAGGTTGTCCAGATTGGTGAAAAACTCCAGTGGGACGTGAAAAATGCGGTCCAGCTCTTCAATGTTTGCGCTGAGTGACAGGTTTTCCGGTACAGAACCGACGACAGGGATCACCTTGATGCCAAAGCGCGAAATAACTGGACCCATGGTGCCCAATATATGGACGGAAGCAGGGTTCAGATCAATCTCTTCCTGGGATTCTCTCAGGGCGGTCTGAATCAGATTATGATCGTCATCTTCCCGTTTGCCACCGGGAAACGCCACTTCACCGCTATGCTTGTTCATGTGCGAAGCCCTTCGGGTAAGGATTATTTCGGTGGCCTGTCCCTGGCCATTAGTCACCAGAGGTATCAATACTGCGGCTTCCGGTAGAGGAGTGTCTATACTTCTTGGCTGATGTTTGTGGAGTCTTCGTTCTATATCTGTAATCAACATATAACAAGTGAATCTCTGGCTTTCTTGGCGACATTCAGATGCTCAGAAAATATAGTGACATTGAAAAAAGGCGCCGTTGGAACATTATTGTTATCGACCTTGGGTACCAGACTGCCAGTAACACCAGGCAGAGCTAAGCTTCCGTGGGTGCAACACTAATTTTTCAGGCTTTGAAAAGATCATAACACAGATATTTTTTACGGCATGATCCATCTGGTAAAGAAATGATAAGCATTTTCTACACCAACTCTGATTCAAGTGACTTCAGGTATGAATCAGGTTAAGGTGAAGAAAGATTTTCATAGTTAGAAGGAAAAACAGTGAATTTCTGCAGTGAGTGTGGTGCGAAGGTCAGTAAGAAAGTTCCTTGTGGCGATAACCGGTTACGTGATGTTTGTGACAACTGTGGCAAAATTCACTATCAAAATCCGTTAATCGTTGCCGGTTGTCTGCCAGTCTATGAAGGTAAAGTGCTCCTTTGCAAACGCTCTATCGAACCACGCAGGGGTTACTGGACATTACCCGGCGGTTTTATGGAGCTGGGAGAAACCCTTGAGCAGGCTGCCCTGCGGGAAACCATGGAAGAGGCCGGAGCCGAGGTTACTCTGCAATCACTATATACCCTGTTTAATATTGTTCATGTGAGCCAACTCTCGGTATTTTTTCTGGCTCATCTTGATAAACCCGAATACAGCGCCGGTGAAGAAAGTGAAGCAGTGGCCCTTTTCAGTGAAGAAGATATTCCCTGGGATCAGCTGGCTTTCAACACCATCAGTCGCACCCTTCGCCATTACTTCAGTGATCGTCAGACAGGTGATTTCCCTCAGCGGATGGAAGATATTGCCCTGCCGGGCCGTAGAGTGGCTTCCTGAATTTCAGGGGTATTTTATCAGGTTGAAGCAGCGTGAATGACAAGCCGGAAATTACCGATCAGCAGTTAGTGAAACTGGCAGGCGAGAAAGCTTTTTCCCGGGGGAAGGGGTACTACCAGGAAGGACGGGTTACAGACCTGACGATCCGGGGCCAGAGGATTTCAGCCAGTGTTATGGGCAGCGAGGTTTATCAGGTCAATCTGGTTTATACCCAGAGTGCCCTGGACGGCAGTTGTAACTGTCCGGCTTCTGATGGCATCGACTTTTGCAAACACTGTGTTGCTGTGGCTATGGTGTTGCGAGATAAAGTCTCTGTTCCCCGGGTGAAAAAAGGCGCACAGGCCACAGACGTATTGGCCGCTTATTTATTGCAGATGCCCAAAGAAGAACTGGTGGGGCACTTTGTTGAAATGATAGACGCCAGTCGTTCAGTGCGAGAGCACTGGTTGCTCAAGGCTGAAACAGCACTGGGCATTATGGACCGAAAAACCATCCGTAAACGAATAACCGCCGCTATCCCCTACAATCGACATTACTTTAGATACGCTCAAGTCAGGCAGTATTTTGCCAATGTCGAACAGGTTCTCTCTAATCTTGAACCACCTTTAAAAAAGCTGGCAGCTACTGATCAGTTGGCGTTGCTGGACTATGCTATGTCAAGAATCGTCCGTGCGCTGGAGACAGTGGATGATTCCGGAGGTTTCAGGTTTGAGGCTGTCGCTCAGTTACAGAGGATGTATGTTGAGGCCTTTGCTTCACTGAACTGGTCTGAAGCGTCCAAGGCTCAGCATCTGTTGGAGTTGCTGCTCAAGGATGAAGATGAATGGCATGGCCGCGTCCCGGATGATTTCAGTGAAGTTATGACGCCAGAGTGTCAGAAGACTTTCCTGGAGATCGCCCGGGCTCGTTGGGATGAGTTACCCAGGCTGAAAAGTGATAACTGGCGGGATCGCCTCATTTATGACCGGTTGCTCAGTGTCCTGCAAGTCGAACCCGAACTGGAAAATGACTACAAGACATTGATTCAGCTCTATAAAAAGATTGCCATGACTGAGAAAGACTATCTGGTTATTGCGCGCTGTTATCTGGAGCTGGATGAGCATGACGAAGTCCACAATTATCTTGATAGAGCTCGGCAGAGCAGTCGTTTCGGTGAATCAGCTGAGATTCATGAACTGCAACAGTTGCTGCTTTTGAAAACGGGGCGAAGCTCTGAAGCTTTGCAGGATGTTTGGGAGCAATTTAAAGAGTCACCAACACTGTCCACTTTTGAGTATTTGCAGGAGCTTTCACAAGACCTGAACAGTCAGCAAGACTGGCGGCAAAAAGCCATAGACTGGATGAAAGAGCGTGTCGTTAGTACTCAGGGGTATCTCCACCACCGTGTGTTAAACACACTGATGATGACTTTTCTTGCCGAGTCCGATCTGGAGTCGGCCTGGCAACTGGTTACAGATGCAGAACCGGATGTGGCATTGCTCTTCGAGCTGAGGAAACATTTTCGGCAGGATGGAGAACGCTCTTTTGCTCTCTATGGGAAGCTGGTTGAAGCTTGTCTACAGAAAAAAACGAATAATAGTTATAAAGAGGCGGTCGAGCTAATGGCCGAGTGTCAGCAGATATTGACTGGACTGAATCAGCAGCAGGCATTCAGTCATTGGTTTGAAGAGCTGCGCGAAAAGCACAAGGCTAAAAGAAACTTTATTCGTTTTCTCGGTGAGGCGTTTCCCGGCTTTTAGACTCAGGCTCCAAGCGGCCAGCTTTCAAAGGCTGGCTCTTCATAAGGGTGTGCCGATCTCAACGCTGCAATGGCGGCTTTCAGATACTGGTCCTCGCAGATCATTTCAACCTTGAATTCCTGAACGGTTTCCAGCTTACCCTGGCTACCGATAAAAGGATCGCTGCCATCCAGCGCTCTGAACTGTCCCTGACCTAACGTTTGCCAGCAACAGTTGTCGTACTTTTCATAACGACCGGCACCCGCAGCAAAGACGGCAGTCTTCACTGATTCAAGATGACTTTCAGGGACAAAAAAACAGAGCTTATGCAAAGACATGTCGTTTTCCGGCAAAATGATTGATAACAGGATTGGCGTACATCCTCAGGAACCAGGGTTGATGAGCCTCCGGGCACTGGGTTATGCGATCATTGAAGTCTGTGACTTTATCGTCGAGCGATTCTTCCGGGCAAAACCTTTCAAACAGAGCCTCTAAAGTGCACTCTGTGACATTGGGATAGCCACTGCGGAGCCGATCAAAGGCAATCAGATTGGAAGCGAACAGATGGTAGTTTTGATGAACCTGGCGATCTACCTCTTCAACAACCTGATTGGCATTTTCATACTCCTCGAACAGCGGTGTACCGAAAGCCACATGAACCTTGCCTTTGAAGCCTTCGATGCCTGTCACTATGCTTTGCAGGTCTTCTCCTTTAAATTTTTCGTAATTACCCCAGGTTTCAGTGGCGTGGAGTTCTCTGGCTTTGGCCATATCGCAGGGGTCGTATTCGTAAGCAATCGAAACCGGTACCAGGTTCATGGAGCGAATGCTGTCGGCAAAAGAGGTTTCCGCAGCCTTTCGGCTCATGTGGAGCATTTTGATGATAGCAGAGTCGGTTTTGTCGTCACCGTCTTTTGCCCGGCCTTCACTTTGAGCGATCCAGACGGGATGCCCGGTATCTATGGAGTGATGAATATAGGCTGACAGTGTCTGATAAGACCTGAGTTTTTCCCGGCGGCCTTCCACAGAGCGTTTGACGATAAAGCTTTTGTTAAGACGCATCAGGTCGCTGACAAAAGGTCTTTGCAGCAGGTTGTCACCAATGGCTATTCGAACGGTTTGCATGCCCTGTTTGTAAACAGCCAGATTGACAAAAGCCGGGTCCATGACAATGTCCCGGTGATTGGACAGGAACAGATAAACCTGCTCTTTGTTGAGCTGATCCAGTCCGGAAAAGCTGATGCCGGAAGTACTGCCTTCAATGACGCGGGTCAGGTAAGGTTCAATGACGTGTTGCAGTCCATCAATGTCATGTATGTTCTTCAGTTTGTAGCGCAATCCGATGGCTGTCAGCCAGCCTGCAATACCATTAAGGAAAGCAGGCATATCAGGGTATTGATGACGCACCAGTGCCTGAATAAGCTCACGGTCTTGCAACAGGCGGTCCAGGACGGGCCTTACTTCCTGATCGTGATAGGGGCGGATCTCTTCAAAACGTTCCATCTGTTTCGGGTGGTTGCCTTTTATAACAGCAGTGAGTGAAACCACGAGTATATAGTTATTAAAACAAAGGGTCTGTAGCCGGGTTGTGGCACTTTGTAACGGTTTGAGAATGGCTGGACGTATGAATGTTTGTTGATGTGGATTTAAATGATTATTGAGTTGGTGATAATTGAAACCTTGCAGAATTCCCTGCCTTGAGTGTGTATACTCTGCCCAATCGAAAAAATCAGTGTTTCAAAAATGAAATCATTGAGCAGTCGACTGCTCAAAATGGCTAGAGGTAATAGATGTTATTGAGTAAAAAGTGCCAGGGTGGGCTGCTGGCCATGACATTACTGTTTTCCCTGAGTGGCTGGGCTACTGACTTTTCCGGTCTGTTGAAGCGGGCCAGCTCAGGTGATGAACAGGCCGTGCTTGAAGTGGGTAGCCTGTTGGTTGCTGGTAAAGTCATGCCGCAAAATGCCAGTCAAACCCTTTCTCTGCTGGAACCTCTGGCAAACAGGGGTAATGTTCAGGCGGAACTTTTGCTGGGCAAGGCCTATCGAGAGGGTCTGGGGGGTGTAGCTAAAGATCCCAAAAAAGGTTTTGAACTGATCGAACGGGCCGCAGGTCGACAGGGCAAGAGTGCAGAGGCTCAGTATGAACTGGGGAAATCGTATTATAAAGGGGCAGGCACAGACCGCAACCTGATTGCTGCTTATATGTGGACTGCCCTGAGTCTGGAAGATTCCGAGGGGGACTTTCTGACAGCGGCCCGTAAACAGAAGCAGGAGCTGTCTGAACTGCTCAACCCTGCCCAGAGAGCTAAAGCGAACGAGCTGGTCAGCCAGATCAGGACGGTCTACCTGAAGTAAGCTTGCTTGACGACGATAGCCGTGTTTTTATTAAAAGTATGATCAAGATATTCAGCCCTGAAAATCTCCTTGAGGCTCAATGCCTCAAGGATGTTCTGGAGAGCCATGGCATTGCCTGCCATCTGGGAGGTAGCTATCTGGCGGGTGCCGTGGGTGAACTACCCGCTACCGGTCTGCTGGCTCTCTACGTTGACGATTACGATGCCGGTCTGGCTAAAGAAATGATCGAGGATTACCTCAGGGCGTCCCCCGTTTTGGAAGAATCTGATCACATTCAGGAAGAGTGATTATGTGTGGTCGTTACACGCTGATGGCTGATCAGATCGACCTGGGGTGTCTGGGTATCCACCAGACGGAAGTCAATATTCCCTCCTATAATGTTGCGCCTGGTGAACAGGTGCTTATTGTCAAAAATAATGAGCAGGGCTGTTTTGAAACCGCGCGGGTTAAGTGGGGGCTGGTTCCTCACTGGCTGCAGGATTTTTCCAGAGCCCAGATCAATGCCAGAATCGAAACCGCTGCCGATAAACCAATGTTTCGTAGTGCCCTCAGAAAGCAGCGTTGTCTGATTCTGGCCGATGGCTGGTTCGACTGGCAAAGGGTAGGGGATCACAGTCAGCCATGGTATATACGTCCAAAGTCGGGTGGTTTGTGCCTGTTTGCCGGTCTCTGGGAGAGTTATCCTGTGGACGACCAGTTGAGTTTCGAGTCCTGCGCGATTCTTACTCGTCCTGCTATCAGTGATATTACACCGCTGACTGAGAGAATGCCGGTTCTGTTGCAACAAAAACAGGCCAGGGAGTGGCTGGGTGAGCGCTATAAGACGGTTCTGGCGAGTTTGGGCAAACCGACTGAGACAGTCAGTAAACTGTCTTTTTATAAAGTGGGCAGAACGGTGAATCATGTTTCGAACAAGGGACCAGAGTGTGTGAAGAAACTGGTTGCTCGCAATTAAACGACTCCCCCGTTGCCAACGACTAAAGGTGAGAGGAGTCTTGAGGCTCCCCTTACCTGATTAATGGCTACCGGTACCCTATTCTGAAGTGCTTCGAGGATCAAGTGTCTGCCCAATAAAGAGGATTCTTTTTGTTATTTTATTATGCAATACATAAAGAAATGGTCGATTAAATTGGACGGATTTTCTCTGATTGTCCCTGGTCGATCTCGTAGAAATAAGGTGTGTGACAGCTGCGGCTCGGGTCCCATTTTCATTAAGCTCAATCGCACAATGTTGATGAGCCTCATCAATAGAAACAGCTAGAGGATTGGATAGCATAGCGCCTAATTCCAGGGGTCTTGTAAAAAGAGGATGTAAAGCTGTTTTAATTAAAAAATCGCTCAACTCAATGTCCGAATCCACTTTAAAGGGTGGAAGTCCAATAGAGATTTTTGAACATGATGGACATGATTCCCCGGAGTTTAATGATGAAAATAATGCCATTATTATTTCTGCTGATATCTCATGGGGCATTATCCCTTGGGGAGGTAAAACTAAAATCATTTCATGGGCTCCCTGGTAAGGAACGGTGACTGCTTCCCAATCATTGTGATTTGTGTACTGGGAGGAACTGATTTCACCCACCATAAATTCGTTCAAATTGACTCTCTGACCGTCGGGTAAAGTAAATTTAGCTTTTCGGACATTAAAAGACCTTTCCCAAAGCCCTTTGAAGTAAATAGAATTTATGAGTGCCATGGTGGTATCTGGCGACCATTGGTCGGCGTAGCAAAATTGTGGAACCATGCCATGGGTTAACTGGCTAAATAGTTTGTTGAGCTCATCAGCAAGGCTTTCTAAAGATACACCATCGAAGAAGTTGATGTTATCACGAACATCGACGTTTACTTCTTTAAGTCTCTCACGATAAGTTTCCTTAAGTTCAAGTCCACTGGACAAGAGCATAGTGTTCGAGATGGAGTATTCGTCCTGTGCAGAAGATGTTGCGGTTGATGCTACTGCAAGGGATGGCTCAGAATAATTATCTCCCAGGTAGCTTTGAAGCAACCGCCTGGTTTCTCCAGTAGCCCCCATGAGTAATGGTACCAGAGCTCGAAAAAGGCCATCAGGGGAGATAAGAAAATTTTCAGGCGTTACTTTTGCTGCCTGATTAAATACACTTATAGCAAGCTCCAGATGCCCCTTGGACTCAGCCGCCCGTGTACCAGGATCCGAATCAGGGCTTTCTGGTGTTGCCGATTGGACAGGCATTGTGTCACCTTTAAGCTTGTCGTCAGAATCTTCTTCATGAAACGCCGGGCAGGCTGAAAATTTTTCACGATCCTGATTGATGCCGCAGTTGTCATTGGTCAAAGCCCAGAGTTGTGAGGGTAGCAACAGGAAATAAAGCAAACAGACCAAGAGCAGAATGCGCCTGTGCTGCAAGGCTATATCGGGAGATTTAATTACCTGAGCCATGCTGGCACCTTATAACTTACTGATTTCAGGGGTTGTCTCAAGATGACCTTCCTGTTCACTGAACAGCTCACCTGATTAATGGCTACCGGTACCCGATCCTGAAGTGCTTCGAGGGTCAAGTATCTGCCCAATAAAGAGGATTCTTCCTGTTTCTTCATCAATCAAAAAATAAAGAAATGGTCGATTAAATTGGACGGATTTTCTATCATGTCCTCCTCTTCCAAACGATCTCGTTGTACCGGTGCGTGTGACAGCTGCGGCTCGGGTCCCAGCTTCATTAACCTCAATTGCGCAATGTTGACGAACAAAATTAATAGAAGCAGCTCGAGGATCGGATAATAGCATATCTCCTAATTCGAGGGGGCTGGTTCCTCTAAAGACGACGCCTGTAAAAACAGGACGTAGAGGTGTTTCTCTTAAATAATTGCTCAACTCCATGTCCGAATCAACTTTAAAGGGTGGAAGTCCAATAGAGATTTTTGAACATGATGGACATGATTCTTCGGAGTTTAATGATGAAAATAAAGTCATTATTATTTCTGCTGATATCTCATGGGGCATTATCCCTTCGGGAGGTAAAACTAAAACCATTTCATGGGTTCCCCGGTAAGGAACTTTGACTGCTTGCCAATGTTCGTGACTTGTGTATTGGGAGGAACTGATTTCACCCTGCAACCATTTGTCCAAAATGACTTTGTTGACGACGCCGGGTAAAGTAAATAAACCTATCATTCCGACTTGAAAAGAGTCTCTCCAAAGCGCATTGAAGTAAATAGAACTTATGAGTCCCAAGGTGGTATCTGCCGACCATTCTCTGGGGCTGCAAAATTTTGGAATCATGCCATGGGTTAATTTGCTAAATAGTTCGTTGAGCTCATCAGCAAGGCTTTCTAAAGATTTACCGTCGTCGAACCTGATTTTTTCACGAACATCGAGGTTTACTTCTTTAACTCTCCCACGATAAGCTTCCTTAATTTCAAGTTCTTCGGACAAGAGCACAGTGTTCGAGACGAAGTAGTCGTCCTGTGCAGAAGATGTTGTGGTTGCTTCTGCAGGGGATGGCTCAGAATAGTTATCTCCCATGTAGCTTTGAAGCAATCGCCTGGTTTCTCCAGAAGCCCCCATGAGTACTGGTACCAGCGATCGAAAAAGGCCATCAGGGGAGAAAAGAAAATTTTCAGGAGTTTCTTTTGCTTTTGCTGCCTGACTAAATACACTTATGGCAAGCTCCAGATCCTGCTTGGACTCAGCCGCTCGTGTACCAGGATCTGGATCAGGGTTTTCTGGTGTTACTGATTGGTAAGGCATCGTGTCACCCTGAAGCTCGTCGCCAGAAACTTCTTCATGAAATACCGGGTAGGGTGAAGATTTTCCAGGATTTTCGTTGTTGCCGAAGTGGTCATAGGGCGCAGCCCAGAGTTGTGAGGGTAGCAACAGGAAATAAAGCAAACTGACTAAGAGCAAAATGCGCCTGTGCTGCAAGGCTATATCGGGAGATTTCATTACTTGAGCCATGTTGGCACCTCATAACTTCTCAATTTCAGGGATTGTCACAAGATGACCTTCCTATTCACCGGACAGTTGCCCTGAGGAGTGGGGAATGGAACCCGTAGTACAATATAGGATGGTTTTTTGGTGAGTGCCTGAAAAATTAAACCTGCTCAAGGGTCGAGGGAATTGACGCTGTAAAAATTAAAGATTTAATGTCTATCGATGGCTATTTACCCAAAAATCTCTGAGAACACTATTCCATCTGGCTTGCAAAGAAAGGGTGATGGGGAGTCGTGAGGCTCCCCATGTCAATTATTGGGACCCGAACCTGAAGAGTCTTCTTTCAAGTCCGGGGATCAAGTATCTGTCCAATGAAGATGATTTTTTTTGTTATTTTATTACGCAATATATAAATGAATGGTCGTGTAAAGTTAATGGGCTTCGGAAAACTCATACCCGTTGATGTAAAAAAACCGACGTGTGTTACAGCTGCGGCTTCGGTTCCTTGTTCATCAACTTCTATGACGCTGTGCTGATTAAACATATTAATAAAAACAGGTGCTGGATTGGATAGCATAGATCCTAAGCTGAGTGTGCCTGTAAAAAGAGAGTGTAAAGTTGTTTGAGCTAATGTATTTATCAATTTAGTGTCCGAGTCAACACTAAAAGTCGGGAGTCCAAGACCAAGAGGAACTGATGAGCTTGAAAATAATAGCTCTTTGGAGTCTAATGATGAGAATAGTGCCATTATTATTTCTGGCGATACCTCGTGGGGCATTATCCCTTCCGGGGGTAAAACCAAAATCATTTCATGATCTCCCTGGTAGGGGACGGCAGCTGCCCTCCAATCATTATATTCAGCCTCCTGGTCAGCATTAATTGTTCCATCCATAAACCCGTCTAAAACAACTCTTTGATTATCGGGTAAAGTAAATGTTGATCCTCCAATTCGTTTCCTGAAAAACGTTTCCCAGAGGCCTTTGAAGTAAACAGAATTTATGAGTGCCATGGAAGTATTGGAATGCCAATCATTGTCCTGGCAAAATTCTCGAACCAATCCATGGGTTAATTGGCAAAATAGATCGTTGAGTTCTTGAGCAAGGCTTTGTAATGATGCACGGTCGGAGAAGTTGACGTTATCTCGAATATCGGCGTTTATTTGTTCAAGCTTTTTTTTATAAGTTTCCTGAAGAGTATGCCTATTGGAGACAAGCAGGCAATTGGCAATACAGTATTGGTCCTGTCCAGAGGCTGTCGCGCCTGATGCTGTGGCACCGGATGGCTCAGAATAATCCTCTCCCAGACACTTTTGAAGCAATTGCCGGGTTTCATCAGTGGCCCCCATCAGTAACAGTGACAGTGTCTGAAAAATGCCATCAGGGGACAGGACCAGATTTTCAGGAGTTGCCCGTGCTGCACGCCTGAATATATCTATGGCAAGACCCAGAGTCCCGTGTGATTCATCTGCCTGTGCACCGGGATTTAAATCATGACCCTCATCAGCAGAATCAGAACCGTCTTTTGTTCGACATAAATAGCAGGGTTCAGATTCTTTAAATAAGTCATCACTGTACTCACGGCCGCACTTTATACAGTTCACTGCCAGAAGTTGTGAGGGTATGAACAGGAAGCAGAACAAACAGGATAACACTGAAACGGACCTGTACTGCCTGGCTATATTGGAAGCCTTGCCTGGTGAAGCCATGTATGTACCTTGTCGTCTTAATCTTCGGTTAGGAATATCGTCCCTATCTTATGAACCGCTACCCTGCAGAATGGTCAACCTAGTGTTAAATCAGGCACTCAATATAGGATGGTTTCCTGGTTGGCGCCAAAAAAACAAATCAGTATGAAGATTAAAATCTTTCTAAGCCACATTCTTCTTCGTTTGCAACAAAGGGTGGGGGGTCGTGAGGCTCCCCCAACCCCGATTACTGGGTACCCGATCCTGAAGTACCTGCTCCTGATTTCCGGGGATCAAGTATTTGCCCGATGAAGATGATTTTTTTTGTTATTTTATTACGCAATATATAAATAAATGGCCGTGTAAATTCAATGGGCTTAGGGCTATTCATACTAAATCCTCTCGAACAACCGATGTGTGTTACAGCAGCGGCTTCGGTTCCTTGTTCGTTAACTTCTATGGCGCTGTGTTGATTAAACACATTAATTAAAACAGGTACAGGCTCCGATAGCATGGTTCCTAAGCTGAGTGTATTTGTAAAAAGAGAATGTAAAGTTGTTTGAGTTAATGCCTTTATCGAAAGCCAGACCCTATCGGAATATTTGCTTAGTAAAACCACGTTTGTACCTTGTTGACTTAATTTTAGGGTTGGTCTCAAATCAGAGTGTGTTGAATTTATACAAAATCAGCGAGGGAGCCAAGAGGATCTCCTGATCCCGATTAACGGGTTCAGGATCATGAAGTGTCTCTGAGATAAAATATCCGCCCAATATAGATGATTATTTTTGTCATTCTATTACGCAAGATATAAATAAAGGGTCGATCAAATTGGATTGGTCGTATTGTATCTCCCTCGTGTGTTCTCTCAAAATCAGTGTGCGTTAAGGTTGCGTCCGGGGCTGCCTGGTCACTATACACATTCATACGAGCAGGCATCGTTGGTATAGCTCCTGAACTCAGATCACTGGTAACAACTGAAAGTAAACCTGAACCTGAACGACTTAAAGCTTCGCTCAAGTGAGTGCTTGTATCAACGCGAGAGGGTGGAAGTCCGTGAGTTGTCGTTGAAATGGATTTTTCGGAGTCTAATGACGATAATAATGCCTTTATTATTTCTGAACTTAGTCCATAAAGCACTATCCCTGCCGGTGGTATAATCAATACCATTTCTTCATTTCCCCAGTTGGGGTAGGGAAAGGAAAATGCCTCCCAATCATTGTGATGGGCGTATTGGGAAGGTCTGATTTCTTCATCCACAATTCTACGCAAAGTGGCGGCCTGGTCGTTAGGTAATGAGGTAAATAAACCTGCTGCATTTTGGGTTCCAAAAGACCTTTCACGCAGCCCTATGAAGTAATAAGCACTTATGAGTTCTGTGGACCAGGATCGGGGCCAGACGTTGGAGTTGCAGAAACGTTGAATTATACCGCTGGTTAACTGGCAAAATAGACTGTTGAGCAACAGGGCTAAGTTTTTTATAGGCCCACGGTTGGTGAAGTTGACATTACTACGAGCATGGCGGTTTGCTTCTTCAAGTCTCTCTCTGTAAATTGCCAGAGGATCAGGCTGACTGGCTGCGAGCCAGTCAGTCATATTCCGGTTTTTCTCCTGTCCGGATTCTGTAGCGCGTGATGATGCTGCACCGGTTGGCTCAGAAGAATACTCTCCCACATAAATTTGACGCAATTGCTCGGCCGCACCGTCAGCACCCACATGTAGCAGCAACATTGCCACTGTCTGAAAAAGGCCATCGGGGGAAATGACAAAATCTCCATGAATATTTGCGGCAACATGGCCAAGTACATTGATGGCATAATCAAGATTTCTCTGGGATCCATTCACTTGCGCACCAGGATCTGAATCAGGGTTTACTCCTGTCGCCCCCTGGGGAGGTGCTGTGTCATGTTGAGGGGGCTGACTCTCAGCTTCTCTATTACATGACGCTGTTGGGCAAAATTTAAAGTCTTCCTGATCGTAATTGAAGCCGCATTGCTCACAAGTCACAGCCAGAAGTTGCGAAGGCAATAAGAATATGTGGAGTAAACAGACCAGTACCAGGTCGACTCTGTAATGGCAGTCTGGATCGGAAGATTTTCTGAGTAAAACCACGCTTGTACCATGCTGCCTGAAGTTTTAGGGTGAGCTGGAATAACCTTCCTGTTTTTTTATGGAACGTTATTTTGCCGAACACTCAATCGAGTGTGAAATCCATAGTCCAATATAGGGTGGTTTTCTGATCAGCGTCCAGATAAAAACTAAAACAATTTGAAGGACATAGAGTGTCGACGTCGTATAAAACAAATGTCCATTGTCTTTTCATTGCTTATATCCCTCATTAAATCTTTGGAAGTCCCATTGACCTTCGCTTGCGAGGAAATCAGCGAGGGATTTATGAGGCTCTCCTGATCCCGGTCAGCGGGTTCACAATCATGAGGCGTCTCTGGGATAAAATAACCGACCAATGTAGATGATTCTTTTTGTTATTCTATTACGCAAGATATAAATAAAGGGCAGATCGAACCGGATTGGTTGTATTGTATCTCTCTCATGGTTTCTGTCAGAATCAGCGTGTGTTAAAGCTGCGCCCCGGGTTCCCTGTTCACTAAACATATTCGAACGAACTGTCAGATCTGGTATAGCTCCTGAGCCCAGATCACTGCTAGCAATAGAAAGTAAACCTGAACCCGATCGACTTAGAGCTTCACTCAAGTCAGTGTTTTTATCAACTTCAGAGGGTGGGAATTCGGTAGTTGTCGTTGAACTGGATGAAAAGGGTTCCTTGGAGTCGAACGAGGATACCAAGGCCGATATTATGTTACACTTTAGCCCATAAAGAAACACCCCTGCCGGTGGTAAAACCAAAATTATTTCATTGTCTTCCCGGAAGGGAAAGTTAAATGCTTTCCAATTATTGTGACGTGCGTATTGAGAAGGATTGGTTTTTCCTTCGATAATTCTTTTTAAAGCGTCTGCTTGATCATTGGGTAAGTTAAATAAATAGGCACTATCGGTCCCAAAAGACTTTCTCCACATCCCTCTGAAGTATAAATAGCATGCGTGTTCTATGGAGAAAGATAACTGAAAGGAGTAAGCATCGGGAGTGCAATAATCTTGAACAATACCATGGGTTAATTGGCAAAATAGTCTGTTAAGCAGTTGGCCAAGGGTTTGGGTTTGTCCGCGATTGGTGCAGTCGACATTACCAGGAGTATTGTCGACTTGTTTAAGTCTTTCTCTATAAACTGCCAAAGCCTCAGGTTGACTGGCTGCGAGCATGATAATCGAAGAAGGGTCTTTGTTCTTTCCACCGGCTGTTGCGCCTGCACCGGATGGCTCATAATCATAGCCTGGCCAATAAATTCGACGCAATTGCTCGTCCGTACTGTTGGTACCCGCTTGTAACAGTAACAGCGTCATTGTCTGCAAAAGGCTGTCAGGGGACATGACAAAATCTTTAAGGATATTTGCTGATGCCTGGTAAAATACCTTCATTGCAAAATCAAAATTTCCCTGGGATCCATCCACTTGTGCAACAGGATTTGAATCAGGGTTAACTGGTGTTGCCCTTTCAGGAGGTGCTGTGTCATGTTGAGGGGGCTCACTCTCAGCTTCTATGTTACACGACGGTGTTTGGCAGGATGAAAGGGTTTCATCATCGTAATTCAGACCGCAATTTCCACAAGTCACAGCCAGAAGGTGTGAGGCTGGCAACGATAAATAGAATAAGCAGAGCAATACCATAAGGATCCTGTAATGGCAGACTGAATTGAAAAAATGACTGAGCAAAACCACGTCTGTACCTTCTTACCTTGGTTTAAGGTTTTTTACTTGCCATAACCTCTCTGTCTACCGAACCCTTGCCCTATGGATGCGATCAACTGAATACGAAATCTGAAATTCAATATAGGATAGTTTCCTGGTTGTATCCCATCCAGAATTCAATCCACTCGTCGGGTAATTACATAGCCATTGGATTTGACGGTCAGTTTAAAAAGTTGCCTCGTCAGCAAAATCTGTGGGGCATTTCTGGTTCGGGCAGCTTGCCCAGTACATCCGCCTTTCACCACCCCTATCAGGAATACATGGACTCGTAATAATTAAAAAGACACCCATAAATTTGCTTTACCATCCACCTGGTCTACTTTTTCACCCATCACTGATTTTTTACCCAAACAGGTGAGTCCATGGCTCAGGCCCGCAATACTCTGATTGACACCGGCTCAACGCCTTATTACCACTGCATGGCAAGATGTGTTCGTCAGGCTTACCTCTGTGGAGAGAACCACCTGACTGGCAAGAACTACGAGCATCGCCGTCAGTGGGTGGTGGATAAACTCCGGGAACTGGTTTCAGTCTTTGCTATCGAAGTCTGTGCTTACGCTATCATGTCGAATCATTATCATGTGGTTTTGCACATCAATCAGTCATCTGCCAGAGGCTGGTCACGGAATCAAGTGCTTCACCGTTGGACGACCTTGTTCAGAGGTCCGCTTTTGGTGCAAAGGCATCTGGCCGCTGACAAACTGGGCAGCGCTGAGTTGTCCCGTATTGATGAATATGCTGAGGAATACCGGCGTCGTTTAACGGATATCAGCTGGTTTATGCGCTGCCTGAATGAATATCTTGCTCGTGAGGCCAACAAAGAAGACGAATGTAAAGGACGCTTCTGGGAAGGTCGCTTTAAAAGCCAGGCATTACTGGACGAAGCAGCGTTACTGACCTGTATGATCTATGTTGACTTGAATCCGATTCGGGCTGGTAAGGTAGAAACACCGGAAGAATCAGACTACACGTCGATTCAGGAACGCGTGGAGCAGGTTACACACTCTGAGACTAAAAATCAGCCGCTGACCCTGAAACCTTTTTGTTTGCAGGGCCAGAACACGGACGTTGCCCTTCCCTACCTTCTTCATGACTATCTGGAACTGGTTGACTGGAGTGGCCGCATTGTCAGGACAGACAAGAAAGGTTCCATCCCGTCGTGTACCCCTCCTATTCTTGAAAGATTGGAAATTGATCCGGATGAGTGGCTGAAAACCATGCAATGGAATAATCGTTTTTATCGGGCAGTTGGCCGTCTGGAGGCGATGAAGGCTTATGCACTTGAAGCCGGACAGAAGTGGCTTCGAGGTTTAAACGCCTGCAGTCGTTTGTACCTGACAGGTTAGCGTAGAAATCAGTTAAGACGTCAAAGACCCTCTCTTTATCTCTCTTCGACTTATGTCGGAATGAATTTGCATTGTCTGAATTATGGCTTGAACAGCCTCTGTTCGTTGGATGGCGCTGTGTGGCTCGTTGATACGCTACTTGAAGATAGATTTTTCTGATCCTTTTTGGGAGTACAGATTTTTGAATGTCTTATTTTTTTATTTTTTCCCTTGAAGTGACATTTTTTATGGGTGTCTTATTTTTTTCTGACGAGGCCTTTTTTTTATGGGTGTCTTATTTTTGTTTATTTTTGTTTGTTTTTTTTATGGGTGTCTTATTTTTTTTATTTTTTTTTGCTGACGAGGCCTTTTTTTTATGGGTGTCTTATTTTTGATTTTTATTTTTATTTTTTTATTTGTTGTTTTTTTTGTTTTTTTGTTTTTCTTGAAGAGCTTGTCCCTGAGTCCGGTGGAAAGAAGTATCTGCCAATGAGGTTGATTCTTTTTGTTATTTTATTACGCAATATATAAAGAAAGGGTCGATCAAATCGGATTGATTGTATTCTATCTCCTTCACGGTTTCTGTTAGAATCAGTATTGGTTAGAGCTGCGTCCGGGGCTTCTTGATTACTAAAGGCATTCATAGGAAACGACAGAGCTGGCATAGCGCCTGAACTCAGATCGGTGGTAACAACAGAAAGTAAACCTGAACCTGATGGACGTAAAGCTTCGCTCAAGTCAGTGTTCTTAGCAATTTTAGAGGGTGGAAGTCCGGGAGTCATCGTTAAGCTGGATGAAAAGGATTCGTCGGAGTCTAATGATGAAAATAATGCCGTTATTATTTTTGATGTGACTGCTCTTAGCATTGTTTCTGGCGGGGGTAAGACCAAAATTATTTCATCATCTCTCCGGTAGGGAAAGGTAACTGCTTCCCAATCATTGTGATGTGCGTACCGGGAAGGATTGATTTCTCCATTCATAATTCTGTCTACAACGGCTGCCTGACCATCGGGTAAGGTAAATAAAGCTGCATTTTCGGTCCCACGAGACCTTTCCAACAGCCCTGTGAAGTAAATCGAAGTCATGAGTTCCATGTATGTTGATAAGGACCAAGCGATGGGGCTGCATAAACGGTGCACCATACCATGGGTTAATTGGCAAAATAGTCCGTTGAGCTCTTGGGCCAGGCTATGCATAAGCGTGAGGCTCATCAAGTTGATTTTACCACGAAAATCGTCGTGTATTTGTTTAAGTCTCTCTCTATAAACTGCCACAGCCTCAGGTTGACTGGCTGCGAGCAAGATAATCGAAGAAGGGTTCTTGTTCTGTTCATGGGCTGCTGCACCGGATGGCTTAGAATGATCCTCACTCAGACAATTTTGACGCCATTGCTCGATCGCACCGTCAGCACCCGCATTTAATACTAACAATGCCA
This sequence comes from Endozoicomonas sp. ALC020, assembly GCF_049275935.1. Lineage (NCBI taxonomy): Bacteria > Pseudomonadati > Pseudomonadota > Gammaproteobacteria > Oceanospirillales > Endozoicomonadaceae > Endozoicomonas > Endozoicomonas sp. ALC020. Next base: position 5,190,414 of record NZ_CP184830.1, read on the forward strand.
GTGTCTGAAAAAGACTATCAGGGGATAATACAAAATTTTCAGGAATATTGGGGGCTGCACGGCTAAATACATTTACGGCAAACTCCAGATTTCTCAGCGATTCATCCACCTGTGCACCAGGACTTACTGGCGCTGCTGATTGGGAAGGCATTGTGCGATGCAGAAGATCTTCATTTTCAGCTTCTTCCCCACACATTGGGCAGAACGAGAAGTCTTTTCGATTGTAATTGAAGCCGCATTTGTGACAAGTCAAAGCCAGTAGTTGTAAGGGCAGCAATAGTAAACAGAGCAACACAAGAACGACAGTGTACTGGCAGGTTGAACCGGAAGGTTTAGCAATTAAAAACAAGTTTCACCTCACCTCTCTTAATTAAATTTTGCTGTCTTTTGATAAAGCTGAGAGAGAGTCAACCGCAGCACTTTTTGTATTTTTTGCCACTGCCGCAGAGACAAGGGTCGTTTCTTCCAGGCAGTCTGGCAGGTATATCCGGATAAATAAAATACCAGTGACCCTGTTCCCTGATGAAGTCTGAGTGCTCATGGTGCGCTTCTTCCCTGCCGGTGGCGGGGTTCAGGAACCAGGCTTTGAATTCCACTTTTCCCCGGCTGTCAGCACTGCCGCCAGCTTCAGTGCTGACCACGTCCAGTCGGGTCCACCGGGTGGCGTCTGTCTCTCGGTGAATGTCGGCTTTATCCAAGCCATTGATCTGGCGCTGCCAGGTGGTGGCCAGCAGATAATCCGTGTTTTTAAGATAATAGGCTGAAAAGCGGGAACGCATCAGGGCTTCTGCGGTTGGAGCCGCTTGCCCCGAATGGTAAGGGCCACAGCATGCTTTATAGGTTTGGCCTGAACCACAAGGGCAATGGTTGATAGAGGCGTCTGAATAAGGATGTTTGTGCTCAAGGCTGTTTTTAAGCTCAGGGCTGTTTTCAGTCATAGAATTCTTCGAGCAGGAGTGATGGGTTTTCGATAGAATATCATTTTACTTAAATTACAGGATCAGATACATGGGCTTTGGCAAAGCGGTGGTGGTTTTATTCTGGCTTTCAGCACTGTGGAATCTCTTTGTGCCCGTGGCAGAACCCATGGGGTCCGTATTGAATTGGGCTGCGCCCCTGTTGCTGCTGTTGCACACGGCAGAGCATTTCTTCTTCAGTCGCCGTTTTGCCGCTATGGGCGCGCCGCTGTCCATGAAAGATCGCTACATGATTCTGATCTTTGGCGGCTTTCACCTGATGAGTCTGATGAAAAAAATTCCAACCCAGCCGGTGGGTGATCAGCACAGTGCTTGAAGATTCACACAAAAAAAAGATCCAGAAGGCTTACAGCACGTTTCTGGCCAGCAAAAAGCTGAAGGCCCGGCCCGGTCAGAAACAGATGATTGCAGAAGTCGCCCGTTCCCTGGGTGAGGTCAAGACCGACAGTGAAGGGCGCAGAACCTCTGATCCTTCCGTGATTGTCGTCGAGGCTGGTACCGGTACCGGTAAAACGGTGGGCTATGTTCTGCCTGCTGTGGTGATGGCGCAGGCTGCTGATAAAAGACTGGTAATCTCTACAGCCACTGTGACGCTGCAGGAGCAGATTATCGGCAAGGACCTGCCCGATATTATCCTGAAAACCGGACTTAAGTTCTCTTTTACCCTGGCCAAGGGTCGTGGGCGGTATGCTTGTCTTAGCAAGCTTGATCGGTTGTTGCAGGAAGAGCAGTCAACGGCCTCATTAATGGATATGTTTGCCGCAGAAGGTTTCACACTGGCGCAGGACGAGACTTCCCTGAAGCTCTATCAAACTATGTTGGAAGACTTTGCCGCTTCCAGGTGGGAGGGTGATCGCGACAGCTGGCCCGATGCATTGGAAGATCAACAATGGCGAATGATTACCACGGATCATTCCCAGTGCAGTGGCCGCCGCTGTGGCTATTTTAATCAGTGTCCTTTCTATAAAGCCCGGGCAGATCTTGAACAGGCCGATGTGGTGGTGACCAATCATGATCTGGTGCTGGCCGATCTGGCCCTGGGCGGTGGCGCTATTCTGCCTGATCCGAAAGATACCGTTTACGTCTTCGATGAGGGCCATCATCTGCCTGACAAGGCGATCGATCATTTCGCCTGTCATTCGAGAATAAAAGGAACGGCCAGCTGGCTGGAGAAAGCCAGTAAGTCTCTACAGAAAACCCTGTCCCAAAACGCCTTGCCCGGTGAGTTGGGTGAAAGACTCGAAAAACTCATGCCTGAGTTTGATGAACTGGTGAATGCCCTGGGTCACACCCATACTCTGTTACAGGGTGTTGCAACCTTTGAACCTCGAATTCAGGGTGATACGACGGTTGCTGTCTATCGCTTTGAGCAAGGGAAAATACCTGAAGCACTTCGTCAGCAGGCTGAAGTACTCAAAGCCGGTTTCAGTCGTTGCAGTGGTATGGTAGAAAAAATTACCAGGGAACTGGACGATGCCATGGACGGTGATGTCCCGGGTATTGACCGTTGGCAGGCCGAGCAACTGTATCCGGAAATGGGTGCAATGCAAATGCGTCTGGAAAACCAGTTTAAGCTCTGGTTGACCTACACCATGAAAGACCCTGAGGGTGAGCCACCCAGTGCCCGCTGGCTGAAGTGGAGTGAAGGGCCCTTTGGTGAGGAACTGGAGGTTTTCAGCAGCCCAATACTTTCTTCGGCAACACTCTGGCAGACGCTCTGGAATCCGGGTTATGCATCGATTGTTACGTCGGCCACACTCACTGCATTGGGCAACTTCAATCGTTTCCGTATGCGCTCAGGGGTTCCGTCTGAATCCCGTTGCGTTGTGGTTCCCAGCCCTTTTCAGCACAGTCTCGCTGCACAGCTGGTGGTACCGGGTATGTTGTCTGATCCTCGTCAGAGTGAAGAGCACACGGAAGAAATCGTTGAGAAGCTGCCCGATCTGATGGCCAGACAAAAAGGTACATTGGTACTTTTTTCATCACGCAAGCAGATGAAAGATGTGCATTTTGGTCTCGATGATGCCTGGCGCAAGAAGATCCTTTTGCAGGATGATTATTCCCGGGCGGAACTTCTGAAACTGCATCGCAAGCATATTGATGAAGGCAAAGACAGTATTCTCTTCGGTCTGGCCAGTCTGGCGGAAGGGATCGACCTGCCTGGTGAATATTGTGAGCATGTTATTATCGCGAAAATTCCTTTTGCGGTTCCCGATGATCCTGTGGAATCGGCACTGTCAGAATGGCTTGAGGCTCAGGGTCGGAATCCGTTTATGGAAATAACCGTTCCAGATGCAGCCATCAAGCTGGTACAGGCCTGCGGTCGTTTGTTAAGAACAGAGCAGGATACCGGCCAGATCACCCTGCTGGATCGAAGAGTGGTCACAGCGAGGTATGGTCGTATGATTCTGGACTCTCTGCCGCCTTTCAGAAGAGCCATAGAGCATACAGTTTTCTGAATCTGGCAGAGAGCGTTGCTTCTGCTGTCGATGGGGTTCATCGACGGCAGAAGCAGTTGCCGGATGCCAGCTTTTGACTTTGTTCCGGCCTCGCCATCTTTTTACAGCAGTTCAAAACGGTTGTTTTGTTCTGTCGATGGTTTTTCATCCTCCGCAGACTCTTCTTCGGTGTTTGTCTCTTCATTTTTAGCCATCAGGCTTTGAAGGATCAGAACCTTCTCGCTTTTATTGCTCTCATCCTGCTTTGGCTCTTCTTCATCAGCAAAGCCGGACAGGGCTACAGCGGTCAGGGGCAGTATCAGGGCCAGGGCCGTCAATTTCTGTTTGATCATGATGTACACCTCTTGTTGGTTGCTTTTTTTCTGTTCTCATTACATTTGACTGCCAGATGCTGAAAAGGTTCCCTGAATAGTCTCCTGGCCAGACATTCGGGGGCTAGCTTTTGTTTTTCTCTCATTCCAACACTTGGGCTGATCAGGTAGAATGGTCGGCTGTTTTTTATTGTGGAAATCATTCTTTCCTGTCACTGCCCGGGGCAAGCCATCCGGTTCTGTTCCTGTTCAGGCATTTGCCTTACTCATGGTCAATACCGACAGCCGAAGTGATATTTCCCGATTTTTCATCGAACACTGAACGATATTGAGCGATAAACCATGCTTGAAGTAAACCCTATCAAGGAGCGTATTAAGGATCTGACAGCGCGTACTGACGTGCTTAGGGGGTATCTTTGACTACGCTCACAAGAGTGAGCGTCTGCAGGAAGTAGAGCGGGAGCTTGAAGATCCGGATGTCTGGAATGAACCGGAGCGTGCCCAGGCCCTGGGCAAAGAGCGTTCCATGCTGGAAGGCATCGTTGCTACCATTGATCAGCTGACATCAGGCCTGGAAGATTCCATTGAACTGCTGGAAATGTCGGTGGAAGAGCAGGACGAAGACGGCGTCGAAGGCGTTGTGGAAGAGCTGGACCAGCTGGGCGAAAAACTGGCAGAGTTGGAATTCCGGCGTATGTTTTCCGGGGCAATGGACCCCAACAATGCCTATCTGGACATTCAGTCGGGTTCCGGTGGTACCGAGGCCCAGGACTGGGCCAATATGCTGTTGCGGATGTACCTGCGATGGGGTGAGCAGAAAGGCTTCAAAACAGAAATCATTGAAGTATCTGCGGGCGAAGTAGCTGGTATCAAGTCGGCTACGGTTCAGTTTACCGGTGAATATGCTTTTGGCTGGTTGAGAACAGAAACAGGTGTGCATCGTCTGGTACGAAAGTCTCCATTTGATTCTGGTAACCGTCGTCATACCTCCTTCTCATCGGTTTTTGTCTCTCCGGAGATAGACGATAATGTCGAGATTGAGATTAATCCGGCCGACCTTCGAATTGATACCTACCGCTCCAGTGGTGCCGGTGGTCAGCACGTAAACACCACCGATTCTGCGGTTCGTATTACTCACGAGCCCTCCGGTATTGTGGTGCAGTGTCAGAATCAGCGTTCCCAGCATCAGAACAAGGACAAGGCTATGCAGCAGTTAAAAGCCAAGCTGTATGAGCTGGAGATGCAGAAGCGCAGTGCTGACGCCCAGGCTCTGGAAGATTCCAAGTCCGATATTGGTTGGGGCAGTCAGATTCGTTCCTACGTTCTGGATGATTCCCGAATCAAGGATTTGAGAACCAGCGTGGAAACCCGAAATACCCAGGCCGTTCTTGACGGAGATCTCGATAAGTTTATCGAGGCAAGTCTCAAGAAAGGCCTTTAAAGTCAGCCGTTGGCAGAGAACAGTTTACGCAAAGGAGTAGCAGGCAACTGTTAACTCCCGCCCCCCCCTGGGGTTGAACCGGAGAAACTATGTTTGAAGAACAGATCTTAGATACCCAGGAAGAGAACCGGCTGGTGGCTCTTCGCCGAGAAAAACTCACTGCCATTCGTGCTGAACGGGTCGCTTTTCCAAACAAATTCCGTCGTGATGCACTGGCTGCTGATCTTCAAAAAGAGTTTGCAGATGCCAGCAAGGAAGCGCTGCTGGAAGCTGGAAAGAAGGTCAAGATAGCTGGCCGTATCATGCTGAACCGTGGTGCATTCATGGAAATTCAGGATATGTCTGGTCGTATCCAGGTGTACGTGAATCGCAAGGTGCTGGCTAAAGAAGTGCTGAAGGAAGCCAAGACCTGGGACCTGGGTGACATCATCGGTGCTGAAGGCACCCTGCAGCGTTCCGGCAAGGGGGATCTTTATGTCGACATGGAGCAGGTTGAGTTGCTGACCAAATCCCTGCGCCCATTGCCCGAGAAGCACAAGGGGCTGACCGACACCGAAATGCGTTATCGTCAGCGTTATGTGGACCTGATTACCCGCGAAGAGTCCCGGGAAGCATTTCGTGTTCGTTCCCGTATTGTTCAGGTGATTCGTGACTATTTCCATGAGCAGGATTACATGGAAGTGGAAACCCCGATGCTACAGGTGATACCGGGTGGTGCAAGCGCTCGTCCGTTCGTGACTCATCATAATGCGCTGGATATTGATATGTACTTGCGTATTGCTCCAGAGCTCTATTTGAAGCGTCTGGTGGTGGGCGGATTTGAACGGGTGTTTGAAATTAATCGGAACTTTCGTAACGAAGGATTGTCTACACGTCATAACCCTGAATTTACGATGATTGAGTTCTATCAGGCTTACGCAGACTACATTGATATGATGGATCACACGGAAGCCCTCTTTAAGCGTCTGGCAAAAGACGTGACCGGTGGAACCTCAGTGACTTACCAGGGTAAGGAGATCGATTTCGGCAAGCCATTTGTGCGTATGTCCGTTTTCGATTCTATACTGCACATCAATCCGGATCTTGAGGCTGCTGACATCGATACGATTGATTCAGCAACCCGGGTTGCGGAAAAGCTGGGTATCGAGGTCAAGGGTACCTGGGGCCTGGGCAAGGTTCAGATCGAAATATTTGAGGAAACGGTTGAACACCGGCTGATGGATCCGACATTCATTACCGAATACCCGACAGAGGTTTCGCCTCTGGCTCGTCGTAATGATGACAATCCATTCATTTCTGACCGCTTTGAGTTTTTCGTGGGCGGTCGTGAAGTGGCCAATGGTTTCTCCGAGTTGAACGACTCTGAAGATCAGGCTGAGCGTTTTCATCAGCAAGTCACAGAAAAAGACGCTGGTGATGATGAAGCCATGCATTTCGATGCAGACTACATCAACGCTCTGGAGTACGGTTTGCCGCCAACGGCGGGCGAAGGTATCGGCATAGACCGTCTGGTCATGCTGTTTACTGATGCACCTTCTATCCGTGATGTACTGTTGTTCCCGCACATGCGACCCCAGCAGTAATCCCGGCTGGAATCATGGCAGACAGTTGATCTGTCTGCCTCCTAGCCTGCAGCCCAGTCTTCAGCGGCCATTGACCAAGCCTGGACAATGACACTTTAACCGTCATTTTCAGGCTGAAGTACAAGAAGATTGGCGTAGCTGAAACCTCTCTTTCAAGCGAGGGTTTCAAACGTCTTAAGACTAACAGGCAACTGCAAGGCATTTAATCATGGAAGCAACGTACAGTGACGAAAGAAACTGCGTCCTAACGCAGATGGCCCGGAATGAAGGAGCAGCTCTCGGAAATGGAACTCTGAAATACCAAGGGCGTAAAACCAGTCGGGCCAATAGTGAACAGCGCCGTCGAACCATACTGGAGGCAGCACTGAGAATCGTAGTAAGAGATGGCGTTCGTGGTGTAAGACACCGCGCAGTCGCTAAAGAAGCTCAAGTACCTCTCTCTGCGACTACTTATTACTTCAAAGATATTTCCGACCTCATAACAGACACCTTTACCCTGTTTGTGGAAATGGGGGCTGAAACTTTCAAGGCATTCTGGGAAGAGTCTGATGATCAGCTGCAAAAAGCGCTTTCACTGCTGGATGACTCCAGTGATTCCAGGGATCAGTTTGTTGATCAGATGCTGGATCTGGCCGTTGATTATGTTGGCAACCAGCTGACTGAGCATCGTGATTACCTGATCGCAGAGCGGGCTTTCCAGCTGGAGTGCCTGAGAAATGAAAATCTGCGTCCCATCGCTTTTAAACATCAGACCTATCTGTTGAACAGCCTGACTTCACTCTTCAGGCGCACAGGCTCTTCACAGCCAGAAACCGATGCACAACTGCTTGCCTCGTTCATTGCGCAGGTTGAGTATGAGGGGCTGTTGCAGAAAGGTGGACTGGATATGACACCGATTAAAGAAAGACTACATCGCCAGATAATGTTGATGTTCAAACATTGATTAATCACGGACTGTCAACAGGCATTCTGTAAAGTTAAAAATACCGTACACCTCTCTGCTAACGGGTGTACGAAACTATTTTATCAAGTCAGTTTAACATCAATCGTATGTATAAGTGCCTGCCTTGTTGGTTCTGCCTCTCTGGGCGACGTCTTAATCGATCCTTCTGCGTTTCAATTCTGTTAACCTGCCCTGGCTATGGGGCCGTGGCTGTGCCACGAGGGATGAAGAAATCCACTCGCCACTATATGCAAAACCAACTGGTCAGTTACTTGCTGACTCGATTATCATTCAACTCTTATTGTTAATATTTACAGAACCGGGGAAGTCCTATGCAGGAAATCAGACTGGAGCCCTCCTGGAAGTCTCATTTGCAGAGTGAGTTCAACAAGGAGTATATGCAGGTTTTGCGTAGCTTTCTGTTGAATGAAAAGGCCGCTGGTAAAACGATTTATCCTAAGGGCAGTGAATATTTTCGGGCTATGGAGCTGACACCTTTTGAACAGGTCAAGGTGGTGATTCTTGGACAGGACCCCTATCATGGCCCGGGTCAGGCTCATGGACTTAGTTTCTCGGTGCGTCCAGATGTTCGTATTCCTCCTTCACTGATCAATATGTACAAAGAGCTGCAAAATGATCTCGGGATTCCCCCAGCCAGTCACGGTTGCCTGGAACACTGGGCTGAGCAAGGGGTTTTGCTGCTCAACAGCGTCTTGACTGTTGAACACAAGCAGGCTGCTTCCCATCAAAAGCGAGGCTGGGAGCAGTTTACCGACAGAGTGATTGCAGAGCTGAACAATAAGAGAGAAGGGCTGGTGTTTATCCTCTGGGGTAGTTATGCCCAGCGTAAAGGGCAATTCATTGACCGCAGCAAACATCGGGTATTGCAGACTGTGCACCCTTCGCCACTGTCAGCACATCGGGGCTTCTTTGGCAGCCGACCTTTCTCGCAGGCTAATGATTATCTGACTTCCAGAGGCGTTCAGCCCATCGACTGGCAGCTGCCATGATAGCGACTGAATGAGGACTCGAAAGTCCTCATCTTTTTTCAGATCGTCAGCTCACCAGAAATACTCTTTCCGACCAGTTCTCTGATCTCTTGTGTTGAGAGGCCTTTTGACAGTAAGTGATGAAGCTTACAGAACATGGCTTCAGTCGTGGTGTCCAGACCACCAGTTACCCCCGCTTTGGCCAGTGCAGAGCCTGCGGCATAACTGCCTTGATGGACAGCGCCCCTGTGGCATTGGGTCAGATTGACGATGATTTTTCCGGCATCTGTCGCCTTTTTCAGTGCGTTCAGCAGGGCCGGGTCGTCATCAGGGCCATTCCCTGTGCCATAAGTCCTTATGATAAAGGCTTTTTGAGGCTGGTTCAGGGCCGCTTCCAGCCACTGGGCTGTGATACCGGGGAAGAGTTGCACAATGCCGACCTGGGTATCTTCAGAGCATTCAAGATGAAATTCTGGTTTTTTTTCAGGCTTCAACAACAGTAGATCATTGATCTCGATATTGATATCGGCACGTCCCAACCAGGGGAAGTTGGGAGAGTCAAAAGCATCAAAAAGATAGGCGTTTTGTTTGCGAGCCCGGTTGCCGCGCATTAAACGACCGTTAAAGTACAGGCATACTTCATTGATGCGCTCATCAGCGGCGATACTCAGGGCGCCGACAAAGTTTTCCAGTCCGTCACTACGAGGTTCACACAGAGGGATCTGGGAGCCGGTAAAGACAACCGGTTTATCCAGATTGCGAAGCATAAAAGACAGCATGGAGCTGGAAAATGCCATGGTGTCGGTACCGTGCAGAACCACAAAACCATCGTAGTCTTCATAGTGATCAGCAATGTCCGTTGCTATCTGCTTCCAGTTTTTTGGGCGGATATTACTGGAGTCGATCAACTCCCCATACTCCACCAGGTCAAAGTCGGGCAGACCCTGACGGACGTGGGGAGGCAGTTTTTCATCCAGAAGCGCCTGCATATTACCAGAGGGGGCATAACCCGAATCAGTGGGTTTCATGCCGATGGTGCCGCCGGTGTAAATAACGTAGATTTTCTTGGTCATAACAGCAATTTCAGGGGCTTTAATGGTTAATGAGTCGGTCTTTCAATCCTGATGAACGCAGGGTCTTCTGTTGAATGGCTTTGACCAGAATCTGCGGCAGTGCAAACAGATCCAGTCTGGCCTTGGCCCGGGTGATGCCGGTATAAACCAGTTCCCGGGTAAGAACCGGTGTCATCTGTTCTGGAAGTGCCATGACGGTGTGGGGGAATTCTGACCCCTGGCTTTTGTGTATGGTCATGGCAAAGACCGTCTGGTGCTCTGGCAAGCGACTGGGCAATAGATGTTTGAGGCTACCGTCGGGTAATTCAAAGACCACTTTCAGGCGGCCATTGCAATCAGGAAGAGCAATGCCAATATCACCGTTGTACAGGCCGAGGTCATGGGCATTTCGGGTAATCAGAACCGGGCGGCCCGGATACCATAAGCCTTCTGATGGAATCAGGTTGCTCCTTGCCAGAGCTGAGCGAATGCCATCATTGAGTCCTTCAACACCCCAGCGTCCTTCCCGCAATGCACAGAGCAAGCGTAAATGGTTAAAGGCAGCGAGAACTGTTTTTTCATCTTGCTGATCATTAATGGCCTGAAGATAGGGGGTATAGCCCTGTGCACAGAGTGACATCAGTTGGGAGTAGCTGCTATCGTCTACAGGGTGCAGGGCAATATCAGCAAATGTTTGCTGAAATATCTCCTTTATAAGTCTGGTGCCGCCTTTGTTGACGGCTTTGGCCAGCGTGCCTATGCCCGATCGGTCATCAAATCGGTAACTTTTCTGAAGCTGACAGAAGCGGTCATTGATAGCCCGACTTTTTTCTGAAAAACAGGCTGTCATAGCGTTCTCTTTTACTGTGGACATTTGTCGTCTTGTCCATGATTTCAGATCAAAGCCGGTTAATTGTTCCAGTGTATTAGCCTGGGCCTGTGAGTAACCACCTTCGGCAGCGGAACAAATATCACCCAGCACACTGCCAGCATCCACAGAAGCCAGCTGATCTCTGTCACCCAGCAGAATAACTCGGGCATGGTCAGGCAGTGCGTCCAGCAGCTGACGCATGAGTGTCAGATCAACCATAGAGGCTTCATCCACCACCAGAACATCCAGATGCAGTGGGTTGTTGGCGTTGTGGCGAAATTCCGGGCGGTTAGGGATAACACCCAAGAGCCGATGAATCGTTCCTGCCTGAGTTGGGATCAACTTACGCACCTCTTCATTGCAGTGAAGAGCGGGCAGGGCGCCCCCCATCGATTCAGTGAGCCGGGCAGAGGCTTTACCAGTGGGTGCCACCAGTCGGATGTCCGGTATTTTGTCACTCTTCAGTCCTTTCTCAACCAGCATGGCCAGCAGTCTTGTGACCGTTGTTGTTTTACCTGTACCGGGTCCACCGCTGATGATGACCAGGGGTTGAGTCGCTGCCATGGCCGCTGCAACTTTCTGCCAGTTCAGGCAATCGTGTTGCGGGATTGTTTGATCGAAAACCTTAAGGTCTCCAGTCTCTCTGGCAGACAGCAGCGTCTGGATACATTCTTGCCAGTCAATGGCCTCAGGAAATTCTACATCGAGCCATTTTATGAGGTATTCCTGGAGGGCTTTCGAATCGCTGGTATCGGGACGATTCTCAAGAAGAGCGGAATAGTTTCGCTGAAACAGCCGATCCAGAATGGCTCGGGTTTCCTGAAAGTCTTCTGACTGTTTTCCCTCTTTGAGCAGGTGTCGGGCAACCAGACACTCATGTTGCCAGTATCGATAGAGATAGAGTCGCTTAGCGTCCAGAATCAGAGGCGAATTGGTTTCACCCTTGCTGATAACCGGACTTGAGAGTAGAAGACTGATCAGCTTGTCTTCGGATTGATTGTCAATGTCTGCTAAAGCCCTGAGTGCATTGCTGTTTGCCAGACTCAATTCGAACAATGGCTTATGGAATAAATGACTGAACTCCAGACAGAGGTTGCCTCGACCCAGCTCATGACTGATGAGGGCTGCCACCATTACAACACAGGGCGTGTCGTCCAGTTCATGAATAAAACGGGCAAACTGGTAATCCAGGGGGCGAATCTTGCCTTGTTGGTAAAGATGCTTAATGGCATTGATCATGAAGAGACTCCGGTTTTGGTGGAGCCTTCTTCACTTAGGGCAGAGTCTCCATAAAAAAGACGATCCAGTTTTTCAATCAGGATTTTACTGGGGCGACAGTGGAAAATGCCCGGCTGGCCTGGCTCATCTTTTCGTATACCCCTGAGAAACAGGTAATAAACCCCCCCGAAATGTTGCTCAAAGTCATAATCTGGCAGCCTGCTACTCAGTAGCCTGTGCAATGCCAGTGAATAGAGCTGGTATTGAAGATCGTATCGGTGCTCAATCATGACTTTCTGCATGTTCTCCCGGGTGTAATCGACGAGCTGGTCACCCAGCCAGTTTGACTTGTAATCGAGAACATACCAGCGGCCATCTTGTTCAAAGGTCAGATCGATAAAGCCTTTTAACATGCCTTTCACGGTTACAAAGTCCAGTAATCCCGCCTCGGCTGACAGTCTGTCTTCTGACTGCAGGATGGCGTTTAGTTCCCTGGCTCTGAGCCTGCTCACCGGCAGATAAAACTCCATCTCGACTTTTTTGCAACGCTTGGGCAGATCACCCAAAGTGAGTCCGTTGTCGTTCAATGGTGCTTTCAGGCAATGATCCAGCATATTTTCGAGGGTAGGGCACCACTTCTCATCAAAGCCTTCCATTTGCAATTGTTCGAGCACATAGCCAGATAAATCCCGGGGCAGGTCATTCAGTGTATCTGCTGTCAGATCTTCGAGGTTTTCGAACAGGGCGTGCAGAAAGGTACCGGGTCGAGCGCCTTTTGGAAATGTGAAAATATCCAATGTTTCCGCTTCGGGCTCTTGCTCATTGCTAAAAGCTGCTTCTGCCTCATTGATTACTTCGATATCCAGACCGGCTGTTTCCAGAGAGGCATCAGGCTCCTGAGCTTTGTGGTGACTCTGCTCTTTTTTATGAGACTGCGAGGTTCTGGACAATGCGGAGTAGCTGGTGACCCACCAGTCCTTCTGGATGTCACCCCTGAACTCTTCTGCGACAAGATGAGGAGTCTCTTCAGATTCGCTCTGGTAATGAGGTAGCTGAAGGTCTTCAACGGGCTGGAAAGCAATGCCAGGGTGGCTTTCGGCCAGATGTTTCAGTTGTTGCTCCAGCGTCGCATAATCAAGCTCTTCAGGGCCGTTCAACAACCAGCCAATGGCAGTTCTGTGCAGATCGGTCAGATCACCTTTTCGTCCCGAACCACTTTTGACGGGAGCCATGCCCATGTAGCAACGATGAACTGAACGGGTGAGTGCTACATACAACAATCGAATGTCTTCAGCCAGTCTTTCTTCATCGGCTTTAATCAGGGCCTGATCATCACCAGACAGGTCTAAGGTGGTATGCTGGCTGTCATGATAAACCGGCTCTTCCGCTTCCCTGAAACTGCAGATATGGGGCAAAAACACGACAGGGTATTCCAGCCCCTTGGATTTATGGATGGTGACAATCTGGACCCGGTTGCGTTCGCTTTCAAGATGCAGCTGCTGCTCATCGGCATGGGTGTCCGGCTTGCTGATGTGTTCAGACAGCCATCTCTGCAGAGCGTGGGGGCTCTCCAGCTCAAGGCTGGTTGCTGCCAGCAGCTCACCCACATGCAACAGGTCTGTCAGACGTCGCTCGCCATGGTCTTTTGCTAACAGCTTTTCTGCCAGTTTGCGTTTTTGCACCATGACTCTGAGCATGGGCAAAACACCCTGCTTCATCCAGATCTGGTGGTAGTTGGAAAACTCTTCAACGGCTTCTTCCCAGGCAAGCTCATTTTCATTCAGTGCATCCAGGGCCTCAGCCGTCAGATCCAACAATGGCGTTGCCAGGGCGGATCTCAAGGTTCTGTCGTGGCCCGGATTGAGGCAGGCGGTGAGAATTCTCAGCACATCAACCGCTTCATTTGAGGTAAACACCGAGTCACTGCTGCTCAGATAAACACTGGGAATCCCCTGTTTTGCCAGGGCTTCCCTGATCATCAGGCCTTGTCGGCCAGTTCTTACCAGAATGGCAATATCTCCGGCTTTTAAAGACTTTTGCTGTTGGTCTGAATGAATGGCAGCCTGAGCCTGGCTCAGCAATCGGTTGACTTCACTGGCTGTCGCCAGAGTCATGGTCTGCTCATAATCTGTTTTGCCCACCGTAGTGCCTTCATTATCCTGCCACCAGATTGTCAGAGCCGGAACCTCAGAGTTTGCTTCCAACAGTCGTTGACGGTCGGCTTTCGGTGAAGGTTTGACGGATAAAAAGGGAATGTCCTGGTAGATAAAAGGTGGGCGACCTGTGTCAGCGGATGTTTTGAGACATTGCTCAAAAATCCGGTTCACACTTTGCACCATATTGCTGCTGGAACGCCAGTTGGTATCCAGTGAGTAGTGAGCCGAAACCTGCTTTCTTGCCTGCATGTAAGTGAAAATATCGGCGCCCCTGAAAGCATAGATAGCCTGTTTTGGGTCGCCTATCATAAACAGCCCGGCATCACGGTTGGGGCTTGAGTGACCGGGATAGATTCGGCTGAAAATAGCATACTGCAGTGGGTCGGTATCCTGAAACTCATCGATCATGGCCACCGGAAACTGGATTCGCAGCCTGTTTGCCAGCTGTTCGCCGTGACCCTGATGCAGTGCCTGATGGAGTCGGGTCAGAAGGTCGTTAAAAGACATCTGATGCTTCTGGTTTTTGATTCTGTGGCTTCTCTGCTGAATGCTGGAGAGGGCTCTGGCCAGCATCATGCTTTTGAAGGCGTTCTGAATGCTGGTGGACTGATCCAGTATGTTTTCGATGAGACCAAAAACCTTGTGTCCGGGCAGTTGGCCTTTTTTGGACAGGGCCTTTTCCAGAATCTCCCTGCCATAGATTTCCCAGCTCTCGTTTTTACCAAGAACCGGGAAGAGGGCATCACTGTTGGCAAAAGCCGCCATTTTGGCTATTCGCGTAAAAGGTTTGCTTCGTTTATTGAGACCACAAGACAGCAGCTGATCTTCTATGGCATTGCGATCGTCGCGCCATAAATTTCTGATGGCCACAGCGGGTTCAACAAACTTTTGCTTGAAACGTTCAAGGTTATCAGGCATTGCACCGGTTTTGATTTGCAGCCCCGGTTTACCCAATAGCCCTCGCAGATCGTTAAGCAGACCGCCGGGGGTTTTCCAGACAGATCGCGCCAGTCGTGCCAGAGGCTTGTCAAGTGGGTAAAGTTCGGTGCGCCAGAAGTCTGCGGCTGACTGCTCCAGCAGGTGGGATTCGTCGGTAATTAACTCATTGGTAAACAGCGTACCACTTTCAAAGGCATGTTGTTTCAGCATTCTCTGACAGAAGCCGTGTATGGTGAATACCGCTGCCTCATCCATCTGACGCTCTGCGGCCAGCAATAGTTTTGCTCTTTCTGGGTGACGATCAAGGTCGTTCATCAGTGTTGCTATGAAGTCATCATCCTTCAGACCTTTTTCAAACGCTTCTCTGGCCTGATGAAGCCGGGCACGAATTCGGTCTCTCAGCTCTTCAGTGGCTGCTTCGGTGAAGGTGACTACCAGGATCTGGTCCACTGTTAAAGGCTGACAGTGGGCTGATATTTTATGGTTATGCTCAGGTCCGTGGCCAAGGACCAGCCTGAGGAAAAGGTTGGCAATTGTGTAGGTTTTGCCTGTTCCTGCACTGGCTTCGATCAAGCGGTTTCCATGCAGGGGGAAGGTTCGGGCATCCAGCTGTAGTGGTGGATTGGCTATTTCTGCCATGGGCTGGTTTTCCGCTGCAGGCTGTTGAGTGGTATCAGTCATTTGCGGCTTCCTTTTGAAACCACTTCTATCGTCCGGGCCATGGGCTCAAGAATAAGACGACTCAGGTTGGTAAATTCGTCAAAGATGGGTTCCAGTTCAGGAAACGTCCTGTGAATGTAAACATTCTCAACTTCGCCATGAATCTTAAAACCCCCATAAAAGGCCGTTTCAGCCGCTTTGCGTGCTTTTTCTTCGTCGTCTTCTTTTTCCAGCCATGCCTGTGAGGTGGTTGGGAAGAAAGGAACAGGTCGGGTTTGCCCCTGCAGGTAGAGAGACACCAGATCGCCAAGGTAGGCTCTGGCCTGTTGTCGGGCAATGGGGGTAAACAGGATCTCATCGTCCAGTCCCATCAACCGGGTATGGCCACCGCTATGTGATTCACTTTCCAGGGAAGCGCAATACAAGAGATGTTCAATCCAGGCGAAGAGTTTGTCTTTTGCCTTAAGTCCTGCAGCCCGGTAGCGCAGCAATCCGGAATTCTGACCTGCAAATGAGTAATGCTGTTTCAGCCAGCCAGTGACCTTGATACCGGCTACTGACAGATTAACCTCAACATCATCCAGGGGGGCAAGGGTGGCATCTTTCAGCTTTTCCACGAGTGGTGAGACGGCATTCTGCTGGTCTTCCAGAAGCAGCTCACCAAAGGCACCATGGGGTAGTGTGCCAGTGGCGTTTAATTTTTCCCGGAGGCTGTCCAGCCTGTTATCTGCAAGAAGAGTGTCCAGCATGGACGTTTTGAGCCAATAGGTGTCCAGTGCATCCAGGGCAAAAGGTTCGGTTTCCACCAGCAGGGTGTCTTCCTGCTCGAAGAAAACTTTTAATCTTCGGTTACAGAAATATTGGCTGGGATTACGAAAGAATCTCAATAATTCCGGGACTTCAAGTGCTTCCGGCGTTTCTCGAGTGCTTAGTGGTGAAGCCAGAAAAGGAGCGGATGATTCAGTAGGATTGTTGGCATTCGGTAACCACTCTTTGGCGTAACTGAACAGACCGCTGTCCGGGGTGAAGTTCTCCTGACTGAAGGGTTGTAGCCGGTGTTCTGTGATCAGGTTCTGAAAAGCTTCACTATCGGTGAAAAACTGACTGCAATATTCCTGCAGTTCCGTTACCAGTACTGAGGGTATACGTTCACTGTTGTCTTTAATGCTTCGACCCGTATAACTGATGTAGAGAGTCTGGCGGGCCGATAGCAAGGCTTCCAGAAACAGGTAACGGTCGTCTTCACGGCGAGAGCGATCACCCCGTCGGGGGCTTTCTGTCATCAGGTCAAAACCGGCTGGAGCAATGCTTCTTGGATAAGCACCGTCATTCATACCCAGCAGACACACCACTTTAAAAGGAATGGATCGCATGGGCATCAGGGTGCAGAAATTGACTCGGCCTGAAAGGAATTTCTGGCTGCTCCGTTCGCTGGTGAGTCGTTCTGTCAGGTAATCCAGTAAGACAGGCCGGGATAACCTGTCGCTATAACCTGCATCCCGAACTTGCTCTGTCAGGTGTTCCAGTGAGCTTCGGACCAGTTTCAGTGCGTATTCGTCTTCTTCATCGGGTTGAAAGAAGTTTTCCAGTATCTGATTGATAAAAAGTGTCCAGCTTTCAATGGAGCGAGATTCGTTAAGTTGCAGAATCAGTTCAGAGGCTTCTTCAACAAAAGCTGCCAACTTTCCGCTCAGAACCGCATTCATTCCCTGTGAAGAATCCAGTGACAGTATGCCCGAGAAAAGTCCGGCATCTTCTGGCAGCGCATAACCCAGCAGCATCCGCTTGAGGCCAAAGAGCCAGGAGTTACTTTCTCTTGGCGGGACGCCAAAGCCACTCTGGTGTTCAGGGCTTAATCCCCAACGAATGCCTGATTCAGCGATCCATCGGCGCAGGAGTTCAAAGCCCTTTTCATCAATCTGGAAGCGTCTCTGAATGGCTGGAATTTCCAGCAATTCCAGCATTTCCTGGGCACCACAGCGCTGATTGTCCAGGTCAAGCAGCTCCAGTAAGCCTTTCAGCAGAGGAAACTCCTGGCGGGCGCTTCGATCTGAAATAGCAAAGGGGATATAGCGTGGATTGTTGTGATGATCCGGCAGTCCACCAAAAACAGCCTGAATCCAGGGGCTGTATTGATCTACATCAGGCAGCATGACAACAACATCTCTGGGTGTGAGATCAGGATTTCGTTCAAACAGTCTTAACAACTGGTCATGAAGAACTTCCACTTCCCTGAGCGCACTGTGGCAGTTATGGAAAACCAGAGACTGATCATCAGGGGCTATAGTGACGGGACCTTCAAGAGTTCTGTCGGTCAGGTCCAGGATATCTTTCTGAATCCGGTGCAGCAGTGAATCTTCCTGACCGTCAACAAAGGCCATGATCTCGGTTGCGTCCAGGTCATGCAGCTGATGCATGTAATCTCTGCCCAGCTTGCCCATGGAGGCTAACAGGGGGTTGCTTTGCTCATCAACCAGGGATTCGAACAGGTCAGTCTGTTGTGAAGCGCCCTCAGCTTTATGTGCCGTCGATTGACTGACCTGTTTACTGAAGAGCCGGGTTGCCAGTTTGGCCAGGTATTTAGGGTCTTTCTCGTCACCCCAATAGTATTGGCAGGGGTTGCAGACCATGAGATGGACGTCGGTTTGTTGACCCAGTGCTTTCAGGGTTTCTACAAAATGCGGGGGGAGTGCGGAAATTCCGAAAACAAATAACCTGCGGGGCAGGTCTTGTTTGTGAAGAAAGTGTTTATGAGAGTCGTTCTCCAATGCGCTCAAAAAACTTTGATGCATATTGGCCCGATGCCAGTGTGACTGGCCCGCTTCCGACGTTCTTGAGACCAGTGCTCGCCAGAGCATAGGCTGCCAGAGCTGATCTCTTGCTGTCTTATCCTTTCCCTGTTCCCAGTCAGCGATCCATTCCGGTCGATAGACCAGATATTGGTCAAAAATATCCGCTACCTTGCCTGCCAGCTGGTAACACCGCACGGTGTCGCTATCATCGGCCAGATAGTGCCTGAGAGGCTTGAAGGCCTCTTCTTCCAGCATGTCGGGCAGCAATGACATCAGCTTCCAGGTCATGGCTTCCTTATTGAAGGCTGAACGTCCCGGGACATCCGGTAACACCTTGACGAACATGTCCCAGAGAAAACTGGCTGGCAACGGAAAATTGAGAGATGCCGCGATGCCCATGGATTGAGCCAGCTCCTGCCGAAGCCACTGGGCCATGCCGGGGCTCTGAACAAGAATCTGTTCGTCTTCCAGTGGGTTGGGAAGAGGATCCCGCTGTATCAGATCAATCAGCAGGTCTTTAAGCAGGTCAAGCTGGTTAGAGTGATAAATAGTGAACACGAAAGGAAAATCAGCCTGTATCTATGAAGGTTCTAACTCTTCATGTTCTGGTGGGTTATGTCAACACAAATGGAGGAGTACCAAGACTTTAAGTTAAAAAACAATGCTTTCAGGCAGTAATCACAATCTGCCTGTGTTCCTGATCAGGCTCTGCCATGTCTGTGCAGGGCATTCATAAGGTTCTTGTGCTTCTTTTTCTTCCTTTCCGGGTTGCTGCTTTTTCCGGTGTATTGGCTGGCAATTTCCTTTTCAGCGGTTTTCAGGCTGGCTTCATCAGGCTTGATTCTTTGCAGGTAGCGTCTGCCTGCGCCTTCCTGGATGTTTAGCTTTCCTCGCAGGGCGGCCATTTTGTCCATCAGGTTTTGGGCCTCAAGAATGCAGTTTTTACTCTCATCAAGACTCTGTTGGGATCGTTTTTCAATATCCATGATTCATCCGGAATGGGTATACCTCTATTTATTCTAGGTTCTTGTCTGTGAAATTGCGTACTTCTCTCAGTGGCATAGCCGTTGATTACAGGTAAAATGTTCGTGCCAAGTCCTATATAGACCCAGAACGAGCTCTTATGTCATACGCTCTAAAAAGCCTTGAGCGTGAAAACAGTCCTGAACCGTTGGTTAGTCTGGAAGCCTTCGGTGAAGAGTCTGTTTTCACTATAAAAAGAAAACGTGGCCTGATTTTTTACTTCGTTAGCCTGCTTTTTTTCTGTACTTTGTCGTTTTCAGCCTGGGCTGATGACAGCAGGCTCAAGTCGGACTCCAGTTATTTCAAGCCTCTTAAAATTGCTTATACGCAAGACTCTCTGCCCTGGGCTTTCACCAATGATGCCGGTGAACCGGACGGTCTGATACTCGACCTCTGGCGGGAGTGGTCTGAACAGGTTGGCGTGCCCGTCAAGTTCTATCCCATGGCTCGACAACAGGCGATCGATCTACTTAAAAATAATGAAATTGATGTCATTGCTCTGCTTGGGTCGGCAGATGAAGTCACCGAAATAGGTGTTATGACCCGCGAGATCTTCCAGAGTCGCAGGGCTTTGTTTATCCGCAACGACATTACCCCAAAGCCCATTGAGGAGCTGTTGTCAGAGCATCAGGTGGCCATTCTGGACAATGACTATCTGAAAGACAAGATCATTAAGCGGTTTCCTGACGTCCGTCTGAAAGAGTATGACAATCAGCATTTAATGATTGACGACATTGCTGCCAGGAAGGTGACGCTGTTTGCCGGTAATGCAGATGTATTGGGGTATTATCTGGAAAGCCGGGGGGTCAGCTCCGAATACTCGCCTTATGCATCGCCTTTGAATACTTCTGTTTCACTTCTGGCCGGGATTAATAAAAAACGTTCTGCCCTGGGTTCTATCATTGAAAGCGGTATGGAAATGATACCGCAGGACCGTAAGAGTCTGGTATTCGAGAACTGGCTTGGGAATGATAGCCAGACTTCTGGCAAACTGGTTATTGCTCTGGAATCAGCCTCGTCGCCGCTGTCTTTTGTGAATGCGCTGGGTAAACCGGCAGGTATGTATGTAGACATCTGGCGAAAGTGGTCAGAAAAAACTTCTACGCCTGTTCGCTTTAGAATGGGAGAACAAAAAGAGATCATTCGGGCACTGAAGAGTGGCAAGGTAGATGTTCTCGGGAGCATTTCGCCCTCCCGGGCTCGCAGTGAGTGGATGCGTATGTCCAATCCATTCTATGGCATCAATTCACGAATTTACTATCGCAGTAACCAGACTCTCAATGATCTTGGGCCTGATCTGGAAGGCAGAAGGCTGGGCGTTGTCACAGACTCCAGTCATGAAGAATTTGTCGACAAGTGGCTTCCGGGGGTTATAGTGGTAACCCGTGATAATGTCATTGAGCTGATCCAGAGTCTGTTTAAAGGTGATATTGATGCGCTCCTGGCTGAGCCTGTGGTGGTTGAGTCTGCCTTGGGCGCTATGGGGCTGATCGGTGAACTCAAAAGTGGCAAATACTTCAATATGAATGAGGCGATTGCTGCCGGGGTAGCCGCCGATAGAACAGATGATCTGATTACTCTGGTCAACACTGGGCTGGGAGATATCTCGCCAGAAGAATACCGTAAGATTGAAGAGCGCTGGATTGTTAACAGTGATAACCGGTATTTTGGCAAGGGCGTTACCAATGTCAACCTGACCGAAGCGGAGCGTCGCTGGCTGGACAGGAATCGTATTATCCAGATTGATGTGCAGGCGGATCATCCTCCGTTCCTTTTTCAGGACGAAGAAGGGAATTATCAAGGCATAGCCGTTGATTATATTCGTCTTCTTGAAGATCGTCTGGGTTTAACATTCCGTCTTAACCCCTCCAAGGTCTGGACCGAATCTCTAGGTCGTGCCTATCGTCACGAAACCGATGTGCTCGGCATGGCACAGAAGACAGACGAGCGCAGTCGTTATCTGGACTTCACCAGCCCGTTGTTTAAGGTGCCTTCCGTGATTCTGGCCAGAACCTCGGATAAAACCATTGAAAATATTCGGGATCTGAGAGGACACGATGTGGGTTATGTGCCTGGCAGTGCTTCTCTTGATTATTTCAGAGCGAAAAATTCCGGTATTAATTTCAAGCCGGTGGCCAGTCTCAGTGGAGGTATCAGTCGGGTTTCCAGCGGTGCTCTGGATGCGGTGATTGCCGACATTGCAGCTTCCAGTTTTGAGCTTGATCGACTCAAAGTCACCAATCTTCGCGTGGTGGGTGAGGCAGGTTTTGAATATGAATATGCTCTTGGTAGTCGCAATGACTGGCCCATGCTGGGTTCCATTCTACAGAAAGCGGTTGACAGTTTGACTGAGGCAGAGAAGTCGCAGATTAACAGTCGCTGGGTCTCTATTACTGAGCTGAGGTGGCAGCCTAACAAGGAACTGTTTATCGGGCTGTTACTGATTTTTGTGACGCTGATTCTCATTATTTATTGGAACCGAAGGCTGACTCTGGAAATCGGTGAAAGGGAGCGTGCCGAAGAAGAGTTGAAAGCCCGTTCAGATCTGGACCGCCTGCTCAGTGATATTTCCAGAAAGTTCATTAACAAACCGCTTGAAGAGGCCGTTCAGTACTTCCTTCGCAAATTGGCTGTCTTTATGAGTTACGACATAGCTCTGGTTTATTCGAGAACGGATGGACATGCAGCCATTGAACATTTCTGGTCCGACAGAAAATTTCTGAAAATGGCTGACCTGAATGAGTTGCTCCGGGGTGCTCTCAGTCAGGGAAGCCAGCCATCTGAAGATGGTATAGCAACAATGAAATTGAGTGTTGATAGTGAACAGTTGGCCAAAAGCGAATCTTTGAGAAGCATCAGTAAGGACGGAGTGGTAGCAGGGATTCATGTGGCCATGAGGCTATTCGCTGAAGAGATAGGTGGGGTCATTTTTCTCAATCGCCAGACCGAAGACGAACTGTTGAGTGATGAAGTGGATCTCCTGCGCAGGGCCAGTGAACTGGTGGCTGTTGCGCGTTCAAGACAACTCTCCGAAGATGCCCTGAGGTCGAGTGAAGAGCGCTATCAGCTGGCGATGGATGCTGCTTCCGATGGTCTCTGGGACTGGGATGTCGCTAATGAACGTATCTATTTCAGTCCCCGATATCAAAGTATGCTCGGCTATGAGGCCGGAGAGCTGATAAATACCCCAGGGGGCTGGCGTCGGCTGATCCACTCAGATGACAAGATTGCAACCGTAGATTTCTTTAACGACCAGTTTGCTCACTCGGATAAAGCCTTCGTCTATGAATACCGGATCAGACGCAAGGATGGCAGTTTCGCTACGGTCAGGAACAAAGGTAAGGTTGTTTTCCGGGATAGTCGTGGTCATCCATTGCGAGCAGTGGGCACCATGGTGGATATTACCGAGCAGAAAGAACGTGAGCGTGAACTCTCAATGGCCCGTTTCACGCTGGATCGGGCTGCTGACTTCATTCACTGGTTCCGCCATGATGGCAGCCATAAATATGTGAATGAGTCTTCTTGCCGCGCCCTGGGCTATACCACCGCACAGGTGATGGAACTCAGCATCATGGATATCAATCCTGCGGTGACGGAAACTTCCTGGGAGCGCCTCTGGGATCAGCTGACCATGCGCAAGGCAATGACTTATGAGACCCTGCGCAAAACCCATGATGGCAGGGTTTTCCCGGTTGAAGTGACGGCGAACTATATGGAGTACGAAGGCGAAGGTTATCTCTCTGCTACCGGGCGTGACATCACCGACCGCAAGCACGCTGAAGAAACGCTTCATAAAGCCAAAGAAGCCGCAGATCAGGCTAACCAGGCGAAAAGTAACTTCCTGGCCAATATGAGCCATGAAATCCGTACGCCAATGAATGCCATTATTGGCCTGAGCCACCTGGTGTTGCAAACAGATATGTCTGACAAGCAGCAGGATTATGTCACCAAGATCCAGTCCTCTGCCCATGCTCTGCTAGGCATTATTAATGACATCCTTGATTTTTCCAGAATTGAAGCCGGAAAGCTCAATATGGAGACCATTGACTTTAATCTGGAGGATGTTTTTGACAATGTTTATGACATTACCAACGTAAGGGCAGAAGAGAAGGGTATTGAACTTGGCTACGATATTGCGCCGGATGTTCCGGACCACCTCCGGGGTGATCCTCTGCGTCTTGGACAGGTATTGATTAACCTGATTCACAATGCTGTGAAATTTACCCACGTTGGGGCTGTCAGAATTTCAGTAAGACTACTGTCGCTTAATTCAAAAACTGCCAGAATCTGTTTTGAAGTACAGGATACCGGTATCGGTATCAGTCCTGAACATCAGGCCCGACTGTTTGAGTCTTTCTCTCAGGTTGATGGCTCCACTACCCGTAAATTTGGGGGTACGGGTCTCGGTCTGG
Source organism: Endozoicomonas sp. ALC020 (assembly GCF_049275935.1). Lineage (NCBI taxonomy): Bacteria > Pseudomonadati > Pseudomonadota > Gammaproteobacteria > Oceanospirillales > Endozoicomonadaceae > Endozoicomonas > Endozoicomonas sp. ALC020. The sequence continues at coordinate 5,214,240 of NZ_CP184830.1, forward strand.
CCATCTGTCGAAGTCTGGTCAATATGATGAATGGTGATATTGAGGTGGAGTCCGAAATTGATCGGGGCAGTACCTTCAGATTTGATGTTGAGCTGGGTCTGGGTGTACCGATTGGGCTTAATGATCAGGCGCTGGTCGGCACACGAGTGCTGGTCGTCGATGACACTGATGAGGCCCGGAAGATACTGGTTAGTCAGCTCAACAGTTTTGGCTGTGAAACTCTGGAAGCCTGTGACAGTTCAACGGCTCTGAATATCCTGAGAGAGCACAATCTTGACTCGAATAATCCGGTTACTGTGACTCTGTTGGACTGGCGAATGCCAGATACCGATGGCATTGAGCTGGCAGAGCAGATCAGAGCGATGAATCTCGACTCTGCACCCGTATTGATCATGGTTTCAGCTTACGGTCGTGAAGAGGTCATGATCAGGGCTTCTGGCAGGGTAGACGCTTTCCTGATCAAGCCTGCCAGCAGCTCTGTGTTGATAGAAACCATTCTTCGCACCCTTGATTATAAAAGCTCGGGTGGCGGCCGCAAGGGTATCGACAGCAGTGCCGGCAAGCAGACGTTCAATGGTGATATTCTGCTGGTGGAAGATAATGAGATTAACCAGCAGGTAGCCCGTGAGCTGCTCGAAGGTATGGGGCTGAAGGTGACCCTGGCAGATAATGGTCAGGAGGCTGTAGATATTCTTGAATCCAAAGCTTTTGACCTGGTCTTTATGGATATTCAGATGCCCCTGATGGATGGTTATCAGGCAACCAGAGTCATACGACGAAATTCAGGTGATAAAAATTTGCCGATTGTTGCCATGACGGCCCATGCTATGACCGGTGACCGTGAGCGTTGCCTGCAGATGGGGATGAATGATCATATTTCCAAACCTTTGAATCCTGCTGAGTTGCAGGAAATGGTAGGTCGCTGGCTTCAGGTGCCTGAACGAGGAAAGTCATCCAGCCTCGCTGCAAAGGATGCATCAGAGCAAAAAGCGTTTGCAGAAGATCTTGAGAAACTGGAAGGCATTCATCTCCACAATGGTCTGAACCGGGTTAGAGGAAATGTCGATTTATACCGGCAGTTGCTAGTGAACTTTTATCTGGATCAGAGAGAAGACTTGCAAAAGCTCTTGAATTGTCTGGATAAACGGGATTGGCAGGGTGCCCGTTTTATTGTTCATGGCATTAAGGGGGCTGGAGGCAGCCTTGGGGCAGAACAGTTGCATATTACTGCGGCTCGTTTGGAGGCAGCCTTGAGAAACCGGGATGAATTGCCTTCAAAAGCGTTGATTGAAAGTTTTGAGCATGCCTTTAACAAAGTGATGGAGAGTCTTAAGCAGCTGGTCGAGAACGGCCCGGAAGAAGAAGTGATAGGCGAAGGGATGGTTGAGGTTGAACGCTTGTCCTTTCTGATGAGTTCCATGATCACTCAACTTCAGGAAGGCGATGTTTCTGCATCAGAGTCTCTGTCTGAACTGGTTGGCGGACTGAACGGTAAGGTTGACAAACAGAAACTGGACAGACTGCAGAAAAGCATCAGAGTCTATGATTTTGAAGTAGCTGAGCAGATTCTTGAGGATTTTCAGTCAGAAATCGAGCATTAAGAAAATGCAGCAATTCCCGACGATTGAATTTATAGTCGGTTCGTTACTTTCAAAGTGCATTTTGTTGACGCGATATTATTGGCACAGCACCTTATAAAAGGTTCTTTGAAAAACTTCCCACAGGTGTATTCGCTTAATGATAAATGCTTTACTCACTTTCGCTGAGTACCTGACCGCGCAAGTGCTCAACCATATTAACCGAGTCAGGATTGAAGGCGGCCTTTAAGACCGGAATCGCTAATCCTGGCTGAGCATCACCACAGACAAAGATATCGAACGCCGCGAAGTCCCTCTCTGGCCAGGTGTGCACACTGATATGCGACTCAGCCAGTATTGCAACGCCAGAAATGCCGCCATTGGGCTCGAAGCGATGAAGATGGATATGCAACAAGGTAGCACCTGCCTTTGCAACCGCATCACGCAGTGCTTGTTCCATCAGAGCGGGGTGATCCAGCTTTTCAGCTCCCCAAAAGTCGAGGATCAAATGCGTGCCCGCAAAGGTTATCCCATCACGGGTAATAAAGTGATCCGCCTGTTCTTCACCAGTGATGGAAGTATGGTCGTGGGTGGGCCAACGCCCATCATGCGCTATGGAAACAGCTAATTCAGCAAAAGATCCTTGAGTAACGGAAGATGTCGCTAATAAATTACCTGGTTGATATAGATCTGGACGTCTCAATAGACCAGGATCCCCTGATGGGTTATGTCCTGACTTTCTTCTCAATCCAATAATACATTCCGGTAACAACGGGAGAGCCGGAAGACCCAAACCCAATGTCGCCGCTAACACCTGACTGGTATGTCTTATCCAGGCCTGCTTGATAAGTTTTGAAAGGTGGAACCAGGTTTGAGTTATAGCCTGATTCAAAATAGAGAAGCCAGCACCTAAGCCTACTTTTTCCCATGTGGCTAACCTTTCCAGTCTTTGTGACTCTGCTGTTTCAATATTATTCATAAACATAGCGCCCGTATCACCTGCATCAGGAATGAATGCGGGTGATGAACCGGGTGTTGGCACAGAAGAATCACACTTAACATCAAAACCCGCCCTGGCCCATGTGCGCACTGGGGCAAATCCTGTTCGATAAACCTTTTCAAACAGAGTCGTACAACTGTGTTGATCAGTGTCGTCTACGGATATCCAACCCCATGCCTGCTCTCTGTTTTTTAATCCAAAGGGTCCATTAACCATTTTGATATTGGAACAGTTATTACTGCCAAAAACGCCACCCATATAGTGATAGGGATCTGCTGGATGAGCTGAGTCAATGGATAGATCATTATCATGCTGATCAACGAGACTGTTACAGGTAGCATCGACAAAGCTCAGAATATTTTCTCTGGGCCATAAGTTCATGGAGAACAACACACTACGGCTTTGTTGCGATCCAGGTAGTGACCCGGATCTGGGTGTGTCAGGGTCAATTCAGAACAACTTGAAACCTCTCTAACGATGGAACTGTCCGTTGAGCCACCTGAGGGCAAAGCATGACAAGAGAGGGCATAGATTGCTGAAAATATCACGACCCCTGACCCGGATCTGGAAATGTTCATAACTGCACTCTGCCTGATTTTTAAAAGTTAAAACAAAAGCATCCGTGCCGTGACAATTCATTTTAAGGGCGCTACTCATCCTAGACCGGAAATTTCATAAATAAAGCTAAAACGTTTTCCAAAACGATATGAAATTTACATCTTTGGATTGTTTGTTTATTGCAGCCGGTAGCGCTACTTTAAAACACAGATTACCGGCTTGTGGAGGTTTCAGGACAAACGACAATGTTTTATATTATCGATGGGTTATTCGTCGGGAATAGCTCAAGGGAATGAATGCTCAGTATTCAGCTGATGGTGTTCTGAGCATCTGAAGCCAGAGGTACCTCCTGTTAATGTGCAGGTACCCTGGTTTAAGTACTCAACCCTACGAAATCATACTTTCTGACTCATTGTTCAGGCACTCTGACTGCGTTGCAACTCTGGTCACATAGCTTGCTATGTTCCCGTCATTGCGCCTTGCAGAGCACCTGCCCAATAAGCCAGAAATATTCGATTCCGTATGGCTGAGTACTTAGAGTTCACTGGCAGTTAGACACTTTTTAAAATTGCAGTTCCTGTTTGGGATCCACTTCGTAAGGCAGTGGCTGACAATTGAGTTTTTGTCCTTCACCGCCATCCAGTCGAATATCATTTTTCTGGGCGGATTCAACTCGAATCACCGCCAGCAGCTCTGTTCCCTGTCCGGTTTGAACGCTTTCAATCACTTCACCTATAGCTTTGCCTGTGCTATTGAACAGGTGCGTATCAGGTTCCAGCCTCAGCTGTTGGTCTGAGCTGAGGCGATAGCAACGACTCTTAAGCTGCCCCAGATTTTGCATGCGGGCAACTATTTCCTGGCCGGTGTAGCAGCCTTTTCTGAAGCTGACACTTTTCAGTGAGGGCAGGTTGAGATGCTGCGGAATGTAATTATTTGCGGTTTCCGGTGACAGGCAGGGCTCGACTGCGAGACAGTCCAGCAGCTGCCAGTGCTGATGCCCTGCGGGTGAGAACTGCTCAGTGAGTTTGTCCCAGAGTGTTGCCAGATGCTCGAAGGTAATCCAGAGTTCAAAACGATTCAGGCTCCCGGAAACATTCAGAAGCCAACCCTGCTGATCAATATTGAGCGCGCTGTTGCCATCGGGAACATCATTAAAGAGACTGGCAATTTTCTCTTCAACAGCATTTCCGGAAAGCCCCAGACAAACATACTTCTGGTCAGGGGTCAGTTCGGTTTTATAAAAAACAGCGTATTTTCCCAGGCCGGTCCGGGTGCTCTCAACCAGCCCCTGATGCATAGCCATCATAAATTGATCTTCACCGGCCATGAGCAGTCTGAAGCTGGTGAACATTCTACCTTTGGGGGTGCAGGCCGCTCCCCCGCAAAACTGGTCAGTCGCAAGCGTATCAAGATTGCAAGTGAGTTGTCCCTGGAGAAATTTCAGACTATCCGGGCCAGAAACCTGCAAAAGTGCTTTTTGATCCAGAACAGATAATATCGGGCTTTCCGGTTCGGCTGCTGGAGAGGCCTCACCAAAGTCAAGCAGTTTGCCGTTTTCATAACGAGCGCCCCGTTCAGTAAAAAACTGTTGGAATCTTTCTTCTTGATCGTTAGTCATGATCCATTCTCTGCAATGTTTCGAAAGTATGCTGATTTCAGTATCCCCGCTGGCTGGCAATGGATACAGATAAGGGCGGGTGAATGTTAGTCGTCATAATATAGAGTATTCAGGACTCTAACTAAACCGTATAATACTCGTCGCTGGAAACAAGATGCTTGTCCTGTCTACTTTTAGACAGGCTTCTGGTCCTGTGACAAGACTTTCTGTTCCTGTTTATCGAACTCAATCAAGGGAGTATTGCGATAATGTTGAGCGCTGATGATTTCAGACGCCTGCAATGGCACAGTCGACGCGGTATGCTGGAGCTGGATGTCTTGCTCGAGCCCTTCACCAATCAGGTTTTTAAAAAACTCTCTGTGGAAGATCAGTCTGTCTACTTGAAATTAATTGATTGCGAAGATCCGGACCTGTTTGCCTGGTTTATGGGAGAAGGTCGTCCTCAGGACCCTGGGCTGGCAAGTATGGTGGACAAAGTTCTGCAATATGCCCGTAGTGGTTTAGCGAGTGGTTTGAAGAATGCGGTTAGCATCCAATGATACTCTGATTGAAGTGCGGGCAGGCCTTTCTGTTCGTCACTTCATACTGGCTGTTTTCTGTTATCTGCTTGCCAGTCTGGCACTGTTTTTCACCTCTCTTGATTTTACTTACTCCCTGTTGTTTTTTGCAGGCCTGAATGCCTATGCCATTCATTATTATCTGTTGCGGCTAAAAAAGAGTATTGGCACTAGCGTGCTGGCTATTCGCTGGCATGGAGATCGATGGTTTATCGAGACTCATAAAGGTTGGCAGACATGCCGACCAAGGGGGGAATGGCTGGTATTGCCATGGCTGATGTGTCTGAGATTTCGTGGGGAGGATGAGCGAAATTATTCAGTGAATTTTTTCAAAGACTCTGATCACCCTGAATCGCTGCATGCTTTGAGGTTGCGCCTGCTGTTGATGACTGAAGGAAGAAATTGACAGCCACTGAATCATAGGGGGCTATTCACCGAACAGGTTTCGCTGGAATCTATAATGTTGTCTCTCGAGTCGACGATCCTGATACTTGACTATCATTATTGCAAAACCCATGCAACCTAGACCAATCGCGACGACTAACGCCAAAGCACAATGGATTGAGCAGGCAGGTTCAGGTTTTGCCAGATTTCCGTTTCTGTCTCTATTTCCATTTCTGTTTACATATTCAGTATCGGTCTGAACTTCAGTGAGCTGATGAATTCCATCGCCATCAATCCTGTACTCCAGCAAATATCCGTTTTCGTCACTGAACGAAAAGTAATTCGGCTCCAGGTCAAGACTTAACGTTGCCAGAGTCATCCCGTCTTGATCTTTGGTAATAATCTCTGTACCAACATTTTCAGGAATGGCCGCTAAGGCGTCTGGCAGTATATCTCTTGTTGAAGAGGATATTGATAAAGACCGGATTGGAGAAGGGTTGATTGTTGTATACGTCATTAGACCAGTGTCAGACAGGGTAACCGAGGTTCTTTCAGCCCTTGCTTTCCAAACGACTTCAATCGAATAATCCAGCTTTTTTTCCAAGCTTAGAATAGGTTTGAAGGGCTTAAACTCACCCCTTTTTGGGATCAAACCCTCTGGCCCGGTGTTATTATGGGAAGTCAAGTTAGCATTTATAAAAGTATTGTTTGAAGACTGGCCTGAATGAGGTGTTAGAATCGTGCTATTAGTGTCAGTAGCGTTGGTGACTGAAACCGGTAAGTCAGACTTATTTAAAACGTTCTGCAAACAGATCGGCGCAGCCGATGGACTGGAAACAGCTGTATCTATAACACTGTCTTCACTCTCTTCATAGTAGCCAAGATACAATTTTGAGGAATCGACCGGGTTTTCAATTAAAACCAGATGGAACAAAACCTCCTGTAATGAATGCCCCCTGAGTGTGTAGTAAAGAAAATCAGACTCCTTACTTTGAAAGCGGACTTTTGACTCAATTTTGTAAATTGGCTGACTCCCCCGCATGGACCTACCCAGCGGGTTTACGGAGACAGATATTTTTTTAGAGGTAGTCAGGGAGTAACCTTTCAAGAATTTTGTGAGTTTAATTCTGGCTCCTGATGCTAATGAATTTATGTAGTTTGTTAGCTTGTGAGTGCCTCCTGAAGAGCCGCCATCTCTTCGCGCTTCCCTTTTGTCCCTTTCAGAAACAACGTCACCTTCTTCATTAACGTCGTACTCATAAGAGTCGTATGGCAACAAACTATTTGCTCCGATCTTATCATTCCCAGCCCAAAGAGAAGAACAAAAAGGGAGCAGCAGAGCCAAAAGCAGGCTTGAAAATATCTTCATAAATTATGGTAACCAGCTGAAGAGGTTAAAAACCAAAAGAAAAAGTTGTTCGCCGGAAACAACAGCTGAACCGGATGATCAGACTGGTGGGAAGCTTAGACAGCATATTTTTACTTGTCCAATAAAGAAGTCGTCGATTGCATGAATGGTACTCGTGTTTATTTCAGGTTGCGCTTAGTACTGATGAATGCCGGTGCTTCCATGCATCAAACTATATGTTAAATGTCGTTAAAAAAGCTATTACAGTAGAGACTGCCATCAGTGCTGCAACTGGAGCAAATGAGAAGCGTATAAAAAAACTCAAGGATTTGCGTAAGGTCTCTTCTCCCAATGATTCTCATAATAGTGTATTAATGCGAGTGCACCGACGTAGAGTAATAGAAGCCCAGCAACCACTGAGCCAACCACGATTAGACTGGTATCATCAGGTCCTTCTTGAGAGGTGAAAACAATTCTGCCTTGATTCTCATATTCAGTTTCGGTATGAATTTTAGTGAGCTGATGAATCCCGTCCCCATCAATCCTGTACTCCAACAAATATCCGTTTTCATCACTGAATGAAAAGTGACTCAGCTCCAGGTCAAGGTTTAATGTTGCCAGAGTCATCCCCTCTTTATCTTTGATAATGATCTGTGTGCCGACATTTTCTGGAATGGCCGAGGCGTCTGGCAGTATTTCTCTCTTCGAAGAGGCTATTGATGAAGACTGTGGTGATAAAGACTGGGTTGGTGAAGGGTTGATTGTTGTATACGTCATTGTACTAGTGTCAGACATGGCAACAGACGTTATTTCAGACTTTGATTTCCAGACGACTTCGATTGAATAATCCTGCTCCTTTTCCAAACTTAGAATGGGTTTGAAGGGCTTAAGCTCACGTCTTTTTGGCATCAGACCCAGCGATCTGGTGGTGTTGTGGGATGTTAAATTAGCATTTATAAAAGTGTCGTTTGAAGTCTGACCTGAATGAGGTGGTAAAACCGTGCTATTGGTTTCAGAATCATTGGAAACCGGCGTTTCAGACTTATTTAAAACGTTCTGCAAATAAATGGGTGCAGCCGTTGAACTGGAAGTAGCTGTATCTATAACACTGTCTTCATCCTCTTCATAGTAACCAAGATACAATTTTGAGGAATCTTCCGGGTCTCCAATTAAAACCATATGGAACAAAGTATTCCGTAATAAATATCCCCTGAGTGTGTAGTAAAGAAAACCAGACTCTTTACTTTGAAATTGGACTTTGGACTCAATTTTGTGTACTGGCTGACTTCCCCTCAGGGACCTGCCTATCGGGTTTACGGAGACAGATATTTTTTTAGAGTTGGTCAGAGAGTAACCTTTCATGAATTTTGTGAGTTTGACTTTGGCGCCTGATGCTAATGATTTTATGTAGTTTGTCGCCTTATGACTGCCTCCTTTGTAGCCGCCTCCTTTGTAGCTGCCTCCTTTGTAGCCGCCTCCTTTGTAGCCGCCTCCTTTTGAGCCGCTTCCCTTTGAGCCGCCTCCAGAGGATCCACTGCCCCTTCGCGCTTCTCTTCTGTCCCTTTCAGGAACAGCACCAACTCCTTCGTCAGCGGCGTATTCCTGAGGATCGTATGGAAACACACCGTCTGGTCTGATCTCATCATTCACAGCCCAAAGAGAAGAACAAAAGGGCAGCGTCAGGGATAAAAGAAGGCTAGAAAGTAACTTCATGATTTTTACAAAGCACCTGAAGGATAAAAAATCAAAGAAAATTTTATTTTCCGAACATAATAGTTTTGTCAGATGTTTATGGTAGCAGGAAAATTCGATATCACATTGTTATCTGTCCACTCAAAATACATGAGCACTCTCTCTGGTTGTACGATATTCCAAACCACTACAAGCTCTGCGGAAAACGGTTTACAGAAATTCCAGTAGCCATATTGTCTCGCTCTTCTGAGCGGATTGTTTAGCAGAACGACATTGGTATCAGGGTCAAAAATTATTGTCCTGAATGTGCATACGGGAGGAAATGGTTGGTTTTTCGACATAGCCATCTGCACAAGGTAGACGCTGTGTTTAGTTATTGATGAACGCAGCGACGAATATCTGCTTATATTGCTGCCATAACGAATACTGGTGTTTCACTGCTCCAAACAATCAGTTAAATTTCGTTATAGAGGACATGAAAGCTGTAATTGCCACTAATGCTGCAACCGTTGGCAAAAGAGAGCGTATAAATAAACTCAGGGTCTTTTTATAAAGGCACTTCATCAAGTCTCGCAGGGGAACGATTCTTACGATGGTTTATAAATGCTGCCAAACCAACACAGCCTAATCCAAATGCGACAAGTCCGGCAATAAAATTACGCATGATGTCAGGCTCAGGTTTTTCCCGATCAGGATTAGACCCGTTTTTTTTCACATATTCAATATGAGTTTGAATTTTAGTGAGCTGATGAATCCCGAACCGATCAATTCCGTACTCTAGCAAATATCCGTTTTCATCACTGAGCGAAAAATAACCCGGCTCCAGATCAAGGTTTAATGTTGCCAGAGTCATCCCGTCTTTATCTTTGATAATAATCTCTGTGCCGACATTTTCGGAAATTTCTGCCAATGGGACTGGTTGTATTTGTTTTGTCGAAGACAATATTGATGAAGACTGGACTGGTGAAGGGTGTATTGATGAAGACACGGTTGCTGAAGTACTGGCTGCTGTAAACGTCATACTACTGGTGTCAGACATTACAACTGACGTTATTGCATCCTTTGATTTCCAGACTACTTCGATTGCATAATCCTGCCCTTTTTCCAGACTTAGTATGGGTCTGAAGGGCTTAAGCTCAGGCTCTTTCGGCATCAAACCCTGTAACCCGGCGGTATTCCTGGAAGTAAGATTGGTATTTATCAAGGTGTCGTTTGCAGACTGCCCTGAATGAGGTGGTAAAACAGTCTTATTGGTGCTGAATCCATTGATTTTGGAAGCCGATGTGTCAGACTTTTCCAGAACGTTTTTTAGAAAGATGGACGCAGGAGTTGAACTTAAAACAGTGGTATCAATAACACTGTCTTCATCCTCTTCATAGTAACCAAGATACAATTTTGAAGAGTCTTCTGGTTCTTCAATTAAAACCAGATGGAACAAAGGCTCCTTTAATGCATACCCACTGAGAGTGTAATAAAGAAAATTAGACTCTTTATTCTGAAAGCGAACTTTGGACTCAATTTTGTTTATTGGTTGACTCCCTTGCATGGTCTTAGCCAACGGATTTATGGAGACAGATATTTTTTTAGAGGTGGTGATCAAGTAGCCATTCATGAATTTTGTGACTTTAATTTTGGCTTTATGATTATATGGCGGCAGGCCGTCGTCAAAAATTTCATTATTCGCAGCCCGGAGAAAAGAGCAAAAAGGCAGCATCAAGGCTAGAAACAGACTTGAAAGTATCTTCATGAATTATACAAACCATCTTAAAGGATAAAAGCCAAAAACAAAGGTTGTTTTCTGGACGCAATAGCTTGCTTGAATGCCAAGAGCAGAAGGAAGCTTAGGCAGCACATTTTTACCTGTCCAGTCAAAACCCTAATGAAAGATTACGAAACGGACTGATTAAAGTTCATTGTGCCACAGCAGGTAAATAGTTGAGTACTTATGTTCTTTATTTTTTAAAAATATGATCGATCGCACAGTGATGGTCAATATTGGTCTATCCTTGTTCATTCGCAGGTTGGGTTTGCCTTGAATTGCAACTGAATGGATTGTGACTCTTGTCACTTTGAGCTGGCTTTCGGTGAGTATTTCAGAGTGTTGTCCAGATTGTAATTTTTTATGCCTGGCCACGATGGGCAGGAGCAAACCTGGTGTATTGAGTCATACCGATTGTGATAACAAAATGACCTCTATCGATAACTTACCTTCTGCTCCGGAACTCTCCAGTGACTTCATGCATTTTATGGAGCACGACCGCATGCAGGCCTGGGGTGTGCATGATTGCCATGCCAGAGCGTTCTATATGAATGAGCACTCTCTTCGGTTGTTCGGTATTCCACGCCGCTACAAACTCTGTGGAAAAGGGTTTTCAGAGATTCCAGCACCCATATTCTCTCGCTGTGCTGACCAGATTGTGGAGCAGAACAACATTTGTATCAGGGAAAAAAAAGAGATTACTGTCCTTAATGTGCATCCGGGAGGAAATGGCTGGTTTGCCTACATTTCCAGGAAAAAACCTCACTACAACCATCTGCACCAGGTAGACGGTGTGCTCAGCCATGGTTATTCGGTGACGCAGTCATGGATGAAAGCAGCCATGAACATCCGCTGTCTGATGAAGCTGGACGGTCGAGCCAGAGGTCAGTCAACATTTCGTGTGGGTGTCATGCCCAACCTGAGTCCCAGAGAGTCCGAGGTGTTGTTCTTCCTGATCTGTAATCAGCAGATCAAGCAAATTGCCGGCATTCTGTCACTGTCTGAAAACACTATCCGGTCCCACATTGAGCATCTGAAGAAAAAGTTTGATGTGCATTCCATCGCCCAGTTGATAGAGGCAGCCATTTCTGTGGGCTTTCACGACTTCCTGCCTCCTACTTTACGTCTCAGAGAGCTGTCTATGATTATGGCTAACGATCGGTGATGCACCTGGAGCCTGACCGGGCACAGACTGTCCTACGCGGCAACTGCTCCTGCGTTGCCGCGTAGGACAGTAGTCCGAGAGGCTTTTTGACGGGTGCTATTCTGAAACGGGCTCCCAGAAGCGGATAGATGATATGTGATGCTTTTTTGCAGACCTATTGAGATTAAGTTAAGTCATTTTTTTGCAATATTACTGATGAATTTTTCAGAGAGTTAGCTATGGCTTTGTCCCAGAAAAAGGTAATAGCGATTACATCAATGGGCGGACTCCTTGAAGCCTTCGATTTTACTGTATATGCGTACATGGTAGTCTATATCTCTCAGGTTTTTTTTCCAGCTTCTGGTACTACCAGTTCACTCATTAATACCTTTGTTACTTTTGCGTTTGGGTACATTTCCAGGCCACTTGGGGCTATCGCCTTCAGTCACTGGGGAGATCGCCATAGCCGTAAATCCAGTTTTACGGTCACCATTCTCTTAATGGCTATCTCAACATTATTGATTGGCCTGCTACCCGGTTACGCTCAGTGGGGGCTGCTGGCACCTGTACTCCTTGCTGTTTTACGTTTTTTGCAAGGGTTTTCTTTTGCAGGTGAGCTCTGTGGTGCTTTCGTTTATCTCTATGAAACCGTCCCTGCTCAATCAAAGGGTTTTGCTGTCAGTATCCTGAGTGCAACCACTATGACTGGAACTCTTCTGGGTATTGGCCTGCAAGGGGTTCTTGTTTATCTGTTGACGGTGGAGCAAATGATTGATTGGGGCTGGCGAGTGCCCTTCATACTGGGTGGATCTCTTGGGGCTGTCAGTTATGTCGTCAGAAGACATTTTGTGGAGCCGGAAGCTTTCAGGCAGCTGTTGGCTCGGGGTGAAGCAGAGAGAGTGCCAGTGCGCACCCTTTTCAAGCAATACAAGTCAAAAATTTTTACCGGGTTTCTGCTGGTTATGCCGGTGCTGGTTGCTGTGACAATCCTGGTACTGTTTATGCCTGGCTATCTGACAGGGCTGCTTGATTATTCGGCCAGAGAAGTGGCGGTGGCCAACGGGATCAGTATGTTTGTCGGAGTGCCTGTGTGCCTGCTGACGGGCTGGCTGGCTGATCGGTTAGACAGGCGCTATCTGATGCTGGGGTCTTCTTTTCTGATCGTTGTGATGGCCTGGCCACTTTTTCATTGGTATGCTTCTGGCGATGCGAATCTGCCGGTGACTGCTCTCATTGGAGCCATCTTATGGGGAAGTATTGATGCTATTTCCTTTTTGTTGCTGGTATCGGCCTTTCCAGTAAGCATCCGTTTTACCGGAGTGGCTTTCGTTTACAACATAGCTGCCATGATTTTTGCCGGATTTGGCCCGGTTATCTCAATGGGGTTGATTCGAGTGACAGAGTTGCAGGCAGCTCCAGCATTTTACCTGATGGTCGCTGGGGTTGTCGGCTGTCTTGGGGCGATGCTGATAGCGCCGGAACAGAGAAGGAACCATGCTCCTGTTTCTAAAGAGCCGAAACCCGGGGCTTAGAAAATGTCTGGCCTGCGAGTCTGTGGATTTCAGCCCTTTGGAGGTATTAAAACTTAATTGCGTTTTCCGGCACAAAATTTTCCGGTATCAGGGTAGTTTCCTTGCTGTGATCCTGTGTGAACGGGAAGTCCAGGTTGAAATGCAATCCCCGTGACTCTTGCCGGGAGAGAGCGCATTCAATAATCAATTCCGCAACCTGAGACAGATTTCTCAATTCAATCAAGTCATTGCTGATCTTGAAGTTGCTGTAAAAATCATGAATCTCATGCTGTAACAATCTGGAGCGGTTTCTGGCTCTTAGCAGGCGTTTGGTCGTTCTGACAATGCCAACGTAGTCCCACATGAAGCGTCTGAGTTCGTCCCAGTTGTGCGAGATTACAACATTTTCATCAGAGTCGCTCACCAGGCTGTCGTCCCACACCGGAATTTCAGGGCAGGGAGGTTGATCGGCGATGGTGCGGTTGATGTCTTCGGCACAACTTCTGGCGCTGACGAAACATTCCAGCAGTGAGTTGCTGGCCAGACGATTGGCACCATGCAGGCCGGTAAATGAACATTCACCGATGGCGTAAAGTCCCGGAAGGTCCGTTTGACCGTTAAGGTCAACAAGAATGCCACCGCAGGTGTAGTGGGCTGCCGGAACGATGGGGAGAGGTTCACGGGTCATATCAATCCCGTATTCCAGACACCGTTCATAAATATTCGGAAAGTGGGAAGTAATAAAATCCCGTGGCTTGTGACTGATATCCAGAAACAGACAGTCTGCACCCAGCTTTTTCATTTCATGATCGATGGCTCTGGCAACAATATCTCGGGGGGCCAGCTCGCCACGGTGGTCGTAGTCATCCATAAAGCGTGTTCCATCAGGGCGAACCAGCATACCTCCTTCTCCTCGAACCGCTTCAGATATCAGGAAGGATTTGGCCTTGGGATGGAATAGACAGGTGGGATGAAACTGGTTGAACTCCAGATTGGCAACCCGGCAGCCCGCACGCCAGGCCATAGCAATACCATCTCCGCTGGCACCATCGCTGTTAGTGGTAAAAAGATAGGCTTTGCTGGCTCCGCCACTGGCAATAGCCTGTGCACGTCCACGGAACAGTTTTACCTGGTCTGAACGAATATCCAGCACATAGACCCCGACGCACCTTTGCTCATCCAGGCCCAGTTTGTTGGTAGCAACGACATCGATGGCCAGGTGGTGCTCATAGAGATGAATGTTGGGTTGTTTTCTGGCTTTATCGATCAGGGTTTCTGAAATGGCTCTGCCGGTCGCATCGGCAGCATGAATAATTCTTCTGGTGCTGTGACCGCCTTCACGGGTCAGGTGAAAATTAAAGTTTTTTTCATCTTCTTCATCACGGGTAAAGGGGACACCCTGGTTAATCAGCCACTGGATGCTGGCATTACCCTGTTCTACAACGTGCCTGACAGTGGACTCCCTGCAGAGTCCTGCACCTGCAAGAAGTGTGTCTTCTATGTGTTTGTCCAGGCTGTCTTGTTGTGTGTCCAGAACAGCAGCGACACCACCCTGGGCCCCGGCTGAAGAGCCGGCCATTAGCTCACCCTTACTGAGAATGGCGACTTGAAGTTGGCTGTCCAGGTGCAGTGCTAGTGTCAGTCCCGCTGCGCCACTGCCAATGATTACTACGTCATAGTCAAGTATTGGATGCATGTATATTCTCTGATCCTTTTATAACAGACTGCTGGGTCTGTACCGGGAGTCTGTCACTGACAGACTCAGGTCTGAAAAATATTATGAACACGGGCAGGGAAATTATCCACTGGGCATCAATAGACAGTGGAGATTCCTGTGTCTGAAGCTGGACATAAAGTGAATATGGTCGTTTTACAGGTGAAACTGGAACTAAGAATCATGGCGGTTAAACTCACTTCCATCTAAAGCTGTGTCATAGGTTGCCGATGGTCTGTACGGAGAATATCACTCACCTTTGCAGTGAAAATCATTACGCTCCCTGAGGTTCGTAATGCAGTCTTCGCTTTTGGCGGTATATAAAGCAGACACAACGTACGGCGTTATAAAACACTGAAAAATCGGTATCTAGTATATAGAAATTATGGCGAGCACTATAGTACGCTGTGATAATCCGAATCAGTTTTCAGCCGATACTGTGAATTTTTTTGAATGAGTTCGGGAACTTTCTGGCCAAAACATGGTCTATATAGAAGAAAATAGAGTTCACAGCACAAGCATGTGTTTGTGGAAAGGGGGGGGGGCTGGTCAGCCGGGATGCCGATTTGTGGTCGGTCAGCTGACTGTCTCATATTTCCATTCCTTTCCCTTTTGCCCATGTGTTTTCTGCAATAGTGGGAGACCCCCTCTATGGTAGAACAACCACAGGCGGACAAGCAGCTCGTTGAGCGCGTTCAGAAGGGCGATAAAGCGGCTTTCGATATGCTGGTTCTCAAGTATCAGCATCGTGTACTGGGTCTGGTAGGTAGTTACATTACTGACTATCAGGAAGTGCAGGATGTAGCTCAGGAAACTTTTATTAAGGCCTATCGGGCAATAGACAAGTTTCGCGGCGACAGTTCTTTTTATACCTGGCTGTACCGGATTGCTGTGAACACTGCCAAGAATCATCTGGTTTCCAGGGGGCGGAAGATTCCGGAGTCTGAAATTGATGTTCATGATGCAGATTTTCTGGACACTACAACGTCTCTTCGAATGGTTGATACCCCCGAGAGAAATCTTTACCGGGATGAGATTGAACGGGTTATCCATGATGTAATCCGTCGTCTGCCGGATGAGTTGCGAACGGCTGTCGTGCTGAGGGAGTTTGATGGTCTCAGCTATGACGAAATTGCTAATGTTATGGATTGTCCCGTCGGTACGGTAAGATCAAGAATCTTCCGTGCCAGAGAGGCGATTGATAAGGAAGTCGAGCCACTTTTGCGTCGCGGTCCATAACTGGCCGTGAAGGCCATGAGTGAAGAAAATGATTTCCTTATGGTGATCATTTTCGTGTTATGTTGATTGATATTGTTGATACTTGATGCATCGGGTATCAGACAGGTCGGATGACCGGAGGTATGCCTATGAGTGAGAAGACACCTCACAATCATGCCCAGGAAAGGTTGAATGAGTCACTGTCAGCAGCGATGGACGGTGAAGCTGGAGAGTTTGAACTGCGGCGGGTGCTTGATAATATCGGCAGCGATGAAGATCTACGGGGCAAAGCTCGCAGGTATCAGATAGCAGGTGACGCGCTGCGGCGAGAAACCAACGAATTTATGAATATCGATCTGTCAGCCGGTATTCGCGACCAACTGGAGGCTGAGCCACCTCATTCTCTGGCTAAAGAAAGATCTGTAACCGGTTACAGCGTCTTGAAGGGTGTTGGGCATTGGTGGTCTAAAGCGGGGCGACTAGCGGTAGCTGCTTCTGTTGCATTGGCTGTGTTGCTGGGTGTAAAAAATTACCACACCACTCCGGAAGCTTTACCTCTGGTCACATCGGTAACTGATCAAACGACACTGTTGCAGCCTGTGCAGATCATGCATAATGGCTATGGTGCTGCCGGGATCCAGGCGGGATACAACTCTCGTCAGCATGACAGCATTACCCCGGAACAACTTGCTCAGGCCCAGAGCGTAGCAGACAGGGCTATTAAGGAACGTTTCAGGGCTTATGCACTTCAGCATGCTGAAATGAGTGCCATGAATTCAGGACAGGGAATCCTCCCTTTTGCACGCTTGACCACTTTTGAATCACAATGAGTTTATGAAAGGAATTCGATTGAACAGGGGGCGTTTACTGCCATTACTGCTGGTTTTGCTGGTAGTAACAGTGGGTCGTCCCTTTGCTGACGGGGAGTCATCAAAATCGGGCAATCCGTCATCAAAACCTGCCGACCAGTCATCTAAATCTGTCGGTCAGTCATCTAAGCCTGTCGGCCAGTCATCCAAGCCTGCCGATACGCCCGAAAAGTGGATGGAAACCATGATTCAGGCCACTCAAAATCTTACCTATCGCGGACACTTTGTTTACCAACAGGGTGCTAATCTTGAGACCCTGGCAGTTACGCATACGCTTCAGAAGGTGAATGGTAAGTCAGAAGAGCTGGAGAGTATTGCTTACCTTGATGGATTGCCCAGAGAGATGGTTCGTCAGGGAAACAATATCACTTTTGCCAGCGCTGGAAGAGAGCCTGCAAGGTTTGAGCACGAGTCTCTGGTTCCTATGGTGGGGCGTTTTACTTCCGGTCATTTTGACAAACATTACAAACTGAAGCCAGCCGCACTGGACAGGGTGGCGGGCAGGGAAGCCGTTCAGCTGCTGGTGGTACCAACGGACCGCTTCCGTTACGGTTATCAATTATGGCTGGATCGTCGAACCGGTCTGCTGCTCAAGTCCGTTATGGTGGACAAAGAAGGCAGGATCATCGAGAGAATGCAGTTTACCAGCCTTGAATTTCCGAAAGAGTTGACTTCGCAAGAGCTGGAGCGATTAAAACGGAAACTGCCTGAATCATCGGGCAAGAATGTAGTGAAACTTAGCAGTAAATCAGTCCCTGAAAAGGCTGAATGGAAATGGGAAACTGGCTGGATACCTGAAGGCTTTTCGCCTCGTGGCCACAGCAGTAGAAACTCAGCTGTCAGTAATCAAAAGGTGGATACTCTGAACTTTTCTGATGGACTGGCCAGTTTTTCAGTATTTGTTGAGCCGGATGAAACCCGGGTATTGAGTCAGGCTACTGAGCAGATCGGTTCTATGGCAGCAGTGTCTAAAGTCTTTCGTAACGGTGAAAAGTATTTTCATGTCACTGTTTTGGGAGAGATTCCACTGGGTACGGCCGAGAGGATAGCGGTTTCAGTTCGCCCCAGGGAACAGAGTCGGAAGGCAGATAAATGATTGAGGAAGAAGGCAGGGTTGTGGCTATTGAGCAGGGGGCTGTCTGGGTAGAAACCATTCGCAAAAGCACCTGTTCGAGTTGCAGTGTACGAAATGGCTGTGGTCAGAATCTGCTTGAGAAGTATCGCTCCAATAAACATCAGTCGTATATCCAGGCGATCAATGACTTCTCTATTGAAGAGGATGATCAGGTCATCATAGGTATACCTGAAAGTGCGTTGATGAGAGCCTCGTTTCTGGTTTATCTGATGCCATTGGTAGCTATGATGGGGGCACTCTTGCTGGCCACGGCTGTTGGCTGGAGTGATTTTTTTACCGCCTTGTCTGCTATGGCAGGCCTTGCTGCGGGGTTTGTTTCCGTGCGTATGCTGGGTCATTCAACCAGCGACCAATGTCGCGTCAGGGTGATAAAGGTGATGCCCCGCAAGTTGGTCGGACCTGAACTAATCACAATCGATCAGTCCTGGTCTGCATAAACAGCTTAAAACAAAGAAAAATGTTTTTTAACATGAAAAATGAATATGGAAAGTTAGCCATCAGAATATTTTTCATAATAAACGTTATAACCATTCATTCACAAAACCCATTTTGGGTCTCTAATCACAAGGTGTAAGGAGAAGTCAGGTTCATGAACAGGGTCAACCTTCTCTTCAGGAACTTTATTTATTTTCTGAGTCTCTCGCTGCTTTCATTGCAAATGGTTAAGGCCACTGAGTTACCGGACTTTGACCGATTGTTTGAAGAGGCCTCGCCCGCAGTCGTTAATATCAGCACACTTGCGACCCCAAAACAGGGGCGTGGGCAGATTTATGGTCCGGGCAGCGAAGAGTTGCCCGAGATATTTCGTCGCTATTTTGGTTTACCCATGCCTGAGGCGCCTTCTGGTAAGCCGCAGCCCATGTCCCTGGGTTCCGGATTTATCATCTCTAATGATGGCTATATCCTTACTAACAATCATGTGGTGCAGGGTGCAGATAAAATTATCGTCAGACTGCATGATCGCAGTGAGAAGGTGGCCAAACTGATTGGTGCCGACAAGCGCTCTGATCTGGCGTTGCTTAAAATTGAGAGTGATGCCAATTTGCCCGCAGTGAAGATGGGTAATTCGGAAGATATTAAACCGGGACAATGGGTGGCAGCTATTGGTTCACCCTTTAACTTTGAGTATTCCATCACCAAAGGCATTGTCAGTGCTCTGGACAGAAGTCTGCCCAGTGACGCCTATGTTCCATTCATTCAGACAGATGTGCCTATTAACCCGGGTAATTCCGGTGGCCCGCTGTTCAACATGAAGGGTGAAGTGATTGGTATCAATTCCCAGATTTTTACCCGCTCCGGTGGTTTCATGGGGCTGTCTTTCGCTATTCCTTCGGACCATGTTGAATGGGCTGTTGAACAGCTTAAGGATAAAGGCTATGTCTCTCGTGGCTGGCTGGGGGTGGCTATTCAGGAGGTGGATCGCGATCTGGCAGAGTCTTTTGGTCTTGAAAAGCCGATGGGGGCCCTGATCAGTCAGATTGTGCCCAGTGGACCTGCAGATAAAGCCAAGTTGCAACCAGGCGATATCATTACCCGGGTCAATGGTCGTGAGATCATGAGATCTGGTGCTCTTCCCATGGCAATTGGTGTTATCAAGTCGGAAGACAAGGCAACGCTTGAGCTGATTCGTGAAGGCAAGAAAAAAATCATTAAGGTGGAAGTCGGTGAGTTGCCTGATGAGCAGGGGCAGGGCTCAGAACGTCCTCAAAGCATAGATATTAAAAAGAACCGTCTGGGTATCCAGGTCGAAGCCCTCAATGATGACTATCGCAACAAGTTGCGCCTTGAAAAGAGTGTTAAAGGAGTGGTGGTGACTGGCGAGATTTCAGGTGTGGGTCGATCCATTGGTCTTCGTAAAGGGGATGTTATCACAGATCTGAATAATGACCGTATTCAATCAGTTAAGGACTTTAACAAAGTAGTGGCTGATCTTCCTGTAGATCGCTCGGTTTCCATGAGGGTAATTCGTGGTGGGCAGTCAGGCTACATCACATTCCGGCTGACCGAATAATTCAGTTCTGGTTGGGGTTTCAGGTCTTCAGGGGTGATCTGTATCTTCAGATGCTGTAGACTTCGTCTGAATTTACAGCAGCTTCGCGCCTTTGTTTCAGGCTCGCGAAGACCCTGCAAGCTGAACAACTGTCCTCGTGAAAGAGATTGAGCTCTGAACGGGGACAAATTTTTTGTAGTGATGCAATCGTGAGCGACTTAAGTCATATCAGGAATTTCTCCATTATTGCCCATATCGACCACGGTAAGTCGACGCTGGCAGATCGCTTTATCCAGTCCTGCGGAGGGTTAAGTGATCGTGAAATGCAAGCCCAGGTTCTTGACTCCATGGAACTTGAGCGTGAGCGTGGTATTACCATCAAGGCGCAGAGTGTCACTCTGGACTATACCGCTAAAGACGGTATCACCTACCAGTTGAATTTCATTGATACGCCCGGACACGTAGACTTTTCCTATGAAGTTTCACGTTCTCTTTCTGCCTGTGAAGGTGCTCTGTTGGTAGTGGATGCTGCTCAGGGCGTTGAAGCTCAGTCTGTGGCAAACTGTTACACCGCAATCGAGCAAGGGCTGGAAGTGATGCCCGTGCTGAATAAAATGGATCTGCCTCAGGCAGAACCTGAGCGAGTTGCGCAGGAAATCGAAGAAATTATCGGTATTGATGCCCTGGATGCAGTACGCTGCTCCGCCAAGAGTGGTCTGGGTATTGACGATGTGCTTGAGCGTCTGGTTCAGACTATTCCTGCTCCAGAAGGTGATGTCGACGGTGAGTTGCAGGCCTTGATTATTGATTCATGGTTTGATAATTATCTCGGTATTGTATCTCTGGTCCGTGTCAAGAACGGTACCTTGAAGAAAGGTGACAAGGTGCTCGTCAAATCGACTGGCCAGACCCACGGCGTAGATAATGTGGGTATCTTCTCTCCAAAGATGGATGCTACTGGTGAACTGAAAGCGGGTGAAGTCGGCTATGTTATCGCCGGCATCAAGGACATTCATGGAGCACCAGTGGGCGATACCCTGACTCTGGCAAAAACACCGGGTGTTCAGGAACTACCAGGTTTTCAGAAGGTCAAACCTCAAGTTTATGCAGGTCTTTTCCCGGTCAGCTCTGACGACTTTGAGTCTTTCCGTGAAGCCCTGGAAAAACTGAGTCTTAATGATGCTTCTTTGTTCTACGAGCCTGAAAGCAGTGATGCCCTGGGCTTTGGTTTCCGCTGTGGCTTCCTGGGTATGCTGCATATGGAGATCATTCAGGAGCGACTTGAACGTGAATATAACCTGGATCTGATTACTACTGCACCGACGGTTATCTACCAAGTAGAGCTGAAAAATGGCGATCTGGTAGAGGTTGATAACCCATCCAAACTACCAGATCCAGCTGGTATCCAGGAAATCAGGGAGCCCATCGTTCAGGCAAATATTCTGGTTCCCCAGGATTATCTGGGTAACGTGATCTCCCTGTGTGTTGAGCGTCGGGGAGTTCAGAAAGACATGCAGTTCACTGGCAGCCAGGTGGCAATAACCTATGATATGCCTATGAACGAGGTGGTTCTGGATTTTTTTGATCGTCTGAAGTCTGTTAGTCGCGGTTTTGCGTCTTTGGACTACAGTTTTGATCGTTTTGAAACGGCCAACATGGTTAAGCTGGATATTCTGATCAATGGTGAGAAAGTTGATGCACTGGCTCTGATTGCTCATAGAGATCATGCAGTCTCCAGAGGTCGTTCACTGGCTGAAAAGATGAAAGAGATTATCCCGCGCCAGATGTTTGATGTGGCCATTCAGGCTGCAGTAGGTGGTCAGATCTGTGCACGGACCACTGTTAAGGCGCTGCGCAAGAATGTGACTGCGAAATGTTACGGTGGTGATGCTTCTCGTAAGCGTAAGCTGCTTGAGAAGCAGAAAGCAGGTAAGAAACGGATGAAGCAGGTGGGGCGGGTTGAAATTCCTCAGGAAGCTTTTCTTGCTGTGCTTAAGGTAGATAAATAACTGACCTTTGATAAAAAGTGTCAGGGTTACTCAATGGAGAGTCTGTCAAAACAGGCGGACTTCCCATGAATATGAAAAAACATCCCGTTGAGGCAGCTTAGATTCTGCCTTGGCAGCAATTTTGGTAGAAAAAAGATCGGGTATCTGAGAACAAATAACCATGGATATTAATTTTCCACTGCTGTTGGTTCTGGCGGTTTTTATTACAGGTCTGGTTGCGCTGTTTGACAGGCTGGTTCTATTGCCCAAAAGAAAGGCGGCCATAGAAAGCTTCAACTCCAGTTCGGGTTCTGAGCCGGACGAGGAGACTCTGGTCAGTCTGGAGAAAGAGCCCAGTATTATTGAGACCTCGAAGTCGATATTTCCGGTTCTGGCTCTGGTGCTGGTGGTCCGGTCTTTTCTCTTTGAGCCCTTTCAGATTCCCTCCGGTTCCATGATACCTACCCTGCAGGTGGGAGACTTTATTTTGGTAAACAAGTTTGAATACGGACTTCGTCTACCGGTCATTGGTACCAAAATTGTCTCCATCAATGAGCCAGAGCGTGGCGATGTTATGGTCTTCAAGGAGCCACAAAATCCGAATATCAATTTTATCAAGCGGGTGATTGGTATACCGGGAGATGAAATTCGCTATTTGAACAAGAAACTCACCATCAATGGCAAGCCGGTTCCCGAGAAATACATCGCGCAACTGAGGGATGAAAGTCGAGCTTATCAGCTGTTTGAAGAGACCATTGATGATAAAAGCTTCGAGATTCGCAAGGACCTGGGCGTGAGAAGTCTGCGAGCTGAAGGAATCTGGGTCATTCCCCAAGGGCAGTATTTTATGATGGGGGATAACCGGGATCGCAGTAACGACAGTCGATATTGGGGAACCGTGCCTGAGAAGAATATTGTCGGTAAAGCCGTTTATATCTGGATGCACTGGCCGAGCTGGACTCAGCTGCCCGGTTTCAAGAATAATGGGACAATAAATTAATTATTCTCTCGGTTTGGCTCTGCCTGTTATGGTGAGCAGAGACAGAGTTGTCCCGGGGTTTAAAAAACGGACAATAATAGCCCGGCGGGAGGGATCATGACCGTTGCAAAAAACAGACAAAAAGGACTGAGTACTTTGGGCTGGCTGGTAGCTATACTGGTCGGTGGTTTTATGATCATGTTGACTCTCAAGGTGACACCGGTCTATCTGGATGATTATGCCATCAAGAAAGTGCTGACGTCTTTGGATACCAAGCCAGGTATTAAAGAAGCGGGAGTGCAGCAGGTAAGAGAATGGCTAAATAAGGGGCTCTCGACTAACCGGGTGCAGCTGGCCAGGGAAGAATCCAATGTTCTTCGGAATAAGGGCCAGTCGGTGGCGGTTGAAATCAATTATGAGCGTCGTGTACATCTGGTGCACAACGCTGATCTTGTATTAACTTTTGAACATAACTGGAATGCTAAAACTCAGTGAAGACTGATGAACTTGCCCGGCTGGAAAGACGGCTGGGCTATACATTTTCTGATCGTAACCGGCTGGAGCTGGCTCTGACCCACAGGAGCTGTGGCAGTCGTAATAATGAACGACTCGAATTCCTTGGGGATTCCATCGTTAACTTTGTCATCGCAGAAGCTCTGTTTGAGCGTTTTCCTGATGCCCGGGAAGGCCAGCTAAGCCGACTGCGTGCTCGTATGGTACGAGGAGCGACACTGGCTGAAATTGGCCGTGAATTCCAGTTGGGAGACTCTCTGCGATTGGGTTCGGGTGAGTTGAAGAGTGGTGGTTATCGTCGCGAATCCATTTTGGCGGATGCGGTAGAAGCGATTATTGGTGCCATCTATCTGGATGCTGGCATGGAGGCTTGTCGTGCGCGTATTCGCAGCTGGTTTACTGATCGTTTGGCAGGGCTCTCCGTCACCGATCAGCAGAACAAGGACCCTAAAACCCGTCTGCAAGAGTTCCTTCAGGCTCGTCAGAATCCTCTGCCAAAATATCGGGTGTTGAATATTGAAGGTGATGCCCATGATCAGGTGTTCACTGTGGTTTGTGAGCTGGAAAGTCTGGACATAACCACTGAAGGTCAGGGGCCCAGTCGTCGAGGGGCAGAGCAGCAAGCTGCCCGTTTTGCATTGGAAAAACTGCGAGTAGATAATCAATGATTTCAGCCGTGACCGGATCTGAAGCAGTGACTGAAGGTCAACGATGTGGCTACGTGGCAATTGTCGGGCGCCCTAATGTAGGTAAATCAACGCTGCTCAACCATGTTCTGGGACAGAAGCTGTCCATTACCTCCCGCCGTCCCCAGACCACACGACACCAGGTTCTTGGTATAAAGACGGAAGATAATGTACAAACCATATTTGTGGATACCCCCGGTATGCACAAAGTGGAAAAGAAGGCCATTAACCGTTACATGAACCGTGCTGCCAGCAGTGCTCTGACCGGTGTTGATGCCGTCGTGTTTGTTGTCGATCGTTTGACCTGGACCGAAGAAGACCAGCTCGTGCTCACTAAACTCAGTCATGCCAAGTGTCCGATTATTCTGGTACTGAACAAGGTCGATCGTCTCAAGGAACGCAAAGAAGAGCTGATGCAGTTTATGCAGGAAGTTTCTGATAAGGCGAACTTTAAAGCTATTATTCCGGTGTCGGCTCTGCATGGTCATAACCTGAAAGAACTGGAAAAATTGATTGCTGATCTGATGCCTGAGAGTATTCACTTCTTCCCGGAAGACCAGATCACTGATCGCAGTTCCCGCTTCATGGCCGCTGAGCTGATTCGTGAAAAGATCATGCGTCAGCTGGGTGACGAACTGCCTTACGAAATGACGGTTGAGATCGAAGAGTTCAAGCAGGAAATGCGTCCAAAAGGCCCATTGCTGGTCATCAGTGGTCTGATTCTGGTTGAACGCTCCAGTCAAAAGGCGATTGTCATTGGTGATAAGGGTGCCAGACTGAGACAGATCGGTCAGGAAGCCCGGATTGATATGGAAAAAATGTTCGACAGCAAGGTCATGTTGAATCTCTGGGTTAAGGTCAGGGGAGGCTGGTCTGACGATGACAGGGCTCTGAAAAGCCTTGGCTACGACTTCGACTGATGAATGAACTGAGCGCAGCCTGGATGCTGCACAGCAGACCCTACAAGGAGCGCTCTGTTATTGCTGAATTCCTGGTGAAAGACCATGGCCGTATTGCCATGGTTATCAGAGGGGTTCGTCAGGCAAAATCCCGCTCCTGGGCTATTCAGCCCTTTACCCGGCTCTTCGTCAGTTGGAGAGGGCGGTCAGAACTGAAAACTCTCAACAGCTTTGAAACCGCTGCCGCCATAAACCTGAAGGGACAATCACTCTACTGTGGTTTTTATCTGAATGAACTCTTGATGCGTTCAGTGTTGCCAGGACAGCATGTTGAGGGGTTGTTCGACCTGTACAGTGCTGTGCTGCAACAACTGACTTCGGGAGCGCCTCTGCAACCTTTGTTGAGAGTGTTTGAGATTGAATTGCTGGAAATAACTGGCTACGCCCCGTCATTGACTTCTGACGCTGCATCAGGGACAGACATAAAACCCGATCTGCTTTATGAATTCAAAGCCGGAGTGGGTTTTATACCTGTTCTTGAGCTTAGGGAAAAAGACCGGTCCCACTATTTTTCCGGAGAGCTGCTGCTGTCTCTGGCAGAGAGGCGTTTTGACAAGGTTCGGCATTATCCGGGCTATAAACGATTAACCCGTCTGGCACTGGTTCCTCTGGTGGGAGAGAAGCCGCTGAAAAGTCGGGAATTTTTCCGTACCAGGGAGAAGTTTGTCTCATGATTCCTCACAACCGCATCCTGCTGGGTGTGAACATTGATCATATCGCAACCATCCGTCAGGCCCGGGGAGGTACTTACCCTGATCCGGTTCAGGCCGCCATTGAGGCGGAGCAGGCAGGAGCCGATGGTATCACTCTGCATTTGCGTGAAGATCGCCGTCATATTCTGGATCGGGATGTCAGGCTGATTCGCCATGTACTTCAGACCCGTATGAATCTGGAGATGGCTGCTACGGAAGAAATGTTAGCCATTGCTGAAGAGGTTCTGCCTCACGCAGTTTGCCTGGTACCCGAAAAACGCGAAGAGCTGACCACCGAAGGGGGGCTGGATATTGTTGGACAGATGTCTTCCATCTCCTCTGCCTGCTCGCGAATGGCAAAGGCTGGTATCGAAGTTTCTCTTTTCATTGATCCGGATCTGGGGCAGATAGAAGCTTCTGTGGAAGCGGGAGCGCCTGTCATTGAACTACATACTGGTGCATACGCCGATGCAGAAACACCAGAAGCTATGCAGACAGAGCTGGACAGGCTGAAAAAAGCCACTGAGTTTGCCCTGTCTAAAGGCTTAATAGTGAATGCCGGGCATGGTTTGAACTATCAGAACGTGGAGCCTGTTGCTGCTATCAATGGCATGAATGAATTGAATATTGGTCATTCTATTATTGGTCGGGCATTTTTTAGCGGATTGAAAACTGCCGTAAAAGAGATGAAGACCTTAATGCTGAGAGCTTCTCTTCATAAATGATTGCAGGCATAGGCACGGATATCGCCAGTATTGCGCGATTCAGGAAAATCCTGGAGCGGCGGGCAGAGGCCTTTACTCGCAGAATTCTTACGGATTCCGAGCTGGAAATCTTTGCGTCCCACCCCCAGCAGGCAGCCTGGCTGGCCAAGCGCTTTGCGGCCAAGGAAGCCGCTTCCAAGGCTCTGGGAACCGGCATAGGCAAGGTTTCGTTTCGGCATCTTGAGACATTCAGTGATGAGAGGGGCGCGCCTCGTATGCGTTTTTTGGACTACGCCCGGGAACTTCAAAAAGAGAGGGGGATAAAAGCGATCCATCTGAGCCTCTCTGATGAAGCAGAGCATGCTCTCGCTTTTGTTATCCTTGAGTGCTAACCCTGATTGTTATCACTCGTTTCCACGTTCTGACGATGTCGCAAAACTCTCTTCAGGCTGGGAACGGGCTGTTGGAGTTTCACGACAGCCTCTGGTTGGGGGAGGATATCAATAAGAGCGGCCCAAACAATGCCATCTATTCCGTGGCTGAGTTAGCTCTGTCCTCCGGTTTTTCTACAGCCGCATCAATATCAGAAGGATTCCCTTCCAGATCATCTCCAGCGTCGTTAGGGCCATATAAATGGCTGGTCCCGAGATGCTCTTGCAGCATTTCTTTTCCGGATTCAAGCTCACTGTCAGCGGCGTCAACTTCAAGAGAATGTCTCACCTCAAAGGTTCGGGTAGCAATATTAAATGTGACGTCAACAGCTACTGATTCTCCAGTTTTTGTGAAATTAGCCGGACTGACACGAAAAACACTCCTGAGCTTATCTGTAACGTCGTCATTGGCACATAAATAGCTCGTCCCGGGATATTGACTCAGCATTTCTAGCCAGGACTGAGCTTCGCGGTAAGCTGATCTAACTTCAAGAGGATTCTCCATCATGAACATGGCTTCTATTAAATCGTCGGCTAAAATTGCCTTGTTCACCGAGTTAAAATGCCATGCATTATAGAATTCAGCATTATCAGGAACATGAATGGCGAACAAGCAACCATAAATCTCTGTAGCTTGAACATTCTCATTGATCCCAATCCATTCACGTTCATCCACATGCAATTGTAAGATTTTATTATCATTGTTTTCTGAATTATCATCAGAATTCTTAATAGAATATGAAGACAATCCTCTAGTCTCATAGCGATATCTATAATCAGAAGTGTCTATAAAGCGAGGGGCTTTATTTTTATCAAAATTTTCCGTGATGGCTTTCTGCCTATCTGGCTCCATTAGCTTCTGGTAAGGACCCGCAGTAGATTGATTAGTTCCATAAGAGTTAAAATTATTCATAAGATTCTCCTTTACTTGGTTATTCCGTAGTCACTGCTCAGAATTCACAAAACCGAATTTTCATCCTCAATTTCCTAACCTCCTCGCTATGGGTCGCCTGGGCAGGCGCTATTTTCGGTCAACCTCCTTGTTAGGAGAGGGTGTCAATAAGAGCGGCCCAAACAATGCCATCTATTCCGTGGCTGAGTCAGCTCTGTCCTCCGGTTTTGGTCTAGCCGCATCAATATCAGAAGGATTCCCTTTCAGATCTCCAGCATCGTTAAGGCCATGTAAATAGCTGGTCCCGGAATGTTCTTGCAGCATTTCTACTAGGGATTCAAGCTCACTGTTAGCGGCGTCAACTTCAAGAGAATGTCTCACCTCAAAGGTTCGGGTAGCAATATTAAATGTGACGTCAACAGCTACTGATTCTCCAGTTTTGGTGATTTTATCCGGACTAACACCAAAAACACTCCTGAGCTCATCTGTAACGTCGTCATTGGCACATAAATAGGTCGTCCCGGGATATTGACTCAGCATATCTCGCCACGACCTGGCTTGTCGGTAAGCTGCTTCAACTTCATCAGGAGAATCCAACATGCAGATGGCTGCATTTTTTTCGGCTGATAAAATTGCTGCGTACGCCGAGGAAAAATGCCAGGCATTATAGTAATTACAACAATAAGGAACATGAATGAAGAATAAGCAACCCTTAAGCCCTATGGCCTGAACATTCTCATTCATCTTAACCCATTCATGATCATCTGTATGCAATTGTAAGATTTTATTATTATTGTTTTCAGAATTATCGTCAGAAGTCTTAATAGAATATGAAGACAATCCTCTAGTCTCATAGCGATATCTATAATTAGAAGTGTCTATAAAGCGAGGGACTTTATAGTCATCAAAACTTTTCGTGATGACTGACTGCGTATCTGACATCATTTGCTTCTGGTAAGGACCCGCAGTAAATTCATTAGTTCCATAAGAGTTAAAATTATTCATAAGATTCTCCTTTACTTGGTTGTTGGGTTATTCCGTAGTCACTGCTCAGAATTTGCAGGCACCTTTTGAGCTCGATGAGTTGCAGCCCGGAAAAATCCGCGAGCTTCAGCTCAAAATGAACAACTGCGTCCTGTACTAATTTAGACGCAACAAAATAAAAAAAGTTCCAATCAAAAAGACACCCATAAATTTGCTTTACCATCCACCTGGTCTACTTTTTCACCCATCACTGATTTTTTACCCAGACAGGTAAGTTCATGGCCCAAGCTCGCAATACCCTGATTGATCCCGGCACAACGCCTTATTACCACTGCATGGCAAGATGTGTTCGTCAGGCTTACCTCTGTGGAGAGAACCACCTGACTGGCAAGAACTACGAGCATCGCCGTCAGTGGGTGGTGGATAAACTCCGGGAACTGGTTTCAGTCTTTGCTATCGAAGTCTGTGCTTACGCTATCATGTCGAATCATTATCATGTGGTTTTGCACATCAATCAGTCATCTGCCAGAGGCTGGTCACGGAATCAAGTGCTTCACCGTTGGACGACCTTGTTCAGAGGTCCGCTTCTGGTGCAAAGGCATCTGGCCGCTGACAAGCTGGGCAGAGCTGAATTGGCCCGTATCGATGAATATGCTGAGGAATACCGGCGTCGTTTAACGGATATCAGCTGGTTTATGCGCTGCCTGAATGAACATCTTGCTCGTGAGGCCAACAAAGAAGACCAGTGTAAAGGACGCTTCTGGGAAGGACGCTTTAAAAGCCAGGCATTGCTGGACGAAGCAGCGTTACTGACCTGCATGACCTACGTTGACTTGAATCCGATTCGGGCTGGAAAGGTAGAAACACCGGAAGAATCAGACTACACGTCGATTCAGGAACGCGTAGAGCAGGTTACACATTCTGAGACTAAAAATCAGCCGCTGACCCTGAAACCTTTTTGTTTGCAGGGCCAGAATACGGACGTTGCCCTTCCGTACCTTCTTCACGACTATCTGGAACTGGTTGACTGGAGTGGCCGCATTGTCAGGGCAGACAAGAAAGGTTCCATCCCGTCGTGTACCCCTCCGATTCTTGAAAGATTGGAAATTGATCCGGATGAGTGGCTGAAAACCATGCAATGGAATAATCGTTTTTATCGGGCAGTTGGCCGTCTGAAGGCGATGAAGGCTTGTGCACTTGAAGCCGGACAGAAGTGGCTTCGAGGTTTAAACGCCTGCAGTCGTTTGTACCTGACAGGTTAGCGTAGAAGTCAGTTAAGACGTCAAAGACCCTCTCTTTATCTCTCTTCGACTTATGTCGGAATGAATTTGTATTGCCTGAATTATGGCTTGAACAGCCTCTGTTCGTTGGGTGGCGCTGTTTGGTTCGTTGATACGCTACTTGAAGATAGATTTTTCTGATCCTTTTTGGGAGTACACATTTTTGAATGTCTTATTTTTTTCCCCTGAAGAGACATTTTTATGGGTGTCTTAATTTTTTATTTTTCCCCTGAAGAGACATTTTTATGGGTGTCTTAATTTTTTTATTTTATGGGTGTCTTAATTTTTTTTAATTTTTATTTGGGTGTCTTAATTTTTTACATTACTTGAATAAACCTTCATTAACTGCAATTGCTTGCGAGAAGGACTCTCATGATCGTAAGGAGTGACAGAACGGGTGAGTGCGTACGCTGCCTGACCACCCGATAACCGGGCAGTTTTGTCCTCAGTCGGGCCTGATTTTGTTGATTGAATGCTCTCCATAGCTTTGATCTCCTTGATTTCTCTCCTTGAAATGAGACCCTTATTTTATTTCGGTACCGGGCCTCTTTGTCTGCACCACATCAGTTCACGAAAGCGCACTCAGAAGGTGAAAATCAGAGTCATAGGGTGACACACGAACGCTTTTTATCTTTCGGCTTTTCAGGCTGATCTCAACTTTCGGTTTCAGGTTCAACTTCAATCGGGTACCCGGCTGCAGCCATAATATCCGGATCCGATTTCAGTCTGTCACTGAGATATTTGTAAATGTCGGCATTTTCGTAAGTGCGGGTATTTCCCAAGAGCACTGGCAGGACAAAGTCCTTGTCATTTTTAAGGGACTCAGTTGCATAGATCAAGACCATAGGGTTTTCTGCAATGAGCACTCTCAAGAGGGATTCGTTGTTTTTTACTGTCTGCCCGGCATATTTTATGGAATGAAAACTATATCGGGTAGCTGCCATAACCACATCAGGGGTATTTTTGAGATCGGTACTGGCATACTCAAGCGCAACACAGCCAGGATCACTAATGGCAAGCATTACCAGAGGTTTATGCTTTTTGAGACGATCGCTGGCATATTCTAATAACCGCCCTCGCGATCCTATTGCAGACTTGGCTATTTCGAAATCATCCCTGAATGCGTCGGAGACATAACGGAATAACATCGGGTTTTGTTCTATCAGGAAAAGCACCAGATCCTTATCGTGATCTAAATTAAAGTCCTCACGCAAGAGTGTAAAAGTAAGCTCCGGGTGGAAGTCTTCAATGACCATGTGGGTCAGCAGTTCCTTTATTATTCTTGCCGCATCATCGGGTTTGAGTCGTTTGCTGGCGTCGGCTAACATTTGGCGAAGTTCTGAACTTCTGCACGAGCCCTGAAATGCCTCAAGAGTTTCATGAGTATTTTTGGCTAGTTCATGTAACAACTTGTATTCGTCGTCCAGATAATCAACGAACGCATAGTTTTTGTGACATCGATTCCTGTTGCGGCTTTCGAATACATCCACTACCAGGCAATGTTTGAATGTCCAGTTATTTACAGAGTCGCTCAGCCCGATTTGAGACTTTTTAACCAGCGTTTCAAAATTCCATTCGTCAAGATTTTCACCACGATTAAATTTGTTGATTGACATATCCAGGTCGGTCAGTCCGCTCAGAACAGTCACTAATTTCACAAAGCCCTCTTGTAATGCTTTTTTTGAATCAACCTGAGTGTATTCTATGGTCATTTTCAATGCATTTTTATTGAAACTGACCGCCATTGGCAGTGAATGACTATCAATCGATGCGCAGCGCAGTGTCTGGATCAAAAACCAGAAACGCTTCAATTTACCCTGTAAGTGTGTGTTTTCCTCGTCTTGGGAAAATTTATCAGAGATGTCGAGGCGGAGTGTACGGCCCTTGCCTCCCTCGGCCTGTTCCAGCATGGATATAGTGCAGACGTGTACTCCGAGTGTTGCACTGACAAAAGCGGCATCCACCATATTAAGTATCCGTAGCCTTAATGTGGCAAGTTTGCTCAGTACCGACATGCAATTGTCGTTT
Source organism: Endozoicomonas sp. ALC020 (assembly GCF_049275935.1). Taxonomy (NCBI): domain Bacteria; kingdom Pseudomonadati; phylum Pseudomonadota; class Gammaproteobacteria; order Oceanospirillales; family Endozoicomonadaceae; genus Endozoicomonas; species Endozoicomonas sp. ALC020. The sequence goes on from NZ_CP184830.1 coordinate 5,246,450, forward strand.
AATAGTCCCCAGGCGCCCTGGGGGAGTATATTAATCAGCACTTCGGTGTATGAAATTTTGGTGATTTGTCCCTGCCCTGATGCTTCTGCCACCGAGTCGAGTGCAAGAACGAATTGCTGATGAAGCCAATAAACCAGGTCGTGGGCAGAACTAATATTGAGCACAGATATGGGCCGGGTCAGTTTTTGCAATCTATCCTGCAAGGTCTGGCAATCGCTTAGCCACTGTCTGAAATTCGCGGGCTGGTCGGGTAATTCCAGCTCGGTGGTCAGCGGCAAGACCACCTTTAAGCGCAGTTCATCAATGGCATCTTTCAGGCTTTTGCATTGTATTTTAAGGCGTCGGATTTTCTGGGTAAAGGATTTGACTTTGGATGGTGCAGTATTCGATTCAGATGCTGTGGCCAGACCTAAAAAGTGCTGATAACCAGAGACAAACAGGTCTAAATCCTTCTGTAGTTGCTGAATCTCAAGGTCAAGTTGTTGTAATAGTTTCGATCGGTTTGCTGACATGCTGACTGCCTTACTTCGGCCCGGGCCAAGGCAGCGACTTGTTATACGGTCAGGGTGGAAATAGTCAAGCAACCGGTTATTCTGGCGGTTCAGCCAGGCAAAACCGTCGTCGACACGGGTGAAGTCGGGTGGTTCCGCAGGACTGGTTGCGGCTGAGCTGATGATATCCTGACCGGAAGTGGTGCTCCTGGCCTGCCAATAGGCAGACTGGTCGCCTGACAGCAAACAGGCTCCGGGGCTGCCGGCAAAACTGCCTGCTACCAGTGTTACCTGTTGTCCGCTGCTCTGTCTTAATGCCTCAGAATACTGACAACCAGCCAACAGACAGGGTATACCCGCCTGACGCAGGGTGATGGCAACATGATCGTTAGTTCCTCCCTGTTTGAACACGCAGCCACCTAGACGTTTTAAAATATCAGGCGCCAGCATCCAGTCACTGGCGTGATTGGCAAACAGAAGGGTTCCGGGCGGAATCTGTTCTGCGTTGACCGGTTCGGTGACCGCCAGGGCCACACCACTGCAGCAACCTTCACTGACCATGGTTCCTTTAGCCAGTGGCAGGGTTGGTGCAGGTGCAGAGAAACAGGTACTGCCCGGCAGCTCGGTCACTGGTCGACTCTGGAACATGTGGAGTTGCAGATCGCCATCCACGCCGAACTCAGCATCAATCGGGCAACAGAACATATCTTCCAGCTTTTCTATGTTTTTCTGCAGTTCTTGCAATATCTCGTCAGAGAGCATGATCTCTTTTGCATCGGTGGTTGCCGTGTTGCTCCGTTCGATATAACCCGCTTCACCGGTCTCTTCATCGGTGATTTTTTCCAGGACAAACTGTGTCGTAATATCACCCGGGGTGAATTGCCGATCTGGTTGACTGTTTTTATCGTCACTGCGCCTGATTGTATAGCGATGGGGGCGAATTCCTGTTGTTCCGGAGACCGCCCCCCGCGGCTGACCCAGAGCATATTCCACCTGAATGGCATTGTCCTGTAGTGTTGAGTGGCTGATCACTACGCCCCCCAGCAGGCAATGAATGCACTGCTGCAGGACCAGCGCCATGGGCTTTACCTGTCCGTTTGGACAGACTTCAGGCCGGTAGGCGGAGGACAGGACTTGCAGGCAGGTTTTCAGGATATCGCCGCCACCATGAACCCGGGAATCATAGCGACCGGCCTGGGCATTGCCGAAGCAGTCTTCATCAACGCCGGAACTGCGGACGATGCAGGCTTCGCTGGCTTGTTGCTGAAGCACAAAGTAGCGATGACGAATATCCTCGGCAGCACTGATATTTTCTACCTGTTGATAGAAATCCTCACTGGCAATAAATTCGGATAACCCCTTGAGCCATTTTGATTGTTGCTGATGCGATAGTTCGGTAACGATCGTGCGCAATTGTTCCAGGCTGAATGATTCCTGACTTCGCGTGTCAATATCTGGCAAAAAGGGCAACAGGCATTTTGTGGGGAAAGGCTGTTGCTCGACCCTGGCGATCAGGGTTGTGTCAACCACAGTGAAGGGTGGAACCGGTATCCTGGCCTGCTGCATACGGTGCAGAAACAGTCCCTTGCCGCCAAAAGAGGATCGGATTTGCTCGTCTGTGATGAGAGTAGAAATGCCAGGTGGCAAGTCATGGCAGGCAGGCTTGCTATTTTTCGTATCCGGGCATTCGATATCACGAGCGGATAGCGGAGTAAAAGACGGGAAAGCTTCACCTGGATCAACCTTCATTGACCGCAGCTTCTTGTGAGGAGGGCTCTCATGATCGTTAGGAGTGATAGAACGGGTGAGTGCGTACGCTGCCTGACCAGCCGACAACCTGGCGGATTTGTCCTCAGTCGGGCCTGATCTTGTTGGTTGAATGCTCTCCATAGCTTTAATCTCCTTGATTTCTCTCCTTGAAATGAGAGCCTTACTTTATTCCGGTATCGGGCCTCTTTGTCTGCACCACATCAGTTCACAAAAGCGCACTCAGAAGGTGAAAATCAGAGTCACAGGATGACACACGAACGCTTTTTATCTTTCGGCTTTTCAGGCTGATCTGAACTCGCGGTTTCAGGTTCAACTTTAATCGGGTGTCCGGCTGCGGCCATAATATCCGGATCCGATTTCAGTCTGTCACTGAGATATTTGTAAATGTGGACATTTTCGTAAATGTGGGTATTTCCTGAGAGCACTGGCAGGACAAAGTCCTTGTCATTTTTAAGGGACTCAGTTGCATAGATCAAGACCAAAGGGTTTTCTGCAATGAGGACTCTCAAGAGGGATTCGTTGTTTTTTACTGTCTGCCCGGCATATTGAAAGGAATGATAATTATATCGGGTAGCTGCCATAACCACTTCAGGGTCATTCTTGAGATCGGTACTGGCATACTCAAGAGAAATACCGCCAGGATCACTAATGGCATGCATTACCAGAGATTTATCCTTTTTGAAACGATCGCTGGCATATTCTAATAACCGCCCTCGCGATCTTATTGCAGAATTGGCTATATCGAAATCATCCCTGAATGCGTCGGAGACAAAACGGAATAACATCGGGTTTTGTTCTATCAGGAAAAGCACCAGATCCTTATCGTGATCTAAATTAAAGTCCTCACGCAAGAGTGTAAAAGTAAGCTCCGGGTGGAAGTCTTCAATGACCATGTGGGTCAGCAGTTCCTTTGTTATTCTTGCCGCATCATCGGGTTTGAGCTGTTTGCTGGCATCGGCTAACATTTGGCGAAGTTCTGAACTTCTGTACCAGGCCCGAAATGCCTCAAGAGTTTCATGAGTTTTTTTGGCCACTTCATGTAACAACTTGCATTCGTCGTCCAGATAATCAACGAACGCATAGTTTTTGTAACATCGACGCACGTCACGGCTTTCGAATACATCCACTACCAGGCAATGTTTGAATATCCAGTTATTTACAGAGTCGCTCAGCCCGATTTGAGACTTTTTAACCAGCGTTTCAAAATTCCATTCGTCAAGATTTTCACCACGATTAAATTTGTTGATTGACATATCCAGGTCGGTCAGTCCGCTCAGAACAGTCACTAATTTCACAAAACTATCTTGTAATGTTTTTTTTGAATCAACCTGAGTGTATTCTATGGTCATTTTCCATGCATTTTTATTGAAACTGATTGCCATTGGCAGTGAATGACTATCAATCGATGCGCAGCGGAGTGTCTGTACCAAAAACCAGAAACGCTTCAATTTACCCTGTAAGTGTGTGTTGAACCCGTTTTCAGAAAAATTATCAGAGATGTCGAGGCGGAGTGTACGGCCCCTGCCTCCCTCGGCCTCTTCCAGCATGCTTATGGTGCAGACGTGCACTCCGAGTTTCGCACTGACAAAAGCGGCATCCACCATATTAAGCATGCGTAGCCTTGTTATGGGAAGTTTGCTCGCTACCGACATGCACTTGTCGTTTAATAGTCCCAAAGCGCCCTGAGGGAGTATATTAATCAGCACTCTGGCGTCTGTAATTTTGGTGATTTGTCCCTGCCCTGATGCTTCTGCCACCGGGGCGAGTGCATCAACGAATCGCTGATGAAGCCAGTAAACCAGGTCGTGGGCAGAACTAATATTGAGTATAAATTCGGGCCGGGTCAGTTTTTGCAATCTATCCTGCAAGGTCTGGCAATCGCTTAGCCACTGTCTGAAATTCGCAGGTTGGTCGGGTAATTCCAGCTCGGTGGTTAGCGGCAAGACCACCTTTAAGCGCAGTTTATCAATGGCATCTTTCAGGCTTTTGCAGTGTTTTTCAAGGAGATGGGTTACCTCGGTAAAGGGTTTGACTTTGGATGGTGCAGTATTTGATTCAGATGCTGTGGCCAGACCTAAAAAGTGCTGATAACCAGAGACAAACAGGTCTAAATCCTTCTGTAGTTGCTGAATCTCAAGGTCAAGTTGTTGTAATAGTTTCGATCGGTTTGCTGACATGCTGACTGCCTTACTTCGGCCCGGGCCAAGGCAGCGACTTGTTATACGGTCAGGGTGAAAATAGTCAAGCAACCGGTGATTCTGGCGATTCAGCCAGGCAAAACCGTCGTCGACACGGGTAAAGTCGGGTGGTTCCGCAGGACTGGTTGCGGCTGAGCTGATGATATCCTGACCGGAAGTGGTGCTCCTGGCCTGCCAATAGGCAGACTGGTCGCCTGACAGCAAACAGGCTCCGGGGCTGCCGACAAAACTGCCAGCCACCAGTGTTACCTGTTGTCCGCTGCTCTGTCTTAATGCTTCAGAATACTGAGAACCAGCCAACAGACAGCTTACACCTGCCTGTCGCAAGGTGATGGCAACATGATCATTGGTTCCTCCCTGTTTGAACACGCAGCCGCCCAGACGTTTTAAAATATCAGGTGCCAGCATCCAGTCACTGGCGTGATTGGCAAACAGAATGGCACCGGGTGGAATCTGTTCCGCATTGACCGGTTCGGTGACCATCAGGGCGACACCACTGCAACAACCTTCACTGACCATGGTTCCTTTAGCCAGTGGCAGGGTTGGCGCAGGTGCAGAGAAACGGGTACTGCCCGGCAGCTCGGTCACTGGTCGACTTTGGAACACGTGGAGTTGCAGATCGCCATCCACGCCGAACTCAGCATCGACCGGGCAACAGAACATATCTTCCAGCTTTTCTATGTTTTTCTGCAGTTCTTGCAATATCTCGTCAGAGAGCATGATGTCTTTTGCATCAGTAGTTGCCGTGTTGCTCCGTTCGATATAACCCGCTTCACCGGTCTCTTCATCGGTGATTTTTTCCAGGACAAACTGTGTCGTAATATCACCCGGGGTAAATTGCCGATTTGGTTGACTGTTTTTATCGTCACTGCGCCTGATTGTATAGCGATGGGGGCGAATTCCTGTTGTTCCGGAGACCGCCCCCCGCGGCTGACCCAGAGCATATTCCACCTGAATGGCATTGTCCTGTAGTGTTGAGTGGCTGATCACTACGCCCCCTAGCTGGCAATGAATGCACTGCTGCAGGACCAGCGCCATGGGCTTTACCTGTCCATTTGGACAGACTTCAGGCCGGTAGGCGGACGACAGGACTTGCAGGCAGGTTTTCAGGATATCGCCGCCGCCATGAACCCGGGAATCATAGCGACCGGCCTGGGCATTGCCGAAGCAGTCTTCATCGACGCCGGAACTGCGAACGATGCAGGCTTCGCTGGCTTGTTGCCGAAGCATGAAGTAGCGATGACGAATATCTCGGGCAGCACTGATATTTTCTACCTGTTGATAGAAATCCTCACTGGCAATAAATTCGGATAACCCCTTGAGCCATTTTGATTGTTGCTGATGCGGTAGTTCGGTAACGATCGTGCGCAATTGTTCCAGGCTGAATGATGCCTGACCCCGCGTGCCAATATCTGGCAAAAAAGGCAACAGGCATATTGCGGGAAAAGACTGTTGCTCCAGCCTGGCGATCAGGGTTGTGTCAACCACCGTGAAGGGTGGAACCGGGATCCCGGCCTGCTGCATACGGTGCAGAAACAGGCCCTTGCCGCCCACGAAGCCCCGGGATTGCCTGTCATCGGTGGCTGGCAAGGTGGCAGGTTGCAAGTTATGGCTGGCAGACCCGCAGATATCCGTATTCGGAAGTTTGATATCACGATCAGGTAGTTGAGGATAAGAGAGAACGGTTTTATCTGAATCATCCGTCATGTGCCCCACGCAAGGAGGGGAGTCTTGCCCGGCAGAAATAACAGAATGAGCGAATGCCCGTCCGATGCAGCGGTCTGCTTCACTGGCAGATTCGGGCAAAGTAAAGCCCGTCGTTGTTGGTTGAGTCTTTTCCATGACTGTGATCTCCTTAATCCCTCTTACCTTTGACCGGTGCTTTTGAAAAAAGTTTCAACTACCCGTCAGTCCGGATCCAGGCGGCAGGAACTTTTTGGATATAAAAAAGTCAGAAAGCATCAATACCGGTTTTAAATGAACCTTAATGTCAACACCATCATCCCGATGAAGGCAGTTATTTTATCGTCAGGCTCCTGGCGGCAATACGAGTGAGGTAATTCTAATCCGGACATCACAATGGCTTTCCAATGACTCTAAGGATTATTGATATGGATTCATTACCAAAAACAGGAAATTCACTCTCGACAGTATCGTTTACGAACCCTGAGAGTTGTTCGGCGCAATCTGGCAAAAATTCAAACACTGCACATTGCCTGTCCCCGGGTAGTAAAGAGCAGCTAAGACAGGAATTGCGGGCAGCTCTGAAGGCAGGCACTTTCGGTGCTCGACAGATTGAGGTGTGCGACTCGGAATCATGTTTTACAAGATTCGAAAGAGAGTCGGTTTATCTTGACCATAACGACGAGCTTCCTAAAGCACCAAGACCTGTCAACCTGATTATCGAAGACGTGCCCTCGATGTTAGTAAGACCAAACGATGTCATAGTCGGCATTCTAAAACCCGATACGCTCGCTGCTTATAAAGATCATGCCGGCACATTTTCTTTAGAGGAAAATACGTTAAAACCAGATGAACTGTCTACTAAATGCCTACCTGACCACAGTTCACTGCGATTGAAAAAGCTCGAGCAAGCTGACCGGCTCTGTAGTGTCTATAGGGAATCTACGTCAGGTGAACTGCGGCCGAACGGCACATTCAAACCGCCCGAATTCAGGGAAAAAGATAATGAAAAGTTAAGACGCCCTGCAGAATGGCTCACCACCGGGTATACAAAATCACAAATCAAGTGTTTTCTGACTGTAAAAGAGAACATTGCCAAAGGTATTACCGATCATTTGCAGGATAAACACCAATTAGAAGAGGCTTTTGGCATTGACCCATTGCCCTGGCTGGCTTATTCCCGGCAAGGCGGTTCTGCAGAAGTTTATTTTGAGGATGAACTCCACCGTGATCAGCTGTTAACGCTTAATGAAACCAGGCTTGGTAATTTTGCGATCTCCCATAACATTTCTGAAGAGATCCTGAAGAGGTTATTGAATCTTCTGCCAATGCCGTTAAAAGCAGAAATCCTGAATCAACAGCATCTGCCAACGGTGCAGTTTCGAACTCAGGACATTATAAAACTGGTAACGAATCCGGATTGCTTCACTCGTGAACGCTTACGGGAGTTGATAGACCAGGGTTTCCCTGTTCAAAAAAAAGTACTTTACCAGGGACAATACCAAACAATATTTGATTTATTGATCAAGTCAGCAACCGTATCTTGGCGGAACGATAAGCTTTACAGAATGACGGGTAATGACGAATTCCAGTGCCTGAGCTGGGCAGATTATCAGGAAGATATCCTTATCCAATTATCCACTGATCTGGCCAGATGCGGAGTGCCTGTTACTGAGAAAACCGCCAATAGGCTTTTAGAGGAATTTTATTCAAAAAGACTTTTCTGCCACTTGAAGGCATTGGGAGTATCCTACCAGGGTACAGACTTATGGTCTTTAATGATTGATCACGACTCTATCACCGATCCGGCTGTGATGCTGGAGTTTCATCAACGTTGCCAGAGACTCAGCTCAGCACAACTGCAGGAAGCGTTTCACCTTGTCCTTCGAAGACCTTTTGAGGGACATCATCCCTGTAAACAACTTAAGAAATATTTACTAGCGTTGTTTCATTTTGGCAAGCCCAATGAGCAAACATTAAGCGCCATCAGAAAAAAAATAGCAGACACCAGCGCTAACGGCATTAAAAAATCCCTGGGAACGCTAAGCACAGATGATTATATCCACTGGGTTAAAGCACTCTGGGAGCGGCGAGATCAAGAGTCCTTTTACCGGCAATGGCCAGAAAAAGTCAAAACAGAGCAGCAACAAATAGTCAAACTGCAAAAGTCCCTCGGCCTCACCGACTGTCGATCTGTCCAATCCGCCTCCCTGACACAACCAGAGGCGTTGCAATTTCTCGTCGACGCCTTCGGCGTACCACCGGTTTTGCCCAATGCCAGGGATAACGAGGAGACCATTCTGAAAATACTGCAGCATTATTACCGACGTCCCGGACCGGAGCGAGTCATCCAATGCCTTGGCAGTGACACATTGCCCGGGGTATGGAAGCCTGATCACAACTGCAGTCATGTATTGCGGGCCCGGAACAATCTGATGTGGTATATCGAGTTGCTGGAGAAATTCGATCTGATGCATTTCTCTGAACCTGAAAAGAACCTGTTGTCATTGGCAATCATCTATCATGATGCCGCTGCAGAAAATGTCCCCAAAGAGGATGAAGAAGAAAGGGCGGCCAGCTATTTCAAGCGGGATCTGAAGGGGCAGTACCCACAGCATCAGCTGGATGATATTGCCGAAGCACTGGCCCGCAAGGAAGATGACGTAGAGGGTAAGAGTGACCAGAATATTTCCACACGGGTTCGCGGTTATCTGCATGTACTGCGCTTTGCTGACCGCATGGACTTTATCCGATTCACCGGGGTTGATGCCTCGTTCCCGGGGTTCTTGACAGGACGACAGAAGTTCGGGCAGTTTGACCCATCGCGCCTGGATCTGCCGTCGCAACTGACCCGGAATTTCAGCCTTGATCCTGCCCTGAAACCGGACTTGCAACAGCAACTGGAAGCCGCCATGCACGGTGCTGCTGATCTGCTACAGGTCACTGGCAGTGATCATGAAGACCTCCGGACGCTTTCTTATGTTCAAACTTTTCGGCTCCAGCCTGACAGGACCGCTATCACCGATAAATTTGAACAGACGCCCCTGCCTCTGCAGAACATGGAAAAATACCTGGATGATAACGTCCGGCGCTATATTGCCAGCTGTGCAGGCATTAACACCTGTTCCAGCCCTGACCATACAGAGTGCAAAACGGACCAGCAAAAGGGGATTACCCGTGGCATCCACAACAGTTTCCATGATCTCAGACAAGTCAGAGTGCCTGAAAGAATGACCCGTCTGGAAAAAATGCAATGTCGCCACGGTTTCAGATTACTGAGTACTGAAACACAAGAGGCCATCGTTCAGGAGGTGCAACGACTGCAATCCGAAGGGATACTCATGAGCCTCGGCACATTAACCCAGGAAACCCTGAAATCACCCCTGGCGAAAAGATCGCTTGAGCAAAGAGGATTTGCGGTGGTTAATGAGAAACGCTTCAGGGGATATGACGAGAAAGGTAAAGTACACCTGCAGGAAATGCTGGTGCCTGTGAAGGTTCCGCCTGATCGTAATGAAGCGAACAAGCAATAAGGCTGTCCGGAATAACGTCATTCTCGTCATTCCCGCGAAGGCGGGAATCCACACTGACTCTCCACCAGAACCGTACTGCCCGGTGTCCCCCTGGCCTTGTCATCCCCGAGAAGACAGAGATCCACCGTTGGCGCTGGATTCCCGCCTTCGCGGGAATGACGACTACAGAGCGTGAGAATGAGCTGTTGAAGTTTTGCAACACCCTCTTCACGGCGGGGAGGATGTCAAGAAACTTACGGAGGTCAGACCTGACAGAATGGTCACCCATTCCACTACATCCTTTCAGCTGCAGACTGAATATCCGGATCAGATTTCAGTTTGTCGCTAAGGTATTCGTAGATTTGGGGAACTCGTAAGAGCAGAGGCAGGACAAAATCCTTGTCATTTTTAAGGGAATCAGCGACATAGAACATGGCTAAAGGATTTTCCTCAATGATTGTCCTCAACAGGACTTTATTGTTTTTTGCTGTCTGTCCGGCATAGTAAAAGGCAGGAAAATAGCTTCTGGTAGCCAACAAAACCACTTGCGGGTCATTTCTGAGATCTGTGCTGGCATATTTGAGTGCATCCGCATAATTATTGACGGCAAGCTTTACCAGCGACTTGTCATTTCTGAGACGTTCGCTGGCATATGCTAACAAATCTCCTTGCTGTTCTATGGCAGATTTCGCTATGTCAGTATCATCTTTAAACAGGTCGGCGATCAAACCGAATATTTCCGGGCTTTGCTGAACCAGCGAAAGCACCAGATCCCTGTTATCATCTAAATCAAAGTCCTCTCGCAGCAGTTCAATGCAGGCTTCTCGCCCTTGCCACTCGCTTGCAATGGCCATGCTACATAGCAGTTCTTTTATTATTCTTGCAGCATCATTCGGCTCAAGGTCTTTGGTATCAGCATTAAATATTTGGCGAAGTTCTGAATTTCTATTCGGATCTTCAGTTGCCTCAATAAAATGACAAGCTTTACTGGCCATATCAAAAAACAGCTTGTATTCGCTATCCAGATAATCGAGGAAAGTATATTCATGATTCCAATAATCTGCCTCCCTGTCATTGATTGCATCCAATACCAGGCAATGTTTGAACGTCCAGTTATTTAAAGGTTCGTCCAGCCCGTTTTGACACCTTTTAACCAGCGTTTCAAAATACCATTTGTCGTTATTTTTACTGAAATTAAATTGGTTGATTGATATATCCATGGAGGTGAGCCCGGACAGAATGTTCACCAATTCCACAAAGGCCTTCTGTAATGCTGGTGTGGAATCAAACCGGGTATACTCTATGGTCATTTTTCCCGCGCTTTGATTGAAGCTGATCGCCATTGGCCGTGAACTTTTATCTAATGATGCGCAACGCAGTGTCTGGACCAAAAACCAGAAACGCTTCAATTTACCCTGTAAGTGCTCGTTTTTCTTGTCTTGGGAAAAATCATCTGAGATGTTGAGGCGGAGTGTTCGGCCCTTGCCTCCCTCGGCCTGTTCCAGCATGGTTATGGTACAGATGTGCACTCCCAGAGTTGCATTAACAAAGGCGGCATCCACCATATTCAGCACGCTTAGTTCAAATAAACTAGGCTTGCCCAGTACCGAGATGCAATTGTCGTCTAATAGTCCGGAAACTCCCCGGGGGAGTATCTCAACCAGCGTTTTGTCTTCTTCAACTTCGGTAATTTTTCCCTGGCCGGATGCGCCAGCCACCGGCGCGAGAGCGTTGACAAATTGCTGATGAAGCCAGTAGATCAGGTCGTGGACAGTACAGATTTCGCATTCATAACTGGGCTGGTTCAGTTTTTGCAATGTATCCAACAAGGTCTGGCAATCTCTCAGCCATTGTCCGAAATCCGTCCGCCGGGAGGGCAATTCTTCATTGCCAGCCAGCGGCGTGACCACTTCTGTGTAAAGGTCATCAATGGCATCCTCCAGGTCTATCAATTGTGTTTCAAGGTACGGGAGTTCATCGGTAAAGGGCTGGATTTTGGAGGGTATAGCAACCGCTTCAGACCCGACGGCCAGATCTAAATAACGCCGATAACCGGATAAAAATTGTTGCAGATCGCCCTGCAGAAGATGAATCTCCCTGCCAAGTTGTGATAACAGATCCGATCGGTTTGCTGACATGCTGATTGCCTTGCTTCGTCCTGGTCCAAGGCAATGGCTTAGTAACCGGTCAGCGCGAAAGTAGTCCAGCAACCGGTCATTCTGGCGATTCAGCCAGCCAAAACCTTCATCGACTCTGGTGAACTCGGGTGGTTCTAAAGGACTGCTTGCGGGTAAGCTGACGATATCCTGACCGGAACTGGTGCTATTGGCCTGCCAGAAGGCAGACTGGTCGCCGGTCAGCAAACAGGCTCCGGGGCTGCCGGCAAAAATGCCTGCCACCAGTGTTACCTGTTGTCCGCTGCTCTGTCTTAATGCCTCAGAATACTGACAACCAGCCAACAGACAGGGTATACCCGCCTGACGCAGGGTGATGGCAACATGATCGTTGGTTCCCCCTTGTTTGAACACACAGCCGCCCAGACGTTTTAAAATATCGGGTGCCAGCATCCAGTCACTGGCGTGATTGGCAAAAAGAAGGGTTCCGGACGGGATCTGTTCTGCGTTGACCGGTTCGTTGACCGCCAGGGCCAAACCACTGCAGCAACCTTCACTGACCATGATTCCTTCAGCCATCGACACGGCTGGTGCTGGTTCAGAGAAACGGGTACTGCCCGGCAGCTGGGTCACTGGCCGACACTGGAACAGGTACAATTGCCCTAACATAGACACGCCGAACTCAATATCCACAGGGCAACAGAACATATCTTCCAGCTGTTCTGTGTATTCCTGCAGTTTTTGCAATATCTTGTCAGAAAGCATGATGTCTTTTGCATCGGTGGTTGCCGTGGTGCTCTGTTCGATATAACCCGTTTCATCGGTCTCTTCGTCGGTGATTTTTTCCAGAACAAACTGTGTGGTAACGTCTCCAGCGGTAAATTGCCGATCCGGTTGACTGTTTTCGTCATCATTGCGCCTGATCCTGAAGCGATGAGGGCAGATGCCTGTACGTCCGGAGACCGCCCCCCGGGGTTGACCCGGAGCAAATTCCACCTGAATGGTATCGTCCTGTAAGGTTGAGTGGCTGATCACTACGCCCCCCAGCTGGCAATGAATGCACTCCTGCATGACCAGCGCCATGGGTTTTACCTGTCCGTTTGGACAGACTTCAGGCCGGTAGGCGGAGGACAGGACTTGCAGGCAGGTTTTCAGGATATCGCCGCCACCATGAACCCGGGAATCATAGCGACCGGCCTGGGCGTTGCCGAAGCGGTCTTCATCGACACCGGAACTGCGAACGATGCAGGCTTCGCTGGCTTGTTGCTGAAGCATGAAGTAGCGATGACGAATATCCTCGGCAGCACTGACATATTTGACCTGTTGATAGAAGTCCTCACTGGCAATAAATCCGGATAACCCCTTCAGCCATTCTGATTGTTGCGGATGGGGGAGTTCGCTGATGATTGTGCGCAATTGTTCCAGGCTGAAAGATTTCTGGCTCCGGGTGTCAATATCTGGCAAAAAGTGCAACAGGCATTTTGCGGGGAAAGGCTGTTGCTCCAGCCTGGCGACCAGGGTTGTGTCAACCACAGTAAAGGGTGGAACCGGGATACTGGCCTGCTGCATACGCTGCAGAAACAGTCCCTTGCCGCCCATAAAGGCCCGGGTTTGCCTGTCATCGGTGACTGACAAGATGGCAAGCTGCAAGTCATGGCTGGCAGGTCTGTGGTTATCCGTATTCGGAAGTTTGATATTACGAGCAGGTAGTTGAGGACAAGAGAGAAGCGTTTTGTCTGAATTAACCGTCCTGTGCCCCATGTCAGGAGTAGAGTCTTGCCTGGCAGAAATAACAGAACGAGCGAATGCAGATGCTCTGTTGCAGTCTGGCTTACGGGCAGGTTTCAGTGAAGTTAAGCCTGGTGTTGTTGGTTGAGCCTTTTCCATGACTGTGATCTCTATAATTCTTCTCACATCTGACCGGTGTTTTTGAAAAAAGTTTCAACTAATCGTCAGTCCGGGTTTAAGCTGCAGGAACTTTTTTGATGTAAAAAAGTCAGAAACTATAGTGCCGTTTTTAAAAGAACCTTAATACCAACACCATCATCCCGATGAAGTCAGGTATTCATCGTCAGCAGTGACTCACCAGCGGCTCAGGAATGACGTCGGGTTTATCTCTATGTTTAACGCTTCCTTGCTTCAGGAACATCAGGGCGGCAATACGAGTGGGGTAATTCTAATCCGGACATCACAATGATTTTGCAATTACTCCAGGGGTTATTGATATGGATTCATTACCAGAAACAGGAAATTCACTCTCGACAGCATCGTTTACGAACCCTGAGAGTTGTTCGGCGCAATCTGGCAAAAATTCAAACACTGCACACTGCCTGTCCCCGGGTAGCAGAGAGCAGCTAAGACAGGAATTGCACGCAGCCCTGAAGGTCGGCACTTTGGGGGCTCGACAGATTCGGGCGTGCGACTCGGAATCATGTTATACAAGATTCGAAAAAGAGTCGATTTATCATGACCATAACGACGAGCATCCAAAAGCACCAAGACCTGTCAACCTGATTATCGAAGATGTGCCTTCTTTATTACCCCCAACGAAAGATGTCACAGTTGGCATTCTAAAACCCGATACGCTCGCTGCTTATAAAAATCATGCTGTTACAGCTCATTTACAGTTCAGGGGTTTAAAGCCGGATGAACTTTCTACTAAATGCCTCCCTGACCACAGTTCACTGAGATTGAAAAAGCTCGAACAAGCTGACCGGCTCTGTAGTGTATACAGGAAGTCTACGTCAGGTGAACTGCGACCGAACGGCACATTCAAAGCGCCCGAATTCAGGGAAAAAGATAATGAAAAGTTAAGAAACCCTGCAGAATGGCTAACCACCGGCTATACAAAATCACACATCAAGTGTTTTTTCACGATCAAAGAGAACATTGCCAAAAGTATTACCGATCATTTGCAGGATAAACACCAATTAGAGGAGGCTTTAGGCATAGACCCATTGCCCTGGCTGGTGTTTTCCAGGCAAGGCGGTTCTGCAGAGGTTTATTTTGAGGATGAACTCCCCAGTGATCATCTGTTAACGCTTAATGAAGCCAGGCTCAGAAATTTTGCGATATCCCATAACATTTCTGAAGAGATCTTGATGATGTTATTGAATCTTCTGCCATTGCCGTTAAAAGCAGAAATTCTGAATCAACAGTATCTGCCAACACAGCGGCATCCGGTTCAGGTTGAGGACATTATGAAACTGGTAACGAACCCGGATTCCTCCACTCATCAACGCTTACGGAAATTAATAGACCAGGGTTTCCCTGTACAAAAGAAAGTATTTTACGAAGGAGAATACCAAACACTATTTGATGTATTGATCGAATCAGCAGGCGAATTATGTCTTTACGACCATCTTCACAGAGAGACAGCAGCTGACGAAGACCAGTGTATGAGCTGGACAGCTAAACAGGAAGCTATTTTTGTCCAATTAGCCACTGATCTGGCCAAATGCGGAGTGTCTGTTAATGAGAAAACCGCCAACAACATTCTACAGGATTTTTATTCAATAAGACTTTGCCGCCATCTGAAGGCATTGGGATTATCCTACAAGGGTATTGATTTACGGTCTATGATACTTTGCCACCCATCTTGCAATGATCCGGCTGTGATGCTGGAGTTTCATCAGCGTTGTCTGAGACTCAGTTCAGCACAACTGCAGGAAGCGTTTTACCTTGTCCTTCAACGACCTTTTGAGGGACATCATCCCTTTAACCAACTTAGGAATTATTTGTTAGCACTGTTTCATTTTGGCAAGCCCAATGAGCAAACATTAAGCGCCGTGAGAAAAGAAATAGCTGACACCGGCCCTAAAGGCATCAAAGAATCCTTGGGAAAGCTGAGTGCAGATGACTATATCATCTGGATTAAAGCACTCTGGAAATGCCGAGATAAACAGCCCTTTTACCAGCAATGGCCAGAAAAAGTCAAAGCAGAGCAACAACAAATAGTCGAACTGCAAAAGTCCCTCGGCCTCAGCGACTGTCGATCTGCCCAACCTGCCTCCCTGACGCAACCAGAGGAGTTGCAATTTCTCGTTGACGCCTTCAGCGTTCCACCGGTTTTGCCCAATGCCAGGGATAACGAAGAGACTATTTTGAAAATACTGCAGCATTATTACCGTCGCCCCGGTCCTGAGCGAGTCATCCAATGCCTTGGCAGTGACACATTGCCCGGGGTATGGAAGCCTGATCACAACTGCAGTCATGTATTGCGGGCCCGGAACAATCTGTTGTGGTACATCGAGTTGCTGGAGAAATCCGATCTGATGCGTTTCTCTGAATCTGAAAAGAACCTGTTGTCGTTGGCGATCATCTATCATGATGCCGCTGCAGAAGATGTCCCCAAAGAGGATGAAGAAGACAGGGCGGCTTCCTATTTCAAGCGGGATCTGAAGGGGCAGTACCCACAACATCAGCTGAATGATATTGCCGAAGCACTGGCCCGCAAGGAAGACGACCTACAGGGTAAGAGCGACCAGAATCTGTCCACACAGGTTCGCGGTTATCTGCATGTATTGCGCTTTGCCGACCGCATGGACTTTATCCGATTCAGCGGGGTTGATGCCTCGTTCCCGGGACTCTTCAAAGACCGACAAAAGCCCAGACAGTTTGACCCATCGCGTCTGGATCTGCCGTCGCAACTGACCCGGAATTTCACCCATGGTCCTGCCCTGAAACCGGACTTGCAACAGCAACTGGAAGCCGCCATGCACGGTGCTGCTGATCTGCTACAAGTCACTGGCAGTGACAGCAAAGACCTGCGGACGGTTCCCTATGTTCAAACTTTCCAGCTCCAGCCTGACAGGACCGCTATCACCGATAAATTTGAACACACGCCCCTGCCTCTGCAGAACATGGAAAAATACCTGGATGATAACGTCCGGCGCTATATTGCCAGCCGTGCAGGCATTAACACCTGTTCCAGCCCTGACCATACAGAGTGCAAGACTGACCAGAAAAAGGGGATTACCCGTGGCATCCACAACAGTTTTCATGATCTCAGACAAGTCAGGGTGCCTGAAAGAATGACCCGTCTGGAAAAGACGCAGTGTCGCCATGGCTTCAGATTACTGAGCACTGAAACACAAGAGGCCATCGTTCAGGAGGTGCAACGACTGCAATCCAAAGGGATACTCATGAGCCTCGGCACATTAACCCAGGAAACCCTGAAATCACGTAAGGCAAAAAGAGCGCTTGAGAAAAGAGGATTTGCGGTGGTTAATGAGAAACGTTTCAGGGGATATGACAAGAAAGGTAAGGTAAAGCTGCAGGAAATGCGGGTGCCCGTGAAGGTTGTTCCTGATCGTGATGTTAGTGTTTTGCCGTATAAGGAATGAAGCGAAGACGCAACAAGGCTGGCTGGAATAGGCACAGCCAGCCTCATAAGTTGTGCCTATTGCTCTATTGCCTGAATCAAGCGTCCTGGTTCCGGGCTGCAGCCTGAATATCCGGATCAGATTTCAGTTCCTCGCCAAGGTATTCGTAAATGCGGACATCCCTTGAGAGCAGTGGCAGAACAAAGTCCTTGTCGTTTTTAAGGGACTCAGGAGCAAAGTCCATGACCTTAGGGTTTTCTTCAATGAGTATTCTCAAGAGGGTTTTATTGTTTTTTACTGTCTGCCCGGCATAGTGAAAGGCATCAAAATGCCTTCTGGTAGCCGCCATAACCACATCAGGGTCATTTTTGAGATCCGTACCGGCATACTTTAGTGCACAGCCATCACTTTTAATGGCAAGCATTACCAGCACTCTATCCTTTTTGAAACGAGCGCTGGCATATTTTAATGACAGCCCTTGCTGTCCTATTGCAGATTTGGCTATTTCAATATCATCCTTGAATTCGTCGGAGATATATCTGAATACATTTGGGTTTTGTTGCACCAGGAAAAGCACCAGATTCCTGTCGTGATCTATATCAAAGTTCTCACGCAGGAGTAAAATAAAAATCTTTGGAGAGTGGGTTTCAATGGCCATGTGAGCTAGCAGTTCTTTTGTTATTCTTGCAGCATAATTCGGCTGAAGGTGTCCGGTAGCAGCGGTCAGGATTTGACGAAGATTTGAACTTCTATCCGGGCCTTGAGTTGTGTTAAGAAAATCATCAACTTGTTGGACCATTTCATGGAAGAACCTGTATTCGCCGTCCAGAAAATCAAGGAACGCAAAGTCATAGTAGTATGAGGGTATATGACGGCTTTTGATGACATCCAATACCAGGCAATGTTTGAATATCCAGCTATTCAGGTCGTCGTTCAACCCGTTTTGGCACTTTTTAACCAGTGTTTCAAAATACCACTTATCGGTATTATTTCCGCGATTAAAATTGTTGATTGATATATCCATCGAGGGCAGTCCTCTCAGGACAGTGATCAATTTCACAAAGCCATTCTGTAACGCTAAGGTGGTATCAACCTGGGTGTATTCTATGATCATTTTCCCCGCGTTTTGATTGAAACTGATCGCCATTGGTCGTGAACTTTTATCAATTGATGCACAACGTAGTGTCTGGACCAAAAGCCAGAAACGTTTCAATTTGCCCTGTAGGTGTTTTTTTTCCTCGTCTTGGGAAAAACGATCAGAGATGTCGAGCCGAAGTGTACGGCCCTTACCTCCCTCGGCCTGTTCCAGCATTGCTATGGTGCAGATGTGCACTCCGAGGGTTGCATTAATAAAAGCGGCATCCACCATATTAAGCATGCGTAGCTTTACTATGCCAAGTCTTCTCAGTACAAAAAGGCAATTGTCGTTTAATAGTCCGGGAACTCCTTGGGGGAGTATGTCAATCAGTGTTCTATTTTCTGTGATTTTGGTGATTTGTCCCTGCCCTGATGCTGCTGCCACCGGGGCGAGAGCGCTAACAAATCGCTGATGAAGCCAGTAAATCAGGTCGTGGGCAGAGCGGATATCGCGCACTTCTTCTGGCTGGTTCAGTTTTTGCAATTTATCCAGCAAGGCCTGGCAATCTCTCAGCCACTGTCTGAAATTCGCAGACTGGTCCGGTACTTCCTGGTCGCTGGTCAGCGGTATGACCACTTTTGAGCGCAGGTTAGCAATGGCATCTTTCAGGCAATTGCTTTGTGTTTCAAGGGATGAGAGTTCCTCGGTAAAGGGTTGGACTTCGGCTGCTATTGCATTCGATTCAGACGCTGTGGCCAGCGTTAAAAAGTTCTGATAACCGGATACAAACCGTTGTAAATCCTCTTGTAGCTGCTGAATCTCGATGCCAAGCTGTTTTAATAGTTTCGATCGGTTTGCTGACATGCTGACGGCCTTACTTCGCCCCGGGCCAAGGCAGAAGCCTGCTAACCGGTCAGGGTGAAAATAGTCCAGCAACCGGGTATTTTGGCGATTCAGCCAGTCAAAACCTTCGTCGACTCGGTTGAAGTTCGGTGGCTCAGCAGCACCGGTTGCGGGTGAGCTGATGATATCCTGTCTGGAACTGGTGCTATGGGCCTGCCAGAAGGCAGACTGGTCGCCGTTTAGCAAACAGGCTCCGGGGCTGTCGGCAAAACTCCCTGCCACCAGTGTTACCTGTTGTCCGCTGCTCTGTCTTAATGCCTCAGGATACTGAGAACCAGCCAACAGACAGGGTATACCCGCCTGGCGCAGGGTGATGGCAACATGATCGTTGGTTCCCCCCTGGTTGAACACGCAGCCGCCCAGACGTTTTAAAATATCGGGTGCCAGCATCCAGTCACTGGCGTGATTGGCAAACAGAAGGGTTCCGGGCGGAATCTGTTCTGCCTTGACCGGTTCGGTGACCGCCATGGCTACACCACTGCAGCAACCTTCACTGACCATGATTCCTTCAGCCAGTGGCAGGGTTGGCACAGGTGCAGAGAAACGGGTACTGCCCGGCAGCTGGGTCACTGGTCGGCACTGGAACACGTAGAGTTGCTGATCGCCATCCACGCCGAACTCAATATCGACCGGGCAACAGAACATATCTTCCAGCTGTTCTGTGTATTGCTGCAGTTTTTGCAATATCTCGTCAGAGAGCATGATGTCTTTTGCATCCGGGGATGCCGTCGTGCTTTGTTCGATATAACCTGCTTCGCCGGTCTCTTCACCGGTGATTTTTTCCAGAACAAACTGAGTGGTAACGTCTCCAGCGGTAAATTGCCGATCCGGTTGACTGTTTTCGTCATGACTGCGCCTGATCGTATAGCGATGGGGTTGGATACCTGTATTTCCGGAGACCGCCCCCCGGGGTTGACCTGGTGCAAATTCCACCTGAATGGTATCGTCCTGTAACGTTGAGTGGCTGATCACTACACCCCCCAGCTGACAATGAATACACTCCTGCAGGACCAGCGCCATGGGTTTTACCTGTCCGTTTGGACAGACTTCAGGTCGGTAGGCGG
This sequence comes from Endozoicomonas sp. ALC020, assembly GCF_049275935.1. Classification (NCBI taxonomy): domain Bacteria; kingdom Pseudomonadati; phylum Pseudomonadota; class Gammaproteobacteria; order Oceanospirillales; family Endozoicomonadaceae; genus Endozoicomonas; species Endozoicomonas sp. ALC020. The sequence goes on from NZ_CP184830.1 coordinate 5,266,587, forward strand.
AGGACAGGACTTGCAGGCAGGTTTTCAGGATATCGCCGCCACCATGAACCCGGGAATCATAGCGACCGGCCTGGGCGTTGCCGAAGCGGTCTTCATCGACGCCGGAACTGCGGACGATGCAGGCTTCCCCGGCTTGTTGCCGGAGCCTGAAGAAGCAATGGCGAATATCCCGGGCAGCACTGATATTTTTGACGAGTTGATAGAAATCCTCACTGGCAATAAACCCGGATAACCCCTTGAGCCATTCTGATTGTTGCAGATGGGGGAGTTCGGTAACAGTCCTGCGCAATTGTTCCAGACTGAATGATTCCTGACCCCGCGAGTCAATATCTGGCAAAAAGGGCAACAGGCATTTTGCTGGGAAAGACTGTTGCTCCAGTCTGGCGACCAGGGTTGTGTCAACCACAGTGAAGGGTGGAACCGGGATACCGGCCTGCTGCAAACGCTGCAGAAACAAACCTTTGCCGCCAAAAGAGGATCGGATTTGCTCGTCTGTGATGAGAGTAGAAATGTCAGGTGGCAAGTCATGGTTGGCAGGCTTGCTATTTTTCGTAACCGGATGTTCGACACCACGAGCGGGTAGCGGAGTAAAAGACGGGAAAGCTTTACCTGGATAAACCTTCATTAACTGCAGCTGCTTGCGAGAAGGGCTCTCTTGATCGTAAGGAGTGACAGAACGGTTGAGTGCGTACGCTGCCTGATCACCCGATAACCGGGCAGATTTGTCCTCAGCCGGACCTGATTTTGTGGGTTGAATACTCTCCATAGCCTGGATTTCCTTGATTTCTTTGAAATAAGACCCTTACTTTTGAAAAAAGTTTCAATAAATGAACATCAGGCCTCCTCTTGCACAGAGAGACCAGAATGAGAGGTGTTTCTTGAGGGTTCTAGCGAAATTTCCGGGCGACCTTCGGGGCGACATTCCGGTACCGGGCGTCTTTATCTGCACCCCATCAGTTCACAAAAGCGCACTCAGAAGGTGAAAGTCAGAGTCAGAGTCAGAGTCAGAGGATTACACACGAAGAGCCTTGACTCCGTTGCCCGGCAGCAGCCAGAATATCCGGATCAGATTTCAGTCTGTTGCTGAGATATTTATAGATGTCAGGCTCTCGTGAGAGCAGTGGGAGAATAAGCTTCTTGTCATTTTTGATGGACTTATTAGAGAATACGATGGCCATGGGTTGTTCCTTAATGATAATCCTCAACAAGGCTTCATCGTTTATTGCTGTCTTCCCGGCATGAAAAAGGGCATACGCATTCTTTTTCGTGGCCAACAGAACCACCTCGTGGTCATTCTTGAGCTTGCTACTGGCATACCTGATTGCATCACCATCTTTTTTGACGGCAATCTTTACCAGCGTTCTATCATTTCTGAGACGATCGCTGGCATATTTTAAAAAATATGGATTTTGTTCTATTGCAGTTTTAGCGATGTCAACATCATCCTTCAATTTGTCATCGAGAGATGCAAATATCTTTGGATTTTGCTTAACCAGCAGAAGCACCAGTCCTCTATCCTTATCCAGATCAAAGTCCTCACGCAAGAGTTTAATAGCAACATCATCTATGCGCCGCCAATCATCCAGACTAGCCATACAAAATAACAGTTCTTTTATAATTCCTTGTGCAGCCTTCGGCTCAAGGTGGCTGGTAGCAGTGGTAATGATTTGGCGAAGTTCCGAATGGTTATTCAGGTCCTTAGTTCTCTGAAACCAGGCACCGATTCCTTTGCCCATTTCATAAAAGAGCCTGTATTCACTTTCCAGAAAATCAAGGAGCGAAACATCATCAGGTCTGGAGTGGCTTGGACGATCGTCGAAGTCATCATCCCCGCCCCCTGAGATTGAATCCAATAGCACGTAATTTTTGAAGCTTGTCTCATTTCTTATGATTGCATCCAATACCAGGCATTGTTTGTATGTCGACTTATTTAAGGGATCGTCCAGTCCGTTTTGGCACCTTTTAACCAGTGTTTCAAAATTCCACCGATCAGCAATTGCACCCTGAGAAGAATTGTTGATTGACATATCCATGTCGCGCAGTGCTGACAGAATAACCAACAATTTCACAGAGGCCTCCTGTAATGCTGATGTGGAATCAACCTGATTGCACTCTATGGTTATTTTACCCGTGCTTTGATTGAAGCAGATCGCCATTGGCCGTGAATTTTCATCAATCGATGCACAGCGGAGTGTCTGGACCAAAAACCAGAAACGCTTCAATTTACCCTGTAGGTGTATGTTTCTCTGGTCTTGGGAAAAATCGTCCGAGATGTCGAGGCGGAGTGTACGGCCCTTGCCTCCCTCGGCCTGTTCCAGCATGGTTATGGTGCAGACGTGTACTCCCAAGGATATAGTGGCAAAAGCAGCATCCGCCATGTTAAGCACACTTAGCTTCAATCCGGGAATATCCTCCAGTAACGAGATGCAACGGTGGTTTAATAGTCCGTAAGCGCCTGGGGGGCGCATATCAATCAGCGATCTCTTTTTAGCAAATTTGGTAATTTCTCCCTGTCCTGATGCTTTAGCCACCGGGGCAAGAGCTTTAACAAATCGCTTATGAAGCCAGTAAATCAGGTCATGAGCAGAATGGATAGCTGTCACTTGCTTGGGCTGGGTCAGTGTTTGCAATTTATCCCGCAAGGTCTGGCAATCCTTCAGCCATTGTCTGAAATTCGCAGGCTGGCTGGATACTTTCAGGCCAGTGGTCAGCGGTATGACCACTTTTGAACACAGGTTATCAATGGCATCTTTCAGGCTCTTGCATTGTTTTTCAAGGAGCTGGATTTCATTGCAAAAGGTTCGCACTTTAATGTGTGCTTTATCGGATTGAGACACTTTGGCCAGATCTAAAAAGCGCGTATAACCGGATACAAACAGTTGCAAATCATCCTGCAACAGCCGAATCTCCATGCCAAGCTGTTGCAACAGATCCGATCGGTTTGCTGACATGCTCACGACCTTGCTCCGCCTCGGGCCAAGGCAGTGACTGAGTATTCGGTCAGGGAGAAAATAATCCAGCAAGCGGTTATTTTGGCGATTCAGCCAGCTAAAACCTTCGTCGACCCGGGTGAAGTCCGGGGGTTCTGCAGCACCTGTTGCGGGTGAGCTGACGGTCTCCTGTCCGGAATGGTTACTATTGGCCTCCCAGAAGGCAGACTGGTCGCCTGTCAGCAAATAGGCTCCGGGGCTGCCGGAAAAACTGCCTGCCACCAGTGTGACCTGTTGCCCGCTGGCTGCCTCAGAATATTGAGAACCAGCCACCAGACAGGGTATACCCGCCTGACGCAGGGTGATGGCAACATGATCGTTGGTTCCTCCCTGTTTGAACACGCAGCCGCCCAGACGTTTTAAAATATCCGGTGCCAGCATCCAGTCACTGCCGTGATTGGCAAGCAGAATGGTACCGGGCGGAATCTGTTCCGCGCTGACCGGCTCGTTAACCACCAGGGCAAGGCCACTGCAATAACCTTCACTGACCAGGGTTCCTTCAGCCAGAGGCAGGGAGGGAGCGGCTGCACAGAAACGGCTACTGCCTGGCAGCTGGGTCACTGGTCGGCACTGGAAGACGAAGACATTCCCCCGGTTATCGACACCGAACTCCACATCCACCGGGCAATAGAACATATTTTCCAGCTGTTCTATATACTTCTGGACTTGTTGCAATATCTTGTCAGTAAGCCTGATGTCTTTTGCATTGCCGGTTGTCGCAATGCACTCTTCAACATAACCCTCTCCACCGGTGATTTTTTTCAGAACAAACTGGCTGCTAACGTCTCCCGGGGTAAATTGCCGATCCGGTTGGCTGTTTTCGTCATCACTGCGCCTGATCGTATAGCGATGAGGGCGGATGCCTGCATTTCCGGAGACGGCCCCCCGTGGTTGCCCCTGTGCAAATTCCAGCTCCATGGCATCGTCTTCCAACGTTGAGTGGCTGATCACTACACCCCCCAGCCGACAATGGATGCACTGCTGCAGGACCAGCGCCATGGGTTTTACCTGTCCGTTCGGGCAGACCTCAGGCCGGTAGGCGGATGACAGGACTTGCAAGCAGGTTTTCAGGATATCGCCGCCACCATGAACCCGGGAATCATAGCGACCGGCCTGGGCATTGCCGAAGCGGTCTTCATCGACGCCGGAACTTCGGACGATGCAGGCTCCCCTGGCTTGTTGCCGAAGTAGGGTGTAGCAATGGTGAATCTCCCTGGCAGCACTGGTTTTTTTGACCTGTTGATAGAAATCCTCACTGGCAATAAATCCGGATAGCCCCTTGAGCCATTCTGATTGTTGCGGATGGGGGAGTTTGGTAACGATCGTGCGCAATTGTTCCAGACTGAATGATTTCTGGCTCCGCATGTTTATGTGTGGCAAAAAGGGCAACAGGCATTTTTTGGGGAAAGGCTGTTGCTCCAGCCTGGCGACCAGAGCAGTGTCAACCACAGTGAAGGGTGGAACCGGGATCCCGGCCTGCTGCATATGGTGCAGAAACAGTCCCTTGCCGCCCACAAAGGCCCGGTCATTGTTGGCTTGCAAGCTGGACAAGTCATGGCTGGCAGGCCTGCGGTTATCCGTATTCGGAAGTTTGATATCACGAGCAGGTAGTTGAGGACAAGAGAGGACAGTTTTGTCTGAATTATCCTTCATGCAGGGTGGGAAATCTTGCTTGGCAGAAATAACAGAACGAGCGAATGCAGATGCAGATGCTTTTTCGCATTTTGGCGAACAGGCAGATGTGGGTAATGCTAAGCCCGATGTTGTTAGCTGAGTGTTTTCCATGACTGTGATCTCCATAATCCTTTCTATATTTGACTGGTGTTTTTGAAAAAAGTTTCAACTATCCGTCAGTCTTATCCTCAACAGGGCTTCAATGTTTTTTGCTAACGACCTGGCATAGTCAAAGGAATAAATATTTCTTCTGGTAGCTGACAGAATCACATTATTGTCATTTTTGAGATCTTTACTGGCAGAGTGGAGAGCACAATCAATGATTATTGACGGCAAGCGATACCAGCGATGTATTGTTTTTGAGACGTTCGCTGGCAAAGGCTAATAAATCAGTTTCCTGTTCTATGGCAGTTTTAGCTATGTCAATATCATCCTTGAATAGGTCGGCGACATCTTCAAATATCCATGGGTTTTGCCGAACCAGAAAAAGCACCAGATCTCTGTCATGATCTAAATCAAAGTCCTCACGCAGAAGTTCAATGCAAGCGTCCTGCAATGGCGAGTCGCTTGCAATGGCCATGGAAAGTAACAGTTCTTTTATTATTCTTGCGGCATCATTCGGCTCAAGGTGTTTGGTATCAGCATTAAATATTTGCCGAAGTTCTGAATTTTTGTTCGGATCTTCAGTTGCCTTAATACAATGACAAGCTTTATTGGCCATATCAAAAAACAGCTTGTATTCGCTATCCAGATAATCGAGGAAAGTATATTCATGATGCCAATAAGCAGCATCTCTGTCATTGATTGCATCCAATACCAGGCAATGTTTGAACGTCCGGTTATTTACTGGTTCGTCCAGCCCGTTTTGACACCTTTTAATCAGCGTTTCAAAATACCATTTGTCAGTATTTTTACTGAAATTAGATTGGTTGATTGATATATCCATGGAGGTGAGCCCGGACAGAATGTTCACCAATTTCACAAAGGCTTTCTGTAATGCTTGTGTGGAATTAACCTGGGTATACTCTATGATCATTTTCCCCGCGCTTTGATTGAAACTGATCGCCATTGGCCGTGAACTGCTATCAATTGATGCGCAACGGAGCGTCTGGACCAAAAACCAGAAACGCTTCAATTTACCTTGTAAGTGCTTGTTTTTCTCGTCTTGGGAAAATTTGTCCGAGATGTCAAGGCGGAGTGTTCGGCCCTTGCCTCCCTCAGCCTCTTCCAGCATGGTTATGGTGCAGACGTGCACTCCGAGGGTTGCATTAACAAAAGCGGCATCCGCCATATTTAGCATGTCTAGCTCTACTACAAAAAGTTTGCTCAGTACTGAGAGGCAATCGTCGTTTAATAGTCCGGGAACTCCCTGGGGGAGTATATCAATCAGCGTTCCATATAATGTAATATCGGTAATTTGTCCCTGACCGGATGCTTCAGCCACCGGGGCAAGAGCACTGACAAATCGCCGATGAAGCCAATAGATCAGGTCGTGGGCAGAATGGATATCGCTCATTCTTCCGGGCTGGTTCAGTTTTTGCAATTTATCCAGCAAGGTCTGGCAATCTCTCAGCCATTGTCTGAAATTCGTCCGTCGTCTGGGCAATTCTCCTTTGCTGGCCAGCGGCGTGACCACTTCTGAGTACAGGTCACCAATAGCATCCTTCAGGTAGCGCCATTGTTTTTTAAGGAGCGGGAGTTCATCGATAAAGTAACTGACTATCGAGCCCGCTGTAGACCCAATGGCCAGATCTAAAAAACGCTTATAACCGGTTATAAATCGTTGCAAATCGTCCTGCAGAAAATGAATCTCCATGCCAAGTTGTAGTAACAGATCCGATCGGTTTGCTGACATACTGATCGCCTTGCTTCGCCCTGGTCCAAGGCAGTGGCTTAGTAACCGGTCAGCGCGAAAGTAGTCCAGCAACCGGTTATTCTGGCGATTCAGCCAGGCAAAACCTTCGTCGACTCTGGTGAAGTCGGGCGGTTCTACAGGAGTGGTTGCGGGTAAGCCGATGATATCCTGGCCGGAAGTGATGCTGTTGGCCTGCCAGAAGGCAGACTGGTCGCCGGTTAGCAAACAGGCTCCTGGGCTGCCGGCAAAACTGCCTGCCACCAGTGTTACCTGTTGTCCGCTGCTCTGTCTTAATGCCTCAGAATACTGACAACCAGCCAACAGACAGGGTACACCCGCCTGGCGCAGGGTGATGGCAACATGATCGTTGGTCCCCCCTTGTCTGAACACGCAGCCGCCCAGACGTTCTAAAATATCGGGTGCCAGCATCCAGTCACTGGCGTGATTGGCAAACAGAAGGGTTCCGGGTGGAATCTGTTCTGCGCTGAGCGGTTCGGTGACTTCCATGGCCACACTACTACAGCAACCTTCACTCACCATGATTCCTTCAGCCATTGGCAGGGCGGGTGCTGGTGCAGAGAAACGGGTACTGCCCGGCAGCTGGGTCACTGGTCGGCACTGGAACACGTGGAGTTGTTGATCGCCATCCACGCCGAACTCAATATCGACCGGGCAACAGAACATATTTTCCAGCTTTTTTATGTATTTCTGCAGCTGTTGCAATATCTCGTCAGAAAGCATCATGTCTTTTGCATCCGAGGTTGCCGAGGTGCTCTGCTCGATATAACCTGCTTCGCCGGTCTCTTCACTGGTGATTTTTTCCAGAACGAACTGTGTGGTAACGTCTCCAGCGGTAAATTGCCGATCTGGTTGACTGTTTTCGTCATCACTGCGCCTGATACTATAACGATGAGGGCGGATGCCTGTATTCCCGGAGACCGCCCCCCGGGGTTGACCCGGAGCAAATTCCACCTGAATGGTATCGTCCTGTAAGGTTGAGTGGCTGATCACTACCCCCCCCAGCTGACAATGAATGCACTGTTGCAGGATCAGCGCCATAGGTTTTACCTGCCCGTTCGGGCAGACTTCAGGCCGGTAGGCGGACGACAGGACTTGCAGGCAGGTTTGCAGGATATCGCCGCCACCATGAACCCGGGAATCATAGCGACCGGCCTGGGCATTGCCGAAGCGGTCTTCATCGACGCCGGAACTGCGAATGATGCAGGCTTCGCTGGCTTGTTGCCGGAGCATAAAGAAGCAATGGCGAATGTCCCGGGCAACACTGATATTTTTGATCTGTCGATAGAAATCCTCACTGGCAATAAATTCGGATAACCCCTTGAGCCATTCTGATTGTTGCTGATGGGGGAGTTTGGTAACGATCGTGCGCAGTTGTTCCAGGCTGAATGATTCCTGGCTCCGGGTGTCAATATCTGGCAAAAAGGGCAACAGGCATTTTGCGGGGAAAGTCTGTTGCTCCAGCCTGGCGATCAGGGTTGTGTCAACCACAGTGAAGGGTGGAACCGGGATTCTGGCCTGCTGCATACGCTGCAGAAACAGCCCCTTGCCGCCCATAAAGGCCCGGGTTTGCCTGTCATTGCTGCTAGGCAAGGTGACAGGCTGCAAGTCATAGCTGACGGGCCTGCGGTTATCCGTATTCGGAAGTTTGATATCACGAGCAGTGAGTTCAGGACAAGAGAGATGAGTTTTGTCTGAATTATCCTTCATGCAAGGAGAGGAGTCTTGTCTGGCAGAAATAACAGAACGAGCGAATGCAGATGCTCTGTCGCAGTTTGGCTTACGGGCAGGTTTGAGTGAAGCAAGGCCCGATGTTGTTAGCTGAGTGTTTTCCATGACTGTGATTTCCATAATCCTGGTTAATTTCGACCAGTGCTTTTGAAAAAAGTTTCAACTAATCAGTCCGAGCTTAATTGAGGTGTGCGACTCGCATCCACTGAGCTGGCTATGAAGCAGGCAGCCTCTGTAGTGCATGGGATGCAGAGATTTGGCGTTGATCAGTATGAGATTTCCATCCTTTGCGCTGCAGCCTGGATGTCCGGATCAGATTTCAGTTTATCGCTAAGGTCTTCGTAAATGCAGGGATATCGTGAGAGCAGAGGCAGGACAAAATCCTTGTCATTTTTAAGAGATTCAGTAGCAAAGTACATGGCTTCCGGTTTTTCCTTAATGATTTTCCTCGACAGGGCTTCATTGTTTTTTACTGTCTGTCCGGCATAGTAAAAGGCAAAAGCATAGTTTCTGGTAGCTGACAAAACCACAGCGGGGTCATTTTTGAGATCTGTACTGGCATATTCGATGGCTCTACCACAATTATTGACGGCAATCGTCACTAGCGATTTATTATTTTTGAGATGATTGCTGGCATACTCTAATAAATCTCCTTGCTTTTTTATTGCAGATTCAGCTATTTCAATATCATTCTTAAATCGGTCGGCAATATATTCAAATACCCTTGGGTTATGGCGAACCAGGAATTTAACCTGAGCCCTGTCGTCATCTAAATTAAAGTCCTCACGCAAGAGTTCAATATAAGTGAGTGTCGATATGCTTCCAATGGCCATGTGAGCTAACAGTTCTTTTATTATTCTTGCGGCATCATCCGGCTCAAGGTGTTTGGTCGCTGAGCTGAGGATCTCGCGAAGTTCTGTATTTCGATTCGGAGCTTTGGATGTGTTAGTCTGGTGGCGAGCTCTTTTGGCCAATTCAAAGAAGAGTCTGTACTCGCTATCCAGATAATCGAAGAACGTATAATCATAATGCCATTCTGTCGGCATATATCGGCTAGTGATTGCATCCAGTACCAGACAATGTTTGTATATCCAGTTATTTTCAGGTTCGTCCAGCCCGTTTTGGCACTTTTTAACCAGTGTTTCAAAATACCACTTTTCAGAAGTGTCACCGGGATTAAATTTGTTGATTGATATATCCATGCTGGTGAGTCCTGACAGAATGGTCACCAATTTCACAAAGCCATCTTGCAATGCTCGTTTTGTATCAACCTGAGTGTATTCTATGGTCATTTTTCCCGCACTTTGATTGAAATTGATTGCCATTGGCCGTGAATTGCTATCAATGGATGCGCAGCGCAGTGTCTGGACCAAAAACCAGAAACGCTTCAGTTTGCCCTGTAAATTCCTGTTTTTCTCGTTTTGGGAAAACTTATCTGAGATGTCGAGGCGGAGTGTTCGGCCCTTGCCACCCTCGGCCTGTTCCAGCATGGTTATGGTGCAGGCATGTATTCCGAGTGTTGCACTAATCAAAGCGGCATCCATCATATTAAGCATGCGAAGACTGGCTACGTTAAGTTTGCTCAGTACCGAGATGCAATTGTCGTTTAATAGTCCGGAAACGCCTCGGGGGAGTAAATCAATCAGGATTCTCTTTTCTGTAATTTCGGTAATTTTACCTTGGCCGGATGCTTCGGCCACCGGGGCGAGAGCGCTGACAAATCGCTGATGAAACCAGTAAATCAGGTCATGAGCAGAATGGATATCGCACACTTCTCTGGGTTGGGTCAGTTTTTGCAGTTTATCCTGCAAGGTCTGACAATCTTTGAGCCATTGTCCTAAATTCGTCCGCCGGGTGGGCAATTCTCCTTCCGTAGCCAGCGGCAAGAGCACTTTTGAGCAGAGACCATTAATGGCATCCTCCAGGTATTTACATTGTTTTTTGAGTGCCGTGAGTTCATTGACAAAAGGCTGGACTCCGGAAGATAGGGCGCCCGATTCAGAGCCTGCAGCCAGATATAAAAAGCGCTCATAACCGGTTAGAAATTGCTGCAAATCGTTCTGCAGAAGAAGAGTCTCCATACCGAGTTCCGGTAATAGATTCGTTCGGTTTGCTGACATACTCATTGCCTTGCTTCGACCCGGAGCAAGGCAGTGGTTTAGTAGTCTGTCGGCATGAAAGTAGTCCAGCAAGCGATTATTCTGGCGGTTCAGCCAGTCAAAACCTGTGTCGACTCTGGTGAAGTCGGGCGGTTCTGTGAGACAGCTTGAGGGTCGGCTTATGATATCCTCACCAGAAGTCCTGCTATTGGCCTGCCAGTAGGCAGACTGGTCGCCGGTCAGCAAACAGGCTCCGGGGCTGTCGGCAAAACTGCCTGCCACCAGCGTTACCTGTTGTCCGCTGCTCTGTCTTAATGCCTCAGAATACTGACAACCAGCCAACAGACAGGGTATACCCGCCTGACGCAGGGTGATGGCAACATGATCGTTAGTTCCTCCCTGTTTGAACACGCAGCCACCCAGACGTTTTAAAATATCAGGTGCCAGCATCCAGTCACTGGCGTGATTGGCAAACAGAATGGCACCGGGTGGAATCTGTTCTGGGTTGACCGGTTCGTTGACCGCCAGGGCCACACCACTACAGCAACCTTCACTGACCATGATTCCTTCAGCCATTGACGCGGCTGGCGCAGGTGCAGAGAAACGGGTACTGCCCGGCAGCTGAGTCACTGGTCGACTCTGGAACAGGTGGAGTTGCAGATCGCCATCCACGCCGAACTCAGCATCGACCGGGCAACAGAACATATCTTCGAGCTTTTCTATGTTTTTCTGCAGTTCTTGCAATATCTTGTCAGAGAGCATGATGTCTTTTGCATCGGTGGTTGCAGTCTTGCTGCGTTCGATATAACCCGCCTCACCGGTCTCTTCATCGGTGATTTTTTCCAGGACAAACTGTGTCGTAACATCACCCGGGGTAAATTGCCGATCTGGTTGACTGTTTTCGTCATCACTGCGCTTGATCGAATAGCGATGGGGGCGGATACCTGTGGTTCCGGAGACCGCCCCCCGGGGTTGACCCAGTGCATATTCCACCTCAATGGTATTGTCCTTTAGTGTTGAGTGGCTGATCACTGCGCCCCCCAGCAGGCAATGAATGCACTGCTGCAGGACCAGCGCCATGGGCTTTACCTGTCCGTTCGGGCAGACTTCAGGCCGGTAGGCGGATGACAGGACTTGCAGGCAGGTTTTCAGGATATCGCCGCCACCATGAACCCGGGAATCATAGCGACCGGCCTGGGCGTTGCCGAAGCGGTCTTCATCGACGCCGGAACTGCGGACGATACAGGCTCCACTGGCTTGTTGCCGAAGTCTGAAGTAGCGATGGCGAATACCCCGGGCAGCACTGATATTTTCTACTTGTTGATAGAAATCCTCACTGGCAATAAACCCGGATAAACCCTTAAGCCATTCTGATTGTTGCGGGTGGGGGAGTTTGGTAACGATCGTGCGCAGTTGTTCCAGGCTGAATGATTGCTGACTCTGCGTGTCTATATCTGGCAAAAATGGCAACAGGCATTTTGCGGGGAAAGGCTGTTGCTCGAGCCTGGCGATCAGGGTTGTGTCAACCACCGTGAAGCGTGGAACCGGAATCCCGGCCTGTTGCATACGGTACAGAAACAATCCCTTGCCGCCTATAGAGGATCGGATTTGCTCGTCTTTGATGAGAGTTGAAAAGTCAGGTGGCAAGTCATGGCTGGCAGGCTTGCTATTTTTCGTATCCGGGCATTCGATACCACGAGCGGATAGCGGAGTAAAAGACGGGAAAGCTTCACCTGGATCAACCTTCATTAACCGCAGCTGCTTGTGAGGAGGGCTCTCATGATCGTTAGGAGTGATAGAACGGCTGAGTGCATACGCTGCCTGACCACCCGACAACCGGGCAGATTTGTCCTCAGTCGGGCCTGATCTTGTTGGTTGAATGCTATCCATAGCCTTAATTTCCTTGATTTCGTTGATTACCTTTATATGAGACCGGTACTTTTGAAAAAAGTTTCAATAAATCAACATCAGGCCTCTGCTTGCACAGAGAGACCAGAATGAGAGCTGTTTCTTGAGGGTTGTAGCGAAATTTCCGGGCGACCTTCGAAAATAGAAATAGCAGACACCCACCCTGAATATATTGAGAAATCTCTGGGAACGCTGAGTGCAGATGATTATATCCACTGGGTTAAAGCACTTTGGAAACGGCGTGGTCAAAAGCCCTTTTACCGGCGATGGCCAGAAAAAGTCAAAGTAGGGCAGCAACAAATAGTTGAACTGCAAAGGTCCCCTGGCCTCAGCCATTGTCGATCTGTGCAACCTGCCTCCCTGGCACAACCAGAAGCGTTGCAATTTCTCGTCGACGCCTTCAGAGTACCCCTTCAGAGTACCACCGGTTTTGCCTAATGCCATGGATAACGAAGAGACCATTCTGAGAATACTACAGCATTATCACCGTCGCCCCGGGCCAGAGCGAGTTATCCAATGCCTTGGCAGTGACACATTTCCCGGGGTATGGAAGCCTGATCACAACTGCAGTCATGTATTGCGGGCCTGGTGGTTAAGGAGAAGCGCTTCAGGGGATATGACGAGAAAGGTAAGGTAAACCTGCAGAAAATGCTGGTGCCCGTGAAGGTTCCGCCTGATCGTAATTAAGCGAAGACGCAACAAGGCTGGCTGGAACAGAAGCAGGTAGCCCTCATGCAATAGCTACTGCTTCCTTCGACCGCTGCCATTCCAGAAGCTCTTTAATGGCTTTAATCACTTCTTCAACACCATGAATAATAGGGCTTGAATTGAGGTGGGTACTCTGTTTGAGGCTGGTTTCAAGCTCCAGACAGGCTTTCAGAAGTTTTGGTGCCGCGCAATATCGGCAAGCTCCGTGAAGTCTGTGAACCCGATCCAGTAACGGCTCATGGAGATGGTTTCGGAAGCTCTCTTCGATGGTCTGCAAATCCTCTGGCAAACCATCAAGTAGCATGTCCAGCATTTCTCTGGCCAGTTCCCGGTTGCCGGCTGCCAGTTGTATGCTCTTTTCCACGTCTATTGGTGAGGAGTCAGCCTCTAGCTGAACGGATAGGCTCTCTTCAGTCGGGTCATCCGGTGCCTGCACTGAATTGCCTGTCCAGTGACTGATGGTAGAGACCAGCTGACGGGTGTTGACGGGCTTGGTCATATAGTCGTCCATCCCGCTTTGCAGGATCTGCTTGCGTTCTTCAGGCAGTGCGTGGGCAGTCACTGCAATAATAGGAATACGGTTGTAAATAGTGTTGATATTTCTGATTCGACGAGTCGTTTCCAAGCCATCAATCTCAGGCATCTGAACATCCATCAGTATCAGGTCGAAGATTTTCTGATGGCAACATTCAATGGCTTCAAAACCATTTTTGGCAGTGACTACAGACTGATCCATTTTTAACAGAATGGTTTCCAATAGCTTAAGGTTGACCTCATTATCATCCACGATCAGGATATCCAGTTTTTTTTCAAACACTGCTTTGGCAGGTCGCATGACATCGGCTCCGGGGGCGGGGTTCGAAGTCATCCCTTTAATCGCCCGCAAGAGCTTGTTTCTGGCTACGGGTTTAAGGAGGCAGTGAATCCCTGAGGGCAGAGTATCCAGCAGGTTGCTGCTACCGGCCACGGCAAGAATCAGAACCGGGCTTTGCTGGAGATAGTTTACGGCGATTTTTAGGGTGCGCTGCAGATGATCGTCACCCTGGCTCAGCAGAAGCAGGTCATGGTTGTTATGAGTTTCAACGTAAGTCTGCAGTTCTGACAAAGACTGAAAAGAAGTGACTTTTAATCCCAGGCTCTGTGCCTGATGCCCTATGGAAAGCCTGGAGAGTTCCTGAGGCTCGTAAAGTAATACATGACGGCAGCCGGGTAAGGGCTCCGGCTTAAACAGAAGGCTCTCATCTTTTATCGAGCGGACTCGAATGGTAAACCAGAAAGTAGAGCCTCTGCCCAGATCAGAATCGAGTCCGATTTCCCCCTGCATCTGTTCGACAAGACTTTTGCTGATGGCGAGTCCCAAACCAGTACCACCGGCTTGTCGTGTTCTGCTGGAGTCAGCTTGAGAGAAAGATTTGAAAATGCGGGAGTGCTGTTCAGACGTCAGCCCTGAACCAGTATCTGTGACGGTAAACTTAAGTGTATGGATGTCAGCGTCATCCACTTGCTCCAGCATGACTCGAATGGCGACACTGCCGTAATTGGTGAACTTGATGGCGTTGCTTACCAGGTTGGTCAGAATCTGGGAGAGCCGCAGCTTGTCGCCAATGATATCTTCAGGAGTATCTTCATAAATGAAACTGACCAGTTCCAGCGATTTATGGTGTGCCGCAGGGGCCATAATAGCCAGGACATCGTCGATCACTTCCCGGATACTGAGTTGCTGATTGTCCAGTTCGAGCTTGCCTGCCTCGATTCTGGAGAAGTCGAGAATGTCATTCAGTATGGTCATAAGACCCTGGGCAGATTTCTCAATAGTGCACAGATACTCCCTTTGCTGTGATTTAAGTTCCGTTTCAAGCAGCAGGGCAGTGTAGCCGGAAATACCGTTTAGAGGTGTCCGAATTTCATGGCTCATATTGGCCAGGAATTCACTTTTACTCTTATAGGCTTCGAGTGCTTCTTTTCGGGCCAGGTCCAACTCAACATTCTGGATTTCTATGGTTTCCAGAGTTTCGTGTAATTCATTGGTGGATAAGTCAGCGCTTCTTTGCAACACCTCCCGGGAGTGAGTGAGCCGCTCGAGCAGTCTGTTGATAGCCAGCTCCAGTGTAAAGTAGAGACTCCCGGGAGAGGCTTCCAGTCGGCTATCCTGATCATCTGCATCGATTTTATCCATAGCATCGGCGATGGCCCGCATGGGGTTTATCAGGGAGCGGGACAGCTTCATGTAGAGAGAAAGGACAATGCCAATAGCCAGAGCCAGCAGAATAACGGCCACAAGAGTGGCTCTGTGTTTTTGTATACGTGTTTCCGAATAAGCGTATTCAATCTGCAGCCAGCCAAGGGTTTCAGTTGAATCACCACTGAGTCGAACCACGGGGGTAATAGCTCTTAAGGTATCCCGGGTGGTGAAAAGAGTCAGAGCGTCGGGAAGTGGTTGATCTATGCCTACAGGGAGCAGGTTGGGGCCGGTATGAAGTAATTCCCTGCCATTTCGATCGAGCAGGCTGACTGCCCTGATATCAGTATCATCCAGAATCCGGACCGCCAGATCACGGGTGTTCTGCATCTCACCGCTTTCTATTGAATAAACTACAAGCGTCGCCAGCTTGCGAGTCATGTCTCTGGCTTTCGTGGTCAGCTGCTGGTCAAGTCCGGCTAAATGTGCCCAGAGATAGAGGCTGCACGTAAGGGCAGAGATGAGTGTGCCCGGTAGCAGTGCTAAAACAAGAATCCTGCGCTGAACAGTCTGGAAAGATGTTTTCATAAGTAATAATTGTACAGACTGGATTATTATCATTTATGCTGGGGGCATCATAAGAGTTATGTGTCAGTTTTGGAAGTTTTGGTTTAGGAAGTTTTGGTTTAGAGAGTATGGATTACCCCACAATCGAGTCGCTGGTAGGCAACACTCCTCTTATTCGGCTGCAGAGGCTTTCTGCCGGGCGAGGGAACACTATTCTGTTGAAGATGGAAGGAAATAACCCCGCCGGATCGGTCAAGGATCGTCCTGCGCTCTCCATGATATCTGAGGCGCAAGCCAGGGGCGTCATCCAGCCCGGTGATAATCTGATCGAAGCGACCAGTGGTAACACCGGTATAGCCCTGGCCATGGCTGCTGCTATCAAGGGTTATCGAATGATTCTGATCATGCCCGATAACATGAGCGAAGAACGCAAGGGTGCCATGGCTGCTTATGGTGCAGAGCTTAAAATGGTGAGCAAGGAAGAGGGTATGGAAGGGGCCCGGGATCTGGCGCTGGAAATGGAAAAGCAAGGTCTGGGCAAAGTGCTCAACCAGTTCGCTAATCAGGATAATCCTCTGGCGCATTACAAAGGCACCGGCCCTGAAATCTGGCAGCAGACTGGTGGTGAGATCACCCACTTTGTCAGCTCCATGGGTACTACCGGCACCATCATGGGTACCTCAAGGTTCCTGAAAGAACAGAACCCGGATATCCAGATTGTAGGTCTGCAACCTGCTGATGGAGCCAGCATTCCCGGTATTCGGCGCTGGCGACCGGAATACCTGCCGGAAATATTCGATGACAGTCGTGTAGACAGAGTGATGGATATCCATCAGTCCGAAGCCGAAGAAACCATGAAAACCCTGGCCAAAAAAGAAGGTATATTCTGCGGTGTATCTTCCGGTGGCTCTGTCGCGGGAGCATTAAGACTGGCTGAAGAAGTGGAAAATGCCACCATCGTCTGCATTATCTGTGACCGGGGTGATCGTTATCTTTCTACCAACGTCTTTAACCGATAGGGGAATCAACGCATTGACTGTGTCGTCTAAAAGCGGGTTCAAAAAACATTTACACAGTCATTGCTCTCCAGTACTGAAATTTTATACAGCTGTAGGTACAATTCTCAACGGTATTAATTTTTACGCAGCTATTCCCGTGAAAATACAGCATTATTCACTCCGGCACTGCTTCTTGTTGTGAGGGGCTGTGTTGTTTCGTTGACAGGCTGCGTGTGTATTTCTGAATCTGAAGGATACAGTTTCATGCGATCTCAGAAGGCTTCTCCGGGCGCCAGACGTCGGGTCGTTGGAGAAGTTCTTGTACAGGGTCTTTCCCATGATGGTCGGGGTCTTGCCCGATTAAAAGGCAAAACCCTTTTTGTCGATGGGGCGCTTCCCGGGGAGCAGGTTTCGGTCCTGCTGACAGAAGATCGACGTCGTTTCAGCAGTGGTCGGGTCACTGATATAGAGTCTGCTTCAGATGAGCGGGTCTCTCCTCCCTGCCGACATTTTAAAGTCTGTGGTGGTTGCAGCCTGCAATACTGGTCCCATGAGGGCCAGCTTCAGGGCAAACAAATTATTGTACTGGATCAGTTGCAGCGGTTTTCGTCGCTGACGCCCATGGCAATAGCTGAACCTCTGGCTTCTCAACCCTATGGTTATCGTTATCGTGCCCGTTTGTCGATCCTTTGGAAGAAGGGCCACTTATCACTCGGGTTCAGGGAGAGAAGCAGTAAACAGATTGTCGATGTTCGTGAGTGTCCGGTCCTGGCAGAACCCTTGCAGTCACTACCGGCGTTGCTGCGAGACTGTTTACCAGAACTGAACCAGCGAGAAGCGATCAGTCATGCTGAACTGTTGCTGGCTGATTCCGGCCGCGCCATTCTGCTCAGACACACCAGGGGGTTGCCGCCCGAGGATTTGAACAGGCTGGAAGCAATGGCCCGGGAGCAGCAATTGCACCTGTACCTGATGGGGGATGAGAAGCTTACCCGTTGCCTCTACTCTCCGGTGGCTGATCCCTGGCTGTATTACCAGATACCGGAGATGGACCTTAGGTTTCAGTTCAGGCCAACAGACTTTACCCAGGTCAACTGGCCTGTTAATTGTCAAATGGTGGCACAGGCTCTGGATTGGCTGGAATTGACACCGCAAGACCGGGTGCTGGATCTTTTTTGTGGTCTTGGCAATTTTTCTCTGGCAATGGCCAGAAAGACAACTTCTGTCGTTGGTGTCGAGGGCAGTGCGGGGGCTGTTGAGAGAGCTGCATTCAATGCCGGTCTGAATGGTCTGAAAAACACCCACTTTTATCAGGCCAACCTTACTGCTCTGGTTGAGGGGAACAAGTCAGGGGAGGGCTGGTTGCATCAACATTACGACGCCATGTTGCTGGACCCTCCCAGAACCGGTGCTATTGAAATTATTGAACACATGAAAGGTCATATACCCGATCGGTTGCTTTATATCTCGTGCAACCCTGCAACCCTGGCCAGAGATGCCGGAGCCCTGGCCCAACAGGGGTTCAAGCTGGTCAGATTAGGCGTGATGGACATGTTCCCGCAAACCGGGCATGTCGAATCCATGGCACTTTTTAAACAGTCCTGATTCAGGAGATCCCTTCATTCAGGCAGTGCCTCCGAAGAAATAAGTGGAAAACTTGCATGGTAAAGGTAAGAGAAGATCATCCCGTTCGCTTTGATGGCTCCATCGATTTGGATGCCTGGCTGGTGCGTATGCAGGAAAGCTTTGGTGTGACCGGAACGGATCGCCTCAGGGCTGCCTGTGAACTCAGTCGTTGGGCCGAGCTTGAGGCTCGTCAGCAGGCAGATACTGTCTGGCCTACAGGTTTGGGTTGTTTTCGTACCGGCCTTGAGATGGTTGAAATCCTTGCAGAGCTGAGGCTGGATACTGAAACGCTGGTGGCTGCTGCTCTCTATCGGGCTGTTCGTGAACACAGACTGTCCATGAAACAGGTGGAAGAAGACTTCGGCAAGACCGTCGTTCGTCTGATTAAAGATGTTCAGGGTATGGCCGCCATCAGTGAACTCCTTAACCCGGCCAGAACCCAGGTGCTGGATCAGAGTCAGGACCAGCTGGAAAAAGTCCGCAAGATGCTGGTTTCTATTATTGACGATGTTCGGGTAGCACTGCTCAAGCTGGCAGAGCGTACCTGTGCCATCAGAGCTTTGAGAGATGCTGATAAAGACAAGCGCCGCCGGGTGGCCCGTGAGGTTTTTGAAATCTATGCCCCCCTGGCTCACCGCCTGGGTATCGGTTATATCAAGTGGGAGCTGGAAGATCTTTCCTTCCGCTATCTGAATCCTCAGGATTACAAACGTATTGCCCGCCTGCTGGATGAGAAAAGAACCGATCGCCAGCAATATATTGACCATGTTGTCGATCAACTCAGGCAAGCGCTGGGTGAAGCTCAGATAGAAGCCAATGTTTATGGTCGCGCGAAACATATCTACAGCATCTGGCGAAAAATGAAACGCAAGGGGCTGGACTTCAGGGACCTTTATGACATTCGTGCTTTTCGGGTGATTACCAGAGAGGTCAGGGATTGCTACGCGGCTCTGGGTGTTGTGCACTCTCTGTTTAATCATATCCCTCAGGAATTCGATGATTACATCGCAACGCCCAAGGAGAATGGTTATCGCTCCCTGCACACAGCGGTCTTTGGACCGGAAGGCAAAACGCTTGAGGTACAGATTCGAACCGAAGCGATGCATGAAGAAGCTGAGCTGGGTGTTTGTGCCCACTGGAAGTACAAGGGCACCGACGTTAATACCAAAAGTGACAGTTATGAAGAAAAGCTCAACTGGCTGCGTAATGTCATGGAGTGGCATGAAGAGTTGGGTGATCTGGGAGGCATCGCTGAAGAGTGGCGTTCTGATGTCGAGCCGGATCGTATTTATGTGTTCACAAAAGCAGGTCATGTAGTGGATCTGTCTCTGGGTGCTACGCCCATTGATTTTGCTTTCAGAATTCATTCAGAAGTGGGTTTGAAGTGTCGCGGCGCTAAGGTGGGAGGCCGCATTGTGCCTCTGAATCACAATCTTAAAACCGGAGATCAGGTAGAAATTCTGACCGGACCCAATGTTCAACCCAGTCGTGACTGGCTCAACCCGGATCTCGGTTATGTCAATACCAATCGGGCAAGAGCCAAAATTACCAACTGGCTGAAAAAGCAGGATCGCGACTCCAATATTGTTGATGGCAGTAGTCAGCTCAATGCTGAACTCAAACGTCTGGCTCTGACGGGCGTTGATTTCAACGATCTCCTGCCTCAGACGCCCTTTAAGGAAATGGATGATATGTACGCAGCCATCGGAGCTGGCGATTATCGTGTCACCCAGGCCGTAGCCCTGGCTCAAAGAGAGCTGGAGCCGGAAGCAGAAAAAGAGTTTGAGATACGTACCCGGGCACCTCAGGAAAAAGTGTCAGACAGTACTATCACCATTGACGGGGTGGGTAATCTGATGACCCAGATGGCCGGCTGCTGTCAACCGGTGCCCGGTGATCCCATCATAGGCTATATCACGATCGGTCGTGGTGTCACCATTCACCGACAGGACTGCAATAACGCCCTGAATCTTCAGGAGCTGGAACCGGAAAGACTGATAGAGGTGAACTGGGGCTATTCTCCGGAATACATGTACCCGGTGGAAATTATCATCACCGCCTATGACCGCTCAGGGCTGCTGCGCGATATTACCATTGTTCTGGCTAATGAGCGTGTCAACGTTCTCTCAGTACAGACGCGAACCAGCAAGGAAGACAACATTGCCAATATGTTGTTGACGGTTGAAGTTCAGAGTCTGCAGCAACTGAGTAAAGTCCTGGCTAAAGTCAATCAGCTGCCCAACGTGGTCGAAGTTGCGCGTTATCGCAAGGAAGGCAGATGAGTCAGAGTAGCCTGGAGGATATGCTGTATCTTATGAGCAGGCTTCGGGACCCCGAAGCTGGTTGCCCCTGGGATCTGGAGCAGAACTTTACGACTATAGCCCCCTATACACTGGAAGAGACCTGTGAAGTTCTGGAGGCCATTGCCAGCGAGGATTTTGAAAACCTTCGTGAAGAACTCGGTGATTTGCTGTTTCAGGTAGTGTTTCATTCAAGAATGGCAGAAGAGGCCGGGCTCTTTGATTTTCATCAGGTCGCTGCTGGTCTGGTGGAGAAAATGGTGCGTCGTCATCCCCATGTTTTCCCTGACGGAACCCTGGAATCCAGAATGTCGCCGAATGATGACACCACTTCCGATCAAGTCGTTGAAAGTTGGCAGGCGATCAAGCAGAAAGAGAAACTGGCAAGGGGGGAGAAGACTTCAGAGTCGGCCATGCCGTCAAAATTACCGGCTGCTTTACCCTCGTTAACAAGAGCGTTCAAACTGCAAAAAGCGGCTGCAAAGGTCGGTTTTGACTGGCCAGAAGTCGAACCCGTGTTTGACAAGATTCAGGAAGAAATGGAAGAAATTCGTGAAGCTGTGCGAGAACAGCAGGGCAATGATCGGATTGCAGAAGAAATAGGTGATCTGATGTTTGCCTGTGTCAATCTTGCGCGTCATCTTTCAGTGGATGCGGAGTTGTCATTGCGCAAAGCCAGTGACAAGTTTGAGAAGCGTTTTCGAACCATGGAATTAAGGGCTGCTGAAGAAGGCCATGAGTTTCAACAGTTAACACTGGAAGAAATGGAAGCGTACTGGCAGCTGGGAAAAGTTCGTTAGTGGGCTTTTTTGACCCTTTGCAGAAATAACATTGACATTTTTCCACCCTGGCCCCATGAAAGGCACGACATTGAAAAAATAGCAGAGCAAGATGCTTGACTCTTTACATAATGCGCGGAGTGATAGACCTGATTAGAAAAAAAACGAACATGTTTGAACATTGGTTGACTTAAATCAATGGTTTTGCGTTGATGAGTTTTGTTGTTGTTTGAAATAATCTGCCCGCTGTCGGGGCTGCTAAAAATAAACAAGTTTTTATAAGGCCTCGCAATTAATATCTTGAATGTATACCTACGTGGGCGGAGCTCATTTTTATGCGAAAATCTTTCTTTGGTGAATGTCTGGCTGAGTTTATCGGCGTTGGCCTTCTGATTTTCTTCGGTGTTGGCTGTGTTGCCGCATTGGTTCTGGCAGGCGCGGATTTTGGTCAGCTGGAAATTTCTATTGTCTGGGGGCTGGGCGTCTCTATGGCGATATACGTAACCGGTGGTGTTTCCGGCGCTCATCTGAACCCGGCAGTCACTTTGGCATTGACTGTGTTTAAAGGTTTCGAAAAGCACAAGGTTGTGCCTTACATCCTTGCCCAGATTTTGGGTGCTTTCTGTTCCGCTGCATTGGTTTATTTTCTTTATAGTAATCTGTTTGCCGATTTTGAACTGTCTCAAGGTATCGTCCGTGGTTCCGAAGAGAGCCTGGCCACAGCGGGTATCTTTTCCACCTATGCGCACAGTGCCCTGAGCAATATGCAGGCATTTGCTGTGGAGTTTGTGATTACTGCAGTGCTGATGGGGGTTATTCTGGCTATTGGTGATAACAACAATGGTGACTCCAATGGTGCGCTGTCTGCCCTCCTGATCGGTTTGCTGATTGCAACCATTGGTTCTGCTTTTGGCCCACTGACTGGTTTTGCCATGAACCCTGCCCGGGATTTTGGTCCCAAGCTGTTCACCTATATGGCAGGTTGGGGTGAAGTGGCTCTGACCGGCGCTCGAGCCAATCCCTATTTTTGGGTACCAATAGTGGCTCCGATCGGCGGCGCAATGGCTGGCGCATGGATTTACATTAACCTGTTAGGCAAACAATTAGAGCCCGAGACAACATCGAGCCAATTAGAGATAAAAACCACATAACACAGTAAAACCCGTTACGCACCCTGTTACATAGAAAGCGCGGTCTTTTTCACTGTTTTGTATAACAGGCTTAACTGGGTGCACTGCTGATATCAGCCCAGAGCTGAATGATAAAGAAGATTGATTATGACGACTGAGAAGAAATACGTTGTTTCATTAGACCAGGGTACTACAAGCTCCCGAGCCATTATCTTTAATCACGACGGTGACATGGTGGGAACTTCACAGCGTGAATTTACCCAGCACTACCCACAGGCGGGTTGGGTTGAGCACGACCCGATGGAAATCTGGGCGACCCAAAGTTCTGTGCTGACGGAAGTTCTGGCTAAAACAGGTATTCGTTCTGACGAAATCGCTGCTCTGGGTATCACCAATCAGCGTGAAACCACTGTCGTTTGGGATAAGAACACTGGCCGCCCTGTTTATAACGCCATTGTATGGCAGTGTCGTCGTACAACCGAAATCTGCGAGCAGCTGAAGAAAGAAGGTCTGGAAAACTATATCCGGGAAACCACCGGTCTGGTTCTGGATGCTTATTTTTCGGCAACGAAAATCAAGTGGATTCTGGACAATGTAGAAGGTGCTCGTGAAAAAGCTGAAAACGGCGATCTGCTGTTCGGTACTATCGATACCTGGCTGACCTGGAAGCTGACCGAAGGTCGTGCCCATGTCACCGATTATTCTAATGCTTCGCGCACCATGCTGTACGATATCAATAGACTGGACTGGGACGAAAATCTGCTGAAGGCTATGGGAATTCCTTCCTCTATGTTACCGGAAGTGAAATCCAGCTCTGAAATTTATGGCCAGACTAACATTGGTGGAAAAGGCGGTACCCGCATTCCTGTAGCCGGTATTGCGGGGGATCAGCAGGCGGCTCTGTTCGGCCAGATGTGTCATGAAAAAGGTATGGCCAAGAATACCTATGGCACAGGATGCTTCCTGCTGATGAATACGGGGAGTGAGCTGGTCAAATCAGAAAACGGTTTGCTGACCACCATAGCTTTCGGTATTGATGGCAAAGTGCAATACGCTCTGGAAGGTGCCGTATTTATGGGTGGTGCTTCAGTTCAGTGGCTTCGTGATGAACTGGGACTGATCCGTGATGCTGCCGACACGGAATATTTCGCCAATAAAGTCGACGACACTAACGGTGTTTATGTTGTGCCTGCTTTTGTAGGTCTGGGTGCCCCTTACTGGGATCCCTACGCGCGTGGTGCGATCTTTGGCCTGACCCGGGGAGCTAACCGTAACCACATAGTTCGTGCAACACTGGAAGCCATTGCTTATCAGTCCCGTGATCTGATTGACGCAATGGAACAGGATTCCGGAATTGAAATGAAACAGTTGCGCGTCGACGGTGGTGCGGTAGCCAATAACTTTTTGATGCAGTTCCAGTCTGACATTCTCGACACTGAAGTGGTTCGCCCGACAGTTGTAGAATCCACTGCCGCAGGTTCGGCCTATCTTGCGGGCCTGGCCGTTGGTTTCTGGAAAAGCACTGATGAGTTAAAGGATAAGGTTTCCGTTGATCGAGTCTATGCTCCGTCGATGTCCGATGAAGATCGTCTGAAACTTTACGACGGTTGGAAGAAAGCGGTCGTTCGCAGTCAGTCATGGGAAAATCAGGAGTGATGTAAATTTCCTGATACTATTGCAAATGAGCCTGCTCAGGCAGGCTCGCGATTGCAATGGGGGTTATTTACTCTGCGCTCTGAGTCTTGACTGAGTTCGGTTTCTGGTTCATTGGAGATGACTTTTTACGCAAGCCATCAAAGGTGAAAATAATCAGGGCCAGCCAGATCAGACCAAAGGTGATTAATTGAGCCTGAGTCACCTGTTCTTTGTAGACGAACAGTCCAACCAAAAAAGAAATGGATGGACCAAGATACTGCAGGATACCGATTGTGGTTAATGTCAGCTTTTTGGCCGCCGTGATAAACAAAACCAGAGGGACGGTGGTCACCAATCCGGCCAGAGACAACAGTAGACTGGTGTGAGGGTCCGAGAAACGGAAACTGTGGTTGCCACTTTTGTAGAGCCAGAAAAAATATCCCAGAGTCACTGGCAGCAGAATCAGAGTTTCGAAAGCCAGGCCAGGTACAGCCTCCACCTGAGTCTTTTTCCTGACCAGTCCGTACAAGCCAAAACACATAGCCAGGGCAAAAGCAACCCAGGGCACAATACCTAACATCAGTATCTGATAGATGACAGCGACAGTAGCCAGCAGGATAGCAATCTGTTTGAGCGGTGACAGTTTTTCATTCAAAAACAGATAGCCCAGAAGAACATTAAACAGTGGGTTGATGTAATAACCGAGACTGGTTTCAAGAATCCTGTCATTGGTCACACCCCAGATAAAGATCAACCAGTTTGCACCAACGAGAATAGCGGATAGTGTCAGTGTTCCCGACAGTTTGATACTGGAGAAAATCTGCTTTAGCTCTGAAATCGTACCTGTTATTTTCAGTAGGGCCAGCAGCAATAAAGCTGACCAGAATACGCGGTGTCCCAATACTTCCAGCGGAGGTGCGTGTTCCAGAGCTTTGAAATAAATGGGTACCAGCCCCCAGATGGTAAAGGCCATTATACCCAATGCAAAGCCAGAGAAATCTCGTTGTTCGGACACTCTTTTTCCTTAAATGGTTACTTCTAATTACGCAGTTATGGTGACGAGCATGGTGTTCTGTTTTTCACGAAGGGACATTGTGCCTGAACATTTGTTTCGAGTTAACCCACTTCTCTATTGATAAGCACGCATTGAGAAAAAAGCCCTTAAGCCGATGACTTTACTGATGGATGAGTAAAGGATGCAAAGGCTGCGATGCGATGGATTACCGGTTTTACGATAGTTCTGTTGAGTCTGTTTACTCAGGCCGAAGTGCGGTTACCTGTTTATCGTGTAGCGATCATCGATCGCTTTTTCCCTCCGGCCGAAGGTTTTAAAAATGATGAAGAGCGAGTTCTCCATGGTTGGCTGTATGGCATGATGGACTTAGACGACGATGAACGTCGGGAGCCTTTTTATCATGGTGATGTGGTTCGGATGATAGCGTCTCACCCTCAGATTACGTTTATCCAATACCCGATTCTGGATGGGAAAAAGCCCATGTCAGAAATCCTCGTCAACCTTCAGAATATTCTGGCTCGCTTCGAAAAACAGCCCGTTGATGCCGTTCTTCTTTCCTGGGAGTCTTCCACGTTGATCAGCACATTCAAAGCGCCACTTCAGTTGCAGCGGGCAGGAGAGTATAAGAAGAAAGTCAGGGAGATGGGGCAGGCGGATGAAGTCTGGAAAACCACTTACCAGATTATAATGGCTCTGGAGGCACTTACCACTCAGGGTATACAGGTCTATACCATAGCCGGTAATGGCGGGAGAGGAATGATCAATACCTTTTCTCTTGCGGATGATGTAGTCACGGTCGGCTCTGTGGAACCAGAGTTGCAACACTTTGTTGCTAATAATCCCTTTGTTGATACTTACGCCCGGGCTGCCTACGAAGTCATCCGTATTGATGATTCTGAAGGTAAGCCCGTTGGTTATGACCTCAATGGCGACCAGTGTGTAGATATTCCCTTAAATCGACTGACCGGCTATTCACGAAAAATGACAGAGTACCCTAAAAAATTCTGGCGATTGCTGACAGGTTCTTCATTTGCCGCTCCTGCTGCTCTCAAGGCGGCATTGTTTAACAGCCTGCCGCTAAGAGCCTGTCACTGACCTGCAAAACGTCATTCGTTGTCTTTTTTGATGGGGCTATTTTCCCTGCTGACTGACTTTTGGACAGCGGCAAGAATGCCTCTGAGCATATTCAGTTCTTTGGCTTCAGGCCTGGCCCGGTTATACAGACGACGAAGGCGGGTCATTACCAGACCAGGGTGCTGTTTGATAATAAAGTTGATGTTGTTGAGTGTCTCTTCCAGGTGCTCGTAGAAATATTCAAGCTCACGGGCCAGTGGATATTCTTCTGCTTCGTTGCCTGAGAAATCCGGCTGGCTCTTGCGCAATTCTGCCTTGCGAATGTCGTAGCAGAGAATCTGAATGGCAGAAGCCACGTTGAGCACAGGGTATTCAGGGTTAGCATCAATGGAGACATGATAATGACATTTCTCCAGCTCTTGATTGGTGAGTCCCATAGTCTCCTGACCAAAAACCAGTGCCACCGGATTTCGGGGCGCTTCAGCAACCAGCTTGTCGGCACAAACTTCAGCCGTCAGCATGGGGCGGTTAAAGGTATGGTTGCGGGTGCGGGCACTGGTTCCTATTACCATTGAGCAGTCAGCAATTGCTTCATCCAGGGTCTGAAATACTCTGGCAGCCGCCAGAACGTTCTGGGCTCCTGCTGCCATGGATTCGGCATCCGGATCCGGGAATCGTTGCGGGGAGACCAGGCAAAGATTTGAGAGTCCCATGGTTTTCATGGCCCTGGCGGCGGAGCCAATGTTTCCGGGATGAAAGGTATTGATCAGAATAATGCGAATGTTAGACAGCATCGTAACCCGAATTAGCACTGAGAAGAGGGGTTAAAAGCAGGTCATTATACGTTGAGTCGTTTTAACTTACGACCGGTTGGGTGAAACCGGATTGAATTATTGCCATTCCATCTGAAGAGTGACGGTAATTTACTGTTGCCTGACTGTATAACCACCCGAGTTCAGATAGAATAGTCTTCTTTTCCCCCTCAGGTTGTGTCCTCTGCTATGAGTCGTATTACGGAGAAGCAGGCTTATAAATGGTTGATTGGCCAGCTCAGTCCTACCCGGAACTGGTTGCTGGTAGCCATCATACTGGGCTTGATCAATGGTCTGTTGTTTCTGGCTCAGGCTGGGTTGCTGGCGAAAATTATTCATCAGATCGTAATGGAAGGCGCAGTCAGGGAGTCTTTGATCCATGACCTGATTCTGACGGCTATGATTATCCTGCTTCGGGCACTCTGTCATTGGGGCAGGGAGATCACCGGGTTCAGAGCCGGGTTGATCGTCAAGGAGACTATTCGAGGAGCTATTCTCAATAAGCTGAAAGCTCTTGGCCCTCTTGTCATTGCAGAGCAGCCAGCTGGTAGCTGGTCGACCATGGTGGTAGAGCAGGTGGAAGAGTTACAGGACTTTGTTGCCCGTTACATTCCGCAAATGGCTCTGGCAGTTCTGGTTCCGCTGGTCATACTCATCGTGGCCTTTCCAGTGAACTGGACTGCCGGTCTGATTTTCCTGGGAACAGCCCCTTTGATTCCTGTATTTATGGCCTTGGTCGGGATGAAGGCAGCCGAAGCGAATCGACGGAATTTCCGGGCCTTGGACCGACTGGGTGGTTTTTTCCTTGATCGTTTGCAGGGCATGGAAACGCTGAGGTTATTTCAGCGGACCTATCATGAGCACCAGTCGCTGAAATCGGCCAGTGAAGACTTTCGACACAAAACCATGCAGGTACTGCGACTGGCCTTTCTGTCTTCTACGGTGCTGGAGTTTTTTGCTTCTGTTTCCATTGCTATTCTCGCCGTCTATCTGGGAATGAGCTTTCTGGGCTATCTGAATTTTGGCAGTTATGGTGCCGGGGTCACGCTCTATACCGGCTTGTTTCTGCTGTTGCTGGCGCCTGAGTTCTATCAGCCATTGCGTGATCTGGGAACGCACTATCACGCCAAGTCAAAAGCGGTGGGTGCAGCAGAATTGATCCTTGAGCTGCTAGAGCGCAAAGACTCCGGGATGCATCAGGGCAGCAATTCAATGGCTATGGACGTGCCGGTTTCACTCAGTGCAGATTGTCTGACGGTTCAGGGCAGTGCCGGTGGCAGAGCTTTGCTCAGGGATGTTTCTTTTGATATTGCAGCTGGCGAGCGAGTGGCCATCATTGGCCCCAGCGGGGCAGGTAAGTCGACCCTGGTAAATACCCTCATGGGGTTCTGGAACTACCAGGGTAAAATCAGAGCCGCAGGTGAAGACCTCTCCAGCCTGTCAATGGATGACTGGCGCAAAAGAATTGCCTGGCTGGGCCAACAGCCCCTGATTATTCATGGCACGGTCTATGAAAATGTTTCATTTGGTCGGGATCTGGATGAATCTCAGGTCAATCGGGCTCTGGCAAAGGCTCAGGCTATGGAGATTGTCGAACAGCTACCGGAAGGGCTGAACAGTCTGCTGCAAGAACAGGGAGGCAATCTTTCCGTAGGGCAGGCACAGCGGATAGCTTTGGCAAGAGCTATAGCCGAGCCGGTAAAACTGTTAATTCTCGATGAGCCAACGGCCAGCCTGGATGCCTACAATGAGCGTCTTGTCCTGGATGCTCTGGAAGCCATCGATCCGCAATGCACTGTCATTACTGTCACCCACCGACTCAAGCAGATAGATTCGATGGACAGAGTGTTGATGTTTGAAAACGGGGAGTTGGTCGCTGATGGTGAACCCGGTGTCCTCAGGCAACAGTCTGCGGTGGTGCAAGCTTTTGTGGCCGGTTTAGCAGGGAGTCTGGATGATGAGTGAGTTGTTGCCTTATTTAAAGCTTTATCGCAGGCACTGGGGGGCACTGTCTGTGGGTATGTTTTTGGCTTTGGCAACCTTGTTGTTCAGTCTTGGGTTGCTGGCACTGTCAGGCTGGTTTATCACGGCAACAGCTTTGGCTGGTCTGACGGTCGTGACCGCTCAGAGATTTGATTTCTTCTCTCCCGGTGCCGGGGTCAGAGGTTTTTCAATCGGTCGTACCGCTGCCCGTTACTTTGAACGTTTGGTGAGTCACGATGCGACCTTCAAACTGTTGGCCTGGTTAAGAAGCTGGTTTTTCGAAAAACTGCTCCCACTTTCTCTGACTCAGTTGAAACGTTATCGTAAGGCTGAATTGCTTAACCGCCTTGTGGCGGACGTTGATGCCCTGGATCAGCTGTATCTGAGACTGTTCAGTCCGGTTATTGCTGCGGTGCTGGTTGTGATTCTGCTTTCTCTTGGGCTGAGCTTTTTTAGCCCTGTTCTGGCTCAGGGGGCGCTGCTGCTGATGGGAGTCTGGTTGATCGTTCTGCCGGTGATGTTCTACCGTCTGGGTTTCAGGAGTGGCCGGGCACAGGGCAAACTTCTGGGGGAGCTGAGACAGAAAGCCCTGGATTATCTGCAGGGCATGGCCGAATCCAGAATTTATGGATCAGAAGTCCGGATGAGGGAGCGTATCGATGTTACCGGGCAAAATTTGAGTTATATCCAGAGAAAAATGTCAAGGCTGGAGGGGCTAGGTGGTGCGTTGATGGTGGCAGGGGCTGGTATTTCAGCGGTCATAATGCTCTATCTTGCTGCAGGGGAATACCAGCAAGGCGTTATTTCCGGACCAGTGATGGTTATGTCCGTCTTTGCAGTACTGGCAGGCTTTGAGGCGTTGATGCCTCTGCCGGGTGCTTTCCAGTTTCTCGGCAATACTCAACTGGCTGCTTCGAGGCTGACAGAGATCCTTGAAGAAGAAGCTATTGAGTTTGGTGATCAAAGCATTCCGGATGCCTTCAAGGGTCATATCATTTTTCGGGATCTGTGTTTCCAATACCCCGCAGCTGCGGGAATTTCGGCAGCGGGGCCGATGATTCTGGAGGGCATCAGTCTTGATGTTCCGGCAGGTCAGCACTTGGCGTTACTGGGTAAAACGGGCTGTGGTAAATCGACACTGATCCGTATCCTGACCCGGCAGCTACCGGGTTTTGAGGGCAGTATCGAGCTGGGCGGCATTGCTATTAATGAATATTCCGAGGCTTCACTTTATCAATTATTAACGGTGATTCCCCAGCAAACCCATGTGTTCAGTACGACGCTGAGGCAAAATCTGAAAATGGCCCGACCCGAAGCGCAAGACAGTGAGCTACTGGAAACTGTCAAAGTGGTAGGCCTGGATCGTCTTGCGGCGGCTGAGGGTGAACAGAACCTGCTGGATCTATGGTTGGGACAGGCTGGGATCGCTCTCTCCGGTGGTGAGCAGCGCAGGCTCGCAATAGCCCGGGCACTCTTGAAAAAGGGTGAAGTGTTGATTATGGATGAAGCCAGTGAAGGTCTGGACCCGGTCAGTGAGGATCATTTGATGAATCTGATTCTGGACGCATACCGGGATAAAACCGTCATTATGATTACTCATAAGAAGGCCATGCTGGAGCGCATGGACCGAGTGATTCGAATGGATGGCGGACGTATTGTCTAGGAGGCTTATATGGTCCACAAATGTTATCGTCATGACGGTTTTTTTGGACGACCTTTCTCGTCCAGTTCGGTATCAAAGTCGACAAGGTTGTCATCACTGCCTTGTCGCTCGCTCAGAAATTGAGCGGTCTCCTGCTTTTGACGGTCACCGATCACTTTTCTCAGCAGGTTCTGCTCGGATAGCTGATGACTTTCCGGGTGGGTCGCCAATTCATCCCGGCAGGCTTTCAGGAGTTCGATCTGTTCACTGGGGGTATAGTTGCCAATAAAACTGTCCAGATACATATCGGCTGATTCCTCATCATGATCGAGATTGAGAAGTTTTTCGTTATATTTCTCCTTTCTTTCAATCTCATCCGGGGTATCTGTGGGCAATACGGTTAACAGGCTTTCCCTTTGACCAGCGGCTTCAGAGGGATGCAGCAGCTTAACTGCAATGCTCAGACGCAGGGACATGCGGGCCGCATGATTGCGATTAAGGCCCAGGCTGGCAAATTGCTCCATCTGCCAGGGGATAAGCTCTGCCTCCAGAAAGTGTTCCGGGAAAGGTTGATCGTTTTCAATGCACCAGAGAGCAAAACTGTACGGGTCTTTTTGCCAGAGTTCCCGGGCGAGGCGGGTGCGCTCAACAAGCTCCTGTTGAGGAATGTTGGCAGGAAAAAAATTCTGGTCAACCAGTCCAGCCCCGGCAACACTTCGAGCCCACCGGCATTCGCGAATTTCCCGTTCATTGATCTTTTTATTACTGAGCCAGCCCCGGCCCCTGAGTATATCGGCCAGCTTAAGACCGAAACCCTTTACTTTTCTGACCACACGCCTTCCGAGCCAGAGAGGCTTATTCTCAGATGTCTGCTGGCTTGTGGGAATGTCCTGAAGAAGGTCCTGGCGAAGTATATTGAGGCAGTTTTCAACGCTGCTGGTCATGATTAAGTCCCTGTAGAGCTGTCCTTATTGTGTTTTGAAAGAAGACACTCTCAGTATAGAAGGCTACCCATGACGGCTTATGACAGCTTGTCATGCAGGTAGTGATCAATTTTATCAGTCATGGGTCACTCTGTGGCGGATCAATTTATTCAAAGTTTAATCGCAGTGGGGAGAACTGATCTGGCAAAATCTCCGGAACCATCGTTGTCTAACACAATATCGATTTTCTGTTCACCCAGTTCACCATGCAGATCAGCGAGAATATTGAGTTTA
This sequence comes from Endozoicomonas sp. ALC020, assembly GCF_049275935.1. NCBI lineage: Bacteria > Pseudomonadati > Pseudomonadota > Gammaproteobacteria > Oceanospirillales > Endozoicomonadaceae > Endozoicomonas > Endozoicomonas sp. ALC020. The sequence goes on from NZ_CP184830.1 coordinate 5,298,527, forward strand.
TCTGCAAAGCCCAGTGTTTGTGAAGTTACCAGCAGATCAATATCGCCGCCTTTCTTACCGCTGTCGGCACGCGAACCAAACAATAGAATCACTGCCTTTGCATCGTAACCTTGAATGACCTTTTTGATGATCTGTTGTTCCTGTTCAGTCAATCTCATAATGATTATCCGGATGATTTTCGGGGAAAATTATATCGTTTCACAGGTGCCAGAAAAAGCTCTCGACGGGTCTTGCATTATTTTTGTGTTTACTTGCTGCCTGTAAAAGAGATGTGTTGTTCCAGGGGTATGATAAAGATTCAGGCAACCAGCCACCCGGTATTCACTCAGAATTCCGGGCGCTATGGGTTCACAGTTTTTTTGAAAAGAAAAGACTGTTGGGGTCTTCGTGATAATCTCCAAAAGGTGCACAGGGCTCGAAACCAAAGCGTTCATAAAGCTCACAGGCCGGTTTGAAGTGATTCATGGAGCCTGTTTCCAGGTACACGGTCTTATATTGTCTTCGTTCTGCCTCACTGAGAATATTTTTTAAGAGGGCGGAAGCTACACCTCTTCTGAGAAAGCCAGATGAGGTTTTCATGGATTTGATTTCGCCTTCAGAGGGCGAGAGGGCTTTTAATGCACCACAACCTGCCAGGTTGCGGTTTATCCAGGCGGACCAGAAGGTTATGTCTTGCGAACGCAACCTCTCAATATCGAGGGCATGAACGCTTTCTGTCGGTGAATGACTATACATATCATCCAGGTGGTCCTGGAGCAGATGGGCAATTTCCTGACCCTGTAGGTCGTCTAGTTTTATTTCCATAAATTATTCTTTTACTGCTGAATGGTTATTTAATCTGCAAAGCTGATGCTGTGATCCGCTGGCTGCCGGGTGAGCATCACGATCTTGACTATTTTCGGTGGCTCATCTTGAATGACTCCGGTTCAGGACATAATACTTTACCGTATCCATGTCCTCTTTTACTTTTTCAAGAATTTCCGAAGTGGACCGAAAACCGAGCCTTAAAAGAACCTGTTCGGACTTTATGTTCCTGGTCAGTGCCCTGGCCCGGATCTGGCTGAGTGGTAACTGTTCAAAGGCATGGTTTAGCAGTGCTTGCCCGGCTTCTGAGCAATACCCTTGCCCCCAGAAGGGTAGACCCAGCCAGTAACCTAATTTGGCCTCGGTATGAGTTGCGTTATTCAATCCGATGGCTCCGATCAGTGTACTTGATGATTTCAATTTGATGGCATAGACAAAAGCGCTGTTTGTTTCTCTCAGGCTTTCTTGATCTTTAATCCATTTTTCTGCCAGTCCGTCCGGGTAGGGGTGGGGAATATTTTCGGTCAGCCTGGCTACCTGTTCCTCTCCAGCCAGTGTCTGTACCTGGTCAGCATCCTGCTGAGTGAAGGCTCTGAGGATTAACCGGTCTGTGGCAATTGTTTTTTCCATAATGTCAGACTCTTGTTGTTTCTTCCTGTTTGATATCCTGCCATGGATTTAAACAAAAATCCCTGTTTTGGGGCTTATTGAGATAATGTTAAAGTCACTGACATGGCTTGGCCTTTAACACTTTCATCAAAAGCACTCAACAATATCGTCGATTGAAGAGTGCTTCAGGATCACAACGGTTTTTTATAATAAATGACTGATTGATCTATAGGGCTCAGTACTGTAAATGAATGCTCTCTGATCATCTGACAAGGACCTTGTTCCTTTTTTGATTTGTCCTATGAGTGATCTTGACGAGGCTGACGTTCGATCAAAGCCTTTCTCCAGTCTCTTACTGGCCAGGTTTTTTATGGCATCTATAACCGTCTTATAAAGTGGCTCCGTCATATAGTGAAGGCCTTTACCGCTATGAAAGGGGTCTTCGCCGCCACCGGCACCACCACTGGCACCCGAGTTTTTACCATTTTTGCTACTTTTTCCATTGCGTCCATGGCTACCACCTTTCTGGCCATTTCCATTTTTCTTGCTTTTGGCGCCAGCTTTTCCGTTACTGCCTCTTGAGTTACCTTTTTTAGTTGCCTGTCGGTTTTTGCTGACAGGGGCTGTGAAGTCAGGTCCTCCCATATATAAGCCAGTGCATGCGGGAAGACCTATATCTGAAAAGCCAACACCTGAAACGTCGCCTGTAATCAATGCGCCAAAAAGGGCAAGACCTGAATGGAAACAGCCACTGATGGTGGGTTTGAGTTGAGAGCGATCGATGATGAAACCATTTTCAATAATCACATCGCCCGGCAGTTCCAAAAGAACTTCCTCTTCATAGCCCGGAGCTGCCATTAAGGTGGGTTCTTTCCGTGTTAAGCCATCAGAATAACCATCATTGCTAGCACTGGGAGAATACATTGGATAATATTTGACTGTATGCGAGGTGGGTTCTATGTTGTCGAATGAAATAAATGACACATCTACTTCTTTGTTATTTTGACGGTCGCGGGCTATGGAGCCTCCCGAGTCAGAAACCGGAGATGGTTTCAAAACAATCGGGAGTCTGGCATCTACAAGAGAAACCTTCCTGTTGAGCTCGCTTAATGGAAGAACAGTGATGTTGCATTTATTATCAATCCACTCGCCATAGGCTCCTCCACGACTGGAGGGTGAGTTAGCCAAATTGAAACGCTCTCCATACTCTTCACACAATGTGTCCTTTGGTAATCCATAGGTGCTCGTCGACAGAGATATCGAAACAGCCAGAAGAAAAGACGGAGTTAAAGTTTTTGAGAAAGAAGGAAATGTTTTATTCAACGAAAACCTCACAGTTTATAGTACAGTTTTATCATTAGTTGTGAAGTATTCAAACTAGTTTAAAAAAAGAAAAACGTTTGAGTTTTTTTTGTAAGCATAAGTACCTGGCCAGTTGCTTTCGCATATTCTGGCGAGTGGTTTTTTTCATCCTTCAAGGCGCAACGACGGGCGCGTAGCCATAGCTACGCAACCAGAGTTGGAACGCAGAAGGATGGAAAAAGCCGCCGTCCAGAATATGCGAAACCAACTGGTTAGGTACTTAATGTATAGGTGTTTTTAACTGCCTTTGTGGGAGTATAAACAGATGGAAGCAGCTTAAGCGGATGTCAGTTTGACTGCTTCACACTAAAAAATACATAAACACTAATGCGTGTCACTCTCATAATTTGAGCCATCTCTATTATTATATCTTGGGAGTGCACAATTACATGCTCCACTACAATCACAGGGATCAAAGAATCTAAGTTCCGCCCAAGAGAGAATCAGGGGAGGTTGGTTGACTAAAGCATCATAATTATTAATAACAAACGACAGGGTATAATAATTAGAGCTAACCGAAATCGCTAATACCTGAAGGTCATTGGTGAGTGATCTCTTGAGGTGGTATCGCAGGACGGTTCCGTCATCAAAGTATAATGATACAAAATCTGTTGGTTTCAGGGTGTCATCATCTTCACTCTCGTTTTCACTGTCTCGCTCTTGCACAAGAACCTCAGCAGGTCTGGCGGTATTGAATAACCCGGGTATTATAAATTCATGCGTCAGGTAGGTCTCCGAGTTTAGATATCCTGTTATCCATTTTTGTGTTTCCGGATTGCGCAGGAAAAGGTCAAATATATGGATATCATCGTCTATAACTTCTGTGTTTGATGACGAAAGCGTTTCATAATGACTGGTCATAGTTATATGAGCCATAGAGCGACTATCGATCGTGACATGTTCAGGCAAATGGTCTGGTGTTGCTGTTTCCAGCTCTCTCAGTTTTGCTTCCTGCTCCAGAATGTCTTGATTAATTATCTTGCTACTCAAAAAACAGGGAAGACAGAAAATGCAACATAATAATTGGGCAATAGATCCTGTTTTGGTTGTTGTTTGACCTCTTAGTGTGTAACGAGTATGAAAGCTGTGTTGAAGGTCATGGCTGCCATTTCCTAATAAGCCATGAAAAAAATCGGGCACATTAATGGTCGGATCATGCGGGTAAAATTCTATATTGGTGTCAGAGAGCAGATCGTAAATAACAAAATGATCTCCGGAAATACCACTCAAATAGTTAGTGAGGGCATCCCAATAGCCTTCTCTTGTGGCTTCGCTATGACCGGAGTGAGTGGATGATGTGACTTTACCATTGAGTACAAGTTGACCCAGATGCTCCAACTTCCATCTAAAGTGCAAGTCTTCTGCATTTGAATAAGACGATAGCAAGTAGAGAAAGAATAAAATTATTACACTGACGTTTGTTTTCATTGTTAACTACCTGTTGCTCAGAGGTAAAACGATTATGCTTGAGAAATGTGAACGGGTGGAAATAGCTTAACCTGATGTTCATTACATTTTCGTATTGAGTTTGCCATCCATATCTTGCGATTCCTGGGTGCCCAGCGGCACTATCACTTCTGCATGATTGAGCATGTCCTGGCCATTATCACCTATGGTTTCACGCTGATAATTTGAATTATGGGTATCATTATTTCTTGAAGTTGCACAATTACATGCCCCATGATGATGACAGGCTTGTTGTAATGGTAACTGTATTGGTAGCTCGGTGTAATGTGGCGGAGGCTGGTTTGCTATAACATCATAATTATCAATAACGAGTGTCAGAGTGTAACCAGCAGAACTAATAACAATTGCCAGTACCTCAATTTGATTGTTGGATAACCTGTTAAGGTGATATTGCACTCTAGTACCGGTCAGAAAGTTTAATGATAAAAAATGTGACGCTTGCAAGTTTTCACTGCCTTGCTCTTGCACGAGAACTGTAGCTGGTATAGCAGTTCGGATTAATCCGGGAATTATCAATTCCAATACATGGTTGGTCGTTGAATCCAGATGCCCTATAATCCATCGTTGAGTTTCCGGAGTATTCAGGAAAAGGTCAAATATACGGGTGTTATCATTTATGGCTTCTGTGTTTGACGATAAAAACGGTTGATAATTATTGGTCACAGCTGTATGAGATAGAGAGCGGCTATCAATAGTTACATGCTCTGGCAAATGTTCTGGTGTGGCTGCTTCCAGCGATCTTACTTTTTCGTCCAACAAGTCGTGATAATCCCCATTGCCAGCCACAAACCAACAAGGACAGAATAAACAGCATATAAGTTCAGTAATCATGGATTTCCTGGTTTCAATTTGACCTCTTAGTGTGTAACGAGTGTGGAAGCTATGTTGAAGGTTATGAAGGCCATTTCCTAGCAACTCATAAAAAAAAACGGGTACATTATTTCCAGCGTTCTGCTGATTAAACTCTATATTGATCGAAGAAAGCAGTTCATAAATGAGAATGTAATCCCCGGATAGATCACTAAAACCTTTGGTGGGATCATCCCAGTAACATTCTCTTGTAGGCCCGCTATGACTAGAATGAGTGGATGATGTGGCTGTGCCGTTGAGTACTAATCTACCCAAATGCTCCAACTTCCATTTAAAGTGCAAGGCATCTGAGTTTGAATAAGATGATAACAAGATAAGACAGAATAAAATCATTAATTTGGCGCTTTCTTTCACTGTTAAATACCTGTTTTTACACTCATATCGAATTTTAGAAATCAGAGGTGAAAGGTAGCACAAAACTTTCATATAACAATTTCATGAAGCTTGTAATAACTATTAGACGTCCTTGTACAACTCTAAAAAAACGTATAGAGTTTTTTGTCAACCTGATATGTGGGTGTTTTTACCTGTCTTCGTGAATGTAGTCGGCTTCGGGTAATCCTATTCTCGACCGCTTCAAGATGATAAAGCCTGAGAAATATACAGGAGAATAAGTAGTTTAATCTGATGTTCACTTCAACTGCTCCAGACCTGAAATTACATGACCAATAATGCTGTCACTCTGATAATCTGAGTCTTCTGTGCCCTGTGATTCATCTGTATCATTTTTTCTTTGGTTGGAACAATTACATGCTCCTCGGCAATGACAGGTGTTTACTGGTGCTACTTCTGCCTGGTTAGAATACGCAGGAGGCTGGTTGGCTGAAATATCATAGTTATCAATAGCGAATGTCAGGGTGTAAAGATGAGAGCTAACTACAATTGCTAATACCTGTATATCATTATTGGATAATTTCTTAATGTGGTATTGCACTCTGGCTTCGTTAGGAAAATATATTGATACAAAATGTGAGGGTTGCAGGCTTACATTGTTATCTTCACTGGTTTGATGCTGCACAAAAATCATAGCGGGTAAAGCTGTATTGAATAGCCCGGGTATTATCAGTTGTAACATCATTCCGTTTTTAAGATTTAGATGCGCTATTATCCATTTTTGTGTTTCCGGATTATTCAGGAAGAGATCAAATATATGGGTATCATCGTCTATAGCTTCTGTATTTGACAATAAAAACGTATGACGATCATTTGACACAGCTGTTTCAGATAATATTGAGCGGCTATGGATAGTTACATGATCTGGCAAATGGTTTGGTGTTGCTGCTTTCAACTCCTTCACTCTTTCTTGCTGAATTTGCGAATCTTGAGAAACCAGCTCAGCAGGCATGAAGCAGGGAGTGCAGAAAGTGGAATATAACAGTTCAGCAATTGAAGATGTCGTCTTTGGCGATTGACTTCTAAGTGTATAACAAGTCAGGGAGCTATGTTTAAGGCTATTGAAGCCATCTCCTAACAAACTGTAAAAGAACATTGGTATAATATTACAAGATTGAGTCTGATTGAATTCTATAGAGGTAACAGTAGTTACTTCATAGATGCAAAAATCATACCCTGAGCAATCAGTCTTCGATTGAGTAAGGTCTTCATAATTACATTCTGTTAAATCTTCTCTATGACCACAATGATGGGATGATGTGGCTGTACCACTTATCAGCAACCTGTCGTTCAGCTCCAGATTCCAGTTAAAGTGTAAGTCTTTTGAGTTGGAATAAAATGATAGCGAGTAGAGAAAGAATACAATAATTAATCTGACGTCTATATTCATTACTAACTACCTATTTTTTACGAATATCAATTTCCAGACATTTGAAGCTTAGAATAGCTTAAACATTTGATATAACTTTTTTTATGAGTTCTTCTAGCGACCAATAGACGTCTTTGTATAAATGTAAATCTTCGGCGAGCTGCTAGTGGCGATCAGGTAGAAACTGACGTATTGTCTTGAGCGACAGCCTGGTATAAATAAGGGCGAGTATTCACTGATGTGGGGCAGTTTTGAAGCGAATTGACACAAAGATGGCACGATTCGACAAAAGCATCATAACAGAGTCACTGCTGGGACTCTGTTGCTGTTAATTTCGCTCAGTTGGCCAGGTCATTTTACCATCTGAATGACTCTCAGGGGGCTGGGAAGCAGATTGTTGCCAACGTCCACTGCCCAACGGAGACGCTCATTTTCAGCCTCACAGACGAGTATGAGGAAAAAATATACGAGGATTCATAATGTTAATTCTATGAATCCGATTATCTGAATTATCAGTATCATTTGCCCTTGAATGGTCACAATTACATGCGCCGTTACAGTTACAGGTTTTTGGTAATGCCGCATAATGTGGGGGAGGTTGGTTAGCTGTAATATCATAATTATTAACTACGAGTGTGAGGGTATACCCCTCAGCGCTTACCACAATTGCTAGTACCTCAATCTCTATGTCGGAGACTCGATTAAGGTGATATTGTACTTTAATTCCATTGGTAAAATCTAATGATAAAAAATGTGATGGTTGCAGGCTTTCATCATTAGTTTCCCCGTTATTCTCTTGCACAAGAATTGCAGCAGGTGCTGCTGTATTGAATAACTCAGGTATTATCAGTTCTAACCTCTGGTTGGTTTTTGGGTTTAGATTCTCTATTAGCCAATGCTGTGTTTCCGGAGTATTCAGGAAAAGATCAAATATATGAGTCTTAGCGTCTGTAGCTTCTGTGCTTGATGATGAAAGCATCTTATGATGACTGTCCACAGCCCCATGATATAAAGCGCATTTATGAATAGTGATATGCTCTGGAAAATCGGCTGCTATTGCTGCTTCCAATGCTTTGATTCTGGCTAGCTCATTGTCAGATCCATGTGAGACTTTGGCTGAGCATTTCTTGAATCCCAGATAAAAAGGATGACAGAGCACGCAACAAAAGAGTTCAGCAAGGTTACTTGCTTTTGTTGTGTGACCTCTTAGTGTGTATTGAGTATTGAAACTATGGTCAAGACGATCATTGCCATTGCCTAATAAAGTATTAAAAAGCTTTGGCACAGTATAACCTGGATTATTTTGATCAAAATTCACAGTAGTAAAAGAGACTACGTCATAATAAATGGCAAAACTGTCCCCTGAACAAGAAACAGAAGGTGGAGTGGAAATATCCAGCTCTGATGGGTGATCATTCCAACCTGTTAAAGAATTGCTATGACTTACCTGGTTGGTTGTTACTGTTTTACCACTTAGTAGCAAATTATTATGGTGTTCCAGCTTCCAATTGAGGTGTAAATCTTTTGAATGCGAATAAAATGGTAGCAATAATAGTAGAAAAAAAATAATTGATCTGACGTGCATTTTCATTGTCAATCACCTGTTTTTCATTAAAATCAACTTGCCGATGTAGGCAATTAAGGATAGCTCAAGTCATTGGTGAGATATTTTTTGAGGATTTTAATAATGGGTAAACATACAGGTATGTTTGAAAAACTTTGTGCCGGATTATAATGTTTTGGTTGCATGGTTTCGTTAACGATTTCAGTATTTTGTACTTTTATATGAATAAAGGCAGGTAGAGTTGTACTTAATAATTCAGGTATTATTAATTCTAAAGTCAGGGTATGGTTTGTTTAGCGTTCGGTTTGTACATGACTGGGTGGAATTGATAAATTGTAATAAGTACCTGGCCAGTTGGTTTCGCATATTCTGGCGAGTGGATTTTTTCATCCTTCAAGGCGCAACGACGGGCGCGTAGCCATAGCTACGCAACCAGAGTTGTAACGTAGAAGGATGGAAAAAGCCGCCGTCCAGAATATGCGAAACCAACTGGTTAGGTACTTAACAGGAATTCAGCTGTTAAACAACAGTCAGACCGGTTGAGTACTTATGGGTCTGACGGAGGTGAGTGATGATAAGAGTCAGCAGAATTAACCATGTGGGCATTCGGGTAAGCGATTTGCAGACGACCAGGAGCTTTTATCAGCAGCTCGGTTTCCAGTTTCTGGCAGGGCCTGTGGGGCCAGAGCCGGTTGCCATTATGGAGCACCCCTGTGGCGTCAACCTGAACTTCATCCTGAACGCAACGGTTCAGCCGCAAGAGAATATCCTGATGGATATTGACCAAAAGCACCCGGGCTATACCCATATGGCGCTTGAAGTGGATGATATCCATGAGGTTCAGAAGCAGCTGCAGGCGTTTGGAATCACTATCACAGAAGGTCCTGTTACTACAAACAATGGCTCAATACTGCTTTTTATCCGTGATCCTGATAGCAATGTAATTGAGTTCCATCAGCCAGCGGGTAAAGGATGAATGAGTTTTTCTTTGTCTTTTAACCTTGCTGGACTAACTACGAGAAAAAAATCAGGAAAACAAACCGTTCTCTGGCTTCTATTGCCGAAGCGCTCGGACTGATCGCTTGTGTAAAGTGTTCCCCTGTCGTGGATTAGTATCCTCTACGACAGCGGGGGCTGTGGTTGTATGTCACCGGTGATAAGCGATTCTGAAAAGATTCAGGCGCGGTGATCTGGTCAGGCTCGCCGTATTTTTAGAACTATATGACCAAGTCTTTTCGGAAAATTGCCGAAACCATTATGGGTTGAGCGGGCACCCTCTCTAAGTCGAAAATAATCTAAGTAAAGACCACCTGTTATCAAGTGGCTTAACTACTTTTAGTGGTTTGTTATGAACAGGTCTGGTTATGAAAAAGCAGGTTATAAAAAAATATTGCAACCTGAAAGTCTTGTGGAGTTTTATCACTGTGTTGGCAATCCTGCTGATGCCCACGACTTCATTAGCAGGATATTACCTGCTTCACCTTAAAGGCACCAAGTCATACGTCAGACTATTGCTATCAGTCGAGCCCGATACAGAAACCGATGGATCATCGCAAGTGCAGGGGCCACAAGAGCCATCCTCCGGGTTGTTATCCAGAGCAAATCGGGAATCCGGAACCATTGATGACTTGCCTCCCTGGGAATCTGGCAGGACTGATAGCGCATCAGTCCCTCAGGAAGAGTGTGGAGCCGTTGGTGGCTTACCGGCTTACCCGGCAATTGGAACAGCTGCTTTGCCAGTTATAACGACATTAATAGATTATATTAATGACTGGACTCGTTCCCTGACAACCGGAAGTACTACTGTTTTGGCTTGGTTGACAAGTTTTAATACAGCAACAGACATAGAAACAGCAACAGAAATAGAACATTTACCGGCTCATGAAATACCTGAAAGCGAGCTGCGTAATTACGTTATGACGCTTATCAATCTGATGGAGGAGCCGATCCTAATCTATGCCAATCAGCCTTCCGTGAGCTCTGGCAGCTGTACATGTGATTCGCTCACAAATCTAAGCGGGTGGCGTCGAAAGTTTGCAATTTTTTTGAGGACTCTTTCAACAGCGGCACGCACTGCTGGCAACCTTGGTACAGGGGTACTTGGCATGGAATTCGGATGGTTAGTAGCAGAAAGTTTATCTACTTTTGGCTCTATCTCTTTTTTTAGCCATAGCCAGTTTCCAAATCATTTTCAGGTGAGCTTCACATTCAGCAGGAACGGCTTGACGATCACTCAGGAAATCGACGCTTTGCAGCAAATAGCGCAGTTACTGAAGTGCTCGGGTGGCTACAATTTAAGAGCCTTTGAACGACAGGTTGAAAGACAGATACTGACGTTTAATGTCCAGGTATCGGATTGCGTGGATGCCGATCAGCTAAGAAGATTGCTCGAAACCAGCAATCAACAGTTAGCTAATCCGTTTAGTATAAAAGTCTCCCCTAACGGGTCCTGATGACAGCCTGTAGAAACTGTAACAGGCCGGTACTATCTGCGAGCGATTCAGACCATGGATGGTCTGTCGGTATTGAGCCCCCTTTATATTCCTCAACATGAATTGTTAACCCGTATTCATGCTCTTCACGTAAATCTTTTTGTTGCTTATCAATCGGCTCCGGTGATGGCCAGGTACTTATGATAATGACCAAATTAACTACTTCATTGTAACGGTTGAACTTTATAGAAATATTACTGTCCAACCGGGATGAATGATTTTCTTTTCCAACTTTTTGGCACCATGATCACTGAAAACCACAGATATTAGCCATTAAGTCATGGACAAACATTAGACGTTATATTGGAGATCTTGATGCTAAATCCTCAATTTGGCAGTCCTGATTATCAAAGCCCGACCACTCAACCCTCTCAAAATAACGGGGCCAAAAGCCCATCCAAGAGATATTTAAAGGGTACTGATCCCCATGACACTCTGACCGAGACAAAACCATTAGCCAAGCGCATCTGCCGTAAACCTTTTCCTGTTTCTTCTGACCATTCTCTCCCCGACCGGCAACAGCTCGGGGGCAAGGGTATGTTTTTACAGCGTATGCAGGAAGCAGGGCTGACAGTCCCACCCTTCAGATGTGTTGCAGCCTCTTTGACGAATGCTCTTGAACAACAGCCACTGGATAACCGTCGTTTAGCCCCGTACCTTCCTGAAATAGTGGCTGAATTGGGGGCAGAAACCAGCCTGGTGGATATCAGGAAGCACCTCACTGGCTGGCTGGATTCAGAGCCTACCAGATGGGTTGACTGGCTGACAGGGCTGGCAAAATTTGTTGCCAGTCATGACTTTTACGAGCAGGTAAAAGATTCAGAAACGGCTCAACAAATCAGGGATCTGCGCTTTGAACTGGGCGGGCCATCCCTATCGCAGCCTGTTATTGTCCGCAGCTCTGGTATCAATGAAGACAACTACGGCGATGTCCAGGCGGGCAAATACCTTTCTGAAATTCAGGGAGAAGATGATGTATTGCGCACCTGTCTTAAGGTTATGGCTTCAGGTTACAGGCCTGGAGTCTGTCATGGGGGTATACCGGAACCTATGGCACTGATCATCCAACAGTGTATTGTCTGCCAATGTGGCGGTGTAGCCATGAGCTTTCAATCACTCCAGGATAATACCATCAGGGTTGAGTACTCATCCGGTCAGCCCAGAGGCGCAGTGGCTGGCAAGTCCGTTAACATGCCTCACCGCATCAATATTGAACGAAGGGGAGGGGCTGACCAGGTGACTTACTTTCCCGGGACGGTCTCAAGTCACTTTATCTTGCAAAGGAATAGCGATAACGACGGCTATTCGGAAACAGAGATTCATAATATCGTTGGCAAACCAGACAGTGTTGGGGAACGACTCAGTGATGACCTGGTTTCAGAACTCAGGCAGGCAGTGGCAATACTTGAAGACCTGTTGCTCTGTCCTGTGGATGTGGAGTTTGGCATCGATCAACAGGGTCGTCTGTTCCTGTTGCAGGTGCGCCCAATTACCCGACTTTCCGGGGGCATGGATTTTGCCATGGCCGAACCCGAAGTAACCCTTGCCAGTGGCGAGGGCATCAGCGAAGGCTATTGCACCGGACCACTCTGGCTGGCCAAAAAACAAAAGGCAGACTCTATGCCAGACGGTGCCATTGTCGTGGCACGACACGCTGAAGACTGGATGCTTGAGCCTGATTGCCTGAAGCGGATTGCGGGTTTTGTCTTTGTTATTGGAGGATTCAATGATCATGTTGCGATCCTCCTGAGACAGAAAAAAATACCTTTAATGCTGGCCGGTGACCAGTGCCTGACATTGACGGGCCAGGATGAACAACAAGCCACGCTGGTCTGCGCCCGCTTTGACGGTATGCCCCGCGCGTTTATTGTTAACGGTGACCTTACTGGAAAACTGGTCAGTCACAGAACCCAATCCTCTGGATTCTCTGATGTGCCATCAGTAAGAACCGGCAAGTCAGCGGATGATTTATCTCCCCCTGAAGGGACCTTCCGTGAAGTTGCCAGCGGGTTTCAATGGCTTGTGGATCAAAATGCCCGCCTGTTGGCATTCTTTGCCCCCGGCGGCGGACTGGATTGTCTTGCAGATCCAATAAAACTAAGCATGTCTCCAGAACGCTTAAAGATAATGTCAGAGACAGAGGATGACGTAACCCTGCTGCTTCAGGGAGCTGAAGCACTGTTGGGAGGTTACCGGGCATTCCTGTTACTGGCGGGTGAGCACCTTTCACCCCAGCTCGAGTCATTGCACGATGAATTACCACAACTGATTAACCGTTTCGGGACGCTGAAAGAGACCATCGGATCAGCGTTAAAGCGTATCATTCTTCCCCTGCAGGCGGGTGAAGCACTGAAACTGTGTCCGGACATGTTTCGTCAGTGGATGGCCACCTGCCATCATCTGCAATCTTCTCTCCAGGCACTCCATCCCTTGGAGGCTGAACAGGTTCAGAGTGTCCATGACCTGATTTTTGCCCTGCATCAGCGCTTTGTAAAAGCGTTGGCAATGGTCTCTCTGGCTTCTGGTCAGGGCAAAGTCTCTACTGAACAGGAAGTCACCTATGTTGATTGCACACCCCCGGGCGATAAAACGGCGCTATTGAATCAGACCTGCAAAGCAGCCATCGAAAAAATGCGGATTAATGCAACTGTCGTCAATATGGTTGATGCCGTGATTGTTAACCTGAATTTTGGCAATCATGTGGGCATCATTGAGTTACTTGAACAGGCAGAGGGTGGAAAAAAACGAACCTTGCGGCTGACATTCTCTGACCAGTTTTATAGTCCTGATGGCAGTGATCAACCCTTCAGGTTGAAGCGTATGTGGTTTCTGGTGCAGTTATTACAAGCGATCGAGCTGGATAAAAATGCTGATGGCATGAAGCTAAGTAGCAATGCCGTAGCGGGAGAAATTATCGTCGAATGCCCCCGAATGAAAACCACTGAAACTATGCAGGATGCCTTTGAGAAATTGATCGCAGTGTTAGATGATGCTCTTGATGAGGTGGAAGTTCACTTGAGGCACAATACGACCATTTTTGGTGGAGATCAGTGGAACTTTAACTTTCTTGCACAACGCCTTAATAGCGATTCTTTTGCAGAAGCTGATAGATTTGCCTTCCAGCATTGCCTTTTTTCAATGTTCTATTTCAGATTTTTCCACAGCGCTCCCGATTGGTGCCAGTTATTAAGCAGCCACCACAAGCAGTTTATGGATGACAGTCTACGGTTGGCAGAATCAAAGGAGAATCCTCAGGAAATGTTAATAAATGAAGGGATCGGTGAGGACAACTGCAAGAAATTTTTATTTCATCTCCTACTCGTTGGTTCCCGAAAAGCTACCCCATTATTTGAGCATTTTTATAGCCATCTGAGAAATGAATACTTTGTTATCAAGCCACCTCATACTTACAATCTGGAGTTTATTGTTTCACCGGGTCAATCGCTTCAGGATCACAAAGAAAAGGTCAGGAACATCCTGCTGGAATATGGGCTGACCTATGCCAGCCAACGGGTTCGAAGTGATAAAGATTTTGTATTACTCACCATTAAAGAACATCCGGGCGACCTGGAATATGCCAGCCCGGAACTTCGGGACAATGATGAGGTTGTAATGACCGCTATCGCAAAGTCCCCAATGGCTCTGAATGATGCAAGTGAAAGAATCCGAAGCGATAAGCACCTTATTCAAAGAGTCATTGCCGACGACATTAGTTTCTTATCATATGCCAGTAAAGAGATATTGAATGATCGCAAGTATTTGCTGAAATTAATTAAAAAGCATCCTCGTGCTTTCATTTATGCGGATGATGAGCTTAAAAATGATACAGTCTTTGTCAGGTCAGCAATTGAAAAAAACAGTAAAGTTCTTGAATTTATTTAGAAAGCGGCGCATAAGTCCTAGTTCACTATACTGTCATCACGTAAAACACATCTGAGCTTTATAATGCGTTGATAACTTTGAGCGACCGTTGGAAATCGTTGTTATTATTTATCATGTCTGCCTTGCCTGGTTCTTACTGCAAACCAGCGTGGCAGGAATCTTAAAACTCTTCCGTTTATTCAACCGGTCAATAGAGACAATAAAGTGCAATCTGAATCGAACATTAACAATCGGCCCTGGAGAGAAACTGCAGGACTATTTAAGCATCTTTGTATGCTGCGACTTTTCACTGCATTACTATTAGTAACTTTATCGCTGTCTGTGCCAAAGGTTAACGCCAGTTGTCCTGACTGCCAACATTTGTCAAACCTCGGGGCAGTGGGTGGCGTTTGCGCCAGATGTTTAGAAACAAGTTCTAACATGTCAAGTCAGGGTTTGCGTGGGTTCTGCGAAGTGCTGGTAGAGCTATTGAATGATAAAACAGACGACGATAGCATAATGAACGCAAATATACTGAGCGTTGCGAATAACTGTTTAACAGGTCAGCCAGTCATGCTGAATGAGAGGTTGAGCAATGAAATACAAACATTCAGAGAAAGATCTGAATTCATGCAGCGACATATTCACCGAAACCTTCCCGGGGGAGATAGTGAAGGCTATGCCAGCTTGTTCAGTCCGGAAGATCTGACAGTTTTTTTTGCCCTTATGGAGGCAGGTGAGATCACTGATGTTGATTTAGATCGGCTTGAGAAAACCTTCTTTATCAGAATTGGCTGGCTGTCCATTGAAATAAAAGCTGACCTGGCGAGCTATGACTGGAAGCAACTGAGGAATGAAAGGCGTTTTTTTGCTTATCTCTATTACATTATGCTGCGACAACAGCAGGCCCGTCAGGAAGAGGACAATAGTCTGGTCAAACGATTGCATGGCTATTTACTGGATTATGATAGGGGAGATGAGAAAAGTATTGACAATCTTTTTGTTCCTGAGCACATGACATTTGGCTCTTATATTGAGTCCTGTGTTGTGCCATCCTCGGTGCTTGACATGACAGGTTCATGGAAATGGAAGTGGCTTACTCAATATCTCAATCCGCAGGGTTGGACTATGATGTATCTGCAACCGCAGGATTGGATTTTAAGATTCCTGCAAGAGGGACGATGGAACTTTCTGGGACGTTTTTATATATCAGATGGAACCTCGACCTATCAATTACCAGAACCTCACTCTGACATCTGGATTTTGCTTGCTTTAAATGATGATCAAACGGTCACTTTGTTCACTAATTATGGAATGGGCATGATGATAGTCAACGAGAGTGACCTCGGATTGCTGTTGGAAGGAATGCAAAGCACTTTGGGTCATACAGACAATTTAAACTCTGAACCACCCGTATCGGATGAGCAGCTTCAGTGGCTTCTGCCTGATGATCATTTTGGGATTGATTCTCCTGAACAATTTAAATAACACTCTATTACATGACCCGCATCGTGTCTCTGGAGGGCCTTTTTATCTAATCGACCTGGCAAACATCAGCAGTCTGACTGAAAAGATATGTAAGTACTCAGCCATATGGAATCGAATATTTCTGGCTTATTGGGCAGGTGCTCTGCAAGGCGCAACGACGGGAACATAGCAAGCTATGTGACCAGAGTTGCAACGCATCACGACTGCATGGATGCAGGAGCTAGAGCAACGCAGGAGCAGTTGCCGCGAGTGCCTGAACAATAAGTCAGAAAATATGATTTCGTATGGTTGAGTACTTAGATTACCGTTCTCTGGCATGTATGATTACACGTCTCAGGCCATTGTTGCAGGCTATAGCCATTGCTGTTGCAGCAACAAAGACTAATCCGTTCACAATAAAAGTCACTAAAACTGCAGAGGCTTCCGACTCTTTAGTCGGTACATTCGGACAGCTTTCACATTGGCACGGGGAGTGCCGCCCAAAGAATTTTTCATTCGTGTCATCAAAAGAACTGAAATTTACAAAATTATAGAGCCTGGTTTTTAGAGGTCGGTCTAATAAGCGAGGGTCAGAGATGTTATGAACATACATTTCAATCTCTGATATATTGCCAATAGGTGAGTCAAGTCGATTACGCACTTCATCTATGACATTAACGAAAAGGACATTGGGTAATACTATTCCATCAACCAGACAGCCTCCAAATGCACTGGCCGCATGCCTTCCTGTTTTGCTGCAAATGGGGCACTGACACTGGAGTGAGTTGTCTGAAAAGCTAATGAACTCGCCTTTAGTCTTAAATGAGTGCACAGATTTGTTGGCTGATAAAGCAAATTCTCTCACCGTATTGGCGCTGGTCAATAGCGGAAAACCATTTTTAGGATCAAAAATTAATACGCCCTGTTGGTACATATCCCTTATTAACCTTTCAGTGTTGATAATGACAAAAACACGGCAGCCTGTGAAGTTATAAGAAGGTTGTTCTATATAGTCAGTAAAAGTGTTTTCCAGTGGCTTTGTGTAGAGCGGTGAAAATATTGAAACAAATAATGCCCCTGCAGGGCTGAATCGAGTGAAAGTCGGATAGTAACTTCGGATCATTAACCAGACTCTCCTGATCCAATGTGGAATTTCTTCGTTTAGTTCATCAAGATCATCCAGGTGTTTTACTATTTTTCCTATCTCTTCATGAATAGTTCTGGCTCTTTCAGAGTTCATCTGAACAGCCGAAGTTGTAAAGTAGATTGGAGTTCCATCAGGATTTGCGCTAAAGACAGTGGATTGCCTGAAAGTTTCTAAGGCATTTTTTATTGCTATAGGGGGAGCCTGTGTGGGTAGCTCGCTTTCACTGATGGCCACACGACTTTTATTGAGGCTAATGGCGCCTAAAACAGTTAAAGACGAAGAGGTTGATGTTGCGGCAAGTGTATTGGTTATAACAATTTCGGTATAGCCCGAATAAATTTCAGCGTCATCAGAGCCTGGTTGTTCGCCCGGTGTGTTGATTGGAACAGCCACCATCGGAACAGGCATGACCTGGCTCACAGCTTTTGAAATCGTAGATGCTTTGTTCTTTTTTTTTGAGATGCACAGGAAATACTGATAGGGACTATCCTCCTTCAGTTTGGTGCCTTCTTTATCGCAATACTCTGTCAGGCTACGAGAATATTTAAACTCCCAGGCAGAAAAAGCGGCAGGCACAAAAAAAAAGACAGCAGGACACAGAGAAGTATTTTTCTGCTTTTTATTCTCCGGAATTGAGGTAAATAAAAAATTGGAGTCATGATAAAAATAACCTACTGAAGTACTACTTAAGTATAAATGTGAACAATAGGCGTCATTGGTAAGTATTTCTAATCTCTGCTCTCTGTTAAAGCATATCTCTGCTCCAGAAGCTTTTGTTCATGGAGTCTGGAGTTACCATTCGGAGTTTATCGTACAGCTTCAGTCAAGGGGCCTGGTAAAAGAATTGTCGAAATACTCTCTGCTCTGGGAGTCATGACTTAATCATGGTCACAGAATTGTGGCATGCAGTGCAAAGATTTGTCAGTCAGACGCCAAAAAAAGCTCGATTCTGGCGGTCCAGCGAGGTGACCGGGCAGTCTCTGAGGGATTTTGTTAGGGGTGCTGTCGTTGCTGTTATGAACTTTTCTTGAAGACTAGGGCTCTAAACATTCATTTTATCAAGAAAGGGCTTAATCATGGATTCATCTATCAAACCATTATCAACTGTATCAACTATGGCACCGCCCCAAACGAGAGATGGAAGTGCATACTCTCCTGTGACAGTGGATCCTTCACCTAAAAACCTTGTCCTTAAAGATGATGATAAATTCAAACCAGGAATCATGAGGACAAGAAAAAAATTAGAGGAATATTTTGTTGCAAGGCAGCATAGTTCTCCTTCGCATAAAAATATAGATGCTCAACTTTTACCCACACAGCCTTATGCAGAATGGCTTCAAGATGAAACTGCCTTATTACGGCAGCCTGCACTGTCCGTAGGTAAGCCTGATAAGCTGCCTGGTAACAGTAATGCTTACAAACAAAGTAAAGTTATAAAAGCCTTCAAGGAAGGAAAACTTATTGCCAAAATGCTTGAAAATCCCAAGCGATTCGAAATTAGAAAAACTGGTCTGCGTTCAGGCTATGACAGAGTAAGTTTAGAGGTGGATGAGCTAAAGCATAGAAAATGCATTCAAGTGTCATCAGTAAGCTATATGTCCCCCAATGTTCCAACTCAGTTATTCAGAGATATTGGTTTTCTTCTTGAGCGTGATAAGTGCGAAGTAAAGGCTATATATTCGAAAGATGTGTATACACGATTACTGGATAATCAGGGCGAAGTTTGTAAGTGGAGTATAAACAAGCATGAATTTGTAAAAGATGAGCTCTTAAAGATAATAGATAAACAGTATGTCGGAGCAGAAGTTGTTTCTTTAATGTTGGACACATACTTTAACTTTGCACTACAGAATATTTACTCGAGGCTTACAGGTCAGGATCTTCGGGTTTCAATACCCGAGAAAGCCTTCGACTTAAACTTTTTTTTAAAAAATGAACAAGCAAAAAAAGCAAAATACTTTGAGCTGGAAACCAGTTTTGGAGGGTACTACCGAACGGTAACGGGGAGTCATGAATTTAAAAAGGAGTCCATTTCTGCACTGCAAGATTCATTGGATCTAAAGTATAACTCGGAAAAATGCCCTCTAGAAAACGAACTTATTATTTCATACTCGAAAAAATCCATTGTTGGAATGGTCGTTAATTTATCATCATATGAAAAAAAATATGGAAAAAATACTGAGGCAGGTTTATCGAGTCTCATTGTTAATTATATTTCAGAAGACTGTAAGTTGTTCCGGAACTTAGTGAAAAAAAAGTTAGGACTTGAACTGGATGTTTTTCTCTATAATTCTGATACCTGTGAACTGTCTGTTTTGGAGAGAGAGGTTCAGAGTGAGAGGTAGAATGACATGGCAAAAATAGGGTCAGCATCACTTTATTTTGATGGTTGCGGATTCTGTATTGACAATAATTCTCAGTAGGTATTATCCGCAAGTTTTATTGTCATCGTCTTAATATTAGTATTTGAAAGTCGTATTTATATCCCATGGCTTTTGTCTGGGTAGAAAATAAAGATGAGAATAAAAATGATAAAAACTTCTTTTGTCGGGCTGGCATCGCTGGCCACTGCAGTGTTTTCCAGTATGGCTATTGGTCATGGCTGGACTGAATTTCCCAAAGCAAGGCAGACAATCTGTGCTGATGATGGGGGTTACTGGGGTAATCAGGATGGCTCCACGATTCCCAATGCAGCTTGTCGTGCTGCGTTTCTGGAGTCTGGTACATACCCTTTTGTGCAGAAAAATGAGTTTGCTGCCAATGTCATTGATTATAATAATAACGCAGCTGTCAGCTCGGTTGTGACAGATGGTAATCTTTGCAGTGCTGGCTCTGCCGCTAAAGCGGGCATGGATATTCCTTCCTCGCAATGGCAAAAGACTGAATTGTCTGCCGGTACACACACACTGAGATTCAGGGCAACTGCACCTCACAACCCCAGCTATTGGCGAATTTATTTGACCAGACCCGGATTTGATTCTTCCCTACAAAGGTTGCACTGGTCCGATCTCGAATTGATCAACAGCCATGATGACCTGCCCGTAGTGAACGGGTATTTCGAGATGGATATCAATATTCCCGAAGGAAGAAGCGGTACCGGTATTCTTTATGTGCGGTGGCAACGCGCTGACCCTGCAGGAGAAGGCTTCTATAACTGTTCTGACATTGCTTTCAGCAGTGATGGGGTGACACCAGCTCCAACACCTTCTCCAGATCCGGATCCTTCACCTGAGCTGGTGAATGTTGGAACCTATGTGAGTACCGGGCACGATATTGCTGAAGCTGGTGATAGGGTCCGCTTCCGACTCTTTGACGGCACAGGTAAAGAAGTGGCGGATGAGCAGATTGCCATTACCAGCAGCAATGCCGACTTTAACCTCTGGACCACAGAGTTGGCACTGAAGGTGAATGATCGCAATCAGGGTAAAGCCTTCATTGGTATCTGGCATCAGGAGATGAATCATTTGATGTATGATGAAGACAACCTGTTCAGCAATCGTATCTGGGCTCCTGACACTAAACACTCAGCATCCACTTCCGTCATAAAAGCAGATAACGTTCCCACACCCTCTCCGACACCGAATTACGAATATAAGTATCCGGAAGGTAAAGGTAGCTATCAGCCTGGTTCAGTTGTCCTTGGCACAGATGGTGAGATCTATCAGTGCAAGCCTTTCCCTTACTCTGGTTGGTGTAATCAGTCTACTTTGTATTATGCTCCGGGAACCGGTTTACACTGGTCCGAGGCCTGGATGAAAAAGTAAGTTCGTTGATTCAGGTCGGGCTTTTGCCTGACCTGTTGACGGTTTTGAGAAAACCTTGTAGCTATCAATCCGGTGGCCATCAAAAATGGCAATTGATGTCAACAGAATATACAGATCAAAACATGGGAGCCTATGTTCAGCTGTATATGGTGTGCAACCGGAAGACTGCTAAATTACTGAGACTCCCATTTTTAAACATTCCAATAATCAGTAAGCTTTTACCTGGTTAATATTTTTTGCAATGATACATTTTTTATCTTTTGTCAGTGTGAATGTATATCGACCGGTATAAGGCATTACATCATCCCCACAAACTATATAGCCAGGAATGCCAGGATCAAAAAATCCTAATTGTATGTTTGAACCACGTTTTATACCTAAGTTTATTAATATAATATTGTCTTCAGTAATAGGTCTGCTGTCTCCTGGATAGAGAAACCCTCGTTGGTTATCAGCGGTAAAACCGTTTTTAGTTGCGGCAATTGCTGGGTAGACATTGATTCCTTTTTTAGTTGGAACACTTGGGTCAATCGAATCATTTCGGATGATAAATAAAGGAGCATCAACTTTTAAATGGTCCTGGCCTTTTGTGCAAGGAAAATCACTGCCCTCAAAAGCCCATCCATTTTTTTTACTTAGTGTAAAGCTATAATTACAACCTCCTGTATAGAACTGTTCATTTAAAGAAGTGTTTAATACTAGATTTATAGGAGTTGTGAACTTGTCTACTCTTACTATGAAGTAATTGGTTTTAGGATTTCGATCAAGATAAATGCTTCTATCATGCTGGTCGTATATGAGTGAATCTCCATCAAATACTTCTATAGTGTATTCATCCGGATTGTCGAATACAAAAGAATCAGCAAACAAAGAAAACGAAAAAAATAGCAGCAGAGAAATTAAAAAGGAGATGATTGATTTCATGATTTGACCCTCGCTATTACTTATCACATAGAACATTATACAAGAATTGATTAATCATTAGGTAAACCCCCGGCTATGCCGGGGAGACTCGCATAGGTCATACCGAGGCTTCGGTAGCTAACCTCAAGGGTTCCGCCAAGAACCAAGAGGTTTAACTTACCCTCTGTGTCAGGATAGATGTCGCCTCTTTTGATTCATGACTCTCAATAACTGAGAGAGCATATATGGGACATCCAATGTACTAGCTCAAGTCATATGTGGGACATCCAACAGACATATGTGGGACATCCAATGTTACAAGCATATGTGGAACATCCAATGTACTTGCTCATATTCAGAATTCTACTTAGCTAAATCCAACTGCATAAAAGAGCTCAGAGTATTTGCTGAAATCGACGTATCTGCAGGCACATCCACCAGGAGCTCTCTCATCAGCGATCGCCATTCAACAGACAAGAACACCCTTGGTGGTTCAAAAAAAATGGCCGCAGCCAAAAGTCTTGAATGATGACTTTTGGCTGCACCTGATTGGCAGGAGTCTCATAAGCTTAACCATCAACAACACGGCTGTACTGCTCTCTGAGATTTTCCATAGCCTGTAGAATTGCCGAAGCGACATCTACCTTGTACAGTGAGGCATTGAACGACACTTTTCTTGTCTTGCAAACCTTGGGCTTGTTTCTCTGGAGGGCTTATGGATCAGCTTTAACCATCCTCGATGAACCTACCCCGGTGCGGACCCGAATGTCGATGTGCTTGGGGGCTGGAGAGTAGAGACATCCAGCTACCTGATTCAGGTGGCTATAGTTTTTTTTTAGCCCACCACTTATTTTTGTATAAGCGCTCTTTGAAGTAATTGACAGTTTTATTACGATCTAATGTAGTGGCTAACCTTCTTTCCATATTAATCATGTTTCTTTCATCGACAGCATTTGATGAACTTCTGTAAACCAGCTGCATTAGTGCAAAGATAAAGTTATCTGACAGCGCGTACAGATGCTCAAGAAGACCGTGAATGAAAGGATAGCTTATAACCAAATACACAAGAGTTGGATTTATTTCATAGCCGTAGTGTGAGTATATTTCCAGAGGGTCAGATTTGGCTTTAACAGATATAACTAAAATTAGTAGCAGTACTCCAGTAGCTTTAAACGTATGCATCAAAATGCCTTCCTAAAATGAAAAACTACCTATAAACACCTTCTTTATAGATCATCCTTCTAAGATAGCCAGTTACTGGTGTGCCACTATGATTACAATGGTGATTATGAGTGATAGTGATTATCCCTCTGGATTGATTAGGATTGATTATAGGACATCCTTATATTTGACAAACAAGCCAGCTCGTCTAATTTTGTTCCCTGTCGCTGATTTTTAGTTCCGGCAGGAGAGATTATGACCCGTGCGCGAAGTTCTCTGATCGACCCAGGTTGTACGCCTTATTATCACTGTATAGCTCGATGCGTACGCAGAGCATATTTGTGCGGAGAGGATCATTTAACGGGCAAAAACTACGAGCACCGTCGGCAGTGGGTTGTAGATAAGCTCAGGGAACTGGTTTCAATCTTTTCTATAGAAGTCTGCGCCTATGCGGTTATGTCGAATCACTATCATGTGGTTTTGCATATCAATCAGAAGCCTGCCAGAGAGTGGACACGAGATGAAATTTTGAGTCGATGGACAAGGCTTTTCACAGGGCCGCTCCTGGTTCAGAGATATCTTGCTGCTGACCAGTTGAGTCATTCGGAACTGGCTCGTTTGGATGAATTTGTTGAAGAGTATCGAAATCGTTTAACGAATATCAGCTGGTTCATGCGTTGCCTGAACGAATATCTTGCCCGTGAGGCTAACCAGGAAGATGGCTGCCAAGGTCGCTTCTGGGAAGGGCGGTTTAAAAGTCAGGCGTTGTTGGATGAGGCGAAGCCTGAGAATGTGGGAGGTTCCATGAACTGAAATCATTCATTGAAATCCAGCAGGTTCAACTCCTGCCCGGCAAAGACTAACCATCAGCCGGAAACGAGTCTTGCATAGCCAGCGGTAACGATGGTTGTGAAGCGTAGACAGTGGGTGCTAAAGCCATGTGATTGAGTCTCGAAATGTTGCAATTGTTGGTGGACTTCATTGTTCAGGAAATGGGGTCAGCATTGGTTTGCCGCTACGGTAAGGCAACATCAACCTAACCGGGATCGGAGAGCAGGGCAGAGGTACAGGATGGATTTCTCAGGAACCTGTGAGGTCCAGTATTGACCTGGGTGTAATCGCCATTGGTTCTATGGCTGAACAGAACCCGGTCATCAGGTATCGCTTTAAACCCGATGAAGCAAACATGAAGCAGCATGCAGGAACCCGGAAGCGAATACATAAGTGACCGGGCAGTAGGTACTGGAAGTCTTAGTGTCCCATAGTACTGATGACAACGGGGAACTCTGCTCAGGAGGACCCGGACGAGGAAAGGGGACATCATAGTTATTGACCCGTTTGTGGGAAACACAAGAGGTGCTCAGAAACCTGTGTTTGTGTCAACGAAACAGAAACGGATAGCCACACTGGCCAGAGACAACCCGGCCATGGCTTTCACTTCTCTCAATCATCACATGGATTATCAGTGGCTTTATCAGGCATACCAACTGACCCGTAAAGATGGCGCTACAGGAGTAGATGGTCAGACGGCTGAAATGTATGAACGACAGCTGGAGTATAACCTCCTGAATCTGTTGGATCGTATCAAATCCGGTCGCTACCGAGCACCCGCTGTGAAGCGGAGTTACATCGATAAAGGAAACGGTCAGAAACGGCCTTTGGGCATACCCACTTTCGAAGACAAAATTGCTCAGAGAGCGGTGGTTATGCTACTGGAACCCATCTACGAGCAAGACTTCTATAACGGCTCCTTTGGCTTTCGCAAACAAAGGTCGTCACATGAAGCCTTGTGTAGTCTGCGTGAAAACATTATGAGAAATGGTGCCTACTGGGTGCTGGACGTGGACATACAAAAGTATTTCGATACGATTGACCATGGTCAGCTAAGACAGTTTCTAGCCAGACGACTGGCTGATGGCGTAGTAAGAAAACTGATCGATAAATGGTTGAAGGCAGGTATTCTTGAGTCTGGGGAGCTTGTCTACCCGACGCAGGGAACACCACAGGGCGGAGTAATTTCACCGCTACTAGCCAACATTTATCTTCACTATGTATTGGATAACTGGTTCACTCAGACAGTCCAGCCAAGGATGCGTGGAAGATGCAATCTGACGAGATTTGCTGATGACTGTGTGCCACGAGCACAGACTGCTGCGTAAGCAGCACTGATGCGCAACTGCACAGAAGATGAGGGTGGGCCCCTCGGAGCCGTCTTACAGGAGGAGGCTTCAAACCACCTTAAGCGGCGAAGGTAAAGAGCCTTGGTCGTGAGCGTTAAGGAAAAGGCAGGGCTTGATCCTGTCAGGTGTGTGTTAAGGAGATGAACGCAAGTGAACCTTTGATGACGCGTCGAAAGCGTAGGAACGATGTCAAAACCGGGAGGTAGTCGTTAGCCCGGGATAAGTCTGGAGGACACCTGTTTACTGTCCAGATGGCATCCGGCGTGGAGAAGGCATGAACTTAACACAGGCTTCTGTGTGGAACGTGGGAACCTGTCGCCTTGATGTTAAGGGAGCCACTCAAGCAGAGACCCTGCAAGAGTCTGAGTACCAATGCAAGGCACAGGGGCGGACGATCCCGTAGTAGTGATGAAGGCGCTGTAATGGCGTTGGAGCGAAGGGGATCGGTCATCCTGTTGAATTTAGAAGTCAACCACTGTGGCAGCTCGACGCTGTCGGTGGGAGGAATTTTTGGAAACAACAAAACCGTTTGAAATTTCCAAGCACGATGTTGTACGTGCATGGCAACTGGTCAAAGCCAATAAAGGCGCTCATGGCGTTGATGGTGAGACCATTGAACAATTTGAGTCTGACCTGAAGAACAATCTGTACAAGATCTGGAATCGGATGTCGTCTGGCAGCTACTTTCCGCCTGCTGTTAAAACGGTAGCGATACCGAAGAAAACAGGTGGGGAAAGAAAGTTGGGCATTCCAACGGTGTCAGATCGGGTTGCACAGATGGTTGTGAAGCTGCATTTTGAGCCATCGGTTGAGCCTTGGTTCCATCCAGACTCCTATGGCTACAGACCAAACAAATCAGCACATCAGGCGTTGGATATCACCCGTAAACGGTGCTGGCGTTATAACTGGGTGCTGGAGTTTGACATCAGAGGGTTGTTCGACAACATCGACCACGAACTGCTGATGAAAGCGGTTCGCAAGCATACGAATAATCGCTGGCTGATCCTCTACATTGAGCGCTGGTTAACAGCGCCGATTCAGCGGGAAGACGGCACAGTTATTATACGTGAGCGAGGTGTTCCACAGGGCGGTGTGATCAGCCCCGTACTCAGTAATCTGTTTATGCACTATGCCTTCGATAAGTGGATGGAAAGGAATTTTCCTGCGATTCCATTCTGCCGTTATGCTGACGATGGGCTTGCCCATTGTCGGCATGAGGTGGAAGCGAAGGCTTTAAAGGATGCTTTAGAGGCAAGGTTTCGTGAGTGCGGTCTGGAAATGCATCCGGACAAGACAAAGATTGTTTACTGTAAAGACGACGACCGGAGGGAGGAGCACCTTGTCACCAGTTTTGACTTTCTTGGCTATACATTTCGCCCAAGGAGGTCAAAGAACCGATGGGGCAAGCACTTCATTAACTTTACGCCAGCCATGAGTCCAAAAGCAGGAAAGGCCATCAGACAGGTAGTAAGAAGTTGGAAGCTGCATTTACGCAGTGACAAAGAGCTTCCTGATCTGGCTCGAATGTTCAGGGCTCAGATACAGGGCTGGATAAACTACTACGGTCGTTTCTACAAATCAGCCATGTACCCGACACTGCGTCAAATCAACCGCAAACTCAGTTTGTGGGCGACGAGGAAATACAAAAGGCTTAAAAGGCACCGGCGAAGGGCGGAACACAGACTTGGGGAAATCGCCAAGAAATTTCCAAATCTGTTCCCGCACTGGAAATTTGGTGTCAAGCCGTCGGTTGGATGATGGGAGCCGTATGAGCTGAGAGGTTCACGTACGGTTCTGAGAGAGCCTGTAGGGGAGGTTCCTATGGGCTACTTACCTTGTCATGGTATTTTCGGTTCATGAAGATTGCAACAAGGTTGAGGCAGTGCTGTCAAAGCGGTTTGAACGCTTTGGACTTACACTGCACCCGGAGAAAACGCGATGCGTTGACTTTCGGCCTTACTGCCGGAAAGAAAACAAACGCAACGGCAATCCGGTCAGCTTTGACTTCCTCGGGTTTACCCACTTCTGGGGAACTTCCCGTAGAGGGAATACTGTTGTTTACCAGAAAACAGCAAAAGGGCGAATTGCCAGAACTTTGAAGTCGTTCAACCAATACTGTCAAAAATACCGACATAAGTCATTGGGTGAACAATATATAGCGCTCAACCGGAAGCTTCGGGGGCACTACGCATACTTCGGAATAACGGGCAACGCCAAAGCGTTAAGTACGATCCTACATCGAGTGAAGAAAATCTGGCACAAGTGGCTCAGTCGGCGTTCGCAGAAGAGCCATATCACGTGGGAGAAATTCAATCTGCTTCTGGATCGCTTCCCCTTGGCACCGCCGAAAATCTATCATCGGTATTCATATGGTCGTCGGCTAGTGAACCAATAATTGTGAGGAACCGGATGCGTTAATTGCGCTCGTCCGGGTCTGCGAGGGTTGAGGTCGGCAACGGCCTCTTCTACTCGGACACAGCGGGTGAGGTATGTCTGCTCTGACATGTGGAAGCCCTATGTAAAGGCGATCGCCGAGTTTGCCAATCAGGCGCTGCATATTCTTGATCGATTTCACATTGTGGCCATGCTGAACAAGGCCATCGATGAGGTCAGGGCATCAGAACACAAACAGCTTCAGGCTGATGGCTATGAGCCTGTTTTGAAAAAGACCCGTTGGTGTCTGCTGAAACGGAAGGAAAACCTGACCGAGAAAGAAGAGATCAAGTTAAATACAGTGCTTCAGTATAATCTCAAAAGTGTCAGGGCCTATCTGCTCAGAGAGGAGTTTCAAGTGTTCTGGAGTTACATATCACCACACTGGGCAGGAAAGTATCTGGACCGGTGGTGTACAAGAGTCATGCGGTCAAAGATAGAACCGATGAAGAAAGTAGCTAAAACTGTTCGGCGACACAGACCACTGATCCTGAATTGGTTCAGGGCAAAAAAAGCATTTTCCAGCGGAATTGTGGAAGGTCTGAACACCAAGATAAAACTCACTACGAGAAAATCGTATGGTTTCAGAACCTATAGATGTGCAGAAATCGCTTTATATCACGCACTGGGCAACCTGCCCGAACCAGAAATGCCCCACAGATTTTGCTGACGAGGCTCTTTTTTTAATGGATGTCCTGTTTTTCCCTGCTTTTTTTTCAATGTGGATGTCCTATTTTTTCTTATCGTCCACATCATTCGTTGCCAATACAAAGCCCCCTATAGAGCGCTCTGCATCTTTTCGACAGTCAACAGATATCCAAAAATCTCCGCTTGGATAAAACACCACGCTATTCGGTTTGGATCCTTTTCCGGACGACTCACCCTGTTATAGCACTGCAACACCATAAGACTAAAAATCCTCACATAACTGACATCTGTGCTGCTCAATATGTCAATAGGCATAACAAATTAGTTTGTTTAACTAACAATGTGGTTGTCGAGAGGAGATTTCTCACTGGTCTATGGTCAGAAATAATGCAGTCAATGTCATTCGATTTAATTAATTCAATAAGATTTTGCGCAGGCTGTTAATTAGAAGGTGTATTAATCTTTTTCATTGTAATTATTGTCACTGCAATTCTTGTCACTTATGTATACATTAATTAAACTGGAAATGATGCGAAGGCCGACGTTATTGATAACATGGTCTTCGCATAAATATACTGTATCAAAAGGAGATAATTATGTTCACGATTACCTGGCAGGGTGGTAATGGATTGAAACCAGTTTCACCACCGAATTTTGAGCAGACGCTGGATAAACTGGAAAACGAAATCAGTGAAACTTCTGTCTCAAAGTGGCTTGTTCGCACAGTTTGCCTTACTACTAGCCTGCAAGCATTGAAGATTAGCAGAAACTATGTTGGAGAAGGCAAAGCGGTAGCTATATCAATAGGTACTCTGATCTTGACTCGTGTCTTGACCCACAAACTTTTCGTTCAACCAAAAATAAACCGGTTGCGCACGGAATATCGTCTGTTAAGCGGTCAACTTGAAAGACAACAACATGTCGACTCTGGCTCACTCAAAAAGTTGCACAATATGGTCGGTTTAGAGAACTTAAAAAGACACGTCGAAAAAATACAACAAAAAATGATGGTTCGAGAAATGCGGAGAAATGCCAGCCTGGAGTGCAAGGATTTATCCCGTGGTCATATGCTCTTTACAGGTAATCCGGGTACAGGAAAAACCATGTCTTCTCGGCTGTTAACAAATATTTTGTATGAACTCGGAATAATAAAAGAAGACAAAATCGTTATAGCGGATCGATCCCGGCTGGTTGGAGAACATGTTGGGCATACGGCTATCAAAACCGAGGCGCTGGTTAATTCAGCACAAAACGGGGTACTGTTCATCGATGAAGCATACAGTCTCTTCAAGCCCGGTTCAGATCGTGATTATGGCACTGAAGCCATCGAAAAAATATTGGTCATGTTGGAAGACCCTAAAATAAATACATTAGTCATCCTGGCTGGATATCATAAGCAGATGGAACAATTGATTGAGTCTAATCCGGGGTTTAAATCCAGAGTGCCAATAAAGATCCATTTTGATGATTACAAAAATGAACAGTTAATCCAGATATTCCAGAAAATGTGTGATCACAACGGTTATCAGCTCTCAGATGATGCCGTCACTATTTGTAAAGAAACATTATTAGACATCAAAAAACAAGAGGGTGAACATTTCGCTAATGCCAGAAGTATCAGGAACTTTTTTGAGAGTGTTCAATCTGCTCAAGAGTGTCGGCTCGCCAGAGAATTTGGTGCACAATTTGACGGTAACAATGGGACTCCACAGGAGGACTCTAAAACTTCTCAAGGGGCAAACTCTGCTCATCCTACTGCAGATGTTGAACAGCTGATGGAGTTTTCCGTGGCTGATTTGAAAGCAGCTATGGAGGATTATCAGTATCAGTCAGCTTATCATGAATCAGATGCCTGGAAGGACATATACCGCTGATCAGTTGCAACGGGCGAACCCTCAAGCTCCCGGCAAAAGCTCATCAAAAAGGGGTACCATGACCCATTCCCCGGCTTGTTTATTAGCATTTTCCTCTGCTAGGAGGCCGACCGAGAATAGACTGCCCTACTGCGGCGGCAGCAAATTGGTCTGAAAATCCGCTTTTGTTCGTCAAATAGCTCGCTATTCTCCTCACAAAACCGAATTTTCATCCTCAATTTTCTGCCGTCCTCGCTACGGGCGCTATTCTCGGTCGGCCTCCTAGGACGATACAGCAGTCAGACTGTTTCCTTTTCTGTTTCTCTTTTTTGGATGTCCTATTTTTCACTATTTTTCAGGATGATTTTTCTATTCTATTTTTCTATTCTTCTATCATTCCGGGGTTAACAAAACCGGGTAGGGAATGCCCTCCAGAAAGCAACCTTTTGCCCACCATCAGGCACAATAACACCCGATTTTTTAAGCTTGGGGACCAGTGAAATTGGCCCCCAAAATTCACATCATTCTTCTAAATCTTTGTTTTCATTATCAAAATTCATCTCATGAAACTCATACCACATCAAGTTAAGCGCCCCTTCCTGTCACTCTAACCTCTTGTTTTACTGCGATTCTGATTACCGTTGAGAACTATAAAACCCCTTGAAACACCTATAATTCATCAGCATTTACTCCCAAATTTACTCCCAAAAACTTGCTTGAAAGGTAATGCTGATGAGTATCTATTGCGACACCCGAAAGCGGAAGAAAGGCACTGTTTACAAGTTCATCGTTCAGGTCATGAAAAAGCATTTCGTAGCCAAAGAACAGATGACATTTCCGGACAAGCCGTCAGGACGTGCCTGGGCAAAACAGGTTGAAAAGGAAATGCTGAGAGAAGCGGAAAAAGAGGAACCAAAGTACGAGGCGGCTCAGTCTCGAACCGGCGATATTACCCTGAAATCTTACCTTGAACATTACAGGCTAAAACAGGGTACCCTGCCAGAAGAAAAGCAGATCAGCCGGGATATGCAGGCGATCAAATTTTGGGAGAAAAGCTGGCTGGCAGAGAAGAGGTCAAATGAAATTACCGAGCAGGATTTAATCAAAATCCTCGATGAACGACTGGAGACGGTTACTCCATCGACCAATCATTTATATGTCTCTGTACTGAGGCGTGCCGTCAGCTGGCAAAAGAGGGTAGGAATTTACTTCAAGAGTTTTATTAATGATGAAGTGATGAAGGAGCTTTGGAAGCTCGGATTGGTGGGAAAATCCCGACGGCACGACATACGGCCTACTGAGGAACAGATACTTCAGCTATATCAGGTACTACTGGCTGGTTATAACAAACCAACTGGAACCATACCTCACCATCACATCATGATGTTCAGCATATACAGCACCTTTCGTGAGGGAGAGGTTTGTAGCATCAAGTACAGTCAGCTCGATATGGAGCATGGGCTTGTGATCATTGAAGACAGGAAAGACCCCAACAATAAATTCGGGAACCATGAAAAAGTGCCCATACCTGTTGAGTGTCTTGAAATTATTGAGAGGCAGCCAAAGTTCGAGGGGGAAGACCGGATATTTCCTTATAAGGCAAAATCTATCGCTGTGCGCTTTTCCTATTGGACGAAAGAGCTTGGGTTTCCAGATATCCGGTTTCATTCCTTTCGGCACGAAGGTGTATCAAGGCTGTTTGAGCAAAATATGTCGATTCCTGAAGTGGCACTTCGTAGTGGTCATAAAACCTGGGAGCATCTGCGGCGCTATACTCACCTCTTGCACAAAGAGCCACCGGATTTATGGGGGCAGTGCAAGAGAATAGAAAATAATTACTGGGCTGAAAATGAGCTGGTGAACAGGCAGTTGCTCAAGGCTTCGATGTCGCTTTCATGGGGAACGGAGTAAGAAACTTAAAGTTCTGCCTGCTGTGGTCAGTGCATATTTTCTAAACCTGTAGCCACTGCTTCAGTGTATTCTCCAGTTTTTCAAGCTGCTGCTGATGCTTGTCTTTGTTTTTTGACAACTGCTGAATATTCTTTAGCTTCCAGCGGATAGCCGGAAGTTCTGCAGCAGAAGGCTCGTCAAACAGTGTCCAGTCTGGCTTGCCTCGTTTGAAAGATAATAGAAAATCCTGGTCTCTCTCGGTGAAGTGAGCTTGCAAGGCTGCCACCATACGAGAACGGGTTTCTATTAGTTCGTTCAATTCCACTGGTTCTTTCGTCATACCGGCAAACTCATCGTAAAACGTTTGCTCCAACTCTTTCCAGCGTGGTGACATGACTTCATGTATGGGGCGTGGATGGCTCAGTGTGTAGGTTAGAAAGCCAGTAAATATCTCTCTGGAAATTCCACCTGCATTTAGCATTCGCTGTACATCATACAAGTCTCGTGGGTGCTGGCGATCCATAGCAGCACAAAGCTTTCCTCCATATAAATCGGCCTGACTGACAACAGGTATTTCAGCATAGCCAAATCCATCCTCTACTGACTCAACCACAGGCAGCAACTCTGGGTCATGCAGTGTACCCCGGGCAACAGGAGAGACTTCGATTTTGATGGTTGCGGATTCTGTAGTAACAATAATTCTTAATTCGTCTTGTCGGTTGTCCTGAAGCACTGCACTGGTTGAAGGCTGCGTATTAATCCGCTCAGCTATACGTTCGAGTGCTGAGCGAACATTTTTCAGTGCTTCATCCCTTGGTTCGAGAGGAAGGTAGGCAAGGTCAATGTCTACAGAAAGTCGAGGAAAATTCTGAACAAACAAATTGATGGCTGTTCCGCCTTTCAGGGCGAAGACAGGCTCGGTTGCCACAACTGGCAGCATTTGGATCAACAGGGACAGCTGTTGGTAATAAACGGATTTTTTGTCCATTTTAGTCTGATCTTCTTTTACGATGCAGGGTAGTGTAGAGATTGAGGAACAGTGATCTGGTAACGCTCGTCGAATCGACCGTTAGTCACTACTTGACGTTTACCTGAACCGAGTTGTATTTGAGATTCATCAAGACGGCCAAACCATTGATGGCCATAGTAATCACTCAGAAAGAGAAATATGCGGTTGGTCTGAACAGCATTACTGCGATTAAGAAGTGACTGCACTTTTCTTGGGCTCAAGTTAACTAAACCCTGAAATAATTCGGCGGCGTGTTCAAAACGAATATTTTTCCCGATAGCATCGACCACTTCATAAGCTGCGAGTTCCGGGCGACTGGCTCTGAGTTCCTTTCCTTTTACGGTTACTGTAGTGAAATCTTTGTCAGTTAGTTCACAAAGCTTTTGGTTACCACTATATAACCAGGGCTGTTCGGAAAACTCCCGAAACCATTTGGGCAGGATTTGCTTGCTTCTGGTCCCAACCCAGACCTGTTCTGAATTCAGTTGCAGATAATGGCTAAGCCCCTGGTGAGTCAAACTGCTAAGCCCTGCAAGGTGTATTGGCAACTGTAACTGTTGAGTAAGAGCCTGCAATGCGTCCGGCCAGTCAGGTTTGATCTTGCCACTGGGTTCCGGACGATAGTAGACACCAGAGCTGAGTCTCTTCAACCAGCCGCTTTTGGCATATTTCTGGGCTAGGGAATAACGTATACCGTTCTCCGTCAGCCATTGTTGGAGCACCAGAGAGCCCGGAGAGGTATGGTTTATTAGCCAGTTTATTTTAGATGACATATTAATACCCAAGGTGTTAATTTATATCTTATGCCAAACATACAGGTTTGTCTAAATGCAGATATTAATACCTAAGGTGTCAATATATTAAATATCATAAACTGCGCTGTTTTGATCAACGTACTCCTCTAACCTTTTCCCAAGTACTGCTATAGGTTTGATGCCGATTATCAAGATAGTTGGCCAAGTCTGACAACCGAATCATCATCGGCGACTTCCTACTTTCAGTCAGCCGCACTACCGGTACAGGTAGTTGTTGGGAAGCTGCCGCTGCTTTAGCTTTTTCTCACATAAACCAAAAAACTCGTCACATACCTCTTCGAGGCGGACGTAAGGTTTCTCGTACTTGGCAAAGAGCATCAGTTCAGTATTCATAATATTCAGACTATGACATTGGGTATTAGTGAGGGTTAAAGTGAGGCTTGCTAAATAGATTTATTTTTTCAGTTAGCAAACCTTTATCCCAGGTTTCATTGGTGATTCTGGTTTTCTGGAAGTCATCTTTATTGATCCAGCCTTGTTGATAGCCGCCTTTCACCACCCCTATCAGGAATACATGGACTCGTAAAAAATGCCCAAAATTTGAATGATCGTCCACTGCCTTTCCTTCAAGCCAATCACATGTTCCTCCTGATTATTGACCGTTAATACACTAAGCCCCTGGAAACAGAAAAATACCCATCTTGCTGTTGGGTTCTGGCAGGGCTTTTTTTTCTGGTCTGGAAATACACGACTTTGCTTTTTCAGTTCCTGCCTGATTCTGTGCTGGATAGCAGCATAGACCATCAGGCATAGAGTCATCACCATTAACAGGGCTTCAATACGTTCCGCTTTCTTCAGATAGAGCGAAGAGACCAGAAAGTCCGGGCTCTTCAGGAACCGAAAGCCGCCTTCAACTTTTTGTTGCGACTTATAAGTAGACAGCAGCTCAGAGGCATTCAAACTATTTTTATCCAGTTCATTGGTGCTTAGGATAAAACAACCCAGTGAGGCTTCTGCATGCTCCCTTTTCTTGCAGGAAACAAAGCATTCAGCCTGCACAAAGTACTCGAAGTGATCAGGCTTGCTATCCGGCGATGGTCTTCCTTTGCCCGAATAGCAGGGTTTACGGATAACCTCTGGCTCTGTTTCGCTTTGGCAAAGTTTCGATTGTTTCTGCCACAAGGCAAAAGCCTTCAATGCATCGTCCCGGCACAAAAAGGCCTTTTTGCTCAGCTTCTCCAGATCACGGGCCTCTTTCAGTGACTGCTTTTGCATCTTTCGGGTCAATGTTTTCCGTTCACTAAGCCCGCGCTTTTTGTTGAGAAACAGGAACCATCGTTGCTGAACCCCTCCGTAGCAGGAAGGCACTTCAGCTGAGTAGTAATCTTCATAGCCTTCAACAGGCACCAGCGACACGGTTGGCGCTTTGCAGACCAGCTCCTTTGCCTCCTTGATGTTCAGGGGTACCCGGGAGATAAACAGCTGCTTTTGCTCATCAAGCAACTGAAGGGTTTCTGCAACATACATGGCAGCATCAGCAACCAGATAGCGGCTATTCAAAGCGGCCTTAAAACATGACAGATGATTTTTGATAATTTCCTGAAAACAGGTTTTGTCGTTTACATTACCGCTGGCAGGGGCCATAAACACAGGGATGCCCGCCTGATTTTCAGTCATTAACTGCAAGACTACCTGATTCAGGTCAGGCCGGTGGTCACGGCTGTAACCTTGGCAGATATGAATACAATTTAAGTCGTCTGGATTGTCATGACTGTTATAGACTCCATCCACATGAAAGCTGGTGCCATCCAGATTTAATGCCTTGCAAGGAAGTTTCAGATGATTGACGACCTTGACGGCCAGATTGAGATACAAGTCGCTAACACCAGCGTCGTACAAACTGTCGAGAGCCCGACCAAGTACCTTGTCGTTCAAGTGTTCAGCCTGTATACCTTCCCCGATAAGGCGGTCAATCGGCTTATCCTCAAAAAACTCAGGGAGCATGTACAGAGTTTGCCCCGTAAAGCCCAAGCCATTGATGATCATTGCAACTACAGCTTGTCCAATAGTGACATTACGAACATCGGAGTCATTTGTGATACGGGCATCAATGTATTCGGCTATCTTTAACTCCCGACACATAGCGGCAACCAAGCCAAGGTGGTTGAGGTTCTTAGACTGGTATTGAGCTTGAGGCATGTTGGTGCACCTGAATGTCTGTTTATTTCTTTGACAACAGATTTTAGGCAAATATCAATCGGGGTGGTGAAAGGCAGGTCCAATCTACGAATTGCAGGAACACTCTCTGCTCTGGACAGCCATGACTCAACCCCCATGGCCACAGGGTTGTGGTATGCAGTGCATCAGATTTGTCAGTCAAATGCCGAAAGGCGCTTGATTCTGATGATTACTGATGGAGCACCGGATATTGACCACTATGATGCGGTGGTTGACCTGGTGAAACGTTGTGAGTACTCAGGGATAGATGTTATGGGGCTGGGGATCAGTATTCAGCTACCAGAAGAGCTGTTCCCAAAAAGCCTGATGATTGAGCAGTTGTATCAGCTGAAATCTTCTCTGTTCGCTTTGACCAGGGACTGGCTGCTGCACTGAAACTAAAACGCCACTCACTGCTTTTTTGCTGTAGAGTGGCGTTTTCTTCCTGAGCAACTAAATCTTGCCATAAGGCACGATCCGGAATTATTGCTTCTTTTTGGGCATGTTTGGGAACGAAAATTGAGCTTGGGAGTAACAAAAAATTACTCCCAAACACCTGCTCTAGTCATCTAACTCGTTGATATCATTATCAAATCCCATATCATGAAACTCATACCACATGACATTGATGATACCAAAGGCACACGCAAGGAGTACGCCCAGAATCCAGGCAAAATACCACATAGTCTGCCCTCCTTAGTAAAGTGAGTGGGTGTTTTCGTTAAGGTGTTCTGCTGTCATACGACCCCACAATTTGTAGAAACACCAGATGGTGTATCCCAGAATGATGGGAACAAATATCATGGCAACCACTGTCATAATTCCCAGCGTCAGGTAACTGGACGTTGCATCCCACAGTGTCAGGCTAACGTTAGGGTGGGTGCTGGACGGCAGAATAAATGGAAACAGTGAGAAGCCGGCTGTCATGATAATGCCTGCCTGGGTGATTGAACTGCAGGTAAAGGCCAGGCCGTGCAGACGGCTGTTGGCCAGCAGGAAGACACCAATGGCGCCAGCAAAACCCATGACCGGTGCAATCAGCATAACCGGGTACTTGGTGTAATTAGCCAACCAGATGCCTGCGTCAGCTATGTGAACTGTTTTGATCAGAGGGTTGGCTTCGCCATTCATAACCAGACCGCTGACGACCTCAAAGCCGGGCAGGTTAGCTACCCAGACACCCGCGAGTGCAAAGGTGACAATGGTCGCAAGGGCAGAGATGCGGGCGACAATGGTCGCACGCTCTTTGATTGGGCTACCAGAGCGCATGCTTTGCCATACAGATCCCTGCATGGTTAGCATAGAGACACTGACAACACCACAAAGAAGGGCAAAGGGGTTCAACAATGAGAAGAAACCCTGAGTAAAACTGGAGCGCATTGTGTCATCCAGATTAAAACCAAAGCCCAGGAACAGGTTGCCAAAGGCTACGCCGAATACCAGAGAAGGTACGATGCCGCTGATAAAGAGACCCCAGTCACAGTACTTTGTCTGCTCGGGTTTAACCTTGGAGCGATAATCAAAGGCCAGCGGACGGACAATCAGTGCGAACAGAACCAGCAGCATGGCCCAGTAGAAGCCAGAGAAAGCTGTGGCATAAACGATAGGCCACGCCGCAAACAGTGCGCCACCTGAAGTGATCAGCCAAACCTGGTTGCCGTCCCAGTGAGGGGCGACGGCATTGATCATGATACGACGTTCTTCGTCAGTTTTGCTCATGAAAGGCAGCAGGTTGGCGGTCCCCAGATCGTACCCGTCCATTATGGCAAAGCCAATGAACAGGACTCCGATCAGAACCCACCAGATGAATTTGAGAACTTCGTAGTCCATAAGGGCCTCCTTTTATGCCTGAGCCATATCGTCGGTACGATTGCGTTCAAAGTGGTAGCGGCCAGTGTGCAGGCTGCTAGGGCCTTTGCGGGCATATTTAACGATCAGGTAAATTTCGATAATGATGCAGATACTGTAGAGCGCAGTAAAACCAATGATGCTGAGCCAGAGGTCAGCTTCTGTCCGGGTAGAAGCAGACAGGTAGGTAGGCAGAATGCCTGAGATCGACCAGGGTTGACGACCAAACTCAGCAACGAACCATCCCATTTCACTGGCAATGAATGGCAGTGGCAACGCATAGAAACAGAGTTTGAGGAATTTTGGACTATTGTACTCAGTTCTGCGGGCCGTCTTGTAGAAGGCGGTTACAAGCAGCAGGAGCATCACAACACCGAGACCTACCATGATTCTGAAAGAGAAAAACAGTGGCCACACGGTCGGAATAGCCTCTTCTGCAGCCTGCCGAACCATTTGGGGTGTCGCGCTTCGAATGTCGTCGGTATAGCGGCTGAGCAACAAGCCATAGCCCAGGTCATCCACGACTTTATCAAACTCGCGACGATTGTCGGGTGTATCTTCACCATTTTTAAGTTTTTCAAGCAGTTCGTAGGCTTTGATACCATTGTTGATTCTCTGAATCTTGTCGTCGATCAGATCTTTGATACCCAGTACTTCTGTGTTTGTTGAGCGGGTTGCGATTATGCCCATGACGTAAGGGATTTTGATCGCGTAATCTGTTTTCTGCTCTTCCTGGTTGGGGAGTCCAAAAACAGTAAAAGCGGCCGGTGCAGGTTCGGTGTCCCACTCGGCCTCGATCGCTGCCAGCTTGACCTGCTGTACGTCACCCAGTTCATAACCGGATTCATCGCCAAGCAGAAGCGTAGAGAGGATGGATGCCAGACCAAAGCCTGCGGCCACCGCAAATGAACGACGAGCGAAACCTATATCACGGCCTTTAAGCATGTACCAGGCACTGATAGACAGTACAAAGATGGCACCTGTTGTATAACCGGCAGAAACCGTATGAATAAATTTCACCTGGGCTACAGGGTTCAGAATCAGGTCAGCAAAGTTGGTCATTTCCATGCGCATGGTTTCATAATTGAACTCTGCACCTACCGGGTTCTGCATCCAGGCGTTAGCAATCAGTATCCACATGGCCGATAGGTTAGTACCTATAGCCATGAGCCAGGTACAAGCCAGATGCTGAACTTTACTGAGTCGGTCCCAGCCGAAGAAGAACATGCCGACAAACGTTGATTCGAGGAAGAAGGCCATCAGGGCTTCAATGGCCAGTGGAGCACCAAAAATGTCACCAACATAATGGGAGTAGTATGACCAGTTGGTTCCGAACTGAAATTCCATGGTGAGGCCGGTAGCAACGCCGAGTGCAAAGTTAATACCGAACAATTTACCCCAGAATTTGGTCATATCCCGATAGACTTGTTTGCCGGTCATAACATAAACCGACTCCATGATCGCCAGAATGAAGGTCATGCCCAGGGTCAGCGGCACAAAGAGGAAGTGATAGAGTGCTGTCATCGCGAACTGGAATCGCGACAGGTCGATGATTTCGTCTGTAATCATGGTGCTCCTCGTTTATGACAGTGTTAAATCAAATCCGTACTGAAAATCAGAAAATGCATGCTGCCACAGAGGTCCTTTTTGTGCTGCAGTTACCGCGCATTCTGGATAATAGATACATGCTAAATGCATGTATCTGGCCGGTGCGCCGGTATATACGAGTTTTAGATGGGTCTGGATCAATCTGTGGCTGGTTAAACAGATTTGTGGACATGTTACTCGGATTTGTTACATATATGAACTACAGTAGGACGCAAAGTTTGATCTTCATCAAAAATGTTTAAAATATATTGTTATCCAGGTTTTTTTTAGGGATATAAATGTTTTTTGTTTGAATATAAAGAATAAATCACTGTGTAAAAACGAAACATTCGAAATGTAAAGTGGATTTTTGGCTATAAGGAATGCTGATGGATGTAATATCTGTCTATCAGTATTTCTGATTGGCATATAGAAAATATTTGCTCGGTTGATTGTTATCAGGATGGGCTGAGAGGTGACTCAGCCATGGCTTCTGGCAGAGCTGTATTTGCTGATGACTTTATTGGCGTTGTATAAGTCAATGTGCCATTTGTTACTGGCAGGGGGAACTTCGATGGGCGAAATATTATCCCGTGAATAGCGAGCGCTCATAGGGCTCTCGAACTGGGCAATGAACTGTAATCGTTTCAAATCGGCCTGATAGGTGTGTACCAGGAAGTTAATGGTTCTCTCACTCAGGGGGACGCGATAGTAACGGATCAGGTTCTGGGCCAGTTTCTCGGCACTGGCCGAGAGGTTTTTATCAACATCTGCGGCCAAAGCTTCTCCCAGCGCTGCCTTGGTCCTGGCGCTCATACCGGGCTCAAGAAAAGCCAGGCTGGAAGCATTGGAACTCTCAATAGCCCTCTGAATCTGTGGGTCATGAAGATGTATGTAGGGGTCTAGAATAGTTGCCACCTCGATGGCCACCTCCCTGGCACGTGTTTCTGTCAGGTATCTCCGTGCAGGCGACAGGGAGTGGACTCGATGGCTATCTTTTCTCAAGCGGGTTTCCTTTGAAAACGCTTCCAGACGGTTGGCAACCTCCATTCTGGTGTCATCGTCCAGTTCGATACTCTGCTCTGAAATAGTCAGGCTGCGTTTTAAGTTCTCTTCAGGGTTGTGCTGATGGAGTGTGGAGAGTTTTTGCCAGTACTTCAGGGCGCGTTTGAGTTTGTCGCTGTCCCGTCCCTGTTTCAGGTAGGCGCGGTGAGCTTCATTGTAGAGTTGAATGGCTTTATCGAGTTGTTTGCGTTTTATGTTCAGGGCCTTAACGTGTTTGCCGGTTTTATGGGTCAGGTCCCTGGCCTGGCGAACCTGCAAACTGAGAGTGTCGAGTGACTCCCTGACTGCCGCCAGCAAATTCCGGGGGCTCAGGCCGTGATCGGTAATAATGTCATTCTGGATATCAACATTATGGAGCCAGGTTGCCAGAGCCTTGAGGCGTGAGTACACCCTGGCCCGGCTGATCCGGAAATCATTGCGTTCTTCCTCGAGCCTGTCCAAAGCCTTGGCCAGATCCCAGCGACCGGTATACTCAATTTTCAGCCAGGAAATTTTGCGCCCGCAAATCAGCTCGAAGCATAATATGAGTATTTCCTCGACATCGTGAAGGGTCATCAATTCTTCATTATCTCGCTCGCTGGCAGTGAGAATCCGCTCAATAAACAGAGGCTCCCTGGGTTGCCCTTCATGGGGTCTGGCCACGATCCCGCTTAACCTGTTTTTGAGCGCTTTGGCTATGCGTGGGTGAAGTTCTTTGAGTTCGTTTTGATAACGCTCTGTGTCATCGGAGACTTCGTGAACAATGTCATGCATTCTGTGATAAAGGCCAGCCCTGCGAAATATTTCAATCTGTTCGGCCTTGCGGGCCAGATCGGGGTCACCCGTAATATCTTCGATGGCTGTTGATATCCATTCCGGACCAAGATCGAACTTTTGCAAGAGAATACCGGCAGAGTGGATGCGACGTGCATCTTCGGTCATATTACGTTGGGTCAGATCACGCACCATGTAAATGATTTCGGGAATTCGGTCGATGATGCTGAGCAGGTTGTTTTTGTCTTGATTGATCCGTCGGCCGTGGGTAACGTCGTAAATTAGCTTGGTGAACAGACCCAGACCAATGGCAACAATAGAATAGCCAACAAAATACAGGGTTTTGTCCAAAGGCATCATGGTGCCGTAACCAATATAGTAGCCTGCAAAGGCGGCCAGAAGTGTGACCGGACCGGCAGTCCAGGCGTACTGCAGTATGGTGACACTCCAGGGCTCCTGGTGAGGAGCGCGTGCCACTTTCTCCAGCCAGCTTAAATTTCGTTCTTCAAGCTGCAGGTCTGCGTCATTCCGTTGCCGTCTCCAGCGACTGAAAAGAGCGGTCATTGTCGTATATTACGTTTTTTTCGGTAGGAGATGAGTACTATATTCTAAAGCCTCAGTGTGACGGTGTAGTATATGTAGATTTACGTTTCAGGATAAGCGTTTTGTAATCTCTTCTCGCGCAGGCTGTCCAACTTTGTCTGGTTCACCAACCGATAGTCGAATATCTGCACAGGAAGGTGCCCGACAGACTCTGTTCTTACCCAGATGCTTGGCCTGGTATAAAGCGTCGTCTGCCTCTTTAAGTATTTTGTCGAGAGTGTCGGTCTGCGGACCGGTGGCAGCAATGCCCAGGCTGAGGCTCAGGGGAACAGGACCTCCCTTGTAGAGTAATGCCGAGTTCCTGAGTCGCTCAGCGATCTTTACGCCCCTGACAGCATCTGTGTTGGGCAGGAGAACAACAAATTCTTCGCCGCCATAGCGGGCAATCAGGTCCTCTTGACGAAGATCTTTCCTTAGTTGACAGGCAAGGTCAGAGAGAACCTTGTCACCCGCCGGGTGACCGAAACGATCATTGATCTGTTTGAAATCATCGATATCTATGAAAATCAGACAGGATTGGGACTTTGCGGAATCAGGGCGGTGAAGCAGTTCTGAAGCCTCATTGACAAAAGCTCTCCGATTCAGAAGACCCGTCAGTGAATCAAGGCTGGCCTGCAGTTTCCAGAATCGAGTCTGCTGATTGGCCTGAAACAGGGTTCGCGCATGGTTGCTGATGTCGGTTATCTGTTGCCACTTCAAAGGTCTGTTGGGTTGGCTTCCCGGTGAGACCACCAGCAGACTATGGTGGTTTTCTTCACTGTGAAGCAGAAATATCCAGTATTTAACGCCGTTTCGATCTTCAAGCCGGATATGGTGCTTTTGTTCCGAGGTAATGATGTTCATCAGCTCATCTTCAATACTGTCAATACTGTTTGTTAGAATCTGGGCTGCTTTAGGGTAATGGCTGCTGACATCCCACTGGTCTTTATTCTTAATCAGTATCATAGAGGGTGTATCGGGTATTATCGCATCCAGAGTTGCCAGAATACGCTGTCGAATGGTCTTTTCATCCATTAGTGCATTGCTGGGTGCCTGAAGATGTTTGCGAAGGGCTGAATCAAAGACTCGTCGTTTATCAAATTGGCTGTTAACCAGATTGATAGAGATAGCCTGGCGATTCTTGTGTTTGCGGTTAATCCAGTAAAGACCGTTAATTAGCATGGATTGGAGAGCAATTAATGCCAGTTCGGCCTGACTGGGAATGACTCTGGGCCACTCTTTTGAGGCCCAGCTGCTAAATAGGGCAAAGAACAGTGTGAGCATGACCGGTAACGCCAGTTTGGCGGGTCTGACACCCTGCGAAAAAATAGTCAGAAGGCTGGCAATGAGCAGGACTGCGGACACTGCGATCATTAAAAATGCCGCATTGAGAAGCAGGGTTTTCTCTGTGGCGAAGAAGCTGAGAACCAGTCCGACCGACAGGCAGCTAAGCCA
Organism: Endozoicomonas sp. ALC020; assembly: GCF_049275935.1. NCBI lineage: Bacteria > Pseudomonadati > Pseudomonadota > Gammaproteobacteria > Oceanospirillales > Endozoicomonadaceae > Endozoicomonas > Endozoicomonas sp. ALC020. Next base: position 5,342,035 of record NZ_CP184830.1, read on the forward strand.
GAGCATAAGTCTGTCTGTTTTGGGATTATAGAGTGCCAGCAAACCGAGGTTCTTGTAACAGCCCAGGGCCGAGACAAGGCTGATGACCGTCATGATCAGCACCCAGAATTCGGGGTCCCAGGACCCGTTAATTATCCAGAAAATGTCGCCTTGGTAAAATACGATCAGCGTCGTGGTGGCCAGCAGGTGTGCAGTAAGCAACAGGTAGGAAGGGTGCCGGGTGTAGATCATTACAGCCGCTGTAACGATCAGAAAGAGCAGAAGCAATGCCAGCAGTGAAGCTGACAAGGCCTGATTTTTGTATTCATCCAGCATGTAGAGTGATTGTGGCCAAAGGTGAGGGTTCAACCTGTTTGGTTCTGAGCTGTCCACACGTATATAAATGTCGTGGGTTTTGTTCCCAGGTAGCCGGAGTTTCAGAACTCTTGGGTCTGACTTGCGGCTTTGACTGCCAATACCCAATGAAGTGATCCGATAACCCTTTTCAGAAGGTGTGAAGACATCAAGTTTCTTGTGGGGAGTCCTTCTGAATACCAACAACCAGTCTGAATTAAGAGAATGATTCAATGTCAGGCGGAGTTTGTACCAGCGATCACTGGTGCCGGGCTGTTTTCCGCTCAGGATCGCTTCCGGAGCAGGAACCGAAGTCAGGAAGCTGACCAGTTTAACCGGTCCAGACGGTGAAGATTCTGCAACGGAAGTCCCGTGGGTAGCCTGGCTGACAAAAAAGATCAGCAGAAGCACCAGAGCCCTGATGAAAATGACTGCTCTTTGCGAACAGGTTGAGAAGGTCAATAGAACCCGCAATTCAGGCAGTCCTCCATGACGAATTGACAGCTTTTCACTCTTCCTTCAAAGGGTCGTCTGTTAAATCTATTTACCCTGTAAATGATTGTGACACAGACAAGGTGTGCAGGCCAAGGTGGCAGAGCGGATTCGTCACTAATTTAACTTCGACTGACGTTGCTTGTCACTGGTGCAACGAGTGTACATCAGGACATCGAGTCCTGATGTAGTGGAAATTACATTGCAAAGTGCTCTTTAGAAAAAGTGACTTTCTCGTTAATAGGCATAGTCCAGTTGGGCAGAGACTCAATCAGCTCCAGACGGGGCTGGATGCCGCAGTCATTGGCGATCTGGATAGCCAGGCCGGGTCGGGCATTGAGTTCAAGGATCAGTGGACCATCCCTCTCATCCAGGACAATGTCCACGCCCAGATAACCCAATCCTGTCATGTCATAACAGGCTGATGTCAACTTGAGCAGTTTGTCCCAGTGAGGTACTGCCAGTTTTTCAAAGCTGTGACCCGTGTCAGGGTGCCTGTCAATCGGCAGATCAAACTGGACGGCTCTGAGGCTTTTGCCAGAGGCAATGTCCAGACCCACTCCAACGGCTCCCTGGTGAAGGTTGGCTTTACCATCAGAAGCCCGGGTGGCCAGACGCAGCATGCCCATCACCGGAAAGCCCCGGAAAACAATCATACGAATGTCCGGCACACCTTCAAAGCTGTAATCATTAAATACCGGGTCTGCCACGATCAGGCTCTCGATCATGGCTACATCACTTTTGCCTCCGAGACTGTAAAGGCCACCCAGAATGTTGGAAACATGTCGGTTGATGTCTTCAAATTCCAGAGTGTCGCCGCTGGCTTTTACATAACGTGGACCGTCGCGACCCACGATGACCAGAATGCCTTTACCGCCACTGCCCTGGGCGGGCTTGATCACGAAACTGTTGTGTTCTTCAAGCAGGGTACCCAGATCTTTAATGTCGTGCTGGTATTCGACAACACCCAGCAGTTCAGGGACGTCTACATTGGCTTTTTCTGCCATCCTTTTGGTAGTGAGCTTATCGTCCACCTGAGGTAGCAGTTTGCGGGGATTATATTTGATAACATAATCGAGGTTCCGCATGTTCATGCTGAGAATCCCGGCCTCGTGGAGGCTGGATGGACTGGCAAAACTGCGAAAAAATCGTTTGATGAACTCCATGGGTTAACCTCCAACCAGAGGCTTGAAGCGACGAAGTTCCAACAGACGGTAACCGGTGTATTGACCCAGCATGAGGGTCAGACCCAGAACGGTCAATAGCAACTCCGGAAAGTTATAGGTCAGGTGCTCAACCAGTGGGTTGGACATTAGCAGGTAACTCATAGTGGCCACCAGCAGACTACCAGAGCCTTCAATCAGTACGTCTTTGGGGCCTTCTTCTTCCCAGAGGATAGACATTCTCTCAATGGTCCACGCCAGAATAATCATTGGGAAGAAGGTCACGGTCAGGGCCTGGGTAATCCCCATCTTCCAGGTGAGTACGCTCATAACGCCCATTATGCCTATGACGACAATGATCACCGCCGCCAGTCGGGCGACAAGGAGCATATTGAGTTGACTCAATATCGAGCGAATCCAGAGGCCGATGGAAACTATGGTGACAAAGATAATCAAACCAGGCAGTAACTGGGTTTCCAGGAAGGCCACGGAGATCAGGACCGGCATAAAGGTTCCTGATGTTCTCAGGCCGACCAGGATACGCATGATCAATACGACCAGGGTGCCAATCGGAATGAGCAGAATGCTCTTGAAGGCATTCTGGACTTCCAGAGGCAGGGCGTAGATAGAGAAATCGACCAGTGCTGCATTGTCAGCCCGGGACGTTTCAATGGCCAGATCCCTTGTTGGCTCGTTCTGGGAAATCATCGAAAAAGAGACCCGGGACGCTGTGCCACCCATGACATCCAACAGGGATTTACCACCTCGTTGCCAGAGGAAGAAGTTTTCCGGGTTTCCGGATGCTCCGGTTTCAGGATCAAAGAGTAACCAACCATCATTGGTGTAGACTTCCAGCATCTCTACTATGGGCTGACGACGTCTGCCGTCTTCGAGGTAAAGGCCTCGAACAACCCGGGCCGGTATATCGGCCATGGAGAGCATCTCGATCAGCAGATTGGTGAGCTCAGCACGGCTATCAATCATGCTAAGCAGCATGTTGGTATTCTGACTGGGCTGTTGGGCAATAAATTCCTTGATCAGGGTGCCTGTGAAACTTCGACTATCAGCAGAGCGTTCTTTCACCTGTTCCAGCAGTGAGTCTGCTGCAGTCTGATAAGGTTCCGGCAGGGACGGTTTGGCCTTCAGGGTGTCGTTGTTTTCTTCAACAGGAGGGGCCAGAGGTTCCACCAGTTGTCGATCCGGATGCAGACTCACCTTGTAAAACAGGCTTTGTTTGCCACTGGCCTTGCGAATGCTCCACTCTGCACGACGTTGTCCTTCATCATCATACTGGTTGATGCCATAACCCGGAGAAGCAAAGGATTCATTCAGAATACGGAAGCCGGATTGTTGATCGGGTAAGGTCAGGGATGCCTTGGCGGGTCCACCGTCGGCCTTGAACTGTATTTCAGCTTCAACACTCCAGACGGTGGTAGTTTCTCCCCGGGTTAAGGGAAACCCCAGGGCAAAGTGTTTGTATAAAGTCAGGCCCAAACCTGCCGCGATCAAAATGACCACCGCCAGACTGAGTTGAAAACGTCCTTTCATTCAAAACCTCACTTCTTTTTCTCAGCAATATTTTGCTGGGCAACATCAACCAGAGCCGTATTGCTCAGGAGTCTTTCACCGATAAGAATCGGATGCTCGTAGCCAGTGCGATTGGTCAGCGTAAATTCAACATTTTTGGAAATCTTTCCCAAAGTTATGGGAATAAAGACAGTAACCCGGCTCTGGTTTGCCAGACCGCCGTGACGTTTGATTGAAACTTCACGATGGACTTTGCGCTCAAAGGTCCGGCTGTTGTCACCATTGACGATCTTGAAACGAACCCACTCTTCGCCATTTTTTGTGAAGTATTCAATATCGGTTGCATCAATGGAAGACGTTTTGGCACCTGTATCAATACGTGCCTTGAATGGGTTCTTGAATCCTTTGATACGAACCTCTTCAAGCTCTCCAAACAAAGCAAGACCACTGACGTCGACAGGCTTGTCAATCTGTTTCTTGATACTCAGGTTGCCGCCAGTCGGGAGCTTAACGGTCAAGGTATCCAGGACTTTCTCGGTTGCGATGTATTTCTTGCCAACATTGGCTATGGCCATGTCTTTGAGAAAATCCCGACCAATGAGCAGTGGGAATTCAAAACTTTCCCTGTCGTTCAGTGAGACATCCAGGTTCTGGGTAATATCGCCGACCTTGACGTTTATATTGACGACATAACGGGTCTGGGACTCTTCACCGCCCGGAACCTTGATCAAGACAGTGTCTTTGACGGGGAGTTCCAGAGTGACATTGCCCTTGCTGGTTCTGGGGAGGTCAAAGCGAACCCACTTTTTACCATCCCGTTCAAAGTTCTTAATGTTTCTGGCATCAATCGACGAGCGTCCTGCACCGGTATCGATCTTGGCATTCATTTTCAGACCGTATTCTGTGAGAGTGCCTATCTCTGCAAAACCCAACACCAGTTTTCCGCCAACACGGGCGGGGGTTTGAACCAGTCGCTGTTTAACAGAAATGGTATCCGGATGAAGAGGCTTGGAAGGTTTAAAAGTTTGTAATTCTTCTGTCTTCTGTTTTGAGTCGGGCGCCTCGGTTTCTGTCCTGGAGGTCTTTTGACTGTCCGTAGTTTGAGCAGGTTTTTGTAGTACCTGGCAGCCAGTCAAAGCGGATATCGCCAGGATAAGCGCGGGTAATGCCGGAAAACGGGTCATGGGTAAGCTACTTATTTTTACATAAAATGAGTGAATGGTAGCCGCGATAGTCTATCGCAAGCCGAGCAGCTTACTTGATGTTTGGTGACTTGCCAAGAAGTCTGGCCTTGTGAGCAGGCTATGAAGGGGTAACGCGTTTCCCGATCAGGCAGGTAAGAACAATAGTCACCACAGAGGGGGCAACCCAGCTTAAATTAAAGTCGTACCCTGGTAGTGACTCAAGAGGTACCAGAAGCTTTTGTGTAATTGGATGGTTCAAACCCTTACTGGCATCGACCAGACTGAGTATAAAGGTGACCAGGAGCGTGGCTCTGTAGACCAGCTGAGGATTGGGTAGCAGGCTTTTGATCAGTCCCAGGAGAATCAGGGCAATAGAGACCGGGTAGAGTACCAGTAAAACAGGAATAAACAGTTCGATCATCTGGTTGAGATTAAAGTTGGCAAACATCATGCAGGAGAGACTGATGGTCGCCACAAGTACCTTGTAATTGAGTTTCCCGGAGAGATCACAGAAATACTCCGAAGCAGCAGTGATCAATCCAATTGCGGTAGTCAGGCACGCCAGTGTCACAACCGTTGCAAGCAGAACATTGCCATAGAAACCAAACAGTCTGTTGACATAAACAGAAAGAATCTGGCCGCCGTTGTTTGGGTGGGCAATGATTCCGTGACTTTGAGCACCCAGATTGAAGAGGGACAGGTAGACCAGAGCCAGTCCGAAAGCTGCTAGACAGGCCGTTATGACAGAATATCTGGCCAGGGCGTCGGGTGCGGTAATACCGTGAGATTTAAGGTTGGTAATGATGACAATGCCGAACAGCAGTGCAGCCAGAGCATCCATCGTCATATAGCCTTCAAGGAATCCACTAAAGAAAGGATTTTCTGCATATCCGTTCATAGGTTCACCGGCTTCTCCCAGAGGGGAGATGAGGGGAGATATACCGAGAATCATCAGCAAGAGGATGAGGGCCGGTGTGATGATCTTGCCTACGGATTCAAGTAATTTTCCCGGATAGAGGCTGAGATACCAGGCAGTGCCAAAGAAAATGATGCTGTATGCCAGTCTGGAAGTGCTGTCGGGCTCTTTCAGAAACGGGATTATTCCGATTTCATAGGCAACAAGGCCGGTTCTCGGGACACCGTATATCGGGACAACAATGATATAAATGCAGCAACCCATCAATGCAATCATGCTGCGTGGCAGTTCACCGGTGATCTCGTTGAAGCCGCCGCCAACTCGGGAAATCATGACCACAGCTAACAAAGGGAGAAGCACTCCGGTGACCAGAAAACCGGCAGCAGCAAGCCAGACGTGGGTGCCAGCCAGCTGCCCCGCCAATGGAGGAAATATGAGATTGCCCGCGCCAAGAAACATGGCGAAGGTCATAAAACCCATACCAATGATGTTCTGAAGACTTAATCGTTGCTTCATGCGTAAGGTTCTGCCTTGATTGAATGTTATCTGGTCAGAAACGGACGTCCATGCTCAATCCTGGGAGATGAACGATTTTTTTGTAATGAATAGGAAGTATGGACTCAATTTCAGAAAGTGGTAGTCCGGTCCGAGTTTTGCTCGGTCATTATTCGAGATGAGCATAAGATTAACTTTTGTTAATCTTATGCTCATTGGGTCTTCATTGTAGAGTCACTATCCTTTGCGATTATTCACTGATTTCATACAGGTAAGTGTCATGAGGCTTTTAAAAGAGGCCATTCTGGGCCTTTTTCTGGTATCAACCGCTGCTCTGGCAAGCCAGGAGAATGTCCTGCTTCAGCTGGCTATCGAAAATGCCAAAATCAAACCCGAACAGGCCATTGCGAAAATTTCCGACCGCTATTCCGGGCATCTCAGCGAATTTGGCATCGATGATGAAGACGGTAGAATGGTTTATGAGTTTGCCATTGTTGATCCAGAAGACAGCGTTGAGTTGGAAGTAATTATGGATGCTGACTCGGGAAAGGTCTGGCTGGACGAAAAAGACAGGCTTTCCAGCAAAAAGTTGAAACGTAAAAAGTACCAGCTGTTAATGAACAGTGGCATGACTTTGAAGAAAGCCATTGATGAAGCGAAAAAGATTGTTCCGGGGCAGCTGATGGAAGCAGAGCTTGAACAGGAGAAGGGTATTGTATTTTTTGAAATTGAGTTGTTGACGGATAAAGGCGTGCGCAAGGTGATTGTTGATCTTCAGTCTGGCAGGCCGATTCCGGTGACCCAAAAATGATCAGGCTTTTGATTCCCTTCCATGGTCGGAACGGAATAGGTGTGATGATATGAAGTTGCTAGTGGTTGAGGACGACCGGACAACCCGTGAATACATTGCCAAGGGATTCATGGAGCATGGCTGGACCGTGGATGTGGCTGACAATGGCCGGGATGGTCTGTTTCTGGCATCAGGCGAGAGCTATGACATCATTGTTCTGGATCGTATGCTACCCCAGATGGAAGGGCTCAAGGTGCTGGCGGCACTGAGAGCTTCTGAAAACCAGACACCGGTAATCATTCTCAGCGCTCTTGATGGCGTTGATGAACGCATTAAAGGCTTGAAGCAGGGAGGGGATGATTACCTTTGCAAGCCTTTCTCTTTTGGGGAACTTCTGGTTCGGGCAGAAATTCTGACTCGCAGAGGGCACAGTAAAGAAGCTAAAAATACTCTTGTTATTTCCGATCTCGAAGTAGATCTATTATCCAGGCGTGTGGTCAAAAACAGGGTTGAGGTGAACCTTCAGCCAAGAGAGTTCCAGCTTCTTCGCTTTCTCCTGGAGCATCAGGATCAGGTGATTTCCAGAACCATGCTGTTTGAGTCTGTGTGGGATTATCACTTTGATCCGGGCAGCAACATTATTGATGTTCATGTCGCTAAATTGAGGAAAAAGCTGGATACTGCCGGAGGAGCATCCCTGATTCACACTGTGAGAGGGGCAGGTTATGTTCTCCGTGAGTCAGCTTGACCCTCTGGGTCGGTTACGGGCATCCTCACTGCTGCGCTATACCTTGCTGCATACAGCTATTGTCCTGGTACTCTGCGGATCAGCCCTGTGGTTAGTGAAAGACTACAGTCTGGGGTTCTATCAGAAACGACAGGATCAATTTGTTCTGGAACAGCTCAATTCTCTGGCATCTTTGGCCAGAAGCCATTCAGAAAGTGAATTCAGCGCGGTTGTAAGTCAGATGGCTGAAAATAACCGGCAAGTGCTGGTGGTTTTTAAAAGCGCCGAAGGCTATCTGGGTAATTTGAATTATCTGCCTGAAACCGTCCCCCTGTCACCAGCGACGGGCAGTTTCTGGATACTGGGAGATTCGGTTCTGGGAGACGGTCGCTTCCAGAAAGTGCGGGGGAGTCGTATTAACAGTCGCTGGGGTCCCCTGGTGCTGGCCTACAACTCTTCAGACTTTAACCTGTTTGCTTCTCGTTTCACTCTGGCACTTTATGCCGCTATGGTATTGGTTTTGCTGGTAGGACTGGTGACCGGGTTTTTATTTTCAAAAAAAATATTGGCTCGTCTTCGCGCTATCAATAAAGTGACTGCAAAAGTCGGTGAAGGTCAGTTAGCAGCCAGAGTTAAAGTCACTGATAAGGGCGATGAGTTTGATGAGTTGGCTGGTCATATCAATCAAATGCTTGCGCAGATCGAAGACTCAGTAGAAGCCATTGCATCGGTAACCAGCAGTATTGCTCATGATCTCAGAACACCTTTATCCCGACTGAGGATCAAGCTGGATGGATACTTGCGAAATGGCGGTGCTGGTGTTGAGGATATTCTTGAGGCCCAGACTGAGCTTGATACGATCCTGCATACCTTCAATGCCATGCTTGAACTCACGAAACTGGAATATGGGCAGGGGGATCTTGAGTTTGTCCGTTGTGACCTGAAAGAAATAGGCTACGAAGTGGTTGAACTGGCGGAGCCTTTGGCAGAAGCCTGTGAGCAGTCTCTAATACTTGAAGTGCAGCAGCCTCTGGTTGTTCGGGGGAGTCACCAGTTGCTGTTTAGAATCCTGTTTAACCTGGTGGAGAATGCAATCAAGTACTCTCCTGAAAAAGGCGAGGTCAAAATTCGTATTGATCAGGATTCAGTATCAGTTATTGATCAGGGGGCAGGTATTCCGGAATCAGAGCAGGAAAAGGTATTCCAGAGGCTGTACCGGCTTGATCAGAGTCGAACAACTCCTGGTCATGGGTTGGGTTTGTCGCTGGTCAAGGTGGTCGCTGAGCTGCACAATGCCAGGATCAGTTTTGAGCAGGGTGAGCAATCTTTTGCTGTTAAACTGACGTTTCGCAGAGGAGAGTAAAGCCTGGCATATGGGCAGGCTTTACTCTGTTCGGTTACTTATAGCCAGCCTTTTCGTTTAAAGAAAAAATAAGTGCCAAGAGCGCTTGCCAGCATCAGAATCAGGGCCAGAGGGTATCCCCAACTGCTACTGAGTTCAGGCATTACCTTGAAGTTCATACCATAGATGCTGGCAATCAGGGTCGGCGGCAGAAACATCACGGCGGCTACGGAAAATATCTTAATGATATTGTTCTGTTCCAGATTGATGAAACCCATGGTGGCGTCCATCAGGAAGTTGATTTTATCAAAGAGAAAGCCAGTGTGGGGTGTCAGAGAGTCAATATCACGAAGAATGTCTCGCACCTGGTCAACCTGTCCGTCATCCAGCTTGTGACGGCAGTTTTTCAGTATGTATCTGAGGCAGCGCTGGCTGTCCAGTAGATTAAGACGAACTTTGCCGTTTATATCTTCCTGCAGGGTAATATTTTTCAACAGGTCATCAACATCAGTATCATCGTCAGAAAGAGCATGTTGACTGGTGGCTTCGAGATTTTCGTAAACTTCTTCCAGAGTGTCAGCTAGAAACTGAACTTTAGTGTCAAACAATGCGATCAAGATATCGATCGGTGTTCGTGCCTTTATGTGTTGCAGTTTCAGATAATTTCTCATCAGTCGAAACAGGGCGGTAGGCTCATCCTGTAGGGTGACCAACTGGTCGTCACGAAGGTTGAAAGCAACGTTGATGCTTCGAAATTCCTGGCCTGCCTGATGAGGGAATAAGGAACGAATATGAAAACCTGTCTCACTTTCAAAAAATCGTGATGAGGCTTCAATCTCGTACAGTGCATCTTCGTCTTCTATAAATCCCGGGCACTCCTGTTTCAGCCAGTCATCCTCGTTTTCGTCCAGTTCAACAAGGTCCAGCCAGAGTGTATTTTCAGGAAGCGCCACATCGGTCTGTATACGGGTGATGCAGTACTGCTCAGTATCACGGTGATAGGCGTTGATCATAAAAGACTCTGATAGCAAATCTGGTACTTGGCGTCTGTTGGACTCAGGCTTCCCGGAATTGGCTGAAATCGTCTAAGTCCATCAGGCTCCTTTAAGAAGGGTCGCTCTATTGTACAGATCGATGCACCTTAGTCCAGCAGTGATCTGGCTCTGGTGGAGGCAAGGCATTTGTCCACCAGAGTCTGGTGATATGCTTTATAAGGCTTTTTACCTGTCAGCAATAGTGAGACAGTTCAGCCCAGGCTCTATAAGCGGGTTCTTTCATCGCCTGTATGTTCAGATCTTCGCATCATGGAGGTGACCTCTATCCGAAAGGGATTGGTTGATTGCTGATTATAACTTTCGAGCCAGTCTCTTAGCTGGTTGGCATTCGGACATTAAGCATCAGTGTCTGGCTTTTGCGCTCCCTGTCAAAACGAAATCCGATCAAATAATAAGCAACTGAGCATTGCGGCATTTTTTCTTCATAATCATACCTTTTTAGTCAGAAGCTTCAGAATAGTTAGGTCAATGAAAAAAGATGCTTTTTACTTAGATGATATCTGAATGTAAAAACTCTCAATCAGCCATTCCCGCTGAGTAGCTGTAGATGGAGAAAAAATACAAAGTGACTCAAATCAGGCTGTAATTTTACTTTCTGGTCGTTTTTCAGTATCTGCTGTGGGACATGTCTAACTCATTTTCTTTCGGCAGGCCAGCTTTATCGCTATGCATTGTTGCGATAGGAAAGCTACCCGGCCTGCCGCCTTGTATAAAGTTAATGAGCCCTATAGTTCGGTTTCCTTTTCGACTTTATCCATCAGCTCGTTATCTGCCGACTGATTTTCTGCCTGCTTGTTATCTGCTGGCCGATCTTCTGCCTGCTTGTTATCTGCTGGCTGATCTGCTGGCTGCTTGTTATCTGCCGACTCATCATCTGCCTGCGCGCCATCTGTTTGCTCTTTATCTACCGGCTCCTTATCTACCGGCTCCTTATCTGCCTGCTCGCCGATAGAAGAGATCTCTATCTCAAAAGGATTAGCCAATTGCTGATTACGAGTATCGAGCCAGTTTGTTAGCTTCTCGGCATTCACAGCCTTCGTCACCCATAGCCTGAAACTCAATGTATGGCTGGCGTTTTGTTCGTTCAAACTGAATGAGAGCAACTCATAACTTCCAGAGTATTGCAGTATGGGTAACATATGCTGCAAAGTATCGATTTCCAGATTACTTGAGTTATACGTGAAGCTGACCTGAAACTCTTTTGGAAAGGTGGTATGACTAAAGAAAAGGCCTTCCAGACCTAAAGCGATCAGTCCTGCACCCAGGCATCCGCCTCCCAGCTCTGGAATCCCTATACCAAATCCAACTCCTGAAACAGCCCCTGTCGCGAGAAACGTAAGCGCAACCGCATACTTCATATATGACCATGACGGATTTACTTCCGAGTTACATATATAGTTACCACATAAGCAGCTGAGCTGATGGTCGGGCTCTATGGCTTCCGGGTCTGATACACAGTGAGGCCGGGAGAAAGGCGGGGTGGAATACATTTCGTCGGCTTTCATGGCCACCAGCCTGGCGAATACGTGGATAAACGTTTTCAGCTGGTTTTCATGAATATGTACAAACGGTTCACCAGCGCCACGGTCTTCTCTTTCCAGCCAGGCGGAAACAGAGGCACTTCCGGTGGGTAGAAATTCAGCGGAACGTCTCGACATAGCAGCAGGCTGACTGGTCATGGGCTGTTCGGGAGTGGTGGATTCAGCCCTGTTATCAGAATCAAAGAAAGACACTGAGACTGGTAAGGAAACCGCACCATTTGCCGGAGAAGTCGGCACTCCCCCAACAGCTCCCTGTTCCTGACCCGTATCGTCAGCCGCCGATGTCAAGCCACTGGAATGACTCTGGGCAGAAGGGATCCTTCCGGTAACGGGTAACCCGCCAACCATGTCAGATCTCTGGCTTTCAGTATTTTCATGGGTTGGTAACTCAGAGTAGTCTCCCTGTGATCCGGGGGCTGGGGTTAGGTCATCAGCGACGGTTTTTGTGTCAGACTCTACGGACAGATAAACTTTGACGAGTGCCCGTGAGGTTTTGAAATTAAGCACGAAATTATCTGCGACTGAAATTGTGGGGGTCAGCAGGAATAGGAGTGCAGTGAAAAAACTACACAATCTCTTGATGCTCGAAATTTTTTTCATAACTACACCTGTTAATCAGAAATTTTAAAATAGTTAAGCCTATGGAAAAAATGGGGTTTTATTTAGAACATTTCCGACTATGACAACTATTAACCAGTCATTCCCTTTGACCATAGTAAATAAAGTATTTTGTTAGACTTTTTAACAAAGATATCGAGGCTCTTTAGATCGGTTGTGATGTTCCTTTATGGTCGTTTTTCAACACCTCTTGTAGGGTGCGTCCTGCTTGTTTTCTGTCAATAGGCCGCCTTGTATCGATAAAAGACGGTTGCGATGAGACAACAACCGTCCTGTTTTCCGCCCATAAATTCAAACTGAATTCTAAAGTCTGGATTCCCGCTCACCCATATAGTTTGGTCTGCTGATGTCGGAGACCCCTATCTGGAAAGGGCTGGCCCAGTGATGATTATGACTTTCGAGCCAGGCTTTTAACTGGTTGGCATCTACTGCGTCCGGCATCCGGACATTAAACCTCAGTGTCTGGCTATCGTGTTGATCGTCCAAAATGTACGATACCAATTCGTAACCTCCCGAATATTTCAGCATGATCGCTATTCGCTGCAAATTACAGATTTCGAAATTGTTCGAGCTAAATGTGAAGTTGACTTGAAACTGATTTGGAAAGTGGGTAAGACTATAGAATAAGGTAGAGGCAGAGGTGATGAGTAGCCCTGCGGCCAGGGATACGGCAGCAAGAATAGGAGCTCCCTCAGCAAATGCAGCACTGGAACTTGCTGCTGTCAAAATCAACGCAAAGAAAGGCACAAACTTTCCATATTTCCAAATCCGATTTGCGGCCGAGTCACATACAAAGATGCCACACCGTGTGAAAGGCTGGTAGGTATTCATTTCTTTAGGTTCCATAGCAACCAACCTGGCGAAGACACGGACAAACGCATTGAGCTGGGTTGAAGGAACATGAATTGACGGGGCGTCATCGGCCATCTCTACTCTTTCCAGCCAGGCGGAAACCGAGGCTCTTCCAGTTTGCAGATTTTGGATAGAATGGGTTGAAACTGCAACGGGTTGAGTGGTTAAGGGTTGAGCTGGAGGAGAGGATTCATCTTCGTCATCGGAATCAAACTCAAACTCAAGCTCGAATAAAGATACTGCAATTGGCAGGCCCCCAACGGCGCCTCGCTCCTCGGTCTCATCATTATAAAAGGGTGTCATCCCAGGAGCGTGAACCCGGGAAAATGGCGAATTAAAAATTGGTAACCCTTCAGCCTTTTTGGAATTTCGACTCGCACTGTTATCAACGTTTGGTAACACAAAGGAATGCCCTTGTAGCCCGCATGCTTGCGATACTTCATCGGTTTTTCTGTCAGGGTCTATAGATAAATAGACTTTGACGAGAGTCTTTGAAGTTTTGAAATTAAGCACGTAGTCATCGGCTGCTAAAACCATGGGAGCTGTCAGAAACACTGTTGTAGTGACAAAATGGAACAATGCTTCGATGATTAAAAATTTTTTCATAATCACACCTGTTAATCAGAAGTCTTAAAATAGTTAAGCCACTGGAAAAAGATGTTTTTTATCGCGTAAGAGTTCCCAGGGTGTCGCAAAAGCAGAGAGCAAAGCTGAGATAAGTAAGAAAGTACTGAAAAAGCGCAATATACTGCCACCCGGCAATACCATCACCCAAACTCTTTCAAAAGGCACCCGTTAAGTACCTGGTTAGGTACTTACAATAGGCTGAGCGTCAGGACGTGACCTGCTGGCCTTTTGAGCAGGCTCATTGGCATCTGTGACGAAGCAGGCAGGAACCACTACGAAATCGTGAAAAAGTAGCTGCAAAGACAATCCCCCGCTGATTTCTTTGAATCAGTGGGGGGATGTTTAGATGAGGATTAATCTGTCGGCTGCGGATAAATTCAACCTTAGCCCTATAGCGTGGTTTCGGATTTGCCCATGGAAGAGACTTTTATTTGAAACGGATTAGCTAATTGCTGATTCTTACTTTCCAGCCAGTTTTGGAACTGTTTGGCATCCACGTTATCTGGCACGCGGACATTGAACGTCAGTGTCTGGCTGGCGTTTTGCTCATCCAAACTGAACGATACCAATTCATAACCTCCCGAGCACTGTAGAATATTCACAATTTGCTGAAAATCATAGATTTCCTGACTGATAAGCAACTGGTTTGAACTGAAAGTGAAGCTCACCTGAAACGGGTTTGGAAAACGTGTATGGCTGAAAAAACAGGTACACAGAGGAGTAAAGACCCCCCCTGCGACCAGAGATCCGTAAGCTAATCCAGAGACTCCCGTACCAAATCCAGTGCCCGTACCTGCCGCTGCCGCAAGAAACGTCGAGAGCACCGCAAACTTTCCACATGACCAGGTCGGATTTGCCTCGGAGTTAAAGACGTAGGTGCTGAAACGTGGAAAGGGCTTCCAGCTTCGCATTTTGTTGACTTTCATAGCAACCAGACTGGCAAACATCCGGACAAAGGCTTTAAGTTCATTGGCAGAAATATGAAACCGGTTGCCGCCGCTTACCTCTCCTCTTTCCAACCAGGCATAGACGATTGAACTCCCTGTTTTCAGATAGTGGACTGAATGCACCGACGCATCATCAGGTTGATTGGTTAAGGGTTGGGCAGCTGAAGTGGAATCAGCTGCGTCGATAGAGTCAATAATAGTCACTGAAACTGGCGAAGACGCAGGCCAGCGCCTGACTGCTCCGGGCTGCTGATCTAAATCAATGCCAGTAGATCTTAAATCAAGGGGCTGACTCTGGGGAGAAACTGGCGGGCCGCCTGTTGCTCCAAGTTCCTGATCTATAGCATGTTCAACCATTGTCAAATCAGATAGCAGTCCCTGTATAATGCCATCTACTGTTTCAGGTTCACGGTCTCCATCACTGCCTATCGATGTCAAATCGCGAGGCTGGCTCTGGACAGAAGGTGGCGGCCCAGAAATTGGTAACCCTCCAACTGTCTTATGCTCATGGCTTCCACTCACATCATCGGGGGACATCCCGGTGGCCGTGGCTTGCTCTTCTGGTGCTCCATCAGTGTTAGTTTCAGGGTCAATAGACAGGTATACTTTGACGTGTGTTTGTGAGGTTTTAAAGTTAAGCACGTAATTATCGGCCACTGAAACCATGGTGGTCAGCAGAAAGATCAGTGCAACGACAAAGCTGCACAACACCTTAACACTACAAAGTTTTTTCATAATTACTCCTCCAGCTTAATAGCCGGAAACGCATTTCCAATCTGCACAGTGAATTAGATAAGAATGAAAGGGAGAGCTGCTCCAGGGCAGAATAAAGACCCGGCGAGTAACTAAGCCTTCCCGAAAAAACAGAAAATGCATTCAATTAATGCTTGCCCGAAAACACTCCTCCATGATTGTTGATGGTGTTGTCTGCAAACTGTAAGGGGTAATAAAAAAAATCGCCATAATGTGTCTTTTAAAGACTCAAACATTATTGCACCTGATTACCAGACGTTTTTAAAATAGTTAAGCCGCTGGAAAAAGATGCTTTTTATTTAGAATATTTCTGTCTATAAAATATAAAATAAAGGGGTGTCCACAAATTTTACTAACAAGGAAACAAAGAAAAACAAAGAAAAACAGAGAAACGTTCGGGGAATTCTTTGACCGGGTGACTTTAAAATAGAGAAGGAAAAAGTATCCATATATTTGACTAACTGACGTGTTGAACTACTTTTTAGACTTGTATCAGGTGGGGACTGTGCTCGAGTTTGCTTGCACCCAAAGTAGACTGATTGATCCGGGAAATACTCTTTTGTTATTGTGCGTCTTGTTCCGTAATCAGAGACTAATGTTGTTTTGAGAATTATACGACCATGGTTTTTTTCAATCTTCAAGGTGGCAGGTTGTCAACTGTTTAGGTGGATTGGACTCTATTTTTGCTATCAAATTTTGTGCTTATGCTTCAATGTTCAATTGCTATGTTTCTCTAGTCGCATATTCTAGTCGGCGTATTTGAATTCTTTGAATTTTTTTATTGTATTTCTACTGAATGATTTTGATGTGAAGATATACAGATTTTCAAAAAAAACCACGTATTCTGCTTTTTATAATAATTTTAATAAAGAGCGTTTGAGTTGAGCAGGTGGTTTTTATGTTTCTCATAACAGTTTGTTTGTTAATTTGGCGAAGGGGTTTTTGAGTATGTTATTTCTTCTCTCTTACAGCGTTTTGATACCAGGCTTCTGTAGTCCGAAATAACGGATATAAAGTTAATCTGTGCTCTAGAGGCTGGTTTCCAGAAGATCAACAGGGTGTGTTGTTGGCTCGCCAATGGCAGATACCTTTATTTGAAACGGATTTGTTAATTGCTGATTGTGCCTTTCAAGCAAGCCGCGGAGATTGCCAGCATGCACTGTATCAGGTACCTGGACTATAAATCTCAGTGTCTGGATGGAGGTCCGCGCGTTGAAATTAAATGACACCAGATTAAAGCCTCCTGTGCACTGCAGTAAATTCACTATCTGCTGCAAATGATTGATTTCCTCACTCATGAGTAAATTATCCGATCGAAATGTGAAACTCACCTGAAACCGGTTTGGAAACCAGGCACGGCTTAACATTAAAATGCTGGGAGGAATACAGATTCCGGTACTCAGACATGTGCCTCCCAAGGCAGGGATTCCCATACTAAATCCAACACTGGTAACTGCCGCTATAGCGATTGACTCAGTGAGAACCGCAATCCTTCCCCGATACCAGCGCGGATTTACATCCGAGTCACATATGTAGCTGCGGAGCCGGGTGAACGGCTGACAGGAATGCATTTCTTTAGCTTCCGTAGCAACCAGACTGGCGAACAGAACGACAAATTCATCCAGCTGATCTGGAGAACCTTCAAAAAAAAATGCACCACCGTCATCCTCTACTCTTTCCAGCCAGGAGGAAACGCTTGCACTTTTGGTTTGCAGCGGACGGATATATTCTTTCGATGCAGCAGTTGGTTGAGTTGTTAAGGGTAGGGAAGAAGTTGATGCAGTCCCGTCATGAGGATCAATGAAATGCAGTGAAACGGGTGAAGGAAGGCCTCCCAGGTTCTGGCCTTCATCGTTAATAATGTAAGTCAAATCAGAGAACTGACTTTCGGTGGATTCCGGCATGCCTCCAATTGCACCAGGTTCCTGATTTTCATCATTAGCACCTGATGTAAAATCAGAGGGCCGGACCGGGGGGGGAGAAGGCGCCGGTTCAGAAATTGGCAAGCCACCTACTGTTGTATATTTCTGATCTTCACTGGGTAACAATCCAGAGGGTTGTTCTTGTAATCCTTGTTCTACCGATGCTTGAGCTGCTTCTGTATCAAGGGGTACAGAGAGGTGGACTCTGACGATGGTCTGCGGACTCTGAAAAACAAGTAGGAAATGCTCTGCAACCGAAGCTGGTGGGGTCAGCAGGAGCAACACAGTAATGACAAAACTGAACGATACCCGGATAAGATATAGTTTTTTCATCATCACACCTGTTAATCAAAAGCTTAAAAATAGTTAAGCCACTGAAAAAAGATGTTTTTTATTTAGAATATTTCCGACTATGCAACACTTTGCAGGTGTTGTTAATGCTTTCCTGGCTCCGGTGTTTTTTGGTACAGCCATAAAGGGACTCAAGAGTCATAAACAGCTTGAAGTCCCCGATCGGCCTGGCTAAGAACTTATGGTTTCTGAAAGCGGATGACATCCTGTTCAGAGGCCTGTTGCAGAATCTGCTTCAGAGTCAGGCAGATATGCTCGGCAACATCAGGATCACTGATGGGCTGATGGTTTTTATCCGTGATAAAGAAGCTGTCTTCGAGTTTTTCACCAAAGGTAGCAACCTTGGCATTATGGACTTGCAGCTCCAGTTCCACGAAAGTCCTTACGACTCTGGCCAAAAGTCCGGGTCTGTCGGTTGCCCTGATCTCCAGCAGTGTCTTTTTAATGCCGGGTAAGTTGCTGATGGTGATCAGAGGTTCTTTGGCGAAGTGCCGAAGTTGTCTGGGGGTGCGTCTCTGGGCAGCAACGGGCATTTGCCCCGAATCGCTGAGAATATCTTGCAGGTAACTCTGTATCTGCACAATGCGAGACTCATTGTTACCTATGGCTGAACCGTCTTCTTCTAATACGGTATAAGTATCGAGACTGAACTGTTCACTGGAGGTAATGATTCTTGCGTCCTGGATACTGATGTGCAGGGAGTCAAGTCCGGCCACCGTTGCAGCAAAGAGATTGGGGCGGTCAGGCGCATAAACAAAAATTTGAGAACCACTGTGCTCCCTGTCAGTGTCTGTTTCCCGGGTCAGTATCAGGGGCTGCTGCTCCTGGTGAGCGAGAATTCCCTTCGTATGCCAGGCGATTTCATGGGGGTCATGACGGGAAAAGTAGTCGTCATCCAGAGTGTTCCAGAGTGACTGAATCGATTGCATGTCCAGGTTGTCATCAGCCAGCAGTGCGAGAGTCTCCTGCTGAATGTCCAGCAGTCTTTCATCACTGTCAGGCATATTCTCTATGCCGTGCTCCAGGACCAGGCGGGTCTGGCTATACAGCTGTTGTAATAAAGAAGATCGCCAGCCATTCCACAACTCAGGGTTGGTAGCATTAATGTCGGCAACAGTGAGCAGGTAAAGATGGTTCAGGTTGTTCAGATTGCCCACTTTACGTGCGAAATCCTGAATGACTTCCGGGTCCGACAGGTCTTTTTTCTGGGCCGTGGTCGACAGGGTGAGGTGCTCGCGTACCAGCCAGACAATGAGTTTGGTATCTACACGACGCAGGCCGTGTCTTCGGCAGAATACTTCGGCATCAACGGCGCCCAGCTGAGAGTGATCACCTCCACGCCCTTTACCGATGTCATGATAAAGGCCGGCGACATAGAGTAACTCTGGTTTTTTGATGTCATGTATGATTCGAGAGGCAATAGGGTAGCGCTGCTTGTTTTCTTCGTAGCGAAAGCTACGCAGGTGCTTGATCAGCAACAGAGTATGCGCATCGACTGTATAGGTGTGGAACAGGTCAAACTGCATCTGGCCAATAATGCGACCAAACTCTGGCAGGTAGCGGCCAAGGATGCCATAGCGAGCCATTCTTCTGAGACTGATGGTTAATCCATAGGGTGCCTGCAAAAGCTGAAGGAATAATTTTGCGCACCTTGGGTCTTTTCTGAACTGACTGTCAACGGTGTGACGAATATCGCGCAGCAACCGGATGGTCTCAGCCCTTGGGCCGAGAATATCGGGGTCGCGGGTCATGAGGACAAACATTTCCAGAATAGCTGGCGGGTGCTCAGCGAATACCCGGTCATGAGTAACTTCAATGTACTGATTGCGTATCTGGAATCGATCATTGATAGCCGTTACGGTCTGCGGTTTGTCCGCATTCAGAATCTTGTCATCAAAATTCTGGAGGATCAGGTCTTTGAACTGGCCAACAATCAGAACCGTGCGGAAGTAGCTTTGCATGAACTGTTCTACCGCCAGTGAGCCAGGTTGGTCCCGGTAGCCAAACTGTTCAGCCAGTGATCGCTGGTGGTCAAACAGGAGTCTGTCTTCGCCCCGGCCGGCCAGTGTATGCAGTGCCCATCGTATCTTCCACAAAAATGCCCGGCAGCGGATGAGTTGTTCGTATTCGGCTTCTGTCAAAAAATTCAAAGCCATCAGTTTGATCGGGTCCTGGGTACCGAAATGACGTCTTGCGGTCCAACCCAGCATGTGCAAATCACGGATGCCGCCGGGTGAGCCTTTTATGTTGGGCTCCAGGCTATACGCGGTGTCAGCATACTTTTTGTGTCGGGCTTTCTGTTCGTCAAATTTGGCCTGAAGGTACTGATTGCTGGGCCACATATGGTGGACGCTGATCTTTTCCTGAAGTTGCTTGTTGAGATTTTCAGGATCACAGAGGGGGCGTGCTTCCATCAGGTTAGTGATGATGGTCAGATCGTCTCTGGCCTGTTCGGCGCATTCTTTTATGGACCGCACACTGGAGCCTACTTTCAGGCCAATGTCCCACAATGTCGTCAAAAAAGTTTCGATTTCTCTCTGGTGGGTCTGGTACTCGTCATTCTCCAGAAGAATCAGAATGTCGATATCGGAGCCGGGATGAAGCTCGCCCCGACCATAGCCTCCTACTGCAAGCAGGCTGATGTGTTCAGAATCGTCCCAGGCAGATTGTTCCCATACTGTGATAAGAATTTGATCGATAAGCCAAGTATGACTGTATACCAGCTGATCAATATTGACTTTTTTCCTGAACCATTGGTTCAGCATATCTCTGCCAGACTGGATGGTGTCTTTGTAAAGAGGGATGGAAGGCTGATTGCTGAGGGCGGTAACAAACGAGTTTTTATCAAACAGCTGGGCTTCAAGCTGATTCGGAATCTTTGGGTTTGCGTGATTCATAATAGATTATTCTCCTGGCACTCCGTCGCTAAAAAAACGGCTCGCGCTTCTTTGAAGGCGAAATTCTACAGATCAGATTCTATAGATAAAACGTGCGAGCCATTCAGGGGTCAAAAAGGAAGCGTTTCTTCACTTCTGAGAGTCAGTACCTCGACGCCATCAGCGGTAACAAGAATGGTGTGCTCCCACTGGGCTGAAGGGCGACGATCCTTGGTGACCGCAGTCCAGCCATCTCCCAGGAGTTTGGTGAACTTCTTGCCGGCATTGATCATGGGTTCAATAGTGAATGTCATGCCTTCCCGCAGAACATAATCGTTATGATCGCCATAACCATCGTAATGAAGTACCTGAGGATCTTCATGGAAGACCTTTCCGATGCCGTGGCCGCAAAACTCTTCAACCACAGAGTAGTGGTTGGCGTGAGCATGCTGGGCGATGACCCGGCCAATATCACTCAACCTTACACCGGGTTTGACGATCTCGATGCCCTTGTAGAGACATTCCTGTGTGACATTGACTAATTTTTCTGCATAGGGCTGGACGTTGCCGACCAGGAACATCTTGCTGGTGTCACCGTGGTAACCGTCTTTGATAACAGTAATGTCGATGTTGAGCATATCGCCGTTCTTGAGGGTCTTCTTGTCATTGGGAATGCCGTGACAGACAACATGGTTCAGAGAGGTGCATATGGATTTTGGAAAACCGGGGCGACCGGGTGCAGCACCATAGTTCAGGGGGGCTGGAATAGCCTGCTGTTCATTAACGATGTAGTCGTGACAGATACGATCAAGTTCGCCAGTAGTAATGCCAGGTTTTACGTGGGGGGTGATCATCTCCAGTACTTCGGCAGCCAGCTTGCCGGCGATGCGCATTTTTTCAATATCTTCAGGGGTTTTGATCGTAACGTTCATTTCAAATATTCTTTGTCAGGCGCAGGAAATACCGAGAGTGCTCTATAGTGAGTGATCTTTGATGACGGGTTAACAAGGTCGTTTTGATCACTTATGACGGTCTGCTTCGGTAGCTTCCCAGGGGCTTTATGGATTCATTGCTGAAATTCTAACAGAAAAGAAGAGAGAGTTGGTTATTGTTAACTGGAACTGGCTTCAACTGTATAAAGAATCCTCCTGCAAAGAAATCTGTCGACTTTGAATCATCATAAGATTGTGGTATAAAATTGCGTCCTCGTGTTCAGGGTCACCTGATTGCGAGGTTACTATTTGATTTTGTAAACAGAACTCACATACACCGACACATGATTCAGGGTGCCCGAGTGCAGTCAGCGAGAGCTGATCGTTGGGTCGAACTCATGGGGTGTGTGGAGGCCTAACCCTGTAACAGGAGAATTCTCATGGCTCAAGTCACCATGCGTGACATGCTCAAGGCGGGCGTGCATTTTGGTCACCAGACTCGTTTCTGGAACCCGAAGATGAATAAATTCATCTTTGGTGCTCGTAACAAGATTCATATCATCAACCTTGAGCACACCATGCCTGCCTTTAATGAAGCGATGAGCTTCATTCGCAAGCTGGCCGAAGGTAAGAACAAGATTCTGTTTGTTGGTACCAAGCGTGCCGCCGGTAAGATCATTCGTGAAGAAGCTGCTCGCTGCAGCATGCCTTTCGTAGCACATCGCTGGTTGGGTGGTATGCTGACCAACTACAAGACCATTCGTCAGTCTGTACGTCGTCTGCGTGACCTGGAAGCTCAGGCTGAAGATGGCACTTTCGAAAAGCTGACCAAAAAAGAAGCCCTGATGCGCCGTCGTGATTTGGAAAAGCTGGATCGCTCTCTGGGTGGTATCAAGGAAATGGGTGGTCTGCCAGACGCACTGTTTGTTATCGATGTCGAGCACGAGCGCATCGCTATCCAGGAAGCCAATAAGCTGGGCATCCCTGTCATCGGTATCGTTGACACCAACTCCAGTCCTGAAGGTGTTGACTACGTTATCCCTGGTAACGATGATGCGATTCGCGCTATTCAGTTATACATTAAAGCTGCTGCTGATGTTGTTCTTGAAGGTCGTTCCGCTGCCAACACAGGCGCTGAAAGCGAGTTTGTAGAAGTTGAAGTAGAAGCTGCAGAAGCAGCTGAAGCTGCAGAAACTACAGAAGCAGCTGAAGCCAAGGCTGAAGACGGCCAGGAAGACACTAAGGAAGCTTAATCTTCTGGTCGTTGCGAAAAGGGGGCGTGGCCCCCTTTTTCAGATTTAAAAGAGCGTTTGTCACTTTGGGGTGGTCATTGACAGGAGCTTCAGTATGCACAAGCCTATTTTGTATGTCATAAGCTTGAAGCGCTAAACAACTAAGCTCAAGGCTGCCCTGAATCCCTTATTGAATATTTGCGAGAGGAACCCACCATGGCAGCAATTACTGCAGCACTGGTTAAGGAACTGCGTGAACGCACTGGCCTGGGCATGATGGAGTGCAAAAAGGCTCTGGTTGCTTCAGAAGGTGATATTGAAAAGGCGATTGAAGAGCTGCGTAAATCTGGTCAGGCTAAAGCCGCCAAGAAAGCAGGTCGTACCGCAGCTGAAGGTATTGTCGCTACCAAAGTTGCTGAAGATGGAAGCTTCGGTGTAATGGTTGAAGTTAACTCCGAGACCGACTTTGTTGCTCGTGATGACAACTTCCTGGGTTACGTTCAGACAGTGTTAGACGCTGCTTTTGACCGTAAGGAAGCTGACGTAGCCAAATTGATGGAAGGTGAACTGGAAGAAGCACGCCTGGCGCTGGTACAGAAGATCGGTGAAAACATCGGTGTCCGTCGTATTGAAATCGTAGAAGGTGGCGTGATTGACGCATACGTTCACGGTAACAAGCGTATTGCTGTTCTGGTTAGCCTTGACGGTGGCAGCTCCGAGCTGGCTCGTGATGTAGCTATGCACGTTGCTGCTGTTAACCCTCAGGTGGTTAACAAGGACGACATGCCTGCTGAGCTGGTTGAAAAAGAGAAGGAAATCTTCAAGGCTCAGGCAGAGCAGTCTGGTAAACCAGCTGAAATTATCGAAAAGATGATTGCTGGTCGTATCAACAAGTTCCTGGCTGAAAACAGTCTGACTGAACAGCCTTTTGTTAAAGACCCTGATGTCAAGGTAGGTGCTCTGGCCAAGAAAGCTGGGGCAACTATCACTGGCTTCGTTCGTTACGAAGTTGGCGAGGGTATCGAGAAAGAAGAAGTGGACTTCGCTGCTGAAGTTCGCGCTCAGGCTGGACTCTGATCCTGATACTGGTTATTACTGGTTAATGGATGGTGCCTGACCTGTTAGCTGAACAGGCTTGACTGAGCCTGTTCAGCGGGTCTGCAGGTTTACCCGTGTTCTGGTATCTGAGCAATGATGCACTGCTGCAAGGTTGTATGTAAACGGCCGCTTTTGAGCTGCTGACAGTGCAGAAAGCTCATTTGGCAGGATGTGGGGTGAGTCGGCAGGTTATCGGGGACAGGCGCGCCTTCGCCTAACTCTGAATTGGAAAGCTGAATATGCCGGCAAATGATCGACAACCGAAATACAAGCGCATTTTGCTTAAGCTCAGTGGCGAGGCCCTTCAGGGAGCGGGGGACTTTGGCATTGATCCCAGTGTTCTTGACAGAATGGCTCTGGAAATTGGCCAGCTGGTCGGTATCGGCGTTCAGGTCGGTATCGTGATCGGTGGTGGAAACCTTTTTCGTGGCGCAGCGCTGAGTGCCGCTGGCCTTGACCGTGTGACTGGTGACCATATGGGGATGCTGGCCACAGTTATGAATGCTCTGGCTATGCGTGATGCCCTTGAGCGTTCAAACATCAACACCCGGGTCATGTCTTCCATTCCGATGGATGGTGTTGTAGAGCACTATGACCATCGTCGTGCAATGCGCTACCTCAATGGTGGCGATGTAGTGATTTTTTCAGCGGGTACCGGCAATCCTTTCTTTACAACAGACTCTGCAGCCTGCCTTCGCGGTATTGAGGTTGAGTCCGATGTTGTGCTGAAAGCAACCAAGGTTGACGGTATCTATGACAAGGATCCGGTTAAACATTCTGATGCAGTAAAATTTGAATCCCTGACCTATGATGATGTGCTCGAGCGCAAACTCGGCGTAATGGATTTGACTGCGATCTGTCTGGTCCGTGATCAGCAGATGCCCGTTCGGGTTTTCAATATGAATAAATCCGGTGCTCTGCTCAATGCAGTGGTAGGTGGCGAAGAAGGAACACTGGTGAGTGGGGTGGAAAATGATTGAAGAAATTAAGCAAGATGCGCAGGAGCGCATGAGCAAGAGTGTTGACTCTCTGGACAGTGCATTTGCCAAAATTCGTACTGGCCGCGCTCACCCGAGTCTGCTCGATAGTGTCAGGGTCTCTTATTATGGCTCCGAGACGCCATTGAGCCAGGTGTCTAACATTTCTACTGAAGATGCCAGGACTCTGGCTGTCCGCGTCTGGGAAAAGCAGATGGTTCCTGATGTAGAAAAAGCGATCCTGAAATCTGATCTGGGTCTGAATCCTTCCACTGCCGGTGAAGTGATTCGTATCCCTCTGCCTCCCCTGACTGAAGAAACCCGGAAGGGCTACACCCGTCAGGCACGTCAGGAAGCTGAAAACGCTAAAATTGCTATTCGCAATATTCGTCGTGATGCGCTGGCCGATATCAAGGAGCTGGAAAAGGAAAAAGAAATCAGTGAAGACGATGAGCGTCGTGCACAGGACGATATCCAGAAGGTAACTGATAAATACATTGCGGCAGTAGATGCGGCGTTGGCCAGCAAGGAAAAGGACCTGATGGAAGTTTGAGCGCTTCATCTTCTAATTGATTGGTTATAGACAGTCATGAGCGAAGAAAATCAATCTGTGTCAATCTGGATATAGCAGTCTCACTTTAATTGCAAATGTGGTTATTGTGGTGTTGTCGTCAGCTCTGTGTCATTGGCATGGCTGTGTTTCCTTAACATGGCTGTTTGATCGCTCCTCTTAATGTCTCATTTGATCAGGGATGGTGTTTCTCAGGTGGATTTGTGTATCTGTTCTGAGGTGTTAGGAGTGGCACTTTGCTGGCGTTTACAATTTGCAGTGAACGCTTCCGGAGTGCTGCAAATAAATTGTATTTTCAGATCAACAAAATAGTGAATGGCCATGAAATCGCAAGAGGAAATCGGCAGCCTTAAGGAAGTACCAGTTCAGAAGTTGCCCCGCCATGTGGCCATCATTCTGGATGGAAATAACCGCTGGGCGAAACGGCGACTGCTTCCGAGTCTTGCCGGCCATCGAGCGGGTCTGAAAGCAGTCAGAGAAGTGATTGAAGCCTGCGGTGAAGCAGGTATTGAAGTTCTGACTCTTTTCGCTTTCAGCAGTGAAAACTGGAACCGGCCGAAGAGTGAAGTGGATGGCTTGATGGAGTTGTTTCTGAGAACGCTGCGCAAGGAAACCGCTAAGCTCAAGAAAAATAATATCAGACTGAAGATTATAGGCGACATTAGTCGTTTTAGTCCGGACATACAGGAACATATTGCTGAAGCAGAAGCTTTGACTGCTGACGAAGCGAAAGTGACTCTGGTGATTGCTGCCAATTACGGCGGAATGTGGGATATTGCCCAGTCTGCCCGCAAAGTGGCTAACATGGTAGAGCAGGGGGAGATATCCGCTGACCAGGTTGATGAGTCGTTAATTGGTCAGCATTTGAGTACAGTGGGTATACCCGAGCCTGATCTACTCATCAGAACCAGTGGTGAACAGCGTATCAGTAACTTTCTTTTATGGCAGTGTGCCTACAGCGAATTTTATTTTACCAAAACCTTGTGGCCGGATTTCGATCGCAGGGAGTTTGAGCGTGCGCTCCTGGCTTATGTCAATCGCCAGAGACGATTTGGCAAGACCAGTGAGCAGGTGGAGGCTGAGGCTACGTGTTAAAACAGAGAATTCTAACTGCTGTAGTTCTGGCAGTATTGGCCCTGAGCAGTGTTATTTTTCTTCCTCCCACCGCTTTTTCAGTCCTGATTGCCCTGGTTATCATGCTGGGAGCCTGGGAATGGGCTAATTTGTCCGGCTTTAAAGATGTTTTTGCCCGGGTGGTTTATGTGTTGCTGATCGCTGGGGTCTGCTGGTTTGTGAAAGATATGTCGGCCTATACACTGCTGACAGTGTCTGTTATCTGGTGGCTGCTGGCATTTGCTCTGGTGAAGAGTTATCCGGCTTCTGCCCGTTTCTGTCAGAGTCGATTGCTCAGGCTGGTGATGGGTGTGTTGACCTTGGTTCCAGCCTGGTTTGCACTCTCAAAACTTAAACTCCATGATCAGCATGGCTGGACCATTATTCTGGTGTTTCTGCTTGTCTGGGCAGCCGATATAGGTGCCTACTTTGCCGGTAAGAATCTTGGTCGTCACAAGCTCGCCGAGAGGGTGAGCCCCAAGAAAACGGTTGAAGGATTGGTCGGTGGGCTACTAATGTCGTTACTGGTGGCGGCCTGTGTGGGCTTGTATTTTGACCTTTCTTTAGCTCGTGGGCTGGGTCTTTTGGTACTTTCAGTTGCTGTTGTTCTGGTTTCCGTATTGGGTGATCTTTTTGAAAGTATGCTCAAGCGTGAGCGCGGTATTAAGGACAGTAGTAATTTACTGCCAGGTCATGGTGGGGTGCTGGATCGAATAGACAGCCTGACGGCGGCTGTGCCGGTCTTTACTCTGGCTCTGATTGTCGGAGGGAGTTAAGCATGCAACAGGTTTGTGTCCTGGGTTCAACCGGGTCTATCGGAAAAAGCACTTTGGACGTCATTGCTCGAAACAATGATCGTTACAGAGTCAGGTCGCTGGTCGCATGTCGAAGTCATGATGCGATGTTGGAGCAGGTGAGGGCGTTTAAGCCGGACTTCGCTGTCATGTCAGATCCTGCTGTTGCCGATCAGTTGCGAGCATCGGTAAAAGCTGAAGGGATTAAAACAGAGGTTCTTGGTGGTAGTCGGTCAGTCGCTCTGATGGCTGCTGATTCAGACATCGATATCGTCATGGCTGCTATTGTCGGAGCCGCAGGTCTGCTGCCTACTCTGGCCGCTGTCAAGGCAGGTAAGAAAGTCTTGCTGGCAAACAAAGAGGCGCTGGTTATGACCGGGGCGCTCTTTATGGATTCGGTAAAAGAGTCTGGTGCCCAGCTGTTGCCAATTGATAGTGAGCACAATGCTATCTTTCAGTGTCTTCCCCATGGTTATAGTGAAGGTCTTCAGGGGGTTGGGGTTCGCAGAATTCTATTAACCGCTTCGGGTGGGCCTTTCAGGGATGCACCGGTAGACACTCTACCTGCTGTTACACCAGCCCAGGCATGTGCTCATCCGAACTGGAGCATGGGGCGAAAGATTTCAGTAGACTCGGCCACCATGATGAACAAGGGGCTTGAGTTTATTGAAGCTTGCTGGCTCTTTGGTGCTCGTCCCTCCCAGGTCGAGGTGCTGATTCATCCGCAGAGTATCATTCATTCTCTGGTGGATTATGAGGATGGCTCAGTTCTGGCACAAATGGGCAATCCGGATATGCGCACACCGATTGCTCATGCAATGGCCTGGCCTGAGCGCGTGCAATCCGGTGTGGAGCCACTTTCTCTGGCCGATATTGGCAGACTGGATTTTCAGAAGCCCTGTATGCAACGTTTCAGATGTTTGCAGCTGGCTCAGGATGCTGCAACTACCGGTGGGACTGCAGCCGCTATGTTAAATGCAGCCAATGAGACGGCTGTGGAAGCCTTCCTGGGTGATCATCTACGTTTTGATCGTATCCCGGAAGTCATTGATGCCACGCTTCAGGCGCTTCAGGTGTTCAGTGCAGGTGATATTGAGCAGGTGCTGGATGCTGACCGAAAGGCCAGGTTGCAGGCCAGAACCCAGATTGAACAGTGGCACAAGACAGCTTGATGCTGTCATGGCTTAAATACATATATTTACTGTCATTCTGGCGATATTCTATTTACAGTCGTACATTGAAACATAAAACTCTGTCAACCACTGCTGTCTGCGAGTTCAAGGTCAAAGCAGGCAGGCAGGCGTACCGGAGGTTGGGTAGCGCGAAATGATATTTGGAACTTTGCAAACGTTTTTGGCTTTTGTCATAACGTTAGGAATTCTTGTCAGTATCCATGAGTTTGGCCACTTCTGGGTGGCCCGTCGTTGTGGTGTCAAGGTTCTTCGCTTTTCCGTAGGTTTTGGTAAGCCGCTCTGGAAGCGAACTGATCGTCAGGGGACTGAATACGTAATTGCAGCCATCCCCCTTGGCGGTTATGTCAAGATGCTGGATGAGCGGGAGGGGCCTGTACCTGAATCGGAAAGAGCCTTCGCTTTTAACAACAAGCCTGTCCTGTCCCGGATAGCGATTGTGGCTGCGGGTCCGATCGCTAATTTCCTGCTGGCAATAGCGGCACTGTGGTTAATGTATGTTTTGGGTGTAAAGACTGTGCTGCCGCAGGTTGAAAAAGTATTGCCTGATTCTCCTGCTGCAATAGCCGGTATTCAGCCCGGTGATGAGATTTTAAGAATTGACTCAACAGATACACCCGGATGGCAACAGGTGAGTATGGAGCTTTTGTCGTTTATTGGCGACAATCGCTCTGTTGAAATCGTGGTCAGGCCCGGAATCCCTGGTCAAAAGCCTGAAGGCACTGAAGTCATCAGGCAGGTGCCCCTGCATAACTGGCTGGTAGGTCAGGAGGATCTGAATCCCGTCAGGGCACTGGGGATTGTACCTTACTCACCACAACTACCTGCTGTTATCGGTCAGGTTGTTCCGGGCGGTGCTGCTGAGCAGGCAGGCCTCCAGCCCGGAGATAAAATTCTTAAAACCAATGGTGAGCCTGTACAGGATTGGCTGGCATGGGTTAACCTGATTCGTAGTCACTCTGGTAAAACACTGCAGTTAGACGTTGAGCGTAACGGCAGTCTCCAAAGTCTTACCATTACGCCTGGTGAGAAAGAGGTGGAAGGTCAATCTGTGGGTTATATTGGTGCTGGTGTTCAGTCGGTCTCCTGGCCTGACGATATGGTCAGGACCTTGCAGTTTAACCCGCTCTCCGCAGTGCCCAAAGCTATTCAGGCAACGTCAGCTTTGACAGGAATGACGCTTGAGTCGCTGTGGAAGATGGTTGTCGGGCTGGTTTCGGTAAAAAACTTGAGCGGCCCTATTACCATTGCTAAAGTGGCTGGCGCGTCCCTGCAATCAGGACTGGAGAATTTTCTCTATTTCTTGTCCATGTTGAGTGTCAGCCTTGGGGTTTTGAATTTACTGCCCATTCCTGTACTGGATGGAGGACACCTGTTGTTTTATCTGGTGGAGTGGGTCAGAGGGAAACCTCTGTCTGAAAAGGCTCAGATGGTTGGGTTGAAAATTGGGGTGACTCTGGTGGTCAGTGTAATGATGCTGGCTCTTTATAATGACATAAGCCGGCTTTTCTGATGCGACTACCCAGAGTGAAAAATGAACACGGACTAAGAACGGATTCCATGAAGCGATCACTGTTGTCTCTGCTGATTGGCTCGATGGCCTATGCGTCAGGCGCTAATGCTTTTGTAGTGTCTGATATCCGGATTGATGGCCTTCAGAGGGTTTCAGCCGGTACAGTATTTAATGCATTGCCCATAGAGGTTGGGGATGATATTGAATCTGTGCAGATTTCCAGTGCAGCTAAATCTCTGTTCCGCACGGGGTATTTCAAAGATATTCAAATGGCCAGAGACGGTGATATTCTGGTCATTTCGGTTATTGAGCGACCTTCAATCAGTGAAATTGTAATTAAGGGTAACAAAGCCATCAAAACGGATGATCTCAAGCAGGGGCTGAGTAAGTCAGGTCTGGCTGAAGGTGAGATTTTTCAGCAGGCTACCCTGGAGGCTATTCGACTTGAACTGGAGCGTCAATATGTTGCTCAGGGTCGTTATGGAGCCAGTATTACCGCTGATGTTGAAGCTCAGCCCCGTAACCGGGTCAAGCTGACTATCAATGTCAAAGAAGGCAAGGTAGCGACCATCCGACATATCAATGTCGTTGGTAATACGGTTTTCCCTCAGGAAGATGTACTGGGTTTGTTTGAACTCAAAGAGTCGCACTGGCTCTCGTTCTTTGGCTCCAGTGATAAGTATTCTCGGGAAAAACTCTCGGGTGATCTGGAGCGTCTGCGCTCTTACTATCTGGATCGAGGCTACATCAACTTTAATATTCGCTCCACTCAGGTTTCGATTAGTCCTGACAAACAGAGTGTTTTTATCACTGTTAATATTGATGAAGGTGATAAATACTCAATCAGTGATGTCAAGCTGGCGGGCGACTTGATTATCTCTGAAGAAGAGGCCAAAAGCTTGTTGCTGGCCAGACCGGAACAAGTGTTTTCCCGTCGGGTGATTACGACGACAGAAGAAATTCTGAGCAGGCGCCTGGGTAATGAAGGTTATACCTTTGCCAATGTGACAGGTATACCGACTCCGGATCACGAAAAGAAAACCGTTTCCCTGACATTTTTTGTTGATCCTGGTAAACGTGCTTATGTTCGCAGGATCAACTTCACCGGGAATACCAAAACCGAAGATGAAGTTCTGCGTCGTGAGATGCGCCAGATGGAGGGTGCTTCTGCGAACACTCAGAAGATTGAGCAATCCAAGGTGCGTCTGGAACGTCTGGGTTTCTTTAAGTCAGTCAATGTTGAAACACCACCGGTTCCCGGAACCAGTGACCTGATTGACGTGAACTACACCGTTGAAGAGCAGCCTTCGGGCAGTATATCAGCCAGTGTGGGTTTCTCTCAGTCTGACGGCCTGCTTTTGGGCGGCTCTATCAGTCAGAACAATTTCCTGGGGACCGGTAACAAGGTGTCTGTAGGTCTGAACAAAAGTGATGTCAGTCAGCTCTATAACTTCAGCTTTACTGATCCGTATTTCACCGTTGATGGTGTCAGCCGTGGTTTCAACTTGTATCACCGTTCTTATGATTACAGTGATACTGATATCTCGAACTATGCTGCAGATACAACCGGTGCCAATGTTAACTTTGGTTACCCGATTTCGGAAACTCAGACAATCAGTATGGGATTGGGTATTGACGATACCAGTATTACAACGGGTTCAGAAACGCCGGATTATATTCTCAATTATCTGAAGGAGAATGGTGATAGTTTCACAAACGTCAAGACAACGCTGAGTTGGTCCGAAAATGAATTGAATCGGGGCTTGCTGCCGACACGGGGTTACTCTCAAAGTGCATCGGCGCAGGTGACTATTCCGGGGTCGGATGTCAGCTTTTACAAGCTGGTTTATCGTGGCCAGTACTTCTATCCGTTTACCGACTCGCTGACAGGGCGCGTCTCTACCAGAATCGGTTATATCGGTGCCTATGGTGATACCACCGACATACCTTTCTTCGAGCATTTCTATGCGGGTGGCTTTGGCTCTGTTCGTGGCTATAAAGATAACTCCCTGGGTCCTAAGGCCAAAGAGCGGACAGACAATGATTACAACGCCATTGGTGGTGATTTTGTCTTCGAGGGTACCGCTGAAGTGCTCTTCCCTCTGCCTTTTGTGAAAGATCAGCGTTCGCTCAGAACCAGTCTGTTCTTTGATTACGGTAATGTCTTTGATACCAATTGTCCCAGCGGTGATATCAAGGATTGCTCGAAGCCTGATTTTGGTTCGCTTCGTTACAGTGTGGGCGTGGGCCTGACCTGGATTACTCCACTCGGACCGCTGACCTTTAGTCTGGCCAAAGCACTTAATCCCGAGGGAGAGGACGAGACTCAGGTGTTTGCGTTCTCCCTGGGTACGCCTTTCTAAAACCTCTCGTGATTTTATTGAGGGCTGCTTCTGGCATTAGCAGCTCTCAATAAGATTTTCAGAAGCCAATACAATCATACAGGTTGAGCGAGTGTTTCCTCAGCAGTTTTCGGCTCTGATTTCCACCTGATTATTCCTGCGATTCGATAATACCGAAGGATGGTTTTATATATGATGAATGCCCACTTTTTTTGCCAGGAGAAAGAATCAGTTTTTACTGATTCTATACAAGCAGAGCAGTATAAATAGATGCGATATAATACCATTTCATTATAATTAGTGCGTTCTCGCATGTGGCTTTAGGAAAGCTTTGAAGCTGTTTCAGAATTTATCAGGTGATTGTTTCAGGCTTTAGAGAGTTTCTGGTATACAAAGGTATACTCTGTTTTGGACTTTGCGTTTTTATTCAGGAGAAAGAACTTGAAATCGATCAAATTGGCGTTTGTTGCTCTGCTGCTGTTATCTCCATTGGCTCAGGCACAAAAAATCGCTGTTGTGGATTCTGAGATGGCTGTTCTGGAGTCAGACGCTGCCAAAAAATATGCCAAAGAAGCTGAAAAGATGTTTGCTCCTAAAATCAAACAGCTCAAAGCACTGCAGGAAGAAATCAGAGTAATGGAGCAAAAGCTGCAGAAAGATGGTCCTACTTTAACCGAGGGTCAGCGTGAGAATCGTCAGGTCCAGATCAAGCGTAAGTTTGAAGATCTGCAACTGCAAGATCGACAGCTGCGAAGCGAAAAAGCCCGTTCTGACCAGACCGAACTGGGTAAGCTGAGACCGAAGCTTGATAAAGCGATTGAGGAAGTGTCTAAAGAGCAGGACTATGATCTGGTTCTGGAGCGTGGTGCTACGCGTTTCGTTAAGCCTGGTTTTGATATCACCCGTAAGGTGATTGAGCGCATGAATAAGTTGAAGTAATTCATGAAACAGTCTTTTTCCTTTACCTTGTCTGAGCTGGCTGACAGAGTGGCTGCTGAACTCAAGGGTGATGGTGAGGAGTGTATCTCTGGCCTGAATACCCTTCAGGATGCTGTTGCTGGTGAGCTGGCCTTTTTAGCGAATCCCGCCTACGCTCGCTACCTGGAGACTACAGGGGCCAGTGCCGTTATTCTGGCACCCGCTCAGGCTGAAGCCTGGGCCGGGAATGCATTGATTCTGGATAATCCTTATCTGGGGTATGCTTCTCTTTCTCATCTGTTTGATACTGATAAGGGGTTGCCTGAAGGTATCCATTCCTCCGCAGTTATTGCTTCAGACGCCGCGATTCATCCAACGGCCGCAATAGGCCCAAAAGTAGTGATTGAGTCCGGAGTTCAGATCTCTGAGGGTGTTCGAATTGATGCCGGTGCTGTGATTGGTCATGACACTGTGATCGGTAAGAACAGTCATATTTGTCGAAATGTTTCAGTCTGTCACGGTGTCTTTATTGGTGAGCGCAGTATTATTCATGCTAATGCTGTTATCGGGGCCGATGGCTTTGGCAACGCCCGATTGGACGGGCAGTGGCATAAAATAGCCCAGATCGGTGGAGTAGTTATCGGTAACAATGTAGAGATTGGTTCCTGCACCTGTATCGATCGAGGCGCATTGGGGGACACGGTGATACACGACGGAGTCAGAATCGACAATCTTGTGCAGATCGCTCATAACGTGATAATAGGAAAGCACACTGCTATTGCTGCCAATGTCGGTATTTCCGGTAGTACCAGGGTTGGTGAATATTGCACCATTGCTGGTGCTTCGGGTCTTGCGGGTCATATCACCATTGCTGATCATGTTCATCTCTCTGGAATGGCAATGGTCACCAAATCCATATCCCGTTCTGGTGCCTATGCATCCGGGACAGGCATCATGGATGCGGGGGAGTGGAGAAAGAACGCGGTCCGCTTCAGGAGACTTGATGATATGGCCAAACGACTTAAACGGTGCGAGCGCCGACTCGAAGAATGAAACCCGTTTGATGTGCCGCACGTTCGGTATCTATCAGCAAGAGGCTGGTTTATCAGTCTCTTGCTGTATTTCCT
The DNA here is from genome assembly GCF_049275935.1 of Endozoicomonas sp. ALC020. NCBI lineage: Bacteria > Pseudomonadati > Pseudomonadota > Gammaproteobacteria > Oceanospirillales > Endozoicomonadaceae > Endozoicomonas > Endozoicomonas sp. ALC020. The sequence continues at coordinate 5,376,353 of NZ_CP184830.1, forward strand.
GATCATCCTGTCATGCCCAGTGATCAGGTTTTGCTGAGGGCTTAATTTCTGGCCATGAAAAGAAATGTCTGGAAGTTCTCCTGTCAGGGGGAGGTTGATGGTAAGATAGCCCGCTGTGCTGAAATAACCTGTGCAAGAAAGGAACTATAGTCTTGATTGATTCCCGTTCCAGCCAAGAATCAAATGCTGTTCTGGATGAATTGATCCATCCGACAGCCATTATTGATCCGCGTGCTGCTTTGGCACCGGACGTAAAGGTCGGACCCTATGCCATTGTTGGTGCAAACGTTGAAATTGACTCTGGAACAGAAATTCATGCCCATGCTGTTGTCAAGGGGCACACCAAAATAGGCAGAAATAACCGCATTTTCCAGTTCGCCAGTGTTGGTGAAGATTGTCAGGACCTGAAGTACGCAGGCGAAACGACCTGGCTTGAAATGGGTGACAATAATGTGATCCGTGAGGGTTGTACTATTCATCGGGGGACTTCCCAGGATAATTCGATTACCCGCATTGGCAGCAATAACCTGTTGATGGCCTACGTTCATGTGGCCCATGACTGCATCGTTGGTAATAACATTATCCTGGCCAATAACGCTACGCTGGCCGGTCATGTCAGGATTGGTGATGGGGTCATCCTGGGAGGGTTCACCACCGTGCATCAGTTTTGTGTTATTGGTGATTTCAGTATGAGTGCTGCTCATACAGCTCTCTTCAAGGATGTTCCTGCATTCGTGATGGTCAGTGGTAACCCGGCCAAGGCTCACGGCATGAATTTTGAGGGGATGAGGCGTCGTGGTTACAGTTCGGAACTGATCCGTGAATTGCGTCAATGTTACAAGTTGATCTACCGGCAGGGTCTGCGGACTAATGAGGCACTGGACAGGCTTGAATCCATGAAAAAACAGCCCCAAATCCAGTTGCTTATTGACTCTTTGAAAGCGTCAACCCGAGGTATCACGCGCTGATTTTCGAAGTCAGTCTTTCCCTGCCAGCCACATATTTTTCACGGTAAATAGGAATGTCCAGAACACTGTCATTTGCTCTGGTGGCCGGGGAGGCCTCGGGTGATCTGCTGGGAGCAGCGCTGATCAGAAAGATCAAATGCCATCACCCCGATGCCCGATGCTATGGGATTGGTGGTCCAATGATGATCGCTGAAGGGTTTGAGAGTCTTTTCCCCATGGAGAGGCTTTCAGTAATGGGGCTTGTTGAGGTGCTGGGGCGGCTGAGAGAGCTATTAGGGATTCGCAAGCAGCTGAAAGAAACTTTCATGGCAGAAAAACCAGACGTTTTTATCGGGATTGATGCGCCTGACTTTAACCTGGCTTTGGAAAAGTACCTTAAATCCAATGAGATACCTACCGTTCATTATGTAAGTCCTCAGGTTTGGGCATGGCGAGAAGGCCGATTGAAGAAAATTCGGTGTGCCGTTGATCATATGCTCGCGCTTCTCCCGTTTGAGGCAGATTACTATCAGGGGCATGGGGTTCCGGTCACTTTTGTTGGTCATCCGCTGGCCGATCAAGTGGCCTGGGAGCCGGACGCGGTTGCAGCTCGGCGCTCACTGGGAATGGATGAAGAAGGGCTTGTGGTCGCCTTATTGCCGGGCAGTCGAAAAGCTGAAGTATCCCGTTTGGGGGAGCTTTTTTTAAACACTGCGCGCCTGCTAAAGAAAGACCATCCCGATATTCGGTTCGTCATTCCCTGTGCCAATGAAAAGAGAAAGTTGCAGTTGCTACCCATGCTGGAAGATTTTCCAGATCTGAATGTCACGGTTGCCGTCGGTAAAACTTCTGAGATGATGGCGGCAGCCAATGCGATTTTGATCGCTTCAGGAACGGCTACTCTGGAGGCAGCTTTACATAAGAGGCCCATGGTGATCAGCTATCGAATGGCGTCACTGAGTTTTGCGATTCTCAGCCGTTTGGTAAAAGTTGAACATGTTGGCCTGCCGAATTTGTTGGCGAGCGAGCCCTGTGTACCTGAGCTGCTGCAAGACGATGCGACCTCTGAAAAGCTTCATGAAGCCATGGCCAGGGCATTAGACGATCAGGAGTGGCGAAGTCATCTGGTTCAGGAATTTACAGCGATTCATAAAACCCTCAAACGTGATGCCAGTGCTCTGGCCTATGATGCGGTGATGTCGGTAGTAGGAAAATACGATGCAACAAAATGAGCTGGGTTTTTTTGCTGTCCCCGAGACCGTTACACAGGTTTGTGGTGTCGACGAGGTGGGTCGGGGCCCACTCTGCGGTCCGGTGGTGACCGCCGCTGTCATTCTGGACCCTGATAATCCCATAGCCGGGCTTAATGATTCCAAGAAACTGTCTGAAAAGAAACGTGATGCGCTCTTTGAAGAAATCAAAGAGAAAGCACTGGCCTGGTCCATCGGCAGGGCTGAAGTTCATGAGATCGATGAACTGAATATTCTTCATGCCACTATGCTGGCCATGCAGAGAGCGGTTGCAGGCCTTTCAGTGAAGCCGGAACTGGCCCTGATCGATGGTAATCGTTGTCCTGATCTGCCCTGTCCTGCTGAGGCTGTGGTGAAAGGTGATGGTTCTGTTCCGGAGATTGGGGCAGCTTCTATTCTGGCAAAAGTAACACGTGATCGTGAAATGGTTGAGTTGGAAAAGCACTATCCCGGTTACGGGATTGCCGGTCACAAAGGTTATCCAACCAGAGTTCATATGGATGCCCTGAAAAAGCTTGGGGCGACGCCTATCCATCGTCGTTCGTTCAAGCCTGTCCGTGATGCATTGGAGGCATCGGGGTTATAACGAGCTGGCAGTTAACATGGCTCCGTTGTTAGAATTAAAAATCACCATCAATCGGTCTACCTTCTCTCATGCCTGCACGTTTCATACATCTGAGACTTCATACAGAATTTTCCCTGAGCGATGGCCTGGTTCGCATCAAGCCACTGATTAAGGCAGCGGGAGAGCTGGGTTTTCCTGCGGTGGCCGTTACTGATCAGTCGAACCTTTGCTCGCTGGTAAAGTTTTATAACAGTGCCCAGGGGGCGGGTATTAAACCGATCAGTGGCGCTGACTTATGGGTTACGCATTCTGATCCGGCTCTTGAGCCTGTGAGACTTGTATTGCTTTCTATGAATGAGAAGGGCTATAGAAACCTCACAGAGCTGATTTCCCGGTCCTTTCTGGAGAATCAGCAGCATGGCAAAGCCATTGTCAAAAGAGAATGGATTCAGGAAAAATCTGAAGGCCTGATAGCGCTATCAGGTGCCAGAGAAGGGGATGTAGGTCAGGCCATTCTTAATGGCAATGAAGCGCTGGCGGGTGAGCTTTTGACTGAATGGATGGAAGCTTTTCCGGGGCGTTACTATCTTGAGCTGCACAGAACATCCCGAGCGGGTGATGAGGATTGCCTGCATGGCTCCGTCGCGCTGGCTGAAAAATACGATTGCCCGGTAGTGGCCACCAACGATGTCATGTTCATCAATAAAGAAGACTTCGAAGCCCACGAAGCCCGGGTGTGTATCGGTGAAAGTTCAACCCTGGACGACCCGCGCAGGGTCAAAAGATACAGCGAAGAGCAGTATCTGAAAACGGAAGAAGAGATGTGTGAACTCTTCTCCGATATCCCTGAAGCGCTTGAAAATTCAGTGGAAATTGCCCGGCGCTGCTCGGTTTATGTGCATCTGGGCGAGTACTTTCTGCCAGAATTTCCCATCCCTGAGGGGATGACGATGGATGCCTTTTTCAGGAAGTTTTCCCATGATGGTTTGACTGAACGTTTGCAAACTATTCTGGACCCTGCTGATTCTGACTATGTCAGTAAAGAAAAAGTGTATCGGGATCGTCTCGATTTCGAACTGGATATTATTCTCCAGATGGGATTTCCGGGCTATTTCCTGATCGTAATGGATTTTATCCAGTGGTCTAAAAGTAACGGCATACCGGTCGGGCCGGGGCGTGGTTCCGGTGCTGGTTCACTGGTGGCCTACGCGCAAAAAATTACCGACCTTGACCCTATTCAGTATGACCTGCTGTTCGAGCGATTCCTGAATCCGGAGCGGGTGTCCATGCCTGACTTTGATGTCGACTTCTGTATGGATGGCAGAGACAGGGTGATTGACTATGTCGCCAGAACCTATGGTCGTGATGCGGTCTCCCAGATCATTACTTTCGGTACCATGGCTGCTAAGGCGGTGGTCAGGGATGTAGCCAGGGTCCAGGGCAAGTCCTACGGTCTTGCAGACCGGCTCTCGAAAATGATTCCCTTCGAGATCGGTATGACTCTCGGTAAAGCTTACGAGCAGGAAGCTACTATCAGGGATTTTCTTGATATCGATGAAGATGGCAAGGAAATCTGGGATATGGCGCTCAAACTTGAAGGGGTTACCCGCAATGTCGGTAAGCACGCTGGCGGTGTCGTCATAGCACCGACCAAACTGACCGATTTTGCACCGCTTTACTGTGATGAAGCCGGTGGCGGTGTTGTTACCCAGTTTGATAAAAATGATGTTGAGTCTGCCGGTCTGGTGAAGTTTGACTTTCTGGGGCTGAGAACTCTGACCATCATTGACTGGGCGTTGAAAATGATCAACCCCCGCCGCCAGCAACGTGGCGAGGATGAGCTTGACATCATGATGATCGATCTGGAGGACAAGTTCTCCTACGACATGCTCAAGCGGGCTGAGACCACTGCGGTTTTCCAGCTTGAGTCCCGGGGCATGAAGGATCTGATCAAGCGTCTTCAGCCCGATTGTTTTGAGGATATCATCGCTCTCGTGGCCCTTTTTCGCCCGGGGCCTCTGCAATCGGGCATGGTAGATAACTTCATTAATCGTAAGCATGGCCGGGAAGAGTTGTCCTATCCGGATGCTCAATATCAGCACGAGTGGCTTCAGCCGATTCTGCAGCCTACCTATGGCATCATCCTGTATCAGGAGCAGGTCATGCAGATCGCTCAGGTGCTGGCAGGTTATACCCTGGGTGGTGCGGATATGCTTCGTCGAGCCATGGGTAAGAAAAAACCTGAAGAGATGGCCAAGCAGAGAGCAGTCTTTGAAGAAGGGGCTATCAAACAGGGGATTGATGGCGAGCTGGCGATGAAAATCTTCGACCTTGTGGAGAAATTTGCCGGTTACGGCTTTAACAAATCTCACTCGGCTGCCTATGCCCTGGTCTCTTATCAGACGCTTTGGCTGAAAGCCCATTACCCGGCAGAATTTATGGCGGCGGTCATGAGTTCCGATATGCAGAATACCGACAAGGTTGTGACGTTTATTGAAGAGTGTCGGGAAATGGAACTTACGCTGCTGCCACCGGATGTAAACAGTGGTGACTATATGTTTGGCGTGAATGACGACGGGCATATTGTTTATGGTCTGGGTGCCATCAAGGGCGTTGGTGAGGGGCCTATCGAATCCATTGTTGAAGCCAGAAGCTCAGGCGGTCCATTCAAGGACCTCTTTGATTTTTGTGAACGTGTTGATGCCAAGAGTATCAATAAACGGGTTCTGGAGGCTTTGATTCGTTCCGGTGCCCTTGATCTGCTGGGGCCTGCACCGGGTAAAAAGGCCCGATACAATTTTAACCGCGCGGTGTTGGAGTCCAGCCAATCTGAAGCCATGAAAGCGGCAGACCAGGCCGCCAAGAGTTTTGACTCTGGCCATGGTGATCTGTTCGGTGCACTGGTGCCCGCCGGTGAAGAGGATGTCTACGATAAGTACGGCAATGTCGAAGAGTGGGCCGATAAAGTTCGGCTGAGTGGCGAAAAAGACACTCTGGGTCTGTACCTGACCGGTCATCCCATTGATGAATATGAGCAGGAGATCAAACACTTTATTCGCAACCGTATCCGGGACCTTCAGCCAGCCAGAGGCGAAAGTCAAAACATAGCAGGCCTGGTGGTGGCCATGAGGACCATGAATAACAAACGCGGCGACAAAATGTGTTTTGTGACATTGGATGATCGTACTGGCCGAATCGAAGTATCGATCTTTGCCGATGTTTTTGAGCAGTGTCAGGCGCTCATCAAGATGGATACGGTGATTGTCTTTGAAGGGGAGGTCAGCTTTGATGATTACTCTGGTAGCCTCAAGGTCAGAGCCAAGAAAGCTCTCAACCTGATTGATGCCCGAAGTTACTATGCCCGCAGGCTGCTGGTGGATTTAAGCAGTGGGCAGGTGGACAATGCGTTTCATGCCAAAATGTCCGGCTTGCTCGGACAGCATCCGGGTCAGCTCCCGGTGCAGGTCAACTACACCCGTGACGATGCTTCGGCCAGTATCCGGCTGGGCGAAAAATGGAATGTTAGTCCCAGTGATGACCTGGTGATGGGTTTAAGGCAATGGCTGGGCAAAGAGTCCGCCAAAGTAGAGTATCAGTAACAGACGCTTACTCTTATTAACTCGACATATTGATCGCTTTTACGTATTTTTCAGCTGATGCGGAACTCTTGAAGTGGAATCTATGAACCCGAATTATCTGGATTTTGAACAGCCGATTGCTGAGTTGGAAGCCAAGATCGAAGAGCTAAGACTGGTTGGCACCGATGCCGAACTGAACATTACTGATGAAGTCAGCCGCCTGCAAGAAAAGTGCAAGACCCTGACTGAGCAGATTTTTTCTGATCTGTCTGCCTGGCAGGTAGTTCAGCTTTCAAGACATCCGCGTCGTCCTTACACTCTGGATTATATTCAACATCTCTTTACCGAGTTTGATGAGCTGCATGGTGATCGTCACTTTGCAGATGATCCTTCAATTATCGGTGGCATTGCCCGATTCAATGGTCGTCCGGTGATGGTCATGGGTCATCAGAAAGGCCGTGAAATCAAGGACAAAGTGCTTCGTAATTTTGGTATGCCCAAGCCCGAAGGCTACCGGAAGGCCTGTCGGCTCATGGAGATGGCCGAGCGCTTCAAAATGCCCATCATGACTTTTATCGACACGCCGGGTGCTTATCCGGGAATTGGCGCGGAAGAGCGTGGACAGAGTGAGGCCATTGCCTACAATCTGGCCGTTATGTCTCGCCTGAAAGTGCCCATTATCTCTACTGTTATCGGAGAGGGGGGCTCCGGTGGCGCGCTGGCTATTGGTGTCTGTGACCAGCTGCTGATGTTGCAGAACTCCATCTACTCGGTGATCTCTCCGGAGGGCTGTGCATCGATTCTCTGGAAAAAGTCTGAATATGCTTCCACAGCCGCAGAAGCCATGGGTGTAACTGCATCCCGGCTGATGGAGTTGGGGCTCATTGATCGTCTGGTCATGGAGCCTCTGGGTGGTGCTCACAGTCAGCCAGAAGTGATGGCTTCTACACTGGGTGTTGCCCTGGAGGAGGAACTCCGGAAGCTGGAGACAATGGCTGCTGATGAATTGGTAGAAAGTCGTTACCAGCGCATCAGGGATTACGGCGCTGTCTGATGGCGGATCAGCCTTTCGAAAAGAATCGACGATTGAAAAAGTCTTTCATTTCATCCAGTGACGAAAGATTTTTCTCCTTAACAGAGCATCTTTCTGAGCAAATCAGAGGCATTGCAGGGAAGCCAGTTTTAGTGGCGTTTAGCGGTGGATTGGATTCTACCGTTCTTCTTCATTTATCGCTGTCTCTTCGTGAACAGGGGAAGATTAAGTCTCTCTCGGCAGTTCATATTCATCACGGGCTCAGTGAGAACGCCGACTCATGGGCAGAGCATTGCCTGTCCCTTTGTGAACAATGGCAGGTTCCTCTGGAGGTGGTCAAAGTTGCTATTGAGTCATCCTCGGATATTGAACGACAGGGCCGTGAAGCACGCTATGCCGTTTTTGAAGACCGTCTGCCTGATGGTGGTTGTCTGTTGATGGGTCATCATCAGGATGATCAGGCGGAAACAGTGCTTTTTCGATTGCTGCGAGGCAGCGGGTTGGATGGTGTGGCCGGTATGCCCGTTTCAAGAGGGTTAGGTGGTGGAGTCTTGCTAAGACCTCTGCTTAATACTTCCAGGCAAACTATTGAAAACTATGCAGAAAATTATGGTTTGGCTTTTGTCGAAGATGAATCCAATCAAGATCAGAGGTTTCGGCGTAATTTCCTGAGGCAAAATCTGATGCCGCAGATTGAGGCCGTCTGGCCAGGTGTTGCAGCCCGGCTGGCACAGTTTTCCGAGGATGTTTCTGAACTAAATCAGATGCTCCTTGAGCAAACAGAGCACTATGCCCGGCCGATTATTCAAGCACCGCCATCCCGACTTTGGGGTGAACGCAGCGTTTTAGATCTGGAGGCGCTCAAGCTTATTAATGGTCTTGCAGCCCGGAGAGTGGTTCGCTATTGGCTGGCCTCTCATCAGGTCCAAATGCCAGACAGAATCCGACTGAACGCTCTGTTCACAGATTTGATTGAAGCGGCAGAGGATGCTGAGCCTGTTGTCTTAATAGGTGCTTTTCAGTTACGCCGCTTTGCAGGAAAGCTGGTGCTGCTTCGTAAACCTGAGCCTATTGAGAGAGAAGGTTTTGACTGGCAGTGGCGTGCGGAGCAAGTCATCAAGCTGCCTTTTTCGGGGGGGCGTTTAGCGCTGGAAGAGGGAGGGGATGTCCGGCTCCCGGAAACGGCATTGCGTATATTGTTTCGTTCTGAGCTGCCTGCGGGGCTAAAAGTCGCTGTGAAAGGTCGTGACGGCCGTAAGACGATCAAACGTTGGTTGCAGGACTACAAAGTTCCCCCCTGGGTCAGGGAGTCTGTTCCATTTGTTTTTCATGGGGATCAGCTGGTGGCGTTACCAGGGGTTTTTGTCACAGACACGTACGCCTGTGAGCCCGGTGCTGGCAGACGCCTGTCCTGGTGTCCCGATGACTGAGTCTGGGCAGCAGGACTTAAACCAAACTTTCTAGGCATTTTCTCAGTATGTGTTTTACGTTTAGCAGTGATTTTGGTATCCTGATCTCCCATCTTGAGTATTCATTTTTTTCCCGCATTTAAGAGTCAGCAGATAACAATGACGCGTTATATTTTCGTCACGGGTGGTGTTGTTTCCTCATTGGGCAAAGGCATCGCTTCAGCTTCCCTCGCAGCTATCCTTGAGGCACGCGGTCTTAAGGTGACGATGCTCAAACTGGATCCTTATATCAACGTTGATCCTGGCACCATGAGCCCGTTCCAACATGGTGAAGTGTTTGTTACTGAAGATGGTGCGGAGACCGACCTCGACCTGGGCCATTATGAGCGTTTTGTGCGCACCACCATGAAGCAGGGCAACAACTTTACCACGGGTCGAGTCTATCAGGACGTTCTTCGTAAAGAACGTCGTGGTGATTATCTGGGCGGTACGGTTCAGGTTATTCCCCACATTACCGATGAAATCAAACGTCGCGTTGTTCAGGGGGCTGGTGACGCAGATATAGCTATGGTTGAAATTGGTGGAACTGTGGGTGACATTGAGTCTCAGCCATTCCTGGAAGCGATCCGCCAGTTGAAAGTTGAGCTGGGTTCTTCCCGTGCTTTGCTGATGCACCTGACCCTGGTGCCCTTTATCAAGACTGCGGGCGAAACCAAGACCAAGCCTACCCAACACTCTGTTAAAGAGCTACGATCCATTGGTCTTCAGCCAGACATTCTGGTTTGCCGAAGCGAACAGTTTATTGAAGCCTCTGCCCGTCGCAAGATCTCCCTGTTTACTAACGTTGAAGAGCGTGCGGTTATCTCTCTGGAAGATGCAGATACTATCTACCGCATTCCCCAGATGCTCCATGAGCAGGGACTGGACCAGATTGTTGTCGACAAGTTTGGTTTGGATGCTCCGGCTGCAGATTTGTCTGAGTGGGCAGATGTTGTGGATCGTGACACCCACCCGCAAAAGGAAGTGACTATTGCCATGGTGGGCAAATATATGGAGCTTCTAGATGCTTATAAATCCCTGATTGAAGCGGTTCGCCATGCCGGATTGAAAACTCGTACCAAGGTCAATATCCGTTATGTTGATTCCGAACTGCTTGAGCAGGAGGGGCTGAGTCGTCTGGAAGGTGTCAGTGCGATTCTGGTGCCTGGTGGATTTGGACATCGCGGTGTGGAAGGCAAGGTTCAGGCGGTTCGTCATGCTCGTGAGAACAAGATTCCCTATTTGGGTATCTGTCTGGGTATGCAGGTCGCTGTTATTGAATACGCTCGTAACAAGGCAGGTCTGGAAGGAGCCAACAGCTCAGAGTTTGATCAAAACTCCGAGCATCCGGTGATAGGTCTGATTACTGAGTGGTTGGCTTCCGATGGTGCTTTAGAAACTCGCACCGAAGCGTCCGATCTGGGGGGAACTATGAGGTTGGGGGCCCAGAAGTGTAACCTCATCTCTGGTACACAGGCTCACTCTGCTTACGCTAAAGACATTATTATTGAGCGGCACCGTCATCGTTATGAGGTCAATAACAATTACCTCGAAACGCTCCAGGATGCTGGTCTGGTTATTTCCGGGCGCTCTGAAGACAATGCTCTGGTTGAAATGGTAGAAGTCAAGGAGCACCCCTGGTTTGTGGCCTGCCAGTTTCATCCCGAGTTTACTTCTACGCCGAGGGATGGGCATCCGCTCTTCAAGTCATTCATTGAAGCGGCTTTAAACTATCAGGCTAAACAGGATTAAGGGCGCGTATGTCTGAACAGAAAGCAGTCTCTGTAGGCTCTCTTCAGGTAGCTAACGACAAGCCGTTCGTGCTGTTTGGTGGCATGAATGTGCTCGAGTCTCGTGACATGGCTATGAAAATAGCAGAGCACTATGTTGCTGTTACAGAGAAGCTGGGTATTCCTTATATTTTCAAGGCTTCCTTTGACAAGGCGAACCGTTCTTCCATCCACTCTTATCGTGGGCCGGGCATGGAAGAAGGTCTGAAGATCTTTCAGGAGCTGAAGGAGACGTTCGGAATGCCGTTGATCACCGATGTTCATGAAGTTTATCAGTGCCAACCGGTAGCTGAAGTGGTTGATGTTATTCAGTTGCCAGCTTTTCTGGCGCGTCAAACCGATCTCGTGTTTGCCATGGCCAAAACCGGTGCTGTGATCAACATCAAGAAGCCTCAGTTTCTGAGTCCTTCGCAGATGGGTAATATTGTCGACAAGTTTGCTGAGGCGGGCAATGAGCAGGTTATTCTCTGTGAACGTGGATCTTCTTATGGTTACGACAACCTGGTGGTTGATATGCTGGGCTTTCGTACCATGAAAGAGGTGAGTGGCCAGTCTCCCGTTATTTTTGATGCAACACATGCACTACAGTGCAGAGATCCAATGGGAGCGGCTTCCGGCGGTCGTCGTCATCAGGTGACTGAGCTGTCTCTGGCCGGTATGTCGACCCGTTTGGCAGGTCTTTTCCTGGAAGCCCATCCTGATCCGGATGCGGCTCGTTGTGATGGTCCCTCAGCGCTGCGTCTCTCTCAGTTGGAAGGCTTTCTGGTACAGGTGAAGGCTATTGACGATCTTGTTAAGTCAATGCCCGAGCTGGATACCCATTGAGTGTTCCGTTCGATGTAAGAAAACCGCCGAATTCCGGCGGTTTTTTTTGTCAAAAATAATCTCTTTGATGGCGGCAAAGGGTTCTGTCTTTAAGAGGCTGGGGTTCGTTTTTTTATCAAGCTTCATTCGCTCATTGTTATCCGTTTTTCATCACTGTGATATCAAGGGCTTCCATTGAATTCAAGTTTAATCTTTGCGCTTTCGGTGTTGCTGTGTGCAATAGTTGATAACCCGCCGGGAGTTGGTATAGTGTCCGCACTGCAGCGTCTGGGAAGCTAAAAACAGTCCAATTGGATAATGGCACTGGAAAATTGAATCAGTATTATTATCTAATCGGGCTGAGATGGTTGGGTTGGGAAGATCTGGATCTCAGACTTCATCGGTCTACAGTAAGATTCCTCACTGCCCGGTCAGGTCAGGTATATTTCCCTTCATAGACATGGTGTTGTGAAAAGTATTTTTGTCTTTCTGTGCAACAAGAGTGAAGCAACGTACTTTTCATCGTCTATCGGCATTTGTGTAGAGAGAAAGCTATTATGGCAAAAATTGTTGAAATCAAAGGCCGCGAAATCATGGATTCTCGCGGTAACCCAACCGTAGAAGCCGATGTCATTCTGGAATCGGGTGCCATGGGGCGTGCTGCTGCACCATCCGGAGCCTCTACCGGTTCCCGTGAAGCTCTGGAGCTGCGTGATGGAGACAAATCTCGCTACCTGGGTAAGGGGGTCCTGAAGGCTGTGGGCAACATCAATGGACCTATCCGTGAAGCTCTGCTGGGGTGTGATGCCGCTGATCAGCGTGGACTGGATGCGGCCATGATTGAGCTGGATGGTACCGAGAACAAGAGTGTTCTGGGCGCCAATGCCATTCTTGCAGTATCCCTGGCCGCAGCAAAAGCCGCTGCTGCAGATAAGAAAATACCTCTCTACCAGCATATTGCTGACCTGAACGGCACTTCTGGCCAGTTCATCATGCCGGTTCCTATGATGAACATTCTCAACGGTGGTGAGCACGCTGACAACAACGTCGATATTCAGGAGTTCATGATCCAGCCAGTCGCTGCCAGGACTTTTGCTGAAGGTTTGCGCATGGGTGCTGAGGTATTTCATGCCCTGAAGAAAGTTCTGTCTGCCAAAGGCTTGAATACTGCGGTAGGTGATGAAGGTGGTTTCGCGCCCAATCTCGCTTCTAATGCTGACGCGCTGGCTGTCATTAAAGAAGCAGTTGAAGCAGCTGGCTACAAGCTGGGTACTGATATTACTTTGGCGATGGACTGTGCGGCATCAGAATTCTATGTTGACGGCCAATATAATATGAAGGGTGAAGGCAAAATTTTCTCTTCCAATGAGTTTTCTGACTACCTGGCCAATCTTTGTGAAGAGTACCCGATTATCTCTATCGAGGATGGTCTGGACGAGTCTGATTGGGACGGTTTCAAATATCAGACTGAAATTCTGGGCGACAAGATCCAGATTGTTGGTGATGACCTGTTTGTAACCAATACCAGGATTCTCAAGGAAGGTATTGAGAAAGGTATCGCTAACTCTATCCTGATCAAGTTCAACCAGATCGGTTCCCTGACTGAAACGCTGGAGGCTATCAAGATGGCCAAAGATGCTGGATACACTGCGGTGATCTCTCACCGTTCCGGTGAAACAGAAGACGCTACTATTGCAGATCTGGCTGTGGGAACTGCTGCAGGTCAGATCAAGACCGGTTCTCTGTGCCGTTCTGACCGTATTTCCAAGTACAACCAGCTGCTCCGTATTGAAGAAGAGCTGGGTACAAAAGCTCCATATCGTGGTCTCGCTGAATTCAAGCGTGCCTGACAGGTTGTTTGATTAGCGCGTCAATAAAGGGAGGCTTTTAATGTCTCCCTTTGTTCTGTGTAACGAGCCTTTGCTTTTATTTTTATGATCACTTTTCGGGTATTCTAGTTTTTTCTGTTTTCATCGTGGGCACATTTTACAGGCTTTGATAGACTCAATGGCTGGAAACAATGAGAGATTCAGATGCTAAAGCTGGTGCATACATTACTTCTTCTGGCACTGTTGGTCCTTCAGATTCAACTCTGGACGGGAGAGGGAAGTGTGGCCGAAATGGTAGCGATCAAAAAACAGATTGAGCAGCAGGAGCGGGAAAACGAGCGCTTGTATCGGCGAAACCGCTTGCTCGCTACCGAAGTTATTGAGCTGCAAAACGGTTTGCAAACCCTGGAAGAGCACGCACGTCTTGATTTGGGGATGATCAAGAAAGATGAAACGTTTTATCTGATATATGACTGAGTGTTCCAGCTACTTTAATACTGGCTCAATACCGGGCAAAAAATTCCACAACGCTCATCATTGCAGCTATTTTATAGATCGGGGCAGGTTCCTGATCGGCTATTTAAGTGGCGTTTCAGATTTATAACAGACTGAAACATATTCTGTTTGCAAAAGGTTCCTTATGACCTTTCGTAGGTGACAATGTGAGTACGAGTATCCCTCTTGAGCCCCGTTTTTGGGCAATTGTTCCTGCCGCTGGAGTGGGGCGTAGAATGCAGAGTACAATCCCCAAGCAGTATCTTGAGATTCATGGTCGCACCTTAATAGAACACACTCTTGAACGTCTGCTGGGTTTTTCTGTGTTGGAGAAACTGATTGTTGTGATTGGTGCTGAAGATGAGTACTACAAAAATATTGAGATGTTGCGGGATTCGCGAATTATGTTGGTGCAGGGAGGGGATGAGCGTTACCATTCCGTCTTGAATGGGCTGAAGGCTTTGTCCGAGTTGGCAGATGCCGAGGATTGGGTGATGGTGCATGATGTGGCCAGACCTTGTATTCGTCATTCCGATCTGGAGTGGCTTGTGAAACAGTTAGCTGGCCACGCCACCGGCGGTTTGTTGGGAATGCCTGTCAGAGATACTATGAAGCGCACTTCTTCTTCTGGCGAAGTGACTGAGACCGTGGATCGGGATGAGCTTTGGCATGCCCTGACCCCGCAGATGTTTCGAATGAAGCTGCTTTACGATGCACTCAAAAAAGCGCTGGATGACGGAATGCCCGTCACGGATGAAGCCAGTGCTATTGAATACGCTGGATTCAAGCCGCTGATGATCGAAGGGCACAGCGATAATATCAAGGTGACCCGTAGCGCTGATTTGACACTTGCAGCCCTCTACATACAACAGCAAGATAAACTGATTGAGACAGTATGATGCGAATTGGTCACGGTTTTGATGTGCACCGCTTTTCCGATGAAGTGGCGGCTGATGCCAGCATTGTGTTGGGCGGGGTCACTATTGAACACAGCCATAAGCTTTTAGCCCATTCTGATGGCGATGTTCTCCTTCATGCCGTTTGTGATGCATTACTGGGAGCGGCTGCTCTGGGTGATATCGGTCAGCATTTTCCGGATACAGATCCAAGGTATAAGGGAATCGACAGCCGACAGCTTCTCAAGCATGTGGTGACATTGATTCATGAGAATGGCTACCAGGTAGTCAACGTCGACAGCACTATTGTTGCCCAGACACCAAAAATGGCTGCTTATATTCCTGCCATGAAAGAAAATATCTCCAGAGATCTTCAGATCGAAACTGAAGCTGTCAATGTAAAAGCAACGACAACTGAGAAGTTGGGCTATACCGGGAGAAAAGAAGGTATAGCAGTTCATGCGGTGGTGCTTCTGACTCATAGCAAAGGCCTTTTTTGTTGATCTGTTTGCGCTATACCCAAAAGATTATTGTTTAATGAATCAAATTTCTTACACACCATCCTGGTCTTATTGCTGGGGTGGTCCACTGGGGCAGTGCGCTTTCAAGTCTCTGCCTGAGGATTTCATCGTTGAAGAAGAGCTGCCCTTTCTTCCGGAAGGTGAAGGGGAGCATGCCTATGTCAATGTTCAGAAAACCGGAGAAAATACCGATTGGGTAGCAGGGCGGCTTTCCAGATTCGCTGGTGTAAAACGCTCTGCAGTCAGCTATGCAGGACGAAAGGATCGCCATGGTGTTACACGTCAGTGGTTTAGTGTCTGGCTGCCCGGGCAGGACTCCCCGGAATGGTCGCAGCTGAATAGCGAATCTTTGCTTATAATTGCCGCGACCCGACATGGTAAAAAGCTCAAGACCGGAGCATTGAAAGGTAATCACTTTATCATCACTTTAAGGCATGTAAATGTGCCGCAGGTGCTGCTGGAAGAACGCTTGAAGTTGATCGCCGGTCAAGGTGTGCCCAACTATTTTGGAGAGCAACGCTTTGGTCATGAGGGCGCTAATGTTGATCGGGCATTGCTGATGTTTACCGACAGTTTCAAGGCTCACAGAAACAAACGCGCAATGTATTTGTCTGCAGCACGTTCCTGGATATTTAATCAGGTCGTTTCTGAGCGTGTCAGTCAGCACAACTGGACCCGCTACCTTGAAGGAGATGTACCCGGTTTTCAGGACAGTGGTAGTTTAATTCTGCGGGACCATGACCAGGACCTGATGACAAGAATTGAATCGGGAGAAGTCTCATTGACCGCGCCTCTCTGGGGTCGAGGGGAGTTGCTTTCAGGATCGGATTGCAGAAAGATGGAAGAAGAGATTTCTGCACGCAACCTGTTGTTGTGTGAAGGTTTGGAGCAGGCAGGTATAAAGCAGGAGAGAAGGGCCATCCGTCTGATACCTGCAGCTATGAGCTGGAAATGGTTATCAGATGATTGTGTTCAACTTCAATTTTCTCTTCCAAAAGGCTGTTTTGCAACAGCAGTATTGAGGGAAGCTTTAGAATGTATAGAAGGATGTTTCGGTGAGAATACTGCTCAGTAACGATGATGGTGTTTTAGCTACTGGGTTATCCACCCTGTACAGTTCGCTCGATGGCCTGGGTGAGAGAATTGTCTTTGCTCCTGATAGGAACAGTTCGGGCTTGAGCAGTTCATTGACCCTGGGTCGTCCCCTGAGGGTGACTGAGCATTCCAATGGTTTCAACAGTGTTGATGGAACTCCGGCTGATTGCGTTCATTTGGCGGTCAATGCGCTGTTGGAACAAGAGCCGGATATTGTTGTTTCAGGCATCAATCATGGCCCCAACCTGGGTGATGATGTTCTTTATTCAGGGACAGTAGGTGCTGCTATGGAAGGTCGTTTCATGGGCTTACCTGCCATTGCTGTGTCTGCCTGTGGCAAAAGTGAACAAGGCTTCATCACAGCAGGAAGGGTGGTCAGAGAATTGATCCCCAGACTTGAGCAATTATCTCTGCCAGAAAGAACCATTTTAAATGTTAATGTGCCCGATAGGCCTTATGAAAAGCTCCAGGGGCTGGCAGTGACTCGTTTGGGGCACAGGGAAAGGCCTGAAAAACCTGTTAAAGTATTGGACCCCAGGGGAAAGCATGTCTATTGGATTGCTCCTGTTGGTAAAGAACAGGACGCGGGTGAGGGTACTGATTTCCATGCAATTGCTGAAGGTTTAGTCTCAGTAACACCCCTTCAGTACGACCAGACTCATCATGCAACGCTCTCTGCGCTCAGTGAATGGCTGGGCAGATGATATGAAAGAGGTTGATATTCATGGTATAGGAATGACCTCCCGGAGAACCCGGGAGCGTCTTATCCATCGACTTTCAGATCAGGGGATTGACTCTGTCGAGGTTCTGGAGGTCATTCGACATACACCGAGACATCTGTTTGTGGACGAAGCGCTATCCCACAGAGCTTATGAAGATACTGCCTTGCCTATTGGTTTCGGGCAGACACTGTCGCAGCCGTATATTGTGGCCAGAATGACAGAGGCTCTCATGGCAGCAGGTCCACTCAACAGAGTACTTGAAATAGGCACGGGTTCTGGTTACCAGACAGCGGTCCTATCGCCGCTGGTAAAAAAAATATACTCCGTTGAGCGTATCAAACCCCTCCATGAACGAGCGAAGAAATTGCTTAAAGCACTTTCTATTCACAATGCTCAGTTTAAACTTAGCGACGGTGGTATGGGTTGGTCAGTCATGAGCCCCTTTGATGGAATCATTGTGACAGCTGCCCCGGATCAGATACCTGAAGAGCTATTACAGCAGTTGTCCGAAGATAATGGTCGTCTCATCGTTCCTGTTGGAGGTCGCAGTGTTCAGGATTTATTGCGGATCACCCGTCAGGGAGATACCTTCAAGAAAGAAATGCTTGAAGCTGTGCGGTTTGTGCCATTACTGGATGGGATTCAGAAGTAATACACTCCTTTGTATCTCAAGAATGAAAACCAGTCGGGTCGCTCTTAAAAGATAAACGGGTCTCTTGCTGATTTATGCATTACAGAATAAGACAGGTTGGATTATGTCAAAGATGAAAGAAAGTCTGGGTATTCTGCTCAAGGGGGTGGCGATGGGGGCTGCCGATGTTGTTCCCGGGGTTTCAGGAGGTACTATTGCTTTTATCACTGGTGTCTATGATCGTCTGTTAAATGCTTTGAAGAGTATCAATCCCGGTTTGCTGGTCAAGCTCAAATCCGGAGGGGTTGCTGAATGCTGGAAGCATATAGATGGGAGTTTTCTGGTTCTGCTGTTTGGCGGTGTGTTGATTAGTATAGTGAGTTTTTCGCATCTTATTACGTACCTGCTGGAAAGTTACCCGGAACTCATATGGTCTTTCCTCTTTGGTCTGATATTGATTTCAGGGATTCATATGCTAAAACAGATAAAGCATTGGACTGTCGCTTCTATGATACTTCTTATGCTTGGCTGTGGTGTCTCCTATTTTATCGGGACGCTGACGCCTACATCTCTGACTCCTTCTTATCTGATGTTGTTCTTTGCTGGTTGCATTGCTATTTCTGCGATGATTTTGCCGGGCATTTCTGGCAGTTTTATCCTGTTATTGATGGGATTATACCCTGCTGTTTTGGCTGCCGTGAAAGATCTGGATATTCTGTTGCTGGTGATTTTTGGATCTGGATGCATTGTCGGGTTGCTGACATTTTCTCATATCCTCTCCTGGTTGTTAAAGCAGCATCGTGATCTGACTCTGTCTTATCTGACAGGGCTGATGCTCGGTGCCTTGGGAAAAGTATGGCCGTGGAAAGAAACCCTGGAAACGAGAATAAACAGTTCGGGGCAGGAAGTTCCCTTCCTGGAAAGAAATATTTCTCCCTGGACGTATGAAGCGCTTTCTGGTCAGTCGGCTTACCTGTTGCCATCCATTACTTTAATGTTCTCAGGTATTTTGCTGGTTGTTCTGCTTGAGAAATTCAGTAATCGTTTTACTGAAAATTAACTATTGGGCTCTCTTGCTGCATAAGTGAGCAATTAATTCTTAATAGTTGTCAAGGGTTGGTTGCTGCTCCCGGCTGTTCTAAAGATTCTTTGCAGAATTGTGTGTTGGTGTCCTGGTCTCACGAACTAAATACATTCCTGACAGACAGTCTGGAAGGTGGCTGATATGAAAAGAATGTTTCGGTACTGATGATCCTTTGTAGGTAAACTGCGCTGAGATATAGGCGTTATCACTTTTTTTGATATATTTTTTTAGATTAAGAAAATTTAAATATATCCTAATTTATTATATTGTGGGACGTGCCTCGGAGGCTGAGTATGGAGCAGAGTCAATGACAGGTGATCGTCTTGGGCAAGAAATTAATTTGAGTGTTTGCTCAAGAATATTCGGTTGGATAGTATTGACTCTGTTACTGTCAGGGTGTTCTCATGACCCTTCCTCAGTTCAGGTTAAAGAGCTCAGGTTACCCCCCAAAGTAGTTAGTGGTAGTCATATTGTCCGTGGCGGCGAAACTCTTTTTTCAATAGCTTGGCTTTATAGTAGAGATTACAAAGAGTTAGCTGCTGTCAATGGAATACGTTCACCTTACACGATCTTTCCGGGCCAACATATCAATTTGACTTCCTCGAGCTATGTATCTCACTCTCCAGGTCCTGTAATAAAGAGCACAACCATTTCATCCAAGTCTGCTGCGGTTAAAAAAACAACAGTAAAAATGCCTGTGAAGGTAGAACGATCATCCAATATTTCAAGTTGGCGCTGGCCGGCCAATGGAAAAGTGGTACAGGGATACCACAACGGCAATGGGCTGAATAAAGGGATTGATATCAGAGGCAAATTGGGAGAGCCTGTAAGTGCAGCTGCCGCTGGTGAGGTGGTTTACGCGGGTAGTGAGCTCGCTGGCTATGGCAAGCTGATCATTATGAAACATAACAACAGCTATCTGAGCGCTTACGCTCACAATAAGGAGTTGCTTGTGCGTGAAGGAGACTCAGTTAAAGCAGGCCAGAAGATAGCCGAAATAGGTTCTACAGGAACGACAGAGCCTAAGCTGCATTTTGAAATTCGGCATAATGGCAAACCGGTCGACCCGATGCGATTCCTGCCTGTACGCTGATTTCATTCTGCGGTGTCGGTAGAGGGATCTCACGGGTGTCGACTCAACTCTCAGTTGGTTGTTCGACAGACAGTGGGGCTTTCGGATAGGACTGACTCTTATGGCAGCAAAGAGGGAAGACTCAGAGCAAAATAATTTTGCTGAGGATTTTACCCAGGGAAAGAGTGAAATTGATAACGTGTTGGACTCTGATCTCAATCAAAATGAAGAAGTTGAAGAGAAAGAGCCTGCACAGCAGACACTTACACCGAGCGCGTCAGATTACAGTAGGGCCCGTCGTGATGATGACGGTTTCTATAAATCCATTGATGCCACTCAGCTCTACCTCAACGAGATAGGCTTTTCACCTCTGCTAACACCAGAGGAAGAGGTGCATTATGCGCGTCTTGCCCGTCGAGGTGTTGAAGCGGGCAGGCGTCGTATGATTGAAAGTAACTTGCGCCTGGTTGTGAAGATCTCAAGGCGGTATGTGAATCGTGGACTGACACTACTGGATCTTATTGAAGAAGGAAATCTGGGTCTCATCAGGGCGGTTGAAAAATTCGATCCTGAGCGTGGGTTCCGTTTTTCAACATACGCCACCTGGTGGATTCGTCAGACAATTGAGCGGGCCATCATGAATCAGACGCGCACCATTCGTCTGCCTATTCATGTGGTCAAGGAACTCAATGTTTACCTCAGGGCGGCTCGAGAGCTGACTCAAAAGCTGGACCATGATCCTACCCCGGAAGAAATTGCGCAACTGCTGGATAAACCAGTCGATGACGTTAAAAGGATGCTGGGGCTTAATGAGCGTGTCACTTCTGTTGATACCCCATTGGGTCCGGATTCTGATAAGTCCATCCTTGATACCATCTCTGATGAGAAGGAGTCTGATCCAGCGGAATTGCTTCAGGATCTTGATCTTAATGACAGTTTGGACAAGTGGCTGGGAGAGCTTTCTGAAAAGCAGCGTGAAGTGGTGGCCAGAAGGTTTGGTTTAAGGGGCTACGAAACCAGTACCCTTGAAGAAGTGGGTAAGGAAATTGGTTTGACAAGAGAGCGAGTCAGGCAAATACAGGTTGAGGCTCTTAAGCGATTGCGCTCGATCCTTGAGAAACAGGGGTTGTCCGGGGAGTCTCTTTTTAGCTGATAGCAGTGCCTTGATAATAAAAAAGCCATGATCTTGGGGTCATGGCTTTTTGTTTGGGAAAGAGTTAACGCCCGAATCATTGCAAGGTCGTTCTGCACACTTTTCCTATAGTGATCTTCTTGGTTCTATCGTTCCAGATGTTCAAGCTTACCTTTAACGCCATCCCATTTTTCCGCGTCGGGGAGTGCATCTGTTTTTTCTGTAATGTTATCCCAGACGTCAGCAAGTACGGCGTTGAGTTCAATAAACTCCTGCTGATCTTCCGGTACCTCATCCTCGGAGAAGATCGCATTGGCTGGGCACTCAGGCTCACAGAGGGCGCAGTCGATACATTCGTCCGGGTGGATGACCAGAAAGTTGGGTCCTTCGTAAAAACAATCTACGGGACACACTTCCACGCAATCGGTGTATTTGCACTTTATGCAGTTTTCACCCACTACGAAAGTCATGATGGTTACACTCCGTTTGTTCAGGCTGATGATAAGTCAGTCACAATACATTCATGAAATGTCACCATCAGGAATGACATTTCCAATCGCATATCCCTGACTGGTTTGACGCAAGGCCTAACCAGTCGAGGCGACAAGTCTACCAGTATTGTTTCTAAGGTAGTAGTTTAACCAGTTATGAGCATAGTCAGTTTTGCGCAATCAGTGACTTGAGGTCGTACAGCAACCCGAGAGCCTGACGGGGTGACAGGTTGTCAGGGTTGAGATCTTTGAGTGCTTCGACGGCCGGATGTGGTTGTGAAGCTGCAAACATATCTGCCTGAGTCGGGTTCTCATGACAACCCTTTTTGGCCTGTTTTGGGGGCTGTCGCATAGCCTGATCAGTTGAGCCTTCTTCCAATTGTTGCAACCTGGATCGCGCCTGAGAGACTACATTTCTCGGGACGCCAGCTAGCTGAGCCACTTGTAAACCGTAACTCTGGCTGGCAGGGCCATCCTGAACCGAGTGCAAAAATACAATTTTATCGTCGTGTTCTGTAGCATTCAGATGAACGTTGGCAACTGAGCTGCACTCGTCTGGTAGTTGAGTCAGCTCAAAATAGTGAGTGGCGAACAGTGTGAATGCCTTGACGGTGTCGGCCAGGTGATGAGCGCAGGCCCAGGCCAGTGACAAGCCATCGAATGTGCTGGTTCCCCGACCCACTTCATCCATCAAAACCAGGCTGCTTGCTGAGGCGTTATGCAGAATATTGGCTGTTTCAGTCATTTCCACCATAAACGTGGATCGTCCCCCGGCCAGGTCATCGGATGAGCCTATTCGGGTGAATATTCTGTCTACCAGACCAATTTTTGCGTGGTTGGCAGGAACAAAACTCCCTACGTGGGCTAATAAGACGATCAGTGCCGTTTGCCTCATATAGGTCGATTTACCACCCATGTTTGGGCCAGTGATAACAAGCATTCTTTTTGTTGCATGCAGGTCTACATTGTTGGCGACAAAGGGCTCAGTTAACACCTGTTCGACAACCGGGTGGCGACCATCTTCAATATGAATGCCAGGATCCGGGCTCAGTTCTGGCTGGCAGAAGTTCAGAGTCTCAGCTCTTTCTGACAAGTTGTTCAGAACGTCCAGTTCGGAGATGCTCATGGCTGTTTCCTGAAGAGGGCCCAGTGCTTCCAGAAGATTAACCAGTAATTCGTCGTAAAGTGCTTTCTCCCTGGAAAGCGCTCTGCTTTTGCTGGACAGAGCCTTATCTTCGAACTCTTTTAATTCCGGTGTGATGAAACGTTCTGTATTTTTCAGTGTCTGGCGACGTATGTAGTCTACCGGAGCGTCTTCAGACTCTCTTCGGCTGAGCTCAATGTAATAGCCATGAACCCTGTTAAAGCCGACCTTCAGGCTAGGTAGCCCTGTTTTCTCCTTCTCTCTTTTTTCCAGTTCAACAAGATAATCGCCTGCGTTCTGACTGAGAGCACGAAACTCATCCAGTTCTGTGTCAAAGCCCTCCGCAATGACGCCGCCGTCTCTGATGATGACGGGCGGATTTTCGATAATGGCCCGGCTCAGTAGATCTGTAACCTGAGGGTGTTCACTGATGGCTTCAGCCAGCTTATGAATGTCCTCATTGTCGATCGTTTTGAGAATGGATTGCAGCTCAGGCAGCTGATTTAGAGCATCTCTCAGACGAGCCAAATCTCTTGGACGGGCTGATTTTAATGCTACTCTGGCAAGAATACGCTCAATATCGCCAATGCCGCGAAGCAAGGGTTGAATCTGCTCGAAGTAATAGCCAGATTTTATTGTTGAGAGAATGGATTGGCGTTTTTGTAACTTATAAAGATTTCTCAGGGGGCGATTCAGCCATCTTGAAAGTAATCGGCTGCCCATAGCGGTCGCTGTTTTATCAAGTACTGACAAGAGTGTGTGATCCCGGCCACCATTGAGGTTCTGGGTTAGTTCCAGGTTTTTTCGGCTGGCTGCGTCAAGGACTACGCTTTCTTCGCGAACTTCCTGCCGGATGCTTCGAATGTGGGGCAGGGCAGTTCTCTGTGTTTCCTTGGCGTATTGCAACAGACAGCCTGCCACCTCCAGACCGACTGTTAATGATTCGCAGTCGAATCCTTGCAGGTTTTTGGTTTGAAACTGACGGGTTAATCCTTCATAGGCGCTGTCACGATCAAAGTCCCAGGGCGGGCGTTTGATTGTCCCCGGACGTTCAACAATTCGGACTGGCCATTCAACACTGTCATTGATGAGAATTTCGGCAGGGTTGATACGCTCAACTTCTGCCATCAGCGCTTCTTCACCCTCGACTTCTACTGCTGTAAATTGACCACTGCTGATATCCAGAGAGGCTATTCCATATCGATTTTCTGATCGGGTCAGTGCGGTCAGAAGATTGTCCTGCTGTTCGTCCAGCAGTGCTTCGTCACTCACTGTACCAGGGGTCAGGATCCGGACGACTTTTCTTTCAACAGGGCCTTTTGATGAAGCCGGGTCGCCAACTTGCTCGCAAATGGCGACAGAAACGCGCAGTCTGACCAGGCGAGCCAGGTAACCCTCTACAGCATGGTAAGGGATACCTGACATGGGAATGGGCTCACCGGCGGACTGTCCACGGGTTGTCAAGGTTATATCCAATAACTCCGCAGCTTTACGGGCATCGTCATAGAAGAGCTCGTAAAAATCTCCCATGCGATAGAATACCAGGTGCTCCCGGTGCTTCTGTTTGATTCGCAGGTATTGCTGCATCATTGGTGTATGCTGACTCTGGGTGTCTTTGCGCTGGCTCATAGATGAGGGTAAGCCTTGAATTCAGGTTGCTGACAAACAATCTGTCATTTTACTATGAAAAGCTGGCTGTTTTCATGGCAACAATGGTTTATCTTTAGCTATTGGCAGCTGCGGGCAGTTGAATGTATGTCTGACCCGATTCAAAAAAACTCTTCCTATTTGACCCAGAGGCGAAATTGATGTCCGGAGATTTTGACAAAAAGCTGCTGCTGCTGGCTGGAAAACTTCAGGCTGGAAACTTGAAAGTGGCTGCTGCTGAATCCTGTACTGGTGGCTGGCTCAGTCAGGTTTTTACTTCTCTTGCCGGTAGTTCATCCTGGTTTGAAGGCGCCATTGTCAGCTACTCCAATGCTATGAAACACAAGTTTCTGGGTGTGCCTGTTGCGCTGATTGATCGTTACGGTGCTGTCAGTCAGCCTGTTGTGGAAAGCATGGCATTGGGTGCTGTCAAGCGCCTTTCTGTACCCTTGAGTGTTTCCATTTCTGGCGTTGCTGGCCCTGAAGGTGGGACTGATGAAAAGCCGGTGGGTACAGTATGGGTTGGCTGGTGTTTTAACGACCAGGTAACGACTGAGGTCTTTCACTTTTCCGGAGACAGGGAGCAAGTGAGAAGACAGGCCGTTGATGTCGCTCTGGACGGCTTGATTAAACTGGCGGATAGAATTTCCAGATAAATGCTGGACAAATATACAGATAGTGTTTAAATATACAGTATCTAAAGATTTGAATACTTAAAGAATAGTGGCCTGTACTAAAAGGGTGGATTTGAATAATGGATGAGAACAGAAAGAAAGCATTAACGGCGGCTCTGGGTCAGATTGACCGCCAGTTTGGTAAAGGAACGGTCATGCGCATGGGTGACCAGAAGCAGGAAGCCATTCCAGCTATCTCTACAGGCTCATTACAACTGGACATAGCGTTGGGAATAGGGGGGCTACCAAAGGGTCGTGTAGTTGAGATTTTTGGTCCTGAATCTTCTGGCAAGACCACACTGACGCTCAGTGTAATTGCAGAAGCTCAGAAGCAGGGTGCTACCTGTGCTTTCGTAGATGCTGAGCACGCTCTGGATCCTCAGTACGCTGGCAAGCTGGGTGTGGATGTTGATGACCTCTACGTTTCGCAGCCTGATACCGGAGAGCAGGCACTGGAAATTACGGACATGTTGGTTCGTTCCGGTGCGGTTGATGTCATTGTTGTAGACTCCGTTGCGGCTCTGGTTCCCAAAGCTGAAATCGAGGGGGATATGGGTGACTCTCATGTCGGCCTTCAGGCACGCTTGATGTCTCAGGCTCTGCGAAAAATCACGGGTTCTATCAAACAGGCAAACTGTTTGGTTATTTTCATCAATCAGATTCGTATGAAGATTGGTGTAATGTTTGGTAACCCCGAGACTACCACGGGTGGTAATGCTCTTAAGTTCTATTCTTCTGTTCGTCTGGATATTCGCAGAACCGGTGCAGTGAAGCAGGGTGATGAAATTACTGGTAATGAAACCCGGGTCAAGGTGGTCAAGAACAAGGTTTCTCCTCCCTTCCGTCAGGCTGAGTTCCAGATTCTTTACGGTCAGGGTATTTATCACATGGGTGAAGTGATTGACTTGGGCGTTAAACAGAAGTTGGTCGAGAAATCCGGTGCCTGGTACTCCTACAAAGGTACGAAAATTGGTCAGGGTAAGGCCAATGCTGCTCAATATCTGACCGACAATCCAAAGATTGCTGAAGAGATAGAAGCACAGATTCGAGCTGAATTGTTGGGTTCTGCAGAACCTGGGTCTGAAGCCTCTGCAAAATCAGATGCAAAGCATCAGGATGAACTTCTGACGGAATAAGTTTTGGAAGTCTTTGACAAAGATATTCGCCGTGCTGGCATGGATTTGCTGGCACGCCGTGAACACAGTTTTCAGGAGCTTCAGCAAAAGCTCAGTCGGCGTTACCCTGATTTTGATGTGGTTCCTGCACTTGAGAGATTGCAAGACGAAGGTCTCCAAAGTGATGAGCGCTTTATCGAGAGTTATGTTCGTTCAAAAACAGAAAAAGGATATGGCCCCGTCAGAATACGCTCTGATTTGCGCAGGAAAGGCCTTGCTGATCAAGTAATCTCATCTTTTCTGTTTGAGGACGATGATGTCTGGCTGGAGATGGCAAGATCCAGTAGGTGTCGCAAATTTGGTAATAACTTGCCCGCTGGAGCGGGGGAAAGATCTAAACAGTATCGGTTTCTGGCGCAGAGAGGCTTTACCAGTCTTCAGATTTCAAATTGTCTAAAGCAGCTATTTTTAACTTAGCCCATATGAACAACATTTAACTTAAACAGAGTCTGCATGGCTGTTTTTCTTTCCCTTCTATATAATGTCCGTCTTTTATAGATTGCTGTTTAATCTCCCGTTTGGAAGACTTGTATGACTCGTGTGAAATATATGAAAAGTGCTGAGATTCGCTCTGCTTTTCTTGAATACTTCAGAGAAAATGGGCATGAAGTCGTACCCAGTAGTTCTCTGGTGCCTCACGACGATCCAACCCTGCTGTTCACCAATGCAGGTATGAACCAGTTTAAGGAAGCATTCCTCGGCAGGGAACAGCGAGCATATACACGAGCAACCTCGTCCCAAAAGTGTGTTCGTGCTGGTGGTAAGCACAATGATCTTGAAAATGTGGGCTACACTGCCCGTCATCACACCTTTTTTGAAATGCTGGGTAACTTCAGTTTTGGTGACTATTTCAAGCAGGACGCCATTCGTTTTGCCTGGACTTTCCTGACTGAAAAACTGCAACTGCCCGTTGAGCGTCTCTGTGTTACGGTTTATGAATCAGACGATGAGGCTTATGACATCTGGCTTAATGAGATCGGTGTTGCTGCTGAAAATATCATTCGTATTGGTGACAACAAAGGAGCTCCGTACGCCTCTGACAACTTCTGGCAGATGGGAGATACCGGTCCTTGCGGACCTTGCACAGAAGTCTTCTATGATCACGGTGATCATATCTGGGGTGGTCGACCCGGAACTCCGGACGAAGATGGCGATCGTTTTATTGAAATCTGGAACATTGTCTTCATGCAATACAACCGTCAGGTGGATGGACTGATGGAACCTTTGCCCAAGCCATCGGTGGATACAGGTATGGGGCTGGAAAGGATTTCTGCGATTATGCAGGGAGGGCATAGTAACTATGATATTGATATCTTCCAGAACCTGTTGAATGATGCTTCCGGAATTCTGGGTGGTGTACCAACACCAGAGGCTTCACTGCGCGTTATTGCCGATCATATCCGTTCAAGCTCATTTATCATTTCCGATGGCGTCGTGCCGTCTAACGAAAGTCGCGGATACACACTCAGACGTATCATCCGTCGCGCATGTCGCCATGGACACAAATTGGGAGCCACTGGGTCGTTCTTCTATAAGCTGGTAGCTTCTCTAGTGCGTGAGATGGGTGATGCTTATCCTGATCTTGCAAAAAATCAGGCGCAGATAGAGAGAATATTGCTACAGGAAGAAGAGCAGTTTGCTAAAACGCTCGATAAGGGAATGAAACTGCTGGAAGGCAAGCTCCAGGGGCTTGAGGATAGTGTTATTCCTGGTGATGTAGTGTTCACGCTTTACGATACCTATGGTTTCCCCGTTGATCTGACCAGTGACATTGCCAGAGAGCGTAAGCTGGCGGTAGATGAAGAAGGTTTCGAGCAGTTACTTGAGGCTCAGCGAGAAAGGGCCCGCGCAGCCAGCAAATTTGGCGTGGACTACAGCGAACAGTTGGTTATTGAGGGAGCTACTGATTTCACGGGCTATGAAAGTCTTCAGGACGGAGCTGAAGTCACTGCTCTGTTTGTTGATGGACAGTCAGTTGATTTTATTTCTGAAGGTCAACAGGCGACGGTCGTTCTGCAGTCAACACCTTTTTATGCAGAATCTGGTGGTCAGGTGGGTGATAGCGGCTCGCTCAGGTTTGAGGGTGGCGAGGTTAAAGTGCTGGACACTCAGAAACAGGGCGACAGTCATCTTCATATCTCAGAAGTATCCCAGGGTAAATTAAAAGTTGGTGATATTGTGAGTGCCTACGTTGATGTTGAAGCCCGAAAGGCAACGGAGCAGAATCACTCTGCCACCCATTTGCTTCATGCTGCACTTCGCAAGGTTCTGGGTGAGCATGTTACTCAAAAAGGCTCTCTGGTAGATCATGACAAACTTCGCTTTGACTTTTCCCACTTTGAAGGGGTTAAGCCAGAAGAACTCCGGGCTATAGAGAGACTGGTTAATCAGCAGATCCGTAATAATAGTCAGGTGAAAACCGAGCTGTTAGATATGAAAGCTGCTCAAGCTAAAGGCGCAATGGCTCTGTTTGGTGAAAAGTACGGTGTAGAGGTTCGCGTGCTTTCTATGGGTTCTGAAGGCTTCTCTGTTGAACTCTGCGGGGGTACTCACGTTAGTCGTACGGGTGATATCGGTTCATTCAGAATTATTTCTGAGTCCGGTATTGCAGCGGGTGTGCGACGCATTGAGGCTGTAACAGGTGTAGCTGCGATTGATTATCAGGAAAAACTGGAAGATACCCTGAAATCGGTCGCAAGTCTGGTAAAAGGTTCTCAGGACAATTTACAAGATAAAGTTTCTTCTCTTCTCGATCGGAATAAAGAACTTGAGAAAGAGCTTCATAAACTTCAACAGAAGCTGGCCTCTGCCGACAGTGCTGACCTTCTGTCCAGGACAATTGATGTCGATGGTGTGAAGTTGCTGGCTACTGAGTTAGAGGGAGTAGACCCTAAGTCTCTCCGTGACATGGTCGATCAGCTGAAAGGTAAGCTCCAGACCGGTATCGTATTTCTGGCTGTCCCTGGCCACTCTAAGTTCCCTCTGGTAGCGGGAGTAACCAAAGATCTTACTGATAGGGTGAAGGCGGGTGACTTGTTGAAAATGGTTGCCAGTCAGGTCAATGGTCGTGGTGGAGGTCGTCCAGACTTTGCTCAGGGTGGTGGTTCAGATGCTTCCAAAATCAAAGAAGCGCTTGAATCTATAGTACCATGGTTACAAGAACGTCTGTAATGTGATCGATTTACCCTGATAAAAAAACGAGCCATATGGCTCGTTTTTTTATCGTAAGCTTTTTTTAATAAAGCTATTCGTGTTAAATTCCGGCGTTGGCTGATTGACGTAGAACGATATAAACATGGCGCTGTTAGTACAAAAATTTGGCGGCACCTCTGTTGGGGACCTGGATCGCATCCAGGGAGTAGCTGACAAGGTGAAAGGGTTCAGGGATAAGGGGCATGATGTCGTTGTCGTTGTCTCAGCAATGAGTGGCGAGACCAATCGACTGACTGATCTTGCGTCCAGTATTCAAAAACAACCCACACCCAGGGAGATGGATGTTCTGCTTTCCACCGGTGAGCAGGTCACAATAGCCCTTCTGGCAATGGCTCTTAATGAGCGTAACTGTCCTGCCCGTTCTTATAACGGTAGTCAGGTTTCCATTGTTACGGATCAGGCTCACACAAAAGCTCGTATACAGCATATAGATACAGAGAAGGTGCGGGCTGACCTTGATCAGGGTCGTGTAGTGATCGTCGCTGGCTTTCAGGGGTGTGATGCTGAAGGCAATGTTACAACTCTTGGAAGAGGCGGCTCCGATACTACAGCCGTTGCTTTGGCAGCTGCTCTTGAGGCAGATGAGTGTCAGATTTATACAGATGTCGACGGTGTTTATACAACCGATCCACGAGTTGTGGAGGGGGCAAGAAGACTGGACAAGATTACTTTTGAAGAGATGCTGGAAATGGCCAGTCTGGGTTCAAAAGTTTTGCAGATTCGGGCGGTTGAGTTCGCTGGAAAATATAATGTCAAACTGAGGGTACTGCATTCCATGCAGGAAGGCCCCGGAACTCTAATTACGATCGACGATGAGGATGTAGCTATGGAATCACCGGTAGTATCTGGTATAGCCTTTAACAGGGATGAAGCGAAAGTTACTATTAAAGGTGTACCTGACATTCCAGGTGTCGCATCCCGAATATTGGGTCCTGTCAGTCAGGCCAACATTGAAGTGGATATGATTGTTCAGAACGTGTCAGATGATCGTACCACTGATTTTACCTTTACTGTGCACCGTAATGATTATCAGAACACTCTTGATGTTTGTGCCAAAGTCTGTAAGGAATTGGGTGCACGCGAATATGACGGTGATGAAAAAATCGCTAAAGTTTCTATCGTCGGTGTGGGTATGAGATCCCACGCAGGTGTCGCCACCCGGATGTTTCAGGCTCTGGCTGCAGAAGGTATCAATATTCAGATCATCTCAACTTCTGAAATCAAAGTTTCCGTTATTATCGCAGAGAAGTATCTCGAGTTGGCTGTAAGGGCTCTTCACTCTGTATTTGAACTGGATAGGGAACCTGTAGAGAGTAGCGAAGTCTAAGGTTGAGTAGGGTATCTTGAAAAGGGAATGCTGCAGTTCAACGTGCTAAACCCGAATGGCTCTGAGACTGGTTTGATCAACAGTCAGGAGGAATATCGGACAAATACACCGTCATTCCCGTCAGGCATGGATTCTTCAACTAGAATGGGTTGTGCCTGTTAAAAACTTACAAAATGTGATTTTTTTGATGACTACATTTCTCTGCTAGTAAAAATACGCATGGAAATGTTGGGTTCGGTGGCTAGACTCTGTTGGCTGAGAGCTTCTCAAGCATGAAACGGTGATCTGGCAGTAGCTGCCTTGCTGAGAAAGTGTTCCCGTATTTGGGGCTAAGGTCAATCAAGCAAAGCATCACCGTGCTCAGGATTGACGGTCGTTGACTTACAGAGATGTAAATAAGGAGATTGTAATGCTGATTCTGACTCGCCGCGTAGGAGAGACCCTGATGGTCGGGGACGAGGTCACTGTCACTGTGCTGGGCGTTAAAGGTAACCAGGTGCGTATTGGAGTCAATGCGCCAAAAGAAGTTGCCGTTCATCGTGAAGAGATCTACCAGAGAATTCAGAAAGAGAAAGAGCACGGGGGTGTTCCGTCTGCCTCTGAGCCTTACTGAGTATCTGGTTTTAACACCGAATTCAGTGAAAAATACCCGGCTAACAGCCCGGGTATTTTTTTATCTATGAAAAATGTCTCGATTAAGGAGCGATAATGCGTTTGCCGATAAGGTGACAAACTTTAGAACCTTTATAAAAGTCTCTGGTCGTAAGTAAGAAGAAAAAGCTTGCATTCCAGGGTGCGAACAGTAGTATTAATTGCGCATGCGGTGAGGTGGCCGAGAGGCTGAAGGCGCTCCCCTGCTAAGGGAGTATACGGTTTGTAGCCGTATCGAGGGTTCGAATCCCTCCCTCACCGCCAGATTCTTTAATGTTTCCTTTCTCATTAAGATCACAGGGCAGGCTGGTTGTTATCAATCTGCTCCATGCTCTGCTCCAACCTTTGTGATGTGATGCTCCTTCAACTCTAACGATTGAAATACACTTATCGTTGCTCAGTGAATTTCGATAATGCTTTGAAATTTGATAGGGGATTATGGGGTCTTTGCTGCCATAAAAATGTCTTTGAGGAATGTCTCTGAGTTTATCTCGAAAATCTAACGGGTTCAGAGCA
Source organism: Endozoicomonas sp. ALC020 (assembly GCF_049275935.1). Taxonomy (NCBI): domain Bacteria; kingdom Pseudomonadati; phylum Pseudomonadota; class Gammaproteobacteria; order Oceanospirillales; family Endozoicomonadaceae; genus Endozoicomonas; species Endozoicomonas sp. ALC020. Next base: position 5,408,083 of record NZ_CP184830.1, read on the forward strand.
GAAGGCATTGGGCTGACTTTATGAAACTGGTTGGTGAAAAACGGGTCGAGGTTGCCAGCCACCGTCAAGATTGAGGCCACGTCATCCCTTTGGGCCGCTGATAACAGAGCCAGAGTGGCCCCTCCTGAGTAACCAATCAACTCGAGTTCTCTATAATTACCCTTTTTCTTCAAATAATCTAAAGCCTCGTTAATGCTTGTCAGAGAAGCCTTGTCGTAGCGGCCAAAAGTCCAGACTGATTTATTGCAGAACTTGGTCATGATGTACTGGCAAGGTCTGCCCAGATAAGCGATATCGGAGTATGGATCCTTCAACATAAGGCTATGAACCAGTCTATTGACCGGTGTTGGGTCGGAAGAGGGTGTACCCCTCTTTAGCCAGGCTTTACCATCTCCTTCTATATAGACCCTTAATCTTTCTTTTCTGGCGTTTTCAGATAGCCATGCCTTGAGGGTGTGGGTTGAAGTGGATATTTCCACAGAGGACAGTTTTTTCGAGTTGGCCAGAAGTTGTGTGGTAGTGGTATTAAAAGGAGCAGGGGAGTGACAGCCAGAGAAAATAAGGCTGAAAGAAAGTATTAAAAGAATGTGCTTCATAGGCAAGTATTTTTTAGAACTAATGTACATTTTTATTTATCGGAAGCTTAGCTCCCTAATATAGTGACTTAACCTGGCAGTTTTTGATTGATACTGTTGTGTTTGTTAAAACATATACGAAAAATTTACCAATGTTTTAATTAATAGGCGCTGGGGGTTAGTTGCAGGTTTCTAAAAGAAAGAATCTTTATATCTATAGAATCTATAGAAAAATTAATATCACTTTTAATTCTGAAAAAGTATTTAATATTACTTGTTGCCATCTGTACGATACCTTGCCTTCAGGCTCCTATGTCTGATATGTCCGTTAATTTGAAAACTCATAAATGAGAAAGTTCAACGAAAAGAACATCCAGAAAAGAGGTTGGAGTTGCAGTAATGAGACAGGTTCAGGTGTTTAATAAGACACTGCTTTCCATAGCCGTGGTCACGGCTCTTGGGGGTTATAGTAAATGTTCACAGGCTCAATTCCTCGTGAATAACAAAGATTTCTTTAAAACAGTTGAAAAAGTAGATCTTTCCGGAATGGTAAAAGTTAGGAATGAAATGCTTTCTGATGATCCACTGATTAAACAGGCTGATAAGGCAGTTAAACGTTATGAAGTCTATAAAGTTAAACATGATGAAAAACAAACAGATGCAGAGCGTTTATTCATCAATGCCAGTTTCTGGAAGCAGCTTGAAATAGATGCACCTGATTTTTTATTGTTAAGTGAAAGAAGTGTATCTGCCGATGATCGCAAGCCAAAAGAGTCAGAGTCTTTGGTTAAGCGGGAAAGGGCCGTTTTGGGGAGAGCGCATAGTGCACTTGAGTCTTTGGGTGCAGCAGAGACGCAATCGAGCTTTAGTGGTCAAGATTATGGGCTTGATAAACACCTTTTTAAAAAAGACGGTCAAAGCCTTAATGAAGCCAGGAACGCCTACGTTAAAAGATTGGTAGAACTTGAAAATTTAGCACTTCGTGATGCCATTCTCGTTGAAAAAGAAGTTGTGGATGAATCTACCAGGAAAACGAAAAAGGTTAAGGTGGCTCCGGATGCAATCATACTGAAAGGTATCGATTTATCTGACGGGGGTGTCAGAAAAACAGTTCTTGAAAAGCTGACCAATGTTGAAGAAGTCTTTGAATTAAAGACAAATGGCAATGGTAAAGTGACCGGGCTGGGCTTTAAAACCAGAGTGTTGGAACTGGCGGATGTCAGCAGTGGTTTTAAAGAGGGAGAAAGAGTACCAGTGGTAGCATCAGCTGCAACTGAAGACGAGGCTGATGTTAAGGCATACGGCACAGTTGTTCTTTCTGGGAGATCCAGTGCGGTGCATGAAGGTTTCGGCACAAGTGAACGAGCACTTGATGCATTTGTTGCCAAAGAAGGTACATCGGTACGTATCGCAAAAGATGGTGCTATCCGATCTACGATCATCTATCTGAAAGGTGTTGATGATGTAACGGGTGTTGATGTCGAAGTTGACGGAAAAAAAACCAAGACTGTTGATACTTTTTTAGACTTGGTAGGAGTACTACCAGAGCAATTGGAAATTATGGAAGAAGCCATGAATAAGCATGGTAAAAAGGTCCATAAGCCAATTGCACGAAAAGCTGCGGTAGCAGTTATCGATGGGGCTAAAAAAGGTACTGTCAATCTGAAAGGCTATGAAGATATAGAGATCAAAGGCTCCAGGTTGGTTGTTCGACAAATCGGTGTTGCGGAAGATGGTGTTACTCCAGCATCCGCTAATGTCACTATCACAGACAGTGATATAACTGTTGATGCAGGGTCCGACGATACAGCAAATGCTGGAAAAGGCGTTGTGGCTGGTCAGAATATCGTTCTGAGTAATACTCATCTGAGTATGCAGGAAGAGAACAAGATTGCTCTGGAAAGCATTATTTCTGATGAGTTAGAAGGTAATGACAACACTAGGAAAATGAAACAGCCAAATTCAATTACGCTTACTGAAATCAAGGCTGTTCCCGTTAAAGGTCTTAATGCTCAGAAGGCAATGGAAGGCTCCATTGATGGTTTTGCAGAGCACGTTGTTGATGTTGAAGCTGAAGATGTACTTGATGTGTTTGAGGTTAGGAAAGGCTCTGTCTCACACGTCAGCCTTACTGATATTGAGAAAGTTCTGGTTGAAGATGGTCAACTGTATGCCGACGAAGTCAGCACGCTCGAAAGGCCACTGGTCTCGTTTGACCTGAGAGGAAAAGCGACCGTTCGATCAATGTCTAATGATGCGCAGCCTGTTTTCGTTAGTAGAGACGCAGATGTAACTCTGGCTGTCGGGCAGGAAGTGTCCAAGGATATTCATGGTTTCAGACACTTTATTTTGGACGGTGGTACTTTAGAAGGTAGCCTACAAGGCTTTGCTGCTGAAAATGGCGATGAGAAAGATCCTGAACGCTTCACTGGTTCAACAGTTACTCTGAAAAAAGGTACTTTGAAGGGTGGTGAGATTGGCGGCGTTGTTGATGGGAAAGAGCGAGGGCACCTAAAGGAAGTGCTTGTAACGGGTCAGATTGATGTTAAGCCCGGCACTACTGAGCTGAGAACTTTGGATAGGGTAGCTACTAAAAAGTCTCAAATGCCTATCTTTCAATCTACTGAACTCAAGCAGGTCAAAGTGGTTGCTCCTTTGGTTGTCGATTCCAAAGGTAGTTTGAAACTCTTTAAGACGTTTAAGCAAAGCAAGCTGGATGAGAAAAATACCCCTGTTCTTGAGTCAGCACCTTCATTATTGGCAACGAAGGGTAAAACACTTGAGAAAGGTGCTAACCTGTTCCTTGTCGTGGATGGTGATGATAAATCACTGTCGTCTGTCCCCTATGTCAGTGTTGATGGTTCTTTGAAGTTGCAGGGACAGAACCAGATCAAACTTGATTTGACCAATAGCATTGACAGTAAGAAACGTTTTGAAAATGCCAAAAATCTTTATGAAGAAGCCAAGTCTGGTAAGCCTTTGACTACTTCGATTGCAGTTATTGAGGCCGATAAAGTAGAGGGTAGCTTTGTTGCTCCCGATACAGGTACCGTATTCATTGATGCTTCAGACAGTGGATTTGCGAAGAGTGAGAAGACTGGCAAGTCTGTATACTCTATTAATGTGAAGTATGATGACAATCCGGTTCAGAAATTGCGCTCTCAATATAGTCTGTCTGAAGATCAGGCAAAAATGTACATTGCTACCTATGAATCGGCATTGTCTACTGACAATATGGTTTCATCACAGTCTATGTTCAACCTTGTAACAATGGCGGAGCAGCAGGACATCAAGTTGTTTGCTGACCAGCAGTTGCCCGGTCTCAATAACGCAGTGGGTCGTGCTTCTGTAACTTTGCAAAATAAAGTTAATGAGTCGATTGGTCGTCGTCTCAACAGTAACCGTACTGGAGTTAATGCTGGCGATATGTATCAGTCTCAGGGGTTTTGGGCCGAGTATATTTTCAATAACGGAAAGCTTGATAATGATGAAGTTCTAAAAGGTTATCAAGCCAGAGTTAATGGAGTCACTCTTGGTGCTGATACCACGCTTAATGATCAGATGACGGTCGGTTTTGCCTTCACCTATGGTAATACAAAGGTTGAAACTAACGACATACATCGTGAAACAGCGACCGATACTTATATGGGCACCCTTTATACTGGATGGAATCAAAATAATTACTTCCTGGACTCAATGTTCAGTTATGGTAAGGGAGTCAATGAATACAAGCGTAAAGTTCAGCTGGAAAAGACTGCTTACAGAGGCGAAGCCGATAGCACTGTCTGGGGGGCACGTTTAGTAGCTGGCTATAACTATCAGATAAATCAGTGGGTTCTTCAGCCTCAGGTCACCTTTGGCTATAACAGTGTTAAATTTGATGATCTCACTGAAAAGCAAACAGGTGACTGGGCTCAGAAGCGTAAGATGAAGGAATTCGAAGTCATGGAGCTGGGTGCAGGTTTGAAGCTTATGGGTGATTTCGAGTTGGGTCGAGGTATTCTCCAACCTGAGTTTGTTCTGATGGGTTACCATGACTTTAAGGATGAAAAGCCTGAAGCAACGGTGACAATCCTTCAAGGCGGTAAAACCTTGACATTCACGGGTGCTGAACGTGAGCAAAATCGCTTCCTGGCCGGTTTGGGTGTTAACTACAAAATGGAAAACAACCTGAGCTTGAGTCTGCATTATGACAATAACTGGATGGGGGACTTCAAGGCGGATAGCTTGAATGCAACTATCCGTTATGATTTTTGATTGGTTGCAAACTAACGTCTAACCACCAGCGTCTTTAGTTGGACCTGAACTTTTTTAGCCCTGCCTGTGTGGGGCTTTTTCGTTGTTGTGCGTTGTTGTTCAAATGTGAAAATTGCCACAATACCGTTGACTCCTCGGGGTTAAATCTCTATAGTTCGCTCCCGTTGATGCAGCGTGCTCGTAGCTCAGCTGGATAGAGTACCTGGCTACGAACCAGGCGGTCGGAGGTTCGAATCCTCCCGAGCGCGCCACTCATTAAAACGGCAAGTGTCGCTAGTATAAGTTGTACCGGTGAGGTGGCCGAGAGGCTGAAGGCGCTCCCCTGCTAAGGGAGTATACGGTTTGTAGCCGTATCGAGGGTTCGAATCCCTCCCTCACCGCCAGTGAACAAGTTAGTATTACGCGCTCGTAGCTCAGCTGGATAGAGTACCTGGCTACGAACCAGGCGGTCGGAGGTTCGAATCCTCCCGAGCGCGCCATTTAAGAAGTTTTCAAATATGAGCGTCCGTAGCTCAGCTGGATAGAGTACCTGGCTACGAACCAGGCGGTCGGAGGTTCGAATCCTCCCGGACGCGCCAATTTGAAAGTTGGGTAACCCCATCAAAACAAAGAATATGACGGTGAGGTGGCCGAGAGGCTGAAGGCGCTCCCCTGCTAAGGGAGTATACGGTTTGTAGCCGTATCGAGGGTTCGAATCCCTCCCTCACCGCCATTCTGTATCTCTTAACTCATTGATTTATCAATGCTTGACTGTTTAAACAACTCAAGTTATGCAGTTAGCAACCTCTTTCAAGTGCCTCAGAGAAGCTTTTAGCCTTGCCATATAAATTTTGGCTCTGAGCTGAAAGTGATTCACTTTTGTTACGCGTTGCTCAGAATACAACGGCTTTCAAGTTCTACTTACAACAAATAGCATGGAGAATCAGCCCTAATCTGATCAGCCGCCGTTCTTTGATGGAGTTATTCAATGATCCAACTGAGAAAATGAGAGTCAATTTACTCATGAATCAGGGGGCTGGAGCTTGGGTATGTTTAGCCGGACAGTAGTGAGAAATCATATCAATTTCCCAGATGAACTTTATTTATTAAAAATGATTCTATCTTCAATAAGAAGTCGTTTAAAAGTTGTTAACTTGCCTATAGGTGCATAGTTACGAAGGTGTAACCTCTGCTATAAAGACCTCTTAAAGAGATTTAAAAGCTGAATGTCGGAGCATTGCAACAAAGCTGCTTTATTCTGTCTACCCTGAAATTAATAAACTATAAACTGTTTTTTCGTGAATATAAGAGCGAAGGGAACTCGCCTTATTCTGTGCTTGAGTTGGCTGCACAGCACTTGGATCGAGTTTCCTCTTTTCCCTCAGGATTCAGAGAGTACAGAAATATGAATTCAAGCTCAGGAAACTCTGCACCTGCTATTGGTGAGATCTCAGCAGCGTCTGGTAAAGTGATCGCCATAAAGCCGGATGGAACCCAAATAGTTCTCGAGCCAGGGGACAAAGTTTTTCTTAATGATCGGGTCGTTTCAGAAAATGGTGATCTCGTTGTCATTACAACATCGAATAATCAGGTTCTGGAACTGAGTGGTCAGCAGTCACTTACTCTTACAGACAGTGTGCTGTCCGGTCAGGATACTGATATCGATGAAGAACAGGCCGAGGAAGAGCTGGCTGATGAAGAGGTTCGGGACGCTGTTGCTGAAGGAGCAGATCCCGGTTCTCCAACAGAAGCTTCAGCGGCAAAAGAAGATACCTCCGAAGAGAGAAGTCCTGACCAGACAGAACCCAGGCTTGCCCCATCAGATATCCCTGTTATCACGCTTGAAACTGATGACCAGTTAGATGAGGAATCCATTACCGAGTCTTCTGAGATCCTGACTGCCAGCAGCAGGCCTGTCACTAACGAAGTTGTTCAACAACAAGAATCTGAGAAAGAATCGGAGACTCCAGAGCCTGTCGTTATTTCGTACCAGCCTGTCGCTCAGGCATTGTCAATGGATGGTAATGAAGATTCACCGATCCTTCAGGGACAGCTTTCTGCGACAGATAATAGTGGTGGTGCTGGCGGAGCATTGACGTACTCTCTGGTTTCTGCAACGGAAGCAGGTTCAATAAATATAAGTGGTGATGGCTCTTTTGAGTTCAAGCCTGGAGCAGACTTTGACTATCTGGCAAAGGGTGAAAGCCAGACTGTTACTTTTGTTTTTGAGGTTATCAATTCACAGGGAAACAGAAGTCAGGCATCCGTAGGCATCACGATAGAAGGTGTCAACGATACGCCTGAAGTAGAGGCTCCGATTGTTCTTGATCTAAATCAGAATGACTCTGGCATTAGTCTGGATCTTTTACAAAAAGCCAGTGATAAGGATCTGGACGATGAATTGTCTGTTACCAGCCTTCGTCTGGTTTCTGGTAACGAAGCTGGCGTCAGTGTGACCGAAGAAGGATCAGAGCTGGTTATTGATCCGGAAGCTTATAAGTACCTAGCCGTTGGCGAGATGGAAATCATCACCTACGAATATCAAGTATCGGATTCACAGGGAGATTTTACGACCCAAACCGCCAGCATCACCCTGGCAGGAAGTAATGATGACCCGGTAGTTCAAAATGCAATTTTATTGAGGACTAACCAGAATTCGCCATCAAAGAGTATTGATTTGTTGGCAGGTAGTACTGATGTTGATCAGACCGACACCTTAGATGTTGTGAACCTCCGACTCACCGCCGGTGATCCGGTTGGCATCAGTATCTCGGAGGATGGTAACAGCCTGTCTCTGGATTCGTCCGCTTATAACTATTTGGCGGCAGGGGAATCAGAAAGAATTGATTACAGCTACGAAGTTGACGATGGTCATGGGGGAACGGTTAGCCAGAGTGCTTCAATAACCATTGAAGGCCTCAACGACGCTCCCACTATTAGCAATGCCACTGATGTTGCCGGTGCAGTCACCGAGATTGTCGACGGGGGTGCCGGTGAAAACAGCAACAGCCTGACCGACACTGGCTCGTTCACCATTGCTGATGTCGATCTGAGTGACCAGCAGACTGTCAGCGTCAGTGCCGGGGCTAATGGTTATCTGGGCAGCCTGACGGCCACCGTGGCGGATGACACCCAGGGCGACGGCAGCGGTCGGATTGACTGGAGTTTCAGCGTTGATGATGCCGACATCGATTACCTGGGCGCCGGTCAGACTCTGACCCAGACCTACACCGTCACAGTTGACGATGGCGAAGGCGGTACCGTTGATCAGCAGTTGACTATCACCCTGACCGGCACCAACGACGCACCTACTATTGCCAGTGCCACCGATGTTGCCGGTGCAGTCACCGAGATTGTCGACGGGGGTGCCGGTGAAAACAGCAACAGCCTGACCGACACTGGCTCGTTCACCATTGCTGATGTCGATCTGAGTGACCAGCAGACTGTCAGCGTCAGTGCCGGGGCCAATGGTTATGTGGGCAGCCTGACGGCTAGCGTGGCAGATGACACCCAGGGCGACGGTAGCGGTCGGATTGACTGGAGTTTCAGTGTTGATGATGCCGACATCGATTACCTGGGCGCCGGTCAGACTCTGACCCAAACCTACACCGTCACAGTTGACGATGGCGAAGGCGGTACCGTTGATCAGCAGGTGACTATCACCCTGACCGGCACCAATGATGCACCTACTATTGCCAGTGCCACCGATGTTGCCGGTGCAGTCACCGAGATTGTCGACGGGGGTGCCGGTGAAAACAGCAACAGCCTGACCGACACTGGCTCGTTCACCGTTGCTGATGTCGATCTGAGTGACCAGCAGACTGTCAGCGTCAGTGCCGGGGCCAATGGTTATCTGGGCAGCCTGACGGCTAGCGTGGCAGATGACACCCAGGGCGACGGCAGCGGTCGGATTGACTGGAGTTTCAGTGTTGATGATGCCGACATCGATTATCTGGGCGCCGGTCAGACTCTGACCCAGACCTACACTGTCACAGTTGACGATGGCGAAGGCGGTACCGTTGATCAGCAGGTGACTATCACCCTGACCGGCACCAACGACGCACCTACTATTACCAGTGCCACCGATGTTGCCGGTGCAGTCACCGAGATTGTCGACGGGGGTGCCGGTGAAAACAGCAACAGCCTGAGTGATACTGGCTCGTTCACCATTGCTGATGTCGATCTGAGTGACCAGCAGACTGTCAGCGTCAGTGCCGGGGCCAATGGTTATCTGGGCAGCCTGACGGCCACCGTGGCAGATGACACCCAGGGCGACGGCAGCGGTCGGATTGACTGGAGTTTCAGTGTTGATGATGCCGACATCGATTACCTGGGCGCCGGTCAGACTCTGACTCAGACCTACACCGTCACAGTTGACGATGGCGAAGGCGGTACCGTTGATCAGCAGGTGACTATCACCCTGACCGGCACCAACGACGCACCTACTATTACCAGTGCCACCGATGTTGCCGGTGCAGTCACCGAGATTGTCGACGGGGGTGCCGGTGAAAACAGCAACAGCCTGACCGACACTGGCTCGTTCACCATTGCTGATGTCGATCTGAGTGACCAGCAGACTGTCAGCGTCAGTGCCGGGGCTAATGGTTATCTGGGCAGCCTGACGGCTACTGTGGCGGACGACACTCAGGGTGACGGCAGCGGCCGGATCGACTGGAGCTTCAGTGTTGATGATGCCGACGTCGATTATCTGGGTGTCGGCCAGACCCTGACCCAAACCTACACCGTGACTGTTGATGATGGCGAAGGCGGTACTGTCGATCAGCAGGTGACTATCACTCTGACCGGAACCAACGATGCGCCTACCATCAGCAGCGCCACTGATGTCTCCGGTACAGTCACCGAGATTGTCGACGGTGGCGCCGGTGAGAACAGTAACACCCTGACCGACAGCGGCTCGTTCACTATTGCCGATGTCGATCTGAGTGATCAGCAGAGTGTCAGTGTCAGTGCCGGGGCTAATGGTTATCTGGGCAGCCTGACGGCTACTGTGGCGGACGACACCCAGGGCGACGGCAGCGGCCGGATCGACTGGAGCTTCAGTGTTGATGATGCTGACGTCGATTATCTGGGTGTCGGCCAGACCCTGACCCAAACCTACACCGTGACTGTTGATGATGGCGAAGGCGGTACTGTCGATCAGCAGGTGACTATCACCCTGACCGGAACCAACGATGCGCCTACCATCAGCAGTGCCACCGATGTCTCCGGTACAGTCACCGAGATTTTCGACGGTGGCGCCGGTGAGAACAGTAACACCCTGACCGACAGCGGCTCCTTCACTATTGCCGATGTCGATCTGAGTGATCAGCAGAGTGTCAGTGTTAGAGCCGGGGCTAATGGTTATTTGGGCAGCCTGACGGCTACCGTGGCGGACGATACTCAGGGTGACGGCAGCGGCCGGATCGACTGGAGTTTCAGTGTTGATGATGCTGACGTCGATTATCTGGGTGCCGGTCAGACTCTGACCCAGACTTATACCGTCACTGTTGACGACGGCGAAGGCGGTACTGTCGATCAGCAGGTGACTATCACCCTGACCGGAACCAACGACACGGCGGTGATCACCGGCGCTGATACCGGCAGTGTTACTGAGGACGCTGGCAACACTCTGATGACTTCCGGTATTCTGTCTGTCACCGATGTTGATGGCGGTGAAGCCAGTTTCACCCCAGAGACCGTCACCGGTAGCTACGGTTCATTGACTATTGATGGCAGTGGTAGCTGGAGCTATTCGGTGGATAACAGTCTATCGGCTATCCAGACCTTGGGGGATGGTGACACCTTGACTGAGACGGTGACAGTCAAGTCCCTGGATGGCACTACCCACGATATTGTTATCACCATTAACGGCACCAACGACACAGCGGTGATCACCGGCGCTGATACCGGCAGTGTTACTGAGGACGCTGGCAACACCCTGATGACTTCTGGCAGTCTGACTGTTACCGATGTCGATGGTGGTGAAGCCAGTTTCACTGCGGAGACCGTCACCGGTAGCTACGGTTCATTGACTATTGATGGCAGTGGTAGCTGGAGCTATTCGGTGGATAACAGTCTATCGGCTATCCAGACCTTGGGGGATGGTGACACCTTGACTGAGACGGTGACAGTCAAGTCCCTGGATGGCACTACCCACGATATTGTTATCACCATTAACGGCACCAACGACACGGCGGTGATCACCGGCGCTGATACCGGCAGTGTTACTGAGGACGCTGGCAACACCCTGATGACTTCCGGCAGTCTGACTGTTACCGATGTTGATGGCGGTGAAGCCAGTTTCACCCCAGAGACCATCACTGGCAGTTACGGTTCATTGACCATTGATGGCAGCGGTAGCTGGAGCTATTCGGCGGATAACAGTCTATCAGCTATCCAGTCACTGGGTGATGGTGACACCTTGACTGAGACAGTGACAGTCAAGTCCCTGGATGGCACTACCCAAGATATTGTTATCACCATTAACGGCACCAACGACGCGGCGGTGATCACCGGCGCTGATACTGGCAGTGTTACTGAGGACGCTGGCAACACCCTGATGACTTCCGGCAGTCTGACTGTTACCGATGTTGATGGCGGTGAAACCAGTTTCACTGCAGAGACCATCACCGGCAGTTACGGTTCATTGACCATTGATGGCAGCGGTAGCTGGAGCTATTCAGCGGATAACAGTCTATCGGCTATCCAGTCATTGGGGGATGGTGACACCTTGACTGAGACAGTGACAGTCAAGTCCCTGGATGGCACTACCCACGATATTGTTATCACCATTAACGGCACCAACGACGCGGCGGTAATCACCGGCGCTGATACCGGCAGTGTTACCGAAGATGCTGGCAACACCCTGATGACTTCCGGCAGTCTGACTGTTACCGATGTTGATGGCGGTGAAGCCAGTTTCACTGCAGAGACCATCACCGGCAGTTACGGTTCATTGACCATTGATGGCAGCGGTAGCTGGAGCTATTCGGCGGATAACAGTCTATCGGCTATCCAGACCTTGGGGGATGGTGACACCTTGACTGAGACGGTGACAGTCAAGTCCCTGGATGGCACTACCCACGATATTGTTATCACCATTAATGGCACCAACGACACGGCGGTGATCACCGGCGCTGATACCGGCAGTGTTACTGAGGACGCTGGCAACACTCTGATGACTTCTGGCAGTCTGACTGTTACCGATGTCGATGGTGGTGAAGCCAGTTTCACTGCGGAGACCGTCACCGGTAGCTACGGTTCATTGACCATTGATGGCAGTGGTAGCTGGAGCTATTCGGCCAGTAACAGCAATGCTGACATCCAGGCTCTGGGAGATGGTGGCACCTTGACGGAGACTGTGACAGTCAAGTCCCTGGATGGCACTACCCATGATATTCTTATCACCATTAACGGCACCAACGACACGGCGGTGATCACCGGCGCTGATACCGGCAGTGTTACTGAGGACGCTGGTAACACCCTGATGACTTCCGGCAGTCTGACTGTTACCGATGTTGATGGCGGTGAAGCCAGTTTCACTGCAGAGACTATCACCGGCAGTTACGGTTCATTGACCATTGATGGCAGCGGTAGCTGGAGCTATTCAGCGGATAACAGTCTATCGGCTATCCAGTCATTGGGGGATGGTGACACCTTGACTGAGACAGTGACAGTCAAGTCCCTGGATGGCACTACCCAAGATATTGTTATCACCATTAACGGCACCAACGACGCGGCGGTGATCACCGGCGCTGATACTGGCAGTGTTACTGAGGACGCTGGCAACACCCTGATGACTTCCGGCAGTCTGACTGTTACCGATGTTGATGGTGGTGAAGCCAGTTTCACTGCAGAGACCATCACCGGCAGTTACGGTTCATTGACCATCGATGGCAGCGGTAGCTGGAGCTATTCAGCGGATAACAGTCTATCGGCTATCCAGACCTTGGGGGATGGTGACACCCTGACCGAGACAGTGACAGTCAAGTCCCTGGATGGCACTACCCACGATATTGTTATCACCATTAACGGCACCAACGACACGGCGGTGATCACCGGCGCTGATACTGGCAGTGTTACTGAGGACGCTGGCAACACTCTGATGACTTCTGGCAGTCTGACTGTTACCGATGTCGATGGTGGTGAAGCCAGTTTCACTGCAGAGACCATCACCGGTAGCTACGGTTCATTGACCATTGATGGCAGTGGTAGCTGGAGCTATTCGGCGGATAACAGTCTATCGGCTATCCAGACCTTGGGGGATGGTGACACCTTGACTGAGACGGTGACAGTCAAGTCCCTGGATGGTACTACCCACGATATTGTTATCACCATTAACGGCACCAACGACACGGCGGTGATCACCGGCGCTGATACCGGCAGTGTTACTGAGGACGCTGGCAACACCCTGATGACTTCTGGCAGTCTGACTGTTACCGATGTCGATGGTGGTGAAGCCAGTTTCACTGCGGAGACCGTCACCGGTAGCTACGGTTCACTGACCATTGATGGCAGCGGTAGCTGGAGCTATTCGGCGGATAACAGTCTATCGGCTATCCAGACCCTGGGGGATGGTGACACCTTGACTGAGACGGTGACAGTCAAGTCCCTGGATGGCACTACCCACGATATTGTTATCACCATTAACGGCACCAACGACACGGCGGTGATCACCGGCGCTGATACCGGCAGTGTTACTGAGGACGCTGGCAACACCCTGATGACTTCCGGCAGTCTGACTGTTACCGATGTTGATGGCGGTGAAGCCAGTTTCACTGCAGAGACTATCACCGGCAGTTACGGTTCATTGACCATTGATGGCAGCGGTAGCTGGAGCTATTCAGCGGATAACAGTCTATCGGCTATCCAGTCATTGGGGGATGGTGACACCTTGACTGAGACAGTGACAGTCAAGTCCCTGGATGGCACTACCCATGATATTGTTATCACCATTAACGGTACCAACGACGCGGCGGTAATCACCGGCGCTGATACCGGCAGTGTTACTGAGGACGCTGGCAACACTCTGATGACTTCCGGTATTCTGTCTGTCACCGATGTTGATGGCGGTGAAGCCAGTTTCACCCCAGAGACCGTCACTGGCAGCTACGGTTCATTGACCATTGATGGCAGTGGTAGCTGGAGCTATTCGGCGGATAACAGTCTATCAGCTATCCAGTCTCTGGGGGATGGTGACACCTTGACGGAGACGGTGACAGTCAAGTCCCTGGATGGCACTACCCACGATATTGTTATCACCATTAACGGCACCAACGACGCAGCGGTGATCACCGGCGCTGATACCGGCAGTGTTACTGAGGACGCTGGCAACACTCTGATGACTTCCGGTAGTCTGTCTGTCTCCGATGTTGATGGCGGTGAAGCCAGTTTCACCCCAGAGACCGTCACCGGCAGCTACGGTTCATTGACCATTGATGGCAGTGGCAGCTGGAGCTATTCGGCGAGCAACAGCCATGCTGACATTCAGGCCCTGGAGGTTGGTGACACCTTGACTGAGACTTTGACAGTCAAGTCCCTGGATGGCACTACCCACGATATTGTTATCACTATTAACGGCGCCAACGACGCGGCGGTGATCACCGGCGATGATACCGGCAGTGTCACTGAGGATGCGAGCAACACCCTGATGGCTTCTGGCAGTCTGACTGTTACCGACGTCGATAGTGGTGAAGCCAGTTTCGCCCCAGAGACCGTCACCGGCAGCTACGGTTCATTGACTATGGCCAGCGACGGCAGCTGGAGCTATTCGGCCAGCAATAGTCAGGCTGACATTCAGGCTCTGGGGGATGGTGACACCCTGACCGATACTGTCACCGTGAAGTCCTTGGATGGCACTACCCACAATATTGTTATTACCATTAACGGCACCAACGACTCGGCAGTGATCACCGGCGCTGATACCGGCAGTGTTACTGAGGACTCCAGCAATACCCTGATGACCTCCGGCAGCCTGACTGTTACCGATGTTGATGGCGGTGAGGCCAGTTTCACCCCAGAGACCGTCACCGGCAGCTACGGTTCATTGACTATGGCTAGCGACGGCAGCTGGAGCTATTCGGCCAGCAACAGTAAGGCCGACATTCAGGCCCTGGGGGATGGCGACACTCTGACCGATACTGTCACGGTGAAGTCCCCGGATGGCACTACCCACGATATTGTTATCACCATCAACGGTACCAACGATGCTGCGGTGATCACCGGCGCTGATACCGGCAGCGTCACTGAGGATGCGAGCAACACCCTGATGGCTTCTGGCAGTCTGACTGTTACCGACGTCGATAGTGGTGAAGCCAGTTTCACCCCAGAGACCGTCACCGGCAGCTACGGTTCATTGACTATGGCTAGCGACGGCAGCTGGAGCTATTCGGCCAGCAGCAGTCAGGCCGACATTCAGGCCCTGGGGGATGGCGACACTCTGACCGATACTGTCACGGTGCAGTCCCTGGATGGCACTACCCACGATATTGTTATCACCATCAACGGTACCAACGATGCTGCGGTGATCACCGGTACTGACACCGGCAGCGTCACTGAGGATGCGAGCAACACCCTGATGGCTTCTGGCAGTCTGACTGTCACCGACGTCGATAGTGGTGAAGCCAGTTTCACCCCAGAGACCGTCACCGGCAGCTACGGTTCATTGACTATGGCTAGCGACGGCAGCTGGAGCTATTCGGCCAGCAGCAGTCAGGCCGACATTCAGGCCCTGGGGGATGGCGACACTCTGACCGATACTGTCACGGTGCAGTCCCTGGATGGCACTACCCACGATATTGTTATCACCATCAACGGTACCAACGATGCTGCGGTGATCACCGGTACTGACACCGGCAGCGTCACTGAGGATGCGAGCAACACCCTGATGGCTTCTGGCAGTCTGACTGTCACCGACGTCGATAGTGGTGAAGCCAGTTTCACCCCAGAGACCGTCACCGGCAGCTACGGTTCATTGACTATGGCTAGCGACGGCAGCTGGAGCTATTCGGCTAGCAACAGTCAGGCCGACATTCAGGCTCTGGGGGATGGTGACACCCTGACCGATACTGTCACCGTGAAGTCCTTGGATGGCACTACCCACAATATTGTTATTACCATTAACGGCACCAACGACGCGGCAGTGATCACCGGCGCTGATACCGGCAGTGTTACTGAGGACTCCAGCAATACCCTGATGACCTCCGGCAGCCTGACTGTTACCGATGTTGATGGCGGTGAGGCCAGTTTCACCCCAGAGACCGTCACCGGCAGCTACGGTTCATTGACCATTGATGGCAGTGGTAGCTGGAGCTATTCGGCCAGTAACAGCAATGCTGACATCCAGGCTCTGGGAGATGGTGGCACCTTGACGGAGACTGTGACAGTCAAGTCTCTGGATGGCACTACCCATGATATTCTTATCACCATTGACGGCACCAACGACACGGCGGTGATCACCGGCGCTGATACTGGCAATGTTACTGAGGACGCTGGCAACACCCTGATGACTTCCGGCAGTCTGACTGTTACCGATGTTGATGGCGGTGAAGCCAGTTTCACTGCGGAGACCGTCACCGGTAGCTACGGTTCATTGACCATTGATGGCAGCGGTAGCTGGAGCTATTCGGCGGATAACAGTCTATCGGCTATCCAGACCCTGGGGGATGGTGACACCCTGACCGAGACGGTGACAGTCAAGTCCCTGGATGGCACTACCCAAGATATTGTTATCACCATTAACGGCACCAACGACGCGGCGGTAATCACCGGCGCTGATACCGGCAGTGTTACTGAGGACGCTGGCAACACCCTGATGACTTCCGGCAGTCTGACTGTTACCGATGTTGATGGCGGTGAAGCCAGTTTCACTGCAGAGACCATCACCGGCAGTTACGGTTCATTGACCATTGATGGCAGCGGTAGCTGGAGCTATTCAGCGGATAACAGTCTATCAGCTATCCAGTCTCTGGGGGATGGTGACACCTTGACTGAGACAGTGACAGTCAAGTCCCAAGATGGCACTAACCACGATATTGTTATCACCATTAACGGCACCAACGACGCGGCGGTAATCACCGGCGCTGATACCGGCAGTGTTACCGAAGATGCTGGCAACACCCTGATGACTTCCGGCAGCTTGGCTGTCACCGATGTTGATGGCGGCGAGGCCAGTTTCACTGCAGAGACCGTCACCGGCAGCTACGGTTCATTGACTATGGCCAGCGACGGCAGCTGGAGCTATTCGGCCAGTAACAGCCATGCCGACATTCAGGCCCTGGGGGATGGCGACACCTTGACCGAGACCATCACCGTGCAGTCCCTGGATGGCACTACCCATAATATTGTTATCACCATCAACGGCACCAACGACGCGGCGGTGATTACCGGCGCTGATACCGGTAGTGTTACTGAGGACGCGGGCAACACCCTGACGACTTCCGGCAGCCTGACTGTCACCGATGTTGATGGTGGTGAAGCCAGTTTCACCGCAGAGACCGTCACCGGCAGCTACGGTTCATTGACTATGGCCAGCGACGGCAGCTGGAGCTATTCGGCCAGTAACAGCCATGCCGACATTCAGGCCCTGGGGGATGGCGACACCTTGACCGAGACCATCACCGTGCAGTCCCTGGATGGCACTACCCACAACATTGTTATCACCATCAATGGCACCAACGACGCGGCGGTGATTACCGGCGCTGATACCGGTAGTGTTACTGAGGACGCGGGCAACACCCTGACGACTTCCGGCAGCCTGACGGTCACCGATGTTGATGGTGGTGAAGCCAGTTTCACCGCAGAGACCGTCACCGGCAGCTATGGTTCATTGACTATGGCCAGCGACGGCAGCTGGAGCTATTCGGCCAGTAACAGCCATGCCGACATTCAGGCCCTGGGGGATGGCGACACCTTGACCGAGACCATCACCGTGCAGTCCCTGGATGGCACTACCCATAATATTGTTATCACCATCAACGGCACCAACGATGCGGCGGTGATCACTGGTGCTGATACCGGCAGTGTCACTGAGGATGCTGGTAACACCCTGACGACTTCCGGCAGCCTGACGGTCGCCGATGTTGATGGTGGTGAAGCCAGTTTCACCGCAGAGACCGTCACCGGCAGCTACGGTTCATTGACTATGGCCAGCGACGGCAGCTGGAGCTATTCGGCCAGTAACAGCCATGCCGACATTCAGGCCCTGGGGGATGGCGACACCTTGACCGAGACCATCACCGTGCAGTCCCTGGATGGCACAACCCATAATATTGTTATCACCATCAACGGCACCAACGATGCGGCGGTGATCACTGGTGCTGACACAGGCAGTGTCACTGAGGACGCGGGCAACACCCTGATGACTTCCGGCAGCTTGGCTGTCACCGATGTTGATGGCGGCGAGGCTAGTTTCACTGCAGAGACCGTCACCGGCAGCTACGGTTCATTGACTATGGCCAGCGACGGCAGCTGGAGCTATTCGGCGAGCAACAGTCAGGCCGACATTCAGGCCCTGGGGGATGGTGACACCTTGACCGAGACTTTGACGGTCAAGTCCCTGGATGGCACTACCCACAACATTGTTATCACCATCAATGGCACCAACGACGCGGCGGTGATTACCGGCGCTGATACCGGCAGTGTCACTGAGGATGCTGGTAACACGCTGACGACCTCGGGTAGCCTAACTGTCACTGATGTTGATGGTGGTGAAGCCAGTTTCACCCCAGAGACCGTCACCGGCAGCTACGGTTCATTGACTATGGCCAGCGACGGCAGCTGGAGCTATTCGGCGAGCAACAGCCAGGCCGACATTCAGGCCCTGGGGGATGGTGACACCCTGACCGAGACGGTGACGGTGAAGTCCCTGGATGGCACTACCCACGATATTGTTATCACCATTAACGGCACCAACGATGCACCTACTGCTGCGGATAATAACCTAAGTCTCAGTGAGGCGGGACAGCATACCTTTACCAATGCAGAATTCGGATTCAGCGATGTGGATTCCGGGGATAGCCTTGCTTCCATTACCTTTACGTCACTGCCCACTACGGGGAGCCTGACGTTGAACGGCAGTGCTGTCTCCGTTAACCAGGTGATCAGTGCCGGAGATATCCCCAACTTGGTGTTTACTGCAGATGCCAGCATTAACGGTAGCCACCATGGCAGTATAGGTTTCAAAGTGAGTGATGGTGCACTGGAGAGCAGCGCCCATACCATTGACTTTTATACACCGCCTAAAATTGATTCGGTGATGCTGGATGGCAGTTTCCAGCCTGTAATCACAGGTACCGGTCAACCAGATGCCGTCCTGAATTTCACTATTAATGGTAACAATTACAGTGCATCGGTTGGCAGTGATGGTAACTGGAGTTTCACGCCCTCGTTAACACTGAACGATGGTGATCCGCTGAATATCAGTGTTACCTCTACGGAAGCAGGTGGTATTGCCAGTTCTGCGACCACTTATAGTGCAAATGTTAGCCGTGGTGACGCTCAGGATAATACCGTAACAGGCGGCAACAACACTGACTTTATGTATGGTGATGCAGGTGCGGATGTGCTCACTGGTGGTGAGGGCGATGATTGGTTAACGGGTGGTAGTGGTCAGGATCGTTTTGTCTGGCAGGCTGGCGATGGTGGCTCGGCCGGTGATCCGGCCATTGACCGCATTACCGATTTTTCCGTCGGTGCCGGTGGTGACATTCTCGATTTGCACTCCCTTCTCAGTGGCGAGGAAAATACCACCGCAGATCAGTTTATTCATTTCCGCACAGAAGGCAGTGATACCATCATTGATGTCAGCGTTGTTGCCGGTGGTGATGTAATACAGCAGATTGTGCTGGAAAACACAGATCTCTCGCCGCTGGGTAATACGGACCAGGAAATTATTGAGCAGCTACTGAGCGATGGTCAGCTCACACTTGCCCGAACCATTGCCATTGATAACAACATAATGGGTGACAACCAGATCAGCGCTGCCGAAGAAGGTGCCGTTCTCGTTTCCGGTGTTGGTGAGCCTGGTGCTTCCATTCAGGTCGAAATTGAAGACACATCAGCTGCGACTGTTTCCGCCACCGTCACGGTTAGACTGGATGGCACCTGGAGTTTGGCGGGTAGCGAACTGGATGTCAGTGCTCTGTCTGACGGCCAGCTCGATATTACCGTTACCCAGACTGACAGTGCTGGCAATGTCACAACGGATAATTCAACCGTCATGTTCTCCGGTACTGCTCCCACCCTGTCCTCTGCTGAAATCGTGGCCAATACCCAGAATCTGGTGCTGACTTTTAGTGAAAATATGGACAGGGACAGCACCCCTGATCTGGCTGACTTTGATGTAGCCATTGATGGTAGTGCTGTCAATGTTCTAAACATCTCCTACCTCAACGATACCCAGATTCGCCTCAGTCTTGACACTGCGGTCAGTCCCTCGGGCAATTTGACGCTTGATTACACACCGGGCAGTAATGTTCTTCAGGAACAGGTAGGGATCAACCCGTTTGCGGCATTGAGCGGTTTTTCAGCCACGGTGACACCTGATGTTTCAGCAGCAGTCCGCCAGAATATGACCGTAGAGGGTGACCAGCTGATCGTTGAGTATAACGAAGCACTTGACCCTGGCAGCGTTCCTGACAACAGCGCCTTCACTCTGTCTCTGGTGGGTGGCGGCAGCCGCACGGTATCAAACGTCAGCATTTCCGGTAGCCGAATGACATTGACCCTGGACAGCCCGGTTGGCGATTCAGATATCGTTCAGCTGTCCTATAGCGTGGTGGATGCCAGCAATAATGGGGGTGGTCCCATTCAAGATGCCCAGGGCAATGATAGCAGTGATTTCACTAGTGCTCTGGTTGAGAATAATACCGACACCTCGGTACCCACACTCAACAATGCTGTGGTAGACGGTGATACCCTCATCCTGACTTACTCGGAGGATCTGAACGAGAGTGTCAGCCTGACCGGTATTCTGGATGTTGAAGTGGCGGGTGCCAGCAGGTCGATCAGCAGTGCCTCGATCAGTGGCAATCAGGTGACGGTGCAGCTGACCAGTCCTGTGGCAGACGGGGAGTCGGTGACCTTCAGTTACAGTCCGTCCAGTGCTGACAGCAGTAGTAACAACGACCGGGTCGAAGACTTGCGAGGCTTTGATGCCGCTGCCCTCAATCATGGCGACGTGACCGTCACCAATATCACGGATACGATTTCGCCCAGCCTTTCCACCGCCGAGGTGGATGGTAACACTGTGACATTAACCTTCAGTGAGGCATTGAATGGTAATGCCACCATCAACCCCTCCCTGTTCAGTATTGTCGTAGATGGGCAAAGTGAATCGGTCAGTAGCCTTGCCATCAACGGCCAGCAACTGACCCTGACGCTCTCCAAAGCGATTACCGATGGCCAGTCGGTGACTCTGGATTACACTCCGCCCGCTGCGGGCAGTGCTCTGGACAATGATCGCCTGGAAGACCTTGTCGGCAATGACACTTCTTCGATATCCAGCTTCTCCGTCGACAACGTGACCAACAGCGGTGGTAACCCGGAAGTCGTGCGCCTTTACAGTGATGACGCCGATCAGTGGTATCGCGATGGTGACACCATTACCGTCAAAGTAGAGTTTTCTGAGCCAGTTCAGGTGACAGGGAACCCAACCCTGCAGCTGGAAACAGGAACCATTGATCGCCTTGCTACCTACAGCGGTGGGACAGGAACGAATGTCCTGTCATTTACCTACACGGTGGCTAACCCTGATGAGTCTGCCGACCTCAATGCATTATCCACCTCTGCACTGGATCTTGGTGGCGGTACGATTGCCGACCTTTTAGGTAACAACGCAGACTTGCTCCTGCCTGAGCTGAATGAAGCCGGAGCCCTGGCTCAACAAAACGACATCAGGATTGATACGGTGTCTCCTACCGTAGGGCTCAGCAGCAGCTCAGCCAGTTCAGCGGGCATTCTGACGCTCTCCGGCGATGGTTTCAGCTCACTGCTGTCACCAGGTGAGTCTACCGATACCGATCTGACTGGCAGACTGGACTGGTCAAAACTTTCATGGCGGGTTGTAGACAATAGCGGTAGTAACACAGATATCAGCTTTAGCGCTGCTGATATTGAATCCGCTCTGGCCGTGAACGATCAACAATTGAACATCAAGATCAGCAGTAACAAGCTTGCCAGCATGCGTGCCACTTCAGGCTATGGTAACGAGGAAGGTCAGGATCTGATCCGGATTACCAGTGATGGCTTCTTCCAGGATGCGGCTGGTAACACCATGAACGATGGCAACAGCGCTGGCGTGGAGATCTTCATACTGCCTCCTGATGGTATTGCACCTTCTATCAGCGGTGTCACCAGCCTGACAGCGGATGGGGAATACGCAACGGGTTCCGTTATCCGTTTGCAGGTGAGCTTTGATGAGGCCGTGGAGGTGACGGGTACGCCGGTACTGTTGTTGGGCACTGGTGACAATATCTCTGCTGCCCGGTTCAGTTCCGGGTCTGGCACTCAGGAGCTGGTGTTTGAGTACACCGTTCAGCCAGGAGATGAGGCGCCTGACCTGGATGTGCTCAGTGCCAGTGCCTTGCAGCTTAATGGTGGCACGATTAAAGACCTCTCGGGCAACGCCGCTGTGCTGACAGTACCTGTTGCCGCCAATAGCGATTCACTGGCCAGTACGGCGGATATCTTGATTGATGGCTCCGCCCCTGATGTGTCGATTACCGGGGTGACTCTGGCTCCCGAAGGCGCCAATGATCAAAAGCTGACCATCAATGGCAGTGGTTTTGATGCGTTACTGGGCAGTGGCGAATCCGTTGGCCTGAGCCTGACAGGAGACGAGCTGTCACGGTTTGACTGGAGCAAGCTGTCTATAAAACTGAAACAGCCTGATGGTAGCTTTGAAAGTGTCAGTCTTGACGCCTCCGATATTGGTTCAGTAGAGATTCACAACAACCGGCTTGAGATTGTCATTGATGAAGGCGTCAACAAGGTACTGGACAACAACGGTTTCAGTACCGTATCAGGTGACACAGCACTGGACATCAGTCAAGGCTTTATGGCTGACCGGGCGGGCAACCGATCTACTACCGATGCCCTTGCTGATCAGGCGGTCACTGTCACCAGCAACGGCGCTACGGTTCTTAATGTTTCCTCCGACACCGTAGACGGAAGCTATCAGGCCGGTGATGAGATTCTGATTCGCGTTCGGTTCAGTGAAAAGGTCTCGCTGCAAAATTACGACGCCAACAATGATCCTCTCTTGTTGTTGCTCAATGACAGGCAGCCGACCCTCCCGGCCGATCCTTATGGGGGTAATGCCGTTTATGTCTCCGGTGATGGTACCAGGGAGTTTGTGTTCCGCCATACCGTGAGTGCCGGGGAAAACATTGATGACCTTAACTATCGTGATACCAGTTCCCTGACATTCAGTAACGGCGTTTCAGGTTCGCCGGCTGTGAGTTCCCTGGTCAACGGTGCTGGCAGCAGCGTCAGCCTGACATTGCCCGGAACCGCCAGCACTGAATCACTGGCAGGTAGCAGTGACATTGTTATTGACACAGATGCAGCTACCACCACCATCACCAGTGCCGCCTACGATGAAAACAACAATCAGCTCCTGCTGAAGGGAGCGGACTTTGATCAACTGCTGAACAACAGCGAAAGTGCCACCGCTGATCTTTCAGGCAGGCTGGACTGGAGCAAGCTGGTGATTGATATCGACAAGGATGACGGTATCACACAAAACATCAGCTTCTCTGCCAATGATGTGACGGTTGCCCGTCTGGCGGGAACGGATACCCTGTCGATCCAGTTGACTGACGCCAAGGCTGCTGAACTTGAGGGTATTTTTGGTTACAAGGGCTCGGAGGACGGTGTTGATATCCAGGCGGGATTCCTGAGGGATCTGGCGGGTAACGAAGGGGCAGCGGCAGTCAGTGACCTGACCCTGGATTACGCCGATATTGCTGCTCCGACAGTGGTGCAGGTAAGTTTTGAAGATCCTGGTCGATTTATTAATGGCGATGAGGTGGTCATTCTTATCCAGCTGAGTGAGTCTGTGTCCATCACTGGCATTGACGCCTCTGATGCCAGCACCTACCCAACCCTGACACTTGATAACGGCGCTGTGGCCACCTTTGACAGTGGTGCAGGTACCGATACATTGAGGTTTGTCTACACCGTTGGCTCGGGCAACAGTGAAAACACTCAGGGGCTTAACTATGCCTCGGATTCGGCACTGACCATACCTGCAGGAGTCATGATCTTTGACTCCGCGGGAAATAACATGCTGCCCACGCTGCCTCCGGTTAACAGTAATGATGCGCTGGCCCAGACGGGTAACGCCATCGTAGATGTTAATGCTCCGGAAATTACCGCAGTCAACAGCCTGACCACCGATGGCCCTTACAATGAAGGTAAGGTGATCCAGCTTGAGGTGTCTTTTACTGAAGCTGTTGATATTACTGGAATTCCAGCCCTAAATCTGGATACCGGCGGACAGGCCACATACTCCAGTGGTGCCGGAACGGACAAACTGGTGTTCAGTTATACGGTTGGCAGTGGTGAAGATAGCTCAGACCTGGATGTCAGCAGCCTGGATCTATCCAGTGGCAGCATTACCGACCTTGCCGGTAATTCGGTTGATGTCAGCACGCTTCCGACGGGAGCCCAGGCTAACTCTCTGGCGAGCAATGCAGCTCTTGAAATTGATACGACTGATCCTTCATTACCGGGTCTGGACTCTGTCAATGTCTGGGCAGGTAATAGTGGCCACCCAGGCGCAATATTTATCTATTCGGATGGCCTTGCTAAGCTTGATGCAGACGAAGTCAGCCAGATGACTCCGGACTGGAGCAAGCTGTACGTGGAGAATAAAGATACGGGTGATCGGCACTACTTCAAGGATGGGGACTTTACAACAGACAGTTTTTCTCGACACAACAGCTTTCAGTATGAGATGGATATATTTTTCACTCAGGAAGGTGGTGATGCCTTTAAACAAAATTTCCGGGGTTATACCGACTGGCCTGATAAGCTCGTAGTGCATGTCGAGGAAGGCTTTTTAGTGGATCGTGCAGGAAACGGTTATTCTTTTTCATCCCCACAAAATGGTTTGGATATGGAGGTGTTGCACCATCTAAATGCCTCAGGACAATCATCCATTCAGAATAATGAAATTACTGACATCCGTGTCGTCTCAAATAATGATACCTATAAGGCGGGTGAAGAGCTGCTGATTCAAGTGGACTTTAACCATGTGGTTAAACTGGATTACAGTACAACGCCAGAACTCAGATTGGATATAGGTGGAGTGCAGCGTTCAGCGATTCTCGACACTTCTGCCCACCCGAGCAATGAATACAACAACAGCTTTTTGTTCCGTTACACCATTCAGGGCGGTGATAACGTCACTGGCAGTATTTCCCTTGCAGCGTCTAACCCAATTGACACCGTGTTTAAGGAACCCGATGCATACTCATGGATTAATTCTCAAGTCAGTGTCAACTCAGATCGAAACATAACCCTGACACCGCCTTCAGGAGCAGGTTCTCTGGATAACAACAGTTCAGATCTGATTATTGATACGACCGCTCCTCTTACCACCATTGCATCGGCCAGTTATGACCCCGATACCAATCAGCTGGAGCTGTCGGGTTCAAACTTCAATGATATTTTAAGTGGCAACACCGCCGCTGACAGTGCTGAGTTAAGGCTGGTGCTGGACTGGAGCAAGATCAGTTACAAGGTCAATGGATCATTGACCGAGAGCTTCACTGAAGATGATGTACTGTCCGCCAAAGTGTTGGATAACAACAAACTCGTTATTGAGTTGGCAGCGGCCAAAGCTGATAGTATTGAAACCAACTCCGGTGGTGATTATAGCGATGATACGCTGGATGTCTCCGCCGGATTTATAAAGGATCTGGCTGGTAATGAGTCTACCACCGACGCGCTTTCTGCAGGCAGCGTGACTCAGGCGGATTTGAAAGCACCTGATTTAACTTCATCCCTGGCGTCCAGTAATGAACTTGTGCTGGGCTTCTCCGAAGCCATTTCCGGCTCGCCCTCGAACTCTGACTTTACCGTTCAAATTGACGGCAGTGCACGTCTGGTGACTGGAGTTGCCATAAGCGGTCAAGAAGTTACCGTGACTTTTGATGGTGCCCAGATTGACGGTTCAGAACAGTTATTGTTCAGTTACACCGGCAGTAGCCTGAGTGACAGCAGTGGTAATGATGTGGTCACCATCAGTGACCGGGTGGCAGGCTTTGACCATAGTTCCAGTGCCGGTTTGGATACTCTGATTGGCGATATCGGGGATGATATTTTCACCATTGACCATGACGATGTCACTGCTTCTGGCGGCCTGGGGGCTGATATCTTTGATTTTAATGCCACCGGCACTGCGCAAAACCCTGCCGAGCTGATTATTACCGATTTCAACACCGATGAAGGCGACGTGTTGAAGCTGGATGATATTCTGGTGGATCCAAGTGACAGCCTTGATGAGCATTTCCATTTTGTTGCCAGCGGCAATGATACCGTGATGGAAATCAGTGACACGGCCAATGGCGATGTCACGAAGAAAGTCACTTTCAAGGAAGTTGACCTGTTCGCCCTGGGCGGCAGTGATGCTGATATTCTTAATAACCTGATGGATAACAATAATCTCGATCATGGTACCAGTCCTTAGACTGGATATTTAATAGAGTGTCAAACTTATCGTTCTGTTATTTTTTCGAATGACACATTCTGTTGCCCTGTTCGTATATTGCGTGGATATGACGACAGAATGCTGTCATGGCGGGAAAAGAGCTACCATAAGCTATCAACTCACCTGCTAAACAGTGACTCTTTCCCACTTGCGGGTTTGCCAGACCATGACAAAAGCCATGGAGCTGATCAGTCTCTGCAACGTCTGAACCAGCCAGACTGCAGTCAGTCCAAGCCCGAGTACAGGACCAACCAGCCAGCATAGTGGCAGCAGGATTAACCACTGTCCGGCGGCTCTTATGCCCAGTACAGTGCGATTTGCACCAGCACCCAAAAGGGCTTGGGTGAATACCAGAGAGGCTGCATCAAGGAAGATGCTCATACCGGTCAGCTGAAGAGGAATTTTTCCCATTTCGACAAGAGATTCCTGGTGGAGAAAGAGGCTCAGCAGGAGCTCTGGAGCAATAAGTAATGGAAGGCTCAGGAACAGCAGCACACTGGCAGCCACCTTGACAATATCCCAGCCCCAGCGCCAGGCTTTATCGGGTTTGCCGGCTCCCAGGCTCTGACTCACCAGAGTATTAGCGGCCATACCCATACCCATACCCGGTAAAATTAATAGCAGGGAAATATTCATAAGAACATGAGCTACGGCCAGCTCACCGGTACCCATCCGGGCAATGATAGCAAACAGCACCATAAAGCCAAAAGAGAACAGCAACTGTTGCAGAGAGTCCGGAACAGCCAGTCGAATCAGTCGAATGGTCTGCCTGAAGTCACGCTTTATTAAAAATCTGAAGTCCATGAATCCCTGTTCTCTGGCGATCCCCATAAGGCTGAACATATTCAGCATGGCGGCGAGGTACATAGCCAGGAAAGTGCCAAGCGCCGCACCGGCCACACCCATTGCTGGTAATGGACCTATGCCGTAGATAAGGCAGAAACTTACCAGCGCATTGAAGAGGTGGGAGATGACCAGAATGCGCAGAAACCCTGAAGGTCTGCCAGTGCCATTCCAGTAACCTCTAAAAGACAGGCAAAGAGCGGCGGCAGTCAGAGACATGACGCGAATGCGAAAATAGCTAACGGCAGTGTCATGCACTAGTTCACCCTGGTTAAAAATTTGCAATATCCAGGGGGCTAACACCATCAAGATGAGACTGACAGGTAGGGCAAAGAATAGTGCGATGATGATGCCATGGTTGACGGGTGTCGCACAGTGAAGGCTATGGCCAGCACCTAATCTGCGAGCTACCTGAGCTTGTACACCGGCGGAGAGTCCTGCAACAAGGGAGAGTGCGACAAAGTTTGCGTAACTGGCGGCACCTACCGCAGCAAGTGCTTCTTTTCCCAAGGGCCCAACCAGGGCAGCGTCGACAAGATTCAAGAGGCTTTGAGACAGCATCGCTATGATGATAGGGGTGCTCAATTTCAGTATGGTAGTTACGCGCTGTTTCAAGCAAACCTCAGGCTTTTTAGATGTTTCTGTTAGATTGTATGTGTTTAGAAGTGCCTGTGTCACGCCAGAACTGAATGCTTTTTATCTTGCAGCAGAGATCCCAGGCTGGGTTCTAATGAGAATATTCCCGTGCTGAAGACTTGCTGGAAAAGCGGTTCAATGTATTAAACATTTCAGTGGCAGGAACAGATCTTTGGTAGCAGAGATCTATTCCTGCCTGATTCAATAAGCCCTGACTTATTCAAGGTTTGGGCGCAACCAGCGTTCGGCTTCTTCCAGACTTATGCCTTTTCGCTCAGCGTAAGAAGCGAGCTGGTCCCTGGCGATCTTACCCAGACCAAAGTATTTGGATTCCGGGTGAGAGAAGTACCATCCACTGACACTGGCAGCAGGCATCATGGCAAAGTGTTCTGTCAGGTTGACTCCGGTATTTACCTCTCCATTGAGCAGCTCAAACAGTGCTGTTTTTTCTGTATGGTCCGGACAGGCTGGGTAGCCGGGGGCAGGGCGGATGCCGGTGTACTTTTCCTTAATCAGTTCTTCATTACTCAAGGCTTCATGTGGAGCGTAGCACCAGAATTCCTTGCGAACTTTTTCGTGCATATGCTCGGCAAAGGCTTCTGCCAGACGATCAGCAAGCGCTTTTACCATGATACTGTTGTAGTCATCACCCTTGTCTTCATAGGTTTTGGCCAATTCATCTGCACCAATCCCCGCCGTAGTGATAAAACCACCCACATAGTCTTTCAGGCCAGTGGCTTTTGGCGCCACAAAGTCTGACAGGCAGTAGTTTGGCTTATCATCCGGTCTCGGGTTCTGTTGACGAAGATGATGAAGCATGACTTTGACTTCAGAGCGACTTTCGTCGCTATAAACCTCAAGGTCATCGTTGTTTACCTGGAACGTCGGCCAGAAGCCAATAGCTGCACGAGCACCCATCTTCTTGTTCTCAACAAGATCTTTCAACATGGCCCTGGCATCATTGTAAAGGTTGGTGGCTGCTTCACCGACAATTTCATCTTCCAGAATATTCGGATATTTTCCCGCCAGATCCCAGGTGATGAAAAAAGGTGTCCAGTCGATGTAATCCACCAGTTTTTCCAGTGGGTAATCTTCAAAGACTTTTACACCTGTGAAGGTTGGAACTGGAGGTTGATAGTTGTTCCAGCCTGCATCAAAACGATTATCAACGGCTTCCTGATAAGTCAGTAGTTGTCGCTTATTACTGCGCTTCTCGTGGCGTACCCGAATTTTTTCGTACTCGGCACGCGTTTCCTCGATCAGTGCCGGTTTTAATTGTTTACTCATCAGTCGAGTCGCAATGCCGACACTGCGGGATGCATCGGTCACATAAAGCGCTATATCATTCTGAAACTGTGGCTCTATCTTAACCGCTGTATGAGCTCTGGAAGTGGTTGCACCGCCGATTAACAGGGGCAAGTGGATGTCCTGGCGTTGCATCTCACTGGCGACATGCACCATTTCGTCGAGAGACGGTGTGATCAAACCGCTGAGGCCAATGATGTCCACGTTTTCTTCTCTGGCTACCTGCAGGATTTTTTCGCAGGGCACCATAACACCAAGATCGATGACCTCGAAGTTATTACAGGCCAGCACAACACCAACAATATTTTTGCCAATGTCGTGTACATCGCCTTTAACGGTAGCCATTAGTATCTTGCCGTTGGACTGAACGTCGCCGTCTTTCTCTTCTTCAATGAAAGGAATCAGGTGGGCAACGGCCTGTTTCATAACCCGGGCACTTTTGACGACCTGGGGTAGAAACATTTTACCGGCTCCAAACAGATCGCCGACTACATTCATGCCCTCCATTAATGGACCTTCGATGACATGAATGGGGCGATCTGCCTGTTGACGAGCTTCTTCGGTGTCTTCAACAATGTAGGTGGTTATCCCTTTCACGAGAGCATGTTCAAGACGCTTGTTGACATCCTGCTCACGCCAGGAAAGATCTTCTACTTTTTTCTGGCCGGTGCCGCCACCGCGATAGTCCTCTGCAATGGCCAGCAAGGCTTCTGTGGCTTCGTTATTGCGGTTGAGAATGACATCTTCAACCCGTTCACGCAGCTCTTTGGGGATTTCCTCGTAAATTTCCAGCTGTCCGGCATTGACAATACCCATAGTCAGGCCACCTTTGATGGCGTGATACAGGAAGACAGCATGAATCGCTTCCCTGACCGGGTTGTTACCCCGGAACGAGAAGGAAACGTTACTAACGCCGCCAGAGATCATGGCATGGGGGAGGTTTTTCCTGATGTAGCGAGTCGCATTGATGAAGTCCACCGCATAATTGTTGTGCTCATCAATACCGGTAGCCACAGCAAAGATATTCGGGTCAAAAATAATGTCCTGGGGCGGGAAGCCCACTTCATTAACCAGAATGTCGTAAGAACGCTTACAGATTTCTATTTTGCGGGCTTCGGTGTCAGCCTGACCGGTCTCGTCAAAAGCCATCACCACAACAGCAGCACCGTAATTACGACATAGCCTTGCCTGATGGCGGAAAGCCTCTTCGCCTTCTTTCAGGCTGATGGAGTTAACAATGCCTTTACCCTGAATGCATTGCAGACCGGCTTCGATGACATCCCATTTAGATGAGTCCACCATGACCGGCACTTTGGAGATGTCCGGCTCAGAGGCCACCAGATTCAGGAAAGTAGTGATAGCCTTTTTGGCATCCAGCATCCCTTCATCCATGTTGATGTCGATGACCTGGGCTCCGTTTTCAACCTGCTGACGAGCAACGTCCAGAGCTGTGTCGTAATCTTCTTCAATAATCAGGCGTTTGAAGCGGGCAGAGCCGGTTACATTACAACGCTCACCCACGTTGACAAACAGCGAGTCTGCAAAAATATTGAAGGGTTCAAGACCGCTGAGCCGACAGGCGACAGGAATTTCTGGGATCTGTCGTCTTTCGATAGACGTCATTCTATCAGCAATTGCCTTGATATGAGCCGGAGTACTGCCGCAGCAACCACCAATAATGTTCACCAGGCCAGATTCAGCAAATTCGGCAACAATGTCTGCCATTTCATCCGGAGTTTGATCGTACTCTCCAAACGCATTAGGCAGGCCAGCATTAGGGTGTGCACTGATAAAAGTGTTGGCAATGTTGGACAATTCTTCCAGGTACGGACGCAGCTCACTGGCACCCAGTGCACAGTTCAGGCCTACAGAAATAGGATTGGCGTGTTGAATAGAGTTCCAGAAAGCTTCTGTGGTCTGGCCGGAAAGGGTACGACCAGAGGCATCGGTAATGGTGCCTGAAATCATGATGGGCAGTTCATAGCCCAGTTCGTCGAACAGTTCTTTTACAGCAAAGATAGCGGCTTTGGCATTGAGCGTATCGAAAATGGTTTCGATCAGAATAATATCGGACCCCCCCTCTATCAGGGCAAGGGCTGCTTCTTTGTAGGCCATAGCCAATGCTTCAAAGCTGGTATTGCGATAGCCCGGGTTGTTGACGTCAGGCGAAATGGAAGCGGTTCTGTTCGTTGGGCCTAGCACCCCTGCTACAAAACGGGGCTTATCAGGGTTTTGAGCAGTGGCTACATCAGCCACTTCTCTGGCTATACGGGCTGACTCCCGGTTGATCTCCGGGACCAGATGTTCCATCTCGTAGTCAGCCATGGCAATGGTTGTAGCGTTAAAGGTATTGGTTTCCAGAATGTCAGCTCCGGCATCCAGGTAAGACTGGTAAATCTCCTTGATGATCTCAGGGCGTGTCAGAGAGAGAAGGTCATTATTGCCCTTGAGGTCACAGCTGTGATCAGCAAAACGTTCTCCACGGTAATCTTCTTCATCCAGCTTATAGCCTTGAATCATGGTGCCCATGGCACCGTCAAGGATCAGAATCCGTTTCTCCAATTGCTCTTTAAGAAGGTTTGCTCTTGGAAAGTGTGCTCTTTCTTGACTGTTAGGCATGGGTACAGATTCCGGGCCAGTTCTCTCTATTGCCATGAAACAGGCCGTCAAGGTTTCAGTTTGACGGTTCACGGCTGCTTGTAGGTATTTTCAGGAGAGCGATGGTATCAGAAATGCGCCACAGAGTGTGTACTTCAAATCACACATATTCATAGAAAAAGTAAGTAAAATGCAAGGTCGACTATGATACCGTTGTCGGCATAACGACGTTCAATCCCATACCACGATCGAATAAAATATTGGCGAGCTTAAACAGTCAATAGCCTAAAATCGTGCCAATATAGTGAATTTTCGCTTACTTTGGTTGAATAAATGACGCGGGTTTTGCGCCTCCGGGTAAGACCGGGGATGGCCACTCATGAATCCGTCATCAGGGCCAGTTCTTCAATTGTGGGCATTTGTTGTTAATACCTGCAGTGGCAGCTTGAATAAGGGTAAAATTGCTGAGGCTTAATATCAGCGATCATTGTTTACCCATTGCACCTGCCTGATAAAAGGGCGTGACCCTACCCCAGCTTTTTCGGTGTCATGGCAATCACTAACACACGATAATCCCCATTACAGAAGTGCTGTGCCGCAGCGAAACCAACACCATTGCAGTTATCCGTGATCACTGCATTATTCATGATATTTTTCTCATTTTTTACTGTTATTTTAATGGGTAGAGAATACCAACCTGAGCCTGTCAAAGTGACCCGTGAACACTTTCGCGTGCGCCAGCCAAGTACCTTTACCTGGTGGGTGGTATTTGATAAACCCTATGGGCTGAATGGATGGCATGGACAACTTAGAAATGGCGAATGATATACGCAGTTTACTGAACACCTTCAACGATGCGTTTTCGAATCAGCGTCTTGATCGGGTTACAGAGCATTTCGCTGACGAGTGTGAATTCCGATAAATGAATGGTCATACTGCCCGAGGTAAACAGAAGGTTCGTAACGCCATCAAATCAGTGTTTAGCGGTATGTACGGAAAATTAACCTTTATTGAAAAAAAGTATGTTGGTTGATGAAGACAATAAAACAGCCAGTTTTGGATTGTAGGGTCAGCATGATATGCTGCCAGTGGCAGGTATGTCGTTTAGCCAGAAGGTTATTGCCTCACTGATTAAGCTGCGTTTTGGTAGGTCGTTTCACTGGGAGGGTATGGATTATTTTGTGTTTGATGATGAGTTAAAGATTGTCAGTAAACAAAGTTATGGCCGTGCGGCGATACCAAAATTTATTTGCGGGCCTGCACTGCGTCAATGTGACTGATTGATTATGAGGAAGACCCGTGACCCTTTCTAAAAAACATCACCTCCCAAGCGGTGGCTTTCGCAATAATGACAAGATGCAAATGCATCACCGTTCGTTATGGAAAATTTTAAAATGGAAGTTATTTGAAAAATTACCGGAAAAAGTTTCGATTCCTATTGTGGAAGATGATCATTCGGTCTTTGAGTACTCGGATAAATCGCTGACAAGTTGGATTGGTCATGCGACTTTTTTGATTCGTCATCAGGGCATGAATATTATTACTGATCCTCACTTTTCTGAACGAGCATCGCCAGTGCAGTGGGCTGGGCCAAAGCGTTATTCACCTCCTGCGATAGATATTAATGCCCTACCTCATGTTGATGTGATATTGATTTCCCACGATCACTTCGATCATCTGGATCGACAATCTGTGTTGACGATCCAGAAAAGGCAGAAACACAACCCGCCGTTATTTATGTTGCCACTCGGATTAGGCCATTGGTTCAGCAGGCGGGGAATTGATAATTGGGTTGAACTGGATTGGTGGGAATCGCATACCCATCGTGGCTGGACGTTCACGGCAGTGCCATGCCAACACTTTAGTGGCCGTTCCATCTTTCCTGACCGAACGCTCTGGTGTGGGTGGGTATTTGAAGCGCCTTCAGTATTTGCGAAACCGGGTAAACGCTTTTATTTTGCTGGAGACACTGGCTACAGCTCAGACTTTAAGGCTATTGGTGATCACTTTGGCTATATGGATATGGCCATGGTGCCCATTGGGGCCTATGAACCACGCTGGTTTATGAAAGAAATCCACGTTAACCCACAAGAGGCGGTGCGCATTCATAAGGATGTTGGCTCGCGCTTATCGCTGGCGATGCATTGGGGCAGCTTTATGCTCACCAACGAGCCGATGTTGCAGCCGCCGGAAGATCTACAGCTTGCCAAACGACAACAGAATGTTGCGGATAACGATTTTATTGTGATCAAGCCTGGAAAAATCACTGCTTTATTTAATGATTTATTGTGACAAGGGTGGAGCTGGCATTCGCGACGGAATTGCTAAAGACTCTCGGCTCCTCCTTTACTGTTTTGAAAATCGGGATGCTTATGCTGAAGCCTGAATATTGTCGTGGCTATTGTTTTGAAGGCAAAACCCAGCAACCAGGGTGGCAACCAGAGTTACACTGGCAAGCGTCACTGTTCCCATTTGTGGCAGTGAACCCACCAAACCACTGACTATTGTAGCCAGTAGCATTTCTATGAAGAAGATCAGTCCGGCAGCGGTGCCTGCATTGTTAATCATATGTTCGGTGGCTCTGGCCTGGCATAGGGGCATAAAGAGACCCAGTCCCAGCTCAAAGACAACCATACCAAACATATAACCCGGAATAGAGCTGCCATGACTCCACCAGGCAGTGGCAAAGGAAATGTTTGCACCTGCAGCCAGAGTGATCCAGGCAAGTCGAGTGCTTTTCTCACGTCCTAACCGGTCATTCAATTTGGGGCCATAGGTTGCACTGAAAAGGTAGCCCGCAATGGCTATCGCAAAAAGGAATCCATAAAATTTTGGAGCCAGGCCTAATTGGCTGATCATTACAAAAGGACCACCGGCGACAAAAACAAAAGCGCCAGAGAAGGCTGTGCCGGCAGCGATAGTGAACCGCAGATAGCGCCAGTCAGTTAATACGTCTTTATAGCCTGAGAGAATAGGGTGGCCAACGCGCCTGGGGATTTGATGTTTTTCAGGGATAAATAGCAGGCTCATCATCGCAATAATGGCCATAGCGCCCATGGCCAGAATGTTGTACTTCCAGCCTGCATATTCTTGAATAAATCCACCTGCGATGGGAGCCAGCATAGGGACCAGTGTCAGGCAGGCGCTGATATAGGACAGCATCCTTACTTCCATTTTCTCTCGGAAATAATCTTTGGCCAAAATTCGGGCAACGGCAGTACCAAAGCAACCAAATACGGCCTGGGCAAAGCGTGCAGCTATGAATAGACCAATGTGATTGGTCAACAGGGTGGCAGCAGTGGCAAGCAGGTAGAGGGTATAACCCAGCATCAGGGTCTTTTTACGACCCAGGCGGTCAGCCAGTGGGCCCACTATGAGCATCGATATCGAAAAACCCAGCATAAAAATACCGATACTCCACTGGGTTGTAGCACTGTTACTGCCAAAATATTCTGTTATAGCCGGGAGAGAAGGTGAATAGATATCGATAGAGACTGGACCAACAATGGCAAACACTGTCAGTATCATCAGGACAGTAGTGGAGTGTTTTTCTATATCTAATGAGCTCATGGCTGCGACTCGTTCTACTGAAATTTATGCTGGAAGGGATAAGTTCGAAAGGTTCGAAGGAATTAATTGGCCCTTATTTTTAGGCAAAATTCCCCTTTAACCTGGAAAAAGAGCGCGAAGGGTACAGGCTTTTGAACAGGGTAACAATCGTATAATTTCACATAAGACTGGGGGCTCACGAAGCACTAAAGAGACAAGTACAGCAATGGGGTGTAACCTGCCATCGTTGAAGCACAAGTCTTTAATACCTGACTAGCCCACTGGGGATTTCAACATAACGCTGAATGGCATAGAATGTCGACAGAATGTTGAGAGGGTTCTTGAGTTGAAGATTACATTTGCGGAAGCAGCACAAAAGTACCTTGCCACCCTGTTGGAGAAACAGAATGTGGAGGGTATTGGGGTGCGCCTGTTCGTTACCCAGCCCGGTACTCCTTATGCTGAAACCTGCCTTGCCTACTGCAAACCCGGAGAGGAAAAGGAAGGAGATCTGATTCTTGAGCTGGAATACTTCAATTGCCATGTAGAAGGAAAAAGTGAACAGTACCTGGAAGACGCTGTTGTTGATTTCTCCGAAGATAAACTGGGTGGCCAGCTGACTATCAAAGCGCCGAATGCCAAATTGCCCCAAGTCAGTGAAGACAGTCCACTGGACGAGAAAATCAACTATTTCCTACAGACCGAAATCAATCCGGGGCTGGCTTCTCACGGTGGTGTTGTTTCTCTGGTTGAGATTGATGAGGATGTTGCTGTTTTGCAGTTTGGTGGTGGTTGCCAGGGCTGCAGTGCAGTAGATCTGACTTTGAAAGACGGTGTCGAGAAAACTCTGATTGAACGAATTCCTGAGTTGAAAGGCGTCAGGGATGTGACAGATCACAGCATTACCGAGAATGCCTACTTCAAGTAAAAGGCTGTCTGTCTTAAGAGCCGGTTTATAGACTAATGGCACTCCTATAAGCGAGTCCATTCTTTCCATAAACCGGTTTTTTTTGCGCTGGAAAATGGTAGAAATAGCGAATCAGCATCATTTTTCTATGTATGTACAATATACAATCATATTTATTGCTATTAATTGAAGTGAGGCTTCGTTCGAACTTTGAAACTCATATAAAAAAAAGAGGGACTGAGTGTTAATCAGTCCACATTTGTCTGGGAGGGTATGGCAATCAAGCAATTATCTGACAGTAATGGGGTTGTCTAATTCCTCTTTGAAACAACGATGGTTCAGAGCTTGCCCGGCTGTATATCTCTTCTCTGGATTGGCTTCCAGTAGCTTAGGCAAGAGTTCTAAAATCATGAAACGATGCCCGGATCGAGTCTCTCTTTCCAATGTTTTATTACAGGCATCTTTTAATGTTTCGGCATAATCAACGATGGCCTTTCTGGAAGTCTTCAGCTTACCGGTGTTTTGCAGGGTCTCAACTATGTGTCCATCAGTAATGCTCTGGCACTCTCCAGGAGCAATACAATGAGCCATAGAAGCCATAGTGACACCCAGCGCCGAGATATCACCAGCTGTCTCATAGAAGCCATAGTGACACCCAGCGCCGAGATATCACCAGCTGTCTCATAACCTTTTCGTGGGAGAAAGCTTCTGGTGGCAAAAGTTCTGGATGAGGAACGTTAAAGATCGTTTCAGAAAAGTATTTTACCCGGTTCATCATGGATTTATCATGAAGTGCAGCACTGTCCTGATGTTCGGTTGCCATGTCAAAACCATCGAATCTAATCTGGTTATTATCTTCAACAATACATTCTTTACTGACACAGCCGTGGGCAAAACTTTTGCTATGGATGTAAACCAGACATTACAAAACGGGTTTTATTTTGTCTGTAAATGGTTTTAAGGACTCTCAGGCCTTAGGGCAGACCAGTGCTGCGGGTGATCCCGAATAGGCTTTGAATGTTTTTCCATCTGCCTCAACAAGGCTTGGTAAATAGCTGGCTCCTGTATCCTGTGTTCCTTTTTTTTGGTGCAGCTTCTTCAAGTTTGATATTTCGCAAAAATGCGTAGAACCAACTTTCTTTATATTGTTTTTCCAGTGTGGGTAATTTATTGGTTGGTTGGGCTAGACCGGGTGTAGGAAGGGCTTTCATGGTAATCGTCCTTGATTGATCAATATTCACACCATAGATGAAAATGTAAATAAAATGACTGTGCTGGATGATATTGCTAAAACAGTGCCTTGATTGATTTCTATCTTTGATTAGGATGTTGGGTTAACTCATTTTTTTCTATAAAAAAACTGGATTTCACTGGATTGGCATTAAATGAAGTCGAATCTCATTACACAGGCAGGCAAAGACAAGCTTGAAAAAGAGCTGCATGACCTCTGGCGGCATAAGAGACCGAAAGTGACTCAGGCAGTTTCTGAAGCTGCAGCGTTGGGTGACCGAAGTGAGAATGCAGAGTATAAGGAAGGGAAAAGACTGCTGAGAGAAATTGATCGAAGAATTCGCTTTCTCACCAGGCGGCTTGATGTTATCAAAGTGGTGGATTATGCACCTGAGCAGGAGGGCAAGGCTTTTTTTGGTGCCTGGGTGGAAGTCGAGAATGAGGAAGGAGAAGTGCTCCAATGCCGGATTGTGGGGTCTGATGAAATTGACGTCAAGCGAGGGCACATAACCGTTGATTCACCCATGGCCAGGGCTTTAATCGGTAAGCAGGTTGACGATGAAGTACTGGTCAGGACGCCGGAGGGAAACAAAATCTGGTTTATCAACAAGATACAATACAAGCCTTTCCATTGACTTTGATGACAATTTCGGTCCTGGATCTTGTAACCAGAGTTCATAACAAAAGCGCAGAGCCTTTTGCTGTATTTTTACCTATGTTGGTTTTAGGGTGTATGACAGTTGGCCATAAACGTATATCATAATGTGCCCTTTTTCGTAGTGTTTCTGGTTTTTCCAGTAAATAAAGAACCTGTGAAACGGTATAAGCAAGTCATACTGTCAAATTTCTTCGTTGCCAAGATCATCCAATCTTGCGGCTCCCAGTGTACACACTTGGTAGAAGCCAACCTTGATATTGAATCTCGCGCGGACCGCACACTGTGTACAGAAGTGTTACACGGTGCGCACCACTATAAAGTGCTGACCAATCACTTGCTGCCGGAAGTTTGCCCGATTTGTGCTGCTATCCTGGCTAGAAGAATCAGTAATATGCCAAAAAAGCGGTTGATTTCTTCCAGTTTTCCCGATGAAGTTTGTGTGGAAGTGCCAGAATCACAAATGGACCTATTATCTGGTCTGACAGAAGAGATAGATATACTTAGAACTAAAGAGGTCACACAAGGACATCAATTCGATTTGTTTTAAAGGATGCTGACACAGTCATAAACTGACCGTGTCAGACTGTTAATTATTCTGCAATTCTTGCAGGAAGTAGGTTTTTTAACTTCTCCCTCATATCACGCAGGCTTTTCTCTGTAGTTTCCCAGTCAATGCAGGCATCGGTAATCGATACACCGTATTTCAAGTCTTCAAGGTTTGCAGGCACTTTCTGGGCACCCCAGCCAATGTTGCTTTCTATCATGAGGCCCACAACA
Source organism: Endozoicomonas sp. ALC020 (assembly GCF_049275935.1). Lineage (NCBI taxonomy): Bacteria > Pseudomonadati > Pseudomonadota > Gammaproteobacteria > Oceanospirillales > Endozoicomonadaceae > Endozoicomonas > Endozoicomonas sp. ALC020. Next base: position 5,447,112 of record NZ_CP184830.1, read on the forward strand.
GATTTGTTGCCTTCGATAATCTGATTAGTCACGTTTTCCATGACCAAAGGCTGAAGCGCCGGGTCTTTGTTAGAGTTAGCGTGAGAGCAATCAACCATAACGTTTGGCTTGATGCCGGCATTCTCAAGCTCCTGCTCGCAAAGAGTTATGCTGACAGAGTCATAGTTGGGCTTGCCGTTACCACCGCGCAGAACAATGTGACCATATTGGTTCCCCTTGGTACGCGTGACAGCTACCTGTCCATAGCCATCAATACCCAGGAAACGATGAGGATTGGATACTGAGTTCAGAGCGTTGATCGCTACTTCCAAGCCACCATCGGTACCGTTTTTGAAACCCACAGCCGAAGACAAACCACTGGCCATTTCACGGTGGGTCTGGGATTCAGTGGTCCGGGCACCAATAGCAGACCAGGATACCAGATCCTGCAGGTATTGTGGGGAGATAGGATCCAGAGCTTCGGTGGCAGAAGGCATACCAAGCTCGGCAACATCCATCAGCAGGCGACGGCCAGTGTGCAGACCTTCTTCAATCTTGAAGGTGTCATTGAGGTGTGGGTCGTTAATCAGACCTTTCCAGCCAACAGTGGTGCGTGGCTTTTCGAAATAGACGCGCATGACCAGATAGAGAGTGTCGCTAAGCTCATCTGCCAGTTTCTTTAGACGTCCGGCATAATCCATGGCCGCATCAACATCATGGATAGAGCAGGGGCCTACCACAACAAAAAGACGATGATCCTTGCCATCGAGAATATTGCGAATAACTTCACGGCCTTCGGAAACGGTTCGCTCAGCTGCTTCGCTCAGGGGAATTTCCTTTTTCAGCTGCTCTGGAGTGATCAGTAAGTCCTGAGATTCAATGTTCAGGTTTTCAATCGGTAATGCGGCCATTTGTTGCGCTCTCAACTTTGATTATTACTCCCTTCCGGGTTTGCGCCTTAGATTGCTCGCCCGGGTATGTATAAGTCGGGCTTGCAGAGTTCAGCGACGGTGATTCACTCTAATCAAGAACTGTGGCTGCTACAACCCTGTGAATAATAATTTTGCTTAATTTAAGTCGTTGCTACTATTGTGAAATCTTGCTGGTTTACATTAGGTAACGAATACCCAGCACCAGCAGAATAGTAGCCAGAATCATACGCATTATGTTCTCTGGCATGTATTTGCCAACTTTAGTGCCCAGATAAATGGCTGGGAGTGAACCAATCATCAGCGCTCCCAGAAGGTTAAAATCAACATTGCCCAGCAAGGTATGACCTATCCCGGCAACGAGGGTTAGTGGTACTGCATGTGCCAATTCAGTGCCGACTACTCTTACAGAAACCAGTGCAGGGTATATCAGTAAGAGAATTGCTGTTCCCAGTGCCCCGGCTCCTACAGATGACAGGGTGACCAGAACGCCCAGGACCATCCCCATAAATACGGTAAAGTACTTCAGTCTGTTTCCAGACAGCACTTTTCTGTTGTAAAACTGCATTTTTTTCAATTTGTTGCTAAATATAAGCACCAGTGCTGTTAAGGTAAGCATAAAGCCAAGGCAGGTAGTAAGTATCGGGCTATAATGATCGCTTCCAGTGAAAAGATATTTCAACAGGAATATAGTAGCCACAGTCGCTGGGATACTTCCCATACACAGTAGTTTGACGAGTCGCCAGTTAACACTATTTTGTCGATGATGAACCCAGACGCCACTGACTTTGGTCAGGGCGGCATACAACAGGTCTGTACCTATTGCTATGTGAGCCGGAAATCCAAATAAAAGGAGTAGCGGAGTCATCAGTGACCCGCCTCCTATGCCGGTTAAGCCAACGGCAAAGCCCACGCTGGCACCCGCTGAAATGTAGAGCAATGTGTCCATAAAATATGGTCTAAAGTTATAAGTAGCTCAGGCGATGTTTGAAATCATGATTAAAGCTGCATGATTCACTGGTAACTGTAGCGACCGGCTTGTATTCTTGGAAGTAATTAAATGATATTCTCTTATGCCGCTATGAACTAAGAGTGCTTGTATTTTTTCACGCTATGGGTAGACGTTAGCTCGACCGGAGGCCATCAATGAAGCTGCAACAACTGCGCTATATCTGGGAGGTCGCTCACCATGATCTCAATGTATCCGCCACAGCGCAGAGTTTATATACCTCGCAACCTGGTATCAGCAAACAGATTCGTCTGCTTGAAGATGAACTGGGTGTTGAGGTGTTTGCCCGCAGCGGTAAACATCTGACCCGAATCACCCCGGCTGGTGAAAAAATTATAGAAACTGCGGGTGAAATTCTAAGAAAAGTCGAAAGCATCAAACAGGTGGCACAAGAGTTCAGTGATGAACGTAAAGGCTCCCTGTCCATTGCTACGACTCATACCCAGGCACGTTACGCGCTGCCTGACATCATCAATAACTTTATTTCCCAGTATCCAGATGTGTCCCTGCACATGCATCAGGGTGCTCCGATCCAGATTGCCGAGATGGCCGCTGACGGTGTTGTCGATTTTGCCATTGCGACCGAAGCGCTCGAACTCTTTAACGATCTGGTGATGATGCCCTGCTATCGCTGGAATCGCTGTGTGCTTGTCCCGAAAGATCATCCGCTGGCACAAATATCTGAACTGACACTTCAGGATGTTGCCCGACATCCTTTGGTGACTTATGTATTTGGTTTTACAGGTCGTTCCAAGCTGGATGAGGCTTTTATGAATGAAGGCTTGTCGCCCAGAGTTGTCTTCACGGCAACCGATGCTGATGTCATTAAAACCTATGTAAGATTAAAGCTGGGTGTGGGGATTGTTGCGAAGATGGCCTATGACCCAGAGCTGGATTCCGACCTGGTTCCCCTGAATGCGGATCACCTGTTTGAACCCAGTGTCACCAAGATTGGTTTCAGAAGAGGGACCTTCCTGCGCGGATTTATGTATGACTTCATCCAGCATTTTGCGCCACATTTGACGAAAGAGGTTGTGCAGGAAGCGATTTCAAGACATAACAAAGCCGAGGTAGATGAACTGTTCTCTGGTGTTCAGCTACCCGATCACTGACTTTTATTTCCTTTGAAGTGGCGGCTGCATTACGCAGCCTGCCGATTCAGCACTTCCTTCACCAGCTTGAAGTAAACGGTGTAGACTCTCGGTTCCTGACCGTCTTCCTCAACGACAAAAAACGGGGCCTTGTCTACCTGGTAGTGATCGGCCAGAAGTGCACCCTCGCTCGAAGTTTCACCTTCCTTGGCAATCAGTACCTGGTCAATTTTTTCAAGGTGACCGGAGCTTTGTAGTCGCTCCAGAACTTCACTGCATTTTTTGCAGGGGCTACCGTCCGCCATTATTTTTTTGACCATGGTGATTTTCATCAAGAGACTCCTGTGGCTGGTTTGCGGTTTATTTTATTATGAAAACGTTGTTTTTTCTTCGCTCGTGGTTATTTATTCAAAGAAAGTTTCGAGAGCTGTCATCAGGTTTTTTACCTTGGTTATGGATTCCTGATATTCCTGGTGACAGTCTGAATCTGCAACAATGGCACCTCCACCCCAGCAGCGAAGCTTTTGATTATGAGCAACCAGAGTCCTGATGGTAATGCTGGTGTCCATCTTGTTGTTACAGCTGATATAGCCAATAGCGCCGCAGTATACGTTTCTGGCGACAGCTTCAAGTTCACGAATGATTTCCATGGACCTGATTTTTGGGGCGCCGGTGACTGAACCACCCGGGAAGGCACCTTCCATCAGTTCGAGAATGCTGTGTTCCTGACTCAGTTCACCGGTCACGGTGCTGACCAGGTGATGAACATTAGCATAACTTTCCAGCTCAAACAGTCTGGGAACGTTTATGCTTCCGGGCTTGCAGACTTTACCGAGATCGTTTCTCAACAGGTCAACAATCATCAGATTCTCAGAGCGATCTTTTTCGCTAGCCAATAATTCTTCAGCATGGGTAAGATCTTCTTCAGGTGTTTCACCTCTGGGTCTTGTACCTTTTATGGGGTGAGTTTCTACCTTGGAATCAGTCACTTTTATAAAACGTTCTGGCGAGTGACTCAGAACAGTGACATCGAGATGAGACAGGTAAGCAGAATAGGGCGCTGGACTCACTTTCCTGAGATGTTTGTATGCCTGCCAGCAATCGCCATTGAATCGACTGGTAAATTCCTGTGTCAGATTTACTTCATAGGTATCACCTGCAAGTATGTAGTCCTGAACTTTATTGAAGGCGGATTCATACTCTGATTCGCTGATGGTAGTAGAAAATTTTTCCTGCAACTGAAATGGCGATGAATCCTCGAGGCCTGCTTTGTTATGGATGAGAGCAAGAATACTTTCCCGGTTACTCTCTGGCATATCAGGGTGACTGAAAAAGACGGTTTTTTGTTGATGGTGGTCGGAAATAATGGCCCAATGATAAAGACCTACGCTCATTAAAGGCGTTTCCAGCTGTCGAAACTGAATCCTTTCCGGCTCACTCAAACCGCAAAGCTCGTAGCCCCAAAATCCCATGGCGCCACCCGTGAAGGGTAATTCAGAGTGTTCTACTTCCGACATGGTTGCGAGTAAATTATCCAGAATCTTGAAAGGGGACCGATCGCTCTCAACCCGACTTTCACCGGATAGACGATTGATGGTCTTTATGCGGTAGTGGCTGTCTACAGTGACGACGGCCCAGGGATCAGCAGTGATGATGTCATAGCGATTGTGCTGCTCTTTCAAGGATGAGGAAGAGCAGCTGTCCAGATAACATGCCCAGGGTTGCTTGATAAAAGGCTCGAAATAAGGGCTGGAGTCACTCAGGTAGTCCAGTTCAACGATGAATAGCTCTTTCATAAAAGGCATAAAAATCCCGGGTCAGATCAGAGGCGCATTTTACCTTCAGAGTATTGTTGGCGCTACGGACTTTTCTGGTGTTTTATTGTTCAGGATTACTGTTTTCAAAGGCCGGTCAGGTTCTAAGAAATTAGTCTTAATTCAGTTGAAAGCAATATATCTTGCAAAAATTTTTGCCAATTTTCAGATTGTTAACAATAATCTGTATTTTGAAGCATTACTAATGTATAAATGGCTTAAAAAAAGAATATTGTAAACAATTCTTATGCCAGAAAAGTTCGCAAACAAGGGCCCGGTTCGTGTTGGGACTCAGTCGCAAGAGGTGATGGGCCTGCTGATCGGAGATATTACTTCGGGTCGTTTAAGTCAGGGCAGCAGAATCTCAGAGCCAGAGCTTTCAAGAAAGTACGGTGTCGGGCGTGGTCCTCTTCGAGAAGCGCTCTTGAAACTTGAAGCTGCCGGTCTCGTTGTTCGTGCTCCTCATGTGGGTGCCAGGGTAGTCACTCTTAGCCAGAATGAGTTGTCAGAAATTTTTGCCGTTCGGGAAGCGCTTGAGGGCATGGCGGCTCGATTGGCAGCAATCCATATGTCCGATCAACAACTGCTGGATCTCGAATTCCTGCTTGAAACACATGCCAGCCATATTAATGAGCACAGTGGCCAGTCATACATTGATCAGGAGGGTGATCTGGATTTTCATTACCGTGTGATCCATGGTTCCTGCAATCAGAGGCTGATACGTTCGCTCTGTGATGAGCTCTATCATCTGATTCAAATGTACCGAAAAACTTCAGGTCGTCCTGCTCGTCCTGAAGAAGCGTTGACTGAGCATCAGATGATCTTCAGGGCTCTGAAAGACCGTGATGGTGAGTTGGCCGAAATGTTGATGCGCCGTCATATTGTCCGGGCCAGAAAAGAAATTGAACAATTCATTGACTCCAATCACCAGCATGAACGAATGAAATAACCTTTGCCCCAGGGGCGAAATATTTTTTCTGGATAAATAGAGGACGTGAAATGAGTGATAAAAACAACGCCCTTGGTCGACTGATCGCTAAAGAGGGCATTGTTACCGCGCCTGGTGTATACGATGGTATCTCTGCTCGTCTGGGTGAAGAAGCGGGCTTTTCTGCACTGTATGGAAGTGGTGGTGCTATAGCTCGAAGCACAGGTGTTCCCGATATTGGTCTGCTGACCTTGACTGAAGTGGTCGAACGTGTCCGTCAAATCTGTGAAGCCACTTCACTTCCCGTGATTGCCGATGCGGATACCGGTTTCGGTAACGAAGTAAATGTCAGACGCACCGTAGAACTTTTCAGAAGCGCCGGAGTGTGTGGCTTTCACCTGGAAGATCAGGAATTTCCAAAGCGTTGCGGGCATCTGGATGGCAAGTCTCTGGTGTCCAGTGAAGAAATGTGCAGGAAAGTTTCCATTGCTGCCAAATACGCCGGTAATGTCACTGTCATAGCGCGAACGGATGCTATTGCGGTAACCGGCTTTGACGATGCAATCGAACGGGTTAAGGCCTATGTTGATGCGGGAGCAGATATGTTGTTCGTCGAAGCTCCCCAGACTATTAAGCAGATAGAAGAGATCGCGAGACAGGCACCTGGCCCGAAACTGATCAATATGTTCTACAGTGGCAAGACACCGCTGGTACCTACAGAAGATCTTAAAGCAATGGGCTATCAACTGATCATCATTCCTTCCGATCTGCAGAGAGCTGCAGTGACTGCTATGCGTGAAGTGCTTGAAGTCATTAAGCGTGACGGCAACAGCGGTGCCATTGCCAATGGCATGATGACGTTTCAGGAACGTGAGCGACTGGTTAAGACCGAAGAATTTCTGAATCCTTAGTGATGACACCTATTCAATAAGAAGAACGGAGAACGATCGTGGCAGAAAAGACGCTTTCCATTAAGAAGCCCGGTGGTGCTGGCCTGCGTGGTCAGTCTGCTGGTGAAACTGCACTCTGCACCGTTGGTAAAACTGGTTCAGGTCTGACTTATCGCGGTTATGATATCAAGGAACTGGCTGACAAGGCTCAGTTTGAAGAAGTGGCTTATCTGCTGCTTTACGGCAAGCTGCCCAATCAGTCCGAGCTGGAAGCCTATAAAACCCGTCTGAAAGGGATGCGTTCACTGCCTGATGCCCTGAAGGTGGTATTAGAGCAGGTTCCTGCGGGTGCGCACCCAATGGACGTTATGCGAACCGGTTGTTCAGTGTTGGGTAATCTGGAGACTGAGCATAGTTTCTCCGAACAACTGGATCACATCGATCGTATGCTGGCCATCTTCCCAGGCATGATCAATTATTGGTACAACTACAGTCATAAAGGCATTCGTATTAATGTAGATACCGAAGCTGATTCCATTGCTGAACAGTTCCTGTGGACTTTGCATGACAGCAAGCCAGAACCTCTGCACGTAAAGGTAATGCACGCTTCCCTGATCCTGTACGCCGAGCATGAATTTAATGCTTCCACCTTCACCGGCCGTGTCTGTGCTTCCACACTTTCTGACGTTCACAGCTGTGTAACGGCTGCGATTGGTTCTTTGCGTGGACCTCTGCATGGCGGTGCGAACGAAGCTGCCATGGCTATGATAGAGAACTGGCGCTCTGCCGATGAGGCAGAACGAAGCATCATGACCATGCTGGCTCGTAAGGATAAGATTATGGGCTTTGGCCATGCAATTTACCGTGAGTCTGACCCTCGTAACGCCATTATTAAAGAGTGGTCCAGAAAATTGTCTCAGCAGGTTGGCGATGAGTACTTGTATACTGTTTCCGAGCGTGTTGAAGCGGTCATGTGGCGCGAGAAGAAATTGTTCTGTAACGCTGACTTCTTTCACGCTTCTGCTTATCACTTTATGGGTATTCCAACCAAGCTGTTTACACCAATCTTTGTTTGTTCACGTGTTTCTGGCTGGACGGCACACGTTATGGAGCAACGTGCCAATAATCGTATTATCCGTCCTTCTGCTGACTACACAGGTCCGGAAACTGCCGAGTGGGTTGCGATCGAAGACCGTTTATAAAACAGAAGGCCTGAAGTTATGAACATTGCCTATCGCAAACCATTACGGGGAACTCAGCTGGATTATTTTGATACTCGTGCAGCCGTCGAAGCGATCCAGTCTGGTGCCTACGCAACTTTGCCATATACTTCCCGGGTTCTGGCTGAGCAGCTCGTTCGTCGCTGTGACCCCGAAACCCTGACGGACGCCCTGAAGCAAATCATAGAACGTAAGCGTGAGCTTGATTTTCCCTGGTATCCAGCCCGTGTCGTGTGTCATGACATTCTCGGCCAGACGGCTCTGGTTGATCTGGCTGGCCTGCGTGATGCGATTGCCGAACAGGGAGGTGATCCTGCCGAGGTTAATCCGGTTGTTCCCACGCAGTTGATTGTTGACCACTCTCTTGCTGTAGAGTTCGGAGGCTATGATCCGCAAGCTTTTGAAAAGAACCGTGCCATTGAAGATCGTCGTAATGAGGATCGCTTTCATTTTATTGAGTGGACCAAAACGGCTTTTAAAAATGTTGATGTTATCCCGGCGGGTAACGGCATCATGCACCAGATTAATCTGGAGAAAATGTCTCCGGTGATTCAGGCCCGTGATGGTGTCGCTTATCCGGACACCTGTGTGGGTACAGACAGCCATACGCCTCATGTTGATGCTTTGGGTGTTATTGCAATGGGTGTTGGTGGGCTGGAAGCTGAAACGGTTATGCTCGGGCGTCCTTCCATGATGCGTCTTCCAGAGATTATTGGTGTTGAGCTATCAGGCAAGCGCCAGCCCGGTATTACCGCAACCGATATTGTTCTGGCCATAACAGAGTTCCTGCGTAATGAGCGTGTTGTTTCTTCTTACCTCGAGTTCTTTGGTGAAGGTGCTGCGGATCTGACTATTGGTGACCGTGCCACTATTTCCAATATGACACCGGAGTTTGGTGCTTCTGCGAGCATGTTTTACATTGATGAGCAAACCATCGACTATCTAAAGCTTACAGGGCGTGAGCCGGAGCAGGTGACGCTGGTTGAAAATTATGCCAGGACAACCGGGCTCTGGGCTGATGATTTGAAAACTGCTGAATATGAGCGTGTACTCAGGTTTGACCTGTCCACTGTTGTTCGTAATATGGCGGGGCCATCAAACCCTCATCGTCGTCTGCCCACCTCTGAGCTGGCAAAGCGTGGCATTGCTGTAAATCTGGACAAAGCTCAGGCCGAAGAAAAAGCCGGTCTTCTGCCCGATGGTGCAGTGATCATTGCTGCGATCACCAGCTGTACTAATACCAGCAACCCTCGCAATGTTGTGGCTGCGGGCCTTGTTGCCAAAAAGGCGAATGAACTGGGTCTGGTGCGCAAGCACTGGGTTAAATCCTCTTTTGCGCCAGGCTCCAAAGTTGCCAGACTCTATCTTGAAGCGTCTGGTTTATTGCCTGAGCTTGAGAAACTGGGTTTTGGAATTGTCGCTTATGCCTGTACGACCTGTAACGGTATGAGTGGTGCCCTGGACCCGGACATCCAGAAAGAATTGATTGATCGCGACCTCTACTCTACAGCGGTATTATCTGGTAACCGAAACTTTGACGGCCGTATCCACCCCTATGCAAAGCAGGCCTTTCTGGCTTCTCCGCCTCTGGTAGTGGCATATGCCATTGCCGGTACTGTTCGTTTTGATATAGAAAAAGATGCACTCGGGACAGATAAATACGGCAATGTCGTCACTCTGAAAGACATCTGGCCAAGTGATGAAGATATTGATGCGATCGTTGCTGAAAATGTGAAACCAGAGCAGTTTAACGAAGTTTACATCCCTATGTTTGATCTGGATAGGGTAGAAGAAGCCAGTAGTCCGCTTTACGACTGGCGTCCAATGAGTACTTATATCCGTCGCCCTCCTTACTGGGAAGGAGCGCTGACTGGTGAGCGAACACTGAAGGGTATGCGTCCTCTGGCACTTTTGGGTGACAACATTACTACCGATCACCTGTCACCATCGAATGCCATTCTGGCGAGTTCTGCGGCTGGTGAATATCTGGCGAAAATGGGATTGCCTGAAGAAGATTACAACTCCTATGCCACACACCGTGGTGACCATTTGACCGCGCAGCGAGCGACCTTTGCTAATCCGAAACTGCTCAACGAAATGTGTCTGGATGACAGAGGCGCGGTGAAACAGGGTTCCCTTGCCCGTATTGAGCCTGAAGGTAAAGAAACCCGTATGTGGGAAGCGATTGAAACCTACATGAATCGCAAGCAACCACTGGTTATTGTTGCGGGTGCCGACTATGGCCAGGGGTCGTCCCGTGACTGGGCTGCGAAAGGGGTTCGTCTTGCCGGCGTTGAAGCTATTGTGGCTGAAGGTTTTGAACGTATCCACAGGACCAACCTGGTGGGTATGGGGGTTCTGCCACTTGAATTCAAGGATGGCACTACCCGTAAAACTCTGGGTCTGGACGGTACTGAAACTTATGATGTTCTGGGTGAGCCTGCTCCACGAGCGAATCTGACGCTGCTGATTCATCGTGCCAATGGTGAAACCTTGGAAGTAACTGTGACCTGTCGCCTTGATACACAAGAAGAAGTTTCTGTATACGCTGCTGGTGGTGTACTACAGCGATTTGCCAAAGACTTTCTGGAGGGCAAATAAGAATGTCGCATGTGCCTCAGATCAGGATACCAGCCAGTTATATTCGGGGTGGCACCAGTAAAGGAGTCTTCTTCACTCTGGAGGACCTCCCTGAGCGGGCGCAGATTCCCGGCGAAGTCCGGGATAACCTGTTGCTGCGGGTGATTGGCAGTCCCGATCCTTATGAAAAGCACACTGATGGAATGGGCGGGGCTACTTCGAGTACCAGTAAAATTGTCATTCTTTCTAAAAGCCGTCAGCCAGATCACGATGTGGATTACCTGTTCGGCCAAGTTTCCATTGATAAGCCTTTCATAGACTGGAGTGGCAACTGTGGCAACCTGACTGGTGCTGTCGGTGCTTTTGCCATCAGTAGAGGTCTGGTTGATCCCCGCCGTGTTCCGGAGAATGGTGTTTCCATGGTGCGCATCTGGCAGTCCAACATCAAAAAGACCATTGTTGCCCATGTGCCTGTCATCAATGGGGAGGTTCAGGAGACTGGGGACTTTGAGCTGGATGGTGTGACCTTTCCGGCGGCAGAAATTCAGTTGGAGTTTCTTGATCCAGCCGACGGCGATGGCGTTATGTTCCCAACGGGTAACCTAATTGATGATCTGGAAGTTCCCTCTCATGTTATAGAGAGTGGGACGCTGAAAGCTACGTTGATTAATGCGGGTATTCCAACCATTTTCCTGAATGCGCAAGAGCTGGGTTACTCCGGAGTCGAGTTGCAGGAAGCCATCAATGGTGATGAAGAGGCAGTGGCACGTTTTGAAACCATTCGTGCTCATGGTGCTGTCCGGATGGGGCTCATTGACCATGTAGATGGAGCTGCAAAACGTCAGCACACTCCCAAGGTTGCTTTTGTCGCCAGGCCTGCCCCATATACCACATCCAGTGGTAAAGAGATCAAAATGGATGATATTGATCTATTGGTGAGAGCCTTATCCATGGGCAAGCTTCACCACGCCATGATGGGAACTGCCGCAGTAGCCATCGCCACTGCAGCCGCTATTCCCGGAACATTGGTAAACCTGGCTGCAGGTGGTGGTGAACGCAATACGGTTCGTTTCGGGCACCCTTCTGGCGTCTTGCGAGTTGGCGCGGAAGCTGCCCTGGAAAAGGGAGACTGGACAGCGAAAAAAGCTATTATGAGCCGCAGTGCCCGGGTTCTGATGGAAGGCTGGGTAAGAGTCCCCGGGGATTCTTTTTAATTTGACAATCAAAACTCCATCGAATGTTACTTCAGCCGTCGTTTGAGGTGAGCAAGATCCATAATACGAGTAGAAATTTCTTCAACAGAGTAATCAGTACTGTTGATGTAGGGAATACGTTCCTTGCGATAAATCTGCTCAATCGTATGGATTTCAAACTGACATTGCTGGCTGGATGAATAGCGTGAGTTTGGCCGTCTTTCGTGGCGAATACCAGCCAGACGACCGGGATGAATCGTCAGGCCAAACAATTTGTCCCTATGTGGCTGCAAGGGTTTGGGGAGCCTGAGCGGTTCATCCAGGTCTTCTTCTGTGATCGGATAGTTCGCTGCGAATATGCCAAACTGCAGGCCCAGGTAAATGCAGGACGGGGTTTTACCACTTCTGGAGGCCCCCAGCAGAATAATATCTGCCTTGTCATAATTTCTTGTTTTTGCACCGTCATCATTATCAAGAGCGAACTGAACAGCTTCTATACGTCGGTGGTAAATGTGGCTGTGAGTTGTGGAACGTTTTTTGCCCGTTCTATAGAGGGGGTGTTGGCCGAACTCATGCTCAAGACCCGGCAGAAAAGTTTCGAAGAGGTCTATTATATAAGCACCACTGGTGTGGAGTATGCGACTGACGTCTTCATTCAGAACTGTCATGAAGACGACAGGTCTTATCTGTTCTACTTTGTGAATGCTGTGAATCTTTTCAATCAGCTGAATGGTTTTTACAGTGGAATCTATATAAGGGAAGGTAACATGTTGAAACTCATAGCCTTCAAACTGCGCGAGGAGACTCTGTCCGAACGACTCTGCAGTGATTCCTGTGCCATCTGAGACGAAAATTGCCGTTCTTTTCACTTTTTTTCCTTCAAGGTATTTCATTTTATAACAAAATCTAACATAGTGTACCTACCGTAACACGGAAGCGATAGGCTGGACTGAATCTGGTATAACAGACGTTTGTCTTTTGTACAAAAAAGCCAAGAGTTGGCCATAAGCATACAAGCACGCCTGGCTAACCGAAACAGCCATAAGCAGATAGAAAAGAGCGGGGAATGCTGCTTTGAATAATTTTGTAGTAGGCCTGGAGACTCTGGGCATGGGAGACGTCGAAAAAGTCGGCGGCAAGAACGCCTCTTTAGGCGAGATGATCAGTGGCTTAAGCAAGGCCGGGGTAAAAGTCCCGGGTGGTTTTGCAACAACGGCCGAGGCTTATCGGGACTTTCTCGATGGCAACGGACTTTATCAAAGAATTCATAGCCTGTTGGATGACCTGGACATCAATGATATACGGGCGCTGACCACTGCTGGCGCTAAAATCCGTCGCTGGATTATGGAGGAACCTTTCAGGCCGGAACTGGAAGAGTCCATTATTAAAGCTTACCAGTCTCTTTCCGGGAGTGATGACCTGCCAGTAGCGGTCCGCTCGTCAGCGACTGCGGAAGATCTTCCCGATGCCTCTTTTGCAGGTCAACAAGAGACTTTTCTGAATATTCGCGGTGCAAAAAACGTGCTGATTGCTGTTCGCGAAGTGTTTGCCTCGCTCTTTAACGATCGTGCTATTGCTTACCGTGTTCATCAGGGCTTTGATCACAGGAATGTAGCACTGTCTGCCGGTATTCAGAGAATGGTGCGCAGCGAGACCGGTTCTTCCGGGGTTCTGTTCTCTCTGGATACAGAGTCCGGTTTTGATCAGGCCGTGTTTATTACGGCTTCTTACGGTTTGGGTGAGACAGTTGTTCAGGGTGCTGTTAATCCGGATGAATTTTACGTCTATAAGCCTGCTGTCAAAGCTGGACGTCCCGGTATTCTGAGACGTACTCTGGGCAGCAAGGCGATCAAGATGATCTATGGTCACAGCGGTTCGGCAGGTCGTTCGGTAGAAACGGTAGATGTGGATCTGGATGCCAGAGGGCAGTTTTCAATCAACGATGAGGATGTCACTGAGTTGTGCCGTCAGGCCATGGCTATTGAAGCGCATTACGGTTGTCCAATGGATGTTGAATGGGCTAAAGATGGTGATGATCAGCAGCTCTACATTGTTCAGGCTCGTCCTGAAACTGTACAAAGCCAGAGCAGTGGCAGAAAGCTGGAAAGCTTCATCCTTAAAGAGAAGGGCGAATTGCTGGCTGAAGGTCGCAGTATTGGCCAGAAAATCGGTCAGGGTAGAGTTCGCCTGATCGAAGATATTGATGAGATGGACAAGGTTCAGGAAGGCGATGTTCTGGTCACTGATATGACTGATCCTGATTGGGAACCAGTTATGAAGCGGGCTTCTGCCATCGTGACTAACCGGGGTGGCAGAACCTGTCATGCAGCCATTATTGCTCGTGAGTTGGGTATTCCTGCGGTTGTGGGTTGTGGCGATGCGACCTTCAGGCTCAGGGAAGGTACTCCTGTAACCGTTTCTTGTGCAGAAGGGGATACCGGTTTTATATACGAGGGCCTTTTAAACTTCGAGCACAAGGTTCGTGATCTGGATGTCATGCCGGAGTTGCCTTTCAAGCTGATGATGAACGTAGGTAATCCGGATCGTGCTTTCAGTTTCTCTCGTACACCCAACAAAGGTGTAGGTCTGGCAAGACTTGAATTCATCATCAACAAAATGATTGGTGTGCATCCGAAAGCCCTGCTGAATTTTGACAAGCTGCCTGTGGATGTGAAGCGACAGGTAGGTGAGCGCATATCAGGCTACAGCAGTCCGGTAGACTTTTATGTTGAAAAACTGGTTGAGGGAGTCTCCACCATTGCGGCCGCCTTTGCACCGGAAAAGGTCATTGTTCGTCTGTCTGACTTCAAGTCTAATGAGTACTTCAATCTGGTGGGTGGTCACCTCTATGAGCCCAATGAAGAGAACCCAATGTTGGGTTTCCGGGGGGCATCACGCTATATTTCTGAAGATTTTCAGGATTGTTTCGAACTCGAATGCCGGGCTATGAAGCGGGTGCGTGATGAAATGGGGCTGACCAATGTTGAGCTGATGGTACCTTTTGTCAGAACCCCGGAAGAAGCGGGTCAGGTCGTTTCCATCATGGAGAAGTTTGGCCTGAAGCGAGGTGAAAACGGTCTTCGAGTCATCATGATGTGCGAGTTGCCTTCTAATGCGTTGATGGCCGATGACTTCCTGCAATACTTTGATGGTTTCTCCATTGGCTCTAATGATATGACTCAGCTGACATTGGGTCTGGATAGGGATTCTGGCCTGATAGCCCATCTTTTTGATGAGCGTAATCCTGCTATCAAGCAGTTATTGTCGATGGCTATTCAGGCTTGTAGAAGGCAGGGTAAGTATGTGGGTATCTGTGGACAGGGTCCGAGTGACCATCCTGACTTCGCCAAATGGTTGATGGAAGAGGGTATAGAGACTGTATCTCTTAATCCGGATTCTGTGCTGGAAACCTGGCTGTACCTTGCTGACAATGAGTCTCAATAGCGATGAGCCATAAATGAAGCCCGTAATGCGGGCTTCATCATTTCTCTTTATATTCACTATTCACTTCCTTTGTCTTCTTCACTTCATTGATTCCTGTACACTTTTTGTCGGCAAACCTTGTTCATAAAAGAAGGAAAAAAGAATGACTCAGTTTACTACCCCGGATCTTTGTGATGATTTTCCTGAAAAGATCTCCGTTGTTGAACCGGGTTTCAGAAACTTTGGTGGCGTTAATGCTTTTCATGGACAGGTCGTGACCTTGAAGTGTTTTGAAGATAATTCTCTGGTTCGTGAGTGGGTAGGGCAGCCGGGAGAAGGCAGAGTGTTAGTGGTTGATGGCGGTGGTTCCATGCGCAAGGCCATGTTGGGCGATATGCTGGCAGAGCGTGCCGTTGAAAACGGTTGGGCAGGCATTATTATTTATGGCTGCATCAGGGATGTCGATATTATTGCCGATTTACCGCTGGGTGTTCAGGCGCTGGGCTGTCATCCCATGAAGACAGATAAAAAAGGCGTGGGTGAAAGCAATCTGGTCGTCTCTTTTCACGGTGTTGATTTTGTACCTGAGGGCTATGTTTACGCCGATAATAATGGAATTCTTTTCTCCCGAGAGCAGTTGATATGACGCAATCTTGAAGGAGGGTTGAAAAAAGCCTGCTGTTAGATCACACGAAAGGATGATTGGGTCATCAATGAATGATCATGGCGTATTTTTCAATATCAATGTTTCCGCCTGAAGCGATGATTACAGTTGTTTTTCCCCTGAACTTTTCTGAGTGCTGCAATAGTGCCCCGAGTCCAATAGCGCCACTGGGCTCGAGGATTAGCTTCAGTTTGGAAGCCGCAAATCGGATGCCTTCGTGAACAAACTCTTCATCAACGGCCAGGCCGGCGACCTTTGAATTCTGTATGATTGAGAGATTCTTTTCCCCCGGGCTTAAAGCTTGAAGGGCATCACAGGAGCTGAATAGTTTGCCATCTGCTCTGGCGCGCTGCCCCTCTTCAATCGACAAAGTCATTCCTTCGTACCCGGAGGGTTCAATAGCCAGCACTTGGGTATCAGGGTAGTTCACAGTATTAAAAACCATGCTCGAACCGGCGGCCAGGCTACCGCCACCGGTCGGGCATAACAGGAAATGGCAGGTCTCTCCCATCTGTTCAAGTTGTTCGGAAGCTTCCATGGCGACAGCTGACTGACCCTGAATCAGAGTAGCATCATCAAAAGGGTGAAGCAGAGAGTAGTCATGCTGCCGGGAAAGTCTAACGGCCTCTGCGGCGGCTGCCTCCTCTCTGGATGGTTCGGATTGGTAACAGAGTTTAACGTCTGCACCATGGGCGCGGGCACTTTCTATCTTGTTCTTCGGGGCATCAGCGGGCATAACAAGGTGAACATCAATGCCCAATATCTCGCCTGCTGCAGCCAGTCCTCTGGCAAAGTTGCCAGAAGAATAAGCAATAACGCCTCGTGATTTCTCGTGTTTAGTGAGTTTTAGTAGTCTGTAGAGGGCTCCCCTGAATTTAAACGCGCCGGTTTTTTGCAGAGACTCAGCTTTCACAAATACTTTGCCTTGGACCCTGGCTCCCAGTTCTTCACTGGGAATCATAGGTGTCTTTCGAGTGTAGCTCTGCAGGCTTTGATAGATTTCCTTCAGGGTTTTTAAGTCAGGGATAGGCATAGAGGTCGGCATAGGGGTTCCATTTTGTACAACTCAGTACAGAATAGACACAATGAAGGGGGAGGGAGTTCCTATCGGTATGGAAAATGGCGTGCAATAAGAAACAGCTCTTCATCCGTTGAAGATGAAGAGCTGTTACAGGTACTAAAATTTGTCAGAAAGCTCCAAAATTTCCCACAATCAATTAAGGCACTATCGGTTCTTCTGGATCACGTGTGTGATGTGGTCAAAGTATCCTGTCCCAACTTCTTTCTGAGGGCATGAAAAGGTGTAGCCTCGTTCAAATGCAGCCTGCTCGGGTTGCTGAACCATTTCTGCGTAATGTTTCATGCCCTCTCCCTTACCGTAGTGATAAGCCAGATCAAACATGTTGTGCCACATACTGTGGATCCCTGCCAGTGTGATGAACTGGAATTTGTAACCCATCTCACTTAGTTCATCCTGGAAGCGGGCAATGGTTTTATCGTCCATGTTCTTTTTCCAGTTAAAGGATGAAGAGCAGTTATAAGCCAGTAGTTGATTCGGGTATTCGGAACGAATAGCCTGGGCAAAGGTTCTTGCTTCGTCCAGATCCGGTGTCTCTGATTCATACCAGAGCAGGTCGGCAAAAGGTGCGTAAGCCAGTCCCCGGGCAATCGCCTGTTCAATACCCTTGCGGGTGCGATAGAAGCCTTCTTTGGTTCTCTCGCCGGTCAGGAAAGGCTGATCATAGTCATCGATATCAGAGGTGATCAGATCAGCTGTGCTGGCATCGGTTCTTGCCATAAGCAAAGTCGGAACTCCAGCGACATCTGCGGCCAGTCGAGCAGAAATCAGTTTGTCAACAGCTTCCTGGGTAGGAACAAGAACTTTTCCTCCCATGTGTCCGCACTTTTTGACAGAAGCCAGCTGGTCTTCAAAGTGAACACCCGCAGCGCCAGCTTCGATCATGCTTTTCATCAGCTCGTAAGTGTTACGGACTCCACCAAAGCCATCTTCACCATCGGCAATGATGGGAGCGAACATATCTCTGTATCCTGTATCGCCTGGTTCGATACCATTTTTCCATTGGATCTGATCTGCTCTCATGAAGCTGTTGTTCATTCTTTCGATTAACGCCGGTACCGAATCTACCGGATAGAGAGATTGATCGGGGTACATGGAGCTGGCCGAATTATTGTCGGCAGCCACCTGCCAGCCAGACAGGTAAACGGCTTCCAGTCCCGCTTTAACTTGCTGCAGTGCCTGACCCCCTGTCAGAGACCCCAGACTGTTTACGTAACCCTTGCGTGACTTGTTTTCATAGAGTAGAGTCCAGAGTTTCTCTGCTCCCATTTGTGCAAAGGTATTTTCTACCTTAATGGAACCGCGCAGACGGACGACATCCTCAGCTTTGTAGGTGCGTTTTACATTGGCCCAACGAGGATTTTCTGACCAGTCCTGTTCGATACGGGCAATCTCTTCAGCGCGATTATAAGTTGACATTGTATCGCCTCTCCTGAAAATCAAACGGTTGTTTGTCAAGGCAATTTCAATCTATAACAAAAGATAACAAACTTGATAATTTATTATGGTTATAGTGAATATTCTCATCAAAAATGTCACAATATCCTTCCCTTGCCACTACATAGTTGGCTCTTTTACTGAAAAACTCTTCTTTATAACCGGAAAGTTAATGTCACAAGACTTCCGGAAGCTTTAAAGCAGTATTCTCTGGATTCAGGTGTCCTGAAGTGTCATTCAAAGAGCTTGCTGCTGCTTATAGCAATAAATGGGGCGTTTTTCAGGATCAGAGGATTGTTTGACTTTGCAGCAGGGGGATAACTATTCTTGGCCATCTGGCGAACCGCTTCAGGATGTAAACAAAAAATATGAACTTGGCTCGTGTTGATCTGAACCTGCTAGTGTATCTGGATGTGCTTCTGCGTGAAAGAAGTGTCACTAAAGCGGCTGAGCAACTGGGCATAACCCAGCCAGCGATGAGTAACGGGTTGAAAAGACTCAGGAGTTTGTTTAATGACCCTCTGCTGGTAAGAACCAGTGAAGGCATGTCTCCAACAGAGAGGGCTCTTGCCCTGAAACCCCAGATTGCAGACGCTTTGAAACTTTTGGAGCAGGCTCTTCTGCCCAGGGATGCCTTTAATCCTGGAGAGAGTTCCAGGGTGTTTCGTGTTATGGCCAGTGATTATTCAGAATCCACTGTCATTCCCATGGTGCTGAAAAAGCTCAGAGCTGAGGCTCCGGGGATTACTCTCGATATTCTCACGCCCAGCGATGTGACCTTTCATGATGTGGAGCATGGTCGTGTTGATATGGCCATTAACCGTTTCAGTCATATGCCGCAATCTTTTCACCAGTCATTGATCTGGGAGGACTCTTTTTCCTGTGTCCTGAGTCGCGACAATCCGGTTATTGGTAATTTCACCCTTGATAGTTATCTTTCCGCGCAGCATATATGGGCAAGTAAGACAGGTATGGGTGTCGGGGTGGGTATTGACCCAAAAGATGTTCAGCAACTCGGATGGGTTGATGAGGCGTTGTCGGCTATTGGTCACAAACGTGACATCAGGGTCCTGACGAGACATTACCAGGTAGCCATGCTGCTCTCATCCCAAAATGACCTTATTGCGACTCTGCCCAGTAAGTTGGCTGAATTGCACCGCCATGAAGATGAGCTGGTGGTTTTGCCGCCGCCGTTTGAGATCCCCCCAATCCAGCTTCGTATGGCATGGAGTCCGTTGTTGCATCACGACGCCGGGCATAACTGGCTACGGCAGGTCATCAAAGCTACTACACAACAAACCAAGCCGGGTGACGACCCTGTTTGATAACAAATGATAATTTATGTGAAATAAGTGGTCTATCTATCTAGAAAGTTGTGTTAACTAGTGTTAATCTCTGATTGCCTTTGAGCGATGGCAGGTAGCTAAGTGCTTTGCCTGTCGAAGTCCTGATAATACCCAAACGAGACCCACCGGAAGGTAAGATAAAATGAACTGGTTAACACAACTGAGCACAGAGCACACGCTTTACCCTGTGGCTGATGAATGTATTGAAAATATATCAGAAAGTTACTACCTGATCATCGCTGAGCAAAAGCAGGAATCACATCCGGACGATTGAGTTTCAGAATCCAGAAAAGCCGCCGTTGTGCGGCTTTTCTGTGCATAAGCTTTGTTAATAATTGCTATTTATTGAAAAAATATCATATATAACTGAGTTGAATTGGTCATCACCTGTCGGTTCAAACAGAATAGTGCCAGACTTGAGCTGTCGGATTTTTTGGTGAAAATCAGGCGGTCCATCTCAACATTGGCATTGTCCCCCACCTTATTTCGGTGAGGGTTCCCTGTTGGTCACCTGACAGGTTTCTGTTACATGGTTCGCTGCTCAGGGTGTAGTCTTGGTTACTGCGTAAAACTCTCCCAGAGGGAGCTTTTATTGGGCTAATCAAGTTTGCTTCCAGGGTCTCAAACCAACTCTGCAGACTTAACATCCCGTGAGCCCCACGGCAGGTCTGACAGAAGCAGAAAAAATAGTTCACAGGCTTGCTCTTCGCAAGCCCCGCTTACATCTCCACCTGGTTCGGTGGTGGTCTTACGCGAATTGAAGATAAAAGCGTGTAGAAGGAAGGCATATGGCTGATCGTATTCAGATCGGAGGTTTGCAGATAGCAGCCCCTATCCACAATCTCTTGGTTGAAGCTATTGAGGGCACTGGAGTGACTCCAGAGGTCTTCTGGTCAGGTTTTGAGGGTGTTCTGGATGAGTGCGTCCTTGAGAACAGGTCTCTGTTGCAGAGGCGGGAGGCTCTGCAAAATCAAATTGATCAGTGGCATAAAGAGCATAAACAGCAGCCTCATGATCCTTCTGCCTATAAACAGTTTCTGTTGGAAATCGGTTACCTGCAATCTGAGGGCGAAGGCTTTAAGATTACGACGGAAAATGTTGATACAGAAATTTCCTCCCAGGCGGGACCTCAGCTGGTTGTACCAGTGATGAATGCCCGTTTTGCCCTTAACGCAGCGAACGCTCGTTGGGGAAGTCTTTATGATGCTTTGTATGGTACTGACGCTATTCCTGAAAGTGATGGTGCTGAGCGTGGTAAGGGCTATAACCCTGTGCGTGGACAGAAAGTCATCGCTTTTGGTAAGGCATTGCTTAATCAGGCGGCGCCTCTGGCTAAAGGAAGTCATTCCAGGGTGGCTGGTTATGCTATCAAGGAAGGAGAATTGGCTCTCTCTTTGGAAGACGGCAGCGTCACGGCGCTGGCCCAACCTGAAAAGTTTGTTGGGTATACAGGCAGTGAAAAAGCGCCTGACAGTGTTCTGATCAAAAATAATGGCCTTCATATTGAGATTCAAATTGACCGTCAATCTCCTATAGGAAAGGCTGATGCGGCCGGAGTGAAGGATCTGGTGGTAGAGGCAGCTCTGACAACTATTATGGACTGTGAAGATTCTGTGGCTGCCGTCGACGCTGAAGATAAAGCGTTGGTTTATCGAAACTGGCTCGGATTAATGAAGGCAGACCTGCAGGACACATTCATTAAAGGTGATAAAACCTTAACCCGTCAGCTGGTTGCTGATCGTAACTATACATCCCCCGCAGGTGAAGCGTTTTCTCTGCATGGCCGGAGTCTGATGTTTGTTCGAAATGTCGGGCATCTGATGACTACTGATGCCATTCTGGATCGTCAGGGAAATGAAATTCCAGAAGGCATTATGGATGGAATGTTTACTTCGCTGATTGCCATGCATGACCTGAAAAAACAGGACGGCATGAGAAACTCCCGTACCGGCAGTGTTTATATTGTTAAGCCAAAAATGCACGGGCCAGAAGAGGTAGACTTTACTAATAAGCTGTTTGGCAAGATTGAAGATGTTCTGGGTCTTGAGAAAAATACCCTGAAGGTTGGCATAATGGACGAAGAGCGTCGTACTTCTGTCAATCTCAAAGCCTGTATCCGGGCGGCCAGAGATCGCGTTGTCTTCATTAATACAGGTTTCCTTGATCGTACTGGAGATGAAATACACACCAGCATCGAAGCTGGTCCGATGATTCCAAAAGGCGAAATGAAACAGTCCGCCTGGATCAATGCTTACGAGGACCAGAATGTTGAGGTAGGACTTGACTGTGGTTTGGCCGGTCGTGCTCAGATTGGTAAAGGTATGTGGGCTATGCCGGATGAGATGGCCAAGATGCTGGCGACTAAAATCGGGCATCCCCAGTCAGGAGCGAATACCGCCTGGGTGCCTTCACCTAATGCCGCGACACTGCACTCTACTCATTATCATTCCGTAAATGTTCTTGAAGTTCAGGAATCTATAGCTGAGCGTCAAAGAGCGAGTCTGGATGATCTTCTGACTATTCCTTTGCTGCACGACAGGGCTTCTCTGACTGAAGATGTGATTCAGCAAGAGCTGGACAACAATGCTCAAGGTATTCTCGGTTATGTTGTTCGATGGGTGGATCAAGGTGTGGGTTGTTCAAAAGTTCCTGACATCCACAATGTTGGCTTGATGGAGGATCGCGCAACGCTGCGTATCTCCAGTCAGCATATGGCCAACTGGATGAGGCATGGTGTCTGTTCTGAGGAGCAGGTGATGGATGCCATGAAGCGTATGGCAAAGGTGGTTGATGAGCAGAATGCCGGGGATCCTGAATACCGACCTATGGCTCCCGATTATGATGCCAGTGTTGCTTTTAAAGCAGCGTGCGAGCTGGTTCTGAAAGGTTGTCAGCAGCCTAATGGATATACCGAACCGGTACTGCATGCAAGAAGGCGTGAATTTAAAGCCACTGCAAAATGAAATAACTGAATGGTAATGAATAAAGCCCTCAATTGAGGGCTTTGTTGTCTTGAAGCGATTTGCTCGCTTCGCTATCGTCAGGTTAGATCGCTCTAGCTTGAGAAGCGGCGTTGCCCACATAATTCGCGGGTGTCAGCTTCTTAAGTTCAGCTTTTACCCCGGCAGGCATGTTCAGGTTGTCAATAAAGGCCTCCAGAGTCGCCTGGGTGATGCCTTCCTGACCACGAGTCAGAGCCTTGAGCTTTTCGTAAGGCTGCTCAATACCGTATCGGCGCATAACTGTCTGGATGGGCTCCGCCAGAACTTCCCAGGCATTATCCAGGTCTTCATTCAGGCGTTCGGCATTGATCTGTAGCTTGCTGATACCTTTCAGAGTCGATGCATAAGCAATCAGGCTGTAACCCAGACCCGCTCCCAGGTTGCGCAGAACGGTTGAGTCTGTCAGGTCGCGCTGCCATCGGGAAACAGGCAATTTCATAGCCAGATGCTGCATAACGGCATTAGCAATACCGAGGTTGCCTTCGGAGTTTTCAAAGTCAATCGGATTAACTTTGTGAGGCATGGTGGAAGAGCCTACTTCGCCGGCCACAGTTTTCTGTTTAAAGTATCCCTGGGAGATATAGCCCCAAATATCACGATCAAAATCGATCAAGACAGTGTTGAAACGGCAAATGGCATCAAATAGTTCAGCGATGTAGTCGTGAGGTTCAATCTGGGTGGTGTAGGGGTTCCATTCCAGACCCAGACTGGTGACAAACTTTTCAGCATGTTGCTGCCAGTCAATTTCAGGGTAAGCGGACAGGTGAGCATTGTAGTTACCAACGGCACCGTTGATTTTGCCTAGTGGAGTAATTCGGTTGATTTGCTGAACCTGACGGCGCAGACGGTAAGCAACGTTTGCCATCTCTTTGCCCAGCGTGGTAGGGGAGGCTGTTTGTCCGTGAGTACGGGACAGCATTGACTGATCGCTGTGCTGATGAGCAAGACTTTCGATTTCCTTGATGATCTGATGCATGGGCGGAAGTACCGCCTGTTCAATGCCAGTCTTCAACATCAGCCCGTGAGACAGGTTGTTAATGTCCTCGGAAGTACAGGCAAAGTGAACAAACTCACTGATAGTAGCCAGCTCACCGTTATCCTGTATTTTTTCCTTGATCAAGTACTCAACGGCCTTGACATCATGGTTCGTGGTGCGCTCAATTTCCTTGACGCGCTGGGCATCCTCAAGGGAAAAGTTGTCGACCAGCCGGTCTAAGAGGACGTTAGCACCCTTGGATAGTTCAGGAACTTCGATGATTTCGGGGTGGCTGGCCAGTGCCTGTAACCATTTAACTTCAACGGTCACTCGAAAGCGGATCAGACCATACTCACTGAAAATGCTTCTCAGGCTTTGGGTCTTGTCCCCATAGCGACCGTCGACGGGGGAAACAGCAGTCAGTGCAGACAGCTCCATGTTTAACATGCCTTATGCTCATAGAAAGGGCGCATCATACCGGAAAAAGGCTTTGGATGCAGGGTGGATGATTTGGTTTAAAGCTGATTCAAGCCGTTCAATAACTTTTTTCGGCTAAGTAATAACTGCCAGCGGCTGCCACCTGTCTGGCGCCAGAGAATGGCAGCCCGTATCCCGGCAAACAAAATGGCGCGTATCTTGTCAGCATTGCCCTGATTCTGAAGATGTTGGAGGTCGCCTGAAACTTGCACTCTTGTCTTAAAGGTGCTGATGGTGTCGAGGTAAATACCGGCAAGGCTGGCAATAACATTTTCATGGAGGATGCCAAAGTGGTCGGCCTGTTCCCTGCAGCGTTGCAGGCGCTGGGAGATCTCATTCAGCATGTCACGATTTCGGGAAAGTTTGCGTTCCAGATGTATCAGGGTCAGGGCATAACGAACGGTGTCGGCCTGGATCGCGTCGGCCTGACGTTGCAGGACATCTTTCAGTATTTTTCTGCCAGTGAGCAGGCTGTCGTAACCATTGAAGACATCCTCAACGCGATCAGGAGAGATGACAAACAGGCTGCCAATCAGTGGTTCGAGTGGCCCTTCACTGATTTGCCCGCTCTTGGCCAGACGTTCTACAAGGCCAGCAGCCTGAAAAATCGCTGAGAGGGCAGCTGCCTGTTCCTTTGCTGTGTATTGCACCTGAGTTTATCTACCTTACTTATGCTTTCTCTTTTCGGAAGGTTGTCTGCTCCCGGTTGTGGAGAGTTGAGCGAACTGATTGATGTCTTATTGAATCTGAGCCTCACTCAGAGAGTGATGTCTGGTTTCAATAACTCCACCGCCCAGACAAATATCATTCTGGTAGAAAACAACAGACTGCCCCGGAGTGGCCGCCCTCTGAGGTTCGTCAAAAACCACAAGATATCTCCCGTCTGGTGTTCGCTCAAGGCGGCAGGCCTGATCCTGTTGTCGATAGCGGATCTTGGCGGTCAGGCTGGCTGGCATTTCCGGCGCTGAGCCGGAGATCCAGAATATTTCAGAAGCGGTCAGGGCTTCAGAGAACAGCAAGGGGTGACTATTGCCCTGAGCAACGATCAGTTGATTGTTCTCAAGATCTTTCTCAACAACATACCAGGGCGATTCTGAAGCGCCTTTCAGTCCACCAATACCAAGACCCTGCCTTTGGCCGATGGTATGGTACATCAAGCCTGAATGCTCGCCAATAACTGTGCCCTGATCGGTCGCAATGTCGCCAGGCTGGGCCGGAAGATACTGCTTCAGGAAATCACGAAAACGGCGCTCACCAATAAAGCAGATACCTGTGCTGTCTTTCTTGTTGTGGGTGATCAAATCGTGTTCTTCTGCTATGCGCCGAACTCCGGGCTTTGCTATTTCACCCACTGGGAACAAAGTTCTGGCCAGTTGTTCGGTTCCGACCTGATGCAGGAAGTAGCTCTGGTCTTTATTGGGGTCAAGACCCTTTTTGAGGCAAGCCCGGTCATTAATGTTGTCTCTGCGGGCGTAGTGGCCCATGGCGATACAGTCAGCTTCCAGTGTCAGGGCATAATCCAGAAAAGCCTTGAACTTGATTTCCTTATTGCAGAGAATGTCGGGGTTGGGGGTGCGTCCGGCCTTGTATTCCTGCAAGAAATGCTCAAAGACATTATCCCAGTATTCAGCAGCAAAATTGGCTTTATGGAGTTTAATACCAATTTTGTCGCAAACGGCCTGAGCATCTTCCAGATCGGTCATGGCAGTGCAGTATTCAGTGCCATCATCTTCCTCCCAGTTTTTCATGAACAAACCTTCTACCTGGTAACCCTGCTGTTTGAGCAGAAGTGCAGATACCGAGGAATCAACACCTCCGGACATACCCACGATTACACGGGTGTCTTGAGGGTTTTCGTCAGAAAAAGTGGCACAAGAGTCTATCATAGTTACTGTATGGCTGAATCGGGAAGCAGGGCATTGTACCTGTCTGGCTAATTCAGTTCTATAGAGTATTTCGATATGCAAACAGAAGATTGTGTAGCAAAACTACATTTATTCCTTACGCACATTGGTATATCTTATAGGCGATAACGTCAAAAGCGTTACGGGGCTGTGCAAATAAAGTGATAAATAGTGGTCGTCAAACTCCACTTAAACCCCTCCGCAGAGGCACCACAGCCAGTTGTTTTTTGGAGATAACATGACAACAGATACAACCAGAATTATTTACACTATTACTGACGAAGCTCCCGCCTTAGCCACCTATTCACTGCTCCCTATTCTCAAGGCTTTTACCCGAGCCGCAGACGTAGCCGTTGAAACCAAGGATATTTCACTGGCTGGTCGAATCATAGCTAATTTCCCTGAGAAGTTGAGTGCAGCACAAAAGCAAAGTGATGCTCTGTCTGAGTTGGGTATGCTAGCTAAGACGCCTCAGGCAAACATCATCAAGTTGCCTAACATCAGTGCTTCTATCCCGCAACTGACAGATGCGATCAAAGAGCTACAAGAACACGGTTATGACATTCCTGATTTTCCTGTAGAACCCGGGAATCCTGAAGAAGAAGTCATCAAGGCTCGTTATGCCAAAGTGCTTGGTAGTGCGGTAAACCCGGTTCTTCGAGAGGGTAACTCTGATCGCCGTGTTGCGGCTCCCGTAAAAGAGTTTGCGAAGAAGCATCCTCACTCTATGGGTGTCTGGACTGCAGATTCCAAATCTCACGTTGCTCATATGCACAGCGGTGACTTCTACTCCAGTGAGCAGTCAGCAGTCATGCCCGAGGCTACGGATGTAAGAATCGAGTTTGTTGGCAGCGATGGATCTGTTTCGGTGCTAAAACCGAGTACGAGCTTGTTGGCCGGTGAAGTTATTGATAGCGCTGTCATGAATGTGAAAGCTTTGAGGGCATTCTACGAAGCTTCTGCTCAGGAAGCTAAAGAGCAGAATGTTCTGCTCTCCCTGCACCTGAAAGCAACAATGATGAAGGTTTCTGACCCGATCATGTTTGGTCATGCTGTCACAGTCTTCTTTGAAGACGTGTTTGAGAAACACGCTTCTCTATTTTCAGATCTGGGCGTCGATCCGGACAATGGTCTGGGTGACGTTTATGCTAAGATTGCCAAACTGCCTGCTGAGCAGAAGGATGAAGTAAAGGCGGATATTCAGGCCGTATACAAGACTCGCCCTGAGCTGGCGATGGTGGACTCCGATAAGGGTATTACCAACCTGCATGTACCGAACGATGTCATTATCGATGCATCTATGCCTGCCGCTTTGCGTTCCTCGGGCCAAATGTGGGGGCCTGACGGAAAGCTGCATGACACCAAAGCCATGATTCCTGATCGTTGCTATGCAGCTGTTTATCAGGAAGTCATCGATTTTTGTAAGGAGAACGGTGCATTCGATGTCACTACTATGGGTAATGTTTCCAACGTAGGCCTGATGGCTCAGAAAGCTGAAGAGTATGGTTCTCATGACAAAACCTTCAAGGCTCCTGCAAACGGCATTATCCGTGTTGTAGAAGAGTCTGGCAGTACTGTGTTTGAGCACAATGTTGAAGAGGGTGACATCTGGAGAATGTGTCAGACCAAGGACGCGCCAATTCGCGATTGGGTCAAGCTGGCCGTTAACCGTGCCCGGGCAACAGGGGCTCTGACTCTTTTCTGGCTGGACGAAAATCGTGCCCACGATGCCAACCTGATTGCCAAGGTCAACGAATACCTGAAGTTCCACAATACCGAGGGTCTGGATATCCGTATTCTTTCTCCGGTGGACGCTTGCCGTCTGAGTATGGAAACGATTCGGGCAGGTAAAGATGCCATTTCCGTGACCGGAAACGTTCTGCGTGATTACCTGACTGACCTGTTCCCGATTCTGGAGCTGGGTACCAGTGCTAAAATGCTCTCTATTGTCCCTCTGCTGGCTGGCGGAGGTCTGTTCGAAACTGGTGCTGGTGGTTCAGCTCCCAAGCACGTTCAACAGTTTGTTAAAGAGAATCATTTACGTTGGGATTCTCTGGGTGAATTTCTGGCTATCGCTGTATCGCTTGAAGATATTGCCGTTAAGACTGGGAATGCCAGGGCCCAGATTCTGGCTGACACATTGAACGCTGCTATTGGCCAATATCTGGATGCTAACAAGTCTCCTTCCCGAAGGGTGAAAGAGCTGGACAACCGTGGTAGTCATTTCTATCTGGCTCAGTTCTGGGCAGAAGCTCTGGCGGCTCAGCAAGTAGACCAGGAACTCAGCAGCAAGTTTTCCGGTCTGGCAAAGGAGCTGGTCGAGAAAGAAGGTCAGATTGTCTCGGAACTGGCAGATTGTCAGGGGGGGGCTGTTGATCTGGGTGGCTATTATGAGCCCACTCCAGCTAAAGCCACTGAAGCTATGCGTCCAAGCACTACCTTTAATGCGGCAATTGATGGCATGATTTAATTTCCGGGCATTTTTACCCATCAAGAATGGCTGCAGGCTTGTTCTGTGGTCATTTTCTTGCTTGTCAGATCAAATGATTATTTTTCTGATTCTTTTGCTATTTTATTTCGGTTGTCAGTCGATGGTATCCATGAAATTAATAGCTTTTGAAGTGACGAGTGATGTAAATTGTTTTTCTTTGCTCTCAGCGTGTTTAGAATGGTATTCAGGGTGTAGTGCTTTTGACGTTTTTCGTCATCGACACCTGGTTACAGGCAGTCCAGAGCCTGGTTAATTCAGCTGTAAATTCACCTGGAAGCGAGTGCAATGCAGCAGATAGCAGTTCATCAATACATGAGTAACTTTGAGTGGCTTCGTCTAAGCTTAGAGAATGAAGGGATAGAGCAGGAAGGCGATCATGATATCGCTCTGGCACCAGCTAAAGCCAGAGTCAAACCGCCCGCTATGTATCAGGTTCTGCTCTTGAATGATGATTTTACACCGATGGATTTTGTGGTTGAGGTCCTGGAGAAGTTTTTCAGCATGAGTAGTGAACAGGCAACACAAATCATGCTGATGGTTCATACGCAAGGCAAGGCTGTATGTGGATTGTTCAGCAAAGATGTTGCTGAAACCAAAGCCCAGCAAGTCAACGAGTACTCCAGAGAATTCCAGCATCCCCTGTTGTGCAAAACAATTAAGGCCGATTAGTGTTCTCAGGGTAATATCATATGCTCAATAAAGACCTCGAACTGACTCTTAACAGTGCTTTCCGTGATGTAAGAAGCAAGCGACATGAATTCATGACCGTGGAACATCTGCTTCTGGCACTGCTTGATAATGAATCCGCTTCCCGAGTACTTCTAGCTTGTGGTGTAGAAACCGAAAAGCTGCGCAGGGAACTGATTGATTTTGTTGATTCAACAACCCCTTTAATACCTGCCAACGATACCGAGCGAGAGACCCAACCCACTCTCGGGTTTCAGAGAGTTCTGCAACGCGCTGTATTTCATGTGCAAAGCTCAGGAAAAAAAGAAGTCACCGGTGCTAATGTTCTGGTTGCAATCTTCAGTGAGCAAGAAAGTCAGGCCGTTTATTTTCTGAAGCAGCAGGACGTTGCCCGCATAGATGTCGTCAACTATATCGCTCACGGAATTTCCAAAATGCCGGGCAATGAGTTGGAAGAGTTGGGTGGAGAGCTTATGGAGGAAAGCACTGACTCTGAGGCAGCCGGTCAAGACCCCCTTAAAAATTATGCCACTAACCTGAACGAACAGGCCCGTATAGGTAAGATTGATCCACTGGTAGGTCGGGCAGAAGAGGTTGAGCGGGTATCCCAGATATTGACGCGACGTCGTAAGAATAATCCTCTGCTGGTGGGTGAGGCCGGTGTTGGGAAAACAGCCGTTGCTGAAGGTCTGGCAAAAAGAATAGTGGACGGAGAAGTACCTGAAGTACTCTCCAAAGCGGTTGTGTATTCTCTGGATCTTGGTTCGTTGCTGGCTGGAACCAAATACCGTGGTGATTTTGAGAAGCGATTCAAAAAGTTGCTCAGCGAACTTAAAAAGCTCGATAACGCCATTCTCTTCATTGATGAGATTCACACTATTATTGGTGCCGGTGCTGCATCCGGTGGTGTTATGGATGCTTCTAATCTTTTAAAGCCACTGCTGACTTCTGGCGATCTTCGTTGCATAGGTTCAACGACCTTTCAAGAGTTTCGTGGTATTTTCGAAAAAGATCGTGCCCTGGCTCGTCGTTTCCAGAAAGTGGATATCAGTGAACCGAGTGTTGACGATACCATTGATATTCTTCGTGGTCTCAAGAGTCGCTTTGAAGAGCATCACACCATTGAATATAAGGATGATGCCCTGAAAGCTGCAGCAGAGTTAGCTAATCGCTATATCAACGATCGTCATATGCCTGACAAAGCGATTGACGTTATTGATGAGGCTGGTGCTTATCAGCGTCTTTTACCAGAGAATGAGCGCAAGAAGATCATTGAGGTGGGCGACGTTGAAAGTATTGTCGCCAAGATTGCCCGGATTCCACCTAAGTCTGTTTCTTCTTCTGATAAAGAGTTACTTTCCAAGCTTGAGAGGAATCTCAAAATGGTGGTCTTCGGCCAGGACGAAGCCATTGTTTCTCTTTCAACTGCGATTAAATTGTCGCGTGCTGGTTTGAAGGCGCCTGACAAGCCGGTGGGTGCTTTCCTGTTCTCTGGGCCAACAGGTGTCGGCAAAACGGAAGTTTGTCGTCAGTTAGCCAAGTCCATGGGGGTTGAGCTGGTCCGTTTTGACATGTCCGAGTACATGGAAGCTCATACAGTTTCCAGGCTGATAGGTGCACCTCCTGGCTATGTCGGTTATGACCAGGGAGGACTTTTGACAGAAGCGATCAACAAGACACCCCATTGTGTCTTGTTGCTGGACGAAATTGAGAAAGGGCATCCGGATGTATTTAACCTGCTTTTGCAGGTGATGGATCACGGCACTCTGACAGACAACAATGGTCGTAAAGCTGACTTTAGAAATGTTATTCTGATCATGACGACCAATGCTGGTGCTGAAAGCATGACGCGTACTTCTATTGGTTTCACTGAGCAGGATCATACGACAGACGGTATGGAAGCCATTAAGAAAACCTTTACACCGGAATTCAGGAACCGTCTTGACTCCATCATTCCCTTTGACTCATTGACCGAGGATACTATCAAGCATGTTGTCGATAAGTTCCTTACAGAGCTTCAGGCGCAGCTGGATGAGAGAATGGTTCAGATTGACGTTGATGATAAGGCACGAGAGTGGCTGGCAGAGAAAGGTTATGATCGGATGATGGGGGCTCGTCCTATGGGGCGTGTTATTCAGGAGCATCTCAAGAAGCCCCTGGCGGAACAGATCCTTTTTGGCAAGCTGTCTGAGAGTGGTGGCTTTGTCCGCGTGACGGTCAAGAAAGGAGGGCTGTTCCTGAAATTCGAACCTGCCAAAAGCCTGACTTCGGATCTTGAAGTTGTGGATGGTGAGCAGGGCTGAAAAAAAGCCAGGAGAGGGACAGGGGCAAGAGGCCCCTGTCAGCGGGAACGGTATGTGATACGGCCTTTGGTCAGGTCATAAGGAGTCAGTTCAACTTTGACTTTATCACCTGTCAGAATGCGGATGTAGTTTTTACGCATTTTGCCTGAAATATGTGCGGTCACAACGTGACCGTTCTCCAGTTCTACACGGAACATAGTATTAGGCAGGGTGTCAATGACAGTGCCTTCCATTTCAAGACTTTCTTCTTTCGCCATATAAAGTTTGACCTCAGGAATAGAGCGTTAGCTGAATAAATCTGGCAGGCATTCTGCCTGAAAACCAGCTTTAAAGCAAAGTGAACCGGCCTTTATCCATATAAAAACATTCTCTGTCATCACTTTCGATCCCCATCAAATCCTGATTGACCAGATAATACGGTGAATTAACTGGGAGTTAATGTCGCTGTAGCTGATTAACCCTGTCTGAATAATCAGTTACAGTATATATCAGGACGACTACCTCAAAGTAACCCAGCGGTTGTTAACATAGACTTCCAGAGGACGGTATTGAATTTTGTAACTCATTTTTTTGCAGTCCTTGATCCAATAGCCCAGGTGAAGGTGCTTGAGCCCCAGTTTTTTGGCTTCCTCTATCTGCCAGAGAATGCAGTAACTGCCCAGACTTCTGGTTTTGCTGACTTCAGGGTCATAAAAGGTATAAATTGCAGAGAGTCCATTTGACAGCTCGTCGGTGACTGCAACAGCCACGAGTTTTTCGTCCAGCCAGAATTTGTAGTAGCAACAGAATTCAGGGCAACCTACCAAAAAGGATTGGAATTGCTCCATTGAGGGAGGGTACATATCGCCATCGCGATGCTGTATGGAGATGTATTTTTTGTAAAGCTGATAGGTTTCTTCATCGTATTCAGCTTCGGATCGGGTGACCAGGATATCCCGATTTTTTTTTAATAGCTTTCTGTGCTTGCGTCTGGGTTCGAAACTCTTGGCAACCACTCTGGCCGGAATGCAAGCGTTGCAGCCCTGACAGTGAGGTCTGTATACGTGTCGACCGCTTCTTCGAAATCCAATGTCGGCCAAATGCCGATAAAGAGCTGGATCCAAGTCTTTGTCGGGATCCATAAATAATGTTATAGCCTGCTTATCCTCCAGGTAGCTGCAGTTGTGTGGCTGGGTTGCGTAAAATTTAAGATCTTTAAGTGCGCTCATCAGCTTCGGCCGTCCATTGCCCTGTCTAATTCCAGTGTGCACTGGTTGCAGGCGTTCGGCAACCGTCTTTCAATGCCTTGAGAAATGCATCCCGGCTTATCATTCTCGCGCCCAGTGACTCCAGGTGGGGGCTGTGTATCTGGCAATCGATCAGATGGAAGTTTCTATTCAGCAACTCTTTGCACAACATAATCATTGCAAGTTTTGAAGTATTGGTTTCGAAACTGAACATGGATTCTCCAAAGAATACTTTGTCAATCGTGACGCCATAAAGCCCGCCCACCAGCTTATCGCCTGACCAGACTTCCACCGAATGAGCCAGACCCTCTTTAAAAAGGGCAGTATAGGCTTCTTTCATTTCTTTGATGATCCATGTGCCATCCTGATTTTTCCGGGGCGACGAGCAGGCAGTCATGACTTCACTGAAGGCTTCATCAAAACTCACTCTATAAGAGTGCTTTTTTAGAAAACGCTTCATGGAGCGGCTTATGTGCAGATACTCTGGATAAAGCACCATTCTTGGGTTAGGAGACCACCAGAGAATGGGTTCGCCTTCGTTGAACCAGGGGAAGATGCCCCTCTTGTATGCGTCAGTCAGTGTTTCAGGGGCAAGGTTGCCACCCATAGCCAATAGGCCATCAGGGTAATCCAGAGCCTCATGAGCAGCAGGAAATTGAGGTCTATCGGGATCTAGTAAAGGAATGGTTTTGCGCATTATCTGGGCAGCCGGGTTAAAAAATAGATCAGGTTTTCGGTTTTACTGTTAGTGAATACGGCAATCTCGGTTTTTGATTAGTGTATTCACTAATGGGCGTTCGTTCTCGCAGGGGCTATTTTCATAGACTCTTTGCCCCCCCATCAACAGGAGATAGCTGTGACCCAGCTTGTTGAATTATCCCCTCAACCTATTTGGCGACACTTTCAGGCACTTTGCAAGATTCCCCGCCCCTCCAGGCATGAAGATGCTGTGCGTGCCTACGTAAAGGAGTTTGGCGAGAATCTTGGTCTGGATACCCTGATAGACGAAGTCGGCAACGTGATCATTCGCAAGCCAGCTACTCCGGGTATGGAAAACCGCCGTGGCGTTGTTCTCCAGAGTCACCTGGACATGGTGCCTCAAAAAAACGCAGATACAGAACATGATTTTACTAAAGATCCTATCAGGGCGTACGTTGATGGCGATTGGGTTACTGCGGAAGGAACCACTCTGGGAGCCGATAATGGTATTGGTGTTGCAGCGGCTATGGCGGTGCTTGAGTCGACGGATATTCCCCATGGTCCTGTTGAAGCTCTGTTTACCATTGATGAAGAGAGTGGGATGACCGGAGCTCACGGTCTTAAGCCTGGTTTGCTGAAGGGTGAGATCATGCTGAACATGGACTCTGAAGATGAAGGAGAGCTCTATGTTGGCTGTGCTGGTGGTGTCGATGTTTGTGTTCGGTTCCCCCATTCACCGGATGAAAAGGTCCATATTCCGGCGGTTGGAAATTTCTGGAACTACCTGATTAAAACACTGGAGGCCATACCAGAAGCCTGATTGACCAATAATGCTGTCAGAATGAGCAAATAAACTGGCAGCATTGCAAAAAATTGTGTAAATTGCGCTTTCCTAGGGGAAGTAAGTGTAATAAACTTGCCTCCGTCTAAAGTCAGTCTGCTTTTGCCAGCCATTGAATGAAGAACAATTGATCTCATTATCA
The DNA here is from genome assembly GCF_049275935.1 of Endozoicomonas sp. ALC020. NCBI lineage: Bacteria > Pseudomonadati > Pseudomonadota > Gammaproteobacteria > Oceanospirillales > Endozoicomonadaceae > Endozoicomonas > Endozoicomonas sp. ALC020. The sequence goes on from NZ_CP184830.1 coordinate 5,481,441, forward strand.
AATATCCCCCATACATGTGTGGATGCCCTGCGCTGGCAAGGGCAGCTTCCTGTTGTCATCACTTCAAACTCTTTTCGGAGGTAGGTAATTAATATGGGTACCCTGAGCGCGGGAGGCCGTTTCTTTAAAAATGAAGAACTGGACGTTATTGAGCAACAGCGCCTGCAAGCTCTCCTTGATATCACTGATCAGCACGATAAAGAAGTGACTCAGCTGAAGTCACGGCTTGATGCGGCTGAGCAGAAGGCTGAAAAGCTGAACAAGCAGGTCAAGAGCGCTGATAACGAGCTGAAAACGCTGCGAGCCAGCAATCCTGATCGTATGAAGAAACAGATCAAACGTCTGCAGGAGCAGAACCGGACTCTGACGACAGAGAACGGGACACTGAAAACCAAGCAGAAGCAGCTCACTCAGCAGCTCAATGCCAGTAAGCAGGAGCTGGAGCAACTTCAGGCTGAAAAGGTTGATCAGGAAGAAAGCGAAGAGAGCTTGTAAAAGGCTCTTGTAGTGTGCAGCAGGCTGTGCAGCGTATGGATATGAGGCTCAAGCCATCAGGCAGTTATGTCTTGAAAAGATATATACTGTATAGCCCTTGCTGATTAGCACGTTTATTCATCCAGTTGCCATTTCCTGGTAAAGGAGGTTCGATCAAAGCCCAAAATTCATTTATCCTTTCGTGGGGTCTGTATAAACTCTGTCTGTACCATCAGAGTGCTTTCTTGCCGTGCCTGTCAGGTAGGGTAATAAGCCACCAGGAGGATAATATATGAGTAACTGGTCGTTGTGTCAGTATGAAGGCGTTGATCACCTTGAGAAGTCCTATACCTTCAAAAAGTATTCGAAGTCTCTATGTTTTCTTAATGCGGTGGCGGGACTGGCGGAGTCCTACGTACATCACCCAAGAATGATTATTGAATGGGGCAAGGTAACGGTTGCCTGGGGGACTCATGAGTCTGAACAAGGGTCAGGAGTCATGGCCAGAGATCGTCATCTCACTCAGGAAACGGATCGATTGTTCGAGCTATTGCAGGTCAAACAGGTGTCGGACGATATCCAGCTATGATTATCTCTGCGTTGGCTGATTGAACCAGAACATGGGTGTGTTTTATAACCGTCAGAGAAAATTTTTATCTAAGGCATACCTGGTAGCGATCAAGCAAGAATAAAAACTTGCCAGGGTGGTGATCGAATTTGCAACAGAATGTTGGTCTGCTTCAATACAATCAAACAACAACGAAGCCGTCAGTTGTCATGAAACACCCTCAGGGTTAATGTAGGGCTACAGAGTAGTTATTTGATGACTATCAGCCATGAAAGTCCTTGAGGGTATTCTAAAAAACAATGAATGAGGATTTCATTAATACCTATCTAAATGAACTTCAACAGGAAGAGGTCGGTCGGTGTTGTAAATGCAAAAGGATTTCTCTGCGCTTTGCCAAGGTCGTTGCTCAACGGAGTCACGCTGATAAGGCTCATAAGAACAAGTAGAACTTTGGCGGGCTGCGATAGACGATTTTACTATTTTTGTGTTCGCCTGCAGTCAAGGGATCGTTTTTTTAGACACTCTTTCCATCCTCGCTCACCCGTGCCTGGCATACTGAAATAATGAGCCTTTCGTACTTACCAACTTGCAAGATAATCCCAAATACTTCTTACGCAGTTCCGAGATTTTTTTTGATTGCTTTATAGTAATCCCACTGTTTAATGCATTAATTTATAGAAAAATATAACATCCCGGGCTTCAAAACTGAGCACTGCCTGCCATTGTTCAGCAAGGTGCTGAAAGGTTTCTATTGAGTAAAAACAGACATGGGTAGGATCATTCTTGTAATGCCATCTGCAAAAGGCTTCCTGATCTATCACCATTTTGGTCATGAATGCCAGTGTCCCGCCGGGTCTGATCATACTCCAGAGTTTCGGCAACCATACATCCGGTTGATGAATGTGTTCTATGACTTCAGTGACTGTGATAAAATCGTACGTTTTTTCCAGAGCGCTTTGATCCGAATGGAAAAAGGGGTCATACAGAGCCATAGGCCAACCAGCTTCAGCCATCATCAAAGAAAGTGTGGGGCCAGGCCCGCAGCCAAAGTCCAGTCCCTGTGCATCCAAAGATATCCTGCCTTTCAACGGCTCTGTCACCCTTGAAAGAAATTTTCGATATCCCGGCTCAAAGGCATTGTTTGTATGAAGCTCATATTCTGAGCGTTCCAGCTCAGGCGTTGGCCAGCTTTTTTTATCAGCAAAAACCAGTGAGCAATCAGAACATCTGAAATAATCTCTTCTTTTATCGCTGGCAAAGTCTCTGGATAAGGCACTGCACAGGGGACATTGACTGTTTTCAGTGGTTGAAAGTGACATTATTAATCACTTTCATGACGGTATTCAGCGAATTTGGATATAGGCACCCAGCCCGTCTGTTTCTGTTGGTTTTCTACCCAGGCCCAAGCGTTAATCTCACGCATGATTCTCAAATTTTCACCCGCTTTCACACTGAGTTTCCTGGCGCTAAAGTCCTCTAATGCAATCCCGTGTTTCTGGTTCAAACGTCTTATCAGAGGCAGGGGAGTCCAGCCTTCTTTGCCCGATCCAGTTGTGACCCAGATCCATCCGGGAAACTCATCATCACTTTTACCTAATATCAGACTGTCACCTTCACTGAAAGTCACTGGGTCCGGGTAGCAGGCCTGATAATCTTCTATAACCTTGACTGTTTTCATAACTCAGCTTTTAGTAGACAACTCTTTCATACCCTCTTCCAGACCCTTCACCGTCAGAGGGAACATTCTGCCCTCCAGCTGTTCATGGATGATCTTTGTAGAATGGGTGAAAAACCAGCTGTCTTTATTGATGGGGTTCAACCAGATAGCATTATCAAAATGATCCAGAACACGCTGCATCCAGGTGTGCCCCGGTTCTTCATTCCAGTGTTCAACGCTTCCGCCCGGTGAGGTGATTTCATAAGGTGACATCTGGGCATCTCCAACAAAAATCACTTTGTAGTCTTTACCAAAGCGATGAACGATGTCCCAGGTTTCGGTTTTTTCACTTTGTCGTCGGACGTTGTTTTTCCAGACCCATTCATAGAGATAGTTATGGAAGTAGAAAAACTCCATATGCTTGAATTCAGAGCGTGCACAGGAAAAGAGTGCTTCACAGTCTTTGACGTGAGCATCCATGGAGCCACCGATATCCATAAAAAGCAGTACTTTCGCTGAATTACGCCTTTGCGGAACCATTTTTATGTCCAGCAACCCTTTATTGGCTGTGGATCGAATGGTGTCATCGAGATCCAGCTGATCCGGAACCCCCTGTCGTGCGAATTTTCTGAGTCTGCGCAGGGCCATTTTCATATTGCGACTGCCCAGTCTTTCATTGTCATCCAGGTTCTGGAATTCCCGTTTATCCCAGACTTTGGTGGCGCTCCGGTTTCTGCTCTCGTGTTGGCCAATACGAACCCCCATTGGATTGTTACCATAGGCACCAAAAGGGGATGTGCCGCCAGTGCCAAGCCATTTATTCCCCCCGGCATGACGTTCTTTTTGCTCCTGCAGACGCTGCTTCAGTGTCTCCATCAATTCTTCAAGGCTGCCGAGTGCCTTGAGCTTTTCCCGCTCTTCTTCGCTGAGCTGATTGATGAATTCTTTTCTGAGCCAATCTTCCGGTATAGTGGCTTCAAGCAGATCTTCAACGCTCTCAATGCCGTCAAAAAAAGCTTTGCAGGCTTTATCGAAGCGGTCGTAGTGACGTTCATCCTTGACCAGTATGGCTCTGGATAGTTGATAAAATGCTTCGTTATCCGCGAAGACTACATGAGCCTGCATAGCCCTGAGCAAGTCAAGGTACTCCCGGGTACTGGCCGGGACACCAAAGGCGCGAACCGTATCGAAAAAGTTAGTCAGCATCGGTTCACCTTATCGACGAGTCATGAAGGCGAGCCGTTCCAGTAAATGAATATCCTGTTCGTTTTTAACCAGGGCTCCGTAGAGTGGCGGTATAGCACTGCGAGCATCGCTGTTTCTTAGCACATCGACTGGTATGTCGTCAGAGTTCAATGGCTTGAGCCAGTCTATCAGCTCAGAGGTAGAAGGCTTTTTCTTCAGGCCGGGGATATCCCTTAATTCAAAGAACATCTGCAAAGCTTCGGAAACCAGCCCCTGCTTCAGGGTGGGAAAGTGAACATCGACAATCTGCTTCATGGTCGCCGGATCAGGGAAACGGATGTAGTGGAAGAAACAGCGTCTGAGAAAGGCATCGGGCAGTTCTTTTTCATTGTTACTGGTGATGATCACGATGGGCCGCTGTCGGGCCTTAACCATTTTCCGAGTCTCGTAAACAAAGAATTCCATCTTATCCAGTTCCTGAAGCAAATCGTTGGGGAACTCGATATCAGCCTTGTCGATTTCATCAATCAGCAGAACCACCTGTTCATCGGCTTCAAAGGCTTCCCACAATTTACCTTTGACGATGTAATTGCCGATATCGTGTACTTTTTCATCGCCCAGCTGAGAGTCGCGCAATCTTGAAACAGCATCGTACTCATACAATCCCTGTTGGGCCTTGGTGGTGGATTTGATGTTCCACTGCAAAAGTCGTTTGCCCAGGGATTCTGCTACTTCTTCTGCAAGCATGGTTTTTCCGGTTCCGGGTTCGCCCTTGATCAGAAGAGGGCGTTGCAAGGCAATGGCCGCGTTCACAGCAGTTTTCAGTTCGCTGGTTGCAATATAATTGTCGGTAGAATCGAATTTCATGATCACAATCGGATTTGTTGGCGTTAGAGTTCTGTCAGCACTCTAACGAGGTTTGTAGCTGCTGTGAATACTTATTTGATATTTTGTCCGATCAACGATGACTATCTTTCCATGATCTCTGTGACTTTTACAGAGGCTACGACAGATTTAGGACATTGTTGATTTTTTCTGTCAGACTGTCCGCTGAATTGATTCTACTTTTCAGGCTAAGGAGTGACTAAATGGGTTTTGAGATTACAGCCATTGCATTGGTAGTCCTGATCGCTGTGCTGATAGGTACTGGTGTCAGAATGGTTCCACAGGGCTTTCATTTCACCGTAGAACGTTTTGGTAAGTACACCCGAACACTGTCTCCCGGCCTGCATGTCATAGTGCCTGTTGTTGACAGGATTGGTAAAAAAATCAATATGATGGAGCAGGTTCTTGATATACCTTCACAAGAAATTATCTCCTCCGATAATGCCCAAGTAACGACAGATGCCGTTTGTTTTTACCAGGTTCAGGATGCTGTTCGTGCGTCCTATGAAGTCAATGAACTCTATCGGGCTATGCAGAATCTGGTGATGACAAACATTCGTGCGGTTCTCGGTTCCATGGAGCTGGATGAGATGTTGTCCAACCGTGACCGTATTAACAACATGCTGCTCCTCAAAGTGGATGAAGCTACCAGTCCATGGGGAGTGAAAGTGACTCGCATCGAGATTCGGGACATAGCTCCTCCTAATGATCTGGTGGAGTCCATGGCCCGTCAAATGAAAGCGGAGCGGGAGAAAAGGGCTCAGATACTTGAAGCAGAGGGTAGCCGGGAAGCGGCTATCAAAGTAGCAGAAGGTGAAAAACAGGCTCAAATTCTACAGGCAGAGGGTGAGCTGGAAGCAGCCAAGAGAGAAGCTGAGGCCAGGGAAAGGCTGGCAGAAGCAGAAGCGCGGGCGACTGAAGTCGTTTCCCAGGCTATTGCTAATGGAGATGCCCGGGCTATCAATTATTTTGTTGCGCAAAAATACGTGGATGCCTTGCAATCTGTTGCGGCGGCGGAAAACAGCAAGACCATCATGATGCCACTGGAAGCAGGCAATGTGATTGGCTCGCTGGCGGGTATTAAAGAACTCTTCGATGGCTTGAAGAAAACACCCTGACAGGATCTGGTATATCAATGGACTTTCTCAATACTTTGCAACCCTGGCATTGGTTGATTGTTGCGTTCCTGTGCCTGGGTCTGGAAGCTCTTGGGGCAGGAGGCTTCCTTCTTGGCAGTGCTGCAGCGGCTCTCCTACTGGCAGCGTTGGTCTGGCTGCTGCCTGAAACCAGTTGGGCCTGGCAACTGGTGTGGTTTGCATTGAGCAGCCTGATCTTTACGGTGGCTTACTGGAAATTTTTCCGTCGGGTGAATGAAAAAAGTGATTACCCTCAGTTAAATCAGCGTTCTGCTCAATTGATCGGCCGGGTGCTGGTTCTGGAAAATGACCTGCCCGGTGGGCAGGGAAAGATCAGGGTTGGTGATACCCTCTGGTCCGTCAAAGCGCCCGGAGACCTTGAGAAAGGCTGCTCAGTCATCGTCACTGGTGCAGATGGGATGATACTTCTGATTGACAGACATAACTGACCATGGAGAACAAACTGTGGGGCCGATAAAAACAAGCCTGCACTTTATCACTCAGAATCTGATGAAGTTGAGTTGGCTGGCACTGCTTGTTGTTTTGCTGCTGTTGTTTTTTGGCAGCTGGTTGTTAATGTGGCTGTCCGGAGAACAGGAACTGACTTCTCCGGAGATCTGGTTTTATTATTTTGTGGCCACGGCAACCACGGTGGGTTATGGCGATTTCACCCCAGAAACAGCGGGCGGAAAAATGACTGCTTCACTTTTGGTAATGCCGGGCGGTTTGGTGATTTTTGCCGGCTTTCTCGGCAAACTGTCTTCATTTTTTGTCGAGTTATGGAGAAAAGGCATGAAGGGGAAAGGCGATTATTCAGCATTGGCCGGGCATATAGTGATTTTGGGCTGGCATCCTGAAAGGACAGCCAGAATGATAGAACTGATTTTCGGTGATATCCGCAGAGAAGATCGTAAGGTAGTGCTCTGTGCCACAGAAGAGATGGACAACCCTTTTCCTGATCAGGTTTTGTTTATTCAGGGCAAGAGTCTGAGTGATTATGAACTGCTTAGCAGGGCCGGAGTGACTTCTGCCGACCGGGTCATCATTTACCGCTCCAACGATGACAAAACACTGACCAGTTGCCTGACCGTAACAGCAATGACGAAAACCGCTCATATTGTGGCCTGGTTTGAGCATGAACATATGGTCAAACTGCTCAAGTCCCATTGTCCGCAAGTGGAGTGTCATACCAGTATTTCCATGGAGATGCTGGTGCGATCGGCTCAGGACCCTGGTTCTTCTCGAATCCAGGGGCAGCTTCTGTCAACGTTGATTGGCCCCACACAATACAGCGTTAAAGTCCCTGAAGATTTTGAGGGAGTAAGGTTCAATCGATTGCTGGAATTTATGAAAAAACAGCATGAAGCTATTGTTCTGGGAGTCGCTGAGACGGCCACCGGTGATGATCTGGTTCTCAACCCCAATGGTGATCAGCGAGTAAAAGCAGGTCAACTGGTTTACTACATGTCGGCACAGAGAATTCGCTCCGGAGAAATTCGCTGGAGCGATATTAAGGAGTAATAAGGCATCCCGATTCATTATTCACTCATGACGGTAGTGAACCTGGCCTTCCCGGAATGCAATAAATTCTCCGGACTTCATAATGTTCCAGCTCTCATTGGTGGTCAGAGGTTCGGTGGCGACTACAGTGACAATATCGTTTTTAGTTGTCACCTGCTTAAAATCAACACTCAATGAATCATCCTTCAGAGTCGCTTTTTCAAAAGGTGCTTTTCGGGTAATCCAGCTTAATTTGGTCGAGCAGAAGCAATAAAGATGTTTTGAATCCGTTAATAACATATTGAACACCCCCAGCTTTCTTAATTCCAAAGCCAGCTTATGGATGTAGCGGTGCAGGGTTGCAGCCCGTGCAGGGGGTTTAGGAAAGCGTTCCCTGAGCTGGCTCATTAACCAGCAGAAAGCATATTCGCTGTCAGTGGTGCCCACCGGACGGTAATAGCAAAGCGGTTTTTTCTTGATCCCTTTAAGCTGGCCATTATGGGCAAAGGTCCAGTTTCGTCCCCAGAACTCCCGGGTAAAAGGGTGGGTGTTTTCCAGAGAAACCCGTCCGGCATTCGCCTGACGGATATGGCTGATCACAATATCGCTCTTGATCGGATAATTCCTGACCAGTTTGGCGATTTCTGACTCACAGCTCGGATGGGGGTCGCGAAACTCACGTACTCCCGCCCCTTCATAAAAGACGATACCCCAGCCATCACTGTGGGGACCGGTGCGTCCGCCTCTCTGCATCAAACCACTGAAGCTGAAGCAAATGTCGGTCGGTGTGTTGGCGCTCATGCCCAGCAGTTCACACATCTCAACTGTCCGTTAGTATTGTTTCTTGGCATTGTTTGTTCCGTTGGTTCACAAAACTGTCAGCAGGTGGGTTCCTGCCTTTTGGATCGTATCTCACTACCAGAGGGTTTCGGAGCTCGCTCAGTTTTTTTCTTGTCTGTGTTTGACTTCTTTACGGGCAGGACAAAGGCAATCAGGGCCGCTAATCCAGCGGCGAACACAATGATCATTCCTGTTCTGGACATGGCTTCAAAACCGTGGGTCATGCCATCGTATATCATTGTAAACAGCGCGGGAGACAACAGATCAGAGCCTCTGGTTATCCACCAGGGTGTGCAAAGCAGTGCAGCAGCTGTAAAATGCAGTACCCACTTCAAGCGCGCAGGCAGTCTTCCGGTAATCATAATAAGCGACACCAGACAACCCATTGCACCTGCCAGGTAGATTGTCCAGCCTAGAATAAATTGCGAACTTGTCATCCTTTCTCCTGTTGACGATGGCACCGGGCTAAGCCAGAGCTGGAGGAAAATAGCCGATAAGAAAAAATCAGGTGGTTGATCCCGGGATGTCGGCCGATAAAAACTGAAACAATAGTCTATATTGATGCAGGTGTTAACCCGTGAATATTACGCCTGAAGCAATCCAGAGTCTTAACTTGAGGCCACTTTAGCATATGTTTCCGGCAATTTGATCTTTTCCCGGCATGAGGCAGGTATTGCCTTCGCAGTCATGGCTATCGGGGTAGATAGAAGATACTGCTTTATCGAATGACAACAATAACCCAAGAGGACGGACTATGGTCAATCTATCTGGGGTTGCCTCCTGGTTTGACTGGCTGGCACTCCTGTCACTGATTTTACTGTGGGTAGGCTATACCATTTTTGCCTATCGAAGGGGGCAGGCAACGGCATGTCTGGCCAGCGTTCTGGCACTCTACAGACGAGACTGGATGTATCGGCTGCTTGGCAGGGATAACCGGATAGCCGATGCCAGTCTGCTCGCCAGCCTTCGGGCATCTGTCAGTTTCTTTGCTTCCACCAGTATTCTGGTTATGGCGGGCCTGATCACCGGAATTGCAGCATCAGAAGAAGCGGTCGGCGTTCTGTCGGCTATGCCTTTTGTGACGACCAATACCCGTGAACTCTGGGAACTGAAGGTTTTGGTCATGCTGGTTATATTTGTGTATACCTTTTTTGAGTTTACCTGGAGTCTCAGACTCTATAACTTTACCTGTGTTCTTATGGGGAGTGCCCCTCTGATGCAGGATATCAGTGGTAATAAAACGGAACAGAAAGTATTTGCGGACAAGGTGGGCTTTATCATGACGCTGGCCGCCAACCACTTTAACTACGGCCTGCGGGCCTATTATTTTTCTCTGGCCACATTGTCCTGGTTTATTCATCCGTCACTTTTTATCATCAGCACGGTCATGGTGGTGGTTATTCTGTACCGTCGGGAGTTTCATTCCAAAGTGCTTGATACGCTCTCTGATACTGCTAAGGAGTAGCAGGCAAAAGAATATTCATAAAATTCTCGAATTCTGCCTTGAAATCAAAAAGCCTGTCCCCACATTAGTTTCAAAGCAATTTATGATCAGGCTGATCGCTCATGAGAAGGTTCTGAACGACGGCCACTGGCAGAAAACAATGTAGAGGGCCAAATGACTGCAGAAGCCAAAAAAGAAACACTGGGTTTCCAAACCGAGGTCAAGCAACTTCTTCACCTCATGATCCACTCCCTGTACTCCAATCGCGAAATCTTTCTGCGGGAGTTGATCTCTAACGCTTCAGATGCTGCTGACAAACTGCGCTTTGAAGCGTTGCATAATGATGGTTTGCTGGAAAGTGATCCCAATCTGGATATTCGTGTTGATTTTGACAAGGAAGCAAAAACCGTTACCGTCGCTGATAACGGCATTGGTATGAACCGTGAGGATGTTATTGCTCACCTGGGTACCATTGCCAAGTCCGGCACCGCTGACTTCCTGCAACAGCTGACCGGTGACCAGAAGAAAGACTCTCAGCTGATTGGTCAGTTCGGCGTCGGTTTTTACTCTGCCTTTATTGTCGCTGATAAGGTCACCGTTGAAACCCGCAAGGCGGATGCACCGGCTGAGCAAGCCGTCCGTTGGGTATCCGACGGCTCCGGTGAATTCACCGTTGAAGGGATCAGCAAAGAAAAACGTGGCACCTCCATCATCCTGCACCTGAAGGACGATGCCGAAGAGTTTGCTGACGGCTGGCGTCTGCGCAACATTGTTCGCAAGTATTCTGACCATATCTCCATGCCAATTCTGATGGTCAAGCAAGAGATGCCTTCAGAAGAAGAGGAAAAGGAGGAAGACAAGGCGCCTGAGTGGGAAACGGTTAATACCGCAAAGGCCCTGTGGACTCGCTCCCGTTCTGATATTACTGATGAAGAGTACAAAGAGTTCTACAAACACATCAGTCATGACTTTGCTGACCCTATAAAGTGGAGTCATAACCGTGTTGAAGGCAAGCTGGAATACAACAGCCTGTTGTTCATTCCTGCCAAAGCTCCCTTCGATCTTTATAATCGTGATATGCAGAAAGGCCTGAAGCTCTACGTTCAGCGCGTATTCATCATGGATCAGGCCGATGAATTCCTGCCCATGTACCTGCGTTTCATTAAGGGTGTGGTGGATTCTAACGATCTCTCCTTGAACGTATCGCGTGAAATCCTTCAGAAAGACCCTGCTGTCGACAGCATGAAAGCCGCATTGACCAAGCGTGTTTTGGACATGCTGGAAAAAATGGCCAAGAAGGAAGAAGAGCAGTATGCAGAGTTCTGGAAAGAGTTTGGTCAGGTATTAAAAGAAGGCCCTGCTGAGGACTTCGCAAACCGTGAGAAAGTTGCCAAACTCCTGCGTTTTGCTTCTACCGAGAGCAAGGGTAGTGACCAGGACCAATCTCTGGAAGGCTATGTTTCCAGAATCAAGGAAGGTCAGGACAAGATCTACTACATCACTGCAGAAACCCACAATGCGGCGGCCAACAGTCCTCACCTGGAAGTGTTCAGGAAGAAGGGAATCGAAGTTCTTCTGCTGAGCGACCGTGTCGATGAGTGGCTGATGTCGCATCTGAACGAATTCGATGGCAAACAGTTTGCAGACATCGCACGTGGTGATCTGGATCTGGGTCAACTGGACGATGAAGGCGACAAGAAAGCCCTGGAAGAAAGTGCCAAGGAGAAAGAAGATCTGCTCAAGCGCATCAAGGATGCCCTGTTGGACCAGGTTGAAGAAGTCCGTGTAACGCACCGTCTGACGGATTCACCCGCCTGTTTGGTCGTAGGTGAACAGGATATGGGCGCCCAAATGCGTAAGATCATGGAAGCTGCGGGTCAGGCCATGCCTGAATCCAAGCCTATCTTTGAGATCAATCCTGAGCACCCTCTGATTAACCGTTTGGACCAGGAAGCAGATGAAGATCGTTTTGCTGATCTGTGTCGTGTGGTCTTTGATCAGGCCAAGCTGGCTGCAGGTGGCCAGCTGGATGATCCTGCCAGCTACGTTCAGCGTTTGAACAAACTCCTGTTAGAAATGGCAGGCTAACAAATATTGGAGCTGGAGCTTAATCTAAGTTCCAGCTCTCAACTGTCACTTGTCCAGTTTTTTCCACCCTGCCTTAAAGTCATGCCTCAATTCTGACCATCGGTTTTTGACATCGTGCCTGAACTCGTTCATCTCTTTTCTAGCTTTCAATTCAAGGCGCTTGAATTTTGAGTCCGTATTGTTCATTTTGACATCAATACTGGCCTGTTCTGCCTCATGTCTGAGTTTATTGGCGGCTTTTATAAAGTTCTCAAGTGTTAACACCTGACACAGATAGTTGCTGATAGGCTTAAACTCCAGAGCCATGTCTTCAAGAAACTCCGCCAGTATATAAAGCAGGCTGTCCAGACTGGATCTGGATTGAACGTCCCGATTATAGGTACGACCACTGGCGGTTTGCGGAAGGTTGTCAGTCTCAGACTGATACGGTCTTCCAGATAGTTGTTGTCCTTCTACTTTCATAAACGATACCTCCCTGTTCGTTTTAATCCCTGTTTGATTGTAGAGTTTTTTAATGCTGTTTTGGTCCTGTTTCGTAAGTTAGATAACCGGTTCGTTATCATTCGGTCGGTTGATTCATAAGCGACACCTCCCTCGTACCTTTGGTCCCTCCATTCGTTTAGTCATTACAATGTTCGCACTCAGAATAGTGGAGAGGACTCCTTGAGCAGTATACGACCTTGATCGATTAGACTTAGGGCTAACTTGACAAAATTACTGCCAGTTCAGTTCATTGTTTCCAGTTTTGATCTACGCTGTATTAAGGCTGAAACGGGTTTTTCTCACCAGTTCCCTGTGACAGTGGCATTCTTTCATGAAGTCCGTCCGTACCGTATTTTTGTCAAAATGGCTGACTGTCCTGTTAGCGATTCTTCTCATTTCTGGCTGCAGCATGCAGTCATCTCCCATTCTTTATCCAAAAGGTCCGGTTGCTGAAACCGAGCGGAATCTGTTATTCCTCGCGACAGCCATCATGCTTTTTACTTTGCTGCCCGTTTACCTGATCACTTTCTGGTCATGCTGGCGTTATCGAGCCAATGGCAAAGGGGCCTATCGGCCAGACTGGCACAAATCCATTTTCGTTGAACTGTTTATCTGGGCCGGTCCACTGGTCATTATCGTTGTGATCGGTGTTCTTGTTGTTATTTACACCTACCAACTCGACCCCTACAAACCTCTGGTCAGTGATGAGAAAACGTTCAGGGTTCAGGCAGTGGCTCAGAACTGGAAGTGGCTATTTATCTACCCGGACCAGCAGGTAGCGGTAGTCAATGAACTGGCTTTTCCCAGTGACAGACCCGTTAATATTGAAATTACTTCAGACACGGTCATGACATCCTTCATTATCCCTGCGCTGGGTGGCCAAATTTATGCCATGGCCGGGATGACCACTCATCTGAACCTCAAAGCCTTCGAGCCAGGTCGTTTTACTGGAAGAAATACCCAGTTCAGTGGCCGGGGCTTTCCTCATATGGTGTTTGACGTTCAATCACTCTCTGAAAGTGACTTTACACAATGGCTCGATAACGTCAAAAAAGCAAACAAACGACTGGACTCAATGAGTTATCAGAAGCTCCTCAGGCCGGAAACAAAGTACCCGGTAGAGTACTACTCCTGGGTTGAACCGGAGCTGTTCAGTCGAATCATTGCTAAATACACCGGAGCAAGCGGTGCCTTACCCCTGCAAAAAACCGGAAGTCTGGAGTAAGCCATGTTAGGCAGATTGACCATTGATGCACTGCCGTTCTATAGCTCGGTTGCTATGGGAGGCGCTCTTGTTACCGTGATGGCTGTGCTTTTGACGGCTCTGGCCGTGACCTGGGCAGGCAAGTGGCGATATTTGTGGGAAGAATGGCTGACCAGTGTCGATCATAAGCGAATCGGGGTCATGTATATCTTGCTGGCACTGGTCATGCTTGTCCGTGGGGTTATTGAAGCCGTCATGATGCGAACCCAGCAAGCGATTGCTCTCAACAATGATGGGTATTTGCCGCCAGAGCATTTTGAGCAAATTTTTACTACCCATGGCACTATCATGATCTTTTTTATGGCCATGCCGTTTCTTACTGGCCTGATCAATATCGTTGTTCCCCAGCAGATTGGCGCCAGAGATGTGGCTTTTCCCTTCATGAATTCGGTCAGTTTATGGCTGACTGCTGCAGGTGCCGGGTTGGTGGGAATTTCCCTGGTTCTGGGCAAGTTCTCGACAGCGGGCTGGACCGGGTATCCACCTTATTCAGGTATTGGTTTCAGTCCGGGAGTTGGTGTCGATTACTGGATTTGGGCACTGCTTGTCAGTGGTGTGGGCAGTACGATGACCGGAATTAACTTTATAACGACCATTTTAAGATGCCGGGCTCCTGGCATGAAATTGATGCAGATGCCATTGTTTGTCTGGACCACACTCTGCACCAGTATTCTGATGGCGTTTGCTTTTCCTGCCCTGACCGTAGTGGCGGCTCTGCTGGGGCTGGACCGGACAGTGGGGATGCACTTTTTTACCAATGAGCTGGGTGGCAATATGATGAACTTTGCCAACCTGATCTGGATCTGGGGACACCCTGAAGTCTACATTCTGATTCTGCCTGCTTTCGGTGTATTCTCTGAAGTAACCGCTGTGTTTTCCGGGAAAAGGCTGTTTGGTTATCATTCGTTAGTCTACGCCACCATGGCTATAGGACTTTTGTCGTTTACAGTATGGTTGCATCATTTCTTTACTATGGGCTCCAGTCCAAACGTTAACGCCATATTCGGTATTGCCACAATGATTATTGCTGTTCCCACAGGCGTTAAAATATTTGACTGGCTCTTTACTATGATCAGGGGGCGGATTGTTTTTCATCCCGCTATGCTGTTTACCATCGGTTTTATTATTACCTTTGTAATAGGGGGTATTACCGGAGTCTTGCTGGCAATTCCTCCGGTAGACTACCAGATGCATAACACCACCTTTTTAGTAGCGCACTTTCATAACATGCTGATACCCGGCGCCTTGTTTGGTTACTTTGCAGGCACTCAGTTCTGGTTCCCCAAGGTCTTTGGCTTCAGACTAAATGAGTTCTGGGGCAAGATGGTGTTTTCCTGCTGGTTGATCGGTTTCTATCTCGCCTTTATGCCACTCTACGCCCTTGGGCTTCTGGGTATGACAAGGAGGCTTGAACAATACACCCAGCCTGATTGGCAACCTTTTCTGCTGGTGGCTTTTGCAGGTGCATGTTTTGTACTGGTTGGCATTTACAGTGTCTTTATGCAGTTTTACGTTAGTGTCAGAGACCGTAATCAACATCGGGATCTAACCGGTGATCCATGGAATGGCAGAACTCTTGAGTGGGCCACCTCCTCACCGGCAGCACCCTATAACTTTGCTGTGATACCCAAAGTCAACTCTGTCGATGCCTTCTGGGAAATGAAAAAAAAAGGGGAAGCCTATTATTTTCCTGATCAATACAGCGCCATCATAATGCCCGCTAATACCGGAGCTGGCGTTTATATTGGTTTGTTTGGATTTTTAGTAGGGTTTGCTTTCGTCTGGTATTTATGGTGGTTGGCCATCCTCGCCATGGTCGGTGCGGTAACAGTATTGATCGTTAGAAGTTCTAATGATCATGAAGAGGAGATCTTTACATCAGAAGCTGTCATGGCCATTGAGAGCAAACGAAAGGCTCAGTTAATGTCTGCTGAAAGTCTCTCACCCAGAGGAGGGCCTGTATGAATCAGAATGCGCTCCAACAAGCCATGGCTGAACATCTTGAAGAGTACCTTGATAACCGGGAATTCGGTTTCTGGCTCTATCTGATGACGGATGCGGTTATCTTCGCGCTGCTTTTTGCAACCTATGTCAGTATGTTCAGAAATACTGCCAACGGACCTGAGCCCATTGAACTTTTCGATCTCAAACATGTCTTTCTTGAAACCGCCTGCCTGTTGATCTCCAGTGTCACATTTGGTTTTGCCTGGTTGGCAGCTATGCATAAAAAACGACCGACTGTAATGCTTTGGTTAATCATTACCCTCGTTTTTGGTGTCACTTTTGTTTCTCTGGAAATCGCCGAATTTGCAGAAATGATCGGAGAGGGGGGTGGGCCTCAAATCAGTGGTTACTTGTCGTCTTTTTTTACACTGGTTGCTACCCATGGCATCCATGTGAGCATTGGCATGCTTGGCATCCTGATGATGGTGTCGCAGGTTTTTATGAAAGGGTTGACGCCCCAGGTCTGCTCCAGGTTGTATCGCCTCGGTTTATTCTGGCATTTTCTGGATATTGTCTGGATAGGGATCTTTTCTGTCGTTTACCTACCGGTGTTCATATAGGAGGTAGCCGTGCAAGCACATGAACATAGCCTGAAGGACTATCTAGCAGGGTTCGTTCTGGCGATCGTTCTGACGGTCATCCCTTTCTGGGTCGTCTGGTCCTCAGCTTTCCCGGCCAAAATACTGTTTGCCATTATTGCACTGTGTGCCTTGATTCAGGTGCTGGTTCACTTGCGTTTTTTTTTAAACATCACCCTCAGGCGTACGGGCAGAGACTATCTGACAGCGCTGTTTTTTGCCGGAGTTCTGATTTTCATTATGGTGGGTGGGACCATCTGGATATTGTTTGATCTGAACTTCAGAATGATGTAAGTCGCAGAAGGCTGCAGCCTAAAGAGTCAAGCGACAATCGCGTTATATTCTTTCACTTTCCTGGCGTATATAGCCGAACCTCTCATTGGGGTTTCAAGATATTTGGCCCGCAGATCAAGACCGGTGCGATATATGGTTTCGATGCAGCTATCGAGTGATACCGCGTGAGTACCGTCAACAGGCATAGCCAGACGAGCAGCAGTGATTGCCTTGATAGCCGCCATACCATTTCGCTCGATGCAGGGGATCTGGACCAGGCAGATCCCACCTCTGCCTGACAGCCTGCTTCTGCGCCCGATATGTCGGGTTCAAATATTGCCTTAAAAAAGCATTGTCATTTGGCGTGTTCTCTCATAAAATACTTCAACATTTTGGAAGTTGTTGGTTTTAAAGACTTTTATCTGAAAATCGATCCATTACGGCGAGTTAGCAAAGCGGTTATGCAGTGGACTGCAACTCCATTTAGACCGGTTCGACTCCGGTACTCGCCTCCATTCTCTTTTTTAAGAATCTAATCTTTCACCCATGGCAAAATATATGGGGCTTCGATGCCGGAGCATGTCAGTTGATTATCTATTTTCCAGGCTTATGATGAGTTCAAGAGGCGTTGGCCACTAACTTAGTGGTAAAAGAAAGCAGCCCAGCGGCTTGGGAACTCTTTCCGTTCCTTGATAAATTGCAGCAGGGTTTTCAAGGGCATTAATTTCAGGGAAGCCCTGGCCTTCTTGTAGCCGAGGCCGTAAACAGGATCGTCACTGTTTTCTATTGCTGCTCTGCGGAATTCTGCGTCTTTTGTATCCTGATTTTTCAACCAGATATAAGTACCTAACCAGTTGGTTTCGCATATTCTGGACGGCGGCTTTTTCCATCCTTCTGCGTTCCAGCTCTGGTTGCGTAGCTATGGCTACGCGCCCGTCGTTGCGCCTTGAAGGACGAAAAAATCCACTCGCCAGAATATGCGAAACCAACTGGCCAGGTACTTACTCCATCATGACACACATGCCTTCTTCAACCCCCAGTGGCAGGTCGCGATAGTTGTTGTAGAAGAACCAGGCATGGGTTAATTCATGGATGGCTAGGGTTCGGAAATGTTCTTCTGGAAGATGCCTCTGGATCAGAATATCGTTGAACTCTCTGGCTATCACCTGACCATTGGCTGTTGTAGAGGTGCTCCATCGGGTCAGACCCAGTATCGGCCTTTCATTATGAAAGTTACTTCGGCTGGCTTAACGATTTAGCCTGTAAGTCTGACAGAACGACCAGAAGGATGAGACTAAGTCTTGTCTCGATGCAGATTATAGAATCAGTAATAGAGCCAGTGTGATTATAATACCGAAACCAGTATCGACTATGGCTTTACCCACAGATGAAGTGGGTACCTTGCTGATACTCGAATCCATACTGTAACTTGAATTAATAATGGAACTTGAATTAATAATGGAACTTGAATTAATAATGGAGCTTGAATTAATAATGGAACTTGAATTGATAACGTAGCTTGAATTAATAATGGAGCTTGAATTTGAAAAGGTACTGGATACTGCGTTGTTAACAAAAGCGTAGTTTGTCATGTTTACCGGGCAGACTTCCGAGTCGAAGTATAAATGATCTTCGAGATTGATCAGTCCGCTGCAGGCAGTCGCTGTGGAACCTTTGATGGCTGTCCAGGTATTGATCATCTGGTTGATGGCGTAGAGGGCAGGTGATGCCGTAACAACGGATGAGTTGGGTGTCAACCTTTCGCACTCATTTCTCAACAGGAACGGATCAGCCGCTTTCAGGCTGAATTGTTCCTCGATTTGTCGCCACGGACTGTGTCCTTGCAGGTGATTACAGGCAAAGGCCAGTTCAAGTGGTGCTTTGACGATTAAAGCGGTCTCTGTCACCTGAATCTGATTGCCTGCCAGGTTAAAAAGAGGACGTTCGGCATTGTTCTCTGTATGACCTGTAAGAACGAAGCCTCCTCCCCTTGGTATTAGTAACCAGGGGTCATCTCGGGGTGCGAAGCCACTATTAGAGATGTTGACTTTGTTTCTGAAGATATTCACACGGGTTCCGGATCCAAGAATAAACTCAGCTGCGTCGGCCATTTTGCCCTGCAATGTGTTCCCGATAATCTCCAGTCTTTGCGACTGGTTCTTGATGGCAGGAAGATGAATAAACACCGCTTCCCCGGGAATAGCGTCGGTAATCGACACGTTGAGGGTATCACCTATGACCGTGTTATTGGCAAACCTCAGACCCGGGCCAGATTGAGTGGAGTCAATCGATGCATCCAGAGGTTCTCTGCAATCAAGATAAACTGCAGCCCATTTAGGGAGATGGAATACGTTGTTTTCGACAATCAGCCTCCGGTTAGAGCACGCAGCTGCAACAATGATGATATCCTCCGGGGCGAACATAGGTCTACTTGGCAGGAAAGTAATATGGCTTATATGACTGTCTTTTGTTTCTCCAAAATTGAAGTTATCAGTAGCTCCAACCCAGATCATAACTGTACGACGATAATTTGGCCGAAGCGTAATGACGATTTCAAAACCTTCATCGGCAGCACCAATAATGTCCTGGCCATCCTTCAAAACTATATAATTTTCAATGCCGTACTTAACTGAGATTTTATCAGGCAGAGGGGAAGCTGTTGATGGGGAAGGTGTCATTGTAGGAGTAGCAGTGTTGGAGGAAAGCAGTATCACGGTGTTCTCAGGAATCCGGTTGATCAACTCAGCCATATCTCTTGTCTGATCGGCATTGAGCAAGGTACAATTTCGCCCGCGAACAAGATTACTATATTCGTCCAGTCGTTTATCAACCCCCGCTGTTTGCCCTCTGAGGGATTCACACAATGCCGTTGTAGGGACTGTTGAAGCAGGAGAAGTTGTGGATTGAGCCTGAAGGCTTAAGGGTTGTAAAAGGAATACAGAAGCGATTAACTGAGCCAGATAATGTTGCTGCTTGATCATCGATTTTCCTCAACTGGATACCCCGTACTTCTAGTGCGGGGAGAAATGTTGACTTGCTGGGGTCGCCCAGACCGTTAGAGCAAGCCATCACTCTATTTTTGGTGCTTACACACCGTCCTAGCCTTGCGGCAGTAGAGTTCACCGCCTAGACAATGTTAATGGACGGTTTCTTGATAGCAGCACTGTAATTAACCCTCAATACACTGTTTTAACCACTATCCTTAGAGCTTGGGACTGGTGAAGTCGGTAGGAAGTCTAGGTGTTGTATTTATACTTATCCAATCAGACTGTGCACGGACTCCCGACAATGGTGTATAGAACGACATCTGTTTTTTTTTGTCCTGACTTAATGATAAAAGAATGCGCTCCAACGGGTAGGGAACGTTTTCCGTTCTTTGATGAATTGCAGCAGTGTTTTCAAAGGCATTAATTTCAGTGAAGCTTTGGCCTTCTGAAAACCAAGGCCGTAGACAGGATCATCGCTGTTTTCTATCGCCATTCTCCGGAATTCTGCGTCCTTTGTATCCTGACTTTTCAACCATATGTACTCCATCATGACACAGATACCTTCTTCAACTTCCAGTGGTAGGTCGCGATAGTTGTTGTAGAAGAACCAGGCATGGGTTAATTCATGGATGGCTACGGTCCGGAAATGTTCTTCTGGCAGATGTCTCTGGATCAGAATATCGTTGAACTCTCGGGCAATGACCTGACCATTGGCTTTCGTAGAGATACTCCATCGTGCCAGACCCAGTATTGGCCTTTCATTATGAAAGTTATGTCGGCTGGCTTCCCTGAGTTCATCACGACCGCACAGTGTCAGTGGGGTTTTGGATTGATGCAAATTCAATCCTACAGAGGAGAGGGCAGAGCGCATCTGCTCCATGATTCTGTCCCCTTCTTCCTGAGAAACTACACCGTGAAGATTGCAGAGGTTGCAGATCACCAGACCGTCCGGGAAAGACATGCCGCCATCGGTGATGTTTTTGCAGACTATGCGGCCGCAACTTGAACAATTGGTGTAGTCCTGATGGGTCTCGCAGAAGGTATTGCCCCAAAAATCCATCAAATATTGTTCACCGAGGGGTTTGCGGCAGACAGCACAGGGGGGATGATGCTGCTTCAGGTAGCAGTCCAGATGCCAGGGCATGCCATCGTTTTCTATGTATTTGTCTTTGATGGTCTTCCGGCATCCGGGGCATTTCAGGCATCTTGGATGAAAAGGACGGCCATTAAAGCCAACAAACGGTTTGTTCAAAAGCGGTTTTTTGCAGGTTCGACAGTTAAAACAATGTGTGTGCCAATGACTACCAAGGGCTTCCAGACCATTTCCGTGGATTGGCTTTCGACAGCTCTTGCAGAAATTCATGTCCTTCCCTGGCCATGTGATGCTTACTCAATAACTTTAGCAGGAGCAGGTTAAAGCTGTTGATGATTCAGAGGAAATGGGTTGCAGTCATTTGCTTCAATCTCTTGGCCTCAGTGTGGTAGTACTGGCTGGTGGTATTGATCGAGTCATGACCTGCAAAAATGGCCAGATCTTCTATGTCCATCTGACGGGCAAGGTGTGTCAATGCAGTGTGTCGCAGAGCGTGGAAAGGCATAGCCTTGAATCGACTTGCCCGCAGGCTCTTACTGATAGCCATCCCGTTTGCTTGATAAGCGCAGAAGTCCATAAAGCTCTGCCACCAGAAACGTAAACCTCTGGAGGAAAGTCCGCCCATTTTGCCCTGAATTTTGCGTGTTCTGGGAGCTAATGGGAAGTCGTCCCCCAACAGGCCTTCATAGTGAAACCTTTGCCTGAACGCCTTGATCTCTTCAATAAGCTTGTTATTCAGTGGCAGCTGACGACGTTTTCGACCCTTCCCCAGAATACTGAGAAAATAGCCGCCTTCAATATCCGGGTGAATATCATTACAGCTATGTCCGGTCAGTTCAGACTCTCGAAGTCCGAGACTGTAGCCCAGCATAATGATGTAGCGTGTTCTTGCTAACTCTGATTCAGAGATGCGCTCACTATGCCTTTGCAGCTCAAGGCAGTTCAGTAAATGCTGCCATTCTTCTTCATGAAAAAAGCGGACAATAGAAGTGCCCCTGGCGAGCTTTTCGCCGGAACGAATCAATGAAACAGCCGGGTTGCCCGGTGTGTATCGATTTTTCTCCAGAAAAGAAAAGAAAGATGAGAGTACGTCTATGACCTGATCAGTGCTTTTTCCGGGCTTGATGGATGCCTTAAACAGTATTCTTTCTGGTTGTCCTGGGATAATACCTTTCTTTAGCCAGCGATCTGGCAGATTTTGTACATGATGAAGATACATCTGAAGATGCTTCAGCCGAACCTCTTTATAAGTTGCCCCCATATCCTGATACAACCAGGCGCTGAAACGCAGGATTTCTCTTTCATAGCGTCTGAGCGTCTCGCTGGAGCGGGCTGCAGATTTGTTCAGAAACAAAGTAAGAATCTCACTGTCATTGACAGCGCCGGTCATATCAGTATTGAACGACGATAAGTCGGACTGATGGTTTGGATGGTTGCCCCCGGGAAGTAGCAGAAGTTTTGAGAGCACTGGTAAACTCATGGCCTGCTCTCTTTGCTTTGTTCAATAGACAGCTTTAGAGCATCGTTATAGCCTTTAAGTCGTTCAACTTCGCGCTCCAGTGCTTTTGTTGAATCAAGTTCTTCCTGTAGCTCCCGGTTCTTTTGCTCAAGGTCAGCTTGATGCCTTCTGGACTCTTTGATGACATCCTCGTTATGTCGGGCCTTTTGTTCTGTATCCATAAGCTGTCGCACTGCGCTGGTAATCGCTTCAACAGGCAGGTTCATAAGTAGTGCCAGCTCTTTAATAGCCTGAAGTTGCGGATCTGATTCTTTAACAATGGCTTTGTAATGATTCCTCTCTTCGCAAGCTTCCAAATGGGCTTTAGACTTGGCTTCCAATCGATATTGAATTTCATTGTGAGCCCTCTCGGCAGCCAATCCGTATTCTTTCTGTTTCTCCAGCTTGGATTCAATATCTGTTCTTAGCCGACGTTCACTGTCTACGGTTTTGATCCAGTGGTTGATTTGTGCCTGGTACTGACTGTCGAGCTTAGTCTCTAGAGAGGAGAGGGCATTGGTATGTTCTTTTTTATTGCAAGCCAGAGTTTCTTCATGCTTGTTATTTTTTTCGATCTCTGCGTTTAGCTGTTCCTTCAATTGAATGATGCTTTTCTCATGCTCTGATTGTTGCTGAATCAGCTTCTTTCCATTTTCTTGTAGCACCTCATTTTCAGCCGTTAGTTGCTCCAGTTGGTGTTCCAGGGCCAGTCGTTCTTCAGAGAACTGCTGTACTACCTGTTGCAGCTCGTCAATTTCCTGATTGGCTTGATCTTCAAAGTCACGCTGCAAGGCGGTTGCATCATGTTTCCATTGGATGAGAGAGCGTTTCAGAACACGCACAAGATCAGCAGGTAGCTCTTCGTTTGTCTCTTTCTGGGCGTCATCCAGAAAGCGCCACTCATTGTAATAGGGCAAAACCGTTTGTTTCCCCATTTTGGCAATGCGGGCCAGTTTATCGGCATTAATTCGTTCTCCTCTGGTCTTGAGATCGTCGAGGACTCTGAAAACCAGCTCTCTGCGCTGAATTTCCTTCTGGTTCTCGCTATTGGCTTTGTTATCCATGATTTTTTACCCGGGAACATACTATCAATACCAGTATTATAATACTGGTATTGATAGTATTAAAGTTCTTTATCTACTACCGGTAACTGAACTTACCGGTAGTAAGTAATAGTTTTTGCGAAAATTCTAAAGATCTGCTTTAAATCTGAATGCGTACAAAACTATTTTGATGAATGACATACGATGAGGACTGAAAATGGATAGAAGAAAGTTTATGCAGCTTGGGTTGGCTTGCACCTTAATCCCACTGGTTGCCATGGATACTGTTGCGGAACCAGCAGCCGCTGGTGAAGTTCAGGAAGACGATCCACAGGCAAAAGCTCTCAACTACGTGAAGGAGGCTTCTGAGGCCAAGGGCAATCCAAAATATAAGGAAGGGGATATCTGCAAAAACTGTATGTTCTTTGAGGCTAGTAAGAATAATGGCTGTACACTTTTTGCTGGTCGCAGAGTAGAGGAGGGTGGTTGGTGCACAGCCTGGGTAGCAAAACCGAAATAATTTACCCTTTCAACGATTCGTTGTTCGGGGCTATCTGAAGAGTGACTTTATAGCAGGTAGAACGATGCGTCCGGTACAACCATCAGAGTCGGGCGCAATATAAACCGCAGTAAGGGCTCAAGCTGGAAAGTCGTACTTGCTAATATACCCGCTAGCAGCATTCCTGAGCCCAAAGGGAGGGTCACTTAATATAGCGAGCTTTGGATTTTACTTTTTCGACCAGCTTTTTACCTTTGGGAGTTAAGGTTAGTTTGAAATAACGACCGTCGTCCTCATGTTGAGCCTTTTTGATCAGACCCAGACCAGGGCGGTCATGGCGGCCTTCGCCCAGACGCTTCACACTGACAGCAATATCGCTGGGTGTGCCACAGGTCAGTTTTTCAGCATTCACCAGGTCAGTTATGGTTTCGCCAGGATTCTCAGCCACTACCAGCAGGATCTGCCATTGGATAATGGTAAGTGGGTATTCCTGAAGCAGGTGGGTAAGTTTAATCAGACCTTTTAATGTCATTATTAATCTACCTTTAGGTTAGGTTATGGGCGCGCTGTGAACTTAAGGCGTCGTATACTTCTTATTTTTCGGCCTCTAAAGCATACTGCACAACGGGTGCAACAACAGAGGTACCAGAACAAATATTAGACAGTTTTATACTGATCTGGCAAATTTTAAGAGTCAGGTCGTCTATTTTAATGCAAAGGTAGCATAGCTGTTACGCTTTGAAACAAGTAAGGCTACTATTAATCCATGATCAAAAAATGCCTTTTTCCTGCTGCTGGTTACGGGACACGCTTTCTGCCTGCGACCAAATCCATGCCCAAGGAAATGATGCCTATCGTAAACAAACCCCTTATTGAGTACGGCGTTGATGAAGCCCTGCAAGGTGATTTGCATGAGATTTGCATCGTTACAGGACGTGGTAAACGGGCTTTGGACGACCACTTTAATATAAATTATGAACTGGAACATCAGATCCAGGGAACAAACCCTTTCGGGTATTCGGGGTTTGATGGACGAATGTACATTCTCCTATACACGTCAGCGTGAAATGAAAGGACTGGGTCATGCCATTCTGACCGGAGAAACTTTGATTGGAGATGAGCCGTTCGCTGTCGTCTTAGCCGACGACCTCTGTATCAACCTTGATGGAAAAGGTGTTCTGTCCCAGATGGTTAACCTGTACAAACAGTTCCGTTGCAGTATTGTCGCCATCGCGGAAGTGCCTGCCGAAGAGGCCTGCAAATATGGGGTTATCAGCGGTGAAATGATCAAGCTATTGGTCGCTATATTTTAACGCCGGATATCTTCGACATCCTCAGAGAAACACCTCCGGGCAGTCATCTATTGATGACTTCTTGATATCCTTCGATTGCGCATAATATGTATTATGTTAAATATATAATGAGGCTTTCAACTTACGCTGGCTTATGGAGCTTTCCTCCTTCCTCCGCATCAAGGTTCATATTCTATAAATTTCGAGTCATGTAGCCGCAATGTGCACCTAAAGCAAATTTACCTGCACGTAAGATACTTTTTCCTTGGAACTATTCAAGATTCAAGACCCTTTTCCTTTGTTTTACGGAACTTTTTTTTTATTCACTGGTCAACAAGCGTAAGTACCTGTAGAGGGTAACTTTCCTTCATCATGGATAAAGCCAAGAGAATAAAACGATGGACAGATTAACTAACACCTCATGTAATCCGGGACCAAGCCAGTCTGGTTATAGTGCTAAAAACGATGGTAATGAGAATTATGGCAATGCCTCATGCAGAACCGTGAGGTCTGTCAGCGGTGAGCCATCTGGAATCAATCAAGCAGATTTCACACCTGACCCTGCAACAAGACAGAAAGAGATCGAAATTTCCTCCAGAGCAGTTGCTTTCGATGTAAATGCTTGTAAAGCGGCTGAACGCAAACCAAAACTGGATTTTACTGATGTCAGTAGTATTGGTCTTATTTACTGGCAAGAAATCTCTAAGGCGGAAGCTCATCCCGGCAAGAAGTTTGAGGTTAGCAATAGACCGGGCGAATGCCGTGATATTTGTGATATTTCAGAAGACTCAATAGTTGGATTAATCCAATATCATAAGTTTATGGCTGAACGTAAAGCTCTTTTAGCTGGGGACATAGTAACATATGCTCCATTATTGCCGTCCGAGTTTGATGAGATTCGCTGTTTTCTGGAGGACAACTTAAATCTAGATCCAAAAGACAATGTTATCATTGATGCAGGCTCAGGGCCTTTTTGTTATCACAGTGCGCTATTTGCCATGGCAGGCTTTACTGTGAGACCTTACGACTATTCACCTGCCAGAAGTCTCTACGATAAAGAAGATCATGGCTTAGCAGAGAAAGCTCTTTCTCCTTTTCTGAAGGTAAATGATAAGGATTTGACGGGCGATGATATTACTCCCTTTTTTTTTGATAAGAACTCAGTATTATTTATGAGTTTCCCTGACTTCCCGGGGCATCCTATTAGCTTTCCTCTGGTAAAAAAATACACTGAATCAGAAGCATTAAATAAAGTGGTTGTTCTCATTATTGTCGAAGATGACGACCAACAGGATCATTTTTTGTCTGTGTCAAAAGAGACAATAGAGTTTCTCAGAGAAAACTATGAATTGCGTGATAAAACTCTTATGCGAGGGACTTTGTTAAGCTGTACGCAGGTGCAAATCTACGTCAGGAAAGGAGTCAATCGAGCAGATTTCACAACAGATCCCGTAACAAGTAAAAACAAGACTACCGCTAAAGATAGAATGCGTGAAGCTTTCATAGAACTAGAAAAACAAAATTTCAGACATGCGGAAGGATTATTCCGAGACATTTTGAACGAAGGCCCGTTCACGCTGAGTGTTAGTGAATGCCAAAATATTATCATAGGGCTTGCAAGCTCGCTGAAAGAACAGACCTATGAAAAAAAGACGCAAGCATGCTCTATGCTGGAAGCGCTAAGGTCGAGAAACCCGCTTAATGAATTTGGAGCTTCGACTATTCCCAACCTTGACCTGACCCTGAGTCTTTGTGAACAGGCAGCTGGACGGTACTGTGTGGCTGAAGCACGGCTGCTGGCTCTGAGAAATAAAGGGCAAGATGCCGACGAGGCAGCACAATGTGAGCCATCTGGCAATTTTGACTTTGACCAGGCTCAGGTAAAAGTGTGGGAGTTGATGCGTAAACATGAATTGGCCGAAAAACTGCAGCTTAACTTGAGTGGCAAGCCTCCGGGCGACAGTGAGAGTAGCCCGAGCCAGCCCACTGATAACGATCCGGCCTGAATAAAGATTGGAGAAAATGGAACTTTTATTTTATTCATTTTATGGAACTTTTGTTTAATTCACTGGTCAATATTTACAAGTACCCATAGAGGGTAATTCAACTTCGCTATTATGGCCACTCTGCAGTTTTATGGCTTTTTTCACAGAGGGTTACCAGCAATTCTTTGAGTGTTGCCCACTTTGGTCATTAACAGAGGCAGTTAAAGATTGGAGAAAATTTAAATGGATATTTCATCGACGCTAAATCGAAGTACAACCGAGCAGAATGAAAGGTTCTGGTTAGTGGGTCTGAGTGACTCGGAGGAGGATTCTGCATCAATAACCAGTACTTTTCACTCACGAAATACCTCTACAACAGAGCCACTTGAAATACAGAGTTTGAAGATTCGGGGATTTTCACAACGAGAAATCAGTGCAGCAGAGAAAACACTTCGAGAGAGAAACATTACCCCCACCTATGAAGCTATATCCCACTTTTTGGATTCGGGCTCGCGCACTGGTCGTTTTCCTCTTTTTGACCAGCTCAGTGAAGCTATTAAACGGACACCAGGCGTTCAGGGTAAAGCCCGGCTGGCCGAGGCACTGACAAAATTTGCAGAGTCAGTCAATAATGATGTAGCCGAGAAACTTGACAAACACTATGCCACCTTGTGGCCCAATAGTGAGGAAATTGCAACCATTGTCGACGGTTGGCCTCCTGAACTCAAAGAGCAAGCTCGATATATTAAAAGAAACTGGCCAGAACTGGTGTTAAAAGGTGACGTGAAGTTTAACTTCGATTCTACGTCGGAGGTTTGCTCCGACCACTATCGAAGCTATAGGGGTGCACCATCACCGTTAGGATATCTGGCATTTTTCCGTCTGGTCAAAGACATCTGGTTCGGTGCTGTGGATAAGAACAATGCATGCACTATGAACAGAGTCTGCCATCTGCTGATTTTCTTTACCAAGGAAATATCTGACAATACCTTCGCATACGAAGACGAAGGAGCCAGTCGAAAAGAACAATTCGAAAAAGTCATTCAACGGGAGCTGAAAAAAGGCATCTCATCGACTTATGATATCGGCGCTTTTGCTTTTATGCTGGTAGCAAACCCATCGTTATGGACTGATCATAAACTTGAAACCTTTCAGTTGATGATTGGCAGGGCCTTTATTGACGAGACCGATAAACTGACTCCCCTGTATTCTCAGTGGCAGGATCCAACCCAGCAAGATAAGGTTTGCAAAGCGGTCGAGGCCGAGATCATCCCTAATATTGCCCTTACCTTACATTACCTTGATGGCATTTATAACTACCTGATGAACTATAGATCAGTGGTCAGCTGGAGAAGTAATGCACTCAGTGAAGAGATTGCTAATGGAGACTATTTCGACAGCACCACTAAACAGTTGGCGCGTCCAATACAACTGGCTGAATGGAAAACGTTACCTCCTATTCCGCAAGTAAAAGAAATACTGTCTCAGTTTTATACTAATCCCAACAATCAGAAACTGTTTTTAGGAACAGAAGAATTCAAAGCATTCCAAAAAGAACAAAGACGACTGAAAGCCAGACAAGGGTTCATTGAGGCCATTAAAACTACGACAAAGCAGATTAAAAAAGAGAAATCTAAACTCATTAAAAAGCAGTTCAAAGAGCAGGGATTTGCAGTAACAAAGGATAATCAGGGCAATATCAGCTACGGAGAAGAATATTATCGAGAGCGCAAACAATACATTAGTCACCTTAAGGAACAAAAACTGGCCATTGAACAACATATTGGCATCCCTATTCCCTTTAAAGTAACGGCTTTGCAGTTGAGCCAGTTGCTTAAGGTATTTGATGAATTACCCATTGCTGAGCAACGGTACTGGAAAATGAGCCGCGCTTATGCTGAGAGCACTGCCATTCCAAAACTATTGGAAGACTTGACACTGACACAGGATTCGGAGCCTTCAGATCTGGCCGATGAGCACGAAAAACTGAGGGAACAACAAAGTAAATTTATTACTTGCCGCTGTTCAACGTGTACTGTTTGCGAAGCAACCCGTTATCTTTGTGAATGTCGAGATGGCTTGAACCGGAGACTTGCCATAAGAGAGAACAAACACAGAGATCACGTCCTGAAACAAAGAATTGCTAAAAGCGTTAAGGATTTTTATGCTAAAAATTTCTGTACAGAAGGCACTCCTGTGTTGGTCGAAGGTAAGCAAATAGCCATTTCCGCAGCACAGAGGCACAACCCAAATTACAGAAAACGCACAAAGTCCCCTGTTGATCCTGATAAAAGCACCCTCCCCCATCCAGCTAAAATGACTGTTTTTGAGCACATGCTCACGGATGGAAGCCAGTGTGAGAAAAAACACCGCTCAGAATTCGTGATTGATAAGGACCAGCGCAAGTTTATAACCGAAGTATTTCGTAAAAAAGTAAACTCTCCCGCAAAAAAACAACGACGTCACCGACATTCAGCACTACCTGCCGGGCAACTGAAATATAATAAAGTGCTCCAACAACTTTATAAACACCATGCTGACAATCCGGCCTCCCGAATAAGCACTACTAAAATCCTTGACTGGTTTGATAAAAACCCGGAACAGGCAGCTGCTGCTGTTAGCTATTTGCAGAAAAAGCCACAAGAGACAAGATCACTGTTTAAACCGGACACTCTGCAGTCTGCAACGCCTAAGTCATTTAAGGCAATTCCATGTCAGGAGGTCTATCACAATATTGAATCATTTAATAAACACCTTCATGACCTGGCAGCTGGAAAGGATAACAACTTCATTCCCCTGGATAAAAGGAAAATGAAGGGGTTATACCTCCATAAGACATTCTGCCTTGCCTGTCGGACTAATTTTGGTCAGAAGCGCGAGCTGCAAGCCCATTTAAAAGAGACGCATCAGGCAAACATGGACAAAACCTTTGAACGTATTCGAGCCATGGGACATGAGGCGACAGAAGAGCCGACTTCCACTGCGGTGATTGACTCTGTTAAAAACAGGGAGCTTCAAACCATTGAGCAAATGCCTTTCGATCAACGATCTGAAGCAATTGCGGCTGTTTTCGAGCACGAAAGTGTATAGATATAGAGATGCGATTTATCCAAATTGCAGGCTTAGATGCCAGAAGGGCATAATGTTCAACAGTAAGCATTATGCCCTTTTGAGAGATCAGCGAACTGAACGAGTTCGCCATTTCCCGGAGATCATCAGCAGGCAGGGTGTCACCAGCAGTGTTAACACAGTGGCAAAGGTCAGCCCCCCTGCTATTGAGGTCGCCAGCTGATTCCACATCTGGGTGGAAGGTGCTCCAATCTCGATAGTATGATCAAACATATTGATGTTCATCGACAATACCATGGGCATCAGGCCCAATACGGTCGTGATGGTTGTCAGCATAACGGGCCTGAGACGCTGAGCGCCAGTTCTGAGAATCGCTTCTCGTACACTGTGCCCTTCTCTTTTAAGACTATTGAAAGTATCGATCAAAACAATATTGTTATTCACGACAATCCCCGCCAGGGCAATAATGCCGATGCCACACATAACGATGCCAAAGCTCTGACCGGTGATCATCAGTCCCAGGAAGACGCCACCGGTGGCCAATATCACGGCTGACATAATTAATGCAGCCTGATAGAAACTGTTGAACTGGGTGACCAGGATCATGGCCATGACAAACAGTGCGACGCTGAATGCTTGCATCAGGAATTGTCCGCTCTCTTTCTGGTCCTCTTCCTCGCCCTTAAAGTCAAAGCTGACACCATCGCCAAAATTGGCCGCTGCTAACGCTTGGGTCAGTAACGGAATTTGTTGTGAAAGCAGCTCTCCAGCAACCAGATCAGCTGAAAGAGTGATGCTTCGTTTACCGTCTATGCGCTTGATATTATCGAGCTTGCCAGTGACTTCTCGCTCTGTAAAGTTACTGATGGGCACCAGTCCGGAAGAAGTCATTAGACGAAGCTGGTCAATACTTTCCAGATGTCGTTCACTTTCAGGGTAACGGATGCGTATATCCACCTCATCGTCGGAATCGTCAGGGCGATAGGACCCCACTGTTAATCCGGATGTCACCATTCTTACCATACTACCGGTTGTTGTAACGTCGGCTCCATATCGGGCAGCTTCAGCACGATCAATACTCAGACGCCACTCGTAACCGGGTGCTGGCCCTGAATCTTCAATATTGGTAAAAGAACCCAGATTCTCGAGCAGGTTTCTTGCTTTAGCTACTGCATTGTATAGAGTGTCAAGATTGTCGGCCCTGACAATCAGCTCCAGCGGCTTGCTGCCGGGAGGACCATCCTTGACACGTTCAACGGCTATGTCCAGCCCTGAGAATGCTGACAATCTTTGTTCAGCATCCCCGGCTATGGCCAGGGTTGTGTCACGGTACTGCCAGTCTTCAAGATTGATTCTTAAGGTCCCTACAACCTGATTATCTCCGGTTCTGGCATAGAGTGTCTCCATGCCAGGCAGATCCAGCAGGCGGGCTTCTATGTTTTCCATCAGGGCATCTTTTTCGTCAACGGAAAGGTTCCCTGAGTTCACTTTTACGGTAATGATAATGGCATCAGTATCTACATCAGGGAAGAATTCAACACCACGGGAAGTCTTGATAAAAAGAGTAAAAATCAGCGCTACCGTGATGCAGGTAAAAAGTAACACCTTGCCAGGGTTGTCTATCGCGCGGGCTAAAACTGAAACATATCGCCCGGTGAATCCGGTGGTCTGATCAAATTCGCCTGACTCAACAGCCTGCATGGATGCTTTTTCTCCAGCCCCCAGTGAGCGGGGTTTGCCAATCATGGCACCCAGCGTCGGGATGAAAATCAGGGCCATGATCAGTGAAGAAGCCAGTGTTGCAATCAGAGTCAGGGGCAAGTACTTCATAAACTCCCCCATCATTCCCGGCCAGAACATCAGTGGAAAGAATGCTGCCAGTGTTGTGGCTGTGGAGGCGGTGATGGGCCAGGCCATTTTGCGAGAGGCTTCGAGATAGGCCTGTTGGCGATGAATCCCCTCCCCCATTCTCCTGTCTGCATATTCTGTGACAACAATAGCGCCATCAACCAGCATACCTACCGCCATAATCAGCGAGAAAAGCACGACCATATTAATGGTCAGACCCATAATCTCCAGAATCAGAATGCCCGACAGGAATGAACCGGGTATTGCGATGCCCACCAGAAAGGCACTGCGAGCCCCCAGGGCACCAATAATAATGATAACAACGAGAATCACTGCAGACAGGACGTTGTTCTGCAAGTCAGTCAGCATCCTTTTTATTTCTTCGGACTGATCACCCACGTAATCCACTTTCAACGTCTCGGGTCCGGCTGCAATACCATGATTGATGATAGTTTTTGCCACTTCAATGGCTTCGATAATGTTCTCACCGGGGCGCTTTTTTATTTCCAGGGCAATACTGTTTTCGCCGTTCAGGCGGGCATAGCCTCCGCCCTCTTTAAACGTACTCAGGACGGTAGCGACATCTGCAAAGGTCACTACCCGGTTCTCTTCTACTTTTACTGGTTGGGAAAGAATATCTGCCGGGGTTTTGTAAACGGCAGGGACTTTAACAGAGTAACTACCCTGGCCGGTATCCATGCTGCCAGCAGCGACCAGCTGATTATTCTGAGAAACCAGGTTAATGACATCGGCAGGCACCAGACCATAACTTTCCAGCTTCATAGGGTCGATAATAACGTCTACGACTTCTTCCCTGTCACCAGCGATATCTACTTCCAGAATCGCCTTGCGGGCTTCCAACTCATCCTTCAGGGCTCGGGCAATCTTTACCATGGTTCTTTCAGGAAGATGGCCCGAGAGAATAGCAGTCATCACAGGGTTTACGCTGGCCATGGTAATTTGTTCAATGACGGGCTCATCGGTTCCATCTGGCAGCTTGCTTTTTGCCAGGTTCACCTTGTCGCGGACATCGGCAAGCGCTTTATCAAGCTCCATACCAGCCTCAAACTCAAGTGTGACAGAGGCATGAGATTGTGAAGCCGTTGCAGAGAGTTCCTTGACGCCTTCAAGTCCCTGGAGCTCTTTTTCCAGAGGCAGAATCAGTAATCTTTCTGAATCTTCCGGTGAAATGCCTTCGTAGCTGACGGAAACATATACGAAGGGAATAGGAATATCAGGCGAAGATTCTCTGGGAATCGTCAGGTAGGAGACCATCCCCGAAATAAGAATCAGAATAAACATCATCAGAACTGTACGACTGCGATCCAGCGACAGGCCAATCAGGCTGCTCATGGTGTATCCCCTGCAAGCTTGTCTCCTTTAGCCGCAAGAGCCTGCTCCAGTTCAACCATCACCCGGTCCCCTTCCCTGACAAAACCCTGTCCTCTGGTGATGAGTCTGGCACTGGCAGGAATACCGCCAAGCCAGATACCGCTGGCTTCAGATTTGACAATATCAACGGCAGTGAAGTGCACCTGATCCTGTTCATCCACCCATTTGATGCCGGGGTTACCGGTCTCATCCAGACTTAATAAGGCCGGTGAAGCCTTGATGGCTTCAACTTGTTCCAGTTGAAGTTCAGCCTCAACACTCAAACCGGCCGGTGTCTCCATAGCTGCATTAGGCAGACTGAGTTCTACCTTAAAGGTTCGGGTGCCCGATTCCGCCAGACGGGCAATGTTGCGAACTTTTGCAGAGACTGTTTCACCGGAAGCAAAACGAATATCCGCGCTATCACCCAGGGTAACTGCAGCAATATGTGACTGGGGAACATCAACGGCAACCACCAGAGGATCAAGATCGAGTATCTCGGCGACGGGTTTCCCTGTTTCAATATAATCACCCTGCTCAACAAACCGGTCATTCAGAATGCCGGTTACCGGAGCACGGATTCGGGTGTTATCGAAATCAATTTCAAGCGTTGCAAGAGCTGATCGCGCTTCGCTCAGGTCCACTTCCAGTCGTGGCAAATCATTCTCAGCAATCAGGTTTTTACTTTTCAGTGACAGTGCTGATTCATAGTCCAGCTCAGCTTTTCGGACTCTGGCTTTGGCAGTGGCAATCTGGGCCGGTAATGCCCCCTCTTTCAAAGTGACGATAGCTTCTCCACTTTTCATGAGCTGCCCTTTCTGGCCGGTTGCGACTAGCACTCTGGCAGAGATTTCTGCACTGATCGTCACGATCCTGTCGGGCTGGGTTTCGCCAAATAAGCTAAGCGTACGATGAATGGATTCAACAGGAAAAACTTTGGCTGAGACTCTGGTCAGTGGTAATTCAGCAACAGGCCTGTTTTTCGCCACAGATGAGGATCTACCGGTATCGGACATGGAAGTCACATCTGCGGTCAGCAGATAGATTCCTAAAAGCCCAGCCATTCCTCCAGCAAGGATCCAGGATCGATTAATGTCAGGCATAGAGTGTTCGCAATGTGTCGTGATGGTTCCTGAGATGTCGTACGACCTTGTACGATTCTTTAAAGGAAACTATATAAAAGCTGACCATTGAGCAGCAAGCAAAGGCTGATATATTTGCACTTCTCTGACCTTTGGCCCTGATTCTTCAGCTTATAACCCTGGAGCTTTTCGGCTATGATGCAGCTGATACCACCTAAGGAAGCCGTTTCAAGGTTATGAAAGTCATTACATTCAATGTCAATGGAATCCGTGTTCGTCTGCATCAACTCAAGGCACTGATCGAAAAGCATCAGCCGGAGGTCATTGGACTGCAGGAGATCAAAGTCACTGATGAAGATTTCCCGGTCGAGGCCATTGAAGCCCTGGGTTATCATGTTGAGTATTTTGGACAGAAAACACACTATGGTGTTGCCTTAATGAGCCGTAAAAAGCCTGTCCGGGTTGAGAAAGGTTTCAAAACCGATGGCCCTGACGCCCAAAGGCGTCTTATCACCGGAGAATACCAGACCGACAGTGGCCAATCCTTTACCGTCATTAATGGTTATTTCCCTCAGGGCGAGAGCCGTGATCACCCTACCAAGTTTCCAGCCAAGCAGGCTTTTTATCAGGATCTGATGAGCACTCTGGAAAAAGAGTATTCACCGGGTCAACCTCTGCTGGTTATGGGCGACTTTAATATCTCCCACACGGATACTGACATTGGTATCGGCCCCGACAATGCAAAGCGCTGGCTAAGGACTGGAAAATGCAGTTTCCTGCCGGAAGAAAGAGAGTGGTTTGATCGTCTTCTGGCCTGGGGCTTGAATGATTGCTTCCGTGTGTGCCCTGAAAAGAACAGCGAAGAACTTTACAGCTGGTTTGACTACCGCAGTCGTGGATTTGATCGTGAGCCCAAACGAGGTCTTCGAATAGATGGTGTTATCGCTACGGACTCTATGATGACGCACTGCAAAGCAACGGGCATTGATTACGATATTCGTGGTCTTGAGAAGCCTTCAGATCATGCTCCTCTCTGGGTAGAATTCGACGTTTGATTGTTATCTGATGCAAAATAGCCTCTTATATCAAGAGGCTAGAGTATTTTTATAATGCTCTTTGAGCCTATTCGATAATCTCAACGGTGTCGCCCAATCGGATAATGCCTTCTGATTCATGGATCAGGTTTTGTCCAAAAATGACGCCCATCTCCGTTCTTCTGTAACCTGACAATGTCAATAGCGGATCTTTTCCTGTCTTGGCGCCTGTTGCCGGATCAACCGTTGTCATGACACATCGACTGCAAGGCTTGGCGACACGGAAAACCACCTCACCTATTTTGATTCTTTTCCAACGATCTTCTGCATAAGCCTCGTTGCCCTGAACGACAATATTGGGTCTGAAACGGTCCATGGTGACCGGAGTATCAAGGCGGCTGTTAAGCTCCTGCAATGAAGCTTCTGTGGTCAGAAGAAAAGGGAAACCATCAGCAAAAGCCGTGCAGTCGCCCTCATTGGCAAAACGAAGATCCACCTGACGATGCACCTGATTTGAGAACTTAACCATTCTGCATGGCAAGCCAAGACATTCCGTGAGCCATCGGGATGCGGCATCGCCCGCATCAAGCGCCTGCATTTCATCTTTCCAAACCACAACAGGCTTTTGCGAGGCTGCAGACGCTTGCTCCGGGTCTTTAATGATGAGATCAGACATGCCCGGTGCAGACAGGTTCAATCCACCTTCGTCTGGAATGGCAGCAATCAATGCCATTTTTGGATAATGGCGCTGGGTCATAAATTTGCCATCGGGCTCGACGACCAGCCAGCGTCGATCATTAATAAATCCCATAGGATCAATAACAGCCTGATCGACTGAAATCTTCTTGAGTGACTTCACCGGGTGAATGGCAAGATGGGACACAGTCAGGGAAGAATGAGTCATTAAAGTCTCACTATGAATTTAAAGATTGAGCGCATAGCCCGATTGCCATGCCCACCTTATTTTGGAGAGAATGTACCAGATTTTTACCTGTAACTTCGAGGTTTTATGAACCCTAATCTGGTGGACATCGGTGTGAACCTCACCGATAAGCAATTTTCAGAGGATCGGGATGAAGTCGTGGCGCGTGCCGTTAAAGCAGGCGTGAATACGATGGTTCTTACAGGAACCTCTGTTGTTGAGTCTCAGCAGGCATTGGAACTGGCCGAAAAGTATTCCGATTACTGCTACTCAACGGCTGGTATTCATCCGCACGATGCAAAAAATGCCACAGAGTCCTGTTACAAAGTCCTGAAAGAGCTGTTTCAGGCACCGCCAGTAGTTGCTGCGGGTGAAATGGGTCTGGACTTTAATCGGGATTTTTCACCCAGACCGATTCAGGAAACCGTTTTTCAGCAACAGTTACAGCTGGCCGTTGAAGCAGGTCTTCCTGCTTTCTGCCATGAACGCGATGCAGCTGAGCGTTTTACAGCCATTGCCAGAGAGTTCAGAGATCATCTTGATGGGCTGGTTGTGCATTGTTTTACAGCCGACAAAAAAGCGCTCTATCAATACCTTGATCTGGATCTGCACATTGGCATAACCGGCTGGGTTTGTGATGAAAGGCGTGGTACGCACCTGCATTCATTACTGAAAGAGATTCCGGCAAATCGCCTGATGATAGAAACTGATGCCCCCTGGCTTCTGCCCAGAAGCATGGACAAAAAACCAAAGAGCAGGAGGAATGAGCCTGCCTTTTTGTCCTGGGTAGTGAAAACCATTGCCGAGCAAACGGGAAAAACCTATGAACAAGTGGCCAGAGAGACATCAGAAACGGCCAGTAGCTTTTTCGGACTGGTGAAGCGGTAACTCTACATTTGCCTTCCCGCGCAGAGTGGTTGGAGTTTTGCGACAACCTCTTCAGGGCGGGTTTCCTTGACCGGATTTCCTTTTTTTAGCCAGGGAAGCGACATCAACTGCACTTGAATATCGCCGATATCTTTCTACAATTCGTTGTACAATGTATAGCAATGTAATACATATTTGACTTATAGAGAGTAAAACATGAAGCAGGAAATGCTCAGTGCCCGTATCGATCACGATACCAAGGCCGCCTTTACTAATATCTGCGAAGCTGTTGGTTTAAGTACTTCTCAGGCTATTAATCTCTTTGCCAAAGCGGTAATCAATCACGGTGGAATCCCCTTTGAACTGCGAGTTCAGAAGCCCAACAAAACCTCGGTGGCTGCAATGAAAGAACTGTATGAAGGCAAAGGTCAAAGCGCCGAATCCGTCAGTGTTTTAATGAATGAGCTGACTGATGGCAAGGTAAATGATGTATAGCCTGGAATATTCCAATCAGTTTAAGAAGGACTTTAAAAAGATCACCAAACTGGCCATTGCAGATATTATTGCCGTAGGTGATGTTATTGGTACTTTACAGCGAGGCCAAACGCTGGATGCCCGCCATATGGATCATGCATTGGTTGGCGACTGGCTCGGCTTCCGGGACTGCCATATCAAACCCGATTTGGTATTGATCTACCGCATCCACGATAGAAAACTGCAATTGGCTCGCATTGGTTCTCACAGTGACTTATTTTAGCAAGTCAGTCATTCCCGTAGCCGGTTTCAATATAATTGATGGGTTACCTCCAGGAACGAGTGGGCTCTATGAATATCAAGGCTTGGGTGCACTAGCTTTTTCAATTTGGATCCAGATGAACAATGACGTCGGCATTGGGAAGGAACGCCATAATGGCATCTTCCGCTGCCTGACCAATATCATGAGCTTCGTGCAAGCTCTGATCACCATCAAGGTCGATGTGCATCTGGATAAAGGGAACCCGACCAGAAATACGGGTTCTCATCTCATGGATGCCAAGAACCCCTTCAATAGCCAGCACAATGCGTTCAATGTCCTGAACCTGCTGCTCTGGCAATGAATGGTCCATAAGCTGTTGAACCGCATGCCATGCCATTTTGCCAACACTGACCAGCATATAAATCGATATCAGGAGAGCAAATCCCGGATCAAGATAGAAGTAACCCTGACTGGCACCATAGAGCGCAATAATAACAGAGGCATTGGTGAGCAGGTCGACCCGGTAATGTGCGGAGTCTGCAGCAATGGCAGCAGATCCGGTTTTCTTCACAACATAGTTTTGTATAGACAGAAGTATGAGAGTCACCACGATCGAGAAAAGCATGACGGTCATGCCCACTGTTTCATTGTCAACGCTGCCTTCCTCTCCTAACAGCTGGTCAGTTGCGCTGAGAAACAAAATAATGGCCGAGCCAGAAATAAAAGCAGATTGAGCCAGAACAGCCAGATACTCAGCTTTGCCATGGCCAAATCGATGCTCTTTATCGGCAGGTTCGAGGGAAATTTTGACTGCCACGAGTGTGATCACCGAGGCAACCACATCCATGACAGAATCCAGCAGTGTTGCCAGAACACTCAGAGAACCGGTCATAAACCAGGCGGCAATTTTAACGAATAAGAGGATGGCGGCAGTTGTGACTGAGGCCATTGAAGCGAGCTTCATTAACTTTTCATGGCTGTCAGAGATTTTTTTAAAGGCTGTAGACATACGATCCATCAATGTTGTGTAAACTGTTTCCCTAGTTTCAGAATACTGAATCTGTAATAAAAATCCTAGGAGCCTGACTAAGAAGCCATCAACTCCGGGATGAATGCTCAGTCAGGTGGTTATAGATCCATTCTCCGAGCTCTTCCATTTCAAACGGCCAGCCTATCTCGTCGCCCTCTTCGGTAGCGATCACCGGGATTCGGACACCATATCGTTCAATCAAATCGTCAGATACGCTGATTTCAACCGCCGACCAACAGAATTGACTATGAAGTTGGGGATGTTGGCCGAGAATTATAAGGAACTCTTCAACATGATCACACAGATGGCAACCAGATGTGGTATAGAAAGATAAGTGCAGCACAAGTTTTCCTGAACAGCGGGAGGCTAAGTCGGATACAATTGTAACCGTTCATTTAGCTCACCCCAAAATTTTGCTAGAGAGCTGTATTTTCACTGTAAAAAGAATAACCAGGCCCTATAAACGATGGACTTTACTTTTTTCAATCAATTGATGTTAATTCTGGCTCTCTCCGTGGGAGCCATTGCTCTGTTTCATCGCCTGAATCTGCCCGAAAGCCTTGGCTATCTGGCGGTGGGTATCGTGCTTGGCCCCACCGCTACCGGCTTGATCGATCATAGCTTTGATATCAGCTTGCTGGCAGAAATTGGCGTGGTCTTCCTGCTGTTTACTCTTGGTCTGGAGTTTTCGCTTAAACGAATTAAGTCCATGAAGCGGGAAGTGTTTGGGCTTGGGGGCGGGCAGGTCCTCTTGTGTGGGGCAGGAATCTTTGCGGTTTTGCTGGTGGTTGGAACATCAGTAAAAGAAGCTTTGATCGTCGCAGCAGCTCTTGCTTTATCTTCTACTGCGATTGTTTCCAAAGAGTTGACCCAGAGCAATGAAATTCGCAGTCGTCAGGGCCAGATGGCGATTGGTGTGCTGCTGTTCCAGGACATTGCCGCAGTTCTGTTCCTGATTCTGGTTCCAGCCCTGGCGGGGGCGGGAGACAAATCAGTCTTCACCACCATTAGCATGGCTCTGGCCAAGGGCCTGCTTTTTGTCCTTCTCATGATGGCCGTTGGTAAATGGATTTTGCCCAGAGTCTTCAACGAAGTCGCGAGGGCCCGCTCTGAAGAGTTATTTGTATTAACCGCTCTCATGGTTGCTCTGATGGCGGCCTGGTTAACCCATGTTCTGGGTTTGTCCATGGCTCTGGGTGGTTTTATTGCTGGCATGATGATGGGTGAGAGTAACTATAAGCATCAGGTGGAAGCGGATATCCGACCTTTCCGGGATATTTTACTGGGACTGTTCTTTGTCTCCGTCGGGCTGATGCTGGATCTGAATATCCTGCTGAATTTCTGGCCAGCGATTATCCTGGGTACAGTGGGTCTGGTCATCTTCAAACTGGGTATCATTACGCTACTGGCAAGGGTGCTCAGAGAGAAAAAAAGCACTTCACTCAAAACCGGTCTGGCTCTGGCTCAGGGGGGGGAATTCTGTTTTGCCCTCATTGCTCTGGCTACTCAATATGGCCAAACGGAGGGAGAAAGAGCTTCCGTGGTGCTGGCCATCACTATTCTATCCATGATTCTGGCGCCATTGCTCATCAGAAACAGCAGCAAAATTGTCAATCTTTTATATAAGAAACAGGAGGCTATACAGTCCCAAATTGATCAGGGCGATATTGAGCAGCAGGTCTCCCACATCAGACAGCATACCCTCATTTGCGGCTACGGCCGTGTGGGACAGACAATAAGCCGATTCCTGGGGCAGGAAAAGCTGGCCTTTGTAGCAGTAGATAATGACCCCTTACATGTTCATGAAGCCGGACTTGCAGGCGAACCTGTCTTTTATGGAGACTCGCGTCGTTTGGAGCTTCTGGAGTCAGTTGGTTTGAAACGCGCCAGGCAAGTCATTGTCTGTATCGATCGCAGTGAAAATGCCCTGGAGATTGTCAAAACAATTCGTTCCCATTATCAGGATATTCCCATTCTGGTCAGAACCCAGGATGACAGTCTGACAGACTCACTCAAAAAGGCCGGTGCCACAGCCGTTATTCCTGAAGTGCTCGAATCCAGTTTGTTGATCGTCAAGCATGTTCTGTTAATGCTGGGCATAGATCGTAATCAGGTCAGAGACAAGATCCATAAAGCCAGAGAACAACAATACGATATTCTCAATGGTTACTATCCCGGCTATGAAGATGTTATGGGAGACAGCGAGGAAACTTCTTTACGGCATGCTGTTAACGTTTGCCGGGGTAATACCTGTGAAGGATTGAATCCCCGTGATTTACCGCTTGAAGACGATGTTTCTGTTGTTGAAGTAAAACGGGACGGCCAAAGTCTGGATCCGGAAGAAGTGGATGCCCTCGAACAAGACGATATTGTTATTCTGACCGGGCCTCTTGCACCTATGCAGCAATCTGAAAAGAACCTTATCTGATATTTTGGCAGTCCTGAAATACGGGCTGCCACATTCTCAAAACCCTTCCGAAACATTTAGCTTTTTTCAGTGTGAGATAACAGTCACCATTTATATAATAAAAAGAACTCCATTCATTTCAATATGATACAAGAATAACCTAATAATTATTCAAACAGACACTATAATGAATTTTCGAAAGGACTTCTGTGTAAAACAGGGCGTTAACAAAAACTTTTATAATATTAAAATAGGTGAATACTATGGTCATTCGATCGATTCGGCTGTCCCTCAGTTCGTGTTTTTTGCTGATGTTGATTCTGACCATAAAGCCCTTAAACAGTCACGCCATCTTTCTTGAATTTTACTTGCCACCCTACTTCTCCGGCATGGAAGGACATCCGATTGTTTCCAGAGAAGAACTTCCTCAGAATACTACCCTGATCCAGCAGCAAGAACCTTTTTTCTGCAATGACTACGAGACTAATTTTAATTATTTTAACAGTCTTCCATCCGCCTCATTAATCAAGTTTGGTGGTTTCGCATTGTTGGGATCAGCTTTTACCAATTCAATAGCAGGCGGAGTTGATCCTCATAATTACTGGCACAAGCCTGTTTTTCTGTTGAATCTGGTCACCATTCTTTCCTGGTCCATCCCTCAGACCAGCTTCACCAACGAATACGCTCTACCTGTTGCAGAATACCGCGAAGTCGAAAAGGTGTTAGACCAAATAAAAACGACAGAAAGCAACGAGACTCAGCGTTATAAGGAAGAACCTTCAGCCGGTTACGTCCTGACGGGCCTTTCATTTGTTGGCCTTAATTTATTCGCTGAATTTTATAATGCCAACAATCCATCTCCGGGACCCGGAGTGAATATGCTGGAAAATTTCGCCATCGGAGCTAAATCCATTGGTGTCACCAGCAATATGGCATCAGCCCTGAGAACTCACTTAAAAAATATCTACCTGAGTAAAGGCTTTACAAGTTACGAAGCGACTGCGGCAGCATCAAGAGATGTAACAACCATCTACGTTGTCCTTCTGGCTGGGGTGGTAAACACGGGTCTGCTCAACTCAGCAGCCATGGAAGGTATAAACGCCAAAGATATTGAGCAGTATTCATTGGCGATGGCTCGTTATGTCGGTCGAAAATACTACCACGTATCCCTATCGGGCGGCCTGATGATCAGTGCCGCTTATGAAACCATTGGCTCTCTTGAGAATTACTGTATGGCAAACTTTGATCATGTTTTACCTCATGCCCACTATGGGGAGTCAGAAAAACTGGTTTTATGTAAAGGGTTAGCTTCTGTTTCTATGGCCAGCATGAGCGGTCTGGCCTTATTGAAATTATCCAGTGGTTTGCCCTGGGTCTATCTTGTGAATGCTCTAGAAGCAGCGGGTCTGGTCAACACTGAAATGGCGATCACTCTGGGTCGAAACCTGTTCGATCATCCGATTGCTAAAGATACGGCAGGGCTCGCCATGGGAGGCGCTATTACGGCAGGTTCGCTTTACCTCAACCTCCGATACTTCCCCGGATCGATGATGATGTACATACTCCAGGGCTCCGGGTTAATCATGATCTATGAAACGGGCTCTGCACTGGTAAGTCATTCTTATCCGACTGCAGGAAAGGTACTGGCACTTGGTCATACCGTGATGGGAAATTATGACTATGCCTGTAAGCCAAGACCTTAAGGTCTCAGTTATCAAACCCCTCAAGCTTTCAGGTGTTTTTATTATTAAAGGATGCTCTATGCAATTAATGCTCAAACAGTTAATTTTTTTGGTTTTATCTGCTTGCTTCACTTCTCTCTGTGTTGGCCAAACAAACTCGAAGTTGCGTGATCTTCATACTGCTCCGGCTCCGGGTTTTGAAACGGGAATCGATGTACATGCTGCCTGGTTTCAGCAGCACTTTGGTGTTGATGCTATACAAGAGCAGGAGTCCGTAGAATTTATCATAACTGAGTTACCGGATATGTATTCGGAAGAGGCAAGAGAATATCTCGAGGTGACATTACCTGGCTTGTTAAAGGCAAGAAGTCTGGATCACGAAATTCGGGCACCCTGTAATCAGCAGAGACTCAAGTGTGATGTTGAGATTTACCTTTTCAATCAACAGGAAACTTCAAAGCAGCTGACAGAGATTGTGCGCTTTACGGTACTTACGCAGATAAAGCCAGCCGAAGTATCCTCAGGCTCTGATCATTCATCATTAGAAAAAGATGCCCAGTTACATTGTACTGCGAAAATGGATTGTCCTACCGCTACTGATTCGGAAACAAAAACGGCTTTATTTCAGGAGTCAGATCTGCCTGAACTTGGTACGGACTGGCTGGAAAAAGTCCATGTTTATCAAAATAAGGAGAATGGAGACAGTCTGGTCATAAGGAATAACATTGTTTATTACACCGGTAAATCACTGACTGTTCTTCTCAAACTTTTCAATTCCCTGCTCTTCAGCTCGGGACCTGTTGATACCAGTGACGGATATTATGGACATTTCGCCAACGCTCAAATACTGGCAGAAGCTCTGGCATTGGGGGATATAATACCGCTTTTGATCAGAGATCATAATTGGTCTTACATCACACCTCAGATAGATGCCAGCGGTTACACTTTGTCTCTTGCTATTTTTTGCACCTATTTACATTATCGGGATAATCTGGGCCTGGTTCTAAACAAGAAAGAGATGTCTGAGTCTGATGTGCGGATATTCTATACGTGGAAGCTGTTTGCGAATATTGCGACCAAAGCGATTAATGAGGTTGCTGAGAAGAAAATATTTGCCAAAGAGACCGATAGCGAGATTAATAAAATGAAATCCTCGCTGTTCACCAGTTTAGTTACAGCCCTTCCCTATGGAACAAAGTTAATGGTCACTGCCTTTACGGGTAATACCTATGCCAATAATA
The DNA here is from genome assembly GCF_049275935.1 of Endozoicomonas sp. ALC020. NCBI lineage: Bacteria > Pseudomonadati > Pseudomonadota > Gammaproteobacteria > Oceanospirillales > Endozoicomonadaceae > Endozoicomonas > Endozoicomonas sp. ALC020. The sequence goes on from NZ_CP184830.1 coordinate 5,525,506, forward strand.
TATTGAAGGCGGTACCGGCAGATCACTTCCTCTCCTGCTCGATCAGTGTCAATGGTGCCTGCATTCAACTGTTCTTCCATCGTATTCTGGGTGAAGCTGATATAACCATTGTTCCTGCCACCAGTCTGGAACCGGCCAAAAAAGTGACATCTGGCCTTTCCTATATCCCGTCAGCCATAACACAGGCTGCCATAGGAAAAGCGTTTAATAGCCTTGGAATGACTGTATGCGGTGGACATTACATAAAAGGAGCCGGGTATGCATTGGTTGATGGTGCCGATAAATATCTGGTGGCTCAGGGGGCCAGTGACTTTACCCGCTATTCAGCGTTAATGGCTGGCTCTCTTTTTATGAGTTACAGCAACTACTCATTCAGTAAGACATTTGCGAGCGGATTCACCAATCGCTATGCAAAATATCTCATGATTTGGGCGACTACAACTTTTATGACATTGTCTGAACTCTACTTTCACACGTCTACCTTGAGGTGATTTTTAAGATTATCACGCTTTGTTAATTTTTCTCCTGTCATATCACTTGCGACTTCATCACTGGCATGTAATAAATGAGACGAACTCACGAAACGGGGAATTATCATGGCAAAGGGCACTGGCTTCCTGTCAACGCTGCAGAGCGCCTTAGCGTCTGCGTTTGGTGTGCAGAGTGAAAAAAACAGGGCGCGTGATTTTTCGCAGGGACGTCCGGCGCACTTCATCATCGCCGGTATTGTGGGAACGCTTGTTTTTATTCTGATCCTGGTAATGTTGGTGAAACTGGTGCTCAGTCAGTCTGGGTAGCTTATTGATGGCTGACCCAGTATACAGCAGTAACAACAATCAGCATTACTATCGAAACAGCTGCAATGGCATCAACAGTACTGTCTTTCATGGGCTTTCCCTGAGACATTTCTCATTCCCTCAATCAGTTATTCGATGGTGCTCCTCCAAGCTAGCTGATTATCGCTTTTCGGGCAACTGCTCAATGATCCTTTTCCGCGCCATAAGTCTTGATTGAAAAGTTTATCTGGAATAATGTGTTTGTGGCACTTAAGCAAAGCGACCTATTCAGTCTCCCGAATACATGGATTCTTCGGATATGCAGTTTTCATCTAGTTATATAAAAAAATTTTTTATTACTAAATACAAAAATACTGTTATCTTGTCTACTCTCGGTCGTAGCTGGAATCTGCATCGAGCCTGAAACAGATTTCCAGAAGCCTGATAAGTACTCAGCCATACGGAATCGAATATTTCTGGCTTATTGGGCAGGTGCTCTGCAAGGCGCAACGACGGGAACATAGCAAGCTATGTGACCAGAGTTGCAACGCAGTCAGAGTGCCTGAACAATAAGTCAGAAAATATGATTTCGTATGGTTGAGTACTTATAGTCAGGCCTCTGGATAGCTCGCCAACCCATTTAGAAAAATTATTCCCATGTATAAATACGATGAGTACGATCAACGCATCGTCGACGAAAGAGTGAGTCAGTTCAGAGAGCAGACTCGACGTTACCTCGCCGGTGAGATCGCAGAGGACGAGTTTTTACCCCTGCGTCTGCAGAATGGCCTCTATATTCAGCGTTTTGCTCCCATGCTGCGGATCGCAATCCCGTACGGCATGTTGAATACCCGCCAGGTTAGAAGACTTTCTGAAATTTCGCGCAAATATGATAAGGGCTATGTGCACTTCACTACCCGCCAGAACGTACAGTTGAACTGGCCTCTGCTTGAGCAGGTTCCTGATATCCTGGCTGATCTTGCGGAAGTTGAGATGCATGCTGTGCAGACCAGTGGTGCCTGCATTCGTAACACGACGACTGATCAGTTTGCCGGTGTTGCACGAGATGAAATTGTAGATCCAAGACCCTGGTGTGAAATCATCCGTCAATGGTCCACATTCCATCCGGAGTTTGCCTTTTTGCCTCGTAAATTCAAAATCGCTGTTTGTGGTTCTGAAGAAGATCGTGCAGCTACCATGGTTCATGACATTGGCGTCCATGCCTTTCGAAATGAGAACGGTAATGTGCGATTCAAGATACTGGCCGGTGGTGGACTGGGACGAACTCCCATGGTCGCCAGTGTCATCAGAGAGTCCATAGAGCCTGAACATTTATTGACCTATCTGGATGCCATTCTGAGGGTTTACAACCGCTATGGCCGTCGTGACAACAAATACAAGGCGCGCATCAAGATTCTTGTAAAAGCCATGACACCTGAAGTGTTCACAGAGAAAGTGGAATCAGAATGGGAGCAGATCAAAGATTCCGCATCCCTTCTGCCTGAAGCTGAGATAAAGCGTGTCAGCCAGCACTTTATTGATCCAGAATACAAGGGACTGGTGGATCAGGACTTTAATGAACTGGCTTTGAAAGCGCCAGCAGGTTTCCATTCCTGGCTGAAACAGAATGTGTTTCCCCATAAGAAACCAGGTTACTGTGCCGTCACCCTGACTTTGAAAGCTACCGGGGATGCTCCTGGTGATGTATCTGCAGAACAGCTGGATGTTATTGCTGATCTTGCCGATCATTACAGCCTGGGAGAGCTCAGAGTTAGCCACGAGCAAAATCTGATATTCGCTGACGTGGAACAAACGGCACTGATTGAACTTTGGGAAAAATTGTCAGCTGTTGGCTTGGGGACGGCCAATCGTGGCCTGTTAACCGATGTGATCTGCTGCCCGGGTGGTGATTTCTGTGCACTGGCCAATGCTCGATCTATTCCTCTGGCAGAGGAAATTCAGCGCAAGTTCGACGATATTGACTATCTGCATGACGTCGGTGAGCTGGACCTGAACATTTCAGGTTGCATGAATGCCTGTGCCCATCACCATGTGGGTCATATAGGTATTCTGGGTGTCGACAGAAAAGGCATTGAATATTATCAGGTTCAGGTCGGCGGCTCTGCTTCAAAAGAAGCTGCCCTGGGCAAAATTATTGGACCTTCATTCAAGCGTGAAGAAATTCCTGACGTGCTGGAGAAGATCCTCAGTGTTTACATAGAGCAGCGTCATGAAGATGAGCTGTTTATCGATACCTGCCAGCGCATTGGCATAACCCCTTTCAAGGAGCGTGTGTATGCCCAGGCTGCTTAAAAATAGCGAAGTTTTTGAGGATGATTACCGGATTCTGGATTCAGAATCTGCAGATCAGGTATTTGCAGGGACACTGCTGATTCCAGCTAAGGAACTCGATCAATATAAGAAACTGCTTGAACAAAAGCAGCAACCAACCGGCTTGTTCCTTGATAGTGATGACGAAGTTGAAAATTATGCTGACATACTGTCCAGCTTCGACCTGATTACCATTAATTTTCCCAAGTTTATTGATGGTAGAGGCTACTCCCTGTGCCGCATCCTCAGGGACCGTTATCATTACAAAGGAGATATCAGAGCCGTGGGTGACGTGCTTGTCGATCAGATTTTCATGTTGCAGCGGTGTGGCTTTTCAAGTTATTACCTCAGAGAAGACCAGAAAGCAGAAGATGCTATCAAGGCATTGGACACTTTTACCCTAAGGTATCAGGGAAGCACTGATGATCCTGAACCTCTCTACAGAAAAAGACAGGCATCTTAGAAGAGCCAGATCCAACTTGTTAAGGGCTGCTGTCAGCGGCCCTACCCTTCTCTTGTTTACCGGACTCACAGCCTTGGGTATATACTTGGCCTTTTAGCTTCAAGCAAAATGCGGGCTGGAATAGCCCTTTTATAAACAATCATTTATCTGGCGAGTCTAATGGAAAGTGGTTCCCTGCTCTTCTCTTTCTTCCTTATCTTCAGTGGTGCTGCAATACTCGCTACTGCTGCGCTGTTTACCCGTCAACCTCTCCTGGTCGCCTACATCGTACTGGGTGCCTTTCTGGGCCCCTATGGCATGGAAATGGTTACGGATACCGGGCTTTTAAATGATATTGCCCACGTCGGAATTATATTCCTGCTGTTTTTGCTCGGACTGGATATGCAGCCCGCTCACCTTGGTCATCTGCTCAAGAAAACAGCTACGGTAGGATTAATCAGTTCGATCATATTTGCACTAACCGGTTATGGACTGGGACTGGCATTTGGTTTCAGCCAAAAAGAAGCCGTCATAACCGGTGCGACAATGATGTTCTCCAGTACCATTATTGGTATCAAATTATTGCCAACTACGGTACTGCATCACAAACATACAGGCGAAATTCTTGTCAGTCTGCTGCTTTTGCAGGATCTGCTGGCGATTCTGGTTCTCCTGCTGCTGTACAACTTTGATGGTGGATTTGCCAACAGTAAAATGGATGTTCTGATGGCTCTCGCCGCACTTCCTATGATCATAGCTGCGGCTTTTTTGGCTGTTCGTTATGCTCTGCTGCCATTGATGGCACGCTTCGACCGGTTTCATGAATACATGTTCCTCTTAGCCATTGGCTGGTGTCTTGGCTTCGCTGAACTGGCCCATGCCTTGAATCTTTCCTATGAAATTGGTGCCTTTATTGCCGGGGTCAGCATTGCTACCAGCCCGATTTCTCAGTACATAGCCATTAATCTCAAGCCTTTGCGGGATTTTTTCCTGGTTCTGTTCTTCTTCTCAATCGGTGCCAGCTTTAACCTCAATTTGTTCGGAGAAGTGTGGCTGCCTGCGGTTATCATGACCGTTATTTGTCTGCTTCTGAAACCTGCCACATTTGGTATCTTACTGAGTGCCAATGAGAACAAATCAACGGCATGGGAAGTCGGTTTCAGATTGGGCCAGACCAGTGAGTTTTCTATTCTGATTGCAGTACTGGCAGCGGGACAGATGTTGATGGGAGAGATCGCAGCTCACGTCGTCCAGGCAACTGCCATATTAACATTGATCATCTCTTCCTACGTGGTGGTGTTTAACTATGAATCACCCATAGCGGTATCGGAAAAGCTGAGAAGAGACTAAAACAAAAAAAACCGCACAATACGGGGTTCTCCCATCCAGATAACACTACAACTCGTTCCCATGCTCTGAGGTCGTCATTCCCGCGAAGGCGGGAATCCAGCGCCAACGGTGGATCTCTGCCTTCTCGGGGATGACAAGGCCAAGGGGGCATCGGGCAGTATGGTTCTGGTGGTGAGTCTGTGTGGATTCCCGCCTTCGCGGGAATGACGAGAATGAAGTCGGGAATGACGGGAGTCAACTCGTTCCCACGCTAGAGCATGGGAACTATCCAGATATCACTTTGAGCAGTTAAGAAAAGTATCGACCCTGAGACAATCTTTCCCAGATTTTTCCGAAGGCATTGTCCAGAGTCGTTTCAGCAGCCAAGCCCAGTTTACTGGCCATTCCTTTCTTCACTTCATAACTGACCTGAATAATGTCTGAGGAGTCTACCCTGCTATAGATATACTCATCACTGGTCATGACCAGATCAATCAGGTTTTTCTCAATCGCCTGACGGCCATACCAGATTTCACCGGTAGCGACCTCTTCTACGTTGACCTGCTCACGTTCCTCCTTGATAAACTCTTTGAACAGCTCATGAGTGTCCTGGATATCCTGCTTGAACTTATCACGCCCCTTTTCAGTGTTTTCGCCAAGAACCGTCAGAGTGCGTTTAAATTCACCGGCAGTGTGCAGTTCAATATCAACATCATGCTTTTTAAGCAATTTATTGATATTGGGCAGCTGAGCCATCACACCTATGGAACCAATCACGGCAAAAGGCGCAGCAACAATCTGATTAGCCGTACAGGCCATCATATAACCGCCACTGGCAGCCACTTTATCGACTGCAATAGTGAAATTAATACCACGATCTCTGATACGTTGTAGCTGGGAAGCTGCAAGACCATAGGCATGTACCATACCTCCCGCACTTTCCAGCTTCAGAAGTACTTCATCCTTGTCTGTGATAACAGACAGTACTGCAGTGATCTCTTCACGAAGAGACTTGACTGCAGAAGCTTTCATATCGCCGTGAAAATCAAGGACATACAGACGTGGTTTTACTTGCTTTTCTTTATCCTTTTTCTTTTCCTTGTCGGCTTTCTTTTTTTCCTTTGCCAGCTGCTTCAGCCTTTCCTTGTCGAGCGTCGCATGCTGAAGATCATCCTTCAGATGCTGATAGTGTTCATTCAGTTTCTTGATTTCAAGATGCCCTTTACTGATCTTTTTGGATTTTTGTCCCATTGCAGCTGCCGCAACAATGATGATCAGCAGTGCCACAACAAATGTGACCACTTTGGCAAGGAATAAGCCGTATTCCGCCAGATACTCCAAGAGAGCCTCCAATAATTCATTTCAATATGAGTGCTTAAGGATACCTGAAAAAGAGAATGTGAAAAGTCCAACTAATGCTTGGTTGGCCATCTGCTTACCTGCGGCTTGAGTGATCTCCAGCGACCAGTTTTTGAGAACATCAGCTGATGAGCCTCCGGCTCTGCCGTAGGTCATTTGACTGGTCACACAAAGGCAGAGACAGTCGTTTTGATGACCATGTGTTCCGTATTTTTTGAGTGGTAGAATTTGCACGGAGCAAAATCTTTAAACACAACAAGACATATGATTGTATATTATTAACTATCTATCAACATCCTGGATATTGTGAATTTAGGGGGTATGTCCGGCAGATCATCTCTGCGGAACCATTCAGCACTCACCAGCTCTTCCTCTTCAAGGCTAATCTCACCTGATTTATATTCAGCGTGATAGCCCAGCATCAAGGCATGGGGAAAGGGCCAGCTCTGACTGAGTTGGTACTTTATTTCACCGACCTCCAGACCCACTTCCTCCCTGATCTCTCTTATTACAGCTTCCTCAGCACTCTCGCCCGGCTCGACAAAGCCCGCGATGACCGTATGCATTGTTGTATCACGCAAATGTCGCTGATGTTGAACAAGCAGTACTTCATCCCCTTTATGAACAAGAACTATGATGCACGGAGATATCCTTGGATAGTAAGTCATTTCGCAGGCTGAACAAACCATTGACCAATCCCCTTCGCTTGACATGCATGGACTACCACAGCGGCCACAGAATTGGTGGTCTTTTCTGGATCTCAGGATTTGAGCGGCGTGACTGTATAACGCCACCATTGATTCAGGTTGCATCGCCATATATTGTCGGGCATTAACAGCACTCCCCTCTTCAGGAATTCGGTCTGTTTTTATAACCGACACCGAATATTCGTCCAGATTTCCAGTTCTGATTGATTCGTGGTTATCCATCCAGGGGTGTTTCTCCCAGAGGAACTCCCCCTCGGAATTCATCAGGATGTCATGACCAGACAGAATTAGATAACGATCAGCATTACCCCCTTCCGGGGTCCAGCCGTTTGCAGGTTGGTATTGGTGCATGTATGTCACTGCTTTCGATGATGAGTTAATGGTCAGTCGGTCATTGCAAACTGGTAGCAATTACCAATTCTGCTGGCCTATCTTTTCCAGTTTTTCCTGATGCAACTGTAATTCAGCATCGGTCGGTTTGATGATTTTCAAGGCGGGTCTGTCCAAAGATAGACGTCTGATAACCGTTACATCATCAGTCCCCTCTCCGGTTCCTCCCAGAAGCAGAGAAGTCTGACCACCCGTCATGGCAAGGTAGACTTCAGCCAATATCTCAGAGTCAAGGAGCGCACCATGGAAGGTACGAGCCGAGTTATCGATAAAATAACGTTTGCAAAGTGCATCCAGGTTATTTTTCTGACCAGGGTGCTTCTTTCTGGCTATAGCCAGAGAGTCGGTAATTTTACTGTAGTCCTCAACCTGCCCAAAGGCGGGATCCAGCCACTTTAGCTCATGGTTGAGAAAGTTAATATCAAAGGGGGCATTATGCGCAATCAGCTCAGCATCTTTGATAAAATCCAGAAAATCTTTGGCCACTGCAGCAAAGAGTGGTTTGTCCTGAACAAATTCGTTGGTAATACCATGCACCTGGATAACCTCATCATCCATATGCCGCTCAGGATTGATGTAGACATGATAAGTATTACCCGTCAGCTTACGGTCAATCATCTCCACACAACCGATTTCGACAATCCTGTGGCCCTGCGAAGGGTCTATCCCGGTGGTTTCCGTATCCATTATGATCTGGCGGTTCATTGCTTCTTACCTTCAATAATCTCTTGAGCACCACGACAGGCGAGTTCATCCGCCATTTCATTTTCCCGGTGTCCGGCATGCCCTTTTACCCAGCACCACTCAATCTTATGATGAGTATTCTGGGCATCAAGCCGTTCCCATAAATCTTGGTTTTTTACAGGTTTACCCGCCGCTGTTTTCCAGCCTTTGCGTTTCCAGCCGGACAACCACTCTGTTATACCCTTGCGTACGTATTGGGAATCAGTTGTGACACGCACCTCGCAGGCCCGGGTTAATGTTTCCAATCCTACAATGGCGGCCATCAATTCCATGCGGTTATTGGTGGTTTCTTTCTCGCCACCATACAATCCTTTTTCAGCAGTACCGTAACGCAGAACGACTCCCCAACCACCGGGGCCGGGGTTTCCTTTACAGGCACCATCTGTAAAAAGCTCAACGAGCTTGCTCAACGATTATCTCCCACTCGACTGGACCCTGTAATCGGTTTTCCGACCAGGGATTGCCCCACGGAGGACCAGACAGGCTTGATGGGTGTCATGCCTGCCACTTCCCGGGTGGCAACTATGATGTAAAAACTGCCAAAAGGCAGCATCCAACTACGACAGCGTTGTTCAATCAATTCCGACTTCAAGCCCATGGCTGAGTGGGTAGAAGGGAACAGGTAGGCACCATGAATCACTTTCTCAACACTGAACCCCAGCAAGGTTAACCAGTCCTTCATCCGACTTGGACTAATGAACTGGACACCACTGAACAACCTTCGATAACCCGGAAGTATCATACGCTTGATGTTGCAGAGACTCAGAGGGTTAAAACCGACTACCATCATCTTCCCTCCGGGGATGATGGTATGCCCCGCTTCGCTGAGAAGTCGGTGCGGGCGATCAGACACTTCTACCATATGATGCAGCAGGACCAGGTCAAGGCTGCCCGGAGCTATCGGCCAGTGATAAGGATCAAGCAACAACGAAGACGTCGGCTCAGAGTTTAAGGGGTGAAACTGAAAGTTTCGACTTACCTGGGACTCTGACAACAGAGCCGCAGTCGGAGATACCGATAATTCAACAGCATGATAACCAAAGATATACTTTAACTCATGTTCTATGTGACAGCGTTCTGTCTCAAGGACAAACTCTCCTGCACCGGATTGCATCCAACCCTGCAGGGCCTGCAACTTTTGAGGCATTTCAGGTCTGGTCGTTTTTTTAAACCATTGCATCAGGCTTTTTCCGTGTATGCTGCAGTGAAATCAGCAAAAACCTCGAGCCAGATTGTTGTCCTGCTCAAATACACATCTTATCGGGCACGGCAGGATTCAACCAGCATCGGTGTCATCCCCTATGACAATCGTAAAGAAAATAGTACAGACTTTACACGCAAAATTTGTAAAAATGGTTTTTTGTCCATTACAGGCATTAGAATGTTATTGACCATTATCCGACAGAATGTCCTATGATCCGCATTCAAGCTATCCCGGCTTTTCAAGATAACTACATCTGGCTGCTCTCTGAAGATTGCAGTCAACAAAGTCTGGTCGTTGATCCGGGTGACGCTAGCGTGGTCGAGAAAGCACTGGATAGACTTGATCTGGAATTGTCGGGCATTTTGATTACCCATCATCACTGGGATCATACAAACGGCATAGAAAAGTTAACAAAAAACCGTAGCATTCCAGTCTATGGCCCTGATAATTCGGCAATTTCCGGCATTACCCACACCCTGGATGGCACAGAGACACTAGCAGTGCTCGGTACTGAATTCAGTATTTTGAAAACACCGGGACACACGCTCGATCATATTGCCTATTTCGCTAATCCTGATCAGGATGATCCCATTCTATTCTGTGGCGACACCCTCTTTTCAGCCGGCTGTGGCCGACTGTTTGAAGGGACTGCTGAACAAATGCAGAGCTCATTCAATAAACTCCGCGCTCTACCCGAAAACACCCGGGTATATTGTGCACACGAATACACTCTGGCAAATCTTGCCTTTGCCCAGACCGTTGAACCCGACAACCACTCTATTAAGGAGTATCGCAACAAAGTCATCCGGCTTCGCGAGCAGAACAGGCCAAGCCTGCCCTCTAGCCTCAAGCTGGAATTTACCATTAATCCATTCATGCGTACTGACCAGAATAGTGTCATTACTGCTGTTAAGGAGCACGCCCCAAATGCCCCTCTGTCAAACGATTCAGAGGTATTTGGAGCATTGCGTCATTGGAAGGATCACTTTTGATGACGATAACCCCTGTGTTCCTTCAAGATAAATATAGTTTTTATGTCTGAACCTTTGATTACAGAGCAAACGTCTGGTCGCTATACCGGACCTGAAGTTAAACCCCTGATTCGAGTCTTGAGTGCCGCCACACTCATAATGACTCTAACAAGCTGTCAGAGTCATTCTCCAGAGCAGGCAGGTACTCCACCAGTCAAAGTTGAGCAAAAAGTTGCCAAAGGGAAAACGGCCAAAAAAACACTTAAGGATCAGCTGGCCAAAAAACCATTGACCGACCTGTGGGATAGAACTCGTCGGGGTCTCGCTATGGACCTGGATAATAATCATCCCCGGGTATTGGCAGAATTACGCTGGTACAAGAAAAACCAGGGCTACTTTGACCGCGTTTCTGATCGCGCCAGTCCCTATTTCTATTTCATCCTGATAGAAGCTGAGAAACGTGGCGTCCCCCTGGAGCTGGCATTAATGCCCATAGTAGAGAGTGCCTTCGATCCATTTGCTTATTCCCATGCAGGGGCATCCGGCTTATGGCAATTCATGCCAGCTACCGGAGAACATTACGGACTGGAGCAGAACTGGTGGTATGACGGTCGTCGTGATGTGGTTGAGGCCACCCGTGCAGCTCTGGACTATATGGTCAGTCTGCACGAAATGTTTGACGACTGGGAATTAGCACTGGCTGCTTTCAACTCTGGGCCAGGGCGAGTCATGAATGCGGTCAACAAGAACGAAAGGCGGGGTAAATCCACCCGCTTCTGGCATCTTGACCTGCCAAGAGAAACCACCGCCTATGTTCCAAAGCTGATCGCCCTGGGCAAGATCGTTCGTGATCCGGCCAAATACGGTATCAAGCTAAAGTCAATTCCTAACAAACCTCATTTTGCCAAGGTTGAAACCGGTGGCCAGCTGGATATGGCCAAAGCGGCCAATTTGGCTGGCGTTACTCTGAATGAGTTATATCGCCTGAATCCCGGGATTAATCGCTGGTCCACCCCTCCTTCTGGTCCACACCACCTTCTGGTGCCTGTTGCCAAAGCCGAATCCTTCCGGACTGAACTGGCTCAATTGCCGGCGGAAAAACGTATGCAATGGCAGCGCTACTCAGTGAAGTCTGGTGATAGCCTGATCAGGATTGCCAATACTTTTAATACCAAGCCCGGGCTCATCAAGGAAGCGAACAAAATGGAAACAGACTTGATCCGGGTTGGTCAAAGTCTTTTAATTCCCGTCGCTGTCAAAGAGAAGGAAGAGTATGCCCTGACAGCGCCGCAGCGCCGTATTGCCAAGCAAAACACTCAGCGTGCCGGACGACACAAACTGAATCACTCTGTTAAATCCGGAGACAGCATCTGGAGCATAGCCAAAAAGTACAATACCGGTGTCCAGGAACTGGCTCGCTGGAACAGTATGTCACCCAGAGACAATCTCAGGATCGGACAGACACTGGTGGTGTGGACCAAAACCAATGCGCCCCAGGACGGTGTTGTTCGCAGGGTCAATTACAAGGTTCGCAATGGTGACTCCCTGTCCAGAATCGCTGACAAGTTCAATGTCGCCGTAGCCCAGATCAGAACCTGGAATACCTTTGACAGCAAATACCTGCAGCCTGGTCAACAATTGACTCTCTATGTTGATGTGACCCGCGCTTACGAATGATAAATTCATAATGCTCAGACCCGGTTTTGAACGGGTCTGATATTTTTCTCTATAAACCACTCCCCTATCCTGTCGATGCTATATTCATTCGGATTAACAATACCAGGAAGCATCATTGAAACGACTGACGCTCTCTCTTCTGCTCTATTGGCAGGGTATGCACGCAATAGCTGCGGGTGAGCAATGGCAACATTATCTGTCCATCATGGACAAGCCTCTGTATAAGAAAGATTTCAAACACTTCCGGTACGTCAATCCCGCAGCGCCCAAAGGTGGTCATCTGCGATTAGCAGCCCTTGGAACCTTTAATACACTGAATCCATACAGTGCCAGAGGAATAGCCCCCTCGCAGGCGAATAATACTTTCAGGTTTGGCTTTCTGGAGCTGAACGAACCCCTGATGGTGGGCACTGGTCCTTACGCCCCCTCCATGGAACATAAAAATACAGCCTATGGTTTAATCGCCGAAGCGGTAGCTTATGATACGGAAAAACATAAGCTCTCATTCAAGCTGAGAACAAATGCCCGTTTTCATGACCAGCATCCCATTACCACGGAAGATGTAGAGTTTTCCTATAAAATACTGCTGGAACACGGGCACCCAAACTTCAAACTGACACTAGAGCAAGTTGAACGCATCCAAATCGAAGATCACTACATTATCCACTTCTATCTGAAACCCTCATCCTCTAAAGCGCTCCCAATTAAACTCAGCGAGCTGCCTGTCTTACCAAAGCATTACTGGCAGAATCGTGATTTTGAAAAAACCACACTGGTCCCTCCCTTACTCAGTGGTCCTTATAAGATTTCCAGAGTCAAGCCGGGGTCAACGATCGTCTTTGAACGAGTGCCAGACTACTGGGGGGAAGATCTTCCCGTTAATAAGGGGCTTTATAATTTTGATAAAGTTACTCTGAATTTCTACCGTGACCGTCATGTCAGCTTTCAGGCTTTTAAGAACGGGGAGACCGATGTCCACTATGAAGGCGAGGCGAAAAACTGGGAAACAGCTTATGTCTTTCCAGCCATGCAACAAGGTAAGGCGACCAGACTGAACATTCCCGACAAGATGCATTATGGCAGAAGGTTCTTTGTCTTTAATCTCAGATCTCCACTGTTTCAGGATCGAAAAGTCAGGCAGGCTATCAGTCTGTTATTCGACTGGGAATGGTCTTCAGCAAACCTCTTCCATAACGCCTATGTCCGCACCACCAGTTTCTTTGGCGCCCATGAGAATAATACATCGGCGGTCCCGTCAGAGAGCGAGCAGGAACTGTTTAAAGCTTTTCAGTCGATAGTGCCACCGGGTCTCTATTCCCAACCTTTTGAACTCCCAAAAACAAACGGGGATGGGAATATCACAAGCCAGCGAAGACAGGCCCTGAAACTGCTAAAAGAGGTCGGCTGGCATTATCATCAGGGACAATTATTAAGCGCCCGGAATGAACCCTTTCACTTTACATTTATTCACTACTCAAAACTGGCTGATCGTTACATACTTCCTTTTGCGGCCAACCTTGCCAGCGTGGGAATCAAAATGGATTTTCGAGCCATAGACCTGAGCCAATATCAGCGAAGACTGCGTCAAAGGGATTTTGATATGGTTCAAACAACCCTGACGGTGCCTTTTCTTCCCGGCGAAGACCTTAAAGGGTTATTTCACTCGGAGTCTGCGGACACTGAAGGCAGCCGCAATCTGGCCGGGATTCATAACCCGGCCGTCGATGGCTTAATTGATCATGCGCTGTCAGCCAACACCGGAGAAGCTCTTTATACTGCTATGCAGGCTCTGAATCGTCTCTTGCTCTGGGAATATTACTTCATTCCCAACTGGCAGGGGCGTTTTATAAGAATCGCTCATTGGCAGCATGTGCAACCTCCTGACACTTTCCCACCCTTTGGTATTCGTCTCACTTCATGGTGGATGAAACCAGCCTCTAAAGCCCTTCAACAACAAGGAAAAAAATGACGATCAAACGATGGGCAATAACTCTTATGGCGCTGAACATTGCCTGGTTTTATCCTTCTGTACTGGCCAGTGTTCAGGAATCCTATCGCACAGGTCATGCCATCAGCCTGATCGGCACTCCCAAATATCCTGCCGACTTTCAACACTTTTCCTATGTCAATCCTGATGCTCCCCGTCAGGGTAAGGTCAGACTGGCGGTTCTAGGCACTTACGATACCTTTGATCTCTTAAGTTCCAAAGGTGTGCCTGCTGCCGTTGGTGGCTACATTTACGACAGCCTGATGTTTGCCAGCCGGGATGAGCCCGGCAGTCTTTATCCAATGATTGCCGAACGTATCGAATACCCGGATGATAATCGCTGGGTACGTTTCGTTATTAACCCGAAAGCCCGTTTTTCCGACGGCAACCCGATTACTGCCGAAACTGTGAGGGATACATTTTTTCAATATAAAAATGGCGACTTCTCCAACTTCAAGCTCCTGTTGAAGGATGTTAATCAAATAGAAGTTGAACCCGGAAACCGGGTAAAACTGACCCTGAATGTCCCCGAAGACAAAAAGCTGCCTTTTCGACTGGCCCAGCTACCCATAATTCACAGTAATTACTGGACAAAGTCTGAAGATGTTGACACTAAGATCCACATTCCTGTCAGCTCAGGGGCTTACAGCATCAAACACTATGAGCTTGGCCAGACCGTTTTTCTTGAGCGAAATGAGGATTACTGGGCTCAGAAGCTGCCTGTGAATATTGGCCGGAATAACTTTAAGCAGATCAGACTGGAGTATTTCAGGAACTCCACGCTCTCTCTCGAGGCTTTTCTCAGTGGACACTACGATATCCGGATAGAGAATCTGGCCAAAAACTGGACTTATGCCTATAAGGGTAAGGACCTGGAGAGCGGGAAAATCATCAAGAAAAATTACCCTCGCAAGAGCTTTCAGGTTCAGTCCTTTATCTTTAACAGTCGAAAATACCCTTTTAACGATCAACGGGTCAGAGAAGCCATCAGTCAGGGTTACGATGTAGCCTGGACCAACGCCAATCTTCTTTATGGAATTTATTCAGCGCCCGAAAGCCTGTTTGCCAACTCGGATTTTGCCCACTCAGGCATACCCGATAGAGCTGAAGCCCAACTGCTTGAACCTTATCGGGACATACTTCCTGAGAAGCTGTTTAAACAACCCTGGACTGGTGTACAAACAGATGGCACTGGCAATATCCGAAAACAGCTCAGTTATGCTAATAGACTTCTGAAACAGGCTGGCTGGGAACTCAAAAACGGCAAAAGGGTCAACAAGGAAACCGGTGAGCCACTCAGGTTCGAATTGATGCTGGCGGTGCCAGAACAGGAACGTGTTGCTATACCGTTCAAAAGTAATCTGGAAATGCTCGGCATTGAAATGCAGATCACCTCGCTGGATGTCTCTCAGTACATTCGAAGAGTGCGCAATCAGGATTATGATATGCTGCTCAGAACCTTCCACCAGCCCGATGTGCCTGGCAACGAACAAAGAGAATACTGGAGCAGCAGTACTGCCGATCAA
This sequence comes from Endozoicomonas sp. ALC020, assembly GCF_049275935.1. Lineage (NCBI taxonomy): Bacteria > Pseudomonadati > Pseudomonadota > Gammaproteobacteria > Oceanospirillales > Endozoicomonadaceae > Endozoicomonas > Endozoicomonas sp. ALC020. The sequence continues at coordinate 5,540,949 of NZ_CP184830.1, forward strand.
CAGGGCACGCAGAACCTCGCAGGTGTCAATCACCCTGCGGTTGACGCCATGATTGAGTCTATTATCAAGGCTGAATCCATCAACCAGTTGCAGGCCGCCACCAGAGCTATGGATCGCATCCTGCTCTGGGAAAATTACACCATTCCCCAGCTCTACCATCGTTACTGGCGGGTAGCATACAGAAGCCACTACAACTATCCTGACAACGGAGGTCTTTACGGCTCTGTGGACCTCAGCATCTGGTGGGAGAAAGAACCAAAATGAAACGCCTTGTTGCGGGAATATTTTTGATAGTAACGTCCTCTTTGGTATGGGGAGCAGAAAACATTCCTCTGAAGCATGCCATAAGTCTCTATGGTGAACCTAAGTACCATAAGGGTTTTGAACACTTTGACTATGCCAACCCGGACGCACCAAAAGGCGGTGAATTCAGACAGGCCGTGACCGGCCAGTTTGACAGTCTTACACCTTTTGTAGATCGCGGTTCAGCTGCGGCTGGCAGCGACTTGCTGTATGACAGCCTGCTGCAAAGATCCTGGGACGAGCCTTTAAGTAAATACGGTTTGATTGCCCAGTACATAGAATTGGACCCTGATAACCGCTGGGTTGCCTATCATATTAACCCCAAAGCTCACTTTAATGATGGCCATAAGGTGTCAGCCAGTGATGTAAAATTCTCGTTTGATCTTCTGAGGGAGAAAGGCTCAACGTTCTACCGCCACTTCTATGATGATATCGAGAAAGCTGAAGTCACAGCGCCTATGAGGGTACTATTTACCTTTAAAAACAACAAAAACCGGGAGCTGCCTCTAATCCTGGGGCAAATGCCTATACTTCCAGAACACTACTGGAAAGACAGACATTTTCCGCCCTCCGGATTTGAAGTCCCCGTCACCAGCGGTCCTTACCAAGTCGATAAAATCAATCCCGGACGATCCATCAGTTATAAAAGAGACGAAGATTACTGGGCACAAGACCTGGCTGTAAACCGGGGTCGGTATAATTTTGACCGCATGCTGTTCGAATATTACGGAAACGAATCTGTGCTGTTAGAAGCGATGTTCAGCAATCAATATGACTTCAGACTGATTACAGACCCAACCATCTGGAATACCCAGCTGAGCGAGAACCGAATTAAAAAATATCGTCTGGTACAAGAAGTCATAAAGAACCATAACCCCCAAACCCTGACGTTAGCCTACAATACCCGGCGACCTTTTCTAAAAGATGCCAGAGTCAGGGAAAGTCTGGGATATGCTTTTGATTTCAGGCAGATCAACGACCACCTTTTCTTTGGAATGTATCGACCTGCTGAAAGCTTTTTTGCAGGCTCTGAACTAGCAGCCAGTGGAATTCCCTCACCTGAAGAACTGAAATGGCTGAACCCCTTTCAGCAACAACTGCCTGAAGCCCTCTTCCATGAACCCTTCAAAGTACCTGATAGCCGACTGGCATCGGGCGACCGATTGAGTATGGCAAGCGCACTCAGGTTATTAAAACAGGCAGGCTGGGAAATAAAAGATAATCAACAAGTTAATGCCATGGGGGAACCACTGGTCCTGAACGCACTGGTAGCCACTGAAGAACATGAAAAAGTTCTGCTTTCCATCAAGGACGGTCTGAGTCGTCTTGGTATTACCTTAAATGTTCATCGTATAGACCCACTCCAGATGGTAGCCAGACTCCGTGAACTGGATTTTGAACTGGTACTGCATGTCTATCGACATACTGCATCACCAGGCACCGAACAGGTATCCTTCTGGGGATCGGAAACCGTTGATCAACCAGGAACCAGAAACCTGTCGGGTGTTCATTCACCGGTGGTCGATCACATAGCTCAATTGATTCCATCAGCCACCAGCCGTAAAGAACTGCTTTCAATGGTTCATGCCCTGGACAGAGTTCTGCTGTGGGGACACTACTCACTGCCTCTCTGGTACTCACCCTCCTGGAACGTTCTGTACCGGGATACTCTGAAGCATCCTGAGACGACGCCGCTTTATGCTCTTGACCTGAGTACATGGTGGTATCAAACGAATAAACCACCATCAGCCAGAGCTAATGCTGGTTCAATACTGAAGAAAGTAGATTAACCGCTTGGGAGACAGGGTACATTGCGATACTGACAATCAGGAACTCTCTGGTTACATGTTTGTAGGCGTTGATTCTGAAGCAACACAGGTATTTTAATTGCTTCAGATCAACTTTTACCGTCATCTAAAAGTATTAATGACCTTTTTATGATGAATTAGACCTTGCCTGTCAGGTTTGATAGGTGTTTACAATATTGTCAGAAATCGGAACAACTCCGCAAGAAGCAATACCTGTAGTCAGGGAGCCGACTATAGTTTTGAGGCAAAAGTTATAACAATGCGATCCAGGCTAACCATGAATCATACAGTGATGATAAAAAGATCGTTGAAGACAACGATTTTCCAGTCCCTCCCTATTGCGACCCTCTTGCTTTCCCTGTCTGTGATGCCTGTAACGGTAAAAGCAGAGGACGCAGTTAATAAACTCCCTTCCCTCTCGCTCTACGGCGACAGCAAATACTCAAAAGATTTCAAACATTTTGACTACGTGAATCCCGATGCACCCAAGGGTGGTACAATGCGGATGGCCAGCATGGGGACTTTTGACAGCCTGAATCCCTACATAGATAAGGGGACTCCCGCTGCTGGATTAGGCTTGATTTACGATACTCTGATGACCAGCAGTGCGGATGAACCTTTCTCCATGTACGCCCTGGTGGCTGAGTATGCAGAGCCCGCCGTTGATAACAGCGGCATCACTTTCCACTTGAATGCAAAAGCCCGGTTTCACGACGGACAGCCTGTAACTGCCGAAGATGTGGTTTACAGTTTTGAACTGCTCAGGGACAAAGGCTCACCGTTTTACCGGGCATATTACGGCGATATTGCCAAGGCTGAAGCCCTGTCCAAACGCAGTGTGCGCTTCGTTTTCAAACACAACCGTAATCCTGAACTTCCCCTGATCATTTCCCAACTCCCGGTTCTTCCAAAACACTTCTGGGAAAAAGAGTCGAATAACTTCGAAGAGGGCAACCTGACTCACCCTCTGGGCAGCGGACCATACAAAATTCGCTCTGCCGAGCCGGGTCGCAGTATTGTTTACGAGCGAGTTGCTGATTACTGGGGTAAGGATTTGCCGGTCAACAAAGGTCGCTATAACGTTGATGAACGTCGTTATGACTATTACCGGGATGCCAACGTATCACTGCAAGCATTGAAAGCCGGGGAATACGATCTCCGCTTTGAAAATATTGCCAGAAACTGGGCCACCGCCTATGACACTCCGGCAGTTAAAAAAGGTGACCTGATTCAGGAATCCATCCCAACCAAAGCCCCTCAGGGTATGCAGGGGTTTGTCTTTAACCTGCGCAGAGATATTTTCAAGGACGTCAGAGTTCGAAAAGCGTTGAATTACGCCATGGACTTCCAATGGCTTAACAAGAATCTGTTCTATAACAGTTACACCCGGACACAGAGTTATTTTGCCAACTCTGATATGGAAGCAACCGGCATTCCTGAAGGTAAAGAATTGGCCTACCTTGAGCCCTGGCGAGATCAACTCCCCGCCGAGTTATTTACCCAACCCTTCAAACTGCCCGTCACCGATGGCAGTGGCAGAATCCGCAATCAGCTGAGCGAAGCTCTGTCCCTGATGGAACAGGCGGGCTGGAAACTGGAAAATGGCTCGCTCCGGAAAAACGGCAAGCCCTTTGAATTCGAAATTCTTCTGTATGATTCAAGCATGGAGAAAGTGGCCCTGCCAATGAAGAAAAACCTTGAAGCCATGGGCATCGATGCCAACCTGCGAATCGTGGATATTTCACAATACATAAACCGCCTCAGAAGCTTCGACTTCGATATGCTGGTCAGTCGCATTCCCCAATCCAGTTCGCCCGGAAACGAGCAACGGGACTTCTGGGGCAGCGAATCAGCGGATCTGCCAGGCAGTCGAAACCTGATAGGGATTAAAAACCCGGTGGTTGATGGCCTGATCAGGGAATTAATCAATGCCGACTCCAGAGAGGATCTGGTCGCCGCCGTTAAGGCTCTGGATCGGGTGCTGCTCTGGAATCAATACATGATCCCCCAATGGTATCTGGCCAGTAACCGGGTTGCCTACTGGAAGCCCCTTAAACACCCTCTCAGCCGTCCTGATCAGGAACCTCTTTATCAGTTGGACCTGGACTCCTGGTGGATAGAACCGACAACCATCAGGGCTTCTTCAGACACGACCGCCGATGGCGAAGAAAAAAATGAAGAAAATAAAGGCATACCACTTTGGCCTGTCGGCATTCTACTGGTCATCCTGTTTCTGGGATGGGTCATCCGTCGTTCAAAACGTCGCAACTGAATTATGAAAAGCTATATTCTACGCCGTCTGGCGTTAATGATTCCGACACTGTTTGGCATCCTGCTTCTGAACTTTGTCATCATTCAGGCTGCACCGGGTGGCCCTGTTGAGCAAATGATTGCCAAACTGGAAGGTTTTGAAATCAATGCCACCAGTCGCATCGGAGGCTCCAGCAGTGCCGAGATTCAACAATTGAGTGTGGACGAATCCGGTGAGTATCGGGGACGGCGGGGACTGGACCCGGAACTCATCAAAGACATCGAAAAGCTTTACGGTTTTGACAAACCCGCCTACGAGCGCTTTTTACAAATGGTTGTCAACTACGCTCAATTTGAGTTTGGCGACTCCTTTTTCAGGGATGCGAAAGTCATTGATCTCATCAAGGAAAAGTTGCCTGTCTCAATCTCTCTGGGTTTATGGAGCACACTGCTGATCTATCTGATCTCCATTCCCATGGGCATTCGAAAAGCAATAAAGCACGGTAGCCACTTCGATGTCTGGACCAGCGCTGTTATTACCACAGGCTATGCCATTCCCAGCTTTCTGCTGGCCATCCTGCTTATTGTTCTGTTTGCCGGTGGCAGTTACTGGAACTTCTTCCCACTGCGTGGGTTAACTTCGGAAAACTTTGATCAGCTCAGTCTGATCGGCAAACTGGCAGACTACGCCTGGCATATGGTTCTCCCGGTTTTTTGCATTGTTATTGGTGGTTTTGCAACATTAACGATGCTGACCAAAAACTCTTTTCTCGATGAAATTCATCGCCAGTATGTGCAGACAGCCCGCGCCAAGGGTCTGGATGATAACCAGGTGCTGTACGGACATGTTTTCAGAAACGCCATGCTGCTGGTGATATCCGGATTTCCTGCGGCCCTGATTGGCATACTGTTCACCAGCTCATTGCTGATTGAAATTATTTTTTCACTGGATGGACTGGGCCTGCTCGGCTACGAAGCCGCCATTAATCGCGATTACCCTGTGGTCTTCGGATCCCTGTTTATCTTCACTCTCATAGGCATGGTGGTAAAACTGCTGGGAGATCTGACCTACATGCTGGTCGACCCAAGAATTGACTTCGAGGCGAGGGACTAATATGGCATCGTCTCAAAGCATAAAACCTTCCCGTATAAGCCCGCTCAACCGGCGACGCTGGCAAAGTTTCAAAAGTAATCGGCGGGGCTATTACTCACTCTGGATTTTCGGTTTCCTGTTTTTCACCACGTTATTTGCCGAGTTCATCGCCAATGACAAACCCCTTCTGGTGTATTTCAAGGGTGAAATCTATACCCCCATTTTACATATCTACCCTGAGACAACCTTTGGTGGTGAATTTGAGCTGGAAATGGATTACCGTCAGGACTACGCAAAAGAGTTGATCGAGCCCCATGGCTGGATGCTCTGGCCTCCCATCCATTACAGCTACGACACCATCAACTATGCCCGCGTTGCTCCGGCGCCTCCCACGCTCGAGAATCTGCTGGGCACCGATGATCAAGGCAGAGATGTGCTGGCAAGAGTCATTTATGGTTTCAGAATATCCGTGCTTTTTGGCCTGATTCTGACGCTGTTCAGCTCTGTCATAGGGGTTGCCGTCGGCGCCATACAGGGATTTTACGGCGGACGAACTGATCTTATAGGACAACGATTTATTGAAGTCTGGTCAGGTATGCCCAGTCTGTATCTGCTGATCATTCTTTCCAGTTTTGTCGAGCCCGGTTTCTGGTGGCTGCTGGGGATTATGCTGCTGTTTTCATGGATGGCACTGGTGGATGTCGTCCGTGCTGAATTTCTGCGTGGTCGAAACCTTGAATATGTCCGTGCAGCCAGAGCCCTGGGGATGACCGATAGCCGATTGATGTTTCGTCACATTCTGCCCAACGCCATGATTGCAACAGTCACCTTTATGCCCTTTATTCTGACCGGAGCCATCACCACCCTGACTTCTCTGGACTTCCTGGGTTTTGGTCTGCCAGCCGGATCACCTTCACTGGGTGAGCTGATCGCCCAGGGTAAGAACAATCTTCAAGCGCCATGGCTGGGCATTACAGCCTTCATGGTAATGTCAGTGATGCTGACCCTGCTGGTGTTTATCGGGGAAGCCACCCGCGACGCTCTGGATCCACGCAAATACGTTACAGGTCACTAAGCGATGACAAGTTCCCTGCTCCAAATCAAAGACCTGAAAGTCCGCTTCAACCAGAGCGGTGGCAGCAGCGATGCGGTAAAAAACGTCAGTTTTGAACTGTTTCCCGGAGAGACGCTGGGTCTGGTGGGTGAGTCCGGCTCAGGTAAATCCATTACAGCTCTGAGCATACTGCAACTGCTTCCTGAAAATGCCAGTCACCAGGGCGAGATAGTGTTTGCTGGCAAAAACCTGTTGGCTCTGTCAGAAAGAGAAATGCGAGGCGTTCGGGGTCATCAGATTGGTATGATTTTCCAGGAGCCCATGACCGCTCTCAATCCACTGCATACCATAGAGAAGCAGATCTGCGAAGTTCTCAGTCTGCATCTGGGAATGCGCCCTCAATCTGCCAGTCAGCGGGCTTTGGAGCTGCTTGAACTGGTGGGCATTCAGGAGCCCGCCAAAAAGCTTTCAGCCTATCCTCACGAATTGTCCGGTGGCCAGCGCCAAAGAGCCATGATTGCCATGGCGCTGGCCTGCGAGCCAAAGGTCCTTATCGCTGATGAGCCCACCACGGCACTGGATGTCACCGTCCAGAGGCAAATCCTGACACTGTTGGCAGAGTTGCAGCAGAAAATGGGTATGGCTATTTTATTTATCAGCCATGACCTCAACCTGATCCATCATGTTTCCCATCGAATTTGCGTCATGAAAGATGGAGAACTGGTGGAAACCGGTGCCACAGAAGCGGTTTTTAATCAGCCAAAACATCCTTATACGAGAGAGCTGCTCAATGCTGAGCCTTCAGGGGCTCCTGCTCCTGTCTCTGATGAGCAACATAAGGTTATCGAAGGACAGGACATCAGGGTCTGGTTTCCAGTCAAAGCCGGATTCTTTCGAAGAACGGTTGACCATATCAAAGCCGTCACCGATCTTTCCATCTCAGTTGCAAAAGGTGAAACACTGGGTATTGTCGGTGAATCCGGTTCTGGAAAAACCACATTGGGCATGGCCCTGCTGAAGTTGCAGGAAAGTCAGGGTCAGATCTACTTTGAAGGTGAAGCCCTCCACCTCCTGAACCAGAAACAGTGTCGTCCATACCGACGACAGATGCAGGTTGTTTTTCAGGACCCCTATGGCAGTCTGAGTCCGAGAATGACCATAGCCGATATCATTGGCGAAGGACTCGATATCCACCAGCTGGCCAGCAACAGTGAACGGGACCATCTGATCATAAAAGCCATGACAGAAGTCGGTCTTAACCCTCAATGGCGGCACCGTTATCCCCATGAGTTTTCTGGCGGACAGAGACAGCGTATTGCCATAGCCAGGGCCCTGGTTCTGAAACCCGGGCTGATTATTCTTGATGAGCCCACTTCGGCGCTGGACAGGACTGTCCAGTCTCAGGTGATTGAGCTGTTGAGAGACCTGCAGAAAAAATACAACCTGAGCTATATTTTTATCAGCCATGACCTTGCTGTAGTGAAAGCTATGAGCCACAGGATTCTGGTGATGAAAGACGGTGAGATTATTGAGCAGGGATCAACTGAACAGATCTTTCACCATCCGCAAACAGGATACACCCGCGAGCTGCTTGAAGCCGCCTTCGAAAGTCATCAGCGGCGCTGATTCCTGACAGGAAAAACAGTCTGCATTCTGAGAGTATTTCATCGTTCTTTTATGAAGAAGATGAAATACTTCACTCCCTGATTCATTGTCATCACTGGCTTTTCAACTATCTTCACTTCACCTGCAGACGAATCCCGTCGGAGTAAGCAGCATGTCCCTGTTTGAACATTACCAGCAAAGATATGACCTGACCCAGGAAGAAGAGATGAGCCTTCAGGCTTTCCTGGAACTGTGCAAGAATGAACCCGGAACCTACGCCAGCGCCGCCGAGCGTATTCTTGAGGCCATTGGTGAGCCGGAGCTTATCGATACTTCCAGAAACCCGAGGCTCAGCAGAATTTTCTCCAATAAGCTGATCAAACGATATCCGGCGTTTGATGGCTTCTTTGGTATGGAAGAAGCCATTGAACAGATTGTTTCTTACTTCCAGTACGCCGCCCAGGGACTGGAAGAGAAAAAGCAGATTCTCTACCTGCTTGGCCCGGTGGGCGGTGGTAAGTCGTCTCTGGCAGAAAAACTGAAAGAACTGATAGAAAAAGTGCCCTTCTATGCCATCAAGGGGTCACCGGTGTTCGAATCACCGCTGGGTCTTTTCAACCCGGAGCAGGACGGAGAGCTGCTGGCGAAAGAATTCGGTATACCCGGTCGCTGTCTGCGCTACATTATGTCCCCATGGGCTGTTAAGCGCCTTGAGGAATACAAGGGTGATATTACCCGATTCAGAGTCGTCAAACTCTACCCTGACCGACTGAAGCAGATTGCCGTTGCCAAAACCGAACCCGGCGATGAAAACAATCAGGATATTTCCAGTCTGGTAGGCAAGGTAGATATACGACAACTGGAAGAGTATTCCCAGGATGATCCGGATGCCTATAGCTTCTCGGGGGCGCTCTGCAGAGCCAACCAGGGCGTTATGGAATTTGTCGAAATGTTCAAGGCGCCCATCAAGGTACTCCACCCTTTACTGACAGCCACCCAGGAAGGGAATTACAACAGCACAGAAGGTCTTGGCTCCATTCCTTACGAAGGCATTATTCTTGCTCACTCGAACGAATCGGAGTGGCAGGCATTCAGAAACAACAAAACCAATGAAGCTTTTATTGATCGCGTCAATATAATCAAAGTGCCCTACTGCACCCGTATGAGTGAAGAGATAAAAATTTATCAGAAGTTACTTGAGCACAGCTCTCTGAACAAGGCCCCCTGTGCCCCGGACACATTGCGGATGCTTGCTCAATTCAGCGTTTTGTCGCGAATTGTTGATCCGGAGAATTCTTCCATTTACTCGAAGATGCGGGTTTATGACGGCGAGAATCTCAAAGACACCGATCCCAACGCCAAATCGCTCCAGGAATACAAGGATGCCGCTGGCGTTGACGAGGGCATGGAAGGATTATCAACTCGTTTTGCTTTCAAGATTCTCTCAAAGGTCTTTAATTTTGACCCTACCGAAATAGCGGCCAACCCGGTTCACCTGTTGTACGTTCTTGAACAGCAGATTGAGCAACAACAGTTCCCTGATGCCTTGGAAGAACGATACATCGGCTTTCTCAAGGAGTATCTGACGCCGAGATACGTTGAGTTTCTGGGTAAGGAAATCCAGACGGCCTATCTGGAGTCTTATTCTGAGTACGGCCAGAACATATTTGATCGCTATATTACCTACGCGGATTTCTGGATTCAGGATCAGGAGTTCAGAGACCCGGATACCGGACAGATTCTTGACCGTAAGGCACTGAATGATGAGCTGGAAAAAATTGAGAAGCCAGCAGGCATAGCCAACCCGAAAGACTTTCGCAATGAGGTGGTGAATTTTGTGCTCAGGGCCAGGGCCGACATGCAGGGCAAGAATCCCATCTGGCTCAGTTACGAGAAGATGAGAGCCGTGATTGAGAAAAAGATGTTCTCCAACACCGAAGATCTGCTGCCGGTCATCTCATTCAATGCCAAGGCTTCTCATGACGACCAGAAGAAACATGCCGACTTTGTAGACCGCATGGTCCAGCATGGCTACACCGAAAAGCAGGTCAGGCTGCTGTCTGAATGGTACATCAGGGTCAGAAAGTCCCAGTAGCCCAGCAAGTGACCGCCATGAGTATCATCATTGATCGACGCCTGAACAGTGGCAAAAAAAGTACCGTTAACCGTCAACGCTTTCTGCGACGGTACAAAAACACCATCAAAGAGTCTGTAAAGGAGCAAATCAACCAACGCTCGATTACCGATATGGAGCGTGGTACGGATGTCGCTATTCCCAGGAAGGATGTATCAGAACCGGTCTTTCATCATGGCGATAATGGTCGCAGACAACATGTTCATCCCGGCAACAAAGAGTTCCACTCAGGTGACAGGTTCAAGCGCCCAGAGGGTAGTCAGAGTCAGGGCGCAGGTGAAGGCGAAGCCAGTCATCAGGGTTCGGGCATTGATGACTTTGTCTTCCAGATCAACCGGGATGAATTTCTTCAGTATCTCTTTGAAGATCTGAAGCTGCCCAATCTGATCAGGAAAAACCTGATGGACACCACCGAATACTCTCTCAGGCGCGCCGGATTCACCCTGTTTGGCTCTCCTGACCGGTTGAATGTCGTGCGTTCACTCAGGGCCGCTAATGCCCGCAGAATTGCCCTTTTTGGCAAGGAACGCAAATTGATCAGGGAGTTGAAGCGTCAACTCAGGGAGCTTGAGGTACAACCGGGTGGTCGTGACAGGGAGAAGGAAGAGGCGCTTCGCCATCAAATCACTGAATTGAACAAAAAGCTGCGTCGGTTGCCGTTTATTGACGACTTTGATCTGCGCTTTAACAATCTGGTGAGGGTGCCACAACCTTCCAGCAAAGCCGTTATGATCTGTATCATGGATGTCTCGGGTTCCATGACCCGGGAGATCAAGGATATCGCCAAGCGGTTTTTTCTTTTGCTTTACCTGTTTCTGGAAAGAAATTATGAAGCCACTGAAGTGGTTTTTATAAGACATCATTCCCAAGCACGAGAATGTAACGAACAGGATTTTTTTTACGCCAGAGAAACGGGAGGTACCATTGTCTCTTCAGCACTGGTGCTAGCCAGGCAGATCATTGATGATCGTTATCCATCGGCAAAATGGAATATTTATGTTGCTCAGGCCTCAGATGGCGATAACTGGGACAGCGATAACCCACTCTGTCATGACGCCATTACCCGGAAGCTTCTGCCTCTGGTCCAGTATTTCGCCTACGTAGAAATCGCCAACCGGCATCAGAACCTCTGGCATACCTACAAAGACATCGAAAAAAACTTCAGTGAACAGTTTGCCCAGCAGCAGATTCGTGACCAGAGCAATATCTATCCGGTCTTCCGACGTCTTTTCGAAAAGAAAGTGGAATAGCCATGACTCGCCAGTACCTTTCAACCGGTTCCGAATGGACCTTCGAATTGCTTCATGCTTATGACAGGGCCATTGGTCAGCTGGCAGAAAAATTTAAGCTTGATACTTACCCGAACCAGATCGAAGTCATTAATTCGGAACAGATGATTGATGCCTACGCTTCAGTAGGCATGCCCCTGATGTACCATCACTGGAGTTTTGGCAAAAAATTTCTCACCAACCTTCAAAACTATCAGCGCGGCCACATGGGCCTGGCCTATGAAATCGTCATAAACTCTAACCCCTGCATTGCCTACCTGATGGAAGAAAATTCCATGGCCATGCAGGCGCTGGTGATTGCCCATGCCTGTTATGGTCACAACTCTTTTTTCAAAGGCAACTACCTCTTTCGCCAGTGGACCAATGCAGACTCGATTGTCGATTATTTATTGTTTGCCAGGAACTACATTTATCAGTGCGAAGAGAAATACAGTGTGGATGCCGTTGAAGAGATGCTTGATGCTTGTCATGCGCTGATGAACCAGGGGGTCAATCGATATATGCGCCCTTCTGCTATTTCTGCAGAAATGGAAAAAAATCAGGCACGGGAAAGAGAAGAATATATCCAGAGAAATATCAATGACCTCTGGCGTACGGTCCCGACCAAAAAGGAAGACCCTGCCAAATTGAGAAGACGTTTCCCTCCGGAGCCGGAAGAAAACATTCTCTACTTTATTGAAAAAAACGCCCCACTGTTAAAAACCTGGCAGCGGGAACTGATTCGAATTGTCCGTAAGATAGCCCAGTATTTTTATCCTCAGCGACAGACCCAGGTCATGAATGAAGGCTGGGCCAGCTTCTGGCATTACACACTGATGCATCAGCTCTTCCGGGAAGGTCTGATAAACGAAGGCTACATACTCGAGTTTCTGCATTCCCACAGTAATGTCGTGTTTCAGCCGGATTTTGATGATCCACGCTATTCCGGCATTAATCCTTATACCCTGGGCTTTAATATCTACCGGGACATTCGCCGGATATGCGAGCACCCTACTGAAGAGGACCGGCTCTGGTTTCCTGACCTGGCGGGCAGTGACTGGCTGAAAGCTATCCATCACGCCATGGTTCAATACAAGGACGAGAGTTTTATACTCCAGTTCCTTTCACCCAAAGTGATGCGGGATATGAAGTTATTTTGCATTGATGACGACCACAAAAAAGCCTTCCTGGAAGTCAGCGCCATACACGATGAGTCAGGTTACAAAGCACTCAGGGAGGCATTGTCCAATCAATACAATCTGGGTAATCAGGAGCCTAATATCCAGGTTTATGATGTTGATGTAAGAGGAGACCGCTCGCTGACCCTGATTCATTCCATGCACCTAGGTCAGAACCTTCACGCAGGAACTGCTATGGAAATTCTCAAACACCTGCACCTGCTATGGGGGTTTGACGTACGGTTGAATTCCGTGGACGCTAAAGGTGTGGTACAGCACAGTTACTGTACCTCGGAAATACACTGCACCCCCTGAAAAAACTCATCAGATGAGCTTTTTCAGGACGATAGACTAATGCCTGTTATTGAAGAGGCAGGGTCTTGTGGTGATTACCGGTCATGTGTTGCAGAATACGATTGACCTGGCAGCTGTAACCAAATTCGTTGTCATACCAAACGTAGAGTACGCAGCGGTTGCCATCAACAATGGTGGCCTGACTGTCAACAATACCCGCATTACGGTTACCGACAAAGTCACTGGATACCGCTTCAAAAGAGGTCACGTAATCGATCTGCTTCTTGAGATCAGAGAACAGCGCCATCTCGCGGAGATAGCTGTTAAGCTCTTCAACGGTAGTGTCTTTGGACAGATTCAGGTTCAGGATAGCCATGGATACGTTGGGAGTCGGAACCCGAATGGCATTACCGGTCAACTTACCCTGCAACTGAGGCAGCGCCTTTGAGACGGCCTTTGCAGCTCCGGTTTCAGTGATCACCATGTTCAGGGCAGCACTGCGACCACGGCGGGAACCTTTATGGTAGTTATCAATCAGGTTCTGGTCATTGGTGTAGGAGTGAACGGTTTCCACATGGCCATTCTCAACACCAAATTTGTCGCAGATCGCTTTCAGTACGGGTGTGATCGCATTGGTGGTACAGGACGCAGCAGAAATAATCTGATCTTCATCATTGATGATGTTGTGGTTGACACCAAACACAACATTTTTCAGATCGCCCTTGCCCGGGGCAGTCAGCAGAACCCTGGAAGCTCCGTTAGACTGAAGGTGTTGACTCAGACCTTCCTGATCACGCCATACACCGGTATTGTCTACGATGATGGCGTTGTTAATACCGTAGCTTGTGTAGTCGATGGAATCCGGAGAGTTGGCATAGATAAACCGGATCGCCACACCGTTGGCGTAGATGATATTGTTCTCTTCATCCACACTGATGGTGCCATTGAATGAACCGTGGACCGAGTCACGTCTCAGCAGACTGGCACGCTTTTGCAGATCGTTTTCCGCTTTGCCCTTGCGAACGACAACCGCTCTCAAATTCAGGCCGGAACCACCTGCTCGTTCAACAAGAATTCGAGCCATGAGTCGACCAATACGACCAAAGCCGTAGAGAACGACATCTTTATCGTCATGGCCATTGCCATTCTTGCCATCCACGAGCCCGGAGACCTGACTGCGAACGTACGCTTCCAGGGTTTGCTTGCCTTCACTTTTTTCGTAGCCGGATGCCAGCTTACCAATATCAATTCTGCCCGGAGCCAGGTTCAGCTTGCTCAGCAATTCAATGACAGGGAATGTCTGACGGACACAGAGGGCAGAACCTTCTACCTGGCGGACGTATTTGTGAGATTTAAGGATGTCAATCACAGAACGGTTGATGATTGAGCGGCCATAGATTGAGGTCACAACGTTGTTTTCGCGATACAAGCGGCCGATCAATGGAATCATGGATTCGGCTAAGGCTTCACGTTCTCTCCAGTCCTGAAAATGGTCTTTTCCCACGGTTCCAATCCTGTAATTTTTATGCACTCAAGGCTGTCAATCAGCTCAAGGCTGTTTACTTCTGGCAGACTGTTACCCGAAAGCAACCGACAGATTACTTCAAACAACATTGGTCTGCGTTTTTTGGCCTTTCGGCTCTGGGGCTATTATCCAGAGTTCACCTCCACTTGGCAACAAAGTACAACAAACTTTAACACTACGTTTAATCATTCTTTCGATACATAAAAGACTGTTGCTGCGCCAGTGCATGGTATCTGGCGCCCCGAGCAGCTACAATTGCGGGTCTAGCGTATAAAGAACAAACCACCTTTCATGTCGCAGGCCAACTTGAAATCATCTTCTTTCCAGCTTCCAGAGACTCCGGGGCATAAAACCTTCTGGGGTCATTTAAGCCAGTCAACAAGCTCATACGCCATAGCCAGTGCCGCCCGGTCAACCCGCAGGCCGCTTCTGGTTATTACCCCGGATTCCGCTCAGGCCAATGCCCTTGAAGAAGAACTGAGTTTCTTCCTAAAAGGTGATCGGTCCACCCGGATTCTGCACTTTCCCGACTGGGAGATACTGCCCTACGATGCTTTTTCTCCCCATCAGGACATCATTTCCCAGCGGCTGAAAACCCTGTATCGACTGCCTCGCAGCGAAAAGACCCTGCTGATCATCTCGGTTTCCACCCTGCTGCACCGACTCTGTCCCCGGGATTATCTGGAATCCAACTGTCTGGTTTTGAAGCGGGGTGAAACCTTTGTACTTGCCGAGAAAAGGCAACAACTGGAACAGGCGGGTTATCGTTGTGTTGAAACAGTCTACGAGCATGGTGAGTTCGCAATTCGGGGGTCACTCATGGATATCTTCCCCATGGGTTCCGATACCCCCTACCGGATTGACCTGTTTGATGATGAAATCGATACCCTGCGAATTTTTGATCCGGAAAGCCAGCGCTCCATAGAACAGGTTGATCATATAGAACTGCTTCCAGGTCATGAATTCCCAATGGACAAGACCTCCAGAGATCGCTTCCGCAGTCTGTTCAGAGAAGCGTTTGATGTGGATCACCGTGAGTGTCCCGTGTATCAGGACATAGGACAGGGAATGGCAAGCCCGGGTATTGAATACTACCTGCCCCTGTTTTTCGAAAAGACAGCCACGCTGTTTGATCATTTGTCCACTGACACAACGATCATTCAATATCAGGGCGTGCAGGAAGCGATTGAACACTTCTGGCAGGATCTGACGGATCGCTACGAAAACCGGAAAGTCGATAAACACCACCCGCTTCTGCCTCCCGCAAAGGTTTTAATGCCTTCAGAAGAAATCAACCGGGCTCTGAAACAATACCCGCGTATTATCCTGTCAGCTGAGCATGTTGATGCGCCGGACAGCTTCAACCTTGATCACCAGTCATTACCTGAGCTGACCCTGAATGCCCGAGCCGACCACCCTTTAAAGCCTCTTGAAGACCTGATCGAGTCAGGACCAAGGGTTCTTCTGGTGACCGAGAGCGCGGGTCGCAGGGAAGTCCTGCTGGAAATGCTGGCCCAGTCCGATATTCGCCCCGATACATTCAACAGCTGGGATACCTTCCTGAGCAGAAAAGAGACGCTGGGGATTACCCTGGGTACTTTAGCATCAGGATTCTTTCTCAAAGATCTGAATATTGCCCTAATTCCGGAATCCCTGCTTCTGGGCCAGAGAGTTATGCAGCGCCGCAGGCGAAAAGGCGATACCCAGACCGATACCGATCAAACCATCCGTAACCTGACCGAGCTGAGAGAAGGTGCTCCAGTGGTCCATATTGATCATGGCGTAGGACGTTATCGTGGGCTTCAAACCCTGTCCGTTGATGATCAGGAAACCGAATTCCTGACCCTGGAATACGCCAGCGAAGCTAAACTCTACATTCCTGTCGCTTCTCTGCATCTTATTGCCCGTTACACCGGCACGGATGATGAGCTTGCTCCTCTGCACCGTCTTGGCAGCGAACAATGGTCCAGGGCTCGTCGCAAAGCGGCTGAGAAGGCCAGAGATGCTGCAGCGGAGCTACTGGATATCTACGCCCGACGAGAAGCCAGAAAGGGCTTTGCCTTTTCGGCACCGGATCAACAGTATCATGCATTCACGGCCGGCTTTCCGTTTGAGGAAACACCGGACCAACAGCAGGCAATTATCAATGTCATAAAAGACATGTCTGAGGGTAAACCCATGGACCGACTGGTCTGTGGTGATGTCGGTTTTGGCAAGACAGAAGTGGCTATGAGAGCAGCCTTTCTGGCAGTCCAAAGTGGCAAGCAAATAGCGATCCTGGTCCCGACCACCCTGCTGGCTCAGCAGCATTACGAAAGCTTTCGTGACCGTTTTGCCGACTGGCCCGTTGAAATCGACGTAGCCTCACGTTTCAAATCGGCAAAGCAAATTCAAGGACTCAGGGAGAAAGTCGCAGAAGGCAAACTGGATATCATTATTGGTACCCACAAACTGATTCAGGGTGATTTCAAGTTCAAAAATCTGGGCCTGTTGATTATTGATGAGGAGCACCGCTTCGGAGTCAGGCACAAGGAAATGCTGAAATCCCTGCGTTCCGAAGTTGATATTCTGACTCTGACGGCTACCCCGATCCCACGGACACTTAATATGGCAATGTCGGGTATTCGCGACCTGTCAATCATAGCCACGCCACCTGCACGACGGCTGTCAGTTAAAACCTTTGTTCGACAAAACGATCAATTACTGGTCAAAGAAGCCATTCTGCGTGAGCTATTGCGCGGCGGTCAGGTCTATTACCTGCACAACGAAGTTTCCAGTATCGAGAAAGCGGCTGCTGATTTGCGGGAGCTTATTCCTGAGGCACGTATTGCCGTCGGTCACGGTCAGATGCGTGAAAGAGAGCTGGAGCAGGTCATGTCCGACTTCTATCACAAACGACATAATATCCTGGTCTGTACTACCATCATTGAGACAGGTATTGATATACCGAATGCCAATACCATTATCATCCACCGATCGGACAAGTTTGGCTTGGCACAATTGCACCAGTTGAGAGGTCGGGTCGGTCGATCTCATCATCAAGCCTATGCTTATCTCTTGACACCTTCACCAAAATCCATGACCAGGGATGCTCTGAAAAGACTGGAAGCCATTGCCGAAGCCCAGGACCTGGGAGCTGGCTTTATGCTGGCATCCAATGACCTGGAAATACGGGGAGCGGGTGAGTTGCTGGGTGAAGATCAGAGTGGGCAGATTCAGAATGTTGGCTTTACACTCTATACCGAAATGCTTGAGAAAGCAGTGGAAGCGATCCGAAAAGGTGAAACACCGGACCTGGACAAACCTTTACAGCAAGGCAGCGATGTGAACCTGCGGTTACCCGCACTGCTTCCGGAGGACTATATTCATGATGTTCATAACCGACTGATTCTCTATAAACGAATTGCTGCAGCGAAAAACGACGAAGATCTGAAAAACCTTCAGGTTGAACTGATTGACCGATTCGGCCTGTTGCCGGAACAGACCAAGAACCTCTTTCGGCAGACCCGTCTCAGGTTAAGAGCCGAGAAAATGGGTATCATTAAAATTGATGCCGGTGCCAGCAGTGCCCGAATCGAATTTAACAGTCAACCGGACATTAACCCCATTGCCATCATTCAGCTGATTCAATCTGAGCCGCACCTATTCAAACTGGAAGGTAGCAGCGTGTTGAAGTACAGTGGCTCCATGGAAAAAGGCGAAGCACGATTCAAGCTGCTTGAGCAACTACTGGATCGACTGACCCCATGATCGACTGGCCCCATATACCTCGGCAGTGGCAAACGGCTGCACACCAGACTGAAGGTCTGCGAGTTTCAGGATTGAGCAGGGATTTTATGAAACAAAAAGCGATCGGCACCCTACTTCTGAGCACAATCTCCATGACAGCCATTGCCAGTGAGGATACGCAGTGGTACCAGGCCGACATGATTGTATTTTTGAACGAGCAGAGTGCCAGTGACAATGAGAAATGGCCTGATATTACGGCTCACCCTCTTCCCGCTGACACCATTAAACTAAAATCCTACAACTCCGGGACAGACGCAAAAGGAACCTCTTCTGATCTCACTGACTTTCTGGATCGTCCTGACAAAAAGCCTGCAACAGATCTGGAGCGGGATGCCTTTGTGTCCCTGCCCTACCCATCACACTTGTTGCAAAGTGAAAGCAGTGCCCTGTCCAAAAATGGTGGCTACCGGATTCTCGATCAAAAAGCCTGGCTGATGCCGCTCAGGGAAGGCAAAAGTTCGAGGCCAATCAGGATAGGCAACTACAACACACAAAGTAAAAAACCCAGTATGTTGGAAGGTACCGTTACGATCAGCTCCAGTCGTTATCTGCATGTAAAAGTTAATCTCTGGTACAGCGAACTGGCATGGGAAGCACTGGCAAAAAACATGGAGAATGTTCAGCCGCACCCGGAGTCTCAAAAGAAACCAACCCTGGATAAAAATCTGCAACTGGTCAGGGCACCTGACGGTCAGCCCATGAAGATTTCCCGTAATTTTCATTTGCAGGAAAGTCGCAGAATCAAAAACAGTGATGAGGTTCAGTACCTGGACAGCCCGGTCATCGGTGTTCTGTTCAAACTGACGCCCTATAAAAAGCCGGATAAACCTTTGCTACCTGAAATGGAAGCTGACCAGGAAAAAAGCCCGGAGCCAGGGATACTACCCGGAATTGTCGATCAGGAAGGCAGCTGATTCGGAGTAATACCCATCGTGCTTTCTAACCCGAGACAAGGCGGCGTGGAAAGTTCGATTGGTATAAAAAGAGCTGTCAGTGGCGCAGCTCTTTTTTCATGATAAAGCTGTTCTTGTCCTGGTTTGACTCATAGGTCACCTGATCCATCAGCTTGTTCACAATGTGTAGACCACGGCCACTGCACAACCAGGCTTCAGGATGCTCAGGATCAACGACCATTTCAGTCTTATTCTGCATGACATCGTCCGGAATACTGTGTCCCCAGTCGCTAACAGAAATATTCATCATGGTCTTGTCCAGATTGATACACACTTCCACCGGATGGCCCGCTTCATTTTCGTAAGCATGCTCAATGGCATTGTTGACAATCTCTACCAGACAAAGCTCTAGCCGATTAATTTCAACAGGAGAGAGAGTGGTCATGGCACAGACACCTCTGACCGCCATAGCCACCAGCGTTGTATTGGATAACTGGCTGTCGATTTCCAGCTTCAGCACCTGTGACATGTCAGCTCCCTTTAACAGCCTCAGCCACTGAACCATGGAGTTTGAACAATTTATCCATGGACGTTAGATCAAACAGATCTTGTACCGCAGGCTGTGCAGAAGCCAGACCGAGTGACCCGTTACCCGACAATTTCTTAAGACCCGCTACCAGCACGCTCAAGCCTGTGCTGTCCATAAAACGCACTTCGGCAAGATCGACAATCAGCTCGGATTTGCCCTCTTCAATCAGATCAAACACATAGGTTTTAAACGCTTCGGCAACGGAAGCATCGAGACGGGACTCATCAATCCGGACCACTGTAATCTGGCCTTCCTCGTAGTGTTCAAACGCCATGCCATCCTCCTGGCTTTCAGGGTTTCCATTCCAGTAACAGGTAGGTCACATCGTCATCGAAACGGTCCAGCTCACTCCAGTCTCTGACATTTTTCTCTACCTGGTCAACAACTGATTTTAAATCGTCATCTAAAGTATCTTGCAGGCATTGCAGCAAACGGGCCTCACCAAACTGTTGACCTTCAGTGTTTTCGCATTCCGTCACTCCGTCAGAATAGAGAAACAGACGGTCACCCGGCTGAAACTGCAAAGTGCTGGAGATGTATTCCATGTCCGGCATCATACCGATGGGCACTCCTCCACCCATTACGGGCTCTACAAAGGCTTTATCACGATGAATCCATAAGGGTTGCGGATGACCCGCCTGTGATAATGTCACCTGACCTGTGCGACTATTGATAAGTCCATAGGCAATGGTGAAATAAAGCATCGACTCCGGAGTCAGCTGAAACCGCCGGTTCAGTGAGGCCAGAACCTTTTCGGGCGCACGCACCTTATTGAATGGTTCATGATCCAATGTTTCCTTGACGATGGAGCCTCTGCCCGATGTTTCTGAGAGAATATTATTCAGAGTAAATGAAAAGAGCGCTGAGGGAATACCATGCCCGGCCACGTCCAGTTGATAGAACCCTAAGGTTTCACCATCAATAGCCTGATAACCAAACATGTCCCCGCCCAGTATTTTGCTGGGCTGGAAAAACCAGTCAAAAGAAACATGTTGTATGGTCGCCGGTTGAGCCAGCAAAACTTCCTGGGCTTTGGCCGCCGATTCAAGATCTTTTTCAACGGTCTGAATCGCTTCAACCAGGCGTGTATTCTGCAGCTCGAGCTGCCTCTCAAGTTCGATGATACGAATCCCTGCTTTCAGGCGGGCAGCCAATTCATCAAAATTAACCGGCTTGGCAAGAAAATCATCCGCCCCGTCATTCATGCCTTCAACAACTGCCTTATGATCTGCATTACCGGTGAGCAGGATAAAATAAATATAACGTCCAAGATCTGTTTTTCGGGTCTGCCTGAGCAGTTCCAGACCATCCATCTCTGGCATCATCCAATCGCTGATGATAATTCTGACATCCTGATGTTCCCGCAGAATCTCCAGAGCCTGTCTACCATTCTCGGCCTCGAGTACCTGGTGCCCCTGCTTTTTCAATACCACGGAGAGCATCAAACGCTGGTCACGAGCATCTTCAACGATAAGAATATTCATTTAGCCTTTATCGGCCGGGCCTTATTTCATCTTAATCAGTGGCTATCATTATCGGGTGAGTTACCTGACTCTGGTTCAGCATTCGCTTTATGAATCACTTTCATCACCGGATAGGCGAACTCCGCTCCTGCTTTTTGCACTGCAGAAGCAATGATCAACATGATGCTTTCCTGGACCCTGACAAAGTCCACTCTGCCCTTGGGAATGACATGCACCCGGACCTGACACTCCAGTGATGAATCCCCATATTTAAGAAACCTTGCATAGTGGGGCTCCGAACAATCCAGCTCGGGATGCTGAAGAAATTCTGTCGTGATCTGATTCATGACGGCGGGGATCTTGTCCAGATCCTCGTAGCGAATACCAAAGTTTTCAACAACCCGGCGGTTACGCATTCTGGATGGATTTTCCAAAACGATACTGGTGAAGACCGAGTTCGGGACAAACACGGGTCTGCGATCAAAATTTCTTATCTGGGTCAAGCGCCAGCCAATATGTTCTACATGGCCTTCTATCTGTCGGTCCGGAGAACGAACCCAATCGCCTTCTTTAAAGGGTTTATCCAGCATTAACATCAAACCACCAAAGAAGTTGGCCAACCATTCCCTGGCAGCCATACCCACAATCAAGCCGCCTACGCCACCAAAAGTCAGCAGCGCGGAGAGCGAATAGCCCAACTTTTGCGCCAGAATCATCACCGCCAGAACAATCAGAACGATATGAAAAAACCGTGACAGGGTTCTGGCCAGGTCGAGATCTTTATCTTGAACGCCCGAGATCTCGGCAATGTTCGGTAACTGCCTGATGAGTCTCAGCAGAAGCCAGAGTGGAAGTAATACTGAGCAGACAGCTTCTGATGTGGCCAGCCAGTCATGGCCTTCTTCTTCACTATGATCAACAAACCAGTGAGCGAGGTAAAAAAAACATAACAACCACGGAAGAAGCAACAACGGAGGACGAAAAGCTGAGGCCAGACAGGCTCTCACCGATTGATTCTCAGATTGAGCCCACCGACTGAGAAGGAAGTGGCTGAACCAGGAAACGATAACAGCAGCCACAAGCGCTGTCACTAAATCGACATTCTCCCCTTTAAGAAGACCCTCCCAAAACATTGCCTGCTCCTCGCACAAGAAAACCCCACGGTAAAGGAGATATCGGCCATCGCCTTCCCGGTTATATTCAGACCATTGAAATTATCCTCAAGGGATAAAAGCTGGACGAACATACTTTGATTTCAACACTGAAGGGTTGAAATCAATCTATCATAGCTCGTTCAGCCGTTTTTGCCGGTGTCTGTTTCAACTTGCCGAGCCACTCTTGCGGGACATCAAGCGTCCGGGTCGGGAAGGCAATATCAGCACCATGAGAATGGATAATAGCTATTATCCTGACCAGGACATCCTGTTTAACCCTGAGGTACTCTGCCCAGTCTCTGGTACATGTAAAGCAATAGACTAAAATATCGAGGCTGGAGGGTCCAAAGGCATTGAGCGATACGAGAAGAGTCTTATCGCTGGCGATTTCATCGTTGTCGTTCAGATACTGCCGTATTTCCTCGACGATCACCTCCACCTTCTGGCCATCCTGATACCTCAGGCCAACAGTTTCCTTGATCCTTCTATTTTCCATTCGCGATGGATTCTCAACAGAAATGCTGTTGAAAGTGGCGTTGGGAACGTAGAGTGGTCGCTTATCAAATGTCTTGATGCGGGTTTCTCTCCAGCCAATGTATTCCACAGTGCCTTCAATGTTTCTATCCGGCGAACGAATCCAGTCACCAACCCGGAAGGGTTTATTCAGGTAAATCATCAGACCACCAAAGAAATTGGCCAGCATATCCTTAGCGGCAAAACCGACTGCCAAACCTCCCACACCACCAAATGCCAAAAGACCTGAGATACTGTAGCCAAGTGACTGTAATACAGTCAGAAAACAGATGATGATGACCACAATTCTGCTTAATCTGCCAATCGCTACTACAGTCGTTGGATCATTAGACCGATCGCCTGCCAGTTCAGGATTCAGAAAGTTTCGCTCCAGCTGACGAATGAAACGGATAATGCTCCAACCCGCCAGAGTCAGGATAATGACATCCCTGAGATTATTCAGACCATCAATTAACTCAGAATCCGTAGCCTTGGCAGCTACACCAACAACCCAGCAGAAACCAATAACCCAGATCAGCAGGATCACAGGGGTTCTCAGTCCCCTGATAACGGCATCATTCCAAGGGGTAAGGGCTGCACGACCATCTCTGGAAAGATGAGCAAACACTCTGGACAAGATCAGATGGATAACGCCTGAAATCAACAGGACAATAACGGCCTGAATAACCCATTGAGGAATATCCAGTTCATGAAAAAAAGGGTGAGAAAGAGACATTATCAGACTTCCGGATAGAAAACGGGACACTTAACACTGAGAATGATTTCATTCCCACAAGGTTGAAATCATTCTATGGACGTTTTATGGCAGATCAGTTAAATCGTTCAGAAAGATAATCCAGTCTGTCCTTGCAACTAAGATAGCGATCCATGGTCACCAGCTCTTCCAGAGCTCGACCGCCACGGGCCTGAAGAGATGAAAGATCAGGCGTAGAGAAAGAAGACCGTTCAAGCCAGGGCAGAACTTCCCGGACACCCTCCCTGCTGCTTAATAACAATAAATCACAACCCGCATTCAAGGCTTTTTCGACCCGGACAGTGTAACTTCCGGCTGAAGCTGCACCCTCCATGGTCAGACAGTCACTGATCACTAAGCCATTAAAGCCGATCTGTTCTCTAAGGATGTCTTTCAACCAGATTGATGAAAAACCACAAGGCTGATCATCTACTTCAGGAAAAACAATGTGAGCGGGCATAATCGCTTCTATGCCCTGCTCTATCAGAGCTTTGAATGGCGCCATATCTTGCTGCTGGATGGCATCCAGCGCACGACTATCCCTGGGCAGGGTCAGGTGAGAATCTTCGTTAACACTGCCATGACCGGGAAAATGTTTACCTATACAGGGCATTCCTGATTCACGGACACCACTGAACCATGCACCGGCCAGTTTAATGACGGTTTCTGGCTCACAGCCGAAGGCACGGTCGCCCACTATATCTGTAAGACCCAGATTAAGATCCAGGACCGGAGCCAGACTCATGTCAAGGCCGCAGGAGAGTATTTCTTCAGCCATAAGCCAGCCACAATCCTCAACCAACTCCAGGGCTTTCTGGGGATCACATTTGAAATAGCTGGCATAACGCTCTGCAGGCGGCAAACGGGTAAAATCGTTTCTGAAACGCTGAACCCTGCCACCTTCCTGATCCACCATCAGAATCAGGTTTTGTCTGATACTTCTTATGTCTCTGACCAGATCACACAACTGTTTACGATCGTGAAAATTCCGGGCAAAAAACAATACCCCGGCAACACCGGGATGCAGCAGTAATTCCCGCTCTTCAGGCTGGAGGGTCTGACCTTCAAGGTCGATTATCAGAACGCCATTATTTTTCGCATTGTTATGATCATGCCTGTACATACTTTTCTTGCTCTCCTGACCCGTCTGAATGCGATAAAACTACTTTGGCAGAATATCAATAGTAGTTCCCGGAAGAACCCGGTCAAATAAATCAATCATGTCACGACCATGCATCCTGATACAGCCTCTTGAACCCGGCTCGCCCATCACAGCGGTATCGGGTGATCCGTGGATATAGATGTAGCGTCGCATGGTATCGACATTTCCCAGACGGTTGTAGCCGGGTTCAAGACCGCTTAACCAGAGAATTCTGCTTAAAATCCAGTCCCGACGTTCAGAGTATTGTTGTAATAGTTCGGGTGAATAGATCTCACCCGTGTATCGCCTTCCCACAAAAACCGCATGGAGAGGGAGGCCCTTACCGATTTTCGCACGAATAATATGACGCCCCAGTGGAGTCTGCCAGCTACCTTCCTGCTGCCCTGTTCCTTTACTGGCGGTGGATACAGAGTAACAAATCGTTTCTGCACCCTTTTGCAGCAGCTCCAGAGTCTGCGAGGCAATTCTAACATTAATGTGCACAGATGAATCTCGTATTGACTGGTTTCGCTTTGGCTCAGGCTCGAGAGCCAGCAACTCGAATAAATATTATCGACCATTCTTATAGGTGGCATGAGCACGCAGACCAGCTGCCATAAATGGCACCATTCTTCTCATAATGTTCTCAAGATTGTCATCAATGTCATAATCTCTCTGGGCAATGGAGAGAAGTGCATCGGCGCCAGATACGGAAAAGACAGCAGAGCCAAGACTGAAATAGGTACGCCAGAATTTATCGGCTATCGGAAGGTCAGGACAGGCCCTGAACAACAACTCAAAGTATCGGCTGAAGACGGTTCCATAAGTTTCCGTCAGATAACGCTTCAAATGCCCCTGGTTCTGTGTGAAAGCCAGCCCCATGAGTTTCATAAAAATAGAGATGTCATCGGGCCTTCTGGGTTTTACAGCAAGAATATGGTCAACAAGTATCTCAAGCACAGCCTCAAGATCAGGTGGCTCACTCTGATCGGACCACTCATCCAGAGTGGTATCCAGCCCTTTCATAAAGGGGTCCAGAAAACGGGCAAAAACCGCCTGTATCAGCGCTTTTTTGGAACCAAAGTGATAGTTCACTGCAGCCAGATTAACCCCTGCCTGTTTTGTAATGGTTCTTAAGGAAGTCTCTGAGAAGCCATGTTCAGCGAAGAGCAGTTCGGCTGAATCCAGAATTCTTTCGACAGTTGAAAGTTGTGCCATGGTACAAAGAATTTTATAAGTTTATTAAACGACTGTGTAGAACCTACGTATCTGGCCCCGAACTGTCAAGGCTGCTGCAGCTTGAGTCGACTTCAAGTCAACACTTCAAGCCAATGCTCTGGACGACCTTGCATACCCTTTAGCTTACCCTCTACAACACGACCCTATGGTGGAGCTAATGTCAAGAAAATAAATCAATAATTTAAGTCAAGTCCTGCATAGCAAGGAATACGGGAAAGCTCTTGCTTTGAGGGCATTCATGTTTGGGCTATCAACGGGACGGAGAAATATGTGGTAGGCATCACGGAAAGCCAGATTTCCAAATAGAATCGCTTGCCCGCAAGATCATCCATACTGTTGTTGGTCACTGGATAATGGTTGAAAACAGGAAGTTCTGCAAAAGCCGCTGAAATAGATAGAAAAAAAACGCATATACGAATGTTATTTAAAAATGATGATTCTCATAGCGATTACCTTTTCAGACTCTATGTAGATAAAAAAAACCTCCTTGATTTTAGACGGTCATTTGAGGTTCAGCTCGAACCAGATAATAAATTAATGGATTCATGACCATGATTTTCATTGGGTAATGTTTTTGTACGAAAACTATCTGATTAATCAGTATAATGCCCTGAGTGTTTTTGGTTCATTGAGCCTGTCATGTGACTTGGCAAAACCAATCCGATCATCTGTTTTATCGAAAACGGTGTAAAACGCTCTCATGAATGGATTTCCAAGGATCCAAGATTCATTATTTATTCCGGGCATTTCGTCAATTCCAGCATGACATTCAACCATTCCAAAGCAGTTTTGCTCTTTGACTACATAAATTTGTGGGGGAACCTCATAGATATGGCCACCAATGGAGACCTTCAGAGGTGGAAGTTGGCTGACGTTTGAGCAATCTGCTTTCACATCAAGAGATTCAAGAATGGATTCGACGTCTTTTTCTGGCCCATAAATATAAAGTGCCCCTGTATCAATATGGGCTTTGCATTGTCTTTCTTGACAGCTTAGGAGAATATTTTTTGCTCCGACTGAGATGCCGTCAAAAGAAATATCGTAATAAGGATGTTCACCATCGATAGCTATCAGGGAGTGCCAGTATATAGGCCCCTGATAATAGAAAGGGTCGGGCTCACCGATAATCATAACACTACCGCCCTTGTTGGTTTTTTGGGACAGGTAGAACGAAAAGACAGCTTTATCGATCAAACCCTGTTTTAGGGCATTGTCTAACCATGATGGGATGATACTATTGCTCTTAAAGCCCAAGCCTAAAACGCCATCGAACGGATGGTCCTCGATATCATCTGAAATAACGTCGGCTACAGCAAATCCCTGAGATACTACCTTTATGCCACCGAGAGTAATATCATCATAACCGAAGATACCAGATATTTTACCTCTGGCGTAACTTAGGTTCAGTCTGTGGCTAGTGCGTACAAACGAGCTGCTGCTTTGTGGATCAAAACGTTTTTTGTCAGAGCAGCTGTTAGAACTACATGTTGTACCAGGAACCCAGATATAACTTGATCCGGTATCTAAAAGAACTTTAAATACCTGATCGTCAGATCCAATTTTTATCTCGCCGTAATACTGCGTATTACCGAAGTTGTGTAGTAATGTCTTTCCTTTAGCCATTTCTGGTCCATAAATTTTCAAATAAAGTCGCTTACCGGGAAGGTCACCCATATTGCTGCTGGTTACTGGAATGCGGTTAAAAACAGGAAGATCTGCAAAAACCGCTGAAACAGATAGAGAAAAAATACATATAAAAATATTTTTTAAAAAGAGTTTGTTCATAATAATTACCTTTTCAGACTCCATGTAGTGCCTGCCCGAAAACCCACAAATAATCCGATTCAGCAGGCAGCAGCAAAAATTTTTGTTTAAAATTCAGCCTACTCATCTGTGGGTGCTACTTTTTGGTTTATTTCTGTTCAGCGGCTCTGTCGCCACAGGCTTTCATGCTGCTCCGAAAACAAAGTGGTTGCCCACTCTATCAACTTGCAAATAGCATCTCTGAGCAGGTTGATATCCGTCGGAAAGTGAACATTGGTTTTTACGACGATCGAGTCAGCGCGGGCGCGTGGCCTCTCTTCTTTTTTTTACCAATTCACGGCCAGCATTGACGACGACCTGATTGTTCTGGTCCAGAATTTCCGGTGTGAACAATGAGATGTTGTCTTGCAGGGTTTGCAGTTTGTACTGGTGTTCACAGTAAGACCCATGGCCTGGAATCTTTCGGTGAGTTCCATGCTCGTTAGCCAGCTC
The DNA here is from genome assembly GCF_049275935.1 of Endozoicomonas sp. ALC020. Classification (NCBI taxonomy): domain Bacteria; kingdom Pseudomonadati; phylum Pseudomonadota; class Gammaproteobacteria; order Oceanospirillales; family Endozoicomonadaceae; genus Endozoicomonas; species Endozoicomonas sp. ALC020. Next base: position 5,569,252 of record NZ_CP184830.1, read on the forward strand.
AAGAAGCCGGTCGTAGTCGCAGTTAATGACCAGCCGCAAGGCGCCAAAAACCAACACCCTCCAGGGATCCATTCCGGGACGCCCGTTACCTTGGTCGGCAGCTATCATACCCTGAAGCACGTGAAAAACCTGATTCCTCAACTCGATATTTGTCCAGATATATTGCAATGCCAGGAGCAAGCGGGGAGTGTAATCCCTTGACCTGAGATTGAATGTAATGGCAGAGATATCAACCTCGCCAAGCTGCATTTGTGGATTAATGGTCTGGCGCATAAGTTCGGGAACGTCCTGTTGTGGAAAACCTTCGTTCCTTAAATTAGGCTATAAGCCGCTATTTTCAAGTATTTGAGGGTTTTCGGACGGGCACTAATTATATTGCGACTGTATACGAATGAGCTGCTGCTTACTGGACTGTGGTTAAAAGCAGGAGATACCACAAAAGCCGCAGGAATGGATAGAGAAAAAAAACATATAAAAATTATTTTTAAAAAGATATAGAAGGTCTTCTGCATCCAAACGCACCACTTTATTGCAGGGAGCAAGGCGTTATCGTAACTGACTAACCGGTTAGTGATTTGTGAAAACAAATTGTTAACTATTAGATGTGAATGGCTGCATCCTGACTCACGATTTACAGCTATATCAAAGCGTGGACGCAGTGAGTTCACTCACTATTTAGTCATCAGGAAAGGAGTTTAGCCTATGCAACCTCTCGGATATTCAATAGAACAAACATCACTGTCAGCGCAGCCATTAGACCTGCCAGACACATCCTCCAAGATCACCGTAGTGGCTTCCGACGTCGTTAAAAATCTGCTGGATAGAGTAAAAATCTCGATTCTGGACTTTACCGGCAAATCAAGTATAGCGCTGTCTTCTGTTGGCCTGGCTGCCAGTCTTGGCATGCTTCTGGCGAGTATGGATGATAAAGACAAGAAGGCAATGATTCTGGGCATCCCCGTAGAAGCCTTAACGGATGAGCTGGAGACTGAAATCCACAAAGAACTCGGCCAGCTCAGTCTAAAACACGCTTACGTTAAACACCTTGGTCAAAAACAGGCAATCTCTTGCACTAACTTTATAGCGACTAAAGATGCCACCAGGGATGAGCAGTTTGAAAAGAGGCTGTCTGAATGTTATCAAACCGAAAAACTGGAGTGTCCTGTCAGTTGCATAGCAGACGTCACAGAAACTTACATTAATGATGGCAAAATTAACAACTTGTTTGGTGGTTATTCTGAAGCTCAACGGCATGAAATTACAGCAGCCATAGTCAATGCGATGAGTTTCGATTTCAAGGGCATCTGGGAGACAAGTGCATCTTCAGATAAAATCACCACGGGCAATTTTATATGTACAACTGAAATTGATTTAAAGAAAGTTAAGATGATGAGTACAACTGATAATTTTCCAATTGCTGACAACGGACAATTCATTGCCATTGCCAAAGAATTAAAATCTGTAAATGGAGAAAACCTTAGATTGGTCGCAATAAAACCGCGTGTTGAATCTACGTCCACAATTACATTCCTTGATTCTGAAACAATTGATCACCTGATTGAAAGATTAAATGATAATAAAATGACATTAAACGTAAAGCTACCAAAAATAAACATGGAAACTTGTGAAAACCAATTATTCAAAAGAATTCATCAGGCATGTGAAATCAACACACTAGCAGCAGTAGATTTATCAAAATTAGGCAAACAGGCAGACCAAAATTTAAATATGATTCAGAAGATTACAGTAACCGTTGATGAACAAGATACTTGCAACCCATTGACCAATGCCGAAAAAACCACCGTAAAAGACGATCCTGAAACCCCTGACTTTGAATTTCTCTGCCCTGGCTACATTGGCATTGTAGACTCAGAAGGTAATCGGTTGCTTGATTTGGTCATTAAGGATGACAGATTTTTGGAAACAGTGGAAAACCCGGACTCTGACGACCTGATGTTTGATAGCTTTGATGACTCTGATAGCGATGATGATCTAACTCCCAAAAGAAACTATACATTTGATGCCAGATGGTACGCAGTTCAAAAAAGCGCAAATAATATAAAAAATATTGAAGACGCTATTGAAACCAGAATCAATGAGTTTCTTTCCAACCCTCTTCGCTATGGTGATATGACTATTTTAATACAACATAGATTTAACCAGGATGAAGAGCTTGAAATTATTAACGCTCGGGTAAAGTGCTTACCCGAAATAGATATCGATGTCGTTTCTTTGGATGACGCCAAAAAGCTTAAAAAAAGAATATTAGAATTAATTGGAGAAGAATATGAGGATTTACTTAGACTTGAAGATTTTATCGAATATTTTAGAGTTGAAGTTCAATCTAATGCATGGGATGCTCTGCTGGAAAAGTTAACTGCTAGCAAATCGTGAATAAATATAATGCTAATTAAGTGGCTAAAATAACCTCTGGACAATCATAAACAAAGAGCCAAATCCGGTTTTTAATCACCTCCGGATATTTTTATTAACATAAGCCTGAAAGCAAACCAGACTCCATAATTTGGAAAAATAGATAAGTTAAATTTTATGGCAGAACTTCGGAAAGAGAAACATCTGCCACGATAACGAGCCTCTATTGCAGGAAACAAAGTGTTATCGTAACTAACCGGTCAGTGATTTCTGAGAAAAGAAATAATTAAATATCAAGTACCAAGGGCAATACTGTAACCCGGGATTTATGGCTATTTGCTCAGCATGGAAGCAGTGAGTTTATTCTCACTAATTAATTTTTATCAAGAAAGGGAGAATAGACTATGCAACCTATCAGACAATCAACCGAACCAATGCAATGGCAGACATCAAAACCGCCAGTTAACTCCCTGGAGGTCTCCGAAAAGGCTTCTAATATCGTTACAAAACTGATCAGAAAGCTGTCACTCAAAATCCTGCCTAAGGCGGTCAATGACGACAAAAGCAAGGTAGTGTCTGCTACCAGCCTGGCACCGGTTCTGGGCATGCTTCTGGCGAGTATGGATGATAAAAAAAGGAAGGCATTGATTCTGGACATCCCCGTAGATACCTTAACTGATGACCTGGAGAATGCAATCCATAAAAAACTCGGTGAATTCAGCGTAAAACACGCTTATAGTAAGGATCCTGATCAGAAACAGGCAGTCTCTTGCGCTGGCTTTATGGCTACTGAAGATGCCAGCAGGGATGAGCAGTTTGATCAGAGGCTGTCTGAATGTTATCAAACTGAAAAGCTCGACTGTCATGACAGCTCCGTAGCACGCGTCGCAGGAAGTTACATTAATGAGAAAACCAATGGAAAAATTAAAAACTTGTTTGATTGTTATCCTGAAACTGAGCGGGATAAGATTAAAGCGGCCATTGGTAGCGTGATACAATTCGATTGTAACTGGGAGAAAGCATTTTCTCCAAATGATACAGTCCCGGGCAATTTTCTTTGCGCAGATGGAACTCATATTAATGACGTAAAGATGATGCAGATGTGGGAAAATTGCCACTATTCCTATAACAGAACATTTGGCGCCATAGCCAAAAATTTCCGATCTGTGAATGGAGAAAACCTTAGATTTGTTGCGATATCACCCCGCGAAGAAAGTGCAACAGCAATTAACTACCTTAGTTCCAAAATAATCACTGATCTGATTAGCGATACAAGACATAATAAAGCGATATTTAATATAACGCTACCTAAAATAAACGTAGTAGAAAGTTGTGATATTCAATTACTCGAGATAATTTGCGAGGCATTTGGAACCGACGTAATAGTCGCACAAGACTTAGCAAAATTAGGCAAACCGGAAAATAGTAATCTGAGTATTCTTCAGAAGACTGTACTATCCATTGATGAAGAAGGTGCTCAGAACAAGCTTTTGAGTGATGAAAGAATTTCTGTAAGGTGCTTACCCAAAGTAGGTAGCTTTGACTTTGTCTGCCCTGGTTACATTGCCATTGTAGACGAAAATGAAAATCGGTTGGTTGAGTTGATCATTAAGGATGGTCGTTTTTTTGAATTTGCTCCGGCCGAGACCATTTCTTCTGAAAGTTTGAACACTGATGACTGTAAAGCTGAAAGCAAAAGAGCTAAAATCGAAACCAACACAAATGGTAGGAAAAAGCTTGCTTCCAAAAAACGCGGAAAAAGCGGTAAAGCTAGTATTGACTCTATAATAGAGCACTTATCTGATAAAACAAAAATCAAAAGTATTGATGCGAGTCCTCTAATACGTCATAGCTTTGATCCGAATGGGGAGTTTAATATCGAAAGTGCCTATTCAGGTAGATCTGATTTATCTATCAAAACTCGTACCAAGGAAGACGCTATTAAAATCAAAGATAAAATATCAGAATGGCTGGATTACAAACATGAATGTTTTGTTAAAGTTTTCGAGATCTCTGATGGCTCTCATGTAGAAGTTTCATTTGACGCATGGGATGCACTGTTTAAGAAGTTAAAATCTACACATTCATAAATAAAATGCCAAATCCGGAGATTAACCATCTCCGGTTTTTTTTTAACAAAAGCTTAACCTGTAGTTGCCCCCACAGGTTAGACAAACGGACAATTAAAGTTTTCGGGCAGAGATACCTTCACTATGACAATCGGGCTCTATTGCAGGGAATAAGGTGTTATCGTAACTAACTAACCGGTCAGTGTTTTCTGAGAAAGGAAATACTTAAATATCAAGTACTAATGGCAATGCTGTAATTCATCATTTATGACTATTTGCAATAGCATGGAAGCAGTGAGTTTATTCTCACTACTTTGTATCAACCAAAGGAGAGAATACTATGCACTCATTTACCCCAACCGGAACAATTAGAACTTCAAGCCAGGCAATGCAATGGCAGCCATCTAATATGCCAGCAACATCCTTTGAGATCACCTCACAGGCTTCAGATATTGTTAAAAAACTGATAAATAAAGTGTCAATCGGGATCTTATGTACTCAGGATGCCAAGGACCACAAAAGCAAGGTGATCTCTTCTGTCAGCCTGGCTCCAGTACTGGGTATGCTTCTGTTGTGTATGGATGATAAAGCCAAAAAGGCATTGATTCTGGAAATCCCCGAAGAATCCTTAACTGATGAGCTGGAGACTGAAATCCATAAAAAACTCGGTGAATTCAGCAAAGACCACCCTTACGGAAGCCATCCTGATCAGTTGATCTCTTGCGCTAACTTTATTGCTTCTGCCTTTTGCGTCAGATTTGAGCAGTTTGAAAAAATACTCTCTGAATGTTATCTAACCCAAAAGCTGGAAGGTGCTTTCTGGGACGTAGCTGATGTCACAGAAGCTTTTGTTAAGGATAAAACCAAAGGAAAAATAGAAAAGTTGTTTGATGGGTTGAACGAAGTTAAAGCAGTAATTGGTAATGTAATAGATTGCCGGGCTGTCTGGGAGGATAGTTTTTCTCCAGATGAAACGGCTGCTGGACGTTTTCTATGTGCAAATGGAACTTGTATTGATAACGTCAAGATGATGTCTAAAACTGAAACGGTTCAATGTGCTTCTAACAGGAGATTTCGTGCCATCGCAAAGGAATTCCAATCTGTGAATGGAGAAGATCTTAAACTGGTCGCAATAAAGCCGCATAATAAAAGTGCCACAGCGATTGATAAACTTGATTCTGACACGATTAACGAGTTAACTGAACAATTAAATCATAGACAAGCGGAATATACGCTAACGCTACCCAAAATAAACATGGACAGTTGTGACACTCAGTTACTCAAGAAAATATGTAAGGTATTTGGAACTGACATAGTAGCGGGAGATCTAACAAAATTAGGCATTTCGGCAGATGATAATCTGGAGATGCTTCAGAAAATCATATTTTCTGTTGATGAAAAAGGTGCCAGCTGTGCGATGGCGACTGTTGCACAAATTCAAACAAGGTGCGAAAAACCTCGCTTTGATTTTGACTGCCCTGGCTACATTGCCATTTTAGACAAAAAAGGTAATCGGTTGATTGAGCTGGTCATTAAGGATGGCAGCTTTTTGGAGTGTGTTGGTGACCCTATAATCTCCACCGATGGAGAATCAGGCTCTAATAATCTGGCAAGTTTTAACAGTTTTTATATATCTGATAGCGAAGATGATAGTTTTTATAGCGAAGATGATAGTTTTTATAGCGAAGATGATCAAGAACCAGTGCATCGCAGTAAAATAGATTTACCCACAAAAATAAAGCTGGTAGAAAAAGACTTATCTGCAATAACACGCTTATCTTTTGACCCTCTTGAAACTATAGATGTGAGTGCTTTTATAAAAGACTGTTATAATCCGGATGGAAAGCTTGATATTAAAAGCGCTAAGGCAGATAATCACAGGCTAAATATGACAACATCTTCTTTCGATGACGCTAAAGATATCAAGAAAAGAATATTAAAATGCATTGGAGAAGGCTATAGTTGCTATGTTAATATTCACGAAAGAGCTACTCCTATTGAAGTAAGTGTTTTAATTAATCCTTGGAAAAAAATGATTGATCAAATAACTTCTGGATTTATCAGTTCTTATATTTCTGATAGCGAAGATGATAGTTCTTATAGCAAAGATGATCCAGAACCAGTGGATCGCAGTGAAATAGATTTATCCAAAAAAACAAAACTGGTGAAAAAAGACTTATCTGCAATAACACGCTTATCTTTTGACCCTCTTGAAACTGTAGATGTGAGCACTTTTATAAAAGACTATTATAATCCGGATGGAAAGCTTGATATTAAAAGCGCTAAGGCAGATAATCGCAGGTTAAAAATAACAACATCTTCTTTTGATAACGCTAAAGATATCAGGGAAAGAATATTAGAATCCATTGGAAAAGAATATATTGATTCTGTTAAGATTTATGAAAGAGCTAAACCTATTCAAGTAGATGTTTTAACTAATCCCTGGAAAAAAATGATTGATAAAATAACTTCAGGACCTACCGATTCTTATATTTCTGATAGCAATGATAATCCTATAATTACAACTGCTGAAAAAAAGAGCTCTGATAATCTGGAAACTCTTAACGATTATGATATGCCTGATAGCAAAGTTTATACATCTGATAATCAATTCACAATTGAGAAAGATGTAACCGATCTAACTTCGATGGATAGGATTAGTACTTTAATACAACACCACTATAATCCGAATAGCGAGTTTGATGTTCGGATCGATGTGGCAGATCATATGCAGCTAACACTCAATATGTCTTCTAAGGATGAAGTTATAGAGCTTAGAGAAAGAATATTAAAATCAATTGGAGATGAACATAGCAAATTTGTTAGGATACTCGGTCAAAATTCTCCTTTTGAATTAGAGGTTTCTTTTGAAGCTTGGGAAGCACTGCGCAATAAGTTAACTTCTAATCAATCATGAATCAATACAATGCCAAATCCGGAGATTAACCACCTCCGGATTTTTTATTAACAAAAGCTTAAACTATAGTGGCCCCATAGGATGGACAGACGGACAATTAAAGTTTTTCGGGCAGAGATACCTCCACTATGGCAACCAGGCTCTATTGCAGGGAACAAGGTGTTATCGTAACTAACTAACCGGTCAGTGATTTCAGAGAAAAGAAATACTTAAATATCAAGTATTAAGGGCAATGCTGTAGCCTGGCATTTATGGCTATTTCCTCAGCATGGAAGCAGTGAGTTTATTCTCGCTAATTAATTTGTATAAAGTAAAGGAGAGAAGGCTATGGAATCAATGAGAACTTCTATGAATACGGCGCAGTGGCAGCCATTTAATCTGCCAGACACATCCTTACAGACTACCTCACAAGCTTCTGATATTGTTAAAAAACTGCTGGACAAAGTGTCATTAGGCATCCTCAGCGCCAAAGGTGTCAGGGACGACGAAAGCAAGGTAGTGTCTTCTACCAGCCTGGCTCCGGTTTTGGGAATGCTTCTGGCGTGTATAGATGATAAAGCCAGGAAAGCAGCAGTTCTGGGTATCCCTGAAGAAGAATTAACTGATGAGCTAGAGTCTCAGATCCATAAAAAACTCGGTGAATTCAGTGTAAACCACCCTTATAGTAATGAGAAACAAGCACTCTCTAGCACTAACTTTATAGGTTCTGCCTCTGCCGTCATTAATGAGAAGCTTAATCAGATACTGTCTGCATGTTATCAAACCGAAAAGCTGAAATGTGATGGCCATAACAAGTTCCTGGCTGACGTCGCAGAAGCCTTCGTGAAATGGAAGACCAATGGAAAAATCGAAAAGTTGTTTCATGGTCATTCTAAAGATCGACGAGAACTAATTACAGCGGTAATAGGTAATGTGATGGAATTCGAGGGTATCTGGAAAGACAAATTTTCTAAAGACAAAACGGTCAACCGGCCATTTTATTGCGCAAATGGAAGTTTTATTACAAACGTCAAGACGATGAGATCGACTGAAGAGCTTCAATTTGCTAATACCCGTGCCTTTGATGCCATAGGCAAAGAATTCCAATCCGTGAATGGAGAAGACCTTAAATTAGTTGCAATTAAACCACGCTTTAAAGATCCTAAAGCGATTAACAAACTTGACTCTGAAACCATTAATCATCTGATTGAAAGATTAAATGATCATAAAGTAAAGATGGATCTAAGACTTCCGAAAATAAAATTAGATAATTGTTGTGATACCAGGTTACTCGAAAAAATTTCTGAGGTATTTGGAACCAACATAATAACGGCTGGTGATTTAACAAGATTAGGCGATTCATCATACTGTGATCTGGAAATACTTCAGAAGACCAAAGTATCTATTGGTGAAGAGGGAGCTTATGGTTCAGTCGCCACTGTCGCAACAACTACTCTTAGGGACCCATCCTCTCGTCCCAGCTTTGATTTTGATTGCCCTGGCTACATTGCCATTGTAGATAGTCAAGGTAATCGGTTGCTTGAGATGGTGATTAAGGATGGCAGCTTTTTAGAACTTGACGGTACACCTGTAATCATACCCGCTGAAAAACAGAGCTTTGGTATATCTGATAGTGATGATGATATGTCTGATAGTGACGATGATCAAAGCAGTCAAATCGATTTACCCACAAAAACAAAGATGGTACAAAAAGACTTATCTGTGATAACACAGTTATCTTTTGATCTTACTGAAAGTGTAGATGTGAGTACTTTTATAAATAACTATTATAATCCGAATGGGAAGCTTGATATTCAAAGCGCTAAGGCAGATAATGAACGTTTAACTATCAAAATCTCTTCTCTGCGTGACGCTAAAGATCTTAAAGAAAGAATATTAGAATCCATTGGAAAAGAATATGAATCTTCTATCAACGCTTATCCTCTTCAAGTACATATTTCAACTGATGCTTGGGAAAAAATGATTCATAGAATAACTTCTGGGCAATCATAAACAAAAAGGCAAATCCGGAGTATAATCACCTCCGGATTTTTTTATTAAAAAAAGCCTAAAAGTATCGTAGCCCCCATAATATGGACAGATAGACAAGTTAAGTTTTATAGCAGTACTTTGGACAGAGATAAATCCACCATGGTAACGGCCTCTATGGCAGGAAACAAGATGTTATCGTAACTAACTAACCAGTTAGTGATTAATGCGAAAGCAAATACTTAACTCATAGTAATGCTACATAACACAGAATTTACGGCTATTTGAAAAGCATGCGCTGTCCGCAAACATGGAAGCAGTGTGTTTATCCTGAATAAAAATAAATTTTTATCAGAGTTAGGAGAAAATATAATGGGACCTATTAGACATTCATTAAGACAATTATCATTGTCATCGCAACTACTAAATGTTCGAAACACATCCTTCAAAACCACCTCACAGGCTTCATATCTTGTTAAAAAACTGATTGATAAAGTGTCATTAGGAATTCTGAACGCTGCAGACGCCAGGGACGATAAAAGCAAGGTAGTGTCTTCTACCAGCCTGGCTCCGGTTCTGGGTATGCTTCTGGCGAGTATGGATGATAAAGCCAGAAAGGCATCGGTTTTGGGTATCTCTAAAGAAGACTTAACTGATAAAATGGAAACTGAGATCCATAAAAAACTAGGTGAATTCAGCGTTAACCATCCTTACGCCAAGGATCCGGATCAGAAACAGGCACTCTCTTGCAGTAACTTCATAGGTTCTACCTCTGCCCTCGGGAATGAGAAGCTTAATCAGACACTGTCTGAATGTTATCACACCGAAAAACTGGAATGTCATGACCATGACAGGTGCCTGGCCGATGTCGCAGAAGATTACGTGAAAGAGAAGACCAATGGAAAAATCGAAAAGTTGTTTCATGGTCATTCTAAAGCTCGACGAGAACTAATTAAAGCGGTGATAGGTCATGTGATGGAATTCGACGGTATTTGGAAAGATGAATTCTCTGAAGACAAAACGGTCCACCGCCCATTTAATTGCGCAAATGGAAGTTTTATTAGAAACGTCAAGATGATGTCTTCAACTGAAGAGCTTCAATTTGTTGAGACCAGTGAATTTGATGCCATTGGTAAAGAATTCCAATCCTTGAATGGAGAAGACCTTAAATTAGTTGCAATACAACCACACTTTGAAGATCCTGAAGTGATTAATAAACTTGACTCTGAAACCATTAATCATCTGATTGAAAGATTAAATGATCGTAAAGTGAAGATGGATCTAAGACTTCCGAAAATAAAAATAGAGAATAGTTGTGATACCAGGTTACTCGACAAAATTTCTGAGGTATTTGGAACCAACATAATAAAGGCCGCTGATTTAACAAGATTAGGCGATTCATCAGACGGTGATCTGGAGATACTACAGAAGACCAAAGTATCCATTGGTGAAAAGGGAGCTTATGGTACAGTGGCCACTGCCGCAACAACTACTCTCAGGGACCCATCCTCTCGTCCCAGCTTTGAGTTTAATTACCCTGGATACATTGCCATTGTCGATGGACAAGGTAATCGGTTGCTTGAGATGGTGATTAAGGATGGCAGCTTTTTTGAGCTTGGCGGTACACCTGAAATCACACCCGCTGGAAAACAGAGCTCTGACAACCAGTCAGGTTATTACGATTTTGACATGTCTGATAGTGAAGATGATATGCCTGATAGTGACTATAATACAGAGCCTAAAATCGATTTGCCCACAAAAATAAGGCTGGTACAAGAAGACTTATCTGCAATAAAACGGTTATCTTTTGACTTTTTTGAAACTGTAAATGTGAGTAATTTTATAAAAGACTATTATGATCCGGATGGGAAACTTGAAATTAAAAGCGCTATGGCAGATGATAAAATTTTAACACTCGAATTCTTTTCTTCGGATGACGCTAAAGATCTTAAAGAAAGAATATTAAAATCCATAGGAGAAGAATATAGATCTGCTGTTAAGATTTATGAAAGAGATAATCCTGTTGAAATAATAGTTAATAATAATACCTGGCATAAAATGATTGCTAAAATAACTTCTGGACAATCATAAAAAAAAGCCAAATCCGGAGTTTAATCAGCTCCGGATTTTTTTATTAACAAAAGCCTGAAAGCAAACTAGCCCCCATAAAATGAACAGATAGACAAGTTAAGTTTTATGGCAGGAAACAAGATGTTATCGTAACTAACTAACCAGTTAGTGATTAATGCAAAAGCAAATACTTAACTCATAGTAATGCTACATAACACAGAATTTACGGCTATTTGAAAAGCATGCGCTGTCCGCAAACATGGAAGCAGTATGTTTGTCCTGAATAAAAAATTAATTATTATCAGAGTTAGGAGAAAATATTATGCACCCTATTGGACATTCATTCAGACAATTTTCATTGTCATCGCAACCGCTAAATCTGCGAAACACATCCTTCAAAGCCACCTCACAGGCTTCATATCTTGTAAAAAAATTGATTGATAAAGTGTCATTAGGAATTCTGAACGCCTTAGACGACAGGGACAATAAAAGCAAGGTAGTGTCTTCTGCCAGCCTGGCTCCGGTTCTGGGTATGCTTCTGGCGAGTATGGATGATAAAGCCAGAAAGGCATCGATCCTGGGTATCTCTAAAGAAGAGTTAACTGATGAGATGGAGATTGAGATCCATAAAAAACTAGGCGAATTCAGCGTTAACCATGCTTACGCCAAGGATCCGTATCAGATACAGAAGGTACTCTCTTGCGCTAACTTTATAGGTTCTGACTCTGCCGTCATAAACGAGCATCTTGATCAGATACTGTCTGTATGTTATCAAACCGAAAAGCTGGACCGTCCTGACCAGGACAGGTGCCTGGCCGACATCGCAGAAGACTTCGTGAAAGAGAAGACTCATGGAAAAATCAATAAGTTGTTTCATGGTCATTGTAAAACTCGACGAGAACTGATTACAACGGTAATTGGCAATGTGATGGAATTCGAGGGTATCTGGGAGAGGCCATTTTCTAAAGAAAAAACGGCCTCGGGCAAATTTATCTGCGCAGACGGAAGTATGATTGAAAACGTCAAGATGATGAAGTCAACTGAAAACGTGCAATTTTTTGATAATGGAAAATTTGGTGCCATTGGCAAAAATTTCCGATCAGTGAATGGTGAAGATCTTAAATTAGTCGCAATAATAACCCCTGATGACAGTCCGACAGGGATTAACAACCTTGATTCTGATACAATCAATCACCTGATTGACGGATTAAATGGCCGTAAAAAAGAGATGGATCTAATGCTACCCAGGATAAAAATAGACGGCAGTTGTGACACCAATTTACTCGACAAAATTTCTCAGACATTTGGAGCCGATGTCATAAGGTCTGAAGATTTAACAAGATTAGGCCATCCCTCAAATTGTGATCTGGAAATTCTTCAGAAGACCAGAGTATCCATTAATGAAGAGGGAGCTTATGGTCAAGTTGCCACTGCCGCAACAAGAACACTCAGAGGCTTCGGTACAAAAAAACCACCACACTTTCATTTTGTCTCCCCTGGTTACATTGCCATTGTAGATGGACAAGGCAATCGGTTGGTGGAGATGCTGATTAAGGATGGCAGCTTTTTAGAATTTTATGCGGCCGGGAATGACTCAGCTGAAAGCTTGAAATCTAATGATTTGAAATCTGATAAAAGTTTGAAACCAAATGACTTGACAGCTGATAGCAAAATGACTCCTATCGAAAATTACAAAAATTACAGAAAAATAGATGAACCCAAAAAAGACGAAAAAATTATTGAAGAAACTATTAACTCTATAGAATATATGTTACCAGATGATGAATCTATTGATGTGAGTAAACTAATATACCATAAGTTTGATCCGAAAGAGGATTTTAATATCAAAAGTGCCAAAGCAGTTAAATCCAGATTAGCTATCCATACTGGTAGTAAGGATAATGCCCTTGATATCAGAGAAAGAATATTAGAATGGCTTGATTACAAACATGTAGATTTTGTTAAAGTTTGGCATGGTTTTGATGGCTTTGAAGTAGAAGTTTCAAATGATGCCTGGGATGCACTGCGGAAGAAATTAACTTCTACACAATCATAAATAAAATGCCAAATCCGGAGATTAACCACCTCCGGATTTTTTATTAAAAAAAGCTTCAGGGACTCAGCTTGCGAATTTCAGCCAACAACTCATCACTATGGTGGCAAAGCATGCCTCACCTGCACCATTGACGACCCTCTTGTCATTTTTTGCTTATCGTCGCAGCCTGGATAATAACTTGCCACCACAAGAATACTGTATATAATCACAGATACTGTATAAAAAAACAGATTGAGAGACCATGATCAAACTGACTAAACGGCAATCCGAGATACTGGACCTGATCAAATCTCATATTGACGAGACAGGTTTCCCACCCACCAGGGCCGAAATCGCCAAGACCTTCGGCTTTCGCTCACCCAATGCTGCCGAAGAACATCTCAGGGCACTGGCCCGTAAAGGCGCTATCGAGATTACCCCCGGCGCCTCCCGTGGTATCCGCATTCCAGACAGCCAGCCTGAAGGCCTTCCGATTATCGGACAGGTTGCTGCCGGGAACCCGATCCTCGCCCAGGAACATATCGAAGACCACCTGATGCTCAATCCCGCTTTCTTCACCCCATCGGCAGACTTCCTGTTAAGGGTAAAAGGAATGAGCATGAAGGACATCGGGATTCTTGATGGTGACCTGCTGGCCGTTCACAAGACAACAGATGTTCGAAACGGTCAGGTTGTCGTCGCCCGGATTGAAGATGATGTCACCGTGAAAAGATTCGAGAAACAGAAAAACAAAGTATTGCTGCATCCGGAAAACGACGAGTTCGAAACCATAGTCGTTGATCTCACTCAGGATGCCTTTGCCATCGAAGGTTTAAGCGTCGGAGTCATCAGAAATCAGTCCTGAGACGGAATAAGATGAGCCTGACCATTACCAGAGACACTACTCACAACAGGCAGCTGTTGTTAAAGGCCCACTACGCTGAAGTGCGAATAACAAACAGCGTCCGGGCTATGCCAGAAGGAAGAATTTATGCTGTACCGAACCAGCAGTGAAAGGCACAATTTTTCAGCCCCAAGCTACCAGACCAATACAGTCTGCATTAACCCCTCGCGCCTAGAAAAGACTTTATCAGGAAAAACTGAAAAGTCTCTGAAGCCCAGTATTAATGAACTCATTCTTTCAGGTCAACCCTGGCAGGCAGAAGAACTCCTGACGCCCATGCTCAGTCAGCTGTCCACTGACAGTGAACGTTGGTTGACCCTGATTCTGGCAGATGACACCAGAACCCTGCACTGGTTAAAGAATTGCGACTTAAATCATGACAAGGTGCAAATCTTTAGCTCCAACAATATTAATCAGACATTGGAACTCACCAGGAAAGCGCTGGCATCCGGAACCAGCCACACTGTCATCAGCTGGCTGGGGCATTTGGATAAAGGGTGGCTAACTAAGCTTGAAAGCGCAGCCAGGAATGGACAGTGTCAGGGGCTGGCTATTCGCAGTAGACAGGTTGCATGATGCCCGTCATTTTCATGAAAATGGAGTCAGTGCAGTACTCTGTTCTCAGGAATCTCTTCTTCAGAGGATTGCGGACGAGTGAGTTCAGCAACTTCACGCATGCCAGCATCAAACATGACCTTTGCCACTTGCAAATGGTCCCCTTCAAGATACTGTTTGGCTTCCTCTGAAAATTTCATAGTCAGCAGGGGCTCACCCTCGTCGTCACTGCTTCGCAGAACAATCTCTCCTGTTGGAAGTTCCACAATTTCCAAAAACGATGCAGCCATATTTCGTTCCATAAATAGCGTATAAGAGGGAGAAATCATGCAGCATTGTGACTTATGATGCAATAGGTCAGTAGAGAGTAATGCAAAGTGTTATTGCAGACTGGAAAGTAAAAACCCTTAAAAGAGCTGCAGCTTTTGCCCCCGTATTGCAGCATACACACGATAAACTGGAATTAATCAGGCTGTTAGCGACAGAGCAAAGCCCAACACTTTCGCACCATTCATCGTGCCATAATCAACAGGGCTGATCGCCTCAACCGGAACAGCATATTCGGCAGCACGCAGCTTGAGATCATTCAACATATATTTAACCTGAGGACCCAGCAGAACAACATCGAAACAGGCTACCTGTTCATCGAAATGACTAGCGCCGAAGGCTTCAACCTCGACTTCTTCACTCCGACTTTCAGCTGCTTCGCGCATTTTCTCCACGAACATGCTGGTAGACATACCTGCCGAACAGCACAGCATGATCTTAGTCATAAGATACCTCTGATCAAATTGAACAACAGCCATAAACAACAGAGTTCTAAACATTCCCACAATCATGCACGGTTTGAATCAATCCAGGCACACTATTATGAGTCATGAATCAGATCTAAAAAATCTAATCACCATTCAAGATTGAAATTTCTAAAGTGCCCTACCAACTCCTTGAGGGAGGCAAGAATACTCTTGGCACTTTCTGGCGTCTTAATACCTTTGGTGACTTCACTAGTATCCGAAGCAATCATAATCATACTGCTATTACTTGAATATGATTGTATATTACCATTAGCATTAAAAATATCGTCATAAGCTTTAAGTAAATCTGCCAGCCAACTGTCCGATGACTCCAGCTGCTTTAACTGCTCGAGTTCAGACACTTCTGCAGGTTGCTCATCCATCAATCTGCAAGCATCTTCCAGAGACAGCAACCGGGTCAGCTGCTCACCGTAGGGAGACAATATCTCCGCCAGCATCGAGGAATAGGCTTGACTGGCATGCATCAGAAATGCCTCTCGAAAAGCCTCCTGCTCAAAAGCTTCTGCTCTTTCCCAGGCATCCAGCTGTAAACGGGCATAGTGTAATTTTTTGTTGGTATGGGAACGCCACTGCTCAGACATAATCTTTCTCAAAAATAAAAAGACCTCCACGGATCTCTGTGAAGGTCTTGTTTGTGACGAGGCCAGGTCAGGATTTTTTACGCTTCCTGGTGACTTTTTCTTCCCACCTGCCGTCCTGGAAGGTAGCACTCCACCCTGTCGCCTTACCTTCAGACTCAGTCATAACATACTGAGTCCTGGTTTTGCGACTGTAGCGAATGATTGCGGGATTACCATCAGCATCCTGTCTCGGTGCATCCAGAAGATAATGATACTTTGGATCAATAGCCGCCTGATGCGGGATCAGTTCACTGACCAGAGGAGCACGGGTCTCACGGTTCTTTGGGAACTGACTGGCCGCCAGAAAAAGACCTGAGGCACCATCTCTGAGAATATAATGATCATCCACTTTCAGACATTTGAGCTCAGGCATGGGTACCGGATCCATTTTGGGGGGAGCCGCTTCCCCGCTTTTCAAGAGCTTACGGGTGTTTTTACACTCGCTGTTGGTACAACCAAAGTATTTACCAAAGCGTCCGGATTTGAGCTGCATCTCAGAACCGCACTTGTCACATTCAAGCACGGGACCATCATAACCCTTGAGTTTGAACTGACCTTTTTCCACTTCATAGCCAGAGCAGTCCGGGTTATTACCACAGACATGAAGCTTACGCTGCTCATCAATCAGGTAGCTTTCCATTGCCGTAGAACACTTGGGACAACGATGCATAGCCCGCAAGGCGTTGACTTCTGCATTCTCGTCGTCAGCATCTTCAACTTCTTCGCCGGGCACCAGATTAATGGTACATTTACAACGCTCCCTGGGCGGGAGCGAGTAACCGGAACAGCCCAGAAATACTCCCGTACTGGCCGTGCGAATCATCATATCCCTGCCACAATCAGGACATTTGATATCGGTAGGAGAAGGGTCATTGGATCGCATACCGTCGCTGTCGTCTTCAGCCTGCTCCAGCTTGCTGCTGAAATCACTGTAGAAACTGTCCAGCAGATCTTTCCAGTTCTCACCACCTTCAGCCACTACATCGAGATTGGACTCCATCTTGGCGGTAAAGTTGTAATCCATGAGATCATGGAAGTTCTCAACCAGCCGGTCTGTGACAATATCGCCCATTTTCTCGGCATAGAAACGACGATTTTTCAGGGAAACATAACCGCGATCCTGAATCGTCGAAATGATGGAAGCGTAAGTCGAGGGCCTGCCAATGCCACGCTTCTCAAGCTCTTTTACCAGAGCCGCTTCACTGAAACGGGCCGGCGGTTTTGTAAACAGCTGTTTCGGGTCCAGTTTTTTCAGATCCAGCGGATCACCTTTTTCCAGAGCCGGCAGAATGATGTCTTCACCCTTTTTGGCTATGGCTGCCATAACCCGGGTGTAACCATCAAACTTGAGGGTTCTGCCCCTCGCTTTGAGATCAAAGTCGTCCACCCGAACTGTCAGGGACGTACTCAGGTACTCCGCAGGCGTCATCTGACAGGCAACAAACTGTCTCCAGATCAGTTCATAGAGCCGCTCTGCATCCTTCTCAAGACCGGAAATAGAGCCTGGCTCAGCAGTCACAGAGGATGGACGTATTGCTTCGTGAGCCTCCTGAGCGCCTTCTTTACTGGAATACCGGTTCGGATTTTCAGGCAGATACCTTGAGCCGAACGTACCATCGATAAATTCCCGGGCACTCTCCACCGCTTCCTGACTCAGATTGGTCGAGTCAGTACGCATGTAGGTGATGTGACCCGCTTCATAAAGACGTTGGGCCATCATCATGGTCTTCTTGACACTGAATCCCAGACGCGTACTGGCCGCCTGCTGCAGGGTTGAGGTAATGAAGGGTGCAGAAGGACGACTTCGGGTCGGTTTGTCTTCACGCACGGTCAGCTTGTAATCAGCCTGTCTCAGCTTTTCAAGAACAACTCCGGTGGCAGCCTCACTGACAGGTCTGAAGGCATCGCCAGCTTCTTTGGCCACCTGAAAACGGATAACTTCTCCATTTTCCGTAGCCAGGTCAGCGTAAACTTCCCAGTACTCTTCCGGGATAAAGCTTCTGACTTCACGCTCCCGCTCAACAATCAACTTAACCGCTACTGACTGCACCCGCCCTGCTGACAGGCCACGGGCAATTTTAGCCCAGAGCAGAGGAGAAACCATATAACCTACTACACGATCGAGGAATCGCCTTGCCTGCTGGGCATTGACCCGGTCAATATTGAGAGAGCCGGGCTCTTTGAAGGCTTCCTGGATGGCATTCCTGGTAATTTCGTTGAAGACTACCCGCCTATAACGACCAGGCTCCCCCCCAATGGCTTCCTGAAGATGCCATGCGATGGCCTCTCCCTCACGATCCAAATCGGTTGCGAGGTAAATTGTGTCAGCTGATGCGGCAAGTCGACGCAGCTCGTCAACCACCTTCTCTTTGCCGGGCAGTATCTCGTAACGTGCCTGCCAGCCTTTTTCAGGGTCGATGCCCATTCTTTCAATCAGCTGTTCTTTGGCTTTGCGCTTCTTATGGATGATTTTCTGCTCAGGAGATAGCTTACGTGTCTCAGCAGCAGCCTTTGCCCGAGCTTTGGGGTCCACAGGCTTCCTGGAGCCACCTGCGGTGGGCAAATCACGAATGTGACCAACACTGGACTTAACAACAAAGTCCTTGCCCAGATATTTGTTTATTGTCTTCGCCTTGGCCGGCGACTCGACGATAACTAAAGATTTACCCATGCTACCTTACACGTCCTGTAATCAGCTCCATTGTTCCGGTTATGCTGACCAGCCTGGAAAAAAGATCATAAAACACTCAGTGCTGTCTGCGACCAAAACAAGAAAGGTCGGGAATTGAAAATTGTTTCAATATATAAGGTCAAGAAAAACATCGGTCAAGGAAAACCCTGCAATGATCCTGAATTTTTCTCGAACGACCCTCTTATTTATCGTTTCACAGCCTCAATGATTAATCCAGCCAGTTATAAGCAATAATATCCTTGAATATCAAAAGATTATTTAATTACTGTGAAGCCTGACAGATTTCATGATGATCATTGACGGGAAAAAATGTCGGGTTTTACCGACAAAATAACTTATGCAGACACTGAAAAATATACTCATTTTCGAAGCAGAATCTCTGCATAAAAATGCATCAAAAAGGAATACCCCGGAATAGAATTCCGGGGCGAGTACTTTCAGGCAGGATAAGCCAGACAGGAACCCGTCTGGCAAAGGCCGACGCCTTACAGACGTTCAAATACCGTAGTAATACCCTGACCCAGACCTACACACATGGTTGCTACACCGAGCGTACCATTGTTCTGCTTCATTACATTCAGCAGAGTACCGGAGATGCGGGCACCAGAGCATCCGAAGGGGTGACCCAGGGCAATAGCGCCACCGTGCAGATTCACCTTCTCATCCATCTTGTCGAGCAGGTTCAGGTCTTTCAGGACAGGCAGAGCCTGAGCAGCAAAGGCTTCATTCAACTCAACATGATCAATGTCATCGATAGTCAGTCCTGCACGCTCGAGAGCTTTCTTGGTGCTGGGCACAGGACCATAGCCCATGATGGACGGATCAACACCGGCAACTGCCATGGAACGAATCACAGCCATTGGCTGAAGACCCAGGTCCTGTGCACGCTGTGCAGACATAACAATCATGCAGGAAGCACCATCGGTAATCTGGGAAGACGTTCCGGCTGTCACTGTCCCTTTCGGGTTAAAGGCAGGCTTCAACTGCGCCAGTCCTTCGAGTGTGGTTTCAGGACGGATCGTCTGATCTTCGGTGAAAACGGCCAGATTGCCATCATCATCATGTCCCTGCATAGGGATGATCTCATCTTTAAACTGACCGGCTTTGGTCGCTTCCCAGGCTCTCATGTGAGACCTCACACCAAATTCATCCTGGGCTTCACGAGTAATGCCGTGCATCAACCCCAGCATTTCTGCAGTCAGACCCATCATACCAGCAGCTTTGGCAGCGTACTTGGACAAGCGCGGGTTAGGATCCACTCCGTGCATCATACCCACATGGCCCATGTGCTCAACACCACCTACAACAAAGACATCACCGTTACCGGTTTGAATAGCCTGAGCAGCGGTGTGCAGTGCGCTCATGGAAGAACCACAAAGACGGCTGACAGTCTGGGCTGATGAAGTATGAGGAATGGGAGTCATCAAAGACGCCATACGGGCGACGTTCCAACCCTGCTCCAGAGTCTGGTTGACACAGCCCCAGATCACGTCTTCAACTTCTTCAGGGTTAACACCGGGATTACGGTTCAATACTCCGGTGATAAGGTTGGCAGACAGGTCATCGGCACGGACATTTCGGTACATGCCACCCTTTGAGCGACCCATAGGGGTCCGCCCAAAGTCAACAATTACGGCGTCTCTCGGATTAAGGCTCATAGTCAATTCTCTCTTAAATCTGTTGCTCGTGATTAACCATTTTTTTGTCGCTCAAGGCTGTTTACGCGCCGTAAAACGTCTTGCCTTCACGGGCCATTTCCCGCAGCTTTTCAGTAGGCTGATACAGAGGACTGATGTGAGCGTACTGATCAGCCAGTTCAACGAATTTGTCGACACCCATGCTATCGATGTACTTCAGGGCGCCGCCTCGGAAAACCGGAAAGCCGATGCCGTTGAGCAGAGCCAGGTCAGCCTCAGCAGCTGTATCAACAATGCCGTCTTCCAGTGTACGAACGGTTTCCATACACAGTGGAATCATCATGCGATCAATAATTTCCTGAGTCTCAAACTCACGACTTTCACCAGCCACTTCAGAGAGAAGCTCATAAGCCGCTTCGTCGACCACCTTTTTGGGCTTACCTTTCTTGTCCTGCTCGTACTTGTAGAAGCCGACATTGTTTTTTTGTCCGTAACGCCCATTCTCGAACATCACGTCAATGGCACTCTTCCAGTCACGGGACATACGGTCGGGGAAACCTTCAGCCATCACTTTTTCCGCATGAGAGCCAGTATCGATACCCACTACGTCAAGCAGGTAAGCCGGACCCATTGGCCAGCCAAACTTCTCCATGACTTTATCGACTTGCTGGAAGTCGGCACCGTCTTTCACCAGCGCGGCGAAACCACCAAAGTACGGGAACAGCACCCGGTTAACCAGGAACCCGGGGCAGTCATTAACAACGATAGGAACCTTACCCATCTTCTTGGCATAAGCAACAACCGTTGCCACCGTTTCTTCGCTGGTCTTCTCACCACGAATCACTTCCACCAGAGGCATTGCGTGAACCGGGTTGAAGAAGTGCATGCCACAGAATTTTTCGGGTCTTTTCAGATCCTTAGCCAGCTCTGTTATTGAAATGGTTGAAGTATTGGAGGCCAGAACAGCGTCCTCACTGACGTGATTTTCTACTTCGCCCAGGACTGCCCTCTTAACATTGACGTTTTCGACAACGGCTTCGACAACGACATCAACATCACCAAACTCACTGTACGACAGAGTTGGAACAATGTGATTAAGAACCTCTCCCATTTTCAGAGGGTCCATACGACCACGGGCCACTCGCTTGGACAGCAGCTTGCTGGCCTCGCTCAACCCCAGATTCAGACCTTCCTGAGCGATGTCTTTCATCAGGATGGGAGTGCCTTTATAAGCAGATTGGTATGCAATACCACCACCCATGATGCCGGCGCCCAGAACAGCGGCTTTCTCAACTTTACCTGCCTTTTTGGTCAGCTCCTTGGTCTTCTTCTTGAGCATCTGGTCGTTCAGAAACAGACCCACCAGGACGTCAGACACAGGCGTCTTGGCCAACTTGACGAAACCTTCAGCTTCCACTTTCAGGGCTTCGTCTCTTGGCAGCTCGGCATGCTTTTTGATCGCTTTGACAGAAGCCACAGGTGCTGGCATGTGAGGGCCCGCTTGCTGCTTGACAACCGCCGTAGCTGTTTCAAAAGCCATCAGCGATTCCAGCAAAGGCAGCTTGAGAGGTGAACGCTTTTCATCCTTACGGGCATTGTAATCCAGCTCACCTGCCAGGCAGCGTTTGATGATAGCTACCGCTGAGTCCACCAGCTTTTCGGTTTCAACGACTGCGTCTACAGCACCCACTTTCAGAGCTGCATCAGGCTTCTGTTCACGACCGGCAGCAATCCACTCGATCGCGTTATCAACACCGATCAAACGTGGCAAACGGACAGTCCCACCCCATCCCGGGTAGATACCGAGTTTAACTTCAGGCAGGCCGACACCGCCTTTGTTGGACAGAACACGATAGTCAGCACACAGGCAGATCTCAAAACCACCACCCAGAGCGCTGCCATTGATGGCGGCAACGGTCGGCATATCCAGATCTTCAAAACTGCTGAAGGTCTGGTTTACGCCCATGACCATCTCCATCAGTTCACTCTCTTCCTGACGGAAGTTGGAAGTGAACTCCTTGATATCAGCACCAACAATGAAAACGCCTTCCTTGCCACTGGTAAGAACGACACCCTTAATGGTGCCGTCCGACTTGATGGCCTGGACTGCAGCATTAAGATCTTCAATGGCAAGCCGGTTGAACTTGTTCACCGACTCCCCATCCAGGTCAAATCTCAACTCAGCGATGCCGCTTTCAAGTGCCAGAACCTTGAACGCTTTCCCCTGATATATCATTTATCTCTCTCCGGACGGATTGAAAAAGGTTGTCCTGATAACTGACGTCTGAACAAATGGCGCCAGAAGTCTGACTGAAAATAGTGCCTTTAACGAAAATGGCAGATTATTCTCAGTAAGACTCCTGATGAATACATCTCAGACTGTGTTCGCCAGAAATTCATACAACCGTTTGAATTTTTGAGCCTACCTTCTTTGAATTTTTTATCAATGTCAAGGAAATGAACACCAATATATCCGCAAAAATACTGATTCATAACAAATACCCATTGCAAATTTACTTGGACAACTCCAGCTACAGCCATACAATATAGGCGTTTGGTCTATGATGCCTGCAGTAAATCGCCACTTTATGTCACAACCTCATATCGCAACTTTATGCAGCGGTATTGTAGCTGTAGTGGTTATAGTGCATAGCCATGATCCGGAAATGCAGCTCACCGGCTCAGATGATAAAAATGGCTACGAAACTGGATTGAGCTGCATTTCTCTGAAAAACACCGGGAAGAGAGAGACGGTCTATGAGTCAATATAACCATATACTCGTTGCTATTGACCTGTCTGACGAGGCAGACGATGTTCTGGATAAAGCAAAGTCTCTTGCAGAAACCTACCAGGCAAGACTGACACTGGTGCATGTGGTTGAACCACTGAGTGTGGCTTATGGCAGTGATATCCCACTGGACCTCACAACCCTTCAGGATGAAATCACCCAGCAGGCCAGAGAGCGTATTTCGCGTTTGGCAGAGAGTATTAATCTGGACAAGGGCGAACAGCATGTCGTT
Source organism: Endozoicomonas sp. ALC020 (assembly GCF_049275935.1). NCBI lineage: Bacteria > Pseudomonadati > Pseudomonadota > Gammaproteobacteria > Oceanospirillales > Endozoicomonadaceae > Endozoicomonas > Endozoicomonas sp. ALC020. Next base: position 5,592,928 of record NZ_CP184830.1, read on the forward strand.
TATGGCCGCCCGGAAAGAGAAGTACATCGCATCGCTGACGAATCAGACGTTGACCTGATCGTTGTTGGAAGCCACGGCAGACACGGTCTGGCCCTGATCCTCGGCTCAACATCAACCAGCATTCTGCATGGTGCGGGCTGTGACGTTCTGGCGGTGAGAGTGGGTAAAAATAACAACCATAAGTAAGAACAGAAGTGGTGAGTTAACATTTAGCAGATATCTGTTCTTAAGACTGCACGCTGCTGACTGTTGACTCCCGACTTAATAAAAATACTATCTCATGGTTGAGGACTTGTTCGCATCTTCTTTAAATAATCGAGCCACTCCGTGAATTTCATCAAATAATATACACGTTTTATCAGATCTCTTTTCTGTAACTTTGCTGTTTTGTCACGTAGACGTTTTCTCAGTTCTTTTCTCTGTAACTTTGCTGCCTCGTCCATGGTTTCATTAACTTGTTCAGAGTCATGAGAGACAAAAGTTGGAAGCAAGCCAATAGTTGTGCCAGGAAGCAGTTCCCATAATTCAAATGATTGAAACACCAGATCCTTAAATCCGACGATGAGGATTTCCAGTATGACGCAATAATCATTTTGATCAGGAAAAGCTCTGTGTAATTGTTGGTTTATATAATATTTGATGTGTACCAATAGTTTTCGAAATAATTCAGGTTCCAGATTTCCCAAAGAAGTGAATGTTAGAGTTATCCAAATCTCGATTTTTTTAAATAATGCCTTTTCTTTGCGCTCATAGTTATAAAAGGTTGTCGTTTTTCCTGATGCTCTGAAATATTTCTTTATATTAACAATATCTGTCTCTACGTGTGAATACCTTGATTGATCGAAAGGGTCAAGCATCAGACTTATGACATCAATCAGATTCAAGAACTGATTACACCAGGCCACTAATTCAGGTTCTTCATTACCATGCTCTTGTATTAGCTCCAGCATATGATCAGCTGATCTTTGCTGTCGCTTATAGATCGCTATTCTATGACTATTAATGTTATTGTTGAGCAGTTTGGCAGCGTCTATTAATAATAAATCGACTGATACAATATTGGATTGCCCAGACTCTAAGGGTGCCTCCAATTGCTGCAAAAGTTTCATGCGTTCTGTATCAAAAGATTTCAGACCAGAAAAGACTGAAGACGATTTTGTAACATTTTCTTTTAAAACATTTTTATCTTTTATCGGTTTACTTTTACCTAACAGCTCATCTTTATGCCAGTGAAGTCTGGATATTCCAGCTATTTCAGCAGCGTGAAGCAGGAATGAAGTAAAAAAACATGGGCCCTTTGAGAGGAAGCTCCGCTTGAATTTATGGCTGCATAGTAAGCCAACAGCAAATACGCGAGGCTCTCTTGTTGTTGCGAATTGTTAAGATCGACAGGCGACAGAGTAACTTGGAGATAAGATAGAGCCTCCATGATTGCATTCTGATTTTGATCAAGGTCGACGTGAAGACTAGCCTTGACTTGCTCAATCATGCTTGCAATGGTGAGATTATTACCCGGGGACATTTCCGGAATCTTGTTCAACAGCGTGGTTAAAGTGTCTTCTGAGAGGCCTGAATTTAATTTGCGGATAATTTCTGCAATTTGTTCACGGGACATTGGCGGCAGCGAAAGGTTCATCAAAGGTTGCATCTGCGGTGCTTCAGCTCCCTGCGGTTCTCCCTGAACCTCAATCTCATTGACGTCTTGTTCATTCCCGGTGTTCATGGCAAAGATAAGATGGGTATCATTTGGGTTGATTAAGGTAAACCTCCCCGTAAGAGCATTATGGTTAATCAAGTCGGGTAGAAAGTCGGACTCTTTTGTTCCCTTTCCTTCAAAAAATATTTCATCCACCGGTGTTAATAAAGGATTTGCCGCCAGCAATGCCATACAGGGGCAAGCCATGATAATACCAAGGGAACCGGCGACTAGCTGACTCGCCCTGGTACAATGGGTCAATATTGATAGCCTTGTTGTTTTTGATAATTGAGAAATGGACTGGCTGACCATTCTACTTCCTAAAGGTTTGAGGAACCCTCGTAAAGTAGACCAGAGATCGCAATAATGCCCGATTCTGGTCACGAATATCAGATCTGACACTCACCGGTTCATTGTCGTCTTTGGGAGCCTGTCGGACTTCAGCATCCGTCTGGGCGACCCCGTCTGGGCGACCCCGTCTGGGCGACCCCGTCTGGGCCCCCCGCAGCGAGGATTACGAGAAATTTTCAGACCAATTATCGCAACCGAACCGATGCATGAATGCAGGAGCCAGAGCAACGCAGGAGCAGTTGCTGCGTGGGATTTACACCTTCTGCTGTGTCAATAATCCTGTTCAGAATCACTCCCGTCAGAATAACTTTTGTAATCACTACTATCAGTATCACTTCTTTCAGATTCACTCTCGTAATTGAATTCAGAAACCTCCGTACTCCAACCAATTAAATAGTCGAGCCATTTCGAGAATTCATTCAATAACTCCAGACGTTTCATCAGGTCTTTTTTCTCTAACTTTGCTGCCTCGTCATCCATGGCTTCGTTAGCCTGTTCAGCGTCATCAGCGCCAATAGTTGTATCAGGAGGCAGTTCCGATAAATTCAGTGATTGCACCACCAGAGCCTTAAATCCTGTAGTGAGGGTTGCCAGTATGACGAAAGAATCATTTTCATCAGGAAAATCTACATGTAATTGTTGGCATATATAATATTTGATATGTACCAACAGCTTTAAAAATGTTCTAGGTTCCAGACTTCCCAAGTCAATGATTTTCTCTGCTATTCCTTTTTTTATTTCTTTAAACAATTTCTTTTTTTTGCGCTCACTGTTATAAAAGGTTGTCTTTTTACCTGATGCTTTGAAATATTTCTCTATGTTAGCAATGTCTGCAATCACGTCCCAACACTCCGGATGATCGAAAGGGTCAACCATCAGGCTTATGATATCAATCAGATTCAAGTACTGATTGCCCCAAGCCACTAATTCAGGTCTTACGCCACCATATGCTCGTATTAGATCCAGCATATGCTCAGCTGATCTTCGCTGTCGTACATATTTCGGCATTCCGTGCTTGTCAATGTCATGGTTAAGCAGTTTAACAGCGCCGCTTAATAATCCAACGACTGATACATTATCGGGTTGCCCAGACTCTAAGGGATTCTCCAATTGTTGCAAAAGCTTAATGCGTTCTGTTTCAAAAAATTTCAGACCAGAAAAGACTGAAAATGATTTCGCAACATTTTCTTTTAAAACATTTTTATCTTCTATCGGTTTACGTTTACCTAACAGTACCTCTTTATGCCAGTGGAGTCTGGATAGTCCAGCTATTTCAGCAGCGTGAAGCAGGAATGAAGTAAAAAAAACATGGGCTCTTTGAGAGGAAGCTCCACTTGAATTTATGGCTGCATAGTAAGCCACCAGCAAATACGCAAAGCTCTCTTGTTGTTGTGAATTGTTAAGATCGACAGGAGACAGGGTACCCAGGATATAAGATAGAGTTTTCATAATTGCATTCTGATTTTCATCAAGGTCAACGTGAAGACTGGCCTTTACTTGCTCAATCATAGTTGCAATGGTTAGATTATTACCCGGGGGCATTTCCGGAATGTTGTTCAACAGCGTGGTTAGAGTGTCTTCTGAGAGGCCTGAATTCAATTTACGGATAATTTCTGCAATTTGTTCGCGGGACATTGGCGGCAGCGAAAGGTTCATCAAAGGCTGCATCTGCGGTGCTTCAGCTCCCTGCGGTTGCTCTTGAACCTCACTCTCATTGACGTCTTGTTCATACCCGGTATTCATGGCAAAGATAAGATTGGTATCATTCGGGGTGGCTAAGGGAAACCTCCCTGTAAGAGCATTATGATTAATCAAATCGGATAGAAAGTCAGACTCTTTTGTTCCCTTTCCTGCAAAAAATCTTTCATCCACCGGCGTTAATAAAGGGTTTGCTGCCAGCAATGTTGAGCAGTGGCAAGCCATAATAATACCGAGTGAACCTGCGACTAGCTGACTCGCCCTGGTACGATGGGTAAATATTGATAGCCTTGTTGTTTTTGATAATTGAGAAATGGACTGGCTGATCATTCTACTTCCTAAAGGTTTGAAGAACCCTCGTAAAGTAGACCAACGATCGCAATAATGCCCGATTCTGGTCACGAATATCAGACCTGACACTCACCGGTTCATTGTCGTGGTCTGATTCTAACGACCTGCTCTCCATAGAGCGTACTTTACCTGATTCCAGAATTTCAACAGTGGCCCGGGCAGCTCAAGCATTTCAACATCCATTTCGTTGCAGCCTCGTTTATGGCCAACAGATTGGCTGACCTCCCGAACAGTCTTGCCAGCCAGCAAGCGGCTGAGTTCTCCAGCGGTCAATGCCTTAACAGGAACACGACAAATGTTTACTGGAAAAAGGAAATTTTTTCTTACTTGAGAACATTTTACTTACCGAATTACACCTTCTGGCTTGTCAACATCATCCCTGTCAGAACCACTGCTGTTAGAATAACATCGGGAATCCTCACTATCAGAATCACTACTCCAACAATGATAAGGAACAGAGAGACGTCTACCATAGAAATAATCGAGCCATTGCACGAATTCATCCAAGTGATTTAACCGTTTTTTCAGGCGTTTTCTTTTCCTCTTCTTCTCTTCTTTGCTAGGCTCTTTGTCTTCTTGTCCGCTTGCTGCCCGGTCTTGCATGGTATCATCAGCTGGCTCAGCGACATCAGACCTGATAGACCTGTCAAGCGCTTCCACTAAATCATATGATTGCAACTGCAGGGCCTTAAACCCTTTAGTGATGGTTTCCTGTATGACTTGAAATTCATTTTCATCTGGAAAAGCCACTTGTAATTGTTGGCATATATAAAACTTCATCTGTACCAACACTTTTAGAAATGATTTAGAGTCTGGATTTTCCTGGCCAAAAAATTCAACTGCCATTGCTTGTTTGATTTCTTTAAGTAATTTCCTTTTTTTACTCTTATAATTATAAAAGGTTGTCTTTTTACCTGTTTTTTTGAAATATTCCTCCATGTTAAAAATATTTGTAATCAAGCCTCTCTCTTCTGGATCGAAAGGGTCAAGCATTGGGCTAATGGCATCAATCAGATTCAGGTACTGATTTCCCCAAGCCACTAATTCAGGTTCTTCGCCACCATATTCTTGTATTAGCTCCAGCATGTGCTCAGCTGATGTTTGCTGTCGCTTATACATCGGTATTCTGTAACTATCAATATTATGGTTGAGTAATTTAGCAGTGTCTCTCAGTAATGCCTCGACTGGTACATTGGGTTGCTCAGATTCTAAGGGATCCTTCAATTGTTCCAATAGCTTAATGCGCTCTGCTTCTAAAGATCTGATACCAAAAAAGACTGAAGATGATTTTGCAACATTTTCTTTTAAAACATTTTTATCTTTTATCGGTTTACCATTACCTAACAGTAGATCTTTATGCCAGTGGAGTCTTGATATTCCAGCCATTTCAGCAGCGTGAAGCAGGAATGAAGTAAAAAAAGTACGAGCCCTTTGAGAGGAAACACTGCTTGAATTTATGGCTGCATAGTAAGCCATCAGCAAATAGGCGAGGTTCTCCATGTCATGCGGATTATAAGGATTGACAGGAGACCCGGCACCCTGGGTATAAGACAGGGCTATTATGATTGCATTCTGATTTTGGTTAACGTCAACGTTAAGACTAGCCTTCACTTGCTCAATCATGCTGGCAATGGTCGGGTTATCACCGGGGGGCATTTCCGGAATATTGTTCAACAGTGTAGTTACTGTGTCTTCTGAAAGTCCTACATTCAATTTACGGATAATTTCAGCAATTTGTTCACGGGACATTGGCGGGAGCGAAAAGTTCATCAAAGGCTGCATATACAGTGCTACAGCTCCCTGCGGTTGTTCCTGAACCTCACTTTCATTGACGTCTGGCTCATTCCCGATGTTGATGGCAAAGATAAGATTGGTATCATTTGGGGTGACTAAAGGAAACCTCCCTGTAAGTGAATTATGGTTAATCAAATCAGATAGAAAGTGAGACTCTTTTGTTCTCTCTCCTTCAAAAAATCTTTCATCCACCGGCGTTAATAAAGGGTTTGCTGCCAGCAATATTGAACAGTGGCAAGCCATAATAATACCGAGGGAACCTGCGACTAGTTGATTAGTCTTAGCACGATTGGACAATATGGATGACTTTGTCGTTTTTGGTAATTCAAATATAGAGTGGCTGATCATGCTAACTCCTCAAGTGTTCGAATGTCTCCAGGAGCCTGACCGAGAATAGCGCCCGTAGCGAGGACGGCAGGCTGCTAGAAAAGTAGACCAGGGATCACAACTACACTCAGATTTATGTTTCAGGAGCTTGTTTTAAGCCAGTCCTTCACGGTAACAGCTCCTGCATTGCGCAGACCGCTGACAGCCTGTTATCTTTTTTTCGTACTTGCGAACATTTGACTTACTGAGTTACAGCTTCGGTGTATCAATATCGCTCCCGTCTGAATCAGTCCAGTCAGGGTTACTGTCAAAATCACTACTGTCAAGATCACTACTGTCAGTATCATTTTTTTCAGATTCACTACTGTCAGCAGAATCAGGAACCATTTGACTAGTACCAAAGTAATATTCAAGCCATTCGACGAGTTCTTTTAAGTACTTTATTCGTTTTTTCTGGTTTCTTTTTCTCTTCTCTTCTTCACTAAGCTCTGTTCCTTCATGTTCCTTAGCTGCCTCATCATGCATGACTTCATCAACCTGCACAGTATCATTGGAACCAATAGCTTTATCAGGAAGCAGTGCCAATAAATCATATGATTGTTCCAATAGAGCCCTGAATCCAATAGCAAGGGTTTCCTCTATGGTGTCGCAATCATTTTCATCAGTAAAAGTTAAGTGCAATTGTTGCGCTACATATATTTTTATGTATAAAAACAATTTCTTAAATGCTTTAACATCTTGATTGTTTTGATCATGCATCACTTCCATTGATACTTTTTTGAATTCTTCAAACAAATCCCTTCTTTTGTCTCTACCGGAATAAAAGGTCGTATCCTTACCTGATTTTCTAAAATAATCCTCTATATCTTCAATATTTACATTCGGATATTCACATTGTGGCGCGAAAGGGTTAAGAACCAGACATACGACATCAACCAAATTCAGGAAATGATAGTTCCAGGCTATTAATTCAGGTCTATCTTCACCATATTCTTCTATTAGTTCCAACATTCGTTCGGATGATTTTAGCTGTCGCTTATGACTCGACATTCCGTTCCTGTCGATGCCATCGTTCAGCAGTTTGGCTGAGTCTCTTAGTAATGCATCGACTGATATACTGGATTGCTCAGACTCTGAGGGATCCAGCACTTGTTGAAAAAACTTGATGCGTTCTGTTTCCAAGACTTTCAGACCAGAGAATACCAAAGATGATATTGCAACATTTTCTTTTAAAGAAGCTTTATCTTTTATCGGTTTATTTCTACCTAACAGTTGAGCTATGTGCAGATGGTGGAGGAATCCAGACATTCCAGCCATATCAGCGGCATGAAGCAGAAATGAAGTAAAAAAAGCATGGGCACTTTGAGGGGAAGCACTGCTTGAATTTATGGCTGCATAGTAAGCCAGCAAAAAACAGGCAAGGCGCTGTTGATGTTCTGAATTGCTCGGATTAACAGGGGACTGGGTCCCCTGAATATAAGATAGAGTTTCCAGGATTGCATTATGATTTTGGTCAATGTTAATTTGAAGACTCATCTTCACTTGCTCAATCAAGCCTGCAATGGTCAGGTTATCACCGGGAGGCATTTCCGGAATATTGTTCAACAGAGTGGTTATGGTGTCTTCTGAGAGGCCTGAATTCAATTTCCGGATAATTTCAGCGATCTGTGCACGGGACATTGGCCGGAGTGGAAAGTTCATTAATGGCTGCATCTGCGGTGCTCCAGCTCCCTGCGGTTTTTTCCGGCCCTTTCTCTTATTTATGCCATGCTCATTCCCGGAGTTCATGGCAAAGATAAAATCAGTATCATTAGGGGTGATGAAAGGAAACCTACCCGTAAGGGCATTATGGTTAATTAAAGCGGATAAGTAGTCAGACGCCTTGGCCCCCTTTTCTTCAACAAATCTTTCATCGAACGGCGTAAACAAAGGGTTTGCTGCCAGCAGTTTTGAGTAAGGGCAAGCCATGATAACGAGACCAAGGGAGGCTGCGAATAGCTGATTAGTCTTACTTCGATGGGGATATTTCGAGGACCTTGTTGTTTTCGTTAACTGAGACAGCGAGTTACTGATCATTCTGCTTCCCTTAGTCTTTAAACGCCCCTCATAAAGTAGTCCAAGGATCACAGCAATGCTCAATTTTAAGCTTTAGTCACCAATATCTGAACTGACACTCACCGGTATATTGTCGTCTGTAACCTCAGCTCTTACCCATCGTGCTTTCTTAAATAACGGTTTGGTGAATTGTTCAAGTTAATTGATAGCTCGAGGCTTATGGAGTACCTGCTATCATTGCTGAACGTATATTGAATCATAAGTACTGCCCTGACCGGAGACCTTGAGCTGTCTGGTTGACGGGCTGTAACTTCTTAAGTTTTCTTGACAGAATCACAGAAAAATCAATAAATTGATAGACAAGTACTTCAGAAAATAACAACGAACTATCCAATGATACCTTCTTATTTTGCTACTGCACTCAGGAATATGATTCATCCATTAGACGATTTGAGCGATAAAGACCGCTATCTGTTTGGCTCGAAAGAACAGTCACGATTTGTTTTTGGCAGATGTCCTTCTACCGAAAAGAGACACTTGTACCCGGACCCATCACAAACTCCTGATACCCTGTTACATGCCAGAAAAATAACCAGATTATCTCACGATAATTTTAAACAGAATGATCGCAGTTTTGAAAAAATAGTGAACGACTGTAAAGCTGCATTTAATCTGGGAAGAGTAGCAACGGTTGTTCAAGGGCGGAGGCATACTTATTATGCATACTTTCTTGCGAGACTGGACGGCTGGCTCAGCCATTTTGAATCAGTACCCATGTTTCAGTGGAATGAAAACAGCACTCTGAGTAAATGTGAAGACTTGGTCAGCGCTATAGACCAACTGCCTAATTATTTTAATTATTATAAGAAGGTTGGGGCTTTTACACGTAAGGCTTGCGCCCTTCTTCTTTCAGAAATGAGTATTGAAGAAATTCGACAATCTCTTATTGAACACGAAAAAGGTGAAAAGCGCTTCTCTTTGCGGTTATATCACCTTTTAAAGGGTATTTGCCGTGCTTCTGAGGAGGCTGAAGAAGTGCAGACCATGCTGGATCACACAGAACAGTGCAAAGGCTTTCCTGTGGAAGAGCTGTACCGGCTTTTTATTGATGAGGATCACTCGAAAGAGTACGGTTTAGGGCTGTTTTGTTATGAGGATGAGCCCGGGTACGCAGCCGCTATGCTAAGAGCCTTTAAAGAAGTTGGTAATATATTGGCTAATAAACCCCTGGATTACAGTAAAATTGAAGCCATTCATACTTTGACAACATCCGGGGTTTTGTCAAGCAATGAAGATGTGGCCATTAAAGACATCTCCTGGAACGAAGGCAGCGTTTTCTATAAAAGAGGCATAAACTTGACAGAGGATGGTTTAGAAGAAATAACGAGACTGGCTAGTGTGAACAATTTTCCAAAAATAGAAAGGCTGAATTCTGATACATATCTTGTTGATTTTGATTATAAAGATCACAAAGGTATGGAGTTATCAAAAAATTATTGCCAAACCTTTGAGAAAAAGTTGCAAGAAATAACTGAAACTGACAGCCAACGGCGACAGGATGCAATTATTCATGCCATTGTTGAACTATGTCGGAATCTTCAGCATACCCACCCTTTCAGAGATGGGAATGCCAGAACCATCGGCTGTATTCTGCTGAACGGACTCCTTCTGCGAGAAGGTTTTTCACCCACCATAATTGATGATATTAATAAATTCGATGCTTACAGTGTGAAGGAGCTGGTTCAAATCCTTAAGAAAGGGCAGCAATATTTTCAAACGCTTCGCAAGTAATCATAGTCAGCCATTGATCTAAAGTAACTTTTGTTAACCTGATGCGTTTGATCATTGCAGAAAAAACCAGCCTGGGCAGAACCATAGCCGATGTTCTGCACCGGCCACATAAATAAAAACAGAAGCTGTGAGTGAAATGCTGGCAGATATAGGACTGCACATTAACGACTGCTAACTCCCCACTTAATACCGAAGGTTTTCAACTCATATTTTCGAGTTCTTCCCAACGCTGCATCTTCTCTTCAATATCCTGATTGACGGCTTCCAAACGTGCGAGAGTGGTTTGAACAATTTCCTGATCACTCTGATAAAAGACAGGATCGGCGACAGTTTCTTCCAGCTGAATCAACTCTTCTTCTAACGTTTCAAGCTCTCCCGGCAAAGCATCCAGTTCACGCTGAAGCTTGTAACTGAGTTTTTTCTTTTTCGGTTCCGACCGGGATTGAATGCCGGGTTCAGGTTCAGCCTTCTTTTCTGGCTTGCTGGTTTGCGCTTGCGCAACCAGTTGACTGACCTCGCCTCCCTGTCTGAGCCAATCTTCAAAACCACCCACATACTCTTTAATCCTGCCTTCAGGCTGGAATACGAGGGTACTGGAAACCACATTATCGAGAAATTCACGATCATGGCTGACCAGCAGCACCGTACCCTCAAAGTCCACCAGTAATGACTCAAGGAGCTCAAGCGTTTCGACGTCCAGATCGTTGGTTGGCTCATCCATGACCAGCAGGTTAGCGGGCTTACTGAACAACCTTGCCAGCAGCAAACGATTTCGCTCTCCGCCAGACAAAGCCTTTACAGGAACACGACAACGGTTAGCGGGGAACAGGAAATCTCCGAGATAGCTGATCACGTGCCGACTGGCACCGTTAATCATGATGCTCTCACGGCCTTCAGCCACGTTATCTATGACCGTTTTTTCAAGATCCAGTTGATTTCTCAACTGGTCAAAGTAGGCTACTTCCAGCTTGGTGCCTTCCTTGATAGAACCGGATTCAGGTTGAAGTTGCCCCAGCAAAATACTTAATAATGTTGATTTGCCAGCACCGTTGGCGCCAATCAATCCGATCTTGTCGCCCCGGATCACCCTGAGATCAAAATCTTTAATAATGTGCCGACCTTCCCAGGACTTTGAAATACCCCTGGCTTCCATCACCAGCTTACCGGAACTACCGCCCTGCTCCAGAGAGAAGCTTGCCTTACCCTGAACTACCCGGCGCTCCATTCTTTCATTTCGAAGCACTTTCAACGCTCTGACACGGCCTTCATTACGGGTTCTTCGTGCTTTGATACCCTGGCGAATCCAGGCTTCTTCCTGAGCCAGCTTTTTATCGAAAAGCGCATTCTGTTCCGCTTCCACTTCCAGTGCATGGGCTTTTCTGTCCAGGTAAGTTTTATAATCACAGTCCCAACTGGTCAGGATACCCCGATCGAGCTCGACAATCCGGGTAGCGAGAGACTGCAGGAATGAACGATCGTGGGTGATAAACAGAAGAGCGCCCTGAAAATCAAGCAGCTGCTTCTCAAGCCAGTCAATGGCAACAACATCAAGATGGTTAGTGGGTTCGTCCAGCAATAACAGATCAGGTTCACACACCAGTGCCCTTGCCAACTCTACCCTTCTGCGCCAGCCACCGGAGAGTTCCTTCATTTTCTTCTCTTCCGGCAGACCCAGTTTCTGAATCACTGTGTCTACCTTCTGCTGAAGACTCCAGCCATCGGCAGTTTCCAGCTTTTGCTGAACTTTTTCCAGAGCTTTTATATCTTCATCCGACTGAATATTCTGGGACAATTCGTGAAACTGACTGATCCAATCGCCCACTTGTTCAAGGCCGGAAGCCACGACATCGTAAACTTTTTTCTCATCCTGCTCAGGAAGATCCTGGTTCAGAACGCCAATACGCATACCCGGCTTTCGCCAGATGCTGCCATCATCTGCATCGATTTTGCCGGATACCAATTTCATCATGGTGGACTTGCCAGCACCATTACGTCCCAGCAAACAGACCCGTTCACCTTTACGTATCTGAAACTCAGCGCCATCCATCAGGGGATGATCGCCATAGGCAAGGTTTATATTGTCAAATCTTAGTAATGGCATTCTCGAGTTAACCTGTCCTTTTCAACGTCCTGCAACTGCGATAACACAGGATTAAAAGTGCCACCAAGCATACCTGCTTAAGTGTTTCGAGCCAAAAAATCCAGGCAAAAATCCACAGTTCACGATAAGGCTATATTTGTTTTGCGGTCGGCTGTTCTTTGCCATTGTTTCGAACAAAGCGGTTTAACCAAAGCGGCCTGGAGAAAGATTAGCCAAAGTGGCGAAGAATGGAATGTTTTCAGGGCACGACCATCTCAACCAATGTTGCCAATCCCGGACCGGGAAGCTCCATTTCCAGTACAGCTGCATTGCCAGTCATAAAGCCGGGTCCCTGATGAATTGATCCTTCGCAGAGCAGTCCGGTTAAAGCGCCGACAAGAGGCATATGACTGGCAAGAACGATATTTCCCTGAGCAGGCAGTTCTGAGATAACAGCCATCGGATCGTCGTCTGGAGTAATGCAATCCATTGTTTCCAGGGAGCAGCCCAGCGTTTCTGCCAGAATCCTGCCGGACTGCTGAGCCCTGAGATAAGGACTGGCCAGTATCCTGTTAATGCCAAGATGGGTCAGCTTCGAAGCTGTGCTGAGCACTTCTTGCTGACCCATGCCCGTTAAAGGTCTTTCCTGATCATTTGGCGCTGACCAACTGGCTTGTCCATGACGCATTATGATCAGTTTCATGATTAGATACCTGTTTGTTTAAATGAGCTGATATACGACTGAATATATACAATTTTGGATACAAAAACAGCTACATCCTGTCACCCTGTGAAAGTCCGGATTTCTGGCTCATTCGACAACATCTCAACACGAATTCAGGCATCTTTCTCATCACTGACAGGCTCTTTCTCTCCGGGCCAGTCACTGAATGGGTAAGGCTTGGTGTCGGCGTTATAAGTAACAAACTGGATAATCTGATAAAAATATTGATTCAGCCCGGCTGAGAAATCCAGCAACCGTGAATTCGGTTCAGATTTAATAAACCCGTGAATCACCTGAATAATGGCAATCAATAGAATCAGCAACCCGACAATATGGGCCAGCATGTAAAACAACACCATGAACAACAGCCTGAGCCATCGGGACTCTGATTTCAGATTATCTAACACTTTCTCATCCATAAAAAAACCCTCGCCGTTTTTGTTAATGGATATGCGTCATTAATTGACAATATTAAGGAAGGAAAGCCCTCCAGCCCTTCATCTGACCATAAATTCGACATCAGTTTTCTGTTCTCGAAGCATCATACCGCGCACCAGCTGATTGACATCAAACTCTTTGAAGATGACCATATGCAATGCTTCAACAATCGGCATATAGACTTCCAGCTCAACCGCTTTTTGCCTGACCTGCTGTAAGGTATTAACCCCCTCTGCGACCTGACCCAGTTCAGCTTCAGCTTCTTCCAGGGTTTTCCCCTGACCCAGAGCATAACCAACCCTGAAATTACGGCTGAGACTGGAAGTACAGGTGGCGACCAGATCCCCTACCCCGGACAGTCCGAGAAAAGTCATAGGGTCCGCACCAAGCTTGACAGCAAAACGACTCATTTCTGCCAAACTGCGGGTTATAAGCATACTCTTGGTATTTTCACCCATACCCATGGCCGCCCCGATACCCGAGACAATGGCATAAATATTTTTCAGGGCACCGGCCAGTTCAACGCCATAGACATCCCGATTGGAATAGACTCTGAAGTAATCCGAATGCAGCACCTTTTGTACTATCTCACACAACTCGTTATCTTCACTGGCAATCACGGTCGCCGTCACTGCTTTGGCGATAATTTCCCTGGCCAGGTTGGGGCCACTGAGAACACCCACTCTGGCTGAGTCAAGTTCCTCATTCAGAATTTCACTCATCAGGTCAAAGGTGACCGGTTCGATCCCCTTGGTGGTACTTATTACCATTTTGCCTTCCAGTGCATCGCCCGCCATCTGAACCACTGAACGGAAGGATTTGCTGGGAATGGCAATCAGGACAAGATCTGCAGATGAGACTGCGGCCTTGATATCAGTACAAGCCTGAACCGAAGGATGAATGGTAAAATCCGGTAGATAGCGATGATTAATATGATCCCGGTTAATCCCCTTTACCTGCTCATCACTGCGCATCCAGAGTTTAACCTGATGACCGTTGTGAGCTGATATATCAGACAGTGCCGTACCAAAGCTGCCTCCACCCAGGATGGCTATGGTATACTGCTTGCTATCGTTATTCGGCGTCATCATTATAATTTCGGCTTCATTTCTCTTGATCTGGTGCAAATCAGCCTATTGGGCAGGCCATGAGTCAAGAATCATCTTTTCAGCCTCAAGCCGGGGAAAAATGATTCGAACAAATAATACAATACCTGAAACGTTTATTGCATGGGCTAAGTACATAAGTTAGTGCATAAGTCGGTATTGCGTTTTTCAAGGCACAAAAAACCCTGACCATTAAGGTCAGATCTTGATTAAATGTCACGAGAGCTGCCACATCTGTTGTTTTTTTGTTAATTTCAACAGAATTCGATGATGACAGTCTGAGACCGGTGGTATAGTGCACGCCGGAACGATAGTAATGAATTCCCGTGATCAGTGATCAGCCAGAAAGGGAGTCGATGTACCCGTGTCACCCCTGCCTTATCGGGCGACCATGTCATTTTCCAGGAATAATGAACGAATGAAGCAACAATCCTTCGATAAAGACGACCTGCTCCGCTGTTCACAGGGTGAGCTTTTCGGGCCAGGCAATGCCCAACTGCCAGCACCCAACATGCTGATGCTGGACCGTATCGTTCGGATCTCTGAGGAAGGCGGTAAATACGGTAAGGGCGAAATCGTTGCCGAGCTGGATATCACTCCAGACCTTTGGTTCTTCGACTGTCACTTTCCGGGCGACCCGGTTATGCCTGGTTGCCTGGGTCTGGACGCTATGTGGCAGCTGGTCGGTTTCTATCTGGGCTGGATGGGTAATCCCGGTCGTGGCAGGGCGCTGGGCAGCGGTGAAGTCAAATTCACCGGCCAGATTCTGCCAACTAATAAGAAAGTGACCTACCAGATCAATATCAAGCGTATTATCAGTCGCAAACTGGCGCTGGGTATTGCTGATGGAACTGTCAGTGTCGATGGACGTGAGATTTATACTGCCGATGGGCTCCGGGTAGGCCTTTTCCAGAGCACCGACGCATTCTGATTCATTCGGATAATTCAGGTTTAGATTAATGAAACGTGTTGTAGTTACAGGGATCGGCATTACCTCCTGCCTGGGAAACACCCAGAGTGACGTGGCCGACAGTCTCAAACAGGGAAAATCCGGTATCAGCTTTAACGAAAGCTACGCTGAAAAAGGCTTTCGCAGCCAGGTTTCCGGCACTGTCGACATTGACCTTAGCGAGCATATTGATCGTAAAACCCAGCGTTTTATGGGTATGGCGGCTTCTTACGCCTACATCGCCATGAAGCAGGCAATTGAAGATTCTGGCCTGTCAGAAGAACAGGTTTCCAACCCAAGAACTGGCCTGATTGCTGCATCCGGTGGCGCCTCATCCGAAAACATTGTCGAGGCCGCTGACATCATGCGTGAAAAAGGTGTCAAGCGTGTAGGCCCTTACCGTGTCACCCGAACGATGGGCAGCACAGTATCTGCCTGTCTGGCGACCCCATTCAAGATCAAAGGCGTCAATTACTCCATTACTTCTGCCTGTGCTACCAGTGCTCACTGCATCGGTAGTGCGGTTGAACAGATCCAGCTGGGCAAACAGAATGTTGTCTTTGCTGGCGGTGGTGAAGAAGAGCACTGGTCACAGACCGGCCTGTTCGACGCTATGGGCGCACTGAGTTGCAAGTACAACGACAGCCCGGACAAAGCTTCCCGAGCTTACGATGCTGACCGGGACGGATTTGTCATTGCCGGCGGTGGTGGCATGGTGGTTCTGGAAGAACTGGAGCACGCCAAAGCCCGTGGTGCCAAAATTTATGCAGAAGTCGTGGGTTACGGTGCTACTTCTGACGGTTATGACATGGTTGCTCCTTCCGGTGAAGGGGCTTCCCGTTGCATGCGTCTGGCTCTGGAAACGGTTGCCGGTCCTGTCGATTACATCAATACCCACGGTACATCTACTCCCGTTGGTGATGTAGCAGAACTGAAAGCACTGAAAGAAGTCTTTGGTGACACAATGCCTGCCATCAGCTCCACCAAGTCCCTCTCCGGTCACTCTCTGGGAGCGGCTGGTGTCCAGGAAGCGATCTACTGTCTGCTGATGATGAAACACAACTTCATCGCGGCTTCAGCCAACATAGAGACCCTGGACGAGGAAGCCAGAGATCTGCCCATTCTGGTCGGTAAAGCTCGCGAGCAGAAACTGAACCGCATCATGTCTAACAGCTTCGGTTTTGGTGGCACCAACGCTTGTCTGGTATTCCAGAACTACGAAGACTGAAGGGATTCAGATTTCCGGGTGTTTCAGAAGAATGATGGAGCCTGGTTTTATGGTTATGCTCCATCATTTATGTCCGGGAGCTTTGGCTGTGGCAAATTCAACTAACAATGCTCAGATAACGTTTAAAAGCGTCCTCCTCTGCTTCAACGACCATTGCTATGAAGTCTTGATAGCACAGGCTGGTATGAGCTTTATCCAAAGCTTCATAATAAGCAAGACGATTTTCCGCTCTGATAATGACGGGTAAGTAACCACTGCTCATTAAGTCAAAGTTCATCAGCAAGCGGGCTGTACGGCCATTGCCATCGACAAAAGGATGAATTCCTACAAAATCAACATGCAGCCTCGCTGCCCTCTCAACAGGATGGTAATCCTGATTTTCATAGTGATTTTCATAGCCATCCACCAGTTCCGTCATTAACGACTGCAAGTGCAGGTGTTCAGGAGGTATGTGTTGAGCACCTGCAATCATTACATTTTCCTGTCGATAGCAACCCGCATTAGTGTTATCAATATTTTTTAATAGCAACTGATGAATAGACTTAATCAGTCGTTCACTGAATGGCTCATCTCTTGCGATTACAGACTCTACCCACTCAATGGCCTCCCGGTGATTAATGGCTTCAAAATGCTCCCTGATTGACTTGCCGCCAACAGTAATACCCTCAAGAACCACCTTGGTTTCCTTGAGAGTCAAGGTATTACCCTCTATCGCATTGGAATGATAAGTCCACTCAAGCATCATTGCTTCATGGAGCGACTGGACACTGTTTTTTGGCAGGGGCCTGAGGGCATCCAATTGGGCTTTGAGAGCATCTATGGTTTCAAACATACCGTGAGTAATCCATTGCGATCGTACTTGTGCCCATTATATGGCAAACAGGTTGCTTATGCTCTGGGTCATCAGTAACGGCGCAACTGTCATCCTTTCTATGCCACTCTTTGTTATTCTGGCTTACTTTATGGTTAGTATTAATTAACAAAATAATGAATTACTGTTCGTTTTATCTGTCAATACAACCAAGCCTGAAATGCAGTAGGATGAAAAAGCCGCCTTCCAGGAAGGCGAAGCCAGCTGATCGGGAACTTACAAAAATATCACGGACTGTATGACAATGAACCCAGTGACAGAAACAAACTTACAACTTGCCCCTGCTTTAGCGCAAATAGGCATTTCAGACACTAGAGAGTCAGCACCAAAAGAATTAGCAACTCATCACTTAAAAGCTGATCAAAGCCAGCCATCGCAGGTTGAAGGGAAATCATTATCAGAAAGAAAGATTGGCTCCACCAATAAACTTTTGTTCCTTGATGAAGAGCACCACACGGAAATATTATATGCTAACCAAAAATGCGATGGAACAATCTTTTTTGAACAAATTGACAATCCAGAACTCTACGCTGAAGAAACTCTTGTGTATTGGAAGCTTAAACTTTTACCTTTTACTTTGAATGGAGTCAAACATTATAAAGTGCCAGCTAATACCCCTATTTTAAAGGAAGAATGTTTGGTTTCTTTGCCTTTAACTGAGGAAGCAAATATTGATTCATGTTATTTGAATCAAATAAAAAGCAGGCTGTCCTGTCTCTTTACAAAGGGCTTTGAGAATGTTTGCAAAACGGTTTTTCCTCTTGAAAATAAAGAAATTGATTCTCACGGTTTCTGTCACCAGCTTGTAAATTATTTGGCATTTGGTATGGATAAACAAAAGGATATAAAATTCAATGGGTGGTATGAAAAACTTCCTTTTGCTTCCATTCATACAGATGACAAAACAAAACTATGCATCGGAGATATTCTGCAATTATTTTCAAATGAAAAATTGATTCATAGTCTGTTTTATATCGGAGGTGGAAGATGTATAAGTAAGCATGGTCCGATTGATATATTTTTCCAATCTTTACCTGCTGCTCTGGAGACATACCCTTCAGAATCAATAAGGATCGTTAGATTAGCGCCTGAATATTATTCAAAACAAATACCGTTTAGAGTAAATTACTGATCCTTTTGGTTGCCTCTCTATGCCGATTTAGCTGTGACAGGTGGAAAGGATTTAGCCCCTAATTGAGGACAAATACTTACTTAAAGAGATGAAAGCATGAACGGAATAAATAACAAACCCAGTATTGACAGCTCCACCCCATCAACATCTAATCAACCGCCATCAGAAACACCAACTGTTGTCAGTATGGGTAGAGACATCAGTGTACATAACAAGAGTGAACTTTTGTCAGTCAATATTCCTCCCTCAGAAGGTGCAGCCCAATCAATTGCTCCGGAGAAAAAATCACAGCTTGTTAAGGAAGCTTTAAATGAAGCCACCTCTGTCTTTTCAAGATGTGTCTCACTTCATAATGAGGTAAAGGAAGACAGTAGATTGTTATCTCATGCTACTTCTGAAACATCGACTGCAGACACACAATGTTTGTCTGAAAAACCTCAGGCAGAAGCAAGAGCTGCCACCTTATCTCCATTAGAGTTGAGTATTAATGAACTAAAAGATAAAAATATATGCCACACAACGGTATCAGTTCTTGAAAAACATCTCTCTAAAGAAAAGTATTCAGTAACTCATACCTTCATGTTTGGCGAACAACAATTATACAAGGAATACATCAATGGCAATCCAGAAAATAATTATGCTTTTTCACACAGAATCAGTTACATAAACGATAATGTGAAAGTATATTCTCATGAATTTGTTATTCTGAGGAAAAACAACAGATTCCATATCTTACAGTCGATGGTAGACGCGTTTAGTCTTGATCAATGGCTGAATGGTGACTCTTCAACAATAGTCAAAAATAAAAAAAGCTTAAAAAAAACCAATGATATGATTTTGTTTTATCAGGAGAATAATTTGCCATCACTTTTTTCTAAAGAAAGGGAAGATGAAATAAAAAAAATGACAGAAGATTTAAATAAAATCGAACCATCATTTAATAAAATAATAAAAACAAGAAAAAACAAATCCTGCTCTAAAGCTATTTTTAACCAGAAGATTTTGCCTACATTGTTTTCAACCTTAGGCAATTCGGATGATCGTCCTTACTTTAGAATATTCTCAGCTTCAAGAAGATACTTAGGCATTGATCCAAAATATGAGATGTTTTTCGAAGTATACGATTTCCAAATATAAGTCGTGTTCCCGAAGTAATTCTGACTGAATACAGCAAACCAGTGAGAGTGGACCCATCACTCTACAAGAAAAAAAGGAAAAACCTTCATTTCAGGATTCATTCTCATTACAATTTTGCTGAGCTCGGCAGCAGTTTGAGAAAAGCCAGGTAGTTTCAGTTAAGTACTCAGCCATACGGAATCGAATATTTCTGGCTTATTGGGCAGGTGCTCTGCAAGGCGCAACGACGGGAACATAGCAAGCTATGTGACCAGAGTTGCAACGCAGTCAGAGTACCTGAACAATAAGTCAGAAAATATGATTTCGTATGGTTGAGTACTTATTGTCCAACTTAAAAAGGTATAACCATGAAAACACGTGCAGCTGTCGCCTGGGGGCCAGGCAAGCCTCTCACTATTGAGGAAGTTGACCTTCAAGAACCCCAGGCTGGCGAAGTCCTGGTAAAATTAACAGCATCCGGCGTATGTCACACCGATGCCTTTACCCTGAGTGGCGAGGACCCTGAGGGTATCTTTCCCTGTATATTGGGTCATGAGGGTGCAGGTGTTGTAGAAGCCGTAGGAGAAGGAGTTACATCCGTCGCGGTGGGTGATCACGTTATCCCGCTATACACTCCGGAATGCGGCGAATGTAAATTTTGTACCTCTGGTAAAACCAATCTCTGTCAGGCCATTCGTGAAACTCAGGGCAAAGGCCTGATGCCGGATGGAACCTCGCGTTTTTCAAAAGATGGGCAGCCCATTTATCACTTTATGGGTACATCAACCTTTGCAGAGCATACGGTATTACCTGAAATTGCCGTGGCAAAAATCAATCAGGCCGCACCATTGGATAAAGTCTGTTTGTTAGCTTGTGGAGTGTCTACCGGTATTGGTGCTGTTCTGAATACAGCTAAGGTGGAAGAGGGAGCTACGGTGGCTATATTTGGTTTGGGCGGTGTTGGCCTGTCGGCAGTTCAGGGCGCTGTGATGGCCAAAGCCGCACGCATTTTAGTGGTGGATATTAATCCCGATAAATTTCAAATGGCCAAAGACCTTGGTGCCACCGATTGCATCAATCCAAAAGATTACGATAAACCGATTCAGGATGTGATTGTGGAACTCACCGGGGGCGGAGTAGATTACTCATTCGAGTGCATCGGTCGAACTGAAACCATGAGAAGCGCCCTGGAGTGCTGTCATAAAGGTTGGGGTGAGTCGACGATTATTGGTGTCGCTGGCGCTGGTCAGGAAATCAGTACCCGTCCCTTTCAATTAGTCACAGGCCGTGTCTGGCGCGGCAGCGCCTTTGGCGGGGTTAAAGGGCGGACGCAACTGCCAGAGTATGTTGAAAAATATATGGCGGGTGAAATTAAAGTCGACGAAATGGTCACCCATACAATGCCGTTAGAAGACATTAATATAGCCTTTGAGCTGATGCATGAAGGTAAATCGATTCGCACTGTCATCGAATATTGACAAATGAGTGAATGAGGCTCGTGAATTCTACTCACTCGCCAGGTAACTTTTTAAGTGAATCAACAGACAAAACCAGCTATGAAAGAATTATCTCGTGTTAAATGCTTTGGTGGCGTTCAACTGCAGTATGAGCATGAAGCTGACACTACCCGCTGCACTATGCAGTTCTCGATTTATTTACCCAGTAAAGCCGAATCCGAAAAGGTTCCGGTTCTGTATTGGCTGTCAGGTCTTACCTGTACGGATCAGAACTTTGTGACAAAAGCGGGTGCCCAACAGTTTGCGCAAGAACATGGTGTTGCTATTGTTTGTCCAGATACCAGCCCTCGTGGAGAGGCTGTGGCAGACGATTCCGAAGGCGCCTGGGATTTGGGTTCAGGGGCCGGTTTCTATGTCAATGCAACAGAGCAGCCATGGGCTGAGCACTATCAGATGTACGATTATGTGGTGCACGAACTTCCAGCCCTGATCGAGGCTAACTTTCCCGTTACTGGTAAAAAATCAATCTCAGGGCATTCTATGGGTGGCCACGGCGCCTTGGTGATTGGTCTGAACAATGCCAATCATTATGAGTCAATTTCGGCTTTTGCGCCGATCGTAAACCCCAGTCAGTGCCCATGGGGACAAAAGGCATTTACTTATTATTTAGGGCACAACCAGGACGCATGGCTTGCCTACGACGCCACTGTATTAATTGCGAATCAGGCATACGATCGTGTTTTGCCTATTATGATTAATCAGGGTCTGTCGGACAATTTCTTGCAGCAGCAATTACTGACAAATCATTTCAAGTCGGCGTGTGATAAGGTGAATTACCCCATCCAGCTATCGATGGATGAAGGCTATGACCATAGCTATTTCTATATAGCCAGTTTTATCAGCGATCATATCGCTTTTCATGCCAGGGCCTTAAACTCTTCACTTTAAAAAGACATTTAAAAACTCAGTCTTAAGTACTCAACCATACGAAATCATATTTTCTGACTTATTGTTCAGGCACTCGCGGCAACTGCTCCTGCGTTGCTCTAGCTCCAGCATCCATGCAGTCGTGCTGCGTTGCAACTCTGGTCACATAGCTTGCTATGTTCCCGTCGTTGCGCCTTGCAGAGCACCTGCCCAATAAGCCAGAAATATTCGATTCCGTATGGCTGAGTACTTATTGATCATTTTTCGAATCAGAGTCCTGTTTTCTTGTTAACTGCACTTACGACAATGTTATGAACTTTTATCCTGAAAGGAACTCCCAATAAATGGAGAAAATCAATATTGGATGACCTTCAATACAATATCTATGCAATGAAGGATAAATCCAACTTAATAAAAAGGAACATGATATGAATAACTTAAATAGCGCTCCCGGTGCTAACGGACTTCCGGACTTACACTCAACAAAACCTGCTCAGCCGCAGAGCGCATCAACAGGTGTTGGTTTCGGAAAGGTTGTTACTGCAGTTGAACTGAGACAATTTTGTATGGAGCGTTATGAGAGTTTGCAACAGCAAAGCTACCATACTCAAGGCGAAGGAAGCATTGGTCTCCACCGTTCGGTGGCCGTCAGTGCCGATGGCTGCGCGAAGATCTATAATCGGCAGGCCGATGGATCACTAGCAGAGTCCACCGTTCCCACTACAGGTCCTGTCAGCTCAGCCACCTTAAGCCTCAATGGTCTCCATCTGGTAACCATCAGTAACGATTACACGGCAAAAATTTTTGACCTGCAGGCAGACGGATCATGGACAGAAAAAACCGGTATTTGCCATGGTGACAAGATCAGATCAGCCACCTTTAGCAATGATAACAAGCATCTGGTGACCATCAGTGACGATTACACGGCAAAAATTTTTGACCTGCAGGCAGATGGATCATGGATAGAAAAAGCCTGCATTTACCATGATGACAACATCAGATCAGTCACCTTTAGCTCTGATGACAGGCATCTGCTGACCACCAGTGACGATCACACAGCAAATATTTTTGGGTTGACTGTCGACGGATCATGGGCAGTAAAAGCCACTATTTACCACAGTGCCAAAATCGGAATAGCCACCTTCAGCGCTGATGACAAACATGTGGTGACCGCCAGTGACGATCACACGGCCAAAGTCTATTGCGAGGTGGCCAACGGATCATGGTCAAAACAAATCACCATTGACCACGATGGGCCGATCGAATCATTAATCTTCTACTACGATGGCCGCATCCTGGAGACCACCAGTGAGGATGGAACGAGGCAACTTACTGCTCTGACTTGAAATGATTGTTGGCTTGGAGGCAGAAGTTCCTGACTGCTCAAAACTGAGTTCGATGCAATAAAACAGGGTGCTTCTGGTTATTTAGCTATGGCTCCTTCCCATGCTGGCGAGGTTGTCGCAAAAGCCCAACAACTGGTTCCCACGCTCTGCGTGGGAATGCATACCTCCCCCGAAAAGCGGACTCTGCAGCTCGAGATAAGTATGGGTTCCCACGCTGGGACCCACAGGGCCTAAAAGCATGGGAACCAGAGTTTTGCGATAGCCTCTGGAGCACGGCAAGGAGTCAAACGCATTCCAATAATCAGTCAGCTTTTGCCTGGTCAATACTTTTTGTAATAACACACTTTTTAACTTTCGTCAGTGTGAATGTATATCGACCCTTGTAAGTCATTACATCATCCCCACAAGCTATATAGCCAGGAATTTCAGGATCAAAAAATCCTATTTGTATATTTGAACCAATTTTTATACCTAAGTTCACTAATATAATATTGTCTTCAGTAATCAGTCTGGAGTCTCCTGGTTCGAGAACCCCCCGTAGGTGATCAGTGGCAAAATCGTCTTTAGTTGCAGCAATCGCTGGGTAGACATTGATTCCTTTTTTAGTTGGATCACCTGGGACATTCGAATCGTTTCGGACGGTAAATACAGGGTAAAAATGATGCTGACCTTCTGTGCAAGGGAAAGCAGAGCCTGTAAATTCCCAACCAAGTTCTTTGCTAAGTGTAAAGGTATAATTACAACCTCCTTCATAGTACTTTTGATTTAAAGAACTGTTTAATTTTACATTTATAGGAGTTGGGAACTTATCTACTTTTACTGTGTAGTAATTGGTTTTAGGGTTTACCCCAAAATAGACGCTTCTGTCATGCCTGTCGTATACGACTGAATCCCCATCAAATACTTCTATGGTGTATTCATCTGGATTGTGCAATGCAAAAGAATCAGCAAACAAAGAAAACGGAAAAAATAGCAGCAGAGAAGTTAAAAAGGAGATAATTAATTTCATGATTTCACCCTCGCTATTACTTACCACACTGCCATATGACGATACGGCTCTGTTAAGTCAAACGCGGCCTCGCCCGAAGCATAAGTACTCAACCATACGAAATCATATTTTCTGACTTACTGTTCAGGCACTCGCGGCAACTGCTCCTGCGTTGCTCTAGCTCCTGCATCCATGCAGTCGTGATGCGTTGCAACTCTGGTCACATAGCTTGCTATGTTCCCAGAGTTGCGCCTTGCAGAGCACCTGCCCAATAAGCCAGAAATATTCGATTCCGTATGGCTGAGTACTTAGCGTATGTGCATATAACATGTGTGGCATGTGTGGGACATCCAATATTTTAGCTCATATTAAGAGTTCTACTGAGCTAAATCCTACCAGAGCATATGTGGAGAGCATATGCAGGTCATTGCGACAGCCTCTGGAGCGTGGGAAGGAATCAAAATGCTCTTAATTGAACTTTTAGTACAAGCAAAAGTCTAACTTAATAACCTAATCAATAATAAAGTCTAAAAGCTATTTGCAAAAAGTTAATAAAAGGGAGTATATAACTATGAACATGGAAGCGATTGGTTACATTTCAAAGGTCCTGTTTGACGTACATGACAGAGGTGGCTACCTGATGCATTCAGGCAATGGCTCATCTGTGGGACCCGATTTAAAAATTAAACTTATGGAAGTTTATAATCAGCAGAGCCTTAAATCTTCCAATAAATTTCCGAATGACACACCTATCAATGAAAGAACTGTTGAATTTATTCATATATTGCCCACCCTTGCTCAAACCTCTGATTTTTTTGATAGATTAAACAGGCATGCCGAAAATTTCTGCAGAACGATAGAGAGTAATATTGCTGATTCAATAGAAATACAAGACGCTCTAGAAGAGCTCAACAAGCAATATAGATCGAAGAGGATCAATTTAAAAGAATCTTTAAAGGAACTTAAAGGTGTCGGAAATTTCATAAAATCAATTATAAGTAAAATTTATGACAGAGTTACAATAACTGATAATGAAAAAAAAATATACAAGTTTCTGTTATCCAACATATTAAAGATTGACCAAAATACAGATAATTCAGATGTAGAGTACATTATTAGAACGTTGATAAGATATTTACATCCTGACAAATGTCTTGGTAAGAATAGTGATTTATATTCCTGCATTTTAAGCAATGGATTCGATATTATCAAACAGATAAATAATTTATGGGATGTCGACAAAACAGAGAATTCCAGAAGTCAGAAGGGTATTAGCCATGAATTAACTATTGACTCTTTGATAGAATCGATTGCCAACCTAAACAAAATTGACAACTGCTATCGACTCAAAACTTATGAAAAAATAAAAAAAGAGATGCTGGCACTCAAAGCTAGTGATCTGAAAGATAACCACAAAGAAGAATTATTAATGACGATTATCCAAACCGATTCATCGTCGCTGCTGAAAATAATGATAAATCGCCTATGTATTAATAATTTAAAAATAAACAATGAAACACCGCTTATTTATGCCATCCAGAATTCTGCCGTGGAGATTGTCAAGATATTAATAGAAAAAGAAGATATCAATGCTCTCAGCCTCGAAGGAAAAACACCGCTCCAAATAGCCATTGACTGTTACAAGAAAAAGAAAGATCAGATTTTCACTAGTTGTTTACCTGCGATAATTCTGTTCATATCAGATTATCATAAACTCTCTGTTGATGCTAAGGACTCTGATGGTAAAACCGCATTATGCCATATTGCTTTTCAGGAAAAAATTGATCCAAATAGTCTTCTGATTATAAAAAAACTAATCAGTCTGGGTGCCAATATTGATCAGCCCATTATGCCCGATATAACAGTACGTAGCTTTTTAAAAGGGAAGATAAATAAGAATAAATTTTATGATATTGAGACATTGGCAGATAATCTGTAAGATTTAAGAGTGGGAGTTGAATTTCACGGAGATGACATTGTGGCATTAATTGACGAGTACAATAAAACTTCTCACAATAATGATAAAGCACGTAAAAAAGTTGAAGAGGCGATCAGCAATAGAAAAACACTTCTTCAGAAAAAAGACTACAAAAAAACTGTACTGATGGCAGCTATTGAGTCTAACGCACTAAGTTTCATTCAATTACTATTAAAACGATCTGATTTCAGTCTTGACCAGCTAACAACTGAAGGTGATAGTCCATTAGATTATGCAAGAAAAAAAGGTGCTCATACAATTGTCGAATTTCTGTCCGATGTTGTTTCAACAACCGGTGCTTTCCCAACAAATAGTGGGAATACAAAGCAGTCATCAAATAGTCCATTCACTAACACCTCCACTGACGGAGCCACACCTCCGAAAATACAAAAAATGAGCTGATTTAACTAACTCAAGTACGCATCATCCTGAAAATCAGTCACTATAGGTGACATGGCTCGTTCCCACGCTGGAGAGGGTGTCGCAAAACTCTCTCCAGCCTGGGAACGAGTTGACTCCCGTCATTCCCGGCTTCATTCTCGTCATTCCCGCGAAGGCGGGAATCCACACTGACTCACCACCAGAACCATACTGCCCGGTGTACCCCTGGCCTTGTCATCCCGGAGAAGGCAGAGATCCACCGTTGGCACTGGATTCCCGCCTTCGCGGGAATGACGACTTCAGAGCGTGAGAACGAGCTGTTGAAGTTTTGCAACACACTCGCCCTACGTGGGAATGCATACCTGCCATGAGAAACGGACTCTGCAGCGCGAGCTGGGTATGGGTTCCCACGCTGGGACCCACAGGGTCTAAAAGCATGGGAACCAGTGTTTTGCGACAGCCTCTCTGGTCCGTGGGCACGAGTCAAAATTCTCTTAATTGAACTTTTAGTAGAAGTAAAAGTCTAACGGATGACCTAATCAATAATAAAGTCTAAAAACCATTTACAAAAAATTAATGAAAGGAAGTACATAACTATGAACATGGAAGCGCTTGGTTTGATTTCAAAGGTTCTGTTTGACGAACATAACACAGGTGGCTGCCTGATTCATTCAGGCAACAGCAGATCTGTGGGACGCTTTTTAAAAATTAGACTTATGGAAGTTTATAGTCAGCAGAGCCTTAAATTTTCCAATAAACTTCCGAATGACACACCTATCAATGAAAGAACTATCGAATTCATTCATATATTACCTACCCTTGCTCAAACCTCTGATTTTTTTGATGGATTAAACAGGCATGCCGAAAATTTCTGCAGAACGATAGAGAGTAATATTGCTGATTCAATAGAAATACAAGACGCTCTAGAAGAGCTCAACAAGGAACATAGATCGAAGAGGATCGATTTAAAAGAATCTTTAAGGGAACTTAAAGGTGTCGGAAACTTGATGGATTCAATTCTAAATAAAGTTGAGAACGGAGATAAAATAACCGATAACGAAAAAACA
This sequence comes from Endozoicomonas sp. ALC020, assembly GCF_049275935.1. Taxonomy (NCBI): domain Bacteria; kingdom Pseudomonadati; phylum Pseudomonadota; class Gammaproteobacteria; order Oceanospirillales; family Endozoicomonadaceae; genus Endozoicomonas; species Endozoicomonas sp. ALC020. The sequence continues at coordinate 5,620,779 of NZ_CP184830.1, forward strand.
ATATTCAAGTTTCTGTTAGCCAACATATTGAAGATTGATCAAAACACAGACAATTCAAATGTAAAGTACATCATCAAAACCTTGACAAAATATTTTCATCCCGATAGATGTTCTGGTAAGAATAGTGATTTATATTCCTGCATTTTAAGCAATGGACTCCGTATTATCGATCACATAAAAATTTTATGGGATGTCGAAAAAACAGAGAATTCCAGAAGTCAGAAGGGTATTAGCCATGAATTAACTATTGACTCTTTGATAGAATCGATTGCCAACCTAAAAAAACTTTCCAGTATGCATCGATTCGAAGCTTATGAAAAAATAAGAAAAGAGATACTGGCAATCAAGGCTAGTGATCTGAAAGATAACGACAAAGAAAGATTATTTATGTCGATTATCCAAGCCGACTCATCAGATTTGATGGAAATAATGATAAATCGCTTGAGTATTAATAATTTAAAAGTCAACAATGAAACACCGCTTATTTATGCTATCCAGAATACTGCCGTGGAGGTTATCAAGATATTAATAGAAAAAGAAGATATCAATGCTCCCGGCCTCGAAAGAATAACACCACTCCAAGTAGCTATTCACTGTTACAAGAAAAGCAAAGATAAGAATGCCAATAGTGATTTTACTGAGATAATTCAGTCCCTATTAGATTGTCATAAACTCTGCGTTGATGCTAAAGACTTTGAGGGCAAGACCGCATTATGCCATATTGCCCTTCAGAAAGAAATTGATTCAACAAGCCTTGAGATTATTAACAAACTAATCAATCTGGGTGCCAATATTGATCAGTGCATTATACGCGATATAACAGTACGTAGCTTTATAAAGAGGAGGCTAAACGAGAAGCAATTTTGTGACATAGAAACATTGGTAGATAATCTGGAAGACTTCAGAAATGGCCGGTTTCCATTGATACCATCGATTGCCAACCTAAAAAAACTTTCCAGTATAGATCGATTCGAAGCTTCTGAAAAAATAAGAAAAGAGATGCTGGCACTCAAGGCTAGTGATCTGAAAGATAACTACAAAGAAAGATTATTAAGGTCGATTATAAAAGCCGACTCATCAGAGCTGATAAAAATAATGATAAATCGGCTAAGTATTAGTAATTTAAAAGTCAACAATGAAACACCGCTTATTTATGCTATCCAGAATACTGCCGTAGAGGTTATCAAGATATTAATAGAAAAAGAAGATATCAATGCTCCCGGCCTCGAAAGAATAACACCACTCCAAGTAGCTATTCACTGTTACAAGAAAAGGAAAGATAAGAATGCGAATAGTGATTTTATTGAGATAATTCAGTCCCTATTAGATTCTCATAAACTCTGCGTTGATGCTAAAGACTTTGAGGGCAATACCGCATTATGCCATATTGCCCTTCAGAAAGAAATTGATTCAACAAGCCTTGAGATTATTAACAAACTAATCAATCTGGGCGCCAATATTGATCAGCGCATTATACGCGATATAACAGTACGTAGCTTTATAAAGAGGAGGCTAAACGAAAAGCAGTTTTATGATATTGAGACATTGGCAGATAATCTGAAAGATTTAAGAGTGGGAGTTGAATTTCACGGAGATGACATTGTGGCATTAATTGACGAGTACAATAAAACTTCTCACAATAATGATAAAGCACTTAAAAAAGTTGAAGAGGCGATCAGCAATAGAAAAACACTTCTTCAGAAAAAAGACTACAAAAAAACTGTACTGATGGCAGCTATTGAGTCTAACGCACTAAGTTTCATTCAATTACTATTAAAACGATCTGATTTCAGTCTTGACCAGCTAACAACTGAAGGTGATAGTCCATTAGATTATGCAAGAAAAAAAGGTGCTCATACAATTGTCGAATTTCTGTCCGATGTTGTTTCAACAACCGGTGCTTTCCCAACAAATAGTGGGAATACAAAGCAGTCATCAAATAGTCCATTCACTAACACCTCCACTGACGGAGCCACACGTCCGAAAATACAAAAAATGAGCTGATTTAACTAACTCAAGTACGCATCATCCTGAAAATCAGTCACTATAGGTGACATGGCTCGTTCCCACGCTGGAGAGGGTGTCGCAAAACTCTCTCCAGCCTGGGAACGAGTTGACTCCCGTCATTCCCGGCTTCATTCTCGTCATTCCCGGCTTCATTCTCGTCATTCCCGCGAAGGCGGGAATCCACACTGACTCACCACCAGAACCATACTGCCCGGTGTACCCCTGGCCTTGTCATCGCGGAGAAGGCAGAGATCCACCGTTGGCACTGGATTCCCGCCTTCGCGGGAATGACGACTTCAGAGCGTGAGAACGAGCTGTTGAAGTTTTGCAACACACTCGCCCTACGTGGGAATGCATACCTGCCATGAGAAACGGACTCTGCAGCGCGAGCTGGGTATGGGTTCCCACGCTGGGACCCACAGGGTCTAAAAGCATGGGAACCAGTGTTTTGCGACAGCCTCTCTGGTCCGTGGGCACGAGTCAAAATTCTCTTAATTGAACTTTTAGTAGAAGTAAAAGTCTAACGGATGACCTAATCAATAATAAAGTCTAAAAACCATTTACAAAAAATTAATGAAAGGAAGTACATAACTATGAACATGGAAGCGCTTGGTTTGATTTCAAAGGTTCTGTTTGACGAACATAACACAGGTGGCTGCCTGATTCATTCAGGCAACAGCAGATCTGTGGGACGCTTTTTAAAAATTAGACTTATGGAAGTTTATAGTCAGCAGAGCCTTAAATTTTCCAATAAACTTCCGAATGACACACCTATCAATGAAAGAACTATCGAATTCATTCATATATTACCCACCCTTGCTCAAACCTCTGATTTTTTTGATGGATTAAACAAGCATGCCGAAAATTTCTGCAGAACGATAGAGAGTAATATTGCTGATTCAATAGAAATACAAGACGCTCTAGAAGAGCTCAACAAGGAACATAGATCGAAGAGGATCAATTTAAAAGAATCTTTAAGGGAACTTAAAGGTGTCGGAAACTTCATAGAATCAATTTTAAATAAAATTGAGAACGAAGTTACAATAACTTATAACGAAAAAAAAATATTCAAGTTTCTGTTAGCCAACATATTGAAGATTGATCAAAATGCAGACAATTTAAATGTAGAGTACATTATTAAAACGTTAACAAAATATTTTCATCCTGATAGATGTTCTGGTAAGAATAGCGATTTATATTCCTGCATTTTAAGCAATGGACTCCGTATTATCGATCACATAAAAAATTTATGGGATGTCGAGAAAACAGAGAACTCCAGAAGTCAAAAGGGTATTAGCCATGAATTAACTATTGACTCTTTAATAGAATCGATCGCCAACATAAACAAAATTCCCAACTGGTATGAACTCAAAGCTCGTGAAAAAATAAGTAAAGAGATGCTGGCACTCAAGGCTAGTGACCTGAAAGATAACCACAAAGAAAGATTATTAATGTCGATTATCCAAACCGACTCATCAGATATGCTGAAAATAATGATAAATCGCCTGGGTATTAATAATTTAAAAGTCAACAATGAAACACCGCTTATTTATGCTATCCAGAATGCTGCCGTGGACGTTGTCAGGATATTAATAGAAATACAAGATATCAATGCTCCCGGCCTCGAAGGAAAAACACCACTCCAAGTAGCTATTTACTGTTACAAGAAAAGGAAAGATATGATTACCGATCGTAATTCTATTAGTGATTTTACTAGGATAATTCAGTTCATATTAGATTGTCATAAACTCTGCGTTGATGCTAAGGACTCTGAGGGTATGACCGCATTATGTCATACTGCCCTTCAGAAAATAATTGATTCAACAAGCCTTGAGATTATTAACAAACTAATCAATCTGGGTGCCAATATTGATCAGCCCATTATACGCGATATAACAGTACGTAACTTTATAAAGGGGAGGCTAAATAAGGAGCAATTTTATGATATAGAGGCATTGGCAGATAATCTGGAAGACTTTAGAAATGGCCGATTTCCATTAATACCATCGATTGCCAAACTAAACAGACTTCCCAACATGGATCGGTTCGAAGCTTATGAAATAATAAGAAAAGAGATGCTGTCACTCAAGGCTAGTGATCTGAAAGATAACTACAAAGAAAGATTATTAACGTCGATTATCCAAACCGACACACCAGATCTGATGAAAATAATGATAAATCGCCTAGGTATTAATAATTTAAAAGCCAACAATGAAACACCACTTATTTATGCTATCCAGAATACTGCCGTGAAGGTTGTCAGGATATTAATAGAAAAACAAGATATCAATGCTCCCGGCCTCAAAGGAAAAACAGCGCTCCAAGTAGCTATTGACTGTTTCAAGAAAAGCAAAGACAAGAATACCAATAGTGATTTTACTGAGATAATTAAGTCCCTATTAGATTGTCATAAACTCTGCGTTGATGCTAAAGACTTTCGGGGCAAGACCGCATTATGCCATATTGCCCGTCAGAGAAGAATTGATTCAACAAGCTATGAGATTATTAACAAACTAATCAATCTGGGTGCCAATATTGATCAGCCCATTAAACGCGATATAACAGTACGTAGCTTTATAAAGAGGAGGCTAAACGAGAAGCAATTTTGTGACATAGAGACATTGGCAGATAATCTGAAAGATACAAGAGTGGGAGTTGAATTTCACGGAGATGACATTGTGGCATTAATTGGCGAGTACAATAAAACTTCTCACAATAATGATAAAGCACGTAAAAAAGTTGAAGAGGCGATCAGCAATAGAAAAACACTTCTTCAGAAAAAAGGCTGCAAAAAAACTGTGCTGATGGCAGCTATTGAGTCTGATTCACTAAGTTTCATCCAATTACTATTAAAACGATCTGACTTCAGTCTTGACCAGTTAACAACTGAAGGTGATAGTCCATTAGATTATGCAAGAAAAAAAGGTGCTCATACAATTGTCGAATTTCTGTCCGATGTTGTTTCAACAGCCGGTGCTTTCCCAACAAATAGTGGGAATACAATGAAATCATCTAAGCGTCCGTTCACTAACTCCTCGACTGACGGAGCCACACCTCCGAAAATACAAAAAATGAGCTGATTTAAATAACTCAAGTTACGCACCATCCTGAAAATCAGCCATTCTGCCAGTGTCAGATAATAAAATTTTGTTGGTTTTACTTATCAACCTGTTATGAACTTCCCTGCAAAAATCGAATCTAAATTCAAGTATCAACTATAGCGCCCCTTGCTTATCAAGGATGAAATACTCACTTTCAAGGAACAAAACATGAATAAAATAGACAATAGCTCCATCGTTCAAGGCCCTCACTCGCCACCACCCAAACGAGCTCGATTGGAAACATCAGCGATTACAAGGGCAGGAAGGAGCATCACGGTATCTGACTGGGAAGAAAAAGAAAAACCTTCATTATCAGTTATATCCCCGTCATCATCTGCCATGATTCTTCACGATTTGGAGCCTCGGGATATCCGCAGTTCAGAACGGGTTTGTCCCCCCCTTCGCGAGACTGTCATAGCTGATAAGGCTCTGGCAAAAGACTGGTATCGTCGGTTTTCTTCAGCACAGCAGTGTCGACTAGGCACTGCCATCAAAACAAAAGATGATAATCAACTTCGTGATTGGTTAGAGTCGTTCTCGAATGACCGGGCGTTGGTGGAGTCACTCATAAATCTCGATCGCGAGGATAGTTGTTTCCCTGCCCGGTTATATTCCACCAAAATCAGGCTGATGTCCGAATGTAAAACATTTAATTTGCTGACAAAAGCCACCATTCACGGAAAAAAACGTATCGCCTCAGCCGCACTCAGTTCCGACGGCCGCTATCTGGTAGCCGTCAATTACCAAAACAAGGCAAAAATCTATCGCCACATGACTGATGGATCATGGGAAAAAGTAACCACCATTTCCCATAAAAGCTTTGTCTACTCAGCTATTTTCAGCCTCGACGGGAAGCATGTGTTGACCGCCAGCCGCGATGGCACAGCAAAAATATATAGTTTGGGGTACGAAGAAGCATGGAAACTGGATGAATCATGGCAACCAAAAGCCATCATTTCCCATGATACCATGGTTCTATCAGCCAACTTTAGCGCCGATAGCCAACATGTGATAACCCACAGTTCGGATGGAAAGGTGCAAATCCATAGCCAGATAGACGATGGATCATGGCAATTGACAGCCACATTTTCCCATAATGATGGTGTCGAATCGGCCAGCTTCAGCCCTGATAGCCGCTATGCAGTCACCGCCAGTTGGGATAGTACGGCGAAAATCCTTGCCCGGAAGACCGATGGATCATGGGAAGAAGAAGCCATCATTGACCATGAGAGTAGTGTCTTATCAGCCACCTTCAGCCCTGATAACCGCCATCTCGTGACCACCAGTAGTGATTGCACTGTAAAAATCCATAGCCGCAAAGACAATGGTTCATGGGAATTAACCGCCATACTACTCCATGATGGTATTGTCGAATCAGCCACCTTCAGTCCCGACTGCCGTCATTTGGTGACTGTCGGCTATGATGGCACAGTGAAAATCTACGCCCGGAAAGACAATGGATCATGGCTAAAAAATGCCATCATTCACCATAAGGATCGCGTCAGGTCAGCCGCCTTCAGCCTTGATGGCCTCCATTTCGTGACCGCCAGTGACGACGGCACGGCGAAAATCATTGGTCAGCTGCCCGATGGGTCATGGGTAGAAAAAGCCTGCATTTCCCATGATGGCTGGGTTCTATCAGCCAGCTTTAGCGACGATGGCAGTCATGTGCTGACCGCTGGTGGCCACATGGTGAAAATCACTGAACTAAAGCGGAGTGATTTATTGCCTGCCCCACCCCTTTTACAGCGTACCTGTACAATCTTGTGATTTTTCTTACTCAACAGGGTGGTCAATGGTTGGATTCTAGCTGGATCAATATTAAACGTCGCTGCTCATTGAGGATACGTACCTGCTTTCAGAGAAAAAAATATGAATGGAATAGACAATAACCCCAGAATTGAAGTTTCACACTCGCCTCCTAAACGAGCTCATTTGCAAACACCAGAGGGTAACCATGCAGACAGGAGCGTCAGGGTACCTGACCAGAAAATAGAAGATAAACCTTCATTGCAGGCTTTAACCCCATTACCACTTTCCATGATTTTTTCCTATTTGGAGTTTAGAGATATCCGCAGCCTGGAACTTACCTGTACCATCCTTCGCACGGCTGTCAAAAAGGATAACGCTCTGGCAAAAGCCTGGTATCGTCGGTTTCCTTCACCACAGCAGTATCAACTAAGAACAGCCATCAAAACAAAAGATGCTACTCAACTCCGTGATTGGTTAAAGTCGTTCACGAATAATCAGGCGTTGTTGAAGTCACTCACAGGCCTCAACCCGGTGGGGGTTTCTGTGCCTGCTCAGTTATATTTCACCAGAGCCAGGCTGATGTCCGAATATAAAATATTTAATTTGGTGAGAAAAGACACCATTTACGAAAATGAATCAGTCGACTCAGCCGTCCTCAGTGTCGATGGCCGCCATCTGTTAATCGCCAACTGCGATTATGCAGCAAAAATCTACCGCCGCATGGCTGATGGATCATGGGAAACAAACACCATCATTCCCCATGGAAGAAGGATCCGCACAGCTATTTTCAGCCCCGATGGGGAGCAAGTTTTAACCGCCAGTTGGGATGACACAGCAAAAATATACCGTCTGGGGTGCGATGGGTCATGGTCAGAAAAAGCCTGCATTTTCCATAATGGCTCGGTTATAAAAGCCAGCTTTAGCGCCAATGGCCGCCATGTGATAACCAACAGCTCGGATAAAACGGCGCAAATCCATAGCCGGAAGGACGATGGATCATGGCAATTGACAGCCACATTTTTCCATGATAATGCTGTTTACTCAGGTAACCTGAGCCCCGATGGCCACCATCTGGTCACCGCCAGTTGGGACAAGACAGCGAAAATCCATCGCCAGAAGACCGATGGATCATGGGAAGAAGCAGTCTTCACTTTTTACCATCAGGATCGAGTCAGTTCAGCCGCCTTCAGCCCTGATGGCCACCATCTGGTGACCGCCAGCGACGATGGCACAGCAAAAATCATCAGCCAGCAGCCCGATGGCTCATGGTTAGAAATAGCCTGCTTTTCCCATGATAAGAAGGTTCTATCAGCCAGCTTCAGCCCCGACTGCCGTCATTTGGTGACCTGCAGTGATTGCAAAGTGAAAATCTACGGCCAGAAAAATAATGGAAAATGGGTAGAAAAAGCCATCTTTAAACATGAGGATCCTGTCACCTCAGCGACCTTCAGCCCTGATGGCCGCCATTTGGTGACCGCCAGTGATGATGGCACAGCGAAAATCATTGGTCTGCAGCTCGATGGCTCATGGTTAGAAAAAGCCTGCATTTCCCATGGATACTGGGTTATATCAGCCTGTTTTAGCGACGATGGCAGTCATGTGGTGACCGCTGGTGACAACACGGCGATAATCACTGAACTACAGTGGAGTGATTTATTGCCTGCTGCCCCACCCCTTCTTCAGCGTATCTGTACAATCTTGTGATTTTTCTTACTCAACACGGGTGGTCAATGAGTGACACCATACGGCCTGTGTTGAAAAAAATAAATTTTGTTAGCTGCACTTAACAACATGTCATGAACTTTCATTCTAAAACCGATTCTAAACCGCTGGATCAATATTAAACGTCGCTGCTCATTGAGGATACGTACCTGCTTTCAGAGAAAAAAATATGAATGGAATAGACAATAACCCCAGAATTGAAGTTTCACACTCGCCTCCCAAGCGAGCTCAATTGCAAACACCAGAGGGTAACCATGCAGACAGGAGGGTCAGGGTACCTGACCAGAAAAGAAAGGATAAACCTTCATTGCAGTTTTTATCCCCATTATCACTTTCCATGATTTTTTCCTATTTGGAGCTTAGGGATATCCGCAGCATAGAACGTACCTGTACCTTTCTTCACGAGGCTGTCAAAGAGGATAAGGCTCTGGCAAAAGCCTGGTACCGTCAGTTTCCTTCACCACAGCAGTATCAACTAAGAACAGCCATCAAAACAAAAGATGCTACTCAACTCCGTGATTGGTTAAAGTCGTTCACGAATAATCAGACATTGTTGAAGTCACTCACAGACCTCAACCCGGTGGGGGCTTCTGTGCCTGCTCAGTTATATTTCACCAGAGCCAGGCTGATGTCCGAATATAAAATATTTAATTTGGTGAGAAAAGATACCATTCACGCAAATGAATGTGTCGACTCAGCCGCCCTCAGTGTCGATGGCCGCCATCTGTTAATCGCCAGTTTCGATTATACAGCAAAAATCTACCGCCGCATGGCTGATGGATCATGGGAAACAAACACCACCATTCCCCATGGAAGAAGGGTCGTCTCAGCTATTTTCAGCCCCGATGGGGAGCAAGTGTTAACCGCCAGTTGGGATGGCACAGCGAAAATATACCGTCTGGGGTGCGATGGATCATGGTCAGAAAAAGCCTGCATTTTCCATAATGACTCGGTTCTGGCAGCCAGCTTTAGCAGCAATGGCCGCCATGTGATAACCAACAGTTCGGACAGAACGGCGCAAATCCATAGCCGGAAGGACGATGGATCATGGCAATTGACAGCCACATTTTTCCATAATGAAGCTGTTTACTCAGGCAACTTGAGCCCCGATGGCCACCATGTAGCCACCGCCAGTTGGGACAAGACAGTGAAAATACATCGCCAGAAAACCGATGGATCATGGGAAGAAGCAGCCTTCACTTTTAACCATCAGAATCGTGTCAGTTCAGCCACCTTCAGCCCTGATGGCCGCCACCTGGTGACTGCCAGCGAAGATGGCACGGCGAAAATCATTAGTCAGCAGCTCGATGGCTCATGGTTAGAAATAGCCTGTATTTCCCATGATCACACGGTTCTATCAGCCACCTTCAGCCCCGATAACCACCATGTGGTCACCACCAGTTGGGATAATACAGTGAAAATCCATCGCCAGAAAAACAATGGATCATGGGTAATAAAAGCCACCTTTAAACATAATGATCCTGTCAGCTCAGCGGCCTTCAGCCCTGATGGCCGCCATTTGGTGACCGCCAGTAATGATGGCACAGCGAAAATCATTGGTCTGCAGCGCGATGGGTCATGGTTAGAAAAAGCCCGCATTTCCCATGGATACCGGGTTATGTCAGCCAGTTTTAGCGACGGTGGCAGTCATGTGGTGACCGCTGGTGGCAACAAGGTGATAATCACTGAACTACAGTGGAGTGATTTATTGCCTGCTGCCCCACCCCTTCTTCAGCGTATCTGTACCATCTTGTGATTTTTCTTACTCAAGAGGGTGTCGCAAAACTTCAACAGCTCGTTCTCACGCTCTGAAGTCGTCATTCCCGCGAAGGCGGGAATCCAGCGCCAACAGTGGGTCTCTGCCTTCTCGGGGATGACAAGGCCGGGGGGCACCGGGCAGTATGGTTCTGGTGGTGAGTCAGTGTGGATTCCCGCTTTCGCGGGAATGACGAGAAACTTCACCAGATGTCATGAACTTTCATTCTAAAACCAACTCTAAGCAGCTGGATGAATATTGAACATCGTTGCTCATCGAGGATAGCTACCTGCTTTCAGAGAAAAAAATATGAATGGAACAGATAATAACGCCAGAACTCAAGTTTCGCTCTTACCACCTGAGCAAGTTCGTATGGAAACACCAAGGGGTACCTATGCGGGCAGGAGTATCAGGGTACCTGACGAGAAAATGGAGGATCAACCTTCATTGCGGAAATTACCCTCATTAGCATTTTCCAGGATTTTTCGTTATCTGCAGCTCCGGGATATCCGCAGTTTAGAACAGGTATGTAACTTCCTTCACAAGGTTGTCAAAGAAGATAATGCTCTGGCAAAAGCCTGGTATCGTCGGTTTTCTTCGTCACACCAGTACCAACTGAAGATGTCTATGACTGCAAAAAACAAGAATCAACTTTATGATTGGTTTGAGTCGTTTACCAGTGATCAGGCACTGGTGAAATCACTGGCAGACCGCAACCCGGAGGAAGTTTATGTACCCGCTCTGTTTTTTTTCACCAAGAGTAAACTGATGTCTGAATGTAAAACGTTTAAATTAGTTACAGCATCAAAGATTAAGAAAAATGAACAGGTAACTTCAGCCAGCCTCAGTGTTGATGGCCGCCATATGATCACCACCTGTATTAATGACTCAGCAAAAATCTTCGTCAATAAGCCTGACGGATCATGGCAACCAGAGGCCATCTTTCCTCATGCCAAAGCGGTCACTTCTGCCAGCTTCAGCCCCTCTGGTGACCATGTGGTGACTGCCAGTAAAGATGGCACGGCTATAATTTACGGCCTTAAGGCCGACAGGTCCTGGGAACCAGTGGGCCGCATTTCCCATACCAAAAAAGTCCAATCAGCCACCTTCAGCACCGATGGCCGCCGTGTGGTGACCGCCAGTTCCGATATGTCGGCGAAAATCTATGGCCTCAAGGACGATGGGTCCTGGGAAAGTGAAGCCACTATACTCACGAACAGTCCGATCATATTTGCTACTTTCAGCCCCGATGGCTACCACCTAATAACCGCGTGTTTAGTTGACACGGCGAAAATCCATACTCAGCAGACCGATGGATCATGGCGAGAAAAAGCTACCATTCCCCATTTTGATATGGTCATCTCAGCCGCCTTCAGTCCCGATGGCCGCCATGTGGTGACCGCCAGTATGGATAAAACGGCAAAAATCAATGGCCAAAAGGCCGATGGGTCATGGGAACCAGAAGACACCATTCACCATATTAGCCGTGTGCTCACAGCCAACTTCAGCCCCGATAGCCGCTATGTGGTAACTGCCAGTTTGGAAGGCACGGTAAAAATCCATAGCCAGAGAGCCGATGGATCATGGCAGCCAGAAGCCAACATTGTCCATGAACAGGGAGTCTTCTCAGGCATTTTCAGCCCTGATGGCCGGAATGTAGTGACCGCAGGCAATGACGGAACAGCAAAAATCATTGGCAAAAAGGACGATGGGACATGGTTAGAAAAAGCCTGCATTTCCCACAAGGATGGCTGCTGGATCAACTCAGCCAGCTTCAGCACCGATGGCCAATATGTGGTAAGCGTCGCCAGCAACCGCTCGGTCAAAATCACTGAACTGCGGAAGAATCATTCATTGTTTAGCGTCACTGAGTGACGCCATTCTGCCTGTGTTGAAAGATAGAAATTATTAACCATTGTCCGGAATCAGAGTCCTGTTTTTGTTAGTTGAACTAAACAACATGTCATGAACTTTCCCTCTAAATCCGATTCTAACTACCTGAATCAATATTGGACGTCTTTGCCATACTCACTTTCAGGGAAATAAAATATGCATGGAATAGATAATCAATCGAGCACCGATGGTTCACACTCACCACCACCCGGGCAAGTTCGTTTGGAAACACCAAAGGTTATCTGCGCGGGCAGGAGCGTCACTGAACCCGACAAGGAAACCGAGAATAAACCTTCATTGCAGGTTTTATCTTCATTATCACTTTCCATGATTTTTTCTCATTTGAAGTTTCGGGATGTTAGCAGCTTAACAAAAGTATGTACCCGCTTTCGCGACCTTATCAACGAAGATAACGCTCTGGCAAAAGCCTGGTATCGACAGTTTTCTTCACCACACCAGTATCAACTCAGGAAAACCATCAATACAAAAAATGGGAATCAACTCCGTGCCTGGTTGCAGTCATTTACTAATGATGAGGCGGTACTGACGTCGTTCAAAGATTGCAAACCTGAGAGTGTTTATTTACCTGCACGGTTATATTTCACCAAGACTAAGCTGATGTCCGAGTGTAAAACCTTTAAATTGGTTAATAAAGCCACCATCAAGGAAGACAGGGCTATCAGAACAGCTCTCCTCAGTGTTGACGGCCGCCATATGGTAACCGTCGCTGAAGACCCAAGAGAAAGAACGCCGCAAATCTACGTTTATAAGACTGACGGATCATGGGAAAATATAACCACCATTCCCCATGAGGACTGGGTCAACTCAGTTATTTTTAGCCTCGATGGTGACCGTGTGTTGACCGCCTGTAGCGATGGCACAGTGAAAATCTATGACAAGGAGGCTGATGGGTCATGGAAACATAAAGCGACCCTTGCAAATAATCGTCATTCATTAAGCTTCATTGCCGATGAGCGCCATGTCTTGACTACCAGCAGGGACGGAACGACGATGATCCATGGCCTGAAAGACGATGGATCATGGGAATTACCAACCACCCTTTCCCATAATGCACGTATCGAATCAGCCGCCCTCAGCGCCGATGGCTGCCATCTGGTCACAGCGGGTTTTGATTACACAGCAAAAATACACAGTCAGAAGACCGATGGATCATGGGAAGTGAAAGGTATCATTCCCCATAAAAGTCTCGTCTACACGGGCAACTTCAGCCCGGACAGTCACTATATCGTGACCGCCAGCCGTGATTTCACAGCGAAAATCTATGGCAGGCAGGCCAATGGGTCATGGCTGCCAGAAATCACCATTGAACACGATTGTGCTGTCAAGTCAGCCACCTTCAGTCCCGATGGCCATTACGTGCTCACTGCCAGTAACGACTGCACGGTGAAAATTTATTACCTGAACGCTGATGAAAAATGGATAAAAAAAGCCACCTTTAACCATGACGATGGGGTCAATTCAGCCAGCTTCAGCCCTGATAGTCGCCATCTGGTCACTGCCAGCTGGGACGGAACGGCGAAAATCATCGGCCAGAACGACGATGGATCATGGTCAGAAAAAGCCAGAATTTACCACAAAGGCAACGTCTTATATGCTACCTTCAGCGCCGATGGCAGCCATGTGATTACTGCCGGCAGGGACTGTGAGGTGCAAATCACTGAACTACGGATGAATGATTCATTACCTGCTGTCATTGTCTGACATCTTTCTGCGCAGGCGAAAAGACAGAAACTTTGTTAGTTGCACTTAACACAATGTTTTGAACTTATCATTCCGAAACAGTTTCTAACCTGAATGATTAACTTTCGAACGTCTCTATTGGACGAAGATAATTCCAAATTTTTCAGGAGTCAGACATGCACGGAATAGATAATAATCCCTTCGTTGAAGGTCCGGTCTCACCACCAAAGCTAGCTCGACTGGCAACACCAGCGAATGACAGCGCGGGCAGGAGCGTCACTGTTGCTGGTGAGGAAAAAAAGCAAAGACCATCACTACTGTCTTTATTCTCACCTTCCATGATTTTTCGCTGTTTGCAGCTTAGAGATATTGACAATACAACACTGACACGCGAGCGCCTTGGAACGGCTTTCAAAGAACAGAATGCTCTGGCAAAAGCCTGGTATAGCCAGTTTTCTTCAGCACACCAGCAGCAACTGAATACGGCCATCAATGCAAAAGACAGGAATCAAATTCGTGATTGGTTGAAGCCCTTTATGGAAGATAAGGCGTTAGCCGAGTCAATGGCAAATCTCTCGCTGGAGAGCGATTATTCGCCTGCGCTGTTATATTTCACCAGAACCCGGCTAATGTCTCAATGTGAAACATTTAATCTGAATACAGAAGCCACTATTCACGAAAATAGTTTGATCAACTCAGCCGCCCTCAGCGTCGATGGCCGTCATCTTGTGACTGCCAATGATAACCATGAGGCAACTATCTATGACCATAAGAGTGTTGGATCATGGGTAAAAAAAACCAGCATTCCCCATAACTGCAGGGTCAAACCACCCATGTTCAGCCCTGATGGTCTGCATTTGCTAACAATCAGCAGCGATTGCACGGCGAAAATATATAGCCTGGGGTCCGATGAATCATGGGCATTATCAACCACCCTCACCCTGCGCAATGATGGTATTGTCCAATCAGCCGCTTTCAGCAGCGATGGCTGCCATGTGATAACCGTCTTTCGGGATCACACAGCGAAAATCCATAGCCGGATGGACGATGGATCATGGGCAGTAACAGCCAGCCTTTCCCGGGATCCTATCGAATCATGTAAATTCATGAGGGCCGATGACGCCAATGAGATATCTGCCACCTTCAGCACCGATGGCAACCATTTGGTAATCACCTGGGGGAATCACACAGCGAACATCCATAGCCGGAAGACCGATGGATCCTGGGACTTAGAAGGTATCATTTCCCATAAAAAAACGATCAATTCAGTCAGCTTCAGCCCCGATGACCGCTATGTAGTGACTGCCAGCAGAGACAAAGAGGCGAAAATCTTTACCAGGGATAGCAATGGATTATGGGTACAAATAGCCACCATTGACCACGAGGATTCTGTCAACTCAGCTGCCTTCAGCCCCGATAGCCGCCATATAGTGACTGCCAGTCATGATGGTACAGTGAAAATTTACTACCTGGACGCTAATGAATCATGGCAAATAAAAGCCGTGATTGAACATTCTGACGCTGTGTGTTCTGCCACCTTCAGCCTTGATGGCCAACTTATAGCGACGGCTTGCGATAACGGTATAGTAAAAATTATTGCTCAGGCGATCGATGGGTCATGGTCAGAAAGAGCCAGCATCAGCGATTATGACAGGATTACGACAGCCAACTTTAGCGCCGATAATCGCTATGTGGTAACCGCCAGTTGGGATGGAACAGTGCAAATCAATGAACTGCAGAGAAATAAATGAATGCTTTTCAATGACTAACGACATTGCACCTGTGCTGAAAAAACCTTCACTGCAGCATTTATCCTTGTTACCTCTTGCCAGAGTATCAACCAAGAACAGCCATCACCTCAAAAAACAGGCATCAACTCAGTGACTGGTTTGAATCGTTTTCGAAGGCTGAGAAGGTTGCCGAGCCACATACAGATCTCGAAAAAAATGTTAGTTGTACTTAACAAAATGTTTTGAACTTTCATTCCAGAACAGTCTCTAAATCATCATACACTTTTCGAACTCTCTGTTGATCGAAGATAAATTCCAAACTTTTCAGGAGTCAGACATGCACGGAATAGATAATAATCCCATCGTTGAAGGTCCAGTCTCACCACCAAAGCGAGCTCGACTGGCAACACCAACCAATGACAGCGCGGGCAGGAGCGTCACTGTTGTTGGCGAGGAAAAAAAGCAAAGACCATCACTAGTGTCTTTATCCTCACCTTCCACAATTTTTCGCTGTTTGCAGCTTAGAGATATTGACAATACAACACTGAGACGTGAACACCTTGGAACGGCTTTCAAAGAACAGAACGCTCTGGCAAAAGCCTGGTATCAACAGTTTTCTTCAGCACACCAGCAGCAACTGAATACGGCCATCAATGCAAAAGACAGGAATCAAATTCGTGATTGGTTGCAGCCCTTTATGAAAGATGAGGCGTTAGCCGAGTCAATGGCAAATCTCTCGCTGGAGAGCGATTATTCGCCTGCGCTGTTATATTTCACGAGAACCCGGCTAATGTCTCAATGTGAAACATTTAATCTGAATACAGAAGCCACTATTCACGAAAATAATATAATCAACTCAGCCGCCCTCAGCGTCGATGGCCGTCATCTTGTGACTGTCAATGATAAGCATAAGGCAACTATCTATGACCATAAGAGTGTTGGATCATGGGTAAAAAAAACCAGCATTCCCCATCACTGCAGGGTCAAATCACCCATGTTCAGCCCTGATGGTCAGCATTTGCTAACAATCAGCAGCGATTACACGGCGAAAATATATAGCCTGGGGTCCGATGAATCATGGGCATTATCAACCACCCTCACCCTGCGCAATGATGGTTATGTCCAGTCAGCCGCTTTCAGCAGCGATGGCTGCCATGTGATAACCGTCTGTTGGGATCACACAGCGAAAATCCATAGCCGGATGGACGATGGATCATGGGCAGTAACAGCAAGCCTGTCCCAAGGTTGTATCGACTTAAGTGAATTCACGTGCCCCCAGGACGTCAATGAAATATCTGCCACCTTCAGCACCGATGGCTGCCATTTGGTCATCGTCTGGGGGAATCACACAGCGTACATCCATGGCCAGAAGGCCGATGGATCCTGGGAATTAGAAGGTACCATTTCCCATTGTGGGACCATCAAATCAGTCAGCTTCAGCCCCGATGGCCGCTATGTAGTGACTGCCAGCAAAGACGAAGAGGCGAAAATCTTTGGCAGGGATAGCAATGGATTGTGGGTAGAAATAGCCACCATTGAGCACGAGGGTTGTGTCAACTCAGCTACCTTTAGCCCCGACAGCCTCCATTTGGTGACTGCCTGTAATGACGGCACGGTGAAAATCTATTACCTGAACGCTGATGAAAAATGGCAAGAAAAAGCCGTCATTAAAGATGACAGAGCTGTGGCCTTAGCCAGATTCAGTCATGATGGCAGCCATATCGTGACGATTTGCCGGAACTGGACAGCAAAAATCATTGGTCAGACGAGCGATGGGTCATGGTCAGTAAAAGCCTGTATTACCCATGATGACTTTATCCTTTCAGCCACCGTCAGCGCCGATAGTCGCTATGTGGTAACCGCCGGTTGGGATGAAACAGTACAAATTACTGAACTGCAGAGCAATAATTGAATGCTTTTCACTGACTAACGACATTGCACCTGTGCTGAAAAAACCTTCATTGCGGCTGTCCCAAAACTCAGACAGGGGGAGCCTCACGACTCCCTCACCCATTGTTGCAAGCGAAGAAGAATGTGGCTTTGAAAGATTTTAATCTTCAAACTGATTTGTCTTTTTTGGCGCCAACCAGAAGTCCATCCTATGTTGAGTGCCTGATTTAACATTTGGTTGACCATTCTGCAGGGTAGCGGTTCATAAGATAGGAACGATATTCCCAGACATAGCCGAAGATTAAGACGACAAGGTACATACATGGCTTCATCAGTTAAGGCTTCCAATATAGTCAGGCAGTTCAGGTCCGTTCCAGTGTTATCCTGTTTGCTCTGCTTTCTGTTCACACCCTCACAACTTCTGGCAGTGAACTGTATAAAGTGCGGCCGTGAGTACAGTGATGACTTATTTAAAGAATCTGAACCCTGCCACTTATGTCGAACGAAAGACGGTTCTGATTCTGCTGATGAGGGTCATGATTTAAATCCCGGTACGCAGGCAGATGAATCACAGGGGACTCTGGGTCTTACCGTAGATATATTCAGGCGTGCAGCACAGGCAACTCCTGAAAATATGGTCCTGTCCCCTGATGGTATTTTTCAGACACCGTCACTGTTACTGATGGGGGCCACTGATGAAACCCGGGAATTGCTTGATAATAATCCCATCGTTGAAGGTCCGGTCTCATCACCAAAGCGAGTTCGACTGACAACACCAACCAATGACAGCGCGGGCAGGAGCGTCACTCTGGTTGGCAAGGAAAAAAAGCAAAGACCATCACTACAGTCTTTACCCTCATTTTCCACGATTTTTCACTGTTTGCAGCGCGGAAATATTGACAATACAAGACTGAGATGTATGCGCCCTGGAACGGCTCTCAAAGAAGAGAACGCTCTGGCAAAAGTCTGGTATGGCCAGTTTTCTTCAGCACACCAGCAGCAACTGAATACGGCCATCAATGCAAAAGACAGAAATCAAATTCGTGATTGGTTGAAGCCCTTTGTGAAGGATGAGGCGTTAACCGAGTCAATGGCAAATCTCTCGCTGGAGAGCGACTATTCGCCTGCGCTGTTATATTTCTCCAGAGCCCGGCTAATGTCTCAATGTGAAACAATTAATCTGAATACAGAAGCCACTATTCACGAAAATAATATGATCAACTCAGCCGTCCTCAGCGTCGATGGCCGCCATCTTGTGACCGCCAGTGAAAACAATGAGGCGTTTATCTACGGCCAGGAGACTGTTGGTTCATGGGTAAAAAAAACCAGCCTTCCCAACCACTGCAGGGTCAAATCACCCATCTTCAGCCCTGATGGTCAGCATTTGCTATCGATCAGTACCGATTACACGGTGAAAATATATAGCTTGGAGTCCGATGAATCATGGGCGTTATCAGCCACCCTCATCCTGCACAATGATGGTATTGTCCAGTCAGCCACTTTCAGCAGCGATAGCTGCCATGTGATAACCGTCTGCCGGGATCACACAGCGAAAATCCATAGCCGGATGGACGATGGATCATGGGCATTAACAGCCAGCCTTTCCGGAGGTCATATCGAATCAAGTCAATTCAGGAAGGCCGATGACGTCAATGAAATATCTGCCACCTTCAGCACCGATGGCAACCATTTGGTAATCACCTGGGGGAATCACACAGCGAACATCTATAGCCAGAAGGCCGATGGGTCGTGGGAATTAGAAGGTATCATTTCCCATAAAATGAGCATTAACTCAGCCAGTTTCAGCCCCGATGATCGCTATGTAGTGACTGCCAGCAAAGACAAAGAGGCAAAAATCTTTGGTAGGGATAGCAATGGTTTATGGGTAAAAATAGCCACCATTGAGCACGAGGCTTCTGTCAACTCAGCTGCCTTCAGCCCCGATAGCCGCCATATAGTGACTGCCAGTCATGATGGTACAGTGAAAATCTACTACCTGGACGCTAATGAATCATGGCAAGAAACAACCGTGATTGAACATTCTGACGCTGTGCGTTCTGCCACCTTCAGCCTTGATGGCCAGCTTATAGTAACGGCTAGCGATAACGGTATAGCAAAAATCATTGGTCAGGACACCGATGGGTCATGGTCAGAAAGAGCCAGCATTAGCCATGATGACAGGATCACGACAGCCAACTTTAGCGCCGATAATCGCTATGTGGTGACCGCCAGTTGGGATGGAACAGTGCAAATCAATGAACTGCAGAGAAATAATTGAATGCTGTTCACTGAGAGACGCCATTCGGCAATTAACCAGCTCAATGCTTTACGTAAGTACCTAACCAGGTACTTAATTGCTAATCAAGATAAATACTCAGTCTCTGGGAACAAATCATGAATGGGATAGGTAATAACTCCAGCATTGAAGGCTTTTATTCACCACCTGTGCAAGCTCAATCAAGAACAGATGCGGCTACCCGTGCGGGCAGAACCATCAGTCTGACTGACACAGAAAAAAATGAAAAACCTTCACTGCAGCATTTATCCTTATTATCTCTTTCCAGGGTTTTTCGTTATTTGAAGCTTAGGGATATTCGCAGTTTACAACAGGTATGTATCTACCTTCGCGATCTTGTCGAACAGGATAACGCTCTGGCAAAAGCCTGGTATCGCCGGTTTCCTTCACCCCATCAGCATCAACTGAGCATGACCATCAGCAGAAAAGATGACTATCAACTCCGTGATTGGTTGCAGTCGTTTTCGAATGACAAAGAGTTAGTCAATTCACTGATGGGGCGACGGGAAAGTGTTTATTTTCCTGCTCTCTTGTATTTCACCAGGGCTAAGCTGATGTCTCATGATGAAAGGTTTAAACTGGTAACAAATTCCATCATCGAGGAAGAGAAAACTATCAACTCAGCCGCCCTCAGTGCCGATGGCCGCCATCTGGCTACCGCCAGTGATATGGCGAGAATCTACGCCAGGGAGGCCAATGGATCATGGACACAAAAAGTCCTCATTTCACACAACCATGACCTCAACTCAATCAGTTTCAGCCCCGATGGTCAACATCTGGTGACTGCCTGTTATGATGGTACGGCAAAAATATATGGTCTGGGGTGCGATAAATCATGGACACAAAAAGCCATCATTACCCATGAGTATTCGGTGCAATCAGCCACCTTCAGTGCCGATAGCCGCCACGTGTTGACCGCCAGTTGGGACAAGACAGCGAAAATCCACAGCCAAAAGGACGATGGATCATGGCAATTAACAGCCACCTTTTGCCATGATGATTTTGTCCAATCAGCTACCTTCAGCAGCGATGGCCGCCATGTGGTCACCGCTAGTTGGGATAAAACAGCGAAAATCCATTCCCAGAAGGACAATGAACCATGGAAATTAGAAGCCATCATTCACCATAATGACATAGTCAATTCAGCCAGCTTCAGTCTCGATAACCGCTATGTGGTCTCTGCCAGCAGGGATCACACCGCGAAAATCTGCGGTAAGAACGACAAAGGTTTATGGGAAGTAAAGGCCATCATTGACCACAAGGATCATGTCAAGATAGCCAACTTCAGCCCGGATAGCCGTCATGTAGTCACTGCCAGCAAAGATCACACAGTGAAAATTTACGGCAGAAAAGCCGATGGTTCATGGGAAAGAAAAGCCATCTTTTATCATAGGGCCTGGGTCATATCAGCCATCTTCAGCCCTGATGGCCGCCATATTGTGACTGCCAGCGGTGACTCATCGGCCAAAATCATTGCTCAGAAGGCCGATGGCTCATGGTCAGAAATAGCCAGCATTGCCCATTTTAACTGGATATCATCAGCGACTTTTAACGACGATGGCCATCGTGTGATCACCGCCGGTTGGGATGCCAGCGTGAGAATCACTGAACTGCTTTGGTATCATTCGTTGTCTGCTGTCACCAAAAGACACCCTCCTGCATGCACCGAAAGAAACTTTGTCAGTTGCACTTAACAAGCTGTTATGAACTTTCGTTCCGAAAATGTCTCTAACTAAATAAATGATTTTTATCCGACCTTGCTAATCAAGGATAAATATCAATCTTACAGGAAACAGTCATGCATGGAATAAATAATAATCCCGGTATTAAACCTCCACTAAAGCGAGCCCGAGATCCATTGTTAGCACTAGTGGGTAGGAATGCGGGTAGGTCCGTCACTGTAGCCGATAAGAAAATAGGGCAACAATCTTCATTGCTGGCTTTATCCTCAGATACACTATCCAGGATTTTTTGCCATTTGAAACTTCGGGATATTCGCAGTTTACAAAAGGTATGTGTCCGCCTTCGCGACCTTATCAAAACAGATAACACTTTGGCAAAAGCCTGGTTTAGCCAGTTTTCATCACCACACCAGAAGCAACTGAGGATGATCATTAATGCAAAAGACAAGGATCAACTCCGTGCCTGGCTTGAGTCGTTTTCTAATGACCAGGCGTTACTCAATTCGCTCACAGATTGTCGGCCAGAAAGTGTTGATTTAACTGATCTGTTATTTTTCACCAGGGCAGAGCTGATGTCTAAATGTGAAAGCTATGAACTGGTCACTAAAGCCATCTTTGATAAAACTTATCATGCCAACTCTGCCATCGACACTCCTGATCACCTGCCGATAGAATTCCTCGCTAAAGTGTATTCAGCCGCCCTCAGTGCTGATGGCCGCTATCTGGTTACCGCCAATGGAGACTATAGGGTAAAAGTCTACGCCCGCAATGCGGATGGGATATGGGAAATAAACACCACTATTCCCCATGAAAACCGGGTCGAGTCAGTCATTTTCAGCCCCGATAGTCAACATTTACTCACCATCTGTTTGAATTACAAGGCGAAGATATGTGCCCTGGGGTCCGATGGATCATGGGAACCAAAAACCACCATTCACCATAATGAACGCATCAAATCAGCCGCCTTCAGCACCAATAGTCAACATGTGGTGACCGCCAGTTGGGATTGCACAGCGAAAATCTATAGCCTGAAGGATGATGAATCATGGCAATATACAGCCATCCTTCCCCACGGGTCTGGTGTCTATTCAGCCAATTTCAGCACTGATGACGGTCTCTTGGTAACGGGCTGTCATGATAAAACGGTGAAAATTCATAGCCTGAGTGCTGATGGATTATCATGGCAAGAAAAAGACTCCATTCCCCATAAAGGTATTGTCATATCAGCCAGGTTCAGCCCCAATGGCCGCTATCTGGTCACCGCCAGTAGGGATTGCAAGGCAAGAATCTTTATCAAGAAGGCCGACGGATCATGGAAAAAAATTACCACCATTGAACACACCAGAGTCGTCAACACAGCCACTTTTAGCCCCGATGGCCGCCATCTAGCCACTGCCAGCAACGATGGCACGGTGAAAATCTACGGTCGAAAAGCCAATGGCCTTTGGGAAGAGAAAGCCACCTTTTCCCATAAGAATTGGGCCTTATCAGCGACCTTCAGTCCTGACGGTCGCCATCTGGTGACTGCCAGCAGAGACAAAACAGTGAAAATCATCGCTCAGCAGGATGACGGGTCATGGTTAGAAAAAGCCACCATTACCCATGATGGCAAGATCTCATCGGCCGCCTTTAGCACCGATTGCAGCCAGGTGATCACAGCCAGTGAGGATGGCACAGTGATTATCACTGAACTACGAAAGAATCGTTCATTGCCTGCTGTCACTGAGTGACAGCCTCTTGCATGTGTCGAAAGAAATTTTGTTAGTTGCACTTAACAACCTGTTATGAACTTTCATTCTGAAAATGTCTCCAACTGACGTAAGTACCTAACCAGGTACTTATTAATTTTTTAAACGTTCTTGTTGATCGGAGATAAATAGCACTTGCAGGAACCAGAGATGCAAAGAATAATTAACAATCCCGGTATTAAACCACCACTAACGCAAGATCAATCGCTGGCACTAACGGGTAACCATGGGTACAGGTCCATCACTGTAACTGATAAGAAAAAAAAAACAGCTTCATTGCAGGATTTAGCCTCAGATACACTTTCCCTGATTTTTCGCCATTTAAAACTTCGGGATATTCGCAGTTTACAAAAGGTATGTACCCGCCTTCGCGACGTCATTAAAGAAGATAAGGCTCTGGTAAAAGCCTGGTATCGCCAGTTTTCTTTACCACACCAGCAACAACTAAGGATGAGCATCAGGACAAAAAACAAGCATCAACTCCGTGCGTGGCTCAGGTCGTTTTCGAATGACAGGGCATTAGTCAAGTCACTCACAAATCGCCGGCCGAAGAGTGTTTATTCAGCCGGTCTGTTATTTTTCACCAGGGCTAAGCTGATGTCTGAATGTGAAACGTTTAAATTATTGACTAAAGCCACCATTGATAAAACGTATAAAGCCAACTCAGCCAGCAGCACTGAGGAATGCAACCGTTTAGCAGGCCTCAATCAAGTCAACTCAATCGACCTCAGTGCCGATGGCCAGTATCTGGTCACCGCCAATGGCGACAAAACGGCGAAAATATACGCCCAAAAGCCCGGTGGAACATGGGAAAAAAAAACCACCCTTGCCCATGACGCATGGGTCGAGTTAGCCCTTTTCAGCCCCGATAGTCACCATTTAGTCACCGTCAGTTTGAATGGAAAGGCGAGGATATATGATCTGGGGTGCGATCAATCATGGCAACCAAACACCATCATTCGCCATGATGGTCTCATCAATTCAGCCAGCTTCAGCAGCGATTGCCGACATCTGGTGACCGCCGGTTCGGATAACACAACGAAAATCCATAGCCGGAAGGACGATGGATCATGGCAGTTAACAGCCACCCTTCCCCATAACTCTTCAGTCCGTTCAGCCACTTTCAGCACCAATGGCAGCCATTTGGTAACCGCCTGTAACGATAAGACAACGAAAATCTATAGCCAAAGAGCTGATCGACCCTGGGAGGAAAAAGATGCCATTCCCCATGATCGTGCCGTCCTGTCAGCCAGCTTCAGTAGCGATGGTTGCTATGTGGTCAGCGCCAGTATGGATTACAAGGCGAAAATCTATGAGAAGAAAACCGATGGATCATGGCAGGAAAATACCATTATTCAACACACGCAAACTGTCAACTCGGCCAGCTTCAGTCCCGATGGCCGCCATCTGGTGACTGCCAGCAACGACGGCACAGTGAAAATATATGGCCGAAAAACCGATGGTTTTTGGGAAGAAAAAGCCACCTTTTCCCATAAGAATTCGGTCGTATCAGCCGCCTTCAGCCCTGATGGTCGCCATCTGGTGACTGCCAGTCATGACAAAACGGCGAAAATCATTGGTCAGCAGGATGATGGTTCCTGGTCAGAAAAAGCCACCATTGCCCATGACGACTGGGTCTTATCGGCCACCTTTAGCGCCGATGGCAGCCATGTGGTCACCGCCAGTTGGAATGGCATAGTGAAAATCACTGAACTGCGCAGGAATAATTTATTGTCTGCTGTCACTGAGTGACACTATCTCAATCACACTATCTCAATCACACTATCTCAATCACACTATCCTGCATGCACCGAAAGTCATTTTGTTAGTTGCACTTACCAACCTGTTCTGAACTTTCATTCTGAAACTGTGTCTGACTGACTAGATAATTTTTAAACACCCCTGTTAATTAAGGATAAATAACAACTTTGCAGGAACAGTCATGCATGTAATAAATAATGATTCCGTTATTAAACCACCAATAACGCAAACCCAAACTCTATCGCTAACACCAACCGGTAATAGTGCGGGCAGGTCTGTTGCTGTAACTGACAAGGAAAAAAAATCTTCATTTCAGGATTTAGCCTCAGATACGCTGTCCCTGATTTTTCGCCATTTGAAACTTCGGGATATTCGCAGTTTACAAAAGGTATGTACCCGCCTTCGCGACGTTATCAAAGAAGATAACACACTGGCAAAAGCCTGGTTTCGACAGTTTTCTTCAGCACACCAGAATCAACTGAGGATGTCCATCAACACAAAAGACAAGAATCAACTCCGGGCCTGGTTTGAATTATTTTCTAATGATCAGGCGTTACTCAAGTCTCTCACAGATCGCCAGCCCACAAGTGTTTATTCACCTGCTCTATTATTTTTCACCAGAGCAGAGCTGATGTCTCAATGTGAAACCTTTGAACCAGTCACTAAAGCCACCATTGACAAAACGTATAAAGCAAACTCAGCCACCAGCGATGAAGAACGCGACGATATACCACACAAGAATAAAATCTACTCAGCCTGCCTCAGTGCTGATGGCCGCTATCTGGTCACCGGCAATGGAGACTGTACAGCAAAAATCTACGGCCACAAGCCTGATGGAACATGGGTAATAAAAACCATCATTCCTCATGGTGGAGGGGTCGGATCAGTAACTTTCAGCCCCAATACTCAACATCTGGTTACTGCCGGCGGGAGTGGCAAGGCGAAGATATATGATCTGAGGTGCGATGAATCATGGGAACCAAACACCACCATTCGCCATTATGCTTCCGTCAGATCAGCCACCTTCAGCACCGATAGCCGACAGCTGGTGACCGCCAGTTGCGATAAAACAGTGAAAATCCATAGCCAGAAAGATGATGGATCATGGCAGTTGACGGCCACCCTTCCCCATAACGATGCAGTCTTTTCAGCCAGTTTCAGCACCGATGGCAGTCATCTGGTCACTGCCTGCTGGGATCACTCGGCGAGAATCTACAGCCAGAAGAACGGATCATGGAAAGTAAAAAAAGCCATTCCCCATAGAGAGGCTGTCCTGTCAGCCACCTTCAGCGCCGATGGTAACTATGTGGTCACCGCCAGTCAGGATGGCAAGGCGAAAATCTATACCAAGAAGGAAGATGGATCATGGGAAGAAAATTTCATCATTGAACACAGGGAAACTGTCCACTCGGCCACCTTCAGCCCCGATAGCCGCCATTTAGTGACTGCCAGCGACGATGGCACAGTGAGAATTTACGACAGAACAGCCAGTGGCACCTGGGAAAGAGAAACCACCTTTCGCCCTGGTAAGATAAGGTATGGGTTTCCACGCCAGAGCGTGGGAACCAAAGGTTTTGCGACACTCTGTCAGTTCCTGGGCTTATCAGCCACCTTCAGCCCTGATGGCCGACATATGGTGTTTTATCACAAAACGGCGATCATCGTTGGTCAGCGGGATGATGGGTCATGGTCAGAAAAAGCCTCCATTACCCATGATGAAAGGATCATATCGGCCACCTTCAGCGCCGAGGGTAGCCTGGTGATCACAGCCAGTCTGGATGGCATAGTGAAAATCACTGAACTTCGGAGGAATCATATATTGTTTGATGTCACTGAGTGGCACCATCCTGAATGTACCGAAAGAAATTTTGTTAGTTTCACTGACCAACCTGTTATGAACTTTCATTCTGAAATTGTCTCTGACTACTAAATAATTTTGAACCCTCCTTGTTGATCAAAGATAAATAACAACTTTGCAGGAACCCGTCATGCATGGAATAAATAATGATTCCGTTAATGAACCACCACTACCGCAAATCGAAGCTCTATCGCTAACACCAACCGGTAATAGTGCGGGCAGGTCTATTACTGTCCCTGACAAGGAAAAAAAATCTTCATTTCAGGATTTAAGCTCAGATACGCTGTCCCTGATTTTTCGCCATCTGAAACTTCGGGATATTCGCAGTTTACAAAAAGTATGTACCCGCCTTCGAGACCTGATCAAAGAAGATAACACACTTGCAAAAGCCTGGTTTCGACAGTTTTCTTCAGCACACCAGAATCAACTGAGGATGGCCATCACCGGAAAAGATAATAATCAACTCCGAGCCTGGTTTGAGTCGTTTACGAATGATCAGGCGTTACTCAAGTCTCTCACAGATCGTCAGCCGACGAGTGTTTTTTCATCTGCTCTATTATTTTTCACCAGGGCTGAGCTGATGTCTCAATGTGAAACCTTTGAATTAGTCTCTAAAGCCACCATTAGTCTAAAGTGTAAAGTCTACTCAGCAGACCTCAGTGCCGATGGCCGCTATCTGGTCACCGCCAATGGCGACCATACGGCAAAAATCTACCGCCAAAAGGCTGATGGAACCTGGGGAAAAATAACCTCCATTACCCATAACAAATGGGTCATACCAGCGATTTTTAGCCCCGATAGTCACCATCTACTGACTGCCAGTGCTGATTACACAGTAAAGATAGTTAATCGGGAGTACGATGAATCATGGCAACCAAACACTACCATTTCCCATGATGCAGGCGTCCAGTCAGCCAGCTTCAGCACCGACAGTCGACATGTCTTGACCGCCTGTTATGATGGCACAACGCAAATCCATAGCCGGAACGACGATGATAGATCATGGCTGTTAACAGCCACCCTTCCCCTTCCCGATTACATACCTGTCTATTCAGCCTTTTTCAGCACCGATGCCCGCCATGTGGTGACCGCCTGCGACGATAAAATGGCGAAAATCCTCAGCCAGAGAGACGATAGATTATGGGAAGTAGAAGGTGTCATTACTCATAATGCTCCTGTCATGTCAGCCACCTTCAGTGTCGATGGTTGCTATTTGGTTACAGCCAGTGCTGATGGCAATGCGAAAATCTGTGAGAAGAAAGCCGATGGATCATGGGAAGAAAATAGCATCATTCAACACAGGAAAACTGTCAACTCGGCCGTTTTCAGCCCCGATAGCCGTCATGTCGTGACCGCCAGTAAAGATCGTACAGTGAAAATTTACGACAGAAAAGCCGATGGCTTTTGGGAAGAAAAAGCCACCTTTTCCCATAAGCATTCGGTCGAATCAGCCTACTTCAGCCCTGATGGCCGCCACCTTGTGACAACGGCCTCGTATTGTAAAACGGCGAAAATCATTGGTCAGCAGGATGATGGTTCATGGTCAGAAAAAGCCAACATTGTCCATGACGACACTATCTCATCGGCCACCTTTAGCGCCGATGGCAGCCAGGTGATCACAACCAGCCTGGATGGCGTAGTAAAAATCACTGAATTACGGAGGAATCATTTATTGTCTGCTGTTGCTGAGTAACAACTTCCTACATGCGCCGAAAGAAATTTTGTTAGTTTCACTGACCAACCTGTTATGAACTTTCATTCTGAAATTGTCTCTGACTGACTAAATAATTTTGAACCGTCCTTGTTGATCAAAGATAAATAACAACTTTGCTGGAACCCGTCATGCATGGAATAAATAATGATTCCGTTAATGAACCACCACTACCGCAAGTCGAAGCTCTATCGCTAACACCAACGGGTAACCATGCGGGCAGGTCCATTACTGTAACTGATGAGGAAAAGAAACCTTCATTGCAGCATTTAGCCTCAGAGACACTGTCCCTGATTTTTCGCCATTTGAAACTTCGGGATATTCGCAGTTTACAAAAGGTATGTACCCGCTTTCGCGACCTGATCAAAGAAGATAACGCTCTGGCAAAAGCCTGGTTTCGCCAGTTTTCTTCAGCACACCAGAATCAACTGAGGATGTCCATCAACAGAAAAGACAAGAATCAACTCCGAGCCTGGTTTGAGTCGTTTCCCAATGATCAGGTATTACTCGAGTCACTCACAGATCGCCAGACGACGAGTGTTTATTCAGCTAGCCTGTTATTTTTCAACAGGGTTGAGATGATGTGTCAATGTAAAACATTTGAATTGGTCACTCAATCCACCATTGACAAAACTTATAAACCCAACTCAGCCACCAGCGAAATTGAGCGCCTTCATATGGCACACCTCAGCAGAGTCGACTCAGCCGCCCTCAGTGCTGATGGCCGCTATCTGCTCACCGCCAATAGAGACTGTTCGGCAAAAATCTACGGCTGCAAGGCTGATGGAACATGGGAAATAAAAACCATCATTCACCACTACGGAGACACCAGATCAGCGATTTTCAGCCCCGATAGTCGCCATGTTGTCATCACCAGTGATGCCAAGGCAATGATATATGATCTGGGATGCAATGAATCATGGGAACAAAACACCACCATTCTCCATGGTCATAAGATCAAATCAGCCACCTTCAGTACCGATAGTCGACATGTCGCGACTGTCAGTTTTGATTACACAGCACAAATTCATAGCCTGAAGGATCATGGATCATGGGAGTTAACAACTAAACTTCCCCGTCAGAACGCCGTCCTTTCAGCCACTTTCAGCGTTGATGGCTGTCTGATAACTGCCTGTCAGGATAAGACGGTGAAAATCCATAGCCAGAAGGCCGATGGATCCTGGGAACAAAAAGATATCATTTCCCATGATAGTGTTGTCGAGTTAGCGACCTTCAGCGCCGATGGTTGCTATGTGATCATCGCCAGTACCGATTGCAAGGCGAAAATCTATGGCAAGAAGTGCGATGGATCATGGGTAGAAAATACCGTCATTCAACACGGTGGTCATCTCAGCTCGGCCACCTTCAGCCCTGATGGCCGCCACGTAGTGACTGCCAGCAACGATCGCACAGTTAAAATTTATGGCAGAAAAGCCAATGACTTCTGGGAAGAAAAAGCCACCTTTTCCTATAGCGGGTTTGTCTTATCAGCCACCTTCAGCCCCGATGGCTGCCATGTGATGACTACTATCTTCTCCACTAAAACGGCGAAAATCATTGGTCAACAGGATGATGGCACATGGTCAGAAAAAGCCAACATTGTCCATGATGACTGGGTCACATCGGCCACCTTTAGCGCCGATGGCAGCCAGGTGATCACATCCGGTTTCGATGGCATAGTGAAAATCACTGAACTACGCAAGAATCATTTATTGCCTGCTGTCACTGGGTGACAGCGTCCTGCATGTACCGAAAGAAATTTTGTTAGTTTCACTGACCCACCTGTTATGAACTTTCATTCTGAAATTGTCTCTGACTGACCAGATGATTTTTAAACGCCCCTGTTTATCAAGGATAAATAACAACTTTGCAGGAACCCGTTATGCATGAAATAAATAATAAGCCCGGTATTGAATCACAACTGACTAGAGCGCAATCACTAACACCAATGGGCAACCATGCGGGCAGGTCCATCACTGTTCCTGACAAGGAAAAAAACTCGTCATTTCAGGATTTAACCTCAGATGCGCTGTCCCTGATTTTTCGCCATTTGAAACTTCGGGATATTCGCAGTTTACAAAAGGTATGTACCCGCCTTCGCGACCTGATCAAACAAGATAATGCACTGGCAAAAGCCTGGTATCGTCAGTTTTCCTCAGCACACCAGAATCAACTGAGAATGACCATCATCAGAAAAGACAAGAATCAACTCCGAGCCTGGTTTGAGTCGTTTTCCAATGATCAGGCGTTACTCAGGTCACTTACAAATCTCCAGCCCACAAGTGTTTATTCACCGGCTCTATTATTTTTCACCAGGGCTGAGCTGATGTCTAAATGTGAAACCTTTGAATTAGTCACCAAAGCCACCATTGACATAGGGTGTGAAGTCTACTCAGCCGAGCTCAGTGCTGATGACCGATACCTGGTCACCACCAACGGAGACTATACGACAAAAATCTGCGGCCACAAACCTGATGGAACATGGGAAATAAAAACAACCATTCCTCATGATAAAGAGGTCGAATCAGCGAATTTCAGCCCCGACAGTCACCATGTAGTAACCATCAGTAATGATGGCACGGCGAAGATATATAGTCTGAGATGCAATGAATCATGGGAAGCAAACATCACTATTCGCCATGATCTTGAGATCAATTCAGCCAGCTTCAGCACCGATAGTCGTCATGTCGTAACCGCCAGTTGCGATAAGACAGCGCAAATCCAAAGCCGGAAGGGTGATGGATCATGGGTGTCAACAGCCACCCTTCCCCATAAAAAATCTGTCTATTCAGCCATTTTCAGCACCGATGGCCGCCATATGGTAACCGCCTGCAGGGATGAAACGGTGAAAATCCATAGCCAGAAGGACAATGGATTATGGGAAGAAGAAAATACCATCGCCAATTATACAAATGCCCGGTCAGCCACGCTCAGTCCCGATAGTCGCTATGTGGTCACCGCAAATATGGATGGCACAGCAAGAATCTTTAGCAAGAAGGCCGATGGATCATGGGAAGAAAATTTCATCATTGAACACAGTAAAACTGTCAACTCGGCCACCTTCAGTCCCGATGGCAGCCATGTAGCCACTGCCAGCAACGATGGCACAGTGAAAATCTATGGCCGAAAGGCCGATGGCTTTTGGAAAGAAAAAGCTACTTTTTCCCATAAGGATTGGGTCTTATCAGCCACCTTCAGCCCTGATGGCCGCCATGTGGTGACTGCCAGCTATGATAAAACGGCGAAAATCATTGGTCAGCAGGATGGTGGGTCATGGTCAGAAAAAGCCAATATTGTTCATGGTGAGCCTATCTCATCGGCCACCTTTAGCACCGATGGCAGCCAGGTGATCACATCCGGTTTCGATGGCACAGTGAAAATCACTGAACTTCGGAGGAATCATTTATTGTCTGCTGTTGCTGAGTAACAACTTCCTACATGCGCCGAAAGAAATTTTGTTAGTTTCACTGACCAACCTGTTATGAACTTTCATTCTGAAATTGTCTCTGACTGACTAAATAATTTTGAACCGTCCTTGTTGATCAAAGATAAATAACAACTTTGCTGGAACCCGTCATGCATGGAATAAATAATGATTCCGTTAATGAACCACCACTACCGCAAGTCGAAGCTCTATCGCTAACACCAACGGGTAACCATGCGGGCAGGTCCATTACTGTAACTGATGAGGAAAAGAAACCTTCATTGCAGCATTTAGCCTCAGAGACACTGTCCCTGATTTTTCGCCATTTGAAACTTCGGGATATTCGCAGTTTACAAAAGGTATGTACCCGCTTTCGCGACCTGATCAAAGAAGATAACGCTCTGGCAAAAGCCTGGTTTCGCCAGTTTTCTTCAGCACACCAGAATCAACTGAGGATGTCCATCAACAGAAAAGACAAGAATCAACTCCGAGCCTGGTTTGAGTCGTTTTCCAATGATCAGGTATTACTCGAGTCACTCACAGATCGCCAGACGACGAGTGTTTATTCAGCTAGCCTGTTATTTTTCAACAGGGTTGAGATGATGTGTCAATGTAAAACATTTGAATTGGTCACTCAATCCACCATTGACAAAACTTATAAACCCAACTCAGCCACCAGCGAAGTTGATCGCCTCCGTATGGTACACCTCAGCGGAGTCGACTCAGCCGCTCTCAGTGCTGATGGCCGCTATCTGCTCACCGCCAATAAAGACTGTTCGGCAAAAATCTACGGCTGCAAGGCTGATGGAACATGGGAAATAAAAACCATCATTCGCCACTACGGACACACCAGATCAGCGATTTTCAGCCCCGATAGTCGCCATGCTGTTATCACCAGTGATGCCAAGGCAATGATATATGATCTGGGATGCAATGAATCATGGGAACAAAACACCACCATTTTCCATGATCGTAAGATCAAATCAGCCACCTTCAGCACCGATAGTCGACATGTCTTGATCACCAGTTTGGCTAACACAGCGAAAATCCATAGCCAGAAAGATGATGGATCATGGCAGTTAACAGCCACCCTTCCCCGTCACAATGCCTTCCTTTCAGCCATTTTCAGCATTGATGGCTGTCATTTGGTAACTGCCTGTCAGGATAAGACGGTGATAATCTATAGCCAGAAGGGCGATGGATCCTGGGAACAAAAAGATATCATTTCCCATGATAGTGTTGTCGAGTTAGCGACCTTCAGCGCCGATGGTTGCTATGTGATCATTGCCAGTACCGATTGCAAGGCGAAAATCTATGGCAAGAAGTACGATGGATCATGGGTAGAAAATACCGTCATTCAACACGGTGATTATCTCAACTCGGCCACCTTCAGCCCCGATGGCCGCCACGTAGTGACTGCCAGCGACGATCGCACAGTTAAAATTTATGGCAGAAAAGCCAATGACGTCTGGGAAGAAAAAGCCACCTTTTCCTATAGCGGGTTTGTCTTATCAGCCACCTTCAGCCCCGATGGCTGCCATGTGGTGACTACTATCTTCTCCAGTAAAACGGCGAAAATCATTGGTCAGCAGGATGATGGCACATGGTCAGAAAAAGCCAACATTGTCCATGATGACTGGGTCACATCGGCCACCTTTAGCACCGATGGCAGCCAGGTGATCACATCCGGTTTCGATGGCACAGTGAAAATCACTGAACTTCGGAGGAATCATTTATTGTCTGCTGTTGCTGAGTAACACCTTCATGCATGTGCCGAAAGGCATTTTGTTAGTTGCACTTACCAACCTGTTCTGAACTTTCATTCTGTAATTGTCTCTGACTGACTAAACAATTTTTAAACGCCCCTGTTGATCAAGGATAAATAACAACTTTGCAGGAACCAGTCATGCATCAAATAGATAACGATTCCGTTATTAAACCACCAATAACGCAAACTCAAACTCTATCGCCAGCGGGTAACCATGCTGGCAGGTCCATCACTGTAACTGACAAGGAAAAGAAACCTTCATTTCAGGATTTAACCTCAGATACGCTGTCCCGGATTTTTCGTCATTTGAAACTTCGGGATATTCGCAGTTTACAAAAGGTATGTACCCGCCTTCGCGACCTGATCAAAGAAGATAACGCTCTGGCAAAAGCCTGGTATCGACAGTTTTCTTCAGCACACCAGAATCAACTGAAGATGGCCATCACCGGAAAAGATAATAATCAACTCCGAGCCTGGTTTGAGTCGTTTTCCAATGATCAGGCGTTTCTCGAGTCACTCTCAGATCGCCAGCCCACGAGCGTTTATTCACCTGCCCTATTATTTTTCACCAGGGCTGAGCTGATGTCTCAATGTGAAACCTTTGAATTAGTCACAAAAGCCACGATTGACAAAATTTGTAAAGTCGACTCAGCCACCGGCATTGACGACACCGACTATTTAAGAAAACTCAATAAAGTCGAATCTGCCGCTCTCAGTGCCGATGGCCGCTACCTGATCACCACCAATGGCGACAATGCGGCACATATCTACCGCCAAAAGGCTGATGGAATATGGGAAAGAACAACCTCCATCCCCCATGGCAGTTCAGTCAGATCAGCGATTTTCAGCCCCGATAGTCACCATCTGGTAACCGTCTCGAATCACAGGGCGAAGATATGTGGCCTGGGATGTAATGAGTTATGGAAACCAAACATCAACATTCTCCATGATCATCAGATCAGTTCAGCCACCTTCAGCACCGATAGTCGTCATGTCGTGACCGCCAGTTTTGATAAAACAGTGAAAATTCATAGCCGGAAAGATGATGGATCATGGGAGTTAACAGTTACCTTTTCCCATAATTATTCTGTCTATTCAGCCACTTTCAGCAGCGATGGCCGCCATGTGGTAACCGCCTGCGGGAGTAAAACGGCAAGAATCTATAGCCAGAGAGACGATAGATTATGGGAAGAAAAAGTGGTTTTTCCCCATGAAGGTACTGTCATGTCAGCCGACTTCAGCCCCGCTGGTAACTCTGTGGTCACAGCCAGCCTCGATGGCACAGTGAACATCTATAGGAAGAAGTCCGATGGATCATGGAAAATAAACACCATCAGTCAACACAGAAATGGTGTCAACTCAGCTACCTTCAGCCCCGATGGCCGTCATGTCGTGACTACCATCTTCGATGGCACAGTGAGAATCTACGGCAGAAAAGCCAAAGGCTTATGGGAAGAAAAAGCCTCCTTTGACAATAATTTTTTGGCCATGTCAGCCACCTTCAGCCCTGATGGCCGCCACCTGGTGACAACTACCTTGCATTGTAAAGCGGCGACAATCATTGGTCAGCAGGATGATGGTACCTGGTTAGAAAAAGCCAACATTGTCCATGATGCCGCTATCTCATCGGCCACCTTTAGCGCCGATGGCAGCCAGGTAATCACATCCAGTGTGGATGGCGTGGTGAAAATCACTGAACTACGGAGGAACCCGTCATGCATGGAATAGATAATAATGCTGTTACTGAACCACCACTAAAGCAAGTTCAAGCTCCATCTCTCACACCAATGGGTAACCATGCGGGCTGGTCCATTACTGAATCTGACAAGGAAAAACAATCTTCATTTCAGAATTTAAACTCAAATACGCTGTCCCTGATTTTTCGTCATTTGAAACTTCGGGATATTCGCAGTTTACAAAAGGTATGTACCCGACTTCGAGACCTGATCAAAGAAGATAACACACTGGCAAAAGCCTGGTTTCGACAGTTTTCTTCAGCACACCAGAATCAACTGAAGATGGCCATCACCAGAAAAGACAAGAATCAACTCCGAGCCTGGTTTGAGTCGTTTACGAATGATAGGGCGTTTCTCGAGTCACTCTCAGATCGCCAGACCACGAGTGTTTATTCACCTGCTCTATTATTTTTCATCAGGGCTGAGCTGATGTCTCAATGTAAAACCTTTGAATTAGTCACAAAAGCCACCATTGACAAAACGAATAAACCCAACCCGGCTGCCGACAGGGGCGACCGCCTCTATATGAGACAACTCAGTAAAGTCTACTCTACCGCCCTCAGTGCTGATGAACACTATCTGGTTACCGTCAATGGAGACTATACGGCAATAATCTACTGCCAAAAGTCTGATGGAACCTGGGAAAAAAAAACCTCCACTCCCCATAACGAATGGGTCAAGTCAGCGATTTTCAGCCCCGATAGTCACCATCTACTTACTGCCAGTGATAATGGCACGGTACAGATATATGTTCGGGAGTGCGATGAATCATGGCAACCAAACACTACCATTTCCCATGGTGGTGGCATCACTTCAGCCAGCTTCAGCACCGACAGTCGACATATCTTGACCGCCAGTTATGATGGCGTAACGAAAATCCACAGCCGAAACGACGATGACAGATCATGGCAGTTAAGAGCCACCCTTCCCCATTACAGACCTGTCTATTCAGCCTTTTTCAGCACCGATGCCCGCCATCTGGTATTGGGCTGTCACGATAAAGTGGCAATAATCCTTAGCCAGAGAGACGATAGATTATGGGAAGGAAAAGGTGTCATTACTCATAATTCTTCTGTCATGTCAGCCACCTTCAGCGCCGATGGTTGCTATTTGGTTACCGCCAGTGATGATTGCAATGCGAAAATCTGTGAGAAGAAAGCCGATGGATCATGGAAAGAAAATACCATCATTGAACACAGGAAAACTGTCCAATCCGCCGTTTTCAGCCCCGATAGCCGTCATGTAGTGACCGCCAGCAAAGATTGCACAGTGAAAATTTACGACAGAAAAGCCGATGGCTTTTGGGAAGAAAAAGCCACCTTTTCCCATGAGGGTTGGGTCACATCAGCCAAGTTCAGCCCTGATGGCCGCCATGTGGTGACTAAAAGCTATGACAAAACGGCGAAAATCATGGGTCAGCAGGACGACGGGTCATGGTCAGAAAAAGCCAACATTGTCCACAGTGACATTATCACATCGGCCACCTTTAGCGCCGATGGCAGCCAGGTAATCACATCCAGTGTGGATGGCGTGGTGAAAATCACTGAACTACGGAGGAATCATTCATTGTCTGCTGTCACTGCGTGACGCTATCTTAATAGAACTATCCTGCACGTGCCGAAAGAACTTTTGTTAATTTCACTGACCAAGCTGTTTTGAACTTTCGTTCAGAAATTGTCTCTGATTATTTTTGATGATTTTTAAACGCCTTTGTTGATCAAAGATAAATAACAACTTTACAGGAAGCAGTCATGTATGAAATAAATAATTCCTTTATTGAACCGCCAATAGCGCAAACTCAAGCTCTATCGCTAACACCAATGGGAAAAAGTGCGGTCTGGTCCTTTACTGTATCTGACAAGGAACAAAAATCTTCATTTCAGGATTTAACCTCAGATACACTGTCCCTGATTTTTCGCCATTTGAAAGTTCGGGATATTCGCAGTTTACAACAGGTATGTACCCGCCTTCGCGACGTTATCAAAGAAGACAACGCTCTGGCAAAAGCCTGGTATCGACAGCTTTCTCCAGCACACCTGAATCAGCTGAGGGTGACCCTCACCCGAAAAGACAAGAATCAACTCCGAGCCTGGTTTGAGTCGTTTACCAATGATCAGGCGTTACTCAATTCACTTACAGAACGCCAGCCCACAGGCCTTTATTCGTCTGCTCTACTATTTTTCATCAGGGCTGAGCTGATGTCTCAATGTGAAACCTTTGAATTGGTCACTATCGCCACCATTGACAAAACTTATAAAGCCGACTCCTATGATCTCTCTGCCAATATTTCAGATATGGCATTTCACAATCGAGTCATTTCAGCCGCACTCAGTGCTGACGGCCGCTACCTGGCCACCGCCAATGGCGACAACACAGCAAAAATCTACGAACACAAGGCTGATGGAACATGGGAAATAAAAATCACCATTCCCCATTATGATGAAAGGGTCGAATCAGTGGTTTTCAGCCCCGATAGTCACCATGTACTGACCTCCAGTTCGATGAACACGGCGGAAATATATGATCTGGGCGATGAATCATGGGAACCAAAGATCACCACTCTCGATGATCTTTACGTCAACTCAGCCACCTTCAGCCCCGATAGCCAGCACGTGGTGACCGCCGGTAGCCGCCAGGCGGCGAAAATCCATAGCAAAAAACGCGATGGATCATGGCAGTTAACCACCACCCTTCCCCATGAAAATACTGTCTCATCAGCCTCTTTCAGCAATGATGGCTGCTATCTGGTAACCGCCTGTTGCGATGGAACGGTGAAAATCTTCAGCCGGAAGGACGATGGGTCATGGGAAAAAAAAGATGTTATTCCCATTAATGATGGTGACATGTCACCCACCGCCACCATCAGCCCTGATGGTCGCTATGTGGCCACCGCCGGTGTGGATTATTGCATGGCGAAAATCTTTAGCAAGAAGGCCGATGGATCATGGAAAATAAATACCATCATTGAACATAGGAAAATTGTCAACTCAGCTAACTTCAGCCCCGATGGCCGCCATCTTGTCACTGCCAGCAACGATGGCACAGTGAGAATATACAGCCGAAAAGCCGATGGCTTATGGGAAAAAAGAGCCATCTTTTCCCATAAGGATTTCGTCATATCTGCCACCTTCAGCCCTGATAGCCGCCATGTGGTGACTGCCAGCGAGGACAAAACGGCGAAAGTCATTGGTCAGCAGGATGATGGTACATGGTTAGAAAAAGCCACCATTGTCCATGATGACGAGGTCACATCGGCCACCTTTAGCGACGATGGCAGCCAGGTGATCACATCCGGTTTCGATGGCATAGTGAAAATCAGTGAACTACGGGGGAATCATTTATTGTCTGCTGTCACTGAGTGACACTGTCTCAATAACACTGTCTCAACAGCACTATCCTGCATGTGCCGAAATTCATTTTGTTAGTTTCACTGACCAACCTGTTTTGAACTTTCATTCTGAAATTGTCTCTGACTGACTAAATAGTTTTAACCGTCCTTGTTGATCAAAGATAAGCAGGAACCCGTCATGCATGGAATAAATAATAAATCCGCTATTGAAGCACCAATAACTCAAGCTCTATCGCTAACACCAACGGGTAACAGTGCGGGCTGGTCCATTACCGTATCTGACAAGGAAAAAAAATCTTCATTTCTGGATTTAACCTCAAATACACTGTCCGTGATTTTTCGCCATTTGAAACTTCGGGATATTCGCAGTTTACAAAAGGTATGTACCCGCCTTCGCGACGAGATCAAAGAAGATAACGCACTGGCAAAAGCCTGGTATCGCCAGTTTTCTCCAGCACACCAGAATCAACTGAGGATGACGATCAACAGAAAAGACAAGAATCAACTCCGAGCCTGGTTTGAGTCGTTTTCCAATGATAAGGCGTTACTCCAGTCCCTCAGAGAGCGCGAGCCAACGAGTGTTTATTCACCTGCTCTATTATTTTTCTCAAAGGCTGAGCTGATGTCTCAATGTAAAACCTTTGAATTAGTCACAAAAGCCACCATTGACAAAATTTATAAAACCAACTCAGCCACCAGCTTTGACGAGCTCATGTCTATGGAAGTTCACAATAAAGTCCACTCTGCTGATCTCAGTGCTGATGGCCGCTATCTGGCCACCGCCAATGGCGACAACACAGTAAAAATCTACGACTACAAGTCAGATGGAACATGGGAAATTAAAACCACCATTCCTCTACAGAGACCGGTCAAATCAGCCACTTTCAGTCCCGATAGTCACCATCTGGTCCTCGGCAGTATGCATGGCACCGTGTGGCTATGTGACCTGGGATCTGATGAATCATGGAAACTAAGCGCCACCATTTGCAATGAAAGTCCACTCTGTTCAGTCACCTTCAGCACCGATAGTCGACATGTCGTGACCGCCAGTTTTGATAAAACAGCAAAAATATACAGTCAGAAGGATGATGGAACATGGAAGTTAACAACCACCCTTCCCCATCACGGTTCTGTCCTTTCAGCCATTTTCAGCACCGATGGCCGCCATTTGCTAATCGGCTGCGGCGATAAAACGACGAAAATCTATAGCCAGAGCGCCGATGAATTATGGGAAGAAAAAGAGGTTTTTCCCCATGAGGAGACAGTCCTGTCAGCTGCCTTCAGCGCCGATGATCGTTGTGTGGTCACCGTCACTATGTATGATGGCAAGGCGAAAATCTATGAGAAAAAGTCCGATGGATCATGGGAAGAGAATGTCTTCATTCAACCCATTAACGCTGTCAAATCGGCCTCCTTCAGCCCCGATGGCCGTCATCTAGTGACGACCAGAGCAGATAACACAGTGAAAATTTACGTCCGAAAAGCCGATGGCTTGTGGGAAGAAAAAGCCACCTTTTCTCATAAGAGTTCGGTCTTCTCAGCCACCTTCAGCCCTGATGGCCGCCATTTGGTGACTGCCAGCTATGACAAAACGGCGAAAATCATTGGTCAGCAGAATGATGGGACATGGTTAGAAAAAGCCAACATTGTCCATAGTGACACTATCGCATCGGCCGCCTTTAGCGCCGATGGCAGTCAGGTGATCACATCCAGTGAGGATGGCATAGTGAAAATCACTGAATTACGGAGGCATCATTTATTGTCTGCTGTCACTGAGTGACACCATCCTACATGGAGTTTTAGAGTTTTACGACACCCACGGAGCAAGGGAACGAGTTGACTCCCGTCATTCCCGTCATTCCCGTCATTCCCGTCATTCCCGATTTCATTCCCGTCATTCCCGCCTTCATTCCCGTCATTCCCGCGAAGGCGGGAATCCACACTGACTCATCACCAGAACCATACTGCCCTGTGCCCCCCTGGCCTTGTCATCCCCGAGAAGTCAGAGATCCACCGTTGGCGCTGGATTCCCGCCTTCGCGGGAATGACGACCTCAGAGCATGGGAAAGAGTTGATGTTGGAGTTTTGCGAGACCCATGTTGGAGTTTTGCGATGG
Source organism: Endozoicomonas sp. ALC020 (assembly GCF_049275935.1). Classification (NCBI taxonomy): domain Bacteria; kingdom Pseudomonadati; phylum Pseudomonadota; class Gammaproteobacteria; order Oceanospirillales; family Endozoicomonadaceae; genus Endozoicomonas; species Endozoicomonas sp. ALC020. The sequence goes on from NZ_CP184830.1 coordinate 5,661,780, forward strand.
AGTTTTGCGACACCCACAGAGTGAGGGAACGAGTTGACTCCCGTCATTCCCGGCTTCATTCCCGTCATTCCCGGCCTCATTCCCGTCATTCCCGCGAAGGCGGGAATCCACACTGACTCACCACCAGAACCATACTGCCCGGAGCCCCCCTGGCCTTGTCATCCCCGAGAAGTCAGAGATCCACCGTTGGCGCTGGATTCCCGCCTTCGCGGGAATGACGACCTCAGAGCATGGGAACGAGCTGTTGGAGTTTTGCGACACCCACAGAGTGAGGGAACGAGTTGACTCCCGTCATTCCCGGCTTCATTCCCGTCATTCCCGTCATTCCCGCGAAGGCGGGAATCCACACTGACTCACCACCAGAACCATACTGCCCGGAGCCCCCCTGGCCTTGTCATCCCCGAGAAGTCAGAGATCCACCGTTGGCGCTGGATTCCCGCCTTCGCGGGAATGACGACCTCAGAGCATGGGAAAGAGCTGTTGGAGTTTTGCGACACCCACGAAGCGAGGGAACGAGTTGTTAGAGTTTTGCGACAGCCTCACAAGGCTTATTCAAATTCTCAGTCTCAGCAAAACAGACTACCTTGAATAAATTCAGCAACCTAACCGATCAGGCAATGTACAGCTTTTACACCTTTCTACAGTTGTCCAATGTAGCATTTGTAGCAACAGTAATTTCCTTTTTCACAAATCCTGAAGTGGCCACTGGTGAATATTTGGAATGGCAGTTGCCTGTAAACCAACAAAGTGATGCCTCTCTATCCGTTCGAGCCAGGTCGGTAAGTGTTGCTAAAAAAACTCAGGGCACACGAACGCAGCCTTTTACTGGCGAAGTCACTGTTTTCGGGCAGATCGACCAGCCATTTATCGTCTGTGCACAAGGCTTAAAGGCTCAGGGCTTTACTTATGAAGCCAGTGCTGTTGTACCTTTCCCCTTTTCTGATAGTGATAAATCAACCCATCTTTATGTGCTCAGGTTGAGTGAGCAAACGGGCAGAATGGCGATTAAAAAAAGCCAGCCTTGCCCGGAGTCTTTTAATCACCCGTATCCATTCACATCAGGGAAATATCTGCGTTCAAAAAGGCCTTTTTTAGTGGTAGATGGACGAGTAGAAAAAACGCTCAATACTCAAAATGCCGGGGCAATTCCTCCCGCCGATATGCCAATCAAGCCTGTGTTGTTTCTAAGCCCTTCAGGTGGTGGCTACGACACTGACGATGATAACGATTTCAAACGACCGCCCTTTATGCCCGTACCTGACAAAATGATGGTCGACCTGATTCTCCTGCCCACTCTGAGCCTGCCTGCTAACTGGCGTGATTATCTGCCCTTTTTCGGGGTGTACCACTGGCTTACCAATACTCAGCCCGAAGGAGTAACGATGGTTGTGCGGTTCGGCGATTCGCCGCCGCTTACCTTCCAAATCAGCCTGGCTGAATCCCGGGAACTGGCGGATAAGCTGCTTAATACACGGGCACTTTTACACTGGCTCGCACCCAAACTCAGTGGCAGGGAGCATCTGATACAACAACTTCTGGAGCTGACAGCAGACTCAGATGAACTACCCAACCCATTATCTGAAGAAATCCTTAAATCCCTCCGAAAGCAACTGGCTATCGTGTTGGAACTACCCGATACTGAGTTCAGTCTTGAGTTTGAATACTCGGAACTGGAACGCACTTTTAGAAGACAGACCAAGACTCAGACTAAGACACACCCCGAAACCATACAGTTGGGAAGCTCCGAAAGCACAAGTTCACAAAATCCCGCAGTGAATAAAGGCAACAAACAGCGTTATTCAGGCCGCCAGACACACAACAATGAAAGACAACAAAACCAGCCAGAGCAGAATTATCCAGAACCTGATAACAAAGGTACCGATTACACTCATAATGCATTTTCCGGGGATGATGAGTATTACACCGTCATACTGCATCAAACCGAATATCACGTCAGCAAACGACAGGTGTTAGCGAATCTGGACAGGCCTGCGTCAGAAGCCGGTTTAAGGCTATCTTGTGTGGATTGCGAACAAAGCGGGTTTCTGCTTCAGGAAGTACTGCCTCACGCAGAAAGGCACCGGATAACATGCGATCGGTGTCAACAATTCAGACCCATTGCAGGTACCCTTGATGCGCGCCAAATAATGCTACAAAACCATACCCAAAGTCAGTGTACTCGCTACAGAGGGCAGGTACTGGGAGCACCTTTAATGGACAATACTCTGACTCTGTTCCGTTTCATGATTCGTTTCGGAACGGAAAAAACCCTGCTCGACCTGTTACAACAATTCGATTTACCGATAGTCGCTGAGGATTTAAATCAGACCGATCGTAACCACAGAACCGTGCTTCACGATCTGGCTCAATATACTTCACCGGCAGTCATCCGATCGTTTCTTCAGCGTTTCAAACATTGGGTAACAGCAGAACTAATACAGCTTCCAGACAATTACGGCTGGACTTCAGCACACTACCTGTTTCAATATCAGTCAGAACAAGCCATCACTGAAACCATTCAATCTAATGGCAAGATGATTACCTGGGAATTGCAGTCCCGGCGAAACCACCAAGGTTCAACCCTGCTTCATATTCTTTATCACCGGCATTTCTTCCGGGCAGTGGCGGAAGTGTTTCAAAGATTACAAAATCAGACAGGCAGACCTGTTAGCCAGGATCTGGCAGTGAAGGATTTCAGTGGCGTGAACCTGCTGCATATTCTTTTTGCCAGTGGCAGTACCCCGCTGATTTATCATTTTATTGACCGGAATTACCTGAAGACCGGTTTTATGCTGGGGGATGTAGCCCATAACGGCGAAACGCCTCTGCACATACTGTTTGAGCAGGGTTCTTCATCTGCCATTCAACGGCTTATTGACCTCTATAAAAATTACCTTGACTCTCAGGTGTTAAGCAGAAAACGAGCCATTGATGGCTATACCCTGCTGCATCTTCTCTTTGCCAGAGGTGATATCTCACTGACTAAAGCATTTCTGGACAGCTTTGACTTTAATTATCTCACAGGACTAACAACCAACCATGCCGGTGTCTCTGTACTTCAGATGTTGTTGCAGCATGCTTCTCCTGCAGCTGCATCGACCTGGTTGCGGGCTACCCTTGTGCATGTGCATAAGCAGCTTCTAAAAACACTTTTGGAGACTAACCCTGAACTCAGCTGGGACGAGCTGTTTCAACGGGCCGGGCAGCTTCAGGTCAGGTCACATCGACTTGACTGGTTGAAGGTAGAGCGAGAAAAACTTGAACCATCATTTGTTGGATTTTCGGCACCGCTTTCAGAACCTTTGGGTTCGACAAGGCTTGCTCATGGGCCATCCGCTCCGCCGCTGCTTGTACCGGAGAAAGCAACGACTTCGGAAGTCTCCATTGCAAGTGCTGAAAAATCTTCAGAGGTTTTAAGCATCACAGAAAAATCCATAGTCACTGTCGCCAGTGGTGAAAACCAGTTACACGTAATAGCAAGAAACAGCTCACCTGAAGAGATTGCAGCAATCTTCGAACGCAATGCTGAAACCATCACGCCAGCCATGCTATCAAAAGCCAATACTGCTGGTATTACGCCTTTTCATATATTGGTTGTTCGAGGTATCAGCGCCGGTACTATTTTGTCTTGGCTTTCGCATGGTTTATCAGATGCTGTGACCGTTGAGCTGCTTGATAAAAATCTCTTTGCCGAACTTAGCTGGCGGCACTTATACGATTACGCTCGTGTATCTCCTTATCTTGAAAAAGACCTGAAACTCAAACAGGTTCTGGGCCTGCTTAAGCCGATATTCAATCAAAAACCCACATCATCTGAAATTGCTTCATCGCCATCAACTCAGGAGTTTTCAGACGCAGTGGCTCACATGGAGTGTCCAATTTGTATGGAGGCAATGGTCGAAAATGTTGCGGCCACTCCCTGTTGCGGTCAACTCTTCCATAAAGATTGCATTACCCGTTGGGTAGAAGACAAAAAAGAGTGTTCTCTCTGTCGCGAGAGTATTTCAGCCAATCAATTAACAACCATCCGACTGCCTAATATTGTTGTTCCGAAAGGGTTTGATGCTCAGCCTAAAGTGAAGCCAGAAGAAAAAAGCTCGTCGCCTGATGGAGCAAAAGGTTTTGCCTTTGGTGTTGAACCTGACTTTAAAGCCGGTATGCAATTAGAAACGACAGATAAGATGGGCGATACACCATTACCCCACTTGGCTACTGGTCAAGGCCAAACAGACACCGTCGAAGCCAAGGTATTGTCGGACATTGACCGATTCAACCGCTTTTGGGATTTTAACGTTGCTGCCCGCAATGGCAACACATGGTTGATCAGGGAATCGCTGAAGGTTGATCCCTCCCTGGCCAAAGAGAAGGCTAACGATGGCTCGACGGCTCTCCACTCAGCTGCTCGTAATGGCCAACTAGAAACCATCCAGACATTGCTGAACTTTGACCCCTCACTGGCCAAAGAGAAGGATAACTATGGCTGTACGGCTCTCCACTTAGCTGCTTATAACGGCCACACAGAGGCCATCCAGACATTGCTGAACTTTGACCCCTCAATGGCCAAAGAGAAGGATAACTATGGCTGTACGGCTCTCCACTTCGCTTCTGAATGTGGCCACTTAAAGGCCACCCGGACATTGCTGAAGTTTGACCGTTCTCTGGCCAAAGAGAAGGATTATTATGGCAATACGGCTCTTCACAAAGCTGTTTCTAATTTTTGGGGCCATACAGTGGTTATCCAGACATTGCTGAAGTTTGACCGCTCGCTGGCTAAAGAGAAGGATAACTACGGCGAAACCGCTCTCCACAAAGCTGCTCGTGAGGGATGCACAGCGGACATTCGGACATTGCTGAACTTTGACCGCTCCCTGGCCAAAGAAAAGGACAACGATGGCAAAACGGCTCTCGACTTTGCTATCAAGTGTGGCCACAGAAAGTGCAAGAAACTTCTTGAAGACTATGGAGCCCAACCATCGGGCAGCCTTCAACAGTGAGCAATAAAATTGCGCGGAGAACCGATTCCTGATTATTTCAAACCTCGCCCTCATACTGCGCTAAACCCGTCGCAGTACCTTTGACCTCCCCATCCTTAATAAACGCCTTTTCACCAACGTTTCTCGACTTTAGTCTTCAGGTAGCACGCCGAAAAATAACTGCATCAATTTTGGAAGAGACTAGTGCAGCTAAGCCTTGATATCCATACAGCCCTCGTTCCCAAGCTCTGAGGTCGTCATTCCCGCGAAGGCGGGAATCCAGCGCCAACAGTGGGCCTCTGCCTTCTCGCGGATGAAAAGGCCAGGGGCACCGGGCAGTATGGTTCTGGTGGTGATTCAGTGTGGATTCCCGCCTTCGCGGGAATGACGTGAGTCTAGCCGGGAATGACGGGAGTCTAGCCGGGAATGACGGGAGTCTAGCCGGGAATGACGGGAGGGGAACCAGGGTTTTTCGACAACCTCGGAGTATGGGAACGAGTTGTTGGAGTTTTGCGACAGCCTCACAAGGCTTATTCCAATTCTCAGTCTCAACAAAACAGACTACCCTGTATAAACTCAGCAACCTAAACTCTTTGGCAATGTACATCTTTTACACCTTTCTACAGCTGTCGACTGTATCATTTGTAGCAACAGTAATTTCCTTTTTCACAAATCCTGAAGTGGCCGCTGGTGAATATTTGGAATGGCAGTTGCCTGTAAACCAACAAAGTGATGCCTCTCTATCCGTTCGAGCCAGGTCGGTAAGTGTTGCTACAAAAACTCAGAGCACACGAACACAGTCTTTTACTGGCGAAGTTACTATTTTCGGGCAGATCGACCAGCCATTCATTGTCTGTGCACAAGGCTTAAACGCTCAGGGCTTTACTTATCAAGCCAGTGCTGTTGTACCTTTCCCCTTTTCTGATAATGATAAATCAACCCACCTTTATGTGCTTACGTTGAGTGAGCGAACGGGCAGAATGACGATTAAAGAAAGCCAGCCTTGCCCGGAGTCTTTTAATCACCCGTATCCATTCACATCAGGGCAATATCTGCGTTCAAAAAGGCCTTTTTTAGTGGTAGATGGACGAGTAGAAAAAACGCTCAATACTCAAAATGCCGGGGCAATTCCTCCCGCCGATATGCCAATCAAGCCTGTGTTGTTTCAAAGCCCTTCAGGTGGTGGCTACGACACTGACGATGACAACGATTTCAAACGACCGCCCTTTATGCCCGTACCTGACAAAATGATGGTCGACCTGATTCTCCTGCCCACTCTGAGCCTGCCTGCTAACTGGCGTGATTATCTGCCCTTTGTCGGGGTGTACCACTGGCTTACCAATACTCAGCCCGAAGGAGTAACGATGGTTGTGCGGTTCGGCGATTCGCCGCCGCTTACCTTCCAAATCAGCCTGGCTGAATCCCGGGAACTGGCGGATAAGCTGCTTAATACACGGGCGCTTTTACACTGGCTCGCACCCAAACTCAGTGGCAGGGAGCATCTGATACAACAGCTTCTGGAGCTGACAGCAGACTCAGATGAACTACCCAACCCATTATCTGAAGAAATCCTTAAATCCCTCCGAAAGCAACTGGCTATCGTGTTGGAACTTCCAGATACTGAGTTCAGTCTTGAGTTTGAATACTCGGAACTGGAACGCACCTTTAGAAGACAGACCAAGACTCAGACACCCCCCGGAACCATACAGCTGGGAAACTCCGAAAGCACAAGTTCACAAAATCCCGCAGTGAATAAAGGCAACAAACAGCGTTATTCAGGCCGCCAGACACACAACAATGAAAAACAACAAAACCAGCCAGAGCAGAATTATCCAGAACCTGATAACAAAGGTACCGATTACACTCATAATGCATTTTCCGGGGATGATGAGTATTACACCGTCATACTGCATCAAACCGAATATCACGTCAGCAAACGACAGGTGTTAGCGAATCTGGACAGGCCTGCGTCAGAAGCCGGTTTAAGGCTATCTTGTGTGGATTGCGAACAAAGCGGGTTTCTGCTTCAGGAATTACTGCCTCACGCAGAAAGGCACCGGATAACATGCGATCAGTGTCAACAATTCAGACCCATTGCAGGTACCCTTGACGCACGCCAAGTAATGCTAAAAAGCCATACCCAAAGTCAGTGCACTCGGTACAGAGGGCAAGTACCGGGAACACCTTCAATGGACAGTACTCTGACTCTGTTCCGTTTCATGATTCGTTTCGGAACCGAAGAAACCCTGCTCGACCTGTTACAACAATTCGATTTACCGATAGTCGCTGAGGATATAAATCAGACCGATCGTAACCACAGAACCGTGCTTCACGATCTGGCTCAATATACTTCACCGGCAGTCATCCGGTCGTTTCTGCAGCGTTTCAAGCATTGGGTAACCGCTGAACTGATACAGCTTCCAGACAATGACGGCTGGACATCAGCACACTACCTGTTTCAATATCAGTCGGAACAGGACATCATGGAAACCATTCAATCTAATGGCAAGATGATTACCTGGGAATTGCAGGCTCGGCAGAACCGCCGAGGTTCAACTCCGCTTCATATTCTTTATCACCGGAATTTCTTCCGGGCAGCGGAGGGAGTGTTTCAAAGATTACAAAATCAGACAGGCAGACCTGTTCGCCAGGATCTGGCAATGCAGAATTTCAGTGGCGCAAACCTGCTGCATATTCTTTTTGCCAGTTGCAGTAACACGCTGATTTATAATTTTATTGACCAGAATTATTCCCTGATGACCGGTGCTATGCTGGAGGCTGAAGCCCATAATGGCGAAACGCCACTGCACATACTGTTTGGTCAGGCTTATCCATCTACCATTCAACGGCTTATTGAAGGCTGTCGCATTTACCTTGACTCTAAGGTGTTACGCAAAAAACGAGCCATTGATGGCAATACCCCGCTGCATCTTCTCTTTGCCAGAGGTAATATCTCACTGACCAAAGCATTTCTGGGCAGGGTTTACTTTGATTATCTCATAGGATTAACAACCAACCATGCCGGTGTCTCTGTATCTCAGATGTTTTTACAGCATACTTCTCCTGCAGCTGCATCGTCTTGGTTGCGGGCTGACCTTGAGCATAAGCATGACCAGCTTCTAAAAACACTTTTGGAGACTAACCCTGAACTCAGCTGGGACGAGCTGTTTCAACAGGCCAGGCTGTTTCAAGTCAGGTCACATCGACTTGACTGGTTGAAGGAAGAGCGAGAAAAAAGCATCACAGAAAAATCCATAGTCACTGTCGCCAGTGGTAAAAACCAGTTACACGAAATAGCAAGAAACAGCTCACCTGAAGAGATTGCAGCATTCTTTGAACGCAATGCTGAAACCATTACGCCAGCCATGCTATCAGAAGCCAATATTGCTGGTTGTACGCCTTTTCATATATTGGTTGATCGAGGTATCAGCGCCGGTACTATTTTTTCCTGGCTTTTGCATGGTTTATCAGATGCTGTGGCCAATGAGCTGCTTGATAGAGATCTCTTTGGCGCACTTAGCTGGCGGCATATATACGATTATGCCCGTGTATCTTCTTATCTTGAAAAAGACCTGAAACTCAAACAGGTTCTGGGGCTGCTTAAGCCGATATTCAATCAAAAACCCACGTCATCGGAAATGGCTTCATCGCCATCAACTCAGGAGTTTTCAGACGCAGAGGCTCATATGGAGTGTCCAATTTGTATGGAGGCAATGGTCGAAAATGTTGCGGCCACTCCCTGTTGCGGTCAACTCTTCCATAAAGATTGCATTACCCGTTGGGTAGAAAACAAAAAAGAGTGTTCTCTCTGTCGCAAGAGTATTTCAGCCAATCAATTAACAACCATCCGATTGCCTGAGATTGTTATGACGAAAGTGTCTGATGCTCGGCCTAAAGTGAAGCCAGAAGAAAAAAGCTCATCGCCTGATGGAGCAAAATTACCCCACTTTGCTACCGGTCAAGGTCACACAGGGACCGTCAAGGCCAAAGTATTGCCGGACAGTGACCGAATCAAGCGCCTTCGGGATTTGCACTCTGCTGTCCGCACTGGCATCACACCATTGATCAAGAAAATGCTGGCGTTTGAACCCTCCCTGGCCAAAGAGAAGATTGATGGCGAAACGGCTCTCCACTTGGCTGCTTCGGAGGGCCAGACAGAGGTCATCCAGACATTGCTGAACTCTGACCCCTCCCTGGTCAAAGAGAAGAATATCCTTGGCGAAACGGCTCTCCACAAAGCTGCTTATGAAGGCCCCACAGAGGCCATCCACAAATTGCTGAAAACTGGCCCCTTACTGGCCAAAGAGAAGGACAGCGATGGCAAAACGGCTCTCCACAATGCTGCTTTTCGTGGCCACACAGTGGCCATCCAGACATTTCTGGACTTTGACCGCTCACTGGCCAAAGAGAAGGACAACGATGGCAAAACGGCTCTCCACACAGCTGCTAATTGTGGCCATCCAGAGGTCATCCAGAAATTGCTGGACTCTGACCGCTCACTGGCCAAAGAGAAGGATAAATATGGCAGGACAGCTCTCGACTATGCTATGCAGCTTATCTGCACAGACTGCAAGAAACTTCTTGAAGACTATGGAGCCCAACCATCGGGCAGCCTTCAACAGTGAGCAATAAAAGTGAAAATCACTGAATGACGGAGGAATCATTTATTGTCTGTTGTCACTGAGTGACACTATCTCAGTAGCACTATCCTGCATGCACCAAAAATCATTTTGTTAGTTGTACTTACCAAACTGTTTTGAACTTTCATTCTAAAACTGTCTCTGACTGACTAAAAATTTCTAAACGTCCTTGTTGATCAAAGATAAATAACAACTTTGCAGGAGCCCGTCATGCATGGAATAGATAATAAACCCGTTATTGAACCGCCAATAACGCAAACTCAAGTTCTATCGCTAACAGCAACGGGTAACAGTGCAGGCTGGTCCATTACTGTATCTGACGAGGAAAAAAAATCTTCATTTCAGGATTTAACCTCAGATACGCTGTCCCTGATTTTTCGCCATTTGAAACTTCGGGATATTCGCAGTTTACAAAAGGTTTGTACCCGCCTTCGCGACGTGATCAAAGAAGATAGCGCTCTGGCAAAAGCCTGGTATCGCCAGTTTTCTTCGGCACACCAGAATCAACTGAAGATGACCCTCTCCATAAAAGACAAGAATCAATTCCGAGCCTGGTTTGAGTTGTTTTCCAATGATAAGGCGTTACTCCGGTCACTTACAGAGCGCGAGCCGACGAGTGTTTATTCACCTGCTCTATTATTTTTCACCAGGGCTAAGCTGATGTCTCAATGTAAAACCTTTGAATTAGTCAGAAAAGCCACCATTGACAAAATTTATAAAGCCAACTCAGACACCAGCTCTGACGAGCTCATGATTATGGAAGCTGACAATAGAGTCCACTCAGCCGACCTCAGTGCTGATGGCCGCTATCTGGTAACCGCCAATGGCGACAATACAGCAAAAATCTACGGCCACAAGACGGATGGAACATGGGAAATTAAAACCACCATTCCTCTTGATAGACAGGTCGTATCAGCAATTTTCAGTCCCGATGGTCACCATCTGGTGATCGTCAGTTCGTATGGCTATGGCATGGTGAAGGTATTTGACCTGGGATCTAATGAAACATGGCAACCAAAGGCCACCATTCGCCATGATAATCCAATCTCTTCTGCCACTTTCAGCACCGATAGTCGACATGTAGTCACCGCCAGTTTGGATCACACAGCAAAAATCTACAGTCAGAAGGATGATGGATCATGGAATTCAACTGCCATCCTTGCCCATTACGATGCTATCCATTCAGCCATTTTCAGCACCGATGGCCGCCATTTGCTAATTGCCTGCAGGGATAAAACCGCGAAAATCTACAGCCAGAACGGCAGATTATGGGAAGAAAAAGAAGTTTTTCCCCATGAGGAGGCTATCCTGTCAGCCTCCTTCAGCGCCGATGATCGCTATGTGGTTACCGTCGGTATGAATGATTGCAAGGCAAGAATCTATGAGAAGAAATCCGATGGATCATGGGAAGAAAATACCTTCATTCAACACACTAAATATGTCAAATCCGCCACCTTCAGCCCCGATGGCCGTCATTTAGTGACGGCCAGAAGAGATCAAACCGTGAAAATTTACGGCCGAAAAGCCGATGGCTTATGGGAAGAAAAAGCCTCTTTTTTCCATGATGATTGGGTCTTTTCAGCCACCTTCAGCCCTGACGGCCGTCATGTGGTGACTGCAAGCAAGGACGGAACGGCGAAAATCATTGGTCAGCAGGATGATGGCTCATGGTTAGAAAAAGCCATCATTTTCCATGATGACTCTATTTCATCGGCCAGCTTCAGCGCCGATGGCAGCCAGGTGATCACATCCGGTATGGATGGCATAGTGAAAATCACTGAATTACGGAGAAATCATTCATTGTCTGCTGTCACTGAGTGACATCTTTCTGCATGCACCGAAAGGCATTTTGTTAGTTCCACTGATCAGCCTGTTATGAACGTTCATTCTGAAATTTTCTCTAACTGACTGAATATTTTTTAACTGCCCTTGTTGATCAACGATAAAAAGCAACTTTGCAAGAGCCAGTCATGAATGGAATAAATAAAAATCGCGTTACTGAATCACCACTAACACAAGCTCTATCGCTAACAACAACGGATAACAGTGCGGGCAGGTCCGTTACTGTATCTGACAAGGAAATAAAATATTCATTTCAGGATTTAACCTCAGATACACTGTCCCTGATTTTTCGCCATTTGAAACTTCGGGATATTCGCAGTTTACAAAAGGTATGTACCCGCCTTCGCGACCTGATCAAAGAAGACAAGGCTTTGGCAAAAGCCTGGTTTCGCCAGTTTTCTTCATCACACCAGAATCAACTGAGAATGCCCCTCACCATTAAAGATAAGAATCAACTCCGAGCCTGGTTTGAGTCCTTTTCCGATGATCAGGCGTTACTCCAGTCACTCACAGAGCGCGAGCCGACGAGTGTTTATTCACCCGCTCTATTATTTTTCACCAGGGCTGAGCTGATGTCTCAATGTAAAACCTATGAATTAGTCACCAGAGCCACCATTGACAAAACTTATAAAGCGAACTCATCCCCCCCCATTGCCGGTCCCTTGAATAGGCCAGAGCTCAATAGGGTTAACTCAGCCGCTCTCAGTGCTGATAGCCGCTATCTGGTCACAGCTAATGGAGACCGTACGGCAAAAATCTACGGCCTCAAGGCTGATGGAATATGGGAAATAAAAACCACTATTCCCCATGACAAACCGGTTGTATCAGCCATTTTCAGCCCCGATAGTCACCATCTATTAATCGTAAGTTTTAATGCGGCGAAGATATATGATCTGGCATGGGATGAATCATGGGAACCAAACACCACCTTTCGCCATGGTGCTCTCATCAATTCAGCCACCTTCAGCACTGATAGTCGTCATGCGGTGATCACCGGTTGTGATGAGACAGGGAAAATCCTTAGCCGGAAGGATGATGGATCGTGGCGATTAACGGCCACCCTCAGGAAAGCCTACAACTCAGCCAACTTCAGCGATGATGGCTGCCATGTGGTCACCACCTCTTTTAATAAAACGGTGGAAATTCATAGCCAGAAGGCGGATGGATCATGGGAAGAAACAGATTCCATTCCCCATAGTGGTAAAGTCATTTCAGCCAATTTCAGCCCCAATGGTTGCTATTTGGTCACCGCCAGTATGGATTGCAGGACGAAACTCTTTGAGAAGAAGCCCGATGGATCATGGAAAGAAAATACCCTCACTCTATACAACAACGTTAACAAATCGGCCACCTTCAGCCCCGATAGCCGCCATTTAGTGACCGGCAGCAACTTTGGCACAGTAAATATCTACGGTCGAAACGCCAATGGTGTATGGAAAGTAAAAGCCATTTTTTTCCATGATGATGAAGTATTGTCAGCCAGCTTCAGCCCTGATGGCCGCCACCTGGTGTCAATTTACAAGCGTTGTAAAACGGCAAAAATCATTGGTCAGCAGGATAATGGCTCATGGTTAGAAAAAGCCAACATTGTCCATGATGACTTTATCACATCCGCCAGCTTCAGCGCCGATGGCAGTCAGGTGATCACATCCAGTAAAGATGGCATAGTGAAAATCACTGAATTACGGAGAAATCATTTATTGTCTGCTGTCACTGAGTGACACCCTTTTGAATGTACCGAAAGTCATTTTGTTAATTTCACTGACCAGCCTGTTATGAACTTTCACTCTGAAACTGTCTCTGACTGACTAAATAATTTTTAAACGTCCTTGCTGATCGTAGATAAATAACAACTTTTCAGGAACCAGGCATGCATGGAATAAATAATAAGCCCGGTATTGAACCACCACTGACGCAGGCTCTATCGCTAACACCAACGGGTATCCATGCAGGCAGATCCATCGCTGTAGCTGACAAGAAAGAAAAGCAAAAACATTCATTGCAGGATTTGGCCTCAGATACACTGTCCCTGATCTTTTGCCATTTGAAACTTCGGGATATTCGCAGTTTACAGAAGGTCTGTACCCGTCTTCGCGACGTTATCAGAGAAGATAAGACACTCGCAAAAGCCTGGTATCGCCAGTTTTCTCCTCAACATCAGTCTCAACTAAGGATGACCATCACTGTAAAAAATAAGAATCAACTGCGTGCCTGGTTTGAATCGTTTTCCAATGATCAGGCGTTCATCGAGTCGCTTACGAATCGCCGACCAACGAGTGTTTATTTACCTGCTCTGTTATTTTTCACCAAGGCAGAGCTGATGTCGAACTGTAAAACCTTTGAATTAGTCACTAAAGCTACCATTGATAAAACTTATAAAACCAACTCAGCCACCGGCATTATTAATCGCATCCGCCTGGGACAGCTCAGTAAAGTCAATTCAGCCGCCCTCAGCAGCGATGGCCGTTATCTGGTCACCGCCAATGGAGACAATACGGCAAAAATCTACAGTCAAAACCCTGATGGAACATGGGAAATTAAAACCACCATTCCTCATGAAGGCCATGTCAAATCAGCGATTTTTAGCCCCGATAGTCATCATTTAGTCACCGTCATTAGTAATGACATGGCAAAGATATGTGACCTGGGATGCAATGAATCATGGGAACCAAACACCACCATTTCCCATGAAAATCACATCAGATCAGCTTCCTTCAGCACCGATAGCCAACATGTGTTGACCGCCAGTATGGACGGAACGGCGAAAATCCATAGCCAAAAGCGCGATGGTTCCTGGCAGTTAACAGCCATCCTTCCTCATGAGAAATCGCTCTATTCGGCCAGTTTCAGCACCGATGGCTGCCATGTGGTTACCGCCAGTTACGATAACACTGCGAAAATCCATAGTCAGCAGACCGATGGATCATGGACAGAAAAAAAGGTTTTTCCCCATGAGGCGACTGTCCTGTCAGCCGCCTTCAGCGCCGATGGTCGCTATCTGGTCACCGCCAGTATGGATTACAAAGCGAAAATCTATGAGAAGAAGTCCGATGGATCATGGATAAAAAATACCACTATACAACACAAAGATACTGTCAACTCGGGCACTTTCAGCCCCGATAGCCGCCATCTGGCGACTACCAGCAGAGATCGCACAGTGAAAATTTACGGCCGAAAAGTCGATGGCTTATGGGAAGAAAAAGCCTCCTTTCCCCATAAGCTTTGGCTCTTGTCAGCCAACTTCAGTCCTGATAGCCGCCATCTAGTGACTACTGTCGTGTTTTGTAAAACGGCGAAAATCATTGGTCAACAGGATGATGGCTCATGGTTAGAAAAAGCCAACATTGCCCATAATGACTGGATCTCATCGGCCACCTTTAGCGCCGATGCCAGTCAGGTGATCACATCCAGTGAAGATGGCATAGTGAAAATTACTGAACTACGGAGGAATTATTTATCGCCTGCTGTCACTGAGTGACACCATTCAGCATGCACAAAAAGTCATTTTGTCAGTTTTACTTACCAACCTGTTATGAACTTTCATCCCGGAACTGTCTCTGACTAACTAAATAATTTTCAAAATCCCCTCATAATCGAGAATAAACACCAGCTTTGCAGGATACAGACATGGATGGAATCAATAATTCCGGTTTTGAGCAACCACTGACGCAAGTTCAAGCTCTATCGCTAAGATCAGCGGGTCACCACGCGGCCAGGTCCATCACTGAAGCTGACAAGCAAGAAAAGCAAAATCTTTCATTGCAAGATTTAGACTCAGATACACTTTCCATGATTTTTTGCCATTTGAAACTTCGGGATATTCGCAGTTTACAAAAGGTATGTACCCGCCTTCGGGAAGTTATCAAAGAAGATAACACACTGGCAAAAGCCTGGTATCGCCAGTTTTCATCACCACACCAGAATCAACTGGGGATGACCATCACCAGCAAAGATAAAAATCAACTCCGAGCCTGGTTTGAGTCGTTTTCCAATGATCAGGCGTTAATCAAGTCACTCACAGATCGCCAGCTGACGAGTGTTTATTCACCTGCTTTATTATTTTTCACCAGGGCTAAGCTGATGTCTCAATGTGAAACCTTTGAATTAGTCACTAAGGCCTCCATTGACATAAAGTGTGATGTGTACTCAGCAAAACTCAGTGCTGATGGCCGATACCTGGTCACCGCCAATGAAGACCATACGGCAAAAATCTACGGCCAAAAGGCTGATGAAACATGGGACAAAGAAACCAGCATTCCCTATGACTTCTGGGTCCAATTAGCGACCTTCAGCAACGACAGCCAACATCTAGTGACAGCCAGTCTGGATGGCAGGGCCAAGATATATGATCTGGTGCGCAATGAATCATGGGAACCAAACACCACCATTGCCCATGGTAGTCCCATCCTGTCAGCTGCCTTCAGCACCGATTGCCAACATGTAGTGACCGCCAGTGGCGACCGAACAGCGAAAATCCATAGCCAAAAACGCGATGGTTCATGGAAATTAACCGCTACCCTTCGCCATAAAAGAGCTGTCTGGTCAGCCAGTTTCAGCACCGATGGCCGCTATGTGGTAACCGCCAGTTATGATAATACTGCGAAAATCCATAAACAGGTGGTCGATGAACTGTGGGAAGAAATAGATGTCATTCCCCATAATGAGCTTGTCTGCTCAGCCACCTTCAGTCCCAATGGCCACTATTTGGTGACTGCCAGTGTGGATCACACTGCGAAAATCTATGAGAAGAAGTCCGATGTATCATGGGAAAAAAACACCATCATTCGACACGAGAAACCTCTCAGATCAGCCACATTCAGCCCCGATGGCCATCACTTGGTGATTGCCTGCCAGGATGGCACAGTGAAAATTTGCAGCAGAAAAGCCAATGGTTTATGGGAAGAAAAAGCCACCTTTTCCCATAAGCATTGTGCCTTATCAGCCACCTTCAGCCCAGATGGCCGTCATCTGGTGACTGCGAGCAGGGACAAGACGGCGAAAATCATTGGTCAGCAGGATGATGGCACATGGTTAGAAAAGGCCAGGATTGTTCATGATGGCCCTATCTTATCGGCCACCTTTAACGCCGATGGCAGTCAGGTGATCACATCCAGTGAGGACGGCATAGTGAGAATCACTGAACTGCGAAGGAATCATCTATTGTCTGCTGTCACTGAGTGACGCTATCTCATCAACACCATTGCGCATGCACCGAAAGTCATTTTGTTAGTTTCACTGACCAGCCTGTTTTGAACTTTCATTCTGGAAATGTCTCTGCTCACTAAATAATTTTTAAACCGCCCTGACGATCGAGAATAAACAACAGCTTTGCAGGATCCAGACATGAATGGAATCAATAATTCCGGTTTTGAACCACCACCGACGCCAGCTCCAACCAAAGCCCCGGCACTAACGGGTAACTACGCGGGCAGGTCCACCTCTATAGCTGACACGAAAGAAAAGCAAAAACTTTCATTACAGGATTTACCCTCAGAGACACTGTCCTTAATTTTTTGCCATTTGAAACTTCGGGATATTCGCAGTTTACAAAAGGTATCTACCCGCCTTCGCGACACTATCAAAGAAGATAACGCTCTGGCAAAAGCCTGGTTTTGCCAGTTTTCTTCAGAACACCAGTCTCAACTAAGGATGACCATCGCTGGAAAAGATAAGAATCAACTCCGAGCCTGGTTTAAGTCGTTTTCGAATGATCAGGCGTTACTCGAGTCACTCTCAGATCGGCAGCCGACGAGCGTTTATCTAGCAGCTCTGTTATTTTTCAGCAGGGCTGAGCTGATGTCCAAATGTGAAAGATTTGAATTAGTCACTAATGCCACCATTGACAAAATATATAAACCCAACCCAGACCTTCAATTAGTCGATCGTATCCACCTGGAACACCTCAATAGAGTCAATTCAGCCGCCCTCAGTAGTGATGGCCGCTACCTGGTCACGGCCAATGGCGACAATACGGCAAAAATCTACGGCCACAAGCCTGATGGATCATGGGAAATAAAAACAACCATTCCTCATGAAGGATGGGTCAAATCAGCGAATTTCAGCCCCGATAGTCACCATGCAGTGAGCTTCAGTGGTGATGGCACAGCGAAGATTTATGCTCTGGGATGCAATGAATCATGGGAACCAAAAGCCACCATTACTCATTATGATCTCATCAGATCAGCCACCTTCAGCAACGATGGTCGACATATCGTGACCACCAGTTTGGATAACACAGTTAAAATCAGTAGCCAAAAAGATGATGGATCATGGGTGTTATCAGTCATCTTTTCCCATCATTGTGATATCTATTCAGCCACTTTCAACACCGATGGCTGCTACGCGTTAATCGCCTGTCAGGATAGGACAGTGAAAATCCATCGCCAGAAGGACAATCCATCATGGGAAGTAAAAGATGTCATTCAACATGGTGGCAGTGTCATCTCAGCCACCTTCAGCGCCGATGGTGACTGTGTAGCCACTGCCAGTATTGTCGATTGCAAGGCGATCATTTACAGCAAGAAGACTGATGGATCATGGGCAGAAAATGCCGTCATTCGACACAGGGGACCTGTCAAGTCGGCCAACTTCAGCCCCGATGGCCGACATCTGGTGACTGCCAGCTATGATCACACAGTAAAAATTTACGACAGAAAAGCCAATGGCTTATGGGAAGAAAAAGCCACCTTTTCCCATAGGAGTCTGGTCATATCAGCCACCTTCAGCCCTGATGGCTGCCATCTGGTGACTGCCAGCTATGACAAAACGGCGAAAATCATTGGTCAGCAGGATGATGGGTCATGGTCAGAAAAAGCCGCCATTGTCCATGATGACTGGCTCTCATCGGCCAACTTTAGCGCCGACGGCAGCAAGGTAATCACATCCAGTGAGGACGGCACGGTGAGAATCACTGAACTGCAAAGGAATCATTTATTGTCTGCTGTCACTGAGTGACGCTATCTCAGTAACACCATCCTGCATCCACCAAAAGTCATTTTGTTAGTTTCACTGACCAGCCCGTCTTGAACTTTCATTCTGGAACTGTCTCTAACTAAATAACTTTTTAACCGCCCTGGCGATCGAGAATAAACACCCGCTTTACAGGATCAAGATATGCATGAAATAAATAATAATTCCGTTATTGAACCACCATCAGTGCAAGCTCTATCGCTAACACCAACGGGTAACCACGAGGGCAGGTCCATCACTGAAGCTGACGAGCAAGAAAAGCAAAAACTTTCATTGCAAGATTTAGACTCAGATACACTTTCCATGATTTTTTGCCATTTGAAACTTCGGGATATTCGCAGTTTACAAAAGGTATGTACTCGTCTTCGCGACACAATCAAGGAAAATAACGCTCTGGAAAAAGCCTGGTATCGCCAGTTTTCTTCAGCACAACAGAATCAACTGAGGATGACCATCAGCGCAAAAGATAAGAATCAACGCCGTGAGTGGCTTGAGTCGTTTTCAAATAATAAGGCGTTAGTCGAGTCACTCCTGGATCTCCAGCCGACGAATATTTATTTACCTGCACTATTATTTTTCGCCCGGACTGAGCTGATGTCTAAATGTAAAACCTTTGAATTAGTCACTAAAGCCACCATTGACAAAACTCATGAAATCAACCCAGCCATCAGCCTACAAAACCCCAACGCTAACGCAAGTCTCAACAAGGTCAAATCAGCGGCCCTCAGTGCCGATGGCTGCTATCTGGCAACCACCAATGGCGACCATAGGGCAAAAATCTACCGCCAAAATCCTGATAAAACATGGGAACTAGAAACCTCTTTTCCCCATGAAAGCAATTTCCAACCAGCCATTTTCAGCCCCAATAGTCACCATTTAGTCACCGTCAATCGTCATTGTGCAGCGAAGATATATAATCTGGGATGTGATCAATCATGGGAACCAAAAACCACCATTGTTCATAATGGGTACATCAGGTCAGCCACCTTCAGCACCGATAGCCAACATCTGGTCACCTCCAGTCTGGATGGTAAAGTGAAAATCCTTAGTAAGAAAGGTGAGGGATCATGGAAGTTATCAGCCAGCTTTTTTTATAAGAATGCTATCTATTCAGCCAATTTCAGCACCGATGGTTGTTATGTGGTAGCCGCCGGTAAGGATAAGACGTTGAAAATCATTGGCCAGAAGGACGCTGAATCATGGGAAGAAAAAGATGCCATTCCTCATGACGGTAGTATCATTTCAGCCACCTTTAGTGCCAATGGCGGCTCTGTGGTCATCGTCAGTCCGGATCGCAAAGCGGTAATCTATGAGAAAAAGGCCGACGGATCATGGGCAAAAAGCGGCATCATTCAACACGGTGATTTTATCAACTCGACCAGCTTCAGCCCCGATGGCCGCCATTTAGTCACTGCCAGCAATGATTGTAAAGTGAAAATTTACGGTAAAACAGCCAATGGCTTTTGGAAAGAAAAAGGCACCTTTTTCCATAAGGGTCGGGTCTTCTCGGCCACCTTCAGCCCTGATGGCCGTCATCTGGTGACTGCCAGCATGGACAATACGGCGAAAATCATTGGTCAGCAGGATGATGGCTCATGGTTAGAAAAGGCCACCATTGTCCATGAAGGCTGGCTCACATCGGCCACCTTTAGCGCCGACGGTAGCCAGGTGATCACATCCAGCGAGGATGGCATAGTAAAAATCACTGAACTACGGAGGAATCATTCATGGTCTGCTGTCACTGAGTGACACCATCCGGCACGCGACGAAAGTCATTTTGTTAGCTGTACTTACCAACCTGGTATGAACTTTCATTCCGGAACTGTCTCTGACTAACTAAATAATTTTCAAATCTTCCAGGTGATCGATAATAAACACCCGCTTTGCAGGATCCAGACATGCATGGAATCAATAATTCCGGTTTTGAACCACCACTGACGCGAGCCCGAGCCAGAGCGCTGGCACAGGCGGGTAACCATGCGGGCAGGTCCATCACTCTGGCTGACACGAAAGAAAAGCAAAAACTTTCATTGCAGGATTTAGCCTCAGATACACTTTCCATGATTTTTTGCCATTTGAAACTTCGGGATATTCGCAGTTTACAAAAGGTATCTACCCACCTTCGCGACGTTATTGAGCAAGATAACGCTCTGGCAAAAGCCTGGTATCGCCAGTTTACTTCAGCACACCAGCAGCAACTCAGGATGGCCCTCAGTACAAAAAACAAGGATCAACTCCGTGCCTGGTTTGAGTCATTTACGAATAATAGAGCGTTAGTCGAATCTCTCACAGACCGTCGGTCGATGAGACTTTATTCACCTGGTCTGTTATTTTTCACCAAGGCTAAGCTGATGTCCGAATGTGATACCTTTGAATTAGTCACTAAAGCCACCCTTGACAAAACTTATAAAACCCACTCATCCAACAGCATTATCGATCCCATCCGAATTAGACGAAACAATAGAGTCCACTCGGCCGCACTCAGTGTCGATGGCCGCTTTCTGGTGACCGCCAATGGCGACAATACGGTAAAAATCTACAGCCATAAGCCTGATGGAACATGGGAAAAAAAAGCCATCATTCCCCATGTCAGAGAGATCAAATCAGCGATTTTCAGCTCTGATGGTCACCATCTGGTAACTGCCAGTTCGGGTGGCACGGTGACGATATACAATCTGAGGTGCGACGAAACATGGGAGCCAAACACCATCATTTCCCATAATGGTGACATCAAATCAGCCAACTTCAGCGTCAATAGTCGACATGTCGTGACCACCAGTTGGAATGGCACAGCGAAAATCCATAGCCGGAAGGACGATGGATCATGGGAGCTAACGGCCACCCTGCCCCATAAAACTGCTGGCGCTTCAGCCATTTTCAGCATCGATGGCTGCCATGTGTTAACCACCTCTGATAATACGGTGAAAATCCATAGCCAGAAGGACGATGGATCATGGGAAGAAAAAGATGCCATTCCTCATGTTGGTGATGTCCTGTCAGCCACCTTTAGCGCCGAGGGTCACTATTTGGTTGCTACTGGTCTGGAATGGAAGGCGAAAATCTATGGTCAGAAGGCCGATGGATCATGGAAAAAAAATACCACCATTCAACACTGGGGAATTGTCAGATCAGCCAGGTTCAGCAACGATGGCCGCCACCTGTTGATTACCGACAACGATAACAAAGTGAAAATTTACGGCAGAAAAGCCAACGGCTTGTGGAAAAAAAAAGCCACCTTTTCCTATGAGTCCTATGGGGATTGGACCTTATCAGCCACCTTTAGCCCTGAGGGCCGCCATATGCTGACTACTGCCTGCTATGACAACACTGTGAAAATTATTGGTCAGCAAGATGATGGGACATGGATAGAAAAAGCCACCATCACCCATGATGACTGGATCTCATCGGCCACCTTTAACGCTGATGGCAGTCAGGTGGTCACCTCCAGTCGGGACGGCATCGTAAAAATCACTGAACTGCGAAGGAAGCATTCATGGTCTGCTGTCACTGAGTGACACTATCTTGCAGGTACTGAAAGTCATTTTGTTAGTTTTACTAACCAACCTGTTATGAACTTTCATTCCGGAAATGTCTCTGACTAACTAAACAATTTTTAACCCTCCCTGATGATCGAGAATAAACACCAGCTTTGCAGGATCCAGACATGCATGGAATCAATAGTTCCGGTTATGAACCACCACTGACGCGAGCCCGAGCCAGAGTGCTGGCAGTGGCGGGTAACCATGCTGGCAGGACCATCACTCTTGCTGACAAGAAAGAAAAGCAAAAACTTTCATTACAAGATTTAGCCTCAGATACACTTTCCATGATTTTTTGCCATTTGAAACTTCGGGATATTCGCAGTTTACAAAAGGTATCTACCCGCCTTCGCGACGTTATCAAGCAAGATAACGCTCTGGCAAAAGCCTGGTATCGCCAGTTTACTTCAGCACATCAGCAGCAACTCAGGATGGCTCTCAGTACAAAAAACAAGGATCAACTCCGTGCCTGGTTTGAGTCATTTTCGAATAATAGAGCGTTAGTCGAGTCACTCACAGATCGCCAGCCGATGAGTGTTTATTCACCTGCTTTGTTATTTTTCACCAGGGCTGAGCTGATGTCTAAATGTGAAACCTTTGAATTAGTCACCAAAGCCATCATTGACAAAACTTATAAAGCCAACTCAGCCACCTCATTAAATGATCGCATCCGTATGATGTATGAAAATGAAGTCAACTCAGCGGCCCTCAGTGCTGATGGCCGCTATCTGGTTACCGCCAATGCAGACAAGACGGCAAAAATCTATGGCCACAAGCCTGATGGATCATGGGAAATAAAAACAACCATTCCTCATGAAGGATGTGTCAAATCAGCGATTTTCAGCCCCGATAGTCACCACGTAGTCACCGCCAGTGGAGATCACACTGCGAAAATCTATGATCGGGGGTGCAATGAATCATGGGAACCAAACACCACCATTTCCCATGGTAATTTCGTCATATCAGCCGCTTTCAGTTCCGATAGTCGACATGTGGTGACCGCCAGTCGTGATGGCACAACGAAAATCCATAGCCAGAAAGAGGATGAATCATGGGAATTAACGGCCACCCTTACCCTTCCCTATAACGATTCTGTCCATTCAGTCACTTTCAGCACCGATGTCTGCCATGTGGTGACCGTCTGTCAGCATAAGAAGGCGAAAATCCTTAGCCAGAAGGGCGATGGATCATGGGAAAAAAAAGGTGTCATTCCCCATGATAGAGCTGTCATGTCAGCCACCTTCAACGCCGATGGTAGCTATGTGGTCACCGCCAGTCTGGATGGCAAGGCGAAAATCTATGGCAAGAGCGCCGATGGATCCTGGGAAGAAAATACCATCATTGAACACAGGCTAATAGTCAACTCGGCCAGCTTCAGCCTCGATGGCCGCCACGTAGTCACTGCCAGCGATGATGGCACATTAAAAATCTACGGCCTGAAAGCCAATGGCTCATGGGCAGAAAAAACCACCTTTCTCCACACTGGTTTGGTCACATCGGCCACCTTCAGTCCTGATGGTCTCCACATAGTGACTACTGCCAGCTACAGGAAAACGGTGAAAATCATTGGTCAGCAGCATGATGGGACATGGTCAGAAAAAGCCACCATCGCCCATGATGACTGGATCTCATCGGCCACCTTTAGCGCTGATGGCAGTCAGGTGGTCACCTCCAGTCGGGACGGCATCGTAAAAATCACTGAACTGCGAAGGAAGCATTCATGGTCTGCTGTCACTGAGTGACACTATCTTGCAGGTACTGAAAGTCATTTTGTTAGTTTTACTAACCAACCTGTTATGAACTTTCATTCCGGAAATATCTCTGACTAACTAAACAATTTTTAACCCTCCCCGGTGATCGAGAATAAACACCCGCTTTGCAGGATCCAGACATGCATGGAATCAATAATTCCGGTTTTGAACCACCACTGACGCGAGCCCGAGCCAGAGCGCTGGCACAAGCGGGTAACCATGCGGGCAGGTCCATCACTCTGGCTGACACGAAAGAAAAGCAAAAACTTTCATTGCAGGATTTAGCCTCAGATACACTTTCCATGATTTTTTGCCATTTGAAACTTCGGGATATTCGCAGTTTACAAAAGGTATCTACCCGCCTTCGCGACGTTATCAAGCAAGATAACACTCTGGCAAAAGCCTGGTATCGCCAGTTTACTTCAGCACACCAGCAGCAACTCAGGATGGCCCTCAGTACAAAAAACAAGGATCAACTCCGTGCCTGGTTTGAGTCATTTACGAATAATAGAGCGTTAGTCGAGTCACTCACAGAGCGCCAGCCGATGAGTGTTTATTCACCTGCTTTGTTATTTTTCACCAGGGCTGAGCTGATGTCTAAATGTGAAACCTTTGAATTAGTCACCAAAGCCACCATTGACAAAACTTACAAAGCCAACTCAGCCACCTCATTAAATGATCGCATCCGTATGGTGCATGAAAATGAAGTCGACTCAGCGGCCCTCAGTGCTGATGGCCGCTATCTGGTTACCGCCAATGCGGACAAGACGGCAAAAATATATGGCCACAAGCCTGATGGATCATGGGAAATAAAAACAACCATTCCTCATGAAGGATGGGTCAAATCAGCGATTTTCAGCCTCGATAGTCACTACCTGGTCACCGCCAGTCATAACAGAGCGAAGGTATATGATCTGGAGTGTGATGAACCATGGGAACCAAAAACCACCATTATTCATGATGGATTCATCAGATCAGCCAACTTCAGCACCGATGGTCGACATCTGGTGACTGCCAGTTGGGATCAAACAGCGAAAATCCATAGCCAGAAAGATAATGGATCATGGGAATTAACGGCCACCCTTCCCCATAATGATCTTGTCGAGTCAGCCACTTTCAGCACCGATGGCTGCCATGTGGTGACCGTCTGTTGGGATAAGACGGCGAAAATCCATAGCCAGAGGGGCGATGGATCATGGCAAGAAAAAGGTGTCATTCCCCATGATAGAGGTGTCATTTCAGCCACCTTCAACGCCGATGGTAGCTATGTGGTCACTGCCAGTCTGGATGGCAAGGCGAAAATCTATGGCAAGAGCGCCGATGGATCCTGGGAAGAAAATACCATCATTGAACACAGGCTAATAGTCAACTCGGCCAGCTTCAGCCTCGATGGCCGCCACGTAGTCACTGCCAGCGACGATGGCACATTAAAAATCTACGGTCTGAAAGCCAATGGCTCATGGGCAGAAAAAACCACCTTTCTCCACACTGGTTTGGTCACATCGGCCACCTTCAGTCCTGATGGTCTCCATATAGTGACTACTGCCAGCTACAGGAAAACGGTGAAAATCATTGGTCAGCAGCATGATGGGACATGGTCAGAAAAAGCCACCATCGCCCATGATCACTGGATCTCATCGGCCACCTTTAGCGCTGATGGCAGTCAGGTGGTCACCTCCAGTCGGGACGGCATCGTAAAAATCACTGAACTGCGAAGGAATCATTCATGGTCTGCTGTCAGTGAGTAACACCATCTTGAGTGTGCCGAAAGAAATTTTGTTAGTTGTACTTACCAACTTGTTATGAACTTTCATTCTGGAACTTTATCTGACTGAATAATTTTTAAAGTTCCCTGGTGATCGAAAATAAACACCAACTTTGCAGGATTCAGACATGCATGGAATAAATAATAATTCCGTTATTGAACCACCACTAAAACAAGCTCAAGCTCTATCACTAACACCAACAGGTAACCTCGAGGGTAGGTCCATCACTGAAGCTGACAAGAAAGAAAAGCAAAAACTTTCATTGCAAGATTTAGCCTCAGATACACTTTCCATGATTTTTTGTCATTTGAAACTTCGGGATATTCGCAGTTTACAAAAGGTATGTACCCGCCTTCGCGACGTTATCAAGGAAGATAACACTCTGGCAAAAGCCTGGTATTGCCAGTTTTCTTCAGCACACCAGAATCAACTCACGATGACCCTCACTACAAAAACCGAGAATCAACTCCGTGCATGGTTTGAGCCGTTTTCCAATGATCAGGCGTTACTCGAGTCACTCACTGATCGCCAGCCGACGAGTGTTTATTCACCGGTATTATTTTTCACCAGGGCTAAACTGATGTCTCAATGTGAAACATTTGAATCAGTCACTAAAGCCACCATTGACAAAACTTATGATACCAACTCAGCGAACTGCATTGCTGAATACCTTCGTATATTAAACCGCAATCGAGTTAGCACGGCGGCCCTCAGTGCCGATGGCCGCTATCTGGTCACCGCCAATGGCGACAAAACGGCAAAAATCTACGGCCAAAAGGCTGATGGAACATGGGAAAAAAAAACCTCCCTGCCCCATAGCGGACTGGTCGAATCAGCGATTTTCAGTCCCAATGGTCATCATTTAGTCACCACCAGTGCGGGCTGCACGGCAGAGATATATGATCTGGGGTGCGATGAATCATGGAAACGAAAAATCATCATTCTCCATTATTATCAGATCCATTCAGCCGCCTTCAGCACCGATGGCCGACATGTATTGACCGGCAGTCTCGACGGAGAGGTGAAGATCCATAGCCACAAGCGCGATGGATCATGGAAATTAACAGCCATACTTTCCCTAGGATTTCGTCTCGAATCAGCAGCCCTCAGCAACGATGGCTGCCATCTGATAACCACCTGTTGGGATAATACCGCAAAAATCTATAGTCAGAGGGCTGATGAATCATGGGAAGAAAAGGATGCCATTCCCCATGATAGTTCTGTCATGTCAGCCGCCTTCAGCGCCGATGGTGGCTATGTGGTCACCACCAGTAAGGATTGCAAGGCGAGAATCTTCAGCAAGAAGG
The DNA here is from genome assembly GCF_049275935.1 of Endozoicomonas sp. ALC020. Lineage (NCBI taxonomy): Bacteria > Pseudomonadati > Pseudomonadota > Gammaproteobacteria > Oceanospirillales > Endozoicomonadaceae > Endozoicomonas > Endozoicomonas sp. ALC020. The sequence goes on from NZ_CP184830.1 coordinate 5,688,567, forward strand.
CCAATGGATCATGGGAAGAAAATAAAATCATTCAACACAGGAATCTGGTCAAATCGGCTAACTTCAGTCCTGATGGCCGACATCTAGCCACTGGCAGCAGCGATGGCACGAAAATCTACGGCCGAAAAGCTGATGGCTTTTGGGAAATAAAAGCCACCTTTTCCCATGGCAGGGCGGTCTCATCAGTCACCTTCAGTCCTGAAGGTCGCCATCTGCTGACTACTGCCTACTATGAGAAAACTGTGAAAATTATTGGTCAGCAGGATGATGGGACATGGTTAGAAAAAGCCACCATTGCCCATGATGACTTCGTCACATCGGCCACCTTTAGCGCTGATGGCAGTCAGGTGATCACCTCTTGTTCGGATGGCATAGTAAAAATCACTGAACTGCAAAGGAATCATTCATGGTCTGCTGTCACTGAGTGACACCATCTTGCAGGCACTGAACGTCATTTTGTTAGTTTTACTAACCAGCCTGTTATGAACTTTCATTCTGGAAATGCCTCTGACTAACTAAACAATTTTTAACCCTCGCCGGTGATCAAGAACAAACACCCGCTTTGCAGGATCCTGACATGCATGGAATCAATAATTCCGGTTTTGAACCACCACTGAAGCGAGCCCAGACCAGAGCACTGGCACTAACGGGTAACAATGCGGGCAGGTCCGTCTCTGTTGCTGAGAAGCAAGAAAAGCAAAAGCTTTCATTGCAAGATTTAGCCTCAGGTACACTCTCCATGATTTTTTGCCATTTGAAACTTCGGGATATTCGCAGTTTACAAAAGGTATCTACCCGCCTTCGTGACGTTATCAAACAGGATAACGCTTTGGCTAAAGCCTGGTATCGCCAGTTTACTTCAGCACATCAGCATCAATTAAGAATGACCATCAGTACAAAAAACAAGAATCAACTCCGTGCATGGTTTGAGTCATTTTCGAATAATAAAGCGTTAACCGATTCACTTGCAGATCGCCGGTCGATGAGTCTTTATTTACCTGGTCTGGTATTTTTCACCAGAGCAAAGCTGATGTCTGAATGTGACACCTTTGAATTAGTCACTAAAGCCATCATTGACAAAAATTATAAAGACAACTCAGCCACTAGTATTGACGATCTCACCCGAATTAGACGCATCAATACAGTCCACTCGGCCGCACTCAGTGCCGATGGCCGCTATTTGGTCACCGCCAATGGCGACCGAACGGCAAAAATATATGACCACAAGCCTGATGGAACATGGGAAAAAAAAACCTCCATTCCCCATGACGGACGGGTCAAATCAGCGATTTTCAGTCCCAATGGTCATCATTTAGTCACCGCCAGTTCGGATCATGTGGCGAAGATATATGGTCTGAGTTGTGATGAATCATGGGAGCCAAACACCCTCATTCACCATCATGGTATCGTGAACTCAGCTAGCTTCAGCACCAATGGTCGACATGTCTTGACCGCCAGCTGGGATGGCACAGCGAAAATCCATAGCCGCAAGAACGATGGATCATGGGAGTTAGCGGCCACCCTTCCCAATCGGTCTTTTGTGCATTCAGCCATTTTCAGCATCGATGGCTGCCATGTATTAACCACCTCTGATAAAACGGTGAAAATCCATAGCCAGAAGTACGATGGATCATGGGAAGAAAAAGATATCATTCCCCATAATGGTTTTGTCATGTCAGCCACCTTCAGTGCCGATAATGGCTTTGCGGCCACTGCCGGTTTGGATGGCAAGGCGAAAATCTATGGCAAGAGGGCCGATGGGTCATGGGAAGAAAGTGCCTTCAATCAAGGGGAAGCTGTCAGCTCGATCACCTTCAGCCCCGACAGCCGACATCTGGTGACTGCCGGCAACGATTACAAAGTAAAAATTTACGGCAGAAAAGCCAATGGCTTGTGGCAAGAAAAAGCCACCTTTTCCCATACGAGTACCGTCATTTCAGCCACCTTCAGCCCTGATGGCCGCCATCTGGTGACTGCCAGCCGGGACAAAACGGCGAAAATCATTGGTCAGCAGGACGATGGCTCATGGTCAGAAAAAGCCACCATTGTTCATCATGACTGGCTCTCATCGGCCTCCTTTAATGCCGATGGCAGTCAGGTGATCAGCTCCAGTGAGGATGGCATAGTAAAAATCACTGAACTACGCAGGAATCATTTATTGTCTGCAGTCAGTGGGTGACACTATTCTGCATGGGCCGAAAGTCATTTTGTCAGTTTCACTAACCAACCTGTTATGAACTTTCATTCTGGAAATGTCTCTGACTAACTAAATAATTTTTAAACCTCCCTGATGATCGAGATTAAACACCCACTTTGTAGGATCCAGACATGCATGGAATCAATAATTCCGGTTTTGAACCTCCACTGACGCGAGCCAGAGCCAGAGCGCTGGCACTAACGGCTGACCATCAGGGTAGGTCCATCACAGTAGCTGACAAGAAAGAAAAGCAAAAACTTTCATTACAGGATTTGGCCTCAGATACACTTTCCATGATTTTTTGCCATTTGAAACTTCGGGATATTCGCAGTTTACAAAAGGTATCTACCCGTCTTCGCGACGTTATCAAGCAAGATAACGCTCTGGCAAAAGCCTGGTATCGCCAGTTTACTTCAGCACATCAGCAGCAACTAAGGATGACCATCAGTACAAAAAACAAGAATCAACTCCGTGCATGGTTTGAGTCATTTTCGAATAATAAAGCGTTAGCCGATTCACTCGCAGATCGTCGGTCGACGAGTGTTTATTTACCTGGTCTGTTATTTTTCACCAAGGCTAAGCTGATGTCTGAATGTGATACCTTTGAATTGGTTACTAAAGCCAACATTGACGATCTCATCCGAATGGGAAGCATCAATGTAGTCTACTCGGCCGCACTCAGTGCCGATGGCCGCTATCTGGTGACCGCCAATGGAGACAATACGGCAAAAATCTACGGCCATAAGCCTGATGGAACATGGGAAAAAAATACCACCATTGCCCATGAAGGACGGGTCAGATCAGCGATTTTCAGCCCCGATGGTCATCATGCAGTCACCGCCAGTTCGGATGGTACGGCGAAGATATATGATCTGAGTTGTGATGAATCATGGGAGCCAAACACCCTCATTCACCATAATGGTATCGTCAAATCAGCTAGCTTTAGCAGCAATGGTCGAAATATCCTGACCGCCAGTTGGGATTATACAGCGAAAATCCATAGTCGAAAGAACGATGGATCATGGGAGCTAACGGCCACCCTTCCCAATGAGACTTTTTTCTATGATGCCATTTTCAGCATCGATGGCTGCCATGTATTAACCGCCTCTGATAACACGGTGACAATCCATAGCCAGAAGTACGATGGATCATGGGAAGAAAGAGATACCATTACCCATGTTAGTAACGTCTTGTCAGCCATCTTCAGAGCCGACACTGGCAATGTGATCGCCAACACTCCTGATCGGAAGGCGAAAATCTATGGCAAGGAGGCCGATGGATCATGGAAAAAAAATACCACCATTCAACACTGGGTCAAATCCGCCAGATTCAGCACCGATAACCACCATCTGGTGACTGTCGGCTACGATCACAGAGTAAAAATTTACCGCAGAAAAGCCAATGGCTCGTGGAAAGTAAAAACCACCTTTTCCCATAAGAGTCACGTCATATCAGCCAACTTCAGCCCTGATGGCCGCCATCTGGTGACTGCCAGCCTTGATAAAACGGCAAAAATCATTGGTCAGCAAGATGATGGGTCCTGGTCAGAAAAAGCCACCATTGTTCATGATGACTGGCTCTCATCGGCCACCTTTAGCGCTGATGGCAGCCAGGTGATCACCTCCAGCGAGTATGGCATGGTAAAAATCACTGAACTGCGGAGACATCATTTTTTGTCTGCTGTCACTGGATAACATCACCCTGTAGGTACTGAAAGAAACTTTATCCGTTGCGCTAAACAAGATGTTATGAACTTTCATGCTAAAACCCATTCTGATTTACAGAATCAATGTTTACTGTCTTTGCTAACCGGAAATAAACGCTAACTTTGGAGGAGCCAGACATGGACGGAATTAATAATAACTCCAGCATTTCAGGTTCATACTCGCCACCACCAAAGCGAGCTCGCCGGGGAAGTGTATCATCTTCTGTTAGTGAGGGTAGAACCTCCGATGTCACTGAAAAAACAGCATTGAATGCTTTAATCAACATTAGTGCTTTCAGCGACAGTGCATTCAAACTGGAACAAGCGCAAGTTACTGACGAGAATTGTTCAGTCTGTTATGGGTCACACACGGCAAGTATAATGAAAACGCCATGTAAACACCTTTTTCACGTGCATTGTTTGTATCAGTGGCTGCAAACCAGACTGCGAAACAGGACAGTTAAAACCTGCCCTGTTTGTCGCGCAGAATTGATTAGCTTAAGGAACAAACTTAAAGACTTAAATGGGCTATTGGATAAATACGACGGTTGTTACTCATTAGATATTGCTGCCAGAGCAGTGAACGAATGGAATAAAGCAGAAGCATGTCATGGAGTCTTATATCATTTTGTCCAACTTTGCAGACATAACAGCCAGGCATCGGATGATTTACAGTATGTAAGTATCCTGCGAAAAATAATTCATCCGGTTATAAAAGCTGAGATTATCCATAAATATAAGATCAACTCCGCCGTCTTCAGCAGCAATGGCCACCTGGTAATAACCGCCAGTGACGATGGAACGGCAAAAATCTATGGCTACCAGGCGGATGGATCATGGCAAGAAGAAGTCACTATCAGCCACTATGGTCCGATCAAATCAGCCTCCTTCAGTCAGGATGGACGACATGTGGTCACTGTCGGCAGGCATCACAGGGCGAAAATTACTGGCCAAAAGGACGATGGAACCTGGGAAACAGAAGCCACTATTCACCATAGTGGTTCGATCGAATCAGCCTCCTTCAGTGCCGATGGCAACCATGTACTGACTGTATCTAATGGGCAAAGGGAGAGAGTCGTTGAAATTAATGCCGATGGTCAGCTTTTTGTAACTATAAAAAACAAAAATCGGGTGACAGTAGCTGGCAAGCGAGCCGATCAAGTCTGGAAAGAAAAAGCCATCATTGTCCATGACAACACTGTCAACTCAGCCATCTTCAGTGCAGATAGCCTCCATCTGGTGACCGCCAGTGAGGATCATACTGCGAAAATCTTTGCTCAGAAAAACGATGGATCATGGCAAGAAGAAATGACCATTCGCCATAATACTCCGGTCAAATCAGCTAGCTTCAGTGCTGATGGCAGCCATATTGTGACTGTCGGTAAGGATAACGAGGTAAAAATTACTGGCCAGTGGAGCGATGGTTTATGGAAAGAAAGTGTCATCATTACCCATGATAAGACGGTCAATTCAGCCAGCTTCAGTGCCGATAGCCACCATCTGGTGACCGCCAGTGATGATAGAAAGGCGAAAATCTATGGTCTGAAAGATGATGGCTCATGGAAAGAAGATGCCACCATTCACCATAAAGGTATGATTAACTCAGCCACCTTCAGCGCCAATAGCCGTTATGTAATAACCGCCAGTGAAGATGGTAAAGCAAAAATCTATAGCCTGACGGATGATGGATTATGGGAAGAAGAAACCATCATCCGCCATTATGACCCAGTGATATCAGCCACCTTCAGCCCCGATAGCCGCTTTGTGTTAACCGCTGGTGTAGATAGAAGGGCGAAAATCTATAGCCGTAGGGGCGATGCAACATGGAAACATGAAGTCACCATCCGACATGGTGGTCCGATAAAACCAGCCTCCTTCAGCAACGATAGTCGCTTTGTGGTGACCGCCGGCAGAGGTCCCATGGCGATGGGTGGTCACAAGGCAACAATCACTGAGTTATGGAAGGAAGACTGATTGAATAGAAAGCTCATCCGAAAAACCCGTTGTAAATACTTAACTGGCCAGATAGACAAGTATTTTTCTGACAAAGAAGTTGATTCAGCGAAAAGCACTCTGGCACAAGACAATTAACCGTTTAGCGATTCAGAAATTTTTGGCTATTCTCTGTTTCTACAACAAATAATGAAATCAACCAATGATGTTCCTTTATTTTTCCAGAACAGAAAGTCAAAACGGATTGTCCTGCCGTTTGCTATCAGGCGAAAAGAATGGAATTGATATTATTGACACAGCTTTTTTTGAGGGATTCGAATGCAAATTTGTCGTTTATTCATAGCATTTGTTGTTTCTCTGATAACTATCGTAGTTGTGCCATCAGTCTATTCTTCAACCATCATCGACCGACATAATCCCGATGGACAAAGAGTTCAGATTGAAATCAGCGACGATACAGATCCCCGGGATGTGAGTCATTGGCAAGTGAGTTTGCTGCTTTCGGAAAGCTTCAATGACCGAAACAGCATTCTTTGCTTTAAGGCACCTGTGGTACCAACTGATTTGAACAGTATCGCAATATGGGTCACGAACGACTTGAGTGACTATTGCTATAAGCTAGTGCTTCCAAATGAGAAGCAAACACCCGTCTTCCGGCCTCTCTCACAAGGTGCCTCTGAGAATAGCGCACTGGTTCGCTTGAAATCCACGACGGCGGACAGACCAGAGCTTATTTCTGTAACCACCGATCAACCGCTGAACGACAAAACCCAGGCTAGCCCGCTGACCCTTCTGCTCTATCCCGACAACCTGCCCGACATTGGGCTGAAAATCGGGCAAACCCGAAATAACACAATCACATTGAAAGGAGCCGGGTTCGCTGGCAACACCGATTTTACCGGTGGCGGTAATGGAGGCTTCTTCTATTCGCCTCCCCCCCCGGGAGGCGGAGGGGGAAGACCATCGGGATTCTTCGAAATTGACCTGGTTATCCTGAAACCCGTCATCAACTGGCTGATGTCCATAGGCAAGGATTCTGTCTTGTTTGCGGAACAGCGATCCCCGGCGCGTCTGAAAATGACACGCGTCAATGCCGACGGCTCTTCCAGTGAGGCCGTTATACCCGTTGGTTGGCTTAACTTCCTGAATATAGAACAACTGACCGATGTTAATTTCTGGAACACCCTCTTCCAGCGTGCCGCCACTACTTGCCCAGCCAGCGAGAGCCTTCAGTGGCAGCTTGACTGTCTAAAACTATTTCTTGAGTACACTGCCTTGAAGACAGATCATGCTGATGTATTAAAGGCAGGTAATGGGGATGGGGAGTCATCGGATAAGGTACAAGATAAATCACTAAAGAACGAAAATAACGACCATCAAAAAGAAAAAAAAGGTGCCCCTGAAGATCAGGAGCGCAATTCACAGCGAGAAAACAATGATAGCAGTGGAGATGGTAATAACAGAAAAGACGACAATGGAAAAGAAAGTGAAAAAAACAGCAGGACTCAAGACCTTCAGGTACTGGCGAAGCAACTTGTAGCCATCATTGAAAGCGACGATCCCGATGCCGTTTTTAAGCTGAGGCAAATACTGGTTGAGCTGAACATGCCTCTGCGTTTGCAGGTTTTGGAAACAAAAAGCACAAACACCGAGGGCATTAGTCTCACGCCCCTTGAGGCGATATTGAAGCTGCAGCGTTCCTGCTACGAAAACTCAACGCGCAACCGTTTTATCGAACAGCTGATAGAAGCCACCAGTGATAAAACACGGACTTTGGATGATATTAAGATTCCGTCTGAACTCCAGCCGATAATTCCACCTGACCGGACTCTGTCCGAAGCTGGAAACAAGAACCTGATCATTTTGTATAAAATTGTTCGGGATATAATCCACAGAGTCAACCAATCCAGCCAAGAGCCACCTATAGGACAATTTGAAAAATGTTGCTTTGCAGAGTACTTCGTTCAATTGTTCCTGCTCCGTTCCAACCCACTTGAACTTATTCTTTATCCGTTAGGACAAATATCAGATCCGGAAGTAAGGCTAGATATTCTTATTGGCGCACAGTCATTTACACTTTCCACCTCTTTTTTATATACCGTTACACAATTCCCTCAACACCCATCGTTTCATGAATTAAAACATTTCTTAAATCGACTGTTGATTCAGTTAAAAACTTACACTTTACCACAGCAGCCTCCACTGCAAGGGGCTGCAATCATTAGTAGAGACAGCACTTCTAACAGAACAATAGCCTCTGGCTTTGTCGACAACTCCCTTCTCACTCGGCAACCTTATTCCCAACCATCCCTGCCTGCACCGATGAAGTATACCCACGGACTACTTTCAGATACCCCAGCGATTACTCCGGGAAATCCATCTAATGCAGGCGACAGCCCCAACAATCAAGAATTTCAAACTATCAATTGTGGTTTAGAAAAGCTGGAAACTGTTTTAAATGAGTACAGCAGGCTAAGAATCGAAGTTGAGCTGAAAAGAGGAGCTCAGGAAAAACAAGAAAATAAAAGACAACAGATTGAAGAGTTAACTGAAAAAGTTAAAGGGCTAAGCAAAGAGAATCGAGAGTTAAGAATGGAGGCTGAAGGGTTAAGAAGGCAGAATCAAGCGTTAAATACAGATAACCAGGGATTACGGAGCTGCGTGAGCTACCTGCAGGCTGAAAACGAATGCTTTAGTAAACAACTTGAAAAGGCGCAGTATGTGCTCAGAGAGCTACGAGAATCATTAAACGCTATGCCCCATTGGGCGCAAGAACCTATGACAGCCGCCAGCCCGCCGATGGGAAGCAATGGTGCCGGGCATAGTGGTTCTTACCAGCAGTCGGGCACTCACAATGAGCTTGCAACCCCTTCGTATGAGGCGACAAACTCATCCAATGAGCATTCAGAGTTACCATCAGTAGACGATATGCCCCATGGAGAGCAGCAACCGATTTCAACGACCAGCCCGTCGAAGGCACAGTCAATGACATCTGTACAAAAAAAACCAATGTCGCTCTGTTTTCATTACTACAGACTCTGCCTTCTGAAATTTGACTGCTGCAGATTCTATTTCCCCTGCCATAGATGTCATAACGAAAGTGATCTATGCGAGGTTACGAATAAACTGCCGTTTGATGCAAAACAGTTTCAATGTTCTCTCTGCAAATATGAGGGGGACATTACAGAAAACTCCCAGAAATGCCCTGGCTGCCACCAGCAAATGTCGGAATATTTCTGTGCACGTTGCAAACTCTTTACCTCTAGCGAAAGATCCATGTTCCACTGCGATAAATGTGATGCTTGCCATAGGAGCAAGGATAAACTTTTTCACTGTGATGTTTGCAACCTTTGCCTTGATATAAATTTACAAAGCACGCACAAATGCCGGCAAATCTCAGGGCGCGAAACCTGCTGCATCTGTCTGGAAGAGGTCCCCGGCAGCCGTTTTGTCCTTCCCTGCTCCCACCAGGTCCACGGGGAGTGCGGCCTTGCGATGGTTCAAAACAGGTTAAAACACTGCCCTGTTTGCAGGCATCCCCTATACCCGTAAGAAGGTGAACATGAACATAATAATTGCCCGACGGTGTGCATTTATTGAAAGCGGTTTAACACGCCTTTTCTTTCCCATAATCCCTGGGTGATCTGCATTGATCCTGGTCAGTGAGATGCAGAGTTGTGAGACTCTGCCCTATCCCAATTATATTGTTTCTCCTGTCATGCGGGTTTCTTTGAGCTTTCTACTTACATATAGAATGGCTGTTATTCCAAGAAGAGTGCCAACAACACCAGCTCCAATGCCAACAGTAATGTCAAAAATACAAATAACATCCTTCCAATTATCTTTTTGAGACTTTTCTAAACTGGTATTATCTACGATAAAATCAAGATATTTTGATAGGGTTTCGAAGATAATTACGCCACCAGCCACGCCAGCGCTTGCGTCAAGTAATCCTAATAAATATGCAGTACCGTTCATGCTGTAGAATAGGGGGCCTCCGGAATTGCCATTTTCTGCATAACCAGCATAATTTAACTCATAAACTGAATTCTTAACTGATAACCATGTAAGAATCACTTTCTTCAAGGCATCGTGATCTGAATAAGCAGCAGCGTAAATGGGATTGATTTTATATAAATCATTTATTAAATATGTTTTATTATCGATTAAGGGTAGCTTTATACCTTTCTCATCCAGAAAAATTTTTTGATCTAGCTCAACTATCGCAAAGTCATAATTATAAATAATTCGTGAAGAATCAAATTTCGAGTACAATATATATCTGCTTGCTTTAACCGAAAATGGAGTCAAAGCATTTTTAAAATGAGCCTTAAGGCAGTCAGCATCCGGAAAAGAATCTAACGCATGAGCAACCGTTACTATATGTCTGTCTGATATCAATACTCCAGTAAAAGTGCCACCGGTATTTGTCATTTTAACAACCCAAGGTAGCAAGCCAGGTGCAACAACTTGAGTGGGTTCTGTGTATCGCTTTTGTCTATCTAATGCAAAAATGCAACTGGAGTAGACAATTAGAAAAACCAGCCCAAAATAGTGCATAACGACCTCACCTCAACCTTTCATACTATAAATTCAAAAAGGTAGTCTATAAACGCGACATAAATCGGGTTTTCGAAGGTCTCCAGGAGGCTGTCGGACTTGAGCGTCCGTCTGGATATGCTGGCGTATCCATTGATCCAGTCGTGGTATAGGTAGAATTTTCCCGTAAGTTACACATTGGTGGTCGTGTATGACTTTTAGTCGCCTGCCAGCGCTCGGCTGAAGCAGGCGGTTATGTTCCTTGAAACATCAATTATCGATAACGGAAATAAAGGTGCATAAGCCAATGATATGTTTGCCAAAAATAGTTTAGCGATGTTCTTATTAAAGTTCGGGTATGAGTAAGTAATCTATCATCAATATTGTGTTCATCATCCGGTCTTATTGCTTGTGCTTGCACAATTACATCTTGATCAGCATTCAACATTTGAATTTGGCCTTCCCGTAGCTCCAGAAAAATAACTTGAGGATTTATAACTGTAGTCCTGCGTGCATTTAATAGTGAACGATGATGAGCAATGGCATTTCTACAAATCGTATTAGTGACAGACGCACCTATAGAACCAACTATTAATGGTCGCTGTAAGTAAGAAGGGCATAGATTTACAAAAAACATCATGTGTGCAAAAGTGGCCGAGCCGGCACCTTGCAGTATTGGACTTAACGTGCCACTGATTCCATTATATCTGCAATAAGCTATCATTCCGGCAAAACAGACACTGGCTGAAAAAATAGTCACTCCATTTGGATAGCGTACCATCAGTCTTCTTATTGCTTGCGGTATCCATTCACCTGGAAAGAGATTGGCTCCCCGATTGATGCTATAGGGGATAAGCATCCCAGCATTTCGCATCTGCTCAAGTTGTTGTGAAAGCTGCTGAAGGAGTTCTTCATCTTCGGCATGCACATAAAATGTTTGTTGACCAATTTTCACCCAGCGTTTCTGCCAGTGACATGGGTCACGATCATCACCGCCGCTTGCTCCTCCTGATGAGGATATCGTGGGTGGGGGAGGCATCAGATCTGACCCCGCCATAGAGCTGGGACATACATCTAAAAATATGAATGTTAGCGTAACTAATACTCTAAAGCGGTAGAATAATATTTTGGCTTCATAAATAAATGACATATAGGTAACCCCTACGTCAGGATAGATATCGCCTCTTTTGATACATGACTTTCAATAAGTGAGAGCAGATAAAAAGAGACTGTTTTGGCTCGCTGCTGCAAAAAATGGAAGAACCCATTTTCCAGAAGGTGATGCTAGCAGCCTGTCGGACTTAAGCGTCCGTAGCGAGGATTGCAAGAAATTGAGGATAAAAATCTCTGTTTCTGAGGAGAATAGCGAGCTATTTGACGAAGAAACAGAGATTTTTAGACCAATTTATTGCAACCGCAGTAGGACAGTCTTAAGTCCGACAGGCTGCCAGGAGCCTGACCGAGAATAGCGCCCGACTAGGCGACCCCGTAGCGAGGACGGCAGAAAATTGAGGATGAAAATTCGGTTTTGTGAGGAGAATAGCGAGCTATTTGACGAACAAAAGCGGATTTTCAGACCAATTTGCTGCCGTCGCACGACTGCATGGATGCAGGAGCTAGAGCAACGCAGGAGCAGTTGCCGACGACTGCATGGATGCAGGAGCTAGAGCAACGCAGGAGCAGTTGCCGACGACTGCATGGATGCAGGAGCTAGAGCAACGCAGGAGCAGTTGCCGACGACTGCATGGATGCAGGAGCTAGAGCAACGCAGGAGCAGTTGCCGACGACTGCATGGATGCAGGAGCTAGAGCAACGCAGGAGCAGTTGCCGACGACTGCATGGATGCAGGAGCTAGAGCAACGCAGGAGCAGTTGCCGCATAGGGCAGACTATTCTCGGTCAGGCTCCTAGCCAGTAATGTTTTCGTGGCTCAGCTTAAAAAAGAGAAACCGGCATTACTGATGCAGCTCTGTATACTTGACGCAAACAGACAAAAGTGCAAGGTATACTCGTGCCCGTTGATGGTAAGAATCCATCGGCTCTGTTAGTTCTGACAAACAAGGCAAAGGGAACTTGTACTGTGAAGGCCCACGCCAGGCTCAACCTGTCGATACACAGGGTTCAGCGCTGGCAAAAAATGAAGAACAGGTACGGGAAGATAAACGTCAAAGGGAAGGTAACCTGTCCTGTCGTCACAGAAACACTGGAGAACTTGAGGATAGCTTAAAATTAAACCTCTACATATCAGTGCCTTATTTTTTTTCAGCTCATAATGAACTTATTGGCACGGCATTTGGTCTAACCATTCAGTACATCTGAAACAATCAATGAGCAAGCCATCAACTTTCAGGGAGCGCAATATGAGAGATGAGATTTTAGAACGTATTAAAGACCACAACGTCATTATTCACTATGCCATTGAATCCGGGAGCTGCGCCTGGGGAGTAGCGAGACGAAAACCATTCAGGCTATGCTGGGACTGAATGAATTCATGGAGTCACAACTCTCTGCGCTGGAAGCCTTCAAGGGCAGCCAGCAAACGACTGTGGGATCATTTGAGACCATCAATCACCTGCTCCATAAAATTTTGGACCATACCGCTGAAAAAAATAAGAGAGGTGCAACATCATGCCAGTGATTACTTTGCTAGAGGGTACCGATAGCCAAAAGCCAGTTAAGATTTGGACGGATGAGGTCAGCCCACAGGCACTTGAACAGATGCGTAAAGTCGCCAGCCTGCCCTTTATTCACAAACATGTGGCTGGCATGCCTGATATCCATCTGGGCAAAGGTGCAACAATAGGATCGGTTATTGCTACCACAGAAGCCATTATTCCTGCCGCAGTTGGCGTCGATATAGGCTGTGGCATGAATGCGGTTCAGTTATCACTGAAAGCCTCTGATCTGCCGGACAACCTTCTGGCCATCCGGCATGATATTGAAAAGGCTATTCCCCTTGGAGCCGGCGGACAGCATAAAGAAGCGCAAATAGCCGGAGATTCATCTGTTGCTCATGGCTTGCAACGTATTCTGGAAAAGCATCCGGATATTGTTCGTAGAGGCAATCGGGACAAGTTTGTTCGTCAGATGGGCAGTCTGGGTTCTGGCAATCACTTTATTGAACTGTGCCTGGATGAACACGACAACGTATGGGTAATGTTGCATTCCGGAAGCCGGGGTATCGGTAACCAGATAGGTCAGTACTTTATTCATCTGGCTCGAAAAGACATGGAAAGGCAGCAGATTCATCTGCCCGACAGAGACCTCGGCTACCTGAAGGAAGGCTCGGACCACTTTGATGATTACGTTGAAGCCGTGGCATGGGCACAAAACTACGCCCTGCTGAACCGGGAACACATGATGAACAGTATTCTCAACGTATTGCACCAGCATCTGAAACCGTTCACCGTCATCAATGAAGCTATTAACTGCCACCACAACTTTGTTGAGCAGGAGCTGCATGATGGCCAGCAAGTCTGGGTAACTCGTAAAGGAGCCATCCGGGCCAGAAACAACGAACTGGGCATTATACCCGGCTCTATGGGAGCCAGGTCTTACATTATCCGTGGCAGAGGCAATCCCGAAGCATTTTGCAGCTGCGCTCACGGAGCTGGACGGAGCATGTCCCGTACCGCTGCCAAAAAAACCTTCTCTGTTCGTGATCTTGAAGATCAGACACAGGGCATAGAGTGCAGAAAGGACAAAGGCGTACTGGATGAAATTCCCGCCGCTTACAAAAATATCGATAAGGTCATGAGCCTGCAGAACGATCTGGTTGAGGTCGTGTGCACACTGCGACAGATCGTTAATGTGAAAGGCTAGTGCAGCTAAGCTCTGATATCCATACACCCCTCGTTCCCACGCAACAGAGGGTGTCGCAAAACCCGTTCCCCTCCCGTCATTTCCGGCCTCACTCCCGTCATTCCCGCGAAGGCGGGAATCCACACAGACTCATCACCAGAACCATACTGCCCGGTGTCCCCCTGGCCTTTTCATCCGCGAGAAGGCAGAGACCCGCTGTTGGCGCTGGATTCCCGCCTTCGCGGGAATGACGACCTCAGAGTATCGGAACGAGTGGCCTGTATGGATATCAAGGCTTGGCTGCACTAGGAAAAAAGAGAAGTAGCAATGGTCTGGAGTTACCGAGTGATTGAAACCTGAAACCATGAATCCAGGTTTGCAGTGCGCAACGTGTATTACCAGGATGAAGGCAACATTCAAGGCCGGAATGGAAAGATACCAACAACATTCAGGAGACCGAACAATGAAAAAGCAAAAAAACGCTCGTAAGCACTCGCCTTTGGCGGTGCTGAAACTGATGCAAGGCCCTATGTTTCGCCAACGTCGGGAAGAGCTGAAAAACCGCTAAGTACTCAGCCGTACGGAATCGAATATTTCTGGCTTATTGGGCAGGTGCTCTGCAAGGCGCAACGACGGGAACATAGCAAGCTATGTGACCAGAGTTGCAACGCATCACGACTGCATGGATGCAGGAGCTAGAGCAACGCAGGAGCAGTTGCCGCGAGTGCCTGAACAATAAGTCAGAAAATATGATTTCGTATGGTTGAGTACTTATAACCGTAAAGATAAACATCGTGGTCGCAGCGATATCAGGCTGCATCAGAAAGCATTGAATAAAACAGTGTTTTCTTGTGCGGCTTGTTAAACTTTTTTTGCTTTAGTGTTGACAGGGTGATTGCCCGAGGGCATAGACCGCACGTAATCTTCCTGTTCCCTGGTTTCTATGGCTCCGATCCTGGCTTTTCGTACATTTGAAATAGCCTCATCAGATGATGCACCATAGGCCATTAGCAGTCTGGCAACCAACAGTCCGGTGCGCCCAAGCCCTCCACGACAATGAACCAATACTTTCTTCCCCTGGTCCAGGCAACGATAAATCGTATTAACAGACTGCTGCCAATGCTGTTCAAATCGGGCATCAGGAATGGAGAAATCTTTTATCGGCAAATGCAGCCACTGCATACCTGCTTTGTTAACCTCATCTTCAAGCTCACCGATACCCAGCATGTGGAACTCATGTTCTTCAATCAGAGAGATCACCAGCACTGCGCCCCATTTTTTTATAGTGGTAATGTCTGTAGCCAGATCCCGGTTCCAGTCCTCTCCAAACATTGACTGCCCCTTCTTACCGGGTGCAACGGCCATGCCCAGAATTCCACCTCCGGGAATAGAAACGCTATCAATGACTAAAGGATTTGATTGTGATGCTCGCATTTAAATGATTCCCGGACTTTATTCTGAGTTAATAATCGATATTCCCATAGTTTCTGACGGGATCTTTTAGTATATCCGAACAATCCGTTTTTGCAGATTTACGGAATTAGTTGTGACTGATGTTGTGTTCAGTAGTTTTGATTGACCCTGTAATCTTGTTGTTTGAGCCAATTAATACTACTATTTAGCTCATAATTTGAGTCGATTAAGATTCACAACCGGCTCACTATCTTGGGTAAACCCGTAAATGACCGATTATTCACCAACGCTGTGGATCTGGCAAAACAAAGACTGGCCCCAGTTTTGCTGGCAAGAAGAGGCTGTATTACCTCTACTCAGAGAAGTTCGCTTCAGCCTGGGAGTCCTGTTAGGAAAAGCCAGCGCTACCCAGAGTGATAAAGCAGAAGCCTCTGCACTGGACACCCTGCTGGAAAACATCATCACCTCTTCTGCCATCGAAGGTGAACGCCTTAATGCCCAGTCTGTCCGGTCATCACTGGCGAAACGCCTGAATCTCAAAGGTACTGATGACACTGCCTACCCGACTTCCGAGCGAACCGAAGGGTTGGCAGAAATGATGCTGGATGCAATCACTAACCTGGATGACCCTCTGAGTCTGGATCGTCTTTTCCAATGGCACCGCTGGCTGTTTCCCAATACAGAGTTTACCTTTCACAAGGTTCAGGCAGGTCAGTTAAGGAGCGATGAACCCATGCCGGTGGTGTCCGGACGTATTGATCGGCCCACCGTTCATTTTGAAGCACCGCCAAGAAGTGTATTGACCTCAGAGCTGGAGCGATTCTTTGTCTGGTTTAACCAGAGCAGAAACGATCCAAAGTGTGATCCCCTGCTTCGTGCTGCCATCAGTCATTTCTGGTTTGTGACACTGCATCCTTTTGATGATGGTAATGGGCGATTAACCCGGGCTATTACCGACCTGGCCCTGGCACAAGCCGATGCCCAAAGCATCCGGCTCTACGCTGTGTCCAGCGCGATTCTGGATAATCGCAAAGCGTATTATCAGATCCTGGAACAATCCCAGCGTGGGAAGGTGGACATCACCCACTGGCTGCTCTGGTTTTTACAAATGCTCGATGAAACGATCAAAGCCTCGTTGAGAAAGATTGATCGTACACTACACAAAACGCGGTTCTGGCAGGCATTTCACGATACGGGGCTTTCCGATGAGCAGATCAAAGTACTTAACCGGCTACTCGACGGCGGGGAGAAAGGGTTTGAATCCGGGATCAGTGCATCGCAATACCAGAAGGTGGCAGAAGTCAGCAAGGCTACAGCTACCCGACATTTGTCTTATTTATTGAATAAAGGATGTGTTGAGAAATTGCCGGGTGGTGGTCGCAGTACCCGGTATCAGGTCGCTCGTAAATGATCAGACGCTACATATCAACTACCGGAATGTTCTCTTGTCGTGACGGAGCAATAGCCATAACCGGGTCAATCACCAAAGCGATATGTGTTCCAAAAGTCGCTTATTCCGTTCCATGTAAACACTTCAGCAAGGCCAAACCAGACTGCGCCAGCGATCATTGAGGAAATAAGTCAGCAATGTGTTTGGCATTTACGCAGCATGACGTTCTTTAGTAATCCTGAGCCAATTCGCAGCCCCTGATGATGATTGTCAACGGCGGGCCGCCCCACATAACTCCGGCTTATGCGCATGTGACAAGGCTGATAACTCATCCAAAGCTGAAAGTCTTATAGCACCTACAGCCGCTTTGTAATCCATTAGATCCAGATATCGGACTCTGCGATGCCAGCACCAACCTGTGTCTGGACCGCCAGAGGATCAGACATATCCTGCAGCTCTTCTGCCACGACAGTCACATGTCATAGTCAATGGCGCCTGCAAATGCGTGTGGAGGAATTTTTTTCACTAAAAGATCCGGATAAAGTTTGTAAATAGAAAAAAAGGTTGAGATGACTACTGTCGTTCATCCCAACCAAAAAATCATTCAAAGAAAGTCATTAGCTGGCAGGCATTGGAATGATCTCAAACATTCCGTCAAAGTCATCCAGAGTTGCTGACAGCTTTTCTATCAGCTCTGCGTTGCCTTTGATCTCAGCATCACCTGACTTCAGGAGGGTTGTCAGGGAAGTTTGACCCAGCGCCATTTTTGTCAGGTCAGTTTTTTGAATGACCAGTTCAACATCAGTCTCCGGCAGTGTTTCCACTTCTATATTACTCATATTGGCGTTTGAAACTTCACCAAAAAAGCGCTGCTCCAAGTCCGGGTGATAAAGGCCAAAACTAAAGTCTAAACCCGCCTGCTCCGCTTTTTCGGCATTGAGGCGAACCGCCAGAAAGTCAAGAAACATGCCTGTTGGCGTATTAGCAATAACATCGGCAGAGGCCAGCTTAATGGATGGTTTGATCTCTCCGGTTCTTAACTCCACTGCACCTTGCAGGTAGGAGTTGCGCCACGCCATGGTTTCTGACTGATAACCCTGTTGCTCAAAGCTGTCAGCCAGTGCATAGCGATAATCCAGATTATCCGGGTGACATTGCACCAGATCGTTGAACAGCTGGGATGCTTCTTGATATTGCCCGTTATTGAAGTGTGAAACTCCTGCGCTATAAAGTGCCTCTGCACCCGCTGCATCCACATAAACACAGGACTTGTCTCTGGTTTCAAGCGGGTTGGTGTTTACCGGGTTCATATCGTGATAACCAAGATATAAATTGACCACCGCGCGAGCGTTGTGACTGTATGAACCGTGGTAGCCATTGGTGTGCCAGGTCTGCTTTTGAACCTCTGGCACCAGCTTCTCAATTTCACGACCTACGTCGTTAATAGTGGTGCCATGGTTGGCCAGGCGCATGGCCTGATTGTGAATAAAGCCATAGTTATCCCGCTGCAGGGTCATATACTCGGCAATTTCGTTGTTTTCAGTGGCGGGATCATTCCAGACTGGTGCAGAGTGTGCAGCGTGAATACTGTCAACCATTCCGGAATCCACAAAACGCATTTTCAGTTCAGTCAGATACTTGGTCCAGACCAGAGCATCACGAACTTTTGCTCCCCGGAAAGTGTAGATGTTATGCATGCCGTCATAAGTGAGCTCAGCGGTATTGAGTGAGCGGTATTGCGGAACATAGAGCACCATTTCCGCAGGTGCTTCAGCGCCCGGCATATTTATGGCATGAAACTCCAGGCCATCAATATTAATCACTTTTTCACGTGACGTAATTTCTGTCGTAGGCGCCACAAGAGTGACCTCGCCCCTTGACGTACCCAACCCCAGAGCATTGTCAACGATGCCTTTGGTACTATTGGTTAACGTTGTTCCATACTGATAGTTTGCCCGGCGGCCCATAGCAGTACCGGCGATGACGTTTTCGTCAGCCAGCTCTTTGATGAAATCTTTTGGCGCGTAGATTTGCGCGCCTTCGGCGAAGTTGCCGGACTCATAGACACCCCTGGAACCACCAAAGTGATCAGCATGCATATGGGAGTAAATCATCCCGGTAATTTTATGCTCACCATTGATTTCAGGCAGGTGTGTTTTGGCAAAATCCCAGGCAGCTGCAGCCGCTTCCCGGGACAACAACGGATCATGAATGACATAGCCGTTTTTGGATCGATAAATGGTCATATTGGATAGATCAGCCCCGCGAATCTGATAGACACCATCCGTCACCTGATACAAGCCACCCGCCGTATAATTCAGCATACCCTGACGCCAGATAGACGGATTCACCGTGGCAGGTATTTCGTCAATCGACATATCCGTCATGTACTGAAAACGATTTTTCAGCTCTCCCGCAGCATGATTGCCAAATTCTGTGATCAGCCCTTTGCGGGTACGTTCAAAAGCGGATACATCTTTCCATGGCAGGTTTTTTGCCAGATTCTGGTTTGCCTGTTCAGTATGGGCAGTGGCAGGTTTGCCCTGATAGTCCTCAAGGCTGGTATATTCAGCACTTGCATTAAACGACGCAAGAATAGCAAGGGTAATAGCTGATAGAGTCTGTGTCGGTTTCATAGTGGTCCTTATTCACAGTTGAACTGAAGACTCGATCACTTTAATGGCTAAATTCATAATGATAAATTTACGATTTTTTAGTTTAATCATCACTGCTGGTTATATATTGATGAAAGCATCAAAGTTCGACCTTAATCTCCTGCGAGTTTTTCTGGCGGTCTATCGCTATCAATCAATCACAGTGGCGGCTGAGGTTATGGAGCTAACCCAGCCCGGCGTCAGTGGCGCATTAAAGAGAATGCAAAACCAATTGGGAGATACCCTGTTTGTTCGTGATGGCCGAGGCATTGCGCCAACGGATTTTGCCCACGAAATAGCCCGCCAGATTGAGCCCGCCCTGGAAACTATAAACAATACTCTCATTGATATGCAGGGACTCAGCCATCATGGAAAGCGCCGGTTCATCGTGTATACCCCAGAGCCCGTAATGCTGATACTGCTCCCCAAGATTGAAGCTGACTCAACATTGGAAAACCGGGAAATAGTGCTTTTCCCAACACCGACCACTGAGGAAGAGTTACTTGATAAGCTCAATTTACGGCAAGCGGATTTAGCAATAGATTTTGCTCATGTCTCCACCTTATCTTATTTTTCCCAGCCTTTGTTTACTGACCAGATCTGCCTGATTGCCAGCCAATCCCACCCCAGAATCCAGGGAAGCGTTACAGCTGAGCAGTTTTATCAGGAAAAACATATAACGTTGAAACTAAGGCGTGAAAATACATTTTTGGCAGACTCTTTTACGCAAGAGCCCCTGCAACCAAGGAAGGTTATGGCTGAGTGCGACTCCCTGCTTGCGTTAATGGCTCTGGTAGCCAGTAGTGAAAGTATTGGCACTATGAGCAGCAGTCTGGCAAAGATGTTTTCTCAACAATTTGGTTTACAGATCATGAAAATACCGTTTCGTTCTTTGCCCATTAACTACAAATTGCTAGCCCATAGCCGGGTCCGGAATAGCAAAACCAACTGCTGGTTGCGCAGTAAAATTCTGTCTTATGTCACAGAGTTAAGGGGTGAATAGAAAAGGGCGGGCAGATCATTCCTGAAAAAGCTCCGTGACGGCACGATTCTGGATGGACTTCTTTGCTATCTTCCAGAACTCAAGTGCTCAGGAGGGTGTCAAAAAAGTAGCAAGCAAAGCTGCTGATGAGCAGGCAATTCCCCACACCGCAGGTAAATCACGCAGAGATATGACAGAAGCAAGCATTCAACAGACCTGTCCCAGGTACTTTCATACTCTTTTTAATGCAACTGGTGAAGGCACCTGACCACTTTCAGCATAAATTAGCCGGATCGAACCAGGTTGGCCGTAGAAATTCAGGTATAACCACAGATGATGAAAACCGGACAGGTTTGAGAAACTACAACCAATGGACAAAGGGGGAGCAAAGGACTTGCTTGCAAGATGCATGCAAGGAAGGCCAACAACAGGCTGACGCCATTTCGAAGCTTCTCTGGAAACGTCAATCGCAAGATTGGCGTTTTTTTTCGTCTGGTTGTACCTTCAACAACGCACTTCAGCAATGCGCCAGCCAAAAGTTCTTATCGTGTCAGATCATCACCGCAGCATCCACATTTTAGCCCTGCGCCCCGGTATGTATAGCCTACGCCATTGGCTGTTTACTATGAATGTGTCAGCAGGTTCGATGACATCAAAGTAAGTTTGATGCCAGAAGAATTTGTGCTCCTCTGTATTTACCCAATACTCCTGGCCATGTTCACACTTGTTGATACCAACCACCGCAGCGGCGTCAGGCTCACCTCGGCTAAAAAGAAGAAAACAATCACCCTGCCCTATTATTCTCATTGGTAGCCCCTGGTTGGTTCTGTGAACTTCGAGCAACAGATTCTTGGCATCTTCATCCTTAATTCGCGTAAGCCCCCCAAGCTCGTTGAAGGTCTTACGCGAATGAAGATGAGAGCCGGTTACAGCAACGCTCGTCAGCAAACAGCGCCATGAATATCACGTTTTCCTGACAAGCCCTGGCAATCCGGGGACTGGAAGTTATGCTGTGGAATAGGCGAACAGAACCGCCTTTAATAACATGGCAGGGTCATCAGCTGGGCACCTGCCGCCGAACTACAAACTCTGATAATTTGCCCTGTGGTAGAGTTTGTAAATCAGGTAGCCCACAGAAGCAATCACACCAATTAAAACAAACGCTGCAACTTCTCCAGCTATTCCTTCTCCGATGGAGTCAGCAGTTTTTTTGCCAGAATGCTTTGGATCAGGTTTACCTTTACAACCTGGCATACAGCCTTTGGGTCTGCAAATCACAGATTTGCTGCCGGTCAACGACGAATTAGACCACGTATACTGGGCTGAACAAGATTTGCATGTAATAAAATCACCCTTCCTCTCATAATCCATTTCATCAGAATTAAAAGCGTACGAAGAGTTGAATGTACACTGCTCTTTTGACTTGGGGTTAACGCATGACCCATTTACATCAAGACCTGCAACACCTTCTGGTGATATAACTTCACTACAATTGTACATCCCCCTTTCTCGGCAATGAAAATAATAAGTATCGTTAGCCCTTGGACATCCGGGGTCATAGTCTTTTGCAGAAGCGTTTAATAAGTAGGATGACCTGATGCAAGTATCGCTTACCACTACGCAGAACAGCTGGTTTCTTAGTCTAACCGGAGCCCCATCAGGGATACTGATATCCGATGGCAGCTTGATCATTGTTTGCACTCCGGAATTTTGCTGGCTATCAAAGATAAAATAATGCTTTGTAACATTCATCTCTTCATCGCCTTGTTGCATGTAATAAGCCGTTAGCTCAATTCCATTTGTAACATTAACGGTACTCAATACAGGCGGTTGATAGGGCAAGTTATCAGCATAAAGATCTATAGACAGGAGACCTGCTGTAGCCGACCGATTATGTGAAGTTTGAATATGGCCAAGCTTCACGCTACCGGGACTCAGTACATTTATGTCAACGGCTTGCATGAATAGCGCGAGTATTTGCTTGGCGCAGGATGGCGAGGTAAAAATATGCTTTTTTGAAACCCGCACCCCAATACAAGGTTGAGCCTTTTCTGCAATGTAAATCCGGGGTTGAAAGTAAACAAGATTTTCGAAAGCGTTGCCCTGCGTATTTTCTTCGGCAAAGCTTTGAGCAGATAAAATTAGCAATAACAAACAATAGAAAAATGTTTTGTAGTTGTGCAGTCTCATAATAAATAACCTCTGATGAATTAACACTTACGCCGCCTGCTTATTTACAGCGGGTAGCGCTGCCGTAGCAGTTAGACTCGGAAAAACCTTCAGGCAGTAAAAAATACTGAAGCAGGTATGTACCAAGGCAATTGTTTTCATGATATTCATACACACAGCAGGCTTTAGAAGACCTGAGAGATACGATAGAAGCGACGATGCAGTATAGCTTGTAGCGCTCGGTCTGGACTGAAAACCTGAGCAAGCTTCAAGGCATAAAATCCTACGTTTCAGACCTGGAAAAAAATATCAGTTCGAAACGTAGAGTTGAACAGAAGTAAGCGAACAGACTCCCTCCAGGAGGCCGACCGAACAGATAAAAACATCAGACACCTGACCGGAAAGACACCTGAAAGTGATCTAGGAGCCTTAGACCGAGAATAGCGCCCGTAGCGAGGACGGCAGGCTGCTAGAGGTTTTTTCCAGCTTTCGTTTCCAGTATCCAAATTTGGATACCCGGATGTCGTGCTGCTTGCACCAGGCATTCTGGGACAGTCCCGACGCCTGCCAGGCCTGGATGCGTTCTTGCCATTCATTGTGCTCGGGTGAGTTTTTTGCCATACCGGCCTCCGTTTTCTTGGGAGGCTTATCATTTCAGGCTGGAGTTTGATTCTGAAGTACGTGGGCTTGTTTGGCGTTTACGGTTTAACAACCAGGATCCACGTTGCGACGGATGCGCTTGGTAATCCTCTTCGCTTCATTCTCACGGCTGGACAAGCATCAGAATACGGACAGGCAAATGCTCTGATAGAGTGATTTTCAGCGGACTCCGTTCTTGCTGACAAGGGATATGACTCAAATGCATTCCTCCTCGAGGTCAAGAAGTCAGTTGCTGAAGCAGTGATTCCCCCGAAGTGAAATCGGGTAGATCAGCAAAAATATGACAAAGAAATCTACAAGGAGCAAAATCTAATAGTGAGAAAACGTGAGTAACAGGTACAAAAAAAGCCTCCCATTTCTGGAAGACTTTTTGGAGTTGGTGCCCGGAGCCGGAAAATTAATCCTGGATATTCCAGTTACTTACAGAATTAGTGGTAATCCTGTTGTGATCAAAAAATTTGAACGTTGCCAGCATCACCTGTTTTCCGGGTACTTTCAGGGTGCCTGTGTTCGGAGTCCGTCTGGGCAGTAATATTAGCCATGATTTTTCAATCACGCCCTGCGCGAATTTCACGGGACTTGATAAGGAAAAATCCTTTTCATGCGCGTAGCGTCGCCTGTTGACCCGTCGGACAGAACCGTCATGGCAGAGCAATCCTGTCAAAACCAATCTGCCAGATCGTCCAGAGAAAAGCCCCTGTACTCAATTTCATACCCCTTCAGTTGCTGCACCAACTTGGTGGCTTTTTCCTGTAAATGCGTTTTTCGGATATTTTTCGGGTTACGCTTGATTTCAGCAATCAGGACTTTTTTATCCAGTTCATTGACCGCGACAAGATCAATTTCATTCTGGTTCCCTCTCTCCCAGTAACTGCCGACGATATTGTACTCGCCAGTTTCCGCAATCACTTCCCTGACGATTTGTTTCAGCCAGTGACCACTCCAGGTCTGGTAATCACGCTCAATGACTTTATGGATAAACGGAAAGTTGCCAATCTCCACTGCGCTACGGTGCTTATAAATAAAGCGAAACCAAAAGGCCAGGAAAGCATCGGCAATACGATATTTAACCAACCGGGTTCCCGGTTTAGACAACACTGGTCGGTTTCGGCTGATGATATCAAATTCATTTTCCAGGCGATCAAGCTGTGGCCCCACGGAAATACCCAGCAAAGATTCTATTTCAGGTCGGCTCGTACTCCCGGAAGCAATAGCAGCCAGTATGGAAAAATAGGTACCATGTTCAGGTCCGAACTCTTCAGCCAGACGATAATGCCCTTCCTCAATGACCAGACTGTGTGCGTTAATCAGCTGCGACCAAAGGTCGGTTGCAGGATCAATGTTAAACAGCCACTCCAGATATTTAGGAACACCGCCACTGAGCATGTACCACTGCAGAAGTTTTTCAGGTGCAAACTCCTGTCGGTCATTCAGCATCTGGGCGATATAGCGACAACGCAACGGCTGAAGGTTGATGCGATGATCGGCACGACCAAACAAGGGCTCTCGTCCATCCTGAAACAACCGGGTCATAAGGCTGTATAAAGAGCCACAGCAGACCAGGTGCATACGACTCTGTTGTCTGTATCGATCCCATAAATCCTGAAGTTCGGAAAAAAACGCCCGATTAACCCGCTGGATATCCTGAAATTCATCCAGTATGACGGTAACCGGCGTTGTGATGCTGAACTGCAACAGGATTTCCATGACTTCCGGAAGGCGTGCAGGCTGACCAAATATGGGAATATTTAAGACCGTTCTGATTTGCTCGACAAACTCCTCGCAAAGCAATGACTCCTGCTTTCTGGATACGAACAGATAGATAGAGGCTGCAGAAGTATTGCGCTGAGGAAAGGTTTTATTTAACAGCGCTGTTTTACCGACCCGGCGCCTTCCTACTACAGTTGTCAGGTGGGCCGTTCCTTTAGAGGCTAGTTCACTCCACTCACGGAGCTGTTCAAGCTCATCTTCTCGATTATAGAATATCATAAAAAGTTACCGTAATAATTATTACAGTAACTATATCACAAAAATGATCCTCTCCATACAAATATGCTCTGCGCAAACATCGAGCTATAAGTACTCAGCTACCTTCAGTGGCGATGGCCGCTATGTGGTGACCGCCAGCCTGGATAGCAAAGCGAAAATCCATGGCAAAAAGAACGAAGGATCATGGCCCTGCTGTGTCGGGAGTGTTGCCCAGGTTTGCTTCTGCCTTCTCAAGCATCAATATCAGCTGCTCACGTTTTTTCCTCCTGGCCAGGACCAGGGGTGTCTGGCCATGGCAATCCCTGGCATGGATATCAGCGCCGCTGTCGATCAGTACAGACAGAGACCGAATGGCATTTAACATGACAGCATGATGCAGCACCGTCCGGCCCATGCTGCTGGTAGCATCGATATTTGCCCCGTTATGGATCAGGAATTGTGCAGTCTTTGCCATGTCCCGCTTCATGGCCTTGTGCAGCGGGGTCAAGCCTTCAGGTGAAGCGATATTAACATCTGCCCCGCTGTTAATAAGGACTTGAGCACAGTCGATTCGGCTACACTGGGCCGCGTGATGCAAGAGCGATTCCCCTCCCTTTAACTCATTGACGGAAATACCGGACTTTGTCTGCTTATCAATCAACAGTTCCAGGCAGGCAGAATGACCATGTCGGGCAGCGTAGAACCCGGGCGAAAATCCACCGCTATCCGTGGCACTGATATTGGCATTGTTATCGATCAGGACTTGCACACACTGCACGTGACCGTTCATGACGGCCAGGTGCAGGGGAGTCAGGCCCTGTACATTCCTGATATTAATATCTGCTTTATAAGCCAAAAGGAGTTGAACACACTCCAACTGGCCAAATTGTGCGGCCAAATGCAGAGGGCTCCAATGCCTGTTACTCCTTAAATTAATATGCACATGGTCTTTAGCATTCAACAACACAGCCATACAACGAACCCTGCCAAACTGAGCAGCGATGTGCAGGGGGGTAAAGCCTGCCTCATCCACGGGATTGATGCTCACCCTTTTGTCCATCATCAGTAACCGAAGACATTCACTGTGATCATTTTTGCTGGCAAAATGCATGGGCGTCCATCCCCCTCCTCGTTGGGAGCTAACGATCAGCGCCTGGTGTTCAAGCAAGACTTTCAGACACTTTACACTCCCTTCCCGGGCAGCAATATGCAGGGGCGTCAAGCCATAAAGGGTCCTGGCATTGATATCAGCCCCTTGCCTGATCAAGGCCAGCAGATACTCCACGCTGTCGAACATGAGGGTATTATGGAGGGGGGTATTATTGCCCTCTGTAAGGGCCTGGATGTTGGCACCGTATTTGAGCAGGATATCCACGGAGTTTCGCTGGGGAGTTAAGGTGGCTCTGTGAAGAGCAGTCATACCGTCAGAGGTGGCCGCATTGACCTCATGCCCGGCGCCAAGCAAAAGTTCCACACATTCAACATGTCCCTGATCTGTGGCACTGTGCAGGGGTGACCAGCCAGGGTCTGTGGTGGCTTCAATAAACCCGGCACCATGAGCGAGTAAAAGCTGTACACACTCCGGATACCCTTGATGGGCAGCGTTGCTCAGTGGCGACAAGTTTCTGTTGTTTCTGCAATTGACGTTTGCCTGTCGGTGCAGCAGCCACTCCACGCACCGGGCGTTGCCAGCCAGGGCTGCCATATGTAGGGGCGTAGAGCCGCCGTTGTCCGTGGCATCCAGCAGGCTGGCATTGTGCTTGAGCAACAGTTCCAGAAAGTCCATACGGCCAGTAAAGGCGGCAACGTGCAGGGCTGTCCAGCCATTGTCGTCTTTGGCATCGACAGCTAACCCTCTGTCAAGCAGTACTTGCAGGGAATTAATGGGGCCACTTCGGGTGAGAACATGCAAGAGCGTCTTGCCCTTGTCCAGCAGGGCATTGATATCGGCTCCGTGATCCAGCAGGATTTGAGCACACTTGCCATGACCATTCAGAACGGCAAGGTGCAGTGCCGTATGGTGGTGATCACGGGTGGCATCTATGTTCTCTTCATGCCTCACCCAACTCCTCTCCCGTTTCTGTCTGGGCCCGATGAAGAGCAGGGCTGCCACACACGCATCGTGCCCCATCATAGCTGCGAGATGCAGGGGGGTGGTTTCAAAATGGTCAATTTCATTGCCAATCGCCTTGAATTCAAGAAAACGTTCCACGCACTTCACCTCACCATGCAGGGCAGCGCTGTGCAGGGGCGACCTGCCCATACTGTCCCGGATATTGATATTGGCACCATTGCAGACCAATGTCCTGACACACTGCTCCTGGCCAAATTCGGCAGCAAAATGCAGGGGCGTCGCGCCTGAAGACGAGACGGCATTGACATCAGAGTGATGGTCAATAAGCATCTGTACACACGCCTCATTGCCGACCTGGACAGCGATATGCAGCAGCGTGAGATGGCCACCGTAAAACGCTGAGTAGAAGCTTTGACCGGCCAGCTCGGGTTCCCGGTCAAGCCAGTCAGACAGCGCCTCAATATTTCCGGAACGACAGCATTGCAGGGGCAGGAGTTCATCGCCAGAAGTGGCCTGGTCATACAGTGGCTCAGCTGCAGCCTCATCTTCACCTTCATCTGACAGTTCCATATCTACCCCGGTGGCACGCTGCACAGCACGCTGGAGTCCCCGTTGCTCACCTCTTGGTATCGTTTCTGCACCCTGGCGAGTAAGCATTAAAGTACCTCCTACAGAACCATCATCAGCAGAAACGGTATTTGCACCGCCCCTCCAGACAGGTACACCCCGTTGCGAGGCAGATGGTTTTTGAACAGGCAGAACGGCTACCGGTGCAAGGAAACGTTCCAGGACAGCATTGATCTCGTCATTTCTGTTTCTTTGATGCCTACTTCTAATTTGATTGGCAATCATATAACCCAGTGCTGTTACTGCGTTTTCAGACTCTGTCAACACCGCCGAAGCTCCCCCGGTTGCACCTTCAGTGGTTTGGGGCGCATTGCTTATTTCTCTTTGCTTTTTGGCTACCAAATAGTTATAAAGTTTTTTCAGCTTTAGCGATTGATCTTTCTTGCAGAATCTTTTCATAAACTCATCTTTCGCAGCAAGGTTGTCAGGAAACATTGCGTGCAACAAAGAATAAAAAGTGGTTGCTGTGGGCGATTTCTCCGCCAAAAACCTCAGCAGAATCATAGTGTCATTGATATCTCCAGTATCTGGGTAGTTGTTATAATTGATATAGGCCGTCACTTCCAGAAAAGCTGGCGTTAACGGATAATCCAGAAAGTCAGAGCGTAACGCTTTGTTGTCGTTTATTCCCGGTAGTCCATAATTTGTCGGTAAGAGTGTCTTTCCCTGATCGCCAAGACCTGAAAGAGAAAAAATAGCCTGACCCGGAGTCAGGCTGCCTGAATAGTATTCTTGCTGACTGCCCTTTTGATTTAAACCAGTCGGCCATTCTTTTGCCGCTATAGTAATACCTGAAAAATGCTGCCCTGTTTTTTTAATATCAGCTGAAGCATCAACAGGCGCAAAAAAAACCTTCTTCTTTTTTGCCAGAGCCTGCAAATCAATAGGTATCTGATTATCTGAAATATCAGTCACAACCAGAGACTGGTGAGCATCTGCCCGAAGTCTGATGATATTTTTCTTGTTAATGTCAGAAATAAGGAGTACCGAGCCTTTTTGGGAATCAAAAAATGGAGTAAAACCATGGATCGATAAAATCATATCGGCCTCAACAATAATGAAACCGTCACCGAGAACTATAGATAATGGCCCAGGCGGAGCATTTGGGAGAGTAGCTCCTTTAACCGTTCCAGTGGTAATCAAAATAGAAATTAACAATGTCTGCAACAAACTTTTTTCCACTGAAAAACCTCACTTAACATATAAATTTGAGCATACCTGAATATCCAAATCCCCCCTGTGCCAGCATAGTTGTCGCCTCTCCTGAATTTAGAAACCTAAACAGGGGGCGGGCACTGAGTGATCAATGGCTCGCTATTCAGAAGAGCTCAAAGAGTCCATCATTCAGATGATGATGCCCCCCAATAATAATGCGCCAGTTTCTCAGCTGGTACGTGATACTGGTATCCCCGATGTGACTCTGTACACTTGGCGAAAGAAAGCTTTATCTCAAGGAATACCTGTGCCAGGCAACGGAAAAAATCCAGATCAGTGGACACCGGAAAACCAATTAGCCGTGATCATTGAAACGGCGGCGTTATATAAAGCAGAAATGGCCGAATACTGTCGTAAGAAAGGCCTTTTTGCTGAACAAATACAGCAATGGAAAGCAGCCTTTATCAGTGGCGTTTCGGCCAAACCTGTCAATCCTGGCTATTCCAGAGCATTCGGCCACTCAATCCGGTAGCATCCGGCCACCTCCCTCATCGGAGCGCAGCGACGCATCGGAATGGAGCTTAGGACTTATATTTGGATCTTGCCAGTTTAGTCTCTTCCAATATGAAATGAGCCTGAAGGGGAGCCCAGTTTCCAACATGCCTGTTAGCTTGAGAGTCTGAAGCTTTTCCAGGGTAGGATTGAGTAACATGATTCTTATCCCTTTGTTAACTGTTATTGGTAGTAGTCTGAGCCGCGCAGGTTCTCATGGTCATCCGGCAGCACTTCATCAGGCTCCAGCTCTGACAACGACTGTTGATCCAGATTGTTTTTCAGGATGGACTCAATGCTTCGGTAGGAGCAGGTATCTGCATACAGTGCACGACGGCGGGCGTTTTCCAACCGGTCATGACCATAGCCTTAACCTAACTTCATGATGCCGAGGCAACTGCGGTCACTTTGCTCTGGATGTCGACGGGTTGAGAGGATGCGGCGGATAACTGCTTCTGTTTCCGGACCTGTCCTTGCCCCCTGTTTTGCAGTCGCTCAGGCGTCCATTCGGCATACTTTCGGTGTTTTTCAGGCATATGCCCTGGCTCGGTGGTATGACGCCCTTTATGCTAGGAACGTTGGTAGTGGCCAAGTCAACCCCGACACGGCAAAGCGTCCCAGATAGTCACTTACGGTTGCTCGGGAAATATTACAGCTGTTAGCGATTTTCCGCTCGCTGAGGAGGTGCTCGAATTTGAGTCTGAGTACTTCACGAATCTTGCGCATGGGCAGTCTCTTCATGATGCTATCCGCTCGTCCTTGAAGAGGTCTCAAGTTTGAGGGTAGCGGTGAAAAATAGGACTGCGCCACTGGTCAGAAAAGGGGTGGCTGGATTTACCGGAATCAGTGGCCGGACACTACCGGAATGGCTCCGGAATACCCAGAAATGCCCCACAGATTTTGCTGACGAGGCATTTTTTTAGCTACGTGATCCGTATGGCCGGTGTTGTGGGAGGAGCAGAGTTGTGAGACTCTGCCCTTTCCCGATTAGGCATCTAATTCAGGCTGGAATACTTCTTTGAGTTTCTTTTCACCTTGCTCAAACAATAGACGGTAGTTAGAGCAAAACTTTTCTTCATTAGGCTCAAGAAGCACTTCTACAGATGGTGCAATACCCTTTTTCCAAGCTGGCAAGTCAATACCGTGGAGCCGACACAATGTATTTGTTAACATCTCTGCTATTCCCCCAGAGCCTCTGCAGGTTGGAGCAAGGTGAACGTACCACCAGTGTATTCTTGGAATAACACTTAGATCACCGCTTATGGCTTTATCTATTAAATTTCTTACATGCTCTAGCACGATGGGTATTTGTTCCCTACCAGTGTGTAGCCAAAGACCAGATTCTTGATTATCTCCAATATAATCATCATCGCCCACTCCAAACCATCTTTCGCTTTCATATCTTCTATTGCCAGATTCTCTAGGGCAAAAAACATACTGCGTTAATGGAATTGGCGTATCATCTATGTGGCCATGAACCAAGCCATATCTCAATTCACCCGTAGCACCACCGCCATAAAAATGTTTTCTTGCCCATAATAACCCGTCGTCACTGATCAAATTGAAAAAGTGTTTTTTGTCATATGGAATCTTTACAGCCCGTTCCAGTGCATAGCCATATGCCTTACTTTTACGGTTTATTTTTGTATAACACGATTTATTATTAAATAAAGCACCCCCTGTATTTAAATCTCTACGCAAACCAAATAGGTTGAATTTCTCATTATTTCTTTTGAGCGCTATATGTTTTCTTGTTTTTTCAAAATGCTCAATAATGTTTGATGATTTCAGGTCATTTTTTTTAATACTATCCACTGCGTTTGTTACTGCATTTTCAAATTCAAGATCCCAAATTTTCGGATCGCCATAATTAAGCCACTCAACCCCTCTTTGTGCTATGTGCTTTCCTTCTGGTGTAGCACTTTCAAATTCAGGTATTTTTCTTGCTGTAGTATCTTGTATACTTTGAGCTTTTTCTTGATCAATATTAGAGTGTTTGCCAAGTAAGCTAGAGCTTGTGGTTACTGGATTCATGTATTTTAGTCCTCTTAGTCGTCCTTTAGTTCTTTAGTTCTTTATTAAGTTCAATATTGTTACTGACAGAGATGTAAGGATGCCTAACAAAAACTATTTGGTTCTGGACGTCTATAGCCGCATGATTGAGAGTTGGGAAGTCCATCAGAGGGAGTCCTCTGATCTGTCTGCTCAGATGATCCGCAAAGCTTTCATGAATCATAAGATCAGCCTTCAGGAACAACCGCTGGTCCTGCACTCGGATAATGGTAGTCTGATGAAGGGGGCGACCATACTGAGTACTCTTCAGCAGCTGGGTGCACAGACATCGTTCAGCAGGCCACGTGTGAGTGACGATAACTCAAACCCGGAATCAGACTTCAAAATCATGAAATACCCACCCGGCTATCCGAATCACTTCTCCAGTCTGGAGTCAGCCAGAGAGTGGGTGTATGGGTTCGTAAACTGGTACAACATGGAGCATAAGCACAGTGGCATCAAGTTACGACAGACACACAAGGAAGGCTCAAAAAAAGGGTCTGAATCGTGAAAGAGTTTACCGTAAAGCAAAAGAGCAACACCCTGAGCGTTGCTGAAGTCGTATAACCAGAAACTGGAAATTACCACTAGAGGTATGACTTAACCCTGAGCGATCAGAGAATCAGCAGCATTGTGATTTAGCTGCATAAGTTGAGGCGACATCTTTGTTGACAAACACCGCCCTCCATATTTGGGTGTCCTAATTTCTCTATCCTAATTTCTCTATTTCTTTCGCTTTGCTCTAAAAGTCACTAACAATATCTTCTATGTGGTTTTCCGGTCCAGATGAAGAGGAAGATCCGCCAGATTATTGCTCGCTGGGCAAGCTCTTTATGAATCTGGATGTCTTATTTGTTTTTTTTCGGATTTAAAGGCCTCTTTCGAGCATCTGTTCTAAACAAGCAGAGATCGCTTACTTCACATCATTTACAGGTTCAGCCCTTCAGTTTGCGGCAACAAACCTACTATGGCGTCTGCTGACTTCTGTTTTCCCATCCCAACACCTCACGATGCCGGTAGCCTGAGGCAGGAGAACAGATCTCCCGAGGTAATGCGCGTGACCTTCCCACTTATACCCGCCGCATCTACGTCCGCAGTTTCCATGCAAGTATTGGGCTTTGAAGATAATGGCCTTCTTACCCACTGCGACCGCCTACTATGCGATTCCTGTTCGTCGGGTCAGTGTTTTGCCTTCAGCTTTCTTCAGATTCCACCTCACGATGGACACCCTTGCCGTTCGGCTAATCATTCCCCTTGCCGGGCTGATAGAGGACTTTCACCTCCAAGTCATCCAGCCGCCACCACGCGTACTGATACAGCGCCGTTTGGCGCTACGCGCCATACTCGGCGCACCACAAAAAAAAGCCTCCCATTTCTGGAAGACTTTTTGGAGTTGGTGCCCGGAGCCGGAATCGAACCGGCACGATCTTAACGATCGGCAGATTTTAAGTCTGCTGTGTCTACCAATTTCACCACCCGGGCTAAATAAATAGCTTATCTATTCAAGCCGAAAAAAAACAGGCTAGTTACCTGTTTTTTTGAATTTGGAGGCGAGTACCGGAGTCGAACCGGTCTAAATGGAGTTGCAGTCCACTGCATAACCGCTTTGCTAACTCGCCTTTTATCTCTTGAGAGACTGGATCGGGAACGGGTTTCGCCACTGCCATGTATAGACAAACCCAACCTTTCTCAGCTCGCAGACTTATCTGTAATTGAACTGGAGCGGGAAACGAGACTCGAACTCGCGACCCCAACCTTGGCAAGGTTGTGCTCTACCAACTGAGCTATTCCCGCAATGAAGATAATTTAGGACTTCTTCAAAGTCCGGAGCAGGAAACGAGACTCACTCTTTAACTCTGAGGCGACCCCAACCTTGGCAAGGTTGTGCTCTACCAACTGAGCTATTCCCGCAATGAAGATAATTTAGGACTTCTTCAAAGTCCGGAGCAGGAAACGAGACTCACTCTTTAACTCTGAGGCGACCCCAACCTTGGCAAGGTTGTGCTCTACCAACTGAGCTATTCCCGCAATGAAGATAATTTAGGACTTCTTCAAAGTCCGGAGCAGGAAACGAGACTCACTCTTTAACTCTGAGGCGACCCCAACCTTGGCAAGGTTGTGCTCTACCAACTGAGCTATTCCCTCAATGAAGATAATTTAGGACTTCTTCAAAGTCCGGAACAGGAAACGAGACTCACTCTTTAACTCTGAGGCGACCCCAACCTTGGCAAGGTTGTGCTCTACCAACTGAGCTATTCCCGCAATGAAGATAATTTAGGACTTCTTCAAAGTCCGGAGCAGGAAACGAGACTCACTCTTTAACTCTGAGGCGACCCCAACCTTGGCAAGGTTGTGCTCTACCAACTGAGCTATTCCCGCATTTGTATTCGTCAGTGCTTGAAGCGTTTGGGCTTCGTCTCCGTCGAAGATGCTGCGTAGTTTAAGAATATTTCGTCTGCTGTCAATAGATTGGAGCAACGAATTAGCTTTCAGCCCTAGAGAATGGTGTCAGATCAGGCCATGCCGCATGAAGGTATACGTACATGGACCAGAGTGTGAGGATCGCAGAAATGTAAAGCAGTGCCAAACCAATATAACCAATCATGGATTCCAGGGGAGCAGGTGCAAGCAGTAACAAGGTAATCGCCATCATTTGCCCGGCCGTTTTAAATTTTCCGATCATATTCACCGCCACACTGGTACGCTTTCCTATTTCGGCCATCCATTCACGCAGAGCAGAAATAACGATTTCCCGACCAATAATGATAACAGCGGGTATGGTCATCCAGGCTGCCCTGAATTCGTCGACCAGCAGACACAACGCTGTTGCAACCATGATTTTGTCTGCTACAGGATCAAAAAAAGCCCCGAAGGGTGTGGTCTGATTCCAGCGCCTGGCAAGATATCCGTCAAACCAGTCAGTGACAGCAGCTGCTGCAAAGATGCCTGCACAAAGGGTGTAACGCATCTCAATGGGCAGGTAGAAAATCAAGACCAGAAAAGGAACCAGAACAACGCGTAGCATCGTCAAAGTATTTGGAATATTCATAGCAACAGATAACTAACCATGATGTGAAAACAGTGCTGAGATCTTTGTATAAGAGCCCCCATACAACCTCGAATGGTCTGGTGCAGATGGAGACCCGACAGACTGTCGTTGAAAGTATTTACAGCCGCATAAGTTACACAGTCAGGAGACAGAGTACAAACCCGAATCCAGAAGCCTGTCAATTTCGGCCTCCTAGGAACCATGTAAATGAGCATGTATTTGCTCTGCCAGGTTCTGACTGATTCCCTCGACTTTTGCCAACTCATCTACTGGTGCATTCATTACGCCATGACGCCCTCCGAAGAACTTGAGCAATGCAGAACGGCGTTTGGCACCAATGCCCGGAATATCTTCCAGAGTTGATCGCTTTCTGGCAACACTGCGCTTCTGCCGGTGGCCGGTAATGGCAAACCTGTGTGCCTCGTCTCGTATATGTTGAATCAGTAGCAGAGCGCCATCTTGTTCCAGTGCAGCTAGCTCCCTGCCCTTATAGATGAGTGTTTCAAGACCTGGTTTTCTGGAAACTCCTTTAGCGACACCCAATAAAGGAATATGTTGCAGAGACAAATCGTACATGACTTCCTCTGCCACCCTCAACTGCCCCTTACCGCCATCAATCAATATCAGACCAGGTGTGTTCTCTGGATGCTCAGCCAAGCCTTTATAACGCTTATGTAAGGCTTTCTTCATGGCTGCATAATCATCACCGGGCTCAATGCCTGTTATGTCGAAACGCCGATACTGGCTTTTATCAGGCCCATCCTGATTAAAAACAACACAGGAGGCAACAGTTGCTTCTCCCATGGTATGACTGATATCAAAACATTCAAACCGGGTTAAAGGTTCTTTCAGCTTCAGCAGCTTACCCAATTGTTCCGTGCGCTTGCGCTGGTGAGTTTTCCCGGCCAGCTCAGACTGAAGGCTCATCTGTGCATTTTTTTCTGCCAGCTTCAACCAGTCCTGCCGCTCTCCCCTCACCCGATGCTTGATTTTGACACTTTTACCCGACAACTGACTTATTCCCTGCTCTAGCACCTGACAATCCTCCATGGCAATGGGCAGGATAATCTCAGAGGGAAAATTGCGACTGTTGGCGAGCTTGATATAAAATTGGGCCAGAAATTCTGACAGGTGATCTTCCGGCTGAAGATCCAGTCTGAAGTTCGGAAAATAGCTCTTGTGACCCAATAGCTGACCATTGCGGAAAAAAAGTACCGCAAAACAGACCTTACCCATCTGGTTGCTGTAACCGACTATGTCAGCATCGCCGGTGCTGCGGTTCACCGACTGCTGCTCCTGGACATGTCTGAGCTGGCTGATCTGATCCCGAATTTCAGCTGCCTCTTCAAACCTCAATGCTTCAGCCTCATTCTCCATTCTCTTGATCAGTTTACGGATGAGTTGTTGACTCTTTCCTTCCAGAAACTGACGAGTATCCTGCACATCTTGCTGATACTCTTCCGGCCTGACCAGATTGACACACGGAGCCTTACAGCGTTGAATCTGGTGCTGGAGACAGGGACGGCTTCTATTGCGAAAATAACTGTTCTCGCACTGCCTGACTTTGAACACCTTTTGCAGTAGATTCAGACTTTCCCGCACGGCACCGCCACTGGGATAAGGGCCAAAAAACAAGCCTTTCTTGCTTTTACTCCGACCTCTCTGATAGCCAATGCGAGGGTATTCATCTTCTAAAGAAAGATAAATAAAGGGATAGGACTTATCGTCTCTGAGAAGGATATTGTAAGGCGGCTTCCGGTCCTTGATGAGGTTTTGCTCCAACAGCAGAGCCTCCAACTCGGAGTTGGTAATGGTAACCTCTATAGTGTGTATCTTGCTGACCAGTGCCATGGTTTTGCTGGTCAGACCAGTAGGACGAAAGTAACTGGAAAGACGGTTTTTAAGATTTTTCGCCTTACCGATATAGAGGGTATTCCCGAGATTGTCCCGCATGTCATAGACACCCGGTTGTCTGGGCGCCTGTTTTAGAAAAGCCTTGTGATCGAAGCGCTCTTTTTCTTCACCCTGAACCATTGAGCCTGTCATGGAGTGTTAATACTGTCGATTAATTTCGAACAGTATACTGACAAACTAACCCAGAGACCTACTGAAACTTTAGTTCAGAGCTTACGGCTGATTAGACAGAAACAATATCCTGCCCCACTTCAATCAGGCCACATCGAATGGCCAGATGAGTTAACTCCACATCACTGTTTATTTGTAGCTTCTCAAAAATACGGTAGCGATAACTGTTCACCGTTTTACTACTCAGACACAGCTTGTCTGAAATAGTTTGCACCTTTTCACAGTTGACGATCATCAGGCATATCTGCATTTCCCGGCTGGAAAGTTTTTCAAAGGGGGAGCCGGAGGAAGGACGTAACGATTTCAGTGCCATTTGCTGTGCAATATCAGGGCTAATGCAACGCTTGCCAACGACCACTGACTTGATGGTGGTCACCATCTCGTCGATACTGATGCCTTTGGTCACGTACCCGGCTGCACCGGCTTCCATCAGCTTGGCAGGATAAAGCTCATCATTGCAGACGGTGACAGCAATGACCTGAATTCCCGGGAATGACTGATTAATTCTGCGGGTGGCTTCCAAACCACCAATGCCTGGCATACGAACATCCATCAAGACAACCTGAGGCTTCAGGCTTCGACATTTCTCAATGGCTTCTTCCCCACTGCTGGCCTCTCCGACAATGACCAGCTCCTGTACATCAGAAAGCATACGGGATAGCCCCGTTCTCACCAGATCATGATCGTCAGCAATCAGTACGCGAATCATGAAACACTCCAACCTGCATCTTTATAGTTGTTATTTTCCTAATCCGTCTCTTACTTCCCTGATGGTAAATCATTCCAATGCCACCAAAAAAGCCTGTGCACGAATAATACCGTACAGCAGGCTTATTATGCTACCAGCCTGATAGCAACATCAGACTCTGAAATCAGAGTTTGCCTTCCAGCTCTGGTACAGCTTCAAACAGATCTGCTACCAGACCATAGTCGGCTACCTGGAAGATAGGCGCTTCTTCGTCCTTGTTGATGGCAACAATGACTTTAGAGTCTTTCATACCTGCCAGGTGCTGGATCGCACCGGAAATACCTACAGCAACATAGAGGTTGGGAGCAACAATCTTGCCGGTCTGACCGACCTGCATGTCATTAGGAACAAAGCCTGCGTCCACCGCAGCACGAGAAGCTCCTACGGCAGCACCCAGCTTGTCAGCCAGTTTGTACAGGATTTCGAAGTTTTCTCCATTACCCATACCACGACCACCGGATACTACGATTTTGGCACCACCCAGCTCAGGGCGATCAGACTTGGCCATTTCTTCACTGACAAAAGAAGAAATACCTGCATCGTGGGCAATATCCAACTGTTCAACAGCTGCACTGCCACCTGTAGCGGCGACAGGATCAAAGCCGGTACCACGAACGGTGATAACCTTCACAGGAGCACCACTCTGTACTGTTGCGATGGCGTTACCGGCATAGATAGGACGGGCAAAAGTGTCAGCATTATCTACGCGGATAATGTCAGAAATCTGATCAACATCCAGCAGAGCAGCGACACGAGGCATATAGTTTTTACCGCTGGTGCTGGCAGCACTCAGAATATGGCTATAGCCTTTGCCCAGTTCAGCAACCAGCAAACTGACATTTTCTGCCAGCTGATGCTCATAGGCGGCGTTGTCCACAACCATAACCTTGTTGACACCTTCAACGGCTGATGCTGCTTCGGCAACAGAACCACATCCGGACCCGGCGACTAATACATGAACATCATCGCCTATTTGGCGGGCAGCCGCTACAGTATTCAGAGTGGCTGCGCCCAAGGCTGCATTATCATGTTCTGCAACTACGAGAATAGCCATTAGATTACCTTCGCTTCTGTTTTCAGTTTTTCGATCAGTTCATCAACACTGCCCACACGGATACCGGCACTGCGCTCGGCGGGCGGCTCAACTTTCAGTGTGTTCAGGGAGGAAGTTACCTCAACACCCAGATCTGCAGGTGTTTTGACGTCCAGAGGTTTACGCTTGGCCTTCATGATGTTAGGGAGGGAAGCATAACGAGGCTCATTCAAGCGCAGGTCAGTCGTCACGATAGCGGGCAGTGACAGGGAAACAGTCTGCAGACCACCGTCAACTTCACGAGTGACACAGGCCTTACCATCTTCTACAGTCACTTCAGAGGCGAAAGTACCCTGAGGAAGACCAGACAGTGCCGCCAGCATCTGACCGGTTTGGTTGTTATCACTGTCGATGGACTGTTTACCCAGAATCACCAGATCTGGCTTTTCTTCATCAACAATGGCTTTCAGCAGTTTGGCAACAGACAGAGAACCGAGCTTTTCTTCGGTTTCTACCAGAATGCCGCGATCAGCACCCAGAGCCAGAGCGGTGCGTATTTGCTCCTGACTCTCTTTGGTACCGAGAGATACGACAACGATTTCACTTGCAACACCCTTTTCCTTCAGTCTCACCGCTTCTTCAACAGCAATTTCACAGAAAGGGTTGATGGCCATTTTTACGTTCGTCAGATCGACATCACTATGGTCCGCTTTTACACGAACCTTGACGTTATAGTCGATGACTCTCTTAACGGCTACAAGAATTTTCATGGGTTCGCAGCCTTCCTTATTTATACTATGACTGGATACTTGGTTGTGAGGCAGGGCATGAAATCTCCGAAAACATCGCGCGGAGCATCAATTGTTATCATTGTTTCACATCACTGCTGTGTGGGCAGTCTAACAGCACGTCAATAAGGGTTCAAACCTATGTTCAAGATTGATGATTATCAAGCAGTTTTATGAACAATTTGTCTGACCAGTGCCTTTTATTAGAGCACCCGAACATTATCGCATATTCTGCAAACTGCCTCAGAGGCATCTCATTGGCAGAAAGCCACCTGACACTCTTCTGCGTCGAACGGACTCCGACTCAGCGAATGCTGGTTATTTGCGTATGAGACAGTATAATGCAGAAAAAAATTCAAACAACTGTTTGATTTTCATGCTGGCAGATTCTTCTGACAACGGCAGCCGGAAAATTTAACCGGAAAAGTTAAAGCGTCATCAGATAAAAAATAGTGTATGAAAATCACCATATGATAACTCGGTGAGGGAGGGGATTCATTTTGGAACGCGAGTCTATGCCATTCGACGTGGTAATTGTGGGCGCTGGTCCATCCGGTTTGTCTGCAGCATGTCGTCTTATGCAACTGTCACAGGAAGCGGGTCAGGAACTCTCTGTCTGCGTCGTTGAGAAAGGATCAGAGGTAGGAGCACACATCCTGTCCGGCGCCGTATTCGAACCCACTGCTCTGAATGAACTGTTTCCTGACTGGAAAGAAAAAGGTGCGCCACTGAATACCGCTGTCGCATCCGACGATATCTACTGGTTGAGTTCTCAGGAAAAGGCTCTGAAAGTGCCGGGGGTCTTTGTACCCAAGACCATGCACAACGAAGGCAATTACATCATCAGCCTGGGTAACCTCTGCCGCTGGCTGGCCGAGCAGGCAGAAAGCATGGGTGTAGAAGTTTTCCCAGGCTTTGCTGCCAACGAAATTCTGTTCAACGAAGATGGCAGTGTTAAAGGGGTTGCTACTGGTGACATGGGCATCTCTGCCAATGGCGAGAAAAAAGACAGTTACATGCCTGGCATGGAACTGCACGCCAAATACACCCTTTTCTCAGAGGGCTGTCGTGGTCAACTGGGCAAAGAACTTATCAGCCGTTTTAATCTGGACGAAGGTAAAGACCCTCAGCATTACGGTATAGGCATCAAGGAGTTGTGGGATATAGCTCCAGAGAACCACTCTCAGGGCCTGGTAGTGCACACCGCTGGCTGGCCTCTGACTGAAAGCGGCTCAACCGGTGGTGGCTTTCTTTACCACATTGAAAACAATCAGGTCGTTCTGGGTCTCATTACCGACCTGAGTTACTCCAACCCCCACATCAGTCCGTTTGAAGAGTTCCAGCGTTACAAGCAGAGTCCAACCATCAAGAAATTCCTCGAGGGAGGCAAACGGGTTTCTTACGGAGCCCGCGCTCTCACTAAAGGTGGACCTCAGTCCCTGCCAAAAATGACCTTTGCCGGTGGTATTCTGATCGGTTGTGATGCCGGCACCATGAACGGTGCCAAAATCAAGGGCTCTCATACGGCCATGAAGTCCGGCATGTTGGCGGCTGAAGAAGTTTTCAAGTCAATCAGCACTGGTTCCGAAGGTGGTGAAGATCTCACCTCTTACGCCCGGGCTTTTGAAAACTCCTGGCTGGGTGAAGAGCTTAAGGCGCAGAGAAACTTTGGACCGGCCATGCATAAGTGGGGCAATTTTGTGGGTGCCGGCTTTGCTTTTGTCGACCAGAATATTTTTGGCGGCAAGCTGCCGTTTACCCTGCATGATA
This sequence comes from Endozoicomonas sp. ALC020, assembly GCF_049275935.1. Lineage (NCBI taxonomy): Bacteria > Pseudomonadati > Pseudomonadota > Gammaproteobacteria > Oceanospirillales > Endozoicomonadaceae > Endozoicomonas > Endozoicomonas sp. ALC020. The sequence continues at coordinate 5,729,930 of NZ_CP184830.1, forward strand.
AAACACCCGACTATGCAACCCTGAAACCAGCCGCTGATAGCAAGAAGATTGATTACCCAAAACCGGATGGAGTCATCAGCTTTGATCGCCTGAGTTCTGTGTTCCTGTCCAACACCAACCATGAAGAAGACCAGCCCTGCCACCTGAAACTGGCGGACGCATCAATTCCTCTGAAAGATAATCTGCCAAAATACGACGAGCCTGCTCAGCGTTACTGTCCGGCTGGTGTCTATGAAATTGTCGAAGAGGAAACGTCCGGCGAACAACGCTTCCAGATCAACAGTCAAAACTGTGTTCACTGTAAAACCTGTGACATCAAGGACCCTGCTCAGAACATTACCTGGGTAGCTCCGGAAGGTACCGGCGGCCCTAACTACCCGAACATGTAGCTCGGGTTACACAGAAAAGGAGCCATCAGGCTCCTTTTCTGTTTTATGGATGCTCAGGCAGATTTATTGACTCCCATCCCGGATCAGTATTCAGGTTTTATACTGCCAATGGTGAAAGTTTGACCGTGACTGTTGAGGCACAACTCTACATCATCATGCCCCGTAGATTTTTCTTCTGCCATCTCAATGAGTTGATAGAAGACGTTACGATGAACCAGAGCATCCAGCTGAGCCCTGACTCTGATGTACGGTGAAGGCTCTCCCGTCGACGAATCAATATTCACCCACAAAGGATGCTCTCGATCCAGAGTCACTTTATCACCTACGTTAGTAGTGAAAGTCAGGCCATTGTCATTATTTTCAACGGAGACAGCCACAAACGGAGCATCTTCTACCTGGATTCTCACCTTCTCTACCGGGGTCACCAGATAAAAACAGTCATCCTCATCATGCCTGAGAATGTTAGAAAACAGTTTAACCATGGACTCTCTGGCTATGGGTGATCCCATGTAGAGCCAACTGCCATCCCGACAGATTTTCATGTCTATATCCCCACAAAAATCGGGATTCCATGAATGAACAGGAGGTAACCCCTGCTGTTTCAGGAGAGGCTTCATGCTCTCAGCCAGCTGTCCGGGTGATATGGATTGATCACTCATAATTCGGCCCCTCAGTCTGTTGTCATTGTTCTGGCGAAACGTCAGTACTCGAATGAAACACGGATGCAACAAAGACATTATATCGTCTTAATGAGGACGCCGTCTGATTTATCTCTGCCGGACACTCGATCGATCCAGAAAGGATAGTTCGCAAGATCGAGATTAGAAGTCACCCATGACCCTATCAGGGATATGACAAATGCTACTATTTAAGTTGAAGCACTGAAGTTATGGAGAAGTGCATAGTCGAAGAACGACAGGGAAAAACAATGCAGCTCTTCAAATCACTCGCTGGCTTACTCACCAAATGGCTCATGCAACAGCCTGAAGACAACAACCGACCTCTCTGTGATTTCGAAAGAATCCGCCATGAGCTTAAGCCCTGCGATGTAGTGCTCGTTGAAGGTAAATCTCGAGTCAGCAATGTCATCAAACAGATCACCCAGAGCCCCTGGTCCCATGCCATGCTTTATGTTGGCCGCCTGCATGATATAGAAGACGACCGTATTCGACAGACCGTTAAAGAGTCTTATGACGGCTCTCCGGATGATCAACTTATCATTGAGAGTGAGCTTGGATTTGGAACAGTCGTACACCCTTTAAGCCGCTATGAAGGTGAACACCTGAGAATTTGTCGACCCAATGGATTAAACTATTCCGACAGCCAGCAGGTCATTCACTATGCTGTCAGCCGTTTGGGTCTTGATTACAACGTGCGCCATATATTGGACCTGGCCCGCTTTTTCTTCCCTTATTCCATAATGCCCAGGCGCTGGCGTTCCACTTTATTTCAACATTCACCCGGAGATGAAACCAAAACTGTTTGCTCCAGTATGATTGCCGAGGCATTCAGTTTTATTCACTTCCCGATTTTGCCTCTAGTGAAAATGAATGGAGAAAATGGTGTTCAGCTGTTTCAGCGCAATCCCAAACTCTGCACACCCAGTGACTTTGACTACTCTCCCTATTTCCAGATCATTAAATACCCCTTTCTCGATTATACCCACCATTCGGACTACAAACTGCTTCCCTGGCATGGCCATGGCGCTCTGGAAGGTAAGGAAGGAGATCTTTATATCACCCCTGATGAGGTGAAAGAACTGCAGCAGATAGGATTAAACAGTGGCTCAGGCTCAGAGACTCTGGACAACAGAAACACTTTGAACTGACGCCTGGTGAATAAACTGAGAGGCATCAAATCATTCAAGAGTAATAAAAAAGCTGATTATTCAGAATTGATCTTATAGCTCAGTGGACGCGAGAAGAATCTGCACCATAATTACTTCTACTGATCCGGTCGACTTCCCCCTACGATCAATCAGTCTGGGCTGCTGACTTAAGTGGCCTTGATACTTGCATTGTGTACCTATGTTTCACTCCTAAAATGGTCTTAGCCCGCGTACTCTTCCCCCAGAGTCGCGGGTTTCTTTTTGCCTGAAACTCTTGTGTAGCAAGGGCTTTTTACGCCGTTGCGACCTTCCATCCGTGATGCCATTGCTGAGCCGATGGCTTTTTTGCCCGTAGAAACCATCATTCGTGACCAACAAAATACCCATTATCAAGCATTGCGTCAGGCCGACGATGCCGGCGACTCAACACCATATTATCGCCTTCATACTTAAAAGCGATTGAGCAGACTCTCAACGAAGCACTTGCCAGTGAACCCATCCATTTCAGCGACCAAGTAAACCGTCAAGTAAAAAGTCTTCTTCAGCTTCTTCTGACTGACCCTGACGAACCTTTCAAATTTCCAGTATTCCTTGGAATAGCGGTACTCGTGAAGATTTCAGGGTAATTGACTAAGGTACTATGGTTCTGATCATCCGGCCTCAGTCTGGGCAGCCCTCACCAAACCCGTGAGTCAGTTGAAAACGAAGGTTTATGGAAACGAAGGTTTATGGATGTCATGCAGGTAGCACTGCAGGTAGCAGATAAATATTACAAAAGAGACTGTATATGAAGAGTAATCCTTTGAATATCACGATAAAACTTATTCTTTATAATGGCTTCAAGAATATTGCGATTGACGTCAAGATAGTCATGCACTAGTACATTTCGAAAACCGATCATCTTCATCGCTGTGTCGTAATCCTGTCGAGTTAAAGCGTTCCGCTTCTCTAAACCATCGATTGCCGCCCGGGATTTTGTGACTTTAACTCCGAATTTTTCCTGATAAACATATCGGGATAAGCCAATCAGCGACTCAATCAGAATTTGTAATGCTCTCTGGGCAGCCAGCATGTCCCTGGCTCTCCAGCTGCCAAGATCATCATGAAGCTCATCAAGAATAAGTATCATCTCCTGCTGAACATTCTCAATTTCCTGTTCGTACGCTTTATCGTTCATAGTCTTTTTCCCAGGCAGAAATAATGGCATGCTCAAGACGGCGAACGGCCGGAACATAGCGGTCAAACAGTTTCATACCCTGAATAATATTCCATTGCAGAGGCACAGGTACCTCTCGAAGATCAACAACACTGAGTTCAAGCTCGGGGTACAGCCGCTCTAGCTCGGCTTCCATCATTTGTGGCCGGACGGCACGTTCCAGAAGATCGGTTTCATAATCTGTATAAATAACAGCAAGATCCCAGTCGCTGTCGTCCCTGGCATTCCCTTTTGCCCGTGAACCGTATAGATAGATGGCATCAATTGCACTGAAATGTCGCATTGCATCAACCAGACCATCCGGAAGCTGACATGTTGAAGGGCTCAATAGAATGTCCTGCAGATAGTGTCTAAAAAAGTATTACTAAGGGTTATCATTTCATCTGGCCAGTTATTTTTCCATAGTCATCCTGCCTCAAAATATCCATCATGAGCCAAACCTCCCAGACTGACAGCCAATGTGGCTAAAAACAAAGGTTATACCAATCGTGCTTGCTAACTGCCATGATGAGCATGGAGATTTGAGCCTTGAGACAAGGCGGCGTGAGGAGTCATAGCCTTAACTATGGCGACGATCGCCAACGCAGGATTAAGGCTCAAATCTTCAGCGCAATAGGAAGTTAGAAAGTTCGATTGGTATCCCCCATCACTTTGGGCACCCTCTGAATTTTCAGAAGTTTTATGACCCCATCAGAGGGTCTGAAACGCCATGAGTGCCATTTTCAACCCTGCCACAATAACGTCTGAACGTGTCACTTCCTTCAACACTGACTTCCAGCTCATACCAGTTGGATGCAGGCTTGATAAACTGCTCAACAGACGATTTTTCACCGGCTGCCAGAGTGACAGTCTTTTGATTACCTGGCTCGTAGGCTGAGAAGTCTACAGTTACACGCTTCTCTGTATCTGCAAGATTTTCCAGCTTGACAAGAACCGACGGCGTTTCCTTGTTAACTCCATAACATACGGAGACTTCCTGGTTATGTTCCTGCTCGCAGGTTCCCTTAAACTGACGATGAAAACCGTTAGCAGAGAGCACCCACAAGTCATACTTATTGTCGAGAGATGTCGGCCATGTAGCCCGTACGGTATCTCCGGCTCCAATGACAAAACGCTTAGGTATCTCTTCCAGATTCAGTTGATCATAGACATGAATCACCGCGCCCTGCTGTCCACTGTTGGTCATAGTCAGAACAACGGAATACTGATCAATATCGACCAAAGCGTTGACGTGCAGCTCATAAGGAAGAGCTCTTGAAGGCCGGATACCTGCATCCGCAGCGGGCGGTAGCTGGTCATCTTCAGCCGGAGGATTAATCTGTGGCAATAGTTGTTGGAAGAATCTTATGGTATCAGCCTCGGACTTAGTCATTTCCGGTAGCGATGGCAATGGCTCGTCATTAGGGTTTTCAAAATTAAACGCCGATAATAAATTACCGCAAACCGCACGGCGAAAAGGCGTAATATTCTCTTCGATCACTCCAAAACGCTTCTCCAGAAACTGTAACACCGACGTATGATCGAACACCTGTGAGTTCACCCAGCCTCCCCGGCTCCACGGAGAAACAATCAATGCCGGAACTCTTGGACCCGGACCATAAGCCTGATTTTCAGTATGATACTCTCCGGTTGTATCAACAGTACTTTCACCATGAAAAGCTCCCTCACTCAGGGAAGGCGGGCAAGGTGGAGGCATATGATCAAAGAAACCATCATTTTCATCAAAATTGATAATCAGGACTGTTTTACTCCAGGTGTCCGGGTCACTGGTTAATGCATCCAGAACTTCCTGTGTATACCAGCCTCCCTGTACCGGTGACGAAGGTCCCGGGTGCTCGGAATAAGTTGCTGGCGCAATAATCCATGACACTTGTGGCAAAGTTTTGTTTTCAATATCACTTTTAAGACTTTCCAAAAAGCCACCGTCAGCCATGGTATTGGCGACGCCTTTCAGCAAAGGGCTTATGTTGTCATCGTCTTCTGACCATTCGGGATAAGGCTTACCATTGGATTGATTGCCTTTTGATTCATTGGCTTCCCGGTACTGTCTAAAACCGGCCAGAGGGTTGTCTGTAAAATTATCAGGTAAGTTCTGATAAATCCTCCAACTGACACCCGCCTGCTCCAGACGCTCGGGATAGGTTGTCCATGTATACCCTTCACTGGACGAGCCCAGACTATCATAATCATTAAAAATGGCAGGTGGGTTAGGGTCCAGTTCGTGATGATTGATACCCGTCCAATGATACAGCCGGTTAGGGTTAGTTCCCCCATGGAATGAGCAGTAGTATTCATCACAGACAGTAAAAGCATCGGCCAGGGCAAATTGAAAAGGTAATTCAGCCTCTGTGTAGTAACCCATCGACTGATCTTCTTTATAGGTTGGCCAATCGCTCATGCGCCCGTGATCCCAGGCTTCATGGGCATCCGGAAAAGTGTGTGGCGTACCATTCACCCGCTGGGCATTACCCTGTTCCGCATCCAGATGATAGGGATAAATAAAGCGTTCATTATTTCGTTGCTTATATTTTTGCTTCCAGACATTGCCATACACCGTAGGAACAGGATGGCGATCAGCAAAACCACGAACCCCTGCCAAGGTTCCAAAATAGTGGTCAAAAGCCCGGTTTTCCTGCATCAATATAACCACATGCTCGACATCATTGATGTTGCCATGGACATTATTTGCCGGAATGGATAAAGCCTTCACAATTGAAGGTGGAAGCAACCCTGATGCTGTCACTCCAGTTAAACCGATACCTGACGCTTTTAAAAATTTACGACGACTCAACGCTTTTTTCATAATTAGCTGATTGCCTTTACTATTTATTCAACTGGGCAGTGGTATTCACTGGTATTATTGTCACCATTGGCGGTTTCTGTTTCATCGTCACAGCCACTCAGCAATAGTGAAAAAACAATCAGTGGTATAAAACTCAGAACTCTCACAAGGACTCCCGTTTGTTATGGGTTATTTTGCGAGCACAGGGTATGTAAGAAATAAGACACAGTGATGTTACAAGGGTGTCAGTTTCATGATGAATTGGTGACAGCTGTTGGTCCTTCCTTTAATGCCTTTAGCTTGTGATTGCCCTTTATTTTTTATTTTCCGATCAAGGTTGTCTGCAGAACCATTTTGAGCGTCTATAGTTATCGTTTGTTATAAACCAGCAGGTGTTTCTGGTGCGACAAACTGTTATTTTTCTGATTGTTATGACAACGGTTCGAGCGGTTATGGCGCAGGCACCGGCAGATTTGTTCCCTGAGTATCTGTGGATCGTTGACCATGATTACCACGCTACTGCTAATTACAGGAATGCAGGTTACCTCAGCTACGTGAAGTCATTTAAAGGTAAAGCCAAGCAAAATTTCTTCTTATCATCGCTGAATATTCTTGTTCATCCGCCCGAAATCAAAGGTACTACCTCTGTTGTCTCTGTTGGCCTGCCCGGTACCTCGGTTACTTACCGATTTGATGCTGTTCCAATGGTATGGTTTCCCCCTGAGTCTCTGGAAAAAGCCTCGTTCAGCTGGTCTGCAGATGGACAGTCTCTTTTTGTCAAACGAACAGTATCGGAGCGTACATCGGACAAACCTATTATCAGGATTGAATTTGAATATTCAGGCTGTCTCAGCAGCGTCTTCACTAAAGATGTTTTGAAGCATCTGTTTACAAGGTATAACAGTATCAACCCTGAACTCTTCAATTTTGTTGCCTTTCCGGCTACCGGTCAAACGCTTGGTGAAAGGCGCGCTGGTAAAAGAGCTGCTATATTCGTCGGTGACTTTAGGGAAGAGGCAGTCTCTGGCTGTTCTGCAGCCGCTGTATCTCAACACGCGCCTGATGCCGTTGACCCATTGCATTCAGATTACAAGCCTGACCACTCAGACAAACTGTCGCCTTTGGATAATACCCCAAAAGTAAAAAATTCCTCTTCGGAACAGAAGCACGAACTGCCAAAAAAAACACACTCCGCTTTCTCCAATTGAGAAGAAGCATAACATGCAGGGCATCGAAAAATTTGAGATAGGATAATATTGCCGTACATCTATTCCAGCAAAGTATTAAAGAATTCAGGAACCAATTCAGTAGCAGGACCGCTTAGACTTCGATCAAACCGGGAGGCGTTGGAGCCGGGCTCAAGATTCAACTCTACAGTTTCGGCACCCGCAGCTTTGGCTTCTTCAAAAAAGCCAGCAGCCGGATAAACATTACCTGAAGTTCCGATGGATACAAAAAGATCACACTGCGACAAAGCTTTGTAGATACGATCCATCTCCAGGGGCATTTCACCAAACCAGACGATATGAGGCCGCAAATTGCCCGCCATTTGACAACAGGGGCAGAGTGTTTCGGTAGTCAGATCCTCATACCACTCGAAAACCTGCTCTGTATCCTGACAACTCGCTTTATAAAGCTCACCATGCATGTGAATCAGGTTCTGACTGCCCGCCCGGGAATGCAGATCATCCACGTTTTGGGTTACCAGCAGAAACTCACCATCAAAAGACTTTTCAAAGTCTGAAAGAGCCTTATGAGCAGCATTACAAACCACTTCACTCAGTCGTTGTCGCCTGTCATTATAGAAAGCCTGCACCAGGGCCGGATTGCGATAATAACCTTCCGGCGTGGCGACATCTTCAATCGAATGGTTTTCCCAAAGGCCATCACTGCCCCTGAAGGTTCGAATACCCGACTCGGCAGAAATACCGGCACCAGTCAGAACTACAATGGATGGATAATTGAGCATGAGCCTTTGATCTGTAGTAAGTTGCATTTTATTTTGCCAGAAGCCTGAACAACTATTGCCTTCAGACTTCTGACCTGAACGGTATTATCGAGTGTATACCGAGGTATATGTATACGTTTTCTTGCTTTTTGCGGGAACTTTGACTTTGATGGTGTCAGTCTGCTCCAGAGTACCGCCTTTCACATCTTCCAACTTAATCAGAGAATGATCGCGATCTGTCATCATCAAGGTCACCTCTTCATCACTGTCATTGAATACGACGGCCTGCCAGCGACTGATCAGCTCCTTCTCGCGCTGCTGACTGTCAACACGCTTTCTCTCAACCCTCACAGTCAGAGCTTCGCCCATAGCAAGATGGGCATAATCCCCTTTGGTGGTCTGGGGAATCATGGCATTACCACTGATAATCACAGTGCCGTCGCCGGTAGATTCAAGAATTCTCACCTCACCTGCAGGAAGATCGCGCCCTGCCTTAAAGCGATAATTCAGTCTGGGTCTTTGCAGATCTGAACCTCTGCCCGAATATGAACGTCCATTGACATCCAGCTGATAGTAATGATCGAGTGCTATCTGATCTTCCTTGTAGAGCGTCATCTGTTGCCAGGAGAACGGGGTCAGTTTCGTTTGATCCTTCGGCAAGGGTATGACCATGACTTCACCCACCCGCTGATTTTCCTGACCGGGCATGGGACTGGCAGCATTCGCCCTCACCATTTTATGGGCATAGCCCACGTTGGGTCGCCCCATATCACCGGCCACCAGCTTGATATCTGCGTTGTTGTAATCGGTTTCTGTGTTGTTGTTTAACAGCGCCGTCAGCTCAATACGAGCCTTTCCATCATCATCAAGAGTCATTCGATAATGGCTTGAATAGCGAATGGAAGGCGTGATGTAAGAAAGACGTAACTGGTCGGTACCTTCCAGATCCGGGAAGCGTGCTATCAGACGAGTCTGATAGTCTTTTTCCAGAAAAACCTGTTCGCGCGAAGCCAGCCTGATACCCTGCGGATCGTTCCAGTCCACCAGGTATTGTCGACCATTACTGCCCTGGACCAGACCCATTCCACTGTCATAGGAGAGCAACACACCCTGTACCGGAACGTTCAGCCCTCCCCCTACGAGTTCAACCGACTTGCCGACCAACCTGTTGTATAGATGATCCCGGTCCAGCCCACCTCTGTGCCAAGTGAGGCTATCGGGCACCAGACCTTGTTTGTCTTTGATGTATTCCAGCTCAAGGCTGTCATCTTCCCAATCATCGGCCATGCCTTCGACGACCAGGCTCCCATCCGATCCGGGAAGCACTTTGAACTGCTGACGAACCAGGGTTTTGTCCGGGTAAAGCGTTAAATGAGTACTGTTGGCGTGACTGACTTCCACTCTTCCTGCCTGTTCATCTTCATCTGCCGTTACCATACTGGCAGCCATGCCAGTAAGAACAATAGAGCTAATCAGTATTCCGGTCAGTTTGAGTCTGGTTCTCATTATGACTTTCTCCCTTTAATGAGATACTGAGGACTGATTGAGTCTACCTTTATACATAACTCAATGACCAGCCCGGATAATGATGTAAAGCTTTTGAAGAACATGCCCGTAAAATAGACCATAAATCAACTGAACGTTTGCTCGGGTATGACTCAATAATATCATCCAGTGCAGCCGAATAACGGGATACATTAACTCTTCTTATGTCCCGGGCTGGAAAGGTGGTGCCCCCACTTCATCAGGCTTCCAAGATCAAAAAGACCAGAAAGGATTATCTACTTCCAGATTCACCGGGTGGCCGAAACCGGGTACCTTAATGGATTGGTCGGTGTACTCCAGATCGTCTTCTCCAAGAACCCCTTCACCAAATAGATAAATAGGCTCCGCCTGGCCAGACAGCTGTGCAGACTCATACTCTTCCTGACGGCGGAACGTAGTTTCGTAGCACTGCTGCCAGGATGAAAGTGCCTGCTCGCCGTGTCTGGCTTTTAACATCTCACGGGTTATATCAGGACTCAGAACCAGTGCCGTAGCGTTGTTGCCCCCAAAACCTTTGGCATTGATCAGCGACATGGCCATCTGTGATGGGTCCATCTGTTTGTGATTCATACTGATATCAAGGTGTGAATGATGAACGTCTTCAGCAATGCCGGAAATGGTTCTGATTCCGGGAATAATGCCCTGATGCCAGACACCCAGTGTCGACATTAGCTGATCACCGGCAGCCGCACCAATAGAGTGACCCAGATAGCTCTTAACTGCAGTGACAGGCCAGTTATTCATACCAAAATGACGAGCCGTTTCATTGAGGATGCGGGATTCAGTCACCCGGTTCTGTGGGGTACCGGTACCGTGAGCCTGAACAAAACTTCTCTGTCGCAGAGCGTCCTCTCCCAGAATGGCCCTGCCGAGAGCGGCAGCCCTGGCAAGGGTCAGATAGTTGCCGGCACCGGGCGCTGAAATGGATTTCTTATAGCCGTCTGCGTTCACAAAAACATCAGCCACCGCCCCGAGAATTTCAGCACCGGTCTCCAGCGCCAGTCCATCATCCATCAAGACAAAGTATTGAGAAGACTCGGCAATGGTAAAACCGGCACTCTCTGCAAAAGGACGACAGGCATTACGCCAATCGGGGTTGGTAAGATCGTCAAGACCATCAAGCTTCCTCAAAGCATCATCCGTAGCCAGAGCTCCCATGGTGCTATAGCCATCCATGATTTCAGGAATGACCGGTGCCTCACTGTTGCCAACAATCACCACACGGCGCTTGCCGGAACGAATGTCGTTTACTGCCAGCTGCAGGTTATAAAGCAAGGTCGCACAGGCTCCCATTGAAGTGCCGGTATTACCCAGTGAACCCAGGATATAAGCATTGATAAAGTCAGCAGACATTTCAGCAAAGCCCAGTGGACATTGCTTGGAACTAACTCTCTTACCCATCAGGCGGGCTTTCAGCATACCGCCATAGCCGTTATAGTCGAGCTGGCTCATGGCACTGCCAGAATAGACAGCAATCTGTTCGGGAGACAAATTCTCTTTTAAGAGCTGCCACTCCAAACCTGAGGATTGCAAGGCATCTGACGCACCATAAACCGTCATAGCCAGTGAGCGGGGATGATGTCTCGACTGATAGAGCGCAGCAGGATCAAAACCGCTGGGTAACTGACCAGCAGCATTGACCGAACCAGCCCTTGTTGAAGGCAACATCAGGGTTTGCAGACCAGAAAAACAAACTCTGACATTTCGACCATCATTCAGTGCTTCCACCTGCCAGTTTTCCGGCAATGGCTTGGGCAACCTGCACTTGGGCAGAATCAGCTCGGACCCCTTGTCGGCTTTGAGGGGCTGGTGATAATAGAGAGCGTTATTATCAAACAGATTGGTTTCCAGCTGCCTGATCAAAGTACCTGAAAGAATGGTGTCTGCCGGAGTGTCTTTATCCAACCCCCTGAGTCGTGCGATAGCAGACAATGTTTTCTGCTGTTGCTGAGCACCCAATTGATCAAATATCAGGCGATGATAGCCATGAAACCCTGAACTTCGTCCCGCCGGGCTGATGCCTCCCTGCGCGACAATGACCGGCAATCTGCTCACGGTAACAACTCCATTTAGAGAAAAGATATAGCGGTAGTTTAATAGGACATTCATCAACTCATCTGTACATTTACGCCAATATACCTGATTATTACGCCATACCATCGAATTCACAGGCCGGTGCATTGGTACAGAAAACGCTTTCACTGAATAGAGTTCTGATTCCCCTTGTGGATCATATGCTGTCTACCAGCATCAGTTTACCCCTTGAAATGATCCAGGCAGGAGTCACCTATAGTCGACTGAGACATCAGTATCCAGACGTCGAAGTCTGTTTCTGTGCTGAGCAACTTAACCCGATCATCAGCATGAGCAGAATTCCTCTGACACCGGAAGTGACCTTTCCTGAAACAGGTCCCGGAGACCTTGTCATTGTGCCCGGCCTTTGGCGCAATCCCCTACCCGTGGTCAAACAATCCAGAGCAATGGTGAAATGGCTAAGGTATCAGCATCAGCAGGGCGCTACCTTCTGCGTAGCAGCAACCGGGGTCACATTTATGGCCGAAACAGGTTTATTGAATCACCAGCCCGCAGCGACTCACTGGTATTTTCTTGAACGATTAAAGCGACACTATCCCAAGGTTGATTTTAAACCCCACCACCTGATTACCCGCTCGGGCAGAATATTCTGTGCCGGAAGTGTCAACTCGGTTGCCGATCTTATGGTTCACCTTATTAAGCTGAGTATGGGAGAACAAATTGCCCATAAGGTTGAGCAGCAGTTCTCCCACGAAATTCGTCGACCTATGGATCAGATGCTGTTCGCCGAAGATCACACAACCGCTCATAACGATGAAATCATCGTCCGGCTTCAGGAATGGATAAGGCAGCATTATTGTGAAGCTATTGAGATGGAAAACCTGGTAGCAGCTTCAGGCTTGACACGAAGAACGCTGCACAGAAGATTCAAGGAAGCAACGGGCTTCTCCCCCACCGCTTATATTCAGCGAATGAGATTGACACTGGCCTCGGATCTCCTGAAAAGTACCGACCTTTCAATCAGGGAAGCAGCCTACCAGGCCGGATACACAGACCCTGACTATTTCAGCCGACTGTTTCAGAAACACTTCCAGCTCACGCCAAGCGACTTTAAGCGCAGTGTTCGGGACAAACTTTTCTATCTTGAGAGCTCTTGATACATTTCGTATCAATATACCGACTGATCTATACCGCCTGCGCCTTTTCCACCCTGCCGGTTTTGGATAAGCTTTACTCGACTGTTATGGCACAGTGAACCGAGTGCCGTCTCTTATCGTTAACCGGAGCCAAAGATGATTATCAAGCCAAGGATTCGCGGATTTATCTGCACAACGACCCACCCTGTCGGGTGTGAGCAGAACGTTAAAGAGCAGATCGCTTATACCAGGGCTCAGGGTGAAGTGGCCGGGGGTCCCAAGCGGGTCCTGGTTATTGGTGCTTCCAGTGGTTACGGCCTTGCCTCTCGAATTACTGCGGCTTTTGGTTCAGGCGCGGCCACTATCGGTGTTTTCTTTGAAAAGCCTGCGACCGAAAAAAAACCCGGTACGGCAGGTTGGTACAATTCTGCCGCTTTCGAAAAGCTGGCCCATGAAGCAGGTCTCTATGCAAAAAGCCTGAACGGAGATGCATTCAGTCACGAAGCCAAAACCAAAACAATCGAACTGATCAAGGAAGATCTGGGCCAGATCGATCTGGTAGTTTATTCCCTGGCTTCTCCCGTCCGTAAACTGCCTGACAGTGGTGAAGTGATCCGTTCCGTACTCAAGCCTATGGGACAGCCTTATAAGGCGACTGCCGTCGACACCAACAAAGATCAACTGTTTGAAGCCTCTGTTGAGCCTGCGACCGAAGAAGAAGTAGCAGCAACGGTGACGGTAATGGGGGGTGAAGACTGGGAACTCTGGATAAAAGCTCTTTCAGAAGCCGATGTCCTGGCAGAAGGCTGTAAAACTGTGGCCTATAGCTATATTGGTACCGAACTTACCTGGCCTATTTACTGGGAAGGTGCATTGGGTCAAGCCAAAAAGGATCTCGACCGTGCCGCCCACGCCATTGATAAACAACTCAAGAGCCTGAATGGTTCAGCCAACATCGCAGTACTGAAGAGCGTCGTTACCCAGGCCAGCTCCGCCATTCCGGTAATGCCTCTCTATATCGCCATGGTCTTCAAAAAGATGCGCGAAGAAGGTGTTCATGAAGGCTGCATCGAGCAGATCAACCGAATGTTCCGTGATCGCCTTCACAGAGAAGACGGCCAGGCTCCGGCAGTGGACGACACCAATCGCCTGCGCCTGGATGACTGGGAGCTGAGAGATGATATTCAATCACACTGTCAGGCACTCTGGCCAGCACTGACCAACGAAAACCTGGCCGAGCTGACTGATTACGTTGAATACAAGGAAGAGTTCCTGAAACTCTTTGGTTTTGGTGTTGAAGGCGTTGATTATGAGGCGGATGTTAATCCATTAGTGCCTTTTGACGTGATTGATATCTGATCGACCGATCCGGGAGGGCTTGAAAGCCCTCTTTTATCAATTCCCAAGCTCGTTGAAATACGACAGCCAACCAATCCTACCTATTTTTTTAAATCTGAATTTAATGCGTTTAAACGAAAGCCATGGTTCAGAAAAGGAGTATTATGCAATGGATATATTGACTGATCTCAAGGCTATTCTGCACTCAAAAAGAGCCAATATCTATTATCTGGAAAAATGCCGGATCATGCAGAAAGATGGCCGGGTGCTGTATCTCACCGAAGCAAAAAATAACAACCACTACTGGAATATTCCCATTGCCAACACCACTTGCCTGCTATTGGGCAACGGAACCTCTATTACTCAGGCCGCTGCTCGTATGCTGGCTTCTGCCGGTGTGTTAATTGGTTTTTGTGGTGGCGGTGGAACGCCCCTGTTGATGGCCAATGAGGTGGAATGGTTAACGCCACAAAGTGAATATCGCCCCACAGAATACATGCAGGGCTGGATGCAGTTCTGGTTTGATGACCAGAAAAGATTACAAGCAGCCAAACAAATGCAGCTCGCCAGAATTCAGTTTATGAAAACAATTTGGAGCAAAGACCGAGACCTCAAAAATGAAGGCTTTCTCATTGATAGCATAAAGCCTGACCTTGAGACTACTGAGAGCACAATCAACAAGGTATTAACAGTCAATGATTTACTACAGGCAGAGGCACGGCTGACCAAGACGCTTTATAAGTTTGCAGCACGGCAAACCGGTTATGGTTCATTTACTCGTGAACGCAGCGCAGAAGATCAGGCCAATACATTTTTGAATCATGGTAATTATCTGGCTTACGGACTGGCAGCAACCACGCTTTGGGTATTAGGCATCCCCCACGGTTTTGCAGTGATGCACGGCAAAACCCGCCGGGGAGCCCTGGTATTCGACGTAGCTGATCTCATCAAGGATACACTGGTTCTTCCCTGGTCGTTTATCTGTGCAAAGGAAGACGCCACAGAGCAAGAGTTCCGGCAACAGTGCTTGCAGGCATTTACTGATCATAAGGCCCTGGATTTTATGTTTGATCAGGTAAAAGCCATAGCCCTGAAAGATGACTGGGAGTAAGCAGCCATGATGGTCACCTTTGTCTCCCAGTGTGAAAAAAATGCTCTGAAAAAAACACGACGGGTTCTGGATGCTTTTGCAGACCGAATTGGCGACAACACCTGGCAAACCATTATTACTCAGGAAGGATTAAACGCCGTTAAAAAACTGCTGCGCAAAACAGCGACTAAGAGTACTGCCGTCAGTTGCCACTGGATTCGGTCTCGGTCGCGTAGTGAGTTGGTTTGGGTGGTAGGGCAAAAGGAAAAGTTTAACTCTCAAGGTATCGTACCAGTCAATATTACTGAATCTCCTACAAGCCAGTACGCTGACCAGCACTACTGGTCAACGATCAATACTATCTCTTGTGCAGCCCAGATTGCCGGATTGTTCCATGATTTCGGCAAAGCCAATACTCTCTTTCAGGATAAAATCAATCCAGATAAAAAAACGCCCATCGCTGAACCTTATCGCCATGAATGGATTTCGCTCCGGCTTTTTCAGACCTTCGTTGCGGATAAGACTGACCGTCAATGGCTTGTAGAGCTAAGCGAAATCGACCTTGATAGTATTGGTCAATGCTTCAGGGATGGAATTGATAAAGCTTTTGGTGAACATCCACTGTTAAGCTTGCCTTCGTTTGCCCAGTTGGTTGCCTGGATTATTGTATCCCACCATCGCTTACCCTTAGCACCGGCATGGCAGAATAACTTCACAGCACCAGCATTGGATAAGATTAAGGACTGGTTAGATAGTGCATTTTATGCTCGCTGGAATTCGTATCAGTGCGAAGATTATGACCAAAAGAGTCGCATTGAAGAGAACTGGACATTCGCCGAGAAGGCATTGCCCTACCACAGCTTCAAATGGCGTTGTCGAGCATCGGATATTGCGACAAACACCCTGAAGCACTTTCCCCAATGGTATAACGAACAAGCAGATTACCTTCACAACAACCTATTTACCAGCCATCTGGCCCGGCTCTGTATGATGTTGGCAGATCGCTATTACTCACAGCAAGAAATAACAACCGAATGGCAGAGTCAGAATTACCGTGTTTATGCCAACACCTACGGCAAAGAAGATCATCGCAAAGGCTTCAAGCAAAAGCTCGATGAGCATTTGATTGGAGTTGCTCACCACAGTCGTAAAATCACCAAAGCCCTGATTAGCTTGAATCACAGTTTACCGAATCTTCAAGATATTTCCGCTCTTACAGATAAGGTCAAAAAAGAGTTCAAAGGAAAATTCGGCTGGCAGGATGGTGCCGTCAAACTGGCCAAAAAACTTGCCAAAGAAACGGTTATCAATGGTTTTTTCGGCGTCAATATGGCATCGACCGGTTATGGAAAAACCATCAGCAATGCCAAAATTATGTATGCACTGGGGCAGGAAACCGGTCGCACTCGCTTCAGTGTTGCGCTCGGTTTGCGCACGCTGACTTTGCAAACAGGCCAGTCTTTCAAAACAGAACTTGGCCTGAATGATGAAAATTTAGCCATTGCTGTTGGTGGTACTGCTATCACACAGCTTTTTGATTATTCCAATCAAAAGAGTGCCGAAAAGGAAAATGGAACCGGCAGCGAGTCAGCGGATGAGGCTCTTGATAAAGAGGCTTATGTCCATTACACCGGAGATACCAGTCACAGCCTGAGTGAATGGACAGAAAAAGATAAACGGATTGATAAACTACTTTATGCACCTGCACTGGTATGTACCATTGACCATCTAATCTCAGCCACCGAAGGCACACGAGGAGGCCGACAAACGGCGGCCATGCTACGGCTTCTTACGTCTGACCTGATACTGGACGAACCAGACGACTTTAGCCAGGGCGATTTACCTGCACTTTGTCGTCTTGTTCACTGGGCAGGTATGCTCGGCAGCCGGGTTCTGCTTTCAACGGCAACCCTGCCTCCGGCGCTGGCTTACGCATTGTTTGAATCCTACCGAAACGGATGGAAACAGTATGCCATGGCGAATATCCCTGCCTGGAAGGGTGAAATTTGTTGTGGCTGGTTTGATGAATTCGCGACATCTGATAATGAGCATTGCCTGATCAGCAGCTTAGAGGATTATAAAGCAAAGCATAATCGCTTCATCAAACCCCGCGTTAAACGTTTAGCTGCTCACTCTGCCCCCGGCAAAACTCACAAACAATGGGGTGATATTGCACTGATTGATTCTGGCTCAGCAACCAGCCCATCTGACGCATTAGCCGCTTCTGTTTACACGCAAATGACTCATCTACATCGGCATCACTGCGTCACTAAAGACAACCAAAGTCTTTCTATTGGCCTGGTGAGAATGGCCAATATTGATCCGCTGGTACGTGTTGCCAAAAAGCTGTTTGCGATGGATGCACCTGCCACTTATACGGCGGGCGATACCTGTGTTCATCTATGCGTCTATCACAGCCGCTACCCACTGGCGATTCGTAATTTTATTGAACAGCACCTTGATGCAATATTGAATCGGAAAAATCCCGACGCAATTTGGGCTCCAGGCAGTTCTGTCTGTCGTGTTATGGAGCGACATAGCCAACATCACCATATTTTCGTGGTGCTGGCATCGCCGGTTGCAGAAGTTGGGCGAGACCACGATTACGATTGGGCCATTGTTGAACCCAGTTCCATGCGCTCCATCATTCAATTAGCAGGGCGGGTTTTACGACATCGGAAGATTTATCCCAAATCCCCTAATGTCATACTGTTGGACCAGAACTACAAGGCACTGGGAAATAAGGAAGTATGTTTTGAACGCCCCGGCTTCGAGACCAGGAAGATGCAACTGGCCTCAACGCACTTGAGCAAGCTGTTAGATGCTTGCCAATACCAGTCAATCAATGCCATCCCCAGAATTACGTTACCCGATAGAAAAGACAACAATCGCGACCAGGATGGTAAATACACCAATCTGAATGGCCTTGAACATAAAGCATTGGCCTGGCAGCTATTTTCCGGAGAAAAGAGAGCGAAGTTCTGGTGGGATAGCGAACAGCTCATAAAACCCTACTGGTGCGGCGAAGTTCAGCGCCAGCAAAGGTTCCGTCAGTCTCAAAAAGATGAGGCCTATTACTTGTGGCTTGATGATTACCATAGTACCTCCTATTGGCGCTGGTATAATGAAGCAGCCAAGCCACCAAAGTTTGGAGATAACCTGGGCATCGAAACGGCAACACCGGTCATATTGGGTCAAGGTATGCACTTCTGGTTCGATCAGACGCCAGAAGCCATATATCAAACACTGGCCAGCGATCTGGGCATGGACTTGCCGCAAGTTAGCTGGAATTTCGGGGAGCTACGCGCTCCAGAGATGCAAGAAAATATGCATGATTATGATTATCATCATCAATTAGGGCTTTACCGGCGGGAATAAGAGAATGGTAGAAAAATTAAACAGCTGGCATAAGGTTATCAAGCACTATATTGATGACCTGAAAGAACATGGCAACCAGCAGCTCTACATTGATGAGCTGGTAGCGATATTCCTCTCTAAACAATTAGGTTTAGTCACAGTCTCTCAAGAGGATCAAAGAGAATTTAAACGTCTTATCCAACCCATTAACAAAAAACCACCAACCAGTAAAAACAGGCCCTTATTTGAAAAGGCCTACCAACAGCTTCTTGAAAAAGAATGGATCAGCGACTTTTCGCTACCGCTGCAGCGCATTAACAACAAAACTGATTTTTACAATATCTGGATATGTCGGTCAGTGGAGCTCAGTGGTGGTGTCATGCCTGCAACCCACGCCGCCAAACTGTCACACTCAAAAAGTTCTGGCTCATCCATACTGGATTATTCAAACAATCAAAAAGAGGGCTATTTAACGACCAGTAGCTTAAAGCGCAAAATCGTAGATGGCACCTACGTAGATGCAAAATTCTCAAGGCAGATTAAGTTTTTGCTGCTGAGGCACAACGAGACTTACCTGTTTGATGCAATCTACGACACCGGTAAGGCGGAATTGGACCATTTTGCTGAAAGCCCTGAAGAACTCAACACCTGGTTAAGCAAGTATCGTGATGTTCTGGCACAAATACCCAGAACAGACACCTTGTTGAAGCAAATATACTTTCCCATAGAGCCCCAGAAATACCACTTATTGAGTGTACTAAAATCATCATCACTGGCTCAGAAGATATACGATTCACACTTTTCCAAAGATGCCCAAAATGACAAAAAGTCAATAGACAAAGCAAGAAAAAATAATAAATACGCACAAGGAAATACCTTTTGGATTCCAGATGTCAACAAACTAATGACTACTCAGAGTCAGCCGCAAAATGCGACTACACTCAATGGCAAGCGTCGAGGCGCCATCAGGTTGCTCTCTTGCCAACCACCTGTCTGGAAAAGTAATTTAAAACCTCCCATTTACCATTCATCTTTGTTTCAGGGCATCCATGCCAGAGAAGTAAGAGACGACATTGAATACTTACTTAATTTTTTAATGCGTAATGAACGTCTTGATCTCAGTATTCGTGATCCCCAAAAAAGGCAATGGCTGATTAAATGGGGGCAACACATTATAGATACAGTGCTTTTTTACGTGCAGGAAGTTCAAAAACTCCCAGCAGGCTGGAGCAATGTACCAGATATCAAACTCAAACAGGCGCACCAGTATTTTCTCGACCCTTATCGAGAAGATGAAGCGTTTCAAGCCGCAAGAAAAGGCAGCAATTGGCAAGAGGTTATCAGCCAAGATTTTGCCGTCTGGTTAAACAGCAAGCTACCGGGTAAAGATAAGCAGTTCACGCCACAACCTGCACACCGGAAGCTATGGACTCTACTAATGGCTGATGCTTTGCGAGAACTAACGCCTGCTCTAGAGGTGAAATTCAAACAAAAACCGAGGGGCGATGCATGAGCCTGTATCTACTAATCAACCGGATTAAGGTAGAAAATGCCAATACCATTGCCGGATTTACTTGGGGGTTTCCAGCCATCACCCATTTTCTGGGCTTCTCCCATAATCTAGCTCGAAAACACGCTTGCTCAAGTTTTTCCAATCTTAAGTTAGAGGGCTGCAGTGTTTTTGCTCATGAACACCATGTGCATACCTATGGCAACTACAATGACCGCTTTCTGCAAAGCAAAAATCCGGCCTATTTAGAGAAAGATGCCGAAAATGTCGCCAAAGGCAGTTCTCCTTCAATCATTGAAGAAGGTAAGATGAATATGATGGTGTCATTGTTAATCGCAGTGGAGGGGCTTCCCGGACGCCGGACCAATGAATGGCTGGAATGGGTCAAAGGTCAGTGTCTCAGGCAGCGTTTAGCTGGCGGCTCTATTTGGAAGATAGGCGCTGTTGCCCTTTTTGATTTAACCGACAGCAATGACTTTTACCGACTAAAACGACAATTGTTGCCTGGCTTTGCCCTGATGGACCGATCCGGAGCATTAGCTGAACATTACCAGAAATGCCTTGAGGAAAATCCAGAAACTGAACAAATCGACGCCTGGCTGGACTTTTCGGCACTCAAACAGCGTGCCCGCCCCCAATCGAACCTGATTAATACTTATCTCAAAGATCGGGCAAAAACAGGCGAGGACATCGAGGGGCTTTATGAGTGCTGGAATAAGCATTTAGAGACCACTCACGAGGGCGAGATTCCCGATTTACTCAAAGCCTTTTTCTCTGACCTACAAGACAGTAAAGAGCATAAACATTTACTGCAACAGTGGGCACAGTACATAGCGCCCGATGCCAAAACCCCCGCAGACTGGAGTTACCAGGCCAAACCCGAAGGCGGTTATCTTGTACCAATAATGACGGGTTACAAAGCAATTTCACCGGTCTATGACAACAATGAAATTTTGAATACCCGTGATGCAGAAACCCCGGTCTGTTTTGTGGAGTCCGTCCACTCAGTGGGGGAATGGAAAGGCGTTCACCATTTCCGGGAAGAGGGGGATATTACTGCCAGCCTTTGGCATTATCAGTATGAAGATGGCTGGTACTTATGCAGACAAACAACACAACAAACTATTGCCAGCACAGGAAATCTGGACGACCAGATTCTGGCGATATACGACAACCCTGAAGATGAACTGGTCTAAAAAGGATAGAAGAATGAGTATTAAACTACCGAGCATGTTGGCTTTTGAACGCAAGCTGGAAACATCGGATGCCCTGATGATGGCGGGTAATTGGAAGGATAAAGATGATGATAAGCTTTGGTCTGAAATTACCATCACCCAAAGAAAAAACCGCTCTACTCAAAGCGCTTTTGGCACTAAAGATGCCGACAAAGTCAAACCAAACCCTGTGTCATCTGATAATGATGATGCTAACCTGCCCCATGACAAGGATACATTAAAGGTCAGCTTCTCCCTGAGAGTCGTTGGTGGAATTGGCGTACCTTTTGGCTGTAACGATCCTGAGTTTACCAATGCCATTATCAAAAAAACCAAAGAATACAAATCTGATGGACTAAAAGAGCTGGCTTTCCGCTATGCCTATAACATAGCCAGTGGCCGTTTTCTCTGGCGTAACCGTGTTTGTGCAGAGAAAATATCAGTACAAATCCGTGTGGGTGACGAATCTCCAAAAACATTCAATGGTTATGACTTCCCGCTTAATGACTTCAACTCTCAACGGGAGAATGAAGATTTATCGCAAATTGCCAGTGCTATGTACGTCGGCTTGAATAATGACGATCATTTTGTCTGCTTAACCGTCAATGCTTTTGTCAAACAAGGGGTTGGTCAGCACGTATTCCCTTCTCAGGAAATGAATATGGGCGAAAAGAAAAAAGTGCTTTTTAAACTCGGCAACTGTGCCGCATTGCACAGCGTAAAAGTCGGCAATGCCATTCGCACTATTGATGACTGGTATGGAACAGACCAAACACCGGCTGATTTCCCCATCGCTGTTGAGCCTTATGGCGCTGTTACACAGCAAGCCCAAGCTTATCGAAAAAGTAAGACCGATCTCTATACCCTAATGCTTAACTGGGTTAACGACAAACTGATCACTGAAAATCAGAAAAATTATGTATTAGCTAATCTGATCCGCGGTGGTGTATTTAGCAGAAAAGCTGATTCATAAGGGGGGATGATGAAGCATTATATTGAGCTAACACTTATCCCTAATGAAGAAATTGGCCATCACTTTCTTTGGGAGAAGATCTTTCAGCAGGTGCATCTGGCTCTGGTTGACCAACAGAATGCTGATGGAAGTTCATCCGTTGGCATTGCCTTCCCGGAATTCAGTGCTGAACAGCACAGGCTGGGTCGAAAGTTGAGGGCATTTGCCATAAACGAAAGTCAGTTAGTCGAGCTTAATATGACACAATCGTTGAACAGGCTCAGGGACTACGTTCACCTGTCATCCATAAAGCCAGTGCCTGACGGTATCAAAGACTATGTCATTTTCCAACGGCTGCAGTTTAAGTCTAATATTGAGCGCCTGGCTCGGCGGGCGGCAAAACGCAGTGGCACCAGCTTTGAACAGGCGATGGAAGAAAGGAAGCATCTACAACCTCAATACAGCAAAGCACCATTCATATGGATGAAGAGCTTGAGCAAGAAAAAGCGTTTCAAACTCTTCATTGGAGGTGAGTTTACCCAGAATGTCATGATGAATGGGACCACATTTAATTTATACGGACTGTCAAAGGGAGGTGCTTTACCTCATTTTTGACCCTTTATTTAACTGCCTTTAAAAATATTATATAAAACAAACAGTTACAACATACGCCTAGATTATTGGGTTAACCGCTCAATTATTCATAAGTTATTGTTGTAACGTTTTTTTAAATTCGAAGGTTCACTGCCGCACAGGCAGCATAGTAAAGTCTCAAAACTCGCTTAACTCGAATTTTTTTGTTCACTGCTTGTGCGACAATGAACGGCTTAAGTTCGGATAAAGGCAGGTCCAAATTTCTAAGCAGCCTGTGCGGCCGTGAACCCAAAACAGCCGCTTCAACTTCGCCCGATGCATTTCTAAGCTGCCTATGCGGCGGTGAACAAACGGCCAGCTCGTATTGCTTCGGACTTGATTTTCTAAGCTGCCTGTGCGGCAGTGAACGCTGTCTGAACCGACTTGGCCAGCTCGGTAAGTTTCTAAGCTGCCTGCACGGCAGTGAACTACCCCCCATCCAAACTACAAAGGTCTTGTGATTTCTAAGCTGCCTGCACGGCAGTGAACTTAAAAAACGTGGCGGATTACTTGCTAGACCATTTCTAAGCTGCCTGCACGGCAGTGAACAACCATTTCATCGGGCCGCTTTTCGACCGGACTTTCTAAGCTGCCTGCACGTCAGTGAACTGAAAGGCCGCCAAACGTCGAAGAAAGAGCCGTTTCTAAGCTGCCTGCACGGCAGTGAACGTCAGTACCTTCAGGTAATTTAAGGCGCTACATTTCTAAGCTACCTGCACGGCAGTGAACCTGAACCAACAACAGCGTCGATACTGCCGGTTTTTCTAAGCTGCCTGCACGGCAGTGAACTGTTGGCCTAAACCAGCAGAACACCCCTGACTTTTCTAAGCTGCCTGCACGGCAGTGAACGAGAGCGCCAGCTTTGAGCAGGATCTGAAGAATTTCTAAGCTGCCTGCACGGCAGTGAACGACCAACACGGCCGCAAAACCACTTCCATGATTTTCTAAGCTGCCTGCACGGCAGTGAACTAACTCAACGCCCTGGCAAAGCTGGCTCTATCTTTCTAAGCTGCCTGCACGGCAGTGAACCACTGTGAGCGCGACGACCAGGACGATTACCTTTTCTAAGCTGCCTGCACGGCAGTGAACTACGGCGTGGCGTTTGGCCATGCGGTGTTTTGTTTCTAAGCTGCCTGCACGGCAGTGAACGCGCTGTGCGCCTCCTTTTTTTCCACCCGGCTTTCTAAGCTGCCTGCACGGCAGTGAACGCAAGCGGTCGGGTTGGTATCTATGAAAGCATTTCTAAGCTGCCTGCACGGCAGTGAACGCCGAACTACCCTTTTCAGGATCAATTTTTTTTCTAAGCTGCCTGCACGGCAGTGAACGCCGAACTGCCCTTTTCAGGATCAATTTTTTTTCTAAGCTGCCTGCACGGCAGTCAACAAAGAGAGGGAGTTAAGGAATAAGCAGAGGCATTTCTAAGCTGCCTGCACGGCAGTGAACTCCAACGCCATGCAGCAGTTTGGGCAAGCTATTTTCTAAGCTGCCTGCACGGCAGTGAACTCGAAAACACGCCAGAAGTTGCCAGAGCTATGTTTCTAAGCTGCCTGCACGGCAGTGAACGCTATGGCGAAGAAGGTTATGTTTTCGAGATATTTCTAAGCTGCCTGCACGGCAGTGAACAATAATGCTTGAAGCGTTGGCACATCTCCAAATTTCTAAGCTGCCTGCACGGCAGTGAACAGGATCTATGCTGTCCTTAATAATGCCATAGATTTCTAAGCTGCCTGCACGGCAGTGAACATAATGATGCTGATTATGTTTGGGTAGCCTTTTTTCTAAGCTGCCTGCACGGCAGTGAACGTTGTACCGCTCAGGATTCCACTCGCTATTGCTTTCTAAGCTGCCTGCACGGCAGTGAACATTTTGGTATCGCTCCATGAGCTTCCAGGAACTTTCTGAGCTGCCTGCACGGCAGTGAACCGTCCCTCCGGTTACGTTATCTCGCTCAGGAGTTTCTAAGCTGCCTGCACGGCAGTGAACCGAGTCAATCGTATTTCCTTGCTCCCAGATAATTTCTAAGCTGCCTGCACGGCAGTGAACATTGCAGCAGAATCGGCAGCACTGGCATCAATTTTATAAGCTGCCTGCACGGCAGTGAACCGCATAGACCAAACGAACGGAATCTTGAGACATTTCTAAGCTGCCTGCACGGCAGTGAACTTCCCAATGATGCGGCTTATCATTCTGGCAATTTTCTAAGCTGCCTGCACGGCAGTGAACATCAATCCGATCCACCGGGGACTAATGTCGGTTTTCTAAGCTGCCTGTACGGCAGTGAACATGGGGAAAGCTGTTTTTACTGCCACGGTTCATTTCTAAGCTGCCTGCACGGCAGTGAACAGGCGGCATGATTACCGATAGCTTGGCCGTTTTTTCTAAGCTGCCTGCACGGCAGTGAACGGCAATATACGTTCATACCAACTTTTGCGACATTTCTAAGCTGCCTGCACGGCAGTGAACGGTTATAGAAAACGCCCCCGCTGTATGAAACCTTTCTAAGCTGCCTGCACGGCAGTGAACGAGTTTTATCGTGTTTATGATAGCCCCCGGGATTTCTAAGCTGCCTGCACGGCAGTGAACCCACCCCAAAAAACTGAACCGGCTTTTTTATCTTTCTAAGCTGCCTGCACGGCAGTGAACGGTAACACGGCCAAACCCGGCAAACAGTTCCATTTCTAAGCTGCCTGCACGGCAGTGAACTTGATCTCCGTAACCTGAACATCAAACACACATTTCTAAGCTGCCTGCACGGCAGTGAACCAGTTGCATCCGAAACCGCACTGTTGCCAGAATTTCTAAGCTGCCTGCACGGCAGTGAACGTTGTTTAATGGCTTGGGGTATCTCGGCCAGTTTTCTAAGCTGCCTGCACGGCAGTGAACCCCCAGGGACAGGAGCGCAAGACATTTAATAATTTCTAAGCTGCCTGCACGGCAGTGAACAGCTAGTGGCTGGCCGCACTGCAAGCGGTGAATTTCTAAGCTGCCTGCACGGCAGTGAACTCAGTTCGTTTTTCCAAAGCCTGCCGACTGCTTTTCTAAGCTGCCTGCACGGCAGTGAACGAACGCAAAGCCCGTGCCGAAGCGGAAAGGCATTTCTAAGCTGCCTGCACGGCAGTGAACGGCACCACGACGCCCACAGAAATGATCCTGAATTTCTAAGCTGCCTGCACGGCAGTGAACCACGAATGAGAGTTATCTCAAATGGGTTGAATTTTCTAAGCTGCCTGCACGGCAGTGAACGAATACTCCGCAAAACAACAACAGCTGATGCATTTCTAAGCTGCCTGCACGGCAGTGAACCAATAACGGTCTTGTTCACTTCCTTGTCACTTTTTCTAAGCTGCCTGCACGGCAGTGAACGAACACATCGATCCCGACAAAATCCCGCCGGTTTTCTAAGCTGCCTGCACGGCAGTGAACTTTGTACTTATACTAAAAGAGCACTAAACGAATTTCTAAGCTGCCTGCACGGCAGTGAACGCCCATCGTTAGGCTTTAGGAGGTTTGGAATCTTTCTAAGCTGCCTGCACGGCAGTGAACGCTCCTTCATTATGCAGCCATGCTGCTATGTTTTTCTAAGCTGCCTGCACGGCAGTGAACTAACCAGTGCGACTATAGATCTCACTCAGGCATTTCTAAGCTGCCTGCACGGCAGTGAACTGTCCTCAGTGTTCTCAAAAACCTTCCATTGATTTCTAAGCTGCCTGCACGGCAGTGAACGACACAGCCAACAAGATGGGAAAAGCCGAGTGTTTCTAAGCTGCCTGCACGGCAGTGAACAAAGCGGTGCCGCTGCCCGCACCCACGGAACATTTCTAAGCTGCCTGCACGGCAGTGAACAGTTGTCTGATAAGAAACTGGACTACCCACATTTTCTAAGCTGCCTGCACGGCAGTGAACGCCTGAATATGATCCCTGGCGTCAATATCGGCTTTCTAAGCTGCCTGCACGGCAGTGAACTCAGGAAGCTATGGAGCGCATTGTCGAATTAATTTCTAAGCTGCCTGCACGGCAGTGAACCCATCGATAAAACCACCGGGCAATGGGTCAACTTTCTAAGCTGCCTGCACGGCAGTGAACGCCTGACAGGTGGGTGGCCAGTGGCGGTCTGGCGTTTCTAAGCTGCCTGCACGGCAGTGAACAAGTCACCAGTCCTGATTTTGTTCGCATTAATTTTCTAAGCTGCCTGCACGGCAGTGAACTAACCTGGTGCCAGACCGGGTGGCCATCGTCCTTTCTAAGCTGCCTGCACGGCAGTGAACGCATCAGGGACATACTTCTCTATCAATTCGGCTTTCTAAGCTGCCTGCACGGCAGTGAACGTGTCCAAAAATATTGATGCTCACGGCTGCGATTTCTAAGCTGCCTGCACGGCAGTGAACTTAGTAAACGAACTGTTGAAAAATGGGAGCAGTTTCTAAGCTGCCTGCACGGCAGTGAACCTAACTGAGCACAGCCATTGATTGACCAATTATTTCTAAGCTGCCTGCACGGCAGTGAACATCACTGGTCGATATGGGGACAGCGTATATACTTTCTAAGCTGCCTGCACGGCAGTGAACTGTTGCTTGATGCTGCTTGCGGTGTCTGTGCTTTTCTAAGCTGCCTGCACGGCAGTGAACATCTTGGGTATCAGCGCCCAACTGGTCTCTCATTTCTAAGCTGCCTGCACGGCAGTGAACGTGATAGCAATGGAAAAAACAATCAAGGCAACTTTCTAAGCTGCCTGCACGGCAGTGAACTTGAGTTTGACCGAGCTATGGGAGAACTGGAATTTCTATGCTGCCTGCACGGCAGTGAACATTGCTGAAGACCGAGAAGCGCGAGTTTCAGCTTTCTAAGCTGCCTGCACGGCAGTGAACGGATACTGTTTTTAATCAGGATTCTTGTCACTTTTCTAAGCTGCCTGCACGGCAGTGAACGCCCCTTGGTATATACGCGGAATCCGCAGCGGTTTCTAAGCTGCCTGCACGGCAGTGAACCATTGGCGCAGACCATCAGCGTTTGCTCGATGTTTCTAAGCTGCCTGCACGGCAGTGAACCAGTGACGGGATAAGCAGCACATGCTTGTGATTTTCTAAGCTGCCTGCACGGCAGTGAACTTTTCTTTTCAAGACATCAAGATTTCTTATGATTTCTAAGCTGCCTGCACGGCAGTGAACGGAGGAAATAAGAAGCTCCGCTTCGCTCCAGTTTTCTAAGCTGCCTGCACGGCAGTGAACCTGACCGGAAAATCCCACTGTCATGTATTGCGTTTCTAAGCTGCCTGCACGGCAGTGAACTTTCAATGAAGACGTTTCTCTCAGCTATCCAATTTCTAAGCTGCCTGCACGGCAGTGAACTTCGTGGTATGAAGGTGTTGCCATGAACAACTTTTCTAAGCTGCCTGCACGGCAGTGAACAACCGGATATTAAAACCGTCGTTGGCGTTGTTTTTCTAAGCTGCCTGCACGGCAGTGAACAATACGCTGTCGGTGTCAGCAGTCCAGCGGAATTTCTAAGCTGCCTGCACGGCAGTGAACTATTCAATGCTCTTTTTCGATTTAATGATATATTTCTAAGCTGCCTGCACGGCAGTGAACCCAGAGAAGAACAGTCATCTTTACCGATGGCTTTTCTAAGCTGCCTGCACGGCAGTGAACGGTGTGTTTTGTCGTGCTTATGATAACCCCCATTTCTAAGCTGCCTGCACGGCAGTGAACAACCACGCTTGCATTTTCTAAGCTGCCTATCCTTTCTAAGCTGCCTGCACGGCAGTGAACCTGTAAAAGCTGAAATCTGACTTCGCGAGAATTTTCTAAGCTGCCTGCACGGCAGTGAACCGCTGCGGATTCCGCGTATATACCAAGGGTGCTTTCTAAGCTGCCTGCACGGCAGTGAACGTTCCCTGTCGATCTTGACGAGTTCGACCAGTTTTCTAAGCTGCCTGCACGGCAGTGAACACCCTGACGACAGGAAGGTCTTAAAGAAGTTGTTTCTAAGCTGCCTGCACGGCAGTGAACGTGTCCCCGAACGTTATTACACTACCGTTAAGTTTCTAAGCTGCCTGCACGGCAGTGAACTAACGCCAGCTTGAAGCCCTTGCCGCTTTTCATTTCTAAGCTGCCTGCACGGCAGTGAACAGTTTGTTGACAAGATCGATTTAGACGATAGTTTTCTAAGCTGCCTGCACGGCAGTGAACTATACAAAGCAAGGTATTCATCTGCATCCAGCTTTCTAAGCTGCCTGCACGGCAGTGAACTCTGAACACCAGTGAAAAGAACCTCCACATAATTTCTAAGCTGCCTGCACGGCAGTGAACTATTCACTGGATGATATGAGCGATCTTTTCTATTTCTAAGCTGCCTGCACGGCAGTGAACTGTTTCGTAGTGAGCATTACGCTTTATATTTATTTCTAAGCTGCCTGCACGGCAGTGAACTCAATATCAATGTTTCTGGAATATTTTCTCTATTTCTAAGCTGCCTGCACGGCAGTGAACATATAAACACTCTTTTTCAAAGCTGCCTGCTCTTTCTAAGCTGCCTGCACGGCAGTGAACGATTTGATAGTAAAAGACAGATAATCAATGGATTTCTAAGCTGCCTGCACGGCAGTGAACTGTCAGAGAATGGTCTCGGCTGGAACTGGTCATTTCTAAGCTGCCTGCACGGCAGTGAACGCAGTGTTATCAGTCTCGACTCTCCAACCATCTTTCTAAGCTGCCTGCACGGCAGTGAACTACGTGGCGATCAATAATATGAAAAGGATACTTTTCTAAGCTGCCTGCACGGCAGTGAACGTATTCCAAACGAATCGACAATATCATTCACATTTCTAAGCTGCCTGCACGGCAGTGAACGCCTGCTGACAAACTATCAGGCTTCTTTTATTTTTCTAAGCTGCCTGCACGGCAGTGAACAGCATTTTCGTTCAGATATGCAAAAATGATTCTTTCTAAGCTGCCTGCACGGCAGTGAACATAAGCCCGTTCTTGCTGATCTTGAGGCGATTTTTCTAAGCTGCCTGCACGGCAGTGAACCGAATGAAAAATCTTACAGACTGGAAATTTATTTTCTAAGCTGCCTGCACGGCAGTGAACACATGGGCACCTTCGAGGGGGCCAGCTGGGGCTTTCTAAGCTGCCTGCACGGCAGTGAACTAAATTCAGGCTCACTCGATGTAGCAGCTAATTTTCTAAGCTGCCTGCACGGCAGTGAACAATAAACGCACAGAAAAACATCATGCTACCGATTTCTAAGCTGCCTGCACGGCAGTGAACCCTAAAGGCGGTGGCGTCTGGGCCATGGTGGCTTTCTAAGCTGCCTGCACGGCAGTGAACTGCCATGAACGGCGGGTTGTGTGAACCATTGATTTCTAAGCTGCCTGCACGGCAGTGAACTGGCCAGTGAATGAAACACGATTACATTTACATTTCTAAGCTGCCTGCACGGCAGTGAACTGTTAAGAGAAGAATTCGAGATTTTCCAAAAATTTCTAAGCTGCCTGCACGGCAGTGAACACCGGCGAAATCGTGAGCTTTCGACGCAAGAATTTCTAAGCTGCCTGCACGGCAGTGAACTGTAACTGTCCGGAACGCAATTCGACTTCATCTTTCTAAGCTGCCTGCACGGCAGTGAACTTGCACCCTGCGGGAATGATTTTCTTTGGTTCTTTCTAAGCTGCCTGCACGGCAGTGAACTATTGATCCGACCGTAGCCGGTTATAGCTTATTTTCTAAGCTGCCTGCACGGCAGTGAACCTACGCACTTTCACGTCAATGCCCCCTCAGATTTTCTAAGCTGCCTGCACGGCAGTGAACCCAGAGTATAAAGCATCAAACCACTTATATAACAGCAACTTAGGAATAAATATCAAATTCACCCCAATTTTTTGAGCCATTTATAACCATATGATTTTTAACATCTTTTTAAAGAGCGAATATTTTTGGTCAAAATCAGGAAAATGTCACTCTGTTGCAAACACCCAAAAAAATCAAACCAGCAAAGTCGGTGGCGCAAATATAAGCCAACTATGCTCCCAAACCATCTGGCAGCCAAAGTGCATCGCGATAGACGACGACGGGCTTTTATTCATAGTAAGAAGCTTCCCGACTGTACCAGGACTGAGGGCGCCCGACGGGCTGATTGAAATCCGGGAATGGCAGTAGCTTGCCATTGGGACCTTTGGTCATTTTATAATCCTGCCATCGATCATCAATATACAATTCATCACCGGCACGTATAAATTTTAATTGAGCATAGACCGCTATGGGCAAAGGCTTAACTCCCGCTGTGTATGCAACACCCGAGGTAAAACCTGTCAGCTCAAAGCCGTTTTTCAGCCAGTCGACATTGCCTGTAAGGGCATGGGACTCCACCACGGCAGGATCACTGTGGGACAGTACACTGCTTTCAAAATGCCATTGATGTTCGGCATCTATTCTTAATACGTAGCGAATCGCCAGATAGCGGTGCTCACGAAACTTTTTCTTGCGCTGATCATGTTTATTAATTTCGTAAAACGTATTCCTGATGGCTTCAATCGTATCAAAAGCGATGCCATCCGCCATTCGATAAGGATTACCAATAAGCACCTCACCCTTAGAGATGGTCAGTGTTTCCGGCTCATTTTCGACAGGTTTATTTTTATACTCCTTGTCAATAATGATACGGAACTGCCTGGCATGCATCGGCTCATACCGCCCAAGTACTGATTGCAGTTTTTGGAAGCCTGCATCCAGGCTTTCAATAGACGGGACAGGTTCGGCTGCATAGAGAGGCCAAATGACGATTGTGACCAATGAGAATACGCCAGTGATCGCCAATTTTCTCATCGCATCATTTATCGCACTATATATCGCACTGTTTATTGCACTATTCATCGCACTACTTGACTTGAGACTCTGTTTGTAAGCTAGTTCATACAGCAAAACTGTCCAGCCAGAACTTGATCAAAGCGTCAAATAAAGAGCAATATAAAAACCTGGCGGGTAATAAAGTTCTTTAAGGGAATGATTAACTTTGAACACACAATTCTGATTCTGATCTTTTTTGCAGGCTGCCTGATAACTACGACCATTGTCTTTTGGAGCCTGCGTTTGGGCATCACTCCAACACCCACTTCTGGCAAGGTAAGAGTAAAACTACTGGAAACCCTGCCTTCAAGGGTCGATGGCAACATTTATGAACTGGGCTGTGGTTTTGGTTCTCTGATTTCAGTGTTGGCAAATGCCTATCCTGACCGCATCATCTTCGGAATTGAACGTTCTCCCCTCCCCTACTGGATCAGCCGAATACGCTGCAGCCATCTGAAAAATGTCATCATCATTCAGCAGGATATTTTTCAACATCAATGGGAAGAAGCCGGATTGGTCGTATGCTATCTCTATCCGGGCGCTATGGAAAAGTTATCCGGGGCATTCAAGGAGAAACTTAAGGATGGCTGTTACATCGTCAGCCACACATTCAGGCTACCGGGATGGCAGCCTGAACGTACGAATAAGGCTAACGATTTATACCTTAGCCCTGTCTATCGATATCGGGTTAATCACTCTGAACACAGACAGGAATGAGATCGTAGTGACTCGAGCTTAACCAACGATAGACAATCAACTGTTCAGGCCCACAACTGACACACCCCTGTTTGCAGCCGGATGACTCCTCCACCACTTTTCCTTTCCTGACCCAGTGACTCAGCATGGCCTGCATGGCTTCAGGGTCTACTTCAAAATGCTGACTCAGTTCAGCCAAAGTGCAGATACCTTTTTCTGACAGAAAATCTCTGATTGATAGCAGCATCAATGGCTTCCTGTAGAGCTTCTGAGTGTTTCAGCAGGTAGATCTTCTGAAGTGAATAGCATTCTCTGCCCTGCCCTCCTGAGTAGCAGAAACACCAGAGCCATGGCCAGTATTATGATGGACAGCCAGCTCAGGGATGTCAGTGGTTGAATAGTGATTCGGGACAGCTGGTAGTATAGAGTAGCCACTGAATATCCCATGAAGAAAGTCCAGCCCGCCACAAAGAATGTCCAGCGAAGGCCTGATTCCCGATAAATAGCCCCCAGGGCTGCAACACAGGGTGTGTAGAGCAGGATCATCAGGAGATAAGCGACGACAGCCGCATCACTGATGAACAGTCTTTGCATGACCGCGAAGGTGGAAACTTCCACTGCCTGGTCCTGCGCTACTGATTCCAGATTACTCAAATCACCAACACTGAGTCCAAGAGGATCTGCCAGAGAAGATACCACCTCTGAAAGATTGACAGGAATGGTTGCCATGGCCTCCTTAAAACCAGACATAAAGTCAAAATTATGGGTTTGGGCTTGAGTGCCATTCTCCTGCTCAGCGATGGAGGTGTACATGGAGTTTAGCGTGCCAACCACCGCCTCTTTTGCCAGAATGCCTGTGAACAGGCCAACAGCCGCTGGCCAGTTGTCTTCTGACATACCCATGGGAGCAAAAGCAGGTGAAATGGTTTGACCTATTTTACTGAGCGCTGATGACCGGGTGTCTTCATGGCCAAAACTGCCGTCAGTTCCTACAGAGTTCAGGGTATTGAGTATCATTACTACGAGAACTATGGCTTTACCTGCCCTGAACAAGAAGGCTTTCAGTCGGCTCCAGGTTCTCAGCAGTACATGCTTGACTGACGGCCTGTGATAGTTAGGTAACTCCATAACAAAAGGTGTAACCTCTCCACTGAAGAGACTCTTCTTCAGCATCAAACCCGTTACCACCGCAGCCAGAATACCCGTCAGGTAGAGTGTAAAAACCACATTCTGGCCGAAACCGGGAAAGAAGGCCGCAGCAAATAACGCATAAACAGGAAGACGCGCACCACAGGACATAAAAGGCGCCATGGCAATGGTCAGCATCCGGTCCTGCTGATTTTCCAGCGTCCGGGTCGCCATAATGGCCGGTACGTTACAGCCAAACCCAACCAACATAGGCACAAAAGCCTTTCCGGGAAGCCCCAGAAAACGCATCGCCCTGTCCATAACAAAGGCGGCTCTGGCCATATAACCTGAATCCTCCAGTACTGAAAGGAACAGGAACAGAAAAGCAATTACCGGTATGAAGGTAGAGACAGTCTGGATACCGCCACCGACACCTTTGGCCAGCAGCGCAATAATCCAGTCCGGCGCATCGATACTTTGAAGCAGATGGCTCACACCATCGACAAAGAAAGTGCCTGAGAGAATATCGAAAAAGTCTATAAAAGCACTGCCTATGTTCACAGAGAACATGAACATCAGATACATAACACCAAAGAAAACCGGCAACCCCACCAGTCGATTCAGGACAATGCGGTCGACACGCTCAGTAAGACCTTGACTTACATTCCCCACGCTTTTGACAGTATCCTTCATGATGAGGCTGATGCTTTCATAGCGACCGTTTGCCACCAGGATATCCATCTCTGCATCATAGGCGTCCTCAAGTTGGGATCGTGCCAAAACCGCAGCCTCCAACAGACCCTGAGAAACCTGGTCAACAAAACCGGCCTCGCCCTCCAGTAATTTAAGCGACACCCAACGTGCAATTGAGCGATCTTCAATCTCACTGGCAACACGTGCCTGCAGGCAAGTAACAGATTCTTCCAGAACGCTTCCCAGATATTGCGGCTTTGCCGGTTCAACTCCTTTAAAAAAGCATTGATTAATAAGATCCTTGAGCCCCGGTGTTCCTTTGTTTCTGGAGGCTATCATGGCATGAACAGGGCAACCGAGCTGTTCGGACAGCTTTTCAGCATTGATCTTGAGACCTTTGTCCCTGGCAACATCCATCATGTTGAGGACAACAAGAACGGGGAGTCCCATATCCAACAGCTGTGTGGTCAGATACAGGTTACGCTCAATATTTGCAGCATCGACAACGTTGACGATCAACTCAGCTTCACGGGCAAGGATAAAGTCACGGGCAATGCGCTCATCCATCGATACCTGATCATCAACCACGTCCAGACAATAGGTACCGGGCAGGTCAACCACTTCAACGAGCTGGCTTTTATACTCATAGCGGCCACTGCGCTTTTCTACAGTAACACCAGGCCAATTGCCTACATGCTGACTGGCCCCCGTCAAACTGTTGAATAAAGTGGTTTTGCCGCAATTAGGGTTGCCTACAATCGCAAACACATGTTCGTTCATAGACGAGTCACTTCAACGGCTGCCGCTTCGTGACGACGCAGACTGAGTTGAAATCCCCGAACCTGGAGCTGAATAGGGTCACCCAGAGGCGCGACCCGGCATACTCTGAAACAGGTTCCAGGCGTCAGGCCCATGGCCAGAAGCTTACGACGATAGGCTAAGCCTGCTTCCCTGAAAGCGAAGACCCGAGCTTCCTCTCCTGTCCGGAGATCCCCTAAAGTGACCGTCATCACAATCTCCCAAGCCTCCTCCCGGAACGCACAGCAAGCGGGAGAGAGTGCTTCCTGATACATCTGATGATGTAGTGAAAAGAGTAACCTGAGGCGGTTCATGGAAAGACAACAACAGATT
Source organism: Endozoicomonas sp. ALC020 (assembly GCF_049275935.1). Classification (NCBI taxonomy): domain Bacteria; kingdom Pseudomonadati; phylum Pseudomonadota; class Gammaproteobacteria; order Oceanospirillales; family Endozoicomonadaceae; genus Endozoicomonas; species Endozoicomonas sp. ALC020. Next base: position 5,765,390 of record NZ_CP184830.1, read on the forward strand.
GAAAAGCAAGCGGAATACTAGACCTAAATGAGAATTATTTCAATTAACAATCGAACTCATTAATATCGTAGTTTCAGAAATATTAATTTTTAATTCATATAGATTTTTTCAAAATATCAAAAAGAAATATCTGCTAAATGAGTACGAAAATATTAAATGGTCATACTGTGACATCTTGAAAATCAATTTAACTTTCAGCTCAGGGGGCCATTATTTTCTCTGTCTCCGACAATCTTCTCTGCCAGTGTATGGCGCACTTGAACCCTGGCTTCATCCAGTTCCTGAAGAGTGGCAATATTCATTTTTACTTTCAATCGAGATGGGGCTTTGTCGGCAAAAACAGGGGCAGAAAGAGCCAGCAGGGTCACTGCGGTAAAACTGATTATTCTTTTTCTCATCGGAGACATCCTTAACTTCCTGTCTGCCTCCCACGCTGCATCCTGAAATTTGGAAGATATACTAAGAAGGCTCTATAAACAGGTCTAGACAAGAACACTCAGTAAAACAAACAAATGGGGATATTACTCCCCTTCTACGCCCTGAATGGGTGCCAGAGTTCCCCAGCCATCACAACCCGGACAATGCCAATGCATCTCTTTGCCGGAAAAGCCACAGCTGAAGCACTGGTAAACAGGCTTTTCAAGCAACATCTGGTCTGTGACCTCTTTCAACAGTTTGATACTGGTCAGAGAGGGGTCAGAGGAATGATTTAACTGAATATTGATCAAGGCATTCAACCCCCTGAGAGAAGGTTGCCGTCGCAACTGAATGGTTAAAAATTCCATGGCAGACACTTCATCACGACTGCTCATTAACTGAGCCGTCATGGCCAATATAATAGCTGTACCCGACTTCTCATTGAGACACCGTGCCAGATAGCTGCCCAGAGCACGCTGCTGATGACTTCGGTGACAGACAGTTTCAAGCATTTCCAGAGTCAGTGGCACGTAACGATTATCCTGAATGGACACCTTCTGGAGAGCCTTAACGGCTTCTCTGTCGCGGCCTTCCTCCATTTCTATCTGGCCCAGTATCAAACTGGCCCTGACACAGTTCTTATCCCTGGAAAATGCTGTTCTGATGAACTTTCTGGCCCCCGATCGATCATTGTGAAGCAGTTTTTCTTCGGCTAACTCACAGTACAAATGAGCCAGCCTGGAGGCATAGTACTCACCTGACAATTTACGGAGGGATTCTGCAATCTCAACAGCCTGCTGCCACTCTTTCTCTCTCTCATAGATTTTCAGAAGTTGTTCAAGCGCATCCACTCTATATTCATGATTTTGACTGGAAAGATCGACCAGCATGGCTTCGGCGCGATCAAATAATCCTGCGGTCATGTAGTCCTTGGCCAGCTCCAGCCGAACACGAATGGATTGAAGGGGGGTCAGACTGGGTCGGGCCAAAAGATCCTGATGCACCCGAATCGATTTATCCACCTCTCCTTTACGACAAAACAGGCTACCCAGGGCAAGATAGGTATCGACAGTATCATTATTAATATCCAGCGCTCTGATAAAGGTCTCAATGGCCTCATCCGTCTGCTCATTTAACAGATAGTTCAACCCCACAAAATACTCTTTAGAGAGGGGTCGCCCGGGGAAGTGGTCTTTTTTTTTCTTTTTTTCAGCACGTCCGAGAAGATATCCTGCCAGCATTGCCACCATAATCAGCGCCAGCAGTGCAACATCGGGCATCAGGTTAATCCTTGCAAGGCATTCGCTCTGAGTTTTTGTATTTCTGCATCACGTCGGCCCAGCTTACGCTTAAAACTGGCATTGGCCAACCTCAGCCGGGTCATAGCCACCAGTGAGACCAGCAGCCCGAACAGCCCGCCCATTATGAAGGAGATAACGACGACAGAAGACACCTTCACTTCTGGCAATAAAAAACCAGCCAGGTCGAATCTCACCAATTGTGGGTTAGCGACAATAAAATTGACGAGAATAATCAGCAGGAGGAGACTGCCCAACAGTATTACCAGCCGCTTCAGCCAGATACTCAAATGAGAGACCATATTCGATCAAACTCCAGTGATGACTTATTTACGATCCGATTCCGAGTCACAATTGAACAGAGCTTAACAACAGTGGAAAAATCAAGATTTCAGATTCTTAAGGCTACTGTTAACACGATCCCGCATATCTTTGCCCGGCTTGAAATGAGGAACGTATTTTCCATTCAGAACAACAGAGTCACCGGTCTTGGGATTTCGCCCCACCCTGGGAGCCCTGTAGTGCAGGGAAAAACTGCCAAACCCTCTGATTTCCACCCTTGTTCCACAGGAAAGAGAATGTGACATCTGCTCAAGAATAGATTTGATGGCCAGCTCTACATCCTTCACCGACAACTGATCTTGCAGATCGGTCAGTCGTTCTATCAATTCTGATCGGGTCATTGTCGTTCTTCCTATCCCTGCACCCTTGGGTGACACTGAAGTATCAGTATCGTTACAGACGCTGCACCCTGATCAGGAGATAAACAAGACATTAAACAGTCGTAGCCTGGAACGGCCAAGTATCTCATTAGCCGGACACCCGATAATTCAGGCAGTCCCGAACCTGACAGGGATTACAGATAATTCCTACCCTAGCCAACCCGATTCAATAAATCAAGCAACCTATTGATTACCATAAAAAAAACCGCAGCCCGAGCTGCGGTTTTTTTTATGGTAAAAGAAAGCTTCATCAGAAGCTTTCTCCAACAAGTATTACTTGTTTTCCATCTGAGCCTTGATCAGGTCACCGATGGTGGTAGGGCCGGAAGTCTCGTCTTCCTGCTTCGCACGCAGTTCTTTCATGGCCGCTTTCTCTTCAGCCTGATCCTTCGCCTTGATGGACAGGGAGATATTGCGGTTCTTACGATCGATACTGATGATGCGGGCTTCTACTTCTTCGCCTTCTTTCAGGACGTTGGTAGCGTCTTCAACGCGATCAACACTGATTTCAGAAGCTTTCAGAGTAGCCAGAACGTCTTCAGCCAGTTCTACGGTAGCTGCCTTGGCTGTCACTTCCTTGATCACACCCTTAACGATGGAACCTTTTTCATTCAGGCCAGCGAAAGAGTTGAATGGATCTTCGGACAGTTGCTTGATACCCAAAGAGATGCGCTCACGCTCAGCGTCGATCGCCAGAATAACAGCTTCAACTTCGTCACCTTTACGGTACTTGCGAACAGCTTCTTCGCCAGTTTCATTCCAGGAGATATCAGACAGGTGAACCAGACCGTCGATGCCGCCATCCAGACCAATGAAGATACCGAAGTCAGTGATAGACTTGATCTTACCAGCCAGTTTGTCGCCCTTGTTGAAGGAACCGGAGAACTCTTCCCATGGGTTCTGCTTGCACTGCTTGATACCCAGAGAGATACGACGACGCTCTTCGTCGATGTCCAGAACCTGAACTTCAACTTCATCACCCAGAGCAACCACCTTGGATGGGTGGATGTTCTTGTTAGTCCAGTCCATTTCAGAAACGTGAACCAGACCCTCAACACCTTCTTCCAGCTCAACAAAGCAGCCGTAGTCGGTCAGGTTAGTGATTCGACCGGAAACACGGGTACCTTCAGGGAAGCGTTTGGTGATAGCCACCCAAGGATCTTCACCCAGCTGCTTCAGACCCAGGGATACGCGGTTACGGTCGCGGTCAAACTTCAGAACCTTGACGTTGATTTCGTCACCAACGTTCACAATCTCGCTTGGATGCTTGATGCGCTTCCAGGCCATATCAGTGATATGCAGCAGACCGTCAACACCGCCCAGATCAACGAATGCACCGTAGTCGGTCAGGTTCTTGACGATACCTTTAACTTCCAGACCTTCCTGCAGAGACTCCAGCAGCTGCTCGCGCTCAGCGCTGTTTTCAGCTTCCAGAACGCTGCGACGGGAAACGACTACGTTGTTACGTTTCTGGTCCAGCTTGATAACCTTGAATTCCAGCTCTTTGCCTTCCAGGTGAGCTGTGTCACGAACCGGACGCACGTCAACCAGAGAGCCAGGCAGGAAGGCACGAATAGTGTTAACGTCAACAGTAAAGCCACCCTTGACCTTACCGGAAATAACACCTTTAACGATCTCTTCAGCTTCGAAGGCTTTTTCGAGTTCGCCCCAAGCTTCCATACGCTTGGCTTTTTCACGGGAAAGACGGGTTTCACCGAAACCATCTTCAACCGCGTCAAGAGCAACCTGAACTTCGTCGCCGACAGCGATGGTCAGTTCACCCTGTTCGTTCAGGAACTGAGCTTTTGGGATAACACCTTCAGACTTCAGGCCTGCGTGGACAGTAACCCAGTCGCTGTCGATATCGACAACCTGACCGCTAACAATAGCGCCCGGCTTCATTTCGATATCTTTCAGGCTTTCTTCAAACAGTTCAGCAAAGCTTTCGCTCATGGTCATTCCTATCAATCAGCACTTCAATCAACACCACCTCAGAAAAGCAGTGACTACCGATCGCATGCTGGCCACACCGCCAGTCAGTGTGGGTTGTTTTTCAAAAAACACCGTATGGTTGTAACTGGCAATCTGCACCACACGGCTATTCACGCCGGTCTTTCCGGAAGTCGGTCAGACCACCTCGATATAAACAGGCTGTCGAGCTCCTCAACAACCAGCAGGTTCCGAAATGATTAACGTTAATCAGATCAGGCCATTCTGTCGCATGACATCCACTACACGACTGAAGACTTCCTGAATACTCAATCTGGTGCTGTCCAGAACAATAGCATCATCGGCGGGTTTCAGCGGGGCGACATCGCGATTCATGTCACGCTCGTCCCTGGCAAGAATGTCAGCTAAAAGCTGGTCAAAGCTAGCATCAATACCTTTCTGTTGCAACTGATTTTGACGGCGTTTCGCCCGCTCTTCCGGACTGGCTGTAAGGTAAACTTTGACGTTAGCATGGGGGAATACCACAGTTCCCATATCCCTTCCATCGGCAACCAGACCCGGAGCTTCTGCAAAGTCCTGCTGACGCCTCAAAAGAGCCTTCCTGACACCCGGCAAAGCCGCCACCTGAGAAGCTTTGGCTCCCACCTCTTCGGTCCTCAGATTAGCGCCAACGCGCTCACCCTCAAGAACGATTTTCAGACCTTCACCATCAGCACCCGGTTCAAATTGCACATCCAGGTGACCTGCTAAAACTTCCAGTGAATTTTCATCGGAAAAATCCACCCCGTGATTCATGGCCGCCAGCGCCGTCAGTCGATACAAAGCACCACTGTCGAGCAGATGCCAGTCAAACTCTTTCGCCAGCAGAGCCGCAACCGTTCCTTTCCCGGAACCGCTGGGACCATCAATAGTTACGACCGGCACGCTTATATATGAAGAAGTTTTCATTGACTGACTCTCTAATCCATGAAGTAATTAAGAATTACTTCTGTCGCTGCAGACATATCAATATCTCTCACGCTTGAATACCTTCTGTAGAGAGCGCCAGACCCGCATCGAAAGCCGGGTTGACGAAGTTAGCTAAGGATGTGACCACACTGGCACAATCCGGAATACGAATCTCAGCTTAGGGAATCAACCTGATTCTCATCAAGGGTATTCATACGGGCTCTTTTTTCCAGAATACTGGCAAAGTGCTGCCGTGCAGACTGGGCTCGCTCAAAACTCGCCAGTATCCCTTTGCTGTCTTTCTCAACGATGGCTTGACGAAGATGAGTCAAGCCCTCAGAAAACTGATCCAGCGAGGAAATAATAGCCTCGCTATTACCCAGGGCAATATCGTGCCACATGATCGGATCACTGCCAGCAATGCGGGTAAAGTCTCTAAACCCTCCGGCGGCGTAACGAAAGATATCCTGATTTTCAGGATTGCCCGCCAGCGTATCCACCAGTGAAAACGCCAGGAGATGAGGCAAATGGCTCGTCATTGCCAGCACTTCATCGTGACGCCGAAAATCCATAGCGTTGACCTGGGCACCACAGCATTGCCAGAGATGCCTGACGAGGGATAAAGCGGCAGTATCAGTGTTCTCCAGCGGTGTCAGGATCACCTTATGATTCTTGAACAGTCCGGCCCTGGCAGCAGTGACTCCGCTTTTTTCGGAACCGGCGATGGGATGACCCGGCACCAAATTCTCAGGTACACAGTCAAATATTTCCCGGGCAGCCTGGACCAGTACGCCTTTGCAACTACCCACATCCGTCATCACTTTGTCAGTGAGATCGAGACCCTTAAGTTGCCGGAGTAATTTTGGCATAGCCAGCATGGGAACTGATAGCAGGATAACATCAGCCTTGCTGACGGCGGATTCAAAATCTGTACAACCTTCTGCCACGATTCCCAGGGAAAGGGCTGCTTCGATGTTTTCGCCCTTGAGATCAAAACCCATCAGATGAAAGTTTTCACTGCACTCTCTGAGGGAAGCTGCAAATGATCCTCCAATAAGGCCCAGCCCGACCACCAGAATATTCAGTGGGGTACCGGTCTTGTTTTGCTCTATCACTACACGTTCAACCTTTTTCAAAAACCACTTTCAAATGTCTGTCGAATGAAAATGGCGACAGCCTCTTCAGACTAATAACTATCGTACAGGGCTGTATTTCGCTCAGGGCTGTATTTCGCTCAGGGCTGTTATCACTCAAGACTGTTTAAGAGCGGACAGTGCTTCCAGAAAACGACGGTTCTCTTCTTCCAGACCAACGGAAACCCGGAGGTGCCCCGGCATTCCATAATTGCCAAGAGGTCTGACAATGACGCCCTGTTTGAGTAAGCGCTGATAACACTCCACACCTTCCATGCCAGCATCAAAAGTAATGAAGTTGCCATTGGATGGAATGTAATCAATATTCATGGACTTCAGACCCGCTTCAATCTGAGCCATTCCATCCTGGTTAACCTGTCTGGAACGGTTCAGGTATTCTTCGTCATTAAGAACAGCAACCGCTGCCGCCTCAACAAGATTATTAACATTAAAAGGCTGTCGTAATCGGTTGATAATAGAGGCTATTTCAGCGCTTGAAACAGAATAACCGATTCGACCACCCGCCAGACCGTAGGCTTTTGAGAATGTTCTGACCACTACAAGATTGGGGTATTCTTTCAGCAGCGCAATACCATCCGGGTAATCACTCTCCATGACATACTCAAAGTAAGCTTCATCCAGAACAACAATAACCCCTTCAGCTAGTTTACCCAGAAAGGCACGCAACTCTGTTTCTGAAAAACGGGTACCTGTCGGATTATTAGGATTAGCCAGAAATACGATACGGGTATCAGAACGAACCGCTTTGGCCATCGCTTCCAGATCATGCCCCCAGTTTTTAGCCGGAACCACAATGCTTTCAGCCCCGCTCGCCTGAACTGCAATGGGATAAACCGCAAAGGCGTATTCAGAGAACACGGCTGAGAATCCTTCTTTCAGGTAGCACTGCGCCAACAGAACCAGAACATCATTGGAACCGTTACCAAAGGTTATCTGATCAGGATCAACCGCCAGCTTTCTGCAGAGAGTATCACGCAGATTGTAAAGACTGCTGTCCGGGTATCGGGCCAGCTCGGCCATCATTGCGGCAATGGCTTCACAAGAAGACTGAGCCGCCCCAAGAGGATTCTCATTGCTGGCCAGCTTAACAATACTGCTGGCATCCAGACCCTGTTCGCGCGCCAGCTCTTCCACAGGCTTTCCGGGAAGATAAGGATTCAGGGCACGTATTCCCGGTACGGCAAGCTTTGTAAAATCACAACCCATGTTTCACCTGTATATTCACCATCTACTCGTCCCCACACTGAAACCAGGGCTTTTAGACAGCCTCCAGAGGCAGGGACGAAAAATTGCTTCAATCGCGCATGGCTGTTTTGTTAAAGAACACCCTTCGGATAAGAGCCCAGAACACGGAGGTCATTCACTCTGTCAGCCAACTTTCCCAGCACTTTCTGGATAACCGGATCGTCTTGATGACCTTCAAAATCAATGAAAAAGACATAGTTCCAGATGCCGGTACGGGATGGACGGGTTTCCACTCGAGTGAGATCCACATCATGAACATCGAACGCTTCAAGAATCGAATGCAGAGCACCGGACTGGTTTCTCATGCTGACGACAATTGAGGTTTTGTCTTCACCGCTGACGGGCACATCCTGATGACCAATAATCAGGAAGCGAGTGGAATTGTCGGGTTGATCCTCGATTTTCTCAGAGATTTTTTCCAGACCATAAATGTCAGCAGCCATATCACCAGCAATGGCCGCAGAGTTCCATTCACCCCTGATACGCTTGGCCGCCTCCGCATTGGAGCTGACCGCTACTCTTTCGGCCATTGGCCAGTGAGCATCCAGCCATTTACGACACTGTGCCAGTGACTGGGCGTGGGAGTAAATACGGGTAATATTGTCACGACGAGTGTTTTCAGAAACCAGCAGGTGCTGATGAATTCTCAATACAACTTCACCACAGATTTTCAGAGATGAATCCATGAAGCTGTCCAGAGTATGACTGACCACGCCTTCCGTTGAATTCTCAACAGGCACAACACCGTAGCTTACAGCTCCAGCCGTCACCTCCCTGAATACCTCATCAATCGCTGCCATAGGGACAGAAATCGCTGAATGGCCAAAGTGCTTCAAGGCCGCCTGTTGGGTAAAGGTGCCTTCCGGACCAAGAAATGCCACTCGGACGGGCTCCTCAAGGGCCAGACAGGCTGACATAATCTCCCTGAACAATCGAGCCATTTCTTCATCGTCCAGTGGACCATTGTTCCGTTCCATCACCCGACGCAAAACCTGGGCTTCACGTTCCGGGCGATAAAATACTGCCGCAGCGTCTTCAGTCTGCTTGACCCTGGCCACTTCCTGAGCGCAGCGTGCACGCTCACTGATCAGCTTCAGAATATCCTGGTCAAGTTTGTCAATTTTTGTCCGCAACCCCTTCAACTTATCATCTGTCATAATGTTCTCTGCGTTTAACTGTAATGACCAGAGCCGTGCAATCAGCGGCTGGCAATCCTGCGAGCTTTGTGATTGAGATTGCAACGGATCAAGAATTTGTTATCCAAATTTTCTTTCGAATTCACGCATAAAAGCAATCAACGCATCGACATGCTCTTCCGGTACTGCATTATAAATACTGGCCCGCATACCGCCTACTGCCTTGTGACCCTTAAGGTAAAGAAAGCCATTCTTTTCAGACTCTGCCAAAAAGACTTTGTCCAACTCAGGGTCAGTCAGTGTAAAGGGTACATTCATTCTTGAACGCCATCGAGGGTCCACCTTGTTGTGATAAAAACCGGACTCATCAATCACCTGGTAAAGCTTGCCGGATTTGCGGGCATTGACCTGGTCGATCACCTCCAGCCCCCCCTGCTCCTTCAGCCACTCAAACACCAGACCGGCCAGATACCAGGCAAAGGTTGGCGGGGTGTTGTACATGGAATCCTTGTCCGCCTGCACTCGATAATCAAAAACAGCAGGACAACTGGAATGTCCTCGACCCAGGAGATCGTCACGCACGATGACCACTGTCAATCCTGCCGGACCAATATTTTTCTGGGCACCGGCATAGATAACCCCAAAACGGCCGACATCAACAGGCCCGGACAGGATATTGGATGACATATCTGCTACCAGCGGGACATCCACTGAATCCGGTATAAACGGAAATTCAAGACCACCAATAGTTTCGTTTGGCGTGTAATGGACATAAGCCGCATCTGAACTGAAGCGCCATTCACTTTCTTCCGGCATGGTATGGAATGAAGCTCCCTTACCGTCAGCAATAACATTGACATTCAAATAACGCTGAGCTTCCTTGATAGCTGATTGAGCCCAGTACCCACTATTGACATAGTCGGCGCTATTTTTCTCACCTCTCAGATTCAGCGGGACGGCAGCAAACTGCCCACGGGCACCCCCCTGTAAAAACAGAACCTTGTAGTTTTCAGGAATCTTCAAAAGCTCACGCAGATTTTGCTCCGCCTGCTCTGCGACTTTGAGAAAGGATTTCCCTCTGTGACTGACTTCCATAATGGAAGCCCCTTCACGGTTGTAGTCCAGCAGCTCATCACGAGCACGCTCAAGCACCGACTTTGGCAAAGGCGCCGGACCCGCCGAAAAGTTATAGGTTTGCCCTTTTGGGTCAGCCAGTGTTTTTGCCAATAGATTGTTCATACCATCCTCCCATACAGCCAGACTCGTCGATTCAGAAATGCGTAACTGCCGCTGAAATTGCTCCTGCATCTCAGGGATAAATTACATCCCGGCAAGTAAAACGCCAGCATGATGCTGGCGTTAAATTATGGAATACAGAATCAGCCTTCCTGCCCTTCATCAGGTTCGGCCTGAGAGGTTTCTTCCCCAGCCTCTTCGGTTTCATTGCCCTCAGCTGAATACTCTGGCTCTTCCGGCTCCTCAACCCTGGCAACACCGACCAGCTTCTCGCCTTCCTGAACCTTGATCAGGGTAACACCCTGGGTATTACGACTCATGACAGATATTTCATCGACACGGGTTCTCACCAGGGTCCCCTGATCAGAGATCAACATGATCTCTTCTCCATCCTGCACCTGAATAGCACCAACCAGCTCACCGTTCCGATCGGTACATTGCATGGAAATAACCCCTTGACCACCACGCCCGGTGATTCTGAAATCTTCTACCGCCGTACGTTTACCGAAACCATTCTGACTGACGGTCAGAATCTGGGTGTCGTTTTCGGGAATAATCAGAGAGATAACTCTTTGTGCATCCTGTAACTTGACACCACGCACACCTCTGGCAGTTCTGCCCATGGCGCGCACGTCAGTCTCTTCGAAGCGGATCGCTTTTCCGGCGTTGGAAAGCAGCATAACCTGTTTCTCACCGGTAGTAATTTCAGCACCCACAAGAGTATCGCCTTCATCAAGACCCAGGGCAATCAGACCACTGGTTCTTGGACGGGAAAACTGCTCCAGAGGCGTCTTCTTAACCGTTCCCGCAGCCGTTGCCATAAAGACAAAGTGACCTTCGGTATACTCTTCTACAGGCAGCATCGCCGTAATCCGCTCATCCTCTTCCAGAGGCAGGATATTCACAATTGGGCGGCCACGTGAAGTACGGCCAGCTTCCGGAATCTGATAGACCTTCAACCAATAGACCTTACCCCTGCTGGAGAAACAAAGAATCTGGGTATGGGTATTGGCCACCAACATATGTTCAACATAATCTTCGTCTTTTACCGAAGCGGCAGACTTACCCCGACCACCACGGCGCTGTGCCTGGTAGGTGTCGAGCGATGTGGTTTTTGCATAACCACCATGAGACAGAGTGACGACCATGTCTTCTTCAGAAATCAGATCTTCAACGGTCAGATCCCGGCGTGAACTGGTGATTTCAGTGCGACGCTCATCGCCATACTCTTCAACCACTTTTTCCATCTCTTCGCGGATGACTTCCATCAAACGCTCAGAGCTGGAAAGAATGAGTAGTAACTCGGCAATTTTTTCCAGCAGCTCGCGGTATTCACTGAGCAGTTTTTCATGCTCCAGGCCAGTCAGTCTGTGCAGACGCATGTCCATAATTGCCTGAGCCTGAGCCGGGGACAAATAGTAGAGACCATCCTCTCTCATGCCAAACTCTGCAGGTAATTCTTCAGGTCGACAGGCATCGGCTCCGGCACGCTCTGCCATTTCCAGCACGTGACCGGGCTGCCACCCTTGAGCCACCAGTTTCTCTTTAGCTTCTGCAGGCGTTGGAGAATCCTTGATCAAGGCAATTACCGGATCAATATTGGAAAGCGCTACGGCCAGACCTTCCAGCAAATGACCCCGCTCACGCGCTTTTCGCAGCTCATAAACGGTTCTGCGGGTCACCACTTCACGACGGTGGCGAATGAAGGCTTCCAGCATCTCCTTGAGATTCAGGAGTTTTGGCTGACCATCCACCAGCGCAACATTGTTGATACCAAATACGCTTTCAAGCTGGGTTTGGGCATAGAGGTTGTTGAGTACTACGTCAGCCACCTCGCCACGACGCAGCTCAATCACGACCCGCATACCGTCTTTATCAGACTCGTCGCGCAGCTCGGAAATGCCCTCAATTTTCTTGTCTTTAACCAGCTCGGCGATCTTTTCAATCAGCCGGGCCTTATTCAGCTGATAAGGAAGCTCGGTAACAATGATGGTACTTTTGTTTCTCTTCTCATCGTGCTCAATATCCGCTCGGGCACGAATATAGATGCGACCACGCCCGGTTCGATAGGCCTGCAAAATGCCCGCACGACCATTAATAATGCCAGCCGTCGGGAAATCCGGACCCGGAATGTATTCCATCAGGTCATCAACAGACAGACTCTCATCATCAATAAGCGCCAGACAACCTTTGACCACTTCAGTCAGATTATGAGGAGGTATATTGGTTGCCATACCGACGGCAATACCGGCAGCGCCATTCACCAGGAGATTGGGAATGCGGGTAGGCATAACAGCAGGGATCTGTTCCGTGCCATCATAGTTAGGCACGTAATCGACCGTTTCCTTATCCAGGTCAGCCATGATGTCATGACTGATCTTCTGCATCCGGATTTCGGTATAACGCATGGCCGCTGCAGAGTCACCATCCACGGAACCAAAGTTACCCTGCCCGTCTACCAGCATATATCGCAGAGAGAATGGCTGAGCCATACGAACAATGGTGTCATATACTGCAGAGTCACCGTGGGGATGATATTTACCGATCACATCACCCACCACACGAGCTGATTTTTTGTAGGGCTTATTCCAATCATTGCCCAGCTCGTTCATTGCGAAGAGAACTCGCCGATGGACCGGCTTGAGTCCGTCACGTACATCGGGCAGTGCCCGCCCGACGATGACACTCATGGCATAGTCCAGATAGGACTGCTTGAGTTCGTCTTCGATGTTTACCGGAAGAATCTCTTTGGCGATATCAGTCATGTAAACCCAGTCGTCCTTTAGCTTGCGCCCAACGGATACCAGTCAGCACCCTTTCTCAACCCGGAAGGCCGGAAACCCGAACAATTCAATCAACACGCAGCCATGTGGAAGCAATCATTCAGTTCCTGTCTGAATAGAAAGGAGCGTTGAAATGAATTTAACGATAAAAAGGGCATGGCTACTTTTTTCATATTAAGTAGGAAATAATACCACAGCTGCCAGCCCTACTGCGAGCAAGTCTATGCGTTGACAACAATATTTGTGAATAAAAAATGACACAGAAGTACGACATAGTAACTCTTTAGTATCCGGATAACAGGAATACTTAACTCTGATAACTCTGTCTGTATAATGCAGACAAGAATACAAACTGCGCTGTTACTTTCGGAAATCAACCGACTCTCGAAATTGGTTTTTTGCGTTATTCTTCGCATAAAGCGGTTTTCAGAGAGACCCGCTTCCCGGCGCACATTCAACACAACCGCATGAGAATCTGGACACTATGACTGCAAACCAGGACGAACCACGCCCAGTGCAAAACGTCGATCCAGCCGAAATTGCTAAATTTGAAGAGTTGGCCAGCCGTTGGTGGGACATGGAGGGTGAATTCAAGCCACTGCACGAAATCAATCCGCTGCGCCTCAACTACATCGACGAGCGAGTGGGTCTGGCCGGAAAAAAAGTACTGGACGTTGGCTGTGGTGGCGGCATTCTCAGCGAATCCATGGCACTTCGCGGCGCAGAGGTGACTGGCATCGACATGGGCGACGCGCCACTTTCTGTAGCTCGCCTGCACAGCATGGAAAGTGAAGTCGAAGTCAATTATCGTAAAATTCCGGTGGAAGAGCTGGCAGAAGAGATGCCCGGCACCTTTGATGTTGTCACCTGCCTTGAAATGCTGGAACACGTTCCCGAACCTGCATCCGTTATTCGCGCCTGTGAAAAGCTGCTCAAACCCGGCGGAAAGATCTTCTTTGCTACGATAAACCGCAACACCAAATCCTGGCTATTTGCCATTGTCGGAGCCGAGTATGTTCTAAAAATGCTACCCAGGGGTACACATGAGCACAGTAAATTCATTAAACCCCATGAACTCTGTAGCTGGATGCGCCAGACCGATCTGGAAGTACACGACATGACAGGCATGGTTTTCAACCCGTTTACTGGCGTTTATTCCCTCAAGAAGTCAGACACTGACGTTAATTACCTGATCTACGGCAGCAAACCAGAGCCCCAATGAGAATCCCGATGAGCCAAACGAACGCCATTGAAGGTATTTTTTTTGATCTGGACGGCACATTGCTGGACACCTCGGAAGACTTTATTTTCACCGTTAACAAAATGCTGGCAGACGACAATATGCCAGCGATTGATAGTGAACTGATTCGAAGCCATGTTTCGGAAGGCTCAAGAAAGCTTGTTCAACTTGCCTATGGTATAGAGCCACCTGATCCGAAGCTCGAAAGCCTCAGAACCAGGCTTCTTGAAGAATACAATGAATATATCAACAATGATCGCAGGGAAAAGGCTGCAAAACTGTACGACGGAATGCCAATGCTGCTGGATACTCTGGATGACAAAACCATTCCCTGGGGAGTCGTCACCAATAAACCTTCAGCTTATGCAAAAATCTTATTGGATCAGGCAGGCTTGAGCCAGCGTTCAAAAACATTGATCTGTCCAGACCATGTCAAACAGACCAAGCCCAACCCGGAAGCTTTGCTGGTAGCTTGCCAGCAAACAGATGCCAACCCGGCAAAGTGCATTTATATAGGTGATCATTTGCGTGATATCGAGGCTGGCAGAAATGCAGGAATGGTGACTATTGCAGCACTCTATGGTTTTATCAGCCCCATAGATACACCGGATCAATGGCACGCTGATTACAAGGTTTCGTCCGCAGAAGAGATTCTTCCGCTGCTGGAAAAGTATAAGTGGCAGCTGCCACGGAGAGCAACGCATGTTTGAATATACCGCACCCGACAACCTCCTCCGGGACAAAATCATCCTGGTCACCGGTGCAGGCAGTGGTATTGGCCGTACGGCAGCCCTGACCTTTGCACGCCACGGCGCAACCGTCATTCTGCTGGGCAGAACCATCAGCAAGCTTGAACAGGTCTATGACGAGATTGAAAAAAATGGCTGGCCCCAGGCAGCTATTTACCCCATGAACCTCGCCGGAGCCTCTGAACAGGACTATGCCAACCTGGCGGAAACTCTGGACAAAGAATTTGGCAGACTGGACGGGCTTCTGCACAATGCAGGTCTGTTGGGCGAACTCAAGACCATTGCACAGTTCGATCTGGACAAATGGAATGAGGTCATGCACGTTAATGTGACCGCCCCCTTTCTGCTCTCCAGAGAACTAATCCCCCTGCTCCGCAAGGCTGAATCGGGTTCTATTGCCTTCACTTCATCCAGCGTTGGCCATAAAGGGCGCGCTCACTGGGGAGCCTATAGCATTTCGAAATTTGCTACCGAAGGGCTTATGCAGGTCATGGCCGACGAAGAGGACGGCCTCAGTCAGGTGAGAGTCAACACGATTAATCCCGGAGGCACCCGCACAGCCATGAGAGCTTCTGCTTACCCCGGAGAGGACCCGATGAGTCGTCCGACGCCTGAAGATATTATGCCAGTCTATCTGTATCTGATGGGAGACGACAGTCACTCAGTCAGCGGCAAAGCCTTTCATGCCCAGCTTCCGGGTGATCCAGAGAACATTGCAACACTCTGACATCGCCGTGTGACCCACTTAAACGGTGGGTCATTATTTACCTTGTCGGCAAACAACCCGTTACAAAAAAACACGCCTTCCCTGAAACCTCGACTAGATTTTATCCTCGAAGCCCGCCGATAAATCGATCAGACAGAGGAATTCATGGCCATAGCTCAAACTTCAATCCTGCTCATAATGGCAGCATACACATCTGCATTGTCAGCACGTCCTGATGATTATTCCCAGAGAGAATTGAATGAAGAAAAAGTCGTTGCGTCCAACTGGCAACAACACTCACCGGAATATGAAGCACTGGTGTACCAGTCTTTTAACATGGCCAGAGACAACCTCAGCAACGCACTGAATCAACTACCGAAAGGCAAGCGTGCAGCGATAGTGACTGATATTGATGACACTTTGATCGAGGGCACCACCTATTTCTCAAGTATGGTGGGGACCGACGGTGCAAGAAACGTCGATGCTACTTTAGCCTGGTGGAAAGATCAGAAGATGGAAGCCTTGCCCGGTGCCTTAGACTTTCTGAATGAGGTTGATAACCAAGGGATAGACATCTTCTATGTCAGCGCTCGTTTTAATGAAGCCAAGGAACTTTCCCTGGCCAAACTAAAACGCTTGGGATTCCCGATCAAAGGAGCTGATTATCTACTCTTTCAGCAAACAGACAATAGAACATTAAGTAAAGAGAACCAACGTCAGAAAATCAGAGACAAGGGCTATCACGTACTGATGCTTCTGGGTGACCAGCTGGATGATCTGGCAGAAGTGGAAGGCCATCACTTCAACAGGAGACAACAGTGGGTTCAGCAAAACCAAAGCAGATTCGGCAAAGATTGGATCTTCTTTCCCAACCTTGTCTATGGAAGCTGGGAGCATGCTGTGGTGACGGTGAACTTCAACCAGCTGTCTCCTGATGAGAAGCACGATGCCAAATTGAATGCGCTGAACTATTCTCACTTCGCGCAGATACAGGACCCAACATTTGCACTGCACAACATTAATGCAATGCTGTGGATGAACTCATCAGCGGATTATCATGCCCTGACGCATCAGGCTTACAATCAATCCACAAGAATATTGGCAAAAATGAATCAGAAAACCATGGAGAACCCTGCTATTGTCGTGAACATCAACGGTACCATATTACAATACACCCCCCAAAATCCTGACCTGAACCTACCTGCACCAGGATCAGAACAGAATCTGTTTAACTGGCACCTTGAACAACAAAAAAATGCAAAGCCAACCCCCGGAGCTCCCGAGTTTCTTGCTGGCGCAAAGGAAAAAGGATTTGATATCTTTTATGTCTCCGAAACACCAGTGTCGTCTGGTCGGCAGGGCAACAAGAAAGACATAGAAACGCTTACGGTCAGGAAATTAAGGGAGCTTGGCTACCCAGATGCAGACGAAACCCACGTTTTATTAAAAGGTGAACACTGCACTGAGGTCGAGCTGAAGAACTGCACAAAAACTTCTCAGCGACATGCGATCACCAGCGGACAGGTTGATAGAAAAAAACATCAGATCGCACTTTATATTGGTGACACACTCTCTGACTTTGGCCTTGAAGAAAATGGCTTTGACCCAGACCTGAAAGCATCCGTGGCAGCCAATAAAGACAGGTTTGGCCGTCAGTATATGATCATTCCCAACCCATTAAATACACGTCGACTTGTTACCATCTACAGCGATTATGCCGGTAAGCACATTGGTGATTTATCGAGTGAAGAGCAAGCCAACATCAGACGAAAATTGATCAGGAACTGGCCTGCGAAGCCTTTTTGACCACCAGCTCCAGATAACCTGTTTCATCATCTGCTTCCCGGGTGAAACAGGTATCGTCAAGAATACCCACAACTATTTCTGCTGTGGTTTCAATAATCGACCCCGGTTTTAAGTGACCACCAAAAACACGCCCTTCCTTGTCCGCCACACAGATATGCAAATGGAGCCCTGATGGACAACAGGTGCCAGAAAGAGAAAGAATTTCGAAGGGGCCCTGAAGTATCTTCTCCTGCTCTGCTCCGGCCAATCTGAGCGACAACACTTTCAGACTTCCCACGCAGGATAACAGAAAGGCTGCAGGCCATTCCTTGGCAAGGGTCAGGAGTTCGAAATAGAGATCATCGCCAGGAAGCAAACGTTGACTATGCGTTTTCATAACACCCAGATCTGTTTTACCTTAGGAAAGAGCTTAACAAACGCAGAAAAGAAAACAAACTCGCAGAAAAGAACAGGTTACTGACAGAGAGCAAGGGCAGCCCTGAAAAGCCGGGCCACCCTCTTAAAAAGCTCTGCTACCAACCAGATAACCGGTCGTGACAAAGCGCCGTAAAACCCGGGGCTTACTTTAAGTACCTAACCAGTTACTTAGTCAAATTGTTCAGCATTCCCTATTGTCAGTTGCCCGTATTTCAGTGCCCGTTTTCCTGACTAACTACCTCTGTTTGCACAGTATTATTCACTGCATTACTTACTGCTTATCAATTCTACTTTACGAGACTCGTTTGGTTTTCCATAATCGTGCCTTGACTCTATCAATGCCATCTCAATCACAGATTCAGCGTGGCATAACATTTATTTTCACATTAAGCAGCCAGGGAGTGCGGATTGACGGCATCTCGTGATATTCCTTCACTGATCAGCAACATTTTAACCAGCGGTCAAAAACTTAACCTGCAACCCGCAGAGCTAGCATTTCTTGCTACCCTGAGATACTGGAGAGATCAGGAATCTCAGCCAGAGTTCAGCGAAGCAGAGCTTCATATCGTCTATGAACAGGTTGATAAACACCTTATAGACAGTGATTCCGTCACATCTGAACGACGCTGCAATGAAACTATTCGTCGAATGATGGATCAAAACCTGCTGATCTGTCTGGAGGGTATCGGTGAAAAACAGCACGCTTACCTGCTTCCTCCCGTTTCAGAACAAATCGTTGAATCCATCTGCACAGGCTTTGACGCCTCCCATACCGCATTGAGCACACTGTTTATGACAGTCGCCAGCCACCTGCGGGAGATCAGGGATGCTGCTATCAATGATGGTAACGATCAGTACTGGCGTCTTCAAATCGAAGCACCCTTGGATGTCACTGTACAGCAACTCGTCACCGCGATTGATCATAGACAGAGACAACTGGACCAGGAAGCCATAGAAACACGGTCTGACGTCGTCGCCTTGCTGAAGCAAGACTGGCAAAATGCCATGACACAGTGTGAACACCTTCTGAATGATACCCAGGACCGATTACAGGATCTTCAACAACTGTTGCTGGCCTCCTGTCATGACCTGAGACAACTTCTGGAAGCCATTTCCCAGGCCTGCGAAACAGCGAATAGACATCTTGCAGCCCACTCGGTGTTCAGACTCGAGCAACACCTTGATCGCATTGAGCACTGGAGCGGAGAAAGACTGGCACACTGGGAAAGTTTCCATCAACGCGCCCATCAATATATCCGCCAGTTTATCAACATGGATGAACGCAAAGCCCTGATGGAAAGAACGCTGGACGCCATTCAACAGTATGATCAGAACCCCTGGTATCTCAATCTTTGCAGCGACGCTCCTTTACTTCGACTGAGAGAAATTGATGCGCCCCAGCCTGAAACCAGTCAGTCCCGGGTCATCATGGATGAAGAGAGCATGACCGACATGGACGATCTTGAAAGCCGTAAAACAGCGATCGCTCAATGGCTAAAAACACGGGTTTCTGACAAAGGCTATCTTCCCTCCTATGAGGAAGCCTTAAGCGAACTTGCCAACACCCTACCCATGACCGATTTTTTGCCATCTGCGGGCTGGCTGTTCGAAGCCATGACCAGACTGGGCCATTTCCGTAATGCTCAGGATATTCCTGAAAGTTTCTGGCACCAAATCATGCCCAACCTCGAAGCCGAACACCTGCAATTAGAGCTAACAAAACCCATCACATCAGAGAGAGAATCTTCGCTTGAATGCTAACAACCCCTACCAGACTCTGGCCGATGTCATAAACGACGATCTCTTTCCCGAGCTGGACAGCCGACTGCGCCGGGGTGAGCATATTGATGCCAGACATACCCATCTCTATAGCATGTTACAGGCAGGCGAAACCTGGCTTGACGGGCATTACCAGCGTTATGGTATAGATCTGATTTGTGCCCAGGAAGACTATTATTACCTGCAGCCAAAACTGGGCAACAAAAATCTGATTCGCTCTAAAAAGCTCGACGAACTCAGCATGGTTCTGGGCCAGCTTTTGGCCTTGTATCACCTTGACCCGGAACAGCTCGAAGGCGGCGGCTGGACTCACGCGGATTCTTTGTTTGAACGTTTACGGATGCTTGTAGACGACAAGCGGCTGGCACGATTGCTGGACAGAAAGAAAATCGATACCCAGCTGGATCGTGAAAAAGCTATGGAAACCCTCAAGAGGTCACTGCGGCAACTGGCGAAGCTCGGCATGATCCGCATGGATGGCATAAAAGCAGACAGAGTTCAGACCCAATCCCCCCTGATGCGCTTTATTGAACCTGTAAGAAGCAGCCAAATGACCCGGGAAAGTCTGGAAAAGCTGGTGCAATCCGGTTCTATTTCTCTGGAGGCAGACGAAGAAGTGGCAGACGAATCAGTAACGGATGAAACACTAAACAGCGACGAACCGGCAGCAGAAAACAAAGGTTCCGTTGAAGGCAATGAAGAGATTAAGGAAGTCGAAGCATGAGTCAGACACGTACGCAGATTAACAGTCTGACGCTGGTCAACTTTCGAGGGATATTCTTTAAAACTCTCTCATTGCACCAGTGGATGAGCAACCTGATTGGCCATAATGGGGCCGGCAAAACGACCATTATGGGCGCACTGCTGGTTAACCGGGTACCAGACAATCGTCTGGTAAGATTAAGAAACAACTCCGACAGCGGTCAGGATCGCAGCGATAATGGTATCTGGGGACGCATTGACAAAGGCACCTGTTATTCTCTGGTGGATTACACCCTGTACAACGGTGAACGTGTCATCGCCGTCGTCCAGCTAAAGCGCCTTGGAAAGCCCAGAGTCGAGCTGAAAATGTTTGCCATTTCGGGCATAGACCAAGACATATCAGTAAAAGATCTGATGATGAGTCCTGCGGGTGAGAATCGTTACGATGCCCTGGAAGGAAACGCCCTTTCAAATCAGATTGCCATTCAGGGCGGAACACTGAAACGCTTCAAATCTCTCGGCCAGTTTATGGACTGGCAATTTCAGTGCCGGATCATTCCCCGCAGAATGGAAAACATCAGAGACCGCCAGCGTTATTATCGAATGTTGGAAACCAGCCTGTATGGTGGCCTTTCTTCTGAAATGCAAAAAGGGCTCCGGGACTACCTGCTAACATCGGAAGAAAATGTTAAAAAGTCGGTCGGTTCCATGCAGAATGCTTTGCAGGAAACTCGCAAAACACGGGACAGTATTCACCATACCCGTGAAAAACGGGAGCTGATTAAAGAGTTACTGGATTCAAGCTACAAACTGGGCGAAAACATCATAGCATTGGCACAGAGACTTCAGGTCCAACTTGAGCAGTCGCTGATTGATTGCCAGAACCAGACTGAGCGCACTGAGTCAGATATCACAGCTCAACGACAGCAAATCAGCGCAATTGAGCTTGAAATAGAGCAACTGGAAAGTACCAGGGAACAGCTCCAGACTCATGAAACCATGGCCCGTACTCAAAAGGAACAGGCCGAAACACTGGACCGAATCCACACTGAGTCCAGACTGCTGAAACAAGAAAATGACAATATTCATGAACGCCTGCAACAACAGAACGAACAACTTGAAATACTGGAAGCTCAAAAACAGCAACAAAACCAGCAACTGGAACAAATAGAAGAGGACGTTCGATCACTCGTTAAACAGCTGGCTGACGCTGAAGATGCTTATTCTGAAGAAGCCCGTAAAGCCGGACTCTATAATCAGGCTTTAGCCAGCCTTGAAGAGTGTCGCAGCCATCTGTCGGATGCGACCCTGAGTGAAAAAAACCTCAGTCAGATTCTTCAGCAGACGATTGCGCAGCGCAGCGAACTCTCAGCAGAGTATCATGTTAAACGGCCCCTGCTGGAGCAGATGGAAAATATCAGACATCACTTTGATCAGTGTCTACCGATCCTGTCTCTCCTTGAAAACAGTGAAGTGTCTACCGCCAATGTCGGCCAGTTATCAGACAAGTGGATTCAGGTAAAGCGCTCAAAAGAGCATGATACACGTCAAATAAAGGTTATAAAGGACAGGCTGGAATTAACACAACGCAAACTGGCAGAACAACAACGACTTAAAGAAGGCATCGCCAGACTACCCTCCCCCTTCAACCATGCCATAAAAAACCATGCACAATGGCTGACTCACCTGAAGCAGGGAGAGACGGACAAAGCCCTGATCAGTGAACAACTGAGTACACTTTCCGATGCCATTCAGGACCTGAAAGTGAAGCAGCAGCAGCTGGAACAACAGCGTTTACAAAAGCAAAAAGATCATACCCAATGGCTGGAATATGAAAGTCTCAAACAACAGCTGTTTGAGCTAAACGACGATATTCAATTAGAACAGCCGGAGGAGCTGAGTACTCTTCGCTATACATTGACCGAACAGCAGAATATCTGCCATCGTCAGGACCTTGGGCTTGAGACCGAACTGAGCACCCTGAGACTCAGGTTGAAAGGGCTTGAAATCTGCGATTCAAAAGAGCAGATCCAGCTGCAAAGACTGGCGGAATTGACAAAGGGTCAGCTGGTAAGCCAGTTCTTTGATGAAGATGAGATTTCACTGGCAGAAGCCGCCTGGCTGGAAGCCAAAATGGGTCCCTTACGCAATGCGCTACTGGTAAAGGATGTTGAGAAGGCAGCGGCACTGATCAGACAGGAAACTGATCGCCCTGACGATGTCTGGTTGCTTGAGGGTGATTCGAGCACCAGCTTTTCTGAAGACCTCTTCATTGAATCACCGTTACATCAGGATGAAGACGGCAGTGTACTGGTGAATCTTTCAAAGAACATTTCCCGTCTCAGCAAGGAACCTGAATTTCCTACTCTCGGTAAACTGGCCCGCGAGAAAGAGAGAGCAAGACTCATTGAACGGGAAGAAAACATTCTCGATGAGAGACAAACGCTGGCCGTCAACCGCAGGAAACTTGAAAAACAGTTTACTCTGCTCGACAGGATGGCACCTTTATCGCAGTGGATTGGCCAGGAGGAGCCTGACCTCCAGTCACTGGCCGTAAGCATTGAAGACTGTCAAAACCAGCTCACATCGTCTCAGGCCACCCGGACTCAGAAAGATACAGAGTTAAAAACGCTTAACCATGTTGTCTCTTTTCTGGCCTCTCAACAATCCAATGCCACTGTTCTTGATGAAGTCGATCTTGCCATGACAGTGGAGAGTCTGGAGTCCCGGCAGACTCAGTGCCTCGAAGCCGCCGAATGGATCAAAATACATTCTGAAAATATCAGTCAACTGGAAAGCAGTCGTTTATACCTTGATACCCCTCCGGCTGAAGACATTGAAGTCTTCAAGGCCAGTCTTGATAAACTCGGCAACCAGATAGCCGAGTCAGGTAAGACTATTGATCTGCTCCAGCGCACAGAACAGACCCTGCCAAACCTGCGCTTTAAAAACTCAGTCCATCGTCAGAACGAAACCAGCTCTTTGAGAGAATCCCTGAAACGGGAATGGGAAGAAAAAGACTCCAGAAAACAGGTCCAACAGAGAGAACTCGAACTCCTTAAGGATCAGCTGCAGGCTCTTAACAGTAATATGTCTGCCGATAAGAGCGTACTGCAACACAATGAAGGTCAGCTCCTGCTCAAAGAAAACGAGATCAAAGGCATCCCACTGGATTGGCATGAAACACTGACAGAGCAGATGAAAGCTCGCTTGGACGAGGTCATCCGGCAACTGAAAGACCTTGAGCCAAAACACAATACCCTGTTCCAGTCAGTCACGGAACGTCGCTCAGAGCTGAATAAACTACAGGATCATTTAGAAGCCCTGCAGAAAGACATTCAATCTATTACCCCAAGGTGCGAGACAGCAAAGCAACAGTGGGCAGCGATTGAGGAGCGTGCCAGTCAGTCCGGTTTAATGACTCGGCTGCACTCTCAGCAATTACTCCATGAGAGTAATGAAGCGTTAAAAGAAAATATTTCAACCGCCCGGGCGAGATTGGAACAGGCTCTCAAGTCTGAACCTGAAAATACCCTGCTCAGACGCTTGTCCCAAGCCAGTGCTTCCGACTTGCCCGACCTGTTTGAATGTGTTCTTTATGCCCAGCAACTACTGGCAGAGCGAATGGATAAAACCATTTCCAACTCTGATGACCCCAGACAGGCACTGGAACAACTTGAAGAACATCTGGTTCGACTGGAAGAGCGACTCAAGGACGCAGAAGAGCAGTTCCTTGCTGAATCGGAATACATGGGCCAGAACATTCAACGCAGTATTAACAGACAGCGGAAGCAGATTTTTCAACTTAACTCTGCGTTGTCCAGCGTTCACTTTGGCACCATCCGCTCTATCAAAATCGAAGTGCAGGAGATTGAGAGCTTCAAAAAGGTACTGGATGCCCTGCAAAGCCAGTTCTATGGCGATCTTTTCAAACAGCCTGAAATGACCGTTGAAGATGCCCTTGCGGCAATATTCAAACGGGAAACAGGTGGCACCATTACCGGGGAGAAGCTGCTCGATTATCGCGAGTACATCAAACTTAACATTCTGATTCAACGCGCAGGTAGCAGCCAGTTTGAAGCAGCCAATCCGACCAACCTGTCTACCGGTGAAGCCATAGGCACAGGTTTGGCCGTACTCACCATGGTGCTGCACTCCTGGGAATCCCAGAACCGTGAAGGAAACGGCCATGCAGCCAATCGCCTGCTGTTCCTTGATGAGGCGGCGCGACTGGATGCCCGGGCACTCCAGACTCTGGAAGAACTCTGTGCCAATCAGTCATTGCAATTGCTGGTAGGCGCTCCGGACAACGTTCTTCCAAAGAATGGCGTGACGTACCGTATGGTGCGTCTAATGGAACCTTATGAGCACGTTATTTTTTCAGGAGTCAGAAGCAAGCCTGTTGCTTTGGAAAGTGTTTAATGGCTGACTTCCCGATGGAGGAAGACGCTATGATGGCTATCAAGTTACTCTATTGAAGCAACTGCCAATGCATCATTGCCTCTTCCTGATCTCCAACAATCCACTGAATCCGGAAACGACTGGAGCCAATAGCGTCTTCCCTCAGTCTGGATTGAAGGAGGCTTTTGAATTGTTGCAACCGCCTGCTGAGACTGTCCACCTCAGAGACTCTTTCAGCCGAAGCTGACTCGACCGTAATCAATAAGGCTCTGGTCTGGTTTTCAAAAGCCTTAAGCAGAGACTTGTAGGCTTCTGAACGGGCCAGGGTAGATGAACTGGTCGGCAAGGTGGTCATGACAACCTGGTTATTCCTCACTACTTTTGTTTTGCCTGCAGTGAAGATATCGACCAGGGCGTACTCTCTTTTGTCGCCTCTGCGAACCGTATAGGTCAGATAATAAACGGTCTTGCCATCGACTTGCTTTTCACCCAGAAAATAGGCTTGAGTCTTATCAAGTCCATACAAACGAGCTACATCAAAAACATTATTCGCCCAGAAATTGCTGGCCCCACAGCTGAAACGTTCGCAGCTGTATACAGAGGTGACACCCAGTTTTTCAAACTGATCGGTAAAAAATCGATAGGCTTCGTCACTGCTTTTACCACTGGGCAGCTGGTAGAGTTTTCGATTGAGAGAGCCATCAAGCCACTGCTCTGAATCGGCAGTCACGACACCATTCACCTTTTTCATTGGGCTACTGATGACCGGATAGCTGGTCACCTGCTGTTCGAATTCAAGGTTGAGAGTGGCATTGGGAAACGGGACTATTTCATCAGCAATTAGAGTAGCAGAGGCAATAAGGCCACCTGCCAATGTTAAAGTAAGTGTTCGTCTTAACAAAGAATGAAAAATGGCTATGATTTGCATTTCAATCCCGACCAATGAAGTACCGCTTTTTTATCGGATATAAGTACCTTTCAGGTGCCTGGCCCGCCAGACAGAGTCAAGAACTCATAACAGTGTTCACTATGGTGGCTACAGAATCCGTCTCCCCGTCCATATGAAAGTGGTGGGAGCCTGGCATCGGATAAAACCGGACATTATCAAGACGTTCACGGTATGGCTCAATCAAAGCATCAACATAACCTTCTTTTGCGTAAAGCATGTGTGCATCACAGCTCATCTGTTCTGCAAAGGCCAGCGCCTGATCTTCTGTAAAACGAGTGGGAGAAGGCAACTTCAGACGTGGATCGGTTCGCCAGGTCCAGGCATCACCGTCCTGAAATAACGCTCGCTCCACCAGCAATGCGGAAGAGTCCCGCGATACTGGAAATTGTCCCAGACAACGTACACGAATAGCATGCTCCAAAGAGCGGTAACGATTTACTGGCTTGCCTTTTCGAAAGGATTTTCGTTCCTGAATGTAGGCCGCCAGGGCACTGGGAGTATCTTCAGGTTTTCTGGGCATGGGAAAAAGCCCATCCAGCAAAATCGCTTTCTCAATCCGATCCCCCAGAATGGCTGAAGCCATCACCGAAACAATGGCTCCCATTGAGTGCCCGATTAAACTGAAGGATTCCAAATCCAGGCTATCAGCGATTCCAACCAGATCTTCGACGTAGTGCCAGATGGAATAATCCAGTTCATCGGGTCGATGGGAGGAACGCCCATGTCCGGCCTGATCAATAGCAATCAAACGCACATCTTTCAGAAAGGGAGCCAGAGGAGTAAAACTGGCGGCGTTGTCCAGCCAACCATGCAGGGCAATCAGGGGCTTTCCTTGCGGGTCGCCCCATTCCTGACCGGAGAAGTTCATCCGCCCGATACTGATTTCAATGTCTCTAGGCTCCATAGCTCTCTCTTGTCAGCCTCTCTATCTTCCACGACAGTGTGTCATTATTTTCGCCATAAATTATGGTCAGGAGCCTGTCGGTCTCATCACAAAAGTTTTCAGGCAGTTTTATCCATTCACCGAACAGCCCGAGAATGCCGAAAAATTATCAGGATATTAAAGGTAAAGCAACCAGATCCCCGCACCAGCGACAATAGGCTCAGGCACTCTTGGGGGCGAATTTTGAGGTTAATAGTCCCAGCTTCATGGCTTCATGTACTTTTGCCATCAGATCCATTTCTGTCAGACTGTGTAACTCTGAAAGGGACTGGATAATAAAGTAGACCGGCTGAAGAATATCGATCCGGTAGGGAGTTCTCAAAGCCGTCATCAAATCAAAGGACAGACGCTCAGGATCCTCACTTTCGACAGCGTAGACCGTTTCTCTGAAGCTGGAGAGAATACCTCCTCCATATATTCTCAACCCTTCATCTGTCATGACCAGGCCAAACTCCACGGTCAACCAGTACAGCCTTGCCAGATAAACTCTTTCTTCTTTGCTTGCTCTGAGTCCCAACTGACCATAGGTTTCAGTAAATTTCGCAAAATCGGGGTTCGTCAATAAAGGACAGTGTCCAAATATTTCATGGAAGATATCCGGTTCCTCAAGATAATCCAGCTCTTCACGGGTGCGGATAAAAGTAGCCACCGGAAAACGACGATTGGCCAATAATTCAAAGAAACGGTCAAAGGAGATAAGAGCTGGAACTCTGGCCACCGACCAACCGGTGCATTCAAGCAGCTTCTCACTGATGTCATTGAGCTGAGGGATTTGCTCAGCAGAAAGACCAAGAATCCCCAGCCCCCTGATATACTCGGGACAGGCTCTCTTTTCGACCGCCCAGATCTGACGTTCATAGAGTATTCGCCAGGTTTCATGCTCTTCGGCGGGATACTCGATAAAACCCTTTTCATCAGGCTTTCGGGCTGTATACTGTGTGGGCTTCTTCAATCTGAAATTCCTTTTGCTGTGAAAAAAGCAATCGCCATAGCCATTTTCACAGCCTGGAGGCTGTCCGAAAACAGACAGCCTGATCTGAGAGATGCAAGAAAAGTCATTCTTCCTGCAAAACACCACGACGAATCTGATCCCTCTCCATGCTTTCGAACAGAGCCTTAAAGTTACCCTCTCCGAAACCTTCGTCGCCCTTACGCTGGATGATCTCAAAAAAGATCGGTCCGATGGCGGTTTCGGTAAAGATTTGTAGCAGCAAACCGCCGTCTGAAGTGGGAGCACCATCCATCAGAATAGCTCTGGTTTTCAGGTCTTCAACCACTTCCCCGTGCCATGGCAGACGCTCACCCAGCATTTCGTAGTAAGTATCCGGTGGCGGCGACATAAACTTAACCCCCAAACCCCTCATTCTGTCTACCGCTTCATAAATATTTCCGGCTGTCAGGGCAATATGTTGAATACCCTCGCCCTTGTATTGCTCAAGATATTCTTCTATCTGGCTTTTATCATCAGAAGATTCATTGATGGGAATTCTGACCTTGCCGCAGGGGCTGGTCATGGCCCTGGACTTGAGCCCCGTCAGCTTGCCCTCAATATCAAAGTAGCGAATCTCGCGGAAATTAAAAAGCCTTTCATAAAAAACAGCCCAGTGATCCATGTTGCCACGTGCCACGTTGTGGGTCAGATGATCCAGTATTTCCAGACCGACTTCAGGTTTTTCTGTCTGATCCTGAACAAACTCAAAATCGCTGTCATAAATGGTGCCTGCCGACCCATAACGCTCAACCAGGTAAAGCAAAGCGCCGCCAACACCAACAATGCAGGGGATTTCACGACCATCGACCGAATATTCAGATTCGCCCTGCTCTGCACCCAGACTCAGGGCTCGCTCCAGTGCATACTCAGCGTCTGCCACACGGATACCAAAAGAACAGGCACAGGGACCATGTTTTTCATAGAAACGACGACCAAAACTGCTGGCATCACCATTTACCAGAAAATGGATATCGCCTTGCTTGTAAAGAGCAATATCCCTGGTTTTATGATGAGCAGATGCGTGAAAACCGAGGCTTGCGAAGAACTCATGGAGCGCAGCGGGCTCTGCAGAGGCAAACTCTACGAATTCAAAGCCGTCAGTCCCCATGGGATTAATATCAGAAACCTTTGCAGAATGGCCAATGCCTTTCATAAATTACCCTCATTTTATGGACGAATTCGGGCTAACTATCCCTTTAAAGTCCGCTATTCTATCTATCGGCCAACCTTGGCAAATCAGACGTCTATTAGCTTCTTGTTAGTTCAGCTCAAGATTGCCAATAATCTGAAAGGTGTCAGGGAGAAGAACTCACCAACCATAACCAAGCGGTATCGGCCATTGAAAGTGCTGCATTTCCATAGTAAATACAGTATAAAAGGGTGGTCATGCAAAATGGTTGCGACATAAAAAGCAATAAAACAACATCATGCAATTTGATTGCATATCAGGGCCTTGTTCATGATGACTGAATCTCTGGATAAGTACGACGTAAGTCTTCTGGATAGTCTGCAGAAGGAAGATGGAGTCTCTCTGGCAGACTTGGCTAACAAGGTAAACCTGTCCAGCTCCCAATGCTCCAGACGCATTAGCCGCCTGAAAAAGCTGGGCTACATCAGGAAGCAGGTGGCACAACTAAACCCCGAAGCCCTGGGTCTGGATGTCTCGGCTTTTGTCACTGTGACACTGGAAACCCATGGCAAGCACTCTGCTGAAAGTTTTCAGACCTCCATCTTACCTATGGATCAGATACTGGAGTGCCACTCGATAACCGGCGATGGAGACTATCTGTTAAAAGTCATGGCAGCCAACAGTCAGGCTCTGAATGAATTTATCATGAAAGAGCTCCTGACCCTGCCCGGCGTCAGTCATGTCAAGACAGCCCTGGCCCTGGCCTCGGTTAAATCCACTACGGCGCTGCCTTTGTGAAACAAACTTACTGACGCACTGCTCTCCAGAGTTCCACCAGAGTTTGCGGAACCAGCCCAAGCTCCTTGCTGTTTCCACGCCCTAACCATTTGTCCATGTGTGTGAAGACATAATAATGGCCGGCCAAGCCCCAGTGGGCTTCTTGAAGCTCAGTCTTGGCATTCATCATTAGCGATAACAGCTTCATTAAATCATCGCGCCCATCACCAATAGCATGGTTGTGATGCCCGATTTCAAGAATATCGAAATAAGTGGAGTCACTGATGTTAACAGACTTCCCCTCAAAAAAAGGCTTATATTTGAACAGTCCCCTCAATAAGAATGCCAGGTCTTTATTCCAGTCCGTTGTCCTCGATAACCGATCCATGGCTTCTAAATAGTGCGCCAGGAAAAAAGCATTCCCGGGAGATGATGGAGAACCCGTTTGTAATTCCTGTCCCAGTTGCGTCAATGAATTATAGAGTTCATAGCTGTGCTGCTTAGTGTCATTGGACAGTGTCGATAACAGTATGATGTAGCTCATACCGTGCCAGGCAGACATAGCCGGGCCCGCATAACAGTCGTCAGCTGTCAGAGACGGCTCGCTGAGTTTTGGGTGGTAAAGTGTCACCGGGTGCAGGCCATTTTTGCGAAGCTTATAGAGCGCTTTTATATCAGGCGCGCCGAGAAAAAGAACAGGTTTTTCCGGTGATTGTCCGAAGGTCTCATGATAGAAATGTAATCGATTATGCTCGGCAATATCAGCCCAGACTTTTGCCATGATGGGTATCTGCACCAGGTTTTTTTCTCGATCATAGATAAACGGCTCAGAATTTATGTCCAAAATTCGAAGCCAGGTTAAAACCGCTGCCGCTTTTTCAGAAGCCGCATGAGGGCAACGGTCAACACGCGTTGCTGATTTGAGGAAAGCTTTCCGATAGCGCTCATCAAGGTTAACCTGGACACCCTGAAAAGAGCCATCACTAACAGAATCAAGCTTGCTTATTGATGCAGAACCAAACTGAGCAGCTGGAAGCAACTGGGTGATCCAGGCATTCAAAAGGTTGTCAGTGGTGAGTTGACCGGCAAGGTGAATATGAATGTAGACCAGAAGGTCGAACATTTTTTCCAGCACTGCGTCATCATTTTTGACTTCAGAATTTTCAGTGCCAGAGGCCGGTAATATAAAGTCATTATTGCTGATTTTCTCAACCAGCTGTTCCGCTTCCACGTTTAAAGATTCATCATCAATGATGTCATCACGAAAAACCTTCCAGTCCGAGACAGGAACATGACAGAACAGGTAATATCTTTGATTATGCTTCAGCCGACTGAGAAAGTCCGACTCCTGATTGAGACAGCTTGCAGGTTCAACCACCTCATCAGATAAGATCTCCAGACTCAGGCCTGACAGAGGCAGTATCAGTGCCGTTAAAGTAAGAATACATCCGGACAGGAAATAATTTTTTTCACATCGCCACGATAGTCTTGTCATCACATTTACTGACATGGATTGCTCCTCTATACCTTAGGCATTTCATAGAATGTAGTGCATTAGCAAAAATGCTGGGACACATAGGGCCTGAAAATATGGGAAACAGAGTTTTGTGATACCTCAAATGGGCAGGGATATAGATTGAGGACTAACACCCTCACCGTCACCTTCAGAAGAAACCATTCTTACCGGAGGTGAAGGCGGTTACAGCTTTGACGACAACTAGCAGCAAAAAAAACGGCTGCCCTGGATTCTTTTCCAGACCTGACACTAGAGCCTGATGGCACTTCCCGCCCTGAGACTGCCTGAAGGACTGAGGGATTTTATTCCCGGAACCCGGCTTTATTTCGACTTGTTAGAACAGCTTGGGTATAGCGAAGAGATCAATATCATCCTGCGCACTGATGGCCATAAACCCATCATTCAATCAGCTTGGCAATGGACACCTTCGACAACGCCATATCGATCTCGCTGTCAGAGGTCTGGAGCCGGAACGAAAACGTACGCTAACGGTCATAACCCCTATTTCGACAGTGGCCATTGCTGTGCGGCATGCAAAATGCGAAGTATCCGAATGGTGGTTTCACTTACCTTGTACACAATAATGTAATTTCCCCAAGCCACTAACTCCCTTGTACCTACAACCCGGCCTACCCTGCCAATTTTGGGAAAATCCATAAGCTTTTCAGCTTTGGCCTGAATGTCGTCCTTGAGTCGAGGGGCCGTCTCTAAGTTATCATCGGAGTGTAATCAACAATGGTCAAAAGGTCGTTACGAGCAAGGCCCAACCGCTCCAATTTATGCACGTTGTTTTTTCCTTTCGATCAAGGCTTGGGCTTCATCCATAACCTGGTTATGGGATAAAACATCTTCAGAGTTCAAGGCTTCCTTAACCCGCTCCCGGAACCAGGCATCATGCGCTTCAGGGTCACTGGTAAGGCCGACGGGCAGGCCACCTTCTTTGGTTATCCGGGTCAGCAGGATCCGAACCGCATCAGACAGGGTTAAGCCGAAGTTGGCCAGCTTTTCGGTCGCTTCTGTTTTTAAAGCAGAATCTACACGGACGTGCAACATTGATGTATGAGCCATAACAAATATCCTTTTTAAGTGATGTTTATTTAGTATGTCTCTCAATTGAGAGACAGCCAAGTATTGGGAGCTTCACTATTCCTTTTCTCCTTCTGGCCACGTATTTTACGACTCGTTCCCACGCTCTGAGGGTGTCACAAAACTCTCTCCAGCATGGGAACGAGTTGACTCTCGTCATTCCCGACTTCATTCTCGTCATTCCCGCGAAGGCGGGAATCCACACTGACTCACCACCAGAACCATACTGCCCGGTGCCCCCCTGGCCTTGTCATCCCCGAGAAGGCAGAGATCCACCGTTGGCGCTGGATTCCCGCCTTCGCGGGAATGACGACCTCAGAGCACGGGGACGAGCTGTTGGAGTTTTGCGACACCCTCTTTATCTGTGGGAGGATGTCAACGGGTGTTCCAGTACCAGATCATTGACTTGCAGACCTTACCAGAAAAGAAGCCCATTAAAGCATCTGCCGTCAATCTGGCTAAGGGTTGGCGAAGCCGGGCAAATCAAACAATCCTCAACTCCAGCTTTCTCCCCATCACCTGAGCGGCATTCGCGAGTGTTTTCAGATTCAGGCTGGTGCTGTTGGGATCAAGAAGCCGATCCAGTTGTGAACGGCTGGTACCCAGGCGGCGGGCAAAGGTTGATTTGTTGGCCTTCTCTTTTTCCAGGTACTCGCTTTATGGCCTCTGCCTGGCATTCGGGCAGCAAGCCCTCTTCTTCCAGGAAGTCGTCGAAACTGCTGCCAATATGGGGATTACTCATCACTACCTCCTTTCTGTTCCCTTAGCACGTCATCACGGCGCGTTTTTGCCAGCTTAAGATCGTTTGCCGGGGTTTTATCCGACTTTTTGATAAAGCCGTGCAGTAACAGCATGCTAGCACCGGCTACTGTATAGAACACTCTGGCAATGGCGGTTTCCACCAGTGTGTACAGAATCGCACTGCTGTGACATGAGAAAATTGTACCCGGAATATACTGCGCTTTGTGGACATTGCACTTTTCGAAGAAATGGGCGCAATACCTTGATGGAGATGACAAATGGAACTATAAATTTGGCAGTTTTTTCCGCTTTATTCAGGCTCTTTTCCGCTTAACAATTGGGACATGACAAATAGCCTGTGTCTCTCTTGATGATTTCAACCCGTCCGGAGAACGGTTATGCAAGAGTACGAAGAAATGATGGGAGAGCTGATCGAGCTTGGCATCAATGCCAACCCCGTAGCACCTTTTTCCTGCTGCATCCTGGACCCCTGCGGCCAGATTCTGGTGACTGCCGCTTATGCCCGGCATATCAGTCCCCTGTTCAGCGCTGAAGGTCTGGCCCTTCATGCATTGGCACAGAACTATCATGTCCGCCGGGATCAGGAGCTGATTCTGCTGACCAATACCGAGCCGGACTGCGCAGCCATGTCGACGATTCTCTGGTGCAATATGCACGATATCAACATTGCCAGAATCGCCTACGGCGCTTCAAGAATCAGCCTCAAAGAACTCTGGGATTGCTCTTTCGGATTCGAAGCCGTCGAAATTCTCGACCGGGCAGGAAAAGACAACAAATACCGGCCTGAGTTGATTGGCCCAATTCTCGAAGATGACTGCCTTGAAGCCTTTAAAGATGCCAGGGCCTTGTCTGATCAGGGTGATCGCCCGGTATTATCACTGGATCTGGACGACTTTTGGATACCAGGTGACTGGATGCTCGAGCTGGAAAACTAATTCTCAATCGGTGTACCAATTCCGACCGGAGAGGGAGCGTCCCCCAATAATTGACAAGGGTTTGGCGCACACGAAACTGGCTTAACAACTCATGTTTCTCTGGCTTTTTATGATAGGTTAAAGTTTACACAGCCCCCCATCAGCCTCTTCATGGAAGATTAAGCCGGTATGCGGATACCCAGTTTTGTCAGCTCAGTCTATCGCTCTCTGCACAGTGGACTTGGCCGTCTCTCCGGTTTCTGGCTGGGTCATAAGGTCAGGAGTCTGCCCACACAAAATACGCTCCCGACAGTTCAGCCCTTTTCTGCAAAAACCCTGGCACACTGGCAAGTGACTGCCAGAGGTCAGGGAGAGGAACTACTGCAGTTGCGCCACAAAAAGCTCTGGCAGCGTGAACTGAATCAATTTGTAGCGTCTCTGGAACAGCACTATTCGGACTTTTATGCAGACAAAAATCAGCTGCGCAGCAAAGTAGCCTTTGTATTAACAAAGCTTGGAATGGCTTCTGGTCAGGTTAACTCACTGAAGCCTTCAGGATTCTTCGCATCAAAAGTGAATAACAGAAAGCTGTTCCTGCTTGATCGCTATCTCGCCTGTACAGACCTGGTTGAGTTTGGTCGAATCTGGTTAAACGACGGTGGAAAACTTGATCAGGGGTTTGTGTTTCACTGTGTTTATCCTGCCAGAACAGAAGAAGCACCACTTTTTACCAACAATGAGCTCAGCCAGATGGGCTTTATCCATCGGGAAGAAGACAACAGTTACACACTGGTTTCAGTCGATATCACGCTCGACCATATTGAACTGATGGAACGAACCCGCAGGTCCCGACCGGTTAAGGCGCTGGTGTCTGAACAAACAGGCCTGATGACATTACAAAAGCTGGAACACTTCTGTCAGTCCCTGTCGCAACAGGTCGATGAACCTTTGAAGAGTCAGCTTTGTGAACCCTTGGATGAAAACCATTTGATTAACCTGACTCTCCTACCCGGAATTCAGTACTTTGATGGACTAGAGCAGTCCATCAAGCGTTTTGTAAAAGCATTTCAGGCCGGAAAGACCCTGGAGCAGCAACTGCAAGCCGCAGAAACTTCAAATCCCATTCAGCCGGACTTGATAGAGTGCCTTGTGTCGTGGAGTTCAGCCTCCCTGGATGAAAGCACTAAAAAGATGCTGGCAGCAATGTTGTCCGATATTCAACAACAGCAGTTGACTCAGGAGAGACTTAATCATTACATCATGGGACTGCTGATTCAGGCCCCCGAACAAATGAGCATGCAGAGCCAGCTTTTTACCCTTATCGCCCGGCACCTGACAAATGATCAACCTATCCATGGAATTCAGAACACTCCCTGGCAACAAACATTTCATCAGGATATGACTTTTATTGTACAGAGGGTTGAACGATTCAATAATTCTGATAGAAATTTAAGAAATTTCTACGTTGCAGACATTCCCACATTGCTGGTCCAAGTGGCTTCAGGAACGGAAATTTTTTCCTACGACAAAGGTCTATCACACCTGTTTGCTCTCGTTGAGGAAATACACGATGCCTGTTCAGTACCCAGTGTTTCTTCTGACACCCGCCAAATGATCGGGGAGCCTTCAGAAAAATGGCTGAGCCATATCACAGGCGAATTAACAAAAAGATTACCCGTGGCGTTAAAGTATGGTCTTAACCATGACATGCCTGTTTCCCCGGAATTTCTGGGCATAAAAGAAAACATGACGAAAGAGTGGCAAGTCATTCTGAACAGTATTAACGATTCCAACGAAATGCTGAGCCAATTTGAAAAGGACCGCGTGCGAACAGACTATCAGTTCAAGGTAGCTACTGGCAGCATAAAGCGAAGAAAGGATCAAACTTTTTCTCGTATCGGACATTCGCTGGAAGTCACTCAAATGATGCGTTTTCTTCGCGACATACGTGCTGCCAGGACTCTGTCAAAACTTTTGACCCAGACTTTTGCTGCTTACCAGACCAAACTTGAGACTTATCGACTGTTTAAGGTGACCCCCTTTCTGTTGAATCCTATGGGCAGGGACGCTGACGATAACCACCAGATAACCGTCACACAACTGGCAAACGGTGACCTTGCCGTTGATTACACAATGATCGCCAGCAAACCACCCTATTCACTGGGAGCAAAAGGTGCCGGGATTATGGGACTGGAAACATATCAAATTTCCGGCAGATCCATTGTTTCCATGAAAGATCTGAAACGGGATGTCGTTGCAGCAACAGAACCAGAAGTTACAGTGAAACTGAGCACCAAAAACGGTCAAATAGAATGGTATGTTGATGAAAATACTCAACTGGTTCAGATCCCCTGCCCTCATTTACCGCCGGAATAATAAGCATTTATTAATGGGAATTCAGGTATTTACAATACCTGCTGTGACGCTCTCCGCCTTGTCATGGGAGGTTTCTGACTTCACAGGCTACAGCCAGCCTATAGCGTCTGGACTTATAAAGAAGCCTTCATCAGCAGTAACCGGGTGCCCCTCGGTTTTTTTACGGCAAACGACTGGTGACGTCGGAACCACCGCTTGGTCATAGGCAGGAAATCAGACCGACCGAACTTACCCTGAAAAACCAGAAAAAAGTCAGTAACTGAATATCTGAAACAGGATTAAATGAATATTAAAGTGAGTCTCTTGGAGATAGCAGCCTTTGAGATGTTTTTTCTACAGACTCGTTACGTGACAAAAGACAAAAACGACTCTACCTTAAATGAAATTTCTAATGCATAGGTTGAGTCAATGAAAACAACCACTCACTCTACGATAAAGCTGTTTTATATAATATCGTTTCTCTTGGCTTTAGCCTCTTCCGAGCGTTCTTATTCATTTGAATTTAACTATAGATATTCAACTTCTGAATATAGATATTCAACTTCTGAAACAGGGGCACAACTTACCGTTGTAAGTAATGGCGTTCAAACAACATACCATGGCTGGCGAGCAACAATCAGATCAATTCCAACACTGGCAGGTGTTAGTATTTTAATAGGCGGCACTTTTCTTACCATTGGTGCAGCAACAGCAGTCACAGGTATTTCAATTGCAGCCCTTCCTGTAACTATCCTCTATGGCTGTCGTAGAGGATTTTCCTTAGTATTGCGTGCAACCAGGAATCTAAGGTTCCCGCCACCAGGAGCAAATGCTGAATTAGACGTACCACCAGAATTCAGTGTCAATTCATCATTAGTGGTTCCAATCAATGAAGCTATTCGGATGAACGAGGAGGATTTGTCTATCTTGATTGATAATGTAGAGCAGCAAGACACTTACATTAATAGACAGGAAGACATTGCCAAGATTATTAATTATTCAGGAGCATCATCTACAATTTATTCAACATTCGATCAACTTTCCAGACAAACCAAATCAGCTCAAATAAAAAATTATATTGTATTACTAACAGTAGAAAACAACTCTAAAGAAAACAAACCACGAGGGCTAACCAGGCATGATGTAGATTTAATGCTGTCAAACAGAACATTCCTATATCATGCATCAGAAACTGATTTAATTGAACATAACGAAAGCATTACACATTGCCTGTTGGACAATATCAAGCGTTATTCAATTAATATATCTAAAGAGCAATTCGAAGGCTGCTTTTTATACTTCATGATGAGTGATCATACGGCTAGAATAATTTTTGTACCATTTTCTTAACAAAGTCACCTGGACCAGCTTTGTCTTTTCCGGATGCAATGTCAGACCACAGTCTTTTAAACGTTGTATGACCTGCTCCGACAGATATTCCGCTTTCTGTTTGGTACGAAAATGGATAGTCGCCACTATGCGGACTGGAACAGCGCCAGTTGGCGCTGCGTGCCGTAATCGGCCAGAAAAAAATAAACCCCGATAAAAACCGGGGTTTATGGCTGCCATTCGGATTGGGTTAACCTGAGATCACTCTTCTTGTTTAGTGATCTTAACCTTTGCGGTTTCCTTCAGGCTCTTGAGGTACTCGGTAAAGAGGTTACGTCCATTACCGTTAGCGATGTAGCTCGCCATCATTCGATTACTGGCGGTATCTGCCTCGAGTGGCTTACCTTCAACTACTTTACTAAGGGCAACAACAGCGATATCACCATTGGACAATTCGACTGAAGCATAGCTCGACTTCCCGTCTTCAGGATGAGGCATTTTGAAAGATTCAATCAGAAGGGGTTGAGGAACGCCCTGCTCTCTTCTGGCAATCGTCTTGGCCTCAGTCCAGTTCAGACCCTCAGATTCAGCTACCTGCTTAACCGTGTCGCCGGCCACCAGTTTTGCCTGCAGAGCTTCTGCCCTCTTGACCAGCTGCTCTCGTGCTTCTTCAATCTTGAGAGCCTGTACAATGCTGTCCTGCACTTCAGCCATCGGACGCAATTCTGGTTTAAGGTGCTTTTTAACTCTAAGAACCATGGCCTTTTCTGGAGACAGCTCAATCAGTTCACTGTTGGCACCCAGTTCAAGCACATCATCACTGAAGGCAGCTGCAATAACTTTAGCGTTTGAAGTTACATCGGTGCTTCCACCCTGGCGAGTAAAAGGACCTGCCGTCTGGATGGTCAGGCCCAGCTGTTCTGCCGGTTGGGCCAGATCAGATGCTTCGAAGCTGATATCCGCCAGCTTACGGGTTTTTTCCAGATAAATGGTTTCGGCTTCCTGAGCCTTAAGCCCGGTAGCAATTTCATCTTTCAGTTCATCAAAGCTCGGAATGACGGGCTTCTCGCGAGAAGTTAATTTGATGATCTGGACTCCAAAGTCAGTTTCAACTGGCCTGGAAACCTGTCCTGGCTCAAGAGAGGCCACCGTTTCATCAAAAGTATCACCAAAGATGCCTGGTTGAACCTGCCCCATATCACCGCCTTTGGCAGAGGTTACGGGATCGTCCGAGTACTCTTCTGCCAGCCTGGCAAAAGCTTCACCCGCCTTCAGCCTGGACTCTACTTCTGCAGCAATTTTACGAGCTTCTTCCAGTGAGCGCTGATCACCGGTCTGAATCAAAATAGTGGACACTGTTTGTGTATCAGCGGCATTCTCTTCGATGTCCTGGAGTCGACGCTGGTATTCATCTTTGACAGCCTGCTCATCGACTTCAAGATCCTCAACCATGGAAGCCCTGTCCATTTCTACGAAACTGATCTCAACCTGCTCTGATGTCATGTACTGATCACGGTGGGCTTGGTAGTAGGATTTAACCTGATCTTCAGTCGGTTCAATACTGTCGCGAACTTTTGCAACATCCAGTGTCAGCCAGGTTATCTCACGCTTCTGGCTTTCCAGGGCAGTCAGCCTGTTAATCTCTGACTGGGTGACAAACTCGGAACCTGCAACACCGGCCTGAATTTGCTGCAAAACTGTTTCGTCACTCAAAAGCACACGGAACTGAGCTGGAGACATACCCAAACTGCGGACCATCATCATGAAGCGATCCTGGTCGAATTTACCGTCCTGTTGAAATTCAGGCATACGAACGATCATGGCATCCAGTTCTTTCTGACCTAAACCCATACCACCATTTTTGGCTTCCTGCAGCAGCAGACTGCGATCAATCAGAGATTGAAGAACAGACTCCCTGAGCTGTTTTTCATCAATCAGGGATGGATCAAACTGATCACCCATCTGCTGAATAAGCATTCTTCTCTGTTGCTCCAGCGACTGTGTCAACTGGGCACGGGTGATATCTTCACCGTTAACGCTAGCAACGTTAGGATTATTAGGATTCGGCGCCAGTGTTTCCAGGCCGGTAATCGCCATCATAAAAGCAATGATGCCGACAACAACAAATGTTACCCAGCTCTTTGCCTTATCCCTCATTGATTGGAGCATACTAACCTCAGGTTCCGGGCTCGCTTTAGCTTTATATTCATAGAGACACGAACCTGATGTTCGAGCCCTGTTACGATGACATCACTTACCTCTCTGTAAGCTCTTGAGAATGAGCTCTTGAGACGTAGTGTCAGGTGCTGCTGGTATGACCTTTATCCCCTGACCCGTAAAACGGAGTTTCAGAATTTCAGGCTTCACCAACAAAAAAAGCGCATCTTAAGATGCGCCTTTTCGGAAAGCAGCAAAAAATTAACAGCCTTTTTGAAAACAACTGCAGATTCTTGCCACAGTTCCTTTGTGGTTTGTTGAAGTCTCAGGACTTCATCCCAGGCGCGCTATCAGCTGTTAACCGCATCCTTGAGAGCTTTACCAGCCTTGAAGCTAGGGATCTTGGAAGCAGCAATCTCAATAGGCTCACCGGTTTGAGGGTTACGGCCAGTTCGAGCCGCACGCTCTTTAACAGCGAATGTACCAAAACCAACCAGGACGACCTGTTCACCATCTTTAAGTGCATTGGTGACAGAGTTAATCATGGCGTCCAGGGCACGACCAGCGGCAGCCTTGGGAAGGTCAGCAGATGCCGCAATTGCTTCAATCAGCTCGGACTTGTTCACTCTATTCCCCTTCTTTGTACGATGCTTTTATAGCCAAAAATAGCTATAACCAAAAATAGCTTGTTGGTACTGAAGACAGTCTGACTGCCCCAGATACCATACCTGACGGGTGCTTTGCTATGCTGCGTGATTTTAGCTGAAAACTCAAGCGATAGCGCAGGTTACCCGGTAATTTCTGCCGTTTTCTGCCTAATCTGATCGTATGTTCCAATCAAACAGTTAACAACAGCTCCCCGTTTATTACAGAACGGCCACAACGACTTCGAAATACCCTCTGACTTTCCATCTGAAAGAATTGAACAGGGCAAAAAAGCGAAACAGCATCAAACGAGTTGCAGATTGTATCCGAAACGGATAATTCTCAGGCTCCTAAAACCCACAAGAGCCTACTTAACAGCAGACGCTGTTTATACCAATGCCTTATGGGAACTGTCAACAGCGGCAACAACCGCCAATACTGCCTCTGCGCACTAACTCCAAAAAAAAGGCCAGTACTCTTGTACCAGCCTGTTGTTTTAATAGGATCAGTATGCTCAATGGGTCTTGATTAAACGTCTCCTACCAGATGCAGCCTCGGTTTCAAGATCCTTAATAGGCTCTTCATTGTCAGCAGTTGGCATATACTGCAAGGCAATCTCCAGCACTTCATCAATCCACTTCACCGGCACGATCGTAAGGTCTTCCTTGATATTCTCCGGAATCTCTTTCAGATCCCGGCGATTCTCTTCCGGAATAACGACCGTCTTGATACCACCTCGATGTGCCGCCAAAAGCTTCTCTTTCAAACCACCAATGGCCAGCACCTGCCCTCTCAGAGTAATTTCCCCGGTCATGGCAACATCGGCCTTGACTGGAATATCAGTCAGTACAGAAACCAGAGCTGTGCACATGCCGATACCGGCACTTGGACCATCCTTGGGCGTAGCTCCCTCAGGAACGTGAATGTGCAGATCATTCTTCTGGTGGAAATCCTGAGGAATTCCCAGTGAATGGGCTCTGCTACGAACGACAGTCAGGGCAGCCTGGATAGACTCCTGCATAACATCCCCAAGAGAACCCGTCTTGGTAATCTGCCCTTTCCCAGGCACCGCCATTGACTCAATAGTCAGCAGCTCACCGCCAACCTGGGTCCAGGCCAGTCCGGTTACCTGACCCACCTGATCCTGATCTTCCGCCTTACCAAAGCTGAACTTGCGAACCCCCAGGAAATATTCCAGTGATTCAGGGGTCACTGTATCGTAACGCTCTTGAGCAGAAAGTGCTTCATCCTTAACCGCCTTACGGCAAATTTTGGCAATTTCCCTTTCCAGCCCCCGGACGCCTGCTTCCCGAGTGAAGTAACGGATGACATCACGTATGGCGTCTTCCTCAAACTCCAGCTCACCAGCCTTGAGACCACTGTTCTTGATCTGCTTGGTGACGAGATAACGCTGGGCAATATTCACTTTTTCATCTTCGGTGTAACCCGGAATCCGGATCACTTCCATACGATCCAGCAGTGGTGCCGGGATATCCATGGAGTTGGAGGTACAAACAAACATGACATCAGAGAGGTCATAGTCCACTTCCAGATAGTGATCGTTGAATGAGTTGTTCTGCTCGGGATCCAGCACCTCCAACAAAGCTGAAGAAGGATCGCCTCTCATATCAGAACCCATCTTGTCAATTTCATCCAACAGGAAAAGCGGGTTACGCACTTCGGACTTGGCCATTTTCTGTATCAGCTTGCCGGGCATGGAACCAATATAGGTTCTTCTGTGGCCACGGATCTCCGCTTCATCACGAACACCACCGAGAGCCATACGAACAAACTTACGATTAGTAGCCCTGGCAATCGACTCGCCCAAAGAGGTTTTACCAACACCGGGAGGTCCCACCAGACACAGAACAGGACCTTTTATCTTGCGAACACGTTTCTGTACTGCCAGGTATTCCAGAATACGCTCCTTCACCTCTTCCAGACCATAGTGTTCTGCTTCAAGAATATCCTGAGCACGCCTCATGTCATGACGAACTTTGCTGCGCTTTTTCCAGGGTACAGCAATCATCCAGTCGATATAACCACGGACCACAGTCGCTTCAGCGGACATTGGCGACATCATCTTGAGCTTGCTGAGCTCTGCTATGGCCTTCTCTTTCGCCTCGACAGGCATACCTGCATCATCAATCTTCTGTTTCAGCTCTTCCAACTCATTAGGCGTCTCATCCATATCACCCAATTCTTTCTGGATAGCCTTCATCTGCTCATTCAGATAGTACTCACGCTGACTGCGCTCCATCTGTTTTTTGACACGGCCACGAATCTTCTTTTCAACCTGCAGAAAATCCAGCTCACCCTGCATAATACCGATCAGGTATTCCAGCCGCTCACCCAAATCTTCGACTTCAAGCACTTTCTGCTTGTCCTCAATCTTCATGGGCATGTGAGCGGCGACAGTGTCAACCAGCTTGGAGGGCACATTGATTCCTGTCAGGGACGTCAGTACATCAGAAGGCACTTTCTTGCTCAGTTGAACATACTGTTCAAACTGGGACATTAATGACCGGGTCAGAACTTCCGACTCGCGCTCACTGACTTCCTGCTCAATGAATTCCTGAACTTCCGCCGTAACATAATCATTACTTTCATCCAAACGATTGATAGTGACACGGCCCTCACCTTCAACCAAAACTTTGACGGTACCATCGGGTAACTTTAGAAGCTGTAAAATGCTGGCAAGTGTGCCCACCTGAAAAATATCGTCTACGACCGGATCATCGACCTGGGCATTTTTCTGGGCCACCAAAAGAATCTTCTTATCTTGCTCCATGGCAAGGTCAAGGGCCTGTATGGATTTCTCACGCCCGACAAAAAGCGGTATCACCATGTGCGGATACACCACCACATCCCTGAGAGGCAGCAATGGCAGCTCAAAGGGCTCTGACAGATGCAAAGTATCGTTTTTATCCATGACTCAGTCCCCTTACGGCATTTCTACTTACATGACTCCGGTATTATAATGTTCCGGAACGGCTCACAACGGGCAACATCCTGTAAACGTGCAGCACCGTTGGCTTAAGGTTTAAGATGCTTCTTTTTTGCGGAAATTACAATAGTGTTTATTGCTTCCAACTGTGGTAGATTTTCATGATTGAGAAGCTTATCTTCGCAACTTCTTTGGATCAATTCTCTATACAGCCACTGATCTGATTTTTTACAAGACTCTCTACCCACCCGGCAAGTAAAATTTATAGACCTTAGTACCACAATAACGCTGACCCAATTCGTTAATGTAACAGTTTTTGAAGTCTGTCAAGAGCAATGTATCTCTTGTATTTTTCTGTCATCCCCATCAGAGCTGGGCCTATGTAATCCAACACTGAAAAAATAAAGCAATAAGCG
This sequence comes from Endozoicomonas sp. ALC020, assembly GCF_049275935.1. Lineage (NCBI taxonomy): Bacteria > Pseudomonadati > Pseudomonadota > Gammaproteobacteria > Oceanospirillales > Endozoicomonadaceae > Endozoicomonas > Endozoicomonas sp. ALC020. The sequence goes on from NZ_CP184830.1 coordinate 5,808,995, forward strand.
TTTTACCAGAATCCCGCTATTTTGGTCGGTTGTGGATTTGCTCCCGGGAAAAAGAAACCCTGCCATTTGACAGGGTTCCCGGTTCTGTAAAAATGCGAACTTATAGTCAACTGTCGTCAGATGCTGCCATCTGTGCTCCAGTGTTTTCATAAATCATCAGCGGTTCAGACTTGCCTTCAATCACGGAAGCGTCAATGACCACTTTGGAAACCGTCCTCTCTGACGGTATGTCGTACATGGAGTCCAGCAAAACACCTTCGAGAATGGACCTTAGACCACGGGCACCCGTCTTTCGTTCCATAGCTTTCTTAGCCACTGCACGCAGAGCGTCTTCACGGAAGTCGACATCGACATCTTCCATTTCGAAGAGCTTTGAATACTGCTTGGTCAGAGCATTTTTTGGTTCGGTCAGAATCTGAACCAGAGCAGCTTCATCCAGTTCTTCCAGCGTGGCAATCACTGGCAGACGACCAATAAACTCCGGAATCAGACCAAACTTAACCAGATCTTCCGGTTCAACCTCTTTAAAGATTTCACTCAGATCCTTCTTGCTATCCTTGCTCTTCACTTCCGCCGAGAAACCAATACCACCTTTATCAGTGCGGTCCCGAATCACTTTATCCAGACCGGCAAAGGCACCACCACAGATAAACAGGATATTGGAGGTATCTACCTGCAGAAACTCCTGCTGAGGATGCTTGCGACCACCTTGTGGCGGAACGGAAGCAACGGTACCTTCAATCAACTTGAGCAGGGCTTGCTGAACACCTTCACCGGATACATCACGGGTAATTGAGGGGTTGTCAGACTTTCTGGAAATCTTGTCAATTTCATCAATATAAACAATGCCCACCTGGGCCTTCTCTACATCGTAGTCACACTTCTGTAGCAGCTTCTGAATGATATTTTCAACATCTTCACCCACATAACCTGCTTCGGTCAGAGTGGTGGCATCGGCAATAGTAAAGGGCACATTTAGCAGCCTTGCCAGTGTCTCGGCCAGCAATGTCTTACCACTGCCGGTAGGCCCGAGCAGCATGATATTACTCTTGCCCAGCTCTACATCATCTTTTTTCTTATCGCCATATCGCAGGCGCTTGTAGTGGTTGTATACAGCAACCGACAACACTTTCTTAGCGCGCGGTTGACCGATCACATATTCGTCGAGAATATCCTTGATTTCCCGGGGTGTCGGCAGCTTGTCAGAGGAAGTCTCTGTTTCACTGTCCTGAATTTCTTCACGGATGATGTCGTTGCACAGATCAACACACTCATCGCAAATAAATACGGAAGGGCCGGCAATGAGCTTGCGCACCTCATGCTGACTTTTTCCGCAGAAAGAGCAGTACAGCAACTTGCCGTTATCTTCACCCTTGCCGCTAGTTTCGTCGGTCATTCGATTACCTGTTGGAGGAACAACACCTGCCATAAAAACAAGATGCAGGCATTGGGACGTATTTTCAAGTGTCAAACAGGAGAAATTACAGAAAAATGGTCTACGAGAGGTTAGTCAGACCTATTTTTCATGCCTCAGGCAGAAACTGTCATGGATTCAATTTACTCCGTCACATTGGGGCAATCTGTTACCAATACTGAGACTGCCTCCACAAAAGCACTCACTGTCCACCTTTGCCTGATTTTAATCTGTTTCTGCCAGATGGTACTCGGGAGTCTGAACAAGAATAGACAGCTCGAGGCTATTTTCGTTCAAACTCCACGCTTTTACTTGTCAGTCGGAATGCGACTACTCAGAACCTTGTCAATCAGGCCGTATTCCATTGCCTGTTCGGCACTCATAAAGTTATCACGGTCAGTATCTTTCTCAACCACTTCCATGGGCTGCCCGGTATGCTTGGCCAGCACATGATTCAAACGTTCCTTGATGGTCATGATTTCCTGGGCGTGAATAGCAATATCAGACGCCTGTCCCTGAAAACCACCCAGCGGCTGATGAATCATCACTCTGGAGTGAGGCAGTGCATAACGTTTTCCGTTAGCACCTGCCGCCAGAAGCAGTGAGCCCATGCTACAGGCCTGCCCGATACACATGGTTGAAACATCCGGTTTAATAAACTGCATGGTGTCGTAAATAGACATACCGGCAGTAACCGACCCACCCGGAGAATTGATATAGAGATGGATATCCTTGTCTGGATTCTCTGACTCAAGAAACAGTAGCTGAGCCACAACCAGATTGGCCATGTGATCCTCAACCTGACCCACCAGGAAGATAACTCTTTCCTTGAGTAGCCTTGAGTATATGTCGTAAGAACGCTCACCTCTGGCGGACTGCTCAACGACAATTGGAACCAGGCCGGAATTGGTGATTGCCACGGATTGCGTTTCGATCAGTCTGGACATGTCCTGTCTTAACTCCTTGCCAAGTCGAAGAGGAACGACCCGCATAGAGCGGGTCGCGAAACGTGTCATGGTTTAACCACTGTAGTGATACAGTGACTAACATTATCGACGCACACAAGGCGTTAATACGGCAGCGCGCGTCAAAACCTTAGACGACGCCCTGATCAGGCCAGCTGTTCTTCGGAAGCTTCGGCTTCTTCAGCAGGAGCAGCTGGCTTGATTGCATCCTGGTAGCTGCATTCGCTATCAGAAACCTTGGCTGCTTCCAGAACAGTATCTACTACCTGCTCTTCCAGAACAACATACTTCACTTCAGAGAGCTGCTCTTCGTTGCTGTAGTACCAGTCGATAACCTGCTGTGGTGTCTGGTAAGCAGAGGCCATTTCTTCAATCATGGCGCGAACGCGATCGTCATCAACCTTGATTTCGCGCTGCTTGACGATTTCACCAATCAGCAGACCCAGAGCTACACGCTTCCTGGCATCTTTTTCAAACAGTTCAGCAGGCAACTGCCTGGGATCGAAACCACCCTGAGCACCACCAAAGCGTTGAACAGCCTGTTCACGCATGCGGTCGATTTCCTGAGTTACCAGTGGCGAAGGAACCTCAATCTCGTGAGTAGTCAGCAGACCGTCCATTACCTGATTCTTAACCTTGCTCTTTATAGCCTGACGCAGTTCACGCTCCATATTCTTGCGAACTTCAGTGCGGAAAGCTTCTTCGCCACCCCCAGCTACGCCGAAACGCTCAAAGAATGCCTCATCAAGTTCTGGCAGAGTGGCAGCCTGCACCTGGTGCACTTTGCAGGCAAACTTAACGGCTTGCCCTTTCAGCTCTTCAGCGTGGTAGTCTTCCGGGAAGGTCAGTTCCAGCGTCTTCTCTTCACCGACTGAAACACCAACCAGACCGTCTTCAAAGCCCGGAATCATCTGACCAGAGCCCAGCTCCAGAGTGGCATTCTCAGCCTTGCCGCCGTCAAACTCTTCACCGTCTTTCTCTCCTGAAGCAAAGGAACCCACGTAATCAAATACGATCTGGTCACCCAGTTCAGCAGCACGCTCTACATCTTCAAAGGTTTTGCTCTGAGCACGCAGAGTTTCTACCATTTCATCGATATCAGCATCGCAAACTTCAGCGACCGGGCGCTCAACTTCAACACCTGCGAAGTCACCCACTACAATCTCCGGATAAACCTCGAAGATGGCTACGAATTCAAAATCCTTGCCTTCTTCGTCATTCTTGGGTTCAACACGGGGCGCACCTGCAGGATTCAAATTTTCCTGGGTTATCGCTTCTACAAACGCCTGTTGCATCTGCTCACCGAGCACTTCCTGACGTGCACCCAGGCCATAGCGACGCTTAACGACCTTCATAGGCACTTTGCCGGGACGGAAACCATCCAGGCGAACACGACGAGACAGATCCTGCAGTCGCTTGTTGACTTCCCCATCGATCTTGTCGGCTGGGATTGTAATTGTCAGGCGACGCTCCAGACCGGAAGTCGTTTCTACGGAGACTTGCATTTGCGTTCCTCAATAAAACCTGAGTTGCAGTACGTATGGAACAAAGGCGCATAGACTAGCAAAAGTACTTATAGGTTGCACCCCGGATCATACAAACAGACCCCTGCCCCTCTCACGCCTCACCAGCGAGCTGGGACTGCGGACTAGTTGCAGAGAGAATGCCCGGCTCAAACAGGCTATTTCTCCAATACAAAAACGGGGATAAGCAAGCTTATCCCCGTATCGTTCACTGGTGCGGATGGAGAGACTCGAACTCTCACGCCTCACGGCACTGGAACCTAAATCCAGCGTGTCTACCAATTCCACCACATCCGCTTACAGCACTTTACTGATGCTGCTTAACTCTTGACAAACCAAATATCGGGCTTAAACCCTTTTTTCATACTGGGGTGGACGATGGGGTTCGAACCCACGACCACCGGAATCACAATCCGGGGCTCTACCAACTGAGCTACGCCCACCAGCAATAACCGACTCTTCGAGACAGTTAATTATGGCGCGCCCGGCAGGATTCGAACCTGCGACCATCCGCTTAGAAGGCGGATGCTCTATCCAGCTGAGCTACGGGCGCATCATAAGTCATCACTCGTCTAAACATTAAGAACATTTTAACCAGTGATTAATCTGGTCGGGGTAGAGAGATTCGAACTCCCGACATCCTGCTCCCAAAGCAGGCGCGCTACCAGACTGCGCTATACCCCGAGTCATGGATAACTTTCTGTTAATCCAATGTGCTGATCGTTGCAGCGCGGCGAATATTACCCAGAAGAGAGTGTCTCGTCAACGTCGATTTAATTCAATCATCTGAGCCATCAACGAGTCGCCGGACTTGAGCTCCGCCTTGCTTCCAACGGCAAACAATCTAACACAGGAGTACCAGACTGACCAGACTCGAAACGTTCATTTTTTCAGCCCAAAACAATCACCCGGGTCATTCGGCACTCCAGGAGAACTCCATCTAATAGCTATAGGTATCTTCGACCTATTCAATTCATGAACAATAAAGAACTTCCATGATAAAATGGGCAACTCGTCCGCTTAACAGGCATCCACCAAGAACCATGACCGCTAGAATCATTGACGGCAAGGCCATTGCCGAAAAACTGAAAGATTCCATTGCTGAACGCGTCAAACAACGGATTGTACAGGGACTCAGGGTACCGGGTCTTGCTGTCGTTCTGCTGGGTGACGACCCTGCCTCCCAGGTATACGTAGGCAAAAAAAGAAGTGACTGTGAACGTGTTGGCTTTCACTCTGTTTCTCATGACCTGCCTGCTTCTACCAGCGAAGCAGACCTTTTGGGCCTTATTGACCAGCTGAATGAGGACCCGGCCATTGATGGCATCCTGGTTCAGCTGCCACTGCCAGAGCACATCAACTGCGACCCTGTATTAGAACGCATTCGTCCTGACAAAGACGTAGATGGTTTCCACCCTTATAATATTGGCCGTCTGGTTCAACGCATCCCAATGCTGCGCCCCTGCACACCAAAAGGTGTTATGACCCTGCTAGAGAGTACCGGTGAAGCCATTCGCGGCAAAAATGCAGTGATCGTTGGCGCATCCAACATCGTTGGCCGCCCCATGACCATGGAATTACTGTTGGCAGGCTGCACAACAACAACAGCTCATCGCTTTACCCACGACCTCAAAGAGGTTGTAGGCGGAGCCGAGATTCTGGTGGTTGCCGTTGGCAAACCAGGACTGGTCAAAGGTGAATGGGTTAAAGAAGGTGCAATAGTCATCGACATCGGCATTAACCGTATGGACGACGGTCGACTGGTAGGTGATATCGAGTTCGAAACGGCACAGCAGAGAGCCAGTTGGATCACGCCTGTACCAGGCGGTGTGGGCCCGATGACCGTGGCCACTCTGCTGGAAAACACACTTTACGCAGCGGAACACCTTCACGACTGACCGCGCAACGTTTGAAAAGCTCCGTTAAACAGGCCGGAGCTTCTTTACTCTGTATCAATGTCCTTATTTCGCACTTCACTTTTAACTCGCATCAGGCATCCAAACCAGATGTGTATAGTGAAAGGCTATGATCTTTTGTCAGGAGAAACAATTTGGCTAAGCGCTTGAGTTCTTTCTTTGCTCTGAACCTTTCTACAATACTTGTCGGAAAGTCCAGGCTTTTGAAAGGAAGCCCGTACAGACTCATATCCTTAGTATCTACAACTACGGACATTGGACGATCTGGGGTGTCACCGACAAACAACTGTTTTATGGGAATACCTTTTGAAGATACAAAATCGATCAAGCTCAAAAAACCGTTTTCCATACCTAAATATTGATACCAGCCACCGACAATATGACACTCGAGGCTTCTCATTTGTTGTTGATCACAAAACTTGTAAATATCTGACAGCTTTTCATATGAAAAATCAGCAGCCCCAAAATGACCAAGTAGCACTTTACTTTGAGACCCGTCAAAAAGAGCAAGACAAATGCAGGGAGCGAGAGCCGTGGTAAATATATATCGTGGCGAACCATCTGTGAACCCCAATTCATCCATATTGACTCTTAACATAGAGGTATCAGCATCCCTTAATGCCCGGGGATTATAAAAAGGGGTAAAAGGCTTCGTTTCAAGTAGCACTTCCTGACCATACAAAGTATGGACGTAGGCCTCAGGAGCAACCTTGAACTCTACAGTTAATTGTTTCTCCTTATAGCCTTTCCGAGCAATAGGAATCAGCCTTTCCGCTCTGATTATATCAGGGATATCTGTACCTTCGAATGCATTTCCGATTAAAGCGTGATATTCACCATCTTTAAAATAGTTGTCCTGATTCACATTATTTCTTTTAGTCAAATCAAAAATAAGCCTATCTTTATTCATGCTAACAGTAATTCCTTTTTTTCCTGAAACAATATCGTGAATCTTTTTGAATAGATGACTTCTACGATCATCATCAGCAGAGTATTTTCTTAAACTGACAGGTGTTTGTTGATAACCCCTCATCCCCTGATCGCCATGGGAGATTACAGGCTCGACACTCGCAACAGAATACCCCTGATGTGTTACCTGTTCTTTTAACTGGTTATTTGAAGTGTGTTTTATAGAAGTAAAAACAAGGTCTGCATCCAGGCCTACTTTTGGGTCCATAATACAATTCCTTAAACTACTCAGCTACTTGAGCGACTTGATTTCGGCAGTCGTTCACGCTCATTACGAACAACTTTGCAACAATGTCTGACATAGTTACACCTCCAGTTTTTTATCCTTAGCGTGCCACTAAGGGTGCCCTTTTGACTTGTTTCAGTTTCAATTCACTTCAGGAATCCAAACCAGCTGTCAATAATAAAAGACTGTGTTTTTTTGTTATGAGACGCATCGTTGCCATATGCCTGAACTTTTCCTTTGTTGAATCCATTTCATAGTGGCTTACTGGAAAATCAAGTTCACAAAAAGGAAGCTTATACAAGCTCATGTCTCTGGTATCTATGACTATAGATTTTGGGCGATCTTTGGTATCTCCTACAAACATCTGGTTTATGGGTATGTCTTTTGAAGATATATAATCTATCAAAGTTAAAAAACCGTTTTTCTGACCTAGATAATTATATTGACCGCCTACAATGTGACACTCAAGGCTTTTCATTTTTTGCTCATCACAAAAATCAAAGATCTCTGATAGATTTTTGGGTGAAATACTTGTTCCACCAAAGTGACAAAGTACCACTTTATTTTGAGATTTATCAAAAAAAGCGATACAAATGCAGGGGTAAAGACCTGTAGTAAAAATGTATCGTGGTGAGCCATCGCTAAACCCCACTTCAAACGCATCTACCCTCAGCATCGAAGTATTAACGTCATTTAAAGCTTGAGAATTATAAAAAGGTGCAATTGGTAGTGTTTTAAGAGTCGTCTCTTCTCCATATAGAGTATGGACATAGGCAGTAGGAAAATGCTTAAACTCTAAAAGCATTTGATTTTCACTATCACCTTTCTGAACAACAGGAATTAGTCTTTCAGATCTAATTAAATCAGGGATATCTGTGCCATCAAATAGATGTCCTAATTTAGCATGACACCCTAAGCATGTAAAAAAGCCACCCTGATCATCAATGATTTTTTCAGTTAAATCAAAAGCAAGCCTTCCTTTATTGACGACAACAGGGATTCCGGTTTTTTCTAAAAAAACATCTTGTATGTGTTTAAAGACTTGTTTCCCAGGATGATCATAAGCGGTGTATTTTCTTAAACTGATAGGAGTTTGCTGACAGGCACTCATCCCATAGGAACCAGACGAAACCAGAGGCATAACACTCAAAACAGTATGCCCCTTATTATTTCCCTGCTCTTTAATTTGGTTGTTTGAAGTGTGATCTATGGAAGCAAACACACAGCTTTCATGCAAGCCTGTTCTTGGGTCCATATATAATTCCTCAATCTTAAATCACTCAGTTATTTTAGAGACTTTATTTCGAGAATCGTTCACTTTTATTACTAACAACATTGCAAGAAAGGCCGACAATATCCTCCAGTCTTTGAACATACTGTGTCACGAAGGCTGCCCTTTCCACTCGTTTCAGTTTAAATCAGGCATCCAGACCAGCCGTTAATAATGAAAGGCTATGATTCTTCGTTATGAGAGGCATCTTTGCTATACGCCTAAGTTTCTTTTTCGATACATACATGTCTTGGCTGCTTGCAGGAAAAGCAAGATCACTAAAAGGAAGCCCATACAAACTCATATCCCTGGTGTCTATAACTACCGATTTTGGACGGTCTTTACTATCACCAACAAACATCTGTTTTATGGGAACACCTTTTGCGGATATAAAGTCAATTAAATCTAAAAAACCGTATTTCTGACCTAGAAACTCACATTCTCCACCAACAATATGGCATTCAAGGCTTTTCATTTTCTGCTGATCGCAAAAATCAAAAATTTCTGATAGTTTTTCAGATAAAAAATCTGTACCAGCAAAGTGACAAAGTAGCACCTTATTTAGAGATTTATCAAAAAAAGCAACACAAATGCAGGGGTAAATGCCTGTAGTAAAAATGTATCGTGGCGAGCCATCTATGAACCCCACATCAAACATATCCAGCCTTAACATAGAACTATCAACATCGTTTAATGCTTCAGGATTATAAAAGGGCATAATAGATAGTGTTTTAAGTGGCGTCTCTTCTCCATAAAGAGTATGCACGTAGGCCCCAGGAAAACACTTAAACTCTAAAATGAATTGACTTTTACTATCACCTTTCAGAACAATAGGAATTAGCCTTTCAGCTCTGATTAAATCAGGGATATCCGTACCATTGAAGGCACTTGTGATTAAATAATGATATTCACCAAATTCTAAAAGCCGATCCTGTTCTTCATTGATTTTTTTAGTTAAATCATAAACAAGCCTGTCTTTATTGATTCCAACAGTGATTCCATATTTTTTTGAAATAACATCTTGAATATGTTTAAAGACATGACTTAAAGGATGATCATAAGCGGTGTATTTTCTTAACCTGATGGAGGTTTGCTGACAGGCACTCACCCCTGGTAAATCAGAGCCGACTACAGGCTCCACACTGACTAGGGTATGACCCTGATACGTTACCGGCTCTTTTGCCTGGTTATTTGGACAATTATTTGTAGCAGCAAAGGAGCCACTAGCCTCCATATTTATGTTTGAGTACAATGTAGAACCCTCTAACTCTTACATCTCAGACTATTTTAGAGTCTCAGTTTTGATATTTGTTCAATATTCTTACTAACATCTTCGCAAGAAATCCTGACAAAAACATTCAGATTCTTTATCAGATATGCCGTTTAACCCCGTGTTCTGAAGACTGTCACAAAACTACAACAACTCGTTCCCACGCTACGAGCTACAGAGCCAAAAAGCATGGGAACAAGCTGAAAAGCCAATAGTTTCAAAGACCATAACGATCCATTACTTCGCGCTTAAGATCATTTCGTTTTATTTTTTCAAGAACAAGCAGTAAGTCTTTAAAGGTAAGTCCAACTTTCCTTTTTTTCCATCGTTCCAGCATTTCCATTGCCTTTCCATCATCTTCATCGATATCATCATCAATACTCCTTAGGTTGTGATTACTAAAAACACCCGTTTGTCTGGCAAAATTCTTCCAATCTTTGCCTAGTTTAAGACCAATATTCAGCAATTCTCCCAGTGGTAAAGGAGCTTTCATAATTACCGCCTGTGGAGTGCCTGTTTTAAATGGATGATACCGCGGATGTTTCGATACATACTCAGCGGCTTGCGTTAACGGAAAAAATTCGTGATTAACTTCCCAAGACAATAGATCAGATAATTCTTTGGGTACCATACCAAAGATCAAAAACATACTACGAATGAATTCGTCTCTTTCTTCTGGCTCACTAAGCTCCAATGCCTCAACAAGCTTTTCTCTGGCTTTAAGGGTAAAATCTATCAAAAGCTCAAGTTCTTTACTGGGTAGCTCTTCAGCCAAAAGACTATGTTCAGGAAATATACCACTTAAACGATACGATAACATTGATCTTATAAGAACTAAAGCAGTAAACATACCCCTAACATCTTCACATTTTGATGATCCATCGCCAGAAACATTTAATGCTAGTCCCTGAAGTGTTTGATGATCAGGCATTTCAAGCAAATTATTTTTGTTAGATGGAGTAATAAAAGAATATTGACCTTGGCTCGCATAGCCCCACATAATAATGTCAAACCCTCGGCCATCAATAACCGGAAAACCAAAAATATACTTAGCATAAACATCTCTGGCTAATTTATTTAACATTTCTATTGTTTTAAATCCCGACGGAACAGTTTGTTCTTGTAGTAGACGCCCCGTCTTTTTAAAAAGCTGATAAATAGAATTAATTAGCACCACTTTCTTTTCGCGAACTAACCCTGAATAAAAAACTTGGTCTGAGTCATCAGATATCAAAAGATTATTATCCACCAGGCTGTTCAGCAATTCGTTTTTGAATCGCACCAGCGCTACTTCGTCTATATATACATTTCTATATAATGCAAGCGCTATAATAATTCTCGTCACCTCGAGATGCTCTTCAACTCCCTGCGATGTTGCCAACTCACCAACATCTGAAATAAGATCATAAAGTGACAAGTTGTTCTTTACAAAACGAATCCATTTCGAATGAAAATCACTAAGAGTTTTTTTGTCTGAAAAAAAACTATGAGTTAAAAGGTTATAAATTTCTGGGAAAATATAGTGATCATTAGTGTGAAAAAGATTTGCTCTGCGCCTTTCATTTAATTTCAAATTTTTGAACCATTGGAATACCTCGAGTGCTGAAGTATCAGCATCTTTTGTTCCTGACACCGGTATTTCTCTATCTTGTCTAGTGGCAAGAGGCTGTTCTTCAGTCGCCTCCTGTTCTACCACTTTGATTCCTGACGCTCGTATTTTCCTAACTCTTCCTACTAAAGGAAGCCGTTTTTTAGCCGGTTCCTGCTCAAGTACACAAGACTCACGATCCAGACATTCTTTACATTTATTGAAAGCTAATACCGGTTTATTACAATTTTGGCATAACCCATTGTTTGAAGATCCACCTGACCCATCGTCGCCCCCACTCCCATTTCCACCTCGGCTACCTTGACTTTCACGACCATTGTCTTGTTTAAACCGGGTATTGGCAGGTTGGGTTTCACTAAGGTCGGCCATTTGTTTTTCAGCCTCACTGCTTCCCCCGGAGTGGCTGATCCCGGTGGGGACATGGCCCGGAAAAACGGTCACGCTGCGTAATTGTTTGGGACTTAAAATAAACTCGTGCTGTGCATAACGACGATAGTCTTCCGTTTGTAACGGCTGTGCCGGTTGACTGCTCAGGAAATGCTCAAATGCAGCTTCCGGATTATCGGGATTTTTGGACAATGCCAGAAAAAGCCCTGAACTCCTTTCAAGATTTGCACCCCTTATCTTATTCCAAAGTTCCTGCGAAATAATAATCACCTGCTCATTCCAACCCCGTTTGATTTTGAGCACAATCCGGGTATCCCAAATTTGTTTTTTTACGGTCTGCCCGCCGGCGACAGGCACCAGGATCATTCTACTGACCGGCTGACTCGTTAATTCAAAAGAGTAAAGGGGAGCCATCCCATTTCCTGGCTTTTTCTTGAATAAATCACCTAAATCATCGCCACCACCAAAACCGCCACCACCAGAGCTTATGTAAGGCTCGCTGTTATCCGCAGTCTCAGAGGTTCCGGGTATTGCAAAAGGCCCACTGAAACGGCTGCTGCCATCAGGCTTACCAGGCCCATTTTGTACAGGTTGTTTATTACGGTAAAAAATATCGACAAATGATGCTTTTTTGCTATCAGATGCGTTGCTGCCCGATGACGACTTTAAAGCAGCGTTTTCTGAAAGAATACCGCTACATTCCGGTTCAATAACCCATCCATTACCATTGTCTTCGATGGCCAGAACCAAAGACTGATTACCTGCCGGTAAACGCCATCTGGCCGAGTACTCATGCTGCCGGAAACCACTGTCTTGTGCCGATTCGACCCGTCTCATTCTCCCATTTTGTATATCCATCATACCCTGACCCGTTAGAGGTTTTTTAATGACAGGAGGGGAGGGAAAATTTCCTGTCGATAATGCAGGAGGCGTCCTGAAACAAAAATTAAACAGGTCACCCGGTTGGCTATCGAGGATGATGTAAAGCTGATTTTTCTCCAGTTCAGAAACTGTTTTACCGCTCTCTTCAAGCGTCTTGCGATCATAAGTAAGAAGGAGGGGCGGATTGCTCCCTATAAACGACAGTTTGTTAATCTCTCCTGATGCCTCACCCCACTTCTCAGTGTCTTTGGGAGAACTCCCCCAATCTGGCCAAGTCAACAGGCTGGTATAAGCAGAACTGTGACCTGCAAGTGGCAAAATAAAAGACAGAATGAACAACAGAAACAAGCGAGTCATAGCGAAAATCCTTGCCGTTTTCATAATGAGTTTTGCCTACAAATTTTATTGAGGAGGGATAACAATAGACCCTAAATTTGAAGTTGTTTTATCTATTCCCATCTTTTCTGATATTTCTCGAAAAAACCTTTAAAATTAGCAGCCAAACTACTATTAAACGTCGCCATCACTTTGCCCCTAAACTAACAAAATCAATGTTGTTGCTTGACAGCTCAGGCAGTACCTGAATCAGTCAAATCAGGCTGCTGCGGGTTCGAGTAATGGGATCTCCTGCTACAGCAGTAAAAATCGGAAGCAGAAGAAGATTATTATATCCGGTCGATTAGCCAAATACAGGGATAGCCATTTTAGTTCTCTTGGGGAGCCAGCCGGATAAAAAGTCAACAATTTCACAAATGATAACGATCTACTACCTCGGTTATAAGATCAAATCGTCCGATTAGTGCAAAAACATCCAGCAAGTCATTGAAGGTAATCCGAAATTTCATGCTTTTCCATTTTTCCATCATTGCCCCTGCCTTATCATCAAACCCAACGTTAGCTTTATCAATCTCTATTATATGTTTTTCATTAAGAACACCGGTATTTCTGGCAAATTTTTGCCAATCAATACCTATTTTAAAACCAATATTCAAGAGTTCCTCTTGGCTACGGTAGAGTCCAAAGTTACAGACTGTGGTGTGCTTTTTTTGACAAATGAGGAACAATCGATATCGAGTCTGGAACACACATCCAGGATTTCCGCTGTATCAGAATTCAAGGTTAGAGGCTGTAGCGCGCTTATTTCTGATTCATGATCCTGTGGATATGCGTCTGCATGTGCAGCGGCTTGCGTTAACGGAACAGGTTCGGGATCCAATGATTCATCTAACAGCTCATCCGATAGCTTCTCAGGAACCATACCAAAGATCATAAACATACTACGTATAAATTTGTCTTTTTTTTCTGATCCAGCCTGTTCCAGAACCTTAACAAGCGCTTCATGGGCTTTAATGCTAAAAGCGCTTAAAAGCTCAAGTTGCTCACTGGGTAAATCTTTCGTAAAACTGGCATATTCAGGGAACATATCATTTAAACGTTGTCCGTGCATTGATCCTATAAGAACAAAGGCGGTAATCATAGCTTCAACAGCACCAAAATCCAAATATTCATTGGCAGTAACTCCTAATGCCAGCATATGAAGTGATTGACTAATGATTCCACTTATAAAATCTTTGTTATATGGAGTAATAAAAGAATATTCACCACTACTCCCACAGCCCCACATAAGAATTCCTGGTGTGTCCTCATATTCCATTTCCAGATCCGGAAGACCAAAACCATACTTAGCATAAACATCTCTGGCAAATTTATTTAACATTGATATTGTTGTAAATCTCGATGGAAATCTTTCACTCTGTAGAGGTCGACTCGTTTTTTCAAATATCTGATAAATATTATTAATTAACTCTGCTTTTTCCTGGCGACCTAATCCTGGATAAAAAACTTTACCTGGGTCATCAGAAGCGAAAAAATCATTTCTCGTTAAGTAGTTCAGCAATTCGTTTCTGAATTGTTTCAAACCGATTTCGTTCTCAAAGTCATCCCTGTAAACAGCAAGTGCTTTAACAATTTTTGCCACTTCAACATAATCTTCAATTCCCTGAGATTTTGCCAATTCCCCCACATCTGAAATAAGGTGATAAAGAGATAGACTGCCATTTAAAAACTTAACCCATTTCGAATGAAATTTACGTAGCGTATTTTTATCTGACATAAAACTTTGAGTTAAAAGTCTATAAAGCTCTGGGAACTTATAGTAATCATTAATGCGAAAACAATCTTCTCTCTGACTTTCATTTGATTCCAACATTTTGAACCATTCAAATACCTGGATTGCTGAAGTATCAGCATCTTTTGTTCCTGATACAGGTACTTCCCTATTTTGACTTATTGCAGGAAGCAGTTCTCCAGTCGATACCAGCTCAACAACACTGGCTCCTGACACAGGCTTTCCCTCATATTGTCTTATTGCAGGAAGCAGTTCTTCAATCGGATCCTGCTCAAGTACACTGGATTCACGATCCAGACATTCTTTGCATTTATCGAAAGCCAGTACCGGTTTATTACAATTTTGGCATAACCCACTGTCTGGTGATCCATCTGACCCATCGTCTCCTCCACTCCCACTTCCACCTCTGCTGCCTTGATCTTGATGACCATCGCCACTTTGAAACTGCGTATTGGTAGGCGGAGTCCTATTAACGTCACCCTTTTGATTTTCAGCCTGACTGGTTCCGGTTCCTCCAGAATGGCCTATCCCTGTAGGAACAGTACCCGGAAAAACGGTCACGCTGCGTAATTGTTTGGGACTTAAAATGAACTCTTGCTGTGCATAACGACGATAGTCTTCTGCCTGCAAAGGCTGTGCTGGGTGACTGCTCAGGTAATGATAAAATGCAGCTTCAGGATTATCAGGATTTCTGGACAACGCCAGAAAAAGCCCTGAACTCCTTTCAAGATTTGCACCCCTTATCTTATTCCAAAGTTCCTGCGAAATAATGATCGCCTGCTCATTCCAACCCTGCTTGATTTTGAGCACAATCCGGTTATCCCAAATCTGTTTTTTTGCGGTCTGGCCGACTGCGCCAGGAACAGGCATCAGGATCATTCTACTGAATGGCTCACTCGTTACTTCGAAAGAGTAAAGAGGAGCCATCCCATTTCCTGGCTTTTTCTTGAATAAATCGTCTAAATTATCGCCACCACCAAAACTGCCACCGCCAGAGCTTATGTATGGCTCGCTGTTATCAGCAGTATCATAGGCTCCGGGTATCGCAAAAGGCCCACTGAAACGGCTGCTGCCTTCAGGAATATCAGGCCCATGTTTTACAGCCTGTTTATTAAGGTAAAAAATATCGACAAATGATGCTTTTTTGCTATCGAATGTGCTGCTGCCCGATGACGACTTAAAAGCAGCGCTTTCTGAAAAAATACCGCTACATTCCGGTTCTATAACCCACCCATTATCATTGTCTTCAATGGCCAGAACCAAAGACTGATTACCTGCCGGTAAACGCCATCTGGCCGAGTACTCATGCTGCCGGAAACCACTGTCTGGTGCCGATTCGACCCGTCTCATTCTTCCATTTTGTATATCCGTCATACCCTGATGAGATACAGTCTTCTTAATTACAGGAGGGAAGGGAAAATTTCCAGTCGAAGATGCGGGGGGCGTCCTGAAACAAAAATTAAACAGGTCGCCCGGTTGGCTATCGAGGATAATATAAAGCTGATTGTTCTCCAGTTCAGAAACTGTTTGACCGCTCTCTTCAAGCATCTTGCGATGATAAGTAAGAAGAAGGGGCGGATTGCTCCCGATAAACGACAGTTTGTTAATTATCCCTGATACCTCGCCCCGCTTCACAATGTCTTTGGAAGAACTCCCCCAATCTGGCCAGCGCACCAGGTTACTATAAGCAAAACTGTGACCAGCAAATGGTAAAATGACAGACAGGATGAATAAAAGAAACAGGCGTGTCATAGCGAGAAGCCTTGCCGTTTTCATAATTGGGTTTGCCTACAAATTTTATTAAGCAGGGATAACAATAGACCTTAAATTTGAAGTTGTTTTATTTTTTCTCACCTGTTCTGATATCTATCGAAAAAACCTTTAAAATTCGCAGCCAAGTTACTATAAACGTCGCATCACTCTTCTGTCACTATGTTGACAACTCTGTCGGCCCCGGAAAAAGACGTGAATGTGGAACACCTGTTGCCAATGAAGATCAAACCAGAATTTTTAATAAACCCCACCCAAGCCTTGCGGGGTAGGTGTTGTTGGTTGAGCGCTCAGGCAGTAGCTGAATCAGTTAAAATAGGCTGCTACGAGTTCGAGTAATGGGATTTCCTGATAAAGCGGTAAAAATCGGAAGCAGGAAAAGATTATTATATCAAGTCGATTAGTCAAATATAGGGATACCCATTTTACTTCTCTCAGGAACCAGGTATAAAGTCTATAGTGTTAAAGATGATAACGATCTATTAGTTCGGTTATAAGATCATATCGTTCGATTTCTGCAAGAACATCCAGTAAGTCATTGAAGGTAATCCAGCCTTTCATTCGTTTCCATTTTTCCATCATTGCCTTTACTTTATCATCAAATCTAGCGTTATCAACATTAATACTTCTTAGTTGATCGTCACTGAGAACACCCGTATTTTTTGCAAATTTTTGCCAATCGATGTCAAGTTTAGAACCAATATTCAGGAGTTCCTGTTCTGCTACAATAAAGAAATTTAATTAACGCTACTTTCTTTTGTCGATCCAGCCCTGAATAAAAAACTTGTTCTTAGTCATCAGAGGCAATAATATTATTACTCGTTAGGCAGTTCAGCAAGTCGTTTCCGAATTTATTAAAACTAGTTTCGTTCTCAAACTCATCCCTATAAAAAGCAAGTACTTTAACTGCCCTTGTTACCTCAACATAATCTTCAATTCCCTTTAATTTTGCCAATCTACCGACTTCTGAAATAAGCTCGTAAATCGACATACTGTAATTTAAGAACCTAGCCCAATGCGAATGAAACTTACTAAGCGTATTTTTATCTGACATAAAACTTTGAGTTAAAAGATTATAAAGTTGTGGAAGTTTATAGCAATCATTTTCGTGAAAGCAATTTCCTCTCTGCCTATCCTTTAATTTTAAAGTTCTGAACCATTGAAATACATGGATTGCTGATGTGTCAGCATTTTTTGTTCCTGACACAGCTGTTTTTCTATCTTGTCTTATTACAGAAGGCAGTTCTTTAGTCAGTTCCTGCTCAGCTACACTGGGTTCACGATCCAGACATTCTTTGCAGTTATTGAAAGCTGGTACCGGTTTTTTACAAACTTGACATAACCCACTGTTTGGTGATCAACCTGAACCATCGTCTCCCCCACTCCCTCCACCATCACGGCTGCCCCGATTTTGACGACCATAGTCTTTTTTAAATTGGGTGTCGGCAGGTGGGGTTTCACTAAGGTTTGTCATTTGCTTTTGAGCCTGACTGCTTCCCCCGGAGTGGCTCGTCCCGTTGGGAACGAAGCCTGGGAAAAAAGACACACTAAGTAATTGTTTAGGACTTAAAATGAATTCTTGTTTTGCATAATGAGGATAGTCTTCTGCTTGTAAAGGTTGTGCCGGGTTACTGCTCAGGTACTGTTCAAATGCAGCTTCCGGATTATCGGGATTTCTGGACAATGTCAGAAAAAGTCCTGAACTCCATTTGATATGGGTGGCACTGTGACCGGCATTTATTCTCACCTATTCTGATATTTCTCAGAAACACTATTGAATTGCACAGTCGGGCTACTATAAACGACCGCGTCACTCTGTCCCAAAACTGCCAAAATCAATGGGCATGAGCCTTATGCCTCGCTGTAGCATGGGTAGCTCCGTTCATTGCAGGCAGAGCCAACAATTCATGACCACGTCCATGGGACGTGGTTTTTCGCGGTGCACTAAATTTTATGAAACACCTCAGAAACAGATCACATGGTTACATGAAAATACCAAAATTGGCTGTCCCGACTGTTGATGCCCACTGTTGTTTTACCGCTGCCATAAAATGCTCCAAAATCACTGAATTGAGACGACTTTCGATAAAAAAGTTAATGATTTCAAAGAGCATAAAGTTCCATTATATCGTCTACAAGATCATCTCGTCCGATGTTTTCAAGAACAATCAGTAAATCTACAAAGGTAATTCGGACTTTCAATTGTTGCCATAGTTCTAGCATTGCCATTGCCTTATCTTCAACTCTCTCGTTATCAGCATCAATCTTTCTTACATCAGCATTACTAAGGAAAGAGCTTTTGGCAAAATTTTCCCAATCTTCGTCAAGCTTAAATCCAATATTCTGGAGTACCCCTTGTGGTAAAGCAAAGTCCAAACTTACAGACTGCGGTATTCTTATTTTTGATGACAGATGCTGAGGATGTGCTACTGCGTGAGAAGCAACTTGCGATAATGGATAAAGTTCGGAATCCGATTCTTTAGACAATTCATCAGATAGTTCTTTTGGAACCATACCAAAGATCAAAAGCATACTACGTATGAATTCATCTTTTTTTTCTTCCCCACTAAGTTTTAGCACTTCAAAAAGCTGCTCTCTGGCTTTAGAAGTAAAAGTCCTTAAAAAATCAAGTTGCTTATAGGGAATACCTTTTATTAAAAGAGCATGCTCCGGAAAAACTTTTGTCAAACGTTCTGAAAACATTGATTTTACAATAGCCAAAGCCGTAAACATAGTGCTAACTTCTTCAGCATTTGATGATCCATCAGCAGAAACAAACAATGCCAGATTTTGAAGTGATTGATGACTGTTAACCTCAAGAAAATCATCCCTGTTGTTTGGAGTTAGAAAAGAATATTGATTGTGATTTGCATAACCCCACATAATAACGTCGAATAAACCGTCATCATCAACATCCGGAAGACCAAAAAAAAACTCAGCATAAATCTCTCTGGCAAAGCTATTTAACATTACCATTACTTCATATCCCAATGGTACAGTTTCTTCTTTTACCAAGGGAACAGTCAATTTAAATAACTGATAAATAAAATTAATCAATTCTGCTTTCTTATGGCAATGCAATCTTGAATAAGAAATTTGATCCGATTCATCAGATACCAAAAGATTATTGCTCGCTAGATAGTTTATCAATTTGCTTCTGAATAGTGTTAAAGAAATTTCGTTCTCATATACATCCCTTTTTAATGCGAGCGCTTGTATAATTCTCATCACCTCAACATAATCATCGACTCCCTGGGATTTAGCCAATTCACCGACTTCTGAAATAAGGGAGTAAAGTGCCAGATTTCCTTTTGTAAATTCAACCCATTTTGAATGAAATTTACTTAGATTATTCTTGTCTAAATAAAAGCGATGAGATAAAAGCTTATAAAGCTCTGGTAGATTATAGTAGTCATTATGGTGAAAATAATGTATTGCCTCCTTTTCATTTGATCTCAAAGTTTGAAACCACTGAAATACATCAATTGCTAAAGCATTAAAATCTTTTGCTTCAGACAGTGGCATTTCGCTATTTTGATCTGTTGAAGAGGAGAGCTCTTTATTAGCTACCTGCTCAAATAAATTAGATTCACGATTCAGGCATTCACGGCATTTATTGAAGGCAACAACAGGCTTATTGCAATTTTTGCATAGTCCACTGCTTGGTGATCTACCGGATCCATCATCTCCCCCACTCCCTCTTCTACCTTGGCTTCCTTGATGGTGCCGATCATCGTCTCTTTGAGATTGGCTATAGCCGGGAGGTTTCGCGCCAAGGTCTGCCATTTCCTTTTCAACCTGACCGGTTCCTCCAGAGCAACCGATCCCAGTGGGGCAATGGCCCGGAAAAACAGACACACTAAGCAATTGTTTGGGACTTAAAATAAAATCTTGCTGCGTATAGCGACGATAGTCTTCTGCCTGTAAGGGTTGTGCCGGGTTACTGCTCAGGTAGTGATCGAATGCAACTTCCGGATTATCGGGATTTCTGGACAATGCCAGAAAAAGTCCCGTACTCCTTTCAAAATTTGCACCCTTTATTTTACGCCAGAGTTCCTGCGAAATAATAATCGCCTGCTCATTCCAACCCTGTTTGATTTTGAGAAGAATCCGGGTATCCCAAATCTGTTTTTTTAAGGTTTCGCCATCAGCGTCAGGGACAGGTACAAGGATTATTCTGCTGACCAGGTCACTCATCCATTCAAAAGAGTAAAGAGGCGTTAACCCATTTCCCGGCCTTTTCTTGAATAAATCGTCTAAATCATCACCACCAAAACCGCCACCACCAGACCTTGTGAATGATTCGCTGTTATCGATAGTATCAGGTGCTGCAGATATTGCTAAAGGCCCACTGGTACGGCTATTGTCGTCAGAACTGACAGGCTCATTTCTTACAGCCTGTTTATTACGATAAAAAATATCAACAAATGATGCTTTTTTGCCATCGAAAGTATTGCTTCTCAAAGGCGACGGAGAACGGGTGAGTTCTGAAAGAATACCACTACATTCCGGTTCTATAAGCCATTCATTACCATTATTTTCAACGGCCAGAACCAGCGAGTGATTACCTGCGGGCAAACGCCATCGGGCCGTGTACTCATACTGCCAGCGACCAGTACCTGGTGTCGATGCCAACAGTCTCAATCTCACGTCTTGTATATCGGGCAAACCCTTATCCGTTAAAGACTTTGTAATTACCGGAGGAGAAGGAATATTCTCCGACGAGAATACTGGAGGTGTCCTGAAACAAAAAACAAACCGGTCATTTGGTAGGCCATTCAAAATGATATAAAGCTGATTATTATCCAGTTCAGAAATTGTTTTATCGATCTCGACATTTGACTTGCTATCATAAGTGAGATGAAGCGGCGGACTGTGCCCTATAAACGACAGTTTGCTAATCCCCTCCAATGTCTCACTCCTTTTTTCAATGGCTTTGGAGGAACTCATACAAGCTGTCCAGCTCAACAGGTTGGAAAAAGCAGCACTGTGACCAACAAGAGGAAAAGTCACAGCCAGAATGAATAACATAAACAAGCGAATCATAGTCAGAAGTTTTACTGTTTTCATGATTGGATTTGCCTAAAGATCTTATCAACGAGGCATAACAATAGACCTTAAATTTGAAAATGCTTTATTTATTCCCATCTATTCAGTGCCTGTCTGAAAAACTTGATGTGGCAAGGATTTTCCGGACATTTTTTTACCCTGCCTTGCATGTTTTTATTCACCTCGGGCGGGTGATGTAGTGTCACATCGATCAGGCCATGTCCAGAAGTCAACAGTAGGCAGTAGGCAGGTATCGTGCCTCGTTATTCTGAAGAATATCGCCAACACCTTAACGGCTTATCAGGTGGTATGCAGAGACAGCAAGGACACATGTAGACTGTTTGCGGTGATCCGTACCACACAAGTTTGCTGGCGGAGTTCCCTGGCACTCCAAGATGGGGAAAGCCCATTACATGGCGAATGTGAACAAATTCCCCCACAAGGCAGCGGCAAGAGTGAAAGCTATCATGCAGAAATGGTGAAATTTCTTTCTCCATTAACCATATGGCCATTCACTACTGAGCAAAGAAAAGAGTTAAAATTAAAACCATGTGCCAAAGGCTTAGAGTTTGTCTAAATTTGGACAAAATCAAACTAAAGCCACAAAGGATTTTGGCGAAAAATGTGCTTGCCAGAAAAGTTAGTCCCTGAACTAAAAGCTAACGATTTAAGAAACCGGCATACTGATTTTGATTTTTATTAGTGGCTGGTTGCATTCATCCCTAAAGGTGCCATTGCTCTTTAAACTCTTTATGCTATTGTTGCATTATAAAAAATAAATTCGTAAATCCTTTAGCTACATAAAACTTAATAAGTAAAAAAAGGAGCAACTGTGGAGCAGGCGATTCTAGTATTTCTTGAGCTAGTTTGGTTCAACAACGTTTACTTAGCTCGTTTAATTCAAGATTGCATTGAGCTTTACCCAGTCGTTCAGCTTTATGTGTCACAGGTTCTGACCAACCCTTTTTTTGAAAATTACGAACAAATAGAGGCTATTTCAGATTATATCCATCTTTATTGCTCAGAGTATGGGTATCCGGATGAAACCTGAGAAACCGTTAGAAAAATAAGATAAGCACAACTGCTATCTCTACATCCCTCTTATTAAATATGCGAACTCATCTTTCCTGATTTAAAATCAATGCCGACCTATAAAGGTCATTAATTTATGGAGCATACAGACTGCACTTTTGAATGGCTCAACCGAAATAAATAATCGGATAAAGAATGATCCTGAACTTAACTGTTAAGTCGAGCTCAAAAACACGACAGAAAGCGGGTCATCTCAAATCAGTGGGTGAAGGTCATTCAAAACGGAGTTAACACCCTTCAGGCAACACCAATAATGACACTACTCTAAAGTGTAATAGAGCACCAGACCAAGTACTTATAAAAACTGGGAACCAACGCTGACAGACACAAGATTACACTAAAGAATCATTGGAGACTGGCTCAAAACCAGCAGGCATCTACCGCTAAAAGATACTCCGAACAGGTTTTGATCGAACTGATTATCGGCACTTTTTTTGGTACATTACTTAACTACTGACAAAGCGGAAAAACTATCATACACCTGCCTGCTAACAGCTATTATGCCTATACTGTCCGAACAAAACGTACTATTTAAAGCTGAATATTGAAATGATTACTAAAGGTATAGTTCTATTACTTCTAGCAGTTACGTATAAAATTTTTGCACAACCTGGTGACTGTCTTGTAGTCACAAATGAAGATTTGTTATTAACAGAACACATCGAGTCTCTCCATAGGAACAGAGTACCTTCAGAATTACGTCCTCAACCAGAGCAAGAAGCAATTACAATTATTGGTAATTCTATCAGGAAGACAGATTCGGCTCTCTCCGAGGAAGATATTAATGATCGTTCTAAACGCTGGCTTCAGGAAACATTGGATGAAATGGAGCGAGAGGATCGGGAATAGGCGAACAACACCACCTTTAAAAGCATGGTTGGATCGTAGGCTAAACGACCGGTTTCATCATTGTTGTAATGCCCATGAAAGATCGAAGTATAGATTTCCCAGTAACCACCCATCAAAAATGAACAAAAGATTGCAGATGGAGCGGTTAATGATCACGTGCCCACTGGCCGCGAATACGTCACATCTCATATTGGGTTGCTGTTCGTCGTCCCGCGATTTTGCGTTGAGCTTTGTTCAGATCGGGTCGCGCAGATCGGGTCGCGCAGGTCGGGTCGCGCAGACCCTGCCTCGCGACAACGCCCTTGCCCTTTCGCTAACCTTTGGCAGCGAATACCTGGTAAGAGGACTTCACCTCTCAAGTTAAGTGCCATGCTCGGCACACACACTAAAATCTGGTATGCCGTAGGTGTCACCTGGTTTTTTTTGTTAGCTGCGTTCTCCATTTTTTCTGAATAGAATTTTTATCCATCATGTAGAAAAGCCACTCTCTACCGTGTTTCTTTTTTTCAAAAATATTTAGATCAACTAGTCCGTTTAGTACAGTTGAAGCAGTATTATACGAGCAACCAAGATTGTCTCTTACACTAGATGCTGTGAAGACACTTGCTGTACCACTCTTTGCCACCTGAAACACAACCCTCTGTTTTTCTGATAGCTTTTTATAAAGTCCTGAAGACCAAATCCATTGATTGAAACTTTCAATATCATCTAATGCTTTTTTATATGCTTCTTTGAAATTATTTATTGCTTTATGAATAATTCCACACTGATATTCGATAAAATATGTTAAGTCCATATCATCCGTCTCAGTATATAAATATGACATTCCATATTTTACAGGAGCAGCTCTTAGTAAAACACTTATTGCAATATATCTGAATGCTGCATAATCATTTTTGAACATGAACCAATAAAATAATGAT
This sequence comes from Endozoicomonas sp. ALC020, assembly GCF_049275935.1. NCBI lineage: Bacteria > Pseudomonadati > Pseudomonadota > Gammaproteobacteria > Oceanospirillales > Endozoicomonadaceae > Endozoicomonas > Endozoicomonas sp. ALC020. The sequence goes on from NZ_CP184830.1 coordinate 5,833,237, forward strand.
CGGGCAACTCTTCCGTTTCCATCTCGAAATGGATGCTCAAAACCAATCGAAAAGTGCAATGAAATTGCCTTGACTAGTGGATGGAGGTAGTCTGAGCTATCCTCATCATCATGACATTGATTTATCCAGTCGCATAAAAGTTTAAACCGTTTCTTTATCCCTTTATGAGAAGGCGGTGTATGGACGGTTTCACCATCACTATCTACAACGACAACATCATCAGTTTGTCTAAATACACCTGGCGTATATTTATCATCATCAATGTCACTGACACCAATCCTGTGCATGTCACATATCAAATCAATAGTCAGAGGCTCATCTCTATTGTCCCATGCAAATCTCATCATTTTATAGTTTCCAAGAATCATTTTTTCATCTGATGTTCTTGGTTTTCTCTTTCTCTTGAGCATGTCTTTTGCTACAAGAGTCGTTGTAGCTGCCCCTTCCAACTGGCTACTACTAATTGCTTCATCTTCAATGAGATCATTTAGAAGATATTCAAAATGTTGCTCTTCCCCAATTTTGCTACTCATCCACTCTAGTGCAGCTGTAGTTGCGTTCCGATCAGTGTGTGAGATCGTTTTTTGAATCGATGGCGTAAGTATTAGGCTACATAGTCCGGTTGGTTCACCTACAGGCAGCAAGTTTACATACTGGCTGTTTCTAGACAGTTTTGTTAAGGACCATGCAATAGCTACATCTAAGCCTTTCTTTACTCGATATCGGAATTCATCAAAGGGTAAATAGCAACCTTTTCCATCTAAGGGCTTGTAATAACTAAGATAATCTCCAAATTTCTCTGGACTATATTGGGAGATTTCCTCAAATACATTTGGATTTAGGCCTTCAGGTGGTGGTGGCTTGAACATAATATATCTCAAAAAAGTGTGATATTGAGATATTCTAACTCAATATTTCTAGTTTGTCTCAATTATGTCGTATTTTGAGATGTGGAGAGAACAGCTAACGAGCCTTTAGAAAAACCCAAAAACAAAGCCGTAAACCTGCGGTTACTGTTATTAGCGAGTACTGATCTTCAGATTCGCGGTTAATTTGTATTTTTCCATTCTGGCTTATTAGCAGCCTGAGAACCGTTCAGAACACTGCAGGCGCCTCTGGCGGGGCAAGCTGTTCACATAAATACCGACCAAAGTCGTTTCAGCGTTTCTTTTTTGATCTTCTCCATTCGTTGTAGCAACTTTCCGCCGCCATAACCATGGATTTTCTTGAGATACAGGGGTTAAGTCGCTTCCGTCGCAGTGGGCTTGAGAACGTTAAATTGGTGTTTGGCTTGCATCTGCTGGCTTACAACCTGAGCAGGGCTGTAAAAGCCGTTATTTACGCTATTTTGTGGCTAAACAAGCTTCTCTGTTGGCTTTTTGAAAAATATTGGTTACTTGATAGAAAATGGGTCAGTCGGAAAAGAAACTCAGTAAAGCCTCATACTTTGCAAAGGAGAGAGCTTTACTGTATTTGAATTTTGGCTTTTACGACACCCTCGATTGGACGAGGGTTTACGGCGATTTTGCTAGATCTGCTCTTGAAATGTTTAATAAAAATTATGAATAATATCTATTCGCAAACTCATGGTTTTGTTGAAACTTTATGTTTAAGATATGGAGTAATAATCACCCTATAAAATAAGCAAACATTGATAACGAAGAATAGATTATGAACTTTCTCCAGTCTCTTCTACTTGGTCGTTCATTTTCTTCTTTTCTGAATATACAAGTTAATTTACGAATAAAGTAGATTGTTAAGAAAATAAACAGTAGAAACTGAGGAATAAAAATGGTCAATGCGTAAACCATCATTATTCCGCCCATGCTATCACCAGAACATGTCCATCCAGAATTTAAGCACCCGAGAAAATATATGATCAAGTATATCGAAATATTACCAATTCCTACCCAAAAAATTGAATCAGGTATAACTCCCTTTTCTTCGATTTTCATACCAGTCTCCTTGCTCGGTTTGAGCATCTAACGCCTAGCCTATAAGCGGCGGTGCATCTAGCGCCGCCGGATTCTCTTTTAAGGTGCGTTGTCAATGTTTTCTTTGAGCTGAACTCACTGAAACGCCGAGAAGATAAAGAGTATCCTTGCTGAAATCTTGATCATTAGGCCATTCTACTGAGCTAAAAGCTACTCTGACCTGTTTAAAATAAGAGACATCTTTGAGTATTGCATCGAGCTTCCTTTAGACCGGGTCGCGTAGACCGGGTCGCGTAGACCGGGTCGCGTAGACCGGGTCGCGTAGACCGGGTCGCGTAGACCGGGTCGCGTAGACCGGGTCGCGTAGACCGGGTCGCGTAGACCGGTCGCGTAGACCGGTCGCGTAGAACCCGCCTCACGACAACGCCCATGCCCTTTCGCCAACCTTCGGCTCTACGAATACCTGGTCAGAGGACTTTCACCTCCCAAGTTAAGTGCCATGCTCGGCACACACGTCATTTTCAACTGCTCCGCCGCAGGCGTAGTCTGCTGGAAATTTTTTATGCGCATGATCGTACTTGAATGAATTATTACGTTTTTTGATTAAGTGCCTGAATAAAAAGACGTATAAGTATTTCAGGGCAGTCTTTGTTTTTTAGAAGGAGGACAATAAACTCATCAGATGTATTTAAATTGCTAATCAGGTAATTTAGTGCGCGAGGGCTAAGATTATTGAGTAAGTTGACCCAACTTGGCGCATACGTTATCACTCCACTTCCTTGGCAATCAAAACCAGTATAATCACAGCTAGCAATAAAGTAAAATACTGAGCCATCATGTAGTTCCCCAAACATGACCCATGGAGCTTCATCTCTTTCACCTTCTGAATATGAAATCACTTTTTTAATTTCAAACTCCCTGTCTGTAGAATACTCCAGCATTCCTGCTTGAGGTGTTCCACGCACTTCCCAATCCCCATCTTCACTTAAATAGGAAGAATACGCGTAATTCAGCCACCTATTTCGACTTATAGTTCTTATTACATGTAGACCCGAGCTTTGTATTAATTCAGACAAACCCAAAAGAGATGAGTCACAACCAACCGCAGTTCGAAATGAAGAAATGCCTTGAAAGCTTAAATATTTTAAAATATTTGGAACAATTGAAGAGTTTGAAAAAACATCAATGAAACCTTTTCCAGTCTGTGAGCAGGCACAGTCTGAGAAACAATAGAATAAACATACTGTCTTTAGTAACTTTTTCACTTTTAAGTCATCATTCAAGTGATTAATAAGAAAATAATCATAGACCAAAACCTACCCGTCTAACTGGCTTTAACTGATTGCTGGCAGCGCAAAACCGAAAAACTGACGGGCGCACAATATGTACGTCCCAGTTGAGCCTGTTGTTGAACCAAGCCGCTACACGGAAAAAAAACTTACAATATTGCCTAATAATTCCTGATACCACATCAATTCTGATGTGTCTGAATAACAGGAATACCAAACATGAATTCAATCGAAAAAAACAGTTCGAAGAACTTTACCAAAAACACCTGACCGCACTCAAACTACAAAGCAAAAGCAAGCCCACCATTGATCTCTACAGCCGCCCGTTAGACGTCTTGCCAGCTATTTTAACTGCTGCCTCGATGCACTCAACACGGATGACCTTAAAACCTATTTTGCGGATCTGATCGAAAGCCACTCATGGAGTATATTAAAAACAGATCGCAACGGTATCCAGTTCTACTATGGACATGTGATCAACAAACCGTGGAAATTCATTGATATCTTCAAGCCTCTCTCAGTCAGGCGACTGCCGGGACTCCAATATTCAAAAACTTTATTCTCGTTACTTACAGTTCGGGACTGAGGTTAGGAGAGGCATTGAGCCTCACTGTCAACGATGTTGACTCAGACAGAATGAGTGTTCATTTAAGACAGCGCAAAGGCGGTAAAGATCGTTAGGTCCCACTGCCAACCCAAGCACTCGGGGCCCTGAGAACCCATTGGAAAACCCACCGAAATCCACGTTGGGTGTTTCCACAAGACCGGGATAAAGCAGAAAAACACCTGGCACAAAAGCCGATGAATCGCTCGTTACCCCAAAGAGCCATGAGAAATGCACTTGCCTACCAGTGCCGTGATATCACCCTCATGTGCACTTTGTAGTTCCGGATGGTGGTATTAATACCCGCCGTCGTGAATGGCGAAAGCTCAAGGGTAAATACCTGTTCAACAGTAACAACCTGGCCAGAGTCTTCCGGGGACGATTGTTGAAAGCCCCGAAAGAAGCGGGTTTACTGATACCAACGCTCAAAAAGTCATCGCCCGAACTCTGGGTGGTGAATTGTCAGCACGTCGGAAAAGGCGAACCTGCTTTGTAATACTTGTCCAGAGATCTCTACCGGGACGTTCTCACTGACCGGCAGATTACAGGTCATGATGACGGACAAGTGACTTTCATCTACCGGAACAGTAAAACCGGTGCAATGGAGCAGCGAACCATAAAAGGAGAAGACTTTATCTGGCTGGTTTTACAACATGTTCTGCCCAGAGGGTTGAGACGAGCCCGTGACTACGGATTCCTGTACTGTCGGGAGAGGCAGACTTACCTGATTCAGCTGATCTTGAAAGTCATGCTGGAACCTCTGTAACCCGTCATCCGACCCAAACACGCCTGCAGAACCTGTGGCTGCGATATGAAAGCCGTAGCATTCCGGTTCACAGGTTTCACCTGACCGATAAAAAAGGTCTCAAACTCACTCAACACGACAACGCCCGTGCCCTTTCGCTAACCTTCGACTCTGCCAATAACTGGTAAGAGGACTTTCATGTCTCAAGTTAAGCGCTATGCCCGGCACACACGCACAAAACTATATGTGCCGTTGACGTCAACTGGATTTTTTTGTAACACCTTGTCCGAAAAATGCGTTTAATATACGTTCTTTTTCTAACGACACCCAGCTTCAGTTGCGATAAATTTTCTCAATTCCACAATAGATAAATGTCCCTGGCTATTCTTGACTACGAAGGCTCGTTTTTTAAAACTGATTGGTACGCACCTTGCTGGCTGTACAAGGTGGTTTTGCTCGTATAATTTTTGCTTGGCGATAGTGTGCTGCCTGGCCTTTCTCATGGAATCTATATTAGAGCAACTGCCAACAGCCTGCTTGATGTTTATTCTTTTTGCGCTCCAGAATTCGCTGATATCACCCTTCAAAATATCAAATTTCGACACATCGAATTCAAGATCTTCAAGATGACAATCCCCATTATTGCTATCAGTACTATCGATAGATCTTCTTTCTCTATCTAACCCTCGCGTTTCATTTGCTTTATCATCATGTGAGTCAAGACTCATATCATATGGTTTGGTCTCTAATGAAATATTGCCTGTCACCTCATCAAGTAATATTTCCCCCTCATAAATGGGGACATTATATTTCTTGGCTAACTCCAGCACGTCGTCAGCACTTTTATCATCCACTAGCCGGGAAAATGACTCAATATCAACCGTCGGTTCAGTTCCATTTTTGTCACTCAATGTTGGAACAGGATTAGCCATACACACTGAACAGGAAAAAAGAGAGATTGCAATAGATTGCACAAGCCGACATTCATTAATACTCCGAACCTTCATACTTCACCTCAATAGCCTAGGAGCCTGTCGGACTTAAGCGTCCGTAGCGAGGATTGCAAGAAATTGAGGATAAAAATCTCTGTTTCTGAGGAGAATAGCGAGCTATTTGACGAAGAAACAGAGATTTTTAGACCAATTTATTGCAACCGCAGTAGAACAGTCTTAAGTCCGACAGGCTGCTAGGTTCCAAGAACATCATCTCACCATCACAAAGAGCGAGAAATACATAGGCAGTTTGACACATATTTTTGCATTTTCAATTTCCTTCATAAAAGCATAACGAATCTGTAGAAAAAGGAGATTGCTACCATACGCAGAGTCTGAATACGCTTCTCATCGCCCTCACGATACTGCTCGTTCTGTGCTTCCTGAACGTCGTGCTTCTGATGCTTTTTCATCAGATGGGCGATCATCTGCTCGAGCTTTTTCTGTTTACTGGGCAGTTCCTTATGTTATGTGTCCCACTCCATTCCTTGCGGGCATTGGACGACATTTTACGACCATCAATAGCAAACATCTCACGACCAACCCGCTTTAGCTGATCACAGGTCATGAGGATCTCTAGAAACAGCAGACTGACAGGCTTGTGCATACACCAGTGTGTACAGAACCGCACTGCTGCGTGCACCAGCAATACTGTCTGAGAATAGCCAGCCTTTGTGCCCCATCACGAAGGGTTTGATCGCCCGTTCTGATGCGTTGTTGTCAATGCCCACAAGACCATTGTCCAGTTAGCGAACAAGGTACGTCCACTGGTTCTGCATTTAGCGAATCGCCTCACCCAGCTTGCTTTTGGGGGTGACATTCAGCGCCTGTTTTTCCAGCCAAACCTTGATTTTGTCCATCACCGGACCGGCGTCGTTTTGCCTCGCCAGGCGTCGCTCATCCGGTGTTTTGTCCCGCACTCTCTGTTCTATGGCGTAGCCATCGCAGTGCAGAGTCCCCTGATAGTCAGCTAAAATGTTCAGATCCACGCCCCTGCTGGTATTCGTAGATGACAATGGGTTTACTGTAAGCACCATTGCGATATAGCCACATATACGACTTGCTGGCCGCCTCTCGCCCTGGTTCTTTCAGCACTTGTAGGGTTGTTTCATCCGCCATGATCGCCAGACCCGACAAGGCAAAAGTGAAATTTCTTGGGACGTATATTAAATCCGATCCCAAGGGGCACACTTCCAAACATAAAAGTGGCCATGCGAAACGGGCAACACTTGCACGTACTGGTGCGGGCACCATAAGGCTCGAAGCTCCGATCATGGAGCTGATGGGCAAACTGGTTGAGGATGGATTTGCTAAGAAAGGGTCTTTTAAGGGAAAAGCGCGTAGAGATTTAATCCCGAGACAGGAATGGGAAATAGTCATGTACTACAACTCGGTCTTGGGAGAAGTTCTAAACTATTACTCTTTCGCTGCCAACAGGTCAAAAATGAGCTGGATGGTATACACGCTTCAAAGATCACTGATGCATACATTAGCGAGCAGCAGGCGCTGTTCAACCCGGCAAGTTTTGAAGAAAGGCAACGGTAAGATTACAGCCTTGAAGACAACTAAAGATGGTATACGACAGGTTAATTTTAATGGATACGGCAATAACCTGTCCCTGAAGGTGAACCAAAAAGCATTTAATGTCAGCGGCAAAGGTCTTGATCCTGAGAAATTGTACCTGAAGCGAATAAACCAGCGAACAAGGAGCAAGCTGGGGTGTCACTGTGCAATTTGCGGTAAACCCGATGATATTGAGATGCATCATGTCCGGCATACCCGCAAGATGGGTCAGGAAGCCAAAGGCTTTAGCAAGGTAATGGCGCAAATCAACCGGAAGCAAATACCGGTCTGTCGTGACTGCCACATGAAAGTTTATGACGGAAAGTACGACGGCATGAAGCTGTCGGAACTAGTGTAGTGCGACCTAATTAAAAATACATAAAGACTCCTAACGGTCTACTATGGATGTTATTCCAACCACTGCCTGTTTTTACTATGCGAGTTGCCACAGAGATAATACTTGATGCTTCTGAAGAAGTACGACTCAGAAAGATTACTTCGTCAAATACTTGCCCTGTTCGCCTGGCCCGCCGTGCTCAGATTGTTCTTCTCGCTGCAGAAGGAAAAAGCAATCTTGAGATTGCGCAAATACTGAAGATCGGTCGTCATCAGGTCAGCCGCTGGCGTGACCGATATGCCCAGGAAGGCTTCTCCGGGATTGAACAGGATCGAGCTCGCAGTGGCCGTAAAAAGCAGATTGATGCTGCTGAGATTGTGAGTCTGACCACAAACACCCTTCCGGAAAATGCCACTCACTGGAGCACCCGAACTATGGCTGCTGTTAGCGGTATCAGTGAGAGAAGTGTTCGCCGGATATGGCATGCATATGGCCTCAAGCCTCACCTGGAAAAGACATTCAAGGTTACGGAGAAAGACCAGTCCTTACCCGATTTATGCACTGGTCTCGAATAGTTAGTATTGCTAACACACATGTTTGTATTGGTAGAACTACTTGGCAGCAGCATTGTCAGATTAGTAATTAAATTGATTATTAAGGAGGATAAAGTGCAAGGAATAGATCAGGTAAACTTATTACAACCAAGTCCGCAAGACGCATCAAACCAAGAAAACCTTTCGTCAGGTAAATTTGCTAGTAAATCTATAACCAGTACATCGCTGAGCTTTACTTATTTTCCTAAAAGCCAAGCTTTCATTTCAGCTGTAAAGCTAACGGAAAGAGAGGCTGCTCAGCAAGATGTATTAACAATATATTATCCTCCAGGTAAAATTTTTTTTAGCTTTGGAGAATGTCAAAATGCATTGGGTTATGATAGTGGAAGTATGATTTTTAGTTATCATCCAGACCATAAAGCAGAGTTACATAAGCCAGAAAATCCTACTAGTAAAAATCACAAGTTAGACGGTTGGCACTGCCATATCAAAGTAAATAGAGCAAAGCTTTCTGATTTCTTAGGGAAAGTTTTAATAAGGCATAATGTAGATACGACTGACGTTGCTCTTCATAAAAAACAATTTTTATATTCGATGTCTGCGCTCAGAGAAACACCCAGTCTCAGCGGGCTTACCTTTAAAGATGGCAGTATTACACAAAACTCTGAATGTACCAACATGAAAAAAAGCTTAGCTTTAAATAAAGCTGATTTTATGTCAGTTGAGCATATTGATTGAAGTGCCTAACGCTTGGTTCAGCTGCGCCGTAGGCGTCACCTGGAACCACTTGGTACGCCCGGCATGGGCATAAACTTATGGAGTGAAAGTCCCCTGTGAGTAAACCAGCATCGGATCTTGCGCCTAATAAGCCAACCGATGATAACCACTAGCTTAAGGCAAGTGCAATCCCGCGAGGGATTGTGCGGAGGCAGTCTAGGCTGCATAGGTGCGAGCCGACGTAGACTGGGCGTCCCCCAGAAATCGCATACAAGGCCGACTCTCGTGGGCAAGTGAGCCAAAGGTCAAAAAGCCTTCTGGTTTGAGAGATACGGTAAATGCGGCGGTCGTCTGCATGGATGCAGGACGCGGAAGCTTTGTGCACTGACGTGCGCCAAGCCATACTGGATGGAACATATAGGCCATCTCCGGTTCTTCAGGTTGTTATTGAGAAGCCCGATGGAGGAGAACGGTTGCTGGGCATTCCAACGGTTCAGGACAGGGTTATATAACAGGCCATAGTGCAGGTGTTGACCCCGATCTTTGACCCCGGATCTCCAACAGCAGCTTTGGCTAAAGACCAGGAAAGTCTGCACGAGATGCTGTGCAACAGGTTAAACGCTATATCAAACAGGGGCTAAATCAGGCAGTTGACGTTGATCTGAGTAAATTCTTTGATACCGTCAGCCACGATGTACTCATGTCAAGAGTCTCTCGTAAGAAGAGCCTGCAACGCTTCAAACGGAAGATACTCAAACTCACCAGTCGCAGCTGGGAGTGTCAATGGATTACCGACTACGAAAGCTTGCCGAATATATCAGGGGCTGGATGGGTTATTTTAGGATAACCGAATATTACCGCCCCATACCGCAACTGGATCAATGGATACGTCGGCGCATCCGTTGCTGTTTTATCAAGCAGTGGCGTAAGCCGGAAACCTCTTATATAAATCTGATCAAGTTAGGCGTTGACCATGTCAAAGCCGCCTCGATCGCAGCCAGTAGCAAAGGGTATTACCGGTTGGCCAAAACCTTTGCAGTGCAGCAGGCATTGAACGACAGCTTTCTTGCAAACCTTGGACTTGTTTCTCTGAAAGACTTATGGATCAGGTTTCACCATCCTCGGTGAACCGCCCGGTGCGGATCCGCACGCCGTGGTGGTATGGGGGCTGGAGGTTAGAGACCTGCGGCTACCCGATTTTGGTGCGTTGTTTGACTGATTGACACTTTGCAACCATAATGAAACCATTATGGCATTTCAGGAGGTTAAGCAATGCCAGCCATTACGGTTAAAAACATACCCGAAACTCTTTATAACAGGTTGAAAGAAGCGGCTTCCGCCCACCACAGAAGCATAAATAGTGAGTTAATTCATTGTCTTGAGCAAATGCTTTTGCCTAAGCGAGTGAACCCTTCCGAGCACTTGCAGCGTGCCAGAGAGCTACGTAGAGGGATTGATGCCAATCTGGTTGATATTGACGATATCCAAGATGCGATTAATAAAGGCAGAGCATGATTGTTGTTGATACCAATGTACTCGTTTATTTGTACTTGCCAACGAAATACACCCCGCATGCGGAAAAGCTTCTCGAAATTGACCCGTTGTGGGTTGCTCCTCACCTCTGGCGTAGCGAATTTAGAAATGTTTTAGCACTCTATCTGAGAAAGGAGCTTGTTACCTACGACAAAGCTCTCCAGATACAGAATGAAGCTGAAACATTAATGTCTGGTAATGAATATGACATCAAATCACTGAACGTGTTATCTCTTGTAAATCAGAGCAACTGCTCAGCATACGACTGCGAATATGTTTCTTTGGCTATGAACCTTGGGACAAAACTGTTCACGATGGACAAGAAGGTAATTTCTGAATTTCCTCTGATAGCAGAGCCATTGCGCGATGTGAAGTTGTGAGCACCTAACGCCTTAATAACCTGTGCCGCCAGGCAACAGGCTGATTTATTTGTTATCAGTTTTGCGCAACCATATTCGACCTACAAATGCATAAATAATTAATATTGCAAAGCACGCCCCCAAACCAACCCAATCCATATATTCTTTAAACATGAAGCCTGCAAAGATTACTAAAGCTATGTATAGAGCACCAAACAGATCGATTACAAAGTTATGTTTTGCATCCTGATTGATCAAGTAAAGCATCAGCAGTGCTATAGGATAAGCTACAGCAAAGCAGTATACACCCAACGCAATAAAAGCTAGTGAGGTATTTGCGAGTTCTGAATCAGGCACCCCACGGGTAACTATGAACAATCCTAACCCAATACCAACGAGCATACCGCTTGCGATAAAGCCGCAACTTATTCCTGCTCTACAAGGAGCCAAAAAGATTTTTTCAAACCACCACTTTTCATTATGGTTCTTAGTCCCTCCCCAAGTAACTAAAGCAGTAGCCAATAGACTTAGAATACTCAATATAAAGAAGTATCCGATCGAGATAGGTTCTTGAATCAAATTTAAGTACCAACCTGGCAAGTCCCCACTAAGATCTACAAAACAGCCACCCAGAACAACCAATAGCATTCCCGCAACCAGGAAAACAAAAAGGCTTTCAAAAGCCGAACCGATCGATATTTTTTCAAACGTTGATTTACTCATAATGTATCCCTACTGATAACGCCTGCAGCAAGGGCGCGAACACAGTGAGCCTCCCTTTGACTGCACTTGTTAAAAGGCGGTTGCTGCCCAACGTGATTGTTTAATCCGTGCTCTCTGAGTTTGTGGCCAACAGGTTAGGCTGGATGCTCAAAGTTTGATGCTTGCCTGACCATATCTAACCTTTCCATTACTGCCAACGGTATCGATGGCGTCGTCATTGAGGCTTACCCTGACCTTGCCAAACAGCACTGGCCTTCAGTGCGCCAAACCATACTGGATGAAACATATAAGCCATCTCCGGTTCTTCGAGTTGTTATTGAAAAGCCCGGTGGAGGAAAACGGCTGCTGAGCATTCCAACGGTTCAGGACAGGGTTATACAAGAGGCCAGAGTGCAGGTGTTGACCCCAATCTTTGACCCCGGATTCTCCAACAGCAGCTTTGGCTACAGACCAGGAAAGTCTGCACAAGATGCCGTGCAACAGGTTAAACGCTATATCAAACAGGGGCTACATCAGGCAGTTGACGTTGATCTGAGTAAATTCTTTGATACCGTCAGCCACGATGTACTCATGTCAAGAGTCTCTCGTAAGATTCACGACAAGCGCCTGTTAAAACTGATTGGCCGCTTCCTCCGCGCTGGTTTCATGATCGATGGGCAATGCTACCCTACCCGGGTAGGCATGCCACAGGGCGGTCCTCTTTCACCGCTGCTGTCCAATGTACTTCTCGACGACCCGGACAAGGAACTGGAATACCGGGGCCACTGTTTCACCCGTTACCTTGAGCGCCCATTAAAACTGACCGTCAACGCCACCAAAAGCAAAGTGGTGAAAGCCACTGAAGCCGAGTTCCTGAGTTTTACCTTCACAGGGAAGCGAATCCTCTGGTCAGAGAAGAGCTTGCAACGCTTCAAACGGAAGATATTCAAACTCACCAGTCGCAGCTGGGGAGTGTCAATGGATTACCGACTACGAAAGCATGCCGAATATATCCGGGGCTGGATGGGTTATTTCAGGATAACCGGATATTACCGCCCCATACCGCAACTGGATCAATGAATACGTTGGCGCATCCGTTGCTGTTTTATCAAGCAGTGGCGTAAGCCGGAAACCCGTTATATAAATCTGATCAAGTTAGACGTTGACCATATCAAAGCCGCCTCGATCGCAGCCAGTAGCAAAGGGTATTACCGGTTGGCCAAAACCTTTGCAGTGCAGCAGGCATTGAACGACAGCTTTCTTGCAAACCTTGGGCTTGTTTCTCTGAAAGACTTATGGATCAGGTTTCAACATCCTCGGTGAACCGCCCGGTACGGATCCGCACGCTACGTGGGGTGGGGGTTGGAGGTTAGTATCCTCCGGCTACCCGATTTAGCCCTCCGAGTATATTTGTTCCCAAGGTGTATGCGTAAGCAGCACTAGGCCTATATCGTAGCTTAACACCATCAACGGTTTGTTTCTGAGTTATTGTTTTTGTGGTTACTAAGCCATCATCTAAATCATGCTGCTTTATAAATGCGATAATCCCCTTTAGAACTCTAGAGTCAGAGCATGGTAAATCAGACCACTTTACTTCAACACACCAGTAAGGCTTTTGAGTTGCAAGATTTAACCACACAATATCAACTTCGCCTGCCTTCCAACGAGCATAGTGTAAGTTTTCTATATTGGGATTATGTACCCACTGACTGAAGATTGCTGTTTCTGTCAAGGTTCCCATTGCTTCATGGTTTCCCTCCACAGGGCCAAAAAGAGCGGCCCTCATTGAAGGGTTTGTAAGATATACCTTAAACGTTGTTGCCCTTTTGAATTTTTTTGCACTAATATCTACACGATGAATAATCTTTATTAGAAAAGCAGCTTCTAAATACTCAATATATTTTTTTATGGTATTTTTTGAAACACCTGACGACTTTGACAATGACTCTAAAGTTATTTCATTACCTGTGTTATAGGCTATAGCATTAAAAAGTTTATTCAATTCTTGAACATCATTTATCCCATAAAGACTTGGCAAGTCTCTTAAAAGCACTTTATCAATTATGTCACTCTTTATATATCTAGAGCTGTCTTCTTGTATCAATGATGAAAATACAGCTTCAGGATAACCACCATAGTTAAGATAGTTTACAAACTCTTTGTTTAGTTCTTCTATATCTAATGCTTCCCAAAATTCATCATCATAGCTCATGAGTTTATCTGACTTATTGATAAACGAAATGTACTCAGCGAATGTTAGAGATGGGAGATGAAATTCTGTGAACCGACCTGCACCTGATTCACGGCTTTTCAATTTAAGAGCAGCAGCGGCTGAACCTGTGGCAATATACTTATGAGATGCATATGAATCAACAAGTGATTTTAAATGAACTTCCCAGTTTGGAAGATATTGTATCTCATCAAAAATTATATAGAGCTTGCTATCTCTCTTATGCTTAAATTCTTCATTAAAAAAATTTAAAATTTGTTCAAGCGAAAGACCCGTATATATAGGTGTTTCCAAAGAAACATAAAGAATGCTGGTCGGACTAACACCTTCTTCAAGTAACTTTCCAATTGTATGGTAAACCATAACAGTTTTACCAACTCGTCTAGGCCCCATTAAGACAGCAGCTCTATTTATAGATGACTCTCTAACCAATTCAAAGAAAGGAGTAAAGTAAAACCTCTTGGGATAATTTTGGTACCTAGATTCAATATTGGAGGTTTCCCACCATGGGTTATCAAAGTAGAGGCGCTTTATTATTTCATTGCCAGATATAGTTAACATGAAAATTACTATAAGATCAATTTATTGATTTTAAGTTTACTCTGGAGCCAAATAAAGTCAAGGGATTGATCTTAGCTAGATTTAGGAGGGCTAACGCTTGCAGCAAGGGTGGCGAACGCAGTGAGCCATCCCTTTGCCTGTAACTGTTATGTTGCATGTGGATGGCGGTAGATTTGCCAGAGCCCACCTCTGAACTCTGTTTCTTTTTCGAGATTTGCACCTACAGATTTCGCTAGCTTTATTGATGCCAAGTTCTCTGAATGAATAAAACTTATCAAAGACAAATCTGGCATATATTTTTTGCCAGTTGCTTGAACAATCAGAGTTGCCTCCTTTGCAAAGCCATGTCCCCAGAACTCCGGAGCCAGTGCCCACTTTATTTCTGGAGATGGCCAGTCGTTAGGATACCAGAAGCCTACTGGACCCAGTACAGCGTTACTGGACTTTTCTACAACAGCATAAGGGCCATAACCTCGTAGTTGCCAATGGCCAATCATTCCTGCCATAGCTCTCCATGTTTCACCCTCTGTAAAAGAGCGACCAGTTGTGAATTTTGTAGCTACTGAGTCACAATAATATTTGTGCAAATCAACCCAATCACCGTCTTCGAATTGTCTGAGAATTAATCTCTCTGTTTCCAACACTTTGGGGACAAAAAAGTCCATTTGATGAATGACTCCTTTGATTTGTATGCAACATAACGCCTAAATCAGGTGTGCTGTAGGCGTCACCTGAATTTTTTTATGCGTCTGTTTGATACACCATGATCGTTGTTGTTACAGAATTCTGCTCTGCTTGATGTAATGCTTGAAAGCCATGTTTGAGATATAAAGCAATTAAGCCGCTGATTCTTGATTAATATCCCAACCAGGAAAGACTAGAACGGCTGGATGACATTTTAAAGCACGAGCTAAGATCTTGGCCCTTTCAACTCCAAGATTGACTCGATTATTTTCGATTGCAGAAAGTGTAGACTGCGGTATCCCAGTTATTTCCGCAAGTTCATTCTGACTGAGCTCTTGAAGCTCTCGTACAATCCGAACCGAATCGCCCACTGACACCTCTACATGACGTTTAGCTTTCCTGTATTCGCTCATTTCATTTTCTCCTGTAGTCGTGTGGAGTTACTTTTACGACCTGCACAAGAACATTGTCTTTCTCAACTTTGTAAATCACTCTATATCGCATATTTAGGCGTGATGATCGAAAGCCCTTCCACTCTCCACGTAGGGCCTCATCATTAAACCCACGAATCTGTTTTAGGCCTCCAGGGCCTGAGATCATTACGATATCCTTCCATTTTTCATACCTTTGCAAGACATCCTTCGGAATTTTTCGAAGCTGACCAGCCAATTTCTTATGTTCGTATATTTCCCACATACCAAATATAGTATATATATCATTTATAGTATGTCAATGATAGGTAATGCGGTTTAACGCCGCCAGCAGCGGAGAGCGTAGCGATTCCGACTGACTGGCCTTGTTATGCTTTTTCTATCGTCATAGTATTTTTTTTCGGCACAGACAAAACTAAAACATAGCCTAATATGACTGGAAGGGTGGCCCACTTAAAAACAGCAAGCCAAGAATGGATTAAAAATATATCATCCGAAAAAATTGCAGTATTTTCTAAAAAACGAAGTTCAATAGTGTTTTCAATGCAATCGAGTATTCCTGCTAGAAAAGCTAGGTATACAACCCAAGTATAAGAAAAGTGCTTAGATTTGTTGTTCTTGAAAATAAGAAATGACAATAATGATGAAAAAAACAAAGAGTAAGATACAGCATAGATATAGTCAGTAAATATCAATGATTTAAAATTGTTTATACCAGAATCCCCCCAATGTCTCACCAACTCGATACCAACCGATTTATTAAAAGCCAGCTGCAAGCCAATAACTTCAAACCCATTTTTACCATCAATTAATGGATTTACATAAAACATGACAATTGAAAACATAATGCATGTAGATATCAATGAACATATTATTAGTACTTTGTTGTTTAGTTTATCTAACATATTAAATCCTATTATTATAAACGTACGTAGCATAACGCTTGCAGCAAGTGTTGCGAACGCAGTGAGCCATCCCTTTGCCTGTAATTGTTATGTTGCATGTGGATGGCGGTAGATTTGCCAGAGCCCACCTCTGAACTCTGTTTCTTTTTCGAGATTTGCACCTACAGATTTCGCTAGCTTTATTGATGCCAAGTTCTCTGAATGAATAAAACTTATCAAAGACAAATCTGGCATAATTTTTTTGCCAGTTGCTTGAACAATCAGAGTTGCCTCCTTTGCAAAGCCATGTCCCCAGAACTCCGGAGCCAGTGCCCACTTTATTTCTGGAGATGGCCAGTCGTTAGGATACCAGAAGCCTACTGGACCCAGTACAGCGTTACTGGACTTTTCTACAACAGCATAAGGGCCATAACTTCGTAGTTGCCAATGGCCAATCATTCCTGCCATAGCTCTCCATGTTTCACCCTCTGTAAAAGAGCGACCAGTTGTGAATTTTGTAGCTACTGAGTCACAATAATATTTGTGCAAATCAACCCAATCACCGTCTTCGAATTGTCTGAGAATTAATCTCTCTGCTTCCAACACTTTGGGGAGAAAGTCCATTTGATGAATGATTCCTTTGATTTGTATGCAACATAACGCCTAAATCAGGTGTGCTGTAGGCGTCACCTGAATTTTTTTCATGCGTCTGTTTGATACACCATGATCGTTGTTGTTGAACCAAGCCGCTAACGCGGCAAAAAAATACCGTTCATCCCAGCCACCCCAACATTGCCAATACTTCCTGATATCCGTACCACTCCGGCGCGGCTTATATAAGGAAGCAACATGGAACGTTCTGAGCAAATCCGGTTTGACAAACTGTATCAAAAACACATCACCACCCTGAAGCTTCAGAGCAAAAGAAAATCAACCATTGATCTATACAGCAGGCCAATTCGGCGGCTGGCAACCTTCTTTGATCGTTCTCCTGACAGACTCAGCCCTGAGGATTTAAAAACCTATTTTGCCGCCCTTCTGGAAAGCCATTCCTGGAGCAAGGTCAAAACCGATTGTAATGGCCTGCAGTTTTTCTGGAAACATGTTCTGGGAAACCCTGTGGCTTTGTTGAAATCATCAAACCACCGACCGTCAAGCGACTGCCCGTTATCCTGAAGCCTGCAGAGGTAGAACGACTGCTCAATACTGCACGGAAACTGCGCTATTACACCATTCTGTTGACACAGGAGAAGACTTCCTGTGGCTGGTACTGAAACATGTATTACCCAGGCGACTTCGACGATCGCGGGATTACGGATTTTTACACAGCAACGCAAAAAAACAATTATCACTGGTGCAACTGGTTTTAAATGTGATGGTCAAAGCATTCGAACCCGTGATTCGCCCGAAATTCACATGCAGGCGTTGCGGTGAGCCTATGAAACACATTGCGTTCAGTTTCCTGAAACCGACCTGAGCTATTGTCACATCAACAAACACCGCCATTCACAAGCAAGGAGGAAATGTAAGCTCAGCCAGACAGATCCGATATACCCAAGACTACCGTAATGCAGTGGTCTGGAGACACTCATCCTGAATAAATAGCGTTCAGAAAAAACGTTTTGATTCAAGGTCCGCCAGATAAGTAAACTTCAATAGACCTTTCTTACCAGAATTCAACCTGGGCTTGTGCAACAACAGGATAAGATTGCGGCTGGGCGCAATCTATCCTTATTCGTTATGCCCGTGCTTCGATACGATCACCATGACTCGGCGGAACAGATGTGACAACAAAAACCAAATCTTGAGAGCTTGTATTTTTAAGCTGATGTGGGACTTTAGCCGGAATATGCAAGCCTTGTCCTGTAATCAACGAATGAACCACTCCATCAGCTTCAATAACTGCGTTACCAGATAATATGTAGAAAAACTGCTCTGACTTTTGGTGAAAATGTCGAATTTCACTACAGCCACTGGGAACACGCTCTTGGATTACACTGAGCATGGCAGACTTTACGAGATGCCAACCATCACACTTTTCGCCCCATTTGTAATGCTTGGCAGTATCTATAGAAACCACTTTCATTGCTTGCCTTTATTTAACTTATGCTGGTTCTTTGCTTCTAGTAATTTCCTGAACTAACTCATTAAATTCACAATTTGCTGATATTTCCCAAGCATAATCTTCAGCGTATTGTGGGAGTGTGTGAATTATGTTATTGAAATATGTTTTCCTATTCTCATATCCAAGCCAATCAAAAAGGCTCCTGAGAACTTTTCTCGAAGCTTCGTCTTTCCCTTGAAGGGATAAATGACATGCTAAAGAAAAATAATTTCTGAACATCATATCTGTTCGGTTTGCCTTGTGGGACTCAATGATCTCTATGAGTTTTAGGAGTGATTCTTTTTTAGCCATTATATTTTTCTCACCGGTCAGATTGTAATTTGTTTTCTTGGTATAAGGGCATAACGCCTGCCTGTGCGGCACCGCTGCAAGCGGCGTCCCAGGAAGCTTGCTGCCGACACCACGCACTTGTTATGCGGCACTTTGACTGGTTGCCAACTTCACAGCTTGTGCTGCATGAATTTGTGTTGTGTCGTATAGCGGGATATTTGTATGCTGCTGTTGAACAAGCAACGCAATTTCAGTACAACCAAGAATTACCGCTTCTGCTCCTTGCGAATATAAGTTGCTGATAATTTCGAGATATTTTTCTCTCGATTCATCATTAATTTCACCAAGGCACAGCTCATTGTAAATTACTTGATGAATAATGTTTTGATCTTGATCGTTTGGAACAATAACCTCTATACCATAATTTTCTGAAACTCGATTTTTGTAAAAATCTTGCTCCATTGTGAATTTTGTACCAAGCAAACCAACCCGCTTTATTCCATCAGTGATAAGTTTTTCTGCGGTTGCGTCTGCAATATGAACAAGTGGTATTGAAATAGAAGATTGAATCTCTTCTGAAACCTTGTGCATTGTATTTGTACAGATGAGGATAAAATCAGCTCCACCCGCTTCAACTGATTGAGCGGCTTGAGAAAGAATTTTTCCTGTCTTATCCCAGCAACCAGAATGTTGCAGCTTTTCTATTTCATCAAAGTCAACACTATAGAGGCAGATTTTGGCGGAATGTAAGCCACCAAGTACTTCTTTGATACCTTCATTTATTGCTTTGTAATAGCTTGCGGTAGATTCCCAACTCATTCCTCCAAGCAGACCAATAGTTCTCATATTTTTCTCGTTTTACTCAATTGTTGATTTGTGCCACATAACCGCCTACATGTGGGGCGCCGTAGGCGACCCAGCCAGCTTCCTGGCGACACCATGTGCTTGTTAGCCGTTTTTCCCCGATATTTCGTGCAAAGCAGCTAATGCGGCGTGAGCTTTTTCAGATTGAACAAAAACATGATCATGAAAATATGCTGCAATTACATTTGCACTGACACCTTTTGACGCAAGTTTGTTTGATATTGCTGCTGTTAAGCCAACAGCCTCCAAGCTTGAATGCACAGTTAAAGTGATTTGCTTGTAGGTATTTTCAAAACTAATGCCAGCACTTTCAGCAGATTTTTTTGGTAAAACCAATGTTAAGCCCTCTGATTCATTGAAAGTAGCAAGAGGGTTTAAATTAATATACTCGGACAGTTGACCTGATACATTGCAAAATACAAATTCATCCTCAACTAGCACTGGGTTCATACTTTCCAGAAGTTTTCCAAGATCTACTATTCCTGACATTACGATACTTCTCGATGTTATTATGACGGCTAACGCTTGCAGGCTGCGTCCCAGACAGTTAGCTGCGTTCTGATTGTTGCATTTTTTTGGACACAGAAATATCTGAATTGTTTTCTGAAGCCGCCAAACCGTTTACGACACCTGAATAGTCTGATGCTGTTTTATTTTGACTTAACTTGAAGTTACCAACTATATCATCAATAACGACCTCCAAACCAACAACAGCATTTATCAGTTTTTTAGTGAACTCAAACGGAGCATCTGAAACTGACCAAGGAAGGGTTTGGTTTAGTTCATGAAAGTCAGAAATATTGTTGAGCAGCTGAATAATCCAGTCACTTTCATGTCTGAAAAAAATTCGACCTCTAACGTGTACGACAGAGTAATTCCATGTTGGAACGACTTTACCCGTTTCTTTCTTTGATGGATATAAATTCGGGCTGATATAAGCGTTTGGTCCATGAAAGATAAGCAGAACCTCCTGACCGTCTGAGACCTTTTTCCATAAAGGGTTTACTTTTGCAATATGGCTTTGAAGTATTACCTGTGCATTCTTTCGTTTCTGAAGATAAAACGGAATATGGTCAGCATCCAAAGTATTTTCAGCTGAAACTATTAGAGTGCCAAGCGGATGCTCTTGAATAAACTCATACAATTTATCCAAGTTTTCTTCTTTAAATTTTGATGGAATGTGCATATTTACTCTTAGCAGCTGACGCCTGCATCAGGTACACCATAGGCTTCACCTGAAGCACTTGGTACGCCCGGCATGGGCATGAACTTATGGGGTGAAAGTCCCCTGTGGGTAAACCAGCATCGGATCTTGCGCCTAATAAGCCAACCGATGATAACCACTAGCTTAAGGCAATTGCAATCCCGCGAGGGATTGTGCGGAGGCAGTCTGACTGCAAAGGTGCGAGCCGACGGAGACTGGGCGTCCCCCATAAATCGCATACAAGGCCGAGTCTCGTGGGCGAGTGAGCCAATGATCACAAAGCCCTCTGGTTTGAGAGACACGGTAAATGCGGCGGTTGTGCACTGACAGTTCATGTTCTTATCCGGCGAGGTCTGTTCAACATGCGATTGGTTATTCCCAGTTCTCAGCCACTGGTTACAACAGGCTCGGCGAGCAAGATTCATCACCCTGTTCGAGCAAACCCGATGACAACCAATAGCGCCCAAAGGAGTAATCCTGTGTGGTGATTGAACAGAAGTCAGCAGACGTCATACGATTGCATGGATGCAGGAGCTAGAGTAACGCAGGAGCAGTTACCGCGTAGTTGTTCGACAGGAATCGTCAGCGAAGGACTGAACACCGATGACAAAGAGGAGACTGATTCCCTCGGAGCAGTGCAGCCGAACGGCGAAACACTGTGTCTGGCGACAGAATCTTTAACCAGCTTTGAACCACGATCTACTAAGTTGTGCACTGGAGCCTGCCAACTTACTGAAGGCATGGAAACAGGTCAGAAGCAACAAAGGTGCTCCCGGTATTGATGGAGTCACCATTGAGGCCTACCCTGACTTTGCTAAACAGCATTGGCCTTCAGTGCGCCAAGCCTTACTGGATGGAACATATAAACCGTCTCCGGTGCTTCGGGCTGTCATTGAGAAACCCGATAGAGGAGAAAGGTTGCTTGGAATTCCTACCGTTCAGGATAGGGTTATACAACAGGCCATAGTGCAGGTGTTAACCCCCATCTTTGATCTCGGATTTTCAAACAGCAGCTTTGGTTACAGACCGGGAAGATCTGCACATGATGCTGTGCAACAGGTTAAACGCTATATCAAACAGGGGCTGCATCAGGCGGTTGACGTTGATCTGAGTCAGTTCTTTGATACCGTCAGCCATGATGTACTCATGTCGAGAGTCGCCCGTAAGATTAACGACAAGCGTCTGCTAAAACTGATTGGTTGCTACCTCCGTGCTGGCGTCATGATTGATGGGCAATGCTACCCGACACGGGTGGGTATGCCACAAGGCGGTCCACTTTCACCGCTGCTGTCGAATGTACTTCTTGATGACCTGGACAAGGAACTGGAATATCGGGGTCACTGTTTCGCAAGATATTGCGATGACTTCGTGATAGTGGTTCACAGCCAACGGGCAGGGGAAAGGGTGATGGAAAGCATCACCCGGTACCTTGAGCGTCGACTGAAACTGACAATCAACCCGACCAAAAGCAAGGTGGTGAAATCCACTGAGGTCGAGTTCCTGAGTTTTACCTTCACAGGGAAGAGAGTCCGCTGGTCACAGAAAAGCCTGCTTCGCTTTAAGCGGACAATCATCAAACTCACCAGCCGCAGCTGGGGAGTCTCGATGGGCTACCGCCTGCGAAAGCTTGCCGAATATATCCGGGGCTGGATGGGTTATTTCAGAATAACCGAATATTACCGTCCTATACCGCTGCTGGATCAATGGATACGTCGGCGCATCCGTTGCTGTTTTATTAAGCAGTGGCGCAAGCCGAAAACCCGTTATCGAAATTTAGTCAAGTTAGGCGTTGATCATATCAAGGCCGCTTCGATTGCAGCCAGCAGCAAAGGGTATTATCGGTTGAGCAAAACCTTTGCAACACAGCAGGCACTCAACGACAGTTATCTTGCAAATATTGGGCTTGTTTCCCTGAAAGAGTTATGGATCAGGTTTCACTATCCTCGGTGAACCGCCCGGTGCGGACCCGCATGCCGGGTGCTGTGGGGAGGGCTGGAGAAAGACCAGTCCTTACCCGATTTATGCCTATACTGAGCTGGGCTGAGGCGCATAGACTTCCATCATGAACAAAATTTTTATCTTTAAGTTGTTGACCGTATCTTTATTCATAATCCCTCTACAAGCATTAGCGCAAGAGGCTTGCTCTTTATGCCTGGAAGTTTTAGAAGATAGTGACAATGTACAACAACTTTGTTGTGGGCATTTATATCATGCCACTTGTATAGCCCCTTGGTTTGAGGCCCATGATACATGCCCGAATTGCATGCAGAAAGCTTGTATTCATACTCCAGAGTACAGTACTGAAGAGCATGATAAATGCGTTGATGTTATTTGTGTAATGTCTAACCATGAAGAATCACGTCACCCACGACATTCACGTCGTCAACGATATGCTCCATACACATTTGGAGCACATGGGTTATCAATGTCGGCACAATTTTTACCGGCAACGCCCTCAATGCCTCCAATACCCTCAATGCCTCTAATGCCTCTAATGCCTCTAATGCCTCCAATGCCTCCAATGCCTCCAATGCCTCCAATGCCTCTAATGCCTCCAATGCCTCTAATGCCTCTAATGCCTCCAATGCCTCCAATGCCAGATTTGTCACATAGCAGTGGAATTTCTATTCAGCTTCAACAGCGTGGAGAAGGAATTTTCATTTATGGCACACAGGAGGGAGATCCTATTCAAATTAGTTTACCTTCAGAAGATCAAACAGCAACTTTGCAGCAAATAAACCATGGCAACTCTGTTACACAAATAACTACTGAATCAAAAGATGGATGTGTGCGAGTAAGAATATCGAGTAAGAATATGTACCAGAGATAATAGTGGTAATAGCACTGTTGAGGATTAAAGGCATAACGCCTGCGTGTGGGGCTGACGCCGCAGGCGGCAGTCCCAGCCAGCTTGCTGGCGACACCACGCACTTGTTATGCGCTGGTTTATATGCGAGAAGCTTGAACTAAGGCTCTTGAAATCCATTGGTTGATACTTTGACCGCTAACCTGAGCTGCTGTTGCAATGGTTGCATGAAGTTCTGGTGGAATACGTAGCATCAATTTTCCAGAGTATGGTTTCTGAGGCTCTTTGCCCACAGAGGCACAAGTTTCGAGATAATCTTCAACTGCGTCGTGAAAAGCATCTTTTAATTCTGTTACTGACTCACCATGAAAACCAACTCGATCTTTAATGCCTGCGATATGACCAATAAAGCATTCATCATCGTCACTGTATTCTATGCTAGCTGCATAGCCTTTGTATGTCATTGTGTTCATGGTTTAACTCCAATTCTAGTTAGAAAATCTCGTGCATCTTTAACCTGATAGGGCTTTGCCTCTTTTTTTGGGTGCGGTCTATGAAAAGTTCCGACTTCCCCATCTTTATAGAATCTTACACGTGACCCGCGCCCCTCGATAATATCAGCTCCGACAGCAATCAAGAGGGCTTCTATAGCCTTCCATTCCAACTGTTTTGGGGTTGGATCTTTGAATATCGCTGTGAGCGTTTTACGGTGTTTAGCATTCATAGAAGGCACTATAGAGCATAGTGTCATAAAATGGTATCAACGTTATGATTTATGATGAATCGAAGCGCATAACGCCGCCCTGAGCCGCGCGCCGAAGGCAGCATCGGGTGGAGCCCTTTAGGGAGGAACGCACTCTAGGAGCCTGACCGAGAATAGCGCCCGTAGCGAGGACGGCAGAAAATTGAGGATGAAAATTCGGTTTTGTGAGGAGAATAGCGAGCTATTTGACGAACAAAAGCGGATTTTCAGACCAATTTGCTGCCGCCGCAGTAGGGCAGTCTATTCTCGGTCAGGCTCCTAGGGCTTTGTTATACGGCTTCTCACGATTAGCATCTGAGTTGCTCCCTTTTGAAACTCATAGCTGACTTCTTTGAGAGAAGCTTCAATTCCATTTTTTCTTAAATGTTCTATACTACCGGCAAATGCTTTGATTCTTTACCATCCAATGTTAGTAATGGATAAATTCTTACTTCTCTTGCAATTCTAGTTAATTCAAGTATTGATTCGATATGCTGCGATTCAGAAAAGTGTTCACTGTAAAGAAATAGAAAATGTGAGCAAACTGCTAAATCAAACTCATTGTTTTGGAAAGGTAAGTTTGGCAATGAAGCATAAATATACCTACTATCAAGTCTACCACTATCGTAATCACTAAGGAATGCATTCATTGCTGACATTCTTACTGACTCTAACATTTCAGGAGATTTGATATTTTTCCAAACATATTCATTTTTATTTAGATATATTTGTTCCATAATAAGGGAACGAACTTCTTTGATTCTTGTGATTATCTGAGACTTTGAAAACTGATATATCGGATCAACTGAAACTACACTACCTCCAAGCTTTTTGATTTCCATGTTAAAGCTTGCTGGCCCATCCCCACAGCCAAGTATTTTCTTTCTTTTATCCTTATCACTCAAAGAAAACATCAATTCATACTCTTCGAGTGTACGTCCCCAAGGAACAACGTTTTCTAACTTCACTATAAAAACTCTCTTGTGGTATAGCTCTTTGATTTTTTCTGCCGTATAACGCCATGCTGTGGGGCCACCCCTCTGTGTCAGAATAGATGTCGCCTCTTTTGATTCATGACTCTCAATAACTGAGAGCATTTAGAAAGAGGCTGTTATGGCTCGCTATTCCAAAGAAATGAAAGAGTCCATTATCCAGAAGATGATGCCGCCAAATAATGTTTCCGTGGCTCAGCTGAAAAGAGAAACCGGCATTACTGATGCGACCCTGTATACTTGGCGCAAACAGGCAAAAGCGCAAGGTGTAGTCGTGCCCGGTGATGGTAAGAATCCTCAGCAGTGGAGTGCTGAAAACAAGTTCGCGGTTCTGATGGAAACCGCCAACATGAACACAACAGAGCTATCCGAATACTGTCGTAAGAAGGGTCTCTACTATGAAGACCTGCAGCAGTGGAAAGCTGATTTTATCGCAGGCAGCACAAAGCCTGCTGAATCCCGTCAGGTACAGGCCGCTGCCAGACGAGATGACAAGAAGCGCATCCAGAAACTGGAAAAAGAACTCAAACGCAAAGACAAAGCACTTGCTGAAACCGCAGCACTGTTGGTTCTAACAAAAAAGGCAAACGCGATCTGGGGGGAGCGCGAGGACGATTGATTCCTCTCCCTGATCGCAAGGAAGCCGTTGCTTTAATCCAGGAAGCTGTTTCACAGGGTGCACGTAAAGTGAAAGCCTGTGCTGCGCTCAACCTGTCGATACGCACGGTTCAGCGCTGGCAAAAAGATGTAGAACAGGTGCGGGAAGATCAGCGTCAATACGCAGACCGGCCAATGCCTGCCAACCAACTAACCAAGAGTGAGCAAAACGAGATTCTGAAAGTCTGTAACAGCGAGCGATTCAAAAGTAAGTCGCCATGCCAGATTGTACCGACACTGGCCGACGAAGGTGTTTATATAGCTTCTGAGTCAAGCTTTTATCGAGTGCTGAAGGCCCATAATCAACAGCATCACCGCGGTCGCAGTCAGAAGCCCGCAAAGCGGAAGCCAACATCGCATCGGGCTACGGCACCGAATCAGCTCTGGTCGTGGGATATAACATTCTTGGGGTCGCCCATCAGGGGTAAATATTATTATCTCTATTTGGTTCTGGACGTCTATAGCCGCATGATTGTGACCTGGGAAGTTCATGAAAGGGAGTCCTCTGATCTGGCTGCTCAGATGATCCGCAAAGCCTTCATGCAGAATAAAATCAGCCTTCAGGAGCAACCACTGGTTCTGCACTCCGATAATGGCAGCCCAATGAAAGGGGCGACCATGCTGAGTACTCTTCAGCAGCTGGGTGTACAGACATCGTTCAGCAGGCCACGCGTGAGTAACGATAACTCATACTCAGAGTCAGGCTTCAGAACCATGAAATACCGTCCTGGGTATCCGAATCACTTCTCCAGTCTGGAGTCAGCCAGAGAGTGGGTGTATGGGTTCGTAAACTGGTACAACATGGAGCATAAGCACAGTGGCATCAAGTTCCAGACCCCCTACGACAGACACACAGGGAAGGCTCAGAAAAAGGTTCTGAATCGTGAAAGAGTTTACCGTAAAGCAAAAGAGCAACACCCTGAGCGTTGGGGAAGCCGTGAAACCAGAAACTGGCAATTACCGGTAGAGGTGTGGCTTAACCCTGAGCGATCAGAGAATCAGCAGCATTGTGATTTAGCTGCATAAGTTGAGGCGACATCTACCTTGAAAGTTACCGCCACTTTCATAGCCAAAGTCAAAATCTCTCCTTAGTGCTTTGTCCCAGATATCTCTTGATGATTTGGACAAACCATCAATTAAAGAAACATACTCAGCAATTATCTCATCGATCCCGCTACAGGCTGTTTCAAAGGATCCATAGTAAATACCATCAATCTCTTCATTACGAAACACGCAAATACGCTCTCCCCATTCCTTGATGATGGGAGATATATCAATCGACGATTCGATATCTAGATCTATGTTAAGAAAGTGGATCTCATTCATATTAACTTAACTTGATTTGGCACATAACGCTTGCATCAGGTGCGCCGTAGGCGTCACCTGGAACCATTTGTTAGGGTGCTTTCTACCTTGTATTTTTGAGCTAGACCTACGAGATCAAGATAGGAATATCTATCCTTAGATACGACAGGGAAAGTTGAATAGACATAGTCTGTAAAATCATTGAAATATAATGTTTTTGTTTTAGTGATTACAGCATCTAATATCTGCTTATCTCTAGGAGATAGTTCAACAGGCTCAATATTACCATCAAACCCAATCAAAAGCTTATCAGAGCCATACATGGTTTTTTCGTGCGCAATTGTAAAACCATCGCCAGTTTTTACTGCATTGAAAACATCATCAACATATGGCCCATAGTGATTAAACAGCCACTTAATTGATGTTAACTGTTTTTCATCTGCTAAAGCACTAAACCAGTCAGCCAAATAAACTAGTTTTGTCAGCCTAGCTTTAGATAGCTCACCTTTATGTGGATATTGGGTGCAAAAGTAAGCAATTATATTCTGTAACCTAGTCACTTTAAGCCTCCCAACATATTCAATACATCAGCATCATTATCGACTGTCGCTGGTGCTTTGTTAGAATCAATTGATTTATCATACAAAATACCATCTTTTACAAAGTTACAAAGATGGCTTTGATAATCACTGCAATAATCCCTTATTTGTATTTTAACTTCATTAGGAAATGAATCTTTTCTTTCGCTTTCAAAAAGTATCACTCCAATGTTATCTCCAGCTTCAGTTATAGCCACTGCAAAATACCTACAGCTTTTCATATTAATAGATTCAAGAATTTCACGGCTATAGCTATAATTTTGCATCATATACTCAAAGTATCCATCTTTGTCTGAAGCAAACTCAGGGCTATTATCTTCAGAGTGCTCGCCATGCTGCCAAGCCTGACTAATAACACCCTCGTTTAGTCCAAACTTTGGTTTATGCACTTTAGCAAGCTTAGGATTTATTGAATACCTTGATAACAGATAAAAGCTTTCTCGGTTTTCATAGTAAATTGAAACCCTAGAATAGGAGTCCAAGTTAATTTGTTTAGACACACCTTTTAACCATGTTCCAACAAGGTCTTGATGGACACGGTAAATATCAGAGCGAAGGCTTTGTCCATCCTCTTGAGAGGCTTCCAATTCAGCCTCAAGATCTTTTACCTTAATATTTTCTTGGCGCAACTGATCGTTTTCTTTGGTCAGTTGTTTCTTTTCATCGTACACACCTTTGGCACCGAACACCGTTAGAGGAAAACCAACGATAAAAGCTGCGTAAGGGTTCGTCAGTAGATACGCTATAAAACTAGCACTAGAGTCCACAACAGCCCATGCCTTACTGTGGTCATAAGAGCCAAGGAATGCGCCTCCCAATGTCATGATAAAGGCACCAATAGGGGTCGCAAGGCTATAAAATGCTCCATCAAGGAACGCTCCAGCCCGTTCAAAAACATTTAAACTGCTTCTGTTTCTTCGTTCGACCACTAATGCACACCCTCCTATTTAACTGGATGAATATACACTGGTTTTAATGTATTTACTAGTTCTTGAGCTGGTGTAGCGCCCTAACGCCTTGCTCACCGGTAAATTAGGAGCGCAGCGGATAATTTATCCGCGTGCAGCAACTTGTTAGCTGTCATCTTGCTCACTATCACCTAAGCGCTCCTTTATAGTCTCTTCAATGTATTCCTCAAAATTTTCCGGTACATAATGAATATCTCTGCGGCGGCGTGAATCTCGATCTTGCAAGGTAGCATCAATTATTGCCTTCCGGCTTTCCTTTTCTACATCCAAGAAGCTTCTCCAATCCAACTTAACGTCATCAAGTACCCTGGATGAAAAACGACAGTCATAGAATGTGCCGTCTGTTTTTAGTAGAAATAGCCGTGGTCTATAACCCTTTTCGATTTCGATTTCTTTAATTTTGGATATTTCAAATTTTTCGAGAAGTTCCTCCCAGCTATAATCCGAAACAAGAAGTTCATGTAAGTCTTCAGATTGAAATCCGCCTAAAAAGGATATCAAGTGCCTAAATTGAATTGCTCCTCTAGCTGTATCACGAAGATTTGGCGTTGTAATTGACGCTAGAACAACAGCTTTTAGGTCTTCAAGGCTTTCCGAAAAGTCAGCATATCGTTTCCCTTCATTACTTCTATTTTTATTCTCGGATAAGAGCCTTTGGAAAAGCTGTGACCACTGCCCAACAAGAGTGGTTTTTATATCATCAAGTTTAGAAAATCCAGTTACACTGTTATTGCTAGTTCTGTGAGTTAAAAAGTTGATAAATTCGAATATATATTTTGCCGTATCTTTTTTCTGTATTGACGGAAATTCTATTTCCTTCATAACAGATGGCTTACTCTTATTTTTTTCATAGACATGATGATCATGGAGTACTTTTTCATCAACGAAGGCATAAATAGGGATGGACTGCTCTACTGCTTTCAATATTTCTAACTGGGTGATGGATAGTTTGTCTTTATGTTCTAAAATATCCGTTTTACTAGAACTGCCTTTTAGTAATCCGAAGTCAAAATCTTCTAATAACGCAGGTATACCAGTCCCACCAAATCTAGGGCCAATTATTAAAACAACCATGTCGCAGTTTGGTACTTCCTTTATGCAGCTCTCATGGGTATGAGAGCGAGGATCATAAAGAATATCAGAATAATCACTCATCACAGGTTCATAGCCAAGAGAACCTATAAATGGGCGAAGCTCAGATCTCACAACACCCAAGTCATAACATGTTGATGATATAAATATTCTTAATTTAGCCACAATTTCTCCTTTGACAGCTAACGCCATGCTGTGGGGCGCCGCACAGCGGCGTCCCAGCCCCTTTAGGGGCGACACCAGCAACTTGTTAGCATGGCAGCCCACCCGCAAGGGCAAATGGTGAATGATGCAGAGGATTAGCAGCTTTCTTGCTGAACTGATTGAAGCGCACAATCTCTGATATTTAAAAGCTTCCAGGCGATAAAGAAGCTGATGCAACTTTGAACTGGCATAGGGCCACTGAGCAAAAAGTACCGATAAACTGAAAACCAACGCTGACATGCCCAACGATACACCGCAGATTTTTCAGCGACAGACTTCACACCAGCAGACATGAACTGCTGAGAACTACTGAAAAGTTAGTGTAACAGTGTCTTTTTGCTGGGAGGTTCTAACTCGAAACCCACCATAGACAGTGAACCCAAAAACTCTTTTTGAAAACTGGTCTTTTCACAACCAGAAACTCACTATTATTGCTGCCTGCTAACGCCAAATTCAGCGGCTGCCAAAGGCAGTCCGCTGGTATTTTTGTTATGCTGTGTTCTCACCGGCGGGCTTGATCTAGCTTTTCAGCCATCCAAGTTTTTACTATTGCTTGACGAGCAACTCCAAGCCTGGCAGCTTCTTTATCAAGGGCATTTATCATCCAGATTGGAAAGTCAATGTTAACTCGTTTTGTATCAAGATCAGGACGATGACCTTTATCCCACTGAACAACATCATCAATAAGATCGCTACCTTCATCAAAGGCTTTGTCGAAATCTTCAGTTTTCATAGCAAGTAATCTCCTTTGTTCTGGAACGACGTACAGAAATAATTCTTATGTTGTCTCCTCGTAGCGTATAAACTGCTGTCCAGTGTTTGCCTTTATACCTTGCAACCATGAGAAATCGTTCTTCTCCCTCAACACTTGCAGGAAAGACAATTTTTGACTCATCCTCCCATAAGTTCTGGGCTTCATCGAAGTCGATGCCATGCTTGTCAGAATTAGTCATACTTTTATCTGGGTCATATTCAAACACTTGGTTTTAATACCTTACCTGCAGCATATAGATACCTATTATATACCATTTTGATAATTGGTATAGCAGCATAACGCTTAAATCAGGTGCGCCGCAGGCGTCACCTGGATTTACTTGTTAGCAGCAGCTAGAGGCAGGCTCTTGCCTTGGATTTGTAATAGCTCTTGTTTACATAGATTTGGCATCTTCAACTTTTGTACTTCGATAGTTTTTATTTTATTGAAGTACTCATCGATATCAGAAGTTTCTGAAGGAAAAGTGTTGGTATTAGCAAGATGTAATGCCGTAAATCTAGATAGGCCTAGTGCCATAATATTTAGTGCTTCTTTACGACAAGAGCCAAACTCCAAATATATGTGATAAGGTTCTATTTCAAAATCATCTTCTACAAGCGTTTTCTCCAAAAGTACATGTTTTAATACGTCATTAAATGCAGAAAAATATTTCACCAATTTAAATCTAATTTCATGATCTAGTACATCTAGATAATTTCTAATTATTGTCGATGCATCAGCACCAGGATCATCTCTCCTTACAAAATTTACTCGCTGTGTTAGTAGTTCACCTAGTGATTTTCCCCACATCCAGTGGTGCGCCAAATAGCTAATTAAATTCTTAAAACCGGTGGTAATTTTCCACTCAAAGCATTCGATGAAAATATCGATAATATTTTCCATGACTGCCTTGGCACCTACAGAGTATGGGCTTAAGGGGGTATAGCTATCTAATTGATGGCAGTTAGTTAAGAATTCATACACACGCTGAAGGTGATCTGGTCTTATGACCTTGTTTTTTTCTATTATTTCAGAGGGTAAATCGATAATTATTTCCGAGATGACGGATATGGTCTTATCTAGATTCTCAGAATTAGCATCTGTTCTATAGCTCTCAAAAGATGATAGGTCACCAGAATAATGATAATCTTGATAAAGCTTGCTGAATGCCATTTCTGCTTTATCAATAATCTTTCCTGAATCTAAATTTTCATCAAAAAGGTCTTGAATTAAAGACCCTCCATCAGTCATGACAGTGCTGATTGCAGAAGAAATCTCCTGAAGCTTCTCTCCTTCATATGAGTTATCTTCCCATGTTGAAGGTCTAATACACCAAATATTTCCGTGAAACTCTTTTAACAACCTTCCCGCACGTCCAGATAAGTTAAGAAAATCAGAACGTGACATGGGTATGTCACCAGATTTAGGGTTTTCGATTATAATATGTTTGGCTGGTAAGTTTACGCCTTGAAGTAATGTACTTGTGCAACATATATATTTTATTTCATCGTTTTTGAAAAGAGATTCAATCCCTGAACGTACAATCGAAGGCATTTTTCCATAGTGAAATCCTACGCCGGATTGCAAGCACTCAATAAGTGGATATTCTGGATGAACTTCTTTCTTTAAAAAGTCTACGAATTGCTTTATGTTTTCATTTGCTACGAAATCAGTTGCTGTTGAACTTATTGATTTTGCAACTGCTTCAGCGTCAGCTGGACCATTTGAAAAGACTATAACCGATTCCTGATTATTAGAAATTTCTTTGGCTAAGTGTGCCTTCTGAAGAGATTTGCTGTCTCTGAATTTAAAGTCAACGCCCCTAATTCCAAGATCAACATTTCCTGATTCAACAAGTAGCTCGAACCGAATTTCTTTAGGCTTACGATATACATCTGATGCTAATATTACGTTTTGAGAAACTGGTGAAATTGTTTCAGTGAAAAATTTCCCATTGTCCGTAATGTTAAATATATTGAAAAAATAGCCTGGGTTTTTTATTAGAGGGCTAGCGAATAATATTTCGGTTTTCGGATATTTTTTGAGCAGAAAATCTATTGCGCTTTGTAGCAGTATGCCTCGTTTTCCCTTTTGTATCTCATGGGCTTCATCAACAATGAGTGAGGATATTTTTGGCATCTCTTCACTAGTATTGCTGAGAAAGTTCATTAATCTCTCTTGAGTTAAGACATATACAACTCCATTTTTAGCTTTATCTGCTGATACAGTGAAAGGAGCAGTTCTGATAATAATGTCATCAAGTTTATATTGCCTCAATGACTCTCTAATTCTGTTAGAAACCTCAGTTATTAGAGCCCTTGTAGGAACAATGTATACAATGCACTGATTTTTCTTCTCTCTCAGTCTGTTTATAAGATTTAAGCCAAGAACAAAGGATTTACCAGCAGATGTTGGTGCAGAAATACTTAAAGCTTTTTCTTCTTGGAGAGAGTTATAAAAATTGTATTGAAAGTCTGTGAGTTGAATTGATTCATCATCTATAAAAATAGAGTTTTCAACTTCTCGCATTAAGCATTCAAGTTTTAGGAAACTTGGAACTTTTTTAGTTGCAGAGCTGTGGCGTTCTCTGAGAAGCTGTCTGCCAGGAAAATTACCTAACCTGGACATTATGACTTCTGCAGAGTTAATTAGCTTTGGGTTTTTATCATTATCTATTTCTATAAGCCGAGTTATTATTTCATAAGCTAGTATTTTGTCTTCAGGCTTTTCTGATAATGATATTATAGAAGTATGACCAATTAGCTGATTGATTTCACCTTTAGTCAAAGTCATTTCATCATGTATCGGTTTACCCGGAAGTTGATTTTGAGTGCTAGATATCTGTAATTTTTCAATTAGAGTTGAGATGCTGGTCATTTTCTTTTAGTCCAGAGCCTCGTTGAAAGCATTTCGAAATTCTACGACTGATGGAAAAGGTAAAAAGAAAATATCAAAAGCAAGATACTTTTTATTGAAGTTATCCATCTTTTTCTGAAGAAGTCTTACTAATCTTTCTCCATCTGCTCTAAAAGATTCTTCAAACTTATCTTTCATGATATTTCTAGGCTCTGTTGCAACTGCTGCATAGCCATCATAGTCATAGCCGATCAAACATGCGTGGTTAATTCTAACGTTTTCTCCAGGGTTCCCGTTAGTGAATAGCTGGGAAATTTCACGCTTAACCTCTTCATCTGCATATTTAAAATGTTTGGTGACCATGTTGAATTCGTGCTCATACATTTTTATATCATGAAAGTCGTTGACACTTTTTAGAGCAGAAGTCATCGCACCAGCTACATCCTTATATAATTTTGACTCACCGAAATAAAAATCAACCATTTCGATCTCGTCATTCCATCTCGCATGTATGCCGTCAGAACCTTTTACTTCATCCTTATGGTTTGTTTTTAACTCCATTTTTGAAACTATTTGAGGAGCTTGTAAAACCGCCTCCATTAGAAAATAAAGTAGGGTTTCTCCCGCCTCCCCTGTCTTATCTGGGGACTCATCTGATATTTCGGGGTGACGGAACAGACTTCTGGCTTCTTTCACTAGAAGGGCTGATTGTCGTCCTGATAAAGATTCTTCTCTATTTTTTGCAGAAAGACAATAATCAATGATATATAAATACAAAGTATTGGCTAGAGCCCGTACCATAGGCTGCCTATTTCCATCGAATTTTAAGTAGTGCAATCTAATTGTTGTTTCGATGCCAGAGATTTTTAAGTCATGCTCTATTACATCAATGCAACTTGAAAAGTCAGGCGTTTCAACTGATATTTTATCTGCAATATTCTTTACTTGATCCATATGGTACTAATATTCCACTTTTCTTAAAAGATTACTCTGAACTCGATT
Source organism: Endozoicomonas sp. ALC020 (assembly GCF_049275935.1). Classification (NCBI taxonomy): domain Bacteria; kingdom Pseudomonadati; phylum Pseudomonadota; class Gammaproteobacteria; order Oceanospirillales; family Endozoicomonadaceae; genus Endozoicomonas; species Endozoicomonas sp. ALC020. The sequence goes on from NZ_CP184830.1 coordinate 5,867,796, forward strand.
TTTACTCTTTGCTGCTAACGCTGACAGCAAGGGTGGCGAACGCAGCGAGCCATCCCTTTGCCTGTATTTGTTAGCCCGGCAGCCCTGCCGCCTGAGACAATGTTGATTATTGCAGAGGAGCTTAAGTAAAGCCTGCACCTGCTGCACCTAGGGAAAAATCATGAAACCCCACACCCAGCAAGGACTTCAGACAGGTATTGTGTGTTCATGGCTGCCTTTTTCTGTTTACGCTTTAAGCCTGCTTTAAAGGTTTTGGTATTGTTCAACATATTCACTGCCATATGTCGAAAACCTGTGAGCATTTCAGCGGCATTGCCCCTTCTGATTCGACAATCATCTTCTCGCATTGCAACATCCATTTTCCAATGGAGTTTATTTTCGATCGCCCAATGCTCTCTTGCAGCATGTGAGAATTCTTCTGCTGTTAACTCCGCAGAGGAGATATAATAACGCACACTGATATCATCAGCGTTGAACACTTTATCTTCCATTCTGGCAGAGAAAATAATCCCGAGTGTTTTCATTCCTTTCCAATCAAAAGAAAAATTAACGAACTCATCAAAGGTATCACTTACTATGTGAAGGCGTGTTCCCATTCTACCATGGCTTTTTTCTTCGACTCTGAAAGTATCACCATTCCATTGATTCACTTTTTCAACAGAGAAATGTTTCTCAAATGCTTCATGAAGCTTGCCCTGGTTGCCTTTTACCGCTAACAAATAATCAGCGCCTTTATCAACGATTTTCTTGGCAATGTCCCTCTGACACCCCATGGCGTCTATAGTTATGAGGCAGCCACGGATTTCCAGGAGATCAAGCAATTCAGGTATGGCGGTAATCTCGTTACTTTTATCATTAATTTTAATTTGGCCAAGAACCAATTCGTTTGCAGTCGCAAATGCACTCACCATGTGAATTGCACCTTTGTCCTTGCCTTTATCGTAAGAGCCTCTTGCTGTTTTTCCATCAATTGCAATGATCTCACCATTGGTTGTCTGGTGACAGGCTTGCATCCACTCAATAAAGCATTTCTGAAATTGCTTTGGGTTAATAGCAGCAACTACTCTGGAAATTGTATAATGTGAAGGAATACCGTATTCAAATTCACCATACTTTTTTAACCATTGCAGTCTTTCATTGCCGAAGTCTTCAATTTCTTCCCAACCTTCACAACCTGCAATGACAGCACAGATGGTTAAGGGCAGAATATCGGCAAGTTTATGATCTACTTTCCATTGCTGGCGTGCGTCATAAATGACAGATAGCCTATTCATTAAATCAAATGCATTCATTTCCAGGACATCCAAATCTTTTTTATATAAGACAATGGATGTGTATTTTACTCTATAGGTGGATATCCTTATAGCCATTGAGCTCAGTGGCTTCGGGGGCTTTCATGATTTTTCCCTACTGCTGCACCGATTGAAGTGCATAAAAGTTACCGCTGGAAAACTTGCAGGCAACGCCAATGCTGATACAACTTTTAACTGGTTTAGTGCGCCGGACCAAATACTCATAAACACCGTGAACCCACGCTGACATGCCCAACAAGACACCGCAGATTTTTCATCGACTGACACAGAATCTACAGACATGCATTACTGAGAACTAATCAGAACTGGAATTGACCAGACTGGTTGCTGGCGTAGATTTTGGTTCGTGATTCATCTATTGGAAAAATAGAAAAAACTTTCATACTGCTGCCGACTAACGCCATGCCGTGGGGCGCCGCAAAGCGGCGTCCCAGCCCCTACAGCGGCGACACCAACAATTTGTTAGGTGCTTTTGCACAAGCTGCTTTGTAATTCATGCAAACTTGGCATGGTTTTATGTTGGCATGAGCCTTGTGGCAAAACATCCCAGCCTGCTTTAGAAGATGTATGTAAATGGATTACCACTTTACCATCGGGGTCTTCGAGAAGACCTACAGGAACCCATACAAGCTCAGTATTACTTAAAGGGTTTGGAACTGGGCTTCCACATGACTTGCAGAAATCTACACGGTAGCCTGAGTCTTTAACAAACGATGAAATATTATTCTGGCCTTGAACCCATTCAAAATATTCTTTGCTGATGAGAGTCCCTGCATTAGCCGAAGAGCCTGTTACCTTGCGGCATAAACTACAGTGGCATTGGTAGAAGTTTGGAGTTTCACAGGACAACTTAAACTTAACTTCATTGCATAAGCACTGACCAATCATAAATAGATCTCACTCATTATTACGGCGAACGCTCCGGTGTAGTTTTTAGTGGCACCTAACGCTGGCAGCAAGGGTGGCGAACACAGTGAGCCATCCCTTTGCCTGTATTTGTTAGCCCGGCAGCCCTGCCGCCTGGGACAATGTTGATTATTGCAGAGGAGCTTCAGTAAAACCTGCACCTGCAGCACCGATTGAAGAGCATAAAAGTTACCGCTGGAAAACTTGCAGGTAACGCCAATGCTGATACAACTTTTAACTGGTTTAGTGCGCCGGACCAAATACTCATAAACACCGTGAACCCACGCTGACATGCCCAACAAGACACCGCAGATTTCATAGCGACTGACACAGAACCCAAAGACATGCACTGCTGAGAACTACTCAGAACTGGATTTGAACAGGCTGGTTGCTAGCATGGATTTTGGTTCGTGACTCGTCCACTAAAAAAATAGAAAAAACTTGCACACTGCTGCCGACTAACGCCTGCAGCATCGGCAGACAAAATTGGCGGTCCGTTGCCTGCACTTGTTATGTGCCGGGTACTGGATAAATAGTAACAACAACACTACCGCCGACCCCAGCCAATTTTTTTATTGCATCTGACTCTATTCTTGAATGAAAGTTATTTGGTGTAGTCCCACTTTCATAGCCAAAGTCAAAATCTCTCCTTAGTGCTTTGTCCCAGATATCTCTTGATGATTTGGACAAACCATCAATTAAAGAAACATACTCAGCAATTATCTCATCGATCCCGCTACAGGCTGTTTCAAAGGATCCATAATAAATACCATCAATCTCTTCATTACGAAACACGCAAACACGCTCCCCCCATTCCTCGATGATGGGAGATATATCAATCGACGATTCGATATCTAGATCTATGTTAAGAAAGTGGATCTCATTCATAGTAACTTAACTTGATTTGGCACATAACGCCGACAGCAGCGGCCGGAGGCGATTGGCGGAGGTCCGTTGCCTGCCCTTGTTATGTGCGGCTATGTGGACCGTATTTCGTATTGGGCTAGTCCTAACCAGCCGTCTTCGTGGGAAACTGTCCGATGGATTTCATTCCCTTTAATTTCATATTGAGGTAAACCTAGCCAACCATCCACATGTGAAACTGACCGGAAAATCTCATTACCCTTAATTTCATATTGAGGTAAACCTAACCAACCGTCCACATGCGATACGGACCGAAAGATTTCGCTTCCTTTAATCTCATATTGGGGTAAACCTTGCCAGCCATCTACATGACTAACACTTCTATATATTTTTGACATACTAATAGCCCTTAAGATGCTTAAAAACTATCTATTGGGGCTGTTGTTTAAATTTCAAGCAACTTATGCACATAACGCCATGCTGTGGGGCGCCGCACAGCGGCGTCCCAGCCCCTTTAGGGGCGACACCAGCAACTTGTTAGCATGGCAGCCCACCCGCAAGGGCAAATGGTGAATGATGCAGAGGATTAGCAGCTTTCTTGCTGAACTGATTGAAGCGCACAATCTCTGATATTTAAAAGCTTTCAGGCGATAAAGAAGCTGATGCAACTTTGAACTGGCATAGGGCCACTGAGCAAAAAGTACCGATAAACTGAAAACCAACGCTGACATGCCCAACGATACACCGCAGATTTTCCAGCGACAGAATTCACACCAGCAGACATGAGCTGCTGAGAACTACTGAAAAGTTAGTGTAACAGTGTCTTTTTGCTGGGAGGTTCTAACTCGAAACCCACCATAGGCAGTGAACCCAAAAGCTCTTTTTGAAAACTGGTCTTTTCACAACCAGAAACTCTCTATTATTGCTGCCTGCTAACGCCTGCGTGTGGGGCGCCGCCGTAGGCGGCGTCCAAGGCAGCTTGCTGCCGACACCACACACTTGTTAGGTGCGCATGATTATTTGCCAATAGCCGACATCCTGCCACTGATTGAACTTAAAACCAACTTTCTTAAAATGAGCAACTTTATTCATTCCTAGCTTTTCATGTAAGGCAATACTTTTTTCATTTGGTAATGTTATACAGCCAATAACTGTTTTAATTTTTTTACTCTGTAATTCATTTAATAACTGTTTATACAATGTACTGCCAAGTCCGTTACTTTGAAAGTTCGGATCGAGATAAATAGTAGCTTCTACTGAGAAACGGTATGCACTACGATCATGCCATTTTGAAGCATAAGCATAACCGACCACATCTGAATCATTTATTAAAACAAGCCAAGGTAACCCATTTGATTTGATTTTCTTAACTCTTAAATCAACATCAGACAATGAAACCTCTTCTTCTTCAAACGTAAATGCAGTGTTCCTTACATAGTGATTATAGATTTCTACAATCCGTTGAATATCACCGTCCTCGACTTCTCTTATCATTATTTCTGCCTCTTAACTGTGATGTATGAGCACACCTAACGCCTGGCGCAACGGCGAAGCACGCAGTGCTGAGTCCGGCACCCGAAGGGTGCGAATTGCCGCCACTTGTTATAAGGCATTTTTCTGCCATGTTGATTTACTAATTTTGTATAACACATGCTCACATTGCGGATGCGAAACTTCAATGTCTGGGTGCATAAATTTTTGGTTGCTGTTGTGCATGCCGATTTTTTGCATAACGGCTTTGGAGCGATCATTGGCTAATGTGGTAAATGAGACCACCTCATTTAGATTTAACGTATTGAACGCATATTTTAGTGCTTCTTTGGCAGCCTCGGTTGCGTAGCCTTTGCCCCAATAATGTTTTGATAACCGCCAACCGATTTCTACGCAAGGCGAAAACGGCATTTTATTTGTTGGTGTATGCAAACCAACAAAGCCAATAAATATATGCTGATTAGGAACCTCTACTGCCCAGAAACCCCAGCCTCGTTCATTGATAAGGGACAAGATTTTTCTCCCCATTTCGAAGCTTTCCTCTTGAGTTTGGAGTTTTGGAAAATGCTCCATTACTTCTTTGTCTCCGCACATTTCAGCGAATGGGAGAAAATCATTCTCTGACCATTGACGAAGCAATAATCTTTCCGTTTTCAACATTCTTCGACTATGCCTTATAACGCCTGGGTGAACCGCGCGCCGAAGGCGCGTCGGGTGGAGCCCTTTAGGGCGGAACGTATTCCACCCACTTGTTATGTGCGGATTACTCGGTGGTTTTGTTTGTTTTTGGCAACTTTCTAAAAATATAAAAAGATATAATAACAATGCAGATGAGCCAAAATAATATATATTTATTCCGGTCTTTATATCTTTCAAATCTTTCTTGGTAAGTTGACTTTAATAAGTATGATTTTACACCATTAATATTTATTTCAGTTACATATGGTTTTACCTGAAAATCATCTTTTTCTAAGTGAATGCGTAATGAAACAATATCACCTTTATTTAGATTTTTTATTTGCTCTGTTATTTCACTTGAGAGGTGATGAAATTTGAAAATAAACTTTCTGTCATTTTTTCGTAGATATATCGAGGAAATACGGCTTTTTCCTCCTGTTTGAAACCATGCATATGTTCCTTGAAATTCAGGCATTTCGTCATATCTCATTGGATGCACTGGTTTTGTGCTAATAGATATAAATAATATAATCAGGACTCCTAGCCATAAGTAACCTAATGATTTTCTTTTTTTTAGTCGATTATCAAGAGCAGATCTGATTTTTTTTATTGAAGTTTGAGGGCTGAATGTGAAGTACACAAAGATAATGAACGATAACCAAAATATATAGCTAGTTGCTTGATTATAAGTTAGATAGCCCTCAAGCATCTTTTCAACTACAGGCGCAGTTGCAATGATATATGATGCTTTTACTTCCTCATTCATAAAGCAGAATTCTTAGTTCTTATTATTGGTGAATTTGCATGCTTGAGCACATAACGCCATGCTGTGGGGCGCCGCACAGCGGCGTCCCTGCCCCTTTAAGGGCGACACCAGCAACTTGTTAGCATGGCAGCCCATCCGCAAGGGCAAATGGTGAATGATGCAGAGGATTAGCAGCTTTCTTGCTGAACTGATTGAAGCGCACAATCTCTGATATTTAAAAGCTTCCAGGCGATAAAGAAGCTGATGCAACTTTGAACTGGCATAGGGCCACTGAGCAAAAAGTACCGATAAACTGAAAACCAACGCTGACATGCCCAACGATACACCGCAGATTTTTCAGCGACAGACTTCACACCAGCAGACATGTACTGCTGAGAACTACTGAAAAGTTAGTGTAACAGTGTCTTTTTGCTGGGAGGTTCTAACTCGAAACCCACCATAGACAGTGAACCCAAAAACTCTTTTTGAAAACTGGTCTTTTCACAACCAGAAATTCTCGATTATTGCTGCCTGCTAACGCCGCCAACACGGGCGAGCAACTTGTTGCGAGTCCGGCACGCGCAGCGTGCATAAGTGCTTGGCCTTGTTAATGGACATTGGCGGCAGACCCTGTGAATACTATTGCCAGACCAACTAACGAAAGTAACCATGCCTTGATTAGTTGGCTCTTAGCTGTTTTTACAAACTGGGATGATTCCGGTGAAGATCTATCTACCATTAACAACCTCTTAATGAATGCCATATTTGCTAGTAGTGATATCTCGGATTTTGCATGAAAACCAAGAACTTGATTACCACCATAATCAATTGCCATTCTAAGAGTCACAGCTAGGGAGTAATAGAAGTAGATTCCAACAAAGAACGTAAATAAGCCAAATAATGTAGTCATTGTTTGATTACGTAACCATTAACGCCTGCTTCAGCCGCGCCGCCGCAAGCGGCGTCGGGTGGCGAAGCCACGAACTGGAAGCATTTGTTATGCGTCGTTTACTGCGATTACATAGCAATAAATACTCAATGTATCTGCAAGATTTTGAAGAGACAATGGTAGCTCTCTTTCCGTTACTAGCATTGCTCTTGCTGTTGGAGGCTTACCTAAAGCTCTTTGTTCTGCCCGTAATAAAGCCTGATACTTTATACATTGAAAGATACCACGATTGAGATCATCTTTATTTGACCGAATTGATTTTACTTCTACAGCGTATATATTATGGTCTGTGCTGAATACAATATCGGCTCGATCACCAGAAGCAAATAAATACTCTTGTTCAGTGGATATTATATTTTCTAACTCTATCTCTTCTGGGTTTTCAGAAACGTATTCTTTGAGATTCTTGTGTTCATCACTTTCATTGCAATCTGACCATCCCCCTTTTGATGGAGGACAGATTTCATCTTCATCACCTTCAGGTGCAAAGGCTCCATCCAGTGGCTCTAACTCATAAAGTTCTAGAACATCATCCCAGTATTCATAAGCAAAAATATCCGAATGTACTTCTTCTATCAGGGCTTGCTTATCATCTAATGACATATTGAGAATATACTCATCTGGCTCTGAGTATCTCTCAACATAATAATTTACTCCTTTACCAGGAAGACCAGTTTTAGCATTTACAATTATTGCGTTTAAAGGGGGAATCGACTCTTCCCATTCTTCTTCTGTTTCAATTAGTGCTTCTCCAATAGCTCCAGCAGGATAGCCATATTGAACAGGAAGAACATGGTGTCCCCAACCTCTACTTATTATTTCTTGATCCAGTTGCCCATAAGTTATTGTTTTACCATTTTTTGCACACCAAACAATCAATGGTAGAACTGTTCTTGCTGTGTACTCTGTCCATCTATCGCCTTGAAGTGATTCTGGTAAAGGCATTTTTACTCCTGAATTGATGTAGACGCATAACGCCATGCTGTGGGGCGCCGCACAGCGGCGTCCCAGCCCCTTTAGGGGCGACACCAGCAACTTGTTAGCATGGCAGCCCACCCGCAAGGGCAAATGGTGAATGATGCAGAGGATTAGCAGCTTTCTTGCTGAACTGATTGAAGCGCACAATCTCTGATATTTAAAAGCTTCCAGGCGATAAAGAAGCTGATGCAACTTTGAACTGGCATAGGGCCACTGAGCAAAAAGTACCGATAAACTGAAAACCAACGCTGACATGCCCAACGATACACCGCAGATTTTTCAGCGACAGACTTCACACCAACAGACATGAACTGCTGAGAACTACTGAAAAGTTAGTGTAACAGTGTCTTTTTGCTGGGAGGTTCTAACTCGAAACCCACCATAGACAGTGAACCCAAAAACTCTTTTTGAAAACTGGTCTTTTCACAACCAGAAACTCTCTATTATTGCTGCCTGCTAACGCTGGCAGCAAGGGAGGCGAACACAGTGAGCCATCCCTTTGCCTGTATTTGTTAGCCCGGCAGCCCTGCCGCCTGGGACAATGTTGATAGATGCAGAGGAGTTTCAGTAAAACCTGCACCTGCTGCACCGATTGAAGTGCATAAAAGTTACCGCTGGAAAACTTGCAGGTAACGCCAATGCTGATACAACTTTTAACTGGTTTAGTGCGCCGGACCAAATACTCATAAACACCGTGAACCCACGCTGACATGCCCAACAAGACACCGCAGATTTTTCATCGACTGACACAGAACCTACAAACATGCATTACTGAGAATTACTCAGAACTGGAATTGACCAGACTGATTGCTGGCGTAGATTTTGGTTCGTGACTCATCTATTGGAAAAATAGAAAAAACTTTCATACTGCTGCCGGCTAACGCCTGCGTGAACCGCGCGCCGTAGGCGCGTCGGGTGGCGCCCTGAAAGGGCGGAACGTATTCCACGCACTTGTTATGGCTCGTGTTTATTGGTTTCACCTTTCTCAGCAAAGTAGTTTCTTTTTGAAACATGCCCTAACAACATTCCAAAAATAGAGATAAAAGCTGAAGGTATTTGTACAAAAGCAATTAAGTAGCCATTAGCTGGCCCCAGATTATAATAAATATATAAAAAACAAAGAGTATGGAATACAATAAGACTTAAAAACATGGTTAACATTTTATATTCTTTGGCCAAAAATAAAGGGATCAAGAAGGATAGTAAGAATCCGAATAGAATTGACACAGTATTTTTACCTATAATAAATATCCGATAACAAATTCATTTGAGTACAATAATACGTATATTAAAATGCCAACTTTGCTTCAGATACAAGAAAATAGCTGGCTTTTAATACATAAACTTAACTTGATAACTTATGACATTTATTAAGGCTTCAAGATTTAAATAAAAAATTATATTCTTGTTACTGAATATACTTGCTATTAACACTTATTTAATTTGAATAGTTTGATATTGCACTGAGAGCCATAACAGCTATTAAAACTCAAACGAGTGATATCAGATATTACACTCACACGCGCCATATCCCCCCAAATCAGAGAAAATCAACGCACTCGAGATATATCCCGTTTTTTCAATCCGTCAAAAAGTCATTAATTATCAACAGACTACGAGCTATTCTACCTACCGTCCCGAATAGGCCGCAAGTTAGGGTAAAATCATGAAACCCCACACCCAGCAAGGACTTCAGACAGGTATTGTGTGTTCATGGCTGCCTTTTTCTGTTTACGCTTTAAGCCTGCTTTAAAGGTTTTGGTATTGTTCAACATATTCACTGCCATATGCCGAAAACCTGTGAGCATTTCAGCGGCATTGCCCCTTCTGATTCGACAATCATCTTCTCGCATTGCAACATCCATTTTCCAATGGAGTTTATTTTCGATCGCCCAATGCTCTCTTGCAGCATGTGAAAATTCTTCTGCTGTTAACTTCGCAGAGGAGATATAATAACGGACACTGATATCATCAGCATTGAACACTTTATCTTCCATTCTGGCAGAGAAAATAATCCCGAGTGTTTTCATTCCTTTCCAATCAAAAGAAAAATTAACGAACTCATCAAAGGTATCACTTACTATGTGAAGGCGTGTTTCCATTCTACCATGGCTTTTCTCTTCGATTCTGAAAGTATCACCATTCCATTGATTCACTTTTTCAACAGAGAAATGTTTCTCAAATGCTTCATAAAGCTTACCCTGGTTGCCTTTTACCGCTAACAAATAATCAGCGCCTTTATCAACGATTTTCTTGGCAATATCCCTCTGACACCCCATGGCGTCTATAGTTATGAGGCAGCCACGGATTTCCAGGAGATCAAGCAATTCAGGTATGGCGGTAATCTCGTTACTTTTATCATTAATTTTAATTTGGCCAAGAACCAATTCGTTTGCAGTCGCAAATGCACTCACCATGTGAATTGCACCTTTGTCCTTGCCTTTATCGTAAGAGCCTCTTGCTGTTTTTCCATCAATTGCAATGATCTCACCATTGGTTGTCTGGTGACAGGCTTGCATCCACTCAATAAAGCATTTCTGAAATTGCTTTGGGTTAATAGCAGCAACTACTCTGGAAATTGTATGATGTGAAGGAATACCGTATTCAAATTCACCATACTTTTTTAACCATTGCAGTCTTTCATTGCCGAAGTCTTCAATTTCTTCCCAACCTTCACAACCTGCAATGACAGCACAGATGGTTAAGAGCAGAATATCAGCAAGTTTATGATCTACTTTCCATTGCTGACGTGCGTCATAAATGACAGATAGCCTATTCATTAAATCAAATGCATTCATTTCCGGGACATCCAAATCTTTTTTATATAAGACAATGGATGTGTATTTTACTCTATAGGTGGATATCCTTATAGCCATTGAGCTCAGTGGCTTCGGGGGCTTTCATGATTTTTCCCTAGGCCGCAAGTGAGTTATTTGCATTTTTGGTATTTTCTTCAATAATACTGTACAAAATAACAGTTATTGAGTTTACCATGCCATCTGCTTTTATGACTGAAGCAGACAAAACTCTGAGAGTGAGGGGCTATAGCTTTAAAATCAAGCTGACGGTTTCTTTAACAAAAAGACAACCGGATCTACATTGATATGACAAACCCGTGTGCTCATACAGTAAAAAGCCCTTGTCGCAAAATACAAGAAGCACGCTACCGCCCTGAGAGTTAAATCTGCCGAAACAGCAGACAAGCACATATCCCTTGGCTCAATGGCATTCTGGTTGGATGAGTAAACAGGTTCTATTGAGCGACATTGTGCCAGTATTTTTCATTGAAGGGCAGATATTAGGGTTTAATTTTTGGCAACAGGAGTAAAAATTCTTGAGGTTTGGCAGGACCTGAAGACTCCAGGTCCTGAAAAGTCTATCAGCGCTCAATACGCCAGGTGGTTCCTTCCCGACTGTCCTGCAGGATAATACCCTGACTGGCCAGCTCCTCACGGATACGATCCGCTTCAGCAAAGTCACGAGCCTTCTTGGCATCTTTGCGCTTCTGAATCATTGCTTCAATCCAGGCTTCATCGACATCGGCTCCGGACTTCAGGAAAGACTCGGCATCACCTTGCAGTATACCCAGGATGCCACCCAGTTTGACCAGCAAAGCTGCCAGCGGCATGGCTTTCTGCTCATCTTCGGCACGAATGGTATTCAGCTCACGTACCAGTTCAAACAGGGACGCCAATGCTTCCGGTGTATTAAAGTCGTCATCCATGGAAGCCATGAACTTTTCTTCAAAACGAGTGCCTTCAGCCGCAGTGACACCAGCCACATCCAGTCCTTTCAGTGCAGTGTATAGACGCTCAAGGCGAATAGACGCCTCTTTCAGACTATCTTCCGAGTAATTAACCGGACTGCGGTAATGACTGGAAATCAGAAAATAACGCACGACTTCGTCCGGGTACTTATCCAGCACCTCACGAATCGTAAAGAAGTTACCCAGGCTCTTGGACATTTTCACATTATCAATGCGAATGGCACCTGAGTGCATCCAGGTATTCACGAAGGTCTGACCGTTGGCCGCTTCACTCTGGGCAATCTCGTTTTCATGATGAGGGAACTTGAGATCTGAACCGCCGCCGTGAATATCAAAGGTTTCTCCCAGGCAGCACTTACCCATAACCGAGCACTCTATATGCCAGCCAGGACGGCCATTACCCCAGGGTGAGGCCCAACTTGGCTCACCTTCTTTAGCTCCCTTCCAGAGCACAAAGTCCATAGGGTCTTCTTTCTGCTCATCGACTTCGATACGGGCACCGGCTTCCAGTTCTTCCAGAATTTTTCCAGACAGCTTGCCATAGCCATCGAATTTGCGAACCCGGAAGTAAACGTCGCCATTGCCCGGTGCATAGGCAAAGCCTTTCTCAACCAGGTCACTGATCATTTCGATCATACCTTCCACGTGCTCGGTCGCCCTGGGTTCCTGATCAGGCTCCAGATTGCCGAGACGTTTAAAGTCTTCACGCATGGCGGCGATCATACGATCTGTCAGCACGTCAATAGTTTCACCATTATCAGTGGCGCGACGAATGATCTTGTCATCAATATCAGTGATATTGCGAATGTAAGTCAGGTTGTAGCCTTTAGCTCTCAGGTAACGGGAGACCACATCAAAAGCCGTAACCGTTCTGGCATGACCAATATGGCACAGGTCATAAACTGTCATACCACAGACGTACATCCGTACATGATTTTCATTCAGTGGTTTAAAGGCTTCTTTGGTTCTGGTCAGGGAGTTGTATATCTGCAACACGTTCTTTGTCCTGTAGCCCGATGATCCAGGCTGTATGCTCTCCCTGAAATGGGAGAGCTTGATTCCACTCGTCAGACTTTACTGGCCCAGGTATCCTTGAGACCAATCGTCATATTGAACACGGGTTTTTCAGAACAGTGTTCACGTCGATCGGCGACAAAATACCCTTCCCTCTCGAACTGAAAGCCCTGTTCCGGCTTCGCTTCTACCAGAGAGGGTTCAACCCAGCCTGTCACCACTTCCAGGGAAGACGGATTCACATGAGCCATAAAGTCTTCATCACCCTTGTCTGGAGCAGGGTTATTAAACAGGCGATCGTACTTACGGATTTCTGCCTGCTTGCCATGGCTCGCTGACACCCAATGAATCACACCACGAGGTTTAATACCTTCAGGAGGGTTTTCTCCCACTGTACCGGGTACATAGCTGCAGTGAATCTCAGTGATTTTGCCCTGCTCATCTTTAATTACCTGGTCTGATTTGATGACATAGGCACTGCGCAGGCGCACGTACTCACCCGACACCAGTCGCTTGAATTTTTTGCGTGACAGAGTGGTGTCTTCAGTAAAATCTGAACGATCAATATACAGTTCACGTGTAAACGGCAGTTTACGCTCACCCAACTTAGGCTTGTTAGGGTGTGCCGCTGCGGTCATTTCCTGTACCTCGCCTTCAGGCAGGTTGGTAATCACGACTTTCAGCGGATTGATAACCGCCATGGCACGTGCTGCGTTGTTGTTCAGATCGTCACGGATCGCATGCTCCAGCATGGAAACATCAGCAATACCGTCGGAACGACTGACGCCCACCATATCGGAGAATTTGCGAATAGAAGCCGGTGTGTACCCACGCCGACGCATACCGGACACGGTAGGCATACGGGGGTCGTCCCACCCTTCTACGATACCTTCATCCACCAGTCGCTTCAGTTTTCGCTTGCTGGTGACGGTGTAGTTCAGGTTCGTTCTGGCAAACTCGAATTGTCTCGGCCTTGATGGCACCGGCAGGTTCTCGATAAACCAGTCGTATAACGGACGGTGGTCCTGAAATTCCAGTGTACAGATCGAGTGCGTTACCCCTTCAATGGCATCTTCCTGACCATGGGCAAAGTCATAGCTTGGATAGATACACCACTTATCACCCGTCTGGTGGTGAGGCACCTTGCGGATACGGTAAAGAATCGGATCACGCATATTCATGTTGGGGTTCTGTAGATCAATCCTGGCCCTCAGGCTGCACTGACCTTCTTCATACTCACCGGCACGCATCTTTTCAAACTCTGCCAGATTCTCTTCTACAGACCGCTTGCGGCATTCCGTTTCAACGCCAGGGGTATTAAAGTCACCCCGGTTTTTAGCCATGGACTCGGCGTCCTGATGATCCACATAGGCCTTTCCTTCTTTGATCAGGTAGAGAGCCCATTCGTAAAACTGATCAAAGTAGCTGGAAGCATAGCGAACCTCTCCGCTCCACTTGAAACCCAACCAGCGAACATCTTCCTGAATGGCATCGACATACATCTGCTCCTCTTTTTCGGGATTGGTATCATCAAACCTCAGGTTACATTGGCCATTGAATTGCTCAGCCAATCCAAAGTTCAGACAGATGGAGGTGGCGTGTCCAATATGCAGAAAGCCGTTGGGCTCCGGCGGAAATCGGGTCTGAACCGATTGAACCAGACCTGCAGCCAGATCCTTTTCAATGATCTGCTCAAGGAAATTACCGGATTTTGATGGTTTGTTGGATGAAGTGTCTGTTGTGCTCATTGCAACCAGCGTCTTGGAAGAGAAAGCCCTCTCTGATACAGAAGCCCGGAGACATCAGACCGTTCAGGATCTGACCCGCCCATGCTCTAGAGGGAATGCATTATTTTACCGTAAAAAAATCTTTTGCCATCCAGAGCGATAATAGACTTTTCAATCGCCCATGGCTGTTTGGTTAACGCCTGAGACTAACATTTTCCCGTCGAAGGGTACAGGTCAGACCGACTTTTGGCTTGCGGTTTCTGTAAATAGTTTCCTGCATCTCAAGCAGCTTGATTAAGTCACCCATCGCTGTTTATTCCACTCTGACCTTTTACACCTGTCTCATAACCACCTAGAATTGGAGGTTTTCCGTTCGCGGATCATCTGAACAGAGATTACGGTAACCCTATGGTTGTACTGCACACCAATTTTGGCGATATCAAACTGGAACTGGACGCTGAAAAAGCCCCCAAAACTGTGGCTAACTTTCTGGAATATGTAAAGAGTGGCCACTTTGACGGTACCATCTTCCACAGGGTCATTGATGGTTTTATGATCCAGGGCGGTGGTTTTGAGCCAGGTATGCTTCAAAAAGAGACACAGACACCTATCGAAAACGAAGCAGACAACGGCCTGAAAAACACCATTGGCACTATTGCCATGGCCAGGACGATGGACCCACATTCAGCTTCATCGCAATTCTTTATCAATGTTTCTGACAACCATTTCCTTAACCACACCTCCAAGACGCCGGATGGCTGGGGCTATTGCGTATTTGGTCAGGTCACTGAAGGTATGGATATTGTGAACAAGATCAAGGCGGCTAAAACCACCTTCCGGGCCGGTCATCAGGATGTTCCTGAAGATGACGTGTTGATTGAGTCTGCTGTCGTCGAATAGGAAGCCGATTGAATGAACATACAGTTCATTTCTGACCTGCATCTGACACCCGAACGCCCGGACATTGTCCGGGCGTTCACTTCTTTCATGCAGGAGCAGGCTTCTCAATCAGATGCTCTTTACATTCTGGGCGATTTCTTTGAATACTGGGTGGGCGACGACGCCATGGAACCCTTTCATCATGACATAGCCCGTCAACTCAAAGCCTACTCTGATTCAGGCAAGCCACTGTTTGTGATGGCAGGTAATCGTGACTTTGCCATCGGCAAGGATTTCCTGAGAATGACCGGAGCCACCTGGCTCAATGACCCCTGCGTCATTGACCTGAATGGCGAGACGGTTCTGCTGATGCACGGTGACCTGCTCTGCACGGGTGACACGCAATACCTTCGCTACCGCAAGATTATCCGCAACCCTCTGGTTCTGGGCATACTTCGCCTCACTCCACGGAGTTACCGGAAAAAACTGGCTCAAAAATTACGCAGCAACAGCAAAAAAGCCAAATCCACGAAGTCTCTGGCCATCATGGATGTCACTCCGGAGGAGGTGGTTCGGGTAATGGACAAGTATCAAGTCAAAACGCTGATTCATGGTCACACTCATCGCCCGGATACCCATGAAGTCGAACTGGCTTCAGGTACCGGAAAACGGATTGTACTTGGCGATTGGGACCGGCAGGGTTGGGTGCTGACCTGTGACGAATCAGGACTGAAAATGGACGCTTTCTGTATCGAGCCACTCCTGTAAGTTGAGATAATACCGACCCGGCACCTACTGCTATCTATCCATCTTCCAATAGCGATGATGGCTTCTTATGGATTATCATTCGTCCTTCAGGATTCCCATTGACGTTGTAGTCATATGATCCTCCCGAACAACAAATGAAGGCTGCCATGGCCACCACCCGTTAATCTCGACATGTCTTTTCCCTGAAGACCACCTGCCCAGCGGCGTATCCCAATGATAGAATTCTGTGGTGCTGGGTATTGCATCAACAAACTCCATTTTCAGGGCCAGTTCTGTTGCATTCAATGGAATACCCTCCATAGTTCTGGTCATAAAACCAACAATATCCTGATGCAGCTCCTTCTCACCTTCCGGAGTCTGGAACTTTAAGGTTGCCTTGATAAAGTAACTCCCCTTGTTTTCGAAGATGATTTGAAAAGCTTCAATCTCTTCCATCCAGTAAGGAATGACCTGCTTGCCACTAATCGACGCAAAGGTGTATGCAACAGGAACAAGATCTTCAGTTGTGGTGTTTGGTTGACTGGGCCAGATAGTGCTGATTACATCAGTATCACCCCCGGCGCTGGAGTATGATGCCTTTGCAGAACCATGCCCCAGCATGCTCTGTAAATTGCTGGCCTTGCCGGTAATACTCCACTGGGAAGAGTCTGAGAGTGACGCAACATTCATCCCGCTTTTTGCCAGAAGCACACTGGTTACCACTCCAAACCCCTGGGAAATGGCATCGGCTCCAGGATCATACATCTCCATATCTGCAGCGACTGATTTCAAGAAATCCATATTCTCATTGATAACCCGAAATGGCTCCTTCAAACTATCCTCCTTTACCAGATCCCATTGAGCCATCATCGCTCCCCGTTTGCTGAACTGCCATTTAAGGTCCGTATTTACGCTCGCTTTTGATGACTGATCATTCATTGGAAATGAGGCTACCTGAGGGCCTTTAACATGAGAAGTCGATATTTTCAGCTGTTCAGAAATGTCACCGGAAGCCACAGAGATTTTGGAAATCTGCTGCCCTGCAGAATGAAATGTTCCAGTATCAGTATCAATCACACCGATCGCACCCGGCTTAATGGCAAGATCCAGATCCCAGTTCCCCCAGAAGTTTGGCCTGACCTCTCGTATCAGAGCATTGAAACTATTCGACGGACCCTCTGGGTCAAGAATCGATAGAGAAGAACTGGAAAATAACTGTCCAGCTCCAGAAAAAAAAACGATCAGCAGCAGTGATTTTCTTTTCAGCAGGGGCATTGCATATCTCCCGAAAACCAGTATCCCAGTCAAACTGAATCAGAATGAAGGTGGGAAATCAGAGATGAGAAGCCGTAAGAATAGAGTCAGTTGAAAGCACTTTACGCAACAGCTATTGAGATAAATAAAAAATTTACAGCACAGGGTAAACCCACTAAGTATTCGATTATAGACTACGAAGCTGATCTACCATTCCCTGATTGGCTACATTTCAGGCAGTGGCCGGAACGCCACTGTGAAAACGGAAGGTTTCATCAGCGGACTCAATGGCTTCCCGTTCTACTTTGGCAAAAAAAGCCACTCGCTCTTCTATGGATTCTTCTGAAAGACTTTCTGCCAGAGTCAGGTAATCTTTGAAATGTCGACCTTCCGACTTGAGCAGTGACAGGTAAAACTTCTTCAGCTCATCATCAAGATATGGGGCCAGCTTGTGAAATCGTTCACAGGAGCGGGCTTCAATGTAAGCACCAATAATCAAGGTGTCCACCATTCGAGCGGGCTCCCAGGTTCTTACGTGCTTTCTTAGCGCTCCGGCATAACGTGAAGCTGACAGGGTTCCATAAGGAATATCCCGTTTTTTGATAATGGCCAGAACTTGTTCAAAATGCCTCAACTCCTCACGAGCCAGGCGCGACATTTTGTTGAGCAACTGAAAATGCCCGGTGTAGCGATACATCAGGTTCAAGGCAGTGGAAGCCGCTTTTTTTTCACAATTAGCGTGATCAATCAGCAGAATATCCTGATTTTTCAGCGCTTCTGCAATCCATTCATCTGGCGTCACACAGGGTAAAAAAGCATCCAGTTCAGGAAAAAGTTCGGTCAGGCTCTGGTCACTCATTATTTCTATGTCTCTTAGCAACAAAATCCAAACAACCAGGTCCTGGCAAACGACCCTGATTAAGTTTGAATAAGGGTAAAAATTCCGGCACTACCTTACCTTTAAAGCTGAATGCTGTCATGGGTTGATGCCTGTTAATAGAGCCATCGTCACAAATTTCTGATTAACAAGTTAACGATATTAATGCAGATCATTTTTCCTCATCGGGCTATTCAGTTCGATCCCATTAGTCTATAAAAAAAACAGTTAGAGTTAGACCCCCTCAGGGTTATAGAAATTCTTAAGGTATAAAGGAGCAGGCCATGCAAGGAATACAACGAATACTCGTTATTGTTGATACTCGCAAAGCCCGTCATGTCGCACTCAATCGAGCCACCCAACTGGCCAGGGCAGCCCATTGCAGTCTTCATATTCTGGCTCCGAACCCCAAACCTGACGCAACGTCTGCTGAGGTACTCTCTACACTTAGCAAAAATGTCGAGGCCGACGGTATAGAAGTCACCAGTCAGGAGTCGTGGCGAAATAACCTTCTCGACACCATTATCCATGTCAGACAGATGGAACGCAGTCATCTGGTTATCAAGGATTTCCGGCAGGAAAGCTTTATGGAAAAGCCTTTCTCTACGCCTACAGATTGGGCTTTACTGAGAAAAAGCCGGGTTCCGGTCCTTCTGGTTCGTCATGATCGTCCGTGGGAAAATGAGCCTATGCTCGCGGCCATTAAGGCCGATCCCGGAGATGCCGACCATCAACAGCTGAATAAGGCCATCATGGAAAATGCCAGAGTGGTCAGAGACTATTTTGATGCACAGCTGCATCTGGCTTCTGCCTACCCCACCATAATGCTGGCAGTATCCGACAAGGGTGACGGTCAGACCAATGAGGAGCGTTACCTTCAGAATTGTCAGCATTTTGCCAAAGATTACGGGATTACCGAGGACGCTATCCACCTGATCACTGCACCAGCGGAGACCATGATTCCGGACCTGACCCGTGAGCTGGCGGTATCACTGCTGATCATGGGCACCAATGCCCGTTCAGGCCTCAGTGGACTGACCCTGGGCAATACGGCTGAGAAGTTGGCCAGCAATATCGACTGTGACCTGCTTGCGGTTCAATCCAGACACCACATGCTGCCGCTGGAGCGTGAGCTGGAAGCCTGACCAGATTCCTGAGTGCTACTTTCTGTCAGGCCCGTCAGGCAGCGAGAAAGTAGCTTCATAGGATTAAGGTACGGATAGGCCCCGGATACATTGCTCTTATCAGGCTTGGCTCAATGCCATTGTCAAGGTGACTGCCTATATTTTTGTCATTTATGGTAGCCTCCAAAGCACAGTGGAACACGTCAGTGCCGACACGATTCGGGACGAAAACGGCAAGAGCTTCTATATTGTTCGGGTTAGAACGAAAAAAAACCATCCGGGCACTTCCGAGAACCCGTTACCGATTATTTCTGGAATGCAGACCAGCGTTGGCACTTCCACAGAAGAATATCGGTTCCGGATTACTTGCTTAAGCCGATCCGTCGTTCTGCTCTGAGAGAAGCCTGAATAGTAGGAAACTGACCAAGAACAGACAGCCTGTGACCAAAACTGGAATCCATCGGTCTTAATTCCTGATTAGGCGGCTTCCAATTTTGTAAAACGCCGCATTGAATTTGCTGAGGAAACTGATGGCCAACGAAGATTCAGTAGTAACCCCTATCACAACACATGGGGTTGAAGACCCTGACACTGGAATGTCTGCCAGACAGTTCGGAGCTCAGATCGTCGTTGATCGAACCAGACCCGTTTTTCAGAGGGAACTGTCGGATATTTCCACCAGTCACCAGCCTGTATTCCCCATAAGGCTGCACACGGCTCACGAACTTCTGCAAAGCCCTGCCCTGACCACCACTATTGATTACGCAAATTATGTCAGCGCCCCGGAACTGCCTGCCCTGCTCTGTACCCTGAAGCAAGCAGGCAGAAAAGATCTGATTGACCAGATATTCATCCGCCATAAACAGGATACCAGCGACAGCCATTGCAATTGTCGGTCCGTCGATGATCCGGCTTGCACCATCAACTATCCGGACCCCACACATCAGCCGCTTCTGGTTGTGAATTATGAGGAACAGCAATATGGCCTCTATCCTTCATCCTGAGTACGTCTGATACCAGAGATGCCCGTCGCCCATCCAGAGTTGCTCCGGGTGGGTATTCCTTCTCACCCACAGGTAATCATTGTCGAGACGCGCTATGAACAAGAAAGAACTTGTTGAAAAGGTCGCAGAGCAATCCAACCTTTCAAAGAACAAGGCGGAGCAGGCCGTCAATGCCTTCATTCAAAATACCCAGGATACCCTTGCAAAAGGGGATATTGTGCAGCTGATCGGGTTTGGAACTTTTTCAGTGGTGGATCGAGCGGCGCGCAAGGGAAGGAACCCGCAAACAGGCCAGGAAATTCATATACCCGCCTGTAAATTGCCGCAATTCAAACCGGGAAACAAACTGCGGGAAGTGGTGAAATAACCAGACAACACAAAGTTGTCTACCGCGTCACTACCCAAACCGGCTCGATCAAAGCAAAATGGAGAGGACCTGTCTGGACAATGCCAATAAGGCTTTTGTTCTGACAGGTCTTCAGTGAGCCTCTTTCATTGCAGCCAAAAATAGTTGTTTGATGCATGGTTATTGAAAAGGCGCTTTTCAGCGCCTTTTATCAAGCAAGTATACAAGCTATCAGAAGCTGTACTTTAGTCCAACCGATATTAATGAACTTTCGTTGGCTGCTCCGCCTCCGTCTTTCAAATAGAATGTTTCAGAACCATCATCGATCTTGAGATTAATGTTTTTCTCAGAAAATTTTGTGAAAGTATATTCACTGTAAATTTTCATCCTCGGACTTAGTTGATAGGCGTAATTAAACGATAAAGAGGCGTAAGTTGAATGGCCACTACCTTTGCCGTCATAAGTCGTATCTGTAAGATGGTGCGTATCGAAATCTTCAGCTTTAACCAGAGGGCTCCATTTTATTTGGGCACCATACTGAGATTTTCCGACTCTGTAGTCTCCACTCAACCCCAGATATAACGTTAAAAATATTTGCTGGTATGAAACTCCAAGAGTGTCATGAGGTATAGTACCTACATCCTCACCGAAATCGTAATTATATGAACCTCCACGTGCCTCATAGTGCATTTTTTGACCAAACAGGCCGCCAGTAACGCCTACTTTATAATCGCTTTTTGAAAGCAGCCAATAAGAAGCACTTAGATCTATTGCAGAGGCCTTGGTTGTTTTTGTGTGAGGGTGTTTTGATATGTCAGATGGTTCAGCTATTCCTGACTCCCAGTCCCTATCTGTCAAATAGCCATTGCCGTGCGTCAGTGTCATCCAGTAGTCTGCATTAAATGTCCATCTTGGGTCTAAATCCCAAATTGCACCTAGCTTGATAACAGGGGCATTGTAAGTTTCCCAATCGAGTTGGCTGGCTCGTTCCCCGTCGATATAGACTAACTCGGTCGCCTCTCCACTTAAGACACCCAATGAGCCTTCAAATGTCACTTTGGCATTTGCACCTGTGGCTGCAACGGCAAAAAACGGAAATAAAATTAACTTTTTAACAACTCACCTCCGAGCATATGAAGTGAGAATATGAGCTTCTGAAGCCGATCACCCCATGGCTCTCATGACATTAAGAATGGCCCGCTTTTTCTTCAGGTTCATTCTGTTCAGGCTGCGAATGATCTCATCATCGACTTGAGTGTCGCAGATGGTATCTGCAGGTGAAGTCAGGTACTGATTCCCCCTGCCTGTCGCCAACCATTCAAATGAAACTTCCAGAAGTTCAGCCATTTTGCGGAGATTTTCAAGACTGGGACTGCTCATTTCGGTTTCCCATTGAGCCAGAGCACTTCGGGAGACACCGATCAGATCAGCCAAAACTTGTTGGGAATAACGCTTTTCCTTGCGTGAGCGAAGAATCCTTGTTGTCAGGTTCATCCTTGAACTCTCGTCGATAATCGAAAAAGATACTTTATTAAAATTTAGTGTAACACATGCTCTGGTAATGACCGGTTGCAATTAGAGAATCCTTTCTCCCGAACCCTAACCTGCTTTCAAGATCAGGCTGTTATCCAGCACTGGCCTGAGTAAATCCAGTACTTGTCGGGAGTCAATGGCTTTCAGACACTGGTTATCGTTGCAACTGGTCTTCCTGTGATTCGCGGCACTGACACAGGGCGAACAGGGCAATCCGGCATAGATCGGAGTTGAATTCCCGAGGGCACCGTAAAGTGCGGGTGTTTCCGGGCCGAATATCACGAAGGTTTTCAGTTCTGTGACGGAAGCAAAATGAGGAGGTCCGGAATCATTGGACAACATCAGTTCAGAGAGAGAGTAAAGGGGCACCAGCTCCTTAAACTCAAAAGCACCGGCACTGTTGAGACAGCGTTCATGTTTCACCCGCTGTCTGAGAATTTCAGCTTCTGGACGTTCTGCCGGAGCACCGGTAATGACCACCAGAATATCTGAGTACTCGGCCAGCAAAGTCCGAATAACGTCAACGTAACGATCTTTCATCCATCGTCTCTGGGGGAGCAGGTCACTGGCATTAGGGTTCACAAGCACCAGACGCTGAACACCCGGTTCAAAACCGACATAAAGCGATTTCAGCTTGGTGATCACCGATGATCTCAGATCACTGCTTACTTCTGCTCTGGCCAGTTGAATTGACTCATCAAATAGCTCTTTCTGATAAGGCTGATAAGGTGTATTTTGAGAAGCCCTCACCAGAGTCATAAAGTTTTTCGAAATATGGCTGTATGGGTTATACATCACCGGGTTAGTTAAGTAATTACCCCGGTACAGACCCTCTTCATGAACCCGATCAAAACCTGTCCGATTGCTGGCACCGCAGAGTCGACTCAGAATGGCTGTAAAACGTGAGAACAACTCCAGATCAATCACCGTATCAATTTTCTTTTTCCGACACCAGATCAGGAATTTAAGGCTACTGATTGCCAGGCTGAATAAATTATCCGGTTTAATCAGGAAAATATTGTCCCGATGAATGGTATTTAATAACTGCAGGCTGGTAGCATTTTTCTCAAAAATGACAAAATGCAGGGTTTTGCCCTGTCCCTTCAGCCAGCGCATGGAAGGGTCAGCCAGAATAGCACTGCCCATTTCAGACAACTCAATCAACAGTACATTGTTAGAAACCGTCTTCTGCCCCTTATGAATCCAGTCAAAAGGCCAGAAAACCAGTTTTAAAAGAAGACAGAGTGGAACACCCACATAATGATCAACCCATCGCATAGTATCTACTTTCACAGGTTGGCCCCCTTAGCTACATTGGACTTTTGTCCTGAAAAAACAAATACCGTTGCTATGGTGAAATTAAATAACATGCCCGCCAAAACACCGGATATCAGTGCCAGCTGTTTGTATTCCGTAAAGAAAGGTACAAAGGACGTTAATAAATAATAAGTTCCCCAGTTGGGGATAAAACTGACCATACACATAGTCAGATATTTACTCCACTGTTTCAGTTTTTTCTCTTTGGGGACATGGGAAAAAGTAAAAGTACGATTCCAGAACCAGTTCCAGCTGGCAGCGACCCAATAGGAACCACCTCTTGCCAGCAAGTGAGGCACTCCCAGCCACTGCACTGACAGAGTGTAAAAACCCATATCCACCAAGAATCCACTGGCTCCTACCATGCCGAACTTGGTCAGTCTCTGCCCTGTCATAAATAGCTTGTTCAACAGGGTTCCTGATTGTTTCATGCGAGCTTCCAGCTCGTCCTGATAAAGAGAGAACATACAGTGAGCGGATAAAACCAGAGCCAGCAACGCAAGTACAAATTGTAAATACATAATCACTTTATAAGAGCGGAATCCATTGTCGTAGAATGGCAATACAGCCACGCACAACAAACCCAGAAGAATAAAGACCATCCGACTCTTAAGGCCAGATGCCACTTTACTGGCGAGGAAGTCCCCTGTCACAGCAGCAAGAATACCCACCCAGGCGCCCAGAAAAATATCAAACGGCCAATGAGCCCCGACAACAATGCGTGAGATTGCAGAAAGAATTGCAATCGAAAGAAGCAGGTATTGAGTGAGTGAATTCAAATAAAGAAACGAAAGTCCAACCAAAAGAAAAACCGTACCGGTATGCCCCGAAGGCATGGTATCTGTTTTTAAAACAGGCCCCAGGACATTAACGGCTTCAAGCCCCAGCTCGCCGACCGGACGTGAGAAGGGAAGAAGAGCTTTACCACCACTCAATAAAAAGTCACCCACCAACATGGTAAAAATAATCGCCAGCTGTTTGTCCGGCTTTTTATAAAACAACAACATAGCCAGAGGAAACAGGAAAAAGCCATCCCCCAGGTTGGTTAATAACACCCAGAAAACAGCAGCGGGCGACTCAACACCCCAGTCATTGACCTGATAAAAAACTGAATGATTGACCGCTGTGACTGAAAACAGCGCCACGAAGGGAAACAGAAAGCAGCTGGCTTTATAGATTGTTGAGCGAGACCGGCCAGAATCGACTCCGAGCAAATCGGACATTCCTTATATAACCTCGAAACCCTGTCAAAACAGCTTTCAGCGATAAAAATGATGATTCATCATGAACAGATGAATTTATCCAACACTAAAAACCAAGTTACAGCAAACAGAAGAATATGCAAAGACAGAATAAAAAAACTGATGAAATCAATGTTAAAGGCAAGCCGTACAGAAAAGCACAAAAACCCCATCAATAGACCAGGGATGAGGCTTTAAATAAAACCTCAGTTACTGAGCGGCCTGACACCGATAAAACTGGAATCGATTAACCGTAATAGTGTCCAGCCCGGATTCTGTCTCATCGACCAGTATGCAGGAAAAGTTCTGTATTTTAAGGCGGCCACTCTCAGGGGCTGATTTCTTATCGCGTACCAGCAGACCATAACTACCGGATTCTGGTTTGCCGTGCCAGAAATCAAACTGGGTTAATCGATCGGTCAGCAGTTGCACGGGTTCAGGGTAGGCATACCAGGCTATGCGACTGGCCTTGGTCCAGTTATCCACCATCAGAACCGATTCTATTCCTGCTTCTTTCTGCCACTTCTGCTTCAATAACTGCGCCTGTTCAGCCGCTGCTTTCCAACCCACCAGGTCTTTGATGGCTGAGGTCATGAAAGGGAAAGTAGAAAGAGGCATAAAGGCCAGAAAGAAAAACACAAAGCCAATCAGTCCCAGTGACAGGATGGAAGAAAAAACAACCAGACCTTTCACCCACAAACGGGACCAGCCATGGCAGATCCAATAGGCCGACAAAGGCGCCAGTAGTGTCCAACCCAGGGCTGGCCAGTTAGGCAACACTGTGCCATCACCGGCAGACCAGCTGGTCACAGCCAGTAACGGCACAGCACTCCAGATAATCAGCCAGGAAGATGCCCTGTGGCGCTCCGGGATTCGTTTCCTGATCAGTGAAAAAATCACCGCTATGGCGGCAACATAAGCCAGTAAGGAATAGAGAAGCATTTGCGCCAATTGCATGACCAGAGCCTCTTTTAATGACCACTCCTCAACCCCGACACCACGATTAAACTGGTAAGCCAGAGATGCCCAATCGTTGTCAGCATTCCAGAGGAGTACAGGAGAAATCAACACCAGTGCTATCGAAGCTGCCAACCATGGACCGGCCTGTCGAAGCCATCTCAGTCCCTGATACTGAATCATGAAAAGTATCATGCCCAGGGGCAGGAATACCGCCGTATATTTGCTCAACCCCGCCAAACCAAAGACGATACCCAGAGCCAGCCAATAAGGTAAACAATTGTCATGGTGGATGCGGTAAATCAATTCCAGCGACAAGAGACCAAAGACCATCAGG
Source organism: Endozoicomonas sp. ALC020 (assembly GCF_049275935.1). NCBI lineage: Bacteria > Pseudomonadati > Pseudomonadota > Gammaproteobacteria > Oceanospirillales > Endozoicomonadaceae > Endozoicomonas > Endozoicomonas sp. ALC020. Next base: position 5,893,843 of record NZ_CP184830.1, read on the forward strand.
GGCAGATCAGGTACCAGCCCCCACCCCATCAGCTGCAGAATAGGTGCCGTATTGATCAGAAAGACTGCCACCAGTCCGATCCAGACCGGACCATCAGGAAAAAGTATCCTGCTGACCCTGAATGCCAGATAACTGCTTAACGCATAAAGAATCGCAGGGACAAGCCTGACTGTAAATTCATCGTACCCCAGCGGTGCTACCAGAAGTTGTAACCAGCCCACCATAGGTGGATGATCAAAATAACTCAGGGCCGGATGAAGGGCATAAAGTGCATAGTGAGCTTCATCAACACCCAGTGGCACTCCGGATGCCATGGTTAAATGAATCAGGAGCACCGTGGTAATGATACCCCAGGCTGCAACTTGCCCTCGTTCCTGCATGAACACACCCGTTAATTATGATTGGATAAAGCGATCGCCCAAAGTTCCACTACCGATTCTGCATCACTTATCAGACAGGAATTGAGCAAACTTCCTGAATCTGATTAAAGTATTCCGCCCGGCTTTCCCCTGTCTGATAGAGAACTCATTACTCTACGACAAGGGATGTCTAAAAAAAAGTATGTCAGAGTACCCATATCATTCTGAGACAGTGCGCTTTTTGTGAAAAATGCAGCATTCGGGTCTAAGGTAGATGAACTCTTTGTTGTTGCCTCATGGGTCTTTGCACCTGAGGTACCATACTGTGATGGCTGCAATCCCTCTCTGCCCGAAGCGCCCAAACTGGCCGGAGCAAAGTTTGTTAGTGCTAATCCGTAACTCATAACAACATAACATTCTTGAAAAACTATGTCCTTGGACAGTCAACGGATAAAAAAGTTCATAGCTAGCCAGCCGTCTTTACGCTGGTTCACACATAGCCGTTCTCTTCCTTGGGCTCATTCAGAAACGGTATCTCATAGCGAACGAAGTGGTGTTGCACTTCATTGGACTGGTAATCAAATATCCGGACTTTGCCCCCCCCCCTGCGACAGGTTAAAACTCAACAGGTTAATCGCAACGCAATTGCTGATTCTTTTGTTCATTGAATAATCTACCGTAACGGCCGCTCTGGCATTAAACACCCTGACTAGGAGCCTGACCGAGAATAGCGCCCGTAGCGAGGACGGCAGAAAATTGAGGATGAAAATTCGGTTTTGTGAGGAGAATAGCGAGCTATTTGACGAACAAAAGCGGATTTACAGACCAATTTGCTGCCGCCGCAGTAGGGCAGTCTATTCTCGGCCAGGCTCCTAGGCCTGGCTTTCGTGGGGGTAAGTCTCTCGCAGGAACAGAAATAGGAAACACGCCAGAGCCAGGATTAGCGGAATACACACCAGGGCCCATTGATAGTTGACGACGGTTTGCGCGGCATCTCCTTCTATATCAGCTATCCGCGCCACCAGCCCTGAGCCCGACAGGACCCGACCAGGAATTGCCATGATGATACCGCCCACAATGAACTGCACCGCATTCACAACGGCGGCCGAGGTGCCAATGAGGTGTGGCTCCACCAACTCCGCAGCAATCGGAAAGTTCAGCATGGACGCACCAGCCATCCATCCCCAGGCGAAGAAGAAGATATTCGCTTGTTGCGGTGACATGGAGGGATTTAACAGAATGAATAGAATGGTGAGTAGCTGGAGAAAGCAGCCAATGAACATGGTTTTCCTGCGGCTACGGAAAGTGTCTGAGAGCCAACCCCAAACCGGCGCGCCCAGTGCGAGTCCACCCCACATCATTGAGCTGGTGAAAAACGCGTCAGTCTGCCCCATACCCGCGACCATCAGGTACTTGGGACCCCAAACCACCCCCATAGACAGCATGGTACCGAAAGTCGCACCACCAATGAGAGCGTTGATCCAACTGTCCGGGATGGATGCCACCTCGTTGATCGCATGCACCACATCGTGCAGGAATTTACGTCCCCCCTCCCAGGGAATGAGGTGCTGGTCCTTCCGTGTCGGATCTCGCATCACGATAAACATAACTGCCGTCAGAGCCGTTCCGCCCAGTGCAAGGCCATTCAATACGGTGTTCCAGGGTAATTCCTGTACCAGGCTGCCCAGCACACGCTGGCCAATAATTGCTGCGGCGGACGCCACAAACTGTACCCAGCAGAACATAATTCCGTACTTGGCAGCACCGAACCAGCTCCCTCCGGTAAAGCCGGCCCCGACAAAGCCGAAGGATGCACCCAAGGCCATCAGCACCTGCCCCAATACCAATACTTTGGAGCCATCCGCATTGGCAAAAATTAACCCCCCGACCGAGACAAAGCCCGCTGCGATGGGCAAGACCCAGCGAATGCCGAAGCGATCCAGGATAGAGCCACTGGAGAACTGCACCACGGCAAATGCCCAGGTATAGATAGAGCCAATCAAGCCCACCTGGGCCACCGTCAGCGAAAGATCTTCCTGCATGCCCACGCTGGTGATGGCATAGCCCGTCTGGAAGGTGAAAACAAAAACGACAAAAGCGGTTGCCAGTAGCCAGTTGATCCAGGCCTGTCCGCCACCCAGGGTGCTTTGCCTACTCATGCTGATACTCCTGTCTGGCCAGGTTTGATGGAGAGCTATTTCATTTCATGTCATGCTTGTGTCTCACTGGCTACTCGCTGGTACACGCAATTGCCGTTGACGTAGGTCGCACGTGCAGTGCGATCATCGCCCAGTGTCATGAGCACAAACAAAACCTCGTCCAGGTCGTTTGCGTACTTCAGGCGATAATCCATCAACGGGGTTGCCTTTAGATCCAACACCGCAATGTCTGCCTCCATCCCGACCGCAATGCTGCCGATCTTGTCATCAAGGTACAGGGCATTGGCAGCGCCACGGGTTGCCAGGTAATAAGCGTGATGGGCACTCAGGGAATAACCACCCATTTGCGCGACCTTGTAAGCCTCGTTCATGGTGACTAACTGGGAGAAATTGGTGCCAGCACCGAGGTCGGTTGCCAAACCGACCCGAATCGGCCGCTTGCTGTCCATGGCAGTTTCCACGCTGAACAGGCCACTGCCCAGGAACAGGTTGGAAGTTGGGCAGTGGGAAATCGCCGTTCCGGTATCGTGCAGGATCTGAAATTCCTCTTCAGTCAAATGGACACCGTGGCCAAGAATGCTGCGCTCACCCAGCTGCCCGTAATAGTGGTATACGTCCAGATACCCGGTACGCGCTGGGTACAGTTCCCTGACCCACTCAATCTCGCCCAGATTCTCCGACACATGGCTTTGCAAATAAGTACCGGGGTGCTCTTTCCATACAGCCCCGGTCATATCCATCTGCTCAGGAGTACTGGTTGGAGCGAAACGCGGCGTAACACAGTAGAGGCTGCGCCCCCTGTTATGCCATCGGGCAATCAGTTCCTTGGTCTGGTCGTAGCCGTTCTGCGCCGTGTCCATCAGTTCCGGGGGCGCGTTGCGGTCCATCAACACCTTACCTGCGATATTGCGCATCCCCAGCTTCTCGGATTCCTCGAAGAAAGCATCCACCGACACCGGGTCTACGGTGCAGAAGACACAGGAGGTGGTCGTGCCACTGCGCAAACCCTCTTGCAGGAACACTTTCGCGACTTCCAGGGCATGCGCCTTGTCCCTGAAGTTTTGCTCGGCAACAAAGGTGTATTTATTCAGCCAGTCGAGCAACTGCTTGCCATACGCACCAATGATTTCCGTCTGCGGGTAGTGCACGTGGCAGTCAATGAAACCGGGGACAATCAGGGAATCTCTGTAGTTAGTGACTTCTATGCCCTCGGGCAAAGAGGGCAGGACCTGATCAGCAGGACCAAAAGCTGAGATCTTTCCGTCCTGCATCACTATCACACCGTCGGGCTCGTGGACGACACACTCTTCCAGCGGCGACTGGAAGGGGTCGTCCCGGTAGGACAGGACCGAGCCTCTTACCGCACATGGCTCACCGACACCCGGGGAATGGCTTGCAGACATAGCGTTTCCCTCAACAGTTGCTAGTTGCTTGAAACAAGAAACTTACGAACTAGATGGCGCAACTGTCGTTATAGCTCCAGACTGGGAAAACGCAAACCCCCGGATATATCTTCCTTTGAAAAAAACCTCTACAAAACAGAACATTTCAAGGTAGAAGTTTCGTAGTTTCATCGAGCAAGGGCACAGGTAGTGATCACTCCTTCTTTTCATGCGTCCCCCGGCTTTCTGCTTTTTCTCACCCGACTTTTTCTTGCCCTGCCTTTTCTCGCGCGGCACACCCTCAGGTATATCCACAGTCGAGTCACTGTCATAGATTTCGATGCGACCTATTGATTCGGCATCAATTTCTGCTTTATTGGCAAACAGGATTCTTTGCCCTTCCCGTTCCGGACTGCACCTGGTCCAGCAGGTTAGGCCCGACAGCAGATGGAGAATCGTCATGGTCTGAGAAGCAGAGGGGGTCTTATAGCCCATTTGAAATAGCTGAATGTTAGCCCTGAAAACCCAATCAATAGAAGAGAAAATATAGAAAATAGCGGAGTCAGTCAGGAAGAATTGAATGAGCCGTTGACTACGACTCACCCAATAACGGACTTCAAACGGCCAAGGCCAGGAACAGACCGGCAATAGTGGCACTCATCAGGTTAGAGAGTGTACCCGCTACCACCGCTTTCAGACCAAAGCGGGCGATGTCCTGACGACGGTCAGGCGCCATAGAGCCCAGACCACCCAGCAGAATAGCAATGGATGAAATGTTGGCGAAGCCACAGAGGGCAAAGGTCAGAATTGCCTGAGAACGATCAGACAACAAGGCAACACCGGCCTTGGCTGCCGCTTCAGCATCGACGTAGTTAGCCAGACTGCTGAAAGCAACAAACTCGTTAACGATCACTTTCTGACCCAGGAAGCTGCCTGCAGTCAGAGCTTCAGACCAGGGTACGCCGATCAGGTAAGCCAGAGGAGAGAAGGCATAACCCAGGATCAGTTCTATGGTCAGGTCAGGATAACCCAACCAGCCACCAGCCCAACCCAGCAAACCGTTAAGCATGGCAATCAGGGAGATGAAAGCCAGCAACATGGCACCAATCATGGCAGCCAGTTTGAGACCACTGGCAGCACCCGAAGCAGCAGCATCAAAAATATTAGCTGGCTTTTCTTCAGAGCCCTCCTCGTCAATGTCGTCTACGTCATCATGAGGTGTCTCGGTCTCAGGCTTGATAATTTTTGCCATCAAAAGGCCACCCGGAGCCGCCATGAAACTGGCAGCAATCAGGTACTTAAGCTCAACCCCCATACTGGCGTAACCCACCATAACTGCACCGGCAACAGACGCCAGACCGCCCACCATAATGGCAAACAGTTCGGACTGAGTCATACGGCTGATGAAAGGACGAACCATCAGAGGTGCTTCAGTCTGACCAACAAAAACGTTAGCAGCAGCTGAGAGCGATTCTGTGCGACTGGTGCCCAGTAATTTGTGCAGAGCGCCGCCAAACAGTTTGATGACAAGCTGCATGATCCCCAGGTAATACAGCACTGCCACCAGAGCAGCAAAGAAGATAATGACAGAGAGAACATGGACAAAGAAGATAAAGCCAAGCTTGAAGCTGGCCAGTCCTCCAAACAGGAAACCAATACCACTGTTAGCATATCCCATAACAGCATTAACGCCGTTGGTAATGGCTTCCAGAATGTATTGTCCGGCAGGGATATAAAGAACGAATGCGCCGATACCCGCCTGAATAGCAAATGCCCCACCCACGGTTCGCAACTTTATCGCTCTGCGGTTGTCCGATAATAATATTGCAATACCCAATAGGACTGCGATTCCCAAGAGACTTATAAGCATGTGTTGCACGGGGATGGTCACCTTAAAACGGATTTTTGGGGCATTATACTTATATATTTATTGGCTTTAATAGAAAGTAATTACCGAATAAAAACATAATAATGACACACCCTATGTCCCGTAGAATTCGCCTGTAAACGGATACAAAGATTTCACTCAATCTGCCGACGACTCCGGCAACCTGCAAAATTGCTACAAATCTGCTCTCTGACTAGAATCTGATGTTGATGATATTCTGATGTAATGAAAGACAACTTGATTCTGTCCACTAAATGATTTCTTAAGAATTGGATCTCATCATGGGATACTGTTCAGAACGCTTTCTGGTTCTCGCCTTTCTCACCTTAATTGGATTATTAGAACCCCGGATTTCGACGGCCCAGGTAGCCTGTCCAAGACTACCTTCCTTTGGTGATCTGGCCGAAGGAGATTACACGACATCACCCAGTAGTTGCATTTTCAATGGGGCTGCACATCCGAACAACGGGTTTTCTGTCATCAATCGTTTGCAAAGCAAGCGGGTTTTTATCGGCTTTGGTGAAGCAGGTGTGCCCAATTTTAATATCTCCGACTATTCAGGCAGCTGCGCGGGACAAGGTTGCGTCGCACCTACCCATTTCAGACCGGGCTTCTTTTACGAATGCAATCCAGACCTCGGCTCTTGCACTATCAATCACGACTACACTCAGGACAACGGACAAATTGTCAACTTGAATTTCTCGGTCCCTTCTGGCTCGGAGGAGATAACGCCATTTGTCGCAAATGGTGGCAGATTTGACATTACTGCGCCGGTTTTTTCGGGAGTTCCCTCTGACATTTACGTAACCGCTCCGGCGGGACAGACGTCATACGTCGTTACGTTTGCGTCACCCACTGCAACAGACAATACCGATGGCCCTGTGACACCAACACTAACCTCCAGCCCTACTCCCGGATTGAACAGCGGAAGCGCCTTTCCACTGGGTGTAACGACCCTTACGTATACCGCGACAGATCGGACGGGTAACATAGCGGCCTACAGTTTTGGTGTGGTCGTTACGACTTCACCACATGTTGACAAGACCGCACCCGTTTTTTCGGGGGTTCCTTCAAACATATACAAAACCGCCCCAGCAGGTGAGACCTCAGCCGTCGTAACATTTACCTCACCCACTGCAACAGACGATGAAGATGGCCCGGTGACACCAACACAAACATCGAGCCCTACTGTCGGCTTAAACAGCGGAAGCGCTTTTCCATTGGGAGTAACGACCCTTACGGATACTGCAACAGATCATGCGGGTAACGTCGCGACCTGTAGCTTTGATGTAATCGTCTCGGCTTCACCACTTGGCTCGGTAACACTTGTGATCCGGTCTGACGTCGACGGTACTTTCTTTATTCGGTCGTCAGCTCCTGACTTGAACACTGCCATTCCGGTCAAATCCGGATCGGGCAGTTCCGGAGCCATTCCTTTGCCTCCCGGCAGTTATCCCATAAACTTTTCGGCACCGGATGGTATCGGGGTAGAAGGTGCTACATGCGACAATCCCTCAGGCGTTCTGGACGTACAAAAACAAACTGGTACGCTCTTGCTTACCTCTGCGGAATCGATTGTTTGCACGATTGATCTGAAGGACTCGCGGCGCGCCACAACGCATCAGATAGAGCAATTTCTGGAGGCGCGGTCCAGGCTGATCCTGCAACACCAACCCGATGTCGTCCGGCGCATCAACAGACTGGAAAATAGCATGCCAGGAACTTCTGGCATCGAAGGTTTCGGCTTTGCATTCAATGCCGGGAGCTTGCCATTCTCAGCGTGCCTCGGAGCAGATCGGGTCAGTTTTGCCTACAGCAGAAGCAATGCGCATTCGCATGCGTACTCACCTGGTTTACACGCTAATCTTCAGCAGGTTCTTGCAAATATCGATGTATTGATCGCGACATTAGGGTCTGACCAGCGGGTCGGTAGATCGTCCTCAGTTTCAAAAGCAGGGCTGTCTCTGGATGACCTTCATCGCTCTCTCGAAAATCCAGACCCTCGACCACAATTTCCAACCGCAGTTGGCAAACAGATTATGCTTGCAGCCAACTCTGAGATCCCTTTTAAGTTCGACGTTTGGACCGAGGGACAAATCAGCAGGTTCAATTACAAAGAAGGTGATGGCAGTTTCGGAGTTCTTCATATTGGTATGGATTATTTGTTCCAGCCAAAGCTTCTTGTTGGTCTTTCCGTTCAGGGTGACTGGACGGACTTAGAGTACTTAGTCCCTGGTAGTGAAGCAGAAGGTGTTGGGTTTCTGGTCTCTCCGTATTTGACCACAGAGCTGTCAGACAATTTCTATGTCGATGCCCGTGCTGGTTGGGGTAAAGTAGAGAACAGGATTTCACCCTTTGGCACCTATCGGGATTCGTTTGATTCTGAACGCTGGCTCGCAACTGCTGCGCTGATCGGAACCTGGCAGATACAGGAAACTCGAATCACGCCAGAGGCAAGACTGTCCTACTACAAGGAAAAAAGTGATGACTATCTGGATTCGTTGAACGTAGCCATTTCTTCGGTTGAAGTCGAAACCGGCGTTTTTCAGTTTGGACCAACGGTCAGAAAAGACTTCAAAATGTCCACGGACACTCGTCTGTCACCCTTTCTCACGTTTGAGGGAATCTGGACCTTCAAACAAAAAAACTCTGCACCAGTTCCGTCCGGTTCATCCGGCCTGGCTGGTGAGGGTTTTAGAGCAATGCTCAAGACCGGCATTAACCTCTACAGCAGCAACGGTGTCAGTTTTTATTGTTCAGCCTATTATGACGGAATCGGCGATGGCGACTTTGAAGCCTCGGGATTAGACCTGCGTTTTGATCTTCAGTTTTGAAAGGTGTGAAGCCTGTAGAAAATCTGGTTCGATAAAGTATTCATAAGTATGCACTCCTGAGACCATTATCTGATACTATGATTACTCTGTCCGATAGATCCCCACTGGCGTATTGATTGTATGGAACTGACCGGCCCTCAACAGAGGGTAACCCGGCATGTAGATGGACATGCCCTTTGCATAGCCGTGGCCGGTTCAGGTAAGACCACCACCCTCTCCTTTCTCATTCATGAGTTGCTGAACCAGGGGGTTCCTCCCCGACGCATCATGGTCATGATGTTTAACAAATCAGCCCAGCTGGACTTTACCCGCAAGCTTCGAAAGCGCTGTCGACAGTGGCCGACACTTCCGATAGTCCGGACCTATCACTCAACAGGCCTGAAACTTCTGAAGTCGCTGGAAGGCTGGGGATTGAGAGCAACCTACAATCACCGCCCCCTGACAGAGAAAGAGATCGAACTGAAAGTCCGGGAACTGCTGCTGGCACTGGCACCTGACGTACTGCAAGACCGGATCAAAGCAGACAGCGCCCGTTACATTGAAGTGGCCAGCAGTTTTATCGATAACGTTAAAGCCAGTCTTAACGCCCCCTGCGAAGTTCTGGAACAGGCAGACTATCCTGATTATTTTCGATTTCTGGTGGAACTCTTTGAGGCCTTTGAACAATGGCGCCACCAGCATCAAAGAATAACCTTCACGGATATGCTGTACGACACAGTCTGTTTGATAGAAGCCAACCCGGATGTCATCCCCCGCATCACCAACAAAATAGATCGAATCATAGTAGATGAATATCAGGACACTTCGACCCTGCAACACCGATTGACCCGTATCATCGCTGGTGAACGGGCAAAAATGATTGCCGTGGGCGATCCAGATCAAACCATTTATGAATTTGCCGGAGCCAATATCCAGAATATTCTCCGGCATTTCGAAGCGGATTACGCCAGCACCGATGCCGTTCACGAGTTGACTCTGCCTCATACTTTTCGCTATGGCCACGAGATCGCCATGGCAGCCAGTCACTTGATCAGTCGTAACAAAAACAGAAAAGATGTGATCTGTATTGCCCACCCGGACAACCCGGATTCGAGTATCTCAATCTCGCAAGGGGCAGGCGAAGATACCGAACGGGTATTGGCTACTATCCAGCAACATATTTCCAACTCCGACTCACGGGTTGCTGTGCTTTTGAGGGTCTGGGCACAATCCGTCCCATTGGAGCTGAGACTGCTGGCAAACGGTCTGTCTTACCAGTGTGAAGGCCCTTCCCTGTTTGACCGTCCTGAAATATCAGCCTTGATCGCAGCCCTCAGAATGGCCTCAGGCGAGTTGCAGCACCTGAACCCTGCCGCTCGTTCCGAGATATTGACTTCGCTGTTTACCCTCCCTCACCTGGGCGTTAAAGCAGCCCTGTTAAAACAACTGGTTGCCCGCCTTCAGGAACAGGATCAGCAATGGGGAAAAGAATTGGGTCAGCTAGCCAGCAAAGTTTCAGGAATCAGTGATTATCAGCGTCAGAAGCTTTACGACAGGGGTGAGATATTACAGTTGTTGGAAAAGACATCCGATCAGCAACCTGCTGCTGAATTACTGCAAGGCTACATTCAACGCACAGAGCTCAGGGAAAGCCTGCAATCCATGAGCCTTAATGATCAGAGAACGGAAGAGCAACTGCTGGCCATCGATGGATTCCTCAGCTATCTGAGAAAAATGAACCTGACCGTCAGGGAAAGCTGCCTGCATCTGGATGAATTGAGATCCAAACAGAAAACACCATCCAGAACCTCGGGACAACAGACCGCTCACGGAACCGAACAGATCGTGATCAGCTCCTGCCACCGGGCTAAAGGGCTGGAATGGTCGACAGTATTGATTCCGGGACTGACCTCAAAATACTGGCCGTTCAAAAGAGAAGATGAACTGACCCCGGGCAGCAGCGAAGATCTGGAAAGTGAACGTCGACTGCTCTACGTAGCCATGACTCGTGCCAGAGAAAAACTCTACCTGTTTACCAGCAACGGATCTCTCCAGCCCAAAGCCAAAAGCTGGATGGATAACGGCTCACAACAGATCAGCCAGTTCCTGAAAGAGATGCAGGTCCCTCACGTCAAATCCGTTTGCCAGTCACTCAACCAGGCCTCAGAGGATGAACTGGTCAACCAACTCAAGAAAAATGGCCTGAGTAAAGCAGCACGTCGATACTTTCAGGCAATAAAGCCGAACCTGGCACAAAGGATTGAAACCATCCCTTCACTGGCAGAAAAGCATCGCTCAAAGCCTTCCGCTTCGTCTCACAGTCCGGCCTATTTGTCAGCACGACAAAACATCTTACGCAGGGAAGTACCGGAAAATGCCCCATGGCAACTTAACCGGAGGTTGAAACACAGCATTTTCGGGAAGGGTAAAGTCATTGAAGTCAACGACACTAACTTTGTCATCCTGTTTGACAGCGAGAATAGCGTAAAAAGGTTTGCCCGCAATCAGCAGGTTCTGCATATGTTCGAGCTGCTCTGAACGCTTCGCAAAGTTACATGTCAGCTGACTTTTTTCTATGCTTGAGCAACTCAGCCTCATGCCAATGAATGGAGAAAATGACATTGCTGTACTATAAATCCTTCTGAAAAACAGAAGTGGCCAAAAGCTGGCGCATTACAGGCTGCTAGTGCATACCGATCAGCTTTTCGCAACAGAAATATAAGCCAAACCAGGGGGACATATAAAGCATCTGTCGCCCATGAACCTTAAGTACCTGGCCAGTTGGTTTCGCATATTCTGGCGAGTGGATTTTTTCATCCTACAAGGCGCGACGACGGGCGCGTAGCCATAGCTACGCAACCAGAGTTGGAACGCAGAAGGGTGGAAAAAGCCGCCGTCCAGAATATGCGAAACCAACTGGTTAGGTACTTATGCTGGATGTAATCAAAGTAACCGTGTACTCACGATAGATAGGGTCAGTCTGGTATTTTGTTTATATCAAAACCGACTACCCGAATTAAGGGCGTAAATAATGAAAGCATCCGGTAAATCACTACCACTGTTTTTGTGCTTGCAATTTTTATGTTCAATCGCCTATTCGGGCATATCAAAACAAGAACAATTAAACTTATTGAGCCACTACAGCAATACAACGTCAGTTGAAGATGGCCTGAAACTGGCAACCAGCAGTTCCGGGCTGGTGATTTCCACCGTGATCAATTATGGATTATGGTACAGCATCTGCAGATCACCCGAAGTGATCTCTGCCCTTGTGGGTCGCTCCGATCTGTCAGGCACAGAGCAAAATGAGCAACTGGAGTTCAAATCCTCCTTTTGCAATCAACTCGCAGCCGTTGTCACTTCCACTGAGATTGCATTAGCAGGACACGTATCGCTCTGGCCGCCTGAGACACCCTGGTGGCAGCCGCTGCGGTTTGTAGCAACAGCATACAGCGCTTATCTGGTGTACACTGACCAGGATCCATATTATGGGCTCACAACGACTGCTGCTTACTTAACCCATGAGGTAATGGCAAGAACGGTAGCCGCAATCTACGCTGCACGTGCTTTAAGGTATCAGGATAGAGGCAAAATCGAACCTTTAGATTATGCCCGTAGTGAATATTCCTTCTTGTCAACAATGGCAGGCACGATGGTCGGGACAGCAGCTTATAACAGGATGGTCAGCAGAGGAGCTACAACTTTAGATGCAATCTCTGCATACCTGATATCGGCTTTATTGATAGAGCAAGTATTAGCAATAGGCTCTTCTTCAGCACATAATTCAGGCGCTGTTGATTCAGTCGAGGCAGAAGCAAAAGCCATAGCCGGAATTGGAGCCATAACGGGTTCACTAGCCACAGGCATAACCGGAGTCGCAACTGTTGGGTTGTCATCAGATGTGTACGCGTCCCTAATCACATTCGCCAAGCTGTTCATATCTATGACCAAGTTTCAATTCATAGCCAAAGACGCAGTGCTTGCCGGAATCATAGCCGGAACCGGATACAAGCATCTTCTGGTGATACAAAGCTTCGTTCTGGACTCAAACCATTTATGGAGAAACATTGCTGTTACCATATCTCCTGCATTGGGAATCGCTCTGATGAATGGTTTTTCAAAGAATATTCTTTATGGTTACACGCTTGAAGAAAGTTTGACAGAAACTATCCGAAACCAATGGCAGAAATTTCATGCTCCTTTGCGTTATCTGCACACCTTGTTTAACTGACAGATAGCTGATTCGGGAGACTATCAATGGGCATTGGCAGAACAGTCAACTCCTGACAATAAATGGCGAAAGATCCATTATTGTACTATAAATCCCTGTTGAATTAGTAAAGCCCATAGTGCTGAGAACGCATGGCAGGCTCCTGCATGTGCCAAACAGGTTTCTTAACTGGAAAGTTCAGCCATAGGAGGGTGAATATAAAGCATCTGCCACTTATAACCCTTATACCGGATGTAATTAAAGAAACAGGATGCTTCTGGTATTTAAGGTTTGACTGGTCATTTACTAATAACAAATCAGTCACACTTAATAAGGACATAAACAATGAAAACAACCATTAAACTCATATCGCTATGCTCATGCTTATTATTTATAAGTTCAGCCGCTCATTCAGACGTATCGAGAGAAGAACAATTCAACTTATTGAGCCACTACAATAACGCATCTTTAGTTGAAGACGGTCTGAAACTGGTAACCAGCGGTTCCGGGCTGGCAGTTTCTACCGCGATCAATTATGGATTCTGGTACGGCATCTGCAGATCACCTGAGGTGGTCATTGCCCTTGCGGGTCGCTTTGGCCTGTCAGGCCCACAAGAAAATGAGTTACAAGAGATCAGATCATCTTTTTGTAAGCAACTCGCAGCGCTTATGACTTCTGCTGAGGTTGCTTTAGCCGGACACATATCGCCCTGGCCCGTTGAGCCGCCCTGGTGGCAGCCAATGCGATTTGCAGGAACAGCATACAGTGTTTATAAAGCAGGCACTGAAGAGGTACCTCATCTTGCGGCCATAACACCCTTCGCATACTTTACCAATGAGATAATAACAAGAACATTTGCCGGAGCCCATGCTATCAGGGGTTTAAGGTCTCAGGGCAATGATACAATCCAATCTTTGGATTATGCCCGTAGTGAATATACCATGTTGTCATCAATCGCTGGCACGATCGTTGGCATGATAGCCTATGACAAGGCAATCGATAGAGGTTATACACCTGCGAATGCAATCTTTGCTTTCGTGTTATCTTCTATATTGGCAGAGACAATATCATCATTTAGCTCTTTTTCAGCGTTAAATTCAGGCGTTGGCAATAAAAACGATACAGGAACAGCAGCCTTAGCCGGGGCCGGGGCCTTAGCTGGGTCAATGGCCACAGCCGCAATCTTAACCGGCCATGTTAGGAGCAGATCAAATGTTGTCTTGACTGTAACCGCAGTTAGCACCTTCACTCGCTCTATACCTAAAGTTGGATACAGAGTCTATTTTAGCGCCATAGCCGGAAGCTTCGTCGGGCCCATTTTCGAGGTGTTTCTCTGGAAACAGGGCCGGGAACTGAACTCAAGGCATTTATCGAGATACGCCGCTGTTATCCTGGCACCTGCACTGTCAATCGCTCTGATTAATGGCCTTTCAAACCATGCAGTTTATGGTTACCCACTTGAAGAAAGTTTATCCGAAACAGCCCGTAATCAATTGCAGAAACTTTATGACCCTTTAGGTTATTTGTACACCATATTTAATTGACAATAGCTGGATCAACCCGGCAGACTGTCTTACGAGAAGAATAAGCAGACTATGAAACTTTTTGAGTTACTATGAACTCCTCGCAATGCGTCTGAATGACTTTAAATGCCAGCTGACTTTTCTTCGTTTGAACGATTCAATAAAAGCGCCCTGGCGGCTTTGACTAATACGCACGCCCACTTATTTCTGAAAAAACTTTTTTTGGTTCCGGGTGAATATTTCTTTCAGGTCAGACACCAGAAGAATTAATTATGATAATGAGTGGAGACAACTCCAATGCTGTACTATAAAGAACTATCCAGACAGAAAAGCCCAAAGAGCCAGTAACAGCAACACTGGTTCATTTGTATGACAAACAAGTTCTTACAACTATTAAGGTCAGCCAAAGGAGGGCATATAGAGAGCATCTGTCACTCAAGAATCTCATGCTGGATTTAATTTAAGAAACTGATTAATTTTGGCAGGTATTTTTTGACGTGTCATTAGCTTATAACAAACCAGAAAATTTAATTAAGGACATCAATAATGAAAACATTCACTAAACTAATACCGCTATTCTCGTGCTTATTATTTATATGCCCGGGAGCTCATTCAGACATATCGAAAGAAGAAAAATTCAACTTATTGAGCCATTACGATAATACATCATTAGTAGAGGACAGCCTGAAATTGGTTGGTAGCACTTCCAAGGTGGCCATTTTCACAGTGATCAATCACGGATTCTGGTACAGCATCTGCAAATCACCCGAGCTGGTCTCTGCCGTTGCAGGTCGCTTTGGCCTGTCCGGCACAGAAGAAATTGAGTTACAAGAAATCAAATCATCTTTTTGCAATCAACTCGCAACCGTTATTACCTCTGCTGAGATTGCTTTAGCCGGACAACTTTCGCTCTGGCCCCATGAGCAGCCCTGGTGGCAACCGCTGCGATACATGGGAACGGCCTACATTGGATATAAAGCATACACTCAACAGGAGCCTTATCATGTACCTTTAACAACTTTGGCTTTCTTTACCAACGAGGTAGTGATGAGAACAGTAGCAGGAGCCGCTGCTATCCAAACTTTAAGGAATCAGGGAACAGTCTGGCCTTTGGATTATGCTCGCAGAGAATATTCCATGTTGTCAACACTCGCTGGATTGATGGTCGGTACTATCGTTTACGAACAGATGCTTGCCAAAGATGTTTCAGCGGTAAAAGCTGCTTTTGCCTGCATTATCTCCGCTACATTGACACTGAAAATATTAGCCATTAGCTCTTTTTCAGCACTCAATTCAGGCTCTTTTGATTTTGTCGGGACAGGGGCAGAAGCAGAAAGCCTGGCTGGAAACGCAGTCTTAGCTGGGTCATTTGCCACAACCATGTCCGGAATGATGTGGGTTGGGAGCTCACTTAATCAGTTCATCACTCTTGCCATCGTGGCCACGGCTTTTCCGATGTGGGGAATTGCAGCTGATTACAAAATCTTGGCCGGGTTGGTAACCGGGACAGCAGTCTCAACGGGAATCATTGAACTTCAGAAGCTGCAAAGGTCAAAACTGGATTCAAGGCATTTATTAAGCAATCTTGCGATTTCCCTGGCTCCTGCATTGGCTATCGCTCTGATCAATGGCGTTTCAAACAATGTCGTTTATGGTTACCCACTTGAAGAAAGTTTATCCGAAACAGCCCGTAGCCAATTGCAGAAATTTTATGCTCCCCTGGATTATTTGTACAGCTTTTTTAATTAACAGATAGTTGAAGCGAGAGATAGCCAACGGTTAAAGTCATTGGCAACAACTTTGTAATCCTGTTTAAAAACAACAAAGTGTAAAAAGATTCAACAGGAGTGAGCAGGTTCTGAACCTGCTCAAGTTGCTTTGAATGCTTCGGGAAGCAGCGGGTTGAGTTTAACTTTTCTCTTTGAATAACGAACCAACAAAAACACTCAACCACTTTTATTAATATTCCTCTCTAAAGCGCGGTGTATACATAGATCTGTCGCCCCTGAACCTCATAATGGATGCTATAAAAGAAACAGATTAATTCGGACAGTTAAGCTTTGACTGGTCTTATAACAAATCAGTTACTCCAATTAAGGACTTCAATAATGAAGACATTCGGTAAACTAACAATACTCTTCTCGTGCTTATTATTTTTATGTTCAGTCGCTCATTCAGGCAGATCAAAAGAAGAACAATTTAACTTGTTGAGCCACTACAATAATGCATCCTTAGTTGAAGATAGCCTGGAACTGGTGACCAGCAGTTCCAGGCTCGCAGTTTCTACTGTTATCAATTATGGATTCTGGTACAGCATCTGCAAATCACCCGAGCTGATATCTCCCCTTACGGGTCGCTTTGGCCTGTCAGGCTCTGACGAAAATGAGTTACAAGAGGTCAGATCATCTTTTTGTAACCAGCTTGCAGCCATTATCACCTCCACTGAGGTTGCCTTAGCCGGGCACATATCGCCCTGGCCCCTTGAGCTGCCATGGTGGCAGCCACTGCGGTTTGTAGGAACAGCATACGTTGGTTATCAAACATACACTAACCAGGATCCTTATCGTGTTGCGATAGTGACTTCGGCTTACTTTACCCATGAGGTAATGGCCAGAACCTTAGCCAGAGCCCTTACCATCCGAACTTTAAGGAATCAGGACACAGGCACAACACAATCGCTAAATTATGCCCGTATTGAATATAAATTGTTGTCATCAATCGCTGGCCTAATGGTCGGGGCAATAGTCTATAAAAAGATGCTCGACATAGGATTATCACCTGTGAAAGCAGCCTTTGCTTACATGATATCTGCTTCAATGATGAAGACAATATCAACATTAAGCTCTCTTTTAGTTCTTGACTCAGGCAGTGGTCATGCAGTTGTGGAAGAAGCAGTAACCATGGCAGCGGCCGGAACCGGGGCCATAGCGGGAACAATGGCTGTAGCCATAAGCGGAGCCATGGCTGTTTGGTGCAGATCAGATCTATTCTTGAAAGTAAACACACTTGTTACCATAACCCTGGCCGGTCCTGAATCTGAAATTGGACACATAGACAGTTTTATTGGACTTAAAGCCGAAGTCGGAATGACAGTCGGAGCCGTACTCTTGCAATTTCTATTGCAACAAAGCCGGGAACTGGACTCAAGGCATTTAATGAGAAACGTCGCTGTTACCCTGGCTCCTGCATTAACACTCGCTCTGATCAATGGCGTTTCAAACCATGCTGTTTTTGGTTATTCACTTGAAGAAAGTTTCACCGAAACAGCCCAGAACCAATGGAAGAAATTTCATGCTCCTTTGGATTACTTGTACACCTTGTTTCATTGACAGAGTGAAGTCAATCGCACTATCTTTGTCATACCTTTTACCATCAGCAAGTTGCATTGGACACTTTATTTCCTGAACCCGGGAACCACTCAATGGTTGGCGAAAATTCCATTGCTGTTCTATAAATAGGATCCTGAGAAAACAGGAAATGCTCGCAACACATCAGTTTCATTTACCCTGATTATGGACACGAAGAATGAAAATGTCCGTTAGACTAATACCATTATTTTCGTGCTTATTATCTTTGTGTTTGGTCGCTCATTCAAGCTTAACCAGAGAAGAGCAATTTAACTTATTAAGCCACTACAATAATAATGCATCGTTAGTCGAAGACAGCCTGAAACTGTTCAGTAGTGGTTCCGGGCTGGCCGTTTCCACCGTGATCAGTTACGGATTCTGGTACAGCCTTTGCAGATCACCCGAGCTGGTCTCTGCCCTTGCGGGTCGCTCTGATCCGTCTGGTACAGAGCAAAATGAGCTGCAAAAATTTAAATCACTTTTTTGTTATCAACTTGCAGCCGTTATCACTTCCACTGAGGTTGCATTGGCCGGACGCGTATCGGCCTGGCCCCTTGCGCTGGATTGGTGGCAGCCGCTGCGATTTCCGGGAACTGCATACGTTGGTTACAAAACATACACTACCTGCAATCCTCCTTTTCTTATGCCCGTTGTCACTGCGGCATACTTTACCCATGAGGTCGTTGTAAGAACGGTAGCCGGAACCTATGCCATCCAGGCTTTAAGGCAGCAGGACAGAGGCACGAGCCAACCTTTGGATTATGTCCGTAGTGAATATACTTTGTTGTCATCAATGGCGGGTCTGATGGTCGGGGTAGTAGTCTACGACGCTATGCTCGCCGGAGGTTTTACAACGGCGCAAGCGATCGGTGCTTACCTGATATCGTCTGAATTGACAAAGAGAATATTTACAAGAAGCTCTTTTTCAACACTTAATTCAGACGATACTGATAGAATCGAGGCAGGGGCAGAAGCACTGGCCGAAGCCGGAGCCATAGCTGGATCATTAGCTGCAGCCATGGCCGCAGCCATAATGATGTCTGCTGAGCGCTCAAATTTAATCTTCGAAGGAATCACACTTGTCACTCTGGTCTCAGCCGTCCCCATAGTTCCGGAAGTCTGTGTTGGAGCCTTCGTCGGATTGCTAGCCGGAACACAAATCATTGGACTTATGATGCTGCAACACTCACAACTGGACCCAAAACATTTATTGAAAAACATCGCTCCTCTGGGTCCTGCACTGGCAATCGCTGCGATCAATGGTTTTTCAAACCATCGTGTTTATGGTTACTCACTTGAAGAAAGTTTCACCGAAACAGTCCGTAAACAATGGAAGAAGTTTCATGCTCCTTTGGATTATCTGTACACCTTGTTTAATTGACAAATAGTTAGATGCGAGAGACAGCTAATTAGATTTTAGCTCGTGTGTCGCTGAGCAATTTCCGCTAGGAGCCTGACCGAGAATAGCGCCCGTAGCGAGGACGGCAGAAAATTGAGGATGAAAATTCGGTTTTGTGAGGAGAATAGCGAGCTATTTGACGAACAAAAGCGGATTTTCAGACCAATTTGCTGCCGCCGCAGTAGGGTAGTCTATTCTCGGTCAGGCTCCTAGTGAATGCCGAAAATAAACAAGAATAGTGAACAACTAATGCCGTGTAAGCCCCAAAGGGCCAGGAAGATACCGGATGCTATAAAAGAAACAGGTTAATTCTGGTAGTTAAGGTTTGACTGGTCATTTGCTTATCACAAATCATTTACCCTGATTAAGGACTTCAATAATGAAAACTTCCGGTCAACTAACAACGCTGTTCTCGTGCTTGTTATTTTTATGTTCAGTCGCTCATTCAGGTATATCAAGAGAAGAACAATTTAAATTACTGAGCCACTACAGTAATACATCGTTAGTTGAAGACAGCCTGAAACTGGCAACCAGCAGCTCCGGCCTGGCCATTTCCACTGTGATCAATTATGGATTATGGTACGGCATCTGCAAATCACCCGAGGTGGTCTCTGCCCTTGCAGGTCGCTTTGATCTGTCAGGCACAGAGCAAAATGAGCTACAAGAGGTCAAATCATCTTTTTGTAATCAACTCGCAGCCGTTATCACTTCCACCGAGGTCGCTTTAGCCGGGCACGTATCACCCTGGCACCTTAAGCATCCCTGGTGGCAGACATTGCGGTATGCCGGAACAGCCTACAGTGGTTATGCAGCATACACTAACCGCAATCCTTATCTTATACCCATAGTGGCTGCGGGTTACTTTACCCATGAGGTAGTGGCAAGAAGGGTAGCCGGAGCCACTGCTATCCGGAGCTTGAGGTATCAGGACAGAAGCACAACCCAACCTCTGGATTATGCACAAAGTGAATATTCCATGTTGTCAGCAGTTGCTGGCATGATGGTCGGGTCGATAGTCTATGACATGATGATCGCCAGAGATGTCTCACGCGCAAAAGCAATCTTTGCTTACATAATATCCCACGTATTGGTAGAGGGATTATCAACAATAAACCCTCTTTCAAAATACAATTCAAACGGTGTTGCCAGCGTTTGGACAGAAGCAGGAGCAGATGTCCTGGCTGGAACAGGAGTCGGAGCCTTGGCTGGATCATGGGCTACAGCCATATCCGGAGGCGTAAGGGTCGCGCACACATCTGATCTATTACCGAGCGCCGCCATAGTAGTTTACACCGCGATTTTGGTTTCTCCTTATTCTAGAGGAAGGGACACCATTGTTGGAATGGTGGGAGGATTGATGGCCGGAAACCTGGTCTTGGCTCTTCTCAGTCATCAACGCTCAGCACTGGACTCAGGTCATTTATTGAAAAACGTTGCTCTTACTCTGGCTCCCGCATTGACTCTCGCTCTGATCAATGGCTTTTCAAACAATGCGATTTATGGTTACTCACTTGAAGAAAGTTTCAACGAAACAGTCCGTAACCAATGGAAGAAGTTTCATGCTCCTTTGGATTATCTGTACACCTTGTTTAATTGACAAATAGTTAGATGCGAGAGACAGCCAGTTAGATTTCAGCTCGTGTATCGCTGATACAATTTCCGCTAGTGAATGGCGAAAATTCAATCGTTGCACTATAAAATCTTCACGAAACGTTACAGGGCGAGACACAACAAAGACCACCCAAAAGACGGCATATATTAAGCATCTGTCGCCCTTAAGCCTAATGCTGGAAGCTATAAAAGAAACAGGTTAATTCTGGTAGTTAAGTTTTGACTGGTCATTTGCTTATCACAAATCATTTACCCTGATTAGGGACTTCAATAATGAAAATATCCGGTCAACTAACAACGCTGTTCTCTTGCTTGTTATTTTTATGTTCAGCCGCTCATTCAGGCACATCAAAAGAAGAACAATTTAAATTGTTGAGCCACTACAGTAATACATCGTTGTTTGAAGACAGCCTGAAGCTGGCAACCAGCAGCTCCGGCCTGGCCATTTCCACTGTGATCAATTATGGATTATGGTACGGCATCTTGTGCAAATCACCTGAGCTGGTCTCTTCCCTCACGGGTCGCCCTGGCCTGAATCTCCCAGAGCGAAATGAGTTCCAGGAGCTCAAATCTTCTTTTTGTCATCAACTCGCAGCCGTCACCACCTCCACTGAGGTTGCATTAGCAGGTCAGGTATCGCTTTGGCCCCTTAAGCGGCCCTGGTGGCGGCCACTGCGATTTGTTGGAACCGCATACACTGGTTATTTAGCATACACAAAATGCGACACTCGTTTTATACCCATAATGACTGCGACTTACTTTACCCATGAAATAGTGGCGAGAACGGTAGCCGGAGCTACGACTACACTGGCTTTAAGGACCCTGGACAGACCTCCAATCCAACCCGAAAATTATACCTGCAGTGAATATGCCTTAGTGAAATCAATCACCTGCGTGATGTTTGGAGCAATGTTTTATCGCCAGTTTCTCGCCGCAGGCTCTTCAACGGGTAAAGCCATCTCTGCTTATCTTGCGTTTTCTGCATTGATAGAATTATTACTACCCGAAAGCCATTTTTCAGCTTCTAATTCAGGCGGTGCCCATGCATTCGAGCTGGAAGCAGACGCAGAAACCTTAGCCGGCGCCTTGGCTGGATCAATGGCCCTAGCCTTGACCGGAGCCTTCTATGCTGGATTCTTTGACCTGACATTGTCCACAGTCGTAGTGGGTTATATGACCTTGTCACTCAGTAAAACTGAATTTTTATCCGGAGTTGAAGACGAAGTCCTACTTGGAGCTATGGCCGGAGCTGGAACCGGACTCACAGTCCTGATAATTCTGTTTAAACAAAGCTTAGAGCTGGACTCAAACCATTTATTAAGAAACATTGCTATTACCCTGTATCCTGCACTGACAATCGTCCTGATCAATGGCATTTCAAACTATGCGGTTTACGGTTACTCACTTGAGGACACTTTGACCGAAACAACTCGTAACCAATGGAAGAAATTTCATGCTCCTTTGGATTATTTGTACACCTTGTTTAATTAACAAATGGTTAGGTTAGATGCGAGAGACTAGTTTATTTCGTGAATCGCCAAACAATGACCGTTACTGAATAGCGAAAGTTCATTTGCTGTACTATAAATTCTCCCGTAAACAATAAAAGGTCAGGCACTGCAGCCTCCTGTATATACTGAACGAGCTCTCGTATCTGCAAAGACCAGCCAAATGCGGCCGTATATTAAGCATCTGTCACCCTTGAACCTCATTATGGATGCTATAAAAAACAAGCAGATTAATTCTGACAGTTAAGGTTTGACTGGTCATTTGCTTTATAGCAAATCAGATACCCTGATTATGGATTTCAATAATGAAAATATCCGGTCAACTAACAGCGCTTTTCTCGTGCTTATTATTTTTATGTTCAGTCGCTCATTCAGGCCTATCAAAAGAAGAACAATTTAAATTATTGAGCCACTACAGTAATACATCGTTGGTTGAAGACAGCCTGAAGCTGGCAACCAGCAGCTCCGGCCTGGCCATTTCCACCGTGATCAATTATGGATTCTGGTACGGCATCTGCAAATCACCCGAGGTGGTCTCTGCCCTTGCAGGTCGCTTTGATCTGTCGTGCACAGAGCAAAATGAGCTACAAGAGGTCAAATCATCTTTTTGTAATCAACTCGCAGCCGTTATCACTTCCACCGAGGTCGCTTTAGCCGGGCACGTATCATCCTGGCCACTTAAGCAACCCTGGTGGCAGACATTGCGATATGCCGGAACAGCCTACAGTGGATATGCAGCATACACTAACAGCAATCCTTATCTTATGCCCATAGTGACTGCGAGTTACTTTACCCATGAGGTAGTAGCAAGAACGGTAGCCGGAGCCACTGCTATCCGGAGCTCAAGGTATCAGGACAGAAGCACAACCCATCCTCTGGATTATGCTGAAAGTGAATATTCCATGTTGTCATCAGTCGCTGCCATGACGGTCGGGTCGATAGTCTATGACATGATGATCGCCAGAGATGGCTCACACGCAAAAGCAATCTTTGGTTACATAATATCCCACGCATTGGTAGAGGGATTATCAGCAATAAGCCCTCTTTCAAGATACAATTCAAACTGTGATGATAGCGTCTGGACAGAAGCAGAAGCAGGAGCAGATGTCTTGGCTGGAACAGGAGTCGGAGCCTTGGCTGGATCATGGGCTACAGCCATATCCGGAGGCGTAAGGGCCGCGCACATATCAAAAGATCTATTACCGAGCATCGCCATGGTAGTTTACACCGCGATTTTGATTTCTCCTTGTACCAGAGGAAGGGACATCACTGATGGAATGGTGGGAGGATTGATGGCCGGAAACCTGGTCTTGGCTCTTCTCAGTCATCAACGCTCAGCACTGGACTCAGGTCATTTATTGAAAAACGTTGCTCTTACTCTGGCTCCCGCATTGACTCTCGCTTTGATCAATGGCTTTTCAAACAATGCGGTTTATGGCTACTCACTTGAAGAAAGTTTCACCGAAACAGTCCGTAACCAATGGAAGAAATTTCATAATCCTTTGGATTATTTGTGTACCTTGTTTAACTGACAGGCAGTTTAGGCGAGCGACGACCTAAGTACCTGGCCAGTTGGTTTCGCATATTCTGGCGAGTGGATTTTTTCATCCTTCAAGGCGCAACGACGGGCGCGTAGCCATAGCTACGCAACCAGAGTTGGAACGCAGAAGGGTGGAAAAAGCCGCCGTCCAGAATATGCGAAACCAACTGGTTAGGTACTTATGGGTGATGATGGTTAAGGCCCAGTCTGGCACGACGGGTTGAACCGTCAAAACAGTCCCATCTGTTCGTCAATCAAGGTATTAAAATCAAGATTTATAAACGGAAGAACACCCTCTGCCACCGGCTTTAGCTGCTTGTCGATGTAATGTTGATAATCAATGGGGCTGGTGCGATATTCCAGCGGCTCAGGGCCGTTGACGGTGATCAGGTATTGAATCCAGCCTTTTCGCTGGTACTTTAATGGTTTTCCCAGTGACTGATTGATCTCATCGGCTTTTCTGGCCGCCCTGACCTGAGGAGGAATGTGTTTAACATAGTCCCTGAGATTACGCCGCAGTCGCTTTCGGTACACCAGTTTGTCATCCCACTCTCCGGCCAGTGTTTTCTGCACAGTCTCCCTGACCAGGTTTACCGGAGATTGATCGTTAAACACCAACGAGAACAGCTCTGTTTGAAAATATTTTGCCAGTGCCGTCCAGTCAGAACGGACCGTTTCCAGTCCCTTGAATACCAGTTGCTGCCCGCTGGCAGTGGCTGTAATGCCGGCGTAGCGTTTTTTACTGCCGGTATCCGCGCCACGAATGGTCGGCATCAGAAACCTTCGGTAACAGGTTTCAAACTCAAGCTCCAGTGCCGAGTCCAGTTGATAATCCTCTTCTAATTTGGCTGTCCAGCGTTCATTAATCAGCCGCTCCAGTTCTTTCCCGGTGGACCTGGCCTGTTCATCGGAATAGGCTTCATTCAGGAGCACGAACGTAGAATCGGTATCGCCATAAATCACCTGATAGCCCTGCTCTTCTATCCAGCGGGCCGTCTGCTGCATGATTTCATGCCCTCGCAGGGTAATGGAGCTGGCCAGCCGGGTATCGTAGAAACGACATCCGCCTGAGCCCAGCACGCCATAAAAGGAATTCATAATAATCTTCAGCGCCTGGGAGCGGGCAGCATCCTTTTGCTTCTTGGCTTCATCCCGTTGGGCCCAGAAATAAGCAATGATATCTGGAAGAAAATGCCGGTCACGGGAGAACAGGCCGCCACGAAAACCGGGAATCGCCCCTTCTGGTTTCTGCAAACCTTCCACCAGTCCCAGTGGATCGATTTTGAAGGTTCTGATGATCGAAGGATAAAGGCTCTTGAAATCCAGAACGATGACATTGCGATAGAGTCCGGGAATGGAATCCATAACATACCCCCCCGGACTGGCCAGCCCTCCGCCTTCCGGTAAATTCGGAGCCACATAACCGGCCCTGTGCAAACGGGGCATATAAAGATTGGTGAATGCCTGGACTGAGCCACCCATGCGATCAAGCTCCAGCCCGGTCAGATGACTGCGTAATCTCAGGTAATCAAGGATGTTGGTGTGTTGAAAAATCTCTGCAACCAGTCGGCAGTCCTGCAGGTTGTAACGGGCCAGTTTTTCCTTGTTATGGTGAAAGTCATGATTAATGATAGCCATCCGGTTATCTACGTCTTCTGTCGCCTTACCTTTGCCCAGAAGCGTCTGTGCCACAAACTCCAGACTAAAGCTGTCAAACTGATAAGTGGCCGCCTTTAATGCCTCAATGCCGTCAATGACCATTCGACCCGGCAGGGTAATAAACCCCTGCCCACTATCACCCCTGCGACTTCTCCAGCTGGCTGCCTGTTGCCCCCTGCCCAGTTTCAACGACATGCCATGGCGTTCTGCCCGTTTAAGCAGCAGCCGAAAATCAAAATTAATGACATTCCAGCCAATCACTATGTCGGGGTCCAGAGTTCCGAGCGTCACTTCAAGTGCCTCCAGAAGCGCTCTCTCATCAGCAACCCAATGTATCCAGTCAACCGGCTCCTGATCGCCCACCATGATGACCCGTTGAAAGTCCCCGGCCAAAAGTCCAATGGAGTAAAGTTCACCTCGCTCGGAACATTCAATATCCAGGGAGACCACCTTGAAGTCGGGATTAAACTCAGCAGGACGAATTCGCACCTTGCGGTATTCCTGATAGCCTGACTTCTGCACCAAATCACCCGTGAATGCCATGCCACCGTAAACAAAACGCTCCATCAGAAACCGGTCTGCCAGCCTGACATCGGCTTCCAGTAACTCTATGCCTCTGGTACGAAAATAATCATGCACCTGGAACGATTGGTTCACGTTTTGACTATAAAGGGCGGTGACTGGCTCATGACGAAAGTTCTTCAGAGGTAAAGGCTTTGCCTCAATCGTTGGATAACTCCTGAAAAACTCACTCTTTAGCGGCTCAAACCTCGAGGAAACAACAAAACAGACGGGACGCTCCCCTTCAACCACCAGCTTTGCAGGACCATCATCAGTGACAACCCACAAAACAACTTCCGTCTGTCCTCTGCGGTCCTGGCTATGTCGGCTAAGAAGAAAGCCTTTGCGTACAGGCTGGGTATTTGGCAAGTCAGTTCTCAAACGTTGTCTATTCGGTCAATCAGATTCTGAGAGATATTAACATTGCCGCAATATCTCCGGGAGAGGAAAAATTGGTCATCTGTACGAATAATACCCATCGTGCTTTCTAACTCCCATGATGAGCATGGAGATTTCAGCCTTAAGACAAGGCGACGATCGCCAACGCAGGATTTAGGCTCAAATCTTCAGCGCAACAGGGAGTTAGAAAGCTCGATTGGTATAAACTCTCAGGACTGGCTAAAAATGGAGAAACCTCAAGCTTTGCAGCGACCTCTAAGAATACGGGGTTATACACTCACTCGATGAATCTAATAAATGGCGAAAATTCCACTGCTGAACTATAAACTCCCGTGGAAACAGCAAAGTCCAGAGGGCTGGGGCCTGGTGATAGCTTCCTCTGTGAACTGGTCAGGTATACACAACTGCAAAAAACAACCACAAAAAAGCAGTTATACCAATCGTGCTTTCTAGGAGCCTGACCGAGAATAGACTGCCCTACTGCGGCGGCAGCAAATTGGTCTGAAAATCCGCTTTTGTTCGTCAAATAGCTCGCTATTCTCCTTACAAAACCGAATTTTCATCCTCAATTTTCTGCCGTCCTCGCTACGGGCGCTATTCTCGGTCAGGCTCCTAGGAGCCTGACCGAGAATAGGCTTATCTGTTATGATAAGCCTTAAACCAACTCTGATTATGCCAAATGTCACCACCACCAAAGTTTAAGGACAGTCCTGTTGAGTTTGATCAGCATCTGCTGTTCCCAACCAACGTTTTCGATTTGCTTCCCAAAGATCATGATTGTTTTATTTATGAAAGCATTTTTCAGAACATTAATACGTCTGAAGTCGAAAAAAAATATCACCACCTTGGTCAGCACGCATACCCTCCAAAGCTCATTGTCGCTATTCTGATCTACGCATACAGCCATGGTGTTTTCAGTTCCCGTGAGATTGAGCGACGGTGTCGACAAGACTTGGCGTTCATGTATATCTCACAAATGAACTGCCCGAATTTCAGGGTTCTTGGTGACTTTCGTAAGGATAATCTGTCGTTTTTCCATGACTGCTTCAAACAGTCAGTCAAACTGGCCATTGAACTCAAAATGGCATCACTGGGTCATATCAGCCTGGACGGCTCCAAGTTCAAAGCCAACAGCTCAAAACACAAGGCCATGAGCTACGGGAGGCTCAAAGCGAAAGAGGCAGAACTCAGTGCCGAAGTGGATGAGCTGATCAAAAAAGCCAGTCAGTGTGATCAGGAAGAAGATGACGCCTACAAAGCAACCAATGGTTACAGCATTCCTGAAGACCTCCAGTTTAAAGAAGAGCGCCTGAAAAAAATCAAAGAGGCCAAGAAAGCACTTGAAGAACGTGAAAAAGCTTTAAATCCAGACAAACCAATAGACGACAAAAAGCAGATCAGTTTTGCAGATCACGATGCCCGCGTGATGAGCAAGAAGGGGTATTGTGAGTACAGCTACAATGCTCAAATTACAGTTGATTCCGATAACCAGATCATTGTTGGCCAGCATGTCAGCCAACACGCCAACGATGTACAGGAAGTGGAGCCGGCGCTGAGGGCATTATCAGGAGCCACTGATGGCGCGGCTGTAGATAAGTGGAGTATGGATAATGGTTACTTTTCAGGGTCAAACTTACATACAGTCGAGCGACATGAGATTGATGCCTATATCGCAACCGACAAGGCGGAGAAGCCTGCCGCTGACGACCTTGAAAGCTCTGACAGGAAGTTTGTCAAAGCGGATTTTGCGTATGATTCCGAAGCTGATGTATTTATCTGTCCGGCAGGGGAAAAGCTGGTAACGAACCCGGCCAGCAAAAGCAAAAGAAAAAGCTACCGGGCAAACAAGACGGTATGCAGGGAATGCCCTTATCGTCGGAATTGCAGTGATTCAAAGAAAGAGGCTGGCAGGGTTATCCGTACCGATAAGTTTGAAAAAGCACGTCAGGCTATGAATAAGAAAATGGAGACAGCCGGTGCGAAAGCCATATATGAGCGTCGTAAAGTTATTGCGGAGCCACCATTTGGACAGATAAAAGAATCTGGTTTCCGAGGGTTCAGTCTCCGCGGCAAAGAAAAAGTTTCAGCGGAATTTTCACTGGTATGCACTGCGCATAATATCAAAAAATTTGTAAAAGCGGCTTCCACGAGGTCAATCCGTCTTGAAGATTTGAAAGAGGCTAAAAAGGCAGCATAGAGGCTGTGAGAAGGCATAAATATGCAAAAATGAGCAAAATCCCACTAATAATTGGATATTTTTTGCTCATTTTAAGATTTGGGAAAACTTCTGTTGGTCTGGTTGCGCTATTCTCGGTCAGGCTCCTAGCAGCCTGTCGGACTTAAGCGTCCGTAGCGAGGATTGCAAGAAATTGAGGATAAAAATCTCTGTTTCTGAGGAGAATAGCGAGCTATTTGACGAAGAAACAGGGATTTTTAGACCAATTTATTGCAACCGCAGTAGGACAGTCTTAAGTCCGACAGGCTGCTAGCTCCCGTGATGAGCATGGAGATTTGAGCCTTAAAACAAGGCGGCGTGAGGAGTCTTAGCCTTAGCTATGGCGACGATCGCCAACGCAGGATTAAGGCTCAATTCTTCAGCGCAATAGGGAGTTAGAAAGTTCGTTTGGTACTAATTCCCGGTACGAAAAGGTTCAGCCTGACATTTCCTGACAATAAATCAGTTACCCCAATTAAGGATATGAACAATGGAAACACTGTGTAAGATATCAGCACTGTTGTCGTGCTTGTTATCTATAGGTTCAGTCGCTCATTCAGATCTATCGAAAGAAGAACAATTTAACTTATTGAGCCATTACAATAATGCTTCGTTAGTTGAAGATAGCCTGAAACTGGTCAGTAGCAGTTCCGGGCTGGCCGTTTCCACTTTGATCAATTACGGATTCTGGTACGGCATCTGCAGATCACCCGAGCTGGTATCTACCCTCACAGGCCGATCTGGCCTGTCTGGCACACAGCAAAATGAGTTACAAGAGGTCAAATCATCTTTTTGTAATCAACTGGCAGCCGTTATTACCTCCACTGAGGTTGCTTTAGTCGGACACGTATCGCCGTACTGGTCCCTTCGCCGGCCCCTGTGGCAACCGCTGCGATATGTAGGAACAGGATTCGTTGGTTTCAGAGCATACACGACTGACGACCCTTATTTTATACCCATAACAATCGCATACTTTACCCATGAGGTAATGGCAAGAACAGTAGCCGAAGCTGAGACCATAAAGGATTTAAGGGACCGTGACATTCGTTCAATCAAGCCTGAAAAAATTACCCTTCTTGAATATGCCATCTTGAAATCCATCACAGGCTTGATGGTCGGGGCAATAGTTTATGAGCGGTTGGCCGCCAGAGGCTCTACTCTTAATGCAATCTTTGCTTATGTGCTGTCTAACTTGATGGCACATTCAGTGATGTCAAAAATCTATATGTCAACATATAATTCAGACGATGCTCATGCAGTCGAGGTGGAAGCAGGAGCAAAAGCTTTGACCGCAACCAAAGAATTAGCCGGAACAAGGGCCGTTGCCACAATCGGAGCCATCGGAGCAGTAGCTTTCTGGATCTCTGACCCAGTCTTGTCCGTTATCGCATTCTATACTCTGGCCTTCTCTCTAGGAAAAATTGAAACCAGTATCCCGCATTCAGGTGATTGCGGAAGTACAGTCGGGGCCGTCGTCATGTTTCTTCTGTCGAGTCAAAAATCAAACCTGGACTCAAACCATTTATTGAAAAACGTCGCTTTTACCCTGGTTCCTGCATTGACAATCGCTCTGATCAATGGCGTTTCAAACAATGCTGTTTATGGTTACTCACTTGAAGAAAGTTTCACCGAAACAGTCCGTAACCAATGGCAGAAACTCTATGCCCCTTTGGATTATTTGCACACCTTGTTTAATTGACCTGTTGCACACACGACTTCTGTCGTCATGAAGGTAAGCCGTGGAGAGAAAAGCTCACAGGACTTGTGATAAAGAGAGAGCCCTGAAGGAGCCGGATTTAACACTGTCGCAGCAGCGCCGGGAGATTAAAAATCCAGAATCCTTATGGACAAACTCTCAGGACTGGCTAAAAATGGAAACAATTCAGGACCTCGACAAACAGCTTTCATCCTTACCCGGCAATTAGGCTTGGAAATAAGAAAAACGATAGGTTCAGTTTGATGACATTACCTGACGATCTTGAATACCAGACGGGCTTTGGTAACGAACACGAAACAGAGGCATTACCCGGTGCCCTGCCCAAGGCCTGCTTCAACCCTCAGAAAGTGGCTTACGGGCTCTATTGTGAACAGTTTTCCTCCACGGCCTTCACAGCCCCCAAACACCAGAACCGCCGGACCTGGACTTATCGAATCCGCCCCTCTGTTGTTCAGGGAGACTTCCAGCCCTGGGAGAACAATCCCCTGCTGGAAACCGCCCCCCTGACAGACCTGCCGCCTGTGCCAAGTCCGCTTCGTTGGGACCCACTGCCCGCTCCGAAACAACCGACTGATTTTATCAGTGGTCTGACTACCCTTGCGGCTAATGGTAAAGCCATTACACAGATCGGTAGTGCCATTCATCTGTACGCCGCTAACCAGAGCATGGAAAAGCGTTTTTTTTATAATGCCGATGGCGAGCTGCTGATTGTGCCACAGTCAGGCGCTCTGATGATCTGTACCGAACTGGGTCGATTACAGGTTAGCCCGGGAGATATCGCCGTGATTCCGCGAGGTATGAAATTCAGAGTGGATCTTCTGGAGAGTCAGGCCAGTGGTTATCTCTGCGAAAACTATGGAGCCCCTCTGACACTGCCGGAACGCGGCCCGGCAGGCGCCAATGGCTTCGCCAATGACCGGGATTTCCAATACCCCGTTGCCTGGTATGAAGACGAAGAAGGTAACTTCGAACTGATCGCTAAATTTGCTGGTCACCTTTATGCCTGTGAGCTCGATCACTCACCCCTGGATGTCGTTGCCTGGGTGGGAACTTCGGCACCCTATAAATACGAGCTGTCCCGTTTCAATGTCATCAATACGGTGAGCTATGACCATCCGGACCCCTCTATCTTTACGGTTCTGACCTCCCAATCTCACTCACCCGGCGTAGCCAACCTGGATTTTGTCATCTTCCCTCCCCGCTGGATGGTGGCTGAAAACACCTTCCGCCCCCCTTGGTATCACCGCAATATTATGAGTGAGTTTATGGGGCTGATTCAGGGTGTTTACGACGCCAAGGAAAAAGGGTTTGTACCCGGTGGCAGCAGTCTGCATAACTGTATGTCACCCCACGGTCCCGAGGCGGAGGTATTCAGGAAAGCCAGCGAAGCGGAGCTGAAGCCCGTGCGTTATGAAAACACTCTGGCGTTCATGTTTGAATCCCGATATGTCTACGTACCCTCAAAATTTGCCATGGAGAGCAACCTGCGACAAAAAGACTATCTTAAATGCTGGTCTGGCCTGAAGAAGCATTTTGATCCCAGTCAGAAGCCTTAAGTCAGACAGTCATTAACAACAAAAATCACGCGTGCCAGATAGGCTGTTTGCAGTTGCTGGTACCCTGCTTCTTGATGCATTCAGGATGACCAATGATTTCAATGAACGAGACCCATGACGTTAATCTAACCAGCTGGGTAATTTGTGCCAACAAATTGGATGCCGACTTTACCATTCAGAATCTGCCTTTTGCTGTTTTTCGCACAGGCAGTGAGCCTTTCCGCTGTGGCGTAGCCATTGGCAACCAGATTCTGGACCTGAAGGCAACGGACGCACTGAAGCCATTTGACGGCAAGGCAGCCGTGGCACTGACAGCCTGTGCCCAGGAAAATTTAACGCCCCTGATGGAGTTGGGCTTTGAATACTGGAGCGCTCTCAGGCTCAGCCTGTCCAGAGCACTGAGAACAGGCTCGGAACTGGAGAGCCAACTGAAGCCCTGTCTGATCACCATGAACAAAGCCGAATTCGCCCTGCCCTGCCAGATTCGGGATTACACGGATTTCTATTCCTCTATCTATCACGCTACAGCCGTAGGTTCACTGTTCAGACCCGACAATCCTCTGCTACCCAACTATAAGTGGGTGCCCATTGGCTACCACGGCAGGGCCTCATCCATTGGGGTTTCAGGACAAACTTTTCACCGTCCGGTTGGTCAAACCAAAGCACCGGACGCAGAACAACCTTCCTTTGGTCCCTGTAAACGACTGGACTATGAGCTTGAAATGGGCATTTTCATCGGTCAGGGCAACCCTTTGGGTGACCCTATTGCGTTGGATAAGACCGATCAGCATGTATTTGGCCTGTGTCTTCTCAATGATTGGTCTGCACGAGACATTCAGGCCTGGGAATACCAGCCCCTGGGACCGTTTCTGGCCAAAAGCTTTGCCTCAACTATTTCGCCCTGGATTGTGACGCTGGAAGCACTGGCTCCGTATCGAACCGGTTACCTTCGTCCTGCCGATGATCCACAACCTCTGCCTTATTTGAGCTCGGAAGAAAACACTCGTCTGGGCGCTCTGGACATTCAGCTGGAAGTCCTCCTGCAAACACCCGCCATGAAAGGTTCTCAACAAAGCATGGAAAAGCTGTCTCAATCCAGCTTCAAACATTCTTACTGGAGTGTGGGCCAGATGGTGGCTCATCACGCCAGTAATGGTTGTAACCTGCAATCCGGCGATTTGCTGGGAACGGGTACCCAGTCAGGCCCCAGGCCAGAGGAAGCAGGCTCACTGCTGGAGCTGACCCGGGGTGGTAAGGAGGCTATAAACCTGACCAATGGTGAACAAAGAAGGTTCCTGCAGGACGGAGATACCGTGATCATGAGAGGCTGGTGCGAGAAAGAAGGCACGGCCAGAATAGGCTTTGGTGAAGTCTCGGCCACTCTTCTGCCAGCAAAGGGATAACACAATGAAGCTATACAGCTACTTCCGATCTTCAGCGGCTTACCGGGTCAGGATTGCCCTGAACCTGAAAGGGGTGGATTACGAACTGGTTCCGGTTAACCTGTTGAAGTCAGAACAGACAAAGGATAAATATAAAAACATTCAACCCCAGGGACTGGTACCGGCACTGGAAGTCGGCAATAACAGGCTGATTCAGTCCATGGCTATCATGGAATGGCTTGAAGAAACCTGTCCGGAACCAGCCATTATTCCCGGTGATGCCTGGCAGAAAGCCCGGATTCGAAGTCTGGCCAATATCATCAGCTGCGATATCCATCCTCTGAATAATCTGAGAACACTAAAATATCTGAAGTCAGAATTTGCAATCAGTGACGAGCAAAAAAACCAATGGTACCAGCACTGGATAAAAACAGGTTTTGATGCCTGTGAGCAGCAATTGGGGGATGACCCTTTCTGTATCGGAGACACCCCTACCCTGGCCGACATCTGTCTGATACCTCAGGTCTACAATGCCTTGCGGTTTAACGTGCCATTAAGGGATTATCCAAAAATCCAGAGGATCCACCAGCACTGTAATGAACTCAATGCATTTATTGATGCCAGTCCAGAGCAACAGCCTGACAGCACCTTATGATTGAAGCTCAGCGTCGCTTCAAAGCAATGACGGCACGGCGATCATTAATAGCCAGGTAGGCCAACCGCTCGAATTCAGGGTATTCACCGGGTTGATAGAGGTTTTTCTTAATGACGATCTGCCGCTTCACAACCAGAGTATTACCCTCCATCCTGTAATGACTGCTGTAAGTGCCGGCCTGATTATCCACCTTCAAATTTTCCGGAAGCCGGGTGACTTTATAATTTTTGGGGAGTTTCATTCGGTGCTCCCAATGATAATGCCGGGGTCCGACCGTAAACGGGTACTTGCGCTCTCCATCCACCAGATAGGTTCTCAGCGCCAGCACATCTTGAAAATCCAGCCCTGGTGCAGTGGTGATAAATCCTTCCTTGCCCAGTTCAAAAGCGTGAGGGCTGTGCCATTTACCCTTATAGGCGGGCTGTGTTTTCAGATCATAAGCAGACGCACCCTGAGAGATAGAGCCAAAACCGCCGATCAGGGTGTCCGCCAGCAGATTACTGGCCTTCCATTCACCGCTGCCACTGGCTGCCAGCAGCTCGCGAATCTCTTCTCCGATGGTTCCAGTCCCGGTGACTTTACTCTCTCCTCTCAAAAATCCATTCCCGGACAGCACCGACTGGTTTTTTACCCAATAACGGTTCTGATCCGGTTGCATGACGGGAAGAAATTGAGTTTCACCTTCAGGGCTGGCCAGCACCACTCGCTTGCCCGAAAGACTGTAATCCAGTGATCCGAATGGAGACAGGGGTGAAACGGGATTGAGCCAGGTGTTCATTTCAGGAATGTATAACAGCGCATGATTAAACTGCATGGAAGTCGGTACCGGCCAATCCTTATAGCTGTTATCCCAGCTGACCAATGCCGACTTTGACTCTATACCACGGGCTTTTAACAATGCCTGCAACAACAGAGCCTGATCTTTGCAGTCGCCATAACCATGAAGAAGAATCTCTTCCACCGGGTGAGGGACCAGCGTATCTTCAAGGTTGTAGCTCAGAGACAGGTAATTAATATTTTGGGCCACCCAGTTATAGATGAGTTCTGCCTCCTCCCGTGGATGCCTGGCTCCGCGGGTGATCTCTTCAGCCAACTGACGGATTTCTTCACTGTCAGCCTGTCTGTTCAGACTACTTTCGTAGTATATCTGGCCGATCTCTTCCCAGCTTTTCAGAGAGGTTATCGCAAACATGGGCAGCACATCATCCGGGCTGACCATATTTGGCTCCATCTCCTGATAAGGGAAGTTTTCAAGGCTGACCGTCAACTCTTTACGCTTGCCTTTCCAAAGTTCTTTAACAGAGAAATTGCCTCTGCTCCCCCATTTCATGGGTTTGTTTTCAGGCAGCACAATGGTAGCTGCCAATTTCTTTTGTTCCAGTTCCAATTCGGGTTGCAGCACCATGTTAAAGCCCATGGGGCTGTCCTTGTTCACCACATGCTCAAACTTCAGTTTCATGGTGCTGCCTGGTGTCAACCGGGAGAAAATCACCACGACTTCCCTGGAACGCCGCTCCTGATCACGCCCTCCCAGATCCTGTTCATAAATATTATCTTTTTCAACAGGGAACACCTTACCATCCGGATGGGTAATCGAAGCTTCCAGAACCTTCAGGGATTCATTCTCGGAAAAATAACTGTAGTGGTATTCCTGCAACTCCTCAGCACCTGCAGGAGTCAACACCTGATACTCAAAGGTTACAATACGGGTGTAACTCAGATCGTCGTTGATCTCTATATGATATTCCGCCAACAGACTGCGATAGTCCTGAACAGCTTCATCCGCCAGAACCAACCCCGAAATAACCAGCAACAAGAAAGACAGAAGAGCAGAACAAGCACGCATAAAATATCTCGAATCAGACATAACTCCCCCTTTAACAATTAATGGAACTTTCTAAAAATTAATGAAACTCACTCAATAACTTTGACCGTCAATATATAAAAAAGTTCAGGGCAGAGTGTATTTTTAAACACTGAAAGACATTGAAGCAGTCCTGGATTCCTTCGGTATCTGACATCAGAGCAACTCAAGAAACCTTATTGCACGCTGGCCGCTTTGCAAGGCTCAGCATTGTTAGAAACTGAGCCATATTGTCTGATACTTTGCAATGAAGTTTTTTACCAACTTTTTCCACCCAAACCTCACCGGTTTCATTATTCAGGGTAAGATTGATATCTTCCATATCAGTGACGACAAAAAACAGGGTCAGAGGCTGTCGGAGTGATAGTGCTGAACTTTCACCTTGTCTCAATTCGTTCCCATATTCTGGAGGCCGCCGTGCGCACCTGAACCAGTCGTCAGGTGCGAGTCAATTGCGGGAGAGCCTCTTTTAATCCAAGTGAGCTGTATACTTGTGAAGGGTCTATTGGGGAAGCAGGGTCAAATTTTATTAAGCTTTTGATCAATGTATTTAAAGAACCGCTTCCCCGCATTGTTTCATCTATGATTTTATCAAGTTCAACTTTATCTTTAAGCTTGTCATCAACCTGATAGCAGGCTTTGCATTTATAAGTAACACTCTCTTTGCACTCATGAGATTCTTTCAATTTACAATAAAGAACAATTAATCCGATATTTTTCATGATTTCATTTTTCTCGGCAGGAATGTCAAAACATGCACTGTTAAAGTCTATGAATTTCAAAACTCCCTGATTGAAAAAATACACGACATTATTATCAAAAAGATCCTTGTTTTGAATCCCATTTTTCAACATAAATTCAGCAGCTCTTGACAGGTTATCAATGATAAAATTTCTTGTCTTAAACAATTTGTCGGTATTCTGTCCACATTATATACCTGATAATTCAAATTCAATTTATAACATCAGAGCATTACTTCTCTTTAAAGTTCATTGGAAAATAAATGTTTTTCGATGTATTCAAAAACTCACTGAACTCTGAACTTATGTCACTCCAGACTATCTGACCAACTCATTTATAATCTCGTTGGCAATTCTTTGAGACGTCCCTTGGCATCAACACTCTCTGAACTGGTACTTTTGAACTAGTCATCATTTTTCGACACAAAGTATATATGAGTAGAAGATACAACAACAGGAGCAAGCTCTTATCTCAAAGCTTAAAGTCCGCTGGCCTGCGTTCTACCGCCATTCCCCAGGCTGCGGCCAATTTCAATCAACATATTTAGCCCTTCCGAGCGATTAAGGTCAGGGTCCTCCGGGTGCCTGTTAAATCTAAAGTTATCAGCTCCAATCAACACATTTAGCGCTTGCGAGTGATCAGTGTCAGGGTCCTCCGGATGCTGGATAGGTGTGAAGCTATAAGCTGCCATCAAGGCATCAACAGGTGAGTCCTCTTGCTGGATTGTCCTATCTTTGAGGGGAGTTCTACACAAAGGACATTGATCTCCACGCTGTAGCCAGGTTTCCAGACAAGATGTATGAAAATAATGGTTGCATTTGGTAACCGATACTTTTTTTCCTGCAAAACAGAATTTACAAATAGTACATTCGTCCTCTTGCATGTATTCAGTAGCGGGCTGGTAATATTGGCTAGAAGAGCTTGTGATTCTGTTCATAATATTTATTCCTGATCGGCTGATTGTGCTTGTTTGACTTGCGTTAACTCTTTCAGTTCCTTGGTCCCTGGTATTTTTTGTCGTTATTGAATAGCCGTAACCATTTAATCGGAGTTGTAACACCAATCGTGTTTTCCAACTCCCGTGGTGAGCATGAAGATATTGGACTTCTTCGTTCATGGCGTTCTCCAGGTTTCCGAGTCGGACCGGCAGAAAAACAGGGACCTGAAAGTAGCTATGTTCAGATGTACATGGGCCACTCAACTGGAAAAATGACGACGGAATACCAGGAAGGACACGAGATCAGATACGAGTCTGTAGAAGCTGAACTGAGCTTGGAAGGTTTGGAGATTTGATCGTTTTTTTACGACGCAAAAAAAGCCCACTGTAAAAAATGGGCTTTTCGTTGGTGAGATCAATCACTTATATGGTAGGCGGTACTGGAGTCGAACCAGCGACCTTTACGATGTCAACGTAACGCTCTAACCAGCTGAGCTAACCGCCTGAAGTTGCTGCGTATAGTATCAACGCTGCTGAAAAATGCAACCCCCGATTCCCGATTAATCTAAAAGAAAATCAGGCGCTTAGCTGAATATCAGCTTGGTTAAAATATGTACAAAACAGAGCATGGATATAGCTGAAAATCAGTCCAGATTTCTGTGCAAAAAACGTTCATTTTTTTGCCCTTTTACCGCCAGCAGGCAGTCGGCAATTTTTTTGAGGCGTCCCTTCGCATCATTCCCTGACCTGGTACTTTTGAACTATTTCTCATTTTTCAAGTCAAAGTATTATGTAGGTGAACTAATCATCCCTTCAGAAAAATTAATTTTTATCCAGAAGGATATATTTTCGTATCAATTAACTGATTTAGGAGAGAAACATGTTACTAATTAATAAAAAACTTCGTTTAAAAACCGCCTTCTTATTTCTTTTTGTTTTTTCTTCAAGCATCGGTGCTATTAAAGCACAAGCATTTGACATTGAGGAAGAGAAAAGAAAAGCTCAAGCAAGTGGTTTTTTAGTCAAGGCTACTATCTTTCAGAGCACCACTACCACAGTGACGGAAAGCAAATCGGTTAATGGAAAACTAAAGAGCTTTAAACAAATAAAAAGTCACTCACACAATAGTAAGATCATTTCTGTAATCAATAGACCACAGAGCCTGACTCGTCATGATTTTTATGCCGGGGCTGGTCTATTGACTATCAGCTCTGACATTAAAAGTGGAAGTAATGAAATCAAGATTTCTTTGATGGGTGCTGACAAGGGGCAATATGTAACCTTGACACTTTTCAATCAGCCACACTATTTCCAGATAACTCAGACTGCATTTTCAAATCAGAAAAAAAGTACCAACAGCATCATCCCAATCAACAGAGGTGCAAGTGCCATTCACGGTAAAGCTCATTTAAGCTGGTCTGTCAGTGGCGCTACTAAACGATTCAATGTATATGTTGGTAATATTCAGCTGGCCAGCTTTGATACCCCCAACTTCCCGGTAAAAGAAGTATTTATAGATAATGGTGGTGAGACGGTCAGAGCTGAATTACAAACTGTTTCAAACCACAATGGTCAACTGCTCGTTACAATGGATATGGCTGAGGCTTTTTCTCACAATTTTATCCATTAATACCCGTCGCACCGGGCTTAATACCGGTGCGTCAGAACGCTGATCCCCACAGACAATCGCTGCTGGGCTGGCTTAGGAAGAGAGTCAAATCATTTCAATACCCGATCCCTGAGCCTGGCCACCTGATCACGGACAGCTGCCGCTTCTTCAAACTCCAGATTGCGGGCATGTTCCATCATCTTGTTTTCCAGCTTACTGATCTCTTTAGCCAGTTCCTGAGCCGACATCTCATGGTGATAGTCCGCTTTCGGCTCAGCAACCTTGCGACTGGGCTGCCCTTTCTTCTTGCCGGGAATGACTGCGCCTTCAAGAATATCCGCAACCGATTTATGGACACTCTTCGGGGTAATCCCGTGCTCTTCGTTGTAGGCAAGCTGTTTTTTTCGGCGACGTTCGGTTTCATCAATCGCCCGCTGCATTGAGCCCGTGATTTTGTCGGCGTAGAGAATAGCCTTACCATTAATATTACGGGCTGCACGACCAATGGTCTGAATCAGAGAGCGATCAGAACGCAGGAAACCTTCCTTGTCGGCATCAAGAATAGCCACCAACGAAACTTCCGGCATATCGAGACCTTCTCTCAACAGGTTAATGCCTACCAGCACGTCAAACGTCCCGATCCGCAGATCACGAATGATCTCAACCCGCTCTACTGTATCGATACCAGAATGCAAATAGCGACAGCGAACACCGTTTTCATGGAGATAATCGGTTAAATCTTCCGCCATGCGCTTGGTCAGGGTCGTTACCAGAACCCTGTCGCCTTTAGCCACGGTTTTATTAAGCTCAGTCAACAGATCATCCACCTGGGTCGTGGCAGGACGAACTTCAATCTCCGGATCAACCAGCCCGGTGGGTCGAACCACCTGATCCACTATCTGTCCCTGATGTTCTGCTTCATAAGGACCGGGAGTCGCGGAAACAAAAATAGTTTGCGGGCGTCGTCCTTCCCACTCTTCAAACTTCAGGGGCCGGTTATCCAGCGCAGAAGGCAGTCTGAAGCCATACTCCACAAGGGTCTCCTTACGAGAACGGTCGCCTTTGTACATCCCACCCACCTGGGGCACCGTGACGTGTGATTCGTCAATCACACACAAGGCATTGTCAGGAATATAATCAAACAGTGTCGGTGGTGCTTCGCCGGGTTGAGTGCCTGAGAGATAGCGGGAATAGTTTTCGATACCCGTGCAGTAGCCCAGCTCCAGCATCATTTCCACATCGTACTTGACCCTCTGCTCCAGACGCTGTGCTTCCACCAGCTTATTGTTATTTCTGAGCACTTCCAGACGTTCAACCATTTCGTCTTTGATAGCTTCTGTGGCTTCAATGATGGTCTGACGAGGTGTGACATAGTGAGTCTTGGGGTAAATAGTCACCCGGGGCAGTTTTCTGAGCACTTCGCCGGTCAGAGGATCAAATTCACTGATTTCCTCCACCTCTTCATCAAACAGCTCCAGCCTGATGGCTTCTTTTTCAGATTCTGCCGGGAAGATATCAATGACATCACCACGAACACGATAAGTAGCCCTTTTCAATTCTGTATCGTTGCGGGTATATTGCAGCTCGGCCAACCTGCGCAAAACCTCCCGCTGGTCAATCATTTCACCCCGGGAAATATGCAACATCATCTTCAGGTAAGATTTGGGATCACCCAGACCGTAAATCGCTGAAACCGTCGCAACAATAATGGCATCTTCCCTTTCCATCAACGCTTTAGTGGCCGAAAGTCTCATCTGCTCAATGTGCTCATTGACCGAGGCATCTTTCTCGATAAAGGTGTCCGAACTGGGCACGTATGCTTCAGGCTGGTAATAATCGTAGTAGGAAACAAAATACTCAACCGCATTGCCAGGGAAAAACTCCTTGAACTCGCCATACAGCTGGGCAGCCAAAGTCTTGTTATGGGCCATAACAATAGCGGGTCTTTGCAGCTTTTCAATGACATTGGCAATGGTGAAGGTTTTCCCTGAACCGGTCACCCCCAGCAATGTCTGGCAGGCCAGTCCCGAATGAATGCCGGACAGCAGCTTTTCAATGGCTTCAGGCTGATCTCCGGAAGGCTGAAATTTTGATGATACCTTGAATGTCTTTCCCATACGTATCCACTGGCAGAAGCGCTTAAATTATTTGTTGATTATAAACAGCCCAGGACAGGAAATGCAGCCAGAGAACACTGCGCTTAATCAGGAAAAGCAGCCACCATCGGTGTGTCGCAAAAATGTAACCAGACTTCCGTTTTCAGATGGCGCAGTGAAGAGGGCTTGTGTATGATGCGCATTGCTGATGCGTGATTCCCTGACAAGTCAGCTTGTCAACCTTATAAGATTCGCACCGGAATCAGTATCAGTCAGGACACTGGCTGAGCATTGCGCCAGATTGTCTGACTTTATACGGGTTTGAAAAACGATTAACGAGGAACATCGTGACTGGTCAACCTTCCCACCGCGTTCAGATGGTCAAACCATCACCTACCATGGCAGTCACTGCCCGAGCCGCTGAACTTCGCGCCGCCGGACACGACATTATTGGCCTGGGTGCCGGTGAACCCGACTTCGATACCCCTGATCACATCAAGGCTGCTGCGATCAGGGCCATTAACGAAGGAAAAACCAAGTACACTGCCGTTGACGGTACTGTAGAACTGAAACAGGCCATTATCGATAAGTTCAGGCGCGACAATGGTCACGAATATGCGCCAGACCAGATTCTGGTTTCCTCCGGTGGTAAACAGAGCTTCTTCAATCTCTGTCTGGCACTGATCAATAAGGGTGATGAGGTCGTTATTCCTGCCCCTTACTGGGTTTCCTACCCGGATATGGTCACTATTGCTGAAGGTGTCCCGGTGATCGTCAAGGGCAACCTTGAGAACCGTTTCAAACTGACTCCGGAACTTCTGGAATCGGCCATTACAACAAAAACCAGGCTGGTAGTTCTGAACAGCCCCTCCAACCCGTCCGGTACAGCCTACACCCGCAAAGAGCTGGAAGGTCTGGCCGCTGTTCTGCTGAAACACCCCCATGTTATGGTGGCTACTGATGATATGTACGAGCACATCCTCTGGAGTGATGAGCCTTTCTGCAACATCCTGATGGCCTGCCCGGAACTGTACGACAGAACAATTGTTCTGAACGGTGTATCCAAGGCTTACTCCATGACCGGATGGCGTATTGGTTATGCCGGTGGACCCGCCTGGCTGATCAAAAACATGAAAAAGATTCAGTCACAGAGTACCTCCAACCCCTGCTCTGTTGCCCAGGCTGCGGCGACTGAAGCTCTGGCCGGTTCACAGGAGTGTGTAAAAGAGATGCTAGTCTCTTTCAAAAAGCGTCATGACTATGTCGTAGGTCGTCTGAAGAAGCTGCCTGGTGTTACCACCATTGAAAGCGACGGTACTTTCTATACCTTCCCTGATTTCAGCGAAGCCATGCAGAAGCTGGGCTTTGAAAAAGACACCCAACTGGCAGAGATGCTCCTGGAAAAAGGCGTTGCCCTGGTACCGGGCTCAGCCTTTGGCATGGAAGGCTGTATGCGTCTATCCTACGCCACCAGTGATGAAGCCCTGGAAAAAGCCCTGGATCGAATGGAAGCAGCACTCAGTTGATCTTTCTCGTCATCCCAGCCAGCATTCTTTCCGAATGCTGGTCGTAGAATTACCTTTCGCTGCAATTACCTCTTGAAATGAAAACCATTTGGTTAACGAGCCTGGCCCTCATAGCATTCGCGGGAAATTCCATTCTGTGCAGATTGGCTTTGGGTGATAACGAGATTGACGCCGTTAGCTTTACGTGGATTCGATTACTTAGCGGCGTTTTGGTATTGCTGCTGATACTCAAGTTATCCCGATTCAATTGCGTTTCAACATCAAAAGGGAGCTGGAAAGCTTCCTTCATGTTATTTCTTTACGCCATCGCTTTTTCTTTTGCCTACCTCTCTCTGAATACGGGAACAGGGGCATTAATCTTGTTCGCTTCGGTACAAATTACGATTATTGTTGCTGAGCTTGTTACAGGAAAAAAACTTTTACCTGTTGAGTGGTTGGGTGCTTTTATTGCATTTCTGGGTTTTGTTTATCTGGTAATACCCGGTTTGTCCACGCCGTCACTGACGGGATTTATCCTGATGACTGTCTCCGGCGTAGCCTGGGGCTTCTATACGCTTGCTGGCAGGGGCTCACAAAATCCGCTGGGAGACACCACTTATAATTTTGTTCGTACGCTACCATTTGTATTGATTTTGGGGCTTGTATCCATTCAGGACAGCCGCTTGTCCACCGAAGGTGTCATATTGGCAGTGGTATCTGGTGGCGTCACATCGGGGATTGGTTACATGATCTGGTATATCGCGCTGGCGGGGCTTTCTGGCACACAATCGGCTGTCGTGCAATTGCTCGTTCCTGTTATTGCCGCAATAGGAGGTGTGTTGTTTACCAACGAGACCTTATCTATGAGACTTGTTCTGTCTTCACTGATGATACTTGGCGGTATCTTGACCTTGATTTCAGGAAAACACTTTTTTGTTCAGCGAGCCAAAAACCAAACAAAGTAGCAGTGAAAACTCAATCACTTTTGATCGTTATTTCTTCACTTTACTTTTTTGGGAACCCTGGTCGACGTGCTGGTTCATATCAACAGTCTTGTGTTTTCGATGTGCCCTTTTGTGGTCCAACAGGGCTTTTGTATTCTTGCAGATCTTTCCGCATGGCCAACGCTGACCACCCTCTCCGACCACTGTGTAGTAACAGGTTTGTTGCCCGCTGTGGTCAATTCTCTTGTGATCCGTCAGGGCTCCAGCATTCCTGCAGACCTTTGCACATGATTGCTGCTGGCCATTCTCACCGATCACGGTTACGTCACAGGTTCGTTTTCCACTGTGGATTTTGCTTCTGTGAGACCTCAGAGCCTGAGGATTCTTGCCGACAAACGCGCATGACCGCTTCTGGCCATCTTCCGAGACCACAATCAGGTCACAGCTTGCTTGCTTGGTGTGTCCATTTCTTTTGTGGATCATCAGGTCTTGGGCATTCTTGCAGACTGCCCCACATGGCCGCTGCTGGCTACCCTCCCCGGTCACCATCAAGTCACAGGTTTTTTGCCCGGTGTGGAATTTGTATTTGTGCGTCGCAAAAGATCGATTGTTCTTGAAGACTTTCTCGCAAGGCCGCAGCTGGCCACCCTTCCCGAGTATGGTCAATTTACAGATTCGTTGATTGCCATGGACTCTGGCTTTGTGAACCGACAGGGCTCCGGCATTCTTGAAGAAGGTTCCACATGGCTGCGACTGGTTATCCTCCCCGATCACCATCACGTCACAGGTTTTTTCCCCGGTATGGCATTTGCTTTTGTGACACGATAGTCTTTTTTCGTTTTTACAGACCTTCCCGCATTGTCGCAGATGACCATCCTTTTCGAAGACTATCACATTGCAGGCTAATCGCCCGGCAGTAGTGTTTATAGCGTCTGTCACTGTAGCTATTGAGGCTGAGGCGACCCCGTCCAGAGAGTTACATCGATAACAATGTCTCCTTGCCAAATGGTGGGAGAAGCTTTTTTCGGATGTTTTACCCGTTTTGTCTGTAGAACTTTCTTCACAATTCTGCACTTTACCATCGGTTGAACCGGAAGATTGTCTAAATCGACAAACGCCATTACAGGGGTGGACGAAACAATTTAAGCCCAAAGTATGTGAGTGTTGTTGTGGCTCTTCGTTACCTTTGCCAGAGTCAGAGTAGAGCAAATGGGTTAAATAGCCCAAAGGTTGGGTAGTGAACTGTATTGCCTGGTGGCCGGATGATTCTGGAGGTTGCCCCTGTGGTTGGTCCTGTTCAGAACCTGGCACCGTAATGCTGACCGCAAACGGGTGATTTTGAGACACTTCTTGTTGTTCAATCGGGTTAAACAGAGGTGAATCCCGGTTCCAAGAGCTTTTTAAAAGCCAGCCA
The DNA here is from genome assembly GCF_049275935.1 of Endozoicomonas sp. ALC020. Lineage (NCBI taxonomy): Bacteria > Pseudomonadati > Pseudomonadota > Gammaproteobacteria > Oceanospirillales > Endozoicomonadaceae > Endozoicomonas > Endozoicomonas sp. ALC020. The sequence goes on from NZ_CP184830.1 coordinate 5,938,837, forward strand.
ACGGCGATAGCTGCTTCTAGAGAATAGGGGATGGCGCTTAGAGGCTTGTCTTTGGGTGTCAGGATCAGTTCATAAGCAACCAGCAGATTCCTGACGTAAGGCCATTGCAAGGAGGTCGACTCAATGGGAGGCGTTTCCATCTCGTAACTGTCAGGTCTATCAAGCTCGACAATAAAACCCCCGTTCAACGGTTTGGCCAGGCAGATGACAGACAACGACAATAACAGCAGTATTGCAAAACGGAAGTGTTTAATAATTTTATCCTTGCCTTCTGATTTCCAGAGAGGAAGGATAGATCAATATAGAAGTCTGCCCAGTGGTTGAGCCTAGCAGCCTGTCGGACTTAAGACTGTCCTACTGCGGTTGCAATAAATTGGTCTAAAAATCCCTGTTTCTTCGTCAAATAGCTCGCTATTCTCCTCAGAAACAGAGATTTTTATCCTCAATTTCTTGCAATCCTCACTACGGACGCTTAAGTCCGACAGGCTGCTAGCCATCAAAAAAGCCTTTACCATGGAAAACCAGACGCATCTTACTGACTTTTTTCGGCAGAAGCTTTATGAATAAGCTATACAGAAGATTCGTGTAGTTTTTTGATCTGACCTCCTAAATGTCCTTTATATTCAAGCCCCTTACATTCAGGGTTCGTGGCTGGCTGCGTAGAACTCTCCTTGCCCTGCCCTGCTTCCTGTTGGCCTTCACTGCTTCCATGCAGGTTTTCTCTTTGCCCCTTGAGAGGGGTCTGCTGGCCAACCCAAAATCCCTGCACCCCCACTATTTTGGCGGCTCACCCAACGCCCAGGTGCTCAAGGATGTTTTTGAAGGGTTAATGGTGCAGAACAAAAACGGTGAACCCGTGCCCGGAGTGGCCAGCGATGTTGAACGCGCCCCTGACGGCACCCGATATACCTTTATCATCAGAAAAAATCTGAAATGGTCAGATGGCAGTGCCCTCACGGCTGAAGACTTTGCCCGCAGCTTCAGGGCACTGGCCGATCCTGAACGTCGAGCCACCTACCGCTGGTACTTGAAAGTCGCTAAAATAAAAGGAGCCGAGCAGGCTCTGAATGGCGATCTTGATGCCCTGGCGGTGAAGGCATACGACGATAAAGTCATTATCGAACTGGATCAGCCCACTCCTTATTTTCTGGACCTGATGACCTTTCCCAGCTTTCTGCCTGTCCATAAGAGTAATCTCAAGGGCGATACCTCAACCATTCCGGTCACCAACGGTCCCTTCAAAATTCGTCAAGTGATCCCTGAAACCCGTATAGAATTAAGCAGCAACCCCCATTATTTCCGTCATCTGGATACTGACCTGCAACGGGTCAATTACCAGATTATTCCATCCGTCCATCGTCAAATAGAACAATTTGAGAATCACGTACTGGATGTAACGGCTCAATTGCCAGCGCTGCATATTCAGGAATTGAAGAAAAAGCACCCTGTGTCTGTGTTTGAAGATCAGGTTCTTGCCACCGCCAGCCTGATGGTCAGCCCGAAGGTAACGGTCCTGCATAATTTAAAAGCAAGGCAGGCTCTATCGATGGCTATTGACAGGAATGCGCTGGTCAAGAAGATATACCCCCACAGTCATACCACACCAGCGTGCAGTTTTGTGCCTCCCCATACCCGGGGCTTCAACCCGGACCCGGCTAACTGCAAAAGACTGCTCGATAATCCGGATCGCAGGGAACAGGCCATCAAGTTACTGGCTGAATCAGGCATTAAAGGGAGTGATATAAAACTAACTGTATTATCAAGCCCAAGGTACGATTCTCTGGATATTCTGCCAGAGATCTGCCACCAGATTAACAGCACTCTGGGCACATCCCTGAGCAGTAAGAGTGAGGAATGGGGTAGTTACCTCGAGCATATATCCAAAGGAGACTACGAGCTGGCATGGTTTGAGTGGTTAGCTGACTACAATGATGCCACGGCGTTCCTGATTCCTCTAACCGAAAGTCAATTCTTTGGCCCCTTCAGGGATCCAGCCTATCTCAGGGAACTTTCCCTGGCTGCAAGCAAGAAAACCACTGTAGCCCGTTTACCGAACTATCAGAATGCCGAAGCTATTCTGGCCAGAGAATTACCACTGATTCCTGTCCTCCACCCTTCCCGGATAACACTCGTCAATCCTGATATTGGTGGCTTCTACGCCTCCAATCCGGAAGGCTGGGTTCAAAGCTGGCACCTGTACCGAATACTTGACTGACCCGCCGAGAAAAAGCAGTGTTACCAGACTTTGAATACGCCCCCTATACTGAGGAAAGACACTCTGCTTTGAGAGCTGAGTTGAAAAGTTTCACAACAGGCATAAGAATCAGATCATCATGGATAGATCCAGACTCGATACACAAGCGACTCAATTCAAGCCTATTTCTGAAAAACAGTTCGATAAGTCTCAGAAAACAGGTGTGTTTGGCCGGTGGAAAGTCAAAATTTCCAAGTCCATGGGCAAATATTCCCCCCAAAAAGCCACTCTTAAAAACGATGCCCCTGTGAAACTCGAGCAGCGGGAAATCAAAAAACTGGCCATGAACAGTAAACCGCCCACAGAACCCAGAGTTCTCAGATCTATGGCCATTGATGCTCAGTTGGCCGCTTATCCCTACCACCGATCGCTTGAGAAAATCAGCGAAGCCGGAGATATTCACAAACCAGAGAAAGAGGATTTTGCCGCTCAATGGCAACCTTCTGAGGATATCGCAAAACTGATTTCCGATGAGACAGGAGTGACCCTCAGCACCAAGGAACCCGGATTCCTGTATGACAAGAAAACAGGACTCACGGCTTACGTTCTTACCAATCCTGAACGTAAGGAAGTCCGTCTGGTGTTTGGCGGCACGACATCGGGACTGGCAGCAGGAGGGCTAATCGAACGTTCGAGAAAAAACATGCAGTTTTCAGGCAAGCAATGGCAAGCCAATCTCAAGAATCTCACGGGAAAAGGCATCCCTGACAGCTATAAACAAGCCAAAGCCCTGACCGCCAGTCTTATGAAAAATCTGCCTGCAACGCCTGAAGGCGAGCCTTTTTCTCTGAAACTCAATGGCCATTCCAAAGGAGGAGCCGAAGCAAGCTATGCAGCACTCTCCATGGTGCCTCCAGTCGAAGCGGTTTGCTTCTCAAGTGCGGAGCTGAGTCGTGCAGCTTTATCAGACATTCCCAGAGAAAATCTGGCCAGCGCCCACGAGAAGGTAACCCATTATAAGGTCAGCAAAGACCCGGTGACGCTTGCCGGAAAGTTTATCAGCGGTTTGTCCCATACCGGCAAAGTCATCACGCTTCCAGCCAAACATGCTTATGATTCGTTTCTGGATCGGCATGATAAGTTCACAAAACATATTGAGCATTACGCCAAAAATGAGTCCCACTGAACCTTTACGTTTGATTGAGAGGGCTTTTAAAACCCTCTCAATCAAACTTACAGCTCAGGTTCCATTATCGGATTTTCAATCAAAGGGAATTGATCACCTTCGCTTTCGCCCAAATTCATTTCAGGATCTTTCGTCAAACCTGTTTTCATTTCTACGCCTTCGGATGGCGAAAAACTGACTGCATCATCCTCACTTAAACTGCCCCATTTGCGTTGGTTACACCATGCAAGCACTTTTGCAGTGGCAGCCAGTGCAAGGGTTTTGGGTAAGATAAAGAACGACCAGGCTCTCCCATGTCCAGGCAGATTGGTAAGACCATAGAGACCACACCCGCCGTATACAGCAGCTGCACCGACAGCGAACCCTATGCCGACCCATTGGCCCGTGCTCAGACCATTGTGTGAAGGTGTCGGAGACCCTCTCAAGGCCTGAATATTGGGCAAAGCGCTACAGTTACCCTCTGCAAACTCAAGAATATCAGAAGGTATTTCATCGAGGTTAACGGAGAAGCAACGGTTACTGTACACCTGAACCAGGCCATCAATTCTGGCAGGCTCTTTAGCCAGTCTGGCAACCGTGACATCAATGGTTTTCTTCTCGTCAATAGCTGAACCCATGGCAATGTTGTCAGCGACAAAAGCATAGATATCGTCATTATTATTTGGCAGTACAACACTGATGTTCACCGAAACAGACTCGGTCTCCTGAACATTCTTACGAACTTTCAGGATTCTGTAGTGACGGACATCAATAGCAGCCGGTGCAGACTCGCCAGAATTTGAGTCTGTAAAGCGGTTACCGGAAATATCCATCTTCTGGACTTCTTCCAGGCAATTTTTACAATCGGCATAAATGGCGGCCTTTGTCAGACCTCCGGAAAAAAACGTACTGCCAGTAATTATCACATCACCTGATGAGTCCCGTACCTCAATATAATGGGAAGGCGCTTTTTCGTTTTCCCTGATGGCGTTATATTGAAACTCATCACCGCTCATCACGAGTTTTCCACGATAGTGGACGGCCTTGATTGCCGTGCTGATGGGGTTGCTCCGGATACTGTCTGAAGCGGAAATATCCCAGGTTATGCCTTTGCTGAAGAAACCCAAACCCGTACTGGCATAATCGAGCAGAACCAGCGATTCTGCCTCGGCAGGATAATCAACGGCTTGCTTAATAACCGTATTGCCAATACCGACCAGTGCCACAGGCCGAACCACACGAAGCTGCTCGTACAGTTCATAGCTGCCTGCCTGAAGTAAAATAACCTTGCCAGACTCCGACGTCATGTCTACTTCGTGAAGCAGTTCCCAAGTATTTTTTACAATCACCACTTCAGAAAACGTAGTCCTTATATTCATTTCCTCAAGCTCGTTCAGAAGTTGCTGGCAGAGCTGAGCTTTGTCTGAATCGGTCAGCTGATCACATGGGCTACTGGGTGGTGGTAGAGATGACGGTGCCGATCCTGATGTGACGGATGATACGACAGTGGTCTGAATCCGGGTCGGCACGATAGACGATGGCGCTGAACGGATCTTTCCGCCCGGACTTGGCTCTGAAGTTCCGTAGCCGTTCATTGCAACGGTCGCTGCTGGCAAAGAGGGCGTTACAGTGGACTTGGAGCGTGCCGACCTTTCAGTAGCTTCCTCCAGAGGGGTGTAGCGATAATTCTTCTCGTCAAAATCCAGAATCTTCAATTTATAGTAGTCGTTTCCGGTTACTTTTACGTAACCCGATAAGTTGGGCTTTTCATCAAATGATTTCTTGTGGACTTGTAGCTGAATGATTCTTTCTTCTTGCGATGCGTCTGCATGTGCTCTGTTGTTTCTTATGACGGCACTTCGAATGCGCTGGTTATTTTCATATCTAACTTTTATCGCAACTGCAGCACTGCTGTATTTTTGTATGTTATTGTGAATTTTCAGCTGTTGGTAATCAGCTAGTTTAATAGCATCTGGCCTCTCATCAAATCCATAGGAATTTCTGAACTCATTTGCGTCAACCTCGATAGCTGCCAGGGAGTTTAGCCTGGCAGTGGATTCAATCATACTAGACAACACTGTCGTATAAAATACATTGTGACCAATGTAGTACCCATAACCCGTATTATCGTCCAGCAATACAGCGTGCCAAGGCCAGGCCATCCTGTCGTGCCGGTCACTGAAGCGATTCTGGTAAATCCGTATATCTCCGTTGTAACCTTCTGCGAAGATGTGGGATTGAAATTTAGAATCGAGTTCCCAGGTATCGGGCCGACTGGTTCTCCACTCCAGGTTCCAACTGTAAAAGCCGGTATCCAGAGGATCAGAAACAGCCTTAAGGTAAAGCAGTGAACGATCGGGACCTTCGCTGCCACTGAAGTCGCGTGCCGCTGTGATAACAGGCAATCGGCCGTCTTCACTTTTTAAGGCGACCATGGCAACCCGGTGGTTGGCACTCAGAGCTTTTGACAGTTCATAGGTATCCGGCTCCAATAGAATAATTCTACCGCTAACAGGTCTGCCATCATCACCGGTCGTTTTATTGATGGCGTCGATCAATTCCGGAGTAGTGCTAACCACAATGGCGTGAGAAAAGGCAGGCTTATTGGCAGTCGGCCCCGAGGCCAGTTCGTCTTGCAGAAATGCCTTACAAATTTCAAATGCGGTTGGATGATCCCGGATATCGTTACAGGGTTCCGTTTTTGCAGGCAGCGGGCGAACAGAGGCGGTGGCAGCTATCAGTGAACCGGTTGGCGTAATGGCATCAGGAGACACACTGACTGATGAGGCCGCTTTTACCGTCGATGACGCTGAAATTGTCTGTGAAGGCGCAATAACCTGTTTACCTGGGATGTAATCAATAAAACTCGGGGCAAGTCCGGATTCATCAAAGGTGTAATAATCATTTCCTAAAACATGAAGTTTTCCGGTAACCCTCAGATAATGATCGGCAAAGTGGGAAGACTGGAAGATAATTTTGCGCTGAAGCTCAGGAGCATCTTTATGAGCAATGTTATTCAACACGTAGCCATGCAAGCGTTTAACGTCGTAATGATCTCTTAAAAGAATGCTACCTGTTGCATCTTTGGTTTTCTGCTGGTTACCAGCGATCCGGAAGCGCATATAACCTAAAACGCACATCGATTTCGGCGGTTCTTTTCTATAGCTCTTTAGGAATTCCAAGGCGTCTGGGGATGGGGAGGTTTCGATGTAGAAATGGTTATTACTAACGTCAAGCGGAGGTTCTGCAGCCTGACAGACTTTACTTTGACAATTGGCGATAATAGTACACTCGGTTAAATAAGCGGTATCAAACCTGTTGTCTTCTATAAACGTACCACCAATAGCATCCACTAACTCGATATAAGAGTTGATATAACTCAATCTTGCTTCCGAGAATTTGTTTTCATAAATTCGGATATCCCCTTGATAGGAATTACTGTAGATAGCTCGTTTTTTTATTAACCCATAAAAAAATGAGTATATTGGAGTGCTAGAGATGTCCCAGTGAATATGGTGACTGAAAAAGCCGGTTTCAGCTACCTCTGGATCCTGGCGAAGATAAGCCAACAAACGGTATCCCCAGTCCTTAGTGGTTTTGATAGTAGGATATTCACCGTCTTTAAGGACTCCAACCAGAGCCACCTTGCGCGTAATATCCAAGAACCGGGTGAGTGGATAGGTTCCGCTTTTTAATACAACCAGTCTGCTGGCATCCGGATTGCCTTCCGGGAACTTACCGGTAACGGCTTCATCCAGTTCCCTGGCATTACTGACGACAACCGCCAGGGAAAAAGAGTGACCACCCGATGCTTTGTTATTGTTAAGAAAGGCTTTGCAGGCGTCAATTTCACTGGCCGTGACCTCTGCAGCTGATTGCATGCGATCACAGATTGCCTCAGAAGAACCTGTTGGAGTAACGGAATAGCTTGGCGACATTGCCCGGGTCGTTAAGGGTGTTGTGCTATTGGTAATATCCCGATGTGCTGGTGCAGACATTCCCGGGGCGGATGTCTGGACGACCTGCGAAGGCGACACCACGGGTTGAGTAGTGGATGATGCCCTGGCAGTCGTAGCTTCGACGGTCAATCCAGCCATCAGATTGTCCGGGTCAAAGAGTACATAACCGCTGTTTTGCGTCACAATCAGCGATCCGGTGACACGTGGGAGCCCTTCAAGCATGTAGGACTCGATTCTTATCATCCGCTGATTTCCCGGAGCACTTGTGCTCACGGTATTGTTGCGGATTACACCATTGACACCACTGGTATTATCTTTCAGAAAAACACTGATTTTGGCGGCAGCTTTGCTGTTTTCCTGTCGATTGTTTTCAATCTGGAATCGTTTGTAGCCCTTAAGTTCAATGCCGTGAGCAACTGAATAGGTCGTTGAAGCCTGATCACTGATAAAACGGTTTGAGACAACTTCCATTTTTGTACCGAGTTCAGAACAATCGGCACATTGGGCAGCAACCGCACAAAATTTAAGACGGGTGGTATCAAATGTATTATGCCCTATGTAAGCATCGTCGTTAAAATTATTCAGCATCAGGAAGTGGCGAATGTTGTTAGTGTCCAAATGATGCATAAAGTAGTTATCAAAAATCCTGATCTTGCCCGAATAAGACACCCCGCTGATTGTGCTGTCTTCAGAAACCGCTTCATGTATATGATAAATATCATCAATGCCGGTATCCCACTTGATATGAGCACTGTAAAAACCGGAGGATGGTTGTGAAGAACTGCTCCTCAAATCAACCAGCGATGACCTTTCACGGGACGTCAGGAGGATCTCGTTACTGGCTTTTATCTTGGGAAAAGAGTCACCGGATTTCTCACCAACCAAAGCCACTTTATGATTGGTGATTAATTGTCTGGGTAGCAGGTAGGTTCCTGCACGTAAGACAATAATGCTGCCTGTGAATCCGCTATCGTCAGGGTAATATCGCTCAACGGCGTTAAGCAGCTCCTCTGCGTTGCTTACCACGAAGGCGTGAGAGAAGTTTTTATCGCCGCCTGTTGCCAGCGAGTGACTGAGAAAGTCGTTACAGATCTTGAAGGCAGCAGCATCCCGACTCAAGTTGCCGCAGATTGGTAATGGAGAACCTCCGGCAGGAATCTTTTTTCCTCGCGTGAAGGCAATATAGGCGCCCTCTTCATCCTCGCGCTTAACGTCGAAATAGTCATTGTCAGAAATGGCCAGAAGACCCGTAACTTTGGAATTCTCCTCGCTTGTTTTTTTTGCTACTTGTAAATTGATTAAGCGATTGGACTCATCTGCGGCAGGATCAGCAATATTGTCTTCAATAGAGCCTTGTACACCGGGCTGGTTAAGTAACTCAACCAATATGGATGCGTTAGCCCGACGGCTCAGAGAAATATTATTATTGATCGTGAATTTTTTGTGATTAGCAAGATGAAAGGCATTCTTACTGACAGTGTTCGCACCATTTTTGCTCATTAATACATTGTTGGTAATAATGATTTCATTCTGGTCTCTACCGGAGGCACTTGCCTCTGAGAATACCGCTGAAAGTCTGATGTTACTGGTATTGAACTGGTTACTGTCGATCACTATTTTTTTGGCTGTATCACGCCTGTTCTCCAGATAAACAAGCTCACTGCCATGAAAGTTATTGTTCTTTTGTGTAAAAATGTTGTCATAAAGCCTGATTTCCCCCGGATAATTCTCCCCGAAAATGGTGCTGTAGTTGTTAGCATCGCCGTAATTCGAAATCACGTTGGTTTCCCAGTTTATAAATGCGCTGTAAAAGCCAGCTGAAGCCCCCTCTTTTGGCTGCTGCAAATAAACCAGACCGGTTGGATTACTCTCCGCCAAATCAACATTTGCAGTGATCATTACTCGGGTCCCGGCCGATTTAATACCCACCAAAGCCATTCTCTGAGCGGGCTTCAATGCTTTGGTAAGCTTATAAGTTCCGGGAGCCAGAACAATAATAGTGCCTCCGGGCCTGGCGCTTTCGACCGCACTGACAAGTTCACTGGCATTAGTGACAACCTGTGCCGTTTCAAAGGATTCCGTCTCTCCGGCCGCTGTTTCATTGTTGAAAAACCTGTTACAAGTCTCCAGGGCTAACTGATTACGGAATAAATCATCACAGGGATTGCTTCTGCTGAATACCGTTGTCGGGGCTATTGTAGTAGCTATTGTTGTGGCTATTGTTGTGGCTATTGTCGTAGCCGTAGCTGAAGTTCTGTTTGGTGACAGGCCAGTCGGAGTGTCTTTTGGAGGAGCAGTCGTGTCAGTCAGATTATCAGGTGAGGGAGCAGTCGTATCAGTCGGGGTGTCTGGTGGGGGCGTAGTCGTGTCTGGGGAAGCGCCACTGCCGACACTATAAGCGGAAAGAGACAGAGCGCAGAATGCCAGAAAAAAAACCGATAAAAAACATCGAATTTTGTACGACGGATAGCAAATAGTTGCACATGAACTTTTCATAATAATTAGTAAGCCATATCTATAAAAATTAATAAAAAACCAAACGCATCATCAATGACAGAATGTTTGAGTAATTAGTCGTGTAACTTCAGTTATAAAAACTGATAGTTAATAAGTTAGGAAAAATATTTCCAACAATTAAAATAGTTTGAAATAGATGTGGGATTTTTTACATTGAACGGCTTTAGGGAAAGATGAATTCGTAGATTTTCATGCACCAAAGCCACAATAACCGACAAGACTTTCAGGCTCCAGAGTAGAGGTTGATTTGTCAGCTAATGAAACGCACCAAAAATGGGCTGGAGCCCCATTTTAAGAACGACATTTGTCTTAAGTACCTGGCCAGTTGGTTTCGCATATTCTGGCGAGTGGATTTTTTCATCCTTCAAGGCGCAACGACGGGCGCGTAGCCATAGCTACGCAACCAGAGTTGGAACGCAGAAGGATGGAAAAAGCCGCCGTCCAGAATATGCGAAACCAACTGGTTAGGTACTTATTATATCTGGCTATTGACATAGATCTTTTTTCACAAATTGCCCAGATGGACAATGGATAAGGCCAAAGCACAGGCTTTGCTCTTCGAACCTGTAATACCAATCGAACTTTCTAACTCCCTATTGCGCTGAAGATTTGAGCCTTAATCCTGCGTTGGCGATCGTCGCCATAGCTAAGGCTATGACTCCTCACGCCGCCTTGTCTTAAGGCTCAAATCTCCATGCTCATTGCGGGAGTTAGAAAATACGATTGGTATAAGAAATACAGAACAGATGTGCCGGTCGGTGGCTGGAGTGGTTGGAAAACCGCACCGTTTTCTTAACCTCGATCAATGGCTAACCATACATGTAGCGTCTAGGCTTCGGTAAATTTCTCAGGAGTTCAGAGCATGATGAAGCTACAGCAATATCTGGCACGTTTAATTGTGCCTGTATTACTGTTTCAGGCCCTGAATACCCAGGCTCAAACAAGATTACAATCTTCAACAGCAACCCCTTCTGCCATAAATAAGACGACACCCTGCGACGATCTTCTGAAGCCGACGAATCTTGCACTGCAGACGAAAGGAGTACAAAAACGACTGAACCAGCACAGGAAACTTGTTAAGGGACAGCAGTGCGTTATTCTCAGTGCCAACCCCTTAAAAGATTTAAGTGAGTTAATAGAGCAGTTTCCCGAGAACACCGTCATATTGTTCTCATCCAATACTGACCCTATCGTGACACCCTCGCCAACAGCTACCTCTTTGACGGGCAAAACGCCGGTTGTGTACTTTGCTGACCATGAAATACATTTAAAGAATGGTCAGAACATTATTGGCGCAGCTGATGACGGCTTTGAGATCGTCATCAGGGATCGGCCAGTATTTGAAGGCAAATATCTGCTCAGGTTTGGATCTGCTAACTTTCAGCCCGCCCATACAGACGACAGCAATATAAAACACATTACTTTTCGGCCCACCCGAAAAAAAAAGCGCGACTCCATTAAATCCATTATTTACGCAGAGTGTTATAACCGAAAACTGATTGTAGAAAAAAATGTATTTTATCCCCCTGTCCTGGCCGAAATTATTGATTTAAATGATTTATATGAGCCTCCTTTCCGGGCCGCAGTTAGTATTGCTTGCGAAAAAAATCTGGATGCATCTGTCAAATGGCTCCAGGGCCCAGAGTTGCAGTTTGCAGATAACAGGATCATCGGTGAAAAGTTCGACTCGATTAGCGACAAACTTTTTCCCTATGTTATTCCCGACCAAGGCCTGTTTATTAATCTTACTGGCATCATGAATCAGCAGGACAAGATAGCTGTTTCCGGGAATATATTCGAAGGTTATATTGCAGAAGCGGCTGAGTTCACGCTTGGACCCGGGACCCGCATGGAGGTCTTCAATAACACTATCAGCATTTCCAATGAGGGCGACACAGAGCACAACTCTGTTCGCAAAGGGGGGGTCGTTCTCGCGGGGCCTGCAGATAACACGGAAATCCCCCCTGTTTTTTTACTGGCTGACAATCAGATCAGGGTAACACGGACAGCTATCATCGTAAGGGGGCAGCTCGGCCTGATAATGGCTTGTAATCACCTGCAGGCAGTTAATCCATGGTGGCAACCCCAAAAACAATTCAGCCTGAAAGCACTGCCATTGCCCTCGGGAAGAGAACCAGAATGGTGCAATGACATAGTGAGTTCAACGACTGTCAGGCCCACTTCTTCAGGTTCAGCCCATGACAGGTCAACATCCATTCCACCTGCAATAAGCAGCCGGTTTGCCAATACCTGGACTGCCATCAACGGTTCCTTCTTCACTGCCTGTAAGGGTCTGGTCAACTTCGAGGGTCGGTTTTTGTTTGCTACAGAAGTCTGCCAGCCTGTCATTTCCCATTCTGCTCCCGATACCAGCACGACAGCAGTCCCTCCCTCATCAACAATTACAGCTACAGTGGCAACCCCTCTGGGCATCATGACCACTCTGGCCATATTGTTGAATCTATAACCAGAGCCTGTTTATCCTCGCAGGCATTCCGGGAACATGGGAACGATTAAAGGGAAGTCCTGTTTATTTTCTTAATACCTGATAATGGCCAACTATTAATGGAGCGTCTAGGCTTCCTATCTAGATTCGCCAGGAGCCGGGAACATGATCAAGCAGCAATATTATCTGGCCCGATTGATCGCGCCTTTATTCCTTTTGCAAGCTCTGATTCTTCAGGCCCAGATGCCGACAGTCTCTCCTACTACATCAAGCCTTTCGACATGCGACACTCTCACGGGACAAACGAGTGGGGTTGAAAAACGGCTAAATCTATACAGAAAACTGGTTAATGGAGAAGAGTGCATTGTTCTCGATCACGACCCTTCAAAGGATTTAGGTGATTTAATAAAACAGATTCCAAAGGACACCTTTATCTTCCTCTCCTCCAGAACTGCACCCGGCGCAACGCTTTCTCCAGCTACCCCCGCATCCAGTATTGCACCCAGCGCAACGCTTTCTCCCGCTACCCAGGCAACTAATACCTCGGTTGAGTATTTTGTTGACAGTGAAATAGTTTTGAAAGACGGTCAGTCCATTATTGGAGCAGCTGATGACGGCTTTGAGATTGTCATCAGGGATCGGTCAACTTTCAATCACAAACACTTACTTAAAGTTGGATACCCTAAAAGCTTCAAGCCTGACGAAACCAAAGACAGCTATATAAGACACCTTACTTTCTGGCCATCGCTGAATAATCCACGCCTTCCCATTGACTCTATTATTTCTGCAAAGTGCTTCAACCGGAAGCTGATTATAGAAGATAACGTATTCCGCACTCCTGCAAAGACCGCCTTCAAGCTTGAGTGCGAAGAATTTTCCGATGCCTCTGACCCAACCCACCCCCCTGGCCCACACCTGAAGTTCGCTAATAACAAAATCTATGGAGGAAAATACACTTCGGTTACGGACAGAATTTATTCCCATGTTATTCAGGAACAAGGAATATTTATTAATCTTCCTTCTGTCGTGAACCAGTCAGGTCGGCTATCGGTTATTGGAAACAGATTTGAGGACGATATTGCAGAAGCGGCTCAGCTCAGACTTGCCCCCGGATCTAAAATCAATGTCTTCAATAACATTATCAATATATCCAATGTTGGCCCCATAACTCGCAGCACCACTCAAAAAGGAGGTTTCGTTCTGGTTGGGCCAACATATGACCTTGCAAAGCTGCCTGTTTTTTTCCTGGCTGGCAATCAAATCAAGGTAACACGAACCGCTATAACCGTCAGGGGACAGCTTGGACTGACTCTGGTTTGTAACCACCTGCAGGCCGTCAACCCATGGCGGCAACCCTTAAAACAATTCAGCATTAAAGCAATGCCAGCACCTTTGGGACAAGTGTCAGGAGTGTGCAGTAGCCTTGTGGGTCCAACTTCTGTCATGCCAATATCTGGTACAAATTCAACCTTTGTTATGTCAACACCCACTCCAGATTCAACGGCTGTCATGTCAACAGCCGCTGTTGTGTCGGCTTCCAGTCCGAATGCAACCCTTGCCATGTCAACTCCCATTCCAGATTCAAACGCTGTCATGTCAACTCCCATTCCAGATTCAAACGCTGTCATGTCAACTCCCACTCCAAATTCAACCGTTGTCATGTCAACTCCCGCTGTAAATTCAACGATTGCCATACCAACGCCCACTACACATGGAAGCACCCGGTTTGCAAATACCTGGACTCCCATAAACGATTCCTCGTCAACTCCCTGTACCGGTCTGGTTAACTTCGAGGGTCAGTTCTTTTTTCGTAAAGAAATCTGCCAACTATTCACTCTGGCTTCTGCTTCTGTTGCTAATACAACGTCCGGTTCCCTTTTGGTCCCAACTACGGCAGCGGGAACAACCGCAGAGATTACTGGTTTGAGTGTTTTGGCTACGTTGGCCATATGGTTGAATCTATAACCTGAGCGAATTCTTTCGAGGCGATCATTCCCCACATAGCGTCTGTTGCAAAACTCTGGTTCAGGTGCTTTCAGGTCTTGTGGGTTCAATGACCCACAGATATCCCTAAAGAGCCCGAAACATGAACAAGCTGCCAGATTATCTGACCAGATTGATCGCGCCTTTATTCCTTTTGCAAGCTCTGATTCTTCAGGCCCATGTGCCGATAGTCTCTTCTTATATATCATGCCTTCAGATATCACCTTGCAACACTCTCATGGGACAGACGTCAGGGGTTGAGCAACGGCTGAAGCAATACAGAGAACTTGTTAATGGAAAACAGTGCGTTGTTCTCAGTGTCGACCCATCAGAGGATTTAGGTAGGTTGGTAAAAAAGATCCCGGAGAACACCGTTATCTTGCTCTCCTCCGCCACTGCACCTGGCGCGACACTTTCTCCGTCCCCTTTCCCCGTGACAGATAAAACGCCGGCTGTGTACTTTGTTGACACTGAAATAGTTTTGAAAAACGGTCAGGACATTATTGGAGCGGCTGATGACGGTTTTGAGATTGTCATCAGGGATCGGTCATATTTTGAATACAAACACATACTCAGAGTTGGATACCCTGAAAGCTTCAAACCTGAAGAAACGAAAGACAGCCATATAAGACACCTTGCTTTCTCGCCATGGCAGAAAAGTTTTCACCATCCCATTGACTCCATTGTTTTTGCAGAGTGCTTCAACCGGAAGCTGATCGTAGAAGATAACCTATTCATGAGTCCTGCAAGGGCCGCCTTCGCTCTTGATTGCAAAAAATCCTTCGATGCCTCTGACTCAACCCGGAACCCGGGCCCAAACTTGCTGTTCGTTAATAACAAAATCTCTGGAGGAAAATACAGCTGGATTCCCGATTATACTTTTTACTATGTTACTCAGGAACAAGGGATATTTATTAATCTTCCTTCTATTATTAACCAGTCAGATCGACTATCGGTTATTGGCAACACATTTGAGTACTATATTGCACAAGCGGCTGAGTTCAGACTTGCACCTGGATCTAAAATCAATGTCCTCAATAACATTGTCAATATATTCAATGCTGGCCTCACAATTCGAAGCTCTGCTCGCAAAGGAGGTTTCGTTCTGGTTGGGCCTGCACATAGCCCTTCAAAACTGCCTGTTTTTTTCCTGGCAGGCAATCAAATGAAGGTAACACAGACCGCTATAAACGTCAGGGGACACATTGGACTGACTCTGGCTTGTAACCAACTGCAGGCCTTCAATCCATGGTGGCAACCCTTAAAACAATCCAGCATTAGAGCAATGCCGGCACCTTTGGAAAAAGTGTCAGGAGTGTGCGGTAGCCTTGTGGGCCCAACGACTGTCATGTCAACTCCCACTGCAAACTCAACCGTTGCCATGTCAACTCCCGCTGTAAATTCAACGGTTGCCATACCAACTCCCACTACACATGGAAGCATCCGGTTTGCAAATACCTGGACTCCCATAAACAATTCCTCGTCCACTGCCTGTGCCGGTCTGGTTAACTCCAAGAGTCAGTTCTTTTTTTACTCAGAAATCTGCCAACCATTCACTTTACGTTATGCTTCTGCTTCTGCTTCTGCTTCTTCTGTCTCTGTTGCTGATACAACATCCAGTTCCCTTCTGGCCCCAACTAAAGCAGCGGGAACAACCGCAAAGATTACTGGTTTGGGTGTTTTGGCTAGTCTGGCCATATGGTTGAATCTGTAACCTCAGTTAATTCATCCTTTTGACACCATCATTCCCCGCAAAACAGCATTGCAGAACCCTGGCTCCCATGCTTTCAGGCCCTGTGAGCCGCAACCTGGGAACCGATACGTTCTTGCCAATTTTTTCATGATCGAATTACATGAGATCGAATAATATTAATGGATAGTTATAAATGCAGAGTCTAGGCTTCCTTATTTTAGGATTTCCGGAAGTTTTTAAAGTGATTCATAATTTAACCCGATTAATCGCGCCTGTGTTTCTTATAAAGGCTCTGAGTCTCCATGCCCAAACGACAACTCAATCGACTATACCCGAACCCCCTTCTCCTTCAACACCCCCTCCGACGATGTCCTGCGAGGCTATTTCGGGGCAGACGTCAGGGGTTCAGAGTCGCCTTATCGAGCATAAAAGCCTCGTTCGCGGTCGGCAGTGCGCTGTTCTCAGTGCCGACCCGACAGTGGATGCAGATCAGCTGATCAATCAAATTCCTGAAAACACCGTGATACTGCTCTCCTCCGAAACTGCTGTGAAGACGCCTTCTCCATCAGGTTACCCTGTCTCGAGCAAAGTCCGGGTTGAGTACCTTATTGGCAGTGAAATACGTCTAAAAAACGGTCAAGTCATTCTTGGGGCGGCTGATGATGGCCATGAAATCGTCATCAGAGATCGGCCGGGATTTGTAGATAAACATTTCGTTAAGGTCGGAACCACTGACAACTTCCGGTTTGACGAAACCGAAGACAGTCACATCAGACACCTTACTTTCCAGCCCAATCGGGAAAATGGCTCCCCCTCAATTGACTCCATTGTTTTCGCAGAATGCTATAACCGGAAACTCATTTTAAAAGAAAACGTATTTCACCTTCCTCTCCGGGCTTCACTTGTCCTTGATTGTAAAGAATCTCTGGATGCATCAGACAATTACAAACACCAGGGGCCGGGCCTGCTGTTCGCCGGAAACACACTCATAGGTACAAACTTCAAAAAGCTCACCAAAACGCTTGTTCCCGAAATAGGCCTATCTATTAATTTGCCTACCATCAGAAATCAGCAAGAGGCATTAACTGTTACCGGGAACACAATCCGGGGCAAAATGGCAGAGGCAGGTGCGTTTAAACCTGGCTCCGGAAGCGATATAAAGATTTTCAAAAACACGGTTGATATTCGCAATTACGGCAGCATTGGTCGCCCCGCTTACCGCAGAGGTGGTTTTGCTCTTTTAGGTCATACCGATATCAGTGCAAAAACGCCTCTCTTTAATGTGGTTGGCAATAAGATCCAGGTGACAGCAACAGCTATAACTATCGGGGGACTGATTGAACTGTCTATGTCTTGCAACCAGCTGCAAGCCTTCAATGCATGGTGGCAAATGCAACCGCAATACAAATTCAAGGCACTCCCTGCAACATTTGGTGATATTGGAAGACAGTGTGAAAACCTTGTGAGTTCAAACGATGTTATGCCAACTCCACATAAAAACAACCGGGCTGATAATACCTGGACGGCGACACATTATTCCTCTGATACGGCTTGCTCCGGTTTGGAAAACTATGTAGGCCAGCTCTTCTATGACTCAGAAAACTGCCAGTCCTTCACTCGATCCTTTGTTTCCAGAACCCGCAAAACTGACAGTCCCACTAAAACTGGCAGTAATAATAAAACTGACAGTAGCACTACCACTGAAAGTATCTGCATGAACTGCGGTAGATTACCAGAGCATACCGTCCAATTTTTTAGTGTGTGTTTTCTCCTGACCCTCGTGGCTGTGATGTGCACTAATTAATCTGAGCTGATTCACCCTTCCGGTTCAGGCAGGCTTTTAGAAAACTCTGGTTCCCTTTCAGGCTCTATGGGATCCGGAGTTGGAAACAACAGGCTATCTCAAGTTATTGAGACCGGTTTTCGGATAAGCAGAGCATGGAAACAAGTTGTACTTTCTCAACACAGGCCAATGGATAACTACAAATACAGCGTCTAGGCTTTTTAACGACCTTCCCGAGGAACCCTGAAAATGATTAAGTTGCAGCGTTCTACAGCTCGGTTAATCGTTACTGCATTTCTGATACAAGCCCTGAGCCTGTTCGCCCAGACAACTCAGCCTGCAACCACAACATCCTTGCCATCAACATTGTGTGACACTCTTACAGGACAAACGACGGGGGTTCAGCAACGGCTCAACCAGTATAATGACCTTGTTCGTGGACGACAGTGCATTGTCCTCAGTGCCGATCCGATAGAAGATACCGCAGAGCTGATTAATCGAGCTCCTGAAAACAGCGTGATACTGCTCTCCTCCAACATTATCCATGGAGTGACGCCTACTCCCTTCATGACCCCTTCAACAAGTAAAAAACCGGTTAACTACTTCATTGACAGTCCAATACTTATAAAAAGTGGTAAGGATATTATAGGGGCTGCTGATGACGGTTTTGAAATCGTTATTTCGCCTTGGCCAAGTTTCCGACAAAATTATATGCTCAAGATGGGTTCCTATGATGATTTTCAGTTTGGAGAAACAAGAGACAGTCATATAAAGCACATTACGTTCCAACCCATTCTACCTGACAACAGCTCACCCATTCACACGATTATCTTCGCTCAGTGCTCTAACCGCAGATTATTTCTGGACAACAACGTATTTTATCTCCCAAACTGGATCGGAGTCAGACTTGAGTGCACAGAACCTCTCGATGCAGCTGCCAATCATTTGCGTCCGGGCCCTGGTCTGCACTTCATCAATAACACAGTACTGGCCGACTCAATCAACGCTCACGGTCACATGCATATCCCTCTGCATGCGTTAAAAATCTATCTTCGTGGCATCGAGAACCAGTCCGGGAGGGTCAGTGTTATTGAGAACACTTCCCGGGGAAAGATGGGAAGCATGGGTCGCTTTGGTCTTGGACCCGGAAGCAGTATGGATATCTTCAGAAATATTATCGATATTGACAACTCAGGCTTGACACATAGAGAAATGAATTTAGGAGGAAAAATACTAAAAGGTGGTTTCATTCTTATTGGTCATAGTGAACGCGCTTCAGAACCGCCTCTCTATAATCTGGCAGGCAACCAGATTTATGTAACAGACACCGCTATAAGTGTCGAGGCAAAACTTGAACTGGCCCTGGCATGTAACCGCCTGCGGGCCTATAAACCCTGGCAACAAGACAAACAACAACACCCCGTCAAAGCTGCTGATCCGTTACCACTGGCAGGTGAGTGCGAAAGTTCGGTAAATTCAACCGTTGCCATGGCAATGACCCGGTCGCCCAGACTCTGTCAGATTGTCAATACCTGGACTGCCATCAATAATTCCACAGCTTCTGCCTTGAGTGGACTGTCCTACGTCGATGGTCAGTTCAACTTTGACCCGCTAGTCTGCCCGGCAATCAATTCGACCTCTGCTCCTGCCACCACACCATCTACCCCTTCATCGGAGGGCACAAACCTCGCAGCAACGGCTTTAGGCGTCGTGACCTCTTTATTCCTTTTGTTAAAAAACTAATCTGAAGTCATGTCTCCGGCAAAGAGACTGATGGCTAATTGTAAATGCAGAGTCTAGGCTTCCTATCTAGATTTATCGGTAGTAGTCCTTAATATGAACAAGTCACAGTATTATTTAGCCCGTTTAATCGTTCCTGTATTCCTTTTACAGGCTCTGAATCCGGAAGCTCAAGCGACTCAGCCGCCACTTCCAACAGACTGCGCCTCTCTTTCAGGACAAACGACGGGGGTTCATCAATGGCTTGACGACAATAGTGAATTTATTCGTAGACGACAGTGTGTTGTTCTCACTTCAGACCCAACGGTGGATACCGCTCAGCTGATCAATCAAATTCCTGAAAATACTGTCATACTGCTCTCGTCCCGTACGACGATTCAACCCGTTATCCCCCCAACAGGTAATACCCTGATTATCTACCTTATTGATAGTGAAATCGTTTTGAAGGACGGTCAGGACATTATTGGGGCAGCTGATAAAGGTTTTGAAATAGTCATTACGCCTAAGCAAAGTTATAAAAAGCAATTTATGGTCAGGGTTGGAACCCGTGACAACTTCCAGTTTGAAAAAACAAGAAGCAGTCATATAAGGCACGTTACTTTCACGCCAAAAGGCCACGGGTACCGCAGCCAAGTATACGCAATTGTTAAAGCAGAGTGCTATAACCGAAATCTGATTATAGAAAACAACCAGTTTTCTCTTCCTTATTGGACGGCAGTTGACCTTGATTGCAAAAAACCTCTGGATGCATCCGCCAATGATGATCACACGGGCCCGGGCCTCCTGTTCGCGAATAATTTGATCATCGGTAGTGGTATCAGAACGCGGTTCGGCCTCTTTTTTGCCGAGGAAGGGATACACATTAACCTTCCAGCCATCCAGAACCAGTCAAAGAGGCTCAAGGTTATTGGGAACAGATTCCTGGGCAGAATGGCTGAAGCCGGTGAATTTGTTCTTGGACCCGGTGCCCATTTAGATGTCTTCAGAAACAGGGTCTACATTTCCAATATCGGTATCACACTTCGCAGCGCCCGTCGACAACGACAATCATTGCTGGGAGGCTTTGCTCTCATAGGTCACAAAGACAGCGACTCAGAGCCTGCTCGCTTTAATCTGGCGGGCAATGAGATTAAGACAACAACAGCCGCCATAACCGTCAGAGGCCCCCTTGAACTGGCCCTGGCTTGCAATCACCTGCGGGCAATCAGTCCCTGGTTACAACTTCAACCAGAATTCAGCCTGAAATCTGCTAATCCATTGCCACTGGGAAAAGAGTGCCCAAGTGTGATGAGTTCATCCATTGCCATGCTCACTCCTGACTCAACCGTTTCCAGACAGGCTCCAGTATCAACCGTTGACATGTCAACGCCAAACTCAACGTCTGTCATGCCAGGTCTGGAATCAACCGTTGGCGTGTCAACGCTAAACTCAACCTCTGTCGTGCCGGGTCTGGGATCAACCGTTGGCGTGTCAACTCCAAACTCAACCTCTGTCATGCCAGGTCTGGAATCAACCGTTGGCATGTCAGCTCCAAACTCAACCTCTGTCGTGCCAGGTCTGGAATCAACCGTTGGCGTGTCAACTCCAGACTCAACCTCTGTCATGCCAAGTCCGGGATCAACCGTTGGCATGTCAACTCCAAACTCAACCTCTGTCATGCCAAGTCCGGGATCAACCGTTGGCATGTCAACTCCAAACTCAACCTCTGTCATGCCAAGTCCGGGATCAACCGTTGGTATGTCAACTCCAAACTCAACCTCTGTCATGTCAGGTCTGGAATCAACCATTGGCACGCCGACACCAAACTCAACCTTTGACTGGCCAACTCCATACTCAACCGTTGTCATGCCAACACACAAATCCTATACAATCAACCAGATCAGGAACACCTGGACCGCCATCCATGATTCCACCGCCAACGCCTGCAGCGGATTGTTCAACTTCGAAGGTCAGTTCTTCTTTAACAGAGAAGACTGCCTGACAGTTGCCATGACCCACGCTTTTTTTATTACCGATACGATATCCATTAACAGCAGGACTCATGATACCGTCAAGACTATCATTACCTCTATGGTCCCCACTTCGTCAGCGGGCACAAATCTGTTGACTACTTCTGGCCTGGGAATCATAACCACTCTGGCCGTATTGTTATCTCCTTGACCTGAGCTTATTCATCCCTACGCAAGCGTGGCAACCGGTTTTGATTAATAGATGAGTAAAATTGCAGCGTTCAGGAGTATGACCCAGCATGATCAAACTGCAACATTATCTGGTCTGGTTGATTACTCCTTTGTTTCTGTTACAGGCTCTGAACCAGGAGGTTCCGGGCGCTCATCGCCCTAATAAACTTGACCCGATCGAGTGCGACTCTGTCCTATTGCCTGCGTTGAAGCATACGACGGGGGTTAAGCAACGGGTGGCCCAATACGGCAACCTGATTCGCGGACGACATTGCACGGTTCTCAGCGCTAACCCTGCAGAAGATTTAAGTGAGTTGATAAAACAGCTTCCGGATGACAGAGTTATACTGCTTTCCTCACACACGTTTTCACCAACCACCCCCTCTGTGCCAACCACTCCCTCTGTGACGGGTAAAACCCGGATTCACTATTATATTAGGAATGAAATAGTTTTGAAGAACGGTCAGTTCATTCTTGGGGCTGCTGATGACGGTTTTGAAATCGTTATTTCGCTTTGGAAACGTTTTCGGGATAAAAATATGGTCAGGGTTGGAACCACTGACAACTTCCATTTTGGCAAAACTCATGAAAATCGTCTGAGTCATCTTACCTTCCTTCCGACCGGGCCTCTGGACCAGCACCCCGTTAACACCATTCTTTTCGCAGAGTGCTATAACCGGAGACTGATTATAGAAGACAATGTATTTCATCTTCCTGACTGGTCTGCGGTTGATCTTGATTGCAAAAAAAGTCTGGATGCGTCTGACAATGACTCGCAGCAGGGCCCTGGCTTGCTGTTCACCAAGAACATAGTTATCGGTAAGATCATCAGCACAATAGACAACAGAATCACCATTCCCAGGGAAGGAATATTTATTAATCTTCCTGCCATCAAGAATCAGTCAAAGAGAGTCGCGCTTACCGGGAACACAATTCTGGGCGTAATAGCAGATGCAGGTCAGTTTGAACTTGGACCCGGAACCAGTATGGATGTCTTCAGAAACACGGTCAACATTACCAATGCTGGCCCCACTGTTCGCGACACCACTGGCCTTCGAATAACACAAAGGAGTGGTTTCGTTCTCAAAGGTCATTCAGAAAGTGATGCAGAACGTCCACTCTATAATTTGGCAGGCAACCAGATCCAGGTAACAGGAATGGCTCTGGCCGTCAGTCCACCCCTTGAACTGGCCCTGGCTTGTAACCACCTGCAGGGATCCAGCCCTTGGCGACAACTATACAAAGAATTCACCCTGAAAGCCGCTGATCCATTTCAACTTGTAAGTAAGTGCAAAAACTTCGTGAGTTCAACCTTAGTTATGCCAACACCCACTACCGGTTCCTATACAATCAGCCAGATCGAGAATAGCTGGACAGCCATCAGTGACTGCAGGATCAAGGCCCTGAGTGGACTGACCAACTTTGAAGGACAGTTCTTCTTTGGCCGGGAAGACTGCCTGAAAACGACTACACTACCTCCAGGCAACAGCAGCAGGCCTGCCGCTGACATAGACCCCGATTCATCAACAGCTACAACCTCAGTAACAACGGGTTTGGGTGTCATAACCACCCTGACACTATTGTTGAATCTGTAACCCGAGAGAATCCGTCCCTTCGGTTTAAAAGCCAGAGGCATGAATTCACTTACTCTGGCTCTCTTGCTTTCAGGCTCGGCAGGTCCCATCAGGAGCACAGACTGACGGCAAGTTTAAACGCAGCGCCCGGACTTCCTATCCACTCTTTTAAAAGGGCTCAGAAAATGACTAAGCTGCAGCATTATACGATCTGGTTAATCGCCCCTGTATTCCTGTTTCATACTTTGAGTTTAAAGGCCCAGACAACGACTCAATCTACAGCCATAACAAGCCTTCCAAGCGCGTGCAACACTCTTAAAAATCAGACGACGGGGGTTAGGCAACGACTAAACCAGTACAATAAACTTGTCAGCGGACGACAGTGTATTGTTCTCACGGCCAACCCTGCAGATGATTTAAGTGAGCGGATAAAACAGATTCCCGAAAACACCGTTATATTGCTCTCTTCCAATACCACGGCCCCGACTGTTACCCCAGCGACAGGTATAATCCCGGTTAAGTACTTTATCGGCAGAGAGATAGTTTTAAAGGACGGTCACGACATTCTCGGGGCTGCTGATGACGGTTTTATAATCGTCATTACGTTTCATTCAAATTATAAAAAGAAAGAGATGATCAGGGCTGGAACCACTGACAACTTTCAGTTTGAAAAAACAAGAGACAGTCATATAAAACACATTACTTTCCAGACCACCGGACCTAAGCACCACAGGCCGGTTAACACCATTGTTTTCGCAGAGTGCTATAACCGGAGATTGATTGTAGAAAACAACGTTTTCTTTCTTCCTGAATTGGCTGCAGTTTATATTGATTGCAAAGAACCCCTGAATGCATCGGACAATACCACACGGCCCGGCCCGGGTCTGCTGTTCGAAAATAACACGCTCAGAGTTGACCCCACCAGTGCGATGCACCACGGTACTATTCCCGAGGAAGGGGTCTATATTAATCTTCCCAACATCATGAACCATTCAAAGAGGGTCGCAGTTATTGGGAATCGGTTCGTGGGCGAAATGGCAGACGCAGGTGAGTTTAATCTTGGACCCGGAGCCAGTATGGATGTTTTCAGAAATACACTGGTGATTTACATTGTCGAAGGACAACCTCAACGAGGTTTTGTTCTTACTGGTTTTGCAGATACCGACGCAGAACGTCCTCTCTTTAATCTGGTCGGCAATAAGATCTATGTAACAGGGACGGCTATAGCCGTCAGCACACCCCTTGCGCTGGCTCTGGCTTGTAATCAACTGCAGGCAGTTAAACCCTGGCAACAACTTCAACCGCAATTCATCCTGAAAGCTGAAGATCCATTAGAACCTGGACTGGCAGGTGAGTGCCAGGGCTTCGTCAGTTCAACCGTTGCAATGCCCACTTCAGGCTCTGCAGCTGTCATGGCAACATCTATTCCGTTTTCAATCGGTCATATCATGAATACCTGGACGGCTATAAATGGCTCCACGGCGACTGCCTGCAGCGGACTGATCAACGTCGAAGGCCAGTTCCTGTTTGAGTCGTACAGCTGCCAGGCAGCAACCGCATCCCCTGCTGCTATTACTGACACGACTTGCATTAACGGCGCGATCGCCAGTTCTTCAGAAGTTACAACCCTGTTGACTACTGGCTTGGCTGTCATAACAACTCTGGCCATTTTATTGACTCCATAACCTGAGCTAATTCATCCCTTCGGTTTACAAAGGCCGTTGCAAAACGCCGCCTGTGAATGGCTCAGAAGTCAGGACTTCAACTCTGGCCAAAAGCACCAGAGGAACAATAGACAGAAAAGATCACCTATTCTATAAAAACACTCTGGTCTCGTTAATGAATAAGTATTAATACAGAGTCCAGGCTTACTATCGCCTTTTATGCGGTGTCCAGATAATGATTAAGTGGCTACTTTATTTTGCGCGATCAATCGTCACTGTATGCCTGATACTGACTCTGAGTCTGCAGGCTCAGACTCCAGCCAATGATCCTGCAAGGGTACTGTGCGACTCTTTGTCAGGACAAACGACAGGGGTTCAACAACGGCTAAACCTCTACAGTAGCCTTGTCAGCGGGCGGCAATGCATTGTTATCGGTGCCAATTCGACAAAAGATTTAGCTCAGTTGATAAACCGGCTTCCTGAAAACACCGTGATACTGCTCTCCTCAGAGGCTGTCACTAACCTAACGACGCCTATACCATCGGTCACCCCTGCCCCTGCCTCGGGCATAACCCCGATTGACTACCTCATTGGCAGTGAAATCGTTTTGAAAGACGGTCAGGACATTCTTGGGGCTGCTAATGACGGTTTTGAAATCGTCATCAAGAATAACGCAGGTTATAGAGATAAACAGATGGTCAGGGTTGGAAACACTAATAACTTCCAGTTTAGAGAAATAGAAGACAGCCATATAAGACACGTTACTTTCTTGCCGACTGGGCCTAAGCAACCCAGACCCATTCATGTTATTGTTTTAGCAGAGTGCTTTAACCGGAGACTGATTTTAGACAACAATGTATTCCATCTTCCTTATAGGTCTGCGGTTAAACTTGATTGCAAAGAAGATCTTGATGCATCGGACAATGACAGTCGTCCGGGTCCGGGTCTGCTGTTCACCAATAACACAGTTATAGGTAACAATATCCCGACATGGTGGACAGGCGAATTTACGCCCGAGAGAGGAATACATATCAAACTTCCTTCCATTAAGAACCAGACACAGAGGGTCGCTGTTACAGGGAACATATTCCGGGGCACAATCGCACAAGTGGCTGAGATAATGATTGGAAACGGAACCACTACGGATGTTTTCAGAAACAAGGTCAATATTTCCAATGACGGTGTGACATACAGTGAATCTTTTCGTGAAGGAAAATTGATGGAGGGAGGATTCGTTTTAGTAGGTAGTAGTTCCGATAAATCCGAAGAACCGCCTCTTTTTAATCTTGCAGGCAACCAGATCCAGGTAACAGGAACAGCTATAGCCGTTATTGACATCGTTAAACTGGCTCTGGCCTGTAACCACCTGCAGGCTGGCAGTCCGTGGAAACAACTTGACGAGAGACAAAGCCTGAAAGCCGTTGATCCATTTACACTGGCAGATGAGTGCGAAAGATCCCTGAGTTCAATGGTTGGCATGGCAACCAGCAGTCCACCTCAACTCTGCCAGATCGAGAATACCTGGACTGCTATTAAAGATTCCAGAGTGACTGCTTTAACCGGACTGACCAACGTCGAGGGTCAGTTCTACTTTGGCTCAGCTGTTTGCATGACCGTCGCTCGGTCCTCTGCTTCTTTTACCAATACGACACTAAGTACCAGCCCGGTTCCCACTACATCAACGGGTACAATAGCAGTGGGTACATCCCCTCTTGTTTTGGGGGTTATTGCCACTCTGGCCATATTGTTAAATCTATAGCCATAGCTGATTCATCCTTTCGGTTTAAAGAGGCTGCTGCAATAAATTAAATTAAAAATTAAAAAAAAATTAAAATAAATTAAAAAGACACCCATAAATTTGCTTTACCATCCACCTGGTCTACTTTTTCACCCATCACTGATTTTTTACCCAGACAGGTGAGTTCATGGCCCAAGCTCGCAATACCCTGATTGATCCCGGCACAACGCCTTATTACCACTGCATGGCAAGATGTGTTCGTCAGGCTTACCTCTGTGGAGAGAACCACCTGACTGGCAAGAACTACGAGCATCGCCGTCAGTGGGTGGTGGATAAACTCCGGGAACTGGTTTCTGTCTTTGCTATCGAAGTCTGTGCTTACGCTATCATGTCGAATCATTATCATGTGGTTTTGCACATCAATCAGTCATCTGCCAGAGGCTGGTCACGGAATCAAGTGCTTCACCGTTGGACGACCTTGTTCAGAGGTCCGCTTCTGGTGCAAAGGCATCTGGCCGCTGACAAGTTGGGCAGTGCTGAATTGGCCCGTATCGATGAATATGCTGAGGCATACCGGCGTCGTTTAACGGATATCAGCTGGTTTATGCGCTGCCTGAATGAACATCTTGCTCGTGAGGCCAACAAAGAAGACGAGTGTAAAGGACGCTTCTGGGAAGGACGCTTTAAAAGCCAGGCATTGCTGGACGAAGCAGCGTTACTGACCTGCATGACCTACGTTGACTTGAATCCGATTCGGGCTGGAAAGGTAGAAACACCGGAAGAATCAGACTACACGTCGATTCAGGAACGCGTGGAGCAGGTTACACATTCTGAGACTAAAAATCAGCCGCTGAGCCTGAAACCTTTCTGTTTGCAGGGACAGGAAACGGACGTTGCCCTTCCCTACCTTCTTCACGACTATCTGGAACTGGTTGACTGGAGCGGTCGCATTGTCAGAACAGATAAGAAAGGTTCCATCCCGTCGTGCACCCCTCCGATTCTTCAAAGGTTGGACATTGATCCGGATGAGTGGCTGAAAACCATGCAATGGAATAATCGTTTTTATCGGGCAGTTGGCCGTCTGAAGGCGATGAAGGCTTATGCACTTGAAGCCGGACAGAAGTGGCTTCGAGGTTTAAACGCCTGCAGTCGTTTGTACCTGACAGGTTAGCGTAGAAGTCAGTTAAGACGTCAAAGACCCTCTCTTTATCTCTCTTCGACTTATGTCGGAATGAATTTGCATTGTCTGAATTATGGCTTGAACAGCCTCTGTTCGTTGGGTGGTGCTGTGTGGCTCGTTGATACGCTACTTGAAGATAGATTTTTCTGATCCTTTTTGGGAGTACAGTTTTTGAATGTCTTATTTTTTCCCCCTGAAGAGACATTTTTTATGGGTGTCTTTTTTTTCTCTGAAATCAGTTAAGACGTCAAAGACCCTCTCTTTATCTCTCTTCGACTTATGTCGGAATGAATTTGCATTGTCTGAATTATGGCTTGAACAGCCTCTGTTCGTTGGGTGGCGCTGTGTGGCTCGTTGATACGCTACTTGAAGATAGATTTTTCTGATCCTTTTTGGGAGTACAGTTTTTGAATGTCTTATTTTTTCCCCCTGAAGAGACATTTTTTATGGGTGTCTTTTTTTTTTTTTCTCCAGTCCGGTTCCCACTTCATCATCAGGTACCACCGCAGTGACCAATGGTTTGGGTGTCATAGTCACTCTGGCCATATTGTTGAAACTATAGACATGAACTGATTCATCCTTTCGGTTTAAACAGGTTGTTGCAAAACCCTGTATATAAATGGCTCAGGAGTCAGAGCAAACACCCTGAATAACAGAAACTTAAGAGAGAACAGACAGAAAGATCGATCTATTTTCTTGCAACGCCTTAATCCTATTAATGGATAATTATAAACACAGCGACTAGGCTTCCTATCGACTTTCCAAGGAGTCCTGAAAATGATTAAGTTGCGGCACTATTCGTCCCTGTCCATCGCACCTGTATTTCTTTTACTGCCTCTGAACCTTCAGGCTCAGAACACGACTCAACTTACAGCCGCAGTTCAATCGACAGCTGGAGTTCAATCGACAGCCACAGTTCAATCGTCAGCCGCAGTTGAACCGACAACCACAGTTCAATCGTCAGCCGCAGTTGAACCGACAACCGCAGTTCAATCGTCAGCCGCAGTTGAACCGACAACCACAGTTCAATCGTCAGCCGCAGTTGAACCGACAACCGCAGTTCAATCGTCAGCCGCAGTTGAACCGACAACCGCAGTTCAATCGTCAGCCGCAGTTGAACCGACAACCGCAGTTCAATCGTCAGCCGCAGTTGAACCGACAACCACAGTTCAATCGTCAGCCGCAGTTGAACCGACAACCACAGTTCAATCGTCAGCCGCAGTTGAACCGACAGCCACAGTTCAATCGTCAGCCGCAGTTGAACCGACAGCCACAGTTCAATCGTCAGCCGCAGTTGAACCGACAACCGCAGTTCAATCGTCAGCCGCAGTTGAACCGACAACCGCAGTTCAATCGTCAGCCGCAGTTGAACCGACAACCGCAGTTCAATCGTCAGCCGCAGTTGAACCGACAACCGCAGTTCAATCGTCAGCCGCAGTTGAACCGACAACCGCAGTTCAATCGTCAGCCGCAGTTGAACCGACAACCGCAGTTCAATCGTCAGCCGCAGTTCAATCGACAACCGCAGTTGAACCGACAACCGCAGTTCAATCGTCAGCCGCAGTTGAACCGACAACCGCAGTTCGATCGTCAGCCGCAGTTGAACCGACAACCGCAGTTCAATCGTCAGCCGCAGTTGAACCGACAACCGCAGTTCAATCGTCAGCCGCAGTTGAACCGACAACCGCAGTTCAATCGTCAGCCGCAGTTGAACCGACAACCGCAGTTCAATCGTCAGCCGCAGTTGAACCGACAACCGCAGTTCAATCGTCAGCCGCAGTTGAACCGACAACCGCAGTTCAATCGTCAGCCGCAGTTGAACCGACAACCGCAGTTCAATCGTCAGCCGCAGTTGAACCGACAACCGCAGTTCAATCGTCAGCCGCAGTTGAACCGACAACCGCAGTTCAATCGTCAGCCGCAGTTGAACCGACAACCGCAGTTCAATCGTCAGCCGCAGTTGAACCGACAACCGCAGTTCAATCGTCAGCCGCAGTTCAATCGTCAGCCGCAGTTGAACCGACAACCGCAGTTCAATCGTCAGCCGCAGTTGAACCGACAACCGCAGTTCAATCGTCAGCCGCAGTTGAACCGACAACCGCAGTTCAATCGTCAGCCGCAGTTGAACCGACAACCGCAGTTCAATCGTCAGCCGCAGTTGAACCGACAACCGCAGTTCAATCGTCAGCCGCAGTTGAACAAACAGCCGCAGTGCAACCGACAGCTAGAGTTCAACCGTCCGCCGCTGTTCAATCGACAGTTACAGCTCAATCGTCAACTGCAGCTCCTACTACTGCAACTCCCCATCCAACGGAATTATGCAGCTCTCTCAGAGGTCAAACGACGGGGGTCCAACAACGGCTCGAGGACAGTGATCTTGTTAGCGGACGACAGTGCGTTGTTCTCAGTGCCGACCCTGCAGATGATTTAAGTGAGTTGATAAAACAGATTCCTGATAACACCGTTATCTTGCTTTCCTCCAAAACAACTTCTCCAACCGTTGCCCCCGTGACAGGTAAGCCCACTGCTGAATATCTTATCGCCAATGCAATAACTCTGAAGAACGGTCAGGACCTCATCGGGGCTGCCGATGACGGTTATGAAATTGTTATCAAGCTCCATGATAACTTTAAAAATAGATACATGATCGGGGTTGGCGTTGACTACGATGACAAATTCAATTTTGGAGAAACAGCAGACAATCATATAAAACATATTACTTTCCGGCCAACTGGAGTTAATCCAGATACTCAAACTGACGAAATTGTCCACACAAACTGCTATTATCGGTCATTATCTATAGAGAACAACGTTTTTTATCTCCCTGTCTGGGCCGCAGTTAACATTAGTTGTTCTGCGAATCTGGATGCATCCACCAGTGATTTGCACACGGGTCCGGGCTTACGTTTCGCTAATAACAAGGTCATTGGTGAAACCATCCACACAACAAAACTCAGTATAATTCCCGAGGAAGCAATATTCATTAATCTTCGCAACATCAATAACCTGTCAAACAAACTCGAAATAATTGATAACACATTCCGGGGCAAAATCTCGGAATTGGCTGACATTGCAATTGGATCCGGAAGCAATATTAATATCTTCAGAAACACTGTTGATATTGATAATAAAGGCAAGACACGTAGCGAAATCCGTACAGGAATTGAAACCCGAAGGGGTGGGTTCGCTTTAAAAGGTCTTTTCGTTTTTGCCCATAGAAAAGCTCCTCTCATTAATCTGGTTGGTAACAATATCAACGTCACAAGGACAGCTTTAACTATCTATGACAAGCTTGATCTGGCACTGACCTGTAACCACTTTCGGGGAATGACTTTGTGGAAAGTAGACAACGAATATTTCCCCCTGAAAGCCGTTGATCCATTGCCACTGGCAGATAAGTGCCCAAGGTCTGTGAGTTCAACCGTCGGCATGGCAACGACCAGTGCACCGACACTTTGCCAGATCGTGAATAGCTGGACTCCTATCAATGATTCCAAAGCCACTGCTTTGACTGGACTGACCAACGTCGAGGGTCAGTTCTACTTTGACTCAGCTGTTTGCATGAGAGACCCTCAGTCCTCTGCATCTATTACCAATGCGACTTTCAATATCAACCCGGTTTCCACTTCATCGGCGGATACAATCCCAGTGACCAATGCTCTGGGGGTCATAGCGTCTATTACCAATGCGACTACCAATGCGACTTTCAATATCAACCCGGTTTCCACTTCATCGGCGGATACAATCCCAGTGACCAATGCTCTGGGGGTCATAGCCTCTCTGGCCATATTGTTGAATCTATAGCCTGAGTGTTTCATCCCCTCGTTTATAAAGAGGCTGTTGCAACGCCCTTGCCCTGTAAGTACCTGGCCAGTTGGTTTCGCATATTCTGGCGAGTGGATTTTTTCATCCTTCAAGGCGCAACGACGGGCGCGTAGCCATAGCTACGCAACCAGAGTTGGAACGCAGAAGGATGGAAAAAGCCGCCGTCCAGAATATGCGAAACCAACTGGTTAGGTACTTATATGAGCGGCTCAGGAGTCATGGCTAATACCCTGAGTAGCAGCACTAAAGAGAGGATTGACAGAAAGACCCATCTGTTTTCTTGCAACACCTTAATCCTATTAGTGGATAACTATAAACACAGCGACTAGGCTTTCTGTCGGCTTTTCAAGGAGACCTGAAAATGATTAAGTTGCGGCACTATTCGGTCCTGTTCATTGCTCCTGAATTTCTGTTACTAGCCCTGACCATTCAATCTACACCCACTACAGCGTTAACAGCCCCCATAAAGATTAATGATGCAGAAGACCTGAGCAAGATTGGTCGAGAATATCCACTAAACGGTACCTATCAACAGACAGCGGATATTGTTGTCACTAAAGACTATCAATCCATTGGCAATGATACCCATCCATTCACCGGGGAGTACTATGGGCAGTGCCGTGCCATCAGCGGCCTGTCTGACTGTTTTATAGACACTCTGAAAGGCAGCATCAGGAACCTTCACTTTACGGGTGCCAATATAACTTCCTGGAAGACGACCGGGTTAGCAGCCTGTGTTGTTGATGATACTGGCAAAGTCAGTAATATCCGGGCGAAAGATGTTCGTATTGACAACCCAGGGGGGGGGCGTGTACGCCTCGGCATCGGTGGGGGGGTGGTTAAAGGAATGGTTGACAACACCACGGCGGTGAACTGCCATGTCTTACTCAAGGCTTCGGATTCAAACGCCGGCATCGGGGGGGGGTATGTTACAGATACAGGAAAGGTTGCCAACACCATGGCGGTGAACAGCAGTGTCACAACCTCGGGTCAGCATGCACATGCCGGCATCGGGGGGGGTGGGTTGAAGGAACGGTTGCCAACACCACTGCGGTTTACAGCAGGGTCGAAACCAAGAATTTCAAGGCATGCGCCGGCATCGGTGGGGGGGTGGTTAAAGGAACGGTTGTCAACACCACGGCGGTGAACAGCCATGTCAAAACCGAGGGTAATCAAGCAGAAGCCGGCATCGGAGGGGGGTTGTTGTATTACCGGGGAAAGGTTGACAGCACCACGGCGGTGAAAAGCTCGGTCAAAACCTCGGGTTCGAATGCAGATGCCGGCATCGGTGGGGGGGAGGTTCACGGTACGGTTGACAAAACCACTGCGGTGAACAGCAATGCCAAAACCGAGGGTTGGTATGCAGACGCCGGCATCGGGGGGGCGTTTGTTACAAATACAGGAAAGGTTGCCAACACCATGGCGGTGAACAGCCATGTCGGAGCCACCAAGCGTGGATTTTCAAAAGCCGGGATCGGGGCTGGGGGAAATAGTGGAACAAAGGTTACCAAGACCAATGCGGTGAACAGCTATGTCAATGGCAATATAAGGAATTTTGGATCTATCCCCAATGATCAACTTTTTTGCCAAAATGCAGACCCACGTGTGTTAACAGCCAATTGCTCTTCGAGAACTGAATTTCGGGATGCGTTGGATTTATCGTTTTGCCTGGTAAATGCCGCTACCGCAACTTCCCTTCCAACGGAATTATGTAGCTCTCTCAGAGGCCAAACGACGGGGGTTCAACAACGGCTTATCGACGACAGTGATCTTGTTAGCGAACGACAGTGCGTTGTTCTCAGTGCCGACCCTGCAGATGATTTAAGTGAGTTGATAAAACAGATTCCTGATAACACCGTTATCTTGCTTTCCTCCAAAACAACTTCTCCAACCGTTGCCCCCGTGACAGGTAAGCCCACTGTTGAATATTTTATCGCCAATGCAATCGTTTTGAAGAGCGGTCAGGACATCATCGGGGCTGCTGATGACGGTTTTGAAATTGTTATCAAGCTTCATGATAACTTTACAAGTAAATACATGATCGGAGTTGGCGTTCACTACGATGACGAATTCAATTTTGGAGAAACAGCAGACAGTCATATAAAACACATTACTTTCCAGCCAACCGGAGTTAATCCAGATACTCAAACTGACGCTATTGTCCACACAAACTGCTATTCTGGGACATTATCTATAGAGAACAACGTTTTTTATCTCCCTGTCCGGGCCGCAGTTAACATTAATTGTTCTGCGAATCTGGATGCATCCACCAGTGATTTGCACACGAGCCCGGGCTTACGTTTCGCTGATAATCATGTCATTGGTCAAACCATCCACACAACAAAACTCAGTATGATTCCCGAGAAAGCAATATTCATTAATCTTCGCAACATCAATAACCTGTCAAACAAACTCGAAATAATTGGTAACACATTCCGGGGCAAAATCTCGGAATTGGCTCAGATTGCAATTGGATCCGGAAGCAATATTAATATCTTCAGAAACACTGTTGATATTGATAATAAAGACAAGACACCTGGCGAAATTCGTACAGGAATTGAAGGAGGGTTCGCTTTAAAAGGTCTTTTCGTTTCTGCCTATAGAAAAGCGCCTCTCATTAATCTGGCTGGTAACAACATCAACGTCACAACGACAGCTTTAACTATCTATGACAAGCTTGATCTGGCGCTGGCCTGTAACCACTTTCTGGGAATGACTTTGTGGAAAGTAGACAACGAAGATTTCCCCCTGAAAGCCGTTGATCCATTGCCACTGGCAGATGAGTGCCCAAGGTCTGTGAGTTCAACCGTCGGCATGGCAACGACCAATGCATCGACACTTTGCCAGATCGTGAATACCTGGACTCCCTTCAATGATTCCAAAGCCACTGCTTTGACTGGACTGACCAACGTCGAGGGTCAGTTCTACTTTGACTCAGCTGTCTGCATGACAGAGCCTCAATCCTTTGCTTCATCAGCGGGTACAACTCCAGTGACCAATGCTTTGGGGGTCATAGCTTCTCTGGCCATAGTGTTGAATCTATAGCCTGAGCTGATTCCTCGGTTAAAAGAGCATGCCCGCACCCTGTATATGAAAGGCTCAGGAATCAAGGCTAATACTCTGATTAGCAGCACTAAAGAGAGGATTGACAAAAAGATCCATCTATTTTCTTGCAACACCATCATCACATTAATGGATAAGTATAAACACAGCGTCTAGTCTTCCTAACGACTTTTCCAAGGAGTCCTGAAAATGATTAAGTTGCGGCACCATTCGGCCCTGTTCATCGCTCCTGTATTTCTGTTACTGCCCCTGAACCTTCAGGCTCAAAACACGACTCAACCTACAACCGCAGTTCATCCAACAACCACAGCTCAACCGACAGCAGCACTTCAACCGACAGCGGCAGCTGAATCGACAACCTCAGTTCATCCAACAACCACAGTTCAATTGACAACGGCAGTTGAACCGACAGCCTCAGTTCAAACGACAGCCGCAGTTCAACCGTTCGCCGCAGTTCAACCGTTCGCCGCAGTTCAATCGACAGCCGAAGTTCAATCGACAGCCGCAGTTCAATCGTCAGCCGCAGTTCAATCGTCAGCCGCAGTTCAATCGTCAGCCGCAGTTCAATCGTCAGCCGCAGTTCAATCGTCAGCTGGAGTTCAATCGACAGCTACAGCTCAATCGACAGCTACAGCTCAATCGACAGCTACAGCTCAATCGTCAACTGCAGCTCCTACTACTGCAACTCCCCCTCCAAGGGAATTATGTAGCTCTCTCAGAGGTCAAACGACTGGGGTTGAACAACGGCTTAAGCAGTACCCTGGTCTTGTTAGCGGACGACAGTGCGTTGTTCTCAGTGCCGACCCTGCAGATGATTTAAGTGAGTTGATTAAACGGATTCCTGATAACACCATTATCTTGCTTTCCTCCAAAACAACTTCTCCAACCGTTGCCCCCGTGACAGGTAAGCCCACTGTTGAATATCTTATCGCCAATGCAATAACTTTGAAGAACGGTCAGGACATCATCGGGGCTGCTGATGACGGTTATGAAATTGTTATCAAGCTTCATCCAGGTTTTGCAGACAGAAACATGATCGAGGTTGGAGTTGAATACAATGGCGGATTCAATTTTAGCGAAACAATAGACAATCATATAAAACACATAACTTTCCGGCCAACCGGAGCTAATCCCGATAATCCAATCTACTCTATTTTTCACACAAACTGTTATAACCGGACGCTGGCTATAGAAAACAACGTTTTATATCTCCCTACCTTTGCCGCAGTCAACATGAGATGCTCTACATCTCTGGATGCATCCGCCAATAATTTGCAAACGGGTCCAGGCTTGCGTTTCGCCAACAACGAGGTCATAGGTGAAACCATCCGCACAACACAGCACAGTATGATTCCCGAGGCAGCAATAATCATTAATCTTGGTAACATCACCAGACAGTCAAACAAACTCGAAATAATTGAGAACACAGTCCGGGGCAAAACCTCACAATTGGCTGAGATTCAGCTTGGGCCCGAAAACAGTATTGATATCTTCAGAAACACGGTTACCATTGATACTGAAGGCATAACGCGTTACGAAATTGCAACAGGATATGCGGGCCGACGAGGGGGATTCGCTCTTATAGGTGATCGGTTTGGCGGTAAAGTTTCTCGCTTTAAACTGGCTGGTAATTATATCTACGTCACAACGAAAAATATAAACATCTCTTACAGCATTGGACTGGCCCTGGCCTGTAACGACTTTCTGGGAACGGCTCTGTGGAACCAATACAGCGAATTTCGTCCAGTGATAGCAGTTGACCCCATACCGCTCGGAACTGAGTGCCAAAGATCCGTGAGTTCAACCGCCGGCATGGCAACGACCAGTAGACCGACACTCAACCAGATCGTGAATACCTGGACTCCCATCAATTATTCCACAGCTTCTGTTCTGACCGGGCTGACCAATATCCAGGGTCAGCTCTACTTTGACAATGCAGCAAACTGCCCGACACTTGCTACCCCTGCTGTTATTGACACCACATCAGCGGGTTTAGACGACTCTGATTTTGTGACCACTTCAACTGCAGGTTTAACCGCCGCGACGACTGCTTTGGGTGTTATAACCACTCTGGCTGTATTGTTGAATCTATAGTCTTATGCAACCAGGCCCTGACATAAATGTACCCTGCGTTTATTCTGATTCCCGTGCTTTCAGGTACTATGGGTGGTCCCGGCCCGGGAATCCGTACATCATCTCGGGAGATAGACATTCCCGTCGAGGGCAAAACGAGTGATATGAAATAGCTCTGGAGTCAGGGCTGGCTGTCCGGGCAAGAGCACTGAAGAGAGGGTAGTAAGAAAAATCCAACTGTTTTTCCTGAAACATCTTAACCATATTAATGGATAAGTATAAATGCGGAGTCTAGGCTTCCTATCTAGGAGCCTGACCGAGAATAGCGCCCGTAGCGAGGACGGCAGAAAATTGAGGATGAAAATTCGGTTTTGTGAGGAGAATAGCGAGCTATTTGACGAACAAAAGCGGATTTTCAGACCAATTTGCTGCCGCCGCAGTAGGGCAGTCTATTCTCGGTCAGGCTCCTAGGCTTATCGGGAGTCCTTAACATGACCAAGCTACAGTATTATTCAACCTGCTTAATCGCTCTTGTACTCCTGTCACAGGCTCTGATTCTGCAGGCACAGAACACAACTCAATCACCCAGTGTAACCCCTTCTGCTCCCCCCCTCCTTCCGACTGAATTGTGCGAACGTCTTTCAGGGGTTGATGCAGTAGTGAACCTTTATAGCGACCTTGTTTACAATCGACAGTGTATTGTTCTCAAAGCTGACCCGACAGAGAATTTAAACAAGCTGATCGAACGGATTCCCGAGAACACTGTTATTTTGCTCTCCTCCGAAACCGTAAAGACCCCAACCACTGTCCCAACCACTGCCAATGTCACCACCAGCTCTTCGATGAATATGACCTCTTCCTCAATGGTTCAGTCAAATAGCACCACAGCGATGCCGCCTCCGTCAACGACCTCGGCGCCTGGTAAAATTACCGCTAAATACTTTATTGACGGTGAAATTCGTTTGAAAGACGGTCAGGACATTCTTGGACCTGCCGAGGTCGATCATGAAATCGTTATCGAGAATCGGCCAGGATTTACAGGCAGTAGTATGATCAGGATTGGAGCCCCTGATAACTTCCTCTTCGAAGAAAGAAGAAAAAGTAATATACGACACATTACTTTCCGGCCAACCTGGGAGAATAACCTCCCCAAAATTGACTCCATTGTTTTTGCAGAGTGTTATAACCGCAGAC
Organism: Endozoicomonas sp. ALC020; assembly: GCF_049275935.1. Lineage (NCBI taxonomy): Bacteria > Pseudomonadati > Pseudomonadota > Gammaproteobacteria > Oceanospirillales > Endozoicomonadaceae > Endozoicomonas > Endozoicomonas sp. ALC020. Next base: position 5,976,808 of record NZ_CP184830.1, read on the forward strand.
TGATATTAGAAAAAAACGTATTCCATCTTCCTGTTCGGGCAGCAGTTAACCTGGATTGCAAGTTACCTTTGAATTTATCCGCCACTTATTGGTATCGAGGTCCAGGTCTACAGTTTGCCAATAACACGGTCATTGGAAAAAAATACACCGGGCTTCACAACGGCATTCTTTCCAATCTTATTCCCGATCAGGGAATATTAATCAATCTTCCCGCCATCAAGTACCAGTCCAGGTTATTGACTGTGACTGGGAACACATTCCAGGGCGATATGGCAGAGGCGGGAGAGTTCAGACTGGGCCCCAGAATCTCCATGGATGTGTTCAAAAACAATGTTAATATTTCCAATGAGGGTATCACACGACTCGACCCTCTTCGCAAGGGAGGGTTTGTACTTGTTGGTACCGCAGATAAGGAAACAAAGTTTCCTCTTTTTTACCTGATTGGTAATCAGATCAAAACAACACAGACCGCTCTGACCGTCAGTGGACTGCTTGCTCTGAATTTGGTTTGTAACCACCTTCAGGCAGTCAAACCATGGTGGCAACCTCTGGAACGCTTCAGCCTGAAAGCAGCACACATAACACTGGATGACGTGGGAAAACAAAAACTGTGCGAAAAAGTTGTAAGTTCACCCAGTGTCTGGCCAATTCCCACTCAAACAACCGTGAATATCTGGACCGCCATGAATGGTTCCACAGCCACTGCCTGCGCCGGGCTGGTCAACCTCGAAGGTGAGCTCTTCTTTGTTTCAGAGGTCTGCCAGCCAGTCAGTCCGCCCTCTGACCCAGCTGCAGGTTTCGCAGCCTTCTTCAATGCCGTCAATATGAGTTCGGCAGCGGCCTCCAACTTATCAAACACAGTTACGACCACAGCACTCCCAACTTCATCAAATACAAATATGACCGTCGTACCCACTGCATCAAGCACAAATATGACAGTCCTGCCCACTTCATCAGCAGGTAAAGCCGCAGTGACGACTGCTCTGGGTGTCATGGCCACTCTGGCCATATTGTCGAACTTATAACCTGATGCATTCCCGCGCAAAGGGCGGGAATGCAGTGGGTGGGGGATGTATTGTTTGAACTAAGAAGTTTGAGGATTAAACCACTTAAGCTTGTCGTGGAGCTGCACCACATCGCCAACAATTATCAGAGTGGGTGCCTTTACAGCATTCCCTTCAACAATACTGCAGATCGTCTCCAGAGTTCCGGTGAATACCCTTTGTTTCTGGGTGGTTCCCTTCTCAATCAAAGCAATGGGTGTGTCTGAACTGCGCCCGTGTTTGTGTAACTCTTCACAGATTCGTGGCAGCCCCATCAGACCCATGTAGAAAACCAGAGTCTGGGAAGTGTCAACCATTTCTTGCCAGTTCAGGTTGTAGCTGTCGTCTTTAAGATGACCGGTTACAAACCTTACAGACTGAGCATGATCTCTGTGCGTCAGGGGAATGCCCGCATAACTGGCACAGCCGGACGCCGCCGTAACACCCGGCACCACCTGAAAAGGAATATTCTCTTCAGCCAGAGAGTCAATCTCTTCACCTCCCCGACCAAAAATAAATGGATCTCCTCCTTTTAGACGCAACACCCGCTTACCTTCTTTTGCCAGATCCACCAGTAGCTGATTAATTTCTTCCTGGGGGCGGGTGTGTCGATCGCGCTTCTTGCCTACGTAAATGTAATCCGCATCCCGACGACAGAGTGACAATACCTGTTCTGAAACCAGTCGGTCATGCAACACGACATCAGCCTGCTGCATCAACCTCAGCGCTTTGAATGTCAGCAGGTCCGGGTCGCCTGGCCCACCACCCACCAGATACACTTCCCCGGTTGTCACCGCTTCGGAGCTGGCCAGCTCTTCTGCCATTAAACGTTGGGCTGCTTCAACATCACCGGAAATGGCTTTTTCCGCAGCGCTCCCGGTTAACACGCGCTCCCAGAAATATCTGCGATCATTAATATGGCTGAATTTCCGGGACACTTCTGCACGAAACTGCCCCGCCATTTCGGCCAGACGGCCATAGCCCGCCGGCAAGATGGATTCCAATCGCTGTCGCAGCATTCGCGCTAAAACAGGTGCTTTTCCTCCCGTTGAGAAAGCCACCATAACCGGTGAGCGATCCACAATAGAAGGCATTACGGCATTACCGGATTGAGCGTCATCGACCACATTGACAAACAGATTTTGCAGCTTTGCCTGCCGGGCCACTTCCGAGTTCACTTCAGGGTCATCGGTCGCCGCAATCACAAGACAAACGCCGTTCAAGTCAGAAAGCTCAAAGGCTTTCTGCCGGAACTGATGATCTCCGGCATTGATCAATGTCATCAGGTCCGGGTGAATTTCGGGCGCTACCAGCTGAATCATCGCACCCGCATCAGACAGTAATCTGGCTTTGCGCAAGGCAATGTCCCCCCCCCCAACGAGAAGACAGGGACGATCACGAACTTCGAGGAATAATGGCAAATAATCCACTCGGACGACTCTCTTTCAGTTATCATTATTGTATCCGGGAAACGGTTTTTTCAGCGGCTTAACCTGATACTGAACCTGTTCCTCTCATTGTCTGGCATTATACCAGTGAATGCTTATCCTTTAATAAGAATAAATTTGATCCTTATACCCTCTTTTAAAGCCTTAAAATCCAATGCCTGGTTGTCTCACTTCAGAGTTCGGTATTTCCCAGCAGATGAGCGATACTTTAGTTCATATAATCTACGCCGAATAATTCAAGACTGAATCTAGAACAGTCTAAGTACTCAGCCATACGGAATCGAATATTTCTGGCTTATTGGGCAGGTGCTCTGCAAGGCGCAACGACGGGAACATAGCAAGCTATGTGACCAGAGTTGCAACGCATCACGACTGCATGGATGCAGGAGCTAGAGCAACGCAGGAGCAGTTGCCGCGAGCGCCTGAACAATAAGTCAGAAAATATGATTTCGTAGGGTTGAGTACTTAATACCCTTTTTATCAGGAACTGCATGAATACATCCGCTTCACTAAGTTTTAGTGCGGACAGGGAGTTTTTTCATAAACTCTGGCGCCTCGCCCTGCCTGTTTCCCTGCAATCCATGATGTTTTCCCTGCTCGGACTCATCGATATTCTGATGGTCGGTCAGCTGGGTGAGACGGCCGTTGCGGCGGTGGGTCTGGGAAACCGAATCTTTTTCTTTAACCTGATTCTGACTGCCTCTCTGGGTAGTGGTATGAGTATTCTGGCCTCACAGTTTATAGGCTCAGGCGATCCTGCGGGCTTGCGAAGAACGCTGGTGCAATCGCTGCTGACCTCAGTACTCATCACAATACCTATCGTGGCCTTTTACATGCTGCTGCCTGATGTCGTGATCGGGCTTTCAACCCGCGACCCTGAGCTAACCCGACTGGCTATTGAATACCTCCTGATTACCGCCCCTTCGATTATCTGTGCGGCAATTGTCGTACCTTTGGAAGCCGCGATGAGAGCATCTGGCGATGCCAGAACACCCACCCTCATTGGCTTTTATGCCATTCTGGTGAATGTATTCCTGAATTACGTGCTGATTTTTGGGCACTTTGGATTCCCGGAACTGGGCGTTGCCGGATCGGCCTGGGGAACAACCCTGTCCAGACTCTTCCAGACAGTCCTTCTGCTCTGGTACATCAAACAATTCAGAAGCTACCTGATTCCCGAAAAACAGGATTTAGAGTTGGGCCTGAAAACGAAAGAGCTGATTCGCTATTTCAAAGTCAGTGTTCCCATCGTGCTCCAGGACGGTTCCTGGGCTTTTGGTCTGATTATATACAGCGTCATCTATGCCGGTATTGGTGTCAATGAGCTTGCAGTCATGTCAGCGATCTCCTCTATCGAGGCCATCCTGATTTCACTGTTTCTCGGATTCGGTGTGGGCGGCTCTATTATTCTGGGTCAGGAACTGGGAGCCTGCCGTTTTGAGAGAGCCTGGCGACAGGGTTGGATGATGCTGATCATGTCACCCTTTATTGCGCTATTTATTGGTACTCTGCTGATCGTTTTCCGGACGGATGTAGTCACCCTGTTCGGAAACTTTGAAGGCCCTACCATGACTATGGCCGAGGAGGCAATGATCGTAGCCAGTGTGGGCTTATGTATCCGGGTTATCAACCTGATGGGAATTCTTGGTCTGCTGAGAAGTGGCGGCGATGTCAAAGCCACCGCTATCATCAGCACCTTTGCCATGTGGGGGATTGGCATCCCCATGGCCTGGCTCGCAGCGCACTGGGGACTGCCGCTGTACCTGGTGTTTATTTTCAGCCTGTTTGAAGAGCTGTTTAAGGCTATGATGGTGTTGTTCAGGGTATTCTCACGACGGTGGTTGAAGAACCTGGTCTCGGAGCCTGTGACCCAGAGCACCTGAAGGTGCTCTGGTTTCAGAACTATCTGTTTCAGAGCTATCTGCCCAGCACAGTAACACCACCCATATAAGGCTGAAGCACTTCCGGGATAGTAATGGAGCCGTCTTCATTCTGATAATTTTCCAGAACAGCCACCAGCGTTCTGCCCACTGCCAGACCCGAACCATTGAGAGTATGCAGCAATTCCGGCTTGCCGGTTTCAGGATTACGGAAACGGGCCAGCATACGGCGGGCCTGGAAATCCAGACAGTTACTGACAGAAGAAATCTCACGGTACTTGCCCTGACCCGGCAACCAGACTTCCAGATCGTAAGTTTTGGCGGCACCAAAGCCAAGATCACCGCCGCAGAGCGCGACTACGCGATAAGGCAGTCCCAGTTTCTGCAGAATAGCCTCAGCATGACCGGTCATGGCTTCCAGCGCCTCGAACGACTTTTCCGGATGCACTACCTGAACCATTTCCACTTTCTCAAACTGATGCTGGCGGATCAGGCCACGGGTATCACGACCATGGCTGCCTGCTTCGCTGCGAAAACAGCAAGAGTGTGCCGTCAGTTTCAGTGGCAGTTCAGTGGCATCCAGAATGCTTTCGCGCACGACGTTAGTCAGGGTCACTTCGGAGGTTGGAATCAGGTAGAAAGGTTTCTCAGCTTCAGCGCATTCGGTCTTGAACAGATCTTCACTGAACTTTGGCAGCTGTCCAGTCCCCAGCAGAGCGGTATCATGAACCAGAGCCGGTGTATTGACCTCTTCATAACCATGTTCCTGAACCTGAACATCCAGCATAAACTGAGCCAGGGCACGATGCAGTCGGGCAATGCCACCACGCATCAGTGTAAAACGTGCACCAGACAGTTTGGTGCCGGTTTCAAAGTCCAGACCCAGGGGCTCACCCAGATCAACGTGATCCTTAATGTCAAACTGGAAATCAGTCGGGGTCCCCCAGCGACGCACTTCAACATTGTCTTCTTCATCAGCTCCTTCCGGTACTGATTCATGGGGCAGATTGGGAACCCCCAGTAACAAGTCATTCAGTTCTACCTGCAGGGCTGACAGTTCATGCTCGGACTCTTTCACCTCCGCAGAGAGCTGGTCCATACGAGCCTTGAGTTCGGAGATATCACCGCCCCGGGATTTAATCTTGCCGAACTCCTTCGACCCGGATTTACGTTCGCTTTGAAGCTGTTCGGTGCGAATCTGCAGGGACTTGCGACGCTCTTCCAAAGCGTTTAGTCGCTCTACATCCAGCTCGAAATGCTTTTTACGAAGCAAGGCAGCCACTTCATCGAGGTGGCTGCGAACGTATTTGGGATCCAGCATGTGAATTCCGTAACCTTATGTCTTGAACAATTCTGAGGGTCCTGAACCAGGACGAGCGCAGAGATCCTGAGCAGATCTCCGTGAAACATCAATAATAAGGAAAGTCTGTAAATTCACAAGGGGCAGGTTCTTTAATTGCGGAAATTGTTTATTGGGGAGTCTTTTTAATGGTGCCATTCAGCTCCAGGTCGCCTTGCGACACTGAACCTCAGAAGTCCTTGGGGTACGCCAGCTGGAACAGCCACTTGCTCTTTGTTGACTTGAAGAACTACTGGAGGGTGAATGTGTGGTCGCCCTCCCCTGCTGATGGCTAGTTCCGCTGCAGGTGGCTGTTCGGGCCCTTTCATCCGCCTCTTCCTGCATCATCTCCATCTCCATCTCCATCTCCATCTCCCGGCGTCTTTTCTCTTCTTTTGTCAAGAGATACCTGCGTTCCTTCAAATAGTCGTATAGCTTTATCAGCGATATCTGCATGCTGAGATTAATATCCACGTTACAGGAATAGGGATCCAGAGCCCCGGACCTGATCAGTACTTTCTCCGTAACCCTTCTATCAAAGCCTTCCATAATCTCTCCGATCTTTTTCCTGTCTCTCCTGTCAGGCTTCCGGTCCCTTCCTTCCTGATCTTCCAGCTCAAGTGCCTTGCCTAACTTTCTTTGCAACTCCTCCGCCTGTTCAATCTCCCATGTCCATTGCTCTCTTTGTGATAGCCTCTGGCCATGAGCAATGACTATACCCATCACGCCGGTTAAAAAACCTCCGAGCAAGGCGCCTGAAAGGAACAGTACTTTATAATTGAGACCATCGAGATTATAACCACTTCGGGGGTGGTAGGTGACCGGCTTTTTACCCTCCAGAACTCTGCCAACCTGCTGGTACCATTCAGTGCCATAACCTTCACGACCAGCGGCTTCCATAAACAGGGTGGAGAGATCTTTTTGATACTGACGACGGTCACTGTCTGTATGCCAGAGGGTGGGATGGTTGTTAAACAGTTCAGTCAAAGAGGAAACGTAAAGAACAAAGGCCGGGTCTCCGGCAATCTCCGGGTCCTGTTTTTGCTCATCGACCCTGTAGCTGAGATGACGAAGCGCCTTGCCACGGAGAAAAAGCTCCTGCATTTCTACCAGAATGAAACCAAGCTGCCGGGATAACTCTTTCGGGGAAAGCGGGTTGGACGGAAATTCTCTGAAACTGTTCTGCACTGCCTCTTCAATCAGGCTCGCCATTGAGTCCGTTCGGTCTTCAGCCGAGACCCCCTGAAGCAACACAGGTCGCGTTCGATACCAACGGGCAACATCCGGGGATTCTTCCATGCCAGGTGCTTTGTTGAGCAGAAGGTGAAACATAGGGTGGTCCGGATTGTCGCTAGCGGTGACTTTCGAAATAGTATGCCGGACAGCCTGCTGGACGAGTCTGGTCAGAAACTGCTGTCGGTTTTCTGTCTGACTGCCTGGGAAAAAGCGGTCCTGCGCCTCCTGATCCTGCTCATAGACTCGCCGAACCGAAACCATGATGGCTTTTAACAGCTTCTCATTTTCTTCGGCAAACACGTAATCAAAATAGAGACTATTCAGGTTATCCCGAACATTCCTGGCGGCTTTCTGCTCGGGTGACTCAGCACTGCCCCAACAGGAAGCCACCAGCAGCAAGCTGAGAAACACAAACAATAATTCTCGAAGAAAAAACATCTGACCTCCCTGTCAAACGGCAAATTTAGAAAGTATAGGACAAGCAACTGTGGTTGCTGCGGAATAAAAACAATGAATCCATGGCCAGAACCTTTAATGGCGGAAATTGTTTACTGAAATAAATCAGCTGACAAAGCTTTAAATAATCAATCCCAGCTAGCCTCCAGACCCTGAACTGAAAGAGTGGTCGGTGTATCCCAGCTGGAAAAGCCAAAACCACCATCGTTGTCTGAAGAATCCCAACTGAAGCCGGAATTGGATAGGGTATTGCGCTTATTTTGTTGATGGGTTGTTGCAGTGTAGGCGGCTGCTCTGGCTCTTTCAGCCGCTTCTTGCCGCTGCTGTTCATGACGTATTTTATCTTCTCTTGTCAGGATATATTCTTCTTGTCTCAAATGGCTATAAAGATCTGCCAGCGACCACTGCATATAGAGATCATCCAGATCCATGTCACAGAAATGGGGATCCAGAACCCCGGCTCTGATCATGACTTTTTCCCAAATCTTTCGATCAAAGCCTTCGATGATATCTCTTACCTTCTTCCTGTCCCTTCTGTTAGGTGTCCAGTCCCTTCCTTTCGGATCCTTCCGCCAGGGCTTGTTGAGTGCTCTGCCCAGCTTCTTTCGCAGCTTTTCCTCTTGCCGCCACTTGCGTTCCATTTTATATTCATCGACCATCAAAAAGGCCATTATGCTGATCATGCTGATGACCATGCCGCCTGCCGAAGCGATCACCCCAATTTTAAACCAGCGTTCACAGTTATTGTCATCCTGATGGCTTTGCCTGATCGGCTTTTTACTGACCAGCTTTTTACTGACCCGTTTTTCACCATCCAGAATTCTGCGAACCTGCTGATACCACCCAAGACCATAATCCTGACGGTCAGCCGCTTCCATAAACAGGGCAGAGAGGTTTTCCTGATAGTCACGACGTTTGCTGTCTTTATGCCAGAGGGTGGGATGATTATTAAAGTCTTCAGTCAGGATGGTCAGGTAAATGTTAAATGCAGGGTCTCTGGCAATCCGTGGGTTCTGTTTTTGCTTTTCAACCTTAAAACTGAGTGAACGAAGCGCCTTGCCCCGGAGAAAAAGCTCCTGCATTTCCAGCAGAATAAAACCGAGTTGCCGGGCTAACTGCTCCGGGGAAAGCGGGTTGGCGGGAAATTCTCTGAAGCTGTTCTGCACAGCCTCCTCAATCAGACTCTCCATGGAGTCCAGACGATCTTCAGCCATCACCCCCTGAAGCATGACCGGATAGGTTTGAGACCAGTGAACGACATCCTGAGATTCCTTCATGTCGGGAGCATTGCTGAATGCCTGCAGGAGATGAAACATGGGACGGTCCGGGTCACTGTCGTCCAATTTATCGTTAACTTTCGCAATAGTGTGGCGGGCAGCCTGCTGGACGAGTCTGGTAAGAAACTGCTGTCGAGCTTCTTTCTGATTGTCTGGAACCAGTTGGTCTTGTGGCCACTGATTCGGCTTATAAAGGTCATAGATTTGCCGGACAGATACCATCATGGCTTTTAACAGCCCCTCATTTTCTTTGGCAAAGACATAATCAAAATAGAGATTGCCAAGATTCTTCTGGGCATTCCTCTCAGCTTTCTGCTCGATTGACTCAACACTGCTCCAGCTGGAAGCCACTGCTATCAGACTGAGAAACAAAAACAGAAAACCACGAAAAAGAAGCATCCAACACCCCTGTGTCCTGACAAATTAAGGAAGCATAGAACAAGGTAATGGCAGCTGCAGAGAAAAAACCAATGAATTCAGGGCAGAACGTTTAATTGTGGAAATTGTTCAGCGAAACGGGGGCTCTGGCTAATGTTTACAGCCTATCCTCTTTTAGCTCTTCTTCGCGGAGGTTCCGGTTCACATATTTCTTTCACTATTGATACCACCGTGAAGATGACCACCAAGGAAAACGGAATCATGATCACAGGTTTGATCCAATGTTCCCAATCATTGTCAGCCCCGAAAGGCTCTTCAATGACCGGTTTTTCTCCATCCAGAACCCTGCGAATCTGCTGGTACCACTCAATACCATAATCTTCATGATCAGCAGCTTTCATAAACAGGGCGGAGAGGTCTCCCTGATACTGACGCCATTTGCTCCCCCCGCTCTCTGTATGCCAGAGGGTGTCATGGCTGTTAAACCGTTCAGTCAAAAAGGAAAGAAAAAAAGCAAATGAAGGATCACTGGCAATCTCCGGTATCCGTTTGAAGCGGTTTACCCTGTGGCTAAGAGAACGGAGCGCCTTACCACGGAGAAAAAGCTCCTGCATTTCCACCACTATAAAACCCAGTTGCCGGGCTAACTGTTCCCGGGAAACCGGGTTAGACGGGAATTCTCTGAAACTGTTCTGCACAGCCTCCTGAATCAGGCTCTCCGTAGAGTCCATACGATCTTCAGCGACGACCCCCTGAAGCAACACAGGCCGGGTTCGATACCAATGAACGACATCCCCGGATTCCTCCATGGCAGGAGCATTACTGAATGCCTGCAGGAGATGGAACATGCAACAGTCCGGGTGACTGTCAACCACCTTTTCGCTACCAATGACTTTCGAAGTAGTATGCCGGATAGCCTGCTGGATGAGGTTGGTGAGAAGTTGCTGTCGGGCTTCTGTCCGATTCTCTGTTGCAGAGTGACCTTCCGACCAAAGATCCTGATAATAGTAGTCATAGACTTGCCGCACTGAAACCATGATGGCTTCTAACAGCCTTTTATTTTCTTCGGCAAAGACGAAACTAAAATAGAGGCCGTTGACACTGAGCCGGGCATTCCTGTGAGCTTTCTGCTCGGGTGACTCAACACTGCTCCAACAGGAAGCCACCAGCATAAGATTAAAAAACAGAAACCATAAACTACGAAAAAGAAGCATCTGCCCCCCTATTTCCTGAAAAATTTACAAAGCATAGGACAATCAACTAGTGGATGCTGAAAAAGTCATTAAAAAATAAACCCCAACAACTCGTTTCCACGCTGGAGCATGGGAACGAGTCAAAAAATCCCAACTGAAGCTGGTAAATTAGGTTGAGCGCTCTGCCTGATGTCCTTTGCAGCCTATCCTCAAACAGCTACTCATACCCTTGGTACAAACATTTCATATACATGTGCAGTTCTCAAAAGATGAGCCACCGCGTTGATCATCAGCATGCTAAAAATAGCAATCAGCTCAAGTCTGATCTTTCGATCCAGTAAATCGCTGATCATGTTCACATAGTCTTTCCTGACTGGCTCTTTATTGACTGGCTCTTTATTGACCGGCTTATTATTGACCGGCTTATTATTGAATAGCTTTCCACTATCCAGAATTCTGCGAACCAGCTTGTAAAACTCCAAACCATAATTTTCATGATTAGCGGCTTGCGAAAACAGGACGGAGAGGCCTCCCTGAAACTTAAGCCATTTGCTCCCCAGGCTCTTTGTATGCCAGAGGGTGTCATTGCTGTTAAACAGCTCAGTCAAAAAGGAAAGATAAAGAGTGAATGCAGGATCATTGGCAATCTCCGGGTTCTGTTTTTGCTGCTCTATCTTGTAGCTGAGAGACCGGAGCGCCCTGCCACGGAGAAAAAGCTCCTGCATTTCCAGCAGAATATAGCCGAGTTGCCAGGCTAACTGTACCCGGGTAAGTGGCTCATAATAGAATGCCCTCTTCACCACAAATCTTGGTAATAACTGTTCCCAGGTAAGTGGGTGAGACGGGAATTCTCTGAAACTGTTCTTTACCGCCTCCTGAATCAGGTTCTCCATGGAGTCCGTACGATCTTCAGCCAGAATCCCCTGAAGCAACACCGGCTGATTTTGATACCAATCAATAACATCCCGGGATTCCTCCAGAGCAGGAATACTATTGAATACCTGCAGAAAATGAAGCGAGGGACTGCAAGGGCGACTGTCATCCATACCATTGTCACCGGTGACTTTTGCAATAGTATGACGGATGGCCTCCTGAACAAGACTGGTAAGCAGCCGCTGCCGATCTTCTTTCTGACTGTCTGGAGTAAAATGACTTTCCAGCGACTGATACTGCTCATCGCGGTCATAGACTTTCCGTGCAGAAACCATGATGGTTTCTAGCAGCATCTTATTTTCTCCGGCAAAGACGTAACCAAAATAGAGATTGCTTATGTCGTACTGGACATCTATGAGAGCTTTCCGCCCGACTGACTCAACACTGCCCCGACAGGAAGCCACCAGCATCAGACTGAAAAGCAGAGACCATAAACCACGAAAAAGAAGCACCCGCCCCCCTATGCCCTGACAAATTCAGAAAGCATAGGACAATCGACTAGTGGGTGCAGACAAAATCATTAGAATTGCCCTTGGTGAAGGCGTATACGGTACGCAAAATCTTCCACAATAACGATCATCAGCCAATCAACCACAAGCCAAAGGGTAAATTTCTCCCTTGGGCCCACTTCAATGCAGTACAGGTAGTATTTGATGTCATTCCAGTACGAGTAGTATTTCCTGGCCGGCTTTTCATGGAGCAGCTTTTCACCATCCAGAATTCTGCGAACCCGCTGGTACCGCTCAATACCATAATTTTCATGATGAGCGGCTTTCATAAACAGGGCGTAGAGGTCTTCCTGATACTGACGCCATTTGCTCCCCAGGCTCTTTCTATGCCAGAGGGCTTCATGGCTGTTAAAAAGTTCAGTCAAAAAGGAAAGATAAAGAATAAATGCAGGATCACCGGCAATCTTCGGGTTCTGTTTTTGCTGCTCTATCTCGTAGCTGAGAGACCGGAGCGCCCTGCCACGGAGAAAAAGCTCCTGCATTTCCAGCAGAATAAAACCGAGTTGCCGGGCTAACTGTTCCCGGGAAAATGGGTTGGACGGAAATTCTCTGAAACTGTTCTGTACCGCCTCCTGAATCAGGCTCTCCATGGAGTCCCTGCGATCTTCAGCCAGCACCCCCTGAAGCAACACCGGCTGGTTTCGATACCAATGAATAACATCCCGGGATTCCTCCATGGCAGGAGAACCACTGAATGCCTGCAGGAGATGAAACATGGAACGGTTCCGGTAACTGTCATCTATATCATCGTTACCCGTGATTTTCGCAATAGTATGGCGGGTAGCCTGCTGGACAAGTCTGGTGAGCAGCTGCTGCCGGTGTTCTGTCTGATTGTCCGGAGCAAAATGACTTTCCGGCCACTGATACAGCTGATAGCGGTCATAAACTTTCCGTACTGAAACCATAATGGCTTCTAACAGCCTGTTATTTTCTTCGGCAAAGACGTGACCGAAATAAAGACTGTTGATGTCGTACTGGACATCTATGAGAGCTGTCTGCTCGAGTGATTCAACACTGCCCCAACAGGAAGTCACCAGCATCAGATTCAAAATCACAGACCATAAACCGCAGAAAATAAACATCCGCCTCCCCAATGTCCTGATAAATCCAGGAAGCATAGGACAATCCACTGACAGGTGCTGAAAACTCATTAATGGTTCAGGTTCAGACGTTCCCGGCAGGAAAATGAGAGCACTGCCGGGCCTCCAAACATGGAATCAGGTACATTAATGACTTCAATTCCACCCTGCATCCCGTCCCTGAACCTCAGTAGCAGTGGCAGTACCAAAGCTAACATAACCACTGTCGTCATCGCTGCTTAGAAAATTATAAGTGAAGCTCGATGAAGACTCCGACCCGTTTTGTTGCGAGGTTGTTTCAGCGTATGAGGACGTCCAGGCTCTTTCATTAGCCTGTTCCTGCTCTTTTCTGCGGCGTTCTTTATATTCTTCCTGCTCCCTTTGTCGGCGAATTTCATCTTTTTCTGTCCAGATATAGCGTTCTTTCCTTAAATACCTGTAGAGCTCTGTCAGCGATATCTGCATGTAGATATCAGCTATATCCATATTACAGAAAAGGGGATTCAGAACCCCAGCCTGGATCAGTACATTTTTTATGATCTTTTCTTCAAAGCCTTCCGCAGCTTCTTTGACTTCCTTCCTGTCAGTTTCGTTGGGTTTCCAGTCCCTTCCCTGCGGATCTTCCCGCCCAGGTTTGTTGAGTGTTTTGCCCAATTTCCTTTGCAGATTCTCCTCCTGCCGCCGCTCCTGCCTGCCCTGCTCAGCTTCATGTTCAGACATTCCCAGACAGATCATGGTGGTGACAAATGCGCCAAACATAACACTCATCCCAAGCACCACTCTAAAGGGAGTGAGTTCAAACCAGCCTTCCCACTCATCATCATCATCCCGGTAGTAATGCCTGTGCGGTTTCTGAGCGGGCGTTGGTCGGGTAACAGGCACTGGCTTTTCACCATCGAGAATCCTGCGAATCTGCTGGTACCATTCATTGCCATAACCTTCACGATCAGCGGCTTTCATAAACAGGGCGGAGAGGTCTTCCTGATAATGACGACGTTTGCTGTCGGTATGCCAGAGAGTAGGATGCTTGTTAAAGGCTTCCGTCAGCAGGGACAGGTAAATGGTAAATGCAGGGTCTCTGGCAATCTGCGGGTTCTTTTTTTGCTTGTCTACCTTGTAACTGAGTAAACGAAGCGCCTTGCCCCGAAGAAACAGCTCCTGCATTTCAACCAGGATAAAACCGAGTTGCCGGGCTAACTGTTCCCGGGTAAGCGGGTCAGACGGGAATTCTTTAAAACTGTTCTGCACAGCCTCCTGAATCAGGCTCTCCATGGAGTCCATACGATCTTCAGCCAGAACCCCCTTAAGCATCACCGGCCTGGTCTGGAACCAATGAGCAACATCCAGGGATTCCTGCATGGATGGCGCATTGCTCAGTGCCTGCAGAATATGAAACATGGGAAGATAACTGTCTTCCGTGTCATCGTTACCATTGATTTTCGCAATAGCATGGCGGGTGGCCTGTTGAACCAGCTCGGTGAGTAGCTGCTGTCGGGCTTCTGTCTGATAGCCAGATGCAGTCTGACCTTCCAGCCTCTTATCCAACTCATCGCGGTCATAGATTCGCCGCACTGAAACCATGATGGCTTTTAACAGCCTCTCATTTTCTTCTGCAAAGACGTAATCGAAATAGAGTCTGTTAATATTGTCCCGGGCATTCCTGGCAGCTTTCTCCCCGGGTGAATCAACAGTGCCCCAACAGGAAGCTACCAGCATCAGACTGAAAAACACGGACCACAAACCGCGAAAAAAAAACATCTGCCACCCCTGCGCCCTGACAAATTCAGAAAGCATAGGACAACCATCTTGCAGGTTCTGAAAAAATTATTGGCTCAGGCTGCGTTCGGTTTAAAGAGCGGCCGGATACCCTGATAACCCAGACTGGCTCCCGGCAGGCAGACAGGAACAATGTCGGGCACATAGACGTAGAATCAAACAGATACATGACTTCAGTCCCAGACCGCATCCCGACTCTGAACTTGTTCAGTAGAGGGTGTACCAAAGCTGCCATAACCACCAGAGCTGCCATAACCACTGCCGCCATTACCGCTGCCTGGAGGACTGAAAATGGAGCCAAATTCCTCCCCTAACCCGTCTTGATGATGAGTTGATTGAGTGGCTTGTCTTTTAGCCTCTTCCTCCTGTCTTCTCAGGCGTCTTTCCTCTTCTACTGCCCAGATATCGCCTTCTTCCCACGAATAGCTGTATAGCCTTGGCTGTGGAGACTGCATGAAACTGACCTGCTTCCCTTCAGCGCTGTTAGGTCTCAAGTTCCTTCCCTGGGGACCTTTCCGCCCGGGTTTGTCGATGCCCGATTCTGTGTCATATTCGAAGGAGATCGCCATGTAAACCGCAGCGCAGGTCAACACGCCAAGCATAGCCCCCATCCCAAGCGCTGCTTTTAACACAGTGGGTTGATACCAGGCTTCTCCTTTACTTTCATGCCGATTGTGATCGCTGACCGTGTTCTGACCGGGCGGCGGTGGTGGTGTAACAGGCACCATCTTTTCAACAGCCAGAATCCTGCGGATCTGCTGGTACCACTCATGACCATAATCTTCACGATCTGTGGCTTTCATAAACAGCGCGGAGAGATTTTCCTGATACTCACGACGTTTGCTGTCTGTATGCCAGAGGGTGGGATGGCTGTTAAAGGTTTTAGTCAGCAGGGACAGGTAAATGCTAAATGCCGGGTCTCTGGCAATCTTCGGGTTCTGCTTTTGCCGATCTACCTTGTGGCTTAGAGAACGAAGCACCTTGCCACGCAGGAAACGCTCCTGCATTTCCAGAAGAATAAAACCGATTTGCTGAGCTAATTGCTCCCGGGAAAGCTGGTTGGACGGGAACTCTCTGAAACTGTTTTGCACAGCCTCCTGAATCAGGCTCTCCATGGAATCCATGCGATCTTCAGCCAGAACCCCCTGAAGCAGTAAGGGCCGGGTGTGGAACCAGTGAGCAACATCCTGGGATTCCCGCATGGATGGCGCATTGCTGACTGCCTGCAGGAGATGAAACATGGAACGATCACTGCCATCCAGCTCCTCGTCACCATTGATTTTTGCGATAGTATGCCGGGTTGCCTGCTGGACCAGCCCGGTGAGAAGCTGCTGTCGGGCTTCGGTCTGATTGCCTGTTGCAGAGTGGCCTTCCAGCCAATGATCCAGCTCATAGTGGTCATAGAGTCGCCTTACAGAAACCATGATGGCTTTTAACAGCTTCTCGTTTTCTTCTGCAAAGACGTAGTCAAAATAGAGTCTGTTGAGATTTTCCCGGGCGTACCTGAGCGCTTTCTGCTCAGGTGAATCAACACTGCCCCAACAGGAAGCAACCAACACAAGACTGACAAAAACGGAACTAATTATTCGAAAAAGATACATCCTATACCTCCTTTTCTTTAAAGAATATTTTCCTTAACAAACCCCGGAAGCATAGGACAATCTACTGGCAGGTGCAGAAATAGCGATAAACGGTTGAGCCTGTATCCAGGTTCTAAAGCGCCCAGCGGACCCCCTGATAACCCAGCCAGGTTCCCAGCAGGCAAACAAGAACACTGCCAAGCCCATAGGCCAGGGCAGTCAGAAGCTGATCGGATTGAAGCAATCTCATCAGATCCAGAGAGAAGGTTGAGAAAGTGGTCAGTGCGCCCAGAAAACCGGTCATCACAAAGACCTTCCAGGTGGGTGATAACATGGCTTTTTCTGTCAGCAGGTACCAGCAAACTCCCATGATAACTGATCCCACCAGGTTAACCGTCAGCGTCGGAAAATGATGCAGATGAGGATTACGGGTCAGCACAAACAGCTCATAGACAAATGCTCTGAGAAGGGCTCCCAGTGCACCACCCGCAGCGACGGCTATCCAGTGTGTAGCTTGCATCATAATTCCTGTTTGTTTTCTGGTCACAGTTCTGCCCGTAGCCCCTTTTGCTACGTCAGGCGTGACCAGACTAATAGTGTTTGATCTGTGCCAAGATAACACGGGCTCCCTGGCATTGGCAGTGGGACAAACAAGTCAGCCGACTGGACAGATATCTCTGACCTGCTTCAATTGAACTGCCAGAACGGTTCACCAAAAAAGCAGCCAAAAGCGGGATATTCTCAAAGCCCACACATTGATAGAACAAATGAGGAATGACGATGGCACTGAAACTTGAACCTTTTAACCCTGTGGAAATGCTGGAAACCGATGATGAGATTGCACACTTTCTGGCTGAGGCTTATCTGGACGACGACCCCGCTGTTTTCGTACTCGCTCTGGGTGACGTGGTTAAGAAAAAAGGGGTCGCTCAATTGGCCAGGCAAACCGGGCTGAGCCGGGAGAGCCTTTACAAAACCTTCAATGGCAGGGTGCAGCCCCGTTGGGATACGGTTCACCGCCTGCTGAAATCACTGGGTGTTAAGCTCACTGTTGCAGCTTGAATCGCCAACGCGGTTCTTATGTGCTCTATATGATCGATGTCATCGACGACCATGAGCTTCAAGGTTGATCTCGACCAGCGCCTGATGCTCTGATTTGCAGCGGAAGTGCGCCTTATTCCATGTTTTCCAGATTCCGCGAGCTCCCAGGCATTGGCAGTGGGACAAACAGGTCAGCCGACTGGACAGATATCTCTGACCTGCTTCAATAACAGTGGTCTCCCGTCTTTCATTCCATCATCAGAGTACACCCCGGTAAGCCGATGAAACATCGTTCAGAAGTCGATATTTTTAATGAACAATGGCAGTGCTACCGCTGGCTGGTCGATAACAATGTCATGGGGCACCAGCAGCTGATGCGTCTTGCTACCCGTAAACTCATGCAGCACTACGGCGATCAAAAAGTAAATCTGCTTGATCTTGGCTGTGGCGATGCGTCACTGGCAGCAGAGATGACCAGAGAGCTATCGCTAACCTCTTACACGGCAGTCGATCTTGCTGAATCTGTTTTAGCCATGGCCAAAGAAAACATGCAAAAACCCGGTGTTGATTCACAGTTCTTTCTCAGTAATATTTTCGAACCCCTGCCAGGCAGAGGCTCCTACAACCTGATCTTCAGCAGTTTCGCCATTCATCATGGCTCCCTGTCGGAAAAACAGGCGCTTTTCTCGGAACTCAGGAACAAGGCAGACCCCAACAGCCTGTTTGTGATGATTGATGCCATCAGGCTTGATCAACAGAGTCGGGATCAATACATCGAAAAAGTTGGCCAGTACTTCAAAAGTATTTCGGAACTTCAGGGCGACTGGCAGAACCTTGTTCTGGATCACGTCAGCCAGTTCGACTTCCCGGAAAGTATTGCGCAGCTTTGTGAAATAGGTGAGCAGGCTCGCTGGCAGCTGCTGGATCACCAGATAGTGAAAGAGCTGCCGGAGTATCCGGCAGCGATCATGGTTTTTCAGGCGATTTGAGTATTATCTGTAAACCGGTAGCGTCCCACTGAACCTGTCACTGCAGAAAGAAACAGACCCTGTGGTGATTTTACATTGGCGGTGAATACCCTTATCCGGAACAATAGCCGACCCGCTGTATTTTTGTTCACAACCAGAAACCCTTCCCTGAATGATTTCGCACTGACGGTAGGCACCATTATTTTCAATCACCGCTGCACCGGTATACTTGCCACCACATTGGCTGATCTGACCATGACTGATTGAGCAGGTGCGATATTCACCGGCAAGGGTTATGCCTGACATCAGCAGGCTGGACAGGAATATCCAGAACTTCATTTTAAATACCCGGGGAAACTTTGCGCTTGCAGATTAACTTCATCATGATTGAGGTTCATCGGGGCCCATGGCTATCTTTCAGTTGTCACGAGAACCAGTATGGATCAGTCTTCCTGACGTCGGCGAACAGGACTCTGCTGATCCCATTGCGCCAGTTTCTCAAGCTTCTCGCGAATCTTGATTTCCAGCCCACGATCATTAGGCTGGTAGTACTTTCGGGCCTCCATATTCTCTGGAAAATAGCATTCACCGGCTGCATAGGCATTGGGCTCGTCATGAGCATAGCGGTATTCAGAACCGTAGCCCAGGGATCCCATCAGCTGGGTGGGAGCATTTCTGAGATGGTGCGGAACGTCAAAGGAAGGGTTTCCTTTGACATCGGCCATCGCCGCCTTCCAGGCCAGATAGACGGCGTTACTCTTGGGCGCACAGGCACAATAAACCGTGGCATGGGCCAGAGCCAGCAACCCTTCCGGACTGCCCAGCCGCTCATAAGCCTGCCAAGCATTCATGGTCATCTCCAGCGCTCTTGGATCGGCATTGCCAATGTCTTCACTGGCAATCGCTACCAGTCTGCGAATGATACAGAGTGGATCAGCGCCACCATCCACCATTCTGGCAGCCCAGTAAAGTGCGGCA
The DNA here is from genome assembly GCF_049275935.1 of Endozoicomonas sp. ALC020. Classification (NCBI taxonomy): domain Bacteria; kingdom Pseudomonadati; phylum Pseudomonadota; class Gammaproteobacteria; order Oceanospirillales; family Endozoicomonadaceae; genus Endozoicomonas; species Endozoicomonas sp. ALC020. The sequence continues at coordinate 5,995,922 of NZ_CP184830.1, forward strand.
TCGGGATCAGAACCTCTTACGGATTTATGAAAGGCTGATATCTGATCGTAAAATGCATCACCGCCCTTGTCGAAACGTCGGCCACTGTCGGCGAGAATCTCGGTCACCGTTGCCGCTTTAATCCGGCCATCCTCACTGAGATCTGCCGCTACTTCCAGAGTATTCAGAACCCGTCTGGCATCGCCATCGCCATAACGCACCAGAATATCTTCGGCTTCAGGCTCCAGCGAAACAGGACTGCCCTTAAAACCCCGTTCGTCAGACAGAGCCTGATGGAGCACTTCTCTGAGGGCATCGTCCGTCAGCGGTTTTAATACATAAACCCGGGCCCTGGAGAGCAAGGCGTTGTTCAACTCAAAGGAAGGATTCTCGGTAGTAGCACCGATAAATGTGATAGTGCCATCTTCAATATGGGGCAGAAAAGCGTCCTGCTGGGACTTGTTAAAACGATGCACCTCATCCACAAACAAAATGGTTTTGCGCTGACGGGTCATCTGCTCGTCCCGAGCTCTGGCGACCGCAACCCGAATGTCTTTGACACCAGAGAGTACCGCAGACAGTGTTTCAAAGTGGGCATCACAGACACCGGCAACCAACCGGGCCAGGGTTGTTTTCCCAACCCCTGGTGGCCCCCAGAAAATCATGGAGTGAATGGCACCCTGCTGCAAAGCTTCACGCAAAGGTTTGCCCCTGGCCAGAATATGCTCCTGTCCCAGGTACTCATCCAGATTGCGGGGCCTCATGCGCGCGGCAAGGGGCTCATATCGGGATGACTCGTCGTCAAACAAACCGGCAGAATACACAGCTAACCCCGGGTCTCATCAATGACATCAAAACCTTTGGGAGGTTTTACCTCAAACAGGCTGTCATTCAACTGAGTGTTTTCCTTCACCCCGGAGAACAGGATTCTGCGCTTGCCACCCAGAGAATCAGACAACTCAATAGCGCTTAGCTTCCCCTGGCGAAAATCAATATCCAGCTTCTCAAACAGGTCTGACTCCTCTCTGGGTGTCAGAGTGAATCTCTCATTGCGATCCTTGCTATAGACAGAAACCTTGTACTGTTTCAGCAACTCACGGGCATTCCCTGTCAGCAGTTTGGCTGGCGTATTGGCCCTGCGTGCATCCTGCTTCTGGATGATCACCTGCTGGAGTTCAGGGTCTACCATCCAGACTTTATTGCCCTGGGCAACGATCTCCTGTTCAAAAGGTTCCCTGGTAAGCCAGCGAAAAAGATCAGGACGTTTCATTTGCATCTCCCCGGATTCTGTCTTGGTACGACCATCAGAAGAGACCGCTTGCTGTTGAAAATGAGCACTCAGACTTTTTATGGACTGCAGTTTTTTGGCGAGAGCCTGAGAGGCTTTCTCATCGTTCAGCTCCTTGCTGACATCCAGCTTCTTGACTGGTTGAGCCTTCAGGGTGGTGGCTGAAACATTTTCCAGCGGGGCCGCCACGACCTGCGCTGAGACATTAAAAATAGCAGTAATTACAACCACTTGGGAAATTTTATTAAACACTCAACTTCAACCCTTCACGGGAGGTGGTGCGATCACCTCACGATTACCATTATGACCTGCCGGACTCACCACACCGGCTGTTTCCATAGTCTCTATGATACGCGCAGCGCGGTTATAACCAATCTTTAATTTACGCTGCACTGACGAAATTGACGCTCTTCGGCTTTCAGTCACAAAGGCGACCGCTTCATCATACAGGGCGTCTTGCTCTGAATCTTCATCCAGTCCACCACTGAAAGCACTGCCGTCGGAAGCCGTATCGGCGCCACTGAGAACGGCTTCCACATAATCAGGCTTGCCCCGCTTCTTCCAGTCAGCAACCACCCGGTGCACTTCATCATCGCTGACAAAAGCACCGTGAACACGAATAGGAACACTGGTTCCCGGCGGCAGGTAGAGCATGTCGCCATGACCCAGCAATTGTTCTGCCCCACCCTGATCAATGATGGTGCGGGAGTCAATTTTACTGGACACCTGGAAACTGATTCGGGTCGGAACATTAGCTTTGATCAGGCCGGTAATGACATCCACCGAAGGACGCTGGGTTGCCAGTATCAAATGGATGCCCGCCGCACGGGCTTTCTGGGCAATCCGGGCAATCAGTTCTTCGACTTTCTTACCGACAATCATCATCATGTCAGCAAACTCATCCACCACCACGACAATGAACGGCAGTGATTCAAGCTCAGGGGCCAGATCACCGAGGGTCATGGCTTCGTGGAATGGATCACGCAAAGGCTCGCCCGTAGCCGCCGCATCTTTGACCTTTTTGTTGTAGCCAGCAATATTCCTGACCCCCAGAGCCGCCATCAGCTTGTAGCGACGTTCCATTTCCGCCACACACCAGCGCAGGGCGTTGGCGGCTTCTTTCATGTCGGTCACTACGGGAGATAGCAAATGCGGAATACCGTCATAAATCGACAGTTCCAGCATTTTCGGGTCAATCATAATCAGACGAACGTCTTCCGGCCCGGATTTGAAGAGCATGGAGAGCAGCATGGCATTAACGCCAACCGACTTACCGGAACCGGTAGTCCCTGCCACCAGCAGGTGCGGCATTCTTGCCAGATCTACCACCACCGGCTGACCGGCAATATCATGTCCAAGCGCCAGACTGAGAGGGGATGCGGCTTGTTCGTAAGCTCTGGAAGCAATCAATTCTGCAAAGAACACCGTTTCCCGGTCGTCGTTGGGAATTTCGATGCCCATCACTGACTTGCCAGGAATCACTTCAACCACCCGGACACTGACCACAGCCAGAGAACGGGCAAGATCCCTGGCCAGATTGGAAATCTTGCTGGCCTTGACTCCGGGCGCAGGCTGAATCTCATAACGGGTAATCACCGGACCCGGATGCACAGCGACCACTTCAGCTTTAACACCAAAGTCTGCCAGCTTGGCTTCCAGCAGGCGGGAGACAATGTCCAGCTCTTCCTGGTTAATACCGTTGCCATGATCTTTGATTTTGTCGAGTAAGCCCACGCCGGGTAGTTCACCTTCCGGCGGTATTTCAATGGCATCTTCTATATCGGCTAAAGGGCTTTTCCCGGGCACGGCAATTTTGCCGAGTCTGGTGGGTTTTGATTCGGGCTCAGGAGCCGGGAGAACCACTACAGGCTCCTGACGCTGCCCTGGAGCAAAGTCGGCAGGCTCCGGCTCAGGCTGAGCGGCTTGAAAGGCTTCACGATCCCTTTCACGTTGCTCTTTCCAATTAGCGATGCGAGCCCGGATGATTGCAACCAACCGGATAATACCCCTGTCTGTTCTGGCAAAAGTTATCTTTAATAACCGCCCGATTGTATCCAGAACCTGAAACCATGACAGATGGGTGTATAAAGTGAATCCCACCAGAAAAATGGCCAGCAAAATCAATGTGCTGCCGACCAGATTAAAAACAGGCAGTGACTGTTCCATAATCATGCGACCGAGAATACCACCGCTGCGGGCAGGCAAGCCTCTGCCGACTGTTTCCAGATGAATAGCAGCCAATGCTGCCCCTGTAGCCAGAGCCAGCAGTAATCCCAGTGAGCGCATAACAAACCAGCCGGGTTGCCAGCGCCAGGCACTGTATCGATATTGAAAAACCAGCACCGTTTTGATGACCAGCAGAACCGGTATCCACCAGGCAAATACACCAAACAGGGAAAACAGGACATCACTGAACCAGGCTCCCGCTCTGCCTGTGCTGTTTGCCACTTCTCCTTCATGGCCCACGTAGCTCCAGCCGGGATCTGTAGGGCTGTAAGAAAACAGCGCCAATGCAGTAAAAGCAGCCAGCACCAGCAGGAATAACATACCCGCTTCTCTCAGTCTCAGTACCAGAGCACTGGCTTCTTCAGTCCCTGCGCCAGAGTCCGCATCACGAATACCCGTTATGGCTTTGAGCATCGGTTTTTCTTTTGCGGCTCGCTTACGCTTCTTGGTGATCGGTTCGGACATTCGACTCCCGTTTAATCTCCTGACAGTCTCATCAATAGTTGCTCTGCGCGCAGAGCAGCTGACGGTTTATTTCAAGATACCATGCAACCCACACAGGGTCCCAGCATTGAATATTACGCCAGACGGTAACTCTCAAAACCTTGCTCAGGGTCGTGCCCCTCTCTCAACAACATTTGTCGTTTACCAAGATTCATTATCAGGGTCACCAGAGTTCCCGCATTTCCGGTCAGCTCATGATAACTGTAGGGCCTGAGAACCGGAAAAGGTTTTTCATTATTATCAAGCATTTGCATCATGGTCTTAAGGTTCAGTTGAGGGTTATACAGTAACCCATCCTCTAGCCGTTTGAGCCGGGTCTCAGTACACGGCTTTGATGAAGTTGGCTGGGCCTGGCCCGGCTGAAAGTAATGATTGGTATGCAGATAAGTAGCCTGTTCCGTGGATTGGAACCAGGGCTGATCAGGTGCCAACTCAACCGCTATGGTTTCATTTTTATCCGCGACCATAATGTGACTGGCCTTGCCTGCCCCGTGAGCCTCGATCAGGGAACGGGCCTCCTGAAGGCTTTGAGATTCCAGCAATGCTCTCAGTAAAATATGAACAGGTAAGCCGGTCAGTTTTCGAGTGGCGGGCAGAATATTCAGACAGACGCCCAGCCCCGCAGAGTTCATTCCGATTTTGGCCAGCATACCCGGCTCGGTCATGGTCAGAAATCGATGACCGTTTTCGAGTTCAACATCTGCCAGGGCCAACTTGCCTGCAAGTGCTTCAGCCCAGTCCCAGTTTTGCCCTATCAGCCCCTGCCTTGGGAATGCGACAGAAGAACACTCAATGGGCGAGGACATAAGCTCACTGCGGGCGTTAATGCAATAAATCCAGAAAGGCTCAATGTCTGCGGCTTCGGCAATAGCATCCATCTCCACTTTATAGTGCGGTCTGAATGACAGAACTTTCTGCATCAGCAGATCAAGATGAGACTGTAAACGTTCCCTGTCTCTAAGAAAACGTGACCGGTAGTAATCCAGCACTGCGCTGATTTCATCGCGCATCTGCTCACCATGGATACGCCCCCGGTTTTTGGCTGATCCATTGAGCGCCAGTTTTTTCATCAATATGAGCCCCGAAATGTCCCGATTCATTAACAGCCCAATGCTCAATGGGCTTCCGTTGACGCTGCTGGTCTCGATTCTTGTGTCACTCTTCGTGGAAGATAACACAACAGAAAGCCAAGAAAAAAATCAGGATCATATGATTTCAGGAGTCGCTCCTGTATCAAAATCCCCGACAGAGAGTATCTTTCGATATCAAGCTATTGAGCCTTGCAGCTTTACCTTCACTGATGTCACTAAATATCATCCGTTTCAACTTCATACTTGACATAAAGCAATGAGGTTATAATCTGGATGCATGGCTCGGCTGACAGGCCATGATAATAATGATACTCATGACGTCAGAATATGGACTGTCTGGCTGCACTGAGTGCTCCGTTCACGAAAACCAGAACATTCAGGATATGATTCCGGAAACCCTGTGCAAAGAGGCCATTGGCCCCTCCCTTCATAACAACAAGAGAGATCAAAATGTTTCTGCCGGGTTTCTGCTGAAAGCCCTTAGATGTCGTCCTGAATTTAAATAATGATGCTGCCCAATGCCTTGTTCGAGCCAAGTTGTGTGTCTCGATTCCGGGTTACAGTAGCTTTGGATAATTGGAGACCTATTTACCATGCAACAGAATAAACTGTTTATAGGTAACCTTCCTTTCAGCAGTGATGAAAGTGACCTTCAGCAAGCCTTCGAGCAATTTGGTGAGATCGATGAAATTCGCGTGATTACCGACAGGGAAACCGGTCGCTCCAGAGGTTTTGCATTTATTACTTTTGCAGAAAGTGATAACGCTCAATCTGCTTTAACTATGGATGGTAAAGAATTGAATGGCAGACCCCTTCGAGTCAATTTTGCTACCGAACGCAATGCTGGAAAGACCCGTGGCAAGTCCCGCAATCAAACTCCTACGAGAAACAATGTCTGATTAAGGCGACGAACCTGACAGGGAAACAGATCGGTCATTTAATTTCAGTACCCGATATGACAGTGATGAAAGCTATGCTTTCCGTGCACCTGGTCAGCTCTGGTTGGCTTCAATCAGAAGGGCCCGGGAAATGGTTCCCGGCTTCCCTGATCATGACCCTGTCTTTTTTCTCCAGAATTTTTCATCATTCCCTGCTGTCACTTCATCGGGTTGATGGGTATTTTCTCGGCACTTGCAGATCCATCGCTCGTTGAATCTGCATTTGCGGTTGTTGAATGGCTTTTGCTATCGGGTTGAACCGGAATTACTGAATTCAGGAATGGGCACTCTTGAAGTGCTGCTACAGTTTTTATTCTGTGCCAGACCTAGCAGGTAATTGTAACGTTGACGAAAGGCATTAATTTCAATCTGCTCTGCCTGACTGAGGTCCATAAAGAACCAGGGAACCAAGAGAAACGCACCGGCCACCCCCAGGGTTACGTTTTTACCGGTTTTATCGGTCTTGGGAACCAGCCTTCTGATTTCCTCCTCGATAAAGACTATTTCGTTTTCCAGAGCTGCACAGGAGCGATTGATATCCCCGTACTGTCGTACAGCAACCGGATGTGCATCCCTGCCTGCACAGCCTGCCTGCAGCAGCGTGACGGCCAGTAGTGATAGACCGGCAATTCTATGACTATTTCTTAACAACATAATTTAATCTGAACACTCTAAAAAAAACCAGATATAGGTTAGACCAACAAAACGATACTTCGTTCACTCCTTACAAAAAAATAAATAAAAACCTCTTTCGCAAGCCTCATCCCTATCCACTTTTGCCGATACAAATCTAACGTCTCCCTGCAACTGATTAATGGATGTCCAGATGAATAATGTGATGAATAAAAAGTATTTGCTTTCCCTTGCTCTGGTTCTCTCTCCTGTCATACAAGCTAACCAAAAACCTATAAAACCGGTTGAACCCGTAAAGGCTGAAATGACCGTTGAATCTGCCACTCAACCCGAACTCTCAGATAAATCTCCTCTGCCACTGGTTTCTGCTGCGGTGCGCTATGGAATGATGGCCAGTGCTTATTTGAACAGCCCCAGTGGGATGGTGACAGAAGGCTATCGTTTTCAAATCAGAAGCCTCTACCTGTCTTATCTGAAAGAGATGCTGGCAAAGCCGGGTCATACCGTTGAAAAAATTAATGAGACACTGTTGGCACAGTGGATGATGAGGCTGGGCCGTGAAGGTTTTGGACCTGAGACACTCCTGAGTATCAAAAATGGCATGCAGGACAAACTGGCCGAGTGGAGCCAGAAAAGCCTGTCAGGACAGATTACGCCTTCCCTGGAGTCCACTGAAATCATGCCCAAACTCGAACAGCAGATTAAGGCCTGCAAGAGAATGACGCCTCAACCCTCCAGTGATCCCGCCAAACGTCGCTCTTGCCACCAGGCCGAATCCCTGACCAGAATTGAATCCAGTGCAGTGATCGGCCCTGACCTGCTGAAAAGCGCCATGCTGAAATTGATTCCCTCTTATGCCCAGGGTTTAATCGATGTATCCAGTCGTCCTTACTACCGGGCATTTATTACTTCCAAAGAAGATTTCCAGGGGAGCGTGAGCACTTTACTGGGTCAGGGTTACACTGCACGTCAGCTGGCTGAAATTCTGGAATTTGCCGGTGTGGATTACCCGGAGGTTTTTAACAACCTTTATTACTACGCCCTTCGAAACGACCAGAGTATTCATGAGCCAGTGGTGACTCAAAACTGAACATCCTTTATCGAATGAGCGTAAAACCTCTTACTTTGAGAGGGTGTCGCAAAAGGGTATGGTCAGCAGGATATATCAAGATCGTCGTTCCCGCGCAGGCGGGAACCCACCACGAACAGTGGATCTCCGCCTTCGCGGAGATGACGGTTTGAAGCTTGAAGCGTTTTAATTGACCTTTTGCGACACCCTCTCAAGGGCGGGGATGAAAGCTCGGCTTGCAGAGCAAGCCCCTTGTGCTACTTTACTATCCGTCAGGTGTTTTTAGCGATTACGCTACCTGACAGGAAAAGTAAAATACCTTCCGTTTTCTGCCCGTGTTTGTTAACGGGGTCGCCTAGACAATCCGAAAGGTAGAGCAGATTGTCGAATAAGGTGTATGCCGCTATAGGGTAAGGTATACACTGCGGTCGGGCATGACCGTCTAGCCGTAGGAATCCCCGTCGTTCACGGTGCGGAGGATGTCAAAAAAAAAGAGCCGTGCTATTGAAAGTCACGGCTCGATTTTTTAGAGAGCAACGGCCTTATCCGTCATAGCGAACCTTGTAAAGCAGCGAATAAGTCACAGGCAGTACGATCAGTGTCAAAACGGTTGCAAAGCCGAGACCAAAGATAATAGTCACCGCCATTGAACTGAAGAAAGCATCAAACACCAGCGGTATCATACCCAGCATGGTGGTCAATGCAGCCATGCAAACCGGGCGTACCCTGCTGACAGAAGCATCAACAATGGACCTGGCAAGGTTGCCGGTTTTCTCTTCTTCAATGTTGATTTGTTCCACCAGGACAATGCCATTCTTGATCAACATACCTGAAAGACTCAGTAAACCAAGCAGCGCTGTGAATGTGAAAGGCATATTCAGTAACAGCAAACCTGCCGACACCCCGATGACACCCAGAGGTACGGTAAACCAGATAGCCAGTGGCTGCCGAACCGTACTGAACAGCAAAACCGTAATAATAAACATTATCAGGTAACCCATCGGCAATGACTTAAAGATGCTGCCCTGGGCATTACTGGACATTTCGAATTCACCGCCCCATTCCAGGGTGTAACCTTCTGGCAGGCTGATGGACTCAATTTTATCCTTGAGCCTCAATCGAACCGATTCGGGGGTTTCACCTGTGAAGGGTCTTGCGTCTGCCATGACCGTGAGAACACGCTTCAGGTTACGACGCACAATCAGCGGATTTTCTGTAGCCGATTCGAAGCTGCTCACGACCTGAGCTACTGGCACAAAGGCATTACGCTCCTGGCTCCATACCTGAAGATCGGTCAGGGTATTGGCGTTCAGGCGTTCTTCCTCCGGAGCTCTGGCTATGATCGGCAACAGATGACTGCCATCCCGATACACACCCACCTGCTTGCCGGTAAAGTTCACCAGCAAGGCTTCATCCAGCGTCTGTTTTGAAATACCGCTTCGGCGGCCTGCCGCTTCATCAAACTGAGGACGGGCAATGGTAACCTGCTCTCTCCAGGACTGTCTCACGTCTACGGCTGAGGGCTCTTCCTCCATGATGGCCATGGCTTTGGCGCCCAGTTCCCGAAGAATAGCGGGGTCTGAGCCGTAGAACCTTGCTTCTATGTTGGCGGCGGGTGAAGGACCGTTCTGCAACAGCTTGAACTTGAATTCAATGCCCGGGTATTTGGCGTTCATAGCCTTTTCCATGGGACCAATCAGCGCTTTCATCCGATCCCTTTCATCGACCTCGATAATCAGCTGTCCGTAGCTGCTGTAACTCTTTTCCGGAGCATATGTCAGAATAAAACGCTGAGCCCCCCTGCCCATCACCGAAGTGACATTCACGACGCCCTCGTAAGTCAGTACATCCTGCTCAAGTTGCTTGATGGCTTCTTCAGTGGCACGAATATCACTGCCTTCCTGCATCCAGACATCGACAAAGAAGATCGGTGTATTTGAAGGAGGAAAGAAAGACTGCTTAACATAACCAAAACCGACAATGGCCGTGACCAGAGCCGCCACCGTCAATAACAGAGAAATAATTCTGTGCTTCAGGGCTTTGTTCAGAAACCAGCGATAAAAAGAGAACAGAGCGCCTTTATAGGGATCAGATTCACTGCCCACCATGGCCTCGGACGGTTCCTTGAATACCAGATGACAGAAAAAAGGTGTCAAAGTGAGAGCCAGAACCCAGCTGATCATCAGGGACAAAAACAGCACCTGAAACAGGGAAACCATGAAATCACCGGTGGTATCAGGTGACAGACCAATGGGCGCAAAGGCGATAATGGCAATCACTGTCGCGCCCAGCAAAGGCCACTGATTCTGAACCACCACCTGCCTGATGGCGTCCATTCGGGAAAGCCCTCTGTGCAAACCCACCAGAACCCCTTCGGTGACCACAATAGCATTATCCACCAGCATCCCCAGGGCAATGATCAATGCCCCGAGTGAAATAAGCTGCAAATCGACTCCCAGCAAGTTCATGCCGATGAAAGTGCCCAGAATGGTCAGCAACAGAATACCACCCATTAACAGACCGGAACGCAGACCCATGGCAAACAGCAAGACAACTATGACAATGGCAATAGCTTCAGCCAGACTGATCAGAAAGCCATTTACTGAAGCTCTGACCACTTCAGGCTGGTCATAGACAGTGGTAACATCGATCCCTACAGGACGGCTTGACTCCAGTTCGGCCAGACGGGCATTAACGGCATCTCCCACATCCACTACGTTCACGCCCTTGGCAAATGAGATGCCCAGAGAAATCGCCTGCTCACCATTACTTCGATAAAGGTTTTGAGGCGTGTCATCAAAGGTAGTGTGAACATCAGCAATATCACCCAGGTAGATCAGTTCAGTGGTGCCGGGTGAACTGACCAGCAATTCTTTCAACTCATTGATGTCCCTGAACTCTCCCGTGGGATGAATACGTACCGAAAAGCCATCAATAAACATCTTTCCGGCATTGGACACAACATTCTGATTTTGGATCAAACTGAAGATATAGGCCGGATCGACACCCAGGGCGGCGGCTTTGGGCTGAGAAATCTCAATAACCACCTGTTCATCGACCGTACCCGCCAGGCTGACTTTCTTGACGCCGTCGACCAGAGAGAGTTCACGTTGAAGAAAGTCGCCATAACTTTCCAGCTCACGATAATTAAAGTCGCGGCCACTGATGTTCAGCATGATGCCAAAGACATCACTGAAGTTATCATTGACACTCGAAGGAAAGACACCCGGAGGCATAGACGACTGGGTATCATTGACCTTACTGCGAAGCTCATCCCATATTTGCGGCTGATCGCTGGCCGTGAACTCATCTTTCAGCTCTATCATGATCTGGGAGAGACCGGCACTGGAGACAGAATCGATATTCTTCACGTATTCCATCTCCAGAATGGCCCGTTCCAAAGGTAAAGTGACCTCTTCTTCAACCTGCTGGGGTGAAGCTCCGGGATACGCCGTGTTGACCATCGCCTGGGGAATCGGAAATTCCGGGAACTCCAACTTGCCCAGACCAAAGAAGGATACCGTACCGCCAATCAGCAGCAGGACCACAAACATCCAGCTGATCACTTTGTTTCGAATCGAATACTCAGCAATATTCATGTTTACAGCCCCCGCTCACGCTGCAGTGGCTTGACAGTCATGCCGGGGCGCAGCCGATTAACACCGGCTGAAACAATGCGCTCACCTTCTTTGAGCCCTGAAGTGACTTCGATACCCGACTGGAGAATGGTACCTGTGGTCACTGCAACCGGATTCACGGTGTTATTATGCTCATCGTATATCCAGACCTGCTCCCTGCCGCTGGTATTGTCTTTCAAAACCGCCGACAGAGGCACAATAAAGTGCTGACCGCCGTTGCTTCCCGGTGAAACTTTTGCCAAATCCATTGTCAGGGTTGCGCCCATGCCGGGATAAACCGTTAAGTCTTCAGGAATAGGCATGGTGAAAACGGCTTCATAGGACTGGGTACCGGGGCTCACTCTGGTGGCGTGCTCTTTGTAACTGACTTTGTATTCCGTACCGGGTCTTCCGGCAAAAGTGACCGTCGGCTGATAGCTGAAATCCACCTCCTCTTCCCGGACATTGGCGACAATACTCTCCGGAACCTGAATACTGACATCCAGGGTATTGCTGCCCTCCAGAATAAGAATGGCCTGCTGCGCCTGAACAAACTGATAATTCTCTACCAGAGTCTGGGCAACCCGACCATCAAACGGCGCCTTGAGTACAGAGTACTTCAATTTATCCCTGGCCAACTCCAGGGCGGCTCTGGCTGACTTGAGTTTGGCGTTGGAGTTATCCAGCTCGGACTGAGAGACCACTTTTTTCTGATAGAGCGATTTAATCCGTTTATTGTCCGTTTCTGCCAGATCAAAATCTGCCTGTCGGGCAGCCAGCTCATTGCGAATATCACGGTCGTCCAGCCTGGCCAGCAACTGCCCTTTCTTAACCTCTTCAGCCTGTTTGACAGGAAACTCCACCAGTTCGCCGGGAATACGGAAAGAAATCTCGGCTTCCTTGCTGGCATAGACCTTGGCCGGAAACTGTCGTAAGTTGCCGGCATTGGAATCTTCCACCTTGAACAGCTTCACTGGACGAGTCACCACTTTCTGTTCTTCCTGTGGCTGCGAGCAACCTGAAAGAACCAGAACCGCAGCGACCAGTGAGGTCAGAAGGAATGGCGAGTAACCCAACTTGTTGTTATTGATTGAAGCCTTACCTTTGGGCAGGCTGAACATCGATTTCATAAACTTTCTCCCTCGCGGACACAGGGCATCCCAACCCCGAATATCATTCGCAAAACAGCCTAAAAAATCCCCTGCGTGAGGGGATCAACATAAACAGCAATAAGCAAAGAAAAACACTCTGTGCCAGCTGCACATTTCAGAAATGGCAAATCAAACCGTGTTAAAGTAAGACTTTCAGTAGTCTGCTTCAAGGACTGTATAGCTAGTCACAACGCCCACCAGCTGATTAAGCCGTGATCTGGGAACGACAGAATGAAGATTCCAACCCGCCAGATAACGTTCAATATTTGACAAGTGCAGATCCACTCCGTCGTCTTCTCGAAAGTCTGCATTGAAAACGCCAAAGCCTGACTCCTTAATCTGATAAAGACCGCAGGACAAGCCCCAAAGCCCCATCAACAGCTCAGCAACCAGCGCATCAGAAACGCCTTCATAGCCATTCTCAACAAGCGTCAGCCGAACCAGAGCCCTGAGCTGATTGTCAATATAGTTACCCAACTCATTCATGGCATTGCTGCGATTGGCAGAGGCTCTTTGCCAGATACTCGGGTTCATGGCCAGCTGACTGAGTGAAAAGTGCTCCGGATTATCCTGATTCACTTGCCAGAGGCAGAGACAGATCATGACCATCTTTTCGACTGAAGCCAGATCCGTATCCAGAACACGATGCAGCACCTGAATTTTTTGCCGGGCCAGAAAATAAGCGCACCCCAGAAGCAGATCTTCTTTACTGGAGAAATGAGAATAGATGGCTCCCATGGAGCACTCTGCCGCCTGGGCAACATCGGACATTCGCAGATCGAGGAAACTTTTCTCTTTCATCAGAAGGAGTGTGGCAGCAACGATCTCGGCTTCTCTCTGAATACGTTTCTGCTGTCTGGACATAAGGACGCTAATACTTGGAAATAAAAACGAATAATATTCGTTTTTGCTCAACTGACACAAGTTATTTTTTAGATTGGAAGGAGCCACGATCCGGATTTTTCACATTGCTGAATGGGTTCCCACCAAACGCTCCCGGCAAACTTTGCTGTTTGAGCTGATCCTGCAGTCCGAACTCCGCAAAGTCCGGGAACATATGCGCTAGCCGCTCCCCGACACAGACCTCGTTATAGTTAAGAGATAAATCTGGCTGATTTAAAAAAACCCGTACAGATTTTAACAATAATAAGCGGTCATCGGTTTTGACCACCAGCTTCAAGCCTTCGTTGTGTACTCTCTGAATAACATTTAAGAACTGCTTGATATGAGTATCATCATCAGTAACATCACACTCCATAAAAACAGCCTGATGCTGTGTTTTGGTTAAATCTCTGAGATCGTAATCCGGGCTTACAACATATCTTCCGGGTAAAAAGGGGCTCCCCACCTGGCGGATCTGTTCGGCCGGAATACTGAGTACTCTGACCAATTCGTCTATTGATACTGCGTGTTCAGTGATCACTGCTGCCGCATTGCGGCCGTGATACTGACCCAGTTGCGATATTGCATCAGCAGCCTGTACTTCAGGGCTGTGCCACCATCGGGAACGGTAACTGTCTCCCTGCAAATCGCTCAGATAAAGAAAATTATGTGCGTTGTCGGTTAAGGGATCGATATTGCAAGGGAATGCAGCTTTGACAGGAATATGATGATTTGAACTGACCATGATGGCTTTATCATAATTCATCACATGTTTCATTGTTTTTGCCAGAAGTTTGTTGCTAAAGCCATCGCTGCGGGCATCATCGATTACCACCAAATCTTTACCGGCAAGCATTTCGTCGATCTTTACATAACATCGCACTATATCAGCCTGTAAGTGCTGATAAAGCTCACCTAACTTATCTGCGTCCAGATACAGGGTGTTGACACCATACTTGGCTGCTTTTTTGGCAACAGCTACACAAAGATGTGTTTTTCCTATTCCTGGTGATCCGGTCAGGAATAGTCCCATGGACTTTTTACACCGGGCTTCACCCTGATTATTAATCACAGCGTGCGTGAACTTCAGGGCCTTCTCATGCATGAGTTCCTGCTGTGTTGAGTAGGGTTTGTATTGATCTATATCAGCATCAAGATTTTCAGTGTGGAGCTGTGACCCGTGATGCACCGGCTTTGGTTCCATAGTCTGAGTGACAGACAAAAGCGGTTGACGATGCCAGACTTGATCGCACTGGGACAGAAAATATTCCCAGAACTCAGTATAAAAGCGAGCCGCAATAAGGATACCACCAATAGGGTGGTCATAGGGCAGGATATCGCTGGCCCGCTCTGTATAGTTCATTTTCCCTTCTTTAATGGCAAAAATTGTCTCAGGACTCTGTGGTTCATTGTAGCCATCAATCAGTATTTTTTTGACCTGGTCGTAGGTTTTCGGTTCATCAAATACACCCGGACCAAACCCCAGATAGAGATTTTGTCCGCTGCTGTTTTGTCCGGTGCATACCAGATTGTAACCGATAGCATTACCAGATGCGTGCTTCAAATTGTAGCCTTTTACGCCCTGAATATAGAGGATATCACCTTTTTTTATCTCTTGTTCTGACTGCTCAGTGCTCCATGAACCTTTGTAAAACTCAAGATAATCAAACAGATGATGAAGAGGGTTGCTAAAATCGGTCAGTTTTAAAGATTCACCTTCTTTTGCGAGTTCTTGGAAGAATTCAGAAACATGGCTGATGTGACTGAAAAGGTCGCAGGGAATTCTAAACTTTGAGATCGGTGCACCAAAGATGCGGTCGAATTCGTCTGTGCCAATGATGGTTTCTATGGCCCGATACTGACAGGCCAAAAGGGTCATTGCACAGTCTGCACTGGTGGGGCCATGAAAAAAAGCATTCAGACACTCACTTGGTTTATGCCCATTGTCCCTTGCTACAAAGCTACGCCTGTTCATCGTGTCAAAATATTCCGGTAGTGAGTGCGCCCCGAGGTAGGTACTTTTTGTCAGCTTGCGAAGTTCGTGAGCCTGATAATCCTCCCGATAAAAAACACCCAGACGTTTTTCTTCTTCTGCCCAACAATTATCCGCTTGGTGACAAAAGCTTGTCGTGACTGAGCCCCGTTGATCGTATGGTGTGTTGACGAGCTGGAGCCAGTGAATTGTTTTTTCGGCGAACTGCTCAGCAAAGGGTTTAGTGCTGAGACTTTTCGGGAAGGCGTTGTAAGGGGGGGTTATCTGGTGTAAAGATTTGATATGATCTCTAAAAACACACTTATCGTGGTATGAGACTTTTTTAAAAATTGAGTCAAAGAGGACAGGAAAGCCTGCGCCAATTCCAACACCATCGTTTCCCCCATTCATTATATTCGACTTCTGCACGCATGAATCCACCTTTTCATTAGGGTCGTCATGAGTGAACTCCGCACCAGAAGATAATACACACCTGGACGTAATAGCTGTCTGTATCGGTTTCCCATTGATATCGATTGGTTTAAAAAGTTTTGAATCATCTTCATAATCTAATGACAAAGATGATACAAGCCTTGAGGGGTTACCCAAAAATGTTTTGGTATTCCCTACTTCAGAAACTCTTTCAGTAGACTCTCCTGCCGGGAATTGGAGATTTGTGCCGGGTTGAAAGCTTGCAGGTTCAGTATACATATTTCTTATCCTCCATTTCTTATGCTTGCTGTTAATACCTTTTTGAAGTCAGCATATTTAGTCAGCACGTTGAATCCTGCCTGAGAGTATTTCAGGTAATCTCAGGAGAGCGTGCTTGTATAAATATGACACTAAAGTCCTAATATCTTTGACAACGAAGAAATGATTTAGTTCATTGCTAAATGGAGGTGTTCGGTTCAGGAGTTTGAACCATGGCCTACAGAATTGCTCACTGACAGCCTGTTACCTGCTCGCCCGGCAGGTCTGCTGGCGCCTTGCTATAAAAATGAAGCTCCCGTTGCGGGAATGGAATGGTGATACCTTCCCGGTCAAACCGGACTTTCACCTCACGGGTGATGTCCCAGTATACATCCCAGTAGTCGTCAGTTTTTACCCAGGGACGAACCACAAAATCCACAGATGACTCGTTGAGAATATTCAGACGAATGATGTGCTCCGGTGTTTTCAGTATTTTCTGGTGGCTGCAGACAATATCTTCAAGAAGGCTTTCAACCTGCTCAACATTGTCTCCATAAGCAACCCCAAAGACCATATCGACCCGGCGGATGCGCTCCGATGTGATGTTCTTAATGGTTTCTCCCCAGATTTTGGCATTGGGTACCATAAAGACCTGATTATCAAAAGTGCGAATTGTGGTGTTGACCAGACTCATTTTGCCCACTTTGCCTGCAACACCTCCGGCCTCAACATAGTCACCCACATCAAAAGGGCGATAGATCAGGATCATCATACCGGAGGCAAAATTGGACAGGGTATCCTGCAGGGCAAAACCGATAACGATACCGGCCACACCCAGACCGGTCAGTACCGGTGTTAAATCCAGTCCCACCTGTGCCAGGGCAAACAGGAGGCCGAAAACCACCACCAGGTTACCGCCAACACTGATAAAGAAATCCTGAACCAATGTACTGAAACGAGCTTTCTTTAGAGTAACGGCCCGGGATATCCCCCGCCGAACCAGACGAGATAGCATTATGGTGACTGCCATCAGAGCGACAAACAGTAAGAGGCGGGAGAGTATGCCGCCCAGATTGGATTTAAACCAATGAATCAAATCACCCCAGAGTCCGGCAATGACCGTGTGCAATGTTTCGATGTTAACGACGGCTTCTGCCAGATTACCGGTAGTTTTGAAAATCAGTTCATTATACTGTTCCACCGGCAGTCCCTGTTCTTGCATCATTATCACGATCTGTTTCAGATTCGCCACGGCACTGCGAACCAGACGGTCCTGAGTGGCAATTTTACTTTCCAAAGAACTTCGGGCATCTGCAGGAAGGGATTTCAGCTCCGTCTGTAACAACTCTTTCTGGCGGTTATTATTACGGAGATAGGTAGCCATAAACTCAGCGTAAAGGGTTATCTCCCGGTCAAGTTGCTGTTGCGCAGCGGCGCTATTGACCTTCCAGCTTTTCAGTAATTTCAGGTTATCCAGCCGTTCATTCAACAGCCAGTTTATGTAGGCGTAGAAGTCGTTGATGTTGAACAACACCAGTAACTGCTCATCGGCACTGGCTTTCTCATATTGTTCAAACAGTTTGCGCAGATCAGTTGAGGCGGGGGTTAGCCGGGCTTCAAAAAAGCGGTTTTCTGCGTTCACCACCTCTTCACCCAGCTTTATGGTCTCTGGGGTATTAATAGCCTGAACCTGGTCAAGGAAATCATTAACCAGACGAGTAGTGGTGCGAATATCGGAAACGACTTGTTGCTGAATTAAATCGCGGGTCATCTCAGAACGGGTATCCTCCCAGTTGGCCTCCATCTGAACCACCCGTTTGCTGGCAGCTTCAATATTGCTGATGACCGAAGCCTGTGAAGCAACAAGCTCGGTTGCTGGCAGGGACTGGCTAGTGGTGTTTTCTGCTAAGGCGCTGAAAGAAAAAAACAGGAATATCCAGATAAGGTTTCTGAACATCGGAAATCTCCGAAAAGAACAAGAGTCTCTGTTCCAGTTTAGGTGGTGATGGGATTCCCTATGTGAAAATTTGGCACCTGAACTTGAATTCCGGTCTTGCCTTATAGTCGTCAGTCGTCGTTTATAAGTATAACCTGATTCACTCCGGTAAACTACTTCATGATTACCCTTATGGAGGCTGTCGCAAAACTCCAACAACTCGTTACCACGCTCTGAGGGTGTCGCGAAACTCTCTCCAGCGTGGGAACGAGTTGACTCCCGTCATTCCCGGCTTCATTCTCGTCATTCCCGGCTTCATTCTCGTCATTCCCGGCTTCATTCTCGTCATTCCCGACTTCATTCTCGTCATTCCCGCGAAGGCGGGAATCCACACTGACTCACCACCAGAACCATACTGCCCGGTGCCCCCCTGGCCTTGTCATCCCCGAGAAGGCAGAGATCCACCGTTGGCGCTGGATTCCCGCCTTCGCGGGAATGACGACCTCATAGCATGGGAACGAGCTGTTGGAGTTTTGCGACACCCTCTATGGCAGCAGTTTTTTATAGCGACCAAATTGAAGCAGCGCTGCCACCACCTTGTTATTGAAAGGCTTATTCACATGCATTTGCTGCAGCCTGAAGTGATGGTTTGTTATTGAGTCCTTGTCCAGGCAGCTATTAATATAATCAGCCAGGGCTTGCTCAGAAGGATCAAGCGCTGCGAGCAACGCCTTTTTTTCAATCCCGCCCAGTTTTTCTGCTTTATGTAACAGGCTCATAATGGTGACTGGCCGCAATTGCAAAGGCGATGGCTGGGGGTCTGCCCATACAAAATCCAACGCCTCATTTTCAAATTCAAACTCGTTGGTCTTTATCTTGTCAATATAAGAAACTGCCTCTGCATAGCGACCTTCCCTGACAAAATTGGACAACTTTTTAAGGACTTCAATCCCGGTGCCTTCCCTTTCCATCTGTAGCTTGCAGGAAAAGGCCAGGGCCTTTAAAGCCTCCAGTGGCACTCCCATGTCCTGGGCCACTGGCGTATTTCCATAGGGAAGGAGAGAAAGATGGGGTTGGCCACTTTGCAACAGAGTCGTGGTCAGATTGGCACCTTCACTTAACACCGGGAACCGGGTGCTTTGCACCAGCTTATTGAAACTTTGCTGCGGCAGACTGGGCATAAGACACAGTAACCATTGGCTCCTGCCCGAGGCCATCAAAGAGGCCCGGTCCTGCTGATCCCGAAAGTCAACCAGTGTAAAGCCCGTGGTTCTGGTGATTTCTTTTAACGAACTCATTCCATTTTCATCCATATATTCATCTCCCTCTCTATCCTTATCCCTAAAAGCGCTGACCGTGGTGGTCACCACTACCGGGAGGGCGTCTGCTGCCTGACCCTGATTTATTTTAATAGCACTAAGCCAATTGCTTAGTATCGTTGCTTTATTCTGGCGCAGAACAGTGTGCAAACCATAAACTACCGCAATATGTATTTTTTCGTTGGCAGATAAATCACAAAGATCATCAATAGCAGAGATTAATGTTGCTCGATGGCTATCGACGGATTCGATGGCTGTTTCCGTTCCCTGTGGTTGCAGATCTTCGCCGGGAATAATGGCGTTTGCCGGTAGATGCAAAGAGACGATATTACAATCAGACACTGCATCCTTGTCGTAAATGGAAGTTGTGGGTGATTTATCGGTGAAAGTGGATTTCGAAACGTTGCAAGGCTGTGACCATAGAGAGTATTCGTTATTTTCATCATTCATTTTAACCGATGTTTTGGTATCCAAATACATCGTTTCATGCTCAATGAAAAAACGATAGGGTTTTAAAGTAATGTAGGATTCTTGTATGCATCCCAATTGCCAGTAAAGCATTTCGGGTCGAAAAAATGAAAGGGTAACGGCTGCATTGATTTTATTCTCGCTTCGAAGATTACAGCTGGAAATGATAACCCTGGTGTCTTTTATATAAATTTCCTGAATGTCCTGATTAATCTTTATTCCTGGCAGCAAGTAAGCCAACATTGATAATGCTATTCGCTGTTTCTTTAAGTATCCTGCCTGTTCTTTATGATTAAATTTTTGTCGTGTAATGAAATCACTGTAATCCGGGGGTGACAATTGCGCATGAATAGTTTTGGCGCCCAGGTCAACAAGGGTTTTAATGAGTCCAACCGATGCCACGGTATCACCCATAGACATGAATTGACCTTTTTTATCTAAATTTTCTTCAATGATACAATGTACATACACCCCTATTTCCTGTAACCCACTTAACAAGGCTTTAACCTGCGGCAAATATTTGTCGGATAATGATCTCTCGGAAAAACTGTTATCGGGCTGATCCGATAAATTTTCTCCCCTGATATTTTTATTGAAAATTTTATCTTCTTCCTGCTGCAAGGTCTGTTGGAATAGCGTTTTTTCGAAATTCTTCACCGGGCAAAACGGCAACTTCACTTTCTCCCGGGCCTCTCTGATCAGTTTTGCACAGATACCATTTTCTTTACTCTGAAATTCAGAGGCATATCCCATTTTCGTCAGTCGATTTATGAAGAACGGCTGCTCGAGAAGATATTTTAGAATTTCATCATGGCCACGTTTTATAGCCAGCTGAGTTAGCGGCTCCAAGTCATTTAAATAAACTTCTTCAGGTGTGAAAGTATCTGGACAGGTTTGAACGAGCCATTTTACACAATCCAAATGCCCACACTTTACCGCATGGCGAAGAAGGCTATTGGGTCGAAAAAAAGTACCCGCATTTTTTGCACTGCTGATAATAACTTCTGCACACTGCTTATGACCATTTTCCATCGCCAACCCAATAAGGGAATAATTGCCAACAAACAGATTCCGGATACTTTCATACTCAAGCATGGCCATTAGGCCGGCTTTATTGCCGTGTTGCGCTGCCAGATGAACCGGTGTGGCTCCTGATTTGTCTGTTGCCAGCAGTTCTTTTTCCAATAATGACAAGTTGGGGCAATTATCCAGAAAAAATCTCAAAAAATTATTTTGTTCTTCTTTGGCTGCGATATGCAGAGGTCGTTCGCCGTTATTATTTGTTGCCTGCAACAGCTGCTGAACTCTACTAACCAACAGCCGAGATAAATCATCATGGCCGTGTAGCAGCGCCAGATGCAGGACGGAGTTACCTTCTTCATCTCTAATAGCTAAAGCAAGGGGGTTTTTGCTAATGCATTCTTTTACGCTTTCTGTATCCCCCTGCCTTATCAGGTTTATCAGGACTTGCGGGGAGGAGTTATCCGCAAGATTGCGCTGATGCCATGGTGCCTCCTTCGAAGAGACTTGCAGTTCCGCCATCTCCATCATCACTTGTTGCATCAGCACATTACCAGATGATTCCGGGAGTGCTTTTTTACTTTCGGGTCTGGAGTAAGGATGACCAAGAATGGAGCGAGCCTGGATCAGTCTTACTGTTCTTGTAGCGCGTAAGCTTTCAGATGGCACAGAGCTTTGACAATGCCCTGATGCCACGCTCTGGACAGAGGGTATTACGGTGGCGGGGACTGTTACGGGATTGTGCTTTTCAGATGTGTTTTTATCACCACCATTCAGGTTTACTGGATTGGAAGATGCCCCTCCTGTTGGCAGCATTGTTGTTTCCCTCCTGAAAATCTTGCCAGCATCAGCCAGCTTTTTTAATGCACGCTGTCCTTTTTTTGACAACTGATAAATAAGGAAGTTCAGACTCAGGAAACTTTTATTCGATACCAGAACAGCCTCACCAAGTGTATCTTCGTATTGGATGCAGCCCACCGTAACAAGGTTCATTTTATAGATTGAACTAATAGCTGGTACTTTGGTCTAAATAAAAAAGAACAGACTTTAATCATTACAAGCTGAATAAACGTTTTTAATCTAATTGCATAAGTACCTGGCCAGTTGGTTTCGCATATTCTGGCGAGTGGATTTTTTCATCCTTCAAGGCGCAACGACGGGCGCGTAGCCATAGCTACGCAACCAAAGTTGGAACGCAGAAGGGTGGAAAAAGCCGCCGTCCAGAATATGCGAAACCAACTGGTTAGGTACTTATTCATAGACAAGGAGAAAAGTCATGATTAACAGTATGAACACTCTCAAATCTCTCGTTCCGACGACAATACAGGGAAACACTAGAGAAACTCCCGCTGGTAAACCTGATGATGTTTCGCAAAAACATGACATCACTCCTCATTTAAAAACCGACGGCAACGAAATTCAACAACAGACCGTCAATCTTTCAAGCCGAACAGTTACTGATTTGAATTCAGACTCAAACAACTCTGACATCAGCCCGCCGCCCCCTCCACAGGAGGAAATCGCAAAATTAGCAAGCAAAACTGAGACAGGGCAAAAAGCGGCAAAAAAACGTCGTTTACTTGAAGTAGATGAGTATTTTGTGGCAATTTTTCATCCCCTGGCGGAGCGACCCACGAATGCTCCTTCCAAACAGTACACGGGCAGTTCCGAGCGTAAGAATTGGGAGCATATGAATAATAACCCCCGGGGCAACTACTATGCGAGCTATGCCAATGTACCGCTTGGGAATGAACCGGAAACTGTCCAGATTGGCAACCAGCAACTGATTACGCTGGATACTTCGCAAGCATTTGTTGATCGGGATCTGGAGGCAAAGAGGGAAGATCTGGAATACTATAACTTCAGCTTTCTGGTTGATTTTTTAAACGAAAACAGCTCAATCAAATACATTGTTGATATTGGCTGTGATAACGGAAAAATATCCCTGTTAATGCAAAACTATCTCAATGAAAAGGGAATTCAAATTAAAGTGATTCCTGTTGATATTGCCAATACCTATGACAATGTATATTGCGACGACAAGCCACTGCCCATTAACATTATCCCGGCTCAGGAAATTGTTGGCGCTACACCGGCAACTACTTTGTTTACCGCAATACACCCTTTTACTGGCTTCGTGGATGAAGTAAAAGAACTGAGCAGGGAGGTTACACAGGGGAAAACCGACTATTACATCACTACACTCATAAAAAACAATCCTGGCTGTTTTGTCCTGGCCACCGAAGACCCTAATTCATCCTCCCCCCAGCGTTATATTCCCCCGGAACTGGTGTACACCAAGCATTATCACGCCTACGCGAATAGCTTTTGGATAAAGTGGCTGGAGGATGATGACAGGGTGCCTTTTTATCAGGAAAAAGCTGCAGAAATGAACTCAGAAAACGGTAATATTCACCGGTTAAACCAATTACTGGCGAAACTTCCCGAACAGCGGGATGGTTATCTGGCTTCGATCTCCCAAATTACAGATCGAATAAAAAGTTACATACTCAAAGAGCCAGAGAAATTCTGGCCAGATAATATCTTCAATTTGCATATTAATGACACATTATTCATGGCAACTAACAAATCTTCCGAATGTATCACATTCGAAAGCATCGAAGATGAGATAAAAAGAAATAGATTGGCGATGCATTGCTGGCATGTCTATCGCCAGGATATCAATGCCTCAGAAGTTTCCGGCCAGGCAGGGAAAGAGCCCTAACTTTCAGATTGAAGCTACAAGGCAGCCCGATTTTTTTGAAAGCATAAATTGAGATTAAGCCCTGTTGTTGGCGATGACTCTCTGTCAGATAGTCTACCCTTTATCCGGCATCGCATTCGTTAGGGCTGATCCATATCTGGACAACGAAAGTAATGGAACAGTTGGTATTACGGAGAGCCCATCGGCAATAATTTTTATGTTCTGTCATAGTTACTTATCAATGGCTTCCTGACCGGTATTGTGAAAGACAGATATTGGGGTGACATGAACAAAATACATTGCACACTGGCTATTTGCAGGCTGCTCTTATTCTGTCTTATGATGCAGGCGACAATACAGCAGGCAATGGCCGTGGGTAGTCTCAGTGAGCCCATTTCACTGAGTTCGCTGCTACCCTTGATGGCCACTGTTTACCGGAATATTCCCGAAGCAAAGAACCTGTTGCCAGAACAGAATCCGTCTTATCTGAACAACGTCGTAAAATACATTGATCCAACTGAACATTGTCACCGACCCTGGTTTTTTGCGAGCAATGGCCATGACAGATCGGATAACAATGACCTTGACCCGGTAAAAAAACCGTTAAAACGCCTCCTCCCTGCTCCCTTCCCCCTGTCAATCCGTTACGCTGAGCCCGGCATTTCGGTTTTATTTCAGGATTCAATCTGGCTAAGGCTTAATCAGGAAGAATCGCTGGCTCTTGTGCCTGCGGAGTTTCCTGCCGTGGCGAAAGTCAGCGATATGGCCGATGAAAACTGGCCGCAACTCATTGCCGTTGAGTCTGTTTACAGTGATACCGGCGGTGTCAGATCTGTCTTCAGGTGGGCTAATCAATGGCTGCTGAACTCGTTATCTGATGACCCTTTATTAAGATTTATCGCACTCATTCACGGGGTAGCCTTTCATGTGCAGGACAGTCATGGACAAGTGTCATACATCATCCAACAAAACGGCAAGCTGTTATTCATCAGCAGGCTCGAAGCCTGCCTAAGGTTCAGTCAGTATGGCCAAAGTTTTCTTGAGTCGCTGTATCCGGAGATTTTCGGCCCGTCGCTGCCAGCGGGTGGTGGCTGGCATGAATGGAACCGCTTCATTCGCAAGCAGCCTTTTCATCCCCATGAGAGGCCTGAACAGGATGCCAATATCCGTTCTGGTGCTCAAAGGCCCTTAAATCCTGCAGGTGGAAATAATGAAAGAAACGATGGATCAACGGGTTCTGACACTCACGCAATGGGTCACTCAGAACGCAGCTCAGAACAAACCCCGGAGCCCTGCACAGCATCTACCGTAAGGAATGGAAGGCAAGAGCAGATAAACCAGCAACGCCAGTATTGTCATATTTGCACCGAGCCCATTACCAGAGGTCCCTCAGACTGTGAACACAGCTGCCCACCGGCCTTCATGAAGAACCAAAAAGTGGCGAAAAAGCGCCGTTTACAAGAAGTAAAAGAGCATTCTGAACCCACCATACCAGCTAAGAAGCCCCGCACTTTTGCGACAGCCTCACGTAGCCAGTCACTTAGCCAATCACTTAGCCAAAGTCTCGCTGAGACCAGTGAACACATTGAACAAGATAAACATATCCCACAGCAGATCACTCCCTCCACGCCATACCCTGATACTTCCGGTTACAGACGCGTATATACCTTGATGGATAATGATATCCAGCGCAATTATCGCGCGAGACATGCCAATGTACCGGTGACGGTTGAACCGGAAACTGTCCGGATTGGCAACCAGAATCTGATGACGCTGGATACTTCGCAGCCCTTTGTTGACAAAGCCCTGGAGTCACACAGGAGCAATTGGGAAGAGTTTAACTTCGACTACCTGATTGACTTTTTACGTAAAAACAACACCATCGAATACATTGTTGATATTGGCTGTGGTGGCGGACAAACATCCATGTTAGTACAAAACGTTCTCAACGAAGAGAAGTTCAAGATCAAAGTAATTCCCGTAGACGTTTACAATTATTACGACGATGAAGCTGTCAAGTCACTGCCCATCAACATAATAGCGGCCCAGGAAATTGTTGGCGCTACACCGGCAAACACTCTGTTTATCGCCATACACCCTTTTACCGGCCTCTACACTGAATCAAGAGAGCTAAGCAGGGACATTACACAGGGGAAAACTGACTATTACATCACCACACTCATAAAAAACAATCCCGGCTGTTTTGTCCTGGCCACCGAAGACCGCTGTGCCTCCTCACCGCAGCGTTATATTCCCCCGGAACTGGTGTACACCAAACATTATCAGGCATTCGTATACAGGATTCCGTTGGAGACCGATGAGGCCAGGACCTTTCGTCAGGCGAAAGCTGCGGAAATGAATTCAGAAAACGGTGATATCTACCGGCTAAACCAGTTACTGGCAAAACTGCCTGAACAGCGCCAGAGTTATCTGGCTTCGATCGACAAAATTACAGGTCGGGAACAACAGCGAATACTCAGAACGCCTTCTAAATTCTGGCCGGATGCCATCTTCAAGTTGCATCTTAATGGCAACCTGTTTAAAGAAGTTGGCAGAACTCTCAGAAGTATCAAATGTGAAGTAAAAAATAATAAATTGGAGATGCTTTGCTGGCATGTTTATCGCCAGGATATCAATACCTCAGAAGTTGCCAGCCAGGCTGTTAAAGAACCCTCTTGCTCAAATTGAAGCTACCAGACAGGTTCGGATGTATAGCTCTCAGAAACCCTGTGAATGCAGCTCCCACAGAAGAAGATTCGGTTTATGGATTGAACCAAAAACTTGTACCTTGGTCTAAATAGATAAGCACTGATCATTATCGGATCAAGCTGAATAAACGTTTTTAATCTTTTTGCATACTCATCGACAAGGAGAACAGTCATGATCAGAGGTATGGACACTTTCAACTCTCTCGTTCCGACGACAATACAGGGCAATACTGAAGAAACTCCCCCTGGTAAACCTGATGATGTTACGCAAAAACATGACATCACCCCTTATCTGAAAACCGACAGCAAAGAAATTCAACAACAGACCGTCGATCTTTCAAGCCGAACGGTTACTGAGTTGAAGACGCCTTCCAGACCTTATTACGGTTCATCCAGATCGATTAATGTCATTATGGATAATAATGCCATTGGCAATTACTTTGCTACCTATGCCCATCTATCGGATAAGGATAAACCGGAAACGGTCCGAATTGGTGGTCAGGAACTGATGACACTGGATCCTTCGCAATCATTTATTGATCCTGATCTGGCGGAGAAAAAAAGCTTTTTGGATTCATTTAACTTCAACTTCCTGGTTGATTTTTTGAAAAAAAACGACAAAATTGAATACATTGTTGATATTGGCTGTGGTGACGGAAAGATATCCCTGTTAATGCAAAATCACCTCAGGGCGCTTGGATCGAAGATCAAAGTCGTTCCTGTGGATGTCAACAATTCTCACACTGAATATAACGACAACAAACCAATCCCCTTCAACTTAATTCCGGCCCAGGAAATTGCTGGTGCTTCACCGGCAACTACCTTGTTTACCGCCATACACCCTTTTACCGAGCTGGGGTCTACAGCAAACAGACTGAGCAGGGAGATTACACAGGGAAAAACTGAGTATTACATCACCACAGTGATAAAAAATAATCCCGGCTGTTTTGTCCTGGCCACCGAAGATCTGCACACATCCTCCCCTCAGCGTTATATTCCTCCGGAATTGGTGTACACGAAACATTACCATGCCTACCCGATTTGCTTTGGCATGGTCTGTTCTGAACCAATGTCTGTTCGTCAGGAAAAAGCCGCAAAAATGAATTCAGAAAACGGTAATGTTAGCCAGTTAAACCAGTTGCTGGCAAAACTTCCCGAACAGCGGGATAGTTATCTGGCTTCAATCTCCAAGATTACAGATAATATAAAAGAGCACATACTCGAAGAGCCAGAGGAATTCTGGCCAGATAACATCTTCAAGTTGCATATTGAAGATACATTATTAAAGGCAGCTATCAAACCTTTCGAAAGCATCCAATATGAACTCACCAGAAATGGATTGGAGCTGCTTTGCTGGCATGTCTATCGTCAGGATATCAATGCCTCAGAAGTTTCCGGCCAGGCTGTTAAAGAACCCCCTTTTTCAAATTGAAGCTACCAGGCAGGTTCGGATGTATAGCTCTCAGAAATCCTATGGATGCTGGCCCCCTAGGAGCCTGACCGAGAATAGCGCCCGTAGCGAGGACGGCAGAAAATTGAGGATGAAAATTCGGTTTTGTGAGGAGAATAGCGAGCTATTTGACGAACAAAAGCGGATTTTCAGACCAATTTGCTGCCGCCGCAGTAGGGCAGTCTATTCTCGGTCAGGCTCCTAGAATAGGGTTCGGTTTTGGATTGAACCATTAACTTGTTCATTGGTCCAAATAGATAAGCACTGATCATTATCGGATCAAGCTGAATAAACGTTTTTAATCTTTTGCATACTTATCGACAAGGAGAACAGTCATGATCAGAGGTATGGACACTTTCAACTCTCTCGTTCCGACGGCAAAACAGGGCAATACGAAAGAAACTCGTCCTGGTAAACCTGATGATGTTGCTCAAAAACATGACATTACCCCTCATCTGAAAACCGACGGTAACGAAATTCAACAACGGACTGTCGATTTTTCAAGCCGAGCCGTTACTGATTTGAATTCAGGTATAAACAACTCTGACACCAGCCCATTGCCCAAACCGCGCGAGGCAGATGCAAAAGTAGCCAGCAAAACTGAGACAGAGCCAAAAGTGGCGAACAAACGCAGTGCACAAGAAGTCAATGAACGTTTTGATCCCAACGTACCAAAGAAGCGCAAAACTTTTAAGATGACCTTGCACAACCAGAGCGTCCCTGAGACCAGTGAACACATTGGACAAGATAAACGTCCCACACAGCAGAACACTCCCTTAACGCCATACCCTGATACTTCCGGTTACAGACGCGTATTTGCCTTGATGGATAATAATACCCGACACAATTACTGTGCGAGACATGCCAATGTAACGGCTGAGGTTGAGCCGGAAACTGTCCGGATTGGCAACCAGAATCTGATGACCCTGGATACTTCACAATCATTTGTTGATCCAGACCTGGAGTCAGACAGGAGCAATTGGGAGGAGTTTAACCTCAGCTACCTGCTCGATTTTTTGGATAAAAACAAAACCATCGAATACATTGTTGATATTGGCTGTGGTAGCGGAGGAATATCCCTGTTACTGCAGAACGTTCTCAACGAAAAGAATTTCAAGATCAAAGTAATCCCTGTAGATGTTTACAATTATCACGACGATGAAGCTATCAAGTCACTGCCCATCAACATAATAGCGGCCCAGGAAATTGTTGGCGCTACACCGGTAAACACTTTGTTTATCGCCATACACCCTTTTACCGGCCTCGACTATGAAGTAATAAAGCTAAGCAGGGACATTACACAGGGGAAAACTGACTATTACATCACCACACTCATAAAAAACAATCCCGGCTGTTTTGTCCTGGCCACCGAAGACCGCTGTGCCTCCTCTCCACAGCGTTATATTCCCCCGGAACTCGTGTACACCAAACATTACCAGGCATTCGTATACAGGATTCCGTCGGAGACCGATGAGGCAAAGGCCCTTCGTCAGGAGAAAGCTGCGGAAATGAATTCAGAAAATGGTGCTATTTACCGGTTAAACCAGTTGCTGGCAAAACTGCCTGAACAGCGGGATAGTTATCTGGCTTCGATCAATAAAATTACCAGCTGTCAACAGCAGCAAATACTCAGAAAGCCTTCTGAATTCTGGCCAGATGTCATCTTTGAGTTGCATATTAATAATGACTTATTAACGGAAGTTGGCAGAACTTTTGAAAGTATCAAACGTGAAGTAGAAAATAATCAATTGGAGATGCTTTGCTGGCATGTCTATCGTCAGGCTATCAATCCCTCAGAAGTGGCAAGCCAGTAGGCGAAAAAAGCCCGATTTTTAAATTGAAGGCCCCAAACGGCACAGTTATCCCTGAAGAGCCTGAGTTGAACTAAGCGGTGATATTTTGGTCTAAACAAACAATTACAAATTTTAACCCGTTCAAGGTGAATAAAGTTATTGATCTTGTTGCATAGACGTGGAGACTAGTCATGATTCGTAGTACGGGCACAGCCAATTCTCCCATTCAGGCGGCAAAACAGGGCAGTACAGAAAAAAAAACCTCTGGCAAACCTGATGATATTGCGCAAAAAAATAACATCACCCCGAAAACCGACGGCAACGGAATTCAACAACGACAAACCATAAGTCTTTCGAGCCGAGTGATTACTGATTTAAATTCGGACTCAAACAACCCTGAAATCAGTCCATCACCCTCCTCTCTGCAAGAGACTGTCGAAAAAGTAGCAAGCAACGCTGTGACAAAGCAAAAAGCAGCTAAAAATCGTCGTTTACAAGAAGCAGATGGGTATTTTGAGCCACTTTTTAACGCTGTATCAGCGAAGCGACCCACTTTAGCGACAGCCTCGTATTGCTATAGCATCCCTGAGGCCAGTGGACCTATTGGACAAGGCAGAGGTGCCACACAGCAGATCCCTCCCTCCAGACCATACCCTGGCCATCCAAGGTACGAGTCTGCCTTTATGGATAACAGTCCCCGCAGCAATTTCTCTGCAACCTATGCCAATGTACCCGTTACGGTTAAGCCGGAAACTGTCCAGATTGGCAACCAGCGGCTGATTACCCTGGATAGGTCGCAAGCATTTGTTGATCCAACCCTGGCGGAAGACAGAATTGATTCGGAACTTTATAACTTCAGTTTTCTGGCTGATTTTTTACGCCAAAACAACACCATCGAATACATTGTCGATATTGGCTGTGGTAATGCAGAAGCATCCCTGTCAATGCAAAACTATCTCAACGAAAAGACATTACCGATCAAAGTGATTCCTGTGGATGTCAGCAATGCTTATGCCGGTAAATCTGACGTCGCCACGACACTGCCCATCAACCTGATACCGGCCCAGGAAATTGCTGGCGCTGCACCGGCAACCACTTTGTTCACCGCTATTCACCCTTATACCGACACAGGCTCAGTAGCAAGACGACTGAGCAGGGAGATTGCACAAGGGATGACTGACTATTACCTCACCACGCTGATAAAAAACAATCCCGGCTGTTTTGTCCTGGCAACCGAAGATCCCTACCTCTCCTCGCCCCAGCGTTATATTCCTCCTGAGCTGGTTTACACCAAACATTATCAGGCATTCGCGAATGACATGAAGCTGGATGATTATGAAACAAACCCCAACCAAGAGGCAAAAGCCATGAGAATGAATGCAGAAAAAGGTGATATTCACCGGTTAAACCAATTGCTGGCAAAACTTCCTGAAGAGCGGGCCCATTACCTGACCTCAATCCCTGCAATTAAAGAAAAATTACAAGTGGAATTGCCCGGAAAACCTGAGCGAGCCAGGCCAGACAAGATCTTCAAGTTGTATCTTGACAAGATGGCATCTACCAAGGGTTTCAGGTTATACCGTGATATTAAATATGACCTGGTAAAAAATGGATTGGAGATGCGTTGCTGGCATGTCTATCGTCAGGATATCAATGCCTCAGAGGTTTCCAGCCAGGCTGCTAAAGAGCCGTATTTTTCAAATGGAAACTACCAGACAAACTACCAGACAGTCCGTTTTATGAATGGAACTCAGTATTAATATTTTGGTCTGAAGAGAAAACGCAAAACTTTTATCAGTTCAAACTGAATAAGGATTTTTGATCTTATTGCTTATTAATCGACATGGAGAACCATCGTGATTAGAGATATGGAGACTTCTCATTTAAACGTCAAGACGACAGAACAGGTCAGTACTGAAAAAACTCCCCCTGACAAACCTGTTCATTGCACGCAAAAACAAGAGATCACCCCTTTTCTGAAAACCGATGGTGACGAAATCCACGAGCAACAAGTCTTCAGTCTTTGCTGCCGTGACGTTGCTTATTTGAAGACTCCTTCCAGGCCATATCCCGGTACTTCCAGATGTACATCAGTCTATATGGATAATAATCCCCGGGGGAACTACTCGGCTACCTATGCCAATCTACCGGAAACAGTTACACCGGAAACAGTCCGGATTGGTAATCAGCAACTGATCACGCTGGATACTTCGCAACCATTTGTTGATTCGGATCTGGCGGCAGAAAGGCGCTTTTTGGGATTGTATAACTTCGGCTTTCTGGTTAATTTTTTACACCAAAACAACCAAATTGAATACATTGTTGATATTGGCTGTCACCGCGGAACAATATCCTTGTTAATGCAAAACTATCTCAATGAAAAGGGATTGCGGATCAAAGTAATTCCTGTGGACGTCCGTAATGATTATGCCAATGAAGCTGACGATGCCAGGGCACTGCCCATCAACCTGATCCCGGCCCAGGAAATTGCCAATGCTTCACCCGCAACCACTTTGTTTACTGCCACACACCCTTATACCGGCTCAGGCTCAGGAGCAAGAAGACTGAATAAGGAAATTAGAGAGGGGATCGCTGACTTTTATCTCACCACACTGATAAAAAATAATCCCGGCTGTTTTGTCCTGATCACCGAAGATCCTTATGTATCCTCACCACAGCATTATATTCCCCCGGAACTGGTGTATAGCAAGCATTACTATGCATACCCGAACTTCCTTGTTCCAGCGGCTTGTGAGACAGAGAAAGCCATTCGTCAGGCAAAAGCTGCAGAAATGAATGCGCAAAGCAGTGATATTCACCGGTTAAACCAGTTGCTGGCCAAACTTCCTGAAATGCGGAACAGCTATCAAGCTGAGATTTCTGCATTGAAAGATCAATTACAGCCGGAAATAGTCAAAAAGCCCGATCGATTTTGGCCAGATGAGATCTTCAGGTTATATCTTGATAAAAGGTCCTTTACCGAAGGTGTCGGGCCTTATGATGATATCCAATATGACGTAAAAAGAAAGGCATTGGAGCTGCGTTGCTGGCACGTCTTTCGTCAGGATATAAATACCTCAAAAGCCTGTGGATACAGCCCCCCAGAACAAAGTTCGGTTTATGGATTCAACTAATAACTTGTACCTTGGTCTAAATCTATAAGCACTGACTATTAATGAATAAACGTTTTTAAACTTTTTGCATGCTCATCGACAAGGAGAACAGTCATGATTAGAGGTATAGAAAACTCTGTCGTTCCGACGACATTACCGGGCAATACTAAAGAAACTCGCCCTGATAAACCTGATGATGTTGTACAAAAACATGACATCCCCCCTCATCTGAAAACCGACGGCAACGAAATTCAACAACAGAGCCTTGATCTTTCAAGCCGAACCGTTACTGATTTGAATGCAGATATAAAAAGCCCATTACCCAATGCGCGCGAGGCAGACGCAAAAGTAACCAGCAAAACTCAGACAAGGCAAAAACTGGCAAACAAACACAGTTCACAAGTATTAAAGCAATGTTTTGATCCCAGCGAATCACAAAAACGCAAGACTTCTGAGACAGCCTCGCACAGCCAAAGTGCCCCTGAGGCCAGTGAACACGTTGGACAAGATGAACGTCCCTTAGAACTGAACACTCCTCGCAAACCCTACCCAGGTAGTTCCAGGCGTCGACGTGAAGCCCATATGGATAATAACCCCTGGGGCAACTACTATGCGACCTATGCCAATGTACCGCGTACGTTTAGACCGGAAACTGTCCAGATTGGCAACCAGAAACTGATAACGCTGGATACATCACAGTCATTTATTGATCCGGATCTGGAAGGAGACAGGAAAGATTTGGAACACCATAACTTCAGGTACCTGGTTGATTTTTTGAACAAAAACAACGAAATCAAATACATTGTTGATATTGGCTGTGGTGACGGAAAAAAATCCCTGTTAATGCAAAATTATCTCAAAGAAGAGGGAGTTCAGATTAAAGTGATTCCTGTTGATATTGCCAATGCTTATGACAATGTATATAACCACAACAAGCCACTGCCCATCAACATTATCCCGGCTCAGGAAATTGCTGGCGCTACACCAGCAACCACTTTGTTTACCGCCATACGCCCTTTTACCGAAGAGGACCGGGAAGCAGAGCAACTGACCAGGGAAATTGCACAGGGAAAAACCGATTATTACCTAACCACACTCCTGAAAAACAATCCCGGCTGTTTTGTACTGACCACCGAAGATCCGTACGCATCTTCACCCCAGCGTTATATTCCCCCGGAAATGGTGTACACCAGACATTACCATGCATTCGCAAATGCCTTTTCGCCGCACAATTATGAGACATTGTCTGATCGTCAAGCAAAGGCTGCGGAGATAAATGCAGAAAACGGTGATATTTACCGTTTAAACCAGTTGCTGGCAAAATTTCCTACTAGAAATCGGGATATTTATTTGTACTCGATCCCTCTAATCAGGATAAGGTTGCAAAAGGACTTACCCGGAGAACCTGAGCAACTTTCGCCAGAGAAAATCTTCAATTCGTATCTTGATCAGATGAGACTTTTCGAGCCTGTAAAACCATTTCTTAGAATTAAATATGACTTAGCAGTAAAGAATTTAGAGATGCGTTGCTGGCATGTTTATCGTCAGGATATTACTACCTCAGAAGTTACCGAGCAAGGCACTAAAGAGCCCTGATTTTTTAAATTGAAACTAATAGACAGCCCGGTTTATGAATGGAACTCTATATTGATATTCTGGTCTGAAAAGTAAGGACAACCTTTAAACCAGTTCATTCTGAGTAAGCGTTTGTAGTCTTATTACATGCTCATCGACAAGGAGTATAGTCATGATTAGAAGTATGGACACTGCCAATTTCCAGGCTCCGACAACAGAACAGGGAATTACAAGAGAAACTCCCCCTGACAAAACTGATCATGTCAGGCAAAAACATAACATCGAGCCTCAATTAAAAACCGACGTCGATGGAATTCAGGAACAACAGGCCGCCAGTCTTTCAAGCCGTACCATTACTGGTTTAAACCCTCATTCTGCGCCGTACCCTGAAACTCGCTCCTATGCTTGTACCCTTATGGATAATAATCCCCGGCGCAATTGCTGTGCGAGACATGCCAATGTATCGGGTACGGCTGAACCGAAAACTGCCCAGATCGGCAACCAGAAGCTGATAACACTGGATACTTCGCAATCATTTGTTAATTCAACCCAGGAGGCAGACAGGGAGTATTTGGAACTCTTTAACTTCAGCTTCCTGGTTGATTTTTTGGACAAAAACAGCGGAATCAAATACATCGTTGATATTGGCTGCGGTAACGCAAAAATATCTCTGTTAATGCAAAACTATCTCAATGAGCTGGAACGTCAGATTAAAGTGATTCCTGTGGATATCGCAAATTTTTACAGTCGTTCCTATGCAGTTTTCTTCAACAAGCCACTGCCTATCAACATAATCCCGGCCCAGGAAATTGCTGGCGCTACACCGGCAACCACTTTGTTTACCGTTTTACATCCTTTTACCGGCACGCCTTCAGAAGAAGAAAAACTCTCCGGGGAGATCGTAAGGGGGGAAACCGAGTATTACATCACCACACTCATAAAAAACAATCCCGGTTGTTTCGTCCTGGCCACCGAAGATCCCTATGCATCCTCACCCCAGCTTTATATTCCCCCGGAACTGGTATACACCAAGCATTACCATGCATTACTGAATTGCGTTTCGTCGGAAGATATTGAGACAAAATCCCTTCAAGAGGCAAAAGCTGCAGAGATGAATGCAGAAAATGGTGATATTGACCGGTTAAACCAGTTTCTGGCAAAACTTCCTGAGCAACGGAGTCATTATCTCGCTATGACTTCTGCAATTACAGAGAGATTACAACGGCAAATGGACTTAAAACCCAGGCTATTCACGCCGGATTACATTTTTAATGCTTATCTCTGGGGAAAAAGGTTAGACAATAAGGCAATCAGGTCTCGCGCTCATATCAAATCTGTCCTGGAAAATTATGGACTGGAGCTGCGTTGCTGGCATGTTTATCGTCAGGACATCAGTGCCTCAGAAGTGACCAGCGAAACTGCGAAAGAGCCCTATTCTTCAAATTGAAGCAGCCAGACACCCTCTCTGGCCTGGGAACAGCCGTCAACAACGCCCGGTTTATGGATTGAACTAATAACTAGTACTTTGGTCTAAATATGTAAGCACAGACTAAAACCGGCTCAAGCTGAATAAAATGTTTGATCTTATTGATGACTCATCGACAAGGAGAAATGTCATGATTAGAAGTATGGACACTGCCAATATACAGGCTCCGACGACACAACAGGAATTTACCAGAGAAACTCCCCCTGACAAACCTGATCATGTCAGGCAAAAACATAACATCGCCCCACAATTGCAAACCGACGGCGATGGAATTCAGGAACAACAGGCCGCCAGTCTTTCAAGCCGAACCATTACTGGCTTGAACCCTCATTCTGCGTCGTCACCTGAAACTTACTGGGAATGTGAGCATATGGATAATAATCCCCGGCGTTATTGCTGTGCGAGCTATGCCAATGTACCCGGTACGTCTGAACCGAAAACTGTCCAGATCGGCAACCAGAAACTGATGACACTGGATACTTCGCAATCATTTGTTAATCAGGCCCTGGAGGCAAACAGGAGTCATTTGGAACTCTATAACTTCAGCTTTCTGGCTGATTTTTTAAGCAAAAACAGCGAAATCAAATACATTGTTGATGTTGGCTGTGGTTTTGGAAAAATATCCCTGTTAATGCAAAACTATCTCAAAGAGCTGAACCCCCAGATCAAAGTAATTCCTGTAGATATCGGAAATGCTTATGCTATGCAGGATGGAACTTACTGTGACGACCCGCTGCCCATCAACATAATCCCGGCTCAGGAAATTGCTGGCGCTAATCCTGCGACCACTTTGTTTACCGCTATACACCCTTATACCGGCTTGCCTTCGGAAGAAGTACAACTTTGTAAAGAGATTGCACAGGGGAAAACTGATTTTTATCTCACCACACTCATAAAAAACAATCCTGGTTGTTTTGTCCTGATCACCGAAGACCCGCACGCATCCTCACCCCAGCAATATATTCCCCCGGAACTGGTGTACACCAAACATTACCACGCGCTCGCTCAAAGCATTACGCTGGAGGAGCGTGAGACAGAACCCCGTCGCCAGGCAATAGCCGCAGAAATGAACGCAGAAAACGGTGATATCTACCGGTTAAACCAGTTGCTGGCAACACTTCCTTCGCGGCAGGATATTTATCTGTTATTTACCTCCATAAATACAGAAAGGCTTGATCGGGAAATATCCTTAGCACCCTGGCAATACTCGCCGGATTATATCTTCCATTCGGCTCTTGAACCCATGTCACAGGACATGGGGATTAAATCCTACGAAAACATCAAATCTGAGGTCGCAATACATAACCTGGGGCTGTTTTGCTGGCATGTCTATCGCATGGATGTCAGTGCCTCATAAACTTCCAGCCAGGCGGCTAAATCAAATTGAAGCTACCGGAGGGCTGTCGACCGGACAGCCCGGTTTTGTGGTGGGGATACACAGGCCGGGCTGTTCTAGAAACAGTTTGTAGGTCTCGGCAGACCTGCAATTCTGGCAGCCAGTTTGGCGGGACTGCCGGGAAACAGCTTCATCAGATAGAGACTGTTCCCCTTCTCTTTTCCCAGCTGGTTGGCAACGTATTTCACAAAAGGTCTTTGACTGGGAGCGTGTTCAAATTGCTGATAATACTTTCTGAGCAGATTAAGGATTTCCCAGTGCTCATCGGTCAGAATAACTTGCTCTTCAGCAGCTAACTGACCCGCTACCTCTGGATTCCAGTCACTGAGGTTGACCAGATAACCGTCTTTATCAAGCTTCAAATCCGACATATTCTAAAACCAGCTCACCACCTTGTCGTTGGCCTCCGTCAGCTCAACAAATCCCTGATGGTCCACTATACCAATATCCAGATCGTCTCTGTTTGTGATTCCCCGGGCCAGTAAATCCGCCTCCAGCACATAGACGGTTACATGCCTGAGAAGATCTGATAACACATCACTGGCTTCGTACAAAGCGTAAACGCCCTCTTCCAGAAGCAGAATACTGTCACCGGCATTAAGGGCTCTCAGGCAGAGCTCCAGGGGTTGTCCGGTTTTATTGACCGTATGCAGAGTAGCCATCAGAAACTCAATACCTTATCTTGCTGTGCCAGGAAAGAGGCCACCGCGTCCCCTTCCAGCAGTGTGTAAAGGGGTAATAACTGCTCTGGATCAAGGTGACGCTCTGTCAGCGATTCTCCATCCACATAAACTGTTTCAATGCCATAGAGCTCCAGGGATTGAAAAAGGGCTGAAAGTTTTTTCCTTTGCAGCTGTCCGGGAGACTGCCCATCCAGGATCTGATAAACACCATCCCCCATCAGCAGCAGACGGGTTGGGATCTCATAGGATGCAGAAACCAGCACAGCGTCCAGGGCTTCTTTGGCAAATTGACCACGGTAAGGGGCCTGAGTCGATATAATACAAATGGATTGACTCATGCTTAGTCTCCAAAAGTAACCAGACGATCGGCCACAATCGTCGCTTCAATTAACTGACCCAGTCCCGAGAGATCGTACTCATCTCTGAGATTGCTTCCCGACAGTTCGTACCTTTCGGCTTCTTCAGTATTCACTACACCTCTGCGCAAAGCCGCTGCGACGCAGACAACGGCATCAATACCCTGCTCTGTTATCAGCTTTTGCCATTGCTCTGGCAGATTCACCTCATCCTGTGGTGGAGAAACCAGGCTGGAAGCATTGTGCACACCCTCCTGATAAAAAAAGACCCGAATAATCTCATGGCCACAAGCCAGCAGGGCCCTGGCAAAAGAAAGCGCTGTCAGTGAAGACTGCCCGGTGCCGGAGGCACCGTATACAGCCAGTGCGTATTTCATTCAAAGACTCCCTTCGACAAAAAAATACCCCGGGGATACCGGGGTATTTATATGGGCCATCGAATACTTAGTCGTCAGACATGCCCAGCAGAGAAAGCAGAGCCGTAAACAGATTGTAGATATTCAGATACAAAGAGACGGTAGCGCGGATATAGTTAGTTTCGCCGCCGTGGATGATACGGCTGGTATCAAACAGGATAAAACCGGACATCAGCAATACAATGGCAGCAGACAGTGCCATAGATGCCGCCGGGATCTGGAAGAAGATCAGAGCGATACTGGCGATTACGGCCACAATCAGGCCAACCATAAGGAAACCACCCATAAATGAGAAGTCTTTACGGGTAACCAGCACATAGGCTGACAGGGCAAAGAATACGACGGCTGTTCCACCCAGAGCCTGCATCACTAAAGAAGGACCATTAGGCAGAGCCAGGTAGAAGTTCAGCATTGGGCCAAGGGCTGCGCCCAGAACACCGGTGAAAGCAAAAACAGCCACCAGACCTTTGCCTGAGTCAGCGGTTTTATTGACAACGAAAATCAGACCAAAACCTACCAGGCTGAGCACCAGGGCAGTGATACGGCTGATTTCCAGCGCCATGGCCACACCAGCAGTAAATGCACTGAACAGCAGTGTCATACCCAGCAACAGGTAGGTGTTGCGCAAAACACTGTTGATCTCAATGCCGCTGCCAACCTGTGTCGGCCTTGACGCTATAACGGTAGATTTTCGTTCCATCTTTTTATTCCTCACGTTGGGAGATATATAAGGAGTATACCAGAGCTGAACATGTCGGCTATATCCAAAACTTCGTTTTACATGATGCCCACAGTACCCTGATGGCGTTACAAAATCGTAACAATCGTTACTTTTTCCGATGCTTTGCCATAAATATTTTTCCATTCAGGAGATATCCTTTGGTTTTCAAGGGTTTGACAGTTGATCGTTTTCAGGTAATATTCATTCCCGTTGCTGCGGAGGGATGGCTGAGCGGTTGAAAGCACCGGTCTTGAAAACCGGCGTGGGTTAATAGCCCACCCAGGGTTCGAATCCCTGTCCCTCCGCCATATTTAAATTTCCTTTGAAATCAGATATCTGTAGGCAGTTACTTGGGTGACAGCTTGCTTTTACTGTGAATTTTCACCTGATACGGTGGGTTGGCTGAGTGGTTGAAAGCACCGGTCTTGAAAACCGGCGTAGGTTAATAGCCTACCCAGAGTTCGAATCTCTGACCCACCGCCATCTATCACGAAAACGTCTGGAATCATGCTGGTCTGTTTGCGAGTTTCATTTGTTTGAAACCTTATTGCTTCAGACATCCTTATCTGAACGCTTTATTTAAGACTCCAGATCTTCGGAATTTTTCAATCATCATCAAATAGAGTGAATATCTCCCTGGCATTACGGGTGGTTGCAGCAGCAATCTCTTCAGCATCTACACCCAGTACTACACTCAGTGCATGGACCACATAGGGCAGATTAGCAGGAACATTATCAACTCTTTTTTTACTACCCTTCACAGGATTATCTTTTCGGGGCATCACCTGGAAGGGGCATAAAAATGGTGCATCAGTCTCAATCATCAGACGATCCCGCAGAACATCCCATCCAACAGTACGCAATGCTTCCACCAGATCTCTGTTGCAGCCACCAGCAATCCATCCTGTAATTCCAATAGAGCACCCCAGATCGATGTAATCTTGCAGAGCCTCGCTATTGCCGGTGAAACAGTGAACGCAGGCCATTTTTTTCGCGGGCAGTTGCTCAATATAATCCACCAGAATTTCCTTGAAATCGTCATGAGCGTCACGCTCATGCAAAAACAACGGTTTTTTCATTTCTACAGCCAGTGCCAGCTGCTGCCGAAAAGCTTCTTTTTGATCTTTCTCAGGCGAGTAATTTCGATCGTAATCAAGCCCGCACTCACCCACTGCGACGCAGCGATTGCGATCCTTCTTGAGCATTTTTCTCATCGCCGGGATGCCACCCTCTTTTAAAAAGTCTTTGGCATCGTGAGGATGACAACCCACGGTGTAGTATAAAGAACATCGAGAGGAATCAGAGGAATCGGCAATAGCTGTTGCCTGATCGGTTGCTTTGCCTGGCACAGGGGAGGATTTCCCCCATTTCATGACCTCATTTTGGGTCTGTCTGGATATCGGGATAGATGCACCGGTTAAAATTATAGTGCCGACCCCCGAACGGGCAGCATCAGCAACAACTGCGTGCAAGTTTTGAAACCTACTATTCCCGACCAGATTGGCACCAATATCTATCAGCGGAGTATCATACCGGGGTCTCTCCAGCAGAGATTTCAGTTTTACTTTTGCCCCTTCTTTTGCAGGAGTTAACTGAAAACCAGTGGAAGTATCACCTCTGCCAGAATCAGTCAGCTGCAAGCCGGCCCGGGTTGAGTTCTTGCCATATCGGAACTTAAGTCCTATGTCAACCAAAGCCTGCTGCCCCTGAGCTGCACCCGGACTTGGGTTATTACGATGACGGGCAGCACAGGGTGGATACCCGGCAACAGACTTGCCCGCGAAACCTGAGCGCTTTTTCTTTTTGCCTTTCCGTGCCCGTGAATCAGCGACCAACACCCAGTCTCCTTGCGAACCCTTTCCGTCAGAATGATGCCTGGCATTTTGTAGATCTTTCCTGTGAGCGTCGGAGTCCGTAGTTACAGAGCTCAGTTTGCTTGTTTCTGATGACTGATACCAGGGATGTGCCGCTGCTGAATTATCAACACCTTTTGCCACAAGCTCCGGTATTTTCTTTTCTCCTCTCATTACAGGAGGCGATCCTTTAGTCACTTCCTGCTCATCGAGTTGAGATTCACGATTCAGGCATTTGAGACACTTATTGGAGGCTACAGCAGGTTTATTACAATGTTGGCATAACCCGGTGTTGGGTGACCCTCCTGACCCATCATCTCCTCCACTCCTTCTTCCACTGCGGCTGCCTTGATTTTGCCGACCATAACCTCTTTGAGATTGGGCATTGGTCGGTGGTTTCACACTAAGGTCAGCCATTGCCTTCTCAACCTGAGCGGTTTCTCCGGAGCAACCGATCACTGAGGGGCAATGGCCCGGAAAAACAGATACACTTCGTAATTGTTTAGGACTTAGGATGAACTCTTGCTTTGCATAGCGACTGTAGTCTTCTGGTTGCAGCGATTGTGCCGGGTTGCTGCCCAGGTAATGATCAAATGCAGCTTCCGGATTAGCGGGATTTCCGGACAATGCCAGAAAAAGTTCTGAACTCCGTTCAAGATTTGCCGCCCTTATCCTGTTCCACAGTTCCTGCGAAATTATGATCGCCTGCTCATTCCAACCCTGCCTGATTTTAAGCACAATCCGGTTATCCCAGACCTGTTTTTTAACAGTCTGACCGTCAGTATCAGGGACAGGCACCAGCACCATTCTGCTGACCAGTTCACTCACCCATTCAAAAGAGTAAAGTGGAGCCAACCCGTTTCCCGGCCTTTTCTTGAATAAATCGTCTAAATCATCACCACCGCCAAAACCGCTACCACCAGAAGAGCTTGCGAATGGCTGGCTGTTATCAGCATTATCAGCGGCTCCGGGTATTAAAAAAGGGCCATCTAAACGCGTTTTGTCATCAAGATAATCAGGGCCATTTTTAACAGTTTGTTTGCTTCGGAAAAAAATTTCGACAAATGATGCTTTTTTGTTTCCGTAAGTAATACTGCCATACATATTGCTTCTCGAAGGCGACGGTAAACCAGTGCTTTCTGAAACTATACCGCTACATTCCGGCTCTAAAACCCATCCATTGTCATTGTTTTCAATGGCCAGAACCAGCGACTTATTACCTGTCGGCAAGCGCCAACTGGCCGAGTACTCATGTTGCCAGCGATCACTGTCTGGCGCCAATGGAACCAGCCTCACTCCCCCGTTTTGTATATCCGGCATAGCCTGGCCCTTCAGAGCCTCTGCAATTACCGGGGGGTAAGGCAAGTTTCCCGTTGAAAATGCAGGTGGCGTCCTGAAACAAAAATTAAACAAGTCGCCTGGTTGGCCATTGAGGATGATATAAAGCTGATTGTTCTCCAGTTCAGAAATTGTTTTGATGTTCTCGTCAAACGCCTTGCGATCATAATTAAGATGGAGAGGCGGACTGCCACCTATAAATGACAGTTTGCTAATCCCTTCCGATGCCTCACTCTTTTTTTTAATGGCTTTGGAGGAACTCAACCAGCCAGTCCAGCTCAATAGGTTGGTAAATTCAGCACTGTGAGCAACAAACGGCAAAATGACAGACACTACGAACAAGAGAAACAGGTGAGTCATAGTGAGAAATCTTGCTGTTTTCATAATTGGATTTGCCTGCAGGCTTTATTAATTGAGACATAACAATAGACCCTAAATTTGAAGATATTTAATTTATCTTCCTTTTATTTTCGTACCTGTCAGAAAACGCTGGTCCCCCAAAAATGGCTTCATATTTCTGTATCACCCTATGCTAAATTTTCCCAATGAACCTGTTCTTTGGAGTCAATACCATGATACAGAAAGAATATGTACGCTGTGCTGTATTGATTGTCGCACTGGTAATTTGTTCGGCTGCACAGGCAAAAACCGCTGTTTTATATTTTAAAAGCAATACAGATAACAGCTACTGGGCCATCCACACGGATGACGGTAAGTGTATGGATGATAATCCTATGGATGATATTGGTTTCAATGGACTTAGAACCCGGGTTCCGCCGGGAGCAGTGACACATATATACTATTCCTCGTCGATTGTTCACTGCGCATGGCATCAGTCCTGGTTCGATTTCACTGTCAGTGATGTCCATGGACATAAGGCACTCATAAGGTGGTACAAGCACGCAGATAGCGAATTACCTTTTTTATGGATACGTACCGACCCCGACCATCTTATTAAAGACTGGTATTCGACGTATCATGATGACAGTGTGTCACGGGGAGGATATTACTCTACAACTATTGCCCTAAGCTATTGAGATAGCTGGACAGACTCGCCCCCTGACCCTCCGCCATTAAAAAAAGCCCCTGACCAGCATAAAAAGTGGTCAGAGGCTTTTTTCATTTCAATAACTCCGTGCTATCACTGTTGCAGAGAAAATGCTTATGCTGCGCCAGACACTCTTCAGCAACACGTCTCAATTGTTCTTCAACAACTCAAGCTGCAAAATGGACTGTTCAAATCCCTGACCGGCGGCCAATTTATAATAGGTTTCAGAAAGCTCTTTGTTCATGGGAATACCATGACCCATCTGGTACATTCTGGCCACCCAATGCTGAGCACAGTCCAGCCCATTGTCGGCTTCTACTTTGAGTACCTCAAACGCTTTGGCATAATCACCTGCGATATAGATGGCCAGACCTGATGAACAGCGTTTATTATCTACCACCTGTTCAGCCATCAAATGCAATGGAAATAAAATCAGCAACAGTGCTAATCCTTTAGCCTTCATGTCAAACACTCCCTGTTTGTTATGTGTGCTTCCTATATTGACAGAAAATTAACAAAGAAATGAATTTTTTCTTCTCAAATTTGCGTTATCAACCGTAGCTGCTCAAACCGTGCACTCAAGCTGAAGCCGACTGATCTTTTGAGTCAGCTCTTCATAAACAAGCTGCCTGAACCAGATATGAGCCGGTTCTTTCATATACCTCTCATGCCAGATGATTGAGTAGGTAAAAGGCTTTTGCTCCATGGGAAAAGGCAGTATCGCCAATCCATAGTGACTGGCACAGCTTCTCACCAACCCATAAGGTGCTGTCAATATATAATCGGTATTGGCTACCAGAGCCAGTGCGGCAATAAAGTGCGGCACCCTCAGGGCAATTCGCCTGGACAATCCCCGCTCTTCCAACAGGTAGTCAACAGCACCCTTACGCTCCCCCCCCATGGTAATCAGTGCGTGGGAATGGCTGGCATAGCGCTCAATATCCATGCCCTGCTCCAGCAGAGGGT
Source organism: Endozoicomonas sp. ALC020 (assembly GCF_049275935.1). Classification (NCBI taxonomy): domain Bacteria; kingdom Pseudomonadati; phylum Pseudomonadota; class Gammaproteobacteria; order Oceanospirillales; family Endozoicomonadaceae; genus Endozoicomonas; species Endozoicomonas sp. ALC020. The sequence continues at coordinate 6,040,311 of NZ_CP184830.1, forward strand.
GTGAATCTCTGACAACACAGGCAAACTTGTCCTGACCTATTCCTCGCCCATGAATCATTGCCGGCGCGTCGGTGATAGAGCAGACAGCCAGATCGACATTCTGCTGATCCATCTCATGGAGCAAATGCGAACGCCAGGGCACAATTTCGAGCGAAATTCCCGGAGCCTCACGACTTAGCCTCCTGATGACTTCAGGCAGTAATACGTGAGCCCCATAATCTGAAGAGGCCATTCGAAAGCTGTGCTCAGACTCTGCCGCTATGAAACGGGGAGGCTCAATTAACTGGCTGATGTCTTGCAATGATTTTTGCAAGTCCAGGGCTATACCCTGGGCCCGTGGTGTCGGTGCCAGCCCCTGGGGAGTCCGGGTGAACAAAGGGTCATCAAAAAGTACCCGAAGTCTGGCCAGACTTCGACTGATGGCAGGCTGAGTCAGATTTAATCGACCAGCAGCACGGGTCACACTTCGCTCTTCCATCAGGACCTGCAACACCGGCAGCAAATTTAAGTCGGAAGACGAGAGATTATCAACAGGCAAACTCATTACTCACAATCATGATCAATATAACAATGATGCATTGGAGTCATATTGAGTACAACGATAAATTATTCCCTGAACTATCTGTTTCAGGACATTCGTTCATGTTTATAGAGAAAAATTGCGAGATTCATCTTGCCAGACGCCCCGAAGGTTTGCCAGACAGCACCTGCTTCAAACTGGTTTCTCAGCCCGTTGCAGAGCTGAAAGAGGGTGAAGTTCTGGTTAAAAACCTTTGGATGTCTGTTGACCCCTACATGCGTGGACGCATGGTCGATCGCAAAAGCTATGTGCCACCCTTTGCATTGGATGCCACCCTCGAAGGTGCAGCCATCGGCGAAGTCATAGAGTCACGAAATCCATCCCTGCCGACAGGTAGCAAAGTGTCCAGCATGAAAGGCTGGCGCGAGTATTTCATTTCTGATGATAAAGACCTTCAATTGCTACCCCAGACAGAAATTGACGATCAGGCCTTCCTGGGAATAATGGGTATGCCTGGCATGACAGCCTGGGTGGGATTAACACAAATTGCAGAACTGAAAAAAGGTGACCGTGTTTTTGTTTCTGCTGCATCCGGAGCAGTAGGGTCGACCGTCTGCCAGATTGCAAAGCTCAAGGGTTGTTATGTTGTCGGCAGTGTTGGCTCCGATGATAAAGCCCGTTACCTGCAGGAAGAATTGAAAGTCGATGCAGTGGTCAATTACAAGACCGTACCTGACCTGGCGAATGCCATTGCCGAAGCCTGCCCTGAAGGCATTGATGTCTATTTTGACAATGTCGGCGGCCAGCACCTTGAAGCCGCCCTCAATCTAATGAACGATCATGGACGTATAGCTGTATGCGGCATGATCGATCAATACAACTCAACTGCTCCTGTTCCCGGACCAGCCAATCTGGCTCAGATAATTGTAAAAAAACTGAAAATGCAGGGCTTTATTGTGTTCGAACATTGGGAGCATTACCCCGAGTTTGTCCAACAGATGGGCCACTGGATACAGGAAGGCAAGATCTCCTGGAAAGAAACGGTTTTTGAAGGTATCGAGCAGGCCCCTGAAGCTTTTCTCGGGCTTTTCTCTGGCATTAATACCGGCAAAATGCTCGTTAAACTCAGCTAATCAGTATTAGGTTTAATCATGAAAAACTTTTCATTTCACAACCCAACACGCATTCACTTTGGCAAAGGCATGATCGCCCGTATTGCTGATGAAGTCCCTCGTAATGCCAGAATTCTGATCACCTATGGCGGTGGTAGCATTAAAAAGAACGGCACTCTTGATCAAGTCAGGGAAGCCCTGAAAGAGCATACGTCCATTACCGAGTTTGGCGGTATTGAGCCTAACCCTTCCTTTGAAACACTGATGGAAGCGGTTGCTCTGGCAAAACAGGAAAACATTGATTTCTTGTTGGCCGTAGGTGGTGGCTCGGTCATTGATGGCACAAAGTTTATTGCCGCAGCCATTCCATTTGAAGGAGATCCCTGGACCATTCTCAGTGAGCACGCCAGGATTCATCAGGCCATACCTGCTGGCAACGTTCTTACCCTTCCGGCAACAGGCTCGGAAAGTAACTCAGGGTCAGTTATTACCCGCAGAGCCACCAATGACAAGTTGGCTTTTAGCAGCCCCGAAGTCTTTCCACAATTTACTGTGCTGGATCCGGAAACCACTTATAGCCTTCCGCAAGGCCAGACCGCTAACGGTGTCGTAGACGCCTTTGTCCACGTAATGGAGCAGTATCTGACGACCCGCGAAAATGCCCCTGTTCAGGATCGCTATGCCGAAGGTTTGCTGTTAACCCTGATTGAGCAAGGCCCGGTTGTACTCAAACAACCCCAGGAATATGAATCCAGAGCCACCATCATGTGGGCTGCAAATCAGGCCTTGAATGGTCTGATTGGCGTGGGTGTGCCCCATGACTGGTCTACTCATATGATTGGCCACGAGATCACTGCCCTGTTTGGCCTCGACCATGCCCAGACACTGGCCATCGTGCTCCCCTCAGTGATGCATGTCATGAGAGAAGAGAAAGCGTCCAAGCTGCTTCAGTATGCTGACAGGATCTGGGGCATTAAGGAAGGCAACGACCAGGAGAAGATGGATTCAGCCATCAGCAAAACCCGCGAATTCTTTGAACAGATGGGTATTAAAACGCGTTTGTCCGATTATGGCATTGAGGAAAGCGCCATCGCTGACCTTGTTGATCAGCTGAAACGGCACAAAATGACTGCACTGGGAGAAAAGCAGAATATTACTCCTGAAGTTGCCACCAAAATTCTCAGGCATGCCGCCTGACCATATGGAGATGAACTTATGAAGGTGTTATTCGTCCTGACATCCCATGACAAGCTGGGAGATACAGGTGAGAAAACGGGTTTCTGGATCGAGGAGTTTGCAGCGCCCTACTATGTGTTTGCGGATCACAATGCCGAGGTAACCCTCGCATCCCCGAAGGGTGGCCAGCCGCCCATTGACCCTAAAAGTGCCCAGCCGGACTCTCAGACTGCAGCCACAAAAAGGTTTGATTCGGACGGTGCCCTGAAAAACAAACTGTCAAATACCTTAAAGCTGTCTGAGGTGTCTGCTGACGAATACGATGCCATCTTTTATCCGGGTGGCCATGGCCCTTTATGGGATCTGGCCCATGACAAAAACTCTATAGCCCTGATAGAAGCATTCGCGAAACAGGGGAAGCCTGTCTCTGCCGTATGTCATGCACCAGCCGTTTTGCTGAATGCAAAGAAAGGAGACAATACACCACTGATCAGTGGCAAGAGAGTCACCGGTTTCAGCAACAGCGAAGAGGCCGCTGTAGGTTTAACCGATGTGGTTCCCTTTCTTCTGGAAGATGAGCTCAAAAACAAGGGAGGCCAATACAGCCAGGGAGATGACTGGTCACCCTACTGTATTACCGATGGTTTACTGGTAACTGGGCAAAATCCAGCTTCTTCAGAAGCTGTTGCAGAAGTTGTCCTGTCGATGCTTAGCTGACGCTGGCATTCAGGGCCTGCTTTGGTATTCTCTTTTCAAAGCAGGCTTTGGAAACAGCCACTCTCTTCTCTTATGAAGTAACCTGACCAACAATGCCTCTGACCAACAATGCCTCTGACTATCAATGCCTCTGACTATCCGGGAAAATCAATACTAATTAACTACCAGGGAATCAGGGAGCCGTCGTATGCCAGAAACTGACCAGTCTGCTCAGAAGTTAAACGAAGAATCACCTCCAACATCCTCTGGGCTGAGTGCTGCGAAGAGAAGAGCTTTTCCGGTGGAACATTTTTTTTAAATGGCTCGGTAAGCTGAGTATCTACCGTTCCGGGATGAATGGCCACAATACAACCATCGGGCTTTTTTCTTCGCCACTCATGGCTGAGTGTTTTCAACACCATATTAAGAGCCGATTTCGATGCCCTGTAGCTGTACCAACCCCCCACCCTGTTATCTTCAATACTACCCACCCTTGCAGACAGTGCAACAAACCGGGGGCATTCACTGCCCTTAAAATTTTTCAGGAAGTAACGGGCCAAAAAAAGTGTCGACAGAACATTCACTGCCATTGTTTTGTGAAAAAAATCTGAATCTATCTGAGTAATCGATTTTTCAGGCATCTGAGTGGGAGTATGCAGCATTCCCGAAGCATTGATAATCCAGTCAATTGGCCCAACGCTATCGGCAAGCTGTTCAACGGAATCGGCATCGGTAAGGTCTGACCTGTGCCATTGAACGGAGTTTACGGAATTATTATTTTCTGGAGAGTTTTTGGAATCCGGAGAGCTTCTGAAAAAAGTGGCATGTACTTGCGCTTCTGGCATTTCATGCACGATCTCTTCGACAAAGGCCCGACCAATTCCACCACTGCCACCAGCAACCAGTATTTTCATAGAAGCCTCAATTAGATGCGTCACTCATCCTACGCATTCCGATGAATCTGGATCACATTTTATCGCAATAATCAATTTCAACTGGCTCCCACGCTCCACATGGGAACCTGCTACCGACATTCATCAGAGATTAGACAATGGATTGGCTGACTCTCCCCAGGGGGGGGTAAACATTTCGACTACTTTTTCCTGAGGAACCTCTTCAATCACTGGATAAGCCCATTGTGGCTGATTATCCTTATCCACCAGAAGCGCTCTGACCCCTTCCTGAAAATCGCCTTTCAGCACACAGTTGATGGAGAGCAAGAGTTCACTCTGAAAGACTTCCTTCAAAGAGACATGCCGACTCTTTTTAAATTGCTCGTAGGCAACCACAGCCGACAGAGCCGAACCCGTCAGAGCTATATTACGTGCCTGCTCAAGCCAGCTGTCTTCTGTTTCCAGGGCTTTCAGATCAGCAATGATCGCCGAAAAGTTTGACTTGTCCATCATTCGGGCTATTAAATCACGGTGTTCCCTGATCTTGGAGTAAGGCAACCAGCCAGCACTGTTATCTGCATAAAATTGAACAACATCAGAGGTCACCTGATAATGGTCTCCGGACCAGTCAGCCTCCTGAAGTGATTCCAGCACATTTTTTCTAAAGGCATGATCAATAAATCGGTTAGCCAGACCCAGGTACATAGCATCCGCAGGATTTAAACGACACCCGGTCAAAGCCATAAACAGACCAATTTTTGCGGGCAGGCGATTCAAGATCCATGAACCACCGACATCCGGATAAAGTCCTATCGTAATTTCAGGCATGGCCATAACAGAAGTGTCGGTCACTACACGAAAGTCTGCCCCGGCCATGAGGCCAAAACCGCCCCCCATAATGACTCCGTTACCCCAGCAGATCACGGGTTTTCGGTAGGTATGAATCAGGTAGTCAAGACGGTATTCTTTTTCAAAAAACTGCCCCGGGGCACTGGTATCCCCATCAAGAACACTTTGCCTGAGAGAACGGACATCTCCACCCGCACAAAACGCTTTTTCCCCAGCCCCCTGAAGAAAAATACAGACGATTTTGTTGTCTTCCTGCCATTCACTGAATTGTTCATAAAGGCTGTCTAACATCGCTTTGTCGAGAGAGTTAAGATTGCCCTCAGCATTCAGAGTGATAACACCAACTTTATGCCCGGAGGCTGTATCGAGCCTGTCAAATAGGACCTTTTTGGTCATTTCTTCTTCTCCTGCAATGACCGGCGATAAACCGTTCAATCGTTATTCTGTGCTCACCCAGGGTCACTGGATAGGTAGTTCTCTCACTGATCCACTATATGAGACCAACGTGGGCTTTTCAAACCTGATCTGATCTACATCAACCACACCAGTGCATTTGCCGATAGCAAAATAAAGGCCCCTCCTATTCTTGAAGAGACCTGTGCATAAGGCATGAGATACATACGACGGCTGGCTGATAATACCGCCACATCTCCGGTTCCCCCCATATTTGCCATACACAGCCCCGCCGTTACAGAGGCTTCTATGGGATAAAAACCCAGTATTTTTCCAGCCAGTCCTGCACCCAGTATGGCCCCTGTGACAGTCGTCACTACCAGAATGAAATACTGCAAAGAGATCACTTGTGCAATCTGATGAAGATCCGTAAAGCCTATTCCTATACAGGCAAGTAAAGCAGGCGTAAGAGACATCACCATAAAATCGCCCCACAGAGCAGCTCCTTCTTCAACGCTGGAAGGAAACACTCCCAGCGCTTTGACAAGGCCGACAGAGAAAATCATTAAGGCGTAAGGATGCAGAGAAATGAACAGACTGAGCAAATAACCCAAAACGTAGAAACCGCTCGCAACAAAAAGTCCGATCCCTATCTTCGCCAGATCGGGAACAGGCTCGACTTTATCTTCATGACGCTCTTCATGGAGAGTGGCCTTCTGACTTTTCATCAGTTTGCCATTGCCTGTCAGACCGGGCTTGATCTTACCCAGCCTTTCCAGCAACCCCGCTGCAATAATGGCGACCAGATTACCCAGTACAACCGCCGGGACCATTTTTGACAAAACCGTCGTAGCGTCGGAGTTCAGAATATTGGCAAAGATCTCTGCCAGCGGGACAGCTCCAGCACCCATACCGCCACCCATGATGGGCAGTCCAACATAGAAGACAGCTTCAACAAAGCCAGTACCAATGAGCATACCTGCCAGCCCCACCAGAGTAATGGCACCCAGAACACCGCCGACGATCACCGGTAAATACCAGAGTGCTGATCGCAACAGCAGCTGCCTGTCCATACCAAACAAACTGCCAGTAATAAGGCCTGATATAAACAAAGTGAGAAAACCCTGATTTCGGACAAAATCAGAGACGCTGTCACAGGGGGATAGTGGCGCTCTTTCGGGGAGACATTTCTTTCAGGCAGAAAAACCGGTAGATTCTTAAGGTGGGGTTTAAGAAAAGTGTGGCTGTGGAGGATAATTTGGCGACACTAATTACTTCTTACCTATTTTTACCAATTTTTGGGTGGCCTGCGTGAACAATGGAAAACCCTCAGTATCTCTACTCTCTCGAGGTCGAGCCTAACACGATAAGGAACAACATACCTTGTGTTTGGCACAACCAACTCTCTTGTCCCAGAAACCCTTCCAGCTCGACCCGCTGAAGGATTATCAGCAAGACTTAAAACGGCCTTGTGTATTCTCTCCAAAATTTTTTGTGCCGCTGCTGGATCATCATGTGAAATGTAATCTAATTCATTATTCAGACTTTCTAGTGCTTTTCTAAGCCACTTAATCTCCATTCTCTAGCCCCCAGCGATCAAAAAGCCCCTGAACCTCTTGATCGCTAGCGAATTCTTCTGAATTTGCTTCCTTAACAGCAAGCTTTATCTCATCCACCTGCCACTCATTGAGTTCCACAAAATCTTTGATTGCCTCCGCTGCGAGAAAGGATTTTGACCTTTGCATGGCCTCAGAAAGCTTTTCCAAACGATCTTTGAGACTGTCTTCAAGCCTGATTGTCATAGTGGAATTCATATTGTGTGCCTCCATTGTGTTCGCATGTACACAAAATAGTACACCTGCAAGAAAAGTCCATAGCCAATTATTTTTCTGAGATAAATCCAAACCAGATAAATCGTCTGGCCTGGATACGAGAACTCAGCTTTCCCGGTCCGTCTGGGCCTTGCCAACAGACTCAACGGTCAATCTTCCCTTATCTTCTAGAACGGTATCCAGCGCCTGCTGAATCTCTTCAACAGAGACGGTCTTCACTTCTTCAGCAATGAGCTTCTGGAAATCAAAACCGGCTTCCTGACCATCCAGGGATTGCCAGAAACGGGAGCTGCGCTCATCCAGGTTGGCATCTTTCTTCAAAAGATCACCCAACAGGCCCTGACGATACTGCTCCAACTCTTCATCGGTCAGGGATTTCATCTTCTCTTTCTGGCCCTTCAGGAAGACTTCTACCTTCTCCTCGATACCTTCCGGCCCCAGCACAGGAGACTGCACCACAAAGATTAAGCCAGGATGACGTTCAACAGGACGGGGACCGGCAAAGACGATGTATCCCAGCTGCTGCTCTGTCCGCAACTGGTTGAAGAAGGGAGTCGCCAGCAGTCTGCCCAGCAGGGAGTATACGGCACGATCTCTGTCATCAGTACCAGGGCGCTGGTAGTAAGTGATATAGAGAGAGTCATTGTGGTTAAAGTCAGTCTTGATGGTGCGCTTCTTATCCTTCAGAAGATTAAGAGGCTGCCTGAATTGACGGCCACGGTTGTCTTTCGTTAACAAAGCTTTTTCCACCAGCTCAGCCAGCTTCATAGCCTCTTGTGAACTGTGGTTTCCATGGACCAGCATCTGGATATAAATCGAACGATAGAAGTCACTGGCAAACTGTTTAACATCACTGAAGGTCACCTTTTCAGCGGCTGCCAGTAACGTCTTATCGTCACGATAGGTGGGATAAAGTTCCTGGCTCAAACGATCCATACCCAGTCGATAGGGTGGCTGGAACTGCTTGTTTTTGAGCCTTCTGATCAGCAGCGCCTTCTCCTGGTCAAAACCGGCCTGATCGGGGTTGAACTGCCTGATGGCCTTGAGAATGTCTTTTAGCAGAAGCTCCTGCTTATCCTGATAGCCAGACAGCGCAATGGTCAGCCCTTCCCGGCTGGATGAAACACCGTAGTTCAGGCCCGCTTCTTTGGCTGGGTAGCCGTATTCATTCAGACTTCGTCTCAGGAGGACGCTGTAGAGTTGCATCTCTACAAGATCGGCTTCTGTTTCGGAAGCCTTCCCGGAGGATATCTTGATGCGAACATTGGCTTTGGGCACTTCAAAGCTGCTGTCTGTCATACTCCAGACTTGAAAGCCGGGCTCTTCCAGTAACACCCCGGGCTTATCACCGGAACTGCTTTCACGCAGCTTCAAATCCCGGGCAATAAAGTCATTAGGCTCGGGAATGGTCATTTCTGCATGAATCTGAGGCGATAAAAGTCGCTTCACCAGGGTATCAGACAGAGGTTTGATACTGTAATGAGTCTTGAAATAGGGCTCGACCTGATCCGTTTCAATGCCTCTGGCAATAACAACCTGCCTCATGTTCGAAGGCTTCATTTGATCAAGCAGATCACTGATCAGCTCGCGATCAAAGTCTTCGTAGAGGTAGCTGGTCCGCAAAATATCCTGAGGCGGGATATCGTGAATGCGAGAAGCCAGTCCGGATGCGGTCTGCTGTGGATTGGCATCTTCCTGGTAACGGAATCCCAGTTCTGCCAGCTGACGAGCTTCCTCGTATATCCGGAGCTCCAAACCCTGTTTGCGAACCAGATCCAGATAATCAAACACCAGGGCAGTCATCTCGTCGACCTGCTCCAGACCTTTTGGAGTCAACTCCATTCGAACCGTGAACTCACTGAACTCTCCGGGTAAATGGCTGGAATAAGAAGACAGCGACTCTATCAGACCACGCTCCTTCAAATAACTGTGCAGACTGCCCTCACCTTCATAACCCAGTATTCTCGCCAGATAGCCCAGAGGCTTCTTGCGGTAATTCTCATATTGACTGGGCATTGGAAAGCTCAAAGAGAGTACCCGGACGTCTTTTAGAGGTACCAGATCAATACGAACACCCAGCTGCTCAGGTGTATAGGGAGCAAGACCAATATGAGTGCCCGGTGACTGGCCTTCAGGTACTCCGGCAAAAGACTCTTTTAACCAATTTTCCAGAACATCTGTTGATTCCTTGCCATAGATAACAACGCCGATATTCTCCGCTACATAGTAGGCATCGTGAAACCTCTTAAGGTCTTTCCAGAGTGACCTGCCGTCTTCGTTGGCAAGGGTTTCCAGACTACCGATATTGAAACGACTGCGGGGATGAGCCGGATTTGAAGTAGCGTTCTGAGCTGTCATCAGACGCCAGCCATCTTCATTGGCATGAAGCTTATATTCTGAATCAACGGCATTACGCTCACGATCAACATAAGCAGGATCCAGCGTAGGGGAGACAAAAAACTGTGCCAGCTGATCCAGCGCAGGTCTCAGCTTGTCACTGTTAATATCGAAGAAATAATTGGTTCGGGTATCAGCCGTATAGGCATTGGCACTGCCGCCATTGGCACGGATGTATTCAAAATACCCATCCACTTCCGGGTATTTTTCATTGCCCAGAAATAACATATGTTCAAGAAAATGAGCCAGCCCCAGACGATTGTCCGGGTCCTGGAAACTACCCACTTTCACATCCACTGCGGCAGCGGCCTTATCGGTATCCGGATCAGAAATCAGAAGAGCCTTGAGACCATTGTCCAACTCGACAAAACGATAGTCCCGATCATCCGCTGGACTTTTCACCACCACCCGACTTTTTTCCATTGCATTTCGTTCAGCTGTCACTGTACACCCACTTGCCAGTATCGTTGCCAGCACTCCCACAATCAGAGACATGTGCTTTCGTAGCATAAAAGTTCCCACACCTTCTAAAGGTCTTGATCCCAGCTGAATACTTTCTGCAGACAGGGCTAATTATCAAGCACTGAGACAGCCAATTTACCATCCTTTTACTGTTCGCAAAGATGTCCGTATAGACGCACGTACAAAGGGTGCCTGTATTTATATCTATTTTTCTATTCGTCAAGATTTTAAACCAGAGTACAAAAGTAGCAGTCGTAATCTAATTACACTTGTACCACAGAAAGGATTAAAGGTTCGAGTATTAAGTACTCAGCCACACGGAATCGAATATTTCTGGCTTATTGGGCAGGTGCTCTGCAAGGCGCAACGACGGGCACATAGCAAGCTATGTGACCAGAGTTGCAACGCATCACGACTGCATGGATGCAGGAGCTAGAGCAACGCAGGAGCAGTTGCCGCGAGTGCCTGAACAATAAGTCAGAAAATATGATTTCGTATGGTTGAGTACTTATACCAATCAAACTTTCTAACGCCCTGTTGCGCTGAAGATTTGAAAATAAAGAAAACCAGCCCTGAAGGCTGGTTTTCTTCTTTGAGGGATCAGAAGCCCAGGGGAATATTGAAGGCGAAGAACCCTATCAATGCAGTCGTCCAGATAGTGATAAAGGCAATGGAATAAGGCATCATGATTCCGATCATGTCACCAATGGTCAGATCAGGCTTGTACTTCCTCATAAAGGCCAGAATAACACCCGCATAAGTCATCATCGGTGTAATAATGTTGGTGGAAGAGTCAGCAACACGAAATGCTGCGGCCACCAGATCAGGAGTCATCGCCGGGTTAGCCTGGTAGAGCATAGGTACGAAGATTGGACCCAGCAGCATCCACTTGGATGTCAGGCCGCCGACAAACAGGTTGATGACTGCAGTGGTGATAATGAAGCCAATGATCAAGAGAATTGGGAAATTATCCAACCCCAGGAACTGAAGGAAACTCGCTCCCAGAAAGGTAATGTAGGTCCCCAGTCCGGTAAAGCTCAACAGGGCCAGAAAGTTGTAGCAGAAGAAGGTCAACACCAGTACATAGCCGACAGTATTCATCTGCTTGACCATGGCACTGATAACATCCTGCATAACCTTGAATTTACCTGTCGATTTGCCATAGCAAACACCCACAATGAGGAAAGTCATGGTAATCATCAGGATGATGTTATTAAGGAATGGGTTGACCACCTTACCGGCTTCATTGGTGTATTCAGCCAGCGGCCCCATTGCCAGACCTGTCATAATGGCAATGGAAACCAGCAGGCCAAAAAATGCGGCCTTCAGGCCCTTGTTCTCAGCTTTGGTGAGTTCGAAATTGGTGATATCCAGATCTTCAGGTATCTGATAATCCATTTTCTCAAGTTTGGGAGTAACAAACTTGTGGGTCACCCAGGCACCCACAGTCGCCAGGATAAAAGTCGATGCAAAAATAAAGAAATAGTGCATGGTGGCAGGCGTTAGTGCTTCACCGGCTGCGTTAGTGAAAGGCACTCCCTGAGATTCAGCAAAAATCTGAGCATTGACACCAACGATAACATCCACCGGAGTAGCAGGCAGCAGATTCGCACTGAACCCGGCAGAGACACCGGCAAACGCAGCCGCCATGCCAATCAGAGGATTCTTGCCGAGGCCCGCATACAAAAGGCCTGCCAGTGGAATCAGAACCAGATAACCGGCATCGGTGGCTACACTGCTCATGATGCCAATGAATACCAGCAAAGCAGGCAGGTATTTATCGTTCACTTTAAGACCGGCCTTCTTGATCAGGGTGGATAGAAGACCAGAGTCTTCTGCAACACCGACCCCCAACATAACAATCAGGATGATGCCAAGAACGCCGTGACCAAAGGACAACCAGTTTGTCAGAATGGCATTTTCAAACATCCAGCGGACATTTTCTGTGGTCAGCATGTTTTTGACAGTATGAACAATCTGACCACCATCAGCGCCCATAACTTCAAAGCTGTGGCCTCCCATCAGGAAAGAACCTGCCAGAGTCAGGCCGAATAACCAGATAAAGATGATGACCGGGTCAGGTATTTTTTTTCCGATTCTTTCAATAATGGACTTCTTGCCGTCATTGGCAGAAGGTGCGACCGTTGACGTTGTGCTCATTAAAACCAGCCTGTTTAACAAGAGTTAAATACCTAACCAGGTATTTGTATTTTTCATTTGCCCTTTCTCAGGGTACAGGAAGCCAAAGGCCTGAGGGCCCTTCCCTTCTGAAAGGAATTGGAAAGACAGGATTAAGGTATTAAGTATGTTTGACTTTAATTTCAGTCAGAATGACTTGGATTAAATCAATTACCCTACCTCAAGGGACAGGGCATGAAGTGAGTTCTGTGGTCCGTTCACCGCATCGACGGAGAAAAACCCTCAGAGATGAAACTCTTCCACCTTCAAGCATCTGCCCCCACACACTATTATAATCTTGAACAAGAGGCTGTATTCTCATTGATATAGACCAGCTCAACAAATCGTATTAATACCAATGAACACAGTACTTTCAACCAATAAAAACTCGCACAACGAGAAATAAACCAGAACTTCAAATAAAAACAAAGTAATACCCTATTCACAAATGCGGCCTTTTAAAAAAACACGTGTAATCAGGGCATTAGGTTAACGGTGTCGTTAATCATTTTCTATTAATTAATACCCAAAATGGTATCGCACTTCGACAAGCCCAATGCAAGGATTCAGGTCTTAAGTACAACTCCACTGACCAGATTTGACAGCGGTTTCACGACCTGACCGGTTCATATACAATAAACTCACTGCATCAGCGAAGTATGAACATGGATATCAGCCATCTGCGAGAGAATTACACTCAGGCGGGTCTCGATCTGGACTCTCTTGATCCCGATCCATTCCAACAGTTTGACCTGTGGTTTCAACAAGCGGTCGAAGCACAACTGCCCGAACCCAACGCCATGAGCCTGGCAACAACATCCAGAGATGGTTTACCCAGCCTGCGCACCGTCCTGCTGAAATACGTAAGCCCCGAGGGCTTTGTCTTTTTCACCAACTACAGCAGTCGCAAGGCTCAGGACATTGCCGACAACCCCAATGTAGCCATTATGTTTCCCTGGGTTGCCCTGGAAAGACAGGTCACTGTTCGGGGTCGGGCCGAAAAGATTTCCAAAACCGACTCGCTAAAATATTTCGCCAGCCGCCCTCACGGCAGCCAGTTAGGAGCCTGGGTTTCACAGCAGAGTTCAGTCATCACTGGCAGAAAAGTGCTTGAGATGAAGCTGGAAGAAATGAAAAGAAAATTCAAGGAAGGCAAGGTTCCTTTACCGGATTTCTGGGGGGGCTATCGGATCATCCCTGAAGCCATAGAATTCTGGCAGGGGCGCCCCAATCGTCTGCACGACCGTTTCCTGTTTAAACGAACAGAATCCAACTGGTCAATAGAAAGGCTGTCACCATGAGTCAGAAGACGGCGGCCAGGATTGCCGTCAGAGACACCCTGATTCATATGGTGACCGTCAACAGACAGTTTCGTGATCAGGTCTATGATGACCAGCTCCTGCCCGTTTGGGTTATGAAATCCCCGGACGAAGACAAGAATGACCGTGCTCTGGCGGCAGAAACCAGCACCCGACTGATCTATACCGATCAACAAAACAAACAGGAAACAGCCCGACTGCCCGGAATAGTTGGCATTGCCAAAGAAACGCTGCAGACGGGTATAAAACTTAACGAAGCCCGGGAAAACTTCAAACAGGCTATGTCCGAGTTCAGGAAACTCTACGGAGACAGTATTGAGGCCATTGAAGAAACCTCGGACGAGATCAGGGAAAAAATGCTCGGCGGCTTGCAGTTTGCCCACATACATTTCGTCCAGAGTTACCGTCAACTAAAACTCTTTGAGACTCCACCCCGTCGCATTGGCTTCAGCTGGGCAGCCCACCACAGCGGCTCTGTGAAGCTTTCTGCAAATGAGGCGATTGATCACCTGCGCAAGAAATACCTGACTTCCAACGCCATCCAGACAGACATCCAGATGCTTGAGCAGATGCCTGCCGCTGAGACCGTTATTATTAAAAGAATGCTGAGCCCTCATCTGCGTGCCAACCTGACCTGGGCAAAGGATATTGAGCAACTGAGAAAAACGGATAAAGATTTTCGCAAACTCTATCCTGGCCAGATCAATACGCCCCTGCCTGTTTTTGTCCAGCTGGAAAAAGGCCAGCCATTACCAGAGTTCAACCGGATCAAACCTTTTGACCCCTCTGCCAAACAGGAGCGACTCACACGCAGTGACACCAGACTGGTGAAAATCTCGGAAAACCCGCACTCTCGAATTTATAAATATGCCTGAACGTGCCTGCTCATCAAAAATGCTTTTCGCTCCGGCCCGGTTTTCCATGGCAATGGCAGGGGCCAGATTCTGATCCCGGTAATGGTTGCACAGACGTTCTTTTTCGGCATCGTCGGCCTGTTGAAAAATGGGTCTGCGGTCTAGTCATGCCAGCTGGTCATAATGTCATCCCTGATCTATGCTGTTTTTTCAGTTTTTGTCGGGGTGGTTATGGAAAAGTCGTTATTTTCAGAGCTCAAGCGTATTGGCATTGATGAAGAACTGGCCAGTAAGGTCAGTGCTTCCCTTGATCCGGAATACAATGCCAGTAAAAAGGATATCCTGATCATGCAGGAAGCCATTATGCAGATACAACTGCAAAGTGAGCGCAATTATCAGTCACTGAGTTCGGATATCAGTGCCTTGCGTACTGAGATGCATAGGGAAATAGCCGGTGTGCGTACTGAGCTGCATAAAGAGATAGCCGGTGTACGTGCTGAAATTACCGATGCTCGAGCCGAAATGGGTTCCTTCACCCGACAATACATCATTACCTTTCTCAGTTTGATAACCACCATTGTCAGCGTCTTTATCATCAACTGGCACTTTCACTAGCGCAAAGGCTCATTGGTTGCAGTGGTTGTGCAGCAGCTGGCAATGGTGCAGCGGCTGGCTGTTGACCTCAGCCTTGCAGGGATTCCACCAACTCTTCTTTCAAATAGGCAGCCAACTCTGTGTAACCGCCAATGTACTTTTGGCCGTGAAAGATCTGAGGCACGGTTTCAACCGGCTTTCCAACGGTTTTTTCCAGATCTGCCTTGGTGATACCTTCCGCATGAATATCCACATACAACATGGGCAGTCCACGGCTTTCCAGCACTTCTTTAGCCCGCACACAGTAGCCACAGCCCGGACGTCCAAAAACGGTAAAACGATCCATAAAATCCACCTAACTCTAATCAGGATTCAAATTCATATAAAAGGATGCCACTGACTATAAACGAGTCAGTGTAATGCCTGAAATCAGTATTTTTTAACGGTTTGATAGAGAAAGTCTATCCGTCATTGCCGAACCTCCTTATTGCCTGTCAGTCCGGCTTCAACAACGGATTGCCCCGTTCTCCCAGACGCCTCTTTTACAGCAGACTGGATTTTCAGCGGTGAACGATTACTTTTTTTTGTTGTCTATATAGTAAGTACCTAACCAGTTTGCATTGAAGTCAACCATTTTCAAGAGTTGAGGAAATATCATTTATGAAAAAGAACTATCCAAAAAACTATCTGATGATTATTTTGGCTGCCGCTTTATTCAGTAGCGCAGTTTGGGCGGCGGATTCTTTAAGAAGCATCATTACAGGCAGGTTTGTGGCTTACCCCGTCCAGAGTAAGGATCAGGATCACAGAATATGGGTTCTGGATTCTGAAAACGGAAACGTTAAGCTTTGCAAGAAAGAGAACTTTGGCGGCGTGGTTAAATGCTCAAATTTCTCTGATTGACTCCTTAAAGCTGGGAGCTACTTTGGCTTTCAGCGATTTTTTGTTGCGTACATAAGCCCCGGACACATTGCTTTAAAAATTGAACGGCCTGCTTTCTGCCCGTCAGGCCATTCGCCCTGGCTATCTCTGACCAGTCATTCAACTGAAGTACTTTGGCTATCAAGACATTCAAAGCGACCTTCGAGACAGAGCTGTCAGAAATTTTTGATAAAAGGAGGGAGCGAATGGCAGGCAGACAACTTTCAAACAGACGATCCGAACAGACAAGAGATTTCAGATCCATCTGATCTCGCTGATCCAGAACCGATTCAATGTTTGAATGACTCAAGCGAAGTATCACTCGAGCCAGATCAGGAGTCATTTCTCTGAATACCCCGGGCAGCTGGATCAGAAAACCTGAAGTAAAACGACACTGCATTTCTTTAACAAGAAGACAAAATGCTTCATTCAGTGACTTCAAAACCATCACTGAATAACAGCCACTGGCCGCTTCACGGGTAATACCCACTCGAACAGGAAGATAGCCCGAACCTCCCCAAAAAGACGCCAGTTCTGAGGTTGCACCAAAGCTACTGCCCAGATAATCCAGTTTTCTGAGCTTTGCCTGCTCTTCAATGCATTTCAACAGATGAGTGCCGAGCCCATTCCCCTGCAATGAAGGATGTACCGCAATTCGAATAACCCTCAAACCTTTAAAGCCTGAAGCCTCCGGAAAACCACAATGATTGCTGAGAGACTGTGGAATAAGATGACCCCGAACCCTGCGCTGCCCAAGCCAGACCGCTTCCTGCAAGTTGTCTTCAATGCCACCTTCCAGCGCCATTAACGCCGTTGCCACGACACGTTCCTGATACCTGAGGCAGTGCACCTCGATATTCGGGCCATCCAGTAAATGCCTGAGATCAAAAGGACGGGTTCGATAATGGGCGAATACCAGCAGACCAAACACATCCGTCAGCAGCTGATCGTCATGAATCAGTTCAGTCGACTCAAGACGATCAAATGAACAGTTCTCAATACCTGCACCCTCTACCATTTCCTCTGAAACAGGTGAGGCATTCAGCATCAACGCTCTGAAAACAAACGCCTCGAAAGGATCATTACCAGCCCAACGGATCGGCTGTTTCAGATGCAGACCCTGCCATTTTGGCGTCAGTTCAGACAGTGTTGACTTGAACTTGATGGCAAAACCCCTGCCCGTTCCTTCATAGCCATGCTGGGTGGATGAGAAAACGATTCTGGAATGATTCCTTAACAATTGGGTCAACAGTGGCACCGGGATAGCAGCGGCTTCATCGACCAGCATTAGGTCGCAACCAGAGTCATCATCAGGATGCAGGAGTTCGTCGGGTGCTTTGAATTCAAGTATACTGCCTTCCCAAAGCAGTTTTCCCCGGCGGACTTCACACCCATCAAGCAATGATTCAGCGGTATTAAAGACGACTTCGGCAGAAGTCAGAGAGGGGGCCGTTACCCATATCCTTGAAAGCCCCGATTGCAGTAAGCGGGCGGAGGCAATACCCAGTGCAGCACTCTTGCCCCGACCACGATCTGCAGTCAGCACTAATGGACGACGCCGATGGCCTTTTGCCACGCGAAGAATAGCTTCAACAGCCCCGGATTGATCCCATGTTCTACAAGCACTGTCGCCTTTTGATCCAGCTTGATAAGAATCAGATAAATCGGTGTAACAAACAGTTTGTTGCCATCGAGCATCGCTGTTCTCGCATAACAGAGAGAGCGTCGTTTCAGACTTGATAAGGTTTGCCAGCCTTTTCAGATAGAGCCCCCCGATCTGCTCAGGCTGATAGGGGTAAACAGTAAGTCTTTTATGGTCCGGGTCGCAGTAATCTGGCCAGTTATCCAGGTCTGGCACCAGAAGTACGAAAAGCCCTCCCCCTTTCAAAGCACCACTGAGTTGACCAAAGGCATCGACATCAAAACCGGAAAAGGCGTTAAATACCAGGAAGTCAATCTCACGCCCTAACCAGCTTGTAGCTTTAGATGCAGAGATCGAACTTTCATTTCCCCGCTTGCGCTCACCTACCCAGAGAGCTTGTAGCTCCGGATTATTTGAGCACAGGAGTGCATTTTGAAACAGGCATTCAGCCTGCTGCTGTGCCCAGACTTCTGTCCCGGATAAAACCAATAGAGCACGATGATTGTTTTCAGCCGCCTGCCTCAGGATGGACTCAACTTTATCCATTTGCCGCCGCAATTTTTTCTAATGCCATCGTAACTATCCATAGTTCAGAATCAGCAGGAATACGGCTACCAAACTGTCTGGCAGGTGTCGCGTGGTTAATGCCTCTTTCTACCGGGAAGCCTGAACCCGTCCAGGCTTTAAGTCCACCATTGAGAAGTCGTACATCTTTGACACCGGCATATTGAAGAACAAACAAAACTCGTGCAGCGGCAATCATATCATCGCCATAAACGACTATAGGCGTATCTTTAGTGATACCCAGCCTGAGCAGGACCGACACCAGTTTTTTTGACTCCTTGATAATCGACTCCAGGCTGCCGGTTTCAACATGCAGGGCACCGGGAATATGCTCAACGACATAGCGAGCCCCCCTGCCCCAGGAGACATCCAGTACCATAAGATCGGAATTTACCTTAAGCTGCTCATCCAGCCACTCAGGTGTAACCAGTCGCTCATAACCCGGCAACTTGGCAGGCTTGCCACCCTGGGTCAGCCAGGAAGAAAAGCCTGCTTCAAACACACGAATCCGATCCTCATTAAAGCCCTGCTCATCCACCAGCCACTGGGCGAGCACCTGGGCATCCTGCTTGTCGCGACCATAAACAACGATATTGTTGTCAGGCGATATTCCCTTACTGGCCAAAAGGTTCTGAACAGGTTCAGGGTCGGCTGTCATCAAAGCCAGGTCAAAGTTTCGGGCACCCGGAATATGCCCCCCATCCGGATCATTACCCGAAGGCCATCCGTTATACCAGTTACTGTCTCGAACATCGACCAGGACCCAGCCCTGCTCCCGGACCAATGCTTCCATCTCAGGTTGATCAACAGATTTTAATGCCAGCCTGCTATTCCAAAAGCTGTCGCAGGCTGTAATAACCGGCAACAAGATGATTAACAGACAATTTTTTGCCCAACGCTTCATGGAACCTTATTTACCTGATAGTTATTGGGGTAACAGCGACGCTTATAGCTGTTTTACTTAATTGGGTTTCTGACTCTTTCAACTGCCAGAATGGTGATCGGGTCAACAGGAACATTTGCATGAGGCCCTCTATTCCCGGTTTTCACGGAAGCTATGGAATCCATAACCTCGTCACCTTTAATCACCTCGCCAAACACTGCATAGCCCGGACGACCCGGACGATTATTCAAAAAATCATTATTAACGAGATTAATGAAGAACTGAGAGGTAGCGCTGTCCGGGTCAGAGGTTCTTGCCATAGCGACAGTGCCACGACTGTTCCTGAGGCCATTACCAGACTCATTCGTGATAGGTGCCTCCGTCGGCTTTTGACTCATATCTGCGGTCATGCCACCGCCCTGAATCATAAAGCCAGGCATCACTCGGTGAAAAACCAGACCTTCATAGAACCCTTGGTCTACATAAGCGAGAAAGTTCTCTACGGTGGCGGGGGCCCTCTCGGGATTCAGGCGAACTGTCATATCACCTTTGCTGGTCTTGATCACTACATCAACAGGCTGCACAGCTTCTGAAGCAGGTTTATCTGGAGCTGTTGCTTTCTGCTCTGCCAGCAGTTGACTGGCAAAGAGTAAAAAAGATAGCGTCAGAACCCTTTTGATTGCATTTAACACTGGCGTTAACCCATAAGAAAGATGATTAAGGTCGTTATCCTACTGGATTCGTCGTTAAGGCTATAGTCTGACACGGAGAAAAAGTAAACATTTCTTCATTTTCTGTTCGCTAATCCATTGTTGTTATAGTGGTTGCTATAGAAGGAAATCAGACTAAGACTTGCAAATCCGCATTAGAAAGGTAATATACAGCTCCGCCGCACAGAGCGGCACGTCGGAGCGTAGCGCAGCCTGGTAGCGCACCACAATGGGGTTGTGGGGGTCGGAGGTTCGAATCCTCTCGCTCCGACCAAATTAACCTTTATTTTCAGCAATTTACAAAAAAATCCTGCATCATAAACCTTCATTTGGCTAACAAGCCATCAAAGAATCTTTCGAACATTTTGGCTTGCCTAAATCATTTGATCATCCTGACTTACTGAACTTCAAAAATTATCTATTTACAACATCAAATAACAATCTATCATAATGATAACTATCAAACTGATAGGTAGTACATGGACTCAAAAAAACCGCATACTGTTGAGGAATTCCCACTCAAGCCGAATTCAGCATTAAATATCGTGCGCGATTTAGCAGACAACCATACCCAGTCTGTCAGATTTAGCCAGCATGCCAAAGATCGCATGCTGGAAAGGGGAGTCAGCAACAAGCAAGTATTCGATGTTTTAGGCTCTCATCGAAGCTATATCACCGAGAGCCCATATCAGACTCCCAGAGGAACATGGAAGTTCAACCTGATGGGCTTTTCTTCTGGTACGGCGATAGAGCTTGTTATCGATATACGTAGACCAGAAGACGCGCCTAGCATTTACATTGTTACAGTTATCGTTAAGTGATGATGGAGGACTGAGATATGAATTATCACTATACAGAGTGTGGTTTATCTTACATTTACCTTGCTGATGGGTACGATATTGAAACCATAGATGGTGAGACTTATGTGGGCGTAGAAGATGTTCATGGTCTTCACCGAATCATTGCCAAATATATTACTGAAAAGAAAACCCCGCTCCTGGGTGAGGAGGTGCGATTTTTGAGAATCGAGTGTGGCATGTCTCAAAAAAACATGGCGGAAATATTGGGTGTTAATAGCCAAACAGTTGCTCGCTGGGAGAAGGATCAAATCGCTATACCAAGAACCTCGGACGCAGTGCTTCGATCTATCTATCTGGAAACCATAAACACGAGCAGCAAAATCAGCTTTTTCCTCAACCTTCTTGCACAGAGCGAAGAGGCACAGGCCATCAAGCAGCTGACGCTCAAGGCTGAAAATAATCAGTGGTCGTTAGCGATTTGACTTGTTCGTGCGCTTCAAGGCTCTATCGGTCCATGCATGGAAACAAGTTGATTACTTGCTGGCAAGGTTGTTGACGATCTGGACCAGCAGCTCTTCAACTTTGTCGAAGCGTCTACTGTGATCCGCCAATTCTTCCCTCACCCATATTTGCCACCTCAGAATCCAGGCCACTGTGCTTTTGAGGCCAGTGAGTATCTGATCGTGCTCACTAAAGCGCCTGTCCATCTCTTTCTTCACCCCGGTGATCTCTTACTTCATCCCCTCCTGTTCCCTGAGAATCAACCCTAGAGTGCCCTCAATACCAACAGGGACCTTGTCGCAATGCTCCCGATTCTTTTCCAATGCCGTGGCTCTAGCCTCAAGAATCATACTACTTCAATTAATGGTTTTTTATTCGAGATCTGAGCATAGCAGATTAAAAGGAGTTGTAACCCTTTCGAACAGTCGAAAGGTTAGCGATCGAAGTCGTGAGCAAAACTTAGGCAAGGCAAATCAGAGATAGGTTCTAGTACTTATTGCATAGGAAATCAATACAGTATAGATTTCAGGGAAATACAAGACTTCTGAATTTCGTGTGCAAAATATATATAGATAATAGAGATCACGATACTTCTCCACCTTTATACAAGGTACTTATTACCTAGCTTATATTCGCACCTTTACGGGAACATAGCAGCAATACGCAATGTAGTAACCCTTAAATCAAGTGTGCAAATACACTATTACTCAAAAAAACATAAAACTTAAAATGCTCAGCCAGATTTCGACATCTGGTTGTTTCAGATCATATCTGTAGGTCAGATGCACAAAACCGATCAAGGTATTGAAAATACACAATAACCTGATCAAAAGATAAATCTTAAAATACTCAGCCAAATTTTCCATCTCGATGTTTCAGTCTATGCGTGCTTGCGTCAGTCTTACAACAACTCACGAAGCAAAACTCGAAGGGCGGTAGCGTTTCAGAATATAAATCATTACGAACCATAGCGTAAATCTACTTATAGCTTGGGGAACAACCCCCTCAAATATCCATTAATCTCAGTCAATAGCGAACCAGAAGATTTGATGGCACAAAAGCCTGATCAGAAAACCATGCATCACACCAGTGATATTAAAAGTGGATTCTAAATTCACAATCTAACCCCTAAATTCTGTATTTGATACTTTAAATAAAGCTCACTTAAAAACAGCCAAAACTTTTAGAGATACAACATGAATGAATTTTTTATCGGTAACAGACGAATTGGTCCAAATGACGAACCACTGGTTATTGCTGAAATTGGAATCAACCACGAAGGCTCATTGAAAACAGCCTTCGAGATGGTAGATGCTGCAGCTGAAGCCGGTGTAGAAGTGGTTAAGCACCAGACCCATGTCATTGAAGATGAAATGAGTGCAGAGGCAAAAAAAGTCATCCCTGGCAATGCAGATATTTCTATATACGAAATAATGGATAGATGCTCACTCAATGAAGAGGAAGAAATCAAACTTAAAGAATATGTCGAAAGTAAAGGTATGATCTTTATTAGCACACCTTTCTCTCGTGCAGCTGCGAACAGACTCAAACGAATGGATATACCTGCCTATAAGATTGGTTCCGGTGAGTGCAACAACTACCCATTAATTGATTATATTGCCTCATTTGGTAAACCTATAATACTCAGCACTGGAATGAATACCATAGAGAGTATTAAAAAAGCAGTCTCTATTTTTGAAAAGCATGGCGTACCATACTCATTGTTACACTGCACTAACGTCTACCCAACACCACCAGAATTAGTCAGACTGGGTGCTATGACCGAAATGCAATCTGCATTTCCGAATGCTGTAATTGGTCTGTCAGACCATACTGTTAATAATTATGCATGTCTGGGTGCCGTAGCACTGGGCGCCAAAATCCTTGAAAGACACTTTACAGATAGAATGGATCGACCAGGGCCAGATATTGTTTGTTCAAATGATTCAAAAACCATGTCTGAGCTAATCTTAGGATCTAAAATCATCCACAAGACTTTGGGCGGAACAAAAACACCGATTAATGAAGAACAACCTACTATAGATTTTGCATTCGCAACAGTTGTTGCAATCAGAGATATCAGAGAAGGTGATCTATTCAGTAAAGACAACATCTGGGTTAAGCGCCCTGGCACTGGTGAAATACTAGCAGAGGACTTCAATTCGTTACTAGGCAAAGTCGCAACACGAAACATCAGCTCTGACGAACATATTAAAAAGTCAGATGTAAATTAACTTGCCCATAAGATCTTTCGAAGTTCATTCGTCAGCTCTTCCTATTCTCTTCTCAACAGAAAAAAAAGTCATGGAGCAACGTAAAATACTATTCCTCACAGGCACACGTGCTGATTATGGTAAAATAAAGCCTTTAATGCTAGCTACTGAAAATCATGAAAGGTTTGAATGCCAAGTATTTATTACGGGCATGCATACACTACAACGTTATGGTTATACTGCCAGAGAGGTTTTAAGCGCAGGTTATAAGTCTGTTTACACATTTATGAATCAACATGTTGGTGACAGAATGGAAATGATTCTGGCTAGCACCATTAAAGGTCTCTCACGCTACATTCATGAAAATAAGCCAGACATGCTCGTCATCCACGGTGATCGAGTAGAAGCCCTTGCAGGCGCCATTGTAGGGGCCCTTACTAATACACTGGTGTGCCATATTGAGGGTGGTGAGCGATCTGGTACGATCGATGAATCTATTCGTCATTCTGTTTCTAAATTATCTCATCTACATATGGTTAGTAATAATGAGGCAGTAAAACGGCTGGTCCAAATGGGAGAAAGGCAAGAATTTATCCATAATATCGGCTCACCCGATATAGATGCCATGCTATCGTCTGACCTGCCTGATTTAGATATAGTGAAGGAACATTATTCCATCCCGTTTGAAAATTACAGCGTTGTTCTATTTCATCCGGTAACCACTGATATTGATAATATGCCAGCCAATGCCAAAGCAATGGTTGACGCTTTATTGAAATGCCAAAAAAACTTTGTGGTTGTATACCCCAATAATGATGAAGGTTCAGATTATATTCTTAAAGAGTATGATCGATTGAAGTACAGAGAAAACTTTAGAATTTACCCTTCTATCCGGTTTGAGTCATTTCTGACGTTACTGAAGAATTCTGAGTGCATAATTGGCAACTCCAGCGCAGGCATTCGTGAAACACCATTCTATGGTATGCCATCAATTAATATAGGTAACCGTCAGAACGCAAGGTATTTTGCAAAGAGCATTATCAATACTGGTTACGATAGCGAAGACATATACAAAGCTATTCAAAAAGCTTCTCGATTTACAAAAACCGTAAGAGACAGCTATTTTGGTGATGGCAATAGTACAGAAAAGTTCATCTCACTTATAGAGAAAGAAGAAATCTGGTCTGCTGCAGACCAAAAACTATTCAATGATGTAGACTTTTCATTAATGGCAACTGTCATCAAGGAAGTAGCCTGATGCAGAAAAATACCTATACCGCCATTATCACTGCCAGAGGAGGCTCTAAAGGGTTACCCCGAAAGAATGTGCTTGACCTTGCTGGTAAACCAATGATTGCACACACTATAACAGCAGCACTGGAAAGCCAATGCTTTGAGCATATTGTTGTAACAACAGATTGCTCCGAAATTAAAGAGGTCAGTTTGACCTGGGGAGCTGAGGTCATTGACCGGCCAGATGAGCTGGCAACAGATTTATCAAGCAGTCTTGATGTAGTCAAACATGCTTTGTTAGAGCTTGTAAATCAAAATAAAGAAACGACGCATTTTATACTTTTGCAGCCAACATCACCTTTGCGTAGTGCTACACACATTAAAGACGCGAAGGAGAAATTCAATGCGTCTAATGCTAAAAGCCTGGTAAGTGTCACCAAAACAGACCACCCTATTCAAAAGAACTTATATTTTCGGAATGGTTTTATTGAACCGGTTTTTGACTGGGCTAGCCTCACAGCCCCAAGACAAAGTTTAGAGTCAACATACTTAATTAATGGAGCAATCTATATATCAAATTGCATCAACTTCATAAAACGATTAGATCTCTTTGAAAAGCCGGTCATTCCATTTGACATGGAACGTAAATTTTCAATTGATATCGATAATATTGATGACCTGGTAAATGCTGAATCCATATTCTAGAGTTAGAGCTTTTTTTATAAGGAAATATTTTTCTTTTTTTGGTAAGAGCTCTGCAAACACTGAAAGACTCATTAAGCTAGCCTGTAGAGTTAGTCCAAGAACATTCCCTTTAGCTGTAAAGTTTTCAAAAGTATACCGTAGTGCTAACAATAATTTCTCTGCTGAAAGAATTATACGCTTTTATGAAATTCATGAGTCCCTTAAAGTTGATATTGCTAGAGAACTTTTTAAAATGAGATCTTTTTATAAAGTTGTAAGACTCTTCTCTAAAGAAAGACATGATGAAATTGAGCATAAATATGGCAAAAATACAGTTGAATTGATAGGTGATTCATATCATGCACTTAGAAATTTTGAACGAGCTTTGGAGTATTATGAGTACATTATAAATACCCATAAAGCGGCTAAATCATCAAGAATAAAGTCTGCTGAATGCCATTATCATTGTGGCAATTTTAAAAAAAGCTTATTCAGGTTAAAGCAATATATAATACGTAACGGTGTCAACCCAAGAAGTAGAATGTTATATAGCAACATAGTTGGCAATCAGGCAAAAAAACAATATGAGAAAAAGCTATTTCTGGAAAACAAGTACGGCCTTAAAATCAACTACAAGCTAGAAATTATTTAATATGGCCTCATTTTCACTGAACCCTAAAGTTGTTGAAGAAAACATCAGTCGAATTGAGCATGAGTTCAATGTAAAAAACATAAGATTTAATGGCTGGTATGTCTGGAACGCTGTAAAGTGCTTGCTAGCAGGTCTTCACCTGTGGTCTTTCGATAGTGCTGGGCTATTGGCTTCGGCCAATAGAAAAACTTATTCAGTTTTTAATAGTGATTCCTCATTTCGTCAAAACAAACTCTTCGCAAAAGAGGTTGGTGATAATTTGCTATTAGCGAAAGAAAAACGCTGCCTTAACAATAATTATGAAATTGTTTTTCTTGAAGCTCTTGATTCATTGGTTTTAAATGAGAGAGGCTCTTCAGAGAACAGGCTTTTTAAGCCTTTTCAAGATGAAATGTCAGAGTTTACACAGTTAAGCATTCTTCCATTTGATAACGGTTTCAGAAAAACCCAATTCGAAAGAGACATATTGTACTATAAGAAACCGATTGATAAATATATACCCAATAATTTTAAAGAACGTAACATACGAGGACTAAAAGAACTCTTCTTTTTCATTAGGAAGAATAAATTATTATGCCCATTCAGTTACGATTATGTTGATAGATGGATTAAATCCATATTTATAAGATCAGATAATTTCATAAATATTCTATCTAACATCTCACCTAAGCTTCTCATGTTGACCAGCTTTTATTCTTCTGAACGCCTGGCTGCGGTTATTGCCTGCAAACAGCTGGGAATAAAAACGGTAGAAGTACAACATGGGATTCTGGGGCCAAACTTTTATAACTTGAAAAAATTTGATCATCAAAAGGATATCTTACCAGATACTTTTTGGGTCTGGGGTGAGTCTTCAAGAAAATACATAAAGCCAGTAAAAGACGATTTAACACCAGAAGTGCTAGTAGGAGGGAAATTAGACTTATTTTCCTATAAGAATGGAAGCAATAAAGAAGGTAAAAAGATCAAGAATATTGTATTTATTGAGCAATATACTCACAACCATACAAAATCAATGATAACCAAGGCCGCTAATACGATAATTGACAATAATCTTCAGGATAAATTTCAGATCTCTTTGAGACTGCATCCTCGAAGTCATCATTTGATAGAAAAATATACAGACTATTTTTCTAGTTATTCTTTTTTTGATATACAAGAAACCACCTCAAAGAATATATACGAACTCTTAAATCAGGCTTATGCGGTAGTTGTTGAAAGTTCTACAGTAGCATATGAAGCCAGTTTTTTCGGTTGTAAAGTCCTAGCCTATGGCGAAAATGCCAAGGAATATTTTTCAGAAGCGATCAGCAAAAAGTTATTTCATCATATCGATGATTACAAAAAGACTGTCGAATACATTGTTAACATGCCTGAGATGGAAAGCGATGGAGACAATCACTTTTTTGTCAATTGCAAAGGGCAGTCAGATTACAATCTGAATAAATTAAAAGAATACATAATTTGATTATTCATTTAATCTTTTTAAAATTTTATATAACGTCAGCTGATACAATTTGCTTAAAAAATACTCATCATTAAATTTATCGAAATATGCAATTAAACATTCATTGGGTGATTGTTTCAAGAATGATATTTTGATTGAGAACTTGACCAACAAACAATTTATTAATTTTTTTGAACAAAATCATTCAAAGCTGATTGTTAGTTGTTTTTCTGGATACATTGAGGGGGATGATGCAACCATTTTATCCAGAGTCCAGTCTGATCTAATATTATTCAATTGTCCCAACGATTACGAAAGATATATCGAATTATCGAAAGAGCTTGCTTTTTCACCAGATAACGCTTTTTGTTTTGGCTACCCTCAGCTTTTAAATATCAAACATAACTTCGTCAACAAACAAAAAGATATAGTTTTTTTTGAGCAGCTTGTTGCGCCCAGGAATTTTCGCGAAAGATGTTATTTATTAAAAAAACTCGTTCATTTAGCGAAATCAAAACCTCAGAAAACCATATTAATAAAGCCCCGCTGCAAACTCGGCGGTAGAACAATTCATAAACAAATATGGCATCTAGAAAGAATAAGAAAATTACTGAAATTAAAATTTCCGGATAATTTGCGATTTACCTACGAACCGGTCGAAGAAATCCTTCAGCACACTGACCTATGCATTACTGTCAGTTCAACTGTCGCAATAGAGGCTATGGCTCGTGGCATCCCAACAGCCATTGTAAGTGATTTTGGGGTACGAAAAGATATACATACAGCAAGCTTTGTAGGCAGTGGATGCCTGGCAACCTTTGATCAACTGGCTACTGGGTATGTGCCTTCGGTTAACCGACAGTGGTTAGAAAAAAATGTAAAAACACCTGATATGGAGGCATTAAAAATAAAACTAAATGAGCTTCTGATTCTTAAAAATAAAGGCCTGTTACCACATCGTCATATGCCAGATGGAGCTTTTTCAAAAGTACCGGATAACAGGCCATTATTGTTAAAAAGAATGAAAAAGCTAATGAGTGATCCAATAGGATTTTGTAATGACTCCAGGTATAAAGTTTTAAGAAATTTTGCAACAATTATCGACTCAAAAACCAATAGACAGGGAGTCTCACAATAAAGTCTGACCACAAAACATATTTTATATGCAGTAGCCACAACCTATTATGACATTTACCCGACAGAAGCCGTTTTCACCATTAGCTCAGATATTGAGCACAGTGTTTTAGAAACTTTCTATTTTTTTCACAATAGTGTCGCGTAAACCTTCTGGAATGAGATCCTTATATTTTTTTAAATATCTTACAATGATAGGTTCATCAAGATAGCTATCAATTTTATTCAATCTTGACCAGATGACATCACTTTTAACCAGCTTCGCTGGTGATCCGGCCCATACCGAAAACGGTGTAGTTTTCCCTGTAACAGTTGAGTTAATGCCAACACTACTGCATGGTTGGATTTGCGCCCCTTTTAAGATAGTCACATTTTTTCCTATCCAGCAATAATCACTCACTTCAATACTCTTGCATTGATTGATTTTTGTATCGCTGTCTAAATCAAAAATAGGATGAGAATCGGTCGTCCTGAGCTGAACCCCGGCAGCTAACATACAATCGTCACCGAAGATTATGGATGCTTTTTCGGCGATTAATTCCAGTCTGTTTCCAAATCTGCACCTGAGACCAATATTAACGCTAGCTTTGTGAGAAACACTTAAGCTCCCCCCAAAGAAAATTGCACCTTTTCTGATAATAACACTATTATGATCACCAATAAGGTCGATCTTGAGATTATTGATTTTGGCACCTGACTCAATAAGCAGCGTATTACCGCTCCCCTTAGCCATTATACTAAGACCATTGATATCACTATTCATTTTGTTGATAGTAATATCGTTGCAATGTGTGTCTGCGTTGATTGATATCATTTTAATCTGGTTTCATCTTTCAGAGCCTTCGGGAAAAGCAGATTTTACCCAGCGGGTAAAGCAATCCAGAAATTAACCAGGATAAAGATGGCTGATCCTTAGCTTGAACTTATAATCCGAGGACATGCCTCCGAACAGTTCCGCAAAAAGCTCGCAACCAACCTATTTTCTTTACCAACCTCCCCTAAATACCGACATTAGTGATGATGTCGAAATTACCGATCACAAGGATATCGTTAAAGCCGTGTTCACATGACGTCAAAGAACGAGTATCTTCGAAATTTTCAAGTAAAGCGAGAAGGGATCAGGCTAATAAGTTTTAGGAAGTTCCGGATTATATACCTCTACCTCAACCTGTCAAATAGTGCGCAAGCCCTGCATCATTACTATTTTCGTTGACCCGA
This sequence comes from Endozoicomonas sp. ALC020, assembly GCF_049275935.1. Lineage (NCBI taxonomy): Bacteria > Pseudomonadati > Pseudomonadota > Gammaproteobacteria > Oceanospirillales > Endozoicomonadaceae > Endozoicomonas > Endozoicomonas sp. ALC020. The sequence continues at coordinate 6,070,188 of NZ_CP184830.1, forward strand.
TGCATTAGCCTGAATGTCGTTTTTTTCTGATAGAGCCTGAGTAGAGCAAAACTTGTGCGCAAGCTCCTTAGTTCAGATGTTGGCTATCCCAGCGCTTTCGACTAGTGATTCAGGTACATCTGGCCACTCCCTATCGGAGCCCAGCGACGCATCGGAATGGATGTCTAGGACTTATGTTACCGCACAGAAAGTGCGATTGGATTGCGCGATGCTGGCGAATCTTTAAACGACACTAACCTTACACCAAGTCTTTCATAACTGGATAAACACTAAAATACACTAACATGGTAATATAATAGGACATTGGCGATTATCATGCTTTTCTTATTTCTCCAAGCAGGTATACTACCTATTGTATGAAACATTAGTACCATATAAATTACAAAAAGCCTACAAAACCAGACATTTTATGAACAAAGCATGAATATGAACAACAGCAATCGAGATACCTGATCCGCCTTTGTACCTAGGAGCCTGACCGAGAATAGCGCCCGTAGCGAGGACGGCAGAAAATTGAGGATGAAAATTCGGTTTTGTGAGGAGAATAGCGAGCTATTTGACGAACAAAAGCGGATTTTCAGACCAATTTGCTGCCGCCGCAGTAGGGCAGACTATTCTCGGTCAGGCTCCTAGAGTTTATTGCCTTCCTTGTCTTCGCACCTGTACAAGAACATAGCCGCAATAATCAGTGTAACAAAAACGAAATAATCAAGTGCGACAATACACAATTACCTGAATAAAACACAAAGCTTATAGTACTCAGCCAAATTTCCTAACACGCTGTTTCAGTATATGCGTGCTCGTACCTGTCCTATGACAATTCATGCAGCAAATCTCGAAGGGCGGTAGCGTGCCTGAATATAAATCGATGCAAATCCAAGTTACAAACCTGCTAATGGCTCGAGCTGACTGACCTCATTTTTCTGATGCAATCAAGATCACCCTTACAAATTCAGTATGCTGTACTGCATGCGCTACTCACACGCGAGCTTAAAACCCGCTTTGGAGCTTACCGGCTTGGCATAGCCTGGGCCTTTATTGAACCTGTTCTGCAGATAGCTGTTTTCATGGGGCTGTTTTACTTTGGTGGAAGAAGCTCTGTGGGAGGGCTCGAAATACCGCTATTTCTAGCCACAGGTATTGCACCCTTTTTGTATTTCAAGAAAGTCGTAACACAATCATTGAATGCAGTCAGCGCCAACAAAAACCTACTCATATACCGTCAGGTAAGAGTCTTTGACACCTTTTTGAGCCGCTTCATACTTGAATTTATAACATCTTTTATTGTCTTATCCGGGATAATTCTGATCACCTGGTGGGTTGGTTATGAAGTCAATCTGGTAAACAGCCTGATTATCATTTATTCCTACTGTTTGTTGAGCATCATTGCATTTGGTCTGGGTTTGATCTTTGGCGTCATCAATACGCTTTACCCTGAGCCTGGAAAATTTATACCCGCCATACTCAGACCGCTGATGTTCATCTCTGGCACATTCTTCTCCATCAACGAGCTGCCTTCTGCTGCACAGGAAATCTTGCTGTGGAATCCACTGGTCCATATTTTTGAATTTATGCGCTCAGGCTTTTCATACGACTATGATACCAGCCTGCTCAGTCTTGAATACGTAGAGATGTGGGCCTTAACAACCTTAACTTTAGGCCTTCTGATGCTCCGGGCTAACTGGCGCAGGATGCTGACACAGTGATCACTTTCAACAACGTCACAAAATATTATCCGACTCCCAAAGGCCGCCACTACATACTCAAAGATGTAGACCTTGTTTTGCCCGGTGATAAAAACATCGGAGTGTTTGGAGCCAACGGAAGTGGCAAGTCCACTCTAATGCGACTGCTGGCGGGTGTCGACCACCCCAACAAAGGCAGTATCAAAATAGCAGGCAATGTTTCATGGCCTCTGGGACTTTCCGGTTACCAGGGCAGTATGACGGGCCGTGAGAACGCCGAATTTATCTGCCGGATTTACGGAAAAAACAAAGATGAGATCAGGGATAAGATCGAATACATCAAAAACTTTTCTGAACTGAATGACTTTTTCGAAATGCCTCTCAAAAGCTACTCCTCCGGAATGAGATCCAAATTCTCATTCGCCGTCTGCATGGCTTTTGACTTTGACTACTACCTGATTGATGAGCTTACAGCCGTAGGTGACAAGCGATTCAGAGAAAAATGTCGTAAAACCTTTGATGCCAAAAAAGGGATAGCCAACTTTCTTTTTGTTTCACACAACATCAATGAGCTAAAGCGGCAGTGTGACATTGGCATTTATATAAAAGACGGCTCAATCCATGTTCATGACAGCATAGATGATGCCATTGCCGCCTATAACTCGATGTAAATTGACCTGACCCTATCGACATGCCAGACACTATTCAAGCACCACCTCAAACACCTCCTAAAGAAGAAAAACCAGCCAGTAAAAGCGAAGTTCTTCGAACTCCACCAGAGCACAAACAGACTGTCGCTCCTGCATATACTATCAAGAAAAAGCTAAAACAGCTTAACCTTGCTCATAAGCTCAAGTCAGCACTTCTGACTCATCAAACCGGGCAGTGGTTTACCGCTATTGTTCTTATTCCCTGGGCACTCTGTGCAATATACTTTACCCTGATCGCTTCGGATCGATATGTGTCCGAGGCCAGCTTTCTTATTGAGCGAAGTGACTCAGGCGGCGGCTCTATTGAAGGCCTCAGTCTGTTTGGCGTGACCCCACAAGCCAGCAATGACCAGAAGATTCTGGAGACCTTTATACAGTCGCCCGATATGCTGGAGCACCTGGATCAAAAGCTTTCATTGAAACAGCATTACATTGAATCTGCCGACTGGATTTCCAGACTCTCCCCATCTGCCAGTCAGGAAGATTTTCTCGACTTTTATCGCAGCCATATCAATGTGCGATACAACGATACCAATGGCATGCTGGATATGGAGGTTCAGGGATTTGAGCCTGAATACACCAAAAAAGTCACCGACCTGATTCTTTTAAAAAGCGAGAGCTTTGTAAATGACATCAGTCACAACCTGGCCAATGAACAATTAACCTTTGTACGTTCCGAAGTCGAGCGAGCTGAACAAAGGCTCAAGGACTTCACGCGAAGATTATTAAACTTCCAGAACGAAACCGGATTACTGAGCGTCGAAGAGCAAGGAGCTGCACTGAGCGGCATAATGAATGAACTTCAGGCTGAACTGATCAGAAGCCAGACCGAGTTACAGACCCTGACGTCTTACCTGAACGAAAACTCCGCTCAAGTTATTGCATTAAAACAACGGATCAGTGCTCTTCAATCTCAGATCACCACAGAAAAGGACAAGCTTGTCGATAGTGATGCTACTTCGCTGAACGAACTTGCTGCTCAACAACAAGAGTTACAACTGGATCTGGAGCTGGCTACCCAGGCCTATACGTCGGCACTGGTTGCCCTGGAAACAACACGCACAGAGGCAAGCCGAAAATTAAAGCAGCTGGTCGTCGTCAGCAGTCCATACCAGGCGCAGGATGCCAAATACCCCAGGGTGGCCTACTCACTTATTAACATACTGCTGATTTTGCTGATGATATTTGCTCTGGCACGAATGATTCGCGCCACTATCTATGAGCATCGTGATTGACGAAAGATCAAGAAAACAGCATCGTTAAAGCATTCCTGATTTCCCAGACTATGAATTTATGAAACAACAACTGATCTCTTCAACAGCTGCACTCATGCTGAGTGTGGCTGCTTACGCAAACACACCGATCCCCGAATCTACTGAAACGGAAACAGTGGGCCCGGAACTGGTTGAAACCGTCACGCAACATCCGGTATTCGGTCAAAATTTATTTGAAGGGTTCAAACAGGCCGAGTTTAAAGGCTTCAACCCTGAGTACACTCTGGCCATTGGCGACAGAGTAACCCTGCAAATGTGGGGAGCTTATGAAGTGGCCGTAGAACTTACGGTCGATGCACAAGGTAATGTCTTTATTCCACAGGTAGGACCCGTAAAGCTGCAAGGTGTTGCCAACAAAGACCTGAACCAGGTTATCGAGAAAAAAGTTCGCAGTGTTTACCAAAAAAATGTCAACGTCTACTCCAGCCTGAATGCAGCAGAACCGGTTAAACTGTTTGTCACCGGCTTTGTACAATCACCCGGCCTTTATGGCGGCTTTTCATCGGATTCAATACTGGCCTTTCTGGCAAAAGCCGGTGGCATACGTCCAGAGTCTGGTAGTTATCTGAACGTCGAGCTAAAACGCAACGGCAAGACCCGAGCTATTTTTAACCTCTACGAGTTTCTTCTCACAGGTACCATTGAACAGGTTCAACTGGGCGACGGTGACACTCTGGTAGTCAACACACGACAAGGGGTAGCCGCTTTTGATGGACTGGTTGAAAACCCGGTTCAAATTGAATTCGCCAACGGCCAGACGGCTCTAAAAGACGCTCTGGATATGGTCGGTGTGTTACCCGAGGCCACCCACGTTCGGATTGCCAGAAACCAGATGGCCAAGCGCAACGTGGAATACCTGTCTATTGCCAAAACAGCGGACGTGCAACTTCATAGTGGCGATGAAGTCACCGTTGTTTCTGACAAAATGCCGGGAACCATCAGTGTATCAGTCGAGGGGGAACACAACGGACAGGCTATTTATATCCTTCCTTACGGCAGCACCATTAAAGATCTGATGGCCCGGCTCTCCCCTAACGACCGGTCCAATATGGAAGCCATGCAACTCTTCAGAGAGTCTGTAGCAAAACGCCAGAAAGCCATGCTTGATGTGCAGCTAAAACAGCTTGAGCAAGCGGCACTCTCGGCACGAAGCAAAAGCATAGGCGAAGCCAACTTGAGAAAGGCCGATGCACAATCGATCCTGCAATTTGTAGAAAGAGCCAGACAGGCAGTCCCTCGTGGTCAGGTACTGCTGGGCCAGAATAAAACCCGCATGGATGTCATGCTGAAAGACCAGGATAGAATCGTTATTCCTAATGACACCGTTCTGGTTCAGGTGCATGGCGAAGTCATGTTCCCCAATGCCATGGTCTTTGATAATGAAAAAACCATCAACGACTACGTTTCCGCAGCAGGGGGCTACTCTCAAAAAGCCGATCAATCCCGAGTGCTGGTCCTGCATCAGGATGGAACGATTTCTCGCATTGAATACAACGATGGTCTGTTCAGTAGTGGTTTAGCGAAATACGACGTTAAACCCGGAGACGAAATCCTGGTGATGCCACAGGTCGATGAAAAAACCATGCAATATACCAGTGATATTATGCAGGTCATTTATCAGGTGGCTATGAGTGCGGCGGTGGTGTTGAGGCTGTAGCACTTTTTTGCGGTTATGAAAGGGTATTACTTTAGGTAGTAACCTTTCATGCTTATCCGTAGAAAAGCCGATCAAATCGGAATGACTGGTAATGTGGGTAAAATCCATTGTATGGCTTTTCCGGGCAGAAATTTGCCTGCGTTCGATGCTGAGGTACCTCATCAATCAAAAGGGTTAGTCACAGAAAAACCGGGGATTTTCATAAAATCGGTATCCCGGGTAATAATCTCACGGACACTATGCTCTTTCATCACTGCTGCAATACGACAATCGTGAACAAAGTTACCTCTGACAGGCGCCACTTGTTGGATAATTTCTGTAAAATACTGCAAATGGTCAGGGCCCGGATCAATCCGGGATACCACTGGCTGATCAAGAACTGCCTTTCACCACACCGATTGATATTTGCCTAAAATCTGTTGTCAAAGAAATAAACAGACATTCAGGTACACCAACATGTCTCAAGCTCAATACCAGTCTAAGAACCTCAACCACCTTGGCTTGGTTGCCGCTATGTGTCGGGAGTTAAAGATAGCCGAATACATTGATGCCCGTATCACAAATGACTCCGATGTTCGTAATGTCACTATTGGACAAGCTGTAGTTGCAATGATCATCAATGGCTTGGGCTTTACGGGGCAAACTCTATACATGCTCCCTGAGTTTTTTGAGGATAAGCCGATTGACCGCCTTATCGGGGAAGGTATACAGGCTGAACACTTGAACGATAAGGTACTTGGTCGGGCTCTCGACAGTTTGTACGACGCTGGTGTTAGCGACTTGTATCTCAATCTGGCCGTCAAGGTCGTCAATCATCTGAAACTTCCTTGCAAGGCATTAAATCTGGATGGCACCAGCTTTCATGTGGATGGAGTCTATAACAGTCATGACAATCCAGACGACTTGAACTGTATTCATATCTGCCAAGGTTACAGCCGTGACCACCGGCCTGACCTGAACCAGGTAGTCTTACAGTTAATGACTGAAAACCAGGCGGGCATCCCTGTGTTTATGGCCCCTGCCAGCGGTAATGTAAACGACAAAACCTGTTTTCAGGAAATTATCAAAAATCATCTGTCATGTTTTAAGGCTGCTTTGAATAGCCGCTATCTGGTTGCTGATGCTGCCATGTATGTTGCAGAAACCCTTCAGTCGCTTGATGAGCAAAAGCAGCTGTTTATCTCCCGGGTACCCCTGAACATCAAGGAGGCAAAGGAGCTGGTCTGCAAAGCGCCAACCATGTCGCTGGAGCCTGTTGAAGGCTATGAAGATTATTACTCAGCTGAAGTGCCTTCCTGCTACGGAGGGGTTCAACAACGATGGTTCCTGTTTCTCAACAAAAAGCGCGGGCTTAGTGAACGGAAAACACTGACCCGAAAGATGCAAAAACAGTCATTGAAAGAGGCCCGTGATCTGGAGAAGCTGAGCAAAAAGGCCTTTTTGTGCCGGGACGATGCATTGAAGGCTTTTGCCTTGTGGCAGAAACAATCGAAACTTTGCCAAAGCGAAACAGAGCCTGAGGTTATCTGTAAACCCTGCTATTCGGGCAAAGGAAGACCATCGCCGGATAGCAAGCCTGATCACTTCGAGTACTTTGTGCAGGCTGAATGCTTTGTTTCCTGCGAGAAGAGGGAGCATGCAGAGGCCTCACTGGGTTGTTTTATCCTAAGCACCAATGAGCTGGATAAAAATAGTTTGAATGCCTCTGAGCTGTTGTCTATCTATAAGTCGCAACAAAAAGTTGAAGGCGGCTTTCGGTTCCTGAAGAGCCCGGACTTTAGGGAAAAATCATGAAAGCCCCCGAAGCCACTGGGCTCAATGGCTATAAGGATTTCTACCTATAGAGTAAAATACACATCCATTGTCTTATACAAAAAAGATTTGGATGTTCTGGAAATGAATGCATTTGATTTAATGAATAGGCTATCTGTCATTTATGACGCACGTCAGCAATGGAAAGTAGATCATAAACTTGCTGATATTCTGCTCTTAACCATCTGTGCTGTCATTGCAGGTTGTGAAGGTTGGGAAGAAATTGAAGACTTCGGCAATGAAAGACTGCAATGGTTAAAAAAGTATGGTGAATTTGGATACGGTATTCCTTCACATCATACAATTTCCAGAGTAGTTGCTGCTATTAACCCAAAGCAATTCCAGAAATGCTTTATTGAGTGGATGCAAGCCTGTCACCAGACAACCAATGGTGAGATCATTGCAATTGATGGAAAAACAGCAAGAGGCTCTTACGATAAAGGCAAGGACAAAGGTGCAATTCACATGGTGAGTGCATTTGCGACTGCAAACGAATTGGTTCTTGGTCAAATTAAAATTAATGATAAAAGTAACGAGATTACCGCCATACCTGAATTGCTCGATCTCCTGGAAATCCGTGGCTGCCTCATCACTATAGACGCCATGGGGTGTCAGAGGGATATTGCCAAGAAAATCGTTGATAAAGGCGCTGATTATTTGTTAGCGGTAAAAGGCAACCAGGGTAAGCTTTATGAAGCATTTGAGAAACATTTCTCTGTTGAAAAAGTGAATCAATGGAATGGTGATACTTTCAGAATCGAAGAGAAAAGCCATGGTAGAATGGAAACACGCCTTCACATTGTAAGTGATACCTTTGATGAGTTCGTTAATTTTTCTTTTGATTGGAAAGGAATGAAAACACTCGGGATTATTTTCTCTGCAAGAATGGAAGATAAAGTGTTCAATGCTGATGATATCAGTGTCCGTTATTATATCTCCTCTGCGAAGTTAACAGCAGAAGAATTTTCACATGCTGCAAGAGAGCATTGGGCGATCGAAAATAAACTCCATTGGAAAATGGATGTTGCAATGCGAGAAGATGATTGTCGAATCAGAAGGGGCAATGCCGCTGAAATGCTCACAGGTTTTCGACATATGGCAGTGAATATGTTGAACAATACCAAAACCTTTAAAGCAGGCTTAAAGCGTAAACAGAAAAAGGCAGCCATGAACACACAATACCTGTCTGAAGTCCTTGCTGGGTGTGGGGTTTCATGATTTTTCCCTAGCCCGGACTTTCTGGTCTCTTCGCTCTATTTGAAGAAAGCGGAACGTATTGAAGCCCTGTTAATGGTGATGACTCTGTGCCTGATGGTCTATGCTGCTATCCAGCACAGAATCAGGCAGGAACTGAAAAAGCAAAGTCGTGTATTTCCAGACCAGAAAAAAAAGCCCTGCCAGAACCCAACAGCAAGATGGGTATTTTTCTGTTTTCAGGGGCTTAGTGTATTAACGGTCAATAATCAGGAGGAACATGTGGTTGGTTTGAAGGAAAGGCAGTGGACGATCATTCAAATTTTGGGCATTTTTTACGAGTCCATGTATTCCTGATAGGGGTGGTGAAAGGCGGCAAGAAGATTCTTTATATTGGCAAGTGCTTGTTCAATGCTCAGTGGCTTCGGCTTGATTAGCTTTGGATGGGTGACCACTCTCATATATTCAAAGATATTGATCCAGGTAATGCAGTGGCGGGTTTTCTGCGAAGCAACCTGCTCCAGGAGCCCCCTGGCTACCTTGTGCTCATCAAAAAAGGGAATGCTGGCGTAGACAAGAATATTGGTATCAATCAGCTTCATGGCTTATTCCGCTCAATTCATAGGGCATTAAGCCAGGTCATCAAGGTAGCTGCGATCCGATGGATCAAAACCATCGGCAGGTTTGCCATTTTCTGCCACATGCCACTGGAAAGGCACCTGCTCCGGTTTATTCTGCTGTGTGGAAATAGCCATGCGAATGAGTTGGTTTGCCAACTGGCTCACGGTTGTGCGCTCCCTGGCGGCTTGCTCCTTGAGCTGAGCAAGCAAGCCCGGCTCTAGATCCAGTGTTGTTCTCATGGTTTAAGCCCTTTTTTTAGTTTGATACATCATGAATGTGATAATAGTGCATCATGGTGCATTGGCAAATCATCATTAACAGAACCGGTTTTGACACTCACCTTTCCAGTAGTATCCAGTCAATAGCTGGGGCTAATGATTATTAATGGAATGGTGTGCAAATGACTGGTTAATATATAATCAATCCGTCGTCTGTTTGTACGGTTAATCCTGGTAATTTCAGTGCAACCTTTGCTTTATTGATAAATGTCCATGTATATGCGAAACAATACCGTTCTGGTGAGAGTCTATGGTGAAATAATGTTCCTAAATGACATGGTACCCACTGAGTGCAAACATCGGCTTGCGCCCTTTGACACGTAGACTTCCAGGTATTACTTTGAGTAATGCCTTTATTTTCGGGAAGTCAGCCATGGCCAGCAGCTCTATTACCACCAAGGGACAAGTGACCATCCCCAGCGCCTTGCGGGAGAAATTCCAGTTGGAACCGGGCGATAAGGTGCTGTTTTTAGAAAAAGACGGGGTAATCACCCTGGTACCCATGAAACAGGATATTACCCACCTGGCCGGTTGCCTTGCCGACGATGTGGGCGGACGCCGGGCATCCCTTGAAGATATGGAATCCGCTATCAAGGAGGGCGCCACTAAGGATTGGGGGCAGAACAAGGAGCTTGACAATGGAAGGGATTGATACAAATGTACTTATCCGCTTCCTGGTCAAAGATGACCTGCAGCAGTACCAACAGGCACTGTCACTGTTTATCGGAATGCCGAAGGTTTATCTCTCCCCCATCGTGCTGCTGGTAGAAACGGTATGGGGACTCAGTCATTTCTATCAGGTCAAGCGGTTACGACAGTGCGAGATATTAAAGGCTTTTATTTGCCAACAGGGCGTTGTCACCGATGACCGGCAAGCGGTCATAGCTGCACTGGATGACTATGAACAAGGGTATGACTTTGCAGATGCAATGATTGGCCACTATAACCTCAGTCATCAATGCAAAAAGACCTGGACCTTTGACAGAAAAGCATCAAGACTGCCAGCCTTTAGCCTGATTCAACCAGATCACTGAAATAACAGGATGGAAAAGCAACAAGATAGTCGCTGGAAGCAACGATTTGATAACTACCAGCGTGCCTTAGACCGATTGCAGGAAGCTGTCAGTCTGGCCAACCATCGTGTGTTGAGTGAGCTTGAAAAACTGGGTTTGATCAAAGTCTTTGAGTTTACCCACGAGTTGGCCTGCAATACCCTGAAAGGCTTTTTGATTGAGCGCGGGGCTGAAAAAATTTACGGTTCCAGGGACGTCACTCGCCTCGCCTTCAAAGAAGGGCTTATAGAGCAGGGTGAAATCTGGATGAGTATGATTAAAAGCAGAAACCTGACATCTCACACCTATCGGGAAGAAGTTGCTCAGGAAATCTATGAAAATATCATCAGCCAGTATTTTTTTGAATTCAAAGCACTGGAGCAGATGTTAAAAAGGCTAGGAGCCTGACCGAGAATAGGCTTATCTGTTATGATAAGCCTTAAACCAACTCTGATTATGCCAAATGTCACCACCACCAAAGTTTAAGGACAGTCCTGTTGAGTTTGATCAGCATCTGCTGTTCCCAACCAACGTTTTCGATTTGCTTCCCAAAGATCATGATTGTTTTATTTATGAAAGCATTTTTCAGAACATTAATACGTCTGAAGTCGAAAAAAAATATCACCACCTTGGTCAGCACGCATACCCTCCAAAGCTCATTGTCGCTATTCTGATCTACGCATACAGCCATGGTGTTTTCAGTTCCCGTGAGATTGAGCGACGGTGTCGACAAGACTTGGCGTTCATGTATATCTCACAAATGAACTGCCCGAATTTCAGGGTTCTTGGTGACTTTCGTAAGGATAATCTGTCGTTTTTCCATGACTGCTTCAAACAGTCAGTCAAACTGGCCATTGAACTCAAAATGGCATCACTGGGTCATATCAGCCTGGACGGCTCCAAGTTCAAAGCCAACAGCTCAAAACACAAGGCCATGAGCTACGGGAGGCTCAAAGCGAAAGAGGCAGAACTCAGTGCCGAAGTGGATGAGCTGATCAAAAAAGCCAGTCAGTGTGATCAGGAAGAAGATGACGCCTACAAAGCAACCAATGGTTACAGCATTCCTGAAGACCTCCAGTTTAAAGAAGAGCGCCTGAAAAAAATCAAAGAGGCCAAGAAAGCACTTGAAGAACGTGAAAAAGCTTTAAATCCAGACAAACCAATAGACGACAAAAAGCAGATCAGTTTTGCAGATCACGATGCCCGCGTGATGAGCAAGAAGGGGTATTGTGAGTACAGCTACAATGCTCAAATTACAGTTGATTCCGATAACCAGATCATTGTTGGCCAGCATGTCAGCCAACACGCCAACGATGTACAGGAAGTGGAGCCGGCGCTGAGGGCATTATCAGGAGCCACTGATGGCGCGGCTGTAGATAAGTGGAGTATGGATAATGGTTACTTTTCAGGGTCAAACTTACATACAGTCGAGCGACATGAGATTGATGCCTATATCGCAACCGACAAGGCGGAGAAGCCTGCCGCTGACGACCTTGAAAGCTCTGACAGGAAGTTTGTCAAAGCGGATTTTGCGTATGATTCCGAAGCTGATGTATTTATCTGTCCGGCAGGGGAAAAGCTGGTAACGAACCCGGCCAGCAAAAGCAAAAGAAAAAGCTACCGGGCAAACAAGACGGTATGCAGGGAATGCCCTTATCGTCGGAATTGCAGTGATTCAAAGAAAGAGGCTGGCAGGGTTATCCGTACCGATAAGTTTGAAAAAGCACGTCAGGCTATGAATAAGAAAATGGAGACAGCCGGTGCGAAAGCCATATATGAGCGTCGTAAAGTTATTGCGGAGCCACCATTTGGACAGATAAAAGAATCTGGTTTCCGAGGGTTCAGTCTCCGCGGCAAAGAAAAAGTTTCAGCGGAATTTTCACTGGTATGCACTGCGCATAATATCAAAAAATTTGTAAAAGCGGCTTCCACGAGGTCAATCCGTCTTGAAGATTTGAAAGAGGCTAAAAAGGCAGCATAGAGGCTGTGAGAAGGCATAAATATGCAAAAATGAGCAAAATCCCACTAATAATTGGATATTTTTTGCTCATTTTAAGATTTGGGAAAACTTCTGTTGGTCTGGTTGCGCTATTCTCGGTCAGGCTCCTAGGTGACGATAACTCAAGAAATTTGGCTTAAGTGATAAAACCATTGAAGCCATTCAAGACGTATTAAACCGACACCAGCAAGTTGGGAGCGCCATTATTTATGGTTCCAGGGCAAAAGGAAACTACCGCACAGGCTCAGATATTGATCTAACCCTGGTGGCTGCAGAGGGTGAAACACTGGATTTAAACCTGCTGTTCAAAATTGATGATGCATTGGATAACCTGCTATTGCCTTACAGTTTTGATCTCTCGATTCTGGAAGACATTGATAACCCGGCGCTGGTTGAGCATATTCAGCGGGTGGGAAAGCTTTTTTATCAGAGCTGACAGCCCCCGCCTATCGGGCAATGCTTTTCGGAGATACTGATAAGTTGGCACTCTTGGCAGCATACTGGTTTCAAAGTGAATCACAGCGGGCTGAAGCGCTCAACATGGCATGAGCTGTCGCTCCCGAACTGATTAAAATCACCGATCGGATCAAAGCCTACATACTCAGGCTCCACAATATAAAGTTAGGTGGTGGCCATTGAGAATCAGTCCGAAACAGAAAGACGACATCATAGAGTTGGTCAGGAAAGAGATCAGCCAGCAGGCCCGATTAAGTCTCTAATAACCTGCAATCAGGATCCAAGATGGGAAAATCAAATAGAAAAGGTATTATCCTGGCTGGAGGCTCTGGCACTCGCCTTTATCCTTTAACCCGCGTTGTCAGCAAACAGCTAATGCCGGTTTACGATAAGCCCATGATCTATTACCCACTGGCAACATTAATGCTGTCAGGTATTACTGAAATAGTGATTATCACCACACCTCAAGAGCAGCATTGCTTTAAAGAACTGCTAGGTGATGGCTCACAGTGGGGACTTCAACTTGAATACCTGAATCAACCTTCACCTGATGGTCTCGCTCAGGCCTTTATATTGGCAGAAGAGTTTATTGGTTCAAGTGATTGCGCCATGATACTGGGTGATAACCTGTTCTACGGTCACCAGTTTTCCAGTCTGCTTCAAAAGGCTGATAAACAACAGGGGGCAACAATCTTTGGTTATCGGGTCAGCAACCCTCAGGATTATGGTGTTATTGAGCTGGATGAAAACAACAAAGCCTTGTCCATTGAAGAAAAACCTTCTGACCCCAAGTCGAATTATGCAGCAACAGGTTTATACTTCTTCGACAACCGGGTCGTGGATTTTGCTAAATCGATAAAACCTTCAGCACGGGGTGAACTGGAAATCACCTCTGTCATCGATTGCTACCTTAAGGAAGGCAGCCTGAATGTCACTACCATTGGCCGAGGCTCAACCTGGCTGGACACCGGTACTCACCAAAGCCTTCTTAATGCTGCTACATACATAGAAACTATCGAATCCAGACAAGGTTTAAAGATTGCCTGCCCTGAAGAAATCGCCTACAGAATGGGCTACATTAGTGCAGAACAATTGTTTGAAATAGCCGGTCCACTGCGTAAAAGCGGATACGGTGTTTATCTTATGAATATCATCGAAGAACTGGAAGGCATCAATTGGTTCGAACAACATAAGATCGAAGTTGCCTGAGGTATCATAATAGTGAAAGCATTGGAAACAGGCATTGAAGGGCTTAAAGTCATTGAGCCGCAGGTGTTTGGTGATGAACGCGGTTTCTTCATGGAAACCTGGCAGTCCAGAAAGTTCGAGGAACTTGGCCTTCCTGCCCATTTTGTTCAGGATAATCACAGTCGTTCCAAACAGGGCATCCTCAGGGGACTCCATATTCAAACACAACATACCCAGGGCAAACTGGTACGTGTTATACAGGGCGAAGTCTATGATGTAGTGGTCGACTTGAGAAAAGATTCACTGACCTACGGCCAGTGGCATGGCGTTTTTCTATCCGCCAAAAACAAGCGTATGCTCTGGGTACCCGAAGGTTTTGCTCACGGCTTTTATGTCACCAGCGCAAGTGCTGACTTCGTTTACAAATGCACAGATTATTACGCGCCTGAGTATGATCTGAGCATTGCATGGAACGATCCTGATCTGGCGATTGAATGGCCGTTGCTCAATGGCGAACAGCCTCTGCTGTCTGGCAAGGACGAGAATGCTATAGCGTTTTCTGAGGCCGGAAGCTGGAAACTGGAAGCGACTGCCAGGGATGGTGGAAGTGCCGAAAATGTCGGGAACAATTTTCGGCCTGGAAGTTGGGTAAGAGAAGTCTGAAGATGGGCGTGCTAATTACGGGTGCCAATGGGCAATTGGGCTACGAATTGCAGAGGACTGTGCCTTGCGGTATAGGTCTGTTATGCGCTGATCGGGGTCAACTGGATATTACATCTCAAGAATCTGTTCATGCTTACTTTGATGCTCATCAGCCTGAAGCGGTAGTCAATGCAGCGGCTTATACTGCGGTTGATAAAGCGGAGACGGATAGTGATGCAGCTTTCGCAGTAAATACCAACGGTGCCGCTTTCCTGGCTGAAGCTTGCTCAAAGCATGACATCCCGATGATTCAGCTCTCTACTGACTTTGTTTTTGATGGTTCTCAATCAACTCCCTATAAAGTGACTGACAAAACCAACCCTGTCAGTGTCTATGGAGAGAGTAAGCTTCAGGGCGAAAAACAGGTTCTCAGGATACTTGGAAACAAGGCCGTTATTATTCGCACAGCCTGGGTCTATTCGTCTCACGGTAATAATTTTGTAAAAACCATGCTAAGACTGATGCAAGAAAAAGATCAGCTGGGTATTGTTTTTGACCAAATTGGCACACCTACCTCGGCCAAGTCTCTGGCACTGTGCTGCTGGCAATCATTAAAAAAACTTCAAGCTTTGACCGCCAGGGATAATGGGAATGCAGAGAATGTCGGGAACAATTCTCTGCCCGGCTTCCAGCTTCCAGCTATCCTCAACTGGACCGACGCCGGTGTCGCAAGCTGGTACGACTTCGCTATAGCCATACAGGAAGAAGCCCTGACGCTGGGCATCCTACAAAAAAGTATCCCGATAAAACCAATACCCGCTTCTGCCTACCCCACTCCGGCTGAACGCCCTGGATACAGTGTTTTGGACAAACAACCGACCTACTCTCAGTTAGAGCTTCCAATTGAGCATTGGCGAAGTGCTCTCAGGTGCGTGCTAACAGAGCTTAAGTCAGACAAACCAGTTTCATGAAATCACTATTAGTCACCGGTGGTGCCGGTTTTATTGGCTCAAACTTTGTCCAGTACTGGATAGAGCAATACCCCGAGCATAACATCGTAGTTCTTGATGCCCTGACTTATGCAGGAAATCTTGCCAGTCTTGACCCCATTAAAGAGCACCCCAACTATACCTTTGTGCATGGGAATATATTGGATACAGAACGGGTAGAAGGATTGCTGAGAAACCATAAAATCGACACTCTGGTCCACTTTGCAGCTGAATCCCATGTAGACCGCTCCATAACGGGTCCTGATGCATTCCTTGAAACGAACATTATAGGTACTCACAGCCTGCTCAAAGCGGCAAAAAAAGTCTGGTTGGACGAAGACCTGCTAAAAGATAAAGAACATCGTTTCCACCATGTATCTACTGATGAGGTGTACGGTACTCTGTCGTTAAGTGACCCAGCCTTTACCGAAAAGACTGCTTATGCCCCGAACTCACCTTATGCAGCCAGTAAAGCTGGCAGTGACCACCTGGTTCGGTCCTATCAGGAAACTTACGGGTTAAAGTCCACTATTAGTAATTGCTCAAATAATTACGGACCTTATCATTTCCCGGAAAAGCTGATCCCTCTGGTGATCACAAATATCTTGCACGATAAAGCACTCCCCATATACGGCGACGGCAAACAAATCCGCGACTGGCTTTATGTAGAAGATCATGCCCGCGGAATTGATCTGGTTCTGAACAAAGGCAAAGTTGGCGAAAACTACAATATCGGCGGCCACAACGAATGGCATAACATCGATATAGTCAGACTGATCTGCAAACTGATGGATGAAAGCTTCCAGCTTCCAGCCTCGGGCTTCCAGCTCAAGGAACGCTACCCAACCGCAAAGTCCGCAATAGCTGGCAACTCAGAATCACTGATCCAATACGTTAAAGACCGACCGGGTCATGACCGCCGTTACGCTATTGATGCAGCAAAAACACGTTCAGAGTTGGGTTATGAGCCTAAAGAATCATTTGAAACAGGTATTCGAAAAACCGTTGAATGGTATTTGAATAATCAAGATTGGTGGCTGGCTCTTATTGACGGGAGCAGGGAAAATAATGCCACTCCTGAAAATCTATAGCCTGCAGCAGCATGTAACCCTCAAAAAAGCCGACCACTCGTTCTGATACTACAAAGTGACAGCACTATTTCAGGAATTCAGTATAACGATTGCTGCTTTAGCGGAAGCATTGCCATATATGACGTTAAACCCTACGATAAAATTCTTGCTGTACCACAAGCCGATTTAAAAAACATGCAATATAGCAATGATATGATGAAAGTTATTTATTAGATTGCTATGAGTACCGCTGTGGCATTAAGCCTTTAGTTGTTTAATGTGCGTACGTCTTTCAAGAAGAATAGCTTTTCAGCCATAAAACACTTTTCCCAAATATTACCATTTCAGTTCTGAAGCTAATCAACTATGACCGAATTAAAAAATATAATTGATACCAGCAATAGCATTTTGCCCACATTATCCTCCAAAGCTATGTTCTGGCGACCAAGATACCTGGAAGAATCAGAATGGCTGGAACATATACCCTTTTATTTCTGGCTGACAGAAGCTCTTGAGCCTGCAAGAATTCTCGAAACAGAAATGTCGGCTGCCAGCTCTTATTTTGCATTATGTCAGGCAGTGGACAAACTAAATCTTGAAACACTCTGCCATGCTACAGTGAGCAGTAACTTTGATAATTATCAAAAAATCAATGACTATAATCATGAACATTATCAGGAGTTTTCATTAATTTCTAAAGAGTCCGGTAAAGAGCTCATTAATGAATATGATAATAATTCTATTGATCTTTTTCTATTAAAATACAATAACGCTATTTTATTCGATAAAGGATTGATGGATAAATGGCAAAAAAAACTGTCAGAAAAATCCGTTGTCCTGGTTCACGGTAGCCAGAAAAAAGAACTCAAACCGATTTGCAGAAAACTGAAAGACACCTACCCCACTTTTGAATTCACTCATGGTAATGGGCTATTGCTCGTTGCTTTTGGTCAGGAGCAAACGGCCAGAGTGCAATCACTCTGTAATCGCGGATCGAACAATTCTGGTAATCGAGTTCTACATGACGTATACAGAAGACTGGGCAGAGCCTGTTATGATAGCTGGTTAAGTCAGACCAATAAATCAAGGGTGGATAAACTCAACAATGATATTCTTCAGCAACAAGAAAAGCTGCTATTAATTGATAAAGAAAAAGCAGCTGCCATTACTCAACTTAAGATAGCCGAGAAAGATAGAACTGATATTAAAGAAAATCTAAAAATCCTGGCTGACGAGAAAGCAGCTATCGAAAAACAACTCACATCATTCAGAAATGAATCTCATAACAGTCAGAGAAAAATTGAGACATTAGAGGATGATGTTGAACAATTGAAACGGCAAGATTCAAAAAAGAGTGAAGAAAAGCAAGCTCTTGAAGATTCTATCAGTTTACGATTTGATGAACTGGCCAAACTGACTACATTGCTTAATGAGACAGAAACCGAACTAGAGGCAGCCAGGGTTGAGCAAACAAAACTGCAACAGGCGCTGGAACAATCCCTGACAGAGGCCAATAAAGCCCGTTTAGCGGAAATCACAAAACTGACTGAACAATTAAAATACGAACAGGGTAATAATCAAAAGGCAGGGGTGGAGCTGACCGGCGCAACCCAGAAATTGATAGAACAGGATAAGTTAATTCAACGGCTGGAACAGAATAACCAGTTGTTAGAAGCGGATCAGAAACAGGCAGCTTTGACCATAGAAGAGCTAAAGCAGGAGAACCGCCGACTGGAACAGTCCCTACAACAGCGTTTTGATGAACTGGCTATGCTGACTTCGATGCTGGAAGAGAAAGAGCAACAAATCAAACGGCAAACTGTTACCGGTGCTGAAGAAAAAACGAAGGCAAAAACAGCTTACAAAAAACGCTTGGCACAGAGCTTTAATGTACTAGGGAAAAGACAGGCTGCAAACGCAAAACTGAAAGAAAAGATCGCATTGATTGAACAGTCCGGATTATTCGATATCCAGTGGTACACCCAATCCTACCCAGAAGCGGCTCAATATAAAGCCGGGGCTATTGCGCACTACCTGATGCTTGGAGCTAAAAAGAATCATAACCCATCAGCCGACTTTAATAGCAGCTGGTATCTGAATACTTATCAGGATGTTAAAGAAGCCGGTGTGAACCCATTGCTGCATTACATCCAGTTTGGTCAAAGCGAAGGCCGTTTTATCGAAAAAGCCTGATGCATTGTCAGCCTTTATTTTCATTCAACCTGCTATAAAAAATATTATGCCTGAGTCAATTTTAAGGGATATTAAAAACTCGGATCTCTTTGATGCCGAGTGGTACCTTGAACAATACCCCGATGTAAAAAAAGCCAATCTATGCCCAGCAAATCACTATGCTAACCTGGGTTGGCGAATTGGGAGAAATCCGTCACAAAAATTTAATACAGCAAAATATCTAGAGCACCATCCTGATGTATGTAAAGCAGGTATAAATCCACTTGTTCATTTTATACGTTGTGGGAGTAAAGAAGGTCGTATAACATTTCCGCTGCCAAAAAATCAGACAGTAAATTCAAGACCTTCACTTTCCTTAAACTATGAAAATAAATATCATTTATTAAATGATTACTTTGATAATGTATATGTTGTCAATTTGGAGAAATCAGTAAAAGAAAAACTAAGAATTTCTAAACATCTAAAAATTAAAGGTGTGAATTTCCAGTTCTGGAATGCTGTAAATGGATATGAAGGTGAACCATTAAAAAAATACGAAGAATATAAAAAGAGACAATTAGGTAGTCTAATACGGTATAAGGAGATGAATGAGCGTGAGATATGGCGCGGTAAAGGCTTTATCGAATCGGCTGGAGCTGTTGGTTATATATATACCTATATCAATATAATGAAAGATGCTCTAGAAAAGGGTTACGATAAGTTTTTAATACTTGAAGATGATATTATTTTATCGAACAACTTTGAAACTGACTTTCAAGCTTTTCTAAATAAAATTGATCCAGATTGGAAAGTAATTCAGCTTGGTGCCTCACAATATGGCTGGAATTCTGTTGAACTAGCCAATGCTGAGAAAGATGGATTTTATTATCCAAGGCAGCTGGATACATGTGGATCTTTCGCTATTGGTTTAAGGGGTAATATACTTTCAGAATTGATCGAAGCAGAGTCAGCGTTTGAAGCGCCCTTTGACCATCTGCCGATGGGTGAAATATATGAAAGATACTTAGGAAAGTGCTTTGTTTCCTACCCCAATATTGTGATGCCAGATGTGACTGATAGTAATATCAGGGATGGTCGAGATCAGCTTCAACATGCAGAAAAAATGAGATGGGTACCTGAAAATTTTGAATTCCCCTTGCCCTCTCCATCAGTTTCTGTCTTGATTCAATCGGCTAAAAGTCTTAAGTATGCAAGCTTATTCAGCAAAGCAAAGGTGTCTACATTCAACCTTAGATTGTATGCTTTAAGTGATGATGGACTAAGACCAATACATAATTTTGACAATCTTACTTGGATCGGCAAACACAGTTGTAATAAAGATATTTATTATCCTGATAGTGATTACTGGGTTACCATTGGTCAAAATGATGTACTGTATGAAGAAGATATTGAAAAGTACATCTTAGAGAAACAACTAGGTAGTGATAGCTATATTGGTGCTCTAAAGGAACATAAAGTACGAACAATAGAGGTTGTACCTGGAAGAGTATCGGTAATAATTCCAACTTATAAACGTCCTAAAAATCTTAGAAATGCACTAAACTCTGTTGCAGAGCAAAGGTTTTCTAATAAAGAAATTTTGGTTATTAATGATACAGGACAAGAGTCTAAATATAATCATGAGATTAGAGCTATTGTTAATAAGATAAAAATAGAATTTCCAGATGTCTTAATTAAATTTATTGAACATAAAAAAAATCGAAACGGTGCATCAGCAAGAAACACTGGAATTCTCGCCTCTACAGGTGAGTATATCTCCTTTTTAGATGATGATGATATTTATTTACCTGGCCGCCTTGAGAAAAGTGTAGCTTTTTTGGAAAAACAAGGCCCTATTGTTGGTGGCGTTTATTGCGGTTTTATTGGATGGAATTCACCAAAAAATGACATCAATAGATATACAGCAGGCGATTTAACAAAAGAGCTGTTGTTGCTTGAATACTCAAAACACTATTTACACACAAACACAGCCACCTACAAGCGTTCTTCAGTTTTTTCAATAAATGGTTTTGATGAGAGTTATAGAAGGCATCAAGATTTCGAGTTTAATTTAAGGTTTTTTGAGAAGTATAAGGTAGAAGTTGTAACTGATTCACTAGTTAAACTTAATCCTGAGCCATCTGATATTAGTAATAAAGTTTTCAACATAGATATGCTTCTACTGAAAAAAAAATTTCTGGAACAGTTTAGTGCAACGATTGCCTCATTAGGTGAGCATAATGAAAGAGAAGTCTATAAGATGCACTGGAGCGAAGTTATTAAGTATGCTAGTGATGTAGATTCACTAAAAGCTTATATAAATCAAACTTATTCAAATGCAGAATTGCAAGTTTCTTTACTAACTGGTTAGTTGGTCATTCACAGCTCTACCTTGTTTTTAAATAATCAATTACTATATTCCTTTACTGCCTATTATTTTTTAATATATTATTGACCAATTACTTTTCATGAAACTTTCTTTAACAAATGTAAAAAGTGCTTTGCAAAAAAGTGCGTTAGATATGAATGAGATTGTCGATCTTTTAGCTAGCAAATCATTCATTTGTAAACTAAAAGAAGATGCAGACGGTGAGCGTCTTTACTCTTGGAATATAGTTTGCGATATTCTTGACGATCATTTTTCTAAAAACAATTTCCTGATCAAAACCAATAAAAAAGATGAAGTTTTTTTATATAATCTAGCATTTGCCTTTCCAAGCCAATTTATCTTGTATGATGATGCATTATCCTTTCTATCATGCCTAGAAAAGGAAAAACTTCTAAGGGTAATGTCTAGAAAAAAAATAGCTTCGTTTTTATTTGAAAAATTGGTTGGTGAAAAGCCTAGTCTAAATACACCTTTTTCACCTTCTTTAATTCTTTATGTTGCATTAGCTGCTACAGCTTTTCAGATATTCCCAAAGGAAAAAGAAATCTTTTACCTTAAGCGGTTTTTAAATTTATTAGAACATAATGAATGCTACTATTCATCAGATATCAGATCGGCATTCGAAAAAAGAATTAGCGCTTTGATTCTAGCAAAAGAGAAAAGCGTAAAGGGAATTAAAGGTAAAGATAAAGTAGCAATATTTATTACCGGTCAGCTTCGAGGTTTTGAAAACGGTATAGCATCTTTGGTCTCACATATAGAAAACATCCATAACTGTGATTTTTTTGTAAGCACTTGGAATGATATTGGCACTACATCTGTAACATGGGAAAGGTTAGAGAGGTTATTTGAAAAAGATGCGGTAGCATGGATTAAAGAAAATAAAACCAAAGATGATTTGAAAAAAATTTCTCAAAAAATCAGCAAAAAATTTATAGCTATTGACTCAGAGATAAAAGCCCGTTTAGGCAGTCTTTTACAAGATGCAAATACCTGTCATATAAATATTAAAAATGATAAAGAGTATCCATACAATGAAATGTTTAGATCTGAAAAAATGTATTACCATAATAGCTTTTGGATTAGAACATTAGGTAAAAATCATTTTAAAAAATATAGCAAGATAGTTAAAGTGAGACCTGATATCACATATAAATCTGATAATACATTCTTTGATACAGAAAAAGTTTGCGATCAAAACCTCGTATATGTTGAAAATGATGGCGGTTGGATATTTAGAGAGTGGGGCTTTGGCATTGGAGATCAAATTATAGTTGGTAACCCTGCTTTGATGACAAAAATATTGGATGTACATGGTGGTGATCTTTTATCAACCCGCTTGACCAGAATCATTAGTGCATTTTCCTCAGAGTATACCGGCCATACTAATTGTGGTATTGAAGCATGGCTTAATGGAGCTGAATGCAAAAAAAGCAATATTACCCATAATGGTTTTTCAAACCCAAAGTTGTTAAGTATTTTTGATACGAATGAGATATTTAGAGCTGAGGACACAGTGTGAAGAAGCTAATTATTGACCTCGACGGAACCATCACTAAAGCTGACACTAATGACTACAAAAATGTTAAACCTAATCTGGATGTTATTAGACAGTTAAGACTTTATCGGAAAATAGGCTTCATCATTACCATTCATACCGCACGTAATATGCGTACTTATGAAGGGAATGTTGGCAGGATCAACATTCACACCTTGCCGGTGATTACTCAGTGGCTTGAGCAACACAAAGTACCTTACGACGAAATCATTGTCGGCAAACCCTGGTGTGGCCACGACGGGTTCTACATAGATGACAGGGCCATTCGACCCAGTGAGTTTGCTGAGTTAAGCCCTGAAGGCATTAATCAGCTGCTTGATAGGGAAGCCGAGTACAGGAAACAATAAAACTATGTTTTTAATCACCTCCGGGGCTTATGTCTCCCCCGACTTAGTTTCTGAAATCGGTCAGCTCCCACCCTCCTTTCTACCAGTTGGAAACAAACGCCTTTTCTGTTATCAATTGGAAGAGATAGCTGCTACAGAGAGTGATATTTTTCTCTCACTGCCTGAAGATTTTATTTTGGAAAGCCATGATCAGTCGTTTCTGGATCAGCATGGAGTCACCATTATACCTGTACCGACAGGTCTGAGTCTGGGTGAATCTATTCTTTATTGCTGGAACAGTACCGGTAACGCCTATCAACAATTACAGATTCTTCATGGCGATACACTGATTTGCGGAGCTGACTTTAATCTGTTGGACTACGTATCCATCGCCCAGAATAAAGGGTATTATCACCGCGCTACGGTTTCTCGTGGCAATTTGATGAATGGTTCAATTGAAGATGCCTGGGCTGGCGATGATACTGGGTACTGTCAGGCTATTTCTCTTTCAGTCAGCCCTATTTGTTTATCCAGGGGGTGGCTAAAAACAGCGGGGATTTTGTTAAGGGACTGAAACATTACAGCCAGCACTGCCGCCTTAAGGGACTTGACACGCAAGAGTGGCTCGATTTTGGTCATATCAATACCTTTTTCCGTTCCAGAACCCTGATCACTACTCAGCGCGAGTTTAACGAGATGTCCATCACACCTCGTGTTGTTGAGAAAGCCAGTAAAAAGCGACTGAAGATGCAGGCTGAAGCGAACTGGTTTAAGACCCTTCCGGAAGAGCTTAGAATTTTTACGCCACATCTGGTCAGCGATCGTACCGAAGACGAACTGGCCACCTATTCCCTGGAATATCTCTACCTGCTGCCCCTGAACGATATGTTTGTTTATGGCAGACTGCCTGGCAGTGTCTGGCATCAGATCTTTCAAGCCTGCCAAGAAGTAAGTGTGGCTTTCAAAGGCCATCAACCACTGAAGGCCATTACTCCAGAGCAGTTGGTTAGTTTGTACCTGCCAAAAACGTTAACTCGGCTAGAGGACTTTGCGGCTCAAAGAGACTTTGACCTCAATAAATCTCTTACATTCAATGGTGCAGCGCTACCCTCTTTGCTGGATATTGCTCATGAAACGGCCCAATTGATTGAGCGAGCGGTGCCAGGTGATGTTGGAGTGGCCCACGGTGATTTCTGCTTTAGTAACATCCTCTACGACTCCAGAGTGCAGGCAATCAAACTGATTGACCCGAGGGGCGTAGACAATGAAGGTAATCTCACGATTTATGGTGACCGTCGCTATGACATCGCCAAGCTCTATCACTCGGTGATTGGTCTTTATGACTTGATTATTGCACAACGGTTTGAACTCGAATCCAGACCTGAAGCCGGTGAGTTTTATCTGAATTTTCCTGATGCAGAGCGCCTTCTGGAGATTCAGGAAACATTCCGGAAGAGCTTCTTTCATCAACAGCCAGAGACTGAAAAACAAATTCTGGCCATCACGATTCACCTGTTCCTCTCTATGCTGCCACTACATTCGGATCGCCCTGAAGGGCAAATGGCAATGATTGCTAATGCATTACGTCTGTATCGCATGCTGATAGAGAGTGGCAACGTACGATTTGAGGAGGCTGAATGATTGTCATGCCTATGGCGGGTTTAAGTTCCCGATTTTTCAAAGCAGGCTATGAGCAGCCTAAATACATGCTTGAGGCTCATGGCAAAAGCCTCTTCAGACATGCAGTCGAGAGTTTCAGACAGTATTTTGAGACAGAGACGTTCCTGTTTATCATCAGGGATGTGTATGGTACGGCTAACTTTGTACGGGATGAACTAGAACAGCTGGGTATCAGTGCCTATAAAATTCATGTACTGGATGAAGAGACAAGAGGCCAGGCTGAGACAGTCTATCTTGCTCTGGAGGAGATTAATTCTCAGGAATCTATTACGATATTTAATATTGATACCTTCAGACCCGGTTTTACCTACCCTGATAATCTTGAAGAGCTGGATGGCTACCTTGAGGTATTTAGAGGAGAAGGTGATAACTGGTCATTTATCAAACTTGATGAAGCTCAGCCACAGAGAGTGATAAAAACGACTGAGAAAAATCCAATCTCTGATCTCTGTTGTACTGGGCTTTATTACTTCTCCAATATGAGTGACTTTAAAGAGATCTATCTGGAATATGCCTCAAGACCAGAGTCTGAGTGGGAAAAGTCCGAGTTATACGTTGCGCCTTTATACAACCTGTTGATTTCTAGAGGGGCTTTTGTGGGTTATGACCTTATTGCCTCGGAGGAAGTGATTTTTTGCGGTGTACCACAAGAGTACCTTGACTTTAAAACTACGGGCCAATAATTCAAAACGACCTATCATGACATATGTCAAACAATTCTAATTAAGTCGTCGCTTCGTCCAAAACGGGTAAAACTTCAAAGTAGCCGACTTAATCGCAGGGTAGCCAGTCATCCTCAATCACTTGCTCGAAGATCCATGGGCACTCGGGTGGGTAACTGTTATTATCGAGCTGCTGATGCTTCTGCACGTAGCGATTCATTTCTTTAATGGCCATGCGCTTGGCACTGTGATAAACCTCACAGAGTGTTGCGCCGGTCTCTCGTTTCAGAGATGGGTTTCTGCGAAGTAACGACCTTATATCATCCCTGGCCCTGTCTATGCTTGCAAACCATTCACGACAATTATACGGCACCGGCAGTACCGGATTGATAACCTCTACCTGATGTTGGTATTTCAGCAGATGCAATAAAAGAATCTTCAGATGTGACTCAAGGGTATGATGGTTGTTCCCCATTTCCTGTTCCATTGCCTCTAGCAGGTTGGGTATATCCAGTTCGTTAAGCCTGTTGTTTTTCAGTAGTTCACGTTGCCGGGCGATCCAGCCGTGATAGTCGGACTCATAAAGGTTTTCCATGATGACCTCTTAATGTTTAACTCCGTTGACCTTCCAATGTAGATCATCTGTTGCAACTGATCCAGCGATTTCATTGATCAGGGTGAACCCTTGATGCTGAATGTGCATCTGGTTTACATGGCCTGAAAAATTTAAATTCCTTGATAATAAGATCTGCCTGCATTCTGTTGTTTTTAGAATTATGCAAGACATCCAACTAATAAAGACCTCAGATTATTTCGATCAAAAGGCCTACCAGGAGAAATACCTCAAGGAGGGTGATGATGATTTAACAGCCCTTGAACACTTCTGCACAATAGGCTGGCTCAAGGGCTGTTCCCCCTCCCCTCGTTTCTCCATTGAGTGGTATCTGGAAAACAACCCTGACGTTAAAGCATCAGGCATAAACCCACTGTTACATTTTCTTCGATACGGAAAAAATGAAGGCAGACTGCCAAGATCACTGCAAGCCATAGAAATTGAAAAGCAGTTATGGAATAAGACTGATCATGTTGATTCAAGCGTTAAAAAGCTGGGTCAACTATTAAACCATGGTTGCGATGCAGAAAGGCTTTACTCACACTGGGCTCTTACGAGATGGTATGCAAGCCAGGGACAATGGCAAGCAGCTCTGCCTGTTGCAAAATCTTTGCTGAAAGCCATTCAAAGTAACGACTTCCAGAAGGCGCGTGAAGATTTTCTGGCTCATGATGGCCCTTTCATACTGATATTCTGCGCACTCCTGAAATGTGGTGATATTTCTTCAGCCAGAGAGTTACTCAATAAACTTCAGAAGTCGTTTAAACATCAACCGGATATTGCATTAATGCAGTGCTCTCTTGAGCAGACAGACCAGAACAGTAAAAGAGATGGACTATCTTCATTAGTGCGCTTGTATCGATTAAATAAATTGCTGGTGCCCGACTACAAGAGCATTGACAGGGGTTTGAACCTAGATAATTTAACTACAAAATCCAGTTTTGTGTATCAATGTTCTGAACAGCCATTGGTCACGGTGATCGTTCCTGTTTTCAATGCTGAAAAGTCACTACCAACAGCGATTGAATCTTTGCTCAATCAGACCCATCAGAACCTTGAGATTCTTATTGTCGATGATTGCAGTACCGATAATTCGCTGAGCATTGCTGAATTATTTTCTGAACGGGACAAAAGAGTTAAAGTCATTCAGCAACATTGCAATCAGGGGGCCTATGCTGCAAGAAATACAGGCATTAAAGTTGCCCGTGGCGACTATATAACCACCCATGACAGTGATGACTGGTCTCATTGCCAGAAAATCGAATATCAGGTTCAAGCTTTTAAAAAGTCCTCCGTCATTAAAGCGACTACTTCGCACTGGGCTCGTTGTTCTGGTGAGCTTGTCTTTGGTTCCTGGCGCCAGGAATCCAGTTGGGTACATCGCAACGTTTCATCATTGATGTTTCATCGATCGGTTTTTGAACAGCTGGGCTACTGGGATAGAGTTTCCATCAATGCAGACACTGAGTTCTACTACCGTATAGCCAGTAATTATGGCGATAACAGCCTGTATGAAGTGTTGCCAGGCGTTCCATTATCGTTTGGCAGATGCTCAGAGAATAGTCTGACGGGCACCTCCGAGACCCACTGGCGAACACAGTTCGGTGGTCTTCGTAAGGATTATATGGATGCTGCCCGAAGCTGGCACCAGCAAGCAAAAAAAGACAGCTCGTTGTATATGGAGTTTAACCCGGCGCAGAGAGCTTTCACTGCCCCGGAATCCATTCAACGTCCAGGCTTATATTTTGGCAAAGCGTTATACCCTGTTTATCAGGGTAGTCAGATTGTATCTACTGATAGACCAACCGTTTTACTCTGTGCTCATGCCGCAGGTAAAACGCTTTTCGGTGCGGAACGCAGCTTTCTCGATTTGGCCAAGGCCGTCAGCATCAATGATTACCGCTTGATTATTACTCTTCCTGAAACAGGGAGCCCTGAGTATCTGGATGCCTTGAAGGACTTTGCAAGTTACATTATTGTCATACCCTATTTATGGTGGCATGAAAAGAGACCCGTAAACAGAGAGACGGTTGATCAATTCAAAGCTGTCATTCAACAATACAAAGTCAATCTGCTTCATGCCAATACACTAGTCCTCAGGGAGCCGATAATGGCAGCAAAAGAATCGGGTATACCCGGTCTTATGCATGTGAGAGAACTACCGGAACTGGATCATGATCTCTGCGAAGCTCTTGGCTCTAATCCTGAAAGAATCAAAATCAATATTAACAAGTGGGCAGATGGTTTTATCGTTAATTCGCTCTGTACTGCCCGCTTTGTCGGCTCTGAAGATAGAAGTCAGCTGTTATACAATACGGTTGATGAATGCACTACTCCTTATGCACCATCCAATGATAAAACGGTTCGTTTTGCTCTGATCAGTAGCAATATACCTAAAAAGGGAATTGATGATTTTATTCAGCTGGCCAGGAGGGCTGAAAACAGCATCAAAAATGCTCAATTCGTGTTGATAGGCCCTGAGAATGAATACACTGGGGCCAGACTTAACTCTAAAAATAAACCAGATAATCTTGTGTACCATGGCTATGCACAAACACCCAATGAAGCACTTGAGAATGCAGATGTTGTTTTAAACCTCTCAACCTTTCAAGAATCATTTGGACGCACCATTGCCGAGGCCATGGCGTCTGGTCGACCTGTTATAGGCTATCGCTGGGGTGCCATCCCGGAACTTATTGATAATGGTGTCAATGGTTACCTTGTTCATCTGGGCGATATTGATGGCTTATTGAAACGTGCAGAACTCCTGGCGCGCTGCTCCGAACATAGAAGAGCACTGGGTTTAGCGGGCATCAAAAAAGTAACCGAAACATTTTCTTCCAATATATTCTGCCAGCAGTTGGACACAATCTATTCCGGTTGGTTGGCATCTTAACTCTAAGTAATTTTTCTCATAATAATGAGTGTTCAATAATATTCACTCATCTATAAATATTAAATCTTATGTCAATGAAAATAGCAGTTGCAGGCACCGGTTATGTTGGATTGTCCAACGCCGTACTTCTTGCCCAAAATAATGAAGTCAAAGCCATCGATATTGTACCCCGCAGGGTCGATATGATTAACGACAGGATGTCGCCTATCGTTGATGCCGAGATCGAGGATTTTCTGGCTAACAAAGCTCTGAATCTGCGAGCGACAACAGACCCCAGAGAGGCTTATGAGAATGCTGACTTTGTTATCATTGCTACGCCTACAGATTACAACCCTGAAACCAATTTTTTTGATACCAGTTCTGTGGAAGCTGTGATAAAAACTGTCATCGCTATCAATCCGGAAGCAGTTATGGTGATTAAGTCCACCGTACCTGTTGGTTATACTGAGAGAATCAAAGACAAACTGAACTGTAAAAATATTATTTTCTCGCCTGAATTCTTACGGGAAGGGAAAGCACTGCACGATAACCTCTATCCGTCACGAATCATTTTAGGTGAATGCTCTGAAAGAGCAGAACGTTTTGCAGAGTTGCTGATTCAAGGTGCTGTTAAGCAAGACATACCCCTTTTGTTTACCAACTCAACAGAGGCAGAAGCAGTAAAGTTATTTTCCAATACCTATTTAGCGATGCGTGTTGCATACTTTAACGAACTGGATACCTATGCAGAAACCCATGGCTTGGATGCACGTCAGATTATTGATGGCGTAGGACTGGACCCAAGAATCGGTAAGCACTACAACAACCCCTCATTTGGCTACGGCGGTTACTGCCTGCCAAAAGATACCAGGCAACTTTTGGCTAACTATCAAGATGTACCCAATAATATTATCCGGGCTATTGTTGATGCCAATACAACCCGAAAAGATTACATTGCTGAATCCATAATCAAAAAAGCCCCCAAAGTAGTAGGTATCTACCGTTTGATTATGAAAGCAGGCTCTGATAACTTTCGCGCTTCATCTATTCAGGGTGTAATGAAACGTATAAAAGCTAAAGGTATTGAAGTCGTTGTTTATGAACCGGTTTTGCTAGAAGAAGAGTTTTTTCACTCAAAAGTGGTGAAAGACATTACCGAGTTTAAAAATATTTCTGACGTTATCGTCTCAAACCGTATGGTCGATGAGTTAGCTGACGTAGCAGACAAAGTTTATACTCGTGACCTTTTTGGCTCTGACTAAACAAAGCCTTAACTATCCTGATTCCTGACAGCCTTCTAGTTTTATGAATTCAAAAATCAAAAAAGCCGTATTTCCTGTAGCGGGTATGGGCACTCGCTTTCTGCCAGCAACTAAAGCTTGCCCAAAGGAAATGCTCCCCGTAGTGGATAAGCCCTTAATTCAATATGCCGTTGAAGAAGCGATCGCTGCAGGTATCACTGACCTGATTTTCGTTACTTCCTGGACCAAACGATCTATTGAAGATCATTTTGATAAAAATTTTGAGCTAGAGTACAAGCTTGAGCAAGCGGGTAAAAATGAGCTGCTTGAGATTGTTAAAGGCATACTTCCAAAGGGTGTAAACTGTTTTTACGTACGCCAGCAAGAGGCCCTGGGATTAGGCCATGCCGTGCTTTGTGCAAAAGATATCGTAGGCAATGAACCTTTCACGGTTTTATTAGCTGACGATATGATTCACTGCCCAAAGACGCCCTGCCTGAATACGATGATAGGAATGGCACAGGAAGATAAATGCTCAGTCGTAGCCGTAGAGCAAGTGCCCAAAGAGTGTGTGAATAAATACGGTGTCATTGATCCCATTAAACTGAGTGATCGTCTCTATCGGCTCAAAGGTGTGGTTGAAAAGCCCCCTGTTGAAAAAGCGCCTTCCAATTTATCGATTGTCGGTCGCTATGTGTTGCAGCCGCGAATTTTTGAACTTCTTGAAAATACAACTCGCGGTGCAGGTGGTGAAATACAGTTAACTGATGCTATTGCGGCTCTGCTCGAAGAAGAGAATATTTACGCTTATGAGTTCGACGGTACCCGTTACGACTGCGGAAGTAAACTGGGTCATATGAAAGCAAATGTTGAATATGCTTTACGGCATCCTGAACTAAATGCTGTGTTCAGAGAGTATCTGAAATCGCTCCTGGAAACGTGTTAACTTTCACTTTAAAGCTGGTATTCACAACAGTAGATATGAAATTAGGTATAGCTGCGATATTTAAAAATGAAAAGCCTTATATTCTCGAATGGCTGGCTTTTCATCGCTTGATCGGAGTCGATCAGTTCTTCATTGCTGATAACATCAGTGATGATGGCTCAACCGAGCTTCTGAAAGATCTGGATCAGGCAGGCTATATCACTCGTATTGCCTATCCTACAAAAAATGAGCAGGGGCCACAGGTCCCTGCTTATAACCTCATACTGAGAGAGTATGGTCATCTTGTAGACCTGTTGGCTTTTATTGATGCCGATGAGTTTATAGTTCCTGAAGAAGGGGTTTCTCTTAAGAAAAACTTAACACCTTTACTACATAACAATTCTATAGGTGCCATTGCACTGAACTGGGCAATCTTTGGCTCTTCCGGTCACGAAAAGTATATAGATGAACCGGTTATTGAGCGTTTCAAATACAGAGCCAAGCAGTCGACAGGTGTCAACCGGCATATAAAAACTCTGGTAAAGCCCGATTACTGCGAACAGTTCCTTAATCCTCATAAGGTTGCTTTATCAAAAGGTGAGTATGTAAAAATCACTGGAGAAACCTTCAGCTTTTATGAGAGAAACCGTCATGGTTCCAGTGAAACTATTGACTGGTCACCCGTCCGTATAAACCACTACGTTGTTAAGTCTTTTGAAGAGTTCAAGACTCGCAAACAGCGACGAGGTAGAGCTACCGTCAATGAATTGAGAAAAGATGGCTTTTTTAAGGCCCACGACATGAATGATGAAATTGATGATAGTATGGATCGCTTTTATCAGGACGTTCGAAGTGAGGTAAAAAACATTGAATATAAGCTTTTACTAAGTAGATACCACCAAACCAGGAATTCTGCGTTCAAGCACTTTAAAGGCTTACTCTCCCTTACAGGTGAAGCAGGCCGATGGCTGGAGAGAAAGATGAACTTTTCTCTTATTCCATTTTCCGACTTGGAAAAGTCTTCAGACTATGAGTGGAGAGCTATTGATAAAGATCCTGCCTTTATTTTAAAGCGCTATGGCTCCATGCCTAAAGGCTGGTACATGCTAACACTTAAAGTAAAGGCCTCTATTCCCAGATTGGATGCCAAGCTTTATGTAAATTATGGAACGGGTATGAGTGAAAGCACAGCTATCCGACTACCTTTAAAATCAGGATCTCTTTTTAAAAAAATATGTTACTTTTCAGAAAAACCCACCTCAATCCGTTTTGATCCCAGTAATGAGCAGTTTCAATTTACAATAGAGGATTTTGAATTATCAAAACTGACATCCTCATATGCAGAAAAGTTTATGAGAAAAAAAGTCAGTAGTATACTTGGAAAACAATATCTCAATGAGTCCATTCAGGATCTAAAAGAAAAATATGAGCTATGCTTTCTACGAAATCAAGAGGTGATAAGTTATCATGAGTGGAGAAAGCTTTACCTAACAAGAACATTATCAGAAGAAAATAAAAATATTCATTCTTCTGAGATAATTTCTATCATACTAGACAGCTCCGTTTTAAGATCGCCTTATATTTCCAGCATTTTAGACTCATTAAATAATCAGACTCACAGATGCTTTGAAGTTATTATCAGCACGGATCAAACTAAAGATTTAAACCCTATAAATCTTGATAATTTAAAAAACTCAAAAAACATCAAATTATTCGATCTAAAGAAAGAATCATATACAAAAAACGAACTAATATCTTCGGCAAAAGGAAAGTACATTACATTTATTAACAAGCCTTACTTTCTTAGCGAGCATGCCGTTTATTTTATTTTAAAAAGCATAAATAATAATACTGACTCATTAGTCATCTATACAGACGAAGATCTATTAGAGAAAGGAAAGTACAGTTCTCCTAATTTGAAGCCAGATTGGTCACCTGATCTGTTTTACGCACAAGACTATATTTCTGGTTTTGTGACATTCAGAAAGGATTTTATAGATTCGACTTCTTTAATAAAGACAGACAATATTGGGCTGGGAGTATATAAATTCCTGCTAGAACAGTCATGTAGCCTTAAGCCGAACCAAGTTACTCATGTTCCCCATATTCTTGCTCATAATCTGTATAGAGATGGTAGCAGTGTTGAACCTACAGCTAGATTAAGCTGCATTAGGGATCATTTTTCAAAAATAAATCCCGATATCAAAGTAGAATCTTACAAAGGTGCACATAAGATTCAATGGCCACTGCCTACGACATTACCTAAAGTTAGTCTGCTTATCCCAACAAGAGATGGTTTTGACATACTCAGTCAATGTGTAGAAAGTATCCTGAAAAATACCACCTACACCGATTTTGAAATTATAATCCTGAACAATCAAACAACTTGTACCGATACGCTGAGCTACTTCGAAGAGATAAAGAATCACGAGAAAATAAAGATTATCGATTACGACCAGCCTTTTAATTATTCAGCCATAAACAACTATGGCGTTACGCATGCCACTGGTTCCGTGATTGGTCTAATCAATAATGATATTGAGGTCATTTCAGGTAATTGGTTAACGGAAATGGTATCCCATACCTTGCGACCCGAAATTGGTTGTGTCGGCGCAAAACTGTACTATGCAAATGATACTATTCAGCATGCAGGCGTCATCTGTGGTCTTGGTGGTGTTGCCGGACACTCACACAAACATTTTAAACGCAGCCAGAATGGCCATATGAATCGATTGAATTGCGTCCAAAATATTTCTGCTGTGACTGCTGCGACTTTAGTTGTCCGAAAAGATATTTATCTGGAAGTTAATGGTTTGGAAGAAGACCATCTTAAAGTCGCTTTTAATGACGTTGATTTCTGTTTAAAAGTTCGAGAAGCGGGTTATAGAAACTTGTGGACGCCCTATGCAGAACTCTATCACCATGAATCGATTAGTCGCGGTCTGGATGACACCCCTGAAAAAAAAGCTCGATTTGAAAAAGAGTTCGCTTATATGAAGAGAAAATGGAAGGGTAAAATAGAGTCAGACCCTTACTATAATCCTAACCTGACTCACACAAAAGAAGACTTCTCTCTCAGAATATAACTTATGCTAGCCAGATTTAGATCCAAGCCAAGTCTGTTCAGAACGAGAAAGAAATATTCTGAAAAATGGAATGGGGAAATCGTTGTCGTTGGTAAGTCCATTTCCCCAACAATTGACTTCTACTTTCGCAATAGAAATCATCAGGTTCAAAAATATACCGAAATTGATATTAGCCGCGATGACTTTCAGGCACAGCTATCCAATTCAATCACCACCGGTTGCCTGATCATTTTGGTCAGAGATGTTCCTCTCAATATTTTAAAATACCTTATTAATGCCACTGTTATGCCAACTGGTGTGATTTGGTTTATTGACGACGATATGCCGGGTGCTCATCTTGATGACACGCTGCCAAGCTCTTATCGCAGACGTCTTTCTTCCTGGTACAAAAAAGCAAAACCTCTGCTTACTAAGGTGTGTGACAGGGTCTGGGTTTCCACAACGCACTTGGCAGAAAAATATCAGTTACCGGCAGAAGCTGTTCTCTCTCCCACCCAGATAGAAACAGAAAGACTGCCTTTAGTTCGATGTTTTTATCACGGTAGCAGCTCTCATAAGGAAGATTGGAGTTTTGTTTTAAGCGTTATCAGAAAAGTCCAGTCACGCAACCTGAATACCTGGTTTGAACTCATCGGTGACCATTCACTGTATAAAGCAGCCAGAGGTATTCCCCGTGTGCAGATCCTCCATCCCATGCCCTGGCCAGACTATCTCACCATGACTGCATCAAGAACCATGGATATTGGTCTGGCACCTCTGATGAACACCTCGTTTAATCATTCACGATCCCATACCAAAATGCTTGATATCTGTCGTCAGAATGCTGTGGGTATATACTCTGCTCGCTTTCCTTTGTCGAACAAGATACAAGAAAGTAACGCAGGCTTAGTTATTGATGACAGGGTGGATTCATGGGTTGAGGCTATTGAACATCTTATACAGTTGGATAAACAGGATATGCTGAACAACGCAAACCAACTGATCCTGGATGTGGAATCTTCAAGCCGTACTCTGAACGAAGCGGTTTGATCTTTTCAGATTTTAAACAGTTAGTTGTTGGATATGCATTTCCAAACTTCTATTCAATAACAGTGACTCTCTTACCCTTTTCCTGGCACAAGATAACTGATTGGCTGCGATGTTAACTCCCCTTTAAAATGACCTTCTTCCACCGCTTTGCGGTGACCCGTTTTCAGTAGTGTTTTTGACCTCAAATCAACGGTTAAGTTCATTCCTTTTTCTTTCAATTGGTTACTTCTTTCCGGTAGAGTCTTTCAGAAGTCCTGCTTTTCGTTTCTCCTTCACAGTAGCTTTGACCCTTGATAATTCAGAGTGGTTGCGTAATGCAGTAATGAGTCCTGTATCACGAACGCTTCATCCTGATGCATGAGGAAGTAACTGATTTCATCCAGTATCAGCCAACTTGAATACATCAGTTGCTGCACTTATCTTTCAAGCCAGTTTTCCTCTTGTGTTTTTTCCAGCGTGGCCATCAACTTGTTAAGGCTCATGAACATCACCCGTTGTCCTGCTTCCCTCAAGGCAAGAGCTATTGCCAATATGGGTACAGGCTCTCTCGCTGAAGCCCTTGCTGAGGAGGCAATTGCATGATTTGCTGCGCGTCACGCCTCAATAAAACTTGACAGATCCCAACACGCACATACAGTGTACATACGATTAAATTTGAATGAGATCAGACTAAAAACCGATCCAACCGAAAAAAGCACGGAATCTCCTTCGAGGAGGCAAAAAGTATATTTTATGATGAATATGCTATTCAGTTTTATGACGAGGAAAGTTCTGAGGTCGAAGATAGATTTTTAATGGTTGGTGTGAGTCAACAATCCCGTGTTTTACTGGTATGTCATTGCGAGAGAGACGATGGTGAGACCATCCGTATTATCTCAGCAAGGAAAGCCACTAATACTGAGCGCAGTTATTATGAAGGGAACTTATCATGAAAGATGAATATGATTTTTCAAAAATGAAAGCCCGCAGAAACCCTTACGCTTCAAAGCTGAAAAAATCAGTAACAATGCGCCTTAGTGAAGATGTGATTGAATATTTCAAAAAAATGGCAGAAGAAACGGGTGTACCTTATCAAAGTCTGATCAACCTCTATCTCAAAGATTGTATGATACAGCATCGTAAAATCGACATCACATGGCAAGCCAGGACATAAATTGGTAGTCGGAGGTATCTAACCTTCAGCCCAAGGTCACGAGGCTTTGGTGTGTATTAATGATGGTACAGTTCTCAATGGCCATCTTCCAAAGAAGGCCGCAAGGTTGGTATCTGACTGGTGTGGTGACCATAAAACATCACTGCTTGATAACTGTCAATAAGCAGTGGAGCTTCAGCCGCCAGAGCGTATTCCGGGAGCTGATTATGATTAAATTGATAAAAGCTGAGTGGTTATACGATAAAGAAATTCGACTTTCTTTCTCTGATGGTTCCCACAGAGTGATGGATTTTTCTCCGTTGCTGTCTAAAAAAACAGCTATGACATTACCCTTGGAGAGTTCACAGTATTTTTGCCGTTTTTTCCTTGAGTTGGGCGCTTTGTGCTGGCCTAATGGTTTTGAGCTGAGTCCAGGTAGCTTGCATGAGAAACTGGATAAGGCAGGTAAGCTAGTCAGGTTTGATGCCGCGTAACCAAAAGAAGAAACTCGGAGAAACCCGTGTGGTGAGACTCGGCAACACAAAACTGATGTCATGTGTTTGAGCCGTAAACGTATCAGGTAACCGCCGCATTGTGTTTGAATTTAAAGACGGTGATGCCTATATCGTAAACTATGAGGATTACCACTGATGGCTATACAACCATTTAACCCACCTCACCCGGGGGCATTGATCTACCGTACCTACATTGAGCCGTTCACCTCAATGACCGCTAACAGAATTGCCGACCAACTGGGCGTGGCCAGAAGTACTTTCAATCGTTTGTTGAATGAAAAAGCAGGTGTTTCTCCGGAAATGGCCATTCGATTGTCCGAAGTACTGGGTGGTTCTGCTGAAAGCTGGATGACACTTCAGGAAAGCTTTGACTTGTGGAAAGCCAGGCAAGTGGTCGATACAGCAAACCTTGAACGCATTGATTTTAATCAGGTAGCGTAGCGAATGAGAAGTAAGCGGGGTCAGATCTTGATTCTTGACATCCTTTAACTCTGTTATACTCCGGATTCCTCCCTGCCTTTTTGATTGACTTGAATGTGTCGTAATTATTGGGTTGTAATTTATCGGTGATAACTTGAGAGTGAGCTAGTGAGCCTGAATGATGTCTGCATTCACCATTACATCAGCTCTGAAGAGCTAACTGCTGAACAATTGGTGAGGCCATCCGGGAATATTGACACATCGAGAATAAGCTTCACTGACTGTACTAATCAAATTTCTGAGATATGATGGTCTAAATATCAATTGTCAGTAAGACACATGACTATAGACACTACTTTTTTTTCTCGTTGCATCAAGACACTGGATACTGCTTATAACCGTTTACTCGGCTGTGAAGAAGGCAGTATAGAGTACGATATGTACCGTTCAGCCTGTGTGAAAGAGTTTGAAATCATCCTCGAACAGGCTGGTAAACTTCTCCGCAAGTGTCTGAAGGATTTTGCTCATAGCCCCAAGGCGATAAATCGCCTTGTGTTCAAAGAAGTCTTCAGGCAGGCGGGGCAACATAGCCTTTTGTCTGTTGAGGAAACCGAACGCTGGTTGATTTATCGGGATAATCGTAATAACACGGCCCACGATTATGGTAAGAAATTTGCTGAATACACGCTAACGTTGCTGCCAGGTTTTATCGCTGATGCCATTACCTTGGAGAAAGCTATAGTGCAGCATCTAGGAAGAGTCAGAGATGATTGATTTACGAGAAAAAGATCGCAAGTCCGTCTGTGATCTGGCATCGCAGATATTCCCCGTTGGTACCATGCTGTGGGCTTATGGAAGCCGTGTAAAAGGTACTAATTATGATGCCAGTGACCTGGACATTGTCGTTCACTTTCCTGATGAGCAAGATGAGAATGATAGCTTCGCTCAGCTAGCGGCGTTTAATGAAGCCTTACGTGACTCCAACATTCCCATAATTGTGCAGGCATTGTCCTGGTCTGCGATACCAGAGTCTTTTAAAACTAATATTAAATCCTGTTATCAAGAGCTTTGCCTGGTTTGAAGACAGGAAAAGATTAACCCCCTCCCCTGCTCTTTCATCAGCCTGGCAGACTTAACGACAGAGCAATTGGGTAAGGCCGGTCGGGAAACATTAGCACATCGAGTATAAGCTTAACTGGAAGTTTGATGTTACGATGAGAAAATCAGTGTCGAATTCAAAGAGTACACACTTCCCCGCTCAGGCTCTTGCTGAACTGGCACTTTCATGATTTTGCCATGTTACAGCCTCCGAAGCCGGAGCTTCGTCTTATAGAAAATATTGCCTGGCATAGTCACAGGGTTTCCAGAGAAGCACGTTCGAACCTGAAATCACAAAAGCCCTGCCTGATCTGGTTCACTGGCCTGAGTAGCTCAGGTAAGTCTACCGTTGCCAACGCAGTTGACGGTCTCCTGCATGGACAGGGTTATCATACCTACGTCTTGGATGGTGATAATGTTCGTCATCGTTTGAACAAGTTAGCACCTCTTGCAGAACTGAGGCAATCATTGCGGCTCTGTGCTGCCTTATAAGACGTTTAATAACCAGAGCTGCTTCGGGTAACCGTTCTTGCGCACCACAATCCAAAAATTCACCTGATGTACGTTTTTCTGTTATTTTAATCCTTTTATCATTGCTGATTTATCCACATGACCCCAACGCCTGATAATCGCTGGAAACAGCGCTTCGAGAACTATCAGAATGCCCTTGCTGTTCTGGACTCCGCTGTAGCTGCTGTTCAGGCAGCACCCGAAGATATTTTATATCGAATCGCCCTGATCCAGTCTTTCAAGTTCAGTTGGGAGCTTGGCTGGAAAGTACTGAAAGACTACCTGAACTATGAGGGTATCGACGTTCAACCGTCGCCCAGACAGGTTATTAAGCAGGCATTTCAACAGCAGATAATATCAGATGGCCAGTTATGGATAGATATGCTGGAAGCCCGTAATACCATGAGTCATGCCTATGACAACCAGAAGGCGCAACAAGCTGCCAAGGCTATACAGCACAGTTATCACCCAGCTTTAGTGGCGCTGTCAGATTACTTTACCGGGCGAGTGACACCCTGATGTTTGGGCTTCCTGAAGCAACCCTGCAACAAATTATTGCCTGCTTGTCCGGCTTCGCTGAAATCAGTCAGGCGGCTATTTTTGGTTCCCGTGCTATGGGCACATATCGGGCAGGATCTGATATTGATATCGTAATTTGGTTAACCACCGATAACCCTCACACAGTAGCTCGTATTGCTGCGGCTCTGGATGAACTTCCAACACCTTATTTGTTTGATGTAGTGGATTATGGAACAATCACTCATGAGCCTTTGAAGGCTCATATTGATAATAAGGCAAAACCTCTGATTTTGGAGAGGTAGGTACCGCAGGCAGGTCTTGTAACACCCATAGTTACACATTGTCTTACACATTTTCACTTTAGACCTGTCGATTTTCAGATTCCAGGTTATTTATTCCAATCAACTATCAGTGACTACCTTGCCGTCTTCTCCAAAACCAAAACCAGCTTTTATCACCCTTTCTCAAGGGATCAGTGACGCCAGAGAACTAAAAGCTCTCTTACAGTGCAATGACATAGAGAAGAAAAAGCCTTACACAAAAATACAGCCATCTCACGTTGTTCTGGGCTGGGGTAAAAAAGCCAACACAGAACAGGCTGTAAAACTTGCAGAAAAACACCAGGTCCCTTATTGGCACCTTGAAGACGGCTTTATCAGCTACCTGGGCCACCCTGCCCTGGGTGACAAACGCTTTGCTTTGATCGTTGATAAACGGGGCATTTATTACGATGCTACCTGCCCTTCAGATATTGAAGATCTTCTCAACCATCCAGACTGGTTCAGCTCAGCATTAAAAGAGCGGTCTTCAACCCTTCTGGCTCTGATTACTGAAAACAAAATCACTAAATATAATCATGAGCCTTTAGATAGCTGGAAGCCTGAAGCTGGAGAGCAGAAACGTATTCTTGTGGTTGATCAGACTTACGGGGACTGTTCCGTCAAATTTGGGTTAGCCGATGACTCCAGCTTTAATAAAATGCTGAATGCAGCTCTTGCTGAGAATCCGGATTCTGAAGTTTGGATAAAAGTTCATCCCGATGTTGTTCTGGGTACCAAAAAGGGCTACCTCGGCAGCAATCTTCCTGATAATCCCAGAATACGCATTCTTGCCGACAAGGTTAATGCCCAGTCGCTTTTCCCCTATTTTGAAAAAGTCTACGTTGTTACCTCTCAATTAGGCTTTGAAGCACTCTGGCACAAGAAGAATGTCGTTTGTTTTGGTGTCCCCTTTTACAGTGGCTGGGGGTTAACCGATGACCGAGTTCCCTGCCCTCGTCGAAAACAAGTGCATACTATTGAAAGCCTCTTTGCTGCTGCCTGCCTGAAATACACTCGTTATATCGATCCGGAAACGTTTGAACGGTGTGAGCTGGAAGCTATTCTTGAACTTATCCCCCTGCAGAGAAGATCACGCTGCCAACCCGTCAAAACACTCTATGCGGTTGGCTTCAGCCTATGGAAAAGAGCCTTTTTAAAGAGTTTTACCCGGGCAATTTCAGAGAAGGTTCAGTTTGTAAAATCAGTTCAGCAGGCTGAAGCAAAGGCTAAATCAGGAGATGGTGTTCTGGTTTGGGGAGCTAAACATCATGATTATAAACCTCCATCAAATATTAAGCTTTTCAGAGCAGAAGACGCATTTATTCGTTCAGTAGGTCTCGGCGCAGACCTGCGAAGACCCAGTTCATTGATTCTGGATCAGACGGGTATCTATTTTGATGCTTCACGACCTTCTGATCTTGAAACTGCGATCAATACCATTGAGCTCAATGATAAGCAGCTCGAACAGGCGAAAGCT
Source organism: Endozoicomonas sp. ALC020 (assembly GCF_049275935.1). Taxonomy (NCBI): domain Bacteria; kingdom Pseudomonadati; phylum Pseudomonadota; class Gammaproteobacteria; order Oceanospirillales; family Endozoicomonadaceae; genus Endozoicomonas; species Endozoicomonas sp. ALC020. Next base: position 6,111,362 of record NZ_CP184830.1, read on the forward strand.
TTGCGTAAAACGCTGAAAGAGCAAAGAATCAGCAAATATAATCTGCAAGGTTCAGAACAATCCTTGTTTGCGTCAGCCAGAACGGATCAGCGCAAGATACTGATTACCGGTCAGGTGGACAGCGATGCTTCCATTCAATGGGGCAGCCCCGAGATCTCATCCAATCTTGAATTGATCAAGGCAGTCAGAACCTGTGCGCCTGATGCTTTTATTGTTTACAAGCCTCACCCTGATGTTCTTTTAGCAGGAAGAGAGGGACATATTCCTGACAGTCTGGCATTGAACTGGGTTGACCATGTTGTGGCGAATGGTGATATTTTTGATTGCATAGAGCAATGTGATGAGTTGCACGTCATGACCTCTCTGGCAGGTTTTGAAGCCCTGACACTCGGAAAAACAGTCCACTGCTGGGGCCAGCCTTTTTATGGGGGATGGGGGGTAACCGTTGATCATTTAACCAGCAACAGGCGTTATCGTACGAGAAACCTGGAGGAACTGATCTATTTTGCGCACTGTTATTACCCCATGTATATCAACTGGCAAACCCGAAGGTATACGACACCAGAGAGGGTTATTGCCGCTATCGAGCAAGAACGTTGTTCAACATCAGAGAGTGGGCACTTTATAAACCGATGGTTGAGCAGAAAACGAAGAAAGGTGGGCTATTTAATAGAGGCTCTGTTTAGTTAGATATTTCTTATACATTCAGTGGCATTCTCTGAGATAGCTGAATTGGTATTCACGATTCCCTCCTGAAGGGCCATGTTGTAGCCAGAAAACTTAACTTAATCAACTGTTCAGTGTATGAGATCCTCTGCATATTCAGCTCCAAAGTTGCAAAGCCAGCTATTTTTGGGTATGTAGATGAGTTCTCTAATCAACTTAAAGAGGATGCTGGTTTTTAAGTAGATTCTTCGCTATTCTGCTCAACATTAATAATCTATGGGAAAATATAATGGCTATTAGCCCAAAAGAAGCGGCTCAAGCAGCAGCAAAGTATTTCGAAGATGTGTCATCAGAGAGGGTAAGATTGTCAATTGAGGAAGTTGAACTGGAAGATGGTTTTTGGTTAATTACTCTTGGCATGTCTGATTCTTACGCACTTGGAAGCATAGGAAATAAAGTAACAAGCTATAAAACATTTAAAGTCGATGCTAACACAGGTGAAGTAATCTCTATGAAAATTCGTAAAATCTAGTATTTCACAATGCTCACTGATTTATTGATAGAGTACAGGAACGGTGGTGCATTCTTGGATACCAATTTACTTATTCTATATCTAATTGGTAAATATCAACCTACATATGTACCACAATGTATTCTGAACAAGATTTCCATTGGCTTAATGGTTATGTGTCTCAGTTTTCAAAAATCGTCGTTACTCCTCAGGTTTTAGCTGAAGCCTGAAATTTTCTGGAAAAAATACCTGAACACAGATTCAAGGTCTTTTTAGATTCAATTCTCCCAACACTCTATTTAGTGAATGAAGAGTATATTCATAAAGATGAAGTAATGAGTACATATGGCTTTAACCATATAGGGATTACTGATACATCCATCATTTTGGCAGCAAAGAGTTTGAAATGTTTAATTTTAACAGATGATCTGAGAGCTTATAACAACTTTGCATACCACAAAGTAATGGCCATTAATATCAATCATCTAAGGCAACTGTAATCTCTATCAAATACTGCTGATTCCTTCCGGGGTTTCTCCTCTTCACCTTAATATAAAGTCCGGTTTCCCTCGCAGGGGCCAACAGGGCCTGAAAAAGGAAAGAGAACCAGTGTCAACTTAACCATCTGCCCACTGTATTATGTCCAATTTGCTTTGAGCAGTGTTATTCTAATGGTTCAAACATCACTCAAAGAGAAAGTATGCACGCAGATTTGGATGCTTCCTATATCGAAGAGTCACTTAGAGCGGCATTTGGTAAAACTTTGCTGGGAGTCGTTTTGTATGGCAGCCAGGCGACTGGGCACGCCACAGCTGGAAGCGATATAGATTTGGCGGTCTTTATATCCGGAAAAACCTCCCAACAACTTTTGTGGGATAAAGCACAGGAGCTCGCTTGCCACTTTGGTAAGTATGTTGACCTGATTGACTTGAAAGGCGCGACTACCGTGCTCCAGAAAGAAGTATTTCAGCATGGTGTTTGGATGGCCAGGATAGATGAAATGGCATGCGACCTGTTTGAAACGCATGTTTTTTCACACTATCAGCAACTTCAGGAAGATCGCCGCGAGATTATTAATGACTTATTGAGCAGGATTAAAAATGGATGATGTGATTCTGAACAAATACAGTATTATTCAACGGTGCCTTGCCCGTATCGAAGAAGAGTATGTCGGGTACGAAGATGAGTTGACGACGAATTTTACCCGCCAGGACTCCATTATTTTAAATATCCAGCGAGCATCACAGGCCGCACTGGACCTGGCGAACCGGGTAATTCGCCTGAAACAGTTGGGCATCCCTCAGGGAAGTCGGGACTCGTTTTCCCTGTTGTCAGACCATGGTTATGTGCCTCTTGCGCTGGCAGATAGCATGATGAGAATGATCGAATCGTTCTCGCATATCACTCCTGACAGCTCTGCAACCTCTCCCTCTAACTTTATTTCATCGCGCTCTCAAGACATTGACAGTGATCTCAGGCAATTTTCTACCTGCCTGGACAGGCTCTGTTGGCTGGCTGCATCAACTTTAAATTGTTTAACCACTTCAGGACCCAGTGTTAAGGTGAGTTTAATCATTACCACGTACTATACGTATAGCCTTCCCAATGCAGAACCTAGTATTGTTTAAGGCAACCATATTAAAACCCAAACCAGTTTGCTTGCTACGGCAATTCAATTACATTCAGTTATATTTTTAGACTGGCTTATGCTAGGATTTGCACAACACACAACCACCGATAAGCGACCAAGGTCATACACAAGGATCGGATTTAGGCTATGACCAAATCTGCCGTACTTTTTCTTCAAGGCCCACTGGGGCCATTTTTCAAGCGGCTGGCACGCACCTTTTCCAGAGCGGGTTACACCACCCACAAAATCAACTTTAATGGCGGCGACCGGTTTTTTTCATGGGCTAATGTTCAGACCCACTACAAGGGAAAACCAGCTGACTGGGCCGCTTTTCTTGAACAGTACCTCACCGAACATCGTATCGAAGCCGTTTTTCTCCTTGGTGACTGCCGTTATTATCACAGAACTGCAAAGCCGGTCTGTGATGCATTGGGGGTTCAATTTTGTGTCTTCGAAGAAGGTTACTTACGACCTGATACCATTACACTGGAGTCCGGAGGCGTTAATTCACTGAGCCAGATGGATCTCAGCCGCGAAAGCCTGGAGAGAATAACGCCATGCTCAGCTAAATCCAGCCAGACAATCGGCGGCACCATGAAACGAAGGACCCGCTACGCTGCTTTTTATTATTGGGCCAGTTCTTTCTCAAGGGATGAATTTTCTGAGTACAGGCATCACAGGGCTACTAATCCGGTCAAAGAAGGCTTTTACTGGTTGAGAGGGTTTGCCAGAAAACTGCTGTTTAAAAGTTATGACAAGCAAACGCAATTTCGTCTGGATAATGAGTTTGATCAGAGATTTTATCTGGTTCCGCTGCAAGTTCACGACGACTCCCAGATGATTTTTCACTCTCCTTATGAGTCAGTGAAAGCTTTTATTCAGGAAGTCATAGTCTCCTTCTGGAAGCATGCAGATTTAGACAAGGTGTTGTGCTTCAAACACCACCCGATGGACAGAGGCTACACAGAATACGGGCAGTTTATTGAAGACCTGGCAACAAATCTGGGCATCCAGGACAGAGTGCTTTACTGCCACGACATCCCTTTACCCGATTTATATCATCACACCTGCGGCGTAGTAACCGTTAACAGTACCGTTGGGATCTCCGCCCTTCTGCACCACCTGCCTACCAAGGTCATGGGACGAGCTTTTTATGATATCGACGGCATTACCCATCAGGGATCTCTGGAGTCATTCTGGAAAAGTCCGGAGCCTGTTGACCGTCATTTATTCAAACAACTGCATTCCTACCTGTTTCAGAAAACCCAGATCAATGGCAGTTTTTTCAAATACTACCGGCTTACCTGTGATAGCAGTCTGCGCTTTTACGAAGAATTTCTGAAACCCACTTCAACATTCAGACCATCAGAACAAGCGCCTGTCCTGATCTCTGAACAAGCCAAACCCCTGCCCTCCTCTTATAGCAGTGCTGCGTAGAGCAGCATTGACCACCCGAGCCATATTCATTTAGGGCTCTCCTTCTCTTTGTATACACCTCTGCTCAACACCCTTCTCTACCTAATATCGGTGGGAGATTCCTGTTAGTCACTTGAAATGTCCAGCCAGTTGAGAACAGTTGTGGAAGAACTACTCTTTATTACAAACAAGTCTGCGTGACCAATGCGCAAAGGATTTTAGCCCTCTTCTCTCATCAAATCCCCCCGGCAATAAGCTGTCTGAAAATCTCTCATAAAGTTTCATTTTTATCGGCCGATAGCTAATGCGTGGAAACCACTAAGAGAATAATATCAAGGGGAAGTATATGAAGAGTGCTATTGCCAGCCTGTGCTTATCAGCGTCGCTGCTGATCCAGACACAGAGCGTTCACGCAGAGGACTTTGTTCCAGATGGTATCAATGTTAGCTATGGCCAGTACCTTGACCTTGTTTCAGGTCGTTCAGCGGATTACACCAATCTGCGCCTGGGTATCACCTGGGACTGGAAAAAGGACTTTTATCAGTCTGATAGCATTGTACTCAGCAGCTATTTTGAATTGGCTGCCAGCTCGTGGAAAAGTAATCTCTCGGCCAGTGACAATCCCAGTCCTGACGGCAAAGACAAAGTAACCACTATTAGTTTTTCGCCGGTATTAAGAATGGGATTTCTCCCCAACGCCAGCGTGCGTCCGTTTATAGATCTTGGGGTGGGTGCCGCCTACCTGTCTGAACAAGATTTGGAGAAAGAAAAGAGATCACCTATTAATATGGGCGGTCACTCCCAATTCGAGATCCGGCTCATGGCAGGTATTGAATTTGGAGCTAATCAGCAATTTGAACTCAGCTATGGCTGGTTCCATTACTCCAATGCCGGACTGCACAGCATGAATGAATCCATTGATTTTCATTCGGTGACATTTGGCTACAACTGGTAATCACTTAGTCAGCAGCCTTCTAAAACACTAACTAGAATGGATACATCATAGTGTTATGGTGTATTCCAATGGCTGTTGGCTTATCGACAATTTTTGGATTTTTTGCTGCCTGGATGCCTCTGGAATCTCCTTGGGTGGATGTAGCAACAGACACCCCGGAGGATTTCAACCCTCATTGCCACTATCAGGTTGAGTTCGATCAAGCCTGGTTCTTTGCAGCCGCCGTCAATAAAGATGCTCTCTTGTTTACCCCCTACGGCAGCCTGGAAAATGCCGAGACTTATATACTCAAAATTTCTGCCGCACAAAAAAACACTCTGATCGTTGAAAGCAGTGACGGCACCAGTGAAAAACCTCTTGGCTTTGAATCCATTCGCAGATGGTGCCCTTCTGTTCCAGAGAAATTAGATCTCAACAGCAACAGCAGCTTTAATCCTGACTGTTTCCATTGGATCAATGGAGAACAGGCTTTTTACAATTACCTGTCCACCTGTTACAACAAAACCCGGCTTGAACTGATACCCGAAGACTTCGGCGACCAGAAAACCGTACTGAAAGCCCATATTCAGTCGGACAGAAAAAATACTACCCTTGTTCAGAAAGCGGATGGACAAGCCAGCAAAGTGCCGACCCATACAATACTGAGCCAGTGTCAAAATATTGAATGGAAAGAGTTTCCTGATTCGGATTCAACTAAAAAAGTGATTCATGAAGCCAGAGGCAGAAAGCTTCAGGCCAGCAGCTTCAGCAGAAATTGCTTTTATCGAGTGCAGCTCGATAGTGACACAAGCTGGCAAACCGCTTTTGGTACAGATAATGGCGGCTTCACCCTCTATATCAACACTTATTTTCCGGATTCTTTACCAGGCACACAGAAAACCATTGACTGGATGACGACGGACCAGTACACCCGAATACGAACAGGTGAAGCGAAAACCACGGGCCTTGTAAATCGAATTCAGTACTTTTGTCCTAAGTAAACCAGGACATCTCCTGGCCTCTGCTGCTTTATAGTTCAAGCTTTCGTCGGCCTGCCAATGCGTGGGCCAGAGTGCCGCCGTCAACGTATTCCAGCTCACCACCCAACGGCACACCATGTGCTATCCGGCTGGCTTCAACGCCCATATTTTTGAGCTCTTCTGCAATAAAGTGAGCCGTGGCTTCACCCTCAACCGTCGGGTTAGTTGCCAAAATGACTTCTTTAACCTGAAAATCGGACACTCGCTCCAGCAAGTCGGTCACACCGATTTCGTCAGGACCAACTCCATCGATCGGTGAAAGGTGCCCCATAAGAACAAAATAGCGTCCGGAATAGCCACCGGCCTGTTCCAGGGCCATTACATCAGAAGGGCTTTCTACCACACAAAGTGTTGATTTCTCGCGACCCGGATGACTGCAAATATCACACAATTCACTCTCACATAATGTTCTGCAAGACTTGCAGCGCCCAACCCCTTCTGCTGCTTCGGTGAGAGCTTTAGCCAGCCGAAGTGCACCCTCCCGGTCTTTTTCCAATAGATGCAACGCCATTCTTTGGGATGACCTGGGCCCCACCCCGGGCAAACAACGCAGGGATTCTATCAATTCCTTGATCAGAGGACTGAACATAAATGCACTCAAATTCCGGTCAGGGCCCACTCACCTTAAGTAGACCCTGGTAGCCAATGACTGTCCAAAGGTGTTTTGAACGAGCAAGAAAATGACGCTTAAAAAGGCATCTTGAAGCCAGGCGGCAGACCCATACCAGCGGTCAGACCACTCATTTTATCCTTGCTGTTTTCTTCCACTTTACGTACCGCATCATTCACTGCTGCCGCCAGCAAATCTTCCAGCATTTCCTTGTCTTCTTGCATCAGGCTTGGATCGATTTGGACATCCTTGACATCATGACGACCGTTCATAATCACTTTCACCAGACCGGCACCAGACTCACCAGTCACTTCAGCGTTAGCCAGCTCTTCCTGGATACGCTGCATGTCTTCCTGCATTTTCTGGGCCTGCTTCATCAGGTTACCCATACCGCCCTTAAACATAAAAACTCCTTTACGTTATCTTTTGGCTTATTAAAAGCGACGAACTAAACACAAATACAACCGCCGGATGATTGAAATACCCGGCTATTCATCACTTAACGACATTGCCAACTGGCTGAATACTGTCTTCGATGACGACAGCAGAAAATTTATCAATCAGACTTTGCACATGCTGATCATTAAAAATACTGGAGCGAGCATCAGCCATTCGTTCAGCCATTTTGCGCTCTCGCCAGGCGGCAGGCGTTTCTGCCTGAACCTGACCAATTTCCACCCGAACCCTGAGCGGCTGATCAAAATAGTCGCTCAGCGCTTTCTCAACCCTTTGCCGATGCATGTCGTTGTACAAAGTACTTCTGCCACTATCCAGTCGCAGATCGACTCTACCTGCTGAATGACTGACATACTCACAGTGAGAGGCTATCGTTCGGGTCACACCACCCAGAGGAAGACTTCTAAAAACAGGCACCCAGGACTGAACATTCAGATCAGCAAAAGAAATTCTTTCTTCAGGAGCAGAACTCTGAACAGGTTCTTCTATCACCTGTGCTGACTCTGGCTCTGGCTGAGCGACCGTCTCTCTTGATGCCTGCTCAGATGCATAAGCTTCATAAGTGGATACCGATGGCGGAACTCCATCCTCCTCCACTTGCTGTTTCTGAGAAGCTTCAACCGTTGGCGGAACTTCTTCATCGACATTTTGATCAGGCCCGCATACCTGAGCTGGCTCCAGACTGGATGGCGTTGAAGGAGAAAAATCTTCCGGCAAGAAATTTTCTGTAATAGCGGTAACAGGCCGCTCAGCTGAGGCCTGAGGTTGATATTCTTCAGTCACAGGCGATGACAGAGAACTTTCAGGCTCGCTTGTTTCAGTATCCCTCTGCTGCTGATTTTCGGACTGCAATACAGCAGCAGGCTCAGGTTCCGGATCAGGAGATGATACAACAGGTTCTGAAGCCTCTGTTGACTGAGCCTCCACTTCACGCCGGGCACTTTGTGGCACCTGAATGGCAACAGGCTCAGGTCTGAATGCCAGCATTCTCAAGAGAGCCATTTCGAAGCCGCCCCGTGGATCCGGCGCCAGCGGAAGATCTTTTTTCCCGACCAGACCGACCTGATAATAGAGCTGAACGTTTTCAGCCAGCATATTACCCGCCAGCTCCAGAACCTGCTCACGATCACCCTGACTATTGTCCACTGCCTCTGGAACTGCCTGGGCAATGGCAATCCGATGCAGCATGGAAAGCATATCGTCCAGCACTGCCCCATAGTCCGGTGCATGTTCAGCCAGGCTGGCAACAGCGGCCAGGACTTCAGGAGCCCCACCCGAAGAAAGTGCCCTGACCATCTTCATGACCTGGCCCTGATCAATGGTACCGAGCATGGCACTGACTTCCTGCTCGGTTACCTGACCATTACCGAATGCGATGGCCTGATCGGTCAGGCTCAGAGAGTCCCTCATACTGCCATCGGCTGCTCTGGCCAGCTGCCAGAGGGCCGGACCTTCAAAAGGGATAGCTTCCTGGCCGAGAATATTTTCCAGGTGACCGACAATCCTTTCCGGCGTCATATTTTTCAGCCCAAACTGTAAACATCGCGACAGAATGGTGACCGGTAACTTCTGAGGATCAGTGGTAGCCAACAGGAACTTTACATGGGGAGGTGGTTCTTCCAGGGTTTTTAGCAACGCATTAAAACTGTGCACCGAGAGCATGTGCACTTCGTCAATCAGATAAACCTTATAACGCCCTCTGGTAGGAGCGTACTGGACATTATCAAGCAGCTCCCTGGTATCTTCCACCTTGGTTCTGGAAGCAGCATCCACTTCAATAAGATCAACAAAACGACCTTCATCAATTTCGCAACAGGCAGCGCACTGCCCACAGGGAGTAGAGCTGACACCTGTTTCACAGTTAAGGCACTTGGCAAGAATTCTGGCAATCGTTGTCTTACCCACGCCTCGTGTGCCCGTGAACAGATAAGCATGATGCAGCCGATCCTGGTCCAACGCATTGACCAGAGCCTGTAATACGTGAGTCTGGCCCACCAGCTCTTTAAAAGAACGGGGTCGCCATTTGCGTGCAAGAACCTGATAGCTCATTGAAAAGCTTAAATACCGGTAACTGAAACTGAGGACTCTATGCTAACCAAGAAAGCGAAAGAATGCACGATTCACAGGGATCTGATAAGGATATTTCAAGGACAGGGCAATACAGATGGAGGCAAACCCCACCAGCCACACCCCGGCACATGATGTCACTGCTACCGTTGCTCCCTTCCGGGCCTGGCGGGGTTCACAGCTGATCATTGCGAGGGGACCGACAGGGCCCACCAAAAAAACAGACGTCTCGTCTGGATGCAGCGCATTTTCCACAAAACGCCCTACTCCGTCAACTACTTATAGTGTCTCTCTGCCAGATGTTCAAAACCAGCTGGTCATGGCAGCGTCCTGCTGATAGATATCTTCTCTGAACCGGACTCTGCCCGATTCATCGGGCCAGGCTGTAAAGTAAACAAAATAGATAGGCACAGGCTGGAAAAGCATTCTTTTGTACGTCAGCTCTCCAGGGGTGGTTTTGTGCACCCACGCCATAGATTGCTGATGAAAGATGGTTTGGATCAAATCGGCAATCCCTTCAACCCGGGTACAGCCTGAACTAAACATCCTCCTTTCCTCTGCAAACAGCTCAGGCTTATCCGTATCGTGGAGATAGACACCGAACGGATTCGGCAGATCCAGCTTAAAGCGCCCTAATCGGTTTTTCTCACCGGGTTGCTGCTCAAGCCGGTAACGAAATGTTCCGGGCGTCAAGGATCGCCAATTGACTTTATCGATAGCAACAGCAGGTGCCCGGTCCTCCCAGCTTTCATAGACGACGAAACCTTCACGCTTTAAAAATCCCGGTTCTTTCCTTTCAGCCCTTAACATCGAATGGGCGGCTATAGAATGAGGAACTTTCCAGACGGGATTGAATGTCACACTTTCGACCTGATCATTGAAAACCGGCGTCTGCTTATGACGCATTCCAACGATCGCCTTATGAATCTTCTGATTGGTTTTATTCTTGACCCAGGCAACATTGAAACCCGCAATATCCACACGAATGTGAGGGTATGGCAGTGTCGATGGCAACCAGCGAAGACGCTCAAGATTAGCCTTAAGCGTTCTGATTCTTTCGTGAGTTATGGCTAACAATGCCTGACGCGTCATGACCCCCAGCCTGCCATCCGGCATCAGATCAAACTGAAGCTGTACTTGCGTCAGGACATCCTTATGCGCTTGAGTGTAAACACTTCCTTCCAAATGCTCTGCAAGGTCCAGATCCATCAACCACTGATTCAGGCGGGCAACAGCAGAGTGCCGATCGTCTTTGAAGAAAATCAGATCATCCGGAAATTCCTGAGCAGCCACCAGGCTCCAGTTCTTGAGTTTTTTCAGACTGTTGATCAAAGCACGATATTGGGGAAGGTCAGGCTCAAGACCCTTAAGGTCATCAATGGAATAGCGTTGCGATTGATCTTTTTCTTTACGTGGCTGGTCATCTATCTGCCAGCCTGGCTGAAACAATCTTTTATCAAGACGCCCTCTATCAACATACAAAGCGTACCGACGAACTATTTGTTGAAGTGCTGCAGAAGAAGGACTGGCAACCAGGCGCTGCCAGTCCGGGTCCTCCACAGGAATACCCTGTTCTGGTAAACCGGCAATCCAGTTGATATAAGCAGTATTATCGGCCTTGGCATAAAGCGTGAACCCAATCAGCATGACAACCCATCTATGCATAATATCCTCGTTTTCAGCTGCGCTCTGGAGACAGAGAATGTCTGGGGAAACAAAATTGGTAGCTATATGAAGACTAAAGAGCGCTACAAACGATCAGGCAAAGAGGAGGCCTGGCTGGCCGACAAAGAGCAGATTTCATTAATGGGTGGTTACCCCTGAGCTTCGAGTGACAAAAATCTGTCAAACCAATGAGAAAAAGCACTCGCCGACGGGATTCACCCCGGAACAATGTGTAACCCGCGATCCCAATCGTAACGTAGCACTACGAAGAACAACTCAAAAAAAGCCACTTAAGCACTCACCCCACGTAAAGGAAACGCACCAGAATAGGTATTAATACCCATCCCCCCTATCATTGGCACGCACTATGCATGCTACCTTCCGACAAAGAGCAGCCCGTCCGAAGCAAGATGTCAGGACAACAGGTGAACAGGATTCATTATTTTTAATGTTGAAAGTACGTTTAGCTCGAACAGATCACTTTTTAGCTAAACACGCACTTTTCGACCAAGGCGATTTGGAACAAGAATGAGCAAACCTGAACAAAGTCACATGGAAGCTTATCTGAAATACCTCAGAGCCAATGTGCAGCTGAAAGAAAAACATCAAGAAATCAACAGCCTCAGATTAGAAGAAACTGTCAAGACAGAAGGTTCTTTAAACGCTAAAGACTCTTTAGCGCTTGAAGCCGAATATCTGAGAAGTATTTATAAAGTCCTGCCAAGAGAACAGGCCCTGCAAATGACTCTCAAACAGGCAAAAAACCACACCTCTATCAGACCTTGATACAAGCAGTGATGCCTTAAAACAAAGTAAACGACTGTGTCTACAAACAGCAATAAGAATCAAGGTCCTGATACTCCTCTCTTTACCGTCAGGATCTTATACCAATCGAACTTTCTAACTCCCTATTGCGCTGAAGATTTGAGCCTTAATCCTGCGTTGGCGATCGTCGCCATAGCTAAGGCTATGACTCCTCACGCCGCCTTGTCTTAAGGCTCAAATCTCCATGCTCATCACGGGAGTTAGAAAGCACGATTGGTATTACTGAAAATTCTTCATTGACTGCCGAAGCAACCTGCTGTTAACTCTCACCTCAGGACTGTCTGCGGAAAACGGCATGAGCACATCGGCTTCTGATCAAAAAAATGTTCTCGGGGAACCTCTTCAACCCTGTTGCCTTGATCCTGTTACCGGAATCTACCGGGATGGGTATTGCCATACTGACAAGAATGACATTGGACAGCACGTTGTCTGCGCCAGAGTCACTAAGGATTTCCTGGAGTTTTCCCTCGAACAGGGTAACGACCTGATTACCCCCAATCAGGCCTACCGTTTTCCCGGACTCAAAGAAGGCGACCAATGGTGTCTGTGTGCACAGAGGTGGATACAAGCCTATGAAGCCGACGTCGCCCCTCCAGTCTACTTGAGATCGACACACGAAAAGGCTCTTGAAATGATCAGCTTTGGTGTATTGAAATCTAAAGCCCTTGATATTCATTAATAAACGACACAAGTGTTCGGTTTCAAAACATATCATTAGAAGTCCACAATGCAGTACAATTGCACAGAACAAACATCCCAAGTAATCAGTCATGAGCACAATATGCACAATGCAGAAAGAGAAGATCTGACTATTTCAAGGGCAGATACTCAATGCAGTAACCTTTCTTCTTCTGATGAACAGACTTCAGCTAACGATAGAGATGAAATATCCAGTTCTGAAGCACTCCGCCTGATCAGGGAACGCTGGCCTGAAGCCTTTCGGGTGGCTTCACCGCGCCCCCTTAAAGTCGGCATCCATAATGAAATGAATCAGACCGGTGAATTTCCGGCCAGCACCATCAAAAAAGCCCTGAAACTCTTTACTCAGCAGGATCGCTACCTATCATCGATCAAGGAAGGCAGAAACCGCGTCGACCTGAATGGCAAACCTGCCGGCAAAGTCAAACTGAAAGAAGCTGTCAACGCCGAAATTCTTCTGTATCAGAGACAACTGACTCGCCAGAAAAAGAACGAACGAGTCTTTGTGGGGCAACTCAAACTGGTAGTGACCGGACAACCCGCTCAAAGTGACGCTCAAAGTGACACTTGCAAAACGGCCACTAACCAAAATTCAACCACTCAAGAGTAATCTTATGGCGACTGCCGGTGCCAGACACATCCTGGTTAAAACGCAGGAAGAAGCAGAAAAGCTCAAAAAACAGCTGGACAAAGGGGCTGACTTTGGCCAGCTGGCCAAAAAACACTCCCATTGCCCCTCTGGCAAGAAGGGAGGAGACCTTGGAGAATTTCGTCAGGGACAAATGGTAAAAGCCTTTGACCAGGTGGTGTTTCGAAAAGAAGTTCTTAAGGTTCATGGTCCGGTCAGAACTCAATTCGGCTTCCACCTGGTACAAACACTGTTTCGCAACGACTGACACTCAAATAGCAACCCGGCCAAGCCGGGTTTGGCTTTACTCGTAGCGCCAATCAGGTGAGCGCTTTTCCAGAAAAGCCTTAACACCTTCATTTTGATTCTGACCTTTAAACAACTTCAGGAACAGATCTCGCTCAACAGCGTACCTATTGCTTGAGGAAAGCCGATTCATTTGAATCAGCTTTTTACTGGCGACAACAGAATCAGGGCTTTGCTGACTGACCTTTTCAGCAAGCTCCCGAGCCATTGAACAGGCCTGCCCCTGCTCTACGACTTCTTCCACCAGACCAATCTGACAGGCTTTCTCTGCGTCCAATTTCTCACCCAGCAATATTATCCGCTTGGTCCAGGCTTCGCCCACCAGCCACATTAAATTTTGAGTACCACCTGCACAAGGCAGCAGACCCACTGATGCTTCTGGCAGCCCCAACAAGGCCTGTCTTTCAGCCACTCTCAGATCACAGGCCAGCGCCACTTCAAGCCCACCCCCCAGGGCAAACCCATTGATTGCTGCAATAGAGATGCCCTTAAATTCTGTCAGTGTTTCAAAAGCCATGCCAAATGCTTCCGCCATGGGCCGGGCCTGCTCAGGCGAAACATCGGCAAACAGCTTAAGATCGGCTCCGGCACTGAAAAATCTTTCTTCTTCAGAGAAAATAATCAGGGCGGTGACCCTCGGATTTTCATTCAAGTCTTCAACCATCTCTTGAAGGAGCTTCAGACTTTCCAGTGTCCAGGTGTTGGCCGGCGGGTTATTCAGTTGGATGGTGGCGATATGGCCTTCGAGAGAAAGCTTCAAAAGATCAGACATAGTTCATTCCAGTCCTGCGTATTCATCAGCCAGAATTCTACGGGCAATGATCAGTCTCATTATCTCATTGGTCCCTTCCAGAATCTGGTGCACCCGGGTATCTCTGACATGCCGCTCAAGAGGATACTCATTGATGTAACCATAACCCCCATGGAGTTGCAGCGCCTCATCACAGATTTTAAAACCAACATCCGTGGCAAAACGTTTCGCCATGGCACAATAGGCAGTGGCTTCAGGGTCTTTTTGATCCAGCTTGAAAGCCGCGAGCCTGACCATCTGTCTGGCTGCCGTCAACTCTGTGGCCATATCGGCCAGCCGGAACTGCAAGGCCTGGAACTCGGCCAGAGCTTTTCCAAATTGCTTACGCTCCCTAAGGTATTCTCTAGCAGTATTCAGCGCCTGCTGAGCAGTACCGACAGAGCAGGTGGCTATGTTAATTCGACCACCATCCAGACCTTTCATAGCAAGAGTGAAGCCTTCTCCCTCCATACCCAGAAGAGAGCTGGCGGGAATCCTGACATTGTCAAAACTTACCAGCCGGGTTGGCTGACTTTTCCAACCCATTTTCTTTTCGTTACGACCATAAGTAATTCCTTCACTGTCGGCAGGAACCGCAAAAGCAGAGATACCTTTTGGACCCTCTTGCCCCGTTCGGGCCATGACCAACAGCAGACTGGTGCTGCCCGCACCTGAAATAAACATTTTCGAACCGGAAAGGATATACTCGTCTCCTTCCCTGACGGCACGGGTTTTCAGAGAAGCAGCATCACTCCCGGAACCCGGTTCTGTCAGGCAATAAGAAGCCAGTTTTTCACCCGTCACCAGAGCCTCACTCCACTCGGACAGCACCTCATCGCTGGCAGCCAGTCCTACCATCCAGACGACCATGTTATGGATGGTCATATAAGCCGTGGTTGACGTACATCCCATTGCAAGCTGTTCGAAAACCAGACTTGAGTCGAGCCGTGATAACCCCATCCCCCCCATTGATTCAGGTGCATACAGGGATAAAAATCCCAGTTTGCCAGCTCTTCTGAGGGTCTCAACGGGAAAAGTGCTATCTCTATCCCAGTCAGCCGCATGGGGTAACAGCTCTTGCCGGGAAAACTGGGCGGCAAGATCACGGAAAGCGATTTGATCTTCTGTCAGGGTAAAGTTCATTAACGGCCTCTTATTGTTTGTAAGCCTCAGGAGCCTGCCGGACTTCAGAAAACCATTACAGACTCCTTTTGCTTGTGGCGATTAATAAACGACCAAGTCGTCAAAAATCCTGAGCTCAAGACACATTAAATAAGCTCAAGTGCGATAGCAGTAGCTTCACCACCACCAATACAGAGGGATGCAACACCTTTGCTGCCCCCCTTCTTTTTCAGGGCATTTAGAAGCGTCACAATAATTCGGGCGCCACTGGCTCCCAGTGGATGGCCCAGCGCACAGGCGCCACCGTAGACGTTGACCTTGCTGTGATCCAGACCCAGCTCTTGCATGCACGCCATGGTGACAACCGCAAAAGCTTCATTGATTTCAAACAAGTCTACATCTTCTGCCTGCCAATCCACCTTTTCCAGCAATTTACTGATAGCAGCAATGGGGGCAATAGTAAACTCCGCCGGTAACTGGGCATGGCTCTGATAGCCTTTGATGCGTGCAATAGGTGCCAAACCTTTGGCCAAAGCATCTTCTTCACGCATCAAAACGAGGGCCGCCGCACCGTCGGAAATAGAGCTGGAGTTTGCTGCTGTGACAGACCCGTCCTTCTCGAACGCGGGTCTCAGCTGCCGAATCTTTTCAGGACGGGCCTTGCCGGGCTGTTCATCCACCGTAACTTCACCATTACGACGTGTTTCCACCGGAGCAATTTCATCTGCGAATGCCCCTTCCTCATTGGCAGCCAGGGCTCTTCTCAGTGATTCCAGAGCATAGTCATCCATCGATTCTCTGGATACTTCAAATCGTTTGGCGGTTTGCTCGGCAAAAACGCCCATGGCCTGGCCTTCATAGGCATCTTCCAGCCCGTCAGTGAACATGTGATCTTTAATCTCTCCGTGCCCTAATCTCAAACCTGAGCGAGCTTTTTCCAGAAAGTAGGGCGCATTCGTCATACTCTCCATACCGCCTGCAACCACGGCGTCAGCCTCGCCCAATTTTAGCTGAGCCGCGCCCATCATGACGGTTTTCATGCCTGAGCCACACACTTTATTGACAGTTGTCGTACAAGTAGAGTCCGGCAGACCTGCTCCTCTGGCTGCCTGTCTGGCGGGAGACTGACGACAGCCTGCAGGCAACACACAGCCCATCAGAACTTCAGAGATATCGGAGGGAGAAAGGCCACTTTTCTCAAGGGCAGAACGGATAGCAACAGCGCCCAGTTCAGGCGCTGAGACGTCTGAAAGGCTCCCCTGGAAACCTCCCATGGGAGTACGTGAAGCTGAAACGATGACAATACTAACTTGATCAGACATGGTAATCTCTTGTTTTTGTTGATGCTAAATGCACATACGGCAAAAAGCTCCATTGTACAATACATCTGCACTTCGTCTGCACTTCATCGCACTGAAACGATTACGGCAGAACAGCGATACAATACAGCCAGTATCCGACAGAACTGACCGACTCTCAAACATTCTACTGCAAGAGAGGACAAAAAATACCACCCTGAACATTTGACTCGTGATTGCACTTCTGTGACAGGCACCTCTAACCTGAGAAGGCAAGATGTTTGGGGGGAATATTAATTCAGTTAGATGCAGCTATCATCCGCAATATCAAAGCATCCCCACTCGAGGAAGAGGCCTTCAACTTCGCGGATAGCTTCTTTGTCAGCACTACTGATGTGCCTCAGGACAGCATTGGCCATGACTGAAGCCAGATCACTTTTTAGCGACTCTCCCAAACCCGCAGGCAGGCGGAGAATGACATCCCCAAAGAGAATCGTGCCACCCTGGGTTACCCGGATAACATATTCCCCCTGGGTCGATTCAGTCATGGTGAGAACGGCTTTTTCTATAGACTTACTCATCAGTTTCTCCTCTTGGCTGATCGACGACACCTCTATCCATGCATCGGCTGAGAAGAGAAAAACATTGCTTGAATTCAGGTCATAAATACCTGACCGGTTAGTTTCGACTTTAGCAGCGGAGGAAAGTGGCCTTGTGAGCAGCCCCGAAGACAAAACCAAAAGCACCCTATTGTGAAAAGCACTATCTTGTGAAAAGCACTATCTAGTGAAAAGCTCTACCCCTTGGCATTCAAACCCAGAATACCTTCCTTAAACTTCTGGTTGGGCGGGGTTTCACCAATCCAAACCTTAAGTATTGCGTTGAATAGTTTCTTGCCGGGTATGATCCCCTTTTCCTCCCCGGCAATAATGACTCTGGCTCCCTTACCAGGGATGTATTCAAAGGTTCCAGATTCTCCTTTGCTCAGAGTGCCATCAATCATGCCCATAAACTGAGCGATACCTTTTTCCAGCTCCTTCTGCTCTTCCTCAGATGTATTAATCTGAATCGCTTCGTAAAAGGCATTGGCCATACGTCTCGCACTCATTTTCGATAACAGAATGGTGAAGCTCATTCTCTGATAACTTTCTTCAGAGAGTATGCGGGATACGTCAGTGGTGGGGTTTTCAAGATAGAGTGCACCAATGTAACCGTCTACCACCAAATACCATGTTCGAACTGCTGCACCCTGAAGTTGCAAAACAGTGTCGTCTGACTTCACAACATCAGGGATCTCCACACCCTTCATCGAAAGAGCCTGAGCTGACTGCCAGAGGGCCATCCCAAATGCGACAATAAACAACTTTTTCATAAGTATCCTTTGGGTATTATTATTGTTTGTCGCGACATATTACAGCAGCTGATACTTTATTCCCATTTTTACCACGGACATGGCGAAAAAAGCTCAGAAAGATGATCCAGGCTGCTGAAGAAAGCTCAATTCTTCATCGGTACTCTCACGTTCCAGCAGGCTGTTGCGATGAGGAAAGCGTCCAAATCTGGCAACAATATCACGATGTCTGACAGCAAAATCCAGTGAACCTGCGAGGTATTGTTGATAGCCATCTCCAGCCCCGCCAAGAATGCTCTCAAACAGCCTCACACATTGCTCCTGATCTTCAAGCGACTCACTGTGCATGAAAGGCATGACAAAAAAAGCCTGTTGCAGCTCTGTCAGCTGATCCAGCTGACCCAGCTCTACACCCTCTCTGGAAATCGTCAGAGCAGTATGATCGTACTGAAAGGATCTGGGATCGCCCCGGAACATATTCCGGGGAAACTGATCCAGCGCAATAATCGCTGCCAACCGCCCTTCAGCGGATTCCAGCCACTCGTCGCACTCTCCGGACTCTACCGCCTCCGGCAAGCCAGCAAATTGATTGCGGATCTGCTGATCCTGAGCCTCACTTTTCTTCCACCAGCGGGACATTTGCACATCGCCAAGGGGTTCACCTTCAAACCAGAAACCCAAAACTTCCTGAAAACTTTTCATATTATTAACTCCCTTGATCGCGTCAGTTGAGTGGCACGCAGATTTTACTCAACCATACTTAATTACATCGCCTATTGAAATCACTGGAGATGACTCCAGATAGTCATTATCCGCTTACTATTCATTCCGAGACGTTATCCGAAAAGACTATGACAGATCAGGACAATCAGGAACCCGAAGTTATTTCAGCTGATGAACAGGTAGAGGATATGGGTACCGGACTGGTGCTCCCGGAACACGCTCTGCCTGACAAGCTTTACCTCATCCCTGTCTCAAACCGGCCGTTTTTCCCGGCACAGGTTCAACCTCTGGTATTCAGTAGTCAGGAGTGGGAAGAAACACTTCATCGGGTCGCCCAGAGCCCACATAAAGTAGTGGGACTTAGTTATGTTGCTGGCATGACAGGAGCTGGCCATGTAGTCAGTCCGGGAGATTTCCCGCAGGTGGGCTGCACCGTAAGAATTCATAATATCCTTCCGGAAGGCGACCAGATCCAGTTCATCGCTCTGGGCATGCAGCGCTTTCGTATCAAGCAATGGCTTCGAAAACGCCCACCCTACCTGGTTCAGGTAGAGTACCCTGACAATATCGAAGATGACACCGATGAAATCAAAGCCTACGCACTGGCACTGATTCAGGCCATCAAAGAATTAATCCCGCTGAACCCCCTCTACAGCGAAGAACTGAAAAATTACCTCAATCGATTCAGTCCAAAAGACCCGTCCCCACTGGCGGACTTTGCAGCCGCCATCACCACTGCGCCGGGTAAGGAGTTGCAGGAAGTCCTTGAAACATTCTCTGTTCAGCGTCGAATGGAGAAAGTATTGATTCTCATCCGCAAGGAACAGGAAGTGGCCCGCCTTCAGGGTGAGATTAACGCTGAGGTGAACCGCAAGATCAGCAAGCATCAACGTGAATTTTTTCTAAAAGAACAGCTGAAAGTCATTCAGAAAGAGCTTGGCATTTCGAAAGACGACAGAACGGCTGAAATTGAGGCATTTGAAAAACGGATTGCCGAGCTGGCTATTCCGGAAACGCCCCTTAAAAAGATCAATGACGAGATGAAAAAGCTCTCGATTCTCGAAGTGGGCTCCCCTGAATATGCCATCTGCCGGAACTATCTTGACTGGGCTACCTCGGTCCCCTGGGGCAAATACTCCGAAGACATATTTGATCTTGCCCATGCCAGAAAAATTTTAAATGCAGATCATGATGGACTTGAAGACGTCAAAGACCGAATCATCGAGTTTCTGGCTGTTGGTGCTTACAAACAGGAAATATCAGGCACTATCATGTTACTGGCAGGCCCTCCCGGCGTTGGTAAGACGTCCATAGGACGATCCGTCGCCCGTGCTTTAGGCAGAAAGTTTTATCGTTTCAGCCTGGGCGGCATGAGGGATGAAGCAGAAATTAAAGGTCATCGCCGGACCTATATCGGTGCACTGCCGGGCAAACTGGTTCAGGCCCTTAAGGAAGTCGATGTTGCCAATCCCGTTATCATGCTGGATGAAATTGACAAAATCGGTGCCTCTTATCGTGGAGACCCCGCATCCGCAATGCTGGAAGTGCTCGACCCGGAACAAAACAGTGAGTTTCTCGATCACTATCTGGACATGAGAATCGATCTTTCAAAAGTGCTGTTTATCAGTACTGCCAATCAATTGGACACGATTCCCGGCCCTCTTCTGGATCGAATGGATGTCATAAGACTTTCAGGCTATATCACAGAAGAAAAAATGGCTATCGCCAAAAATCACCTGTGGCCAAAACTGTTGAAACAGTCGGGTTTAAAAAAGAGCCAGATCAGGCTCTCCGACCTCACTCTTA
The DNA here is from genome assembly GCF_049275935.1 of Endozoicomonas sp. ALC020. Classification (NCBI taxonomy): domain Bacteria; kingdom Pseudomonadati; phylum Pseudomonadota; class Gammaproteobacteria; order Oceanospirillales; family Endozoicomonadaceae; genus Endozoicomonas; species Endozoicomonas sp. ALC020. The sequence goes on from NZ_CP184830.1 coordinate 6,131,905, forward strand.
AGGCAGTCATTGAGGGCTATGCCAGGGAAGCTGGCGTGAGAAACCTTGAAAAACTGCTTCATAAAATTATTCGCAAAGTCGTTGTTCAACTGCTTGAAGGCACCGGTAAGAGTCTCAGTGTGACTACCAGGAATCTATCTGACTATCTGGGTGCACCTTACTTCAGAAAAGAGAAGCGCATTGAAGGCATTGGTGTAGTGACAGGTCTGGCCTGGACTGCCATGGGAGGCGCAACCCTGCCAGTAGAAGCCAGCCTTATTCATCATCAGCGAGCTGGCTTCAAACTGACCGGTAAGTTGGGGGATGTCATGAAGGAGTCTGCTGAAATAGCTTATAGCTTTGTTTCAAGCCAGGCTGAAAAATTAGGCATTCCGGAAGCCTATTTTGAAAAAGCCTTTATCCATCTTCATGTGCCTGAAGGCGCAACTCCCAAAGACGGTCCTTCAGCCGGGATTACCATGGCAACCGCACTATTATCTCTTGCCACGAGCAAAAAGCCCGCCTCTCTAGCCATGACCGGAGAGCTGACTCTAACCGGAAAAGTTCTGGCTGTTGGCGGGGTCAGGGAAAAAGTCATAGCCGCCAAACGACAAGGTATTCATACCCTGATCATTCCGGAAGAATGCCGAAGAGATTACGATGAACTGCCGGATTATATTCGAGAAGATATGACCATTCACTTTGCCACAACCTTCGAAGATGTGCGCCAAGCAGCATTTCCTGAAAAGACATCGCCTGTAAAGACATCGCCTGTAAAGAAAAGCACAAAGAAAACTGCACGTAAAAAGCCTGTGAGGAAGCGTTGAGTTCAATCAGATCGACCCGGACTTGGAAATTTCTTTCCCCACAACGAACTGTGCCGCCCCTTAGGGGGCGGCACATGATTCAATGCTCTAACAACGAGGGAGACCCCCGTTAGGACACATTAGTGAGCGAGCTAAGTATTGACTTCTTAAAGATTGCTGTCCATCTGCAATCAAGAATTTTGAAGCATAAGAATTTTTTTTTAAGTCAATTTTCGTCACGCTGCAAAATGCCAGCCATTTCCTTTGACAGTCTGCCATTCATTCGACACTTTTTAGCAGCGCAAAAACACAATTTCTCCTACCGCCTCAACCAAGCTGCCAAGCTCTATTGCTATCAGCTAAGCTGTGTTAATAAATACTGAAATGCTGATGAACCCGAAAGCTCATAACGGACTGCAGCGACATGTCATCACCTCTTACACCTGGCAGCAACAACTCGCCCCCTTCCTCCAGATCTTCTGGCGATCGTAATCCGCCCCCTTCTCCACTCACTGGACAGGACCATCTGGGCAGACAAATCAGTGAGACAAGCACCAGGAGTCAATTGAGCCACGAATCATCTGATCAACGGGCACCTCAATCCCCTCAGATTAATGAGCGAAAAGCTGAAAGACGCCCCTGGTTCTTCCGGCGATGGTACAAAAGTTACATCGGCAAGAAAAACTCGACACTTCCTCCTACTAAGGATTTTGAACCTGAAGAAGCGGAAAAGCAGACCGGTTACCTTGGTTTACTGAAAGATCTTCCAGGCAGAGCTGTCGGAGCACTGGCGAACCTTCCTGGTGCAGGTTTCGAGAAAGTCGCATCAAAGCTTGATAATTTCGTCAATCATCAGGCTGGTATAGAGATCAGCCGTGAGGATGAAAGACGCCAGTGGCGCTCTTTATTATATGACTTGCTGTGCAGTTATACGGCGGTCATTGTCGACGGAGAGCAAACTCCATTCAACTTTAATGAGATACTCATAAAGAATGGCGATGATCTGCCCGTTAGAATTACAGCGCTGAACTTCGACTCGAAAAGAGTCGTCCAGGCATCAGAGAGCTATTTAATCAATGGACAAGCCACAAAAAACCATTTTGAAGTAGGGGATCTTTCCTGTACGGTTGAAATTCCGGTTAAAGATAAACCTCCACTGACGTTGCAAATCAGACTCGAGAACACGACTATCTCAGTCGGCACCGATATCAGCATCTCCCAGATATTGAAAAACTCATTCATTTCCTCTTCCGAGGATCGAACAGCGGTGCAACTTTCCGCTGAAAGAGTTGAAGTCCGATATGAAAATCTGGACTCTTATGAAGAGCTGACGGCAGTACCTGACCCTTCAAAAGAATCAGACTGCATAGTAGGTTATGAGAGAGGAAAGCTGACCATGAAAGGCGTCCGCTTTTGCAAACCTCTCGACCTGCTTAAAGCTTCACCAAAACAAACATCCATACTTGCTTTCGATGCGTTAAAGCTTGTCAACGAGTCAGCCCGGCCTGCCCTGCTGGAGGTTAAGAAAGTCAACATTCAGCACTTCGATGATACTCATAATGGAACCTTCAACAGCTCACTGATCATTCACCCCAAAACCATTCGAAACATCCCCTACATTGGTTGGCTATTAGCTCCTCTCTTCTCAAAACCTGTTCATCTCGATATCTTCGCTTTTATGCAGCACGGCGAAGTCAGGATAAAAGATTTGAAACACGGTATCAGAGTTTCAGGTGGAAGCCTGACTGGGTGGTTGGTAAAAAAAGCGCTAACAGCCAAAGAAACACGCCTGGTTCCCTACGAAGGTGGAACAGGACTGCAAATAGGCTGGCCGTTTGAATTTATCGCATGCAAAATCGAGATACCCGGTCTGCTCCCTGGAAAACCGGCAACCAGAATAGAAGATCACGATCAGGTCACCTATGAGCGACTGAATCAGATGCACACTCAAGATGCTTCAATACCAGGTCAATCTCAATCAGGCAATACGCCAGATGAAGTGTCACCTGCACTTCACCACCAGCATATAGAAGCACTCAAAAAAGAAGAGGGTGTACTCATTGTACCCGATGCCTTCAGTAGAGTGCTCAGTGACATCATCTCAGAAGACCAGGCTTTAGCCCAGCCAGTAAGGATGGTGCCAAGATTAATGGAAAAACGTTGCATAGAAGCGGCAAGAGGTGACGAGGCCGCCTGCCGGATCCTGCTCCGCTTTGTCCGGGATCAGGAAAGATTTAAGCATGAAAGTGACTGCATGATCGCCCTGCAGGCTATCCCTGAAGCTTTCTATGCCAGGGAAGCTGCAGAAGCAGATGATGAGCAATGGCTATGGCTTGAGAGTGTCGCACACAGGCTGATTGTCGTTGAACGACAGAAAGCCTTTGAGCTATACAGACAGCTGTTGAAAAGAAAAGACATCGAAAATGCCAGTAAACTGGTGACTGACACTGAATGGCTGATCCATCTGGCAAAAAACCTCCCTAAAAACACGCCCGAGGAAAAAGCCATTGCCTTCCGCTTAGCCGAGTTTGCCTATAAATCCAATCCGGAAAAAGCAGAAGAAGTGATCAAGCTGCTTATCGACTGCAATAAAAACAATCTCTATAAAACAAAGCAGCTGAATGATCTTATTCAAGACTTGGTCAGTCACCATCCCTACTTTGCAGACCCTCATCATCTCATCTCATTATTAAACCTGCTTGACCAAAGCCATCCGGATATCGTTGCCCGCTCACTGGAACACTTTCCGATACAGACTCTTCTTCAAAACCTCTGGGCAGATGACAACATTCAAGCTCATAGCACTCTGAATTATCTTAAAATCCTGCTGATCAAGCATGGTCGCTTTAAAGAAGCCGCTGACCTTTTGATTGAGTCAGGGGATCCCAGACAGGCTGCAAGAATGCTTGACCTTGGTATCAGGCAGGGCAACCCATCAGCTCTTAAGGTGAAAGTGGAGTTGGCGGTAAGGGATGAGCTAGCTGAAGGTGTAACGTTAGAAAAGGAAGTTCGTCGCCTCAGGCATTTGATAGAGACTCCCACAACCCCGGAGGTCATGAGAGAGGCAGCTATTTCCGTCCTGGCTGATCTTGTTACAGAAGAACCCCATCCGGAACTTGCAGGGATTTTCACAGAAGATCTTTTGATGACAGAGGAAAAAAAGGCTTCTTTCGTGAAAGCAGTCAATAAGCTGTTTAACCTTCAAAAGGGAGAAGCGCTGAGTCTGAATGATCGCGTGAGAATCCTGAATCAGGTTGAACAGCATCTGAAAACTGCCCGAACTGATGAGTCAGCCTACTTAAGCAAACCTCTGCTGCTGAAGAAGATTCAGGATGCAAATCAGCAGGTTGATCGGGTTATGGAATTACTGATAAAAGTAAGGGGACCTGTTGAGCCCAACCTGCTGACCATGCTGACATCTCAAGGCCCGGTTGCCGAAACCAGCATCGAAAACAACACGGCCTCTGAGACAATATCTGGCATGAAAGAAGATGATGAGTTTTTCGATGCTTTGGATACACCCTACAACCCAACGATTGATCAAAAGTCCACTGCCTTCAATGAAGACTTGCCTATAGCAATCGATGATGAAGATAAGGAAATAAAGATCTCTCCAACCGATGAAACGGGCCATCTGGAAGAAGAGAACTTCTTGCTTTCAAACTCTTTCTCAAGCTATGCATCGCTGCTTAGCCAACCTGTATTTTCCAGATCTTCGAAAGGTTTTCTTGACCCGGGGCTCAAGCGTGAGTGGGCCTCAATACTTAAGATGATGTCGATTTGACCGGAAAGTTCAGGCAGATATTTCTCTGTCACCATAGAGATTCATCAAACGTTCAAGAGCCACGAGACTGTCTGGTGTGTATGTCCGGTTGAAGCGGTTTGACCGAATCTCTTCAGGCGACTCCATGATTACCCTTGCCACTTCTTCTTCCTGCAACCTCAGCTCCCCCTCATATTGACAGCTGTAGACCCTCCCCCAAACCTTGCAGTCATCATTCTGAAAGTAAAAGTGAAACAGAGGCTCCAAAGGTGTGTCTTCTATGCCAAGCTCTTCCGCCAGTTCCCTGACGGCAGCCACGTCATAACTCTCACCTTCAGCGACTACGCCTCCCGTTGCCGGCTCAAAATAACCCGGGTAAATATCCTTGCTCAACGTCCTTTCCTGAACGTAGAGCTGCCCTTTACTGTTAAAAACAAAGACGTAAGTAGCCCGGTGGCAAAGTTTCTTTTCTCTCATCTGGCTTCTGGGTAAAGCACCAAGCACCTGGTTACTTTCATCGACAATAATGACCTTTTCTGATGCAGGCTGCAGTTCTGGGTTAGATGGCATAAATACCAGGCTCCGGATATTCGTTTTATTTTACCGTGAGACATTTTCACGCAATCGTATCTCTCTGTCTCTTCGAGAGCACAACCGGATGCACGAGCTCCTGAAAGTCTTGCCAACCCAGTATCAAAAGTTCAGAGATATCATCACTGTTTTGGCCAAATTATGACCACTGATCTGTGCCTGTTCGGCAACTTCCTAAGCCGTAAAAGCGGATGGCTGGCGATGGGTTGAAAAGGTCACATAGTGATGATTCAGATAGCCCACTACTCTTTGTTTAGCCATTTTCACTACCTCTGGCAAAGCCTGAAAGAGCCGAAATGAAATGTGAGCCAGTGAGTCAACCATTCGGCTCTCAACAAGGTGTTAACACTCCCAATTTGTCAGAGGATGGACAATCCGTCAAGACTGAAAAAATGTCTTATATCCACATATAATCAGACTGTGGCCGATTAAATAACATGGCCACAAGGTCAGAACCACTTTGCTATCCAAATCGCTGGACGATTTTCACGATAAAAAAAACCAGGGGGTGCCATGACCGCCAGAAATACTGTTTCCACTATTGTTAACCCTGTAGGCTCCATGCGTGTTCTCTCAAACCATGAGGTCAGCAGCCTTCAGGACACCAGTCAGAAAGGGTTGCATCGTTTGTTCCGGCAGTGCGCCCTGGCCATACTCAACTGTGAACAGGAAGGTGATGACACCGAAGAAATCATGGAGCAATACCAGGATTTCGACATTCGTATTGTTCAGGAACACCGCGGACTAAAACTGGAATTAATTAATGCTCCCGCCGACGCCTTTGTAGCAGGAAAACTGATTCGCGGCGTTCGGGAAAACCTGTTTTCTGTCCTCAGAGATATACTTTATGTGTCGTCTCGCATCACAGAAGACCCTCGCTTTGCTGTAAACAGTTCCACGGATATCACGCATCTGGTTTTCCAGATTCTCAGACACGCTGACGCTTTTATTACCCAACAGGTTCCCAGTATTGTGGTTTGCTGGGGCGGACACTCCATTGCCCGACATGAATATGAATATACCAAGAAAGTGGGTTACCAGCTGGGCCTGAGAAGCATGAACATTTGCACAGGTTGTGGTCCGGGTGCCATGAAGGGCCCCATGAAAGGGGCTTATATCGGTCATGCCAAACAGCGAATGTCCCGTGGACGATTCATCGGTTTAACAGAGCCTGGCATTATTGCGGCCGAATCCCCCAATCCTATTGTCAACGAGTTGATTATCCTGCCGGATATTGAAAAGCGTCTGGAGGCCTTTGTTCGTCTGGGTCATGGTATCACCGTTTTTCCGGGTGGACCGGGAACCTGTGAGGAAATTCTCTATATTCTCGGCATTTTACTCAACCCTGCCAACAGGGAAATCCCTTTCCCACTGGTTTTTACAGGGCCAGAAGCCACCAGGGAATATTTTGAAAAAATTGATGAATTTATCGGCAACACACTGGGGGAAGAAGCCCAGTCACGCTACCAGATTATTATTGATGATCCGCTGGAAGTCAGCCGGGTGATGAGAAGTGGACTGGAGCAGGTTACGCGCTATCGCAGAAAGCATGGCGACGCCTACTACTTTAACTGGTTGCTTCAAATTGACGAGGACTTTCAAACCCCCTTTGACCCAACCCACGAAAACATGGCGAACCTCGAGTTAAATACCCAGCTGCCTCCCCATATTCTGGCGGCCAATCTTCGACGCGCCATGTCAGGTATTGTGGCAGGCAATATAAAAGAAGAAGGCGTTTGCCAGATCAGGGCAAAAGGCCCCTATCAATTGAAGGGAGAGCCTGAACTGATGAAACAGGTCGATAGCCTGCTTCAGTCTTTTGTAGAACAATTCAGAATGAAGCTGCCGGGCAGTCATTATGTCCCCTGTTACGAGATCGAAAGCTAAAAAAAGTAGTTCTGGAAAGCAAAGTGATAAGTACTCAGCCATACGGAATCGAATATTTCTGGCTTATTGGGCAGGTGCTCTGCAAGGCGCAACGACGGGAACATAGCAAGCTATGTGACCAGAGTTGCAACGCAGTCAGAGTGCCTGAACAATAAGTCAGAAAATATGATTTCGTATGGTTGAGTACTTACATCTTCGCTTTCTCCTTTTTTAGCACAATGACTCTTACCCAACCATTTAATGCCTCATCCAAAGGCAATCCCATGAATTTTTTTTAGCCGTTCGATGGATCGGATTTGAAATTTTCAATAATTTTCTCATTAAGGCACGATCTCAGAAATGTATTCATTAGGATTGTGTCTGCCGTTGCATAGAAATCAAGCATCAACTGGTTAAACTCTTTCTGACGTTTTGCTGGAACATTGACAATGGGAAACCCATGAGAAAGCAAAATACCGTTCATCATAAATCGCCCCATACGCTTATTCACATCCCAGAAGAACTGTGCTCTCGCCATTCTCAAAAAAGCGGTAAATGCCATATCATAAACATCGTTACAGGTAGCGATTTCCGACTCAATCTCAGCCCAGACGTTATCCAGCTCATTGGGCGAGGGAGGTTCGTATGCTGATCCACTTATCGTGACGTTACCAGTTCGAAAAGCCCCCCACACCAGAGCTTCTGCTTTACCCGCAATCTTGTGAATTGCCAAGGCAACGTCTTTGGAAAAAGAGAACTTTCCTTCAGCAGCCAGAGCAAACAAATATTTCCAAGCCTCTGCCTGATGTAGAGCCATATTCTGGTCACTTATTTTATGGCCTCCAACAGTAATCCCATCTAATAATGTTTGAATTTCTGGAAGAGTCATCGCAACCCCTTCAAGGTTGACAGCGTCATAAACCAGGGAAGGAATATCACGAACGGCAAGCTGCCTGGCCATCGCAGGATCAGGGTTCATACCCCAAACAGTATCTTTTGCCGTTGTCATTGGCTCATCCCAGAAGTTGTGGTTGAAATTTCCACATTATATCTGCACGAGTTCTTATCGTCATGCAGCTCGAAGAGTCTGGGCAATAACAGATAACGCCCCCACGAAAAACTCCCGGATGGTAAGTCAGTCACACATAACGGTAAATAATTAATGATTTGAGACAAATCTGGCAATCACCTCCTAAACTATTAGTAACCATTATGTTCAGGGAGCGAACAAAAATGTCTCAGTTAATTGAGGAATTCAAAAGCGAACATGTGCAAATCAGTGACTTACTTTTACAAGCACGTGATATTGGCATTGGTAACCAGAAAGGTCGGGATTTAATACTGTCCGCCAAAAAAATACTACTGGCACATTTAAACAAAGAAGATAAGCTCCTGTATCCCGTATTAAGAGAAGCCGCTGAGAACGATGAAAGCCTGAAGTCGACTCTGACTGACTACGCGCTTGATATGGATAAGATTTCTGCCAAAGTGATGATTTTTTTCAACCTTTATGAAAATGGTGATAATACCATCGAAAACTTTCAGCAGGACTGCAACAATATCATCAGGGCGTTAAGCAAGCGAATTTCCAAAGAAGAAGCCGTTCTCTACAAGACTTACGACAAAATCAAAGGTCTCTGAAACCACCAGCACAAATGATCGGCTGGTTCCCGGCCGATCATCATTCCCTTCCAGAAGAATACAAATCCAGATAGCACGACCCACCGAATCATCCCAAAGACGAAGTATGACATAACCGATGTTCCCTTTAGTTCTTTGTTATATTCGCTGACTCGAATGTTAGTGACATCTTCTTTTTATACAGATTTAATTAATCATTCAATCTGTTATCAAGGAAGAACCATGCAACCATTTCAAAATAGCACGGCATCAATTCAACCAGCAATGGACATCCCATCCATCTCTCAAACTGATCAGCCAGTAAATCGAAAACTGGAGATATGCCAATATAAAGTAACTAATAGAGACAATATGGGAGACTTTAAAGTCTATCCATTTATTCTAAACGGCAAGACTTATTACCATATTGACAAAGCCTCAGGTTGTGACTCCGTTTCAGAAAATGATGAGATTTTTATAGAACATTGTGCAGGACAACAAGAAGAGAAAAACCAACAATTAATAAAGAGACTCTCTGACATCATAACAAAAGGCTTTAGAAATGTTTGCACTGTTTTCTATCCAGATGATAAATCAAAAATAGAGGGTGTATGTCACGACTTTGCTTATTATTTGAGCTTTGGGCTTTCAGTTTTAATATCTACGAGAGATAACACTCATGATTCTTTTTACGAATCGCTTTCGAACATAAAAATTTATGAATTTACTGGAGAAAAGGATTTAGACTTTGGAGACATTGTGCAAATAACAAACAATACTTCCCACACTGAAAGAAAACCTTTAGTTTTTCATAGTGTGGTTTATATCGGTAATGGAAAATACATTAGCAAGCTTTCTAAGGAAGATATTTACATTCAGGATCTTGAATCAATATTAGATACTTTTGAACTATGGAAAAAAGGAAGTCTAAGGGTTGTTAAAGATCTAAGCACATAACTGCCTTTCTCATAAATAAACAAAGCGCCATAGTTTATTTTTGCTTCTTTACATATTCTGAAACCTTGAGTGCTTAAAAAGCTCCAATACTTCAGGCAGTGGCTCCTCCAAAACCATTTTTCTGATAATACTCCCCACCACAGGGGCAAACTTGAAGCCATGACCTGAAAAGCCCCCTGCTACAATGACTCTCTGGTGATCTGGTAATGCCTCCATAATGAAATGCCCATCGGGGCTATTAGTGTAAAGACATGGCTCTTCCCTGATAACTTCAGGCACCACCCCTGGCAAATACTTTTCAATAACTGACTGGATCTCTGAAAGATTGCTGCGAGAATCTTGAAGCAACTGTTCAGGATTATCCAACAGAAAACCCGTTTTGTGTCTGCCAATCTTCACCAGTCGCTCAGTACCATATTGAGGCACACCATAATAAAATCCATCGGGAGTGTCGAAGGCAAAAGCTGGCGCATCCGCTGACAAATTCTCACTGTTTCTGCTCTTAAACCAATACTGAAGATTCATCTCAATTTCCAGCGGATACTTTCCACCGACAATGCTGTTCAGCCAGGAGCCTGCGGTTACGACCAGGTGTGAACAGGAAAAAACATCTTTACTGGTTGTAACCTCAACACCACTATCATGCTCCTTAAATGACTCCATTAAAGTGTTCTCCAGTATCTGACCTGAGTGACTTCTCAATACTTCAAGGAAATATTGCAATGACTTATCAAGATCCAAAAAACCGGCTTGCCGGTCCAGTATGCCTGTCCAGACTGAAGGGACTTTCAGACCGGAAACAAGTTCGCTGCATTCACTGCCTTTCAGGATATTAACGTCCAGATCATACTCAGAGGCACTGCTTAAAACTCCCTTTAAAGTCTGGCTTGACATCAGATCACCAGCAATTAGCAGCCCGTTCAGAGAGAGTATCTTCCCGTCTGTAACACGATTGATATCCTGCCAGTCGACCAGAGCTTCTTTAAGCAGGGGAACGTAGCGAGAGTCTTCAAAATAAGAGAGTCGAAAGAGTCTGGTCTGGCCGTGAGAACTGTTTCTTTTATTATCTAACTCATATTGCTCCAGACAAAGCACACTTAAACCAGCTTGGGTCAGTCGGGCTGCAACAGCGCATCCCATAATCCCCATACCCACAATAATGGCATCATAGTGCATCATATTCTAATGCCCCTGCCCCACCTTTATGGGAACTTGACCTACTTAAACCGATCACTTGATCAGTTGGGTTAAGTCATTTCAATGAATAGACATCGAAGTTCATTCAGACCAGATGGCATTCATCATTTGCGGTAATAATCAGCGATATACGAAAAAAACCGGCGCAACAAGGGCTTTTCCGACCGATTCAACCAGTATTCACCAAATTTATATCAAAGATTGCGGGCTTCCCTTAACTTGAATAACGCTATCCGCTATACTGCCCGCGCCGCCGGTTGGCTGAATAAGCGAAGGTTACAGTTCTTTTCACTGCTAATCTATACAGAATAATTCCGACCGGTTTACGATGCCTGCACACATCGTCATGGGCATGAAAGTGATCTAAAGTAAACTCCTGTTCTAGAGGAGGAGCAGAAGTATCCGGCAGAGCTTTCTTCATTACCCGCCCAGCCATACCGTGCAGGACCTATATTCACAGGAACATCAGCAACTGTCCGCCCCATCACTGTAAACATTACAGCAAGGGTGAACGGGCAGGCCGCACAGATGATGAGGGTTGATCCGTGCTAGAAGCCTACAGAAAACATGTCGAAGAGCGTGCAGCAGAAGGTGTCCCACCAAAGCCATTAAGCGCTGAGCAAGTCACCGGACTGGTAGCCTTGCTGAAAAACCCACCCGCCGGTGAAGAAGAGTATCTGCTGGACCTGCTGGAAAACCGCATTCCGCCCGGCGTGGACGAAGCTGCCTATGTGAAAGCCGGGTTCCTGTCTGCCATTGCTACAGGTGAGGCAGAATCCCCACTGTTGGACAAGAAAAAAGCGGTTGAACTGCTGGGCCTGATGCATGGTGGCTACAACATTGAGACGCTGGTTGAACTGCTGGACAGCACCGAACTGGCAGAGCTGGCCGCAGAACAACTGAAAAGCACCCTGCTGGTGTTTGATGCTTTCCACGACATCGAAGAGAAAAGCAAGGCCGGAAACGCCCATGCTAAAGCTGTCCTGAAGTCCTGGGCAGACGCCGAATGGTTCACCCAGCGTCAAGCGGTTCAGGAAAGCATCAAGGTTGCCGTCTTCAAAGTGTCCGGTGAAACCAACACCGACGACCTTTCTCCTGCCCCTGATGCCTGGTCTCGACCAGACATTCCAGTTCATGCCCGAGCCATGTACAAAATGACCCGCGACGGTCTGGAACCTGAAGAGCACGGTGTTACCGGCCCTCTGAAGCAGATCGACGACATCAAGGCCAAAGGCCTGCCCGTTGCTTTTGTGGGCGACGTAGTAGGTACCGGCTCTTCCCGTAAATCCGCGACCAACTCTGTACTCTGGTTCTTCGGTGATGATATTCCGGGCGTACCTAACAAGCGTGCAGGCGGTATCTGTATTGGCGGAAAAGTAGCACCCATCTTCTTCAACACGATGGAAGATGCTGGCGCACTGGTTTTCGAAGCCCCCGTTGATAAGTTGGGCATGGGTGATGTGATCGAGATCCGTCCATACGACGGCAAAATCCTGTCCGAATCCGGTGAAGTACTGTCTGAATTTGGCTTCAAATCCGATGTCATCCTGGACGAAGTACAAGCTGGCGGCCGTATTAACCTGATCATTGGTCGTGGCTTGACCGACCGCGCCCGTGAAGCTCTGGGTCTGGGACATTCCGAGATATTCCGTCGCCCTGTTGCTCCTGAAGCCTCCGAGAAAGGCTTTACCCTGGCTCAGAAAATGGTCGGTAAAGCCTGTGGTGTTGAAGGCGTTCGTCCCGGTACTTACTGTGAGCCAAAAATGACCACCGTCGGTTCTCAGGACACCACGGGCCCAATGACCCGTGATGAGCTGAAAGATCTGGCCTGCCTGGGCTTCTCTGCCGACCTGGTGATGCAGTCTTTCTGTCACACGGCGGCTTATCCAAAGCCGGTTGATGTTGAAACTCACCACACTCTGCCAGACTTCATTATGAACCGCGGTGGTGTATCTCTGCGCCCGGGTGACGGTATCATCCACAGCTGGCTAAACCGTATGCTGCTGCCAGACACTGTGGGTACAGGGGGTGACTCTCATACCCGTTTCCCACTGGGTATTTCCTTCCCTGCCGGTTCCGGTCTGGTCGCCTTTGCTGCGGCCACCGGTGTTATGCCTCTGGATATGCCGGAGTCCATTCTGGTTCGTTTCAAAGGCGAAATGCAGCCCGGCATCACTCTGCGTGATCTGGTTCACGCCATTCCACTGTACGGTATCAAGCAAGGCCTGCTGACCGTTGAGAAGAAAGGCAAGAAAAATGCCTTCTCCGGCCGCATCCTGGAAATCGAAGGTCTGGAAAGCCTGACAGCCGAGCAAGCCTTCGAACTGTCAGACGCTTCTGCTGAACGTTCCGCTGCAGGTTGTACTATCACTCTGTCTGAAGAGTCCATTGCTGAGTACCTGAAGTCGAATGTGACTATGCTGCGCTGGATGATCAGCGAAGGTTACGGCGACCCTCGTACTCTGGAGCGCCGTGCCCGCAAGATGGAAGAGTGGCTAGCCAACCCGGTTATGATGCGCGCTGATGCTGACGCAGAGTACGCTGAAGTGATTGAAATCGACCTGTCTGAAATCAAAGAGCCTATCCTGTGTGCTCCCAACGATCCGGACGATGCCCGTACACTGTCTGACGTGGCTGGCGACAAGATTGACGAAGTTTTCCTGGGTTCCTGCATGACCAACATCGGTCACTTCCGTGCAGCCGGTAAACTGCTGGAGCAGAACAAGGCCCCTCTGCAAACCCGCTTCTGGATGTCTCCTCCCACCAAGATGGACAAGGCCCAACTGGAAGAAGAAGGCTATTACAACATCTATCAGGACAGCGGTGTACGTACCGAAATCCCGGGTTGCTCACTGTGTATGGGTAACCAGGCACGGGTAGAACCCGGTGCTACAGTACTGTCAACGTCTACCCGTAACTTCCCGAACCGTCTCGGTGACGGGGCTAACGTATACCTGTGCTCTGCCGAGCTGGCTTCTGTTGGCGCGATTCTGGGTAAGATTCCTACAGCTGATGAGTACATGGAATACGCTCAAAATCTGGATTCCATGTCCAGTGAAGTCTACCGTTACCTGAACTTTGATCAGGTAGAGTCCTACCAGAAGGCAGCTGATGATGTTATCGCCAAAGCAAGCTGATCAGTAACCTGATTGTCCACCTGAAATCCCCGCTATTGTGCGGGGATTTTTTTAACAACTCGTTCCCACGTTCTAAGCTCGTCATTCCCGCGAAGGCGGGAATCCAGCGCCAACGGTGGATCTCTGCCTTCTCGGGGATGACAAGGCCAGGTGGGCACCGGGCAGTATGGTTCTGGTGGTGAGTCAGTGTGGATTCCCGCCTTCGCGGGAATGACGAGAATGAAACCGGGAATGACGAGAATGAAACCAGGAATGACGAGAATGAAACCAGGAATGACGAGAATGAAGCCGGGAATGACGGGAGTCAACTCGTTCCCACGCTGGAGAGAGTTTTGCGACAGCCGCCATTGTGCGGGGATTTTTTTTACTAAGCCTGGTTGCCAGAGTGGGAAAATTGACAGCCTATTTCCAGCCAGCAGAAAGACTCGTCAGAAAGTCGATAACTTATCCGGCTGACGTTGTCAGCCAGCCTTGCCAGATACCTTTTAGCCTTGTAAATCCAGATCAGGAATGAACTGATTATACTGAAGACTATCAGTAGATTTTCTGGCTTATGCATGATTCCAACGTCTGACGTGTTCAGTTCGGCATCCAACTGGCAGCTTTTCAAAAGCTGGGTAAAACACAAACTGCGCTCAGCCTTTACCTGGAACCGGAAAACCCGGGTACTGGAAGACCCTGCCGCCCTGCTCCAGGAAGCCAGAGCCAGGGGCGACAACCCTTATTCGCGCATAAGACTTCGAGACATCAAACGCCATGATAATCCCAGATCCCGGATTAATAGAGCCGCTCAACACTTCAGGAATGACTTTGCCCGTATTGGTATTGATGTCAGCTCAGTCACTGTAGAGACGGACCTTTTATCTGAACTTCAGAACAAACTGCTAACCCAAGCCAGGCGCCTTCAAATCAAAACCTACAAACAGGGAACGCTGGAAGACATGCAGGCTTTTTCCAAACTTGTGAACCAGGTGGGCGCCGCTAACTGGCCAGCTGTTTTGAATGATCTGACTCTGAGGCATCCTGCTGGAGAGGCTCACAAACTTGCCGATTTTGTCAGGCCTCTTGAGCTTCTTATCACTGCTTCAGCACAACCATCTACGGACACTCTGATGCAAACGGATGTCAGAATACCTGCTGACCAACTGCTAGGAAAAGAGGTCTTTTTGATGTCCGGGGATATCAGCCGAATGAATGAATTACAAACCCCGCCTATTCAAGCCATTGCCTGCCCGTACACCCCCAAGGGATCAAAAAATGAGACGGTTTTACTGAAGCAGCTTTCCGAAATTGATACCGGTTTGGCAAAAAAAGGTTTTTTGGAAGCTATTAAAAAGGTGCAACCAGGACTGGCCGTCATTGCACCCAGCCCTGCACTGCAGGACAGGGGCTTCAGTCACATGGTTCATGCCATGCTTCCACATGTCGATTCCGGGAATATTAATTCAGAGTTGGTCGCCGCCTACCAATCCACCATCGAAGCCGCTCACAGGAAAAATCTGTCGAGCATAGCCATCCCCATTTTCAGTTCTGAAATGAACCTTTCCCCACAAAGAGCAGCGACCATTGTTTGTGTAGCCATCAGCCGATACATGAGCAGTCACCCTTATGAAACCAAACCGCCAAAAGTGTATCTGGTTTGCCCCGGCACTGAAAAAGGTCAGGAAACCCAGCGATATATTAACCATTATCTGAGCCAGAAGATGCCAAAGCCACCTAAACGAGAAATCATCTAGCCCTAAAAATTAGCCAAAAGCCGCTTCAACTCGTCCATTTCCGAATGTTTTTCTCCGTAAGCCGCTCGCATATAAGCCTCACAAAACGACATTACAGGTTCTGCAAGCGAGTCATCCGATTGGGAAATACGACGGGCAAAACTCAACTCTGCTTCACCCTTTCGAGGAACAAAGCCTCTTCTGGCCATTTTTTTCAGGAAGCGAGCATAGAGTTTCTGAAGCGGAGGCAGAGTCTGTCGGCGATACAGTAAAGTCAGGGACAGTATGGCCAGTATCACGCTTACCCCTATCGTCAGAGCCACCCCTTGTCGCCAATAAAAATCTTCATCACCCAACAGGCTTCTCAGAAACGCTTCCTGCTGATCCTGCTTGAAATTCACGACCGATCTCTGCCATTGATATTCTGCCTTCTCAAAGGCCAGCCTGACTCTGTTAATAATGCCTGAATCACGGTAACGATAGAGAGACAAAGGACTGTCTGGCAAAAAAGTTCCGGAGCTGCCAATAGCCGCTTCCAGACCCGCCTCTATGCGCTGGGGTGAAACTGCAGCAGTTGGATCAAACCTCTGCCAGCCCTGCCCTGCCACCCAGATTTCAGCCCAGGCATGAGCATCGAACTGCCGAACCTGAATCAGGTTATCAGCTTCCTTAAACTCTCCACCCTGATAACCGCCGATGACCCTGGCCGGAACACCCGCAGCCCTCATCAGATAAACGAATGCTCCGGCATAATGGGCACAAAAACCTCGCCTACCTTCAAACAGAAATTCATCAATCGTAGAGTTTTGATCGTACAAAGGCGGTGCAACGGTGTAGTAGAAATCATCCAGACGGAACAGCGACAGCAATCGAGCCGCCATTTTGACGGGATCCTGACCTGCCTGGTTGAACAGCCTGAGGGCATATTGTCGACTCCGGTCATTTCCAAAATCCGGAATCTGAGTATTCAAGGCAGCAAGCCAGTCAGGCATTAAGACAGATCGAGCCTGAGGCAACATCCCATCCAGTGAGTACAACAATCGGCTGTCAATCGGTCGTTCCGATGCCAGTCTCATTGTCCTGTATAAAAAGCTGTTTTCAGCCACTGTGCCAGCAGCTCCCAATGTATACATCCATGGTTTTCCGGTAGGCTCCATCATCACTTCATATTGATAGCTTCCCTGACGATTCTTCCACCAGCCTTCAATTTCAGGTTGCCTGCTGACCCAATCTTTCTGCGACATGGCGGCAACAGAAAAAGGCTTGTCCGTTTGCTTCCAGGTCTTGCCATCAAACTGATCCAGAACTACAGCCCGCCAGTATCTTTGCCGAGGTGGTGGTACATCACCAGCAAAGCGTGCCCGAAACACCAGCTCATCTGAACGACTGAGTCTTGCTATATCGCCTGGCGTCATGGCATCGGTTAAGCCAGTTCTGGCACTATTATCGGGAAGGGGTACTGACCAGAGCGGCCCCATCCGTGGCACCAGGACAAACAGGAGAATGGTTAAAGGAGCTGCCTGCAAAACAAGGAGGCCTGCAAACCTTATACTGGAAACAACAGGTGCCGCATTCGTTGATCGGAACAAGCCCTGCTGGGCAGCGATCAACATCACCAGACAAAACATCAGGTAGAGTGTTTGTAGTAACGACTGGGAGAAAAGAACGGCTGTCGCCACCAGAAAATAGCCGATGTAAACCACAATAAGCGCATCACGCTGGCTTCTCATTTCCAACAGTTTGAGTGCATACCCTGCTGCCAGAACAGAGACCGATGATTCCAGAGATATCAACGGCCTGAAACTGACTATCACCGTAACCAGTGCAATCAGAATCAGTCCCAGACGCAACAAAAAAGGTGGCCACTGCCCTCTACCCAGCAAAATAGTAATCCGCCAGCCTGCTGAAAGACAACCCAGTAAAATAATCAGCGTCGGAACTTGCTTCCAAATGGGCAACAGGACTGACAGAAGGGCTGCAGTTAACCACAGTGTTGAGGTTCTGCTCACCTGAGCATTACTCAGCACGACCACCTCCTGACTTTACACTGCCCGAAGCCCTGTCAGAGCCAGAAGCAAATAGAGCCAAAGTCTCAAGGCACTGTTTTAAATGCTTGCGCCCTCCATCGGCTGCCAACTCTGTCCCGGGAACAGACAAGCTGAAAGGTTTGTTAGTGGCTTCGCATCTCAGACACCATCCAGCCAGAACAGACAGTTTATCTTCAAGACTTACGCCGGGATTATGCTCCAGGGAGAGCTTAACCTGATGACCAATAGGCTCTTCAAACAGCTTGGTATTCAGCTCACTGGTTCTCGCATACCCTTTCCAGTCAACATGACCCGCAAGATCCGTCTCTTTAAAGCGGCGAAAGCCGGCAAAATCATCCTGCCCTGATCGTGTTTGGACACCGGTTTCCTCCCCCGCGCCCAGTAGGCTTGGAACAGGGTGGGTGTAATCAGGTCGGGGATAGATCAGTGTCTGCATTTCAAGTTGAACCCAGCTCCAGGCCCTGCAAAATCCCAGAGGATACAGGCTCTCGAGTCTCATCCTTCCCGGACGAAACCAGCCTCTGGATGTTGCTTTTACCCTCAGACTCACGTCCAGATCCGTTTCGAATGAATAGGTCACTTGCTCATTTTCGGGCCAGCCTAATCTCACAGATTGCCGACCCCGCCCACCTGTCTGCAATTGCAGATGAACGGGTATCAGGTCCCCAACATGTCCCGAACCGGCAGACTTTGAAATCAGAGTGATGCCCGCCAGGTTTCTCCAAGTGTGAAGGATGGACAGCATAAACAGACTGACCATAAAAAAGGACAGACCAAACGCCAGACTGTTAGCATAATTGGCGGCAAGAATAAAAATAAGGGCAGCAACAAACAGCCAGATGTAGCCCCCTTTTGTAGGCAGGATAAATATCCGTTTTTGATCCAGAGTCACCCGGGCAGCCGGAGGAATCCGTCGATCCAGCCATTGACGATATCGCCGTTTTACAGCGCCTTCTGACATACCCGTTAACCCATCACTTGAGTGCTAGTCAGCAACTCCCTGACCGATTGACCTTTTTCCTTTGCTTGTAATCGGTGATCGGCAACAGAGACAAACACAGCCTGAATATCCTCGGGAATAACATAGTCCCGACCTTCCATCCAGGCCCAGGCTTTTGCAGCCGCCATTAACGCCAGTCCCGCCCGTGGCGAGAGTCCAACATGGAAGAAACCCGCCTCCCTGGTACGAGAAATCAGCCTCATGACATAATCCAATAACATCTCCCCGACATGTACCCGGGCTGATGCATTCTGAGCCTTGATCAATTGATCTGCATTAAAGATGACAGGCAGTGCATTCAGTTCTGCCCTGCCGGCTTCGCCTTTCAAAATGGCTTTCTCTGATTCAGGGTCGGGATAGCCCAACTCTAATCTCATCAAGAATCGGTCAAGCTGGGATTCTGGCAGGGGAAAAGTGCCTTCCTGATAGACAGGATTCTGGGTGGCCACCACGAAAAAAGGTTCGGGCAGGGAGTGCGGCTGACCATCTACCGAAACCTGACGCTCCTCCATGGCTTCAAGCAAGGCACTTTGCGTTCTGGGTGAAGCCCTGTTGATTTCATCCGCCAGCAACAGCCGGGAAAAAACCGGCCCGGGGTGAAAAGCAAAGCTGGCACTATTTTTATCAAAAACAGTGACCCCGATAATATCAGCAGGTAGCAAATCACTGGTAAACTGCACTCGCTGATAATCTAACCCCATGACCCGCGCCAGTGCATGAACCAGCGTTGTTTTACCCATGCCGGGCAGATCTTCGATGAGCAGGTGGCCCCGGGCAAGAAGACAACATACCGCAAGCCGAATTTCCTGATCCTTGCCACGGATAATCGTATTCAGCGCATGAATACATTGATTGACTTCATTCATTGATTGGGAACCATTCTTATTATTTTGAAGACTTTGCTTTTTTGTACTCAAGGCTGTTTTATCGGTCAATCGACACAAAAGAACAGAATTCCTTTTCTGTTCCGGGGGGCTTATTTAAAGTTGAGCTAATCCTTTTTCCAGATCAGCCTTGAGATCTTCAAGGTTCTCAAGGCCTACAGCCACCCTGATCAGATTTTCGGTAATACCGGCTCTTGCTTTGTCTTCATCAGAAAGACGACAGTGCGTTGTGGTGGCCGGATGGGTGATCGTTGTGCGGGTATCACCCAGATTAGCGGTTCTGGAAATAAAGGTTACCGCATCCATCACTTTCCAGGCCTGCTCTCGACCGCCCTTGACTTCAAAGGCAAGAACACCGCCAAAGGCTTTCTGCTGCCGTTTTGCCAAACTATGACCGGGATGAGACTCAAGACCACTGTAGTGAACCTTTTCAACAGCAGGATGCGCTTCCAGCCATTGGGCCAGAGCCATTGCATTGCGGCAATGAGCATTGACCCTGAGATTAAGTGTTTCAAGGGACTTGTAGAAATTCCAGGCATTAAAAGGACTCATTGAAGCACCAGCCGCTCGTTGCCAGAGATGCATCTCACTGATCAGTTCCTTGCTGCCGACAGCTACTCCCCCCATGCAGCGTCCCTGACCGTCGATAAACTTGGTGGTAGAGTGGACGACAATATCTGCCCCAAGCTTCAGAGGCTGCTGCAGAGCCGGTGTACAGAAACAGTTATCCACCATCAATAAAGCATCATTCTCATGAGCAATGGCGGCCATGATTTCCAGATCCACTACTTCGCCCAGAGGGTTTGAAGGCGTTTCCAGAAATAAAAGACGTGTTTCAGGACGCATTGCATCTCGCCACTGCTGGTAATCCGTGAAATCAACAAAAGTGGTTTCTACGCCAAATTTGCCCAGGTATTTGGCAAATATGGTGACCGTCGTACCAAAAACACTGCGAGAGCAAATCACATGATCACCGGCTTTCAACAACCCCATGCACATACCCAGGATAGCCGCCATGCCTGAAGAGGCGGCACAGGCCAACTCTCCCCCTTCAAGGGCCGCCATACGCTCTTCAAACATTTTTACTGAGGGGTTGGTATACCGTGAATAAACATTGCCCTGTTCATCTCCGGCAAAAACAGCCTGAGCCTGCTCAGCACTGTCATAAGTGAAGCTGGAAGTCAGATAAATAGCTTCGCTGTGCTCTCTTTCACCACTGCGTATGACGCCAGTCCTGATAGCCTGAGTTTCAAACGCCCATTGATCCTGGTTATTACTCACATCGTTGTCTTTCATTTCTGGTCCTTTGTATCGCTTAGGGCAGTTTACCATGAATAATATTTTGTTCTGCTATTCAGAAATTACGCTGTATTTTTTCACTCATGGCTGTTTCTGAGCCTACAATTCCAAGGCTTCGATTATATGTCATGCTGAGGTTTTCTACCCGGCCTGAAAGAACCTTGAGTCTGACATATCCCGGATGGCTGAGATGCCAAAGATAGCGAAAAAAACCGGCGGTTGACAGTAGAAATAACCACCCTCACTACTCGGTTTTAGAAAGATAAAAGAAAATTCCCGGCCCCTGAATGTGGTAATCTGGGAACACGATTATTAAATGTTTAGTGTTGATTTATACATCCATGGCTGTTCAGGAAAAACAGAATGCGCCCTCACCTGCTTTTGATTGATGCTCTGAATCTTATCCGAAGAGTACACGCTGCTGTCAGGGCCCCGGATGAAAACAGCCAGATAGACGGAGCAATTTCAGCTACCGTTGCTTCGCTAACTCGGGCCATTAAGGAAACATCGCCAACGCATTGCCTGATGGTTTTTGATGGCAACCCTCCGACCTGGCGACATGAGCTTTTTCCTGACTATAAAAAGGGTCGCAAGCCCATGCCCGAAGCACTGAGAAAAAGACTGGGCGACTTTAACAGAGCTTTTCTGAAAATGGGGGTAAAAACATTGAGAAAAACAGGTCTGGAAGCGGATGATGTCATTGCCGCTGTAGCCTCCAAGGCATCAAAAGCCAACGCCGAAACCACCATCCTTTCAACCGACCGTATTTTCCTGCAACTGTTGAATGTTCCGCAGATAAAACTGCGTGATCATTTCCAGAAGATTGATTATCAGGGAGAGAGTGTACAGAACCTTTACGGCTTCGGGGCTGAAAAGCTAACTCAGTTCTGGGCAATTGCCGGTGTGGGCGATGTGCCCGGCGTTCAGGGCGTAGGCGATAAGGGAGCGACCTCCCTGATTCTGGAACATCAGGAAATAAGCAATATCTTTTTGTTGGGAGAGGAGGCTAAAGGGGCGGCGGGAAAAGTAGTGAAGCAGAAAGAACGGGCATTGTTAAGCCTGAAATTGGCAACTTTGGCTTGTGATCTTGAGATTGGGGTGAGGATGAAAGATTTGAGGTATGAGACGGTATCCGGAGAGTAACTTGTTTAGGAGAAAATGATAGTGTCATCAAAATCATCGGATATCTCAATCTTCCCCTTCAAAGCACCAAACCCTCTATTTCCGGGTTGCTCTTTATAAGGAACCAATTTCGCAACAGGTTTACCTCTGCGAGTAATAATAATACCGGCATCTTCTTCAACTGCCAGTCTGACAAGTTCTGGAAACCTGCTTATTACCTCATGCATTCCAACGGTAATTTGTTGTGACCCTGACATTAAGCCGTCCCCCCAGCTAATTAAACTAGGTAGAGTCAAGCCCCTGTTAGCAAAGCTAACAAGGGCTTGACTCTGGTAACTGGCGCTGTTGAGGGATAAATCAGGCAAGCTCTTCATCATTGTGAAGGTCAATGATCGAATCACTTCCTTTATTCGCCCGGGTTTGTTCGTTCCTGCTGGCAGCAAGACGACTGAGGTATTCACTGTCGATACCGCCAGCAATGTATTTACCATCAAAAACAGAACAGTCGAAGTCGGTAATCTCGGGATTCAACGAAGAAACAATTTTCTTCAGATCATCCAAATCCTGGAAGATCAGACGATCTGCCCCGATTTCCTGCTCAATTTCCTTATCTGTCCGATTGTAGGCTATGAGTTCTTCTGATGTCGGCATATCGATCCCGTAAACATTGGGGTAACGAATCGCAGGGGCAGCAGAGCTAAAATAGACTTTCTTTGCACCACTGTCTCTGGCCATCTCGATGATCTGCTGACAGGTTGTGCCCCTGACGATAGAGTCATCCACCAACAGCACATTCTTGCCTTCAAATTCCTGACGTATAGCACTGAGTTTTTGACGAACGGACTTCTTGCGGACCTCCTGACCAGGCATGATAAAGGTTCGACCGATATAACGGTTTTTAACAAAGCCTTCTTTGTAAGGAAGCCCCAACCGGTTGGCAATCTCCAGTGCCGATGTTCGGCTGGTGTCAGGAATAGGCATGACCACATCGATATCGTGCTCTGGCCACTCTCTGAGAATCTTGTTGGCCAGGATCTGCCCCATTCTCTGATGCGCCTGATAGACCGAAATACCGTCCACAATTGAGTCAGGCCGAGCGAGATAGACGTATTCAAACATACATGGGTGCTTGGTGCCCTCGACACACTGGAAAGTGTGCAGCTGATTGTTTGAGTCTATAAATACGGCTTCGCCTGGTTCAACGTCACGGATCACTTCAAAACCAGAGGCACTCAGAGCGACGGATTCAGAAGCCATCATATACTCTGTACCTTTCTCGCTTTCTCGCTTACCGTAAATCAGGGGGCGGATACCATAAGGATCACGAAAACCAATGATACCGTGACCATTGATCATAGCAACGACAGCATAACCTCCTTCACAACGCTCATAGACGCGACGAACCGCCTGAAAAAAATCTTCCGGACTGGGCTGCAACTTGCCAGACTGCTCCAGTTCATGGGCAAATACATTCAACAGAATCTCTGAATCAGAGCTGGTATTGATATGACGAAGATCTGCTTCAAAGAGCTCTTGCTTGATGCTCTGGGCATTGGTGAGATTCCCGTTATGGGCAAGGGCAACCCCGTAGGGAGAGTTCACATAGAATGGCTGGGCTTCGGCTGAGCTCGAAGTCCCTGCAGTAGGATACCGAACATGAGCGATGCCCATATTCCCTACCAGTTTTTTCATATGCCGGGTTCTGAAGACATCACGGACCAGCCCGTTATCTTTTCTCAGATAAAAATGCCCTCCCCCCAGAGTGACCATTCCGGCTGCGTCCTGCCCCCTGTGCTGAAGCACGGTCAGCGCATCGAACAACAGCTGGTTAACATTCACTGTCGCCGAAATACCGACAATTCCACACATTTATCACATCCTCAGGCTGGATCAGCGGCTCTAAAGCTATGGCAGGGTAACCTGAAAATCGGCTCTCCCCGCATTTTATGCTTTTGGTTGGCTTTAGAGCCTGTTTTTTCTCAAAAGTTCATTGAAAGCACTCCCTGGACGTTTGCCTGTTCCCGGGAAGCTTTCAGAGATTATTTCAACCGGCTTGCATCAATGGTTCAACCCACTGGACCACTGTTTGCCTGGACCAGTCTGCAAGCAGCAAAAAGTGGGGCAATAATACCGAATCTTGCCATGCTTCGTCATTCTCTAATGGGGCAAATGTCATTAGTCCCACCACAAGCACTACAAGCAGGCAGCCTCTGAGTCCTCCGAAAACCATACCCAACACCCTGTCAGTCCCAGTAAGGCCAGTGGCTTCTACCAATTCTGCAAACAAACGATTCACTAACCCCCCTACCAGTAGAGTTGCGACGAAAAGCAGGATTGATGCGGAAATTACTCTAACAGATGGGGTCTCTACATACTGGGTCAACAAGCTGGCAACACTGCCATTAAAAGTCCAGGCCACAAAAATGGCCACTACCCAAGTCAGAAGAGAAAGAACTTCCTTAAAAAAGCCACGTTTAAGGCTGATAAGAGAGGACACAGCCACTATGGCCACAATGACCCAGTCGATCCAGGTAAACGTCAAAGGAAAACTCCTGCATTAGTCTTTATTCGGGTCAGATTATCGGTTTTGGAACAGCTACTCAACACACAAAAAAGCCCGTCTCTATGGACGGGCTTTTTTGTGTGTATTATTCCTACTCTTCAAAAATTATTCTGGATTCGTTTTTCTTCATAAAGGCTTCACCGATGAACTTCACCTGATCCAGGTCATCCATATTCTTGTAAGGACCATGGGCTTTTCGGTGTTTTACTATCTCTTCTGCTGTTCGTCGACCTACACCTATAAGCTTTTCGTCCAGTTCCTGAACAGTGGCTGTGTTGACATTAACGACCCATTCTTTTTCGTCGCTATTGGCAAATGAGCCTGCAGAGAACATCAAAAGACTGGAAAGAGCGATAGCTGGGAAAAAATTATTCATAATCAAACTTCCTTATTGATTATTTGAGTTTGGCTTTAGATATTTCTAAAACCGTTATTTTCAGTTCTAGACGGATTTTAAAAAAAAACCAAACGCATTGAAAAAAAACTATGACTATGACAGAGCCATTTGGTGTAAACGACTGATTTTATAAAGAAGTCGGGACAGTCTCCAAAATAAGTACTCAGACAGCGAAGCCAATGTTTTGACAATATATAAGCATGAACAAAACTATTTCTTCAGGCTCTGACAACAAAAAGTCAAGAGTAAAACAAGCCCTCAGGAGCCTTTCGGATTGATGACTTCGAGTATAAATTTCAGAACAAAACGAGCCGGAGTATTGAGTGCACTCATGGCTGCAACCAGTATCACCTTTTGACTCTGTATTAAACTACGCCCAGCCCTATAAATGAAACTTGATGTCCGCCCCGTCCTAAGGGACGGGTTTTTACGCTCATTCGATAATTAATTAATCGTGTCGGTGCTAATCCCTTTGCTTCTTTCCCTGCTTAGCTTTTCCTCTATCGCCTCACAAATGAACGCATTGATAGACTTTGGCCTTGTGTGATTAAGTGGTGCTTCGAGGATGGCTATGGCCATGGCCTTGTGAAGTTCCTCACCGACGCGAACATTCAGCGAGCCCTTGAATGGTTTATCAGGGGTTTTGCCTAGTTCCTCACAGTCTTTCAGGTAGTCATCTACTGACTGCTGAAATTCCTCTATCAGCTTTGGCAGCGTGTCCGCTCCATAAGTAATCAGATCTCGGATAAAGGCTACTTTGCCAAACAGCGTACCATCATCAATCTGTGGCTCTATTGTGCCTTGATAGCCCTTGTATTTGAGGTATTGAGTCATGACAGATGCCCCTCGTTATCCAGAAACTCAATAAGTGCCTTCAGGGCTCCCCCTTTCAGATTTTTGTCCGGGTGTGGCCTGTGCAGTCTTATCATTCGTTTCGTGTTTTTGTTGTAAAATCGTACCCGTGAGCCAGCCTTTTCCTCCTGCTTGTAGCCAAAATAATTTAATAGTGAGCAGACATCTTTCCATGGAAAGGTGTTCGGGCCTTCCTTCAGTTTTTCAATGTTCTTTTTCTGAGCCACAATAATTGCTCTCCAGTATGCGACTAATTATAGTCGCTTGGCTCTCTGTGGCAACTGCCGAGCTTACATCCCCCACCCATTTCGGTGGGGGTCTTACGCTGAAGTTCGATAAAAGCATGAATAAAACTATTTCTTCAGGCTCTGACAACAAAAAGTCAAGAGCAAAACAAACCGTCAGGAGCCTTTCGGATTGATGACTTCGAGTATAAATTTCAGAACAAAACGAGCCGAAGTATTGAGTGCACTCATGGCTGCAACCAGTATCACCTAATGACTCTTCATTAAACTACGCACAGCCCTATAAATGAAACTTGCACTATCGTTGTTGGTGCAGTTTAGATTCGTAAGGTACAAAGTAGGTAAGATAGACTGTAGGAAAGTGTGATAATGGACAAAGCAGGTGGCCTATATGCGTGACTTGTACGATACCGACTTTTACAGCTGGACCCAGAGGCAAGCAAAACTGATCCGTGAAGGTCGCCTCGCAGAACTCGATCTGGAAAATATCCTTGAGGAAATTGAGAGTATGGGTCGCAGTGATTACAGAGCTTTACAATCCCGGCTGGAAATACTCTACATGCACTTGTTGAAATGGAAGTATCAGCCAGAAAAAAGGCAGATGGGTCACAGTTGGGAACGCACCATTCGTGAGCAACGAAAACAGGCACGACGAATTCTCCAGGATTCTCCGGGCCTCAAAAACAAAATTGATGCCATGCTTCCTGTCGCTTATAAAAGAGCCGTCGAAGATGCTACTGAAGAAACTGGACTATCACCTTCAACCTTCCCCAAAGAGCGTCCCTGGAGCTATGAGCAAGCTATGAGCACCGAGTTCTGGCCCTGATAATTCTCCAGGCAATAATATAAACTGAAAGGTGACTATGAAATCTTATAAAAACAGCAGGTGATCTTTGTGCGTGATTTATACGATACCGACTTTTACAGCTGGACCCAGAGACAGGCAAAACTGATCCGTGAGGGTCGACTCGCAGAACTCGATCTGGAAAATATCCTGGAGGAAATCGAAAGCATGGGGCGCAGTGACTACAGGGCATTAGAATCCAGAATATGTTTGCTTTTCATGTATTTGTTGAAATGGCGGTACCAGCCTGAAAAAAGACAAACCGGCCACAGCTGGGAAAGGACTATCCGGGGGCAACGCAAGCAGATCAGACGGATTCTAAGAAAAAATCCAGGACTGAAAGGCAAGCTGCCAGAAATTCTGCTTGAAGCCTACTCCGACGCTATGGAAGATGCCTCAGATGAAACAGAACTCCCCTCCACTACTTTCCCAAAAGAATGCCCCTGGAGCTATGAGCAGGCAATGGATCCGGAATTCTGGCCTTAATGCTCAACTCTTCTAATATCCTTGTAGATATCCAGAACAGAAAGTTCGAGACCGACTGAGCGCAACAGCAAAGAGTCTCCTTCTCCGTAACGCTGTGAACACCATTGTCCTCCTTCCCGTCGGTATAGATCCACCAGAAGCTCATATTGAGAAACCAGCATGTATTCTTCCAGAGTTGCTATTTGAGTATATGCCTCAAGTTTCGCAAAACGATCATGCTGTTCTGTAGATTTTGAAAGGATCTCAATAATCAGTTTTGGATTCTCTTCAATATAATCATCACCAGAGCCACTGCCACAGGACACCATTATGTCAGGGTAAAAGAAGATATTATCGCTTTCAGAACCTGCACTGACTTTCATGTCAGAAGCAAAGACATCACAGCCAGTGCCCGATAGATGCTGATGAAGTCTCGTGGCAAGAGAAACCGTTAGCAAGTTATGCTTTCGACTGCCACCCACCATAGCGAAGACATATCCATTGATGTACTCGCTTTTCGATTCAGCCGTCTTTTCAGACTCTATATATTCATCAACGGATAGCAGTGGATTTTTCATAGCATTTTGCATCTGGCTCACCGATCATTATGAAATATGAGCCGTTCAACATAGACAGGGATTAAGCAGACATCATAGCAAACGACAGCTCAATGGTAGTTCAGAACTTCTCGCTCAGATTTTGATTCGGTTTGTCTGGACTGATCCATCCAGTCCACCACATCAGAGGTTGGATTAAAACCATTCACACAGCTGGAAAGCAGATTTCTCAGATCGGTAAAACGTCCATTTCTTGCCACCTCGAAAACAGTTTCCAGGGCCGGACTATAGTTACTCCACGAGGGCTACGATGAAAGCACCAAACGCTGCCGGAAAGGAGGAAGTCTGTGGACCTTAACGATTCAAAAGGCATGGCCGAATTAACCCGGCGTTTTCACCATTTACTGGAAGTTGCCCCCTTTCTGGAAGGCATCAATAACGAAAACGAATATCAACAGGCCCTTGGCGCCACGGAACTGCTGTACAGAACCATCGGCGATAACCCGAATGATCCCAGAAATCTCCTTCTGGATATGATCGCCCAGAAAATAGAGCACTATGAATACCAGACAGACCCGGTGCTTTCCCAGTGGGACCAACAGGATGGCACAATTGCCCTGATCAAAGTATTAATGCGCCAGCACGGCCTGACTCAGGCCGAACTGCCTGAGATCGGCAGCCAGGGTGTTGTTTCGGAAGTATTAAACGGCAAGCGACCGCTGAACCTGCGACAGATGCAAAGCCTGACTAAACGGTTTGATTTGCCGGTGACTCTTTTTCTGGAGCATGAGGGGCATTGATTGTTGTTGTTCTGAACAGCCGTCTTTTCAGACTCTAAATATTCATCAACGGATAACAGTGGATTTTTCATAGCATTTTGCATCTGGCTCACCGATCATTTCAGAAATATGAGCCGTTCAATATAGTCAGGGATTAAGCAGAAATCATAGCAAACGACAAATCAATGGTATTTCAATACTTCTCGCTCTGGTTTTGATTCAGCTTGTCTGGACTGATCCATCCAATCCACCACATCAGAGGTTGGATTAAAACCATTCACACAGCTGGAAAGCAGATCTCTCAGATCGGTAAAACGCCCACTTCTTGCCACTTCAAAAACAGTTTCCAGGACCAGCCTATAGTTACTCCATAATTCTTTGCTTTCCATAGCCATACTGATTTTAGGATGACTGGTACCTGTCACATTGTCTCCAATCAACAGTTCTTCATAGAGCTTTTCACCTGGGCGTAATCCTGTGTAGACAATTTCAATCTCGCCTTCAGGGTTACTTTCATCCTTCAGGGTCAAACCAGATAAATTAATCATACGCTTTGCCAGGTTGGCTATTTTGACAGGCTTCCCCATATCCAGCACAAAGACCTCCCCTCCGCTGGCCATCGCACCGGCCTGAATCACCAGAAGTGCAGCCTCAGGAATCGTCATAAAATAACGATTAATGTCTGGGTGAGTCACCGTCACAGGACCACCGACCCGAATCTGTTCGCGAAACGCGGGGATCACTGAACCACTCGAACCCAATACATTTCCAAACCGCACCATTGTAAAACAGGTATTAACGGGTATTTTTGTTTCTGGCCTAAAGCCAAACCTGTCGGAATGGAACAGATTCACTGAACTTTCATCAGCCAATCCCTGCAAAGCCATCTCTGCCAGACGCTTTGAAGCACCCATAACATTTGTGGGACGTACTGCCTTATCGGTAGATATAAGAACAAAACGTTCTACCTGAGCAACAATGGCGGCTTGTGCCGTATAAAGCGTACCCAAAGTATTATTGCGTAAACCTTCTTCAATATTTTGTTCAACGATAGGTACGTGTTTATAGGCAGCAGCATGATAAACCGTATTCACAGCGAATCTTCGCAAGGTTTCAATTAAACGCTCCGGATTATTCACCGAACCGAGTACTGCTGCTATCTGAACCGCTTTAAAGTCATTCGAACTATTTTGCGTCTTAATTAAATCCTGTTCGACAGAATATAAGCTAAACTCACTGTGCTCATATAGCACAAGACATAAAGGTTTCTTTTTAAGAATCTGACGACAGAGTTCAGAACCGATAGAACCCCCTGCCCCAGTCACCATGACAACCTTACCGGTGACACATTTCTGCAAAAGCTCTTGCCTTGGCTCTACCTCGTCTCTTCCGAGCACATCACCAATATCAACTGGCTGAATTTCCTGCATTTTCATGCGGCCGCTGGCCAGGTCAGCCATGGCGGGTATAGTTCGGATAGGTAGACCATGTTGTTCAAGAGTATGAACTATCTCCATTCGCCTTTGCCTGCTCGCAGAGGGTATAGCCAGTAACACCTCCTGAACGCCAGTTTCCTGAACCATCTGCTCGAAACTTAAGGGTCGATAAATACGCCTCCCTTGAATAGCACGACCGACATTGTCCTGCTTATCATCCAGAAATGCGACTGGCTGATATTCAATCCCCCTGTCTAAAGCAGACATTACCTGCACGCCTGCAGCGCCTGCGCCATAGATGGCGACAGGAACTCCCCGGCGTGAGTGGCGTTCCCTGCGTGGAAAAAATTCAGGAAAAATATCTGCTATAGATTCCTCTAATAACCAGCTTCTGATCAAATAGCGAGAGATAATCATTGTCGGTAGCAACAGGAGCCAATATATAAAGGGAATGGACCGGGGAAGATGAGCCTGACCTGAAAGAAACCCTGCCAACATCAGGCAGATAGCAGCATAGGAACAGGCTTTAAAGATAACGATAAGAGAGTCTGAGCCCATGTACCGGAGGACAGCCCGATAAAGTCCCATCTTAACCAGGAAGGGCAAGGTGACTACTACAGCAATGGTGAATGCAGGATAATATTGAGTGAACGAGTCCACCATATTCAGGCGTATATAAAACGCCATCCATAGACAGAAGATTATTGCTATTGAATCGAATAGCAATGTAACCAGCCGTTTGCCTGAGCGTGGGAGTGAGAGCAGTGTCTTGCGCATGTGTAACCTGAAGTAAAACTTAAATTACTTTATCAAAACTCTATCATTTAGACTGATTTACTCTATCACCCTGACCACGTCCAGCCAGAGTCATGAAAATATATCGAAAGTAGTTAGAAAAAGACATACCTTTAATCATTTCCGCATCTGTTTTAGCCAGTAATTCAGGCATTGACATATCAATATCTGAAACTTGGGCTAAACCTGTAATTCCAGGCCTCACATCGTAAACTTCTAATCCATCACGATGTTCAATAAGCTCTTTCTGATTAAATAGGTTGGGTCTTGGACCGACCAGACTCATTTCACCTTTCAGGACATTCCATAGCTGTGGCAGTTCATCCAATTTCGTTTTTCTAAGGAACTTGCCAAGTCGTGTTATGGAACTTGTAGAAGCAAGATGACTAGCCACTGAGGCAGTTTCTATACTCATTGTCCTGAATTTAATCAATATAAAAGGCTTTTTTTTGCGCCCCACTCTTTCCTGACGGAATAAAGGTGAGCCAGTGTCAAATAGACCTATGATATAAATTAGTAGCATGATTGGTAAGCCAAAGACCAATCCAAAAATTGCTAAAGTAAAATCCAAAAAACGGTACACCTTAACCATTACCTCCAGACTTTTTACCTTTAATATAATTAGCCACTGTCGCATCTATACCTTGTTGAACTGTATAAGGTGGCTTCCACGACAACGTTTTCTCTGCCTTTGAAGAATCTACTTGTAAATCACCTATCAATCGATCAACAATTGAGCTTTTCCTAGTTAGAGCACCTGCAAAACGAAAAGTAAACCCTGGAATTGGAAACAGTCTTATTGGCTTTCTAAGTGAATATCGCATCATTTTTATTAACTCTGACAATGAGACATCTTTTCCATCAGAGATAAGGTAAGTTTGATTTGCCGCCATTGGGTGCTCAATACAGGTGATTATAAAGTCTACAAGATTTTCAACATACACCATACTGCGCATATTTTTAATCATGCTAAAAGGAAGTGGAATTTTTGTATCAGCAAGCTTCATTAAATTTAGAAAGTTAGCTTTTACGTTTGCCCCATAAACAAGAGGAGGACGAATAATTACAACCTCCATAGCAGTTTCCAAAGCTATTTTACGTAACCCATCTTCAGCTTCCTTTTTTGAAATACCATATGCATCTTGAGTTAGAGGGCTATGCTGTTCCGTAAATGCTGAAGCACCAGAAGTTGTTTCACCATTGACTTTTATTGAACTTATGAATATGAAGCGCTTTACTCCAGCAGATGCAGACTGTCTTGCTAAATTCAATGCTCCATCGGTGTTGACCCGGCGATATTCTGCTATTGATTCAGTGACTTCGTCCTTCATGATATGTGCACGAGCAGCAAGATGAACAACAACATCTATTCCTTGCAATGCTACAGACCAATCAGTAGTAGCATCGATTGAACCAACAGCAATGGCATCTTCATCAGAGACAGATGGTAGTTTACGAAAAGCTGCTTTGTAACTGAATGATTTTTCCGCCAGCTGAGCTTGCAGAGACTGACCAACAAAACCACTGGCACCCGTTATTAAAATCGTCAAA
Source organism: Endozoicomonas sp. ALC020 (assembly GCF_049275935.1). Taxonomy (NCBI): domain Bacteria; kingdom Pseudomonadati; phylum Pseudomonadota; class Gammaproteobacteria; order Oceanospirillales; family Endozoicomonadaceae; genus Endozoicomonas; species Endozoicomonas sp. ALC020. Next base: position 6,164,373 of record NZ_CP184830.1, read on the forward strand.
TTGGAGCTCTCAAATAACGAATAGAAATAAAATTCATTAAAAATTAAACTTTTTCATTTCTAAACTCATAAAACTTAAACAGAATCACCTGTAATGCAGGCGGGATTGTGAAGGCCCCTCAGAAGGGGGGTGGTTAGCTTAACGCTAGAAAGCTTCATTTGCTCCTGCCGTTTCTCTTCTGCTTCTTTGTTGCGAATATATTCAAAGATCATCTACTCATCTCAACCGCTAGGGAAAAATCATGAAAGCCCCCGAAGCCACTGGGCTCAATGGCTATAAGGATTTCTACCTATAGAGTAAAATACACATCCATTGTCTTATACAAAAAAGATTTGGATGTTCTGGAAATGAATGCATTTGATTTAATGAATAGGCTATCTGTCATTTATGACGCACGTCAGCAATGGAAAGTAGATCATAAACTTGCTGATATTCTGCTCTTAACCATCTGTGCTGTCATTGCAGGTTGTGAAGGTTGGGAAGAAATTGAAGACTTCGGCAATGAAAGACTGCAATGGTTAAAAAAGTATGGTGAATTTGGATACGGTATTCCTTCACATCATACAATTTCCAGAGTAGTTGCTGCTATTAACCCAAAGCAATTCCAGAAATGCTTTATTGAGTGGATGCAAGCCTGTCACCAGACAACCAATGGTGAGATCATTGCAATTGATGGAAAAACAGCAAGAGGCTCTTACGATAAAGGCAAGGACAAAGGTGCAATTCACATGGTGAGTGCATTTGCGACTGCAAACGAATTGGTTCTTGGTCAAATTAAAATTAATGATAAAAGTAACGAGATTACCGCCATACCTGAATTGCTCGATCTCCTGGAAATCCGTGGCTGCCTCATCACTATAGACGCCATGGGGTGTCAGAGGGATATTGCCAAGAAAATCGTTGATAAAGGCGCTGATTATTTGTTAGCGGTAAAAGGCAACCAGGGTAAGCTTTATGAAGCATTTGAGAAACATTTCTCTGTTGAAAAAGTGAATCAATGGAATGGTGATACTTTCAGAATCGAAGAGAAAAGCCATGGTAGAATGGAAACACGCCTTCACATTGTAAGTGATACCTTTGATGAGTTCGTTAATTTTTCTTTTGATTGGAAAGGAATGAAAACACTCGGGATTATTTTCTCTGCAAGAATGGAAGATAAAGTGTTCAATGCTGATGATATCAGTGTCCGTTATTATATCTCCTCTGCGAAGTTAACAGCAGAAGAATTTTCACATGCTGCAAGAGAGCATTGGGCGATCGAAAATAAACTCCATTGGAAAATGGATGTTGCAATGCGAGAAGATGATTGTCGAATCAGAAGGGGCAATGCCGCTGAAATGCTCACAGGTTTTCGACATATGGCAGTGAATATGTTGAACAATACCAAAACCTTTAAAGCAGGCTTAAAGCGTAAACAGAAAAAGGCAGCCATGAACACACAATACCTGTCTGAAGTCCTTGCTGGGTGTGGGGTTTCATGATTTTTCCCTATCTCAACCGCTCTAACCACGAAAAAATCATGAAAGCTCTTGCCCAGCAAACTGTTCAGTGAGTTATCGTTTACTCAAAGCAGCTTTCTTTTGTTTTCTCTTCAGGCCTGCTTTGAAGGTTTTCGTATTGTTCAGCAGATTGACAGTAATATGTCTAAAGCCTGCCAAAATTTCTGCACCGTCATTTCTTCGGATATGACACTCGTCTTCTCTCATCGCAAGGTGAGTAGGCAATTGGAACCTCCCCCACATTGCTGCTGCCAAATTCAACAATATCTAATGCCATCGCCTTCATAATCGCCCGTCGCGCATATTTTTCTGTAAATGTTGTTCTTGGTGTTGTAGTTAACTTAAGCCCTGCGAAAGCTTCGACAGCCTGTTGTGTATCAGACGGATAAAATACTGCACAATTATTCACTTCCATTGTAAGGAAATCAGCAGAATATCCAGAGACACCTGCTAATATAGGTTTCCCTGAGGCAGCGTACTCAAATATCTTAGAGGGTAGAACTTTCTTGAATGCCGGATAATCATTCAAGTGAAGGAATAACACATCTGCATTCATATACTCAGCAATAAGCAGCTCCCGGTTAACAGGGGGGAGAAGCGTGACATTTTTCACATTGCAATTTTCCAATTCATCAATCAACTGTTGTTTTCTACCACCATCACCAATAATCCGGAACTTAACGTTAGTATCTAATTTTTTTGCCAAAAAAGGTACAATAGTATGAAGGCCCTGACCTTCACCAATATTGCCCGCATAAAGTATGGTAATTTCAGTATTGGAACCCTGACGCTGTATTGTATCCGGAACTACACGCAAGAACTCATCATCGATACCATTTGTGAACCAACGATATTCAATGGTTGTGTACCGCTTCTTAAAGTATGCAGAAAAACCTTTCGAGACGAGATTGATACGTTCTGCACGGCTAAAGGTGAAGTGCTCGACAATTGACGATACCGGACCGGCAAGCCACGAGATTTTCGGAGAAAGCACATTATTGAGTGTGTCTACGAAGATGTCACGAATATCCAGATAAAGTGGTGTTTTAGATCTGCTGGCAACAATCGCTCCCAAAAATGCTGTAAAGAGTCTTGAAGATGTTGAAAAGACAATATCGTATTGCTTTCCACTGACTAAACCTAAAGCAGCCCGGCAGTATGTAATAAAAGCCTTCATCTGATCAAACATCCCACTTTTGTGGGCAGGTAGGGGGATGCGTCGGACTGTTACATTTCCATTACGCTCAGCTGGTGGCGCATCGACACCAAACGAAGCATAACGATTAGGCATGGTTGTTATGACTTCAATCTCAGTAACTAACGGACTCAGTTGCTCGACCAGGGCAGTACAACGAAAAGAACCAGCGCACAAATCCGGTTGGTAATAAAACGAAAAAATTAAAACCTTCACTTAAAACCTAGAATAGAAAAAGTTGTTGAATCCGAAAATATATGAAACAAAGAAAGCTTTTCATGGAATTGGTCTGTGGTTCACCGCTGTTTGCAAACATAGTTATAGCCAAACAGAACACTCAATTATTCCGCGCTGCTGAATGCTAATAATCAAGTTTTACTACACATTCGCTATTTACAAACTCAAAAATCAGGCAAAGATTTGGTATGGAAAGGCCAAACTCTGGATGCCAACTAGTTTGTTCTATCCTGCGTTTGCTGCTCTGATTATTTACCAGCACTTCATGCCCTCCAGGTAGGGTGAGCACTAAACACTCTTCGCGTTCAGCACAGCGAATATCCGGATGCAAATGGAAACGGGCTTCCGCCTTTTGAAACTTGCCAGTAATACGATCTTTTATCGAAAAGGTTCGAGCCGTCAAGGCCCACTCTCTGGAATGCAAAGGCTTACCCTTTAGCCAGCGGTAACCATTGTGGCTACAGCTCACTCGATGTGATTCCGGTTCTAGTGAAAAGAAAGGCTGCCCAGGGTAAGCCCTGCGAGCTACCCGGAAGCCACTCCATACTTCGGAGGAATTCTGGTCATCAATCACCACGGTATTGTGAGCAGCAGTGCCACGTTGCCTCATGCGTTCATCACCCAAGCCGTAGCAGGAAGTGCCAGAATTAACGAACACACGATGACCAAACAGGGATAACTCAAACGACAGCGTATCGGCATGGGCATGGCCTGGAATATAGTCAGGCCCCACTTTTGCCAGATCCAGAAAAGCCACTGCCCGTTTATTTTCAAGACGCACGTAGCCAGAAGCCTTTAGATGTTTAAGCTTTAATAACTGCGGTTTAGCAGAAGACTGTATTGAATAACTTTTAGTAGCAATACCTAATGATCTGGCATAACTAGACATAGTTTTCAGTGAGGCAGCAATCCCCACGACCGCATCATTAAAAAAAGCAATATCACCATCCGGATGACACATGGCTTGCAGCCAGGTAACCATATTTTCAGCATATTGCTGCCAACCGTTAATAAAAGGTTGCACTGTTGTTGCTGAGTAACACTGGCTGATGTTGATCAGGTCCAGCATATCCATCAGCATAATGCTGTGATACATCGGGGACAGTTCAAAGTTACCACCATCGTCTAAAACCTGTTCAGGAACTTCCCGCTGCAAAATTGCCAAACCAGTCTGCAACCATTTTTCTGCCTCAGCCCCCTGAAAATAGAGGCCAACAAATACCAGAGCCTTGGCATTTGCAAACAAATGATTACCCAGTAGATGGTGCTCTAGTTTTTGCATCAAAACCCGAGCCTGCAATGCCAGACTATCAAGCCAGTGTTTTTTCGGTGGCTGATTCGCTGAAATTCGCAGAAAGAATTTCACCCAGTTAACTATCCGCAGCGATAATGGATAAGGTTCCCAGCCATTCCCCCTAGGTGCCGGGTTTTCCTTAATCCATCGTTCAATCAGCTCTGCATGCCAGGGCAACCGTAATTCTGCATCTTCAGCATTCAGGTCATCAAAGTAATGGAGGTTGTATAGCCATAGCTTTTCCCATTTCGGGTTATTCCAGTCACTGGCAGAAGACAGGGTATGGGTTTCATTTAAAAAGTGGAAAGTTTCAAGATTTAGAATGGAGGCTTTGATCTGTGCAGGCAGGTGCCATTGACCATTTGAAGCCAACGGTCGCCCTAGAGGTGCCGGTCGGGTATCCAGACGGATTTTATGCAATCGATGCCCGAGTCGGCCATAAAACTGAACAGGCTTAAGATGCCTTAGCGTATGGAAATAGCGGCAAAAAGTACTGGTTTTCAACAAGAGCGAAACTCATTGGTTTTGTTTTTGGAACCACTAAGGTCACGAAGAGCACGAAGGCTTAAAAGAATAAAACTTCGTGTCCTTCATGGTTAATAAAAAAATTACCCGCGTAAAGATTGAGCAACTTCAATGGACACACGAGCCACTTCTATCACTTCTTCGAATGGAATCGGCGATGGTGCACCCTGCCGAATGGCATCAACAAACGCCTTGGCGCAAGCCTTCTGCCCCTTATCCTGCTGCATCAGCTTTAGACCCTTGAAACCGGGCCAGCCGAAGCTATTCAGTCGACGAAAGTTATCCAGCTGCAACACTGCATCGTTACAAAAAACCTCAATCCGCTCTTTAGGGAAGCTCTTGCCACCTTTGGCCAAGTAAAGAATGGTGCCAAAAGTACGAACCGCAAAACTCAGAGTAATACTGGCCTTGTCTTCTCGTACTTCAACGCCTGGCGCATCCCACATCATGTCGGCGTTGAAGCCGGTAATCGGGCTACCCACCAGAAAGCGCATCAGGTCGATATAGTGACAGGTTTCACCAATAATACGACCACCACCGACTGTCGGATCCTGTGTCCAGTGACCAACGGGAATGGCACCGGTACTCATGGTCATAATTAAAATTTTTGAAGCTTTCACCGGTTCCAGCAGCGCCTACATACTTGCCAAATGGGGCTGCCGATAAAGGCAAAATCAATGTATTTTTAACCAGCCATTGATCCGGTGGGTAGAATGAACTACCAGAAATGAAATATGCGGTCTAGATATTGGTGAAATAGCTAACATCTCAAACACAGTCGCAGCTCTTTTAGACCTGAGAGTTGAACTTGTTATATTAGTCAACTTCTACATTCTCTTTAGTTGATAAATTAACTGATTCATTATTCCGCTAAACCTAGCAGCCAGCCATTGTAAATTTGATTTATTAAAAAACTTCCATGATAGATATATTTCGGCGTTATTGAGCGAACAAAGCACTCTATAATATTTCCAATTTTTTTCGTTCTTATTTAAAGTATATCTTGCAGACACCCCTAAGGTCTGAATTCCAAAAGGAAATTTAAATGCAAACCAAAGTGGCTGACTATTAATTACAAGATCACATTCATCTGTCGTATTTAGCTCACTAAAAGTACCATCCTTGAAGCTAAACTCTACTTTCTTTGATATATCATTAATTTCTACAGTGACAGGTTTAAGAATAAACCTAAACAAACTAGAAAAGTCGTACTTTATCTGCTTAAACCTTTCATTAAAAGCCTCTCTAACAGCCTCAATAGATTTTAATGCTGACGTTTCAAAAGTATTGTCAAAGTTACTTTCAAGTGCTTCGTATTTTTTTTTACTAGCTACATTGTTAAATGCCATGCCAAGCGTATATGTATCACCAGGATATAAGAGGGTGTAGTCTAACGACTTGCTCATCATGTGTTCGCAAAAATCTAATGGTGAATTGTGATAATTGTTCATATAGGCATTATCATCTTTACAGAAGTACACCAAGCTGGCGAAAGGTATAGTGACAGAAGCCCCTAGATCAATATGATTATTAGAGCAGTTTATCAGAGTATTTTTCGCCATTAGTGGAAGGTGGTTACCCCTGTCTGCCTGTCCAGAATAGCCAGCAATTGAGAATTGGTTAAGCACCACATCAGGTGAACCAATATCACCTTTCACAATGTTGCAATCTCTTTGGTTTAGTTCAGAATCATTGATATTAAAAATCACTTCCTCGTCAGCCATAACACCAAGTGCAGAGTCCATACCTCCTACTTGATAGCAATAGACTTTTGTTTGATCTGAAAGCTTAACAATTTCACGGTGAGGCAATATTTCAAAACTATTAAACCCAAAGCCCTTCAATGCTTTTATCATTTTATTTGAGTTATTCTTATGATAAAGAACTGTAACTTTATTTTTAAAAGATTCTGGTAAAGTTTTAAGTGTTGGGATGTGAAAGTGGTCAGGATGTTCATGTGAAATCCATAAATAGTCTATATTTTCATAGTCTAACGATTCTTTCGATGCTTGAGGTTTTAATGACCAAGAATCATTAAAGGCTGTACCAAAAAGCCATGGATCAGTTAATATTTTTATGTCTTCAGTATGAATTACAATACATGCATGTGAAATTAATGTTATTTTCATAGTTTTAATCTCTAATATTTTCTAAATCATATAGCGAACCTGTAGAAAGAGCTCTACAAAGAAAAAGGATACCTTACAGTTTCAACCTGCTAATTTATTGAAACTCATTTCAGATAATTTCGACTCAGAAAAAAATTTAACGCACTTTTCAATTAAACGTTGCTGAAATAAGACAATTAGTGCGAATGTCTGATAATTCCGAAGTGTCTCAGCCCTCACGCAGGTAATCAGCCACATCAACAGCTACACGTGCCACCTCAATAATTTCTTCCATTGGAATTGGCGAAGGTTTGCCTTCACGAATGGCTCTCAGAAATGCCTCAACACAAGCTTTTTGACCTTTATCCTGTTTACTAAGATTCATCTTTTTAAAGCTCGGCCATTCAAAACCGGTCATCTTGCGAAAATTATCAATCTGAAGGGTTGCGCCGGCGGCAAACACCTCAATACGCTCTTTAGGGAAACTGCTGCCACCATTAGCGAGGTAGTGAATCACGCCAAAAGAGCCATCAGCAAAATTCAACATAATAGCTGCTTTGTCTTCCCGAATCGCCACCGAAGGCACGTTACCAACCTGGGTGGCTTGATAACTGGTTATAGGACTGCCCGCGAGGTACCGCATTAGATCAATATAGTGACAGGCTTCACCTAATATACGACCACCACCGACAGCTGGATCCTGAGTCCAGTGATCAGCCGGAATAGCTCCCGCATTCATGGTCATTATAAAAGATTTGGGTTCTTTTATAGCATCCAACAGAGTTTTCATTTTCTGAATCTGTGGGGAGAAGCGTCGATTATAACCAACCATCAAACGCGGCTGAATTTCCGCTACGCCCAGCGCTTCAACTATACCGTCGATCTCATCATGATTGAGAGCCAGTGGCTTTTCTACAAACACATTTTTGCCTGCTTGCAAAGCCTCAGTAACAAAAGCAGCATGGCTGTTATGCTGAGTGACAATGGTGACGGTATTAATAGCAGGATTAGCCAGCATGTCATCAACAGAGGTGGAAGCCTCAGTAAAACCGGCCTTCTTGCCATGATGAACACCACTTACACCACCGCTAGTGACAATAGTGTGAAATTTTGCCCTGGCTTTATCAAACGCAGGGATAAGAATACGTGATGCATAATTGCCAGCTCCAATAAACCCACATACAGGATCAGTGGTGAGATAAGCAGGTGTTTTATTAGACAGTGCTACTCGATCAACCCGCAATGCATCAACCGATTGCTTGGGATACTGCAAAAGAATACCCAATGTCTTCGGTTCATCCGTTAAGGTTTGGTAGGCTTTAAGGGCATCATTAAATGCAAACCGATGGGAGATCAATGGTTTCATATCCAGCCGCTCATCCGCCATCATATCCAGAATGGCTTCAAAGTTACGCTGCTCCGTCCATCGGACAAAGCCCATTGGATAGTCCTGCCCCTTTTCTTCATAGTTGCTATCGTAACGACCAGGGCCGTAAGAGCAGGAAACCTGAAAAATGAGCTCTTTTTCATAAAAGTCCGCCCGACTCAGATTAAGGCCGGTAACCCCTACCAAAATAATGCGGCCACGCTTACGACTCATGCGTGCAGCTTGAGTCACTGGATCATTAGATTTGGTACTGGCTGTAACCAATACGGCATCCACGCCTTTACCCCGGGAAAACGCCATACCTGCCGCAACTGGGTCTTCACCTTGAGCAAGATTAACCGTTTCAGCACCAAACAACCGAGCCAGCGCCAATTTATCTTCATCAAAATCAACACCCAATACCCGACAACCTTGGGCACGAAGCAGCTGTACCGTCACCAAACCAATTAGACCAAGGCCAGTTACCACCACGCATTCACCCAGCGTTGGTTGGGCCAGTCGAACGCCTTGTAAGCCAATCGCTGCAAGGACGGTAAAGGCTGCCGATTCATCGTCTACATTATCTGGAATCTTTGCACACAGGTTTTGTGGTACCCGCACAATATCTGCATGGGGGCCATTACTGACCACTCGGTCACCAATAGAAAACCCTCTAACACCATTGCCCGTTTCAAGCACAACACCAGTATGGCAATAGCCCAATGGCAATGGCTGATCCAGCTTTGACTTGACAGCGTCCAGTGTGGTAGCCAAACCATCGGTACGCACTTTTTCAATCACCATTTTTACTTTATCTGGCTGCTGTCGTGCTTTTTCTAACAGGTTGGCCTGACCGAATTCAACTAGCATACGTTCCGTGCCAGCAGAAATTAGCGATGTTTTACTTTGTATTAATAGCTGGCCGCTTTTAGATTTGGGTGATGGTGTTTCAACTAGTGTGGTTTCACCGGTGGACATGTTTTGGAGGATTTGCAACATAAATCAAATACTAACTGAAATATTATTTGGCTAAATTAATACAGCGAACTAAATCATCGAAAGAGTTATATTGATACGTTTCAACTCCATCAGGTCGAACAACCACATCTGAAGCTATAACACTACATCCTAGAAATAGAGCTTCTCTCACACTGACGCTATCACCATCCGTCGATGTAAGTCTGAAAAATAACTTCGCATGTCTAAATAAAGGCCATAACTGTTTTTGACCAACAAGAAGGCATAGTCGACCCTGTTTTTGAAAGGATTTGATCATGTTCAAGACATTTGAAGGAAGTTTTTCAGATTCATACTCAGGTATCGCAAGTAAGAGCCTTTCACTCCTATAGACACTCAACAACTCTAAGCTAGTTGATATACCATATAAATCTAAACCATTAGAGCACGGTATATATCGCCATGCAGAGTTAATCCAGAACGAACCATTATCAACAAATGATCTAACATCCTTATCATAAGTTTCTATAATTTTTTCCTCATCTGCAATTCGAGGTGGAATGAAAGGAATAAAGACCTCTACATTTACTGCTTCTTTAATAGGGCTATAAAATGAAATAAGCTTTTCATTCACAACCTTAATTCCGAATGAACCCTTTAAAAAATAAAGCAAAAGTTTCTTTTTCATACCTGAAAAATGTCTAGATGCATTGTGATCATAAAAAATGCATCTCTTAGATTTCCCAAATAGAGTAAGAAATAAAACCAACTTTATGTTTAAGCTATGAACTTCGTAAATAGAGAAGTTACCAAAAATCAAGTTTAGGATAGAACTGAAACTACCAAGATCTATTTTTTTTGTAACTTCATTATCAATAGATTGATTTAAACGGCGATCTGCATAGACACTAACTCCACCCAAAGGTGGAGGAAATCGAGCTACTATACCAACAACATTCATATAAATACTAATACAACCATGTCTTGTAGGGAAAAATATTACCCGCTAGAAATGAGACAAATATATTATAACACCAATAAGCAGAACTGATGAATACAATAGTAACATTAACAATCAATGAATTATAAAACTTAAATTTAGCTACATTATTGATTACAATAATGCTGAATAGAAAATCAATAACAAGTGATAATCTACTAGCAAGCATAGGTATATCTAGCAATATAAAAAACACACATAAAAATGTAAAAAACAGAGAGATCAAAGCATTGCTATTTAAATCATTATATTTGATTTTAAAGTAGAGAACAGCTAATCCAAATAATATATATTTAAAGACAAATAGATTAGACGCAGCTTCTTTGAAATTATTGGTATAACCAAGTATTTTATATTTCAGATAACTTTCACCAACAAAGGCTTGGAACCAATTTACAACATAAACTAAATCGATAAGAATTGAAAATACTAATGAAAGCCCTAGTAAAGTCCAAAATCTAGCCCCAGTGTTACATCTTTCAAAAATAACTTTATTAGCTATAACGAGAAGCAAAACTAAAAATGAAAATATGTGGATGAAAGAGGCCAAGAACAAAAGTAAAAATGAGGCAAAATATCGTTTAACGTTATAAAAATAAAATCCTGCAAAAATTAGTGACAATGCAAGAGTCCATCGTATTTGAATAAACTCTGAACTTATATAAACCAACGAAAAATAAACAAATAGGGAAACCACAGGATTTAATGAGAGTTTATTAAAAATATACCCTTTGCTAGAGATACTAATAGCAGCAAGTAAAGCTAAAAATAGAAAGCCTGGCATCCCAAGTGTGCTAAAAAACGAATTTGTTATCGAGTATAACGGTTCCATTCCATTACGATCGAAGAAATCAAACTTTAAAATATTCAGGCGTGATGCCTCATAGATATTTATATAAGCTTCATAATCAGCTCCAGAAAAATGCCTAAAGGCCGTAAATAATATAATCAGAAACAAAAATAGATAAAGACAAGCCTGTAAATCTTTCTTATTAAGAAAAGGTGAAATTAAGGCAATTAAAGTCAAATAAAAAACAAGAAAATAATAATCTAACAAAATCTATATACCGCCAGCCAACTTAATAATCGCATATAGCATCAAAATAGATCATCTATTATCTAATTCAACGATATGCTCAAACCATTTGTTATTAATATTATTTAAACTAAAGCGCAAACTCATGGAATAAGCATTATGTGCCAACTGGGAATATAGGACTTGATCAGTAGCAAGCAACTCAACCTTTTCGATAAATTCGGTCTCATTTCCATCATTTACAAGAAAACCATTTAATTCATTTTTTATCAATTCTCTAGGCCCAGTAGGACAGTCAAAAGATATCAAAGGCAATGAAAAAGAGTTTGCTTCAATTAATACCATTGGAAGCCCTTCATAGTAAGAAGTCAGTAATAATATATCAGAGTCTCTATAATAGTCCTCAATATTACTTACCAGTCCAACTAACTGAACCCTATCTGATAACTCATATTTATTTATCAAATTTTGAATTTCATCTTTAAGATTACCCTCCCCTATGATTGTCAATTGAAAATCAATTTTTAAATTACTTACGATTGACATTAACCTATCATAACCTTTTTGTTCAACTAGCCTTCCTACTGATAATAACTTTACTGGTTTACTCACTGTTTTATTAGAAATTACACCTTGCCCAGGCAGCTCTGTGAGTGGATTTACCATCACAGAGGTAGATTCTCTTTTAAAAGGATTTTTTTTAGAGTAGACCTTCTTATCTCTATCTGTTAATACAAACAACTTATCTGCTCTGAAAAATGCAATCAATCTAATCACTCTTTTTAATCTATTTTTATATGCATAGTAATTATTATGCTCGCAGACAATCACTTTGTTTTTAAAGAAAAGCAAGGAAAACAAAAAACGAATGGATATATCAGTACCAGACAAAACTAAGACTTTACTCTTTCTACTCCTTAAAAAACCATACAATATGAAAAACCTACGAAACTGTTCAAAAACAAAAGAGAATTTATTTTTTGATCTGTAGTTAAATTTTAAAGATGTTCTTGTAATATTGTTAGACAGTTTATAAAAGTCATTTTCAGCTAAGTCTCCAGTCACAAGCTCAACATTTACACCATCAATCTCTGACCAACTATTACACAAGTTCGATGCAACTCTTTCAGCACCACCAGATTGCAAACTACCTAATATAAAGGCTATATCAACTTTCATAAGACTTAGCTACTTTCTGATCTTTAAAAAATGAAACAAAAATAGAAAAAACAAGTACACCATATATATGTATAATTGATAAAAATCTTAACTTAGTTATTGGGACTAAATGATCATGAAAATCATCAAAATCTTTTGAGCTTTTTTCTAAAGAAAACTCATTAGCTCTAATATAGTTTTTTTTCCGTATTTTATTGTAATCTTCGTCACTACAATTGAATAAAGATTTAACAATGTCAGTTATTTTAGATTTTTGATATTTAAGGCCATCCTCTTGGATATATTGGCCTTCCGTTTCATAAATATAACCGTAGCTCAATGGTTCTTTAAGAGAATCAATACCTATAATGGAAGGACAAGAACGACCAGCGGCTAAAATTAATGTAGTACCACTACCAACAAAACAATCTGCTGAGTCAATAATATCTCCTAACTTATCGTATGCAATGTTATCTTTTAAATGCACACAATCTCGTAAACCTAATTCTTTTATTTTTGAATTTATCTCACCTGATAAAGGTCCATTTCCATAGATACAATACTCTGCATCAATACCATCATCAATTAATTCCCTCATGACTTGTAACATAGAGAGATTATAGGTTTTAAAATCAACCAATCGACCAATTGATATAATTTTAAATTTTAAACCCTTTCCTTTTGATAGAAAGCTTTTATGAATTGGAACACCCATTTTCAATAAAAACACATCGTTCTGAGACGAATAATATTGATCCGCAACAACATTTCTAGTTACTGCACCGGTCGCCATAAAATTTTGAACTGGATAATAATCAATGATCTTAGAAATTAATATTTTATTAAAATAACTATCGCGTTCGAAGGCTATTATTTCAGCCGAGTGATATAGTCCGAATGAGGCCGTACAGCATAACAGCTTCCTGTAATATAACAGATTATAAAAAAACCAACCTATTAGATTGCAAAAGTGGCATACATCAGCTTCTGCCAAAACTTTTCTAAACTCGACACTATAGTAACTCAAAAATAAAAATATCTTAAATCTCTGAAAAAACTTAAGTCTATAAACAGATGAGATATGATCATCAATGAAATAAACAGTTGCTACAGCTTTAATTTCATTCAAAAGCGATACATCATACTCCTTTGTCAAAAGAACAACACTAATCTCATTGCCTCTCTTCTTCAATTGTCTGCATTGTTCAAGTAACTGAGTCTGAATACCACCAATAAGAAAATCCGTATAAATAAATAAATACTTCTTATTCATAATCACTTACAAAATGTAAAATTATATAATTCAAAATAACTTTAGAGGCTGATATTAAAACCATTAACCATATCAGTTGAGTTCCAGTAAAAAAGAGTGACAAAGAACAAAAAATTATTAAAAATAAAGTTTCGATCAATGAAACTTTATACTTACTAATCCTCGATAATATTAGATAGCCACTACAATAGCCTATAGAATTTAACACCAAATTTATTGATAGTGGAAAAAAATACGAAATAGCCCCTAACTGTTTTTCAGATAGTAATAATGTCACTAACTCACTTGAAAATAAATTTAAAAGCAAGCTACTTAGACTGAATAGAATGCATGAGGTGATACTTACTCTATACATATAAAGCTTTGCATCACTAAAGGTCATTTTACTTACATTAGAAAAGTAAAATGTGCTGTAAAAAGCTGCTGACAAGCTCAACATGATCTCAAATATTCTTTGTGCAGCAAAATATTGCCCCATTTCAGAAAAACCATAGCTATCATTTAGACTATCTCTAATAAGACCAGTTGTAATTATCCCCGACATAAGAGAGATAAATCCATATAAATAGAATGGTGTTGGATTCCCTTTTTCTTCTTTAACTGGCTCACCACTCCTCACCATAGCTACCTTACCACTAAAAATTAAATAGAAAGACAAAGCTCCAGGTCGGATTAAAACAGCAACGATGAGAACTAAATAGCTTTCATAACTTATAGCAAGACATACTATAAACATTCCAACTACGGTATTTGCAATAGAGAATAAAAAATAATCACGACTATTATTCTGTTTTGCATTGACAGCTTGAACTGAAATAAACAACTGATAGACTATTGGAAGAAATAATAATACAACATAAACAGGAAGGGAAAGCTGAATGCTGAAAAACTTTTCAACTTTAGAGGAAAAAATGATTACAAGAAGTACTGAAAGGTATCCAAAGCTAGTATAAAAAACAGTTGTTTTATGGTCTGATATAGAGGAACTAATTAAGTTATTCGACAATCCTGAAGTAAACAAAGCCATTAGAAATGTTGAAAACAATAAGAATTGCCCATAAAGAGCATATGATTCCTCACTTAAGTTTATAGCAGCAAACTTATTTAGAATTATTGAAATAACAAGCGCAATTAAAGTACTTCCTGATGAAGAAAATACATTTTTAAGTTTATAAAGAATCTCTTGCATTGAAGTAATTTATTATTGACTGACAAACTACCGAAATTTCATTATCGGTAATTCCATGATAAATTGGCAACCTGATTAGTTTCAATGACTCTGTTGAAGTAAACTTATTCACACCATGAAACACGCTAACTCTAGCTCCAAACTCAGAGCTGTGTAAAGGGATATAGTGAAAGCAAGCAGATATATTTCTACTTTTTAAGTACGCTATAAGATCATCTCGTATTGCTTGCTCTTTTACCTTTACACAAAAAATATGGCCATTATGTTTGGCTTTATTCACGGTTATCGGAGGTAATTCAAATTTATAATCATCTGAAAATGGCTTCAATCTTTCATAGTAATTATGCCATGCATCTAACCTATAGCTAATAATTTCTTCAGAGTGTTGTATTTGACCGAATAAATATGCAGCTTGTAGTTCTGATGGTAAATAACTACTACCAACATCTACCCATGAATACTTATCAACTAACCCACTTATAAATTTACTTCTATTCGTCCCTTTTTCTCTGATGATTTCCGCCCTATCTATTAAGCTTTCATCATTAACAATAAGTAAACCACCTTCACCACCACTGGTAAAATTCTTAGTTTCATGAAAACTAAACGTACCAATATGCCCTATGGTGCCTAGATTATAACCATTATATTCAGCCAACATTCCTTGGGCAGCATCTTCTATTACATACAGCTTATACTTTTTTGCTAGCTCCATTATTTTATCCATTTCACATGCCACACCTGCATAATGTACTGGAACAATAGCCTTCGTTTTTTCGGTTATAGCCGCCTCTATAAGATTCTCATCTATATTCATTGTGTCTTTGCGAATGTCTACAAAGACAATTTTTGCACCCCTTAATACAAAGGCATTGGCTGTGCTGACAAAGGTAAAGCTCGACATGATGATCTCATCGCCGGGCTGGGTATTGATAAGAATGGCTGCCATTTCCAAAGCATGAGTACAAGAAGGTGTAAGCAATGCTTTTTTACATGGCAAGGTACTTTCAAACCAATGGTGGCATCTTTTTGTATATTGACCATCACCTGAGATTTTTGTGCTCTTCATAGCATCAAGAACATACGCTTCTTCATTCCCAACACAGGCTGGCTTATTAAACGGTATCATTGTCATCAAAAACTCTTCATAAACTCTTTTGCATCGGGACCTTTATTAAAAATTAAGTCCAGTATGCTAACACCTGATTCAAATGGTGCATGGATTTGCTGGTAAGTTGGGTAATCAAAATAATCCATCCACTCTACTCTTATGTTTTCGTTTTCGAATATCTTAGAATCAAGATAGCCTTTTGCAGATGGCCCACTCAAGTATATCTTTGCATTTAAATCCTTACAAATACCCAGCAAACGTTCTGATTTTCCATCACACAAATCAAAGTCACTCGACCAATAGATATTTGTAGATATATCAAGAATCTTATTAATCAAGATAATAAAATTGTAATTAATCTTGCTTAAAAATGTTTCATCACCATTTAAATAAAGGTTTTCAAATAAATTTGAGTATTCTTTAAAGTAAGGAGCCTTACTGTACTCTTGTTTAATTATCCTCCAATGTTGTTCACGCCAACCCAAATCAGAAACTGTTGTCTCATTAATTTTTTGAAAATACTTCCCTTTCACATTTACGGGAACAGTTAGCCATTTTAATCCGTGAGCAGTATATATCTTGTTTCTATTTCTCCAGTCACGGCGAGTGTACTGCATATCATCATATAAAACAAAATCATCAACGCTATTAATCAGATCAAAGTAACCTTTCCAAGGGATGTAATTGGACTGGCTGATCGCAACCTTTTTCATACTTGAATTCTAGACTCCAAATATTCTGACACACCACTTTTAACACTAAATCTGAGCCCAAGTAACTTCTCAAACTTTTCAATATCAAATTTATATACAAACATTTCTTTATCAAGCTGTATTTGTTTGGCAAATATAGGTGCCGCATAAACGTGATTAACTGCACACCGATCATAAATAGTTACGTTTTTACCACCAGAATGATAAAGCATACAGTTTAAAATTAAATAATCACCAGCATTTGCTATGATTTGTTTTTCATTTTCATCTATATATTCATTTGATGGAAATGTCTCATGCAAATGAGATGAAGGTATTACTTTTGTCGCCCCATTATTAAGTGTAAACTCATCAACACAATAAAGGGCATTGATAGCAATTGGTCTTGATGTAGTAAAATGCTGATATGGTAAGTCCCTGTGCCATTTTCCTTGGTTGTACTCTTCACCTGCAGGATTAACAACGCCATTTTGCTGATTTAAAATAAAACCTTCACCTAAAAAGTGGGTGAGAAATTTTATCACTCGTTCATTTGCAGCTAACTCTAGAAATACATTACTCAATAATAATGGTAGCCGTATACCATTATGTTCATTCCTACTCTCCAAGTAGCTTGAGGAGTATTTTTGAATATACTTCTTTCTTATAGACGTAAACTCTTCTTTAATCTCTAGTATTTTTTCTTTTGAAAACCCTGATGATATTAGAGCGTAACCATTTCGTTCAAACTGTTCTTTTTCAAGATCAAACTCTTTTTTTATATCATACTGTTCTCTTACTCCGTAACTATTTATCACCATTACCAGCACTCTAACATAGCCAAACCAAAACCAGTTTTACCATGACCATTCCCATTATAAGTCATGTAAATCTTATCTTTATGTTTAAATACATAGGGATAACAAATCATATCGGAATCCCAACCCTTTTCAGATACATCAATACCTGAGCTCTCGTTTTCTAGTAACCAAGCTATACCATCAAAACTTTTTGCATAGCCTATTCGGTATTTATTTGGTGGCTTGCCTCTGTAAGAAAACCACATATGATATATTTTTTTATCACAAACAAAAACTGTTGGCCTTGAAAATGCCTGTGCATTACCCAAACAAAATGGTACTGCCAAACCTTTTAAATCCCAAGATTCGCCATTATGAGAGGATGCGTGATTAATTATATGTAGCATTTCGCCATTACCGCTATCCCAAGTCAATGTTGATCCATACCACATTTTGAATGAATTATTATCTTTATATACTGCTGGGTACGAAAGGCTAACTGGATCGGTATCAGATACACTTATAAAAGGATTATCGCTAGTTGATTTTAAATTTTCTTTATTAGTTAACTCTAATCTGCCAATATCACCACGCCAATGTTCGTCACCTGTAATTTTCCATCCCATAAAAAGAATATAATCTTTACCTTGACTCTGATATACATCACCAATACTTATACCGTGCGAGTAAAAACTTTCAGGTGATCCATGTTTAATTACAGGCTCGTTTTTTGTGTATATAATTTCTTTTGTTAATATATCAATATCTACAAAACCTACAGATGATCTATTTTTACAATCCCTACCGCTATAAAAAAATCTATATATATCCTTTTCTAAATGAATTGGTAGTGGGTTTGCCGCATGACTAATAAGTTTTTCATCAGTACTTGCTGGACTAAATATTAATCCTAGTTTGATCCATTTCATATTATATGCCTTTCATCTTGTAACTAGGAATTGCCCTGACTTTAGTTTTATCTGCCACATAAACCTGATCATTTTCGGTATTATGCATAATCGAAGCACTAGCACCGATCACATTTGAAGATCCTACTTTGATATGATCACGTAACGTGGCATTAACGCCAATAAACGAATGATGTCCAATGGTGACGCCACCAGAAATAACAACATGTGAAGTTATAAAACAGTGATCTTCAATTGTTGAATGGTGACCAATATGATTACCACTCCATAAAGTGACATTATTCCCAATCGTAACAAATGGCTGGATCGTATTATCTTCTAAAATAAAGCAATTTTCTCCAATATATTTGCTCCATATTGTTGCATTACTGCTCACATAGCTAGCCAAGCTATAACCTTTTTCTTTCATTTGAAGATACTTACTTTCTCGCAACTTGTTTACCTGGTTATAACCTATAGCAACAAAAACACTATTCTTTTCTGGCGGGTAGTCTCTTGTTAAATCGTCAGTAGTTATTAATGGTAAATCGCAAAATGTGTCACTTTCTTTAAAGTCTTTGTCTACAACAAATGCAACAACGTTATATTCGGTATCTTTACTAAAATAGAACCATGCTAACTCTGCCTGTTCGCCATTCCCAAAAATAACAAGATTTTTCATTGTTTATGATCCGGTAACATTAGTTAAATATTCTGAAGTTACACATTTAGCCTAAGAGTAGACATTCACGACAAAACCGTGAATGTGCCCGATGATTTCAGAGTAATAGTGTGCTCTAATAACCACACCGCTGTGTCAGAGCTTCTGTTGCCAACAAGGCAAACATGTACTGCAATGATTGACAGGATAAAAACGAAGGGTTGTGTATACCGCTGCTTATAGTGAAACCAAGTTTACAACTATTCGGTGGTTATCTGACTGATCGAAACAGATCAGTAATCTTTTTCACTAATCTACTACTTGATACTCACCTGCTTCAACCTTGATGGGAGTGCCCAAGCTTATTTTGGCTGTTACAAGGTAAGCTCTTTCGCTGGCAATGCTATTCTTTTGGACTTAATGTCTATACTAACTGTATTTATCAGAGACTGTAAATATTGACCATATTCAGTTTTTTCCAAATCTTTCGCTATTTCAAAAATTTTGTCTAGAGAAAGCCATCCATTACTCAATGCGATTTCTTCAAGACAGGCAATTTTTACGCCTTGACGCTGCTCAATTGTCTGTACAAAATGACCAGCCTCTAAGAGAGCATTATGTGTACCGGTATCGAGCCAGGCAAAACCACGACCAAGTAACTCAACCTTCAGCTTGTTCTGCACAAGGTATAAATTATTCAGCTCGGTTATTTCAAGCTCACCTCTAACAGAGGGAATTACTTCACTTGCAAGTTCAATTACCTGATTATCATAAAAATAAAGACCGGTTACAGCATAATTGGACTTTGGGTTGTCTGGTTTTTCTTCTAATGTTATCGCATTATAATTTTCATCAAATTCAACAACACCAAATCTTTTTGGATCATTAACCCTGTACCCAAATATCGTTGCGCCTTCAACCCTAGATACTACTTCTTGCAATTTGGGTGTAAAACCCTGACCATAAAAAATGTTATCCCCTAATATAAGTGCAACCCTATCATTGCCAATAAATGATTTCCCGATTGTGAATGCTTGTACTAGCCCTTTGGGTTCAGCCTGAATAGCATAACTTAAATTAATACCAAACTGACTACCATCACCCAACACATTAAAAAAATGAACCTGATCCTCGGGCGTGGTGATGAGCAGAATATCCTGAATACCTGCTAGCATAAGTACTGAAAGAGGATAATAAATCATCGGTTTGTCATAAACCGGCAGGAGTTGCTTGGAAACCCCTTTGGTAATTGGATGCAGCCGGGTACCACTGCCACCGGCGAGGATTATTCCTTTCATTTTTTATACCTTATTGGAGCCAAGTCGTTCACGCTGATAACTACCATCTTGCACCCATTTACACCATTGCTGGTTAGTCAAATACCATTGGATTGTTTTACGTAACCCAGTTTCAAAGGTTTCTTCTGGCTTCCAATTTAACTCTTTAGCAACTTTGCTGGCATCGATAGCATAGCGGATATCATGGCCTGGCCGATCGGTAACAAAAGTGATGAGATCTTTATATCGGTCAATACCTTTGGGTTTAACAGGGGCAAGCTCTTCTAATAAGGTACAGATGGCTTGCACCACTTCAATATTTTTCTTTTCATTATGGCCGCCAATATTGTAAGTTTCACCTACTCTGCCTTCTGTGACTACTTTGTAAAGTGCCTTGGCGTGGTCTTCTACATAGAGCCAGTCTCGAAGCTGTTCACCCTTACCGTAGACCGGCAGCGGCTTTCCTTCCAAGGCGTTTAAAATCACCAGCGGTATCAGTTTTTCCGGAAAGTGATAAGGACCATAGTTATTAGAGCAGTTGGTGATGATTACCGGTAAACCGTAGGTACGATGCCACGCTCTTACCAAATGATCGGAGCCTGCTTTACTTGCCGAGTACGGTGAGCTGGGTGCATAAGGTGTAGTTTCAGTAAACAAGTCATCGGTCTCTTCCAGGTCCCCATATACTTCATCGGTTGAAATATGGTGAAAACGAAAAGAGGCTTGTTTCCTAGAACCTAGAGTATTCCAGTACTGCCTGGCTATCTCCAGTAGTGTGCAAGTTCCCACTATATTAGTTTGAATGAACTCTGCAGGTCCATCAATGGAACGATCTACATGGCTTTCTGCGGCCAGATGCATAACCACATCTGGCTGAAATTCTGCAAAAGTGTGTTCCATGATTTCTGGATTGCAAATATCAGCTTGTACAAAATGGTAGCGTTCACTGTGGTCGACCGTTTTCAGAGATTTAAGGTTACCAGCATAGGTAAGCTTGTCAACATTACAGACGAGATCTTTTGTATTGTAAATTATATGCCGAATAAGCGCTGAACCAATAAACCCAGCTCCACCCGTAATAAGAATCTTCTTAGCCATATCACCATACTCCTTTAGGGAAAAATCATGAAACCCCACACCCAGCAAGGACTTCAGACAGGTATTGTGTGTTCATGGCTGCCTTTTTCTGTTTACGCTTTAAGCCTGCTTTAAAGGTTTTGGTATTGTTCAACATATTCACTGCCATATGTCGAAAACCTGTGAGCATTTCAGCGGCATTGCCCCTTCTGATTCGACAATCATCTTCTCGCATTGCAACATCCATTTTCCAATGGAGTTTATTTTCGATCGCCCAATGCTCTCTTGCAGCATGTGAAAATTCTTCTGCTGTTAACTTCGCAGAGGAGATATAATAACGGACACTGATATCATCAGCATTGAACACTTTATCTTCCATTCTTGCAGAGAAAATAATCCCGAGTGTTTTCATTCCTTTCCAATCAAAAGAAAAATTAACGAACTCATCAAAGGTATCACTTACAATGTGAAGGCGTGTTTCCATTCTACCATGGCTTTTCTCTTCGATTCTGAAAGTATCACCATTCCATTGATTCACTTTTTCAACAGAGAAATGTTTCTCAAATGCTTCATAAAGCTTACCCTGGTTGCCTTTTACCGCTAACAAATAATCAGCGCCTTTATCAACGATTTTCTTGGCAATATCCCTCTGACACCCCATGGCGTCTATAGTGATGAGGCAGCCACGGATTTCCAGGAGATCGAGCAATTCAGGTATGGCGGTAATCTCGTTACTTTTATCATTAATTTTAATTTGACCAAGAACCAATTCGTTTGCAGTCGCAAATGCACTCACCATGTGAATTGCACCTTTGTCCTTGCCTTTATCGTAAGAGCCTCTTGCTGTTTTTCCATCAATTGCAATGATCTCACCATTGGTTGTCTGGTGACAGGCTTGCATCCACTCAATAAAGCATTTCTGGAATTGCTTTGGGTTAATAGCAGCAACTACTCTGGAAATTGTATGATGTGAAGGAATACCGTATCCAAATTCACCATACTTTTTTAACCATTGCAGTCTTTCATTGCCGAAGTCTTCAATTTCTTCCCAACCTTCACAACCTGCAATGACAGCACAGATGGTTAAGAGCAGAATATCAGCAAGTTTATGATCTACTTTCCATTGCTGACGTGCGTCATAAATGACAGATAGCCTATTCATTAAATCAAATGCATTCATTTCCAGAACATCCAAATCTTTTTTGTATAAGACAATGGATGTGTATTTTACTCTATAGGTAGAAATCCTTATAGCCATTGAGCCCAGTGGCTTCGGGGGCTTTCATGATTTTTCCCTACCCAGCTCCACCCGTAATAAGAATCTTCTTAGCCATATCACCATACTCCTTTTGTATCTACGATATAGCTGATCGACGGTTTGAACTTCTTAAATTGACAGTGATCAACCAACAACACATAAACATCAGCTTTAACAAAGGCATTATCCAGATTCACCAGTTCAAAGTCTTCGTTCAAACTATCGACATTTGGCTCCACAGCAACAATCTTACAACTCAGGCTGTTAACTAACTCTCTAGTAATTTGCAGCGCCGGGCTTTCTCGCAAATCATCAATATCAGGCTTAAAGGCCAAACCAAAACAGGCAATGGTGACCTCAACCATTTTTTTTCCGGGATGGTCTGCCAGAAACTGATCCACCTTCTCTTTTACTTTTTCAATGACCCAAGCCGGTTTATTTTCGTTTACTACTCTTGCCTGTCGGATCAATTTAGCTGTTTCCGGCGTTTTACTAACAATAAACCATGGATCAACAGCAATACAGTGCCCCCCCACCCCCGGACCGGGCTGAAGTATATTCACCCTTGGGTGTCGGTTAGCCAAAGCGATCAATTCCCAGACGTTGATATCCAGCTCATCGCAGATTATTGAAAGTTCGTTGGCAAAAGCTATGCCTACATCTCTACTGGCATTCTCTGTGAGTTTGGCCATTTCAGCAGTTCGGGCTGTGGTAGTAATACATTCACCCATTACAAACGCACGGTAGAGTTCTATAGCTTTTTCCGAACTCGCTCTATTTATGCCACCAATAACTCTGTCGTTTTCTACCAGTTCTTTTACCACATAACCCGGCAAAACCCGTTCAGGGCAATGGGCGATAAACAAGTCACCACTCTGCTTTTCATTGAGTGGTACCAGTAGATCTGGTCTGGCTTCTGCTATCCAATTCGCCATTTGTTCTGTGGCACCCACCGGTGAAGTGGATTCCAGCACAACCAAGTCGCCTTTTTTAAGTACCGGAGCAATGGCTTTAGTTGCCGATTCAATATAAGAAAGGTCTGGCTCATACCCCTCTTTGAAAGGAGTCGGTACTGCCACCAGAAAAGCATCAGCAGGTTCCGGTGTTATTGTTGCCCGCAGATAACCAGCAGTAACAGCTGCACTCACCAGCATGTCCAGGTCGGGCTCAACAATATGGATTTTACCGTCGTTGATGGTGTCAACGGCCAGCTGGTTCACGTCTACCCCGATAACGTTCATCTTGCGGGAAGCAAACATGGCCGCTGTAGGTAGGCCTATATAACCGAGACCTAATACTGAAACAGTTTTAAATGTTGAGTCATGCATTGTTTTTATATCCAGGAATGGGTAACTTTTGTCCTAAACCAGCCCACACGAAATGCCGCAATATGGCAGCAAAAAAGAAGATGTGAATTATGAATTGATCAGATGACCGATAATTCTGTCGCTGGCTTTACCATCCCCGAAAGGGTTCTGGGCTTTGCTCATTTTTTCGTAGATTTTGCTGTCATTCAGCAAAGTAGTGATGGTTTCAATAATTTTTGAGGAATCCGTTCCGACTAATTTAACGGTACCTGCCGTTACTGCCTCTGGACGCTCTGTTGTGTCACGCATTACCAATACTGGCTTACCAAGGGACGGAGACTCTTCCTGAATTCCACCAGAATCGGTCAGGATAATATCCGAACGGTTCATTAACCAAACAAAAGGCAAATAGTCCAATGGTTCAATCAAATAGATATTATCAATATCACTCAACAACCGATTAACGGGTTCCCTGACATTTGGATTCAAATGTACCGGGTAAATGATCTGTACGTCGGGTTCCTGCTTGGCTATTACTGCCAGTGCTTCACAAATGCGCTCGAAGCCATCACCAAAACTTTCCCTGCGATGTCCAGTAACCAGAATAAGCCTGGAATTGTCGGCAATAAAAGCAAACTGATCAGAGAAACGTGATTTAAGCCCATGATCATTTTCCAGTTTATTTTTTACCTCCAACAGCGCATCAATGACTGTATTACCGGTAATCAGAATATTCTCTTCCGTAATGTTTTCGGCCAGCAAATTGGCTTTTCCACTTTCAGTGGGCGCAAAGTGCCATTTAGCAAGAGCTGTGGTAATTTTTCGGTTCGCCTCTTCTGGCCACGGTGAATACAAATTCCCAGTTCTGAGGCCTGCTTCAACATGCCCCACGGGTATTTGCTGATAAAATGCAGCCAGTGAAGTAGCCAAAGTTGTTGTAGTATCACCGTGTACCAAGACTGCATCTGGCTTACACTCGTGGAGAACGGATTCCATACCTTTTAGAATATTGCTGGTTATATCCGTCAATGATTGGCCCGGCAGCATGACATTTAGATCATAATCTGGCTCTATTTCAAATAGCTTCAATACTTGGTCAAGCATTTCCCGATGTTGTGCTGTCACACAAACTCGGGCTTCAATTTTGGGATGTGAATATGATGCTTTGACGACAGGCGCCATTTTAATGGCTTCAGGACGTGTACCAAAAACGATTAGAACTTTCATGATTTTCCTTAATCCGGAAAATGGCACCGTATCCAAACGGTGACTTTCAGGGGAGATATCGCCTATTTATGCAGTTGAATCAGAATATTGCATAGCACTAACCACCATCATACTGCCGACAATACCCCCTAACCCTGTCAGCAACATCAAGCAACACTGGCGCAAATGCAAGAACCCTGGGAAAAATCCGGCTCAAAGCCTCCGGCTGGTATTCGTGGGCAATGCTGTTTCTAAGCTCACGAATTTCTATAAATCCAATGGCGTTATCAATCAGACCTTTTTTCTCGGCGCGGTTGATTCTGTCGCGAACGGTACCCCCATGCTCCACGTCTATGACGTCGATCAAACGGAATATTTTTTGTAGTAAGATGTCGTTAAAACGAGCAAAGCGAGCGGTGAGGGATTCAAATTTTTCCAGACCTTCAAGGTCTGGCATACTTCCCTTTTCAAGATTTACAGTCTTACAGCGAGCCAAAGACCATTTGAGCAACTCCTCCATCTGCCTCATGCTTTCCAGCTGCTGCTGCAATAACAAGAACTGGTCTTCTTTTATTGCTACTTGTTGCTTGCCGACTTTACCTTCACTCACAGAGAAACACCTTCTGCCAATGCTATTCGAGTAAACGGATCGGAATCATCAGCGGCAATGACCAAGTCTATTTTCTGCTCACCCAGCTTTTCGTAGAGTGCCAACCTGATCCTCATTTTATCGTCAGGATTCAACTTATCTGAAAGAATCAGTAAGTCTATATCCCCACCTCTGGCCTGATCATCAACCCTTGAACCAAAAAGCCAAATTTCGGCATCTGGGTCAAACTGCTGAATAGCTGACACAATAGCTTTACGCTCAGATTCACTCAGCCGCACTAGGCACTCCCTCAACCATCGCTTTTATATCAGACACCGGCTCTTTATCACCTTTGTTACAATCTTTTCACTTCGCCCATCACCCACTCAAGGCGCAAAGCATGACGGTCACAAATCCAAAGAGTGCGCCCAATGACGTCTACAAATTGTCTACCGCTACTCATCCCTTACCCTGCTCTGCTGCCACTCAGTTAAATCCCGGTATTTCTGGCTTCATGATGAATCGCTTCTCGGTGTTTTCCTCGTCGATAAATAACCAGGTCAATTTTCTGGTCACCGATGTGCTGTTTGATGTCCACCAGGCTATGGAGTTTAGCATCAAAAACTGCTTCCGAGCTTTGCAGGTCGGTTTCTATATAGAGGTCAATATCACCGCCACGCTGATTATCATCAACTCTGGAGCCAAAAAGCCAGATATCAGTTTTTGCACCAAAGTAATGCTGAAGCACGTTGCAAATATGGTCTGCATGTTCGCTTGTGATTCTCAATGGTATTGACCTCTCGCTATTATCTATTAAGCAAGCATTCCGGAATTTTCAGGGCTCATACCACAGGCAGTCTTTTCATACCCGTTCAAGCAATATCCAGCAGGGTGAGTGTAGCTGCAACAGTTGATTCTGTCTCTGATGGTGCCGACATCATCAAGGTCAATAGTATCAATCAGGCGGAATATTTTTTGTAACGAATGTCACTAATACAGGCAAACGATCAGTATCAATCTGTCGAATAAAAGTCACAATGGCTTGCTGCTACGATTCAGTCAATCGCACCGTGCTTTCTCTCAATCATTGTTTTTAGAAACGCTACCGCCCTCCAGATAACACCTCCCTCTGAAAAGCAGCTTAAAAACCGTCTAATTTTTATTCACTACACAACCACTGACGGGCACGCAAAAACCAGGCAACCGTTAGCCAAGAGCCTTCTCTAGATGTCATGAAGTAGCACAACAAGAGTACCAGTTATACATACACTGACAAGTACCTGTCACCCAAAACACACGTCTAAATACAAATATTTTTTATAAAAATACCCATGAGCACGTAACACTCATGCCAGAATTCTTATTTAAAAAGGAACACCTAACTGTCAATGCTCAAAATTGCACCAACCGTCAAAAACGAACCAACAACAAGCACTCTGTCACTGGTTCTTGACTCTTCTTTAAGTTGCTGGAAACCTTGTTCTGCATTTTCAGCGATGACAGGCAGACCAGAATATCTGGCCACTGCTTCACTGAGATCGACTTTATTAAGTGCTCTGGGTGAGTCGAAATCAGCAACAACCCACTCATCTACCACTTCAGACAGTGACTCAATCACTCCGTGATAATCCTTGTCTTTATAGATAGCTATCAGTGCACGAGTCTTCCCTGATACCGGGTCTGACTTCAGGCACTCCGCCAGCTTTGCTGCTGCCTGGGGGTTATGAGCAACATCGAAAACAATCTGAACTTCCTCCCCGCTTTTATTAGTCTCAAGGACTTTTTCATAGCGACCAGGGAGGTGCGATGCTTTTAAACCTTCTACGATGGCATCACGGTTTACAACTTGAGGTAAAAACTGAATCGCTTGCAGAGCAGTAGCAGCGTTATCAATGACTAACGCAGGCACAGGGAGGCCAACATAATCAATACAATCACCCGTTTTGTTCAAACCTTTCCAACTCCATGTTCTGTCTTCTTCTGTTAACTCGAACTCTTTATCTCTTCTGTAAAGAGCTGACTCCAGTCTGACAGCTTGATCGACGATACTGTTTGGCGTCTCCACACCACCAAATATTGCTGGTTTTTCAGAGCGAAAAATTCCTGCTTTTTCTTTTGCTATCGCTTCAATACTGTAACCCAGCCAGTCCTGATGATCCAACCCTACTGTTGTAATAATTGAAATATCGGGCTCAATCATGTTGGTGGCATCGAGACGACCGCCAAGTCCAACTTCCATGAGAGCGATATCTACTTTTTCTTTCCTGAACACATCGACGGCCAACAGGACTGCGAACTCGAAATAGGATAGCCAGTCACCACCCAGCCCGTCATTTACTTTTTGAAAAGAGTCACAGAGGCTTTCATCGCTCGCTTCAACACGATTAACTTTAATTCGCTCATTGAATCTGCGTAGATGCGGAGAGGTGTAAACGCCGACCTTATAACCAGCCGCCAGGAGAATGGACTCTAGAATAGCGACCGTTGATCCCTTGCCATTGGTACCACCTACCGTGATTACGAGCGGAGCGGGTTTGATAAGATCCAGTCTTTCGGCCACCTTTCTGATTCTGTCCAATCCAAGTTCCATTTCGTGTTCAGGCCGGGTGTTTTCCAACCAGTCAAGCCAATCAGACAGCTGCTCGAAGGGAGGCTGACTGTTTTGCTGGTATGTCATGCAGGGATTCCTTGGTAGTACATCGTGAAGGACGAATGGTTGCATATTTGCCCAAATCATTCTATATCTTGCTCTGGATGAATCCTTTATGAGGCAATTCGATGACTCAGCAGCTTTACGAAACTGATTTTTATAGCTGGACGCAGCAACAAGCCAACTTAATCCGTCAGGGTCGACTGGGAGAACTGGATTTGGATAACATTCTCGAGGAAATCGAAAGCATGGGCAGAAGTGAATATCGCCAGCTTAGTCATCGACTGGACGTTTTGCTCATGCATCTTTTGAAGTGGAAATTTCAACCCGAAAACAGGAGCGCAAGCTGGCAAGGCTCAGTCAAAGAACAACGATTCCGTCTGAAAAAACTCATCAAGGAAAACCCCGGACTCAAACCCAAATTCCCTGAGATCTTTGCTGAAGCTTATAACGCTGCGAAGATCACAGCATTCAAGGAAACGGGCCTGCAAGAAGCCACATTCCCAACACAATGCGAGTGGCGCTTTGAACAGGTGATCAATGATGAATTTTGGCCAGACTAGCTTATCGATTCATTACTAGAGACTTTCAACTCCCTCCCTCAAGGAAGGCATGATTTTCTTTATTCTAATCACACCTCACCCAGCCGCTGAAATCACCTCTTCCTCAACTGCACTAAAATCTGAATCCGGCTCAGCAGGCGCAGGGCCCATCCCCTGCATTTTTCTACAAAGTCGAGCAATCGTCGAACGCATATCGCCTCGATCAACAATCATATCGATGGCACCATGCTCTAGCAGAAACTCGCTGCGCTGGAAGCCTTCCGGCAACTTTTCACGAACGGTCTGTTCGATTACCCGTGGACCGGCAAAACCGATCAAGGCGCCAGGCTCGGCAATATTCACATCACCCAACATTGCCAGAGAGGCAGACACACCGCCATAAACTGGATCTGTCAACACTGAGAAATAAGGTACCGCGCGTTGTTTCATACGCTCCAGTGCCGCACTGGTTTTAGCCATCTGCATCAGGGAGAACAAGGCTTCCTGCATACGAGCGCCGCCACTGGCAGAAAAACACACAAAAGGAATCTTGAGTTCCAGGCTCAGCTCTGCCGCACGGGCAAACTTCTCGCCAACAACAGAACCCATTGACCCACCCATAAAGCTGAATTCAAATGCCACAGCGACCACAGGCAAGCCATCAAGCTGGCCCTTCATGGCCACCAGAGCATCTTTTTCCCCCGTCTGCTTTTGGGCCGATGACAGGCGATCCTTGTATTTCTTTGAATCCCGGAACTTGAGCTTATCGACAGGCTCTATCTCAGAGAACAGCTCTTCTGTGCTGTTTTTATCCAGAAAATACTGCAGACGCTTTCGGGCACCGATGCGCATGTGATGATTACATTTTGGACAAACGTATAAATTTCTCTCAAGCTCTGGACGATACAATACCGACTCACACTTAACACACTTGCGCCACAATCCTTCTGGCACATTGCTGCTCTTCTGCTGACTCGCAGAGCGTGACAGCGAAGGTATCAGTTTGTCGACTAGCCAGTTACTCATTCACGCTTCCTGTCTGTTAGCAAGACTGAAAGGGGGCACCTGAATATTCAGGGCAATCCCCCATTTTCTATCGCCTTAATTCATTGGGTTAACCTTTATCCATTGCCTGACGCATGGCTTCCAGATGGTCAGAAACCCGGTCGATAGCACCATCCCCCTGGCTTTCATAATTAGCCAGCTCAGAGACCAGCAGGGACCCTACTACCACACCATCCGCAACCGAAGAAATGGCGGCGGCAGACTCACCATCACGAATACCAAATCCTACCCCTACAGGCAGATCGGTAAACCCTTTGATGTGAGCCACTCTGGACTGAACGCTGTCCAGATCCAGCTTGTTCGAGCCTGTGACTCCCTTTACAGAAACGTAATATACGAACCCTGAAGCAACAGAACAGATCTTTTGAATACGCTCATCGGTGGTAGTCGGCGTAATCAGGTTGATCATATCAATCTGTCTGGGCTTTAAATGCTCAACCAGATCACCGGCAAACTCCGCAGGCAGATCAACAATCAGTACACCGTCTACACCGGCTTCAGCTGCCCGGGTAGCAAACGCCTCATAACCCATGATTTCAACCGGGTTCAGGTAGCCCATCAGGACAATCGGTGTATTATTATCGTTTTCCCTGAAGCGAGTTACCATTGAAAAAACGTCATTCAATGTAACACCTTGTGATAATGCCCGCTCGTGAGCCTCTGCAATCACCGGCCCGTCCGCCATGGGGTCAGAGAACGGAAACCCAAGCTCAATCAGGTTAGCACCACTGGCTACCATCTTGTGCATAACGTCTACGGTCTTACTGGCCGGATCACCCGCTGTTATGTAAGGCATCAGAGCCTTGTGACCTTCTGAAGACAATCGCTCAAAGCATGTTTTAATTCTCATAATGATTTCTCCTTGAATGCTTAGAACGTAAGTCCATCAATCTCGGCCACGGTGTGAATATCCTTGTCACCCCGACCAGACAGATTGACAAGAATAATCTGATCCTTTGCCATGGTGGGAGCCAGCTGCTCAACAAAAGCCAGGGCATGAGAACTCTCAAGCGCCGGCATAATACCTTCCATACGTGTCAGGCTTCTGAATGCCGCCAGGGCCTCATCATCTGTCACGCAAGGATACTCTGCACGACCCACAGTTCTGAGATGACTGTGCTCTGGCCCTACTCCCGGATAATCCAGTCCAGCCGATACAGAATAGCTCTCAGTTATCTGACCATCGTCGTCACACATCAGGAAACTGCGCTGCCCCTGGAAAACGCCCTGTCTTTCACCAGACATTCTTGCGGCATGCTCTCCAGACTCAACACCGTGACCACCGGCCTCAACACCGTAGATTTTGACGTCTTCATCCGGCAGGAATTCATAGAACAATCCCATAGCATTAGAGCCACCCCCCACACAGGCCACCAGCGCATCAGGCAGACGCTGAGTCATTTCCAGACATTGCCTGCGAGCCTCACGACCAATAACACTCTGAAAATTACGCACCATTTCCGGATACGGATGTGGACCACAAACCGTTCCCAGAATATAGAAGGTTTCTTCAGGACGGGTTACCCAGTCACGCAGTGCTTCGTTGATGGCATCTTTCAGTGTTTGAGAGCCGCTCTCGACCGGTACCACAGTGGCCCCAAGCAGCTTCATTCGGTAGACATTCAGCGCCTGTCGTTTTACGTCTTTAGCGCCCATGTAAACGATGCACTCCAGACCCAGTCTGGCAGCAACAGTAGCGGTGGCCACACCGTGCTGGCCGGCACCGGTTTCAGCAATAATCCGCTTTTTCCCCATGTGTTTGGCCAGCAGAGCCTGACCAATGGCATGATTGATCTTGTGGGCACCGGTATGATTCAGATCTTCACGCTTCAGGTAGATTTGAGCACCACCCAGACTTTCAGACCACCGCTCGGCATGATAGAGCGGTGAAGGCCTGCCTACGTAATGAGCCAGATCACGGTCAAAATCAGCCTGAAAATCCGGATCATTCCAAAGCTTCTTGTAGGTCGATTCCAGCTCTTCAAGGACACACATGAGCGTTTCAGCCACATAACGTCCACCAAAACGACCAAAATGGCCGGATTCATCCGGCAGTTCGTGCAACTTTTTATAATCTACAGTCATTGTTTTACCGCCTCGACAAAGGCTTTCATCTTTTCGGGGTCTTTACCCCTGTCATTCTCTACACCACTGCTGACATCGACAGCAAAGGGCGCAACCTGTTCTATGGCTTGCGAAACGTTCTCAGGATTCAGGCCACCCGCCAGAATAACAGGCTTATCCAGACTGTCGGGTATCAGCTGCCAGTCGAAGGCCTCACCGGTTCCACCGGGTATACCTTTACGATAAGAATCCAAAAGCAGACCACTGGCACCGGGATAAGCGGCAGCACTTTCCTCAACAGACGTCCCGGGACGTACTCTGAGTGCCTTGATATATCTTCTTCGCCATCGCTCACACTCCTGATCGGTCTCATTGCCATGAAACTGCAACAGATCCAGGGGGACCTGATCCAGAACGTTCCGGATAACCGCTTCTTCAGCGTCAACAAACAAACCCACCAGAGTGATGAAGGGTGGGACCGCACTGGCAATTTCTCGAGCCTTACCAACGGACACAAACCGCTTGCTGGGTGCATAAAACACCAAACCCAGTGCATCGGCACCCGCATTAACCGCTTCAAGTGCTTCTTTTACAGAGGTGACTCCACAGACCTTGATCCGAGTCTTCAACGATACCTCTCCCGTATGTGCCTATTTCCAGTAAAGAACGCCTAAAGCATTCGATAACAGTGAACTCTCCCGGTCATCAGACAAACCGGTTAAATACGGCTTCTTTGATGAGTGAGCGATGGGAGTCATTGAACAGGATGCTTCCATACCCCTCCTCAAGGAGAAGGAAAAAAACAGGATCAGAAAGCAGAACGTGGATGTTAGCAGAAACAGCCGACCCTTGTCTCATAGTGAAGAGACAAGAGCCAAATCAAGAGTAAAGCTTATTTCAATTCAAACGCCTGGAAGGGTACTGTCCTCTGATGGCCAGATTGTAATAGCGACCGACAGATTCGGCAGACAGCAAATCCTGGTAAACGCTCTCAGGTACATCATAATATCGATAGAGACTGTCACTACCCACAAACTGGATCTCCAGTATCCGGGCTGTTGGATCATAGCCCGCAGATGCCAGCGCAGTTGAGTCTACTGGCTGCCGATCAAAGGGTAAGGTTTCAAGACTATAAGCAACACTTCTGATCTGCTCCCTCAACATCTGGCCGCTGGGATCGCCTAAAACATAACTCATTCCAAAACTATGATTTTTCCAGTCGTCGCTCACAGTACTGTTTGTTACATTGGCGGGCAGAGGTCCGAAGGCAACACTTCTCAATAAATTAATCACCAGATCATCAGAAAGCGTCAGGTATCGGGTCACACTCTGTTGATCAACGGGGTAACTCAAGGGGTAGCCTACCTGACTGGCCGGAGTAGCCACTGACACCATCCCCATTAACTTCAATTGATCCCAGGCGATGCCAGCAGTGAAAGTCTGATAAACCGAACGCCAGGACTCATTACCATAAAAGTTCCCCTGAGAATGAGCCACCAGCAAAACCTTTCGGCATTGGCTGATGTCTTGCGTGTATTGACTAATATGCTTGCGAAGGTCACTATCGAACACATAACTGAATGCATCATAGCTGATCACTATCAGCTCCAATCCTTCCCGGAACCAATTAGGTGCCAACTCTATTCCTGCAAGCCACAGAAAAAAATTACTGTAATCCTGCAGCAGTCTTTGTCGCGCCACTTCGAGCAATTGATCAAGAAGACTTTCATTGTGGTTATAAGAGAGCCTATAGCTGACCCGGTAGCCGGGAAGCTGACTTGCCATCATCTCCTTCAGCATAATCTGGGACTCAACGGCATCCTCCCGATCGTTAAACATCCCATTACCATAAGCCATTGTTAAATCAGGTCTTGAAACAGGACACTCTGCAGCCCATAAATTCAAGCTAAAGCACACAAGAAACAAGAGTATTACTTTCTTCATAATCATCCCTGAAAGAAGTTGAGACAGTGACTCATCCAGAACTATTCGGTTGAACCATTCACTGCAAAATTACATTGACTCGCAAAATCTTCCGGTAACGTATAAGGCACCCCACTTAGATGGCCATTCATTTTATTCCATGCTTCTATACGCTCTGACGTGTTATACATTTTCGCTTTCATTTTATGGCGAAACGCCGTTGCATCCCTGCCCATCACATGCCATAGACAAATAACTGCCGCACCCGACTCATCGTCCAACTCAATAATTCTTTCTCTGTCATAGGCATTCTCTAGTTTCTTCTGACTTACTTTCGCCAGCTGCCTGGCTGCTTTCTTTTCTTGTTCAGAATCAGTCAGAGTTTTCTCAATAAACCGCTCAATATCATCACGAACACCATCTTGATTACTGTCAATTCCAGCTAAACCTATCAAGCCATCCTCACCAGGATCGGGTGGCAGATCAAATAACCAGCGGGTTTCGGCAGATTGCAGACACTGCTCCCAGGAAAGACTTTCAAAGCGCTTGTTTTTGTTCAATATCAGACAGTAGCGACTGTTTCTGAACTCAAAACTCAAACGTTGTTGCAGGTACTGAACCGGATAAAGGACACCGAATTTGCGCTCAGACGCTACCGGATAGAACTGCTTGCGCCATCGGAAAACATTCAGCGTCCTGCCTTCAAGAGAAACCACCTCATCTTCATCCACCTCCCAGTCCTGCAGTCTGCTCTGATCACAAGAACGGGAATAGACCATCCTTCCACTGCTAAAGTGAGGTAGCCAGTTAAACTTCTTTCTAATATTTTGACTCCATTGGTCTCGATCCTTGGACCCCTCCTGAAGACAGACTCCCTCCTCCTGACCACCCGATTCCAGTGATCCGGCCCGAGCTATCCCACTCAAGACCAATGAAACTAAAACGTAGACGATAAAGCCTGCTGTAGACCGATGTCGTTTTCTCATAATCCATCCCTGGTTGCCTATTTCCTTGGCTATAAAAATATCAATCGATAAAGACAAATGCTTTATATAATAAAAAGACCTCTTGCCAGCCCGATTGTCAAGTGACTTTCAGGTCACCAGGGCAGCGTCGAGGCTACGAAGAAAGGATTCGGTTCACTTTTTGGCAGTTCGAAATCTGCCGGATAACCCACATCAACAAAATAAAGACCATGGGGCTTGGCTGTAGTACCTCCTTCAGAACGTTTTCGGGCCTCCAGCACTTCTTTTGCCCAGACCGGTGGTTTTCTGCCCGCACCAATTTCCAGAAGAACACCCGTGATGTTTCTTACCATATGATGAAGAAAAGCATTCGCCCTGACATCAATCACCACCATATCGCCATGTCTGTAGACATTCAGATGCTGAATTTCACGAACCGCATGTTTCGCCTGACACTGTACCGCCCGATAAGCATCAAAATCATGCTCACCAATAAGCTGCTGCCCGGCAATATTCATCAACTCTACATCCAGTGGCCGGTAGTAAAAGGTGACACCTTTAGGCAGGTGAGCGGGTCTCACCGGTCGATTAAGAATCACATAGCGATATCTGCGCCACAGTGCAGAATAGCGGGCATGAAAGTCTTCACTGACAGGCTGAACCCAGTTGAAGGAGATGTCATCCGGCAGGTTGGTATTCCCTCCAAATGTCCAACCATAACCACTACGAACGGACTCAGTATCAAAATGAATAATCTGGTTGCAACCATGCACCCCGGCATCCGTCCTTCCTGCACAAACGACAGAGACAGGATGATTGGCTACGTTCGACAACGCCTTTTCTACAGCAGCCTGAACCGAGGGAAGCCCTGACTTCAGACTCTGCCAACCATGGTAACGGGAACCATCGTATTGAACACTGGCAGCTAATCGCGGCATGAAAAATACTCACTCCATCCATTAAAGAGGCTGCTGCAAAACTCCAATAACTCATTTCCACGCTGGGACCAGGAGAGCCTTTGAGCATAGGTGCCAGAGTTTTACAACAGCCACTAAAAGGAGGGAAATTTATCAGGAGGCAGAAACAATTGGTAGGGCAGCAAGCCGAATAAACATAGGGTCCGCCTGGTTTTTAGACACTGAGACGCAATTTTTGGTACTCGAATGAAAAACACGTTTCTTTTCCAGATGCGTCACTTTCCTGGTCTATCTTTACTCCCTACAAAAACACAAATAGATGTAAGGATAGATTTTTGAAAAACCTACTCTCCAATAGATGCAATGACAGAGTTTTCAGAAAACCACTCTCTGCAGGTCTTATGCTGCTGTTACTCTCATTGCCCGCTATTTGCCAGGCCGAATCATTTAAAAGAGGCTTTGTTGTCGAGTTGCAGCAGGATGAAAGCTCTCCAACAGGCAGCTTTTCTATACTGCAAGACCCGCACACCTTAATGAGCACCCCGTCATACCTTACTGATATAAACGACTATGCAGAAGCAATTTTGCCGCCAGAAGAGAAAGCAGACAGACTTGGCTGCGGGGTAAAAACCTCCTTATTTGAGTCGATCTCGTGGAAATTGATTTACGCCACTCATTTTCTGGTTGCTTACGAACTGATTATAACCACCAGTGATGCTATGCTGAGCGCCAAACCTTATTCAGGGGTACCTGCAGAAGCGCTTGTCGCTGTCGGCTCACTTTTGCAAAGCTATTGGAACACCGATTCACCGCTGTTCAATCCGATAGGGCAACTGCAGGCAAGTCAGGATGATCCGTTTGTGATCACCACGATGATGCTCCCCGGACGTGGTCAACAAAAAAGCCAGGAACCAAACCAGCCATCAGCATCACCCGGTCAGCAAGCCTCTCATTCAACCACGCTGCTTAAAGCCACTCTCACCTACCGTTCGGGCTCCGGTGACGGCAACAAAGGCCCCGAACAACAACAGCACACTTTGGGTTTAAATTGTCACGTCGACTCCTGTAATGGCGTTTGTAAACTACGACAATCATCTGATAGCGGCGAGTCATCAGAAGAGAGGTCGCTGAATGCCGCAGAAACTCCAACAAACCAAACTGCAGTGACACCAGAACAAAGCAAGCAATACGCACGAATGGGTGATCTCATTCAAGCCCTGCACGATCTTCAGCCGTACGCCCTTACAGCATCGTTTATCAAGCCGGAAAATGAACCGCAGGAGCAAAGAAGAGCCTACAAGAAGCAACCCAAGCGCTTACATAGCACCGTCAGCAGTCTGAATAGAAGAAGATCCAGTCTCTTCGAGCAACACCATTGTAACGAGACAGTGGTCAGGGCGGATGGCAAGGAGCACCGATGCGATCGGGTCTCAGTCAGCGCTTCAGCCCTCAAGCGTCACAAAAAAAGATTCCACACAGGGTCACAAACTTATGATGAGCCAGCGCTCGGAGAGGATGATCAACAACAGTCATGTGGAACAACCTTCGAGAACTGTGAACAGCTGCCCTATCAGACAGAAGCGCATCGAAAAGGCAAGCAACTTCCTGATACAAAGCAGAATGAAAATGACTTAAACCCTTCAGAAGAAAGCAAAGAGTGATCCAGCTTTCAGCCTCTATTAAAAGACACTTCCAGAATGAACAGGCAGCTCAAATATTATCTGGATTTTTTAACAGGGCAAAAAATGTCTGTTTTTTTGCCTTTGCTGCAATGCTGGTTAAACTTCTGACAGACACTCGTCGCGTTGCTTCAACCCTGATTCCGATGGCTAAAAAAAAGCCCGATGTGAACCATTCCGGGCTTTAAGTACCTAACCAGTTGGTTTCGCATATTCTGGACGGCGGCTTTTTCCATCCTTCTGCGTTCCAACTCTGGTTGCGTAGCTATGGCTACGCGCCCGTCGTTGCGCCTTGAAGGATGAAAAAATCCACTCGCCAGAATATGCGAAACCAACTGGCCAGGTACTTATTGAATTGAGGCTGGGGAATGTTAAACCGCATGCTCCATCAGTGCCTGAGCTTCCTGCTTCTGCTCATCAGAGCCAGACTCAAGCACCTCCTGCAGAATGTCCCTGGCACCTTCTATATCACCCATGTCAATGTAGGCCCTTGCCAAATCCAACTTGGTTGCTGCTTCATCGTCATCAGAAAGGAACTCCAGATCATCGTCTTCCAGAACCGACTCCAGGTCAGGCAGGCCATCATCGAAGCTCAGCGACTGTTCGTCATCATCGGCATAGCGTTCATCCAGTTCAAGCTCCAGATCATCAAGATTATCGCCTGGAGCAGGAACCGCTTCCTGAGCAGCTACGTCCGATTCTGAAGGCAGCTCCAGTTCTTCAAGTGCCTCAGAAGTATCGTCTTCGCCCTGTTCTGGCTCCAGATCAAGATCATCCAGCTGGAAGTCCAGATCATCAGCCGACTCAGCAGGCTCATCATTGAACTCCAGGTCATCCAGATCAAACTCCAAATCACCCAGCTCGCCATCAGAATCAACATCGCTTTCATCGTTGAGTGCTTCATTCAGGTCGAATTGCTCAAAATCGTCATCTGCCTCTTCAGTAGCCGCTTGTTGAGTAACATCTCCAAAGAAAGCTTCAGCCGGGAACCGGGCTTTATAGGCATCAGCCTGACGCAGGGCATCCTGATCATCCAGCGACTCAACACCTGCCAGAGCTGCCTTAAAGTTATCCAGATCATTATTTTCAGCATGAACTTCCAGCAGCTTGAGTCTCAGATCCGAACGATCCGGCTCATTTGCAATGGCTTTTTCCAGAAGCTCAACAGCTTGCGGAAATCTGCCGTAGGCAATATAGATATCGGCTTCACTGATTGCATCCTCGGTCTGCTGAGTCGTCTCTTCTGGCTCTTCATCTTCAAGCAGACTGTCTTCATCGATTTCGAGTGTCTCATCCAGCTCGAACTCTTCCTGATCATCCTGTTGAGGTTCATCAGGAATCAGCGACATCGGCTCCAGGCTGGACGCTTCCTCAACTTCGATCTCGTCCTCTTCTTCCTGCTTGCGACGTCGGTAAACTAACAGGGCCGCAATCAGACCTAATGGCAGCAGAGCTGACAAGACCAGATAAAGAGGGTGACCAAACAGGAAGCTCAGGAAGCCAGGCTCAGATTCTGGTACTGGTTGCTCAGCCACAGGAAGCGGCCTGGTTTCCGGCGCTATTTGCGCCGGTGTCCCGGCAGGCTGTTGTGTCAGTGCGGCCATCTGATCATCTTTCAGATCTATCAGTCTTTTCAGGGTACTGATCTGATCGTCGAGATCTTTTAAACGGCTTTTAAGCTCTTCATTCTCGCGAGTCAGGTTATCCATCTTCTCACGAGTCATTGCCAACTCATTCTGAAGCGCCGTGGTTGCCGTGTCTGCAGACCCTCTTCCCAGATCACTGCCCGCACCAGAGCTATTATCTGTGGCAACAATCGACAAACGCCCATTGTTTCCAGCACCTTCTCCACCCGACTCGGCTGAGCTGCGTCGTGTTGCATCCAGTTGCTCCAGACGAGCCTGCCACTCACGATTCTGTCGAGCCACTTCACTAACAGCATCCTGAAAGCTCACTTGTGCAATTTCATCTCTGTCAGGCAAGCGCAACACCTGTCCTTTTTTAAGACGGTTGATGTTATTTTGAACAAAGGCTTGTGAATTCTTTTTCTGCAGAGCCAGCATCGTCTGCTGAATACTCAGATCACTGGCAGGCCTGACACTTCTGGCAATATTCCAGAGACTATCATTAGGCTGCACTTCATAAGTATCTCGCTGGCCTGGTCCAGAATAGCTACGGACACCGGTGCGAACAGGCTCTTCCCTGACCGGATTGACCTGGATCGGCCTGGATGATTCTTCTGGCTGGTAGGATGAAGATTGACTCTCAGAGTACCCTCTCTGATCGAACGGATTCACACTCTGACCACGTGAAGGCTCAGGAAAACCACTGTTGTATGTCTGGGTAGAAGCAGGATTTACCGGAGCCGCTGCCTCTTGGCTAAAGGCTGGCGGATCCAGCAGCATGGTGTATTCCCGGAGCAGGCGACCACTGGGCCAGTGCACTTCCAGCAGAAAATTAAGGAAGGGCTCACGAACCGCCTGACTGCTGGTGACATGAATATAGCCCGTACCGTCCTCTCTCAGAATGGTTTTAAAATTCAGGCCAGTCAGACTGAAAGGCCTGTCGAGCCCCGCCCGTTGAAAATCTGCACGACTGGCAAGATTGGGCAGAATCTCGTTCCGGGTCAACTCTCTGACTTGCAGCAATTCAATCTCGGCATCCAGCGGTTGATTGAGCGCAGAATTCAAGCGCACTTCACCCAACCCCAGTGCATTCGCCAGACCGGAACCCATTGCTCCTGATATGACCATAGCTGCTACAAGCTTTTGCAGTTTCATTATGAGTCCTTGTTATCTGCACGAATCAGAAAACCCGCCCGTAAACACACCTTACATCGACAGCCAGAAGCAGAACCGAGTTAAAAACTGAACAATTCAGGTCGTCAACTATTCTCAACCCCCGCCTTTCGGGGCATGAGGTTTTCTTTGACGACACTTTTTATAACAAACAGCTTTCCAGATGTGTGCTGCACCCTCAAACAGAAGACAGGTGCCCAATCTGTACTCCAACATGGAATACACCAAAAGCTATGATCACTCATAGCCATAAAACCGGTACGGCTAACAGTTCCTGATTACCTGAAGCCCTACGCTGCTCTAGTCAAAGCAAGGCTTCAGGATAAAATTTTTATTATTCTGACAATTTCAATAAGGAACTGTCACTATTCTAAGCTAAGTTATCATTTTAAAAAGTCTTTTAGCAATATCTCTGCCACTGCCAATGCCTGAAATGCGCCACATCGCACCGGATCAGCAACAATCCAGAGACATATTTGATCGGCATGATCCGGATTTTGACGAATCCGACCAACGACAATGGCATCTTTTCCTGCCACAGTTTCAACAGAAGGCATTTCATCATCGGCCGCCAACTCAATACCAGCAACCCCTGCAAGGAGATCCCTGACAGTCTGCTCATCAACTGGACGGTCCAGATCCAGGTGAACTGCGAGGCTGTCACCAAAGAATACAGGCACACGCACACAGGTAGCACTGACCCTGAGATCATCCTGATCCAGCCCTTTCATGAGTTCTTTAGCAATCATTCGCTCCGGTAATGTAAAACCTGCCTCAGTGACGACACCCACCTGCGGCAGGACATTGAAAGCAATTCGCTGCTCAAAAAGCTTTTTCTTCACTGGCTTGCCACTGAGCAAATCAATCGTTTGCCCACGCAATTCTTCAATCCCTCTCTGACCAGCTTCAGCCAGTGAAAGGCTGGCCATGACATTGATAGAATCAATGCCGACTGCATCTTGAAGCGGCTTCATGACCTGAAGCATCAGGGCAGCAGGACTGGCAGGAATTGCGATCTCCTGCAAGCCTGACAGTTCCGCAGCATCAGACAGACCCGGCAGGTACATCTCGGCCTCGGCACCGATAGCACCATTAACTACACGACAGCCACACTCACTGGCCAGATTCAGAACCTCAGGATTAATTTGTGAGCCAGCGGGTATAATCAGAAGATCGGCATCGGCATAATGAAACGTCAACGCACTAATCACATCGACTTCAGCGCCTTTGAAAGCTACTGTAGTCTCATCTCCAGGCGTATTGGACTCTTCAGGCCCTGTCAGCGGATAGACAACTCCGGGGGTTAAATGGCTCTCTTCCAGAATAGCCAAGACTGCTTCCCCGGCAAGACTCTGTGCATCATAAATCGCT
The DNA here is from genome assembly GCF_049275935.1 of Endozoicomonas sp. ALC020. Taxonomy (NCBI): domain Bacteria; kingdom Pseudomonadati; phylum Pseudomonadota; class Gammaproteobacteria; order Oceanospirillales; family Endozoicomonadaceae; genus Endozoicomonas; species Endozoicomonas sp. ALC020. The sequence continues at coordinate 6,206,070 of NZ_CP184830.1, forward strand.
AAATCAAAGGTTCCGCTCATGAGCTTCTCTGCATCTGTACAAAATTGTCGGGAAATGTATCAGGAAGTATTCAGGAAAGCATCACTCAGGCATGAATTGCAGTCATGCCCGAGCTCATGAGATCAGGTTCTAAATACTCGGCCATACGGAATCGAATATTTCTGGCTTATTGGGTAGGTGCTCTGCAAGGCGCAACGACGGGAACATAGCATGCTATGTGACCAGAGTTGCAACGCATCACGACTGCATGGATGCAGGAGCTAGAGCAACGCAGGAGCAGTTGCCGCGAGTGCCTGAACAATAAGTCAGAAAATATGATTTCGTATGGTTGAGTACTTATAAGCTATCAAGCCGAAAGTGTGCTCTTGCTGTTGCCACCGGTATTTCCCTGCGGCTCTGCCAGGCGGTGATCGCAACATTGGCGATCCGGCTACCCTGTCTCACCACATCGCATTCTGCAAAAACATCCTGAATTTTTGCGCTTCTTAAATAATCAATAGAAAAATCCACAATCTTGGCAATTTTTGGCTCATCCATAAACAACATCAAGTGAATGGCTGCCGACATTTCCATAAAACCACCCAGCACACCACCATGGAGTGCTGGTAACACCGGATTACCCGTGTTATCTCTGTTTTCAGGCAGAACAAAAAGGGCATCATCACCCAGAGACTGGCAACTCATGCCAATTTTCCTGGCGTAGGGCAAGAGCTCCGTCAGATAACTGTAATCACTGGTCGCTCTGGCCTGAAGCAGAACCTCACGAAAGTCGTTCTGAATCTTCATTTTGCCAACCCCTTAGCCATTTGGCTCAAGGTTCGCCCGGATCTCATAAAGGTTCCCACGCCGTGCGCAAAAGGCTCGTCACGATTGCCCTGATAGACTACCCCTCTTGTAAAGACAACGGTTTTAGTAACCCGATAGGCTTCAGCAAAGCAGCGAACCGGCTTGAAAGGAGCCGGAAAACCCAGATGATCAATTCGCAGGTCAATGGTAGGACAAGTCTCAAAGCCTGGCAGACTTATACAGGCGGCTATACCGAAAGCGCTATCCATCAGGGTTGTTATCGCACCTGAATGAATGATTCCACTTCCCGGGTTGGCTTCCAGTTCGTCACTAAACGGCATGTTAATGACAACACCTTCAGAAGAGGCATGCTCCGGCTTCATCTCCAATACACGACAATGGGGAACTGCTTGGAAAAACTGCTGAACAATGCTTACTATCTGCTCATCGCTATTCATGTCAATGCAATCTCAAATCATAGTAAGTACCAATGTACAGCATAACCATTTTCAAACAACTGTTTAATTTACTGGCAGCTATAAGATTTGCCCCCCTAAAGGAGAGAAAATCGTCGTTAATCAGAATGTTACAGATGCAAATCCATTTAATACTGAAGAGAATGGGCCTGAGTGCAACGCTTGCACCCAGCTTTTTATCAGCCCACGTAGTCTATCTAGCGGCGAGATTTTTGTTTTTTCTTTTTATCATCCTTCCTCTTGCCTTTCAGTTCAATAACACGACGCTTGTGAGTTACCTTCCGCTCACCCCCAGAGCTCTTCTTGTGAACCGCTTTGCGTTCTGCATAAGGGTTTTCTGAAGAACGGAATTCAATCCGAATGGGTGTTCCCATGATCTTTAGCACCTTTCTGAACGTATTTTCCAGATAGCGCTTATAGGAAGCAGGAACTTCTTCTGTCTGATTACCATGAATAATGATAGTCGGTGGATTCATGGCACCCGCATGACAGTACCTTAATTTGATACGACGATTTCGAACCATAGGTGGCTGATGAATCTTGGTAGCATCTTCCAAAATTCGGGTCAGCTGGTTGGTAGACAGTTTGCGAGTCGCACACTCATAGGCTTCGTCGATAGAGTCATAGAGATGACCGACATTAGTTCCGTGCTTGGCAGAGATCATGTGAATACGGGCAAAATTGATAAACTCCAGCCTTCTGGACAGTTCTTCTTTAACCTTTTTTCGCTCTTCTTCTTTCATGCCGTCCCACTTGTTTACGGCAATCACAACGGCACGACCAGCTTCCAGCACAAAGCCCAGCAGATGCAGATCCTGTTCCACAATCCCTTCTCTGGCATCCACAACCAGTACCACGACATTGGCATCTTCAATAGCCTGAAGGGTTTTAATTACTGAGAACTTTTCAGCCACTTCATGGACTTTACCACGGCGGCGAACACCTGCCGTATCGATCAAAGTGTAATCCTGACCCCAGCGTTCATAAGGTATGTAAACACTGTCGCGGGTTGTTCCGGCCTGATCATAAACGACAACACGTTCTTCCCCCAGCAAACGATTGACCAGTGTCGACTTACCCACATTGGGTCGTCCTACAATGCCAATCCTGATACCTCTGGCCTTGACCGTTTCCGGGTCGTCTTCATCTTCTTCAAACTCATCGGACTCTGGCCCCATCACTTCTTCGAGAACGCCTTCAATCATGCCTTTGACACCACGGCCATGAACAGCAGCAATATGGAAGGCTTCACCAAAGCCAAGAATGGCAAAATCGGCTTCTGCCTGATCAGCATCAACGGTATCCGTCTTGTTAAGCACCAGATGGTACTGCTTGTTCTGCTTACGCAGATGACCAGCAATCATTTCATCAGCGGCAGTCAATCCGGCTCTGGCATCGACCAGGAACAGAACAATATCAGCTTCCCGGATGGCCGCCAGGGACTGTTCAGCCATAGCTGAATCAATGCCTTCCTCATCACCGCTGATTCCACCGGTATCAACAACAATATAAGGTCTCGAGCCCATTCTGCCTTCCCCGTATTTACGATCACGGGTAAGACCGGCTACATTGGCAACCAGAGCATCACGAGAGCGAGTCAGACGATTAAACAGCGTAGACTTGCCAACATTGGGACGCCCCACCAGGGCAATTACAGGAACCATACACTTCATTCCACTGGGGCTATTGAATACCCCCAAAACTTTAAACCAGTTACAGACAAACTGCCGTTTAAGTGGGAGCAGTCTGTCATGAAATCTGTCCTGACAGACCTTGACGGGTCAATTGCAACAGATTCCCAGCATTCAAATAACAGAAAAAGGGCTGAACCTTCCAAGATTCAGCCCGGCTTTAATCCTTTGCCAAAGTCACTGTTTGATTCAGCAAATTATTTTTGGTTGACCGCAGTCAAAGTACCTTCGGCACTGAGCACAAAGAGGAAATCACCCGATACCACAGGAGGGGCTTTGATCGCTGATGAACTGGCCTTGAACCGACCTGCCATAACACCATCAACCTGAGACAATAGATGAACATAGCCTTCCAGATCAGCCACAGCTACATAGCTGCTGTATGTCGTTGGCGCTGTCAGCAAACGATATTCCAGCTTATCCTGCCTCCAGCTGACCGCACCACTGCGCTGATCCAGAGAACTGACATAACTGCTGTCATCCGTCAGATACAGGGAGCCGAAACCTTCTGCAATCGACTTGTAGCTGGATAATTCCCGACTCCAGCGGACACGGCCACTGTACATATCCATGGCAGCTACATTACCCTGAAAGCTGACCATAAACAGGTTGTCACCTACGATCAGTGGCTCCGCCTTAATGTCGACCATTCTTTCCAGCTCGGAAGAACCTTTCGGAATAGAAACCCGACTGTTCCAGAGAGGACCACCATCATTCACCCTGAATGCCTTCGCCTCACCATTGGAGAGCCCAACAAACACCGCTTCGCCTTCAATAAGCGGCGTACTGGAGCCTCTCAAAGTCAGTGCAGGTTGCAGGTTTTCCTGATGCCAAAGCTCCTTGCCGGTTTCAGCATCGAGAGCCGTAATCGTATCGTCAATACTCTGAACCATGACGACACGACCGTTGGTTTGGGGAGAAGAAATCACTTCACTGCTTACTCTGGCTTTCCAGAGCTCACTGCCATCTTCCTCTTTCAGGGCAATGACATGCCCATCCAGGGTTCCCAGAAGCAGTATCCCGAAGTCAGCAGTAATGCCACCACCGACAGCTAATTCCAGACTTTTCTTCCAAATCTCCTTACCAGTCTCAAGGTTCAGGGCAATGACATCCCCCTGAGCGCCTGCAGCATAAATCACATCGCCTGAAACAGAAGGCACCAGTCGCTCATAGCTGTCTTCGACACCTTTACCGATACTTCTGGACCAGACCTCTTGCAATTCAATATCCGGCTCAAACCCGGTGAGGGTCTTTGGTTTGCGGACTATATCCTCGTCATCGGAAAACAGGCTACAGGAAGCCAGCCCCAGCGTCAGGGAAACGATCAGCAGTGATCTTATTATCCTCTCCATCCATTAGCCCTCTTTTACGTTAGCTGCCAGATCATCCAGTTTGAACTGCAGCAGAGGCCGGGACTCTCCGTTAGTACGGGCAGCTTCCAGTGCCTTTTCATAGGATTCACGTGCTTTGTCTCTCTGACCCATTGCCAGATGTGCATCGCCTCGAACGGACTCGATAGTCGCTACAAAACCGGCTTCCGAATCGGCTTTGGCCAAAACATCCAGCGCCGCTTGTGCGTTATCGTCAGACTGGCTCAGCATCACTCGCGCCAGTCGGGCACGAGTCACCAGCTCAATTTCCAGATCGGGCTTTTGAGCCAGCACCCATTCAAGGGAAGAACGGGCACCATCAAGATCATTATCCAGAACCTGTTCACGGGCCTGAAGCAGTGTTGCAAAAGCCGCATAATCAGAGCTCTCGTAATCAGACTGCAGAGTTTCCACCACGTGTTTAACGGTGGATTTCTGTTGCTCTGACAGCGACTGCCCCTGAGTAGTGACTTCCAGAAGGCTCTGATAAAGCTGTGATGAAGCAGCTGCCGTTTCCAGCTGATTCTTCTGGTAAGCCTTGTAGCCGAAAATAGCTACGACAGTGATAGCAACGCCAGCAACAACCGGCTTGCCGTATTCCTGCCAGAGGTTCTTAAGCAGTTCTACTTCTTCTTCATCTGTACGGCTCACTCTTTACTCCTGAATTCGCTTTTTCAAAAATTCAACCACAGCAGGAATATCCATGCTTTCCTGCTCACCATCTATTGACAGAGACTTAACGGTTACCGACTGACTGGCCAACTCATCTTCTCCAATGATGAAGGCGAAGTCAGCTCCGCTGTTAAAGGCCCTTTTCATCTGTCCTTTAAAGCCTCCACCGCAATTGACCAGAATGCGCACATCCGGAACCGCTGTTCTTATTTGCTCAATCAGGGGCAGAGCTTTAGCACTGACACCCTCTCCACGGGTGACCACAGCGACATCAACTGTCTTTTGAACCGACTCGGGAATCAGATTCAACGTTTCCAGCATCAGTACCAGGCGTTCCAGCCCCATGGCAAATCCTACTGCCGGGGTTGGCTTGCCACCCAGCAGTTCAACCAGAGCATCGTAACGGCCACCACCGCAAACGGTTCCCTGTGCGCCAAGACTGTCTGTTATCCATTCAAACACGGTCCGGCTATAGTAATCCAGCCCGCGCACCAGACGTGGATTAACGACATAAGAAATCCCTGCCGCATCAAGAATACTTTTCAGGGTTTCAAAATGTTCGGCCGATTCAGCGTCCAGATAATCGTGCAATACCGGTGCATCCGCAACAATTTCCCGGGTGCGTTTATCTTTACTGTCAAGAATTCTCAGAGGATTGATACCCAGACGATTCCGACTGTCTTCATCCAATTCCTGTTCGAAGCGGGATAAATACTCGACCAGAGCCTCACGATAATTCTGCCGAGCTTCCAACGTACCCAGAGTATTGAGTTCCAGACGCACATGCTGATCAATACCCAACTCTTTCCAGAGTCTGGCAGTCAACAATATAAGTTCCGAGTCAATGTCGGGGCCAGCCATGCCGAAGGTTTCAACACTAAACTGATGAAACTGACGATAACGACCTTTCTGTGGACGCTCATAACGGAACATAGGCCCCATAGTCCAGAGTCTTTGTGTCTGGTTATAGAGCAAACCGTGCTGGATACCGGCTCGAACACAACCGGCTGTCCCTTCGGGACGCAGAGAGAGACTCTCGCCGTTGCGGTCCTCGAAGGTGTACATTTCCTTTTCTACAATATCTGTACCTGCACCGATGCCCCGGCTAAATAGTGGACCGGGCTCAACCACAGGCATCCTGATTTCGCGATAACTGTAAGTCGCCATCAGGTTACGGAGTCTGGACTCCAGGTACTGCCAGGCAGGACTCTGATCTGGCAGGATGTCATTCATCCCGCGAATGGCTTGAAGTTGCTTTGCCAAGTTCTGACGCCCTCTCAATCCTCTAAATGAACGTTGGTGAGCAGGTAATAATGGCAGATAATGCCTGAAGCATTACTATCAACCGGCAAAAATTGCTCAAAAAGGCTTATTCCAACGACAAAAGCGCCAACTATAACTTTTCCGGGGCCCTGAGTATAGGCAGACTGGCTTGTCGCAGAACCGGATTCTCAATCAGCCAGCTTTCAGTAACAGGCTTGCTACCCTGCGACCCGAGCCAGACGTCTTGACCGCGACTTTTTTGCCATCAAATTTTAGATCCGCCACACCTTTCACATTCCCAAAGCGGACCTGAACGGATGAGGGTACTTCAAGCTCCAGGTTTGAGCCTGCCCTCTGAACATCGGTATAGAGAGCACGACCACTCATATCCTTGACTTCAATCCAGCAGTCCTCAACAAAGTCAATAGCCAGCCTGACAGGGGAGCCATTGTCGGAGAGAGAGCCCTCAGCACCAGAGAGAGAGCCGTCAACATCGGAAAGAGAACTGCCCACTTCGGGAAGAACCCGTTCAGTTTGACCAAGAGGTTCTTCACTGTCCTGACCAACCGCAGGTATATCATCATTTTCTGATTCGTTCTCAGGCTCTGTCACTTCCATTTCAGAATCATCAAAGTCAACCTGCACGGGCATCACTTTTTCTGCTTCAGAAACATCTTCTGACGACTCGATAACAACGGAGGGCTGCTGCCGAAAAATCACTTCCGATTGCGAAGCAGAACGTTTGTCCAGATTCCATCCATAATAACTGCCCGCCCCCACCAGAATAACCGTGAGAAGGCTTGCTCCCCAGGCAAAAAAAGAAGACATTGGACGCCAGGTTGTCAATGGAGCACCTGCTTTCAAATGAGGGGTTTCGGCGCCACTGTGCCCGGTGAAACGATCAAAGTGATCCACCAGTTCATCACCATCCAATCCGAGAGCCCGGGCATAGCGTCTGACGTACCCCCGGGCAAAAACCAGACCTGGCAGTGTCTCAAACTCATTACTTTCCAACGCCAGAATATAAGACTCTGGCAACTTCAAAAGGTCTGCAGCCTCACCTATTGAAAGACCTGCTTTTTGCCTTCCAGCACTCAGTAACTGACCAGGAGCGACAGCAGAAGCCTCCTCCTGGTCTTCCTGGCTGTTTTGCTCATCAGTACTCATAACCGCTTCTACTCCGCACTCCCTCTCCAGTGGAAGAAGGGAATAAACGCCCTAATTGCAAAGAATAACTGGCTGCAGCATCCTGATCGCCATTAACTCTGGCCAAGCGAACCCCCAGCCTCAGGGATCGCTCATTCTGACGGGAAAGACGGGTAAAGACCTGATAGTACTTCCAGGCTTCACGAAACTGGCCTTGCTCTTCAAGTATCGCCGCTAATTCCAGACTTGCACGAGGTAAATTACTGTTCAGTTTCAGAGCTTTGTCAAAATGCTCTGCAGCCAGAGATCGTCGGCCTTGTTTTAATGCCACCAGCCCCAGGTTTTCATAAGCTCGGCTGCGGCTACTGTAACGAACGTCACCGGCGGCTTGCTCAAATTCACGGTAAGCCTCACTCAGGCGGTTCTGACTGAAGAGAAATACACCAAAGTTATTGTGGATTTCAGAAGAGTCAGGATTAAAAGACAGGGCTTTCCTGAAAGATGTCTCTGCCAGGCTGGCTTCTCCCTGAAGCTGATAAACCAACCCAAGCATGCCGAAGGCATCGGCTGATCGGGGCTGGATCTCCAACGCTCGATTAATCGGCTTGACTGCCTTTTCGGTTAGACCCTGTTGCACATACCCCCTGGCCAGTTCAAGGTAGCTACGGACAGCTTCACCTTCATTGACGGGTTCAGGCCCGCCGGTTGTCACACAACCACTCAGGATGATACTGAACAAAACTGCACTGATTCCCAGTTTTGCGATCATACTTCTCCCCGTTTTTTAATTATTTTGAACATAGTAAGTGAACCGGGATAGTCGAGGCCACAGAAATCTGGCCCCTGCGGTCATAATTTTCAGCTCAAACAGGCTTTTACCAGAATCAATGAATTGGAAACCGGATACTCTGATCAGCCAACATTTACCTGACGAGCAGCGATATAGCGTTCACTTCTTCGTGTTTTGTCTGCAACCTGCCCCACCAGCTGGCCACAGGCAGCATCAATATCGTCACCACGAGTCTTGCGCACGGTGACATTAAAGCCGGCTTCCTGAAGTTGTTCCTGGAAGCGACGTACAGCATTGTTGCTGGGGCGTTCATAACCGGAATGCGGGAACGGATTAAAGGGGATCAGGTTGATTTTACAGGGGACATTCTTCAACAACTGAATCAGCTCAATGGAATGCTCAGGCTGATCATTCACTCCCGCCAGCAGCGTATATTCAATGGTTACGACACGTTTGTCTGGAAGCCCACTCATATATTGTTCGATCGCATCCAGCAAGTCTGACAACGGATACTTACGGTTAATCGGAACCAGCACATTTCTCAATTCATCGTTAGCTGCATGAAGCGACACTGCCAGTGACACATCGGTCACCTCACCCAGTTTACGCAGGGCGGGAACAACCCCCGAAGTACTCAGTGTTACCCTGCGCTTGGACAGGCCATAACCCAGGTCATCCATCATCAGGTTCATGGCATCAACGACATTGTCAAAGTTCATCAGAGGCTCACCCATCCCCATCATTACGACGTTGGTGATAGAACGATCTTTCTTTGCGGGAACATTATTAAAGTGACGCGCGGCAATCCAGACCTGACCGATAATTTCCGCCACAGTGAGATCGGAGTTAAAACCCTGTTTACCGGTGGAGCAGAAACTGCAGTCCAGTGAACACCCTGCCTGGGAGGATACACAGAGGGTGCCGCGCTTTCCTTCCGGTATATAGACTGTCTCGACACAACTGCCCGAAGCGACTCTGACCACCCACTTGCAGGTACCATCTTCAGAAAACTGGCTACTGACGACTTGGGGACCACGAATTTCAGCCACCTCTTTCAGCTTTTGCCTGAGAGTTTTGCTGATATTGGTCATTTCATCAAAATTATCGACGCCGAAGTGGTGAATCCACTTGAGCATCTGCTCAGCACGAAACTTCTTTTCACCTATGCTGAGAAAAAAATCCACCATCTTGCTGCGGGACAGATCCAACAGGTTAACAGGTGTGTTTTGAACCTCACCGGCCTCAGCGCTTACGGTGATTAATTCTGACATTCTTAATACCTCAAAAAGCCATGAGCGCTATAAGCCGCCCAACAGCCATGGGGTGGACTCGCATTATCCCTCGCCGGAATTTAATGCAAACCTGAAATGGCTGCATTCTCACTAACTGCCATGATTGACTATAGAGAAAAGTCGTCGACACTGAGCCAATGAAAAATGATTCACGATAAAAACATGAGCGCTATTAAACCACAATAGCCACGGCATTTTTATAGATAAAAATACAGGGCATACGCCTACCCCTGATTTCAGGTTGCAGAAAGAATGCCCCGTTATGTCATTATCGGGTGCGAGGACAAACGTCTGCATCTTCAAAGAAGTAGGACACTTCTCTGGCAGCAGAAGCCGGAGAATCCGAACCATGCACTGCATTTTCATCAATAGTCTGAGCAAAATCGGCACGGATAGTTCCCGCAGCGGCTTCGGCCGGGTTGGTAGCGCCCATCAGCTCACGGTGATGAGCGACCGCATTCTCACCTTCCAGAACCGACACAACGACCGGACCCGACGTCATGAAAGCGACCAGATCCTTAAAGAAAGGACGCTCTTTATGCTCTGCATAAAAACCTTCTGCCTTCTCTTTGCTCAGATGAACCATGCAGGTTCCGACAACTTTCAGGCCGGCTTTTTCAAAGCGGCTAAATATCTCGCCGATGACATTTTTAGCAACGGCATCAGGCTTGATAATTGATAAAGTGCGCTCTACGGCCATTACACTCTCCAAATGTTCTTTTATTGGCCCATTAAGGGTCAAGTTTATAATTCAATGCGCCACCTCCAGTCATTGGGGAAGCTTGGTCGGCATTGTAAACGATCACTATCCCTGTGTCAGTCATATCCGTAAAAATCATACAAGAGAAAAAAACAAACTCATATCATTGCATTTCAAAACGCCAATACCACGCTTGTCTCATTTGAGAGATCAGCAGTGCAGCTAATGTGTGTCTACAATTCTTACGCACTCCCGCAAGTGCCATAACATTTCTATTTATTCAAGCTTAATAACTCACTCACTAAGGCAGGCATAAAATTGACTTTAACAAATAAGTTGAGCAACCGTTCCTCTCGATGCGCTGCAATACAGCTTTCACTATTGACATTGTGTTTCTTATTAACATCACCTCCGCTTCGGGCCGCCCCCCAAACATGCGAGGAGTGTATGTCTGCTTTCAATGATGATGTCTTTCTGGTCTGCCCAGTTTGCCACCCGGCAGCTAACTATCCAGCTAAGTCCTTGCCAACTGCCAATCCGCCTATCGCCAGCTGCACGACACCAGATCCAGTAACTCAACCAGCAACACAACACTCCCAACAAGTGGAAGTGGTGATGCGACTTTTTATGTTGGCAGCTCAGGCCCATCCAGATTCAAATTTTGTTTTTTCCCCTGACAGCCTTTTTCACGCCCTGTCGGCCCTACTCGCGGGAGCCTCTGGTACCACCCGGGAGTTGCTCGCAAAATTTCTGGAAAGCTGTGCTTTCCCCACCACAACAGAAGAACCATGTGCCGGTTCAGGGCGAGGCGAGGTCTATTCTGTAGCTAACGCTTTATTATTGGCCTCCCGACACCAGCTTCAGGATACCTATCGAAGGGAAGCTGAAAAGATGAATACGATTGTTCATGAGAATATAGACTTTACTAACAGACCATCCGTGAAAGCACTCGCAAGGTATCTTAACGAAGAGTTCTGCTATTTAACCCATGGCATGATTCGATCTTTTTGCAATGCTGATGATTGGAACACAGAGACTGCACTTATTCTCATCAATTCTGTTTACTTCAGAGGGCTGTGGAAACAACCTTTTTATCGTAAACAGGAAGGAGGAATGTTTACTTTAGCAAACGGAAGAGTGCATCTCAGAAGAGTTTTACATCAGGAAATACAACACACAGGGTACGCTACCCACAATGAGTGGCAAGCAGTAACGGTTCCCTACCGGGGTAACTATGAAATGGTTCTGGTTTTACCCCCGGAAGGAACAGCAGTTTCAGGAATATCCACTGGATTAATGGCCAATTTACTTGCGTCAATACAAACTGTACCAGAAGTGGATCTTACTTTACCCGCTTTTGAGACCCGTTCCAAAAGTGACTTGTATTCCGCCTTACAAAACACGGGTCTGGGATGTTTGTTTGAGCAAGGCAGAGTCAATTTAGGTGGCATGCTAGTGGGTTCTTCGAAAGAGATCTTTTTAAGCGGCGTTCAACAAAATTGCGCCATAAAAGTCAACGAATTAGGGACTGAAGCTTCAGCAGTCACTCAAACTATGTTTGTCGATGGTATCAGAAAAAATATCAAAATTAATTTTAACAGGCCATTTCTTTATATATTACGACATAAGAAAACAGAGAGAATACTCTTTATCGGGCAGATACTTCACCCTGAAGACCTTAACTATCGTTAACTGGAAGAATAAATCAATAATTGCTAAAAGCTCTCATTGGTACTGCTGGCTGGGCTGATCACTCAAGCTCTTCTATCCAGGCCGCCTGAATTGCTTCCAGAATCTTTTCCCCACAACGCTCTGGATCATCATCAAAATCTTCCAGAGCCATCACCCAGCCTCTCAGATCAACAAAATTGACAAATTTTGGATCAACATCCGGATGGGCATCGACCAGCTCAGCAGCAATGTCGAAAACATCTGTCCATCTCATTGCCTTTCTTCCTCCTATTCGATGATCCACTCTATGGAAAGAAAGAGACTCATTGGAGCCTCTGTAGCGAAAACACATCAGGATCAGTGTTTCTCTGACACCTGGTTGAGCGTGTACCTGGGTATTTCTACCACCAGATCCTCTTCAGCAACCACCGCCTGACAGCTCAAACGAGATTCAGGCTCCAGACCCCAGGCCTTGTCGAGCAGATCTTCTTCCAGCTCATCAGCTTCTTCCATACTGTCAAAACCTTCACGAACAACAACATGACAGGTGGTACAGGCACAGGATTTTTCGCAGGCATGCTCAATCTCAATACCATTAGCCAGAGCCGCATCACATACGGTCACCCCCGCCTCAGCTTCAATCACAGCCCCTTCCGGACAGATTTCATCATGGGGCAGAAATACGATTTGCGGCATTGTTCAGGACTCCTTGAATTCGTCAATCTTATGACCCGAGAGTGCTTTTCGTATACCCGAATTCATTCGACGGGCAGCAAACTCATCAGTGGCCTTACTGATACGTTCTATTTCAAGCTTGATGGCATCGGCATCCCCCAGACGCCTTACAGTTCCGAGTTGTTCCAGATCAGCCACCAGGCGGTTAAATTCATCTTCACTCAGCAGTTCACGCCCGTCGGCTTTAAGTGCCGTTGTCAGAGCTTCTGTCAAACGATCAGCCTCTACTTCCTGCTCCCTCAGTTTTCTGGCATCCCTGTCTTCAACAGCACTACTCACGGACTCTTTCAGCATACGGGCGATTTCATCATCGGTCAGACCAAATGAGGGCTTGACCTGTACACTGCTTTTAACACCCGTAGCCATTTCTTCCGCTGAAACATCCAGCAGGCCGTCCGCGTCAACCTGGAAAGTCACACGAATCTTGGCAGCACCGGCAGGCAGTGGTGGAATACCGCGCAACTCGAAGCGAGCCAGCGAACGATTATCACTCACCAGCTCCCGCTCACCTTGCAGAACCTGTATGGCCATTGCGGCCTGGCCTTCTTTATAGGTTGTAAACTCCTGGGCCCTACTGACCGGAATAGTGGTATTTCTGTGAATGACTTTTTCCATCAATCCGCCCATGGTCTCCAGACCGAGCGAAAGAGGAATAACATCCAGCAGCAACATTTCTTCAGCAGACTTGTTCCCTGCCAGAACATTGGCCTGTTGCGCAGCGCCCATTGCTACAACCCGATCCGGATCAATAGACGTCAGGGGTTGCTTGCCGACAAATTCAGCCACAGACTCTCGAACAAAGGGTACACGGGTAGAACCACCCACCATAACCACTTCACGAATGTCAGCCGCCTTAACGCCTGCATCACGCAGGGTTCGTTTGAATGCTCTGATGGTTCTGGAAACCAGTGGCTTAACCAGCCCATTAAACTGAACACGGCTCAGCTCACCCTGCCAGCCAGCAAAGGCGACGGGGACGCTATCCAGGTCAGTCAGGGCTTCTTTAGCCCTGCAGGCCTCTGTCATTACGGCCCTGAAAAGCCCGCTGTCAAGTTCCGCTTCAGAAACAGAAGCAGACTCCAGAATCCAATGGGCAACGGCTTTGTCAAAATCATCACCACCCAGGGCTGTATCTCCACCCGTAGCCATGACTTCAAACACGCCTTTCTTCAACCTGAGCACAGAAATATCGAAGGTACCACCACCCAGGTCAAAGACAGCAATAACCCCTTCAGCCCCGTCATCCAGTCCGTAGGCAACAGCAGCTGCAGTGGGCTCATTCAAAAGACGGTATACATGTAAACCTGCCAGCCTGGCTGCATATTTAGTTGCCTGTCGTTGTGCATCATCAAAATAAGCAGGCACGGTAATGACCGCACCATCCAGCTCACCACCCAGGCTTTCCCTGGCACGCTCTGATAATGAACGAAGAATTTCAGCAGACACTTCAACCGGACTGACAGCACCCCGACGGGTTTCAATCAAAGGCATACTGCTTTCTGATTGTGTGAAGTGATAAGGCATCACCTCACCCAGTGTGCTGACATCTTCCAGACCGCGCCCCATCAGTCGCTTAACTGAGACAATGGTATTCAGGGAATCCTCTACGACGTAAGGTTTCGCAGCCAGCCCCACCTCGATACCCTGGTCTGCGTATCGGACTATTGAGGGCAGAATATGATGGCCTTCGTGATCCGGTAATGTTTCCACAGAGCCGGATCGAATGGTCGCTACCAGGGAGTTGGTCGTTCCCAGATCGATGCCTACTGCACGTTTTTGCTGATGAGGTTCCGGAGCCTGCCCGGGTTCAGATATCTGAAGAAGTGCCATATTCGATTCTCAATCATCCAGGAGCTCGGCTTCCAGCTGTTCCAGTTCGATAGACAGCTTAACCATGAATTGCATTTTTTGAACGACAGCCGCAGCCTGCTCCAGAGAAGCCTCATCGCCCTTTTGCCAGAGAGAGGCAAATTCGTTTTGATAATCCGTTACAGATTGGTCCACCTGAGCCATCAGCCGATCCAGTTCAGACTCAGGATCCTGATGTTCACGAATTTCGCTGACAGCTTCTCTCAGCTCCATCTGCTCCATCAGGAAGGCCGTGTCCATAATCGTATTATTTTCAAGATCAACAGAATGGCCAGCCAGATCCAGTAGGTAAAGTGAGCGATTGAGAGGCAACTTCAGTGTTTCGAGCCCTTCATTAACATAGGCCGCATACTGAACCGCCAACCTTTGCTGACGCTCATCTTCCCCGGCAAACCGGTCAGGATGAACCGACTTTTGCAATTCGCGATATCGCTCGGATAACAACGCCTGATCGACCTGAAATTCGACAGGCAACTGAAACAACTCGAAAAAATTCTTGGTTAAATCGACCACGATACCGAACATTCCAAATAGGTGAAGGCCGGAATTCCATCAACAAATAAAATACCAGAAATCCCGAAACTTATTCATTACGCAGCCTTTATTACAACTCTCTCTCAATGTCAAAAAGTCTTTCACCACTCACGTGATAAAAGACTTTTTAATGCATTGTAAAAGGAACGAGGGTCAGGCTGCATGGGTATCACTGTACGTCAAAGTTCAAACGTTAAAGCTCTCACCACAACCACACTCGCTGGCTGCATTGGGGTTGTTGAATTGAAAACCCTCGTTCAAACCTTCCCTGACAAAATCAAGCTCAGTGCCATCAAGGTAGACCAGACTCTTCTGATCCGAGTATATGTAGACACCCTGACTTTTAAAAGACAGCTCGTCTTTGGCAGTTTCATCCACGAACTCCAGCACATAAGCCATGCCCGAACAGCCAGAAGTTCGCACCGCTACACGAATACCGAGACCCCTGCCGCGCTTCTTCAGCTGATCCCTTACATGCCGGGCTGCGGCTTTCGTCATGGTGATCGCCATGAAATACTCCAACTCAATACATAAATCCAGCAGGTCAATGGAATATCACCAACCTTATGACCCGCCGTGTTTGGTACGATAATCGTCGATTGCAGCCTTGATTGCATCTTCAGCCAACACTGAACAGTGGATCTTCACAGGGGGAAGCGCCAACTCTTCAGCAATATCTGTGTTTCTAATTTCTGCTGCCTGATCCAGCGTCTTGCCTTTCATCCACTCTGTTGCCAGAGAGCTGGAGGCAATAGCAGAACCACATCCATAGGTTTTGAAGCGAGCATCTTCAATCACACCCTCATCGCTAACCTGAATCTGAAGACGCATTACATCACCACAGGCGGGCGCACCGACCATACCCGTACCTACCTTGTCAGATTTGTCGTCTAGTTTGCCGACATTACGGGGATTCTCGTAGTGATCGATTACTTTTTCACTGTATGCCATGATATTTTCCTCCCACCCGGTTCGATATTAGTGTGCTACCCACTGAACAGTGCTCAGATCTACGCCATCCTTGTACATATCCCAAAGAGGTGAAAGTTCACGCAGTTTTCCTACGGCCTCTCTGACCTGGGCAACGGCATGATCTACCTCTTCAGCGGTTGTGAAACGACCAAAGCTGAAACGCAGGGAACTGTGTGCCAGCTCATCGCTGACGCCCAGCGCACGCAGCACATAAGACGGTTCCAGACTGGCTGAAGTACAGGCCGACCCGGAAGAGACAGCAATATCTTTCAGAGACATAATCAGGGACTCACCTTCTACGAAGGCAAAGCTGATATTGAGATTACCGGCAACACGGTGTTCAAGACTGCCATTGACATGGACTTCTTCCATATCTGCAATACTGTTCATAAAGCGCTGACGCAGCTTCAGGCTGTGCTCGTTATCAACAGCCATCTCTTCTTTGGCGATACGACAAGCTTCACCCATGCCGACGAGCTGGTGTGTAGCAAGAGTACCTGAACGCATTCCACGCTCATGACCGCCACCATGAATTTGAGCCTCGATACGAACGCGCGGCTTACGACGCACGTACAGCACGCCCACACCTTTAGGGCCATACATTTTGTGAGCCGATAAAGACATCAGATCCACTTTGAGACTGGCCAGGTCAATAGGCAGCTTACCCGCACTCTGCGAAGCATCAACGTGGAACAAAACCTTGTTGGCTCGGGTAATTTCGCCAATGGCTGCGATATCTGTGACCACACCAATTTCATTATTGACGTGCATGAGACTGACCAGAACAGTGTCTTCACGCAATGCACTGCTTACCTGCTCGGGTGTAATCATCCCCTGAGAATCTGGCTCGAGGTAAGTCACCTCATAGCCTTCACGCTCTAACTGACGACAGGCATCCAGAACCGCCTTGTGTTCAATCCTGGAAGTAATGACGTGCTTACCCTTCTTGCTGTAAAAGTGCGCTACGCCTTTAATGGCGAGATTGTCAGACTCTGTGGCACCTGAAGTCCAGACAATTTCACGGGGGTCAGCATTCAACAGATCCGCAACCTGTCTACGAGCATTTTCAACGGCTTCTTCTGCCTTCCAGCCAAATACATGTGAACGGGATGCAGGATTACCGAAATTGCCTTCAGACAACAGGCATTGACTCATCTTCTCAGCAACACGCGGATCACAGGGTGTTGTTGCTGAATAATCCAGGTATATAGGTAGTTTCATCCCGTACATCTCCAGGCGCTCGGACATTGGTGTTGTTCGAGTCACTCAAGGCTGTTTGTCCCTGCGATCAACTGCCCTCCCTCATCAAAGAAGGCTATTGATCGCGCTCTTGTTTTTCAGTCCCTGCTGCTCATCCTGACGGATCGCAACACTCTGAACTTCACGTCTGGCTACGAGTTCAGCAAGACTGATACCACTGAGGAATTCGTGGATCTGCTGGCTAAGATCATGCCAGAGGTCATGGGTAAGGCATTTAGCCCCTTTCTGGCAGGAACCACTGCCATGACATCGTGTGGCATCAACCGACTCATTAACCGCATCAATCACTTCTGCCACATAGATTTCATCAATATCACGACTCAGGCGGTAACCACCTCCGGGCCCCCGAACACTGAATACCAGGTCTCCCTTACGGAGACGAGAAAACAGCTGCTCCAGGTAGGATAGAGAGATACCCTGACGATCGGAAATATCAGCCAGTGCTACAGGCCCTTCTCCAGCATGAAGAGCCAGATCCAACATAGCGGTCACGGCATAACGCCCTTTCGTTGTTAATCGCATGCTGGCAATATCTCCGAACTAGCCGACCAGAGCCGGTGTTATCAAAAGAATCCAATCTACTGTTTTTGCTGCTTGTCCAGACAGCAGCTCTATCCTGCATACGCAATAAAACCATCACAGGATCAGTATTCGTGCGAATTATGAAATACCCTAGTAATTTAGTCAAGTATTATAAATAATAGTCCGAGAGCCCTGCTTTGGCCTTAAGCCAGCCATTGCGAGGAGAGGGGTTCAGAGAGGGATCAGGCGAAGTCGAGATCAAGCCAACCGAAAAAGATCATCTGAATTAAGGACCTGTTGCTCAACCATCTGGAAACGTTACTAACGAAAGCACCATTAAAAAACTCAGCGACCTGCAAGCCGACGCTATTGTATACAAGCAGCACCCCGCATCCAAGCAAATTATGGATGCGTAAGCACTTCACCCTCCGTGCCTGATTTTACGCTGGCAAAATCTTCTTTTCTTAATTCAGGCAGCTGCTTGTCACCACAATCAAGCCCACGCTCCCTGAGCGTCATACAGAGCTCTTCTATACGACTATCCACTGCCTGCATATGATCCAGCATCGCAGATATAGCGTTTGCGGTAGGATCCGGCATATCTTCTGTCACTGCATAGGCATCAAAACCTATCTTTTCCGCCATTTTCTGGCGCCGAGAATCCACTTCTTCACGCTTTTTGACGATACGCCCCGGTATGCCAACCACCGTAGCACCTTCAGGCACTTCACGAACCACCACCGAGTTGGAACCAATTTTGGCATTTGCGCCAACAATAAAGGGACCCAACACCTTGGCACCTGCACCAACCACAACTCCCTCCATAAGTGTCGGATGACGCTTACCCTGATTCGAAGGGTGATTTTTACCTCTATTCGGCGAAGTTCCTCCCAGCGTCACACCGTGATAGAGAGTCACATCGTCGTGAATGATGGCCGTTTCGCCGATCACCACACCCATTCCATGATCTATAAAAAAACGTCGACCAATGCTGGCACCAGGATGTATTTCTATACCAGTTAACCAGCGACTGAATGTAGACAGCGATCGGCCCAACCAGCAGAAACCGGACTTCCAGATTTTATGCGCTGCACGATGCAACAACAAAGCATGAAGCCCCGGATAGTTGGTAAGAACTTCAAAGGTGCTCCGGGCAGCCGGATCACGCATCATGACCGTTCTTATGTCTTCTTTTAAACGTTCAAACATGGGTCAATTCGTCACTTGTTTTCTGGGTGCTGTTATTATTATTGAATGTACATTTTTACTTCTTTTGAGTCTCCTCAGCCTCTTCAGTTCTGCCGGAACAACCTGCAAACTTCCCGGTCTCTGACAAAATGCCTCTAAGGATACTCAGCTCGACGCGATCTGGACGAATGCGACCGTACATTCGCCTGAGCTTGGCCATAATCTTCTCATGACTACTGTGCTCAAGAAAGCCGATTTGAATCAGCGTCTTATATAAATGCTCATAAAAACGCTCTACATCATCCTGGGATGCCAGCTCATGGGTTCGCGGTGAAGGTAGCGGAACTTCACCCCGAGTTATAGCCAGCCATGCCATTCTCAACTCATAGGTCATAACCTGGACAGCAGCTCCGAGGTTCAGCGAGCTGAAATCCGGATTGGTCGGAACATGCACCTGAAGATGACACATCTGTAATTCTTCATTAGTCATTCCGCGATCCTCCCTGCCAAAAACCATAGCAATATTTCCTGAACTCGCTTCAGAAAGAATCTGGTTAGCGCAGGCGCGTGGATCAACGAGAGGGAGTGACACCCCTCTGACTCTGGCACTGGTACCGACCACAAAGTGACAGTCAGCTACTGCCTCTTCCAAAGTACTCACCACGCTGGCATGAGCCAGCAGATCATCCGCTCCGGAAGCCAGCGCACTAGCCTTGTCTGAAGGAAACTCCTGCGGCTCCACCAACACCAGCTTACTAAGCCCCATGGTCTTCATAGCCCTTGCTGCCGCCCCGATATTACCGGGATGAGTGGTATTAATCAGAACAATGGAAATATTGTCGAGCACCAAAGGCTCAATTGCGACTGCGTCACTCACTGGGGGATATCTCGTTTGCACCAAAAACAAGGAGCCAGAAGCTCATTAAATGCCATAAAACCCATCCAAAATCTGTAACGGATGATTTTTATGATATATACGATCAAGCCGACGAGTTTAACCCAAACAATGACTGACAGCCACGTAAGGGAAGCTTCGATTGGCCTTAAAACCGATATAGTTAACAACCAATACCTCCATCCTGATCATCAGCGTTAAATCAGAGACTACACACAAGCACAATGAAAGGTTTCCAGCCTTAAATAACACTGTTATACTCCACCGCTTGTTTTCCCAGTCACTGGCCCAATACCCGGAACTTTATTTTCCGTGTAGGAAACCAGTCTGTACCAGGCTGCCGACCCCCTCGGTCAGCATTTCGATCTTTCACAGTCAGACGTAGTCCAGCCTATGCAACCCATGGTGAATATGGCCTTGCGAGCAGCTCGCTCGGCCGCCGAAATCATCCTTCACGCCCATCAAGACCTCGAGAGTCTCAAGGTGCAGGCAAAAGACCGGAACGACTTTGTCACTGAAGTCGACAGAGCTTCCGAGAAAACCATTATCGGCGCATTAAAGAAGGCGTACCCCGACCACGGATTCTTTGGTGAAGAGTCCGGTACTATTGAAGGAAAAGGTGAAGGTAAGGACTACCTCTGGATCATTGACCCACTGGATGGCACCACCAACTTCATCCGTGGCATCCCCACTTTTGCTATTTCCATCGCCTGTCAATATCGCGGCCGCATTGAACACGCTGTTGTGCTTGACCCCATTCGTGACGAAGCATTTTGCGCGAGTCGTGGACAAGGCGCCACAATGAACAGCAAACGCATTCGCGTAAGCAGTCGCAAAAGCCTTGAAGGTGCATTAATCGGGACAGGCATCCCTTTCTCCGGCAACAACCTGAACTATCTGGATGGCTACCTGAACATGATGCGCACCTTACTGGGCGATACCGCCGGCATTCGTCGCGCAGGGGCTGCTGCACTGGATCTGGCCTACGTTGCCTGCGGCCGTCTGGACGCATTCTGGGAATTCGGTCTGCAGAAATATGACATGGCAGCTGGCATACTATTAATCCAGGAAGCCGGTGGTCTGTGCAGCGATTTCAATGGCAGACACGACTTCCTGGACAAGGGACAGGTCGTTGCCGCCAACCCCAAATGCTTCAAGGAAGTACTGCAACGTATTCGCCCATTTGCCCACGAAAACATGTGACGCTAACCTCCTAGAGCCTTACCCTTCCGGGCTAAGGCTCGCTTTTCAGGCAAAGTCATTTCACCAGTTTCGCCACGTCTCGAAAAACATCACTCCCGGCGGTTTTCATCAGTTCAAACAGTGCCATTTCAACATTGGTCATCTCAACACCCTTGCGTGCCAATTTATCTAACGCCAGTCGCTTGCTGTGCTTAGATCTGGATGAAGTCGCATCAGCCACTATTTCGACTTCGTAGCCTGAAGCCATTAAATCCAGAGCCGTCTGATAGACACAAATATGAGTCTCAATACCTGCCAGTAAAATGCATGTTTTTCCAGTTGCCATCAATGAATCCATAAACTTTTGCTGCCCACAACCACTGAATGTTGTCTTGGCTATGGGGGCCACACCCTCCAACTCATCTGCAATTTCTGGAGTCGTTCGTCCCAATTTTTCGGGCAACTGCTCCAGCCATAAAACAGGCAAATTCAGCATTCGAACCCCTTTGATCATTTTCACCAGAGCGTCATGCATTTTCTCCTGCTTATACATCAATGTGGCAAGCTTACCCTGAACATCAACAACAACCAGAGCAGTATTATTCTGACTCAGCATACTGACACCTCAACGCGGTAGTACAAACAGTTTAATAATATTTGGGACCTGAACCAAAGCCATTGCACAGATTGCTTTTTATGCAGCGTGACAAGATTTAAAATATTGAGTCAGAGCGCAAAAAAAAACCGGCCTTTATACGGCCGGTTCTTCATCAGACTGACAGGTGTCTCAATAAAGACACCTGTTGACGACAACCATCAGGGTCTGTGATCAGCGTCATCTTCCTTAACAGGAACAATCAGGTCTTCACGACTGATCTTCATGTAGATCAGCAGATTGGAGGCAATATAGATGGAGGAATAAGTACCCACACCAATACCTACAATCAGCGCTGTGGCAAAACCATTGATCATCTCACCACCAAACAGGTACAGCGAGAGCAGTACCATCAAGGTAGTACCCGAGGTTGCTAATGTCCGGCCCAGTGTCTGAGTCAGGGAAACATTGATGATTTCATCCGCATCACCCTTCCTCAGTTTCCTGAAGTTTTCACGAATTCTGTCGTACACAATAATGGTATCGTTCAACGAGTAACCAATAACCGCCAGTATCGCCGCCAGAACGGTGAGGTCGAACTGCAATTGCATAAAGGAGAACAATCCCAGAACGATAATGGTGTCATGGGTCAACGCCAGAACGGCACCGACAGAAAATTTGAACTGGAATCGAAAAGCGATATAAAGCATAACCATACCCAGAGCCATCAGCATCCCCAGGCCACCCTGCTCTCTCAGTCTCTCACCTACCTGAGGACCAACAAACTCTACTCGCTTGACGACAACGCTACCATCGTGATTCTGATCCAGCAGCCTGGCAATATTATGGCCCAGAGCCGGATCATCACCGGGAATACGAACCAGAATGTCACGTACAGAACCGAACTCCTGCACGACGGCGTCATTATAACCAGCCTCACCCAGCTGGTTACGAATCTCTTCCGTGTTAGCAGGCTGATCATAAACCAGCTCGATCAAGGTACCGCCGGTAAAATCCAGACCCCAGTTAATTCCTTTAGTGGCCAGGGAAGCCAGGGAGCCCAGGATCATCACAACGGAAAGAATAGTTGCGTAGGTACGCAACTTCATAAAATTAATGGTTTTATCGCTCAAGGCTGCTTTTTCGCTCAAGGCTGCTTTCTTGTCTGCCATTGTGACCACCTCAGATACTCAGTTTCTTCAGATCACGACGTCCGCCGTACACCAGATTCACCAGTGAGCGGGTCACCATAATCGCGGTGAACATGGATGTGACGATACCGATAGACAGAGTCACAGCGAAGCCCTTGATTGGACCGGTTCCCACGGCAAAGAGAATCAGACCGACCAAAAGCGTAGTAATATTACCATCAAAAATTGATACAAAAGCACGGTCATAACCATCATGAATCGCACGCTGTACCGGACGCCCCAGCTTAATCTCCTCTCGAATACGCGAGAACACCAGCACGTTGGCATCCACCGCCATACCCAGTGTCAGAACGATACCGGCAATACCGGGCATTGTCAGGGTAGCACCAAAGATACTCATGACAGCAATCAACAGCATCAGGTTGATTGCCAGGGCAATATTCGCCAGCAAACCAAAAACCCGGTAGACCACCACCATAAACATGACGACAAGACCCAATCCCATCAGAGTGGAGTCCAACCCCATTTTGATATTCTCGGCACCCAGGCTTGGGCCGACTGTTCGCTCTTCAACAAAATACATTGGCGCCGCCAGGGAGCCAGCTCTCAGTAGCAGGGCCAGCTCAGAGGCTTCACCCGAAGAATCCAGACCAGTAATACGGAACTGATTACCCAGTGCCGACTGAATAGTAGCCAGACTGATCACTCGTTTTTCTTCACGGAAACCGGGCACTTTAACTTTGACCAGATTTCCGTCAATTTCACGGGATTCGGTTCGAGTGACAGGCTTCTGCTCAATAAAGATGACCGCCATGCTGCGCCCGACATTATTCCGCGTGGCGTTATTCATCTTCTTGCCACCGGTACTGTCCAGACTAATATTTACCTGAGGCTGACCACTTTCGGTATCAAAGTTCGACTGAGCACTGGAAACTCGCTCACCGGTGATAATTATGTCGCGCTCCAGGTTAACTGTACGCCCCTGGTAATTGAAAGCCTCCGAATTACTGCGGGAAGCATTTGGCAGCGCCTCAAGACGAAACTCGAGGTTAGCGGTTTTACCGAGAATACGCTTGGCTTCTGCGGTGTCCTGAACACCCGGAAGCTCAACAACAATGCTATTACGCCCCTGACGCTGCACCAGAGGTTCAGAAACACCCAACTCGTTAACACGGTTACGAACAGTCGTCAGGTTTTGCTTGACCGCATAATCCTCCAGTTCACGAATATACTGTTCGGAGTAGCGATAGGAAACAGCATAACGCTCCCCCAGGTCTTCAGCCTCTACCAGCAAATCAGGAAACTCGCGCTTGATCAGACGCTCTGCCTTGTCACGGGTTGCTTCATCCAGGAATGCCAGCTGACGGGCACCGTCAACACGATCAGGCATAGTGCGATAGCGCAACCTTTCCTTTCGGAGCAGTGTACGAATTTCAGTATTCGAAATATCCAGCTTGGTCTTAACAGCCCGATCCGTATCCACCTCCAGCTGGAAGTGCACACCCCCCGACAAATCGAGACCCAGCTTCATGGGGTAGGCGCCCATGGATGTCAGCCATTCTGGTGTCGTCGGAGCCAGATTGAGCGCTACGATGTAGTCATCGCCCAAGGCATCCTTAATCACCGATTTAGCCAACTGCTGTTGATCAGCATGCTTCAGTCGAATCAACAAGGCATCGTTATTATTATCACTGGCCTTAACCTCAATATTGGCCTCAGCAAGCGCTTTTTGTGCCTTATCCTGCACGCCAGCATTGATGGTTTCAGATGAACTGGCGCCCGATATCTGAATAGCAGGGTCATCGGGGTACAAGTTGGGCAGAGCGTACACAAAGCCAAGGGCAACGATGATTGCAATCAGCAGGTACTTCCACAGCGGATATCGATTGAGCATGGCCCACCGGTTCCTGTTCTAAATTTTAAATGCCTGGATCAGAAGCCTGTTCAAGGAACAAAACTCTCCCTGATGCTCAGGCAAAGTCCGTTTCTCCAGAAATAACCGGAAACCATCCTCGATTCCCGGTCACGCTTTTTATCTTGAAAAAATTTTTCATCATCAACGATTCAGAAAAACAATTTCCACAGCTCATGGCTGTTAATTAGCTCATAACTATCACTGAATAGCTTTAATAGTGCCCTTGGGTAGAGAAGCAGCTACTGAAGATTTTTGGAAATTCAGTTCGATGTTCTCAGCAACCTTCAAGGTAATAAACTCATCGGTAGTGTTTACGACCTTACCAACGATACCACCAGTGGTCACGACCTCATCCCCCTTTGACAGATTGCTGAGCAGGTTTTTGTGCTCCTTGGCCCGCTTGGACTGTGGGCGCCAGATCAGCAGCCAGAAAATCAGGACAAAACCACCCAGCATGATCAGCTGACCGTACATGCCAGGACCCGCTGGGGCTGCTCCAGCTGCTTCAGCAAATGCCGGACTGATGAATGGGATCATTCAAATGCTCCTTAAAACAATACACAGTTAAATTCCGTTAGATCAAAAACAGGATCCTACCGACCAATTAAAGTACCGGCACTGCCTGACCACGCTTTCGGTAGAACTCTTCGACAAAGTCGTCCAATTTACCTTGTTCAATGGCGTCTCGCAAACCTGCCATGACCCTCTGGTAGTAGCGAAGATTGTGGATTGTATTGAGCATACAGCCCAGGATCTCGCCACATTTGTCCAGATGATGCAGATAGGAGCGACTGAAATTCTGGCAAGTATAGCAGTCGCAACCCTCTTCCAATGACCGGTTATCCCGCTTATGAACGGCATTACGAATTTTAATGACACCTTCGTCTACAAAAAGATGGCCGTTGCGGGCATTTCGGGTCGGCATCACACAGTCAAACATATCCACACCACGGCGTACGGCTTCAACAATATCTTCCGGCTTGCCTACGCCCATCAGGTAACGTGGATAACCTTCGGGCACCTTATTGGTAATATGCGACAGAATACGCATCATATCCGCCTTGGTCTCACCCACAGATAGACCGCCAATGGCATAACCATCGAAGCCAATCTCGGTCAACCCTTCCAGAGAACGATCGCGCAGATGCTCAAACATGCCGCCCTGGATAATCCCAAACAGAGCCGAAGGACTGTCGCCATGAGCCTGTTTGGAGCGCTTGGCCCAACGAAGGGACAACTCCATGGACGCTTCTGCTTCCTTTTCAGAAGCCTCGCCATCGGTACACTCGTCAAAGATCATGACAATATCTGAACCCAGCTCACGCTGAACCTGCATGGAGACTTCCGGGCTCAGGAATACAGGAGAACCATCCACAGGCGACTTGAAAGAAACACCATCTTCAGTGATCTTGCGCAATTTGCCCAGACTGAAAACCTGAAAACCACCCGAGTCGGTCAGAATCGGCCCCTGCCATTGATTAAAATCGTGCAGATCCCCATGCTCACGGATAATTTCAGTGCCGGGACGCAACATCAGATGGAAAGTATTCCCGAGAATAATCTCCGCGCCGGTGTCGGCAATATCCCTGGGCATCATGCCTTTAACGGTGCCATAGGTACCAACGGGCATAAAACAGGGCGTTTCAACCGTGCCACGGGGAAAGGTCAGCCGTCCACGTCGAGCTTCACCATCAGTGGCGAGCTCCTGGAACTGCATGAAGCACTCTTCTCTACTCATGAGCCTCTCAATTCAGACGACACAGCAGACTGCATTCATCCGAGTCATATCTAAAATAAAATCAAGTTTAAGGTGGGAACGGATCCGTTTTTTTCAAGCCCGACGACCGACTTTCATATTCAGGCTTTGCGGGTCAGCCACATGGCATCGCCATAACTGAAGAATCGATAGCCTTCTTTCACCGCCTCATTATAAGCCCGAAGTATGGCGTCTTTGCCTGAAAAGGCACTGACCAGCATCAGCAATGTTGACTGTGGAAGGTGGAAGTTCGTGATCATTGCATCTACAGAACGGAATTCATAACCCGGGAAAATAAAGATATCGGTATCACCGAAGAAGGGTTTGATTTCCCCATCTCTGGACGCTGACTCCAGGGAACGTACCGATGTAGTCCCTACAGCCACCACTTTGCTACCCCGGGCACGAGCGGCATTGACTGCTTCGCAGACTTCTTCCGGCACCTCTATGTACTCAGAATGCATTTCATGGTCGGCGATATGCTCAACCCGCACTGGCTGAAAAGTGCCAGAACCTACGTGTAAAGTAACAAAAGCCTGCTCAACACCTTTATCTTTCAGGCGTTGTAACATGGCTTCGTCAAAATGCAGGCCGGCCGTTGGCGCTGCCACAGCACCGTCTTTTTGAGCAAACACCGTCTGGTACCTCAGACGATCCGCACTACCATCTTCACGGTCGATGTAGGGAGGAAGCGGCATATGACCATGCTCTTGTAACTGAGGCAGCACGGGCATATCAAAGTCAATGAGAAACAGAGCCCCCTGCCGACCTGTCACTTCTGCTTGCACACAACCATCAGCCAGAAAGATACGGCTGCCGGGCTTAGGCGCTTTACTGGAACGTATGTGCGCTAAAACTTTTCGTTCTTCCAAAACACGTTCTATCAAAACTTCCAGTTTACCACCGGTCTCCTTTTGGCCAAACAGCCTCGCAGGAATCACCCGGGTGTTGTTCATAACCAGTAGATCGCCGGGCTCCAGAAGACTTTCTACATCGGCAAACTGCCCATGGGTAATGGTTTCTGTCGGACCATCAAGCCGCAACAGACGACTACCGGTTCGTTCCCTGGCAGGAAACCGGGCAATCTGTTCGTCGGGCAGCTCAAAATCAAAATCACTGACGCGCATAGTGGGTGTGTGACCTGGTACTTGAAAACTAAACAGCCTTAGACAGCTCAACCGATTCGAATCACGAGTACGGGCAAACAGGGCCATTTCTCAAAAAAAGCAGGACAATATACTGTAAAACTCCAACTCTGTCAGGCGACATTCTATGCACTTTGGTTTCAGTTACTACGTAAGGAAGAAAAAATAATCAGAAATACCGAATACCAGCTCTCAGGGCAAAACGGCTGTTGAAAACGATTCGGGCTTATGTATACTACGCCACATCTTCTCGGGACAGCCCAGTCCTGAAAACAGTGCCGGTGTGATGGAATTGGTAGACATAGGGGATTCAAAATCCCCCGCCTTTGCGGGCGTGGCGGTTCGAGTCCGCCCACCGGTACCAGAAGTAAGCCCATTCATACACTGGTTTCAACAGTGTTACGTTTTATCGTATCAATGTATTGTCTCAGCTCTTCTATTTTATGTTCAATGATTACTCTTTCACTAGGGAGTTCGTTGCCATAATGAATAAGATGGGCAATTATCATATGTGCCAGGCCACTCATCATATCTGCATCAATCTTTGACCAGTCCTGGTTGAGGGGGTGAGAGAGTGTGTCATCAGCAACTTTTAGCAAATCATAGAACTTGGTTGTAAAGTAACCATGATGATTAGAGTCGAGAGACCTCAAGAAAGCTTCGATTTCTCTACGCATCTGTTTGACCCGATCCCCACAAAACAAAGCAACGCTTCTTTCCTGAAGAAGACACCCTGCATTTTCTGGCCAACGTTGAGAAAGTTCATTACCAATATCACTGGGTTTAACCTCCTTGTTATCATCAAAAGCACGGACGACTTCTTCATCATCTGTTGGCGGCAAACCGCTTACTGCTGAAGTTGCAGTACTGATTTGAGGTATACTGTTCATTCCTTTTTTCCCTTTTTTGATTGTATAAATTAGAGATTTTCTAAACTCTGTTGTTAAGACCAATAAATCAGAAAATAGTTCAAATGACCTACTGGATGGTCCAGAAAACTACATGAGGTTCTTGGATTTATACGTTTCAATCAGTAATTGATATGGTTGGGAGAATTTCGATGCGGCCTTTCAACAATTCTTTAAAATCCAGACATCCGACAACTGTCTTTTTAAGATAGCTATCCACTTTCAGATGTACAGAAGGGTGATGTAATTTTTCCAAACGAGCTATCCTTGCCGCTCTGACTATGTCGTGTCCAAAATAGAGAGGTGGTGCTTCATGCTTGAAAACACTAAAGCCTCCGGCATCGGAATAGCCCTCTCGATCAGAATGCTCTTCATGCCCAGTGGGTTTCTGTATTGAAGGCTGGATGTCCTGATTTTGACGAGAAACGGAGCGATTGACGTATGAGCCTGCGCTTTCATTTTTATGGGGCAATCCGTCATCTGAATTGCTATAACCACCACTGCAACCGGACTGGCCAACACTATTACTAAGTGGATTCATTGATAATACTACTTTTCATTACTTACCCAATATCAGCCAATGGGGTGAGAGTCCTATTTAAGATTTAATTTTGACAACATTCAGTTCAATAAACATTGAGCAAGTAAATTGACTGAAAGTTCAATATTTATTGATCTTCTTTTCATCACTTTCGGTAACTACCTCGGCACTCATCAAATACTCACTATCGATCATTACCATAGACCGTGGAATTTTATCGAAAGCCTGCAATCTATCGAGAATGACTTCTAAATGCTTAATCCTGATCGATAATCAGTTCCGCTTCCTTGTCATGCTTAACCAGAGTGCCAGGGTTTCCAGGTCGTGAGTTGGGGGCTGGTGTTCCGCCTGTTCAGCGATGGTCATGGATGTGCCCCTACGCTTTAAGAAGGCAATGGTCCCTTCACAGTAACGCTTTTCTGTCAAGACCATCAAAGGCGTCCCAGAAATCATCGTCCAGTTCATTCAGATCTACGGCACTTTGAGTGAGCATAAGCTCCCGGGACTCCAGCTGTTCAAGGGATTTGAACGTCAGTCTTTCGATCAGGGGCAGTTCGGATGAGGGGATAGCCAGCGGTTTGAACGGCGCGAGGCTGCGTCGTAATTACTGGCTCGCCCAATCCAGATTCAATGCGCTTTACAAAATGTCATTCAGCAGTTGTCCCACAGGATGATGCTCGGCTGCCAGTCCGGATTTCAGAAACCTTTTCATATCCCGTTCGCTGCGGGCCCTGGCACGAATCACCTATTCGGACTCCCGGACCAGGCTGGAGATGAGCCAGCACAGTTCGGCGGACTGCTGTTGTGTCAGGGTCTTGCGGGAGGCGGAATTGCCAAGAATACTCCGTAATTGATGGTTCATATTTTCCAGCTCAATCGAGTGGCTCAGCTGCTGATAGAAGCCGGTCTGGTTATTCTGGCTCTAGATTCTTTAGATGTTCAGTAATTTCTTGAGCATTCAGGTGGGTCACTTGAACTATTTTCTGATTTGTTGGTCAAAATATATATGTGTTAGAAAATCTCAAATTTATACGCTTACAAAGAGGAGAACAGGAATGATTAGCTTATTTCGAACCAATACTCCACCTCAAGAAGTGGATGTACCCCAGTCAACTGCTGAAGAAGCCGGACATGCTTTTGCTGGTAGCATGGAGGTTAAAACCAGTGATATTAGTAACAAACTTTCTCATTGCTGGCCAGAAAACAGGGGGTATTGTCTTCGGTCTTTTCAGGAAAGAACCGTTAGTTTGTATTACGGGGATCATGTTAATCAGATGATGAAGCAGGCTCCTGGTTGTCTATCACTGAGCCTCGATGAAGTGCTGCAAGTCGCTAATGACTTACTCACCCATCCCCTCAACAATAACTGGTCAAAAGGCGATAAAGTTACAATTCAAGCTGTGACATACTGTACATTGGCACATCTTCCTGGGTACAAAGAAAAATTCCCCAGTGAAAGAGAAGCCATTGAACAAAAAATCTCCGAGCTGAGACAATACCTTGATACGCTGGATAGATATGATACAGGGTGGGAACTGGAGGACGAATGAATGATATTTATGAAGTGCAAAATCAGAGTGCAAAATCAGGACACCCAGCCATCAACCTTGAAATCCATTCGCCATGAAGGGCATTCCGATCTCCGGGGCTTTACAGTTAACAAACATAGAAAATCGCCTTGCTCTTTCAACTTCAAAGGTGCAAAGATAGCTCGTTTGGAAAAAATACATCACCCTTCTGTGCACCTGAAATTGGATGCCAGCGATGTAAAAAAGAAAATTGTCGAATGTCTGGTTTTTAAAGATTTGTTGAAATGCCACATCAATATTATCCCAACCTCAGAAGGTGTTGGAGTTAATTTTATTCCCTTGGCCAGTTCAAAGCATGGCAGGGTTAAAATGGAGTCGGAAAATGGAGAAACGATCATTACGTTTACAGGTGATCTTGGATCTAAGTCAATAAAGCTCCATGTTGGTAATGACTATTGGAAACATAATAATATTAATGAACTGACTGGGAAGTATGAATCCATGAACCTAATGTAGTGTTCTGGCTACCGTTCGAGACACCCTGAATTACTGAATTATGGCACGTGGAACGGAACAATTATGTGCCCCGTTCGGTATCAATGACCTGGTCATTTTCAAAGGATTGATAAGTCATATATCACCAGCTGACTGATGACTTAAGAATGCTTTGTTTGATGAATAGGTATACATGCGATCAAAATTAGCCTACTCGACAGTTTTATACGGGCCAAGAAACCGGAATTAGTGCCAGTGATGCACAGATAGATATTGAAAAACTGCTTTCCCAGTTTCAAGTCTGTCTGGATGTCAGGTGTCTCTGTACCATCTCTCAAAGTCTGCTATTCTGATGGCTCATTCAATAAAAATGGGTAGTACCTATGTCGCTAGAGGCAAGAGTTACCAAGCTAGAGCAAAAGGTTGAACACCTTGAGTATGCCTTCCGAGAAAACAACAAAATTCTTGAAACTACTCACGGGGTGGTCTCTCTGATCCTCAATGAACAACGGGAGAAGTTCAAAGCGGTTGATGAGAAGTTCAAAGCGGTTGATCGTCGTTTCGACAAGAGCGAAGAACTTCTGATCCAGATCGTGAACCACCTGGCCAGCAAGTAACACGCCACTTAACAACAAAACCAGTGGATTGCCTGTCGGCAACCACTGATTTAAAGGATATGGGGAGCGAATCCCGAGAACCTGCAAACCTTGTTGAAAAACTCCGCATCAAAATTCAGGGCTTTTGTTAGCAACCATCGTCAAGGAAAGGGAAAGGGAAAGGGAAAGGACATATCAAGACGATGAGCTTTTAAAAAGTTCTGTAGTCCGATAATATCGCCAACTATTATAAAAACAGCCCCTATTCCAGCACCTGACGGGACTACAAAAATGCTCTCCCCCGATAGTAAACTCAGCAACGACCTTGTGCTGGCCCGCAACCAGAATCCAGCCTGGCAGCTGCTGGCATCCCGACGTGGCCCCTTGATGATCAGTTGCCTTAAGACTCTGTTCGAGCAGGAACGGGAGGCAGTTTCAGAAGAAGAAGCCCTCCACGTTCTGGCCGAAATTCTCAGTCAGTTTGTCAATCACGATGAGTTTGATATCGATACCGAAGACTTTCTGTTACTAGCCAAAAAGGAGATGAGAGAGTGGCGTCGACGCAAGCTGATCGTAGAACGGGAAGGTCAGCTGTTTGCTACGGATGCCCTGCAACAGGCCATGGAGTTTATTGACGGCATGGATAACCGCATTATGACGTCTACTGCTTCCCGTCTGGCCACCGTTCAACGGGAGATCGATAATCTTGAAGCCAAGCTCAACCCCGATCAGAAAAGTCGGGCAAATGCACTGAAACGACAGATCGATGCACTGCAACAGGAGCTGGAACGGGTTAATCGTGGTGAATTTAAAGTGCTTGACGGGCCATCTGCAGTGGAAAATATACGGGAAGTTTATAACCTGGCCATGACACTGAAGTCGGACTTTCGCAGAGTTGAAGATTCCTATCGGGAGGCAGACCGACACCTCCGCCAATCCATTATCAGTGAACAGCACCACCGGGGAGAGATCGTCGACCGCCTGCTCGATAGCCACGACCACCTCCTGAACACACCCGAAGGCCAGGTTTTCCACGGATTTTATCAGCAGCTAAGCCACTCGGTTGAGCTGGAGAATATGAAGCATCAATTACGGAGTATTCTTGGCAGTGCCCCCTGCCGCAAGGCCCTGACACAACCGCAGTCCGCCGAACTGCGCTGGCTCACCTCCAGCCTGGTCCGGGAGTCCGAATATGTAATTCGTGCCAGGGCCCGCAGCGAACGCGATGTGAAAGGTTTTCTGAAATCCGGACTGGCAGCCGAGCACCATCGCGTGGGACAGCTGCTGAACGACATTATGGAAAGCGCATTGAATCTGGATTGGCAGAGCCAGAAATTACGACGCGCCCCCGCGCCATTCAAACCGCTGGCCATCCCCTTATCCGGACTGCCTCTGATTGAACGACTGACGTTCAAATCCCTTGAGCAGCTGGAGTCCCGGGAGCTATTGCTCACTCAAGGTGCCGTCGATCTGAATGAACTGGACGATGATTTCTGGGACGCCTTTGATGGTCTGGACAGAGAAGCCCTTCTGGAAGAAACCATTGCCCTGTTAAAGCGCCGGGGCACACCCATGACCATCGCCGAGCTGGCAGAACACCTGCCCCCGACCCACGACCTGGAAACCCTGGCACTCTGGTTAAGCATGGCCAGGGAAGCGGAACTGATTATCGATCAGGATGAGGAGCAACTGGATATTCAGGACCGCGATGGACATTGGCTCCGATTCTATCTGCCAAAAGCTAATTTGGAAGGGGAAACCCTGTCCGCCATTAATTGGGAGCTGTAAAGCTATGAGCGATTTTTTTGACCAACTGATTGCTTCCGGGACGCAGAAACAGCAGCCCCCGGCAGATGCTCCAGAAGACCAGTCCTCCAGCCAGCAGCATGAAAGCTCAACCACAATAACGGCTAAAAACATAAAGAAGGCTGTACAGGAGCTGATGAAATTCGGTTATCTTGAAGCCAGCCGTCGACCCAATCTCTATCAACAGTCCGTCGTCTCCCGGGAGCAGATCAATCAAATTCTGGAACCTCTGGATCTGAAACTCACCATTGATGATATCCGTGGCCTTGCATTTCTGGTGGTTAGCGACCTCTGGCAGAACCAGGAAGAGGACGGGGCAGACAGTGATGAATGGACACATCCACTGGTCAGGCGACAACGGATTACTATGGAACAATCTCTCCTGATCGCCATACTGCGACAACAGTATATCGCCCATGAACAAGAAGCCGGGATTGGTGCCAGTGATGCACGGGTTGATATTGAAGAACTGCTTTCCCAGCTTCAGGTCTACCTGGGTGATATGGGGAGCGACTCCCGTGAACGCAAGCGACTGGATAATCTGCTGGACAAACTCTCCATCCACGGACTGGTTTCAGTAGACGACAAACAGCAAACAGTAACCATTCGACCCATCATCACACATCTGGCGAATCCTGAGAGCCTGCAAACCTTGTTGAACCACTTCAAACAATTACACAGTCCGTCTGATGACGTTTCCACGACCATTGTCCGTGATGAGGCAGAGCAGTAAGCCATGAGTGACCTTAACAATTCACAACACGACGACGCTCTTCCACCGAAAAACAAGAATAGCCCGACAAAAAGCATTGATCTTTTTCAAGCAACAGATCAACCGGACACCGCTTTTGTTCTGAAGGAACTGAGCCTCTATAACTGGGGACCGTTCCAGGGAAACAACCAGGCTACGTTTGACCTGAATGGCACCGCTATTATTGGCCCAACAGGCAGTGGTAAAACCACATTGGTTGATGCCCTGATGACCTTGATCGTCGCTCAACCCAAATACAATCTGGCCTCCACTGGCGGGCACGAAAGCGACCGGGATCTGATCTCCTACGTTCGCGGGGTGACAGGTGCCGGTAACAACTCTGGCGATAATAACCATATCGCCCGCCCCGGTAGGACCATCACCGGGTTGGCTGCCCGTTTTGAACACCGCGATCAGGTGGTGCAGATTGGCGGTCTGTTCTGGATTGATGTGCCAGGCAATGCTTCCACAGACCTGAAAAGACTCTGGCTATTTAGCCAACGCAACGATCAAACCCTGGAGGAGTGGCTGACCCGACTGCACGAAGGCGGTAAACGCGCACTGAGGCAGTTTGAGCGCAATACGCCCGATCTAAAACTGTTTGACAGTAAAAGAGCTTACCTGGATAAGATTCAGCGTTTTTTTGAAGTGGGCAAAAATGCCTTTCCCCTGCTGAACCGCGCAGCAGGTCTGAAACAACTGAACAGCGTTGACGAGATATTCCGGGAGCTGGTGCTTGAAGACCGTTCAATGTTTGTGCGGGCCGGTGAAGTTGCTACGGAATTTGATGATCTTGCTATCATCCACGAAGAGCTGAACACTGCCCGCCGCCAACAGAGTTCACTCCAGCCCCTGCTGAGCCTTAATAAAGACTATCAGAAACAGACGCTTAAGCTATCCGAGCAGCAGGAACTGTCGGGCATTATTCCCATCTGGTTTGCCATGGCAGGCCACCAACTCTGGACAGCCAGGATTGAGGCATTGAACGCATCAATAGCCGATGTCCGTAGCGCCATTGAAACGGGTCAGAAGCAACATAACCAGCTTCAGGATCAGGAAGACCGGTTAAATGAAGTCTATCTGAAGGCGGGAGGGGCCAGCATCGAGTCCTTAGGCCGTGAAATTGAACAGCACGAAAGACTAACCGCCGATTGTCGTCAACGAGCCAAAAATTACCAGACACTGGCCCGCAATCTCAGCCTTGATGACACCCTGTCGGCAAAAGCACTCACCGCCAACCAACAGCAGATAGACCAGCAGCAGCAAGCCTTACAGCTACAGGCAGAACAACGGGAAAACGAAGTAAAAGAACTGGGATTTGAGCTGGTATCCAGAGAAAAGCAGCTGACAGAAGCCAGTAAGGAATACGACAGCGTTAAAGCCAGACCCGGCTCCAATATCAAGGGATCACTGCAGAGCTTTCGTAGCGATCTGGCTGAAGCACTGCAGCTACAAGAGGAATCCCTGCCGTTCGTAGCAGAGCTGGTAGAAGTCAAGGCTGAAGAAAAAGCGTGGCGCGGAGCGATTGAACGTGCCATTGGCAGCCATCGGGAGCGGATCCTGGTCCCTTCAGAGCATATGAAAGCGGCACTTCGCTGGATCAACAGTCGCCATAACCGGGTCCATGTGCGACTGCAGGATGCCAGGAAACCGGATACACAACCCCGGTTTTATGACGATGGTTTTACCCGCAAACTCAACTTTAAAGACCACTCTCACCGGGAAGCACTAAAAATGCTTCTGGCCAGTATTGATCGTCATTGTGTCGACTCACCGGAGCAGTTAAAAATAACCCCGCACGCCATGACCCAACAGGGCTTGATGTCTGGCTCCGGCGGTCGCTATGAAAAGCAGGATCAACGCTCCCTGCATGAGAACTGGATGACCGGCTTTGATAACCGCGACCGTCTCGCCAGTCTGGAGACAGAAATTCAGACACTGCGGCAGGAAGAAAAGCTCTTCAGTCAGAAATATACAAAAGCCGAGGGGCAGAAACAGGCGATACAACAAAAGCTAGAGTTATTAAGCAGGCTATCAGAGATTAGCTTTGAAGAGATCGACCTGCCGGAATACGAACAGCAACTGAGCCATCTTAAGCAACAGCTGGCCACCCTGTTAGCACCCGATTCCGATGCCGCCAAAGCCAAAGTGGAGCTGGATCAGGTCAGAGCAGCAAAGAAGGAAGTACAGGCACAAATAGATGCGAAAGGGCGACAACTGGGTGCACTGGACAATCAACTGAACGCTGCCGAGCAGAAAAAGAGCAAAGCATTTTCGGCCATTGGTCCTGGCCTGACCAATGAGCAAATGGAACTGGCCCCAAGACGACTGCCTGATCTCTCTGCAGTTAACCCTGACGACCTGCCCGACCGGGAAAAAGACGCCCAGAACAAGTCAACGACCCGAATTAAGGAGCTGCAGGAGACAATAAAAACCACCGAAGGAAAACTGATCCGGCAAATGAACGAGGCCCAGAAACAGGATACCGGCGCCCTCAGTGAAGCGGGCACCGAGCTAATGGATATGCCTCAATACCTCGAACGACTGAAAGTTCTGACCGAAGAAGCGTTACCAGAGAAACAGAAGCGTTTTAAAAACTACCTTAACCAATCCTCTGATCAGGGTGTCACACAGCTGCTGAATGCTATTGATAACGAAGTCAGTCAGGTGGAAGAGCGCATTGAAGACTTGAACCGTACCCTGCAACGGGTGGATTTCAAGCCCGGGCAATATCTTCAGTTAAAACCCCAGCGCGTCGTCCATGAGAGTCTGCGCACTTTGGAGTCGGCCCGTCGCCATCTGCGGGCAGCCTCCCTGAAAGACGACGATGGTGAAAGCCATTACCAGGCCCTGGTGAACATGGTGAGTTTACTGCGGGAGGCCAGTGACAATCGTAGAACTCTGGGGGCCCGGGCACTGCTTGATCCCCGCTATCGACTGCAGTTCACGGTTGAAGTATGCGACCGTACGGATCACACCATTATTGAACGGCTTAAAGGGTCCCAGAGTGGCAGTGGCGGTGAAAAAGAAATTCTCGCCAGCTACATTCTGACCGCTTCCCTGAGCTATGCACTCTGTCCTGCAGGTGCAGCTCGCCCATTATTTGGAACAATTGTACTTGATGAAGCTTTCTCCAAAAGCTCCCAGGCAGTGGCAGGCAGAATAATCTCTGCCCTCAATGAGTTTGGTCTTCACCCACTGTTTGTCACACCCAATAAAGAGATCCGCCTGCTACGGGCACATACCCGATCAGCCATTCTGGTTCACCGTAAAGGCATGAAAGCCACGCTGACGCCCATGCGTTGGGAAACCCTTGCACAACACGCCAACAAAAAAAGCCTGATCGCAAGCCAATCACCTGTTGCTACAGATGAGCCAGCCAATCATGAAATCAACAGATGACATAGCTCGGGAGCTGACCAGACAGTGGAATAACGCCAACATCAGGGAAACACGCCTGCTGATGGCGGACAGCTGGCCCCTGAAAATCAGAATTGGCAGGCCAACATCGCAGGTCATCAACCAGCAGCCGGACAAAATCAGGCAGCACTTCCAGCAATGGCGGCAAATAAACATCGGTGAAGTAGTGTGGACTTCGGTTAACTATCGGGGAGCTGCCGCCTCTATTGAGGTTCCTGCCTACTGGGTGCTGTCAAAACCCAGTGAATGGATTGAAGCAAGTGGTTGTAAAAACAGCAAACATGAATATCAACAACTACTGACCATCATCAGTCAGGTAGACCCGATTTTTCATCCATACTTCGTGCGCCAGAAACGCTGGCTGGCGAAACCGGCAGACGAAGTGATCAAAGCCGCCAGGTTGGCCATGATCCTCACACCTGGTTTTGCCCAGGGCGTGCCACTGCGCTCTCTCGGGGTGGCCAATACCGACACCAAATTTTTCGAGCGCAATCACCTGCTGATCCGGCAACTGCTGGACATCCGGTTTGATGGGTTGGCAAGCAGACTGGGGCTTGAGGAGTTTCTTGACGCTCCGGACGACAGTCACCATTGGTTATTAATCGCAGACCTTGATGGGGCACTGTTGCCTTTCAAACAGCTGAGGGTCAGAGATCAGGAACTCGTCACCACCCCTTTACCGGCCGACAATATCCTGATTGTGGAAAACGAACAATGCCTGCACCTGTTACCTGCACTGTCCAATACCATTGCCATTCTGGGCGCAGGGCTTAACCTGTCATGGATGCAAGCTGCCTGGCTATCGTCGAAAGCCCTGGCTTACTGGGGTGATATGGACACCTGGGGACTGACCATGCTGGCCAGGGCACGCAAATATCATCCAGAGCTTTCGGCAATTTTAATGAATCAGGCGCTGTTCAATCAGTACGAGGAAAATAAAGCAGTTGCAGAGCCAAACCCATCGGTAAATGAAGACTCTACAGCACTGAAGGATGAAGAACAGAAATTCCTGACAGCTCTCAGGCTCCACGAAAAAGGGAGACTTGAGCAGGAGTTTTTACCTATGGAGATTGTTCATAGGGCATTGTGTCAATGGCACTTGTCGAGCCAGGAAAAGTTTGCATCCTCCTCAAGTCAATAATACTAACCATGGGTGCCGGTTGTGTTAGGATATTTGTCCCAGACAGGCCCGCAGCCAAGCTTCGATTGCCTGGTCAGTGTCTGACTCTGCTCTTCATTGGCGAAGTCGGTGGACCATCAGCAGATTGGTCTACCTGCCGGAGTGTCTGGACGTTACCATTATTCGTGGCGTATCTCTTAATCTTGAAAAACGCAGGTATTTCCGGACAAGTTCAGATTTATTGATTTTGCGGCTGTTTGCAATAGTTTGAAAAGCCCTTTTCCGAGTTTTCAAATCCAGCTTTTTTTGCGAGCTCCCAGGGTCTCTCACAGCTGTTTGTGCGCTTACACCAAAGATAGCCGGCAGAACCAATGCACCCGTGCTCGTCCCGATCAGATCCAACCAAAGGTTGGAAATCTTGTTCTTCCGGGCTGTTCGAACTGCAACCGGTAAGAAGAAAGGCGGAAATGAATAGACATGAAATTAGCTTTTTCATAAAACAGACCCACGTATCTAATAAGGTACTAAACCTAAAGTTTGACGAAACAATTATAGATCAACCCATTCCAAATCATCAGAGTGTATTATTCAGCTGAAGTTTCAATGCCAGAGCATAACGAAAGGGCAAGCCGAGCCCCTCAGGTGCGTCGGTTGAAGACTTTCAGAGTGGAATTTACTCCAGTCACTTAACTAGGAGGCTATACTCGAAAGCTCAATTCAATAAGGATAATGATAATGCTTATTAATATACGGTCATATTTTATATTTGTAATTCTTACAACAGCTTTAGCTTTAAATGCGACAACAAAGGTTCATGCAGGTGATCTTCGAATATTAAACCTGTATGAAATCAGGGTATTAATCCTATGTTATCTTTCTGCTAAAGATCTTTTATCTCTAATGGAAGCGCTTAATATTGGGGTATATCAAAGCGTTAGTATGCATATAAAAAACGATTTGTGCGATAAAGTTAATGCTTTAAATATTGACTATATTCCTCCTGCTTTATGGCGTGAGTGCGAAGACCAGGAACAAGGCTGGCATGACTACAGAGCTTTTACATATTGGTTTAGTGAGTATGAAGATGACTTTGATGATGATCAGGAGATCAATGATCATATCAGGGGCGTACCAATGCCTGGAATGATTGAGTATAAACCTCTGGTGAGTATCGCAATAGAAAACATAAAATTCGTTATTTCTTATGTTTGGATAGGTCCACGAGCTGACAACATATGGCATGTATTTGGTGAATTGATTGATGGCTCGGCCTTCTATTTTAATTCAGAATGTTGTTATACCGGCTTTACTGCATGGGGAGCTGGTTTAGTAAGGTTGGCACCAACCTGGAGTTGTTTAATACAAAACATGAGTGAGTCTGAAATCGAAAATTTTATTTCATCGTTGAATTTAGATGATTTTTCTAAAGATATTTTAACCCACTCAAGAACAGCAAAATCATCAGATCGCACAGAAATATTTAGTTATTTTCTGCAAACTCTGATGTTTAAAGATGAGTACGAATCATACGAAGCGCAGATCAGATTTGAAGAACAGGAACTAGATTCAAAAAAACTACCATCCTATATAAACTAACATTAAAGCCCTGAAGTGCCTGGATCAATGGTGATGAAGAGGCTTTAACTGATCGAAGCAAGTTCTGAAAAAATTCATGATTAACTGAGTTAGCAGTCAGCTAACACAATTACGCTAATCCTTTCTCTGTTATTGGGAGTCATGAATCAAAAAGGGGCGACATATTTCCTGACATGAGGGGTCAGAGTTAGAAAACAGATGCTTACTCAGCCCTTTATCAAGACCTTCATCATATAGATCAATACATTGGCGTGTCTGTGTAATCAGGGCTTCGTCATCTTCCTCACTTTGCCACTCGTCTCGATCCTTTTGTTTAGAGCCTGGTTCTCCACACGACTCTGCAATAGAGACAGGTTTAAGGAACCCTGAATAATAGAATGTGGCTTCATAGGTGATAGTGCCTTGTTCCCTGTCACTGAGCAGATGAGCATGCCAATATTGTGGAGATTCGAATACAGGATCACAATCAGTATTTGAACATTCAAAACATCCACATTTTCGGCGGATTGCTCTGGCCCCATTATCTATTTCTGCAGCTGCAGCTTCGCCTTCATCATTGCTGAGATCAGGATTCTGATCAAACTCATCACCAGAATCGTCAGGGTCAGCGTCCGCTGCTGATCCTTGGCTGCGTTCAATATTGGCCCGGCCCAGATAGTAATTTTTATCAGGGTTAAAATGAACTCTAAAATACTCAGTCAATAATGGCAAAATAGATAAAAAGGAGGCGTTAATGATGGCACTCACAGCATAGGATTTTAAGGACTGGGGTTGTGGACCAACATCAACATCTAACAGAGGAGTTCGAAAGCTGGCAGTCACAGTCAAAACTCCATCTACAGTCTGTTCGTCAACTCTGCCATCGGATGAGTAGTGATCCCTGTTAAACGACCATACTCTAACCTGTTTTAGATTCAAAAGGTATCTCGGTAATGTTCCTTCTATAAAGACTCGGAGCATTTGAGAGAGCTGGAATGCTGTTAAAGGCAGTAAATCGGAAAATCTGTTATCTCCAGAATACACTGTACGGGGCAGTGTCAATATACACAAGACTGACACTAACCAGATAAATCGCTTCATGCTCTCGGGCCTTTCTTCTGGATAAAAATAATTTATATAACCAAAATCAAAAAAGTCAATAACTATATAGAACCTATGTTTGTAATTATCGAGATGGAAAACGAAGCGGCTAATGAAATCATTAGTAGCATTTCGTAATCTACATCCATTGGTTTGGTAACACTCTAAGGTAGACTTTTTTGTCTTACTTGGTCAGACCATCTTTCAAAAAACCCAGTGTCGTTTAAAAAAATCCAAGCATAACAGACCAACCTCGAAATATCGTATATATTCTCTCAATGTCTATATTCGTTTTTCCAGGATATAGACTGACAATTCACTGACACGAGCTTGTGTATTATGTTGTCTACAAAAGTATCTGCACTATCGCTTTTGTTTTTTGGCTGTTCTGCATTTTCCTCTGAACCCTCTTTCATGGGAGAATGGCAAGGACATCAAGATAAAACTGACTTTTTTTGTAATGTATTATTTACATATCAATCCAAACTTGAATATTCACAAGATCATTTTTTTTACGTACCTTTATCGGAGGGTATTATTGTTGAAAAATTTCGCTCGGGTGAATACGGGCAATATTCTTTGCAAATTTTTGATAAAGCTAACAATAAAGTAATTGATTACCAGTATTATAAATTATGGTTTTATATAGATGCCATTGATCGAAAAGATAAAATCAGCACACAAAAAATGCTGCTATTAACCGATTTAGATGACTCTAAAGAATTTGATAATAAAGACTTACCTACAAAGGTTTTGACAGCAGCTTACAATTTAAATATTCAGCCGTTAATTAATGAAACTTATTCTATTGGTATGATTGAGTATAAAAAGGGGAGTTATAAAAGCTGCACTGTAATGAAAAAAGATGACCCCTTTACTGTAATGAAAAAAGATGCCCCCTTTAAAGATGAGCTTTAGAATATAATTCCGAACTCAGGGACTGCGCCGAAAGCGCAGTCCTCTGAGATTCTTTGTCAGATTAAGTTTTATTAGTTGTTCTCGATACCACTTCCGCTAATTACCCCTAAACCATCAATTTTCTTTGCTGTTTTTTTGCATGCAATAAAAGCAGGAATAGTGCTTTTCGGGTCATCTTTTATTGCTAATGACACCAAACGATGCAAACCATCCAGATGAACTAATCTTCCCTCAGCAAGTTTAGGATCGTCTATGATTTTTCCATAATCGTAACGAATATCGATGGGCTCTACTGTTAAAAAGATTGGCTTTTCAGCAGGGTCTTTTCCTAAATGATAATTTAGAGACCCTGAGCATAACGGATTATTATGCTTATCTTGTTCAGTCCAAACTTTATAACTATTTGCTGCATCTTTAGCTGTTAGACCACACTCTGGAAGAAGGGTTTTTCGCTCACCATCATGTGTGTGCCCTGGCAATAATACTTTCATCGCTGTTTCAAATGGAAGTTCTGCGAATAGCCAACCTCCATGATTTGGTAAAACAATTTCTCTGTGTGCTGTCTTGATATAGTTTTTGGCAATAAAGTTAGTATCACCATATTGTCCATGCTCTTTTTCAAAATTATCCAGTACTTCCTGAAAGCTGACAATTTTTGCCCCCCCAAACAAGGAATCTTTTGAATCCTTGGCTACTGAATATTCACTGATCGGTTTATTTTGAGTCAACCGAGTAGTGCTCGGGATTTGTTTTTCGGTGCTATCTTTCTGCTTCAAAAAACTCGAATTGCAATGACAATTCGTACTCATTCCAGATAAATTTATTGCATCCATAATCAATCTCCTTTTCATTTTACTATCAATAACTTAGATGCAAAATATTCTCATTTGTTCCATAAACAACTGACAAGATTGTTACTGCAATTGACGATGTTAATCTACCTGTTTTTTTAAAATATAAAGCCACCTTCAGAGGCTGCCCCGCAGCTGTAGCCTCATGGAGGGCTTATTATGCGTGACTGGAACAAAACTAATAAGAAAACAACCATTTATTAAGCCATCTAAGTATTTCAGAGTGAACACTGGAAGTGGTTGCAAGTTCTTCTTCTAAATAGATTAAGTCTTCCAGATCTCGGAGGTCAGTTTGACTTGAAACCACAAAGTCAAGCATTGGAACCAAAAGGTCGTGGGAGATTACATTTAAATATTCAATGAGACCATTTACGAAGGGAAATTGGACGATATGAAATAAATGAACATTTTTATAACCGTTCTTTATATAAATATCATGAATATCAGCCTTGCCTAAAATGCAAAGCATTGACAACGTTGAGAATAGAACAAAATTACGTAGCGACCGACTGCACATGAAAATTCTCTGTTACAACCAAAAATCAGGAATAACAATAGTCCAAATACATAGGAATGATTTTGCAGCGTATATCGTTTGATTCAAATTTGCAGTGGGTGTCACCAAAGACCTCACCTGAAAGCACTTTTTATGCTAAAACTGAGACTTGTTGTAGGTAAAGAGTATAATTAATTCTTATATGAAAACTTATTTAAAATGCATTTTAGCAATAATGATCATAGTAAATACCCTATATGTTCCCATAAGTTCAGCCATAGAAGTGTTTAAAAAGGAAGGGCGCTTATTAGTGCTGAGGGATGTGCCCATTAGTCATGTACTGACTCCACGAGTGATGATGGCCGCAATAGCATACAATTTACCGGTAACACT
Organism: Endozoicomonas sp. ALC020; assembly: GCF_049275935.1. Classification (NCBI taxonomy): domain Bacteria; kingdom Pseudomonadati; phylum Pseudomonadota; class Gammaproteobacteria; order Oceanospirillales; family Endozoicomonadaceae; genus Endozoicomonas; species Endozoicomonas sp. ALC020. Next base: position 6,250,146 of record NZ_CP184830.1, read on the forward strand.
ATCTGGTGCAGTATTGGGTAGCTTTTTTGGTGGTTTAGGAGCCTGTTTCCTTCAAGATGCTAATGTTGCATATTCTGGCATCGCTTGAACACTGATTCTGTTAACTCTTGAACACCTATTCTGGCGGCGCTTGAACACTCATTCTGTTAACTCTTGAACACTTTTTCGAGATTACCAGAATCGCTGTTCAACTGCCCAGAATCCGTGTTCAAGCCTCCAGAATCTGAAACCTCTTCTTTCGGTAGATTATCTCTTACGCATTGATTTCCATGAACTTTAGCCGCTGACCTTTCTAAACAGTAAGGACAGCAGCCATGCCAAATAACAGGATTTCCATGCGAAAACTTCAAGAAATGCTTCGGATGCGCTTTGAGTACCGCCTCAGCATCCGGCAAATAGCTCGCAGCACGCGGGTCAGTGTTGGCACTGTGTCCAACTACGTTCAGGCCTTTGAGCGGTCCCCACTGAGCTGGCCTCTGTCCTCCGATTGCTCTGAGGCTACCCTGGTGCAAACATTGTTCCCTGAGGCCCCCCTGTCGAGCCGCCAGGGGCTGGTCGACCCGGACTGGGGCGTTATTCACCAGTCACTCAAGCGCAAGGAGGTGACCAAGCAAACACTCTGGGAGGAGTACTGCCAGGAGAGCACTCTCAATGCCTACAGCTACTCGCAGTTCTGTCACCGCTACAACCAGTGGCTGGGCTGCCAGAAACGTTCCATGCGACAGCATCACAAGGCGGGTGAAAAATTGTTTGTAGACTACGCTGGTCTTACGGTCCCTGTCGTTAATCCAAAGACCGGTGAGATCGCCCATAACGCCCAGATTTTCGTAGCGGTGATGGGAGCCTCTAACTACACCTACGCAGAAGCCACCCTATCCCAGAAGTCCGAAGACTGGCTGGGGTCTCATGTTCGGGCCTTTGAGTTCTTTGGAGGTATTCCAGCTGTCGTGGTACCAGACAACCTCAGGAGCGGTGTCAGTAAGTCTTGCCGTTATGAACCGGACTTGAACCCGGCTTACCAACACCTGGCCAACCACTACCAGGTGGCGGTCATTCCAGCTCGGCCCTACAAGCCCAAGGACAAGGCGAAAGCCGAAGTGGGTGTGCAGTTGGTTGAACGCTGGATACTGGCCAGACTTCGTCATGAGACCTTTTTTACCCTGGCAGAACTGAACAGTCGTATACGGGAGCTATTGACTGAACTCAACCTTAAGCCCTTTCAAAAACTGCCAGGTACACGACGAAGTACCTTTGAGCAACTGGATGAACCCGCTTTGCGACCTTTGCCCAAACAGGCCTTTGAGTACGCTGAGTTCAGCAAAGCCAGGGTGAACATTGACTATCACATTCACTGTAAAGGCCATTACTACTCAGTGCCTCATCAGCTGGTCAAGAAAGAGGTGGAAGTTCAGGCAACAGAACATACGGTCACTGTCTTCTGCAAAGGTGAAGTTGTGGCCTGTCACCCCCGTAAGTTCACAACCGGTTTTACCACTCAATCAGCCCATATGCCTGAACGACATAGCAAGCACCAGGAGTGGACACCGGAACGACTGCTGGAGTGGGCAAAACAGCTGGGCCCCGATGTTCACTGGATAACTCAGTATCTGTTGAACAGTCGTGAGCATCCGGAGCAGGCTTATCGGTCTTGCCTGGGGTTATTGAACCTCAAACGGGATTACGGAGCTGACCGGTTAAACAATGCTTGCGCCCATGCCCGGAAAATCAAAGGTTACCGACTCAAGAATATCCGGGCGATCCTGCAATCAGGTAAAGACAAACAGGCTCTTCAACCTGAGGTGAAACAAACGACACTACCTCTTCATGACAGCCACGAAAATGTTCGTGGTGCAGCCAGCTATCAGTAACCGGAGACGTATCATGATGAATCAAACTCTGACCCGTCTGCGGTCACTGCGCCTGACAGGCATGGCCGATGCCCTGGCTCAGCAACTGGAGCAGCCCGGCACCTACGACAGCCTGAGCTTTGTGGAGCGGCTGGCCCTCCTGACAGAACAGGAAGAGACCGAGCGCAATAACAAACGTCTTGCCCGGTTACTGAGGGCGGCCAGGTTTAAGCTGGCTGCACGGGTAGACGACATTGACTACGAACATCCCCGGGGGTTGAAGAAAGTCCAAATAGCCACACTGTCCAGCGAGGACTGGTTAAACAGGCACAGGAACCTGCTGATTACCGGACCTTGTGGCAGTGGTAAAAGTTACCTGGCTTGTGCACTGGGACACCGGGCCTGCATACAGGGTTACAGTGTCCGCTATTACCGACTCTCGCGCTTACTGGAAGAGCTGAGCCTTGCCCATGGTGATGGCAGCTACAGCAGGCAACTCAAGCAACTGGCGAAGGTGGATTTGTTGATACTGGATGACTGGGGGCTGGAACCTCTGACCCAGCAGCAACGCAACGATTTACTGGAAGTGATGGATGACCGTCACGAACAAAGTTCAACGTTGGTTACCAGCCAGCTACCGACCCGGCAATGGCATGGCAGCATCGGTGATGAGACTCTGGCAGACGCCATTCTGGATCGCCTGATGCACAACGCCCACAGGATTACGCTGAAAGGGGAATCCATGCGCAAGAAGCTGGGAAAACTGGAAACACTTGAACACTTGGACTAAAAATCAGACTGGGTGATGCGTAGGAGATCCAGGGTGTTCAAATGAACCAGAATGGGTGTTCAAGCTGACCAGAATACGCAAATGTTCTTAATTCATTGCCCTCAGATAGTTTTGGTATTCATGCCACTGATTATGGAATATCTATTGTTGCTACATCATCTGAGATGTCAGCTGCCCTCAGCACTTTGGATAGTGGAATATCAATTGGTTGGACTCTGGGGGCAACTTTTGGAGCAGCGTTTGGTGCTTTTTCCATAGGTTTTATTTTTTCCAATATGATCCAGCGATATGGCTTAGATGAGGCAATATCGCGATTCACCCAGCCTTGGGCTCAAAATAGAAACACAGAATTTGATTAGAACATAAAGACAGCTTATGAGCCGCCTTCAAAAGGAAAACCAGTTAGAAGGTTTTGATTTTACTTTTTTTATTTATTTTTTGCAGATGAAAAAAAGTTATTTTTGAAATATTCCTTTTCTTCTCTAGTCTTTTTTAACTCTCCTTCAAGGCTATTAATTTTTTTATCTTTCTCCTCCAATTCAAAAGATAGTAATTTTATTTTTTGATTCTTTTCTTTAAGTTCTTGAGTTAATACCTTAACTTCTTTTTCCAAGTCTTCCAAGTATTTTTTCTTTTTTCCTCTTGACAATGCGGCTGATATTCTATTTTTTATTTTTCTTTCATTAATATATTCTTGTCTCTCTTGATCTGTTAGTTTTCTTTTCTTAACTTTTGCCGTTTCTATATCCACTTTCATTCCAAAACATTTAGACTCATCAGTACGATCAACGATATAAGGCTCTTGAGCTCCATAGCAGGGAGAGGAAGAAGAACTACAAATCGGTTTATCCATGATGTACTCCAAGACTTAAAAAACAATGACTTTCAGATTCGGAGTTTTGTTAGACAAGTAGCCTGACTTTATTCGACTTTCAACATAGAATTCATCTAGTTAACTCCGGTTTAATGAATAGGTAGATGGCTGTATTCCAGATTCGTTCCTTTTCTAACAAAATAGTTAGGAATATAGACCATTTTTAGAGCCTAATCAGATTTCAATTGAGCGATCAGCATAAGTATTCAACCATACGAAATCATATTTTCTGACTTATTGTTCAGGCACTCTGACTGCGTTGCAACTCTGGTCACATAGCTTGCTATGTTCCCGTCGTTGCGCCTTGCAGAGCACCTGCCCAATAAGCCGGAAATATTCGATTCCATATGGCTGAGTACTTACAATCTTCCTGCTGATAATCATCAGTTTTGTTGTCCGTCTCAGCGACAATACACATAAGGACAGATACTTATCAAGTGGTGGGAACCCCAATGTCAGGGATAATGTTGATTGAAACACATAACCTGCAATCATTGCTTCTGTACTTTTTATTAATCCTGAACTTTGCCTGTTGAAGCCTTGGTGACAATACTGATGCAGCTTTTAAACTGAAATAAAGTACCAGATCAAATACCCACAGCAATCGGATACAAACGCCCATCGCTACACCTACGACTGTTATTTGAGCAGCTCGTAACTTACGGACGTAATCTGCTAAGAGCTACTCAGAAATGGTTTTGATCGGACAAAATGCTGACATAGGTATTAGCGGTCACTCACCACTGGCAAAAGAGAAAAAACTCGCTTACATCGTAAGCCAACGTCAAACTCAGGGGCACTGCGAGAGCAAAAAACTCTGGTTTTTTTTGTTATTCACAACTATTGAAGTAACAAAACTTAAAATAACCCTTATGTGAAAATTCAAGTGCTAATATATGCAAATACTAATCACAGAGCCTCATTTTTATGGATACTATTGTAAAGCTAAAGTACATTGAATGTGTTGTTTTTTTCATGCTTCTTTATTCTGTTAAAGTTCTCGCTATAGACTGCCCTCATTGTTGCTACCCAATGAGTTTTACAATGGGACGATATGGATGCACATACCCATTCTGCCCCCTGTTCGTTCAGAATAGAATGGCTTCTCCTATGGGAAATCTAGAACTCAATATTGAAACACGCGATTTTAGTTTTTCTTGTAAAGGGGCAGGCTTACCAGCTCTGAATTCTTTGCGAGTCATTCCATTTCTGGCCCACCAAACATCTGTTCAAACGCAGATGCCAACAATCCCCCAAATCACGCCTATCCCGCAAATGCCATCAATCCAGCAAATGCCAACAATCTCGCAAATGCCAGCAATCCCGCAAATGCCAGCAATCCCGCAAATGCCAGCAATCCCGCAAACGCCAACAATCCCGCAAATCCTTCCAATCCAACAAGCCCCACCAACCCCGCAAGTTCAGGAAGCCCCGCAAACTCAACAAATGGCTTTAGCCTCTACTACTTCAAATCCACCCCCTGATGAGACTACCCGATACAGCGGGTCCGGTCAGCTTATGACAACAGACCATTTGCAAACGCCAATCGTTAAACTAAGAAATACACTTGAAGTACTGCTAAAAGATTTTGGAGTGAACCAGCGAAAACATACTGAGCTAAATTTCATTAGTGATTCCAGTTATTTTTTATTAAGGCGTTTTGCTCTGACTTGGGCCAATCTTTCCAGAAACAGGCAACTTACTAATAATCAGAGATTGGCCAAACTCTGTGAAGAGCTCGGTTTTTGTGGTATTTGGCCTCCGGATATTACATCAGAACAACCCGTTTTTGATAACTCTTTAGATACTTTGATGAATGCAGTCTTACAAAACAATCAAGTATTTATTGCATTTTATACAGAAGACAACCCATTTATTATGTTGCACATAAACATTTTGCAGAATACATTCGCTGCCTTGCCAGTCGTACAAATTCATGGAATTGACCAGGAAAGAGGCTTTGACACGAACTTGTCTCTTGATTCTCTAAGGCAGTTCCTATTTTACCTACTTCATGCCGGTAACGAAGAACTCCGTCACGTTTCCATTTTAATCTTTAAAATAGTGAACCGTTCGCGTGAACCTAACATGGATAAATTACAAATTACCGAAAACTAATATTGAAAAAAGTATAACATCAAATTATGGGGCAGCTTTCTCTTCACATGAGTACCTGTAGATTGAGAACCTTGAAAATTCATCGGATGAATAACGATCTTTGTATTTTATAAGCAGAGGAGTCATTTTCTTTAACAACTTCATATCGGACTGCTGTCAGATATCAAGGTTCTGTTATTCCAGGTATATGAATCAAAACGGAGGGGTAGGGTCAGCTGGAAGGCTCTGTTATCCGCTCCTCCCGATGACATTAGCATTAATCTCAAGAATGTTAAACTTCATAACAAAATATTAAACAACGAACTCATATTAAATGGTCAGAGTCGAGGTTCACTGTTTCCCCCAAGCAGCAAATAATCAGCTGCTGGCAGCCTAATCACTTGCTAGACGTTATCAACGAGGGGAGTTAGGGAAAAATCATGAAAGCCCCCGAAGCCACTGGGCTCAATGGCTATAAGGATTTCTACCTATAGAGTAAAATACACATCCATTGTCTTATACAAAAAAGATTTGGATGTTCTGGAAATGAATGCATTTGATTTAATGAATAGGCTATCTGTCATTTATGACGCACGTCAGCAATGGAAAGTAGATCATAAACTTGCTGATATTCTGCTCTTAACCATCTGTGCTGTCATTGCAGGTTGTGAAGGCTGGGAAGAAATTGAAGACTTCGGCAATGAAAGACTGCAATGGTTAAAAAAGTATGGTGAATTTGGATACGGTATTCCTTCACATCATACAATTTCCAGAGTAGTTGCTGCTATTAACCCAAAGCAATTCCAGAAATGCTTTATTGAGTGGATGCAAGCCTGTCACCAGACAACCAATGGTGAGATCATTGCAATTGATGGAAAAACAGCAAGAGGCTCTTACGATAAAGGCAAGGACAAAGGTGCAATTCACATGGTGAGTGCATTTGCGACTGCAAACGAATTGGTTCTTGGTCAAATTAAAATTAATGATAAAAGTAACGAGATTACCGCCATACCTGAATTGCTCGATCTCCTGGAAATCCGTGGCTGCCTCATCACTATAGACGCCATGGGGTGTCAGAGGGATATTGCCAAGAAAATCGTTGATAAAGGCGCTGATTATTTGTTAGCGGTAAAAGGCAACCAGGGTAAGCTTTATGAAGCATTTGAGAAACATTTCTCTGTTGAAAAAGTGAATCAATGGAATGGTGATACTTTCAGAATCGAAGAGAAAAGCCATGGTAGAATGGAAACACGCCTTCACATTGTAAGTGATACCTTTGATGAGTTCGTTAATTTTTCTTTTGATTGGAAAGGAATGAAAACACTCGGGATTATTTTCTCTGCAAGAATGGAAGATAAAGTGTTCAATGCTGATGATATCAGTGTCCGTTATTATATCTCCTCTGCGAAGTTAACAGCAGAAGAATTTTCACATGCTGCAAGAGAGCATTGGGCGATCGAAAATAAACTCCATTGGAAAATGGATGTTGCAATGCGAGAAGATGATTGTCGAATCAGAAGGGGCAATGCCGCTGAAATGCTCACAGGTTTTCGACATATGGCAGTGAATATGTTGAACAATACCAAAACCTTTAAAGCAGGCTTAAAGCGTAAACAGAAAAAGGCAGCCATGAACACACAATACCTGTCTGAAGTCCTTGCTGGGTGTGGGGTTTCATGATTTTTCCCTACGAGGGGAGTAAATATAGGTAGTACAAAAATGACGTGAACCAAAATCATTTCTCTTCGAAACATCTTCTTTTATAAAGTCTAATGGAATTTTACTTTCATCGAGGTTAGAGCTTGGCAGTCGTAATTTACCATTTGCAACCAAACATGACCTTACTGCTGAAAAATATTCATCAGAGTATTTCATAAATAAAAACAAAGGCCCTTCATCAACAATTTCTTTATATTTATTGAGACTACTAAGATATTCAGTTGCTCTTTTATCTCCCCATTGTAACAAAACATCTGGTTTAATACGTGCCCTTATATCTAAAGTATCTACACCGTAATGATTATAATGATCATTCTTATGACCACAGCCAAGCATTAAAGTAGAATGTTTATCTGGATTCAGTCCATTTAGAATTACAACACCATACTTTTCAAAGGTGCTATTAAGTTCTTCATGGCAAACTAATGTCATTGTATCTAGTCTTTTTCCATCAGAATGAAGCATAATAAAAAGATCTAATTCATCATAAGATTCTAGTGAGTTCTGAGACTTTATCCTATGAGCTTCATCTCTGGCTGTTACTGTATTCCCTCCTGATGAATATGTATACAAAGGATTATCTGTATTATTCATTGCCATGAAAATCAGATTTGCAACTTTCAACATTAACTCCTGATCATCTTCATTGCCTATAACTACTCCTCTTTCAGATAGATTTTCTGGTGTAATACAAAGAGTTTTATTTTTTTCTCTAGCAAGTGAAAATATTTCGTTAATCTTCCTGTCTTTCAGTGCTAATCCATAATCTGGTTCAGCCTTTTTATCAGGAATTACTTTTTCCTTGGGCTTCTCATCACACCCGTTTTTCAGTTTTTTATCAGATAGAGATTCATCTATTGTATTAATTGAAGATCGTTTTTTTCCTGAAATATCCATGTTTACCTTGTGTATTAATTTGACTGCGCCTGAGTATCCTGTAGAGAAGGTAATTGCAAAGAAAATATCCCCTTCCAGGTTCATACTGATACTTTATTGAGAGCGACCTCAGGTATTTTCCTTTCACAAAAACCTGAAACACCACCATCTATTAAAATTCGAATCATTTATATCTTAACAGTATCATTTTTCATCTTTCTGTCCAGTTGTTCACCACTAGACAGATAAATCTTCTTGAGTTAACGGTTAACCGATCAATGACTCGACTTTAGTTCCTACGTCGTTCTAACTCGCAAATCCATTTACTCGTAGTGCCCCTGAGATTAACAGGAAGTAAATTGCCCCGGATAACCGTCTTTGTATGGTTACTTGCATTGATGATCTGCCTTGAACTGGTGGTTATTTTCATAATCACAGACACATGTATCGTAATTAAAGCTACCACCTGTATCCAGACAATTATATACTTCGTCTTCCGAGAAAAAGTATGGTGCAACTATTGAAATCAAAACACCCAGGATCAAAGCCAGTGCCAAGACACCGAACATGATTTTGAATACTAACCTGAAGTGGCGGTTCATATTGATTGCTCTCGTTTCCTATGGCACATAACTTCTTGCTTAACGAGCTTATCTCGTTCACTTGCCTGTTATGCGGCGGTTACCCAGGAACCCTGGACAGAATGATCTTTAAGGCTTCTTTGATTTCCGCATTGTCAGCTTTCAACACTAAGTACTCAACCATACGAAATCATATTTTCTGACTTATTGTTCAGGCACTCTGACTGCGTTGCAATTCTGGTCACATAGCTTGCTATGTTCCCGTCGTCGCGTCTTGCAGAGCACCTGCCAAATAAGCCAGAAATATTCGATTCCGTATGGCTGAGTACTTACACTGTCTGCTTTCAGTGCAGCAATCTCTCTTTCTTGACAGTCAAAACGTTTCTCTTGCTGATCGAACCTTTGGTGTATTTCACCACGAGTTTTACTGGCGAAGCTGACAATACCCGTGGGTGTCTCGAATATAGTTAGCAGATGGCAACCTTCTTTGATCGTTGTCCTGACAGACTCAGCCCTGAGGATTTAAAAACCTGTTTTGCCGCCCTGGTGGAAAGCCATTGGAGCACGGTCAAAACCGATCGTAATGGCCTGCAGTTTTTCTGGAAACATGTTCTGGGCAAACACTGGGACTTTGTTGAAATCATCAAACCACCGACCGTCAAGCGACTGCCTGTTATCCTGACGCCTGCAGAGGTAGAACGACTGCTCAATACTGCACGGAAACTTCGCTATTACACCATTCTGTTGACACAGGAGAAGACTTCCCAGATCCGACATATCCAAGACTTCCGTAATGCAGTGGTCTAGAGACACTCATCCTGAATAAATAGCGTTCAGAAAAAACGTTTTGATTCAAGGTCCGCCAGAAAAGTAAACTTCAGTAGACCTTCCTTACCAGAATTCAACCCGGGCTTGTGCAACAACAGGATAAGATTGCGGCTGAGCGCAATCTATCCTTATTCGTTATGTGCGTGGCCGATTAATGCCTTTGAGAGGAAGGCTGAATTGTTACGCTAAGAAGATACAGAGTATCTTTGCTGAAGTCTTGCTCATTGGGCCATTCTATAGAACCAAATGAAACTCTTACCTGCTTAAAGTAATTAATATCTTTAAGTTCTACAAAAATACCTTTTTCCAAGTATGGAGAAACGTCAAACTCTTTGACTTCATCATTCTCAAACTCAATATGGAGTTTGTAATTCTCTAAAGCTTGTACTGATTTCACCGCAGGATTCATATTTACACCTATTTTAAGGGATCAATTTTGAATACTGAGTCTCCATTTATTGCTAAATCCCAGTTAGCCATGAGACTTTCTTTATGAATTTCTATCCAGGCATCAACAAGTTTTTGCTTGTTCTTAGGGAGATTTCCTTCAAGTATTTTGCCTGTAGGAATTTCGATAATTGCCTCAAAATTCATGATAAAAAACATGAATGTGAGGCATATTGTGTTTCTGATTATCGAAGTAATACATTCGAACAATCAGACCATAAAACATTGATATAGTAGGCATTTATTAATCCTGAGTTCAATAGCTCAACTGATTATAACCCACTGAAATATTTTGATCAGCTATAGGTTTACCAGAAGCACATAACGCTAAAATCAGGGGCTGTGCCGCTGGCGCCGATGGATGCTCTTGTTGAACCAAGCCGCTAACGCGGCAAAAAAATACCGTTCATCCCAGCCACCCCAACATTGCCAATACTTCCTGATATCCGCACCACTCCGGCGAGGCTTATATAAGGAAGCAACATGGAACGTTCTGAGCAAATCCGGTTTGACAAACTGTATCAAAAACACATCACCACCCTGAAGCTTCAGGGCAAAAGAAAATCAACCATTGATCTATACAGCAGGCCAATTCGGCGGCTGGCAACCTTCTTTGATCGTTGTCCTGACAGACTCAGCCCTGAGGATTTAAAAACCTGTTTTGCCGCCCTGGTGGAAAGCCATTCATGGAGCACGGTCAAAACCGATCGTAATGGCCTGCAGTTTTTCTGGAAACATGTTCTGGGCAAACACTGGGACTTTGTTGAAATCATCAAACCACCGACCGTCAAGCGACTGCCTGTTATCCTGACGCCTGCAGAGGTAGAACGACTGCTCAACACTGCACGGAAACTGCCCGATTACACCATTCTGTTGACACAGGAGAAGACTTCCCAGATCCGACATATCCAAGACTACCGTAATGCAGTGGTCTGGAGACACTCATCCTGAATAAATAGCGTTCAGAAAAAACGTTTTGATTCAAGGTCCGCCAGAAAAGTAAACTTCAGTAGACCTTCCTTACCAGAATTCAACCCGGGCTTGTGCAACAACAGGATAAGATTGCGGCTGGGCACAATCTATCCTTATTCGTTATCTGCGTTAACCAGTTAGGAAGTACTTTGCTTTAGAATCGCTTCTTTTCCAACATGCTTGCTTGTCGTTCATTGTTCTTTGTGAAGATTACCGTTTTTTTATTACTCTCTATTCAGCAAGGTAGTCTATTAGACACCCGATGTTGTAGCCAATTGTTCCAAGAGTTACAGGAGTGTAGAGAAAACCAATATTTATTCCTCTATGTTGTTCATCGAGCCCGTCTGTAGCAAGATAACAGTGACAAAATATGCCAGTATAGAGTCCCCAAATTGATAGGGTTTTCGCCCAACTTATTGTCTGCTCCTCATCTTGAAACTGTACAGCGAAACTGTCTGTAGCAGTCGATAAGCTGGCAAGTAAAGCAAATACCCGAGCGGTTTTCATAAGCTTATCTACTACGAATTGAACTCTGAGTTTAGGCATAAGATAAACGAAGCTATCACTTCATGCCAATACTTACACTCTGAGTACGTGAATACTACCAGCAGATCCCGCTACTTATACGATCTAGGGTCGTGTAAGTTGGCAAGGAAAAAATATTCCCCTTTAGTACCAGAGCTTGTAAAGGTATATAACTGATTACATAAATTCATAGCTAAAAATGTTTGCGAGAGTATAAAAAAAGCAGAACTAAATCCCTTGGCACCCCTGACTTCCACTGTCGTTTACTTGTTCAAGATATAAACATGATCGATGCTGTTCGCAAACTTCGCCTTTGAAATTCGTTTAATATAATACTTAAAGGAATATTCAGTTCACTGTCTGCCTGAGCCTACACAGTTAGTAAAAATTAACATTTACACGTCTCAAGGCGTGTAAAGTGTTAGAGCTGTGGAATACTACAACCACTTCAACATTATTTCAGGAGTAGCGAATATGGGCGCAATCTGTCCTTATTCGTTATGCGGCGGTTATTCTGAACGAGAATTACTTTATAACTAATATGGCAGCTATTTAAGTATGAACTATATTAAAACCTACTTCTTGTTATGGCGTTTTCAAAACGAAATGAAATATTTTAGGCTTTGCACATTAACCTTACTGCTTTTTATTGTACTAAAACCTGAAGCAGCATTTGAAAGAATAATCATTAAATCTGACAAAATACCAGTACTTGAAATCACAGCCAAATATAATCATCAAGCATCTAGGACTAGAAATATAGTCCCCGATAAAATTATTGTCAGATCATTACTATCAGATACAGTAAGGGGCAGGCTGGGGACACATTCCTTCTTTACAGCTCTAGAGAATTTTTCGCGTTCTTTGTACAGGACAGGAATTATGAGTATGACTGCTGAACGCGAATATTCTAAGAATTTTACTTTATCATTCGCTAACGCACCTAGTTTATTGTTAAGAACGCCAGCTATTGACATGATGGATTGGCAAGTGGTTTTTTCTCATCTAAATCAAGACAACCTGCTTTATCAATCTGGCTGTCAAATCCCAGGAGTTCATCCACTTATATTATTTTTCTCGAGTGATTTTTTGAATTATCTTGATCAGAATATTTTGACAGGGCTCGCAGGCAGCCAAGCAATACAAATTCCTTTATTACAATTAACTGCTAATACTGAGAACTATTTAACAGATGATTTGGTATTTACAGAATCTGCTAATGAAACAGACTTGATTATTAATATATACCCACAAGGCGAGAATCAAGTGTCTCCTCCAGAAGGGTATACAATGAAACGATTTTTTGAGGGCAGCTTAAAACATTACCAATAGCCGCTAACGCGGCAAAAAAATACCGTTCATCCCAGCCACCCCAACATTGCCAATACTTCCTGATATCCGTACCACTCCGGCGCGGCTTATATAAGGAAGCAGCATGGAACGTTCTGAGCAAATCCGGTTTGACAAACTGTATCAAAAACACATCACCACCCTGAAGCTTCAGGGCAAAAGAAAATCAACCATTGATCTATACAGCAGGCCAATTCGGCGGCTGGCAACCTTCTTTGATCGTTGTCCTGACAGACTCAGCCCTGAGGATTTAAAAACCTATTTTGCCGCCCTGGTGGAAAGCCACTCCTGGAGCACAGTCAAAACCGATCGTAATGGCCTGCAGTTTTTCTGGAAACATGTTCTGGGCATGCGCCGTAGGCGCAGTCCCCTGGAAATTTTTGTTATGCCTATACTTCGATATATTTTCGAAGGTTGAAAGTTGGTATGAAGACACAGCTAAAGATTTATTTATTCAGTATTCTGATAACTATAAATTCTATTAACGTCTCTGCTAACAATGAATTTTATGATATTGGAGTGATTGAGAACTTCACATCAAAACTAACTGATTATAAGCAGTACGTAGGTCTTGCTTTCGCCTGCTTATTTTTGCCCACTTTAATAAATCGAAGTGATAGTTATTACAACACAATTACAACAGCAAATGCTTTATTAGCCGCCCTCGGTGGATCTATTGGATATTTAGCAGGTGTTACAGTAGCAAATTCACCTGAGTTAATTAGAAAAGCAACAATTCTTATAGGAGAAAATATTAATTACATTGTAAAAATGAGTTCGCTTTCAATCGAAATTTCAGATGTACTTTTAATGATAGAAAAAGATCTAAAAATGATTTTAAATCTAACTCTTTCTGCTTCGGCTCTGGGGTTAGCAATAGCTACGATTTTGCTTAGCGAGCTAGATCAGCTGATCTACATCCTCACGTCGAGACATGCTTATTTGTTTTTGTGATTTGAGGCATAACGCCGCAATAAGCCGCTGAGCCGCAGGCGAGGTCAGGTGGAGGCCGAAGGCCGGGACGAACTTGATTGCTTTGTTAGGCCTCGTGCCTGATTCGGGCTTGGTAGTTTCTGTAAATTTCTTCTCTTATTTGTCTTGTTATATCCGATACATCAGAAGAAAGTTTTTGATAATCTTCTGTAATTTGTTCTTGGCTTTTATTGGAGAGAAAAAATAACTTACTTGCAACTAAGTTGATAAGAGATACCAAATTTACATTTGCTTCTATTTTATTTTTGCTGATCCATCTATCTATAGCTCCACTTGACAACCCAAATAGTTCTTCGCTCCAGTTAATTCGATTAACTGTTGATAGAACTTCTCTCTGTGCAGCTATACGGTTATTGAACTCACTCATATTAGTTACCCTCAGAAAACAGTCTATCCATCCAGTTAATAATAACTTGGGAAGAAGATTTAGCTAAATTTATTTCATCATTTGACAAGATTTCTCCATACCCTCTTGTAGATAATATTCGCGCTCTTGAGAAGAGTTCAAATGTACTTTCTTCTATCGAAAGAGGCTCACTTATTAAGAGAGGAGAGTTCCTTGAAAAAACAGGGCTATTTTTTGAAAGTGAATAACATGTAGCAAAATTTCTAGTTGCAAGAAACATGCAAGATAAATGAAAAACAGCACTGTCACTTGAACTCACTAACGAGTCATATGATTCTAAAAAAAGTTTTTTAAACTTTAGGCAATCTACTGGTGCATTTACATACTCAGATGGTTCACCAAGATTTAAAATAAAGTCTTCACCGTCAGAACTATACAGCAGCTTTGATTCAAGGTGTAAATGCCATGCAAAAGGATTGCCATCTGCCCAGAGTTCCTCAATTCTCTCATGTGTGTATATTGAGAATTTTTTGGGATCTATCTCTGCTTTTGGTTTGCTCAAACATGCAAGAAGATCCACATCAGATGCAGAATCAAACTCGCCCCTGCAAATTGAGCCAAAAGCGTATATATGCTCTCTCATCTTCTACTGAACCGCTTTATCAATAGTGTTGTTAACAGGGCAAATGAAATCAATTTTGCTCCTGCTATGAGTGTCAAAACACCATTTGAATAGTTTTCAGGTAACGAAACACCTAAAAATATAGAAGGCGCATTCAGAAAACTGCTCCAATACTCTTTTAAATTATGTGGATTAGAACTATTGACTGCATCATAGATGCCAATTGAAAGGATAATCAGGGCTAAAAATCTTATAAATTTGATGACACTTTCACCATTCCCCCAGATAAAGTTAAGAATAGAAAACTCTGACCACTTAATAAACTGAATCAGATTATTTTTGATCCCTGGATATTTTTTCGTGTAATAAGTCTCTTTTGATTGCCAAGACTTCTTCAAATAAATAGATGTTGCTTCGAGTTCAACATTTATCGCCTTATTGACAGCTTTGGCATCACCAATTTGTTGATAGTTCATTCTTAAAGAACGAGCAAAATGCATTTTCAAGTTTTCTTCTTGAGGCGCTTCACTTAACAAAATATCATCATCAAGATGAGTTCTTTCAAAGGTTGCATACTTAAAGGAGCACCCACTAAAAGCTGACTGATGAAAGTTTGACGCTATAAACTTACACCCTGTAAAATCACAAGAATCAAATACACAATTATTTAGATAACAATGCTCAAAAATGCAATGCATGAATGATACATTTTTGAATGTGATTTTCTTAGCATTCAACCTTACAAAAACATGGTACTTAAATGCTTGTTCTTCAGAAGTAATGTCAGTCGAAACATAGAAATCTGTAATAACCTCTCTATTACCTTTTTTCAGACTTTCATGCTTACTTTCACACAATTTTCTGTTCCTTCTGAATTAAATCGTTCGATTTTAACATGGAAAGTATTTTTATTAAAACTACTTCGACTTACTGTAGAGGCCTAACGCCGCATTTAGGTGCGCCGTAGGCGTCACCTGGAATGCTTTGTTAACTGGCAAATTATTCGTTTGCTACCCCAAATGGTATATGAACTGAAGGTAATACAGATGACGACGCTTCAAGATGTAATTTTTGGTCATCAAAGAACATATGTGGGCGCATGATCTCAAGTACTCTTGATTTTTCTACACCACCCATGAAGAATGCTTCATTTACCATTATGTTCCATGACCTCATGGTGTTGATAACGCGCTTATGAGATGGGGCATTTCTTGCTGTTACAATAGATATTTTTAAAACTGGCTCATAATTTGAATCTTGCTCAGCTTTATCAAGCTCTAATTTTTGAATATTTGATATTCGTTGTAGAAAGTCTTTTAGAGGGCCAGGGTTGTGCGGAACATCTTCTTTAGATTCTTCGTGAGAATGGAATTCAGATAGTTTTCCCGTAGTTTTATAGACTTCTTCTGCTTCGTCATCTGCGATAACACCATCAAAGTCAAATGCTATACGGAGTTCTGTATCTTTGAGATCATCAACAATATCACCTTTTAAAATTTGCCCAGCTGGATAGCCTGCCAATACTGCTTGTTTTACATCATTCGGATTAGCAGATAAAAAGAGCTCTATATCGAAGGCTGGAATATATTGATATGGTGATTGCCCTTGTAAAAATACTGACCTGGTGATTCCAAGCTTATAGTGCTCTATTGAATTCATAACTCTCATTCCAGTATCAGGATCATTTCTTGATAAAAGGATCACTTCAACTGGTGGATCTTGAGGATTCAGTTTATTCAAGCTTAAGAGGCGCCTTATAAAAGGAAAGGCAACACCTTTTGCAAGAGCTTTATCTTGGTTATCTCTTTGGTATTTTCTGTATTCTTGTTCGCCTTTTGACCTAAACACTTCATCAGACTCCGTAAGGTCAAATAATGCGCTCGATGCTAAACCTACAACGAGTCTTTTTTTTAGATCATATGGCATGAACTCTCCTTTGCCAGTTAACCGCAAAACTGACGGGCGCACAGTATGTGCGTCCCAGCCGAGCGTGTTGTTAGGCTAAAACTGGAAAACCACAGGTGAAAAAATGGAAACAGAAACAATCGACAAATTATTTCTTGAACTCAGTCAGATAACGAAGGCTAAAACTGAGACAGAACTTATTTTGGGCGTTGCTGTCGAGAGAGCGTTTAAAGCTGGATTAAGCATTGGCAATTCACCTACTTTCTCTATGCAAGATAGTCAAAAACGATGGGAAGGATACAGAGACTATCATCTGCAAGAAGTAGCAGAACACTTAAAAACACTTCCAAGACTTGATGAAGCCTAACGCTTGCATGTGGGGCGCCGAAGGCGTCCTTACGATGCACTTGTTAGCAGCTGGGAAACCCGGCGCTTCAGGTTATTATTGAAACCTTTGTAGTATGATGGGTGATAAGTTCTTATGGAAATTTTAGGAAGGTATTCAGACTGAACTCGTGCAAGTGCTCTAACAGAGAAGGTGCTGTCAGCTGCGGCAATTTTTGCGTCCGGAAAATGGAACTTAATATCACCATCTCGATTTGGACCAGTTAGGAATAAAACTATATCCGGTTTAATGATATTTAACTCTTCTTGAACTACGGGAAAATGTTTTCTCTCGATGTCTCTTAGTCTAGATGTGACACCCGTTGTTCCGGCTCTACCTATCTTGGAAATATTATTCCATATGAATGAAATATTTTTGTTCGGGAAGGCAGTTTTAAATTCCTTTTGTATGAATCTGAACCCTTTCCAAAAGGCGCTTCTTCCATATCCATCATAGAATTTTTCCTTGATAAAGAACCTATCATATAGATCAATACCTTTATCTATTGATTTGTGAACCCCATTTTCTTCATCCCACCCTTTAGTCTCTTGGCCAATAATCATGACTTTTAAGTCACTATTTTTGATTTTTTCAGGATCTACTTTTATCAGGAATGGGTTGACAAAATCGTTTTTGTCCCCAAGGTTTTCAAAAAGCTCGAACCAGTGCTTTTCATATAGGTCGTATAATTTATTATTCATAATGAAACTTCATGTTTACTCGATATTAATTAAGGCTGCTAACAGCTATTAGATCTCAAGCAAGTGATATTAGATATTACACTCACACGCGGCATATCCCCCTAAATCAAGAAATATCAACTCGCTTGAGATATATCCCGACTTTCCAACCTGTCATAAAGTCATTAATTATCAACAGACTATAAGCCATTTTACCTACCGCCCCAGATAGACCGCAAGTGAGTTATTTGCATTTTTAGTATTTTCTTCAATAATACTGTACAAATAAACAGCTTTTGAGTTTACCATGCCATCTCCTTTTATGACTGAAGTACGCAACACCCTCAGAGTGAAGCGCTATAGCTATAAAACTGAACAGTCCTATTGTTATTGGATCAAGTACTTCATTCGTTATCAACACATGAAGCATCCTCAGTATTTAGGGCCTGATCATGTCAGACAATTTTTGACTTATCTTGCCGTTCAGCGTCGGGTTGCGACTTCAACACAAAACCAGGCATTGAATGCTCTGAAGTTTTTTATACAAACAAGTTTTAGGTAGACCTTTGGGGGATGTCAGCAATCTGGTCAAAGCCAAAAAGGCCACAAAGATTCCTGTGGTGTTTGAACGACATGAAGTGAATGCAATTTTCACAGTGATCAGCCCTACACACAAGTTACCGGTTCAACTGATGTATGGTTCCGGGTTGCGGCTAATGGAGTGCCTTCGCCTGCGTATTAAGGACATTGATTTCAACCGTATGGCCATTATAGGGAAAAATCATGAAACCCCACACCCAGCAAGGACTTCAGACAGGTATTGTGTGTTCATGGCTGCCTTTTTCTGTTTACGCTTTAAGCCTGCTTTAAAGGTTTTGGTATTGTTCAACATATTCACTGCCATATGTCGAAAACCTGTGAGCATTTCAGCGGCATTGCCCCTTCTGATTCGACAATCATCTTCTCGCATTGCAACATCCATTTTCCAATGGAGTTTATGGTGAGTAGACCGGCGGAACCTCCCCGCCAGTCTCTCGCAGAACTGTACGTGAACCTCTCAGCTCATACAGCTCCCATCAGGCAAACGCACCTACCATTCCTGCCTGCCAATGGGCAAACAAACGAGGACTCCGCTTCGCTATTTCTTCCAGAAGTTTTGCAGCTCGAGTCTTGTGACGACGCAGAGGTTTATATTTCCGCCTCGCCCATCTTACCAGTGCTTTGTTGAGGTGCCTGAACACACTGTATAACGCAGACCGATAGTATCGCCCGTAGTATGCCAACCAACCGGAAAGCATCGGGTTCAACCATCCCGCTATTTGAGCAATATTCAGGTCTGTACGCATCCTGACTCGCAGTTTGCGAATTTTACGTCGCATGGCTTTTTGATTGGCTTTGCTCACTGCAGGAGTGAAGCTCACAAAGAGGCTATTATGCCTGCGGTTCTTGCAGAGCCGCCGTTTAAAAGTGTAACCCAGAAAATCAAAGGCAGTGTTCTCATACCGGCCTTTCCGTTGACCATCCTTGCAGTACACGATCTTGGTCTTCTGTGGATGAAGTTCAAGACCGCACTCTTGAAAACGTATTTTCAGTTTCTCCAGAGTGCTTTTAGCCTGAGCCTCACTGTAACAATGTACCAATCGGTAAGTAGCCCATAGGAACCTCCCCTACAGGCTCTCTCAGAACCGTACGTGAACCTCTCAGCTCATACGGCTCCCATCATCCAACCGACGGCTTGACACCAAATTTCCAGTGCGGGAACAGATTTGGAAATTTCTTGGCGATTTCCCCAAGTCTGTGTTCCGCCCTTCGCCGGTGCCTTTTAAGCCTTTTGTATTTCCTCGTCGCCCACAAACTGAGTTTGCGGTTGATTTGACGCAGTGTCGGGTACATGGCTGATTTGTAGAAACGACCGTAGTAGTTTATCCAGCCCTGTATCTGAGCCCTGAACATTCGAGCCAGATCAGGAAGCTCTTTGTCACTGCGTAAATGCAGCTTCCAACTTCTTACTACCTGTCTGATGGCCTTTCCTGCTTTTGGACTCATGGCTGGCGTAAAGTTAATGAAGTGCTTGCCCCATCGGTTCTTTGACCTCCTTGGGCGAAATGTATAGCCAAGAAAGTCAAAACTGGTGACAAGGTGCTCCTCCCTCCGGTCGTCGTCTTTACAGTAAACAATCTTTGTCTTGTCCGGATGCATTTCCAGACCGCACTCACGAAACCTTGCCTCTAAAGCATCCTTTAAAGCCTTCGCTTCCACCTCATGCCGACAATGGGCAAGCCCATCGTCAGCATAACGGCAGAATGGAATCGCAGGAAAATTCCTTTCCATCCACTTATCGAAGGCATAGTGCATAAACAGATTACTGAGTACGGGGCTGATCACACCGCCCTGTGGAACACCTCGCTCACGTATAATAACTGTGCCGTCTTCCCGCTGAATCGGCGCTGTTAACCAGCGCTCAATGTAGAGGATCAGCCAGCGATTATTCGTATGCTTGCGAACCGCTTTCATCAGCAGTTCGTGGTCGATGTTGTCGAACAACCCTCTGATGTCAAACTCCAGCACCCAGTTATAACGCCAGCACCGTTTACGGGTGATATCCAACGCCTGATGTGCTGATTTGTTTGGTCTGTAGCCATAGGAGTCTGGATGGAACCAAGGCTCAACCGATGGCTCAAAATGCAGCTTCACAACCATCTGTGCAACCCGATCTGACACCGTTGGAATGCCCAACTTTCTTTCCCCACCTGTTTTCTTCGGTATCGCTACCGTTTTAACAGCAGGCGGAAAGTAGCTGCCAGACGACATCCGATTCCAGATCTTGTACAGATTGTTCTTCAGGTCAGACTCAAATTGTTCAATGGTCTCACCATCAACGCCATGAGCGCCTTTATTGGCTTTGACCAGTTGCCATGCACGTACAACATCGTGCTTGGAAATTTCAAACGGTTTTGTTGTTTCCAAAAATTCCTCCCACCGACAGCGTCGAGCTGCCACAGTGGTTGACTTCTAAATTCAACAGGATGACCGATCCCCTTCGCTCCAACGCCATTACAGCGCCTTCATCACTACTACGGGATCGTCCGCCCCTGTGCCTTGCATTGGTACTCAGACTCTTGCAGGGTCTCTGCTTGAGTGGCTCCCTTAACATCAAGGCGACAGGTTCCCACGTTCCACACAGAAGCCTGTGTTAAGTTCATGCCTTCTCCACGCCGGATGCCATCTGGACAGTAAACAGGTGTCCTCCAGACTTATCCCGGGCTAACGACTACCTCCCGGTTTTGACATCGTTCCTACGCTTTCGACGCGTCATCAAAGGTTCACTTGCGTTCATCTCCTTAACACACACCTGACAGGATCAAGCCCTGCCTTTTCCTTAACGCTCACGACCAAGGCTCTTTACCTTCGCCGCTTAAGGTGGTTTGAAGCCTCCTCCTGTAAGACGGCTCCGAGGGGCCCACCCTCATCTTCTGTGCAGTTGCGCATCAGTGCTGCTTACGCAGCAGTCTGTGCTCGTGGCACACCATCATCGGCGTACCGGCACCACAAGGTGTTAGGGAAGTATTTCTGCATCCATTTGTCAAAGACATAATGGAGAAACAGGTTACTGAGGACAGGCGAAATCACCCCTCCCTGGGGTGTACCCTGCATTCTCTCAATTAACTGCCCATCCCTTTGCTGTAAAGGCGCTGTCAGCCAACGCTCAATATACAGTAGCACCCATGGGTTATCGGTATGCCTTCGTACTGCTTTCATCAACAACTGATGCGGAATATTGTCGAACAATCCTTTAATATCAAACTCAAGCACCCAGTCTTGTTGCCAGCAGCGTTTTCGTGTGACACCCACAGCATCCAATGCTGATTTGTTAGGCCTGTATCCGTAAGAATCAGGCAGGAAGTGCGGCTCCACCAAAGGCTCAAATTCCATCTTTACCACCATTTGAGCAATACGATCCTCAACGGTTGGAATACCCAGTATGCGCTCGCCTCCTGATTTCTTCGGGATAGCAACAGCTTTCACAGGTGTCGGAAAGTAGCTGCCAGAGGACATTCGGTTCCAGAGTTTGTACAGGTTACTCTTTAAATTGACTTCATAATCAACCAGCGACTGTTCATCAACGCCCGGCGCTCCCTTATTGGCTTTCACCAACTCGTAAGCCCGGAGCACTTGCCATTTGTTAATGGTAAATGGTTTTGCTTTCACCCAGCATTTCCTCCTGCCACTGGCAGTTGAATACTAGCTGAAAGCGGCCTGACGCTGCCCCTTCGCTCCATACTCATTACAGGTACTTCTGCACTACTACGAGCAGCTCCGCCCCAGTATCACGCATCGGTACTCTCATACTCATCAATTCAGTGATTTGTATTTCTCCCTTAACATCGTGATGACTGGTTCCCGCAGTTCCCACGGAAAGCCCGATATAGAGTCGCGCCTACTATACGCCGGACACCGCCTGCACAGCATTCGGAGTTCACTTGCAGACTTATCCCGAAGTATCGAAACGCCCTCGGTTCTGATGCCAGTCTCTGGATTACGACGCGTCCACATAGGTTCGCTTTAACTCGCCTCTCTATATCACACCGGCCAGCCTCAAAGGGCTGACGTTTCCTCAAACGCTCACGACCACCACTCTTAATGACAGCCGCTTGAGGCGGTTTGGAGCCGGTTTCCGACAACAGACTCCGGTGGGTCTACCACCATCTCTCCGTGAGCTTTCCACAATTCAGCAGTTCATCCTTAAGCTGCCAACCTGTGTGCCTGCGGCACACTTTCGATCGCCCAATGCTCTCTTGCAGCATGTGAAAATTCTTCTGCTGTTAACTTCGCAGAGGAGATATAATAACGGACACTGATATCATCAGCATTGAACACTTTATCTTCCATTCTGGCAGAGAAAATAATCCCGAGTGTTTTCATTCCTTTCCAATCAAAAGAAAAATTAACGAACTCATCAAAGGTATCACTTACTATGTGAAGGCGTGTTTCCATTCTACCATGGCTTTTCTCTTCGATTCTGAAAGTATCACCATTCCATTGATTCACTTTTTCAACAGAGAAATGTTCCTCAAATGCTTCATAAAGCTTACCCTGGTTGCCTTTTACCGCTAACAAATAATCAGCGCCTTTATCAACGATTTTCTTGGCAATATCCCTCTGACACCCCATGGCGTCTATAGTTATGAGGCAGCCACGGATTTCCAGGAGATCAAGCAATTCAGGTATGGCGGTAATCTCGTTACTTTTATCATTAATTTTAATTTGGCCAAGAACCAATTCGTTTGCAGTCGCAAATGCACTCACCATGTGAATTGCACCTTTGTCCTTGCCTTTATCGTAAGAGCCTCTTGCTGTTTTTCCATCAATTGCAATGATCTCACCATTGGTTGTCTGGTGACAGGCTTGCATCCACTCAATAAAGCATTTCTGAAATTGCTTTGGGTTAATAGCAGCAACTACTCTGGAAATTGTATGATGTGAAGGAATACCGTATCCAAATTCACCATACTTTTTTAACCATTGCAGTCTTTCATTGCCGAAGTCTTCAATTTCTTCCCAACCTTCACAACCTGCAATGACAGCACAGATGGTTAAGAGCAGAATATCAGCAAGTTTATGATCTACTTTCCATTGCTGACGTGCGTCATAAATGACAGATAGCCTATTCATTAAATCAAATGCATTCATTTCCAGAACATCCAAATCTTTTTTGTATAAGACAATGGATGTGTATTTTACTCTATAGGTGGATATCCTTATAGCCATTGAGCTCAGTGGCTTCGGGGGCTTTCATGATTTTTCCCTAAGTCTATGACCTGTTGTTCAGGGAAGCAGCTGAAACCCTGAAAAGCTTTGGCTACAACCACAAAAGTCTGGACGGGCAGCTCGGAATGACCGGCGTATTACATACCCACAGTCGTCGACTTGATTACCACCCTCATGTGCACTTTGTAGTTCCAGGTGGTGGTATTAATACTCGCCGTCGTGAATGGCGAAAGCTCAAGGGTAAATACCTGTTCAACAGTAACAACCTGGCCAGAGTCTTCCGGGGACGATTGTTGAAAGCTCTGAATGAAGCGGGTTTACTGACACCAACGCTTAAAAAATCGCTGCCCGAACTCTGGGTGGTGAATTGTCAGCACGTCGGAAAAGGCGAACCTGCTTTGAAATACTTGTCCAGATATCTCTACCGGGGCGTTATCGCTGACCGGCAGATTACAGGTCATGATGACGGACAAGTGACTTTCATCTACCGGAACAGCAAAACCGGTGCAAAAGAGCAGCGAACCATAAAAGGAGAAGACTTTCTCTGGCTGGTTTTACAGCATGTTCTGCCCAAAGGGTTGAGACGAGTCCGTGACTACGGATTCCTGCACTGTCGGGCTAAACGCAGACTTAACCTGATTCAGCTGATCTTGCAAGTCATGCTGAAACCTCTGGAACCCATCATCCGACCAAAACACGCCTGCAGAACCTGTGGCTGCGATATGAAAGTCATAGCATTCCGGTTCACAGGTTTAACCTGACCGATAAAAAAGGGCTTAAATTCACTCAACAGGGGAGAGCCAGCACAATCTGAATACATAATTTTACGACAATGCTCAATTAATAGCTGGGGCAGGGACGCGCTCAGCTTAACAAAAGTCAAAACCAACCTGCATCAGCTATAAAGGCTGCCAGAGAAAAAGCTATTTCCCATAAACGATTCCGAGTGGCTGTCAAATCCGGGCTTATTCAACAACCGGATAAGATTGCGGCTGCGCGCAATCTATCCTTATTCGTTAGGCGCTTTCTTCGGGTTCGAGACTTAGCTCATGCTGACTATCTTGCATTTTTCTTGCGTATCTGTACTGCCTGCCTTGGGTCGTTTCCTTGCTGACACCTTTTTCAATCTTTTCTAAGACTGTATCTACTGCGTGACCTGTGACTGTTACCTCACCAGCTTCATCCAGCTTTCTTCTTATTTTGAGAACACAAACTATGGTGGAGCCATGCTGAAAACTAACAGATTTGTTGAGTACAGCTTCTTTAAATTCTTTATCCTGCATGGAAAAGCTAATAGGCTCATCTTTGTAAAGCCCTTTCCAATGAGCGTTACTTTCTTTCAGGACTGGGGCAATAATTTCAACCGATGCATTTTCGTCAGTATGTGTTGGTAAATTATTACTTGCTAGAATGAATCTCTTGAACTTACTTTTCGGAATTATTTCCTCACAACCTACGTTCAAACCATCATAATCGAGGGAGCTAACTCCAAGATTTGAAACTTTATCATAATGTGATAGTTTCTTATAAAAGTTTGATTTTCTAGCAATTACCTTATAGCTTTTATTTGTAATATTTGCTGCTGCTTCAACTGCATTGCCAGATAATTCATTCTCTTTTATTTCTTGTTTTAGCTTCTCAATTTGGAGCTTTTTCTCTTGAACTGAAAGCTGCAAAAGTTCTTTTTGTAGTTTTTCTGTTTCAGAATCGATTTTTGGAACCTGTGACAAAATCAAGGCCACAACAGAAACAACCAATGCAATTTGTGCGTTATTAGCTCCCATGAATTTCCATATGTCCCGAAGACCACCTTCTTTATGAGCTTCTGATTCAACTCTTATTTTTATTTCAAGTGTTTCAGCGACTTCTTTTATTACCGCAAGAATCTCTGTCTCGCATTTATTACGAACAAAAGCATCCATTGAATGCGATTCATCATTGAAATAATAATGAAGTTCCAGTTTTCTTGCTAATTCCATATTTTCCTTTTAAGTTTGCGATATTGTATTTGCGCCTAACGCCACCAGCAGGGGCCGAAAAACCAGAGCGAAGCGGCGGTTTTTTGGTCCCTCTGGCTGGCTTTGTTATATCTCTGGCACATACTTTCTTAGACCATCGAGTACTGCATCTCTTTTCTCAGAGTTGAGCATTCGCAATACTAATTTTTCATAGCCATTTTTACCAAGTTCGAAGGCTGAACAGATACTGGAAAGTAGCCCTTTATTATTAAAGTACTTAAGTATTTCATCAAGATCATTTGACTTTGATAGCCCATCATATAACTCTGAATTTTCTCTATACATCCCATCCACATCGATGGCATTAAGCGTATCTGTTACCTTTGACTTGATTGCCTCAAGCCCAACAGATTTGTTATCAATTCTGCTGAGCCTATTTTCTAGCGCCCTGCATGTTCGTAACGAAACTTGACGGTCAACGTCTTTGGACAGCATATCCTTGGCGATACTCAGGGATTTATTGACTACTTCATTGGGCTCTAGGTGTTGATTCTCAGCAACAATCCTTAATGTTGACTCATTTAGCAAAATATTTTCAATCTCGGCGACGTCAATTGCATAAACCCCAATACTCAAAAGACCTTCAATTTCTTGGTCCGTTCTGTAGTCCCGGTCGATTATTCCAAATACATTCACGTGGTGGAACGATTTATTTAGTTTCATTGCCTTAACTGAGTCTATTACTCTTTGGCACCCGCTCCGCGGGACGATGTTGTAATTTCGGTAGATCGATTGGTATATTGAATGATCTTTTCCTCCCTTTTCACCCTCCACGAAAACAATTGTTCGCCTGTTCCCCATAAGCTCAAGCAAAAGGCTCTCAGGAAAACCCTCGACATCTGGAACAAAGTCCCATTTCCAAGTGTTTGAGCCGTCGTATTCTTTTACCCAAATGTTTGTAGAGCTAACTCTGGTGGATGCAAACCCCAAGTCGTGGGTGATATAAACGAAGAGACAGTCTGGCTTGGCTTCTTCAAGCTTGTTCCAAAGAGACTGCATTATTGATGTGTGTAGATGTATTTCTGGCTCATCCACGATAAAGATTGAACCCGCGGGGGCAACCAAGCACTGCCCCATTAAGTAGAGTGCCACGCGCTCTCCATCACTCATTTCCTTTCCGTGATATTCAGTTCCGTGCGCTTTATCAATTACTTTAACCTTGCCATCTGCAAGTACTATTTCTCTATGAGGAAGAATTTCTTCCCAAAGCTTTAAGAGTACATCTATGGGAGAATCTTCAACGGGAATATACTTCTGTAATCTCCTAGTCACTTCAGAGTGCTTGCGATCTCTTTCTGCGGTAGTGGCAAATAGAGTGGATAGCACTTTCCCGTAGTCCTGCTGCATAAAAGTTTCAGGTCTATTGCCCCATTTATGCCCCCATTTATAACGCTGACTCGCATATTTAGGATCTTCGTTACCCCAGAGAAGATCGTTTAATGATTGCTCCAATGATTTGACGGTGGCGTATTCGGGAACATCTAGAGCTCGTTGAGCAGATATGCGATGGACAACGACATCTTCGTCGATATTCTTTTCTATCCAAGCACCTAGCCGACTTTTACCAGAGCCATTTGCGCCTACTATCACTGCAGAGCCATTATGCTCAATTTCAACTTTGGCACCTGTGCCATCTTGGTTTGGTAAAAACAGTTTAGGTAACAACTTATGATTCCTTGTAAATAATTTCTCGGTACTTGATTTAGATATAACGCCATGCTGTGGGGCGCCGCACAGCGGCGTCCCAGCCCCTTTAGGGGCGACACCAGCAACTTGTTAGCATGGCAGCCCACCCGCAAGGGCAAATGGTGAATGATGCAGAGGATTAGCAGCTTTCTTGCTGAACTGATTGAAGCGCACAATCTCTGATATTTAAAAGCTTCCAGGCGATCAAGAAGCTGATGCAACTTTGAACTGGCATAGGGCCACTGAGCAAAAAGTACCGTTAAACTGAAAACCAACGCTGACATGCCCAACGATACACCGCAGATTTTTCAGCGACAGACTTCACACCAGCAGACATGAACTGCTGAGAACTACTGAAAAGTTAGTGTAACAGTGTCTTTTTGCTGGGAGGTTCTAACTCGAAACCCACCATAGACAGTGAACCCAAAAACTCTTTTTGAAAACTGGTCTTTTCACAACCAGAAACTCTCTATTATTGCTGCCTGCTAACGAATAAGGATAGATTGCGCGCAGCCGCAGGCGCATCGGGTGGAGCCCTTTAGGGCGAAACTTACTCTACCCACTTGTTAGCTGCGTGTAGCTTGGATTTTGCTCAGGAATTCAGCTGCTTCTGTGAAATTATGCTGACTAAAAACCTGAATGCCATTTTCCATCAGTAATGCAGACGTGACACCAAACCCAGCTATTTTAGTATTTGAAAAATCACCGTTGTAAATCTTGCTGCTACCGCAAGACGGACTAGATTCAGTTAATACTGCAACTTTTATATTGTTCTCTTGACACAATTTCAACGCTATTTTAGCCCCAGAAATAAACGCTTGCGAAACATCTTCTCCAGTATTTTCAATGACTATGGCATCGTGCTTTAACACACTCTCGCCATTTCCATTTTTGATTTCTGCCGGAGCTCTTGGAATAGGAAGTCCTGCTGAAACTTCTGGACAAACAGAAACAATTCGACCTTCTTGAAGCCATTTTTTTAAAACATCATTACTGCATGGTAAATCTCGTCCATTGTAACGAACTCTATTCCCAAGCAGACAAGAGCTTACCAAAACTTTTTCCATGCGTTATTTCTCGATGATAAAGTAGCAGCTAACGCCAACTTCAGCCGCGTGCCGAAGGCACGTCGGGTGGAGGGGCGAAGCCCCGGAACGAACTGGAAGCTTTTGTTATGCTGCGCTGTTTGTTTAAGGCAATAATGATGTAGCTCTACTCAACGACTTATTTTGTCTATTAGCACTTATCTTCTTTCGGACTGCTGACTAGCTACAAGCCTTACTATTCAATGCTTGAAATAGTTTTTTCTTATTGGTTGCTGAAATTTCACAGAAATATAGACCACATGGTAAAAAACCAAGATAAACTGGAATTATGCGAAGCTTTTCTAAACCATTTACATACGGTTTAAATAGCATTTTTAATTTTAATGATCCAGATTTTATAACCAACTCTTTTTCATTTTTTTTGATTACTTTGATTTTTGACAAAGGCGAATCTAAATAGAAATTAATTTGCTGACCTAAGACCGGTGAAATTTTGTAATACATTTCTCCATCTTCTTTATATAGACGTGAGTTTAATGATCCTAATGGTATTTCAGTCATTGTTCATTCTGTTTTTTTGTGAACGACTCTCAGCTATGTATAGCGGCATAACCGCAAAGCTGACGGGCGCACAGTATGTGCGTCCCGACAAGCGTGTTGTTATACGGTGATTGGCACAATGCAGAGAGCAAAAAAATGAAAGACTATTTTATCCAGTTTGATTTCTGGGATGACGCAAAAACATTCAATAAGTTTTACTACGGGGTTGTTAACTGTGATTTATCAAATGAACATTTGCGGGACGTATGCCGCCAAATCATAAAGAATAATGTTAATATGGCAACCCTTGGTGCAGACATTGATGAAATTGTTATCAAGGTAAATGCGCTAAACAACATTAGCACAAAAGCTGATTAAGCCGTATAACGCCGGTGTGAGCCGCGCGCCGCAGGCGCGTCGGGTGGAGCCCTTTAGGGCGGAACGTCCTCCACCCACTTGTTAGCTGCTTTGGTGGATCGCCTTATCAATGTCACTTGTACATTCGAATAAAGTGCTTCTTTTAAGCATATATGCTAGCGCTTGTTGATAATTATGATGTCTTACTTCACTAAAGGATTCAGCTGGGAGTTTTTTTAATGTGAGCTTCATTTTATTAGGAAGGGTAACAGTCATAATTTCTCCATTAACTTTGAATTCCAAACTTTTATCAAAATACTTCTTGAACGGTATCATAGGTATTGCAGTAAGCCTATTTTTACTTATTTTAAAGCAAGAACCAATAACATAATAAAGTCCGTTGTTGAAATTGACTGTAGTGAAATAATCTTCTGAGAAATACATTACTGATCTTTTGTATATATATTGTATTCCTTTTTGATCTTTCGAAAGTTTCCCGAGAGGCTCAGCTTCTATAACTTTCCAAGCTTGTGGAGCAGGGAAGAAATAATCACCTTCCTTTTTTCCTTTAATTTGCAGGTTACTACAAGCACTTAATAAAAAACTTGTGAGTAATATAATTAAAAATTTCATTTTACATCCTTTTTATTGTTAAAGTTAATGTTATAGATGATCTAAAATTAATCACTTAAATAGATTTTGTAGTGTTTTTATAGTCTTTTTTTTCGATAAAAGAATAATATTGCACGGGGTTGGCAGCTAACGCCATGCTGTGGGGCGCCGCACAGCGGCGTCCCAGCCCCTTTAGGGGCGACACCAGCAACTTGTTAGCATGGCAGCCCACCCGCAAGGGCAAATGGTGAATGATGCAGAGGATTAGCAGCTTTCTTGCTGAACTGATTGAAGCGCACAATCTCTGATATTTAAAAGCTTCCAGGCGATAAAGAAGCTGATGCAACTTTGAACTGGCATAGGGCCACTGAGCAAAAAGTACCGATAAACTGAAAACCAACGCTGACATGCCCAACGATACACCGCAGATTTTTCAGCGACAGACTTCACACCAGCAGACATGAACTGCTGAGAACTACTGAAAAGTTAGTGTAACAGTGTCTTTTTGCTGGGAGGTTCTAACTCGAAACCCACCATAGACAGTGAACCCAAAAACTCTTTTTGAAAACTGGTCTTTTCACAACCAGAAACTCTCTATTATTGCTGCTTAAGCTAACGCCATGCTGTGGGGCGCCGCACAGCGGCGTCCCAGCCCCTTTAGGGGCGACACCAGCAACTTGTTAGCATGGCAGCCCACCCGCAAGGGCAAATGGTGTATGATGCAGAGGATTAGCAGCTTTCTTGCTGAACTGATTGAAGCGCACAATCTCTGATATTTAAAAGCTTCCAGGCGATAAAGAAGCTGATGCAACTTTGAACTGGCATAGGGCCACTGAGCAAAAAGTACCGATAAACTGAAAACCAACGCTGACATGCCCAACGATACACCACAGATTTTTCAGCGACAGACTTCACACCAGCAGACATGAACTGCTGAGAACTACTGAAAAGTTAGTGTAACAGTGTCTTTTTGCTGGGAGGTTCTAACTCGAAACCCACCATAGACAGTGTACCCAAAAACTCTTTTTGAAAACTGGTCTTTTCACAACCAGAAACTCTCTATTATTGCTGCCTGCTAACGCTTAAATCAGGTGCGCCGTAGGCGTCACCTGGATTTTCTTGTGTACGCCCGACATGGGCATGAACTTATGGAGTGAAAGTCCCCTATGGGTAAACCAGCATCGGATCTTGCGCCCAATAAGCCAACCGATGATAACCATTAGCCGACGGCAAGTGCAATTCCGCGAGGAATTGTGCGGAGGAAGCCTGAGCGCAAAAGTGCGAGCCGACGGACAGAAACTGCATACAAGGCCGAGTCTTGTGGGCGAGTGAGCACAAGATCACAAAGCCCTCTGGTTTGAGAGATACGGTAAATGCAGCGGTTGTGTACTGACAGTCCATGCTCTTATTCGGGGAGGTCTGCCCAACCGGCGACCGTGAATAATATCCAGTTTGACCACTGGTTCAACAGGTCTGGCATTCTGGCTTCATCAACCGGAATGAGCGAACTCGATGAAACACGGTAGCGCATTCAGGAGTAATCCTGTCTGTGTTTTGGGTAGAAGTCAGCAGACGTCATAGTAGCTGTTCGACAGAAGTCATTAACTGACCGGAAGTCGTCAGCGAAGGACTGAACACCGAAGACAAAGAGGAGACTGATTCCCTCGGAGCAGTGCAGCCGAACGGCGAAACACTGTATCTGGCGACAGAATCTTTAACCAGCTTTGAACCACAATCTACTAAGTTATGCACTGGAACCTGCCAACTTACTGAAGGCATGGAAACAGGTCAGAAGCAACAAGGGCGCTCCCGGCATTGATGGAGTCACCATTGAGGCCTACCCTGACTTTGCTAAACAGCATTGGCCTTCAGTGCGCCAAGCCTTACTGGATGGAACATATAAACCGTCTCCGGTGCTTCGGGCTGTCATTGAGAAACCCGATGGAGGAGAAAGGTTGCTTGGAATTCCTACCGTTCAGGATAGGGTCATACAACAGGCCATAGTGCAGGTGTTAACCCCTATCTTTGATCCCGGATTTTCAAACAGCAGCTTTGGTTACAGACCGGGAAGATCTGCACAAGATGCCGTGCAACAGGTTAAACGCTATATCAAACAGGGGCTGCATCAGGCGGTTGACGTTGATCTGAGTCGGTTCTTTGATACCGTCAGCCATGATGTACTCATGTCGAGAGTCGCTCGTAAGATTAACGACAAGCGCCTGCTAAAACTGATTGGTTGCTACCTCCGTGCTGGCGTCATGATTGATGGGCAATGCTACCCGACACGGGTGGGTATGCCACAAGGCGGTCCACTTTCACCGCTGCTGTCGAATGTACTTCTTGATGACCTGGACAAGGAACTGGAATACCGGGGTCACGGTTTCGCAAGATACTGCGATGACTTCGTGATATTGGTTCACAGCCAACGGGCAGGGGAAAGGGTGATGGAAAGTATCACCCGATACCTTGAGCGTCGACTGAAACTGACAATCAACCCGACCAAAAGCAAGGTGGTGAAATCCACTGAGGTCGAGTTCCTGAGTTTTACCTTCACAGGGAAGAGAATCCGCTGGTCACAGAAAAGCCTGCTTCGCTTTAAGCGGACAATCATCAAACTCACCAGCCGCAGCTGGGGAGTCTCGATGGGCTACCGCCTGCGAAAGCTTGCCGAATATATCCGGGGCTGGATGGGTTATTTCAGAATAACCGAATATTACCGACCTATACCGCTGCTGGATCAATGGATACGTCGGCGCATCCGTTGCTGTTTTATTAAGCAGTGGCGCAAGCCGAAAACCCGTTATCGAAATTTAGTCAAGTTAGGCGTTGACCATATCAAGGCCGCTTCGATTGCAGCCAGCAGCAAAGGGTATTACCGGTTAAGCAAAACCTTTGCAACACAGCAGGCACTCAACGACAGTTATCTTGCAAATATTGGGCTTGTTTCCCTGAAAGAGTTATGGATCAGGTTTCACTATCCTCGGTGAACCGCCCGGTGCGGACCCGCATGCCGGGTGCTGTGGGGAGGGCTGGAGAAAGACCAGTCCTTACCCGATTTATCAGTATCTTTGCTCTGAAGCTAAGAGACCTTACACCTATAACTCGGCTTTGAGACAAAGGAATTCGGGAAAAAAGATTTTTCTTTTTTCTCTGGAATATCATTTTCAAATGAGACTTGCTCACCATATTTATTAATAATTTGACAGGCAAAAAATATCTGTTCATTCTTCTTGTATTTATAGTAAGAAGAAAAATACAAATTAGGCTCGCCCTTCACTCTTGCTACGAATGGAACAACTTTTGTTCTTGATTCTGGATTAATACTTGCATTGTTTTTTGTAAGCAAATCATCTAGTGTTTTTAAAATCAAAAAATAATCTATATCATATAGTGTTTTTTCTGATGATTTCGTTTTTATTTTAAATGTAGAACAAGGCTCTGATGGTCTATTCGGGTCATTAAATATAGGCTTAATTTGATCCCTAAATTCAATAATATCACCAGCTGAGTTTAATTTTAAACACAAGAAATAATTTTTGTTTCTACCAGCATCATCATATTTCATAAAGAATGAAGTTACAAAATCAAGATTATTGCTAGAGAACTCTGCATCTAAAGCATACAAGTTATAGGCTCTATTACCCTCTTTAATATTTTCATCAATTACTCCTAAAGCAGCTAAATAAACATCATAGAAATTGAATCTATAAATTTCACTTGCATTCAAGCTTGAAGTTAAAAGCATTATTATTATGAATTTTATGATACGCATGATTGATACTGATAACGCCTGCTTCAGCCGCCGCCGAAGGCGGTCGGGTGGAGGGGCGTAGCCCCGGAACGAACTGGAAGCATTTGTTAGCTGTGCGATTTGCACGATTATTGCTTAAGAAAATTCAAGCTGTTTGGTCATGTAATAGACATCTATATTTTCGCAGTAATCATCAAGAATCATTTGTGTTTTGTAACCATGTTTTCTATAAAATGGCTCTGCCTGAAAGCTTGCTGTATGGAGCATAGAAGAATGACAACCTTCACTCATTGCATGAGTTTCTAGGTTTAAAAGCAGCTTTGAACCTATACCATTTCCTTTTTGAGATTCAGATACCCACAGGTATTCAACTAAAAGCCATTTACCTCTGATACGACCTACAATACCAGCTACTTTCTCGCCATTTAACCCATTGCAATAACAAACAATACTTTCATCTTTAACGCCTTCAAGAAATGGACGGTTATAGCTTTTTAATCTTTCTCTAATATCAGAAATATCTTCTTCGTTTGGCTTTTTGTTCAGAATTATTTGCATCAGATAATATGTAAAGTTTTGATTAAGTACAGCTAACGCCATGCTGTGGGGCGCCGCACAGCGGCGTCCCAGCCCCTTTAGGGGCGACACCAGCAACTTGTTAGCATGGCAGCCCACCCGCAAGGGCAAATGGTGAATGATGCAGAGGATTAGCAGCTTTCTTGCTGAACTGATTGAAGCGCACAATCTCTGATATTTAAAAGCTTCCAGGCGATAAAGAAGCTGATGCAACTTTGAACTGGCATAGGGCCACTGAGCAAAAAGTACCGATAAACTGAAAACCAACGCTGACATGCCCAACGATACACCGCAGATTTTTCAGCGACAGACTTCACACCAGCAGACATGAACTGCTGAGAACTACTGAAAAGTTAGTGTAACAGTGTCTTTTTGCTGGGAGGTTCTAACTCGAAACCCACCATAGACAGTGAACCCAAAAACTCTTTTTGAAAACTGGTCTTTTCACAACCAGAAACTCTCTATTATTGCTGCCTGCTAACGCCATGCTGTGGGGCGCCGCACAGCGGCGTCCCAGCCCCTTTAGGGGCGACACCAGCAACTTGTTAGCATGGCAGCCCACCCGCAAGGGCAAATGGTGAATGATGCAGAGGTTTAGCAGCTTTCTTGCTGAACTGATTGAAGCGCACAATCTCTGATATTTAAAAGCTTCCAGGCGATAAAGAAGCTGATGCAACTTTGAACTGGCATAGGGCCACTGAGCAAAAAGTACCGATAAACTGAAAACCAACGCTGACATGCCCAACGATACACCGCAGATTTTTCAGCGACAGACTTCACACCAGCAGACATGAACTGCTGAGAACTACTGAAAAGTTAGTGTAACAGTGTCTTTTTGCTGGGAGGTTCTAACTCGAAACCCACCATAGACAGTGAACCCAAAAACTCTTTTTGAAAACTGGTCTTTTCACAACCAGAAACTCTCTATTATTGCTGCCTGCTAACCGCAGAGCTGACGGGCGCACAGTATGGGCGTCCCTGTTGAGCGGGTTGTTATGCGCCGGTATGCAGAGGACTAACAGAAATGAGAACAGAATTATACCGCTGCGGATGGTGTGGTCAGCCAACAAACAAAGATGGCGAACCATTAACAATGAGTCAAATCGTTTTAACGAAAGACACTAAATGGGATGCAGCAAAATTAGTCAATGGCGTGTGTTGTAAAAACAATCCCATTGCTATTGGCCATGCTGCAATTCAAGAAGAAATGCTGAAAGATGCCGGATTAGATGAAGGCGCATAACGCCATGCTGTGGGGCGCCGCACAGCGGCGTCCCAGCCCCTTTAGGGGCGACACCAGCAACTTGTTAGCATGGCAGCCCACCCGCAAGGGCAAATGGTGAATGATGCAGAGGTTTAGCAGCTTTCTTGCTGAACTGATTGAAGCGCACAATCTCTGATATTTAAAAGCTTCCAGGCGATAAAGAAGCTGATGCAACTTTGAACTGGCATAGGGCCACTGAGCAAAAAGTACCGATAAACTGAAAACCAACGCTGACATGCCCAACGATACACCGCAGATTTTTCAGCGACAGACTTCACACCAGCAGACATGAACTGCTGAGAACTACTGAAAAGTTAGTGTAACAGTGTCTTTTTGCTGGGAGGTTCTAACTCGAAACCCACCATAGACAGTGAACCCAAAAACTCTTTTTGAAAACTGGTCTTTTCACGACCAGAAACTCTCTATTATTGCTGCCTGCTAACAGCTATTAGATCTCAAGCAAGTGATATTAGATATTACACTCACACGCGGCATATCCCCCTAAATCAAGAAATATCAACTCGCTTGAGATATATCCCGACTTTCCAACCTGTCATAAAGTCATTAATTATCAACAGACTATAAGCCATTTTACCTACCGCCCCAGATAGACCGCAAGTGAGTTATTTGCATTTTTGGTATTTTCTTCAATAATACTGTACAAATAAACAGCTTTTGAGTTTACCATGCCATCTCCTTTTATGACTGATGTACGCAACACCCTCAGAGTGAAGCGCTATAGCTATAAAACTGAACAGTCCTATTGTTATTGGATCAAGTACTTCATTCGTTAT
This sequence comes from Endozoicomonas sp. ALC020, assembly GCF_049275935.1. Classification (NCBI taxonomy): domain Bacteria; kingdom Pseudomonadati; phylum Pseudomonadota; class Gammaproteobacteria; order Oceanospirillales; family Endozoicomonadaceae; genus Endozoicomonas; species Endozoicomonas sp. ALC020. Next base: position 6,286,396 of record NZ_CP184830.1, read on the forward strand.
CAACACATGAAGCATCCTCAGTATTTAGGGCCTGATCATGTCAGACAATTTTTGACTTATCTTGCCGTTCAGCGTCGGGTTGCGACTTCAACACAAAACCAGGCATTGAATGCTCTGAACTTTTTATACAAACAAGTTTTAGGTAGACCTTTGGGGGATGTCAGCAATCTGGTCAAAGCCAAAAAGGCCACAAAGATTCCTGTGGTGTTTGAACGACATGAAGTGAATGCAATTTTCACAGTGATCAGCCCTACACACAAGTTACCGGTTCAACTGATGTATGGTTCCGGGTTGCGGCTAATGGAGTGCCTTCGCCTGCGTATTAAGGACATTGATTTCAACCGTATGGCCATTATTGTTCGCAGTGGTAAAGGCAATAAGGACCGGGTAACCATCTTGCCAGACCAGCTTATTCCTGAGCTAAAAGCTCGCATAAGCGAGAACGGTTCAGGAGCTTCTTGGACACAAAGACCTGAAGACAACCCAGATCTACACTCATGTGCTAAACCGTGGTGGCCACGCAGTAAAGAGTCCTTTGTGCAAAATATAACAGGCACGCTACCGCACGGGGACCTCCCCGAGACAGCTGAAGAGCACTTATCCCTTTGGCTCAATAGCTTCCTGCCTGAGTGAATACATTCTATTGAGCGACATTGTGCCAGTATTCTCTATTGAAGGGTAGGTAGCAGTGCCTATTTATGGCTGTCTTATATTTTTCGTGATCCATTCACCACGCCTATACGTAGAAAAAGGCATAACAATAGATTGGCTGGCGGGCACGACAAGGAGTTAAGTTATATGGGTTACCGGAGCGGCGATTGATGCAGGCAGGGTCAATATATTATGGCTAAAGTAAGCAAGCGTTTATTAGTCCTTAACGCCGTGTTGTTTCAGCTGGTTTGGTTTATTGCTGTACAAGGTAACAATCTGTATGCACTATTGGCATTACTCTTCTTGCTTGTTGTGCACTTCACGCTAATGAAACCGGACGCACAGGAGTTACGACTGATCTTAGCCGTGCCAGTCGTTGGTATCGTTGCTGACACTTTAATTATGAATGCAGGATGGATTGAGTATCAGAGTACTGATCATTTTCTTATTCCTATCTGGCTATGCGTTTTGTGGGTTGCGTTCGCGACTACTCTTAAACATTCGATGAGTTGGGTATTTAAGACCTTCTGGTTACCTCCGTTGGTGGGCTTGCTGGTTGTGCCATTCAGTTATTGGGCAGGCATTAAATTATCAGGGTCTCAGCTTTTGATCCCCATGGAAAGGCTACTGCTGCTGGAAGGCCTGGTCTGGGCTGTTTTATTGACTCTGATTGGCCATACAACAAGAAAACAGGAACAATCCTTATGCTAGCGTCTTTAACCCCAAAATCGATCATTATATTCAGCCCGGTTCTACTACTCTCTCCGTTCGCTCAAGCAGATCATCCGGCAGTTATCGGGTATGCATATCATTCGGGAACACAACAACTGGCATACACTGAAGAGCACACATTCCCGGACTTCCTGTCTCATCATGTTGTTTATAAAGAGACTGACGGAAGTATTTTCGCCAGCAAAACCATCGACTACAGCGATAGCTATATTGCGCCTGATATCATCCAGACAAATCAGCGTAATGGAGAACTGATCAAAACCGAGTTCGTGGACGATGCAATCAAAGTTTCTTACAGAACAAGCTTCGGTGCAGACACTCAACAATCAGACATTGCCTTTTCCCCTGACCTGGTGATCGATGCCGGCTTCGATCACTACATTCGTTTAAACTGGGACGCCCTCATAGCAGAAAAAGAAACAGTGATTCAATACCTGATACCAAGCCACCAACGAAAAATCGATCTCCGCATAAAAACAGTTGAATGCAAGAAAGACCTGAAAAAGACTCATATTTGCTTCAATATTGCCGCAGACAGCTGGTTATATCGCATGCTCTCGTCGTCACTTACACTCAGCTATGACAAGCAAAGCCAAAAGCTGATGATTTTCTCTGGCCGCTCTAATATCAGCGATAAGAACGGTGATTATCAAGACGTCACTATTCGCTATCAATTCCATACACCTATTAAAAACCAAGAGATTAGTTATGTTGCGAATTAGCACTCTGCTGATGGTTCTGTTTTTATTTGGCTGCAGCTCCGTCGATATCAGCCAATATCAAGATAACCAACCCACTCTCTCATTACCGGAGTTTTTCAATGGTCCTCTGACAGCCCACGGGATTCTGAAGAATCGAAGCGGCGAGGTAATACGCTACTTTAACGCCACCATGACAGGGAGCTGGGACGAAGAGGGGATTGGCACTCTGGATGAGGATTTTATTTTTGACGACGGTGAAAAACAAAAACGTATCTGGACATTCACACCGGATGGCAAGGGCAGCTACCTGGCCAGTGCAGGAGACGTTAAAGAAGCCGTGCCTGTGAAAACATCTGGCAATGCCTTATTTATGGCGTATGTACTGAACATCTTCTACAAGGGTGAACCTCTCGAAGTGTCGATAGACGACAAAATGTACCTGGTCAGCGATAAAGTCATCATCAATGAATCCATCATGACCAAGTTTGGTGTCGACTTGGGCTATATTACTCTGACGATCATCAAAGACGGGAATGATACCGGCAGCTGAAGATAGTTTCCGTTTGGGCATTCGATCCATGCAGTAGTTTCATCTGCTTTAATATCTATTCGCGAAAGATATTCAAAGCTGGTGTGGGGCTTCTGTACTGATAGGAGCACTCAGTAATGCACTAATGAGTTTATCCTGAAAGATTGAACTCACAGAGAACTCAGGGCTCCTTTGGCCAGTAGCTTTACAATCACTGCATTCAGCGTAACCAATGGATTGACACCAAAAGAAATGCCAAGGTTTGGCTGATTATCCCTTGTAGCGAAGCCAACGCCGGGGACCAGCTCACGAGATTCCATTATGTGGAAATCAAAGATATTGGTCGTTTCTGGACAGTCTGGGTAGGTTGATTTCGGTATAACGTTCTGTTTTATATCGTTAACGAATCTGGCGTCATGACCACACCAGTAGATAAGCTCTCTAACAGCCTGTGACAGCAACCCATTCTCATCCATGGCCTGCCCTATGGACTCTTCTGTGAATTGGGGAAACGCCTTGTGAAACAGAGTAGCCAGAATTGCCTTTATTTTATGCTCATGATTGAGTGTGGACTCCCTATTGCCAGAGTCGAACTGTTGTTGAAAACAGAGAGCATATTGCAATACCAGCCCCTGGGCATTTTTTGCCAGTTCAGAAAAGGCCACCTTGGCCCGATCCTCTGATTTTTCAAAATCAAGAAATTTCTGACACCTGGTGGAGAAAAAATAATCTTCACCCAGCTCATGCATACTTTTCGTATCACCAGAATCCCGCATGCCTACGGGACCGACGTTGGGATGTTCTGACGCTTTTTTCCACTGAAGCATCCTACCCTCGCTAGAGGCGTCGACATAAGAGGAAAGAACATAGTGCTTTCGGTTCGTCACTGAATCATGGTCAGCCGCCATTACCTCTGGGGCATATAATCCGCAACTGAATAACACACCGCAATCATGGGCATACTTATAGAGTCCCTCGAAAATCTGATCCGCCTTTGTTACTGGATCAAGCACATAAGGGTATAAATGATAAGGCGCATCTTTGGTTGATTTCAGGTGCAGACAATAACCTGTCTTGTCATCAATGTAGCGACACTTTTCCTCCAGTTTTGCCTTTATGGTGGGAGAAATTAATGTCGCCAGATCAGTCTGCACATTTTCCCAGCGATATCTGCCGACCACTTCAGGAATTGAGCTTTTCAAGCCATGCTGGCTAGCTATGGTTGCCATCAGGCTGATTTTATTACCCTCTTTTGCCAGTTCTTCCGGCTTTTCCGTATCACTGAGAAATTTCAAATAATCCCAGCCGCCATCCGTTCGCTGAATGACCAGCGTTCGCCCGCACACCTCGATAGATTGACCCATCAATGATGCTGTCGGGGGAGGGTCTGACCACTGCTGCGAATTGTCCAGTTTTTGCCAATCATTATCAAACTGATTTTCCTGTGGCTGATAATCTTTATCCAGTGATAACAACAACTGCCAAATGTTAGGACTTCCCATAGTATTGAGGGGATGAACAGATCTGCAAAACAGGGTTTCCCGCTGTTTTTCGCAATCAGGATGGTTTAACCAGTTATTTAGCACGTAAATTCGATGGCCTGGAGGGGCAAGCCGTAGAAATAGTTCAATGATATTAAAATGTAAGTAAGTGACGCCGGTGTACGCTACAAATCGATTATATGCAGATGAACTTGGTGGTCTTGCCGAAGCCTCATTGCCTGGGTCCGGCCACAGGTCCGGACGGTAACTTTTCAGCCTGGTTGTAAACTTTGCATCACACTCACGGAAGTACGAATCCGATCGAATCCATGACAGGCCATCCATCAAAAGCCAATCCATGAATTTCCTGAAATCATTGGCATGGTTGAGGCCACTGCAGCATTTGACCTGGCTAATCAGGGTGTTCCATCTATCACTATAATGATCATCTTTCTGTAAAAGACCTACACTGTTTACCGAAACGGTATCATTCATTAGGGTAAAAATTTTTGCCGCCCACAGGCTTACATATTTCAGATCCAAATATTTCCCATGATCCGCACATAATCCATTTTCCGATCCATAACTCCCCTTATGGCAAATGGGTATTTGTTCCATGACAAGATGGATAAATGGCAGCTCATACTTCTCTGAATTCAGCTCTTCCTCGTGCATCTGCATTCCGGATTCATTGGGCAAGGTCCATAAAAACGGAGCTACTCGATTTACCGTATTGACAAACAATCGTTCATTGGTCAAACCAGCTTCTTTGGCCATAAGAAAAGGAGATTTATTAAGATTAACCGATGCGTCTTTGAACGCCTGTATAGAGACGGTAACACCCATTTCAGTCAATAATTCGGAGCATTGGTGAAGTCCTCCCAATACAGCAATCATTGCAATCAGCTTCTGTTCTTCCTGACAAAATGAAACAATAAGTTTGCGGGCTTCTTTTTGCGATTGTTGTGCAATAGCTTCAAGAACAAATACCATTATCATGCTTTTTTTGTATCTGTGAATCTGTCTCCTATTAGAAATTCGGTGGAATCGAAATTGATGCTCATTCAGGTCTCTAACCATCATTCTGGTATTGCATCCACGGCGGAGGTACTTAAAGAAAATCATTAACCTGGCCAATGAAACCTTTGGTATTGATTGTGCAATTACTTCCTGAAATAACATACCATCAATGGATCGGGAATTTAGAATCTCCTCGGAAAGAAGGTCAAAGCGAGAGTCCGGATCAGCAAAAGCACCCTTGACAAACAACAGGTCCGGGCAATGATCTTCGCAGTTATCGACCAGCTTTATCATCGTATCAAAAGGGAGGTATACGGTAGTTTCACGGTCAAAATCAAGACTGCTGGATAGAGGATTGATGGGGAACCCTTGCTCAATAATATAGCTAAGTACTTTCAGATTGTTTTTTTCGACCCCGGCCCAAATAGCAATATCCCGTGCTATTGTTTGAACATCAACCGCTATTTTTTTCCTTGATTCGATACCGCTTGTAATTTCCGATTTATTCCTGTTAACGATGTAAGTATCATTATCAAAATATTCTTTAACCTCTCTTTTCAGCTCATTAACTTTATCCATTAGACTGATATTGACATGTAATTTATCAAATTGTTGGAAAAGCTTCTCAAATTCTTCTTTTACACATTCTTCTTTATCATGTTCTGAAGTCAGTAATTCCAGCAACTTTTTTTGCTCTAGCTGACCATGTACAGAGCTGGGGGCTCCTTTCTGGTTGCCTTCGGCCCCAACTTCTATATCGATGTTTTTCGAACTGTGAAGTGTGGAATGACTGACACTGTAGTCGGCAAGATCAGGTGAGTTGTCAATGCGTTGAAATTGGGGCCCAGATACTCCGGTGTTGCCAGATACAACATTGGCAGGATTGAAGTATATCTCTTTGCCTTCAGTGGGTCTTACTGTCAGCGATTTATAGTTCCCTATTCCTTCACTATCACTGACCTCGGAAATTAGGCCAGATCCGGTCATGGTATTGGTATTTTTTTCTGTTACATCCATATTTGCGCAACCTTATCAAAATGTCCTTTCTACTTTTGACAATGAGAACGAAAAAAAATTCCAATTCCCGGGCCACAACCGACAATTGCGATATAACCCCTGTTCCCTCTTTCAAGAAAAACATTCAAAACTGGTATGGGGCTACTGATAGCAGCACTCATTAATCCGGTGGTAAGTTTATCCTGAAAGATTAACTCACAGAGAGGTCAGAGCTCCCCTGACCAGTAGCTTTACAATCACTGCATTCAGCGTAACCAATGGATTGACACCAAAAGAAATGCCAAGGTTTGGCTGGTTATCCCGCGTAACAAAACCAACACCGGGAACCAGCTCACGAGGTTCAAATATGAAGAAATCAAAGATATTGGTCGTTTCAGGACAGTCTGGGTAGGTCAACTTCGGTATAACATTATGTTTAATGTCGTTAACAAATCTGCCGTCATAACCGCACCAGTAGATAACCTCTCTGACAGCCTGTGACAGCAGCCCATCTTCATCCATTGCCTGAGCCGCACACTCTTCTGTGAATCGGGGAAACGCCTTGTGAAACAGAGTAACAAGAATCGCCTTTATTTTATGCTCATGATTAAGTGTGGACTCCCTATTGCCAGAGTCGAACTGATTTTGAAAACAGAGGGCATATTGCAATACCAGCCCCTGAACATTTTTTGCCAGTTCTGAAAAGGCCACCTTGGCCCGATCCTCTGACTTTTCAAAATCAAGAAATTTCTGACATCTGCTGGAAAAAAAATAATCTTCACCCAGCTCATGCATACTTTTCGTATCACCGGAATCCCGCATACCCACTGGACCCACATTGGGATGTTCTGACGCTTTTTTCCACTGAAGCATCCTCCCCTCGCTGGAGGCATCGACATAAGAGGAAAGAACATGGTGCTTCCGGTTCGTCACTGAATCATGGTCAGCCGCCATTACCTCTGGGGTATATAATCCGCAACTGAATAAAACACCGCAATCATGGGCATACTTATAGAGTCCTTCGAAAATCTGATCCGCCTTTGTTACTGGATCAAGCAAATAAGGGTATAAATGATAAGGCGCATCTTTGGTTGATTTCAGATGAAGACAATAACCTGTCTTGTCATCAATGTAGCGACACTTTTCCTCCAGTTTTGCCTTTATGGTGGGAGACATTAATGTCGTCAGGTCAGTCTGCACATTTTCCCAGCGATATCTGCCGACCACTTCAGGAATTGAGCTTTTCAAGCCATGCTGGCTGGCTATGGTTGCCATCAGGCTGATTTTATTACCCTCTTTTGCCAGTTCTTCCGGTTTTTCTGTATCGCTGAGAAATTTCAGATAATCCCAGCCACCATCCGTTCGCTGAATGACCAGCGTTCGCCCGCACACCTCGATAGATTGACCTATCAATGATGCTGTCGGGGGAGGGTCTGACCACTGCTGCGGATTGTCCAGTTTTTGCCAATCATTATCATACTGATTTTCCTGTGGCTGATAATCTTTATCCAGTGATAACAGTAACTGCCAAATGTTAGGACTTCCCACAACATTGAGGGGGTAAGCAGTTCTGCAAAACAAGGCTTCCCGCTGTTTTGCACAATCAGGATTGTTTAACCAGTTATTTAGCACATGGATTCGATGGCCTGGAGGAGCAAGCCGCAGAAATGATTCAATGATGTCAAAATGTAAGTTAGTGACGCCAGTGGTGTACGTTACAAGTTGAGTATATGCATATGATCTTGGTGGTGTTGCCGAAGCCTCATTGCCCGGGTCCGGCCACAGGTCTGGACGGTAACTTTTCAGCCTGGTTGTAAACTTTGCCTCAGCCTCACGGTAGCGCGATTCCGATCGAACCCATGACAGGCCATCCAGCAAAAGCCAGTCCATGAATTTCCTGAAATCATCAGGATGGGTGAGGCCATTGCAGCATTTGACCTGGCTGATAAGGGTGTTCCATGTCTGACTATACTGGACATCTTCCTGTAAAAGACCTGCACTGTTTGCCAAAATAGTATCATTAATTCCCTTAAAAATTTTTGCTGCCCACAAGCTTACATCTCTCAGATCCAAAGATTTCCCATGATACGCCCATAACCCATTTTCCGATCCATAACTCCCCTTATGGCAAATGGACATTTGTTCCATGACAAGATGGATAAATGGCAGCTCATCCTTCTCTGAATACAGGTGTTCCTCGTGCATCTGCATTCCGAATTGGTCGGGCAAGGTCCATAAAAACGGAGCTATTCGATTGACTGTATTGACAAACAAGCGCTCATTGGTCAAACCAGCCTCTTTGGCCATAAGAAAAGGAGATTTATTAAGATTAACCGATACGTCTTTAAACGCCTGCCTGGAGACGGTAACACCCATTTCAGTCAATAACTCGGAGCATTGGTAAAGTCCTCCTAAAACAGCAATCATTGCAATCGGCTTCTGTTCTTCCTGAGAAAATGAAACAATAAGTTTGCGGGCTTCTTTTTGTGATCGTTGTGCAATAGCTTCAATAACAAACACCATTATTATGTTTTTTTTGTATCTGTGAATCTCTCTTCTAGTAGTAAATCGGTGGTATCGAAATTGATGTTCATTCAAGTCTCTGATTATGTTTCTGCTATTGCATCCACGACGGAGGTAATTAAAGAAAATCATTAATCTGGCCAATGAAACCTTTGGTATTGATTGTGCAATTACTTCCTGAAATAACATACCATCAATGGATCGGGAATTTAGAATCTCCTCTGAAAGAAGGTCAAAGCGAGAGTCCGGATCAGCAAAAGCACCCTTGACAAATAACAGGTCCGGGCAATGATCTTCGCAGTTATCGACCAGCTTTCTCATCGTATCAAAAGGGAGGTATACGGTAGTTTCAAGGTTAAAATCAAGACAGCTGGATAGAGGATTGATGGGGAACCCTTGCTCAATAATATAGGTAAGTACTTTCAGATTGTTTTTTTCGACCCCGGCCCATGTAGCAATATCCCGTGCTATTGTTTGAACATCAACTGCTATTTTTTTCCTTGATTCAATACCGCTTGTAATTTCAAATTTATACCTGCCAACGATGTAAGTATCATTATCAAAGTATTCTTTAACCTCTCTTTTCAGCTCATTAACTTTATCCATTAGACTGATATTGACATGTAATTTATCAAATTGTTGGAAAAGTTTCTCAAATTCGTCTTTTACACATTCTTCTTTATCATGTTCTGAAGTCAGTAATTCCAGCAACTTTGCTTGCTCTAGCTGACCATGACCAGAGCTGGGGGCTACTTTCTGGTTGCCTTCGGCCCCAACTTCTATATCGATGTTTTTCGGACTGTAAACTGTGGAATGACTGACACTGTAGTCGGTAAGATCAGGTGAGTTGTCAATGCGTTGAAATCGGGGCCCAGATACTCCGGTGTTGCCAGATACAACATTGGCAGGATTGAAGCGTCTCTCTTTGCCTTCAGTGGATCTTACTGTCAGCGATTTATAATTCCCTATTCCTTCACTATCACTGGCTTCGGAAATTAGGCCAGCTCCAGTCATGGTATTGGTATTTTTGCCTGTTACATCCATATATGCGCACCCTTATCAAAATGTCCTTTGTACCTTTTGACAATGAGAACGAAAAAAAATTCCAATTCCCGGGCCACAACCGACAATTGCGGTATAACCCCGGTTTCCTCTGTGAAATAGCCTTATCCGCTTCACTCTCTGTTCAAGAAAAGCTTCAAAGCTGGTATGGGGCTACGATATCAGCACTCATTAATCCAGTGGTGAGTTTATCCTGAAAAGATTAAACTCACAGAGAGGTCAGAGCGCCCCTGGCCAGTAGCTTTACAATCACTGCATTCAGCGTAACTAATGGATTGACACCAAAAGAAACGCCAAGGTTTGGCTGGTTATCCCGTGTAACAAAACCAACACCGGGGACCAGCTCACGAGGTTCCAATGTACAATAATCAAAGATATTGGTCGTTTCTGGACAGTCTGGGTAGGTCGATTTCGGTATAACGTTATGTTTGATATCGTTAACGAATCTGGCGTCATGACTACACCAGTAGACAATCTCTCTAACAGCCTGGGACAGCAACCCATCTTCGTCCATGGCCTGAACCGTGCACTCTTCTGTGAATCGGGGAAACGCCTTGTGAAACAGGGTAGCCAGCATTACCTTTATTTTATGCTCATGATTGAGTGTGGACTCTCTATTGCCAGAGTCGAACTGTTTTTGAAAACAGAGAGCATATTGCAATACCAGCCCCTGGGCATTTTTTGCCAGTTCAGAAAAGGCCACCTTGGCCCGATCCTCTGATTTTTCAAAATCAAGAAATTTCTGACACCTGCTGGAGAAAAAATAATCTTCACCCAGCTCATGCATACTTTTCGTATCACCGGAGTCCCGCATGCCTACGGGACCCACGTTGGGATGTTCTGAGGCTTTTTTCCACTGGAGCATCCTCCCCTCGCTAGAGGCATTCACATAAGACGAAAGCACATGGTGCTTTCGGTTCGTCACAGAATCATGATCTGCCGCTGTTACCGCAGGAGCATATAATCCGCAACTGAATAAAACGCCGCAATCGTGTGCATACTTATAGAGTCCCTCGAAAATCTGATCCGCCTTTGTTACTGGATCAAGAACATAAGGGTATAAATGATAAGGCGCATCTTTGGTTGATTTCAGATGTAGACAATAACCTGACTTGTCATCAATGTAGCGACACTTTTCCTCCAGTTTGGTCTTTATGGTGGGAGGTATTAATGTCGTCAGACCAGTCTGCACATTTTCCCAGCGATATCTGCCGACCACATCGGGAATTGAACTTTTCAAGCCATGCTGGCTGGCTATGGTTGCCATCAGGCTGATTTTATTACCCTCTTTTGCCAGTTCTTCAGGCTTTTCCGTATCACTGAGAAATTTCAGATAATCCCAGTCACCGTCCGTTCGCTGAATGACGAGCGTACGCCCATACACCTCGATAGACTTGCCTATTAACGATGTTATCGGAGGGGGCGCTGTCCATTGCTGTGGATTGTCCAGTTTTTGCCAATCATGTTCAAACTGATTTCCCTGTGGCTGATAATCTTTATCCAGTGATAACAACAACTGCCAAATGTTAGGACTTCCCATAGTATTGAGGGGATGAACAGATCTGCAAAACAGGGTTTCCCGCTGCTTTGCGCAATCAGGATTGTTTAACCAGTTATTTAGAACATAAATTCGATGGCCTGGAGGGGCAAGCCGTAGAAATGATTCAATGAAGTTAAAATGTAAGTTAGTGACACGATTGCTATATGTTTCAAGTTGATCACATAATGCCGGTGATGTTGTCGAATCCTCATTACCCGGGTCCGGCCACAAGTCCGGTCGGTAACTTTTCAGTCTGGTTGTAAAGGGTGCCTCTTTCTCACGGTATTTCGATTCCCCCCGTACCCATGACAAACCATCCATCAAAAGCCAGTCCATGAATTTCTTGAAATCATCGGAACGGGCCAGACCATTGCAGCATTTAACCTGGCTGATTAAGATGTTCCATGTCTCACTATAGCGGGCATCTTCCTGTAAAAGACCTGCACTGTTTGTCAAAGTAGCATCACTCATTCCCTTAAAAATTTTTGCTGCCCACAGGCTTACATCTCCCGGAACCAATGCTGCTCCATGCTTCGGCGCTAAACCATTTTTCGATTCATAACTCCCCTCCTGACAAATCGACAATTGATCCATGACAAGATGAATAAACGACAGTGATTTTTTATCTAAAAGCCAGTGTTCCTGGTGCAGATATAGCCCGAATTTATTGGGCAAGGACCATAAAAACGGAGCTATTCGATTCACTGTATTGGCAAACAGTCGTTCATTCGTCAGACCCGCCTCTTTAGCCATAAGAAAAGGAGAATTTTCAAGATTAACCGAGGCTTTTTTAAACGCCTGCCTGGAGACGGTAATACCCATTTCAGTCAATAGTTCGGAGCATTGGTGCAGTCCTCCCAAAAGTGCAATCATTGCAATCATCTGCTGCTCATCCTGATAAAATGATCCAATAAGATTACAGACTTCTTCCTTTGCTTCTTTTTGTGATTGTTGAGCCATGGCTTCAAGAACAAATACCATTATTATGCTTTTACTGTATCTTTCCATCCTGTGACAATTGGTAATGCGGTGATTTTCGAAACTATGCCTATTAAGGTCTTTAATCATGCCTCTGGCATTACATTTACGACGAAGGTAGTTAAAAAAAATCATTAACCTTCTAAATGAAACCGTTGGTATTGATTGTGCGATTGCCTGCTGAAATAATTCATCTTTAATGTATCTGGAAGTTAAAATCTCCTCGGAAAGAACGTCAAAGCGAGGATCAGCATCAGCAAAAATACCCTTGACAAATAACAGATCTGGAAAGTCTGGCTTGCAGTTATCTACCAGCTTTCTCATCGTGTCAAAAGGGAGGTATACAGTAGACTCAGGATCAAGATCAATACAGCCAGCTTTTTTTTCGATAGGAACCCCTTGTTCAATAATATAGGTGAGCACTTTCAGATTGTCTTTTTCGACCCCCGACCAAATAGCGATATCCCGTACTATTTTTTTAATTTTATCCGCTATTTTTTTTCTTGATTGAGCATCATTTATAGTTTCAAATTCTTTCCCTATGTAGCTGCAAGTACCCGTATCAATATATTCCTTAATCTCTTTTTTCAGCTCATTGACTTCATCCATTAAACTGATACCGACATGTAATTTATCAAATTGTTGGACAAGTTTCTCTAATTCTTCTTTTACACATTGTTCGTTAACATTTTCTGAAGTAAGTAATTCCAGCAACTTTTTTTGCTTTACCTGACCATGGCCAGAACCGGGTGCTACTTTGTGGTTGTCTTCTGCCCCACCTTCTATACCGATGGTTTTCGGGCTGCAAGGCTTGGGATGACTGATATTACAGTCGGTAAGATTAAACGAGCTGTCAATGCGTTGAAATCCGGTTCCAGATACTCCGGTGTTGCCAGATACAACATTGCCAGGATTGAAGAGTCTCTCGTTGCCTTCAGTGGATCTTACTGAGAGCGATTTATAATTCCCTATTCCTTCACTATCAATGGCTTTGGAAATTAGGCCAGATCCGGTCATGGTATTGGTATTTTTGCCTGTTACATCCATATATGCGCACCCTTATCAAAATGTCATTTTTACCTTTTGACAATGAGAACGAAAAAAAATTCCAATTCCCGGGCAGCAACCGACAAATTGCGGTATAACCCCTGCTCACTCTGTGAAATAGCCTTATCCGCTGCACTGTCTGTTCAAGAAAAGCATTCAAAGCTAGTATGGGTCCACTAATCTGAGGATTTAGAACATGAGCGAACAAGACAAATACACCCCTCCGGCGGTCTGGACCTGGGACGATGAATCCGGCGGTCAATTTGCCAATATCAATCGTCCGGTATCTGGTAAAACACACGATAAAGAACTGCCCAGGGGAGAGCATCGTTTCCAGCTTTACTCACTAGCCACTCCCAACGGAGTAAAAGTCACCATCATGTTCGAAGAGTTGTTAGAGAAAGGCATTGATAAAGCCGAATATAATGCTTATCCAATCAAGATCATGGAAGGGGAGCAATTCGGTAGCGGGTTTGTCGATATCAACCCCAATTCGAAGATTCCGGCATTGATCGATAACAGTGGCGAGAAGCCGGTTCGTATTTTTGAATCCGGTGCCATTCTGGTTCACCTGGCAGAAAAGTTTGGCGAATTTTTGCCGCAAAAAGAGGGTCGTGCAGAAATCATGTCCTGGTTATTCTGGCAGATGGGCAGTGCACCCTTTTTAGGTGGAGGCTTTGGCCATTTTTATACCTATGCACCCGAGAAATTTGAATACCCGATTAATCGTTACACCATGGAAGTAAAACGCCAGCTGGATGTACTGGATAAGCAACTGGCGAAAAACAATTATATCGCAGGCAATGAATACTCCATCGCCGATATCGCTATCTGGCCCTGGTACGGTGCTTTGGTCTTGGGTCAGCTGTACAACGCGGCAGAGTTTTTGAGCGTGGACTCTTATAAAAACGTTAAACGCTGGGCAGAACAGATGGCTTCACGACCCGCAGTTAAACGCGGCAAGATGGTCAACAGAACCTGGGGAGAACCCGAGGAACAGTTGCCTGAACGACATGATAAGACTGACTTCAAATAATTGAGAGCTGTTTGTAATTAATAAATTCAGCAAGTTGAGGCCGGTCTTATAATTTTCACTCTCTTAGTCCCAAATGCACTCTCAGACAGGAGCTTGGATACGGGCCAAAAGATAGAGAAGATATGGGGGGGTAAAAAGTGCAGTCAAAGATTCTGCTTCAGGTGGATATGACCTGTGGCATGACAAAGTCAGTCCTGCGCACGACAGACCTACAATGCGTCGCTCTGAAGTGGGAGCTGAAGCAGAATCTATGTAGCATGATAATTTACCTGTAAGGTAGTGGCTAAACTTTTGTATCACTAGCCCATTTTCAAGACACCTTCTTTGTCCAATGTGGCAAATGATTTTATGATCGCTTCATTTTCTAAAAGAATGGCTTCTATAACAGCCAGTTTTGCATTTCCTGTTGTCAGATAAACCAATTTTGGTGGATGGCCATACTGAATTGCATAGCGAAGAAAATCTTTGTCTTTGGTGACAATGGTTAACTGCTGTTTTTTTGCATAACACCAGATTTCAATATCAGGTGAGTTATCCAGCTTTGAATCCAAAACATGCAAGCTTCCGGGGTATGTATCATTGATTCTGGCAACAAGTTTTGGTGAAAGGGTTTCATCCAACAATAGCATCAGGCGGCACCAGATAGTTGATTGGCTGCGTAGAGCAATGCAGCCTTAATATGTTCAGCCAGAAGATTAGGGTGTTCATCAAGTATTTCTGCTTGCGTCATACCACTTGCCAGCATTTCCAGTATGTCTGTAACCGTTATTCGGGTCCCTTTTATACAAGGTTTTCCAAAACGTTTTGCCTGATCAACTTCAATATGCTTTAAATAATCTTCTTTAATCATAATTCACTCCCGAATAAGCCCGTAAACATTCTACAACGGGCCAGTAGCGTGTATTTCCTCTATATATTTAAAACACAATTCTGCACATCTACACAGCCTCAACATTCTAGGAGCCTGACCGAGAATAGGCTTATCTGTTATGATAAGCCTTAAACCAACTCTGATTATGCCAAATGTCACCACCACCAAAGTTTAAGGACAGTCCTGTTGAGTTTGATCAGCATCTGCTGTTCCCAACCAACGTTTTCGATTTGCTTCCCAAAGATCATGATTGTTTTATTTATGAAAGCATTTTTCAGAACATTAATACGTCTGAAGTCGAAAAAAAATATCACCACCTTGGTCAGCACGCATACCCTCCAAAGCTCATTGTCGCTATTCTGATCTACGCATACAGCCATGGTGTTTTCAGTTCCCGTGAGATTGAGCGACGGTGTCGACAAGACTTGGCGTTCATGTATATCTCACAAATGAACTGCCCGAATTTCAGGGTTCTTGGTGACTTTCGTAAGGATAATCTGTCGTTTTTCCATGACTGCTTCAAACAGTCAGTCAAACTGGCCATTGAACTCAAAATGGCATCACTGGGTCATATCAGCCTGGACGGCTCCAAGTTCAAAGCCAACAGCTCAAAACACAAGGCCATGAGCTACGGGAGGCTCAAAGCGAAAGAGGCAGAACTCAGTGCCGAAGTGGATGAGCTGATCAAAAAAGCCAGTCAGTGTGATCAGGAAGAAGATGACGCCTACAAAGCAACCAATGGTTACAGCATTCCTGAAGACCTCCAGTTTAAAGAAGAGCGCCTGAAAAAAATCAAAGAGGCCAAGAAAGCACTTGAAGAACGTGAAAAAGCTTTAAATCCAGACAAACCAATAGACGACAAAAAGCAGATCAGTTTTGCAGATCACGATGCCCGCGTGATGAGCAAGAAGGGGTATTGTGAGTACAGCTACAATGCTCAAATTACAGTTGATTCCGATAACCAGATCATTGTTGGCCAGCATGTCAGCCAACACGCCAACGATGTACAGGAAGTGGAGCCGGCGCTGAGGGCATTATCAGGAGCCACTGATGGCGCGGCTGTAGATAAGTGGAGTATGGATAATGGTTACTTTTCAGGGTCAAACTTACATACAGTCGAGCGACATGAGATTGATGCCTATATCGCAACCGACAAGGCGGAGAAGCCTGCCGCTGACGACCTTGAAAGCTCTGACAGGAAGTTTGTCAAAGCGGATTTTGCGTATGATTCCGAAGCTGATGTATTTATCTGTCCGGCAGGGGAAAAGCTGGTAACGAACCCGGCCAGCAAAAGCAAAAGAAAAAGCTACCGGGCAAACAAGACGGTATGCAGGGAATGCCCTTATCGTCGGAATTGCAGTGATTCAAAGAAAGAGGCTGGCAGGGTTATCCGTACCGATAAGTTTGAAAAAGCACGTCAGGCTATGAATAAGAAAATGGAGACAGCCGGTGCGAAAGCCATATATGAGCGTCGTAAAGTTATTGCGGAGCCACCATTTGGACAGATAAAAGAATCTGGTTTCCGAGGGTTCAGTCTCCGCGGCAAAGAAAAAGTTTCAGCGGAATTTTCACTGGTATGCACTGCGCATAATATCAAAAAATTTGTAAAAGCGGCTTCCACGAGGTCAATCCGTCTTGAAGATTTGAAAGAGGCTAAAAAGGCAGCATAGAGGCTGTGAGAAGGCATAAATATGCAAAAATGAGCAAAATCCCACTAATAATTGGATATTTTTTGCTCATTTTAAGATTTGGGAAAACTTCTGTTGGTCTGGTTGCGCTATTCTCGGTCTAATGGGATGGTCCGCCCCTCCTAAACGGCTTCAAATGAGCCAAAATGGAGTTAACCATTTAAACAGGATTAACCGGAGCGAACCACCCATGACTATTTCAGTACTTGGTATCGATATTGGCAAGAACAACTTTCACCTGTTTGGTGTTGATGACCAGGGTAGCAAAGTCATCAGAAAGAAGTTGTCCAGGAAGAACCTTCTGGAGTACGTGGCAAATCTGGAGCCATGCATTATCGCTATGGAAGCTTGTGGTGGTGCTCACTATTTGGCTCGGTTATTCAAGAACTATGGGCATACTGTCAAGCTGATTTCACCTCAATTTGTCAAGCCTTATGTCAAGACCAACAAAAATGACTACAACGATGCTGAAGCGATTGCAGAAGCAGCTTCACGGCCCAGCATGCGTTTTGTACCTGTTAAAACGTCAGAGCAGCAGGCCTGGCAACTTCTGCACCGCTATCGTCAACAAGCGGTTGATCAGAGAACTGCCCTGGTTAACCAGATCCGGGGGTCACTATTGGAAGAAGGTATTGTGGTTGCCCAGGGTATTGGTAAAGTTCGTGCACAGCTTCCACGAATTCTGGAAGATGCTGAAAATGGACTCCATTCGCTGACTCGTGAGCTGCTACATGGTTTATCAGAAGAGTTGGCCAGTCTTGACAAGCGTATTCAACAGTATGACCAGAAAATTCAGGAGCTGGCTGAAAACGACGACGAATGTCGTCGAATGATGACTATGCCGGGTATCGGAGCCATCACTGCCACAGCATTGAAGGCAGCCGTTGGTGATGCGACGTATTTTAAATCTGGTCGACACCTTGCCGCATGGTTGGGATTAGTTCCAAGACAGCATTCCACAGGCGGTAAGTCAGTCCTGCTGGGCATCAGTAAACGGGGTGATAAATACCTGCGCACATTATTGATACACGGCGCACGTTCGGTACTCCACTGCCTCAAAAATAAGGATGACCGCTGTAAAAAATGGGTTAGCCAACTTAATGAGCGCAGCAATCACAACGTTGCCGCCGTTGGTCTGGCTAATAAAATGGCTCGGATTGTCTGGGTCATCATGACCCGAAATGAAGTTTACAAGGCTGCATAATGAGGTAAAGGCGGCAGCGGCAAAGTAAAGCATAAGCTTAATCAAAGGGGACCCCCCCGCAGATTGCGATGAGCATGTACAGTTGATGGCAAACAGGTAAAAACCGGCAACCTGAAACCTGATAGGAGCCTTGGCCCTTGAGGCCGTCGGACTGATAAGGCCAGGTTGCGCGGATACCCATCAGGGCCAGAGGGTTAGACCTCATGAATAGGCCGTATATATGATTGCAGTTATCTTTGTTTGCTAATTAACAAAACAGGCTCTTGCAAAACGGGGCGGACCATATAAGGCTCCTAGGAGCCTGACCGAGAATAGCGCCCGTAGCGAGGACGGCAGAAAATTGAGGATGAAAATTCGGTTTTGTGAGGAGAATAGCGAGCTATTTGACGAACAAAAGCGGATTTACAGACCAATTTGCTGGCGCCGCAGTAGGGCAGTCTATTCTCGGTCAGGCTCCTAGCAGTAACTTCCAGGGAATTAATTTTCTTGGCGAATATTATGCACCCAGTTTTTTAGCTTGTTCCCATGGTATGGAGGCTACCAAAAAATCCTGGTTTCCTCGCCTTCAGGCCCTTTGGTTCCAGACCTGGAAACCAGCACTTTGTCTTGAGTTTCGGGGTCCGCTTATCGGGATGTATATACTCCAGTGCGAAGCATAGGAGCAAGCCAGTGACATATTTTCCACCTCAACCAAACAACCTCAGCTCAAAATATGTTATAAACCTTCACCATGAACACCATCAACATCCAATACTACAAATCCCCCGTTGGTGAGCTGATGCTGGGCACCTATGACCAGCAGCTCTGCCTCTGTGACTGGCGCTATCGAAAGAAAAGATTGCAAGTTGACGCGCGTGTCAGAAATGGGCTCAAAGCAGAGTATGTCGAGCAGGACAACGAAGTGATGGCACTCACCCGACAGCAGTTGGAAGCGTATTTTCGTAAAGAGCGGAATAGCTTTTCAGTGCCTCTGCTTCTGGTTGGCACTGCCTTTCAAAAGCAGGTTTGGCAAGCTCTTATGGATATTCCCTATGGAGAGACCACCACCTATGCCGGACTGGCAGAATCCATGGGAGACAGGAACGCCCTGAGAGCCGTAGCCAATGCCAATGGTGCAAACGGCATTTCAATACTGATTCCCTGCCACCGGGTTATTGCCAGCAACGGTGAACTTCAAGGTTATGCCGGCGGTAAACCGGCTAAACAAAAGCTACTTGATCTCGAAGGTGGCTTACCGGATCAACAGGGTTCACTGTTTGATTAACAGGCAGGACTCAGAGGCTCCCTCCGGCTCATCATAAAAATATGATCAATATAAAAACACCCAGAACTCAATTAACCTTGCTTGAGCCCGAACACGCCGGACTGCTGCTGGAGTACAGACTGACTAACCGGGATCATCTTACCCCCTGGGAACCTTTACGAAGCAAAGGTTTTTATACACTGGAACGATGTGAGCACCAGCTCACCGAACAGTACAAAAGCTTCGAGGAAGGTTCAGGTTTCCAGCTCACAGCACTGACACCTGACCGAAAAGAAATCATTGGCCTGTGTAATTTTAACAATGTCGTCCATGGTGCTTTTCAAGCCTGTCACCTGGGCTACTCTATTTCGAAAAAATACCAGGGCCAGGGATTAATGCAGGAGATTGTTTCTGCGGGCATGGACTATATCTTTCAGGAAGCAAAGCTTCATCGCATCATGGCCAACTATATTCCTGACAACCATCGAAGTGCTGCATTACTCAAAAAGCTGGGCTTTGAAGTAGAAGGTAGAGCCCGGTCTTACCTCAAGATTGCCGGAAAGTGGCAGGATCATATTCTGACATCCAGAATCAATCCTGCGGATCATTAACAGCCTTACTTTTTATGGGCGTCTTTATGTCAAAGCTGCCCAACAAGATAGAAACTGATAAACTCCGCAGCCTGTTACAGGAGTTTTTATGTCAGGCACATCTCAAAAGAAGCAGGCTCAACCCGCACCCGTTTGGCGGCGACTGGCTGCCATGATCTACGACAGTTTTCTGGTTTTGGCCATTATGTTTCTGGTGGGTTTTATCAACCTGGGCATTCAGATGAAGGTATATGGCGCTGAAGAACTCAAGGCCATGACAGAGAACGGACAATCCATTGGCGGACCTTTCTTTTACGCTGCGCTTTTTCTGAGTATTTTCAGCTTCTTTGCCTTTTTCTGGACTCGTCGTGGCCAGACACTGGGCATGCAGGCCTGGAATATTCAGATTGTGGATCGGGAAGGAGGTTATATCTCTATCGGCCAATGTCTGATTCGCACACTGACCGCTATCCCTGCCCTGTTACTCTGCGGACTGGGAGTCTTCTGGTGTCTCTGGGATCGGGAACATCTCAGCTGGCAAGATCGCTTGTCCCGATCCAGAACGCTGTATATTCCTAAACAAAAGTCCTGACCGGATAAATCACAGGCAGTCAGCCTATGTTAGCTCAATGACTGCCTCAGGCACCTGGATTTAACACCATTCGTACTCTCTCAATACAGCCAGCCATCTTCCGAAATAAGACAGCACTCTGTCATCAGGCAGCCCGGTGTAGCAACAATGACCCTATACCAATACAGATCAGAACCGGCAGCAGAACAGAGAAGACTGGCGGAAAACCAAACACCAGGCTGGAAGGCCCCAGCAGGTTCTGCACAATCATAAATACAACCCCGGTAATCACGCCCGAAAAGATTCTCAGCCCCATACTGACCGAGCGCAGAGGACCAAAGACAAAAGAGATTCCCACCAGCACCAGGGAGAAAATAGACAAGGGTTGCAGTGCTTTTGTCCAGAACGCCAGCGCATATTCACCCGTATCCAGTCCCTGCTCTTCCAGATAACGGGTATAAGTATTCAGGCCTGATATAGACAAGCCATCGGGCTTAACCACCACCACTTTCAAAAGCGTTGTTGTCAGGTTGGTATCCCAGGGCTCTGTATTCACTGTTTCTGAAACGACTTTATCGCCTTCCATACGACTAAGGGTGACATCCTCAAGCAGCCAGTGGTCCTGTTGATAGATCGCCCTTCTGGCAAACGAACTCTCCTTGAGTCTCATATCATCATCAAAAACATATCGACTCACACCGTAGAGCACACCATTTGGCTCAACGGCATTAAAATACATAAATTCATTGCCTTCACGATGCCAGACCCCTTCTCCGGAATACTCGCCATTGTGGGATCGGGCGATATTCTTCCGGCTTTCAGCAATCTGCTCTGTGGCGGGCGCCACATATTCACCCAATACGATGCCTATGAAAATCAGCACCAGGGCCGGCTTCATCACAGACCAGACCATCCGCCACAGCGAAACACCTGCGGCTCTCATGACCACCAGCTCGCTGTTTGAGGCCATACTGCCGAGGCCAGCAAGACATCCAATCAAGGCTGACACCGGGATGAACTCATAAATCTTCTTGGGGATGAGAAGCAAAATATAGACGACCGCATCCGCCATCTGATAATTGCCACGAATATTATCCAGCTCGCCCAAAAACGCGAACATGGATTCCAGCGCCACCAGAATCAAAAGCACCACGACCATGGAAGCCAATACGTTCCATGCGATGTAACGGTCCAGCTTACGCATGAGCAACTTTCCTTTTGGCAATCATGACCCGCAAAGGCTCCTGAAAATAAACGACCAATCCAAGCAGCAGATAAACCCCATGCACCCACCAGACACCGACCTTTGGAGAAAGGCGACCATCATCAACCATTCCACGGGTTGAAATCAGTAACGCCAGATACAGCAGATAGAGCAATACACCGGGCAAGAGTTTGACGAAGCGTCCTTGTCTGGGGCTCACTTTTGAGAGCGGTACAGCCAGCAACACAATAATTGGAATCAATAATGGCAGTGAGATACGCCACTGCAACTCAGCTATATAGGTGGGATTATCAGAGCCTAACAATGTAGAAGTCGGCAGCGCCTGCTCTTTGCTGATTTCATCTGCGACTGCATTCTCTTCCATTCGGACGCCATAGGTTCCATACTGAGTCACCCTGACTTTTTTGCCACCGGGTGTCAGATCGTAGCGATAACCATCACTCAGGATAAGATAGCGCTGACCGGCTTCCTCTGTGGTAGATATACGACCACGCTCTGCCAGCACCAGAGACATCTCTGAACTGCCCCGCCCGGATGACTGGTGAGCAATAAACACCTTCTCCATCTGTTGATTGTCATCCGTCAGCGATTCGGTGTAAGTAACCCGATTTGCCCCCTCAAACTTTTGAAAACGACCCGGTACCAGGGTGTCGAACTCAGTCATGGAATCCTGCTGATGAAGAATGGTTTCTACCTTCTTTATCCCCCAGGGGGCGACCAGAATACTTAGAAGAGCCACCACTAGCATAACGCCCAGCGCCGGAATCATGGTCATGCGCAGCAGATGGCCCTGACTGACACCACAGGCCCCCATAACCGTCATTTCATTTTCTACATAGAGCCTGCCATATGCCATGATAATGCCCAGAAACAGCCCCAGGGGAATAATCATTACCAGGAATTCGGGCATTCTGTAGCCCATAATGGCAAAAAGGATATCGGCGTTCAGCGTGCCATTGGCAGCCTGCGCAAGATAGTTCACAAAACGGCCACTCATGATAATCAGGAGCACAACGCCGGTCACAGCAAATGTGACCTTGAGCATTTCTTTGGCCAGGTATCGAAAAAGGATCGAAGGCATGATCTTGAGTTACTGTTTCCGATAGTTCATAAAAGTAAAACTCACTTACCCGAGAGGTCCGGTAAGTATGACGCTTCAAGACAGACAGTAATCCTGAACATTTGTCGACCATCAAAACATGATTTTTCTGCCCGAAAAATCAGTTGTCGACACATTGATACAATAAACGGACTAAAATCTATCTCTGAAAGCCTTGCGGGAATTCACTTCTCGTGCAAGCTCTGTTCAAATACCCGATCTGACAATTATCCAACAAACCTCTTCGAGTTTATAGCCCGGATGAAAGAAGTCTCATCATTTACGTGCCTTTTGCTAAAAAAGGGTGTGTCCCCCAGGGGCATTCAGGGCTGACTCAGGTGTCCGTCGGTTCCCTCGAAATCCCGACTCCTGGTTACCAGAGCCACAAGCCCGATTAGGAGTATTTATCAGGAATTTGTCAGAAAGATTAACAGGAAATCGGGTCATCCCCGAGAGTTAGAACCGGACAAGTGTCCTATGGGAGCAACCATGCAATTTATCGTAAAAAGCGGAGCGGTAGAGAAGCAGAAAACTGCCTGCCTGGTATTGGGTGTGCAGAAGAAAGAGCTTACCGCCGCAGCCACAGCCGTAAACGAAGCCAGCAAGGGTGCCATCAACAGCATCCTTAAACGAGGCGACCTCAAGTACAAGGCAGGTCAGACCCTGTTGCTCCAGCATGTTCCGGAATTGCCCTCTGAGCGGATTCTGCTCTGTGCGACCGGCGAAGGAAAAGCCGCCCTCAAGGAAAGTGAATTCATCAAACTGGCCAGAGCCGTTGCTGGTGAACTGAAAGCTACCTCTGTCAAAGACGCCCTGGTATCCCTGGAAGATATCAATGTGCACGGCAAGGACCATAGCTGGAAAGTACGTCAGCTGGTAGAAGCCATTGTATATGCGTTCTACCAGTTCGACGAATTCAAGAGTAAAAGCGCCGATGCACTGGTACTGAAGAAGGTCACCTTTCTGGCTGATCGCAAGCAGGCAAAATCTCTGAATCAAGCTATTGCTGAAAGTCAAGCCATTGGTGAAGGTCGTAACCTGGCTCGTACTCTGGGCAACCTGCCGGGCAATATCTGCCACCCGACTTATCTGGCAGATCAGGCTAAAGCTCTGGCAAAATCCCATGCCAGGATGACTGCCAAGATTTTGGGTGAAAAACAGATGTCCGATCTGGGTATGAACTCCCTACTTTCCGTAGGCCAGGGTTCAGACCAGGAATCCAAATTGATCCTGATGGACTACAAAGGTGGCAAGCGCGGTGAGAAGCCCGTTGTACTTCTGGGCAAAGGCATTACCTTCGATACCGGTGGTATTTCCCTGAAGCCCGGTGCAGCCATGGACGAGATGAAATTCGACATGTGTGGTGCAGCCAGCATTTTTGGCGCCATGCAGACCATTCTGGCATTGAACCTGCCCATCAACGTTGTAGGCATGGTTGCCGCCGCCGAGAATATGCCCAGTGGCAACGCTACCCGTCCGGGAGACATCGTCACTTCAATGTCGGGCCAGACCATTGAAATCCTTAATACTGACGCCGAAGGCCGACTGGTACTCTGCGATGCTCTGACTTACGCCGAGCGTTACAAGCCAAAAGCAGTGATCGATGTTGCCACTCTCACAGGTGCCTGTGTCATTGCACTGGGTCACCACACCACCGGTCTTCTGAGCAACAATGATGAGCTGACCGAAGCACTGCTGAAAGCTTCCAAAGACGCTTCCGATCTGGCCTGGCAGCTGCCAATGGGTGAAGAGTATCAGGCCCAGCTGGATTCCAACTTTGCTGATATGGCCAACATCGGTGGCCGTGCGGCTGGCACCATCACTGCGGCCTGCTTCCTGGCGCGCTTTACAGAAAGCTACCCGTGGGCTCATCTGGACATCGCCGGAACGGGATGGAACTCCGGTAAAGCCAAAGGCGCTACCGGTCGCCCTGTACCCATGCTGATTCAATATCTGCTGAACCAGCTGTAATATTCTCAGGGTTGTGGATCTTTGGAGGCTCACAACCCCTGTTTCCGAAAATCATCAACGCAACATTCGTGAAGCTGCTGTCAGGTGTCTTGCCGTAAATCTCTGCTAATCTGTGTCATTCACTCATATTGATTGGAGTTATGCCAGTGAATACAAGAGCAAAGCCTCAGCCGACAGAGATTAATCATATTCGCAACACCTTGACTGACGTAGTTGATGGTTTGGGTCAGACCCGTGGTGAAATGCACCAAAGGTTTGACCAGCAAGAAAAAGAACACAGTCAATTCAGACATGAAGTTAATCAGCGGTTTGCCGGCCTCGAACATGAGGTTCATGAGGTTAAAGTCCGTTTTGACGGCCTCGAACAGAAAGTTGACCGGCAAGGCTCTGAAATCAGTGAAATCAAAGAAATGCTCCAGACCTTCCTTTCCTGCCAATAACCAGGCTACCTGACAAGTGGTGGAGTAGGCTCCGTCCTTAAGGGCTCCACCCGACGCGCCTTCGGCGCGCAGCTAACCCAAGCGTTGACAGTTAACGACCTTTAAACCAGCATCATTTCCCATTACACTCAACGTCATGTCTCGAGTTACCTTCTATTTACTGCAACAGCAGTCTGCCCAAGCCGTTAAAAAGTTCGCCTGTCGACTGACCGACAAGGCATGGCGGAGTGGTATGCCTGTACATATTCATACGGATAATGACATCCAGTGCGAAACTCTGGACCGACTGCTCTGGGAGTGGCGTGAGGACAGTTTTCTGCCACACCAGATCATCAACAGCGAAGCAGTAATAGCGCCAATCACGCTGGGATATAAACCACCGGAATCGTTGCACGACAACACCCTGCTGATCAATCTGTCCAGCCAAATTCCGAACTTTTACAAAAATTTTGTCCGAACTTGTGAAATTGTTGACCAGAGTCCGGGCCCGGTTGAGGTTCTCCGTGAAAAATTCAGGACTTATGTTGCGGATGGCATCCAGCCGGAAACCCATCAAATCCGGGATTGAAGCCATTAGCTGGCAAAAAGCCATCCGCTGGTAAAAAAATGAGCAGGTAGAAAATATGAGTCAGAAAAAAACGAAAGGTCTGCTGAATGAACAGGAAAGATTAAAAAGCCTACTGAAGGAAGAGATAGACCGCAATGATCATCTCAACCAACACATTCCTGTTCTTACCGACCTTGCTGAGCATGAAGGGGCCAGACAGACCGTCACAGTTCTGAATGTCACCGGTGATTATCAACAGAATAACTCGCAGGAACCGCCTATTCTAAGCCCCCTGCTTAACCCCGGTGTCACGGAGTCTGAACTGAAAACCCGGCTACGCAAACAGGCCCGACTGCTGATTCAGGAGATCATCGATGAAGAGCTGGTCAGGGTCGAGGCTCAGCTGAACCGTGAGCTTAACAACTATCTGGATCACCTTCTCGATCAGATGCCCGACGGTCTATCGGATTAACGTCCGATATCATTCAGACAGGTGGCTTCTCCTATTAACACTGCACTGTCGGTTCCGTGTATACTGCGTCGTTTAGATCAGAACCTGTCAGAACTCTGTAGTTATGGAAAAAACGTTTAACCCTCACGCGATTGAGCGCAGCTGGTATCAGACTTGGGAAGAAAAAGGCTACTTTGCCCCCTCCGGCGAAGGTTCTCCCTACTCCATCATGATTCCACCGCCCAATGTCACCGGCAGTCTGCACATGGGTCACGCTTTTCAGGACTCCATTATGGACGCCCTGATTCGTTACCAGCGCATGAAAGGCAACAATACTCTTTGGCAGGTGGGTACTGACCATGCCGGTATTGCCACACAGATGGTGGTAGAGCGTAAAGTCCAGGCGGAAGAAGGCAAGACACGTCACGATTATGGCCGTGAAGCTTTTACCGACAAGATCTGGGAATGGAAAGAAGATTCCGGCGGTCACATCACCCGTCAGCTGCGTCGTCTTGGAGCCTCTGTTGACTGGAACAATGAACGTTTCACCATGGATAAAGGCTTCTACAAAGCCGTTCAGGAAGTCTTCGTTCGCCTTTATGAAGACGATCTGATCTATCGTGGCAAGCGCCTGGTCAACTGGGACCCCAAACTTCATACCGCCATCTCTGACCTGGAAGTGCTGAACAAGGAAATCAAAGGGCACATGTGGCACCTGCGTTATCCTCTGGCTGACGGCGAAAAAACCGCTGAAGGCAAAAACTACATTGTCGTAGCCACAACCCGTCCCGAAACCATGCTGGGTGACACAGGTGTTGCCGTTAATGCCGCAGACGAGCGCTACAAGGCCCTGATCGGAAAAGACATTATCCTGCCACTGGTCAACCGTCGTATTCCTATCGTTGCCGATGAACATGCTGACATGGAAAAAGGCACAGGTTGTGTAAAAATCACTCCGGCTCACGACTTCAACGATAACGAGGTCGGCAAGCGCTGCGGTCTGCCCATGATTAATGTCATGACTCTGGAAGGTCATATCAGTGAACAGGGTGAAGTTTTCAACATTGATGGTTCCAGCAATCACGACATGGAAGCCCCCATCCCCGAGAAATACCGTGGCATGGAGCGTTTTGCTGCTCGTAAGGCCATTATCGCCGACTTTGAAGCGGCCGGGCTGCTGGAAGAAGTTAAAGATCACGAACTGATGGTGCCTTACGGTGACCGTTCTGACGTTGTTATTGAACCTCTGCTGACGGACCAGTGGTTTGTCCGTGCCGGGCCTATGGCAAAACCCGCCATTGAAGCCGTCAAAGATGGCCGCATTCAGTTTGTCCCCAAACAATACGAAAACATGTATTTCTCCTGGATGCAGGACATTCAGGACTGGTGTATTTCCCGCCAGCTCTGGTGGGGCCACCGCATTCCTGCCTGGTACGATGAAGAGGGCAATGTTTATGTAGGCCGCAGTGAAGAAGACGTACGACAGGAAAACAACATCCCGGCCGAAGTCAGCCTTAAACAGGAAGACGACGTACTGGATACCTGGTTCTCTTCTGCCCTCTGGACTTTTGCCACCCTGGGCTGGCCTGAAAACACCGGGCGCCTGAAAACCTTCCACCCGACAGATGTTCTGGTGTCCGGTTTTGACATCATTTTCTTCTGGGTTGCCAGGATGATCATGATGACCATGCATTTCATCAAAGATGAAGACGGCAACCCCCAGGTACCGTTCAAGTATATCTACATGACCGGTCTGATTCGAGATGAGAATGGCGACAAGATGTCCAAGTCCAAAGGTAACGTACTGGACCCGCTGGATATGATCGACGGCATCGGCCTGGAAGATCTGGTTGCAAAACGCACCGGCAATATGATGCAGCCACAGCTGGCGGCAAAAATTGAAAAACGAACCCGTAAAACCTTCTCTGAAGGTATCGCGGCGCACGGTACGGATGCCCTGCGTTACACCCTATATTCACTGGCTTCCACCGGCCGTGACATCAACTGGGATATGAAGCGCCTGGAAGGTTACCGAAACTTCTGTAACAAGATCTGGAATGCAGCCAACTATGTTCAGATGAACACCAGGGGTGAAGACTGTGGTCAGAGCAATACCGACGTTGAGCTGACTCTGGCGGACAAGTGGATTATTTCCCGGCTGCAACGTCTTGAAGCCCAGCTTGAAAAGAATCTGGCAGACTTCCGTCTGGATCACGCTTCCCAGAATCTGTACGACTTCATCTGGAATGAATACTGTGCCTGGTACCTGGAACTGTCCAAGCCTGTTCTATGGAGTGAAAATGCTTCCGAAGCCCTGAAGCGGGGTACCCGTCGAACACTGGTCCGGGTTCTGGAAACCATTATGCGTCTGGCTCACCCATTCATGCCGTTTATTACTGAAGAGATCTGGCAGAACATCAAGCAAGAAGCTGGCGTTGAAGGTGAAACCCTGATGCTGCAGAGTTACCCGACTCTGGACGAAAGCAAGCTGGACGAAACTGCCGAGCAAGACATCGAATGGCTGAAAGGCTTCATTACCGGTATCCGTAATATTCGTGCTGAACTGAATATTGGCCCCAGCCGTGAACTCAATGTTCTGCTGCGCAACCTCTCTTCTGACGACCAACGTCGCCTTGATGAAAACAGCGCTTTTCTGAAGTCTCTGGCGAAATTGTCAGACATTCGTCTTCTGGGCTCTGACGAGGAAGCACCTATGTCGACGACTCAACTGGTCGGCAAGATGGAAGTTCTGGTGCCTATTGCGGGCCTGATCGACAAAGACAAGGAACTAGCTCGTCTGAGCAGAGAAGTTGAACGACTGAATAAAGAAGTTCAGCGCTTTGAAGGCAAACTGGCCAACGAGAAGTTCATCAACAACGCCAAACCTGAAGTAGTTGCAAAGGAACGCGAAAAGTTGACAGAAGCGCTGGCTGCTAGAGAACGGCTCGATGAACAGCTCAAAGCGATTCGGGCTCTGTGAATCCGGTAGCTGTTGAGTTTATATTTTATTGAGTTCTGAAAACATAAAAAGCCTGGGTGCGAATAGCAGCCAGGCCTTTTTACGAGTCTCTCAGGGGCTGTTGATATGCCTTTATTACTTTTCCTGTCAGGTAGCGTAATCGCTAAAAGCACCTTACGGATAGGAAACCAGCACAAGGGGCTTGCTTTGCAAGCCGAGCTTACATCCCCGTCCTCAAAGTACGGGGCTTTATGCTTATTCGATAAAACTGATTAAGAACTAACCAGAGCGTCAGTCTGACTAACAATATTCCTGTGGGGGCATCTAATCAGTGTTTTTCCGAAATTGATCCCTGAACTGCTGCAAGCGTATCCACTCCTCTTCAATAGCCAGTAACTCTGAAAACAGCTCATCATCAACGATCGACTCACATTGATTGTCTTCTACAACCTCCTCCGGATGCTCTGCAATCCAGAAATGCTCGAATCGACCTTCAATCTGGAGGTTCAATAGATTAGACCGGACGATTCTGGCATCAGAATCCATCCTGATAACATCTTGCCTGTCTGAGACAAAGCGTCTAATCCTTGCAAAAAGGTTTTGCCAGAAAAAAAGAAACTCAGTATTTTCAGGATTGTTCCGGCCGGAGGCGGGCTCCTGACCCTGATCAGAATCGTCAACCATTGGTGCGTCCTTACTGCCTGTTCTAATAAACTGATTATAGAAGCCTGATTATATCTCGCCGAATATCCAGATTTTGGCAGTGTTTATGTCCATTTAATCAGGCAGGAAGGAGCGCTACAAGAACCCACTAAAGGAGAAAAAAGGCCATCAAAAAAGAGGTAACAGTTGAATAAACTAGCGAATAAAGCCGGACCAGCCCCGAGAGGCTGACCCGATACAGGCTCTTGGAAACTTATTTAATATCCAGAACCTGCTCTTCTATCTTTTGTTTCCAGATTTGTGGTCCGGTTTTGTGGACAGAATTACCCGTGTGATCGACTGCTACGGTCACAGGCATATCCTTAACCTCAAACTCGTAGATAGCTTCCATACCCAGTTCAGGGAAAGCAACGACTTCTGCTTTCTTGACAGCCTGGGAAACCAGGTAAGCGGCTCCACCTACAGCAATCAGATAGACAGATTCGTTATCCTTGATCGCCTCAATCGCAGCGTCACCCCGTTCAGCCTTGCCAATCATTCCAGCCAGACCGGTCTGCTCCAGCATAGTACGGGTAAATTTGTCCATACGAGTAGAAGTGGTTGGACCTGCCGGACCCACCACTTCGTCACGAACCGGATCAACAGGTCCTACGTAGTAGATAAAACGACCTTTCAGATCAACAGGCAACTCTTCGCCACGGGACATCATGTCAACCATGCGCTTATGGGCAGCATCACGACCGGTCAGAATTTTTCCTGACAGCAATACTGTGTCGCCCGGCTTCCAGCTCTTGGTCTCTTCTTTGGAGATATCGTCAACATTAACCTTGCGCACCCCTTCACTCATATCCAGAGCGACTTCGGGGTAATCATCCAGGCTCGGAGCTTCCTGAATAACAGGGCCATTGCCGTCCAGTACAAAGTGCGCATGTCGTGTGGCAGCACAGTTTGGAATCATCGCCACGGGCAGAGAGGCGGCATGAGTAGGATAGTCCTTGATCTTGATATCAAGCACTGTGGTGAGACCACCCAGACCCTGTGCACCAATACCCAGACTATTGACAGCATCCATGATCTCCAAACGCAGCTCTTCAACCCGGTTACTGGGTCCACGCTCTCTGAGTTCATGGATATCAATGGGGTCCATCAGAGATTCCTTGGCAAGCACCATGGCTTTTTCAGCTGTTCCACCAATACCAATACCCAACATGCCCGGAGGACACCAGCCCGCACCCATCGTCGGTACGGTTTTCCTGACCCACTCAACAATATCATCAGAGGGGTTAAGCATGGCGAGCTTGGACTTGTTCTCGGAACCACCACCTTTGGCTGCCACCTGGACATCAACAGTATCTCCGGGCACGAGAGTCATGTGAATGACAGCAGGTGTGTTGTCTTTAGTGTTTTTGCGGGCACCTGCCGGATCTTCCAGAACAGAGGCACGCAGAACATTTTCCGGATGCGTATAGGCACGGCGAACACCTTCATTCACCATATCCTCGACACTTCGGTCACTTTCGAAGCGGACATTCATACCGATCTTCAGGAAGACCGTAACAATACCGGTATCCTGACAAATGGGTCGCTTGCCCATTGCACACATTCTGGAATTAATCAGAATCTGGGCCATGGCGTCTTTGGCAGCCTTGGAGGGCTCTTTTTTCCAGGCATCATGAACAGCGTGAATAAAGTCCAGTGGATGATAACAGGAGATAAATTGCAGAGCGTCAGCTACGCTCTCAATCAGATCCTCTTCACGAATTAGTGACATTGCGCTCCCCAACTCCCATGTTCGGTCCAGAAACCTGTCGGACTCAAAGCACAGCTCCAACAGACCCCGGATTTGCAAGCTTCAATCTATTGCGATCTCTGAAGAACAGCCTTCAGGACCCTGGCCGGTTCCCCGGCTCTGTTGTTTGGTTCTGATCTGAACAGAAACCTCTGTCATATAGATCAGAACATCAATGAAGAACCCTTCGAAACACGACAGTTTTATCGGTTTCCCACGAGCTTCCCCTCCTCATTTGTCCTGCCAGTATATCAATGCTTTGCATCAGAAAACATGGATTGAAAACAGGATCTATCACTTTTTGTCACGGATTACCGAAACAAAACGACAGACAATACCTGATAACACGAGCCACAACTGAATAATGCTCTCGGTTAATACGCAAAAAAGTAAAAAACACAACAGCATTGCAAAGCAGATTTCTCTTCAGAACAGAGCAGACTGGAAAAAAACGACAAGTGCAATAGGCTGATATTTTGGAATTGAATCGGTTACCGACTCAGAGGTCTACCTTATCTTCCATCGGGAGTCATAATACCCAGTCGGCTGTTAGTTGTCAGCTGCACTGTTTCAAGCCTGACAGGGTACAAATCTGAAAAACTTGGACCACGTCGAGACCAGAGCATGATTTATTTTTGCACAGAAGCAGAGATTGTTACCACTGCTGAGAACATAAAAAGTCATTAAGTTCTTCTTACTGAAAGACACCTGTCCGGCCTTCTGAGACCTTGATCTAAACGACAGAGATAGTATTCATTATCAGTTCTGATTGATCGTTCTCAAACCAATAACCAGAAACTCTGAACTCACAAATGGAAAATGATACTTGCACCTTTTCACCTGACAGCTATCATTTGGCTACCTTAAATGTGCAGATCAGAAAAGTTTGCCAAATTATCGAAGTTTTCACGTTAGTATTTCGTTATGCGATATTTATTTATAACTTTGATACCAGTCATCATTACAGGTCAAGCTTGGTCAGTAGGATGCAATAATTGTAAATTTGAAATTAATGCAGCAAGCAACTTTTGCCCTAATTGTGGTTTTCAAATTTCATTACAACTTTTACCAACTGGTTGCCTAAGGGGAGAAGACTCTGTCGCCAGAATGGCAATTGGAAAAAATATCAGTTCTGGAATCAGTACAAATAATAAACACAACACATCTCTACATTATCATTTGAGAAGATTGCTTGAACGAGCAAGGAAAGAAGGAAGGTTTTCAGCCTTATGGCGTGATATTGATTACCTCTGTAAATTTTCAGAACATAAAGATGATTTATTCTTTTTGTATGCCCACGCAGTAGCTTTAAGAAATATGGGAAAACTAGGACAAGCGTTGAGCACTTTAAATACATGCCTGGTAAAAACAAAGTTTTCCCACCCAACAAATCTCAGAAATTTGCAAATTTACTATGAACTTTCATTTGTTCACTCTTTGATGGGCAACCATAACGATGCAATTCATTATTATTATTTATTTTTTACAAACAGAGAAGATAGGGGAATAAATCAATCGACTGTAAACTCTGCAGTAAATTCAGCAGTGATAGCTATAACTTGTAACTCTGAAAATGCAGAAGCATACAGCTTACTTTTATATTGTTGGAAGAACTTGAAACAGAAAATAAATCCCGACAATCTTGAAAAAATGCGTATTTATGGATTTCACTGAATAAATAAGGATCTGATCTGGCAACACCCGAGAGAGCTATTGGATTCTGGCCTTATATCGAAGCGATCAAATAGCTGATTCAACACCGCACCATCGCAACATCGCACCTAGGAGCCTGACCGAGAATAGACTGCCCTACTGCGGTGGCAGCAAATTGGTCTGAAAATCCGCTTTTGTTCGTCAAATAGCTCGCTATTCTCCTCACAAAACCGAATTTTCATCCTCAATTTTCTGCCGTCCTCGCTACGGGCGCTATTCTCGGTCAGGCTCCTAGTGAAGTCAGGGGCTGGATTCTATGTACATATCTACTGATGGGACCTTGGAATCAGCTTGATCGATTACCTGTAAATTTATTTTTGGAATCCACGGTAATGTTTTGGCGTCTGATGGTGGTGAGGAATTTATTATCTGCCTTACACCGTAAATTTGTGGGCCCTCAAGCTCACCTATGATTCTTTGTATTGCCCGCCTTTGTATTATCTCCCAAACTTCCCGGAGGCTTTTATCTGGTAATGCCTTGGCTGACGAGCTGGCTTGCGACGGTTTGCGAGATATATTAATTGCATATTTTGAGTTTCTGGATGAAAGAGAGTCTATCTCGACTGTGCCTTCTGTTGTGTTGGTGCTGACAAGCATTGTTACTGGAACATCAACCGTATCTTTTCTCTTCCTGTTGCTCTTTGCTCTTGATGTACGTGGGACTTCGATGCCCAGATTAATATGCCCTGTGATACGAAATTGGTAGTGATCCTGCTCATTCGTAGCGGAGCTTTCAGAGGCAGCGGCTGCATTGGAGGGTCCTTCTTCTGCAGGTGGCGGTCGAGGGGTGGTCTCAGGCAATGTGTTGGCAGAAGGCGCTTTTCTTTTCCGCTTTGATCGCGAGGTCTCCTTGTTGGCGCTTCTGTCGGAAGCTGGTTGTTCTTCTGGTGCTGGTTTATTTTCAGTGCTGGATGAAGCAGTGCTTCCGCAAGTAGTGACTATTGGATCATGAAGTATTGGATCAATCACATATAACTGATTCCGGTTTTCAATTTCAATTTCAATAGGCCCTATCGGGAGAGCGATTGCGAAACCAGATTGTTGGCCAGCCCCAGCGGTCATTTGAATTAAATTCTCGTGCGTAAGCATCTGAAGAGCATCAAGAGCCATTACCCCTTCCTCTAAAGAAGGAGAGAACAAGCGATCCGGAGTTGAGGAGTAAGAAGGCGGCCAGAGCTCTGCAACAAAATGTGGACTTTGACTGTAAAAAGACTCAGGAAAGATAATTGCAGCACTTGGTTGTGGTGGCTGTTGATTAAGTGAGGGACCAAGAGTATGTGAAATAATAAGGTGGCAATTATCCCCTTGCCGATGTGCGACGACAATTTCGTCATATATTTCATTAATAACAATGCTATATTCGGTGGTGCTATCAACAAAATCATCATCTGCACAAGCATTGATTACTGTAAACCCAAGCGTAAGTGTAAAGAATGTTCTTGCAAAAAGACTAGAGAAAAGCATCTTTTGTTACCTGATTTACTACCAGACAGAAACATTCTGGCTGATCCATGATGACCAATTGGCCACTTATAATAGCACATAACCTCTGGTTCAAGTGCTGCGCATCAGCGCATTCCTTTGGAAACATTTGTTAGTTTGCGGGATTATGACTATGTTGGAATGCTTTACCTGTTGTACTTTGCAGCCACAAAATACTAAAAATATTTTTATAGGAGTAAGATCATGTTTAATACACTGTATCTTTTACTATTTTTTATATTTTCTTTCTGTTCCTTGACTTGGGCGACCGTAGAAGTCATTGGGCCAAACACTTTCACCTATACAGATAGTACAGGTAGTACAAAAACTCGACAAATTCTTGGCCACACCAGGCCTGAGAATGTTGATCAATATTTACAACTGGCTACTTCCATGTCTGAAACCACCCTGAGAGTTGATAAAAATCTCAAAGAGAGAATTATAAGTAAAGTTTACGTTATTCAGTTTTCAGCTGATCCCGATGGCCTTGTTGACCAGATTGAAAACATTGGTTTTATTGTCATTTTGAATGATGGAACAGCTCTCCTTAGTTTTGATTTTTTGTCCGCACCAGGCCAGGTTGCGAGTAGCTTCGATCAAGCCGAAGCAGGAAATAGGTTAATGTCACTTATCTCCAAACATGCTACAGGAGTCGGTATGTTGGCTCAGGGCTCAACAGAGTCTCATTTGTGGTCACTGCCCTCATCCTCGTATCAAAATTTCAAGGAATCCGGCTTTCGCAGAGGCAAGAAAATAACCAATAGATATCAAGCAACCTTTCTGATCCCCTATCTGACTTTATCTGGTCAGGGGACTTTAGAAATAAGAAATCTTGGCACATACGAATACACCATTCTTGAATCTACTTCGGTACATTCGTAGCATTCTAATTCTGTCCGATTAAATGAAGGTCCTTAATTGAAGAATAAATTTGAATCTTGGACGAGGCTAATTTTACTATCCATCACAATCTTATGTCTCTCATCAGCTTGCTTCTCGAATTATGAAGGACATGATGAGAATGAAGTAACTATGGAAGATCAAAATTTTTGGTATCACACTTTTCAAGAGTCATTGTATTACTACATCTATATACCAGTGGATTATTACATAAGTCCAAGAGGTATCTTTCGTTTGTCATCAGTATTAGCAATGGGATACAGAAACTACTATAAATTTTATTTACATCGAAGAGCTGATGATAGAATAACTCGTTGGCTTTTAAGATTTTCGCTTGCAATTATACCTGCGAATTTTATTTATGATATTTTAGAAGATAGAACAGCCTCAGGTGATAGTGATATTCCTAAAATAAAAACACGTAAAATTAATGGTTCCCCTGCTTTTAAAATAGAGCTTTCGAGCTTATCAAAAAACAGTGCTCTTCAGAATATATCAAAACCATTACGCAGCCGTGGTGTTAACAGCATTATATTCACCTCCTCCATAATAGACGACGAAATACATATTTTAGGAGAGTTAACACAAATTAGCAAAAACGATAAAATATTCTTTGATATTTTTTTCCCTAAATTAAATTCTGACAGCTATTATTGGCTTGAACTTTGTTGCAACAAATATATTGATTGTAATACTTCTTCCTCAACACCACTAAGTGTACTGTCAGAAGAAGTGGTCGATGAGTTAGTCATTTTTTTAGATGGTAACTATGATTTTCTGGCTTCAGGCAGCAATTTTAACAGAGCCAAAGGGATTGACTTTTCAATTAGTGAAGAGTTTGTTGTAGCAAAAATACAACGGATAGAGTCCGACATCTTTTC
This sequence comes from Endozoicomonas sp. ALC020, assembly GCF_049275935.1. NCBI lineage: Bacteria > Pseudomonadati > Pseudomonadota > Gammaproteobacteria > Oceanospirillales > Endozoicomonadaceae > Endozoicomonas > Endozoicomonas sp. ALC020. Next base: position 6,322,979 of record NZ_CP184830.1, read on the forward strand.
TTATTCTATATGTAATACTCAAACTGATACTTTACAAATAAAAAGCAACCAACTGAACTTCTCTAATGAAACTTTAGTTTTCGAATTTAAAGAAAAATTATCTTTTCAGCCTGAAGGATGGCTTGCATATACCATAAAATTAGCTTTTAAACAGCTTGAACATATTTTTCTTATCATGACAATTGATGCGTTGTTTGAAGATTTTTTTCTAGGAGAGTGCGCTATTTGCCATAAAAACATGATCGTAGGAAAAGTTTCGATGGCTGGCTGTCATAGGCATTATTTTTGTACCTTATGCCTGCGTCAATGGGCACAACATGGCTCTGGAAGGTGCCCATATTGCAATAGGTAGTGCCAGGTAACAGCTTTCAGAACTCCAGTAATTGATATTGAATATTACACTCATGCAGTTTATATCCTCTGAATCAGATAATAATAAATAAACAGTTATCCCAACAGAGAAGCGGTAGGCACTTCAATCACCCTGCTGGTATTTTTATTTTTACTGGTCGCGAACAGTTAGTATTCCTAACACAGTTGTTACTATTCATTGAACTCTTTGGCAACAGAACAGTCTGACTAATTATTAACGATCAAATCGATCCTCTTAAAGAGAACAAAATAAAAATATTAGGGATAGCTCAAGCAGCGCTATAGAAAACCCTGAGTGCAATGATATGGAAAAAGTTTACTTTAAATACAGATAATTTTAAGTCAGATGAGCATGTTGATCGAAGTTTATAAAGCCTGCTTCAGCCACTTCCCGAAGGCGAGACATGTGGATGGACGAAGTCTCGGAAGAAACTGGAATCATTTGTTAGCATCTATGCTTGTTTTTTAGGGAGATAAGTACAATGAAAAAATATACTTTAATAATCGCAATATGTTGCTCACTAGTAACTCAATATGCAAAGTCAGCCCCTCTCCCAAAAAATGAGGATGAATTGAGCACTTTGCACGCATTAATTAATATGACCCTCACAGATTCAGTAACTATTGAAGATAAAGAGTCTAATATAACGGTCGTTCTTACAAAGTCGGATGCACCTCTCCTAAAAACAGAGGATGAATTGAGCACTTTACACGCAGTAACAAATATGAGCCTCACAGATTCAGATTCAGTGAATACTGAAGATAAAGAGCCTTACAAAATAGTCGGTTTTATAAAGAGGTATAATATTGATAAGCAAATTTATTATGGATTATTATTAGGTGCAATACATTTTACACAGTATCGAATTTTGTATTTTTGCATTTTACGCCCTCTGTCATTAGTACATGACCCATACGATGGAAAATTAACATTTGTAGAGGCTGTTACAGGAGCTATCATTGAAGAGGCTATATTTAATGGTTTGTTACTCCCTTTAATCAATTACTCTATAGAATTGGCAACTAACAGTAGCACCAAGTTTGATGAAAAAACATTTACTTTAAGTAACAACCATCATGATAAAAAAATATTTATTATGAGTAACATCATCAAGTCCACAGCATTTGGACTTTTACACCTTGCCAACAAGAACCCATTAATGGCACAAGTCCTGATATCAATGATCAACTCATTCGTAAGAGGACAATTTACTAAACATTATGGTTTACTAAGTGCGACTGTAGCTCATGTTACTTTAAACTCTATGGGTTATTTAGTCTACATCTATAGTGGACGAGAGCACTTTTAGCGACTAACAGTTATTAGCAGTCAAACGAGTGACATTAGTTATGACACTCAGACGCGCCCCCCCTAAGCCAGGGATAATCAACTCATTTGAGTACATCTAAACTTTTCAGTTTGTCATAAAGCCATTAATGACCAATAGGCTATTAGCTATTTTTTGGTTTGCACACTTTTTGGTTGAGCAAACTGCATCGTTACAGATGCACTTTATTTTTCTCTATAAAACAGTATTTTTCCCACACTACCGTCAGGCGATCTATATTTGAAGATCTTGTTATAATTTGATGGGACACGGGGACACAACAAGTTCGTTATTGCTTAAATACAACAGCACCCACGAAAAACATGGGTGTTTCCGTAATAAAAAGCATTAAGGTAAGATACCACCATGCCTGTTATCACACTGTCTAACCGGGCCTACCCGGTCGATAAAAACCAAAACCTGCTGGACTCCTTACTGGCAAAGGGTGAAAAAATACCTTTCTCCTGTCGTTCAGGTATCTGTCATGCCTGCCTGATGAAAGCTGACACAGGTCATCTCAGCGAGCGGAGCCAGGCTGGGCTGAGCAGTGAAAAAGTTCGTGAGGGGTATTTTCTTGCCTGCCAGTGTCTGCCTGAAAATGATATGACTGTCTCCCTGCCCAGCAGGAGCCACACCCAGGCCATCATTACCGGAAAACAGTTCTTATGCCCTACCGTTGTGGCTCTGACTCTCGCCCCCAGGCATCCGATGAACTATTTTCCCGGCCAGCATGTCTGTATTGATACAGAGCTGCGGCTTAAGAAAGAGTGCTATCTGGCCTCAGTGCCATCAATGGATCAAACGATGGTCATCCAGGTCCAGCGCAAGGTGGCAGATCCTTTCAGCACATGGGCGCACGACTTTGCCGAAACAGGACAGAAAATCAGCATCAGCAGCCCCTGCGGAATCAATCTATGTGGAAGCCTGCTGGATATCCCTGACCAGATACTGATCGCTCAGGAAGTGGCACTGGCCCCCATACTGGCTTATGTCCGTGAAGCTTTGCACAATACCGGGTCCTCATCACAACTTAGAATTCATCTGATCCACGAGGCGTATAGCAGCAACGATCACTTCGGTATAGCGCTATTGGAAGCACTTTCACAAATGGATCAGTTCAGTTATGCCCTGACAACCGGAAGACAGGATTATGGGCAATGGCTGGACTCGGCTTTACCAGAAGCTTCATCGATTAGAGTTATTTGTGCCGGTGAGGCATCATTCTGTAAACCTATTGAGGAATCTTGCTCACAGCGCCCAGGTATCAACTACACGGCCTTGAACAGTGAATTTTTCTGATCCACTTTTCTCTTCGCAACCCTCGCGTCTTCCTGTTAATCTAAAATCATATATCTGATCGTCCAAGCATGATTTAAAAGGTGGAAATGGAAGTATGACTATGCAAGATCGTGTCAGTGACAAACTGACCACTGCCCTGGAGCTTGAACACTTTGAAATATTCAATGAAAGCCATATGCACAATGTGCCGCCGGGCTCTGAATCTCATTTTAAAGTGGTTTTGGTTAGCCAGTCGTTTGAGGAGCAGATGCCGGTTAAACGCCATCAGCTGATTTACAAAATTCTGTCTGATGAGATGCAAGGGGGCATTCATGCTCTGGCCCTTCATACTTATACCCCCGGTGAGTGGTACGAGCGTAAGGGCCTGGCTCCTGTCAGTCCGGATTGCAAAGGCGGCAGCAAGCACTGAACTCTCTCAAACGGCCACAGCCAGAGCAGGCCGCTAAAAGTAAGTTTTGCCACCTTCATGGATGAGAGGCATTTCACAATTGGTAATGGAGAGCCCCAGGACGTGTGCGGCGGTGTTCAGTTCGAGTTGGATGGCCAGACCATCAAAACCTTTTTCCCAAATCCCAAAGCCCGTTTGCCGGTATTGAGTCGGCAGGGCCAGCAGATTCTGGTTCCCTGGGGACGCCGTGAGGGTCAGCCTGGTCACACACCACAAGGAGGTTGGGCAAGACTGGAATCCATTAAAAAGGGTATTTGGAATCGGTTTAGCCCCAAACCCGTCAAAATAAGTGTCGATGCCTTTATGGAAAAAGATGAAGCAGGCGAAAGTCATTGGTTTCTCCTGGAAAACCAACAGTTTATACAAGGGCTGATCGCTACTGATGGCCCTTTTACCCGGCTTTATGTCGTAACAGAAGAGAACGAACAAAGTTGCCACAAGAGTCACCGTTGGCCCAGAGTAATGGATGCACCGGAACCCCTCAGAACCGCATCAGGGGGACTTTTTTAGCAGCAGCTCGCACCACCCTCCTTTCTTGTCTCGATTATTGGCATCAGTTCAGCTCATCACTGCGTTATACACTGTAGTGCAATGATTATCTCGGTAAATCATACTTTTCAGCAGACAAACATTGATAGACACTCTACCTCAGTTAAAGCAAATACCTTAATCAAACGACGACACAAACCATGACAGCTTATAAAAAAACTCGCCGACTTTTTGCCCTGCCCTTTATGCTGGTCAGCGCCTTGTTTCTAACAGCCTGTTCAACGCAGCAAAAAATTGATACTGAAGAACAACCCTTCAGCGGCTATCTGGAAAACTATGAAAGACTGACTGCTTTTGATGACGATACTGCCATGCGCTGGGTCAGTGGTGATCTGAAAAAGTATAAAAAGGTCTATGTTGAACCCGTTAATCTGTTCCCGAATTACAATGCAACCAATGATGCCCAGCGGGAAGTAGCTACTAAAGTCGCTGACTACCTGAACAATGGTTTCAGAGAAGGTCTGAAGCAGCGTGGGATGCTGGCAGAAAAGCCGGGACCGGGCGTCCTGGTCATTCAGCCTGCCATTACCGGCATTGTGTCAGAAATGCAGGACCTCAGACCCAGACAATTCGTTCTCCCCGTCGCCGTTGCCAGAACACTGATCAAAACAGCCACCGACCGACTGGATTACATAGTAGCCCTCTATTTGGAAGTACAACTTAGAGACGGCGAAACGGGCAAGCTCGAGGGTGAAGTGCTGCGTAAAGGAATCAATAAGCAATCGGATAATGATGAAGTCACCAAGGAAGATGTCAAAGCGGTTCTGGATGACTGGTTGGAATTCTACAACCGTGGTCTGGACAAGCTAACCAACAAAGAGCAGTAAAACCCACCAACATGGCTGCCTGTCAGAAACATCAGGCAGCCAGCCCTTAACGACTCAGGACACCGAGGTGTGCAGCCCACACTCCCGGTTACCAATCACTTTGGTAGGGTCGTAATAATCTTCTTCAATAGGAAGGTCGTTCATGACCAGATACTCTTCAACATCCAGCTCTGACCAGTTCAACAGAGGGGCCACCCGGTAATAACCATCTTTGGTTTCACTGACGACCTCTAGCCCCTGACGAAAAGCGGTCTGGTCTTTCCTGATGGCCGTTAACCAATAGTCCGGAGAGAAGCTCTGCATGGCCCGTCCAAAAGGCTCCAGTTTGACCTGACGGGTAAATTCGTCATGAGCAGGCGTATCCACCTCCGGCACACCGCCCATAATGGCATCGCGGTAAGCACGACTGTACTCTGGATGATAAATCTGAATGTTCAACTCCAGCTTCTGGATTAAACCCCGGGCGAAGCGGTACGTAGCATGCGTCCCGTAGCCTGAATCAATCCAGATAACCGGCAAATCAGGTTGAATTCGGGTAGCCATATGCAGAATGGCAGCCTCATGGGGACCAAAGTTGGTGGTAACCAGCGGCTTAACGGCCTTTTGCAGAGCCCAGCGGATTATCTCTTGTGGCGAGCGCTCGGCAAGCTCACGGTTTATGGTCTCCAGATCCATTGACTTCCCCCGAAATGTTTCTTCTTTAACACTTATGTCTTGATTCAGTCGAACTATAGGTGATGAAGTTCCCGGTACGCAATGGATCGTCTAGAACATATCTTTCTTTGCAAATAGTGAGTTGGACTAATGCCCCAGGTCAGAATTAAGAGAATTGCAAAAGAATGATAAAAATCAGATCTTCCGTACCACATGAAGACCATGCCTGACAGGTAAGAGAACATTATCCAGATCCTCTCTGGAAGACAGATAACGGTTAAGCTCTGCAATCACCTCGTCCCGCTCATCCTGAGGATTCAAAACACCACCTTTCCAGAGGGCATCGTCAATGACAATAAGCCCCCCCTGCTTGAGCATGGGGAGTATAAGCTCCAGGTATTCAAAGTACTTTTTCTTGTCGGCATCAATAAAAACAAAGTCGAGCTCGCCCTCAATGCTAGGGATGGTTTCCAACGCTTTGCCAAACAGTACTTTCAACTTATGAGAATGAAGTGATCGATCAAAGAACTCCTCTGCAATAGCAATGGCTCGCGGGTTGGTCTCACAACAATAAATTTCCCCATCCTCTGGCAGTGCTTCTGCCATGGATAAAGCCGCGTAGCCGGTGAACATGCCAATTTCCAACACTCTTTTGCTATTGCTCAGGGCCACCAGCAGTTTCAAGGTTTGTCCCACCATTCTTCCTGACATGTTTCCCGGGTAGCGGGTCCGGTCCTCCGTCGCCTGGGCCAGCTCTTTCAGAAGTGACGATTCACCGCCGGTAATGTCATGGCAATATTGTTCAATATCGGGATTTACAATGACCGTCATGGCCCTTCCTTCACTGCATTAACGGGCTGATTCTATCAGCAGCCTGCTGAGTAAAAAATGCCTTTTAACCATGCCCGGTTGATAAACTCATGGTAGGATTTGAAGTAGCTTCCCGAACCCTCTGAACAAGTCAGACAGGAACAAGGGGCTCAATCAAAAAAATAAAAAAAATCCATCACTCACCCAACCCCTCCAAGGCAGTAGACTGTGACAGAAAAACCCATTATAGAAATAGAATATTGTAGCCAGTGTCAGTGGCTGCTTCGCTCTGCCTGGCTAGCTCAGGAACTGCTCAGTACGTTCAGTACTGACCTGGGGGAGGTGAGACTGAAGCCCGGAACAGGTGGTATCTTTATCATCACCCTGAACGGTGAACAGATCTGGGAGAGAAAACAGGACGGCGGCTTTCCTCAGCCCAAGCAGATCAAACAGAAAGTTCGTGACCTGATAGATCCGGAACGGAATCTCGGCCACAACGACCGTTGATTTATGTTACTCCGATCAAAGTGAGGCTCTGACGATCAACCAGAGCCCTTTTCAAATATTTACGACATTTAAATCCAGTCTGACGCCGGCTTTTTGCGGAATCGGATCATTGGCAGGAACAGCCCCAGCAGAATCCCTATGATTATCGTACCACCCCCATAGAGGTACCAACGCATAGTGCTGCTGCGAATCAGCTGGTTATTTTCAGCCTCAACCACCTCAATCCGGTTTTTCAGCTGCAAATTTTCTTCCATCAATTGTTTGTTCCGACGATCCAGTGCCTGAGGGTCGGCGGTGGCTTCTCTCAGGGCAATAAACTGAGAGGTTTTGTCATCCAGCAATCCTGCAGTTTCCTGAAGAGAACCTTTTACACTTTTCAGCTCATTCTCAGTGGCAGATAGCTCAGACTTCAGAGCCGTATTTTCTTTGCTCAGCCGCGAAACGTTTGCCAGCACTTTTGGCAAACGCTCTCTGGCAGGCTGCTCGGCCACCAGGTACTGACGGGGGATATAACCTTCTGATCCATCGGCCATTCTGACCTTGCTGAACCCTTCTCCGGCGTCAGCTTCGAGAACAGTCATTTTCAGCCCTGTTTTCAGGCCCCGGTGCAAAATCCGGTATTGATTACCAGGCCCTGACCGCATTGGCACATAAACGACATCCGTAACATAACGTGTTTCAGCCTGTACTGGTTCAGCCTGAACCATTGAACCCAGCATTACTAAACCGGTGAGTGATAAAAACAGTTTGGGTAAGGTTTGTTTCACGTTTTCTCTCTTAACCAGGCTGCCCTGTTATCAGAATTATTCGAACAGGGCAGCATCCTGCAAAACTTAATTATAAAAATGACAGACTTCCGGAAGGAAAATCAGGGCAGTACTCGCTTGAATGGCTTCACACTTACAGAATGATAAACACCGGCGGCCACGTAGGGATCATCATCAGCCCAGGATTGTGCGGCTTCGAGGCTGTCAAATTCAGCAATAACAATACTGCCACTGAATCCGGCTTCGCCCGGATCGTTACTGTCGATAGCAGGACAGGGGCCTGCCAGGATCAGACGCCCCTGAGACTTCAATACCTCAAGCCTTTCCAGGTGAGCAGGTCTGGCTGTCTTGCGCAGAGACAGACTATTGTCAACATCTTCACTGATGACTGCGTAAAGCATTTATTTTTCCTCAGCCTGTATATGTCTCGAGATGACCAGAAACTGCAAGACAACAAAGACAAAAGTAAGAATCAGGCTACCAAACACCTTAAAGTCAACCCAGAACTCGTGGAAGGTGAAAGCCACATAAAGGTTAGCGGCACCCAGTAGTGCAAAGAATACAACCCAGCTCAGATTCATACGAATCCAGATCTCATCCGGCAGGCTGATGGCATGCTCCATCATTCTCTGAACCAGGCTTTTCTGGCCAACAAACTGACTGCCCAGAAAGGCGGCAGCAAAGATCCAGTTTACAATCGGCGCTTTCCATTTCAGGAAGTTTTCGTCCTGAAAGGCCAGGGTCATGCCACCGAATAAAACCACGGCCATAAGCGTAATCACCTGGCTCTTTTCAAGGGTTTTGTTCTTGATAAAGCTGCCACCATAAACAATGACAGAGGCAATGATCAGGAAGAAAGTGCCACTGATAGCACCTCCGACCTCAAGGGAATATCCGGCTACATCCACCATTCTGGGGTCCATCTTGTAGACCGTAAAAAAGATAATAAGTGGAATAAAATCAATCAGTTGCTTCATATTAAACCAGTCGGGTTACCTTGTGATTTACTTCGATATTTCGCTCAGGGTTTCTCACTAACCAAATTCAGAGCTCGTTAAATCATCCTGTAGTTTACTATGGAACGGCTGCATTGCCATGTCTGGTCGACTCCACCCTGCCAACTTTTTAAAAGCCTTTACAATTCCATTGGTGGTAGAGTGTACAGACAGTTACTACTTATTTGTATCGCAATGACCCTGAATGTCGACCTCCATTGTCACACCACCGCATCCGATGGTTCCATGGGACCACTGGAAGTTTATGAACGAGCACGTTATAAAGGTGTCGATATACTGGCTATTACGGACCATGATTCGGTGGCTGCACATCAGTTTCTCTCCAATAAAACACTCTCTGGCCCCAGGCTGATCACCGGGACGGAATTATCAACCACCTGGTCTGCCATGGAAATCCATATTGTCGGTCTTAACTTTTCCCTGTCGAACCCGGATCTTGAACGAATCATCCATCACCAGTGCTCCGCCAGAAAGCAACGATCTCTGATGATCGCCAGCCGTCTGATGAAACAACTGAAACTGAAGATCAGCGCTGACACTTTGATGAATGAAGTCATTGATCTGGCATTGAACCGGCAGAAACAATCGCCTGACGGCTTTGTTTTATCCAGAGAAAATATCCAGACAGGCCGACCTCATTTCGCCCAATGGCTGATTGAAAAAGGCTACGTCAAAGAGATGCAAGCAGCTTTTGACAGGCATCTGTCGCACCAGAAAATAGGCAACTTGAAGGCCTTCTGGCCTCCCATGGGTCAGGCCGTAGCCTGGATCAGAGCCCTGAATGGTACGGCTGTGTTAGCTCACCCCGGAAAATACAAAATGACCCGCACCAAGCTCAGAGCTCTGGTCAAAGACTTCAAACTGGCTGGCGGCCATGCCCTGGAAGTCAGTGGCTGCCAACAACCTCCCGGACAGCGGGAAGCACTGGCAAGCCTTTGCCAGGACTTTGAACTCAGAGCCTCAAGAGCCAGTGACTTTCATACCCCCGCCAAACCTTGGGTAGAACTGGGCAGAGCGCCAGAACTTCCCAAGGGTGCTCTGCCCGTCTGGGAGAACTGGTAGATAATTTACTAATGCCTGAGTGCCAGAAAACACTGATTCTCACGCTCCCTTGCTCAATTAACCATCCCTCCATAGTTCGGTAACTTTTGCTAAGTGACCGGAACTTCTGGTCACCACATGGCGACTATCGTTGCTAAAGCTGGCCGATAAGATCTTTTCAGAATGGGAAACGGTGGCTTTTCGTTGCCATGATCCGTCAGCCTTCCGACCAATGATTTGAGCTCTGCGATCAAAACTGGCAGTCAGCAAATGATCGCCATCGGCATTGAAGGTGGCTGATCTGATCGAATTATTATGATGAATGGTCGTTTCTTTCCACCATGATCCATCGGTCCTCTTACCAGTGATTTGCACCTTGTCATCTCTACCAACGGTCGCCACACGGCTACTATCTGGGCTAAAGACGGCTGAGATAACACTTTTTTCGTGGGAAATGATCGCTTTTATTTTCCATGTTCCATCGTCTTCCCGGCCATAGATTCTTGCCTTATGATCATCACCAGCTGTCACCAGATAGCGGCCATCCGGGCTTAAGCTGGCAGAGTTGACAGAGTTATCATGGACAATGACGATTTCTGTTTTCCATGATTTATCCGCCTGCAGACCATGGATTTTCACCGTATTATCGTTACCGACACTGACCACATGGCGTCCATCAGTACTAAAGGTGGCTGAACTGATCGAATCATTATGGTTAATGAACATTTTTGGCTCCCATGATCCATCGTCCGCTCGCCCATAGATTTTTGCCGTATGATCCTTACCAACGGTCAGTACATGGCAACTGTCGGGACTGAAGGTGGCTGAGTTGACAACATCGTCATGAGCAATGATGGCTTCTTCTACCCATGATTTGTCATCCTTCTGGCCATAGATTCTCGCAGTATGATCCATACTGGCGGTGACTAGATGGCAGCCATTGGGGCTGAAGCTGGCCGAGTTGACACCATCACCATGGGTAATGACGAATTCTTCTACCCATAATTCATCATCCTTCTGGCCATAGATTTTCGCCGTATGATCCATGCTAGCAGTTAATACATAGCTGCCATCAGGGCTGAAGCTGGCTGAGTTGACAACATCATCATGAACAATGATGGCTTCTTGCGCCCATGATTGGTCGGCCTTCACACCGTGGATTTTCGCCGTTCCATCGTCACTGGCGGTGATCATATGGCGGCCATCAGGGCCAAGGCTGGCTGAGTTGATCCAGGATTTGTGAGCAACACTGGATACTGTCACTGGAAGCATTGTTTTTCCTAAAACATTGACAGCCTCTGATACACTTGTTTCCTGGCTGTTATACCTGCAAAGCTGGATATAATGAATTAAGGTTTCATAACTTACTTCTGCTTTAAGTGTTTCCTTTATACTCCGATCGTAAATCGCCCTATTTGCAACAGCTAAAGAATTGCAATCACCAAACTCATTCAACAGTTTTTCAAATTCGTTCAGCTTTTCGCCCAGGCCATTAAATTCTTCCGGGCACGAAGGGCAGTTTTCAACCCGACCGTCTGCCAGACTGGTTTTCAGCCACTCATTAAAGCACCTCAGGTGAAAAAGATGATCACAGGGGGTTTGCAATAACCTCGACCATTTAATGGGATCAGTACAAATTGAGCACTCCCTATCATTAACTTTCACACGTTCCACATTAAATGCATTATCGCGAAAGGCACTGACATCCATGTAAATATCTTGTTTTTTTTCGGGTACTATTGTGGTAGATCTTCCTGCACTGACACAAGAAGACCCTCCTTTCATTCGAGTTCGCTTAGGTTCTGGTAAGAGTGAACCTGCAATACTGTTACTGTTTCTTGTTACATCCATGTTTTATTTCTCCAAAGTCACTAACTACTATCGATTGTCAAAAGAATCAACATTTCACCATGTGACTTAGAACCTGCATAGTAATAAAAGTTCAAATTTTCTTAACTGCAATTAACATTTTTTTAACTCATTCACACATTCCACAGGCTACTGCAAAAGTAAAACATCGGAAAAGTCAGTCTGCCGTCAGAACTTGGCCCTGGTAGCCGAGTGCTCCATTTTCGGGGAAAATCCATATATTTGAGTGACTAAGGGCTGAATAATCTTTATTGGCCTGCCGGGCAACGCTTCATTAGTGGCCGGAGCTCGTCGAACCCGTATCGATACTGAACAAGGTCAGCCATCCCCTGGACAGTAGCGGGTACACGACCGAAGACTATCTTTTGCAACCGCTGGAGGGCAGGTGGTTGTGCGGATGAACGGTTCGGTGTTTTTCGGTAAGCTAGCGCCTGGTTATAATGCAATAGGTTAACCATGAGCACACCGTCAACGCCCCTTAAAAAAACGGCCAACTATTATTATGGGCTGGGTATTTTTGTTGCTTTTTTCCTGGCCGTGATACAGATTGTTTCGGCACTCAATGAAGACACGTGCAGGCCATCTGTTTCAGAATACCCCAACGCGCAACTCAATTTCATGGCGCTGGTCAAGAATTACCGGAACCTGTATGTCCGTGTGAGTTCTATCCCTGGGTTATGTGGCACTCTCGGAAACACACTACGGCAAAATTGAACTACCAAGGTTTAGGAATGTCTAATTTCTGTATTTAAAAAGGAGTCTTCCTATGATTCATGGAATGATAGATTCAGCAAGCGTTCAGAATAAGCCTAAGATTAGTATTTCTCCTACTTTAAAAGAAGCTTCAGCTTTTATGGGCTTCAAGGTTAAAGTGATATGTAATTGCTCAGACCTCCCATATTTACCAATGTATTTTTCTTCTCTAAAAGAAATTACTCCCATTGACCCAATAGAAGAGATGAAAGAAGAATTCGAAAAACTTTCTAACAAAAGGCTTTCTGATAGGGCATGCAATTTGGTCATTATTGAGTTATTAGATTCTCAAACATCTAATCTTATAGCTTTTATATCTATGCAAGATAACAAAAAATCTTTGTTTGTGAAAATGCTGGCTACTCAGGATGAATATAAAGGTCGTGGAGCTGGTCAATTTCTTATGCGCTGCGCCATTGATGTTGCAATTAAAAGAAATATTACAACTGTTAAACTTAACCCTGAGGGCAGTGCGAGACAGTTTTATATCAAAAAAATTGGAATGATTGAAACTAATAATTCTGAATTAGAGTATTCTCATCCAAGATATAACGATATCAAAACACAGTTCAGCCCAGTACTCTCAAAATTCAAGCTTATACAAACCGAGGAAAAAGGCTATTTTCATGTTTCTTCTTTTTAATCCCACAAAAGCCACATATGTCGGTACTTATGAAAAAGTAAGAAAGAGTAACATATGTGTTATGAACTATTTCTAATATTTTCTGCCATAATAATTAGTTCAGGAAGAGGTTACCTAGCATGGATGCTCAATATTTTACTAATACTTTATCAACCAGGCAATATCCCTCAGAAAACGAAGAAATCTCAAAGCTGACTTCTGAGCAGTTAAAACTAAAAGAGGTAGAGACACCCACTTGTTTCAACCCAAGAGTTATTAATGTTTTAGAAGATTGCAATATTTAATATCAACTCCGCCATAGCTAGCTACTGATTGAACCCTCAACTGATGAAGACCATTTATTCACTGAATTTAAAATCACATCTGATAGAGAAATTAAAAAAATAATCCCTCTTCACTGTTTACTGCCCTTCAAATATTCAGGAAGCAATAGAATGACCCCCACTCTATTGAAAAGCCACCGGCTTGATGAAAACATTATTGACGGTGTCATTGTCGACTCTTTACCCATTGCCCGCTTGTCAGTATCAGCAAATGAATACGAACACACTTGTATGCATGTAGCCATGTTTCAAACTGCATTGACATCACTTTCAAAGCCCGGGCAACCAAGATTTTTAACGACAACATGTGTTAATGATTGTCATACTGAAGTCTTCTGGGATCAAAAAACGCAAACGGCCATAATGACTCATTTTTTGCAAAACGATATGTGCAAGCCCTCTTTTGACTTCATGCTTGCGAAAATAACCCAGTTCGCACCCGTTAAAGATAGACAGACATTTATTGTTGGTGGCATTGTTGAACGGATGAGAGACACTGGCAATTTTTTGATTTTGCTGAAAAATATCTTGCTGAAAAAAGCATTCCTGTTAAACAAACTTTTCCGGGCAATAAAAAAAGACATACCAATTTAATATTTGATAGCAAGGAAGGCGTTATTTACGAGTTGCAACTATTAAACAAAGGGCGTCACCAGTTTCGCATCACTGACCGCAGAAAAGATTCTGCATACTCTTTTAAAAACACCGATTTTGATAAAAAGCTCATTAATACTGAAAGTACTTATTACTACTCTTCTGAAAACAAAAATCATTTTATACCCATAAATCTATACTTTTCTTCCTCATAACCCTTGCGCAGCTTACTGAGGATCGTGAAACCTTATCACTAAACCAAAGCCCTTAGTATCGTCCCGAATTGAACGCAAACGTTGCACCGGCTTGCTTCGGTGGTATGATGCGCACTCCAATTTTACTGCAAGAGAATGGCAACCTGTCGACATCCCTTTGAACACAGTATCCAAAAGACGGTTCAATAGGTGCAGGTTCCATGTATACAACAGCCATGAGTCAGTTTTTCCAGATCCACCCCGAGACGCCACAGCTTCGTCTGATTCGCCAGGCCGCAGAAATTCTGAGGGCTGGAGGGGTGATTGCCTACCCTACTGACTCAGCCTATGCCCTGGGCTGCCTGATCGGTGACAAGAAAGCGGTTGAGCGCATTCGCCAGATTCGTCGATTGGACGAAAAGCATAACTTCACACTGGTGTGCAGAGATCTCTCTGAACTGGCCACCTACGCTCAGGTCGACAATGTTCAATACCGTCTACTGAAACACCATACACCCGGCCCTTACACTTTCATTCTCAAAGGCACCCGTGAAGTGCCTCGCCGCCTGATGCATCCCAAGAGAAAAACCCTGGGTTTACGAGTACCAGAGTGCAGTATTGTAAGCGCCCTGCTCAATGAACTGGACGCGCCCTTAATGAGCAGTACTCTGCAGTTGCCAGGTGACAATGAACCCATGCTGGACCCATACGACATTCGTGAAACACTTGAAAACCAGCTGGACCTAGTCATTGATGGAGGTTATCGAGGTATGGAACCAACCACCGTGATCAGTTTGCTGGCAGAAACGCCTGAAGTCCTACGCAAAGGTAAAGGCAATCCGGAACCGTTTCTCAACTGAATCCGATCCAATGCACTAATCTGTTGCTAGCAGCCTGTCGGACTTAAGACTGTCCTACGCGGCAACTGCTCCTGCGTTGCTCTAGCTCCTGCATCCATGCAGTCGTGCGGCGGCAGCAAATTGGTCTAAAAATCCCTGTTTCTTCGTCAAATAGCTCGCTATTCTCCTCAGAAACAGAGATTTTTATCCTCAATTTCTTGCAATCCTCGCTACGGACGCTTAAGTCCGACAGGCTGCTAGAGAAATCCGACTTCATGACAGATTTTTTTTACTGTGAAACATTTTTCATCTTCGGGGGCGACAAAAATTTGTTTCAGTCACCATGGCTGATTTATTCACTGCTGGCAAAAACACGCTTTTACCGTCGTGCAAAC
This sequence comes from Endozoicomonas sp. ALC020, assembly GCF_049275935.1. NCBI lineage: Bacteria > Pseudomonadati > Pseudomonadota > Gammaproteobacteria > Oceanospirillales > Endozoicomonadaceae > Endozoicomonas > Endozoicomonas sp. ALC020. The sequence goes on from NZ_CP184830.1 coordinate 6,338,207, forward strand.
TGTCGTACCCTGTTCACTCAGGATTCTAACGGGAGAGCCTCTTGAGCGCTGTAGACTCACAGTCGCGTGTTCTATCTGGCATGCGACCTACTGGCCGATTACATCTTGGCCATTATCATGGGGTATTAAAAAACTGGCTTCGGCTGCAACATGAGTATGAATGTTTTTTCTTCGTAGCTGACTGGCACGCGCTGACCACTCACTATGAAGAGCCGGAAAAACTCGAAGATTCAGTCTGGGACATGGTCATTGACTGGCTGGCGACTGGCATCAATCCCGGTTCGGCCACCCTGTTCATACAATCCAGAGTTCCGGAGCATGCAGAACTGAATCTGCTGCTCTCCATGATTACCCCGCTCTCTTGGCTGGAAAGAGTGCCCAGCTACAAGGATCAGCAGGAAAAACTGAAGGAAAGGGATCTCTCTACCTTCGGCTTTCTTGGCTATCCACTCCTGCAAAGCGCCGATATCCTTGCCTACCGTGCAGGTCTGGTTCCTGTCGGTGCTGACCAGGAAGCCCACGTGGAGATTACCCGGGAAATCGCCAGACGCTTTAACCACCTTTATGGTCGGGAGCCCGGCTTTGAGGATAATGCCGAGGCCGCTATCGGCAAAATGGGCAGAAAAACTGCCAACCTCTACCGCAAGCTCCGTCGCGCCTACCTTGAACACGGGGATGACGAAGCTCTTGCCACGGCCAAGGCGCTGCTCAAAGAACAGAGCAATATCACCCTGGGCGACCAGGAAAGACTGTTTGGCTATCTGGAAGGGACAGGTAAGGTTATCTTGCCGGAACCTCAGGCTTTGCTGACTGAACAGCCCCGCATGCCGGGTCTGGATGGTCAGAAAATGTCCAAGTCCTGCGGCAATACCATCGGCCTCAGGGAAGACCAGGACAGTATTGCGTCAAAACTGAAAAAGATGCCTACAGACCCGGCTCGCATTCGCAGGAATGATCCGGGCGAGCCGGAAAAATGTCCGGTCTGGCAACTGCATCAGGTCTATTCAGATCAACAACGCAGAGACTGGGTTCAGGAAGGCTGTCGCTCAGCAGGTATCGGCTGCCTTGACTGCAAAAAGCCCCTGATCGAAGCGGTACAGGCTGAACTGGAGCCCATTCGTTCAGAAGCCAGGGAACTGGAAAACAATCCCGATGTCGTAAAAAGTATCATCGCCGAAGGGACCGAAAAGACCCGGGACGAAGCCCAGGACACCCTCAGGGAGGTTCGGGAAGCCATAGGACTGGACTATCGTTGAACACTGTGTTTCAGTGAAGTATCAGCTATTACAAACTACAGGTCAGGTTCTTCGAGCCTGATCATCATAAAAAGCAGTTTTACCGTTTGTCGGTCAAACTGCTTTTTTTCAGTTAGAGGATTCGAAACAGGGTGAAGCATCAATGACCTCCACGGAAACCGTGGCTGAGCCCGGAGAACAACCCCCTGAAGAGCTGACAACGCCAGCTCAATCGGACTCTGAGCCTGAACTCATTGAACACCAGATACGGGTTATGGGTCAGCCCATGGCCAAGTTGCCTGACGACCTTTACATCCCACCGGATGCCCTGCAAGTTTTTCTGGAAGCCTTTGAAGGGCCTCTTGACCTGCTGCTCTACCTGATCAAGCGCAACAACATGGACATCCTGAACATTCAGGTGGCAGTCATTACAGAGCAATACATGCAGTATGTAGAATTGATGGAATCAGGACAATTTGAGCTGGCAGCTGAATACCTTGTCATGGCCGCGACACTGGCCGAAATCAAATCACGAATGCTGCTGCCCCGGGTCTCTGAGGACGAAGACGAGGAAGAAGATCCTCGTGCCGAGCTGATTCGTCGACTGCAGGAATATGAGCGCTTCAAGAAAGCCGCAGAAGATATTGATCAAATGCCAAGAATGACCCGGGATCTGCATGAAGCCAGTGCGGCCCCACCCGACCTGGAAAAGGAACGCCCCCACCCGACAGTGGATCTCAAAGAGATCATGCTGGCCATGGGAGAAATACTCCGCCGCTCAGAAATGTACGTCAGTCACCAGGTTGAACAGGAAGCCCTGTCCACCCGTGAACGGATGAGTGAAGTTCTCTCCATGCTGACCTCTGAGCGTTTCACTCCCTTTGTTGCCCTGTTCCGGCTTGAGGAAGGCAAACTCGGCGTTGTCGTTACTTTTATGGCGGTGATGGAACTCATCAAGGAATCCCTGATCGAACTCATTCAGAATGAACCTTTTGGCCCTATTCACGTAAAGGCTCGGATTGACTGATGGAAACAGAACAACTGCAACGTATCCTGGAAGGAGCCCTGCTGGCCAGCCAGAAACCCCTGACTGAAGAAAAGCTGGCCGCACTGTTCCCCGAAGACCTTTACTCTGAGGAAGAGCGCCCGGATGACAACCAGATTCGTGAGGCTCTGGTAGCTATCTCTGAAGCCTGTGAAGGACGGGGCTTTGAACTCAAAAAAGTGGCATCGGGATACCGCTTCCAGGTCAGACAGGAATTGTCACCCTGGGTTGGCAGACTCTGGGAAGAAAAACCACAGCGCTATACACGAGCACTGCTGGAAACCCTGGCCCTGATCGCCTACCGGCAGCCCATCACCCGGGGGGAAATCGAAGACATTCGCGGGGTGGCCGTCAGCAGCAACATTATACGAACCCTTCAGGACCGCGAATGGGTTCGGGTGGTAGGTCACCGGGATGTCCCGGGGCGTCCGGCCATGTTTGCCACTACCCGCCAATTTCTGGATTATTTTAATCTGGAAAATCTCAATGAACTGCCCCCCCTGTCCGAGATTCGTAATCTGGAAGAAGCAGCCCGGGAACTGGCAGAAGATAACGATCAGAGCAGATCAGCGACAGAGGACTCTGAAGTTCAGGAGGACACTGAGGTGGAAGAGCAATCCTCTGATGAGCTATTTGCCGAACTGGATGAACTGGAAGCTGATCTGCCAGATAACTTTGACGATCTGATCCGTAAAAAGAACATCGATGAACCAGAACCTGAACAACCGTTGGTTGAGCAGGAGGCTGAACAGGACACCCATATATCGGATTCGTCGGTAGGACTTTTCGCTGAAGAGGATCAAGTCGCACACCAGGCGACAAATCCATCCTTTGAAGAAGAGCCTGCTTCCGAAGCAGAAACACCCGTGGAAATATCAAACGAAATAACTAACCCCTGAGCAATGCATGATGACCCGATGGAACAGCCACGGAAATCCACGCTGTCTTAACCTATCCTGAATCGCTATACTTTGGCCCCTTTGATTGAGAAACAGAGCGGCATAGCCGTAAATACCATGACAACTGAAACCACTCCTCCCCAGGGTGAGAAATTGCAAAAAATCCTGGCGGGCGCCGGCCTGGGCTCGCGCCGTGAGATGGAACGCTGGATCAGCGAAGGTCGAATCTCCGTCAACGGAGAACAGGCCAGCCTCGGCGACCGAGCCTCAGCTGAAGACAAGATTGCTGTCGACGGCCGCCCGGTCAAACTGGAAACCTATGCTTCCGGAATCCGTCGTGTCATCGCCTACAACAAGCCGGAAGGCGAGATTTGCAGCCGCCACGACCCGGAAGGCCGCCCGACCGTTTTTGACAAACTGCCCAGACTTCAGGGCGAACGCTGGATTGCCATTGGCCGTCTGGATATCAATACTTCCGGACTGATGCTGTTCACCACCGATGGTGAGTTGGCCAGTCGCTTGATGCACCCTTCTTACCAGGTTGAACGTGAATACGCTGTTCGAGTGATGGGTAATACAACAGAGCAGAAAGTTAAAAACCTCTTCGATGGCGTCGAGCTGGAAGATGGCCCTGCCCGTTTCACCGATATTGTTGACTCAGGCGGTTCGGGTATCAACCGCTGGTTTCATGTCTGCCTTCTGGAAGGCCGTAACCGTGAAGTGCGCAGACTCTGGGAATCACAGGATTTGACAGTAAGCCGCTTGAAACGAGTTCGTTTTGCCAATGTCATCATTCCTGACCACCTGCGCATGGGTCAATGGGAAGAAGTAGAAAAAACTGACATCGACGAACTGGCGGCTGCCGTTCAGCTATCACCCGCACCCAACACACCAACTCGCAGAGTCGATCCGAGACACACCAAAACCGGCCTGAAAACCAGAGGCACCCGTGGTAAACCTGCTATCAACAAGAAGCGGCCCTCGCCTCACAAAAAGCCTGGTGCTTTCAAAAAGAACAGGCATCGCTGATGTTATCTGAGCTCCAGCCATCGAGTTGGAGTTCTTGGTGATACCCTGAATATGCTTTAATGAGTTTCCATGCTGGCCCTGACCGGGTTCTCACTGGACAGATTAACTGTACTTATATACAGTTATATCTAAACCACACCTGACAGGAGAGGCCCATGTCTATTACCCCCATGTGGCGAGTTGACCGGGACGGAAGCATGTTTACAGATAAAAAAGCCGCTGAAGAATACGATCGCATGTTGGAACTGGCCGGGAATATCACCAGCCTGCTGGAAGATCACTTTGAAATTGATGAGCAACTGGCAGAAGAGATCGGCCTGATGTTCGCCAAAAACAAGGAAGCCTTCGCCAAAGCCTTTAAAGGCAAACCGGACCTGGTGCTCGAGATAGGCCAGACTGCTGAGCAAGACAATGACCCAAATGAGGATCAGACTTCGGCCTGAGCTGGCCTGCCAATATCCGATAACCAAGAGCGGAAAGCCCTGATCCGCTCTGCCACAAACCCTTTTTTATCCCCTCCCATTTAGAACGAATCAGGAATAAAGAGCATGGGTAAAAACAATCATCCATTTCCCTCTGACTCACTTCAGATTCAGCTTTAAAATAGCTCTTTGTGAAAAAAAGTCTTTCTTTCATTCCTGATAGAGAAACCCTTTTTTTTACCAAAAACAGCGGTTCTAAAGGTCATTTTTCCCATAATCAGACCAAGACACTAGTGAAGCAACCCGCCAAGTAGCACTTGTACTGGTTGCTAATACAGCGAATTCCGCTAATATATCGGCCTTTTTGTCTGGCAAGGTATGTAGTCACGACATGACGAGCTTCGTTCCTGGACAGCGCTGGATCAGTGACACCGAAACTGAACAAGGGCTGGGTACCGTTCTGACTTTCGATAGTCGCATGGTAACCCTATTGTTCCCCACCACCGGTGAAACCCGGCTCTACTCCATTAATAACTGCCCGCTATCAAGGGTACAATTTAATCCTGGTGACAAGATAGAAAGTCACGAGGGCTGGACCATGACGGTGACAGAAGTCATCGAAGAGAATGGTCTGCTACTGTATAGAGGCGTTCTTCCCGACGGTAAGCCCAAAGAGCTTCCCGAATCGGAACTGGGCAACTTTATTCATTTCAACAAGCCGCAGGACAGAATGCTGGCGGGTCAAATAGACCAAAACAGCAACTTTTCCCTGCGATACAAAACTCTGTTGAACAATTGTCGACTACTCAGCTCTCCTGTGAGAGGGCTGCTCGGTGCCCGTACCAGCCTGATACCTCATCAGCTGCATATAGCGCGTGAAGTGTCTGGACGTCATGCTCCCAGAGTGATGCTGGCTGACGAAGTCGGCATGGGTAAAACCATTGAAGCCGGTCTCATCCTGCATCAGCAACTGATCACTGAACGAGCCAGTCGGGTATTGATTCTGGTACCGGAAACACTTCAGCATCAGTGGCTAGTGGAAATGCTGCGTCGTTTCAATCTGCACTTCGGACTGTTTGATGAAGAGCGTTGCCGTGCGATTGAAGATGAAAACCCGTTCAACACAGGGCAACTGATTCTCTGCAGCCTGGACTTCCTGAGCCAGTCCGAACATCGTTTTCAGCAAGCTCTTGAGGTCGACTGGGATCTATTGATCGTCGACGAAGCTCACCATCTGGTCTGGTCAGAAGAAAACCCCAGCCGTGAATATCAGGTTGTGGAAACATTGTCGTCACAAATTCCCGGCCTGCTGCTGTTGACAGCAACACCTGAACAGATGGGACCCGAAAGTCACTTTGCCCGGCTCCGTCTGCTGGACCCTGATCGTTTCCACGATCTGGTGACCTATCAGGAAGAGGAAAAAAACTATGAGCCTGTGGCCGAAGCGGTTCAGGAGCTGCTGGAAAATAACCACCTGCCGGAAGTCGCCTGTCAGCACCTGACCGGTTTCCTGGGTCACGATTGTCAGCCTCTGATCGACCTGATCAATAATGGCTCTTCTGAACAAAAAGAAACGGCCCGCGAACAGCTACTAAAAACCCTCCTGGACCGCCATGGTACTGGCCGGGTTCTGTTCAGAAATACCCGTGCAGCGGTGGGAGGATTCCCCGGCCGTGTTGTTCAGGGGTACGCCCAGAAGCTGCCCGAGCTTTATCAGATTGCCCAGGAAGAAGAAACCGAAGCCCGTGGTTCGCTCTACCCCGAACTGGCTTACCAATCCCATATCTGTGTTGATGATATGGACCCCTGGTGGAAGGTAGACCCACGCATCGACTGGCTGATTAACCTGCTGAAGCTGCTTAAAAAACAGAAAGTGCTGGTGATCTGTGCCAATGCCAATACCGCTCTGGATCTCGAGGACGCTCTCAGAATTCTGTCTGGTATACCCACGGCAGTGTTCCACGAGAACATGACTATCGTAGAGCGGGATCGAGCGGCTGCATGGTTTGCTGATGAGGAATACGGTGCCCAGGTTCTGGTCTGCTCCGAAATTGGCAGTGAAGGTCGCAATTTCCAGTTTGCCCACCACCTGGTGCTCTTTGATCTGCCTGCTCACCCGGATCTGCTGGAACAGCGTATTGGACGGCTCGATCGCATTGGCCAGACTGAGACCATCAAAATCCATGTTCCCTTTATAGAGGGCACCGGACAGGAATTAATGTTTCACTGGTATGATCAGGGCCTCAATGCCTTCGCCGATACTTGCCCGTCTGGCAGCATGGTCTTTGAAAAGTTGGGTGAAGCATTCACTGAAGCGCTGGCGCCTGAAAAGAAAACGACACTGGCAGACATTCAACCATTGATCGAAGAAACCGCAGATCTCAATACAAAAATGAATAAACACCTTCACAATGGTCGGGATCGCCTGCTGGAAATCAACTCCCGTGGCACCCTCTCCAGTGAAGATCTGATTAACGACATCGAAGCACAGGAAGAACCCAGGCAGCTCAAGCGCTATATGGAAAAGCTGTTTGAAGGATTTGGCGTCGAGTCAGAAGATCATTCCAAACATTGTCTTGTTGTGCGTCCGGGCAGCCATATGGTGACCTCCTTCCCGGGCCTTCCGGCTGACGGTATTACCGTCACCTTTGATCGGGATATGGCCCTTTCCCGGGAAGACATGCACTTCCTCACCTGGGAGCACCCCATGGTTCGTGAAAGCATGGACATGCTGCTCACCAGTGAAATGGGCAATACCTCGGTAGCTCTGTTAAAAAACAAGGCACTGAAACCGGGCACCATGCTGCTGGAAGCGATCTATGTCGTCGGAGCTTCAGGAGAGAAAAAACTGCAGCTGGATCGATACCTGCCTGCGACACCGATTCGCTGCCTGATCGATCCCGGCATGAACAACCTCTCGGAAAAAGTGGCCTTCGACACCCTGAACGCCCAACTTCAGCCCATCAAAAAAGGTATGGCGAAGAAACTGGTGAAAGCGCAACGGGAGCCAATTCTGACCATGCTGGCCAGAGCAGAGCAAGCGGCGAAGGAACAGGTTAACCCGATTGTGACCGAAGCCTGCAAAAACCTGCTGAGCCATGTTACGGAAGAGATCAAGCGGCTGGCTGCCCTGAAAGCAGTGAACCCGAACGTACGTGATGAAGAGATTGAACACCTCAAACTGCGTGCCGCTCTGGGTCATCAATGTCTTCAGAAAGCGATGCTCAGGCTGGATGGTTTGCGATTGATGATCGCCGGTTAACAACGCATAGGGCACTGGCGCGATTTTTTTCGTGTTCAGTGCCATTGGTTGTTGTGTCTTTTTTGTCCTGTTTATAAGGTAACAACAGGTTACTGCTTCTATCGATCTTCACGAGTATGCCAGAGCCTCAAAATATAAATGGTTGAGTTCTGGATTTCATAGCGTATTTCATATTGCCCTATAAGTATCTTTCTGACTTTTCTAGGCCCAAAGGTTTCAAGCCGTTCACCAAGCCTTGGGGTTTCCAGCAGACTGTCTGGACAGGATGTCAAAGACTGAACCGTTTTAGCCGCAGCCTGATTATTTACCAGAGCTAAAAAATCATACAGCCACGACAAATCAGAAAGGGCTTTGCTCGTCCACTTAATTTCCACTAGGGTGGAACCGGCAAGGGGTTATCAGTCCCAAGACTTTCTGCCCACTCTTGCACAGCCTGATGATCAATAACAGCATTTGCGTCTACGTCTGACAGCGCTTCCCGGGTTAGCCTGTCACGCTCTTCTTGCTGGTCAATCCAGGCGGAAAGAGCTTGCTTGATGATCCACCCACGTGATCGCTCAAGTCTCTGTGCGAGCAGTTCCACTTTTTCAGCCAAAGGTATTGGCACATGGGCAGTTAGTACCTTCGTGTCTGTTTGAGCCATGACAACCTCACTTTTAATTAAATATTATTAATTATGATTAAGTCAAAAATGGTTTCAGACCCAGAAGCCATCAGATCATAGCAATTACTTTTTATAAAAACCCACCTCACCCTCAGGCCGGGTCTTGAATCGGCGATGCAACCACATATACTGATCCGGGTTTTTCTTTACCTGCTCTTCTACAAATTGATTGACCCGGATCGCATCCTGAAGATCATCGCCCCGGGGGAAGTCTTTCCAGGCCTCAAACACCTCAAGAACATACCCCTCGGAACCCGGTTTTCGGGTGACCACCATGGGCACCACTCTGGCCTTACCCATTTTGGTCATTCTGGAAGTGCCAGTCACCGATGCGGTCTGAACACCAAAGAAAGGAGCAAAAACACTTTGCTTGGGACCATAATCCTGATCGGGAGAGTACCAGACGGTTTTTCCCTGTCTCAGGGATCTCAGCATACCCCTTACATCCCTTCGGCCTAACAGACGACTCCCCCGGTCATAACGCAGACGTTGCCTTCTCTGCATGTATTCAAAAACAGGATTCTTGTGTTCACGATAGGTCGCGTCGACACTGTGCCTTAGCGTAATCAGAGCGCCCGATATTTCTATGGTTGTAAAATGCAGAATCAACAAAAGGTTACCCTGGCCAGTCTCTGAATTGAGATTTTCAAGACCTTTATAGGTCACCAGTCGTTCAAGTCGCTTTCTTGGCCACCACCAGGCCATGATGACTTCCATTAGACCGATGCCAACCGACTCAAAGTTTTTCTGCAACAGGGCGTCCCTTTCCGCCTCACTTATGTGGGGAAAACACTTTTCCAGATTGACCCGGGTAATACGCACCCTGCTACCACCAAAACGCAATAAAAGACGACCTACCAGACGCCCGAAGAGCACCATGACAGAATAAGGAAGCAATGCCACCAGGGCGGTGAACCCCAGTCCCAGCCATACTGGCCAGAACTTTGGTTTCAGGTAGGACCACTGAAAGCGATCGGCTTCCGTAGTGTTACTTAATTCATCCGACTTCATCTATTCACCAGAAACCCTGTTTCAATAAACTTGCATAATCAGCGAAGCAACAGCCTGCCCTTGTCCGGCACTATTATCTCAGCTGCCGGGACCGAGGTCATGTTTCTCAGGGGCTAGCTTGTAAAATGACTTGAGAAATATTGCTTTTGATCGTAGCCTGACAAGCAATGCGGAGCGATAGGCCAGAAAATGAAAGGCATTGTAACTTTTTCCTATTATCCGTCAGATACAGCAAGAACATTGCTGACCTAACTTCCGTAAATAACATGGCCGCCATGAATTCAACTCTGACCTCAAAGCCATCAAAAGCCGCATTCCAGCTCAAAGGCGGCATTTATACGCTGACTACGCTTGAATTGCACAACAGCTGTCTGATCAGCTTTAGCAGGCAGTTGCAGGCGATGTCGGAAAAAGCCCCCCACTTCTTTCAGGAGACACCGGTGGTACTGGCCCTGGAGAAGTTACCAGCAACCATTGATGCCTCTGATCTGAGGGCTATTGCCGGGCGACTGAGGGAGTCCGGCATGATTCTGGTAGCCATCCGTGGCAGTGAGCAGTTCAGATATACGGCAGAGCGCGCAGGCATACCCTGGCTACCCTTTCAGAAGACAAAGTCAGAGAAAAATGTGGTCATGATGCAACAGAACGGTCAACCGATGCCGGTCGAACGTCATGAACCCGCTCGCTTTGAGCAAAAAGAAGAAACCTCAGCCACCTCAGGCTCAGAAACAAAAATTATCGATCAACCTGTTCGCTCTGGTCAGCAAGTCTATACCCCGGGCGACCTGGTTGTGCTATCACAGGTCAGTCCGGGTGCAGAATTACTGGCTGGCGGGCACATACACGTCTACGGACTTTTAAGAGGCAAAGCGCTTGCCGGGGTTAATGGCAACCCTGAGGCAAGGATTTTCTGCCATCGATTTGAAGCCGAACTGATTTCAATCAGTGGTCACTACAAGCTCACCGATCAGACGGAAGAATCATCCTGGAGCCGTCACTGGGGTAAGTCTGTCTTAATAAGGCTTACTGAGGATCACTTGCACATCAGCAGGCTTTAATAAATACTTGAACCTTGACCACCACTTACTATTCACAGGATTTGAACTTGGCACGCATAATTGTTGTAACGTCAGGAAAGGGCGGTGTTGGTAAAACCACAACCAGCGCTTCATTTGCCACGGGTCTGGCCATGAAAGGACACAGAACCGTCGTGATCGATTTCGATGTCGGGCTGCGAAATCTCGATCTTATCATGGGATGTGAGCGCAGAGTCGTTTATGATCTTGTGAACGTTATTAATGGCGAAGCAGCTCTTCATCAGGCGCTGATTAAAGACAAGCACACTGAAAACCTGAGCGTATTACCGGCATCACAGACCCGGGACAAAGAGTCACTTACTCTCGAAGGCCTTGAAGCAATTTTTGACGAGCTGGCAAAGGATTTTGAATACATTATCTGCGACTCACCTGCCGGCATTGAGCATGGTGCGCTTATGGCTCTGTACTTCGCAGACGAAGCCATCATAACGACGAACCCTGAAGTTTCTTCCGTCAGGGATTCAGACCGGATTCTGGGTATTTTGCAAAGCAAATCCCGGCGAGCTGAAAAAAAGCTTGATCCTGTTAAAGAGCACCTGTTGCTGACCCGTTATAATCCGACGAGGGTAGAAATGGGCGATATGCTTAATGTTGAAGACGTTCAGGAAATCCTTGCCATCCCGTTGCTGGCTGTTGTTCCGGAATCCAAAGACGTACTGAAGGCATCAAACCACGGTGTTCCGGTTATTCATCAGCAGAACACCGATGCCGGTCAGGCGTACAATGATATGGTCGCACGTTTTCTGGGCGCTGAATTACCCCACCGGTTTATTGAACCTCCGAAAAAAGGCTTTCTCCAGAAAGTTTTTGGGAGTCGCGCATGAGTCTGCTGCAATTTTTTAAATCCAGCAAATCCGAAGGCAGCGCATCAGTAGCCAAAGAACGTCTTCAGATACTGGTTGCTCACGAAAGACTGAACCGTTCTGGCCATGATTTTCTCCCGGCTATGAGAGAGGACATACTGAAAGTTGTAGAAAAGTATTTTCAGGTAGCTGACAACACCATCTCCGTTCGACTGGACAAAGATGGTGACTGCTCAACCCTGGAAGTCAATGTTCAGCTTCCTGAAAGCTCCTGACAATCAGAGCCTGCTCCTCTCTTTGTACTCATAGAGTACTGGCATAGATTACTTCTATGCCAGTATTTTTCCGGCATTGAATCAAACAGCTGTTTAATACCAATCGAACTTAACGCCTCCAACAGTTTGCAACGTTTTATTAACACAGCGTTGCAAACTGCAATTGAAACTCTCACTTAAGTACAAATTCAGACTAACCGAATGGTTGACTTACTGTTATTCTTAGATTGTATCCATGCAAAAGCCAGCACGGTCAGGAAAGACTATGAAACACCACTACTCCGCACCATTTAAAAGTCGGAAAACCACTATTCGCCCACAGGTTCGCGCATACAACGCAACTGCCTACCCAAAAAACCTGAAGCCTCTGATGAAAAACAGCAGCCAGCTGCCAGCCAGCAAGCCTGAAGGCAACGAATGCTTTGAGCTCGGGTATAACTGATACATTCTGCCGAGCGCCTTCCAAAGCCCAAAGCAGAATAATCATAGGCCTTTATGACTGTTTTAAAGCGACTCAAAATCATTACGCAGGCAAGGAAAGAATCACCTTGCCTGTTGTTTTATTGGACGCCATTAAATCATACGCTTTCTGATATTGATCTATGGGAAGAACCGTATCAATAATCGGTTTTAATTGGCCTAGAGCAAATAAAGGCCAAACCTTTTCCATTATTTCGGTTAACAACCTTTCTTTTTCGGTAATTGGCAGAAAGCGCAGGGTTGATCCCATCACCTGAACTCTTTTCATTAGTAGAAGCCCCATATCCAATTGTGCTTTTCGACCTGCCATTAAACCTATAGTGACAATTCTTCCGTCGTTATTCATTAAAGGCAGATATCTTTCCAGCCAGTCTCCGGCACAGCAATCCAACACCATATCAAAGGGACCAAAGGCTTTAAGAGCCTGCCAATCCTGCTGATGTCTGTTCAGGCCATTTTTTGCTCCCAGCCCTCTGCAGAATTGCAGCTTCTCATCACTGCCGACCACTACCGTCACATCAATGCCAAAATGCCCGCATAATTGAAGAACTGCAGTACCCACACCGCTGGCACCTGCCATCAGCAGAACCTTGTCTCCGGCTTTGACCTTGCCACGATGAAACAGGTTTAACCAGGCGGTTGTGTAAACCTCAACAATGCCTCCTGCCTGCACGAGACTCAGTGACCCGGGAATCGGCAGCAACAGCCGCTGATCACACACTACGCTTGTCGCCAGTCCTCCACCCGGTAACAACGCACACACCTGCTGACCCGGCAACCACTGGCTGACGTTGGCCCCCACCGTCTCAATAATCCCTGAGCATTCCAGCCCCATAACGGGCGTCACACCTTCTGGTGGATTGTAAGTTCCGGCCTGTTGCGACAAGTCGGCACGGTTAAGACCTGCCGCCACTACGCGAACTTTTACCTGATCTTTACCCGGAGGTTTATTGGGAAAAGACTGCCATTGCAACGCCTTGTCAATAGCCACAAGTCCTTGAAAGCTTTTGCTCTCTGGCATCTTTACTCAATCCTCGGTGAACAAGCCGATACAGGTATCATGATAATAAGTACTCAACCATACGAAATCATATTTTCTGACTTATTGTTCAGGCACTCGCGGCAACTGCTCCTGCGTTGCTCTAGCTCCTGCATCCATGCAGTCGTGCTGCGTTGCAACTCTGGTCACATAGCTTGCTATGTTCCCGTCGTTGCGCCTTGCAGAGCACCTGCCCAATAAGCCAGAAATATTCGATTCCGTATGGCTGAGTACTTACCTCCATTATTGAGCTTTATTGAATGAGAGTTTACCAGCCTGAAGCGACTCTGACAGTCGCCTGACTGGCTGCATTCAGTTATAGACTGTATTATGTCTCAGGGGATATTCACAATCACAGAAGAAAACTGATTGAGAAAGCCCCCGAAGCACTGGTAACTTAAAAATATAGAGGTCAACCAATGCTTTGGGATGGGTCTATGGACCAACTGTCTGGAAGCCAGCAGTGCCAAATACGGCAAACGCAGTTTCACCCGGTAACAAGGCTTTGACAAGCTTTGGATTATTTCCGGTGCAGAGTAGGCTGAAACGCACGTTCTGAATTTTTTTAGTACAAGTGTTTCAGGCACAGTGGGGTGGAGTGTCCTATAGTCGATGAACGTCTAGTCGATGAACGTCGTCTTAAGCACTCTATAACAGGACGTAATCCTTCATGAGCCGAGGCGGCACACCCGATATCGAAAAACGACACGGAGCTTCACAATCCATGATACCGACCCTGCTAAACGCCAGGAAAATACCATCGGTTTTTTTTGCCCTGTTCACCGCGCTCTGTTTAACCACCAGCTCGGTTTTTGCCGCTGACCAGAATCTTGAGCGCCCGGTTGAAGAACTTAAGCCCAGCCTGCAGCAGGCCATTGCCAGTGTTAATGTGGTGCAACTGCTGTCACGTAACCATTACCGTAAAATTGAGCTGGACAAAGAGAGTGGTGAAAAAGTATTTCAGCGCTATCTCGATCGTCTGGACCCCAACCGCAGCTTCTTCCTGCAAAGCGATATTGATCAGTTTGCTCCCTACAAAGAAAAGCTCGACAGCTCACTGAAGAGCGGCGACCTGAAACCTGCTTTTGAAATATTCAATCGTTACACAGTCAGGGCAGAAGAACGTGCCCGTTACATGCTGGCTCAGGTCAGGCAGGGAGTCGACAAACTGAACCTGAAAAAGAACGAAGACCTGATTGTTGACCGCAAGGAACAGCCCTGGCTGGCCAATAAAAAGGCCCAGCGTGATCTCTGGAAAAAGCAGTTCAAGGACAGCGTACTGACCTTGAAGCTGAACAACAAAACCGATGAAGAAATTGTGGATCAATTGCAACGACGTAACACAAACCTTTTACGCCGTCTGCATCAGAGTAAAAGTGAAGACGTTTTCCAGACCTACATTAATTCTTTCACCGGTATTTTCGATCCCCATACCCAGTATTTTTCGCCTCAGACTGCCGAGAACTTCGACATTAATATGAGCCTTTCTCTGGAAGGTATTGGTGCAGTGCTGTCTGCCGAGGATGAATACACGAAAGTGGTCAGCATAGTCCCCGGTGGTCCTGCCGATAAAGCAGGCAAGCTGAAGCCCGGCGATAAAATCATCAGCGTAGGCCAGGGCCAGAAAGGCGCCCTGGAAGATGTCGTAGGAATGCGTCTGGATGATGTGGTTAAACTGATCCGTGGTAAAAAGAAAACCCTGGTCAGACTGGAGGTTATTCCGGGGTCCAGCAAAAGCAGCAACACCCGTATTTACGAAATTGTTCGTGACAAGGTCAAGCTGGAAGAACAAGACGCGAAAAGTCACATTCTGGAATTTAAACAGAATAATAAAAACAAGCGTATAGGGGTTATCGAAATTCCTACCTTTTACATAGACTTCAAAGCCGCTCAGTCCGGTGATCCCAACTACAAGAGCACGACGCGCGACGTGCGCAAGCTGCTTGAAAAGCTCAAGAAAGAAAACCTGGACGGCCTGATCATAGACCTTCGTGGCAATGGTGGTGGCTCTTTGCAGGAAGCCAATGAGCTGACAGGCCTGTTTATTGATCAGGGCCCAACAGTTCTGGTAAGGGACAGCAGAGGTCGCACCGAGCGTCAGCAGGACCCGGACCCGACTCAGGTCTACAATGGCCCCATGGCCGTTGTGGTTGACCGCCTGAGTGCTTCTGCTTCGGAAATCTTTGCCGGTGCCATGCAAGACTATGGACGGGCACTGGTGATTGGCGGTCAGACTTACGGAAAGGGTACCGTGCAAAGCATTCAGCCGCTTAACCATGGACAGCTGAAACTAACCCTCGCCAAGTTCTATCGTATTTCCGGTGAAAGTACCCAGAACCAGGGTGTGCTGCCCGACATTGCCTTTCCGTCACTGTATGACGGACGTGATATCGGCGAAAGCAAACTGCCTGACGCCCTGCCCTGGGACACCATCAAGCCAATCCCTTACAGAAAGTATTCAGATATGAAACCTTATCTGCAACCTCTCGAAGATAAGCACCGCAAGCGAACAGATGAGGACCCGGATTTCGTCTATCTGAACGAAATGAAGGAGTACCTGTCCCGCTACGAAAATCAGGAAAAAGTGTCGCTGAACGAAGCAAAGCGCAAGCACGAAATCCAGACCATGCGTAGCCAGAGGCTGGCTATTGAGAACCGGCTAAGAAAGGCCAAAGGGGACCCCCTGTTAAACAATCTGGATGAACTGGAAGCAGCCGAGCAGGAAGAATCTTCTTCAGAAACCAAAAAGAAAAAGAAAGAAACAGACGCCTTTATCAAGGAAGCCGGAATGGTTCTGGTGGATCTGGTTCAAATTCAGACAAAACAAAAAACAGCCAACCGTTAATAACCTCTCAGGGCCTGATTGTCAGGCCCTGCCAGCCTGAAGAGTTCAACCTCCTGAACCTCAAGACAACTACTAATATCTACCTTCCGATAAAAAACACTGGTACAATGTCGCTTAATAAAATAAAAGCGCCTAAACAGGGAGTTCCCTCAGATATGAAAATATATGGCGATATCCAGTCCGGTAACTGTTACAAAATCAAACTGCTCACTGCCCTGCTTGACCTGAATCACAAATGGATTGCCATTGATGTTCTGAATAATGAAACACAGACTCCCGATTTTCTCGCCAGAAACCCTAATGGCAAAATTCCATTGCTGGAGCTTGAAGATGGCCTCTGTCTCTGGGAGTCAAATGCTATCCTGAACTTCCTGGCCAGAGATTCTGAGCTACTGCCAACAGACTCTTTTTTACAGGCAAAAATCCAGCAATGGCAGTTTTTTGAGCAATACAGCCACGAACCCTATATTGCTGTTGCCCGCTTTATTAATAAATATCTGGGAATGCCTGAAGATCGAAGAGATGAATTCGAAAGCAAACAGGAAGGCGGCCACAAAGCTCTTAAAGTCATGGAACAGCAGCTTTCACAAACCCCTTTTCTGGTGGGGGAACAGCTGACGACGGCTGACTTGTCTTTGTTCGGATACACTCATGTTGCCCATGAAGGCGGCTTTGACTTGTCTGAGTACCCAGAAATCCAAAATTGGATTGAGCGAATCCGCAGCCTTCCGGGATTTGTTGCAATGTCTAGTGACTGCTGAATGCCTGGCCTTTTCTGCAGTGCTCTCTGTTAATAATGCCCATTCACTTCAGGAGTCTTCAAAAACTCCAATCAGGGAACGACCATGTACGCTGTCATTTTCAGAGCTACAGTCAAACAATTGGATCAAGAGTACCTTGAATTGGCCCAGCGCATGCGTGAGCTGGCCCTGGATGAATACGGTTGTATTGAGTTTATAGCCTCTACTGAAGGTGATCAGGAGCTGGCCATCTCATACTGGCCAGACAAAAACAGCATCCATGCCTGGAAGAACAACCCCGAACACCTGATAGCCCAGAAAAAAGGCAAAGCACTCTGGTACCTTGACTACCAGGTGGAAATTGTTGAAGTCCTTCACAAATACCGTGGCTAAAAATCAAATGCCCTAACACCTCTGAAATGCAATGCTCAAGGAAATCAGCCTGCTCACTTACAACTCAATCCTCTTCCTGAATCCAGAGCTTTGCCGCCTCCAGCTGCTCGTATTTGAAGTGCCTGATTTTTGCGGCAATAAAGTGGCTGGCCATTTTTTCCCTTGCCCCCACCTCTTTTGCATCCGTCACAATGGCAATTTTTCTCAGATGTTTGTGATGGTTTTTCACAAACCGGATGTGACTGACCAGTGCACCAAAGGATTCCCAGCCGGGAAAGTGATCAGTATGGATAATCAACCCGGCCAGCCCTCCTCTCTCTTCAATCAAAGGATCAATTTGTCGAGCGGCAGAAATAAAATCCTCTTTTGAAAGGGGTCCATGAGGCTCCAGAAGAGCAATGCCGTCTTTCCTGCCCATTTCAATAGAAAGCATATTCGATCCCAGCCTCCGCATGCATTAAATAGAATTGTACTGCAATCACTATAGGTCGGATCACCGTCTTCTCCAGTGACGCCCTCTATTTGTGGAATCTTTGACGGCAGCCTATTTCAATGACTAACACCTTCAGTCCCGGTATGACTGTTCCCTGTATTCCATCCGGGCTTTCACTTCAGCACAGTATTCAGCTGTGGGTCTTGCCAGAAGGCGGGGGATTCCTATAGGCTCGTCTGATTCAAGACAGTAACCATAGGTACCTGATCGTATACGCTCCAGTGACTGTCTGATCTTGGACAGCAATTTTTGTTCTCGATCTAAAATCCGCAACGAAGTACTGCACTCTTCTTCCCAGGATGCTCTATCACTGTCATCGTTCAATTCCGGTGGGCTGGCCATTTGACTTTTGGCTTCCTGAATCCGAGCTTCTGTCGATTCGTGAAGCAGTAACAGTTGGTGCTTGAAGAAATCCAGTTGCTCAGTATTCATGTAGTCAGACTCTGCAGCCTGTTTGATCTGATCTTCAGTCAACGTGCATTGTCCCAGTGATGTTGTCTTCATTGACTTTCTCCCCAACCAGGAAAAGGATCACTCAAACTTGCCCAGTACTCTTTACCTTTGAGAACCTCGTCTTCTGTTAACAGGCAATAGTCGAGGGCTTTAGTGATGGCGTGTTGATCCAAACCCTGACCAATGAAAACAAGCTCCTGACGCATATCGCCGAAAGGTTCTACCCAGTTACTCTTGATGGAGGCAAGGTAATCTTCATCGGTGGGCCAGTTCTCTTTCGGGACAGCTTTCCAAAACATCCCTGCGAAACCATAACGTGCAATACCGCCAGCCTGACTCCATTGGCCTGCAAATTCCGGACGAGAGGCCAACCAAAAGTAGCCTTTGGATCGAATCAGTTTTCCATAGTCTCTTGCCGAGTGGAGAAACTGGTAAAACTTTTCTGGATGGAAGGGTCGGCGGGCGGTGTAGCTAAAACTTCCAATGCCGTATTCTTCGGTTTCCGGCACGTGTTCGCCACGCATTTCCTTAAGCCAGCCTGGCGCTGATTGTGCGCGCTCAAAGTCAAACAGCCCAGTGTTTAATACTTCGTCAACATTTACCTGACCATGAGCAATGGGAATGATTCGGGCATTGGTATTGAGTGTTTTCAGGATCGCAGTCAAACGTTCCAGTTCGGGCTGTTCGATCAAATCAGTTTTGCTGATCAATAGTATATCGGCGAACTCGACCTGATCTACCAGTAAGTCAGCGACACTGCGTTCATCCTCTTCACCTAAAGACTCGCCGGTTTCCTGAAGGTATTTCGCCTCGTCATAATCCTTGAGGAAGTTCACCGCATCTACCACAGTGATCATTGTATCCAGCGTGGCGACATCAGACAGTGATTCACCCTTTTCATCAGCAAAGGTAAAGGTTTCAGCGACGGGTAAAGGTTCGGAAATGCCGGTGGATTCAATCACCAGGTAATCAAAGCGTCCCTCCTGTGCCAGTTTGTTGATCTCCAGCAGCAAATCTTCGCGCAAGGTACAACAAATACAGCCATTACTCATTTCCACCAGCTTCTCCTCCTGGTGACTCAGTGAGACTTCGTTTTGTACCTGTGCTGCATCGATATTGATTTCGCTCATATCGTTAACGATAACGGCCACTTTTTTACCTTGACGGTTGTTGAGAATGTGGCTCAGTACAGTGGTTTTTCCTGCTCCAAGAAAGCCTGACAGCACAGTGACGGGTAGTTGAGTCATGACGGATAGTTCCGATCCAAGTGAATATGCGGGTGAGTACGTCTTAAATTGTTATGTTATATTATAACTATTTAAATTTAGTCAACTACTACTGAATGCTTGTTTTAACCTGAGCCCGGTCATGATGATCGGAAAATGACAGCCTATGTCCAAAAGCTTCGGCTGTCCCGGCACCAATATCCCATCAGCACGACCCTTTGGAAGAGATGCAAAACGCCGTTGAAATCAGCATGGAACTTTTTCATAACTGCCAATGTCAAATTTAAAGAATGATCAGAACTTTTGTACCAAGTTAGAGAGGTTGACCATTTAATTTTTCAAGGAGGACTTGATGATGGAAACGGCAAGAATTCAGCCAGGAAACAATAACAGACTGCTCGACCAATGGCGCGCTAAAATCGGTCAAGAGACAGATGATACCACTCAACCAACATTTAATGGCCGGTTTATTGCCAGATACGATAACTTTTTAGATAAAAACTTAATGCTTAAGGTATGCAAGGACGCAAAAGAAGCCAGAAGCTTTGATGCCTTTGCCGATAACGGATTAGAGTATCTGGCCCATGAAAAAGAAATGAAATACTACCCAAATTTCCTGGACAGCAGTCCCCACAAGGATCGCTATAATGTGCCAGTGCTCGGGGCATTTTGTTCAGGTGAAATGCTGGCACCCGTTATCGCATTTGACAGGTCTTGTAAATTAGCTGACGAAGACCAGGTGAGAGACTATCTTGAGAAAAAAAATGTCACTGAATCAGTGGCTGATTTCACCTGTTCCAGCCTGGAAAAAATGGCTCAACTAGGCAATTGGTCCGATCAGAGATTGCCATTTCACTCCAGCATACTAAAATATACGCTTAATTCAGACTTCCCGGAAATATCGCATCTGGGTTGGCATTATGACTGGACCAGTTTATCAATGACAACAGTGGTTTCGCCATGCGAGCAGGAAAACGGTACATACTCCGGCGGAGAGTTGTCTTTTGCTGAACGAGCACAAGAAACGTTTTTTTCCAGACTTTATTCTAAGTTTTTTTATACGCCAAGCTACATTCCTGAAACGGTCAAAACGTATTCCTATCCAGAAAGTGGCTGCTTTTTTTTCGAGAACCTCTGGTCGGAACACAAAGTGAACAAGATGAGTCTGGTTGCAGGGGAATCTTGTGAACGCGTCCTGTTTACCCTGTTCGCAAATCCGAATTTAGAACAACTGATGTCCTTTTTGAGCCGAAATTCAGACAAAAATCTGGTGACAAAAGATGGGCTTTGAAGTCAGTGACTTTGAGTGCTGCGAGGGGTTCGAAATTCGCCGAGACATATTTCTCTGCTTTATCGCTTGTCTCGCTGGCCGGGTCTCTTTATATTCGAGAAACTGAATAGCACTCAAATCAAGAATAAGAATCCATGAACATTGCCATCTATATATACGACAATGCAGAAGTACTGGATTTTTCCGGTCCTTATGAAGTGTTTTCAACAGCCAGCCGGGTCTGTGCAGACGGCGAGCCTTTTAATGTCTTTCTGATAGGAGAGACTGGTGAAACCGTTACTGCCCGAGCCGGATACAGCGTGAACCCTGACTATGGATTCTACAACCACCCCCCTGTTGACTTACTGATGGTGGTTGGCGGCGTTCATGATGCTGAATTGAAAAAGCCTCAGGTACTGGACTGGCTTCGAACTTTTTCAGCCAGTGCACACATGACAACATCCGTTTGCACTGGCGCTTTTATCCTGGCCGAAGCGGGCATTCTAACCGATCAGAAAGTCACTACTCACTGGGAAGATATTCCTGACCTGAGGCAACATTATCCAAAACTGGATGTGGTCTCAGACCAGCGCTGGGTAAAAGACGGCTCTATCATGACATCAGCCGGTATTACCGCCGGAATCGATATGAGTCTTTCTCTGGTGAGTTTACTGCACAGTCAGGAACTTGCTGAGAAAACTGCAAGACAGATGGACTTTGTATGGATGCAGGAGCCAGAGCAACGCAGGAGCAGTTGCCGCGAGCACCTGAGCAATGAGTCAGAAAATATGATTTCCTATGGTTGAGTACTTACGGGCTTCGATGCAAAACCATCTGGTCGTTTGATCGCAAAGTTTCATGCCTCGGTCAGTTCAGCTTGCTCAGGGACTTTGATCATTGATCCGGAACTTATTGAAGCAGTGATTGACTGAGACTAAAACCTTACTCAAATGAAGTCACTGTTTCATTTGCTTACACAGCCAATGGCTCTTAAACTTCACAATCATCCGATCCTTTTGACTTAAGTCCGACTGCATCTGGGTGGCCTCGTCCTAGGAGCCTGACCGAGAATAGCGCCCGTAGCGAGGACGGCAGAAAATTGAGGATGAAAATTCGGTTTTGTGAGGAGAATAGCGAGCTATTTGACGAACAAAAGCGGATTTTCAGACCAATTTGCTGCCACCGCAGTAGGGCAGTCTATTCTCGGTCAGGCTCCTAGTCAGGCGACCTCTCTGACACTTTCTGAGCGGCTACCTTGACCTTAAGAAGTTTGTTCTGCGTTTCTACAGGAACGAATCGGAGGCTTTGTATGTCTGTTAATCAATGTCCGATTATGCATCATGCCGCTGGCAGTGGTACTTCCAACCAGGATTGGTGGCCCAATCGATTAAATCTGGAAATTCTGCGTCAACACGGTGGTGCTTCAAACCCGATGGGTGCGCATTTCGATTATGCGGCTGAGTTCAACAGCCTGGATTTCGGGGCGGTCAAGACCGACCTCACATCACTGATGACCGACTCCCAGTCCTGGTGGCCCGCCGACTTTGGTCATTATGGTCCTCTCTTTGTCCGGATGGCCTGGCACAGTGCCGGAACCTATCGCAATCTTGATGGCCGTGGTGGTGCAGGAACGGGTAGCCAGCGTTTTGCCCCCCTTAACAGTTGGCCAGATAATGCCAATCTCGACAAGGCCCGTCGTTTGCTCTGGCCTGTTAAACAGAAATACGGCCGAAAACTGTCCTGGGCTGACCTGCTGATTCTGACAGGTAATGTGGCTCTGGAAACAATGGGCTTTAAAACCTTTGGCTTTGCCGGCGGGCGAGTAGATATCTGGGAATCAGAAAAAGATATTTACTGGGGCAACGAGAAAACCTGGCTGGGAGACGAGCGCCACATCGGTGAACGTAATCTGGAAAAGCCACTGGCCGCCGTCGAGATGGGCCTGATCTATGTTAACCCCGAAGGTCCTAATGGCAATCCTGACCCAAAAGCTGCTGCTATGGAAATCCGGAGTACTTTTGCACGCATGGCGATGGACGATGAGGAGACCGTTGCCCTGATTGCAGGTGGCCATACTTTTGGCAAGTGTCACGGGGCGGGTGACCCATCTCTGGTCGGTCCTGAACCCGAAGCAGCAGACATAACCGAGCAGGGACTGGGATGGAGCAGCAGCCATGGATCTGGAAAAGCCGGCGATACCATTACGGGTGGTCCGGAAGTGACCTGGACCAGCCAGCCAACCCAGTGGAGCAACCTGTATTTTGAAAATCTGTTCCAACACGAATGGGAACTAACCAAAAGTCCGGCCGGAGCCTATCAATGGGTGGCCAAAGACAGTGAAGACACTATTCCTGATGCCCATGATCCAACAAAACGTCATCAGCCCACCATGCTGACTACCGATCTGTCACTTCGTTTTGACGCAGCTTATGAAAAGATATCCAGAAACTTTTATGAACATCCGGATCAGTTTGCCGATGCCTTTGCCCGAGCCTGGTTTAAGCTGACTCATCGGGACATGGGACCCATTTCACGCTACCTGGGTCCGGAAGTGCCCAGCGAAGTAATGATCTGGCAAGACCCCATTCCTTCTGTTGATCATGAACTGATCAATAGGGAGGATCAGGCTGCGCTCAAGCAACAGATTCTGGGTTCTACTCTCTCAATCAGTGAACTGGTATCAACCGCCTGGGCTTCTGCCTCAACCTTCAGAGGCTCGGATATGCGTGGTGGCGCCAATGGCGCCAGAATCCGGCTGGAGCCCCAGAAAAGTTGGGAGGTCAACAGGCCAGAACAACTTACTCGCGTTCTGCAGCAGCTTGAAGATATCCAGCAAGCGTTCAATGGTTCTCAATCAGGTAACAAAAAGATTTCCCTGGCCGACCTGATTGTCCTGGGTGGTTGTGCCGCTGTTGAACAGTCTGCTAAAAATGCAGGCTACACTATTGACCTGAAATTCAACCCTGGTCGTATGGATGCTTTACAGCAGCAAACGGATGTTCAGAGCTTCCGGCTACTGGAGCCTCTAGCGGACGGCTTCAGAAACTATCAAAAAAATACTATGGATGTTCCTGCGGAAGCACTTTTAATCGACAAGGCTCAGCTGTTGACCCTGACTATCCCTGAAATGACGGTACTTGTTGGTGGCATGCGTGTTCTGAATACCAACAGTGACCAGAGTCAGCATGGGGTTTTCACCTCTAAATCAGATGCCCTGAGCAATGATTTCTTTATCAATCTGCTGAATATGGACACTGAGTGGAAAGCTACATCGGTGGATGAAAATATTTTTGAAGGACACGATCGTAAAACCGGGGCCAGTCAGTGGAGCGCAACCCGGGTAGATCTGATTTTTGGTTCAAACTCCGAACTCCGTGCAGTAGCCGAAGTCTATGGTTCGGACGACGCCGGTGAGAAGTTTGTTCACGACTTCGCTGCCGCCTGGCTGAAAGTGATGGATCTTGACCGGTTCGACCTCAGGGATTCCTGATTGCTTCAACCAATACAAAAACCGCCAGAATCAGCTGGCGGTTTTTTTTAAGTACTGAAAAATACTTCAGTCTCAGGCATTAGCTTGCCGGATGACATCGACAGCCTGACCATTCTCTTCAGCAGAGATACAGGCTGCAGCAGTAAACAAAACGTCGGTTGAACTGTTCAATGCCGTTTCAGCAGAATCCTGAATAACACCGATGATAAAACCAACGGCAACAACCTGCATAGCCACATCAGCAGAGATGCCGAACAGGCTGCAAGCCAGAGGAATCAGCAGCAAAGAGCCACCTGCCACACCTGAGGCGCCGCAGGCAGACACAGCAGCAATCAGACTCAGAATCAGAGCCGTTGGCATGTCCACCTGGATACCCAGAGTATTGACAGCAGCAAGAGTCATTACAGTGATGGTGATGGCAGCGCCCGCCATGTTGATGGTCGCTCCCAGAGGAATGGATACAGAGTATGTATCCTCATGCAGGTTCAACTTTTTGCAAAGCTCCATGTTCACTGGAATGTTAGCGGCGGAGCTACGGGTGAAAAATGCGGTTACACCACTTTCACGCAGGCATTGGAAAATCAGTGGGTATGGGTTGCGCCTGAGTTTGGCGAACACGATCAGCGGGTTCACGACCAGCGCAATAATCAGCATACAACCGATCAGAGCCATCAACAGCTGCCCGTACTCAGCCAGAGCAGAGAAACCAGTCTGGGCTATGGTGTTGGCGACCAGACCGAAGATACCAAAAGGTGCCAGCTGGATAACAAACCGAACGACGTTGGATACCGCATCGGAAAGGTCATGAATAAAACGCTTGGTGCTATCAGAAGCACGATGCAGAGCAAGCCCCAGTGCGATAGCCCATGTCAGAATACCGATAAAATTACCGGTCATCAGAGCTTCAACGGGATTCTGGACAATGTTGAACAACAGGGTGTTCAGAACTTCACCAATGCCCTGGGGCGGGTTGGCACTGGCTTCATTAGTGACCAGAGTGAGAGTAACCGGAAAAGCAAAGCTCATGGCAACGGCCGTCAGAGAGGCCGCCAGGGTGCCGATCAGGTAGAGGCTGATGATGGGCCTCATGTTGGTGTGCTGACCTTTCTTCTGGTTGGCAATAGAAGCCACCACTAGTACAAAGACCAGAACAGGTGCTATTGCTTTGAGGGAACCAACGAACAGAGAACCCAGCAAAGAGAAAGAGATAGCGGTATCAGGAGCGACGACCCCAAGGCCTGCCCCCATTACAATACCTGCGATTATCCTCAGAACCAGGCTCGTGCTGGCCATGCGTTCGAATAGAGATTGAGTTTCACCCATACCATACCCCACTTTATTTATAATGAAATTGACGCCCTTTCAGACAATCAGTTGACGATCGGGGAAAGGCTGAGCTCCCGGCTTTTGGCTGTTTGCTCATCAATCTTTCCGTACCATTCCCCTCGTCTGAAAGGCCCCTGGATATAACGGAAATCACCTATCGGGCGATCATTTTATAAGCAGTTCACACAAATCAAGTGCCCAAAACTAATGGATCAGGCCCTCTGCATTATTGATATAAGTTATATATTTAGACCGTTATTCTACAGAGTAAGTTCACTATTACTTTTCCGCCAGCTGGCTCAGTGGTCATTTCAGTGGAGGCATTGAGTCACTTTGCCCCTGACCCTGTTGATCTTTATGCGTGGGATAAAAATCAGCTTTACCCATCGTTTATTGGCCTTTAAAGCTTTTTTCCTGTTCATTTATTGAACTCAGCAGTGAGGATAGAGAGTCCGAGATGACACGTCATTGTGGATTGAACGGTAATGGGAAGGGTTTCCCTCGAGACATTAATCAGTAAATCACATGAACAATAGGTATATTCGCTCTCTGACACTGTCTTCTGCCGAAAAAGCAATCACAGCCAAAGGAAGTTAGCTCGTTGTTTGAATCACGAAAGTATCCGTTTCAAGTCTCTTTTTGAGCGGTATAATCTGAAACAGGCATTAAAAGTGCCGAACGACAGTGATGCAAACATTACCACAATGGCAAACACGCCGGAACTTCATGCGCCTTTCGTCGCTGGACTGCCAGTCGCCCCCCAGACCAGGTTGAAAGTTTAATCCATCAAGTTTGCACGTTTACCAGCACACCTCTTCAACGAACCGGAAATTTATGTACCGTAAAATGTCTTTTAACGATTCATCATCGGAAGTGATTAATAAATACCGCGGAACGGTCAGTGGACGCTGGTTTGACCTGATTAATCTGCAATTACAGAAACATGGGGTGGATCCATTACCTCCCGAGCATTTCAATATTCCTCTTGAAAGCTGGTCATACTGCGACAGGCCAGTCCCGGTTGATGGCGCTCGCAGGCTGCTCTACTGGGCCGTGGAGCAAACTGATAACCCGCTGTTACCGGTCGATCTGGGGCTTTCACTCCAACCGCTTGATATCAAGTCGCTGGGTATCGTCTTATGGAGTGCTGCATCACTCAGGCAACGAATTGAAAAACTGGAGATGTATCAATCATTGGTCACGACAACTACCCGAATCATCTTCAATGAAAAAGCCGGGACAGCCACATTATTATTAATTGACAGTGACGCTCTCGATAAACAGGTCAACCTGACCACACATGGCATGATGGCCCTGGTTTCAGCTGTTACCAGGGTAATACGCTGGGACAATGAAGCCAAAATCACGATACACCTGCCATTTGAACAACCGACATACCACAAAAGACTTGAGGGGAAATTGGAAAGTACTCTGAAATTCTCCATGTCTCAGTTTCGCATAGAATTCAGTGTTGATGCACTGGATCAGCCTCTGCGCACCTCTGACCCAGAGCTGCTTCAGGCAAATGAATCACTGGTTCAGAAAAAGCTGTTAATGATCGAAAAAAGCAACCTTGTTTTAAAAGTCAGTCGCTCACTCCTGGAGTTGAGCCCGCTTATACCGCCAACGACTGGTGAAATGGCAAGCCTGATGAATATGAGCAGTCGTACATTCCAGAGAAAACTGACAGAGCTGGGGCTGAGTTACCGGGAACTGGTTAACAAAATACGCCATGAAAAAGCGATTGCCCTGATTGAGTCCGGCGATACGCCCCTTTCCACTGTCGCCTATGAGTTAGGGTTTGGCGATTTGAGCAGTTTTTCCAGAGCGTTTAAAAGCTGGACAGGTTTGTCGCCAAGGCAGTACCACAATGTCCAATCCTTCAACGTTTAAAAATAAAACGGTACGAAATATGGCTCAAATCAAACCCTTTATTGACAGTCGGTAACAAACAAGTACATGGCGCACTCTGCCAAGTTTTTGATGGAACATTGATGTAAAGTGAAGACCTCAACGTTACCAGACAAGACCCTGAGTTACAGATATTTTCGGGGCGGGTCACTCTGTGCAAATAAAAAAGGAGTCACTATGACTGCTCAATTTGATATCAAAAACTGGCAATCAACCTACGATCGTAAATGGTCACCCCTGGAAAGTGCGGCAAATGAAATCCAGTCCGGGGACAGGGTTTGGATTGGTGGTGCCAATGGTGTTGCTATCCCGGTTCTTAAACAGCTTTGTCATCGTAAAGATGAATTGAAAGACGTTGAATTGTTCGGCGCACTATTAATGTTTCCTTTTGATTTTCTCAAGGCAGAATTTAAAGGCCACATCAATTACAACTGTTTATTTACCGGGCCACTGGAGAGAAAATTTCTGGGACCTCATGGCAATATAAAGATTAATTCTGTGCATTTTTCCCAGACGCAGAGCTTTATGAAAAACATCATGAAGCCGAATGTTCTGTTGATGGAAGTTTCCCGACCTGATGAAAATGGCTTTATGAGTCTGGGTCATATCGGTGCCCTGTTAGGCGACAGCGTGGTCGAAAATGCCGAAAAGGTGATCGTGGTTGTTAACGACCAGGTACCCTATCTTAAAGGTGAAAGTAACTTTGTTCATGTAGACCAGATTGACAAACTGGTTGAATGCAATCACGAACTGCCCTTCGCGCCACAGGCCCAGCCAAGCGAACTGGAACAGAGTATTGCGAGCCACATTCTGCCTTACATTAATGATGGAGACACCATTCAGATCGGTTTTGGCGGACTCTCAGATGCGGTTGCCTATGGTTTGGAAAACAAAAAGAATCTGGGCGTGCATTCGGAAATGATGACAGACTCCCTGCTGCACCTGATTAAAATTGGCGCTATTGATAACAGCAATAAAACCATTGACAAAAACAAACTGGTTTACGGACTGGCTGTAGGAAGTCGGGACCTTCTGGATTTTCTGGATAACAACGACGACACCCATGTCATGCCCCTGTCAACGCTGAACAGGCCGGAAGAAATAGCTAAACAGGATAATTTCATTTCCATCAACGGAGCTTTGATGTGCGACCTGACCGGCCAGATTGCGGCTGAAGGTGTTGGTCTGAACCAGATTTCATGCACAGGTGGTCAGCTTGATTTTGTTCGCGGCGCTGGCATGTCCAAAGGTGGTAAGTCCTTTATCGCCCTGTCGTCTGTCTTCAAAGGCAAAAACGGCCTGGAATCCCGCATTCAACTGACCCTGCCCGCCGGAACACCGGTGACCACACCACGCAGTGACGCTATGTTCATTGTCACAGAGTACGGTGTTGCCGACGTGCACAACAAACCCCTCAAAGACCGTACTGCAGCCCTGATTGCCATCTCTCATCCGGATTTCCGCGAGCCCCTCACTGCCCAGGCACGTGAAGCAGGTCTGATCGACTAAAACGGACATTTTCTCTTCTGCGAACCTTGATTAATTCTGCAAAGGTCGATCGATGCTTAGGCTTTTAAATTGGAGAATGCTATCGTCTCTGAAGAGACGACCATTGTAGAATAGCTCCAGAGGCTTGCTTTGCAAGCCTGGCTCAGATCCCCGCCTTCACGTCCTCGGTGATGATTACGGGGTTTTTAGCGGGGATTCAATAAACGGAGGAGGGCAGGCGATGCAGTCTCACAATCTTCTGGCAGGGCTAGTCATCGGCTTGTTTCTGACGGGGTGTTCTTATCATGGTCGACCAGAAGAAAAGTCGATGTGTACCGAAAGCTGGTATGAGTATGCAGAGTCGAGAGTACCCACAGGCGATGGCATGGGACACGGCCCTGATCCCGGCTCCACGGAATGGCGCTCAGTTGTGGAATTCAGACTCAACTTACGAGATCAGAACCTGTTGCCTGATCGATCAAGCGATCAATGGTGTCGGGCTATCGATCAATTTTTAAAAGCCCATGACGGATAGTTTTACCTTCACCGGAATCGCCTGAGCTGATCATTTCGTCATAGGCTGAAAACATCACCATATCCAGTTGATCCGACAGATCCTTGCCTAAAGTGTATTTGGCCTCGAAAATGCTGTGAAAGACTTTGGGCTTATTTTCTGCACGCTCGGTAAGCCATTCCCTGTCGTTAATCCGGCACAAATAGATGTCACCTTCAGCCGAAATCAGCTCCAGATGTGTCTGCTTTTGGCGAACAACGGCAGTCAGTGTTTTCAGATTCATAACCTTGCCTCACGAATGTTTTCTGAGTAACCAGGATCCCATGAAGGGGTTGTCCAGCCTTTGGCTACTGCCAGCCGGTTCCGCCTCAGGAATGTGAATTGCGATGACGCGCATCAGTTTAGAAACAGAATTGGATTCAACATCCAGCATGACTACAGAGCCACCCTGTTCAAGGTGATCATGGAAAGGCTGGAGCCTGAAGTTGTCACTGGAAGCGCCGATCAACCCCCCCAGCCAAGTCGAGTAACCCAGTACCACCATGCATGCGAAAAAAGTGACCACCGGGGCAACCGGATGCGCCGCCATTAATTCATGGACCGCAAGGCCGGTCAGTACTGTCAGCAGGATACCAATGAGAAAACCTCTCTCACCTGAACGAACCGTGTCGTATTCTTCGATAAAGGACAGATCATTCAAATGCTTTTTCTGCGTCGCCAGATGATCTTTGTGAGCGATGTGGATTCGATTGTGAGAGACCCCTTCAGCTTCGGCAAGGTCGTTCAGCTTTTGGGCGAAGGCGAGGTCAGGCAGACGATAGAGTACTCTTAACATACAAAACACCTTCTTGCGGTGATTAAGTAAGGTCTCAAAACTCAATATTAGAGCTATTACGGATGATTGGCGAATTTGGATCACTTAGAAAGCATCAGGGCTTTTTGGCGCACCTTTCCTTGACAAACTCCCTGAAGGTTCGGTCGGCCAGAGAGGTCACTTTTTTTCGCCAGACCATGACAACTTCCAGTTTTACCGACTTAGTGAAAGTTACAAAGATTTGGTATTTACTTTGCGTGATGGGCTCAGACATTGGGGTTATAGCACGATCGTCTTCATTCTTACACTGGTTTCAAATTCAACGCTCAATTCAAACCTGAGCCAGAGGGGCGTCGGGTGATGAAGGCGAAGCACCTGAACGAACTGGAAGCATACGTTAGATGCGCTAACAAGATTGTTATGAACTTTATGATGAATGAGCACTCTAGAAAGAAAACATGAAAGGAATATACTGTGAATTCAGCCCCTATCCAGCCCTTTGGGTCAACAAACTTTCAAGCCTGTGCTGCAACCAGTCAAGTTACGACGTCTGAAGATTATCATTCATCTCAGGTGTTTATACCCAGAGGTAATGAATACTTTGATTTGCAAAGATTAATCACCACCAGAAAAGTGGCAAAAGTAAAAAACGGACACATACTTAGTTCTTCTATCACTAAAAATAACGCAATCCCATTGTGGCTGAGAATACCATCAGATAAACCTGATAATGCTTTTTGGACCTCCACTCTAAAAAAAGACGCCACAAGCAGCAAATGTACAACTGCCTGGATAGAGTGGTGTAGAGAAAATAGTTTGAGATTCTGGTTAGGAAACGATGCTGCTCAGTTTAAAGTTTCAGAAACGGCAAAAATATTAAAGATTGATTCCTTTGAAAAATATGAAAATTTAGTGAAAAACTTCCCCCATGCAGAAAATGATGATTATATCGACTGGGAACGAGTAGCTACCGAGTTTGATGCTGTGCATTGCACAGAAGATTTTTGTATTCCGGGATGGAATTGTGAATCAACAGCTTGGTTAAATACAGATAAATTAACATTCCAGAAATCTATAAGCTCAGAAGAAATTGACTTGTAGAATGAACGATTTAGCACCTGACAGAAGCAATAACATGATCAATCTTGCCACACCTGCTTATCGAAGATTGTTGCCTGGGCACTGCCGGGCGTCGCCCTGGCCGGGCAACCCGTGCCAAAGTCAGGGGCTAGCGCACTGTATCTTGTTGCTTATTATCCGGGAAGCAGTCTGGAAGGATTCCTACTGATCGCCTGCTGGCAGAAGGCAGCCTGGCAGATAGCCTCGCCTTGCAAAAATACAGATTACCTCGTCCGCTATCCCGTCCTGAATCAATTGATTGCAGGACGGGACAAACAGTCAGATTAATGGCCGTAGCGATCCAGCAGTACTTCAAACATGGCACGAACCCCGAAAGCTTCTCCACCTACAGGACGACCTGGCTGATTACGAATATTCCAGGCCATGATATCAAAGTGAACCCAGGGAATGTCCTTGCCGACAAAATCCTGCAGGTAGAGTGCCGCAGTAATAGAACCCCCATAAGGCTCCCTGGCACAGTTGGTCATGTCAGCGATTTCGCTTTTAAGCATGTATTTGTAGCCCTTGTGCAACGGCAGGCGCCAGACCGGGTCCTCCGTTTTATCACCTGCCTGCATCAGTTCACACGCCAAAGCCGTATCGTCGGTATAAAAGCCACCCACTTCAGTACCCAGGGCTATACGGCAGGCGCCAGTCAGCGTGGCGAAATCGACAATCATTTCAGGATTTTCGGCACTGGCCTCGGTCAGAGCCTCACACAAAACCAGACGACCTTCTGCATCGGTGTTGTGAATTTCTACTGTCAGACCCTGGCGGGTTTTCACAACATCGCCGGGACGCAGGGCATTGCCGGCAACCGCATTTTCTACGGCTGGAATCAGCATTCTCAGACGAACAGGCAGATTGAAGTCCATAATCAAACGCGCCAGTCCAATGACGTGAGCGGCACCGCCCATATCTTTTTTCATCAAGCGCATACCCGCTGAGCCTTTCATGTCCAGACCACCACTGTCGAAGCAGACGCCCTTACCCACCAGAGTAATCAATGGATGCTTCTCGTCACCCCAGGTCATATCGATAAGTCGTGGCGCATGGCTACTGGCACGGCCTACCGCATGAATGGTGGGGTAATTTTGGGCCAACAGCTCATCACCTACAATCTGACTGACTTTGCCACCGAACTCTTCAGCCAGCTTTGCCACTGCCTCGCCCAAATGCTCAGGCATCATATCACCTGCCGGGGTGTTTACCAGATCACGAACGCTAGCCACCGCTTTAACATACTTTTCAGCTTCTTCAACCTGAGCCTGGCTCGGCAGAATCAACCTTGGACACTCTTTCTGATCAGTTTTTTTGTAGCGGTTAAACTGATAGGCACCCAGTCCCCAGCTGAATGCAGCCAGTTTGAGCAGGTTTTCATCCCCCTGAAGTTTGTAGTCTCCGGCTGGCAGCTGATTGACCAGATCACCGCAGATAAAGTGACTGGAGAGATCTTCAACCCCCACAATGACCTGCCCCATGACACCTTCTTCACCGGGGATCAGACTGATGCCTTTTCCTTTGTAGTCTGTGCAGGTCAGCCAGTTCTGAAGAGGCTCTGACTGCTCATCAAACCAACGATCATAATCTGAAGTTTCAATCAGAGTCAGAGGAATACCGTGGTCACCAGCCAGCAAATAGGAAAGCATAGGTCTCTACCATTTGGGAATAAAAGGAATTAAAAGACAACAATATCGAAAGAAGGTACTCAGTATCGAGGCAGCCTGCACACCCTGTGCGGTAGCAGATGCATGGGGCAAACCGCAATATTGCCGTTTGCCCCATGCTATCAGAGCCACATTAACCATGCCAGTGGGCATAGCGTTTTTGGAGCTGCGGCAGGCTTAAGAATCCATAATCAACCTGCCAGACTCCAGTCGAAAAACTCGATCCATCTGCCTGGCAAGATTCATGTCATGGGTTACCACAATAAAACTGGTCTTGAACTCTCTGCTGAGAGTCGCCATTAAACCGTGCACTTTTTCAGCAGTGTTAGGATCAAGGTTACCCGTTGGTTCATCCATAAACACCAGATCAGGTTCGCCGACCAGGGCTCTGGCAATGGCTACACGCTGACGCTCGCCACCGGATAATTCTGCGGGCTTATGTTTGGCCCTTGCCAGCAACCCCACTGCCTCCAAAAGCCGTTCTGCTCTCTCCTTAATCTGCCTGATGGGCATTTTCTTTCTTAGCAGCAAAGGCATAGAGACATTTTCCAGGGCGGTGAACTCGGGTAACAGATGATGAAACTGGTACACAAAACCGAGGTGGCGATTTCTCAGCTCATTCTGCCGGGCCTCTTTCATCGTCGACAGGTCATGGCCGCAGACTTTGATTTCACCGGAAGAAGGACAATCCAGTCCGGCCAGCAGTTGCAGTAATGTCGTCTTCCCTGAACCGGAACTGCCCACCACCGCTAACCTTTCAGAGGGAGCGACTACCAGATTCAGGTCTTTCAATACTTCCAGCTTTTCAGGGCCTTCATCAAAACTTTTGGCAAGTGCCCTGCACTCCAATATTACTTTTACGGACTCAGTCATAACGAAGTGCCTCTGCTGGCCGGGTTTTAGACGCTCTCCAGGCAGGATACAGAGTAGCCAGGAAACTCATGGACAGACCTGCAATACTGATGACAGCAACATCGCGCCACTGCAATTCAGAAGGCAGATAACTGATAAAATAAACGTCCGGACTGAGGAACTGGATACCCAGTGAGGACTCAAGAGCTGAAATAATTTCAGAAACGTTCAAGGCAGCAATAATACCGAGTACAACCCCCAGTAATGTGCCCACAACACCAATGAGAGAGCCCTGTACCATAAAGATACCCATGATAGTTTTCGGACTGGCGCCCAGTGTTCTCAGAATAGCGATATCTGATTGCTTGTCAGTCACCACCATCACCAGAGTAGAGACGATATTGAATGCCGCTACCGCAACAATCAACGTCAACAGCAGGCCCACCATGGTTTTTTCCATCTGGATCGCCTGAAACAGTTGCCCCTGGGTTCGAGTCCAGTCCTGCACGTAGTAACGACCGGGCAGCTGAATAGCTACATCCCAGGCCAGTTTGGGTGCAGCAAACAGATTTTCCATTTTCAGCCGAATGCCTTCAACACCTTCAGGGACTCTCATGAATCGTGCAGCATCCTGAATGTTGATATAAGCCAGACTGCCGTCCACTTCAGCACCTACCGAAAAGATACCGACCACAGTGAAACGCTTGAGTCTGGGGAAAACACCGGCAAGGTTCACATTCGCCTCGGGTAGAACCATGGTCACCTTGTCACCGGTTGTGACCCCCAGAGACTGGGCCATGATTTCACCCAGCACTATGCCAAACCTTCCGGGTTTCAGGTTGTCGAGAGATCCCTGCTCCATATGCTGATTAACAATTGAAACCTGCTCTTCGTAGGCCGGATCAATCCCGTAAACCATGGCCCCACGAACCTGGCTGCCACTGGTCAGCATCCCCTGACCATCCACAAAAGGAGCTGCAGCAACAATCCCATCCTGTCCGGAGACCTGTTCCAGAATATTCTGCCAGTCTTGCATACCGCCCGATGCTGACGTAATGGTGGCATGGGGAACCATACCCAGAATGCGCTGTTTCAGTTCCCGGTCAAAACCGTTCATGACTGACATGACAATAATCAGTACACAGACCCCCAGGGTCAGCCCAACCATCGACATGAGTGAAATAAAGGAAATGAAGTGATTCCTTCGTTTGGCCCGGGTATATCTGAGGCCGACAAAAAACGGTAATGGTCTGAACATTTAAAATTTATGAGGCGTCAATAGTTGCGAAGTTCGCTATTATAACCCCAACGGCCCGGTACAATAAGGCTGTTTGCATTTCCTTGCAAAAGCGACAGTCTCCCACAACGATAACCGGGGCTGCAGAGCTGTTGCAGCCAACCCATGAGAATAAGAAAGTAGCGAGAAAGTATGCCTGTCATGAAACATCTGTTATCAATACCGTCATTAGCCCTATCCATGACCTTATTGGGTCTTGTCAGTTTCAACCAGAATGCTTTTGCAGCAGAAACCGGTGACACCATTGCGGTGCCCGTTGGCAGTCAGTCGGCTGAACTTCGCAGTACAGTTCTGTTGCCGGAAAGAGGTCAAAGCATGGAGTCCGTCAAGGATCGTCTGGGAGCACCTGAAATATCTGAAACGGTTGGAAAACCCGCAATTACCAAGTGGAAGTACCAGGACATGACCATATATTTTGAAGATAAAACCGTTCTGCGAGCAGTTGTTCACCCCAACTTCCAAAAAGCCGAGCCAACCGCTGTTGCCACTGATTCGGCTGTCAGACAGCCCTGAGCAGAGCAAACCACCAAAAAAGGCGACCGTGTTTAAACAGTCGTCTTTTTATAACACCAAAAGGTCTTCATAATCAGGCTATTGCCAATTTCGTCTGGCTTTTATCTTGTGGGTTTATCAATCTTTCCAGATGGATAGCAATAATCATGCACTATCGTTTTACACAATTTTTTGACTATCTTCAGCAGTTATCGAAGACTTATCACCAGTCTTATCATGGCACTGTAGAACAAAGCTTCTTTTTTATTCTCCTTTTCATTGAAAAATAGGTTTGTCTAAAACCTTGGTAATGATTAACAATATCTTCCGCACTCCACCTAAACAGCCCCCTTTTCATAACACTAAAATGTCAGAACAATCTGGCCGTTGCCAATTTCTCCTGACTTTTTTCTACCGGATTCATCAACCTGTTCAGTTTAGGTGTCGTCAGAAACATGATCAGGGCAACCACTGCTGAAATCACACCCATAACTTCGAAGAAATGGCTGTAAATTGGCAGAGTAACCAGTGCGGTCGCCGACTGAACGGAATCAACAGCGGTCAAGCTCGCCACATAACCAGCCACTGCAGAGGCTGCTGAAGTCATCAGAAACCAGGACCCCATAATGAAACCATGCATACGCTCAGGCACCAGCTGAGCCACCATCGCCAGGCCAAGACCACTGATCAGAAGCTCCCCCAGCGCCTGAGCCGGATAAGTACCAACAATCCAGAAGCAACCAACCCCTTAGCGCTGGCAAACAGGGAAGCCAGAGGAATCAGAAAAAAGCTCCCTGATGTCAGGGCCATACCCATAGCATACTTGGCTGGCATACTGATGGCTTTTACCGATGGCTTTTTACATAATCTTCTCGCTTCGACGAACACATCTTTGGCGTTGAAAATCAAAATCAATGGTTTGAAGAACAGAGAACACCACCTTCAGAGAGCCCTCAGTTATAAGTCAACCATAAACTGTTACGCTGTCATTCCCGAAAATTGTCGTGCCTGCAACTGCCACCTGAACCGGGCACATCCTGACCTACAACGACCATTACATCAATGGTATCTCCGTAATAATCGAAGGGACACTTTACCAGGTTGGCAGGATCAGATCTCTTCTCAGCATAGGGTCCACATCCGTCACAGGTTGGCATATACCATCTAACGACTGCGGTTGCCTTGGGAGGGGTATCCCGGGATACGACGATATCCTGATATCGCGGTTTTTCACTTTTGTAACATTCTGTACGCACGTCACTCTTATAATGTAGGCCAAGTTTGCTGATGTTTAAGTAATGGGGAGGCATTGAGTCAGTCTTCGGATTATATACCCCGTACATGCAATGACTGTCTGACCCAGCCCTGAAAGAGTAGGACGCGCTATGATCGGAATCATAATTTCTTATAAAATAAATAAATTGATCCAGTGCGTGAACACTTCCGAACGCAAGTGCAAGAATCATTGACCCTGCTAGTCTGGAAATCAGCTTCATACTTCTCTCCTACTGATGAGTTGACGAGTGACCTCTTCCAATGTCATTCACGAAAATTGTCGTGCCTGCAACTGCCACCTGAACCGGCCATATTCTGACCCACAACGAGCATTACATCAGTGCTATGTCCGTAATGGTCAAAGGGACACTTTAATAGGTTGGCAGGATCAGATTTCGTCTTGGCATAGGGTTCACATGTGCTGTCATCACATGCTGGCATATGCCACCTAACGACAGCGGTTGCCTTGGGCGGGGTGTCCCGGGATATGACGATATCCTGATATCGCGGTTTATCGCCAGTGGAACATTCTGTAAGTATGACATTCTTATAATGGAGGCCAAGTTTGCTGATGTTTAAGTAATCGGGTGGCATTGAGTCAGTCTTCGGATTATATACCCCGTACATGCAAGAACTGTCTGACCCAGCCCTGAAAGAGTAGGACACGCTATGATCGGAATCATAATTTCTTATAAAGTAAATATACCTGTCCAGTGCGTGAACACTTCCGAACGCGAGCGCAAGAATCGTTGACCCTGCCAGTCTGGAAATCAGCTTCATACTTCTCACCTACTGATGAGTTAACCAGGCAGTCAGGGTATGAAGCCTCATACCCTGTTGTCGTCTGCATCGTACCGGAAATTATAGCTCTGATTTACTACCACCTGATTAACCTGAAATGATCTTCCTGAATATCAAAAACACCTTTAAGTTTTCTAGAGTTGGAAAAAGCGGGGAGGTCCATAAAAATCAGCTCATACTCACTGATATCCTTTACCAACCATCTCAGGCAAACTGTGGGATCACGGCGTTTTTGCCAAATATCAGTGCGATTTACTTTTTCATAATCTTCCAGCTTCGATGAATACCTTTTCGGCGTTGAAAATCACGATCAATGGTTTGACGGGTGATCTCTTCGACAACAAATTCTGACTCAACACGCTCATCCAGTTTGAATTTTCTAAAATTGTTTGAGAAATAGAGAACACCGCCCTTGCTCAGCCTCTTTACTGCCAGTTCAATTAACCTGAAATGGTCTCTCTGAACATCAAAAACATCTTTTAGCTTTCTGGAGTTGGAGAAGGTGGGAGGGTCCATAAAAATCAGATCATACTCGCTGATATCTTTTTCCAGCCATTTCAGGCAATCTTCCCGCTCCATTCGGTGACGCCGCTCGCTCAGACCGTTCAGGGCCAGATTCTTTTTACCCCAGTCGAGATAGGTATTGGAAAGATCGACACTGGTAGAAGACACGGCTCCCCCCATGGCGGCATGAACGGTTGCTGTGGCGGTATAACAGAACAGGTTGAGGAAACGTTTGCCCGCCGCTTCTTTCTGCAGTCTCATTCTCATCAGTCGGTGATCCAGAAACAGACCCGTATCCAGATAATCATGCAGATTAACCAATAAACGACATCCGCCCTCTTCAACTTCCATCATCTGTTTCTGTTCGTCTTGTCTTACATATTGACTGGAACCTGATTGCCGCTCACGTCGTTTGAGGACAATATTTTCATCCGGTATATTCAGCACCTCAGGCGTCACTGCCAGGGCTTCGATTAACCGCTCCTGAGCTTTTTCCTCGTTAATGGATTTCGGCGCTGCATACTCCTGAACATGCACCCAGTCAAGATACACATCTACCGCTACAGCGTATTCTGGCATGTCGGCATCATAGAGACGATAGCAGTCAATGTTGTTGTTTCTGGCCCATTTGCTCATCTGTCTGAAATTCTTCTTCAAACGATTGGCAAACATGTTAGCCCCTTCAGAAATATAGGTAACCGTTCTGGCCTCTGGTTGATTCCGTTCCTGTTTTTCTGCAACGGCCTCTCTCGCTTCACGGCTGCGAATATCATAAAGAAAGAGCTTACAGGGCAGTGCACCGTTAAAGAGTGAATAACTCTTTCTTGGCCCCATTCCGAGATTTTTCACCAGACTGGGCGTACCAGTGAATATGCCTGCTTGCCAACCCGGGCAATGCTCCTTCAGTTTTTCACCCAGATGTTTGTAGAGGTAGACCAGACTGGCTTCATCGCCCATACGTTCACCGTAGGGAGGATTACAAACCACCAATCCGGCATCTACGTCAGAATCCATCGCCAAATCCTTGAGCTCCTGCTGTCGTATCCTGACCCTTTTCGACAGCCCTACCCTTTCCAGGTTGGATTTGGCACGATGGGCAACAGAACCCAGACCTTCAAAGCCAGTAATATCCGAACTCAGGTTAGCCAGCCCCTGTTGCCGACGCTCCCTGGCTTCCTCCAGCACCTTCATCCATACCTTTGGCACATGCCCCATCCAGCGGTCAAAACCGAAACGGGTCCGGAGCAGACCGGGGGCAATATCAGCCGCCATCATGGCACCTTCTATTAACAGAGTACCGGCGCCGCACATGGGGTCCATTAACGGTTTGCCCTGTGCCGCCATTTCAGGCCAGCCAGCCCTTATCAGAATGGCCGCTGCCAGATTTTCCTTCAGAGGCGCTTCACCTGATTCCTGACGATAGCCCCGTTGATGCAAACTCTGACCTGACAGGTCAATCGACACAAACGCTGTTTTTCCCCTGGCATGAACATTGACTCTTATATCGGGGTTAGTGGCATTGACAGAGGGCCGCCAGCCATGGTCATCTCTTAACTGGTCAACGATGGCGTCTTTAACGACCTGGGCACCGAATCGGGTGTGATTAATATCTGGCGTGGAGCCGTTGAAGTCGACCCGAAAACTGCTCTGGTTGTCGAGATGATCATCCCACTCAAACGTTCTGACACCCTGATACAGGCTGTCTTTATTCTCGGATCGGATCTCACCCAGCCGCAGTAAAATCCGGCTTGCCAGTCTGGACCAGAGACAACTGCGATAAGCAACCTCAAGACTGCCCTTGAAACTCACACCAGCGACAGTTTCCCGGACAGATTCAGCACCCAGATCCGTCAACTCTCTGGCCAGCAGGATTTCCAGCCCCTTGGGGCAGCTGGCGAAGAGTTCCAGAGAACGCTCTGTAAGAGGCGTATTCATAACTTATATTCCAAAAAAATTTAAAAACTCAATACTTATTAGGATTGATTTCTCGACAGCCTGTTCAAACTTCGTTAGAAATTAAACCGTAGACTTTCCCTGTACGTTTGCTCTCTGGTTTTTTCCCAGTTCCCTCGTTGCATGTAACTTGCATATAACCTGGTGGGCTTCCGGAGTTATCACAACAGGCCGGATCAGGGAATTTTCCAAGTGCTGTAACAGGGTGCCAGGGAGGCATTGATAAACGAATCAGCAAGAGGCAGTACCACATGATGAAAAGACAAAAAAGGGATATGACAGACAGAGCCTTTACCAAAGGATATCGGACAGGTGCGTCTGGACGTTCGAAGGATATCTGCCCACATACGGACCCCCAACTTCGCCAGGCCTGGCTAACGGGCTGGCGCGAGGGTCGCGTAGACAACTGGGATGGCTTGATTGGCATTTCCGGCCTGCAACGGGCCAGTAATGCCTCCTTTCTATAAGTTACCCTATTGTTAAAGCCCATATAAGCCCCGGATCTCCGGGGCTTCTTTCATCTCGTGCAACAACCATGAACGCAGAAGCATATCCCTGAGTCAGAGCCTGCTTAAAAGTGTTTCAACCATGATCACAAGAATAAACGGCCTCTGCCGCTTCACGAATCAGGGAAGGACCTCTGTAAATGAAACCTGAATAGAGCTGAACCAGGCTGGCCCCTGCTTTGATCTTGTCCGCTGCGGTTCTGGCATCCATGACACCGCCCACACCAATAACAGGCAGTTTTCCGGACAGTTCGCAAGACAAGAGTTTAATCACTTCTGTCGAGCGATCGCTTAACGGCGCACCACTGAGCCCACCCTGTTCATCGGCGTTGGCCAAACCCTCAACAGCATCCCTCGACAAGGTGGTATTGGTCGCTATAACCCCGTCCATCTCGTAGGAAACCAGTTCACGGGCGATGTCAGCAATTTCATCTTCATTCATGTCCGGTGCAATTTTGATCGCTACCGGAACCCTGCGACCGTATTTGTCGGTCAATAAAGCCTGCTCTTTTTTCAAGGCATCCAGCAGACTTTTCAGAGCATCACCAAACTGCAATTTACGCAGCCCCGGAGTGTTAGGGGATGAGAGGTTAACCGTGATGTAGCTGGCATGGGGATACACTTTTCGCAGGCAAGTCAGATAATCACTTTCAGCGTCTTCCACCGGAGTATCAAAGTTTTTGCCAATGTTAATGCCAATGATGCCCTGGTAATGACACCTGCGGACATTTTCAACCAGGTGATCAACCCCTTTGTTGTTGAACCCCATACGATTGATCAGCGCCTGACGCTCTGGAATCCGGAAGCACCGGGGCTTTGGATTGCCGGGTTGAGGGCGGGGTGTCACGGTGCCCAGCTCAATATGACCAAAACCCAGACTGCCCAGACCATCAATGCAATCTGCATTTTTATCAAGACCTGCTGCCAGGCCGACAGGGTTTTCAAAGGTCAGCCCCATAACTTCCCTGGGACGGGAAGGCACAGATGGCACAAAAGCACCGGTCAGGCCAAGCCGCTGGCCCGCACCTATCATCTCTAGT
The DNA here is from genome assembly GCF_049275935.1 of Endozoicomonas sp. ALC020. Lineage (NCBI taxonomy): Bacteria > Pseudomonadati > Pseudomonadota > Gammaproteobacteria > Oceanospirillales > Endozoicomonadaceae > Endozoicomonas > Endozoicomonas sp. ALC020. The sequence goes on from NZ_CP184830.1 coordinate 6,379,937, forward strand.
GCCACATCGTGTGCATTTTCAGCAGAGAGACAAAATAACAACTTTCGGCCCAGTTGGTACATGAAAAGCCCCGGATAATGTAGATAAACCTGCGAAATTATACGCAGCTTCATTTTGAAAACCAGTGTCGCAGGTTTTTTTATAATTCCGAATTGACTGACACTAACAAGACGGACAGTTATTCTGACCAAAATGGAAATTTTCTGCCATTCCGAGGGTCTTACTTAATAAGGGACCCATTTAACTGATATTGGCAGGAGGCCAGATATGTTAGAAGTATTGATGGGAAGTGTTCCAAAAAGCACAGGTTGCCCAGGCAAGCCTCACTCTTGCCTGAGCCCTGCGCAGAACCCTCTGGCGGATGCAGGAACCTATATTCCCCGTCAGGAGGCCGGAAGCAATGCTATACCTTTCTCCAGACCTCTCTCTGAACACCAGGTCACTCAATCTAACCCCACCGCATTCATCGGAAAAACGTCCATTTCTGCGCCTGATATTGATGACGAGAATGAAGTCTTTGAGGATGCCGACGACAACCCGGACTGGATGAAAGATTACGATACCAGAATGGCGGAAACTGCAAATCCCCCTCCCATCCCCCAAAAGGATCACTGGCAATTCTCGGCTCACGACCGGGAAACCCTGATTCGTGAGTATCCCGACTTGCTGGACAGGTTCAGACAAGAAGGTATGGCTGCTGAAATCATCTCTATGTTGCATCCCTATGGCATTCTCGAACGGATTCTGGATGAGTGCCCGCAAAGCGGTTTTGCCCTGTTACAACAGAGATTGCTGGCACTGGCTGAGGACATAGAAAAAAACTGGTGGGGCATCACTTCCAGCAGACCGGAAGCCAGAAAGCAGCTGGAGGCTTTATTCGACCTGTTAGCAGCTCATGATTACCATGCTCTGCTTGAAAAGTTACTTGAATTTGAAACACAGCATGGCAAGACACCTTTTTACCTTGGGCTTCAAGAGTGCTTCGTGCAAAAGGTAAAGACCGACCCCTTCAAACCAGAGAATGCCGGCGCCAACCCAGCTGCCGGAACCTTGAAAAAAATGAACGCTCAAAAAGCCCTGAAGGGACTCTATTTTCCACCACCCGGTGACTGGAACAACCGCTCACAGTTAACCGGAACAATGATTTGGAAAATACCACAAGTTGTTCACGAACTGCTGCTGGATCGTTGCAGCGCTGATATTAATGAAGCACGAAACAAGATGCGCTCCGGACAGTGGCAAAGTCGTCAGCAACTGCAGTTATTATCAAACCGTCTCAAGTGCCTTGCCGAGATGCCCTGCACGCCCGAAAAACTGACGGACTTCATTGAAAACCCCGATCATAAAGAGGTTCAGGACTTTCTGGAAATGGAATGCCGAAAGCTCTACTTCGAACAGCGCTACCAACACTTAATGTCGATAGAGTTATCGGAACTCTCCATCGACGAGCTGAATGAAACAGAGCAGCAGGTTGGCCATATGCTGGCGATGGAAAAGCATGAGGAAATACCTGCTGACATGCTGACACAGTTAGAGCATTTCCATCACGCCATTCAACTGGTTCGTTTTATGAAACTGGAGCTGGAAATTCCAGTTTCAGAACGGATCTTTATGCTCAAGCCCCCTGCCACCCGGCATCTCATGCACAAGCTGAATAACTGCAGGCATAAGGACGATGCAGAAATAAAGCTGTATCACGCCATCCAGCAATACAGTGATCACCTGCAGGCTTATCATAAAAACCCAAGCTACTCATCCATAGTCGCTTATCAGCAGAAACATCATGACCTCAGGCTGGCTCAGGAAGAGCAGTTGATGGCAGAGACCAGAGCCTTGATAGAACACCCTCAAATGCCTCCCGTTATGAGTTCCGGTGATTATCAGGAAAACCTGCAACTACTGAAAGTGATGGATCAGGCACTGCAGGAAACTGCCCCGGTCAGGCCCGTCAATTCGGGCGAAGAAGCGATGATGGCGGTGGGGTATCAGATCATCTGGCCTCATAGAAAATCCTTTGATGACAAACTGGCCGAACTTCAGCACCTTAAAGATCTGAAAGCCGTTGGCTACTCGTTCAGTGAAGAGCTTCTGAAAACCTGCGAGGCCATTCCCGGTTCTACCACTGGTATTATTAACCGAGTGTCCAATATTGTGCAGCCCACCGCGACCACGCTTCAGGACTGGTATAGCGGTAAAGGCAGTGCCTGGAGTGTACTGACCGGAGTACAAGGCAGTTACACAGAGTTGGAAAAGCAGGCCTGTGAGACACTTTCGGGCGTAGTGGCAATCGCCCAGAGTCATCCACGAATGTTCCGTCGTCTGGTCGGAGACTCTGTCCAGACTATTGAGCAGTTAAAAATACTGGTGGGCGCCGGCAATTCAGGACTGGTTTCACAACTTCAGGCAAGAATGTCGGCTGAATCAGCAGCCTCCTGCTTTGCAGGAGATAAAGCCGTTAATGAAACATTCGACCCTACAGACAGCTATGCCAACCACCCTGAACAGGCGGCATTGTTAAAACGGTTCCAATTTCTGCTGCAGGTATCAGACCTGGCCCTGAAAGGCTCTATCGCCCTGAACTTCTTTGCCGACCTTGCCAATCATACGGCAGGTTCCAGACTGGGTAATCTTCTCGGACTGACAGCAGGCGCCCTGATTGCCGGACCCGCAGGTGGCGTAATGGGCTGGACCGTTGGCGGACTGGCTGGAGCGGTTGCTACCGCAACAACTCATGCAACGGGAGCCGTTGCGATCCGTGAAGGCGTCAATCAACTGGATGGTCGTCAGGTTCGAGTCCTGAATCGTTTGATCAACTATGGACCAGCCTTTGCCAACACATCCAGCCCCACGGATCAGCTGGCACAGATTGCCAGAGGCGTTTCTAAAGAGGGCGGTCTGGCCAAAAGCTTCTGTAACATCTACTTCAACCCCTTTCGAGTCCGTTACAACCGACTGACAGAAGCGATCCATGCCTACAACAAAAAGGAAGCCGGAGCCTTTGGTCGGCTCGCCGCTGAAGGTGCCAAATGCCTGGTCGTTCTGGGTGGCTCAGTCACAACCGGAGCCCTGATAGCCGGAGGCGCTTTCTACGGGAGCCTTCTGAGTGCGGCATTATGGCCCATAGTCGCCTCCAGCTTCGAACTGATTGTCACGACATTGACTGTCGGCAGCGTCATCAGTCGACTATCTAACTCTCTGGATCATGTCGAAGCCCTGGTTTATACGTACAAAGACGGCCTTCACTATTACCAGATGCTGTTGCCGGAAGGCTCCGATGAAAGAGCCCGTATTGAAGCGCATTGCATGGAATCATCAAAACGGATGATGGCTAAAATGACCGCCCAGAGCTCGTTCAAGCAATACCTGCGGGAAACCATCACCGCCGAAGTAGCCAATACTTACTGGCAGCCATGGTGTCAAACCGAAGAGGACAAACATCTGGTTGATAGCGTTAACGCCGGGGTGGAAATGGAAGTCAGCGAATTAGCTGACTCCAGGAAAGAACTGGCAGAAAGCATTCTGAAAAACCAGAAAGCCCTGATGATCCTCCAAAGCTATAAAGACAGGATCGATACCCTGACCAAAGATCACAAAGCCTTTAACACCTTCAGAAGAAAACTCAGGGAATTGGGGCTTCATCCTCCAGAGATCAGCCGTGGCATTGGTTATTACATTCAGGATCAATTACTGGAGATTCCTCTGGCCATCAACCGCCATTGTGGTACCCCCACCCCCGGCACCACCCTGCCAGCCATTGAGAAGACTCTGGAAGACACTTTGAGGCAAACGATAAGGGGTCACTATTTGCTGAAAATGGCTGCTCTTGGCAGACCGGTCAAAAGGGTTTTAGACGAGGATGGTAGTGTTTCGCACCGATCTCTCAGTCGTGATGACCTGCTGACCATCAAAAACCATGTCATGAGTGAGTTGCATAATCGTCTGGAGAAGGACATTTCATCGGCGGCGCTGGAGCGACTGCAGCTGGCGGTTCACACGGCCGCAAAAAGCGTTGAGGACGACTTTGGCAAGGGTCGAAAAGTCAACCTTAAACAGATGAGTACAGCACTGGCCAACCGGCTGGAAGATCAGGGTCGGACCATGCAAGACGTTGAAAGGCTCAGGGTTGCCCGTTTCCGACAGCAACTGAAAGAGAACCCTGATTTTCAGAATATGACCGAAGAAGAGCAGGCTCTGATTATTGATCAGGCTGTTATTGCCCTGCCCGGAGAATCAACCCGGGCCTTCACCTGAGAAATACCCGGGCGTGCTCACTGACATCGTCAGTGATTCTGCGGTGCCTGGTTTCAAGCTCTGCCCGATGCAAGTCTGGATCAAAGGGATCGGTATGTTTGGCCGTTTTATGGGTAAAGTCCTGCAGACTCAGAACATTTTCTCTGGCACCGCTCAGTCCACTGTCAAGCATGAAATGATCACCGACTGCAGTTTCACCAGCTGCCGTCACCGCCAACTGGTGTCCATGGGCTTCACTGATCGCAAAATTTTGCTCGCGCCGTTGATGCCGCGCAAACAAGACTGAAGTAAACTGGTGATTGATTTTGTCCGATGTAGCCCCTATTGACCCGGACTGATCAATTCCATGATAGTGGGCAACCGCCTGCAACCAGGCTTTGTGAACCACCTTTTTGACACTCTCCAGGGCTTTTTTTGTAGCCCGTTGATAAGCCTCTTCTGAATTGCCGGGACCCGATCCTGAAGTCGAGCTCTTCAGTAACTGATCCCTGATGTCTCGCTTCAGTTTGTGACAATACTGATTTAAGGGATCTGGCAACTCCATACCAATGTAAACCAGATTCTTGTTCTCTAAACAGCGGGTCTGCATACCCTGATCCAGTGTCCGGCGCTCCAATTCTTCCAGGTCCTTTCGGAAGACGACGTTCCTTATGGGGTCATCAGACTCTTTTAACATCTGCAACTCCTGGTAAAGCTGTTCCTTGAAGTGCTGATGAAAATCTTTGTTGAAGACCACCGTCTTCCTGAAATCCTGAAAGGTATTCAGCTCCTGGTTGGGTAATTCCTCACCCTGTTTACCTTCCCAGCTGCAGGCAGTGTATGACCTGCCATAGTTGCCCATGCCATCCTTCAGGAACTTGTTTCCAAGCCTGCTATTTTTCCCGCTGGCACAAATGATCATATCCACAGGTCGGTGCACAACCGCTTCCTCAAGGGTGTCATGCTTTGCCCCGGCCTGTTGCGCCGCGTCATAAGCAGGGTTATAACGTGCTCTGACCTTGAAGCCCTCGACTCCCGACTCAACGCCCTCCAGCTCAAAAGCAGTCATCCTTTCCAGACTGGCAGGCCCGTCACCCTCATGGGTTTGATTATTCCTTTGCCTCAACTCGTTCAATCGATCCTGCAAGACTTCTTCCAGATGCTGAATCGCTATCTCGCCAAGACCATCGGAACGAACAATACCCTTGCTTTCCTCACCTTCACCAAAGAGCTCATAGTAGTGCTCACCCAGATAAAACTTCAGCATATCCATCCATTTGAGATCCAGCCTGACCACCTGACCCTTGTCGTATTCAGTACTTCTGTTATCAAAGACGGAAACATCGGCACCGGCTTCGAATTGTGACAAGGCCAGAGCCAACCCGGTGGGACCCGCCCCTTCAATCGCTACCCGGGGGTGAGTTCTGGCATCATCATGCTGCTTAATCAACCAGTCGAGCTGCGCCAGATCAATCTCCTGCCCCCTCAAAGTGCCGATTTCCTGAATCTTTAACAGCTTGGTGAGAGTGTCCTGCTGACCTGGCCATTGTTCAGGCTGCGAGAGTATGCTCAGTTCCCATCGTCTGCCCGCTGTCAACTGGATATCCAACAGTGCTCGTCGTGATTCTGCTATCAGCTGCCCCTCTTCTTTGGTCAGGTTTTCACCGGCTTTCAGGCGTTCTCTGATGTTATCTACATCTAACCTGGTGACTTCAGCACTCAGTTGATTCAATGCTTTTCTCACCTTGGCTTTATCCGCAGATAACTGTCGCTTCAGATAAGAAAATTCGCTGCGACGATTGACTTCAATTTTCAGTTTCGGATAACGCTTCAGGTCTTGAATAAGACGGTAGTCTTTTTCCAGTACTAAATTTCGTGGGTCGCTGTGAATGGAAGACTCTGCGCTTGCAGCACTCAAAAATATTTGTTTTACCACTGTGCGGAGGGGCAACTCATGGTCTGGAATTATAAAACTATTTGATTCCTCACCCCAGATAGACAATAAATCGTCATACTCATCCTGTGACAGCCGTTCGGGCAACGAATGAAGCGTTTCCCGAATCACCTCTTCGACCAGACACCGAAAATCCCCTGATTGAGCACTATCAGCAAAATGCCGCTCCAACCTGCCAAGATCCTGCTGCAATCTGCTGTCATTCGATATTCGACCTGGTTTGAGGAGTGAAGCCTTATAGATGCCTTTAACGGCCTCACGAGCATCGTGTAGAGATACCGCTGGAATCTTGTCGATCAGTGCTGGCAGGGATTTTATTCCCTCTTCCGCCTCACTGAGCATCGTGTTTATGTTCTCAGACCTCAAAACAGCGTGGAGAATTCTACCCCGTATGCTTTCTCTTTCCGAACGGCTGAAACCCGGAATAACCCCACCAGACACATCATCTACCAGACGTTTTCTGTCCTGTTTACTAAGCTCCCCACCCTCAATAGCCTTCATCACCTGGTCATGCAACAAAACCTTTGCTTCACGCTCACGGGCCCTTTTCGCTTTTGCGCTGCGAGTAGGAGAAAAAAAGGCAATCAGCCTTTTGAAGAGGTTTCCACGGGGTTTGACACTGATGACCTTTCTCCCCCTGAAACTAGCGGAAGTGTCCTGCCCTGGTGCCCCCGACTCGCTAATCACTTCAAGCCGGGCTGTTTTTCGTTGTCTGCAAAACGTCTCAAGCTTCCCAACATTGTCCATTAAATCAGCGTACTGAGAACTCGCTTGTGTTCGTCCACCTGCACCTCCAACGCTCATAGTTACAGGCCTCCCTGCCTGTGTGATTAAACAAATACAACGATGAACAAATAATTCCGTTATTGATCAATGCAACCGTCAAAATCAGGTCTTCAGTTGCGACCCAGGAACGCTTTGCCTCGCTGAATCACAAAGTCAGCGGTTCTCCGCTGCCTTTGCTCAAGCTCTTCCCGGTGCAGCAACCTATCAGAAGGATTGACATCATTGGCCGTTTTTTGGGTAAATTCCTGCAATTGCAAAACATGTTCTCTGGCTCCGGTCAGCCCACTGTAACTCATAAAATGAGGGCTGACTGCGGCATCACCGGCTACTGTTACTGTTAATTCATGTCCGTCTGCCTGCCTGGTTACAACACTTTTCTCAACCCTGTGTTGCTGCACCGAAAAGGCCGAAGCAAACTTGTGATTGATTTTGTCCGATGTAGCGCCCAGTGATCTGGAGTCGTCGATTCCGTAATAATGGGCAACCGCCTGGAACCAGGCTTTTTGAACTGCCTTGACAGCCTCTCTGGCTTTTTTCTCAGCCTGTTTATCAGCCTCTTCCGGATTAATAATACCCGATCCCGGAGTCACACTGACCGACAGATTCCGCTTAATTTTCCCCTCCAGTTTTTTACAATACTGACCAAAGTGCTTTGGCAACTCCATGCCAATGTAAACCAGATTCTTGTTCTCAAAACAGCGAGTCTGCATAACCCGATTCATAGTCTTGAACTCAAGCTCCAGCAGATCCTTAGGGTCGACGACACCCTTTATTGAGTCAGCAGGTTCTGATAAAAGAAGCAGCTCTTTGGAAAGGCTCTCCCTGAAGTGCTCATGAAATTCCTTGTCAAAAACCACCATCTCCCTGAAATCCTGAAACCTGTCCAGCTTCTGGCTGGGTAACTCTGCACCTTTTTTACCTTCCCAGCTACAGACACCGTAAGGCTCGGCACGGACAAGCACTTTGTCCTCCATGAACTTGCCTCGCAGCTGGGTGTTTTTACCTCCAGCACAGATCAGTATATCTACAGGCCGATACTTGACCGCTTCCTCCGGAGTGTGATCTTTTGCCCTGCCCCGTTGCGCCACATCATATTCGGGATTATAACGAGCCCTGACTTTGAAACCCTCCTCCCCCGACTCTACCTCTTCAAGCTCATAGGCAGCCATTCTTTCCAGACTGAGAGGCTGGTCAGTCTCACTGGTCTTATCATAATTCCTGCCCATCAGCTCAGTCAGTCGGTCGTGTAATGCTTCCTCTAACCGATGAATGGTTATCTCGCCAAAGCCATCGGGACGAATGATGCCCTTGCTTTCTTCACCTGCACCAAAAAGCTCGTAATAATGCTCACCCAGATAAAACTTCAGCATATCCAACCATTTGGGGTCCAGCCTGACCACCTGAACTCTGTCGTATTCAGTACTTCTCTTCTCAAAGATGGCAACATTGGCACCGGCTTCGAACTGTGACAAGGCCAACGTCAGCCCTGTGGGGCCGGCTCCTTCAATAGCTACCCGAGGATGAGTTCTGGCCTCATCATGCTGCCTGATCAGCCAGTCGAGCTGCGCCAGATCAACCTCTTCTCCCCTCAGAGTACCGATTTCCTGAATCTTCAATAGTTTTTCGTGTTCCTCCTCCTGAGCTATCCAGATGTCAGGCTGCAGGAGCATTGCCATGTCCCACCGCCTGCCCGCCGTCAACTGAATATCCAGCAGTACACGTCTTGATTCCGCTATCAGCTCTCTTTCTTCTCTGGTCAACGCCTCACCAGCTTTCAAGCGTTCTCTGATGGCTTCTACATCTAACCGGGTTACTTCATCACTCAAACGCTCCAGCTCCGCTGTCACCTGAGCTTTATCTTGAGCTAACTGCATGATCAACTGCTGAATCCTGTCAAGACCGAATCGCGATTCGAGTTCAGGATCACGGCGCATTGCGTCAATAAAGCGAGCAGTTTTCTCCTGCACCAACTCTCGTGGGTGGCCGTGAATAGAAGGTTCTTTGCGGGTGACATTAGTGAACGTTTTATCGATAACTCTAGCCAGGGCCCTGTCACGGTTTGTATCAGGAAAGTGACTCCAGTTAGCCAATAACTGCGAATATTCATCGTCTGACAGGCGTTCAGGCAAAGAGTGTATAACCTCCTCAATGACCTCATTGACCAAATGCCGAAAGCCATCTAACTGGCGGGTAACTTTAAAATGCTCTTCCAGCCTCGCAATATCCTGATGCAGTCTGCTGTTATCCGGTATTCGCTCAGGGGCAAGGAGCAAAGTCGTGTAATAACCTTTAATAGCCTCGCGGGCATCATAGAGAGAGACGGACGAAATGGTGTCAATCAGTTTTGGAAAGGCTTTTACTCCGTCTTCTGCCTCATTGAGCATCATTCCTATGGATTCAGGTCCCTGAAACACGTTGAGGCTTTCGAGGTGGCTGAGAGTTTTTTCTCTCATCCCTTGCCTCTCCTCTTGGCTGAACCCGGGGATAACACCAGTGGCAACAGCATTGATAAGACGGTTTCTATCCTGTGTATCCAGATGTTTGTCACGAAGCGCCATCAAGACCTGGTCGTGCAACACAGCCTCGGCATCTCTTTTTTGTATGGCTCTGATCTCTCTTACTGACTTTCTGAGAGTAAAAAAGTCAAGCAGCCTTTTGAACAGGTTCTTACGGGGTTTAACCTTGACAACCTTTCTCCCTCTGAAAGTCGTCAAAGAGCCCTGCTCTGTTGTCTCAGGACATTCAGTCACTTCAATCCGGCCCACTCCTCCTTTTTTATGAATCGCCTCAAGCTCTGAGACATTTTTCATTAAATCAGCGAACTGAGAACCCGATCCTGGTCCACCCGTGCCTTCTATATTCACTGCTCCTGGCCTCCGTGCCTGAGTGATAGATCATTCACTTAATAGTTTGTACCGGCAGGCTGCTGGCCTGAGCCAGCCCCATCAGCTCCCGATTGGCCACAGTAAACATCACCATTTCGTGCACACTGGCATTACGAATTTCGGATAACATAGCCTGCCAGCGAGCCACCAGCCCCTGGTGCTGCACCATCCATTCATCCAGCTTCAGAGTAAGGTCTTCCTCTTCACTGCCGGTATTGAGTAATGCAACCGTCAAAGCGATCTGCTGCCAGGTCAACTCGTCACGAATACTATTACGGGCTAATGACTGCCAGTGATTGGTCACCTCTATATTGCCCAACTGTACGCTGTACCAGTTCAGCTCCAGCCGCTCACCCACTGCAAAGTAAGTCCGGGCGACCTTTTCTATAGGTTGCCCGGTCTGATCGGCGGCCTGAATAATTGACAGGGCACTCAACAGGTGTCTCAGGCTACAAACGACTTTGGCCAGATTTTTTGGCACCTGATGACTGTTCATCTCAGCCATTTTGCTATCCAGCTCTTCTCTCTCGGACTCACTGAGGTATTCAGTAAACGACTCGATAAAGCTACTGATCAGTGGACCAAAATGTTCAATACACTCTGCTGCTACCAGATCCTGACGTTTGAGCTGGATAAACCAGCGGCTGGCACGACGGGTCAGTTTGATCAGCGACACCATCATTTGCTGCTGCAGACTGCTGGGAATCTGGTTATCCATATTTTCGATGGCCTGCCAGTAATCAGAGATACCGAAAACCTCCCGACTGACCATAAAGGCCCGGGCAATCTCCGCCGCACTGGCACCGGTGGTCTGATGAACCCTGAGCACGTGAGTGATCCCCATCATGTCAATCATATGATTGGCTGTCTGGGTTGCTACAATTTCCCTTCTCAGACGGTGTTGATCAATCTGTTCTGAAAACTTTTCTACCAGAGTATCAGGGAAAGAGGTATGCAACTCACGGGTCATGTAGGGCTCATCAATCACATCCGAACTGATCAGTGCTTCCTTGAGGTCCGCTTTACTGTATGAGATCAGCAACGACAATTCCGGACGGGTTAACCCCTGACCCGCTGACAACCGTTCTGCAAGGGCTTCATTATCAGGCAGGAACTCAATAGACCGGTCAAGTTTGCCTTCCCCTTCCAGGTACTCCATGAAGCGTCGGTATTCATCCATGCGATTACGGACTTCTAATTCTGCCAGGGAAAGCGCCTGAGTCTGGCGATAGTTATTGGAAAGAACCAGTCTGGAAACATCGTCGGTCATGTGTTCCAGTAATGCATTGCGCTGTTTCACGGTCATGTCACCACTGGCGACAATATCGTTGAGAAGAATCTTGATATTTACTTCGTGGTCAGAGCAGTCAACCCCGCCAGAATTATCAATAAAGTCTGTATTCAGTGCGCCACCCTGCAGGGAATACTCAACCCTTCCCAACTGGCTGAGACCCAGATTACCACCTTCACCTACCACTTTGGCCCTGAGCTCACAGCCATTGATACGCAGTGGGTCATTAGCCTTGTCACCGACATCGGCATGACTTTCATTAATGGCTTTCACATAGGTGCCAATACCACCATTCCAGATCAAATCGACGGGAGCCCTTAACAGCGAACGTATCAATTCATTAGGCGTCATTCGGCCTGCTTTGATATCAAAGCGCTCCTTCATTTCGTTTGATATCGTTACGGACTTGGCGTTGCGGGAGAAGATCCCACCGCCCTTGGAAATCAGAGACTTGTCATAATCCTGCCAGCTGGAACGGGGAAGATTAAATAACCTCAGCCGTTCAAGATAACTGCCATTTACATCAGGGTTTGGATCCACAAATATGTGTTGATGGTTGAAGGCAGCGACCATTTCCAACGTTTCAGAAGAGAGCATACCGTTACCAAAAACATCCCCGGACATATCCCCGACGCCAATGACCGAGATGGGATCTTCCTGAACATTCACTCCCCGCTCACGGAAATGACGCTGTACCGAAACCCAGGCCCCTTTGGCGGTAATACCCATTTTCTTATGGTCATAACCGACACTGCCTCCGGAGGCAAAAGCATCGCCCAGCCAGAAGTCGTATTCGTGAGCAATCTCATTGGCAACGTCTGAGAAAGTGGCGGTTCCCTTATCAGCTGCCACCACCAGGTAAGTATCATCATCGTCATAAAATACGACAGACTTCGGATGGATAACATCGGATTCAGAAAGATTATCAGTGATATCCAACAAAGCACGAATAAACGTCTGATAACAGGCCACCCCTTCTTCCATGATGGCTTCGCGATGACCATCTACCGGCAGCTGTTTGGCAACAAAACCTCCTTTGGCACCCACCGGAACAATCAGGGCATTTTTGACCTGCTGAGCCTTGACCAGACCCAGAACCTCAGTCCGGTAATCTTCCACCCGGTCAGACCAGCGCAGCCCTCCCCGCGCGACTTTGCCACCCCGGAGGTGGATACCTTCTACCCTGGGCGAGTAAACAAAAATTTCGTAAAGTGGCGTCGGCTTTGGAATATCAGGAATTTCCCGTGGTGACAATTTATAGGAAATATACGACTTTGTATTACCATCAGAATCAAGCTGGTAGAAATTGGTTCTCAGGGTGGCCATGATCACACTCTGAAAACGGCGAACAATCTGGTCTTCAGTGAGCACCGTCACCTGATCCAGAGTCTCAAGAATCCCTTGCTGAATCTGCTGCTGTCGTCCAAGCCGTTGGGAGTTGGACAGAGACAACTCTGGGTTAAAGCGTGTTTCGAACAACGCCACCAGCATGCGAGTAATTTCTATATTGTTGCATAAGGTTTCAGCAATGTAAGTTTGACTGAACCCCATCCGAATCTGTTTGATGTACCGGGAATAGGATCGCAGCATGGCTACCTGACGCCAGCTCATACCACAGGCCAGCACCAGCAGATTAAACCGGTCATTCTCAGCTTCCCCGAACCAGACCTTTTCAAATGCCTCCTTGAAGGTCTTGTCAACTTTCTGGATATCCATCGACTTTTGTGGGTCATAGCACAACAGAAAGTCATGAATCCAGATGAGCTGACCATCGCTCTTGCGAATCAGGTAGGGATACTCAGCCAGCACCCTCAGCCCCAGGTTCTCAATAATCGGGATCTGGTCAGCCAGTGGCAGTGGTTCGATATAGTGATACAGCTTGAAATGAATACGGCCAGGCTCATCGTCCAGAGAGCGGTAGAATCCCATAGACAGTGATGATTTTTCATTGATGCGCTCAAAGTGTTCAACATCAACAACCGCTGACTCTGGCGAAAATGCCTCTTTGTAACCGGCAGAAAATCCTGAGGCATATCTGGCAACCAGCTGATTGCCCTTGGCTTCGCCATTGGATTCCAGAAGCGCTGAACGAAACTCATCAATCCAGGAGCGGGTGGCCAGGGTCAGCTCATCATTGATCGCCTCCAGATCATACTCAATTCGCCCACGCAGCTTGAATATAAAATGCACCCTGGCCAGAACAGACTCGGAAAAATACGTGGTGAACTCCGAGTCAACCGCACAGAGCCGCTGGCAGAGAATCTCTTCCATCTTGAGCCGCAGGCTGGTGCTATAGACATCTCGGGGGACAAACACCAGTGCGGAACAAAAAGTGCCATAAGGATCCTGACGGATATAGATCCGGATCTTCTTGCGCTCCTGAATCCTGAGGATAGACATTGCCGTGGTGAACAGTTGCTCTCTGGGTGTCTGAAACAGTTCATCACGGGGGAAAACTTCCAGAACCTGTTCCAGATCCTTGCCATGATGGCTCTTTGGATCCAGTCCGGAGCGCTCAATAACCTCACGGGCCTTGTGATTGATATAAGGTATCGAGAAAGGACTCTGACGATAAACCGGAGAGGTATACAGCCCGACAATCCTGGCTTCACCCACTACCGAACCGTCCTCTGCAAATTGCCTCACAGTAATGAAGTCAGGATAGGCGGGACGATGAACGCTGGATCGAACGGCTGCCTTGGAGAAGGAAAGCCAGTCTTTCTGTTCAAAGAAATCTTTTTCTACAAAAGGTTCCAGTTCGAGCTGACCGATTTCCCCCTTGTGGGTGGTTCTCAAAAGTCCCAACAATGAATCGGAAGGACGAATAATCTGTCGCTGACCTTCACTTTCTGACACTTTGAGCTCTTCGTAACCAAGAAACGTGAAGTTGTTGTTTAACAGCCAGTTCAGAAACTCCTTAACCTGCTCTGCCTGCCCCCCGACCATAGAGCTTGCCAACTGTTCGACACGACTCGAAATAGACCGGTAGTCTTCAACCACCCTGGCCACATCAGCCATCACTGCGGCCACCTGCTCGGCGATGACCTCAAGCTCTTCTTCATTATCCTGGCGATCAATCTCTACGAAGATAATCGCTTCCCTGTGAACCGTAGCCTCGGTGTTCATATCAAACACCAGATTAAACTGGCTGTCCCTGCGGTTATGAATGACGGTATTGCGCAGGTTATGTATGGTCAGGCCACGCTCATTCAATTTCATTCTGAGGGAGTCCACCAGGAAAGGCATATCCCGGTGAATCAGTCTGAGTATGGTATGGGTTGAGTGCCAGCCGTGATGGGGATAATCCGGATTCAATACCTCTATTTCCGGACGCTCAGGATCATGGTGCTGGATAAACTTCCAGAACGAAAGGGTTGAACCCAGAAGGTCCCGACGCCGGCATTTGTTCAACTCCCGTCGGATATCCATGAAATAGTACTGATATACAAACTCACGAAGAGCTTCTTTCTGCTGTTCGGGTATCTGGGGGCTTAACTCCTCAATAATTTTGTCCAAATACTCCTTTCGTTCCAAAGTCTCGTGATGACCCATGCTGGCATCTCCGGTTAAGAAAAATGTATTGCCAAGGCCCGTTGACATCCTTGTCAGCCTGATAATGACTATGTCAACAGCTTCTGAATAATAGCGGTTCCGTTCGAGAAATCTTTTGGCAGGGATGGGCACAATGAACAGGTTTATAGCCTGAAAGGAAACTTTTCAGGGAAAGACGCTGTCTAAAGTGAATTCACCCGACCTGTTACTAACTTATCGGCCTTTGCACTCTTATAAAAGAGTCTTGAGTCTCTCTGTCCAGAATTCGAAAAGAAGTTGTCAGATAACGGACAGCTTCCCATGGACGACTAGACCTGAGCGGCTACTGAACCTATATTACAAATTCTCTACCTGACTGTAGGTAAAGACCGTGGGCTTTGCCCAACCGGACTTTCAACATGGAGAATGCTGGCTGGACCCAACGATGAAACCAAATGCAACAGGTAGAACAGGGTGAACCGAACCGGCTAACACTATC
The DNA here is from genome assembly GCF_049275935.1 of Endozoicomonas sp. ALC020. NCBI lineage: Bacteria > Pseudomonadati > Pseudomonadota > Gammaproteobacteria > Oceanospirillales > Endozoicomonadaceae > Endozoicomonas > Endozoicomonas sp. ALC020. Next base: position 6,395,113 of record NZ_CP184830.1, read on the forward strand.
AAAGCCTTACTAGGAGGCTGACCGAGAATAGCGCCCGTAGCGAGGACGGCAGAAAATTGAGGATGAAAATTCGGTTTTGTGAGGAGAATAGCGAGCTATTTGACGAACAAAAGCGGATTTTCAGACCAATTTGCTGCCGCCGCAGTAGGGCAGTCTATTCTCGGTCAGGCTCCTAGAGGCATCTTATAAAAGCAAGATGAATAAGATATCTGTTGTCGCTGTTCGGATACGGTAACGAACTCATATAATCACAGGCAGCTGTCAGGCATGTCCACCGCTCAGCCGCCAGAAGCTATCCGGGATTCAAGATTCTATGTCTAACAATTCAGTATTGAATGAACTCAGGCAGTACCTGTGTAACAGTATTATCGGACAGGAGCATCTGGTAGACCGTTTATTGATCACCCTGCTGGCCGATGGACACTTGTTGGTCGAAGGCGCCCCGGGCCTGGCAAAAACCCGGGCCGTCAAGGCCCTGGCCGACGGTCTGGAGGCTGGATTCCACCGTATCCAGTTCACACCGGACCTGCTGCCGGCAGACGTTACCGGTACCGATATTTATACCCCTGAAGACGGCAGCTTCCACTTCCAGCCTGGTCCTATCTTTCAGAATCTGGTGTTGGCCGATGAGATCAATCGCTCTCCGGCCAAAGTCCAATCCGCTTTGCTGGAAGCCATGGCTGAGCGCCAGGTCAGCGTGGGTCGAAAAACCTATCCACTCCCTAAAGTATTCATGGTTATGGCCACTCAGAACCCGATTGAACAGGAAGGTACTTACCCTCTACCGGAAGCCCAGCTGGACCGCTTCCTGATGCACGTCCGGGTCAGTTACCCCGATGTAGAGTCCGAGCGGCAGATTCTCAGGCTCGCCCGCGGTGAAGCCATGAAGCAGTCTCCGGTAAAACCGGTTACGCCCGTGAGCCAGGCTGACGTTCTGGCCGCGAGACAGGAAACCCTGGCCGTTCACATGGAGCCTGTGGTTGAGGAATACATCGTTCAGCTGATCAATGCCACCCGTCACCCGGCCCTCTACAATGATCGTCTGGGTGAATACCTCGATTACGGTGCCAGTCCCCGTGGTACGATTGCCCTGGATCGCTGTGCCCGCGCCAGAGCCTGGCTGAACGACAGGGATTTTGTCAGCCCGGATGACATACAGGCGGTTGCCCACGATGTCCTTCGGCACCGTCTTCTGCTGAGTTTTGAGGCAGAGGCCGAAGGAAAAGACGCTGATTACATCATTGATCAGTTACTGAATCTGGTTCCTGTTGCCTGAGCCAGGAGCAAAGAATGAGTGGAGCATACTCGCAACTAAAAGAACTGGTCGGCCTGCGTTTTCAGGCCAGGGAACTGGCCATTTTCCGTCAAAACCGTGCCCGCAGTTTGCTGGCAGGTACAGGCTATTCGCCTTTCAAAGGCAGAGGAATCGACTTTGAGGAAGTGCGGGCTTATCAACCTGGTGACGACATCCGGTCCATTGACTGGCGCGTCACAGCACGCAGGATGAAACCTCATACCAAACTTTTCAGGGAAGAACGAGAACGCCCGGTTCTGGTTCTGGTTGACCAGAGTCATTCGATGTTTTTTGGCAGTCAGTTGAACTTCAAGTCTGTCACTGCTGTCGAAGCCGGTGCTCTGCTGGCCTGGGCCACTCTCCAGCACAGTGACCGTATCGGAGGTTTGATTTTTGATGAACAGGGACTCAGTGAGATTCGTCCCAAGCGTTCCAAAAAAACCCTGATGCACCTGCTCAACAAGCTTGAACATCATAATAGAAGCCTGAAGGCTGAAACCATCCCTCACCAACCACAGGACAACTATCTGGGCAGAGCATTGCGACACGCTCGCAGGGTGGCTCATCCGGGTACTCATATTTTCGTAATCAGTGATTTTCAGCAGCTTGACGAAGAAGGCTTTCGCCATCTTTCCCGGCTTTCAGGGCATTGTGAGTTAATGGCCATACAAGTGACAGATCCGCTGGAATCTGAGTTACCCAGACCCGGACGCTACGACATTACCAATGGCATGCATCAGCAAACCATCAACACCCGCTCCAGACACCTTCGCCAGGAATACCGATCCCGGCATCATCGTTTTCAGAACTCTCTGAAAAACCAGCTTGCCAGTCTCAAGGTGCCGCTACTGGAGCTTGGGGCTGATCAGGATACAGGCTCACAACTTCAAGCCTGGTTTGGCTCCCGTATAACCCCCCGGAGGTCGGTATGACACCCAATCCTCTGGATCAACTCCGACCCAATCGTCTACCCGACCCGGTCAGTTTCTGGCCGCTGGCTCCCGGCTGGTGGCTATCCGCCGTTTTGATAATAGTGGTTGTCACCCTGACGACCTTATTTGTGGTTCGCTACATTCGTCGAAATCGTTACCGCAGGCAGGCACGCAAACAGGCCCATATTATTTTCAGCGCCTATCAGAATCACCAGAATTCACTGCAGTTTGCTAACGACTGCAACCGTTTACTAAAACAGACAGCACTGCATGCCTACCCGGCCGAAAAGGTTGCTTCTCTTCACGGGACCCCCTGGCTGGAGTTTCTCTCCCGAAAGAGTGGCATCCTTGCATTCAGCGGGGAACCCGGACAGTCTCTGGGCGACGCCCGTTTTCAAAAAATGCCTGTGGCAAACGAAATGTCCACAGAAAAAGAAACGTCCACCGCGAAAGACAAATCAGAGGTTGATGTGAACCAGCTCCATAAACTGACAGTCCGCTGGATCAGGAAACACCATGCTTGAGTTGCAATGGCCCTGGATGTTACTGGCCGCCCCCCTGCCCTGGCTGGTTTATCGTTTTGTAAGCCCCGCCCCCCGTGCCGCTGGTGCAGCTTTAAGGGTCCCTTTTTATCGAGATCTGGCCGATATTGCCGGTGAGCATTCTGAGCACCGGGAAACACTTAAGCGTTGGCAGAGCCTGATCCCCTGGCTGATCTGGATGCTGCTGGTGCTCGCCGCTTCAAGACCGGTCTGGCTGGGAGAAACGGTTCAAATAGAGAGATCAGGAAGAGACTTGATGATCGCCGTCGACCTCTCCGGCAGTATGGAAATCGCCGACATGGAACTGAATGGCCAGGCAGTGAATCGTCTGGTGGTGACCAAACACGTCCTCAACGACTTTATTGACCAACGCAAAGGGGACCGACTTGGGCTGATTCTATTTGGAACCCAGGCCTACCTGCAGGCACCTCTTACCTTTGACCTGAAAACCATTGGCACCCTCATGGATGAATCTACGATTGGCATGGCAGGCAACAAAACCGCCATTGGTGATGCCCTGGGTCTGGCAGTAAAGCATCTTCGTAAACGCCCCCAGGACAGCAGGATTCTGATACTAATGACCGATGGTGCCAACACCGCTGGAGAGATTACGCCTGTCCAGGCTGCAAAGCTGGCCGCTTCAGAAAACATTCGCATTTATACCATTGGCCTGGGAGCGGATGAAATGATTCAGCCCGGCCTCTTTGGTTCATCCATCGGCGCACGTCGAATCAACCCTTCTGAAGACCTGGACGAAAAAACCCTGAAAGAAATTGCAGAGCTCACGGGTGGACAGTATTTCCGGGCAAAAAATACCGAAGGGCTTGAAAAAATATACGACGAACTCGACAACCTGGAGCCTGTAAAGCAGAACAAAGAACGCTTCAGGCCCAGCATAGCGCTGTTTTTCTGGCCTCTGGCACTGGCCCTGATTCTCAGCCTGATTATGGCAACACTGAGAGTCTTTCCTGAAGCATCTATTAGCCAGACAGGGAGGAATCGCCAGTGAATGCGTTTATCAGTCAATTCCATTTTCTACGCCCACTGTGGTTGCTGGCCTTCATCCCGTGTCTGATTCTGCTGATCGCTCTCTGGCGTCAACAGCTGCAGTCCGGAGACTGGAAACGGGTTATCGCCCCTGAATTGTTGCAACACCTTTTGCAGGGTCGCAATAAGAAACAGAACCGACTCCCAGTCTACCTGCTTCTGGCAGGCTGGACACTGGCTGTTCTGGCACTGGCAGGCCCAACCTGGCAAAAAATCCCCACTCCTGTCAACAAGAGCCTTCAGCCCATGGTAGTCGTGGTGGATATGTCCCACAAAATGTTTGCTAAAGACGTTACACCCAATCGACTTTCCAGAGTTCGTTACAAACTGCTGGACCTGTTTAAAATGCGTAAGGACGGGCTTTCAGCTCTGGTGGCCTACGCAGGCTCAGCCCACACTGCGGCGCCCTTAACAGACGACAATCGTACTTTAGCCAATCTGGTTCCGGCGCTGAGCCCCCAGATCATGCCGGAACAGGGAGATAATGCCCTGAAGGGCCTTGAGGAGGCCGTTGAATTACTCAAGCAGGGGGCAGGAGAAGCGGGCGATATCCTCCTGATTACCGACCAGGTTCCAGATACGCAGGTCAGCGAGATACGCTCACTGCTGAAGGATAGCGGCAGCACTCTCTCAATTCTGGGCATTGGCAGCGAGGAAGGCGCTCCCATCAGCCTGCCCGAAGGCGGCTTCCTTAAAGACAAACAAGGCACCATTATTATTCCGAAGAAGGAACGTCAGCAACTGCGTCAGCTTGCACAATCGACGGGTGGCGTTTATGCCGACATGACTCTGGATGATAGTGATTTGCAAGCCGTTCTGCCAAAAGCGGGACTGAATGACAACTCAGTCAGAGTTGAGAGTCAGTTTGACCAATGGCAGGATGTCGGCTTCTGGTTAGTACTGCTGATTTTGCCTCTGGCAATGGCCGGTTTCAGAAAAGGCTGGTTAACTATCTTTCTGGTGGCAGCGATACTCCCCTCGCCCCCGGCACAAGCTTTGGAATGGCATAGTCTCTGGCAAAACAGCAACCAACAGGCTATGGAAGAACTCAACAACAAAAAGCCCGAACAGGCCGCTGAAAAATTCACCCAACCGGACTGGAAAGCTGAAGCTCTCTATCAGGCAGGTATGTACGAAGAAGCAGCCACTGAGTTTGCCCGTTCCGATACCGCTGACGGCTTTTACAATCAGGGCAATGCTCTTTCCCGAGCCGGTAAACTCGATGAAGCGGTAGCAGCCTACAACAGAGCCCTTGAGCTAAACCCTGCCATGGAAGATGCCGCCGCCAATAAAAAGCTGATTGAAGAACTGATAAAGCAGCAACAGCAACAGGGCCAGAACAACAACCAACAGCAGAATCAACAGAATCAACAGAATCAGCAGAATCAGCAGAATCAGCAGAATCAGCAGAATCAACAGAATCAACAGAATCAGCAGAATCAGCAGAATCAGCAGAATCAGCAGAATCAGCAGAATCAGCAGAATCAGCAGAATCAGCAGAATCAGCAGAATCAGCAGAATCAGCAGAATCAGCAAAAAGATCAGAGCCAGCAGGGTCAGAGTCAACAGAACCCGCAACAGAACTCTGATAATCAACAACAAAGTTCCGACAAGGGTCAGGAAAATCAGCAACAGCAGAACTCTGGTCAACAGAATAAGGAACAAGAACAATCTTCTCAATCCCAGCCAGGCCAACAGCAACAGGAAGATCAGAAAGAACGCTCATACTCTGGTCAGCAGGATCAGGAGTCTGAACAACAGAATCCAGCTGAGAGCAAGCAACAACAAGCCAGTGCCGGAGAGCCTCAGGAACAGGGTGATCAGGCGCAGCAAGCACTGCGATATCCTGAAGAACAGCAAACCACCAGCCCGGACCAGCAAGCCATTGAAAATTGGTTAAAAACCATACCGGACGACCCCGGTGGCCTACTCAGGCGCAAATTCCTTCAACAACAGAGAGAGCAAAAAAGACAACAGGAGCAGTCATGGTGAAGTCAATTTTTTTCAAACTCAGTAAAGTACTGATCCTGCTGACAGGGTTGTTTCTCACTGCACAGGGGATGGCTGCACTGACTGCCTCTGTTGACCGGACTCATCTGGCAGAATACGAGACTCTGGAACTCACCCTCAGAACAGACAGTGATACCAGTGCTGCCCCCGATTTGTCACCCTTGGAAAATGACTTTGACATACTGGGGACCCGCCAAAGTCGTCAGGTTCGAATTATTAACGGTAAAAATGAATCCTGGCGTGACTGGATTATCACGCTGTCACCTAAAAAGTCCGGTCGTTTGCTGATACCCAGCCTGCAATTAGAAGGTATGACTTCAAAAGCTATTCGATTGGAAGTATCCAACACGCCCACTGAACAAAAAGCCGGATCAGGTGGGATCGGCCCGGTTTTCATCCGAACTGAAATCAGTAATGAAACACCTTATGTTCAGGAAGAAGTGATCCTGACCCTGAAGATTTACTATCGGGTCCAGCTTTACGACGACCGTCGACTTTCACCCGTAAATATCGACGGTGCTATTGTGCAACAACTGGGGGAAACCCGGAACTATGATACGGTTATGGACGGTACCCGATACGGTGTCTTTGAACTGAACTTCTCGATTCATCCGCAAAAACCAGGTCCGATGGACATTCCGGGCCTGACTTTTTCAGCCACCATGCCAGACCGCCGGGATACTTTTGGCAGTATTTTTTCAATGAGTGGCAAGCCCGTTGCAGCCCGATCTGCTGAAATCACCCTCAATGTCCAGCAACAACCAGACAGCTTTAAAGGTCCGGTCTGGCTGCCTGCCCGAAAACTGACCCTGACCGATGGCTGGAGTGCACCACTGGACAAGGTCAAAGTGGGCGACGCCATCACTCGAACCATTGTTGTGGAAGCTGAAGGACTCACCGGTGTTCAGTTGCCTGCCATTACTATGCCCAGACTCGAGGGCATCAACACTTACCCGGACAAGTCTGCGACCGATGACAAGGCGACAGACACGGGTGTTATTGGCAGCCGAATAGAAGCCATCGCCCTGATTCCAACCCGTCCCGGAAAAATTGAACTCCCTCCGTTGCATTATCAATGGTTTGATACCAAAACCCGGACCGAGAAAGTCGCTACCATTCCTGCCAAAACCATTACCGTGCTGCCGTCGGAAAACGGCGAAGTATTAACAACGACTCCAGACATTCCAACCCGGACTACCGAAAAGAATGAAGAAACAGTTTGTCCACCAGTGGTTGCCAATCTCACCACACAAGGACCAGGCTGGCTTTGGCCTTCTTTATCTGCCTTGTTTGGATTACTCTGGCTGATCACTTTATTGGCATTATGGCGATGCCGGTCTTCCCGAAAACCAGCGATTGAGTCTTCTGCCACCAGGGAACCTCAGGGATTCAATGAGAAAGAAGCCTGGCAAAAATTTGAAAATGCCTGCAATGCCGATGACCTGATTCAGATCCGCCGATGTTTTATTGAATGGGTTCAAGCTCTGTCTGGCAACTCAGGATTGTCGACCATGGACAGGTGTTTGAAAAAACTCAACAGTGATCCATTAGTGGCTTCGTTCAACCAGCTTGAAGCCAGTCTCTATTCAGGTCATGAACAAAAGCTCGATACAAGGGAGCTGATAATGTTGTGCACGCAACTGCGTAAAGAGCAAAAGAGCAGCGAACCAAACAATGGCCTTAACAGTCTTTATCCGGGCCAGTAATTCTGAGCTCTGAAAACTCTTGTCGGCCGGGTGATTCTGGCCGCGTGAGTGAAAGCGATGAATCATTCATGCAAAGTTTATTAATTTGGACCTTGTTACCACAACAGGCGGTTACAACATGGCTGCCATCGCCACTGAAGCTGGCGAAAATGATCCAATAATCATGAAGAATGGTGGCTTTTTCGACCCATGATCCGTCAGCCTTCTGGCCAAAGATTCTCACCGTCTTACTCTCTTCACAGGCGGTTACCAAATGGTAACCATCGGGGCTGAAGGTGGCTGAGATGACCGGACCTTTATGGGAAAAGTTGGCTTTTTCGACCCATACTCCGTCAGCCTTCTGACCATAGATTTTCACCGAGCCATCCACACATGCCGTCACCACATGGCGACCATCGGGGCTGAAAATGGCTAAGATGACAGCGTCATCATGATTAATAGTACGCTCTAGTTCCCATGATCCGTCGTCTTTCTGACCACAGATTAGCGCAATGTCATCATCACTGGCCGTCACCAGGTAGCGACCATTGGGGCTGAAGGCCGCTGTGTTGACATGGTCACCATGGGAAATGCTGTCTTCGTCTTCTTTTCCCCATGATCCATCGTCCTTCCGACAATAGATCTGCACCGTGTTATCGTCACTGGCTGTCAACACACGGCGGCTATCAGCACTAAAGATGGCTGAGTTGACAGTGTCATCATGATCAATGGTGACTTCTGACTCCCATGATCCGTAAACGATTTTCACCCTGTCATCAAGACCGATGGTCAACAGATAACGGTTATCGGGGCTAAAGATGGCTGACGCCACCCAGCCTTCATGGCAAATGGTGACTTTTTCTTCCCATGATCCATCGTCCTTCTGGCCATAGATTTTCGCCGTTTTATCACTACTGGAGGTCATCACATAACGGCTATCAGAGCTGAAGGTGGCGGTGTTGACATAGTGATGATGGTAAATGATGGCTTCTTCTTCCCATGAGCCATTGCTCTTCAGACCATAGATTTTCGCTTTGCCACCTTTACTGGCAGTCACCACATAGCGACTATCTGGGCTGAAGGTGGCTGAGATGACTGTACTTTTATGGGAAATGACGGCTTTTTTGTCCCATGATCCATCAGCCTTCTGACTATAAATTTTCGCCGTATTATCTCTACTGGCGGTCACAAGATGACGACTATCGGGACTGAACGTAGCTGAATGAACCTCATCATCATGAGAAATGGTGAGTTTTTCTTCCCATATTCCATTAGCCTTCTGACCGTAGACTTTTGCCGTTCCATCAAGACTGGCCGTCAGCAGATAGCGGACATTGGCACTGAATTTGGCTGAGACAACATAATGACGATGAACAATGGTGGCTTTTGGCTCCAAATTAAACGTTTCACACTGAGACATCAGTCGTGCTCTGGTGAAATAGAATAGTGCAGGAAAATGATCACTCTCCCGGAGTTCTATAAGTGATTTGACTAATGCTTCATCCTTCGTGAACGGTCGTAGCCTGTTATGGAGTTGTTCTTCATCCTCTGTAGGAAGGGCTATCTTTAGTTGATATCGGTGCTCTGGAGTAAACTGGTGATACCAGGCCTCTGCCAGAGCATGATTACTTTTAACAACCTTGTGTAAGTGAGTTGATACCTGTTGTAAACGGGTAATATCCCGAAACTCCAACAAGCGAATAATTTTGAGGGTTAACTCCTCGGATAAATCCTGCAATAAGACTGTTTTCTTTATCTCGGTACCAGGTATAGCGATGGATCTACCCAAACTGGCACCCGATGGTTCTTCCTCCAATCGTGCGTGCTTGGTTGGGGGTATGGATGAACCAACCATGTCGGATTTATTAGTTGTAGAATGCACTTGTGGTTCCTCCTAAATGACTATTTCAGGACATTTAAAATTGATATGTAACTTAGAAGTGTTTTTAAAATAAAAGTTCATAACATGTTGTTAAGCGCAAATAACAAAGTTTCTGCCTTTCAGCACATTTACAAGGGCATCCCCTTTATTTGTCACAGCAAACAATCATTCATCTGCAATTTATTAATTCGCACTTTATTACCACTACTGGTAGTCAGTACATGGTGTCCATCGGTGCTGAAGGTGGCTAATTTGATTGGATCTTCATGGGAAATGATCGCTTTTTCGACCCATAATTCATCGGTCTGCTGACCATAGATTTTTGCCGTTCCATCGTTACTGGTGGTCAGCACAAGGCAGCCATCGTCGCTGAAGGTAGCTGAGGAGACCGAATGCTTATGGAAAATAATGGCTTTTTCGACCCAGGATCCATCAGCCCTGATACCATAGATTTTCGCCGTGCCGCCTTTATTCTTATCAAAGAGTGTGCATACGCCCTCTACACTGGCCGTCACCACATGACGGCCATCGGGGCTGAAAGAGGCTTCTGTAACCCAGTCATCATGGGGAATGGTCACTTTTTCTTCCCATGATCCATCGGCCTTCTGGCCATAGATTTTCGCCGTGTTGTCAAAACTGGCGGTTACCACATGGCGGGCATCGGGACTGAAATCGGCTGACCTGACTTGACAACCATGGGAAATGATCGCTTTTTGTTCCCATGATCCATCGCTCTTCTGGCCGAAGATTTTCGCCGTGTTATCGCTACTGGCCGTCACCACAAGGCCGTCACCGGTGCTCACTGCGTTGACTGCACCACTGTGGAAAATGGTGACTTTTTCTACCCATAACCCATCGGCCACCTGGGCATGGATTTTCACCTCATCATCTTCAGTGACAGTCAGCACAAGGCGGCCATCGTCAATAAACCTGGCAAAGTTGACATCGTCATCATGAGAAATGGTGGCTTGAAGTTTCCATGATTTATCATCCTGCTGAGCGAAGATTTTCGCATCATAGTCGTCACTGGCTGTCACCACACGACGGCTATCGCGACTGAATCTGACTGTGTTGATTTTAGCTTCATGAGAAATGATAAGTTTTTCTTCCCATGAACCACCGAAACCCTGACTGCAGATTTTTACTTTGTTATCGTCACCGAATGTCAACACATGGCACCCATCGGGACTAAATATGGCTGAGTCAACCTGATCATCATGGGTTATGGTGATCGTTTCTTCCCATAATCCATTGTCCTTCTGGACATAGATTTTCGCTGTGCCATCATTGCTGGCGGTCACTACATGGCTACCCTCAGGGCTGAATCTCGCTGACTCGACTGAACCTTCATGTTCAATGATGGCTTTTTGATCCCATGATCCATCATCCTCCTGGCCAAAGATTTTTGCCGTGTTATCAAAACTGCTGGTCACCATATAGCGTCCATCGGTGCTGAATCTGGCTGAACTGACAAAGTAATCATGATCAATAACGAGTTCTGTATCTACGTTAAATATTTTGCATTGAGACATCAGTCGAGCTTTGGTGAAATAGAATAGAGCAGCAAAGTAATGCCTATCCCGGCGTTCTATGATTGCTTCGACTAACGCTTTATCCTTCGTAAACGGTCGCAGCCAATGACGAAGTTGTTCTTTATCTTCAGCAGGAAGAATTTTCTCTAGTTGATTTTGATGTGATAAAGAAAAGCGTTGATACCAGGCCTTCGCCAGAGCATGATCGCTTTTGATAACCCCGTGTAAATGAGTAGATACCTGCTGTAAACGGACAATATCCCGAAACGCCAACAAGCGAATAATTTTGATGGTTATTTCCTCGGGCAAATCCTGCAATAAAGCTGTCTTCCCGGCTTCTTTGTCAGGTATGGTGATGGACCTGCCGACACTGGCACCCGATGGTTCTCTCTCCAATGGAGTGCTCACAGGTGGCCGTAAGGGTGAATCAATTACTCCGAGGTTATTACTGGAATGCACGTCTGGCTGCTCCTGAGTTAGTCCATTTTAATTAACAGAGAAGTTGGAAAATTGATGTGACCAGTTAGAGTCGGTTTGGAAATAAAAGTTCATTACAGGGTGTTAATTGCAGTTATCGAAACTTCTGTCTTTCAGACCATGCAGAATGGTCTCTCTTTTATTTGTCACAACAAGGCAGTCAATGATGCATCTGAAGCTTATTAACAATCACGTGTTTGCTAAAGCTCGTCACCACATAGAGGCCATTAGTACTAAAGGTGGCTGATATGATCGGATCATCATGGCAAATGAAGACTTTTTCGACCCATGATCCATCAAGCTCCAGACCATGGATTTTTGCCGTTCCATCTTTACAGGTGGTCAGCAGATAGCGACCATCGGCACTGAAAGTGGCTGGCATGAGCCAATCTTTATGGGAAATGATGGCTTTTTCAGTCCATGATCCATCAGCCTTCCTGCTACAGATTTTCTCCGTGCCATCTTTACTGGAGGTTAACACGTGGCAGCCATCGGGGCTGAAGCTGGCTGAGATGACATCGCCATCATGGAAAATAATGAGTTTTTCTTCCCATACCCCACCGCCCTTCTGGCCATAAATTTTTGCCGTGTTATCGTCACTGGCCGTCAGCACATGGTAGCCGTTGGCGCTGAAGGTGGCTGAGGTGACCCAGTGATCGTGGTAAATGGTGGCTTCTTCTTCCCATGAGCCATTGGTCTTCTGACCATAAATTTTCGCTGTACCATCTTTACTGGCGGTCACCACATGGCGACCATCGGAGACGCTGAAGGTGGCTGAGTTGACTCCCCCCTTATGGCAAATAGTGGCTTTTTGCTGCCATGATCCATCGTCCTCCTGGCCGTGGATTTTTGCCTTGTAATCATCATCGACGGTCAACACATGGCGATCATCGGGGCTAAAGATGGCTGACTTGACAAAGCGATCATGGAAAATGGTGGTTTCTTCTTGCCATGATCCATCGGTCTTCTGCCCATGGATTTTTGCCGTGCTATCGTAACTGGTGGTCACCACATGGCGACTATCGGCGCTGAAGGCGGCTGAGATGACCGAGTCATTATGGGAAATGCTGAGTTTTTCTTTCCATGACCCATCGACTCCCTGGCCATAAACTTTTGCCTTGTTATCCCTGGTAGCGGTCACCAGATAGCAGCTATCCGGGCTGAAGGTGGCTAAGTTGATCCAGGGATCATAGGGAATGGTGGCTTTTTCTTGCCATGATCCATCATCGTCCTGACTATGAATTTTCAACGTGTAATCCCAACTGACGGTCATCAGATGACAGCCGTCGGCACTGAAGATCGCCGAGTCGACAAAATTATCATGAGAAATTTTGGCTTGTTCTACCCAGAATCCATTGGCCTTCTGACAACAGATTTTTGCCGTTTGATCGACACTGGCGGTCACCAAATAGCTGCTATCGGGGTTAAAGGCAGCTGAGTTGACATAATGACTATGGTAAACAACAACTTCTGTATCAACACTAAACGTTTTACATTGAGACATCAGTCGAGCTTTGGTGAAATAAAACAGAGCAGGAAAATAATCATAACTTCGGTGTTCTATTGTTGATTCGACTAACGTTTCATCCTTCGTAAAAGGTCGCAGCCAATTACGGAGCTGCTCTTTATCCTCTATAGGTAGAATTTTCTTTAGTTGATATTGGTGCAGTGAAGAAAACCGGCGATACCATGCCTTTTCCAGTACAGGATCGTTTTTAATGGCAGTGTATGTGTGAGTAGATACCTGTTGTAAACTGACGATATCCCGAAACTCCAGCAAACGCGCAATTTTGACGATTATTTCCTCGGGCAAATCGTGCAATGAAATTGTTTTCTTTATTTCTTTGTCAGGTACAGTGACGGACCTGCCTGCACTGACACCCGATGGTTCTTCTCCCAATGAAGTGCTCACAGTTGGTAGCGAAGGTGAACCGGCTATGTCGGAATGATTAACGTCAGAAAACATATCTGGTTTCTCTTAAGTTTTTAACCCCGATTAAATCATTCCCCCGTAGCCTGTCAATTCGCACCTTGTTATCACTACAGAGGGTCATCACGTGGTGGCCATCGTCGCTAAAGGTGGCCGATCTAATCGAATGATTATGGGAAATGATGACTTTTTCTACCCAGGACATATCAGTCTCCTGACCATAAATTTTTGCCGTTCCATCTTCACCGGTGGTCAACACATGGCGGCCGTCAGCGCTGAAGGTGGCCGAGGTGACCGAAGCTTTATGGAAAATGATGGCTTTCTCAACCCATGAACCGTCAGACTTCCTGCCAGAGATTTTCGCTGTGCCATCTTCACTGGCGGTCACAACATGACGACCATCGGCACTGAAGAGGGCTGAGACGACATCGCTACCATGGGAAAGGGTGGTTTTATGTTCCAATGATTCATCGGCCTCCAGACAATAGATTTTCACCTTGCCATCTCTACTGACCGTCAGCAGATGATCGCCAGCGGGGCTGAAGGTGGCTGAGTTGACTTCGTCATCGTGGGAAATGATGGTTTCTTTCCAAGAGCCGTCGGCCTTTTCATCACAGATTTTCGCTGTATTATCTTCACTGGCAGTCAACAAATGGCAGCCATCGGCGCTGAAGGTGGCTGAGTTGATACAGTGATTATGGAAAAAGGTAACTTTTTCTTCCCATGATCCATCGGCCATCTGGTCATAGATTTTCACCTTGCTGTCGCAACTAACGATCACCAAACGGCCTTCATCGGCGCTAAAAGTGGCTAAAAGGATCCAGTAATCATGAAAAATAGTCATTTTTTCTTTCCATGCTCCATCGTCTCCCTGGCAAAAAATTTTCGCCGTGTGATCGTAACTGACGGTCATCATAAAACGGCTACCGGGGCTAAAAATGGCAAACTTGACGAATTCATCATGGGAAATGGTGAGTTTTTCTTCCCAGGATCCATCAGCCATCTGGCTAATAATTTTTGCCTTACAGTCGTCACTGGCGGTTACCACATGGAGACCATCAGAGCTAAAGGTGGCTGATGCGATCAAACCATCATGGGTAATGGTGAGTTTATGTTTCCATAGCCCATCGACTCCCTGACCATAGATTTTTGACGTGTTATCCCAACTGACGGTCACGACGTGGCGGCCATCGGGGCTGAAAGTGGCCGCTTTAACCCAATAATTATGAGGAATGATCACTTTTTCTTCCCATGATCCATTGGCCATCTGGCTAAAGATTTTTGCCGTTTTGTCATAACTGGCGGTCACGACATGACGACTATCGGCGCTGAAATTGGCTGATTTCACAGAGTCATCATGTTCAATGATGACTTCAGTATCTACATCAAACGTTTTGCATTGAGACATCAGTCGAGCTTTGGTGAAATAAAACAGTGCAGGAAAATAATCATAACTTCGGTGTTCTATTATTGATTCGACTAACGTTTCATCCTTCGTAAACGGTCGCAGCCAATTACGGAGCTGTTCTTTATCCTCTGCAGGAAGAATTTTCTTTAGTTGATATTGGTGCAGTGAAGAAAACCTGCGATACCATGCCTTTTCCAGTACAGGATGGTTTTTAATGGCAGTGTGTGTGTGAGTAGATACCTGTTGTAAACTGACGATATCCTGAAATTCCAGCAAGCGCGCAATTTTGATGATTATTTCTTCGGGCAAATCGTGCAGTGAAGTTGTTCTCTTTATTTCTTTGTCAGGCACAGTGACGGACCTGCCTACACTGACACCCGATGGTTCTTTTCCCAATGAAGTGCTCACAGTTGCTAGCGAAGGTGAACCGGCCATGTCGGAATGATTAACGTCAGAATACATATCTGGTTTCTCTTAAGTCTTCACCCTGCCCCTGATGAGCAAAGATATTCAAAATTGATGAAGTCAATTAGAGTCGGCTTTGAAATAAAAGTTCATAATAGGTTGTTAAGTGCTACTAAAAAAAACTTCTGCCTTTCAGTATATTCAGAATGGTGTCCCTTTATTGATCTCAGCAAACAATCAGTTCTTCATCGATAGTTTATAAATTCTCAAATTGTCAAAGAGAAAAGGTGAAACCAAATGGTAGCCATCGGCACTGAGGACAGTTTCGGCCATACCTCTATGGGTAACAACGGCTTTTTCTATCCATGACCCATTAGCCCACTGACCATAAATTTTTGCCGTTCCATCCATACTGGTGGTAATCACAAGGCAGCCATCGACACTAAAGGTGGCTGTTTTGAGTGAAGCTTCATGGGAAATGATGGCCTTTTCGACCCAGGATCCGTCAGTCTTCAGACCATAGATTTTCGCTGTGCCATCTTTACTGGCCGTCACCAGATGGCAGCCATCGGGGCTGAAGTTGGCTGAGAGGACACGGCGACCATGGTTAATAGTGCACTTTTCTTCCCATGAACCATCACTCTTCTGGCCATAGATTTTTGCCGTATGATCTTTGCTTGCGGTCAAAACATGGCGGCCATCGGGGCTAAAGTTGGCTGAGAGGATATGGCGACCATGGTTAATAGTGCACTTTTCTTCCCATGAGCCGTCGCTCTTCTGTCCATAGATTTTTGCCGTATGATCCTTACTTGCGGTCACCACATGGTGGCCATCGTCACTGAATATGGCTGACTTGACCCTGTGATCATGGGAAATGATGGTTTCTTCTTCCCATGAGCCATCAGCCTTTTGACCATAAATTATCGCTGTGCCATCGTCACTGGCAGTCACCAGATGACGGCCATCGGCACTGAAGTTGACTGTGTTGATCCACAGGCTATGGAAAATGGTGAATTTTTCTTCCCATGATCCATCGACTCCCCGACCATAAATTTTTGCTGTGTAATCGTCGTAACTGGTGGTCACCAGATGGCTACTATCGGCACTGAAGATGGCTAAGTCAAAGCAATTATCATGGGAAATAGTGAGTTTTTCTTCCCATGATCCATCATCTCCCTGAACACAGATTTTCACCGTTTGGTCCTTACTGGCAGTCACAAAATGGCGACTATCGGCGCTGAAGTTGGCTGAGTTGAGCCAATCACCATGGGAAATAGTGAGTTTCTTTTCCCATGACCCATCGTCGACCTGACCATAGATTTTTGCCGTTTTATCGAAACTGACGGTCATTGCGTAGCGATCATCAGCGCTGAAGATGGCTGACACGATCTCATCTCTATGGGGAATAATGGCTTTTCTATCCCATGATCCATTGTTATGGTAAATTCTGGCCTTTCCGTCTGCGCACCTCGTTATCAGGTGGCTGCCATCGGCGCTGAAGGTGGCTGAGAACACACCACCCCAAAAACCAGAATGGTTAAGGATCACTTTTGTATCTACATTAAACATCTTGCATTGAGACATCAGTCGAGCTTTGGTGAAATAAAACAGAGCAGGAAAATAATCATAACTTCGGTGTTCTAATATTGATTCGACTAACGTTTCATCCTTCGTAAACGGTCGCAGCCAACTACGGAGCTGTTCTTTATCCTCTACAGGTAGAATTTTCTTTAGTTGATATTGGTGCAGTGAAGAAAACCGGCGAAACCATGCCTTTTCCAGTACAGGATCGTTTTTAATGGCAGTGTATGTGTGAGTAGATACCTGTTGTAAACTGACGATATCCCGAAATTTCAGCAAACGCGCAATTTTGATAATTATTTCTTCGGGCAAATCGGGCAATGAAGTTGTTTTTTTTATTTCTTTGTCAGGCACAGTGACGGACCTGCCTGCACTGACACCTGATGATTTTTCCCCCAATGAAGTGCTCACAGGTGGAAGTGAAGGCGAACCGGCTATGTCGGAATTATTAAGGTCAGAATACATATCTGGTTTCTCCTAAGTTTTCACCCTCCCCCTGATGAGGCTGTCGCAAAACTCTGGTTCCCATGCTTTTAGGCCCTGTGGGTCCCTGCGTGGGAACCCATACTTATCTCGAGCTGCAGAGTCCGCTTTTCAGGGGAGGTATGCATTCCCGCGCAGAGAGGGTGTCGCAAAACTCTCTCCGGCGCGGGAACGCGCTGACTCCCGTTATTGCCGGCTTCATTCTCGTCATTCCCGGCTTCATTCTCGTCATTCCCGGCTTCATTCTCGTCATTCCCGGCTTCATTCTCGTCATTCCCGGCTTCATTCTCGTCATTCCCGCGAAGGCGGGAATCCACACTGACTCTCCACCAGAACCATACTGCCCGGTGTCCCCCTGGCCTTGTCATCCCCGAGAAAGCAGAGATCCACCGTTGGCGCTGGATTCCCGCCTTCGCGGGAATGACGACTTCAGAGCGTGAGAACGAGCTGTTGAAGTTTTGCGACACCCTCTGATGAGCAAAGATATTCAATATTGATAAAGTGAGTTTGACTCGGATTTGAAATAAAAGTTCATACTATGTTATTGAATGCCAGCAAAGAAATTTCTGCCTTTCAGCACATGCGCAATGGTGTTCCTTTTATTGACCACAGCAAACAATCAATGATTCATCGATAGCTTATAAATTCTATATTTGTCATGGCGAAAGCGCGAAACCAAATGATGGCCATTGGCACTGAGGGCAGTTGATGTGGGAAAACATGTCTGCTCAACAAAGGCTTTTTTTACCCATAATCCGTTAATATCCTGACCATAAATGTTTGCCGTTCTATCTGTACTGCTGGTCACCACAAGGCGACCATCGGCGCTAAAGGTGGCCGACAAGACAATATCCAGATGGGAAATGATGGTTTTTTCAACCCAGGATCCGTCAGTCTTCAGACCATAGATTTTCGCCGTGCGATCGTCACTGGCCGTCACCAAGTGGCGGCTATCGGGGCTGAAGGTGGCTACGTGGATAGAGTCACGATGGGAAATAGTGCGTTTTTCCTCCCATGATCCGTCGTCCGTCTTACTATAGATTTTCGCTCTGGTGAAACTTGCCGTCACTACATGGCGGTCATTGGGGCTGAAAGCGGCTAAGTTGACACAGCAATTAAGAGATATGATGGCTTCTTCTCCCCATAACCCATCGTCCTTCAGACCACAGATTTTCGCAGTGTTATCTTTACTGGCCGTCACCACACGGCGGCCATCGGCACTAAAGGTGGCTGAGTTGACACAGTCATCATGGGAAATGATGGTTTCTTCTTCCCATGAGCCATCGGTCTTTTGACCATAGATTTTCGCTGTGCCATCGTCACTGGCAGTCACCAGATGACGGCCATCGGCACTGAAGTTGACTGTGTTGATCCACAGGCCATGGAAAATGGTGAATTTTTCTTCCCATGATCCATCGACTCCCCGACCATAAATGTTTGCCGTGTAATCGTAACTGGTGGTCGCCAGATGGCTACTATCGGGGCTGAAGTTGGCTAAGTTGACCCAATCATCATGGTAAGTGGTAAGTTTTTCTTCCCATGACCCATTGTCTCCCTGAACACAGATTTTCGCCGTTGCATCGTCACTGGCCGTCACCAGGTAGCTGCTATCGGCGCTGAAGGTGGCTGAGTTGATCCAATCATCATGGGAAATAGTGAGTTTCTCCACCCAAGTCCCATCGACTTGACCATAGATTTTTGCCGTAAAATCCCAACTGAAGGTCATCACATGGCGACCATCGGGGCTGAAGATGGCAGATCTGACACCACTTTGATGGGAAATGATGCCTTTTTTTTCCCATGATCCATTGGCACTCTGGCCATAGATAAGCGCAGTTGCGTCCTCACTGGCCGTCACCAGGTGGCTGCCATCGGGGCTGAAGGTGGCTGGTTTCACCCGGTCACTATGAGCAATAACGGCCTCTGTATCGACATTATACTTTTCGTATTGAGACATCAGTCGGGCTTTGGCGAAATGGAAAAGGGCAGGAAAATAAACGGCCTTTCGGTGCTTTATGAGTGATTCAACTAACGCTTGATCTGTCGTAAACGGTCGCAGCCAATTTCGAAGATGTTCCTTATCCTCAACAGGAAGGCTTTTTTTCAATTGATACTGGTGTGGTAAAGAAAACCGGCGATACCATGTCCTTTCCAGAACATGTTCGTTTTTAATAAACCTGTTTAAGTGAGTAGATACCCGCTGCAAACTGACAATATCCCGAAGCTCCAGAAAACGAAAAATTTTGAGGGTTATTTCCTCAGGCAAATCGTGTAATAAAGCTGTTTTCTCTATTTCTTTTTCAGGCACAGCAACGGACCTGCCCGCACTGACTCCCGACGGTTCTTTCGCCAATGAAGTGCTTACAGCTGGTATCGAAGGGGAACCTGCTATGTCGGAATAATTAACATCAGAATACATCTGGTTTCTCTTGGTTGATTATTCCCACCGATTAGCAAGGAATTTCAATATTGATGAAGTCAGTTAGAGTCGGCTTTGAAATAAAAGTTCATAATAGGTTGTTAAGAACCACTAAAGAAATTTCTGCCTTTCAGCACATACGCAATGGTGTCCCTTTTATTGATCACAGCAAACAATCAATGCTTCATCGATAGCTTATAAATCGTCAAAACGTTATGGGAAAAGGGCGAAACCAGATGGTGACCATTGGCGCTGAGGGCAGTTAAATTGGGCAACCCTATTTGGTCAACAACGGCTTTTTCTACCCATAATCCATTAATATCCTGACCATAAATTTTTACCGTTCTGTCTGTACTGGTAGTCACCACAAGGCGGCCATCGGCACTAAAGGTGGCTGATATGACAATACCCAGATGGGAAATGATGGTCTTTTCTACCCAGGTTCCGTCAGTCTTCAGACCATAGATTTTTGCCATGCGATCGTCACTGGCCGTCACCAAATGGCGGCTATCGGGGCTGAAGGTGGCTGAGCGTATAGAGTTACGATGGGAAATAGTGCGTTTTTCTTCCCATGACCCGTCGTCCTTCTTAATACAGATTTTCGCTCTAGTGTAACTTGCCGTCACTACATAGCGGTCATTGGGGCTGAAGGCGGCTAAGTTGACATAGGAATTGTGAGATATGATCGCTTCTTCTCCCCATGACCCATCGTCCTTCAGACCACAGATTTTCGCTGTGTCATCTTTACTGGCCGTCACCACATGGCGGCCATCGGTACTAAAGGTGGCTGAATTGACACAGTCATCATGGGAAATGATGGTTTCTTCTTCCCATGAGCCATCGGTCTTTTGACCATAGATTTTCACTGTGCCATCCTCAGAGGCTGTCACCACACGGCGACTTTCAGCACTGAAGGTGATTGAGTTGATCCGTTGGTCATGAAAAATGGTGATTTTTTTTACCCATGATCCATCGACTTCCTTACCATAGATTCTTGCCGTGTTATCGTGACTGGTGGTCACCAAATGACGGCCATCGGCGCTGAAGGCAGCCAATTTGACCCTATCATCATGGGAAATGGTGAGCTTTTCTTCCCATGTGCCATCGTCTCCCTGAACGCAGATTTTCGCCGATTCATCATTACTGGCGGTCACCAGATGGCTGCTATCGGCGCTGAAGGTGGCTGAGTTGAGCCAATGATCATGGGAAATAGTGAGTTTCTCCACCCAGGTCCCATCGACTTGACCATAGATTTTTGCCGTAAAATCCCAACTGCAGGTCATCACATGGCGACCATCGGGGCTGAAGATGGCAGATCTGACGCCCTCTTGATGGAAAATGATGCCTTTTTTTTCCCATGATCCATTGGCACTCTGGCCATAGATAAGCGCAGTTGCATCGCTACTGGCCGTCACCAGGTGGCTACCATCTGTGCTGAAGGTGGCTGATTTCACCCAGTTATTATGAGCAATAACGGCTTCTGTATCGACATTATACTTTTCGTATTGAGACATCAGTCGGGCTTTGGCGAAATGGAAAAGGGCAGGAAAATAAACGGCCTCTCGGTGTGTTATGAGTGATTCAACTAACGCTTGATCTCTCGTAAACGGTTGCAGCCAATTTCGAAGGTGTTCTTTATCCTCTACAGGAAGGCTTTTTTGCAATTGATATTGGTGTGGTAAAGAAAACCGGCGATACCATGTCCTTTCCAGAACATGTTCGTTTTTAATAAACCTGTTTAAGTGAGTAGATACCTGTTGCAAACTGACAATATCCCGAAGTTCCAAAAAGCGAAAAATTTTGAGGGTTAATTCCTCGGGCAAATCGTGTAATAAAACTGTTTTCTCTATTTCTTTGTCAACAACAGCGACGGACCTGCCTGCACCGACAGCCGATGGTTCTTGCGCCAATGAAGTGCTTACAGCTGGTAGCGAAGGTGAACCGGCTATGTCGGAATGATTAACGTCAGAATACATATCTGGTTTCTCTTAAGTCTTCCCCCCCCGATGAGCAAAGACATTCAAAATGAATGAAGTCTGTTAAGTACTCAACCATACGGAATCGAATATTTCTGGCTTATTGGGCAGGTGCTCTGCAAGGCGCAACGACGGGAACATAGCAAGCTATGTGACCAGAGTTGCAACGCATCACGACTGCATGGATGCAGGAGCTCGAGCAACGCAGGAGCAGTTGCCGCGAGTGCCTGAACAATAAGTCAGAAAATATGATTTCGTATGGTTGAGTACTTAGAGTCGGCTTTGAAATAAAAGTTCATAATAGGTTGTAAAGTGCCACTAAAGAAATTTCTGCCTTTCAGCACATGCGCAATGGCGTTCCTTTTATTGATCACAGCAAACAATCAATGCTTCATCGATAGCTTATAAATCATCAAAATGTTATGGAGAGAGGGCAAAACCAAATGGTGGCCATTGCCACTGAGGGCGGTTGATTTGGCCAAACTTCTATGGGCAACAACGGCTTTTTCTACCCATAATCCATTAATATACTGACCATAAATTTTTGCCGTACGATCCCAACTGGCGGTCATCAAAAGCTGGCCATCGGCGCTAAAAATGGCTGATGTGACAACACCCAGATGGGAAATGATGGTCTTTTCGACCCAGGATCCGTCAGTCTTCAGACCATAGATTTTCGCCATGCCATCGTCACTGGCCGTCACCAAATGGCGGCTATCGGGGCTGAAGGTGGCTGAGCTGACGTAGTCATCATGGGAAATAGTGCGTTTTTCTTCCCATGATCCGTCGTCTTTCTTACTGTTGATTTTCGCCGTGTAATCGTAACTTGTCGTCACCACATGGCTGCCATTGGGGCTTAAGGCAGCTGAGCTGATATAGCTCCTATGGGAAATGACAGCTTCTTCTCCCCATGATCCATCGTCCTTCAGACCGTAGATTTTCGCTGTGTTATCTTCACTGGCCGTTACCAAATGGCGGCCATCGGCACTAAAGGCAGCTGAGTTGACCTTATGATCATGAGAAATGACGGTTTCCTCTTCCCATGAACCATCGGTCTTTTGACCATAGATTTTCACTGTGCCATCGTTGGAGGCTGTCACCACACGGCGACTATTGGCACTGAAGGTGACTGAGTTGATCCGTTGGTGATGAAAAATGGTGATTTTTTTTACCCATGATCCATCGACTTCCTGACCATAGATTCTTGCTGTGTTATTGACACTGGCGGTCACCAAATGGCTGGCATCGGCGCTGAAGGCGGCAAAGTGGACCCGGGCATCATGGACAATGGTGAGTTTTTCTTCCCATGACCCATCGTCTCCCTGAACACAGATTTTCGCCGTGTTATCCTTACTGGCGGTCACCAGTTGGCGGCCATCAACACTAAAGAGGGCTGATTTGACAACATCGTCATGGGAAATGACGCCTTTTTTTTCCCATGTTCCATCAGTCCTCTGGCCATAGATTATCGCCGTTGCGTCGTCACTGGCCGTCACCAGGTGCCTACCATCGGCGCTGAAGGTGGCTGAGTTCACCTTATCGTCATGAGCAATAACGGCCTCTATATCGACATTATACGTTTCGTATTGAGACATCAGTCGGGCTTTGGCGAAATGGAAAAGGGCAGGAAAATAAACGGCCTCTCGGTGTGTTATGAGTGATTCAACTAACGCTTGATCTCTCGTAAACGGTTGCAGCCAATTTCGAAGGTGTTCTTTATCCTCTACAGGAAGGCTTTTTTGCAATTGATATTGGTGTGGTAAAGAAAACCGGCGATACCATGTCCTTTCCAGAACATGTTCGTTTTTAATAAACCTGTTTAAGTGAGTAGATACCTGTTGCAAACTGACAATATCCCGAAGTTCCAAAAAGCGAAAAATTTTGAGGGTTAATTCCTCGGGCAAATCGTGTAATAAAACTGTTTTCTCTATTTCTTTGTCAACAACAGCGACGGACCTGCCTGCACCGACAGCCGATGGTTCTTGCGCCAATGAAGTGCTTACAGCTGGTAGCGAAGGTGAACCGGCTATGTCGGAATGATTAACGTCAGAATACATATCTGGTTTCTCTTAAGTCTTCCCCCCCCCCCGATGAGCAAAGACATTCAAAATGAATGAAGTCTGTTAAGTACTCAACCATACGGAATCGAATATTTCTGGCTTATTGGGCAGGTGCTCTGCAAGGCGCAACGACGGGAACATAGCAAGCTATGTGACCAGAGTTGCAACGCATCACGACTGCATGGATGCAGGAGCTCGAGCAACGCAGGAGCAGTTGCCGCGAGTGCCTGAACAATAAGTCAGAAAATATGATTTCGTATGGTTGAGTACTTAGAGTCGGCTTTGAAATAAAAGTTCATAATAGGTTGTAAAGTGCCACTAAAGAAATTTCTGCTTTTCAGCACACCCGCAATGGCGTCCCTTTATTGATCACAGCAAACAATCAATCCTTCATCGATAGCTTATAAATCGTCAAAATATTATCGGGAAAAGGCGAAATCAGATGGTGGCCATTGGCGCTGAGGGCAGTTGATTCAGCCGTACCTTCATGGGTAACAACGGCTTTTTCTACCCATAATCCATTGGTCATCTGGCCATAAATTTTTGCCGTTCCATCTTTACTGGTGGTCACCACCAGGCGACCATCGGCGCTGAAGATGGCTGTTTTGAGTGAAGCCTCATGGGAAATGATGGCATTCTCTAACCAGGATCCGTCAGCCTTCAGACCATAGATTTTCGCTTTGCCATCAAAACCGGCGGTCACCAGGTGACGGTCATCGGGGCTGAAGGTGGCTGAGATGACACGGTGACCGTGGTAAATGGTGCGTTTTTCTTCCCATGATCCGTCGTCCTTCTTACCATAGATTTTCGCCGTGTCATCATAACTTGTCGTCACCACATGGCTGCCATTGGGGCTGAATACGGCTGAATCGACATTGCGATTATGGGAAATGATGGCTTCTTCTCCCCATGATCCATCGTCCTTCAGACTACAGATTTTCGCCGTTTTATCGATACTGGCCGTAACCAAATGGCGGCTATCGGCACTGAAGTTAGCTGAGTTGACATGGTAATCATGGGAAATAATGGTTTCTTCTTCCCATGAGCCATCGTTCTTTTGACCATAGATTTTCGCTGTGCCATCGGAAGAGGTCGACGCCACACGGCGGCCATCAGCGCTGAAGGTGACTGATTGGATCAGTCGGTCATGGGAAATGGTGATTTTTTTTACCCATGATCCATCAACTTCCTGACCATAGATTCTTGCTGTGTGATCGTAGCTGGCGGTCACCAAATGACGACTATCGGCACTGAAGACGGCAAATTCGACCCAGCCATCATGGAAAATGGTGAGTTTTTCTTCCCATGACCCATCGTCTCCCTGAGCACAGATTTTCGCCGTGTTATCCGTACTGGCGGTCACCAGATAGCGGCTATCAGCACTGAAGGTGACTGAGAAGAAACTGCCATCATGGAAAATGCTCAGTTTCTCTGCCCATGATCCATCGACCTGACCATAGATTTTTGCCGTTCCAACGACACTTTCAGTCACCACATGGCGGCCATCGGCACTAAAGAGGGCTGATACGATATCGCGGTTATGGGAAATGATGGTTTCTTCTTCCCATGATCCATTGGCCTTCTGGCCGTAGATTATCGCCGTTGCATCGTCACTGGCCGTCACCAGGTGGCTACCATCAGCGCTGAAGGTGGCTGAGTTCACCTTGTCTTGATGAACAATAACGGCTTCTGCATCGACATTATACTTTTCACATTGAGACATCAGTCGGGCTTTGGCGAAATGAAAGAGGGCAGGAAAATAAACGGCCTTTCGGTGTTTTATGAGTGATTCAACTAACGCTTGATCTCTTGTAAACGGTCGCAGCCAATTTCGGAGCTGTTCTTTATCTTCTACAGGAAGGATTTTCTTCAATTGATATTGGTGAGGTAAAGAAAACCGGCGATACCATGTCTTTTCCAGAACATATTCGTTTTTAATAAACCTGTTTAAGTGTGCAGAGACCTGTTGCAAACTGATGATATCGCGAAGCTCCAAAAAGCGAAAAATTTTTAGGGTTAATTCCTCGGGCAAATCGTGTAATAAAGGGGTTTTCTCTATTTCTTTTTCAGTCACAGCGACGGATCTGCCCGCACTGACACCCGATGGTTCTTCCTCCGATGAAATGCTCACAGGTGGTAGCGAAGGTGAACCGGCTATGTCGGAATGATTAACGTCAGAATACATATCTGTTTTCTCTTAAGTCTTCACCTCTCCGATGAGCAAAGACATTCAAAATTGATGAAGTCTGTTAAGTACTCAACCATACGGAATCGAATATTTCTGGCTTATTGGGCAGGTGCTCTGCAAGGCGCAACGACGGGAACATAGCAAGCTATGTGACCAGAGTTGCAACGCAGCACGACTGCATGGATGCAGGAGCTAGAGCAACGCAGGAGCAGTTGCCGCGAGTGCCTGAACAATGAGTCAGAAAATATGATTTCGTATGGTTGAGTACTTAGAGTCAGCTTTGAAATAAGAGTTCATAATAGGTTGTAAAGTGCCACTAAAGAAATTTCTGCCTTTCAGCACATGCGCAATGGCATCCCTTTTATAGATCACAGCAAACAATCAATGATTCATCGATAGCTTATAAATTCTCAATTTATTATGGCGAAAGGGCGAAACCAGATGGTGGCCATTGGCGCTGAGGGCAGTTGATTCAGCCGTACCTTCATGGGTAACAACGGCTTTTTCTACCCATAATCCATTGGTCATCTGGCCATAAATTTTTGCCGTCCCATCTTTACTGGTGGTCACCACCAGGCGACCATCGGCACTGAAGATGGCTGTTTTGAGTGAAGCCTCATGGGAAATGATGGCATTCTCTACCCAGGATCCGTCAGCCTTCAGACCATAGATTTTCGCTTTGCCATCAAAACCGGCGGTCACCAGGTGACGGTCATCGGGGCTAAAGGTGGCTGAGATGACACCGCGACCATGGCAAATGGTGCGTTTTTCTTCCCATGATCCGTCGTCCTTCTTACCATAGATTTTCGCCGTGTCATCATAACTTGTCGTCACCACATGGCTGCCATTGGGGCTGAATACGGCTGAATCGACATTGCGATTATGGGAAATGATGGCTTCTTCTCCCCATGATCCATCGTCCTTCAGACCACAGATTTTCGCCGTGTTATCCTCACTGGCCGTTACCAAATGGCGGCTATCAGCACCAAAGGTAGCTGAGTTGACCCTGTCATCATGGGAAATGATGATTTCTTCTTCCCATGAGCCATCGTTCTTTTGACCATAGATTTTCGCTGTGCCATCGGTAGAGGTCGTCACCACACGGCGACCATCAGCGCTGAAGGTGACTGATTGGATCAGTCGGTCATGGGAAATGGTGATTTTTTTTACCCATGATCCATCAACTTCCTGACCATAGATTCTTGCTGTGTGATCGTAGCTGGCGGTCAACAAATGACGACTATCGGCACTGAAGATGGCAAATTCGACCCAGCCATCATGGAAAATGGTGAGTTTTTCTTCCCATGACCCATCGTCTCCCTGAGCACAGATTTTCGCCGTGTTATCCGAACTGGCGGTCACCAGATGGCGGTTATCGGCACTGAAGGTGACTGAGGAGAAACTGCCATCATGGAAAATGCTCAGTTTCTCTGCCCATGATCCCTCGACCTGACCATGGATTTTTGCCGTTCCAACGACACTTTCGGTCACCACATGGCGGCCATCGGCACTAAAGAGGGCTGATACGATATCGCGGTTATGGGAAATGATGGTTTCTTCTTCCCATGAACCATTGGCCCTCTGGCCGTAGATTATCGCTGTTGCATCGTCACTGGCCGTCACCAGGTGGCTACCATCAGCGCTGAAGGTCGCTGTGTTCACATTGTCTTGATGAACAATAACGGCTTCTGCATCGACATTATACTTTTCGCATTGAGACATAAGTCGGGCTTTGGCGAAATGAAAGAGAGCAGGAAAATAAACGGCCTTTCGCTGTTTTATGAGTGATTCGACTAACGCTTGATCCTTCGTAAACGGTAGCAGCCAATTTCGGAGCTGTTCTTTATCCTCTACAGGAAGGCTTTTCTTCAATTGATATTGGTGAGGTAAAGAAAACCGGCGATACCATGTCTTTTCCAGAACATGTTCGTTTTTAATAAACCTGTTTAAGTGTGTAGACACCTGTTGCAAACTGACAATATCCCGAAGCTTCAAAAAGCGAAAAATTTTGAGGGTTAATTCCTCGGGCAAATCGTGCAATAAAGCGGTTTTCTCTATTTCTTTTTCAGGCACAGCGACGGATATGCCCGCACTGACACCCGATGGTTCTTCCTCCAATGAAATGCTCACAGGTGGTAGCGAAGGTGAACCGGCTATGTCGGAATGATTAACGTCAGAATACATATCTGTTTTCTCTTAAGTCTTCACCTCTCCGATGAGCAAAGACATTCAAAATTGATGAAGTCAGTTAGAGTCGGCTTTGAAATAAAAATTCACAGTATGTTGTTAGATGCCACTAAAAGAAATTTCTGCCTTTCAGCACATGCGCAATGGCATCCCTTTTATAGATCACAGCAAACAATCAATGATTCATCGATAGCTTATAAATTCTCAATTTATTATGGCGAAAGGGCGAAACCATATGATGGCCATTGGCACTGAGGGCAGTTGATTTGGCCAAACCTCTATGGGCAACAACGGCTTTTTCTACCCATAATCCATCGGTCATCTGGCCATAAATTTTTGCCGTTTCATCTGTACTGGTGGTCACCACATGGCGGCCATCGGCGCCAAAGGTGGCTGAAATGACAACATCCAGATGAAAAATAATGGCCTTTTCAACCCAGGATCCGTCAGTCTTCAGACCATAGATTCTCGCCATGCCATCGTGACTGGCGGTCACCAAATGGCGGCTATCGGGGCTGAAGGTGGCTGAGCGGACATAGTGATCATGGGAAATAGTGCGTTTTTCTTCCCATGATTCGTCATCCTTCTTACTAAAGATTTTCGCCGTTTTATCGAAACTTGTCGTCACCACATGGCTGCCATTGGGGCTGAAAGCGGCTGAGTTGACATAGCTATTATGGGAAATGATGGCTTCCTCTCCCCATGATCCATCGTCCTTCAGACCAAAGATTTTCGCCGTGTTATCCACGCAGGCCATAACCAAATGGCGGTCATCGGCACTGAAGTTAGCTGAGTTGACAAGGCAATCATGGGAAATGATGGTTTCTTCTTCCCATAAGCCATCGTCCTTTTGACCATGGATTTTCGCTTTGCCATCGTCAGAGGCTGTCACCAAACGGTGACTATCGACGCTGAAGGTGGCTGATTGGATCAGTCGGTCATGGGAAATGGTGATTTTTTTTACCCACGATCCATCAGCTTCCTGACCATAGATTCCTGCTGTGTTATCGTGACTGGCGATCACCAAATGACGACTATCGGCGCTGAAGGTGACAAAGTGGACCCAGGTATCATGGGAAATGGTGAGTCTTTCTTCCCATGCCCAATCGTCTCCCTGAACACAGATTTTCGCCGTGTTATCCTCACTGACGGTCACCAAATGACGGCCATCGGCACTGAAGGTGACTGAGGAGAAACTGCCATCATGGAAAATGCCAAGTTTCTCTGTCCATGTCCCATCGATTTGACTATGGATTTTTGCCGCACAATCCCAACTGACGGTTATCACATGGCGGCCATCGGCACTGAAGATGGCAAATCCGACACCGTCTTGATGATAAATGACGCCTTTTTTTGCCCATGATCCATTGGCCCTCTGACCATAGATTTTCGCCGTTGCATCGTTACTGGCCGTCACCAGTTGGCTACCATCGGCGCTGAAGGTGGCTGAATTCACCCTGTCTTTATGAGCAATGACGGCCTCTGTATCGACATTATACTTTTCGCATTGAGACATCAGTCGGGCTTTGGTGAAATGGAAAAGGGCAGGAAAGTAAACAGCCTCTCGGTGTGTTATAAGTGATTCGACTAACGCTTGATCTCTCGTAAACGGTCGCAGCCAATTTCGGAGCAGTTCTTTATTCTCTAAAGGAAGGCTTTTTTTCAATTGATATTGGTGTGATAAAGAAAACCGGCGATACCATGTCTTTTCCAGAACATGTTCGTTTTTAATAAACCTGTTTAAGTGTGTAGATACCTGTTGCAAACTGACGATATCCCGAAGTTCCAAAAAGCGAAAAATTTTGAGGGTTAATTCCTCGGGCAAATCGTGTAATAAAGCTGTTTTCTCTATTTCTTTTTCAGGCACAGTGACGGACCTGCCCGCATTGACACCCGGTGGTTCTTTCCCTGGTGAAGTGCTTACAGGTGATAGCGAAGGTGTACCGGCCATGTCGGAATGATTAACGTCAGAATACATATCTGTTTTCTCTTAAGTTTTCACACTTCCCGGTTAGTAAAGACATTCAAAATTGATGAAAACGATTAGAGTCGGCTTTGAAATAAAAGTTCATAATAGGTTGTTAATTACCACCAAAGAAATTTCTGCCTTTCAGCACATGCGCAATGGTGTCCCTTTTATTGATCACAGCAAACAATCAATGATTCATCGATAGCTTATAAATTCTCAATTCGCCAAGGTGAAAGGGCGAAGCCAAATGGTGGCCATTGGTACTGAGGGCAGTTGATTTGACAGAACCTAAATAGGTAACAACGGCTTTTTCTACCCATGAACCATTAGCCCAATGACCATAAATTTTTGCCGTTCCATCCAGACTGGTGGTCAAAACAAGGCCGCCATCAGCACTGAAAGTAGCTGTTTTGAGTGAACCTACATGGGAAATAACGGCCTTTTTGACCCAGGATCCGTCAGTCTTCAGACCATAGATTTTCGCCATGCCATCGCTACAGGCGGTCACCACATGACGGTTATCGGGGCTGAAGGTGGCTGACCTGATACCGTATTCATGGGAAATGGTGCGTTTTTCTTCCCATAATCCGTCGTCCTTCATACTAAAGATTTTCGCCGTTTCATCGCTACTTGCT
The DNA here is from genome assembly GCF_049275935.1 of Endozoicomonas sp. ALC020. NCBI lineage: Bacteria > Pseudomonadati > Pseudomonadota > Gammaproteobacteria > Oceanospirillales > Endozoicomonadaceae > Endozoicomonas > Endozoicomonas sp. ALC020. Next base: position 6,425,755 of record NZ_CP184830.1, read on the forward strand.
GTCACCACATGACGGCCATCGGAGCTGAAGGTGGCTGAGCCAACATTGCCCTTATGGGAAATGACAGCTTCTTCTCCCCAGGATCCATCGTCCTTCAGACCAAAGATTTTCGCCGTGTTATCCTCACTGGCCGTTACCAAATGGCGGCTATCAGCACTAAAGGTAGCTGAGTTGACCCATTGATCATGGGAAATGATGGATTCTTCTTCCCAAGAGCCATCGATCTTTTGACCAAAGATTTTCGCTGTGTGATCGTTAGAGGCCGTCACCACACAGCTACTATCAGCGCTAAAGGCGGCTGATCTGATCAAACAATTATGGGAGATGGTGACTTTTTCTTCCCATGATCCATCGTCCCGCAGGCAGAAGATTTTTGCTGTGTTGTCGTAACTGGCAGTCACCAAATAACGACTATCGTCGCTGAAGGTGGCCAGGTGGACCCAAGCACCATGGCAAATGGTGAGTTTTTCTTCCCATGACCCATCGTCTTCCAGCGCAAAGATTTTCGCCGTTTTATCCTTACTGGCGGTCACCAAATTGCAGCCATCAACACTGAAGATAATTGAAGTAACATCGTTATCATGGGAAATGGTGAGCATCTCTTCCCACGTCCCGTCGACTTGACCATAAATTTTTGCTGTGTGATCCCAACTGGCGGTCACCACATGGCGGCCATCGGCACTGAAGATGGCAGATCTGACACCACCCTGATGAGAAATGACGCCTTTTTTTGCCCATGTTCCATCAGTCCCCTGGCCATAGATTATCGCCGTTGCATCCTCACTGGCCGTCACCAGGTGGCTACCATCGGGGCTGAAGGTGGCTGAGTTCACCCTGCCTTCATGAGCAATAACGGCCTCTGTATCGACATTATATTTTTCGTATTGAGACATCAGTCGGGCTTTTGCGAAATGAAACAGGGCAGGAAAATAAACGGCCTTTCGGTGTTTTATGAGTGATTCAATTAACGCTTGATCCTTCGTAAACGGTCGCAGCCAATTTCGGAGCTGTTCTTTATCCTTTACAGGAAGGCTTTTTTTCAATTGATATTGATGTGATAAAGAAAACCGGCGATACCATGTCTTTTCCAGAACATGTTCGCTTTTAATAAACCTGTTTAAGTGTTTAGATACCCGCTGCAAACTGACAATATCCCGAAGTTCCAAAAAGCGAAAAATTTTGAGGGTTAATTCCTCGGGCAAATCGTGCAATAAAGCGGTTTTCTCCATTTCTTTTTCAGGCACAGCAACGGACCTGCCACCCGCACTGACACCCGTTAGTTCTTTCGCCAATGAAGTGCTTACATCTGGTAGCAAAGGTGAACCGGCTATGTCGGAATGATTAACCTCAGAATACATATCTGGTTTCTCCTGATTGACTATCCCCCCCCGATTAACAAAGAATTTCAAAATTGATGAAGTCAATTAGAGTCGGCTTTGAAATAAAAGTTCATAACAGGTTGTAAGTGTCACCAAAAAATTTTTGCTTTTCAGCACACGCGCAATGGCGTCCCTTTTATTGATCACAGCCAATAATCAAGTATTCATAGATAGCTTATAAATTCTCAATTTGTTATGGCGAAAGGGCGAAACCAAATGGTGGCCATTGGCACTGAGGGCAGTTGATTTGGGCGAACCTTTATGGTCAACAACGGCTTTTTCTACCCATAATCCACTACTATCCTGACCATAAATTTTTACCGTTCTGTCTGTACTGGTAGTCACCACAAGGCGGCCATCGGCGCTAAAGGTGGCTGATGTGACAACACTCAGATGGGAAATGATGGCCTTTTTGACCCAGGATCCATCAGTCTTCAGACCATAGATTCTCGCCATGCCATCGTTACTGGCCGTCACCAAATGGCGGCTATCGGGGCTGAAGGTGGCAGAGCTGACATAGTTATCATGGGAAATAGTGCGTTTTTCTTCCCATGATCCGTCGCCCTTCTTACTACAGATTTTCGCTATGTTATCGTGACTTGTCGTCACCACATGATTGCCATTGGGGCTTAAGGCGGCTGAATTGACATAGCTCCTATGGGAAATGAAAGCTTCTTCTCCCCATGATCCATCGTCCTTCAGACCACAGATTTTCGCTGTGCTGTCTTCACTGGCCGTTACCAAATGGCGGCTATCGGTACTAAAGGTAGCTGAGTTGACCTTCTCATCATGGGAAATGATGATTTCTTCTTCCCATGAGCCATCGTCCTTTTGACCATAGACTTTCACTGTGCCATCTGTGGAAGCTGTCACCACACGGTGACTATCGGCACTGAAAGTGACTGAGTTGATCCGTAGGTCATGAAAAATAGTGATTTTTTTTGCCCATGATCCATCGACTTCCTGATCGTGGATTCTCGCCGTGTTATTGTGATCAGCGGTCAACAAATGACTACCATTGGCGCTGAAGGCGGCACAGCGGACCCAATCGTCCTGGAAAATGGTGAGTTTTTCTTCCCATGACCCATCGTCTCCCTGAAAACAGATTTTCGTCGTATTATCCTTACTGGCGGTCACCAAATGGCGGCCAAGGGCACTGAAGTTGACTGAGGTGATAGCGTCATCATGGGAAATGGTGAGCTTCTCTTCCCATGTCCCATCGATTTGACTATAGATTTTTGCCGTACAATCCCAACTGACAGTCACCAGATGGCAGCCATCGGCGCTGAAGATGGCAGATTTGACAATGTTTTGATGGCAAATGATGCCTTTTTTTACCCATGAGCCATTGGCCCTCTGACCATAGATTATCGCCGTTGCATCGTCACTGGCCGTCACCAGATGGCTACCATCGGCGCTGAAGGTGGCTGAGTTCACGATGTCTTTATGAGTAATAACGGCCTCTGTATCGACATTATACTTTTCGCATTGCGACATCAGTCGGGCTTTGACGAAATGGAAAAGGGCAGGAAAATAAACGGCCTTTCGGTGTTTTATGAGTGATTCGATTAACGCTTGATCCTTCGTAAACGGTCTCAGCCAATTTCGGAGCTGTTCTTTATCCTTTACAGGAAGGCTTTTTTTCAATTGATATTGATGTGGTAAAGAAAACCGGCGATACCACGTCTTTTCCAGAACATATTCGTTTTTAATAAACCTGTTTAAGTGTGTAGATACCTGTTGCAAACTGATGATATCCCGAAGTTCCAAAAAGCGAAAAATTTTGAGGGTTAATTCCTCGGGCAAATCGTGCAATAAAGCGGTTTTCTCTATTTCTTTTTCAGGCACAGTGACGAACCTGCCCGCATTGACACCCGATGGTTCTTCCTCCAATGAAATGCTCACAGGTGGTAGCGAAGGTGAACCGACTATGTCGGAATGATTAACGTCAGAATACATATCTGGTTTCTCTTAAGTCTTCACCTCTCCGATAAGCAAAGACATTCAAAATTGATGAAGTCAGTTAATACCAATCGAACTTTCTAACTCCCTATTGCGCTGAAGATTTGAGCCTTAATCCTGCGTTGCCGATCGTCGCCATAGCTAAGGCTATGACTCCTCACGCCGCCTTGTCTTAAGGCTCAAATCTCCATGCTCATCACGGGAGTTAGAAAGCACGATTGGTATAAGTACCTAGCCAGTTGGTTTCGCATATTCTGGCGAGTGGATTTTTTCATCCTTCAAGGCGCAACGACGGGCGCGTAGCCATAGCTACGCAACCAGAGTTGGAACGCAGAAGGATGGAAAAAGCCGCCGTCCAGAATAGGCGAAACCAACGGGTTAGGTACTTAGAGTCGGCTTTGAAATAAAAGTTCACAGAGTGTTGTTAGATACCACTAAAAGAAATTTCTGCCTTTCAGCACATACGCAATGGCGTTCGTTTATTGATCACAGCAAACAATCAGTTCTTCATCGATAGTTTATAAATTCTCAAATTGTCAAAGAGAAAAGGTGAAACCAAATGGTAGCCATCGGCACTGAGGACAGTTTTGGCCATACCTCTATGGGTAACAACGGCTTTTTCTATCCATGACCCATTAGCCCACTGACCATAAATTTTTGCCGTTCCATCCATACTGGTGGTAATCACAAGGCAGCCATCGACACTAAAGGTGGCTGTTTTGAGTGAAGCTTCATGGGAAATGATGGCCTTTTCGACCCAGCATCCGTCAGTCTTCAGACCATAGATTTTCGCCTTGCCATCGTTACCGGCAGTCACCACATGACAGTCATCGGGGCTGAAGGTGGCTGACCTGATACCGTAACCATGGGAAATGGTGCGTTTTTCTTCCCATAATCCGTCGTCCTTCTTACTTAAGATTTTCGCCGTTTTATCGCTACTTGTTGTCACCACATGACGGCCATCGGGGCTGAAGGCGGCTGAGTCAACATTGCCCTTATGGGAAATGGCAGCTACTTCTCCCCAGGATCCATCGTCCCTGTGAACACAGATTTTTCCCGTTTTATCGTTACTGGCCGTAACCAAATGGCGGCTATCAGCACTGAAGGTAGCTGAGTTGACCCAGTGGTCATGGGAAATGATGGATTCTTCTTCCCAAGAGCCATCGATCTTTTGACCATAGATTTTCACTGTTTCATCGATAGAGGCCGTCACCACACAGCTACTATCCGCGCTAAAGGCGGCTGATCTGATCAAATAATTATGAGAGATGGTGACTTTTTCTTCCCATGATCCATCGTCCCGCAGGCAGAAGATTTTTGCCGTGTTATCGTAACTGACAGTCACCAAATGACGACTATCGTCGCTGAAGCTGGCTAAGTGGACCCAACCACTATGGCAAATGGTGAGTTTTTCTTCCCATGACCCATCGTCTTCCAGGACAATGATTTTCGCCGTTTTATCCTTACTGGCGGTCACCAAATGGCAGCCATCAGCACTGAAGATAATTGAAGTAACATCGTTATCATGGGAAATAATGAGCATCTCTTCCCACGCCCCATCGACTTGACCATAAATTTTTGCTGTGTGATCCCAACTGGCGGTCACCACATGGCGGCCATCAGCACTGAAGATGGCAGATCTGACACCACCTTGATGAGAAATGACGCCTTTTTTTGCCCATGTTCCATCAGTCCTCTGGCCATAGATTATCGCCGTTGCATCGTCACTGGCCGTCACCAGGTGGCTGCCATCGGGGCTGAAGTTGGCTGAGTTCAACCTGTCTTCATGAGCAATAACGGCCTCTGTATCGACATTATACTTTTCGTATTGAGACATCAGTCGGGCTTTTGCAAAATGAAACAGGGCAGGAAAATAAACGGCCTTTCGGTGTTTTATGAGTGATTCGACTAATCCCTGATCCTTCGTAAACGGTCGCAGCCAATTTCGGAGCTGTTCTTTATCCTTTACAGGAAGGCTTTTTTTCAATTGATATTGATGTGGTAAAGAAAACCGGCGATACCACGTCTTTTCCAGAACATATTCGTTTTTAATAAACCTGTTTAAGTGTGTAGATACCTGTTGCAAACTGATGATATCCCGAAGTTCCAAAAAGCGAAAAATTTTGAGGGTTAATTCCTCGGGCAAATCGTGCAATAAAGCGGTTTTCTCTATTTCTTTTTCAGGCACAGTGACGGACCTGCCCGCATTGACACCCGACGGTTCTTCCTCCAATGAACTGCTCAGAGGTGGTAGCGAAGGTGAACCGGCTATGTCGGAATGATTAACGTCAGAATACATATCTGGTTTCTCTTAAGTCTTCACCTCTCCGCTGAGCAAAGACATTGAAAATTGATGAAGTCAGTTAAGTACCTGGCCAGTTGGTTTTGCATATTCTGGCGAGTGGATTTTTTCATCCTTCAAGGCGCAACGACGGGCGCGTAGCCATAGCTACGCAACCAGAGTTGGAACGCAGAAGGATGGAAAAAGCCGCCGTCCAGAATAGGCGAAACCAACTGGTTAGGTACTTAGAGTCGGCTTTGAAATAAAAGTTCATAAGTAGGTTGCTAAGTGCCACTAAAGAAATTTCTGCCTTTCAGCACATGCGCAATGGCGTTCCTTTTGTTATCACAGCCAATAATCAAGTATTCATAGATAGCTTATAAATTCTCAAATAGTTATATGGAAAGGGTGAGACCAAATGGTGGCCATTGGCACTGAGGACAGTTGATTGGGCCAAACCTCTATGGGCAACAACGGCTTTTTCTACCCATAATCCATTAATATCCTGACCATAAATTTTTGCCTTTCCATCTGTACTGGTGGTCACCAGAAGGCGGCCATCGGCGCTAAAGGTGGCTGATTTGACGGCACTCAAATGAGAAATGACGGCCTTTTCGACCCAGGATCCGTCAGTCTTCAGACCATAGATTCTCGCCATGCCATCGTTACTGGCCGTCACCAAATGGCGACTATCGGGGCTGAAGGTGGCAGAGCTGACATAGTTATCATGGGAAATAGTGCGTTTTTCTTCCCATGATTCGTCGTCTTTCTTACTAAAGATTTTCGCCGTGTTATCGTGACTGGTCGTCAACACATGGCAGCTGTTGGGGCTGAAGGCGGCTGAGTTGACATAGCGATTATGGGAAATGACAGTTTCTTCTCCCCATGATCCATCGTCCTTCAGACCACAGATTTTCGCCGTGTTATCTTCACTGGCCGTAACCACATGGCGGTCATCGGCACTAAAGGTAGCTGAGTTGACATGGTGATCATGGGAAATGATGGTTTCTTCTTCCCATGAGCCATCGTCCTTTTGACCATAGATTTTCACTGTGCCATCGTTAGAGGCTGTCACCACACGGTGACTATCGGCACTGAAGGTAACTGTGTTGATCCGTTGGTCATGGAAAATGATGATTTTTTTTACCCATGACCCATCAGCTTCCTGACTATAGATTCTTGCTGTGTTATCAAAACTGGCGGTCAGCAAATGACGACTATCGGCGCTGAAGGCAGCAAAGCTGACCCAATCATCATGGGAAATGGTGAGTTTTTCTTCCCATGTACCATCGTCTCCCAAAACACAGAGTTTCGCCGTGTTATCCTCACTGGTGGTCACCAAATGGCGGCCACCGGCACTGAAGGTGACTGAGAAGAAATCATCATGGGAAATGGTGAGCTTCTCTTCCCATGTCCCATCGATTTGACTATAGATTTTTGCCCTACAATCCCAACTGACAGTCACCAGATGGCAGCCATCGGCGCTGAAGATGGCAGATTTGACAATGTTTTGATGGCAAATGATGCCTTTTTTTACCCATGATCCATTGGCCCTCTGACCATAGATTATCGCCGTTGCATCGTCACTGGCCGTCACCAGGTGGCTACCATCGGCGCTGAAGGTGGCTGAGTTCACCCTGTCTTCATGAGCAATAACGTCCTCTGTATCGACATTATACTTTTCGCATTGAGACATCAGTCGGGCTTTGGCGAAATGGAAAAGGGCAGGAAAATAAACGGCCTCTCGGTGTTCTATGAGTGATTCGACTAACGTTTGATCCTTCGTAAACGGTCTCAGCCAATTTCGGAGCTGTTCTTTATCCTTTACGGGAAGGCTTTTCTTCAATTGATATTGATGAGGTAAAGAAAACCGGCGATACCATGTCTTTTCCAGAACATGTTCGTTTTTAATAAACCTGTTTAAGTGAGTAGATACCTGTTGCAAACTAATGATATCGCGAAGTTCCAAAAAGCGAAAAATTTTGAGGGTTAATTCCACGGGAAAATCGTGCAATAAAGCGGTTTTCTCTATTTCTTTTTCAGGCACAGCGACGGACCTGCCCGCACTGACACCCGATGGTTCTTCCCCCAATGAAGTGCTCACAGGTGGTAGCGAGGTTGAATCGACTACGCCAAAGTTGTCAGCATTAGGATGCATGTCTGGTTTCTCCTGAATCAGACGCCCCTAGCCTATAAATTTGCACCCGGCCATCGGTACAGGTGGTCACCACATGATGGCCATCAGAGCTAAAGCTGGCTGAGTCAATCGAACCCTCATTGAAAATGATGGCTTTTTCGATCCATGATCCATCCATCTGCTGACCATAGATTTTTACCGAACCATCGCGAGTGGCAGTCAACACATGGCGACCATCGGGACTAAAGGAGGCTGTATTGATCCGGGAATCATGGGAAAGGGTGACTTCTTCCTGCCATGATCCATCGGTCTTCAGGCCATAGATTTTTGCCGTTCCATCTTTGCTGGCGGTCACCACACTGCGTCCATCGGCACTGAAGGTGGCTGAGATGATTGAGTTAGGATGGGAAATGGTGACTTTTTCTTCCCATGATCCATCATCCTTTGGACCACAGATTTTCGCCGTTTTATCCGCACTGACGGTTACTGTGTAGCTGCCATCGGGACTAAAGGCGGCTGAATGGACACCGAGACTGTGGGAAATGGTGGTTTCTTCTCTCCATGACCCATCGGCCTTCAGACCAAAGATTTTCGCCGTCTTATCCCAACTGGCGGTCAACAGACGGCTGGCATCAGGACTGAATATGACTGAGCTGACCCAGCGAGCGTGGGAAATAGTGAGTTTTTCTTGCCATAATCCATCGTTCTCCTGGCTGTGGATTTTCACCTCGAAAGCGCGACTCATGGTCGCCAAATGACGGTCATCGGCGCTAAAAGTGGCTGATTCGATCCAGCTATCATGGGAAATGATGGCTTTTTCTTGCCATGACCCATCAGTCTGTCGGCTAAGGATTTTTGACGTCATATCGTAGCTGGCGGTTACTACATGAAAGCTATCAGCGCTGAAGGTGGCTGAGTTGATCTGGTGATTATGGGAAATGGTGAGTTTTTGCTCCCATGACCCATCAACGCCCAGACCATAGATTTTTGCCGTGTTATCGTTGCTGGCGGTCACTACATAGCAGCCATCCGGGCTGAAGGTAGCTGACACGACGAAGTCTTCATGGGAAATGGTGGTTTTTTCTTCCCAGGACCCATCGGCTTTCTTACCATGGATTTTCACCTTGTTATCCCAACCGCAGACGGTCAACACGTGGCGGTCATCTGCACTAAAAGTGGCAGAACCGACAAAATGATTATGAAAAATGGTGATTCTTTCTACCCATTTACCATCGTCCTCCTGGTCATATATTTTCGCCGTGTCGTCGTAACTGGCCGTCACCAGATGGCGGCCATCGGTGCTAAAGACGGCTGATGAGACCCCAATATTATGTGCAATGGTAGCTTTTGTATCCAAATGGAATGTTTTACATCGAGACATCAATCCAGTTCTGGTGAAATGGAACAAAGCAGGAAAATAAACTGTCTTTCGATATTTTATGAGTGATTTTACTAAGGCTTCGTCCTTCGTAAACGGCTGCAGCCAATTACGAAGTTGTTCTTTATCCTGTGCAGGAAGGATTTTCTTTAGTTGATATTGATGTGGTGAAGAAAACCGTTGATACCATGCCTTTGCCAGAGCATGATCGTTTTTAATAACCCTGTACAAGTGACTCGACACCTGTTGCAGTCGGGCAATATCCCGAAGTTCCAACAAGCGAATAATTTTGACGGTTATTTCCTCGGGCAAACCTTGCAATGAAGCGGTTTTCTTTATTTCTGTGTCAGCTAAAGTGACAGTCCTGCAGACCATGACAGCAGATTCTTCACCCTCCGGTCTTGCCAGATTGGCCGGTAGCGAGTGCGAGCCGGATATGCCGGAGTGACTAAACTCAGAATGCATATCTGATTTCCCCTGAGCTATTATCTCCCCTCGATTAAGAGGGTGTAGCAAAACTCTGGTTCCCATGCTCCAGCGTGGGAACCCATACCCATCTCGCGCTGCAGAGTCCGCTTTTCAGGGGAGGTATGCATTCCCAAGCAGAGCGTGGGAACGAGTTGTTAGAGTTTTGCGACACCCTCTTAACAAAGAGGTTCTAAATTGATAAAAACAATTAGAGGCGGCTTTGAAATAAAAGTTCCTGACAGGGTCTTAAGTTTCTATCTTTCAGCGAATGCAGAATGGCATACCCTTTATTTGTCACAGCAAACAAACAATCATTTATCCCTCTTTAATTTATTAATTCGCACTTTGTTATCGTCAGATACGGTTACAAAGTGGTATCCATCGGCACTGAAAGTAACTGAGTTGATCCGGCTTTTGCGGGAAATAATGACTTTTTCGACCCATGATCCATCGGTCTTGTGGCCATAGATTTTTGCTGTTCCATCCCGACTGACGGTCAGTACATGACAGCCATCGTCACTAAAGGTAGCTGATTTGACCCCATCTCTATGGGAAATGATGGCTTTTTCGACCCATGATCCGTCAGTCTTCTGACCGCAGATTTTCGCCTTGCCATCCATACTGGCAGTCACCACATGGCGGCTATCGGGGCTGAAGGTGGCGGAGATGACATCGTCATTATGGGAAATGCTGAGCTTTTTTTCCCAGACTCCATCGTCCTTCTGACTACAGATTTTCGCCTTGCGATCCTTACTGGCAGTCACCACATGGCGGTCATCGGGACTAAAGCAGGCTGAGTTGACCCAATTATCATGCAAAATGGTGACTTCTTTTTCCCATGAGCCGTTGAATCTCTGACCACAGATTTTTGCCTTGCCATCTCTGCTGGCGGTCACCACACGGCAACCATCGGAGCTGAAATTGGCTGAAGTGACCCAGCGATCATGCAAAATATTGACTTCTTTTTCCCATGAACCATCAGCCCCCAGGCTATGGATTTGTACCTTGTTGCCTGTACCGGCGGTCACCACTAGACGGCTATCAGCACTAAAGCTGGCTAAGTAGACATTGTGATCAAGGGAAAGGGTGGTTTCTTCTACCCATGATCCATCGGTCTTCTGACCATAGATTTTCGCCTTTTTATCTCTACTCATAGTCACCAGATGACGGCCATCGGGGCTGAAGGTGGGCGGGTTGAGCCAGTTATCATGCAAAATGGTGATTTTTTCTTCCCATGATCCATCGTCCTTTTGCCCACAGATTTTCGCCGTATTATCCTGACTGCTGGTCACCAGATGGCAACTATCGGGGCTGAAGGTCACTGAGTTGATATAGTCACCATGAGAAATGGTGGCTTTTTCTTCCCATGACCCATTGGCCTTCTGGCTATGGATTTTCAACTTATTATCCCAACCACTGACGGTCACCAGATGACTGCTATCTGCACTGAAGGTGGCTGAGTCGACAAAGTGATCATGCATAATAGTCCTTTCTTTTACCCATTTCCCGTCGTCCTTCTGGCCATATATTTTCGCCGTGTTATCAAGACTGGCCGTGACAATATGGCGGCCATTAGAGCTGAAAGTGGCTGAGTTGACCCAGATATCGTGGGTAATGGTAACTTTTTTAACTACTCTGAAGGTTTCGCATTCAGACATCAGTCGGGCTTTGGTGAAATAAAACAGCGCAGGAAAATAAGTTTTCTTCCGTTTTTTTATGAGTGATTTGACTAACGCTTTATCCTCAGTAAATGGTCGCAGCCAGTGACGGAGTCGTTTTTTATCCTTTACAGGCAGGATTGTCTTTAATTGAAATTGATCTGGTGAAGAAAACCGTTGATACCAGACCTTTGCCAGAACATGATTGCGTTTAATAACCCCATAAAAGTGAGTCGAGACCTGTTGTAAACGGGCAATATCCCGAAACTCCAACAAGCGAAAAATTTTGATGGTTAATTCCTCGGGCAAATCCTGTAATGAAGCTGTTTTCTTTATTGCTTCGTCAGCTACAGTAACAGACCTGCCCGCACTGACAACAGAGGGTTCTCGCTCCGATCGCAGGAGCTTGGTTGGAGGCGAGCATGGACCAACCATGCCGGATTTATTATTTACACTATCCATACCTGATTTACCCTGAGTTAGTATTACCCTCGATTGAAAAGGACGTTCGAATTTGACGCAGGAACTTTGAGTCAATTTTGAAATAAAAGTTCGATTGCTATAAAACCCTGTTCGAAGTTTCAAGAAAAGTGATCAAGGTGGCGGCGGGCTTATGGATCGTGGAAAAGCACTGAACGTATACTTCTTCAGCAGCTGGTCGATGGGTGCAAAAGTACTGGTGGTCAGCACATGGTGACTGTCAGCGCTAAAAGTAGCTGAGTGAATCTTAGTGTTCTGTATCATGATGGCTTTTTCGACCCATGATCCATCAACCTGCTGACTATGGATTATGGCTGTTCCATTAATACTGGCGGTCACCACATGGCGGCCATCGGAGCTGAAGGAGGCTGAGTTGATCCAGTTATCCTGGGAAATGATGGCTTCTTCTCTCCATGATCCATCGATCTTGAGACCATAGATTTTTGCCGTTCCATCTCTGCTGGCAGTCACCACACGGCGTCCATCGGCACTGAAGGTGGCTGATTCGATAATGTCATTATGGGAAATGGTGATTTTTTCTTCCCATGATCCATCAGCCTTCGGACCACAGATTTTCGCCACGTCATCGTCACCGACAGTCATTACATAGCAGCCATCGAGGCTGAAGGTGGCCGATTCGACCCTGAGATGGTGAGAAATGGTGGCTTCTTCTTCCCATGAACCACCCGTCTTGAGACCAAAGATTTTTGCTGTGTAATCGTTACTGTTGGTCACCACTCTGCGACTATCAGCACTGAAAGTGACCGAGCTGATCCAGCGATCGTGGGAAATGGTGACTTTCTCTTCCCATGATCCATCGACCTCGAAGCTGAGGATTTTGGCCCTACTATCATTGCTGACGGTCACCAAATGGCGGTCATCGGGACTAAAGGTGGCTGAGGTGACCCAATTATTATGGAAAACAGTGGTTTCTTCTCTCCAGGTTCCATCGGTCTTCTGACCATAAATTTTTGCCATGTTGTCGCAACCAACAGTCACAAGATGCTGGCTATCGGCACTGAAACAGGCTGAGTTGATCCAACCACTATGGGAAAGAGTGAGTTTATGGTCCCATGAGCCATCGACGCTCTGACCGTAGATTTTTGCCGTGTTATCGTTACTGGCGGTTACCACATAGCATCCGTCTGGGCTGAAGGAGGCTGAGTTGAGACATTCATCATGGGAAAAGGTAGCTTTTTCTTCCCATGAGCCATCGGCTATCTGTCCATGGATTTTCACCATGTTTTCAAAACCACTGAAGGTCACCAGATGACTACCATCTCCGCTAAAGGTGGCTGACATGATCCAGTAATCTTGGGGAAAGATCGCTTTTTCTGCCCATGAACCGTCGACCTCCTGCCCATACAATTTCGCCTTCTTATTATCACAATTGGTCGCCAAAACATGGCGGCCATCGTCGCTGAAGGCTTTTGAAAAAACCCAATATTTTGAAATGGTCGCTTTTGTATCTAAATTGAATGTCTTACATTGAGACATCAGTACAGTTTTGGTGAAATGGAACAAAGCAGAAAAATGAACGTTCTCTCGCTTTTCTATGATTGATTCAATTAACGCTTCATCCTTCGTAAACGGTCGCAGCCAGTTACGAAGTTGTTCTTTATCTGTGTTTAGAAGGATTTTCTTAAGTTGATATTGATGTGCTGAAGGAAACCGTTGATACCATTCCTTTGCCAGAGCATGATCGTTTTTAATAACCCTGTTTAAGTGAGTCGACACCTGTTGTAAACGGGCAATATCCCGAAATTCCAACAAGCGGATAATTTTGATGGTTAATTCTTCGGGCAAATCGTGCAATAAAACGGTTTTCTTAAGGTTTGTATCTGCTACAGCCACGGTTCTACCCACACTGACACCCGATGACTCTCCCTCTGATTGTGCGAGATTGTTTGGGGTCGAGAATGAATCGACTGAGCCTGAGTTATTAGCATCAGAAAGCATCTCTGAATTTTCCTGAGTTAGTACCGCCCCGATAAACAAAGACGTTCAAAATTGATAAAGAAAATTAGAATCTAATTTGAAATAAAAGTTCAAAACAGGGTCTTAAAAAGTTTCTGTATTTCAGCACATGCAAAATGGCGTTCCTTTTATTTCTAAAAGCAAACAGTCAATCATTCATCGAAAGCTTATAAATCATCACGCTGTTATCGTCAAAGGGCGCCACCAGATGGTGGCCATTGGTGCTAAGGCGATTTACTTTGGTCGAATCTCTATGTCTATGGGTAACGATGGCTTTTTCTACCCAGGATCCAAAAGTATTCTGACCATAGATTTTTGCCTTCCCATCTGAGCTGGTGGTCACCACAAGGCAGCCATCAGCACTGAAAGTGGCTGATTCGACAAAACTTAGATGGGGAATGATGGCCTTTTCGACCCAAGATCCGTCAGTCTTCAGACCATAGATTTTCGCCGTGTAATCGAGACTGGCCGTCACCACATGGCGGCCATCGGGGCTGAAAATGGCCGAGAGGACACGGTCATCATGATAAATAATGCGCTTTTCTTCCCATGATCCGTCGCCCTTCTGACCATGAATTTTCGCTGTTTTGTCGTCACTTGCCGTGACTACATAGCGGCCTTTAGGACTGAACGCGGCTGAGTTAACACGGTCATCATGGAAAATAACGGTTTCTTCTTCCCATGAGCCATCGATCTTCTGACCAAAGATTTTCGCCGTCTTATCGTAACTGGCCGTTACCAGATGGCGGCTATCAGCACTAAAAGTGGCTGATGTGACCGTATCATCATGATCAATGGAGACTTCTGACGCCCATGATCCATAGACGATTTTCACCTTGTGATCGTAACCAACAGTCACCACATGGCGGCTATCGGGGCTGAAGGTGGCTGAGAGGACAAACTTATCATGAAAAATGTTGGCTCTTTCTACCCATGATCCATCAGTCCTCTGACAATAGATTTTGGCCGTGTTATCGTCACTGGCCGTCACCACATAGCAGCCATCCGGACTGAAGCTGGCTGTGTTGACAGAACCATCATGGGAGATGGTGAGTTTTTCTTCCCATGATCCATCGGCTCCCTGAACGCAGATTTTCGCCGTTGTATCCATACTGGCGGTCACCAAATGGCGACTATCGGCGCTGAAGGTGGCTGAGTTAACCCAATCATCATGGGAAATGGTAAGTTTCGCTTCCCATGACCCATCGACCTGACCATAGATTTTTGCCGTTCGATCTTTGCTGGCGGTCGCCACATGGCGACCATCTGCACTGAAGGTGGCTGATCTGACATTGGTGACATGGGAAATAAAGATTTCTTCTTCCCAAAACCCATTGGCCTTCTGACCACAGATTTTCGCCCCATGGCTACCGCCAGTCACCAAGCGGGTTCCATTGGCGCTAAAGATGGCTGAGAATACATCTTCATAATGGCTAATGAAGATTTCTCTATCTACTTTAAACCTTGTGCATTCAGACACCAGTCGAGCTTTGGTGAAATAGAATAGATCAGGAAAATAAACTTGCTCTCGTTGTGTTATGACTGATTCGATTAACGCTTCATCCTTCGTAAACGGTCTCAGCCAATTACGAAGTTGTTCTTTATCCTTTGCAGGAAGAATTTTGTTTAATTGATATCGGTGTGGTGAGGAAAACTGTCGATACCAGGCCCTTTCCAGTTCATGATCGTTTTTAATAATACCGTTAAAGTAATGACAAACCTGCTGTAAGCAGGCAACATCCCGAACCTCCAACGAGCGAATAATTCGTGTTGTTACTTCTAAAGGCAAATTAAAAAATAAATTTTTTTCCGTTTCTTTCTTTACAGGTATGGCGATGGACCTACCCGCACTGACACCCGATAATTCTCCCTTCGATTGAGCGCGACTGGTTGACGGCCAAAGTGAACCGACCATTGTGGATTTATTATCCGTAGCTTCCAAACCTTATTCCTCCTGGTAAGCATTCTCCCCGGATTAAAAAGGGCGTTAAAAATTAAGACAGTAAATCAGACTCGGTTTTGAAATAAAAGTTCCTGACATTACCTTAAGTGCCATTCAAGAAGCTTCAGTCATTCAGCGCATGCCCAATGGTGTCTCCATCGGTGCTGAAGCTGGCTGAGTTGACCCTGAGAGCCAGGCAATGGTGGACTTTTCGTATGGCTGAGTACTTAGTGCTGACTTCAGCGCTATTGTCTTCCTGCAGAATAATAAAAAAGTGCTACCTTTCAGGGTTAGTTTTCAAAGTAAAGAAACCTGAAGCACATGAAAAATCACAGAGCCATTGCAATCACTCGAATTATTTTTATTATTTCTGTTTTTTACACATATAATGCCAATGCATCACCGCTCTATAATGCGTTCAACAGTCTGACCACCCTCATTGATGAGTTACATTTAAAAGAGTTTCGACTAACTGGACAGGTCTTATACACTTTTTCTCATTCCGTGTTGAATAGAAATCTCGAGATGCTAGATCTATACCGCGCTTCATTACTTGCCAGAGAGCAGCCAAGAGCAGTTTCTTCAAAAAAGTTCTATGCAAGAAAAATGAAAGAACGACTGCTTCGCCGTGTGCCTGAATGTTCTTTGCAACATGAGGAGCAGAATTTAGATCAGTTAATATCTCTTTGTGAAGGAGTGGGTTACTTTCCATTTCATGAAACAGGAGAAGTATATGATGACTGCCAAACTGTAACTTTTTCTGACATAGACAAGCTGGAAGATAAAGAAATCAGCGAAAAGGCAAAAGATTTTTTATCAAAATTCTACAATTTGTTGAAAAATGATGAGCTTTTTTTAACAAAGTGTACTAGTTCTGGCTTGGAAAGTGAGCACAAAATAACGTTGGACTTAATGAGCGCAGCGTTACATTAACAGCCTGAACAAAATTGCCAGTAAATGGGTGTATTGCACGAAAGGTGACTGCTTTAGGTACCGGGCTTGCATAGTACCTGCTATCGGCCACCTATTCAGCCTTTCATATCAAGCTTTGTCCCGAAATTGTCCCCTACAAAGGTGGCGGGCTTATGGATCCCGGAAAAGCACTGAACGTATACTTCTTCAGCAGCTGGTCAACAGGTGCAAAAGAACGGGTAGTCACTACATGGTGACCGTCAGCGCTAAAAGCAGCTGAGTCAATTGAACCATTCTGTACAATGATGGCTTTTTTGACCCATGATCCATCAATCTGCTGACCATAGATTATTGCTGCCCGATCTTTACTGGCGGTCACCACGTGGCGACTATCGGGGCTAAAGGAGGCTGAGTTGACCGAGGAAGCATGGAAAATGGTGACTTCTTCCCTCCATGACCCATCGGCCTTCAGACCATAGATTTTTGCCGTTCCATCTTTACTGGCGGTCACCACACTGCGTCCATCGGCGCTGAAGGTGGCTGAGTTGATTAAGTCATCATGAGAAATGATGGCTTTTTCTTCCCATAATCCATCAACCTTCAGACCACAGATTTTCACCTTGTTATCGTTACTGACGGTGATTACATGGCAGCCATTGGGGCTGAAGCTGGCTGAGTTAACCCTGTGATCGTGGTTGATGGTAACTTCTTCTTCCCATGTCTCACCCGTCTTGAGACCAAAGATTTTCGCTGTGCAATCGTTACTGGTGGTCACCATTCTGCGACTATCAGCACTGAATGTGACCGAGCTGATCCAGAGATCGTGGGAAACTGCGACCTTTTCTTCCCATGATCCATCGAGCTGAAAGCTGAAGATTTTCGCAATGTTATCATCGCCGACGGTCACCACATGGCGGTCATCGGGGCTAAAGCAGGCAGAGGTGACCCATTTACCATGGGAAATGGTGGCTTCTTTTCCCCATGATCCATCTGTCTTCTGACCATAAATTTTTGCTGTGTTATCGCAACTGACAGTCGCCAAATGGTGACTATCGGCACTAAAACAGACTGAGTAGATCCAATCATTATGGGAAATGGTGAGTTTTTGTTCCCATGAGCCATCGCCGCTCTGACCATAGACTTTTGCCGTGTTATCGTTACTGGCGGTTACCAGATAGCAGCCATCCGGGCTGAAAGAGGCTGAGTTGGTGTAGTCATCATGGGAAATGGTAGTTTTTTCTTCCCATGAGCCATCGGCTTTATGACCATGTATTTTCACCTTGCCATCCGAACTGCTGAGGGTCATCACATGGCTGCCATCTGCACTGAAGGAGACTGAGTCGATCAAGTCATCATGGGAAATGGTTACTTTTCTTACCCAAGACCCATCGACCTCCCGGCTATAGACTCTCATCTTTTTATGATCACAGCCGTACGCCACCAGATGACAGCCACTGGCGCTAAAGGCTTCTGAAATGACCCAACTATTTGAAGTGGTGTTTTTTGTAACTAAATTAAATGTTCTACAGCGAGACATGAGTCCAGTTCTGGTGAAATGGAACAAAGCAGAAAAATAAACGCTCTTCCGGCTTTTTATGAGTGATTCAATTAACGTTTCATCCTTCGTAAATGGTCGCAGCCAACTGCGAAGTTGTTCTTTATCATTGGCGGGAAGGATTTTCTTAAGTTGATCTTGATGTAATGAAGGAAACCTTTCATACCATGCCTTAGCCAGAGCATGATCGTTTTTAATAACCCTGTTTATGTGAGTCGATACCTGTTGTAAACGGGCAATATCCCGAAGTTCCAACAAGCGAATAATTTTAATGGTTAATTCCTCGGGCAAATCGTGCAATAAAACTGTTTGCTTGATTTCTCTGTCAGGTATAGTGACGGATCTACCCACACTGACACCAGGCGACTCTGCCTTTAATCGTGCGAGCTTGGTTGGGGTCGAGGATGAACCGACTATGCCTGATTCTTTAGCAGCATAAAGCATATCTGGTTTTTCCAAAGTAAGTAATGCCCCAAAATACAGGGACGCTCAAAATTGATGAAGTAGATTAGAATCAATTTTGAAATAAAAGTTCAAAACAAGGTCTTAAAAATTTTTCTGCATTTCAGCACAGGCACAATGGCGTCCCTTTTACTTCTGAAAGCAAACAGTCAATCATTCATCGACAGTTTATAAATGATCACACAGTTATCGTTAAGGGGTGCCACCAGATGGTGGCCACTGGCGCTAAGGCGATTTACTTCGGTCGATTCTTTATGTCTATGGGTAACGATGGCTTTTTCTACCCAGGATTCAAAAGTATTCTGACCATAGATTTTTGCCTTACCATCCGAACTGGTGGTCACCACAAGGCGTCCATCGGCGCTGAAGATGGCTGATTTGACAGCACCCAGATGGGAAATAGTGGCCTTTTCGATCCAGGATCCGTCAGTCTTCAGACCGTAGATTTTCGCCGTGTGATCGAGACTGGCCGTCACCACATGGCGACCATCGGGGCTGAAGATGGCTGTGAGGACACGGTCACCATGGCGGATAGTGCACTTTTCTTCCCATGATCCGTCGTCGTTCTGACCGTAGATTTTTGCAGTCTTGTCCCAACTGGCGGTTACCACATGGCGGCCATTGGGGCTAAAGACAGCTGACTTGACATAGTCCTTATGGGTAATGATGACTTCTTCCTGCCATGACCGATCGTCCTTTTGACCGCAGATTTTCGCCGTTTTAAACATATCGGTCGTTGCCAAATGGCGGCTATCGGGACTAAAGGTGGCTGAGCGCACCCTGTCATCATGGTCAATGGAGGCTTCTGTTCCCCATGATCCGTAAACGATTTTCACCTTGTAATCGACACCGACAGCCACAACATGGCAGTTATCGGGGCTGAAGTCGGCTGATATGATACTAGCGTCATGGAAAATGGTGACTTCTTCTTCCCAGGATCCATCGTCCTTCTGACCATAGATTTTTGCAGTCTTGTCGCAACTGGCGGTCACCAAATGGCGACTATCGGCGCTGAAGGTGGCTGAGACAACCCATTCATCATGGGAAATAGTGAGTTTTTCTTCCCATGTCCCATCGTCTCCCTGAACACAAATTTTCGCCGTCTTATCATGGCCGGAGGTCACTAAATGGCGGCCATCGGCACTGAAAGCAACTGAGGAGCAATCGTCATCATGGGAAATGGCGAGTTTCTGTGCCCATACCCCATCGACTTGACCATAGATTTTTACCCTATAATCAAAAGTGGCGATCGCCAGGTGGCGGCCATCGTCGCATAAGATGGCCAATTCAACATTGTCTTCGTGGGGAATGAAGATTTCTCTTTCCCATGATCCATTGGCCTTTTGGCCGTAGATTTTCACGCCATCGCCTCCCTCGGTCATCAGGCGGCTGCCATCGGCACTGAAGGTGACTGAATACACACCGATTTCATGGGTAATCTCGACTTCTCCGACTGCATTATAGGTTTTGTATTCAGACATCAGCCGGGCTTTGGTGAAATAAAAGAGAGCGGGAAAATAAACTTTCTCTCGATCATTTACGAGTGATTTAACGAACGCTTCATCCCTGGTAAACGGTCGCAGCCAATGACGGAGTTGTTCTTTATTCTTTGTAGCAAGGATTTTCTTTAATTGATCCTGGTGTGGTATAGGAAACCGGCGGTACCAGGCCCTTTCCAGTGCATGATCGTTTTTAACAGCCCAGTTAAAGTAATTACAAACCTGCTGTAAGCGGGTAACATCTCGAAACTCCAACAAACCAATAATTTTATTGGTTGTTTCAATAGGTAAATCGAAAAATAAAGATTTTTTCGTTTTTCTCTTATCAGGTATAGCGACGGACCGGCCTGCGCTGACACCGGATAATCCCTCCCCCTCCGGTTGATCACGATTAGTTGACGGCGAGAGTGAACCAAACCTGGTGGATTTATTATCGGTAGCTTCCAAACCTTGTGACTCCTGGTAAGCATTTTCCCCGGATTAAAAAGGGCGTTAAAAATTAAGTCAGCAAATCAGACTCGGTTTTTAAATAAAAGTTCATGACATTGTCTTAAGTGCCATTAAAGTTCAGCGCATGCACAATGGCGTCCCTTTTATTTGTAACGTCCCGAAATTGTCCCCTACAGGGCGGGCTTATGGATCCTGGAAAAGCAGTGAACGTATACTTCTTCAACAGCTGGTCAACGGGTGCAAAAGAACGGGTAGTCATTACATGGTTACTGTCAGCGCTAAAAGTGGCTGAGTCAATCGAACCATTCTCTGTAATGATGGCTTTTTTGACCCATGATCCATCAATTTCCTGACCATAGATTTTTGCTGTTCGATCTTTACTGGCGGTCACCACATGACGGCCATCAGGGCTAAAGGCGACTGAGTTGACCGAAGAGGTATGGAAAATGGTGACTTCTTCCCACCATGATCCATCGGCCTTCAAACCATAGATTTTTGCCGTTCCATCTATACTGGCGGTCACCACACTGCGTCCATCGGCGCTGAAGATCGCTGACTTGATAAAGTCATCATGGGAAATGGTGGCTTTTTCTTCCCATACAGCATCAACCTTCAGACCACAGATTTTCACCATGTGATCGTTACTGATGGTAATTACATAGCAGCCATTGGGGCTGAAGGTGGCTGAGGTGACCTCGTGATCGTGATTAACGGTAACTTCTTCTTCCCATGACCCGCCCGTCTTGAGACCAAAGATTTTCGCTGTGTAATCGTTACTGGTGGTCACCACTTTGCAACCATCAGCACTGAAAGTGACCGAGTTGACCCAGGTATCGTGGGAAATGATAGCTTTTTCTTCCCATGATCCATCGTCCTTCAAACAGTGAATTTTGGCCATAAAATCATCGCCGACGGTCACCAGATGGCGGTTATCGGGGCTAAAGGTGGCTAAAGAGACCCAACCAGTATGGGAAATGATGGCTACTTCTCCCCATGACCCATCGAACTTCAGACCATAAATTTTTGCCGTGTTATCGCAACTAACGGTCACCAGATGGTGGCTATCTGCACTGAAACAGACTGAGTTGATCCAATCGTTGTGGGAAATGGTGAGTTTTTGTTGCCATGAGCCATCGCCGCTCTGACCATAGACTTTTGCCGTGTTATCGTTACTGGCGGTTACCAGATAGCAGACATCCGGGCTGAAAGAGGCTGAGTTGATGTATTCATCATGAGCAATGGTGGCTTTTTCTTCCCATGAACCACCGGCTTTCTGACCGTGGATTTTCACCTTTTTAGCCAAACTGCTGAGGGTCACCACATGGCTACCGTCTTCACTGAAGGTGACTGAGTCGATCCAGTCATCATGGGAAATGGTCACTTTTCCTAGCCATGACCCATCGACCTCCTGACCATATACTTGTACCTTTTTATGATCACAGTCGAAGAACGCTACCAAATGGCGGCCATCCGCGCTGATGGTTTCTGAAATGACCCAATTATTTGAAATGGTGTCTTTTGTACCTAAATTAAATGTTTTACATCGAGACATAAGTCCAGTTCTGGTGAAATGGAACAAAGCAGAAAAATAAACGCTCTTACGGCTTTTTATGAGTGATTCAATTAACGTTTCATCCTTCGTAAATGGTCGCAGCCAGCTACGAAGTTGTTCTTTATCATTGGCAGGAAGGATTTTCTTAAGTTGATATTGATGTAAAGAAGGAAACCTTTCATACCATGCCTTTGCCAGAGAATGATCGCTTTTAATAACCCTGTTTATTTGAGTCGATACCTGTTGTAAACGGGCAACATCCCGAAGTTCCAACAAGCGAATAATTTTGATAGTTAATTCCTCGGGCAAATCGTGCAATAAAACTGTTTTCTTAATTTCTCTGTCAGGTATAGTGACGGATCTAGCCACACTGACACCAGGTGACTCTCCCTCTAATCGCGCGAGCTTGGTTGGAGTCGAGGAGGAACCGACTATGCCTGATTTATTAACATCATAAAGCATATCTGGTTTTTCCAAAGTTAGTAACGCCGCAAAAACAAGGACGCTCAAAGTTGATGAAGTAGCTTAGAATCGATTTTGAAATAAAAGTTCAAAAAATGCTCTTAAAAAGTTTCTGTATTTCAATACATGCAGAATGACGCCGCTTTTATTTGTCACAGCACACAGACAATCATTTATTCTTCTGTAGTTTAATAATTCGCACCTTATTATCGTACGAATTGGTCACAAGGTGATGTCCATCGGCGCTGAATTTGGCTGATTTGATCGGACGTTTGCCAGAGATGATGACTTTTTCGACCCATGATCCATTCTTCCTGAGACCATAGACTTTTGCCGTTCCATCTTTACTGGTAGTCAGCACTTGGCAGCCATCGGCGCTGAAGCTGACTGAATCGACCACACATTCATGGGAAATGGTGGTTTTTTCGACCCATGATCCGTCAGCCTTCTGACCACAGATTTTCGCCTTGCCGTCTTTACTGGCGGTCACCACATGACGGCTATCGGGGCTGAAGATGGCTGAGGTAACAGCTTTATCATGGCAAATGATGAGCTTTTTTTCCCATGATTCATCATCGTCCTTCAGACTAAAGATTTTTGCGGTGTTATCGTCACTGGCGGTCACTACATGGTGGTCATCAGGGCTAAAGATGGCCGACTCGATACAACGATCGTGGAAAATGGTGGCTTCTTGTTCCCACGAGCCATTGTCCTTCCGACGAAAAATTTTTGCTGTGCCGTCTCTGCTGCCGGTCACCACGCGGCGAGAATCGCCGCTGAAGTTGGCTGAGTAGACCCATTCGTCATGCAAAATGATGACTTCTTTTTCCCATTGACCATCAGCCTTCTGGCTATGGATTTTTACCTCCTTGCCACTGCCTGCGGTCACCACAAGACGGCTATCGTTGCTAAAGCTGGCCTGGTAGATAATATCTTTATGAGAAATGGTAGCTTCTTCCTCCCATGACCCATCGGTCTTCTGACCATAGATTTTCGCCTTTTTATCCATACTGACGGTCACTAGATGACGGCAATCGGCACTGAAGGTGACCAGGAAGAGCCTATGATCATGCAAAATGGTCAGTTTTTCTTCCCAGGATCCATCGTCATTCTGACTGCAAATTTTCGCAGTATGATCCCAACTGCCGACCACCAGGTGACGACTATCGGGACTGATGTCAACTGTGCTGATCGTAGCATTATGGAAAATAGTGAGTTTATGTACACATGACCCATCAGCCTTCAGATCATGGATTTTTACCTGACCATCGCGTCCGGCGGTCACCACCTTGCAGCTATCGGGGCTGAAGATGGCAAAGTAGACAAAGCCATCATGGGAAATAATGGCTTTTTCTACCCATGATCCATTGGTCTTCTGACTATAAATTTTCGCTGTATTATCGAAGCTGGCTGTCACAATGTGGGAACCATCAGGGCTGACGCGGGTTGACGTGACCGAGTAATCATGGTCAATAATCGCTTTTGTAACTGCTTTAAATGTTTTGCATTCAGACATCAGTCGAGCTTTGGTGAAATAAAACAGAGCAGGAAAATAAGAAATCTTTCGTTTCTTTATAAGTGAGTTGACTAATGCTTGATTACTTGTAAAGGGCTGCAGCGGTAGCCAAAGACAAAGTTGTTTTTTATCCTCTACAGAAAGGATTGTCTTTAATTGATCTTGGTCTTGAGCAGTAAACCGCTGATACCATGCTTTCTCCAGAGCATAATCATTTTTAATAACCCTGTTAAAGTAAGTACTGACCTTCCGTAAACGTACAATATCCCGAAACTCCAACAAGCGAATAATTTTGATGGTTAACTCCTCGGGCAAATCGAGTAATGAAGCTGTTTCCTTTAATTCTTTGTCAGCTGCAACGATGGAGCTGCCAGCACCAAAATCAGATCGTTCTCCGCCGAACCGTGCCACCTTGGTTGAGGGCAATGGCGAACCGGTCATGCCTGAGTTGCTAGTCTTGATATCCATATCTGGCTTCTCCTTAATGAGTCCTCCCCTCGATTAACAAGGACTTTTTAAATTGATGGAGTAAATTAGAGTCGGTTGCGAAATAAAAGTTCAAAACAGGGTCTTACGTACAATTAACGAAGTTTCTGTCTTTCGCCGCATGCAGAATGGCGTCCCTTTTATTTGCCACAGTCAACGATCAATTATTGCTTGAATCCAACTTCATTCTTAACTTATTAATTCGCACTATGTGATCGCTAGTGATCGTCACCACGTAGTCGCCACCAGCCATAAAGCCGACTCTTGTGATCCAATCATTATGGGAAATAATAACTTTTTCGCTCCATGATCCATCAATTTCCTGACCATAGATCCTTGCTGTTCCATCTTTGCGGGTGGTAAGCACTAAGCGGCCATCGGGGCTGAAGATAGCTGGGTTAAACGGATTATCACGGGAAATGATGGCTTTTTCGACCCATGATCCATCAACCTTCTTGCCAGATATTTTCTTGGTACCATCTCTGCATCTGGTTAACACATGGCAACCATCCGGGCTGAAGATGGCTGAGATAATATTGCCATCATGGGAAATGGTGAGTTTTTCTTCCCAAGATCCACCGTCCTTCTGGCCGCAGATTTTCGCCTTGTTAAGACTGATGGTCACCACATGGCGGCCATTGTGGCTAAAAGTGGCTGATCTGACGCCGTAATCATGGGAAATTGAGGCTTCCTCTTGCCATGAGCCATCGGTCTTCTGACCGAAGATTTTCGCAGTTTCATCGTCACTGGCCGTCACCACTCGACAACCATCGGCGCTAAAGGTGGCTGAGTTGACCAATCGTTTATGGGAAATGGTGACTTTTTCTACCCATGATCCATCGACCTTCTGGCCATGGATTTTCGCCTTGTAATGACCACCGAGGGTCAACACGTGGCGGTCATCAGCACTAAAAATGGCCGACTTGAGAAAGTCATGATGGCGAATGGTGGTTTGTTCTTCCCATGAGCCATCGGTCTTCTGACAATAGATTTTCGCGGTTTTATCACAGTTGGCCGTCAACAGTAAGCGACCATCGGCGCTGAAGGTGGCTGCTTTGACCAATGAGACATTGCAGATAGTGACTTTTTCTGCCCATGATCCATCGTCTTCCTGACTATAGATTTTTACCCCCTTTCCGAAAACATCAGTCACCAAATGACTACCATCGGCACTTAAGACGGCAAATTCGAACCAATCATCATGGAAAATGGTGAGCTTTTCTTTCCATGATCCATCGTCTCCCTGACCAAAGATTTTCAACCTATCATCTCTGTAATTGCCAAACACCAAATGGCTGCCATCGGCACTAAAGCTGGCTAATCTGATATCGTCTCCATGGAAACAGGAGAGCGTACACTGCCATGACCCATTAACCTTCTGACTAATGATCTTCACCTCACCATCTCTACTGGCGGTCAACAAATGGCGACCATCGATGCTGTAGGTGTCAAAGTACACCTGGCTATGATGAGCAAAGACAGCCTCTGTAACTAAATAATACTTTTTGTATTGAGACATCAGTCGAGCTTTGGTGAAATGGCAGAGAGCAGGAAAATAAGCTCTCTCTCGCTGTTCTACAAGTGAATTGACTAACGCTTGATCCTTCGTAAACGGTCGCAACCAATTACAGAGTTGCTCTTTATCCTTTATAGGAAGAATCTTCTTTAATTGATATTGATGTGGTGAAGAAAGCCGACGATACCATGCCTTTTCCAGAGCATAATCGTTTTTAATGACATTGTTAAAGTGAGTACAAACTTGCTGTAAGCGGGTAACATCTCGAAACTCCAGCAAACGAATAATTTTGATTGTTATTTCGAAAGGAAAATAGAGCAATAAAGATTTTTTGTTTTTTTCCTTTTCAGGTATAGTGACGGATCTATCCGCACTAATACCAGATAGTTCTTCCCCCAACTGAGTGCGATTGATTAACAGCGAGAGCGAACCAGCCATACTGGATTTATTATTCGTAGGATCCAAATCTGATTTCTCCTTTGTTAATATTCTTCCTGTAAAAAGATCATTAAAGATTGATACGGTTGATCAGACTCGGTTTTGAAGTAAAAGTTCATTAGAGGGTCTTAAATGCAACTAATAAACTTTCAGTCTTTCAGCACAGGCAGGATTGAGTCCCTTTAATTTCTCACAGCAAACAATCAATTATTGTTTTAATCCAGCTTCATCAATAATTTATTAAAATGCACGTTGTTATTTTTCGTGATCGTAATGACGTATTGGCTACCAGCGCTAAAGCCGACTGATATGATCGATTCATCATGGGAAATAATGACTTTTTCGCTCCAGGATCCATCAATCTCCTGACCATGGATTTTTGCCGTTCCGTTTATATGAGTGCTCAGTAGGTAGCGGCCATCGGCACTGAAGATGGCTGAGATGTCACGGCCATCATGGGAAATGGTGAGCTTTTCTTCCCATAGTCCATCGTCTTTCCGGCCAAAGATTTTCACGGTGTTACGTGGAGTAAATTAGAGTCGGTTGCGAAATAAATTGCCACAGTCAACCATCATTCACTCGTCCGCAGTTTATTAATTCGCACTTCATTATCGCTGCTGATGGTCAATACATGGTTACCATCGGCGCTGAAAGTGGCTGATTTGATCGAGCGTTTGTGGGAAAGTATGGCTTTTACGACCCATGATCCATCAGTGTGCTGGCCAATAATTCTCGCCGTGCAGTCATCACTGGCGGTTACCACATAGCGACCATCAGGGCTAAAGGTGGCAGAGTTGATCGGACCATCATGGGAAATGGTGCGCTTTTCTTTCCACAATCCATTGAGCTCAAGGCCGAAGATTATCAATGTGCCATCGTTACTGGCGGTCAGCAAATGACGATCATCAGGGCTGAAGGCGGCGGAGTTGACGGTGCCATCATGGGAAATGGTGGCATTTTCTTGCCATGATCCATTGACCTGCCGACTATGAATTTTGACCTTGCCATTTCTGGCTACGGTCACCACATGGTGGCCTTTGGCCGTTAACCTGGCTGATTCGACCCAGTGATTATAGGTAATGGTGGCTTCATGTTCCCATGATCCATCAGTCTTCTCGCCATAGATTTTCGCCGTCCTATCGAAACTGGCCGTCACCATACGGTGGCCATCAGCGCTGAAGGTAGCTGATTGCAAACGGTAATCATGGAAGATGGTCACTTTTTCTAACCATGATCCGTTCTCTTCCAGATGGTGGATTTTCGCCTTGTAATCACCACCGACGGTCACCGCATGGCGGCCATTGGCAGAGAAGGTGGCTGATAAGACCCAGTGATCATGGGTAATGGAGGCTTCTTCTTGCCATGAACCATCAGTCTTCTCACCATAGATTTTTGCCGTGTTATCAAAACTGGCAGTGATCAAATGACGACTATCCGAGCTGAATGCGACAGATGTGACCCAATTATTATGGGAAAGGATGAGTTTTTCTTCCCATGATCCATCATCCTCCTGGCTAATAATTTTTGCCGTGAAGTCGTCGCTGCAAGTTACCAAATGGCGACCATCAGGACTGAAGGAGGCTAAGCCGATAAAACCATTATGGGAAAGGGTGAGTTTATGCAACCATACCCCACCGACTTCCTGAGCATAGATTTTCGACGTGTTATCCACACTGACGGTCACCACATGGTAGCCATCGGCACTGAATGTGGCTGAGGTGACGTGACCATGGTGGGAAATGACGGCTTCTTTTACCCATAATCGCTTATTATCATTCTGACCATAGATTTTCGCCTTTCTGTCGTTACTGGCGGTCACCAGATGACGGCTATCGGCGCTGAAGTTGGCTGATCTGATACGGTTACGGTTGGCAATGGTTGCTTTATTCTCTAAATCAAATGTTTTACATCGAGACATCAGTCCAGCTCTGGTGAAATAGAACAAAGCAGGAAAATAAACTTTCTTTCGGTATTTTATGAGTGATTCGACTAACGCTTCATCCTCCGTAAACGGCCTCAGCCAAAGACGAAGTTGTTTTTTATCTTCTGAAGGAAGGCTCGTCTTTAATTGATATTGGTGTGGCAAAGAAAACCTCTGATACCATGCCTTTGCAAGAGCATGGTTGTCTTTAATAACCCTGTGTAAATGGGTAGATACCTGTTGCAAACGGGCAATATCCCTGAGCTCCAACAAGCGAATAATTTTGAGGGTTAATTCCTCGGGCAAATCGTGCAATGAGGGTGTTTTCTTTATTTCTTTTTCAGCGACAGCGACAGACCTGCCCACACTGTAACCCGATAGTTCTAATGCCGATCGCGCAAACTTGATTGTGGGCGAGGAATAACCGACCATGCTGGATTTATTATTTGCAGCATCCATCACTGATTTTCCCTGAATTAGAGTAACCGACGATTGATAAGGAGGCTCAAAATTGATGAAGCAAATTAGAGTCGGTTTTGAAATAAAAGTTCAAAAAGTGGTGTCCTGAGTTTCTGTCTTTGAGCACATGCAGAATGGCGCCCCGTTTATTTATCACAGCAAAGAATCATTCACTCATCCATAGTTTAATAATTCGCACTTTATTATACCTACTGATAGTCAATACATGGTTACCATCGGCGCTGAAAGTGGCTGATATGATCGGACATTTATGGGAAAGGATGGCTTTTACGACCCATGATCCATCAGTGTGCTGGCCAATGATTCTCGCAGTGCAATCGTCACTGGCAGTTACCACATGACGGCCATCAGGGCTAAAGGTGGCTGAGTTGACAGAATCATTGTGGTAAAAGGTACGTTTTTCTTCCCAAGATCCGTCCTTCAGGCCGAAGATTCTCACCGCGCCATCGTTGCTGGCGGTTAGCAGATGGCGGTCATCAGGGCTGAAGGTGACTGAGTTGACAGTGCCATCATGGGAAATGGTGACGTTTTCTTTCCATGATCCATTGTCCTGCTGGCTATGGATTTTGACCTTCTTATCTTCACTGGCGGTCACCACATGGCAGACATCAGAACTGAAGGCGGCTGAAGTGACCCAGTAAACATGGGAAATAGTAGCTTCTCGTTCCCATGAGCCATCAGTCTTCTCACCATAGATTTTCGCCGTGTTATCCAAACTGGCCGTCACCAAATGATGGCCATCGTCGCTGAAGGTAGCTGACTGCACAAAGTCATCATGGGAAATGGTCACTTTTTCTAACCATGATCCATTCTCTTCCAGGTGGTGGATTTTCGCCTTGCGATCATCACCGACGGTCACCGCATAGCTACCATCAGCACTAAAGGTGGCTGATCTGATCCAATGATCATGGGAGATGGTGACTTTTTCTTCCCATGATCCATCGTCCCGCAGGTGGAGGATTTTCGCAGTGTGATCGGCACTGACGGTCAACACATGACGGCTATCGGCGCTGAAGGTGGCATAGTTGACCCAATCATTATGGGATAGGGTGAGCTTTTCTTCCCAGGATCTATCATCCTTCTGACTGATAATTTTCGCTGTGTGGTCGTCACTGGCGGTTACCACATGACGACCATCAGGGCTGAAGAAAGCTGAGTTGATGAAATTATTATGGGAAATGGTGAGTTTATGTACCCATGACCCATCGACTCCCTGACCATAGATTTTCGACGTATGATCGAAACTGAGAGTCACCACATGACGGCTATCGACACTGAAGGTGGCTGAGTTGACATCAAAATTGTGAGCAATAGTTGCTTTTTCTACCCATTTTCCCTTGTCATTCTGGCTATAGATTTTCGCCTTTCTGTCGTCACTGGCAGTCACCACATGACGACTATCGGCGCTGAAGTTGGCTGATCTGACAATATTACGATGGGCAATGGTCGTTTTTTTCTCTGAATCAAATATTTTACATTGAGACATTAGCCCAGTTTTGGCGAAATAAAACAAAGCAGGAAAATAAACTTTCTTTCGGCATTTTATGAGTGATTCGACTAACGCTTCATCCTTCGTAAACGGCCTCAACCAAAGACGGAGTTGTTTTTTATCTTCTGCAGGAAGGCTTGTCTTTAATTGATATTGGTGAGGTGAAGAAAACCGCTGAAACCATGCCTTTGCCAGAGCATGATTGTCGTTAATTACCCTGTGTAAGTGAGTCGATACCTGTTGCAAGCGGACAATATCCCGAAGTTCCAACAAACGAATAATTTTGACGGTTAATTCCTCGGGCAAATCGTGCAATGAGGCTGTTTTCTTTATTTCTTTTTCAACGACAGCGATAGACCTGCCCGCTCCGTCACCAGAAGGTTCTCCGCCCGATCGTGTGAGCTTGGTTGGAGGCAAGGAAAATCCAACGACGCCGGAGTTGTTATTTGCGCTATGCATACCTGATTTTCTCTGGACTAGTCTTGCCGTCGATAAACAAGGAGGTTCAAAATTGATGGAGAAAATTAGAGTTGGATTTGAAATAAAAGTTCAAAACATGGACTTAAAAGTTTCTGTCTTTAAGCACATGCAGAATGGCGCCCCTTTTATTTGTCACAATCATCAATCATCCGTAGTGTAATAATTCGCACTTTATTATCGCTACTGATAGTTAATACATGGTAACCATCGGCGCTGAAAGTGGCTGATTTGATTGAACGTTTATGGGAAAACATGGCTTTTACGACCCATAACCCATCAGTGTGCTGGCCAATGATTCTCGCCGTGCAGTCATCGCTGGCAGTTAGTACATGGCGACCATCGGAGCTGAAGGTGGCAGAGTTGACAGAATCATTGTGGTAAAAGGTACGTTTTTCTTCCCATGATCCATCGACCTTCAGGCCATAAATTCTCACCGTGCGATCATTACTGGCGGTCACCAGATGCTGACCATCAGGGCTGAAAGCGGCTGAGTTGATAGAGTCATCATGGAAAATGGTGACATTTTCTTTCCATGATCCATCAACCTGTCGGCTATGAATTTTGACCTTGTTATCTCCACCCAAGGTCAGCACATGGCGGCCATTAGCAGTTAAGTTGGCTGTTAAGACCCAGTCATCGTGGGAAATAGTGGCTTCTCGCTCCCATGAGCCATCAGTCTTCTCACCATAGATTTTCGCCGTGTTATCCAAACTGGCCGTCACCAGATGTTGCCCATCGGCGCTGAAGTCAACTGAGTTCACACGCTGATCATGGGAAATGGTCACTTTTTCTAACCATGATCCATTCTCTTCCAAATGGTGGATTTTCGCCTTGTGATCACCACTGACGGTCACCACATGGTGACCATCCGCGCTAAAGGTAGCTGACTGGATCAAGCCATTATGATGAATGATGATTTTTTCTTCCCAGGATCCATCGTCTCTCTGTGCGAAGATTTTCGCAGTGTGATCGAAACTGATGGTCATCACATGACGGCTATCGGTGCTGAAGACAGAGTTGACCCAGTGATTATGGGAAAGGGTGAGCCTTTCTTCCCATGATCCGTCATCCTTCTGGCTAATGATTTTCGCCGTGTGGTCGCAACTGCCAGTTACCACATGGCGACCATCAGGGCTGAAGGAGGCAGAGCAGATCAAACCATTATGGGAAATGGTGAGTTTATGTACCCATGACCCACCAACTCCCTGACCATAGATGTTCGAAGTGTTAACACTGGCGGTCAACACATGGCGGCTATCGGCAGTGAATTTGGCTGAGGTGACTTGAAAGGCGTGAGCTATGGTGGCTTTTTTTATCCATGATTCATCGTCCTTTTGGCCATAGATTTTCGCCTTTTTGTCGTTACTGGCGGTCAACGCATGAAGGCCATCGGCGCTGAAGCTTGCTGAACTGACAAAGTCATCGTGGGTAATGGTAGCTTTTTTCTCTAAATTAAATGTTTTACATCGAGACATCAGTCCGGTTCTGGTGAAATGAAACAAAGCAGGAAAATAACTTTTCTTTCGGTATTTTATGAGTGATTCGACTAACGCTTCATCCTTCGTAAACGGCCTCAGCCAACAACGGAGTTGTTTTTTATCTGCTGCAGGAAGGCTGGTCTTTAATTGATATTGATGCGGTGTAGAAAACCGCTGATACCATGCCTTTGCCAGAACATGATTATCTTTAATAACCCTGTGTAAGTGAGTCGATACCTGTTGCAAACGGGCAATATCCCGAAGTTCCAACAAGCGAATAATTTTGATGGTTAATTCCTCGGGCAAATCGTTCAATGAGGGTGTTTTCTTTATTTCTTTTTCAGCTGCAGCGACAGACCTGCCCGCAGTGTAACCCGATGGTTCGGGTGCCGAACGCGCGAACTTGGTTAGGGCCGAGGAATAACCGACCATGCTGGATTTATTATTTGCAGCTTCCATCACTGATTTTTCCTGGTTAGTGTTACCGAAGATTGATAAGGAGGTTCAAAATTGATGAAGCAAATTAGAGTCGATTTTGAAATAAAAGTTCATAAAATGCTGTCCTGAGTTTCTGTCTTTCAGCACATGCAGAATGGCGCCCCTTTTATTTGTCACAGGAAACCATCACTCACTCATCCGTAGTTTAATAATTCGCACTTTATTATCCCTACTGATAGTTAATACATGGTTACCATCGGCGCTGAAAGTGGCTGATTTGATTGAACGTTTATGAGAAAGGATGGCTTTTACGACCCATGATCCATCAGTTTGCTGGCCAATGATTCTCACCGTGCAGTCATCACTGGCGGTTACCACATGGCAACCATCGGGGCTAAAGGTGGCAGAGTTGACCCAATCATTACAGAAAAAGGTGCGTTTCTCTTCCCATGATCCATTGATCTTAAGGCCACAGATTTTCACCGTGCCATCCATACTGGCGGTCACCACATGGCGGTCATCAGGGCTGAAGGTGGCTGAGTTGATCCAATCATTATGGGACAGGGTGAGCTTTTCTACCCATGATCCATTGACCTGCCGGCTATGGATTTTGACCTTGTAATCTCTACCGACGGTCACCACATGGCGGCCATTGGCAGTTAAGTTGGCTGATGCAACCCAGTGATTATGGGAAATAATGGCTTCTTGTTCCCATGAGCCATCAGTCTTCTCACCATAGATTTTCGCCGTGTTATCCAAACTGCCCGTCACCAGATGATGGCCATCGACGCTGAAGGTAGCTGACTCCACGTAGTTATCATGGGAAATGGTCACTTTTTCTAACCATGATCCATTCTCTTCCAGGTGGTGGATTTTCACCTTGTGATCATCACCGGCGGTTAGCGCATGGCTACCATCAGCGCTAAAAGCGACTAACTGGATCCAGTGATCATGGATAATGAAGGCTTCTTCCTCCCATGATCCATCAGTCCTCTTACCATAAATTTTCGCCGTGTTATCGAAACTGCCGGTCATCACACGACGGCTGTCAGAGCTGAATGTGACAGAG
Source organism: Endozoicomonas sp. ALC020 (assembly GCF_049275935.1). Lineage (NCBI taxonomy): Bacteria > Pseudomonadati > Pseudomonadota > Gammaproteobacteria > Oceanospirillales > Endozoicomonadaceae > Endozoicomonas > Endozoicomonas sp. ALC020. Next base: position 6,459,620 of record NZ_CP184830.1, read on the forward strand.
TCGACCCGGTAATTATGGGAAATGATGAGCTTTTCTTCCCATGATCCATCATCCTTCTGGCTAATAATTTTTGCCGTGCGGTCGATACTGCCGGTTATCAAGTGCAGACCATCCGGGCTGAAAGAGGCTGAGATGACGAAACCATTATGGGAAATGGTGAGTTTATGTACCCATGACCCACCGACTCCCTGCCCATAGATTTTCGCCGTGCGATCCTTACTGATCGTCAACACGTGGCGGCCATCGGCACTGAATATGGCTGAGTTGACGTCACCATCGTGGGAAATGGTGGCTTCTTTTACCCATAATCGCTTATTGTCATTCTGGCCATAGATTATCGCCTTTTTGTCGTTACTGGCGGTCACCACATGACGGCTATCCGCGCTGAAGTTGGCCGATCTGACACGGTCATAGTGGGCAATGGTAGCTTTTTTCTCTAAATCAAATATTTTACATTGAGACATTAGCCCAGTTTTGGCGAAATAAAACAAAGCAGGAAAATAAACTTTCTTTCGGCATTTTATGAGTGATTCGACTAACGCTTCATCCTTCGTAAACGGCCTCAACCAAAGACGGAGTTGTTTTTTATCTTCTGCAGGAAGGCTTGTCTTTAATTGATATTGGTGCGGTAAAGAAAACCGCTGAAACCATGCCTTTGCCAGAGCATGATTGTCGTTAATTACCCTGTGTAAGTGAGTCGATACCTGTTGCAAGCGGACAATATCCCGAAGTTCCAACAAACGAATAATTTTGACGGTTAATTCCTCGGGCAAATCGTGCAATGAAGCAGTTTTCTGTATTTCTTTGTCGGGTACAGCGATGGATCTAACTTTACTGACACCTGATGATTTTCCCTCCAATCGAGCGTAACCATCTGACAGCAAGACTGAACCGGCTACGCCGGATTCACTATTCATAGAATCCAAACCTGGTTTCTCCTATGTTAGAACTTTCAATCAATTAAAAAAGAGCTTTCAAAACTGATGCAATTAATAAGTACTCAGCCATACGGAATCGAATATTTCTGGCTTATTGGGCAGGTGCTCTGCAAGGCGCAACGACGGGAACATAGCAAACTATGTGACCAGAGTTGCAACGCAGCACGACTGCATGGATGCAGGAGCTAGAGCAACGCAGGAGCAGTTGCCGCGAGTACCTGAACAATAAGTCAGAAAATATGATTTCGTATGGTTGAGTACTTAAGAGTAGATTTCGAAATAAAAGTTCATTAATTGGAGTTAAGTGCTGATTGCCATTCTCCCCCACCTGAATCGAGGCTGTCGCAAAATTCTGGCTCCCATGTTTCAGCGTGGGAACCGGGTTTTGGAACACCGTATTCAGATGGAGAAGGATGTTAAATTCTTCATGATTACCCGGAAACGGTCGACTGGAGTGGAAGAGCGGTAAGAAAAGACGGAAAAGGCTCTATATCAGAATGCATACTCCTGTTCTGAAAAGGCTTGCAATCGATGCAGACGAATGACTAAGAATCATGAGTTGCAATAATCGATTCTATCGTGCTGTTGGGCGAATCAAGGCTTTGAAGGCTCATAAGTACAGTTCAATTATGGTTTTGTGAGTTAAATTATTGTAGTCGTTTATTTTGACTGTTTGATTCATTTTTTTGGTCTTATACTTCATCATTTTTACTGAATAACTTTGGTGAGATGACATTGTGTGTCTTTTAAAACCTATGCAGTCGTTTTTCAACGCTTTATTGAGTTTGCCGCTATTACCAAAGTAAAAGTTTGAGCCGTTGCGGTGAATCTTAAGCAAGATGAATTATAAATTAGTTTCTAATTTATAAAATTTTTGCGTGACCAGACTTTTTCTATTTTTGATTTATCTCCTTATTTATTCTTCGCTTCGACAGGCTGGGGATAAGGCCCAATAACTACTAAAAATCGAGATAAGGACGCAAACGGTGAATTTGATTCAGGTGCTTTGCTTTTCCACGTATCCAATGCTACTTTTTCATCGTAATGTAAATTTGAGACTAATTTAGTATGAGACTCACAAATACGATTTTAGTGTTATTAATATGTTTACTTTCTTGTTATTCAAGGGCAACAGTCCTCTCAACTGCTACTCGCCTCATCTCATTGAATGACAAAGCTTTAACGATATCATTTAAAAAAAGCGAAGCTAGTCATACAATGCTTTTGGATGCTTGTGAATCATCCAGGCTTTCAACAATGATTGCGTCAGTTAGAATGATGAGAGCAGTGCTTTTAAGTGAAGGTCAACCTAACCCGATAGATCCGAAAGATATATATTTAGGGCAATTATGGAACTTGGTAGAAGCCGGCGTTGGCAATACTCCGTCTAATCTTTTAAGTACTTTTGCTAGCGATTCCCCATTTACCGGGCCAGGTGGTGTACTTGATAGAACTCTTGAGGGTTTGCAAAGAAACAAAGGTTTGAATGAAGACTTAAAGAAGGTCTTGCTCATGGTGTTGAAAATACTTAATGAGAATACTGAGGTTATAAACTCATTTACTGAATTAGGACTAACAGATAAGCTTCAAGAAATAAAAGAAGAGATTGAGGAGTTAGGTCAAAGTGGGTAAAAAACGCAGACTTCGTACGCGGTTGCAGCCAATTACGGGGTTGTTCTTTATCCTCTGTAGGAAGGCTTGTCTTTTTGTCTTTCACAACCAGAATGGCGCCCCTTTTATTTGTCACAGTAATCAATCATTCACTCATCCGTAGTTTATTAATTCGCACTCTATTATCACTACTGAAAGTCAATACATGGTTACCATCGGTGCTGAAAGTGGCTAATTCGATCGAACAATCATGGGAAAGGATGGCTTTTACGACCCATGATCCATCAATCTCCTGACCATGAATCTTTGCCGTTCCATCTAAATGGGTAGTAAGCAAATGGCGGCCATCGGTACTGAAAACGGCTGGGCGAAAAGAATCTCCATAGCAAATGATGGCTTTTTCGACCCATGATCCATCAGCCTTCCTGCCAGAGATTTTCCTGGTACCATACTTACAGCTGCTTAGGACATGGCAACCATCGGGGCTGAAGATGACTGAGATAATATTTTCATCATGGAAAATAGTGAGCTTTTCTTCCCATGATCCATCGTCCTTATGACCGTAGATTTTCACCGTGTTATTACGATCGGCGGTCACCACATGGCGGCCGTTAGGGCTAAAGCTGGCTGATTTGACCCAGTGATCATGGGAAATATTAGCTTCTTCTTCCCATGCCCCATCGGTCTTCAGACCATAGATTTTCACCGTATTATCCTCACTGGCCGTTACCACTCGGTAACCATCGGTGCTGAAAGTGGCCGAGTTGATCAGTCGGTCATGGGAAATGGTGACTTTATCTACCCATGATCCATTGAGCTTCTGGCTGAGGATTTTTGCCTTGTAATCTTGACCGACAGTCAACACATGCTGGTCATCCGCACTAAAGATGGCGGATTGGACAGTTTCATCATGGTGAATAGTCGTTTCTTCTTCCCATGAACCATCACTCTTCTGAACGTAGATTTTCGCAGTTTTATCAACACTGGCCGTCACTACTCGGCGACTATCGGCGCTAAAGGTGATTGAGGCGATTGTCAGATTATGGGCAAGAGTCAATTTTTCTACCCATGATCCATCGACTTCCTGACCATAGATTTTCGCCGCAGTGAAGTCACTGGCAACCACCAAATGACGACCATCGGCACTGAAGGTGGCTGAGTAGGACCAACTGTAATGTGAATGGGAAATGGTGAGTTTTTCTTCCCATCGCCCATCATCACCCTGACTACAGATTTTCGCCGTTTCATCGACACTGATGGTCACCAAGTGCTTGCCATTGGCACTAAAGACGGCTGATATGAGACCGTTTTCATGGGAAAGGGTGAGTCTTTGCTCCCAAGACCCATCGCCCTTCTGAGCAATGATTTTCACCTCGCCATTTATACTGCTGGTGAGCCAATGGCGGCCATCGGTGCTAAATTCGATTCGGTTCGGACTGCCATTATGAGCAATGACCGCTTGTGTATCCAAATAATACTTTTTGTATTGAGACATCAGTCTAGCTTTGTTGAAATGGAACAAAGCAGGAAAATAAACTTTCTCCCGGTGATTGATGAGTGATTCAACTAACGCTTCATCTTTCGTAAAGGGTCGCAGCCAATTACGGAGTTGTTCTTTATCCTTTGTCGGAAGGATGTTCTTTAATTGATCCTGGTGTTGTAAAGAAAACCGGCGATACCATGCCTTTTCCAAGGAATGATCGTCTTTAATAAGATTGTTAAAGTGAGTAGATACCTGTTGTAAACCGATAATATCCCGAAACTCCAACAAACGAAAAATTTTAATTTGTAATTCTTCGGGCAAAGAGTGCAATGAAACTGTTTTCTCAATGTCCTTATCAGGTAGAGCGATGGATCTGCCCGCACTAACACCCGATGGCTCGCTCTCTATTGGAGTGTCCACAGGCTGTAGCGAGAGTGAAGCGACTGTGCTGGAAATGTTAGCGTTAGAGTCCATGCTGGGTTTCTCCTGAGTTACTATCTCCCCGGTTAAAGAGGGCATTCAAAATTGATGCTGTAAATTGGATTCGATTTTGAAATAAAAGTTCCATTAAAAAACTCAAAATACAATCACCACTCCCCCCAAGAAAAATCAGGAAATCTAGTTTCAAGAAGCTTATTATCCAACAGCACAGTTTTTCGCAATAAAGAATATAAGGAAGCACAATATAAAGATTCTGCGTTTACATACGAAAAAGTTGTCTACGCTCATTCAACCATCAATCCTTCTTGCGTAGTTCAGTGATTCTCACCTTGTTATCTCGACTGACGGTCACCACATTGCGGCTATCGGCGCTGAAGCTGGCTGCGGTGAATTCTGTCTTTTTTTGAATGGCGGCTTTTTGCAGCCATGAGCCATTGGCCTGCAGGCCATAAATTTTTACGACACCATCGATACTGGCGGTCACCACATGGCAAGCATCGGCACTGAAGCTGGCAGAGAGAACCTTATCCTGGTGGACAATGTTGGCTTTTAGTTTCCATGATCCATCGGTCTGCAGGCTACTGATTTTCGCCGTGCCATCATCACTGACGGTCACCACATGCTGGCAATCGGCACTGAAGTTTGCAGAGGTGACCTTGTTATCGTGGACAATACAGGCTTTTTCTTTCCATGATCCAGCATTCTGGCTATGGATTTTCGCCTTATGATCGTCACTGGCAGTCACCACATGGAGGCAGTCCGCGCTGAAATTGGCTGATTTGACCCAGAAATCATGTTTGATTGTGCCCATTTTTTTCCACGATCCATCAGCCTGTAGGTCACAGATTATCGCTGTGCTAGCAAAAGTGATGATGACCAGATGGCAGCTATCGGCACTGAACTGGGCCGGGCCGACTCCGCCCTGCTCTGTTTGAATGCTAGATGTTACTGCCCATAATCCAGCAGCTGACTGACCAAGGATTTCAATAACGAAACTCGCAGGATTGAAAATTATCATGTGATGGCCATCAGGGCTAAGTAGGGTCGAGTAGGTCGTATCTTTATGAAAAGCGTCCTCCAGTTCCCATGATCCATTGTTCCCCCGACCAGTGATTTTCACCGAATCACCAAGAGCGGCAGTCACCACGCGGCGACCGTCACCAATAAAGGTGGCTGAAAGGAGGAAACTATTATGGGTAATGATGGCTTTTTCTTCCCATGAGCCATCGTCCTCAAGACCATAGATTTTCGCTGTTTGATCGTGACTGGTGGTTATCAGATAGCAGCCATCGGGGCTAAAAATGGCTGATCTGACCCATTCATTATGTGTAATGATGGCTTTTTGTTTCCACGAGCCATCATCTTCCAGACCATAGATTTTCGCTGTTTCATCGCGACTGGCGGTTGCCAGATGTTGGCCATCGGGGCTGAAATTGGCTTCAAAGACTCTATCACTATGGGTAATTTCCAGTTTTTCCACTAACTCGAATTTTTTACATAGAGACATCAGTTTACTGTTGGTGAAAAGTAACTGAGCAGGAAAATGAATATTCTTTTGTTGTTTTATGAGCGGCTCAATGGTCTCCTTATTTGCAAACGGCTTCAGCCAATCACGGAGCTGGTGCTCATTTTTTGTCTTAATGGTGGTCTTCAGTTGATATTGGTGTGATGAAGGGAAACGGCGATTCCATGCTCTTTCCAGAGCTTTATTTTGTTTAACAAGATGGCGAAAATATCTGCATACCTCTGCTAAACGGGTAACCTCACGCAAACCCAAACAGCGAATAATTTTTGAATGTATTAATTCGGGCAACTCAAAGAATGGAGAGTTATTGTTGTGATACAGAGTAACCTCCCTGCTTTCACTGACACCCGTTGCTGCTTCTTCCAGTTGGGTTTGCTCAAATGTTCGCGAGACTGGTTCGTGTATGCTGAAATTGCTCTTGATAGAGTTCATTCCTGATTTTTCCGTAGCTACAAAGTCATTAATTGTCCTCCCTTAAAAAGGACATTTAAAATTAATTAAATCTGTTAGAGTGGGGTTTATAACAGAAGTTCAAAATATTGAGGTCATTGAAACCAGGGAAAAGAAGAGTTCTGAACTGTGAAAATGATAGAAAGAAGCTCTTTCATTGAGAGGCCACTATAAAATTGTCATTGGGCCCTCGATATAACCTCTGGTTCACAGTCCTTTGGAACCACTTGATGACCTTTTCTTCGACACACTGCCTCAAAAAAGAAAAATTGCATTTTTCATCAACGATAACAGCCAGTTAGAAGCATTTTGGCTGCATGCCCCCCCAACTGTCGGCCATACCTCCATTAGAACGAAACCTCCTGTATGCCCGGTTAGGAACTTTTTCTTGTGAAAATAGTCATAGTCGAAGATATAAAATTAACCAATTAGATAAGTGAGGTACAACATGAATAACATCAGCAATGGCACAGAGCCCAAATGCGCTATGCCTGAGACTAAAGCCCATTCTTCTGAATCAACGTCTCCAGCTAATAATGCAAACTTTAAGGGACACCAACTTCAAGCTACAAATTCATCTCGGCGAGTAGAAGCTGCTCTTCAAGGTAAGTGCAGTATTTGCCTGGATCCTTTCACCAATACTGAAATCAAACCATTATCCTTGTTGCCATGCTTCCATGTGTACCATTCAGAATGCGGTACTAAATTAAACAAACAGTCCTGTCCTGAGTGCAGGAATCATGCCAGTCCTTCAACGATTAAAATTTACCAAAATAGCACATCATTAAGAGAAGATTTGCCACTGGAATGCGCTGAAAACCTTTGTTCTGTGGTAGGTGCCAATGCCTCGATTAGCTCCGGCAAGAAAGCGCTCTGCCCTTATCCTCTTGCAACTTTCCCATATCAAGCGGCAGAAAACTTTCTGGAGAACAACCATGCTCCAATTATTGAATGGCTCCGTGAGTCATTTGCTGAAAAAAAGTACAAAACCGCTCATGTGCATTATGATGAAAAACATTGCGTAACAGACCAATTCGTACACCTTCACGAGAAACCAGCGATTGCGCTTTCTGTGCAGCTCAAACCCAACCAGCCCGAGATAGAATTGTCCTATTGGGCTGAAGATATTAACAAAGCGAAAACTCCGGAAGCTGCTTTCAAAAATCTTCTGGAAGACATGCGAACCGATTTGTTATTTCTCAGCCTGAGAAACACGCATCCAGCCATTTTTGACCTAAGCACAGATCTATACATCTTCCATCATGATTTATGGAGATACAACGCTATTTTCATCAATGACGAACATAACTCCGTGCCTCTTCGCACCATTTTCGATCCATCTACTAAATCTTTTAGCTGGGATAGATTGAAACAGGAGCTGGAAAAAAAGGGTTTTGAATATAAGAAGTTATTCGAAACAACCCCTTCTGAAAAATTTTTAGCATTTAATCAATCTTCTCGGATGGTAGCTTTTGAGAGGTGGGAGGTTGATACTGTTGACGATTTTCATTCCAATAGCCGGGGAGAAACAGCAGTCCCAGATTGTATCACGCCCAGCTCTCAACGCCCTGTTAGTGAAAGCAGGTTAGAAATTCCCTCTGGGGATTTGGATACCGATAGTTTCTTATTCTGATCTGAAGAAACTTATCCGGGTGACACCCGATCACCACGAATTAACTCAGGTGATTGGGTGCATTACCTGCAGAGTGATCTATCTAAAGCCACCCATTTTCCACCGTGGTATTTCGGGATAATGTCCAATTGCTATTTGTATATGACGACTCATCACATTGGGCGAGGCACCAAAGCACTGAACATCACATTGATTAGAAAATCTCTTAAAATCATCAATATTAATCAGTGCTCCGTGAGAGAGGAAGCTGGTTTGAAGATCGTCGCCGGTAATGTGTGCAGCCAAATCTGGTTCCGAGAGAAGGATTGTTCTGTGCATGAGTGTAGCGTTAGGGTCATAAAAAATAACCTTCATGCATCCATCCTGTTTCTTTAATCTCAAGGCCATTGCGTGGTCAATTGTGCCATCGTTTTGTGAACGAAAATAAAAGTTCTTTTCAGCGCCAGCCGACATATTCCAATATTTTTTTACCAGCCCTGTAAGAGCCTCAGAAAACTTTCCCTCAAGGAAATAATATCCATCAGCAAATATTCCATATTTAGAGTAGTTTACTACTTCGTATGGAAAATTAGATGTATTTGCAAAGGTTGACTGTATTTTTTCTGAGGTATTTATTCTTTCAAAAGTATCTTTCCCACGGCCAAATACATTTTTGCCATAAGCCCAGGCAAAATGTCGGCAGACTATTTTTTCTCCAGGTGCTCTAATGTCATTGTCAGACCGGCAGAATTGACCATTGAGGTTTTTTCGAAACCAGGAATCATCAGAGTTATACATAGGAATTGGAACGATAGAACCATCCTGTTTGAAAACAAGTTTAACCTGAAGGCTTCGCCCTTTTTCATGCAGTTGTTTTATCTTGTTGGCAACATAGCAAGTTGATCTCTGGCAGGCTAACGGGATGTTAATGTTGTAAGCACTTAATGGTTTGTGGAGTGCTTTAGTAAACCATGCATCAGGGTGTTCTTTCATCAGCTTTGTGGTAAGACAACGCAAAGCATTGACAGAATAACCACCAAAACATGCCTTAATGCCATTAACAAGGGATGTTATGGCCCTGACTGGCATCAAGGATTCTGAATGTCTGTGCCAGGAATGTGAAAGTGCCGACTGAACACCAAGATTAATCTGATCCATTTCATGATATTCCTTTCATTATCAACAATCATGATCAATTTTCTTAAACCTATAAGTACCTAACCAGTTGGTTTCGCATATTCTGGACGGCGGCTTTTTCCACCCTTCTGCGTTCCAACTCTGGTTGCGTAGCTATGGCTACGCGCCCATCGTTGCGCCTTGAAGGATGAAAAAATCCACTCGCCAGAATATGCGAAACCAACTGACCAGGTACTTAGAGTTCAAACTTGCCAGTAAGTTCAAATTAAATGAAAAATTAAATAACACCCAGTGTTTACCTGAAACCCAACTCAAAACAAACCTCTATAAATCGCCAAAAAATTTATAATTACCTTATAAATCTTTGGATAATATCAAGTGCCTGTATAGTTACTTATCTGAAACAAAAGTACTATTTTCCGAATACTTATTTCCACTATCCCCTTAATACAGCATGAGTCTCATGCCCAGGATCTATCATTAAATGATTACTCTTCAGTGAGCCACCAAAACTCCGGATATCACTTTCATCATAAGATTTCTTCCTATCATCAATATTCATAAGCACTCCATAAGAGAGGAAGCTGGCTTGAAGATCTTCACCGGCGATATATGCAGCCAAACCTGGTTCCGAGAGAAGGAATGTTTTGTGCCTGAGTGTGGCGTTAGGGTCGTAAAAAATAACCTTCATGCATCCATTCTGCTTCTTTAATCTCAGGGCCATTGAGTGAGAAAATCTTCCATGTTCTCGGGAACGGAAAAAAAAATTCTTTTCATCACTGTCCGACATATTCCAGTACTTTTCTACCAGCCCTGTAAGAGCTTCTGCAAACTTGCCTTTATGAAAATAATACAAGTCAGCAAAACAGGCTCTCTTAGTCATTTGACCATCTGCCAATCTAACTGGAAGATAGTATGACTCTCTTAATGGATCATCAGCTGTATTTGCAAAGGTTAACTGTATTTTTTCTGGGGTATTTATTATTTCAAAATCCTTCCGCCGACCAAAGACTCTTCTGGCATAAGCCCAAGCGAAATGACGGCAGGCTATCTCTTTCCCTGGTGCTATGGTGTCATTATCAGAGCGATGGACTTGAAAATTAAGGTTTGTGGGGAACTGGGAATTGTCGGAGTCATAGATGGGGATTGGAACACTAATACCATCCTCCTGGAAGGCAAGTTTAACCTGAAGACTTCGCCCTTGATCATGCAGCTGATTTACCTTGTTTTTAACATAGTGAGTTGATCCCTCGCAGGCTAGCGGGATGTTAATATTATAAGCACTTAATGGTTTATGGAGTGCTTTAGTAAACCATGCATCAGGATGCTCTTTCATCAGTTTTGTGTTGGTAGAGTGCAAAATGCTGACAGAATAACCACCAAAACATGCCTTGATGCCATTAACAAGGGATGTTATAGCCCTGACTGACATCAAGGATTCTGAATGATTGTGCCACGAATGTGAAAGTGCCGACAGAACACCTAATTTGATTTGATCCATTGCGCGCGCGCCCCCTTCTTTTTTTTAGTTACCATGATCCATTTGCTCACTATATATATAGAGCACTAAAGTGCTAATAAGTTCCGCAGCTGTTGCTCTGTTCAGGAAAAAGTGAAGATTGTTGTCGCAGGCAGGGTGTCCGTTAAATGGGTTCCACCCTGCTTCCAACTCGGCAGCAGGGTAGAAAGAGGTAGAGATCACAAACTCTTGGTGACTACTTCATAAATATCGGTAGACAGATCAGGCACTGCCTTGATTCGCTCCAGCGCTTTCCTCATGCGCTCCCTTATAGCTGGCTGGTATTTCTTCCAGCGTGTCAATGGCGTCATCAGACGAGAAGCGATTTGCGGGTTCTGCTTGTCCAGGGTAATGATCCAGTCTGCCAGGAACTCATAGCCTTCGCCTGTGCCAGAATGAAACTGCTTCATATTCCCGCTGGCAAATCCGCCCAATAAAGCTCTCAGCTTATTCGGGCTGGTGCTGTCAAAAGATTCATGCTCCTGAAGTGACCTTAGATGCTCCAGAGTACCCAGAGACGGACTGCTGCTTTGCATCATAAACCAGCTGTCCATGACCACTGCGTCATCTTTATAACGATCCAGATAGTCATTGAGCAGAGAATCAATGGTTTCCCGACTCTGAAAACTGGAATTAATGACGGCGCCCATGGCTGCACGCAGGTCGGTCATATTGCTGGCATTGTTGTACTGATCTTCAGCCAGTTGTTGCAGACTGTCGTCTTCCAGTTCAACCAGGTAGCCGAGGCAGATATTTCTCAGGGTACGTTTGGCAATATCTCCGGCTTGCGGGCGATACTCACCCTTCAGGTGCAGAGTTTGATAAAGCTCCAGCAGTTTATCTTTGTGAGCCTCAGCAATGGCTTTGCGAACACGACTTCTGGATTCACAGATCTGCTGGGGGTGAATTTCTTCCGCCTGCTCAGCCAGACTCGCTTCAGAGGGCAGTTTCAACATTTCTGCTTTAACCGCTTTGTCCAGCTCTTCATCGGCGAGCACGACACCGAAAGCATCAACCAGCCTTGAATCAATCGCGGTTTCTTTGTCCTTCAGCAGTCCGTCGACCAGATCTTCAATAACCGCAGTGGCCAGACGCTGACCTGCATCCCAACGATTGTAACTATCGCTGTCGTACTTCATCAGGAAAACCAGATCTTCACGACGGTAATCGTATTTGACACGAACGGGCGCAGAGAAGTTTCTCAGAATAGACGGCAATGGATTTTCAGTCAGTCCTTCGAATGTCCAGGTGTCTTCAGCCGCTGTAACATGCAGAACCCGTTCAGTCTCACCGGCTTCGTTCAGTGGCAGGGCTTTGCCATCCTTGTCCAGCAGGGCAACAGCCACAGGAATATGAAAAGGCAGCTTAGTCTCCTGACCCGGAGTGGCCGGACAACTCTGAGCTATTGTCAGAAGGTACCGACCTGACGCCTGATCAAAACTGTCGGTCACGGTAACAACCGGCGTTCCCGCCTGGTTATACCAATGACGAAACTGACCGAGGTCAACGCCGGAAGCCTCTTCCATGGCTTTTACAAAGTCTTCACAGGTCGCTGCTTCACCGTCAAAACGTTCGAAGTACAGGTCTGAACCTTTGCGGAAATGGTCTTTACCGACAATGGTCTGAATCATCCGAACCACTTCACAACCCTTTTCGTAAACGGTCAGGGTGTAAAAGTTGGAGATCTCGATAAATGACTGCGGGCGTATAGGATGAGCCATGGGGCCTGCATCTTCAGCAAACTGTGCCGTCTTCATTACCGCAGCGTCTGCAATCCGCTTGACGCCCCGTGAATTCATATCTGCCGAAAATTCAGCGTCACGGAATACAGTGAAGCCTTCTTTAAGACTCAGCTGAAACCAGTCACGACAGGTGACCCTGTTGCCAGACCAGTTATGGAAATACTCATGGGCAACAATCGCTTCTATACGCTGATAACTGGCGTCAGTAGCCGTATCGGGGCTTGCCAGTACACAGGAAGAGTTGAAAATGTTCAAACCCTTGTTTTCCATCGCCCCCATGTTGAAATGATCTACCGCTACGATCATGAAGATATCCAGATCGTACTCACGGCCATACACCTCTTCGTCCCACTTCATGGACTTTTTCAGAGAAAGCATGGCGTGGTCGCATTTGTCGATATTGTGAGACTCGGTGAAAATACGCAGTGCTACTTCCCTGCCGTTCATGGTGGTGAAACCATCTTCCACCATTTCCAGATCACCGCCTACCAGGGCAAACAGATAGCTGGGCTTTTTGAACGGGTCTTCCCAGGTCACCCAGTGTCGTCCACCTTCAAACTCGCCACGGGCAATATCATTACCATTGGACAGCAGTACCGGGTAACGGCCTCTGTCGGCAATCACCTTGGTAGTGAATTTGGACATAACATCCGGACGATCCAGATAGTAGGTAATTTTGCGGAAGCCTTCTGCTTCGCATTGGGTGCAGAACATGCCGTTGGATTTATACAGTCCTTCCAGAGAAGTGTTTTCCTGAGGACGAATACGGGTCACAACCGTCAGAGAGAATGAGAGACGGGTGACCGGTACAGTCAGGCTTTCAGAACCGAGGATGTACTGATCAGAGGTCAGTTCGGAACCGTCAATAAAGACACTGACCAGCTCCAGGTCGATACCAACCAGAGTCAGGTCGGGGGTATCTTGTCCACGATCTTCATTACGGCGCAAGCCGAGTACCGAGGTCACCAGTGCGTGATCTTCGAACAGGTCGAAGGTCAGGTCGGTGGTATCAATCCAATAATCCGGAGCCTGATAATCTTTCAGGTAAATAGCTCTGGGTTGGGCGTCTTTCATTTTCAACCTTCCTTTACCATGGTCGTGCTTTTGTTGTTAGAGCTTTTAGCTCAATAGGGGGAGAGGTATGTTTCCTCTCCATGCCGATCAGGCTGCAACTGATACGTTGACTTGATAAGAAGTGTGCTTACGAATATTGATGACACCGGTATCAAGGATCAGGTATTGCCCCTTGATGCCCAGCAGTACGCCTTCAATAAGCGGTTTTTTATCAAAGGACATAGAAGTCACTTTGACAGGATATTGCTCGACGGGATAGCGAATATCGACGACTTCCGGATCGACCACCGGTGTTATGGCCTGTAATCCAAACTGTTCCTGAAGCGCTTCCAGCCGTGAAGCGTTCATCTCCAGCAGATCACTGGCCTGTGTTTTGAGATCCAGAGGTTCTGCCGTCCCTTTCAACATGGCACGCCAGTTGGTTCGATCATTCACAAACGCCTTGAACAGGGTTTCGATCAAACCGGACTGCTGTCGTGTAGAGACTCTGACAAAAGGCAGGGCCTGGGTCGCCCCCTGATCCACCCAGCGGGTGGGTACCTGAGTTGCGCGGGTGATACCGACCTTCAGACCCGAGGAGTTGGCGAGATAGACGACATGATCGGTCATACAGAACTTTTCACCCCAGGCGGCATCCCGACAAGTGCCTTCATGATAATGGCACTTTTCGGGACTCATAATACAGCTGTCACACTGGGGCAGCTTTTTGAAACAGGGATAACAGAAACCCTGGCTGAAACTTTTCCTGGTCTTGCGGCCACAGTGGCAGCAGTTGATTGCGCCTTGGTATTCAAGGGTCAGCTTTTTTCCCATCAGTTCATTCAGGGGCAGCCGATCATCGCCCACAGGCAGCTGGTACTCCACCGGCTGGCCTTCTTTCAGTAGCGATTCCATTTTGCGCAGTGCGCCACTCAGACGTTGAGTCAAGTTCTATACCTCAGTCTTTAAAGCGCAGAATGGTGGTTTCAGACTCATCCTGTCTGGATGCACTTTTGCAATTCACAGGCATGTAACCAATGCGCTCTTCTTCGGGCAGGTTATCGTGCTCCCAGGCGATCAGAGCCTCCAGGATGCCTTCTCTCTGGTCTGGTGTCAGCTTGTCACCATTGGGCCAGCGGCTCAGCTCCAGTGACTGTTTCATGTTCTGGTAAATTTCTGGCGTCATCTGAGCCAGAAAGTCTTTAAGCTGCATCAAATCCACTTATCCTCATCTGAATAGTTCCTGGTGGACAGTTAGCAATCCAGGAAAAGAATTTTGCCTTTCAGGCTTTTTAGCCCGTTACAAGGCAAAACAAATATGGAAGGATAATACTATCAAATCGCCACAAGCGAAAAAACGCAGTCTGCATCACCTTACCGGGATGTTTGCTGTAATTTCCGATAAAAAAAGCCTTAAGCGGAAGGTGCCACCAGCTCTGTATCACGAAGTCGGGGCATTTTCTTAATAAAGAGGACACACTCATGACTAACCAGATTCCTGTTATGCAGCGTTTGTCACCCATTCGCAACACTACCCGGGCTCAGGATGCCGATGCGCTGGCCGCTGAGCAGCTTCAACATTTTGGTATTCAACCTGACACGCCCTTTGGCCAATCCTTACTCAGCGCCGCCAGCAGTCTTTATCAGGCAGGTTCCGATATCAGCCAGTTCGAGAGCCTTTGTCAGGCCATAGCCTCACTGCCTGAGTCGGACAAAATCAGCCACTTTAATGCCAAAAAGTTTCTCTGTTTCCAGCTGGCCAAGCTGATCGACATGCTGCAACCCAGCATGAAGCAGGATTATCATGCCCTGGGAATGGATGTCAGCAGCCGGGTTGTCAAAGGTGACTACCCTCTGTTTGCCAATGTCGGCGCCCTGTTCTCGGCCACGCCCGCCGTGGTAAAGACTGCCACTTATCTCTATGCCTGTACCGAGTGGGTCGAAGATGCCTTTAACGGCAAGGAAAGCACTCACCCGATTTACAGCCGCCTGCTCAACCCGACATCGATCTCTCTGGCCAACACCCTGACCGCTCTGGAAGCAGGAGAAAATGCCGGTGACTACATGACCTGGAACTTCAACAGCGGTATGGCTGCGATTGATGCCCTGCTGGCAAACCAGCTCAGGCATGGCGACATTCTGCTCAGTTCCCGCAATGTTTATGGCGGTACTTTCCAGCTGATGCAGGATTTCTATGCCCGCCCTGACCGCATGGCCGTCAAGCTGGAATGGTTTGACGGATTTTCTGGCGAAGCATTCAGTGAGAAACTCAAACAGGTCGAAGAGAAATATAAGTCAGCCCTGAAAGATGGCAAAAAAATCCTGGTTTATCTGGAATCCCCCTGCAATCCCCACGGCAATGTGATTGATGTCGCCAGCATCTGTAAAAAAAGTCATGAGAAAGGTTATCTGGTGGCTCTCGATTCAACTCTGGCCACGCCCTTCCTTCATCGCCCACTGCGCAATAAGGACAAGAGCAAGCGACCTGACTGGGTCATCCACAGTTACACCAAAGACATCTCCGGCTCTGGCAGCGCCACTGCAGGTGGTATCGTTGCTGAAAGCCGTCGTATGTTCCTGCCCAAGAACACTGAGCATGAAGGCGTAAGCTGGCATGAAACCCTGTTCTGGGACGTGTACTACATCAAGGGCGCTTTCCTGGATGCCGATAAATCTCTGGACATTATCAATGGTCTGAAAACCCTGGAAAACCGAATGCTATCCAAGTGCATTAATACTCTGGTGTTCAGTCACTATCTTAATGCCCACGACCAGATCCAGGTCAACAGCCATGCCCTGAGCAGCCACCCTAACTCAGACTTGCGGGAACAGCAGCTCTATCTCGGCCTGCCCAGCCCGCTGTTCAGTATTGATATGGAGAAAGCCCGGATTCCGAGAGAAGCTTTCATCCGTTTCTTTGATGCCCTGGAACCGGCTTTTGGTCATATGGTCAGCCTTGGTCAGAGCAATACTTTGGTACTCTGTCCGGCCTTAACGTCTCATTCAGAAATGGACGAATCCGCCCAGAGAGAGGCGGGCATTTTTCTGACCACTATTCGTGTCGCCATGGGCGATGAAAACCCGAGAGATCTGATAAGACAGTTCAAGGCGTGTGCAAAACTTCATCTGGACCCGGTGATGCCGGGATTCTCCGAACAGTTTATGTCAGACGAAGAACTGGATAAAACGATACGGGAGACCCATCTGGATGTGCATTCCAGACATCTGGAATTTATGAGCAAAGAATAAAGACGACGATTCACTTATATCTGAAGGAACAGAGAACAAAGCTGGATGAAAGGGCCATAATGGATTCTTTTCATCCTGTTCCTGAACTGTTGAAGCAGCGTGGAGTATTGACAGATTCAGTTGAAAGTGAAGTCATTTATAGTCAGGCTGCCTCAGGAGTCAGCATGTTCATAATCAAGCGTATCAGGATATCTTTTTGTTTCGGGTCTGACTCTGCAACCAACAGAGTCAACGCTGCAAGACCTGTGTCGTTAATCACTGGTTGGTCATCCTCGTTCATAAGGCGACCATTGCGATACAGAAAGTCTACAAACAGGAAAGCACCGCTGCGCTTGTTACCATCCACAAACGGGTGGTTTTTTACCACAAAATAGAGCAAGTGCGCTGCTTTGCTCTCTACGGTTGGGTAGGCAGGTTCACCGAAAGTCGTCTGCTCAAGATTTCCCAATAATGCGCCCAAACCATCATCCCTGTTTTTTGCAAACAGCTCTGTGGCCTCGCCTCGCTGAATTAATTGCTTTTTCAGTTCATGTAATGATGCCATGGCCTGATGCTCATCGACCAAGGTGCCGCCGGTTTGACCTGCCGGTTCGTTCAATAAGCCCTCATCGTAGCGTTGCAGCCAGAGAAAGGTCTGAGTATACCGGCTGACAATTTCAACCAGCCCCCTGCCCGCCTCTGCTTCCAGTTCCGGCGTTGCTGCTGCTTTGCGAATCAGCGCTAAAGCAGCTTCCAACTCTTTGGCGTTTTCTTCAAAACGTTGCTGGTTGATGGAGAAACCGTGAGTAAGGTGATCATTCAGAGCTTTTGTAGCCCACTGCCTGAACTGAGTGCCTTTTTTAGAGTTGACTCTATAACCAATAGAAATAATGGCATCGAGATTGTAATACTCCACCTGATACGTTTTACCGTCGTTGGCAGTTGTTGCATTTTTTGCAACTACTTGCTCACGTACCAGTTCCTCATCATGAAAAATATTACGCAAATGGCGCGAAATCACCGATTTATCTCTATCAAACAGGTCTGCCATCTGATTCAGGCTTAGCCAGACGGTTTTCTCGGAAAGCTTGACTTGTATATTGCCGTTACCAGCCTGGTAGATTAATAGTTCACTCATTGTTTGTCCCAAATTTATTATTCAATGCGTGATCAAGAATAGCCTTTGATGACGCCAAGGTACCTGCCATTTTATTCTCAACAAACTTTTACCTGCTGCAACCTTTGGTTTTTGACAGAAATAAACACTTGTTCTTGTTGTTAGTCTACTTTGCACAAACAGAAAGAAAAGATGTCTGGATAATGATGGTAAAAACACTTTCTACGGTGCTTCTATTATTGCTGCTTTCGCTGTCTGTTATTTGTCAGGCCGAAAAGCTGACAAGACGTTTTATTGTCGAGTTTGCACCGCATCAGGGGACAGGTTCTCCGGATCGGGTCTTTTCCATAAAGCATAATCTGAATACATTGCCGGTCAGGCTGCTAGGAGGCCGACCGAGAATAGCGCCCGTAGCGAGGACGGCAGAAAATTGAGGATGAAAATTCGGTTTTGTGAGGAGAATAGCGAGCTATTTGACGAACAAAAGCGGATTTTTAGACCAATTTGCTGCCGCCGCAGTAGGGCAGTCTATTCTCGGTCGGCCTCCTAGTGCAGCCAAGCCTTGATATCCATACAGCCCACTCGTTCCGATACTCTGAGGTCGTCATTCCCGCGAAGGCGGGAATCCAGCGCCAACAGCGGGTCTCTGCCTTCTCGCGGATGAAAAGGCCAGGGGGGCACCGGGCAGTATGGTTCTGGTGGTGAGTCTGTGTGGATTCCCGCCTTCGCGGGAATGACGGGAGTGAGGCCGGAAATGACGGGAGGGGAACCAGGCTTTTGCGACACCCTCTGTTGCGTGGGAACGAGGGGTGTATGGATATCAGAGCTTAGCTGCACTAGGAGCCTGACCGAGAATAGCGCCCGTAGCGAGGACGGCAGAAAATTGAGGATGAAAATTCGGTTTTGTGAGGAGAATAGCGAGCTATTTGACGAACAAAAGCGTATTTTCAGACCAATTTGCTGCCGCCGCAGTAGGGCGGTCTATTCTCGGTCAGGCTCCTAGCAAAAACACCAGAGTGTCCTAGAATACTCACTGTCGTTATACGGCAGTAGGTTCGATTATGTTGAAGCAAAAGACAAGCCAAAGCTTTCTACCCGCGCTATTGGTGGCTGTGTTCTTACTCTCTTCCCCGGATGCTTCCTCCGATGGTTTCGGGCACATAGAATTCTTACAGAAAATCGGGACCGATAAAGATGTTTACATAGCTAAGCCAGTGCAGGATCCATCGGATGCATGCGTTGATTATGTCTCACCGGCCTCTGTGCAGACGGTTCCGGGATATGAGAACGGACAAACTATGAATATTCATTACGTTGATACGGGGATCTGTGACAGGTCCTGGGCTTCCGTGCTGTTCAAGGTAAAAAGCAAAAATCACTCTGGAAGATCAGCCCAACTTTTGTGGTTTAAAGATTTGCATCAGGATCCCTATGCAACGATAGGCGAAGATGCAGATCCAGACGGATTGTTATGGATTGACAATAGCGATAGCAGCAAGATTAAAGTCTGGGTCAGTTATGATCACTAGACCGAGAATAGCGCCCGTCTAGGCGACCCCGTAGCGAGGACGGCAGAAACACGATGGTCCTGCCCACTTTGCAGAGGGGACCTGTCATCATTGGCACAATCACCGGATTTTGTAGCGGGCATGGAGGCACAGCAGGACTTGGCAGATTCTTATAACGAGACCCTGGGTATCAGTTCCTCGCAAACGACTTATTTCGGGGAGGTATCAGAAACAATCATCGAACCTGCAGCTTCTTTCACCAGCCTTCTGCATTCGAGCTCTGCCGACGGCAACCGACAGCACCCAGGCCAGCCCCCTCCTTAACCATTAAGTCTTAATTCTGGACTTGAACATCAAAGCGGCCAGCCCACCCAATAAAGCCCCGGATACCAGTCCTCCGAGGTGTGCAGCGTTTGCCATCTGTCCCAGCAATGGCCCCAGAACACCGGTATAACCAATCACCAGCCAGACAAGCATAAAGCCGTAGATCGCCGGTGGCAGTCCCATATAAAAACTTTTGTCAAGCCTTTCACGTACCATGCTGTAACCCATCAGACCGTACACCACACCGGAAAGACCACCAAACAGCACAGACCCCTCTGACATGGCATATTGGGCAAAATTTGACAGAACCCCGGTCAGCAAAACCAGCCCCAGCAGATGGATACCGCCCTGATGCATTTCGATTCTGCCACCCAGCACATAGAACATCAGGGCATTGAACACCAGATGCAGAATCCCGAAATGAATGAAGATCGGAGTGATCAGACGCCAGTATTGATGACTCTCCAGAGTATGTTCCAGAGTGGCATAATAGATGTAGCCATTAGCTAGCTTGAAGTCTACGAAGGTGAAACTGGAAATAGCCTGAATATTCTCGCCCAGATGAGTCAGGACAGCCACCACCAGACAAATCGCAAGAATCAGGAAGGTGAAGGGAAAGCGTTTCCAGGGAATGTTTTTGAAAAAGTTTCCCACTTCAGGTCCTCTTCGGGGAGGCGCCACTTCCAGCTCAAGTTCTCCGGATTGCCAGTCCCGGTAAAACTTTTCTACCGCTTCTCCCTGCTGCTCATTCTGGGTCCACAGTACCTGTTTCCCGGATTCCTCGGTAATTCTGTGGGGCACTCCCTGCCGGTAAAGAAAGTAGGACAATGCACTCAAATCCTTATGTGCAGAAAGCTCAAGCGCCCTATACATAGTCAACTCTTGTAATGCTCAAACAGGTAATTGTAGACAAAAATGTCACTCTGCATCCTCATTGGGATACCATCTTAATTTGGATCGACAGGCTTCGTAAAAATTGTGATTTAAAGGATGCAACAATCTCAGACTTTGCTTCTTTTTACGAATCAGGATGACATCATCAGGCATCAGCTCGATATCCACCTGCCCGTCAAAGCTGATGCGTGGATGGATTTCATTGCCTTCATGAATCACAAGCTTCAACTGACTGTTACCATCCACAACCAGGGGCCGGTTAGTCAACATATGAGGATACATGGGGACCAGCACAATAGCATCCAGCTTTGGATGCATGATGGGTCCACCACCCGACAGAGCATAAGCTGTTGAGCCTGTAGGCGTTGCCATAATCAGACCATCAGAACGCTGGCGATAGACAAACTGGTCTTCAATAAACAATTCAAACTCTATGATCTTGGTGGACACCCCCGGATGCAGCACCACATCATTGAGAGCATCGCCACAACCAATGGTTTGACCCTGGCGCTCAACCTTGGCTTCCAGCAGAAACCGCTTCTCCATTCGGTAATGGCCATTGAGCATTTCGCCAATACAGGTTTCCAGCTCATCGGGTGAAACATCGGTCAGAAAGCCCAAACGTCCAAGGTTGACACCCACTACCGGAACATCATGGACAGAAAGCTCTCTGCCTGCTCCTAATAAACTGCCGTCACCTCCGATGACTACCACCAGATCACAGGTTTTACCCATGCTCGCCCGGTCGCAGACCTGAAAACCATGCCCCGGCAAAAGGCCCGACAATTGCTCATCCAGAGATACAGTCACTCCCTGCAACTGCAGAAAATCGGTCAGACGCTTCAAGGTGTCTTCGATATGGGCCTTACCCTGACGCCCGGTAATCCCAACCTGCTTGAATTCTTCCATCGGTCTAAATCACTTATCGTTGGTGAATTTATCCTGCCTGGATGACACCACACCCAGGATTGGGTGACCGTTGTTATCCTTTGAATGTAAACACACTGATTTGAATCTGTTACTCTTATTCATCACCTGTCGGCTTCTCACAGTCGGCAATGATCAGCCATCATTTTATTATTCAAAGCCATCGTTCGGACACCATGAACTGCCAAAAATGATTCGCCTCTCTCATCAGCAGATAGCCCGGGATGTGCAATGGTTACTCAGCAGCCCTTCCATCATTAACCCTGATTATGATGCGAGGTTTATCTGCCCGGCAACCTGCCCGGTGCATAATGCCCAGATTACAGGCTCTGGCTATTCAGAGCTAGTAGAGATTCTGCGTCAGCGACGGAGTCATCTGCTGGGTATCTATTATGAATCACTCTGGCAATACATCCTCAGACATTCAGAAAACTATCAGCTGATTGCCTGCAATCTTCAGATTCAGAATAATCACCAGACACTGGGTGAGTTCGACCTGATTCTCAAGTCCCTCAAGGACGAGGTTTTTATTCACCGGGAACTCGCCGTCAAGTACTACCTGGGTCTTCCCTCCCACACTCACTCGGCCAGCCCATGGCACCACTGGATTGGACCAGGTCTGCACGACCGCATGGACAAGAAGCTCAACCATATGTTGCACCATCAGATTACGCTTTCACAGACGCTGGCTGGACAACGTGCACTCAACGCTCTGGATATCTCAGGGATAGAGACGGAAATACTTTTTCAGGGATACCTTTTTTATCCGGTCACAGGCATCTGCCCACCCCCTGAAGATTGCTCTGTTTATCATCCGAGAGGACACTGGCTACCCTTTAATCAGCTGTCGTCCTGGCTGGAACTCGAGGAAGGCGAAGTCTGCTACCTGCCTCTGCCAAAATCGCTCTGGCTATCGTCCTACAGAGGCCTGTCTGATGCAGCGACTCATCTCTCCGGAGACGAACTGATCAAGCGCATGCAACTGCAACTATCCAACAGTGCGCGCCCTCAAATGGTGGTTCGATGCCATGAAAAAGAGGGTGAACTGTGTGAAAACAGTCGTTTTTTTGTGGTGCCCGATGACTGGGAAGCCAGGGCGAGAATAGCCGCCAAAATATAAACGACTCTTGTTAACCAATCATTTTTATATAACAATTTGTAACAACTATTTATCGGCATTGATAAATAATTAAAAGGATTACTTTTGCTAATAGGGTATTGTTTTATGAAACGCCGGAGCTTCTTCATCAACCGTTTCTGCAGTAAGCTGTTCTTCATTCTTGCCACTCTTTTTGTTCTGCAATCACCGGCAAGTCATGCCATGGGGTTGATTGATACCCTGACCAGCCAACTAAATGTCAGCAAGTTCCAGGCCGAAGGAGGTGCAGGCGCCCTTCTTCAGTTAGCCAACTCCCAATTATCAAAAGAAGACTTCAGTGTAATCAAGGAAGCTCTACCGGAAACATCGGACTTATTAAAGGCAGCTCCGGAAGTGACCCATGACAAAAACTCATCGTCGCTGTTAAGCAGTTCCAGTTTACTGGGCAATTTCGACACCCTGAGTCAGCAGTTTACAAAACTGGGTCTGAAGGACGAGATGATTTCGAAGTTTTCAACCATACTGATCGATTATCTCAAGGCTAGCCCCAGTGGCAAAGCCGCCGGGCTGTTAAGTTCGGCTCTTCCTTCGGGGATAACCGACACTGTGGGCTCGCTGATTAATAAATTCAAGTAGCCCACTCCCTGAAGCCACGACGCCCCTGGAGGCCGCCGGTATGAATGAGTAGCAGCCTGCTGATCCCCGACAGCCCTCCCGATTGGGCCATCTTTTTCAGAGCGAAAAATAGTTTACCCGTATAAACCGGGTCCAGAGGGACTCCGGTTTCCCGCTCGAATTCCAGAATAAACTGAATAAGACCGGGGGTGGTTTTGCCATAGCCGCCACAATGGTAATCGAGCTCAAGATTCCATCGTGTTGCGGCCGGGGAGAGATACTGCTGAATATCATCCTTCAGAAAGCCTGCTCCCCTGAGCACGGCAACCCCCCTCACGCGGGTGTCACTGCCTGCACTGCGAATAATGCCGGCCATGGTGGCTCCGGTACCACAGGCGAGCCAGATCTCATCATATTCCGAAGCCCGGATGGAGCCTGCGTCAAGAATATCCTCACATCCCCTGACACCCTCTTCGCCCGAGCCTCCTTCGGGAACAATCATCAGCTGATCCAGAGAGAGCGACAGTTGTTTTAAAAGCGCCTGCTGATATTCAGTCTCGTATCGCTTCTTATAATCAGCACGACTGACATAGATCAGTCTCATACCCCAGCGTTCTGCATCCTGCAACATGGCAGAAGGTTTAGCCGGTTTCTCACCGCGAATAATGCCTATTGTCTGAAAGCCAAAACGATAACCTGCCGCCGCCATAGCATGAAGATGATTAGACCAGGCGCCACCAAAACTTAAAAGTGTTCTGATCTTTCTTGAATGCGCTTCAATGAGAAAGTATTTAAGCTTGAACCACTTGTTACCGCTGATTAGCGGATCAACTTGATCAAGGCGAAGGATATCAACAGCAATAGGGCAATTACCTACGAGATAAGTATTTATTCTTTCAACAGGTACACTATTACCAATAAGATTTAAAAAACACATAACCCTGTTTGCTCTTCTGGTTTAACTCTGAGTAAACGAAGATGGCGTAATATGCCAGTGATACAAACGATATCAGTAATAAATAATAAATATAACAAGCCTTCATTCCACTGATCTACGTGCTACAATGGAATCTCACTTAAACATTGTACTCTTACCTGATACCCGAAAAGACAGTGTCTCCAACGACACTTGGTGCTTTGAAAGGTCGCAGAAAAGCAGCTACAGCGTCCCCGGAGATAGAGAAAAAATGGCAAACAAACTGTTCGTTGGTAACCTGGCCTTCGCCGCAACAGAACAAGATCTGGAAGAGGCTTTTGGTGCCTTCGGCGAAATCGAGGAGGCGAAAATCATCCTTGATCGTGAAACCGGTCGTTCTCGTGGCTTTGCTTTCGTAACTTTCAGTTCCGCAGATGCTGCAGAAGCAGCTCTTGCTCTGGATGGTCAGGATGTAGCGGGTCGCAGCATCCGCGTCAGTATCGCAACCGAACGTCCCCGCAACAACAACGGCGGCGCTCGTCGTGGCTTTGGTGGTAATCGTGAAGGCGGTCGTCGCTTCTGACAAAAAGCACGTTCCGCTTCCAAAAAAGCTGGTTCAGTGCTAGCTTTTTTTTCGCCTGAAACCTGGCCATCTGTGAATAAAAAAAACGACTACCCAAAGATAATCGATTTTATGTATGGCGGTGGGTGGGGAACCGTTTGCAGAATTTTCTGATAACAGCCATATTTCAAATTTTTATAAATAGATCCACTGAAATATCAGTAGTTGGTGTATAGCGTACCAACGTTCAAAGTTATAAAATCTTCATCCCAGTCAACAACATCAAATGCCACGTCAATGAGCCGAAACGAGCGCAACGTTCAATTTTACGATTTCTATCTCACAGCACGGGATGTGAGCCTGAAAGGTGTTAAGTTCCCCTGCTCTGTTGATTTTTTGACCCTTGCCACCCACTGGCAAGAGTTAAGTGAAAAAAATAGGACGTCCATATGAAGGAAAAAAATAAAAAATGTTAGTTTGTCAAATATAAGGGTGTCCAATTATTTCGGAATCATTGATTTTAACCGTTACCAGTGTTGATTCGGATGATCCAAAAGTTATATCAAACCGGGGACATGCATAGAAAATATTGAGATACTCGATAATAGAAGACGGCGGCAACTTCTAAGTTGCCATTTTAGAGCCTGCAATGACTTTGATCCCGGCTTTTGGTCAGTGTGTAGTCAACGCCTACTACCAAAGTGGTACTCAGACTGTCCTTAACCGTAATGGTCTTGGTCAGGTCAGGCATTTTATCGAACGGGATCAGTTCATCAGCCACACCAAAAGACGTGTGGGGTTCATCGGTAACTGCCGTAAAGTCGTGGGCAGTGAGGCTGGCAGAAATAGACGAGATCCGGCTGATAGTGTTTCGGTTACCGCCACCGCCCAGATAGTTTTTCAGTTCCTTTTTATCTTCTTCAAAACTGAACTTGAACTCGCTGACGTTACCAACGGGCAGCAGAGGCGCGCTGCCATCGGCAGGTTTGAGGTAGATGCTTCCGGCACCAATAAAACTACGATCTATCCTAGACATGGTTTTTCTCCTATCTTGTAGGCCATGGGTTAATCATGGGAGGGTTTTACATGTTAGAAATGCTGTTTGAACAGCTCAATGTGCTTGGTAGACAGTTAGAGGTTTGTTGTCAGAGTCCAATGACTGGCTTCTTTCGGAACGGATATTGCCATACCTGTCCACAGGACTCCGGCAGTCATACGGTCTGCGCCCGGATGACCGATGAGTTCCTGCAATTTTCCCTGTCCAAAGGTAACGACCTCATCACACCTAATCCTGCGTTTGGCTTTCCCGGCCTGAAAGCCGGTGACCGTTGGTGTCTGTGCGTAAGTCGCTGGGTGGAGGCTCATAAGGCAGGTGTCGCTCCGCCGGTTTACCTGGCTGCGACCAATATGGCAGCGCTTGAAATGGTTGACTTGGCGACGCTGGAGCAGATGGCATTGGATTGTTATTAAACGACGACTTCAATGTGTAGCTGCAAGTCAGCAAACGAAAGATGGGCATTGCTTGGGGCAATATCAAACCGGATTTCACTGAAGCTGATATTTCGGGCTTCTGGAGTGAAGCGTTGCCCAGTGGTGAATAGCTCACGGATAGCAGTATCGGTGCCAACCAATGTCAGGTAGACCCCTTTCTTGTTTTTGGTTTTGGGAAATGTGGCGATAGGTTTGCCTGCCTGAGATGAACCCTTAACTGGCATTTCATCGATCATCGGAGCAATGCGCTGCTTGGAGGTTCGCTTTGCCATATCCAGCGTGGGCAGCACATACATCATCGGACCCGGCGTATGGTCAATCACATAGCCCAGCCAGTTATTGCCACATTCAGTGCCGCCCACCTGGGCACCTTTCATAAATACCACCTGCTCAACAGGTGACGATGGTGAGAGACAATCCATGATCTCTTTCAGGTACGGTGTGCGGGAAGTTCGCCAGCGTCCTGCTTCTTTGGTGGCTTTTGCTGGAAGAATCCGCTTTTGATCAGCCCATTCGGAAACGGTCAGGCGAGTGTCTGGTCTCAGCCCTTTGAAGAAGCCTTCAAAATATGGACTTTTGACTGACAGGCTATTAACCATTTAAACAACCTTTGAAGAAATCTATTAATAGGTCTATTATTTGATCTTTTAATGAACCGTAAAAGGAGCTTGCTATGGCCTCAGTCCATCCTATTCTCGCTGACGTCAGTGCTGGGATATCCGAACTAAAAAAGAACCCGATGGCCGTTCTGAAAGAAGCCAATGGTGAAACCGTGGCCATCCTGAATCGCAATCAACCCGTGTTTTATGCGGTACCAGCCCATCTTTATGAAGCCATGCTCGATGCTTTGGACGACCTGGAACTCGCTGCCATCGTCGAAGAACGCAAAAATGATGAGAGGATTCGGGTAAATATTGATGACCTATGAGCTGGATTTTTCTGCACTGGCGTGGAAAGAATGACAGAAACTCAACTCCACGGTGAGAGAACAGTTCAAAGCCAAGCTGCATAAACGCTTGGAGAACCCCAGAGTCCCGAAAGATAAGCTGTCCGGCTAAAGGTGGGGGATGAAAACTCGGGCAGGAGTGAAAAAACCGTATTTTTTAGGGCTAAACAACGAAAAAAACCTAGCGACAAAAATCACTAGGTTCTTGAATATGGCGGACCGGACGGGACTCGAACCCGCGACCTCCGGCGTGACAGGCCGGCATTCTAACCAACTGAACTACCGGTCCGCATTCTTTTTAATAAAGAACAGTATTTAATCACTGCTCTCTATAAATCTGGTGGGTGATGACGGGATCGAACCGCCGACCCTCTGCTTGTAAGGCAGATGCTCTCCCAGCTGAGCTAATCACCCTGATCTGAAGCTTTTGGCTTCAGAAATCGATTGCGCCTGTCGTGCAATCTTTGCTTTCAATCAAGAAACCTGGCGGACCGGACGGGACTCGAACCCGCGACCTCCGGCGTGACAGGCCGGCATTCTAACCAACTGAACTACCGGTCCGCATTCTTTTTAATAAAGAACAGTATTTAATCACTGTTCTCTATAAATCTGGTGGGTGATGACGGGATCGAACCGCCGACCCTCTGCTTGTAAGGCAGATGCTCTCCCAGCTGAGCTAATCACCCTGATCTGAAGCTTTTCGCTTCAGAGATCGATTGCGCCTGTCGTACAATCTTTGCTTTCAATCAAGAAACCTGGCGGACCGGACGGGACTCGAACCCGCGACCTCCGGCGTGACAGGCCGGCATTCTAACCAACTGAACTACCGGTCCGCATTCATTTAATAAAGAGCACATTTAATCACTGCTCTCTATAAAAACTGGTGGGTGATGACGGGATCGAACCGCCGACCCTCTGCTTGTAAGGCAGATGCTCTCCCAGCTGAGCTAATCACCCAAAGTATTTTTTAACGACCCCTGGCTGACGAGTCGGTACCGACTATACATGAAGACATTTGTCGTTCAAGTCCTGATTGAGAGAAGTAATGAAAAAGAAATCATCGACTACTGCATCCTGAATCAGATGGCGGACCGGACGGGACTCGAACCCGCGACCTCCGGCGTGACAGGCCGGCATTCTAACCAACTGAACTACCGGTCCGCTATACAGCTCAATTAACCTGCCACTTTGCGTCTTAACATTCAAAGTGGTGGGTGATGACGGGATCGAACCGCCGACCCTCTGCTTGTAAGGCAGATGCTCTCCCAGCTGAGCTAATCACCCTTCGGTCATGGCCGTGTGTCTCTCAACAACGCGGCGCATTATAAGCAGCGAACCGAACCTCACGCAACCGCCTTTAGACACTTTTTTTATAAGTATCGATAACATAGCATTGCAAAAGGATATTGAGGCTACGAGAAACCTTCCCGGTTAAAGCAGCTTTATGAATACTCAATACCGAAAACAACACACATTCTCTCACTTAGCGTAAGCCTGATGCGTATAATGCAGGCACTCAATTTTGCATGGACTCAATCATGTGGTTTAAAAACCTGATTTTCTATCGTTTCACCAAACCCATTGCATGGAACAGTGAAGAGCTGGAAGAAAAGCTCTCTGAAAAACGCTTTCGTGGCTGCAACAGTCAGGACATCAGCTCTTATGGCTGGGTGCCACCTTTGGGTCGCCATGGAGATATGCTGACTCACACCAGTGGTGATTTTGTCATGATCTGCGCCAAGAAAGAGGAAAAGATTCTTCCCGCCAGTGTTATCAAAGATGCCCTGGAAGAAAAAATAGAAACGATAGAACAGGAAGAACAACGGGAAGTGTTCAGTAAGGAAAAAAAAGCGCTCAAGGACGACATTATGATGGAGCTGCTGCCCAGAGCTTTCACCAAACATCAGAAAACGTTCGCTTACATGGATACAAGAGAGGGCTGGCTGGTTGTGGACGCTTCTTCTTTCAAGAAAGCAGAAGAACTGACCAGCTGTCTGAGAGAATGCCTCGGTAGCCTGCCGGTTATTAACCCCCCCTTAAAGAACCTGCCCTCAGCGTCCATGACACAATGGCTTTCAGAAAACCCTGCTGTCCCAGCCCCCTTTATTCTGGGTGACGAATGCGACCTGCGAGAGCCTGGTGATGAGGGTGGGCAAATCAATGTCCGTCGGCAGGCATTGATCACAGAAGAAATTCAGGCTCACCTGGAGGGCGGCATGCAGGTGAGCAAATTGTCCCTGCAATGGGATGAAGCACAAACTTTTGTGCTCAGTGATGATCTGATTGTACGAAAGCTGAAGTTCACTGAAGTGATCCAGGATCAACTGGACGAAGTAGAAGCAGAAACTGCGGCGGAACAATTCGATGCCGATTTCGCAGTCATGAGCCTTTCCCTGAGAAAGCTGATCAATGACCTGGCAGAGGCGCTAGGCGGACTTACAGAAGGGACAACTGAATCTTAAGCGACGGTTCAGGTAAGAAAACCCGCCACCGGGCTTCCCTTCACAGGAAGCCCAACTCATACCAACTCACTAATCCGTCAATGCATCAACCCAAACAGCTTGCCACGATAACGCTTGGCCAGTGGGTCTCCAGCCCCCAACTGATCAAAAACCTTCAACATTAACAGTCTGGCTCCGTCTTCACGGAAGGCACGGTCTGTTCTGACAATCAAAAGAAGGTTTTCCAGGGCCTGCTCATTGTCATCGGCAATCACCTGACGGATAGCAAGCTGATAACGAGCCTCATGATCGTTTTCATCATCATGAAGGCGAGCTTCCAGTTCTGCCATTTGCGGTGCCCGGACCACCATCTCATAGAAAGCCAGCTTCGCCCTGGGCTGGGCAATGCCTGCGGCATCGGCAGGCAGTGCAGCCATCAAGGCTTTGGCATCGTCAACACGATCCAGTTCCAGCAGAAGGTTAACCTGAAGTACCTGAAGCGCCTGATTTTCGGGCTCTTCCTGTAAAATCTGCTGCAACAGCAGCAGCGCCTGCTCGTGCTGCCCCTCGTCAATCAACTGATCGACCTGCAAACGTATACGCTCCACAGGGCTCATTGTCAAAGGATCCAGCACTTCTTTCAGAGCCACCTCAGTCTGTAAACCGGACAACACCTGCACAGGTTGTCCCTGATGGAAGAAAACCAGTGTCGGGACACTGCGGACACCCAGCTGAGCCATTAACTGCTGACCCAGAGGTTGATCTGCATCCAGTTTGGCCAACAAAAACTTACCCTGATAGCTCTCTACCAGATTGGCCAGAATCGGTAGCTGACTTTTGCAGGGCTCACACCACTCAGCCCAGATATCCAGTAGCACCGGTCGCTGGGCCGACTGTTCAACTAATACTTCTCGAACATTTTCTTCTGTCAGATCAACAATATTCGGCAATTCGTTCATACTCAGATTCTCTAGCCGCCTCGTCAGGAGTGCAGCATTCTTTAATAAAAAGTTGTCATAAAGGGCGTTAAAGGCAGCTCATATGACTTGTTAGTGAAGCATTACTGCAATCTTACCCACAAAATCTGTGGATAACTTTGTGGAAGAACCTGCCAAATCATTCAGAAAGACTGATTCTTACTGCCTCACATACAAATCGATCACTTTTTGATCAATTATTTTTCTTTAATTTTCAACAAGTTACAACTCATCCTTATAAAATCAATTACTTAGACCCGATGCGTTTTTTTGACGTCAAGGGCTTGACATTTGTGCATAAAAAACAGATGACGTAAGCCTTATTCAGATCATCTATTGAAAAAAGAGGGCAAATTACCGTCATACCGCAGGTTTTCGCTAATAACCAATCGCTATTAAGCGGCCAACCCCCGTCAACCGGCTCAAACGACTGAAGAACGCCCGACTAAAACCTTTAATCAATCAAACCATATTGATCCTTGAGAATGGCTACAATTTCGGCTTTGGGGCTGTCTGAGAGTTGAACAGGCTCGCCTGTAATGCGCTCAGCAATATCCAGATAGGTTCTGGATACAGCCATCATAATGGATTGAGGCAGCTCGTTTTCTTCGGCCAGGGCCCGTCGCTCGTGCATTCTGTCCTTGTTGAGCAGAATGTCAGGGTCAGGAAAATAATTCAGCAACTGTTGGCGAAAACCTTCCTTGGAGTTTTCCACCACCTTACCCACTCTGTATGACGCACCGTCCCAGATTCTGGATGAATCCGGTGTTCCTACTTCATCCATGTAAATTAGCCTGTCCTGACCACTGGCAGTGGCGACATACCCAAACTCAAACTTGGTATCCACAAACACCTGATCCAGCTTGCCAAGGGCTTCGGAAATGACATCAAAGCCTTCTTTAAGAAGCCTTTCATAACGATCAATATCTTCGGGCTTGTGAAAGTTAAAAGACCTGTAATTTGCCTCAAGGTCAGCACGAGTGATATTAACATCATCCACCTCCGGCACACCGGGAATCCCTTTCAGAATACCCTTGGTGGAAGGTGTTATCAGCAACTCCGGTAATTTCTGATCCTTCTCAAGACCATCCGGAAGCCGGATACCACAGAAATCACGCTCACCCTTGCTGTAGGCACGCCACATGGATCCTGTAATGTATTGACGACAGATCGCTTCAATCATCACTGGCCGGGCTTTTTGAACGATCCAGACGAAGGGATGGGGAATATCCAGTATGTGGCTGTCAGCCAGCCCCGATTCCCTGAACAATTTGAACCAGTGATTGGAGATCGCATTCAGGGCAGCCCCTTTTCCGGGTACACCCTGCATGTTTCCTTCACCCTTCCAGATGCAGTCAAAGGCACTCATCCGGTCAGAAATCACCATGATAGCCAGAGGCGTATCACCGGCTACATCATAGCCCTTTTCCCTGATCAGACGACGGCTGTCCGCCTCTGTCAACCAATAAACAGAGCGGACCTTACCTGAGTGCACGGGAAGCTCTGTTCGAATAGGAAGGTCGTTATTTACGGCCAGTACTTTATCAGCAAAGCTCATTGCCAACATCCTGCATTCTACTAATGGACAATCAACTGAAGCGAACAGGAGCCGCTCCATGGAACTGTTTCGTTGCCTGGCAAACAAAACAAAAAAGCCAGTCATGGAGACTGGCTTTTACAATGCGATTCTACCCTATTTGAGGTTTTCCTTCACAAGATTCAGCAACTTACGACTGATCTCGGCAGGTGCTGAGGTATTGGCATCCTTTTCTACCGAGACCCTGACGACCCCATTCAATTCTGAAACTCTCATTAACAGAACATCCTTGGGTGCCTCTTTCTTTTCATCGCCGCCAAACCAACCACTGAACCAGCCACTGGATTCTTTGTCTTTTTTGACCACTCCTTCAGGATCTACCTGCAGGTAGAAAATACCTGCGGAGCGGTTCTTATCGGTCACATCCACCCCAGCCTGTTGCAGTGCAGCATCAACAGCAGACCAGCTACGGGCATAGGAGAGCTGATCCATTCTCAGTAGCGGATTACCAGCACCGTCCTGCTCCATAACAGCCTGGTTGCCCAGATTCAGATCCTGAGCCAGATAAGAGACGGATTTTTCACTGCCATCACGCACCATGAACAGCAGCAGTTCATTCAATATACTGTCAACCATCTTCTGACTGCGCCCAGCAAAGTTGTTCCACCCTGGCTCAGTGGTGATTCTCTGGCCTTCTTCAGGAACGGCGCGAGACTTGATCTTCAAACGCACCTCAGAGGAATCTGGTTTCACACCCTGGCGCACTTCGAACTGGAAACGATCTTCAACAGGACCGGTCACCTCAGCACCCATCAACTTACTGAAGGCACGGGAGACATAACCTTTTTCCGGGTCTTTGCCCAGATCAGTCCACTCTGTTTCAAGAACGCCCTGTTTGACATCCCGGGATCTGGCCGGAATGTTGTTTTCTTCCAGGAAAGCCAGAACTTTTGGCCAGACTTCACCGGGCGAATGCCCCACCAGCAACCACTCTTCATCACCTGCCCTTTCGATGGTATAGACGCCACCTGCTTCCTGAGTCAGGCGCTGGTCAGGTCTGGGCACATCAAAATCGGATTCCAGTTGCGAGTGGTCCGCAGAAATGGGCGGAATAGACAAGGATTCCACCATGGGCTCTGCATTCATTTGCTCAGGTATTTCCAGCGACCTGGTCACCCGTGCCTGAGTATAATCACCGGATTTATCCCGGAAATAACCCTCCTTGCCGAATGGATTGGAACAACCTGCCAGTGCCAGAGCACAGGCCATAACCGGCAAGGTTTTCATCACTCGCGACATACGATCTCCATTCTGAAAAGCTCCATAACAATCCCCCGGATGATACCTTTTGTTTCCCGGGTTCAGTCATAATCAGGTGCCGGGATCAGGCTCAACGCCTGGTCCCTTGAATAATTAAATCAGTTCAGCCTGCTTCAAGGCTTCACGTAGAACCGGGTGGCAACCTTCGGACAAGGGCGTCAGTGGCAGGCGTATGCCCTCTCCAATCAGTCCCATTTCCGACAACGCCCATTTCACAGGAATCGGATTCGCCTCAACAAACAGATTCTGATGCAATCCGTCCAGTTTAGCGTTAATCGCCTCGGCTGTAGCGCGATCTCCATTAAGAGCCGCTACACACATTTCATGCATTTTCCGAGGAGCCAGATTATTGGTTACAGAAATAACACCGTTAGCGCCCTGCAACATCATCTCCATGCCGGTAGCGTCATCACCGGAGTATATAGCAAAGTCATTACCGCACAGTTCACGAATCTCGATGCCACGCTCGACAATGCCGGTGGCTTCTTTTATACCCACGATATTTTCGTGACCGGAAAGACGCGCCACAGTTTCAGGCAACATATCCACGGCGGTACGACCGGGTACATTATAGAGAATCTGAGGAATGGCCACAGAGTCAGCAATGGTTTTATAATGCAGGTACAAACCTTCCTGGGTTGGCTTGTTGTAATAAGGAGTCACCAGCAGGCAGGCATCAGCTCCCAGGATTTTTGCCTCTGCTGTCAATAAAACAGCTTCCTGGGTAGAATTTCCTCCGGTACCGGCAATCACCGGAATACGGCCACTAACCTGTCTGACAATCCGTTTAATCACTTCGCAGTGTTCTTGCACGGTCAGAGTAGCAGATTCTCCGGTAGTACCCACTGCCACGATGCCATCAGTACCTTCCTCTATATGAAATTCAACCAGTTTCTGGAGACGTTCCCAGTCCGGCTCTCCATCGTCCTGCATCGGGGTCACAAGCGCTACAAGGCTACCGGTAATCATCTATCCACTCCAAGAGATCAGTCATAAGCTGTGCATAATGTTACTGACGCGCACCGGCATTAACAAGAGCAGCGTTGACATTCTGCCCGACTCAGTCCAGCTTTATAGACCATTGTCAGTCATTCGCACTATGCTACAGGTTCGCTGCATCTGAAAACAATCTGTTGATCTGGCCGTTTTTGTGGCTGAATATAAAATTCTGACATCTATTAAAGCCAGCTGAAGCAGAGACAACCGTTTACTATTCAGACTTACTATCAAAGACAAGAGAATCGAAGGAAGAACAATGAGTTTTACCCTAGGCCAACCCGTTACGGAATTCACCGCCCAGGCAACCAATAACACCACCGTCACCCTGTCCGAACTGAAAGGCAAGAAGGTCGTCATCTATTTCTACCCCAAAGACAACACTCCGGGCTGCATCAGTGAAGGCCAGACTTTCCGGGATCTGTTCCAGGAATTTCAGGAAGCTGACACCCTGATTTTCGGTGTCTCCCGTGACAGCCTGAAATCTCACGAAAATTTCAAGGCTAAACATGAGTTCCCGTTCGAGCTGATCTCCGATCCGGACGAAGAACTCTGCAAACTGTTTGATGTCATCAAGTTAAAGAATATGTACGGCAAAGAGTACATGGGAATTGAGCGCAGCACGTTCCTCATTGATCGTGAGGGCACCCTGCAACACGAGTGGCGTAAGGTACGGATCAAAAACCATGTAGAAGACGTTCTACAGGCTACTCAGGCACTGGGTTAATCATCCAAACGGGCCATCTATCCGTGATGGCCCTCAAAGAAATATTCCAATGATAATCAGATGGACCGGTTTCGTTGTATTGATGAAAAGCTAGCTGACCTTTTCCACATCATGCACACTGGGCCAGGCATTCATCACTGCCTTTAGCAGGGTCGCCAGCGGAATAGCAAAGAATATTCCCCAGAAGCCCCAGACTCCCCCAAACACCAGAACCGCAACAATAATAGCAACCGGGTGCAGGTTAACCGCCTCGGAAAACAGCAGGGGAACCAGAACATTGCCATCCAGAGCCTGAATGATGCCGTACACAATCATCAGCATCATGAACTCATGTCCCACACCCCATTGAAACAGACCAATCAGGGCAATAGGAATGGTAACCACAGTGGCACCGATATAGGGAACCACTACTGAAAAGCCCACCAGCACAGACAGCAGAACGGCATAGTTCAACCCCAGCCAGGCAAAAGCCACAAAACTGACTCCACCAACAATCAAAATTTCAATAACCTTACCCCGTATGTAGTTGGCAATCTGGTCATTCATTTCGTCCGCCACCTGAATAATCAGGCGACGCCGCATAGGTAAGCGGTTACCAATCCAGCCGAGCAGTTCAGTTTTATCCTTAAGAAAAAAGAATACCAGGATGGGCACCAGAATCAGATAAACCAGGATACCCAGGGCACCAGGCAACCTGGAGATAGAGAACGACAACGCCCAGGGTCCGAACTTGGCCAGATGCATATTGATAGCACTACTGAGAGCCGCTGTCTGGGATTCCGAAATAAAGGCTGGATAGAGCTCTGGCAATTCTTTCAGAATCATCTGTCCCTGCCTCACCATATTCGGCAGCTCATTCAGTAAGCCGGTGACTTGCTGCCAGATCAATGGAATCAACAGGAATATTGAAATAAGCAGAACCGCCATAAAGAGAGTGAAAATGAGGCTGACGGCCAGGAGATGGGGTACCCCCCATTTTTCGAGTAAGTTCACCACACCTTGCATCAAAAATGCCAATACCATTGCCGCCAGCAGCGGGGCCAACATATTCCCCATAAAGATGATGACCAAAAACCCGGTCACCAGCATCAACAGTAGCACCAGAGCCTCATGATCTGACAGGTAACGGTTCAGCCAATCCCTGATGATATCCAGCATATTT
Source organism: Endozoicomonas sp. ALC020 (assembly GCF_049275935.1). NCBI lineage: Bacteria > Pseudomonadati > Pseudomonadota > Gammaproteobacteria > Oceanospirillales > Endozoicomonadaceae > Endozoicomonas > Endozoicomonas sp. ALC020. The sequence continues at coordinate 6,495,918 of NZ_CP184830.1, forward strand.
TCTTCCTTATGACTTACTCAGAAAACTGACCAGGTTGTCTATTGTCAGTCTGGCTCGGGATATTAACAATCCGATCTTATTTATGCTCGAGAGTAAAGATAAATACCCCTGAAGCTTCATCACTGGCCAACAGTTTATGACCACTGATGCAGGCAAAGCTGGCAAAATCCCGAACCGAGCCCGGATCTGTGGCCTGAATCCGCAACACTTCGCCCTGATCCATTTTACTGAGCGCCTGCTTGGCTTTGAGCAGAGGGAGCGGACAACTCATTCCCTTCAGATCCAGTTCAACATCCACTTCTATCATAATGAAACTCATTCTCCCTCAGCGAAGCTGAAATTCAGCTGTACAGGAACTCTGCTGCCAATGTTATGCTGCACTGACTGATAATTAATAAACCAGTAAAGCGCTTACAGTGTAAAAATGTTTCCAAGTGCCATGCATACACTTGCCCAAAAACGGCAGGCAAGTTGTTACCACACCCGACTCTCACTAAAAGGCTCTGGTGCAAACGTCGCTGACCTGTAGAATAGAGAGATGACTGCTCTTTCCATCGCCAGAAGTTGCCAGTCATGATAAACGCACTTCCGGCCTCACCCGAAAGGTAAGGAGGCCGTAAAATACTATGTTTTTTTTCACGGCTGTTTGAGCCAGCACCTCTATGACGATACAGTGTACCGCAGATTATACGAGTATGGATATTCTATGAAGCAACCGGGTTTCCTGATGGCAGCCCTGCTAAGCACCTGGCTCGGAACTTCTTCCGCAGTGGTAAGCGCGGCCCCAATTGAACTGCCCAGACTGGGGGACAGCACCTCCGCAGTCGTCTCGCCTCAACAGGAGTATGAGCTGGGACAGACTTATCTGAAATATATACGTAGCCGAACCCGTACGGTGAGTGACCCCGAGGTCAAGGAATACCTCGAAAGACTCACCTATCGCCTGGCTGAATTCAGTGAGATTAAAGATCACCGATTAAACACCATAGTGATAGACAGTAGCGTATTGAACGCTTTTGCAGCACCGGGCGGAATCATCGGCGTCAACTCCGGACTGTTCTTCAACGCGGACACAGAGGCTCAATTTGCTGCCGTACTCGCTCACGAATTAGCACACCTGAGCCAGCGCCATTACGCCCGAAATGTTGAAGACGCCAAAAACAAGAGCCTGCCGACCGCTGCCGCTGTTCTTGCATCGGTTGTCCTGATGGCAACAGCAGGAACTGAAGTAGGTGCCGCAGCACTATCAACAACGATGGCCGGCATCCAGTCCAGTCGTTTGCGCTTCAGCAGACAATTTGAGCGCGAAGCAGACAATATTGGCATTCTGACTCTTGCCAAGGCGGGCTTTGATCCTCAGGCCATGCCTGAAATATTTGAGAACATGAACAAGTCCAGGCGTTATCAAAGCAGACCTCCGGAGTTTCTACTGACGCACCCTGTTACCGACAACCGTATTTCAGACTCCAGAGCCAGAGCTGCACAATTGCCTTCCAAGGGTTCCCAGGGCAGCAGCCTTGATTATTCTTTAATTCGAATGAGACTGTTCGTACTCAGCACCGAAGATCCGGCCCGTTACGCACATCAGTTACAGAAGGAGCTGGAGTCCAGTCATACCAGCTCGGAAGACATTACCCGCTATGGTCTTGCACTGGCGAGCATTGAAGCACGAGATTACAAAACAGCAGAAAAAGAACTGACTGCGCTGCTGAAGAAACACCCTCGCAACCTGCATTTGATTATGGCTCAGGCCAGACTCGAATCAGTTACCGGAAAATCCGATGAAGCGATTAAACGACTGGATGCGGCGCTTTCAATTCATCTGGATAACTATCCGTTGATGGCGACCAAAGCGGATATTCTGATTCAGGCAAAAAAATTCAGCGAAGCCAGAGACCTTCTTCTGAAACTGAGTCGCAGTCGACCCGACGACCCGGATATCTGGTATGAACTGGCGGAAGCCCAGGGTCAGTCCGATGACATTCTGGGCTTACACCAGGCTCGGGCAGAGTACTTCTTCTTAACAGGCAATCTTGACGATGCCATCAAGCACCTTCAGTTTGCTCGAAAAATGGTGGGAGATAATTACGCCCTGAGAGCCAAGATCGACAAAAAGTTAAACGACATATTCGAATATCGTAAGAAACTTGAAAAAAGCTGATCAGAAAAGGCCGTCATTGTCGGCGGCCATACCTCAGGCTGATAGTGATGCCGTGAAGTCGAGCATACGATTCAGAGGAATCAGAGACTTCTCTCGCAACTCATCATCGACATTCACCAGATTCAACTTGCCTGGTTTTTCCAGACACTGAACCAGTGCTTCCAGAGAGTTCATTGCCATCCACGGACAATGGGCACAACTCTTGCAGGTAGCACCGCTACCCGCAGTTGGAGCTTCTACAAAAGACTTGTCTGGGGAAGCCTGTTGCATTTTGTAGAAAATACCTCGATCCGTTGCCACGATAAAGGTTGAGTTTGGCATTTCCTGAGAGGCTTTCAGCAATTGGCTGGTAGAACCAACGACGTCTGCCACCTGGACAACAGAGTCTGGTGATTCAGGGTGCACAAGAATCGCAGCATCCGGGTAAACCCGTTTGAGGTCTTCAATACCCCTGGCCTTGAACTCTTCATGAACGATACAGCTACTGTTCCAGAGCAGCATGTCTGCCCCGGTGTTCTTTTGGATGTAACTGCCCAGATATTTATCCGGCCCCCAGATGATTTTTTTGCCCTGATCCATCAGATGCTCAACGATGTCCACAGCACAACTGGAAGTCACAACCCAGTCAGCCCGTGCTTTTACCGCCGCAGATGTATTGGCATAGACAACCACTTCACGATCGGGGTGCTGATCACAAAAAGCCGAAAACTCATCGACCGGACAGCCAAGATCAAGAGAGCACTCTGCCTCCAGCGTTGGCATCAGAACACGTTTTTGAGGGCTGAGAATCTTGGAAGTCTCACCCATAAAGCGAACGCCAGCAACGACCAGAGTATCCGCAAAGTGATCACGTCCAAAGCGAGCCATTTCCAGGGAGTCCGCTACATAACCACCGGTTTCTTCGGCCAGCGCCTGAACGACAGGGTCAGTGTAATAATGAGCAACAAGAACAGCGTTTTCCTGTTCCAGAAGCTCTCGCACTTTCTGCTTCAGTGCTTGCTCTTTTGCTTCGTCCAGGCCCTGAACGGGTGCGCTACCGAGATGCTCCTGAACAAATGCTCTATCACTAAGTACACTCATAAAAATTGTTCTGAAAGTCTCTAGAAGACATTATTAGGCAAATCCACGCGATTTTAACACAAATGAAAGATTCAGACAGCCGGGAAAAAGAGAAGAGGAGTTGGTGGGTCGTGTAGGATTCGAACCTACGACCAATTGGTTAAAAGCCAACTGCTCTACCAACTGAGCCAACGACCCGACGCGGCGCCATATTACTCAGTCGGTTAAATCTTGCAAGTTTTTTCTTCAGCCTTCCCTGCCTGTCAGGTATCAGGCGCTAACGCATCTGTTTAGTCACTGAATACTCATCTGCGAATGATTCCAACCCTGAAGTATTCCACTAAAACTGACCAGTTGACCCTCCGGTAACGTCCTGAATTTAGACTAGGATTATACCAGTTTCTATAAACCTCCTTTAACTAAGGTAGCCTCATGTCATCCAAAGGATTATGGCCTCTCTCCCTTTTTTTTACCTACGCTTTGTTATCCTCTGAAGCTGCCATTGCCAGCCAGAACGGAGTAATGCTTCTCGGCAGTAAAAAGCTGGATTACAGTGAAGATCAGCCAATCCTGGGAATTTCTTCCATCCGTTACGACAAAGCCTACAATCAATTCATTCTGCTTTCAGATGATACCGGGGCCATTCCCAACTATTACAACAAAAACGGCTTGCCCCGATACTATCTCATCCCGGAAGAAACCCTGATTACCAGGAAAGGCATTCCAAAAAGCAAAGGTACTTTCTTGCAAGAGTCTGGCAGACGGGTCAGAGAAGTTGTCATTGAACCTAATGACTCTGTTTTTTGGACAACCCATGGGCATATTGATACAGAAGGCTTTGACTTTCTTGGCGACAGTGCTTTTCTGGTCGCTTCGGAACAAAACGCGACCTTTCTGTTCAACCTGGTCTGCCCCTGGATTCGATTCCCTGGATGGAATATTCACAGCTCTCTTCTGAAAGTAGGAAGAGACGGATCTCTTCTGGGCGCATACCAATACCCCAGAGAATTTTCCAATATCGGCTGGCGCTTTGACTGGAAGATACCTCACTGGGTACCCGGCATCTATGACACTCAGTTCAACTGGCACAGTGAAGACCCCAATAAAAAGGGGGTCAAGCGAAACCGGGGCTTCGAAACTGTCATCCACCTTCCGGGAACCCCTGATTATCTTGCTATATCTGAACAGGGGATTCTTCAGGATAAACAACATCATAAAGGCCCTGTACCTGGTCGGGTATTGCGTTTCTCAATGGCTGAAGCGGTCCATCAGGTTTCAGCTTCTGTGAAACCAGACATTCAATACCACTATCAGCCCACTTCTGTTCCTGCAGAGCTTTACAACCCCGAGGTAGACGTCATTGTACAGAGCATCAGCGACGCCCAGGCCGTCAACAATCACCAGTTTCTTGTCATCGAAAAAAATTTCATCAGGAAAGCCGACAGAAAAACCGTAAACTATACATACACGGAAGTTTATCTGGTTGATCTGGATAACCCTCTTCCCCCAACCCAGGGCAATAAATGCACCTGTCCAGAAGAGCAACCGAAAGAGACTGCTAATACGTCTCTGCCCTTACTGAGAAAGAAGCTTCTGCTGAGCACCCGGGATTTTGAAAAAACCTTCCCGGACTTTAAAAGAATCAATATCGAAGGGGTGACGATTGGACCTCACGGGACTGACGACAGCAGGCTACTGGTTCTGGTTGGCGATAATGGTGCCAATTTTCCCAAGCCAAGAAGCACTGATGTTATCTTCTTCAGAGTGCCTGAAAAACTGTTCAAGATGCAATAGATCTCCTGACTGCCGTACTCAGGACTGGCTTGAGAACGACAGTATGAACTTGAACAGACCTGCAAACGTTCAGCGGTCAGGTTGGATCACTCAAGATTCTACATAAGGCGTTGGGTCGGCGACAGAGGCTTCGGCAAAGCCCTTTTTACGATAGCGGCAGCTGTCACAGACACCACAGGCGCGACCTTGTTCGTCAGCCTGATAACAAGAAACGGTCATCCCGTAATCAACCCCCAGACGACTGCCTTCCTTTATGATCTCAGCCTTGGTCAGCTCCAGCAGTGGAGCGCGGATATGAAAGTGATCCCCTTCAACTCCCGCTTTGGTGGCCAGGTTAGCCATTTTCTCGAAAGCCTCGAGGTACTCAGGACGACAATCCGGATAGCCGGAATAATCTACATCATTAGCGCCAATGAAAATGTCCCGGGCACCGAGAATTTCAGCCCAACCCAGTGCCAGAGAAAGAAATACAGTATTTCGTGCTGGTACATAAGTTACAGGGATACCCTCGCCCAGATCCTCAGGGACATCAATATCATCATCTGTCAAAGCAGAGCCACCAAGATCACGCAAGTCCAGTTTCAGGGTTTTATGATCCCTGGCACCCAATGCCTCAGAAACACGAATAGAGGCTTCGAGTTCTGCTCTGTGTCGCTGACCGTAATCAAAGCTGACGGTATAGCACTCATATCCCTGATCTCTGGCAATGGCGAGTACTGTGGAAGAATCCAGACCACCGGACAGTAAAATGACTGCTTTTTTTGTCATGCTCTTTATTCCTATTTTTCTTCGCTCATGGCCTGCTTTTCTATAAATGCGGCCAAGTCGAGGGTTACAGCGACGCTCGCGACAATCGACGATCCAGCGCTGACCAGACTGTTATAAAACGCTTACGAGTTAACTTAAATAGCTTGCAGCCTACCTGATTAGGATTTTGACTCAAACACCGGCTTTGTCGCCCCAGATCACGCGATGTAATTGCACCTGAAACCGAACCGGAAGCTTGTCTGAGATGATCCAGTCAGCCAGCCGATCAGGAGCCAACTGGTCGTTGACGGGAGAAAACAGTATATCTGACACCCGGCCCGCAAGGTTGTACTGCAACATTTTACTGACCGACCACTCATAATCTTCCCGATTGGCAATGACGAACTTAACCTGGTCATTAGCGGTAAGGTGTTCAATATTCTCGTACAGATTCCTGTGACTTTCACCAGATGCCGGTGGCTTGAGGTCGAGCACTTTGACCACTCGCTCATCCACCAGGGAAACATCCAGAGCACCACTGGTTTCCAGTGATACTTCATAGCCTTTGTCTACCAGCTGCTCAAGCAGAGGCAGACAATTTGGCTGCCCAAGAGGTTCACCGCCTGTTACACAGACATATTTAGCGCCATAGTCGTCTACCTCCTTTATGATCTCGTCGAGAGACATACGGGTGCCACCGTGAAATGAGTACTCGGTATCACACCAGACACAACGAAGTGGACAGCCCGTCAGACGGACAAACACTGTAGGCAGGCCCGAGGTACGGGACTCTCCCTGCAGGGAGTGAAAAATTTCAGTAATTCTGAGGGTATCAGCAGTCATTGAGCTCTCACCAGACATTCAGGTCGGCAATACTAGGAGCCCATCCTACTTAAGTCAATTTTGGTTTAACTGCCCGAGCAGAATGCAAGATCCCCTCAAGGGAGAAAACAGGAAATGGATGAAATACCCAAACAGAGTCGACGCCCACCCGGAGGCAGGCAGAATTAATCAGGAATCGGACATATTCCTGAGATAGGTATCTGACAATCGGGCAGCAGCACTGCCGGGGTATTGACTGATCACTGATTCAAGGTGTTTCCTGGCAGCGTCTTTTTCGCCTTGCAAATCAAGAATACGACCCAGCTTGTAGGTAGCGTCAGATACTTTCGGACTGTCCGGATAATTGTCAATCAGAGACTGAAAGTCGCCCAGAGCTTCCTTGTATTTGCCCTGAGCCATCTGAACTTCACCTAACCAGTATTGGGCATTATCCGAAAACTGACCTTTGGGATAGTCTTTCAACAACTTTTTCAAGGCCGTAATAGCCTCATCAAAACGCTTGTCCTTGATCAGGGAGAAAGCAGCCTGATAAGCAGCTTCCTCGCGGGCACCAGTCTCAGACACTGAAGGCTTGTTACCGATAGCAGGTAAAGTCACCGGGGAGTTTGAAGCGCCTCCTGCGGCAGCAGGCGCCTCACCAGAAGAGTCACCCAGACGAGAAATGCGCTGATCAAGATCCAGGTAACGCTCCCGGTTCTCTTTCTGCAGCTGCCTGATCTGATAAGCCTGCTCTTCCAACTGCCCTCTGAGGGTCATGGTCTCCTGACGAAGCTCATCCACCAGGTTCAATAAGTGGGCAGTACCTCCTGCCGATGATGCCACTGAAGTCGATTCACGAGTTTGTGAACTCTTGACAGAATAAGCATTTCCAGAAGGCTGGGAGTCCACCACCGGCACCTCTGCCTGAACATAAGAGGCCAGGCCGACAACAACAAAAGCAGAGCAAACAGATCGTTTCAGAGGCATTCAGTCTCATTCCCTGTCGGGCAGCCATGAGTCTGAAATGCTGCCCACCCAAGGGCTTTGCACCAGTGAATGGGCCATGGCTGCATTATGAAATCAATATTTTTCTAAAACTATGGCCATCAGTTGATCACAATGTGAGCACGACGGTTCATAGCCCAGGCAGTTGCATTGTGAGCCGGGTCCAGAGGCTTCTCAAAACCAAAGCTAATCACTTCAATGCGGCTTGGAGATACACCCTTGCTGACCAGGTAGTTCTTAACTGCATTAGCACGACGCTCGCCCAGAGCCAGGTTATATGTGCGAGTTCCGCGCTCATCCGTATTACCCTGAATGGTGATTTTCTTGCCACGGCCTTCAGAGGAATTCAGATAAATAGCCTGTACGTCCAGAGCCTTATAATCGCTCTCTTTCAGCTTAGAGCTGTCAAAAGCAAAGTGATAAGTTTTATGCGCCAGCAATTGTTCGATCTCTTCAGGGGTAGCCTGAATCTCACCGCTATCAATTACGGCTTGAACAGCAGGGCTATAAGCAGGGAAGGTTTCAATCACAACTTCTTCAGTCGCGAAGTCAGTGTTAGATTCAACATCAGAAGTACTCTGACCACCTGTAGAGGCACAACCAGCCAGCCAGAGTGCAGTGGCAGTGAGTGCGGTGGCTTTGACAAAATTGGCAAAACGCATGACAAGCTCCAATTGTTCGTTCAATGTTGGTAAATCAAAATCAATGTATTGATTGATGCAGTACAGTATCAGAACTGCAGACTCCGGACTAGCCCGAATACCAAGGGGGTCAGCTGAACTTGCAACTTCTTCGGCCTGAAATCCGGAAAGAGCGTCCAGCGCTACAGATGAATTTGATTGAATAAATTAACTATTCGCACAAGACCATTTGAAGAGCTGGCTCACTCTACTGAATTTTATGCTCGAATGCCAAGTTCGACTGACTCCAGCGAACCAATCCAACCCGATTTAGCGCTGTGTAGCTATTGATGGCCCCCAAACCGGCTCTCTGACATCACCCTCGGCCGATGGCAAGCGATATTTTACCCGACCATCCGCTGTAACAATGCCAAGCTCCCCGTTTTTGCCTCCCGATACCGCATAGATTAGACGACGGCCCCCAGGGGAAACACTGGGTGAATCTTCCAACCGGGCAGACGTAAGCTGACGCAGTCGTCCAGTATCAAGATCCAGAATGGCGATGTTAAATTCTGTGGCTCCCTGACCTTTATGGACTAGTGCCAGAGATTTACCATCAGGGAATACTTTAGCACGGGCATTGAATTTACCAGTAAACGTCAGCCGTTTAGGTTTGCCTTCAGCAACCACAGTACCGTTCGACAACCTTTCAAGACCGATCTGATAAATCTGGGCACTGCCTCCCCGGTTAGATGTAAAGATCAGACTTTTCCCATCTGGCATCCAGTCTGGCTCAGTATCAATCGAGAAATGTGATGTAATCTGACTGAGTTTGTCAGTGGCCAGATCCATCACATAAATGTCCGGATTCTGCTCCTTGGACAGAACCAGTGCCAACTGCCTGCCATCAGGAGAAAATACCGGAGAGCTGTTCAACCCTTTGAAGTCAGTTATCTTCTGACGTTTACCGGTAGCCAGTTCCTGAATATAGATAGCCGGACGACCGGTTTCAAAAGAAGCATAGGCAACACGACTGCCGTCGGGTGACCAGCTCGGTGACAGTATAGGCTCTCTTGAACGAAGTATCTCGCGCTGGCGCTGACCATCGGCATCGGCATAGTTTAGACTGTAATCCGTATGTTCAGCACTTTTACGATCAGCAGTGACATACATGATTCGGGTCGAGAAATCGCCGGGAATACCGGTGATCTTTTCATATATCGCATCACTGATATGATGAGCCAACCCGCGCAGCTGACTTTCATCGCCTCGAACCCTGCCTTTCATAATGCTTTTCTGGCGAACAATATCAAACAGCTGATAGTCCACTTCAAACGTATTGCCTTCCTGTTTAACCTCTCCGGTAACCAGGTAGGAAGCACCCAGTATATTCCAGTCACGGTAAACAACATCTTTGGCACTGGATGGAAAGCTGAGCATATCCTTTCTGGGCAAAGCTGCAAACAGGCCGCTGAAATGAAGGTTATCTTCTACAACAGAAGCCATATCTTCGGGCAGAATTTTCTTACCATTCCAGCTGAAGGGTGGTACTGCCACCTTGACGGCCTTGTCATTACCCTGGGTTACTTCGATTGTGAGAATGGCCTGAGCACTCTGCATTGATAACAGCAGGGCAACAAACAGAGATGAGACCAAAACGCTCCTACTTCGGAACCATGAAAATATTGCAGAAGAGATTAATAGGTAAACACGACGACAGGTGTCTTCCCTGAAGACAGTCTGCTTACTTTTAAAGCTGCCCGACAATCCGGCAGAAAACCATTGCAGTTGTTGCTTCATCTCACCAGATCCTCTGGCCTGAACCTAAAGTTAATGCGCTTGAATTTATTATCGAACACACGCCGTTCCAGCTTTTTCAATTCAGGAAAAGGCGCCGCCCTCTGTATCGCCTGTACGACAGAACGATCATAGGCATCATTACCACTGCCTTCAAGCAACCTTACTTCCAGCAAGTCACCAAAAGGCGACAGACTGAGCTGAACCAGAGCCACCATATTGTTACGGGCACTGGGCGGTCGGTTCCAGTTCCGGGCAATAAGGTTTTTCAGCAGTTCGGAGTAGTAAGCTACTTCTCCAGCCTCTTGTTCTGCCTGCTCGGCAGCAACTGCCTGAGCCTGTTCACGGGCAACCCGCTCCTGCTCAAGCTGTCTGAGTAACGCTTCCTGTTGCTTTTTCTTCCTGTTTTCTTCAGCCAGACGCTGCTGTCGCTCTTGTTCTTTACGAGCTGCTTTTTCCTTTTTTGCTTTCTCTTTGGCTGCATGCTCTTTTTTCAGAGCCAGCTCTTTCTGTTTTTTAATTTCTGCCTGTCGGCGGGCTTCTTCTTTGCGCTTCTGAGCAGCAAGCTCACGAGCTTTTTGTGCCGAGTTGTCTACAACAGGCTTGGGCGCTGGCGGTATTGGCTTTGGCTGGGCAATTTCAACGACACTGGCTTTGATACTTTTTGGCGCTACAATCCTCAACTCATCTGCAGTTGACCAGTCCCAGGACACCAGACCCAGTATCAGAACGTGCAGCAGTAAGGAAAACACCACTGCAAACCCGTAACCCTGAAAAAGCTTATGATTCAATAAAGCACCGATCAATGGAATTTTCTTCATTACAGCCCTGCGTTCCACAACACCATGATCATGATTTGTTCTGACTGACAGTCAAACCAGGGGATAACACTTTCTATCATCAGCGCTTCGTCCGTTCATTGAGCAACGCAGGATCTGTAATCAATCCCACATCATTAACACCTACTCCCTGTAATCTGGCCATCAGCTCAACCACTGAGCCATAGTCAACTTTACGATCCCCCTTTATCAACACCCGGGTCTCGGGACTGGCAGAAAGAACCTTACCTACCTTCTCACTGATTTCATCCATTCCTTTGGCACTTTCCTGATGACCGCCCAGATCAATAAAGAACTTGCCATCGGACTGGACAGAGATAATCAGAGTCTTGGCATCATCAGGCAGTGGCATCGGATTACTGGTTGCCTTCGGAAGTTCTACCTTTACCCCCTGAGTCAGCATCGGGGCACTGACCATAAAGGCCACCAGCATGACCATCATGATGTCGATAAACGGCACCATGTTGATTTCTGACATCGGCTTGCGCCGGGTTCTGGATCGAGCCATGATTTTTTTACTCGCTCCCTTAGCCTGCAGTGCGACGACTGTGAACCTTGCGATGAAGAATACTGGAAAATTCATCCGCAAAGGTCTCGTAGTTCGACAGCAGGGCTTCCACTCTGGATGCGTAACGGTTATAAGCTACCACCGCAGGAATCGCAGCTACCAGACCAACCGCTGTCGTCATCAGGGCTTCAGCAATACCAGGAGCAACCGATGCCAGAGTGGCCTGCTGCACATTTGCCAGCCCACGGAAAGAGTTCATAATGCCGACTACGGTACCGAACAGACCAACATAAGGACAGGTCGAACCGACACTGGCCAGAAAGGGCAGATGCGTTTCCAGTTTTTCCTGCTCACGGGAGATGGCCACTCTCATGGCTCTCTGTGTGGCTTCCATGACAGCATCAGCCTCTCCAGTACCCTGAGAACGCATGCGGGAAAACTCACTAAAGCCTGAACGGAAAACCAATTCCAGACCACCCAGGTCTTCTTCTTTGTCCAGCTCTTTATAGAGCTGGGTCAGATCCATCCCCGACCAGAAGCGATCTTCAAAGGCCGTCATATTGCGTTGAGCGGAACGAATGAGTACGCCACGCTGAACGATCATCACCCAGGAAACAACAGATGCCACCACCAGCAGTATCAGCACCAGTAAAACGATCCAACTGGCATTGCCTACCAGTGACCAAATGGACATGCTATCTGCCACTGAAAACCTCGCTTTTAATTTGATTAATACTTGTTAGAGAAATGATCATCGACAATCATTCTGGAATCGGGCCAGACGCTGTGACTGCATTTTCATGATAAACAGGCAGTTATGGATAGTACCACCAATCTCAGGGCGAATTGCTGTCAGGACTTAATTTATTCCGTAAGGATTCTGTAATCGCTGTGGGCTTTCTGCTCTGACTGTTCAGGCAAGCCACCACAAACCGACCTTCACATATCAAAAGACCTTCACGAAAACACTGTTGCAGAAAAACCATCCTGGCTTTACCCATACTTTCAACTGCGACAGTCACGTTAAGAGAGTCATCCAACCGGGCAATGTGTTTGAACTGAACAGAAGCATCAACCACTACCAGCTGCTTCTTTTCCTTCAACAACTTCTGGTGGTCATAACCGGTAGTTCGCAGATATTCGGTTCTGGCTCGCTCCATAAACTTCAGGTAATTGACGTGATATACGATGCCGCCGGCATCGGTATCTTCATAATAGACTCGAATGGGAATAGAAAAGGTATCAGTCACAGAGCAGTACACATAACATTAAACCAGATCAGAGACTGCCAGAGACGCCGATACCCTGGCAAGTTAATAACACGATGAACGACCACAATGAGGGAAATTATGAGGCGGAGGATAGGAGCCTTTATTGAGTTTTTCCTCATCCAGTCTCTGCTTGTTCAGGCGTTGTTCCTGCTCTGTTCTGCGTTGCAGCAAATCAGGAGCTGGAACGGGTTTGTGCAAACGTTTCAAGGCTTGGGTGGCTTCCGGAATCCCCCATCGAGCCGCCATGGAGTAACGCTCAACAGCCTCGGCTAAGGAAGCTGTTGTACCCACTCCCTGCTCGAAGCAGACTCCGGCATGATACAGATCAATCGGCAGCTGGCTGGAACCATGAAGCACCTGCGAGCAACTTGCCGCCGAGACAGAGAAAGGTGCAGAGTAGAACCCTGGACGCATTGGCGCCGCTTCCGTAGTAATAGTCTGACAACCACTCAGAGCAGTGAGCGACAGAACAAATAGACAGTAGATTCCTAAAATTCTCATGAGCATCAGCGTTTCCTTAGCCACTCGTTTTTCAAAAGAACGATCCAGATATTAAACCGGAAAGACTTATTCTTCTATCCGGTAGTCAAGCCCAAAATGCAAGTATGCGTGCTTGGTGACCATCCGCCCTCTGGGGGTTCTCATCATATAGCCCTGTTGAATAAGATAAGGCTCCAGGACATCTTCGATGGTATCCCTCTCCTCACTGATGGCAGCCGCCAGACTGTCTACCCCGACCGGCCCACCATCAAACTTTTCGATCATGGCCAACAGCAGCCGTCTGTCCATATGATCAAAACCGCTGGCATCAACATCCAGCATATTCAATGCGGCATCGGCCGTCTCCTTGTGGATCACACCATTCCCCTTTACTTCGGCAAAATCACGCACCCTTCTCAGCAATCGGTTGGCAATTCTGGGCGTTCCTCTGGAGCGTCGGGCAATCTCTCCTGCACCTTCCTTATCAATCCCCACCCCGAGAATTCCGGCAGAACGTTCTACGATATAAGTCAGGTCCTCAATATTATAAAACTCCAGCCTCTGTACAATACCAAAACGATCCCGGAGCGGAGACGTCAGCAGACCCGCCCTGGTTGTAGCTCCCACCAAGGTAAAGGGAGGCAGGTCCAGCTTGATAGATCGCGCAGCAGGGCCTTCACCGATCATGATGTCCAGCTGATAATCTTCCATCGCCGGATACAATACTTCTTCCACTACCGGACTGAGGCGGTGAATTTCATCAATAAACAGAATGTCATTGGGCTCAAGATTGGTCAGAAGAGCTGCCAGGTCACCCGCTTTTTCCAGCACCGGGCCAGAAGTCGTTCGAATATTGCTGCCCATCTCATTGGCAAGGATGTGGGAAAGCGTGGTTTTACCCAGCCCCGGAGGTCCGAATATAAGGGTATGATCAAGGGCATCATTACGAAGTCTTGCAGCCTGGATAAAAATTTCCATCTGCTCCCTGACTTTTGGCTGTCCCACATAATCAGCCAGTTTTACCGGGCGAATAGCCCGATCCAGCACCTCTTCCAGAGGGCGTTCTGAGGAGGATATCAATCGATCTGCTTCAATCATGTTCTAGCTCGTCTACCATTACTCTCAGCGTACCATCTCCAGTCTGTTAAAAAAATAATCCAGCTTTGGGAACAAAACGCTACATTTAATCGTCCAAGCACTCTGAACGTAAAAAGAGCACTTGCGAGCACTTAGCTGCCCGGGGGTGCATTACCTTTTAAACTTCGGAGTCATCGGACTCCTATACTCTCTGTTTTAAATTCTGATTAAAGGAAGTACTCAGAATGAATACACATTTGGTTTCTGGAAAAGGCCTGACTAACTCGGTCATGGCCTCCGTGATGTTCGGGCTTGTGCCCATTTATGTACAGTTTATTAAGCTGTCCGGAAATACCCTGTTCTGGAACAGGGTCATTTTCAGCGCTCTCTGCCTGACAATGGTCTGCTATCGCATGGACCGGCTCCGGGGCTTCAGGGCGGTTTTTCTCTGCCGGAAAACTGTGCTGATGCTATCCCTGGGTGGTTTGATTGTTGGCTTTCAGTGGTGGCTGTTTGTCTGGGGCCCCGTGAATGATAAAACACAGGATCTCTCCCTTGGCTATTTTTTGCTGCCACTCACCCTGGCATTAACCGGCAAGCTGGTATTTAACGAGAGACTGAACAAGGCTCATTACTTTGCCATGGGGTCCGCGTCATTAGGCGTGCTTGCCATGATTTGGCAACAGGGCTCATTACCCTGGGTCAGCCTGGCGGTGGCCGGACTTTATCCGGTGTATTTCATCATCCGTAAACCTTTGCAGGTCGATACCTTGCCAGCCCTGCTTTTTGAGCACCTGTTGTTCCTTCCGGCTGGTATTTTCATACTGATGAGTGATCAGAGTTTTATGCAAAACCTGACCCATTCCGTCACTCTTTGGTATCTGCTGCCAGGTCTGGGGCTACTCTGCAGCCTGTCACTGATCTGCTACATCAACGCCTCCAGGCATCTGTCTGTCAGTTTGTTTGGCCTGTTGAGCTACCTGGAGCCTGCTTTGATATTTGTGGTGGCTGTCACCGTTCTCGGAGAAGTCTTCACCTTACAGCAGTGGCTCAGCTATAGCTTTATCTGGCTGGCAACGGCAGCCATCTGCGTTGACTCGGTCAGGAAGTTCATCCGGTAAACTACAAAGCAGACAAGCAGGTGAGACTCAATCGTCTCACCTTTTAAATAAGACGCGGTGTTATCAGATCATACTTTTCAGAGCCTGACGAATCAGCTCTTCACTGGTCATGCCATCCTTGAGCAACTTACCAATGACTTTGCCGGCTTCCTGGGGTTTATAACCCAGAGCCACCAGAGCACTGACGGCTTCCTGTTCAATATCTTTTGCTTCGGCAGCCATTTCGCCACCGGCAACCAGAGGCTTACCTTCCAGCAGAGGTGCTGACTGCCAACGATCCAGCTTATCTTTCATTTCAACAATCAGCCGCTCGGCTGTTTTTTTACCCACACCCGGCAACTTCACCAAAGTGGCACTATCACCTTCCTGCACACAGCGCACAAAAGCATCAGCTTCTATACCGGACAACAGGGTCAGTCCGAGCTTGGGACCAACCCCATTGACCTTGATCAGAGTTCTAAACAACTCCCGCTCATCACGATTGCTAAAACCGTATAGGAGCTGAGCATCTTCGCGCACTACAAAGTGGGTATATAACACGACCTCCTGACCAACGTCCGGCAGTTTATAAAAAACCGACATCGGAGCTTCCACTTCATACCCGATACCATGGGTCTCTATCAGCAAATGAGGGGGCTGTTTGTCAGCCAGAAGGCCCCGAATTCTTCCAATCATCCTGTTTTCCAAATCTTTTATTTTCTGACTATAAGGTCAGAACGCCTAACAATACGACGAGGGCGTAGAACTCCTGAGAATTGTCACTCTCTAATCACTAAGAGAAGTTCAATTCGATGATCTGAAGGAGCTGCCCCCTTGAAGAAACTTCGCACATTTCTGGGATCACTCTGGCAGATCCTGCCCGAGGCTGGCCTGGCCAGTGAATACCACCCAGCTGTATCCGGTGGCCCTATTCCCATCCCTTTCATCAAGTCACAAAAATCTTTGTTAAAGGAAGATTTCCCGGGACGCCCGGCAAACTCACCTGAGCTTGATAAGCCTGCTCGCAGCTTCATCAGTTATATACAAGGCTACAGCAGCCTCCCGATGAGAGATCGCGCTCTGGTTGCCCTGAGAAGTGCGTACATTTGCAATACCAGACACCTGATCCCGGATATTGCTCAATGTGCACTGGATACGGGACTGAAAGCCAGTGATGTACAAATGGTTTCCCGTGGCCATCTGGCACCGGGCTGGGACAACAAACAACGCCTGTTACTGAAAACCACTGAAGAACTCTACAAAGAACAGATCATAAGTCCGGAGAACTGGAAAGAACTGAAGAAAATCTACACGCCACAACAGATCCTGGATCTGGTGTTTTGCATTGCTTCCTTTCACCTTTGTGTCCACCCAAACTAAGACTGCCCCGTAAGACGACGACGTCGAGTACCCGTAGCACCCGCCATCCTGACCAGACTGGAACGAGTATGAGCATGACAAAGAGCAACCGCCAGAGCGTCCGCAGCATCGGCCTGAGGGGTATCATTCAAGTCAAGGATCGACTTCACCATGTGCTTTACCTGGTACTTATCCGCAGAGCCTTTACCAACCACAGCCTGCTTGACCTGCCGGGCAGAGTATTCCGACACCTCAATATTGTGATTAACCACAGCCACAATGGCCGCAGCCCTGGCCTGACCCAGTTTCAGTGCCGAATCAGCATTTCTGGACATAAACACTTGCTCCACACCAACGGACTGCGGGATGTAACGTTCGATCAAAGTGCTGATGCCTTCATAAATCTGCTGCAAGCGCTCAGGTAGAGGCGCCTCCCGGATGCGAATACAACCGGACGCCACATAATGTGTTTTATTGCCTACTTCTTCAATTAATCCATAGCCGGTAATTCTTGAGCCCGGATCTATCCCCATCAGGATGGCCATTCAGAATGTATTCTCAAGTCAGATGTCGCTATTTTCAATGACAGCGTTTGATGCCCCCCGGGGTCAATGAGTGTGACAGCTTCTGCCAAAAAAATCTGACAGGCGAGGGTTCAAAGTCATGGTTATGTCAAAAGGATACTGTACACCCATACAATATACCAGCGGTGCCGGTGGGTATCAGAAACTTACAATTCAAGAACACTGAATTACCAAATTTGCCTGTGAGTAACGATAGAAGCAGCTTAGTATTTCTCTGGTAATACTTTCGTGGCGAGAACCGCAAAGATCATTGTTCTTGCTCAAGACTGTTTTACTCCACAAGATGATCCGGAAACGATTAATGTCCGACCTGCTAAAAACATTAATGATTATCACAGGCATCATTATTCTATTGTTTATGCTGCTGGTAGGCTTCAATGTCTGGGCGTTCACAGATATTCCAGCCGGGCTGGTATCTCCGGAACAGAAACAAAAAAACCCCGACACTTTCGTTATCGAGGCTCTTCACACCGACAGAACAACTTAGTCCAACTGCGCCATCACTTCGGCAGGAATGTCAGCGTTAGTGTAAACATTTTGCACATCGTCCAGGTCTTCGAGACGATCCACCAGCTTCATGATTTTTTCCGCACCGTCTTTGTCCAGTTCAGTCCGGGTAGAAGCGATCATCGCTACTTCGCCGCCCGCTGGTTTCAAACCTGCAGCTTCAATAGCTTCTTTTACTGCCATGAACTCAGTCCACTCAGTGACCACTTCAATGGAGCCATCGTCGTTAGTCAGTACATCTTCGGCACCGGCTTCCAGAGCAGCTTCCATGACAGTGTCTTCATCCAGACCCGGTTCGAAGAAGATTTGCCCCTTACGCTCAAACAGGTAGGCTACAGAACCGTCAGTACCCAGATTACCACCATGCTTGGAGAAAGCATGGCGTACTTCTGCAACGGTACGGTTACGGTTGTCTGTCAGACATTCCACCAGCACCGCGATACCGCCAGCACCATAACCTTCGTAGGTCACTTCTTCCATGTTGGAATCGTCATCACCACCGGCACCACGAGCAATCGCCCTGTTGATGGTGTCACGGGTCATATTGGCACCCAGAGCCTTGTCAACCACCTGACGCAGCTTGGGGTTATCCTCGATATTCCCACCGCCCTGCTTGGCCGCCACCACCAACTCACGAATGATCTTGGTGAAGATTTTGCCACGCTTGGCGTCCTGAGCCGCCTTACGGTGTTTGATATTGGCCCATTTACTATGACCTGCCATAGAAAATACCCTTTATCTCTTCTTGAACAGGCCGGTAAAAACCGGCCTCAGCAATTTATAAAATGGTCGCAGACGTTTTCTGGAACAGCCGCAGACGCTCAGTGACTGGTTGCAGACGCCGGATCACGACGAATACGGATATTCAGATCGCGTAGCTGGGTAGCATCCACTTCGCCCGGAGCCTGAGTCAGCAGACAGGCTGCGGACTGAGTTTTCGGGAAGGCAATAACGTCACGAATATTATCGGTCCCGCACAGCAGCATAACCAGACGGTCAAGCCCAAACGCCAGACCACCATGGGGAGGCGCACCGTATTTAAGAGCGTCCAGCAGGAAGCCAAACTTTTCCTGCTGCTCTTCTTCCTCAATTTTCAGGATACGAAATACTGTCTGCTGCATTTCCTGGTTGTGAATACGAACAGAACCACCACCGACTTCATAGCCATTGATAACCATGTCATAGGCACGGGAAAGTGCTTCAGCAGGATTTGCTTCAAGCTCTTCAGGTGAAGTCGTTGGCGCTGTGAATGGATGGTGCAGCGCGGTCAGTTCACCGTCGTCTGTTTCTTCAAACATTGGAAAGTCAACAACCCACAGTGGCGCCCACTCTTTCGTATACAAATCCAGGTCAGCACCGACCTTACAACGCAATGCACCCAGAGCTTCGTTGACTACCTTCTCTTTGTCTGCACCAAAGAAGACGATATCGCCATTGCTGGCATCCAGACGCTTCATAATCTTCATGGTGACATCGTCGCCCAGGAACTTGATGATCGGAGACTGAAGACCGTTTGCGCCGTTTTCGATTTCATTGACCTTGATCCAGGCCAGACCCTTGGCACCGTAGATGCTGACAAACCGGGTGTAGTCATCAATCTGCTTACGGGAAAGTTCAGCTCCACCGGGTACTTTCAGTGCGGCTACACGCCCCTTCGGATCTTCAGCCGGTCCTTTGAAGACCTTGAATTCAACGCCGGCCATCAGATCAGCAACGTCCACCAGTTCCAGAGGGATACGCAGGTCTGGCTTATCAGAACCATAAAGGTTCATGGCTTGTGCAAAAGTCATGTGCGGGAATTCACCCAGTTCAACACCACCTACCTTTTTAAAAGTGGTCTTAACCAGGTCTTCAGCCATACCCATGATCCTGGACTCGTCCATGAAGGAGGTTTCGATATCGATCTGAGTAAATTCTGGTTGACGGTCAGCACGCAGATCTTCGTCACGGAAGCATTTTACAATTTGATAGTAACGATCAAAACCTGCCACCATCAGCATTTGCTTGAACAGCTGGGGAGACTGTGGCAGCGCAAAGAACTTACCTTCGTGAGTTCGACTGGGTACCAGGTAATCGCGGGCACCTTCCGGGGTCGCACGGGTCAGAACAGGGGTTTCAACATCCAGATAACCCTGCTCATCCATAAAGCTGCGAACAGCACTGGTCAGCTTGCTGCGAAGGATCATTTTTTCCTGCATTTCCGGACGACGCAGGTCAATAACACGGTTTTTCAGACGAACTTCTTCACCTACATCGGTGTAGCCTTCGATCTGGAAAGGCGGTGTCTGGGCTTCATTCAGGATTTCTACCTGCTTACCCAACACCTCAATTTCACCGGTGCCCATATTGGTGTTTACAGTGCCTTGGGGACGGGGGCGTACAAATCCGGTGATTTTCAGCACATATTCACTGCGTGCTTTATCAGCGAGAGCAAACGCCTCTTCGGTGTCAGGATCAATAACAACCTGGGCGATACCTTCACGGTCTCGCATATCCAGGAAGATCACACCACCATGGTCGCGACGTCGGTGTACCCATCCACACAGGGTAACCTCATGCCCGTCATGGGAGAGATTCAGTTCGCCGCAATAATGGCTGCGCATAACATACCTCGAAACTGGGGGGCTGTTCAGGTTCAGCACAGAATCATCTGAAATTTTGTGCCTGAATTTATGGTTTTGAGTCACTCCGGGTGAAGCACAACCTCAGCACTCAAATGACCGAATTATTCACTGGCGGCTGCAGTGCCGCCCGAGCCCTTGGCAGGGCCCTGATTATCATTGCAGGACAGATTCTTCTTATTGCCACTCTTGAAGTCTGTCTCATACCAGCCGCCACCTTTCAGCCTGAAGGCCGGGGCACTCAACAGTTTTTTCAATTCAGGCTCACCACAGACACCACAGTCAGTTAGAGGTGCATCGCTGAACGCCTGAATCACTTCCTGCACACCACCGCAACTTCCGCACTGATATTCGTAGATCGGCATTGAATCTGTCTATCCTTTGTTTGCCATTGTCAGAACTGGGGCATTATACCTGAACCCTTGATTTTCACCAGATAGTGTCCAGACCAATAATCAGAAAATAGAGACGGGATCAGGGATATTTTCGATGACTGTGCAGACTTTACGAAAGACGAGGAAGGGAGCCCCTCCCCGTTGCTCTCAAACTCGATTACTTTTGCTGATTTGAACAGCTGCCTCCTGCTGCTTTTCCAGCGACTCAGCGACTTCCAGTAGAATCGACTCAAAATCCTGCAGATGCTCAGCAACACTCTTGCGTTGAGCATCCACATTCTCAGCCACTTCATCGAGGTGATCTTCTTTCACATCCTGAGTTTCCTGACCTTCTTCCAGCTTTGATTCCATCCAGAGGCGGGCAAAAACCTGAGGACTGCTTGCACCTTCAAAACTGAGATTATCACCCCGGTGAGTCTCCGCTGCAGGGTTGACTGCATCCTCCAGCGCCTTTTCTGAGGGGAGGCTATTCAGAGCAATAGCGAACCCTTCTTCCACTGCAGGAGAGTTTCTTGCCTGAGGTTTATCGTCAAGGAGCTGAACAGCACTTCTCAGCTCTGCAGGGTCAGAGGGAGAGAATACCTGTTGCAGAGTCTCCAGATCCTCAGTGGCAAGAAACTGGTTAGCACCCTCCTCAAGCTCAATCCGGTCATCCTCTGACCGGATTTCACCTTCTTTGTGCTCTTTATCCAGCGACTTTACTCCGTCCTCGTTCTGCTCCCTTCTTCTGAACTCCCTTACCTGCTCTTTCTGAGCCCTCTGTTCGAGCTCTTTTACGGCTTGCACACCTTCTTCACCGGTTTTCATAGCAGCAGGATCGAACCGCTGACGAATTCGCCCCAGCAGACTGTTAACACGCACAAACTCTGAGGTCACTGTATTCAGCTGCCTGTTAGCTTTGAGTAATGCGGCATGATCTGCGGTATTACTGGCTTCCAATGTCTTCATCTGCTGACTCAGAGCACTGATTTCTGTGGCAACACCTGCAATTTGATACTCGAGCGCTGTAATTTCATTCATCAACCGGTTTATTTGACCACCGCTGCTATTGTTACCGGCTTGATTAGACTGAGCACTAGCCAATTCAGCCTCTTTCAGGGTTTTATGAAGATTTTTGCTGGCCAGGAGTTCTACATAGACTTCCCGCTGAGCCGCTATGTCATTTAAATCCCTGGTTCTGGATCGAATAGTTTCTCTTAGATTAAGGGCATTGACTGCACTATCCTCCCTCCTGCTTTGCTGATAGAGCCGATTGCTGAAATTCTGATCGATAGAAGCAGCACTCACCATAGCCTGAGCATCACTGATCATCCCTTTGACAATAAGAATGAGTGACTGAGTGTCACTAATATCTATATCCTCAGCATTGAAGCGACGATTGAATTCATGCACTGCTGCCCTGAAGCCATCCAGTCTGGCGTCAAAAGCTCTTTGGAGAAAGTCACGACTGTCGGCATTGGAGACGCCTGGCTGATCTGGACTGACACTGACCGCCTGACCGCTATTGCTATTTTGCGAGCTGGAAATCGAATTCGAATTACTGAATCCCTGGCTCACCTGCGCCTGTGCTGGAGTTTGAGATACCTGCCCACTCTGTTGCACAGGAGTCTGGGATATTCCGGAATTGGGATCGACTGGATTCATAGTCACTTCCTCCCTGAAGGTTCTATAAGATAGTGCTTTAGTTGTTTGGCCTGCTTTCGCTCTTCTTCCCACCCTTTGGATGATTTCAGAATTTTCGCTGCATTTGATAGTGCTTTCACCGCCAATTTTCGATTTTTCAGACGAATAAAGCACTCCGTCATACAAATTGAAGGACGAGGATCTTCATTATCCAACCTTTCGGCATAACTCAGTGCGGGGATTGCAGCTGCATCCTGGCTTAAATGATGAAGCGCCAACCCTATTCCCAGATAGTAACGAGAACTGCGATGATCCAGAAGAGCCAGATAACGGAAGACTTTAAGAGCTTCTGCATAGTGACCAATACCAAAATGACTGAATCCAAGCTGATAGATGGCTTCCATCTGCCCCTGATCCAGCCCTCTTAATTCACGTATCGTTCCGCCCCGTCTTAAATAAGTCAGCCAAAGGTCTTTTCCTGCTTCAGCATTTTGCTGCAAGCTGTTCATATTTCATCCCTGAAAAACAAATGATCTCAATTCATTATAAACATTCATTTTTTTTCTGACTTTCATTCATTAATCCTGTCAAACCAACAAAAAGAAATTAAAAGAACTAATTTTTATTCATTAAGATAATTTGCAAAATATCAGATCGCTGTTTTACTCAAGTACTCATATTGCCTAAACACTTAATCAAAAAGGGCTGGGCCTGATAATTTCAAGTTTCATGTCTTCTTACGTTTGAAACTTGTCGTTATAACTACGATGAGTGCTGCTCTGATGTTGGCATTCGTTTAGCTGGCAAGTCGGCTGATGGAGATAGTTGTGGCATATTAGGTCTGGAAAATATCATAGGCGTTGCCAGAATTGAGCAAGACTCTGTTCATGTCCGGTTCTGCGGCACTTCTATGAGTACGAGGACATGACTGTTACTCACCTCGATGTCGGTTATACAGTCGGTGCCTTATAGGGGCGGGATTGCTGGATAGCTTTATCATACAAGGATGCGGCCCCGCTAAACGCTTGTACAAAAGATGTGAGATTTTTCTAAACCCTGTTGCATCCTGTTAAGGATTGTATAAGAATCACTCTTAGCCCTATGGGGAGGTTTCGCAGTACATTCCGTCCGAGCAGTACAAGGATTTTTGAAACCAGGGCTAGAACACACATCGAATGCAGCAAGGAGCTGAACACTAATGAAACTCGCACAAATCAGTGCACTGAGTGCTGCCATTTTTATGGCTACCTCTGCTCAGGCTAACGCCTTCCTGGACGAATCAAGCCTGAATCTGGAGTTGCGCAACTTCTATCAAACCAAAACCAAGGATGACGGTTCGACCGACTCCTCCAACTCTCAGTGGGCTCAAGGCGTTCGTCTTGACTTCTCCTCTGGCTACTTTCAGAACATAGTCGGACTGGACCTGGGTGGTTACTACTCTCTGAAGCTTGGCGCTTCCGATATTGACGGTTTTGTTGGCAACCCTGGCTTGCTCAGAGTGGATAGCGACGGCGATTCCCACAGCTACGGCAAAACATCCTACGCAATTAAATTCAATCTTGCTGACATGGGTGTAGCGAAATATGGACGCATGTTCCTGGACACACCTCTGGTCAACGACTCTGATAGCCGTGTTCTGCCAAGCCTGAGCGAAGGTTTCTATGCAGACATCACCTTATCCGGCCTGTCTGCTCATACAGCCTGGATTACGAAAGGCAATGGTAAAACCGAGTCAGGCTTTGAAGATTACGAGGTAGGCGACGACAGTGAAGCAGTAATGACACTGGGTGGTGCCTACGACTTTGGTAACGGTCTGGAATTAAGCGCAGACTATGCCAGCCAGAGCAACTATGCCAAGAAATACTTGGGCGAAGCCAGCTTCTCTACAGAAGTTGAAGGTGTTGAAGTGGGTGTGGCTGGTCAGTACGGGCAAGTCGAACTTACTGGCGACAGCAAGCCAGCGACTGGAGACAAGAGTCAGTACACTTATGGCCTGAAAGTGGCCGCTGGTGTAGGCCATGCCGACTTTGGCATTGCGTACACAAAAGTTGAAAGCACAGACTTGGGCGCATACAAAATTGGCTGGGCTGGCGGTGACGATGACACCGGTTACTTTGGCTATAACTCTATCCAGATCTCTGACTTCAACAGCAATGGCCAAAAAGCCTGGGGCTTCTCTGCAGGATATGATTTTGAAGGCGTCGTTGACGGCCTGAGTGTCAAGGGTATTTACGTCATGGGTGAAGTTAAGTCTGAGGACGAAACTGAATACAACCTGGACATCAATTATGCAATTCCTCAGGTTGAGGGTCTGACTGCCCGCCTGAGATACGCAAATAATACTGTTGAAGCCAAAGGTGCAGACGATGTTGTCAAGACCGACACACGTGTCATCCTGAAGTACAACGTCGCTGTATTCTGATCTAACGATCAGAAAAGCAACCTTATGAAGCCTCTGCACATGCAGGGGCTTTTTTATTGCCGAAAGCAGCAAACCGACTTAAACAGCACCCCATCAAAAGGCAATCATTGCTAAACAAATACATCAGACACTAAAAAGGGAGGCTGAATACCTCCCTTGAAGGACTGAGAAGAACTCAAAGAGTCAACACCAGCGTCATCACGAAGCGGCGTATTCCTTGAGCTTTTTCAAAGGACGCACCTTGACCTGAATACTGGCCGGCTTGGCGGGCACATCCATTAACTCGCCAGGCTTGAATGGATTGGGTACGCCTTTCTTGGCTTTCTGAGCAGGTTTTTTCCTGGTCACGATCTTGAGCAGTCCCGGAAGAGTGAACTCGCCACAGCCCCGCTTCTTGATATGACGTTCTACCAGTATTCCCAACTCTTCCAGCACAGCGCCCACTTCTTTCCGACTCAAACCGGTACTCTCTGAAATATCAGCAAGAATCTGGGTTTTACTGTACTTATCCTTGATAGCTGTGGCTTTCTTCGCTGCCATACAATTACTCTCCTGATGGATTTTCCCTGTAGGTTACCTTCCGCACCAGCGGATTGTGATCTGCCACTTCACCAGGCTGATTTAATGTTTCACGAGGCAAGTCCGAAAAATCGGACATTAAACTTCCCTAACCTCAGAGAGCCTGCAAAACCAGACTTTTGAAACACCTGAAATCACTATAACAAGTGATTTTTTACAGTGGTAGTCTTTTTTACACCCTTTTAAGCATTGCCATAGCCCTCTATATAAGGGGCATAGAAAGAGTTTGAGATAGAGGCACAATGACGTTACATTAATCCTTACAGCAGTGTTACGCTGTGGCTTTTTGTTGCCCGTTTGTTTGCGCGCTGAATTGACCGCATTACTGATTTCAAAGCATTCCCATAATTTCGGGAGGCAGTCACTTCATAGAGAGCTTGCAGCAAGGAGCTTTATTGATGTTTTACCGGTTTAAGGCGCTTTTTAATGCAGTAATGCCTGAAATCGGCATATTTTTACAGTCACACACATAACAACCAAAAGGACTCAGCACTTGAAACATCTTAAATTTATCCACATGATCTTAGGCATCCTTTCACTGGCAGCATTAATTGTGGAGGGGTCTGTCCTCAATGTGCTGCTGGGTGGCGCACTGGCTATCGCCTCAGCTACCATGCTGCTGCTCACTGCCGCACTGATTCACCTCTGCCTTGGCTGCTATCTGACAGTCTATCGTGGCAAGAAATCCTTTTTGCAGGCAATGGCTTCAGTTATGCTGATTGCAGCGACTGCACTCAGTGGCTGGGCAATATTTTCTCACCAGACACCTGAGATTCCATCCTCACTACTCCTCGTTGCCGGGGTTCTGCTGCACGTCGTAATCAACCTGAGATCCTTCAACCCCACAAGCCCAATGGAAATCGTAGATTCCGATAGAGAAACAGGCACCGTCAAGTGGTTCAACGTTTCAAAGGGCTTCGGCTTTATTACCCGGGATAGTGGTGAAGATGTCTTCGTCCACTACCGCACGATACGTGGAGAGGGTCACCGGACACTGTCTGAAGGGCAAAGGGTAGAATTTATCGTGGTGGAAAAAGATAAGGGACTGCAGGCAGAAGACGTGATTGCTGCACCCAAAGGCCGCTAACATCAATACTTTTAATGAATGGGGCTCTTTCCGGCCCCGTTAAGGCTTCTGACCCCTATTAATAATGAGGAGGAGCAGTCTCCTTCTGTTCTTCCAACCGAGAGCTGGCCATAGCCATTAATTGCTTCTTCAGCTGAATCATTTCCTGCTTCAAACGATCAATTTCCTGCTGCTGACGGGTGACCACCTCATTAAGCTGGGCAACGGTATCTTCCTGAAAACTGAGCTGGGTCTGCAGCTCAATCAATTCCTCTTTCATTTCACTCCCCCCACTCATTCAAAGCAGCTGAACAATGATTCCAGCTTCTTTTTGATCTCAGCGACCTGCACCTGCCCGTATGGCTTGGCTGGCAACCTGCCCCAAACAGGGTTTGGCCAGGCAACATCACTTTCATAACGGACAATATGATGAACATGCAACTGTTTCACAACATTACCCAGAGACGCTACATTCATTTTATCCGCCTCAAAGACATCATTCAGAATGGCTGCCGTCAATGACGACTCACAGGCCAGCTGTAGCTGCTGCTCTTCATCAAGATGAAAAGCTTCATAAACCCCTGCCACCCTGGGTACCAGAATAAACCAGGGATACTGACTGTCATTCATCAGCAAAACCCGGCAGAGGGGCAGATCCCCCATGACAAAGCAGTCCTTATCCAGCCTCTTATCCAGCTGAAATTCGCTCATAATTACTCCGATTAAGCCGAGTTGCCAGTAATAATTTGCAGCACTATAGCTAACCTGCCGGTGAAATTCGACTGTGATTCACTCAGTAGCCATGACGTCTCTGCACAACCGTAGTAATATGCCACTTTTGCGTTTTGATAATCGGATAACTGAGCACATGCGTACTAGTCAATCCTTGATCTCCACCCTCAAGGAAACACCTTCTGATGCCGTCGTCATCAGCCATCAGCTGATGCTGCGAGCAGGCATGATCCGTAAACTGGCATCCGGTCTCTACAGCTGGATGCCGATGGGTCTGCGCGTTCTCCAGAAGGTAGAGAACATTGTTCGTGAAGAGATGAACCGCTCTGGCGCACAGGAAGTCCTGCTGCCTGCCGTGCAACCGGCTGAACTCTGGCAGGAAACCGGACGTTGGGATCAATTTGGCCCCGAACTGCTTAGATTTAAAGACCGTCATCAGCGCGATTTCGTCATTGGTCCTACTCATGAAGAAGTCATCACCGATATGGTTCGAGACACTATCAGCAGCTACAAACAGCTGCCCATGAATTTGTACCAGATCCAAACCAAATTCCGTGATGAAATCCGCCCACGTTTTGGCCTGATGCGTGGTCGAGAGTTCATTATGAAGGATGCCTATTCATTCCATTCCAATGACCAATGCCTCGGTCGTGAATACGAAAACATGCACGATACCTACAACCGTATCTTTACTCGTCTGGGCCTCAATTTCAGGGCTGTAGAAGCGGATACGGGCTCCATCGGTGGCAGCGCCTCACACGAAATTCATGTCCTGGCCGAATCTGGAGAAGACGCCATCGTCTTCAGCAACCAGAGTGAATACGCAGCCAACATTGAAAAAGCAGAAGCTCTGGCACCTGCTCACGAGAGAGCAGCTCCGTCTGAAGAAATACGCCTGGTCGATACCCCCGAAGCAAAAACCATTGCAGACCTGGTTGCGCAATTTGATCTACCCATTGAGAAGACGGTCAAGACTCTGATTGTTGCAGCAGACGAAGAATCAGAAGCGGACTTTGTTGCCCTGATGGTTCGTGGCGATCATGAACTGAATGAAATAAAAGCGGAAAAACTGCCTGAAGTTGCAGCACCTCTGCGCTTTGCAACAGAAGAAGAGATCAAGCCCGTCATGGGAGCCGGACCCGGCTCTCTGGGCCCTGTTGGCATCAGTATCCCATGTATTGTTGACCGCACAGTTGCGGTCATGTCTGACTTTGGGGCTGGCGCCAACACAGATGGCAAACATCAATTAGGTATCAACTGGGAGAGAGACGCATCTTTCGACCGCATCGCCGATTTGAGAAATATTGTAGAAGGCGATCCCAGCCCATGCGGTAAGGGCACCCTGGAAATCAAGCGCGGCATCGAAGTGGGCCATATTTTCCAACTGGGCACCAAATACTCTGAGTCAATGAACGCGACCGTTCTGGATGAAAACGGAAAAGCCGTGACTATGGCAATGGGTTGCTACGGGCTGGGCGTTTCCCGGGTCGTCGCAGCCGCCATTGAGCAAAATCATGACGATCGGGGAATCATCTGGCCCGCAAGCATTGCGCCTTTCCAGATCGCCATTATTGGTCTGAAGATTGAGAAGTCTGAAGCCGTTCGGGAAGCCGCCGAGAACCTCTATAAGGAACTGACTGAAGCGGGCTACGACGTCCTTCTGGATGATCGTAAAGCCAGTCCGGGCGTCAAGTTTGCCGACATGGAACTGATCGGTATTCCACACCGGGTGGTCCTGAGTGATAGAGGGCTGGCAAACGGTCAGGTAGAATACAAATATCGCAGGGCAGCAGATCGCGAAGACGTGGCACTCAGTGAAATTTCCGACTTTCTTAAGGAACGTCTGGCCTGAACCGTTTATCAAACGGCCGTCGTTTTATAATAAAAACAGCCTGATTACAGGTTTTACCCTCGCACTTTTGTTGACTCCGACAACCGGCTGGAGTCAGCAAAAAGTGGATGAAGGGCTTCGGATCTATCTTGAAGAGGCTCTCAGCACCACTGAGAGCTTTTCAGATCGTTTCGAGGCAGAAGTCTGGCTGGTCGATATGTCCGGCCGGCTAACGCCGTTCATGAAACATCAGAGTCCTCGACAGCGCCTGGAGCTGCTCAAAAAAATTCACAAAAAGGCCACTGCCGCTAAACTCTCCCCCGAACTGGTGCTGGCATTAATTCAGACAGAATCCTCTTTTGACCGATTTGCTGTTTCTTCTGCCGGAGCCCAGGGCCTTATGCAGGTTATGCCATTCTGGAAAGACGTCATTGGCCGCCCACAAGATAACCTGACCGACGTAGAGACCAACCTGAAATATGGTAGCCATATTCTCAGTTATTATCTGGAAAAGGAAAAAGGCAACCTGACCCGGGCATTAGCCCGTTACAATGGCAGCCTTGGCAAAACCTGGTACCCGGAGCGAGTGTATAAAAACTGGGATCGTCACTGGCGCAATGACTGAGATGTACTTCATAAAACTATGTCGGCACCTGATCAGCCCGTAGTAAATTCGGAAAACTCCTGTTCAGGTTCGAGGGAAACACTAACGCCAGTAACTCGAGCCATGGGAGGACCGCTTTGCAGCCAGGCTTCCAGCTTGTCCAGCTCTCTCTCTTCACCACACATTAAAACTTCAACCCTCCCGTCTGGCAAATTCTTTGCCCATCCGGTAATCCCCAGCTTTCTGGCCTCTTGCTGGGTTGAGCCGCGATACCAGACGCCCTGCACCCTCCCCTCAACCATTGCACGTCTGCACTGATTAGCCATTTTCATCAACCATATTCATCAATACCCGGATGCTCTCTTCAAGGCTTTCCTTTGTCTGAGGCCCATACAATATTTCTATCAGTTTTCCCTGTGGATTAACAATCATGGTCGCAGGCAATACCTGAGGACTTCTGGTCTCCAGCAACACCAATGGACTCTCGGTAATAACAGGAAACCGAATACCCATATTTCTGGCTTTTTTTATCAGTTCTTTTCCCTGACTGTCATCAAAATCATACCCCAGAACCTGAACCTTTCCGTCACTGGCCAGGGCATTCAGCTCCGGAATCTCTTCACGACAGGGCCCACACCAGTGGGCCCAGATGTTTATAGCAGTCCACCGACCCTTATCATCTTTGAGAAAAACGCCTTTTCCCTGAGTATCTGTCAAATCCGGTTTAGAGCAGGCAGACAGAAACAGAGTGGTCAGTACCAACGGAAAGAAGCGGAAAAAAAATTGTCGCATTAGCCTCAGACCCTGTGATGAGTTTGTTCTGATTCTAGCTGGAATATCTCATAAAGTCGCACGGAAGCCTGTTGGAGCGAGACTGCAACACAAAAATAATGGCAATAACAGACATCAAGGATTCAAAACAACGGGCAATGACTGATAACACCTGTTACGAAAGCCTGATGATCAGCTTGCGGCTGTGCATGAAACCTAAACGATCACATTCATTAAATGAAATTTTGACTGAGGTCAGTATTTTAAGGATTCAGTAAAGAGGTCATCCAAAGGGCAATCGAGTACAACCCGCTGCTGTTCATTCAACTGTTTCAGTCGATCAACCAGTTGACCATACCATACAGGCTTATCCTGAGTCACAACAGACTCCAGCTGCTGATCCGATGGATATGACCAGGGGAGCTGCTGGCAAAGGTTATTGAGTTCCAGATGTCTGAGATCCCTGGCCAGTATCATTTCACCCAGATCATTTTTACTGACCACTCCCTCCTCCAACAGGCAGCTGGTGTATAGCTCCCAATCCTCAAGAGAGAGATTCCATCCCGACTGGTGCAGCTGTTCGAGCTTGAAACTCAATCCTTTTTGAAACTGCTCATTAAATCCGTTCAGGATCACCAGAACACCCATTAAAGGTGGAAGCGCCTCGTTCCGGGTCTGGTTGGATAAAGCGAAACTCCTGACCAGTACGGCACCAAAAAGAACCAGTATCCAACTTAAATAAATCCAAAGCAGGAACACGGGAACGGCCGCAAAAGCACCATAGATCAATTGATACGACGGTGACAGAGTAATAAACAGAGCAAAACCACTCTTTGCCATTTCAAGCAAAAAAGCTACGATCAGCGCTCCTGTAAAAGCGTGACGAAAAGGTACATATCGATTGGGTACAGCCATATAGAGTAAAGTAAAAACAATGCTGCTCAACAGAATGGGAGTTAAACGTAAGAGCCACTGATCAACCCCAAGATAGGCAGTGGTATCAGCTATCAGCTTAAGGGACGCCAGATAAGATGTCAGCACAAAACCAACACCGAGCAGGAAGGGCCCCATGCTCAGAATCGCCCAGTAGAGCAGGAAGCCGGCAATTCCCCGGCGAACCCTGTCTACCTGCCAGATCTGATTAATGGCACCATCAATGGTCCTGAGCATCATGAATGCCGTGACCACCAGGAAGGCAACGCCCAAGCCAGTCAACTTTCGAGCCTGCTGGGAAAAGCTGGAAAGATAAGATTGGATCTGCTCGCCCGCTGTCGGAACAAAGTGACTGAATATAAAACTCTGAACCATCTCGCCAACCCCCTGGAAAGAAGGAATAGCCGATAACATGCTATAAGTAACCGTCATCATCGGCACCACAGCAAACAGTGTCGTATAAGTCAGAGCAGCGGCGTTATTGAGGCAACGGTGCTTAAAGAAAGTATCAGAGACAGACAGGAAATAGGCACGGAGCCACTGAACATATTGAGCCTGTGAAGAAGTGGAAAAAAGCGAGTCTGGCATAACGAATCCCTGATATTGAAAAGAGCCTGACCCGAGGATTTTTAGCCAGGCTCCAGCTCAGAGAAGCGTATCAGTTCTTATGCCCCGGAGGAAAGCCATTCAGTATCCCCTCAACCGCAGCATTAATTTTTTCACTCCGCTCTTCGGGTGTGGCACTCTTGGAAAGGGTTTATTGTTAGATCTGCGTCCACCAGCCAGCTCTGACAGTAATCGGTGGAGAATTATAGGGTTGATTTGGTTAGAAGTGTGTGAATTTACAGAATATTTGCGGGCTACATGACTTCAATTGCACCGAACCCCATTCAACGATAATCTTCCCATCACAGAAATAATACTTCAGGCACCAGCCTGTCGAAACAACTGCCTGTTATGAAAATAGTTCGAGAGCAAAGCCATATGAGCGTTACGATTTACCATAACCCCCGCTGCTCAAAGTCCAGACAGACTTTGGCCCTGATCGAAGCAAAAGGTATCAGCCCTGAGGTAGTGCTTTACCTGGATACCCCGCCCAGCGAAGCCGCTTTGACTGACATTCTGAAACAACTCGGTAAGAGCCCCGAAGAACTGATGCGCAAGGGCGAACAGGAGTACAAGGACCACATCAAAGGCCAGGAACTTTCAGAGCAGCAGCAAATTGCAAAAATGATTGCCTACCCCAAAATGATTGAAAGACCCATCGTCGTAAGCAACGGTCGGGCGCGTGTCGGTCGCCCGCCAGAATCCGTTCTGGAGATCCTTTAATCGTGGACCTGAATCAAAAAGCCAGGCTATGCTATCGGCTGAGCCTGCTACTCTACTTCTGCCTGCTAGCTTCGCAGATCGCAAAAGTGCTCTGGCTGCACCCACCTCAAAATTCGCTATGGATGATTGCGTCTTTCACGATTGTTCCACTGTTGCTACCTCTTTACGGGTTGATCAGGCGACAGCCAAGGGCATCGGCCTGGTTATGCTTCATTCTCTGTTTTTACTTTATCAGCGGTGTGCTTGACGCCTGGTTTATCAAAAACTCCATACATGGATGGCTGATTACCGCATTCAGCAGTGCGCTGTTTGTATCTGCCATGATGTTTACCCGCTGGCAGGGGCAGTTAAACAATCAGCCCGCTGACTGAACCTTTCCCAGAAAGACCGACCTTTTTCTTCTCAAAAAAAAGCTCCTGCGTTGGCAAGAGCTTTATTTTTCGTCAACCGATTCTAATAGGACAGCTGAACTTCGATGGCTGAACCGGCCTCTTCCACCGTTGAGGGTGGACTGCTGATGATACGTTTCTCGCTGACACCTTCATTCCGCAGAAAATCATAAACCAGATTAAGACGGTCAGTGGCCAGCTTATTCATTTTTTCCTGATTCGCTGGCCAGTTTATCAACAGCCATTGCTCTGCCTCTTTGATACGCTTGCTCTGACTGGCATCACCCACTTCGGGTAATTTTCGATTGTGGGCCCTGAGATACATTTGCTCAATCAAATGCCCTCTGACGTCAGCCGGAATCTCTGTCACCTCTCCCGGCTTTGTTTGATGGATGGCCGAATAGAGTTCAACCAGATCGGACTCAAGCTCTGCCCTGGAGAGACTGGGCCAATCTTTATTCTTGCTGGCTATTGCTTTCAGAGACAGACTGAGTTCAGGCCTTATTCTGAGCACTCGACCCCAGCCCTTCAATTGTGTTTTGTCGTTTTCTGTCAACACAGCCTTACCCGACGGCATCTGTATATCACCGGATAAAATTGGCTTGATACCGGCCTGGCTGGAAAGGTACTGCAGGGGCTGTTCCAGCACACGCTCCCATGCCTCCCTCGTAGCTTCCGCTGCCGCAACCTGCGGCGACAGCTCGTCGCGATTCGTAACGTCTATGGAAATAATGGACTGAGGGTTAGCCATCAAAGCTTTCACGTGATTGATATCCAGCTCAGGCTTGACAGGCTTGCCTGTAAGCTTTGAAAAAGTCAACTTGCCCTTGCTGCCTCCTCCTGCAGAGGAAGTAAGATTAAGGTTAACACGACTTCCGGCCAGATCATATCCGGCAACAGACCGATCTGAAACAGGCAGCAAAGACAAATCCACATCCCTGGCAGCAATGTTAAGTCTCGAGGTTACTGCATTCTTCAGATCGACACTGCCTTTCATAGAGAGTGGAACACGCTCAAGCCATTGCCCATTGAGCTGAAAGGTGAATTGTTCCGGATTCATCACTGCCAGCTCCACCCGACTGTTACTGAATAGTTTACGATTCTGCTTTTGGGATGACTGGACAGCGCCATTGAATTCGATATTTTTTACGGTGAATGGTACAGAACCATCAGCGGATAATGAACGATTAAGCGTTTTTGCGACTTGCTCCAAAGGACTGCCATTGATCGTCAACAAGCCACCCCTGAATGAAAGGTCTTCGACAAAAGCTTTCCGGGATCTGAATTGGAAACCCTCTGCAAATAATTCTTTCCAGCCCAGATCAAGACCGGAGTTCAAATCACGATATTCACCCTCCAGCACTTTCGCCGTGCCAGTCAGTTCCACCCCGTGATCCTCGGACCATTCAACAGATAAGTCTGTCGAAAGGCGGCCTTCCAGCGAACAATTTGAACATTCAAGAAAGTTCTGGCTGACAACATCAGCCAGTGGAAGCTCATCAATGGATAACTGACCAGACAGTGCCAGTTTCTTTAAATCAATAATACCACCCAGTGACCACTTGATGTGACTTGAATCCCTGACAACTTCAACATCTATTTGATCAGGACGATAGGTTTTCAGCTCCATTTTACTGAAATCAATACTGACCACTTTACTGGAACCGGTCTGTTCGGAGTTCACTACCCTCATCGATCCGTCTTCGAAAACAAACTGCTCCGTTTCCCTGAGAAATTGATAAAGGTTGGGCATGGGTGGTTTCTGACCGATGATCGCCAGATCAATAAAAATTCCGGGCTTTTTAAAGTCGATTCGATCCAGGTCAATGGCTTGTTTCCACAGGGAAGTCCAGGCAACATTGACAACCATAGATTCTGACTTAAGAGTAATTCCGGGCGAGATTCTGAGCTCCGGATTGGTGAGCAGGAATTTACCGGATAAGAAAGAGTACTCTTTCTTAACGGGAAGGACTTCAACCCCGGTTTGATTTTCTATTTGCTGGAGCAGCTGGTCTGTATACCGACCAGGAACCATTAGCATCACTGAAATCAGAAACAGCAGAATGGCCAGAATAACAACGACAAAGAGCACAAACCGGATAGCCGGCTTCTGGGTTTGCATACTTCTTCTCTTGATTACCAATTCATGACTTGTTTGACGAAGGGTATGGTCAACTTCCTTTTGGCCCTCAATGAAGCACTGTCCAGCTTCTGCAGCATCTTGAATAAATGCCCCATATCCCTGTTACTGCGGTATATGATATACCGGGCCACATCTTCATTCATATCCAGCCCGCGCAGGTGAGCCCGAAGCTGCAATGCCGACACTTTGTCCCTGTCGCTGAGAGGCTGAACCTGAAACACCAGGCCCCAGCTTAGTCTCGAGACCAGGTCAGGCAACAGGATAGAAAGTCTTTTGGGTGGGCAATCAGCCGCCACCAGCAGGCGAGTCCGGGAATCCCTGAGGCGATTGAACAGATCAAAAAGACCTTCTTCCCACTCTGATATGCCTGCTACAGCATTCACATCATCAACACACACCAGTTGCAGTCTTTCCATGCCCTCCAGCAGCTTTGAAGGATAGTGAACAAGCTCTTTCATAGGCAGATAGATACTACGACCTTTTCTGCGATCAACCTGATGACAGGCAGCCTGAAGAAGATGACTGCAACCAACGCCGGGAGCTCCGTAGAGATAGATAAACTGTTCTGAGTCTATCCCACTGACCTGCTGATCCATATCCAGCATGTTGACCAGCGCAACATTATCTCCGCTGAAAAAATTTTCAAAGGTGGCATCGTCCCTGATCTGAACACTGAGCGGTAATTGCACAGGCTGGCTCATATACGACATTAAATAGCCTTGAGCGGGAAATGCCGCTCAACCTTAACAA
The DNA here is from genome assembly GCF_049275935.1 of Endozoicomonas sp. ALC020. Lineage (NCBI taxonomy): Bacteria > Pseudomonadati > Pseudomonadota > Gammaproteobacteria > Oceanospirillales > Endozoicomonadaceae > Endozoicomonas > Endozoicomonas sp. ALC020. The sequence continues at coordinate 6,531,836 of NZ_CP184830.1, forward strand.
TGGATAGACATTCCGAACCCTCTGTTGCAGCATTTGTATTGAAAAATGCCAGCTTCAGCGGGTTGATTGAATCTGCAAGAGACAGCTGCAACAAAATCATTTCACTTATCCCTCGTCTGAATGGCATGGCAAAATGAATTTCTGTTCGCTGCGGGCATAGATCACCTTACTCCCTCGGCTCACCAGCATTATACAGGTGGCTCGCCTTATAATTTCGATGCAGATGACGCAAGAGTACCATAATAATGGCTGCTAATGGCAGTGCTATTAGCATCCCGACGAAGCCCAGAATCTGCCCACCTGCCATCAGCGCAAAGATTACAGCCACCGGATGCAAACCAATCCGGTCACCCACCAGATAAGGTGTCAACACCCACCCCTCAAGAGCCTGTCCCAGGGCAAACACACCGGTCACCAAAAGTAACGGCAGGTAGCTGTCAAATTGAAAAATAGCCACTATGATGGCTGTGGTGAAACCAACCACAAACCCCATATAAGGAATGATACTGACCAGCCCCGCCAGTAGTCCGATCAACAACGCAAACTGCAGGCCTACCGCCCAGAGTCCTATACCGTAGATCAACCCCAGGGCCAGCATGACCATAAGTTGACCCTTGAGGAAAGCACCCAAAACCTCATCGCATTCACTGGCCAGTTCAACCACAATAGGTTCAAGGTTGACAGGTAGCATCAGACGGATATGTTCCATCATATGATCCCAGTCGCGCAAGAGGTAAAAAGTCACAACCGGAACCAGGAACAGATTCACAAGAAAACCTATTACTGCCAGACTCGAGCTGGTGACTGAACGACCCAGCTGAGCCAGAAGCCCACCAGCTTTTTGCCACTCACCCGCCATCGCCTTGACCAGATGACTGATATCAAACCACTCAGGGTCCAGACCAGTGTATTCAACCAGTTTTGGGATGGCATTGATTCTGAGCCACTCTTCCCAGACCGGAAGCAACTGCATAAGGGTTTTAACTTGCTGGAATAATGCCGGTACCAGAATGAGCAGCATCAGTACCAGAAAAGTAAAAATCACCAGAAAAACCAGTGCCACCGAAAGTGACCGGGAGAGCTTCAGTCTTTCCAAACGATCAACCAGCGGATCGCCTAAATAGGCAAGCACAGCACTGATCGCAAAGGGTGTCATGACCGCCCCGACAAAATTAATCAGCACTACGCCAACCAATACGATGCCTGCTAGCATCCACTGTTGCTGTCTGGTCATTTTCTTCCTTCTATTGCAACTCGCCTTGCAGGGTGCATGCAAAAAACGCACTCCGGAATTTAATATCTGACTTCCTGTCAGCCTCCCAGCCAACGGTATTGCAACGTCTGGTTGACCTCATCAGTACCAGTCGCTCTCATCTTTCGTCCCAGGGCAATAGCATCCGATAATTGACTAAGCGTACCATCAATTAACAGCTCCAATTGAATTTTATTACCGCCGACCTTGACTGCCATCACATCCCTCACCGCCGTCAAACCTTTCAGGTATTTAATTAATCCTGCATAGTCCTGTGTGCTGTCAATACCCTCCACTTCCAGCATCGGATTGACACTGCTGCCACCAGAGATGACTGCATAGTGCCGGGAGAGGGAATTACCAATAAGATCAGCAATAGCCAGAGCCAGTCCTTCTGCAGAGAGGTCCTGGACTGTGGCATCAAACTGCTGATTTTTGAAGAGAAGAACCAGGCGGCCATTATAGCGTCCGCGCATTTCACTCAGACGCCCCCCTAATACAGCCTCAGAGCCATATCTTCTTGACGCCTGAGCCAACTTGTCCGAAAACAGTCCCCAAACATCAACATCAGAAATCGCGGCACTGTCTTCAAAGTCCATAAGAGGGAGAGTCACTGGCAATGAGCGGGCAGCCATAACATGCTCCAGATTATTCACCAGAGGTGAGTCTGCCAATTCTCTCAGAATCTGCCTGCCTCCCTGCTTTTCAATGGCTAACCAGACAATGGTATCTGGTCGGTTGGAACCCCAGATCCCCAAATCATTTTCTCGCAGCAGTCGATTAACTGCCGCTTCATTAAAACGCACCTGAAGGAAAAGTTGCTGTCCTGACCCGGTATCACGGCGTTCATAACCAAAACTCCGAACCAGCGCAGAGGCATTCTTAAGTGACTGTAACACCGCCTCATTACTGAGGGTACTGCGCTGCCCGGTTACTTTAACCAGGACCTCAGACAGAGCCTGCTTAATGGCTGCTTCCCTTTCCTCATTCCCCTGACTGGTGACAGGTACGCCGACACGATAAAGTCCGTTCATCTCTGCAGCAGGCAGCTGAATAGACAACAGGGCCAAAAGAAGGGTGAATATCAGTCTGGAAAGAGGGAACAATCGTTCCAGCTTGCATGTTTTATACATAATGTCCGGAATCAAAAACAGGCACTCTTCGTGAACAAACCGTCATAAACATCAATACAGCCAAAGGCCGGTTTACAGATGACAGCGACTTCCGACAAGACTGCTTATCTTTGTAAAGAGTACTAATTACCCAGACGAAACGCCCGGAGCCGATTATCCCTTCATTTTGCCATAACTTTCTGGTTTTGTAGAAAATCTTTCTTAAACATCAGGAGGCCGACCATAAAACCTGAGCAATAGCAGGCGGCTTTATGAATTTTTCGGGTTACGTTAGAATGCGCGCTCTGATCAATCCACTTTAGATTCCACGGTGCGGATACATCTCCGATGAGCAAAAGCGACCGCGATACAAATTCCCCTGTTTCTTCCCTGAGCTATAAAGACGCAGGTGTCGACATCCAGGCAGGCAACGCCCTGGTTGATCGTATCAAGCATGTAGCCAAAGCCACCTCACGTCCCGAAGTCATGGGCGGCCTGGGAGGCTTCGGTGCCCTGTGCCAGATACCATCAGGTTATAAAGAGCCGGTTCTGGTTGCCGGCACTGATGGTGTAGGCACCAAGCTGAAACTGGCTATGGATCTGGGCAGGCACGATACCATTGGTATTGATCTGGTGGCCATGTGCGTCAACGACCTGCTGGTTTCTGGTGCCGAGCCCCTGTTCTTCCTGGATTACTACGCAACCGGAAAACTCAATATTGACGTTGCTGAGCAGGTCGTTACCGGTATTGGTGCAGGCTGTGAACAAGCTGGCTGCGCACTTATTGGTGGTGAGACCGCAGAAATGCCCGGTATGTATCAGGGCGAAGACTATGACCTGGCGGGCTTCTGCACTGGTGTCGTTGAAAAGTCCAATATCATTGATGGCAGCAAAGTTGCCGCCGGCGATGCTCTGATTGGCCTGAAATCCAGCGGCCCGCACTCTAACGGATACTCCCTGATCCGCAAGGTTCTGGAAGTCAGCCAGTCAGACCTGAGCAGTGAAGTTGATGGCAAGCCACTGACTGAAGCCCTGATGGCTCCAACCCGAATCTACGTCAAACCCTTACTACAGCTCCAGAAAGAACTGCCAGTCCATGCCATGGCACATATTACCGGCGGCGGTCTGACTGAAAACCTGCCAAGGGTTATTCCTGAAGGCTGTGTCGCCGTCATTAACACCAAAAGCTGGGAAATCCCGGAAGTTTTCAAACATCTGCAGCAAGCGGGCAACATTGCCCAGTCAGAAATGTACCTGACCTTCAACTGCGGTGTTGGCATGGTGGTCTGTGTTCCTCAATTACAGGCTGAACAGGCCGTAGCCAGACTGAATGAACTGGGTGAAGAGGCCTTCATCATCGGTCATATGGAATCAGGTTCTGGTGACAAAGTCGTTTACCGTTAAGGTAAAAAAAGGCTTGATCAACATTTTCCTAGGAGCCTGACCGAGAATAGCGCCCGTAGCGAGGACGGCAGAAAATTGAGGATGAAAATTCGGTTTTGTGAGGAGAATAGCGAGCTATTTGACGAACAAAAGCGGATTTTCAGACCAATTTGCTGCCGCCGCAGTAGGGCAGTCTATTCTCGGTCAGGCTCCTAGCAGCCTGTCGGACTTGAGCGTCCGTAGCGAGGATTGCGAGAAATTGAGGATAAAAATTTCTGATTCCGAGGAGAATAGCGAGCTATTTGACGAGGGAGCAGGAATTTTTAGACCAATTTATCGCGACCGCAGTAGGACAGTCTTAAGTCCGACAGGCTGCTAGTGTTCTTCAAGCCTTTTACCAAAGCAGATAAAAATCTTGAGAGCGGAAATGACGGATAACCATCGAGTCGTCGTATTGCTATCGGGCAGTGGTACCACTTTACAGGCCATTCTTGATCAGCAGAAACAGTATTGCTATCAGGTGGTCGGGGTGCTCAGCAACCGTCCTGATGCCTATGGCCTGGAGAGAGCCCGGAAAGCGGGGCTTGACACCTTTAGCCTTGACCACAAAGGTTTCTCAAGCCGGGAATCATTTGATCTTGAGCTGGTGCAACGTATTGATGAGTTTAAACCTGACCTGGTTGTACTTGCAGGCTATATGCGCATACTCAGCCGTGCTTTTGTTAAGCGCTATCAGGGAAAACTGATCAATATACACCCTTCCCTGCTCCCCAGGCATAAAGGTTTGAATACCTATCAGTCAGCACTGGATGCCGGTGACAAAGAGCATGGAACATCGGTTCACTATGTCACGGAAAAGCTGGACAGTGGTTCTGTTGTGATGCAGGCGACGCTGGATATCACTGATGTTGATACAGCGAAGACGCTTGAACAGAGAGTCAAGGTCATGGAACACCACCTTTATCCCAAGGCTATAGACTGGATTGTTTCTGGCCGGATAACAATCCAGAACGATGCCATATTACTTGACAAAAAGCCGCTTGGCCCTCAAGGATATCGTATATCTGAAAAAAGTATCGCCACGGCAAACTGATTCCGTTTTAGACTTTTCTTGTTGATTCGAGCATTAAAAACGGTTTCATTGATGAGTGGCCATAAGCTGTGAATACCTCGCTGTTCCTGGCAGGAGGTATTCCCTTAAAAAGGAATTATCCTGATGACCCCTTTCAAGACCGTCTCAGCCATTTTGGCTTCTGGCCTTTTGATCGCCAGCACTCCTTCCATTGCACAACCCACAGAAGCTACGTTAAAGCCATTCACAGCGGAGTATAAAGCGGAAGTTTCCGGTATCAGTGGCTCAGGTACACGCAGTCTGAAAAAAGAGGGCGACCAGTGGGTTCTGGATTTTGGGGCCAGTGCATCGGTCATCATTGCTTCCATCAGTCTGGATGAAACCAGTCGCTTCAATCTACAAAAGGGTCAGGCACTTCCCCAGGATTACCAGTACGAGCGAAAGGGAATAGGTAGCAAACCGGCTAAAACTGCCCGATTTGACTGGAAATCCATGGAAGCCTCCTGGCAGCAGGCTGAGAAACAATCAAAGATCTCATTTAAATCTGGCGCCCAGGACCCTCTCTCATACCAGCTTCAACTTCGGCTGGACTTGAAGGCTGGAAAAAAAGAGCTGGTTTACCCGATTGTTGAGGATGATGAAGTCTACGAGAGGCGGTTTGTGATTGAAGCCGATGAAATACTGAATACACCCGCCGGCCCACTCAATACGACCCGTGTAAAAGTGGTTCGCGAAGATAAAGACCGCGAGACCTGGATCTGGTTTGCCAAAGACTGGGATTATGTTCTTGTGCAACTGCATCAGAAAGAAAACGGCTCAGACTATCTGATTCAGTTCAAAGGTGGTGAACTGGATGGCAAAACGATTAAAGGAATTACTCCCAAGCCATCCAAATAGATCTTGCGGGGGATCTCAGCCAGTCCCGATACAAAGGCTTCATAAAAGACTATCTGGTTTTGTGTTACGGATATAACGAACCCGCTGTCTGTTGCTTCGGGTTTCCGATAAAATGGCGGCTTCTGTTGCAACACTCCTTTACCTCAATGTCAGGAGCTTTCCGTGAGACTTCTCCACACTATGCTTCGAGTGGGCGACCTTGATCGCTCCATTGCTTTTTATACTGATATCCTGGGTATGAAACTGCTTCGAAAGCACGATAACGAGCAATACAAATACACTCTGGCTTTTGTTGGCTATGCCGATGAATCAGAACAGGCCGTTATTGAACTGACGTATAACTGGGGTACCAGTGACTATGACCCTGGTACGGGTTTTGGTCATATAGCCATTGGCTTTGATGATATCTATGCAACCTGTGAGAGCATCCGTGCCAACGGTGGCAAGATCACCCGTGAACCGGGTCCGGTCAAGGGCGGAACGACAGAGATCGCCTTTGTAGAAGACCCCGATGGCTACAAAATCGAAATGATCCAGAACAAAAGCGCATCCCGGGGACTTCAGGGATAAGGAAAAAACACAGGGAAGTGAACCAGTCAATGCCAGACAATCCTGAAAAACCTTCCGATACCTCTAGCAAAAAGACTCAGAGAATAGCTGCCCTCTGCCTGATGTTCCCTCTGCTTTCAGGCTGCTCCAGTCATTCAGCTGTTAACTATGCGACTGATGTTGTGGTTCGAGAGTTGGGTGGACCTGCAGCTGAAGTCTACTCAACGGTTAAGGCCGTCAAGAGTATCCAGAAAGATGTAATCGCCTTTGAAGCCCTGGTCAGGATTCTGTCAACAGAGGCCCGTGTTAACTGGGGTGACGAAAAAAGTGCCAGCAGGAAGGAATACGTCAAATACACCAACCATTACCGCACCCGGGTATTTGTTAACTTCGAACAGGGCAAGGTTCACGTTGAAACGCTGGATAGAGAAGACCTGAAACAAGCGATTATTGTCACCCTGCTGACGCCTTACAATCCTGATGAAGTTGACCTGTTCAGCGACAAAGCCGTCCCCATCGGGGAAGAGCCCATGCTTTATGGACAGGTCGTGGACCATCAGGGGCAGCCCATACGCTGGGAGTGGCGGGCCAGTCAGTTTGCCGACTACCTGATCGACCATCAGTTAACCACTCGTGCCAGCAGCAAGGGTACCGTTTACTCTGTTGATCTTGATCTGGTTGGCGACCATATGATCAAAAGACAGTATCAATACGCCGGTATCGTTCGACAGATGTCGCAAAGATACAAGATTAAGGAAAGTTTGATCTATGCGATCATGAGGACAGAGAGCAGTTTCAACCCCTACGCGGTGAGCCATGCTAATGCCTACGGTCTTATGCAGATTATCCCATCAACGGCAGGAAGAGATGTTTTCAAGCTGGTCAAACGTCGCAGTGGACAGCCCAGCAGACACTATCTTTTCAACCCGTTTAACAATATTGATGCAGGCACCGCTTATCTGCACCTTCTTGAAACCCGCTATCTGAAAAATGTCAGAGATCCACTGGTAAAGCATTACGCTATTATCTCTGCCTACAACGGTGGAACAGGCAATGTTTTGAAAACCTTCCATTCCAATCGCACCCGGGCTATAGAAATCCTCAATGAGATGGAACCAGAAGAAGCGTATTGGTCTCTCACCCGCAAACACCCCAGACAGGAATCAAGAAACTATCTGAAAAAAGTCACCAAAGCTCAGAAAGACTTTTACAACGGTGATGTCTGAATTTAGTTTTTGACGGCAAAACACACTTACTTTCTTGAATTGCCACTGCCCTGCTCTACCTTTCCTTATTCCAAAATCAGTAATGTACGAATCGAATAATGAAACGATCGTTTTTTGCGAAATTCCTGTTGCTGCTTTTCTCTTTGTCTGCCACCTGTCAGGCAGACTCGTTAAGAAGACGTTTTGCTGTCGAGCATAAACAGAGCACTCAGAGCTTTTCTGTTACGCGCAGCCTGAATTCGTTGCTGGACAATCGGAAGCACCTTCCCGACACAAAAGGCTATACAGTTTTATTGCCGCCTGATGACAAACCACACAAAGCTGGGGGTTACGGGCTACCAATGACCTTTATTGAGTCCATTTACTGGCCATTACTTTACGCCACCAACGTGCTGCTTGCATACGAACTGATCCAGACCACCAGGGACCCTGCCCTGAGAGGCAAACCTTATTCATGGATACCTGAAGAAGTATTTGTCGCTGTCGGCTGGCTTTTAAAAAGTTACTGGAACCCCGATTCATTGCTGTTTAACCCGAGGGATCAACTGAGTCGGGATGATCCGTTTACGATCAACACTATGACGCTCCCCGGAGAAAACAAACAACAAAGTGACCAACAACAAAGCAACAAACAAAATCCGCCATCAGAATCATCTGGCCAGCAAGCCTCAGGGACAACCAGCCATGTCAGAGGCTCTGTCACCAACACCCTGTCGTCTGGCTCTAACGATGGTAATGAGAGCCCTGAACAAGACCAGCATACGTTGGGTTTAGATTGTTTCGTCAATTCCTGTCATGGTGTTTGTAAACTCCGACAATCATCCAATAGTAGTGAGCTAGCTGAACATCCCCTTAAACCAGAGATCCATGAGGCTGTCGCAAAAGTCGCGAGCAAAGCAGGTGTGCTTGTCTCACAAATCATAAAGCACATTAATCGATTAATATTTAATCACACGTTAAACGATGTGCATGCCAACGCGAATTCCCCTTCTCCGGATATTCAGACATTTGAGAATGCCATCGAGATACTTGAATTACTTGACCCTTCCGATATTTCAACAGACTTGGAACCGTTTAGTCTCTATCCAGAGATTGATTTCTATAATGCCTATCACCTCAATCATGCCTATGGTGATAGCGATAGCGATGACGATATCGATGGCTATGCTTATTATCACGTCTATTACAGAGGCAAGATGCTGTTCGCTATAATACGCACTGCAAATAAAACAAGCTTTGCATCTGCTCTTACATGTGGGATTTCAGTAAGCATTAAAACCGAAGTCTTATTTAATGAATTATATTATGCACCTGATGGCCCGGGTTACCAATCTGCAAAAAGGGAATTTGAGGAACAAAGGAAAAAACAGAGCAGTCAGGTAAACTGCAAACAACTCCTGTGAATGTTCAGGTGCATAAGAAGGCTGATGATCAAGACAGCTCTATTCCAAAGCGTTGCAATGGACAACACAGCAGGAATTTCCAACTATAAAACCAGTAACACATGGATCGAACATTGAAACAAACGTTCTTTGCTGCACTGATGTTGTTGCTTTCGCCTTTGTCTACCATCTGTCAGGCAGAGTCGTTAACAAGACATTTTGTTGTCGAGCATAAACAGAACACTCAGAGCTTTTCTGTTAAGCGCAGCCTTATTTCATTGCCGGACAATCGGAAGCACCTTCCCGACACAAATGTCTACGCAGTTTTTTTGCCGCCTGATGACAAACCACACAAACTTGGCGTTTACGGGCTACCAATGACCTTTATTGAGTCTATTTCATGGCCATTGCTTTACGCCTCTAACGTGCTGGTTGCATACGAATGGGCCCTGAACACCAGGAACCCTGCCCTGAGGGGCAAAACTTATTCATGGATACCTGAAGAAGTGTTTGTCGCTGTCGGCTGGCTTTTAAAAAGCTATTGGACCCCCGATTCATTGCTGTTTAACCCAATGGATCAACTGAGTCGGGATGACCCGTTTACGATCACCACTATGACGCTCCCAGGACAAAACAAACAACAAAGCAACCAACAAAACCCACCATCAGAATCATCGGGTCGGCAAGCCCTAGGGGCAACCCGCCATGTTACAGGTTCTATCAAAAGACTATTGTCGTCTTTATGTAACAAAGATAAAGAAGACCCTGAACAAGACCAGCATACTTTAGGTTTGGAGTGTTACGTCGATTCCTGTCATGGCGTTTGTAAACTCCGACAGGCATCCAATAGTAGTGAGGAAGAGAAGCTGAGTTCCACAGAAAGTTCGACAGGACAAAAGGCGAAAAAAAACAGGTTACAGGAAGTAGACGAGTATTCTGAGTCACTTGCTAACGCCGTGCCTGACATCGAAATTGATGAATCAAACACAACAGCAGATGACATTGTTTCAGAAATCATAGAGCACATGAATACATTAATAACTATTCTCATTGAAAACGATGCGCATTATAAAGTCGAATCCCCTACCCCGGATATTCAGGTATTCAGGAATGCCATTGAATTACTTGAACATCTTGACCCTTCCGATATTTCACAAGGTCCGGAAGTGACTGACTCAAATTGTAACTACTCAATCCATGATGGCTATAGCGATACTTGGTATCTCGTCTACTACAGGGGTAAGGTGTTATTCACAGTAACACAAACTGGCAGTGAAGATAGATTTGAAGGTCACTGGACGTCTGGGGAGTCAGCAAGGATTAAAACCGAAGACTTATTTAATGAACTCTATTATGCTCCTGATGCTCCCGGTTATCAATTTGCAAAAAGTGAATTTGAGAAATGTAGAAAAGAATAACCTGTATCGACAACTTGAGAGAAACCCAGAGCCCCGGAGCTGGAGCATGTGAACCTGGTTTTTTGCAACACTCTATTTCATAGGGTGATCTATTTTTTCTTCCTGAAACCGGATAGCAAGGATAGAATTATTAAACACCCACTCTTTGTAGCACCATTTTTGCTGTTCCTGTCATTGCCTGCCATCTGTCAGGCCAAACCACTGACAAAACCTTTGCTGGTCGAGTTTGAACAGCATACAGGCTTTCAAAAACAGAGCCTCTCTATAAAGCTTGAACGGCACAGCTCATCATCAGACATCACCGACTCAAGCGGCTATGCAGAAGCAGGTTCACCGCCCGATGACAAACCACAGAGACCCGATGGTGATGGGGTAAAAACGCCCCTTATTGAGTCGATTTCCTGGCCATTGCTTTTCGCCACTCATATGTTGGTTGATTACAAACTGATCCTGACCATCAAAAAGACTCCCTTGAGATCCCCTTTTTCACGGCTATCTCCAGAAGTGCTTGCATTAGTCGATTGGCTTTTGCAAAGCTATTGGAGCGCCGATTCACCACTGTTTAACGCCATAGAACAACAAGCGCCGAGTCATGATCATCCGCATCAGGCCATTACTGTAACGTTTGGCTCCGGACACGACCAACATCAATACCAGCCGTCAGAATCGTCCAACCAGCAAGCTCCGCAAGCCAACACCCGCACTGCAGGCTCTTTTATTGCCCCTCAGAATACTGACTATCGGGGCGGTAACCGAGGCCCTCATCAAGACTCACATACTTTGGGTTTAAATTGTTTCATCCATCCCTGTCATGGCGTTTGTCAATTCCGACCATTATCCGATCCCGGGGGGCGCGCAGAACGGACGCTGGATATCGAAGAAGTTTCGATAGCCGAAAATAGCTTTTGCTCTCATTTGGTCAATGGATACTGTTTTATTTGCATGGACTATTTTGATCCTCCAAACACTACATATTCTCAAAACAACTCAATTTTCAGGTTATTGGGTAATTGCCCTGACACTCCAGTATTTGATTCTGATAAAGTATTTAAGACAGAGGCGCATGACATTGATGTCAACCCGGCTAATAACTGCAACCCTATAGACGGGGTCGCCCTGGACGAGGTCGCCCTGAATGGGTTCGCTTTAGACTCAATGAGCGCAGGGGCTGCCTATACAAATGCATCTACCGGACCAGTCAGTGATGATCTGGCAATACCAGAGAATGATTGCCTTGCTCTCGAAGCCACTGCCCATTGCCAAAAGGCTCTGTCGGGTCACAAAAGCAAGCACCACCACAGGCAATTCATCTGTAACAAGATCGTGGCCTCAGAGGATGGTTATCTGCGGCCATGCGCAAAGATCTTCAAAAACTCTCCAACTCTGTCGACTCACAAAAGCAAATTTCACACCGGGCAAAAAACCTGTGACGTGACCCTGGTCAGGGAGGATGGCCAGCCTGGTCCATGCGGGACGGTCTGCAAGAACGCTCAAGACCTGTCGGAACACAAAAACAGATGCCACTCTGGGCAACAAATCTGTGACACGATCGTGGCCGTAGAGGATGGTCAGCTGCAGCCATGCGGAAGAGTCTTGTTACATGCTCGCTCCCTGCGGGAACACAAAAGAACATACCACCGCGTGGAAAAAACCTGTGACGTAACCCTGGTCGGGGAAGATGGCCAGCCGCAGCCGTGCGGGACGCTCTGTAAAAGTGTTCAAGTCTTGTCAGATCACAAAAGAAGTCACCATACCGGGCAACAAACCTGTGGCGAAACCCTGGTCGGAGAGAACGGCCAGCCTGATTCCTGTGGGACGGTCTGCAAAAACCCTCAAGACTCATCGGGTCACAGAAACAAATACGACTATCAGCAAAAAATCTGTGACGCGATCGTGGCTGGAAAAGATGGTCAGCCGCTACCATGCGGTAAGGTCTGCTTACATGCTCGCACCCTGCGGGATCACAAAAAAAGAAACCACGGCGTGCAAAAAATCTGTGACGTAACCACGGTCGGGGAAGATGGCCAGCCGCAGCCATGCGGGGTGCTCTGTAAAAGTGTTCAAGTCTTGTCAGAACACAAAAGAAGACGCCATACCGGGCAAAAAACCTGTGCCGAAATCGTGGTCGGAGAGGATGGCCAGACGCGACCATGCGGAAGGATCTACAAGAACGGTAAAGCCCTGTCAGATCACAAAGCCGGATATCACACCGGACAAAAAACCTGTAATGTAGCAGTGCCCGGGGAAGATGGTCGGCTGCGGCCATGTGCAACGGTCTGCAGGAATTCTCGAGCCCTCACGGATCACAAAAAAATAAAACACACCGGGCAACAGACCTGTGACGTAAAAGTGACCAGGAAGGATGGCCAGCCTCAGCTATGCGGGACGGTCTGCAAGAATCCTAAAGCCCTGTCGGATCATAAAAGAAGAGAACACACCGGGCAACAAACCTGTTACGAAAAGATGATTGGGAAAGATGGCCAACTGCGACCATGCGGAAAGATCTGTGACAATGCTCAAGCACTTTGTTGTCATAAAAGAATGCATCGAAAACGCAAACATGTTGATGTGTTCAATAACGATGAATTCAGCAATCCAGAAGGTAAAATGCACAAGTAACGGCCTGATCTAGCCCTTTCGAGGCTGTCGCAAAAGTGCCGCGCTTCGCTGATACCGCGTTAAAAAGTGGCTCAAAATGCTCATTTACTCGCTGTAAACTGCGCTTTTTTGCCACTTTTTGCCTTATCTCAGCCTTGCTCGCACTCTTGCGACAGCCTCTGGAGCATGGGAACCAAAGCTTTAGAAAGCTTTAGAACACCCGAAGTAGGGGGCGGGTAATGAACTGAGTTCAAAAAGCAACATTTTACTCACTCAATTAACCAGGATTACGCCCCTTATTGGCAGCAATTCTCAGCCTCAATGCATTCAGCTTGATAAAGCCTTCAGCATCTGCCTGATCATAAGCACCGGCATCATCTTCAAAGGTGGCAATATTCTCATCAAACAGGGAGTCATCAGACTGACGACCAACAACCGTTACATTACCTTTATAGAGTTTCAGACGTACGACACCATTCACGCAACCCTGACTTTCATCAATCATCTTCTGAAGCATCTCACGCTCGGGAGACCACCAGTAGCCGTTGTAAATCAGTTTCGCATACCTGGGCATCAGTTCGTCTTTCAGGTGTGCCACTTCACGATCAAGAGTAATGGACTCAATTGCCCTGTGCGCTTTCAGCATGATGGTTCCACCCGGAGTCTCGTAGCAACCACGGGACTTCATACCGACATAACGATTCTCAACGATGTCCAGACGACCCACACCATTCTCTCCACCCACCTTGTTCAGGTAAGTCAAAACGTTTGCGGGTGTCATTTCCTGACCGTCGATAGCAACGATATCACCTTTCTTATAGGTCAGCTCAATATACAGTGGCTGATCCGGGGCATTTTCCGGAGCTACACTCCAGCGCCACATATCCTCTTCGGCTTCAGCCCATGGATCTTCCAGGATGCCACCTTCGTATGAAATGTGCAGCAAGTTGGCATCCATAGAATAAGGAGACTTACCTTTCTTCTTTTCAACCTGTATACCGTGCTCTTCACAATAGGCCAGCAGTTTTTCACGGGAATTCAGATCCCACTCACGCCACGGAGCTATTACCTGTACACCTGGCTTCAGAGCATAAGCGCCCAGTTCAAAACGCACCTGGTCATTACCCTTGCCGGTAGCACCGTGGGAGATAGCATCGGCTCCCGTCTCATTGGCAATTTCAATCAAACGCTTGGAAATAAGAGGACGGGCAATAGAAGTACCCAGCAGGTACTCGCCTTCATAGATGGTATTGGCCCGGAACATCGGAAACACAAAATCCCGAACAAACTCTTCACGCAAATCTTCGATATAGATCTCTTTGATGCCCAGTGCCTCTGCTTTGGCCCTGGCAGGCTCAACTTCTTCACCCTGACCCAGATCCGCAGTAAATGTAACAACTTCGCACTGATAAGTATCTTCCAGCCATTTGGCAATGACTGAGGTATCCAGTCCACCCGAATAGGCCAGTACCACTTTTTTGATCTCTTTCACCGTGCACTCCCAATTCCCGATACGGTAAACCTGATTGATTGAAGAGTATTGATGATCCAAAATTGAAAATCAATATTTATTCAAAAAACCTACATATTAATTCAATATTCCCATTTTTTATGGCTACCTCTTAACTCTGAAAGCCCGATGTGGAAATTACCCAACCGACTTCCGATAGCCACAGAGCGGACACCATTATTCTCGAATGCTTCCCTATTTTCCAGACCGGGGAATCTCAAAAGCACTTCACCTGAACTGATAAAGACCGAAAATGTGCAAACAACTGAAAATCAACGCCTTTGAAGTCCTGCAAATTGATCGAAGGGCATGCTCTGAACGGCAAATATTACTACCAAGCCTGCATGATTTTAGATACGATGCTAGCCCGGTGAAGGGGGTCTCCTGAACTCTCCAATCTACTCCATTTTATTCACGTGCTTTTTTGATCATCCCGTGCTGTATTTAGCGGACTCAAGATAAAAACACGATTAAACTGTTGCTATTTAGCAGTCAACCTTTCTTTTCCGGAACAGGTACTCTTCAGAAGATGACGCAAATGCCCATAGCGAAAGAAAAGCTCTCCCTGACACGTCCTGATGACTGGCATATCCACCTGAGAGACGACGCAGCCCTGGCTGAAACAGTGCGTTCAGCAGCCAGAAACTTTACCCGGGCTATTGTCATGCCTAATCTGCGTCCACCGGTACTGGACGCCGATGATGCTGCCGCTTACAAGGCCCGAATCCTTGAGCATGCGCCTGCTGGTAGTCAGTTTGAACCACTGATGACACTTTACCTGACGGATAACACCACCCCCGAAATGGTTCGTGAAGCCAAGGCCAGAGGCGATGTCAAAGCTCTGAAGCTCTATCCAGCCGGAGCGACCACCAACTCTGACTCAGGTGTCACTGATATCAACAATATTGAGGAAAGTCTGAAGACCATGGCTGAGGTTGGCCTGCTGCTGCTGGTACATGCTGAAGTCACTGACAAAGACATTGATATCTTCGATCGTGAAAAAGTTTTCATTGATCGTTACCTGCGAGACATTACTCTTCGGCACCCTGACCTGAAAGTGGTCATGGAACACATCACCACCGCTGATGCGGTCGAATTTGTCAAAAGCAGCCACAGCAATGTCGCCGCCACGATTACTGCACACCACCTGCTTTACAATCGCAACGATATGCTGGCAGGAGGCATTCGCCCCCATTATTACTGCCTGCCAATCCTGAAGCGTAATAGCCACCAGCAGGCCTTACTGGAAGCCGCAACCAGTGGCAATCCGAAATTTTTCCTTGGCACCGACTCTGCACCTCATACGGTAGATGCAAAAGAAACCTCCTGTGGCTGTGCAGGTTGCTATACCGCACCGGCAGCTCTGGAATTGTATGCTGAAGCCTTTGAGAGCATGAATGCACTGGATAAACTGGAAGGATTTGCCAGCCACTTTGGTCCGGATTTTTACGGTCTACCCAGAAACCAGGCTTCTGTAACCCTGATTAAAGAAGAATGGCAATTGCCAGAGTCTATCCCCCTGGGCGACAATCAGGTGATTCCTCTGCGTGCAGGCGAAACCCTGAACTGGCGTTTACAAACCCAGGACTAACACTGAAGACCGGAAAGTCAGCCCTCAGAAGGCTGACTTTCCACTGACTCTGAATGAATTAAGGAGATTCCGTGGTCGATGATAGCCATTTGATGGCCAACCGCTTTCGTGGTTTTTTGCCTGTTGTGGTGGATGTAGAAACCGGAGGTTTCAATTCCGCCACCGATGCCCTGCTGGAAATTGCAGCTGTGGTCATTGAAATGGATGAAAGCGGCTATGTGCACCCCGGTAAGCCTCAGTCTTTCCATATCAAACCATTTGAAGGCGCCAATATTGAACAGGCGGCGATAGAGTTTATCGGTATTGATCCCTTCCACCCGCTTCGCATTGCCACAGAAGAAGAGCAGGCACTGAACGGTATCTTCAAAACAGTGCGCAAGGAAGTTAAAAAACAGGGTTGTAACCGGGCAGTGCTGGTGGGTCATAATGCATCATTTGACCTTAGCTTTCTGATGGCCGCAGCAGAGCGCTGTGATATCAAACGCAACCCTTTTCATCCCTTCTCCTGCTTTGATACAGCCACCCTGTCCGGACTGGCATACGGGCAGACCGTGCTGGCCAGAGCCTGCGAGGCCGCAGAGATTCATTTCGACAAGGGTGAAGCCCACTCTGCCCGTTATGACACAGAGAAAACTGCCGAGCTATTTTGCTCTATCGTCAACCGCTGGAAGGATCTGGGCGGCTGGTTATAAAGAGGCTTATAAATCGTTTCCGGAATTTTGAGAGAGTGGCTTATGGCAACCACTCGACCAAATTATCAGGGCTGAGTTAATCTCATGATGTGAATAGTCGTTGATGGCGAAATTCCGGATATTCCGTTTACTCTTCCTGCCCGGGCTGGTTGATTTCCAGCAACTCAATATTCATTTTCATCCACAGCAGAGTAGCAGCCAGGTTAATGTTGCTATTGCAGACTCCCCCATTGCCGGACAACAAGCCCCGTGTTGCATCAACTACCTGGTCCACCTCTTTTTGTCGTTCTTCAGGGAATTTCTCAAGCAACCGTTTTAGACGCTGCTGCCCTTGGGTCAGGTGTGCAAACCTCTGGGGAAACTGAAGCAACTGATAAAATTTAAACAAATCCGGTTCCAGCCCAGACACCTCCCAAGCCCGGAGCGCCATAATAATAAGGATGTTCAGGTCATGGGTATCAAATGCCGGTTTATCTGCTGCGTCTGTAAAATATTTAATCTCCCCATTGAGTCGCAATCGACCAAGTTGTTCGGCATCCACCTGATACATTATTTGCAAAAAAAACTTCACCATATTGTCATTACTAAGGGGGGCTTTGTCCGCATAATAACCGTTACCAGCTAACATGGGGGCTTCCAACAATGTTGCGAGATCGTGTAGCATGAATGACTCACAGCCAAAGCCACTCGCCTGACGCTCAGGCAGGAAATAAAACCGGGAGTCAGTAAAACCATGATATTTTAACGCCAGTGTTAAAGCTAAAGTGACAAAATGCGCCAAGTTCGAATAAACTTGATCTTCGTAGTAACGCTTAAAAACACTTAAACTATCAACCACAAAAACGCGATGACGCCCTTCAGTATTTTTTCGAATAGAAAAAACGTTAACATGGCCTGTTTGCTCCTGAAAAATAAAGTTTTTAGTCTCACCTATTGCCATCAATGGCAGCTGGGTTATAAACAACCCAACCAGTTGGTGAAGACACTGAGGGAAGCCAATGTAAGTTTGCATAAGCTTCAGAGTTAACGGGCTAGCAACATCCAGAATCGTGTCAATTAATAACTCTTTGGGCATCCCTTCAGGTAAAACAAGCTGCGGAAACGCACGTCCGGCAAATAATCTGATTAAATTTTCTGGCAGGCTTTCTAGCTTGGGGTATTCAATTAAAACGTGTAGCATTTCACCTTTTTCCAGCTTCCCCGGAAAATGATGCTTAAGCAGACTCAGAATCGCTTTCCAACGGTATCCAGCGCTCTCCAGGGAACCCTTCTCCTTCAAAAGATTGGGGGATTTGGCATACAGTCTTTCCAATTCTGCATTAAAGTCATCAATATTTTTTTTCTGATCCATTGTTTTCAATGACTTTTCAGCAGCCTTGAGTATTTCTTTCAGTTTTTCAAGATGCCTGACATGACCCTCATCGTTACCGGAAGCCGATGCTGATACAGCACCAGAGCCTGAGGAACCTGAAGAGCCAGAACTGCCTTGCCCTTTATCACTTTGCTTTTTGCTTTGTTGCTCTTGCTGCGGTGGTGGAGATTTACCGTCGGTTTTAGACTGTTCCTTGTTTTCGTTGCCATAACGGTTTAATTGGAATGGATAGCCAGTAAACGTCGTACCTTTATTCGGCTGCAGCCAACCCCTTTCTGAGATAGGCAAACTGATTATCGAACCTTTTTTCCTCTTATGTAACAGCAACAGCGGGGCAACGTTAGATTTTGGTAGACGAATGGGAGGCAAGAAAGAAGAAAGAATTGCATCGATGCTGTAGCCGGAAACGAATGATGAAGTGAGAGGAACTGAAGCCTGACTACTACACGACAAAAGCAGGACAGGCAGAATAAAAACGATAGTCATAAAATACCGGAGCTTCAAGAAAAGATAAAAAGATCATTCTAGAAAAGAAACTCAGATTTTGCAGACTCCATGATATTTAAATCGTTCGAGAAATTCATTCAGGTTAAAAATGAGTACAATTTGAGTATTTACCCCACTATCACCAGCGGAATCTGAGATGTCCAGTCTCAGAGTTAGCTAAAAGACGACTTTGGACACCTGAGTGGCAGGTGAAGCGTTACCGGATTTTTTGAGAGGGTTGATTATGGCAACCGCTCAAACAAGTCATCAAGGCTGAGTTAATTTCATGGTATAAAATTGATCATTGCCATTGATGGCGAATTTCCTGAAATCTTTTTTATTTTTCCTGCCCAGGAGGGTTCATATCCAGTAACTCAATATTCATTTTCATCCACAGCAGAATAGCGGCCAGATTAGTGTTGTTATTGCAGATTCCACCTCTGACGGACAACAAGCCCCGTGTTTCATCAACTACCTGGTCAACCTCTTTTTGTCGTTCTTCAGGGAATTTCTCAAGCAATCGCTTCAGTCGCTCCTGCCCTTGGGTCAGATGTGCAAACCTCTGGGGAAACTGAAGCAACTGATAAAATTTAAACAAATCTGGTTCCAGACCCGTTGTAGTCCAGGTATGGAGCGACATAAGAATAAGGGTGTTCAGGTCATGTGTAGCAATTGCAGGTTTATCTGCTGTGTCCGTAAATGACTTAATCTCCCCATTGATTCGCAATCGACCGAGTTGCTCACCTTCCGGATCATACGTTATGTTCAAAAAAAACCTGAACATATTGTCATTAGTAAGAGGTTCTTTGTCCGAATAATAACCGTTACCAGCCAACATGGGGAATTCCAACAACGTTTTCAGGTCGTGCAACATGAATGACTCACTGCCAAGGTTAGGACCTTGACGTTCAGGCAGGAAGTAAAACCGGGAATCAGTAAAGCCATGATATTTTAACGCCAGTGCCAAAACTGAAGTGACAAAATGTGCCAGGGGCGAATAAATTTGACCTTCGTCGTAGCGCTTAAAAACACTTAAACTATCAACGACAAAAACACGATAACGCCCTTTAGCATTTTTCCGGATAAAAAAAACGTTAATGTGACTCGTATGGTCCTGAAAAATAAACTTTTTAGATTCACCTTTTGCCATTAGCGGTAGCTGGGTTATAAATAACCTAAGCAGCTGTTGAAGACACTGAGGATGGCCCAGATGAGTTTGCATATACCATAGAGTTATCGGATTGACAGAATTCACAATGAAGTGAACTAACGTCTCTTTGGGCACCTCCTGAGGTAATTCAGTTTCCGGGAGCACTTCTCTGGCAAGTAATCTGATTAATTCTTCTGGCTGGCCCTCAATATCGGGATATTCGAGTAAAACGTGCGACATTTCACCTTCTTCCAGCTTGTCGGAAAAATGATGCTTAAGCAACCTCAGAATCGCTTTCCAGCTGTATTTCCTGCTCACCAGTGACCCCTTTTCCTCGAGAAGATCAGGGGATGCCGAATACAATCTTTTCAATTCTGCAATAAAGCCATCAATATTTTTTTTCTGATCCATTGTTTTCAATGACTTTTCAGCGGCTTTGAGGATTTCTTTCAGTTTTTCAAGATGCCTGGCACGACTCTCATCGTTACCGGAAGCTGATGCTGATGCTGATGCAGCACCGGAGCCTGAGGAGCCAGAAGAGCCCTGCCCTTTATCGCTTTGCTTTTTGCTTTGTTGCTTTTGCTGCGGTGGCGAAGATTTACCGTCGGTTTTAGACTGTTCCTTGTTTTCGTTGCCATAACGGTTTAATTGGAATGGATAGCCAGTAAACGTCGTACCTTTATTCGGCTGCAACCCATCCCTTTCAGAGACAGGCAAACTGATTATTGAGCCTTTTTTACTCTTTTTTAACAGCAACAGAGTAGCAACGTTAGATTTTGGTAGACGAATGGGATCAGGTAAGAAAGAAGAAAGAATTGCATCGACACGGTCGCCGGAAACGAATGATGACGTGAGAGGAACTGAAGCCTGACTACTACACGACAAAAGCAGGACAGGCAGAATAAAGACGATAGTCATAAAATACCGGAGCTTCAAGTAAAGATAAAAGGATCATTCTAGAAAAGAAACTCAGATTTTGCTGACTCCATGATATTTAAATCGTTCGAAAAATTCACTCAGGTTAAAAATGAGTACAATTTGAGTATTTATCCCACTATCACAAGCAGAATCTGAGATGTCCAGTCTCAGAGTTAGCTAAAAGACGACTTTGGACACCTGAGTGACAGGTGAAGCAGTACCGGATTTTTTGTGAGAGCTGCTTATGGCAACTACTTGAACAAATCACGAAGGTTGAGTTAATTTCATGCTATGAAATTGATCATAACCGATGATGGTGAACTTACGGATATCTTGTTTATTCTTCCTGCCCGGGACGGTTGTTCATTTCCAGCAACTCAATGTTCATTTTCATCCACAGCAGGGTAGCAGCCAGATTAGCATTGTTATTGCAGACTCCATCATCGCCAGACAACAAGCCCCGTGTTTCATCAACTACCTGTTCCACCTCTTTTTGCCGTTCTTCAGGGAATTTCTCAAGCAATCGCTTTAGTCGCTGCTGCCCTTGGGTCAGATGTGCAAACCTCTGAGGAAACTGACGCAACTGATAAAATTTAAACAAATCTGGTTCCAGCCCCATTGTAACCCAGGTTTGCAACGACATAATAATAAGGGTGCTTAGGTCATGTGCATTAAGTTCAGGTTTATCTGCTGTGTCCGTAAAATACTTAATCTCCCCATTGACTCGCAATCGACCGAGTTGCTCAGCACTCTCGTCAAATGTTATTTGCAACGAAAACATGGCTACTTTGTCATTAGGAATAGGTTCTTTATCCGCATAATAACCGTTACCAGTCACCATAGGGGATTGCAACAATGTTTCCAGGTCGTGCAGCATGAATGATTCAGAGCCAAAGTCACCAGCCTGACGTTGAGACAGGAAGTAAAATCGGGAATCAGTAAAGCCATGATATTTTAAAGCCAGTGCCAAAGCGAAAATGACAAAATGTGGTAGAGATGAATAGACCTGATCTTCGTAGCAACGCTTAACAACACTTAAACCATCAACGACAAAAACACGATAACGTCCTTTAGCATTTTTCCGGATAGAAAAAACACTAACTTGCCCCCCTGTATGATCCTGAAAAATAAACTCTTTAGATTCACCCGTTGCCACTAAAGACAGCTGGGTTATAAATAGCCCAATCAGCTGCTGAAGACAATAGGGGTAGCCCAGATGAGCTTGTATATACCTCAGGATTGACGGGCTGGCAGCATCCACAATGCTGTCAACTAACAACTGTTTGGGCAAACTTTCAGCTAATGCAGGTTCTGTCAGCTTCTGTCTGGCAAAAAATCTGATCACTTCTTCTGGCAGGCTCGCTAGACCAGGATATTCAAGTAAAACGTGTGACATTTCACCTTTTTCCATCTTGTTGGGAAAATGAAGCTTAAGCAACCTCAAAATCGCTTTCCAACGGTGTTCACCACTCTCCAGGGAGCCCTTCTCCTTCAAAATATCGGGGGATTCCGCATACAATCTTTTCAATTCTGCATGAAACTCATCAATATTTTTTTTCTGATCCATTGTTTTCAATGACTTTTCAGCGGCTTTGAGGATTTCTTTCAGTTTTTCAAGATGCCTGGCATGACTCTCATCGTTACCGGAAGCTGATGCTGATGCGGCACCAGAGCCTGATGAGCCAGAAGAGCCAGAACCGCCCTGCCCTTTCTCGCTTTGCTTTTTGCTTTGTTGCTCTTGCTGCGGTGGCGGAGATTTACCCCCGGTTTTAGACTGTTCCTTGTTTTCATTGCCATAACGGTTTAATTCGAATGGATAGCCAGTAAACGTTGTACCTTTATTCGGCTGCAGCCGATCCCTTTCAGAGACAGGCAAACTGATTATCGAGCCTTTTTTACCCTTTTGTAACAGCAACAGCTGGGCAACGTCAGATTTTGGTAGACGAATGGGATCAGGTAAGAAAGAAGCAAGAATTGCTTCGACACTGTCGCCGGAAACGAAAGATGAAGCGAGAGGAACTGAAGCCTGACTACTACACGACAAAAGCAAGATAGGCACAATAAAAACAAAAGTCATGAGATACCTGAGCTTGAAATAGAAATGAAGAAATTATTCTAGACAAGAAACTCAGATTTACCTGACTCCGGGATATTTAAATCGTTCGAGAAATTTGCTCGCGTTAGAAATGAACACAATTTGAGCATTTACCGCAATATCACAAGTGGAACTTGAGATTCCAGTCAGAGCTAGCCAAAACATGACTTTTGATAATGATTTTCAGTGCTTTTTGGCTGTTTCGAAAGAATTTCGTAAAGGCATTGATTAATGCTCACCGGGACACCGGTGAGCTTGTTCGCAACTCAATTCAGGTAATGATTTTCGAGGTATTGAGCCACAGCATCATCATTGCATTGGCCAATCACCTGATGATCAGGCAGTTTCGCTTTCAAACGCTCTGTCGCATTCCCCATAACCAGTCCTTTGCCTACCACCTGTAACATCTCAACGTCGTTCATGCCGTCACCAAAAGCTACTGCGTCTTTGGGCTCCAGACCTTTGAGTTTCATGACTTCTTCCAGAGCTGCACCTTTGCTCACCGCTGGCGCCATGATTTCAAGGCAGGTATCCAGAGAGAAAGCCATATTCACCGAGTCACCAAAGGTTTCATGAATATCCCGCTCAAGATCAAGCAACTCATCATGCTTTTTGGCTACAAAGAACACTTTGATAATCTTGTCGACAGGAATCGTATCCAGATCCTGCACAGTGTAGCTGAAGCCTGTGTCTTTATGAAACTCCAACAAGCTTTCATGATGCTGCTCGACATACCACTTATCTTCGCTGTACACACTCAAAAAAACGGTATCACTGTATTGACGGCCAAGCGCAATTAAGGGCTGAATAAACCTGGGATTAAGATCATGACTGACAATCGTCTCTCCCTTGGGGTTGTGTGCTCGTGCGCCATTAGAAGTAATGGTGAACATATCGATGTCCAGCTGTGCTCTTATCTCTTCAACATCCAGGTAATGTCTGCCCGTGGCAAAAACAAAACGGATTCCCTGATTGCTTAAACGACGAATAACTTCTTTGGTGCGAGGTGCCAGCTGGTGCTGGTCATTAAGAAGGGTACCATCAAGGTCTGAGACAACAACGGGATACATGTATACCTCATAAGAGAGTACGTTTTATCTGTATCCTGATGCTATTTCATGACACAGTGATGAACAGACAAAACAGGTGGCTTAGCCCCTGTAATTATGCACACTTGTCTCACTTTATGGCAATAGGCGCATCTACGAAAGTTAATGAGCTAACTATCCCCAGACTGCTACACGCAGAGGGGTTAACCCTGAAGGAATAACAAAAAAAGGAAGCCGCTGGATAGCGGCCTCGACTGAAGAGCATTACTCAAACGTAATCTCACCCTCTGTAAGTATTGCCTTGATGACATCACCGGGAGAGTACTGACCTGACAGTATGGATTCTGCCAGAGGATTCTCGATACTGCGCTGTATGGCCCGTTTCAACGGACGGGCTCCGTACACAGGATCAAAGCCCACTTCAGCCAGTTTTTTCATTGCTTCATCAGAAACTTCCAGGGACAGACTATTTTCCGCAAGACGTTTGTTCAGTCGGCTTAACTGAATAGCCGCAATGCCTTCTATCTGCCTCTCTGTCAGGGGATGAAAGACCACCAGCTCATCGACACGGTTGACAAATTCAGGCCTGAAGTGAGCTCCCACTACATCTATAAGCGTTGATTTCAATGCTTCAAAATCTTCACCCTGCATGGTCTGAATAACATCAGAGCCGAGGTTGGAAGTCATGACAATCACAGTATTTTTAAAGTCTACCGTTCTTCCCTGGCCATCAGTTAAACGACCATCCTCCAATACCTGCAAGAGAATATTGAAAACGTCCGGGTGAGCCTTTTCTACTTCATCCATCAACACCACCGAATAGGGTTTACGGCGAACAGCCTCTGTCAGATAACCCCCTTCTTCATACCCCACGTAGCCGGGAGGCGCTCCCAGCAGGCGGGCAACAGAGTGTTTTTCCATAAACTCGGACATATCGATGCGAACAATAGCGTCTTCTGTATCAAACAGAAATGCCGCCAGCGCTTTGCAAAGTTCTGTCTTACCCACACCGGTTGGCCCAAGAAACATGAAGGAGCCATTAGGTCGGTTGGGATCGGCCAGGCCTGCTCTTGAGCGGCGTACAGCGTTAGAAACAGCAACTACTGCTTCGTCTTGACCAATTACACGACCATGAAGTGCGTCTTCCATCTTCAAGAGCTTTTCACGCTCACCTTCCAGCATTTTGGAAACAGGTATTCCAGTCCAGCGAGAGACCACTTCAGCAATTTCTTCATCCGTGACCCGGTTGCGAAGCAGCTTGGTTTCTCCACCTGACTTGGCAGCATCCGCTTCAGCCAGCTTCTTTTCCAGCTCGGGAAGCTGGCCATACTGAATTTCTGACATTTTGGCGAGATCACCAGAACGCTGTGCAGCTTCCAGGGCAATGAGTAATTGCTCACGCTCCTCCCGTAACTTCTGAGACCCCTGAAGGACGACTTTCTCGGCCTTCCAAATGTCTTCAAGGTCTGAGTACTCTCTCTCAAGGCGGCCCACTTCTGTATCCAAGAGTACCAGCCTCTCTTTGGATGCGTTGTCGTCTTCTTTTTTAAGTGCTTCCCGTTCGATTTTCAGTTGAATCAGACGACGCTCCAGGCGATCCATTTCTTCTGGCTTGGAATCCATCTCCATCCGTATACGACTGGCTGACTCATCAATCAGATCGATGGCCTTATCGGGCAGTTGCCTGTCAGTGATGTAGCGCTGGGAGAGTTTTACGGCAGCGACAATGGCCGGGTCGGTAATGTCAACACCGTGGTGGGCCTCATAACGCTCTTTCAGACCACGCAAGATAGCAATAGTGTCTTCTTCTGTAGGCTCATCCACCAGTACTTTCTGGAATCGACGCTCCAGCGCTGCGTCTTTTTCGATATATTGCCGGTATTCATCCAGTGTCGTCGCTCCAACACAATGGAGTTCACCCCGGGCCAGAGCGGGTTTAAGCATATTACCGGCGTCCATGGCACCTTCTGCCTTACCGGCACCTACCATAGTGTGGAGCTCATCAATAAACAGGATGATCTGCCCTTCCTGTTTGGACAGCTCATTGAGTACCGACTTCAGGCGCTCCTCGAATTCACCCCTGAATTTGGCCCCGGCAATCAACGACCCCATATCAAGCGACAAAAGCCTTTTACCCTTGATACCGTCAGGCACTTCACCATTGATAATTCTTTGAGCCAGCCCTTCCACAATGGCAGTTTTACCAATACCGGGCTCGCCAATAATCACCGGATTATTTTTGGTACGGCGTTGCAGCACCTGAACAATGCGTCTTATCTCATCGTCCCGGCCAATGACAGGGTCCAGCTTGCCTGCTTCAGCACGCTCAGTTAGATCAATGGTGTAGGTGGCCAGAGCATTGCGATTATCTTCAGCATTGGGATCATTGACGGATTCGCCTCCCCTGAGATTGTTGATGGCATTTTCCAGAGCCTGCTGACTCACCCCCTGCCCTTTCAGGACACGGGAAACTGACGAACTCCCGTCCATCATCACCAGAAGGACAGTTTCGCTGGAAATAAACTGATCCCCCCTTTTCTGAGCCTGTTTATCGGCCAGATTAAGCAAGCGAATGGTTTCCTGTGACGGTTGAATATCGCCGGTTGGATTATTAATGACTGAAACCTGATCAAGCAGCTTCTCGAGCTCATCAGCCAGCTGCTGCAAATTAAAGCCCACTTGACTCAAAAGAGGCTTGATAGAACCACCCCGCTGATTAAGCAGCGCCATTAACAGGTGGACAGGTTCTATCTGATTGTGATCCTTACCCACAGCCAGTGACTGAGCATCTGACAATGCGGACTGCAGCTTACTGGTCAGTCTGTCTGCTCGCATAGTGAGTTCTCCCGCGTTTTATTACTTGCCGATAGGGCTGCTTCTGTAATCCTATATTGCGGCAGAATCGATCTTTTCAAGAGCTGGCTTTCCTGCCCCCCGTGAACTGGCTAATATCCTGATGTCTGCTAGATTGAGAGGTTTTGATTTAATCCGAGATAGTCTTCAATATTATGAAAAAGTTATGGAACCCAAACAATAAAGAACGTCAGCCAGTCCCATCTAATCCGTTGTATGCAAGGTTTTTTCTGACATCTTCATTTCTATTCGCCCTTTCTTTTCAGGCAATGGCAACCTCCCCCAACCCGGAAGATAGTCTCGTTGTCATTTACGATGGCTTTTCTTCGACCGGCTTTTGTCTTGGCGTTGTAACAGGAGAGAAAGAGGTCACCACTTCAGTTCCTTGCGCAAAACACGGTGGATTTGGCAATTACACCATCTACAGAAGCCCGCAGGAACTCAGTTATTGGGAAGGTTTCAATCAACATGACTGGCAATCAGGTAGAAGCCTAAAAAAAAACATTGATGAGAAACAGATAGTAACGATCATTTTAGAAGAGCACCCGGAAAATAAAAGCATTGCCAAAGTTTCCAAACAGGCAACCCCAATCTGGTGGACGCCTCTCTGGAAGTGTCTTGCAATGACCGGAGACTGGAATGATGTTCACTGGCAATGGCAAAAGCGTTGGTTAAAACCTAACATCACCAGACAATCCTACATACTCTCCCTGAACAATCACCTGCCTGCAAGTTTGCGGCACTGGTACTTCAATAACACTGTTGCAATATTTGACCAGGATGGCGCACTGGCAGGCTTTTCCTATTGTCCAGAGGCCGCCTACAGCACCTCTTCAGATAAGTTCAGGGTATACTCGGTTGACTATCGATCAGGAATAATTAAAAAATATCAAGAGCTCTATCGCTGAACCCAAACCGGTATAGCTGGACGTCGAGACAGGTTGCCATCAGTCTTCAACAGGATCAAAACCATTGTCTGTGTTCAAGGGCAGCGTGATTGTGACCTTTTCAGAACCGGGTCTTGAACAGCAGAGCATGATGAAGGCCATCCTGAACGGCGTGAAAGAAAAATACAGGTGGGTAGTTTTTGACAGAAGTGTGTGCTTTCAGCATGGCCAGAAGCGGGGTCAAGCCAATCCCGCCCGCAAACAAAACGACAGGTTTTGGGTTGCCACGAGCAAGGGTAAACTGACCCAGGGGAGATGACACGCGCAAGCTGTCTCCGACCGCCAGAGTCTCGTGCATGTAGGCACTTCTGGGTCGGCTGGGGGCGACCTCGTCCAGTCCGTCTATGATAAGATTTTCGGCAAAACGACCCTTTGGCCAGTCTTCATCGTTGCCACCCAGACGATCTTTCCAGTAATCATAAGTGGTTGTTGAAACGGCGTAGATGTGATCGTTATGAACTGCCACCTCATTGCCCTCAATACCACTGGCATGAACCTTTACCGAACCCCGCACTTCAGACTTCAGGTAAGCCGTTGTGACATCGTGGCCACGTATTTTATGACGCTTTGTTTTACCAATGCAGATCGCAGTGAGTTTCATTTTTTAAGCCAGCCCTGCTTCGAAATCTCGTCAGCCATGAATCACTCGAAACAGACATTCGACAACAGATCAGATCAACGGCTTTGGTTTTTGATTAACAACCCATTTTGATTTTTGCTCTTTCTCAGACTTTGTCAACAAACCTTCTTCATACTGACACATTGCGCTTTTATCCTGCCATGACAATTTTAAAAAACACCTGTCATGGATTGAATATGGCTATAACAAGAAGACGTTTCTTTCAGGGAGCCGCCCTGGGGATTGCTACATTGCCGTTGCTCAAGACGTTTGCGAGCAGCCACCAACCTTTTCAGCACGGAGTAGCCAGTGGCGATCCTCTGGCTGATAGAGTGATCCTCTGGACCCGGATCACACCCGATGCAGACCCGGACTTTCAACAGGCTATCGTTCCCTATTCCTGGGCAATGGCCCTTGACCCGCAGATGAACCAGATAGTCCGGTCCGGCGAAGGCGTTACCGGACCACATGTTGACTACACCGTTAAGGTTGATGCAGACAGTCTGGTGTCTGGCACTGTTTACTACTACCGATTCTTTTCCAATGGAAAACCTTCGCCGGTGGCCAGAACACGAACCTTGCCAGAAGGCCACCTGAACAGTCTGCGACTGGCATTCTGCTCCTGCTCCAACTACCCGGCGGGCTACTTTAACGTCTACCGGGAAATAGCCCGAAGACCTGATTTGGATGCCGTACTGCACCTTGGAGACTACATCTATGAGTATGGTCCTGGTGGTTATGGGACAAACAACGGCCTTGGCCGGAACCCGATTCCTGCGAAAGAAATAACAGTACTTCAGGACTACCGACAACGCTACGCCCAGTATCGATCCGATCCGGATTTGCAGGAAGTTCACCGTCAGCATCCTTTCATCTGCGTCTGGGACGATCATGAATCCGCCAATGACTCATGGCAAGGTGGAGCTCAAAACCATAACCTGGGTGAAGGAGCCTGGGAATCACGCCGCAATGATTCAATTCAGGCTTACTTTGAATGGATGCCTATCAGAGAGAGTGGTATTGTTGACCAGTTTGGACAAAGAACCATTTATCGAAGGTTCCGCTTTGGTGACCTGATGGATCTCTTTATGCTGGATACCCGACTGACTGGCAGAGACCGGCAGGCTCTGCCATTGAATGCCAAAGCCGCTAAAGATCCATCAAGAAGCCTGTTGGGAGCAGATCAGGAACAATGGTTGCATAATGGCTTAAGTCAATCCATGAATGAAGGGGTTCGCTGGCGGGCACTGGGACAGCAGGTCATGATGTCACAGCTCACTCTCAATCCGGACCTTCCTATCCTTATGGATCAATGGGATGGTTATCAGGCATCCCGACAGCGTCTGTTTGATCATATTCAAAATCAGGGCATTAATAACTTGATGGTACTGACCGGTGATACTCACAGCTCGTGGGCATTTGATCTGGCACCTGAACCGCGCTTCCCTCACTACGGACGGATTTCAGGTTTTGGCGCACTGGGTGGAGAATTTGGAACCCCCGCAGTTACATCCGGATTTTCTGAAAAGACGGGTCTTGCCAAAATAGCGTCAGCGGCCCTTGACGGTGCTCTGCCAAACCTTAAATGGACCAACCAGAGCGAGAAAGGCTATGTGCTGCTGGATATCACTCATAGTCGAACGAAAGCCCACTGGTATCATGTAGACACTGTTGCCAGCAGAAACTACAACCACTACCTGAAGAGAGTTTATAAGCAGAATGATGATGCCAATCATATCCACAGATCCTGGTCAGAAAGCGCTCCCGCAGAGTCACCTGCACCAGCGCCTGATCTGGCCAATTTATTTGAAGGACTGAGGCAGCGCTATTACAGCTAGCTGTCAATGACAGGAAGAACTCTCATTGAGAGCTCTTCCTGCTTATTCAATCCAGACCGCTGTGGCTAAACGTCCAGACTGGACGCCATCCCTTCGGTAAGAGAACCAACGGTCATTTTCCTTATAAGTACAGAAATTGCCGCCACTGACTTCTGTTACACCCAATTTATGTAACCGAAGCCTTGCCAGTTCATAGAGATCCCCATACCAGCGATCACCCTGACCGGGAATAAAAGCCGTTTCCATTTGCGGATCAGAATTCAGGAAAGCGTCGCGAACTTCAGGTCCCACTTCAAAATGAGACTGACTGATAGCTGGACCCAACCAGGCCATCACCTGGCCAGGCTCATCGCCCATAGCTTTAACTGTGGCTTCCAGTACACCAGCCTGAAGCCCTTTCCAACCGGCGTGAGAAACGGCAACACGGGTGCCGGACGAGTTGCAAAAAATAACCGGAAGACAATCTGCAGTTAAGACGACACAGGGCAACCCCTGCTTATCTGTCCAAACCGCATCACCTTCTCTTTCTGAGTTATCCGGCTGGGCCGTTATTACATCAGTACCATGAACCTGTTTGAGCCACTGCGGCCTGTACCGCCATTGATAATGGTCGTCGAGCAATGCTCTGTTTTTTGCTACCACATCAGGATCATCACCAGACCGCAGCCCCAGATTGAAGCTGCTGAAAGCTCCCTGACTGTACCCGCCGGTTCTGAGGGTGACAAAAGCCCTGACACCTTCTGGCGCAGACCAGTCCGGGAGCAGGTAACGATCTTCAGACATGTTCAGTTCTCTCTATTGCAACGCCCTGGGAGCATGAGTTCACTCATAAAACAGCAAATCCTGCTCAGGACTCTTTAACATCTTCTTTTAATACTTCCAGAAGCGCTGAAAAGTCATCCGGTAAGGGCGCTTCCCACTCCATGTAGTCATCGGACACCGGGTGCATAAGACCCAGCTTTCTGGCGTGAAGCGCCTGATGTTTGAAGCTCCTCAGAGTCTCTTCCAGGATGGCAGAACACCCCTTGGGAATTCTCAGACGGCCAGCATACAGATCATCCCCTACCAGCGGGAAGCGAATATAGCTCATATGCACTCTGATCTGGTGAGTTCTGCCCGTTTCCAGTTTACAGCGGACATGGGTATGAGCATTAAACTTCTTCAGAACCCGGTAATGAGTTACAGAGGCTTTGCCACCGGGCACCACCGCCATACGAAGACGATGGGTCGGGTGACGGGCAATGGGTTCATTAACCGTCCCGCCCGCCGTCATAACACCTTGAGTCACGGCCTCATACTCTCGACTGACACTTCGGTCCTGAAGCTGAGCCACCAGATCGGTATGAGCGGCCAGAGTTTTGGCTACCACCATCAGTCCTGAAGTATCTTTATCCAGACGGTGCACGATTCCGGCCCTGGGTACAGAGGCTATCTCCGGATAATGATATAACAAGCCATTCAACAAGGTACCTGAGTAATTTCCTGCCGCAGGATGAACTACCAGTCCCACCGGTTTATTAATGACCAGGATGACATCATCTTCGTAAATGATTTTCAATGGAATATCTTCAGGTTCCCAACGTTCTTCATCATCGACTTCAACGCTGAGAGTCAGCTTCTCGCCACCGACCAGCTTGTCTTTAGGCTTTTTCTTCTGGCCATCCACTCGCAGATCGCCATTCTTGATCCACTCCTGAAGGCGTGCCCTGGAAAAGTCCGGAAAGCAGCTGGCTGCAATCTGGTCCAGTCTCTTGCTCCCAAGTTCATCAGGTACGACGACCTGCTGATTGATCCGCTCACTCATTAACTACTTCTCAAGTAACAGGAGCCTGAGCGGGCATTATTCCCGACCCTGCTCCCGGACAAAAAATCTCAGCCGCCGAAGGCCAGATGCTGCACCGGAACAGGTTAATAAAAATTTCCAACCTCCCGAAAGCAGTTGAATGATTATTAATAGAACCAGTTTCTTTTCGTTTTACAGCGGACTGTGTTTAAATTAGTTGATCAAAGGCGGGTAGTTTATCACATCATCAGGTCTGGCTGAGCTATGCTCAAAACTTTATCGGCCTGCCTCCCTGTTATAAGTTCAGGGGAGGCCTGTACACCCTATTTCCTCACAATCATGCCGGAGTACGGAAACTGTAAATACCATGACAATACTGAAAACCACATATTCGCGCCTGATATTTCTGATCCTTGCTGCGGTGGTTCTGGCAGGATGCTCATCAAGCCCCGAAAAAAAGACGCTTCCGGAATCCCTGACTGAGGCCGAACTCTACCAGATGGCCAACCAGTCCCTGAATAACCAGAGTTATACAAAGGCTGTAGAGTATCTGCGGACACTGGAGTCACGCTACCCCTTCGGCTCTTTTGCAGAACAGGCTCAGCTGGACCTGGTTTATGCCTATTTCATGAATGTAGAGCCTGAAGCCGCCAGAGCAGCAGCGGATCGTTTCCTTCGCCTGCACCCGCAGCACCCCAATGCAGACTATGCCTATTATATGAAAGGTCTGGCTTCTAACACGGCCTCCATGGGTCTCATCGAGCGCTACCTGCCATTAGACAACACAAAGCGTGATCCTGGTCAGGCTCGCCAATCCTTCAATGAGTTTCGTGAATTGCTGACGCGCTACCCGGACAGCAAATACGCACCAGATGCCCGTCAGCGGATGGTAGCCCTGAGAAATCGTCTGGCTGATTATGAGATTCATGCAGCCAATTACTACCTGAAACGCAAAGCCTATGTAGCGGCTGTGAACCGTGGCAAGTATGTTGTTGAAAATATGCAGAAGACCCCGGCGGTAGAACCCGCACTGGGTATCATGGTGGAAGGTTATCAGCGACTGGGCCTGATAGAGCCCGCGAATGAAACCCTTGAGGTCTTAAAGCTGAATTTCCCGAATTCGAATCTACTCAATGAACAGGGTGAATTCATCGGCTACCAGTCCTTCGGTGATGTCGATCCCTCGCTGCTTTATACCGTGACCTTTGGCCTGCTGGGTGATTCAGGTATTGAAAAGCAGAAAGCGCAGACCCCGGTTGCTCCCCAACCTCCCGGGAACAAACAGTAATTCCCTGTGGCTTCCAGCAGGAGGCCACTCCACCTTCTGGTTTAGTAATTCAATGCCAACAACTGTGAAGTGCCCGAAATGCGGCAAAAAAGTAGAATGGAAGAAAGAAAACGGGTTTCGACCCTTCTGCTCTCAACGATGCAAGCTGATTGATCTTGGAGCCTGGGCGAATGAAGAGCGTTCGATACCCGGAAACCCTGCTTTCGATGATCTGATGACCAGCGACATTGATGACCATTTAAAGCACTGATGAGCCCCCACCAGCTCCTGGTTTCACAGGCCAGGATCTCAGGTTCAACAGGGCTTCTGCCTGAGAGCGTTTGAACTTGAGGACTTGATACATTACCTCACGAAGCTCTGGCTGGTGCATATGTTCAGCCAGCTCGCTCAACTGCTGATCCGACAGTCTGGTAATTCTCTCCAAAGCTAACTTTATCGATCTTCCCACTTGCTCTGGCGGCATCTGCTCAACCATTGTCAATAGTGTCTTCTTACCTCGATATTGAAACCTGTGCAATTTTGAAGGACGCAAAAGCCTCTGGCTAAATTCATCAATGGAACAGTTCCTGGGGAGGGAAAATCGATTATAAAAGGACATACCGAAATCAATACTGACTAACTTACCAGTCAGCAGCTCGTCATCTTCGGCATGCTTGAAGAGGTAATTATCAAGTTTCAGATAGTCCTGATCGCCCAGAAGAAATCGCCTCATGACAAGATTGGTAACCGGGTTATGATCATCAGTAAACTGACAAATAGAAGGGAATAATGTTTGTTGAAAGAAGGTATTGCCAGGGTAGAAGCCTTTCAGGTCTTTAGAAGCTACACAATGATCCTGATTTTTTTCGTCCAGACTGTAGCGATGAATGTACTCTTGCCCGTAACCCATCACTTGTTTGTAGGCTTCGGCAGCAAGGCACTCCCTTTGGGCCAACACTTTTCGATCATCATAAAAACGGGCTTTGTAAGATTTTCCAGTGATCAGGTGGATCACTTTTTGCAGCAACCGTTTAAACTTTTCAGCACCCGATTCATACCCGAGTGTTTTGACATGCCAAAACTCTTCCTTTTTTCCAGCTTTAGTAGAATCTGATTCTCTCCCGGCCCCTCTCGAATCTGTTTTGATCCGCATGAACCGGTGATCAACAACTCCCCGGTAGACCTGTCCGGGGAGCTCCTCCCAATATTCACCAAAGGGCCTGTCATTAATGGATGGAAGAATATTTCTGCCAACCTGCCCGGTCTCTTCGAAATAAGCAACCGCCCGATCCTGAACAGGACGCTGCCCCAGCATTGAGGCCTCTTCATCCAGCCCTTCGGTACCAGGCAGATTCCCCAGTGAACCTACTGTTCTACCCAGTGAGTCACTGCCAGCAGTTGACGGGGATTGGAATGTTGAATCAGCGGGCAAAACTGATGTTGATTTGTTGCCACCAGGTCCGATATTAGAGTGAGACATTTGCTTCCCTGCAAGAAGTCTTTAATCTTAAATTAAGACTAGTATACGGCCTCAATAAGTTTGCGACCAGAAAGCACCGATGGCAGCCAACCCCTGGGCTCCCCGGTCTATGAACTGCTCCTGATCAGCAAGCTGCATCCCCCCCAACCAGAACACAGGCAATGGGCAACGCTCTGTCAGCTCTGCAGCTTTTTCCATTCCTAAGGTTTCACAGCCCGGATGCGTCTGTGTCGACATAACCGGAGAGAGTGTTACAAAATCGACACCCAGTGATACCGCCCGATCGATTTGTTCCTGATTATGACAGGAAGCTGCCAGCCACTGACCAGAACGAGAAGCACTTCGCCAATCAACACCCTCCTGCTGAAGCTGTTTCGAGGTAAGATGGATACCGTCACACCAGCTATTGGCCAGTAGTTCAGGCTCACCTTTAAGAAGCAAGCTGGCCCCGGTTTCCCGACAAAGGTGATGCAGCTCTCTGGCTAAATGCTGATAGGTTCCTTTATCCAGCCATGGAGCCCGAAACTGTATCAGCTCTACTCCCTGCTCAAGCTGGTAACTCACTTTTTCCAGAAGCTCAGCAGCCACATCAAACTTACCGGTGATCATATAGCGATTTGGTAACAGGACTGCCGTAACGATGGGACCATTAGCCGGAGGAAAGTTCAGCTCGGGTAACTCTTTCAGATCGACCCATCGGATCTCCTGACCCTCATTACCACGAGGCTGGCCAATGATATCGTTCGCCCACCAGGTATCGAGACAGACAGACCTGTCCGGGTAATCATGCCGAATCGAAATCAACTTTCGGAACTGATTTGCCTCAACATCCAGTTCTTCCTTAAGTTCACGATTCAAGGCTGCCGTAACGAACTCTCCCTCTTCCACCTTGCCACCCGGAAACTCCCAGTAGCCACCCATGTGCTTATCATTCGGTCGCCGTGCTATAAGAATTCGTCCATCATCCCCGCGAATAACTGCCACCGCAACATGCACCACCTTCCTGACACTCGCCTGATTTTCTGAAGACATCACCTACTGCCCTGTTTTCAAGTTCGATATTCAGCATTGATTCGAACATACTCATGGGAAAGATCAGTAGTCCAGAGTGTTTCCGTGATAGTACCTGCCCCCAGCTGAACACGGATCAGTATCTCTTCCTGATTCATTACACGCTCACCTTCCGCTTCCGTGTAAGAGCAGGCAACACCCCCATCTTGCACAATGCAAACGTCGTCTAGCCAGATGGAAACCTTATCAATCTTTAGCTCTTCGATCTCAGCTCTTCCCACCGCAGCAAGAATCCTGCCCCAGTTCGGATCACTGGCAAATAATGCAGTCTTGACGAGTGGAGAGTGGGCAATGGTATAAGCAACTTCAAGGGCATCAACGACACTGCTCGCCTGTTCAACCTGAATGGTTACAAACTTGGTAGCGCCTTCTCCATCTCTGACAATAGCCTGTGCGAGTGTCATAGCTACCTCTTCAACAGCCTCTTTCAGAGCTTGGTACAAAGGCCCCTGAGACTGCATTATGGATTCATTTCCGGCCTTGCCCGTGGCTACCAGCATGCAGCAATCATTGGTGGAAGTATCACCATCTACTGAAATTCTATTGAACGACAAATTAACAGCATCAGACAGAAGGCTTTGTAAAACAGTCTCATCTACGGAAACATCTGTGGCCATAAAAGCCAGCATGGTGGCCATATTCGGCTTGATCATGCCCGACCCTTTGCTGATTCCCGTTACCGTGTAACGTTTACCGTCAACTTCAAACTGTCGGCTGGCACCTTTGGGGCGGGTATCGGTCGTCAGTATGCCTTCTCCGGCTCTGTGCCAGCCATCTTCACTCAAATCCGAGAAAGCAGTGGGCAGGCCAGAAACAATTTTGCCAACAGGGAGAGGCTCGCCAATCACACCGGTTGAAAAAGGCAGCACCTGATCTTCCTGCACCCTGGCAAATTCAGCCAATGCACGACAGACCTCGGTGGCATCCGCCATTCCCTGTTCACCGGTACCCGCATTAGCATTGCCAGTATTAATAACAAAATACTCAGGCAAACGGTTAATGCGACGCCTGGCCAGATGGACCGGAGCAGCACAAAAACGGTTTAGAGTGAAAACACCGGCAACAGAAGCACCCTGATCCCAGTTCATAATCACAAGATCCTTACGATCCTGCTTCCTGATACCTGCCTCTGCTGTCCCCAGACGAAAGCCTTTTACTGGATGCATTTCCGGCCAGCTTCCTGATCCTACTGCCATGGTTTCTCCATCTCCTCTTTTTTCATTCCAATTCGCTGCCCACGCCATCCCTTCAACCCGGCTACCCCCCGGGTTGAATAATCCTGATAACGGACACAGAGAATCGGGTCAGAGAGCATTGATTCAACTGACCCTGTGCGAAATACACTTATAGCTAACCATTTACATTTTGTTATTCATTATCCAACGATTTTTTCAAATATCTCAAAATAAGTCGGGAAGGTCTTTGAGGTGCAGCCAGGATCATTGATGGTAATTGGACTGCCACCGAATGCCGCCAGGGAAAAACACATGGCCATTCTGTGATCATCATAGGTATCAATGACTGCAGACTGAATCTGCTCAGGGGGATTAATCACAATGTAATCTTCACCTTCTTCAACTTCAGCTCCCACTTTACGAAGCTCGGTCGCCATCGCTGAAAGCCGGTCAGTCTCTTTGACCCGCCAGTTGTAAATATTTCGAATAGCCGTCTGGCCCCTGGCAAACAGAGCAGTAGTAGCAATGGTCATGGCTGCGTCTGGGATATGGTTCAGATCAATATCCACACCTTTAAGCTCACCTTTTTCTACTTCAATCCAGTTGTCACTCCAGGTGACTTTAGCGCCCATTTGCTCCAGTACTTCAGCAAATCGGGCATCGCCCTGCACACTGGCATTACCGGTTCCATGAACTTTCAGCTTACCTCCGATTGCTGCAGCTGCCAGAAAGTAAGAAGCCGAGGAAGCATCTCCTTCTACCATAATTTCACCCGGGGATCGGTAAGCCTGCCCCCCTTCTACGACGAAGTTCTGGTATTCATTATTCTGGACATTAACACCAAAGCGCTCCATAACCGAGAGAGTGATATCGATATAGGGTTTGGAAACCAGTTCACCTTCAATCGTGATGACCGTTTTATCTGATGCTAATGGTGCTGCCATGAGCATTGCTGTCAGAAACTGACTGGAGATATCTCCCCTGATGCTGACTTCTCCTCCCTTCAGGCCCGAACCAAGGACTTTCAGAGGTGGAAAGTTTTTCTCACCCAGGTACTCGATGTTTGCACCGGCCTGCTCAAGACAGGAAGTCAGATCGCCGATAGGTCGCTCATACATTCGGGGTTCACCCGTCAGGGTGTATTCTCCTTGCCCCAGGCACAAGGCTGCCGTCAATGGCCTCATGGCAGTGCCGGCGTTTCCCAAAAACAGAGTCAGGCTTTCACCAGAACCGAGCGGGCCAGCCAGTCCGATGACTTTGCAAACTGTATTGTTATCTGACAGTCGATACTGGACACCCATTGCTTTCAGAGCCTTCAGCATATAGCGAACGTCATCGCTATCCAGAAGATTGGTGATGGTGGTTGTACCCTCTGCCAGTGCAGCAAGCAGTAAAATACGGTTGGACAGGCTTTTTGAGCCAGGAATAGAGACTTCCCCTTGCACGCGGGAAATGGGCTTTAAAACAAGTTGCTCCATTGGACTTCTTAACTGGCCGAATGATAGTAAAAATTAATTATACCCCAATGCCTCGATAAATCAGCCGGTTTAAAACAGTCCATAAAAGAAAACAGGCCGCAAAGCGGCCTGTTTTCTTTAAAATAACGGGTCAATATCAAACTATTTTACCGTGACACTGTTTATACTTCTTGCCGGAGCCACAGGGACAGGGTTCATTTCGACCGACTTTGCGACTTTCTCGAACGAAAGGTTCGGTTACACCTTCTGGCAGTTCACCTTCTTTCCCTGAATGATCTTCCATAACATGCGCCTGCTCATGCTGAAACTGCATACGACGAATCAGTTCCTGACGACGCTGTTCCTCCATTTCCTCGGTTTTGTCATCCTGCTGAACCTGAACATGAGAAAGGATACGAATGGTGTCCGTTTTGATATCTTCCAGCATGGACTGGAACAACTCAAAGGCTTCACGTTTGTATTCCTGCTTGGGGTTCTTCTGGGCATAACCTCTTAAGTGGATGCCCTGACGCAGGTGATCCATGGTCGCAAGGTGTTCTTTCCACTTGTCATCCAGTACACGCAACAGGATATGTTTCTCGAAGTTCCTCAGGGACTCGCCACCCGCCAGTTCTTCTTTCTGCTTGTAGTTGGAGATGACCTCAGCCAGAATCTTCTCTCTCAGACCTTCTTCTTCCAGCTTGTCATCTTCATCCAGCCACTTCTGGATCGGCAAATGGATAGCCAGTTCAGCCCCAAGCTTCTGCTCGAGACCTTTCACATCCCATTGCTCTTCAAGACTCTCGCGTGGGATGTGCTGGGAAATGACATCGTTGACCACTTCAGATCTCATGCTATCAATGCTGGATTGCACGTTTTCAGAATTCAGAAGCTCATCACGCTGTTTGTAGACCACTCTGCGCTGATCATTGGCGACGTCATCATATTCCAGCAACTGCTTTCGAATATCGAAGTTACGACCCTCAACCTTGCGCTGGGCTTTTTCAATCGCATTGGTCACCATTCGGTGCTCGATAGCTTCACCTTTTTCCATACCCAGTGCTTTCATAAAGTTCTTCACCCGGTCAGAGGCAAAGATACGCATCAGGTTATCTTCCAGAGACAGGTAAAAACGGGAAGAACCCGGGTCCCCCTGACGACCGGACCGGCCACGCAGCTGATTATCGATACGGCGGGATTCATGGCGTTCAGTACCGATAATATGCAGACCACCGGCTGCCAGAACGGCCTTGTGGCGCTTCTGCCATTCAGACTTGATCTGGTCTTCCTGCTGCTGATCTGGATTTTTAACGGCTGATAGCTCGGCCTCCCAGCTACCACCCAAGGTTATGTCAGTTCCACGACCCGCCATGTTGGTAGCAATGGTAATAGCACCCGGACGCCCCGCCTGGGCAATGATCTCGGCCTCCTTCTCGTGAAATTTGGCGTTAAGAACATTGTGAGGGATCCTGGCCTTATTCAAGGCATTGGACAAGAGTTCGGAAGCGTCAATAGATGCAGTACCCACCAAAACAGGACGCCCCTGCTGAACGGTTTCCTTGATGTCTGCAATGATCGCTTCGTACTTTTCTTCAATGGTCAGATAAACCAGATCGTTACCATCCTCACGTACCATCGGTTTATGGGTCGGGACAACAATAACGTCCAGACCATAAATCTGGCGAAGCTCGAAAGCTTCTGTATCCGCTGTACCGGTCATACCAGAAAGCTTTTCGTAGAGTCGGAAGTAGTTCTGGAAGGTTGTCGAGGCCAGGGTCTGACTCTCAGCCTGAATATTCAGTCCTTCCTTAGCCTCCAGTGCCTGATGCAGACCTTCAGAGAGACGACGGCCCGGCATGGTTCTTCCCGTGTGTTCATCAACCAGCAGCACTTCGCCGTCGGCCACAATGTACTCAACATTTCGCATGAAAAGGACATGAGCTTTCAACGCTGCATTCACATGATGAAGCATATTCAGGTTATGGGCAGAATAGAGACTCTCTCCTTCAGGCAGGAGTCCCAGCTTCTGCAATTGCTCTTCAATAAACAAATGGCCGATCTCGGTCAGCTCAACCTGACGGGTCTTTTCATCCAGCAGGTAATGACCGGTTGGCTCTTCACCTTCTCCGAGTTCTTCTTCCTGTTTTTTCAGCTGAGGAGCCAGTTTGTTCATCTGTTTGTAGAGTTCAGAGGAATCTTCCGCCGGACCGGAAATAATGAGTGGCGTTCGGGCTTCATCAATCAGGATGGAGTCCACTTCGTCGACAACAGCATAGTGCAATTCACGCTGAAACTTATCTTCCTTGCGAAACGCCATATTGTCACGAAGATAATCGAAGCCAAACTCATTGTTGGTTCCGTAGGTAATGTCAGCTTGATAAGCAGCCCTTTTCTCCTCAGGAGACTGCTGGGGAACGACTACTCCGACTGTCAGGCCAAGAAACTCATAAAGAGCACTCATCCACTGGGCGTCTCGACGAGCAAGATAGTCATTAACGGTAACAACATGAACACCCTTACCTGTGATGGCATTCAGGTAAACAGGCAGTGTCGCCATCAGTGTCTTACCTTCACCGGTTCTCATCTCGGCGATGCGACCTTCGTGAAGAGTAATGCCACCGATCAGCTGGACATCAAAATGTCTCATGCCCATGCTGCGTTTACTGCCCTCTCTGACGACAGCAAAGGCCTCGGGCAGCAAGTCATCAAGATTTTCGCCTTGCTGATAGCGATCCTTGAGGGACTGAGTCCGCCCCCTGAGCTCTTCATCATTGAGACCAGACAGTTGATCTTCCAGAGCATTGATCTGTTTGACCAGCTTGCCCATGCGTTTCAGCTGGCGATCATTCCGGCTGCCGATAATTTTTTTGACTAACGAAGCTAACATAGATTGGTTACAGTCTCACTCTGATTCCGGGGCTGCCTCTCTTGCCGACAATCCCGGGTGGGCAGACAAGCTTAAGAACAGCCAAATATTCTATGACAATCACACAAAAGTCTCATCCATATTAGCTATAAATCTGGCCCTTAATGTTTTATAAGCCATAAACGTAAAGCTTAAGATGGTTTTTTATTGACTGACGTCAACGCCAGACGCTTGCAACAATCTGGATTAAAGGCAGAAAAATCCAAACCTTACAGACATTTACACTCATCAGTAAAGGATATAGGGACTGGAAAGAAGTCTTTCAAGGGAAGAGCGCTACTTTTTCGCTGACAACTCGCAGGATCAGCACTGAATAATCGGGCAGTGAGATTCATCGAAAAAACAAGTCATGAAAAAGGATCGGAAATACCAGCAATATGAGGAGCGCTTTGTTCTTGTCAGGAAAGATCACTTGCTTGCCCGATAAATGTAGCGCTGTGGATCCACATGCTTACCATTGCGAATCACTTCAAAGTGAACATGCGGCCCTGTTGAACGACCTGTGCTTCCTACTTTAGCAATAACCTGACCTCGAGTAACGATGTCGCCCACCTTGACTTCGTTGGAATAATTGTGCGCATATCGTGTCACATAGCCATTAACATGGTTAACCTCAACCATAAGCCCA
This sequence comes from Endozoicomonas sp. ALC020, assembly GCF_049275935.1. NCBI lineage: Bacteria > Pseudomonadati > Pseudomonadota > Gammaproteobacteria > Oceanospirillales > Endozoicomonadaceae > Endozoicomonas > Endozoicomonas sp. ALC020. The sequence goes on from NZ_CP184830.1 coordinate 6,573,632, forward strand.
TAGCCAGAGCGATCACCTGACCAGGTCACGACACCGGCAGCCACAGCAATAATGTCAGAACCATTTACAGCGGCCATATCAATACCTGAATGCCAGGATAATTTTCCGGTAAAAGGATCTGCTCTCTGACCAAAACGAGAAGAAAGCCAACCTTTCTTGACAGGAAGCCCTGCCACAAAGACATCATTACTCATGGTCCTGTTAGAGACCAGGCTGGTCAGAATATCAAACTGCTGCTCTCTGCTGTCTATCTGCTCAGAAAGTTGATCAATAGCATCAATAAGCGGGGGCATTGAATAGATAGATTCATTGGAAGGCAGCGCTTCCGGGCCACCAATAGCCGGCACTTCATCGAAGAAAAACTCGCCATCATCCAGTTTCGCAGCAATGGTTAGTCTCTCGCCAACAGCATCCAGTCGGGTAATCCGCCCTTGTAACTCTGCCAGACGAATGGTCAGGGCATCAATTTGACGTTCTGCAGCAAAACGAACATTTTCAACTTCTTTTCTCTGTCCGCTCAGGACTGTCCGCCATTCTTGCAAGCCCTCTTCAGTCAGGACAACGCCAGATTTCGAATTGAGGAAAAGATAGGTAATACCCCCACCCAGCATCATGCAGAGAAAAACCGCGGAAAAAGCAGCCAGTGCCAGCCGCTTGCTTGTGACTCTGAACGATTGTGTTCGAGAGTGATCTTGCTTTACAACAATGACTTTCATTCTAGGAAGCCCTGTACTCCCAATGATTCAACCTTATTAACTCATTATCATGGAAATCACTGCTCATCACCCGGGCTTCAATGCAAAAGGCGTTAGAGCGTCATATCCACATCCTGTCTTGAAACAGGATAGCGCTATTCAGTCATGGAGAATCGACACAACCATGTCAGCAATATTTGACCCTGGTAAAAAAGTCACTTTGCTGTCGTTCTCCCACATTCTTGTTTTCTTCACTCTTGATGGTTTTCAGATTCAGGTAAATCTTTAAAAACCAGATGCCTCATTTAACCAGCACAGATTCCAAAAAAGGTCGCTTCTGCGACCTTCAATGAAAGGTGACTATATGAGTTAAGCAGTAACCGCAGCCGGCTTAAGGTAGGAAATCGGTGCCACTTCAGTATCCTCAAATGTCACTACTTCCCAGGCTTTTTCATTCTCCAGCAGAGAACGGACCAGCTTATTGTTTAATTCGTGCCCGGACTTGTAGCCAACGAACTGGCCAACCAGACTATTACCTAATAGGTACAGATCACCGATGGCGTCCAGAATCTTGTGTTTAACCAGCTCATCATGGTAGCGCAATCCGTCTTCGTTAAGAATACGGTAGTCATCAACCACTACAACGTTGTCAACACTGCCTCCCAAAGCCAGATTCTGTGAACGCAGATACTCAACGTCACGCATGAATCCGAAGGTACGGGCACGGCTGACTTCTTTTACGAAAGAAGTACTGGAAAAATCAATCTCAGAGGTCTGTGAACGACCTTTGAAAACAGGGTGGTCAAAATAGATAGTAAAACTGACTTTGAAGCCGTCATAAGGCTTGAAAGTAGCTGTTTTCTCACCATCAGTGACGGTCACTTCTTTCTTGATACGAATAAATTTCTTGGCTGCCTCCTGCTCCTGAATACCAGCAGACTGGATCAGGAAAACAAAAGGTCCCGCACTACCGTCCATGATCGGAACTTCATGGGCGCTCAATTCGACATAGGCATTGTCGATTCCCAGACCAGCCATTGCCGAAAGCAGGTGTTCAACGGTGTCTACCCGAACACCGTCTTTCTGCAAAGAGGTACACAGGGTAGTTTCTCCGACATTTTCTGCACGAGCAGGAATTTCCACCACAGGATCAAGATCTGTGCGACAGAAGATAATGCCGGTATCGACGGGAGCCGGCTTAAGAGTCAAATAGACCTTTTCACCGGAATGTAACCCCACTCCCGTAGCTCGAATAATATTTTTCAGGGTACGCTGTCTGATCATGATAACGCTATTCCGCGACCTCAAAGGCCCCTGTTATTTGAATGCAACGACTCATTGTAACAAAAGTTACACATGACACAACCGGTCATTGATTCAATCAGCCTGTCGGCGCAAAAACGCCGGTACATCCAGGTAATCCACATTGTCAGTTGATGGTGCTTGCCTGCGGGGCTTTTCAGCTTCCTCTACCTCGGGCTGTTCAGCTGCTTTTTTGCGAACATGAGGAGGAATATCAAGCTCCTTGAGGTTCAGGGTACCGTCTGGACGGGTCGCCCTTGGCTTGGAACCATCAACCACCTTAAGGGACTGTTCCTGCTTTTCGTCACTGTCTCCCAGACCAGTGGCAACAACAGTCACTCTTAATTCATCCGTCATTTCCGGATCGATAACTGTACCTACTACAGTGGTGGCATTATCGGAAGCAAATTCACGAACAGTGTCACCCACTTCATGAAATTCACCCACAGAAAGATCGAGACCAGCAGTAATATTAACCAACACTCCGCGAGCCCCCTGAAGGTTGACGTCTTCCAGGAGAGGACTTCGGATAGCTCGCTCGGCCGCTTCAATCGCTCTGTTGCTGCCTGTGGCTGAACCTGTACCCATCATAGCCATGCCCATTTCAGACATAACAGTCCGGACGTCAGCAAAGTCAACATTAATCAGGCCGTCACGGGTAATCAATTCTGAAATACCCTGAACTGCGCCCAGCAGTACGTCATTTGCTGCACCAAAAGCGTTCAGCAAACTGACATCACGACCCAAAACAGGCAGAAGATTCTCATTAGGAATACAGACCAGGGAGTCTACGCTCTCTTTTAACTGATTCAGCCCCTCTTCAGCCACTGTCATTCTGCGGCGACCTTCAAAAGAAAACGGCTTGGTCACCACCGCTACGGTCAGAGCCCCCATCTCTCTGGCAATTTCAGCCACAACCGGAGCAGCACCGGTACCTGTACCTCCTCCCATACCGGCAGTGATGAAAACCATGTCAGAGCCCGCCAACACTTCAGAAATACGGTCTCTGTCTTCCATCGCTGCATCACGACCGACCTCCGGATTTGCTCCAGCCCCGAGGCCACGAGTAATATTGGCTCCCAGTTGCAGATGGGTATGAGCCTGAAGGTGCTGTTTTTTCAGAGCCTGGGCATCCGTATTAGCACAGATAAACTCAACACCTTCCAGCCGACTGTTCAACATGTGGCAGACTGCATTACCGCCACCGCCACCTACGCCTACAACCTTTATCACCGCTTCCTGCGGAACATTATCCACCAGTTCAAACATGGCTCTCTCCTTTCTGTCACCGTAAACAGGATATTTTCTGAATATTAAATGCCATTAAACTTCAATCACTTTCCTGCAGGAACACCCTGCATGCAGTGTGCTCCTGTTTAGCCAATGACAATCAGCCATTGCCTTCTGCAGGATTAATTCTGTTGATTGCTACCCAACCCTCAATCAGAATTGACCTTGAAACCATTTTTTAAGCCGATTGAACAGACTTTCTTCCTGTCTGCTGAAACTGGCCGTTTCCCTTCGCCCTTCCTGTTGAGCTTTCAAACCATAGTGAAGCAGGCCGACACCTGTTGCATAAATAGGATTACAAACGACATCTGTCAACCCCTGAATGGCCTGAGGCATGCCGAGCCTGACCGGCATGTGAAAAATTTCTTCTGCCAGATCTACGGCACCCTCCATTTTGGACGTACCACCCGTCAGCACGATACCGGCCGGAATGAGATCTTCAAAACCACTTCGTCTCAATTCCGCCTGAATCAGTGTAAACAGCTCGTCGTATCTTGGCTCAACCACCTCTGCCAGCGACTGTCGAGACAGCTCTCTGGCTGCCCTGTCTCCAACACTCGGAACCTTGATCATATCTTCAGCACGCGCCAGTTGGGTAAGAGCGCAGGCATATTTGATCTTAAGTTCTTCAGCATGCTGAGTGGGTGTTCTCAGAGCCATGGCAATATCATTGGTGACCTGATCACCCGCTATAGGAATAACTGCCGTATGTCGTATGGCTCCCTCAGTGAAGATAGCAATATCGGTGGTGCCACCTCCAATATCAACCATGCACACACCGAGCTCTTTCTCATCTTCTGAAAGCACTGAATAGCTCGAAGCCAACTGCTCCAGAATAATGTCGTCTACTTCAAGACCACATCGTTTAATACAGTTCTCAATATTCTGCGCTGCATTGACAGCACAGGTCACCAGATGCACTTTCGCTTCCAGACGCACTCCTGACATGCCCAATGGTTCCTTCACACCTTCCTGGGTATCAATCACATATTCCTGAGGCAAAATATGAAGAATTCGCTGATCTGCCGGAATAGCAACAGCCTGGGCGGCATCAATCACCCTGTCAATATCGGCACTGGTAACCTCTCTCTCCCTGATAGCAACAATTCCGTGGGAGTTCAGGCTGCGTATATGATTACCTGCGATGCCGGCGTAAACGGAGTGAATCTGACAACCGGCCATCAACTCAGCCTCTTCCACCGCCCTTTTTATGGCATGGACTGTAGAGTCAATATTGACAACAACACCACGCTTCAGACCCCGTGAGGTATGTGAGCCGATCCCGATCACTTCCAGCTGGCCATCTGCGGTTATCTCACCGACGATCGCTACAACTTTGGAAGTTCCAATGTCGAGTCCGACTATTAAATTTCCGTTATCTGCCGCTGTCATGGCATCTATCATCCCAAACCACTCTGACCAAAATAGTCAGTGCGCCGAACCCACTACTCCAGTGTTGCCACGAAAACGCATAATGACGTTTTCATGACTATTTCCAGGCCACCGAAGCCCCATTCAAATAGCGCAAGTCAACGCGCTTTACATCCTGCCAGCGATCATCGAGCCTTGCATAATACAACCTGATAAAACGCTGCAATCTTTCCATTCTGCGATCACGCCCGAGATTGACATCAACGTGATCTACTTTCAGCCACCAGGAATCCGTTGTACTGAGCCGCAACTCTCTAACGGCAACTCCCAGGGGCCTGATCACCTGACTAAACGCCAGGTATTGCTGCATTACATCCTGAGAACGATCCTCCACCCCTGACAGCTTTGGCAGCTTACTGAAGGCCTCCAGAGATCCCGGTCTGAAAACTTCTCCGTCTTCATCAATCAAACCGTCATCCTGCCAACGGGCAATCGGTTTTCGCTCTTCCAGACTGACGATCAGAGTATCCGGCCACTCACGTCGCAGACTGGCTTCCCTTACCCAGGGCATATCCAGGACAGCCCTTCTCATCTCTTCCAGGTCAAGGTAAAAAAACCGATTGACCAACCAGGGGGCCAGCTGTTTTTCAACATCACCACGTTCCAGATAATTGAACGTAGAACGCACTTCCACCCGTGCTATCGGCTGATTAACCCACATCATCAATGTCGGCCAAATCCAGAGCAAAGACACGGCCAGAACACAGATGACAGTCAATCCTAACCAGCGTCTCCACAATCCGGGCCGAGCCAGCTTTTTCTCTATTCCCCGACTCGCCCCACGACCGCGCCTGCCAGAGTCGTCAAGTGGCTTCTGATTCAGTTTGAACAAGCTCTTTGCTTCCCTTTATTCCTCCACCCTCTTTCTGACGAGCCGGTAACAGGGACGACTTCAGAATCTCCAGAACCAATATTTCAAAGCTCAAACCCACTGACTTTCCGGCCATAGGAACAAGACTCGTTTCAGTCATACCAGGTACAGTATTTGCCTCAAGCAGCCAGAAGCGTCCTCTTTCGTCCTGCATAAAGTCGACTCGACCCCAACCAGAGCAGCCCAGCGTTTCAAAAGCGGTCAGTGCCAGAGCCTGAAGTTCTTGCTCCTTGCTTTCAGACAGACCACTGGGTAAGTGGTATTGAGTATTTCCTGAAACATATTTAGCGTCATAGTCATAAAAAGACTCTGCCGATTCGATTCGAATAGCAGGCAAAGGCTGACCATTGAGAATCGAAACCGTATATTCAGGACCATCAATAAACTGCTCCACCAGCACAGAACCACCGTATTTTGAAGCCTGCTCCCAGGCTGGCAACAGATCCTGCTCCCGATCAACCCTTGTAATCCCCACGCTGGAGCCTTCCAGACTGGGCTTTACAAAAGCCGGCAATATCTCTGCACAGCAATCAAGGTTTTCAGCCTGCTCAATCAGCATAAAGTCCGGGGTGGGTAAACCAACCGCTTGCCAGAGCAGTTTGCTTCTGTATTTGTCCATGGCCAATGCTGAAGACATAATGTCACTGCCCGCATAAGGAATATCCATTTGATCAAGCAGTCCCTGCACCGTACCATCCTCACCGCGGGGACCATGCAAAGCAATAAAAACGCGATCAGGCTTCTGTTCCACCAGCTGTGAGACCAGCCCCTCGATTGGATCAATAAGACAACAATCTATGCCACTGGTTTTCAGGGCTTCAAAGATTCGCTTACCGGATGCAAGACTTACTTCCCGCTCAGCTGAACAACCACCCAGTAATACCGCGACTTTACCGAATACTCTTTTAAGCTCATCACTGTCTGCATCAATGGCAACTTGACCCTGGTCCTGGCTATACATCTTTAAGCTACCTTTCCGTCCTGAATTATATCGTCCAGTTTTTCACCCAGCTCTGTTGTCAGTCTCACAGCCAAAGCACCGATATCTCCGGCCCCCTGGGTCAAAACCAGGTCATTGTCTTCAACAACACCTTGCAAAACAGTACTAACTTCATCAGGACTGGAGATAAAGATAGGCTCCAGCTGGCCTCTTTGACGAATACTTCGACAGAGGCTTCGTGTATCTGCACCCGGAATCGGCTCTTCTCCTGCCGGATAGACTTCCATCAAAAGTAAGACATCCACCTGGGACAGCACCTCAACGAAATCTTCGTAAAGATCCCGGGTTCTCGAATAGCGGTGTGGCTGATAAACCATAACCAGCCGCCTGTCTGGCCATCCAGCGCGGATAGCCTTGATCGTTGCCGCCACCTCTGTCGGGTGGTGCCCATAATCATCAACGAGCATCATCTGGGCAGACTCAGTCTGAAAGTACCCCTGCACCTGGAATCGTCTGCCAACACCCTGGAACTGCCTGAGTCCTTCACAGATCACTTCATCAGGCATTCCTTCATCCGATGCAACTATAAAAGTGGCAAGTGCATTGAGAACATTGTGACGACCTGGAATATTCAGCTCAACTTTTACCTTTTTATTGCCTTTAGATTTCCGCTCCAGCTCAAAAGAGGTCTTCATACCCTTTTGCTGAATATTAACAGCCCGGAAATCGGCCCCCTCACTTTCACCATAAGTAATAACTTGTCGTTTAATTAATGGTAACAGTTCTTTTACCACAGGGCAGTCTGTACAGACCACAGCCAGACCATAAAATGGCAGGTTGTGAAGAAAACTCACAAAGGTTTTCTTTAACTTGTCAAAGCTTCCTTCATAGGTAGCCATATGATCTGCATCAATGTTGGTGACAATAGAAACCATCGGTTGCAGATGCAGGAAAGATGCATCTGACTCATCCGCTTCTGCCACGAGGTAGCGACTGCCTCCCAGCTTGGCATTGGTACCGGCTGAATTCAGACGACCGCCAATCACAAAAGTAGGATCCAGACCACCATAGCCCAACACCGAGGCCAACAGACTGGTCGTGGTAGTCTTGCCGTGGGTGCCTGCCACTGCGATACCATGACGGTAGCGCATCAGTTCCGCCAGCATCTCAGCTCTGGGGACTACGGGTACACGCAGCTCTCTTGCCGTAACCACTTCTGGATTCTCCGAAGCGACTGCTGTAGAAGTGACCACTACATCCGCCCCCTCAACATTCGCAGCTTGATGACCAATAAAGACTTTAATTCCCTGATCTTCCAAACGTTGGGTTACCGGTGAGCGTTGAATATCTGATCCAGAGATCTGATACCCCTGGTTCTTAAGCACTTCTGCGATGCCGCACATGCCCGAACCACCTATGCCAACAAAATGAATATTTTTTATACGACGCATTTCAGGTATAGGAGCCACAGGAAAAATAGGCTTATTAGCGGGCATGAGCCACCTCCAGACAATGATCAACTACTTCCACAGCCGCCATAGGCCTGGCGACACTGCCTGCAGCCCTGGCCATAGTCACCAGCTGCTCAGGATTGCCCACAAAATTCTCTAACATATTGATCAGACAGGTTTCGCTCAGTTCTTTCTGCTGCACCATCATGGCGGCCCCCTGATTAACCAGGTACTGACCATTGACCGTTTGATGATCATCAACAGCATGGGGATAAGGCACCAGCAGGGCCGCTCTTCGGGCCATCGCCAGCTCTGAAACGGTGAGGGCTCCAGAGCGACAAATCACCAGATCAGCCCACTCATAGGCACCAGCCATATCATCGATAAAGGGTTCTACGCGCCCCTCCACACCCAAAGCACGATAAGACTCACGGGTAGCATCGAGATTATTTCTGCCAGTTTGATGCCAAACCTCGAAGCGACCTTTAAACCGGGTGAGTACTTTTGGAACCAGCTCGTTGATGGCTACAGCGCCACTACTGCCACCAACCACCAACAGCCTTAGAGCCCTGCCATTCAGTTGGGAAGGTAAATCCGGATTTGCAATATCGGCTCTCACCGGATTACCGGTCAGAATAAATTTGCCAGAGCCACTCTCTGGACCAAAAGCACCGGGAAAAGCCAACAATACTTTGCGGGCAACTCTTGATAAAACCTTGTTCGTGAAGCCTGCAATCGCATTCTGCTCGTGAACCACCAGGGGAACACCCGACAAACGTGCGGCCACCCCACCCGGTCCTGTTGCAAAGCCACCCATTCCCAGAACACACACAGGCTTGCAGCTTCGAATCACTTTCAAGGCACGAAACAGTGAAACAGCGAGCTTCCAGGGCGCTTTTAGTAAAAAGCTCAAGCCTTTACCTCTCAATCCGGTGACCGGGATAAAGCTGATTTCAAATCCGTGGCGCGGCACCAGTTCAGCTTCCATACTGTTGGCCGTACCCAACCAGTGAATAGTGTAGCCACGCCTCTCAAGTTCTCTGGCAGTGGCCAGCGCCGGGAAAATATGCCCACCGGTACCACCCGCCATTATTAAAACAGTAGGTTTGTCATTAGTACTCATGACACTCCCCTGCTTTTATTATCTGTTGTGACATTAAACTGCCGTCGTTCATAATCAATCCGCAGCAACAATCCAAAAGCCAGGCAGTTTATCAACAGGCTACTACCCCCATAACTGATCAGAGGCAAGGCCAAACCTTTTGTGGGCAGCAACCCGGTATTTACAGCAATATTGATCAACGCCTGACTGCTATACAACAAGCCGATTCCATAGGCAACGTAGCCATGAAACAGTAGTTTTTTTGCTTCTGCCCGGTAACCGATTTGCAGCGCTCTCCAGGAAATAAACAGAATCAGAGTCAGGACAGAGACTGCTCCAAGGACACCAAACTCTTCAGCCAGAACGGCAAAGACAAAATCTGTATGAGCTTCCGGTAAATAGAACAGCTTTTGCAGACTATTACCCAATCCCTCACCAAACCATTCACCTCGCCCAAAAGCAATCAGGGACTGAGTCAACTGATAGCCACTACCAAAAGCATTGGCCCAGGGGTCCATATAAGAAGCCAGGCGTGCCATGCGATAAGGTTCAAAAACAATCAGGGCGGCAATAGACCCAACCAGCACCAGGAACAGAATAACGAATTGCCAGAGTCTGGCGCCTGCCAGAAAAATCATTCCCATGGAAGCGCCCATCAACACCACAAGCGCTCCAAGGTCTGGCTCCATCAGCAACAGTAGAGATGAGACAAAAAGAATAGTCATAGGCTTGAAAAAGCCTGTCCATCTGGTTCTGACTTCCTCCAACCGACGCACCAGGTAGGCCGCAAGGTAAACGACAATCATCAATTTGGCCGCTTCTGATGCCTGCAGATTGAAAAAGCCCAGAGGAATCCAGCGAACACTGCCATTGACCTCCCGACCCACAACCAACACAGCCAGCAGCAGCCCCAGACCACCAAAAAGTGAAAGCCAGCTGTATTTCTCAATAGTTGTCACCGGAACCATCAAAATGACACCCATCAGCGACAGTCCGACGAAAACAAAAAAAGCCTGCTTGATGAGGATATAAAACGGATTGGAATAAAGACTGCCCGCCACTTCCATAGAAGCGGAACTGACCATAATCAAACCAATCACAAGAAGTCCCAGCACAGCACCCAGCAGCGGCAGATCAAGAACACTGCCACGGCGGCCTGTAAAAGGCGATCTTATTTCGCTGAGAAACTTCTGGTGTAGAGTCATGCAAGACGCTCCCTGACCAGAGTCATAAAGCTATCGCCACGCTGCTCGAAACTTTCGAACATATCAAAACTGGCACAAGCGGGAGCCAGCAGGACAGCATCACCGCTTTCACTGACCTCGAAGGCACGATCTATTGCAGCAGCAAGACCCTCAGCATATTGAACCGGGATAACGCCATTGACGGCTTTATCGATATCAGGTGCGTCACGCCCTATCAGCACAAGCTCACGACCAAACTTTTGTAATGGCTGTTTCAGCTGATTAAAATCTGCCCCCTTGCCGTCCCCACCGGCAATGAGAACAATTTTTCCGGTCAGGGTCTCACCCAGACCTTCAATGGCCGCAACCGATGCACCGACATTGGTGGCTTTGGAATCATTAATCCAGACCACACCGTTTTTTTCCGCTACCCATTGGCATCGATGAGAAAGACCTGTGAAGCGGCTCAGAGTCTTCAGCATGGGTGTCATCGGGATACCCACTGACTCACCCAGGGCCAGGGCAGCCAGTGCATTCAATTGATTGTGACGACCCGGCAACTTCATGACCGCTGTATTGATGAGTCTTTCGACACCTTTACAAAGCCACATACCTTCTTCATCCCCGATCAGGCCATAGTCGTGTAAATCAGGCTTGCCGGAAGTAAACGCTGTTGCGGGAGTAGCCTGGGGAAGAAGAGGCACAGTCAGAGCATCCTGCTTGTTGTATACCGCATGTATACAACCACGGTATATACGCTGCTTTGCCTTATGGTAGTCCATCATGGTCTCATAACGATCCATATGATCAGGACTGATATTCAGTACCGTCGCGGCGGCTGCACGTAAAGAATGAGTGGTTTCCAGCTGGAAGCTGGACAATTCCAGGATATAGAGATCGACATTTTCTTTCTCAAGAAGCTCAAGAGCTGGAGTACCAATATTGCCACCCACAGCAACACCCAAACCGGCCTCTTGAGCCATCTCTCCCAGCAGAGTTGTGACCGTGCTCTTGCCGTTAGAGCCAGTTATGGCAACGACAGGTTTATTCACCTCGCGACAGAACAGCTCAATATCACCAACGGCTTCAACACCTCTACTTACAGCCTCAGCAATCTCAGGAGTAGCCAGAGCAATACCGGGACTGAGAATCAACTCATCGGCTCCATTCAGCCACTGAGTGTTCAATCCACCCAGATGGACAGGAACATTCGGAAAAGCAGTTTTGAGTTCGTCTATGCCTGGCGGGTTATTCCGGGTATCCATCACTTTAAATGGGCGTTGTCTTTCAGCAAGATATCGCACACAGGACATTCCGGTCTTGCCGAGTCCTACGACTACCCTTGTACGATTTGAGCTTATCAGTGCTGACACGCGGATTTTTTCCCGAGCAAAGTGTGTTAACGAATCTTCAGTGACGCAAGACCAATCAGGACCAGAATCAGGGTAATAATCCAGAAGCGGACAATCACCCGGGGCTCAGGCCAACCCTTCAATTCAAAATGATGGTGCAGTGGAGCCATACGGAATATTCTGCGCCCGGTGAGCTTGAACGAAGCCACCTGGAGAATCACCGATACCGTCTCCATCACAAAAACCCCCCCCATAATGACCAGCACAATTTCCTGACGCACAATGACTGCCAGTACACCTAATGCTGCTCCGAGAGCCAAAGCACCTACATCCCCCATAAAAACCTGTGCGGGATAGGTATTAAACCAGAGAAACGCCAGACCCGCGCCACCGATAGCGGCACAAAAAACCACCAACTCTCCCGAGCCAGGCACAAAAGGAATGAGCAGGTACTGGGCAAAATTCACATGACCGCTGGCATAAGCAAAAACTGCCAGTGCAGAAGCCACCAGAACGGTAGGCATGATCGCCAGACCATCCAGACCATCTGTCAGATTCACAGCATTACTGCAACCGACAATGGTCAGGTAAGCCAGTACAATAAAAAAGGGCCCAAGATCAATGACGATATTTTTGAAGAAAGGTACAATCAGACTGGTCTCTACCGGTGAATTAGCCGTAGCGTAAAGGAAGACAGCTGCTCCCAATCCAGCGACCGACTGCCAGAAAAACTTCCAGCGCGCTGGCAGGCCCCTTGAATTTTTTTCCACCACCTTACGGTAGTCGTCCACCCAGCCAACAATTCCGAATACCGCTGTTACCAGCAAAACTACCCAGATATAGCGATTGCTCAGATTGGCCCATAGTAGCGTACTGACTGCAATACAAACCAGAATCAATGCCCCACCCATAGTCGGGGTTCCAGCCTTGCTGAGGTGAGATTGTGGACCATCATCACGCACTGCCTGACCAATCTGGTGGTAGCTCAGCCGACGAATCATATAGGGCCCGAGACAGAGCCCCATTCCCAATGCAGTAAGCACACCCAGAATAGCTCTGAGTGTGAGGTATTTAAAAACGGCAAAGCCGTGATAGTATTGCGTTAGAAATTCCGCAAGCCAGAGCAGCATCAGCAGCGCTCTCCCTTAAATTCTGATCCCACCAGGGATCTGACTACATCCAACATTTTCATTCCATTCGATCCCTTGACGAGAACCGTGATGGGACAATCCGCCTGTTGCTCTCTGAACGCCTGTATTCGACTTTTTACCCAGTTCGAGAGAGCCTCTTTATCATTTAAATGTTTTGCCTTCATGCCTCGTTGAGCCCCGCGAAGTTCACGACTGAATGCATCAACAGAGGCGACAGTCGCCTCACCATAGGCAGCAAAACAATCAATATGCCGGGTAGCAGCATACTCACCTACATCAACATGCCGGGCTTCACTCACCTCACCAAGATCCAGCATGTCTCCCAGTACCATGATGGTTTTACCCTCGCAGTCTGCCAGCTGGTCGATGGCAGCGAGAGTGGCAATCGGACTGGCGTTATAACTTTCGTCGATGACCAGAAGGCCCTCCGACAGGGGGTAACGAGTCCCTCTTTGTTGATAAGGCCGGGCATTTTCCAGTCCACTGACAATAATGTCCAGCCCTAGTCCGACGGCAGACGCTGCTGCGGCCACACAACAGGCATTCTGAACCTGATGTTTTCCCCAGAAAGACAAATTGACGATCGACTGTTTTTCAACCCCTTCCCTTACAATATGCAGCCTGAAGTTCATACCTTCAGACGTTGAAGACACCTCTGAGGCAAACACATCGGCTTCTCGCTTATTCAGACTGAAGGACAACACTTTTCGATCAGGCTGTCTCAAAGCCCTCTGTTTCCAGCGTTGAAAGCTGGGATCATCTAAATTCAGTACGGCAATACCATTTTTTTTGAGACCGTCGAGAATAAAACCCTTCTCATGAATAACGCCCTCAAGCGTTAACAAATCTTTGAGATGGTTCTCTGAGGCATTGGTAATGATGGCAACATCCGGTTCGGTCAGGCGAGTGATGTAATCAATCTCTCCAGGGGAACTGGTTCCTAACTCAATCACTGCATGCTGCTGATCTGCTTCCAGCCTGAACAGGGTCAGAGGCACACCATAAGCGTTATTTAAATTCCCCCGGGTGGCCAGAACCTTACCAACCTGCTCGAAGACAGAGGCCAGCATCTCTTTGACCGATGTCTTGCCACAGGTTCCTGTTACTGCCACGACAGGGCCATGAAAACACTCACGATTAAACTGCCCCAGTCGTCCCAGTGCCTGATCAGTGTCCTGGACCTGAATCTGGGGAATTCCCAGACCTGGAACTGGCACCTGAACCACGACCGCCGCAGCGCCTGCAACCTCAGCCTGATCCGCATAGGCATGACCATCAAACCGAGGGCCCTTGATGGCGACAAAAAGATTACCTTGCTCGAGGGTTCTGGTATCAATGCTTATACCGGTTATAGTGGTATCAGCACCAGAATCCCCCCTCAGAAGAATCCCCTGAAGCTCATGGGTTATTTCAGAAAGGGTAAATGGACGAATCATATTACCCTCTCACTGGCTGAACACGTTGATGGCTGCCAGAGATTCAAGGCTTTTGCAGCTTCTTCACTGTCATCAAAGTGATGCCTGACGCCGTTAACCTCCTGATAATCCTCGTGTCCTTTGCCTGCGATAATAACAATATCGCCGACAGCAGCCTTGTTGACAGCCTGTCGAATAGCCTCTGCGCGATTGCTGACAGATGTCACTGGCATACCAGTCAGGTCAACTCCTGCCAGTGTATCTCTGATTATTTCTTCCGGATCTTCACTTCTGGGATTATCACTGGTCACGACCACTTCATCTGCACCCTCGATAGCAGCTCGGGCCATAAGCGGCCTCTTACCCCGATCACGATCACCACCGCAACCAAAGACACAAATTAATTTTGCAGCGCCGTGCTCTCTCAACGCTTTCAGGACACTCACCAGGGCATCCGGAGTATGAGCATAATCCACCACTACCACCGGTTTCTGACCACCACCCAACCTTTGCATTCTTCCCGGCACCGTGCTCAGTTGAGGCACTTTTTCAAGCACTCGCTCCAGGGAATAACCCTGACAGCATACCGCCCCGATAACAGCCAAAAGATTTTCGAGACTGAAACGACCCAGCTGAGACGTCCTCAACTGCCCTTTACCCCAGGGCGTATCAAGATCAGCCTTGACTCCACCTGCATCCAGGCGGATATTTCGAGCCTTAATATCCGCCAGATCAGAGGTCGTAGAGAAAGTAAAAACTTCAGTATCACCGGAACAACTGGACAGCATCAGTTCGCTGTAGTCATCATCCCGATTAATCACCGCTTTTTTGACACGACCGTTGGCAAAAAGCAGAGCCTTGGCTTTTGCATAAGCGTCCATCGTTTTGTGATAATCAAGATGATCACGACTGATATTTGTAAAAACGCCTACTTCAAACGCTAATTGATCTGCGCGCCCCTGATGCAGCCCATGAGAAGAAACCTCCATGGCCATGGAAGACACATCTCTGCTCACCAGTTCAGCCATAAAGCCCTGTGTCGATACAGGGTCTGAAGTAGTATTCAGACAGGGTTCCAGCTCAGTTGGAAGACCTTTACCCAGGGTTCCCATCACCGCACAAGGCTCACCCAGAAGAGAGAGTAGCTGCGCTGCATACCAACAGGTTGAGGTTTTGCCATTGGTTCCTGTCACGCCAATCAGCTTCAGCTTTGTGGACGGCTGTCGATAGAATCGATCGGCAAGAAAGCTAATGTGCGTTTTTAAGTTTTCGATAAAAATAACAGGTTTACCGACCAGAAATTCAGTCTCAGAAAATGACTCCCCACTTGAATCAACCAGCACTGCAGAGGCGCCCGCCTCCAAGGCCGCACCAATAAACGCCCGACCGTCAGAACTCAGCCCTGGCACAGCCAGAAACAGCTCACCCCCGATCAGCTTGCGGCTGTCGAGGGTCAGTCCTGTGAGGGTCTTGTCTTCATCCAGTGGAGGATGATTCAGCTCCGCCAGCACTTCATTTAAAGACGTCATTTGACACGAGGTCATGTTCCATCCTGTTTCATTTTCATAACTCCGGTCTGCTCCAGACCGGGTCTTTTAGCTGTCAGTACCTTTTCTTCACTGGGTCTGACACCCAGCATCCGCAAAGCCTGACCATTGACCCTGGAAAACACCGGACCGGCTATGACGCCACCGTAGTAATCCTGACCAGCCGGGTCATCAATAATGACAACAGTAGCAATGCGAGGATTTCCCACAGGAGCCACACCGGCAAAGAGACCCACGTAACGATCTTCAAGGTAGCCACTGCCACCCACTTTTTTAACCGTTCCCGTTTTGCCACCCACATTGTAGGACTTGACGGCACCGCGCCAACCAGTCCCTCCTTTACCCACCACTTTGCCAAGCATTTCCATAACATCGTGTGCTACATCTTCATCCATAACCCGAACACCATCAGGTGCCACATCACGCTTGATCAGTGATGCTGGCCTGAGTAAGCCACCAGACCCCAGCACAGAATAGGCTTGCGCCAGCTGTAATGGCGTGACTGTCAAGCCATAACCAAAGGACAGGGTAGCCACTTCAATGTCGCTCCAGCGATCCTTGTAAGGGAGAAACCCAGCCCTCTCTCCGGGAAAACCCGTTCCCGGGCTCTGCCCGATACCTACGCGGCGCAGCAGATCTACAACCTTATCGACACCGATATCCAGTGCCATCTTGCTCACGCCGATATTGCTGGACTTTTTCAAAACAGTTTCGACATCAATGGTTCCAAACCCCCTGACATCCTTAACCGCATTTTGTCCAACACGCATGTAGCCAACGCCGGTTTTAATCCGGGTATAGCGATCATACTTGCCGGTCTCCATGGCTGCCGCGACAGTAAAAGGCTTGAGAGTAGAGCCCGGCTCCACCAGGTCAGTCATCACCCGGTTTCTCATTCGGTAAGGCTGAAGCCCGGTACGATTATTCGGGTTGTAGGACGGCTGATTGACCATAGCCAGAATCTCTCCGGTCTGGACATCCATCATCACCAGCGAGCCGGCTGTGGCTTTGGCCTTTTCTACAGCACTTTTCAGCTCACGATAAGCCATATACTGGAGCCTGGAATCAATACTGAGCATCAATTCCTTACCGGGTTGGGCGCTTTTCACGAGTTCGGCCTCTCTGGCAAGGCGACCCCGGCGATCTTTCAGCAGCCTGCGAGTTCCCTCGGAGCCGGTTAACCAATGATCATATCCCAGCTCCAGCCCTTCCTGACCTTTATCATCAATACCGGTAATGCCCACCAGATGCGACGTCACTTCACCCATAGGGTAGTAACGTCGCTGTTCGTCAAGAATATGCACGCCGGGCACTTTCAGAGCTTCGACTTTCTCACTCTGCTCCGGTGTCATCTGACGTTTAAGATAGATAAATTCCTTTGCTGCGTTGCTTGTTACCTTTTTTGCCAGCCAGCTTTCATCAACCTTGAGCGCAAATGCCAGCTTATGCCAGTGCTCTGGTGCCTTGATCAAGTCCTGAGGGTCAGCCCATACGGTCATCACAGGGGCACTTACCGCCAAAATCTTACCGTTTCGATCAAATATGACGCCCCGATGAGCCGGTATGGACTCATGGCGAACAGCGCGTTTATCACCTTCGCTCTGAAGAAAATGACGATTTAAAACCTGAAGATCTACGAGACGATAACCAATCACCAGGCCAGCCATTATAAACAAGATCTGCAAAAGCTTTACTCGCCAGCGGTAAGGCAGAGCCTTTTCCTCGCCAGCCTGTTTTTTCCTGCTGGCACTGGCCGGTCTTGCTGCAGTCTTCACGGCATCACCATTTTTATACTTCCAGCATCAGGCACTTCCATGTTCAATTCATCCCTTGCAATTCTTTCCACTCGCCCCGGACTGGTCAGGGAACTGTGCTCCAGAAGCAACTTCCCCCATTCAACCTGGGCTTTGTTTCTCTGCTCAAACGCCTGTTGAAGTTCATTGTGAAGCAGTCTGTTTTCATGCTTGACAAAGCTCACAGCCACCCCTGACACAAGAACACAGGCCAGCAACATCACACTGACTAAACCAGATTTGCGAAACAAAGCCTGCAGCGGTTGTCTGTCCATTTTTACAGCCTTGTCAGATTAGCTTCTCAGCAATTCGCATGACGGCACTCCTCGCTCTTGGATTAGCTTTGACCTCTTGCTCGCCGGGCTTGATCGCTTTACCGACGGGCCGCATTCGTTTGTTAAGCTGATCTTCCGTCACCGGAATCCAGCGCGGCAACTCATCGCCTCTGGACTGTTTTCTGATAAACCTTTTGGCAATCCTGTCTTCCAGTGAGTGAAAACTGATAACCACCAGACGCCCACCTGGTTTGAGCTCTTCCAATGCAGCATCCAGACAATCCACCAGATCATCCAGTTCGCGATTGATATGGATGCGGATGGCCTGAAAAGCACGGGTAGCCGGATGCTTGTTCTTCTCTCTGGAAGGACTGGCAGAAGCAATAATTCCTGCCAGACGTTTCGTGGTCGTAATAGGCTCTCCTTCCCTTTCCCTGACGATGGCCCGGGCAATTCTGCGCGAAAAACGATCTTCGCCGAGTTCCCAGATCACTTTGCTGATTTCTTGCTCTTGCGCACGATTAATCCAGTCAGCTGCACTTTCTCCCTGCGTGGTATTCATCCGCATATCCAACGGACCATCCTGCATGAAGCTGAAACCTCGCTCGGCGTTGTCCAACTGCGGCGAAGAAACCCCCAGATCAAGCAAAACACCTTCTACTTTCTGACCATCAAGGGCCTCTTCCAAATCAGCAAAAGAGCCATGATAAATGGAAAAACGGCTATCCGTTTCAGCCAGCTCCCGGGCTGCAGCGATCGCTCTCGGGTCCTTGTCGATGCCTACCAGCCTGCCTCTGTCAGACAGCTTTTCCAGGACTGCACGACTGTGACCGCCACGACCAAATGTCCCGTCGACATAGAGCCCGTCAGGATCTGTAACCAAAGCTTCAACCGCTTCTTCTAGCAGCACAGTAATATGCTGATCTGATTGCTCTTGCAATGTCATCTATCTTGTCCGGACAAATACCCATCAGAGGGACAAAGACTGGAGCTCAGCCGGCACTTCAGCGGACCCACTGGCTTCGTGAAGATAATCATCTCGTCTCTGGTTCCAGCAGGCTTCATCCCACAGTTCAAATTTTTTGCCTTGTCCCAGCAAAATGCAGCGCTTATCCATACCCGCATAATCCCTGAGCAAGGGAGGCACTAAAACTCGTCCACTGCCATCCATATCAATGTCGGTAGCGTGACCAATAAGAAGTCTTTGTATTCGGCGTGTCATCGGATGAAAACTGGGCAGGGCTTCAATCTTTGCCTGAATAGCCTCCCACTCATCCTGTGGATAAATCAGGAGACAGGGCTCATCGGTATCAATGGTCGCCACCAGACTGCCCTCACAACGATCTTTCAACACCTGCCGATAACGGGTAGGTATTGCAAGACGCCCTTTGGCATCGAGGTTGATGGCATTAACCCCACGAAACAAACCGCTTCCCTCTAGTCAATTCAGCCAGAATGGCAGGCCACAGTCCGAAGAGAAAACGTGTTAACCGACATCCCTTTTCTCCACGTAATGCACACTTAACTCCACATTTATCCACTTTACTCCACTGAAGCACACTATAGAAACCTGAAAAACCCACGTCAAGGTCAGAATCTGTCTGATGGGTCAAATAATTGACTCCTCCAGAGACCTCACACACAGTGCCCTGCATTAAAAAAGCGCATAAAAATGAGCAGCTTGAAGAGGAGAGCTGTTTAAGCCCATGAAGCAGGAAAAGCGCCCGAAAAAAATTGTAAAAATTTCAGACAATTGACGATTTTGATACCCAAAGCACCAGCGATCTGCTGACCGGTCAGTGACACCTGAAAAAGCCGTTTCCGGTTAGATTCGGGTAATGGATAGCGGAAGAAAAAGTAAATCTCGAGTTGGCCTGTAAGCCGGGTTCTGTCCAACCTGAAGACAGGTCTGGGCAATCATTCATCTGGGATGCCTGTCACCAGGCACCTCAAGCAACCTACCCGAATCCAGTGCGGGTCACACCTTCAGGATTCCTATTTGGTCTTGCTCCAGGCGGGGTTTACCATGCCGTGAACTGTTACCAGTCACGCGGTGCGCTCTTACCACACCCTTTCACCCTTACCGGTCACCGCATGGTGACTTAGGCGGTCTGCTCTCTGCTGCACTTTCCGTAGGCTCTCGCCCCCCAGGCGTTACCTGGCGCCGTACCCTTTGGAGCCCGGACTTTCCTCCACCAGATACTGAAACAGTAACTGACAGCGACTGCCCGGCCAACTCGAGGCGGCGAATACTACCGAATGATTCCCCTCACTGCAATTCGTTCATTTCACAAACTTATTATCTGAATCAATTACAACTTATTTCATTGCGAGTGACAGCTCATAGAGCTGCTTCTTGCGATACCCGGAAACATCTGCAATCACGGCAGCGGCTTTTTTAGCGGGCAACTCCTGCAGCAGCCGTTGCAGTAATTTAGCGGTTTCAGGATCAACAGCCTCTTGCTTCTGCTCCTCAGCCCCCTCTACCAAAACCACAAACTCGCCACGACACTGATTGGAGTCTTCCTGCAGTATTTTCTCCAACGCTTCTACCTTGCCCGCCAGCACCGTCTCAAATGTTTTGGTCAACTCCCTGGCCAACACAACGTACCGGTCTCCACCCAACACTTCCCGAAAATCAGCAAGGCTATCCAGAATTCGGTGTGTAGATTCGTACACAGCCCAGGTATTGGTCATCGCACCCAGCGCTTCGAGCCTTTTCTTTCTACCAGAGGATTTGGCCGGTAGAAAGCCTTCAAAGTAGAACCTGTCTGTTGGCAAACCACTGACCGAGAGAGCCGCCACAAGCGCACAGGCACCTGGCACAGGCACCACTTTAATACCCTGCTCCCTGACCATTCGCACCAATACAAAACCCGGGTCTGAAATCAGGGGCGTTCCGGCATCACTGATTAATGCCACAGAATCACCCTGCTGCAATCGAGCCAGCAACACCTCTGCCTGATGCCGTTCATTATGCTCATGACAGGGAATCATGGGGGTATCGATCCCGAAGTGATTGAGTAACTTGCGACTGTGTCGGGTATCTTCCGCCGCAATCACTGACACCTGCTTCAGCACCTCAGTGGCTCTTGGTGTCATATCATCGAGATTACCAATGGGGGTCGAAACAACAAAAAGTGCACTTTCAGACATATCCTGCCAGCCAATTTATCCAGTATGAAGGTCGTTCATAGCAAGGGAAGTATTAAGAATCAAACGACCATGAGTTTACTCTTATCATATCGTCGTTGACAGAATCCTTAGCTAACTGATTTCTCAAACCACGCCCATCAGGCTGACGCAATGACCCTGTTGAGGTAGAATAGGGAGATCAAAAACAGTTCGGTCGTTGACTCCGATTTTATGAGCCAGAACCTTTCCAAACGCATTCTCATCAATACACTGCTGATCAGCGCAGTGCTTACGGGGTGCTCATTACAGCCCAGCAAAGTTGCTGAACTGCCTGCACCCACCCACGAACTGGCCCCGGAAGGAGCAGACCAACTGCTGGAACGAGCCGAACGCAGCTCATTTCCGGAGAGCGCAAGACTCAAAATCAAGGCCGCCGGGCAATTGATCAACAACCAGATGGGCAGGGCAAAAACCATTCTGGACAGCCTGAATTATGAAGAGCTACCCGAGACTCTGAAAGCAGAAATGGCCGTGGCAAGAGCCCGCATTGCTGAGCAGGCAGGGCAGAACCGGGAAATATTTGTCTGGCTGGATCGAGCTGTCGTCATTAACAGCAGCAATACCGGGCTTCTGGATCAAAGCCATATCCTCAAAGCACGCGCGTATAACCGCTTCGGGGAGTACGTTGCAGCGCTGGATGAATGGAGCATGCTGTCCAACATAAGTGAACTCGACCAACAACCCAAAAGCCGCAACGCCTTCTGGGAAACCCTGCTTAACGCACCTGAAGAGCGCCTGATCAGCCTGGACAGTCAGACTAACAACAAAACCATGAAAGGCTGGCTGCAACTTGCCCTGATTTACCGCCCGGGCAAATCCGTGAGCGAGCAACTGGCCGACTTGAGCCACTGGCGAACTCGCTGGCCTGGCCACCCTGCAACAACCTACCTGCCGAAAGACATCAGTGCGCTTCAGACAGCCAACACTCAGCAGCCCGACAAAATTGCTCTTCTTCTTCCTGTCAGCGGCCCACTGGCCTCTGCAGGCAGAGCCATTCGCGACGGCTTTCTCGCTGCTTATCACCAGAATCTTGCTGATGAGACCCTACCCGAAGTCAGCATATTGGACACTCACGGCAAGAACGTTGTCGAGCTGGCTAACCAAGCCAAAAATGAAGGTGCCAAACTGATCATCGGTCCTTTGGATAAAACTAACGTCGGCCTGTTAAAAGAAAATACGCCCGACAACCTTACAATTCTTGCACTGAACAACCTCGAAGACAGCAGGAGCAACCCCGGACAAAAGAACAGCTTCTTCGAGTACGGTCTATCCATCGAAGATGAAGGCAGAGCTGTGGCCCGCCGCGGCATTCTGGATGGACACCATCGTGTACTGATACTTCGCCCGGAGACTTCATGGGGTGACAGAGCCACCAACAGCTTTGTGTCCGAATGGACAAAACTCGGTGGCGAGGTGGCCGGTGTTACTAAATTCAACAACAAGACCGAATTCAGCCAACTGGCTGGTCAGGCGCTGCTGGTTGACGAAAGCCAGAAACGTGCCAAAGAGTTGAGCAGAGTTCTGAGAGAGCCACTGGGCTTTACTCCCCGCAGAAGACACGATATTGACATGATCTACATGCCTTCCCACCCCAAGGAAGCTCGCCAGCTCAAGCCTGCCCTCTCTTACCAGTTCGCTGGCAAGCTGCCTGTTTATGCCACTTCCAGCGCATACTCCGGTAGAGTCGACCCTGGCAGAGATCAGGATCTGAACAACCTCAGAATCCCTGTAATGACTTGGTACCTGCCTGGCCAGAAAAGCAGTCTCGAGTCCAATATAAAAGCCACCTGGAGCAGCTCAAAAGGCCAGTATGGCAGTCTTTACGCCATGGGAGCTGACGCTTTTAAGTTGTATCCCCGCCTGCAACAACTTGCCAGTCTGCCAGGCAGTCGTCTGGAAGGACTGACAGGCATGCTTAGCATTAACAACAAACACCATGTGGTGAGGGAGCTTTCCTGGCAAATCTTCCGGGATGGTCGACTGAGAGCACTGCCTGTTTCGATTCAAAGGAAAGCTGATGTTCTGGCAATTAAAGCTTCTCAATAATAAGGGGCTTTGCGCAGAAAACCGGGCTTTGGAATACCTCAAAGCCCGGGGCATGAAGCTGGTCAATAGAAACTATGCCTGCAAAGCAGGAGAGATAGATCTGATCATGCTCGAAAAAGAAACACTGGTTTTTGTAGAAGTCCGATTCAGATCACAGTCACAATTTGGTTCAGCTGCCGAGTCCATTACCTACCGCAAGCAAAATAAAATCAGAAAAGCAGCCAATCACTTTCTCGCCCTGCACTCGAACCACCAGCACAGGCTTTGCCGCTTCGATGCACTTTTGCTCAAAAATGCATCCATCCATGATGACGCAAACTCCGAAAAGCCTATAGAATGGATCAAAGGTATTTTTTAAACCTGTATGCAACCTGACAACTGATAAAATGCGTAAACATCACTCGCTCTTAACTTCCCCAATGGATGATGGTATTTAAAAGGGGTAATGAAAAAAAAATCACGGTAAACTAACTGATCTATTAAGTACCTGGCTAGCCATGAACTCATGAGGCTTTCACGGTTTTCTAATGCCCATAGCGAAAGAAAATGCCAGTTGCGAAACGCACGGCGTCGAACTATTCGGGATTTTGAGACATGCATGAGCGCATTACACAACATTTTTCAGACAGCATTGACGCCAAAATTCGTGCCGCTGACTGTTTGCCTCCCCTGATCGCCCAGGCATCCGAGCTTATGGTGCAAACCCTTCTTAACGAAGGAAAAATCCTGGCCTGCGGAAACGGCGGCTCCGCAGGAGATGCCCAGCATTTTGTTTCCGCGCTGCTCAATCGTTATGAACGAGAAAGACCTTCATTACCAGCCATGTCTCTGTGCGCCGACAATTTGATATTAAGCTCAATCGCTAATGACACCAGCTTTCACGAAGTTTTCTCAAAACAAATCAGGGCACTGGGGCAACAAGGCGACATTCTTTTAGCGATCTCGACATCGGGCAATTGTCCCAATATCGTTCAAGCTATTCAGGCCGCTCATGATCGCGATATCCAGGTCATTGCCCTGACGGGTAAAAGCGGTGGCGATATGGCGAGATTACTGCATCCGGAAGATATTGAAATCCGGGTTCCGGATAATAGCTCTCCACGTATTCGGGAAGTTCATAAACTGGTCGTTCATTGCCTGTGTGACCTGGTCGATGAGTTCCTGTTTTCCGGAGAGTAAGTCTCGATGAAAGACTATTTTGACTATAAGACTGACTACGTTTAATTCATCCCCCACCAGGAGGTAACAAGGTGAAGCGTTTAAACGCTCTGATTTTAACTAGCTCACTCTTTCTGCTGGGGGGCTGTGCGACCATTGTCGGCAGCGTCAATGAAGACCCCATCCGAACAGACCCCACTGAACGCTCATGGGGCAACTTGATAGACGACCAGACCATCGAAACCATAGCCGCCGTTAACATTAATAAAGCCGATGAACGGTTTAAAGACAGCCGGATTAAAATCGTCAGCTTCAATGGCACCGTGCTTTTAATCGGACAGGTATCCAGTAATGAACTTAAGCGCCTTGCAGAAGAAACCGCCGGGAATGTGAAAGAAGTTGACAAGGTCTACAACGAACTCACTCTGGGCAGTAATGCCAGCCTGCTTGAACAGAGCAATGACTCCTGGCTGACCACCAAGGTGAAAGCGAACCTGATCCAGAGTGAAGAAGTTTCTGCAGACCGCATCAAGATCAATACAGAAAAAGGCACTGTCTACCTGATGGGACTGACTACTCCCAGACAGGCACAGGCAGCAGTGGATATTGCCAGAAACACTGGCGGTGTTCAGAAAATAGTCAAAGTCTTTGAATATATTCAGTAATCGAATGAGGGGAAAGCCTTGCGCCTTGCTCCCTCTTCCTTTATTTCTTCCCAGTGACATCTTCAGCGCAATAGGGAGTTAGAAAGTTCAATTGGTATAAAGCCCCTGATAAACGCTCATCCTTATTTCCCGAGAGTATGATGAATCAGATCAAAACCAACCAGGTCATCGTTATTGATTGCGGCAGTAACACAACTCCCGAGATAAAAAAGACCCTTTCCAGTCTGGGCACAGCTTCCAAAACTATTGCTTTGAAAAGCGCCAATCAATTCAATTTCAAACAGGCAACAGCCGTCATTATTTCCGGCGGTCCATTCCTGTTTACTGACAGCCCTGAGAAAACAGAGGCGTTAATGCAACAATTTGAATTCCTTCGGGAACCTCTCCCACCCACCCTCGGTATATGCCTTGGTCATCAGGCAATCGCCCTGATACATGGTGGCCAAGTCTTCAGGGGACAGGAAAGACGAGATCAAGACAGCATCATTATTCTTGAAAAGCATGGCCTTTTTGAAGACCTTCCAGCACTCCCTCTCTTTAAAGAGGATCATTGCGAGGGCATTCAGGCAGGAGCGAACACAAGGATCCTGGCAGAGTCGGAGTTTTACGACGTAGAAGCGATCAGCATCAATGACCGCCCGATACTTGGCGTACAGTTTCACCCTGAAGTGTCCGGCGATAACGGCAAGCAGCTTTTTTTAAACTTTATGAGATGGGCGTCCAAGCAGAATAAAGGCTAGTGAGTTCAACCAAGAGACTACTGCAGAGTTCCGAAAAAGAATCCATAAGATTCATACGAGGAGCGTCTTTCGTCGTAATTGAACGACTATCTTTGGTAACAGGGCTTGATCGTCCGATCAGGAGAACGATGATAGCCAGAATGAGAAGCAGACTGCTGCGCTTCATAAAACACTCCTGTATAACCATGACCATAGCTTAGAAAAGGATTTCAGACCTGCAACCAAAAATCCGGGATTTCTCAGCCTATCAAGCGCACATTTTCAGACGAGAGAATAACCACCGAAGAGGAGGGGGGAAGAGCGCAATGAACGCACTCTGAATGAAACTCACATACCGTTCCGGAAAGTCTTGTGATCAATAACACCGCTTTCACGCACACCTTTCAACGCAAGTGCATACTCTTTCAGGACAACAAGACTGTAATCCATACGCTCTTGCATTTGGCGATCAGCTTCTGCATCTTCACCCGTCATAACAGAAGCCACATTTCGTACAATAAGGTGATCTGGAATGTAGCAGAGACGACAATTTTTATAGCTGCTTGAGCGCAACTCCATAACGGGATAAGAACCGCCCTGCTCAGCAGACACAGCTGTGATCAGGCCTGGCTTATGTCCTAACTGCTGCGCCCCGAAGATCAGGAAAAAGTTTTTCAGACCTGAAGGAACCATGCCATTCCACTCCGGCGACACCACTATAATCGCATCACTGTCGTTTAATCTGGCTTTCCAGGGAGCCAAAAGGGACTTCCACTCTTTATTGCCAGAAAAGATGGACTCATCCCACAATGGCAGAGGATTTTCTGCCAGATCAAGAATATCTACCTGATCAAACAGCGCCAGTGCCTGTGCACGCAGTTTGAGCACATGACTGATACGAGCACTCTGGGATTCCTTACGGTGGCTTCCGCTAATAATAGCCAGGTTCATCAACACCTCTTCTAATACCAATCGAACTTTCTAACTCCCTGTTGGGCTGAAGATTTGAGCCTTAATCCTGCGTTGGCGACGTCGCCATAGCTAAGGCTATGACGCCTCACGCTCATCACGGGAGTTAGAAAGCACGACTGGTATAACTATTCCGATTACCAAACACCGGGAAATAATAACCAGAACACCCTGCTAAAGCGAAGCCAGCCTGGTCAGAAAAACCAAACCAAAAAATAAACCGCAGAGTTTTAAGCCCCGACTTACTTAACAACTTTCAGATTCGGCTTGCCAGGCTTACGGGGAGTTTTTTCGGACCGCTCTTCTTTTTCAACGGAGGCTTCCTGAGACTCCGGACCCGACACAGCCTCCAGCTCAAAATGAGGAGACACATGCTCTTCCGACTCGGCAACAGGCTCAACTTCAAATACCATACCCTGACCGTTCTCACGGGCATAGATGGCCATCAACGATTCAACAGGAACCACTATGGTCAATGCCTCACCACCAAAGCGACCATCAAAGGTAATAACATCATTTCCCATATGCATGGCACGCACTGCTGCCGGGGAAATATTGAGGACTATTTGATTATCCTTAACATACTCTCTGGGCACCTCTACCCCTTTACGGGCAGTATCCACCAGAATGTATGGGGTGCAGTCATTTTCAAGAATCCAGTCGTAGATTGCTCTGGCAATATAAGGGCGACTGCTGGTCATTGTCATAATATGTCTCCATCCAGACTAACTCCCGACAACTGTCTGACCCAGGAGCCATCAATAGCCACTATAGAAGAAGTCCCCTGACCCTCTCCGTGGATAAGGGTTTCGAAAAGCAGCAAGCAAAGCAGGTCACTTTTTAACACCGTATCGGCGAAGTGCACCATTTTTGCGACAGCCCCTGAAACAGAGAAAACACTTCTAATCTGCCAAGAGCATCGGCTGCCTGGAACAATCGTCTGACAGTCAAAGATTCGAAGATACTCTCAGCTCATGGCTGCTTGGCCAGATTATTTAGCCCTGGCAGCCAGACTGCCAGGGTCTAGTTCAAATCAAAGAGTTTCACGCATCTCTTTTTCAATTTCAGACAGGCTTTCTTTGAAGGATTCGCGCTCGAACAAACGTTCAGCATAATCCAGGATCGCCTGCCCCTGCTTGGGCAGTTCAATGCCCATCGCGGGAAGCCTCCAGAGAATTGGGGCTACACAGCAGTCCACCAGGGTGAACTCATCACTCATAAAGAATGGCTTTTCAGCAAAAATAGGCGCTACGGACAACAGGCTTTCACGAAGCTCTTTACGAGCACGGGCCGCAGGCGTCTCTTTGGTTTTTGGATCCGTAATAGCATCTACCAGGCTGCACCAATCTTTCTGGATGCGGTGCATCATCAGACGGCTCTGGGCACGGCTGACCGGATAAACCGGCAACAGTGGTGGATGAGGAAAACGCTCATCCAGATACT
Organism: Endozoicomonas sp. ALC020; assembly: GCF_049275935.1. Lineage (NCBI taxonomy): Bacteria > Pseudomonadati > Pseudomonadota > Gammaproteobacteria > Oceanospirillales > Endozoicomonadaceae > Endozoicomonas > Endozoicomonas sp. ALC020. The sequence goes on from NZ_CP184830.1 coordinate 6,601,626, forward strand.
CCATCATGACGCTCGGCTCATAAAGCACCAGCTCACGATCAACCAGAGTTGGAAGACTATTATACGGGTTGAGATCAGACAGTTCCTGAGGCAGATTTTCAGGGTTCACATCCTGAATATCTACCGCGACCCCTTTTTCGGCCAGAACAATACGAACCCTGTGACAGTAGTGGTCAGATGGATCCGAGAAAAAAATCATGGATGACTTTTTGGCAACTACAGCCATGAAGTCCCCCCGCCTCATGCAAAGGAAAAGAGCTCCCGAGCGAGCCAGCTTACTCATTCGATCCCATAATTCGGATGAGCAGCGCTGACTTGACGGGCCGACACAAGAAAATAACGGGTTATCTTAGCAAACTTTACGCCCTGCGGAATAGGCACCACGGAAACTTTCGTAAAACAAGAGCAAATAACCCAGAGAACAACCCTAAAAATCCGAACAAACAAGCTAAAGCCCTCTGAAATCAGCGGGCTTTCTCACAAGCTACTCAAGATCTTTTGAGGAAAACAAATTACTTCCAGCCAGGAACTGCACTGCCTTTAAACAACTCCCTGGCTTTTTCTTCCACTGCCGGAGTATGGTAAGACTCAACCAGAGTCTGAATGCGAGGATCCCCTTTATTATCCTCACGTGCCACAATCAGATTGACATAAGGTGAGTCCTTACCTTCAACCAGCAGTGCATCTCGCCCTGGCAGCAGACCTGCAGGCACAGAGTAGGTTGAATTGATGAAAGCCAGGTCAACATCATCCAGAGAGCGAGGCAGTTGGGCAGCATCCAACTCAATGAACTGAAGGTTTTTAGGATTTTCAACAATATCAGCCGGTGTCGCTTCAAGATTACTGACGTCTTTGAGTTTAATGAAGCCCTTGTTATCCAGCAGGATCAGTGTACGGCCTTCATTGCTTGGATCGTTTGGAATAGCCACTTTGGCTCCATCTTTGAGCTCGCTGATATCCTTGATTTTTCTGGAGTATGCGCCAATCGGATACACAAAAGTATTACCTACAGCCGCCAGCTTGAAACCACGATCACGAATCATGCTGTCCAGATAAGGTTTGTGCTGGAAGGCATTAGCATCAATAGAACCATCTGCCAGAGCCACATTGGGAGAGACGTAATCAGAAAATTCGACCAATTCAACATCCACTCCATGATCTTTTTTAGCAATGTCAGCGGCCACTTTCATAACGTCAGCCTCCGGACCTGCCATAACGCCTACCTTCAAAGGACCTTCCGGGGAATTCTCAGAGCCACACCCCGCCAGCAGGACACTGGCGACCATAAGCACTGCGCCTGCAAGTGCTTTTAATTTATTGACTGCAAACATTCTTCACTTCTCCATTCAACCAGTTCGGGACAAAGCACTGAAACAACCTGTCCCATGCAATGGTTTAATTCACAAACACTCAGCGAGTTCTGTCGTAATAATTTTGCAAACGGTCGCCAATGCTCTGTATCAACTGAACCAGCACAATAAGCACCACCACAGTGGCGAGCATGATGACGCCATCAAAACGCTGGTAGCCATAGCGGATACCCAGGTCACCAAGACCACCACCGCCAATGGCTCCCGCCATGGCCGAATAACTGACCAGGGTCACCAGAGTAATGGTCATACCATTAATCAGCCCGGGACGTGCTTCAGGCAACAATACCCGACTGACAATCTGCAAAGGCGTTGCGCCCATGGATTGGGCTGCCTCCACCAGTCCAGAAGGCACCTCATTGATAGCACCTTCAGCAATACGGGCAACAAAAGGGATAGCTGCCAGGGTCAGCGGCACAATCGCGGCCGTTGTCCCGATAGAGGTTCCTACCAGCAGGCGAGTCAGAGGAATAATCGCTACCAGCAGTATAATAAACGGCACAGAACGTGTAGCGTTAACGACGGCACCCAGCACTGAGTTTAAAGCTGCATTTTCTTTAATACGTCCGGGCTTGGTAATATATAGCAACACACCCAACGGAATACCAAAGAGGAAACTGAGTCCGCCAGAAACTACTGTCATGTAAAGGGTTTCCCAAAGCGCCTTCCCCAGGAGAAGCCAGGAATCAGCTGACATAGCCCACTACCTCCACCTGCACATTGTCTTTAAGAAATTTCATGGAAGCCTCAACGTCTGACTCCTCGCCCATAATTTCTACCATCAGAAACCCCATGGACTTACCATGAACGGTTTCAATGTCAGCTTGCAGAATGACAAAATCAGTACCAAACCGCTTCGCCGCCCGGGTAATCAGGGGCTCCACTACCCGCTGCCCGACAAAGGTAATCCGCACAACCGGCCTTGAGCCTTCTTTTGGCTCTGATTGAAAACGACTTTCCACTTCAGCCGCCGGCTTTTCGTGGATAGCACTGCGGACAAACTCTCTCGCCAGTTCCGTTTCTGGATTCAGGAAAAAAGATTCGACATCATTTTCTTCTATCAGCTGACCATGACTTAGTATCGCAACCCGATCACAAATGGTTTTAACAACATCCATCTCGTGAGTAATAATCAACACAGTGATTTTCAACTCACGATTAATATCCTTCAAAAGTGCCAGAATCGATCGCGTAGTCTGAGGATCCAGTGCCGAGGTAGCTTCATCACACAGGAGAACTCTGGGCTTGCTGGCCAGGGCACGGGCAATAGCCACCCTCTGTTTCTGCCCTCCTGAAAGCTGGGATGGATAGCTGTCCCGCTTTTCTTTCAAACCGGTCAAATCCAGCAGAGGAGCCACCGCCGTTTCTATTTCAGGCTTACTGGCACCGGCCAGTTCCAGTGGCAGAGCAATATTCTGATAAACCGTTCGGCTCGACAGTAGATTGAAGTGCTGGAAAATCATCCCTATATTGTGACGAGCCAGGCGCAGGCCCTTTCCGGCCAGATGAGTAAGATCCTGACCGTCCACTATGACCTGACCCGAGCTGGGGTGCTCCAACATATTGACACAGCGAATCAGCGTACTCTTACCAGCACCACTTGAGCCAATCACACCGTAGATTGACCCTTCCGGGACACTGAGATTAATGTCATCCAGAGCCCTGACCTCCTTGCCTCCTGCTTTAAACACCTTGGTAAGGTTTTTCAGTTCTATCATCATCACTCCTGCCTGATTCAGATACAATCAGTGCATGACTGCCTGAGTTATACTCAGTGAGTTCAATCAGTTCTTCTGCCTTGGCGGGTTGCGTGAGAGCTGGTTATAAATACCTGATCAGGTATCTACTGCCCACTCGAAAGTTTCAGCCTTCAGGTCGATTAAACGACCTCTTTTTCAAGGGCAAAAAAAAACCACCCTGTGCTAAACAGAGTGGTTTTTCATGAATTCGTTCATAAACCCTTCTTTTAGCGGTATTTCTATAGCGCCCGCAAGCCAAGACAAATCAGCGCATCCCTAGGATCGTAATAGACACCAAAACTAAAGTCAACCAGCCGCTACCAGCAGAGCACGCAGGCTCTGCATGACCTGAAAAGATCGATTATCGAACACCGGAAGCAATAGCACTGACACCGGCAATGCTGCAAAGAACCAGCAAGGCATGGCGAATCATTCTTTGATCAATCCGGTGAGATAGATGGGAAGCAATTTTACTCCCCAACAATACGGGTGGAACCAGCATCAGGGCATCCTTAAAGTCATCGAGCCCCACCATGCCACCCGCTGATAGAAATATCAGTGAGATCGCACTGCTGAAAACAAAATAAATGGACATGCTGGCCCGAATTTTGTCCCCGGTTTCATTCTGCATGACCAGAGCTATCGGAGGTCCGCCAATAGATGATGTTGTACCTGTGATGCCAGAAATAACACCGGCAACAAACAAACTGGACCTGGTTGCCCGAACTTTTACAGAAAACAGACTCACAATGACAGCCATAAGAACAGCCACACCTATAAAAAGGCTCATATGCTCTCTGGAGGCCACTACCAGAAGATAAGCTCCCAGCAGTGAGCCCGGAACTCTGCCAGCCACAGCATACTTCATCTCTGCCAGATCCAGTGCCCCCCGATACTTTCTGAACGTCAACAGAGACAGCAACATTGCCATGCAGATCAGAGTGCCCGGCACCAGAGATGGCGCAACAACAAAAAGAATGGGAGCGGCTACCACTGCCATACCAAAACCAATCATGCCCTGGATCAAAGCTCCCAGGAAAACAACGACCATGGCTATTAATTGCGGGTACAGGCTCAGATCCATAACATCACAGAAATATCAAATATATCGATAGGGGATATAAATATAACCGTTTGCTATGTGCAGAATCCACTGTCATTTATACCCATAAGGGGTTTAGCACGACATTAGACGTTTACTATCCAAACAACTGCCTGTATGAAAGTCACTGGGTCAGACGCTGACCGTACCGGATGTTTTAATTGATTGTATGTTCAATCAAAAAAAATCAACAAATTGCATAATTTCATTTATTCATTAATCAAGCTCGGAGTTTGGAATATGCACTCCATTTTTCATTGTTTCCCGAAGAAAAATTGGCCATTGCGACTGATCCAGTTTAACCGATGGATTCAGCGGTTCAATCAACTTTTTACTTCTGGCCAGGTATTTCTGTTTCTCTTCTTTTGAGAGATGCTTTTTGGAACCAGAACTTATTTCCGAATCAATCTTGCGGCAGAAATGATTATACAACTCCAGGGGATTAGACAAATTACCGGAAATCATCGGAATAATGCACTGACCGACAATACCAGCATCGGTTTCACTCAGTAACTCACTCCAGGGTTTTCCCGAACCGCTGTTCAATTGAAGCAGAATATTTGACAAGTGCTCTCTGCATCGTTCTTTATCATAATTATACGAACTTATATCCCACGTTGGTTTATGGGTATCCAGATCTTCAAGGTTAAATGCAAACTGGCCCAGGGCTTTTCTGGTCCGTTTCAGATATTCGAGTGTATTTTTTATACTGACCACCTCTTCACTCTTCTGCCAATCGTTTCTCATTCTGCCTCGTTGTTTCTGTAGCTGGTTGGAAATAGAGTGTTCAAATTCTTCTTCCCGCTGCTGAAAAAGCCGGGTTACCCTGCGGTACTCATTGTTGAAGGATGCTTTGATCTTTCTCACAACATCGGCAATGGCAATGATTAAATGGATATCCGCATTTTTTAACATACTGGCTCGCACTGCATGATAAAAATCATGCTGCATAAACTCGAGAATCCATTGAGCAACTATGTGGTCAGCAGTTTTTGGCAAAGGGTGACCAGGAAACGGAATAGCCATGTCTCTGAATCCTTTCAGCCCGCCGGTTCTGATATCTTCAAGCGAACTGGCCCCGATCACTGGATTGATTTTATGGGCTTCTTCCTGACAAAAACTGTCAATAAAAGCCTGTCGCAACGTGATGGATGGGCATATCACCCAACCAGTCCACCACCAGTCAACTAATAAAACGTTGAAGTTTCTGTTTGACAGGACTTTATACATCGTACGCAGCCCTTTGTCTTTATCTGAGGAATCCGGATACGTGCAGCTCCAGAAACTTGCCTCAACCGGAGGTGCTTTTTCAAGCAAACGCTTCATTTTCTCGATGATGGAACTCACATCAAAAGAAGAACCGTTAAAAAACCACTTTGACCTTTCTAGTGAAAGCGCAATGATGCCCCAGTTGGCTTCATTAGCGTTTCTGTTACCGTCAAACAGCTTATGATGCACAATTTCAAATGATTTTATATCCCGGATACCTTCCAGGTAAACGCCCTGCAGGGTGACCAGGGTTGCAAATTCATTGCCGCTGATTTTCTTTTCCCGAAATGCACGGAGCGCTGCATAGGCAAAGGTATCAGTTTTAAAAAAGCTGAGTTGTTCATCAGTGATTTGTTCTGGCTTGCGACAACACTGGACAATTTGTTTGAGATGATCTTTGGTAATGGCATTAACCTTTTCCATGATCAATGATTGTTGGTCTGTCTTAATTCTGCGAACAACTTCTTTAAACGCCTTTGCATGGTCATCAGTGCCTGGTAAATCCAGGGGGTTTGAAGATATTCCTTTAACGTCTCTGTCCTTCAAATCCGTTGGAGGACTTGCTGAATATCTCTGGTTACCGGGCAACACAGCATCATCACTCGTGCAGCCAACACATCTGAATGCGCCGGTGATGGTGCGCCAGATAGCACCAACGCGACTTGGCGCAGTATTTTCAGGCCTTAAAGACACCGGGTATCCGCTTGCCCCGGCTACACAGGAAGGGGTCATAATTCTAACCTCCATGTTAGATTTCTCGCTAATCGTTATAATTTTGACCCGGTAGAGAATAAAAAGTTCCGGGCCATAAGCCACAGAAGTTACTCTTCACTGTTACTTGATAAGATGACTCGGAACCCTGTCAGACTGCTATCCATTCAAGGCCCGTTATGCAAGAATACTTTTCCTGATTGTTTAGCTTTATCTACCAGAAGTCATTTTCATGCCCGATATTTTCGTAGCCGATTATTCAAACCCTGATCATGGTCAGGCCATTATTGAATTGCTCGACCACTACGCCAGAGACCCGATGGGTGGAGGAATGCCACTAAGCAGCTTCACCAGAGAACATCTGATTCAGGAACTGTCAAAACGTCCTTTCACATTTTCGGTACTTTGTCTGGTTGATGGACAACCAGCCGCTCTGGCCAACTGTCTGGAAGGATTTTCTACTTTTGCCTGCAAACCTCTGATCAATATCCATGATGTGGTCGTTAATGAGTCATTCAGAGGTCAAAGCCTTTGCAGAAAACTTTTCGAAAAAATTGAACAGATCGCCAGAGAAAAAGAGTGCTGCAAAATCACGCTGGAAGTTGTGGAAGGGAATCATGTAGCACAGGCTGCTTACCGAAAGCTTGGCTTCTCGGGTTTCGAACTGGATGAACAGCTCGGACACGCCCTGTTCTGGGAGAAAAAACTCTGACTTCTCACCTTTCGCTCAAAGGCACAGATATGTCCGGAAAATACGTTAAAGTTGGCCAGAAAAATCGCCTGAAAGTCGTCGGTAAAGCAGGCTTCGGCGTATTTCTGGATGGCAGACAGTTTGATGAAATCCTGCTACCCAAAAGGCATGCCCCTGCAGACTGCAATATTGGAGATGAACTGGATGTCTTTGTCTACCTTGACTCCGACGACCATTTGATCGCAACGACAGAAACACCACTGGCCTGTGTTGGTGAGTTTGCAGCGCTGAAAGTCAAAGAAGTCAATCCGATTGGAGCCTTTCTGGACTGGAATCTGGGCAAGGATCTGCTGGTCCCCTTTCGTGAACAAAAAACCCGTATGCGCGAAGGTGGACACTATGTTGTCTATCTCTACCAGGACGAAGAAACAAGACGCATCGTAGGATCCTCAAGGCTGCATAAGTTCATTGATCGCTCAGCAGGAGAGTACCAGAACAGCCAACCTGTATCCCTTTTGATTTACGATAAAACCGACCTTGGCTATATGGCCATTATCAATAACAGACACCAGGGACTGCTTTTCAGCCAGGAAGCAAACGACTCAGTCAAACCGGGTGATAAAGTACAGGGTTATATCAAGCGTATCAGACCGGATGGAAAAATAGACCTCTGTCTGAAAAAGCCCGGCTTTGATCAACAGGCGCTGGACTCTCTCAGTCAACAGATTATGGACAAACTGGCAGTTGCCGGAGGTTTTTTTCCTATGAACGATAAAACCGATCCTGCTGAAATCAAACGGGTCTTCGGAGCCAGCAAACGTGCCTTTAAAATGGCACTGGGTGGGCTGTACAAGCAGCGTCTTATTAAAATTGAAACATCCGGTATCCGCAGCAGCCAATGATTAACTTTCTGGCTGCAAGCTTTCTATGGCCCGGAAGATACTGGAAAAATCTTTCTTGCCCATTCCCCCGGAAACATGGCGGTTATACAGCTCATAAGCAAGGCCACCCAAAGGGGTCATAGCCTCACTGCTAGTGGCAGCCGCCATTGCCAACCCAAGATCTTTCAACATCAGCTCGCTCATAAATCCCGGCTCATAATTCCTGGAGGCCGGAGCGTTTTCCATCAGACCAGGACATGGATTATAAACCTCCAGTACCCAGTTTTTTCCTGAACTGGCCAGCATGATGTTGGAAAGTACCTCTGGGTCAAGGCCATTTTTGGTTCCAAGATTAAGCGCCTCCGAGGTACCAATCATTGAGATGGACAACAACATGTTATTGCAGGCTTTGGCCACTTGACCAGCTCCTGGTCCACCGGCCAGAAAAACATTCTTACCCATGTCCAGAAGTATCGGTTTCACCTTTTCAAACACTTCAGGGTCGGCGGCTCCGCACATAAACGACAGAGTACCTTCAGTCGCACCAGCAACGCCACCGGACACAGGCGCATCAATCATTGACCTCCCTCTCCCGGCAGCAGCAGCCGACAACTTTCTGGCGGTGTCCGCATCAATGGTACTGGTGTCGACAAGAATGGCAGAAGTGGGAGCGGAATCCAGCAAACCCTGATCCAGGTAGAGACTTTCTACATGCTTACTGGCGGGCAACATGGAAATAACAAACCCGGCTCCGGAACATGCCTGCTCTGCACTGGCTGCTGCTCTTGCTCCCAGAGTGGCCAGAGAACTCACTGCCTCGGGAACAAGGTCAAATACACTCACATCGTGACCGCCCCTGATCAGATTAGCCGCCATGGGCGCTCCCATATTACCAAGACCGATAAAGGCTACCGTTGCCATGATCAGCACTCCCGGGTGTTTGTTGTTGTCATGTCAGCGCAATCAAAAAGAGTGATACCCATATAATATGCAGGATTCCGATTGAAACTAAAACCCAGGTATTTAACGACCTGAAGTCTGCTTCAATATATCAGTATCGTCCAGAACTGCACACCCATTGATTATTTTTCACACTATCAGGCCAGGAGCCTGTACTTCAGAATATACTCATCCGCACGTGTACAATCCTATATATTTCCGACACCCCCATGAAAGCGAACACTCCGGCCACATCCCCCCTTTAGAGAAACGACTATGATTACCTGTAGATTTTTTCGAGTACGGATAAATACGGTGTAATTAATTACATCATTGTCTTGATTATCCTGAACAAGATGCACACAATCCGCCAATCATAGTTATTAGCTGTAAACTGAACACGATGCGCAAGTACGAAGATTCTCTACCACTCAAATTGCTTAAGGCCAGAGAGGCTGCCATGAGCTTCTTCCGTCCCATGCTGCAAGAACACTCCATTACCGAACAGCAATGGCGCGTGATGCGGGTTCTGAACGACACCGACGAGATGGAGACCAAACAGCTGGCTGATGCCTGCTGCATTCTGAGCCCGAGTCTGACAGGCATTATCCAGCGTCTTGAGCAACAGGATTATGTCAGCCGCCGCAAATCATCAGAAGACCATAGACGTATTTTGGTCAAAGCTACTCCTAAAGCCAGGAAACTGTTGGACGAGATGACCCCTATGGTGGAAAACAGTTATAGCCGTCTAACCGAGGGTTTAAGTCAGGAAAAAATGGAGCGACTGAAAGAACTGCTTGATGAAGTCAGTCTGTTGACCAACTGAGATCTGTTATTTTAATTTTGTGATCGGCAGGATATCGGCTGAATAAGCCTGTCAGTTATGTCCTTAGGGCTACAAATCCCCCCCTGTCGATATCGCACTGATCAATATCAACAAATAGACTACTGTGCCTGCATAAGGATAATTAAAACTGCCACCCCCCCTGCACCTGAACAGGTCAGAATTCATCTTTATTTGATGTAAAATTATTAAACTTCCCCAGAGTAAAATCATAATGAAAACCGTTTTCAGAAGCGCGGTTCTATTTCTGACTCTTGGTAGTTCTTTCACTTTTTCTGCTGGCAAGTCTTCTACTGAAGTGCTGGCTCACAGCACAACCAGCTGGGATGGTACCCTTCTGAAAAGTGTCACCCTTGAGAACCCTGAAGTCCGTGTACTGCGTATTACCATCGCCCCACGCTCAAGACTGCCCATTCACAAGCACCCTGTTATCAATGCAGGCTACCTGGTTAAAGGTGAATTAACGGTGATTCGATTGTCTGATGGCAAGCAACTGAACTTGAAAGCCGGTGATGCGCTGGTTGAGATGGTAGATGAGTGGCATTACGGAGTGAACACATCGGATGAGCCTGCAGAAATCGTTGTTGTTTATGCCGGTGATGAAGGCCAGGCTATAACGGTGTTTAAAGAAGAAGAAGAAGAAGAACAATAACCTGTGAGTTCTCGCGCTGAAGCAGCCGCTGCCTGCAAACCACTCAAATGACGATCCTCCGGCAGCACGACGTTTCTTGCACTGATTGACCCGATTCCGCAACCGGCCAGAGCGATCGCTTCTGCCGCCCCCTGTAAGCTGAACACAAGAGCCACACCAGAAATTATGCCAGAAAAGTTTCTCGATAGACGAACCCGGCTAAGGTCTAAACTGAGCAGGCTATTGCACTTATTGCTTGAATCCATCTGAGCTCTTTTAGCAAAAAAGGTATAGTCAATGAAGAATTATAATGTTTTTGCGTTGATAATCTTTGTGTTAGGGGTTTTGGCTGCAGTTAATGTTAGCCACAAATATGAAGGCAATCACGAATTGCTCGAGCCGACTTTTCATTATGGCTTTTGGTCGCTTCTTCCCGGATTAGTAACAATAGCCTTGTGCTTGATCACCAGAGAGCCATTAACAGCCTTATTGGGTGGCATCATTGTTGGTGCAATTATGCTCGGTCAATACGATTTGACTGACAAAGTGATTATTCCCAACCTGGCTAAAAAAGGCACTGCATCAATACTATTGCTGTATTTATGGCTTCTTGGCGGCCTCTTGGGGGTTTGGTCCAAAACGGGCGCTGCACAAGCATTTGCCACCTTTATGACCAAACACTTTGTAAAGGGTGAACGTTCCGCAAAAATAGTCGCCTGGCTACTGGGTGTTCTCTTTTTCCAGGGTGGGACAATAAGTACCGTACTGGTAGGTACTACTATACGTCCAATTGCTGATAAAGCGAAAGTCAGCCATGAAGAAATGAGTTACATTGTCGACTCAACGGCTTCTCCCATTGCTTCTGTACTGGCATTCAACGCGTGGCCTACTTACGTGCAGGCATTAATTTTTGTGCCCGGTGTATCATTTCTGGCAACGGAAGCGGATCGTTTAGCTTTTTTCTTTAGCAGTGTGCCTTTCAGCTTTTATAGTATTTTGGCCGTTACCGGAACACTTTTACTGTGTCTGAATATTACTTGTTTTTCCGGTTCCCTCATGAAAAAGGCACATAGAAGGGCTCTGGAAACCGGTCAGCTGGACGCTCCAGGTGCAACACCCCTCAGCACCACCGAACTACAAACACCGAAAGTCCCCGAAAATTACAGGCCGAATGTTCTGGAATTCATTATTCCTCTGGTCAGTCTGATTGCTATCGCTGTCTTAACGTTCATCTACCTGGGCACTCCAAAAGTTAACTGGGCCTTCGGAGTCGCTTTATTGCTCTCTGCTTCCATTGCCATCGCTAAAGGTATGTCATTAACCCATGTCGTTGAAGGTTTTGGTGATGGGTTAAAAGGTGTGGTGGTTGCTTCGGTCATCCTGATGCTTGCGGTGATCATTGGCAGTATCAGCAAGGAAGTTGGCGGAGGATCATATGTCGTGTCGCTACTCGGCGAGCAGCTTCCCTATTGGTTATTGCCGGTAATTTTACAGCTGATGACTATGATCATTGCCTTTTCAACGGGTACCAGCTGGGGAACCTATGCAATCACCTTCCCCCTTACCATGCCTCTTGCCTGGGCCATCGCGCAATCACAGTCATTAGCAAATCCAAAGCTGTTTATGATGGTATGTTTCGCCACAGTATTGAACGGAAGTGTGTTCGGAGATCAATGTTCACCTATATCTGACACAACCATATTAAGCTCGATGACCACTGGCTGTGACCTGATGGATCATGTTAAGTCTCAGATCATTCCGGCAATATTTGCTGCTTCACTAGCGGCTTGTTTATGGACAGCAACCGCCTATTTTTTTGCATAAGTCTTTTACAGTCAGCAAAGCAACCCTGCAGAGAGCTCATGCGTCGAAATCCGGCAGGTAAACGTTCATTCCAGGCGCTCATCAACCTAGCTGTCGAACTTGAGCGACCGTAGCGAGGATTGCGAGAAATTTTTAGACCAATTTATCGCAACCGCACGACTGCATGGATGCAGGAGCTAGAGAAACACAGGAGCAGTTACCGCGTAGGGCAGTCTATTCTCGGTCAGGCTCCTAGCAATTCAGGTGTGTTAGATGAGTTTAAGAAAGCTCTTTTTGGCATCAGTTTTTCTCATATCATTACCTGTATACGCATACCAGGTCTACAAAGTTACGTCTCCCTTATCTTATGAATCATGTTCTTGTGAGACGGCAACCATTTTTAAACTGGATGATCTGCATTTTATGGCACACAGGTGTGGTGGGAGGTATCTGAGCACACGGATTAAGATCGAAAGCTTCGATGTTGAAGCTCAAACGCTTCGAATTCGTATTGGTTCCGTTTGGTATAAAGTTGCAATTCTTGGACAGGAATCAAAATGACCGTAGTAATGTACGACTGTCTCCTTCCGACAATCCGGGTGTGTCAGATGAGTTTGAAGTTACAATTCCTGAAGATTGTTTAATGTGAGAGCCGTGAAGAAGGCACGAAATCAGTGGAGAACAGCGCCACAGTTGCTACATTATTGCGAGTAGCTTTTTATTTTCTGAACAAACCACGACTCCCTCCAGTTGAAAAACCTCGAGAGTCAGACATACCCATGGTGCTGGTAGCCTGCCTCTTCGGAGAAAAACTTTCGCTCGCGCTTCGTAACGGTGAAACCAGATGATGCCGGGAGCCTGAGACAAAAACAGCTTTGAACCGGTATTACCGCCTCCCCGGATCACTGAATGCTGCTGAAGCCCTAAGGGGCGGTATTTCACAGTAAGAGTGCCTACTTCTCATGTCTGAGTTAAAACCTGTAGAACCCGAAATCTGGAACGGATGGGTAGATTACGATGGCGACCCGCAGCAGACACAACGCTGGCACCAGAAGATTAAACCCTTCTCAGAACACTCAGGCTCCAGCGGCCTGGCATTGCTGGGGCTCGCCTGTGATGAAGGCGTCAGGCGCAATCATGGCAGGGTGGGTGCCGCCAATGGCCCGGACCTGATTCGAAAATGCCTCGCCAATCTCCCCTGGAACCGGGACGATGGACTTTATGAGCTGGGTAACGTCCACTGTCAGGATGGCGATCTGGAGGGTGCACAGAATCAATTCAGTCAAACACTGGTGAAAGCCCTCATGGAAGGCTTGCTGCCTGTTGGTCTGGGGGGGGGACACGAAATAGCCTGGGGAAGCTTTAAAGGTCTGGCAGACTTTCTGACCCAGGATCACAAGACCCCCAAAGGATTGAATATTGGCGTGATCAATTTTAATGCCCACTTTGATCTGAGAAAGCCAGAGAAAGGCGCCAGTTCCGGAACCCCCTTCTGGCAGATGGCTCAGTTCTGCGAGCATCAGAATCTCGATTTTCACTGTCTGTGTCTTGGTATCAGCCGCAGCAGTAACATTCAGGCGTTGTTCGAACGGGCCGATGCGCTCAATGTGGCTTACATCACCGATGATCAGATTCATCGGGATAACCTCGATTTTCTGATCGAAGAACTCACTTGTTTCACCTCTATGGTGGATCATGTTTATTTAACCATTGATCTGGATGCCTTTCCCTCTTACCAGGCTCCGGGGGTCAGTGCTCCGGCTGTAAGGGGCATTCCACTGGACCTGACAGCAACCCTTCTGCAGACCATCAAGGACTGCGCAAAAGTCAGGGTAATGGATATTGCTGAATACAACCCTGAATTTGATCAAGACCTGCGCACAGCCAGACTGGCTGCCTGGTTGATTAATCAACTCACCGATCAACCCAACGAATAAAAAGTATGCACCAGGGATCACAGCGACTATTACGCCTTAACAGCTTGGCAACATTGTGCGAGAATCAAGACTCCTAGACAAAGACTTTATGAGCGCATAATGGAGAAACCCCGTCGCATTTGGGTGACCACGTTACTTTTTTCGCTAACGTTTTTTGCCATGGTCACCCTTGTTCCCTGGTACGGTATTACCCATGGTTTTGAACTCCGTGAATGGATCGTTGCCGGCTTAATCCTGATGTTTAATGGCACTGCTATCACTGCTGGCTACCATCGCCTCTGGTCTCACAAGGCCTATGAAGCTCACTGGTCAGTGCGCCTCTGGTTTGCAATCTGGGGTGCCATGGCGATTCAGAACAGCATCATGAACTGGGCTTCTGGTCATCGCCGCCACCACGCCTTTGTCGACGATCACGACAAAGACCCCTACTCTGCAAGTCGTGGTTTCTGGTTCTCCCACATTGGCTGGATGCTTCGTGACTATGACCCAAAAGCCGGTGATTTTTCTAATATCAAGGACCTGCAAAGAGACCCCATTGTAGTCTGGCAGCATAAATACTATGTGCCACTGGTACTGTTGATGAACCTGTTTATACCAACACTGGCAGGATTGCTGATGGGCGATATTATTGCCATGCTTCTTCTGGGCGGGGTATTGAGACTGGTGCTGAGTCATCACTTCACTTTCTTTATCAACTCTCTGGCTCATATCTGGGGCAAGCGCCCTTACACCGATAAAAATACCGCCCGGGATAACGGCATCCTGGCTCTGGTGACCTGGGGTGAGGGTTATCACAACTACCACCATATTTTTCAGTATGATTACCGCAACGGCATACGCTGGTGGCATTTTGATCCCACCAAGTGGCTGATCTTCGGCTTCTCGAAAATCGGCCTGACTGGCAAACTGAAGCGGGTCAGTGATTATCGGATTGAAAAAGCCCGGATCGATATGCAGTACAAATATGCCAGCCAGAAACTGACATGCCAGATTGCCCTGCAAAAGCTGGAAGAACAGTATGAACTGGTGAGCAGCACCTGGCATGACTGGAACAAACTTCGTCAGAAGTGGGTTGAACACAAAGCCCGGGAGCTGAAACAGAACTGGGAAAGCTCAGAGCTTCATAAGCAATATGAAGAGATGAAATCGTCCATGCAGGAACAGCAAAAACGCTGGCAACTGGCTCGTGCAGGTCTGTTAACCTGATCATCAAAATATACCAGTGCCAACCAGGCGTTAGCTCGCGCCAGGTTTGTTGAAGCAAAGTGCCACAATCTTCGCCACAACCTTCGACAAGCCCGGTGCACTGACACCTCACCACTATCCGGGACACTTTCCAACCTCTCTTCAAAGCCCTTGCAGGCTTCGGTCCTCCATAAACCATTTCCATCCAGACTGCCAAAGGTGGCTAAGCTCCCGATAAGAAGCTACGGACGGAGAATTCCGTGAGTTTCGTTAAAGTATTTAAAAGTTTGCTAAAAAGTCACTTGAGTAACGAACCAAAAAATAAATTAAACATTTACAATCCTATTCGGTGAAAGACTGGTCTAATCTGGAGTGTTCATAAATATAAATTTTTGACCGTTCAAGGATACACGTGGCATTAGGTAGCAGAACCGAAGGGAAACTTTCTAAAGGCAAGCTAAAGGCCAGGCATCAATAAATAACGACTGAACTATCTGCGGTAAATTGACTAAATTATTTTCGGGATCCATGGCTATTCTGGGAAAGATCACGGTTTATGTGCTCTTCCTTAACCTGTTTCTGTCCCGTAATTATTGGAACAAATATACCAAATTCGTAGTTTTCCTTCTTTTCTCTTCGACGTTAGCTTCAGCTTCCTCGGGCAGCCTTCTGGAAAATGTCGAACAGGTCAAAAAGTATGAACATTATTTCAAAATGCTGGGAGATATTGCCCAGAGTTCGAGAGAGACCTCTACCACCCGTAATCAATATTGGCGGGTGCATATACTGCGCTCTCGTATTGATCGCACAGAATATATGCTCATCGACCCTGAACTGAGTTCTACTCCTGTGGGTAGCCCTTTGCTGGGATCACCCAAGTCTCCTGACGCTTTCGAACTTCATTCCTTGTCTGCAAGCAACCCATTTTTGGGTAGCAGCCAACACTTTATTTCCTGGCGCATTGACTACCAGAACCATACTCTGGTCAATGGCCCGCCATTTCAAAGAATGGGACTTTCTACCTTCAGGCAACTGAGTGCGAGCGGAAGTCCCATTACGTTTAATCTGGACGATGAGACTTTGCTCAGTGTCAGAATGAGGGTACAGAACCACAGAACCGGAGACCCCAGGCCCAAGCAGAGAACGTTTATTCTTGTGCCCTATGATGCAACTCACACTGCAGCCATGCTCAAGCCAGAACACAAACCCGACCAAACCTTTTTCTGTCACTACATCAACAGTCAAAACTCAACCTGTGAGGTCTGCGTAGAGTTTGAGACTCAGGAAGACGAAAAGAGCATCCATGACCTGAGGACAGCGAGCCACTTTTATGACCCGAGAAGCATTTTCAATAATCCTGTTGAGCAAGAATTATCAGGCGCTCCCTATACTTCCACACTCAGAGATGTTGACTATCAGAGGTTCCTTCAGGTCTTTGAACAAAATATCCATGCTGAATTCCTTAATGTCGAGGACGAAATGAGCGTAGACGTTTCATCAGCATACAAGTCTATAGGACATGCCGATGCCCGAGTGATTGGAAGAGGCCAGTTTTCTGTTGTTTTTACCCTCGATGTTCTGCCCGGCCTGGCTTTGCGACGTTTCCCCGGTTACACGAACAAGAGGGACGCTGACAATTTTCTGCTAACCCACGAAGCAGCACTGAAGCTTTACAAGGAATTGGGTGTCAACCTCGAGCCCACCCGGCTTCTGAGGATCAGAGCCAGAGAGGGTTTTACCATCTACATGATCCAGCGTCACCTGAAAAAAGATGAACTGGCCCAAAATTTCATCGAAGGTTTGCTGGACTTTGGCCCTGATGAAATTGCCATGTCAATCAAATCCCAGGGCAGCATTGGTGAAGTTCACGAGATGGGATACGCAGAAGCGGTTAGCCGCATTCTGCATGCTGTAATCGCCGCCATCTATAAAAACCTGGTTAAACTGGGCAACGAAGATTGTGCCCACAGAATCTGCTGCGATGCCAAACCCGATAACTTTGCCGTTGGCTTTTCATACCGTAAGGAGTGGAAAAGAAACAACCTATACCTTCGTGACGTGATCACTCAGGCTGATCTAACGGATTTTCATCCCTGCTCTCTGGTGTTATTTGATCAATTGCTTTTCGATGGCGGCCCTGAAGCTGCATTGCTCACCTACATCCTGGGCTACAACCCCTACCAGGGGTATCAAGAGAAGATTAAAAACTGGGCTGATGCCAAACAGCTGATTGTTAAATCGCTGGCAAACATTGCCTATCACGCCGGCGATATGGCGTATGAGATCATGCCAGAGCTGGTAGACCGAACGCGTGTGATGCTTCTGGATGAGTGGCAATCCAGCCCGGAACTCAGTCGACGTTATATGGACTACCTGCGTCAGGGCCCCGTTCCACAGTTTGATGCCGGTAAACTGCCATTGGACCGACTGTTCTTTGATCCCGATGAAATTACGGCTGAGAGTGTGATTCAGTATCGAAACAATAGCTCGAGAAATAATCTCAAGCTAAAGCTTCACCACTACCTTTTAAAACTGACCAGAGAGATGCGACCTGAACAGTTCAATCATCAGCTCTATCTACCCGTTGACTATCAACAGGACTGGTGGTTGCGTATCGTGGACAAAAAATACCGGGATGATTTTTCAAAAGCGCTGGAAAGTCGCTTCTCTGAACTGGAAGCCAATCAGACGAATGATAGTGAGCCCAGTAAGGTGGCCAGCGACTTTCTGAGAACACTGGTCAATTCGGTAGCGGCCGACCGCACATTGGTCGATGAAGCAAAATTAAGCCGACTTATCAACTGGCATATCATGGTCGGCAGGATACCCGAGCATGAGCAAGAACAAAGAAAAAAACATGAAGGCGAGTTAAAAAGAATCGAAAGAGACTACCTCATTCGAAGAGTCAACCACTTTTACTCAAGTCGACTCCAAAGCCTGCATAGGAATCAATGGCCAGGCTTGCCGGCTAATAAATTATTTGAATTACAAGCGGTTCGTGCCAATGAAATTTATGAAGACAGCCTGAAAGCTTTCAAAAAGGGATTCAGCAAACTACAACAACTTTTTTGGTCGCACCTGGTAAACCGTCACCAGCCACCCCTGTCAAAAGGCGAGCAGAAACAGCTTGATACCATCAAAAAAGATGAGTGGATACAACAGGTCAATCAGAAGTATTCAGAAAAAATACAAGCCACCCTGTACCGCGCACTAGGAGAGCAAGCTTTCGAAGATAAAATACCGCTATTGGCCAACGACTCCCTGCTTGAGGTACTCATCCGGGAAATTTTATCCGATCCCCGTATTCCTCTGTTTACTGATGAATGCGCTTCTGCCACAGAGCAGGAACGGGATTATATGGTCATCGATGAACCGGACAATGCGCCTGTAAAAAGAAGCAGTTCTCCTGTCAGCCAACAATCAAAACGGGTAGAGCTGACACAGCCGTCCCCGGCCAGTGAATTACTGACAACAGGAAACGGGGCCATTAGCCTTAGCCGAAAAGGCCTTGCCGAGCTGATGAAAAAATGGGGTGTTTACCCTATGGACGTCGTGCAGGCGGAAGCCACGACCTTTCCTGAGGCCTATAGCCGACTGAAATCCCAGAGCTGGGCCAAAGCGTTGAATAATCTTAATACTTCCTTTCCCATTTCTGCGGTTTACCCACTGCCGGAAACCGTCAGATTGCGTTTAAGACCCCGGGTTTATGAACGTCACTACCTGGCCAGAGAGCTCAGACTAATATCCAGCCATGACAAAGTGCAATTTCCAAGTTACACCCACAGGGACACGCTGATTCAAGCGATCAAGGAAGTCATGGAGCATAGAAATCAGAGTCGCGAGCCAAAACCTCTGGTGATTATTGACTTTTCCTCATCTATTGATGAAACGATATCCGGTGCCACCTATCACTCCGCACCTCCACCCTCACCGCCCAGAATCATCGTGATTCAGTCAAGCCCTAGTCCTCACGAGTCCGAAAAATTGAGTCAGGTTAAACAGGTGAGCATCCCCCTTGCACAATTAAACCAATGGATTGTTGAGAACAGAAATTACGACTATCTCCTCAGGATTTTAAGTGTTAGCGATGAAGATCGATGGTTCACCCTCAAACTGCCTGAATCCGTCAAAAGTAAAAGAGACAGAAGAAAAACTCTCACCGATAACCAGATGTTGCGGGATCAATTACCCCCCCCCCTGACTTCGCAGTCGTTCCACCCTTTTAAGCGAACCAAACCGGAAAACCTTCCCCTGACCCCCCATGAATACATAGAGCTGGAACAACGGGGAGTCACGGAATTATCACTGGCAGAACTGACCCGGCTCAGAGCCCGGCAGGCTGCATTACAGGCGAACCTGAATCAGCTGGAACAAGAGGCTGTCAATGCCCTGAAATCACAACGATGGCAAACTGTAAACGTAGCTCCAGACCACTTCTGCCTCTACAACAGCCTGGTTCACTTGTTGAATATGAGGCCTGAAACTGCCAGTAAGCTCATTGACCATATCATCGCCCTGCTGAGAAAACTGGTATTAACCCGACCTGATGGCATGAATTCTCAAATTATTGCCGGCCTGTTTCGAAACATTATCTTTCTGGCTTTAAAAAACAATGTAATCAGCCATCATCTTCTGTTCCAGCTGAGACACCTGCTCTTTAATGATACTCCCCTGCTCAAGAATACGCTCAAAGGATTCCTGAGCCATCTGCCCAGACACCTTCGTGAACATCTGCCTGCGAGCTACCAGGAGACCCTGGACACACTCGACACCATGGATAGCGATGAACTATGGTCCCTCTTGAATCAGCTGATCACCCATTCAGGTAACAATACCGCTCTTGATCTATTGTTAGCGGACCTGATTAACCAATTAGCGGTTTTTGCCGGTCAAACCCAACAAATACAACTGATTAATGACCTGGTTCAGCATCTGAGCAACCAATGGCATCAGGATGGCTCCAGGTTAACGCCTTATATTTTGTTTCTCGGACTGGGAGCCCAGGCCCTTGACGATCTCATGGACAACCCCACTCAGGCTGGCTTACAGATGCTTCAGGGTCTTACGCCTATTCAGCCGGGACAACATATGTGGGGGGATAACAATGTCGTAGAACACCTTCTGATGCCTTTGCTACGCGCAGCGAATACGCCGCTGAACGTCATGATTGTTACTCCTGCCGTTCACAACTTTCAAAACCCGCTGGGTGCCATGTTTATACCGGCAATGGCTGGCAACCCCGCCCTTGGGGCGATGCCGGTGCCCAGCCATGACTCCTCGCAGATCGCAGAATGGCTTGATGATCGGGGCACCATCACACTGTTCCATGGCAATCTGCAAGCGCCACTGATCGCAGACAATTTCATAAACGCTGGCAATCACTGGCAGCCTGTTGTGCGAACACCGCAACCGAAGACATTAGCTCCAGCGGTAAGCCTTAAAACGAAGGACTCCTCTTCTGAACAACAGCCTGTTATCTCTCTCATTGACATAAAAACCGAGCCTGAATCCCCGCCTCCCCTGTCCGCATTCGGGAGCGATTACTCTGACAATGATGGCATTGAGATCCCTGAAGATTACCTGCCCGGGGACTATGGAAGTCTGATGGCAACAAGGGCACCCAGTGTACTTGAAGGAATTTACTGGGTTCGCTGGCTGGTGATTATTATGACTCTGGTCGTACATAACGTCTCAGACGGTTGATGGAAACGAAACATTTAGCCGCCAACTTCATCTCCCTTGGCTATTCTGAACAGGTTGCTAAGATTTTGCTTGAGGCAGGGCGTGGTCAAACCCTCTATTCGAAAAAAAATCATTCTTTTCACCGTAGTGCCCGTCACACTCTTCTATAACCTGCTGAGTGCCTTGCACATCTATACCTCTTTCAAGGAGTCCTCCCATGAGATAGAGATACAGATGCGCAACAACATTGTGCACTTTGCCCGTACCCTCGATGCCTACACTCAGGAGATCATGTCCCAGGCTAAAGCCCAGATTCGTTTATTACAGACTGAAAGCTACCCGACCTACCCGTTGCTACACAGTATTCTCGCTTCCAGCCCCTTCCTGACCAGAGTCTGCTGGATTGACACTAAAAATATAGCGACTTCAGCGTGTATCAATAAACGCAAAAACAAGGCAGAACCCACCCAACTGCCCGCAATGCCGCCCACCGAACTGGGCAGCAACTGGCTGCAGCTGCTCAAACAGAATGACTACTGGAGCAAGCTCTATCGGGATGCCAAAACCGGCAAGAGACTGGTCAGTTTTATTGTCCCGAGCTCTCAAAAGGGCGATGGGCATCTGCTTAAACTGGATGTTGATATCAATCGTATGGTTCACGATGTCATCAATCCAAAGCTGTTTGAAGGACGCAATATCGGGATCAACCTCTGGAAATTCAATATGGTCGACCGCAGCGGTGACTACCTCTACAGCGACAGCATTCAGGCGAACCGCTTTGGCCATAAAAACCTGCGCCAGACCGGTGAAGTTTATGGTATCGAAGGGTTCGGCAACAAGATCGAGGAGTGGATTGATTCCGGGCGGGCCGAGACCTTCCGGGCCTGGCTGCCAAACCCTCAGTATCAAAAAGAATACTGGTTCTTCGGTGCCCCGGTGTCTTCTTCCCAGTGGTGGCTCTATACCTCAGTCAGTCGACAACATGCTCTCCAGGGAGTGCTCGACATAGCCTTGCTGGACATTGCTATTATGCTGATCTCCCTGCTCTTGATTCTGGGTGGCATCTGCTATGCCTCCAAAAAAATCACCAACCCCCTGATTACCCTGAAATCCTGCATGGATAACTTTATCGAGCATCATAAGCTTGTTGAACTGCCCGACACCCATTCCAGGGACGAAGCCGGCTCCCTGGCCCGTTCATTTGTAAAACTGACTCAGTGGCTTGATGCCAGGGACCTTGCCCTGCACCAGGCCAGAGCCAACAATATGGGGCATATCGTTCAGGGGTTGAAAGGACGCTACTTTTATTTCCAGCTCAACACTGACGGCAAAATTGTTCATATCAGTCGTTCGGTGAAATCGGTCCTGGGCTATCGCAGTGAAGAGTTTTCCGGCCCACTGGAGAACTTTTTGAGTCACGATCCGGGCAATTGCAACTACAAAGTCAATTTTGAGAAAGCACTGAGAGGAGAGCCGGTAGAAGCTTTTGAACTGGATATCCAGAATAAACAGGGACAGTCCCGAAGGATTGAACTGTTCTGGAACGCCATGACTTCCGGACAGCAAAGAGTGATTGAAGGACTGGCCAATGATGTCACTGAACGGGTTAGTGATACCCTTAAATTCAAGGCTTTGCTGGATTCTGCACCAGATGCCATGATCATCCTGAATCCGGATGGCATTATCGTCATGGTCAATACCAGAGCTGTCGAACTACTGGGCTTCCTTCGCGATGACCTTATCAATATGCCCCTTTCTCTGCTTGTTCCTCCTCAATCCCGGGAGAACCATCCTTTGATCAGCCCTCTGCTAGAAAGAGCCTGGAAGCGAACACAACTGTTTCGTCGGGAGACAGAAGCCGTTGACCGACGTGGGCGCACCTTTCCAGCAGAGTTAACCAGTAATCCACTGATTACCCGCGACGGTATTCTTATATACGTTGTCATCCGGGATATCACGGAAAGCAAACAGATTGAGCTGGCCCTGCTGAGAGCAAGGGACGAAGCGATTACCGCCAGTCGCTCAAAAAGCCTGTTCCTGTCGTGCATGAGTCATGAGTTACGAACACCATTGAATGGTGTCATTGGCTATGCGCAGGTGTTACAGCGGTCAGGAGGACTGAACCCCGGACAGCACCGGAAGCTGGCCATTCTTGAGCGGTGTGGCCAGCATCTGCTAACCCTGATTAACGACATTCTTGATCTTACTAAAATTGAGACTCAGGGTGTGGACCTGCACCCGGTATCAATTAACCTCAGACGGTTGCTGTTGGAAACCCGGGAGTTTTTTGTCCCAAGGGCAGAGTATAAAGATTTACAGTTAATATTGACCATTGATGAGCAGGTTCCGGAGTGGATAGAAGTTGATGATGTCAAGCTAAGGCAAATTTTGACCAACCTTCTGGGCAACGCCATTAAATATACCGAAGAAGGCTCCGTTGAAATCCGCATTGATTCGGTGGATGAACGACTCTGCTTTTCAGTGAAAGATACCGGCGTAGGCATTGATCCGGATAATTTTGAAATTATCTTTGACCCCTTCAGACAGTTGGATGAAAGCCTGAAGTCAGGAGGCACCGGATTGGGTCTGGCTATTAGTCGCCACCTGGTTAAAGCCATGGGAGATGACCTGACTGTTACCAGCCATGTCGGCCAGGGTAGCAGCTTCAGGTTTTCGATCCCGTTGAAAGAAGTTCCGGCGCTGGATACCGATAATGTTTTTTCTTCCGACCAGGTGGAACTGATACTGGCTGACAATCAGACCTACACCGCACTGATTGTTGATGATCTGGAAATAAACCGTGACCTGCTTAAAGTCATCATGGAAGAAGCCGGCTTCAAAACCCTGCAGGCCAGTGATGGACTGGAAGCTCTGGCTCGCCTGGAAATCCAGAAACCGGAGCTGGTTATGATGGACATCAGAATGCCCAAAATGGATGGAATGGAAGCACTCAAACATATCCGTCTGAATCCCGAGCTGAAAAACCTGAAAGTGATCGCTGTGACCGCCAGCGCAGGCTCTGACATCCAGACAAGACTCAAGCAGGCAGGATTTGACGGCGTGCTGGCCAAACCCTTCAAGGTGAATTACCTGCTACAAGTAGTGGCCAGCCTTTTGAATCTGGATATCAGGAAGTCTCGCGTAGCCGCCGATAAAGCAGAAGTTTCTGAACTGCCGCAACTGGATGAGACTCATAAAAAAGCATTGCTGAGAAAGGTCTCCCGGGTGCTTGAATTCGGTGATATACAAGAACTGACGTCCATAACGGATGAGTTCAAAGAAGCACATTTGCAGACCTATTGCCAGTACCTTCTGCAAATTGCCGAGGCCTGTGATGTGGACGAGCTGGAAAAGTTCTACGAGCAACTGCAGAGCCAGTCTTCAGAGAGCCCGGTCTGAAGGTGCAAATCACTACAACAGAGCTCAGTATTAACCTATACTGCGCCATTATTAATCCCATCGAGTAACCCATGAATTCAACTTCAATTATTCAGGAAATTCAGGCCAAACTGACTCTCACCCTGAAAGACATCTACACATTGGCACTCAATGCCGATGAACAGCTGGAGATTCTGCAAAAACAAGAGAAAGGCAACTTTTCTGCCATTTTTCAGAAGGACTCAGGCTTCAGTGCCTCCGCTAACCGTTTTCTGCCCTATCTGATCGAATTAAATGACGAAATTGAAAGTCTGCCCATTATGGAACCTGAAAACCAGAGAGCCACGATTGAGGGCATTATGAAGAAAATGAGAATGATGCACGAAGTACTGGCCAGATTTCATAGCATCAAAGACGAAACCCTGCACTGAGCAGAGGACGGGCTGCCGACACGCGGCTGGAGCGAATCCGTCGCAGATACCCCTTGCAAAATAAGGTCGACAGGTTAATATACGACTTCGTCAGCGGGGCACTTTCAGAAACCCCAAAGCGAAAGTCGGAGCGTAGCGCAGCCTGGTAGCGCACCACAATGGGGTTGTGGGGGTCGGAGGTTCGAATCCTCTCGCTCCGACCAGTTTTTCCGGACACTATTCCACGTTTGTTTGTGAGCTTGAACCATCAGAGCGATTTACTCTTTGACGAACTGTGTTATCAGGCACACATTCTTCATAGGATGGTGGAGGATTCTCTAAGTCTTCATCGATGTAGTCCCGCTGAGGTTGAAAAGCAACTACTGCATTTCGAATAGCTTCAGATTCTAATCGATCAAGTTCCTTAAAAAACTCTTTCCCGATCGAGTGACTTATCTGAGAGCCAGCTAACCACCCAGCTGCGGTTGCGACCGCAATCCCTAAATTACTACATGACATATATTTCGCAACAGAAAAACAGAAAGCGGAAACAGTCAATGGAGGGATTAACGCCATTCGTTGTTGTATATAAAACTTTCCATCATTGGAGTATTTATTATACTGATCAACATCCCAGAAAATATTTCTGATGGATAATTTTTTTACGGACCTCGTCAGGAATTGACCAACACTTGAACCCGTTTCTGGTTCTGCCTGTGTGCCTTGATCAGCAATTGGATGACCGGCTGCTTGATTATTTATATTCATCTCAAGGTACCTCCTTTTTCTAAACTATGAATCGTTCAAATTACTTTATCTTTAAAGAGAATCAGTTTCCCTGACATTTGCGATAGTGCAACTGACAAAATCCATTGGATATTTGGGATTGATAATCTGTCGAAAGAATTAAATTTGCTTCCCATAAATTAAGACCATAAAAATAAATGATAGTTCCATTCTCTGCATTTTCAGATTCAAATAATTCATTATTCCTGACCGGTCCGCTTTCAACCCCTCCAACAAGTGATCAAACTGACGAGCAGCTTTTTTCATGATGCCCAGGAAAGCATGCCAATAAAGATAGCCGTGTTGAATAACTGTGAACTTTTATGTCCATTGACTGTCGAAAAGCACAGATTTCCACGAAGATTAGATTGCTATGAGTTATGGATTAACGCCTACCATCGCTTTGGCCGGTGAGGTACCAGGACCTTCACAGCATTACGCGCCAGATTCTGATACTGATAAGACGGCAACAAAGAGCCCATCGTCCTTGAATCCGGAGGCTGCTCCATTTATTCCACGGACTCAACCGTCTCAATGCGCTCTTCAACGTAGGAACACGCCCTCAGATATTAAAGTTCGGCAAGCAAAAGCACACTCAAGGCTTTCTCCTCAGAGGCTTCACCCCCGGGAAAAAAAGGCACCCTTGACCATTCAAGCAAGGATTGATGAGGCTTTCACGGCACTGAATCGCCAACGTTTCAGCGATGCAGAAGCAGTATTCAGTGCCATCTTGCAAGAAAAAAGGCTGAGTCCGTTCAACTACAAAAACGTAACCATAGGGCTTGCAAGATCGCTAAAAGAACAAAGCCGTGAAAAACAGGAAAAAGCATGCTCCCTTTTGGAACAACTCAGACAGAAAGGATCAGTCAATGAATTCGGGGCTTCAAGCATTCATAACCTCGATCTGACCCTGAGCCGCTGTGAACAGGGACTTGGGCAACACCTTAAGGCTGAAGCACGGCTATTGGCTCTGAGAAACAAAAAGCACGATGACGATGAGGAAACCCTGTGCGAGCCTGGTGGCAATTTCGAAATTGATATTGCTGCAGCCAGACACTGGCAGATTATGAGCAAATACAAGTTGACCGACACGCTATTACTGAAAATGAAAGCAGCGCTGAATGACAGCTTGCATACAGACACATTCAGTTCCGATGTCAACAAACTGCATAAATATATACGCATCGTCAATTTGGCTCTGGCGCGAAACTGGCAGCTGACAGGGAAACATAAAGCCTGCGAAAGACTATTGCTGAACATGAGTGGCAAGAACCCCAATGGCAGTGAGGAAAGCCTCTGCAAACCCTGTAAAGATCATGAAATCAACCTGGCTCTGGTGCGACACTGGCAGGTAATGGGCAAATATAAACTGGCTGAAAGACTGCTGCTTAACATGGGTGGAGAGCATCCCGATGATAGTAAGGAAACCCCACGCAAGGCCCGTAAACATGATGACATTAATCTGGCTCTGGTGCGTCTGTGGCACGTGATGGAAAAACATGAACAGGCCGAAAGACTGCTACTTAACTTGAGTGGCAAGAACCCCGATGGCAATGAGGAAAGCCTCTGCACCCCCTGTAAAGATCATGAAATCAACCTGACTCTGGCGCGACACTGGCAGGCAATGGGCAAATATAAACTGGCTGAAAGACTGCTGCTTAACATGAGTAGAAACAACCCGGGTAGCCGTATGGAGAGCCACTTCAAAACCTCTGCTCATTATGTTACCGGATTGGCTCTGATAAGACTTTGGCAGGAGATTGGCGAATACGAACAGTCTGAAAGACTGCTGCTGAAAATGGCTGGCAAGCACCCCGGTGACGATGAGTTCAGCCTGTGCAAGCCCTCCGGGCATTATGATATTGACCTGGCTCTGGTGCGATGCTGGGAGATGGTGGGTAATCATAAACTGGCTGAAAGACTGCTGCTGAATATGATTGGCAAGCACCCTGATGCCTCTGAGGAAGTCCTGTGCAAGCCCTCTGGGCTTCATAACGTCGATCTGGCTCTGGCAAGACAATGGCAAAGAGCGGGTAAATATGAACAGGCTGAGAAACTGCTAAGGCGCTGCGATGAATTATATCATTCGAATGAATGCGAATTAACTCTATTGGTCGTACTTGCTCGACAGGCAGAGTTCATGGAAATGATTGCCGGTTATCCAGAAAATGCCAACACATTGTTGGCTACCTCAATCCATTATTTCATTCTGGCTTGTCAGCAGATAATGAACGATGGCCCGGAGTCAGGACAGGACAACCTCAATAAGGCCCTGAGGTCAGTGCAAGCAATAATAGAGATGTACTCTCCAAATGCAGGCGCTTTTTCACAAAAAGCCCATTGTCTCAGAATGATGGGTGCCAGTGAGAAAGAATGGAAGTATTGGTTTGATAAATCAGGACACCACGACAGCTCCCGGGCGCAGAAGAATAAAACTGATTATTGGCGGAGCATCGAAGCCAGTGCTCTTCAAAAAGTGCGTAGCTCCATGGGGCAAACATGAACGCAAATTATCACAAGCAATTCAAGGCCTTTTGAGAAAAGGACCTGTTTACCCTGACACCCGGCCCGGATTATTTGTCACCACTATTTATGCCCTCCATGCACTGATTCAAGAGTCAAAGGCCGGATAACCATGAACTTTCATGTCCGCTCGCTGTCCAAAGGCAAAGATTTCCATGGAAGTTATAGCTATGAGTCACGGTTTAACCCCAATCAACACCACAGCCGATACAAGCACGAGCCCTGCAGATTCCACAACATCAAAGCCAAAATCTACATTGAACCCTGAGGCGCCAGCATTTATTCCACGTACTCAGAGTACTCAGCAACATTGGAATCCACCCGCCAATATCAGAGACCGGCAAGCAACTGCAAGCCAGGACCTTTCTACGCCGACGTTTCAACAACACAGAAAAAAACATCATAACGCTTATTCAGGCATGATTGATGATGCTTACAAAGAACTCAGAAAACACAAATTCACAACGGCAGAAAAAGCATTTCGGACCCTCCTCAAAAACTCTGAGGAGACACTGAGTCAATTTCAGCGCCATTCTGTACTGATGGGGCTTGCAAGGTCGCTAAAAGAACAAACCCAAGAAAAACAGTTAGAAGCCTGTTCTCTTCTGGAAGAACTCAGATCAAATGGAACATTCTCTCAATCCGGAGCTTCGACCATACCCTACCTTGAGCTGACCCTGAGCCAATGCGAACAGACGCTGGGAAGGTACCTCAAGGCTGAAACACGACTTTTAATTCTGAGCAACAAAAAGCCCAATGCCAACGAGTGGGCACTGTGTCAGCCTTCCGGGGATTATAACGTTGATATTGCACTGGCCCGGCTATGGGAGATTATGAACAAACGCAAGCTGGCTGAAACACTGCTACTGAAAATCCTGGCAGAACTGACTCAAAAACTTCAGTCACGTCTATCCGCTCGCGCTGCCAATAAATTTTGCAAATACCTCCACGACGCAAATATGACTCTGGTACTACTCTGGGAGCGGATGGGCAAACAGCAAGGGGCTGAAAACCTGCTTCTGGAGATGAGTGGCAAGCCCCCCAATGCCAGCGAAGACATTCTATGCAGGCCCTGTGAGCATCTGGACATCAACCTGAGCCTGGTGCAAATATGGGAGGTAATGGGCAAATATAAACTGGCGGAAAAACTGCTGTTGAATATGAGTGGCAAGCGCGCCGATGCCAATGAGGACCGTCTGTGTCAGCCCACAAAGCATGACATTGATCTGGTACTGGTACGACTCTGGCAGTTGATGGACAAACATAAACTGGCTGAAAAACTGCTGCTGAAAATGGCTGGCAAGGATCCTGAAGCCAGTGAGGAAGTCCTGTGCAGCCCCTGTGAGCATGAAAACCTCAATCTGCCCCTGGCACGACACTGGGAGGTGATGGGCAAATATAAACTGGCTGAAAAACTGCTGCTGAACGTCAGTGGCAAGCACCCTGATGCCAGTGAGAAACACCTCTGCAAAATCTCTGGAAAGTTTGCTATTGATCTGGCTCTGGCAATACTCTGGCGAGTGATGGGCAACATTGAATGGAGTGAAAAACTGTTGCTGAACATCAGTGGCAAGGACCCTGATGCCAATGCGGAAGTCCTTTGCAGGCCCACAGGAGATCATAAAATTGACCTGGCTCTGATGCGACTCTGGGAGATGACAGATGGCAAACATGAATGGGCTGAAAGACTGCTGCTTAACATGAGTGGCAAGCCCCCTGACGCCACTGAGGAAGCCCTGTGCAAGCCTTGTGGAAATAAAGAAATTGATCTGGCTCTGGCGCGACTCTGGGAGATGACAGAGAGCACACATGAACGGGCTGAAAGACTGCTGCTGAACATGAGTAACAAGAGCCCTGATGCCAGTGAGGAAGACCTGTGCAAGCCCTCCGGGAATCATGATATTGATCTGGCTCTGGCGCGGCACTGGAAAGCAGTGGGCAAAATTCAACAGGTCAGGAAACTGATTGAACGTTGCAGTGGACTCTATCATTCGCTTGAATGTGAATTGTTACTGTTGAACTTCCATGTCGGGCAAGCAGGATTTATGGAAATGATTACCCGGTATCCGAAAAATGCCAATACACTGCTGACGACTTCGATCCATTATTTCATCCTGGCATGTGAGCAGATAACAGAGGGTGGCCCGGAATTAGGAAAAGATACTCTCAAAACAGCTCTTGAGTTCGCAGAATCAGCATTGCAGAAGTGTCCCACAAATGCGGGCGCGGTGTCGCAAAAAGCGCACTGTCTGAGAATGATGAGCGCCGATCAGCAAGTATGGAAAGGATTGTTCCAAAGAGCCCGTCGCCTTGAACCCAGTCGAGAGCATAAAGATAAAACCGATCATTGGCGAAGTGCAGAAACCGCAGCTCTTCGGAAAGTGCGAGGTCGCGCAGAGTTAAAATGAACTTCTGTCCCTGTGAACAGTCAAAGAGCATGTTTCCATGAGAGTTATATCGCTATGAATCACGGACTAACTCCAACCAGCGCCACAGCCAATACAAGTTCGGCCCTTGCAGATTCCATAACATCAAAGCCACAATCTAAATTGAACCCCGAGGCGCCAGCGTTCATTCCACGTGTTCAGAGTGCTGAGCAACATTGGAATTCACCCGCAAATATCAGAGACCGGCATACAACGGTAAACCAGAAACCTTCTTCCCTGAGGTCTCAACAACTCAGTCAGAAGAAAGGTCCTGGCCCTTATTCAGACATGATTGATAATGCTTACCAAGAATTCAAAGACCGCAAATACGCAACGGCAGAAAAAGCGTTTCGTACCATCTTGAAAAACTGTATGGAGTCACTGAATCAATACCAGCGACATGAGGTACTGCTGGGGCTTGCAAGGTCGCTAAAAGAACAAAACCGCGAAAAACAGTTAGAAGCCAGCTCTCTTCTGGAAGAGCTCAGATCAAATGAAACATTCTATCCATTCGGAGCGTCGACCGTTACCCATCTTGAGCTGACCCTGAGCCAATGCGAACAGGCGCTGGGGAGGCACCTCAGGGCTGAAAAACGACTTTTAATGCTGAGCAACAAAAAGCCTCAAGCCAACGAGAGGGCACTGTGTGAGCCCTCTGGCAACTACACCGTTGATATTGCCCTGGCCCTGCTATGGGAGACTATGAACAAAATCAAGCTGGCCGATGGACTGCTACTAAAAGTCGTGGCAGAGCTGACTCAAAAGCGTCGGTCGTGCCCATCCGCCAACGCTAAAAAAAAATTGGGTAAATTCCTCCATAACGCCAATATTGCTCTGGTGCGACTCTTACAGGCGCAGGGCAAACATGAACAGAGTGAAAAACTGCTGCTGGAAATGAGTAACAAGCACCCCAATGCCAGTGAAGACACTCTGTGCAGGCCCTGTGAGGATCATGTCACCAACCTGTCCCTGGTGCGAATTTGGGAAATAATGGGCAAATACAAACTGGCTGAAAAACTGCTGCTGAGCATGAGTGGCAAGCGCATCAATGCCGATGAGGACAGTCTGTGTCAGACCACCAAGCATGACACCGATCTGGCACTGGTGCGACTCTGGCAGTTGATGGACAAAAATAAACTGGCTGAAAAGCTACTGCTGAACATGAGTGGCAAACACCCTGATGCCAGTGAGGAAGTCCTGTGCAGCCCCTGTGAGAATGACGACATCAATCTGACCCTGGCACGACACTGGGAGGTGATGGGCAAATATAAACTGGCTGAAACACTGCTGCTGAACATGAGTGGCAAGCACCCTGATGCCAGTGAGGAAGTCCTGTGCAAGGTCTCTGGAAAATATCTTGTTGATATGGCTCTGGCAATACTCTGGCGAATAATGGACAAGGATAAATGCTGTGAAAAACTGTTGCTGAACATGAGTGGCAAGCACCCTGATGCCGATACAGAAGTCCTTTGCAAGCCCTCTGGAAATCATAAAGTTGACCTGACTCTGGCACGCCTATGGGAGACGATAGATGGCAAACATGAATGGGCGGAAAGACTGCTGCTGAACATGAGTAACAAGCCCCCTGATGCCACTGAGGAAGTCCTGTGCAAACCCTCTGGAAATAACGAGACTGATCTGGCTCTGGTACGACTCTGGGAGCTGATGGAAGGCAATAAACATAAATGGGCTGAAAGACTGCTGCTGAACATGAGTGGCAAGTGCCCTGATGCCAGTGAGGAAGAGATGTGCAAGCCCTCCGGGCATCATGATATTGATCTTACTCTGGCACATCACTGGGAAATAGTGGGCAAATCTCAACAGGCCATGAGACTGATTGAGAATTGTTGTCAACTCTATCATTCAACTGAATGTGAATTGTCACTCTTGAACTTTCATCTCGGGCAAGCAGGATTTATGGACATGATTGCCCGGTATCCGGAAAATACCAACACACTGCTGTTGACTTCGATCCATTATTTCATCCTGGCACGTGAGCAAATAATAAAGAGTGGCCCTGAATCAGGAAGTGATAGCCTCAAACACGCTCTTGAGCTTGTAGAATCAGCATTGGCGAAGAGCCCCACAAATGCAAGTGCGGTGTCACAAAAAGCGCATTGTCTCAGAATGATGGGTGCCAGTGAGCAAGTATGGAAAGCATTGTTCAGTAGAGCCCGATCCCTTGAACCCATCCGGCAACATAAAGATAAAACCGATCATTGGCGAATCAAAGAAGCCATTGCCCTGGCTAAGATGAAAAGTCTCACAAAGCAAACATGAACCTCTGTCCCCGCTGATTATCTGGAGGTATGAGTTTTATAGCTCTTCCGACTCATGGTGATAACGAGCTTCATCGCCTTTTGTCTTGCTGATTTTTGACCAGGCAACGAATCCGCTACCCCGCTCATAAGAAAAAAAAATCTGACAAGATAAATAGATAAATATGAACTTTCACAACCGTTTACTGTCCAACAGATTAACTTTTCCATGGAAGTTCTATTGATATGAGGTATGTAATAAAACCAAAAACTGGCGCTGCGGCCAGTAGTGCAACAAAAACAACAAAAAAGAGCCGATCCAATTTAAACCCGGAATCTTCATCAATTAATGAGCGTGTTCATGAACATTCGAACAGATCCTCAAATACCAAAGTCCAGCAAAGTGCCAGGCCCTCCTACCCTGAATCCACCAGAGAGAGGATCGATAAAGCTTTCGAAGAACTAAAAAAACAAAATTTCACAAATGCAGAAAAAGTGTTCCAGATCATATTAAACGAAGATCAGGACATACTGAGTCTGTTCCACTACCAAAACATAGTGATTGGGCTGGCAAGGTCACTAAAAGAGCAAACCCGCAAAAAACAGATAGAAGCCTGCTCTCTTCTGGAAGAACTCAGGTTGACTGGATCATTCACTGAGTTCGGGGCTTCGACCATTCATAACCTTGATCTGACCCTGAGTCGTTGTGAAGAGGCACTTGGAGAGTACTTTAACGCTGAAGCACGACTGTTAGCATTGAGAAACATAAAGCCCAATGCCAATGACAGGACCCTGTGCGAACCTTCAGGGAATTTCAACGCAGATATTACTATTGCACGACTTTGGCAGTCTATGGACAAACACACACTGACTGAAACACTTCTTCTGAACATAAATTCAGAGCTGACCAGAAGGTTGCGGTCAAAACCACACGCTCCCTCTGTGCAAAGACTGAGTAAGCACATCCCTACCGTTAATATGGCTCTGGTGCGAATATGGCAAGTGATGAGCAAATATGAGCAGGCTGAAAGACTGCTACGAAAAATGAGTGACAGGCACGAAAATGCAAGTGAAGACAGCGAACCCTCCGGGCATCATGACATCGATCTGAAACTGGTGCGACACTGGGGGCTAGTGGGCAAATATCAACTGGCTGAAAGGCTGCTGTTCAACATGAGCGGCAAGCAAGCCAATGCCAGTGAAGACATTCTGTGCACCCCCTCTGAACAGAGTGACACTGATCTGGCTCTGGTGAGACTCTGGTCACTGATGGGCAAACATCAACAGACTGAGAGACTTCTGCTGAACATGAGCGGCAAGCAACTCAGTGCCAGTGAAGACATTCTGTGCATCCCCTCTGAAAACCGTGACATTGATCTGGCTCTGATCAATCTCTGGCGAGTGATGGGTAAACATGAACTGGCTGAAAGGCTGCTGAAACGATGCAGTGAATTGTATCAGTTGGATGAATGTGAATTGGAGCAGTTGAAGCTATCTCCTGGCTAATCAGCAGAGCCCTTTTTAAGGTGCATGACATGAGAGCAAATATAAACGTGTCATTCTGAGAGGCATGGCGGTTCACCCCTGCAGGCACAGGGAACACTTTTTCATACCTCTCGAACTAGCAGCCTGTCGGACTTAAGCGTCCGTAGCGAGGATTGCAAGAAATTGAGGATAAAAATCTCTGTTTCTGAGGAGAATAGCGAGCTATTTGACGAAGAAACAGAGATTTTTAGACCAATTTATTGCAACCGCACGACTGCATGGATGCAGGAGCTAGAGCAACGCAGGAGCAGTTGCCGTGTAGGACAGTCTTAAGTCCGACAGGCTGCTAGCAGCCAATGCCAATTAAGCGTCATAGCCAGTAGCAACAGGCTGCTTTATTCCTAAGATGCTAACCGCCCAATCATTTAGCCATGGTCGTACGGTTAACAGAAGCACTTTATCGGCAGTTACGCTAACACGTGCAATGATTTACCACAATCTTGGGAACAGGATTTCCACTGAGTTTGGAGACAAAGAGAGAGATACTGGCTTTCTGGGAGGGGCGCTGACCAAACGCTCATCGACCATTTGAGATAAAATAGTTCTTATTGTTCTCTCTCCAAGATTGAACATTCCTTGTATCTCAGTTCTTTCTAATTCGCCTGTTCTTGTTGTCAGCAGTTCTTTATATATTGTCTTAACTTCAGGCCTCATTTTTGGAAGATGGCTACCATCCAAGCCTGTTATAGCCTGCCTGTTTCTCATTTCAAAATAAATATCTACTCGCTCAACCAAGCGTTTAGGGTCGAGTAGTTCATAAAAGAACTTAACTTGATCCAATGCGGTTTCAATAAAATAGGTCGTGAATTTTAATAAGCCTCTATCTG
Source organism: Endozoicomonas sp. ALC020 (assembly GCF_049275935.1). Classification (NCBI taxonomy): domain Bacteria; kingdom Pseudomonadati; phylum Pseudomonadota; class Gammaproteobacteria; order Oceanospirillales; family Endozoicomonadaceae; genus Endozoicomonas; species Endozoicomonas sp. ALC020. The sequence goes on from NZ_CP184830.1 coordinate 6,636,563, forward strand.
ACAGCATCCCTCTGCCATCACTTGAACCCTGTCGCTCCATGTCAGCTGCTGCAAGAGCTTGGTAATAAGAGTCAACATCCCTGCCAAAACCACGGCTAATCGACCACAAACCATACCCACCAAGGTTGGCACAGTGTTTCATATAGTTATCTGTGAATAGCCTGCCCACTCTACCATTTCCATCCATAAAGGGGTGAATCCACATTAGTCTGTGGTGTGAGGCAGCGGCAGCAAAAATGCGGTTGGTCCCAAAAACCCTATCTGGGCTGTAAGCGTTCGAAAACCAGTTTAGAAGGCGTGTGAGTTCTTGGTATTCGGGAGCAATATGTTTTCCTACATGAAAATCTCTTGTGCGAAACTTACCAGGTTGAATGTTGATTTTCTCACCGGTTTCTTCGTTGTCAATCTCAAGAAATTTCTTAGGCATCCCTTCATAAAAGGATCTGTGAAGTTCTTTTAAAAAATCAACAGTGCAAATTTCATTTCTATCTAACGACTTTTGATTTAAATATTTTTGAACTTCAATATGATGCTTTATTTCAAATAAATCATCTTTTAAATCTTTTTCTTTGTTTAATTGTGCCTTTAGTATTTCTGCTGGCTGAGTTGGATTTCCTTCTATGCGGTTACTGTAGAAAGAGTTTACAACTCTAAGCATAAATTTGAGCGACTCTCTGAGAGATTCAGGTATATGGGCATTGAGTGCTGCATCAAGTTGCATCAGCTCAACCGCAGCATCTTGTAGCTCCCCTGGAGCACTATCCTGAAGTAAAAATGGTGCTATAGAAGTCATTTTTGCCGATCTTTTTGCCGATCTTTTTTCCAATCTAGCATAGCTAAACAAAGGGTTTTATGGATATTTTCCATTATTTTTTGCCGGTTTTTGATAGAGTAAAAATTCCGGAATAGAGGCTTGCCAATGATCGAACCAAGAAGGGGCACCGCTTTGGGGTAACCTACTTACTTAAGGCATTAAAAGCAAACTCTTTCACGTGCCAGTGGATCAGCCAATTATGGAGGCAGACTTGAATCTGAGACTCCATAAAAAACATGATCAGCGACGTATATGAAGAATAACACCACCAAACCACTCAAATTCGAATTGCCAGTTTAAGGTCGCTGGAGGCTTGATAATCACAACTGGGATATTAACTCTAAGTTTACGTTTCCAGTTTAAGAAATATTTGGACACCTTTAGTTTTAGTGCGGTTCATCCCTGCGGGCGCAGGGAACACATCCCAAGGAGATCATCGGCCTCAAGATTACGAGGTTCATCCCTGCGGGCGCAGGGAACACACGCCTGCAGCCAGGCGTGGGTGATGTCGTGGTCCGGTTCATCCCTGCGGGCGCAGGGAACACTGCACTTTCAGGCAGGGATAGTCGCGCAGGCCCGGTTCATCCCTGCGGGCGCAGGGAACACTTTATCACCATCACAGGCCATGTAATAGAAGACGGTTCATCCCTGCGGGCGCAGGGAACACGGTTGTACGCCGAAATGACACCCGACCAGCCGCGGTTCATCCCTGCGGGCGCAGGGAACACCGGTACGTGCTCGCCGATAGCTCTTAAACAAGCGGTTCATCCCTGCGGGCGCAGGGAACACCCTACGAAGATCTGATATTCCATATGACCATCCGGTTCATCCCTGCGGGCGCAGGGAATACGCTGCCAGGGGTCCACCATGTTCTCTGCCATGGCGGTTCATCCCTGCGGGCGCAGGGAACACCAATCAATAACACAACGTTCAGCGTTAATGGACGGTTCATCCCTGCGGGCGCAGGGAACACTTACCTACCACATTGGCATTGGCCAGGCTGAGCGGTTCATCCCTGCGGGCGCAGGGAACACTTGCATGTTGGGAAGACAACAAGGAAGAAATTCGGTTCATCCCTGCGGGCGCAGGGAACACCCCTTATGTAGAATTTCCCAATGCTGTAGACCCGGTTCATCCCTGCGGGCGCAGGGAACACCAATAACTGATGCTCAAATTGCGGCCCGCTCACGGTTCATCCCTGCGGGCGCAGGGAACACCCCAGAAGTTTTTATGGGCGGCCCGGGAACTGCGGTTCATCCCTGCGGGCGCAGGGAACACTGTCCATGTGAACACACCAGCGACGGCGGAATCGGTTCATCCCTGCGGGCGCAGGGAACACTGACTTTACTGGCTCGGTTTGTGAGAAAATCGCGGTTCATCCCTGCGGGCGCAGGGAACACTTTCTGTCCCAATCTTCAAGCCGATTAGACGCCGGTTCATCCCTGCGGGCGCAGGGAACACATTTGCCGCACCCGATGAATTGACCATAGCTGCGGTTCATCCCTGCGGGCGCAGGGAACACTTGGTTCCGGTGTTGCCCTCGCCTTTCCATTTCGGTTCATCCCTGCGGGCGCAGGGAACACTTGGTTCCGGTGTTGCCCTCGCCTTTCCATTTCGGTTCATCCCTGCGGGCGCAGGGAACACTTTTTGTGCCGGAGTTCACCGGATGAGTAACGCGGTTCATCCCTGCGGGCGCAGGGAACACTCAGCTGGTCTTTTAGCTGTCGTGAGGAAGTGCGGTTCATCCCTGCGGGCGCAGGGAACACGCTGTTGAATTAACTGGTCCAGCTGCTGGTTTCGGTTCATCCCTGCGGGCGCAGGGAACACACCTTCTCTCAACCCCGTGACAGCGCCCCACTCGGTTCATCCCTGCGGGCGCAGGGAACACGCATTGCCGGGCAGGCTAATACTGAGTTGCCGGCGGTTCATCCCTGCGGGCGCAGGGAACACCGATACCTGGGTCATGCAGTAGTCCACCCCGTCGGTTCATCCCTGCGGGCGCAGGGAACACCATAAATCCAACATTCTGGCTCGGGCCCGAGCCGGTTCATCCCTGCGGGCGCAGGGAACACTCACATAGTCCTACATGAGTTAACTGACCGTTCGGTTCATCCCTGCGGGCGCAGGGAACACTTACCAGAATTTCCCGAGGCGTAATCCGCCAGCGGTTCATCCCTGCGGGCGCAGGGAACACGCTCGACTGGATGTTGTGTAACGAGAGTGTCGGCGGTTCATCCCTGCGGGCGCAGGGAACACTCGACTTCAGGATCAAGAAAAATAGCCTCAGACGGTTCATCCCTGCGGGCGCAGGGAACACATTGCCGGTACCGTTGGTGAGATGAGTACCGGCGGTTCATCCCTGCGGGCGCAGGGAACACGTTACTCCTGTTATTGTTCAGTGGGTTTCTATCCGGTTCATCCCTGCGGGCGCAGGGAACACCTTGTAGGGAACATACCGATCATCGCTGAAAGCGGTTCATCCCTGCGGGCGCAGGGAACACCCGTGTAGAAATGTTCCGAAAAGCTTTCGGCACGGTTCATCCCTGCGGGCGCAGGGAACACTTGCCGCTTGGCATATCTTTGTATCCCAAAAACGGTTCATCCCTGCGGGCGCAGGGAACACTTTCGACGTGTGGGAATTTACCCCCGTATTACCGGTTCATCCCTGCGGGCGCAGGGAACACGCTCAACTGGATTTTCAATAACGAGAGTGTCTGCGGTTCATCCCTGCGGGCGCAGGGAACACCGGGGTTGTGATGCAGTTTGTGTGTTCGCAATCGGTTCATCCCTGCGGGCGCAGGGAACACTACTTTGCATTGCATGTGCAACACTTCGTCTACGGTTCATCCCTGCGGGCGCAGGGAACACCAGAAGTCAAAGAGGTGTAAACAGCACCAGTGCGGTTCATCCCTGCGGGCGCAGGGAACACTGCCCAAAGACAACCAGGCTTACAAATACAACCGGTTCATCCCTGCGGGCGCAGGGAACACCCTAAAAAAATACACCATTAAATCAAAAGGTTACAATACCTAAAATTTCCACCAGCGAATTCATCAAAAAATCACTGTAAATATTCCATTGTTAAAGAACGGATTAATTACTCTCCCGATTGAAAAAGAACCAGCCTTAAACCATCTTCTTCAATAGGTATTCTTCTGTTCGTGCCGTAAGTTTGAAAATCAAATCCGGATTCTGTGTTGGTGGCCCAGGCCATGGCCACGTTGCCATCTTCAGCCAGCGCATTTATTTGCTCCCATATCATTTCCCTGATTCTCATAGATACATCTCCAACGTATACGCCAGCTCGAATTTCCAGAAGCCAGACGGCCAACCTTCCTCTTAATCTTGGTGGTACATTTTCAGTCACCACAACCAACATACTCATTTCAACTGCTCCTATGACCTGTGTCACCAATAGAAACAGGCTCAGGAATCGCCGGTGGCTGTGAATCTTCTGGCGGTGGAGGTGGCGTAATTTCTCCTGCCGCCAGAATCTCTTCAATAGTGGGTATGATCTTTTTTAGTAGTCGTGTTTTACGAAAACTGTCGCGACAGGTAATACGTACATCCCTGTCTGGGTTATGAGTACCCTTGGCAGCAATCTGAAACGCGACAGGCACTACTGTTTCAAATTTGAACAGATCAGCAATGTCATACACAAATGCTTTGGGCTTACCAGAATGAATAAATCCAATGGCTGGTGCATAACCCGCCGCTAACACTGCCGCCTCAGTAACGCCATAAAGACAGGCTGTAGCAGCACTTAAACATTTGTTGATGGTGTCACCTGACGCCCAATCCTTTGGGTCATAACTTCGCCCCTTCCATTCCACACCATATTGTTTTGCCATTAGCTGATACGTTTTTCTGACCCTGGCACCTTCTATACCTCGCAGTTGATCCACTGAACGGCGAGAAGGGGCTGGTTCGCCAAAACGAAATTCGAACATCTTGCGAACGACTTTCAGTCTCAGTTCTTCATCCAGAGCCAGTTTTGCCTGATAAAGCAATTTATCTGACCTTGCTCCACCCGGCTGTCCGGCAGAATAAAGTCGTACACCGGACTCACCCGTCCAAATCAAGAGTGTCCCGGTCGTTGCCGCAAGTTTGACAGCAGCATGTGATACTCGTGTACCCGGCTCGAGCCTAATACAAACGACAGAACCCACAGGGATATGTTTTCTGTCACCGTTGACTTCATCAACTACAACAAAAGCGCCATCACGGACATCTATTCGACCTTTGCTGACAAATACCATAGAGAGCCGGTCTTTGATTGGGATGGGTTTTAGTGGGATAAACGACATCTAATCTCTCTGTTATCGTTAGATTTCAGACTTAACAGGCAGCCAGACTCATCAGCCCCATGCCAAAGGATTTTGCAGGCCCTATGCCTTCAGCCACAGCCTTCTGTAATGCTGATGGTTCGACCACCAGTAATACACCCTCAAACAGCACCGGCTGCACCTTGCCACTGCGCATTTCCCGTGTTTTACGAAAGTAAATTGGATTTTCCTGCACTATATTGACCGCCTGTAAGCGGGCACCAGCCCGTTTGAGTTTACTTTTCAGCCATTGCTGCTGCTCTTCTTCTCTGAACAAAGGTACTCTGACCGAACGAATATGTGTTCTACCGTTACGAGTTACCGTACCTTTACGCTCATCCTTAACCGCCTTAACCGGATTACATCGCAGCCGAAACCGCAGTTGCTGACCTTCCTGGAATTTATAATTAACTGCTTTGGTCGCCAGACAACGAGCATGCTCACTGCCATCAGCTGGTTTTGAGAGTGATTGCATTAAGACCTGAGCCCCGGTTGCATGACTCCAGCTTTCTACACGAAACAGAAAGGTACGGTTGTCATCCGGTCGATCAGGAAACAATTGCCATAAAGCCCGGTGAAGTTCGTAAGCATTATTACTCTTTGCGGGGGAAATATGCACTTTAGCCAGATACATCACATCCCTCCTCTTTCGTCAGCACCTGCACATGGACTCTCCGATTAGCAAACTGCCTTGGCTGTTCAGTGATGGGGACATCCCTGAGCTGAAGCTGGCGGCTGCCTGATTTTTCTTCGTTGTAGACCGTACCGGCTACAGGTTCAATTTCTATGAGTGCGGCTAGCGCATCTTCGGCTTCAATCATATTTTCAAACAAGGGTCGAACCAATGGACAGCTGCGTCGGCCCAGTACCGGAGTGAAGATGGGTTTGCGAACGGCTTGCTGCAATTGTTGCAGAGAGATACTGGCTTCTGCCAGATTCCAGATGGCAACAGTGTATTTGGCATCCTGCCAATACTCACGCCAGGTCTGAATGGTCTGATGGCTTTTCAGCCCCTGATAATCCTCCCGTGCATCCTTAACGGTGTGATAGTCAGTCATTTTTATCGGCCTGTGTTTGCCCTGATCAATACGCACTGCAAAGCCGACACTCGTCGCCAGTTGGCGCTGCCTTTCAAAGTCTTCACGGTCAATACCAAGGCAGGCTCCCAGAAGCCCCAACAAGGCACTGCGCCCCGGAAAAGCCTCCGATGGTCGCAATCCTTCAAAGCTGTGTTTACCCCAGCTTTGCAAAGGACCTTCCAGCTTCAGAATCAAATACTGTCGCATAATTAGTCCTCACCATTGTTTTGAACCCATTGCTTCAGTACGGATAAGGACTCAACAGCATTAATACCTTGAGGAACTTCAACATCTTCAAGCACAAATTCGGCACAGCTATCATCCAGATCAAACCTTACTGTCAGTTTTTTCCAATAGTCATGGAGTTCCTTTATAGAAGGACGGCGGAAACCATCTCCTTTTTCCTTCACAGGACTTTCAAAGGCGTTGGCCAGTGACAGTGGCTGGTCAGAAAAACTAACCAGTGCCAGATCAGCCAGATTATGGGCAGCAAAACTTTGTTGTTTGGCAGAAGGCACTTCAGTAGCAAGCATATGCAATACATGGGCAGCAATTTCCAGCGCCTGTTCACGGGAAGCGTCACCCAGATTTTTTTGTAACTGCTGAAGGTTCAGGCTGGCATAACGATAAAAAACGCCAGAGGAAAATTCCTGGGTATCCAGGTGGCCCGATCCCATTTCCTGCAAATCATCAACGGCAGTGAACCAATCGATATCAGCATCAACTGCATGGGTGGTGATGGAATGGGCCACAGCAAGGGCACCGTCCACTTTGCCTACCGCACTCATCAGCCCTGAAGTCGCCATCCGCCCAGACAGAGCGATATCCACCGCTTGTCCCACAGCTTGTCGGAATCCCTGACTGTCTTTTTCAATCAGCTTTTGCAGTTTTTTTTCATCCAGCCCTTCATTTTCAGGGGATTGAATCTGTTCACATACATAGGCAATTTCTTCAATAACCCAGGGAGCAACGGCATCACCTTTGGTGCTCGTTTCAATGTCTTTTTTACCGGATACCCAGGTCATAGCCTTTTTGATTAAATCCGCTGCAAATCGCTCTTTTAACTGTTCAACAACAAAATTCTGATATTCACCCAGCTGTTTTGTCCGCTGGCTGGGGTTACCAAGATGCTCCCGATAATAATCACTTTTACGCAGGGTTCGCTTCAAACTCTGGCTGGAAACACGCACCCGCCGTTTACCACCGAAAATAGCCGACTTCTGCATATTCATGTCATCCCGGTTAAGGCAGGATGGGCTATGGGAAATCAGGATATGAAAGTTAATGAAGTTCTTATTCATAAGATTGTCCTTTTAAATGTCGTGTAAAAAGAAAATGATTCAGGAGGATTCTTTCTGATGCAGAAAGAAAGTTTCCAGCAATTTTTGCTTTTGTTCAGGATTATTCCAGCGCAGCAGCAACCAGGCTGTTTGATAAAAGTCGACCACTGGGTTTACCTGTTGCAATAACCTCCGCAACTGAATCAGATCATTAGGTTCCTGTGAACGAATGATCACGAACAGGCGCTTTTCTCTGACACCTGCCACAGCCAGAGCTTTACCCAGTGAATCACCACCAACCTGATGTTGCAGATATGGCAGACAGTAAACCAACCGCCGGATATTTTTATGGCTGGCATAACCGCGTGTTAACCGGTAAAAGGCGGGAACTTCAATGAGAGCATCGGGTGTCGAAACCCTGCGTAACTCGGCTTTATTACCAGCACTCAAATCGACATAACGATTCCACAGCTGGATGAAATCCTGAGACTTTTTGTTAGAAGGTTGCATTTAATTCTCCTCTGTCACCACAGCCTGAAGTTCAGCCAGTGATTTATTCAGGCTGCGCCGGGCCAATGCCAGTGCTTTGAGCATTTTGGGTTCCTGCCGGTAGGGTTTTGTGAGCTGATCAAACAATTCCAATACTGTTTGTTTTAATTGAACGCGCAGGCAATCTATAGTGGGTAGTGGCTCCTTGAAATTGATATCAGCAAAGGAGTCCCGAACCCACTGTTCTGTTTGTTGGAAGTAGAGGTCGTCACCCGACTGGCAGAGATTAACACCAGAGCCTTTGATCTCTTTGTTTTTATCTTTAATACCTTCTGAAAAGAGATAGAGCGCCTTGCGCAAAGCCGTTTTGTAAGCCAGACCTGTCTTTATGATATAGTGGATCACCTCGCCGTGTTCAGCCCAGCCATCCGCCAGACTGAAAAACTCGTGGCGCCGTTCCAGTACCGTTGCCTGATTGTTTCTATAACCGCCGATAACAAATCGTAAGTGCTTCTGCTTGATCAACCCGTCATCCCTGATCTGTAACAGTACAGGAGCAGGAATTTGTCCTTCTTTACTGGATTCCATTGCCACAACCAGACGGCTTAGTTGAGTCCAGCCAGGTGCGGTGGTGGTAAACGACGGAAACTTTTCTTCTTTTTTGCCTTTGACAATCTTGAAGGTTCGGGCTGACAGTGGATGCGGCCAGTTACCCTCCACTGTGTAATTAAATTTGGCTTTATTAAAACCCTTATACAAGGGTGCAGAAGCATTACAGACACTGCAGCAACCTGTGTCTTCAGCAGGCAAGAGTTCAAAATGTGCGGGTTGCCATAATAAACCACGGGCAAGGCCGATGTTCGTTGCTTGAATTTTTTCTCCTGCTTTGACAGGCTCAACATAGTTTGGAACTTGTTGTGCAGTCGCCTGATACCAGGGCATGACTGAATTATTCAATCGCTCCTGATGCAGCACATTCAACCATACTGTTGTGCGCAGATCAGATCCGGTAATCAGTTGCGTAATTGGAGTGCTACCGCGCAGGCTTCCCTTGAAGCCACCGCCCATACTGGGACAGTTGTTAGCCATGTTAAACAAGGCGATCGCCGTACAGCTACCACAGAGTCCTTCCGCCAATCCATGAGGATTAACAAAGGGTTTATTGGTTCCATCTGCTACACCTGCCAGCAGCTTATCCATTGGGGTCGGTTTGCTCGCCTTAACCCCACGGATTTGCATAAAGGGTGTAACTGGGTGATTCAGATCAAACCAGTCCTTTTTATCCTTCACCCCCTTCAGAAACTCATCGGTAGACAAAGGCTTTTTGAGCCGGGCCAGCAGTTCCTTTCGATCGGCTGGTGTAAAGCAAACCTGAGTTATGGCTACCAATAGCTGAACGCCAGCCAGCTCCAGATCATCGCGGGGCAAGCAGAGTTTACCTTTTTTCTCCCCACATAAGAGTTGCTGATAGGTGACCCAGAGCCGTGTTCCTTCGTAATGAAGGGGAATCCACGCTTGGTCAAGTAATGAAAATGGCTTCAATTTTTCATGCCTCTCCAAATGACAACCAGTGTAAAAACCAAGGTTTGCGCAGCAAGCCCATGGTCATTGAAGAGTTCAAAATCGTAACGCCTGCTTCAAGCCAGCCCAACAACCACAACAACCTGCTACAGGATGAAGAGCATAATAAAGCCTAGATGATATTATTCAAGTAGTTCGTCTATATAAAACGTCAGAGCGATCAGATGGTTTAAAGCTGTTATATCTGACCGCCTGGCCTTAATACAGGATGACCATCTGTATCAAAACAACTCTGAGCAGTACCCGGTAAAGCACGAATCAGACGATTGACCATATCACGGTCATTCGCAAACACAGTCATCCAGATGCTCCAGTAAGCATGACCAACAGCCGTTTCAACCACCTGATCCCTGAAGTCTTCATTGTCATTGCGCTGCAACCGTTGCCTGGCTCGCTGGGCAATATGCCAGACTTCTCTTCTCTGTTGCCAGCGACGATCAGAAGCTGTTGCTTGCAAAGGCGTTTTATCCAGGCCAGTTAGTCGGATAGTTCGCATAGCTTTTTCTCTTTCAGCATCAGAGAGTGACTGATTCGGGCGAACAACCCCGTCCTCTGAGTACTCAAAAGCTCTGAAAGTATTATCTGCATCAGGCCAGAAGCAGCTGTTTATAAGCGGATCATGATCACCCTTGGTTGAATTGCAATTCGTACAACCCAGCAGAAAGTTTGACCAGGACAACGCCGAATCTTTGTGATGTTTTTTCGACAGAACATGCTCAACTGCCAAAGATGCGTCAAGCTTCATTTCACAATAAGAGCAATAACCACCCAGTCTTTCAATTAAATCTCTTCGGGCATTTTGGTATTGACTGAATTGCTTTGGATTTCCGTTCGCACCCAGAGGCTCAGCCCCCTTATCCACTGGCCTCATGAATTACTCCTCAACAGCTTTTCCTTTGCTCAGACCGGCTGCGGCTCGCTCCATCTCAAGAAAGGCATGGTAAGCCACATTATCACTAAAGGGTGCACTCAGCTCGTCCAGCTCCTGCTTTAACTGCTCTTTTTCTTCCTTTGAGGCACCGTTCGCTTGCTGAAGCAACGTGTAATATTTTTTAGCGGTATCATTCATTGCCTGCCAACGCTGACTCCGAGAAGGCACCTCAACACCCATCACCCTTTCCACAATATCTTCAACACTCTGATCACTGAATGGCTCAGTTGGTGCAGGTGACGCTGTTTCAGAGCTTTCATCCGTGGGCAGAACAGAGTTTAAGTCAATCACTTCACCGGGTCGTAAAGATTGAATGATAAAAGGAGAGTGAGTAGTAACAATAAACTGCACTTTCGGGAATGCTTCCCGCAGATCATTTAATACCCGACGTTGCCATTTGGGATGCAGATGTAAATCGACTTCATCAATCAGCACAATGCCGGGAGTTTCTAATGGGGCTCTATCCATCAGATGAGGATTCAGGCGACCCGCTCTGTGTGCTATATCTGCCACTATAGCCAGAGTATTACGATAACCATCACTCAGATTATCGAAGCTGAATAGCTGTCCGTTTTCCAGCTCAATCATCAGCTGTTGCAGTTCAATATCAAAATAAAAGTACCTGCACTCAGGTATACAATATTGAATCGACTTACGAACCGCTTCGAGCACGCCGAATTTTTTACCCTTCTGGAACGAAGCCTGCTCCAACTGAGCAAACCATCTAAGAAACAACTTGTGGCTGGAAGCCGGATCAAGGCAATCACGATAGCCCGCCGATCTGGATTCAGGCTTCGTCAGCTTTACAACATGTTTGATATGCCAGAGACGACCAGTGCCGTAGTAGCCAAAAACAGGCAACAGGACTTCTTCGCCTTTTTCCATCCTGGCTCTGGCATCTTTCCCCACTTTGGCAATGTTCTTTGCCAGAATACGGGTGGTTTTACCTTTCTCGGATTTCAGTTCCCGAGTCCAGCGCAGGTCTTCAAGAAGAGATGAATCATTACTACTGGCTAACTCGGTCAGAGAGGCACGACAAGAAAGCGAAACCCCTTCGTCCCACTGCGGCTCAAGAGTGACCGTATCACCCAGATTGATCTGCTTTAGCCGTACCTCTTCCTTACGGATATGCCGCCCTACACCAGCTTTAAAATCCAGCAGATAACTCCCCATCATAATGGACAGAGCATCAAGAATGGCGCTTTTACCGGTTGCATTATCACCAATGAGAACTGAGACATTCGTATCAGTATTAAACTTGAAGACCGAGTCCTCAAACTTCCGAAAGTTTTTGAGCCTGAGCTCGCGTATCTTCATACATTCACCTGAACCTGTGAACCCTTGTCAGACCTTGCTAAACAATGGCTCTGGATAAACCAGAGACCTCAATCATAACCCTTAACAACCCTTTGTGCTCGTGTGTCTAATAAACTCACAAAGGTTACTGACTTTAGTGAAAAATGTATTTAGTTCTGTATGCAGGTCAGACTAAGGAAAGATGATATAAACCCCTGAGGTAACAGGACTTCCGACAATCAGCGATTCTACAATATCTTTCTGATAACAACTCCACCAAAAAGAGCCGATGTTATATAATGGAAGTTCCCTCTCACAGAGGGATGAACCATAGTTTGTTTAAATAAAGCTCAGTTCACTACCCTGTTCCCCGCGCCCGCGGGGATGCCTCATTTTTTTTATGCGCTGAAAACCAGCCTCTGCAGAATAGCTGTACTCTGTCTCCCCCCAATACCCTCGGTAGCCTTGTTCGTCGGCTTTCATTTCCAGCCATATTAATCCGCCATCATCCATATCGGGCAACTGCCCTTCATTTTTGTTCCAACCGGCTGGTATTCCAAGACTGTTAAGGCTAATTTTTTCAAAACGGTTACTTTTATCCAACTCATCAACCACCGAACCATCCAGTAGGCAACGTTCACCCTTAGCATTGGAAATAACTGGAACCAATGTCAGATTCATTTCACCGTCACGGGTAACTGCAGAAATTTTATCATCAGTGTCTGCCAGCGTATTCATCGCGGATTTAATTAATACTTTTGCGCCCATACGTTGGCTTTGCTGATGACCAGCAAAATCTTGATGAGATTTCATAACCCAATCAGGCTCACTCCCCCAATCTTCTTTATCATAAACCGACTCAATCCATTTCCGGTATGCATCAGGAAATTCAACGATATTTCCTGAGTCAACCAATAACTGTTGAGCTCGCCATAGTATACGACTATCACCGTATATAAGCTCATGCAGCTGATAATCTTCAGATTCCGGAGGCACCAACACAGTACAGAGAGGTTGATCAAATCCGTCAGGACGATTGTGCTTGTTTTGATGTCGATGCAGCCGACCCCAGCGCTGGAATAACAGGTCGACGGGACAAAGTTGAGTAATCATCCAATCCATATCAGCATCAATAGAGCACTCAAAAACCTGAGTACTGACCAATATATACCCTTGCTGTCGCTTACCATCGGGGCCAAACAGATCAAGGACTTTGTCCTCTTTCTTCTGACGATCAGCAAACACAAAGCGAGAGTGAAACAGAATCAGCTGGTCTTCACTCAGTCGCCCAGCTGCTTTTTCCCGTAACTGTCTTAGAGACTGCTGTGCTACATCAACAAGATTGCAGATAAAACAGACCTGAGCCCCTTGCTCTGCGGCAGTAATCATTTGCTCCAACAAGTCATCATCAGGCAACAACTCGGATACGGTTTGCAGTTCGATATTGACATGCGTTTTGGTGGGCTGCTGTCGGGTGTCTAGAGAGAAGTATTGCTGCTTATGCCCATAGCAGGTTATCAACGGATAAGGTGCATCAACGGGGTTTTCAAAATGGCTGGGCACTGTGTTTCCTGCCCATGCCTCCATGAGTTGCCGCTTCTGATAATCCGGCAAGGTTGCAGACAACAAAATGGCCGATCCGCCCGCAGTCCGCTGCTGTTTCAATGCTTCCTCCAAAAGGCCGTACATATAGGCATCATAAGCATGCACCTCATCGATGATGAGAACACTGCGCCCAATACCAAACCCACGAACAAACTTGTGTCGCACCGGCAAGACTGAAGCGAGCACCTGATCTACGGTACAAATGCCGATTTGTCCTAAAAAAACTCTTTTTTTACTTTCGGCCAGCCATTGCGCGCATTGAACTCTGGCTTCCTTTTCCCCCTGTGCAGGGTGCGAATTGGCTGCTTGTTTGAGATCGATAAAATTCTGCTGAAATCCAGCCCGACCATGAGATAACACCGCATTGATTTCCCCCTTAAAAATAATGAGTGCGGCCTTTTCAATACGCCCCAACATAGCATTGGCTGTTGCCTGAGTCGGCAGTGCGAAGACAATACTATCGGCAAGATTCTGTTGGATTAATTGCCAGGCATGAGCCAGCGCAGCTTCTGTTTTTCCTGAACCGGTTGAGGCCTCTATTAATGTTAAGCTTTCAGTGAGCGGTAGCTGATCCACCAGACACTGAACTTGTCGCGGCTGATACCCTTTCTCAAGCAAGTTCTGAATAGTAGGATTGTCACGAGTTTGATAACCAATAATCCCTGCTCGATGAAGCAAACGTCTGGCGATCGTCAGACGCGATTCAAACCACTCCTGAAGATCACCTGTCGGCTGGCTTTGAAATTCAAAATCACCCTCATCACTGGCTGAACCCAACCAGTCAGAAACCGAACAAAAACCAGCCAGCAAAGTGCCATCAGCCAGAACTGGCGGGTCATCTTCCAGTGTCAGCCCGGCGGGTTTTAAAAATAGAGACTCAAGTGCTTTCAACCAATCCTGTCGAGCCTGTTGCAGTGATTCCAACCCCCGGGCACTGACCATACCCGGTGAAAAACCAAAGCTGCAGTCATCTTTGTCGGAGTTATCTGCCAGGGTTCCATGATGCCCTGCAACCGGTCCAAGCCAACTAAACCACGCTCGCCAGCTTTCGTTTTCGTCATCATCACAAAAAATATAACTGTCATCCTGCTCACCTGCAAAACGATCCTGCCAGTCTTGATACAACCAATAAACACCGGCGGGCCCGTGATAATAATCATTAATGTTTTCTTGAAGAAAGTCAGGCTTAAAGCAATTTGTCTCAGGATTAACCTGCCGCCAGACATCCTTTGCTTTTAATTGAAAACGGATATCAAATTTGCCCAGGTCGTGTAAGGCAATAAAAAAAAGTAGCCAGGCCCGAGTCTGTTGATCTGGCAGGCCACTTTGATGACAAAACTGACGGCGGAGTGACGCAGATGCTTGCCACCAAACCTTCGCAACCGCAGCCACATCCAAACAGTGATAAACCAACAAATGATAACTGGCATTATCACCTTCAGATTGATTACCTGCTTTGCCCCAATAGTTATAGAAAGACATGCCTGCTTCCACTTTCTGACAAGAGTTTCACATTATAGGGGCAGGCTATATGAGTAACATGATAAACATCAACAGTTCATAACCTTTCAACCCCAACTCCCACTGTAGTTTTTGAAAGCAAGTGAACAGGCTGCACGTTTGTTATGGTCAATAGGGCATTGACTTAACAACGAACCCACTGTTTTTTTAGGTTCGGGGTCTGACAAAACAAACATGAGCCTGAAAACCAGACGACAAGCCCAGCCTTTCCTAATACCCCCACCGAATTCGCAGATTAAGAATCTTACCCAATCTACACCTTCTGACTTTTATCATCGTCTACTCTTTAAAGCTGTCGGTCAGTGTAGCAATTTACACGCGCTAATGACTTTAGCTCGCTTCATGATTTTACTTTGGTGTTGTCATTATGTTTCGTCTGGCTTTTTATCATTATTATCAGCTCTTCAAGTTGTTGGCACTGGCTTTTGTCTCTCTGCTCATGCAGGTGAGTGGCTCCTGTGCTGACGAATGTTCGGGTCATAAAGACCCGGGGGCAGCGACTGAATGTAACCCGTCAAGCGCCCCTTCGGTATCAAAAGACAAGGTTGAACCGGAACCTGGGTATTCTTTTGTGGGCAGTGAGTATGTGGGATTCTTTATAAAAGGCTCCGTTCCCCGGGACAAGGCTATTGAGCTGGCCGGTGAGGCTTTTCAATTCGTGTCGTCGGCAGACTCACCGGAACGAGTAAGCTGCGCTATGCTGGTGGTCACCATTAACATTGATAGCGCCTTCAAGATTCCATTGCCTAACTTCTTTCAATTAGTTTACACCGAGGCTATCTGGATGCTGGAACTCAGCAAAGGCTCATATCTGGCAATCAAAGCACATACTGATTCATTGAAAATGAAATATGTTCTCAAATATTTCGACAAATACAATACATCTTATGGCTCAATGACTGTCAAAAAAGTAAATGGGAACGACACTTTTTCTCTGCGTTCAGAGGAGGGTCTTTTATTTTCAGCCACCTTTGGCGAATCAACAGAGAGTGATGATACATCGCTAATAGAGAATTTATGGACAAGAAGCGCTAATGGTGACTATTACAAGATTCCATGGGGGACTGCCAAACCTTCTGAGGCCTATTCCATAAAATGTCAGGTAGACGACAACCTTGACAAAAGTATCTTTGCAGACGTCATCTGGGACAATACTGCACAGCTCTATATGAAACGCAAACATGAATGTTCCATGGCGATTTCCGCTGAATTACCACTATTGTCCGATTAAGCCTGCGCCAAATCGGCTTAAATACCAGGCAGGGGAATACCCTTCCCCGCTCGCGCAGGGCACCCGGTACAGCAGCCTGGTGATATTGGAGCCTTATGGTTCAGTTAATGCTCTACCACTCCCAGCGCACTGCGCTGCATCTCAATACTGGTGGTGCAGAAATCCCCTGAACCATCTCTGGCTGAAAGCCTATTAATTACTCTCACTGCCTTGTGGGAGCGAAAGGTCATATCCAGACCGGCATTACTGTGTTTAACCGGCGCAGGCTCTCCCCGGTAGACTGTGGCTGAGACGGTGATCTTGTTCAGATCTTTCGGATCGACTTCAAACGGGCTCTCGTCCAATACAGTGAAGTTGGCGTACTTCCCGACATCAATGGTGCCAATCTGGTTTTCTAAGCGGGCAGTATAGGCCGCGTTGATAGTGATGGCCTTGAGTGCTTCTTCGACACTGATCCGCTCCAGAGGCCCAAGTGTTCTACTGCCGGATAAGCCTAAGCGGTTAACTGCTGCCCAAGCCAGGCTCAGTGGCTGCGCCGGTGCCATGGGTGCATCAGAGTGTAGGGAAAGTACACCGCCTGCATCAATGAACGATTGGCCACGGGACATGGTTTCCGCCCGCTCTTTCCCGATTCCGTGCACGCTATAAAGCTCACCCAGTATGTGGGTGTAGTAAGGATTAACGCTGAAGTTGGCGCCCTGGTCAACGGCTCGGGTAATATCGTCTTTGCCGGTAAAGCCCAGGTGGTGGTATCCGGTTCGGTGATCTTCTCTGGGCGCTTCATTGTTTAGCGTTTCAACAATATCGATAGCGGTTTCAAACCCGAGGTCACCATTTGCATGGACAATAACCGTGTAATCGTCGTACCAGTAAGGCCTCATGCTGTCTTCGAGTTCTTCCGGTTTTTGGATCCATTCGCCTTTGTGGCCATCGGTATAGCCATCTTTCATATGCATTAACTGGCTATACATTGCCCCGTCAGAAAATAATTTGACGTACTTTGGCAGCCAATTGATTTGGTCAGATTCTTTGTAGGTCCGGGTTTGTTGTTCTGCCATGGCTTTGCCTTTTTCGGCATCATTTTGCGATAGCATGTAGGTGAAATTACCTGCCGGGATCAACCAGTAGTCCATCGGAAAGGTATCATTGGTCAAGACATCCACCATTTCGTTATACATCTGCGCAGAGAGCAGGACACCCGGGTCAATCACCGTGGTGATACCGCCTGAATGGACATAGTCTTTAGTGCGTTTAACCCCTTTGGCAAATCGTCCCGAGTCCAAGAAATACATAAAGAGCTCGTTCATGATCGCTTTCAGACCCGTCTCGTAGGCGTGACCTCTATCCCAATTAAGCTGGGATATTTGTTTTTTCTTCCAATCCGTTTCGTTCCAGCCCAGCATCTTAAGGGCAGCATCGTTAAAATAAACCTCGTGAAAGCTACGGTGCCATACAATAATTGGCCGGGTTTCGGAGAGCTTATTCAAGGCCTTTTTGCTCATGTTCTGACCATGAAAATAGTTGTGATATCCCCAGGTAATAAGAGGTTCGTTCTCAGGCAGAGACTGTTCCAGTCGAGCAAGCTGGTCAAAGTAGGCTTTCTCATTTTGGACACCATTCACATACCCCCAGGGGAATGCCCAGTCTGCGGGGGTGATGAAATCCATACTCAGTAACAGACTGCTCATCCAGATATGCATATGAGGTTCGACAAAACCCGGCAGAATCGTTTTATCGATGTATTGTGTATCTACCACCAGATTACTTTCGTCTTTGTAGGCTTCTATTAACGCTTCCTGATGGCCGATATTGATAATCTTCCCATCCTGAACTGCAATGGCTGTGGGCTTGTCTTTAATAGCCTCTGAAAGGGTAATGATGTCATTGGAGACAAATACAGTGATAGGGCTGGTAACAGACTCATCTGGAGCCCTTCCGAGTGAGCACCCTGCCAGGATGGATAAGGACACAGTTAATGCGGAAACTTTGAAGATATTTTTCATATTACAAACCGTCAATGAAAAAGGCAGAGCATCCCCGGGTTAACCACTCCACCAAAAGGCAAGATGCAAAAAATAGCAATATTAAACGGCCATGATAAATGCATTATGATGGGCAATTACATTCATTTTTTTATGGGCAGCAGGAGAAAGATAAATGTTCTCATACGAGCACTTAGCCGCATTTTGCGCCACGTTTGAAGAAGCCAGCTACAGCAAAGCAGCAAAGAAACTGCACAAAGACAGAACCACCATTCGTGAGCAAGTGAAGGCGTTAGAAGACAGTTTTGCAATCCGTTTGTTTGCCATTGAGGGAAAGAAAGCCGTGGCAACAAACGAAGCTGATGCCCTCTATCGTCAAGCAAAGGTGCTGGTTAAAAACAGTAATCTTCTCTATCGCCGAATGATCGACAGCTACAAACAGGCACTTGAATCTCTGATTGTTTACCATGACAACCTGGTACCCAATAGCTTGATAAGAGTGGTTAATCAATCAGTCAGGGATCAGTTTCCGATGTTGCGCCTGCATTGGTTGCATCGAAACCGGGATGAGACGCTGGACGCGTTAGTGAGCAACCAGCATTGTGTTGCCATTATGCAAAGCCGGCTTAGAAACATGCCTGAGCGTACCTTCAGTTTTATTAATCTGGGTACCAGTGAACACGGTTTTTATTGTCATCCTGAGCACGCACTGGCAAAGCGAGATTGTATTCAAATGGATGAGCTTGAACTGGCCACGCAATACTTAAGCGAAAACCACCATAATAGTAATCCTGAACTTTATTCCATTTCTACCCATGTATGCTTAGTGAGTAATAATGATGTACTACTGACTCTGCTGCTTGAAGACGGGTGGGCGATCCTGGAGCACTCTTTAGCTGCGCCCTTGTTGCAAAGTGGTCAGTTGGTGCAACTCAATGTTAATGAACTGGCTAACGCGCTTCGGGTACATTTATCATTTTATTGTCCTCCGGAATTAGAACGTTATCCGGAAGTTGCAGCTGTTAAATCTGCATTACAGGTATTTGCCAAGAGTAATTTCCGCTAGTTGCAAGGTACTCACACTCCAGAGAAATAGCGGAATCAAGAACTCCGGACTGGATAACCATGAACTTTTATGCCTGTTTACTGTCGAATGGCATAGATTTCTTTGGATGTTCTATTGCTATGAGTTACGGATTACCAACAACAACCCATGCCGCCAGTTCAAGTACCACTACGACATCGCAACCATCACGGTATTATTCGTCAGGTTCAAGTACCGATAATGCACCAAAGCGTAAATCTGACTTAAACCCGGAAGCTCGACCGTTTATGCCACGTGCTCAAGGTGTTCAGGAATGTACGAACACACCTCCAGATATCGGGCGCCGACAAGCGACTGAATACCCAACGTTTACTCCCCGGAGGTTTGGCCAAAGAGCAAATAGCTCTCGCCCTGAAGCGACTCAACGAGCGATTAAAGAAAAGATCAGTAGCGGTTTCGATACCTTAAAAGATAAGGACTTCATAAATGCAGAAGCAACATTCCGGGCCATCTTAAACGAAAACCAGGGCAAGCTGACCCTGTTAGAAGAGCAGAACACAACCATAGGGCTTGCAAGATCGCTAAAAGAGCAAACTTATGAAAAAAAGAGAGAAGCCTGCGATCTTCTGGAAAAACTCAGGTTGAAAGGAAAGCTCACCGCGCTCAAGGCTTCAACCATTAAAAACCTTGATCTGACCCTGAGTCAATGTGAAATGGCACTTGGAAGGTACCTTGATGCTGAAGCACGACTTTTGAGACTGAGAAACATAAATCCCGATGCTGATGAGGCGAGCCTCTGTCAGCCTTCTGACAATTTTGACGCTGATATGGCTAATAGCAAGCTGTGGCAGGTTATGGAAAAACACACACTGACTGAAACATTCCTGCTTAACATGCGATCAGTGTTGACTATTAATTTACGGTCGGTCCGATCCGCTTACGCCTTACAAAAACTGCATAAAAACCTCCATACAGTTAATATGACTCTGGCAATATTCTGGCAGGAGAGAGGTAAAAATGAATGGGCTGAAGGTCTGCTGTTGAGCATGATTGGTATAGCCCCCAATGGCAGTGAGGAGTTCCTGCACCGTCCCTGCCATCATGACATTAAACTGGCGCTGGCAAGACTCTGGAACGTGATGGACAAAAATTATCAATCTGAAAGACTGCTGCTGAGCCTGAGTAACAAGCCTCCTTATGCCAGTGAGGAGATTATTTGCACCCCCTCTGATCATCGTAAAATTGATCTGGCTCTGGTGCGGCTTTGGCAGAAGATGGGTAGATATGATCGGGCTGAGAGACTGCTGCTGAATATGAGTGGCAAGCACCTTGGTATGAGTTCGGACATCCTTTGCAGGCCATGTGGGCAACATGTCATTGATCTGGCTCTGCTGCGTCTCTGGCAGGATATGGACAAACATGAACTGTCTGAAAGACTGCTGCTGAACATGAGCCACAAGCATCCCGATGACAGTGAAGACACCCTGTGCAAGCCCTTTGGAAATCATGTTATCGACATCACTCTGGCACGACATTGGGAGCTGGCGGGCAAATATAACCTCACTGAAAGACTGCTGCTCAACATGTGTGGTATAGACCCAAATGCCAGTGAAGACACCCTTTGCACTCCTGGTGAGAATCAGGAAATTGACCTCACCCGTATGCGACTCTGGCAGCTGATGGGCAAATATGAATGGTCTGAGAGACTGATACTGAATATGAGAGGCAAGCCCCCCAATGCCGATGAAGACACCCTTTGCTCGCCTTCCGGGAATCATAGCATTGACGTGTGTCAGGCACGAATCTGGCAAAATATGAACAAATATGAACTGTCTGAGAGGCTGCTGTTGAACATAAGTCACAAGCATCCCAATGCCGATGAAGACAGGCTCTGCACGCCTTCCGGGAATCATGAAGCTGATCTGGCCCTGGTTCGACTCTGGGAGATAACGGGAAAAAATAAATTAGCTGAAAGCCTGCTGCTGAACATGAGAGGTACTCACCTCTATGCCACTGAGGAAGAACGATGCAGCCCCTGTGGAAATCTGGAACTAGACCTGACTATAACGCGACATTGGGAGGAAACAGACAAACTGTACCTGTCTGAAAGACTCTTGCTGAACATGAGTAGCAAGCATCCCGATGACAGTGACGATCGTCTGTGCATGCCTTGCGGGTATCATCATATAGATCTGGCACTGGTACGACTCTGGCAGAGAATCGGCAAATATGAATGGGCAAAAGAACTGATCACACGCTGCTGTGATATATACTCTTCGAGTGAGTGTGAATTAGCACTGTTGAGATTATCTGCCGGGCAAGCAGGATTTTTGGAAATGATCAGCAGGCAACCGGAGAATGCCAATACCCTGCTGACTTGCTCGATCCATTATTTCAGACTGGCATGTGAGCAAATAACAGAGGACGTCCCGGGGTCAGGAAAAGATAACTTAAACAAGGCGCTCGAGCTTGTTGAATCAGCATTGGCAAAGTTCCCCCCAAGTGCAGGCGCTTGTTCGCAAAAAGCGCATTGTCTCAGAATGATGGGTGCCAGCGAGAAAGAATGGAAGGAATGGTTCCAAAAAGCCAACCTCCTTGACCCCAACCGATTACAAAAGAGTAAAACTGATTTTTGGCGAAGCAAAGAATCCGCTGCTCTTCAGAAGTTATGGGATCTCAAAGAGTAAACAGACATTTTTGAACCTTTATGCCTGATGACTCAGGCCAGCCTGCCGGGCAAGAAGGATTTATGGACATGATGAGTCGCTATCCGGAAAGTGCGAACCTTGCAGGCTCTCAATATAGACGAACAACCATGAACTTTAATGAGCGTTTGCTGTCCAAGGAGCACAGTTTTACAAAAATGTAATAGTTCTATGGCATATGGACCAACACCGACGACCGGCACTGCGGTCAGTTCCAGCGCTCCGGCAGCAACACCTGAAGCGAGTAAATCTTCCTTAAACCCGAATGCAGAAACGTTTATTCCACGCTCTGAACAGGTTAAGCAAAGTCCGGACACACCCTTATCTGTCAGATACCCACAAACGACTGCAGGCCAGAACATCACTCCTCAGACGTTTCAAAAACAGAGGATAAAAAATTATTCCAAAGAAACTGCAATGAAGGTTAATAACGCTTACGAAGCACTAAAAAAACAAAATTTCATAAAAGCAGAAGAAATATTCCGGACCCTCTTAAGCGAAAACCAGGGCATACAAAGTCAGTTCGGCTATCAAGACATAATCATAGGGCTTGCAAGGTCGCTAAAAGAGCAAACGGTTAACAAACAGATAGAAGCCTGCAATATTCTGAATCAACTCAGATCAGAAGGACCGCTTAATGCATTTGGGGCTTCGACCATTCATAACCTTGATCTGACCCTGAGCCTTTGTGAAGAGAAAATTGGTTTGCAACTGAACGCGGAAGCACGACTTTTGATGTTGAGAAACAAAAGGCTCAATGATAATGAAAATGCCCTGTGTGCGATTTCTGACAATTTTGACGCAGACATTAACATGGCCCGAATATGGCAATTTTTACACAAATGGTCGCTGTCTGAAAAACTCCTGTTGAGCATAAGAGCAGCGCTGATTAATAGCCTGCTGTTGAATCCATACGATGTAGAAAAATTGCGCAGACACCTCCATCTCGTAAATTTGGCTCTGATTCGACTCTGGCAGCTTATGCAAAAATTCCAACTGTCTGAGGGCCTGCTGCTGGAAATGATGGGCAAACATCCCGATGACAGTGAGGACATTCTCTGCAAGCCCTCCGCCCATGATGACATCAACCTGGCTCTGGTGCGTCTCTGGCAGGATATGGGGAAACATAAACAGTCCGAAAGACTGCTGCTGAAAATGAGCAAAAAGCATCCTGAGGACACTGAGGACATTCTCTGTCGGCCCTCTGGGGATCATGACATTGACCTGGCTCTGGCAAGATTATGGATAATTATGGGCAAACATAAGCTGGCTGAAAGACTGCTGCTGAGCACTTGTGGCAAGCACCCCGATGAGAGTTGGGACTACCTCTGCAAGCCCTCCGGGCATCATGTTATTGATCTGGCTCAGGTACGCCTCTGGCAGGAAATGGACAAACATGAACTGTCTGGAAGACTGCTGCTGAACATGTGCCACAAGCATCCTCATGACAGTGCAGACAGCCTGTGTAAGCCCACTGGGCATCCTATTATCGACATCGCTCTGGTGCGACATTGGGAGCTGGAGGGCAAATATCAACTGGCTGAAAGACTGCTGCTTAACCTGTGTGGCACACACCCGGATGCCAGTGAAGACAGCCTTTGCAAACCTTGTGGGAATCAGGAAATTGATCTGGCCCGGATGCGACTCGGGCAGCTAATGGGCAAACATGAACGCTCTGAAAGGCTGCTACTGAATATGATTGGCCTGCACCCCAATGCCGATGAAGACAGCCTGTGCAGGCCTTCAGGGAATCATGACATTGATATGGCCCGGGTGCGAGTCTGGCAAGTTATCGGCAAAGATGAACTGTCCGAGAGGCTGCTGCTGAATATGATTGGCCTGCAGCCCGATGCCGATGAAGACAGCCTGTGCAAACCTTCCGGGAATCATGAGATTGATCTGGCTCGGGTGCGACTCTGGCAAGATAAGAGCAAATATGAACTGTCTGAGAGGCTGCTGCTGAACATGAGTGGTAAGTACTTATGTGCCAGTGAGGAGGAACTCTGCAGGCCCTGTGGAAATCATCTCACTGACCTGTCCCTGGCGCGACTTTGGGAGTTCATGAACAAAGATTACCTGACTGAAAGGCTGTTACTGAACATGAGTGGCAAGCACCCCAATGCCGACGAAAGCAGCCTGTGCAAACCTTGCGGGAATCATCTCATAGACCTGTCTCTGGCGCGACTTTGGGAGTTCATGGATAAAAATTATCTGGCCGAAAAGCTATTGCTGAACATGAGTAGCAAGCACCCCGATGACAGTGACGATCGTCTGTGCATGCCTTGCGGGAATCATCATATAGATCTGGCACTGGTAAGACTCTGGCAGAGAATCGGCAAATATGAATGGGCAAAAGAACTGATCACACGCTGCTGTGATGTATACCCTTCGAGTGAGTGTGAATTAGCACTGTTGAGATTATCTGCCGGGCAAGCAGGATTTTTGGAAATGATCAGCAGGCACCCGGAGAATGCTAATACCCTGCTGACTTGCTCGATCCATTATTTCAGGCTGGCATGTGAGCAAATAACAGAGGGCGTCCCGGAGTCAGGAAAAGATAACTTAAACAAGGCGCTCGAGCTTGTTGAATCAGCATTGGAAAAGTACTCCCCGAGTGCAGGCGCTTGTTCGCAAAAAGCGCATTGTCTCAGAATGATGGGGGCCAGGGAGAAAGAATGGAAGGAATGGTTCCAAAAAGCCAACTTCCTTGAACCCAACCGATTGCAGAGGAGTAAAACTGATTTTTGGCGAAGCAAAGAAGCCGCTGCCCTTCAGAAGTTATCGAATCTCAAAGAGTAAACAGACATCCTTGAATCTTTATGCCTGATGACTCAGGCCTATCTGCCGGACAAGAATGATTTATGGGTATGATGAGCCGCTATCCGAAAAGTGCGAATACCTTGCAGGCTCTCAATATAGACGAACAACCATGAACTTTAATGTCCGTTTTCTGTCCAAGGAGCACAGTTTTACAGAGATGTATTGCAATGACATACGGACCAACATCAACCAACAGCGCCACGGTCAGTTCCAGCGCTCCGACATTTACGACACCCCAAGCGAGTAAATCTTCCTTAAACCCGAATGCAGAACCCTTTATTCCACGCTCTGAACAGGTTAAGCAGGGTCCGGAAGCACCCTTATCTGTCAGATACCCACAAACGACTGCAGTCCAGAACATCGCTCCTCATACGTTTCAAAAACAGAGGATAAAAGATTATTCCGATGAAACTGCAATGAAGGTTGGTAAGGCCTACGAAGCACTAAAAAAACAAGATTTCATAAAAGCAGAAGAAATATTCCGGACCCTCTTAAGCGAAAACCAGGGCATACAAAGTCAGTTCGGCTATCAAGACATAATCATAGGGCTTGCAAGGTCGCTAAAAGAGCAAACGGTTAACAAACAGATAGAAGCCTGCAATATTCTGAATCAACTCAGATCAGAAAGACCGATTAATGCATTTGGGGCTTCGACTATTCATAACCTTGATCTTACCCTGAGCCTTTGTGAAGAGAAAATTGGTTTGCAACTGAACGCGGAAGCACGACTTTTGATGTTGAGAAACAAAAGGCTTAATGATAATGAAAATGCCCTGTGTGCGCTTTCTGGCAATTTTGACGCAGATATTGCTATGGCCCGGGTATGGCAACATTTACACAAATACTCGCTGTCTGAAAAACTCCTGCTGAACATGAGAGCAGAGCTGATTAATAGCCTGCTGTTGAATCCATACGATGTACAAAAATTGCACAGACACCTCCATCTCGTTAATTTGGCTCTGGTGTTTCTCTGGCAGGATATGGGTAAACATAAACAGGCCGAAACACTGCTGCTGAAAATGAGCAAAAAGCATCCTGAGGACACTGAGGTCATTCTCTGCCGACCCTCTGGGGATCATGACATTGACCTGGCTCTGGCAAGATTATGGATAATTATTGGCAAACATAAGCTGGCTGAAAGATTGCTGCTGAGCACTTGTGGCAAGCAGCCCGATGAGAGTTGGGAGTACCTGTGCAAGCCCTCCGGGCATCATGTTATTGATCTGGCTCTGGTACGCCTCTGGCAGGAAATAGACAAACATGAACTGTCTGGAAGACTGCTGCTGAACCTGTGCCACAAGCATCCTCATGACAGTGAGGACAGCCTGTGCAAGCCCTCTGGGTATCCTATTATCGACATCGCTC
Organism: Endozoicomonas sp. ALC020; assembly: GCF_049275935.1. Taxonomy (NCBI): domain Bacteria; kingdom Pseudomonadati; phylum Pseudomonadota; class Gammaproteobacteria; order Oceanospirillales; family Endozoicomonadaceae; genus Endozoicomonas; species Endozoicomonas sp. ALC020. Next base: position 6,662,632 of record NZ_CP184830.1, read on the forward strand.
TGGTGCGACATTGGGAGCTGGAGGGCAAATATCAACTGGCTGAAAGACTGCTGCTTAACCTGTGTGGCACACACCCGGATGCCAGTGAAGACAGCCTTTGCAAACCTTGTGGGAATCAGGAAATTGATCTGGCCCGGATGCGACTCGGGCAGCTAATGGGCAAACATGAACGCTCTGAAAGGCTGCTACTGAATATGATTGGCCTACACCCCAATGCCGATGAAGACAGCCTGTGCAGGCCTTCAGGGAATCATGACATTGATATGGCCCGGGTGCGAGTCTGGCAAGTTATCGGCAAAGATGAACTGTCCGAGAGGCTGCTGCTGAATATGATTGGCCTGCAGCCCGATGCCGATGAAGACAGCCTGTGCAAACCTTCCGGGAATCATGAGATTGATCTGGCTCGGGTGCGACTCTGGCAAGATAAGAGCAAATATGAACTGTCTGAGAGGCTGCTGCTGAACATGAGTGGTAAGTACTTATGTGCCAGTGAGGAGGAACTCTGCAGGCCCTGTGGAAATCATCTCACTGACCTGTCCCTGGCGCGACTTTGGGAGTTCATGAACAAAGATTACCTGACTGAAAGACTGTTACTGAACATGAGTGGCAAGCACCCCAATGCCGACGAAAGCAGCCTGTGCAAACCTTGCGGGAATCATCTCATAGACCTGTCTCTGGCGCGACTTTGGGAGTTCATGGATAAAAATTATCTGGCCGAAAAGCTATTGCTGAACATGAGTAGCAAGCACCCCGATGACAGTGACGATCGTCTGTGCATGCCTTGCGGGAATCATCATATAGATCTGGCACTGGTAAGACTCTGGCAGAGAATCGGCAAATATGAATGGGCAAAAGAACTGATCACACGCTGCTGTGATGTATACCCTTCGAGTGAGTGTGAATTAGCACTGTTGAGATTATCTGCCGGGCAAGCAGGATTTTTGGAAATGATCAGCAGGCACCCGGAGAATGCTAATACCCTGCTGACTTGCTCGATCCATTATTTCAGGCTGGCATGTGAGCAAATAACAGAGGGCGTCCCGGAGTCAGGAAAAGATAACTTAAACAAGGCGCTCGAGCTTGTTGAATCAGCATTGGAAAAGTACTCCCCGAGTGCAGGCGCTTGTTCGCAAAAAGCGCATTGTCTCAGAATGGTGGGAGCCAGGGAGAAAGAATGGAAGGAATGGTTCCAAAAAGCCAACTTCCTTGAACCCAACCGATTGCAGAGGAGTAAAACTGATTTTTGGCGAAGCAAAGAAGCCGCTGCCCTTCAGAAGTTATCGAATCTCAAAGAGTAAACAGACATCCTTGAATCTTTATGCCTGATGACTCAGGCCTATCTGCCGGACAAGAATGATTTATGGGTATGATGAGCCGCTATCCGAAAAGTGCGAATACCTTGCAGGCTCTCAATATAGACGAACAACCATGAACTTTAATGTCAGTTTGCTGTCCAAGGAGCACCGTTTTACAAAAATGTAATAGTTCTATGGCATATGGACCAACACCGACGACCGGCACTGCGGTCAGTTCCAGCGCTCCGGCAGCAACGCCTGAAGCGAATAAATCTTCCTTAAATCCGAATGCAGAACCGTTTATTCCACGCTCTGAACAGGTTAAGCAAAGTCCGGACACACCCTTATCTGTCAGATACCCACAAACGACTGCAGGCCAGAACATTCCTCCTCAGACGTTTCAAAAACAGAGGAGGAAAAATTATTCCAAAGAAACTGCAATGAAGGTTGATAAGGCTTACGAAGCACTAAAAAAACAAAATTTCATAAAAGCAGAAGAAATATTCCGGACCCTCTTAAGCGAAAACCAGGGAATAGAAAACCAGTTCGGTTATCGAGACATAATCATAGGGCTTGCAAGGTCGCTAAAAGAGCAATCAGTTAACAAACAGATAGAAGCCTGCAATATTCTGAAACAACTCAGATCAAAAGGACCACTTAATGCATTTGGGGCTTCAACCATTCATAACCTTGATCTGACCCTGAGCCTTTGTGAAGAAAAAATTGGTTTGCAACTGAACGCAGAAGCACGACTTTTGACGTTGAGACACAAAAGGCTCAATGATAATGAAAATGCCCTGTGTGCGCTTTCTGGCAATTTTGACGCAGATATTACTATGGCCCTGGTATGGCAACATTTACACAAATACTCGCTGTCTGAAAAACTCCTGCTGAACATGAGAGCAGGGCTGATTAATAGCCTGCTGTTGAATCCATATGATGTAAAAAACTTGCGCAGAAAACTCCACACCGTAAATTTGACTCTGGCTCGACTCTGGCAGCATCTGGAAAAATTCCAACTGTCTGAGAGCCTGCTGCTGGATATGATGGGCAAACATCCCGATGACAGTGAGGACATTCTCTGCAAGCCCTCCGCCCATGATGACATCAACCTGGCTCTGGTGCGTCTCTGGCAGGATATGGGTAAACATAAACAGGCCGAAAGACTGCTGCTGAAAATGAGCAAAAAGCATCCTGAGGACACTGAGCACATTCTCTGCAGGCCCACAGGAGATCATAACATTGACCTGGCTCTGGCAAGACTATGGATCATTATGGGCAAACATAAGCTGGCTGAAAGACTGCTGCTGAGCACTTGTGGCAAGCACCCCGATGAGAGTTGTGACTACCTGTGCAAGCCCTCCGGAAATCATATTATTGATCTGGCTCAGGTTCGCCTCTGGCAGGATATGGACAAACATGAACTGTCTGGAAGACTGCTGCTAAACATGAGCCACAAACATCCTCATGACAGTGAAGACAGCCTTTGCAAGCCCTCTGGGCATCCTATTATCGACCTCACTCTGGTGCGACATTGGGAGCTGGCGGGCAAATATCAACTGGCTGAAAGACTGCTCCTTAACCTGTGCGGCACGCACCCGGATGCCAGTGAAGACAGCCTTTGCAAACCTTGTGGGAATCAGGAAATTGACCTGACCCGGATCCGACTCGGGCAGCTAATGGGCAAACATGAACGCTCTGAAAGGCTGCTACTGAACATGATTGGCCTACATCCCAATGCCGATGAAGACAGCCTGTGCAGGCCTTCAGGAAATCATGACATTGATATGGCTCGGGTGCGACTCTGGCTACGTATCGGTAAAAATAAACTGTCCGAGAGGCTACTGCTGAATATGATTGGCATGCAGCACAATGGCGATGAAGACAATGCCGATGAAGACGATGCCGATGAAGACACCCTGTGCAAACCTTCCGGGAATCAAGACATCGACCTGGCTCGGGTGCGACTCTGGCAAAATACGAGCAAATATCAACTGTCTGAAAAGTTGCTGCTGAACATGAGTGGTAAGTACTTTTGTGCCTGTGAGGAAGAACTGTGCAGGCCCTGTGGAAATCATGCCGTTGACCTGTCCCTGGCGAGACACTGGGAGTTAATGGACAAATATTACCTGACTGAAAAGCTGTTACTGAACGTGAGTGGCAAGCATCCCGATGCCGATGAAGGCAGCCTCTGCAAACCTTGCGGTAATCATCTCATTGACCTGGCTCTGGCGCGACTTTGGGAGTCAATGGACAAATATTACCTGACTGAAAGACTGTTACTGAACATGAGTGGCAAGCACCCCAATGCCAGCGAAGACAGCCTGTGCAAACCTTGCGGGAATCATTTCATTGACCTGGCTCTGGCGCGACTTTGGGAGTTAATGGACAAACATTATCTGGCCGAAAGGCTATTGCTGAACATGAGTAACAAGCACCCCGATGACAGTGACGACCATCTGTGCATGCCTTGCGGGAATAATGTTATAGATCTGACACTGGTACGACACTGGCAGAGAATTGGCAAATATGAATGGGCTAAAGAACTGATCACACGCTGCTGTGATTTATACCCTTCGAGTGAGTGTGAATTATCACTGTTGAGCTTATCTGCCGGGCAAGCAGGATTTTTGGCAATGATCAGCAGGTATCCGGAGAGTGCTAATACCCTGCTGACTTGCTCGATCCATTATTTCAGACTGGCATGTGAGCAAATAGCAGAGGACGTCCCGGGGTCAGGAAAAGATAACTTAAACAAGGCGCTAGAGCTTGTTGAATCAGCATTAGAAAAGTACCCCCCGAGTGCAGGCGCTTTTTCGCAAAAAGCGCATTGTCTCAGAATGATGGGTGCCAGCGAGAAAGAATGGAAGCAATGGTTCCAAAAAACCAACTTCCTTGACCCCAACCGATTGCAGAGGAGTAAAACTGATTTTTGGCGAAACAGGGAAGCCGCTGCCCTTCAGAAGTTATCAATCTCAAAGAATAAAAAAACTTCTTTGAACCTTTATGACTGATGACTGTCCAACAGCATAGATTTTCAAGGAATCTACATCATTATGAGTTACGGGCCAACACCTTCAACCAGCGCTCCAGCCAGTTCGGGCACTGAGACATCGCAATCGCCTCAATATTGTGCGCCAGTTTCCTATGCCGATGCGGCAAAAAAGCCTCCATCTACCTCAAATCGGCAAGCTAAACCTCTCAATCCACCGACTCAACTTCCAGATGGTGTTCGTCAACATTCGAACAGACCCTCAAGGCAAGCAACTGCATACCAGAGTTCTACTCCCCGGACCTTTCAGGCGAAGACCTGCCCTCCTGAGGCGCTTAAAAAAGCGATCGATAGCGCTTTCGCGATGCTCAACAATCAAAATTTCACAGCTGCAGAAAAAGCATTCCGGACCCTCTTAAACGGCAAACATGGCATACCGAACCGGTTCGACAAGCAGGAAGCAACCATAGGGCTTGCAAGATCTCTAAATGAGCAAACCCGCGAAAAACAGATAGAAGCCTGCTCTATTCTGGAAGAACTCAGGTTAGATGGAAAACTTAACAGGTTCGGAGCTTCGACCATTAGTCACCTTGATCTGTGCCTGAGCCTCTGTGAAGAAGCACTTGGAAGATACCTTGATGCCGAAACCCGACTGTTGAGACTGAGAAAAAAAATGCGCGATGCCAATGAGAGAGTCCTGTGCGAACCTTCTCACTATTATGCCGCAGATATTAGTAATGCACGACTGTGGCAGCTTATGGGCAAATACACTCTGGCTGAAACATTGTTACTGAACTTAAAGACAGAACTGACTAAAAACCTGCAGTCAAAACCCTATTCTCCTGCTATATCAAAACTGCGTAAATACCTCGATACCGTCAACATGACCCTGATGCGACTCTGGCAGTTGATGGGCAAACATCAAAAGGCTGAACTTCTGATGCTCGGCATCATTGGCAAGCACCCCAATGACGATGAGGACGTCCTCTGCAGGCGATCTGATCGTAAAGACGTTGATCTGGCTCTGACGTTTATCTGGCGGGGGTTGGGCAAGCGTGGGCGCGCTGAGAGGCTGCTGCTGAACATGAGTCGCAAGCATCCCGATGACAGTGAGGAGATTCTGTGTCGCCCCACTGGCCATCGTGCCATTGACATGGCTCTGGTGCGAACCTGGGAAGAAATGGACAAACTTGAGCTGGCTGAAAAGCTACTGCTGAACATGAGTGGAAAGCGCCCCGGTGACAGCGAGGAAGAACTGTGCAAGCCCTGTGGGCATCATGACATTGATCTCTCTCTGGCGCTAGTCTGGCAGAGGAAATACAAATATATACGAACTGAAAAGCTACTGCTGAACATGAGTGGAAAGCACCCCGGTGACGGCGAGGAAGCACTGTGCAAGCTCTCTGAGAATCGCGAAATTAACCTGGCTCTGGTTCGATTTTGGGAACTGAAGGGCAAATATGAACTGGCTGAAAAGCTGCTGTTGAACATGAGTCGCAAGCATCCCGGCGCCAGTGATGAGATCCTGTGCAAGCCCTGCTGGCAGCTGGAAATTGATCTGACACTGGTGCGACACTGGGGGATCTCGGGCAAATATCACCTCTCTGAAAGACTGCTGCTTAACATGAGTGGCAAGGACCCCCATGACAGTGAGGAGATCCTTTGCAAGCCTTGTGGAAATCATGATATTGATCTGGCGCTGGCGATGCTCTGGGAGATGATGGATAAACCTGAACAGACTGAAAGACTGTTGCTGAACATGGGTGGTAAGCAGCCCGGTGACGACGAAGACAGCCTGTGCAAGCCCTCTGGCAATCATGAGATTGACCTGACTCTGGCACGCTGCTGGGAGAATACAGGCAAATTTGGACGGGCTAAAAGACTGCTTGAGCGTGGCTGTGAATTCTATCATTCGATTGAATTTGAACTCTCACTATTAAAGTTACCTACCGGGCAAGAAGGATTTATGGAAATGATCAGTCGCTATCCGGAAAGTGCCAATACTTTGCTGGCTAACTCGGTCCATTATTTCAGCCTGGCTTGTGAGCAGATCATTCAGGATGACCCGGAGTCAGGACAAGATAACCTTCATAAGGCTCTGGAATTTGTGGAATCGGCACTGAAAAAATACCCACCGAGTGCGGGAGCTTTTTCCCAAAAAGCGCACTGTCTCAGAATGCTGGGGAAAAGTGAGCAAGAATGGAGGGAATGGTTTGATAGAGCGAGAGCCTTTGACTTCAGACGGGCACAGAGGGCTAAAACTCATTTTTGGCGAAACAGGGAGGCCGCTGCCCTTCAGAAGTTATCGAATCTCAAAGAATAAAAAAACATCCTTGAACCTTTATGACTGATGACTGTCAAACAGCATAGATTTTCAGGGAATCCACATCATTATGAGTTACGGGCCAACACCTATAGCCAGCGTTCCAGCCAGTTCGAGCACTACGACGTCGCAATCGTCCCAGTATTGTGCGCCAGTTTCCTATGCCGATGCGGCAAAAAAACGTCCTTCTAATTCAAGTCGGGAAGTTAAACCTCTCAATCCACCAACTCAACTTCCAGAAGGTGTTCGTCAACATTCGACCAATCCCTCAGATATTTCAGGTCGGCAGGCATCTGCCTGCCAGCCTGCCAAGACATCTCAGCCATCACGGTATTGTGCGTCAGGTTCCTATGCCGATGCGTTAAAAGGGCGTAGATCTACCTTAAATCCGAACACTGAAACGTTTATTCCACATTCGCAACTTCCCCATGGTGGTCATCAACATTCGAACAGACCCTCAAGGCCAGCAACTGCATACCAGAGTTCTACTCCCCGGACGTTTCAGACATGCCCTCCTGAAGCTCTTAAAAAAGCGATCAATAGCGCTTTCGCAATGCTCAACAATCAAAATTTCACAGATGCAGAAAAAGCATTCTGGACCATCTTAAACGGCAAACATGGCATACCGAATCGGTTCGACAAGCAGGAAGCAACCATCGGGCTTGCAAGATCTCTAAAAGAGCAAACCCACGAAAAACAGATGGAAGCCTGCTCTATTCTGGAAGAACTCAGGTTAGATGGAAAACTTACCAGGTTCGGAGCTTCGACCATTAATAACCTTGATCTGTGCCTGAGCCTCTGTGAAGAAGCACTTGGAAGACACCTTGATGCCGAAACTCGACTGTTGAGACTGAGAAGAAAAAGGCGCGATGCCGATGAGAGAGCCCTGTGCGAACCCTCTAGCTATTATGTCGCAGATATTAGTAATGCCCGACTGTGGCAGCTTATGGGCAAATACACTCAGGCTGAAACACTGTTCCTGAACATAAAAAAAGAACTGATCAAAAACCTGCAGTCGAAACCCTATTCTCCTGCTACATCAAAACTTCGTAAACACCTCGATACCGTCAACATGGCCCTGATGCGACTCTGGCAGTTGATGGACAAACATCAAAAGGCTGAACTTCTGATGCTCAGCATCATTGGCAAGCGCCCCGATGACGATGAGGACATACTCTGCAGGCCATCTGATCATAAAGACGTTGATCTGGCTCTGACGTTTATCTGGCGGGCGTTGGGCAAGCGTGAGCGGGCTGAGAGGCTGCTGCTGAACATGAGTCGCAAGCATCCCGATGACAGTGAGGAGATTCTGTGTAGCCCCACTGGCCATCGTGCCATTGACATGGCTCTGGTGCGAACCTGGGATGAAATGGACAAACTTGAGCTGGCTGAAAAGCTACTGCTGAGCATGAGTGGAAAGCGCCCCGGTGACAGCGAGGAAGAACTGTGCAAGCTCTGTGGGCATCATGACATTGATCTCTCTCTGGCACTGGTCTGGGAGAGGAAATTCAAATATATACGAACTGAAAAGCTACTGCTGAACATGAGTGGAAAGCGCTCCGGTGACAGCGAGGAAGCACTGTGCAAGCTCAGTGGGAATCGTGAAATTGACCTGGCTCTGGTTCGATTTTGGGAGCTGACGGGCAAATATGAACTGGCTGAAAAGCTGCTGCTGAACATGAGTCGCAAGCATCCCGGCGCCACTGAAGAGATTCTGTGCAAGCCCTGCTGGCAGCTGGAAATAGATCTGACACTGGTGCAATACTGGGAGGTCTCGGGCAAATATCGCCTCTCTGAAAGACTGCTGCTTAACATGAGTGGCAAGGACCCCGATGATAGTGAGGAGATCCTTTGCAAGCCTTGTGGAAATCATGATATTGATCTGGCTCTGGTGATGCTCTGGGAGATGATGGATAAACCTGAACAGACTGAAAGACTGCTGCTGAATATGAGTGGTAAGCACCCCGGTGACGACGAAGACAGCCTGTGCAAGCCCTCTGGCAATCATGAGATTGACCTGACTCTGGCACGCTGCTGGGAGAATGCAGGCAAATTTGGACGGGCTAAAAGACTGCTTGAGCGTGGCTGTGAATTCTATCATTCGATTGAATTTGAACTCACACTATTAAAGTTACCTACCGGGCAAGAAGGATTTATGGAAATGATTAGCCACTATCCGGAAAGTACCAATACCTTACTGGCTAACTCGGTCCATTATTTCAACCTGGCTTGTAAGCAGATCATTCAGGATGACCCGGAGTCAGGACAAGATAACCTTCATAAGGCTCTGGAATTTGTGGAATCAGCACTGAAGAAATACCCTCCGAGTGCGGGAGCTTTTTCCCAAAAAGCGCACTGTCTCAGAATGCTGGGGAAAAATGAGCACGAATGGAAGGAATGGTTTGATAGAGCAAGAGCCTTTGACTCCAGCCGGACACACAGGGCTAAAACTCATTTTTGGCGAAACAGGGAGGCCGCTGCCCTTCAGAAGTTATCGAACTCCAAAGAATAAAAAAACTTCCTTGAACCTTTATGACTGATGACTGTCCAACATGTCAGCAGCATAGATTTTCAGGGAATCTACATCATTATGAGTTACGGGCCAACACCTTCAGCCAGCGCTCCAGCCAGTTCGAGCACTTCAACATCGCAATCGTCTCCATATTGTGCATCAGGTTCCTATGCCGATGCGGTAAAAAGACGTCTATCCACCTCAAATCGGGAAATAAAATCTCTTACTCAACCGGTTCAACTTCCACAAGTTGTTCATCAACGTTCCACCTGTCCCTCAGATATTTCGGGTCGGCAGGCATCTGCCTGCCAGCCTGCTACGACATTGCAACCGTCAGGGTATTCTGCGTCAGGTTCAGATACCGGTGCATCAAAAGGGCGTAAATTTACCTTAAATCCAAACGCTGAAACGTTTATTCCACGTTCGCAACGTCCTCATGGTGGTCATCAACATTTGAACAGTCCCTCAAATACTCCAGACTGGCCAGCAACTGCATACCAGAGTTCTACTCCCCGGACCTTTCACCCAGAGGCGAAGACCTGCCATCCTGAAACTCTTAAAAAAGAGATCAAAAGCGCTTTAGCAATGCTCGACAATCATAATTTCACAGGTGCAGAAAAAGCATTCCGGGCCATCTTACACAGCAAGCATGGCATACCGAATCCGTTCGACAAGCAGACAGTAACCATAGGGCTTGCAAGATCGCTAAAAGAGCAAACCCGCGAAAAACAGATGGAAGCCTGCTCTATTCTGGAAGAACTCAGGTTAGATGGAACACTCGACAGGTTCGGAGCTTCGAGCATTGGTAACCTTGATCTGAACCTGAGCCTTTGCGAAGAGGCACTTGGAAGATACTTTGATGCCGAAACCCGACTGTTAAGACTGAGAAGAAAAAGACGCGATGCCGATGAGAGAGCCCTGTGCGAACCCTCTCGCTATTATACCGCAGATATAACTCATGCCCGACTGTGGCAGTCTACGGGCAAATACACTCTGTCTGAAACATTGTTACTGAACATAAAAACAGAACTGATTAAAAACCTGCAGTCAAAAGCCCACTCTACCGCTACATCAAAACTGCGTAATCACCTCAATACCGTCAATACGGCCCTGATGCGACTCTGGCAGTTGATTGGCAAACATCAAAAGGCTGAACTTCTGATGCTCGAAATCACTGGCAAGCGCCCCGATGACGATGAAGACATACTCTGCAGGCCATCTGATCATAAAAACATCGATCTGGCTCTGACGTTTATCTGGCGGGCGTTGGGCAAGCGAGAGCGGGCTGAGAGGCTGCTGCTGAACATGAGTCGCAAGCATCCCGATGACAGTGAGGAGATTCTCTGTAGACCCACTGGCGATCGTGCCATTGACATGGCTCTGGCGCGAACCTGGGAAGAAGAAATGGACAAACTTGAGCTGGCTGAAAAGCTATTGCTGAACATGAGCGGAAAGCGCCCCGGTGACAGCGAGGAAGAACTGTGCAAGCTCTGTGGGCATCATGACATTGATCTCTCTCTGGCGGTATTCTGGCAGAGGATGTACAAATATATGCGAACTGAAAAGCTACTGCTGAACATGAGTGGAAAGCGCCCCGGTGACAGCGAGGAAGCACTGTGCAAGCCCTGTGGGAATAGTGAAATTGACCTGGCTCTGGTGCGATTTTGGGAGCTGACGGGAAAATATAAACTGGCTGAAAAGCTGCTGCTGAACGTGAGTCACAAGCATCCCGGCGCCAGTGAAGAGATCCTGTGCAAGCCCTGCTGGCAGCAGGAAATTGATCTGACCCTGGTGCGATACTGGGAGGTCCTGGGCAAATATCACCTCTCTGAAAGACTGCTGCTTAACATGAGTGGCAAGGACCCTGATGGCAGTGAGGAGATCCTTTGCAAGCCTTGTGGAAACCATGATTTTGATCTGGCTCTGGCGGTGCTCTGGGAGAATATGGATAAACCTGAACGGACTGAAAGACTGCTGCTGAACATAAGTGGTAAGCACCCCGATGACGACGAAGACAGCCTTTGCAAGCCCTCTGGCAATCATGACATTGACCTGATTCTGGCACGCTGCTGGGAGATTACAGGCAAACATGAACGGGCTATAAATCTGGTTGAGCGTGGCTGTGAATTCTATCATTCGAGTGAATTTGAACTCACACTGTTAAAGTTTTCTACCGGGCAAGAAGAATTTATGGAAATGATTAGCCACTATCCGGAAAGTGCCAATACCTTGCTGGCTAACTCGATCCATTATTTCAGCCTGGCTTGTCAGCAGATCATTCAGGACACCCCGGAGTCAGGGCAAGATAACCTTCATAAGGCTCTGGAATTTGTGGAATCAGCACTGAAGAAATACCCACCAAGTGCGGGAGCTTATTCGCAAAAAGCGCACTGTCTCAGAATGCTGGGGAAAAATGAGCAAAAATGGAAGGAATGGTTTGCTAGAGCGAGAGCCTTTGACTCCAGCCGGACATACAGGTCTAAAACTCATTTTTGGCGAAACAGGGAAGCCGCAGCCCTTCAGAAGTTGTCGAATTCCAAAGAATAAAAAAACCTCCTTGAACCTTTATGCCTGATGACTGTCCAACATTTCCAACAGCATAGATTTTCAGAGAATCTCCATCATTATGAGTTACGGGCCAACACCTACAACCAGTGCTCCAGTGAGTTCGAGCATCAGGACATCGCAATCGTCTCAATATTGTGCGCCGGGTTCCTATGCCGATGCGGCAAAAAAGTCTCTAACTACCTCAGGCCGGGAAACTAAATCTCTTACTCAACCGGCTCAACTTCCACAAGTTGTTCATCACCGTTCCACCAATCCCTCAGATATTTCGGGTCGGCAGGCATCTGCCTGCCAGCCTGCTACGACACTACAACCGTCAGGGTATTGTGCGTCAGGTTCAGATACCGGTGCATCAAAAGGGCATAAATTTACCTTAAATCCAAACGCTGAAACGTTTATTCCACGTTCGCAACTTCATCATGGTCATCAGCATTCGAACAGACCCTCAAATACTCCAGACTGGCCAGCAACTGCATACCAGAGTTCTACTCCCCGGACGTTTAACCCGGAGGCGGAGACCTGCCCTCCTGGAGCGGTTAAAAAAGAGATCAAAAGCACTTTCGCAATCCTCAAAAATCAAAATTTCATAGATGCAGAAAAAGCATTCCGGACCATCTTAAACGGCAAGTATGGTATACCGAATCGGTTCGAGAAGCAGGAAGCAACCATAGGGCTTGCAAGATCTCTAAAAGAGCAAACCTGCGAAAAACAGATGGAAGCCTGCTCTATTCTGGAAGAACTCAGGTTAGATGGAACACTCAACAGGTTCGGGGCTTCGACCATTAACAACCTTGATCTGACCCTGAGCCTTTGTGAAGAAGCACTTGGAAGACACCTTGATGCCGAAACCCGGCTGTTGAGACTGAGAAGAAAATGGCGCGATGCCGATAAGAAAGCCCTGTGCAAACCTTCCCGCTATTATGACGCAGATATTACTCATGCACGACTGTGGCAGTCTATGGGCAAATACACTCTGGCTGAAACACTGTTACAGAACATAAAAACAGAACTGATTAAAAACCTGCAGTCAAAACCCTACTCTCCTGCTATAGCACAACTGCCTAAATACCTCGATACCGTCAATATAGCCCTGGGGCGACTCTGGCAGTTGCTGGACAAACATCAAAAGGCAGAACTTCTGATGCTCGACATCATTGGCAAGCGCCCCGATGACGATGAGGACATACTCTGCAGGCAATCTGATCATAAAGACGTTGATCTGGCTCTGTCGGTTATCTGGCGGGCGTTGGGCAAGCATGAACGGGCTGAGAGGCTGCTGCTGATCATGAGTCGCAAGCATCCCGATGACAGTGAGGAGATTCTGTGTAGCCCCACTGGCCATCGTGCCATTGACATGACTCTGGTGCGAACCTGGGATGAAATGGACAAATTTGAGCTGGCTGAAAAGCTACTGCTGAACATGAGTGGAAAGCGCCCCGGAGACAGCGAGGAAGAACTGTGCAAGCCCTGTGGGCATCATGACACTGATCTCACTCTGGCACTACTCTGGCAGAAGAAATACAACTATATACGAACTGAAAAGCTACTGCTTAACATGAGTGGAAAGCGCCCCGGTGACAGCGAGGAAGCACTGTGCAAGCTCTGTGGGAATCGTGAAATTGACCTGGCTCTGGTGCGATTTTGGGGGCTGGTGGGCAAATATAAACTGGCCGAAAAGCTGCTGCTGAACATGAGTCGCAAGCATCCCGGCGCCAGTGAAGAGATCCTGTGCAAACCCTGCTGGCAGCAGGAAATTGATCTGACACTGGTGCGATACTGGGAGGCCTTGGGCAAATATCACCTCTCTGAAAGACTGCTGCTTAACATGAGTGGCAAGGACCCCGATGACAGTGAGGAGAGCCTTTGCAAGCCTTGTGGAAACAATGATTTTGATCTGGCTCTGGCGATGCTCTGGGAGATGATGGAAAAACCTGAACGGACTGAAAGACTGCTGCTGAACCTGAGTGGTAAGCACCCCGATGACGACGAAGACAGCCTTTGCAAGCCCTCTGGCAATCATGACATTGACCTGACTCTGGCACGCTGCTGGGAGATTACAGGCAAACTTGGACGGGCTAAAAGACTGGTTGAGCGTGGCTGTGAATTCTATCATTCGAATGAATTTGAACTCACACTGTTAAAATTATCTGTCGGGCAAGAAGGATTTATGGAAATGATTAGCCGCTATCCGGAAAGTGCCAATACCTTGCTGGCTAACTCGATCCATTATTTCAGCCTGGCTTGTGAGCAGATCATTCAGGATAACCCTGAGTCAGGACAAGATAACCTTCATAAGGCTCTGGAATTTGTGGAATCAGCACTGACAAAGTACCCACCGAGTGCGGGAGTTTATTCCCAAAAAGCGCACTGTCTCAGAATGCTGGGAAAAAGTGAGCAAGAATGGAGGGAATGGTTTGATAGAGCGGAAGCCTTTGACTCCAGCCGGACATACAGGGCGAAAACTCATTTTTGGCGAAACAGGGAGGCCGCTGCCCTGCAGAAGTTATCGAATCTCAAAGAATAAAAAAACTTCCTTGAACCTTTATGACTGATGACTGTCCAATAAGTACCTAACCAGTTGGTTTCGCATATTCTGGACGGCGGCGTTTTCCATCCTTCTGCGTTCCAACTCTGGTTGCGTAGCTATGGCTACGCGCCCGTCGTTGCGCCTTGAAGGATGAAAAAATCCACTCGCCAGAATATGCGAAACCAACTGGCCAGGTACTGAGCATAGATTTTCAGGGAATCTACATCATTATGAGTTACGGGCCAACACCTACAACCAGCGCTCCAGCCAGTTCGAGCACTGCGACATCGCAATCGTCTCAATATTGTGTGTCTGGCTCCTATGCCGATGCGGTTAGAAAACGTCTATCTACCTCTAATCGGGAAACTAAATCTCTTACTCAACCTGCTCAACTTCCACGAGGTGTTCGTCAACATTCGACCAATCCCTCAAATATTTCGGGTCGGCAGGCATCTGTCTGCCAGCCTGCTAAGACATCTCAGCCGTCACAGTATTGTGCGTCAGGTTCAGATACCGGTGCATCAAAAGGGCGTAGATCTACCTTAAATCCGAAAGCTGAAAGGTTTATTCCACGTTCGCAACGTCCTCATGGTGGTCATCAACATTCGAACAGTCCCTCAAATATTCCAGACTGGCCAGCAACTGCATACCAAAGCGCTACTCCCCTGAAGTTTCACCCAGAGGCGAGGGCCTGCCCTCCTGAAATTCTTAAAAAAAAGATCAAAAGCGCTTTCGCAATGCTCAACAATCAAAATTTCACAGATGCAGAAAAAGCATTCCGGGCCCTCTTAAACGGCAAGCATGGCATACCGAATCGGTGCGAAAAGCAGGAAGCAACCATAGGGCTTGCAAGATCTCTAAAAGAGCAAACCTGCGAAAAACAGATGGAAGCCTGCTCTATTCTGGAAGAACTCAGGTTAGATGAAAAACTTACCAGGTTCGGGGCTTCGACCATTAATAACCTTGATCTGACCCTGAGCCTTTGTGAAGAAGCACTTGGAAGACACCTTGATGCCGAAACTCGACTGTTGAGACTGAGAAGAAAATGGCGCGATGCCGACATGAGAGCCCTGTGTGAACCTTCTCGCTATTATGCCGCAGATATTAGTAATGCCCGACTGTGGCAGTCTATGGGCAAATACACTCTGGCTGAAACACTATTACTGAACATAAAAACAGAACTGATTAAAAACCTGCAGTCAAAACCTTACTCTCCTGCTACAGCACAACTGCCTAAATACCTCCATACCGTCAATATGGCCCTGGGGCGACTCTGGCAGTTGCTGGACAAACGTCAAAAGGCAGAACTCCTGATGCTCGACATCATTGGCAAGCGCCCCGATGACGATGAGGACCTACTCTGCAGGCAATCTGATCATAGAGACGTTGATCTGACCCTGACGTTTATCTGGCGGGCGTTGGGCAAGCAAGAGCGGGCTGAGAGGCTGCTGCTGAACATGAGTCGCAAGCATCCCGATGACAGTGAGGAGATTCTGTGTAGCCCCACTGGCCATCGTGCCATTGACATGACTCTGGTGCGAACCTGGGATGAAATGGACAAATTTGAGCTGGCTGAAAAGCTACTGCTGAACATGAGTGGAAAGCGCCCGGGTGACAGCGAGGAAGAACTTTGCAAGCTCTGTGGGCATCATGACACTGATCTCACTCTGGCACTACTCTGGCAGAGGAAATGCAACTATATACGAACTGAAAAGCTACTGCTGAACATGAGTGGAAAGCGCCCCGGCGACAGCGAGGAAGCACTGTGCAAGCCCTGTGGGAATCGTGAAATTGACATGGCTCTGATGCGATATTGGGAGCTGACGGGCAAATATAAACTGGCTGAAAAGCTGCTGCTGAACATGATTCGCAAGCATCCCGGCGCCAGTGAAGAGATCCTGTGCAAGCCCTGCTGGCAGCTGGAAATTGATCTGACACTGGTACGACACTGGCAGGTCTCGGGCAAATATCACCTCTCTGAAAGACTGCTACTTAACATGAGTGGCAAGGACCCTGATGGCAGTGAGGAGAGCCTTTGCAAGCCTTGTGGAAATTATGATATTGATCTGGGTCTGGCGACGCTCTGGGTGATGATGGATAAACCTGAACGGGCTGAAAGACTGCTGCTGAACATAAGTGGTAGGCACCCCGGTGACGACGAAGACAGCCTGTGCAAGCCCTTTGGCAATCATGACATTGACCTGACTCTGGCACGCTGCTGGGAGATTACAGGCAAACTTGGACGGGCTAAAAGACTGGTTGAGCGTGGCTGTGAATTCTATCATTCGAATGAATTTGAACTCACACTGTTAAAATTATCTGTCGGGCAAGAAGGATTTATGGAAATGATTAGCCGCTATCCGGAAAGTGCCAATACCTTGCTGGCTAACTCGATCCATTATTTCAGCCTGGCTTGTGAGCAGATCATTCAGGATAACCCTGAGTCAGGACAAGATAACCTTCATAAGGCTCTGGAATTTGTGGAATCAGCACTGACAAAGTACCCACCGAGTGCGGGAGTTTATTCCCAAAAAGCGCACTGTCTCAGAATGCTGGGAAAAAGTGAGCAAGAATGGAGGGAATGGTTTGATAGAGCGGAAGCCTTTGACTCCAGCCGGACATACAGGGCGAAAACTCATTTTTGGCGAAACAGGGAGGCCGCTGCCCTTCAGAAGCTATCGAATCTCAAAGAATAAAAAATATCCTTGAACCTTTTTGACTGATGACTGTCGAATAAGTACCTAGTGCAGCCAAGCCTTGATATCCATACAGGCCACTCGTTCCGATACTCTGAGGTCGTCATTCCCGCGAAGGCGGGAATCCAGCGCCAACAGCGGGTCTCTGCCTTCTCGCGGATGAAAAGGCCAGGGGGACACCGGGCAGTATGGTTCTGGTGATGAGTCTGTGTGGATTCCCGCCTTCGCGGGAATGACGGGAGTGAGGCCGGAAATGACGGGAGGGGAACGGGTTTTGCGACACCCTCTGTTGCGTGGGAACGAGGGGTGTATGGATATCAGAGCTTAGCTGCACTAGGTACTTAGCATAGATTTTCAGGGAATCTACATCATTATGAGTTACGGGCCAACACCTACAACCAGCGCTCCAGCCAGTTCGAGCTGTACGACATCGCAATCGTCTCCATATTGCGCGTCAGGTTCCTATGCCGATGCGGCAAGAAACCGTCAATCCACCTCAAATCGGGAAATAAAATCTCTTACTCAATCGGCTCAACTTCCACAAGTTGTTCATCAACGTTCCACCAGTCCCTCAGATATTTCAGGTCGGCAGGCATCTGCCTGCCAGCCTGCTACGACATCTCAGCCGTCAGGGTACTGTGCGTCAGGCTCAGATACCGGTGCATCAAAAGGGCGTAGATCTACCTTAAATCCGAACGCTAAAACGTTTATTCCACGTTCACAACTTCCTCATGGTGGTCATCAAGATTCGAACAGACCCTCAAGGCCAGCAACTGCAGACCAGAGTTCTACTCTCCGGACCTTTCACCCAGAGGCGAAGACCTGCCCTCCTGAAGTTTTTAAAAAAGAGATCAAAAGCGCTTACGCAATGCTCAACAATCAAAATTTCATAGATGCAGAAAAAGCATTCCGGACCCTCTTAAACGGCAAGCATGGCATACCGAGTCGCTTCGACAAGCAGGAAGCAACCATAGGGCTTGCAAGATCTCTAAGAGAGCAAACCCACGAAAAACAGCTGGAAGCCTGCTCTATTTTGGAAGAGCTCAGGTTAGATGGAAAACTTACCAGGTTAGGAGCCTCGACCATTAGTAACCTTGATCTGTGCCTGAGCCTCTGTGAAGAAGCACTTGGAAGACACCTTGATGCCGAAACCCGACTGTTGAGACTGAGAAAAAAAATGCGCAATGCCAATGAGAGAGCCCTGTGCGAACCTTCTCACTATTATGCCGCAGATATCAGTAATGCACGACTTTGGCAGCTTATGGGCAAATACACTCTGGCTGAAACATTGTTACTGAACTTAAAGACAGAACTGATTAAAAACCTGCAGTCAAAACCCTATTCTCCTGCGACATCAAAACTGCGTAGACACCTCGATACCGTCAACATGGCCCTGATGCGACTCTGGCAGTTGATGGGCAAACATCAAAAGGCTGAACTTCTGATGCTCGACCTCATTGGCAAGCGCCCCGATGACGATGAGGACATACTCTGCAGGCAATCTGATCATAAAGACGTTGATCTGGCTCTGACGTTTATCTGGCGGGCGTTGGGCAAGCATAAGCGGGCTGAGAGACTGCTGCTGAACATGAGTCGCAAGCATCCCGATGACAGTGAAGAGATTCTGTGTCGCCCCACTGGCCATCGTGCCATTGACATGGCTCTGATGCGCACCTGGGATGAAATGAACAAACTTGAGCTGGCTGAAAAGCTACTGCTGAACATGAGTGGAAAGCGCCCCGGTGACAGCGAGGAAGAACTTTGCAAGCCCTGTGGGCATCATGACATTGATCTCTCTCTGGCACTAATCTGGCAGAGGAAATACAAATATATACGAACTGAAAAGCTACTGCTGAGCATGAGTGGAAAGCGCCCCGGTGACAGCGAGGAAGAACTGTGCAAGCCCTGCGGGCATCATGACATTGATCTCTCTCTGGCACTACTCTGGCAAAGGATATACAAATATATACGAACTGAAAAGCTACTGCTGAACATGAGTGGAAAGCGCCCCGGTGACAGCGAGGAAGAATTGTGCAAGCTCTGTGGGAATCGTGAAAGTGACCTGGCTCTGGTTCGATTTTGGGAGCTGACGGGCAGATATACACTGGCTGAAAAGCTGCTGCTGAACATGAGTCGCAAGCATCCCGACGCCAGTGAAGAGATTCTGTGCAAACCCTGCTGGCAGCATGACATTGATCTGGCTCTGGTGCGATGCTGGCAGCTTACAGGCAAATATAAACTTTCTGAAAGACTGCTGTTGAATATGATTGGCTGGCAACCCAATGACAGTGAGGAGATCCCGGGCAAGTCCGGTGGTCATGATGTTCTTTACCTGGCTCTCGCACGGCTCTGGGAGATGATGGATAAACCTGAACGGACTGAAAGACTGCTGCTGAACATAAGTGGTAAGCACCCCGGTGACGACGAAGACAGCCTGTGCAAGCCCTCTGGCAATCACGACATTGACCTGACTCTGGCACGCTGCTGGGAGAATACCGGCAAACTTGGACGGGCTGAAAGGCTGCTTAAGCGTGGCTGTGAATTTTATCATTCGAATGAATTTGAACTCACACTATTAAAGTTATTAACCGGGCAAGAAGGATTTATGGAAATGGTTAGCTACTATCCGGAAAGTGCCAATACCTTGGTGGCTAAATCGATCCATTATTTCAGTCTGGCTTGTGAGCAGATCATTCAGGATAACCCTGAGTCAGGACAAGATAACCTTCATAAGGCTCTGGGATTTGTGGAATCGGCACTGAAAAAGTACCCACCGATTGCGGGAGCTTTTTCCCAAAAAGCGCACTGTCTCAGAATGCTGGGGAAAAGTGAGCAAGAATGGAGGGAATGGTTTGATAGAGCGGAAGCCTCTGACTCCAGCCGGACATACAGGGCTAAAACTCATTTATGGCGAAACAGGGAAGCCGCTGCCCTTCAGAAGTTATCGAATCTCAAAGAATAAAAAACGCCCTTGAACCTTTATGACTGATGACTGTCCAACAGCCTAGATTTTCAGGGAATCTCCATCATTATGAGTTACGGGCCAACACCAACAACCAGCACTCCAGTGAGTTCGAGCACTACGACATCGCACTCGTCTCCATATTGTGCGTCAGGTTCCTATGCCGATGCGGCAAAAAAACGTCCATCTAGCTCAAATCAGCAAGCTAAATCTCTCAATCCACCGGCTCAACTTCCACAAGTTGTTCATCAACGTTCGACCAGTCCCTCAAATATTTCAGGTCGGCAGGCATCTGCCTGCCAGCCTGCTACGACATCGCAACCGTCACGGTATTGTGCGTCAGGTTCCTATGCCGATGCGGCAAAAAAGCCGCCATCTGCCCCAAATCGGGAAGCTAAACCTCTTGCTCCACGCGCTCAACTGGCAAAGGGTGTTCATCAACATTCGAACAAATCCTCAAATATTTCAGGCCAGCAGGCATCAGCTTACCAAAGGTCTACCCCCAGGACGCTTTATCCAGAGGCAAAGACCCCCTCTCCTGCAGCTATTAGAAAAGAGATCAATAGTGCTTTCGCAATACTGAGACATCAAAATTTCACAGACGCAGAAAAAGCATTTCGAGTCATCTTAAAGAAATACCAAGGCAATCTGAGTCCATTCAACAAACAGAACACGACCATAGGGCTTGCAAGAGCGCTGAAAGAACAGACCAACGAAAAACAGTTAGAAGCCTACTCTCTTCTGGAAGCGCTCAGATTGGATGGAACATGCAATAAGTTTGGCGCTTCGACCATTCACAACCTTGATCTGAACCTGAGCCTCTGTGAAGAGGCACTTGGATGGCACTTTGCCGCCGAAACACGACTTTTGAGGCTCAGACGGAAAAGCACCAATGCCTATGAGAAGACCCTGTGCAAGCCTTCTGGCTATTATGCTGCAGATATTACTAATGCCAGACTGTGGCAGTCTATGGGCAAACACAGGCTGGCTGAAACACTCCTCCTGAAAATAAAAGAGGAGTTGATTAAAAAGCTGCAGTCGAAACCGGACTCTCCTGCGGCACAAAAACTGCGTAAATACCTCGGTAAGGTCAATATGGCCCTGGCGCGACTCTGGCAGCTGATGGAGAAATATCAACTGGCTGAAGACCTCTTGCTGGACATGAGCGGCAAGCACCCCGATGACTATATGGACATTCTCTGCAAGCTCACCAAGTGTGAAGACATTGACCTGGCTCTGTCGGTACTCTGGCGGTTAATGGGCAAATATGAACAGTCTGAGAGACTGCTGCTGAACATGAGTAACAAACGTCCCGATGACAGTGAGGACACTCTCTGCAAACCTTCCGGGAATCATGACATTGACCTGGCTCTGGTGCGACTCTGGGAAGAAACGCGTAAACATGAGCTGGCTGAAAAACTGCTGCTACTCATGATTGGCAAGCACCCCAATGACAGTCTGAAGGTTCTGTGTAAGCCCTTTGGGAAAGCTAACATTGACCTGGCCCTGGTGCGGCTCTGGCAGATAATGGGCAAATTTAAACAGTCTTCAGAACTTCTGCTGAACATGTGCGGTTCGCGACCCGGTGCCAGTGAGGAAGAAATGTGCATGCCCTCCGGGCATTGTGACACTGACCTGACCCGGGCTCGATTCTGGCAGATGGAGGGCAGACACAACCTGGCTGAAAGGCTGCTGCTGAATATGGGT
The DNA here is from genome assembly GCF_049275935.1 of Endozoicomonas sp. ALC020. NCBI lineage: Bacteria > Pseudomonadati > Pseudomonadota > Gammaproteobacteria > Oceanospirillales > Endozoicomonadaceae > Endozoicomonas > Endozoicomonas sp. ALC020. The sequence continues at coordinate 6,684,211 of NZ_CP184830.1, forward strand.
GGCAAGCATCCCGGTGCCAGTGAAGAGATTCTCTGCAAGCCCTGCTGGCAGCAGGAAATTGATCTGACACTGATGCGACACTGGGAGGTCACAGGCAAATATCACCTCTCTGAAAGGCTGCTGCTGAACATGAGTGGCAAGGACCCCGATGGCAGTAAGGAGATCCTTTGCAAGCCCTGTGGGAATCATGATTTTGATCTGGCTCAGGCGATGCTCTGGGAGATCATGGATAAACCCGAATGGACTGTACTCCTGCTACTGAACATGAGCAGCAAGCACGCCAATGACACTGAAGACAGCCTGTGCAAACCCTCTGGCAATCATAACGTTGATATGGCTCTGGCACGCTTTTGGGGGAGGATAGGCAAACATGAACAGGCTGAAAGACTGCTTAAGCAAGGCTGTAAATTATATCATTCGAATGAATTTGAACAGGCACTACTCAGCCAATCTGCCGGGCAAGAAGGATTTATGGAAATGATTAGCCACTATCCGGAAACGATCAATACCCTGTTGGCTACCTCTATCCATTATTTCAACCTGGCTTGCAAGCAAATAATCGATACAGGTCCAGAGTCAGGACAAGATAACCTTCATAAGGCTCTGGAAATTGTGGAATCGGCACTGAAGAAATACCCTCCCAGTGCGGGAGCTTTTTCGCAAAAAGCGCACTGTCTCAGAATGCTGGGGAAAAATGAGCAAGAATGGAGGGAATGGTTTGATAGAGCGGAAGCCTTCGACGTCAGCCGGGCATACAGGGCAAAAACTCATTTTTGGCGAAGCAGGGAAGCCGCTGCCCTCCAGAAGTTATCGAATCTCAAAGAATAAAAAAAACATCCTTGAACTTTTATGCCTGATGATTGTCCAATAAGCACCTAACCAGTTGGTTTCGCATATTCTGGACGGCGGCTTTTTCCATCCTTCTGCGTTCCAACTCTGGTTGCGTAGCTATGGCTACGCGCCCATCGTTGCGCCTTGAAGGATGAAAAAATCCACTCGCCAGAATATGCGAAATCAACTGGTCAGGTTCTTAGCATAGATTTTCAGGGAATCTATATCATTATGAGTTACGGGCCAACACCTACAACTAACGCTCCAGCGAGTTCGGGCACTACGACATCGCAATTATCTCAATATTGTGCGTCAGGTTCAGATACCGGTGCAGCAAAAGGGCGTGAATTTACCTTAAATCCAAACGCTGAAACGTTTATTCCACGTTCACAACTTCCTCATCGTGGTCATCAACATTGGCACAGACCCTCAAATATTCAAGACCGGCCAGTAACTTCATGCCAGCGCCCTACTCCCCGGACGTTTCACCCAGAGGCGAAGACCTACTCTCCTGTAGCCCTTAGAAAAGAGATCAATAGCGCTTTCGCAATGCTCAACAATCAAAATTTCATTGATGCAGAAAAAAAATTCCGGGTCATCTTAAACAGCATACATGGCATACCGGATCCATTCGAAAAGCGGAACGTAACCGTAGGGCTTGCAAGATCGCTAAAAGAGCAAACCTGCGAAAAACAGTTGGAAGCCTGCTCTATTCTGGAAGAACTCAGGTTAGATGGAACACTCAACAGGTTCGGGGCTTCGACCATTTATAACCTTGATCTGACCCTGAGCCTCTGTGAAGAGGCACTTGGAAGACACTTTGATGCCGAAACCCGACTGTTGAGGCTGAGAAAAAAAAGGCTCGATGCCGATGAGAGAACCCTGTGCGAACCTTCTCGCTATTATGCCGCAGATATTAATAATGCCCGACTGTGGCAGTCTATGGGCAAATACACTCTGGCTGAAACACTGTTCCTGAACATAAAAAAAGAACTGATTAAAAAGCTGCAGTCAAATCCCTATTCTCCTGATACATCAAAACTGCGTAAATACCTCGATACCGTCAATATAGCCCTGGTGCGACTCTGGCAGTTTATGGACAAACATCAAGAGGCTGAACTCCTGATGCTCGGAATCATTGGCAAGCGCCCCGATGACCATGAGGACGTACTCTGCAGGCAATCTGATCGTAAAGACGTTGATCTGGCTCTGACGTTTATCTGGCGGGCGTTGGGCCAGCATGAGCGGGCTGAGAGGCTGCTGCTGAACATCAGTCGCAAGCATCCCGATGACAGTGAGGAGATTCTCTGTCGCCCCACTGGCGATCCTGCCATTGACATAGCTCTGGTGCGAATCTGGGAAGAATTGGACAAATTTGAGCTGGCTGAAAAGCTGCTGCTGAACATAAGTGGCAAGAGACCCGACGACAATGAGGAGCTCCTGTGTGAACCCTTTGGGCATCATGATATTGATCTCGGTCTGGCACTGCGCTGGCAGAGGAAATACAAATATATACGAGCTGAAAAACTACTGCTCAACATGAGTGGAAAGCGCCCCGGTGACAGCGAGGAAGAACTGTGCAAGCTCTCTGGGAATCGTGAAATTGATTTGGCTCTGGCACGACATTGGGAGCTGACGGGCAGATATAAACTGGCTGAAAAGCTGCTTCTGAACATCTGTGGCATGCACCCCAATGCCAGTATAGACAGCCTGTGCAGCTCCTGTGGGAACATGGAAAATGACCTCGCTCGGGTGAGACTCTGGGAAATGATGGGCAAACATGAATGGTCTGAAAAGCTGATGCTGAACATGATTGGCATGCCCCCCGGAGCTATTGTGGAAGAGCTGTGCAAACCATTTGGGCATCATGACATTGACCTGACTCGGGCGCGACTCTGGCAGGAAATGAAGAAATTTGAACTGTCTGAAAGGCTGCTGCTGAACATGAGTGGCAAGCACTTCAATGCCGATGAAGACAGCCTGTGCAAACCTTCCGGGAATCAACAGATTGACCTGACTTTGGTAAGACTATGGGACACTACGGGCAAATGTGAACAGGCTGAAAGACTGACCAGGCGTTGCTGTGAGTTATATCATTCGAATGAATGGCAATTAACCCTGTTGTACTTATCTACCGGGAAAGCGGGATTTCTGGAAATGATCAGCCGCTGTCCGGAAAGTGTCAATACTCTGGTGGCTACCTCGATCCATTATTTCACCCTGGCTTGTGACCAGATAAAAAAAGACGGCCCGGAGTCTGCAAAGGAGAACCTTGAAAAGGCGCTTGAGCAGGTTGAATCAGCGTTGCAAAAGTACCCTCCGAATGCGGGAGCTTATTCACAAAAAGCCCATTGTCTCAGGATGCTGGGTCGAAGTAAGCAACAATGGAGAGAATGTTTTGCTAGAGCGCAAGCCCTTGACTACAGCCGAAACCAAAAGGGGAAAGCCGATTTTTGGCGGAGGCACGAATACATTGCTCTTGAGATAGTAAGAGGTCTCACAGGTTAGATGGCCTTGTACTTTATTACGTCCACTGCCTGTCAAAAAGTGTAAGTTTCAGGGAATTAATGAGGCTATGAATTACGGATTACCAATAACAACCAGTTTCGCGACCCGTTCGTGCACCGCAACCGTTGCCACACCTCAACCGCTGCAATATTGTGCCTCAGGTTCAAATGCTAACACTGAAACAACAAAGCCTCCGTTTAAATTAAACCCGAAAGCGCCAGCGTTTATTCCACGGATGCAACCTGATCAACCTGTTCAGAAAGATCCGGGCGTACCCTCAAATATCCTGGACCGGCGAGCAAAGGCATACCAGTGTATGTCTCCCCGAACGTTTCAGCAAAGGGTGAATAAATCCTGTCCTGAAACGGCTAAAAGGATCGATAGCGCTTTCAAACTATTAAAAAAACAAGATTACATAAATGCAGAAGCAGCATTCCGGACCATCTTGCAAGATGAACAACTGAATGAATTCGATCACCAGAGAACCGTCATAGGGCTTGCAAGATCGCTGAAAGAACAAACCTCGGAAAAGAAGAAAGAAGCCCTTACTCGTCTGGAAGAACTCAGGGTGAATGGTACGTTCACCGAGTCTGGAGCTTCAACCATTCGTAACCTTGATCTGACCATGAGCCTCTGCGAACAGGCACTTGGACGGTTCCATGATGCGCAAGCACGACTTTTAAGGTTGAGAAACAAAAAGCCCGATGCAGACGCGGAGACACTTTGCCAGCACTCTGGCTATTTTGACGTTGATATCGCTAATGCACGACTATGGCAGCATATGAGAAAATACCAGCTGGCTGAAAAACTGCTGTTGGGCATGAAAGCAGGGCTGATTGAAAAGCTGCAGTCGGACCCACACGCTGGCATAGTGGAAAGGCTGCATAATTACCTCGATAGTGTAAATATAGCTCTGGTGCGATACTGGCAAGAGGTGTGCCAATATGATCGGGCCGAAGATCTGCTGCTAAACATGGGTGGCAAGCACCTGGCTGAAAGTATCGAAACCCTGTGCAAGCCCTCTGGGCATCATGACATAGACCTGGTACGACACTGGCAGGTGATGGGCAAATATGAATGGGCTGAAAAACTGCTGCTCAACATGATTGGCAAAGACTCCAAAGACAGTATCGAGATCCTCTGTACAGCCTCTGAGCACCCCGAACTCGATCTGTCTCTGGCGCTTCTCTGGCATGCGACAGGCAGACTTCAACTGAGTGAAAAACTGCTGCTCAATATGATTTCCAGGCACCCTGATGACGCTGAGGAGATCCTGTGCAAGGCCTCTGGAAAACATGAGATTGATCTGGCTCTTGTACGACTCTGGCAGGAGATGGGCGAATATCAAAGGGCTGAAATACTGCTGTTAAACCTGAGTCTCAAACACCCCGATGAGAGAGAGGAGTCCTTGTGTCAGCCCTGTGGGCATCATGACATTGACCTGACCCTCGCTCGACTCTGGCAGAAGTTGAACAAACATAAACAAGCAGGAATACTGCTGCTAAACATGAGTGGCAAGCGCCCCGATGCCGCTATGGAAGAACTTTGCAGGCCCTGTGGCAACCGTGACATTGACCTGGCTCTGGCGCTGCATTGGGAGATAGTGAATAAACATCATCTAACTGAAGGGCTGCTGCTGAACATGAGCAACAAGGACCTCAACGACAGTGAGGACAGTCTGTGCATGCCTTGCGGGAATCATGATATTGATCTGGCTCTGGTACGCCTCTGGGAGCTAATCGACAAAGGTAAACAGGCTGAAAGACTGATTGAGCGTTGCTGTGAATTATACCATTCGGATGAATGTGAATTATCCTATCTGTCCTCATCTGCCGGGAAAGCAAAGTTTATGGAGGTGATTAACGGGTATTCGGAAAGTGCCAATAAGTTGCTGGTTATCTCAATCCATTATTTTGTAATGGCGTGTAAGCAGATATCAGAAGCCAGTCCGAAGTCAGGAGAGGAAAACCTCATTAAGGCGCTTGAGCATGTGCAATTAGCACTTGAGAGGTACCCCCCGACTGCGGGAGCTTATTCACAAAAAGCGCACTGTCTCAGAATGCTGGGCGCCAATGAGCAAGAATGGAGGAAATGCTTCCAAAAAGCCCAAGCCCTTGACTCCAACCGAAAACAGAAGGGTAAATCGGATACCTGGCGAAGCAACGAATACGCGGCTCTTCAAAAAGTACTGGCTCAGACATAAGCATGAACTTTTATATCCATTGACTGTCCAATGGCACAAGTTTCAGAGGAAGTTTCATGACTATGAATGACGGATTACCACCAACCTACAACTGCGCATCCGGTACGACATCGCAACCGGCGCAAAATCGCTTTACTGACTCCAATGAGGAAGCAAAGCCTCCATTTAAATTAAACCCGAAAGCTCCACCGTTTATTCCTCGTGCTTCTGGTGTTGATCGACTTTCGAACACACCCACAACTATTAATCGCCGACAAACAACTGCGTGCCTGACACTTTCTTCCCAGACATTGCACCCATCGGTGAAGAGGACATCTCCTGAAGCGGCCAGTGAAAAGATCAATAGCGCTTTCGATTTATTGATGAACCAAAATTTCATTGACGCGGAAAACACATTCCGGGCCATCTTGCAAGAATACGCGGACTTACTGAGAACATCCGACTACCAAAGATCAATCATAGGGCTGGCAAGATCACTCAGAGAGCAAACCTGTGAAAAGCAAAAAGAAGCCTGTTTTCATCTGGAAAAACTAAGGTTGACTGGAGAGTTAAACGAATTCGGGGCTTCAACCATTCGTAACCTTGATCTGACCCTGAGTCTCTGTGAACAGACACTTGGGAAGAACCCTGATGCTGAAGCACGACTTTTGAAACTGAGAGACAAAAAGCCCGGTGCTGATGAAGAAACCCTTTGCCAGCATTCTAATTATTTTGATGCTGACATGGCTAATGCACGACTATGGCAGTTTATGAGGAAATACCAGCTGACTGAAAAACTGCTGCACAGCATGAAATACGGGCTCATTGTCAGGCTGCAGTGGAACCTGCACGCAGCGCTTGCAGAAAAACTGCAAGATTTCCTCCATAAAGTCAATATAGCTCTGGCGCGATGCTGGCAAGAGACAGGCCAATATGAATGGGCTGAAGATCTGCTGCTCAACATGAGTGGCAAGTACCCCGGTAACAGTATCGAGCTCCTGTGCAAGCCCTCCCGTCATAATGACGTGAACCTGGCCCTGGTGCGACTCTGGGAAGTAAAGGGTAAACATGAGCTGGCTGAAAGACTAATGCTGGCCATGAGTGGCAAGTGCCTCGATGACAATGAGGAGACCCTGTGCACGCCTTTTGGAAAACATGAAATTGATCTGACTCTGGCACAATTCTGGCAGGTGACAGGCAAACATCAACTGAGTGAAAAACTGTTGCTCAACCTGATTGACAAGCACCCCGATGACGCTGAGGAGATCCTGTTCACGCCCTCTGGAAAACATGATATTGATCTGGCTCTTGCACGACTCTGGGAGGTAACGGGCCAATATCAACGGTCCGAAAAACTGCTGTTGAGCATGAGTGTCAGGCACCCCGATGTGAATGAGGAGACCTTGTGTCAGCCCTGTGGACATAATGACATTGACCTGACTCTGGTTCGACTCTGGCAGAAGTTGAACAAACATAAACAAGCAGAAATACTGCTGCTGAACATGAGTAACAAGCGCCCCGATGCCGCTATAGAAGAACTTTGCAGGCCCTGTGGAAACCATGATATTGACCTGGCTCTGGCGCTGCATTGGGAGATAGAGAACAAACATCATCTAAGTGAAGGGCTGCTGCTGAACATGAGCAACAAGCACCTCTTCGACAGTGAGGACAGCCTGTGCATGCCTTGCGGGAATCATGATATTGATCTGGCTCTGGTACGCCTCTGGCAGATGATCGACAAAGATAAACAGGCTGAAAAACTGATTGAGCGTTGCTGTGACTTATACCATTCCGATGAATGTGAATTATCACATTTGTCCTTATCTGTCGGGAAAGCAAGCTTTATGGAGGTGATTAACAGGTATCCGGAAAGTGCCAATCAGTTGTTGGTTATCTCAATCCATTATTTTGCACTGGCGTGTAAGGAGATATCAGAAGCCGGTCCCAAGTCAGGAGAGGAAAACCTCATTAAGGCGCTTGAGCATGTGGAATTAACACTTGAGAGGTACCCCCCGACTGCTGGAGCTTATTCACAAAAAGCGCACTGTCTCAGAATGATGGGGAAAAATGAGCAAGAATGGGGGGAATACTTCCAAAAAGCCAATGCCCTTGACTCCGCCCGCAAATATAAGGGTAAAACGGACGCCTGGCGAAGCAACGAATACGCGGCTCTTCAAAAAGTATTTGCTCAGACATAAGCATGAACTTTTATGTCTATTGACTGTCCAAGAGCGTAAGTGCCCAGGAAGGTCATTTGGCCATGAGCTACGGATTACCCACAAAAATTGCCTCGACCAGTTCTAAAAGCACCACGACATCACAGCCGTCAGAGTATTCTGCATCAGGTTCAGATACCGGTGCGTCAAAAGGGCGAAAATTTACCTTGAATCCGAACGCTGAAACATTTATCCCACGTTCGCAACTTCCTCATGGAGATCATCGTGGTCATCAGCATTCGAACAGACCCTTAAATATTCCAGACCGGTCAGCAACTGCATGCCAGAGACCTACTCCCCGGACGTTTCAACCAGAGGCGAAGACCTACCCTCCTGACGCTCTTAAAAAAGAGATCAGTAGCGCTTACACAATGCTCAACAATAAAAATTTCATAGATGCAGAAAAAGCATTCCGGGTCATCTTACACGGCAAGCATGACATACCGGATCCGTTCGACAAGCATAACGTGATCATAGGACTTGCAAGATCGCTAAAAGAGCAAACCTGCGAAAAACAGCTGGAAGCCTGCTCTATTCTGGAAGAACTCAGGTTAGATGGAAAATTCACCAGGTTTGGGGCTTCGACCATTTATAACCTTGATCTTACCCTGAGCCTCTGTGAAGAGGCACTTGGAAGACTCTTTGATGCCGAAACCCGACTGTTGAGACTGAGAAAAAAAAGCCGCAATGCCGATGAGAAAACCCTGTGCGAACCTACTTGCTATTATAACGCAGATATTAATAATGCCCGACTGTGGCAGTCTATGGGCAAATACACTCTGGCTGAAACACTGTTCCTGAACATAAAAAAAGAACTGATCAAAAAGCTGCAGTCAAATCCCTATTCTCCTGATACATCAAAACTGCGTAAATACCTAGATACCGTCAATTTGGCTCTGGGGCGAATCTGGCAGTTGATGGACAAACATCAAATGGCTGAAGAAGTGCTGCTGGAGATGGTTGGCAAACGCTCCGGTGACAGTGAAGACACGCTCTGCAAGCACTCTGGTCATAAAGACATTGACCTGACTCTGGTGCGAGTCTGGCAAGCAAAGGGTAAATATGAACAGGCTGAGAGACTGCTGCTGAGCATGAGCCAAAAGCATCCCGATGACAGTGAGGAGACTCTGTGCAACTCCACCAGCCACAACGACATTGACTTGGCTCTGGTGCGAATCTGGCAAGTGAGGGGTAACTATCAACGGGCTGAGAGACTGCTGCTGAACATGAGTCGCAAGCGTCCCGATGACAGTGAGGAGATTCTGTGCAACCCCATTGACCATCGTGACATTGACCTGGCTCTGGTGCGACTCTGGGAAGTAATGAACAAACAAGAGCTAGCAGAAAAACTGCTTCTGAACATGAGTGGAAAGCGCCCCGGTGACAGCGAGGAAGAACTGTGCAAACTCTCTGGGAATCTTGAAATTGATATGGCTCTGGCACGACATTGGGAGCTGACGGGCAACTATAAACTGGCTGAAAAGCTGCTGCTGAACATGAGTGGAAAGCGCCCCGGTGACAGCGAGGAAGAACTGTGCAAGCTCTGTGGGAATCGTGAAATTGATATGGCTCTGGTGCGACTCTGGGAAGTAATGAACAAACAAGAGCTGGCAGAAAAACTGCTGCTGAACATGAGTGGAAAGTGTCCCGGTGACAGCGAGGAAGAACTGTGCAAGCTCTCTGGGAATCGTGGAATTGATATGGCTCTGGCACGACATTATGAACTGACGGGCAACTATAAACTGGCTGAAAAGCTGCTGCTGAACATGAGTGGAAAGCGCCCCGGTGACAGCAAGGAAGAACTGTGCAAGCTCTGTGGGAATCGTGAAATTGATTTGACTCTGACACGACATTGGGAGCTGGCGGGCAAATATAAACTGGCTGAAAAGCTGCTGCTGAACATGTCTGGCAAGCACCCCAATGCCAATATACACAGCCTGTGCAGCTCCTGTGGGGACATGGAAATTGACCTGGCTCTAGTGAGACTCTGGGAAATGATGGGCAAACATGAATGGTCTGAAAAGCTGATGCTGAACATGATTGGCATGCCCCCCGGAGCTATTGCAGAAGAGCTGTGCAAACCATTTGGGCATCATGACATTGACCTGACTCGGGCGCGACTCTGGCAGAAAATGAACAAATTTGAACTGTCTGAAAGGCTGCTGCTGAACATGAGTGGCAAGCACTTCAATGCCGATGAAGACAGCCTGTGCAAACCTTCCGGGAATCAACAGATTGACCTGACTTTGGTAAGACTATGGGACACTACGGGCAAATGTGAAGAGGCTGAAAGACTGACCAGGCATTGCTGTGAGTTATATCATTCGAATGAATGTCAATTAACCCTGTTGTGCTTATCTACCGGGAAAGCGGGATTTCTGGAAATGATCAGCCGCTGTCCGGAAAGTGTCAATACTCTGGTGGCTACCTCGATCCATTATTTCACCCTGGCTTGTGACCAGATAAAAAAAGACGGCCCGGAGTCTGCAAAGGATAACCTTGAAAAGGCGTTTGAGCAGGTTGAATCAGCGTTGCAAAAGTACCCTCCGAATGCCGGAGCTTATTCACAAAAAGCCCATTGTCTCAGGATGCTGGGTCGAAGTAAGCAAGAATGGACAGAATGTTTTGCTAGAGCGCAAGCCCTTGACTACAGCCGAACCCAAAAGAGGAAAGCTGATTTCTGGCGGAGGAATGAATACATTGCTCTTGAGATAGTACGAGGTCTCACAGGTTAGATGGCCTTGTACTTTATTACATCCACTGCCTGTCATAAAGTGAAAGTTTCAGGGAATTAATGAGGCTATGAGTTACGGATTACCAACAACAACCCGTTCCGCGCCCCTTTCGTGCACCGCAACCGTTGCCAGATCTCAGCCGCTGCAATATTGTGCCTCAAGTTCAAATGCCACCACTGAAACAACAAAGCCTCCGTTTAAGTTAAACCCGAAAGCGCCAGCGTTTGTTCCACGGATGCAACCTGTTCAGGAAGATCCGGGCGCACCCTCAAATATCCTGGACCGGCGAGCAAAGGCATACCAGTGGCCGTCTCCCGGGACGTTCCACCAAAGGGTGAATAAATCCTGTCCTGAAACGGCTAAAAGGATCAATAGCGCTTTCAAACTATTAAAAAAACAAGATTACATAAATGCAGAAGCAGCATTCCAGACCATCTTGCAAGATGAACCATTGAATGAATTCGACCACCAGAGAACCGTCATAGGGCTTGCAAGATCGCTGAAAGAACAAACCTCGGAAAAGAAGAAAGAAGCCCTTACTCGTCTGGAAGAACTCAGGGTGAATGGTACGTTCACCGAGTCTGGAGCTTCAACCATTCGTAACCTTGATCTGACTATGAGCCTCTGCGAAGAGGCACTTGGACGGTTCCATGATGCGCAAGCACGACTTTTAAGGTTGAGAAACAAAAAGCCCGATGCAGACGCGGAGACACTTTGCCAGCACTCTGGCTATTTTGACGTTGATATCGCTAATGCACGACTATGGCAGCATATGAGAAAATACCAGCTGGCTGAAAAACTGCTGTTGGGCATGAAAGCAGGGCTGATTGAAAAGCTGCAGTCGAATCCACACGCTGCCATAGTAGAAAAGCTGCATAATTACCTCGATAGCGTAAATATAACCCTGGTACGGCACTGGCAAAAGCAGTGCCAATATGATCGGGCTGAAGATCTGTTGCTGAACATGGGTGGCAAGCACCTCGATGAAAGTATCGAGACCCTTTGCAAACCCTCTGGGCATCATGACATAGACCTGGTACGACACTGGCAGGTGATGGGTAAATATGAATGGGCTGAAAAACTGCTGCTCAACATGAGTGGCAAAGACTCCAAAGACGGTATCGAGAGCCTCTGTACACCCTCTGTGCACCCCGAATTCAATCTGGCTCTGGCGCTTCTCTGGCAGGAGACAGGCAAACATCAACTGAGTGAAAAACTCTTGCTCAATGTCATTTACAAGCACCCCGATGACACTGAGGAGATCCTGTGCAAGCCCTCTGGAAAACATGAGATTGATCTGGCTCTTGCACGACTCTGGGAGCTAATGGGCCAATATCAACGGGCCGAAAGGCTGCTGTTGAATATGAGTGCCAAGCACCCTGATGTAAATGAGGATACCTTGTGTCAGCCCTGTGGGCATCATGACATTGACCTGACACTGGTTCGACTCTGGCAGAAGTTGAACAAACATAAACAAGCAGAAATACTGCTGCTGAACATGAGTAACAAGCGCCCCGATGCCGCTATAGAAGAACTTTGCAGGCCCTGTGGAAACCATGGCATTGACCTGGTTCTGGCGCTGCATTGGGAGATAGAGAACAAACATCATCTAACTGAAGGGCTGCTGCTGAACATGAGCAACAAGCACCTCAACGACAGTGAGGACAGTCTGTGCATGCCTTGCGGGAATCATGATATTGATCTGGCTCTGGTACGCCTCTGGCAGATGATCGACAAAGATAAACAGGCTGAAAAACTGATTGAGCGTTGCTGTGACTTATACCATTCCGATGAATGTGAATTATCACATTTGTCCTTATCTGTCGGGAAAGCAAGCTTTATGGAGGTGATTAACAGGTATCCGGAAAGTGCCAATCAGTTGTTGGTTATCTCAATCCATTATTTTGCACTGGCGTGTAAGGAGATATCAGAAGCCAGTCCCAAGTCAGGAGAGGAAAACCTCATTAAGGCGCTTGAGCATGTGGAATTAACACTTGAGAGGTACCCCCCGACTGCTGGAGCTTATTCACAAAAAGCGCACTGTCTCAGAATGATGGGGAAAAATGAGCAAGAATGGGGGGAATACTTCCAAAAAGCCAATGCCCTTGACTCCGCCCGCAAATATAAGGGTAAAACGGACGCCTGGCGGAGCAACGAATACGCGGCTCTTCAAAAGGTACTGGTTCAGACATGAGCGTGAACTTTTATGTCCATTGATTGTCCAACCATTACCCCACTGCCTGAACTTGTTACATTCAGACAGGTGTACCGCTTTCCAGAGAGTTTAAATGGCTATGAATTACGGATTAACAACAACCAGTGCCGCCGCAAGTTCGGGCACCTCGACCACTACGGCATCACAACCGAAACAGGATTGTGCGTCAGGTACTGATACCCCTGCGACAACAGAGACTGGATTTACCTTTAACAGGAGAACTCGAACGTTTATTCCAAGTGCTCCGCATCATCATGGTGTTCACAAACGTTCGAACAGGGCTGCAAATATTTCAGAACGACAAGTAACTGCAAACCGGAAGTCTACTTCCCGTCCGTTTCAACCAGCTGTCAGGGAAGCCTCTTCACAACTGATTGCAAAAGAGATCGATAGTGCTTACGCAATACTCAATAATCAAAATTTCATAGGTGCAGAAAAAGCATTCCGGATCATCTTAACCGACAATTGGGGCGAACTGACTACGTTCGAAAAGGAGAACACAACCGTAGGGCTTGCAAGATCACTAAAAGAGCAAACCCGCGAAAAACAGATAGAAGCCTGCTCTCTTCTGGAAGAACTCAGGTTGGAAGGTAAACTCAGCTGGTTTGGGGCTTCGACCATTTGTAACCTTGACCTGACCCTGAGTCTTTGCGAAGAGGCCCTCGGAAAGCAACTTGAGGCTGAAACACGACTTTTGAAACTGAGAAGAGTAAGTCCCAATGCCGATGAGAGAGCCTTGTGCAAGTCTTCTCGCTATTATCCCGCAGATATTAATAATGCCCGACTGTGGCAGTCTATGGGCAAAAACACTCAGGCTGAAAGGCTCCTGCTGAACGTCAAAGCAGATCTGATCGAAAGGCTGCAGTCAGAACCCTCCGCTGCAATTGCACCAAAGCTGCAGAAATACCTCGACAGCGTAAATATGGCGCTGGTGCGACTCTGGGAAGTGATGAATAAACATGAATCGGCTGAAAAACTGCTGCTGATCATGAGTCGCAAGCATCCCAATGACAGTGAGGAGGCTCTGTGCAAGCCCTGTGGGCATCTTGACACTGACCTGACCCTCGTACGACTGTGGCAGATAAAAGGCAAAAATAACCGTGCTGAAAAGCTGCTGCTGAACATGAGTGGTAAGCGCCCCGGTGCCAGCGAGGAAGAACTGTGCAAACCCTGCCGTAAGCATGACATTGATCTGACTCTGGTAAGGCATTGGGAACTGACAGGCAAAAATAAATTGGCTGAAAAGCTGCTGCTGAAAATGAGTGGCAAACATCCCGATGCCAGTGAAGAGATTCTCTGCAAGCCCTGCTGGCAGCGTAAAATTGACCTGACACTGGTGCGACATTGGGCGGCTAATGGCAAACATAGCCTGAGTGAAAGACTGCTGTTGAACATGATTCACAAGCACCCCGATGACGATGAGGACATCCTGTGTGAGCCCAGCGGACATCATGATATTGACTTGGCTCGGGCGAAAATCTGGCAGGATATGGATAAAACTGAACGAGCTGAAAGACTGCTGCTGAACATGAGTGCCAAGCCCCTCAATGACAGTGAGGAAAGCCTGTGCAAACCCTCTGGTCATCATGACATTGATCTGGCTCTGGCACGACTATGGCAGATAATGGGCAAACATGAACGGGCTGAAAGACTACTGCTGAACATGAGTGGCAAGCAACCCGGTGCCAGTGAAGAGATTCTGTTTCAGCCTTGCTGGAAAAATGTCATTGATCTGACCCTGGTGCGACAATGGGATGTCATGGGCAAATATAAATGGTCTGAAAAACTGCTGTTGAACATGAGTGGCAAGTCCTCCTGTGCCAGTGAACAAGAACTATGCAGGGCCTGTGGCCATAACGACATTGACCTGGCTCTGGTGCTACTCTGGGAAAAACTGGAAAAACATGAGCTGGCTGAAAAACTGCTACTGAACATGAGTGGCAAGTCCGCCAATGACAGTGAAGAAAGCCTTTGCATACCCTTTGGCCAACATGACATTGACCTGGCTCTGGTACGACTCTGGGAGATGATGGGCAAACATGAATGGGCTGGAAGGCTGCTCAGGCGTTGCTGTGACTTGTATCATACGAACGAATGTGAATATACGCTGTTATGTTTTTCTGCGGGGCAAGCAGGATTTATGGAAATGATTGGCAACTATCCAGAAACTGCCAATACCTTGCTGGTCACCTCGATCCACTATTTCAACCTGGCTTGTAAGCAGATAACAAATGACGACCCGGAGTCAGGAAAGGATAGCCTTGAAAAGGCGCTTGAGATTGTTGAGTCAATACTGAAAAAGTACCCTCTATACACGGGAGCTTATTCGCAAAAAGCGCATTGTCTCAGGATGCTGGGCAGAGGTGAGCAAGAATGGAGGGAATGGTTTGAAAAAGCAGCATCCCTTGACCCCGGTCGGCTTTATAAAGAGAAAACTGATTTGTGGCGAAACAACGAAGCCACTGCTCTGCTGAAGTTGCGCAGTCTCAAAGTTTAAAAAAAGAAAAAAAGACACCCATAAATTTGCTTTACCATCCACCTGGTCTACTTTTCACCTACAACTGATTTTTTGTCCAGACAGGTGAGTTCATGGCCCAAGCTCGCAGTACCCTGATTGATCCCGGCTCAACGCCTTATTACCACTGCATGGCAAGATGTGTTCGTCAGGCTTACCTCTGTGGAGAGAACCACCTGACTGGCAAGAGTTACGAGCATCGCCGCCAGTGGGTGGTGGATAAACTCCGGGAACTGGTTTCAGTCTTCGCTATCGAAGTCTGCGCTTACGCTGTCATGTCGAATCATTATCATGTGGTTTTGCACATCAATCAGTCATCTGCCAGAGGCTGGTCACGGAATGAAGTGCTTCATCGTTGGACGACCTTGTTCGCAGGTCCGCTTCTGGTGCAAAGGCACCTGGCCGCTGACAAACTGGGCAGCGCTGAATTGGCCCGTATTGATGAATATGCTGAGGAATACCGGCGTCGTTTAACGGATATCAGCTGGTTTATGCGCTGCCTGAATGAACATCTTGCTCGTGAGGCCAACAAAGAAGACGAGTGTAAAGGACGCTTCTGGGAAGGACGCTTTAAAAGCCAGGCATTGCTGGACGAAGCAGCGTTACTGACCTGCATGACCTACGTTGACTTGAATCCGATTCGGGCTGGTAAGGTAGAAACACCGGAAGCATCAGACTACACGTCGATTCAGGAACGCGTGGAGCAGGTTACACATTCTGAGACTAAAAAACAGCCGCTGACCCTGAAACCTTTTTGTTCGCAGGGCCAGAATACGGACGTTGCCCTTCCCTACCTTCTTCACGACTATCTGGAACTGGTTGACTGGAGTGGCCGCATTGTCAGAACAGATAAGAAAGGTTCCATCCCGTCGTGTACCCCTCCTATTCTTGAAAGATTGGACATTGATCCGGATGAGTGGCTGAAAACCATGCAATGGAATAATCGTTTTTATCGGGCAGTTGGCCGTCTGGAAGCGATGAAGGCCTTTGCACTTGAAGTTGGACAGAAGTGGCTTCGAGGTTTAAACGCCTGCAGGCGGTTGTATCTGACAAGTTAGCGTAGAAGTCAGTTAAGAAATTAAACACTTTCTCTTTATCCCTCCTCGACTTTAAGTCGGAATAAGTTTGTGTCGTCTGAACATGGCTCGAGCAGCCTCTGTTCGTCGAATGCTCCTGTGTGGCTCGCTGATAGGCTATTCGAAGATAGGTTTTCAGATCCTTTTTTGGGAATACAGTTTTTAAATGTCTTATTTATTTAATGGGTGTCTTATTTTTTTATTTATGGGTGTCTTATTTTTTTTTTACAGAGCATTATCCCTTGACCCCGGACGGGCACACAGGGGTAAAACTGATTTTTGGCGAAGCAACGAAACCACCGCTCTTCAAAAGGTGCAGGCCTCACAGGTTAAATAGATAACCCTGAACTTTTTTGTCCGTTGACTGTCCAAAAACTACCTCTTCTGTCTACAGGCAACACATTCAGGCAAACGGGGTACCCATTTTCCAGAGAGTTTCAATGGCTATGAGTTACGGATTACCAACAACAACCAGTGCTGCCGCGAGTTCGGGCACCACGACCAGTCCGGACACTGTGACATCGCAACCGTCTCAGTATTGTGCGTCAGGTTCATATGCTGATGCGGTAAAAAAACAACCATCTACCTCAGACCGGGAAGCTAAATCTCTTGCTCCGCGAGCCCAACTTCTAAAAGATGTTCATCAACCGTCGAACAGATCCTCAAATATTTCAGGCCGGCAAGCAACTGCATACCGGGGGCGTACTCCCCGGACGTTTCAACCAGTGGCGAAAAGGCCCTCTTCTAAAGCTATTGAGAAAAATATCAATGAGGCTTACGCAATATTCAATAATAAAGATTTCATAGAGGCAGAAAAAGCATTCCGACTCATCTTACACAAATACCAGGGCCTACTGAGTTCATCCGAGAAGCAGGACATAACCATAGGTCTTGCAAAATCGTTAAAAGAGCAAACCTTCGAAAAACGGAAAGAAGCCTGCTCTATTCTGGAAGAACTCCGGCTAGATGGAAGATTCACCAGGTTCGGGGCTTCAACCATTCATAACCTTGATCTGGCCCTGAGCCGCTGTGAAGAGGCACTTGGAAGGAACTTTGCAGCCGAAAGACGACTTTTGAGACTGAGAAGAAAAAATCGCAATGCCGATGAGAACCAGCTGTGCAAGTCTTCTCGCTACTATGCCGCAGATATTTCCAATGCCCGACTCTGGCAGTCTATGGGCAAACACACGCTGGCTGAAACACTCTTACTGAACATAAAGACAGAGCTGATTAACGAGCTGCAGAAAACACTATACGCGCCTAAAGCAGCAAGATTGCGTAAATACCTTGATACCGTCAATTTGGCTCTGGGAAGGATCTGGCCGTTGATGAACAAGCAACAACAATCTGAAGAGCTTCTTCTCGAAATGATTGGCAAGCGCTCCGATGACAATGAGGACAAGCTCTGCAAGCACTCCGATCGTAAAGACATTGACCTGGCTCTGGTTATTATCTGGCTGGATTTTGACAAGCGTGAACGGGCTGAGAGACTGCTGCTGAGCATGAGTCGCAAGCATCCCGATGACAGTGAGGAGATTCTGTGCAGGCCCACTGGCCATCAAGGCATTGACTTGGCTCTGGTGCGAACCTGGGAACAGACAGACAAAAATAAGCTGGCTGAAAAACTGCTGTTAAACATGAGTTGTAAGCACCTCAATGACGATGAGGAGGTCCTGTGTAAGCCCTCTGGGCATCATGACACTGATCTCATTCTGGTGCGACTCTGGCAGAAGTTATACAAACATCAAAGAGCTGAAAAGCTGCTGCTAAACATGAGTAAAAAGCACTCTTGTGCCAGCGAGGATGAACTGTGCAAGCTCACTGGGAATCATGAAATTGACCTGGCTCTGGTTCGACATTGGGAGCTGACGGGCAAATATAAATTAGCTGAAAAGCTGCTGTTGAACATGAGTGGGAAGCATCCCGTTGCCAGTGAAGAGATTCTGTGCAAGCCCTGCTGGAATTATGTCATTGATCTGACTCTGGTGCGATTTTGGGAGGTTGTGGGCAAATATCACCTGAGTGAAAGACTGTTGTTGAACATGATTGGCATGCAACCCAATAACACTGAAGAGATCCTGTGTGAGCCCAGTGGACATAATGATCTTGACCTGACTCGGGCGCGACTCTGGCAGATCATGGATAAACCTGAACGGACTGAAAGGCTATTGCTAAACATGAGTAGCAAGTCCCTCAATGTCAGTGAAGAAAGCCTCTGCAAGCCCACTGGTCATCATGACATTGATCTGGCTCTGGTATGTGTCTGGGCAAAGACAGGCAAACATAAATGGGCTGAAATACTGCTCAGGCGTTGCCGTGATATGTATCAAACGAATGAATGTGAATATACGCTGTTAGCTTTATCTGCAGGGCAGGCAGGATTTATGGAAATGATTAGCAACTATCCGGAAAGTGCCAATACCTTGCTGGTTACCTCGATCCATTATTTCAGCCTGGCGTGTGAACAGATAGCAGAAAAAGGTCCGAAGTCAGGAAACGATAACCTGATGAAGGCACTTGAGATTATTGAATCGGCACTGGAAAAATACCCTTTCAATGCGGGAGCTTATTCACAAAAAGCGCATTGTCTCAGAATGCTGGGAAGCAGTGAGCAAGAATGGAGGGAATGGTTTAACAGAGCAGAAATGATCGACCCCGGCCGGGCATATAAGGTTAAAACTGATTTTTGGCGAAGCAACGAAACCACTGCTCTGCAAAAGTTACTGGCCTCACAGGTTAAGTAGATAGCCATGAACTTTTTTGTCCATTGACTGTCCAACGACTACCCCGTCTGCCTGAAGGTGTCACCTTCAGGCAGACGGGGTAATGTTTTCCAGAGAGTTTAAATGGCTATGAGTTACGGATTACCAACAACCAGTGCTACCACAAGTTCGAACTCAACGACCACTTTGGCATCGCAACGGTCACAGTATGGTGCGTCAGGTTCAGATGCGGCTGCAGCAACAGGGCGCAGGCTTACCTTAAATCCGGAAGCGCCAACGTTTATTCCAGGCAGGCGACTTCATCAAGGTGTACAAGAACGTTCGAACATACTCTCAACTCTTTCAGACCGTCAGGCCTCTGAATACCAGGGGGTTACTCCCCGGACCTTTCACCCGGGCACTAAGAGCTCATCTCCTGAAGCTATTGAGGAAGAGGTCAGTGATGCTTTCGCAATACTCAATAACAAAAATTTCACAGAGGCAGAAAAAGCATTCCGGATCATCTTACACAAAAACCAGGGCATACTGAGTTCATTCGATAAGCAAAACATAACCATCGGTCTTGCAAGATCGCTAAAAGAGCAAACCTTCGAAAAACAGATAGAAGCCTGCTCTATTCTGGAAGAACTCAGGTTAGATGGAACATTCACCAGCTTCGGGGCTTCGACCACTTATCACCTTGATCTGACCCTGAGCCTCTGTGAAGAGGCACTTGGAAGGCACTTTGATGCCGAACTACGACTTTTGAGACTGAGAGAGAAAAGGTGCAATGCCAATGAGGAGGTCCTGTGCAAACCTTCTCGCCATTATGCTGCAGACATTACTAATGCCCGACTATGGCAGTCTATGGGCAAACACAGGCTGGCTGAAGCACTCCTGATGAACATACAAGCAGAGCTGATTAACGAGCTGCAGTCAAAACCATACATTCCTGATACATCAAAACTGCGTAAATACCTCGATACCGTCAATGTGGCTCTGGGACGAATCTGGCAGTTGATGGACAAACATCACCAGTCTGAAGAGCTGCTACTGAAAACAAGTCACAAGCGTCCCGATGACCCTGAGGAGATTCTGTGCAAACCCACTGGCCAGCGAAGCATTGATCTGGCTCTGGTGCGAATCTGGGAAACAATGGACAAAAATGAGCTGGCCGAAAAACTGTTGCTGAATATAAGTGGCAAGAACCCCAATGACAACGAGGAGACCCTCTGCGGGTCGTGTGGAGATCATGACCTTGATCTGACTCTGGCACGGCTCTGGCAGATAATTGGCAGACATAAACGAGCTGAAAGACTGCTGTTGAACATGAGTGGCAAGCATCCAGGTGCCAACAGGGAGACCCTTTGCAAGCCTTGTGGGAATGGTCAAACAGACCTGGCTCTGGTGCGATATTGGGAGCAGATCGGCAAAAATAAATTGGCTGAAAAACTGCTGCTGAACATGAGTGGCAAGCATCCCGATGCCAGAGAAGAGATCCTGTGCGTGCCCTGCTGGCGGCATGTCATTGATCTGAGTCTGGTACGACACTGGCAGAATACAGGCAAATATAAACGAGCTGAAAAACTGCTGTTGAACATGATTGGCACGCACCCCAGTGACATTGAGGAGATCCTGTATGGGCCCAGTGGAAATTATGATATTGACATGGCTCGGGCGCGACTCTGGCAGGTGATGGGTAAACCTGAACAAACTGAAAGACTGTTGCTGAATATTTGTAACAAATCTCTCAATGACAGTGAGGAAAGCCTGTGCAGACCCTGTGGTCATCATGACATTGATCTGGCTCTGGTATGCTCCTGGGAAATGATAGGCAGAAACAAATGGGCTCAAAGGCTGCTCAGGCGTTGCCGTGATTTGTATCAGACGAATGAATGTGAGTATATGCTCTTAACCCTATCTTCCGGGTGGCCCGAATTTATGGAAATGATTAGTCACTATCCGGAAAGTGCCAACACCCTGCTGGCTACCTCAATCCACTATTTCAAACTGGCTTGTGAGCAGATAATAAAAGAAGGTCCGGAGGCAGGAAACGATAACCTTAATAAGTCGCTTGAGATTCTTGAATCGTTACTGGAAAAGTACCCTTCCAATGCGGCAGCTTATTCGCAAAAAGCGCATTGTCTCAGAATGCAGGGCAGAAGTGAGCAAGAATGGCTAGAATGCTTTGGCAGAGCAGAAGCTATTGACCCCGCTCGGGTATATAAGGTTAAAAGTCATTTTTGGCGAAGCAACGAATCTACCGCTCTTCAAAAGGTGCTGGCCTCACAGGTCAGATAGATATCAGTGAACTTTCAGACCCGTTTGCCGTCCAAGAGCATAAGTTTCCAATCATTTTAGATTGCTATGAGTTACGGACTACCTCCAATCACCAACCCTGCGACCAGTGCGACACCGCAACCGCCACAGAATGCAGATTCTGTAACAACAGAACGTCGATTTACCTTAAACCCGGAAGCCGCTCCGTTTGTTCCTCGTAATCAGGGTGCTGATCAATGGAACACCCCCTCAAATATCAGAGACCGACAAGCCACTGAACGCAAAACCGATGTACTTCAGAAGTTTCATCGATGGAGAGAGAAACCAACATACCCTGATGATACGGTAAAAAGGATAAATGACGCTTACGATGCACTGAAAACACAAAAATTCAGAAGTGCAGAAGTGGCATTTCAATCCATCTTATGCATAGACCAGGACATACTGAGCCAATACGACTACCAAAAGATGCACATAGGGCTTGCCAGGTCTCTGAATGAACAAACCCGGGCTAAACAGGAAGAAGCATGTTCCCTTCTGAAAGAGCTCAGATCGAAGGCACCGCTCAATGAGTTCGGGGCCTCGATCATTCATAACCTTGACCTGACCCTGAGCCGAAGTGAACTGGCACTGGGACGATACCTTGATGCAGAAACACGACTTTTAAGAATGAGAAACAAAAAGCCCGATGCCGATGTGAAAGCACTGTGCGAGCCTTCTGACGATTTTGACGCTGATATGACTATTACACGAGTTTGGCAGTTTGTGGAAAAACACACGCTGACTGAAACACTCCTGCTAAATATGAAAACAAGGCTGACTGAAAAGCTGCAGCAGAAGCAATCCGCCGCAGCTGTTGAAAAACTGCATCAAAAACTCCGTACCGTAAATATTGTTTTGGTGCGACAGTGGGAGCAGACGGGCCAATATAAATTGGCTGAAGAGCTGTTGCTGAACGTGAGTGGCAAGAACCCCAATAACAGTGAAGAAGAACTGTGTAAACCCTCTGGGCAGTTCGACCTTGATCTGACCCTGGCGCGACTTTGGCAGACTGTCGGCAAACATAAACGAACTGAAAAACTGCTGCTGAACATGAGTAACAAGCCCCCTGATGCCAACGAGGAGACCCTTTGCACCCCCTGTGGGAATTATCTGACTGACCTGGCTCTGATGCGGTATTGGGAGCAGGTAGGCAACAATCAATTGGCTGAAAAGCTGCTGCTGAAAATGAGTGGCAAGCATCCTGATGCCAGCGAGGAAGAACTTTGCAAGCCTTGCTGGCACCATGAGATTGATCTGACTCTGGTGCGATATTGGGAGGTTGTTGGCAAATATACACTCGCTGAAAAACTCCTGCTGAACATGACTGGCAAGCATCCCGGTGCCAGTATAGACAGCCTGTGCAGCCCCTGTGGGAACCTGGAAATTGACCTGGCTCGGGTGAGACTCTGGCAAATGATGGGCAAATATCAATGGTCTGAACAGCTGATGCTGAAGATGATTGGCAAGCCCCCTGGAGCTATTGCGAAAGAGTTGTGCAAGCCATTCGGGCATCATAACATTGACCTGACCCGGGCACGACTCTGGCAGAATATGAACAAATTTGAACTGTCTGAAAGTCTGCTGCTGAACATGAGTGGCAAGCACCTCAATGCCGATGAAGACAGCCTGTTCAAGCCTTCCGGGAATCAACAGATTGACCTGGCTTTGATAAGACTATGGACCGTTATGGGCAAATTTGAAGAGGCTGAAAGACTATCCAGGCGTTGCTGTGAGTTATATCATTCGGATGAATGTCAATTAACCCTGTTGGGCTTGTCTGCCGGGAAAGCGGGATTTCTGGAAATGATCAGCCGCTATCCGGAAAGTGCCAATACCTTGCTGGTTACCTCAATCCATTATTTCAGTCTGGCTTGTAAGCATATAACAAATGATGACCCAAAGGCAGGCAGCGATCACCTTATGAAGGCGCTTGAGATTGTTGAATCGGCACTGGAAAAATACCCTGTCAATTCGGGAGCTTATTCACAAAAAGGGCATTGTCTCAGAATGCTGGGTAGAAGTGAGCAAGAATGGAGGGAATGGTTTAACAGAGCAGAATCCCTTGATCCCGGACGGGCCTACAGGAGTAAAACTGATTTTTGGCGAGGCAACGAAGCCACTGCTCTTCAGAAGTTAAGGGGTCTCACTAAAAAATTACCTGATCAGGTACCTGGGTAAGCATGAACTTTTTTGTTCGTTTGCTGTCCAAAGGCATAACTTTACAAGTATGTTGTGTGACTTATGAGCTACGGATTAACAGCAACCACCGGCACCACGGACAGTTCGACAATACAACCGCCAGGGTATCGTGCGTCAGGTTCAGATCGGGATGCGACCGAAAAGAGCCAATCTTCCGCACGCACGAACGTTCCAACGTTTATTCCGCGTTGTCCGCATGCTCAACGTGGTCACCAATATCCTGACAGATCAAATATCAGGGACCGGCAAACAAAGGCAAGCCAAAACCCTTCACTACAAACGTTTCAGCAAAGCGATAGTGCGACACCACCCAAGAGTGTTAAAAGAGCAAAAATCAATGACGCCTTTAAAGAGCTGAGCAAACAAAAATTCAGCAATGCAGAAGAAGCATTTCGGACCATCTTGAAGGAAGACAAGAATAAACTGAGTGATCGCGAATGGAAAAACCTGACGATAGGACTTGCAAGGTCGCTCAAAGAGCAAACCCACGAAAAACAGAAAGAAGCCTGCTCTCTTCTGAAAGAGCTCAGGTTGAAGGGAAGGTTCACTGCGCACGGGGCTTCGACCATTCCTGATCTTGATCTGACCCTGAGTCTCTGTGAACAGGCACTTCGACAGTACGCTGATGCTGATGCACGACTTACAGCATTGAGAAACATCAAGCCGGATGCCGATGAGGAGACCCTGTGCAAGCCTTCTGACAATTTTAACGCTGACATCGCCAGTACACGACTATGGCAGCTTATGAAAAAACACACACTGGCTGAAACACTCCTGCTGAACATGGAAAAACAGCTGATAACTGAGCTGAAGTTGAGACAATCCACTGTAACTTCCACTGAAACTACCGAAAGACTGGATAAATACCTCCATATCGTAAAAATTGCTCTGGTGCGACTCTGGCAGGGGAAAAGCCATTATGAAAAGGCTGAAGGTCTGCTGCTGAACATGAGTGGCAAACACCCGGGTGCCAGCGTAGAGGTGCTCTGCAAGCCTTGTGAAAATCGCAACGTGAATCTGACTCTGGCAATAGTCTGGCAGGAAATGGGCAAATATCAACTGGTTGAAAAGCTGCTTCTGAACATGAGCGGTAAGCCCCTCAATGCAAGCGAGGACATACTGTGCAAACCCTGCAGGCATCATGACATTAACATGGCTCTGGCTGTGCACTGGGTGGTGTCGGGCAAAAATCACCTGGCTGAAAAACTGCTATTGAACATGAGTAACAAGCCCTCCAATGCCAGTGACAGCGCCCTGTGCAGACCCACTGGACAGCTTGATATTGATCTGACTCAGGCACGAAATTGGGAGGTAACAGGAAAACATCATCTGACTGAAAAACTGCTACTGAACCTGAGTGGCAAGGACCCCAAAGCCAGTGAATATCTCCTTTGCCAGGCTTGTGGGCATTACAAAATTGACATAACTCTGGCGTATCACTGGGAACATGGGGGCAAACACAGATTGGCCGAAAGGCTGCTGTTGAGTATGTGTGGCAGACACCCCAATAACCTTGAGGAAATTCTGTGCAAACCCTCCGGGCACTCTGAGATTGACCTGTCCCTAGTGATACTCTGGCAGGAGTCGGACCAACACGAACGGGCTGGAAAGCTGCTGCTGAACATGAGTAACAAGCATCCCGATGCCAGTGAGGATATTCTGTGCCAACCCTCTGGCCATGATGCTGTCGATCTGGCCCTGGTGAGATATTGGCAGACAACAAAAAAATATCATCTCGCTGAGAAGCTACTGCTGAAGGTGAGTGGCAAGCATCCCGATGCCAGTGAGGACATTCTCTGCAAACCTTGCGGACGTCATGACATTGATCTGGCTCTGGTTCGCGTCTGGGAGATAATTGACAAACATTGGCTGGCAGAGAGGCTGATTAAAAATTGCAGTGAGTTATATCAATCCAAGGAGTGTCAGCTCACACTCCTGGTCTCATCTTGCGAGCAACCGGGATTTATGGAACTGGTTAGCCGCTATCCGGAAGGTGAAAGTAGATTGCTGGCCACTTCAATCCATTATTTCACTCTGGCTTGTGGACAGATAACAAATGATGAACCGGAGTCAGGAAATAAAAACCTGAGTAAAGCCCTTGAGACTGTGGAATCACTCCTGGAAAAGTACCCCACCAGTGCGGCCGGTCTTTCACAAAAAGCGCATTGTCTCAGAATGATGGGTGCCACCGTTGAGGAATGGAAGAAATACTTCAAAAAAGCCACTTCCCTCGCCATCAACCGTGGGCATGTGCGTAAAACTGAATTTTGGCGAAGAAACGAAGCTACTGCTCTTCAGAAGCTGCAGGGGCTCAAAGCGCAAATGGATCACAAGGAACTTTAATATCCGTTAACTGTCCAAGAGCCTAGTTTTCCCGGAAGTTTTGATTGCCATGAGTTACGGATTTACAGCAACAGCCAGCGCCACAAGCAATACGACATCACAACCGTCACAGAATCGTGCGACAGGTTCAGAGCATACCTCTAACCTTAACCCTGAAGCTCCAGTGTTCATTCCACGTGCTGAACGCGTTCAACGTATTGATGATCGTTCCAACAGGCTCCCAACTATTTCTGGCAGGCGGGTCACTGCAGATGAAACCTTTGCTTCCCGGACATTTCAGCAAAGGACGAATGTTTCCTGTCCTGATGCCATTACAGAAGCGATCAACAAGGCTTTCGAAGCACTGACAAATAAAAAATTCATAGATGCAGAAGCAGCTTTCCGGCTCATCCTGGACAAAAACGAGAGCAGCTTAAGTACATTCGAGCACCAGAACTTAGTCATTGGACTTGCAAGGTCTCTAAAAGAGCAAACCTACTCAAAACAGAAAGAGGCCTGCTCTTGTCTGGAAGAACTCAGGTCGAAAGCACCGCTCAATGACTTCGGGGCCTCGACCATTCATAACCTTGACCTGACCCTGAGCCGATGTGAAGAGGCGCTGGGACAGTACATTGATGCTGAAAAACGACTTTCGAGACTGAGAAACAAAAAGCCTGATGCCGATGAGCTGTCCCTGTGTGAACCTTCTGACAATTTTGACGCTGATATTGCTAATGAACGACTATGGCAGCTTATGGAAAAGCACACACTGGCTGAAACACTGCTGATAAAACTGAGAGCAAAGCTGATGTCCCGGTTGCAATTGACCTCACCAGCTCCCACTGTCAAGGCACTGCGTAGAAACCTTCATACCGTAAATCTCGCTCTGGCAAGACACTGGCAGGTAATGGGCAAATACAAATGGGCTGAAAGCATGCTGCTGTGCATGACTCGCAAGCACCCCGATGACAGTGAGGAGATCCTCTGCAGGCCCTCTGGAAAAAATGATATTGATCTGGCTCTGGCACTACTCTGGGAATTGATGGGTCAATACGAACGGGCTGAAAGACTGCTGCTGAACCTGATTGGCAAGCACCCTGATAACGGTGAGGATATCCCGTTAAAGCCCTCTGGAAAATATGATTTTTATCTGGCTCTGGCACGACTCTGGCAGATAATGAGCCAAGATAAACGGACTGAAAGGCTGCTGCTGAAGATGAGTGGCAAGCGTCTCGATAACAGTGAAGAGATCCTGTGCAAGCCTTGTGGGAATTATTACACTGACATGGCTCTGGTGCGACACTGGCAGATATCAGGCCAACATGAACGAGCTGAAAGACTGCTGCTAAACATGACTGGCATGAATCCCGGTGACGACGAGGAGACCCTGTGCCAGCCCAGTGGGCATTGTAATATTGATCTGACTCTGGTGCGACACTGGCAGCTGATCGGCAAACAAGGACTGGCTGAAAAACTGCTGCTGAACATGAGTGGTAAGTGCCCCGCCGACAGTGAGGAGAATCTGTGCAAGACCACTGGCAGAAATGCTATTGATCTGGCGCTGGCAATACTCTGGCAAGTCACGGGTAATCATGAACGGAGTGAAAGACTGCTGCTGAGTATGAGTGGCAAGTCCATCAATGACAGTGAGGACAACTTGTTCAGACCTTCCGGGAATCAAGAGCTCGACCTGGCCCTGGCTCGAACCTGGCAAAAGGCTGGCAACTATGAGTCAGCAGAAAAACTGCTTAGTCGTTGCTTCGCCTTGTATCGTTCGGATGAATGTGCATCAGCACTGTTGTGTTTATCGATTGGACAATCAGTGTTTATAGAAAGGATGGCCCTGTATCCGGACAGCGCCAATAAACTGCTGGCAGCTTCCTTACACTATTTCAATCTGGCTTGTCGGCAAATAATAAAGGATGGCCCGAAGTCAGGAGACGATAACCTTAACAAGGCTCTTGCGCTTGTTGAATCAGCATTGGAGAAGTACCCTCCGAGTGCAGGCGCTTTTTCGCAAAAAGCACACTGCCTGAGAATGATGGGTGCAGCAGAGCCTGTATGGCGGGAGCTGTTCCTAAAATCAACATTCCTTGAACCCTTTCGTGCAGTGAAGGACAAAAACGACTGCTGGCGAATCATGGAATCAGCTGCCCTCCAGAAGATAAGGGACCTCACAGACTGAATGGATCAAGATGAACTTTTATCTCCATTAACTGTCCAAGAGCATAGTTTTTCAGCAGAGTTTGATTGCTATGAGTTACGGATTACCGCCAGTCAGGAGCAACGCAGCCCATTCGAGCGCTGCCGTTGGTTCGGCTGCTGCCGCCAGTTCGACAACAACCTGTTCGACAACAACCCGTTCGACAACAAAAAGCAAATACACCTTAAACCCTGAAGCTTCAGTATTTATTCCGCATGCTCAGCGTGTTCATGAGCATTCGGTCAAACTTTCAGACATTAAAGACCGACAGGCAGCGGCATGCCAAACGCTTATACCCCAGACACTTTCGCAATGGACGGAGCCAAAAGACTCTGCGGATATTAAAGGCAGAATCAATGATGCATTCAAAGAACTGACAAAACGAAAATTCATCGATGCAGAAACAGCATTCCGGAACATTTTAAACGAAAACCAGCAGATACTAAGTACATTTGACTACCAGAACGCTACCATAGGGCTTGCAAGGTCGCTAAAAGAGCAAACCCGAAAAAAACAGCTGGAAGCCTGCTCTCTTCTGGAAAAACTCAGGTTGACTGGATCGTTTACCGAGTTCAGGGCTTCGACCATCCATCACCTTGATCTGACCCTGAGCCGATGTGAACAGGTACTGGGAAAATACCTTGAAGCTGAAACACGACTTATAGCGCTGAGGAACCTGAAGTCCGATGCCGATGTTCAGGCACTGTGCACGCCTTCTGGCAATTTTGACGCAGATATTACTAATGCCCGACTGTGGCAGTTGATGAAAAAAAACACGCTGACTGAAGCACTTCTGATGAACATGGGAAAAGCACTGTTTACAGAGCTGCATTCAAACCGGTCCGCTGTCACTTCACAAAAACGGCACAGCTATCTCCATACCGTAAACCTGGCTCTGGCTCGAAACTGGCAATTGACGGGTAAATATGAATGGGCTGAAAACCTGCTGCTTAGCATGATTGTTAAACATCCCAATGCCAGTGAGGAGGTACTGTGCAGCCCCTCTGAGCATCGTGACATTGACCTGGCTCTGGCGCGCGTCTGGCAGATGATGGGCAAATCTGAACGCACTGAAAGACTGCTGCTGAACATGAGTGGCAAGCACCCTGATGGCAGCGAAGAAAGCCTGTGTAAGCCCTGTCCACAGCATGAGATTAATTTGGCTCTGGCAATACTCTGGCAAGAGATGGACAAACATGAAATGACCGGAAAGTTGCTGCTGAACATGAGCAACAAGCATCCCGATGACAGTGAAGAAAACCTCTGCAAACCTTGTGCGCATCATAACACTGACCTCGCTCTGGCAAGACACTGGGAGGTAATAGGCAAACATACACTGACTGAAAAGCTGCTGCTGAACATCAGTGGCAGGGACCCCCATGACAGTGAAGACATCCTGTGCAAGCCCTCTGGGCAACATGACATTGACCTGGCCCTGGCATGCATCTGGCAGGTGACGGGCAAAAATGAACTGGCTGAAAGACTGCTCTGGCGTTGCAGCAAATTTTATCATTCGGATGAATTTCAATTATCTCTGTTATGTCTGTACGCCGGGCAAACAGGATTTATGGAGATGATTAGCCATTATCCTGAAAGTGCCAACACATTGCTGGTTACCTCGATCCATCATTTCAATCTGGCTTGTGAACAGATCATCAATGATGACCTGAAATCAGGAAAGGATAATCTCAATAAAGCTCTTCAATATGTGGAATCAACTTTGGAGAAGTACCCCCTGAATGCAAGCGCTCATTCACAAAAAGCCCACTGTCTCAGAATGATGGGCGCCAGTGAGGAGGTATGGCGAGCCAGTTTCAATAAAGCCAACTTACTTGACTCCAGCCGGACATATAAGAATAAAAATTCGTCCTGGCGAAGCTGCGAATCTGCTGCTCTTCAGAAAATGTTAAGCCCCACAGAGCAAGCAAATAAACATGAACCTTTATGCCCATCAGATTCAGAGGCATAGCCAGAGAGATTAGATTGCTATGAATTACGGATTACCACCAACAATCAGCGCTGCGACCGGAACAATATCGCAACCTTTACAGCATCGTGCCTCAGGTTCTGACCATAATGCAACAAAGCGTCCATCTGCCATAGACCCGAAAGCTTTAGTGTTTAATCAACCTGCTCAGTGTGCCTGGGAACATTGGAACAGACCCTCCAATATCAGGAACCGGCAAACAACTGTATTCCAATCGCGCTTTCCCCGGGAGTTTCAAACAAGGGCGAATGCCCGTTGTCCTGAAGCTATTCAAAAACAGATCGATAGCGCTTTCGATGAACTAATAAAAGAAAAAAATTTTATCAATGTTGAAAGAATGTTCCGAAGGATCATACAAAATGGCAGGGCCGTACTGGGTGAATTCCACTACCAAAGCTCAGTCATAGGGCTTGCAAGATCGTTGAAAGAACAAACCTACGAAAAGCTGAAAGAGGCCTGTTATCTTCTGGAAGAACTCAGATTGACCGGAACCTTCACTGAGTACGGGGCGTCAACCATTCATAACCTTGATCTAACCCTGAGCCGCTGTGAACAGCTACTTGGAAGAAACCTCCACGCTGAAGCACGACTTTTAGCTCTCAGTAACAAAAAGCCCAATGCTAATGTGCAGACGCTGTGCAAACCTTCCCGCAATTACGAAGTTGATATTTGCCTGACCAGGCAGTGGCAGCTGTTGTACAAATATGAGCTGGTTGAACCGCTACTTCAGAACTTAAAGTCAGAGCTGACTGAAAAGCTGCGGTTATCGACGTTTCCTCGCACCATAAAGAAACTAAGTAAATACCTTCATACCGTCAATATTTCTCTGGTAAGACTCTGGCAGTGTAAGGGTGAGCATAAACCGGCTGAAAGTCTGCTGCTGCAAATGAGTGGCAAGCCCCTCAATGCCTCTGAGGAAATCCTTTGTACTCCCTGTGAGCACCATGACATTAACCTTTGCCTGTCGCGACACTGGCAGATAATGGGCAAACATCAATTGACTGAAAAGCTGCTGTTAAACATGAGCAACAAACGCCCCGATGACACCGAGGATGCCCTGTGTAAGCCCTGTGCTTATCATGATGTCAACCTCTGTCTGGCGCGGCACTGGCAGCTGATGGGCAAATATAAAATGACTGAAAGACTCCTGCTGAACATGAGTGGCAAGCATCCTGATGCCAGTGTCGAGGCCCTCTGCAAGCTCTGTGGGAATTATGACACTGACCTGACTCTGGTGCGACACTGGCAGGTAATGGAGAAGCATGAACTGGCTGAAAGACTGCTGCTGAATATGAGCGGCAAGCACCCCAATGCCAGTGAGCTGTCTCTGTGCCTGCCCTGCGGGCACCACGAAATTGACCTGACTCTGG
Organism: Endozoicomonas sp. ALC020; assembly: GCF_049275935.1. NCBI lineage: Bacteria > Pseudomonadati > Pseudomonadota > Gammaproteobacteria > Oceanospirillales > Endozoicomonadaceae > Endozoicomonas > Endozoicomonas sp. ALC020. Next base: position 6,715,594 of record NZ_CP184830.1, read on the forward strand.
TACGACACTGGCAGGGAAGAAGCAAATTTGCGTGGGCTGAAAGGCTGCTGCTGAACATGACTGGCAAGCACCCTGATGCCGGTGAAGAAGTCCTTTGCAAGCCCTTTGGGCATTATGAAATTGACCTGGCTCTGGTGCGACTCTGGCAGTCGCTTGGCAAATATGAACTGGCTGAAAGACTGCTGCTGAACATGACTGGCAAACACCCCGATAATAGTGAAGAGAGCCTGTGGCAACCTTCCGGGCATCATGACATTGACCTGGCTCTGGCGCGACTCTGGCAAACGGCTGGCAAAACGGAACCGGCTATAAGACTGCTTCAGCATTGCTATACAAGATATCGTTCGGATGAATGTGAATCGGCACTGTTTAAATTATTCATTGGGCAAGTAGGGTTTATGGAAATGATTGCCGGGTATCCGAAAAGTGCCAACACATTGCTGGCGACCTCGATCCACTATTATGCTCTGGCTTGTAAGCAGATAAGCAAAGATGGCGCGGCGGCAGGAAAAGATAACCTTAACAAGGCGCTTGAGTTTGTGGAATCCGTCATAAAAAATTACCCTCCAAATGCTGGAGCTTATTCGCAAAAAGCCCATTGTCTCAGGATGATGGGGGCCAGTGATCAAGAATGGAATAAATGGTTCTCAAGAGCACGATCTGTCGACCCCTTCCGTGTACCGACAGAAAAAAACGGATACTGGCGATGCATCGAATTTGATGCCCTTGACAAGGTACGAGCTTCCAAAGAGTAACCAAGACTGAAAAAAGCCTGAAGAACTGAGGGTTTAGTTGCGTATATTCTGGTGACGACACGATCTCTGAAGGGGACAATTTCGTAACGAACCTTGATATAAAAGAGTGAGTGTTTACTCGCCAGCAGGTATGACTGCAAGCTTGTTAACTCGAGCTGAATGATTCCCGCCTTTGCGACAGCCTCCTTCGCGGAAATAACGACCTCCTACTCTTTAGCACATAGCGGTAGTTTGCATTTTGTGGTGCGCAATATTGCTCGTGAAGAAATAGAAGCTCTTGGGTTTTAATCCTTTAGATGAAAAACATAACGTAAGTACTTACTGATTACGAGAGCCTTATCTACTTTGAGCAGCAACATTAATAGTAATTCTACGTAGTGTCATCCGGTTTTTGCGCATATACTCTATTGCCTCCCGGAATCGTGTACCTTTACGTCTGGAGTGCCACCGGAAGATACGACCAGTGCATTTAGCATGTAACCATGCGCCTACCAAAAAGCAAGAGTAAAACGATGGATTTCAGACTGCCCAACCACCATTTCCTGAAACTGCTTGATTTCACTAAAGAGGATATTGCTTCACTGCTCGATCTGTCAGCGCAGCTGAAGCAGGCCAAAAAAAGCGGTAACGAGCCCCGTTTTCTTGAGGGTCGCAACATCGCATTGATTTTTGAAAAAGCGTCCACCCGAACCCGCTGTGCCTTTGAAGTAGCCAGCTTTGATCAGGGTGCCAATGTGACTTACATTTCCGGTGGCTCACAGATGGGCAGTAAAGAATCTGTGAAAGACACTGCCAGGGTTCTGGGAAGAATGTACGACGGCATTGAGTTTCGTGGCCACTCCCAGCAGCATGTTGAAGAACTGGCAGAATACTCAGGCGTCCCGGTTTGGAATGGCCTGACCGATGACTGGCACCCGACTCAGATTCTGGCAGATTTTCTGACCATGCTGGAACATGGCAAAGGGCGCCCCCTGAACAAACTTAAGCTTTGTTATGCAGGCGATGGCCGGAATAATGTGGCGAACTCACTTCTGGTAGGTTGTGCCAAAATGGGCGTTGACTTCAGAATTGCCGCACCAGAAGGTTATACCCCTGCCCAGGAACTGCTCGAACGCTGCCAGTCATTAGCAGAAAAATCAGGAGCCAGAATCACCGTCACACAGTCCGTAGAAGAAGCGGTGCATGAATGTGACTTTATCTATACCGATGTCTGGGTCTCCATGGGTGAACCGGTAGCGGCCTGGGATGAGCGTGTACGTCTGATGACGCCCTATCAGGTAAATGCCTCTATGCTTGAAAAAACGGGCAATCCTGACGCCCGATTCCTGCATTGCCTGCCTGCTTTTCATAACGATGAAACGACTATTGGCCTTGAGATTGCCAGTAAATACGGCATGTCGGGCCTGGAAGTAACGGAAGATGTTTTTGAGTCTGAACACTCCATCGTTTTTGATCAGGCAGAAAACCGTATGCACACCATCAAGGCCGTTATGGTGGCTACACTAGGAGCCTGACCGAGAATAGCGCCCGTAGCGAGGACGGCAGAAAATTGAGGATGAAAATTCGGTTTTGTAAGGAGAATAGCGAGCTATTTGACGAACAAAAGCGGATTTTCAGACCAATTTGCTGCCGCCGCAGTAGGGCAGTCTATTCTCGGTCAGGCTCCTAGGAGCCTGACCGGTCAGAGCAAAACGACGGTAATCGAAGAGAGATATTTATTGTGCCAAGAGTGAACCTGACAAAGTCTCGAGACTGAAACGTCCGGAATTGTCTACTATTGAGTAAATTTTGCAATGCAACCCGGCTGCTGCAGAGACTGCGGAGCTATCACTCCAAAACCTTCTGCAGCCCGGTAGTATCTGATCGTCGGCCCCTCAAGTTTATAGGCGACAGATAACTTATGATTAACCAGAGGCCCTTTGATCCTGACCTGAACCGCCATGACCATGAGTTTCTTTTTTTAGGTTAAGAGAGGCACATGGTGATTAAGTTCCGGCTTTCCGGTCAATCGTCCTGATTTTTCAGTTCCCAAGCCGTATAGAGGAGCAGAAATGCCCCAGAGTCTATTGCGATACACCAACATTCTCAGCATTGTTGGTGACTTGATTCGCGTTCAAGTGCCTAACCTGACGGCAGGCAATTCCCGGGCCAGCTATGGCGATCTGGCGATGATCGAACAAAACGGACAGGTTTATTCCCTGGCCCAGATCATCAAGATTGATCACGAAGAAGTTTCCCTGCAGGTATTTGCCGGCACCAAGGGTCTCTCTACTGATGCCTCCGTCTGCTTCCTGGGCGAGCCTATGAAGGCCACCTATTCTCCCAACATCCTGGGCCGCATTTTTAACGGTGCCGGTGAACCTATTGATGGTGGTCCGGCTCTGGAGCAAGACCCCAAGGTTGAAATTGACGGCCCGTCGGTAAACCCAGTCCGTCGTGTACTGGCGTCAAGAATGGTACGAACCAATGTTCCAATGATTGACGTATTCAACACCCTGGTTGAATCACAGAAGATCCCCATTTTCTCGGTGGCCGGTGAACCTTACAACCGGTTCCTCGCCCGTATTGCCATTCAGGCTGAAGCTGACGTGGTCGTGTTTGCTGGCATGGGCCTGATCTTCGACGATTACCACTTCTTCCGTACAACCTTTGAAGAAGCCGGTGTATCTTCCCGTACCGTCATGTTTACCAACCAGGCCTCTGATCCGACCGTTGAACGTCTTCTGACGCCTGATATGGCGCTGGCAGTGGCAGAGCACTTTGCCGTGAACGAAAGCAAGAAGGTTCTGGTTCTGCTAACCGACATGACCTCCTACGCTGACGCCATGAAAGAGATCGGCGTAGCAATGGACAAGATCCCGGCTAACCGGGGTTACATGGGTGACCTCTACTCCCAGCTGGCCAAGCGTTATGAAAAAGCCTGTGATTACAAGGGTGCAGGCTCTGTCACCATCCTCGCGGTAACCACCATGCCGGGCAACGATGTCACTCACCCGGTGCCGGATAACACCGGTTACATCACCGAAGGTCAGTTCTACCTGCACAATGGCGTCATTGATCCATTCGGTTCTCTGTCCCGTTTGAAACAGATGATTCAGGGCAAAGAAACCCGCGACGACCATGCTCACATCATGAACACCATGATCCGTTTCTACTCCGACTCTGTGAATGCCCAGCAGAAACAGGCCATGGCCTTTGAATTGTCCAGCTACGACCTGAAAGCGATCGCCTTCGGTGAAAAATTCAAAAGTCGCTTCATGGTTCTTGAAGCCCGGATGGGTCTGGAAGAAGCCCTGGATCTTTGCTGGCAGACACTGGCTGAATGTTTTGAACCCGAAGAAACCCTGCTCAAACAGAGCCTGCTGGACAAGTACTGGCCTGGTCTTGACGAAGCCAGAGAATCCGCCGGGGCCACTGAAAAGTCTGGCTCGGAAACAGCTGCGACAGAGGCTTAAACCATGGCCAAGGTAGCCCTCAATAAAAGCTCGCTGAACAAAGAAAAACGCAGCCTCAAAACCTACAACCGTTATCTGCCGGCACTGGAATTGAAGCGCCAACAGTTGATGGTTGAACGGAAAAAGGCTGAAGAGGCGCTGGCAGAAACCCGGTCTCATCTGGCGGACGTTGAGCGTCTGGTCAGGGAACAGCTCCCGATGCTGGCCCGGGAAGACGTGCCTCTGGAAGGATTGGTCAAGGTAACCAGAGTCACATTGATCGATGAGAATATCGTGGGTACAGCAGTACCCAGGGTAGAGAACATCGCCATTAGCCTGAAAGCCTACAGTGACCTGGCCAAGCCGGTCTGGGTCGACTTTCTGGTTGAACTGCTTCAGCAGATGGTGCGTCTGCGCATTGAGTACCAGGTGCGCGAGCTGCGTCATAAAGAGCTGGACAAGGCCACCCGGACAACATCCCAAAGGGTAAATCTGTTTTCCAAGGTACTGATTCCGCAAACCCGCAAGAGTATCCAGAAAATCCAGATCTACCTGTCTGACCAGGATCGTGCCAACGTCATGAACGCCAAGCTCTCCAAGGGTAAAGTGCTGGCTCAGGAAGCCAGGTTGGCCAGAGCCCGTGAACTGGAATCACTGGAGGCAGACGTCAATGGCCATTAAACGGCTGAATAAAATTACCCTATACGGGCCCGGAGAAGACAAAAGCCGGATTCTTCAGGGACTCCAGACTCTGGGATGCATGCACCTGATTCCACTGTCCGATAACAACGTGGATCAGAGCCTGCGCATGCAACCGGCACAGGCCAGTGAAGCTATAGCCTGGCTGGAGCGCTCACCACGAACACGTCGACAGCTCAAAGACAAAAACCATGTCTGCATTGATCAGGTCGTTGCCGAGGTTCTGGACAACAAGACCTCTGTTCGGGAAGTGTCCGATGCCCGTGACAAACTGGTTGAGCGAATCCGTGAAGTTCGTCAGTGGGGAGAGTTCAGCTTGCCCAGCCTGTCCGACCTGAATGGCCAGCGCTTCTGGTTTTATGTCGTTCCTTTGGGTGAAATGGAGGCTCTCTCCGAAGTCCTGAAGGAAGATGACCTGCCCTGGGAGGAAATTCACAGGGACCATCGCCAGGCCTATGTGATTGTCATTTCTACCAGTGAACCGGCAGAAGACCTGCTGCCAGTACCACGCTCCCATGTAGGTATGGTGCCTCTTTCCAGACTTGAAACGGAACTGGAAGAGTCTGAGCATCTGCTGGAAGAACTGCTGGCAGAGCGTGAAGCTCTGACCCGCTGGCACTATCTGCTGGGTCAGACGGTGGCAGCCAGATTGGACCAGGCTGCCCTGGAAGAAGCCAGCAGTGGCACTCAGGATGAGGGAACTTTCTTCCTGGTTCAGGGCTGGGTAGCGGTATCGGAGAAAAAAGCGGTGGAGGCTTTTTGTCTGGAAAACGGCGTTGCGGCGATCTTCGAGGAGCCCTCTGAAGAAGACAATCCGCCTACCCTGCTGGCAAAATCCGACAGCATTGGCGGTGGCTCAGATGCATTGGGCTTCTTCCAGACACCCAACTATCGTACCTGGGACCCGGGCAATCTGGTCTTTTACTCGTTTTCACTGTTCTTCGCCATGATCATGAGTGACGCCATGTACAGCCTGCTGTTTGGTGGCATCGTGTTCATGTTCCGCAAGAACCTGAAAAAAACCGAGGCCGGTTCACGCCTGATGAATCTGGCTTACTTCATGTCAGCGGCCGGCGTTGTCTGGGGTGTTCTGATTGGCAGTTACTTTGGTGTGGCACCAGAATCGGGGGGGATTCTCGGTCATCTGGCCGTCATCAACCTGAACAACTACAGTGCCATGATGAAACTGTCGGTCTTTGTCGGTGTGACACATTTGATCATTGCCAACATCATGACGGCAGTGGTCAACCGGGGTAGCAGTCATGCGCTCGCCCCGGTTGGCTGGGCAATTATTATGGCCTCGGGTTTGTCAATGTGGCTGGGCACGACTGGTACTCTGCCGACTGTTTTTGCCGACAAGGTTGGACCTGCCGGGCTGATCACAGGTGCTTTACTGGTGTTCCTGTTTACCAGCACCCGTCCGGTTCGCTCCATCGGCAGTCTTTGCCTCAGAGGTCTGGACGGCCTGAAAGGTATTTATAACATCACCTCCGCTTTCGGTGACGTGCTGAGTTACATGCGTCTGTTTGCCTTGGGTCTTTCCGGTGCCTCCCTGGCAATGACCTTCAACACCCTGGCTATGGACGCCCTGGATTCCAGTCCGGTCATTGGCGTGCTGTTCAGCGGCCTGATTCTGCTGCTGGGACACATACTCAACTTTTCCCTTTGCATCATGAGCGGTGTCGTACATGGCATGCGTCTCAACGTGATTGAATTCGTTAACTGGGGACTGTCCGACGAGGGCTACCCATTCAAATCTTTTAGAAAACAAGAGGATTAAACATGGAAAATCTGATCTTGGCCCTGGGCTGGATAGGCGTATTTGCACCGGTTGCACTGGGGGCAGTGGGTTCAGCCATTGGCTGTTCAGTCGCTGGTCAGGCGGCCTGTGGTGCCATGCTGGATGTTGAAAGTGGCTACGGTAAATTTATCGGCCTGTCGGCAATGCCTTCATCACAGGTTATATACGGCATTGTAATCATGTTCACCCTCAGCGGTATCGGTGTTTCCGATAACAGCGCCCCGGGCCTGCTGGGTATTGGTCTGCTGACCGGTATTGCCCTGATGTACTCTGCTATCTACCAGGGTCAGGCAGTTGCCGCTTGTATCAATGCCTCCAAGAACAAACCGGAAGTCTTTGGCCTTTCCATTGCGCCTGCTGCAATTGTTGAGGGCTTTTCGGTATTCGCATTCGTATTTGCTCTGGTGCTGGGTCAGCAGATCACGGCCTGATCAGAAGACTGTGAACAATAGACGGTGGACTGTTAACCAGAGGAATAAATTATGACAGCAGCAATGAATCCTGGCGGCCAGAACGTCTCTGTTGGCGTCCAGGAGCTGATCGAAAAACTGCGCAATCAGGGCGTACAGGACGGTCGTGAGCGGGCTGACCGGATTGTCAGCGAGGCCCAGAGCCATGCCGCCGAGCTGGTCCGGGAAGCTCAGGCGAAAGCCGACATGATTGTCAGCAAAGCCCGTGAAGAGGCGGACTTTATCACCCAATCCGGTCAGGAAGCCCTGCAACTCGCGGAGCGTAATGCCGTTCTGGAGCTGAAAGATTACCTGTTGGAAAAATTCTCCGGACAGATCAGCGCCCTGGTCAGCGGCTCCCTCGAGAAAGAAGAAGTGCTCAAGCAGATGATTCTTGAAGTGGCGGGCGAAAATAACCTGCATGGCGAGAAAAACCTGGAAGTGGTCCTGCCTCGCAAGGTCATTGGTCTTGATGAGCTGCGCAAAAACCCGGACCTGGTTAAAAAAGGTCCTCTGTTGGACTTCGTCACTGGTCAGGCTGCTGAAATGCTTCAGGAGGGGGTGACTTTCTCGGTAGGCAAGACCAGTCAGAGCGGTATCAAATTCCGTCTTCAGGACAAGGAGATCGAAGTAGAACTGAGTGACCAAACCGTCACTGCTGTCTTACTGAGGCACCTACAGCCTCGTTTCCGGGCGCTGCTGGAAGGTATCGTCAAATAATGAGTTAAGAGTCGGAAGTTGACAGTCAAGACTGAAAACGCCGGACTTTTTGGGAGCATGAAATGGCAGAAAACGCCTATTACACCCTGGTGACTTCGCTGCCTCACATCGATTCACTGTTTGACAGCAAGATCACTCCGATCTCCCGTCTGCAACTGGATCGACGCCTCTCCATGTTGAATCAGGAAGACAAGGATACCCTGATCAAGGTCGAGCAGCTTATGCACTGGAGCCACCTGGGTGAAGATGTAGACGAGGCAGCCCTGATCAAGCTGGCTGCCCGTCTGCATGGAGAACTTCCCAGCCAGACTCTGCGTGATCTGATCAACTGGCGGCTGGACATGAGAACGGTCATGGCAGCACTGCGTCGTAAAATGCAGGGCAAGCAGGCACCGGGCGATCCCCAGTGGAGCTTCGGTACCCGCTATGCTTACATTCGTCGCAACTGGAGCAACCCGACACTGGGCCTTCAGCATGCCTTCCCATGGATTCCACAGGCTATTGATTGCCTGAACAAGCAGGACTATCTGACACTGGAGAAAACCCTGCTGGAAGCCGTGTGGCGCCGACTGGACGACGCTGGCAGACAACACAGCTTCGACTTTGAAGCGGTTGTGATCTATCTTCTGCGCTGGAACCTGGTCGCCCGCTGGACAGCCTACGACGGTGACCAGGCAGTGGAACGTTTTAACGAATTGACCGACCTGGCGCTGGGCGAATTTGTCCACCCACTATCTGGAACCAGTACCTGGGGGACAGCCTGATATAAGCAGCCATGAAAAGATACAGCATCCCTCTGATGCCTGAGGACTCTATCGTCATGGCAAGCAGTAAACAGCTTTTGGAAAACGCCAATGAGTGAACAGACAAACACAGAACCGGAACAGCAGGCACTGGCCCACGGAGCCTCTGCCCAAGTCGTTGCCGTAATGGGTGATATCATCACCATCAAGAGTCTGGGCAGTAAGCCACTGACCAAAAACGAAGTCGTCTATGTGATGCCCGGCCGTCGTTCCAATGAACAGGTTGAAGAGCAACTGATGGCGGAAGTCCTGAGGGTTCGCGGTGATATCGCAGATATTCAGGTTTACGAAGACACCCGGGGTGTCGCGGTAGGTGATGCTATCATCCAAACGGGGCAGCTGCTCTCACTGGAACTGGGTCCCGGCATTCTTTCCATGATCTACGATGGTCTGCAGAACCCTCTGGAAAGACTGGCGTCTCTGCACGGCAAGTTCTTGCAGCGTGGTGTTCAGATTGATGCGCTTGATCGCAGTCAGACATGGGCATTCACAGCTGTGGCCAAGATTGGCGACAAACTTCACGCGGGTGAAACCTTTGGTACGGTCCCGGAAGGTCGCTTTACCCACAAAATCATGATTCCTTTCAACACCGAAGGTGAAGTGGAAGTGATCTGGATTCAGGAAGGCTCCTTCAGCGTTGATACCGTTGTTGCCAAAGTGCGCAATCAGATGGGAGACGAGGTTGCCCTGACCATGGTTCAAAAGTGGCCAGTGCGTCACTCCATTTCTGAAACCCTGTCCAGAAAAGGTAAAACTGAACGTCAGTATCCTGATACTCCCCTGGTCACCACCCAGAGAATCGTGGACACTTTCTTCCCCATTGCCCGTGGTGGCACCGGTTGTATCCCCGGTCCATTCGGTTCCGGAAAAACGGTACTCCAGCACTCTTTCTCCCGTTACTGCGATGCCGACATCGTCATTGTAACAGCCTGTGGTGAACGTGCCGGTGAGGTGGTGGAAACCATTGAAGAATTCCCGCACCTGCAAGATCCAACAACAGGCGGCTCTCTCATCGACCGCACCGTCATCATCTGTAATACCTCATCCATGCCGGTAGCTGCCCGTGAGGCTTCTATCTACACGGGTCTGACACTGGGTGAGTACTATCGTCAGATGGGATACAACGTCCTCGCTCTGGCAGACTCAACTTCCCGCTGGGCCCAGGCCATGCGTGAGACCTCCAACCGTCTGGAAGAAATTCCGGGTGAAGAAGGCTTCCCTGCTTACATGGACTCCGCCATTAAAGGTGTATACGAGCGTTGTGGTGTGATTCGTAACGAAGAAGGAAACGAAGGTTCCCTGACTCTGGTAGGCTCCGTATCTCCTGCCGGTGGTAACTTCGAGGAGCCTGTCACCCAGGCCACTCTGAGTACGGTCAAAACTTTTCTGGGGCTGTCTTACGACCGCGCCTACAAGCGTTTCTACCCTGCCATAGATCCACTGATCTCCTGGTCCCGTTATCTTGATCAGTTGTCCGATTGGTACAGCAAAAACCTGTCCCCTGACTGGGTCGATACCGTCAAGGCAATGCAGGCTCTGCTTGTCAAAGGTGACAGTATTAACCAGATGATGCAGGTGACCGGTGAAGAAGGTATTACTCTGGAAGATTACGTTACTTTCCAGAAGTCTTTCTTCCTGGATATGGTTTACCTCCAGCAGGACGCCTTTGATGACGTCGACAGCAGTTGCCCACTGAGTCGCCAGCAGGCCTGCTTCGAGCTGGTTGTGAGCCTGATCAGTCAGCAGTACGCCTTCAAGGATAAAGAAGTTGCCCGTGACTACTTCGTCAAGCTGACCGGCCTGCTCAAGAACCTGAACTATTCACACGACGGTTCCCCTGAATACAACGGCTATCTGCAGAAGATCGAAGAGTTAAGGAGTCAGTACATTAGTACCGCAGCCGCAGCCTGATTCTGAGTGGCTCACCAGTTAGGCTGAGGCTACCGCCTCAGCCCACTTTCCCTTTTGACACTTTCCCTTTTGACACCCACCAGACGACGGGGATTACTGTTAGTCACCTGACAGGTTCCTGTTTCGCAGTTCGTTGCTCAGAGAACACAACAAACCGTGACTGGCTCCCATCAGACCTTCCCAATAATGATCTTCTGAAACAGCTGAAACAGGTCTCATATCTTTACCTGCTCATTGGCCAGAATTTGGATATTTAGACACTTGAACTTGCAGCTCTCCATTTAACTGCTAAAAGTTTTGGGTACTTACAAATTCTCTCAACCGCTTACCGGGACAGCCATGAGCGATTGACAGCCATGAGCGATTAACAGCCATACGCGATTAACAGCCATGAGCTACTGACCGGAATCTGCATCCTTGGCTGGTATGGAAATCACTTTTCGCAGTATCAGAAGTACTCCGCTCTGAGGTATTAGAATGACAAATACTCACCCCAATGCACTAAGCCTTGCTGTGACCTTTGCAATCTGCTCTTCCATCACTGGCACACAGGCACTGGCCGATCGCAAGCTGCAGACAAAATCTGCCGATATTCTGGGCAATGGACATGTGGAGTTCACTCAGAGTGTGGTCAGGGTTCAGCCAACTTCAGGTGATGACCAACAGCCAATACCCAAATCCATTACAACCACCTACCCTTATGAGCCTGCAGTAAATGAGGACCTTCTCTATCCTTCTATAAGCTTTTCAGAAATTTTTTATAATACTCGTTGCACAGTTTCCAGTGTTGATCAGTTTGAGACAGACGAGAATAATGTTGCCAGGAAATACACCAAAGTCCTGAAGGCGGGTAATGAGGGCGTATTCAGGATCACCCATAACCTTGAAGAAAACGAACTGCTCATTGAAGTCAGAGGCGGAATGACCGATCAGGATTCAATTGAGGTTATTCGTAAAGGATGGCAATCGCATGGCATCAAATCACTGGAACCGTCAACAAAAATCGCCACCCCCATACAACTGGCTGATGTGCTGGACGCCGCCAACGACAGAGCAGGAAACCTCGGCTCAAGTGATCACTATGTTGCCCTTGCCACCATAGAAGTAGAAAAAGTTGAGGTCAATGGGCGCACCTTCATGCGTCTTGTCGCTTCGGGCGTTCAGCCCCCTGAACTGGATCGTCTGGGGCAATCGCTCTTTGTCAATGACGATGCTCTCCTGGCAGCCGCCGCCTCTGCCTATATTCAGGTTCATGTTCTGGAAGAGGATTTACAACAGCAGGCTCTTAATGAACTCCTGGCACACAGCAAACCCGTCGGCTACGTTGTAAAGGCCGAAGATGACACAGAGGTTTATCCTGTGCCTGCGGGCTATCCGAAGCTGGAAGTATCAGAAGCTTCGGAGGGAGTGATTGTTTTCCATGGCCAGAGGCTGAATCCGCAAGATGTCGCTTTTGTAGAAAACCTCCATAAACTCTGGGTAGAAACAGAGGCAAACAAACCCGCTCCAGCAACAGTGGTCAATAAACATAAGGTCGGAAGCTACCAGTTCGCCATTCGATGCAGGCAGATGGCACTGCTGGAGGAGCTTGTAGCGACGCACTCTACCGGAGCTGACAAAGATCAACCGGTGACGTATACAGACGAAGATCTGCAGGCGTTTCGTGCGCTTTCACACTACGAATATCTCCAGCAGGCATTGGCCAGTGCTGCTGCAGCAGCTCCAGCAGATGAATTTGAATTCTCAATGGAACAGGTCAGAGTTGCTTCGTCTGTCATCACGCCAACCTGGATGCAGATTCAACTCGCCAGACACTTCAGTTTCAAACCCGCACTAAGACACCATCTAATCATTAAGAGTTTTGCTAAGGGTATTTTGAGTAATCTACTCACCGCCGACTCATTAATGCTCGATGCTTTAGCTCACAACGAAGAGTTTGCTTCCAGAGTCTTGAGCGACATCGCCAACCAAATGGTTCAGATGGAAATGAAGCTGACAAAGCATATGGCCTTAGAGGGTAAGCTGGCTCAGATTACAAACGAGCTGAAACTCCTGTCGGAGAAAGCCGCTATCAGTGAGGAAGAAAAACTCTATGCAGTTCAACTCAAGCAAAAAGTTGAGAGTCAGCTTGCAGAGAATCGTGAAGTGATTGAACAGCTGCAAGAGCATTCAGATCAACTTAAGCAGGAAGTCAAACGAATTCCAGAGCTGGAACAACAAGTTAGTCATGCCAGAGAAGAGGCCATAAAAAATTACAACACTCAACTGGCAGCAGAACTGGGTATTGACAACTGGGATAATACCCAGCCATCCGAAGAACAAATCAGACTCATTATAAAAAAAATTCATAAAATGAACCTGGCGGTGGCCGCAACATTCGCTGCAACAGGAGAGTCTTATGAAGAAGCTCCAGAGGCAAAACTGGCGGCGATTGAAAGCGTGTTAGGAATTACTCCGGACGATGAAAGCGATCTGGGTTCCCGCTTTGCGTTTATTCAAGAGTATATGGAGCAACGGGCAGAACTCGCCGAAGAAGAAGCGCTGGCTGTTATAGAAGATCAACTCGGGCTGATGCCGATTAACAAAGATGACCTGAAGGCCCGTCACCAGGCCATTCAGAAACATCTTGAGCATCAGCAGGGGCTGGAAATACAGAAAAAACAGTTGACAGATCTTCGGAAGGAAGTCGATCAAACTCTGAATAAGAGAAAAGACTATCACATAACATTAACAGCACACATAGACAAATATAACATCCAGCTGGCAGAAGAGCTTGGTATTGATAGCACGCCATCAGAAGAGCAAGCCAGACTCATCAGAGAGAAAATTAACGAAATCGAGAGTTCAGCTGCCGCAACAGAACAACAGCGGGCTGAAGCTTTAAAAGTAAAAATGGCGGAGATTGAAAAAGGGCTCAAACTGACTCCAGACAATGAAAACGATCTGATTAGCCGCTTTGATTCCATTCACAAGGCCGCCCAATACTTCAAGCAACTGCAGATAGAAGTAACCGATGATGTCGTAAAAAACAGGCTGACAGACATTGAAATACAGCTCGGCCTTTTCCCGGTTGACGATAAAAATCTGGAAGCCCGTTTCCAGACTGTTCAGCTGCACCTGAAACAGCAGGCAGCTCAGATAGATCGAGAACGCTTTCTGCAGCAGAACATCAGAAAAGATTCGAAAGTAGTCGCTGAAATCAAACCTCGCTATGCAACCATTGCCGCACATCTGAACATTCAGAATTTTGATAGCGATGCAGATATTGATGAACAGCAAGAAAGCCTGCTTAAAAAAATCAAGATGATGGAGAATTCAAAACAGTACCTGATTCAAAGACTTTCGGCACTGGAAGACCATCCGGAACGGCTGCATCATAAAGTTGAGGCTGATCGACAGGATGCAGAGAATTCTTACACCGAGGCCAGAAAAGGCGCTTTAGAAGCGGTTCTTGGTATTAAGCTGAATGAGGAAGACCCCGTCACTCTGGAGTCAACCGTCTACGAGAAGCTCTCCAGACTTGCAGAACTGGAACAAGAACTGGAAGACGTCAGAACTCCGGGCCATCCCAAAGCCAAGCCTGAAGTAATTGAGAAACTGAGTGCCGTGGAAAATGCCATGGAGATGACTCTCCCCGGTGGAGAAGAAGACGTTTATCTCCGGCGCGAGGCTATTTCTGATGACATAAAGACATACATCACGGAAGCCGAAAAAAGGTCAGAGGAAGAGGCTCTGAACATACTGGAAGCACTGGAAGAAATATTCCACCTCGAAATCGACAAATATGCTGGCAAAGAAGCAAGACTTGAAACAGTTCGTTCAAAGTTTAACGGTGATGATATATCAGAATACCAGCTGGACGAGATGGTTAAGATCCTCACGGACGACATAACGCTGGTGGATCCGGAGAAAGGAGATATACGGCTCGACAGGCTTCGTGAGCATCTGACCTCTCGAGTCGAAGAATCCGATCTGCGAGCCAGAGAACACCAGCTTAATTATCTTACTGCTATTGAGAAAAAGCTGGGTATCAACCCTCAGAAAAACCCTGCTGCTAATAAAAGACACGAGGCTTTCACTGACAAGCTGGCCAGTGATATGAAGTTAGAGTTTGAAAAGGATCTCAGCCTGTCTGACCGGATGTATGCTCTGGGTGCCGTACTTCACAAAATGATGGATGAATTACACAAAGGCTATAGGGATGAAGCTGCCAAAAGAACCTTTAACAATGGATTGGCTCATCAACTCAACGTTAAGGAGTATAAAGATGATGCCGCTATCCACGACCAGATCGAGCTGATTAACGGCAAACTCCAGCAACTGACCCAGCAACTGGATCAAGAATCGATGGATGCAGGTCAGCCTGAAGTTGAAGAGCGTGTCGCAGCCATTGAAGATGAGCTTGACAGGCAATTGGGCCGCCTTGGACCTAAACCCCGATTCGTTCTTGAACGTGATGTCGCCACAGCCAGGCAAGTCATAGAAAGAGCTAACACTGAGCTGGCAGGTGCTCATCGCAAGCTGAATGATCTTCGTCGCAAACAATTAGTGCTGGTAAATCGCGATGGCATTGAACCTATCTCGGATGAAGATAGCAGCGCTCTCAATCAGGCAATGGAAAAAATACAGACCGAACTGGGTCTGCCTGCAGGTGACGAACAAACCACTGAAGAACGAGTAGACGACATCAACCGCTTTATGCAGAGAGACGGTGCAGAGAGACGAGATGAAATCATTGATAAACTGGAGGCTGCCACAAAAAACCTGAACATCCAGATAAAAGATCACCTCCGATTACCGAAACAAGCTGATTATTTTGCCATTACAGCCTTCGCAAAAATTCATGGCCGGGACGAAATCAATGAAGTCGATGAAACATTAGGTGAACTGCCTTTAACCAGAAAAAAATACACTCAGGTCACGGAATTCCTGAGTGTACACGACAGAAAAGGCATGGACATAGAATCTGCACGGCATCAAAAGGCGCTTGCACAAGAGAATCTGGATCGTAAAAAAGAGGAGATTAACAAAGCCGGAGGCATCGAACAAAAAGTTAAAACCGAACATGAGAACGAATTTGAATCGCAGATTACAGACCCTGAGCAGACCGACCTGAAGCAAACCCCGGAGCAGAAAAGTGACGCTGAATCAGAAGCATCGAAAGTTCAGGAGGCTCATAAAGCGAATATTGAAGCCACTGAGAAAGCCACAGGTCCTGAACCAGACTCTACCGATATCGAGAAACGGGATGCCCTGAGATGTTTGATCGCCAACGATGCATCGGTAGTGGCTCGTCGGCTTGCTGTGCAAGAGAACCTGGATCGAAGAAAAGAGGCTATTGCAGCCACTGAGAAAGCCACAGGTCCTGAACCAGACTCTACCGATATCGAGAAACGGGATGCCCTGAGATGTTTGATCGCCAACGATGAATCGGAAGTGGTTCGTCGGCTTGCTGTGCAAGAGAACCTGGATCGAAGAAAAGAGGCGATAGAAAACGAGATAGAGCTGCTGGATCTGGCCCTGAAGCAGAAAAGTGATGCTTTATCAAAAGCAGAAATCGCTCTGATGGAACATCACAAAACGGCTCTTGAGGCCACTGAAGAAGCTGTGGGTCTCAAACCAGACGCTTCTGAAACCAATGAACAACGGATTGATGCCCTTAGAAAAAAACAGCTGCAACTGGGCGGGGAAGATGGCACTGGCGGCAGGATCGAGCGACTGATTCAGGAACAGGGCCGCCTGGAAGGTGAGATAGAAACCAGAAAAGCAGACATTGAGAGAATGAAGGAGAACCTGAAGACTGCAGAGCAAACCGCCGAAAACGACGGCGGCCCCTTCCAGTACACACCGAGACAGGTAAAAGTTCTGGCTGATATTTACGATTTCACGCAGCAGCACTCTCTCTGGAAACAAGCTCTGGAAGCCGCAATAGGTCTGGCAGCCTCTTCAGAAAAGAGCAGAAAGGCAATACCTTGCCTTGCGACCTTCGATTTTGACGATGAGTTTGCGCCCATTCGCTTACAGGCAATGGCCGGACAAGATCTGACGTTTGATCAGGCCGGTCGGATGCTGGAAGTTTTCAGAAGCCTCAAGGCAGACTTCCCCTCCCCCCCTCCTCCTTTCGAGCCTGAGAGAGATCAGCCCCAGACCCTCATTGAACAAGTCCAGATTCTGGCGCACCGAGCCAGGAATGAGATAGGAAGAGGTGCTAAATATTACGACGAAATCATTAACGGCATGGGTGAAACAGCCATTTACTTCGTCGAACATGAATCAGGGCACCTGAAAAGCTTCTCGGAATACTTCGAGATCCATTCTGCCAGTGGTAACAAGATCATAACACTGCTGCGTGAAGGTCTGATCAGCAAGGTTGAACTTGAGAACTACATAAAGGCCGTCAGAGGTGTCGACGGTTATCAGACAGTGGATGAGTTTGAACACTTCCTTGGCTACAACCAGGGCGTCAAGGTGCCTGAGTTCAGGAAGGTTGTTCAGATGCTGTCCGACAAGGGGGCTGAGGAACTTATGCGCAGTGCCTTTACTCCTGTGGCCGTCACCGGCTCTGGCCCAGCCGGTATGAAAGAGTCTGTTGCCGGCATGAAAGACTACGCAGCTGCGGTCATCGCCAATTACGTTCTTGACGATATTGCCTTTGAAAACGGCCGCAAGACGGCGGCATTTCTGGCTAATGTTCAGGATACCCTGACACCTTATGCCCACATTGCTGGCCTGCCTGAATCCGACCTGATCAAGATTATCAACAGCACATTGATGCAGGCTCATGCTGCAGCGGTTGAGCAACAGCTCAATGAGTACTGGGTCAGACCTTCAGCCTTCCTGGTACAGGCTGTCACCTGGTACTTCTCAAGCTACAAACCACTACTGGTGGCCCATACCGCCTGCCAGGCTGCCAGGCTGTCACTCTCAAACATGTCATTCCTCTATCTGCTGGACCTGACCAACAGGGGTGATTACGCACACAGAATGATCACACCTTTCGAGCACTGGCTGGAACGCTATGGTGTTGATTCTCAACGAGCCGGCCAATACGCCTACCATAATCAAATTGAGCAAGTCTCCGAAGTGGGCGGGCTGGCCATGCCATTGGGTAAAGCTGCTTCCTCCGTCATTCTGCTGAAAACCGGCTCCATGCTGTTTGCCCGGCAGCACAATGCCAACCCCCATATGTATCGCAGTATTTCCCGTCTGGTGCCCGAAATAGTGAAATCCATGGGTTCCGCGCAAGGGGTTCAGGTACCGCTGCTGCGCCGGGTGACACCACAAAAAGTGAAAAGTCTGGCCTCTGCCACCGCCGGCCTCATGCTAGGTCCGGTAGCTACTGTTGGAGCCTACGCCCATGGGCTGATCTCCGGTTTTACCTATGCTCAAACATTTGGATTTGCCCTGGCGTCGAGCCTCACTTTCGACTTCTTTATGAACGACAATAAAATACTCACTCAGTGGCTCGGTGGCCCCCTGGGCCGAAGTCTTGACAAAATTAATCGCTGGCGAGGCGTGGGCGAATCGGACCATGAATATGTGAGACGTACGGCCATTGCCACACCTCAACGCTCCGGTGAAAGCGACGGGGAGTATGCAAATCGTGTTAAAACGGGCAACATGATGCTTGGCTGGACAAGACATGAAAATTATCTGCAGTTCCGCGAACGCCGTGATCGCACCATAAAACTCTTTGAGCATGGCTGGGAGAAATACTTCAAAGAAAATGTGCCCAAATGGTCATTCTCCCATTCAGAGAGTGTGCCCTACTCTTACACTCTGGGTACCTTCTTCGAAGGGCAAAAGCGCGATGATAAGCAACTTTCTGCCCACGATAGCCCCTCCTCTCAATCAAGCTTTCTGCCCGGAGCCGTGGGCGATCAGCTTGATGGTAATGAGGAGTGGTATATGACTCCCGATGCAGAGCTGCTTTCTGAGCCCACAGAGACCAGTTCGGTGAAAGAGCCTGATCAAGCTGCTGAAATGGACGACCTCGAAAAAGACGATACATGGAAAAATACTGAATCTGCACTGGTAACTCCTGCAGCCACAACTACAACCACAACCGCTGAAGTACCAATAATGCCGACCACTACAACATCACCAACCAGTGCGACGCTGGTGGTCACTGCGGGTGTAACGGTTGCTTCTGACACCGTGGAGGCAACTCCCCTGCCAGAGCCTGAAGCAACTCCAGCTGCTTCCTCCACACCGGCCACCACAGGGACTTTAGCGCCTGATGACACCTTGGCAGCCAAGGCTGATCCTGAAGACAATCTTGATATTGAGGCTGTGATTAAGGATTTCGAACTTGATGAAGATTGGGGTGACAATAAAAATCCCCGCGACGAACTTTAATATCAGAAACCAGTGGATGACCTCTTCATAGCCACCCAAAAGAAACCGGCATAAAAGGATACATACCGGTTTCTTTCTGATTGGGCTACCGATTAACACCTGTAAGAAACCACTTTCCACACTAATCGGGTACTCATCTCCGAGGAAGTAGAATGACAAATGCTTGCCCCAATGCTTTAAGCCTTGCTGTAATCGCTGTGATCGGCTCGTCCTTCACTGGCACACAGGCACTGGCTAATCGATGGCTGCATACCAAATCTATCCATATTCAGGCCAGTGGACATGAGGAGTTTCCCCACAGTGACGTTATGATTCGACCAACTCCAGGTCCTGACCAGCAGCCAATACCCAACTCCTTTACAACCACCTACCCTTATACTATCGACAGAGAACACTACTATCACCTTCCTTCTGCAAGCTTTACACAAAGAATTTCTAATGTTGGTGGCAAAGTTTCCAGTGTTGACCTGTTTCAAACAGGCGACAATGGCGTTGCTCAAAAATACACCAAAGTCCTGAAGTTAGATGATGAGGAAGTCTTCAGGTTCACCCATAACCTTGAAGAAACGAAACTGTTCATTGAAGTCAGAGCCGGAATGACCGATGAGGATTCAATTAATGCTTTTCGTGCATTTCATGACGAGAAGCCATTAGAACCATTGACGAAAATCGCCGCCCCCCAGCAACTGGATGAGTTACTGGCAGCTGTCTACGACAGAAAAGGAAAGCTGGGCGCCAATGATCACTTTATTGCCCTTGCCACCCTTGAAGTAGAAAAAGTTGAAGTGGATGGACGTACTTTCATGCGTCTTATCGCTTCGGGGGATCAGCCCCCTGAACTGCAGCGTCTGGGTCAATCACTCTTTATCAATGAGGAGGCTCTTCTGGCAGCAGCCACCTCTGCCTATATCCAGGTTCATGTCCTGGGAGAGGACTTACAACAGCAGGCTCTTAATGAACTCATGGCCCACAGCAAACCCGTCGGTTACGTTGTACACGTCGACGATGACACAAAGTTTTATCCTGTGCCTGCGGGTTATCCAAAACTTGAAGTAGCAGAAGCTTCGGGGAAAGAGATTGTTTTCCATGGTCAGAGGCTGAGTCCGAATGATATAGCCTTTGTAGAAAAGCTCTCTAACCTCTATTACCTCTGGGAAGAAGTTGAGGGTAATAACCCCGTCCCTGCAGTGTTAGCAAAGGTTGAAAAACATAAGGTCAAAAACTACCAGCACGTCATTCGAAGCAGGCAGATGGCAATACTTGAGGAGTATGTTGCGCGGCACGATGCTGTCGTTCACGAAGATCAACCGACGACGCTCACAAACGAAGATAAACTGGCAATAGATGCACTTGCTCACTATGAATATCTCCAGCAGGCGTTGGCCAGTAATGCTCCAGCTCGTTCGATTCAGGTCCCTGAATTTGAATTCACCCTGGAACACATCAGGGTTGCTTCGTCGGTCATCACGCCAGAATGGCTGCATTCTCAACTCATAGAACACTTCAATTTCAAACCCGTATTCAGAAATCTTCTGATTAACCCGCATTTTGTCCAGGATATTCAGAATGTTATACCCATTAACAACCATGACAGCCAGGTGCAAACCGGTCATCATGAGAAGGACAAAAAGTTTGCTGCCAGAGTCATAGGAGACATGAACAGACAGCTGCTTAAAAAACTGGACAAGCTGTATGCAAAAGAAAGTGACCTCTTAGGACTTCATGACTACTTAAAGTCCAGAATCGGAGTAGCCAGTCCCAGTCGCAAGGAAAAGCTGGGTGAGCTGCAACAACGCTATTGGGAAGTTAAGGATGAGCTTGTAAAGATTCATGTCGAACTGGAATACCTGGAAAATATGGAACTGAAACTTCTGCTGGATGCTCAACGAATCCCGGAGCTGGAAACACAAGTTCGTACTATCAGAACAGATGTCACAAAAGCCCTTAACGCTGAAAGAGAAGCAGAAGTCAAAGCACACCATGCAACCATTGCCAGTCATTTAAACACCATGAATTTTGATAGCAATAAAGATGGAGTGCTTGGGAAACTGACCGCCGTGGAAAGAACCCTGTACATGGATGACCCCGATAGCGTTGATGACGTGTATCACCGTCGTCAAGCCATTTCTGATGAAATTCAGACATACATCATAAAAATCAGACAGCAGGCAGAGGAAGATGCTCTAAAAATACTGCAAACAGTAGAAGAAATATTCAAAATCCAAGTCAACAAAGACGATCACAAAGTGGCAAGGCTTGAAAGGGTTCGTACAAAACTTGACAGCAATAATGTCTCAGAAGACATGCTGAATACGATAAAAGATGCTCTCTCAAAAGGAAAGATGATACCAGCGAGCGTAAAAAAGGCATCAAAACTCAGGAAGATTCAAGGGTATCTTACCTACCATGTCGAAAACACGGATGCGCGAGTCTTTAATCATCAGAAAGACCTGCTTGAAATGATAGAGCACGTTCTGCTTATCTCCTCCGAAATAAACCATGGAGCTATAGAAAGAGGCAAAGCTTTCGTTGCCAAGCTGGCCAATGAGCTGGGATTAACTATTGAAAACGATGACTACCTGTACAACAGCAAGTATGTTGTTGGAGACAAAATTCAGGCATTAATAACAGAAGTAAACGAAGCCAATGGCGATGAAGATGTCAGAAGACGCAGAAACAATGAAATGGCTTCTCAACTCAACATTGCGGCCTATAAAGATGATGCCAGCATTGACGACCAGAACTTTCTAATTAAAAGAACACTCCAACAGCTGAATGAAGAAGTTTCCAAAGCAGGTATTGTCAGCATTAATGAGCATATCACAGCCATTGATACAGAGCTTGACAGGCAATTGGCCTGCCTGGGACCCAAACCCCGATACGTTCTTGATCGTGAGCTAGCCAGAGCCAGACAAGCAATACAAAAAGCTGAAACAGAGCTAACAGATGTTCATCGAAAACTGAACAGGCTTAGTGGCAAAAACGTGTTATTTGCCGGGAGTCGTGCTGACCTCCGACATATCTCAGATAAATACGACACAGCAATCAATCAGGTAATGAAAGAATCTCAGACCGACTTGGCGCTGGATGCAGGTAACGAACAACACCCTCAAGAGATAATGGAGGATGTCAAAGATTTCCTGTCGGGACACAGCAAAGAGAAGCAGGATTTAATCGTTGAGCAACGGGTAGGCAAAACAAATACCAACATCCAGATAAAAGAAAATGACGAAATTTTACCGGAAGAGGCTGATTACTTTATTGTCATTCGGAGCAGAAGAGATAATCACGATCAAGACAAAACCCATGAATTCGATGAACTATTGGGTGAACTGCCTTCAGCCAGGAAAAAGTACTTTCGGGTCAGGCAACTACTGCGTATTCACGACAAGAAAAATAGGGAGTTGACCAATGCACGGCTTGAAGAGAGGAACGCACAAGAGAGTCTTGATCTTAAAAAAGAGGAGATCAAGCGTTTTGGAAACACCGGTGAAAAGGCCGAAACCGAACAGAAGAACGAAATAACCCGCCTGAACACAGCCCTGGAGCAGAGAAGTGAAGCGGTATCAAAAGCAGAAGAGGACCTGATCGATTTTCATAAAACGTTTCTTGACCCCATGGAAAAAACCATGGGTCTTGAACCAGACGCCACTGACACCAATGAACACCGGGTTAATGCCCTGAGAAACAGGCTGGTAAAACTGGGCGGTGATGATGGTTCTGGCGGCAGGATTCAGCAACTGAGTCAGGAGCAGGCCCGTCTGGAAAGAGAGATTGAAGTCAGGAAAGCAAACATTGAGAGAATGAAGGAAGTCCTGAGGGCCGCAGAGGAAGCCGTCGAAAATGACGGCGGTCCCTTCCAGTTCACACCTAGACAGGCAAAAGTTCTGACCGATATGGACACCTTCACAGAGCAGCACCCTCTCAGGCAACAGGCTCTGGATGCCGCACTGGACCTGGCAGAATCAGCCGTCAAAAACGGTAAAACAATACCCGGCCTTGCGACGTTTGATTTTAACGATGAATTTGCACCGATTCGCCTGCAGGCAATGGTCGGAGACGACCTGCCCTTTGATCAGGCCAGTCGGATGGTGGAGGTCTTCAAGAGCCTGAAGACGAGCTTGCCTTTCGGGCATTCAGAAGATCAATCTCAGAATGTCATTGAGGAAGTCCAGAATCTGGCGCTAAGGGCCAGGAATGAGATAAAAACCGGGGCTCAACAATACGACGATGGAATACGCGGCATGGGCAAAAGAGCCACTCACTTCGTCGAGCATAAACCAGGGGACCTGAAAGACTTTTCGGAATACTTCGCTGCCCACTCTGTCAGTGGTGGCAGGATCATTGCTTTGCTGCGGGAAGGACTGATCAGCAAGATCGAGCTTGGAAACTACATGAAGGCCATCAGAGGTGTCGATGGTTATCAGACTGTGGATGAATTTGAACACTTCCTCGGCTACAAACACGACGTCCATATACCCAACTTCAAGAAGGTTGCCCGGATGCTGTCCGACAAGGCTGTTGAGGAATTCATGCAAAGTGCCTTTGACCCTGTAGCTGTCACAGCCACTGGCCCGACGGGTATGAAAGAATCTGTTGTCGGCATGAAAGAGTATGCAGCTGCGGTCATCGCCAACTACGTTCTTGATGATATTGCCTTTGACAATGGTCGTAGGACAGCAGCATTCCTGGCCAATGTTCAGGATACCCTGGCACCTTATGCCCGTGCTGCCGGAATATCTGAATCAGACCTGATCGAAACTGTTCATGGCACATTAATGCAGGCTCATGCCGCAGCGGTTGAACGACAGCTACTGAATTACTGGGTCAAGCCTTCAGCCTTTCTGGTACAGGCTGTCACCTGGTACTTCTCCAGCTACAAACCCCTGCTGGCTACCCACACCACCTGGCAGGCTGCTGAGCTATCCCTCTCGAACCTGTCGTTCCTCTATCTTCTGGATCTGACCAGCAGAGGAGATTACCTGCATCGGATGCTGATACCTTTCCAGCACTGGCTGGAATCTTATGGTGTTGATCCTGATCGAACCGGGCAATATGCTTATCACCGTGGCATTGAACAAATCTCCGAATTGGGCGGGCTGGCCATGCCATGGGGTAAAGCCGCTTCCTCGGTCATTCTGCTGAAAACCGGCTCTATGCTGTTTGCCCGACAGTACAACGCCAACCCGCAGATGTATCGCAGCATTTCCCGTCTGGTGCCGGAAATAGTGCAATCCATGGGCTCCGGACAGGGAGTTCAGATACCGCTGCTGCACAGGGTGACACCACAAAAAGTGAAAACCCTGGCCTCTACCACAACCGGTCTGCTGCTGGGCCCGGTAGCCACCTTCGGAACATACGCCCACGGTCTTTTATCCGGGTTTACCTACGCCCAAACATTCGGATTCGCGCTGGCGTCCAGCCTCACTTACGACTTCTTTATGAACGACAACAGGATGCTCACTCAATGGCTGGGTGGACCTTTGGGCCGTAGTCTTGACAAAATTAATCGCTGGCTGGGCGTGGGTGAAACGCAAGATAACTATGTGAAACGTACGACTGTTGCTTCACCTCAACGCGTCAGTGAAACCGATAAAGACTATACAAACCGTGTTAAAGCCAACGGCACCCTGTATGGCTGGACACGACACGAAAATTACCTTCAGTTCCGTGAGCGTCGGGATCGCACCATGAAGCTATTCGAGAATGGCTGGGAGAAATACTTCAGGGAAAATGTGCCTAGATGGTCATTCTCCCACGCAGAAAGCATTCCTTACTCTTACACTCTGGGTGCCTTCTATGCATTGCAACAGGACGATAGCAAGACAGCTACTTTTTATGATAAGAGAAATGCTCTTCAAGCCACATCAACTCCCGAAAGTAGTGCAGCGTCTGGAAAAAAACTGCAGCCGTGAAACCTTCAGCTGAACCCTTCATAGCCATCCAAAAGAAACCAGTATAAAGCGATACGTACTGGTTTCTTTGACACCCGTCTGTCGATTAAGTTCTGCTAAAAGGTATTAATGCATTCCTTCCCTGAAAAATCACTCAATTATACTGCCACTGCCCTTTATCACTGTGAACTAAATTTGCTCAGCAGCTAACCGGATTAGCCACTGTGAACTAAATTCTCTCAACAGCTTACCGAAACTGCCATGAGCGATTGAAAGTTACCCCCCTCGCCCGGTTTGGCAGTCAATTTTCACGGTAATCAAAGCATTCAACTTTGAGGTAGTAGAATGACAAAGACTCGCCCCAATGCATTAAGCCTTGCAGTGGCCGTTGCGATCGGTTCTTCCATCTTTGGTACAGAGGCATTCGCCGAACGCAAGCTACAAACGAAATCGATCGATATTCCAGACAATGGACATGCGGAATTCACGCGTAGCGAGGTTATAGTTCAGCCAACGTTAGATGATGACCTGCAGCCAATCCCCAATTCCTTTACTACCACCTACCCTGATCAGGCTCAGGTCAGAGGAGGCTTCGACGTTCCTTCTGAAGGCTTCACAGAGGTTCTTTCCGGCATCGAGGGTGGCGTTTCCAATATTGATCTGTTTGAAACAGACGAGAATGACATTGCCCAAAAATACACAAAAGTCCTCAAGGTTGGCAATGAAGGAGTCTTCAGATTCACCCATAATCTTGCAGAAAAGGAGCTGCTCATTGAAGTCAGAGAAGGAATGACTGATCAGAATTCAATTGCAGCTGTTCGAACTCAATTAGACGACACCCAACCATTAGAACCATTAACGAAAGTTGCAGGCCCAGAACAGTTAACCGCAATACTGAAAGGCGCCAATGAAAGATCGGGAAACCTTGGCGAAGTTGATAACTTCGTTGCCCTTGCCACCATTGAAGTAGACGAGGTGGACGTAGAAGGGCGCACCTTCATGCGACTTATCGCAGCAGGCGATCAGCCTACTAAGCTTCAGCGCCTGGGTCTATCGCTCTTTGTTAATGATGAGGCGCTTTTTGCAGCAGCCACCTCTGCCTATACCCAGGTTCATGTTCTGGGGGAAGACTTACAAAAGGAAGCCCTGAATGATCTGTTGTCATACCATCAACCCGTCGGCTACGTTCTCCATTTTGAGGACGAATCACAGTCTTATCGTTTGCCAGCCGGTTATCCAAAGCTGGAAGTGGAAGAGGTCCGGGGGGGCGTTATTGTTTTCCGATCTCAGAAACAAAATCCGGCCGACATCGCTTTTGTGGAAAGCCTCTACAACCTCTGGCGAGAAGATGACGCTAACAACCCCACTCCAGTAACAGCAAAGGTAAAAAAAGATAAGGTCAAAAGCTACCAGTACGTCATCCGAAACAGGCAAATGGAACTGCTGGAGGAGTTGGCTGAACAGTACGATACTGTAGTTGGCAGAGCTGAACTGATTACGCTTACATACTATGAATCTCTCCAGCAGGCGTTGACCAATGCCAGCCCGGATCAAGCCGATGACTTTGAATTAACGATAGAAGACATCAGACAGGCTTCGTCAGGGGTGACGACAACCTGGGTGCAGAATCAACTCGAAAAACACTTCGGCTTTAAACCCATAGTTAAAGATCTTCTGGCTAATCAGCTCTTTATTCAGGATATTCAGAAAGTGGTAACCGCTATCAACCAGGCCCACAACGGTGCTCCCGGGGTCGAGGGAAAGTTTGCCAGCAGCATTTCCAAACAGCTGGTTAAGATAGAAAGCATGCAGGAAGAGCTGCAAACAGAAGCAAGGAGACTCACCCGGCTTAGAGACCAGTTAAAGCTCACATTGAAGGCCACTACCAGTGTAGAGAAACAACTCAGAGCACTTCAACTCAAGCGACAAGTTGAGGATGCGCTTGCAGAAAATCGTAAATTGAGGGATGAACTGCAAAACCCGTCAGGAGAAATTCAGCAGGAGGTCAAAGGAGTTCTCAGCCTGGAGCAACAAATTCGTAATGCCAGAGCAGGTGCCCTGCCAATAGAAGAACGACTCATTAAAGAAAAAATTCGCGCAATCTACAGACCGTTCGCTGCAACAGCAAAGTCTTACGAAGAAGCTTTAAAAGCAGAACCGGGGGCCATTGGTGGCGAGCCCAATATAGCTTCAGTGGATGAGGACAATCTGAGTGCCCTGCAATTCGTTCAACAGCAGCTGAAAAAAAACAGTGAGGAATTCCGAAAAAATCTGGCAATCTTTGAAGTTCAACTCGGTCTGGTTACGAACAATGAAGATGACCTTCAAGCCCGCTACCAGGCCATTCTACAGCACCTTCAGGAGCAGAGACTTGAGGCCGTAAAACAACATGGTCAGAATCAACAAGAGCAGGAAGAACTGAAAAACTGGTTAGAGAAACTTCAGCAGGAAGCCAAACGAATTCAGCAGCTGGAAAAAAATGTTGGTATTGCCAGAGCCATTGTAGAAGAACACAACACTAAAGAGGCAGCAAAGCCTGGTATTGATAACCGGGACAATAGCCAGCCACTGGAAGAACAAGTATATGATGCCAGAGCAGACGCCACAAAAGATCGCAACGCTCAAACGGCAGCAGAACTTGGTATTGATAACTGGGACGATACTCTGCCACTCGAACAACAAGCCAGACTCATCAGAAAAAAAATTCAGGAAATCAAACCACCGGACTTCGTAACAGAACAGACTGATGAAAAAACGGTCAAAGCACAACTGGCGGGCATTGGAAACAAGCGTCGTCTTATTTCGGCCAATGAAGACCAGCTGGAAACCCGTCAGCAGAGCATTCCTGAACACTTCGAGCAGAATGAACAGAAAGACTGGATAGAGAAACTTCAGAAGAAAGCCGATCTGGTTCCATTGCTGAAAAAGCTGGTTCATACTCTCAGTAGAAATGGCAGAAAAGCTAAGTACGCTCTTTCAGCATTAAATCTTGGTATTGATGACTGGGATGATAACCTGCCACTCGATAAACAATTCGGACTCATAGTAAAAAAATTTAGTGAAATATACGCATCGATGGCGGCAGCAGGGCAGTCTGATGAAGGAGCTCTAACAGCAGAACCAGCCGCCATTGGTGGCTGGCGCGGTATTGCTTCGGTCAATCAATACAATCCGAACACCCTTCTGTTCATTCAACAACGGCTACAACAAAATGAAATAACACTACCCAAATCGGAAGTACGGAAAAAGCTGACTATCTTTGAGAATTATCTTGGTCTGGTTCCGGAAAACAAAGATGATCTTGAAGCCCGACATCAGGCCATTCACCAGCACCTTAAGCAGCAGGCAGCCGAGATCGCTCGACAGCCTGTTCAAAATCAACTTGAGCATGAAAGCGATCGAATTCAAGAGCTGGAACAACAAGTTCGTGATGCCAGAGCAGATGCCACAAAAGCTCGTAACGCTCAACTGGCAGCGGAGCTTGCCATTGATGACTGGGATGATTCTCAGCCACCCGAAGAACAAGCCAGACTTATTAGAAAAAAAATTGCTGAAATGAAACCATCGGTTGCGGCAACAGGAAAGCCTGATGAAGCAGCTGCAACAGCAAAACCGGCCGCTATTGGCGGCAAACGCAGTATGACTACGATCAATGGAGACGATCTGGATACCCTTGAGTTCGTTCAACAGCGAGAGCTACTGCCACAAAACGAAGGACTAACCGATCAGGAAATACGGGAAAACCTCTCTTTTTGTGAAGGCAAGCTCGGCCTGGTTCCGGACAATGAAGATGACCTTGAAACCCGTCACCGGGGTCTTCAGCAGCGCATTCAGGAGCAGTCACTTGAGATCGAACAACAATTTATGAACTTTCTAGATGAGCACGATGGACGCAAAACATGGTTACAGCTTATTAAGAAGCAAGTCGATCGAATTCCAATTCTGAAAAAAGAAGCTCGTGCAGCAGTTCCAATAAAAACTCAAAAATACAACGCTCAACTGGCAGCAGTGCTTGGTATCGATGGCTGGGATGATACCCAGCCAATCGAAGAACAATTCAGGCTCATCAGAGAGAAAATTCAAGAAATCAAGCAACCGGTTACCGCAACATCAATTGCCCCAACACCGGTTACTGGTGATACCGGCGAAGAGGTCGGAAAAACTGACAACACCCGACGGGCATCAGAACCAGGTACCGATGATCGGGATGATACCCAGGCACTAGAAAAAAAAACCAGACTTATCAGCCATAAAATTCATAAAATCAAGCAATCGGTTAGCGCAATATCCATTGCCACTACACCGCTTAGCGCAACGCCTCTTGCAACAGCATCAATTGCCCCAACACCGGTTAGCGCAACGCCTCTTGCCACAACACCGGTTATCGCAACAGGAGCCGCAGCACTACATTCTCGGGAAGAAACTTTAAAGGAAAAACCAGCGGCCATTGAAAGAAAGCAAGCTATGACTCCAGAGGATGAAAACGATCCGGATGCCCGCTATCGGCTCCTTCAACCGCACCTGCAGAATATGCTGAAACTAACCGATCAGGCAATCCTGAATAAAGACACCGCACTGGAAAATCGTGCCAAACCGCAGTCAACATTACAAGACCGGCTCTTAAGGCTTTCAGAGTTGGAAAAAGAACTGCAAACAGAGCTGGAAGACATCAGAACACCAGGCCACCCCAGAGCCATGCCTGAAGTATTTGGGACACTTCGCGCCGTGGAAAGAGTCCTGGAGCAGGAGGTGATTTACCGTAAAGAGGACGATGTATACTTCCATCGTCTGGCTGTTTCTGAAGGTATACGGATGTTCATCACAGAAGCCAAAGAGCGGTCAGAGGAAAATGCCCTGATATCACTGTATTTCCTGGAAAAAATATTAGACCTCCAAAGCAATGAAGGTGATGACAAAGCAGCAAGACTGGAAAGGGTTCGTACAAGGCTTGATGGCGGTGATATATCAAATTACAAGCTGGTTGAAATGATCGAGCTCCTCTGGTGTGAGCTGGACAGACATGACCTGGAGGCACTGAAGGGGGATCTGCCAGAGACGAATCTCAAACTCTTCACAATTCGTGAGCGTCTTGCCTTTGCAATCGAAGAGTCTGATCAGCGAGCCATAGAAAAGCAGGCAGAATACCTTTTGGCTATAGAAGACCAGCTGGCGATC
This sequence comes from Endozoicomonas sp. ALC020, assembly GCF_049275935.1. Classification (NCBI taxonomy): domain Bacteria; kingdom Pseudomonadati; phylum Pseudomonadota; class Gammaproteobacteria; order Oceanospirillales; family Endozoicomonadaceae; genus Endozoicomonas; species Endozoicomonas sp. ALC020. The sequence continues at coordinate 6,745,593 of NZ_CP184830.1, forward strand.
AACCCTCATAAAAACCCTGCTGCTATAGAAAGAGGCAAAGCTTTCACGGCTAAACTGGCCGGTGATCTGCAGTTAGAGTTTGAACAGGATGACAACCTGTCTGACCAGAAGGATGCTCTAAAAGACAAAATTCAGGCATTAAGAGAAGAAGTAAACGAAATCTATCACGATGAAGGCGGCAAAAGAATCAGTAACAATCAAATTGCTGATCGACTTAACATTGAGAACTATGGATATCACGCCAGTATAAACGAACAAAAGAGTCTAATTGGCGCAAAACTTGATCAGCTGGATGAAGAAGTTTTCAAAGCGGGTCAGTCTGGCGTTAATGAGCGTATCGCAACTATTGAAAATGAGCTTGACAAGCAAATGGCTCGTCTGGGACCTAAACCCCGATACGTTCTTGATCGTGATGTTGCCAGGGCCAGATGGGCAATAAAGTTAGCCGAGAATGACCTGGACTCAGCTCATCGCAAGCTACATAAGATTGGTGACAAACACCTGGTATTTGCGTGGAGCCTTGCCAGCCAGCAACACCTTTCTGATGAAGAAAAAACGGTTATCAACCGGGCAATGAAAGAATTCCATACCCATCTGGGTCTGGATTCGGGTGACTCACAGCCCCCTCAAGAACGAATGGAGAACGTCAAACATTACCTGCGGGGATGCAGTCAGGAACAACGGGATAACATCGTTAAGGAACTGAGAGCCAAAACAAACAGGAACATTGAGATAAAAGGAAATGTCCTCAGTTTTACGGAAGAGCATGAAGAGTTTATTGTCGATCTGCACAAAAAAATTCCTGGTTTGTACGGGACCGGTAAATTCGGTGGATCATTGGGTGAACTGGCTTCAACCCGGATAAAGAACTCTCTGGTCAGGCAATTTCTGGTTGATCACGACAGGAAAAACTTAAAAGTGACCAATGCGTGGTTTGAAAAGAGGAATGCACAACAGAAGCTGGACCTTAAAAAAGAGGAGATCAAGCGTTGTAGAAACACTGATGACATGGCTGAAACCATACATAAGAACGAAATAGCGCGGCTGAATTTGGCCCTGAAACTGAAAAGTAAAGAGGTATCAAAAGCAGAAGAGGACCTGACGGATTTTCATAAAACGTCTCTTGCCCCCTTGGAAAAAACGGTGGGACTTAAACCAGACGCCACTGACACCAGTGAACACCGGGTTAATGCCCTGAGACACAAACAGGTACAACTTGGCGGGCACGACGGCACCGGCGGCAGGATCCGGCAACTGATTCAGGAACAGGCCCGTCTCAAAGGCGAGATTAAAGCCGGGAAGGCAAAAATTGAGAGAAGGAAGGAAATCCTGAAGACTGCAGAGAAAGCCGTCGAAGAAGAGGACGGTCCCTTCCAGTACACGCCGAGACAGGTAAAGGCTCTGGACGCTATCCACAAATTCTCGAAGGAACACCCTCTCAAAAAACAAGCTATTCAGGCCGCCATTGGCCTGCAGGAAGCAGCAGCCTATAGCGGTAAGCCCCCCCCCAACTTTATAGGTTTCGATTTTGACGATGAATTTGCACCGATTCGCTTGCGGGCAAAAGTCGGAAACAAACTGAGGATTCAACAGGCCGGTCAGATTGTGGAAATGTTCAGAAGCCTGGAAACAGCTTTCCCGCTCCCCCTGCTTTCAGAAGATCGATCTCGAAATGTTCTCAGGGAAATCCAAACACTCACGACCAGGGCATGGATTGAGAGAAACATTGGAGCAAAAGAATTCGGCGACGAAATTCGTAGCATAGGCTCAGCGGTTATTCACTGCATCGAACACCAGCAAAGGGACTTGAAAGACTTCTCGGAATACTTCGCTGCCCACTCTGCCAGTGGTGGCAAGATCATAGCTTTGCTGCGTGATGGTCTGATCAACAAGGTTGAACTTGAGAACTACATGAAAGCTGTCAGAGGTATCGATGGCTATCTGCCAGCAGATGAATTTGAACACGCTCTTGGCTACAGGCACAAAGTCAATGTGCCCCGCTTCAGAGCTGTTGTCCAAAGGCTGGACAATGAGGTTGCTGAGGAATTCATGCAGAGTGCCTTTGCTAATGTGGCTGTGACTGCCGCTGGCCCGACAGGTATGACAGAGTCTGTTGTCGGCATGAAAGAGTACGCCGCTGCAGTTATCGCCAACTATGTTCTTGACGATATTGCCTTTGAAAACGGCCGCAAAACGACCGCATTCCTGGCCAATGTTCAGGATACCCTGACACCTTATGCCAATGCAGCTGGCCTGGCTGAATCAGAGCTGATCAAGATTATCAATAGCACATTGGTGCTGGCACATGCTGCAGCGGTTGAACAGCAGCTAAATGAATACTGGCTCAAACCTTCAGCCTATCTGGTTCAGGCTGTCACCTGGTACTACACCAGCTACAAACCTCTACTGATGACCTACACTGCCTGGCATGCAGCCGACCTGGCCCTCTCAAGTATTTCGTTCCTCTATCTTATGGATCTGACCAACAGAGGTGATTACACGCACAGGATGCTCACCCCTTTCCAGCACTGGTTGGAACGCTACGGTGTTGATCTTGACCGAATCGGGCAATATGCCTACCACAGAGAAATTGAAAAATTCTCTGAAGTAGGCGGGCTGGCAATGCCATTGGGCAAGGCCACTTCCTCAGCCATTCTGCTCAGAACCGGCTCCATGCTCTTTGCCAGACAGTACAACGCCAACCCCCATAGGTATCGCAGCATTTATCGCCTGATGCCTGAAATAGTGAAATCCATGGGTTCCGGACAAGGCGTTCAGGTGCCGCTGCTGCACCGGGTGACACCACAAGCAGTGAAAGGTCTGGCCTCTGTCACAGCCGGCCTCGTGCTGGGGCCGATTTCCACTGCCGGAGCATACGCCCAGGGTCTGTTATCAGGATTTACCTATGCTCAAACCTTTGGGTTCGCTCTGGCATCGAGCCTTGCTTTCGACTTCTTCATGAACGACAACAAGATGCTCACTCAATGGCTGGGTGGTCCTCTGGGGCGTGGTATTGACAGGATTAATCGCTGGCGAGGTGTGGGTGAAACGGACGCTGAATATGTGAAACGCACGGCTGTTGCCACGCCACAACGCTTCAATGAAACCGGTGAGGATTATGTAAACCGTGTTAAGGCAAGCAACAGCATGCCTGGCTGGACGCGTCATGAAAATTATCTGCATTTCCGTGAACGCCGGGATCGCACCATGAAGATGTTTGAGAATGGCTGGGAGAAATACTTCAGGGAAAATGTACCTAAATGGTCATTCTCCCATGCAGAAAGTGTTCCTTACTCTTACACTTTAGGTGTCTTCTATGAATGGCAAAAGGTCGGTGAATCAACCAGGCAACAAGCAGCCACCGGCAGTGCCACGCCAGTGCCCCGTGAAACACCGGTGATGACTTCAGTGGAAGCGCTTCTTTCCGAGTCCACGAAGACTTCTCCGGTGACAAAGACTGAAGTTATTCCACCCATTATACTGGATGAATTCAGGGAAAGCTCTGAACCTGTGCCGATAACAACCGCGACACCCACTGCAGCGCCTGAGAAATCCCCGGCAGCTGTAAATCCAGCAATGGCTGGTCTTGCGTTCAATCTTGATGAAGATCGGGGAGACGATAAAAATCCCCGCGACGAACTCTGATATCAGAAACCAGCAGATGCTCACTTCATAGCCATCAAGAAGAAGCCGGTATAAAGAAATTCATACTGCTTTCTCTCTCTGATTGGGCTACCGATTCACCCCTATGAAGAGGTACGAAACAATGTATTCCATTCCTGAAAAAACAGCTCAAATGAATGCCCCCCGGGTCAATTCAGAAAAAGAGACATTTAATTGCAAGGCTTATGCTTCCTTCGCTCCCGGGAAACCCGAGCCAATAAACTGGCTTTCTGTCAAAAGGCTCCGGGCTTTTGCAATTTCGGGGGCCTCGTTCCTGACCATTCTATTGGCATTGGGCTTTGCCTCTGTGAACCATGCAGACTTGAGCGGACTAGAGGACGACGATGATCAACCCGACACTGAACAGTTCATGCTTGATGATGATGACTCCGGTACTCCGGAACCGGCTCCCTATGAACCGAATCTTGATGAAATGGAAGATCAGGGAGAGTTGGAAGGTTATGATCCCGATGAGGCAGATTAGCTCGTGCTCTGACTCGGAGATTTTTAAAAGAACTAAAAACCACCATTTATCCCGACGAGGGTAGAAACACATTGTCGCTTTCTGGAAAACGACAGCCACGAGCGATTAAAAGTCGCTTCCTTGCCACATGTGGCAAACACTTTTCACGGTAATTAAAGTAATCAGTCCTGAGGTAACAGAATGACAAATGCTCGTCCCAATGCATTGCACCTTGCTGTGGCCGTTGCAATCGGTTCTTCCATCTTTGGTACACAGGCGTTGGCCGATCGCAGGCTGCAGACAAAATCTGTCGATATTCTGGGCAGTGGACACGTGGAGTTTATCCAGAGTGAGATCATAGTTCAGCCAACTTTAGGTGATGACCAGCAACCCATACCTAAATCCTTTACAACCACCTACCCTGATCAGACTGAAGTCAGAGCGGGCTATGACGTTCCTTCTGAAGGCTTCACAGACGTACTTTCTGGCATAGAGGGTGGCGTTGCCAGTGTAGATCTGTTTGAAACAGACGAGAATGACGTTGCTCAGAAATATACCAGAGTCCTGAAGGTAGGTGATGAAGGAGTCTTCAAGTTCACCCATAATCTTGCAGAAAAAAAACTGGTCATTGAAGTCAGAAAAGGGATGACCGATCAGAACTCAATTGAGGCCGTTCGAGCTCAGTCAGGTGACATCCAACCAATAGATCCGTTAACAAAAGTCGCCGGCCCCGAACAGCTGGCCGCAACACTGAAAGGTGCCCATCTAAGAGCGGGAAACCTTGGTGCAAGGGATGACTATGTTGCCCTTGCCACCATTAGAGTAAAAAAAGTTGAAGTGAACGGACGCACTTTTATGCGCCCAGTGGTTGCGGGCGATCAACTCCCTGAATTGCAGCGCCTGGGGCAATCGCTCTTTGTTAATGATGAAGCTCTTTTAGCAGCAGCCAACTCTGCCTATGCCCAGGTTCATGTTCTGGGGGAAAAACTACAACGGAGAGTTCTCCACAAACTACTGTCGTACCATAGACCTGTTGGCTATGTTGTCCACGTCGAGGATGACACACAGGCTTATCCTGTGCCCGAGGGTTATCCAAAGCTGGAAGTGGATCAGGCCTCGGAGGAGATAATTGTTTTTCGTGGTCAGAAACAGAACCCGACCGATATTGCTTTTGTGAAAAGCCAGCTTGTCATCTGGGAAGAATATACAGATAAAGAACTCACTGCAGAGGTTAAAAAAGACAAGATCAAAGGCTACCAGTACATTATTAGAAGCAGGCAGATGGCACTGCTGGAGGAGTTGGCTGCAGAGTTGGCTGAAAACTACGATGCCAAACTTAACGAAGATAACCTGTCAGAGCTTACCTATTATGAGTCTTTTCAACAGGCATTAAACAGTGCTATTGCCGATGGAACCGATGAATTTGAGTTCACAACAGGACACATCAGAATCGCTTCATTGCTCATCACGCCAATCTGGATGCAGTTTCAACTCATAAAAAACTTCAGCTTCAAACCCGTACTTAAAAATCTTCTGATTAGCCATAATTTTAATCACAATATTCAAAAATTTATATCCTCTATTAACACAGCGATGAAGCGCTTTGCTGATGGCGAAGGCAAAAAGTTTTCCTCCTTTTCCCCCAAAGTTATGGGTGACATTAACCAACAGATGCTCGAGATGGCAAGCACGACGGAAGTGCTGCGGGCAGGAGAGGCCGAACTCGCCGGGCAACTCGCCGGTACAGCCAAAACATTAGGCCACGGCACAATGGCAATGGCCGCTGCCAACGGTGAGGAAAAAATGAAACCAGAACGACTCAGTGAGAAATTTGAGGCTGAGCTTAAAGAGCTTCGTCAAACGTTCGAGGTGATCAAAAACACGGTTTATGAACTTCGGGAGGATGCCAAACGAATCCCGGAGCTGGAAAAAAAAGCCGATGATGTCGCAGCAGAAGCCACAAAAGTTCGCAACGCTCAAATGGCAGCAGGGCTTGGTATTGATGACTGGGATGATACCCGGCCACCCGAAGAACAAACCAGACTCATCATAGATAAAATTGATGAGATCAAGCAACGGATTACCGTAACAAGACAGCCTGATGAAGAAGCTGAAAAAGCAAAACCGGAGGTCATTGGCCGCAAGCGAGATATTACTTCGGTTAATGAAGAGGATCTGGGTATCCTTCAGTCCATTAAACAGCACCTGCAACGAAAGAGAGAGCTAACTGATCGGATAATCCAGAATAATCTGGCTTACATTGATTGTCAGCAAGGTGTGCTCCCGGAAGAATTAACCGATCGGATAATCCTGAATAATATGGCTTACATTGAAGGTCAGCTCGGCCTTATCCCGGTTGAAGGCAGGGATCTGGAAGTCCGTTGCCAGACCATTCAGCAACACATCTGGGAGCAGGACGCTGAGATCGAAAAAGAGCTGGCAGAACGGAATAACTGGATTCAGAATCTTCAGGAGGAAGTCGATCGAATTCCAATCCTGAAAAAAAAAGTTCTTGAAGCAACAGCAGCAGCCAGGCGAGATTACAACATTCAAATAGCAGCAGAACTTGGTATTGATAACTGGGATGATACCCAGCCACCAGAAAAACAAGCCAGACTCATCAGTCAGAAAATTCATGAAATCAAGCAACCGGTTATCACAACATTGATTACCCCAACAACGGTTGCCGCAACATCAATTGCACCAACATCAATTGCACCAACATCAATTGCACCAACATCAATTGCACCAACATCAATTGCGCCAACATCGACTGCCTCGGCATCAATGGCCTCAACATCGGTTGCTGCAACAGGACAGCCCCGAAAAGAAGCTTTGAAAGAAAAACTGGCGGCCATTGAAAGAAAACACGATATTACTCCAGATAATGAAAACGATCTGGATGCCCGCTATCTGTCTCTTCAACAGCACTTGGAGCGACTAAAAGCAGAACAGGCCGATCGAGTAAAGGCAGCTGAGAATCATTTGGCTGACATTGAAGGTCAGCTCGGTCTGATCCCGGATAACGAAAAGGACCCGGAAATCCGTTGTCAGGCCATCAAGCAACACCTTAATGAGCAGGTAGCTCAGATCACTGAACAAAAGCAACAACTTCAGCAACAGAGCACCAGAACAAATGCTAACAATGAAGCTGAAAGTGGGCTGGCCAGTGTTAATCATAATCTGGATGCTATTCGTCGCGAACAAGTGTTACCTTTGCGTCCTGCTAACGCCAAAGGCAGTGTTACGGATGAAGACGAAAAGGCTCCCGATCAGGCAAGGAAACAAATTCAGACCAGATTGGGTCTGCCTGCAGGCGATGCCCCTGCCCCTGAAGAGCAATTTGACACTGTAGAAATCGGTCAGGCGCTTGAAAAACTCGAAGCTGTCATAAAAGCTATGGACACCTGGGTGGAAAATGGCAACGATTTATCGTCTTTCTCTACTGCACTTAAAGCCTATTTAGATGCTTATGGCCGTGACAAAACCAATGAAGTCGAGGGCGAGCTGACTTTAACCTGGAAAAAGTACACTCCGGTCGCAAAACTTCTGGCTGAGCACGACAGAGAAAGTACGGAACTGACCAAGGCAGTGGTCGAAGAAAATATTGCACAAAATAATCTGGATCTCAGAAAAAAGGAGATTCCTGATTCTGGAGAGATCGATGAAAAGACTAAAACCTTCCATGAGCACGAAGTATCTCGACTGAATTTAGACCTGAAAGATAAAAAAGCAGCTGTGGCGGTGACTGGCCCGACGGGTATGAAAGAGTCTGTTGCCGGCATGAAAGAGTACGCAATTGCTGTCATCGCCAATTATGCTCTAGACGATATTGCCTTTGACAATGGCCGCAGGACAGTTGCGTTTCTGGCCAACGTTCAGGATACCCTGACACCTTACGCCAATGCTGCCGGACTCTCTGAATCAGAACTGATCAAGGCTATCCATGACACAGTGATGCTGGCTCATGCCGCAGCGGTTGAGCAGCAGCTCAATGATTACTGGGTCAAACCTTCAGCCTGTCTGGTACAGGCTGTCACCTGGTACTTCTCCAGCTACAAACCCCTGCTGGTAGTCCTTAGCACCTTTCAGGCTGCCAAACTGTCCCTCTCAAACATGGCATTCCTCTATCTTCTGGATCTGACCAACAGAGGTGATTACACCCACAGGATGCTGATACCTTTCCAGCATTGGTTGGGGCACTATGGTGTTGATCTTGACCGAACCGGTCAATATGCCTACCACAGTGGAATTGAACAAATCTCTGAACTGGGTGGGTTGGCCATGCCATTGGGTAAAGCCGCTTCCTCCGTCATTTTGCTGAAAACCGGCTCCATGCTGTTTACCCGACAGCACAACGCCAACCTGCAGATGTATCGCGGCATGTCCCGCCTGGTACCCGAAATAGTCAAATCCATGGGTTCCGGGCAAGGGGTTCAGGTACCCCTGCTGCACAGGGTGACACCACAAAAAGTAAAAACTCTGGCCTCTGCCACAGCCGGTCTGGTGCTGGGTCCGGTAGCCAACTTCGGAACATACGCCCACGGTCTTTTATCCGGTTTTACCTACGCTCAAACCCTCGGATTCGCCCTGACATCGAGTCTCACTTTCGACTTCTTTATGAACGACAACAAGATGCTAACTCAATGGCTGGGTGGACCTCTGGGTCGAAGCCTTGACAGGATTAATCGCTGGCTGGGCATGGGTGAAACCCAGGATGAATATTTCAAACGTACGGCCATTGCTACGCCTCAGCGCTTCAGTGAAAACGATGAAGCCTATGCAAACCGTATTAAAGCAAGTGACATGATGCATGGCTGGACGCGGCACGAAAATTACCTGCATTTCCGTGAACGCCGTGATCGCACCATGAAGATGTCTGCGAATGGCTGGGAGAAATACTTTAAGGAAAATGTACCTAAATGGTCGTTTTCCCATGCAGAAAGCATTCCATACTCCTACACTCTTGGAGCCTTTTACAAATGGCAAAAGGGTGGTGATCAGACAATTCACGGTCATGAAAAGAGGTATGCCCCCCAATCGAGTTTTCGACCTGCAGCTTCAGCAGACAGCCTTAAATAAAAGCTACTTCCTCGCCTGGTGCTGCAGTCACTTCTCACGGTAATACAAGTACCCTGCTCTGAGGTAGTAGAATGACAAATGTCCGCCACAATGCATTAAGCCTTGCAGTGACCGTTGCGATCGGTTCTTCCATCATCAGTACACAGGCACTGGCCGACCGCAGGCTGCAGATAAAATCTTTCGATATTCATGACAGTGGACATGCGGAGTTTACCCATAGTGAAGTCATCGTTCAGCCAACTTTAGGTGATGACCAGCAGCCAATACCCAAATCCTTCACAACCATCTACCCTGATGAGGCTCATGACAGGGCAAGCTACCGCGTTCATTCAGCAGGCTTTACAGAAATTCTTTCTGATGTTGATGGTGGCGCTTCCAGTGTTGATGTATTTGAAACCGACGAGAGTAATGTTGCTCAGAGGTACACAAAAGTACTGAAGGCAGGTGATGAGGGAGTCTTCAGGTTCACCCATAACCTTGCAGAAAAGCAAATGGTCATTGAAGTCAGAAAAGGAATGACCGATCAGGATTCTATCAGGGCTGTTCGCGCCCGGCCTGAAGGCACTGAATCACAATCATTACAACAGTTGACGAAAGTTGCCTGTCCCGAACAACTGGCTGCAATACTGAACGGTGCGAATAAAAGAGCAGGCAACCTCGGCGAAGTTGATGACTACGTTGCCCTTGCCACCATTAAAGTAGACAAAGTTGAAGTGAACGGGCGCACCTTCATGCGTCTTATCGCAGCGAGCGATCAGCCTCCTGAACTGCAAAGTCTGGGTCAATCGCTCTTTATCAATGATGAGGCTCTTTTTGCAGCAGCCACCTCTGCCTATGCTCAGGTCCATATCCAGGGAGAGAGTTTAAAACAGGAGGCGCTGAATAAACTCTTATCACATCAGAAGCCCATCGGATATGTTGTCTACGTTGAGGATGATACACAAGCCCGTCCTGTACCTGATGGTTATCCGAGAATGGAAGTGACACAGGCTCCGGGGGAGACGATTGTTTTTCATGGTCAGATACAGAATCCAGCCGACAGCGCTTTTGTGGAAGGCCTTTATAGTCTCTATGCAGGCGGTGACGCCGATTACCCCAACCTTGAATTAACCATACCGGTAAAAAAAGATAAGCTAAAAAGCTACCAGTACATCATTCAAAGCAGGCAAATGGCACTATTGCAGGAGTTAGCCGAACAGCAGGATGCTGAACCTGACCAGGATAAAATGGTTATGCTTGCGTATTATGAATCTCTGCAGCAGGCATTGACCAGCTCCACTCCGGATCAGGCAGAGGAATTCGAATTCGTGATAGGACACATCCGGAGTGCTTTGTCGGTCGCCACACCAACCTGGGTGCATGAGCAACTCATAAAACACTTCAGCTTCAAACCCATAATCAGAAATCTTCTGACTAACGAGCTGTTTATTCAGAAGATTCAGAAAACGACAATCATTTTAAGCAGTATCAACGGGGCGCAGGGCGCTGCTCTTGGGGACAACGAACAGTTTGCTTCCAAGGTCAAGAGCGACATCATCACACAGCTCATTGAGGTGTATAGCAAACTGGACAAGCTGCAGAGAAAAGAATTCGAACTCATCCGGGTTATAAACCATTTACAGATCACATCGAATAAAGCTATCACCAGCGAAAAGGAAAAAAAACTCAGAGCACTTCAACTCAAACAAGAGGCTGAGGATGAACTTTCAAAGGCTCTTAAAGAGCTGTTCAGACTGCAAGACCAGTCACGGAAACTGCAACAGGAAGTCGATCGAATTCCGGCGCTAAAACAACAATTTCGTGACGCCAGAGAAGAAGCCAGAAAAGCTTACAACACTGAACTGGCAAAGGATCTGGGTATTGATCACTGGGATGATACCCGGCCACCAGAAGAACAGGTCAGACTCATCCGACAGAAAATTCATGAAATGAACAAAGCGGTTGTCGAAACAGGACGGCTCAGGGTTGCGACTGCACAGGCAAAGCTAGCGACTACTGAACGTCAGTTCGTTCTGGCTTCCGATGAAAAAGATAACCAGGAAGTCTCTCAACAGCTCAAGAAACTGGAGACTCTGATCGGCGAACATCGTCTTCAGCAGAATAAAGAGCGGGAAGTGGAGCTGCAAAAACACAAAAACTATGTGCGAAGAGTTAGGTATAACATCGCTCAAATGCCAATGCTTAAAAAAGAGGTTCTTGAATCCGTAGATGCAGCCAGAAGGGATCACAACGCTCAACTGGCAGAATACCTTGGCATTGATAACTGGGATAACACCAGACCAATGGAAGAACAGGTCAGACTCATCAGAGACAAACTTCTTGAAATCAACAGCCTGGATGCCGGAACAGAACAGCCTCCGGTAGAAGCTATAAAAGAAAAGCTGGCGGCCATTGAAAAAAAGCTCGATATCACTCCATACAATGAAAACGATCTGGATTTCCGCTTTCAGTCTATTCAACAGTACCTGTATCAAGAGCTGGAACGGGCTAATCAGATAAGACTGAACCAACTGACCCACTATGAAGAAGAATTTGGCCTGGTCGTACATAATAAAAACGACCTGGAAGCCCGTTGCAAGGCCGTTCAACAACACCTTAAGAGTCATGAAGCTCAGATTGCTCTGAAACAGTTTCAAAAACAAGACATCAGAATGGATGCTAAACAAGAAGCTGAAATCAGATCCATCTATGCAACCATTGCCACCTATTTAAACATCCGGGATTTTGACAGTCATGAAGACATTGGCGTTCAACAAGGACGCCTAATTCAAAAGCTCAGGGAAATAAGTACGCATCAAGAAAGTCTTCGTCAACAACTCAAGGCAATGAGTCGTCAGATCGATATGGAAGATTCTTACACCAGGGCCAGAAAAGAAGCTCTGGCATTGGTTCTTGGTATTGACCTGAGCGAAAACCCCGGTCCTGATAACCGCGCCAGACTGGAATCAACGGTATATGACAAACTGTTCGAGCTTTCAAAGCTGGAACAGGAACTGGAAGACATCAGAACACCGGGCCACCCCATGACCGGGCCTGTAGTATTTGTGAAACTGACCAACGTGGAAAAAGCTCTGAAGATGGCTACCTGTCCTGGAGAGCACGATGAGTATCTCCGTCGCCAGCACATTTCCACGCACATGCAGAAATACATCACACAAGCCAGACAACGTTCAGAGGAAGAGGCCCTGAAAATACTGAAAACCCTGGAAGGATTACTGAAACTCGAAATCAATGAAGAGGACGACAAAGCAGCAAGACTTGACAGGGTCCTCACAAGACTTGACAGGGTTACTATACAGCGTGATGGCGAGGATATCTCGGAATACCTGCTCAATGAGATGGATAAGTTCCTCTGGAAAGATGAAAGTGCATCTCTGGAGACCCCAGAGGGGAGTGATATCAGACGCGACAGAATCCGTGCCCGTCTTGCCCTGATAGTCGAAGAATCGGATCAGCGAGCCAGGGAAAAACAGGCAGAATATCTTTTAGCTGTAGAACACGAGATGAATATTGACCCTCATAAAAACCCTGCAGCCATGGAAAAGCGCAAAGCTTTCATAGCTAAACTGGCCAGTGATCTGCAGGTTAGGTTTGAAGACGATGTCAGCCTTTCTGACCGGCAGCATACTCTGGGAGACATAATTCAGGAATTACGGGTTAAAGAAGCAGGCGAAATTTATGAAGATGAAGATCACAGGAGAGCGTGGAACAATAAAATTGCTCATCAACTCAACGTTGAAGATTATAAAGACGACGCCACTTTAGACGTCCAAAGCCGTCTGATTAAAGCAAAACTCGAACAGCTGGATGAAGAAGTTTTCAAAGTGCCTCAGCCTGACGTTGCTGAGCGTATTGCAGCCATTGAGAATGCGCTTGACAGGCAAATGGCTCGGCTGGGACCCAAACCCCGATACGTTCTTGATCGTGAGCTAGCCATAGCCAGGCAGGCGGTAAAAGACGCTGAAGGTGAGCTGGAGATGACTAATCACAACCTGGATGCTATCCGTCACAAACAACCGTTATTTTTGCGCACAACTGACAATACCCCTGTTGCCATGGAAGAACACGAAAAGGTTTTCAATCAGGCAATAAAAAAAATTCAGATCAGGTTTGGTCTTACCACAGATGATGAGCAAACCCCTGAAGAGCGATTAGACGACATCAGACATTTCCTGCGCCGGAACTCTGCAGTAACAGAGGATGAAGCCCTTGAGAAACTGAGAGCTGCCACAAAAACTCTCAGCACCGCGAACATTGATTCTATGGAAGAAGCTCTTGATGAAATGGGAGCTGCCACGAAAGCTTTCCGGATCGCGACGTTTAGTGACCTCAATTTACTGGAAGCATCGGATTACTTTACTCGCATTGCAATCTATGCAATCACTCGTGGTCGTTACGAAACCGATAAAGTCGAGGGTGAACTGCCTTTAACCAGGAAAAAGTACAATCTGGTCACAAGATTTCTGCGTGAGCACGACAGAAAAAGTTTGGAACTGAGCAATGCAGTGGTCCAAGAGGACATTGCACAAATTAATCTGTATGTCAGAGAAGAGGAGATTCTTGAATCTGGAGAGATCGATGAAAAGACTAAAACCTTACATGAGCACGAAATAGCTCGGCTGAATTCAGAGCTTATGGATAAAAAAGCAGCTTTATCGGAAGCAGCAGACGCTCTCGGCATTCATCACCAATCGATTCTTGACGCCACTGAAGATGCCCTGGGTCTCAAACCAGAACCTGCTGATACCGATAAACAACGGGTTAACGCCCTGAGAAACCATAAGCTACTACTGGGCGGGGAAGATGGGACTGGCGGCAAGATCCGGCAACTGCTTCAGGAACAGGCTCGTCTGGAAGCTGAGGTTGAAACCAGACAAGCAAACCTTGAGAGAAGGAAGGAAGCCCTGCAGACAGCCCGGAAAGCCGTCGAAATGGACGATGGTCCCTTCCAGTACACGCCGATACAGGCGGAGGTTCGGGCCGCAATCGAAGACTTCGTGCAGCAGCACTCTCTCAAGAAACAAGCTCTTGAAGCGGCACTGGGTCTGGCACAATCAGCAGTAGAAAACGGTAAGGAAATACCCTGCCTTCCCCATTTCGATTTTGACGATGAATTTGCACCGATTCGCCTGCAGGCAATGGTTGGAGACGAACTGACGTCTGCTCAGGCCAGTCGGATTGTAGAAATCTTCAAAAACCTGAAAGCGAACTTCCCGCCCCTCCGGCCTGAAGAATATGACCCTATGACTGTCGTGGAAGAACTCCATTTTCTGGTGCTCATAGCCAGAGATGGGATGAAAACCGGTGCACAACAATACGACAACGAAATTCACACCATGGGCAAAACAGCCATTCACTTCGTCGAGCATCAACCAGGGGACCTGAAAAGCTTCTCGGATTACTTCGCTGCCCACTCTGCCAGTGGTAACAAGATCATAGCTCTGCTGCGTGAAGGTTTGATCAGCCAGGTTGAACTTGAGAACTACATGAAGGCCGTCAGAGGTGTCAATGGTTATCAGACAGTGGCTGAATTTGAACACTTCCTTGGCTACAAAAACGGTGTCAATCCTGACCTCAAAGCCCTTGTCCGGATGCTGTCCGACAAGGGTGCCGAGGAATTCATAAAGAGTGCTTTTACTCCTGTGACCGTCACCGCAACTGGCCCGGCAGGTATGAAAGAGTCGGTTGCCGGCATGAAAGAGTACTCAGCTGCGGTCGTCGCCAACTATGTTCTTGACGATATTGCCTTTGACAATGGCCGCAGGACGGCAGCGTTTCTGGCCAATATTAACGAAACCCTGACACCTTATGCCAATGTTGCCGGACTATCCGAATCAGAACTGATCAGGGCTATCCATGACACATTGATGCAGGCTCATGCCGCTATGGTTGAGCAGCAGCTACAGGATTACTGGCTGAAACCTTCCGCCTTTCTGGTACAAGCTGTCACCTGGTACTACTCCAGTTACAAACCTCTTCTGGTCGCTCATACCCACTGGCAGGCTGCCAAACTGTCCCTTGCAAACATGTCATTCCTCTATCTTCTGGATCTGACCAACAGAGGTGATTACCTGCATAGAATGCTCACACCTTTCCAGCACTGGTTGGAACGCTACGCTGTTGATCTTGACCGAACCGGCCAATATGCCTACCACAGCGGCATTGAACAAATCTCTGAAGTGGGCGGACTGGCCATGCCACTGGGCAAAGCCGCCTCATCGGTCATTCTGTTAAGAACCGGCTCTGCGCTGTTTGCCAGACAGTACAATGCCAACCCACAGAGCTATCGCAGCCTTTCCCGTCTGATGCCCGAAATAGTGAAATCCATGGGTTCCCGCCAGGGGGTTCAGGTTCCGTTGCTGCACAGGGTGACGCCACAAAAAGTAAAAACGCTGGCCTCAGCCACAGCCGGTCTCGTATTGGGTCCGGTAGCCACAGCCGGATCATACGCCCATGGCCTTTTATCCGGGTTTACTTACGCTCAAACTTTCGGATTCGCTCTGGCGTCGAGTCTCACTTTCGACTTCTTTATGAATGACAACAAGATGCTCACTCAATGGCTGGGTGGACCTCTGGGCCGCAGCCTGGACAAAATTAGTCGCTGGATAGGCATGGGTGAAACGGACGGTGAATATGTGAAACGTACTGCTGTTGCTTTGCCTCAACGCTTGACCGAAACCGATGAAGCCTATGCGAACCGTATTAAAGCAGACGACACGATGTATGGCTGGACCCGACACGAAAATTACCTGCAGTTTCGTGAACGCCGGGATCGCACCATGAAGCTGTTCGAGAATAGCTGGGAGAAATACTTCAGGGAAAATGTGCCTAAATGGTCATTTTCCCACGCAGATAGTATTCCTTACTCTTATACCCTGGGTGCCCTTTTCGAGTCAGGGGCTGCAGCGCCTGAGCCCCCTTCCACAGCCGTGAAAACAGCATCAGCTGGTCTCAAGGTCAGGAAATGACACCTTCATAGCCAACCAAAAGAAATCAGCACAAAGAAATACAGACTGGATTGTTTCGGATCAAACTATCGAGTAAACCCTGTCAGAAAGTATGGAGGTATTCCTTCCCTGAAAAAACCAATCAATTCTACCAAGCAGCTTACCAGATTTGCCACTGTGAACTAGATTCTCTCAACGGCTTATCGAAACAGCGATGAGCGACTGACCATAAGCGATTAGAAAAGGTTTCCCCGCTCCGGGTGTGCGTCACCTTTCACGGCGATAAAAGTACTCAGCTCTGAGGTAGTAGAATGGCAAATACTCGCCCCAATGCATTAAGCTTTGCAGTGGCCGTTGCAATCAGCTCTTCCATCATGGCCACAGACGCAATGGCCGAGCGCAAACTGCAGACAAAATCCGCTGATATTCTGAACAAAGGACATACAGAGTATACCCGGAGCGAAGTCATAGTTAAGCAAACTTTGGACAATGACCAGCAGCCAATACCCAAATCCTGCACAACCACCTACCCTGATCAGACTCAGGTCAGAGCAGACTACGAACTGCCTTCTGAAGGCTTCACAGACACTCTGTCTGGCATTGGCGGCGCTTCCAGTGTTGATCTTTTTGAAACAGACGAGAAGGACGTTGCTCAGAAATACACCAAAGTTCTCAAGATAGGTAATGAGGGGATATTCAGGTTCACCCATAACCTGGCAGAAAAGGCACTGGTCATTGAAGTCAGAAACGGAATGACCGATCAGGATTCAATTGCAGCAGTTCGAAATCAATTAGGCGACCTCCAGTCATTAGAACCCTTAACGAAAGTTGCCAGCCCCGAACAACTGACCAGAGTGCTGAAAGGTGCACACGAAAGAGCGGGACAACTTGGCGAAATGGATAACTATGTTGCCCTTGCCACTATTGAAGTAGATGAAGTGAATGTGAAAGGGCGTACTTTCATGCGTCTTATCGCTGCCAACGATCAGCCTCCTGATTTAGTGCGCCTGGGTCAATCGCTCTTTGTCAATGATGAAGTGCTTTTCGCAGCAGCTACCTCTGCCTATACCCAGGTTCATGTAATGGAGGAAGATTTACAACAGGAAGCCCTGAACGATCTATTGCACTGTCATCAACCCGTTGGCTATGTTGTCCACGTCGAGGATGATGCACAAGCTTATCCTGTGCCTGTAGGCTACCCAAGACTGGAAGTGACTGAGACTCCGGGAGAAGTTATTGTTTTCCGTGGTCAGAAGCAAAACCCGGCCGATGTCGCTTTTGTGGAGGGGCTCTATAACATGTGGGCGGAAGAGGCCCGTAATCCCCCCTCTGCAGCAAAAACACAAATCAAAAAAGATAAGGTCAAAGGCTACCAGCACACCATCCGAAGCAGGCAGATGGCACTGCTGGAGAATTTGGCTGTAGAGCTACATACTGAAGAAGATAGCCAAGCGACGCTTCAATACGAAGAGGATCTGTGGACACTGATACACTATGAATATCTTGAGCAGGCATTGACCAGTGCAACTTCAGATGGAGCAGATGAATTTGAACTCACAGTAGAACAGATCGAAGACGCTTTCCCGGTCCTCACATCGACCTGGGTGCTTAATCGGCTCGAAAAACGCTTCAGCTTCAAACCTGCACTTAGAAATCTTCTGACTAACCCACTCTTTATTCAGACTATTCAGGAAGAGATAGTGGATGACAGTTATCTTAATCAGCTGCAGGACGATACTCTTGAGGTCATAGAAAAGCTTACTTCCAAACCCATAAGCGACATATCCAGACAGATGAATGAGATGGATGATAAGCAGGTATTCTTGCTAATAAAAGAACTCAGTCTCAGGCATCTTAGAAAAGAGATAAATCTCGAAACGCAGAAAGACACTATCAGTGAAAGAGGGAGACTCAGAGCAGATCAACTCAAACAACAAATTAACAAGGAGCTTATACAACTTCGTCAGGAGCGGGCACAAGAGAAAGAATTGATGCAGAAGCTTGAACAGGAAGTCGAATGTAATCCAGAGCAGTCAATAAAAACTCATGGCGCCAGAATAAGAGCCAGAATAGCTCGCAGTGCTCAAATGGCAAAAGAACTTGGTATCGATAACTGGGATGATACCAAGCCAAACGAAGAACAACTCAGGATCATTGCAAAAGAAATTGGTAAAATCAATCGATTGGTTGTCGCAATATTTACCGCAACAGGTCAGTCTGATGACAAAACTGTAAAAGCAAAACCGGCGGTCACTGAACGTGAGCGAGGTGTTGATTCGGTCAAAGAATTCAGTCTGGGTTACCTTCAGTACATTCAACAGCTGCTGCGACAAAACAGAGAAGTCACCGATGAACAAGTCCGGAAAAGACAAGCTATCGTTGAAAGTAAACAACAGAGCACCACTGCGAAACTTCAGCGGGAAGCACAGAAAAGCTGGTTACAGAAAGACTGGTTACAGAAACTTCAGCAGGAAGCAGGACAAGTTCCATCTCTGGCACAACAAGTCCATGATGCCAGAACAGGTGCCACAAAGGTTCGCAATGCTCAAATGGCAGCAGAGCTTGGTATTGACAACTGGGATGATGCCCAGCCAGTCGAAGAACAAGCCAGACTCATCAGAAATAAAATTGCTGAACTCAAGCAATGGGTAGCAGCAACAGAGCAGCCTGATAAAGAAGCTGCAAACGTAAAACCGACGGCCATTACAGGCAAGCGAGATATTATTTCCGTTAATGAAGACGATCCGGTTATCCTTCAGTCCATTCAACAACACCTGCAACAAAAAGAAGAACGAACCGACCGGGAATTCCAGAATAGTCTGAGCGACATTGAACGTCGGCTCGGTCTGGTCCCGGATAGTGAAAAGACCCTGGAATTTCGTTGCCGGGCTGTTCGTGAACACATCAGGATGCAGGACGCTCAGACCGAAATAGAGCTGGCAAAACGGAAAAAATCGATACGGAGCCTTCAGAAGGAGATTGAACGAGCTCAAGTTGAGAGAAAAGAAGAACGAACCGATCAGGAAATCCAGGATAGTCTGAGTGGCATTGAACGTCAGCTCGGTCTGGTCCCGGATAGTGAAAAGACCCTGAAATTTCGTTGCCGGGCTGTTCGTGAACACATCAGGATGCAGGACGCTCGGACCGAATTAGAGCTGAAAAAACGGGAAAACTCGATACTGCGCCTTGAGATTGAGATTGAACGAGCTCAAATTGTGAGAAAAGAAGTTCGTGAAGTCATAGCCGCCGCCAGACAGGATTACAACACTCGAATGACAGCGGTGCCTGGTATTGTCGCAACAGGACAGCCCGAAGAAGAAGCTTTCAAAGAAAAACTTGCGGCCATAGAAAAAGCCCTGGAGTTGGATCACCTGGATCGCGAGGACGATGTCTATTACCGCCGTAACGCCATTTCTGAAGAAATTCACACATACATTGCAGAAGCCGGGAAGAATGCAGAGAAGGAGGCTCTTGAAATACTGGAAACAGTAGAAGAAATATTCAAACTCGAAGTCAACCAGGATGATCACAAAACAACGAGGCTTGAGAGGGTTCGCAGAAAGCTAAAAAGCGGTGATGTCTCAGAATCCATGCTGAATGAGATAGACGCTGTTATCTGGAAAATTGAAAGCTCACTTGGATACCAAATCGCAAAAAAAATTCAGATACTTCAAAAATTTATTACCTTTCATGTCGAAACCCCGGATGTCGATTGGCAGGTCACAAAGCAACAGAGAAAGATGCTTGAAGCTGTAGAAGACGAGCTGAACATCGACACCAGTGAAAACCCTTCTGCGAAAGAAAGAGGCAAGGGTTTTGCCGCTGAACTGGCATTGGATCTGGAAGTAGAATTTGAAAAAGGCGCCAGTCTGAATGACCAGAAGTATGCTCTGAGTAACAAAATTCAAGCATTAAGGGAAAAAGTAAACGACCATTATGACACTGAAGAGCTCACCAGAGATGCAAACAATGAAATGGCTCGGCAACTTAACATTGAGGGCTATAAGAACGATGCCCCTTTGGAGGATCAGATCAGTCTTATTGAAAAAACACTTCAGGAGCTGGATGAAGAAGTTGACATAGTGGGTCGGCCTAAAATTTATGACCGTATCGCAGCCATTGAAAATGAACTTGACAGGCAAATGGCTTGCCTGGGTAAAACCCAATACGTTCCTGATCATGGCTTAGCCACAGCCAGACGAGTAGTAAAAGAAACTGAAAGTGAGCTGGCAGATGTTCATCACAAACTCAATACCCTTCCTGACAATGAAGACGACACGGCTCTCTATCAGGTAATGAACGGTGACATTGATGAGAAGAGTAAAACCTTATATGAGTACGAAATAGCCCGTCAGGCAGGTGAGATTGAATCCGGAAAAGCAGATATTGAGGGAATGGAGGAAGCGCTGAAGGCCGACGAGAAAGCCGCCGAAAATGATGGCTGTCCCTTCCGGTACAGTCCCTTCCAGTACACGCCAGGTCAGGCAGAAGCTCTGGAAGCTCTCCACAAATTCAGTCGGCAGCACCCTCTCAAAAAACAAGCGCTGGAAGCCGCATTGAGTCTGGAACAATCAGCATTAGCAAGAGGTAAGCCAATCCCCTGCCTGTCGGGTTTCATGTTGTACGATGAATTTGCACCGATTCGCTTGTACGCAATGTTCGGATACGATCTGAATCAGGCTCGTCGTATTGCGGAAGTCTTCAAGAGTCTGAAGACAACCTCGTTGGAATACCCTCACGATTCTTTGTTCGCAAATCAACTTCAACTTCTGAATACCCTGAAAGAAATTCAGACTCTGACGCAGAAGGTCACCAATGAGATGGGAAAAGGGTCCCAACAATACGACGACGTAATTCACGCCTTAGGCTCAACGGTTACTCACTTCGTTGAGCATTCAGCAGAGGACCAGAAAAGCATCTCGGAGTACTTCTCAACCGACACCGCCAGTGGCAAAAAGATGATAAGTCTGCTGCGTGAAGGACTGATCAGCAAGATTGAATTAGAGAATTATATCAAAGCCGCCAGAGGTGTTGATGGTTATCAGACAGTGGCTGAATTTGAACATTTCCTTGGTTATAAACACGGCGTTGAAGCAAGAGAATTCCGGAAGACTATCCGGATGCTGCCCGACAAGGATGCTGAAGAACTTATACAAAGTGTCTTTACTCCTGTGGTTGTGGCTGCAACGGGCCCGACAGGTATAAAAGAGTCAGTTGCCGGCGTAACAGATTACACTGCAGCTGTTATCGCCAACTATGTTCTTGACGATATTGCTTTTGAAAATGGCCGAAAGACGGCAGCATTCCTGACCTATGTTCAGGATACCCTGACACCTTATGCCAATGCTGCCGACCTGTCTGAATCAGACCTGATCAAGGTTGTCCATGACACATTGATGCAGGCTCATGCCGCTGCGGTTGAGCAGCAGCTAAAGGATTACTGGATCAAACCTTCAGCCTCCCTGGCGCAGGTTGTCACATGGTACTACTCCAGCTATAAACCCTTACTGGTTGCCAATACTGCCTGGCAGGCTGTCGGGCTGTCACTCTCAAACATGTCGTACCTTTATCTTCTGGATCTGACCAACAGGGGAGATTACCTGCACCGGATGCTGACACCTTTTCAAAACTGGATAGAAGGCTACGGTATTGATCCTGACCGGACCGGCCAATCTGCCTACCACAATGGAATTGAACAAATCTCTGAAGTAGGCGGACTGGCCATGCCATTGGGCAAGGCCGCTTCCTCAGTCATTCTGCTGAGAACCAGCTCCATGCTGTTTGCCAGACAGTACAACGCCAATCCTCATAGCTATCGCAGCATTAACCGCCTGGTGCCTGAAATGCTGAAATCCATGGATTCCGGAGGGATACAGGTACCACTGCTGCACCGGGTAACACCACAAAAAGTGAAAACTCTGGCCTCTGCCATCGCCGGTCTGGTGTTGGGTCCGGTAGCCACTGTCGGATCATACGCCCACGGCCTTGTATCTGGATTTACCTATGCCCAGACATTCGGATTCGCTCTGGCAACCAGTCTCACTTACGACTTTTTTATGAACGACAACAAGATGCTCACCCAATGGCTGGCTGGCCCCCTGGGACGTAGTCTTGACAAAATTAATCGCTGGCAGGGCGTGGGTGAAACAGACGATGAATATGTGAAACGGACCGCTGTCGTTTCACCTCAGGGCTTCAGTGAATCCGATGAAGAGTACGCAACTCGTGTTAAAGCAAGCAACAATATGTTGGGCTGGACGCGACACGAAAATTATCTGCAATTCCGTGAACGCCGTGATCGCACCATGAAGATGTTCGAGAACAGCTGGGAGAAATACTTCAGGGAATATGTGCCTAAATGGTCATTCTCCCATGCAGAAAGTTTTCCTTACTTCTACACTCTTGGAGCCTTGTACGAATGGCAACGGGGCGATAATCAGAAGTTGGCACCGGATGCAACCTTTTCTTCTCAGCCCACAAAGACCTCAAAGAGCCTGAAGCAAATCAAGGCAATTGACATCCATTAGCGACTGAGAGCAATGAGCGTTTGTAACTTGCTCCCTCGCCTGGTGTGGCAATCATTTTTCGCGCTAATAAAAAGTACTCACCTCTGAGGTAGCAGAATGACAAATGCTCATCACAATGCGTTAAGCCTTGCAGTGGCCGTTGCAATCAGCTCGTCTCTCGTTGGTCCACAGGTACTGGCCGATCGCAGGCTCCTGACAAAATCTGTCGATGTTACGGGTAATGGTCATGTGGAGTTTACCCAGAGTGAGGTTATTGTTCTGCCAACTATAGGTCATGACGAACAGCCAATACCCAAATCTTTTACCACCATCTACCCTTATCAGCCTCAGGAAAGTGAAGACTATGTCCATCCCTGCTTAAGCTTAACAACAGTTCTTTCTGGCATTGGTAGTGGCGTCTATAGTGTTGATCAGTTTGAAACAGACGAGAATAATGTTGCTCAGAAATACACCAAAGTCCTGGAGGTAGGTGATGAAGGAGTCTTCAGGTTCACCCATAACCTTGAAGAAAAGAAGCTGGTCATTGAAGTCAGAGCCGGAATGACCGATCAGGATTCAGTCAGGGCTGTTCGTAATCAATTGGGCGGTCTCCGATCATTAGAACCGTTAACGAAAATCGCCAGCCCCATACAGCTGGCTTTTTTACTGGAAGGTGCCGACGACAGAGAAGGAAGCCTCGGCACCAGTGATCACTATGTTGCCCTTGCCACCATCGAAGTAGAAAAAGTTGAAGTAAATGGGCGTACCTTCATGGGTCTTATCGCTTCGAGCGACCGCCCCCCTGAACTGCAAAGTATGGGTCAATCACTCTTTGTCAACGACGATGTTCTCCTGACAGCAGCCGCTTCTGCCTATATCCAGGTTCATATCCTGGGAGAGAACTTACAACAGCAGGCTCTTAATGAACTATTAGCACACAACAAACCCGTCGGCTATGTTGTACACGTCGAGGAAGACACACAGGCTTATCCTGTGCCTGAAAATTATCCAATACTGGAAGTGACTGAGGCCACGGGAGACACTATTGTTTTCCGTGGTCAGAAGCAGAACCCGGCCGATGTCACTTTTGTGAAAGCTCTCTCTGACATCTGGAAGAGAGAATTTAATAACAATGCCCCCCCTCCTGAAGCAACAGCGCAGGTTAAAAAAGACAGGATCGAAAGCTACCGGTACATCATTCGGAGCAAGCAGATGGCTCTCCTTGAGGAGCTGGCTGCACAGCACAATTACGGACCTGACAATGCCGGACAAACGACGTTTGAATACGATGGTAAGCTGTCGATGCTTGCCTACTATGAATATCTTCAGCAGGCTTTGACCTCTGCTACTTTGGACGGAGCAGATGAATTTGAATTGACAATACCCCACCTCAGATTCGCTTCGTCGTTTATCACGCCAACCTGGATCCATCTTCAACTCGCAGAATACTTCGGCTTCAAACCCGTACTTAGAAATCTCCTGACTAACCGGCATTTTGTTCAGAATCTTCACCAGGTTATACCCATTGTCACCAAAACGTTTAGCGATACTTTTAGCAAAGACAAAAGCTTTACTTCCAAAGTCGTTGCTGACCTTACCGGGAAGCTGCTTGAGATAGAAAGCCTGCGGGAAAAGCTACAGCATAAAGAGGCCGGACTCACCGGGATAAGCAGATCATCAGATCGCGCAACCGCAGCTGCGATCAAAGCCCGCTATGCAACCATTGCCTCATATTTAAACATTCAGGATTTTGATAGCAATGATGATATCAATAATCAGGAAAAACATTTGCTTCAGAAAATTAAGGCATTGGATGATCAAAAAAAACAACTGATTCGTGAACAGGAAAGTCTTTTTCAGAAGCCTCAGACGGTGGATGTTGAACTTAATACAGAGAATGCTCACGCCAGGGCCAAAAAAGGTGCTCTGGCAGCAGTTCTTGGTATTGAGCCAGGTGACGGCAGCATACCAGAAGACGATGTCCTGGAAAAAATGGTATACACCAGGCTCTTCAGGCTTGCAGAGCTGGAAGAAGAACTGGCTGACATCAAAACACCCGGCCACCCCAAAATCAGGCCTGAAGTAATTAAGACTCTGAATGCCGTACTAAAAGTTCTGCGGCAAAGTCAGAATAATCGGAACGAAGACCTGTACCAACAACGCTGGTACATTTCTGATAACATGCGGGCATTCATCAGAGACGCCAGAGAGTATGCAGAGTTTGTAGCATATAGGATACTGGAAGACGTAGAAGCAGAACTCAGTATCAACCTCAATGGAGAGGATAACAAAACAACAAGACTCACCCGGATTCTTAAAATACTTAACAACGCTGATCTTTCAGATAACACACTGGCTGAGATACTGGATGAGTTAGATGGCACCCTCTGGGCCTATGAAAGCAGGGCTCTGGATTGGGATGATCTCATACGCATCAAGCTGCATGCTTACCTTCATCATAAATTCGAAGACTCCGACCCGGATAACCCGACCGGAAAACAACAGATCAATCTGCTGAAAGAAGTAGAAGCAATACTCCGCATCCCATGGGAAGAAGAGAAAGACCTGGCAGCAAGACTGGCCTGGGTTCGTGAAGTACTTGACAAAGACTTGACCTCTGAATACACGATGGAAGAAATAGATGAAGCCCTCTGGCAAAAAGACAGCGAAGCTCTCAACGAGAGGGAGCTCGTACTCAAAAAGCTTAGTGCGATTCTTACCTATAAAACCAAAGATTCGTGCCTGGATAAGCAAGCCAGAGATCAACAGGCAAGTATGCTTGATGCTATAGAGTTCAAGCTGAGTATCAATCCTCATGAAAACCTTGCTGCCAAAGAAAGAGGCAAGGCTTTCACTACTAAACTGGCCAGTGATCTGAAGGTGGCATTTGCAGAGGATGACAACCTGCCTGCTCGGAAGGATGCTCTGAGAGGCAAAATTCAGGCATTAATGGATGAGCTACATGAAGCCTGCGACGATGAAGCTGTCAGAAGAGCCAGAAACAATGAAGTGGCTCATCAACTCAACATTGAGGATTATAAAGAAGATGCCACTATCGACGACCAGAACAGTCTGATTGAAACAACACTCCAACAGCTCGATGAAGAAGTTTTCAATGCCGATCAGCCCGACATTAATGAGCGCATTGCAGACATCGAAAATGAACTTGACAGGCAAATGGCTCGCCTGGGTCCAAAACCCCGATTCGCTCTTGATCGTGAGCTAGCCAATGTCAGACGAGCACTGAAAGAAGATGAAAGTGAGCTGACGGGTCTTTATAAGCAACTGAATATGCTTCGTGGCAAACCTGTGGCATTTGCGGGGAACCGTGCTGACCTCCAGCATACCTCGGAGGATGACAACAGGGTCCTCAATCAGGCGATTAAGGGTCTGGACGAAAGCGATATCACCGAGGGAACACAGGGTGAACTGCCTCTGGCAAGGAAAAATTATAATCATGTCACAGAATTCCTGCGTGAGCATGACAGGAAAAGTAAAGATGTAGCCAATGTAAAACAAGACCCGGAGCATGAGGCGCTTCTTGAAGCCGCTGAAGAAGCCATGGGTCTGACACCAGACTCCACTGACACCTGTCAAGACCGGGTTGATGCCCTGAGAAACAGGCAGCTAAAACTGGGCGGGAATGATGGTACTGGCGGCAAGATTGGGCAACTGGTTCAGGAAAGAGACCATCTGGAAGCTCAGATTGAAACCAGGAAAGCTGAGATTGAGTCAATGAAGAAAGCCCTGAAGACGGCAGAGACAGCCGTCGAAAATGACGGCGGTCCCTTCCAGTTCACGCCGGAACAGGCAAGTGTACGGACCGCCATAGACGACTTCACGCAGCATAACGCTCTCAAACAACAAGCTCTGGAAGCCGCGCTGGGTTTGGCAGAACTGGCAGTGGAGAGCGATAATGAAATCCCCTGGATTTCGACTTTCGATTTTGACGATGAACTGGCACCCGTCCATTTGCGGATGCTGGTTGGTGACAATCTGTCTTTTAATCAGGCCAGTCGGATTGTAGAAGTCTTCAAGAGCCTGAAGACGAGCTTCCCGGACCCCCCTTTCTGGTCTGAAGAAGATCGGCCTCTGAATATCGTGGAACAAATCCACGCACTTGTTTACGTGGTCAGGAATCAGTTGGGAAAAGGGGCCCAGGAATACGACGACGAAGTGCTCGGCATGGGCCAAAGAGCCATTCACTATGTCGAGCACATACCAGGTGACCTGAAAGACTTTTCGCAATACCTGGCTGCCCATTCCGCCAATTGTAACAAGGTCATAACTCTGCTGCGTGAAGGTTTGATCAGCAAGGTTGAACTTGAAAACTACGTAAAGGCCGTCAGAAGTATTGATATGGAGGCCGGCAGAGGTTTCGAAGGTTTTCAGAGAGTGGCTGAGTTTGAATTCTTCCTTTACTACAGACACCGTGTCAATTTGCCTCTGTTCAACAGCATTGTCCATATGCTGTCCGACAAGGGTGCAGAGGAATTCATGCAAAGCGTCTTGACCCCTGTGACCGTGACCAGGACTGCCCCGACGGGCATTAAAGAATCTGTTGACGGCATGAAAGAGTATGCCGCTGCTGTCATCGCCAACTATGTTCTTGACGATATTGCCTTTGACAATGGCCGCAGAACGGCAGCCTTTCTGACCAATGTTCAGGATACCCTGACTCCTTATGCCAATGCTGCCGGACTCTCTGAAACCGAATTGATCAAGGCTATCCATGGCACATTGAAGGAGGCTCATGCCGCAGCGGTTGAGTATCAGCTCAACAAGTACTGGGGCAAACCTTCAGCCTTTCTGGTACAGGCCGTCACCTGGTACTACTCCAGCTTCAAACCTCTGCTGGTGACCCATACCACAGTGCAGGCTGCCGAGCAGTCTCTCTTGAACATGTCATTCCTCTATCTTCTGGATCTGACCAACCGGGGTGATTATCTGCACCGGATGCTCATACCTTTCCAGCACTGGCTGGAACGCGTCGGTGTTGATTCTGACCGAACCGTGCAATATGCCTACCACAGCGGAATTGAAAAAGTTTCTGAAGTGGGCGGGCTGGCCATGCCATTGGGTAAGGCCGCTTCTTCAGTCATTCTGCTGAGAACCGGCTCCATGCTCTTTGCCAGACAGTACAACGCTAACCCGCAAATGTATCGCAGCATTTCCCGTCTGTTGCCAGAAATGGTCAAATCCATGAGTTCCGGACAAAGGATTCAGTTGCCGCAGCTGCACAGGGTGACACCACAAGCAGTGAAAACTCTGGCCTCAACAGCCGGCCTGGTGCTCGGCCCGGCAGCCACCTTGGGAATGCAAGCCCACGGCCTTTTATCCAGGTTTACCCATGCCCAAACATTCGAAATAATCAAATCCATGATTACCGAACCAGGGATTCAGGTGCCGCTGCTGCCCAGGGTGACACCACAAAAAGTGAAAACTCTGGCCTCTGCCACAGCGGGACTGGTGCTGGGCCCGGTAGCCACGGTCGGAGCATACGCCTATGGCCTTATATCCGGATTCACTTATGGCCAGACCTTCGGATTCGCTCTGGCGTCGAGTCTCACTTTCGACTTTTTTATGAACGACAACAAAATCCTCACTCAATGGCTGGGTGGCCCTCTGGGTCGAAGTCTTGACAGGATTAATCGCTGGCTGAGCGTGGGTGAAACGGACGATGAATATATAAAAAGGTCGGCTATTGCCTCACCTCAGCGCTTCAATGAAAACGATGAAGCCTACGCAAAACGAGTTAAAGCAAACAACGCCCTGTATGGCTGGACTCGACACGAAAACTATCTGCAGTTCCGTGAACGCCGGGATCGCACCATGAAACTATTCGAGAATGGCTGGGAGAAATACTTCAGAGAAAATGTACCTAAATGGTCGTTTTCCCATGCAGAAAGTATTCCTTACTCCTACACTCTGGGAGCCTTCTATGAGTTGCGACAGGGCGATGATCCAAAAATTCAGGGTCATGATAAGAGCAATGCCCCCCAATCAAAATCTCTATCTGTAACCATGAGCCACTGAAGGCTATGGGTCATTAAAAGCTGCTTCCCTGTCCGGCGTAGCCATCACTTTTTCAGGGTAATAAAGTACTCTGCTCTGAGGTAGTAGAATGACAAGAGTCCGCCCCAATGCCTTGAGCCTGACAGTGGCCGCTGCAATCAGCTCTTCCATCTCTGTCACGGACGCACTGGCCGATCGCAGGCTGCAGATAAAATCTATCGATATTCCGGGCAATGAACAGGTGGAGTTCGTCCAGAGCGAGGTCATCGTTAAGCCAACTTTAGGTCATGACCAGCAGCCATTACCCAAATCCTTTACAACCACCTACCCTGATCAGACTCAGATCAGAAGGGGCTATAAGGTTCCTTCCGAAGGCTTCACAGATGTTCTCTCAGGTATCAGCGGTGGCGTTTCCAGCGTTGACCTGTTTACAACAGACAACAACAACGCTGCTCAGAAATACACCAAAGTCCTGAAGGTCGGTGATGAAGGGGTCTTCAGGTTCACCCATAACCTTGCAGAAGAGAAACTGGTCATTGAGGTAAGGGAGGGAATGACTCATCAGGATTCAATTACGGCTGTTCGTGCTCAATCAGATGACCTCCCATCATTGGAACCGTT
This sequence comes from Endozoicomonas sp. ALC020, assembly GCF_049275935.1. Taxonomy (NCBI): domain Bacteria; kingdom Pseudomonadati; phylum Pseudomonadota; class Gammaproteobacteria; order Oceanospirillales; family Endozoicomonadaceae; genus Endozoicomonas; species Endozoicomonas sp. ALC020. Next base: position 6,774,890 of record NZ_CP184830.1, read on the forward strand.
AACAAAAATCGCCAGCCCCTCACACCTGGCCGGAGTGCTCAAGGGTGCGTACGAAAGAGCAGGCAACCTTGGCGAGGCTGATCACTATGTTGACCTGGTCACCATTGATGTGGACGAATTTGAAGTGAACGGGCGCACCTTCATGCGTCTTATCGCTGCAGGCGATCAACCTCCGGAACTGCAGCGCCTGGGGCAGTCGATCTTTGTCAATGATGAGGTTCTTTTAGCTGCAGCCACCTCTGCCTATATCCAGGTTCATATTCTTGGGGAACATTTACAGCAGGATATTCTGGAGGATTTGCTGTCATACCAGCAGCCCGTCGGCTATGTTGTCCACGCTGAGGACAACACACAGGTATACTCTGTGCCTGAGGGTTATCTGAAACTGGAGGTGACTGAAGCTACGGCGGACAGGATTGTTTTCCGTGGTCAGAAGCAAAATCCGGCCGATGTCGCTTTTGTGGAATGTCTCTATAACCTCTTTGAACAATCTGACGCTAATGACAATGACAAGATTGCACGGGTTAAAAAAGACAAGGTCAAAAGCTACCAGTACGTCATTCGAAGTACGCAGATGGCGCTGCTGGAGGAGTTTGCTGACAATTTAGCTGTACAACAGGATGCTGAAGTGGACCAGGATAAACTTGCGATACTTGCATACTATGAATCTATACAGCAGGTATTAACCATTGTTAGTCAGGATGCAACCGATGAATTCGAATTGACAGCAGGACAGATCGTAGTCACGACATCGGTCATCACGCCGGGCTGGATGCTGGTTCAACTCGAAAAAATCTTCAGCTTTAAACCCCTACTCAGAGACCTCCTGAACAGTCGGCATTTTTTTATCAATGTTCAAAGAGGTACAGACATTCTCAACGAACTGCTGATGAGGGGCTTTGCCCTTGTCGAAGACACAAACTTAGTTAAAAAAGTCATTGCTAACATGGTCCGTAAGGACCTTGAGTTGGACAACACGCAGGCAGAGCTGCAGGCAAAAATCAAAGCCCACTATGCAACCATTGCCGCACATTTAAACATTCAGAATTTTGATAGCAATGCAGATGTTGATGCTCAGCAAGAAAGCCTGCTTGAAGAAATCAATACATTGAATGCTCAAAAGCAACGCCTGCTTCAGGAAGTTCAGACAATGCACGATCAAGAGTTTGCTGAGGATTCTTACACCAGGGTCAAAACCAGCGCTCTCACTACGGTCCTTGGCACTGAGCTGAGCGAATACAGCCCACCAGGCACACCCGATGACACTGCCCTGGAAGCAATGTTATATACCAAACACTTCAGGCTCAAGGCACTGGAAGAAGCACTGGAAGACATCAGAACACCAGGCCACCCCAAAGCCTGGCCTGAAGTACTTGAGAAGCTGAGTGCCTTAGAAAAAGTCCTTCACCGGGGTGACCCTGATCAAGACGACGATGTGTATCTCCGTCGCCAGGACATTTCTAAAGGCATACAGGAATACATCAGAAATACCAGACGGCTGGCTGAGAAAAGGGCCCGGGACATACTGGAAGTCGTAGAAAAAGAACTCAACCTCAAAGTCAGCGAAGAGGATGACAAAGCAACAAGACTCAACAGAGTTTTTATAATACTTAACAGTGATCTTCTCTCAGATGAGATACTGGATGAGATAGAGAATGGGATAAGTGACATCTCGTGGGCCTGGGGGGGGTGGGTCTATAAAGAGAATGACAAAGCAGCAAGACTTGCCCGGGTTTATACAACACTTGACGGCGATGATAGCTATGAAAATACCCTGGATCAGATACATCAAACCCTCTGTAAAGAAGACAGCACAATTCTGGACGAGAGCAGTCTCAAACTCACCAAGATTCGTGCGATTCTCAACTATAAAATCGACGATTCGTACCTGGATATGCAAATCAGAAAACAACAGACAGGTTTGCTTGGAGCTATAGAGAACGAGCTGAGCATCTACCCTGATGACAACGATGCGGCTAAAGAAAGAGGCAAGGCTTTCACTGTTAAACTGGCCAAAGAGCTTGATGTCGCCTTTGATCAGGATGACGACCTGTCTGATCAGAAGGCTACCCTGAGAACCAAAATTCAGGAATTAATCGAAAAAGTAGCGGCACTCTATGATGATGAAGCTGCCAGAAGAGCCTGGAACAATGAAATAGCTCATCAACTCAACATCCGGGATTATAAAGAAGACGCCACTATCGACGACCAGAACCGTCTGATTGGAAAAAAACTCCAAAAGCTGGATAAAGAAGTTTTCAATGTCGGTCAGCCTGACGCTAATGAGCGTATTGCAGCCATCGAGAATGAGCTTGACCGGCAAATGGCTCGCCTGGGGCCCAGGCCCCGATACGTTCTTGATCGTGAGGTGGCTCAGGCCAGACAGGCAATACAAAAAGCTGAAAGTGAGCTCAAGACTGCTAATCAAAGACTGAATGCTATTAGTAACAAACAAGTGGCAGCGGATCTTGATGCCACTGAAGAAGCTGAGGGGCTTACACCTGACTCTACTCAGACCTGTGAAGACCGGATTAATGCCCTGAGAAACAGACAGGTACAACTGGGCGGACATGATGGAACTGGCGGCAAGATCCAGCAACTGAATCGGGAAAGGGTCCAACTGACAGCTGAGATAGCAAACAGGAAAGTCGACATTGAAAGAATGAAGGAAGTCCTGAAGACTGCAGAGAAAGCCGTCGAAAATGACGGCGGCCCCTTCCAGTACACGCCGAAGCAGGTAAAACTTCTGAGCGATATGCAAAACTACATGAAACATCACTCTGTCAATAAACAAGCTCTGGAAGCTGCAATAGGTCTGACAGAATTAGCCCTGGAAAACGGTAAGGCAAGCCCCTCGCTTGTGGATTTCGATTTTGACAATGAATTTGCACCGATTCGCCTGAGGGCAATGGTCGGAGACGGCCTGACGTTTGCCCGGGCCAGTCGGATAGTGAAAGTCTTCAAGAGCCTGATGACGAACTGCGCGCACCTGTCTCCCGGGCGAATAAAATTAATGCCTATGATTGCCCTGGCAGAAGTTCAGCTGCTGGTGAACTGGGTCAGGGGTGAGCTGCAAACCGGGGCTCAACAATACGACGAAGCCATTCACAGCATGGGCAAAACAGCCATTCACTTCGTCGAGTATGAGACAGAGGACCTGAAAAGCTTCTCGGAATACTTCGCCAGCCATTCTGCCACTGGTAACAAGATCATAACTCTGCTGCGTGAAGGATTGATCAGCAAGGTTGAACTTGAGAACTACATGAAGGCCGTCAGAGACGTCGATGGTCATCAGACAGTGGCTGACTTTGAACACTTTCTTGGCTACAAACACGGGGTCAATGTGCCTGACTTCAAAGCCGATGTCCGGATGCTGTCCGAGAAGGGTGTTGAGGAATTCATGCAAAGTGCCTTTACGCCTGTGACCGTCACCGCGTCTGGCCCGACAGCCATGAAAGAATCTGTTGACGGCATGAAAGAGTACGCTGCCGCTGTCATCGCCAACTATGTTCTTGACGATATTGCCTTTGACAATGGCCACAGGACGGCAGCCTTCCTGACCCATCTCCAGGATACCCTGACGCCTTATGCCAATGCTGTCGGCCTGTCTGAATCAGACCTGATCAAGGCTATCCATAACACATTAATGCAGGCTCATATCGCAGCGGTTGAGCAGCAGCTCAATGATCACTGGGTCAAACCTTCAGCCTTCCTGGTACAGGCTGTCACCTGGTACTACTCCAGTTACAAACCCCTGCTGGCGACCCACAGCGCCTGGCAGGCTGCCGATCTGTCCCTGTCAAACATGGCGTTTCTCTATCTTCTGGATCTGACCAACCGGGGTGATTACCTGCACAGAATACTCACACCTTTCCGGCACTGGCTGGAAAACTGCGGTGATGATCCTGACAGAACCGGGCAATATACCTACCACACTGGCATTGAACAAATCTCTGAAGTGGGCGGGCTGACCATGCCATTGGGCAAGGCCGCTTCTGCAGTCATTCTACTCAGAACCGGCTCCATGTTGTTTGCCAGACAGTACCACGCCAATCCTCAGATGTATCGCAGCATTTCCCGCCTGGTGCCCGAAATAGTGAAATCCATGGGTTCCGGGCAGGGGGTTCAGGTACCGCTGCTGCACAGGGTAACACCACAAAAAGTGAAAACTCTGGCCTCGGCCACAGCCGGTCTGGTGCTGGGTCCGGTAGCCACTGTCGGAGCATACGCTCATGGTCTTATATCAGGGTTTACCTACGCTCAAACCTTCGGATTCGCTCTGGCATCCAGCCTCACTTTCGACTTTTTCATGAACGACAACAAACTGCTTACTCAGTGGTTGGGTGGGCCTCTGGGTCGCAGTCTTGACAAGATTAATCGCTGGATTGGTGTGGGTGAAACGCAAGATGAATATGTGAAACGTACAACTGTTGCCACACCTCAACGCTTCAGTGAAAACGATGAAGACTACTCAAGCCGTGTTAAAGCAAACAACACGATGTATGGCTGGACTCGACACGAACATTATCTGCAGTTCCGTGAACGCCGGGATCGCACTATGAAACTGTTTGAGAATGGCTGGGAGAAATACTTCAGGGAAAATGTACCGAAATGGTCGTTTTCCCACGCAAAAAGTATTCCTTACTCCTACACTCTGGGTGCCTTTTATAAGTTGCAACAGGGCGATAATCAGAAAGTTCACGGTCCTGATAAGAGCAATGCCCCTCAATCAGGATTTCAATCTGCAACCATGACCCACTGACAGCCATAAGTAATTAAAAGCTGCTTCCCGCCGGGTGTGGCCATCGCTTTTCATAGTCATAAAAGTACTCAGCTCTGAGGTAGTAGAATGACAAATGCTCGCCCGAATGCATTACGCCTTGCGGTGGCCGTTGCAATCTGCTCTTCCATCCTTGGCACACAGGCTGTGACAGATCGCAAACTGCAGACAAAATCTATCGATATTCGTTGCAGTGGACAAGTGGAATTTACCCAGAGTGAAGTCATAGTTCAGCCAACGTTAGGCGATGACCAGCAGCCAGTACCCAATTCCTTTACAACCACCTACCCTGATCAGACAGTCAAAATGAGTTCTTTCGCTCATACCAGGGGCTTTACTAACGCTCTTGCTGGTGTTGATGGTGGCGTTTCCAGTGTTGAGCTGTTTGAAACAGGTGAGAAGGACGTTGCTGTGAAATACACCAAAGTCCTGAAGGTGGCAGATGAGGGTGTTTTCAGGTTCACTCATAACCTTGAAGAAAAGGAACTGGTCATTGAAATCAGAGGCGGAATGACCGATCAGGATTCAGTTGCGGCTGTTCGTGATCAATTAGTTGGCATTCAATCACTGGAACCGTTAACGAAAGTCGCCAGCCCCCGACAACTGGCTGGAGTACTGAAAGCTGCCAGTAACAGAGCAGGAAACCTCGGAACAAGTGATCACTATGTAGCCCTTGCCACCATTGAAATAGAAAAAGTTGAAGTGAATGGACGTACCTTCATGAGCCTTATCGCTTCAAGCGAACAGCCCCCTGAACTGCAACGTCTGGGTCAATCACTCTTTGTCAATGATGAGGCTCTCCTGGCAGCAGCCACCTCTGCCTATATTCAGGTTCATATCCTGGGACAAGATGTACAACAGCAGGCTCTTAATGAGCTATTGGCATACAGCAAACCCGTCGGATATGTTGTCAATGTCGAGGATAACAAACAGGTTTATCCTGTGCCTGCGGGTTATCCAATGCTGAAAGTAAAGGAAGCTCCGGGAGAGATTATTGTTTTCTATGGTCAGGTGCAGAATCCCCATGATATTGCTTTTGTAGAGAGCCTCCATAAACGCTGGTTAGAAATTAAGAGCCCCGCCCCGGCATTAACAACACAAGTTAAAAAAGATAATTTCAAAAGCTACCTGTACATCATTCGAAGCAGGCAGATGGAACTGCTGGAGAAGTTTATTGCGCGGCTCGATTCCGGCGTTAACACGGATCAACCGACGACCATTTCAATTGAAGATAAAATGTCGACGTTTGCGCTTTTATATTATGAATCTCTGCAACAGGCATTGAACACTGTCATTACAAATAGAGCACATGGAACAGACGAAGTTGAGTTCACCCTGAAACACATCAGAATCGTTTCGTCAGTCATCACGCCGACCTGGATGCATAATCAACTGGTAAAAAACTTCGGTTTCCAACCCGTATTCAGGAACCTTCTGATTAACGCGCAATTTATGCAGAACATTCATAATGTGATACCCACTATCAGCAATATCAACCAGGCGCAGATCGATACTTCTGAGGGAAACGAAAAGTTTGCTTCCAAAGTCATGAGCGATATGATGACCAGACAGCTGCTTGAGTTTTACAACAATCTGGCGAAGCTGCGGGCAAAAGAGGCTAAACTCGGCGAGCTAAATGAAAAATTACTTCGCGCAAATGAACAAGTCAAAGAAACAATGGCTATTGCTGTTCATAATGGTCAGGAAAAGCTGAGAGAAAAGCACCGTTTTGACGACAGGCTTGAACTGCTCAGAATACGGCTGAAACATCTGGAAAATCAGAATCAGATAATTCGGCGTGAAGTCAGTCAAGTTATATGGCTGAAACAAGAGGTTGATGTTGCCAAAACAGAAGGAGAAAAAGCCAGAGTCAACGTAAAAGAATTTTATGAACTGCTGCAGGCAGTGGTAACGTCATCCGGGACAAGAGAAGAGTCAAATATAGACGTCGTAAAAGCAAAACTGACCACCATTGAAGACCAGCTCGGTATTACTCCGGTCAATGAAAACGATCTGTTTGACCGCTTTAAGTCCATTCAAAAGCATCTGCAAGAAAAAGCAGAATCATCCGCTGTGTTGGACCAGCACAGAGCTGAACAGATCAGTCAGGACCCCGTCAACGAAGCTGATCTGGAAGCCCCTGACCAAGCCATTCAACAACACCCTGCGGAAGAAGAAGCTCAGGTCGCCCAACAAAATTTTCAGCAACGAAGCTTCAGAACAGATACTACAAAAGAAGCTGAAATCAAATCCCAGCATGGGATCATTGCCGCACGTTTACACATTCAGGATTTTGACAAGGATGCGGATGTTTTCGTTCAACATGAAAGCCTGATTCAAAAAATCAAGACGATGAATGATGAAAAAGCACGTCTGCGTCAACAACTTGAGACAATGAATGCTCAGCAGGAACAGCCGCCTCAGAGAGTTCAGAGAAGCAGCGATCATCGCAACATCTATAACTCTGGCGATGAAGATGTTCTGGTAGCTACTCTTGGTGTTGAGCTGAATGATAACACCACAGCTGAAGAGCTCGACGCCATGGAACTGGCAATAAATATGACGCTTTACGAGCTTACAAGGCTGAAAAAAATAATGGATCGAACACTGGCTCCCAAAACCAGGCCAGAAATACTCAGCTTACTGAAAAAAGTGGAAAGAGTCCTTGAGGACGACCGCCTCAATGAGGAGGACGACGTTTGTCTTCATCGCCAGATCATCTCCGAAGGCATTCAGAAATACATCATAGCAGCCAGAGAACGCCTGGAGGAAAACGCGCTGATGGTACTGGAAGCCTCAGAAAAATTATTCAACATCGACAGCAATGAAGGTGATGGCAAAGCAGCAAGACTTGAGAGGATTCATAAAAGACTTGATGGCGATGATATCTCAGCTTACGACCTGGATGAGATGGAGAAGATCCTCTGGGGGGATTACGGCACAACCCGGGATGACCAGAGAGGAAGGGATTTCAGACTCAAATCGATCCATCCGCGCCTCAGGTCTCTGGTTGAGGTATCGGAAGAGCGAGTCAAGGAATTACAGTCATCTTATCTTGCGAACGTAGAATGGGAGCTGGAGATCGACCCTCGTAGAAGCCTTGCCGCTATAGAAAAAAGCAAAGCTTTTACTACTGAACTGGCCAATGATCTGCAGGTAGAGTTTGAAAAAGATATCAGCCTGTCTGAGAAGCAGCAAATTCTGAAAACCGTAGCCTGGGAATTATTGGCTGTAGTACGCGGAACCTATGAAGATGAAAGTATCAAAAGAGAAATAAACAATGAAATAGCCCGTCGATTCAAAATTGAGGGCTATCAGAATGATGCCACTATTGACGAACAGGTCCGTCTACTTATAGATAAACTCATACGGGTCGGTTCTGAGATTTACAAAGCAGGCCAGCTTGATGTTAGTGGGCGTATCCAAGCCATCGAGGATGAGCTTGACAGGCAAATGGCACCCCTGGGACCAAAAAAAGCTGCGGATCTGAAGCCAGAACCCACCGACACTGATGAACAACGGGTTGATGCCCTGAGAAACAGACAGTTACAAATGGGCAGTCATGATGATACTGGCGGCAAGGTCCAGCCACTGATTCAGGAAAAGTACCGTCTAGAAGGTGAGATTGAAGACAGGAAAGCAGACACTGACGTTCAGCAAAACGACCGTCTTGCAGATTTGAAAGAATTACTGGAAGACATCAGAACACCCGGCCACCCCAAAGCCATGCCTGTGGTGCTTCAAAGACTGGCTGCCGTGGAAAAAGCCCTGAAGATGTTTAACCTCTACCTCTATCACAAGATGCAAAAACACTACCGCTGTAAGAGGATGGACGATATTTATAGAGAGGACGACGTGTATTACCTTCGTCACGCAACTTCTGAAAGAATTCAAATATACATCACAGAAGTGAGGCTGAATGAAGAGGAAGAAGCGCTGCATATGTTGCAAACCGTAGAAGAAATAATCAAGATCAAGGTCAATGAAGGTGATGGCAACGCAGAAAGACTTGACAGGGTTCGTAGCAAACTTGAGGGCGATGATGTCACCGAAAAAATGCTGCATGATATAGACTATTGCCTCTGGAAACATGATATCTCACCTACGTACGAAAGTAGGGAATTAAAACTTGAGAGGCTTCAGGAGCGTCTAACTTTTTACGTCGAAGATGTAGATGAGCGAGCCATAGAACAACAAAAAGCGGTGCTAAAATTTGTAAGGCACAAGCTGAACATTGGCATGAGCGAAAGCTCTACTGCTGATGAAGAAGTTTTCAATACGGATCAGCCTGACGTTAGTGAGCATATTGCAGTCATTGAGAATGAGCTGGACAAGCTACTGGCACGCCTGGGACCTAAACCCCGATACGTTCTTGATCGTGAGCTGGCCAGGGCCAGACAAGCATTGGCAGAAGCTGAAAGTGAGCTGACAGGTTTTCATCGCAAACTGAATAGGCTTCAAGGCCAACACTTGTTGTTTACGGAAAGACGCGCTGACCTCCAACATAGCCCGGATGAACAGGGCACGGCTCTCAATGAGGTAATGGAAGAGTGTCAGACCAGCCTCGGCGGGGATGATGGTAATGGCGGCAAGATCCAGCAACTGCTTCAGGAGCGGACCCGACTGGAAGGTGAAATTGAAACCAGGGAAGCAGGCATTGAGAGGATAAAGCTGGTCCTGGATGCTGCAGAGCAAGCTGTAAAAAATGACGGAGGTCCCTTCCAGTACACACCGAGACAGGCAATAGTCAGGGAAGAGATGGTCGCCTTCGTTCAGCAGCACTCTCTCAAAAAACAAGCTCTGGAAGTCACGCTGGGTCTGGCAGAATTGGCAGTAGAAAGCGGTAACACAATCTCCTGCCTTCCGGGTTTGGATTTTGACGATGAATTTGCATCGATTCGCATGCAGGCAATGGTCGGAGACACACTGACGTTTAAACAGGCCAGTCCGGTTGTGGAGGTTTTCAAGAGACTCAGAAAGACCTTCCCGGAACCCCCTTTCGAGCCTCCAGAAGGTCTGCCTCGGAGCAACCTGAAAAAAATCCTCAGGCTTGTGCACAAGGCCAGGAATGAGATGAAAAAAGGGGCACTTCAATACGACGACGAAATTCTCAGCATGGGCAAAACAGCCATGCACTTCGTCGAGCTTGAATCGAGGGACCTGAAAAGCTTCCCGGAATACTTCGCTAGCCGTTCTGCCAGTGGTAACAAGATCATCGCTTTGCTGCGTGAAGATCTGGTCAGCAAGATTGAACTTGAGAATTACATAAAAGTCTTCAGAGATGTCGACGGTTATCAGACAGTAGATCAATTTGAACATTTCCTTGGCTACAAACACGGCGTCAATGTGCCTCATTTCAAAGCTGTTGTAAGGATGCTGTCTGACAAGGGTGTTGAGGAATTCATCCAGAGTGCCTTTGCACCAGTGTCCGTGACTGCAACTGGCCCGACAGCTATGAAGGAGTCCATTGTCGGCATGAAAGAGTATGGAGCTGCGGTCATTGCCAACTTCGTTCTTGACGATATTGCCTTTGACAATGGCCACAGGACGGCAGCCTTTCTGACCAATGTTCAGGATACCCTGACACCTTATACCGTCGCTGCCGGACTCTCTGAATCAGAACTGATCAGGGCTATCCATGGCACATTGATGCAGGCTCATGCTGCAGTGGTTGAGTATCAGCTCAATGCATACTGGGTCAAGCCTTCAGCCTTTCTGGCACAGGCTGTCACCTGGTACTTCTCCAGTTACAAACCTCTGCTGACGACCCATACCGCCGCACAGGCTGCCGGGCTTTCCCTCACCAACATGTCATTTCTCTATCTCCTGGATCTGACCAACAGGGGTGATTATCTACACAGAATGCTCACACCTTTCCAGCACTGGCTGGAACGCTTTGGTCCTGATCCTGACCGAACCCGGCAATATGCCTACCACAGGGGAATTGAAAAAGTTTCTGAAGTGGGCGGGCTGGCCATGCCATTGGGTAAAGCCGCTTCCTCCGTCATTCTGCTGAGAACCGGCTGCATGTTGTTTGCCAGACAGTACAACGCCAATCCTCAGATGTATCGCAGCATTTCCCGTCTGCTGCCCGAAATGGTGAAATCCATGGGTTCCGGGCAAGGGATTCAGGTACCGCTGCTGCACCGGGCGACACCACAAAAAGTGAAAACGCTGGCCTCGGCCACAGCCGGTCTGGTGCTGGGTCCGGTAGCCACCGCCGGAGCATACGCCCATGGCCTTATATCTGGGTTTACCTATGCCCAAAGCTTCGGATTCGCTCTGGCATCGGGTCTCACTTTCGACTTCTTCATGAACGACAACAAGCTGCTCACTCAATGGCTGGGTGGGCCTCTGGGTCGTAATCTTGACAAGATGAATCGCTGGATTGGTGCGGGTGAAAAGCAAGATGAATATCTAAAACGTACGACTATTGCCACACCTCAAGGTTTCAGTGAAAACGATGAAGACTACTCAAGCCGTGTTAAGGCAAACAACACAATCTATGGCTGGACTCGACACGAACATTATCTGCAGTTTCGTGAACGTCGTGATCGCACCATGAAACTATTTGAGAATAGCTGGGAGAAATACTTCAGGGAAAATGTGCCGAAATGGTCGTTTTCCCATGCAGAAAGCATTCCTTACTCCTACACTCTGGGAGCCTTCTACAAATAACAAATGAGCGACAATGGAAAAGTTAAGAGTCACTAAGTACCTGGCCAGTTGGTTTCGCATATTCTGGCGAGTGGATTTTTTCATCCTTCAAGGCGCAACGGCGGGCGCGTAGCCATAGCTACGCAACCAGAGTTGGAACGCAGAAGGATGGAAAAAGCCGCCGTCCAGAATATGCGAAACCAACTGGTTAGGTACTTATAAGAGAAAACCCCTTAATCAGGCTTTCTACCCAGCTCTGAGGCAGTAGAATGACAAATGCCCGTCCCAATGCATTAAGCCTCGCAGTGGCTGTTGCAATCAGCTCTACCCTTATTGGTGCTCAGGCACTAGCCGATCGCAAGTTGCAGATAAAAGCTGCCGATATTCCGGGTAATGGACATGTGGAGATTACCCTGAGTGAGGTCAACGTCCAGCCAACATTGGGGAATGATCAGCAACCCGTACCCAAATCCTTCACGACCACCTACCCTGCTCAGCCTCGTGACAGGCTGAGCCATCACTTTAATTCTGTGGGCTTTTCGGAAGCTCTTGCTGATGCCGATGGTGACGTTTCCATTATTGATGTGTTTGAAACAGGCAAAAATAGTGTTGCCCGAAAATACACCAAAGTCCTGAAAGTGGGTGATGAGGGACTCTTCAGGTTCACCCATGACCTTAAACAAGAGAAACTGGTCATTGAAGTCAGAAGCAGAATGACCGATCAGGATTCCATTGAGGTGGTTCGCAGTCAATCATCTTGCAGCCTGTCATTAGAACCGCTGACGAAAATCGCCAGCTCCAGAGAACTGGCTGAGGTGCTGAACAGTGTCGATACCCTGAAAGGACAGCTCGGCGAAAGTGATCACTATGTTCCCCTTGCCACCGTTGAAGTAGAAAAAGTTGCAGTGGAAGGACGTACCTTCATGCGTCTTATCGCTGCAGGCGACCAGCCCCCTGACTTGCAACGTCTGGGTCAAACAGTCTTTGTCAATGATGATGTTCTCCTGGCAGCAGCCACCTCTGCCTATATCCGGGTTCATGTCCTGGGAGAGGAGTTACAACAGCAGGCGCTTAATGAACTCTTGGCACTCAGCAAACCCGTCGGGTTTGTTGTCCACGTCGAGGATGACAAACAGATTTTTCATGTGCCTCCGGGTTATTCAAGGCTGGAAGTTAAAGAAACTCCTGGAGAGGTTATTGTTTTTCATGGTCAGATGCAGGATCCGCAAGATGTCGTTTTTGTAGAAAGCCTCCATAACCTCTGGAAAGAAGCTGAGCTTAATAACCCCACGCCGGCGGCGGCAGCGGCAGCAACAACAAAGGTTATGAAACATAAAGTCAAAAGCTACCAGTACGTCCTTCGAAGCAAACAGATGACAGTGCTGGAGGGGCTTATTGTGAGGTACCCTGGCACCAGCAAATACCCATCAACGATACTGGCAGACAAAGATAGACGGGAGATGCATGCGCTTTCATACTATGAATATCTCATGCAGGCATTGGCCAGTGCTACTCCTGATGAAATGTATGGAAGCGATACATTTGAACTCACACTGGAACACATCAGAGTCGCTTCGTACGCCATCACGCCAACCTGGCAGCAGATTCAGCTGGCAAAACACTTCAGTTTCAAACCCGTACTGAGACATTTTCTGACTAAACAGCTTTATGTTCAGGGTATGCTGAATCTTGTACCCAATCTCGCTGAACCACTGACCAAAATGTTTCACGATGACCCGTTTATGGCCAAAATTCTGAGCGACATGGCCGGGCAGTTGGTTGAAAGGGAGCTCCTGCTGGAAAAGCATCTGGCAACAGAAGGCAAACTCATTGAGGTTCGAGACCAGTTAAAGCTCAATCTGGCAACAGAAGGCAAACTCATTGAGGTTCGAGACCAGTTAAAGCTCAAAGTCGAGAGAGCTTATACCGATAGCCTTCAACTCAAACAACGGTTTGAGGATGAGATTGCCCAGATGCGTACAATGACGAAAACACTGCAAGACCAGTCACAGAAACTTCAGCGGGAACTTGCACGAATTTCAGAGCTGGAGCAAGAAGTTATTGATGCCGGAGAAAACGCCAGAAAAGCTTACAACGCTCAACTGGCAGAAGATCTTGGTATTGATAACCGGGATGATGACCAGCCAACAGAAGAACAATTCAGACTCATTAGACAGAAAATTCATGAAATCGGCACAGCGGCTGCCCAAGCAGGAACAGGCCATCCCAAAGCCATGCGTGAAGCCCTGGTCCTGAAGACAGTGAGTGACGTGGAAGAAGCTCTGGAATTAGAGATAGCTTTCCCCTGTAATAAAAAAGAGTTCGATATCTATCTCCGTCGCAGTGATATTTCTCAAGACATGGACAGACTTATCAGAAAAGCCAGATATCAGGCAGAGAAAGAAGCCCTGGATCTACTGGAATTCGCAGAACAAACACTCAACCTCAACGTCAACAAAGACGATGACAAAATGGCAAGATTCATCAGGGTTTTCAGGAAACTTGACACCGAAAATCACTCAGATGACATTCTGAATGATATAGACATTAGCCTTTGGACGTACAATGGCAAAGCTCGTGACGAGAGGGATATCAAACTCAGAAGAGTCCTTGCACATCTTCATTATAAAATCGAAGCCCCGGCTCCGAATAAGCTAGCCACAGAGCAACAGATCCAGCTGCTGGAAGCTGTAGAATCAATACTGACCCTCACATTGAATGAAGGGCACGGCAGAGCAGCAAGAGTGGCTCTGGTTCATAGCATACTTGAGGGCGGTGATCCCTCAGAGGAGACTCTGGATCTGATAGATCAAACCCTCTGGAAACAAGACAGCGCAGTGCTGGACGAGAGGGCTCTCAAACTCAGGAAGCTCGGTGCGAGTCTGGCCTATAAAGTTGAAGATTGGTATCTGGATATACATAGCAATGAACAACAGAAAAAACTGCTTGCAGCCATAGAGCATGAGCTGAATATCTTCTTCCGTTGTGAAAGCCATGCTGCCAACAAAAGGGGCAAGGCCTTCACTGCCAGACTGGCCAGTGATCTGGATGTCGCATTTGAAGAAGATGCCTTCCTGCTTGAACAGAAGGATGCCCTGACAGGCAAAATTTGGGAATTAATTGATGAACTTAACGAAGTCTATCAGGATGAAAGTATCAAAAGAGCCAGGAACAATGAAATGGCCTGTCAGCTCGCTATTAAGGATTACAAAGAAGATGCCACTATCCGCGACCAGAACAGTTTGATTGAAGCAAAACTCCTGCAGCTGGATGAAGAAGTTTTCAAGGCGGGCAGCTCTACCGTTAATGAGCGTATCACAGCTATTGAAAATGAGCTTGACAGGTACATGGCTCTGCTCCCGAAACCTAAGCCCCGATACGCTCTTGACCGTGAGGTAGCCATAGCCAGGCGAAAAATAAAAGAAGCTGAAAGTGAACTGTTGGCGGCTAAGGAACAGGTCAGTCCTGAGGCTCAGGATGAAGGCAGTAAAGCAGACATTAAGAAAATGAAAACAGCCCTGAAGGCTGCCGAAAAAGCCGTCGAAGATGATGGCGGTCCCTTCCAGTACACGCCGATACAGGCAGAAACTCTCAACGATCTTCACATATTCGCGCAACAGCACCCTCTCAAACAACTGGCTCTGCAAGTCGCAAATGGCCTGGCAGAATTAGCATTAGAAAACGGTAAGGAAATACCCTACTTTCCAATTATCGATTTTGACGACGAATTTGCCCCCATTGGCTTGCGAGCAATGGTCGGGGACAAGCTGACGTTTGCACAGGCCAGTTGGGTTGTGGAAGTTTTCAAAAATCTGAAAACGACCTTTCCTGAACCTCCTTTCGAGCCTCCGGAAAATCATCTGCCTCTGAGTGTCACTTATAAAGTCCTGCGGCTGACTTGCTGGGCCAGTCACGGGATAGGAAGAGGGGCAAAAGAATACGACAACAGAATTCGCAGCATGGGCTCAGCAGGCATTGACTTTGTCGAGCATCTGCGAGGCGTTCTGAAAAGCTTCCCGGAATACTTCGCCAGCCATTCTGCCAGTGGCAACAAGATCATCGCTTTGCTGCGTGAAGGACTGATCAGCAAGGCTGAACTTGGGAACTACATGAAGGCCGTCAGAGGTGTCGACGGTTATCAGACAGTGGATGAATTTGAGCACTTTCTTGGCTACAAACAGGGTGTCAATGTGCCTCACTTCAAGAGTGCTGTCCGGATGCTGTCCGACAAGGGAGCTGAGGAATTCATGCAGAGTGCCTTTACTCCTGTGACCGTGACTGCGACCGACCCGGCAGCTATGAAAGAGTCGCTTGCCGGCATGAAGGAGTACGCAGCAGCGGTCATCGCCAACTATGTTCTTGACGATATTGCCTTTGACAATGGCCACAGGACGGCAGCCTTCCTGGCCAATGCTCAGGAGACCCTGACACCTTATGCCAATGCTGCCGGACTCTCTGAATCAGAACTGCTCAAGGCTGTCCATGGCACTTTGATGCAGGCGCATGCTGCAGTGGTTGAGTATCAGTTCAATGAATACTGGGGCAAACCTTCAGCCTTTCTCGTACAGGCCGTCACCTGGTATTACTCCAGCTACAAACCTCTGCTGGTGACCCACACTTCACTGCAGGCCGCCGAGCAGTCTCTCTTGAACATGTCGTTCCTCTATCTTCTGGATCTGACCAACCGGGGTGATTACCTGCACCGGATGCTCACACCTTTCCAGCACTGGTTGGAAGGCTACGGTGTTGATCCTGACCGAACCGGGCAATATGCCTACCACAGCGGAATTGAAAAAGTTTCTGAAGTGGGCGGGCTGGCCATGCCATTAGGTAAAGCCGCTTCCTCTGTCATTCTGCTGAGAACCGGCTCCATGCTGTTTGCCAGACAGTACAACGCCAACCCGCAGATGTATCGCAGCATTTCCCGTCTGGTGCCCGAAATAGTGAAATCCATGGGTTCCGGGCAAGGGGTTCAGGTACCGCTGCTGCACCGGGCGACACCACAAAAAGTGAAAACGCTGGCCTCGGCCACAGCCGGTCTGGTGCTGGGACCGGTAGCCACGTTCGGAGCGTACGCCCACGGCCTTATATCCGGATTTACTTATGCCCAAAGCTTCGGATTCGCTCTGGCGTCGGGTCTCACTTTCGACTTCTTGATGAACGACAACAAGCTGCTCACTCAATGGCTGGGTGGACCTCTGGGTCGCAGTCTTGACAAGATGAATCGCTGGATTGGTGCCGGTGAAACGCAAGATGAATATCTGAAACGTACGACGATTGCCACACCTCAAGGTTTCAGTGAAAACGATGAAGCCTACACAAACCGTGTTAAAGCAAACAACACAATGTATGGCTGGACTCGACACGAACATTATCTGCAGTTCCGTGAACGCCGTGATCGCACCATGAAACTATTTGACAATGGCTGGGAGAAATACTTCAGGGAAAATGTGCCGAAATGGTCGTTTTCCCATGCAGAAAGTATCCCATACTCCTACACTTTGGGAGCTTTTTACAAATGGCGACAGGGTGATGATAAAAAATCTCACGTTCATGATAAAAGAAGCGCCTCCCCAATCAGGCTTTCCAGCCAGCTCTGAGGCAGTAGAATGAAAAATGCCTGTCCCAATGCATTGAGCCTTGCAGTGGCCTTTGCAATCAGCGCTTCCATCATGAGTACACAGGCACTGGCCGATCGCAGGCTGCTGACAAGATCTATTGATATTCCGGGCAATGGACAAACAGGGTTTACCCAGACTGAGGTCATAGTTCAGCCAACTTCAGGTCATGACCGGCAACCCATACCCAAATCCTGTACAACCACTTACCTTGACCAGATTGAGGTTCAGATCAGGGATGGCATCAAGGTTATTCACGAAGGCTTCACCGACGTTATTGCCGACATTGGTGGCAGCGTTTACAGTGTTGATATTTTTGAAACAGACGACAATGGCGTTGCTCAAAAATACACCAAAATCCTGAAAGTGGGTGATGAGAGCGTCTTCAGGTTCATCCATAACCTTGCAGAAAGTAAGCTGGTCATTGAAGTCAGGGAAGGAATGACCGATCAGGCTTCAATTGAAGCTGTTCGTGCCCAATCAGGTGACATCCAACCATTAGAACCTGCAACGAAAATTGCCACTACCAAACAATTCGTCGGAATAATGAAAGCTGCATATAAAAAAGCAGGAAACCTTGGTGAAACTGATGACTATGTTGACCTCGTTACTATTGAAGTAGACCCGGTTGAAGTGAAAGGGCGCACCTTTATGCGTCTTATCGCTGCAGGCGATCAACCTCCTGATCTCCAGCGCCTGGGGCAATCGCTCTTTGTCAATGATGAGGTGCTTCTGGCAGCAGCCACCTCTGCCTACACCCAGGTTCATGTTCTGGGGAAAAAAGCACACCACGCAGCCCTGGCCAGTCTGTTGTCATACCATAGACCCGTCGGCTACGTTGTACACGTCGAAGATGACACACTGGCTTATCCTGTGCCTACTGATTATCCAAAGCTGGAAGTGGAACAGGCTTCGGAAGAGATTATTGTTTTCCGTGGTCAGAAACAGAATCCAACCGATATCGCTTTTGTGGAAGGCCACTACTCTGGCATCCGGGAAGAATATCGATTTAAAGAACTCCCTGCAAAGGTGATAACATACAAGGTCAAAGACTACCAGCACATCATCAGAAGCAGGCAGATGGCGCTGCTGGAGGAGTTCGCTGCTGACCTGGCTGCACAGCACGATGCCAGGCTTGGTGATGATAAGCTGCTGAAACTTGGCTACTATGAATCTCTTCTGCAGGCATTAACCAGTGCTGCTCCAGATAAAACCTGTGAATTTGAGTTCACAAAAGATCACATCAGAGCCGCTACATCAGTCATCACGCCCACCTGGCTGCAGTTTCAACTGATAAAAAACTTCAGCTTTAAACCCTTACTTAATAATCTTCTGACTAACCATAATTTTGTTCAGAGTATTCGGAATATTCAGAAACTCATACCCTACGACACCGACGTGATAGATGACTTTGGTGCTGGCGAAAAAACAAAGTTTTCCTCCAAAGTCAAGGATGACATCAGCGAACAGTTGCTTGAGATGGTTAACACGCAAGAAAAACGGCTGGCAAACGTGCCCGAATTCGCCAGAGCAGTCAAAACATCAGATGACATTACAATGGCAAGTGCCACTGACAGTGGTGAGGATAAACTGAAAGTAGAACTGATCAGACAGAAATTTGCGGCTGAGTTTAAAGAGCTTCGTAAATTGTTCCGGGTGTTGAAAAACACGGTTCATGAATTTCGGCAGGATATCAAGCAAATCCCGTGGCTGGAAGAACAGTTCAGTGATGCCATAGCAGATACCACAAAAGCACGCCACGCCCTTGCCGCAGCAATACTGGATACTGATATCTGGGATGATACCCGGCGAATGGAAGAAAAAGTCAGACTGTTCAGCAAGAGATGGTTTGAGCTCCATTCGGTGGCGGCAAAAAAACCGTTTCGGGAACAGCCTTATAAAGAAACGCTGGCAGCGATTGAGAGCCAGCTCGACATTGTTCCATACGATGAAAACGACCTGAGTGGCCGCTCTGAGTTCATTCTAAAGCATCTGCAAAAACAGGCAGGCCAGAGCGATGAGATATTTCGGGATAAACTGGCTGTCGTTGAAGGTCAGCTCGGTCTGGTTCCAGATGAAAAAGATGGACCCCAGGCCCGCCAGGGTAACATTCGGAAGCTCCTTTGGCTGAAATGTGCCTGGGCCCAGGAACAAGATCTCGAGCATCAACTTCAACATCTACACATTAAACAACAAAAAACTGAGATCGCCGAACAACTTCTTCAGCAACAGAGCACCAGCGCAGGCGCTGAAAGAGATCGAACACCAGACCACCCCAGGGTCAGGCCTGAAGTACTCATGAAACTGAGAGCCGTGGAAAAAACCCTGAAGATGGACGACCTGAAGGGCGAGGACAACAGCGAGGAGAATGTGTATCAGCGTCGTAACGCCATTTCTGAGAAAATTCACTCATACACAACAAAAGCCATAGAGGTGGCAGAGGAGGAGGCTCTGCATATAGTGGAAACACTGGAAGAAATATTAAAAATCAAAGCCAACAGAGAGGATAACAAAGCAACAAGACTTGCCGAAGTTCAGAGTGTGCTTCGTAGCTGCATCCCAAAATACTTGCTGCGTGAGGTGGAAGGTTTCATCTGGAAAATACGCATGACCTGGAGCAAAGTAGAGAAAGTAAGAGTCTGGAACCTTGTAGATTTTCTTGACATTAATGTCGAAACCCCGGATCCGGATGAGCGTGTCTTAAAACAACAGATAAGGATGCTTGAAGCTTTAGAGAACGAGCTGAACATCGACAAGAGTGAAAACCCTGCTGCTATAAAAAGAGGCAGGGAGGCTGCTGCTGAGCTGGCTTTGCCTCTAAAAGTAGAATTTGAAAAAGGTGCCAGCCTGAATGACCAGAAGAATGCTCTAAAAGCCAGTATTCGGGCATTAGAGGAAGAAGTATACCACCTCGACCACTATTGTCACGATGAAGATCTCGCGAGAGAGGGATACGATAAAATTGCTCGTCAACTCGACATTAAGAACACCAAGTACTACTTTGGTGATGAAATCATAAAGCCCATTGAAACAGAACTCCGGTGGCTGGATAGAAATGTTGATCTGCTGGGTCAGCCTGAGGTTGAGGAGCGTATTGCCGTCATTGAGAATGAGCTTGACAGACAAATCGCTCCGGGAGCTGAACCCCGATACATTCCTGATCCAGAGGTAGCCACTGAAGAACGAGCCCCGAAGGCTGCAGTGGAAGAGGTCAAAAATGACGATGGTTCCTTCCAGTACACGTCGGCACAGGCAGAAGTTTTGCACGCTATCCAAACATTCATGCAGCAGCACCCTCTCAAACGACAGGCCCTGCAAATCGCAAATGGTCTGGCCGAATTGGCCGTAATGAACGGTAAGGCAATACTCAACCTTCCGACTTACGATTTTGACGATGCATTTGCAGCGATTCGCTTGCAGTTAATGGTCGGAGACAAACTGACGTTTGATCAGACCAGTCAGATCGTACAAATCTTCAGGGACCTGAAGACGACTTTCCCGGAATATCCCGCTTCACAAGACGAGCCTCGCTGCCCTCTGGAAGAAGTCCAGAAACTGGTGCACAGGGCCAGAAATGAGATGGGATCCGGGGCTCGAGAATACGACAAAGAAATTTTCGGCATGGGCAAATCAGCGCTTCACTTCCTCGGGCGTGAAACGGATGACCTGGAAACCTTCCCAAAATACTTCGCTAGCCATTCTGCCAGTGGTAACAAGATCATGACTCTGCTGCATGAAGGACTGATCAGCAAGATTGAACTTTGGAACTACATAAAGGCCGTCAGAGGAATTGATGGTTATCAGACAGTGGACGAATTTGAACATTTCCTTGGCTACAAACACGACGTCAATCTGCCTCACTTCAAGGCCGTTGTCCAGATGCTTTCCGACAAGGGTATTGATGAATTCGCACTAATTGCCTTAGCTCCTGTGCATGCAACTGGTCCGGCAGGTGTGAAAGAGACGGTTGCCGGCATGAAAGAGTACGCAGCTGCGGTCATCGCCAACTATGTTCTTGACGATATTGCCTTTGACAATGGCCGCAGGACGACAGCTTTCCTGAGCAATGTTCAGGATACCCTGACACCTTATGTCAATGCTGCCGGACTCTCTGAAACAGAACTGATCAAGGCTATCCATGGCACATTGATGCAGGTTTATACCGCTGCGGTTGAGCATCAGCTCAATGATTACTGGGTCAAACCTTCAGCCTTTCTGGTACAGGCTGTCACCTGGTACTTCTCCAGTTACAAACCCCTGTTGGTGACTCAGACCGCCGGGCAGGCTACCGCGCTGTCCCTGTCAAACATGGCGTTCCTCTATCTTCTGGATCTGACCAACCGGGGGGATTACGCGCACAGAATGCTCATACCTTTCCAGCACTGGCTGGAACACCATGGTGTTGATATCGACCGAACCGGGCAACATGCCCACCACAGCGAAATTGAAAAAATTTCTGAAGTGGGCGGGCTGGCCATGCCATTGGGTAAAGCCGCTTCCTCCGTCATTCTGCTGAGAACCGGCTCCATGTTGTTTGCCCGTCAGTACAACGCCAACCCGCAGATGTATCGCAGCATTTCTCGTCTGGTGCCCGAACTAGTCAATTCTATGGGTTCCGGACAAGGGGTTCGGGTACCGCTGCTACAAACTGTGACACCGCAAAAAGTGAAAACTCTGGCCTCTGCCGCTGCCGGACTCGTACTGGGTCCGGTAGCCACTGTCGGAGCATACGCCCATGGTCTGGTATACGGATTCACCTATGCCCAAACCTTCGGATTCGCGCTGGCGTCGAGTCTCACTTTCGACTTCTTTATGAACGACAACAAGATGCTCACTCAATGGCTGGGTGGGCCTCTGGGACGCAGTCTTGACAGGATTAATCGCTGGCGAGGCGTGGGTGAAACGACAGATGAATATGTAAAACGTACAGCTATTGCCAAGCCTCAACGCTTTAATGAAACCGATGAAGAATATGCAAATCGTTTTAAGACAAGTGACATGATTTATGGCTGGACTCGACACGAAAATTATCTGCAGTTTCGTGAACGCCGTGATCGCACCATGAAGCTGTTCGAGAATGGCTGGGAGAAATACTTCAGGGAGAATGTGCCGAAATGGTCGTTCTCCCATGCAGAGAGTATTCCTTACTCCTACACTCTGGGTGCCTTCTACAAGTGGCGACAGGGCGATGACAAAAAAGTTCACCTTCATGAGAAAAGAAACACCTCCCCAATCAGGCTTTACAGCCAGCTCTGAGGCAGTAGAATGAAAAATGCCTGCCCCAGTGCATTCAGCCTTCTGGTGGCCGTTGCCGTCAGCTCCTCCATCATTGCTCCAAAGGCACTGGCCGATCGCAGGCTGCAAATAAGGTCTGTCGATATTCAAGCCAATGAACAGGTGGAGTTTGTCCAGAGTGAGGTCATGGTCCGGCCAACTTTAGGTGATGACCAGCAGCCAATACCCGGATCCTTTACCACCACCTACCCTGACCAGTATGGAGTCAGCGCAGGCTACATTGTTCCTGCTATAGGCTTTACAGACATTCTTTCTGATTTCGACGGGCGCGTTTCCAGCGTTGACCAGTTTGAAACAGATGAGAATAACGCTGCCCTGAAATACACCAAAGTCCTGAAGCTGGTTGATGAGGGAATCTTCAGGTTCACCCATAACCTCCAGGAAAAGGAACTGGTCATTGAAGTCAGAGTCGGAATGACCGATCGGGATTCAGTCAGGGCCGTTCGTTCTCAATGGACTGACATGGAATCATTGGAACCGATAACGAAAATCGCCAGCCCCAGACAACTGTTCGCACTGCTGAAAGCTGTCGAAGAGAGAGCAGGAAACCTCGGCACCAGTGATGACTATACTACCCTTGCCACCATTGAAGTAGACAAGGTTGAAGTCAATGGGCGTACCTTTATGCGTCTTGTCTCAGGGGGTGATCAGCCTCCTGAACTGGAGCGCCTGAGTCAGTCACTCTTTGTCAATGATGATGTTCTCCTGGCAGCAGCCACCTCTGCTTATATCAAAGTTCATGTCCTGGGAGGAGAGTTACAACAGCAGGCTCTTAATAAACTGTTGGCAGACAGCAAACCCGTCGGATATGTTGTACACGTCGAGGGTCACTCACGGGCTTATCCTGTGCCTGCGGGTTATCCGAAACTGGAAGTAGCGGAAGCCCCGGGAGAGGTGATAGTTTTCCATACTCAGAGGCTGAATCCCGATGATATCGCTTTTGTAGAAAACCTCTATGACCTGTGGCAAGAAGCTAAGGGTACTCCCCCCTCCTCTGCAATATTAACAGCAGTTAAAACCTATAAGGTCAAAAGCTACCAGTACGTCATTCGAAGCAGGCAAATGGCGATGCTGGAGGAGTTTGCTGCGCAGCACGCTGCTGGAGAAAGCGAGGATCAACCGACGACGTTTTCAAAAAAAGATAAACGGGCGATGCATGCGCTTGCATACTATGAATCTCTCCATCTGGCATTAGCCACCGCTACTCCAGATGAAATACATGGAATCAACGAATTTCAAGTCACGCAGGAACACATCAGGGTCGCTCTGTCAGTCGTCACACCAAACTGGATGCACAATGAACTCGCAAAACACTTCAGCTTCAAACCCGCACTTGGAGATCTTCTGATTAACAAGCATTTTGTTCGGAAGATTATGAATTATATACCCGTTGGCGCCAAATTAAAGTTCAACACTTTATACGACGACGCACATTTTTTTTCCAAACTCCTGGGCGAAAGAAACAGACAGATGATTAAGTTGTTCAGCAAGCTGGATGAACTAGATAGCGAGAAAGCCATACTCTTGCGTTTCAAACGTAAGTTGGAGATTGAATCGAATAAAGCTGATGCCAGTGATGAGAAAAAACTGGAAGTGGGACGACTCTACCAGGAAATCAAGGATAAATATGCAAGGGTTCTTGATGAGCAGAGAGATCAGGGAAACCTCCATCGGGAACTTATGCAGGATGTCAGACGGATTCCTCCGTTGGAGAAAAGAGTTATTAAGGCCAGAATAAAGACCATAAATGCTCGCCACTCTAAAATGGCAATAGAACCTGGCATAGACGACCTGGATGAAACCCAGCCACTGGATGAGCAAATCAGGCGTCTCCTGGAGAAAACTGATGACACATGCAGACAGGCAGTCGTTAAAACTCAGCTCGTTCAACCACATCTTCAGCAAGAGCACACCAGAACAGAGGCTGAAATAAAAGCCCGCTATGCAACCCTTGCCGCACATTTAGAGATTCAGGATTTTGATAGCAGTGCAGACATTGACGTTCAACAGGAATGCCTGGTTCAAAAAATCAAGACAATAACTGCCGAGAAAAAAGGTCTGCATCAACAACTTAAGGCAATTGCAGACCTGGAAGAAGAAATTGATCGAAGACCAGCCCATCCTGAAATCATGTCTGAAGCCCTTGAGAAACTCACTGCCGTAGAAAAAACCCTGAAAATGGATGGACTTAAGAGCGAGGACGATGTGTATCATCGTCGTAACGCCATTTCTGAGAAAATTCATTCATACACAACAAAAGCCGTAGAGGAGGCAGAGCAGGAGGCTCTGGATGTACTGGAAACACTGGAAGAAATATTAAAAATCGAAGTCAACAAAGAGGATAACAAAGCAACAAGACTGGCCAGAGTTCGCGATAGATTTCACTGTGACATCCCAAAATACATGCTGCTTGAAGATGGTTCCTTCCAGTACACGCCGGAACAGGCCGAAGTTTTGCACGCTATCCAAACATTCATGCAGCAGCACCCTCTCAAACGACAGGCCCTGCAAGTCGCAACTGGTCTGGCCGAATTAGCCGTAATGAACGGTAAGGCAATACCCAACCTTCCGACTTACGATTTTGACGAGGAATTTGCAGCGCTTCGATTGCAGGTACTGGTCGGAGACAAACTGACGTTTGATCAGACCAGTCGGATCGTGCAAATCTTCAGGGAAATGAAGGCGACCTTCCCGGAATGCCCCGCTTCAGAAGACGAGCCTCGCTGCCCTCTGGAAGAAGTCCAGAAGCTGGTGCACAGGGCCAGAAATGAGATGGGATCCGGGGCTCGAGAATACGACAAAGAAATTTTCGGCATGGGCAAATCAGCGATTCACTACCTCGGGCGTGATCCGGATGACCTGAAAACCTTCCCGGAAGACTTCACTACCCATTCTGCCAGCGTTAACAGGATCATAACTCTGCTGCATGAAGGCCTGATCAATAAGGTTGAACTTTGGAACTACATAAAGACCGTCAGAGGAATTGATGGTTATCAGACAGTGGCTGAATTTGAACACTTCCTTGGCTACAAACAGGGTGTCAATGTGCCTCACTTCAGGGCCGCTGTCCGGCTGCTGTCCGACAAGGGTGTTGAGAAATTCATTCTGAGTGCTTTTCCTGCTGTGACTGCAACTGACCCGGTGGCTATGAAAGAGTCTGTTGCCGGTATGAAAGAGTACGCAGCCGCTGTTATCGCCAACTATGTTCTTGACGATATTGCCTTTGACAATGGCCGCAGGACGGCAGCATTTCTGGCCAATATTCAGAACACCCTGACGTCTTATGCCCATGCTGCCGGACTCTCTGAATCAGAACTGATCAAGGCTGTCCATGGCACATTGATGCAGGTTCATACCACAGCGGTTGAGCAGCAGATCAATGAGTACTGGGTCAAACCTTCAGCCTTTCTGGTACAGGCTGTCACCTGGTACTTCTCCAGCTACAAACCCCTGCTGGCGACCCGTACCGCCGGACAGGCTGCTGAGCAGTCTCTCTTGAACATGTCATTCCTTTATCTTCTGGATCTGACCAACCGGGGTGATTACCTGCACCGGATGCTCGCACCTTTCCAGCACTGGTTGGAAGGCTACAGTGTTGATCTTGACCGAACCGGGCAATATGTCTACCACAGCGGAATTGAAAAAGTTTCTGAAGTGGGCGGGCTGGCCATGCCATTGGGTAAAGCCGCTTCCTCTGTCATTCTGCTGAGAACCGGCTCTATGCTGTTTGCCAGACAGTACAACGCCAATCCTCAGATGTATCGCAGCATTTCCCGTCTGGTGCCCGAAATAATGAAATCCACAGGTTCCGGACAAGGGGTTCAGGTACCACTGCTGCACCGGGCGACACCACAAAAAGTGAAAACGCTGGCCTCGGCCACCGCAAGTCTGGTGCTGGGTCCGGTAGCCACGGTCGGAGCATACGTCCACGGTCTTATTTCAGGGTTTAGCTATGCCCAAACCTTCGGATTCGCGCTGGCGTCGAGCCTCACTTTCGACTTCTTTATGAACGACAACAAGATGCTCACTCAATGGCTGGGTGGGCCTCTGGGTCGCAGTCTTGACAGGATTAATCGCTGGATTGGTGTGGGTGAAACACAAGATGAATATCTGAAACGTACTGCTATTACCTCACCTCAACGTTTCGGTGAAAACGATGAAGAGTACGCAAGCCGTGTTAAAGCAAACAACACCCTGTATGGCTGGACTCGATACGAAAATTACCTGCAGTTCCGTGAACGCCGTGATCGCACCATGAAACTATTTGAGAATGGCTGGGAGAAATACTTTAGGGAAAATGTGCCGAAATGGTCGTTCTCCCATGCAGAAAGTATTCCTTACTTCTACACTCTTGGAGTCTTTTACAAATAGCAAAGGGGCGATGATCAGAAAGACGGTCATGATAAGAGAAATTACCATCAATCAAGCTTTCCATCTGAAACCTCAAGATCACCATGAGCAATTTTAAAAGTTGCTTGCTCACTCTTTACGGCAATCACTTTTCACGGTAATAAAAGTACTCAGCGCTGAGGTAGTGGAATGACAAATGCTCACCCCAAGGTATTAAGTCTTGCAGTGGCCATTGCAATCAGCTCTTCCATTATTGGCACACGGGCACTGGCCGATCGTAAGCTGCAGACAAAATCTGTCAAGATTCTGGCCAATGAACAAGCCGAGTATATCCATAGTGAAGTCATGGTTCGACCAACTCCCGGGCCTGACGGGCAGCCAATACCGAAATGCTTTACAACCACCTACCCTTATCAGGTTCAAAACAAGGTGGACCTTGCTCTTCCCACTGTAAGTTTTACAGAAGTTCTTAGTATGATTGATGGTAGCGTTGCCACTGTTGATCTGTTCGAAACAGACGAAAACAACATTGCTCAGAAATACACCAAAGTTCTTAAGATGGGTGATGAGGGCATCTTCAGATTTACCCATAGCCTTGATGAAAAGGAATTATTCATTGAAGTCAGAGCCGGAATGACCGATCAGGATTCAGTTAAGGCTGTTCAAGCACAATATCCCGGGCTATCTGGCATGGGGCCGTTAACGAAAATCGTCACCCCTCATCAACTGGCTGACTTGCTGATAGTGGCTAATGACATGGCAGGAAACCTCGGCACCAGTGACCACTACGTCGCCCTTGCCACCATTGAAGTAGAAAAAGTTGAAGTGAACGGGCGCACCTTCATGCGTCTTATCGCATCAGGCGACCAGCCCCCTGAACTGCATAGTCTGGGTCAATCACTGTTTGTCAATGACGAGGCTCTTCTGGCAGCGGCCACCTCTGCCTATTTCCAGGTTCATGTTTTCGGAAAGGATATACAACAGCAGGCTCTTAATGAACTGATGGCACACAGCAAGCCCGTCGGCTATGTTGTACTCGTCGGGGATGGCGCACAGGTTTCTCCTGTACCTGCGGGTTATCCAAAGCTGGAAGTCGCAGAAGCTCCGGGGGAGGTTATTGTTTTTCGTGGTCAGAAGCTGAATCCCCATGATACCGCCTTTGTAGAAAAGCTCCACAGCCTCTGGCAAGAAGCCGAGGGCAATAACCTGGCTCCTGCATTGGCAACAAAGATTAATGTATTTAAGGTCACAAGCTTCCAGCACGTTATTCGAAGCAGGCAGATGGCAGTGTTAGAGGAGTTTGCTGCACGGCACGGTGCTGAAGTGACCGAAAGTCAACCGCCGACGCTGACAAACGAAGATAAACTGTCGGCATCTGCGCTTGCATTCTACGAATATTTCCAGCAGGCATTGCACAGTGACAGTAAAGATCGGGCAATCACGGAAATAGAATTTGAGTTCACACTTGAAAAGATCAGAGCCGCCTCGTCCGTCATCACACCAACCTGGCTGCAGATTCAACTGACAAAACACTTCAGCTTCAAACCCGTACTGAGAGACCTTCTGAGTAATCAGAATGTTGTTCAGGATATTATGGGTCTTGTACCCGTTGTCGACGAATCACCGCCCGATGTTTCTTACGACAACGACCGCTTTGCTTTCAAAGTTCTGAGCAACATGGCCAGGCAGCTGATTGAGAGGGAAAGCCTACTGACTGACCAGCTGAAAAGGGAACGCAAACTCACCCGGATTAACAACCACTTAAGGATCATGTTGGGCAAAGCCACTGCCATTGAAAAGCAAAAGCTCATAGTACTTCAGCTTAAATATCAGTCTGAGCATGATATTCGAGAGCATCATGACGCAACGGACAAAGAGCGAAGCCTGTTATGGGAACTCAGGCAGAAAGTCGACGAAATCCCGGAGCTGGAAAAACAAATTCGAACTGCCAGAGCGGAAGCCACAAAAGCCCGCAACACCCGGCTGGCAAAAGAGCTTGGCATTAAAAATTGGGATGATAGCCAGCTGCCAGAAAAACAAACCAGACTCATCAGTATAAAAATTCATGAAATCAACCAGGCATTGTTGGCAAGAGGACCGGCAACAGGAAGGCCTGAGGGAGACTCTATAGAAACAACACCGTTGGCTCTTCAGCACCAGAACACCAGAACAGAGGCTGAAATCAAAGCCAGCTATGCAACCCTTGCCGCACATTTAAACCTTCAGAATTTTGATAGCAATGCAGATATTGATGTTCAACTCGATCACCTGCTTCGGAGAATTGAGGTACTGAACGCTCAATTACAAGGTGAACATATACTGAACCTTCAACAAAAAAGCCTGTTTGACAGATTTCAGTCACTGAATACCCAGGGCAATACCCGCAACGAAGATCAACAACATTTGCTTCAGAAAATCCGGGCACTGAATGCTCAATGCTGTGCGGAAGAACCTGACGTCAAAGTTGAGCAAGATGGTCTGGCACTGATTTTACGTATCAGGCTGGATGACGGCGCGATGGAAGAACACCCGGCCCTGAAAACAGCCATGTATAAGAGGTTCCGCAGTCTTGAATATTTGGATGAAGAACTGAAAGACATCAGAACACCAGGCCACCCCAAAGTCATGCCTGTAATACTTGAGAAACTGTCAGACGTGGAAAAAGCCCTTGATATGGATGACCTCATTAGTCAGGAAGATGTGTATTACCGTCGTCACGCCATTTCTGAGGCAATTCAGGCACGTCTGGCAAAGGTCAGGCAGCGAGAGGAGGAAGTGGCTCAGAAATTGCTGAAAGCAGTAGAAGAAATGCTCAACATCGAAGTCAATAATGAAGATGACAAAACAGCAAGGCTTGCCAGGGTTCGAACAAAACTTGACAGCGTTGATGTCTCAGAAGCCATGGTGGAAGAGATAGAGCATTCACTCCGCAAAGAAGACATCACATTCCGGAGCAGAACAGGGAACACAAAACTTCAGGATCTTCAAAGGAGCCTTGACTTTTATGTCGAAGAGATGAAGAGCGTGGCCAGAATACGACTGATAAGTACACTCAAAAGGGTAGAGGGCAAGCTGCACATCTTCGACTTTGTACGCGAAGAGGCTGATGAAAGAGGCACGGCTTTCGTTACTAAACTGGCCAATGATTTGGGGGTATTACTTAGAAGGAAAGCCTACCTGCCTGAAAACAAGGATGTTCTTGAAAACAAAATTTTGGCATTAATGACGGAAGTAGACCAAGCCTGTGACAATGCGGATGTCAGAAGAAATGAGGATGCCAGAAGAAGCAGAAACAATGAAATCGCTCATCAACTCAGCATTGATTCCTATAAAGATGACGCCGCTATAGACGACCAGAACATTTTAATTAAAGAAAGACTCCAGGAGCTTTATGAAGAAGTTCTCAAGGCAGGTGTTATCACCGATGATGAGCATATCACAGCCATTAATGCTGAGCTTGACAGGCAAATGGCTCGCCTGGGACCTAAACCCCGATATGTTCTTGATCGCGAGTTAACCAGCGCCAGACAAACAATACAAAGAGCTGAAAGTGAACTGGCAGCCGCTCAACGCAGGCTGAATACTATACGTGGCAAACACATATTGTTTGCGGGGCGTCCCGCTGAGCTACAAGATCTCTCGAATGAAGAGAACATGGCCCTCAATCAGGCAATGAAACAAATTCAGATAGTGTTGGATCTGGCTGCTGTTGACGAACAAACCCCTGAGGAGCGACTGAGGGACTTCAGGCACTTCCTGCGGGGATACAATACAGAGAGACGGGGTGAAATCCTTAATGAACTGAAGGCCAAAACAGGTCTGAGCATCCAGATAAAGGGTGACTTCGATTCCGTGGCAGGCGCTGTAGACTTTTTCAGCCTGGCAGCCTTTCCAGATTCTGATGGTCAGGACGAAGACAATGAAGTATCGGGTGAAGTGTTTATAAACAGGAAAAAGTACTGTCAAATCGTGGAATTCCTGAATGAGCACTACAGAAAAAACATTAAACTGGGGGAAGCACGGCTTGAACAGAGGAATGCAAAAGAGAATCTGGATCGTAAAGTAAAGGAGATGATCGATTCTGGCGACATCGATCAGAAAGCTAAAACCCTGCATATGGACGAAATGGAGAGGCTGGGCTTAATATCGAAGCAGGCAAATGATGCCGTATCAAAAGCAGTAAAGGCTCTGTTGGATCATCATAAAGCGAGTCTTGACGCCACTGAAGAAACTGCGGGCCTCAAACCGGACTCTTCTGACACCCGTGAACACCGGATTAATGCTCTGAGAAACAAAAAGCTGCAACTGGGTGGGCGTGATGGTAAAGGTGGCAAGCATCATCAACTGGTTCAGGAATGGATTCACCTGCAAGATGAGATTGGAGCCAGGAAAGCAGACATTGAGAGAATGAAGGAAGTCCTGAGGGCTGCAGAGGAAGCCGTGGAAAATGATGGCGGTCCCTTCCAGTTCTCACCGAAACAGGTCAAGGTTCTGGCCGATATGAACACCTTCACAGAGCAGCACCCTCTCTGGCAACAGGCCCTGGACGTCGCACTGGGCCTGGCAGAATCAGCAGTCAAAAACGGTAAAACAATACCCAGCCTTGCGACGTTCGATTTTAACGATGAATTTGCACCCATTCGCTTGCAGGCACTGGTCGGAGACGATCTGACGTTTAATCAGGCCAGTCGGATTGTAGAAGTCTTCAAAAGCCTGAAGACGAGCTTCCCGCCCTTCCCTTTTGAGCCTGTTGAAGATCAGCCTCAGAATGTCATTGAACAAGTTCAGGCTCTGGCAGACAGGGCCAGGAATGAGATGAAAACCGGGGCTCAGGAATACGACGATGAAATACGCGACATGGGCAAAAGAGCTATTCACTTCGTCGAACATGAATCTGGGGATCTGAAAGGTTTCTCGGAATATTTGGCAACCTATTCTACCAGTGGCAACAAGATCATAGCTCTGCTGCGTGAGGGACTGATCAGCAAGATTGAACTTGAGAACTACATAAAGGCCGTCAGAGGAATTGATGGTTATCAGACAGTGGACGAATTTGAACATTTCCTTGGCTACAAACACGGCATCAATCTGCCTCACTTCAAAGCCGTTATCCAGATGCTTTCCGACAAGGGTGTTGATGAATTCGTGCAAAGTACCTTTACTCCTGTGACTTTGACTGCGACTGGCCCAGCAGCTATGAAAGAGTCGGTTGCCGACATGAAAGAGTACGCCGTTGCGGTCATCGCCAACTATGTTCTTGACGATATTGCCTTTGACAATGGCCGCAGGACAGCAGCGTTTCTGGCCAATGTTCAGGAGACCCTGACACCTTATGCCAATGCTGCCGGACTCTCTGAATCAGAACTGATCAAGGCTATCCATGGCACATTGAAACAGGCTCATGCCGCAGCAGTTGAGCAGCAGCTCAATGAGTACTGGGTCAAACCTTCAACCTCTCTGGTACAGGCTGTCACCTGGTACTTCTCCAGCTACAAACCGCTACTGGCAACCCGTACCGCCTGGCAGGCTGCCGCGCTGTCCCTGGCAAATATGTCGTTCCTCTATCTTCTGGATCTGACCAACCGGGGGGATTACCTGCATCGGGTGCTGACACCTTTCCAGCACTGGCTGGAAGGCTATGGTGTTGATCTTGGCCGAACCGGGCAATATGCCTACCACAGCGACCTTGAACAAGTCACTGAAGTGGGCGGGCTGGCCATGCCATTGGGTAAAGCCGCTTCCTCCGTCATTCTGCTGAGAACCGGCTCTATGCTGTTTGCCCGACAGTACAACGCCAACCCGCAGAGGTATCGCAGCATTTCTCGTCTGGTGCCCGAACTAGTGAAATCCATAGGTTCCGGACAAGGGGTTCAAGTACCCCTGCTGCACAGGGCGACACCACAAAAAGTAAAAACCCTGGCCTCGGCCACCGCCGGTCTGGTGCTGGGCCCGGTAGCCACGGTCGGAGCATACGCTCACGGTCTTATATCAGGGTTTACCTATGCCCAAACCTTCGGGTTCGCGCTGGCGTCGGGTCTCACTTTCGATTTCTTTATGAACGACAACAAGATGCTCACTCAATGGCTGGGTGGACCTCTGGGTCGCAGTCTTGACAAGATTAATCGCTGGCTGGGCGTGGGTGAAAGGCAAGATAACTATGTAAAACGTACGACAGTTTCTACACCTCAACGCTTCAATGAAAACGATGAAGCCTACGCAAACCGTATTAAAGCAAACAGCACCCTGTATGGCTGGACTCGACATGAAAATTACCTGCAGTTCCGTGAACGCCGTGATCGCACCATGAAACTGTTTGAGAATGGCTGGGAGAAATACTTCAGGGAGAATGTGCCTAAATGGTCGTTCTCCCATGCAGAAAGTATTCCTTACTTCTACACTCTTGGAGTCTTTTACGAATGGCAAAAGGGCGATGATCAGAAAGACGGTCATGATAAGAGAAATTACCATCAATCAAGCTTTCCATCTGAAACCTCAAGATCACCATGAGCGATTTTAAAAGTTGCTTCCTCGCCCGGTACGGCAATCACTTTCCAGGGTAATAAAAGTACCCAGCTCTGAGGTAGTGGAATGACAAATGCTCATCCCAAGGTACTAACTCTTACAGTGGCCATTGCAATCAGCTCTTCCATTGTTAGCACACAGGCGCTGGCCGATCGCAGGCTGCAGACAAAATCTGTCAAGATTCTGGTGGATGAACATACCGAATATACACAGAGTGACGTCATGGTTCGACCAACTCCGGGTCTTGACCAGCAGCCAATACCGAAATGCTTTACAACCACCTACCCTTATCAGGTTCGAGACAGAGTGGACCAGCACCTTCCCACTATAAGTTTTACAGAAGTTCTTCATAATATTGATGGTGGCGTTGCCACTGTTGATCTGTTTGAAACAGACGCAAATAACCTTGCTCAGAAATACACCAAAGTCCTGAAAGTGGGTGATGAGAGAGTCTTCAGATTTACCCATAACCTTCAAGAAAAGGAACTGTTCATTGAAGTCAGAGCCGGAATGACCGATCAGGATTCAGTTAAGGCTGTTCAAGCACAACATCCCGGGCTATTTGGCATGGAGCCGTTAACGAAAATCGCCACCCCTCATCAACTGGCTGACTTGCTGATAGCGGCGAATGACATGGCAGGAAACCTCGGCACCAGTGACCACTACGTCGCCCTTGCCACCATTGAAGTAGAAAAAGTTGCAGTAAACGGACGCACCTTCATGCGTCTTATCGCATCAGGCGACCAGCCCCCTGAACTGCATAGCCTGGGTCAATCACTGTTTGTCAATGACGAGGCTCTTCTGGCAGCGGCCACCTCTGCCTATTTCCAGGTTCATGTTTTCGGAAAGGATATACAACAGCAGGCTCTTAATGACCTGTTGGCACACAGCAAGCCCGTCGGCTACGTTGTACACGTCGGGGATGGCGCACAGGTTTCTCCTGTACCTGCGGGTTATCCAAAGCTCGAAGTCGCAGAAGCTTCGGGAGAGGTTATTGTTTTTCGTGGTCAGAAGCTCAATCCCCGTGATAGCGCTTTTGTAGAAAAGCTCCACAACCTCTGGCAAGAAGCTGAGGGCAATAACCTGGCCCCTGCATTGGTAGCAAAGATTAATAGATTTAAGGTCAACAGCTATCAGCACATTATTCGAAGCAGGCAAATGGCCGTGTTAGAGGAGCTTGCCGCACGGCACGCTGCTGAAGTGAGCGAAAGTCAACCGCCGACGCTGACAAACGAAGATAAACGGTCGGCATCTGCGCTTGCATTCTACGAATATCTCCAGCAGGCATTGGCCAGTGCCAGCCAAGATCGGGCAACTACGACAGTAGATTTTGAATTCACACTGGAAAACATCAGAGCCGCCTCGTCTGCCATCACGCCAACCTGGCTGCAGATTCAACTGACAAAACATTTCAGCTTCAAACCCGAACTGAGAGACCTTCTGAGTAATCAGAATGTTGTTGAGGGTATTATGGGTCTTGTACCCGTTGTCGACGAATCACAGCTCGATCTTTCTTACGACAACGACCGCTTTACTTTCAAAGTCCTGAGCGATATGGCCAGGCAGCTGATTGAGAGGGAAAAGAAACTGACAGTCCAGCTGAAAAGAGAATGGAAACTCACCCAGGTAAACAACCACTTAAAGATCATGTTGGGGAAAGCCAGTACCACTGAAAAGCAAAAGCTCATAGTACTTCAGCTTAAGCATCAGGCTGAGCATGATCTTCGAGAGCTTCGTGGCGCAACGGAAAGAGGGCAAAGCCTGTTACGGGAATATCGGCAGAAAGTCGAACGAATCCCGGAGCTGGAAAAACAACTTCGAAATGCCAGAGCGGAAGCCACAAAAGCCCGCAATGCCCGACTGGCAGAAGAGCTTGGCATTGAAAACTGGGATGATAGCCAGCCGCCGGAAAAACAAACCAGGCTCATCAGTATAAAAATTCATGAAATCAACCAGGCAGTGTTGGCAAGAGAACCGGCAAGAGGACCGGCAACAGGACAGCCTGAGGGAGACTCTATAGAAACAACACCGTTGGCTCTTCAGCACCAGAACACCAGAACAGAGGCTGAAATCAAAGCCAGCTATGCAACCCTTGCCGCACATTTAAACCTTCAGAATTTTGATAGCAATGCAGATATTGATGTTCAACTCGATCACCTGCTTCGGAGAATTGAGGTACTGAACGCTCAATTACAAGGTGAACATATACTGAACCTTCAACAAAAAAGCCTGTTTGACAGATTTCAGTCACTGAATACCCGGGGCAATACTCGCAACGAAGATCAGGAACATTTGCTTCAGGAAATCCGGGCACTGAATGCTCAATGCTGTACGGAAGAACCTGACGTCAAAACCGGGCAGGATGGTCTGGCACTGATTTTAGGTATCAGGCTGGATGACAGCACGTTGGAAGAACACCCTGCCCTGAAAACAGCAATGTATAAGAGGTTCCGCAGTCTTGAATATTTAGAAGAAGAACTGAAAGACATCAGAACACCAGGCCACCCCAAAGCCATGCCTGCAGTACTGGAGAAACTGTCTGACGTGGAAAAAGACCTTGATATGGATGACCTCATTAGTCAGGAAGATGTGTATTACCGTCGTAACGCTATTTCTGAGGCAATTCAGACACATCTGGCAAAGGTCAGGCAGCGAGAGGAGGAAGTGGCTCTGAAATTTCTGAAAGCAGCAGAAGAAATACTCAAAATCGAAGTCAATAATGAAGATCACAAAACAGCAAGGCTTGACAGAGTTCGAACAAAACTTGACGGCGGTGATGTGTCAGAAGCCATGGTGGATGAGATAGAGCATTCACTCCGGGAAGAAGACATCACATTCTGGAGCAAAAGCGGGAACACAAAACTCCAGGATCTTCAAAGGAGTCTTGACTTTTATGTCGAAAATATGAACAGCGTGGCCAGAATACAATTGTCAAGTACACTCGAACTTATAGAGGACAGACTGCACATCTATGAGTTCGTACGCGATGAGGCTAATGAAAGAGGCAGGGCTTTCGTTGCTAAACTGGCCAATGATCTGGGGGTAGAACTTAGACGGAAAGCTCACCTGCCTGAAAACAGGGATGTTCTTAAAAACAAAATTTTGGCATTAACGACAGAAGTAGACCAAGCCTGTGACAATGAGGATGTCAGAAGAAGCAGAAACAATAAAATCGCTCATCAACTCTGCATTGATTCCTATAAAGATGACGCCGCTATAGACGACCAGAACATTTTAATTAAAGAAAAACTCCAGGAGCTTTATGAAGAAGTTTCCAAAGCAGATGTTACCACCGTTGACGAGCATATCACTGCCATTAATGCTGAGCTTGACTGGCAAATGGCTCGGCTGGGACCTAAACCCCGATATGTTCTTGATCGCGAGCTGGCCAGCGCCAGACAAACCCTACAAAAAGCTGAAAGTGAACTGGCAGCCGCTCATCGCAGGCTAATTGCTGTTCGTGGCAAACACATATTGTTTGCGGGGCATCCCGCTGAGCTACAAGATCTCTCGAATGAAGAGAACATGGCCCTCAATCAGGCAATGAAACAAGTTCAGATAGAGTTGGATCTGACTGCTGTTGACGAACAAACCCCTGAGGAGCGACTAAGGGACTTCAGGCATTTCCTGCGGGGATACAATACAGAAGTGAGACGGGATGAAATCCTTAATGAACTGAAGGCCAAAACAGGTCTGAGCATCCAGGTAAAGGGTGACTTCGACTCAGTGGAAGACGCTGTTGACTTTTTCAGCCTTGCAGCCTTTCCAGATTCTGATGGTCAGGATGAAGACAATGAAGCATTGGGTGAAGTGTTTGTGAACAGGAAAAAGTACTGTCAAATCGCGGAATTCCTGAATGAGCACTACAGAAAAGGCATTAAATTGGGGGAAGCACGGCGTCAACAGAGGAATGCAAAAGAGAATCTGGATCGTAAAGAAAAGGAGATGATCGATTCTGGCAACATCGATCAGAAAGCTAAAACCCTGCATATGAACGAAATGGACAGGCTGAGCTTAATATTGAAGCGAGCAAATGCTGCAGTATCAAAAGCAGAAAAGGCTCTGTTGGATCATCATAAAGCGACTCTTGACGCCACTGAAGAAACTGCGGGCCTCAAACCGGACTCTTCTGACACCCGTGAACACCGGATTAATGCTCTGAGAAACAAAAAGCTGCAACTGGGCGGGCGTGATGGTAAAGGCGGCCAGCAGCATCAACTGGTTCAGGAATGGATTCACCTGAAAGATGAGATTGCAGCCAGGAAAGCAGACATTGAGAGAATGAAGGAAGTCCTGAGAGCCGCAGAGGAAGCGGTCGAAAATGACGGCGGCCCCTTCCAGTTCACGCCGAGACAGGTAAAAGTTCTGGCCGATATGAACACCTTCACAGAGCAGCACCCTCTCAGGCAACAGGCTCTGGATGCTGCCCTGGGCCTGGCAGAATCAGCAGTCAAAAGCGGTAAAACAGTACCCTGCCTTGCGACGTTCGATTTTAACGATGAATTTGCAGCAATTCGCTTGCAGGCTCTGATCGGAGACGATCTGACGTTTAATCAGGCCTGTCGGATTGTAGAAGTCTTCAAAAGCCTGAAGACGAGCTTCCCGCCCTTCCCTTTTGAGCCTGTTGAAGATCAACCTCAGAATGTCATTGAACAAGTTCAGGCTCTGGCAGACAGGGCCAGGAATGAGATGAAAACCGGGGCTCAACAATACGACGATGAAATACGCGGCATGGGCAAAAGAGCCATTCACTTCGTCGAACATGAACCAGGGGATCTGAAAGGCTTCTCGAAATACTTCGCAACCCATTCTGCCAGTGGCAACAAGATCATAGCTCTGCTGCGTGAAGGACTGATCAGCAAGATTGAACTTGGGAATTACATAAACGCCGTCAGAGGAATTGATGGTTATCAGACAGTGGACGAATTTGAGCATTTCCTTGGCGACAAACACGGCGTCAATCTGCCTCACTTCAAAGCCGTTATCCAGCTGCTGTCCGACAAGGGTGTTGATGAATTCGTGCAAAGTGCCTTTATTCCTGTGACTTTGACTGCAACTGGCCCGGCAGCTATGAAAGAGTCGGTTGTCGGCATGAAAGAGTATGCAGCAGCGGTCATCGCCAACTATGTTCTTGACGATATTGCCTTTGACAATGGCCGCAGGACAGCAGCGTTTCTGGTCAATGTTCAGGATACCCTGACACCTTATGCCAATGCTGCCGGGCTCTCTGAATCAGAACTGATCAAGGCTATCCATGGCACCTTGATGCAGGCTCATGCCGCAGCTGTTGAGCAGCAGCTGAATGAGTACTGGGTCAAACCTTCAGCCTCTCTGGTACAGGCTGTCACCTGGTACTACTCCAGCTACAAACCGCTACTGGCAACCCATACCGTCCGGCAGGCTAAGGCGCTGTCCCTCGCAAATATGTCGTTCCTCTATCTTCTGGATCTGACCAACCGGGGGGATTACCTGCACCGGGTGCTCATACCTTTTCAGCACTGGCTGGAAGGCTATGGTGTTGATCCGGACCGAACCGGGCAATATGCCTACCATAGCGGAATTGAAAGAGTTTCTGAAGTGGGCGGGCTGGCCATGCCATTGGGCAAGGCCGCTTCTTCAGTCATTCTGCTGAGAACCGGCGCCATGCTCTTTGCCAGACAACACAACGCCAACCCGCAGATGTATCGCAGCATTTCCCGTCTGGTGCCAGAAATAGTGAAATCCATGGGTTCCGGACAAGGGGTTCAGGTACCGCTGCTACACAGAGTGACACCACAAAAAGTAAAAACTCTGGCCTCGGCCACAGCAGGTCTGGTGCTGGGTCCGGTAACCACGGTCGGAGCATACGCCCACGGTCTTATATCAGGATTCACTTATGCCCAAACCTTCGGATTCGCGCTGGCGTCGAGTCTCGCTTTCGACTTTTTTATGAACGACAACAAGATACTCACTCAATGGCTGGGTGGCCCTCTGGGTCGCAGTCTTGACAAGATGAATCGCTGGTTGGGCGTGGGTGAAACGCAAGATAACTATGTAAAACGTACGACAGTTGCTACACCTCAACGCTTCAATGAAAACGATGAAGCCTACGCAAACCGTGTTAAAGCAAACAGCACCCTGTATGGCTGGACGCGGCACGAAAATTACCTGCAGTTTCGCGAACGCCGGGATCGCACCATGAAACTGTTTGAGAATAGCTGGGAGAAATACTTCAGGGAAAATGTGCCTAAATGGTCGTTCTCCCATGCAGAAAGTATTCCTTACTTCTACACTTTTGGAGCCTTTAACAAATGGCCAAAGGACAATGATCAGAAAGTTCACGGTAATGATCGGAGCAATGCCCCTCAATCGGGGTCTCTGTCTGCAACCACGACTCGCTGACAGCTATGAGCCATTAAAAGCCGCTTCCTCATTTGGCTTGGTTATCAATTCGGGGTAATAGAAGTACTCAGCTCCAAGGTAGTAGAATGATAAATGCTCGCCCCAATGCATTAAGCCTTGTTGTAGTCGTTGCAATCAGCTCCGCCATCACTACTCAGGCTCTGGCGGATCGCAGGCTACAGACAAAGTCTTTCGATATTCATGGCAATAAACCCGTGGAGTTTACCCGGGGTGAAGTCATGGTTCAGCCAACTTTAGGTGATGACCAGCAGCCAATACCGAAATCTTTTACAACCACTTACCCTGATCGTACTCAAGTCAGGACGGACTATGACATTCCTTCTGAAGGCTTTACAGACATTCTTTCTGGCATCGAGGGTGGCGTTTCCAGTGTTGATCTGTTTGAAACCAACGACAATGACATTGCCCGGAAGTACACCAAAATCCTGAAAGTCGGTAATGAAGGAATCTTCAGGTTCACCCATAACCTTGCAGAAAAAAAACTGGTCATTGAAGTCAGAGATGGAATGACCGATCAGGATTCGGTTGAAGCTATTCGAAATCAATCTGATGACATCCCGCTATTAGATACGTTAACAAAAATCGCCAGTCCCGAACAACTGGCAAGATTGCTGAAGGGTGCCAATGAAAGGGCAGGAAACCTTGGTGAAGTTGATAACTATGTCGCCCTGGCCACCGTTGCAGTAGACGAAGTTGAAGTCAATGGGCGCACCTTCATGCGTCTTGTCGCTGCTGGCGATGAGCCTCCCGAGTTGCAGCGTCTTGAGCAATCGCTCTTTATCAACGATGAAGCGCTTCTGGCAGCAGCCACCTCTGCCTACACTCAGGTTCATGTTCTGAAAGACGATTTACAACAGGAAGCTCTGAACGAGCTGTTGTCCTATCAAAAACCCGTCGGCTATGTTGTTCACGTCGAGGATGAGACACAGGTTTATCCTCTGCCTGCGGGTTATCCAAAGCTGGAAGTGGATCAGGTTTCGGGGGAAATTATTGTTTTCCGTGGTCAGAAACAGAATCCCAGCGATATTGCCTTTGTGGAAAGCCACTATGATCTCTGGAATAAATTTAAAGACCAGAGTACACAGGTTAAAAAAGACAAGGTTAAAAGCTATCAGTACGTTATTAGAAACAGGCAAATGGAGCTGCTGGAGGAGTTTGCTTCTGATTTGGCTGCACAAAATGATGCTGAGCTGAACGAAGATAAACTGTCGAAGCTTACCTACTATGAATCTCTTCAGCAGGCACTAGCCAGTGCCACTCCAGATGAAACCGATGAATTTGAGTTCACGACAAGGCATATCAGAGACGCCTCCTCAGTCATCAAACCTATCTGGGTGCAGTTTCAACTCATAAAAAACTTTAGCTTCAAACCTGTACTTAAAAATCTTCTGACCCACCATAATTTTGTTCAAAATTTTTTACTCTATCAGCACGAGGACTCCAGAACAGATGCTGAAATAAAAGCTCGTTATGCAACCATTGCCATGCATTTAAACATTCAGGATTTTGATAGCAATACCAATGTTGACGCTCAACAGGAACACCTGCTGCAAACATTTAAGACAATGAAAGCCTGGGAAGAAGGTCTGCGTCAACAACTTAAGGCAATGAGTTATCAGCTCGATATAGAGGATGTTTACACCCAACTCAGAAAAGACACTCTGGCAGTGGTTCTTGGTATTGATCCAGCCAAAGATACCCGTCTTGAAGACCGCGCCAGTATGGAATCAAAGGTAATTGACAAGCTCTCCGAGCTTTCAAAACTGAAAATTGAACTGGAAGACATCAAAACACCCGGCCATCCCAAACTGATGCCCGAGGTACTGGAGACAATTCGTAGGGTATTAATAGCTCTGGAAGGGGGTAGATACTTCAAACAAAAGCAGAGTGTGTATGTCCTTCGTCAGTTCATTTCTATAGGCATAAATCATGACATCAGAGAGGCCAGAAAGCAGTCAGAAGAAAAGGCCCATTCCATGCTGGACCGTGTGGAAAGATTACTCAACATCGAGATCAATGAAGGTGATTATAAAACAGCAAGACTCGAAAGGATTCTTACAA
The DNA here is from genome assembly GCF_049275935.1 of Endozoicomonas sp. ALC020. Taxonomy (NCBI): domain Bacteria; kingdom Pseudomonadati; phylum Pseudomonadota; class Gammaproteobacteria; order Oceanospirillales; family Endozoicomonadaceae; genus Endozoicomonas; species Endozoicomonas sp. ALC020. Next base: position 6,816,575 of record NZ_CP184830.1, read on the forward strand.
AGCTTGATGCCGGTGATATCTCAAAAGACGAGCTGGATGGGATGCACGAGACGATCTGCCGGGAAGACTGTCCAGACTGGGAGGATCTGGAAGGGAACTCTTCGGAAATGGATATCAAACGCATGACAGTTCGTGATCGTCTCAACTATATAATCGAAGAATCGGATCAGCGAGCCAGAGAACAACAAGCAAGTCGTCTTATCGTTCTGGAGAACGAGCTGGATATCGACCCTCATGAAAACCCTCATACTATAGAGAGAGGCAAAAGTTTCACAGCTAAACTGGCCAGTGATCTGGAGGTAGAGTTTGAAGACGATGCCAGCCTGTCTGTCCGGCAATATGCTCTAAGCAACAGAATTGAGGAATTATGGAATAGAGTAGAGGAACTCTATGAAGATGAGAGTGCCAGGAGAATCTGTAACAATAAAATTGCTCATCAACTCAACATTAAAGATTATGAAGATGATGCCAGGATCGACGACCAGGACTGTCTTATTGCAGCAAAACTCCGACAGCTGGATGATGAAGTTCTCAAAGCGGGTCAGCCTGACGTTAATGAGCGTATTGCAGCCATTGATGATGAGCTTGAGAGGCAGATCGCTCGCCTGGGACCAAAACCACGACACGTACTTGACCGTGAAGCAGCCACAGCCAGGTTCTTAATAGCAAAAGCTGAAAGTGAGCTGGCAGGTTTTCATCGTCGGCTGAACAGGCTTCGTAGCAGTGAAGATTACACAAATGCCCATGGTCGGGACGAATCCCATGAAGTCGAGGGTGAACTGCTCTTAACCAGGAAAAAATACACTCAAGTCACGGGTGGGGGTGATGGTACTGACGGCAAGATCCGGCATCTGGTTCAGGAACAGGCCTATCTGGAAGATGAAATTGAAATCAAGAAAGCAGACATTGAGAGACTGAAGGAAGTCCTGAAGGCGGCTGAGCGGGCCGTCAAACATGACGGGGGTCCCTTCCAGTATTCGCCGCAACAGGCAAAAGTTCGGACCGATATGGACGCCTTCGTAAAGCAAAACTCTCTCAGAAGACAAGCTCTGGAAACGGCGATGGGTCTGGCAGAATTAGCAGCAGAAAACGGTAAGACAATATCCTACCTTCCGATTTTCGATTTTGACGATGAATTTGCACCGAATCACTTGCAGGCAATGGTCGGAGACAAACTGACGCTTAAACAGGCCAGTCGGATTGTGGAAGTTTTCAAGAGCCTGAAGACGACCTTCCCGGAATCCTCTGTAGAGCCTGTCGAAGCTCTGCTCGGAAATGATCTGAAAGAAATCTTCAGGCTTGTGCGCAAGGCCAGGCATGGGATGAAAAAAGGGGCCCGACAATACGACGACGAAATTCGCAGCATGAGCAAAACAGCCGTTCACTTCATTCAGCATCAATCAGAGGACCTGAAAAGCTTCCCGGAATACTTCGCTACCCATTCTGCCATTGGTAACAAGATCATAAGTCTGCTGCGTGAAGGCCTGATCAGCAAGGTTGAACTTGAGAACTACATAAAGGCTGTCAGAGGTGCTGAAGGTTATCAGACAGTGGATGAATTTGAGCACTTTCTTGGCTACGAACACGGCGTCAGGTTGCCCGAGTTCAGGAAGGTTGTCCAGACGCTGTCCGATAAGGGGGCTGATGAATTCATGCAGAGTGTCTTTACTCCTGTGCCCGTAACCGCTTCTGGCCCGGCAGCTATGAAAGAGTCGGTTGTCGGCATGAAAGAATACGCAGCAGCGGTCATCGCCAACTATTTTCTTGACGATATTGCCTTTGACAGTGGCCGCAGGACGGCAGCCTTTCTGACCAATATTCAGGATACCCTGACACCTTATGCCAATGCTGCCGGACTCTCTGAATCAGAACTGATCAAGGCTATCCATGGCACCTTGATGCAGGCTCATGCCGCAGCGGTTGAGCAGCAGCTCAATGACTACTGGGGCAAACCTTCAGCCTTTCTGGTACAGGCTGTCACCTGGTACTTCTCCAGCTACAAACCTCTGCTGGTAACCCACACCACACTGCAGGCTGCCGAGCAGTCTCTCTTGAACATGTCCTTCCTTTATCTTCTGGATCTGACCAACCGGGGTGATTACCTGCACCGGATGCTCATACCTTTCCAGCACTGGCTGGAAGGCTTCGGTGTTGATCCTGACCGAACCGGGCAATATGCCTACCACAGCGGAATTGAAAAAGTGTCTGAAGTGGGCGGACTGGCCATGCCATTGGGCAAGGCCGCTTCTTCAGTCATTCTGCTGAGAACCGGCGCCATGCTCTTTGCAAGACAACACAACGCCAACCCTCAAATGTATCGCAGCATTTCCCGTCTGTTGCCCGAACTAGTGAAATCCATGGTTTCCGGACAAGGGGTTCAGGTACCGCTGCTGCACCGGGCGACGCCACAAAAATTGAAAACGCTGACCTCGGCCACAGCCAGTCTGATGCTAGGTCCGGTAGCCACGGTCGGAGCATACGCCTACGGTCTTATATCCGGATTCACTTATGCCCAAACCTTCGGATTCGCGCTAGCGTCGAGTCTCGCTTTCGACTTCTTTATGAACGACAACAAGATGCTCACTCAATGGCTGGGTGGCCCCCTGGGTCGCAGTCTTGACAAGATTAATCGCTGGACAGGCATGGGGGAAATAACAGATGAATATGTGAAACGTACAACGATTGCCAGACCCCAACGCTTCGATGAAACCGATGCAGCCTATGCAAGCCATGTTAAAGCAAACAACACCCTGTATGGCTGGACGCGACACGAAAATTACCTGCAGTTCCGCGAACGCCGGGATCGCACCATGAAACTGTTTGAGAATGGCTGGGAGAAATACTTCAGGGAAAATTTGCCTGGATGGTCGTTCTCCCATGCAGAAAGTATTCCTTACTTCTACACTCTTGGAGCCTTTTACAGATGGCAAAAGGGCGATGATCAGAAAGTTCACGGTCATGACAAGAGCAATGCCCCTCAATCGGGATCTCTATCTGCAACCATGACCCACTGACAGCTATGAACCATTAAAAGCTGCTTCCTCGTCTGGCGTGGCCATCACTTTTCAGGGTATTAAAAGTACTCAGCTCCGAGGTAGAAGAATGACAAATGCTCGTCCCAATACATTAAGCCTTGCTGTAGTTGTTGCAATCAGCTCCTCCATCATTGCTACACAGACTCTGGCGGATCGCAGGCTGCAGACAAAGTCTTTCGATATTCAGGGCAATGAGCATGTGGAGTTTACCCATGGTGAGGTCATGGTTCAGCCAACTTTAGGTGATGACCTGCAGCCAGTACCGAAATCTTTTACCACCACCTACCCTGACCGGACTGAAATCAGGGCCGAGCATGAGGTTCCTTCGAAAGGCTTTACAGACATTCTTTCTGGCATCGAGGGTGGCGTCTCCAGTGTTGATCTGTTTGAAACCGACGACAGTGACATTGCCCGGAAGTACACCAAAATCCTGAAAGTCGGTAATGAAGGGATCTTCAGGTTCACCCATAACCTTGCAGAAAAAAAACTGGTCATTGAAGTCAGAGACGGAATGACCGATCTGGACTCCATTGAGGCTATTCGAAATCAATCTGGTGACATCCAGCCATTAGATCCGTTAACAAAGATCGCCAGTCCCGAACAACTGGCAGGATTGCTAAAGGGTGCCAATGAAAGAGCAGGAAACCTTGGTGAAGTTGATAACTATGTTGCTCTGGCCACCGTTGCAGTAGACGAAGTTGAAGTGAATGGGCGCACCTTCATGCGTCTTGTCGCTGCCGGTGTTGAGCCTCCTGAGTTGCAGCGCCTTGGTCAATCGCTCTTTATCAATGATGAAGCGCTTCTGGCAGCAGCCACCTCTGCCTATACCCAGGTTCATATTCTCAAAGACGATTTACAGCAGGAAGCTCTGAATCATCTGTTGTCTTACCATAAACCCGTCGGCTATGTTGTTCACGTCGAAGATGAGACACAGGTTTATCCTGTGCCTGCGGGTTATCCAAAGCTGGAAGTGGATCAGGTTTCGGGGGAGATTATTGTTTTCCGTGGTCAGAAACAGAATCCCACCGATATCGCCTTTGTGGAAAGCCACTATGATCTCTGGAATAAATTTGAAGACCAGAGTACACAGATTAAAAAAGACAAGGTTAAAAGCTATCAGTACGTTATCAGAAGCAGGCAAATGATGCTGCTGGAGGAGTTGACTGCACAAAATGATGCTGAGCTGAACCAAGATACACTGTCGAAGCTTAGATACTATGAATCTCTTCAGCAGGCATTAACCAGTGCCACTCCAGATGAAACCGATGAATTTGAGTTCACAACGGGTTATATCAGAGACGCTTCGTCAGTCATCACGCCAACCTGGATGCAGTTTCAACTGATAAAAAACTTCAACTTCAAACCTGTACTTAAAAATCTTCTGATCCACCATAATTTTGTTCAGAATATTGAGAATTTTTTACTCCACAATGCGATGAAGGCTTTTGCTGTTGGCAAAGACACAGAGTTTGCCTCCAAAGTCATGGCCGACATTGCCGAACAGATGCTTGAGATGGTAAGCACGCTGGAAAAGCTGAAAGCAAGAGAGGCCGAACTCGTCGAGACAGTGAAAACATCAGATCCCGGTGCCGATACCACAAAAGCACGCTACGCTCACGCGCCAGCAATACTTGGTATTGCTAAATGGGATGATACCCGGTCACTGGAAGAACAAGCCATAATCCTCAGAGAAAAAACTCATGAATTGCAACAATCCGTGACCGCAACAGGACTGTCTCGGGAAAAGGCTATAAAAGAAACACTGGCAACAATTGAAGGCCGGCTCGGGATTACTTCATACAATGAAATCAGTCTGGGTGGCCGCTATGAGTTGATTATGCAGCATCTCGGTCAACAGGCAGACCAGACCGATGAGGTCTTATGGGAAAAACTGGCTATCGTTGAAGGTCAGCTCGGTCTGGTTGCAAATAAAGAAGATACTCCGGAACACCGTCAAAAGACCATCCGGAAACACCTTTGGACGATGTTTGCCGGGGTCATTCTGCAAGAAAGATTTCAGCGTCAACATCAACAAAACCTCGAAGCACAGAAAAACTCCATTCTGAACTTTCAGCACCTCATCAATCAAATGCCAATGATTGACAAACAGGTTCGTGATGCCGTTGCAAAAGAAAGAGCCGCTTTCAATACCAGGCTCGCAGCAGAGCTGGTTATTGATGGCTGGGACGATACCCGGCCACTGGAAAAACAAGCCAGAATTATCAGAGAGAAGATTCTTGAAATGGACAAACCGGTTGCTGCAGAAGATGACTCAACAGTTGCCACAACAGGACAGTCACGGGAAAAAGCTATAAAAGCAAAACTGGCCGCCCTTGAAAGCATATTCGGTATTACTCTGAACAATGGCAAGGATCTGGATGCTTTCTATCAGCACACTCAACGACACCTGCAAAAAAAAGCAGAACCGAACAATGTAGTCATCCAGAATTTTCTGACTGACATTGAAAGTAAGCTCGGTCTGGTCTCAGATAACGCAAAGGACCCGGAAGTCCGTCGTCAGGCCATACAGCAACACCTGATTCAACAGCAAACCGAGATTGATAAACAACTTCTTCAGCAACAGAGCACCAGAACAGATGCTGACCTTCAACAAGAACACCTGCTCCAAAAACTGAAGACAATGAGTGAACAGAATGAACGCCTGCAACAACAACTTAGAACAATCACTGCTCAACATGAACTCCTGCTTCAGAGAGTTCAGACAACGATTAATCAACAGGATACAGAGGACTCTTACAACAGGGCCAAAAAAGAGCTTCTGGCAACAATGCTCGATATTGAGCTGAGTGATGACACCTCACCAGAAATCCTCAGCGACCTGGAATTTGAATTACATATCAAGCTCCTCAAGCTTGCAGAGCTGGAAAAAGAAATCCATCACATCAAAACATCAGGCCACTCCGGCGCCGAGCCTGAAGTCATTGAGAAACTGACTGCCGTAGAAAAAGCCCTGAAGATGGATGAACTCAGTAGCGAGGAAGATCTGTATTACCGTCGTAACGCCATTTCTGAGGAGATTCAGGCATACATCACAAACGCGAGACAGGAGGCAGATAGAGAAGCCCTGAAAATACTGGAAACGGTAGAAAAAATATTCAAAATCGAGGTCAACAAAGATCTTCACAAAGCAACAAGGTATGGGAATGTTTATGCAAAACTGAAGGACGGAGATTTCTCAGAATCCATGCTGGATGAGATGGAAAATACCCTCTGGAAAGAAAACGTCTCGCCTGCAGGCAAAAAAAGTGCAACCAGAATCTTGAAACTTATGGAGCGTCTTGCCATTCATATCCACACCCCGGATTTGGATGCCCGTATCTCAGGCCAACAGAGGAAGATGCTTGAAGCTGTAGAGCAGGAGCTGAACATCTACACGAGTGAAAACCCTTCTGCCAGAGAAAGACTCAAGAATTATATTGCCGCAAGAGCCAGGGATCTAAAAGTTGAATTTGAAAAAGGTGTCAGCCTCAATGACCAGAAGAATGCACTAAGAGACAAAATTCAGGCATTAAGAGTAAATGTAGGCGACTTCCTTGACAGTGAAGATTTCACAGTGGCTACAAACAATGAAATGGCTCATCAACTTAATATTGGTGAATATAAGGTTACTGTTTCTTTGGATGAGCAGAAAAACCTGATTAAAGAAAAACTCCGGGAGATAGATGAAGGATTCTGCATAGCAGGTCGGCCTACCATTTATGAGCGTATCACAGTCATTGAGAGTGAGCTTGACAGGCAAATGGCCCGGCTGGGGCCTAAACCCCGATATGTTCTTGATCGCGAGCTAGCCAGGGCCAGGCAAACAATACAAAAAACTGAAAGTGAACTGGCAGCCGCTCGTTGCAGGCTGATGACTCTTCGTGGTAAACGGATATTTTTTGCGGGACACACTGCTGACATCCAGGATCTCTCGGATGAAGAGAACATGGCTCTCAATCAGGCAATGAAACAAGTTCAGATCGAGTTGGATCTGGCTGCTGGTGACGAACAGACCACCGAGGAGCAATTAAAGGACTTCAGGCATTTCCTGAGGGGATGCAGTAGAGAACGACGGGATGAAATCTTTAATGAGCTGAAGGCCAAAACAGGTCTGGTCATCCAGATAAAGGATGACTTCGGTTCAGTGGCAGATGCTGATGACTTTATTGGCATTGCAGCCTCTGTAGATTCTCTTGGTCAGGACGAAGACAATGAAGTATTGGGTGAACTGCTTTTAACCAGGAAAAAGTACCTTCAAATCGACAAATACGTGAATCAGGAACTCATAAAAAGCACTGAATTGGGGAATGCACTGATTAGAGAGTGGAGTGCAAAAGAGAAGCTGGATCGTAAAGAAAAGGAGATGATTGATGCTGGCGACATCGATCAGACAGCTAAAACCCTGTATATGAACGAGATGGACAGGCTGGGCTTAATATTGAAGCAGGCAAATGATGCTGTATCAAAAGCACAAAAAGCTCTGGTGGATCATCAAGCGGCGCTTGACGCCGCTGAAGAGGCTGCGGGTCTCAAACCAGACGCCACTGACACCTTTGAACAGCGGATTTGCGCCCTGAGAATAAAAAAGATAGAACTGGGCGGGCATGATGGTAGTGGCGGCAAGATCAATCAACTGATCCAGGAATGGGCTGACCTGAGAAGTGAGATTGAAGCCAGGAAAACAGACATTGGGAGAATGAAGAAAGTCCTGAGGGCAGCAGAAGAAGCCGTCGAAAATAATGGCGGTCCCTTCCAGCTAACGCCGAGACAGGCAAAAGTTCTGACCGATATGGACACCTTCATACGGCAGCACCCTCTGAGGCAACAGGCTCTGGATGCCGCAGTGGGCCTGGCAGAATCGGCAGTCAAAAACGGTAAACCAATACCCTGCCTTGCGACTTTCGATTTTAACGATGAATTTGCAACGATTCGCCTGCAGGCGGTCGGAGACGATCTGACGTTTTATCAGGCCAGTCAGATGGTGGAAGTCTTCAAAAGCCTGAAGACGAACATCCCGCCCTCCCCTGTCGAGTCCGCAGAAGATCAGCCTCAGAATGTCATTGAACAAGTCCAGGCTCTGGCAGGCAGGGCCCGGAATGAGATGGCAACCGGGGCTCAACAATACGACGATGGAATACACGGCATGGGCAAAAAAGCCATTTACTTCGTCGAACATGAATCAGAGGATCTGAAAGGCTTCTCGGAATACTTTGCCAGCCATTCTGCCAGTGGCAACAAGATCATGGCCCTGCTGCGGGAAGGACTGATCAGCAAAATCGAGCTTGAGAACTACATGAAGGCCGTCAGAGGTGTCGACGGTTATCAGACAGTGGATGAATTTGGACACTTCCTTGGCTACAAACACGGCGTCCATATACTCAACTTCAAGGAGGTTGTCCGGATGTTGTCCGACAAGGCTGTTGAGGAATTCATGCAAAGTGCCTTTGACCCTGTAGCTGTCACAGCCACTGGCCCGACGGGTATGAAAGAATCTGTTGTCGGCATGAAAGAGTATGCAGCTGCGGTCATCGCCAACTACGTTCTTGATGATATTGCCTTTGACAATGGCCGCAGGACGGCAGCCTTCCTGAGCAATGTTCGGGATACCCTGACACCTTATGCCCAGGCTGCCGGAATATCTGAATCAGACCTGATCGAAACTGTTCATGGCACATTAATGCAGGCCCATGCCTCAGCGGTTGAACGACAGCTACCGGATTACTGGGTCAAGCCTTCGGCCTTTCTGGTACAGGCTGTCAACTGGTACTTCTCCAGCTACAAACCCCTGCTGGCTGCTCACACCACCTGGCAGGCTGCTGAGCTATCCCTCTCGAACATGTCATTCCTCTATCTTCTGGATCTGACCAACAGAGGTGATTACCTGCATCGGATGCTGACACCTTTCCAGCATTGGCTGGAATCTTATGGTGTTGATCCTGATCGAACCGGGCAATATGCCTATCACCATGAAATTGAACAAATCTCTGAGGTGGGCGGGCTGGCCATGCCATTGGGTAAAGCCGCTTCCTCCGTCATTATGCTGAAAACCGGCTCTATGCTGTTTGCCCGACAGTACAACGCCAACCCGCAGATGTATCGCAGCATTTCCCGTCTGGTGCCGGAGATACTGAAATCCATGGGTTCCGGACAGGGAGTTCAGATACCGCTGCTGCACAGGGTGACACCACAAAAAGTGAAAACCCTGGCCTCGGCCACAGCCGGTCTCGTATTGGGTCCGATAGCCACTGTCGGAACATACGCCCATGGCCTTTTATCAGGATTCACCTATGCCCAAACCTTCGGGTTCGCGCTGGCGTCGAGCCTCACTTTCGACTTCTTTATGAACGACAACAAGATGCTCACTCAATGGCTGGCTGGACCGCTGGGCCGCAGTCTTGACAGGATTAATCGCTGGACAGGCGTGGGGGAAACGTCAGCTGAATATGTAAAGCGTACGGCTATTGCCAAGCCTCAAAGCTTCAGTGAAACCGATACAGACTATGCAAAACGTGTTAAAGCAAACAACACTATGTATGGCTGGACACGACACGAAAATTACCTGCAGTTCCGCGAACGCCGGGATCGCACTATGAAACTGTATGAGAATGGCTGGGAGAAATACTTCAGGGAGAATGTGCCCAAATGGTCGTTCTCCCATGCAGAAAGTATTCCTTACTTCTACACTCTTGGAGCCTTCTACGAGTAGCAACGGGGCAATAAGAAAGTGCCGGTGAATTAATCACGCAACAAGCAACTACCATAAGAACCACACCGGTGACAAAACATCGGTGATGGTGCCGTCTGTGAGTTCTCCTTCTCAGCCCACAGACATTTCTCCGTTAAAGTAAAAAAGCCTTGAAGCCACTCGAATAAGTGATTACAGCCATAAGCGATTGGAAGTTGCCATCCCGTTTGGCGTAACAATCACTTTTTACAGTAATAAAAATACTCAGCTTCGAGGTAGTTGAATGAGAAATATCCGCCCCAATGCATTAAGCCTTGCCGTGGCCGTTGCCATCAGCTCTTCCATCATTGCTACAGACGCACTGGCCAATCGCAGGCTGCAGACAAAATCTGTTGATATTTCGGGCAATGAACAAGTGGAGTTTACCCAGAGCGAGGTCATCGTTAAGCCAACGTTGGATGATGACTCGCAGCCAATACCCAAATCCTTCACCACCACCTACCCTGATCAGACTGAAGTCAGATCGGGCTATGACATTCCTTCTGAAGGCTTCACAGACGTTCTTTCTGGCATCGAGGGTGGCGTTTCCAGTGTTGATCAGTTTGAGACAGACGAGAATAACGTTGCTCAGAAGTACACCAAAGTGCTGAAGGTGGGTAATGAGGGGATCTTCAGGTTCACCCATAACCTTGCAGAAGAGAAACTGCTTATCGAAGTCAGAGACAGTATGACCCATCAGGATTTAATTCGGGCTGTTCGCGCTCAATCAGGGGTCGCCTGGACATTGGAACCCTCTACTGAAATGGCCAGCCCCGATCATCTGGTGAGGGTACTGAAAGGTGCGCACGAAAGAGCAGGAAACCTGGGCGAAGCCGATAACTATGTTGCCCTTGCCACCCTTGAAGTAGACGAGGTTGAGGTGGACGGGCGCACCTTCATGCGCCTTGTCGCTGCGGGTGATCAGCCCCCTGAGCTGCAACGTCTGGGTCAGTCACTTTTTGTCAATGATGAGGTGCTTTTGGCAGCAGCCACCTCTGCCTATACCCAGGTGCATGTTCTTGGGAAAGAGATACAACAGGATGCCCTGGAAAATCTGCTGTCATACCATAAACCCGTCGGCTATGTTGTGCATGTCGAGGATGAGACTCGGGCTTATCCTGTCCCTGCTGGTTATCCAAAACTGGAAGTGACTGAGACTCCGGGGGAGATTATTGTCTTCCATGGTCAGAAACAGAACCCCACCGATATCGCCCTTGTGCAAAATCTCTATCGCTTTACCAATTATTTTAACAAGGACACTGCACAGGTTAAAAAAGACAAGGTCAAAAGCTACCGGTACATCATTCGAAGCAGGCAGATGACAATACTGGAGGATTTAGCCGCAAAGCACCATGCCGGACTCAACTTCGTTGAAGAAGTCGGTGATGAGGTGGAGGAGCTTGCAGACTTTGAAGGGCTTCAGCAGGCACTGGCCAGTGCTACTTCAGATGGAGCAGATGAAGTTGAATTCACTTCACAACACGTCAAATTCACTTCGCCGTTGATCACGCCAACCTGGGTGCATATTCAACTGTTAAGACACTTCGGCTTCAAACCTGTACTTAGAAATTTTCTGGCTAACGGGCTATTTGTTCAGAATATTCATAATGATTTAATCTTTCTCGCCAGTTCGCATGATTTTTCTGATGATTCTCCTGACCTGGGCGAAGGCTTTACTGCCAGAGTCATTGGTGACTTTGTCGGGCAACTGCTTGAGATGGAAAGCGCGTTGAAGAAGCTCAGGACAATAGAGGCCTTGCTGGCAAAACAAAGTGAATTAACCGATCGCTTTTTGGCATCAGCCGCTCAAGGTATCGGGCAAAACTTGAGAATGGAGGAGTTAAATCAGCAACTTGTGGATGAGCTTGCGAAGATTCATGGCAGGGTAGATGCTCTGACAAACCGGATAGTGACGCTGCAACGGGAAGCCAATCAAATTCCATTGCTAAAAAAACAAGTTCATGATGCCAGAACAGATGCCACAAAATCTCGCAACGCTCAAACAGCAGCAGAGCTTGGTATTGAGGACTGGGATGATACCCAACCACTGGAAGAGCAAGCCAGGCTGATCAGCAGAAAAATTAATGAAATCTTCAGATTGGTAGCCGCAACAGCACAGTCACAAAAACAGGCTCTGGAGGAACATCTGGCGGCAATTGGCGCCAAGCTGATTATTGTTCCACTTAATGAAGACGACCTGGAGCCTCATCAGCAAGCCTTCCGGCAACAAATCACCAGCTCAGAGGCTAAAAAAGTAGCAGAAATAAAAAAACGCTTTACGACTATTGCCGCATATTTAAACATCAGGGATTTTGATAGCCATGCAGATATTGACGATCAGCAAGAACATCTGATTCAAACACTTATGAAAATGGGTGAGCAGCTCAATATGGAGGATTATTACACCGGGCTCAGACAAATTTCTCTGGCAGCAGTTCTGGGTATTGATCTGAATGAAGACAGAAGTCTGGAAGACCGCACCAACCTGGAGTTAATGGTACATGACAAGCTCTTCGAGCTTTCAAAGCTGGAAGACGAACTGGAAGACATCAGAACACCGGGCCACCCCAAAGTCATGCCTGAAGTATCCAGGACCCTTCTTGCCGTGGAAAGCGTTTTTGAGAAAGAAAACCTCCGTGAAGAGAACGATGTGTATTACCATCGTCAGGTCATTTCTGAAGCTATCCGGATATACATCAGAGAAGCCCGACAGCGGTCAGAGGAAGAGGCCCTGACCGTACTGAAATCTATGGAAGGGTTACTCAGCATCCACATCAATGAAGGTGATGACAAAGCAGCACGACTGGCAAGGGTTCTCTCGAGGCTTGATGGCGGTGATATCTCAAATCACGAGCTGGGTCAGATGGACAAGATCCTCGGGTGGGAAGGTAAAGGGCCAGATCTGATGGGAGATCTGGAGAAAGATCTGGAGCGGGGTCTGGTGCGGATGGATGTGGTACTCCACAGTATTCGTGATGGCCTTACCTTCAAAGTCGAAGAATCGGATCTGCAGGCCAGAGAACGACAGGCAGATTACCTTATCGCTCTGGAGGACAAGCTGGATATTGACCCTCATGAAAACCCTGCTGCTCAGGAAAGAGAAAAAACTTTCATAGCTAAACTGGCCAATGAACTGCGTATAGGGTTTGAAGACGATGCCGACCTGTCTGACCAGAAGGATACCCTGAGAGAAAGACTTCAGGAATTAATGAAAGAAGTAGAGAAAACTTATAACAATAAAGGTGTTAAAAGGGTCAGTAACAATAAAATTGCTGATCAACTCAACATTAATGGCTACAGAAATGATGCCAGCATAAACGAACAAAAGAGCCTGATTAGAGAAAAGCTTCAACAGCTGAATGAAGAAGTTTTCAAAGTGGGTCAGCCTGACATCAATGAGCGTATTGCAGCCATTGAGAATGCTCTTGACAGGCAAATGGCTCGCCTGGGACCCAAACCCCGATACGTTCTTGATCGTGAGTTAGCGACAGCCAGGCGGGCAGTCGAAGAAGCTGGAAGTGAGCTGGAGGCTGCTAATCACAATCTGGATGCTATTCGTCGCAAACAGTTGGTACCTTTGGGTAGCCATACTGACTTCAAAGATACTTCAGAAAAAGACGATACGACGTTCAATCGGGCAATGAAACATTATCAGACCGAACTGGGTCTGTCTGCAGGTGAGGAGCAAACTAATAGAGAGCGAGCAGAAGACATTATAAATTTCCTGCTGGAATTCAGTGTCGAAATACGAGATCAAATCGTTGCGGAACTGAGAACCAAAACAAATCTGGACGTCCGGATATCTGGCGACCCCGCTTCGCTGGAAGCAGCTCATTACACTATTGCTATTAAAGACCATTCAGATACTTATGCCCGGGACGCAACTGATGAAGTCGATGCAGGATTGGGCAACAAGATCCAACAACTGATTCAGGAACAGGCCCGCCCGAAAGCTGGAATTGAAGCCTCCGGAGCAGATATTGAGAGACTGAAAAAAGTCCTGAAGGCTGCCGAAGAAGCTGTCAAAAATGATGCTGGTCCCTTCCAGTACACACCGAAACAGGCAAAGGTTCTGGACGCTATACACACATTCACTCAGCAGCACCTTCTGAAAAAACAAGCTCTGGGAGTCGCGATGAGTCTGGCAGAATCTGCAGTAGAAAGCGGTAAGACAATACCCTGCCTCAAGACTTTCGATTTTAATGATGAATTTGCACCAATTCGCTTACAGGCAATGGCCGGAGACGAACTGACGTTTACACAGGCCAGTCGGATTGTGGAAGTTTTCAAGAGTCTGAAGACGATCTTCCGGGATTATCCCTTCAAGCCTGCGGAGTATCATTTTCGGAATGCCATTGAAGACGCTCAGATTCTGGTGCGAAGAGCCAGGAATGAAATAAAAACCGCGTCTCAACAATACGACAACGAAATTCGTGACATAGGCTCAACGGGCATTCACTTTATCGAGCATGTTCCTGGGGACCTGAAAAGCTTCCCGGAATACTTCACTGCCCGTTCTGCCAGTGCTAACAAGATCATGGCTTTGCTGAGTGAAGGGCTGATCAGCAAGGTTGAACTTGAAAACTACATGAAGGCCGTCAGAGGTGTCGACGGTTATCAGACAGTGGCTGAATTTGAACACGTCCTTGGTTATAAACACGGCGTCAGGATGCCTGAGTTCAGGAAGGTTGTCCAGATGCTGTCCGATGAGAGTACCGAGGCTTTCATGCAGAGTGTCTTTGCTCCAGTGACTCTAACGGCAACGGGTCCGGCGGCTATGAAAGAGTCGGTTGTCGGCATGAAGGAGTATGCAGCCGCAGTCATCGCCAATTACGTGCTTGATGATATTGCCTTTGATAATGGCCACAGGACAGCGGCTTTCCTGGACAATGTTCAGGATACCCTGACACCTTATGCCAATGCTGTCGGCCTGTCTGAATCAGACCTGATCAAGGCTATCCATGACACCTTGATGCAGGCTCATGCCACAGCGGTTGAGTGGCAGCTGAAGGAATACTGGGTCAAACCTTCAGCCTTCCTGGTACAGGCTGTCACCTGGTACTTCTCCAGCTACAAACCGCTACTGGCGACTCATACCGTCTCGCAGGCTAAGGCACTGTCCCTCTCAAACATGGCGTTCCTCTATCTGCTGGACCTGACCAACAGAGGGGATTATCCGCACAGAATGCTCACACCTTTCCAGCACTGGCTGGAACGCTACCGTATTGATCTTGACCGAACCGGACAATATGCCTACCACAGTGGCATTGAACAAATCTCTGAACTGGGCGGACTGGCCATGCCATTGGGTAAAGCCGCGTCCTCAGTCATTCTGTTGAAAACCGGCTCTGCGCTCTTTGCCAGACAGCACAACGCCAACCCCCACAAGTATCGCAGCATTGTCCGTCTGGTGCCCGAAATGATGAAGTCCATGGGTTCCGGACAAGGGGTTCAGGTACCGCTGCTGCACAGAATGACACCACAAAAAGTAAAAACTCTGGCTTCTGCCACTGTCGGACTTGTGCTGGGTCCGGTAGCCACTTTCGGAGCATACGCTAATAGCCTTATATCCGGATTCACCTATGCACAAACCTTCGGATTCGCACTGGCGTCAAGTCTCACTTTCGACTTTTTTATGAACGACAACAAGATGCTCACTCAATGGCTGGGTGGACCTCTGGGCCGAAGTCTTGACAAGATTAATCGCTGGACAGGCGCGGGGGAAACGGACGATGAGTATTTGCAACCTGACGCTATTGCTTCACCTCAGGGCTTCAGTGAGACCGATGAAGAATATGCAAGCCGTGTTAAAGCAAACAACACCCTGTATGGCTGGACTCGACACGAAAATTATCTGCAGTTCCGTGAACGCCGTGATCGCACCATGATGCTATTCGAGAATGGCTGGGAGAAATACTTCAGGGAAAATGTACCTAAATGGTCGTTCTCCCACGCAGAAAGTATTCCTTACTCTTACACCCTGGGTGCCTTCATGAGCAACTGACAGCCATGAGCGATTAGAAACCGTTTCTCCACTTGAGGTAAAAATCACTTTTCACGGTAAACAGTACTCAGCTCTGAGGTAGTAGAATGACAAAAGCTCGCCCCAATACGTTAAGCCTTGCTCTGACTTTTGCAATCAGTTCTTCCATCATTGCTCCACAGGCACTGGCCGATCGCAAGCTGCAGACAAAGTCCGTCGATATTATAAATAATGGACATGTGAAGTTTACCCACAGTGAGGTCATGGTTCGGCCAACCCTGGATCAGGACCAGCAGCCAATACCCAAATCCTATACAACCACCTATCGTGACAAGACTGATTACAGGGCAATCTATGCCTTTCCTTCTAAAGGCTTCACAGAAGTTCTTGCTGATGTTGATGGCTGCGTTTCCAGTGTTGATCTGTTTGAAACAGGCGAAAATGGCGTTGCTCAAAAATACACCAAAGTCCTGAAAGTGGGGAATGAGGCAGCCTTCAGGTTCACCCATAATCTTAAAGAAAAGAATCTGGTCATTGAAGTCAGAAGTGGAATGACCGATCAGTATTCAGTTGAGGCTGTTCGTTACCAATTAGTTAACAGCGAATTAGAACCGTTAACGAAAATCGCCAGCCCCGGACAACTGGCTAATTTGCTTAAAGCTGTCAATTATGTGGCAGGAAACCTCGGCGCAAATCATCACTATGTTCCCCTTGCCACCCTTCAAGTAGAAGAAGTTGAAGTGAATGGGCGTACTTTCATGCGTCTTCTCGCTGCTGGCGATCAGCCTCCTGACCGACAACGTCTGGGACAATCACTCTTTGTCAATGATGATGTTCTCCTGGCAGCAGCCGCATCTGCCTATATCCAGGTTCACGTGCTGGAAGAGGACTTACAACAAAAGGCCCTTAATGAACTTCTGGCACACAGCAAACCCGTCGGCTACGTTGTCAACGTCGAGGATGACACACAGGTTTATCCTGTGCCTGCGGGTTATCCAAAGCTGGAAGTGACAGAAGCTACGGGGGAGGTGATTGTTTTTCATGGTCAGAGGCTGAACCCCCATGATATCGCTTTTGTAGAAAACCTCTATGACCTCTGGAAAAAAGCTGAAGTTAATCCCCCCTCCCCCGGAGTGGTAACAAAGGTTAAAAAATATAAGGTCAAAAGCTACCAGTACGTCATTCGAAGCATGCAGATGACAGTGCTGGAGAGGTTTGTTGCGAGACATGGTGCTACCGCTAACAAAGAGCAACCGAAGACACTTGCAGACGAAGATCAACGGATGATACATGCACTTACATACTATGAATCTCTCCAGCAGGCATTAGCCAGTGCTACTCCCTATGGCATTTATGGAAACGATGAATTTGAGCTTACACTGGAACACATCAGAGTGGTTTTGACAGCCATCACACCGACCTGGCTGCAGATTCAACTCACAAAACATTTCAGCTTCAGACCCCAGCTGAGAGATCTCCTGACTAAACAGCGTTTTGTTCAGAGCATGCTGAACCTTATAACCGGTGTCTCCGAACCACTGACCGATATTTTTCGCGACGACCCGTTTGTTTCCAAAGTCCTGAGCGATATGGCCAGACAACTGATTGAGAGGGAACTCATGCTGGAAGATCATCTGGCAACAGAAGCCGAACTCGCCCGGGTTGTAAGCCTGCTAAGGCTGGTATCAGAAGAAGTCACTATCAGTGAAAGGGAGAAACAGAGAGCAATCTATCTCCATCGGCAACTTGAGAATAAGCTTTTACATTTTCATGCCGAGCAGGAAGAACTGGAAAACCTGCTTCGGAAACTTCAACACGAAGTCAGACGAATCCCGCACCTGGAACGACATGCCCGTGATGTCAGAGCAGAAGCCAACAAGGCTTACAAAGCTCAACTGGCAGAAAAACTTGGTATTGATAACTGGGATGATACCCGACCAGCAAAAGAACAAGCCAGACTCATCTCAATAAAACTGGATGAAATCAACCAGGTGATGGCCGCAACAGAACAGTTTGACGAAGAAGCAGCAAAAGTAAAACTGGCAGCGATGGAAGGCCCGCTCGATATCATTCCGATCAATGAAAACGATCTGAGTGCACGCTTTCAGTCCATTCAACATTGTATGCAACAAAATGCAGCAGCCACCAATGTCGAGGCCCGCCACAAGCTGGCTATCGTTGAAAGTCAGCTCGGTCTGGTGCGCGTCAGTGAAGCTAGACCGGAAGCTCGTCACCAGGCCATTCTGAAGCACCTTAATCAGCAGGGAACTCTATTCCGACAGCATCTTCAGAAGACCAGTACAGAGGCTGGAAAAAGAGCTGCAATGAAAGCCCATTATGCCGCCATTGCCGTACATTTAAATATTAAGGATTTTGATAGCAATGCAGATATTGCCGTTCAACAAAAACGCCTGGTTCGGAGAATTCAGTCACTGAACACTGAACTAGGGAAGATTAACAGACTGAATCTTCGGCAGGCAGACCTGCCTGACAGACTTGATAATCAGGACAATTCACCAGACGAACACCAGGAATATATCTTTCAGAGTATCCGGGCACTGCCTGCTCAAAGGGGCATAGAAGACATTGACGCCAATCTCATTGGAGATTATGTGACAGACTTTTATGACCCTATGGAAGAAGGCAGCACAATAGAACAACGCAACACACAGATAGAAGCAACACGTAACAGGTTATTCAGTCTCGCAGATTTGGAAACAGAACTGGAAGACATCAGAACACCAGGGCACCCCATAGCCATGCCTGAAGTGCTCAGGAAACTCACTGATCTGGAAAACGCCCTGGCGATGAATATTCAGGGTAGTGAGGACGATATGTATTATCGTCGTGACGCTATTGCCAGGGAAATTCGGTCATACATTGAACAAGTCAGACAGCAGGTAGAAGAAGAGGCGCTGGACGTACTGGAAACCCTGGAAGAAATACTCAAGATCGATGCCATTGACGATGATGACAACCAGGAAAGACTCGGCAGGATTCTTACCAGACTTGAGGACGAAGATATCACCGAAAAAATGCTGGATGACATAGACTCCCCTTACTGGAAAGGTGACATTTCACCTGCTTACGAACAAAGAGAAACAAGACCCGGGAGGCTTCAGAGATGTCTTAACTTTTTTTTCGAAGATGCGTATGAACGAGCCATAAGACAACAGACTTCTATGCTAAAAACTATAGAGGACAAGCTAAACATCGACATTAGCGAAAACTCTGCCGCTCAAAAAAGAGGTCAGGTTTTCACTGTCAAACTGGCCAAAGATCTGGATATAGCATTTGACATGGATGTCAACCTGTCTGACCGAAAGTATACCCTGAGAACCAAAATTCAGGAATTAATCGCAAAATCAAACGCACTTTACGACGATGAAGCCGCCAGAAGAGTCTGGAACAATGAAATAGCTTTTCGACTCAACATTGAGGACTATAAAGATGATGCCACCCTCGAAGACCAGAACAGTCTGATTGAAACAAAACTCCAGCGGCTGGACGAAGAAGTTGTCAATGTCGGCCTGCCTGACGTCAATGAGCGTATCGCCGCCATTGATCATGAACTTGACAGGCAAATGGCTCGTCTGGGAGCTAAGCCACGATTCGTTCTTGATCGTGATGCAGCCAGGGCCAGACGGGCACTGAAAGAGGCTGAAAGTGAGCTGACAAATGTTCATCGCAAACTGAACAGGCTGCGTGGCAAACGCGTGGTATTTGCAGGGAGCCGTGCTGAGCTGCAACCTATCCCTGATGAAGACAACACGATTGTCAATCAGGCAATGAAAAAACTTCAGACCGACCTGGGTCTGACTGCAAATGACGCACAAGTTCCCGAAGAGCGGATGGAGGACGTCAAACATTACCTGCGGGAATACAGCGAAGAAAAACGAGATGAAATCCTTGAGCAACTGAAAACCCTGACCAATGCCAATATCCTGACAGATGGAGATGACCTCAGTTTACTGGCAGAAGCTGATTACTCTGCTGTCGTTGCAGACAATAAACATACTGGTAGTCTGGACAATAACGATGAACTGTATGAAGCATTGGGTGAACTGCCTTTAACCCGGGACAAGTACGCTCAGATTTTGCAATTTCTTCGTATTCACGACAGAGAAAGCATGAAGGTGAGCAATGCACGGCTTGACGAGAGGAATACACAACAAAGGCTGGACCTTAAAAAGGAGGAGCTTAACACCGATGAGTCCGCTGAAACCCTCCATAAGAACGAAATAGCCCTGCTGAATTTAGCCCTGGAGCAGAAAAGTAAAGCGTTATCAAAAGCAGAAGAAGACCTGATAGATTTTCATAAAGCGTTTCTTGACCCTTTAGAAAAAGCAGTGGGTCTTAAACCAGACCCCACTGACACCAGTGAACACCGGGTTAATGCCCTGAGAAGCAAACTGGTACAGCTGGGCGGACATGACGGTAACGGCGGCAAGATCCGGCAACTGACTCAGGAACAGGTCCGTCTGGAAGATAAGATTGAAGCCAGGAAAGCAGACATTGAGAGAATAAAGGAAGTCCTGAAGGCGGCAGAGAAAACCGTCGAAAATGATGGTAGCCCCTTCCAGTACTCGCCAAAGCAGGCAAAAGTTCTGAATTCTATCCACAGATTTTCGCAGCAGCATCCTCTCAAAAAACAAGCTCTGGAAGCCGCCATTGGCCTGACAAAAGCAGCAAAAGAAAACGGTAAGGCAACACCATCTCTTGCGACTTTCGATTTTGACAATGAATTTGCACCAGTTCGCTTGCAGGCGCTGGCCGGAGACAAACTGACGTTTATACAGGCCAGCCGGATTGTGGAAGTTTTCAGGAGCCTGAAGACGACCTTTCCGGAATCCTCTCCCGAGCCTGAAGAAGGTCAACCCCTGAATGCCTTCGAAGAAGTCCGGATTCTGACGCACCAGGCATTGTCTGAGATAGAAAATGGGGCACAAGAATACGACGACGAAATTCGCGGCTTGGGCTTGGCAGGTATTCACTATGTCGAGCGGGACCTGAAAGACTTTTCGGAATACTTATCTGTCCATTCTGCCAGTGGTAACAAAATCATAGCTTTGCTGCGTGAGGGTCTGATCAGCAAGATTGAACTTGAGAACCACATTAAGGCTGTCAGAGGTGTTGAAGGTTATCAGACAGTGAATGAATTTGAACACTTCCTTGGCTACAAACACGGCGTCAACCTGCCTCGCTTCAGAGCCATTGTCCAGGTGCTCTCCGGTGTAGGGGTTGATGAATTCATGCAGAGTGCCTTTACTCCTGTGACCGTGACTGCTTCTGATCCGGCGGGTATAAAAGAGTCTGTTGCTGGCATGAAAGACTACGCTGCTGCGGTCATCGCCAACTATGTTCTCGACGATATTGCCTTTGAAAACGGCCACAAAATGGCAGCCTTCCTGAGCAAAGTTCAGGATACCCTGACACCTTATGCTCATGCTGTCGGCCTGGCTGAATCAGACCTGGTCAAAGCTATCGATAGCACCTTGATGCAGGCCCATGCCGCAGCAGTTGAGCACCAACTGAATGATTACTGGGTCAAACCTTCAGCTTTTCTGGTACAGGCTGTCACCTGGTACTTCTCCAGCTACACCCCCCTGCTGGCGACCCACACCACCTGGCAGGCTGTCGAGCTATCCCTCTCGAACGTTTCATTTCTCTATCTTCTGGATCTGACCAACAGGGGTGATTACCTGCACCGGATGCTCACACCTTTCCAGCACTGGCTGGAAGGCTATGGTATTGATCTTAACCGAACCAGCCAATACGCAAACCACATTGGCATTGAACGAGTCTCTGAAGTGGGCGGGCTGGCCATGCCATTGGGTAAAGCCGCTTCCTCAGTCATTCTGCTGAGAACCGGCTCCATGTTGTTTGCCAGACAGTACAACGCTAACCCGCATATGTACCACTGTATTCTCCGTCTGGTGCCCGAAATAGTGAAGTCCATGGCTTCCGGTCAAGGGGTTCAGGTAACACTGTTGCACCGGGTAACACCACAAAAAGTGAAAACGCTGACTTCTGCCACAGCTGCTCTCGCTCTGGGCCCGATTGCCACTGTTGGAGCATACGCCCAGGGTCTGGTATCCGGATTTAGCTATGCTCAAACCTTCGGCTTCGCTCTGGCGTCGAGTCTTACTTACGACTTCTTTATGAACGACAACAAGATGCTCACTCAATGGCTGGGTGGGCCTCTGGGCCGAACTCTTGACAAGATCAGTCGCTGGGCAGGCCTGGGTGAAACGGACGATGAATATGTGAAACGTGCGTCTGTTGCTACACCTCAACGCTTCAATGAAACCGACGCAGAGTATGCAGGCCGCGTTGAAGCAAGTGACATGATGCATGGCTGGACCCGGCACGAAAATTATCTGCAGTTCCGTGAACGCCGGGATCGCACCACGAAACTGTTTGAGAATGGCTGGGAAAAATACTTCAGGGAAAATGTGCCTAAATGGTCATTTTCCCACGCAGAAAGTATTCCATACTCCTACACTCTGAGTGCCTTCTGCGACTGGCGATGAGAAAGTTCATTTCCACCTGCAACCTCAGCAGACTACCTTAATTAAGTACTTAAAAGCTGATTCCTCTGTGTGTGTGACAATCACTTTTCACGTTAATAAAAGTACTCAGCTCTATGGTTGTAGAATGACAAATGCTCACCTCAATGCGTTAGGCCTTGCTGTAGCCGTTGTAATCAGCTCTTCGATCATTGCTGCAGACGCAGTGGCTGGTCGCAGACTGCAGACAAAATCTGTCGATATTTCGGACAATGGACATGTGGAGTTTACCCAGAGTGAGGTCATGGTTGGACCCACTTTAGGTCATAACCGGCAGCCAATACCCAAATCCTTCACAACCACCTACCCTGATCAGACTCAGGCCAGAGCGGGCTATGTCATTCCCTCTGAAGGCTTCACGGACGTTTTTCCTGGTATTGATGGTGGCGTTTCCAGCGTTGATCTGTTTGCAACAGGTGAGAATAACGTTGCTCAGAAGTACACCAAAGTCCTGAAGGTCTCTGATGAGGAAGTCTTCAGGATCACCCATACTCTTGCAGAAAAGAAACTGGTCATTGCAGTCAGAAAAGGAATGACCGATCAGGATTCAATTGCGGCGGTTCGTGCTCAACTGGGTGACAACCTGCAATTAGAACCCCTGACAAAAATCGCCAGTCCCGAACAACTGGCCGGAGTGCTCAGAGGTGCACATGAAAGAGCGGGAAACCTTGGCGAAGCTGATAACTATATTGACCTCGTCACTATTGAAGTAGGCGAAGTTGATGTGAGCGGGCGTTCCTTCATGCGCCTTATCGCCGGAGGCAATCAGCCTCCCAAACTGCAGCGTCTGGGCCAATCGCTCTTTGTCAATGATGAAGCGCTTTTAGCAGCTACCACCTCTGCTTATATCCAGGTCCATGTTCTGGGGAATGATTTACAACAGGATACTCTGGACGCTCTGTTGTCATACCAGAAACCCGTAGGCTATGTCGTACATGCCGAGGATGAGACACAGGTTTATCCTGTGCCTGCTGGTTATCCAAAACTGGAAGTGACTGAGACTCCGGGAAAGATTATTGTTTTCCGAGGTCAGAAACAAAACCCGACCGATGTCGCTTTTGTGGAAGGTCTCTATGACATCTGGGATAAATATGACTGCAATGCCCCCACTCCTCAAACAACAGTACGGGTTAAAAAAGACAAGGCCAAAAGCTACCAGTACGTTATTCGAAGCAGGCAGATGGCAATGCTGGAGGAGTTCGCTGAACGGTACAATGCCGGACTTGACTCGGGTGAAGAATACGATGAGAAACTGGGGACGCTTGCATTCTTCGAATATCTTCAGCAGGCACTGACCAGTGCTACTTCAATTGGAGCAGATGAATTTGAATTAACAATGCCACACGTCGGATTCACCTCGCTGTACATCATGCCAACCTGGATGCATATTCAGTTCGCTAAACACTTCGGCTTCAAACCTGCGCTTAGAAATTTTCTGACCAGTCAGCATTTTGTTCAGGATACTCACGAAGTAATACCCGTTTTCAACAAAGCCAATAGCGATTATTTTTATAATGAGCCGTCCAGCGATTCTTTTGACAAAGGCGATAGATTTGCCTCCAGGCTCATTGGCGATTTTGCCGGGGAGCTGCTTGAGATGGAAAGCAAGCTGGAAAAGCTGAAGACAATAGAGGCCAGGATCGCAACAGAGGATTCTTTCATCGGAGCCACAAAATCTGTTCTGACAGCGGCTCTGGGTATTGAACTGAATGAAGATAACACACCAGAAGAACGCGTCGCCCTGGAGTCAACCTTACATTCCAGGCTCTTCAGACTTGCAGAGCTGGAGAAAGAGCTGGATGACATCAGAACACCAGGCCACCCCAAAGCCATGCCGGAGGTACTTGAGACACTGAGTGACGTGGAAAAAGCCCTTGAGATGAGTGATCTTGATGAAAACAACGATGTTTATATCCGTCGCCATGGGATTTCTGAAGACATGCATAGATTCATCAGTAACGCCAGACAGCGGTTAGAGGAATTTGCTCTGGACCTTCTGAAAGCCACAGCAGAAGTACTCAACATCAAAATCAGTGAAGAGGATGACAAAATAACAAGATTGACCAAGGTTCGTAGAATACTTGACGGCGATGACCTCTCCGATGACATCCTGGATGAGATAGATAATACCCTCTGGACCTATCAAAGCGAAGCTATGGACGAGAAGGACCTCAAATTCATAAAGCTTGTCGCACATCTTCGCTACAAATTTGGAAAATCGGGCCCGGGTGAGCGAGCCATAGAACAACCGGAACTGCTGGAAGCAATAGAAGAAATACTCAACATCAGGTTCAATGAAGAGAATGACCAGGCAGCAAGACTTACCTGGATTCTTGCAGCAATTGATGACGATAATATACCGGAATCCATTCTGGATCAGATACATCAAACCCTCTGGAAAGAAGCCAGGACAACTCTGGACGACAGGGGTCTCAAACTAAAGATGCTTCATGCGAGTCTTGCCTATAATGTTGAAGATTTGTACCTGGATGAACAAGCCAAAGAAAATCAGATAAATCTGCTCGACGCTATAGAGTTCGAGCTGGGTGTCTGTCCTCATGAAAACGTTGCCGCCAAAAAAAGAGGCCGGGCTTCCATTGCCAAACTGGCCAAAGATCTGAATATAGTATTTGAAGAGAATGATAACCTGTCAGATCAGAAGGAGGTTCTAAGAACCGAAATTCAGACATCCATGGATAAGCTACACAATGTTTTTGATGAAGGTATCAAAAGAGCCATAAACAATGAAATGGCTCATCAACTCGATATTAAGGATTATGAAGAAGACGCCACTATAGACGACCAGAACAATCTGATTGGAACAAAACTCCAACAGCTGGATAACGAAGTTTTCAATGCAGGCTGGCCTGACGTTGATGAGCGTATTGAAGCCATTGAAATTGAGCTTGACAAGCTAATGGCTCGTCTGGGCCCTGAACCCCGATACGTCCTTGATCGTAATCTTGCCTATGCCAGAAAGATATTAAAAGAAGCTGAAAGAATGCTGGCAGGTGTTCGCAGCAAACTGAGCGTTCTTTGCCGAAAAAAAATGGTAATTCTGGCTCATCCTGACGTCGGTACTGCTAGCGTGGATGAAGACGCAAAGCTTCTCATTCAGGCAATAAAAGAAATTCAGCTTGAATTAGGCCTGCCTGCAGATAGCGAGCAAACCATTCGAGAGCAAATAGACGACATTAAACGCATTCTGCGACGAGACAGTGCAAATAGACGAAAAGAAATCTTTGATAAACTGCATGCTGTCGTAAAAGCTCATAACATTCGGATTAAAAGTGACCTCGGTTTACTGGAAGAAGATGATTACTATATTGCTATTTCAGCCTATGCGGATACCCATGCCCTGGACAAAACCAATGAAGTTGAGGATGAACTGTCTGTAACCAGAAAAAAATACACTCAGATCACGGAATTCCTGCATGAGCACGACAGGAGAAGTATGGAATTCACCAATGCCCGGCTTGAACAGACGAATGCACAAGAGGATCTGGACCGAAAAAGACAAGAGATGATCAATGTTGGAGGCAGCGATCTGCCGGATTTAGTCCTTGAGCAGAAAAGTCAGGCTGTCTCAAAAGCAGAAAACGCTCTGAGGGATTATCATAGAGCGGCTCTTGACGCCGCTGAAGAAGCCGCAGGTCTCAAACCAGAGGCATCTGACAGCTATAAAGACCGGGTTAATGCCCTGAGAAAAAAACAGCTAAAACTGGGTGGTGATGATGGTAATGGCGGCAAGATCTGGCAACTGATTCAACAGGCCCGTCTGGAAGCTGAGATGGATGTCAGGGAAGCAGACATTAAGAAAATAAAGCAAGTCCTGAAGGCTGCAAGGGAAGCTGTCGAAAATGACGGTGGTCCATTCCAGTACACGCCGGAACAGGCAAAAGTTCGGGCCACTATGGATGCTTTCACAGAACAGCACTCTCTCAAACAACAGGCACTGGATGCTGCCCTGGGTCTGGCACAATTAGCATCAGAAAGCGGTAAGACAGTGCACTGGATTACGACTTTCGATTTTGACGATGAATTGGCCCCCATTTATTTGCGGGCGATGGTTGGAGACAACCTGACTTTTAATCAGGCCAGTCGGATTGTGGAAATCTTCACAAGGCTGAAGACGAGCTTCCCGGAACCCGTTCTCAAGGCTTCAGAAGATCAGCCTCTGAATGTCCTGGAAGAAGTCTACAGACTTGTGTCCAGGGCCAGAAATGAGATGGGAAGTGGGGCTCAACAATACGACGACGAAATTCATGGCATGGGCAAAAGAGCCATTCACTTTATCGAACATGAACCGGGTAGCCTGAAAAGCTTCCCGGAATACTTCGCTGCCCGTTCTGCCAGTGGTAACAAAATCACGGCTTTGCTTCGTGAAGGTCTGATCAGCAAGGACGAACTCGAGAACTACATAAAGGCCGTCAGAGGGGTCGACGATTACCATACAGTGGATGAATTTGAGCACTTACTTGGCTACAAACAGGGTATCAAGGTGCCTGAGTTCAGGAAGGTTGTCCAGTTACTGTCCGACAAGGGTGCTGAGGAATTCATACAATGTGCCTTTAATTCTGTAACCGTGACTGCCACCGGCCCGGCAGGTATGAAAGAGTCTGTTGCCGGCATGAAAGAGTATGCAGTTGCTATCATCGCCAACTATGTTCTTGACGATATTGCCTTTGAAAATGGCCGCAGGACAGCAGCGTTTCTGGCCAATATTCAAGATACCCTGACGCCTTATGCCGCTGCTGCTGGCCTGCACGAATCAGACCTGATCAAGGCTATCCATAACACATTAATACAGGCCCATACCGCAGCGGTTGAGCATCAGTTAAGTGATTACTGGTTCAAACCTTCAGCCTTTCTGGTACAGGCTGTGACCTGGTACTACTCCAGCTACAAACCTCTCCTGGTGACTCACACCCTCTCGCAGGCTGCCAGACTGTCCCTCTCAAACATGTCATTCCTCTATCTGCTGGACCTGACCAACAGGGGTGATTATCTGCACAGAATGCTCACACCTTTCCAGCACTGGCTGGAACGCTATAGTGTTGATCTTGACCGAACCGGACAATATGCCTACCACAGTGGCATTGAACGAATCTCCGAAGTGGGCGGACTGACCATGCCACTGGGTAAAGCCGCTTCCTCAGGCATTCTGTTGAAAACCGGCTCTATGCTGTTTGCCAGACAGCACTATGCCAATCCCCACAGGTATCGCAGTATTTCCCGTCTGGCGCCCGAAATAATGAAATCCATGGGTTCCGGACAAGGGGTTCAGGTACCACTGCTGAACCGGGTGACACCACAAAAAGTGAAAACCCTGGCTTCTGTTACAGCCGGTTTCGTACTGGGCCCTATTGCCACTGCCGGTGTATACGCCCACAGCCTTATATCCGGGTTTACCTATGCTCAGACGTTCGGATTTGCCCTGGCGTCGAGCCTCACTTTTGACTTCTTTATGAACGACAACAAGATGCTCACTCAATGGCTGGGTGGACCTCTGGGCCGAAGCCTTGACAGGATTAATCGCTGGATAGCCGTGGGTGAAACCCGGGATGCATATGTGCAACGTACGGCTATTGCTTCGCCTCAAGGCTTCAGTGAAACCGATGCAGCCTATGCAAACCGGGTTAAAGCAAGTGACAGGATGCATGGCTGGACCCGACACGAAAATTACCTGCAGTTCCGTGAACGCCGCGATCGCACCATGAAACTGTTTGAGAATGGCTGGGAGAAATACTTCAGGGAAAATGTGCCTAAATGGTCCTTCTCCCATGCAGAAAGCATTCCTTACTTCTACACTCTTGGAGCCTTCTACGAATGGCAAAAGGGCGATGATCAGAAAGTTCACGGTCATGATAAGAGAAATGCCCCTCAAGCAAACTTTCTACCTGCGGCCCCAGCAAACTAACTTAACCAAAAGCTGCATCCTCGCCTGTCGTTGCAATCACCTTTCACGGTAATAACGGTAACAACGGTAATAAAAGTACTCGACTTTGAGGTAGCAGAATGACAAAGGCCCGCCCCGATGCATTAAGCCTTGCAATGGCCGTTACAATCAGCTCCTCCATCATTGCTACACAGACGCTGGCCGATCGCAGGCTGCAAATAAAGTCTGTCGATATTCAGGTCAATGAACAGGTGGAGTTTACCCAAAGTGAAGTCATGGTTCAGCCAACCTTAGGTCATGATCAGCAGCCTATCCCGAAATCCTTTACCACTAGCTACCCTGATCAAACTGAAATCAGAGCAGGTTATGAGGTTCCTTCTGAAGGCTTCACAGACGTTCTCTCTGGCATCGGGGCTGGCGTTGCCAGTGTTGATCTGTTTGAAACCGACGACAATGACGTTGCTCAGAAGTACACTAAAGTTCTCAAGGTCGGCGATGAGGGTGTCTTCAGGTTCACTCATAACCTTGCAGAGGAGGAACTGGTCATTGAAGTCAGAAAAGGAATGACCGATCAGAATTCAATTGCGGCTGTTCGTGCTCAATCAGGTGACATTCAACCATTAGAACCCTTAACAAAAATCGCCAATCGCGAACAACTGACCGGAGTGCTCAAAGGTGCCAGCGAAAGAGCAGGAAGTCTTGGCGAAGCTGATCACTATGTTGCCCTTGCCACTATTAAAGTAGACAAAGTTGCAGTGAACGGGCGCAGCTTTATGCGTCATATCGTTTCGGGCGATCGGCCCCCTGAAATGCAGCGTCTGGGTCAATCGCTCTTTATTAACGATGAGGCGCTTCTGGCAGCCGCCACCTCTGCTTACGCCCAGGTTCATGTTCTGGGGGAAGATATACAACAGGAAGCGCTCGACAAACTCTTGTCGTACCATAAACCCGTCGGCTATGTTGTACACGTCGAGGATCACACACAGGCTTATCCTGCGCCTGCTGGTTATCCAAAGCTGGAAGTGGATCAGGCTTCGGAAGAGGTAGTTGTTTTCCGTGGTCAGAAACAGAATCCAACCGATATCGCTTTTGTGGAAAGCCAGCATATCCCCTGGGAACAGCATCAGTTTCTGGAGCTCACTGCCGAGGTTAAAAAAGCCAGCATCAGAAGCTACAGGCACGTCATCAGAAGCAGTCAAATGGCCCTGTTGGAAGAGTTTGCTGCTGATTTGGCTGCACAGCACGATGTCAAACTTAACGAAGATAAACTGGCTAAGCTTGCCTACTATGAAGCCTTTCAGCAGGCTTTAACCGCTGCTACTCCGGATGGAACCGATGAATTTGAGTTCACAACAGGATACATCAGAATCACTACATCGCTCATCACGCCAATCTGGATGCAGTTGCAACTCATAAAAAACTTCAGCTTCAAACCCGTACTTAAAAATCTTCTGACTAACTATAATTTTTTTCAGAATTTGCACAACTTTATATCCTTCGCCAACAGAATGATGAATCTCTTTACTGATGCCGAAGAAACAAGGTTTTCTTCCTTTTCCTCTAAAGTCCTGGCCGACATTAGCGAACAGATGCTTGAGATAGTAAGTACGCAGGAAGAGCTGAAGGCAAGTAAGACCGAACTCATCCTGAGGGCCAAAAAATTAGAAGACAGGCTGACGGCAATGATCATTGCCAGCGATGAGGAAAAACAGAAACTGAAGCGAACCGAACAGACACTTGAGCATGAGTCTGAACGGCTTCGTCAAGATTTCCTGACGACGAAAAACATGATAGATCAGCTTCGGCAGGAGCTCAAACGAATCCCTGAACTGCAAAAACAGGTCAGAGATGCCCTGGCAGAAGTCGCAAAAGTTCGCAGCGCCCATGCGGCAGCAAAGCTTGGTATTGATGGCTGGGATGATACTCTGGCACCAGAAGAACAAGCCGGACTTCTGGAAAACAAAATTCATGAAACCGGCCAATCAACCTATTATGTTGCATCAGGACAGCCCTGGGAACAGGATATGAAAGCAACACTGGCAGTGATTGAAGGCCAGCTCGGCATTGTTCCGGACAATGAAAACAATCTGGGTGGCCGCTCTCAGTCCATTCTGGATCATCTGCAGCAACAGGCAGATCAGTCCAGTGAGGTATTCCTGAATCAACTGGCTTTCGTTGAAGGTCAACTCGGTTTGGTTACGAATAGCAATGATGACCCCGAAGCCCGTCAAAAGATCATTCTGGAGCAACTTTTTCTGCAATTGCATCAGGACAGTCAACAACAACCTCGGCGTCAATATCAACAAAACCTGAAAGCACAGAAAAACCACTTACAGAAACTGCAGCAGATGATCAATCTGATTACAACGATGAACAAAAGCGTTCGTGATGCCGAAGCAGAAAAAAGAGCAGATATCAACACTCAAGTGGCAGCAGAGCTTGGTATTGATAACTGGGACGATACCCAGCCCCTGGATAAACAAGCCAGCGCCATCAGAGAGAAAATTCTTGAAATCAAGAGATCGGTTGCTGCAACAGATGGCGCAACAGATGCCGCAGCAGTGCAGCCATGGGAAGAAGCGGTAAAAGCCAGACTGGCGCCCATGGAAAGCAAGCTCGGTATTACACTGAACAATGAAAACGATTTGTATGCTTACTATCAGTCCATGCAACAGCAGCTGCAACAAAAGGCAGAACTGAACAATGTGGTAATCCAGAGTGTACTGACCAGCATTGAAAGTCAGCTCGGTCTGCCCCAGGACAATGGCAAGGATCTGGAAGACCGTCACCAGACCATTCAGCAACAGCTTAATCAACGCCAGGCCCTGATCGCTCAACAACTTATTCAACAACAGAACACCAGAACAGATGCTGAAAGAGACGCTGAAAAGCAAATCCGCTATTCAAACATTGCCGCATATTTAAACATTCAGGATTTTGATAGCAATGCAGATCCTGACGTTCTCCAAGAACAACTGATTCAAAATCTTGAGGCAATCAACGCTCAACAAGACAGTCTGCGTCAGCAACTTAAGGCAATGAGTCATAAGCTCAATAGGGAGGATTCTTACACCAAAGCCAGAAAAGACACTCTGCCAGTGGTTCTCGGTATTGATCCGTCCGAAGACACCCGTCTGCAAGACCGCACCAGTCTGGAATCAAAGGTAAATGACAGGCTCTTTGAGCTTTCAAAGCTGAAAATTGAACTGGAAGACATCAAAACACCAGGCCATCCCAAACTCATGCCTGAGGTATTGGCGACACTTCGTGACACATTAAGGGCCCTCCAGGGACACATTTACTTCGACCAAATGGACAGTGTGTATGTCCTTCGTCAGTATATTTCTGAACATATTCGGTTTTACATCAGAGAGGCCAGACGGCAGTCGGAGGAAGAGGTCCGGGTCAGACTGGACCATGTGGAAAGATTACTCAACATCAAAATTAATGAAGCTGATTACAAAACAGTAAGACTGGAAAGGATTCTAACAAGGCTTGATGCCGATGATATCTCCAATTACGAGCTGGACGAGATGCGCAAGGTGCTCTGGTGGGATAACAGGCCAGACTGGGAAGATCTGGAGGGAAACCCTTTGGAGGTGGATATCAAACGCACGACGATTCGTGATCGTCTTAATCATATCGTCGAAGCATCGGATCAGCGAGCCAGAAAACAACAGGAAAGTCACCTTATCGTTCTGGAGAACAAGCTAAATATCCACCCCCGTGAAAACCCTGCTGCTAAAGAGAGAGGCAAAAGTTTCACAGCAAAACTCCAACAGCTGGATGAAGAAGTTTTCAAAGCGGGTCAGCCTGACGTTAATGCGCGTATCGCAGCCATTGATAATGAGCTTGACAGGCAACTCGCTCGCCTGGGACCCAAACCACGATACCTGCTTGACCGTGATGCGGCCAGAGCCAGGTGGTTATTAGCAGAAGCTGAAAGTGAGCTGGATGTTTTTCATCGCAGACTGAATAGGCTTCGTAGCAATCAAGACTGCGCAAATGCCCATGGTCGGAGCGAATCCCATGAAGTCGAGGATGAACTCATTTTAACCGGGGAAAAGTCCTCTCAAGTCACGGGCAGGAATGAGGGTACTGTCGGCAAGGTCCGGCATCCGGTTCAGGAACAGGCCTATCTGGAAGATGAAATTGAAATCAGAAACGCAGACATTGAGCGATTGAAGGAGGTCCTTGAGACTGCAGAACAGGCCATCGAAAATGACGGAGGTCCCTTCCAGTATTCGCCGGGACAGGTAAAAGTTCGGACCGCTATAAACGCTTTCGCAGAGCAGCACTCTCTCAAAAAGCAAGCTCTGGAAACGACAATGGGTCTGGCACAGTTAGCACTGGAAAGCGATAAGAAAATACCACACCTTTCGACTTTCGATTTTGACGATGAATTTGCACCGATTCACTTGCAGGCACTGGTCGGAGACAAACTGACGTTTAAACAGGCCGGTGGGATTGTGGAAGTTTTCAAGAGCCTGAAGAAGGCCTTCCCGGAATCCTCTTTCCAGTCTGCTGGAGATCTGCCCGGGAATGACCTGAAAGAAGTCTACAGGCTTGTTCGCCGGGCCAGGCACGAAATGAAAAAAGGGGCTCTGGAATACGACGACGAAATTCGCAGCATGGGCAAAGCAGCCGTTCACTTCATTAAGCATCAATCAGGGTACCTGAAAAGCTTCCCGGAATACTTCGCTACCCATTCTGCCAGCGGTAACAAGATCATAAGTCTGCTGCGTGAAGGTCTGATCAGCAAGGTTGAACTTGAGAACTATATAAAAGCCGTCAGAAATGTCGACGGTTATCAGACAGTGGCTGAGTTTGAACACTTCCTTGGCTACCAACACGGCGTCAGGGTGCCTGAGTTCAGGAAGGTTGTCCAGATGCTGTCCGATCGGGGTGCTGATGAATTCATGCAAAGTGCCTTTACTCCTGTGCCCTCTACCGCCTCAGGCCCGGCAGGTATGAAAGAGTCTGTTTCCGGCATGAAAGAGTATGCAGCTGCAGTCATCGCCAACTACGTTCTTGACGATATTGCCTTTGACAATGGCCGCAGGATGGCAGCCCTCCTGGCCAATGTTCAGGATACCCTGACACCTTATGCCCATGCTGCCGGAATATCTGAGTCAGTCCTGATCGAAACTGTACATGGCACATTAATTCAGGCCCATGCCGCAGCGGTTGAACGACAGCTACTGGATTACTGGATCAAGCCTTCAGCCTTTCTGGTACAGGCTGTCACCTGGTACTTCTGCAGCTACAAACCCCTGCTGGCGGCCCATACCGCCGGGCAGGCCACCGCGCTGTCCCTCTCGAACATGTCGTTCCTCTATCTTCTCGATCTGACCAACAGGGGTGATTACCTGCACCGGATGCTGACACCTTTCCAGCACTGGCTGGAAGGCTACGGTGTTGATCCTGATCGAACTGGCCAATATGCCTATCACAGCGGCATTGAACAAATCTCTGAACTGGGTGGGCTCGCCATGCCATTGGGCAAGGCCGCGTCTTCAGTCATTCTGCTGAGAACCGGCTCTATGCTGTTTGCCAGACAGTACAACGCCAACCCGCAGATGTATCGCAGTATTTCCCGTCTGGTGCCGGAAATAGTGCAATCCATGAGTTCCGGACAGGGAGTTCAGATACCACTGCTGCACAAGCTGACACCACAAAAAGTGAAAACCCTGGCCTCTGCCACAGCCGGTCTCGTATTGGGTCCGGTAGCCACTGCCGGAACATACGCCCATGGTCTTTTATCAGGATTCACCTATGCCCAAACCTTCGGATTCGCGCTGGCGTCGAGCCTGACTTTCGACTTCTTTATGAACGACAACAAGATGCTCACTCAATGGCTGGGTGGGCCACTGGGCCGCAGTCTTGACAGGATTAATCGCTGGACAGGCGTGGGGGAAACGACAGATGAATATGTGAAACGTACAACTATTGCCAGGCCCCAACGCTTCGATGAAAACGATGAAGCCTACGCAAACCTTGTTACAACAAATAACACCCTGTATGGCTGGACGCGGCACGAAAATTACCTGCATTTTCGCGAACGCCGCGATCGCACCATGAAACTGTTTGAGAATGGCTGGGAGAAATACTTTAGGGAAAATGTGCCTAAATGGTCCTTCTCCCATGCACAAAGCATTCCTTACTTCTACACTTTTGGAGCCTTCTACAAGTGGCAACAGGACAATAATAAAAAAGTGCCTGTTCCTGAGAAGTGAAATGCCCATCAATCGAGCTTTCGAACTGCCACCTCAGGCGATCAGCTTGAAACTGATGAGAAGTGGGACAAGTAGGAAAATCGATGAGCAATACCCGTCACAATGTATTAAGCCTTGCAGTGGCCGTTGCAATCAGCTCTTGCATCATCAATACAGAGGTACTGGCCGCTCGCAAACTGCAGACAAAATATGCCTGGCTTCTGGACAATGGCGGTTCTGAGGATACCCGCAGTGAGGTCATGGTTCAGCCAACTTTAGGTGATGACCAGCAACCAGTACTCAAATCTTTTACCACCACCTATCCCTATGCGCCTTCAGAAAATGACGACTATTCTCGTCCCGCTATAGGTATAAGTTTTACAGAAGCTCTTTATGGTATCGGTAATGAGGGCGTTGCCAGTGTTGATCAGTTTGAAACAGGCGAGAATGACGTTGCTCAGAAATATACCAAAGTCCTTAAGGTAGATGGTGAGGGAATCTTCAAGTTCACCCATAACCTTGCAGAAGAGGAACTGGTCATTGAAGTCAGAGGCGGAATGACCGAGCAGGATTCAGTTGCGTTTGTTCGTGAACATTTAGATATCAGGCCACCATTTGAACCCTTAACGAAAATCGCCACCCCCATGCAACTGGCTGATCTGTTGGAAGCTGCCAGTACCAGGACAGGAATCCTCGGCTCAAGTGATCACTATCTTGCCCTTGCTACCATCGAAGTCGAAAAAGTTGCAGTGGATGGACGCACCTTCATGCGCCTTATCGCTTCGGGCGACCAGCCCCCTGAGCTGCATCGTCTGGGTCAATCACTCTTTGTCAATGATGAGGCTCTTCTGGCAGCTGCCGCCTCTGCCTACATCCAGGTTCATATCCTGGGAGAGGATATACAACAGCAGGCTCTGAACGAACTATTGGCAAACAACAAACCCGTCGGCTATGTTGAGCACTTCGGGGATAACACACAGGTTTATCCTGTGCCTGCGGGCTATCCAAAGTTGGAGATAACAGAAGCTCTGGGGGAGGGTATTGTTTTTCATGGTCAGATGTTGAATCCCCATGATGTCGCTTTTGTAGAAAACCTCTATAAACTCTGGGTACAGTCCGGAGGTAATAACCCCGCCCCTGCAGTAATCACAATGCTTAGAAGATATAAGATCAGAAGTTACGAGTTCGTCATTCGAAACAGGCAGATGGCACTGCTGGAGAAGTTTGTTGCGCGGCGCAATGCTGGCGTTAACAAAGTTCAACCGACGATCCTTTCCCGCGAAGATAAACTGGCGGCGCGTTCACTTGCATTCTATGAATCTCTCCAGCAGGCATTGGCACTGGCTACTCCAGATAAAACATATGGAACAGAAGAATTTGAGTTCACACTGGAGCACATCAGAATCGCTTCATTAGTCATCACGCCAACCCAGATGTGTAATCAACTCGCAAAACAGTTTGACTTCAAACCCGTACTTAGAAATCTTCTTAAGAACCCGCACTTTTTTCAGATTATTCGCAAGGCGATACCCATCATCGGCGATATCAATGAAGCGCAGATCGATTCCGGAAAAGACCAGGAGTTTACTTCCAAAGTCATGATTGACATGGCCAGACAGCTGCTTGAGTTACACAACAACCTGGAGCAGCAACGGGCAAAAAAGACCAAATTCAAGAATCTGAACAGAAAATTACTTCGCGTAACGGCAGAAGAGCTTGGTATTGAGAACTGGGCTAACCTTCTGCCCAGAGAACAAGTCAGAACCATCAGCAAGAAAATTCAGGAAATCAAGCGGACGTTGGCCACAACCCTTGCTGCAACAGAACAGCCTGACTATGAAATTATCACTACAAAACTGGAAGGCCTTGAGGACCTGTTCGGTATTGCTCCAGACAATGAAAATAATCTTGTTGCCCGCCTTCAGTCTGTTCAACAGCATATAAGGTATAAGACAGAACTGGACGACGAGGAGACTCCGCAGAGACTGGACAACATGGAAACTGAGCTCGGCCTGATCTCTGACGAAGAAGATGCCCCGGAGGCTCGTCAACAGGCCATTCTGAAACACCTCGAACAGCAGGAAGCTCTGGTCAAGCGACACCTTCAGACAACCGTTACAGACGCTGAAAAAGCAGCGACTGAAGAGTCTGTGGGACTAAAATCAGACGCTTCTGAAACCAATAAACAACGGATTAATGCCCCGAGAAACAGGCAGGCAGAGCCGGGCGGGGGTGATACTGCCCCGCGCCCGGCAGGTATGAAAGAGTCTGTTACCGGCATGAAAGAGTTCGCAGCTGCAGTGATCGCCAACTACGTTCTTGATGATATTGCTTTTGACAATGGCCACAGGACGGCAACATTCCTGACCAATATTCAGGATACCCTGACACCTTATGCCAATGTTGCCGGACTATCTGAATCAGACTTCATCAAGATTATCCATGGCACATTAATGCAGGCCCGTGCCGCAACGGTTGCACGACAGCTACTGGATTACTGGATCAAACCCTCAGCCTTCCTGTTGCAGGCTGTGACCTGGTACTACTCCAGCTACAAACCCCTGCTGGCGACCCACACCTCCCGGCAGGCCGCCGGGCTATCTCTCTCAAACATAGCATTCCTCTATCTTCTGGATCTGACCAACAGAGGTGATTACCTGCACCGGATGCTGACACCTTTCCAGCACTGGCTGGAAGGCTACGGTGTTGATCCTGACCGAACGGACCAATATGCCTGTCACAGCGGCATTGAACAAATCTCTGAAGTGGGCGGGCTGGCCATGCCATTGGGTAAAGCCGCCTCCTCCGTCATCCTGCTGAAAACCGGCTCTATGCTGTTTGCCAGACAGTACAACGCCAACCCGCAGATGTATCGCAGTATTTCCCGTCTGGTGCCGGAAATAATCAAATCCATGGGCTCCGGTCAGGGCGTTCAGATACCGCTGCTGCACAGACTGACACCACAAAAAGTGAGAACCCTGGCCTCTGCCACAGCCGGTCTCGTATTGGGTCCGGTAGCCACGGTCGGAACATACGCCCATGGCCTTTTATCAGGATTCACCTATGCCCAAACCTTCGGATTCGCGCTGGCGTCGAGCCTCACTTTCGACTTCTTTATGAACGACAACAAGATGCTCACTCAATGGCTGGGTGGGCCACTGGGCCGCAGTCTTGACAGGATTAATCGCTGGACAGGCGTGGGGGAAACGACAGATGAATATGTGAAACGTACGACTATTGCCAGGCCTCAAAGCTTCGATGAAACCGATACAGACTATGCAAACGGTGTTAAAGCAAACAACACTCTGTATGGCTGGACTCGACACGAAAATTACCTGCAGTTCCGCGAACGCCGGGATCGCACCATGAAACTGTATGAGGATGGCTGGGAGAAATACTTCAGGGAAAATTTGCCCAAATGGTCATTCTCCCATGCAGAAAGCATTCCTTACTTCTACACTCTTGGAGCCTTCTACGAGTAGCAACAGGGCAATAATAAGAAAGCGCCGGTGAATAAATCAGACAACAAACAACCACCAGCATTGTCACAGCAGTGACAAAACACCGGTTATGGAGACATGTGTAAGCTTACCTTCTGAGCCCACAGACATTTCTCCGTTAACGTAAAAGAGCCTTGAAGCCACTCGAATAAGTGATTGACAGCCATAAGCGATTGGGAGTTGTCATTTCGTTTGCCGTAGCAATCACTTTTTACAGTAATAAAAATACTCAGCTTCGAGGTAATAGAATGAGAAATATCCGCCCCAATGCATTAAGCCTAGCCGTGGCCGTTGCCATCAGCTCTTCCATCATTGCTACAGAGGCACTGGCCAATCGCAGGCTGCAGACAAGATCTGTTGATATTTCGGGCAGTGAACAGGTGGAGTTTATCCAGAGCGAGGTCATCGTTAAGCCAACGTTGGATGATGACTCGCAGCCAATAGCCAAATCCTTTACCACCACCTACCCTGATCAGACTGAAGTCAGAGCGGGCTATGACATTCCTTCTGAAGGCTTCACAGACGTTCTTTCCGGCATCGAGGGTGGCGTTGCCATTGTTGATCAGTTTGAGACCGGCGAGAATGACGTTGCCCGGAAGTACACCAAAATCCTCAAGGTGGGTAATAAGGGGGTCTTCAGGTTTACCCATAACCTTGCAGAAGAGAAACTGCTCATCGAAGTCAGCGACAGTATGACCCATCAGGATTCAATTCGGGCTGTTCGCAGTCAATCAGGGGTCGCCTGGGCATTGGAACCCTTTACCGGAATGGCCAGCCCCGGTCATCTGGTGGGAGTGCTGAGAGGTGCGCATGAAAGAGCAGGAAACCCTGGTGAAGCCGATAACTATGTTGTCCTTGCCACCCTTGAAGTAGACAAGGTTGAGGTGGACGGGCGCACCTTCATGCGCCTTGTCGCTGCGGGCGACCGGCCTCCTGAGCTGCAGCGTCTGGGTCAGTCACTTTTTGTCAATGATGAGGTGCTTTTGGCAGCAGCCACCTCTGCCTATACCCAGGTGCATGTTCTGGGGAAAGAGATACAACAGTATGCCCTGGAAGATCTGCTGTCAGACCATAAACCCATCGGCTATGTTGTACACGTCGAGGATGAGACACAGGTTTATCCTGTCCCTGCTGGTTATCCAAAACTGGAAGTGACTGAGACTCCGGGGGATGTTGTTGTTTTCCATGGTCAGAAACAGAACCCCAGCGATATGGCTCTTGTGGAAGGCCTCTATATGGACTGGTGGAGGAGAGCCGGTCAAGATGACAAGACAACTGTTAAAAAAGACAAGGTCAAAAGCTACCAGCACATCATTCGAAACTTTCAGATGATAATGCTGGAGGATTTAGCTGCAAGGCACGATGCCGGACTCAACTTCGGTGAAAATTACGATGATATGGTGTTCGACCTTGCATACACAGAAAATCTTCTGCATGCACTGGCCAGTGCTACTTCAGATGGAGCAGAGGAAGTTGAATTCGCATTAAAACACGTTGAATTCACTTCGACGTACATCTCGCCAACCTGGGTGCATATTCAACTGTTAAGACACTTCGGCTTCAGACCTGTACTCAGAAATCTTCTGACTAACCAGCACTTTGTTCAGGATATTCATGAAACTTCACTCTTTCCTGTAAGTCGGTATAAGGCTCCTTATTTTGAACCTTTTAGTGACTCTTCTGGCCATGACGAAGGCTTTGAACCCAAAGTCATTGGCGACTTTATCGGGCAGCTGCTGGAAATGGAAAGCGAGCTGGAGAAGCTCAGGACAATAGAGGCCGTGCTGGTAAAACAAAGTGAATTGAGAATGGAGGAACTAAATCAGTATGTTGAGGATCAGCTTGCGGAGGTTCATGGCAAGATAAATGCTCTGGTAACCCAGATAGAGACGCTGCAACGGGATGTCGATCAAATTCCATTGCTAAAAAAACAAGTTCATGATGCCAGAACAGATGCCACAAAAGCTCGCAACACGCAAACGGCAACAGAGCTTGGTATTGATAACTGGGATGATACCCAGCCTCTGGAAGAGCAAGCCAGACTCATCAGCAAAAGAATTAATGAAATTTACGGATTGGTCGCCGCAACAACAGAGTTTCAAAAACAAGCTCTGGAAGAATCGCAACAAAGCACCAGCTCAGAGGCCAAAAAAACAGCACACATCAAAGCCCGTTATGCAAACATGGCCTTACATTTGAACATTCCGGAGTTTGATATCAATGCAGCTGTCGACGATCAGGAAAAATGCCTGCTTGAAAAACTTATGGCAATGCACGCTCAACAGGCAGTTCAACGTCAACAAATTAAGACAATGGGTGATCAACTCGATATACAGCAGGCTTTCATCAAGGCGACAAAAGCCGTTCTGGCTGAGACTCTTGGTATAGATCTGGAAGACCCAACCAACCTGGAATCAATGCTGCATAACAAACTCTTCGATCTTTCAAAGCTGGAAAATGAACTGAAAGACATCAGAACACCAGGCCACCCCAAAGTCTTGCCTGAAGTATTCGAGACACTTCTTGCCGTGGAAAGCGCTCTGGAGGAAGACCCCCTCCCCGAAGAGGAAGATGTGTATTTCCATCGTCAGGCCATTTCTGAAAAAATGCGGGCACACATCGGAGCAATCGGAGAGCAGTCAGAGGAAGAAGCCCTGGCCATACTGCAATCCCTGGAACGATTACTCAACATCGAAATCAATCAAGGTGATAACAAAGCAGCAAGACTGAATAGGGTTCGTGCCAGGTTTGATGGCGGTGATATCTCGAATCACGTGCTGGATCAGATGGACAAGATCCTGTTATGGGAAGGTGAAAGACCAGACGTGGTGCGAGATCTGAAAGAAGATCTGGAGAGAGGTCTGCTGGAGACGGATCAGGTGCTCTCAGGTATTCGTCACGGTATTACCTTTAAAATCGAACAATCGGATCAGCGCGCCAGAATACGACAGGAAGAGTATCTTATTGCTCTGGAGCAGAAGCTAAATATCGACCTTTATAAAAACCCTGCTGCTAAAGAAAGAGGCAAAACTTTCATAACTAAACTGGCCAGTGATCTGCAGGTAGGGTTTGAAGACGATGCCGACCTGTCTCACCAGAAGAAGGTTCTGAGAAACAAAATTCAGGAATTACGGATAAAAGTAGTCGCAAAATATAGCGATGAAGCCGTCAAAAGAACCTTAAACCATCAGATTGCAGGTCAACTCAATATGAAGGACTATGAGGATCATGTCGGCACAGACGAACAGAACAGTCTGATTAAGGCAAAACTTGAACAGCTGGATGATGAACTTTTCAGAGCAGGTCTGCCTGACCTTAATGAGCGTATTGCAGCCATTGAGAATGAGCTTGACAGGCAAATGGCTCGCCTGGAACCTAAACCCCGATACGTTCTTGATCGTGAGGTAGCCACAGCCAGGCGAGCATTAGAAGAAGCTGAAACTGAGCACGAAGCTATTTTTCAAAAAAAAGTGGGTAGCCTTTCTGATCTCCGGTATATCCCGGATGAAGAAACGCCCCTCAATCTGGCATTGAAACAATTTCAGATCGGCCTGGGTCTGTCTGCAGGTGACAAGCAAACCGATCAGGAGCGAAAAAGGGACATCGTAAATAACCTGCTGGAATACAGTGTAGAAGCACGAGCTGAAATCATTAAGGAACTGGAAGCCAAAACAAATCTGAATGTCTGGATACAATGCTACCCCGATTCGGTGGAAGCAACTTTTTCTATTCAAACCTATCCAGTGCCTGGTCGGGACGCAACGGTTGAAGACGATAGAGCGTGGGGTGGGCTGCCTTTTACCCGTGAAAAGTACAGTCAGGTCACGGAATTCCTGCTTGAGCACGACAAGAAAGCTACGGATTTAGCCAATGCGATGACTGCAGAGGTTATTGCACGAGAGACTCTGGCTCGTAAAGAACAGGAGCTGTTCGAATCAGGAGATGTCAATGAGAAGTCTGCAACCTCAAACAAGATCGACATGGATCCGCTGAATTCAGACCTGAATGATAAAAGTGAAACGGTATCAAATGCAAAACAAGACCTGGAGGATCATGACGCGCTTCTTGAACCCACTGAAATATCCCTCGGTCTTAAACCAGGCACTTCTGACAGCAGAGAGCAACGGATTAATGCCCTGAGAGACAAACAGTTACAACTGGGCGGTAATGATGGCACTGGCGGAAAAATCGGGCAACTGCTTCAGCAAGAAGCCCGAGAGGCAGCTGAAAATGCAGACTGGATAGCAAAAATTGCAGCCTCCAGAGCAGAGGTTGAGAGAATGGAAAAAGTCCTGAAGGCTGCCGAAGAAGCCGTCAAAAATTCTGGCGAACCCTTCCAGTACACACCGAAACAGGCAAAAGTTCTGAAAGCTATACACACATTCACTGATCAGCACTTCCTTAAAAAACAAGCCCTGGAAGCAGCGATGGGTCTGGCAGAATCAGCAGTAGAAAGCGGTAACACAATACCCTGCCTCAAGACTTTCGATTTTAACGATGAATTTGCACCGATTCGCTTGCAGGCATTGGCCGGAGACCAACTGACGTTTAAGCAGGCCAGTCATATTGTGGAAGTTTTCAAGAGCCTGGAGACGATCTTCCGGAAACGTCCCTTCAAGCTTGCGGAGTATCAATTTCGGAAAGCCATTGAAAAAGTTCAGATTCTGGTGCAAAGGGCCAGGAATGAGATAAAAACCGCATCTCAGCAATACGACGACGAAATTCATGGCATAAGCTCAGCGGGCGTTCTCTTTGTCGAGCATGTATCCGAGAACCAGAAAAGCTTCTCGAAATTCTGCGCTACCGGTTTTGCCGGTGCTAAAAAGATCAGAGCTATGCTGCGTGAAGGCCTGATCAAAAATGTTGAACTTGAAAACTACATAAAGGCCGTCAGAGGTGTCAAAGGTTATCAGATATCGGATAAATTTGAGTACTTCCTTGGTTATAAACTGGGCGTAGGGCTGTTTGAATTCAGGCATGTTGTCCGGATGCTGACCAATGAGGATGCTGAGGCGTTCATCAAGAATATCTTTGCTTCAGTGACCGGGACGGCAGGCATTTCCGAGCATCAGCCGTGGCACCTGAAAAGCTTACCGGAATACTTCGCCAGCCATTCTGCCAGTGCTAACAAAATCATGGCTTTGCTCCGTGATGGCCTGATCAGCAAAGTTGAACTTGAAAACTACATGAAGGCTGTCAGAGGTGTCGACGGTTATGAGACAGTGGCTGAATTTGAGCACTTCCTTGGTTATAAACACGGGGTCAGGGTGCCTGAGTTCAGGGAGGTTGTCCAGATGCTGTCCGATGAGAGTGCCGAGGCATTCATGTACAGTGTCTTTGCTCCTGTGACAGTAACGGCAACAGGCCCGGCGGGTATGAAAGAGTCGGTCGTCGGCATGAAGGAGTACGCAGCCGCAGTCATCGCCAACTATGTGCTTGACGATATTGCCTTTGAAAACGGCCGCAGGACGGCAGCCTTCCTGACTAATATTCAGGACACCCTGACACCCTATGCCAGTGCTGTCGGTCTGTCTGAATCAGAACTGATCAAGGCTGTCCATGACACCCTGATGCAGGCTCATGCTGCAGCAGTTGAGTGGCAGCTGAAGGAATACTGGGTCAAACCTTCAGCCTTCCTGGTACAGGCGGTCACCTGGTACTTCTCCAGCTACAAACCGCTACTGGCGACTCACACCGTCTCGCAGGCCACCGCTCAGTCCCTCTCGAATATGTCGTACCTCTATCTGCTGGACCTGACCAACAGGGGGGATTATCTGCACAGAATGCTCACACCTTTTCAGCACTGGCTGGAACGCTACCGTGTTGATCTTGAGCGAACCGGGCAATATGCCTACCACAGTGGCATTGAACAAATCTCTGAAGTGGGCGGACTGGCCATGCCATTGGGTAAAGCTGCGTCCTCTGTCATTCTGTTGAAAACCGGCTCTGCGCTGTTTGCCAGACAGCACAATGCCAACCCACATAAGTATCGCAGCATTGTTCGTCTGGTGCCCGAATTGGTGAAGTCCATGGGGTCCGGACAAGGGATTCAAGTACCACTGCTGCACAGAGCGACGCCACAAAAAGTGAAAACTCTGGCTTCTGCCACCGCCGGGCTTGTGCTGGGGCCGGTAGCTACTGTTGGAGCATACGCCCACGGCCTTATATCCGGGTTCACCTATGCTCAAACCTTCGGATTCGCACTGGCGTCAAGTCTCACTTTCGACTTTTTTATGAACGACAACAAGATGCTCACTCAGTGGCTGGGTGGACCTCTGGGCCGGAGTCTTGACAAGATTA
Source organism: Endozoicomonas sp. ALC020 (assembly GCF_049275935.1). Classification (NCBI taxonomy): domain Bacteria; kingdom Pseudomonadati; phylum Pseudomonadota; class Gammaproteobacteria; order Oceanospirillales; family Endozoicomonadaceae; genus Endozoicomonas; species Endozoicomonas sp. ALC020. Next base: position 6,860,800 of record NZ_CP184830.1, read on the forward strand.
ATCGCTGGACAGGCGTGGGGGAAACGGACGATGAGTATTTGCAACGTACCGCCATTGCTTCGCCTCAGGGCTTCAGTGAAACCGATGAAGAATACGCTAGTCGTGTTAAAGCAAACAACACCCTGTATGGCTGGACTCGACACGAAAATTATCTGCAGTTCCGTGAACGCCGTGATCGCACCATAAAGCTGTTTGAGAATGGCTGGGAGAAATACTTCAGGGAAAAACTGCCCAAATGGTCATTCTCCCACGCAGAAAGTATTCCTTACTTCTACACTCTTGGAGCCCTTTACGAATCGCAAAAGAGCGATGATCAAAACGTTCACGGTCATGATACGAGAAATGCCTCTCAATCAAGCTTTCCACTGCAACCTCAGCAGACCACTGCGGCTGGTGAACCTTTCAGCTTGCCGGAATAGCCATGAGCGATTTTAAAAGTTGCTTCCCCGCACGGTGAAGCAACCTCTTTTCACGGCAATAAAAACACTCAGCTCTGAGGTAGTAGAATGACAACTGCTCCCCTCAATGCATTTAGCCTGGCAGTGGCCGTAGCAATCAGCTCTTCCATCCTTGCTACACAGGCGCTGGCCGATCGCAGGCTGCAGACAAAATCTGTCGATGTTTCGAGCATCAGTCATGAGGAGTTTACTCATAGTGAGGTTATGGTTCGGCCAACTTTGGGTCATGACCAGCAGCCAATACCTAAATCCTTTACAACCACTTACCCCGATCAGACTCAGGCCAGAGCGGGCTATGAGGTTCCTTCTGAAGGCTTTACGGATGTTCTTTCCGGCATTGAGGGTGGTGTTTCCAGTGTTGATCTGTTTGAAACCGACGAAAATGACGTTGCTCAGAAATACACCAAAATCCTGAAGGTGGGTGATGAAGGGATCTTCAGGTTCACCCATAACCTTGAAGAATATGAACTGGTCATTGAAGTCAGAGGCGGTATGACTGACCAGGATTCAATTGCGGCAGTTCGTTCTCAATCAGGCAATATCCAGCCATTAGAACCCTTAACGAAAGTCGCCAGTCCCGAGCAATTGGCCGCAGTGCTGAGAGCTGCCCATGGCAGAGCTGGAAACCTTGGCGCAAGCGATAACTATGTTTCCCTTGCCACCATTGAAGTAAAAAAAGTTGCAGTGAACGGGCGCACCTTCATGCGTCTTATTGCTTCGGGCGATCACCCCCCTGAACTCCAGCGTCTGGGGCAATCGCTGTTTGTCAATGATGAGGCGCTTTTGGCAGCAGCCACTTCTGCTTATGCTCAGGTTCATATTCTGGGGGAAGATTTACAACATAAAGCTCTCAACAAACTGTTGTCGTACCATAAACCCGTCGGCTATATCGTACACGTTGAGGATGACAGGCAGGTTTACCCGGTGCCAATCGGTTATCCAAAACTGGAAGTGACTGAAGCTTCGGGGGAGAAGATTGTTTTCCGTGGTCAGAAGGAGAATCCGACCGAGATCGCCGTTGTAAGAGGACTCTATGAGCACTGGTATGAACCTGTTTTTTATGCCGACCCTCCCCCTGATGTATCAACACAGGTAAAAAAAGACAAGGTCAAAAGCTACCTGTACGTCACTCGAAACAGGCAGATGGAATTGCTCGAGGCCATGGCTGCAAATCCCGGTGCTGAATTTAACGAAATAGTGCTGGAGCTTCAACTGTGTATGCTTGCATACTATGAATCTCTCCAGCAGGCATTGATCAGTGCCAGTCCGGATAATGGCGATGAATTTGAATTAACGTTAGGACACATCAGAGTCGCTTCGTCGCTCATCACGCCATTCTGGATCTATGATCATCTCCTGAAAAACTTCGGCTTCAACCCCATACTCAGAAATATTCTGAGTAACCCGCACTTAGTTAAGAATATTCAGAAAGAGATCCCCGATATCAGCGATAACTACCGGGCGCAGGTCGCTAATCCCGGTGAAGACGAACAGTTTGCCTCAAAAGTCATCAACGACATGTCACTCAGGCAGCGGGTTGAATTTGACTGCGCACTGGCAGAAAAACAGGCAAAAGAGGCACAACTCGCCGAGCTAAACGAAAAATTAAAAATTCATGACACCCACCAGGCGGAGGCCGTAACAGAACAGTTTGACGAAGTGGCTGAAAAAGAAGTTGCAGGCAAAGCCCGATTTGCAAACATTGAGAATTTTGATAGCAATGAGGATATTGACGTTCCGCAAGAGCTTCTGCTTCTGAAATACAAGGCATTGAATGAGCAAGAAGGACAACTGATTCGCAGTCTTCAGGCAGCGAAGGCTCAGATCAATTTAGTAGATTCTCAAATCAGTGCCAGAAAAGTTGCTCTGAAAAAAGAACTGGATGACATCAGAACACCAGACTATCCCAGGATCAGGTCTGAAGTCATTGAGACACTGAGTGCCGTGCACAAAGCTCTGAAAATGCCTGATTTTGATCAAAACGACGATGTCTATCTTCATCGTCAGTACATTTCTGAAGACATCCAGAAATATATCAAAGACGCCAGACAGAGGGCAGAGGAAGAGGCCCGGGACATGCTGGATGTGGTTGAAAAAGAACTCAACATCAAAGCCAATGAAGAGGATTACAGTAAAACAAGACTCACCAGGATTGTTAAAGTACTTAACAAGGGTGATCTCTCAAACAGGATACTGGACAGAATTTTGTTTGGGATAGAAACCATTATCTTGTACCGTGAACGCAGAATGCTGGACATGAAGGATCTCAAACTCATCAAGCTTCATGCGAACCTTCACTATAAAGCCGAAAACCCCGACCCGAATAAGCCTGCCAGAAAACAACGGGCCGACCTGCTGGAAGCCGCAGAAAAAGCACTCAACCTAAAAAGCTATGAAGAGGACGGCCAGATAGCAAGACTTGCCCGGGTTCATGCAATACTTGACAGCGAAGATCTTCCTGAACACTTGCTGGATCAGATAGATCAGGCCCTGTGGCAAGAAGAAAGCACAGCCCTGAACAAGAAGGATCTCAGAATCAGGAAGCTTTGTGCAATTCTTAACTATAAAGTCGAAGATTCGTACCTTGATAAGCAAGTCAAAAAACGACAGACAGGTCTGCTTCAAGCTGTAGAGAAAAAGCTGTACATCCATCCTCGTGAAAATCTTGCTGCCTGGGAAAGAGGCAAGGCTTTCACTGCTAAACTGGCCCGAGATCTGAATGTAGCATTTGCAGAGGATGACAGCCTTGCTGAACAGAGTGAGGCACTAAGAGAAAAAATTGAGGCATTAATAGAAGAGCTATACCAGACCGGCGACGACGAAGGTGTCAGAAGAACCAGAAACAATGACATGGCTTATCAACTCAACATTGAGGATTATGAAGAAGATGCCATTATCGACGACCAGAACAGTCTGATTGAAAAAAAACTCGGACAGCTGGATGAAGCAGTTATGAATGCAGGTCTGCCTGACGTTAACGAGCGCATTGCAGCCATTGAGAATGAGCTTGACTGGCAAATGGCTCAAATGGGTCCTAAACCCAGATACGTTCTTGATCGAGAGGTAGCCACTGCCAAACGGGAGATAGAAGACGCTATAGCTGAGCTAGAGACAGTTTATCGCAGGCTGGCTGCTCATGGTCACAATGAAGTCGATAACGCATCGGGTGAACTGCCGTTAGCCAGAAAAAAATACGTTCAGATCACAGAATTCCTGCGTGAGCACGACAGGGAAGGTATGGATGAAACCGATGCAATGCCTGGAGGGGCTGCTGCACCAGCAAATCAGGAATCAACCCGTCTGAAAGGTGAGATTGAAACCAGAAAAGCAAACATTGAGAGAATGAGGGAAGTCCTCAGGGCTGCAGAGAAAGCCGTCGAAAATGACGGCGGTTCCTTCCAGTACACGCCGGAACAGGCAGAAGTTCGGGCCGCTATGGAAGCCTTCATACAGCAGCACCCTTTCATGCAACAAGCTCTGGAAGCCGGAATAGCTCTGGCAGAGTCAGCGGCAAAAAGCGGTAAGGTAATACGCGACATTACAACTTTCGATTTTGGCGATGAATTTGCACCGATTCGCTTGCAGGCAATGGCCGGAGACAATCTGATGTTTAATCAGGCCAGTCGGATTGTGGCAATCTTCAAGAGCCTGAGGACGAAAGTCGATTGGCATCAGGGTGCCCTGATAGAAATCCAGAGACTGGTGTACAAGGCCAGAAATGAGATCGGCAAAGGCGCTCAACAATACGACGACGAAATTCGTGGTATGGGAAAAAGAGCCATTCACTTCATTGAGCATGAACCGGAGGACCTCAAAAGCTTCTCTGAATACTTCGCTACCCGTTCTGCCAGTGGTAACAAAATCATGGTTTTGCTTCGTGAAGGCCTGATCAGCAAGGTTGAACTTGAAAACTATATGAAGACCGTCAGAGGTGTCGGCGGTTATCAGACAGTGGCTGAATTTGAGCACTTCCTTGGTAATAAACACGGCGTCAAGGTGCCTGAATTCAGGAAGGTTGTCCAGATGCTGTCCGATGAGAGTGCCGAGGCATTCATGCAAAGTGTCTTTGCTCCTGTGACCGTAACGGCAACAGGCCCGGCGGGTATGAAAGAGTCGATTGTCGGCATGAAGGAGTACGCAGCCGCAGTCGTCGCCAACTACGTGCTTGACGATATTGCCTTTGAAAATGGCCGCAGGACGGCAGCCTTCCTGACTAATATTCAGGACACCCTCACACCTTATGCCAGTGCTGCCGGCCTGTCTGAATCAGACCTGATCAAGGCTATCCATGACACCCTGATGCAGGCTCATGCCGCAACAGTTGAGTGGCAGCTAAAGGAATACTGGGTCAAACCTTCAGCCTTCCTGGTACAGGCTGTCACCTGGTACTTTTCCAGCTACAAACCGCTACTGGCGACTCACACTGTCTCGCAGGCTAACGCGCTGTCCCTCTCGAACATGTCGTACCTCTATCTGCTGGACCTTACCAACAGGGGGGATTATCTGCACAGAATGCTGACACCTTTCCAGCACTGGCTGGAACGCTATAGTGTTGATCTTGACCGAACCGGGCAATATGCCTACCACAGGGGTATTGAACAAATCTCTGAAGTGGGCGGACTGGCCATGCCATTGGGCAAAGCCGCGTCCTCAGTCATTCTGCTGAAAACCGGCTCTATGCTGTTTGCCAGACAGGTCAACGCCAACCCACACAGGTATCGCAGCATTGTCCGTCTGGTGCCCGAAATAGTGAAGTCCATGGGGTCCGGACAAGGGATTCAGGTAGCGCTGCTGCACAGGGCGACGCCACAAAAAGTGAAAACTCTGGCTTCTGCCACCGCCGGACTCGTGCTGGGTCCGGTAGCTACTGTTGGAGCATACGCTCATAGTCTTATATCTGGATTCACCTACGCTCAAACCTTCGGATTCGCACTGGCGTCGAGTCTCGCTTTCGACTTTTTTATGAACGACAACAAGATGCTCACTCAATGGCTGGGTGGACCTCTTGGACGTAGTCTTGACAAAATTAATCGCTGGCGGGGCGTGGGTGAAACGGACGATGAGTATTTGCAACGTACCGCTATTGCTTTGCCACAAGGCTTTAGTGAAACGGATGAAGAATACGCTAGTCGTGTTAAAGCAAACAACAGTATGTATGGCTGGACTCGACACGAAAATTATCTGCAGTTTCGTGAACGCCGTGATCGCACCATGAAACTGTTTGACAATGGTTGGGAAAAATACTTCAGGGAAAATGTACCTAAATGGTCGTTCTCCCATGCAGAAAGCGTCACTTACTCCTACACTCTGGGTGCCTTCTATGAGTGGCAAAAAGGCGATATTCAGAAAGTTCATGATCATTAAGAGAAATATTTCTACCTGCAATCGTGGCCCTCTGACGGCCACGAGCGATTAAAAGTCGCTTCTTCGCCTGCAATGGCAATCACAGCTCACCGTTATAAAAATTCTCAGCTCTGAGGTAGTAGAATGAGTAAGTTTTGTCCCAATGCATTAAGCCTTGCAGTGGCTGTTGCGATCAGTTCTTTCATCATTAGTACCCAGACACTGGCCGATCGCAGGCTGCAGACAAAAGCTGTCGATATTAAAGACAATGAACATGTGGAGTTTACCCAGAGTGAGATCATTGTTCGGCCAACGTTAGGTGATGACCAGCAGCCAATACCCGGATCTTTTACGACCACCTACTCTTATTACACTGATATCAGTGCAGGCTATGCCATGCCGGCTAAAAGTTTTATAGGTTTTGCTTCTCATTTCTGTGGGGGTGTTTCCAGTGTTGATCTGTTTGAAACAGGCGAAAATGACGTTGCTCAGAAATACACCAAAGTCCTGAAGCTGGGTGATGAGGAAATCTTCAGGTTTACCCATAATCTTGAAGAAAAAGAACTGGTCATTGAAGTCAGAAGCGGAATGACCGATCCGGATTCAGTTGCGGCTGTCCGTTTTCAATTGACTGGCATGGAATCATTGGAACCGTTAACGAAAATCGCCAGATCCGCGCAACTGCTCTGGCTGCTGGAAGGTGCTGAGAAGAGAGCGGGAAACCTGGGCAAAAGTGATCACTATGTTACCCTGGCCAGCATTGAAGTAGACAAGGTTTTAGTGGGTGGGCGTACCTTCATGCGTCTTGTCTCAGGGGGTGATCGGCCACCTGAACTGAAGCGTCTGGGCCATTCACTCTTTGTCAATGATGATGCTCTCCTGGCAGCAGCGACTTCTGCCTATATCCAGGTTCATGTCCTGGGAGAAGCGTTACAACAGCAAGCTCTTAATGAACTGCTGGCACACAACAAACCCGTTGGCTACGTTGTACACGTCAAGGATGGCTCACGGGCTTATCCTGTGCCTGTGGGTTATCCGAAGCTGGAAGTAGCAGAAGCTCCGGGGGAGGTGATTGTTTTCCATGGTCAGAGGCTGAATCCGGATGATGTCGTTTTTGTAGAAAAGCTCTATGACCTATGGCAGGAAGCTGAGGGTCCCCTACCCTCCCCTGCAGTATTAACAAAAGTTAAAACCCATCAGGTCAGAGCCTACCAGTACGTCATTCGAAGCAGGCAGATGACAGTGCTGGAGGAGTTTGCTGCGCGGCAGAATGCTGTATTCAATCAGGATCAACCGACGACACTTTCAAACAATGATAAACGGGCGATGCGTGCGCTTGCATTCTATGAATCTCTCGATCAGGCATTGGTCAGTGCCACTCCAGATAAAAAACATAGAATAAGGGAGTTTGAAGTCACACTGGAAGACCTCAGAGTCGCTTCGTCGTTCATTACACCCATCTGGATGCACAATCAACTTGAAAAACATTTCGGCTTCAAACCCGTACTCAGAGATCTTCTGACTAATCAGCATTTTGTTCAGAAGATTGTCGATCATATACCCGTTGTCGTCAAATTAAAGACTGACGGTTTATACGACGACGAACAGTTTGTTTCCAAAGTTCTGGGTGAAAGGGCCAGACAGATGGCTGAGATGTTCAGCAAGCTGGATGAACTATATAGTGCAGAAGCCGAGCTCCTCGTGCTCAAATATAAATTAGAGATTGAATCGGATAGAGCCGATGCCAGTGATGAGAAAAAACTGGAATGGCAACAAATTTATCAGAAAGTTAAGGCTAAACATGCATGGACTCTTGCCAAGCTGCGAGATCAGAAAACTCTGGTAAAGACACTTATGCAGGAGGTCAGGCAATTCCCTCTGCTGGAACAACAAGTTTCTAATGCCAATTTAAAAGCCATAAATGCTCGCCATTCTAAAATAGCAACAAAACTTGGCATGGATGACTGGGATGACACCCAACCAGAAGTTGAACAAGTCGAAAGCCTCTTGAAGAAAATTGATGATATCTGCGATCCGGCTTCCATTAAAAGTCAGCTCGCCCCAATCAACAAAGCTGATCTGCAAGCCCGCCACCAGACCCAACACCTTCAGCAACAGAGCACCAGAAAAGAGGCTGACAGCGAAGCTGAAATAAAAGCCCGTTATGCAACCCTCGCTATTCATTTAAACATTAAGGATTTTGATAACAACGCAGACATTGACGTTCAGGAAGACCATCTGCTTCAGAGAATTGAGTCACTGACTGCTGAAATACAGCATGCTTATAGACTGAATGACGAACAAAAACACCTGCTTAACAAACTGCAGTCAACGAATGCTCCACTCAACCCCATTCCAGAAAGTTTGCTTCAGAAAATCCAGACACTGAATGATGATGGCGATATGAAAAAACCTGACGTCAAATTCATGCAAGACGGTATCGCAGCGATTTTGCGTATCGTAATGAGTAAAGACGACTCATTGGCAAAACACATTCCACAGATAGAAGCAATGCATCAGAGTCTTGCAGATTTGAAACAGGAACTGGAAGACATCAGAACACCAGGCCACCCCAGAGCCATGCCGTTAGTCCTTGAGAAACTGGCTGCCGTGGAAAAAGCCCTGGAGATGGATGACCTCAATAGTAAGGGCGATGTCTATTACCGTCGTGACGCCATTTCCGAGGCAATTCAGACATCTATGACAAAGGCCAGTCAGGCGGCAGAGAAAGAGGCCCTGGAAATACTGGAAGAATTAGAAGAAGCAGTCAACATAAAAACCAGTGAAGGTGATGACAACACAGAAAGAGTTGACAGGATTCGTGCAAGGCTTAAGGACGATGAAATCACTGAAAAAATGCTGAAAGGTAATTCCATCTGGGAAGATGCTATGTACCAAATAAGAGGAGTAAAAGTCGAGGGAATTGATGGGACTCTTGCCTTTTTTGTCGAAGAAGTGGATGAGCGAGCCATAGAAGAACAGAAAGAGATACTTAGAGCTGTAGAGAACAAGCTGAACATCGACATCAGGGAAAACACTGCTGCTATAGAAAGAGGCAAGCATTTCGTTGCTAAACTGGCCGATGACCTGAAACTGGAATTAAAAAAAGATACCAGCCTGGATGACCAGAAGAATGCCCTGAGAGAAAAAATTCGGGCATTAAGGGACATAGTAGAAGGCTTCTATGACAATAGAGGTTCCAGAAAAGATACAAACAATGAAATTGCTCGTCCACTCAACATTGAGGGTTATGAAGAAGATGCCGATCTCATCTACCAGCAAAGTCTGATTGGACTAAAACTCCGAGAGCTGAATGATGAAGTTTACCTTGCCGGTCAGCCTACCGTTAATGAGCGTATCGCAGCCATAGAAGATGAGCTTGACAAGCACATGGCTCACCTGGGACCTAAACCCCGATTCGTTCTTGATCGTGAGCTAGCCAGAGCCAGTCGGGTAATAGAAGAAGCTGAAAGTGAGCTGGAAACTGCTCATCAAAAACTGGAGGCTATGTTACAACCGGACGGTGATGACAGTACTGGCAGCAAGACCCGGGAACAGGCCCGTCTGGAAGCTGAGATTGAAGTCAGGAAAGCAGACATTGAGAGAATGAAAGATGCCCTTGAGGCAGCCGGGAAAGCCGTCGAAAATGATGACGGCCCTTTCCAGTACACGCCGGAGCAGGCAGAAGTTCTGGACGCCATCCACACCTTCACACAGCAGCACTCACTCAAGAAACAAGCCCTGGAAGCCGCCATGGGTCTGGCAGAATTAGCCCTGGAAAGCGGTGAGGCCATACCCGACTTGACGACTTTCGATTTTAGCGAAGAATTTGCGCCGGTTCACCTGCGGGCATTGGTCGGAGACGCTCTGACGTTTGATCAGGCCAATCGGATTGTGAAAATTTTCAAGAGTCTGAAGAAGACCTTCCCAGTCCCCCTTTTCGAGCCTTTGGAAAATCAGCCTTCGAATGTCCTGAAAATAATCCAGCAGCTGGTAAACAGCGCCAGGCATGAGCTGCAAAGCGGAGCTAAACAATACGACGACGAAATTCACGGCATGGCCAAAACAGCCATTCACTACGTCAACTATGAACTGGGAGACCTGAACAGCTTCCCGGACTACCTGGCTGCCCGCTATGCCAGTGCTAACAGGATCATCGCTCTGCTGCGTGAAGGTCTGATCAGCAAGGTTGAACTCGAGAACTACATGAAGGCCGTCAGAGGTGTCGATGGTTATCAGACAGTGGATGAATTTGAACATTTCCTGGGCTACAAACACCGCGTCAATTTGCCTCACTTCAATAGCATTATCCAGATGCTGTCCGACAGAGGTGCTGAGGAATTCATGCAGATGGCCTTTAACCCTGTGCCCCTCACTGCCACTGGCCCGGCGGGTATGAAAGAATCTGTTGCCGACATGAAAGAGTATGCAGCTGCAGTCATCGCCAACTATGTTCTTGATGATATTGCTTTTGACAATGGCCGCAGAACGGCAGCATTTCTGGGCAATATTCAGGAAACCCTGACACCTTACGCCAATGCCGCTGGCCTGTCTGAGTCAGACCTGATCAAAGCTATCCACAACACATTAATACAGGCTCACACCACAGTAGTTGAACGACAACTGTCGGATTACTGGGTCAAACCGTCCGCCTTCCTGGTACAGGCTGTGACCTGGTATTACTCCAGCTACAAACCGCTACTGGCGACCCATACAACCTTGCAGGCTGCCGAGCAGTCTCTTTCAAACATGTCGTTCCTCTATCTTCTGGATCTGACCAACAGGGGTGATTACCTGCACCGGATGCTGACACCTTTCCGGCAGTGGCTAGAACACTTCAGTGTTGATCCTGACCGAACCGGGCAATATGCCTGCCACAATGGCATTGAACAAATCGCTGAAGTGGGCGGGCTGGCCATGCCATTGGGTAAAGCCGCGTCCTCAGTCATTCTATTGAAAACCGGCTCTATGTTATTTGCCCGACAGCACAATGCCAATCCTCATAGTTATCGCAGCATTTCCCGGCTGGTGCCGGAAATAGTGAAATCCATGGGTTCAGGACAGGGAGTTCAGATACCGCTGCTGCACAGGATGACTCCACAAAAAGTGAAAACCCTGGCTTCAGCCACCACCGGCCTGGTACTGGGTCCGGTCGCCACTGTCGGAGCATACGTCCACGGACTTATATCTGGGTTCACCTATGCACAAACCTTCGGATTCGCCCTGGCGTCTAGTCTCACTTTCGACTTTTTTATGAACGACAACAAAATGCTCACTCAATGGCTGGGCGGGCCTCTGGGCCGGAGTCTTGACAAGATTAATCGCTGGACAGGCCTGGGGGAGACGCAAGATAGATATTTGCAACGTACGGCTATTGCTTCACCTCAAGGCTTCAGTGAAACCGATGAAGCCTATGCAAACCGTGTAAAGACCAACAACACGATACCTGGCTGGACTCGACAGGAAAATTATCTGCAGTTCCGCGAACGCCGTGATCGCACCATGAAACTGTTTGACAATGGCTGGGAGCAATACTTCATGGAAAATGTCCCCAGATGGTCATTCTCCCATGCAGAAAGTATTCCTTACTTCTACACTCTTGGAGCTTTTTACGGTTTGCAAAAGGGCGATGATCAGAGAGTTCACGGTCATAATTAGAGAAGTGCCTCTCAATTAAGCCTTCCACCTGCAACCCTGGCAGACCAACATGACAGGTCTGGTGAACGTTTCATGCCGGAACAGGAATGAGCGATTTTAAAAATTACTTCCTCGCCTGCCAGCAATCTCTTTTCACGGTGATAAAAATACTCAGCTCTGAGGTAGAAGAATGACAACTGCTCGCCCCGATGCATTGAGCCTTGCAGCGGCCATTGCAATCAGTTCTTCGATCATTGCTACACAGGCACTGGCCGATCGCAGGCTACAGACAAAATCTGTCGATTTTCCGGACAATGGACATGTGAAGTTTATCCAGAGCGAGGTTATGGTTCGGCCAACTTTAGGTGATGACCAGCAGCCAATACCCAAGTCCTTTACAACCACTTACCCCGATCAGGATCAGGCCAGGGCTGGCTACGACGTTCCTTCCAGGGGCTTCACAGACGTTCTTTCCGGCATCGAAGGCAGCGTTTCCAGTGTTGATCAATTTGAAACAGACGAGAATAGCGTTGCTCAGAAATACACCAAAGTTCTGAAGGTCGCTAATGAGGAAGTCTTCAGGTTCACTCATTGCCTTGAAAGCAACCTACTGCTCATTGAAGTCAGAATCGGGATGATCGATCCTGACTCAGTTGCAACTGTTCGTGCTCAATCAGGTAACGACCTGCATTTAGAACCTTTGACAAAAATCGCCCGTCCCGAACACCTGGCCGGAGTGCTGAAAGGCGCCAATGAAAGAGCGGGAAACCTTGGCGCAAGTAATGACTTCGTTCATCTTGCCAGTATTGAAGTCGAGCAAGTGAAAGTGGACGGGCGCACCTTTATGCGTCTTGTCGCTGCAGGCGACCAATCTCCTGAACTGCAGCACCTGGGTCAATCGCTCTTTGTCAATGATGAGGCACTTTTCGCAGCAGCCACCACTGCCTATACCCAGGTTCATGTTCTGGGGGAAGAATTACAGTATGAAGCTCTGAATGAACTATTGTCATACCATAAACCTGTCGGCTATGTTGTCCACGTCGAGGATGACACAAAGGCTTATCCTGTGCCTGCTGATTATCCAAAGCTGGAAGTGGAACAGGCTTCGGAGGAGATCATTATTTTCCGTGGTCAGAAACAGAATCCGACCGATATCGCTTTTGTCGAAAGCCACTATGAATTATGGGATGTATATAGTGTTCAAGAACTCACTGCAGAAGTTAAAAAAGCCAGAATCAAAAACTACCAGTACGTGATCAGAAGCAGGCAGATGGCGCTGCTGGAAGAGCTTGCTGCCGGGTTGGCCACACAGCAAGATGCCGGACTTGACCTGGATAAACTGTCGAAGCTTACCTATTACGAATCTCTTCAGCAGGCATTAACCAGTGCTACTCCAGATGAAACCGATGAATTTGAATTCGCAACAGGGCACATCAGGGAGGCTTCATCAGTCATCACGCCCACCTGGGTGCAGTTTCAACTCATAAAAAACTTCAGCTTCAAACCCGTCCTTAAAAATCTTCTGACTCACCATAATTTTATTCAGAATATTCAGAGCCTGATGCCCTATGTCACCGAAATGATAAACGCGGTTGCGCTTGGCAAAGGCACAAAATTTTCCCAAAAAGTTGTGGGCGACATTGCCACACAGATGCTTGAGACGGTAAGAACGCTGGAAAAGCTGCGGGCAAAAGAGGCCGAACTGACCGCAGAACAAGTCACTGATTCTTCAGCAGATGTCACAAAAGCTCGCCACGCTCATATAGCTGCAGCACTGGGTGTTGATGACTGGGATGATACCTGGTCATCAGAAGAACAAGCCAGACTCCTCAGCAAGAAAATTGATGAAATAAACCAGTCGGTGGCGGCAACATTTATCGGCACAGAATTGACTCCGGAGCAAGCTGCAAAAAAAACACTGGCAGCGATTGAAGGCCAGCTCGGCATTGTTTCAGACAATGAAGACGATCTGGGTGGTCGCACTGATCTCATTCTGAAGCATCTGCAACAACATCCAGACCAGACTGGTGAGTTATTCGGGGATAAACTGACGATAATCGAAGGTCAGCTCGGTCTGGCTCCAACTAAGAAAGATGACCCGGCGGCCCGTCAAAAGATCATTCGAATGCACCTTCTGCTAAGACTGGCCAAGGTGGGTCAACAGCCACATTTTCAGCGTCAATATCAACAAAAACTGGAAGCAAAGAAAAGTCATCTACAGCAACTTCAGCACCTGGTCAATCTACTTCCAACGATTGACAAAAACCTTCGTGATGCCGCAGCAAAAGCAAGAGTAGATATCAACACTCAACTGGCAGCAGAGCTGGGTACTGATCACTGGGACGATACCCGGCCACTGGAGGAACAAGAAAGAATCATCAGGGAGAAAATTCTTGAAATCAAAACATCTCCTGACGAAAGAAATGCCGCAACAGGACAGCCATGGGAAGAAGCTGTAAAAGCAAGACTGGCGCCCATTAAAAGCAGGTTAGACATTACTTTGAACAATGAAGATGATCTGGATACCTACTATCAGTCCATTCAACAACAGCTGCAACAAAAGGAAAAACTGAACAATGTGGCCATTCAGAAATCACTGACTGACTTGGAAAGTAAGCTCGGTCTGGCCTCAGACAACGAAAAGGACCCCGAAGTCCGTCGACAGATCATTAAGCAACAGCTCGGGCAACAGCAAGCATTGGTCGCTCAACACCTTCGTCAGCAGCAGGGCACCAGAACAGATGCTGAAATCAAAGCCCGTTATAGAACTATTGCCGCACATTTAAACATTCAGGATTTTGACAGCGATACAAATGTTGACGCTCAACAGGAACAACTGCTTAAAAAACTTACGACAATGAAAGCCCGGGATGAACGTCAGCGTCAACAAATTAAGACAATGTATGCTCAATATGAGCTCCTGCTTCAGAAAGTTCCGTCAACGAGTGAGCAACCAGACCCAGAGGATGTTTACAATCGGGCCAAAAAAGGTGTTCTGGCAGCGATGCCCGGTGTTGAGCTGAGTGATGACATCACACCAGAAGGTCTCAAAGCCCTGGAATTGGCAGTACATTCCAGGCTGCTCAGGCTTGCTGACCTGGAAGAAGAAATAGGTCAGCCCCCGGGCCACCCCGGAGTCAAGCCTGAAGTACTTGCTAAACTGGCTGCCCTGGAAAAAGCCCTGAAGATGGATGACCTCAATGGCGAGGACGATGTGTATAAACGTCGTAACGCCATTCCTATGGAAATGGAGTTATACATGGCAAAATTCAGGCAGAAGGCAGAGAAAGAGGCTCTGGCAATACTGGAAAAAGTAGAAGAAATATTCAAAATCGATGTCAACAAAGATGATCACACAGCAGCAAGGCTTGAGAGGATTTTTACAAAACTGGACACAGGTGATTTCTCAGAATCCATGGTGGATGAGATAGAAGATACCCTCTGGCAAGAAGACATCCCACCTGTGAGGGAAAAATGGGAAAGAAAACTCGAGAAACTTAAAGGGCGTCTTTCCTTTTATATCGAAATCCCGGATCTGGATGAACGCACCATAAGAGAAGAGAGAAAGATGCTTGAAGCCATAGAGGAAGAGCTGAACATTGACACAAGTGAAAATCCTGCTGCCAGAAGAAGAGACATGGATTTTATTGCTGAACTGGCTTCGGATCTAAAAGTGGAATTTGAAGAAGGAGCCAGCCTGAATGACCAGAAGGATGCCCTGAGAGGCAAAATTCTGGCATTAAAGGAAGAACTAAACAACCTCTTCGACAATGAGGATCTCACAAGAGAGACACACAATGAAATTGCTCGTCTTCTGTGCATCGAGGACTATAAAGATGATGCCTCTGAGGATGAACAGGCTTGCCTCATTGAAGACAGACTTCGGGAGCTGGATGAAGAAATTTGCATGATGAGTTGGCCTAATATTTATGATCGTACAGAAGCCATTGAAAATGAGCTTGACAGGCAAATAGCTCGCCTGGGACCTAAACCAAGATACGTTCTTGATCGTGAGCTTGCAGTAGCCAGACAAGCAGTACAAGACGCTGAAAGTGAGCAGGAAGCTGCTCGTCAAAAACTGGATGCTATTCGTAGCACAAATTGGGTATTCGCCCAGAGCCATACTGACCTCCAAACTGTTCCGGATGAAGGCGACACATCCCTCAATCAGGCAATGAAGGATATTCAGACTGAGTTGGGACTGGCTACAGATAATGAGCAAACCTTCAAAGAGCGAGTAGACGACATCAAATACTTCCTGAGTGGATGCAGTGCAGAAAAACGCGATGAAGTCATTGAGAAAACCACAAAAGCCATGAACCTGCGAATAAAAGGTGAGCTCGGTTTACCGGAAGAAGCTGATTACTTTAGTGCCAATACAGCCTCTGAAAAAACCTGTGGTCGTGATGAAAACCATGCAGTTGAGGGTGAACTGCCTTTGACCAGGAAAAACTACAATCGGGTCACAAAATTCCTCCATGAACACGACAGGAAAAGTGCAGAAGTGGCTCTTGCACTGCTTGAAGAAGCTGTTGCACAGGAGAATCTGGATCGAAAAAAAAAGCTGTTTAGCAACCCTGAAAACACCGCTAAGCAGGCTAAAACCGTCCATAAGAACGAAATAGCTATGCTGGATTCAGTTCTGGATCAGAAAAGTGAAGATGTATCCGTTGCGAAAAAGGCTCTGGCGAATCAGGAAGCACTTCTTGGCGCTGCTGAAAAAGCCGTGGGTCTTACACCAGATCCTGCTGACACCAATGAACAACGGATTAATGCCCTGAGAAACAAACAGATACAACTGGGTGGACATGATGGCACCGGCGGAAAAATCGAGCAACTGACCAAGGAACAGGTTCGTCTGGAAAGGGAGATTAAAAACAGACAAGCAGACCTTGAGAGAATGAAGGAAACCCTGAAGGCTGCACAGGAAGCTGTCGAAAATGATGGTGGCCCCTTCCAGTTCTCGCCGGGACAGGTCAATGTTCTGGCCGCTATAAACACCTTCACGCAGCAGCAGTCTCTCCGGCAACAAGCGCTGGATGCCGCAATCGGCCTGACAGAATCAGCAGTAAACAGCGGTAAGCTGATACCAGACCTTGTAACTTTCGATTTTGACGATGAATTTGCACCGATGCGCTTGCAGGCAGAGGTCGGAGACGATCTGACGTTTAACCAGGCCAGCCGGATTGTGGAAGTTTTCAAAAACCTGAAGGCGAGCTTCCCGCCCTCCCCTGTTGAGCCTTTAGAAAGTCAGCCTCAGAATCTCATTGAACAAGTCCAGACTCTGGCAGCCAGGGCCAGGAATGAGATGAAAACCGGGGCTCGACAATACGACGACGAAATACGCGGCATGGGCGAAAGAGCCATTCACTTTGTCGGGCATGAACCAGGGGATTTGAAAGGCTTCTCGGAATACTTCGCCGCCCGTTCTGCCAGTGGCAACAAGATCATGGCTCTGCTGCGTGAAGGACTGATCAGCAAGATTGAACTTGGAAACTACATAAAGGCCGTCAGAGGAATTGATGGTTATCAGACAGTGGACGAATTTGAACATTTCCTTGGCTACAAACAGGGCGTCAATGTCCCTCACTTCAAGGCTGTTGTCCGGATGCTGTCCGACAAAGGTGCTGAGGAATTCATGCACAGTGCCTTTACACCAGTGTCCGTGACTGCGATTGGCCCGGCAGCAATGAAAGAGTCGGTTGCCGGTATGAAAGAGTACGCAGTTGCGGTCATCGCCAACTATGTTCTTGACGATATTGCCTTTGATAATGGCCGCAGGACGGCAGCGTTTCTGGCCAATGTTCAGGATACCCTGACACCTTATGCCAATGCGGCCGGACTTTCTGAATCAGAACTGATCAAGGCTATCCATGGCACGTTGATACAGGCTCACGCCGCAGCGGTTGAGCAGCAGCTCAATGATGACTGGGTCAAACCTTCAGCTTTTCTGGTACAGGCTGTCACCTGGTACTTCTCCAGCTACAAACCGCTACTGGTAAGCCATACTGCCTGGCAGGCCAGAGCGCTCTCCCTCTCAAACATGTCGTTCCTGTATCTTCTGGACCTGACCAACAGGGGGGATTACCTGCACCGGATGCTGACACCTTTTCAGCACTGGTTGGAACGCTATGGTGTTGATCTTGACCGAACCAGCCAATATGCCTATCACAGTGGCATTGAACAAATCTCTGAAGTGGGCGGACTGGCCATGCCATTGGGTAAAACCGCGTCCTCAGTCATTCTGTTGAAAACCGGCTCTGCGCTGTTTACCAGACAGCACAACGCCAACCCGCAGATGTATCGCAGCATTCTCCGCCTGGCGCCCGAAATAGTGAAGTCCATGGGGTCCGGACAAGGGATTCAGGTACCGCTGCTGCACAGGGCGACGCCACAGAAAGTGAAAACTCTGGCTTCTGCCACCACTGGTCTTGTGCTGGGACCGGTAGCCACTATCGGAGCATACGCTCATAGTCTTATATCCGGATTCACCTATGCACAAACCTTCGGGTTTGCTCTGGCATCGAGTCTCACTTTCGACTTTTTTATGAACGACAACAAGATGCTTACTCAATGGCTGGGCGGACCTCTTGGACGTAGTCTTGACAAAATTAATCGCTGGTGGGGCGAAGGTGAAACGGACGATGAGTATTTGAAACGTACGGCTATTGCCTCGCCTCAGGGTTTTAGTGAGACCGATGAAGCCTATGCAAATCAGATCAAAGCAAATAGCACGATGTATGGCTGGACTCGACAGGAAAATTATCTGCAATTCCGTGAGCGCCGTGATCGCACCATGAAACTGTTTGAGAATGGCTGGGAAAAATACTTCAGGGAAAATGTACCTAAATGGTCGTTTTCCCATGCAGAAAGTGTTCCTTACTTCTATACCCTCGGAACTTTCTACGAATGGCGACGAGGCGATGATAAAAAAGTCCACAGTCATACAACTCGTTCCCACGCTCTGCGTGGGAATGCATACCCCCAGGTGAAAAACTGATTTTACACGCGAGATAAGGTATGGGTTGCCAGCCATGGTCTATTCTAAGTTGCTTCTTTGCCTGCTGTGAAAATCACTTTTCACGGTAATCAATCTACCAGCCCTGAGGTAGTCGAATGACAAATGCTTGCCCCAATGCATTAAGCCTTGCTGTAATCGCTGTAATAAGCTCTTCCATCATTGGCACACAGGCACTGGCCGATCGGAAGCTGCAGACCAGATCTATCGATATTCTGGTCAATGGGCATAAGGAGTTTACCAATAGTGAAATCATGGTTCGGCCGACTTTAGGTCATGACAAGCAGCCAATACCCAAGTCCGTTACGACCACCTACCCTGCTGTAGACAGAATAAGCATAAACCCTGACCGTCCTTCGTTAACATTTACACAAATTCTTTCTGGTCTAAATGGCGACGCTTCCATTGTTGATCTGTTTGAAACTGACGAGAATAACGTTGCTCAGAAATACACCAAAATCCTGAAGGTAGGTAATGAGGGAGTCTTCAGGTTCACCCATAACCTTGAAGAAACGGAACTGGTCATTGAAGTCAGGGCCGGAATGACCGATCAGGATTCAGTTGATGCTGTTAGTGCATATCATTGGGTAGATGATGCTGAAGCATTAGAACCCTTGACGAAAAGCGCCGCCCCCTTAGGACTGGTTGGATTACTGGAAGCTGTCTATGAGAGAACAGGAAACCTGGGCGCAAGCAATCACTATGTTGCCCTTGCAACCATTGAGGTAGAAAAAGTTGCAGTGAACGGACGTACCTTCATGCGTCTTATCGCTTCGGGCGATCACCCCCCTGAATTACAGCGGCTGGATCAATCACTCTTTATCAACGACGATGCCCTCCTGGCAGCAGCCACCTCAGCCTATTACCAGGTTCATGTCGCGGGAAAGGATTTACAACAACAGGCGCTTAATGAACTCTTGGCACACAGCAAACCCGTCGGCTATGTTGTACACGCCGACGATGATGCAAAGGTTTATCCCGTGCCTGCGGGTTATCCAAAGCTGGAAGTTACAGAAGCACCGGGAGAGGTCATCGTTTTTCATGGTCAGATGCCGAAACCGGATGATATCGCTTTTGTAGAAAGCCTCTATAACCTCTGGAAAGAAGCTAAGGCTAATGACCTCGCCCTCGTCCCTGCAGTGGCAGCAAAAGTAGTAAGACATGATATCAAAAGCTACCGGTACGTCATTCGAAGCAGGCAAATGACAATACTGGAAGAGTTTGTTGCGCGGCACGAGGCTGAAGTTCACGAAGATCAACCGATGACGCTCACAAACGAAGATAAACTGGCAATGCGTGCGCTTGTTGACTACGAATATCTCCAGCAGGCATTAGCGAGTGCTGGTGCAGCTCGCTCGACGGATCTCAGTAAATTTGAATTCACAATGGAACACATCAGAGTTGCTTCGGGGGTTATCACGCCGCCCTGGATGCAAACTCAACTGTTAGAGCACTTCGGCTTCAGACCCGCATTTAGAAATCTTCTGATTAACCTGCATTTTGTTCAGAATCTTCAGAATCTTATACCCTTTTTCAACGATATAAACTATGCGCAGACGGGTCCTCTTGAGAAGGACAAAAAGTTTGCTGCCCAAGTCATAGGAGACATGGCCAAACAGCTGTTAAAGAAACTGGACAAGCTGCAGGAAGAAGAAAATAAACTCCTCGGAATTCGAAACAACTTAAAGGACACTTTGGAGCAAGTCCATGTCAGTCGAAAGGAAAAACTGAAAGCACAATGCCAGTATCGGAAAATTGAGGATAAGCTTGCAAAGCTTCATGTCGAACTGGAAGATCTGGAAAATCTGAAGCTGAAACGTCTGCTGGAAGTTCGACAAGTCCCGAATCTGGAAACAAAAGTTCATATTATCAGAACAGAGCCCACAAAAGCGATTAACGCTCAAATGGCTGCAGAGCTTGGTATTGACAACTGGGATGATACCCTGCCACTCAACGAACAATTCACACTCATAGAAAAGAAAATTAATGAAATATACAGATCGATGGCCGCAACAGAACAGCCTGATGAAGAAACTCTAACAGCAGAACCAACGGCCATTGCTAGCTGGCGAGGCATTGCTCCGGTCAATAAAATCAATCCGCGCACCCTTCTGTTCATTCAAAAACGGCTGCAACAAAACATTATACGACCCGAGCAGGAAGTATCGGAAAGGCTGACTATCTTTGAGAATTATCTCGGTCTGGTTCCGGAAAACAAAGATGACCTTAATGCCCGACACCAAGCCATTCATCGGCACCTGAGGCAGCAGGCGACCGAAATCGTTCAACAACCCTTCCAGGATCAACAACAGGAAGCCAGACAAACTCCAGAGCTGGAACAACTCGTTCGGGATACCAGAGCAGGTGCCATAAAAGCCCGCAACGCTCAACTGGCAGCAGAGCTTGGTATTGATGACTGGGATGATGCCCTGCCACTCGAAGAACAGGCCAGACTCATCAGAAATAAAATTCAGGAAATAAAACCATCGGTTACCGAACAGTCTGATGAAGAAACTGTAAAAGCAAAAACGGCAGGCATTGGAAACAAGGATTGCTTTATTTTGGTCAATGAAGATGAGCTGGCGGCCCTGGAAGCTCAGCTGGGCATTGTCCCGGATAAAGAAGATGACCTGAAAGCTCGTCACGAGAGGCTTCTGGAAAACTTTGAGCAGCACGCAGAACTGAAAAACCGGTTACAGAAACTTCAGCAGCAAGCCGATCAGGTTCCCGACCTGGAAAGGATACTTCTTACCGTCAGGAAAATTGCCAGAAAAACTCACTACGCTTATACAGCAGCCAAGCTGGGTATTGATGACTGGGATGATACCCTGCCACTGGACGAACAATTCACACTCATACAAAAGATAATTAATGAAATTTACAGATCGATGGCCGCAACAGGGCAGCCTGATGAAGAAACTCTAGCCGCAGAACCAACGGCTATTGGTGGCTGGCGAGGCATTGCTCCGGTCAATAAAATCAATCCGCGCACCCTTCTGTTCATTCAACAACGGCTGCAACAAAACATTATACGACCCGAGCAGGAAGTATTGGAAAGGCTGACTATCTTTGAGAATTATCTCGGTCTGGTTCCGGAAAATAAAGATGACCTTAATGCCCGTCACCAAGCCATTGCGCAGCACCTGAAGCAGCAGACAACCGAGATTGTTCAACAACCCTTCCAGGATCAACAACAGGAAGCCAAACAAACTCCAGAACTGGAACAACTCGTTCAAGATGCCAGAGCAGATGCCATAAAAGCTCGCAACGCGCAACTGGCAGCAGAGCTTGGTATTGATGACTGGGATGATGCCCAGCCACCCGAAGAACAAGCCAGGCTGATCAGAGAAAGAATTGCTGAAGTCAACCCGTTCTTAGCCGCAACACCCGACGAAGACGCCGTAAAAGCAAAACTGGTAGCCATTGAAAGCGAACACGGTATTACCCCAAACAATGAAAACAATCCGGATGCCCGCCATCAGTTCCTTCAACAGCACCCGCAGCCAGGGAGCACCAGCAAAGAGACTGGAAAAGACGCTGAAATAAAAGCCCGCTATGCAATCATTGCCGCACATTTAAACATTGAGAATTTTGATAGCAATACAGATAAAGACGCTCAACACGAACGCCTGATTCAACGGCTTGATACAATGGAGGCTCAACTGCAACGGCAGCGTCAACAACTTTATATAATGGCCTTGGAACAGGATTCAGAGAATTCCTATACCATGGCCAGAAAAAATGCTCTAGCAGCGGTTCCTGGTGTTGATCTGACTGAAGACAAGACACTGAAAGATCGCGCCGGCCTGGAGTTAACAATACGCTCCAAACTCTTCAGGCTTAGAGATCTGGAAAAAGAACTGGATGACATCAGAACACCAGGCCACCCCAAAGCCACGCCTGTGGTGCTTGGAAAGCTGCTTGCCGTGGAAAAAGCCCTGGAGATGAATCCCCCCAGTGAAGAGCAGGATCAGTATCAACGCCGCCGGGCCATTTCTGACGACATCAAGTCACAGATCGCAGACGCCAGACAGCGGGCAGAGGAAGAGGCTCTGAGTCTACTGGCAGCCGTAGAACAAGTTTTCGACATCAATGTCAATGAAGATGATGGCAGAGTAGCAAGACTTGTCAGGGTTCGTGCAAGACTTGGTGGCGATGACGTCTCAAAACAGATGCTGGATGAGATCGTTAACATTCTCTGTCAAGACGACACATTGGTGATGATGAAGAACTTCAAACCCGTGGTCGAGAGCCCTCACCAAAGTATTACCCTTGCTGATGAGAAAGAAGGAAGGCAAGAATGGCTTGATCTACTTGACAGGCGTCTGACCTATAAAGTCGAAGAAGTGGATCAGCGTGCCAGGGAACAACAAAATCGTTTGCTTGCGGCCCTGGAGGACAATCTGCAGATATACCCTTCTGTATACATTGCTGCCAGAGAAAGGGGCAAGGTTTTCACTACTGAACTGGCCAGTGTTCTGCAGGTAAAGTTTGAACACGACATCAGCCTGTCTGACCTGAAGGATGCTCTAACAGCCAGAATTCAGGCAATTCGGGATGAAGTCAACGAAGTCTGTGACGATGAAGCTGTGAAGAGAATCAGGAACAATCAAATAGCTCATCAACTCAACATCTGGGGCTATAAAGAGCATGAAAGTATCGACGACCAGAACGGTCTGATTAATGCAAAACTTCAATGGCTGGATGAAGAAGTGTTCAAAGCGGGTCAACCTGATGTTAATGAGCGTATCTCCGCCATTGAGGATGAGCTTGACAGGCAAATGGCCCGCCTGGGGCCCAAGCCCCGATACGTTCTTGATCGTGAAGTAGCCGGAGCCAGGCGAGCACTGAAAGCAGCCGAAAGTGAGCTGGAGACAGCTCATCGCAAACTGGATGCTATGGGTCGCAAACACTGGCTATCTGCACAGAGCCCTGCAGACCTCCAACATCCCTCGGATGAAGATGACCCGGCTGACAATCAGCCGGTAAAAAAGATTCAGATTGAGCTGGGTCTGCCTGCAGGTGACGAGCAAACCGATGCAGATCGATTACTCATGATCATGAATTTCCTGCTGGAACAGAGTGCAGAAATACGAGATGAAGTCCTGAAGGAACTGAGAGTCAGAACCCATCTGAACATCCAGATGCATCCCAACCCCGAATCAGTGGGAGAAGGTGAATGCATTATGTCTATTGAATACAATTCAGATAGTCATGGCCGGGACACAACCGATGAAATCGATGAAGCGCGGGATGGATTGCCTTTAACCGGGAAAAAGTTCGCCCAGGTCACAGAATTCCTGCGTGAGCACGACAGGAAAAGTAAGGATTTAGCCGAGGCAATCACTGAAGAAGCTGTTGCGCGAAAGAATCTGGTTCGTAAAGAGCAGGAGATTTTTGCGCGAGCAAATACCGTTCCTAAAGAACCGGAGATGTTCGAATCTGAAAACATTAATGAGCAATCGACAGGCTCAAATAAGCTCGAGTGGGATCTGCTGAGTTCAGCCCTGGATCAGAAAAGAGAAGTTGTATCAGAAGCAGAAAAAGCTCTGGCAGATCATCATAAAGCAACTCTTGACGCCACTGAAGAAGCCCTGGGTCTAAAACCAGACGCCTCTGACACCCATGAACAACGGATTAATGCCCTCAGAAACACACAGAGACAACTGGGCGTTAACGACCGCAGGATCCGACAACCGATTCAGGAACTGGTCCGTCATGGTCGTCTGAAAGCTGAGATTAAAGTTAGGAAAGCAGACATAGAGAGACTGAAAAAAGTCCTGGAGGCTGCCGAAGAAGCCGTCAACAATGATGACAGGCCCTTTCAATACACGCCGGAACAGGTAAAAGTTCTGGACGCTATCCAAAGATTCACGCAAAACCCTCTCAAAAAACAAGCCCTGGAAGCTGCAATGGTTCTGGCAGAGGCAACAACCCTGAGCGGTAAACCAATGCCACTCCTTACGGCTTTCGATTTTGACGATGAATTTGCACCCATTCGTTTGCAGGCAATGGCCGGAGACGCTCTGACCTTTGATGAGACCCGCCAGATTGTGGAGGTCTTCAGGAATCTGAAAACCAGCTTTCCGCAAAGCCCTGACGAGCCTGCAGGATATCGGACCCTGAATGTCCTGGAAGAAGTCCACAGGCTTGTGCAATTGTCCAGGCAAGAGATAGAAACAGGAGCACAGGAATACGACGAAGAAATTCGTGACATGGGCTCAGCAGATAGTCACTATGTCCAACATGAATCAGGGGACCTGAAAGGCTTCTCGGAATACCTCAATACCCGTTCTGCCAGTGGCAACAAGATCATAGCCCTGCTGCAGGAAGGTCTGATCAGTAAAGTTGAACTTGAGAACTATATAAAAGCCGTCAGATTTGTCGAAGGTTATCCGACAGTGGCTGAATTTGAACACTTCCTTGGCTACAAACACGGCGTCAATGTGCCCCACTTCAAAGCCGTTGTCCAGATGCTGTCTGACAAGGGGGTTGAGAAATTCATGCAGAGTGCCATTACTCCTGTGGGCATAACAGCAACTGGTCCGGCGGGTATGAAAGAATCTGTTGCCGGCATGAAAGAATACGCCGCTGCTGTCATCGCCAATTACGTGCTTGATGATATTGCCTTTGACAACGGCCGCAGGACGGCAGCATTCCTGACCAATGTTCAGGACACCCTGACACCTTATGCCAATGCTGCTGGCCTGTCTGAATCAGACCTGATCAAGGTGGTCCATGGTACGTTGAAGCAGGCTCATGCCGCCGCAGTTGAACGGCAACTGTCGGATTTCTGGGTCAAACCTTCTGCCTCCCTGGTACAGGCTGTCACCTGGTACTACTCCAGCTACAAACCGCTGCTGACCACCACTGACAGCCGGAATGCTGCCAAACTGTCTCTCTCAGGTATGTCGTACCTCTACCTTCTGGATCTGACCAACCGGGGTGATTACCTGCACAGAATGCTCATACCTTTCCAGCGCTGGTTGCAACATTACGGCATTGATCCTGAGCGAACCGGCCAATATGCCTATCACAGTGGCATTGAACAAATCTCTGAAGTGGGCGGGCTGGCCATGCCATTGGGCAAGGCCGCTTCCTCAGTCATTCTGCTGAGAACCGGCTCTATGTTATTTGCCCGGCAGCACAGCGCTAATCCTCAAATGTATCGCAGCATTTCCCGTCTGGTGCCGGAAATAGTGAAATCCATGGGTTCAGGACAGGGAGTTCAGGTGCCGCTGCTGCACAGGGTGACACCACAAAAAGTGAAAACTCTGGCCTCTGTCACAGCCAGTCTGGTGCTGGGTCCGGTAGCCACTGTCGGAGCATACGCCCAGGGTCTGATATCCGGGTTTACCTACGCTCAGAGCTTCGGATTCGCTCTGGCGTCGAGCCTCACTTTCGACTTCTTTATGAACGACAACAAGATGCTCACTCAATGGCTGGGTGGTCCTCTGGGCCGCAGTCTTGACAAGATTAATCGCTGGACAGGCGTTGGGGAAACGACAGACGACTATGTGAAACGTACGACTATTGCCAGACCCCAACACTCCGATGAAACCGATGAAGCCTATGCAAACCTCGTTAAAGCAAATAACACCCTGTATGGCTGGACTCGACATGAAAATTACCTGCAGTTCCGTGAACGCCGGGATCGCACCATGAAACTGTTTGAGAATGGCTGGGAGAAATACTTCAGGGAAAATTTGCCCAAATGGTCATTCTCCCATGCAGAAAGTATTCCTTACATTTACACTCTCGGAACCTTCTACGACTGGCAACAGGGCAATAATAAGAAAGCACCTGCTGGTGAAAAGACAAATGCCCCTCAATCAAGCTTTCTACCTGCTGCCTCAGCAGACTCACTTAATTAAAACCCGCCGGGTGTGACAATCACTCTTCACGGTAATAAAAATACTCAGCTCTATGGTTTTAGAATGACAAATGCTCGCCCCAATGCATTAAGCCTTACAGTGGCCGTTGCAATCAGCTCTTCCATCGTTAGTACACAGACACTGGCCGATCGCAGGCTGCAGACAAGATCTGTGGATATTTCGGGCAGTGAACATGTGGAGTTTATCCAGAGTGAGGTCCTGGTTCAGCCAACTCCAGGTGATGACCAGCAGCCCATTCCCAAATCCTTTACCACCACCTACCCTGATCAGACAGAAGTCAGAGCGGGCTTCGACGTACCTTCTGAAGGCTTCACAGACATTCTTTCTGGCATCGAGGGTGGCGTTACCAGCGTTGACCTGTTTGCAACCGGCGAGAATGACGTTGCTCAGAAGTACACCAAAGTTCTCAAGGTCGGCGATGAGGGTGTCTTCAGGTTCTCCCATAACCTTGCAGAGGATAAACTGGTCATTGAAGTCAGAAAAGGAATGACCGATCAGAATTCAATTGCGGCTGTTCGTGCTCAATCAGGTGACATTCAACCATTAGACCCTTTTACAAATATTGCCAATCCCGAACAACTGGCCGGAGTGCTCAAAGGTGCCAACGAAAGAGCAGGAAGTCTTGGCGAAGCTGATCACTATGTTGCCCTTGCCACCGTTGAAGTAAAAAAGGTTGCAGTAAACGGGCGCACCTTCATGCGTCTTATTGCTGCAGGCGATCAGCCTCCTGAACTTAAACGCCTGGGACAATCGCTCTTTGTCAATGATGAGGCGCTTTTTGCAGCAGCCACCTCTGCCTATACCCAGGTTCATGTTCTGGGGGGAGATATACAACAGCAGGTCCTGCAGGATCTGTTGTTTGATCATAAACCCGTCGGCTATGTTGTATACGTTGAGGATGACACTCAGGCATATCATGTACCTGAACTTTATCCAACACTGGAAGTGGCTGAGATTTCGGAAAAGATGATTGTTTTCCGTGGTCAGAAACAGAATCCAGCCGACATAGCTCTTGCGGAAACTCTCTTTTACACCTGGGAGAAATATCTCGGCGATGACCCCGATCCTGCGATAACAACACTGGTTAAAAAAGACAAGCTCAGAAGCTACCAGTACTCCATTCGAAGCAGGCAGATGCAAATGCTGGAGGAATTAGCTGCATATCAGGATATTAAATTTGATGCATATCAACCGGAGATGCTTGCGTACTATGAATCTCTTCTGCAGGCATTGATCATTGCTACTCCAGACAAGGCAGATGAATTTGAATTGACATTAGGACATATCAGAGTCGCTGCCTCGGTCACCACGCCAAGCTGGCTGCAAATTCAACTCGCAAAACACTTCCGCTTCAAACCCAGACTCAGAAATCTTCTGAATAATCCGCACTTTGTTGAGAAAATTCAGGAGATCACAACCTTTCTCGCCGATATCAATCGAACAAGGATTCCCGAGGAATACGAAGAGTTTACTTCCGAAGTCATGAACAACAAGGACAGACAGCTGCTTGAAATTTACAACAAACTGGAGGAGCTTAGGGCAAAACAACCCGAAATACGTAAGCCAAACAAAAAATTGCTTCGCGCAATGGCAGCAGAGCCTGGTATTGATGACTGGAACGATATCCAACCCCCCGAAGAAAAAGCCAGGCTCATCAGAAAGAAAATGCGACCGGTTCCTGCAACAGGAAAGTCTCGGAAAAAAGCTATAAAAGAAATACTGACGGATCTTGAGAACACACTCGAAATCACTCCTGACAATGAAAACGATCTGGATTTACGCTATCAGCGTATCCAACGATACCTGCATCAAAATGAAGGACTAATCCATGGGCCAGCCCAGCATAAACTGGCTATCTTTTTTGAAGGTCAGCTTGGTCTGGTCCCTGAAAACAAAATGGACACGCAAGTGAGCAGCATTACAGAGTCTGAAAATGACGCTGACATCAAAGCCCTCTGTGCAACCGTTGCCAGGTATTTAAACATTCAGGATTTCGATAGCGATGCAGATGTTGAAGTTCAACAAGAACGCCTGATTCAAAAACTTAAGACAATGAATGTTCAGGGAGAAACTCTGCGTCAGCAACTTAAGGCAATGAGTGCTCAGGAAGAAAGTCTGCGCGAACAACTTAACGCAATGAGAAACCTGCTCGATAGGGAAGCTTTTTACACCAGGGCCAGAAAAGACGCTCTGGCAGAGGTCCTTGGAGCCTGACCGAGAATAGGCTTATCTGTTATGATAAGCCTTAAACCAACTCTGATTATGCCAAATGTCACCACCACCAAAGTTTAAGGACAGTCCTGTTGAGTTTGATCAGCATCTGCTGTTCCCAACCAACGTTTTCGATTTGCTTCCCAAAGATCATGATTGTTTTATTTATGAAAGCATTTTTCAGAACATTAATACGTCTGAAGTCGAAAAAAAATATCACCACCTTGGTCAGCACGCATACCCTCCAAAGCTCATTGTCGCTATTCTGATCTACGCATACAGCCATGGTGTTTTCAGTTCCCGTGAGATTGAGCGACGGTGTCGACAAGACTTGGCGTTCATGTATATCTCACAAATGAACTGCCCGAATTTCAGGGTTCTTGGTGACTTTCGTAAGGATAATCTGTCGTTTTTCCATGACTGCTTCAAACAGTCAGTCAAACTGGCCATTGAACTCAAAATGGCATCACTGGGTCATATCAGCCTGGACGGCTCCAAGTTCAAAGCCAACAGCTCAAAACACAAGGCCATGAGCTACGGGAGGCTCAAAGCGAAAGAGGCAGAACTCAGTGCCGAAGTGGATGAGCTGATCAAAAAAGCCAGTCAGTGTGATCAGGAAGAAGATGACGCCTACAAAGCAACCAATGGTTACAGCATTCCTGAAGACCTCCAGTTTAAAGAAGAGCGCCTGAAAAAAATCAAAGAGGCCAAGAAAGCACTTGAAGAACGTGAAAAAGCTTTAAATCCAGACAAACCAATAGACGACAAAAAGCAGATCAGTTTTGCAGATCACGATGCCCGCGTGATGAGCAAGAAGGGGTATTGTGAGTACAGCTACAATGCTCAAATTACAGTTGATTCCGATAACCAGATCATTGTTGGCCAGCATGTCAGCCAACACGCCAACGATGTACAGGAAGTGGAGCCGGCGCTGAGGGCATTATCAGGAGCCACTGATGGCGCGGCTGTAGATAAGTGGAGTATGGATAATGGTTACTTTTCAGGGTCAAACTTACATACAGTCGAGCGACATGAGATTGATGCCTATATCGCAACCGACAAGGCGGAGAAGCCTGCCGCTGACGACCTTGAAAGCTCTGACAGGAAGTTTGTCAAAGCGGATTTTGCGTATGATTCCGAAGCTGATGTATTTATCTGTCCGGCAGGGGAAAAGCTGGTAACGAACCCGGCCAGCAAAAGCAAAAGAAAAAGCTACCGGGCAAACAAGACGGTATGCAGGGAATGCCCTTATCGTCGGAATTGCAGTGATTCAAAGAAAGAGGCTGGCAGGGTTATCCGTACCGATAAGTTTGAAAAAGCACGTCAGGCTATGAATAAGAAAATGGAGACAGCCGGTGCGAAAGCCATATATGAGCGTCGTAAAGTTATTGCGGAGCCACCATTTGGACAGATAAAAGAATCTGGTTTCCGAGGGTTCAGTCTCCGCGGCAAAGAAAAAGTTTCAGCGGAATTTTCACTGGTATGCACTGCGCATAATATCAAAAAATTTGTAAAAGCGGCTTCCACGAGGTCAATCCGTCTTGAAGATTTGAAAGAGGCTAAAAAGGCAGCATAGAGGCTGTGAGAAGGCATAAATATGCAAAAATGAGCAAAATCCCACTAATAATTGGATATTTTTTGCTCATTTTAAGATTTGGGAAAACTTCTGTTGGTCTGGTTGCGCTATTCTCGGTCAGGCTCCTTGGGATCAGTCCGGGTGAAGACCCCTTTCTGGAGGACCGTGCCAGCCTGGAATCAATGGTAAATGACAAGCTCTTCGAGCTTTCAGAGCTGGAAACAGAACTGGAAGACATCAAAACACCAGGCCATCCCAAAGTCATGCCTGAAGTATTGGGGAGACTTCTTGCCACGTTAACAGGTCTGGAGGGAAAGAGTTATTTCCATTGCAGAGAAAAGGAGAATATCTATGACCTTCGTCAGTCCCTTTCTAAAAAAATGGATCTACGCATCAGAGAAGCCAGAAAGCGGTCAGAGGAAGAGGCCCTGAACGCACTGCACGGCCTGGAAATATTACTCAACATCAAAGTCAATGCAGGTGAGAACAAAGCTGCAAGACTGGAAAGGCTTCTTGCAAGACTTGATGCCCGTCATGTTGCAAATTTTGAGCTGGATGAAATGCGCAGGATACTCTGGGAAGCTGGCGGGCCAGGCTGGAGAGATCTGGAGGGGAATCCAGAAGAGATAAAAATCAAGCTCAACAGCATTCGTCATCGCCTCAGGTATATTGTTGAAGAACCGGATCAGCGGGCCAGAATACGACAGGCAGGTCATCTTATCGTTCTGGAGGACCAGTTAAATATCGCCCCTTATGAAAACCCTGCTGCCAGAGGGAGAGGCAAAAGTTTAACAGACAAACTGGCCAGTGATCTGAATATAGGATTTGAAGACGATGCACAACTGACTGACCGGCAGTATGCTCTGGGAGGCAGAATTCAGGAATTACGGGATGAACTGCTTGAAGTCCATGAAGATGAAGATGCCAGGAGAGCCTGGAACAATAACATTGCACATCAACTCAAGGTTATAGATTATGAGGATGATGCCAGCATCGACGACCAGAACCGTTTAATTAGAGCAAAGCTCCAACAGCTGGATGAAGAAGTTTTCAAAGCCGGTCAGCCTGACGTTAATGAGCGTCTGGCAGCCATTGATGAAGAGCTTGACAGGCAAGTGGCTCGTCTGGGACCTAAACCCCGATACATTCTTGACAGTGATGCAGGCAGAGCCAGACGAATGATAGCAAAAGCCGAAAGCGAGCTGGCAGATGTTCATTGCAGACTAAACAGGCTTAGTAACAATAATGACGACAATGACAGTATACGAAGCATTAAGGCACTTCAGAGCGAGTTGAATCTGTCTGGTAAAGTGCAAACCCTCCCAGAGCGGGAACAGGCCCGTCTGGAGGACGAGATTGAAACCAGGAAAGCAGATATTGAGAGAATGAAAGGAGTCCTGATGGCGACAGAGAAAGCCATCGAAAGTGACGGCGGTCCCTTCCAGTTCACGCTGGAACAGGCAAAAGTTCTGAAGGACATTCACAAACTCACACAGCAGCACCCTCTCATAAAACAGGCTCTGGAAGCCGCTATTGGCCTGAGAAAAGCAGCAAAAGAAAGCGGTAAGGCATTACCTGGCCTTGTCACTTTCGATTTTGACGATGAGTTTGCACCGATTCGCTTGCAGGCAGGGGTCGGAGACAAACTGACGTTTAAACAGGCCAGCCGGATTGTAGAAATTTTCAAGAGACTGAAGACGACAAGCTTCCCAGCCCCCACTCTCGAGCAACCCCGGAATGCCATCAAAGAAGTCAACTCTCTGGCGCACCGGGCATGGGATGAGACAGGAAATGGGGCACAAGAATACGACAACGAAATTCACGGTATAGGCTTAGCAGGTATTCACAGCGAAGATCCTGAACCGGAGGATCTGAAAAGCTTCCCGGAATACTTCGCTAGCCATTCTGCCAGTGGCAACAAGATAATCACTTTGCTACATGAAGGTCTGATCAGCAAGGCTGAACTTGAGAACTACATAAAGGTCGTCAGAGATGTCGATGGTTATCAGACAGTGGACGAATTTGAACATTTCCTTGGCTACAGACACGGCGTCAATGTGCCTCACTTCAAAGCCGCTGTCCGGATGCTGTCCGACCAGGGTGCTGAGAAATTCATGCTGAGTGCCTTTACACCAGCGTCCGTGACTGCAACTGGCCCGGCCGCTATGAAAGAGTCGGTTGTCGGCATGAAAGAGTATGCCGCTGCTGTCATCACCAACTACGTGCTTGATGATATTGCCTTTGAAAACAGCCGCAGGACGGCAGCATTTCTGGCCAATGTTCAGGATACCCTGACACCTTACGCCCATGCTGCCGGAATATCTGAATCAGAACTGATCAAAGCCATTCATGGCACATTGTTACAGGCTCATGCCACAGCGGTCGAGCAACAGCTCAATGATTACTGGCTCAAACCTTCAGCCTTTCTGGTACAGGCTGTGACCTGGTACTACTCCAGCCACAAGCCACTATTGGTGACCCATGACGTATGGCAGGCTGCCGAGCTGTCCTTCTCAAACATGTTGTTACTCTATCTTCTGGATCTGACCAACAGGGGTGATTACGCCCACAGAATGCTCACACCTTTTCAGCACTGGTTGGAACTTTACGGTGTTGATCCTGATCGAACCGGGCAATATGCCTACCACAGCGGAATTGAAAAATTCTCTGAAGCGGCCGGGCGGCTGGCCATGCCATTGGGCAAGGCGGCTTCCTCAGTCATTCTGCTGAAAACCGGCTCCATGCTGTTTGCCAGACAATACAACGCCAGCCCGCACAGGTATCGCAGCATTTCCCGTCTGGTACCGGAAATAATGAAATCCATGGGTTCCGGACAAGGGGTTCAGGTACCGCTGCTGCACAGTCTGACACCACAAAAAGTGAAAACTCTGGCCTCGGCTACTGCCGGTCTGGTGCTGGGTCCGGTAGCCACTGTCGGAGCATACGCTCATGGTCTTGTCTCCTGGTTCACCTATGCTCAGGCATTCGGCTTTGCTCTGGCGTCGAGTCTCACTTTTGACTTCTTCATGAACGACAACAGGATGCTTACTCAATGGCTGGGTGGACCTCTGGGCCGAGGTCTCGACAAGATTAACCGCTGGCGGGGCGTGGGTGAAACGGACGCTGAATATTTGAAACGTACGGCTATTGCCTCACCTCAAGGTTTCAGTGAAAACGATGAAGAGTACGCAAACCGTGTTAAAGAAAATGACATGATGCATGGCTGGACTCGACACGAAAATTACCTGCAGTTCCGTGAACGTCGTGATCGTACCATGAAACTGTTTGAGAATGGCTGGGAGAATTACTTCAAGAAAAATGTGCCTAAATGGTCGTTTTCCCATGCAGAAAGTATTCCTTACTCCTACACTCTGGGTGCCTTCTACAATTTGCAACAGGGCGATGAACAGAAAATAAGCGATTGACAGCCATAAGGGATTAGCAGCCGCTTCCCCACCTGTTGTGCCAGTCACTTTTCACAGTGCTAAAAATACTTAGCTCTGAGGTAGTAGAATGACAAGTGCTCGCCTCAATGTATTAAGCCTGGCTGTGGCCGTTGCAATCAGCTCTTCCATCATTGCCAGCCAGGCACTGGGTGATCGCAGGCTGCTAATAAAGTCTGTCGATATTCTGGACAGTGTACACGTAGAGTATACCCAGAGCGAGGTCATGGTTCAGCCAACCTTAGGTGATGACCGACAACCCATACCCAAATCCTTCACAACCACCTACACTTATCTGACTCAAACCAGAGCAGGCTACGAGGTTCCTTCTCAAGGCTTCACGGACGTTCTTTCTGGCATCGAGGGAGGTGTTTCCAGTGTTGATCTGTTTGAAACAGACGAGAATGACGTTGCCCGCAAATACACCAAAGTCCTCAAGGTAGGTAATGAGGGGGTCTTCAGGTTTACCCATAACCTTGCCAAAAAGGAACTGGTCATTGAAGTCAGAAACGAAATGACCGATCAGAATTTAATTGAAGCTATTTTAACTCAATCAGGCGACACCCAACCATTAGAACCCTTAACAAAAGTTGCCAGCCCCGAACTACTAACCGCAGTACTGAAAGGCGTCAGTGGAAGTATAGGAAACCTTGGCGAAGTTGATAATTACGTTGCCCTTGCCACTATTGAAGTAGACGAAGTTAAAGTTGACGGGCGTACCTTCATGCGTCTTATCGCAACCGACGATCAGCCCCCGGATCTGCAACGCCTGGGTCAATCGCTCTTTGTCAATGATGAAGCTCTTTTCGCAGCCGCCACATCTGCCTATACCCAGGTTCATCTTCTGGGGAAGGATTTACAACAGGAAGCCCTGAATGATCTGTTGTCCTACCATAAACCCATCGGCTACGTTGTATACATTGAGGATGACTCACAGGCTTATCCTGTGCCCGCTGGTTATCCAAAGCTGGAAGTGAAACAGGCTCCGGGGGAAGCTATTGTTTTCCATAGTCAGAAGCAGAATCCGACTGACATCGCTTTTGTGGAAAGCCTCTATAACCTCCTTCAAAAAGACATCACTGACAACAGCATTCCTCCGGCAACAGCTCAGGTAGAAAAAGATAAGGTCAAAAGTTACCAGTACGTCATTCGAAGCAGGCAAATGGCATTGCTGGAGGAGATAGCTGTTCAGCTCAATAGTGAGCCTGGCAGAGCAAAACTGATTACGCTTGCATACTATGAATCTCTCCAGCAGGCATTAAGCAGTGCTACTCCGGAAAAAACAGATAACTTTGAATTCACATCAGGACACATCAGATTGGCTTCGTCAATGGCCACGCCAACCTGGATGCACAGTCAACTCGTAAAACACTTCAGTTTCAAACCCGCCATTAAAAATTTTCTGACCAGTCAGCTCTTTATTCAGAATATTCAGGAAGTAACAACCATTATAAGCCGTATCAACGAAGCGCAGGCCGATGTCTTTGAGGACAACAGAAAGTTTGCTTTCAAAGTCACAGACGACATGGCCAGACAGCTGAATAAGATAGAAAGCGAGCTGGAAGAGCAGCAGCAGGTAAAAGAAGTCAGACTCACTCAGCTTGAAAAAGAGTTAATGCTCATAAGGAACAGAGTCTCTGATGATGTAAAGAGTAAAGTCAGACTACTTCAACGCAGGAAACAAGTTGAGGATGAGTTTGTACAGGTTCGTAACCTGATGAGAGGGCTGCAAAACCAGTCACAGAAACTTCAGCAGGAAGTCAGAGGAATTCCAAAGCTGGAACAACGCGTACATGATACCAGAGCAGATATCGCAGCTGTCAGAGCAAATGCCAGAAAAGCATTCAACGCTGAACTGGCAGACGATCTTGGTATTGATGACTGGGATGATAGCAAGCCACTCAAAGAACAAGTCAGACTGATCAGAAAAAAAATTGATGAAGTCTTCAGGCTGACGGACTCAATGGATCCGCCTGTGGGAGATTCTCCCAAAGAAATACTGGCGGCCCTGGAATTACGGCTTGGTATTTTTCTGGTCACTGAAAAGGATCCGGCTGCCCACTTTGAGTTCATTCAAAGACAATTTCATAAATACGCAGAACAGAACCATGAGGTGCTCCTTGAGAAAATGGGTATCGTTGAAAGAGTGCTGGGTCTGGCTCCGAAAAACAATGATGACCTGATAGGCCGTCAATATGCCATTTATCAGGCCATTGAGCAGTGCCTCAAGCAGTCGACAGTTCCGCTCGACCAGGAACATTCTTTTCCGCAACAGGGCGCCAGAACAGATGCTAAAAAAGAAGCTGAAATCAAAGCCTTCAATGCAGCCACTGCCAGACATTTAAACATTAAGGATTTTGATAGCAATGCAGACATTGACTCTCAACAAAAGCGGCTGTTTCACAGATTTAAGTCACTGAATGCTGCATTAAAGCGTCTTGATGAAATGAATGTTGAACAAGATCAACTGTTTAACAGATTTCAGTCAATGAATGCTGCAATCGACGAATATCTGGAAAAGCTGCTTTGGAGTATTCGAAAACCCGATACCAAATACAGTTCGCAAGAAGATGACGTCAAAGTCAAGCAAGATGCTGTGGCAAAAGATTTACCCGTTCCAATGGATGAAGAAAGCACAATAGAACAACGCGACACGCTGATAGAAGGAATACATGGCCGTTCCTACAGTCCTACAAATTCTAAAGAACAACTGGACGACACCAGGAGACCGCCCCCCTCCAAAGCCAGGCCTGAAGTCATCAGAGAGCTGGGAGCTTTAAAAATGGCTTTGCAGAAGCGCCTCGGTGAAGAAAAAGATTTGTATTTCCATAGCATGGTCATTTCTGAAGACATCAAGAAATACATCAGAGAAGCCAGAAAGCATTCAGAGGAAGAAGCCCTGATCGTACTGGAAAACCTGGAAAGTTTATTCAACATCAAAATCAATGAAGGAGATGACAAAGCAGTAAGACTTCAAAGGCTTCGTACAAGGCTTGATGATGGTGGTGATATCACGCCCTATGAGCTGGACGAGATGGACAAGATCCTGTTTTGGGAAGCTGACAGCACTGCTCAGGAGGATCCGGCAGAGAGGGATATCAGACTCGGCAGGTTTCGTGAGCGTCTTACCTTTAAAGTCGAAGAATCGCAGCAACGAGCCAGAGAAAAACAGGCAGAATATCTTGCCACTGTGGAGGATGAGCTAAATATCGATCCTTATGAAAACCCTGCCGCTAAAGAAAGAGGCAGAACTTTGACAACTAAACTGGCCAGTATTCTAGAGGTAAAGTTTGCTGCAGGTGCCAGCCTGTCTGACCATCAGTATGATCTGAGACGCAGAATTAAGGTAGTACGGAATAAAGTAAACACAGCCGTTAAAGATAAAAATGATGAATCTATCAAGAGAGTCTATAACAACAGAATTGCTCATCGACTTAACATTGAAGACTATCAGGATGATGCCACTATAGCCGACCAAAACAGTCTGATTGATGCAAAACTCCAACAGCTGGACAAAGACGTCATTGTAGCGGGCCAGCCTGATATTGATGAACGTATCGCCGCCATTGAAGATGAGCTTGACAGGCGAATGGCTCCTCAGGGTTCCAAGCCCCGATTCGTGCTTGATCGTTGTCTGGCTAAAGCCAGACGAGGACTGGAAGAAGCTGAAAGTGAACTGGCAGATGTTAATCGCAAACTGAATGCTATTGGTCACAAACAAGTCGTTTTTGTGAGTCGTGATGACGTTGAACCCATCTCGGATGAAGACGACAGAGCTTTCAATCAGGCAATGAAACATATTCAGACCGAACTGGGTCTGCCTGTGGGTGATGAGCAAACCCCTGAAGAACGAGTAGACGACATCAGACATTTCATGGGGGAGCAAGGTGCAGATAGACGAGATGAAATCGTTGAGCAACTGGGAGCTGTCGCAAAAGCTCTGAACATCCGGATAAAAGGCGGCCCGGGATCACCGCTAAAAGCTGACTACATTATTGCCATTTCCGCCTCTGCAGAGGCTCATGATTGGGACGAAATCAATGCAGCCGATGAAGCATTGGGTGAACTGCCTTTAACCAGGAAAAAATATTCTCAGGCCAAAGAATTCCTCCATGAGCATGACAGAAAAGCTAAGGACGCAGCATTTGCATTGTTGCAAAAAATTAGTGCACAAGAGAATCTGGATCTTAAAAAGGAGGGGATTAACCGTTTCGGAGACGCAGATCAAAAGGCTAAAACCGGACTTGAAAACAAAATGGCACTGCCGAAGACAGCCCCGGAACAAAAAAGTGACACTGAACCAGAAACATTGAAAACCCCGGAGGCTCATGAGGCAGAGATTAAAGCCACTGAAGATGCCCAGGGTCCTGAACCAGACTTTACTGAGAACAGAAAACGGGTTAATGCCCTGAGAAACAAACCTCAGGTCAGGGAATTCCTGGATAAGCATGACCGAGAAAGTATGGACGCGGCATTAGCAGAATTTCAAAAGAGTATTGCGTTGAAGAATCCGGATCATAGTAGAGAGGAGACTGAGAACGAAATTGAACCGCTGAATGCAGTCCTGAAGAAGAAAAGTGACGCTGCAGCAAAAGCTTTGGAAGTTCTGGAGGCTCATGAAGCGGATATTAAAACCACTGAAGAAGCCGTGGGTCTCAAACCAGGCACCAGTGACATCAGAAAAAGGGTTAATGCCCTTAGAATCAAAAGGGTAGAACTGGGTGGTAATGATGGTCATGGCTGCAAGATTCAGCAACTGATTCAGGAAAAGGCCCGTCTGACATTTGAGAGAGAAGCCTGGAAAGCAGACATTAAGAAAATGACGGAAAACCTGAAGACTGCTCAGGAAGCCGTCGATAATTATCGCGCTCCCTTCCAACACACGCCGAGACAAGTAAAAGTTTTGGACGCTATCCTCGAATTCATGCAGCAGCACCCTCTCAAAAAACAAGCCCTGGAGGCTGCATTTGGCCTGACAGAAGCAGCAATAGAGTACGGAACACCTTTCCTTACAACTTTCCATTTTGACGATGAATTTGCACCCATTCGCTTACAGGCATTGGTCGGAGACAGACTGACGTTTGAGCAGGCCAGTCAGATTGTGGAAGTCTTCAGGATTTTGCAGAGGGACTTCCCGGTAAGCCTTTACAAGCCTCTGGAAAATCAGCCTGTGGATGCGCTGGAAGAACTCGAGTATCTGGTTTTCAGAGCCAGGAATGAGATGGAAACAGGGGCTCAACATTACGACGATGTCATTAAACGCATAGGCTCAACAGGCATTCAACACTTCGGGTACGAAACAGAGAATTTGAAAGGCTTCTCGGAATACTTCGCCAGCCATTCGGTCAGTGGTAACAAGATCATAGCTCTGCTACGGGAGGGTCTGATCAGCAAGGTTGAACTTGAGAACTATATGAAGATCAGCAGAAGTATTGATGGTTATCTGACAGGGAACGAATTTGAACACTTCATTGGCTGTAGACAAGGCGTCCATGTGCATCAGTTTAAAATGGTTGTCCGGATGCTGTCCGACAAGGGTGTTGAGGAATTTATGAAAAGTGCCTTTACACCTGTGCCCACGATCGCAACTGGTCCGGTAGCGATGAAAGAGTCTGTTGCCGGCATGAAAGAGTATGCCACCGCTGTCGTCGCCAACTACATACTTGATGATATTGCCTTTGAAAATGGCCGCAGGACGGCAGCCTATCTGGCCAATATTCAGGATACCCTGACACCTTACGTCAATGCTGCTGACCTGTTTGAGTCAGACCTGATAAAGATTATCCATAGCGTATTGATGCAGGCTCACGCCGCTGCGGTTGAGTACCAGCTAATGGATTACTGGGTCAAACCTTCAGCCTCTCTGGTACAAGCTGTCACCTGGTACTACACCAGCTACAAACCACTACTGGCAGTGACTGGGGCCTGGAAAGCTGCCAAAGCGTCCTTGTTAAGCACGGTGGATCTCTACATTCTGGATCTCACTAACAGGGGTGATTACACGCACAGAATGATCATACCTTTTCAGCACTGGTTGGAACACTACGGTATTGATCTTGACCGAACCGGCCAATATGCCTACCACGGCGGAGTTGAAAAAGTCTCTGAAGTGCTCGGCGGGCTGTACATGCCGTATGGCAGGACTGCTTCTTCAGTCATACTGTTGACAATCGGCTCCAGGTTGTTCACCAGACAGTGCCATGCCAACCCGCATATGTATCGCAGTATTTCCCGTCTGGTGCCCGAAATAGTGAAATCCATAGGTTCCGGACAGGGGGTTCAGGTACCCCTGCTGCACAGGGTAACACCACAAACAGTGAAAACGCTGGCCTCCGCCACAGCCGGTCTGGTTCTGGGCCCGGTTTCCACTGTTGGAGCATACGCTCATGGTCTTATATTCGGAATTACCTACGTTCAAGCGTTAGGAATTGCACTGGCGTCGAGTCTCACTTTCGACTTCTTTATGAACGACAACAAGATGCTCACTCAATGGCTGGGTGGACCCTTGGGCCGAGGTCTCGACAAGATTAATCGCTGGCGGGGCGTGGGTGAAACGCACGATGAATATTTGCAACGTACGGCTGTTGCCTCTCCTCAACGCTTCACTGAAACCGATGAAGAATACGCAAACCGTGTTAAAGCAAACAACACGATGTTCGGCTGGACTCGACATGAAAATTATCTGCAGTTTCGTGAACGCCGTGATCGCACCATGAAACTGTTTGAGAATGGCTGGGAGAAATACTTCAGGGAAAATGTGCCTAAATGGTCGTTTTCCCATGCAGAAAGTATTCCTTACTCCTACACTCTGGGCACCTTCTACAATTGGCAACAGGGCGATGACAAGAAGGCGCCTGTTCATGGTAAGAGAAACGCATCTCAATAAAGCTTTATATCGACCACCTCAGGCGAGCTCGAAACTGATGACAAGTGGGGCAAGCAGGAAAAGTCGCATAAGCGGAAAAGTCCTGTTGAATTAATCAGGCAACAGGCAACGACCTGCAATGACCGCTAAGACGCTAACGTCAAGTGTCACCTTTCCTTCTGAGCCCGACTTCTGAGCCAGCAAAGTCTGAAGCCAATCAAACAAGCGATTAAAAGCCGCTTCCTCATTGGTTGTGGCAATTTGTGGCAATCGATTTTCACAGTACTGAAAATACTTAGCTCTGAGGTGGTAGAATGACAAATGCTCGCCCCAATGCGCTGAGCCTTGCAGTGGCCGTTGCAATCAGCTCTTTCATTATTGCTACCCAGGCACTGGCCGATCGCAGGCTGCAGACAAAATCTGTCGATATTTCCGACAATAAACATGTAGAGTTTACCCACAGCGAGGTCAGGATTCAGCCAACTTTAGGTGATGACCAGCAACCCATACCCAAATCCTTCACAACTACCTACCCTGATCAGACTCAGGCCAGAGCAGGCTATAACGTTCCTTCTGAAGGTTTCACGGACGTTCTTTCTGGCATCGAGGGTGGTGTTTCCAGTGTTGATCAGTTTGAAACAGGTGACAATGACGTTGCTCAGAAATACACCAAAGTTCTGAAGGTTGGTAATGAGGGGATCTTCAGGTTTACCCATAACCTTGCAGAAAAGGAACTGATCATTGAAGTCAGAGACAGGATGACATCCCGGAATTCAATCAGGGCCGTTCGCGCTCAATTGGCCGACACCGAACGTTTAGAACCTCTGACAAAAATTGCCGACCCCGAACAACTGGCCGGAGTATTGAAAGCCGCCAGTGAAAGAGCAGGAAGCCTTGGCGCAGCGGATAAGTACACTGTTCTTGCCTCCATTAAAGTAGACGACGTTGAAGTGAACCGGCGCACCTTCATGCGTCTCGTCGCTTCAGGCGATCAGCCTCCTGAACTGCAGCGGCTGGATAAATCGCTCTATATCAATGATGAGGTTCTTTTAGCCGCAGCCACCTCAGCCTATACCCAGGTTTATGTTCTGGGAGAGATTTTACAACAGGAAGCTCTGAATGAACTTTTGGCATACCAGAAACCTGTCGGATATGTTGTACACGCTGAGGATGAAACAGAGGCTTATTATGTGCCTGATGGTCATCCAAGACTGGAAGTGACACAGACTCCGGGGGAGATTATTGTTTTCCGGGGTCAGAAGCAGAATCCGACCGATATTGCTTTTGTACAAGGCCTCTTAAACCTGAGAGAGGAAGATATCGCTGATACCCCCGCTCCAGCAGTCAGGGTAAAGGTTAAAAAAGACAGGCTCAAAAGCTATCAGTACATCATCCGAAGCAGGCAGATGGCAATGCTTGAGGAGTTTGCTACGGATCTGGCTGCCTATTTCGGTGTTGAATTTAAAGAAAATAAACTGTTGATGCTTGCACGCTATGAAGCGCTTCAGCAGGCATTGACCAGTGCTAATCCCGATAATGCAGATGAATTTGAATTCACACCAGCACATATCAAAGTCGCTTCCTCGGTCATGACGCCAATCTGGATACAGGTGCAACTCGAAAAGCACTTCAACTTCAAACCGTTACTGAGAGATCTTCTGACCAGCGAGCAATTTGTTCAACAAGTTCAGAAAGTTATACCCGTTGCAACGGAATTGTCTGCCGATACTTTTGGAGACGACGCCAGGTTTGCTACCCGAGTCTTTGGCGACATGACCAGACAGCTGCTTGAGATGGAAGACAAGCTGGAGGGGCTGAGTTTAAAAGCAGGCAAACTCGGCGAGCTTAAAAACTTCTTACAGTATTTAAGTGAAATAGCCAATATCAGCGTAGCGAAAAAGCAGAGAGCACAAGAACTCAAGAGGCTAATTGACGAGCAGCTGGAATGGCTTTTTCAAGATTGGAAACACGTGAAAAAATGGGTCGATAAACTTCGCCAGGAAGCCGATCAAATCCCGGAGCTGGAACAACAAGTTCGTGTCGCCAGAGCGAAAGCCACAAAATTTCGCAACTCTCAACTGGCAGCAGAACTTGGCATTGATGACTGGGATGATACCCAGCCCGACAATGAGCAAGAGAGACTCATCATAGAGAGGATTGATGAAATCATCAGAGCAGTTGCCTCAACAGCTGCCGTAACAGAAAAGTCTAAGGAAAAGACAGTTAAAACAAAACTCGCGGCTATTGAGGATCTGCTGGGTCTGGATCCGGATAACCAGGATGATCTGGAAGCTCGTCATCAGGCCATTAATCAGCAACTTGAGCAACGGGTAGCTCAGGCAGGTCATCAAGTTTTTCAGCATCAACAACTGGAAAACCGATTATGGTTAAAGGATCTTCAGGAAGAAGTCAGTCGAATTCCAGCGCTGCAAAAAGAATTTCGTGACTCAATACTGACAGAAAGAGAAGATTACAACACTCAAATGGCAAAAGAGCTTGGTATTGAGAACTGGGATAATACTGAACCACCAGAAGAGCAAGCCAGACTCATCAGACAGAAAATTAATGAAATCAGCCGACCTGTTGCGACAACAGATGCCCCG
Source organism: Endozoicomonas sp. ALC020 (assembly GCF_049275935.1). NCBI lineage: Bacteria > Pseudomonadati > Pseudomonadota > Gammaproteobacteria > Oceanospirillales > Endozoicomonadaceae > Endozoicomonas > Endozoicomonas sp. ALC020. The sequence goes on from NZ_CP184830.1 coordinate 6,903,849, forward strand.
ACAGAACAGCCTCGGGGAGACGCTGTAAAAGCAAAACTGGCAGCCATTGAAAACGAGCTTGAGATTAATCCAGCCAGTGAAAACGATCTGGATGCCCGCTACCATTTTATTCAAGAGCACCTGCAAGAAAAGTTAGAACTCACTGATAAGGCAATCGACAACAGACTGGCTACCATTGAAGATCAGCTCGGACTGATCCCGAATAACGACAATGAGCCGGAAGTCCGTTGCCAGACCATTCAAAAACAATTGAAGCAGAAGCTGAAGCTGGCTCAGGTCGATAAGGAACTTCTTCAGAGCACCGGAACATATACTGAAGAACTGACTGCAGTCAAAGCCCGCTATTTAACCATTGCTGCGCAACTAAACATTGAGGATTTTGACGGCAATGCCGAAATTTTTGCGCAGCAGGATCGTCTGCTTATGAAACTACAGACCATCAATGTTCATCAAAAACACAGGCTTAAGAAACTTGAGGCAATCAATGTTCAGGACGGGATGAAAGAAGCTTCCCTCAAGGTCAGGGAAAATGCTCTGGCGAACATTCTCGGTGTAGAGATGAATGAAGAGCGCACATTAGAGGATCGAAGCGCCCTGATAGATGCAGCCTATAGCAAGGTTATCGAGTTTGCAGATTTGCAAGAAAAACTGAAAGACATCAGAACTCCGGGGCACCCCAGAGCCAAACCGGAAGTCCTCCGGAAACTGGGTGCTGTAGAAAAAGCTCTGAAGATGAAAGACCTCAATGAAGAGGACGATGTCTACCACCGTCGTCAGGCTATTGCTGATGACATGCAGACATACATCAAAGAAGCTGCCCAGCGGGCAGAGGAAGAGGCTCTGGAAATACTGGAAACAATGGAGGAAATACTCAACATCAAAGTCAATGAAGATGATGACAAAGCAGCAAGGCTTTGCAACGTGCGCTTAAAACTTGACGGCGAAGATGTTTCAGAAGACCTGCTGGATCAGATACATAATGCCCTCGGAGTAGAAGTCAGAACACTACTGGATGAGAAGGCTATGAAACTCGATTGGCTTCGAGTGCGTCTTGACTATAAAGTCGAGAGTTGGGAGGAGCGAGCCAGAGATCAACAGACAAAATGGCTTAAAGCAATAGAGGAAAAGTTGAACATCAAACCGGATGAAAACGCTTTTGCCAAAGAAAGAGACGAGGTATTGGTTTTTAGACTGGCCAGGGATCTGGAGGTGGAATTAGAAAAAGATACCAACCTGTCTGACCAGAAGGATGTTCTGAAAGCCAGAATTTACGCATTATTGGATGAAGTAAACGAAGTCTATGAAGATGAAAGTGTCAGAAGAGACAGAAATAATGCAATGGCTCGTCAACTCAACGTTGAAGACTATAAGGACGATGCCGGCATCGACGAACAGAACAGTCTGATTGAGCAAAAACTGTACCAGCTGGATGTCGAAGTTAAAAAAACGGCTGAGCCTGATGTCGATGAGCGTATCGCCGCCATTGATGATGAGCTTGACAGGCTAATGGCAGGCCTGGGACCTAAACCCCGATACGTTCTTGATCGTGAACTGGCCACCGTCAGGCGAGCAATAAATGAAGCTGAAAGTGAACTGACAGATGATCATCGTAAACTGGCGACTCTGACTCCTCATCGCAAACCATGGTTGTCTGAGATTCACGATGATGTCCAGCCTGTCTCGAATGAGGACGGCAGGGCTCTCAATCAGGTAACGAAACGAACTCAGAGCAAATTGGTTCTGTATACAGATAATAAGAAAAACCTCGAAGAACGTTTAGACTACCTAACACGTTTAATTGAGATGATCGATGCCAAATTACAAGATCAGGCCATTGATACACTGGAAGCTGCCGCAAAAGATCTGAACATCCAGATAAAAGATGACTTCGGATCACTGAAAGCATCTGGTTATCTCATTAAAGTCTCCACAAGTTCTCATACGCCTGACGAAATCAATACCGTCGATGAGGCATTGGGGGAACTGCCTTTAACCAGGAAAAAGTACTCTCTGATCACGCAATTCCTGCGTGATTACGACAGGAAAATTATCGGTCTGGCCTCTGAACTGATTGGAGTGAATTCTGCACAAGAGAATCCGGATCCTGAAAAGCAGAAGACTACCGATTTTGGAAGCATTGATGAGAAGGCTGAAACCAGAAATAAGAACGAAATAGAGCAGCTGAATCCCACCCCGAGGAAGAAAAGTGAATTTTTTTCAAGAGCGAAAAAAATTCTGTCGGAGAATGAAGAGGCTCTTGAGGTCACTGAAAAAGCCCTGGGCCTCAAGCCAGGTGCTTCTGACACCAGAGCACAACGGCTTATTGCCCTGATGAACAAACAGATAGAACTGGGCGGGATTGATGGTACTGGTGGCAAGATCCAGCAACTGATTCAGGAACAGGCTCGTCTGGAAGCCAAGATTGAAGCCGGGAAAGTAAACATTGAAAGAATGAAGGAAACTCTTAAGACTGCAGAAAACGCCGTCCAGAATGAGGGTGGCCCCTCTCAGTTTACACTGAAGCAGGAAAAAGCCCGCAAAGCTATGCTCCTGTTCATGCAGCAGCACTCTCTCAAGAAGCAGGCTCTGGAAGCCGCAATGGGTTTGGCAGAGTCTGCAGAAAGGAATGGTAAGTTAGTACCCTACCTTGCGACTTTTAATTTTGACGGTGAATTTGCACCGATTCGCTTGCGGGCTATGGTCGGAGACGACCTGACGTTTGATCAGGCCGGACGGATTGTGGAAATCTTCAGGAGTCTGAAGACTCAATCCCCGGCAACCCCACTGGAAGATCAGCCTCTAAGTGCCCTGGAAGAAGTCCAGCGTCTGATGGACAGTGCCAGAATGGAGTTGAAAAAAGGCACACAGCTATACGACGATGAAATCTTTGGCATGGGCTCAGCAGCCATTCATTACGTAGCGCATGAACCAGGGGACCAGAAAAGCTTCCCGGAATACTTCGCCAGCCATTCTGCCAGTGGTAACAAGCTCATCACTTTGCTCCGTGAAGGTTTGATCAGCAAGGTTGAACTTGAGAACTTTATGAAGGCCGTCAGAGGTGTCGATGGTTATGAGGTAGAGGGTGAATTTGGACACTTTATTGCCTGCAGACACGGTGCCGACATTCTTCACTTCTGCAAGGTTGTCAGGATGCTGTCCGACAAGGGTGCTGAGGAGTTTATGCAGAGTGCCTTTATTCCTGTGACCGTGACTGCCCCTAGCCCGGCAGGTATGAAGGAGTCTGTTGCCGGTATGAAAGATTATGCAGCGGCTGTCATCGCCAACTACGTGCTTGACGATATTGCCTTTGAAAATGGCCGCAGGACAGCAGCATTTCTGGCCAATACTCAGGATACCCTGACACCTTACGCCAATGCTGCCGGACTATCGGAATCAGAACTGATCAAGGCTATTCATGACACATTGATGCAGGCTCATGCTGCAGCGGTTGAGCGCCAGCTAAAGGATTACTGGGTTAAGCCTTCAGCCTTTCTGGTACAGGCTGTCACCTGGTACTACTCCAGCTACAAACCTCTACTGGTGTTGGCTGACGCCTGGCAGGCTGCAGTACTATCGCTCACAAACATGTCTTTCCTCTATCTCCTGGACCTGACCAACAGGGGTGATTACACGCACAGGATGCTGACACCTTTCCAGCACTGGATGGAGCGCTACCGTGTTGATCTTGACCGAACTGGCCAATATTTCCGGCACACTGAACTTGAAAAACTCTCTGAACTGGGCGGGCTTGCAATGCCGCTGGGTAAGGCTGCTTCTTCAGTCATTCTGCTCAGAACCGGCTCCATGTTGTTTGCCAGACAGCACCATGCCAACCCCCGGATGTATCGCAGCATTTCCCGTCTGGTACCCGAAATAGTGAAATCCATGGGTTCCGGACAGGGGGTTCAGGTACCGCTGCTGCACAGGGTGACCCCACAAAAAGTGAAAACGCTTGCCTCTGCCGCAGCCGGTGTCGTATTAGGTCCGGTAGCCACAGTCGGATCATACGCCCACGGACTTCTATCTGGGTTCACCTATGCTCAAACCTTTGGATTCGCTCTGGCGTCGAGTCTCGCTTTTGATTTCTTCATGAACGACAACAAGATGCTCACTCATTGGCTGGGTGGACCTCTGGGGCGAAGTCTTGACAGGATTGATCGCTGGTGGGGCCTGGGTGAAACAGACGATGAGTATTTGCAACGCACCGCTGTTGCTTCGCCTCAGGGCTTCAGTGAGACCGATGAAGAATATGCAAGCCGTGTTAAAGCCAACAACACGATGTATGGCTGGACTCGACACGAAAATTACCTGCAGTTCCGTGAACGCCGTGATCGCACCATGAGACTATTTGAGAATGGCTGGGAGAAATACTTCCGGGAAAATGTACCTAAATGGTCGTTTTCCCATGCAGAAAGTATCCCTTACTCCTATACTCTTGGCGCCTTTTACCAATCGCAAAAGGGCGATGATCAGAAGTTTCACAATCATGATAAGAGAAATGCCCCTCAATCAGGCTTTTTACCTGCAACCTCGGCGGCATACAGTCTTGATTAAAAGCTGCTTGTCCGTCCAATCATTTTTCACAGCAATATTTTTCACAGCAATAAAAGCACCCTACTCTGAGGCAGCAGAATGACAAATGTCGGCCCCAATGCATTAAGCCTTGCAGTGGCCATTGCAATCAGTTCTTCTGTTATTGGAACAGAGGCACTCGCTGATCGCAGGCTACAGATAAAATCTGTCGATATTCAGGGCAATAAACATGTGGAGTTTATCCAGAGTGAGGTCATGGTTAAGCCAACTTTGGATCATGACCAGCAGCCAATAGCCAAATCCTTTACCACCACTTACCCTGATCAGACTCAAGTCAGAGCAGGCTATGACGTTCCTTCCGAAGGCTTCACAGACGTTCTTTCTGACATCCAGGGTGGCGTTTCAACTGTTGATCAGTTTGAAACAGACGACAATGACGTTGCTCAGAAGTACACCAAAATCCTGAAGGTGGGTAATGAGGGGATATTCAGGTTCACCCATAACCTTGAAGACAGCAAACTGGTCATTGAAGTCAGAGATGGAATGACCCGTCAGGATTCAATTGAGGCTGTTCGCACTCAACCAGGTGGTATCCGACCATTGGAACCGTTAACAAAAGTCGCCAGTCCCGAGCAACTGGCCGGGGTGCTGAAAGGCGCGCATGAAAGAGCGGGAAATCTTGGCGAAGCTGATCACTATGTCACCCTTGCCGCCCTTACAGTAGGTGAGATTGAAGTGAACGGGCGCACTTTTATGCGTCTTATCGCTGCAGGCGATCAGCCTCCTGAACCGGAGCGTTTGGGTGAATCGCTCTTTGTCAATGATGAGGCGCTTTTCGCAGCAGCCACCTCTGCCTATACCCAGGTTTATCTTCTCGGAGAAGATTTACAACAGCGAGCTCTGGATAAGCTCTTCTACTACAATCAGCCTCTTGGCTATGTTGTCACTGTCGAGGATGACACTCAGGCTTATCCTGTGCCTTGGGGTTATCCAAAACTGGAACTGACTGAGGCTACGGGAAAGGTTATTGTTTTCCGTGGTCAGAAGCAGAATCCGACCGATCTCACTTTTGTGGAAAGCCTCTATGCCCCCTTGGATGGATTCGACCTTAATGATAATGACCACATTGCACAGTTTAAAAAAGGTAAGGTCAAAAGCTACCAATACGTCATTCGAAGCAGGCAGATGGAGCTGCTGGAGAAGTTTGCTGCTGATTTAGCTATACAGCACGATGCTGAACTTGAAGAGGATAAAATGGTATTGCTTGCGTACTATGAATCTGTTCAGCAGGCATTAACCATTGCTACTTCATACGGAACCGATGAATTTGAACTCAAAGTAGGACATGTCGGTGCTGCGTCATCGGCTATTGCGCCGGGCTGGATGTTGTTTCAACTCGAAAAACGCTTCAGTTTCAAACCCGCATTCAAGGATCTTCTGACGAGTCGACATTTTCTTCACAACGTTCAAAAAGGTACAGACTTTGTCAACAAACTGATGCAGCAATTTGCTATTGGAGAAGATACAACATTTGTTAAAAAAGTGATGGGTAATATGGCCCGTCAGCATCTTGAGTTAGAAAACACGCCGGAAGAGCGGCGGGCAAAAGAGGCCCAACTCGCCGAGCTGGACACGCTGAAAGAGCAGCTGGCAAAAACGGCCGAACTCAACGAGCAAAACAAAAAATCACTTCACGCAATGTCGGAAGCCGTTGAAAGAAGGGCTATTGCCATTGAACATAATGAGATAAAGCTCAGAGTAGAGGAGCTCGAACAGAGACTTGAGGATAATATTGAACTGCATTGTACCAAACTGAAAGATCTGAAAAATCAGAATCAGATGCTTCAGCAGGAAGTCGATCGAATTCCATACCTGAAACAAGAGGTGCTTGACGTTGCAGCAAAAACCATAAGGGCTCGCAACACAGAACTGGCAATAGAGCTTGGCATGGCTGACTGGGATGATACTCAGCCACCCGAAGAACAAACCAGACTCATCAAAAATAAAATCCATGAAAACAATCAGGCCAAAGCCGCAACATTTACTGCAAGTGGACAGCCTGATAAAGAAACTGTAAAAGCAAAACTGGCAGCCATTGAAAGCGAGCTCAGTATCACCCCGGTCGATGAAAACAATCTGGATGCCCGCTTTCAGTCTATTCAACAGCATATGCAACATCAGGCAACACTGGCCAATGAGAGAACCCGGCGCAGACTGGCTACCATTGAAGGTCAGCTCGGTCTGAGCCCGGATAACGACGCTGACCTTGAAGCCCGTCACTGGGCCATTCAGCAGCGCATTCGGCAGCAGGGATCGGAGGTGTTTCAACATCTTCAGCAACATTGCACCAGAACAGATACTGCAAAAGCAGCTGAAATCAAAACCCGCTTCGCAACCATTGCCGCACGTTTAGACATTCAGGATTTTGATAGCGATGCAGATATTGAGACTCAACAAGAATGCCTGCTCGAAAAAATCAAGACAATGAATGTCCAACCAGAACGCCTGCATCACAGTACTCAAACAATCAATAAACAACAGGACTCAGAGAATTCTTACACCAGGCCCGAAAAATCTGCTCTGGCAGCGCCCCCTGGCCAAGACCAGAGTGAGCTGAATGAAGTCATCACGACAGAAGAACTCAATGCTCTGAGGTCAACAATGCATTCCACGCTTCTCAGGAATGCAGCACTGGAAGAGCAACTGAAAGACATCATCACACCAGGCCAGTCCAAAGCCACGCCTGAAGTCCTTGAGACACTCCGTGCCGCAGAAAGAATTCTGCAGCAGAGTCACATCAATGAAAGGGAAGATATATATTACAATCGTCAGATCATTTCTGAAGACATACGTCGATACATCACTGAGGCCAGACAGCGGGAAGAGTCAGGGGCCTGGATCATATTGCAACTCCTGGAAGACAAACTCGGCATCGGTCACAGAGTCAGTGAAAGTGATAGCACAGAAGCAAAACTGGCAAGGGTTCGTACAAAACTTGATGGCGGTGATGTCTCAAATGACCAATTGGCTGACATAGACCAGCTTCTCCGGATGGCAACTGACAGGCCAGATCTGGAGGGTGATCCGGTGCCAGTGGATGCCTTACTCTCCGATATTCGTGACTGTCTCAACTTATTGATCAACGAATCGGATCAGCGAGCCAGAAAACGACAGGCAAATCAGCTTATCGCTTTGGAAGACGCGCTAAATATCTCACCTCAACATCGGGATAAAGAAGTGTTCAAAGCGGGTCAGCCTGAGGTTAATGAGCGTATCGCAGCCATCGAGAATGAGCTTGACAGACAAATGGCTCGCCTGGGACCCAAGCCCCGATTCGTCCTTGATCGTGATGTCGCCTTGGCCAAACGAGAAATTAAAGGAGCTGAAAATGATCTGGCAGCTTTTCATCACAAACTGAATAAGCTTCGTGGCAAAAACCTGGTATTTGCGGGGAACCTTGCTGATCTCCAACATATCCCGGATACAGAAAACCTGGCTCTCAACCAGAGAATGAAAGAAGTTCAGATCGAGTTGGGTCTGGCTGCAAGTGACGAGCAAACCACTAAAGAGCGACTAAAAGACATCAGGCATTTCCTGCAGGAATGCAGTGCAGAAAAACGAGATGAAATCCTTGGGGAACTGAGAATCAAATCAGGTCTGGACATCCAGACAACAGGTGACCCCGGTTTAGAGGAAGCATCTGATTATTTGATTGCCACCGCATCCTATGCAGATTCTCATGGTCAGAACGAAGACGATGAAGCCTTGGGTCAACTGCTTTATAACAGGAAAAGGTACACTCAGCTCACAGACTTCCTGCGTGAACACGACAGGAAAAGTATGAAAGTGGCCGATGCAAAGAATGCACAAGAGTATCTGGAGCGTAAAAAATGCGAGGTTATCGATCCAGGAGACTTCGATGAGCAGGCTAAAGCCGAACGGGAAAACGAAATGGCCTGGCTGAATTTAGCCCTTGAGCAATCCAGTGATGCGGTATCAAAAGCAGAAACCGCTCTGACGGATTTTCATAAAGCGGTTCTTGAAACCACTGAAAAAGACGTGGGTCTTGAACCAGCCCCTGCTGACACCCTTGAACAAAGGCTTAATGCCCTGAGAAACAGAAAGGTAGAGTATGGAGGAAATGATGGTTATGGTGGCACTGTCCGACACCTGATTCAGGAACAGGCTGATCTGCAAGGCAAGATTGAATTAAGGAAAGCAGACATTGAGAGAATAAAAGGAGTCCTTAAGGCTGCAGAGCAAGCTGTCGACAGTGACTCTGGTCCCTTCCAGTACACGCCGAAACAGGTAAAAGTTTTGGACACTATCCGTAAATTCACGCAGCAGCACCCTCTCAAAAAACAGGCTCTGGAAGCCGCAATTGGCCTGGAAGAAGCGGCAAGAGAAAGCGGTAAGTTGACAGTGATGCTTTCGACTTTCAATTTTGACGATGATTTTGCAGCGATTCGCATGCAGGGAATGGTCGGAGACAAAATTACGTTTGCACAAGCCGGTCGGATTGTGGAAGCTTTAAAGAGCCTGAAGACCTTCCCGAAATCAACTCTCAAGCCTATTTCATTTCGACCTCAGAGTGCCATCGAACATGTCGAATCTCTGTCGTCTTGGGCCATCCATCAGAAAAAAACAGGGGCCCAACAATACGACGATGTCATTAGCGACATGGGCAAAGCGGCCATTCACTTCGTAGAGCATGAACCGGGGGACCTGAAAAGCTTCCCGGAATACTTCGCCAGCCATTCTGCCAGTGGTAACAAGATTATGACTTTGCTCCGTGAAGGTTTAATTAGCAAGGTTGAACTTGAGAACTACATAAAGATCATCAGAATTATAAAGCCCGTCAAGGGAGGTGCCCCCGGTTATCCGGCACAAGGCGAACTTGGTTACTATATGAGCCACAAACACGGCGTCGACACGCACCACTTCTGGAGGGCTGTCAGGACGCTGTCCGAAAAAGGCGCTGAAGAGTTTATGCACAGCGCCTTTATTCCCGTGACCGTGACTGCAACCGGGTCGACAGGTATGAAAGAGTCTGTTGCCGGTATGAAGGAGTACGCAACAGCTGTTATCGCCAACTACGTGCTGGATGATATTGCCTTTGACAATGGCCGCAGGACAGCAGCATTTCTGGCCAATATTCAGGATACCCTGACACCTTACGCCAATGCTGCCGGAATATTGGAATCAGAACCGATCAAGGTTATCCATGACAGATTGATGAAGTCTCAGGCCACCGCAGTTGAGCTTCAGCTAAAGGATTACTGGGTCAAACCTTCAGCCTCTCTGGTACAGGCTGTCACCTGGTACTACATCAGCTACAAACCACTGCTGGCATCGACCAAGACCTGGGATGCTGTCGAAGTGTCCCTGTTAAAAACTCTGTGCATCTACATTCTGGATCTCACCAACAGGGGGGACTACATGCACAGAATGATCATACCTTTTCAGCACTGGTTGGAACACTATGGTATTGATCTTGACCGAACCGGCCAATATGTCTATCACGGCGGAGTTGAACAAGTCTCTGAAATGCTTGGGCTGGCCATGCCCTTTGGCAGGACCGAATCCTCACTCATACTGCAGGCAACCGGCGCTATACTGTTTACCAGACAAGACCATGCTAACCCGCATATGTATCGCAGTATTACCCGTCTGGTGCCCGAAATAGTAAAATCCATGGGTTCCAGGCAAGGGGTTCAGGTACCTCTGCTGCACCGGGCGACACCTCAAAAAATAAAGACTCTGGCCTCGGCCACAGCTGGTCTGGTGCTGGGTCCGGTAGCCACTTTCGGAGCATACGTTCATAGACTTTTATCCGGAATCACCTATGCACAAACCTTCGGATTCGTATTGGCGTCAAGCCTCACTTTCGACTTTTTTATGAACGACAACAAGATGCTCACTCAATGGCTGGGTGGACCTCTTGGACGTAGTCTTGACAAAATTAATCGCTGGTGCGGCCTGGGTGAAACGTACAATGAGTATTTGCAGCGTACCGCTATTGCTTCGCCTCAGGGCTTCAGTGAAACCGATGAAGAATATGCAAGCCGTGTTAAAGCCAACAACATCATGTATGGCTGGACGCGGCACGAAAATTATCTGCAGTTCCGTGAACGCCGTGATCGCACCGTGAAACTGTTTGAGAATGGCTGGGAGAAATACTTCCGGGAAAATGTACCTAAATGGTCGTTTTCTCATGCAGAAAGTATTCCTTACTTCTACACTCTCGGAGCCTTTTTCGAATCGCAAAAGAGCGATGATCAAAAATTTCACAATCATGATAAGAGAAACGCCCCTCAATCAGGCTTTCCACCAGCAGCCATGGACAATTGAAGCCATGGACAATTGACAGCCATGGGCACAAGTAACAGAACAGTGGCTTCCTCGCCTGATATGCACTTTTCACAGTAAAAAAAAATACTCACTCAATGGCTGGCTGGACCCGGCACGAAAATTATCTGAAGTTCCCTAACTATAAAACTGTTTGCCAATGGCTGAGAGAAATACTTCAGGGAAAATGTGCCTGAATGGTCGTTCATCCATGCAGAAAGTATTCCTTGCTTCTACACTCTTGGAGCCTTCTGCGAATGGCGACAGGGTAATGAGAGAAACGCCCCCTCAATCAAACTTTCTACCCAGCGCTGAGGTATCCGGATGACAAATGCCCGCCCCCGTGCATTAACCCTTGCAGTGGCCATTGCCATCGGCTCTTCCATCATGGCAACACAGGCACTGGCGACACGCAGACTTCAGACAAAGTTTGTCGGTATTCAGGACAATGGACAAGTGCAGCTCTACCGGAGTAATGTCATAGTTAAACCAACTCTTGATGATAACCAGCAGCCAATACCTAAATCCTTTACCACCACCTACCCTGATATGTCTCATTTCAGTGACGACTATATCTTTCCTACTTTTATAGGCGTTCTTCCTGGCATCAACGAGGGCGTTTCCATTGTTGATCTGTTTGAAACAGATAAGAATAGCGTTGCTCAGAAATACACCAGAACCCTGAAGGTGGGTGATGAGGGCGTCTTCAGGTTCACCCATAACCTTGAAGAAGAAGAACTGGTCATTGAAGTCAGGGCCGGAATGACCGATCGGGATTCAGTTGCCGCTGTGCTTGAGCAAATGGAAGGCTTCGAATCACTGGAACCCTTAACAAAAACTGCCTCACCCTACATACTGGACGAAGTGCTCGTAGCTGCCGGAAACAGGGCAGGAAAACTCGGCACAAGTGATCATTATGTTGCCCTTGCCACCATTGAAGTAGACAAGGTTGCAGTGAATGGGCGCACCTTCATGCGTCTTGTCGCTGCAGGCGATTCCCCTCCTGATCTGCAGCGTCTGGGTCAGTCACTCTTTGTCAATGATGATGTTTTGCTGGCAGCCGCCACCTCTGCCTATTTTCAGGTTCATGTACTGGAACGGGATATACAACAGCAGGCTCTTAATGAACTGTTAGCACACAGCAAACCGGTCGGATATGTTGTGCACGTCGAAGATGACACGCGGGCTTACCCTGTACCTGTCGGCTATCCAAAGCTGGAAGTAACAGAAGCGCCGGGGGAGGTTATTGTGTTCAAGAGTTATTCACAGTATCCGACCAATGTCGCTTTTATAGAAACCCTCCTTAAATTCTGGCGAGAAGCTGATGGTAAAAACCTGCCTGATGCAATAAAAGCACAGGTTAAAAGCTATGAAACCAGATACTACCAGTACATCATTCGGAGCAGGCAGATGGCAGTGCTGGAGGAGATGGCTGCAAAATACGAACATCACGATGGTGAATTTAGCCGGTATCCAATGGCGATGCTTGCATACTATGAATATCTCCAGCAGGCATTAACCAGTGCTACTCCCGATAGTGCCTCTCAATTTGAATTCGCATTAGAACAGATCACAGCCGCTTCGTCTGTCATCACGTCATCCTGGTTGCATTTTCAACTCGAAAAACACTTCGGCTTCAAGCCCGTACTTAAAAATCTTCTGGCTGATCATCTCTCTTTTTGGACGTTAATACCTGTTGTCAATGTGATTAACAAAGAGCAGCTTGATATTCCAGGTGACGACCCGTTTGCTACCAAAGTCATTAGCGACATGGCCAGACAGCTGCCTGAAATGTACAACTTAATGGAGGAGCTACATATAAAAGAAGCCAAAATCCTGGAGATCAACAATGAGTTGCAGCATGCAGTGGATACGCAGGTTGCTGGAGTAAAGGAAAAATTCGAAGCACTGGAAATCAAGGTACGAATCAATGATGAGCTTGAAAAGCTCCGTTTCAAACTGGCATCCCTGAAAGACCAGGAACAGAAACTTCGGCAGGAAAGTAAACGACTTCCAGCTCTGGAACAACAATTTCATAATGCCAGAAATGTTTACAATTCTGAAAAAGCAGCAAAGCTTGGCATAGGTGACTGGGATGATTCCCTGCCACTAGAAGAGCAAACCAGACGCATCATAGAAAGAATTAATGACATCTTCGCAGCAGTTGTCGCAACAGAACCGCGTCAGCAAGAAACTGTAGAACCCAGTCTGGCGGCTGAAGCCGAAAAAATAGCGGCAACCAAAGCTCGCTTTGCAACCCTTGCCGAACATTTAAACATTCAGGATTTTGATGGCAATGCAGATATTGACGTTCAGCTGGAATGCCTGCTTGATAAAATCGAGACAATGGCTGCGCAACAAAAAAGCCTGCTGCAAATAGTTGAGACATTGAATGATCAATTGGATATAGAGAATTCTTACACCAGGGCCAGAAAAGCTGCTCTGGTAGCCGTTTCTGGTATTGAGCTGAGTGAAGACAGCACGCCAGAAGACCGGAAGACACTGGAATCAAGGGTAAACTTCGAGCTCCACAGGCTTGCAGAACTGGAAGCAGAACTGCAAGACATCATAACCCCTGGCCACCCCAGAGCCAGGCCTGAAGTACTCGAGACACTGAGATCCGTAGAAAATGTCCTTGAGATAAATGACGTTGATGAAAACGATGGTGAGTACCTCCGTCGTGATGCCATTTCTGAGAAAATTCAGACATACATTGCAGAAACCAGCCAGAGGGCAGAGCAACAAGCGCTGGTTGCTCTGAAAACCGCAGAAGAAATACTCAAGATCAATGTCAACGAAGCTGATGACAAAGCAATCCGACTTGAAAGGGTTTGTACAAAACTTGACAACAATGGTGTTTCGCAAGCCACTCTGGATACCATAGAGCAAACCCTCTGCAAAGAAGACATCACACCTGCCGACCAAAGGGATCTGCAACGCGAGAAGCTTCATCGGCGTCTTACTTTTCATGTCCAGGAGCCGGACAGGCAAGCCAGAAGACAACAGAAAAAGCTGCTTATAGCAATAGAAGAGAAACTGCAGGTCGACTCCGTTGTAAAAAATGAGGCTATAGAAAAGGGTAAAGCCTTCCTTGCCAGGCTGGCCAATGATCTGGGGGTGAAATATGAAAACGATGCTCACATGACTTACAACAAGTATCAAATTAGCGAAAAAATTATGGCATTAATGGACGAAGTTGACGAAGCCTATGTCCATGGGGATGTCAGAAGAAACAGAAACAATGAAATTGCTCATCAACTCAACATTGACGACTATAAAGATGACGCCACCATAGAAGACCAAAACGTTCTAATCAGTAAAAAACTGCAACAGCTGGATCAAAAAGTATACCAGGCAGGTTTTGCTGAGGTTAATGAGCATATCACGGCCATTGAGAATGAGCTTGACAGGCAAATGGCCCGGCTGGGACCAAAACCCCGACACGTTCTTGATCGTGCGGTAGCCAGAGCCGAGCAAGCAGTAGAAAAAGCTAAAAGTGAGCTGGGGTCTGCTTATCAAAAATGGGATGCTATTGATGTCACACAGCTTTTGCTTAGTTTGAACCCTGTTGTCCGCCAAGGAATCTTGGATGAAGAAAAAGAAGCTCTCAATCAGGCAATAAAACAACTTCAGGTCGAGTGGGGTCAGACTACAAGTGATGAGCAAACCCTTGAAGAGCGAGCAAAGGACTTCAAGCACTTCCTGTTAGAGCGAAAAAAAACCGTAAAACATTTCCTGCGGAGTTTCAAAGGAAGTCGAGATGAAATCGCTCAGAAAGTGAAAGCCAGAATAGATCATGAAACTCAGACAACAGATGACACCATTTTACTGAAACAAGCTTATTCCTCCATTCATTCTGACAGCAATTATAGAGACAGGATTATTCACAAAGCAATCGATGAAATCGATGAGGTATTTGATGAACAGAGTTTAATCAGGAAAAAGTACGATGATGTCACAGTATTCCTGAATGAGCACGACAGGAAAAGTATGGAATTGACCAATGCCCGGCTTGAAGAGGGGAATGCGCAGGAGGGTCTGGTTGCTAAAAGACAGGAGATTATCCATTCTGGAGACATGGATCCAGGTTCAGCCCTGAAGCAGAAAAGTGAAGCTGTATCAAAAGCAGAAGTCGCTCTAACGGATTATCATAAAACAGCTCTTGAAACCGTCGAAGAAGCCGTGGGTCTTAAACCAGACGCTACTGCCCCCCTGGAACAACGGATTGATGCCCTGAGAAACAGACAGTTACAACTGGGCAATGAAAACGTTATCAGCGGCAAGGTCTGGCAACTGATTCAGAAAAGGGCCTCCCTGAATGATGAAATTGCAACCAGGAAAGCAGACATTGAAAGAGCGAAGGCTGCCCTGGAGGCTGCCCGGAAAGCCGTCAAAAATCAAGGCGGTCCCTTCCAGTACACGCCGAAGCAGGCAAAAGTTCTGGACGCTATCCAGACATTCACGTGGCAACAACCTCTCAAACGACAAGCTCTGCAAGCCGCAATGGGTCTGGCAGTAATAAACGATAAGACAATACCCCATCTTCCGGATTTCAATTTTGACGATGAATTGGCGCCCATTCACTTGCAGACACTGGTCGGAGACTTAACGTTTAAACAAGCCAGTCGGATTGTGGAAGTCTTCAAGGCCCTGAAGAGGGATTACCTGCCCTCCCCTTCCCAGCCTGCAGAAGATCAGCCTATGAATATTCTGGAAGAAGTCCAGAATCTGGTACACAGGGCCAAGCATGAGATGGAAACAGGAGCACCAGAATACGATGACGATATTTACGCCATCGGCTTAGCAAGCATTCACTTCGTCGAGCGTGAACCAGAAGACCTGAAAAGCAGCTTCTCGGAATACTTCGCTACCCATTCTGCCACCGGCAACAAGATCATAGCTCTGCTGCGTGAAGGTCTGATCAGTCAGGTTGAACTTGAGAACTACTTCAAGGCCATCAGGGGCGCCTATGGTTATCAGACAGTGGCAGAATTTGAGCACTTCCTTGGCTACAAGCACGGCGTCAATGTGCCTCACTTCAAAGATGCCGTCCAGATGCTGTCCGACACGGCTGCCAGGGAATTCATGCGGGATGCCTTTACGCCTGTGACAGCAACTGGCCCGGTGGCTATGAAAGCGTCGGTTGCCGACATGACAGAGTACGCTGCTGCAGTCATCGCCAACTATGTTCTTGACGATATTGCTTTTGACAATGGCCGCAGGACGGCAGCTTTCCTGACCAGTGTTAAGGACACCCTGACACCTTACGCCAATGCTGCCGGAATATCTGAATCAGAACTGATCCGGGTTATTCATGGCACCTTGAAGCAGGCTCATGCTGCAGCGGTTGAACAGCAACTCAATGATTACTGGGTCAAACCTTCAGCCGCTCTGGTACAGGCTTTTACCTGGTACTTCTCGAGCTACAAACCACTACTGGTAGCCCATAACGCCTGGCAGGCTAACTTACTCTCCCTCTCAAACATGTCGTTACTCTATCTTCTGGATCTGACCAACAGGGGGGATTACCTGCACAGGATGCTGACACCTTTCCAGCACTGGTTGCAACACTACGGTATTGATCTTGACCGAACCTTCCAATATTCCGAACACAATGACATTGAACAAGTCTCTGAAGTCGCAGGGCTGACAATGCCATTGGGCAAGGCCGCTTCCTCAGTCATTCTGCTGAGAACCGGCTCTATGCTGTTTGCCAGACAGTACAACGCCAACCCCCTCATGTATCGCAGCCTTTCCCGTCTGGTACCCGAAATAGTGAAATCCATGGGCTCCGGACAAGGGTTTCAGGTGCCGCTGCTGAACAGGGTGACACCACAAAAAGTGAAAACTCTGGCCTCTGCCACAGCCGGTCTGGTGCTGGGTCCGGTAGCCACTGTCGGGGCATACGTTCACGGTCTGGTATCCGGGTTTACCTACGCTCAAACCTTCGGCTTCGCTCTGGCATCGAGTCTCACTTACGACTTTTTTATGAACGACAACAAGATGCTCACTCAATGGCTGGGTGGACCTCTGGGTCGTAGCCTTGACAGGATTAATCGCTGGCGAGGCGTCGGTGAAACGCAGGACGATTATGTGAAACGTACGGCCATTGCCACACCTCAGCGCTATGTTGAAACCGATGAAGAGTACGCAAGCCGAGTCAAGGCAAATAACACCATGTATGGCTGGACTCTGCACGAAAATTATCTGCAGTTCCGTGAACGCCGTGATCGCACCATGAAACTGTTTGAGAATGGCTGGGAGAAATACTTCAGGGAAAAAGTGCCTAAATGGTCATTTTCTCATGCAGAAAGTATTCCTTACTCCTACACTCTGGGTGCCTTCTATGAGCAGCAACAGGGCGATGATCAGAAAGTTCAGGGTCATGACAAGAGAAATGCTCCTCAATCAAGCTTTCCACTTGCCGCCCCGGCAGACCACCCTGATTGAAAGCTGCTTTCACTCCGGTTGTGGCAATCACTTTTCACGGTAATAAGAGTACCCAGCTCTGAGGCAGCAGAATGACAAATGCCCGCCCCAATTCATTAAGACTTGCAGTGGCAATTGCAATCAGCTCTTCCATTGCTGCTACACAGGCAGTGGCCGATCGCAGGTTACAAGTCAGGTCTGTCGATATTCAGGGCACTGGACATGTGGAATTTACCCAGAGTGAGATCATAGTTAAGCCAACTTTGGGGAATGACCAGCAGCCTATACCCAAATCCTTTACAACCACCTACCCTGATCTGACTCGGGCAAGAGCAGGCTATAGGGTTCCTTCTGAAGGTTTCACGGATGTGCTTTCTGGCATTGAGGGCAGCGTTTCCAGTGTTGACGAGTTTGAAACAGACGAAAATTATGCTGCTCTGAAGTACACCAAAGTCCTGAAGGTTGGCAATGAGGGGGTATTCAGGTTCAGCCATAACCTTGAAGACGACAAACTGGTCATTGAAGTCAGAAACGGAATGACCCTTCTGGATTCAATTGCGGCTGTTCGTGCGCAATCAGGTGATATCCAACCATTAGAACCGTTAACAAAAATCGCCAGCCCACAACAACTGACCGGATTACTCAGAGGCGCGAATGAAAGAGCAGGAAACCTTGGCGAAGTTAATCATTATGTTGCCCTTGCCACCATTGAAGTAGATGACGTGAAAGTGAACGGGCGCACCTTCATGCGTCTTATCGCAGCGGGCGATGAGCCTCCCGGGTTGCAGCGCCTGGGTCAATCGCTCTTTGTCAATGATGAGGCACTTTTCGCGGCAGCCACCTCTGCTTATACCCAGGTTCATGTTCTGGGGAAAGATTTACAACAGGAAGCCCTGAATGATCTGTTTTCATATCATCCGCCCGTCGGCTATGTTGTCAACGTTGAGGATGACACAAAGGTTTATCCGGTGCCTGCTGGTTATCCGAAACTGGAAGTGACTGAGGCTCCGGGTGAAACTATTGTGTTCCATGGTCAGAAACATAATCCGGCCGATATCGCATTTGTGGATGGCCTTTACCACACCTGGGCGAAAGGATTTGCCTGCACCTCCTCCTCTGAAACAGCAGTAAAGGTTAAAAAAGACAAGGTCAAAAGCTACCAGTACACCATTCGAAGCAGGCAGATGGCACTGCTGGAAGAGTTAGCTGCAGGGCACAATGCTAAACCTGACGGAGGTGGACAAACGACGCTTGCTTACGAAGATGAACTGAGAACACTGTCATACTATGAATATCTCCAGCAGGCATTGTTAACCAGTGCTAGTTCGGATGGAGTGGATGAATTTGAACTCACAATAGGACACATCGAGGTCACTTCATCGGTCGTCACGCCAACCTGGATTCATAATCAACTCGAAAAACACTTCAGCTTCAAGCCTGCACTTGGAAATCTTCTGACTAACCCGTTATTTATTCAGAATATTCTGAAAGTGATACCGGATGGCAGTCATACCGATCAGGCACAGACCCATGTTCCCGGGGACTTGGAAAAGTTTACTTCCAAAGTCATGAGAGATATTTCCAGACAGCTGATTGAGGTGGAAAGCCAACTGGAAGCCCAGCAGACACAAGAAAGACAAATGATCCAGCTTAGAGTCCACTTAAAACACGCCACGGAGAAAGACGCTGCCACCGAAACGGAAAAACCCTTAGCAATTGTGCTCAATCAGGGAATTGAGAATGGGCTTGCAGAGACCCGAAAAGCGATAGGAGAACTGCAAAACCAGTTAAATAAACTTCAACAGGAAATCAAACGAACGCCAAAGCTGGAACAACAACTTTGTGATGCCAGAGAAGAGGCCAGAAAAACTTACAACAGCCGAAGGGCAGTAGAACTGGGTATTGATGACTGGGATGATACCCAACCACTCGAAGAACAAGCCAGATGCATCGAAAAAAGAATTGATCAAATCCATCAGACGGGGGTCGCAGCAATTACTGGAAAAGGACCGTTTTATGAAGAAGCTGTAAAAGTAACATATGCAGCCATTAAAGGCCGTTTTGGTCCTATCCTGAGCGATGAAATCGATCAGGGAGCCCTCTTTCAGTATATGCAACGACATCTGCAACGGAATACAGACCCCATCGATGAAGAGATTCGGCTGGCTGAAATTGAAGAAGAGTTCGGTCTGACTCCGAAAAGCGAAAACGACCTGGAAGCCCGTCACCAGGAAATTCTGCAGTACCTTCACGAGAAGGCGATTAAGCTCATTCAACAACCTGATCAGAATCGACAAGAGCAGGAAGAACAGAAAAACCCGTTACAAAAACTTCAGCAGATAACCGATCGAATTACAGCGCCGAAACAACAAACTCATGATGCCAGAGCAGATGCCATAAAAGCTCTCAATGCTCAAACGACAGAGGACCCCGGTATTGATGACCAGGACAATACCCGGCCACCAGAAAAAAAAGCCAGGCTTATCAACCAGAAAATTCATGAAATCAGGCAACCGGTTACCACAACATCAATTGCCCCAACGCCGGTTAGCACAGCGCCGGTTAGCTCAACAGCGGTTGCCGCAACGATGGTTGCCGCAACATCAACTGCTGCAACAGCACACTCTGGGGAAGACACCACACTGGACAACCGCGCCATCCTGGAGTCGACAATAAGAGACAAGCTCTCCAGAATTAAAGAGCTGGAAGAACAACTGGAAGACATCAGAACACCAGGCCACCCCAGAGCCATGCCTGAAGTACTCAAGATATTGAGTGACGTAGAAGAAGCCATGGAGATACATGACCCCAATCAAAACGACGATGTGTATCTCCGTCGCCAGTCTATTTCTGAAGAAATGCAGGAATTCATCACAAAATCAAGAGAGTGGGCAGAGGAAAAAGCTGAGGACCTGCTGGAAGCCATAGAAGAAGTATTTAACATCGAAATCGATGAAGATGACGACAATGCAGCAAGACTTGCCAGGGTTCGTGCAAGGCTCAATGACGATAATATCCCGGAGTACATGCGGGATAAACTACAAAATATCTGGCAGACAGACAACCTGCGTGTGGCCTTTGAGCTTGTGTACTTCAAAGAGGATCCCGAACCTGAAAGCCCTGATGCTCATATTACCTTTTCTCGTGGGAAGCAAAGGCGGCCAAAATGGCTTGATATGCTTCGCAGGTGTCTTACCTATAAAGTCGAAGAGGTCGATAAGCGAGCCATTGAAGGATATGGCTATTATCCTGATCTTACCGATGCAGAACGCAAACTGAAAATCTGCTCTGATCAAAACGTTGCAGCTAAAGAAAGAGGTCTGGCATTGACTGCAAAACTGGCCAGAGACCTGGAGGTAACCTTTGCAGAAAACCATGTCAGCCTGCTGCGTCGCCAGAAGTCTGTTCTGAGAGCAAAAATCCGTGAATTACTGAATCAAGTTCACAAAGACTATGATGATGAAGTTGCCAAAAGAGCCTGGAATAATGAAATGGCTCATCAACTCAACATTAAAGACTATGAAGATGATGCCTCTATCGACTTCCAGGCCGATCTGATTGATGAAAAACTCCGGCAGTTGGATGTTGAAGTTTTTAAGGCGGGTGAGCCTGACGTTTATGAGCGTGTAGCCGTCATTGAGAATGAGCTTGACAGGCAAATGGCCCGCCTGGGACCTAAGCCCCGATATGTTCTTGATCGTGAGGTGGCCAGCGCCAGAGAGGAAATAGAATGGGTTGAAAGTGTGCTGAAGTTAAAACTGGCTATTCTTCGTCGCGATCAGAAGTTGTGTGTAGGGAGCCGCACTGACCTTCAGGTTCAGTTGGAAGCTGAGATTGAAACCAGGAAAGCAGACATTGACAGACTGAAAGTAGTCCTGGCGATTGCGGAGAAAGCGGTCGAAAATGACGGTGGCCCCTTCCAGTACACACCGAAACAGGTAAAAGTTCTGGACGCCATCCACACATTCATGCAGCAGCACCCTCTCAGGAAACAAGCTCTGGAAGTCGCAATAGGCCTGGAAGTATTTGCAGCAAACAGCAAGAGGCTGGTATATCTCAAGGGTTTCGATTTTGACGATGAATTTGCAACCATCCTCTTGCAGGCAGAGGTTGGCAAAGATCTGACGTTTGACCAGGCCAGCCGGGTAGTGGAATTCTTCAAAAGTCTGAAGAGGAACTTCCCGGTAAACCCCTCAGAGCCTTCAGAAGATCGGCACGTGAATATCCTGGAAGAAATTCAGAATCTGGTTCACAGAGCACGGAATGAGATAAAAACAGGGGCTCAACAATACGACGACCTGATTAAAAGAACAGGCTCAGCAGGTATTCACTCCGTCGAGCATGAACCGGTTGACCTGA
Organism: Endozoicomonas sp. ALC020; assembly: GCF_049275935.1. Taxonomy (NCBI): domain Bacteria; kingdom Pseudomonadati; phylum Pseudomonadota; class Gammaproteobacteria; order Oceanospirillales; family Endozoicomonadaceae; genus Endozoicomonas; species Endozoicomonas sp. ALC020. The sequence goes on from NZ_CP184830.1 coordinate 6,925,518, forward strand.
AAGGCTTCTCGGAATACTTCGCCAGCCATTCTGCCACTGGTAACAAGATCATCACTCTGCTGCGTGAAGGTCTGATCAGCAAGGTTGAACTTGAGAACTACATAAAAGCCGTCAAAAGAATCGACGGTTATCAGACAGTGGATGAATTTAAACACTTTCTTGGTTACCAACATGGCGTCAGATTGTCTGAGTTCGAGAGCCATGTCTGGAAACTGTCCGATGAGGGTGCTGAGGCACTTATGCAGCGTGCCTTTATGCCTGTGACCGTAATGGCATCCGGTCCGGCGGGAATGAAAGAATCGGTTGTCGGCATGCAAGAGTACGCAGCGGCAGTCATCGCCAACTACGTGCTTGACGATATTGCCTTTGATAATGGCCGCAGGACAGCAGCTTTCCTGAGCCATGTTCAGGATACCCTGACACCTTATGCCAATGCTGCCGACCTGTCTGAATCAGACCTGATCAAGGTTATCCATAACGCATTGATGCAGGCCCATGCCGCAGCGGTTGAGCAGCAGCTAAAGGATTACTGGGTCAAACCTTCTGCCTTCCTGGTACAGGCTGTCGCCTGGTACTTCTCCAGCTACAAACCGTTACTGGCGACTCATACCGCCTCGCAGGCTACCACGCTGTCCCTCTCAAACATGGCGTTCCTCTATTTGCTGGACCTGACCAACAGGGGGGATTATCTGCACAGAATGCTCACACCTTTCCAGTACTGGCTGGAACGCTACCGAGTTGATCTTGACCGAACCGGCCAATATGCCTATCACAGTAGCATTGAACAAATCTCTGAAGTGGGCGGACTGGCCATGCTATTAGGTAAAGCTGCATCCTCAGTCATTCTGCTGAAAACCGGCTCTATGCTGTTTGCCAGACAGCACAACGCCAACCCCCGGAGGTATCGCAGTATTTCCCGTCTGGTGCCCGAAATAGTGAAATCCATGGGTTCCGGACAAGGGGTTCAGGTACCGCTGCTACACAGAGTCAAACCACAAAAAGTAAAAACTCTGGCTTCTGCCACCGCCGGGCTTGTGCTGGGTCCGGTAGCCACTGTCGGAGCATACGCCCATGGTCTTATATCCGGGTTCACCTATGCCCAAACCTTCGGATTCGCCCTGGCGTCGAGTCTCACTTTCGACTTTTTTATGAACGACAACAAGATGCTCACTCAATGGCTGGCTGGACCTCTTGGACGCAGTCTTGACAAAATTAATCGCTGGCGGGGTCTTGGCGAAACGGACAATGCGTATTTAAAACGTACCGCTATTGCATCACCTCAAGGCTTCAGTGAAACCGATGAAGAGTATGCAAGCCGCGTTAAAGCAAACAACAGGATGTATGGCTGGACGCGACACGAAAATTATCTGCAATTTCGTGAACGCCGTGATCGCACCATAAAACTGTTTGCGGATGGCTGGGAGAAATACTTCAGGGAAAATGTACCTAAATGGTCGTTCTCTCATACAGAAAGTATTCCTTACTCCTACACTCTGGGTGTCTTCTTCGAGTCACTCTGAGGTCGTCATTCCCGCGAAGGCGGGTGTCGCAAAACTCCAACAGCTCGTTCTCATGCTCTAAGGTCGTCATTCCCGCGAAGGCGGGAATCCAGCGCCAACGGTGGATCTCTGCCTTCTCGGGGATGACGAGGCCAGGGGCACCAGGCAGTATGGTTCTGGTGGTGAGTCAGTGTGGATTCCCGCCTTCGCGGGAATGACGGGAGTGAAACCGGGAATGACGGGAGTGAAACCGGGAATGACGGGAGTGAAACCGGGAATGACGGGAGTGAAACCGGGAATATCCAACTTTGCCATCCTGAACTAAATTCACTCAACAGTTTAACAGAACAGCCATGAGCGTTTGGCAGCTCTGAGGTAGTAGAATGACAAATGTTCGCCCCAATGCGTTAAGACTTGCAGTGGCCGTTGCAATCAGCTCTTCCATCATTACTGCACAGGCAATGGCCGAACGCCGACTGCAGACAAGATCTGTCGGTATTTATGCCAAAATACCTGTGGAGTTTACCCAGCGCGAGGTCATAGTTCAGCCAACGGTAGGTGACGACCGGCAGCCAATACCCAAATCTTTCACAACCATCTACCCTTACCAGACTGAGACCGTAACGGGCTATCATTTTCCTTATGAGTGCTTCACGGATGTTCTTCCCGGCATTGATGGCGGCGTTTCCAGCGTTGATCAGTTTGAAACAGGCAAGAATGACGCTGCCCGGAAATACACCAAAGTCCTGAAGGTGGGTGATGAGGGGGTCTTCAGGTTCATCCACAACCTTGCAGAAAAGAAACTGGTCATTGAAGTCAGAAACGGAATGACCGATCAGGGCTCAATTGAGGCTGTTCGAACTCAGTCAGGTGACATTCAACCATTAGATCCGTTAACAAAAATCGCCAGCCCCGAACAACTGGCTGCAGTGCTGAAGGGGGCCCATGGAAGAGCAGGAAAGCTTGGCGAAGTTGATGACTATGTTGCCCTTGCCACAGTTGAAGTAGACCGGGTTGAAGTGAATGGGCGTACCTTCATGCGTCTTGTCGCTGTCGGCGATCAACCTCCCGGGCTGCAGCGTCTGGGTCAAACGCTCTTTATCAATGATGAAGCACTTTTAGCAGCAGCTTCCTCTGCCTATACCCAGGTTCATGTTCTGGGAAAAGAATTACAACAGGAAGCTCTGAACGATCTGTTATCATTCCATAAACCCGTCGGATACGTTATACACGTCGAGGATGACACACAGGCTTATGCTGTGCCTGAGAATTGTCCAAAACTGGAAGTGACTGAGGCTCAGGGAGAGATTATTGTTTTCCATGGTCAGAAGCAGAACCCGGCTGATGTCGCTTTTGTAGAGTTTCTATATGACATCTGGTTGCAATGGCATGACTGCAGTTCCCCCCCATCTGAAGCAATAACACGAGTTAAAAAAGACAAAGTCAAAAGCTACGAAAACATCATTCGAAGCAAGCAGATGGCACTGCTGGAGAGGATAGCTCAACAGCACAATCCTGAACCTGCCAAAGGTGGAAAAACGACACTTGCCATCAATAAGCAACTGTCAATGCTTTCATACAAGCAGCAACTGACGACGCTTTTATACTATGAATATCTTCAGCAAGCGTTGATCGTTGCTATGCAAGATAGAGCAGATGAATTCGACCTCTCAATAGGACAGATTAGGGTCACTTCGTCGGCCTTCACGACTGCCTTGATGTTTAATCAACTCGAAAAAAACTTCAGCTTTAAACCTGCACTTGAAAATCTTCTGAATAACCAGCGCTTTATTCAGGACATTCATGACCTGATGCCTGCTTACAATCGTATCAACCAAGAGCTGGGTGATACTCCTGAGACTAAAAAAAAGCTTGTTTTCAAGGTCGGAAGCGAGACTACCAGACAGATAATTGAGACGGAAAACAATCAGAAAATATTGCTGTTAAAAGAATACGGTCTCACCCATCTTAGACGGCAAGTGCTGTTTAAAATAGAAAAAACCACTACCAGTGAAAAAGAACATCTCAGAATAGCTCAACTCAAAAAACGAATTGATGAAGAGCTTATGCAGCTTCGTTATGAGCAGCAACAACAGAACAACCTGTTACAGAAACTTCAGCCGGAAGTTGAACGATTTCCAGAGCAGAAACAACAAATGCGTTTTGACCTGACAACAGCTCGCAACGCTCAAATGGCGGCAGAGCTTGGTATTGACGACTGGGATGATATCCAGCCATTTACAGAACAAGACCGACTCATCAAAAAAAAAGTGCTTAAAATCAACCAATTGGTTGCCGCACTATTTACCGTAACAGGGCAGTCTGATGAAGAAGCTGTCAAAGCAAAAGCGGTAGCCACTGAAGGCGAGTGCAGTATTGTTTCGATCGATGAAAACGGTCTGGGTTACCTTCAGTTCATTCGACAACTGCTGCAACAAGACATACAAGTAACCAACGAGAAAGTCCCGAAAAGACTGGCTGTCTTTGAAGTTAAGCCTGATGAAGAAGCTGTAAAAGCAAAAACACCGGCCACAGAAGGCAAGCGAGATATAACTTCGGTCAATAAAGGTGACCTGCGTATCCTTCAGTCCTTTAAACAATACCTGCAACAAAAGAAAGAACTAACCGATCGGATAATCCATAAGAAGCTGGCTCACATTGAAGTTCAGCTCGGTCTGGTTCCGGATATCGAAAAGGACCCGGAAATCCGTTGCCAGGCCATTCATCAACACATCAGGTTACAGGGCCTTCAGATGGCAAAAGAAATGACAGAACGGAGAAACTGGTTAAAGAGTCTTCAGGAGCAAACCGATCGAATCCCACCTATGAAAAGAGTAATTAGTGTCGCTGTAGAAGAAATCAGTCAAGATTACATCAATCAAATGGCGGCAAAGCTTGGTATTGATAACCGGGATGGTACCCAGCCACCAGAAAAACAAGCCAGACTCAGCCACCAGAACATTCATGAAATCAGTCAACCTGTTATCCCGGCATCGATTGCCCCAACATCGATTGCCCCAACACCGGTTGTCGCAACACCGGTTACCCCAACACCGGTTGCCGCACACTCAGGCATGCAGGATTTTGATGCTCAGACAGATTCTTTCAGCCATGCCAGAAAAGACACACAGCTATACGACGATGAAATTCTGGACATGAACTCAGCAGCCATTCATTACGTTGAACATGAGCCAGAAGATCTGAAAAGCTTCATGGAATACTTCTCTGCCCGTTCTGCCAGTGGCAACAAGATCATCACTTTGCTCCATGAAGGACTGATCAGCAAGGTTGAACTTGAAAACTACATGAAGGCCGCCAGAGATGTCGGCGGTTACGAGATTGAGCAGGAATTTGAGCACTTCCTTGGCCATAAACACGACATGGGGGTGGCTGAGTTCAAATCCGTTATCCAGATGCTGTCAGAAAAAGGTATCGAGGAATTCATACAGACTGCCCTCACTCCTGTGACCGCAACCGCTCCGGCAGGTATGAAAGAGTCTGTTACCGGCACGAAGGAGTACGCAGCTGCGGTCATTGCCAACTACATTCTTGACGATATTGCCTTTGACAATGGCCGCAGGACAGCAGCTTTCCTGACCCATCTTCAGGATACCCTGACACCTCACGCCAATGCGGCCGGAATATCTGAATCAGAACTGATCCAGACTATCCATGGCACATTGATGCAGGCTCATGCTGCCGCAGTTGAGCAGCAGTTCAATGATTACTGGCTCAAGCCTTCAGCCTTCCTGCTGCAGGCAGTGACCTGGTACTACTCCAGCTACAAACCACTACTGGTGACTCATCCCGCCTCGCAGGCTACCACGCAGTCCCTTGCAAACATGTCATTCCTCTATCTGCTGGACCTGACCAACAGGGGTGATTATCTGCACAGAATGCTCACACCTTTCCAGCACTGGTTGGAACGATACGGTGTAGATCTTGACCGAACCGGACAATATGCCTGCCACGGCAGGATTGAAAAAATCTCTGAAGTGGGCGGACTGGCCATGCCATTGGGTAAAGCCGCAGCCTCAGTCATTCTGCTGAAAACCGGCTCCATGTTATTTGCCCGACAGCACAATGCCAATCCTCATAGGTATCGCAGTATTTCCCGTCTGGTGCCTGAAATAGTGAAATCCATGGGCTCAGGACAGGGAGTTCAGATTCCGCTGCTACACAGAGTGACACCACAAAAAGTAAAAACTCTGGCTTCTGCCACCGCCGGTCTGGTGCTGGGTCCGGTAGCCACTGTCGGTGCATACGTCCACGGCCTTGTATCCGGGTTTACCTTCGCCCAAACCTTCGGACTCACGCTGGCGTCGAGTCTGACTTTCGACTTTTTTATGAACGACAACAAGATGCTTAGTCAATGGCTGGGTGGGCCTCTGGGTCGTAGTCTTGACAAGATGAATCGCTGGACAGGCCTGGGTGAAACGCAGGATGAATATGTGCAACGTACCGCTATTGCCTCGCCTCAGCACTTCAATGAAACCGATGCCGCCTATACAAATCGTGTTAAAGCGAGCAACAGAATGCATGGCTGGACGCGTTACGAAAATTACCTGCAGTTCCGTGAACGCCGGGATCGTACCATGAAGCTGTTTGCCGATGGCTGGGAGAAATACTTCAGGGAAAATGTGCCTAAATGGTCATTCTCCCACTCAGAAAGTATTCCTTACTCTTACACGCTGGGTGCCTTCTTCGAGCCAAAAGCAGCGCTGACTGATCACAAGGTTGAGAAGTTCGATCATGACAAGAATACCCGCGACGAACTTTGATATCAGAAACCAGTGGATGCCCCCTTCATAACTATCCAAATGGAACCAGTATCAGGGACTACATACTGGTTTCTTTCAGAATGGGCTATCGGCTAAATTCACTCACCAGCTTAACGTATTTGCCACTGTGAACTAAATTCACTCAACAGCTTACCGCCACAACCATGAAGGATTGACAGCCTTGAGCGATTGACAGCCTTGAGCGATTAAAAATCGCTACCTCTCCCGGTGTGAAAATCGCTTTTCACGGTACTCAGCTCTGAGGTAATAGAATGACAGATGCCCGCCGTAATGCATTCAGTCTTGCTGTGGCCCTTGCAGTCAGCTCTTCCATTATCGTTACACAGGCAATGGCCGAGCGCAGGCTGCTGACAAAATCTATCGATATTGTGAAAGATGGACAAGTGGAGTTTACCCGGAGTGAGGTCAGGGTTCAGCCAACTTTAGCTGAAGACCGGCAGCCAATACCCAAATCCTTTACCACCACCTACCCGGATCTGACGCCAGCCAGAGAGGGCTATATCGTTCCTTCTGATGGCTTTACAAACATTCTTTCTGCCATCAGTGCTGACGTTTCCAGCGTCGACCTGTTTGCAACAGGCGAGAATGATGTTGCTCAGAAATACACCAAAGTCCTGAAGGTAGGTGATGAGGAAGTCTTCAAGTTCACCCATAGCCTTAACGAAAAAGAACTGGTCATTGAAGTCAGAGGCGGAATGACCGATCAGGACACCCTTGAGACTGTGCGTGATCGTTTTCCTGGCATCGAACCATTAGAGCCGCTGACGAAAATTGCCGGACCCGAAGGACTGGCTAATGTGCTCGAAGCAGCCAGTATCAGGGCAGGAAAGCTCGGCGCGAGTGATCACTACGTACCCCTTGCCACCATCGAAGTAGAAGAAGTTGAAGTGAACAGGCGTACCTTCATGCGTCCTCTCGTCGCAGGTAATAAGCCTCCTGAACTGCAACGTCTGGGTCAATCACTCTTTGTCAATGATGATGTTCTCCTGGCAGCAGCTACCTCTGCCTATATTCAGGTTCATGTCCTGCAGGAGGATTTACAACAGGAGGCGCTTAATGAACTGCTGGCACACAGCAAACCCGTCGGATATGTTGTACACGTCGAGGATGACACACAGGTTTATCCTGTGCCTGCCGGTTATCCAAAGTTGGAAGTGACAGAAGCTCCGGGGGAAGTGATTGTTTTTCATGGTCAGATGCAGAGTCCGGATGATGTCGCTTTTGTAGAAAACCTCTATAAACCCCAGGCACAAACTGGGGCTAATCACCCGGCTCCTGCAACAGCCCGGGTTAATAAACATAAAGTCAAAAGCTATCAGTACGTCATTCGAAGCAGGCAGATAGCAGTGCTGGAAAAGATTGCTGCTCAGTTGGCTGCTGCCGACCTTGACGAAAGTCAACTGATTACGCTGGCCTACTACGAATCTCTCCAGCAGGCATTGACCAGTGCTACTTCAGATCAGGCAGAGGGATTTCAGTTCGCACTGGAACACTTCAGAATTGCTTCGTCAGTCATGACGCCAACCTGGTTGAAGATTCAACTCTCAGAGCACTTCAGTTTCAAACCCGCACTTAGAAATCTTCTGACTAACCAGCATTTTGTTCAGAATATTCTCAATACCATACCTGTCTACTCCCATTTAATGGCCGATTTTTTTTACGAAGACGAACAGTTTGCTGCCAAAGTCCTGAGTGACATGGCCAAAGAGCATATTAAACTGGACAGCAGGCGAGAACAGCTACAGATCTCAGAGGCCAGGCTCTCCCAGCTTAAAAGTCAGTTGCAGCACGAAACGGAAAGAGCCGACGCCGGTGATAAGGAAAAACAGAAAGCACGAAGTCCCTGTTGGGAAGACGGGAATGAGCTTGAAAAGCCGGAAGAAACAATAACCCAAACCCCAGGCCACCGCAAAGCCAGGCCTGAAGTACTCAATAAACTGAAAGCCGTGGTAAGAGCCCTTGAGGACGACCGCCTCAGTTGTGAAGACGATGAGTATCTCCATCAACAGATCATTTCTGAAGACATACAGAAATACATCAGAGAAGCCAAAGAGCGTTCAGAGGAAAAGGCCCTGAACATACTGGCAAGCATAGAAAAAATGTTCAACATCGAAATCAATGAAGGTGATGACCAAGCAGCAAGACTTGAGAGGGTTTATAAAAGGCTTGATAGCGGAGATGTCTCAGCTGACGACCTGGATAAGATGGACAAAATCCTCTGGGAGGATTTCAGCACAGCCCCGGAAGATCTGGAAGGAAGGGATGTCAGACTCAACTCGATTCATGGGCGTCTTACTTTTAAAGTCGAAGAATGGGAACAACGAGCCAAAGAACAACAGACCTATTATCTTTCGTCTGTAGAAGATGAGCTGGAGATCTACCCTTATAAAAGCGATGCCGCTATAGAAAAAGGCAAAACTCTGACTGCCAGACTGGCCAATGATCTGCAGGTGGAGTTTGAAAAGGATATCAACCTCTCTGACAAGAAGCATATTCTATTAGCCAAAGTTTGGGCACTCACTGATGAAGTCTCAGATGTCTATGAAAATGAAAGTATCAAAAGAGACAGAAACAATGAAATAGCCCATCAACTCAACATTGAAGACTATCAGGATCATGCCACTATTGACGACCAGATCAGTCTTATTAAAGAAAAACTCACACAGCTGCGTAAAGAAGTTCTCGGGGCGGGCAAGCTTGATGTTAATGAGCGCATTGCGGCTATAGAGGACGAGCTTGACAAGCAAATGGCTCGCCTGGGATCTAAACCCCGATACGCTCTTGATCGTGAGTTAGCCACAGCCAGGCGCTTATTGGAAGAAGCTGAAAATGAGCTGAAAACTGCTCATCAAAAACTGGATGTTATGCGCATCAAACAACTTGTATTTACCGGGACCCGTGCCTACCTCCGACGTATCTCGCAACAACCCACTCTTAGCACCATTGAAGAAGCCGTGGATCTTGAACTGGACACTACTGATAGCAGTGAACAACCGGTTAAGGCCCCGGGAAAAAGACAGACACAAGCGGGCGGTAATGGTGGTACTGGCAGCAAGATGAGCCAGCAACTGACTCAGGAAAAGACCCGCCTGGAAGCTGAAGTTGAAGCCAGAAAAGCAGACGTTGAGAGAATGAAAGAAGTCCTGAAGTCTGCAGTGGAAGCCATCGAAAATGACGGCGGCCCCTTCCAGTTCACGCCAAGACAGGAAAAAGTTCGGGCCGATATGCACGCCTTCGTGCAGCAGCACTCTCTCAGGAAACAGGCTCTGGAAGCCGCAATGGGTCTGGCACAATCAGCAGCAAAAAGCGGTAAGGCAATACCCTGCCTTACGAGTTTCGATTTTGACAATGAATTGGCACCGGTTCGCTTGCAGGGACTGGTCGGCGATGAACTGACGTTTGCCCAGGCCAGCCGGATTGTGGCCATTTTCAGGAGCTTTAAAACCAGCTTCCCGGAACCTTCTCCCGAGCTTATGGAGGATCAGTCACAGAATGTTCTGGAAAAAATCCGGTCGCTGGTGCAAAGGGCCAGGAATGAGATACAGAAAGGGCCTGAACAATACGACGAAGAAATTCACAACATGGGCAAAACCGCCATTCACTACGTTGATCATAAATCAGGTGACCTGAATAGCTTCACGGAATACTTCGCCAGACATTCTGCCAGCGGTAAAAAGATCATGGCTCTGCTGCATGAAGGCCTGATCAGCAAGGTTGAACTTGAGAACTACATAAAGGCCATCAGGAGAGTCGATAATTATAAGACAGTGGATGAATTTGAACACTTCCTTGGCTACAAACACGGCGTCCAGTTGACTCACTTCAAGGCCGCCTTACGGATGCTGTCTGACAAAGACGTTGAGAAATTCATAGAGAGTGCCATTACTCCTGTGACCGGGGCTGACCCGACGGCTCTGAAAGAGTCTGTTACCGGCATGAAAGAGTACGCTGCTGCAGTCATCGCCAACTATGTTCTTGACGATATTGCCTTTGACAATGGCCGCAGGACGGCAGCTTTCCTGACTCATGTTCAGGATACCCTGACACCTTATGCCAATGCTGCCGGAATATCTGAATCAGAACTGATCCAGACTATCCATGACAACTTGATGCAGGCTCATGCCGCAGCGGTTGAGCAGCAGCTAAAGGATTACTGGGTCAAACCTTCAGCCTTCCTGATACAGGCTGTGACCTGGTACTTTTCCAACTACAAACCCCTGCTGGTGACCTACAGTGCCCGGCAGGCTGCCGAACTGCACCTCTTGAATATGTCGTTCCTCTATCTTCTGGATCTGACCAACAGGGGCGATTATACGCACAGGATATTGACACCTTTCCAGCATTGGCTGGAACGCTATGGTGTTGATCTTGACCGAACCGTTCAATATGCCTGCCACAGTGCAGTTGAACAAGTCTCTGAAGTGGGCGGACTGGCCATGCCATTGGCTAAAGCCGCTTCCTCAGTCATTCTGCTAAGAACCGGCTCCATGCTCTTTGCCAGACAGCGCAACGCCAATCCTTACAGATATCGCAGCATTTCCCGCCTGGTACCCGAAACAGTGAAATCCATGGGTTCCGGGCAAGGGGTTCAGGTGCCACTGGTGCACAGGCTGACACCGCAAAAAGTAAAACAACTGGCCTCTGCTACAGCCGGTCTGGTGCTCGGTCCAGTAGCCACTATCGGAGCATACGTTCACGGCCTTGTATCCGGGTTTACCTATGCTCAAACATTCGGATTCGCACTGGCATCGAGTCTTACTTTCGACTTCTTTATGAACGACAACAAGATGCTCACTCAATGGCTGGGCGGACCTCTGGGCCGGAGTATTGACAGGATAAATCGCTGGCGAGGCATCGGCGAAACCGACGATGAATATGTGAAACGTTCGGCTATTGCCACGCCTCAACGCTTCAATGAAACCGATGAAGAATATGCAAACCGTGTTAAAGCAAACAACACGATGCATGGCTGGACTCGACACGAAAACTATTTGCAGTTCCGAGAACGCCGGGATCGCACCATGAAGCCGTTTGACAATGGCTGGGAGAAATACTTCAGGGAAAATGTGCCGAAATGGTCATTCTCCCATGCAGAAAGTATTCCTTACTCCTACACTTTGGATGCTTTGTTAGAGGTAGTAGAATGACAAATGCTTACCCCAGTGCATTAAGCCTCGCAATGGCGATTGCAATCAATTCTTCCATCATTGCTACACAGGCACTGGCCGACCGCAGGTTGCAGACAAAATCTGTTGATATTCAGGGCGACCGACATGTGGAGTTTACCCAAAGTGAGGTCATAGTTCGGCCAACTTTAGATGATAACCAGCAGCCAATACCTAAATCCTTTACAACTACCTACCCTGATCCTGATTTCTCTGGACTCAGAGTGGGCTATGTCAGCCCTGCCGGAGGCTTTACAGACATTCTTTCTGATTTCGATTGTCATGTTTCCAGTGTTGATCTGTTTGAAACCGGCGAGAATGACGTTGCTCAGAAATACACCAAAGTCCTCAAGGTGGGAGATGAGGGAGTCTTCAGGTTCAGCCATAACCTTGAAGAAAAGAAACTGGTCATTGAAGTCAGAGGCGGAATGACCGATCAGGACTCTGTTGAGATGGTTCTTTCTCAATGGGCTGACATGAAATCCCTGGAACCTTTAACGAAAATCGCCAGACCCACACAGATGTTAGCAGTGCTGGAAAGCGTTGATGAGAGGGCAGGAAACCTCGGCTCGAGTGATCACTATGTTGCCCTTGCCACTATTGAAGTAGACAAGGTTGATGTCAGTGGGCGTACCTTCATGCGGCTTATCTCGGGGGGTGAACGGCCTCCAGAACCGGAGCGTCTGGGACAATCGCTCTTTGTCAATGATGAGGTTCTCCTGGCGGCGGCCACCTCTGCCTATATACAGGTTCATGTACTGGCAGGAGAGTTACAACAGGAAGCTCTCAACAAGCTGCTGTCATACCATAAACCCGTCGGATATATAGTACACGTCGAGGATAACATGCAGACTTACTCTGTGCCTGCCGGTTATCCAAAACTCGAAGTGACCGAGGCCCCCGGAGAGGTTATTGTTTTCCATGGTCAGAAACAGAGCGCGACCGATATCGCTTTTGTAGAAACCTTCAATAACCTCCTGAAAGAAGCTGAGGGTAATGACCCCGTTCATAAAGTAACAACAGAGATTCAAGAACATAAGGTCAATAGCTACCGATACGTCATTCGAAGCAGGCAGTTGGCAGTACTGGAAGAGTTTGTTGTACGGCACGAAGCCGGAGTTAACAAAGATCAAATGACGCTTGCACAGGAAGATAAATTGACGGCGCTTGCGCTTGCCAACTATGAATCTCTGCAGCAGGCATTGAGCAGTGCGACTCCGGATCAAACACATAAATTTGAGTTCACACTGGAACACATCAAAGCTGCTTCGTCAGTGATCACGCCAGCCTGGATGCAGGACCAACTCTTAAAATACTTCAGCTTCAAACCTGTACTCAGAGATCTTCTGACTGATCAGCATTCTGTTCAGAAGATGCTGAGCTATATACCCACTGTCGTCAGTTCCGCCAACAACATGGACCGACAGCTGACTGAGGTCGACGACCAGCCGGAACAACTAGTCCGTGATGCCAGAAGTGTTTACAACTCTGAAATGGCAATACTGCTTGGCATAGATGACTGGGATGATACCTGGTCACCGGATGAGCAAGCCATTCGTCTCCTGGAGAAAATTAACGACATGCACAGAGCGGTTGCCAACGCTCACTCCATTCAACAGTATCGGCAACAACAGACAGACCTGTCCGACCCGGAGAAACTGGCACTGGTGACAGAGAGGCAACAAAGCACCAGCACAGAGACTGAAAAATCAGCTGAAATCAGAGCCCGCTTTGCAGCTCTTGCCGAACATTTAAACATTCAGGATTTTGATAGCAATGCAGATATTGACGCTCAACAAGAGCGCCTGATTCAGAGCATTCAGACCCTGAATGCTCAAGTCACTGAGGACGAAGCTTTCGTCAAATTAAGGAAAGATTCCGTGAGGGAGGTTCTTAGTCTTGCACTGAGTGAACGCAACACGTTAGAAGACCGTCAGGTACTGTCAGAAGACACTAGGCGCGGGGTCGACAGACTTGCAGGTGTGGAAAATCCCCCCGAATTAAAGCCTGAAGTACTTCATAAACTGAGTGCTCTGGAAGCAGCCCTGGACATGGATGTCCTCGATAGAGAAGACGATGAGTACAGTCGTCGTCAGGCCATTTCTGAAGAAATTCAGACATTCATCACAAAAGCCAGACAGCGGACAGAGGAAGAGGCACTGGAGTTACTGAAAAACGCCGAAGGAATCCTCGGGATCGAGGTCAATGAAGGCGATCACAACGAAAAACGACTTCACAGAATTCTTACAAAACTTGTCAGCGATGACATCACCGAAAAAAAACTGGATCATATAGAGCATGCCTTCAGGCAAGAAGACTTCATACCTGAGAACGAATACTGGAAAGATAAAATTCGGAGGCTTGGTAAGCGTCTTGTCTTTTATATCGAAGGCGCCGGTCATCGAGCCTCACATCAACAGACAAGGATGCTTGAAACTCTAGAAGACGAGCTGGGTATCGACACAAGTAAAAACGTTGCTGCTAAAAAAGCAAGCCAGACTTTCATTGCTACACTGGCCGATGCTCTAGAAATAGAATTTGAAAAAGATGCCAGCCTGAATGAACAGAAGGAAGTTATGGCAGCCAAAATTCAGGCACTGATTTATCAGCTAGACGAACTCTACGATAACGAAGGTATTATAAGAACCAGAAATAACGAGATTGCACATCGCCTTGGCATTGGGAACTATAAAGACGATGCCGCTGTGGATGTTCAGTCCAATCTCATTAAAGAAACTCTCCAATATCTGCATGAAATCGTTTTAAAAGTAGATCAGCCCGACGTTCATGAGCGTATCGCAGCCATTAATGAAGAGCTTGACAGGCAAATGGCGCGCCTGGGACCTAAGCCTCGATTCGTCCTTGATCGTGATCTGGCCATGGCCAGTCAAGCATTAAAAGAAGCTGAAAGCGAGCTGAATGATGTTCATCGCAAACTGAATGAAATTCGTGGCAAAAATGTGTTATTTGCGGGGAACCGTGCTGACGTCCAACATATCTCCGATGAAGACGACACGCTTTTAACTAAGGCAATGAAACAATTGCAGACCGGCCTTGGCCTGGCTGCAGGTGATGAACAAAGACCTGCTGGGCGAATTGAGGACATCATGCATTTCCTGGGGAGGTACAGTAAAGCGACACGGAATGAAATCCTTGAGCAACTGGGAGCCAAAACAAATACGAACCTCGAGATGAAAGGAGATGTCGAAAGTTTTCGGGAAGATGATGATTACTTTTTTATCTTTCGGAGCAATCCAGATAATAATGATCAAGACCAAGATGATAAAGTTGCTGAACCATTGGGTGAACTGCCTCTGGCCAAGGCAAAGTACATTCAAGTCAGGCAATTCCTGCGTCGTCACGACAAGAAAAACAGGCAGGTGACCAGTGCACTGCTTGAAGAGAGGAATGCACGAGAGAATCTGGAACTTAAGAAAGAGGAAATTAAGCGTTTTGAAAACACCGATGAGAAGACTGAAATCGTATACAAGAAAGAAATAGTTCAGCTGAATAAAGCCCTGGAGCAGAAAAGTAAGGCTGTAGCAAAAGCAGAAGAGGACCTGACGGATCTTCATGAAGCCTGTCTTGGCTCGATGGAAAGACTCATCGGTCTTAAACCAGACACCACTGACACCAATGAATACCGGGTTAATGCCCTGAGAAACAGGCAGGCAGAGCTGGGCGGTGATGATGGTACTGGCGGCTATATCCAACAACTGGCTCAGGAACAGGCCCGCCTGGAAGAGGAGATTGAAACCAGGCAAGCAGATATTGAGAGGTTAAAGGAAGCCCTGGTGGCTGCAGAGGAAGCCCTGGGGGCTAAAGAGAAAGCTCTCGAAAATGAGGGTAGTCACTGCCAGTACACGCCGGGGCAGTTAAAAGTTCTGACCGATATGCACACCTTCATGGAACAGCACCCTCTCAAGAAACAAGCTCTGCAAGCCGCATTGGGTCTGGCAGAATTAGCAGCAAAAAACCCTGAGAAAATACACCTCCTTAAAAAGCTCAATTTTGACGATGAATTTGCGCCAATTCGCTTGCAGGCGTTGGCTGGAGATGATCTGACGTTCGGTCAGGCCAGTCGAATTGTGGAATTCTTCACGAGTTTGAAAACAAACTTCCCGGAATGCCCTTCCGAACCTGTTGCAGATTGGCCTTTGAATGTTCTGGAAGAAGTCCAGACTCTGGCAAACAGGGCCAGAAAAGAGATGAAAACCGGGTCTCAACAATACAACAACGAAATTAACGACATGGCCAAAACAGCCATTCACTTAGTCAAAGATGCACCAGGGAAACCGAAAGATTTCTCGGAATACTTCGCTACCCATTCTGCCAGTGGTAACAAGATCATAACTCTGCTGCGTGAAGGCGTGATCAGCAAGATTGAACTTGAGAACTACATAAAGGCCGTCAAAGGCGCCGACGGTTATCAGACAGTGGACGAATTTGAACATTTCCTTGGTTACCAACACGGCGTCAAGGTGCCTAAGTTCAGGAAGGTCATCCGTATGCTGTCCGACAGGGGGATTGATGAATTCCTGGAAAGTGCCTTTAACCCTGTGACGGTGGCTGGCGCGGCGGGTATAAAAGCTTCTGTTGCCAACATGAAAGAGTACGCAGTTGCTGTCATCGCCAACTATGTTCTTGACGATATTGCCTTTGACAATGGCCGCAGGACGGCAGCGTTTCTGGCCAATGTTCAGGATACCCTGACACCTTACGCCAATGCTGCCGGACTCTCTGAATCAGAACTGATCAAAGCTGTCCATGACACATTGATGCAGGCTCATGCCACAGCGGTCGTACAGCAGCTCAATGATTACTGGGTCAAACCTTCGGCCTTTCTGGTACAGGCTGTCACCTGGTACTTCTCCAGCTACAAACCACTACTGGCGACTCGTACCGCCGGGCAGGCTTCCGCGCTGTCCCTGTCAAACATGGCGTTCCTCTATCTTCTGGATCTGACCAACAGGGGGGATTACGCGCACAGAATGCTCATACCTTTTCAGCACTGGCTGGAAGACTACGGTGTTGATCTCGACCGAACCAGGCAATATGCCTATCACAGCGAAATTGAAACAATCTCTGAAGTGGGTGGGCTGGCCATGCCATTGGGTAAAGCCGCTTCCTCCGTCATTTTGCTGAAAACCGGCTCCATGTTGTTTGCCCGACAGTACAACGCCAACCCGCAGATGTATCGCAGCATTTCCCGTCTGGTGCCCGAACTAGTCAATTCCATGGGTTCCGGGAAAGGGGTTCAGGTACCTGTGCTGCATAAGGTGACACCACAAAAAGTAAAAACTCTGGCTTCTGCCACGGTCGGTCTTGTGCTGGGACCGGTAGCCACCTTCGGAACATACGCCCATGGTTTTTTATCCGGTTTTACCTATGCTCAAACCTTCGGATTCGCCCTGGCGTCGAGTCTCACTTTCGACTTCTTTATGAACGACAACAAGATGCTCACTCAATGGCTGGGTGGTCCTATGGGCCGCACTCTTGACAGGATTAATCGCTGGCGAGGCATCGGTGAAACGCAGGATGAATATGTGAAACGTACGGTTATTGCCACGCCTCAACGCTTCAATGAAACCGATGAGGCCTATGCCAACCGTGTTAAAGCAGGCAACATGATGTATGGCTGGACTCTACATGAAAATTACCTACAGTTTCGTGAACGCCGTGATCGCACCATGAAGATGTCTGAGAATGGCTGGGAGAAATACTTTAAGGAAAATGTACCTAAATGGTCGTTTTCCCACGCAGAAAGCATTCCATACTCTTACACTCCTGGAGCCTTTTACCAATGATAAAAGAGCGATAATGAGAAAGCGCCTGTTCATGAAAAAACAAATGCCCCGCAATCAAGCCTCTCCTTCTGAGCCCACAGACCTCTGAGGTATTGGAATGACGAATGCTCGCCCCAGGGCATTAAGCCTTGCAGTAGCTATTGTAATCAGCTCTTCGATCATTGCCACACAGACACTGGCCGATCGGAAGCTGCGGACAAAATCTATCAATATTCTGGTCAATGGACATATGGAGTTTACCCATAGTGAAGCCATGGTTCGGCCAACTTTAGACCCTGACCAGCAGCCAATACCCAAATCCTGTACAACCACCTACATTGCCCTGGCTGCAGACAAGGAGAACCAGGTCCTTCCTGCTGTAAGCTTTACACAAGTTCTTTCTTTTGTTGATGGCGTCATGTCCATTGTTGATCTGTTTGAAACAGACGAGAATGACGTGGCTCAGAAATACACCAAAGTACTGAAGGTAGGTGATGAGGGAGTCTTCAGGTTCACCCATAACCTTGAAGGAAAGGAACTGGTCATTGAAGTCAGGGCCGGAATGACCGATCAGGATTCCGTTGAGGCGGTTCGTGCTGGATTTCCCTGGCCACTTCACGGCGCCCAATCTTTAGAGCCCTTAACGAAAATCGCCAACCCCTTTCGACTCAATGATTTGCTGAATACTGTCTATGACAGAACAGGAAATCTCGGCACCAGCGATCACTATGTTGCCCTTGCCACCATTGAAGTAGAAAAAGTTGCAGTGAACGGGCGCACCTTCATGCGTCATATCGCTTCGAAAGATCAGCCCCCTGAACTGCGGCGCCTGGGTCAATCACTATTTGTCAATGACGATGTTCTCCTGGCAGCTGCCACCTCTGCCTATATCCAGGTTCATGTCCTGGGAGAGGAGTTACAACAGCAGGCTCTTAATAAACTGTTAGCACACAGCAAACCCGTCGGCTACGTTGTACATGTCGTGGATGACAAGCAGGTTTATCCTGTGCCTGCGGGTTATCCAAAGCTGGAAGTCGCAGAAGTTCCGGGGAAGATGATTGTTTTCCATGGACAGAAGCTGGACCCCCATGAAATCGTTTATGTAGAAAACCTCTATGAGCTATGGAATGAAGTTGAGGGTCATACCCACGCCGCCGCATTGGTAACACAGGTTAAAAAATATAAGGCCAAAAGCTACCGGTACGCCATTCGAAGCATGCAGATGGCAATACTGGAGGAGTTTGTTGCGCGACACGGTGCTGAGCTGCCGACGACGCTCACAAACGAAGACAAACCGGCAATGCATGCGCTTGTTTACTACGAATATCTCCAGCAGGCATTAGCCAGTGCGACTCCCGATCATACGATTTTTGCCAGTGAATTTGAATTCACACTGGAACACATAAGAGTCGCTTCGTCGGTCATCACCTCACCCTGGGTGCATACTCAACTGGTAAAACACTTCGGTTTCAAACCTGTACTCAGAAACCTTCTGATTAACCCACATTTTGCTAGGAATATTCAGAATTCTGTACCCGTTATCAACGATATCAACCAGGTGCAGACCGGTTCTCGTGGAAACGACAAAAAGTTTGCTGCCAAAGTCATAAGAGATATGACCAGACAGCTGCTTGAAAAACTGGAGGAGCTACAGGCAGAAGAAGAGGAACTCGTCCAACTTCATAACAACTTACGGCGCACAACCCAGAGAGCGAATGTCAGTCAGAAGGAAAAACTGAGAGCACAGCGGCGCTATCGGGAAGTTGAGGAGGAGCTTGCAAAGGTTCAAATCGAGCTGGAAGATCTGGAAAATCAGGAACTGAAAATTCTGCAGCAAGTTCAACGAATCCCGGAGCTGGAAAAACAAGTTCGTAATATCAGGTCAGAAGCCACAAACGCAGTTAACACTCAAATGGCCGCAGAGCTTGGTATTGATAACTGGGATGATGCCCAGCCACCAGAAGAACAAGCCAGGCTCATCAGAATGAAAATTTATGAAATCAAACAATGGGTGGCAGCAGGAAGATCCAGTCAGGAAACTCTGACTGCAGAACTGGCCGTCATTGAAGGCCAGTTCGGTATTATCCCGGTGGATGAAAACGATGTGGATGCCCGCTATCAGACCATTCAACAGCATATGCAACAAATGCCAGACCCATCTGATGGCGCAGCCTACCTGAAACTGGCGCGCATTGAAAATCAGCTCAATCTGGCACCAGATAACGAAGCTGATCTGGTAGCACGTCACCAGGCCATTCTTGATCGGTTGCAACGGCACCTTCTGGCCACCAACACAGTGGCTGCAATAAAAAACCAATATAAAACCTTTGCCGTACATTTAAATGTTGAGGATTTTGATGTCGATGCAGATATTGACTTTCAGCAAAAAAGCTTGCTCCAAAGAATTAAGACAATGGCTGTCCAAGAACAATTTCTGCTTCAAAAACTTAAGACAATGGAGAGTTACGAAGACATCATGTACGAGAATCATGAGTCTTTGGCTGAGAAAACTCAGAAATTGAGCAATCAACAATATTTAGAGAATTCTTACACCAGGGCCAGAAAAGATGCTCTGGCAGCGGTACTTGGTAAAGAGCTGAGTCCAGACAACACACCAGAAAGCCGTGACCTTCTGGAATCAACAGTCAATGCCAAGCTCTTCGAGCTTGTAGAGCTGAAAAAAGAACTGGATGACATCAGAACCCCCGCCCCCCCCAAAGCCATGCCTGAAGTACTTGAGAAACTCAAAGCCGTGGAAAGAGCCCTGAAGATGGATCTCTTCTCTGTAGAGGACGATGCCTATCTCCGACGCCGGGCGATTTCTGATGTTATGCAGACCCACATCAAAGAAGCCAGACAAAGGTCGGAGGAAGAGGCCCTGAAGATACTGGAAACCTTCGAAGAATTATTCAACATCAAAATCAATGAAGGTGATGACAAAACTGCAAGATTAGACCTGGTTCGTATAAAACTTGCTGGCGATGCGATTTCGGAATACATGCTGGATCAGATGGATAAAGTCCTTTGGGAAGATGGCGGCACAGCTTCGGAGAAGATGGTGGCCAGGGTCAGACTCGACAATATTCGTGAGCGTCTTACCTTTAAAGTCGAAGAGTCGGATAAGCGAGCCGAAGTAAAACAGGCATTTTATCTAATGACTATAGAAGAAGAGCTAAAAATCGACCCTTATAAAAGCTTTACTGCTATGGAAAAAGGCATGGCTTTAACCACTAAGCTGGCCAATGATCTGGGGGTAGAATTTGAAAAGGATCTCAGCCTGTTTCAGCGCAGGCGTGATCTATGTATCAAAACTTTTGTACTGATGGATAAGGTAAACGAAAACTATGAAGATGAAAGTGTCAAAAGACTCAGAAACAATGAAATGGCTCATCAACTCAACATTGAAGACTATGAAGTTCATGCCTCTATTGACGAACAGAACAGTCTGATCACAGAAAAACTCATACAGCTTAATGAAGCTGCTTTCAGAGGGGGTCGGCCTGATGTTAATGAACGTATCTCACTCATTGAGAATGAGCTTGACAGACAAATAGTGCGCCTGGGACCTAAACCCCGATACGTTCTTGAGCGTGAGCTGGCCATCGCGAAACGAGTATTAGAAGAAGCTGAACGTAAGCTGACGGTCCGGGAACAGGCCCGTCTGGAAGGTGAGATTAGAACCAGGGAATCAGACATTGAGAAAATGAAGGAAGTCCTGAGTAATGCCGGGAAAGCCGTCGAAAATAATCCTGGTCCCTTCCAGTACACGCCGAAACAGGCAGAAGTTCGGGACGCTATCCAGACATTCGCGCAACAGCACGCTCTCAATAAACAAGCTCTGGAAGCCGCGTTTGCTCTGGCAGAATCAGCAGTAAAAAGCGGTAACACAATACCCTGTCTTACAAGTTTCGATTTTGACAACGAATTTGCACCGATTCGCATGCAGGCACTGATTGGTGACGAACTGACGTTTGCTCAGGCCAGTCGACTTGTTGAACTCTTCAAGCGCCTGAAAACGAGTTCTCTGACGGCCCTGGAAGAAGTTCAAATTCTGGTGCACAGAGCCAGGAATGAGATAAAAACCGGAGCACAAGAATACGACGACGAAATTTACGGCATGGGTAAAACAGCCCTTCACTTCGTCGAGCATGAACCAAAGGACCTGAAAGGCTTCTCGGAATATTTCGCTGCCCGTTCTGCCAGTGGCAACAGGATCATAGCTCTGCTGCGTGAAGGTCTGATCAGTAAGGTTGAACTTGAGAACTACATGAAAGCCGTCAGAGGGGTCGACGGTTATCAGACAGTGGATGAATTTGAGCACTTCCTTGATTATAAACACGGCATCAGGGTGCCTGAGTTCAGGAAGGTTGTACAGATGCTATCCGACAAGGGTGCTGAGGAATTCATGCAGGCTGTCTTGACTCCTGAGACCCTGACTGCCAATGGCCCGGCAGGTATGAAAGAGTCGATTGCCGGCATGAAAGAGTACGCAGCTGCTGTTATCGCCAATTATGTGCTTGACGATATTGCCTTTGACAATGGCCGTAGAACAGCAGCATTCCTGGCCAACGTTCAGGATACCCTGACACCTTATGCCAATGCTGTTGGAATATCTGAATCAGAACTGATCAAGGCTATCCATGACACATTGATGCAGGCCCATGCCGCAGCGGTTGAGCAGCAGCTAAAGGATTACTGGGTCAAACCTTCAGCCTTTCTGGTACAGGCTGTCACCTGGTACTACTCCAGCTACAAACCGCTTCTGGTAGATCGTAGCGCCTGGCAGGCTGCCGGGCTGTCCCTGTCAAACATGTCGTTTCTTTATCTTCTGGACCTGACCAACAGGGGCGATTATTTGCACAGAATGCTCACACCTTTCCAGCACTGGTTGCAAGGCTACGGTGCTGATCTTGACCGAACCAGCCAATATGCCTACCACAGCAGAATTGAACAAATCTCTGAATTGGGCGGACTGGCCATGCCACTGGGCAAGGCCGCTTCTGCAGTCATTCTGCTGAGAACCGGCTCTATGTTGTTTGCCAGACAGCACAACGCCAACCCTCAAATGTATCGCAGCATTTTCCGTCTGGTGCCGGAAATAGTGAAATCCATGGGTTCCCGACAAGGGATTCAGGTACCGCTGCTGCACAGGGTGACACCACAAACAGTGAAAACGCTGGCCTCCGCCGCAGCCGGTCTGGTGCTGGGTCCGGTAACCACTGCCGGTGCATACGTCCATAGCCTTTTATCAGGGTTTACCTATACCCAAACATTAGCATTCGCGCTGG
Source organism: Endozoicomonas sp. ALC020 (assembly GCF_049275935.1). Lineage (NCBI taxonomy): Bacteria > Pseudomonadati > Pseudomonadota > Gammaproteobacteria > Oceanospirillales > Endozoicomonadaceae > Endozoicomonas > Endozoicomonas sp. ALC020. The sequence goes on from NZ_CP184830.1 coordinate 6,948,058, forward strand.
CGTCGAGTCTTACTTTCGACTTCTTTATGAACGACAACAAGATGCTCACTCAATGGCTGGGTGGACCTTTGGGTCGCAGTCTGGACAAAATTAATCGCTGGATAGGCATGGGCGAAACAGACGATGAATATGGGAAACGTACCGCTGTTGCTTCGCCTCAACGCTTCACTGAAACCGATGAAGACTATGCAAACCGTGTTAAAGCAAGCAACAGTACGCACGGCTGGACCCGACACGAAAATTACCTGCAGTTCCGTGAACGCCGGGATCACACCATGAAGCTATTCGAGAATAGCTGGGAGAAATACTTCAGGGAAAATGTGCCTGAATGGTCATTTTCCCACGCAGAAAGTATTCCTTACTCCTACACTCTGGGAGCCTTCTACAAGTGGCGACAGGGTTATGATCAGATAGTTCCTGTTCATGATAACAGAGGTATCTCTCAACCAAGCTTTCTGACTGTTGACTCAGGCTCTCAGTCTGAAACTGAGCAGAAGTGAGATTACTCAGCTGAAGTGCCTTCATGATGGAGGGTGTCGCAAAACTCTGGTTCCCATGCTTTCAGGCCCTGTGGGTCCCTTTACTCTCCAAGGGAAAAAACCAGTAAAGTCAGTCTGGTTGCACATCGTCGCGAAGTTACAGTGAACTCTTTACGCAACTATATTCCAGAATTTATTGATGAGTTCTATCAAAAAGCGGTGGGTAAGGAAAAAACAGACAGAAACTTTATTATCAAAGTCTATGTTTCTGGTGAGTATCTTGACCAACACGTTTCCCTGGAGCGTGGTGGTTTTGATTTTCAGAAGGAAAAGAAAGGCAGTGACTTAGACTTTGGGATTGCCCAGTCAGAGATTGAAGTGTCTGCCGCTGAACTGGCGATTAGCGCAGTGAGCAATGATGTCCAGGCTCGGAGAGAGAAAAAAACCCAGCGGATCAAAAACTATGTAGAAGAACAAGCACCCTGGCATCGAAGCTTGATGGGCAAGATTGATGTTACGGACCTGGCATACAATGCCACCGATGAGCAAATCGAGGGAAAACTTCAAAGCGAAAAATATCGATTAGAAGTTAAGACGCGTGGAGCCGTAAAACACCTCCTGGAAAGTGAAAAAACTGAAGATCTGAAGCACAAGACCTCAGAAATTGTACAAATGGTCTCTGATACCAGCAAAAATGACCTGGCTCATTATATTTCCATGCGTCGCAGTGTTATTGACATTTTTGAAAAAAGCCTGCAAACCGGTGATGATGGTAAGTACTCTTCTGAGGGTGTAGTGCATGACATTATTTTCCCCAGAAAAGGCGACAGTGACCAAACACCTTTTGAAGATCATAACCTTTGGTTAATTGATGAACGCCTCAATTTTACCGAATACCTCTCCTCTGATATCCCTTTGGAAGGAAAGTCAGGCAGGCCAGATATTCTGGCATTTGATCACCGAATGGTTTTTCGAGGTGAGAATGAAGCCAGCAATCCTGTAACTATATTCGAGTTCAAGAGACCACAGCGAGATGATTTTGCCAACCCATCTTCTAAGGAGGATCCTGTGCAGCAAATTATTCGCTATGTTCGCAAGCTACGTGATGGCGAGTTCACCACGCCTCAGGGCAGGGAGATAAAGATTAACACCAATACCCCGTTCTATGGCTATGTTATCTGTGACTTAAACAAAAAGGTGAAGACCTGGTTGGAAGAAGAAAAAGATTTCAAGCCCCTTCCAGATCGACAGGGGTACTTCCGTTGGCATGATAGTCTTAATCTTTACACTGAAGTAGTCAGTTGGGATAAGGTGTTAAAAGATGCAATGATGCGGAACCGGGTATTCTTTCATCATCTTAGGATTTGATGTAGGACAATTGCAGTCTTTCATTGCCGTAGTCTTCATTTTCTTCACAACCTGCAATGACCGCACAGATGGTTAAGAGCAGAATATCAGCAAGTTTATGATCTACTTTCTATTGCTGACGTGCGTCGTAAATGACAGATAGCCTATTCATTAAATCAAATGCATTCATTTCAAGAACATCCAAATCTTTTTTGTATAAGTCAATGGATGTATACTTTACTCTATAGGTGGATGTCCTTATAGCCATTTCCAGCAGGAAGCCAAGCCGATATTCACACTCAAAGGACTCCACCCTGATCCCGAGGCAGCAAAAGAGGCCGCCAGGGCCAAACTGAAGTCACTAAAAAGAGGCCAGGGTACCGGCAGCCTTTCATTGGCAGGGCGAACCGACATAACCGCCGAGACCCGATTAACGTTAAGCGGCATCAAGGTCAATACTAATGGAGACTGGATCGTCACCCGAGCCGAACATCAACTCACCCGGTCTGGATTAGCTACCCGATTAAGTATCGAAACTTCAATAAATAATCACCGTTTAATAGCTCTTTAAAGGGTTTAAGGTGAAGGCAATATCTAAAGACGAATGAATGTGCAAGCGGGGTGATTTGAGACTTATTAAAAGTAAAAGAAATCAAGGGAACGGTGGTTGTTAAGGTGTTCAGATTAAAGCGTAGCTAATCTCAAACCTCGCGGCGCGCTACACTGGATTTGAATTTTGGCTTTTGCGACACCCTCGATTGGGCGAGGGTTTACGACGATTTTGCTAAACAGAGGTGTTCTAGTTGACCTCCGGTCATCATAAGAAAGTTCGTAGAAGAACGGGGCAAGTCACCCCGAAAAAATGGAAAGAAATATTATTGGCAGAGGGCTTTTCTTTGAGCGATATCCCGATTTAAAACTTGAATATTGGCTTCCTTAATATTCCAGACTTTTAAAAACCAGGGTGAAAACTTCTTTCTAAGCTTATCAGTAAGGCCGGGTAAAAACATCGGTGGCACGCCCGGAATAACCAGTACAAGCTGAATGGTCAAACCCGACCAATCAGAGCTTTTAAATTCTGCAGGCAGTTCCTTATTGATCGGCTGATAACGTCCGGCCAGCCCCAAAACAGAGAGTTGCAAAGAGTTATAGAGTTTTTCATAAATTGCTTGCAACTGAGCATCAAACGCCTCTTTGCTTTTACGTTCATTGGCGATAGTTGTCTTTGCTTCCAACACCCATAAGTTATTACCAGCGTCGATGTAAAGAAACTCGGCCTTTTTTATCCCTTCACCAACGCCAATGGCTCCCTGAGCGTTCTCAATACGGTAACAACGGTCATCCTCAAAATGGAACGACAAACCGGATTCTGTAAACTCCAAGATCAGGCTACCCCTATTTCCTGCTCAAACAGTCGGATGGATTCGTTGATGATTTCGTTATCCGGCATACCCTCATTCAGAGAGGTTTGCTGCCACTGCCCATCGTTGCAAATCATGACCGGGATGTCCATCTCTTCCCGCTGCGCCATGATGTAAAGCTTTTTCACCACAAAATAGGAGTGGCTGGCGATGAAAAACTGTACGCCCAGTCTGGCAAGGGCATCAATAATATTAAACAGCTTGGTAATGGCTGTCGGGTGCAATGCTGACTCAGGTTCGTCGATAAAGATTATGGAATTTTCTGTGAGGAATCCGTTGCGGATTAAAGTATCCAGAATACCAATCTTCTTCACGCCTTCAGCCGTGGCATTGATGGAGTAGCGAGCTTTTTTATGCTTGTAAAACCATTCACTGCGCTGGCGATCATACTCGATACGATCGCCATCAAACATTGACTCAAGCTGCTGGCTGGTTTGAGAGAGGGCTGAATTGGATTTGTCGGCGGGCATCTGTTTCTGCAAGGCGACAACCAGATCAGAGTAGGTGCTATCAAAGCCGAACACCCGATCCTGATAGGCCAACTGGAAAATAATTTTATCCAGCGACAGCACTTCCTTGGGAGGCAAAAAAATTGAATTGGCACTGCGACGCTCTGAAATTTCTACATCGACTTGCTTGGTTGTGTCCGGGCCAAAACCGAAAGTAATCGGCGGCAGGTCTTTCAGGGTTACGGAGGCTGAAAGTTTTTTGCTTTTCCCTTTGGTGACAATATCCCCAAGTTTATCCGGTTGAAACGTCCAGTAGAGCTTTTCACTCAATACCTCGGATGCTGAGCGGCGATCATCGCCCCGTCCGGTTTCTTCCAGAGTGCGCACGGCGGCGTAGAGCGCCTTCATCAGCCAGGTTTTGCCAGAGCTGTTAGGCCCGATAATCAGGTTGATCTGACCAAGGTTTTCTGCGGTGCCCTTTTCCAGCGGCCCGAGGTTATTAAACTCAAACGCCTGTATCATTTTGTTATCCACTTTTTGCGGCGGCAGAGGCAATGGCTCCTGAGACTGAGGTAGACTACCACCTCTACAGGAACGCTTCCTGCATTGAGCATATCACTTTCTGGTGGGTTTGCCTTGGTTGGGGTGGTGTCGGGTGGTGTCAGTTTTTCAGGGGAGGTATGGGTTAATGGTGATGACTCTGTGCCTGATGCTCTATGCTGCTATCCAGCACAGAATCAGGCAGGAACTGAAAAAGCAAAGTCGTGTATTTCCAGACCAGAAAAAAAAGCCCTGCCAGAACCCAACAGCAAGATGGGTATTTTTCTGTTTCCAGGGGCTTAGTGTATTAACGGTCAATAATCAGGAGGAACATGTGATTGGCTTGAAGGAAAGGCAGTGGACGATCGTTCAAATTTTGGGTATTTTTTACGAGTCCATTTATTCCTGATAGGGGTGGTGAAAGGCGGTTATATGGATGTCCTGTTTCACTTCTGATGTTGAAGTACAGAACCAGCAATGTTCAAAAGGCCGGTATGACTGTCAGAATTAAGAATTGAGTATTTTAATGAGCAGTAATATCAAAGGCTCATGTCAAACTTGTTACGGGGCTCGTCGCCCTCAAGAAGAAGCTTAGCCATGGACTTGATCTCGTTCTGGATGTAATCCCAATACTCCGGATTGTCGAGTGTTCTCTGCTTTATGCTTTCAGGAACAAAGCGACTTATCTCAGTATTGAAATTAATGCGTACCTCATCGTCTTTTAATATTTTGGTTACTTGGTTGCTGAGCATTTCCATGAAGTCTTTCCTGTTTTTTTCTCTTGCTTCCAGTTTTTTATTGACTAGCTCTGCAGAGACATCAATTCCTTTTTGTTTTATCCAAACGATATCCCAGACATCACGAGGTTTTATGTGTCTGGCCCGATAGGCCAGAGCAATAAACTTGTCCGCCAACGTCTCTTCGAGAGACTGGACCGGTACCAGCAGGCCTTCGGTGGGCGTCACAATATTGTAGTGATTGATCAGGGGTCTTTTTTTCGCGTCAAACGAGGGAATGGCGCAGATGTCTATGTGCATTTTCTGCCTTGGCAGATCAGGCCGGTTGGCCTCCTTCTCTATGCTGATTTTCCACGACGACGTGTCGCCCTGCTCATCTTGGTCAGGCTTGTTGACCCAAACGTTGGTCTCGTACTTGTTCTGGATGAATTGTTGGATTTCGGTTTCCAGCCCGTCAAAGTCGGAGGGCTTGAAGTCAAGCCCTCCATTAAAGTCCAGATCTTCCGACAAACGGGAGCTGTTATGGCACATCCTGAGTGATGTGCCCCCTATGAAGGTGAGTGACTGCATAGCCCCTTGCTTAACCAGCACGTGCACAATGTCGTGATGAAGAATTTCCTTCTCGATCACTGGCGTGATGGCTGCATATTCCGGATTTGCTTCCACGATTCTTTTTAGTTGTTCCTTTAGCACATTAGCTCTCCAGCATATGGGTATTTCTTTTGCAGTTCTTTAGGTCTTTGATGGCTTGCGAGGATTGTGCTCTGTACATGCCAACAGATTCATCAAAATACAGGTTTGGTGCAATATTTCTGATAGTTTTTTTTGAGTGAGTGAATTCAATGACGCCATAGGGTGTTGAGAAGGTGCCGCTGCGGCCTTTCGTCACAATCGTCAGCCTTCCCATGGGTATTTGAGAGATGTCCCCAGTATGACTAAGTTGACTCTCAAGGCTTATGTAGCTTATGACATTGGCGCGAAGTTTTTTCGCTATCTTATAGATCGCAGTCGTTGGGTCTGGAGGCGTCAACGTGCTCTCAAACACGCCTTTGGCGACCCTGCGTATCAAGCCTTTTTTTGCACAAACAGTGAGAAACTTGGTGAACGCGGGAGTGAGTCTCTCGCCAACCATATAGGCTAACTCTGCCGCTGTGTTGATACCACCTCCCGCTTTGGTTGACTCTGATAGTGCGGCAACCAGTCTATCTTTCTTGGTCATAAAGGTCTACACATTGTTACCTATAGTGTAATTTATTGTAGACCTACATTTGATTTTGTCAAAGTAAAAATAAGGACATCCATAAAGTAAATAAAAATAAGAAAAATAAAGGAAAAAATAAGGACATCCACAAAAAATAAGGACATCCACAAAAAATAAGGACATCCAAAAAATAAGGACATCCAAAAGGAAAAAAATAAGGACATCCATAAAATTCGACTAATCGACGAGTTCAACTACGATCTTTCTTCCTGTCCCTGAGTTTTTCAAACACGAGTAGTTATGACCCAGGCTCGAAGCTGCCTGATAGGTCATGGCTCCACGCTTTACTGACACTGTATGGCAAGGTGTGTTCGCAGCAAAACTCCAACAACTCGTTCCCACGCTCTGCAAGGGGGTTGCAAAAGTAACGACAAAACTGAGACAGGGCAAAAAGTGGCAAAAAACGCAGTTTACGGGGAGTAAATGAGCATTTTGAGTCACCTTTTTACGCAGTATCAGCGAAGCGCAGCACTTTTGCGACGGCCTCAGAGCGTGGGAACGAGTTGAGAGGCGGTTAAACAACAATTTACATTGTATTGATGCGTTCAAGATACGTGTGAACGCCGGTGACAAACTGCTGAAAACTGACCGACCGATTATTAGCAAGGTTAAGGTGGGGCGCAATGGCTCGGGCACCAGAGACTTTCTGATAACCGGTAATCAGTTTTTTCAACTCTTCCTGAGCATTGACCAAAACATCAGGGTTGCGGAATTTACGACTATTCTGCTTTTCGGCCAGTCGGGGCTTATTAAACGCTGTTCCAACAGCAGCAAGATCCCCAAGAAACCAGCTTTCCAATTCATGAATCGCAATGCGAACCAGTGTCTCCGGTCGATGGTTTTCTTCGCATAACTTTTGCAACCGTGCTTTCAGACGTTCACAGTCGTCCTGATCTTTATCCCGTACCACCACAAACCAGCTATTGGGGATGTTCCAATGGCGCAGCTTGATGGGTATGGACTTTTCCAGATCCTGCTTGCCCTCATGGGGAATACATCGAAAAGACACTTCCGGTGGTAACAGTCGGGGTAACAATGTATTCAGCAACACTTGAGCAGAGGGCTCTTCCAGCAAAAAGACCAACTGCGTCATCAGGGGTTTACTCCGTCAAACAGCCCTTGTTTCCAGAGCGCACCGGGTAAATCCCCGCCTTCGACCAGACTTTTGATCAGCGTATTATCCGCAGCACGCTCAATGGTGGTGACACCTTTGCTCTTCTTTAACCAGAAAATCTCGTCCAGCTGGATGCTGTTCAACATGTTCGGCGAATGGGTAGACACCATTACCTGGCCACCCTGTTCGGCATAACTGCAAAACTCTTCCGCCAGCTCCACCAACAGGCTAGGGTAGAGCTGGTTTTCCGGCTCCTCGACACAGAGCAATGGATGGGGCGACGGGTCGTTCAGCAACAGCAAATAAGCGAACATCTTGATGGTGCCATCGGAGACATAACGAGCCACAAACGGGTCTTTAAAGCTGCCATCCTGAAATTTCAGGACGATGCGCCCATCGTCAGTTTCTACTGCCTGAACATCTTCAACTCCCGGCACCCGCTGTTTCATTTTATCCAGTACATGCTGGAAAATATCCGGGTGTTGCTCATAGAGGTACTGGGCCACCAGCGCGGCATTTTCCCCTCGGGGCGATAAATGCTCTGCATAGCCAGCGTCCCGTGCCTGGCGGGCATCACTGATATGAAAATCGGAGACATGCCAGTTTTCAATAAGCTGGCGAAAGGCATTGGCCGCCCGGAATCGCTGAAATTGCCCGAGTCCTTTTACGGCCAGAATATCCGGACTATCCAGCGTCTGCTCTTCCCGTTCCAGCTCTGAATCGGCTTTATTAAAGTCTTCTTCATTGAGAATGGCGTAACCGCGACCTCCCCGGAAATCCAGGAAATGAAACGGTGAACCCTGACTGCCCCGCTTATAACGGAGTATCTCCCGGGCAACAATAGGCCGACCTCTGTCCTGTCGAATTTCCAACAGATAAGTCACCAGTCGATCAACGCCGCCAATGGGCAAGCGGAACTGCAGGGTAAACTCGATAGGCTGATCAATACCACCACGGGTGGCGACTTCCCGAAACCCGCCCCTTTTCTGTAGGGCGGTGCGGACATTACCGTGCAGGGCATCCCTGAGAAAGCCAAACACATCAAACAGGGTGGTTTTACCGCTGCCATTGGCGCCGACAAACACGCACATGCCGGGCAGGTTTTTCAGCTCCACATGCTGAAAAACCTTGTAGTTTTTGATTGTCAGGGACTCAAGCTTCATCCGGCGGCTTCCGTCAGTGGCTGTTGTTGTGATCGTTGTCCTTCCAGAGTATCACTTTCTGGCGGGTTTGCCTTGGTTGGAGTGGTGTCGGGTAGAGTCAGTTTTTCAGGGGAGGTATGCATTCCCACGCAGAGCGCAGGAACGAGTTAAGTTCACAAATAGGCATGAACGGTCATTTTCCCATGCAGAAAGAATTCTTTACTCCTACACTCTTGGAGCCTTCTACAAGTGGCAACATGGCGATAATAAGAAAGCTTCTGTTCATGATAACAGAGGTATCTCTCAATCAAGCTTTCTAACGACCGCCTCAGGCGCTCAGCCTGAAACTGATCAGAAGTGAGGCAAGTGCGAAATCCCCGGTGAATTAATTACACGACAAGTAATGACCAGCAATAATGAACCAGTGCTCCATGAAACACCGGTGATGGTTCCAGGCTTAACGTTTCCTTCTGAGACCACAGAGGTTTCTCTGGTAAAAGAGCCTGAAGCTGCTCAAACAAGCGATTAACAGCCATGATTAATTAGAAGTCGCTTCCTCGCCCGGTTTGGCAATCACTATATACGGTAGTGGAAGTACTCTGCCCTGAGGTAATAGAATGACAAACACTCGCCCCAATGTATTTAGCCTTGCCGTAACCGTTGCAATCAGTTCTTCTATTATTGCTTCACAAGCATTGGCCGAGCGAAGGCTGCAGACAAAATCTGTCGATATTACCGGCACTGGACATGCGGAGTTTACCCATAGTGAGGTCATGGTTCAGCCAACCTTGGGGGATGACCTGCAGCCAATACCCAAATCCTGCACAACCACCTACCCCGACCAGACTGAGGCCAGAGCTGGCTATGACGTTCCCTCTGAAGGATTCACAGACGTTCTTTCGGGCATCGACGGAGGTGTTTCCACTGTTGATCTGTTTGAAACAGACAAGAATGATGTTGCCCGGAAATACACCAAAGTCCTCAAGGTCGGTAATGAAGGGATCTTCAAGTTCACCCATAACCTTGCAGAGCAGCGACTGGTCATTGAGGTCAGAGACAAAATGACCCATCAGGATACCATTGCAGCTGTGCGCGCTCGGTTAGACGACGACCGGATATTAGAACCGTTAACGAAAGTTGCCAGCCCCGAACATCTGGCGTCAGTTCTGAAAGGGGCGAATGAAAGAGCAGGAAACCTGGGCGAAGCTGATGACTATGCTGTCCTTGCCACCCTTGAAGCAGGAGAAGTTGAGGTGAACGGCCGCACCTTCATGCGTCTTATTGCTGCAGGCGATCAGCCTCCTGAACTGCAACGTCTGGGTCAATCGCTCTTTGTCAATGATGAAGTGCTTTTAGCAGCAGCTATCTCTGCCTATGTCCAGGTTCATGTTCTGGGTGAAGATCTGCAACAGGAAGCACTGAATAAGCTGTTTTCATATCATAAACCCGTCGGCTATATAGTACACACTGGGGATGACACGCAGACTTATCCTGTACCTGCAGGTTATCCAAAACTGCAAGTGACTGAGGCTTCGGGAGAGATTATTGTTTTCCATGGCCAGAAGCAGAATCCAACCGATATCGCTTTTGTGGAAGGACTCTTTGACATCGTGGATAAAGCTGATGCTAATACCCCCGTTCCTGAATTATCAACACAGATTAAAAAAGACAAGTTCAAAAACTACCAGTACGTTATTCGAAGCAGGCAGATGGAACTGCTGGAAAAGTTAGTTGCGCGGCACCATATTACAGTAAACAAAGCTCAACCGATGAGGTTTGCATTGGAAGATCAGGTGGCGACGCTTGTGCTTGCATTCTATGAAACTCTCCAGCAGGCATTGGCCAGTGCTACTGCAGATCAGGCAGATGAATTTAATTTTTCAATAGAACACTTCAGAGTCGCTGCGTCTCTCATTACGCCAGCCTGGATGCATAATCAACTCGCAAAACACTTCAGCTTCAAACCCGCACTTAGAGATCTTCTGACTAACCAGCATTTTGTTCAAAATTTTCTGAACCTTTTACCCGCTGCCTATGTATTAGAGACCAATGTTTCTCACGACGGAGAACTTTTTGCTTCCAGAGTCTTGAGCGACATAGCCAGACAACTGATTGAGAGGGAAAACAAGCTGCAAGAGCTGCTGCAAAATGAAAGCGAACTCACCCGGGTTAGAAATCAGTTAAAGCTCACATCGGAGAAAGCCATTACCAGTGAAAGGCAAAAGCGCATAGCACTTCAATTCAAGCAGCTGGCTGATAAGGAGCTTGATCAGCTTGTTAATGCAATGGAAGAACAACAAAAACAAATACGGAAACTTCGGGAGGAAGTTGCACGAATCCCGGAGCTGGAACAAGAAGTTGCTAATGTCAGAGCAGAAGTCATAAAGGCCCGCAACGCCGAACCGGCAACAGAGCCTGATATTGAAAACCGGGACGAAACCCAGCCACCAGCAGGACAGACTGAGGAAGATTCTGTAGCGGTTCCGAAAGTACTTGAGACACTGAGAGCTGTGGAAAAAGCCCTTGAGATGATGGGCCTTACTCAAGGTGACGATGTGTATCTTCGTCGCCAGTACATTTCAAACAACCTACAGATGTACATCAGAGACTACAGACAACTGGCAGAAGAAAAGGCCCTGGACATACTGGAAGTCGCAGAAGAAAAGCTCAACCTCCAGGTCAATGACAAGAATGATAAAACAACAGGAATCAGAGAAGACACGCCGCTGACAGAGCAAGAGGACCTGGACATACTGACAGCCTTGGAAGAAACCCCCAATATGAAAGTCAGTAAAGAAGATGACATAGAAAAAAGGCTCGCCAGAATTTTTATAATACTTGACAAGGTTGATCTCTCAAATGAGGTACTGAATGAGATACTGGATGGGATAGATATGATCCTCTGGATGCATGAAAGAAAAATTCATCCAGACGCTAAAGATATCAAACGTAACAGGCTTCTTGCTCACCTGCACTATAAACTGGAAGACCCTGACCCGGATATGCCAGCCGGAGAACAAGGGACCGATCTGCTGCCAGCCGTAGAAAAAATACTCAACATCAAACTCAATGAAGAGAATGACAAAGCAGCAAGAATTGCCCGGGTTTGCAGCCTGCTTTACGACGACGATGTCTCAGAAGCTATGCTGGATCAGATAAGTCAGACCCTCTGGAAAGATGACAGCACAGCTCTGAACGAGAGGGATCTCAATCTCAGCAAGCTTCGGGCAATTCTTGAATATAGAGTCGAAGATTCGTCCCTGGATAAGCAAACCATAGAAAAACAGACAAGTTTGCTTGCCGCCATAGAGGACAAGCTGAACATCGACATGAGCAAAAGCTCTGCTGTTAAAGAAAGAGGCAAGACTTTCACTGTCAAACTGGCAAAAGTTCTGGATGTAGCATTTGACATGGATGACGACCTGTCTGATCAGAAAGATATCCTGAGAACCAAAATTCAGGAATTAATCGAAAAATCAGACGCTCTCTACGACGATGAAGCTGCCAGAAGAGCCTGGAACAATGAAATAGCTCATCAACTTAACATTGAGGATTATCAAGAAGATGCCTCTATCGAAAACCAGAACAGTGTGATTGAAACAAAACTCCGACAGCTGGAAAAAGAACTTCTCAATGCGGGCCAGCCTGACGTTAATGAGCATATCACAGCTATTGAAAATGAGCTTGACAAGCATATGGCCCGCCTGGGACCTAAACCCCGATTCGTCCTTGATCGTGAGCTAGCCGTCGCCAGACGGGTACTACAAAAAGCTGAAAGTGAGCTTACAGAGCTTCATCGCAAACTGAAAGGTCTGGCTCGCAAACCAGTTATATTTGATTTACGGGATGAGGCTGATAGCGCTATTACCATTAGAGCCTATGCACAGACTTCTGGCGGGGACGAAACTGATCAATTCGATGAAACCTTGGGGGAACTGCCTCTCATCAGGAAAAAGTACACTCAAATTACGGAATTCCTGCATGAGCACCACAAAAAAAGTATGGAAGTGACCTATGCACGGCATGAAGAGAGGAATGCACAAGAACACCTGGATCTTAAAAAACAGGAGATGATCCATTCTGAAAATATTGATGAGAAGGCTAAAACCTTACAAGAGAACGAAATAGCTCGCCTGGATTTAGCCCTGAAGCAAAAAAGTGATGCCGTTTCAAAAGCACAAGAGGTTCTGACGGATTATCATAAGGCAGCTCTTGACGCTATTGAAGAAGCCATGGGTCTTAAACCTGACTTTACTGACAGCTGTGAACAACGGGTTAATGCCCTGAGAAACCAGCAGGTAGAACTGGGCGGGCATGATGGTACCGGCGGCAAAATCCAACAACTGACTCAGGAACAGGCCCGCCTGGAAGGTGACATTAAAACCAGGGAAGCAGACATTGCAAGAATGAAGGAAGAACTGAAGGTTGCAGAGCAAGCCGTGGAAAATGATGGTGGTTCCTTTCAGTTTACGCCCAGACAGGTAAACGTTCTGACCCGTATACATGACTTCATGCAGCAACACACTCTCAAGAGACAAGCGCTCGAAGCCGCCATAGGTCTGACAGAATTAGCAGTGAAAAGCGATAAGCCAAAACTCCAATTCACGACGTTCAATTTTGACGATGAACTTGCGCCTTTTCACCTGCAGGGACTGGTCGGAGACGGTCTGGCAGTTGGTCAGGCCAGTCGGATTGTGAAAGTCTTCAGGAGCCTGAAAAAGACCTTTCCGGCCCTCCATAACTTTCCGGCTCACCCTGAGCCTTTAGAATTTCAGCCTCCGATAGTCCTGACAAAAATTCAGTGGCTGGTGAACGATGCCCGGGATGAGCTGCAAAACGGGGCTCAAGAATACGACCAAGTCATTAGCGGCATGGGCAAAACAGCCATTCACTTCGTTGAGCATGAAGCAAAGGACCAGGAAGGCTTCCCGGAATACTTTGCTAACCGTTATGCCAGTAGTAACAGGATCATAGCTCTGGTACGTGAAGGTCTGATCAGCAAGATTGAACTTGAGAACCACATGAAGGCCGTCAGAGGTGTCGATGGTTATCAGACAGTGGAAGAATTTGAGCACTTCCTTGGCTATAAACACGGCGTCAATGTGCCTCATTTGAATGCCGTTATCCTGATGCTGTCCGACAAGGGTGCTGAGGAATTTATGCAGATTGCCTTTACTCCTGTCACCGTCACTGCAACGGGCCCGGCAGGTATGAAAGAGTCGGTTGCCGGTATGAAAGAGTACGCAGCTGCTGTTATCGCCAACTACGTTCTTGACGATATTGCCTTTGACAATGGCCACAGGACGGCAGCCTTTCTGACCCATGTTCAGAATACCCTGACACCTTATGCCAATGCCGCAGGCCTGTCTGAATCAGACCTGATCATGGCTCTCAATGATACATTGATGCAGGCACATGCTGCAGCCCTTGAGCACCAGCTGACTGATTACTGGGTCAAACCTTCAGCCTCTCTGGTACAGGCTGTCACCTGGTACTTCTCCAGCTACAAACCTCTATTGGTGACCCGAACCGCTCTGGAGGCTGCCAGGCTGTCCCTGACAAACATGTGGTACCTCTATCTTCTGGATCTGACCCACCGGGGTGATTACCTGCACCGGATGCTCACACCTTTCCAGCACTGGCTGGAACATTACGGCGTTGACCTTGACCGAAGACTGCAATATGCCTCCCACACCAGCATTGAAGAAATCTCTGAAGTGGGCGGACTGGCCATGCCCCTGGGCAAGGCCGCTTCTTCAGTCATTCTGCTGCAAACCGGCTCTATGCTGTTTGCCAGACAATACAATGCCAACCCACACAGCTATCGCAGCCTTTCCCGTCTGGTGCCCGAAATAGTGAAATCCATGGGTTCCGGACAAGGGGTTCAGGTACCGCTGCTAAACAGGGTAACACCCGAAAAAGTAAAAACGCTGGCCTCTGCCGCAGCCGCTCTGGTGCTGGGTCCGGTAGCTACTGTGGGAGCATACGCCCACGGCCTTATATCCGGATTCACCTATGCTCAAACCTTCGGATTGGCCCTGGCGTCGAGTCTCACTTTCGACTTCTTTATGAACGACAACAAGATGCTCACTCAGTGGCTGGGTGGACCTGTGGGTCGTAGTCTTGACAACGTGAAGCGCTGGAGATGCGCGATAAAAACGCAAAATAAGTGCGCAAAACCCAAGGCTATTGCTTTGCCTCAAGGCTTCAATGAAACCGATGAAGAGTATGCAAAACGTGTTAAAGCAAACAACACGGTGCCCGGCTGGACGCGGCACGAAAATTACCTGCAGTTCCGTGAACGCCGTGATCGCACCATGGAACTGTCTGAGAAAAGCTGGGAGAAATACTTCAGGGAAAATGTGCCTAAATGGTCTTTCTCCCACACACAAAGTATTCCTTATTCCTACACTCTGGGTGCCTTCTTTGAGTCGGGGACTGCAGAGCCTGAGCAACCTTCCGCAACCGTGAAAGCAGCACCGGTTGGGGGAGGTATGCATTCCCACGCAGAGCGTGGGTGTCGCAAAACTCTCTCCGGCGTGGGAACGCGTTGACTCCCGTCATTGCCGGCTTCATTCTCGTCATTCCCGGCTTCACTCTCGTCATTCCCGGCTTCACTCTCGTCATTCCCGGCTTCACTCTCGTCATTCCCGCGAAGGCGGGAATCCACACTGACTCTCCACCAGAACCATACTGCCCGGTGTCCCCCTGGCCTTGTCATCCCCGAGAAGGCAGAGATCCACCGTTGGCGCTGGATTCCCGCCTTCGCGGGAATGACGACTTCAGAGCGTGAGAACGAGCTATTGAAGTTTTGCGACACCCTCAGAGCGTAGGAACGAGTTGTAATTTCACTGGCATTGAACTTTGCCACGTGAATTAAATTCGCTTAACAGCTAGCGGATTTGCCACTGTGAACTAAATTCTCTCAACAGCTTACCGGAACAGCCATGAGCGATTAACAGCCGTCCCCTCGCTTGCAGTGTAAATCACTTGCCACAGTAATAAAAATACTCAGCTATAAGGTAGTAGAATGACAAATACCCGCCCCAATGCATTAAGTCTTGCAGTGGCCGTTGCAATCAGTTCTTCCATCATTAGTTCACAGGCACTGGCCGATCGCAAGTTGCAGATAAAAGCTGCCAATATACCGGGCAATGGACATGTGGAGATGACCCTGAGTGAGGTCAGGGTTCAGCCAACTTTAGGGGATGACCAGCAACCAATACCCAAATCCATCACCACCACCTACCCTGCTCAGCCACGTGACAGGTTTGGCCATCACTTTAATTCTGTGGGCTTTACGGAAGCTCTTGCTGACGCTCTTGAGGACGTTTCTGTTGTTGATGTGTTTGCAACAGACGAGAATGACGTTGCTCAGAAATACACCAAAGTCCTGAAAATGGGTGACGATGGCATCTTCAGGTTTACCCACAACCTTGCAGAAAACGAACTGGTCATTGAAGTCAAAGACAGAATGACCGATCAGGATATACTTGTGGGTGTTCATAGCCTGTCATCTGGCGGCCTGTCATTAGAGCCGCTGACGAAAATCGCCAGCTCCACAGAAATGGGTCGGTTGCTGAGCATTGTTTATTCCCTGCGAGGACAGTTCGGCGCAAGTGATCACTATGTTCCCCTTGCCACCATTAAAGTAGAAAAAGTTGCAGTGGATGGGCGTACCTTTATGCGTCTTATCGCTGCGGGCGACCAGCTCCCTGAACTGCAACGTCTGGGACAATCACTCTTTGTCAATGATGATGTTCTCCTGGCAGCAGCGGCCTCTGCCTATATCCAGGTTTATATCCTGAAAGAGGATTTACAACAGCAGGCTCTTAATGAACTCCTGGCACATAGCAAACCCGTCGGATATATTGTCCACGTCGAGGATGACTCACAGATTTATCCTGTGCCTGCAGGTTATCCGAAGCTGGAAGTCGCTGAAACTCCGGGAGAGGTCATTGTTTTCCATGGTCAGATGCAGAGTCCCGATGATATTGCTTTTGTAGAAAGCCTCTATAACCTCTGGAAAGAAGCTGAGCTTAATACCCCCACCCCGGAAGCGGCAGCAGTAATAAAGGTTTTCAGACAAAAAGTCAGAAGCTACCTGTACGTCATACGAAGCAAGCAGATGGCTCTGCTGGAGGAGGTTATTGCACGGCACGGCACGGGTGGATTTAACAAAGACCAACCGCCGACGATGACAAACGAAGACAGGGAGGCGATGCATGCATTTGGATACTATGAATTTCTTCAGCAGGCATTGGTCAGTGCCACTCCAGCTGCAGCGGCTCGAACGAATCAATTTGAACTCACACTGGAACACATCAGGCTCACTTCGTTAGTCATCACGCCAACCTGGCAGCAGATTCAACTGGCAAAATACTTCAGCTTCAAACCCGTACTCAGAGATAGTCTGACTGAACAGCATTATGTTAAGAGTATTCTGAATCATGTACCCGCTGTCGACAGCAATGCCCTTCGCAATGACGACCCGTTTCTTTCCAAAGTCCTGAGCGATATGGCCCAACAGCTGATTGAATGGGAAAGCTCACTGGCAGAAAATCTGGCAACAAAAGGCGAACTCATCCGGGTCAGAAAGCAATTAGAGCTCATAACGGAGGAAGCCTCTATCAATGAAGAGGAAAAACTGAGAACAGAACGACTCTATCGGCTGGCTGAATCAGAGCTTACACCAGTTCGTGCCGGGCAGGAAGACATCAGAACACCCGTTCACCCGGAGGCCTTGCCTGAAGTCATTGGAAAACTGACTGCCGTAGAAAAAGCCCTGGCGATGGATATCCTCGGTAGAGAGGACGATTTGTATTACCGTCGGGAAGCCATTTCCGGGGAAATTCAGAGATACATCACAAAAGTCAGTCAACAGGCAGGGGAAGAGGCACTGAAAGACTTGGATGAGCGAGCCATAAGACAACAAAAAGCGATACTAAAAACTTTAGAGGACAGGCTGAACATCGACATTAGCGAAAACTCTGCTGCTAAAAAAGGAGGCAAGAGCTTCACTGTCAAACTGGCAAAAGATCTGCGTGTAGCATTTGACATGGATGACGACCTGTATGATCAGAAAAACACCCTGAGAACCAAAATTCAGGAATTAATCGAAAAATCAGACGCACTCTACGACGATGAAGCTGCCAGAAGAGCCTGGAACAATGAAATAGCTCATCAACTCAACATTGAGGATTATAAAGCAGATGCCCCTATCGAAAACCAGAACAGTGTGATTGCAACAAAACTCCGACAGCTGGACAAAGAAATGATCAATGAGGATCAACCTGAGGTTAATGATCGTATCGCCGGCATTGAGAATGAACTTGACAGGCAAATGGCCCGGCTGGGACCCAAACCCCGATATGTTCTTGAACGTGAGCTAGCCAGAGCCAGACAAGCAATACAAAAAAGTGAAAGTTGGCTGGAAAGAATGGATGAAATCCTGAGGACAGCAGAGGAAGCCATCGAAAATAACGTCGGTCCATTCCAGTTCTCGCCGAGACAGGCCAGGGTTCTGGCTGATATGGGCACCTTCTCACAGCAGCACTCTCTCAAACAACAGGCTCTGGATGCCGCACTGGGTCTGGCAGAATCAGCATTAAACAGCGGTAAGGTAATACCAGACCTTACGACTTTCGATTTTGACGATGAATTTGCACCGATTCGCTTGCAGGCACTGGTCGGAGATGAAGTGACGTTCAATCAGGCCAGTCGGATTGTAGAAGTCTTCAAGAGCCTGAAGAGGATTTTTCCGCTCACCCCTGTCGTGCCGCTGGAAGATCGACCTCCTGCCGTGGCTAAAAAGCAACAAGCTCTGGATGCTGCACTGGGTCAGGTAGAGTCAACAATCAACACCGGTAAGACAATACCTAGGAGCCTGACCGAGAATAGGCTTATCTGTTATGATAAGCCTTAAACCAACTCTGATTATGCCAAATGTCACCACCACCAAAGTTTAAGGACAGTCCTGTTGAGTTTGATCAGCATCTGCTGTTCCCAACCAACGTTTTCGATTTGCTTCCCAAAGATCATGATTGTTTTATTTATGAAAGCATTTTTCAGAACATTAATACGTCTGAAGTCGAAAAAAAATATCACCACCTTGGTCAGCACGCATACCCTCCAAAGCTCATTGTCGCTATTCTGATCTACGCATACAGCCATGGTGTTTTCAGTTCCCGTGAGATTGAGCGACGGTGTCGACAAGACTTGGCGTTCATGTATATCTCACAAATGAACTGCCCGAATTTCAGGGTTCTTGGTGACTTTCGTAAGGATAATCTGTCGTTTTTCCATGACTGCTTCAAACAGTCAGTCAAACTGGCCATTGAACTCAAAATGGCATCACTGGGTCATATCAGCCTGGACGGCTCCAAGTTCAAAGCCAACAGCTCAAAACACAAGGCCATGAGCTACGGGAGGCTCAAAGCGAAAGAGGCAGAACTCAGTGCCGAAGTGGATGAGCTGATCAAAAAAGCCAGTCAGTGTGATCAGGAAGAAGATGACGCCTACAAAGCAACCAATGGTTACAGCATTCCTGAAGACCTCCAGTTTAAAGAAGAGCGCCTGAAAAAAATCAAAGAGGCCAAGAAAGCACTTGAAGAACGTGAAAAAGCTTTAAATCCAGACAAACCAATAGACGACAAAAAGCAGATCAGTTTTGCAGATCACGATGCCCGCGTGATGAGCAAGAAGGGGTATTGTGAGTACAGCTACAATGCTCAAATTACAGTTGATTCCGATAACCAGATCATTGTTGGCCAGCATGTCAGCCAACACGCCAACGATGTACAGGAAGTGGAGCCGGCGCTGAGGGCATTATCAGGAGCCACTGATGGCGCGGCTGTAGATAAGTGGAGTATGGATAATGGTTACTTTTCAGGGTCAAACTTACATACAGTCGAGCGACATGAGATTGATGCCTATATCGCAACCGACAAGGCGGAGAAGCCTGCCGCTGACGACCTTGAAAGCTCTGACAGGAAGTTTGTCAAAGCGGATTTTGCGTATGATTCCGAAGCTGATGTATTTATCTGTCCGGCAGGGGAAAAGCTGGTAACGAACCCGGCCAGCAAAAGCAAAAGAAAAAGCTACCGGGCAAACAAGACGGTATGCAGGGAATGCCCTTATCGTCGGAATTGCAGTGATTCAAAGAAAGAGGCTGGCAGGGTTATCCGTACCGATAAGTTTGAAAAAGCACGTCAGGCTATGAATAAGAAAATGGAGACAGCCGGTGCGAAAGCCATATATGAGCGTCGTAAAGTTATTGCTGAGCCACCATTTGGACAGATAAAAGAATCTGGTTTCCGAGGGTTCAGTCTCCGCGGCAAAGAAAAAGTTTCAGCGGAATTTTCACTGGTATGCACTGCGCATAATATCAAAAAATTTGTAAAAGCGGCTTCCACGAGGTCAATCCGTCTTGAAGATTTGAAAGAGGCTAAAAAGGCAGCATAGAGGCTGTGAGAAGGCATAAATATGCAAAAATGAGCAAAATCCCACTAATAATTGGATATTTTTTGCTCATTTTAAGATTTGGGAAAACTTCTGTTGGTCTGGTTGCGCTATTCTCGGTCTAATGGGATGGTCCGCCCCTCCTAAACGGCTTCAAATGAGCCAAAATGGAGTTAACCATTTAAACAGGATTAACCGGAGCGAACCACCCATGACTATTTCAGTACTTGGTATCGATATTGGCAAGAACAACTTTCACCTGTTTGGTGTTGATGACCAGGGTAGCAAAGTCATCAGAAAGAAGTTGTCCAGGAAGAACCTTCTGGAGTACGTGGCAAATCTGGAGCCATGCATTATCGCTATGGAAGCTTGTGGTGGTGCTCACTATTTGGCTCGGTTATTCAAGAACTATGGGCATACTGTCAAGCTGATTTCACCTCAATTTGTCAAGCCTTATGTCAAGACCAACAAAAATGACTACAACGATGCTGAAGCGATTGCAGAAGCAGCTTCACGGCCCAGCATGCGTTTTGTACCTGTTAAAACGTCAGAGCAGCAGGCCTGGCAACTTCTGCACCGCTATCGTCAACAAGCGGTTGATCAGAGAACTGCCCTGGTTAACCAGATCCGGGGGTCACTATTGGAAGAAGGTATTGTGGTTGCCCAGGGTATTGGTAAAGTTCGTGCACAGCTTCCACGAATTCTGGAAGATGCTGAAAATGGACTCCATTCGCTGACTCGTGAGCTGCTACATGGTTTATCAGAAGAGTTGGCCAGTCTTGACAAGCGTATTCAACAGTATGACCAGAAAATTCAGGAGCTGGCTGAAAACGACGACGAATGTCGTCGAATGATGACTATGCCGGGTATCGGAGCCATCACTGCCACAGCATTGAAGGCAGCCGTTGGTGATGCGACGTATTTTAAATCTGGTCGACACCTTGCCGCATGGTTGGGATTAGTTCCAAGACAGCATTCCACAGGCGGTAAGTCAGTCCTGCTGGGCATCAGTAAACGGGGTGATAAATACCTGCGCACATTATTGATACACGGCGCACGTTCGGTACTCCACTGCCTCAAAAATAAGGATGACCGCTGTAAAAAATGGGTTAGCCAACTTAATGAGCGCAGCAATCACAACGTTGCCGCCGTTGGTCTGGCTAATAAAATGGCTCGGATTGTCTGGGTCATCATGACCCGAAATGAAGTTTACAAGGCTGCATAATGAGGTAAAGGCGGCAGCGGCAAAGTAAAGCATAAGCTTAATCAAAGGGGACCCCCCCCGCAGATTGCGATGAGCATGTACAGTTGATGGCAAACAGGTAAAAACCGGCAACCTGAAACCTGATAGGAGCCTTGGCCCTTGAGGCCGTCGGACTGATAAGGCCAGGTTGCGCGGATACCCATCAGGGCCAGAGGGTTAGACCTCATGAATAGGCCGTATATATGATTGCAGTTATCTTTGTTTGCTAATTAACAAAACAGGCTCTTGCAAAACGGGGCGGACCATATAAGGCTCCTAGCCTTGTGACTTTCGATTTTGACGATGAATTTGCACCGCTTGGCTTGCAGGCGCTGGTGAGGGACGATCTGACATTTGATCGGGCCGGTCAGATTGTGGAAGTCTTCAAAAATCTGAAAACGAGCTTCCCTGCCGAGCCTCTGGAAGATCAGCCTCAGAATGTCATTGAACAAGTCCAGGCTCTGGCAGACAGAGCCAGGAATGAGATGAAAACCGGGGCTAAACAATACGACGACGAAATTCACAGCATGGGCAGAAGAGCCATTCACTTCGTCGGGCATGAACCAAAGGACCTGAAAGACTTCTCGGAATACTTCGAGGCCCATTCTGCCAGCGGTAACAGGATAATGGCTCTGCTGCGCGAAGGTCTGATCAGCAAAATTGAACTTGAGAACTACATGGAAGCTGTCAGAGGTGTTGATGGTCATCAGACAGTGGATGAATTTGAACACTTCCTTGGCTACAAACACGGCATCCATATGACTGAGTTCAGGAAAGTTGTCCAGATGCTGTCGGATCAGGGTGCTGAGGAATTCATGCAGAGTGCCTTCACTCCTGTAGCTGCTACTGCAACTGGCCCGGCAGGTATGAAAGAGTCGGTTGTCGGCATGACAGAGTACGCAGCTGCAGTCATCGCCAACTACGTTCTTGATGATATTGCCTTTGACAATGGCCGCAGGACGGCAGCGTTTCTGGCCAATGCTCAGGAGACCCTGACACCTTATGCCAATGCTGTCGGGATGTCTGAATCAGACCTGATCAAGATTGTCCATGACACATTGATGCAGGCTCATGCCGCAGCGGTTGAGCGGCAGCTGTCGGATTACTGGATCAAACCTTCAGCCTTCCTGGTACAGGCTATCACCTGGTATTACTCCAGCTACAAACCACTGCTGGTGAGCACTAACGCTCGGCGGGCTGCCGAGCTATCCCTCTCAAACATGTCGTTCCTCTATCTGCTGGACCTGACCAACAGGGGTGATTATCTGCACAGAATGCTCACACCTTTCCAGCACTGGCTGGAACGCTACGGCGTTGACCCTGACCGAACCGGCCAATATGCCTATCACAGCGGCATTGAACAAATCTCTGAAGTGGGCGGACTGGCCATGCCACTGGGCAAAGCCGCTTCATCAGTCATTCTGTTAAAAACCGGCTCTGCGCTGTTTGCCAGACAGTACAATGCCAACCCACACAGGTATCGCAGCATTTCCCGTCTGGTGCCGGAAATAGTGAAATCCATGGGTTCCGCGCAAGGGGTTCAGGTACCGCTGCCGAACAGGGTGACACCACAAAAAGTAAAAACGCTGGCCTCTGCCACAGCCGGTCTGGTGCTGGGTCCGGTAGCCACTGTCGGAGCATACGCCCAGGGTCTTATATCCGGGTTCACCTATGCTCAAACCTTTGGATTCACTCTGGCGTCCGGTCTCACTTTCGACTTCTTTATGAACGACAACAAGATGCTCACTCAATGGCTGGGTGGACCTCTGGGTCGTAGCCTTGACAGGATTAATCGCTGGCGCGGCGTCGGTGAAACCCAGGATGAATATGTGAAACGTACGGCCATTGCTACACCTCAACGCTATAGTGAAACCGATGAAGAGTACGCGAGCCGCGTTAAGACAGACGACACTGTGTATGGCTGGACTCGACACGAAAACTACCTGCAGTTCCGTGAACGCCGTGATCGAACCATGAAACTGTTCGAGAATAGCTGGGAGAAATACTTCAGGGAAAATGTGCCTAAATGGTCGTTCTCCCATGCAGAAAGCATTCCTTACTCTTACACCCTGGGTGCCTTCTTTGGGTCAGGGACTGCAGAGCCTGAGCAAACCGCCGCAGCCGTGAAAGCAGCACCGGTTGCGGGAGGTATGCATTCCCACGCAGAGCGAGGCTGTCGCAAAACTCTCTCCGGCATGGGAACGCGTTGACTCCCGTCATTGCCGGCTTCATTCTCGTCATTCCCGCGAAGGCGGGAATCCACACTGACTCTCCACCAGAACCATACTGCCCGGTGTCCCCCTGGCCTTGTCATCCCCGAGAAGGCAGAGATCCACCGTTGGCGCTGGATTCCCGCCTTCGCGGGAATGACGACTTCAGAGCGTGAGAACGAGCTGTTGAAGTTTTGCGATACCCTCAGAGCGTAGGAAAGAGTTGTAATTTCACTGGCATTGAACTTTGCCACGTGAATTAAATTCGCTTAACAGCTAGCAGATTTTCCACTGTGAACTAAATTCTCTCAACAGCTTACCGTAACAGCCATGAACGATTGACAGCCATGAGCGATTGACAGCCATGAGCCTTTGTAAGCTGTTTCCTCGCCAGGTGTGGCAAACACTTTTCACTGTAATCAAAGTACCAACTCTGAGGTAGTAGAATGACAAATGCCCGCCCCAATGCATTAAGCCTTGCAGTAGCCATTGCCCTCAGCTCTTCCATCATCAGTACACAGGCAATAACCGAGCGCAAGCTGCAGACAAAATCTCTTGATATCTCTAACGACGAACATCTGTCGTTTACACAGAGTCTGGTCAGTGTTCAGCCAACTTTAGCGGGTGACCAGCAACCAATACCCAAATCCTTTACCACTACTTACCCTGATCAGACCCAAGCCAGAGAAGGCTGTGCGGTTCCCTCTGAGGGTTTTACAGACATTCTTTCTGCCGTTAGTGCTGACGTCACCAGTGTTGATCTGTTTGAAACGGGCGAGAATGACGTTGCTCAGAAATACACCAAAGTCCTGAAGGTGGGTGATGAGGAAGTCTTCAGGTTCACCCATAGCCTTGGAGAAAGGGAGCTGATAATTGAAGTCAGAGGCGGAATGACCGACCAGGAGACCATTGACGCTGTTCGTGATCAATTAACGGTCATACCGTCATTAGAACCCTCAACGAAAATAGCCAGACCCGAACAACTGCATGCGGTCCTGGAAGGTGCTGATGACAGAGCAGGAGACCTCGGCACAAGCGACTACTATGTTGCCCTCGCCACCATTAAAGTAGAACCCATTGAAGTGAATGGGCGAACGTTTATGCGTCTCATCGCTTCGGGCGATCAACCCCCTGAACTGACCCGCCTTACTCAATCGCTCTTTGTCAATGATGAAGCGCTTCTGGCCGCAGCCACCTCGGCCTACATCCAGGTTCATGTCCTGAAAGAGGAGTTGCAACAGGAGGCTCTTGATAGACTGCTGGCACTGAGCAAACCCGTCGGATATGTTATGCAAAGAGAAGATTCCACAAGGGTTTACCCTGCGCCTTCGGGTTATCCAAAGCTGGTACCCAGTCATACTCAGGAAGATACTATTGTTTTCTATAGTCAGAAACTGAATCCAGCCGATATCGCTTTTGTAGAAAACCTATATGACCTTCTGGCAGAAGCTGAGCCTGATGGCCTCACTCACGCAACAACAAAGGTTAAAACATATAAGGTCAAAAGCTACCAGCATGTTATTCGAAGCAGGCAGTGGGCACTGCTGGAGGAGTTGGCTGCCCAGGGCAATGCTGAATTCAGCAAGGATAAACTGACTTCGCTTGCATACTATGAATCTCTCCAGCAGGCATTATACAGCGCCAGGCCTTATAGAACGGATGAATTTGAACTCACATTAGAACATCTCAAAGTCACTTCATCAGTCCTCACGCCAACCTGGATACATTATCAACTGGTAAGACACTTCGGTTTCCGTAGCGCAATGAAAACTCTTCTGACTGACCAGCGCTTTATTCAGAATATGGAAGAATTGATACCCTTTATCAGAGTTGTCCAAAAAGTGCAGGCCGATGGAGATGAAGAGTTTGCTGCCAGAGTCGTGAAAGGCATGTCAGCGCAGATGATTAATACCTATAACAAAATAGAGGCGCTGCGGACAAAAGAAGGCGAGTACAACAGGCTTCTAAAACACCTGGAGGACAATGCAAAGGAAAAACTCAGAGCCCTTGAACTCAAACATGAGCTTGCGCAGAAGGCTGAAGAAGAGCTTGCGCAGACTCGTAAAGCGCTGGAAGAACTGCGAAACCGGTCACAGAAACCGCAGCAGGAAGTCGAACGAATTCCGGCATTGGAAAAACAAGTTCTTGATGCCAGGGCAGACGCCTCAAAAGTATACAACAGTCAACTGGCAAAGGAGCTTGGTATTGATAACTGGGATAATACCCAGCCAACCGAAGAACAAGCCAGAATAATCATACAGAAAATTAATGAAATCAACCAAATGGTGGCGGCAACAGGAAAAGCTCATTTTTATAAACAGGCTATACGTATGGAAATGGCAGCCATTGAAACCATTTTCCATATTACTCCGGT
The DNA here is from genome assembly GCF_049275935.1 of Endozoicomonas sp. ALC020. Classification (NCBI taxonomy): domain Bacteria; kingdom Pseudomonadati; phylum Pseudomonadota; class Gammaproteobacteria; order Oceanospirillales; family Endozoicomonadaceae; genus Endozoicomonas; species Endozoicomonas sp. ALC020. The sequence continues at coordinate 6,973,835 of NZ_CP184830.1, forward strand.
CGATAAAGACGATCTTAATGCCCGCTTTAGAGGCATTTACGAGCAGTTGCTACAAAAGTCAGAACTAACCTTTGAGGGGGCCCAACAGACACTGGCTATGGCAGAAGATGAGCTCGGTCTGACACGGGATAACGAAGAAGACCTGATAGCCCGCTTCCGTAGCATTCTCGAAACCCTCAGGCAGATGGCGCTTGAGTCCGCTCGACAATTTTTTCAGGATCAACAGCAGGGGCAGGAAGAACAGAAAAACCAGTTACAGAAACTTCAGCAGGAAGCCAAACGAATTCCAGAGCTGGAACAAAAGGTTCATGATGCCAGAACAGATGCCACAAAAGACCGCAACGCTCAAACGGCAGCAGAGCTTGGTATTGATGACTGGGACGATACCCTGCCACTGGAAGAACAAGCCAGACTCATCAGAAAAAAAATTCAGGCAATCAAACCATCGGTTGCCGCAACAGAAGAGCCTGATGAAGAAACTGTAAAAGCAAAACCGGCGGGCACTGGCAAAAAAGGTCGCATTATTCTGGTCGATGAAGACCAGCTGGCAACCCTTCTGATCACCCGCGAGCAGCTGCAACAAAATCCGGAACAACCCGACGAGGAAATTCGGGAAAAACTGTCTGACCTGGAAGACCAGCTCGGACTGGTCCCGAACAAAGAAGATGACCTGCAAGCCCGTCACCAGAACATTCTGAAGCACCTTGAACAAGAGGCATTTGATGTCAGTCAAAGAGAGCTGAGAGAACGGAAAAACCGGTTGGAGAAGCTTCTGCAGATAGGAGAGGAAAACCAGTTAGAGAAACTTGTGCAGAAAGCCGGTAGGGTTCCAGAGCTGGAAAAGGAACTTCTTACTGTCAAGAGATATGCCAGAAAAATTCGCTGCGCCCAGAGAGCAGCAAAGCTTGGTATTGATGACTGGGATGAAGCCCGGCCACTCGAAGAACAACGCAGACTCATAGAAGAAAAAATTAATGACATATACAGATCAATGGCCGCAACAGGCCATCCTGATGAAGAAACTGTAACAGCAGAACCGGCGGCCATTGGTGGCAGGCGTGTTATTGCTTCGGTCAATAAAAACAATCCGGGGATCCTTCTGTTCATTCAAAAGGAGCTGCAACAAAACACCAAACTATCCGATGAGGAAGTGCAGGAAAAACTGACTATCTTTGAAAGTCATCTCGGCCTGGTTCCGGAAAACAATGATGACCTTGAAGCCCGTCATCGGGCCATTCAGCAACACCTCAAGCAGCAGGCACCCGAGATTGTTCAACAACCCCTTCTGATCACCCACGAGCAGCGGCAACAAAATCCGGAACAACCCGACGAGGACTTTCAGGAAAAACTGTCTGACCTGGAAGACCAGCTCGGACTGGTCCCGAACAAAGAAGATGACCTGCAAGCCCGTCACCAGAACATTCTGAAACACCTTGAACAAGAGGCATTTGATGTCAGTCAAAGAGAGCTGAGAAAACGGAAAAACCGGTTGGAGAAGCTTCTGAAGACTGGAGTAGAGAAACTTGTGCATAAAGCCGATACGGTCCCAGAGCTGCAAAAGCAACTTCTTACTGTCAGGAGAATTGCCAGGAACACTAACTACGCTCATACAGCAGCAAGGCTTGGTATTCATGACTGGGACGATACCCTGCCACTCGAAGAACAACAAAGACTCATAGAAGAAGAAATTAATGATATATACAGATCAATGGCCGCAACAGGTCAGCCTGATGAAGAAGCCTTAACGGGAGAACCAGCGGCCATTAGTGGCAGGCGTGGCATTGCTTCGGTCAATAAAAACAATCCGGCCACCCTTCTGCTCATTCAAAAGCGGCTGCAAGGAAACACCAAACTGACCGATGAGGAAGTTCGGGAAAAACTGACTATCTTCGAAGATCATCTCGGCCTGGTTCCTGAAAACAATGATGACCTCAAAGCCCGTCACCGGACCATTCAACAGCACCTCAAGCAGCAGATAACCGAGATCGTTCAACAACCTTTTCAGAATCAACAGCAACAGGAAGACAAACGAATTTCAGAGCTGAAACGACAAGTACTCACTGCCAGAGCAGCTGCCACAAAAGTTCGCAACGCTCAACTGGCCGCAGAGCTTGGTATGGATGACTGGGATGATACCCAGTCACCCGAAGAACAAGCCAGGCTCATTAGAGAAAAAATTAATGAAATAAAACCATCGGTTGTCACAACAGCTCAGTCTGATGAAGAAACTTTAGAGGCGGAACCGTCGGCCATGCAGATAGAAGAGGAAAACCAGTTAGAGAAGCTTGTGCAGAAAGCCGATATGGTTCCAGAGCTGCAAAAGCAAATTCTTACTGTCAGGAGAATTGCCAGGCAGGCTAACTACGCTCATACAGCAGCAAGGCTTGGTATTGATGACTGGAATGAACTCCTGCCACTCGAAGAACAACACAGACTCATAGAAGAAAAAATTAATGACATATACAGATCAATGGCCGCAACAGGTCAGCCTGATGAAGAAGCTGTAACGGCAGAATCTGCGGCCATTAGTGGCAGGCGTGGGATTGCTTCGGTCAACAAAAACAATCCGGCCACCCTTCTGCTCATTCAAAAGCGGCTGCAAGGAAACACCGAACTGGCCGATGAGGAAGTTCGGGAAAAACTGACTGCCTTTGAAAGTCATCTCGGTCTGGTTCCGGAAAACAATGATGACCTTAAAGCTCGTCACCAGGCCATTCAGCAACACCTGAAGCAGCAGGTAACAGAGACTGCTCAACAACCTTTTCAGAATCAACACCAACAGGAAGACAAACGAATCTCAGAGCTGGAACAACAAATACTCACTGCCAGAGCCGATGCCACAAAAGTTCGCAACGCGCAACTGGCAGCAGAGCTTGGTATGGATGACTGGGATGATAGCCAGTCATCCGAAGAACAAGCCAGGCTCATTAGAGAAAAAATTAATAAAATAAAACCATCGGTTGCCACAACAGGACAGTCTGATGAAGAAGCTGTAAAAGCAAAACCGCCGACCATTAGCCAAAAGCGCCGCATTACTTCGGTCGATGAAGAAGATCCGGCTGCCCTTCATTTCACTCCACGGCGACAGCGCCTGGAACAAAACGAAGAACTACCCTATCCGGAAATTCTGGAAAGACTGACTTTCTTTGAAAATAAACTCGGCCTGGTTCCGGAAAACGAAGATGACCCTGAAGTCCGCCTCCTGAGCCTGCATCAGGGCATTCAGAAGGAGTCACGCAGGGCTTATCTGCAACATGTTGAGAACCAGGAAGAACTGGCAAAACGGAGAAACTGGCTAAAGTTTCTTCAGGATGAAGTTAATCGAATTTCAATACCGAAAAAAGAAGCCCCTGAGTCAATGGAGGAAAACAGAAAAAATTACAACATTCAGTTGGCAGCAGCGCTCGAAATTGATGACTGGGATGATACCCAGCCACTGGAACAACAAGACAGCCTCATTAGACAGAAAATTCGTGATCTCAAGCAACCGGCGACCGTAGCTCAGATTACTGCATCATCAATGACCCCGACAACGATTGCGCCAACAAAGATCGCCCCGACACCGGTCATCGCAACATCATTGGTGACTGCAACATTATCGGTGACCACAACGAATGCCGCAACCGCACAAACTCCGCAAGAAGCTTTCAAAGAAACTCTGGCGGCCATTGAAAGCAGGCACAATATTACTCCAGACGACGAAAATGATCTGCTTGCCCGCTGTCAGTTTGTGCAACAGTACCTGCAGCAAAAACATGCAGAATTAGCCGATTTTAGCGAAGTCGAGAATAAGCTGGCCTGGATTGAAGGTCAGCTCGGCCTGACCCCTGGTATCGAAAGAGACCCGGAAGTTCGCTGTCAGACCATTAGGCAACACCTTGGGGAGCAGAATGCCCAAATCGCTCAACAACAGCAGCTTCTTCAGCAACAGAGTACAGGCACAGAGACTGAAATAGAAGCTGAAATCAAAGCCCGCTATGCAACCATTGCCGCACATTTAAACATTGAGAATTTTGATAGCAATGCAGATATTGGCGATCAACAAAAACATCTGCTTCAAGAACTCAAGAAACTAAATCTTCAACAAGATCTGCTTCTTTCAAAGATGAAACAACAATTCCCTTATACCAGAGAAGAGGACTATGGAGATGATGCCGGTATAGACGAACAAAATAGTCTAATTGAAGCAAAACTTAAACAGCTGGATGCAGAAATTTTCAAAGCGCGTCAGCTTGAGGTTAATGTTCGTATCGCAGCCATTGATGATGAGCTTGACGGGCAAATGGCTCGCCTGGGACCTGAACCCAGAGACGTTCTTGATCGTGATCTGGCCATGGCCAGGCGAACAATACTGGTAGCTGAAAATAAGCTGGCAGGGCTTCATCGTAAGCTGAATGATCTTCCACGCAAAAAATTGGCCGTTACGATTGGCAATGACGTTCACCCTGCTCCGGATGGAGACGACGAAGCGGCCACAAAAAATCTGAACACCCGGATAAAAGGCCAGAAAATTCATGAAACCAGGCAATCGGTTACCGTAAAATCCATTGCCTCAAGACCGGTTAGCGCAACGCCGGTTGCGACAGCTTCGATTGCCCCAACACCCGTTAGCGCAATGCCAGTTGCAACGGCTTCTATTGTCTCAACACCCGTTAGCGCAATGCCGCTTGCAACAGCTTCCATTGCCTCAACACCCGTCAGCGCAACGCCGTTTGCAACAGCTTCCATTGCCTCAACACCCGTCAGCGCAACGCCGTTTGCAACAGCTTCCATTGCCTCAACAGCACACTATCAGGAAGAAAAATTAAAGAAAAAACTGCCTGCCATTGCAAGCTGGTACGATTTTACTTCAGACAATGAACCGGAAGTCCTTCATAAATCCGTTAAACGAGACATTAAGCAGCGGTTAGCCCGGATCACTCAACAAAAGCAACATCTTCAGCAAGATCTTCAGCAACTTCTTCAGCAACAGAGCACCGGGACAAGGGCTGAAAAAGAAGCTGAAATAAAAGCCCGCTTTGCGACCATTGCTGAACATTCAAACATCCAGGGTTTTGATAGCCATGCAAATATTGACGTTCAACAAGAACTCCTGATTCAAAAATTTGAGGAAATAAATGCCCGGGAGCAAGATCTGCGTCAACAACTTTATACAATGGCCAATCAACAGGATATAGAGCATTCTTACACCCTGGCCAGAAAAGATGCCCTGGCGGCGGTTATTGGTTTAGATCGGGTTCCTGAAGATCGTGCTGCCCTGGAGTTAATAGTTCGTGACAAGCTCTCCCAGCTTGCAGAGCTGGAACAAGAACTGGAAGACATCAGAACACCAGGCCATCCAAAAGCCATGTCTGAAGTATTGAGAACACTTCGTGCCGCAGAAAAAGTAATGAAGGATGAACGCCTCACTGTGGAGCAAGATGTGTATTTCCGTCGCATGGATATTTCTGTGGACATGAGGGCATTCATCAGAGAAGCCAGACAGCGTTCAGAGGATAAGGCTCTGATGACACTGAGTTATCTGGAAAACTTGCTCAACATCAAAGCCGATGAAGATGATCACAAGGCAGCAAGATTGAAGAGCGTTCTTAGAAGGCTTGATGATGGTGATATCTCCAATTATCAGCTGGATCAGATGGACATGAACCTCTGGCCGGAGTCGAGGGAAAATCTGGAGCAGGTGAGAATGGATGTCAGACTCTTACGTATTCGTGATCGTCTTACCTTTATAGTCAAAGAATCGGATAAGCGAGCCATAGAAAAACAGGCAGAGTACCTTGTTGCTCTGGAGAAAGAGCTCAATATCGATCCTGATAAAAACCCTGCTGCAAAAGCAAGAGGCAAAACTTTCCTGGCCAAACTGGCCACTGATCTGCAGATAGAGTTTTATGACGACGATTCAAAACTGTCTAAACAGTACGCACTGAGAAGCAGAATTCAGAAATTAAGGAAAGAAGTAAACGAAATCTATGACGATGAAGGTGTCAGAAGGATCAAAAACAATAAAATTGCTGAGCAACTTGATATTAAGGACTATGGAGATGATGCCGGTATAGACGAACAAAATAGTCTGATTGAGGCAAAACTTGAGCAGCTGGAGGCAGAATTTTTCAAAGCGGTCCAGCTTGACGTTAATGAGCGTATCGCAGCTATCGATGATGCGCTTGACAGGCAAATGGCTCGCCTGGGACCTAAACCCCGCTACGTTCTTGATCGTGATGTTGCCATGGCCAGGCGAGCAATACTGGCAGCTGAAACCAAGCTGGAATGGCTTCATCGTAAGCTGAATGATCTTCCACGCAAAAAATTGGCCGTTATGATGGGCAATGACGTTCACCCTGTTCCGGATGAAGACGACGAAGCTGCCGCAAAAAATCTGAACACCCGGATAAAAGATGACCTCGGATCACTGGCAGAGATTCAGGAACAGGCCCGCCTGGAAGGCGAAATTGAAACCCAAAAAGCAGACATTGTGAAACTGAAGGAAGCCCTGAATACTGCAGAAAAAGCCGTCATAAGTGATGGCGGTCCCTTCCAGTACTCCCCGGATCAGGAAAAAGTTCTGAACGCCATCCACAAATTCACGAAGCAGCACCCTCTCAAAAAACGAGCTCTGGAAGCCGCAATTGGCCTGACAGAAGCAGCGATAGAGCATGGCAAGGCAATACCATTCTTTACGAGTTTCGATTTTAACGATGAATTTGCAGCCATTCACCTGCAGGCAATGATCGGAGACAAACTGACGTTTGAACAGGCCGGTCGGATTGTGGAAATTTTCAATGACCTGAAGGCCACCTTCCCGGAATCCCCATCCGGGTCTGTAGAAGATCAACCCCGGAATGTGCTGAAAGAAATCGAGATTCTGACGGACAGGGCCAGGATGCACTTAGAAGCCGGGGCCCGACAATACGACGTCGAAATTCGCGGCATGGGCTTAGCAGGCATTCACTACGTCGAGCAAGAATCAAAGGACCTGAAAAGCTTCTCGGAATACTTCGCTACCCGTTCTGCCAGCGGTAACAAGATCATAGCTCTGCTGCGTGAAGGTCTGATCAGCAAGATTGAGCTTGAGAATTACATGAAAGCTGTCAAAGGTGTTGATGGCTATCAGACAGTGGATGAATTTGAACACTTCCTTGGCCACAAACACGGCATCAGGGTGTCTGACTTCAAAGCCGCTGTCCAGATGCTGTCCGACCAGGGTGTTGAAGAACTCATACAGAGTGCCTTTACTCCTGTGACCCTGACTGCAACTGGCCCGGCAGGCATGAAAGAGTCTGTTGCCGGCATGACAGAGTACGCAGCGGCTGTCATCGCCAACTACGTTCTTGATGATATTGCCTTTGACAATGGCCGCAGGACGGCAGCCTTCCTGACCAATATTCAGGATACCCTGACCCCCTATGCCAATGCTGTCGGGATGTCTGAATCAGAACTGATCAAGATTGTCCATAACACATTGATGCAGGCTCACGCCGCAGCGGTTGAGCAGAAGCTCAATGATTACTGGGTCAAACCTTCAGCCTTCCTGGTACAGGCTGTCACCTGGTACTACTCCAGCTACAAACCTATTCTGGCAACTCATAGCGACTGGCAGGCTGCCAAACTGTCCCTTGCAAACATGTCATTCCTCTATCTTCTGGATCTGACCAACAGAGGTGATTACCTGCACAGAATGCTCACACCTTTCCAGCACTGGCTGGAACGCTACGGTGTTGATCTTGACCGAACCGGCCAATATGCCTATCACAGCGGCATTGAACAAATCTCTGAAGTGGGCGGACTGGCCATGCCACTGGGCAAAGCCGCTTCCTCAGTCATTCTGTTGAAAACCGGCTCTGCGCTGTTCACCAGACAGTACAATGCCAACCCCCACAGCTATCGCAGCCTTTCCCGTCTGGTGCCGGAAATAGTGAAATCCATGGGTTCCGGACAAGGGGTTCAGGTACCGCTGCTGAACAGGGTGACACCACAAAAAGTAAAAACACTGGCCTCTGCCACAGCCGGTCTGGTGCTGGGTCCGATGGCCACTGTCGGAGCATACGCCCACGGACTTCTATCCGGTTTCACCTATGCTCAAACCTTCGGCTTCGCTCTGGCGTCCGGTGTCACTTTCGACTTCTTTATGAACGACAACAAGATGCTCACTCAATGGCTGGGTGGACCTCTGGGTCGAAGCCTTGACAGGATTAATCGCTGGCGCGGCGGCGGTGAAACCCAGGATGAATATGTGAAACGTACCGCCATTGCCACACCTCAACGCTATAGTGAAACCGATGAAGAGTACGCAAACCGCGTTAAAGCAAATAACACTATGTATGGCTGGACTCGACACGAGAACTATCTGCAGTTCCGTGAACGCCGGGATCGCACCATGAAGATGCTCGATAATAGCTGGGAGAAATACTTCAGGGAAAATGTGCCCAAATGGTCATTCTCCCACGCAGAAAGTATTCCTTACTCCTACACTCTGGGTGCCTTATTTGAGTCAGGGACTGCGGCGCCTGAGGCCGCCTCCACAGCTATGAAAGCAGCACTGGCTGATCACGAGTTTGATAAAGATAAAAATACCCGCGACGAACTTTGATATCAGAAACCAGTACAAAACTCTAGCAGCCTGTCGGACTTAAGCGTCCGTAGCGAGGATTGCGAGAAATTGAGGATAAAAATTTCTGATTCCGAGGAGAATAGCGAGCTATTTGACGAGGGAGCAGGAATTTTTAGACCAATTTATCGCAACCGCAGTAGGACAGTCTTAAGTCCGACAGGCTGCTAGCAACGCGTTCCCACGCTTTTAGGCCCTGTGGGTCTTGCGTGGGAAGGCATAACTCCCCTGAAAACCGGACTCTACAGCGTGAGATAAGGTATGGGTTCCCACGCTGGGACCCACATTCACTCAACAACTTACAGACTTTGCCACTGTGAAAAAGATTCTTTCAACGGCTTATCGAAACAGCTATCAGCAACTGACAGCTATGAGCGATTAGAAGTTGCTTTCTCGTCGGGTGTGGAATCGCTTTTCACGGTAATCAAGCTGGTCAGCTCTGAGGTAGTAGTATGATCAATACTTGCCCCAATGCATTACGACTTGCAGCGGCCGTTGCCATCAGCTCTTCCATCATTGTTACAGACGCACAGGCCGGGCGCAGTCTGCAGACAAAATCTGTCGATATTTCGAACAATGGATATAGGGTGTTTACCCAGAGCCTGGTCAAGGTTCAGCCAACTTTAGGGAATGACCAGCAGCCAATACCCAAATCTTTTACCACCATCTACCCTGACCAGACTCCAGTCAGAGAGGGTTTCAGGGTTCCTTCAGATGACTTTACAGACGTTTTTTCCGGCGTCAGCACTCTTGTCTCCATTGTTGATCTGTTTGAAACAGGCGAGAATAACGTTGCTCAAAAATACACCAAAGTACTGAAAGTGGGTGATGAAGCAGTCTTCAAGTTCACCCATAGCCTTGAAGAAAAGGAACTGGTCATTGAAGTCAGGGGCGGAATGACCGATCAGGATATCGTTGACACTGTAAGTGATCAATTGGCTTGCATCTCATCATTAGAACCGTCAACGAAATTAGCCAGACCCGAACATCTTTATATAGTGCTGGAAGCTGCCAATGACAGAGCAGAAAACCTGGGCACAAGCGATCACTATGTTGCCCTTGCCACCATCAAAGTAGAACAAGTTGAAGTGAATGGGCGTACATTCATGATTCTTATCTCAGGGGGTGATCAGCCACCTGAACTGAAGCGTCTGGGTCAATCACTCTTTGTCAATGATGAAGCTCTCCTTGTTGCAGCCACTTCTGCCTATATCCAGGTTCATGTTCTGAAAGAGGAATTACAACAGGAGTCTCTTAATAATCTGATGGCACACAGCAAACCCGTCGGATATGTTGTACACGTCGAGGACAACCCAGAGCTTTATCCTCTGCCTGCGGGTTATCCAAAGCTGGAAGCAGTGCAAGCGCGGGAAGACATTATTGTTTTTCATGGTCTGACGCAGAATCCAGCCGATGTCGCTTTTGTAGAAAACCTCTACAAACTCCTGAAAGAAGCTGGGACTAAAGACCCTGCTGAGACAGTATCAACGAAGGTTAAAAAATATAATGTCAAAAGCTACCGGCATATTATTCGAAGCAGGCAGATGACACTGCTGGAGGAGTTAGCTGCACAGCACGATGCTGAATTCAGCAAAGATAAACTGATTTCGCTTGCATACTATGAATCTCTCCAGCAAGCGTTAAGCAGTGCTACACCAAAAAGCGCCTATGAATTTGAATTCACATCAGGACACTTCAAAGTGACTTCGTCGGTCGTCACGTCAACCTGGATGCATTATCAATTGGTAAAATACTTCGGCTTCAAACGCACATTTAAAAATCTTCTGACTGACCAGCGATTTATTAAGAATATGGAGAAAGTGATACCCATTTTCAGCGATATCGACAAAGCACAGGCCGATACTGGTGACGACGAGAAGTTTGCTTCCAAAGTCATGGAAGACATGTCCAGGCTTCTGAGTGTGACCTATAAAAACATAGATGAGCTGCGGGAAAAAGAGGGCGAATTCACTCATATTCTAAACCATTTAAAGTGCATAGCTGAGATAGACACTGGCTTTGAAAGGGAAAAACTCAGAGCACTTAAACTCAAGCAACAAGCTGAAGATGAGCATGCACAGACTCATAAAGTGCTGGAAGAACTGCAAAACCAGTCACTAAAAATGCAGCAGGAGGTCGAACGAATTCCAGCGCTGCAACAACAAGTTCGTGATGCCAGAGAAAAAGTCGCAAAAATTTACAACACTGAATTGGCTGAAGAGCTTGGTATTGATAACTGGGATGATACCCAGCCAGCAAAAGAGCAAGCCTCACGCATCAGAGAGAGAATTAATAAAATCTTCACAGCAGCTGCCGCAACAGGACAGCCTGAAAAAGACACCGTAAGAACAAATCTGGCCGCTATTGAAGGCCAACTCGGTATTGTTCCAGATAATGAAAACGATCTGGATGCCCGCTTTCAATCCATTCAACAGCACCTGCAACAACACCTGCAACAACAAGAAAAATTAACTCATAAAGAAGTCTGGAACAGACTGACTAACTTTGAAGGTCAGCAACATCTTCAGCATATACAAAAGCTGGAAAAACAAAAAAACCGGTTGCAGGAATTTAAGCAGAAAGTTGATCATATGCCAACGCTGAGAGAAAAAGTCCGTGACCCCCTATTAATAACCATGGAAGATTACAACTTTCAACTGGCAGATGAGCTTGGTATTGAATTGGATGTGTTCGAGTTACCTGAAGAGCAGGCCAGACTCGTCAGCAAAAAAATTCGTAAAATCAGCAAATCGGAACAGCCTCAGAAAGAGGCTGTAAAAAAAATACTGGCGTCCATTGAAAGCGAGCATGGTATTACTCCAAAAAATGAAAATGATCTGGCTGGCCGCTTTGAGACTATTCAGCAGGAACTGCGATATCAACTGCAAGCAGAGACAGATCTGATCGACAATAGAATCCACTACGATCTGGCTGACATTGAAGGTCAATTCGGCCTGTTTCCGGATAACGTAAATGACCTGAAATACCGTCAATACACTCTTCAACAGCACCTGAAGCAGCAGATAGCCGAGGTCGGGCAAGAATATCATCGGCAACTGGACATCAGAACAGAAGCTGAAAAAATAGCTGCAACCAAAGCACGCTTTGCAACCATTGCCACACATTTAAACATTCAGGATTTTGATAGCGATGAAGATATTGACGTTCAGCAGGAACGCCTGCTTGAAAAAATCCAGACCATGGAGGCTCAACAAAAAATCCTGTTTCAGAGAGTTGAGGCATTAAATGATCAACAGGATATAGAGAATTCTTACATCCGGGGCCAGCAAAAAGCCAAACCTGAAGTACTTGAGACACTCAGTGCCGTAGAAGAAGCGAGGGCTGCAAAGAAAGCCGTCAAGAATGATAGCGGTCCCTTCCAGCTCTCGCCAAGACAGAAGCACATTCAGTACATTATGAGCCACATCGTACAGCAGCACCCTCTGAAGAAACAAGCCCTTGAGGCCGCAATGGGTCTGGCAGAGCTGGCAGAGTTGGCAGTAAAGAGCGGTAAGGAAATACCCGACCTTACGACGTTGGATTTTGACGATAAATTTGCACCGATCCGCCTGCAGGCAATGATCGGAGAAGGTCTGATCAGCAAGATTGAACTTGAGAACTACATAAAAGCCGCCCGGGGTGTCGATGGTTATCAGACAGTGGCTGAATTTGAACACTTCCTTGGCTACAGACACGGCGTCAAGCTGCCTCACTTCAAGAGCGTTGTCCAGATGCTGTCTGACGAGGGTGTTGAGGAGTTCATAAAGAGTGCCTTTACTCCTGTGACCGTGACGGTGAATGGCCCAGCGGGTATAAAAGAGTCTCTTGACGGCATGAAAGAGTATGCAACGGCTGTCATCGCCAACTACGTTCTTGATGACATCGCCTTTGACAATGGCCAAAGGACGGCAGCCTTCCTGACCAATATTCAGGATACCCTGAAACCCTATGCCAATGCTGTCGGGATGTCTGAAACAGACCTGATCAATATTATTCATGACACATTGATGCAAGTTCATGCCGCAGCGATTGTACGACAGTTGTTGCATTACTGGGTCAAACCTTCAGCCTTCCTGGTACAGACTGTCACCTGGTACTACTCCAGCTACAAACCGCTTCTGGTTGCTTATACCCACTGGCAGGCTGCCAAACTGTCCCTGGTAAACATGTCATTTCTCTATCTGCTGGATCTGACCAACAGAGGTGTTTACCTGCACAGAATGCTCACACCTTTCCAGCACTGGCTGGAAAGCTACGGCGTTGATCTTGACCGAACCGGCCAATATGCCTACCACAGCGGCATTGAACAAATCTCTGAAGTGGGCGGACTTGCCATGCCACTGGGCAAAGCCGCTTCTTCAGTCATTCTGTTAAGAACCGGCTCTGCGCTGTTTGCCCGACAATACAATGCTAACCCTCAAAGCTATCGCAGCCTTTCTCGTCTGGTGCCGGAAATAGTGAAATCCATGGGTTCCGGACAAGGGGTTCAGATGCCGTTGCTGAACAGTGTGACACCAGAAAAAGTAAAAACGCTGGCCTCGGCCACAGCCGGTCTGGTGCTGGCTCCGATAGCCACCATCGGAACATACGTCCAAAGCCTTATATCCGGGTTCACCTATACTCAAACCTTCGGCTTCGCTTTGGCGTCGGGTCTCACTTTCGACTTCTTTATGAACGACAACAAGATGCTCACTCAATGGCTGGGTGGACCTCTGGGTCGTAGCCTTGACAGGATTAATCGCTGGCGGGGCGTCGGTGAAAGCCAGGATGAATATGTGAAACGTACCACCATTGCTACACCTCAACGCTATGGTGAAACCGATGAAGAGTACGCAAACCGTGTTAAGACAGGCGACACTGCGTACGGCTGGACTCGGCACGAAAACTACCTGCAATTCCGTGAACGACGGGATCGCACCATGAAACTGTCAGAGAATAGCTGGGAGAAATACTTCAGGGAAAATGTGCCCAAATGGTCATTCTCCAATGCAGAAAGTATTCCTTATTCCTACACCCTGGGCGCCTTCTTTGAGTCAGGGGCTGCAGCGCCCGAGCAACCCTCCGCAACCTTGAAAGGAGCACCGGTTGGGGGAGGTATGCATTCCCACGCAGAGCGAGGGAACGAGTTGTAAACATTCAATTTTATTGGCAGTGAACTTTGTCACGAGAATTAAATTCGGCCAATAGCTAGCGGATTTGCCACTGTGAACTAAATTCTCTCAACAGCTTACCGGAACAGCCGTGAGCCTTTGTAAGTTGTTTCCTCGCCAGGTGTGGCAATCGCTTTTCACGATAACCAAAGCACCAACTCTGAGGTAGTAGAATGACAAATGCCGGCCCCAATGCATTAAGCCTTGCAGTAACCATTGCCATCAGCTCTACCATCATCAGTACACAGGCGCAAGCCGAGCGCAAGCTGCAGACAAAATCTCTTGATATTTCGAACAGTGAATTCGTGTCGTTTACCCAGAGTCTGGTCAGGGTTCAGCCAACTTTATCGGGTGACCAGCAACCAATACCCAAATCCTTTACCACTACTTACCCTGATCAGACTCAAGCCAGAGACGGCTATACGGTTCCCTCTGATGGTTTTACAGACATTCTTTCTGCCGTTAGTGCTGGCGTCTCCAGTGTTGATCTGTTTGAAACAGGCGAGAATGACATTGCTCAGAAATACACCAAAGTCCTGAAGGTGGGTGATGAGGAAGTCTTCAGGTTCACCCACAGCCTTGAAGAAACGAAACTGACCATTGAAGTCAGAGGCGGAATGACCGACCAGGACACCATTGACGCTGTTCGTGATCAATTAACTGTCATACCGTCATTAGAACCCTTAACGAAAATAGCCATACCTGAACAATTGTATGCAGTGCTGGAAGGTGCCGATGACAGAGCAGGAAACCTCGGCACAAGCGACCATTATGTTGCCCTTGCCACCATAAAAGTAGAACCCGTTGAAGTGAATGGACGAACATTTATGCGTCTTATCGCTTCGGGCGATCAGCCCCCTGAACTGAAGCGACTGGGTCAATCGCTCTTTGTCAATGATGAAACGCTTATGGCCGCAGCTACCTCGGCCTATATCCAGGTTCATGTTCTGAAAGAAGAGTTACAACAAGAGGCTCTTGATAGACTGTTGGCACTGAGCAAACCCGTCGGATATGTTGTGCACGAAGAAGATTGCACAAAGGTTTATCCTGCCCCTTCGGGTTATCCAAAGCTGGTACCTGACCATACTCAGGAAGATACTATTGTTTTCTATAGTCAGAAACTGAATCCAGCCGATATCGCGTTTGTAGAAAACCTCTATAGCCTCCTGACAGAAACTGAGCCTGATGGCCTCACTCACGCAACAACAGAGGTTCAAAAATATAAGGTCAAAAGCTACCTGCATGTTATTCGAAGCAAGCAGTGGGCACTGCTGGAGGAATTAGCTGCCCGGAGCAATGCCGGATTTAGCAAGGATAAACTGACTTCGCTTGCATACTATGAAGCTCTCCAGCAAGCTCTGGTCAGCGCTACGCCTCATATAGCAGATAAATTTGAACTCACATTAGAACATCTCAAAGTCACTTCGTCAGTCCTCACGCCAATCTGGATGCATTATCAACTGGTAAAATACTTCGGTTTCTGTGGCGCAACGAAAAGTCTTCTGACTGACCAGCGCTTTATTCAGAATATGGAGGAATTGATACCCGTTATCAGAGATATCCACAAAGTTCAGGCCGACGCTCCCGGAGATGATGAGTTTGCTTCCAGAGTACTGAAAGCCATGTCCCGGCAGATGATGATTGACACCTACGACAAAATAGATGCTCTGCAGAAAAAAGATGGCGATTACATCAGGCCTATAAAACACATAGAGTTCACAGCAGAGAAAGACAGGGACAGTGAAAGGGAAAAGCTCAGAGCACCTGAACTCAAGCAACAGACTGAGCATGGGCTTGCTAAAACTCGTAAAGCGCTGGAAGAACAGCAAAACCCGATACAGAAACAGCAGCAGGAAGCCAAACGATTTCCGTCGCTGGTACAACTAGTTACTGATGCCATAGAAAAAGCCACAAAAATTCGCAACGCTGAACTGGCCGAAGAGCTTGGTATTGGCAAATGGGATGATACCCAGACATCAGAGGAGCAAGCCTCACGCATCAGAGAGAGAATTCATAAAATCTTCAGTGCAGTTGCCGCAACGGGACAGCTTGAAGAAGACACTGTAAGAACAAATCTGGCCGCTATTGAAGGCCAGCTCGGTATTGTTCCAGATAATAAAAACGATCTCGATACCCGCTTTCAATCCATTCAACAGCACCTGCAACAACAGGAAAAACTCACCGATAAGGCCGCCTGGAACAGGCTGGCAAACATTGAAGGTCAGCACCGTAAGCAGCATCTTCGGCATCTGCAAAAGCTGGAAAAACAAAAAAACTGGCTACAGGAACTCAAGCAGAAAGTCGATCGAATTCCAGTGCTGAGAGAGGAACTTCGTGATCCCGTAATAGAAACCATAGAAAATTACAACGAGCAACTGGCAGATAAGCTCGGTATTGACAACTGGGTTGAGACCGAGCCAACAATGGCAGAACAAGCCACAATCATCAGAAAAGAAATTCATAAATTCAGCAAATCGGGACAGCTTCCGCAAGAGGGTTTAAAAGAAATACTGGCATCCATTGAAAGCAAGTACGATATTACTCCCAACAATGAAAACGATCTGGCTGCCCGCATTGAGTCCATTCAGCAGCAGCTGCAACAGGAACTGCAACAAAAGACAGAACTCATCGACGACTTAATCTGCACGAGACTGGCTAACTTTGAAGATCAGCTCGGCCTTCCGGATAACGATTATCACCTGGACTACCGGCGATATGCCCTTCAACAACACCTCAAGCAACGGATAGAACAGGTTGGGCAAGAACATCTTTTGCAACTGAGCATCAAAAGAAAAGCTGAAAAAATAGCTGCAACCAAAGCACGCTTTGCAACCATTGCCGCACATTTAAACATTGAGGATTTTGATCGCAATGCAGATATTGACGTTCAGCAAGAACGCCTGCTTGAAAAAATCAAGACAATGGATGCTCAAAAAGAAATGCTGTTTCAGAGAGTTGAAACATTGAGTGATCAACAGGATATAGAGAATTCTTACACCTGGGCCAGAAAATGTGCTCTGGCAGCCGCTCTTGATATTGATCTGAGTGAAGACAATACACCAGAAGATCGCAGAACCCTGGAATCAACGGTCAATCTCAAGCTCTTCAGGCTTGCAGAGCTGAAAGAAGAAGTGAAAGAGTCCAGAACCTGGGGCCGCCACAAAGCCAAACCTGAAGTACTCGAGACACTCAGAGCCGTAGAAGAAGCCCTTGAGATGAGCGACGTTGATGAAAACGATAGTGTGTATCTTCGTCGCGAGGACATTTCTGAAAACATGCAGGAATTCATCACAGAAGCCAGAGAGCGGGCGGAGGAAGAGGCCTTGGAAATACTGGAAGCCCTGGAACAAGTATTCGAGATCAAAAGCAATGAAGGTGATGACAATGCAGCAAGGCTTGCCAGAGTTCGAACAAGGCTTGATGGCGATCTTTCAGAGTTCATGCAGAATAAGATACATAGTATTGTCTGGCAAGAAGACAGCAGTCTTGTAAATATGAAGGATCTCAAACCCGAGAGCCTTGATACAGATATTACCCTTTCTTATCCAAAAAAAGGGGGGCCAGAATGGCTCGATATACTTCGCAGGCGTCTTACCTATAAAGTCGAAGAGGTGGATGAGCAAGCCAGTGAAATACAGACAAATTATCTTGCAGCTATAGAGAACAGGCTAAAGATCTACCCTCATGAAAACAATGCAGCTGAAGCAAGAAGCATGGTTTTCACTGCCAGACTGGCCAGAGACCTGCAGGTAGAGTTTGCAAACGATGCCAACCTGCCTGATCGGAGGGATGCCCTGAGAGCCAGAATCAGTACATTATTGGATGAAGTGTACCAAGACTATGAAGACGAAGCGGCCAGAAGAGCCTGGAACAATGAAATCGCTCATCAACTCAACATTAAAGCCTATAAAGATGATGCCACTATCGACGATCAGGTCCGTCAGATTGATGCAAAACTCCGACAGCTGGATGATGAAGCTTTCAGTGCCGGTGAGCCTAACGTTCAAGAGCGTATTGCCGCCATTGAGGATAAGCTTGACAGGCAAATGGCCCGCCTGGGACCTGAACCCCGATATGTTCTTGATCTCAAGGTGACCAGAGCCAGACAAACAATGCAAGAAGCTGAAAGTGAGTTGGAAGCGGCTAATCAGGAACTGAATGCTATTCGTATCAAACACCTTGCATCTGCCGGAACCTTTGCTTTCCTGAAACATATCCCGGATGAAGCAGTTCCTGATATCATTGAAAAAACCGTGGCTGTTAAGCCGGAGTCCGCTGATACCAGTGAACGATGGGTTAAGGCCCTGAGAAACAAGCAGTTACAACTGGGCGGTGATGATGGCGCTGGCGGCGAGATCCGGAAACTGATTCAGAAACACGCCTTTCTGGAAGCAGAAATTGAAACCAGAAAAGCAGACTTTGAGGGAATGAAGGATGCCCTGAAGGCTGCCGAAAAAGCCGTCGAAAATGATGACGGCCCCTTCCAGTACACGCCGAGACAGGCTGATGTTCTGGAAGCTATCCACAAATGCATGCAACAACACCCTCTTAAACGACAGGCTCTGCAAGCCGCAATGGGTCTGGCAGAATCAGCAGCACAAAGCGGTAAGATAATGCCCTGTCTTACGACTTTCAATTTTGACGATGAATATGCGCCCATTCACTTGCAGGCACTGGTCGGAGATAAACTGACGTTTAAACAGACCAGTCGAATGGTGGAAGTCTTCAAGCACCTGAAGACGACCTTCCCGGAATCTTCTCACCAGCCTCTGGAAGAAGTCCAGACTCTGGTACACAGGGCCAGGAATGAGATGAATAAAGGGGCACAACAATACAACGACGAAATTGACGGCATAGGCTCGGCAGGCATTCACTATGTCGAGCATGAAACGGGGGATCTGGAAGGCTTCTCGGAATACTTCGCCAGCCATTCTGCCAGTGGTAACAAGATAATAGCCCTGCTGCGTGAAGGTCTGATCAACAAGGTTGAACTTGAAAACTACCTAAAGGCCATCAGAGGTGTTGATGGTTATCAGACAGTGGATGAGTTTGAACATTTCCTTGGTTATAAACAGGGTGTCAAGGTGCCCGAGTTCAGGAAGGTTATCCAGATGCTGTCCGATGAGGGTGCTGAGCAATTCATGGGGATTGCCATTACTCCTGTGACCATGACCGCAACTGGCCCGACAGCCATGAAAGAGTCTGTTAACAGCATGAAAGAGTACGCCGCTGCTGTCATCGCCAACTACGTTCTGGATGATATTGCCTTTGAAAATGGCCGCAAAATGGCAGCATTTCTGGCCAATGTTCAGGAGACCCTGACACCTTATGCCAACGCTGTCAGCCTGTCTGAGTCAGAACTGATCCAGGCTATTCATGACACATTGATGCAAGCTCATGCCGCAGCGGTTGAGCAGCAGCTCAATGATTACTGGGTCAAACCTTCTGCCTTTCTGGTACAGGCTGTCACCTGGTACTACTCCAGCTACAAACCACTGCTGGTGAACACTAACGCCCGGCGGGCTGCCGAGCTATCCCTCTCAAACGTGGCGTTCCTCTATCTGCTGGACCTCACCAACAGGGGTGATTACCTGCACAGAATGCTCACACCCTTCCAGCACTGGTTGGAACGTTATGGTGTTGATCCTGACCGAACCGGCCAATATGCCTACCACAGCGGCATTGAACAAGTCTCTGAAGTGGGCGGTCTGGCTATGCCATTGGGCAAGGCCGCTTCTTCAGTCATTCTGCTGAGAACCGGCTCCATGTTGTTTGCCAGACAATACAATGCCAATCTGCAGAGGTATCGCAGCATTTCCCGTCTGGTGCCTGAAATAGTGAAATCCATGGGTTCCGGGCAAGGAGTTCAGGTACCACTTCTGAACAGGGTGACACCACAAAAAGTAAAAACACTGGCCTCGACCACAGCCGCTCTGGTACTGGGTCCGGTAGCCACTGTTGGAGCATACGCTCATGGCCTTATATCCGGATTCACTTATGCGCAAACTTTTGGATTCGCTTTGGCGTCGAGTCTCACTTTCGACTTCTTTATGAACGACAACAAGATGCTCACTCAATGGCTGGGTGGTCCCCTGGGCCGAAGTCTTGACAAATTTAACCGCTGGCGAGGCGCGGGTGAGTCTGACGATGAATATGTGAAACGCACGGCTATTGCCACGCCTCAATACTTCAGTGAAACCGATGAAGAGTTCGCCTACCGCGTTAAAGTCAACAACATGATGTACGGCTGGACGCGACATGAAAATTATCTGCAATTCCGTGAACGCCGGGATCGTACCCTCAAGCTGTTTGAGAATAGCTGGGAGAAATACTTCAGGGAAAATGTGCCTAAATGGTCGTTCTCCCATGCAGAAAGTATTCCTTACTCCTACACTCTGGGTGCCTTATTTGAGTCCACAACCGTAAAAGCAGCACCGGTTGGTCTTGAGGTCAAGACATTCGATCTTGATAAAAATAAAAATACCCGCGACGAACTTTGATATTAGAAACCACTAGAAAACTCTGGTTCCCGTGCTTTCAGGCCCTGTGGGTCCTTGCGTGGGAGCGGGTTGTTCACTTTTCACAGGAATCAAAGTAATCAGCTTCGAGGTAGTAGGATGAAAAATACCTGCCCCAATACATTAAGCTTTGCAGTGGCCCTGGCAACCAGCTTTTCCATCATGAGTACAGAGGCACTGGCCGTTCGCAAACTTCAGACATACGCCTATATTCTGAACACTGGAGATTTTCAGTTTCCTCGAAGTGAGGTCATGGTTCAGCCAACTTTAGGTGATGACCGGCAGCCAATACCCAAATCTGTTACCACCAGCTACCCTTATGAGCCTCCACCTTCAAAATGTCACCCTCGTATCTCTCCCACTATAAGCTTTTCAGCAATTCTTTATGGTATTGGTGACGGCGTTTCCAGTGTTGATCAGTTTGAAACAGACGAGGGCGGCATTGCTCAGAAATATACCAAAGTTCTTAAGGTAGGTGATGAAGGAATCTTCAGGTTCATCCACAACCTTGAAGAAAAGGAACTGGTCATTGAAGTCAGAGGCGGAATGACCGATCAGGATTCAGTTGCGGTTGCTCGTGGTAAATTATTTTCTACATCATTAGAACCGTTAACGAAAATCGCCAGCCCCGCGCAACTGTCTGATGTTTTGAAAGCTGCCGTTGCAAGAGCAGGAAACCTCGGCTCAAGTGATCACTTCGTTGCCCTTGCCACCATTGAAGTTGAAAAAGTTGCAGTGAATGAGCGTACCTTCATGCGTCTTATCGCTTCGGGCGATCAGCCCCCAGAACTGCGACGCCTGGGTCAATCACTCTTTGTCAATGATGAAGCCCTCCTGGCGGCGGCTGCCTCTGCCTACATACAGGTTCATCTCATGAAAGAGGACTTACAACAGCAGGCGCTTAACGAACTTTTGCTACACAACAAACCCGTCGGCTATGTTGTACACGTCGAGGATGACACACAGGTTTATCCTGTGCCTAAGGGTTATCCAAAGTTGGAAATAACAGAAGCTCCGGGGGAGGATATTATTTTCCATGGTCAGATGCAGCGTCCGGATGACGTCGCTTTTGTAGAAAAACTCATCAAACTCTGGGTAGAAGCTGAGGTTAATAATCGCATAGTCATAACAGAGCTTCTCAGAATTAAGATCAAAAGCTACGAGTTCGTCATCCGAAGCAGGCAGATGGCACTGCTGGAGGAGATTGTTGCCCGACACGATATCGGCGTTAACAAAGATCAACCGATGATACTTTCTAACGAAGATAAACTGGCGGTGCGTTCCCTTGCAAATTACGAATCCCTCCAGCAGGTATTGGCGCTGGCTGCTCCAGATAAACCATATCGAACACGTCGTCGTCCATTTGAGTTAACACTGGAAGACATCACAGCCGTTTCATCAGTCATCACGCTAAACCGGATGTATGAGCAACTCGAAAAACACTTTGGCTTCAAACCCGTAGTTAAAAATCTCCTGATGAACCGGCACTTTCTTCAGCATATTCGGAAAGTGATACCCGCTACCGGCGATATCAAACAAGCGCAGATCGATCCCGAAAAAGACGAAGAGTTTACTTCCAGAGTGATGACCGACATGGCCAGACAGCTGCTTGAATTATCCAGGAACCTGGAGAACTTGCGGGCAAGATATGCCACACCGGGCATGAGAACAGAAGCTGAAAAAACAGCTGCAACCAAAGCTCGTTTTGCAACCATTGCCGCACATTTGAACATTGAGGACTTTGATAGTGATACAGATATTGACGCTCAGCAAGATCGCCTGATTCAAAAACTGGAGACAATGAAAGCTGAAGCACAAGATCTGCGTCAACAAATCAATCCTATGACCTTCCGACTCATTGTGGAGGATTTACACACCGTTACCAGGAAACATGCTCTGGCTCAGGTACTTAGTATTAATCCAAACGACAACACCGCACTATCAGACCGTGAAGCCGTAGAGTCAGCAGTATATACCAAGCTTAACAAGCTTAAATTTCTGGACACATATCTGGATTACGTCAGAACAGATCACTCCGAAGTTATACCGGGAGTCCTTAAGACACTGAGTGACGTGGAAAAAGCCCTTCAGATGACTGTTCCCGATGAAAACGATGATGTCTACCTTCGTCGCCAGAGCATTTCTGAAGAGCTGCAGGATTTCATCGAAAAAGCCAGACAACGGGCAGAGGAAAAGGCTCTGGCGATACTGAAAGCCATAGAAGAAATACTCGATATCAAAGTCAATGAAGGGGATGACAAAACAACAAGACTTATCAGGGTTCGAAGAATGTTTGACAACGATGATCTCACAGATCATAGGCTGGATAAGATAGATAACACCCTCTGGGCAGATGAAAACGCAGTTCTGAACGGGAAGGATCTCAAAGTCGCGAAGTTTCTTGCCTATCTTCACTATAAAATCGGAGGCCCTGACCCGGATAAGCGAGCCAGAGAACAACAGACAGATCCGCTGGCAGAAGTAGAAGAAGCACTCAACCTGGACTCCATTGAACGAAAGGACAGAGCAACAAGGCTTGCCATGGTGCTTAAAATGATTAACCACCCTGACGCCGGAGAATACCTGCTGGGTGAGGTAGACCAGGCACTCTGGAAAGAAGACAGCAAAGCGCTTGACGAGAGAGGTCTCAGACTCAGGAAGCTTGATGCGAGCCTCACTTATAAAGTCGAAGATCCGTACCATGATAAGCAGGTCAGAGAACAACAGGCAGGTTGCATTGCAGCCGTAGAGAACAAGCTGCATATCCACCCTCTTGATTACGTGGCTGTCATAAAAAAAGTCAAGGCTTTCACAGCGAAACTGGCCAGTGATCTAAGGATGAACTTTGACGAGGATGCCAGCCTGTCTGACCAGAAGGATGCTTTAATAGCCAGAATTCAGACATTTCGGGATGAAATCAACGAAGGCTATGAAGATGAAACAGCCAGAAGAGTACGGAACAATGAAGTGGCCCGTCAACTGAACATTAAAGACTATAACGATGATGACAGTATAGACAACCAAAATAGTCAAATTAAAGCAAAGCTCCAACAACTGGACGACAAAGTTATCAAAGGGGTTCAGCCAGATGTTAATGTGCGTATCCTGATCATTGAGAAAGAGCTTGACAGGCATATGGCTTGCCTGGGACCCAAACCCCAATACGTTCGTGAGGTAGCCACAACCGGACAAATATTGGAAGAAGCTGAAAGTGAGCCGGAGACCATTCATCAAAAACCAGAGGGTGATGATGGTATTGTTGGTGTGCTGCGAGAAGGTCTGATCAGCAAGGTTGAACTGGAAAAGTACCTAAAGGCCATCATAGGTGTTGATGGTTATCAGACAGTGGCTGAGTTTGAACATTTCCCTGGTTATAAACAGGGTGTCAAGGTGCCCGAGTTCAGGAAGGTTATTCAAATGCTGTCCGATGAGGGGGCTGAACAATTCATTGAGATTGCCATTACTCCTGTGATCGTGACCGCAACTGACCCGACGGGCATGAAAGAGTCTGTTGACGGCGTGAAAGAGTATGCCGCTGCTGTCATCGCCAACTACGTTCTGGATGATATTGCCTTTGAAAATGGCCGCAGAACGGCAGTATTTCTGGCCAATGCTCAGGAGACCCTGTCACCTTATGCCAATGCTGTCGGCCTGCCCGAATCAGAACTGATCCAGGCTATTCATGACACATTGATGCAGGCTCATGCCGCAGCGGTTGAGCAGCAGCTCAATGATTACTGGGTCAAACCTTCCGCCTTTCTGGTACAGGCTGTCACCTGGTACTACTCCAGCTACAAACCACTGCTGGTGAACACTAACGCCCGGCGGGCTGCCGAGCTATCCCTGTCAAACATGGCGTTCCTCTATCTTCTGGATCTGACCAACAGGGGTGATTACCTCCACAGGATGCCTACACCTTTCCAGCACTGGTTGGAACGTTATGGTGTTGATCCTGACCGAACCGACCAATATGCCTTTCACAGCAGCATTGAACAAATCTCTGAGGTGGGTGGGCTGGCCATGCCATTGGGTAAGGCAGCGTCCTCAGTCATTCTGCTGAGAACCGGCGCTTTGTTGTTTGCCAGACAATACAATGCCAATCCGCAGAGGTATCGCAGCATTTCCCGTCTGGTGCCTGAAATAGTGAAATCCATGGGTTCCGGGCAAGGGGTTCAGGTGCCACTTCTGCACAGGGTGACACCGCAAACAGTAAAAACGCTGGCCTCGGCCACAGCCGCTATGGTGCTGGGTCCGGTAGCCACTTTTGGAGCATACGCCCATGGCCTTATATCCGGATTCACTTATGCGCAAACCTTTGGATTCGCTCTGGCGTCGAGTCTCACTTTCGACTTCTTTATGAACGACAACAAGATGCTCACTCAATGGCTGAGTGGCCCTCTGGGCCGAAGTCTTGACAGGATTAACCGCTGGCGAGGCGTGGCTGAGTCTGACGAAGAATATGTGAAACGCACGGCGATTGCCACACCTCAATACTTCAGTGAAACCGATAAAGAGTATGCCTACCGTGTTAAAGCCAACAACACGATGTATGGCTGGACACGACATGAAAATTATCTGCAGTTCCGTGAACGCCGGGATCGCACCCTCAAACTGTTTGAGAATAGCTGGGAGAAATACTTCAGGGAAAATGTACCTAAATGGTCGTTCTCCCATGCAGAAAGTATTCCTTACTCTTGCACTCTGGGTGCTTTCTTCGGGTCCGGGACTGCAGCGCCTGAGCAACCCTCCGCAACCGTAAAAGCGGCACCGGTTGGTCTTGAGGTTAAGAAGTGAGTCACAGCGTGGGAACGAGTTCCGGACATTGAACTTTGCCACTGAGAATTAAATTCGCTCAACAGCTTAGCGGATCTGCCAGTGTGAACTAAATTCTCTCAACGGCTTACAAAAACGGCCATGAGCGAACAGCCATGAGCGATTGACAGCCATTAGTTATCAGGAGTCGCTTACTCGCGAGGTGCGGTAATCACTTTTCACGATAGTCAAAGTACTCAGCACTGAGGTAGTAGAATGACAAATATCCGCCCCAATGCCTTAACACTTTCAGTGGCCATTGCAATCAGCTCTTCCATGATTGGCACACAGGCACTGGCGGATCGCAGGCTGCAGACAAAATCTGTCGATATTCATGGCAATGGACATGTAGAGTTCATCCAGAGTGAGGTCATAGTTCAGCCAACTTTAGACGACGACCAGCAACCAATACCCAAATCCTTTACTACCACTTACCCTGATCAGACTGAAGTCAGAGCGGGTTATGACATCCCTTCTGAAGGTTTCACGGATGTCCTTTCCGGCTTCGAGGGTGGCGTTTCCATTGTTGATCAGTTTGAAACAGACGAGAATAACGTTGCTCAGAAGTACACCAAAGTTCTGAAGGTCGGTAATGAGGGGGTTTTCAGGTTCACCCATAACCTTGCAGAAAGGAAACTGCTTATCGAAGTCAGAGACAGAATGACCCATCAGGATTCAATCAAGGCTGTTCGCGTTCAATCAGGCAACACGCAAACATTAGAACCGTTTACGAAAGTTGCCAGCCCCGAACATCTGGTCGGAGTGCTCAAAGGTGTACATGAAAGAGCAGGAAACCTTGGCGAAGTTGATAACTATTTTGCCCTTGCCACCCTTGAAGTAGACAAGGTTAAGGTGGAGGGGCGCACCTTCATGCGCCTAATCGCCGCGGGTGACCGACCTCCTGAGCTGCAGCGTCTGGGTCAATCGCTTTTTGTCGATGAAGAGGTGCTTTTGGCAGCGGCCACCTCTGCCTATACCCAGGTTCATGTTCTGGGGGAAGAGGTACAACAGCAAGCTCTCAACGAACTGTTGTCGTACCATAAACCTGTCGGCTATGTTGTTCACGTCGAAGATGACACACAGCCTTATCCTGTGCCTGAGGGTTATCCAAAACTGGAAGTGACTGAGGCTCCCGGGGAGATTATAGTTTTCCGCAGTCAAAAACAGAATCCAACCGATCTCGCTTTTGTGCAAGGTCTCAATGACATGTGGGCGCAAGAATCTGGCTACTGCCCACCCTCTCAAGCAAAAACACAGATCAAAAAAGATAAGGTCAAAAGCTATCAATACATCATTAGAAGCAGGCAGATGGCATTGCTGGAGGGGTTAGCAGCAGTGCACAATGCCGGACTTGAAGAAGATGGAGAAATGACGCTTGCATACGACCATGATCTGATGACGCCGCTGTCACAATATGAATATCTCCATCAGGCATTAGCCAGTGCAAATTCAGATGGAGCGGATGAATTTGAACTCACAATAGGACAGATCGAAATCGCTTCGTCGGTCGTCACATCGACCTGGATGCAGAATCAACTCAAAAAATACTTCAGCTTCAAGCCGGCATTTAGAAATCTCCTGACTAATCAGTTCTTTATTCAGAATATTCACGAAGTGATAGCAGATGATAGTGATATCATCCGGGTGCAGGCCGATGATCCCGGGGACGGGGAAGAGTTCGCTTCCAATATCTTGAGCGACAAGCCCAGTAAGCTGATTGAGATAAAAGTCAGGCAAGAAGAGCTGCTGGCAAAAGAAAGAGAGCTCACCCTGCTTAGAAACCAGTTAAAGCTGACAACCGAGAAAACCAGTACCAATGCAAAGGAACAACTAAGAGCACTTCAACTCAGGCAACAAATTGAAGATAAACTTATACAGTTTCATCAGGAGCTGGGACAACAGAAAAACCAGATACAAACACTTCAGAGGCAAGTCAATCGAATTCCAACACTGGAAAAAAAACTTAGTAACATCAGAGCGTATGCGTTACTGGCTCATTTCTCTGTAACAGCATCAAGGCTTGGTATTGATGACTGGATTGATAACCTGCCACTGGAAATGCAATCCAGACGCATCAGTGAAAGAATTAATGAAATCTTCAGAGTATACGCCGCAACAGGAGAGCCTGATGAAGAAGCATTAAAAGCCAAACCGGCGGCCATTGGCGGCGAGCGCGGTATTGCTCCGGTCAGTAAAAAAAATCTGGCTATCCTTCAGTCCATTCAACAGCAGCTGCATCAAGCCCTTGGACGACCCGAATTACTCGATTCGGAAAAACTGACTACCTTTGAAGGTCAACTCGGGATTACGAATAGCCAACATGACCCTTTAGAGCGTCGCCGTACCATTCTGCAACACCTCAAGCATCAGGCCATTAAGATTTTTCAAACACATATTCAGAATCAACAAGAGCACCAGGAACCGAAAAAATGGTTACAGAAACTTCTGCAGGAAATCGAACAAATTACAGAGTTGAAACAAGAGGCCCATGATGCCAGCGCAGGTGACCTGAAAGTTCGCAACGCTCAAATAGCAATGGAGCTTGGTATTGATTACTGGGATGTTACCCAACCACTGGCAGAACAAGCCAGGATCATTAGAAAAAAAATTCTTGAAATCAAGCAATTGGCTGCCGCAACAGCACAACCTGATAAAGGAGCTGTAAAAGCAAAAGCGTCGACCAATGAAGACGATCTTGCCAGCCTTCAGTTCATTCGCCCGCCAAAGCAACAGCGACTGCAACAAAACGAAGAACCAACTGATGGGGAAATCCGGGAAAGACTGGCTTTCTATGAGGGTAAGCTTGATCTGGTTCCGGAAAACGAAGACGACCTTGAAGCTCGTAACCTGGGACTTCAGCAGCGCATCATGCAACTGTCAATTGAGATCCATCAACAAAATATTGAGAATCAGCAAAAGCTGGCAAAACGGAGCACCTGGTTACACTTTCTTCAGGAGGAAGTCGACCGAATTCCAATACTGAGAAAAAAAACTCGTGAAGTAACAGCTGCAGCCATACAGGATTACAACACTCAAATTGCAGCAAAGCTTGGTATTGATAACTGGGATGGTACCCAAACCCTCGAAGCACAAACCAGACTCATCAACCAGAAAATTAATGAAATCAAGCAAGCCGCTGCAGCCACATCAGCTACCGCAACTTTGATTATCCCAACATCGGTTACTGCAACACCGATTGCCTCAACATCGATTGTCCCAAAACCAGTTATCTCAACACCCGTTGCCACAACATTGGTTGCCGCAACATCGGTTGCCGCAACAGAACAGACTCAGGAAGAAGCTGTAAAAGCAGAGCTGGCGAGCATTGAACGTCAGCCCGGTCTGGTCCCGGAGAACGAAAAGGACCCGCAAGCCTGTTGCCGGGCCATTCAGCAACACCATAAGGAGCAGCAAACTCAGACCGATCAACAATATCTGCAGCAACAGAGCATCACGACAGATGCTGAAAAAGAAGCTGAAATTAAAGCCTTCTATGCAACTATTGCCGTACATTGTGACATTAAGGATTTTGATAGCAATGCAGATATTGAAGTCAGGACAGCAGACATTGAGAGAATGAAGGCTGCTCTGAAGCTTGCCGAGAAAGCCGTCGAAAATGATGGCGGTCCCTTCCAGTACACGCCGGGACAGGTAGAAGTTCTGACCGATATGTACGACTTCATCCACCAGCACGCGCTCAAGAAACAGGCTCTGGAAGCCGCAATGGGTCTGGCAGCATCTGCAGCCAAAAGCGGTAAGGTGATACCTGAGCTTTCTACTTTCGATTTTGACGATGAATTTGCCCCCATTCGCTTGCAGGCAAAGGTCGGAAAAGATCTGACGTTTCATCAGGCCAGCCGGATTGCAACCGTCTTCAGGAACCTGAAAAGGAGCTTCCCACTCTCCTCTGTCGAGCCGGTAGATAATCAGCCTCAGAACGTCCTGGAAGAAGTCGGGATTCTGGTGCAGAGGATCAGAAATGAGTTGGGCAAAGGGCCTCAACAATACGACGAAATCATTAATGGTATGGGCAAAATGGCCATTCACTTCGTCAAGTACGAAGAAGAGGACCTGAAAAGCTTCCTGGAATACTTCGCTACCCGTTCTGCAACTGGTAACAGGATAATAGCACTGCTGCGAGAAGGTCTGATCAGCAAGATTGAACTTGAAAATTACATTAAGGCCGTCAGAGGTGTTAATGGTTATCAGACAGTGGCTGAGTTTGAACACTTCCTTGGTGATAAACAGGGTGTCAAGGTGCTGGAGTTCAGGAAGGTTATCCAGATGCTGTCCGATGAGGGTGCCGAGCAATTCATGAAGATTGCCATTACTCCTGTGACCTTGACTGCAACTGGCCCGGCGGGCATGAAAGAGTCCGTTGACGGCATGAAAGAGTACGCCGCTGCGGTCATCGCCAACTACGTTCTGGATGATATTGCCTTTGAAAATGGTCGCAGAACAGCAGCGTTTCTAGCCAATGTTCAGGAGACCCTGACACCTTATGCCAATGCTGCCGGGCTGTCTGAATCAGAATTGATCCAGGCTATCCATGATACCTTGATGCAGGCTCATGCCGCAGCGGTTGAGCAGGAGCTAACTAACTACTGGATCAAGCCTTCAGCCTTTCTGGTGCAGGCTGTCACCTGGTACTACGCCAGCTACAAACCGCTACTGATAACCCATACCGCCCGGCAGGCTGCCGAGCAGTCTGCCATAAACATGTCATTCCTCTATCTGCTGGATCTGACCAACCGGGGTGATTACCTGCACAGAATGCTCACACCTTTCCAGCACTGGTTGGAACGTTATGGTGTTGATCCTGACCGAACCGGCCAATACGCCTACCACAATGTAATTGAACAGGTCTCTGAAGTGGGCGGTCTGGCCATGCCATTGGGCAAGGCCGCTGCTTCAGTCATTCTGTTAAAAACCGGTTCCATATTGTTTGCCAGACAGTACAACGCCAATCCGCAGATGTATCGCAGCATTTCCCGTCTGGTACCTGAAATAGTGAAATCCATGGGTTCCCGACAAGGGGTACAGGTGCCGCTTCTGCACAGGGTGACACCACAAAAAGTGAAAACTCTGGCCTCGACCACGGCCGCTCTGGTGCTGGGTCCGGTAGCCACTGTCGGAGCATACGCCCATGGACTTATATCCGGATTCACCTATGCCCAAACCTTCGGATTCGCTCTGGCGTCGAGTCTCACTTTCGACTTCTTTATGAACGACAACAAGATGCTCACTCAGTGGCTCGGTGGCCCCCTGGGACGAAGTCTTGACAAATTTAACCGCTGGCGAGGCATGGGTGAATCGGACGATGACTATGTAAAACGCACAGCTATTGCCGCGCCTCAATATTTCAGTGAAACCGATGACGAGTATGCCTACCGTGTTAAAGCCAACAACACAATGTATGGCTGGACACGACATGAAAATTATCTGCAGTTCCGTGAACGCCGGGATCGCACCATCAAACTGTTTGAGAATGGCTGGGAGAAATACTTCAGGGAAAATGTGCCTAAATGGTCGTTCTCCCACGCAAAAAGTATTCCTTATTCCTACACTCTGGGTACCTTCTACGAATGGGGTGACAAAAAGATGAGAAATTTTTCACGGTAATCAAATTACTCTGCTCTGAGGTAACAGAATGACGAATACTCGCCCCCATGCATTAAGCTTTGCTGTGGCCGTTGCAGTTAGCTCTTCCATCATAAGTACACAGGCACTGGCTGATTCAAGGTTGCAGATAAAATCTGTCGATATTTCGGACAATGGACAGGTGGAGTTTACCCAGAGTGTGGTCATAGTTCAGCCAACTTTAGGTGATGATCAGCAGCCAATACCCAAATCCTATACAACCACCTACCCTGATCAGGCTCAAGCCAGAGCGGGCTACGAGGTTCCTTCCGAAGGCTTCACAGACGTTCTTTCTGGCATCGAAGGGGGGGTTTCCAGTGTTGATCAGTTTGAAACAGACGACAATGACGTTGCTCAGAAATACACCAAAGTCCTCAAGGTGGGTGATGAGGGAGTCTTCAGGTTCACCCACAACCTTGCAGAAGAGAAACTGGTCATTGAAGTCAGAAAAGGTATGACCGACCAGCATTCAATTGCGGCCATTCGTGCTCAATCAGGTGACATCGAATCATTAGAACCATCAACGGAAATCGCCAATCCCACACAGCTGGCGGGAGTGCTGAAAGGTGCCCATGGAAGAGCGGGAAACCTTGGCACAAGCGATCACTATGTCGCCCTGACCACCATTCCAGTTAGAAAAGTTGAAGTGAACGGGCGCACCTTTATGCGTCATATTGTTGCGGGCGATCAGCCCCCTGAACTGGAGCACCTGGGGCAGTCGCTCTTTGTTAATGATGAGGCTCTTTTAGCAGCAGCCACTTCTGCCTACATCCAGGTCCATGTTCTGGGAAAAGATATACAACAGAAAGCGCTCAAAAAACTGCTGTCGTACCATAAACCTGTCGGCTATGTTGTACTCGCTGAGGATGACACACAGCCATATCCTCTGCCTGAGGATTATCCAATGCTGAAAGTGACTGAGGCTCCCGGAGAGGTTATTGTTTTTCGCGGTCAAAAACAGAATTCGGCCGATGTCGCTTTTGTGGAAGGTCTCTATGACATGTGGGTGCAGGAACCTGGCTACAACACCCTCTCTAAAACATCAGCAAAGATTAAAAAAGATAAGGTCAAAAGCTACCAGTACACCATTCGAAGCAGGCAGATGGCACTGCTGGAGGATTTAGCGGCAGAGCGCAATGTCGAACCTGACGAAGATGGAAAAATGATACTTGCTTGCGAAGGCGAACTGAGGGCGCTGTCACATTATGAATATCTCCATCAGGCATTAACCATTGCAACTAAAGATGGAGCAGATGAATTTGAACTCACAACAGGACAGATCGAAGTGGCTTCCTCGGTTGTTACATCAACCTGGATGCATGATCAACTGGAAAAACACTTTAGCTTCAAACCTGCAATCAGAAACCTTCTGACGGATCAATTCTTTATCGAGAGTATGCGGGAAGTGATACCGGATGGCAGTGATATCATCCTGGCGCAGGCCGATACTAACGAGGACAGGGAAGAGTTTGCTGCCAAAGTCACGAGCGACACGCCCGAACAGCTGATTGAGATGAACACCAGGCAAAAAGAGCAGCTGACAAAAGAAAGCGAACTCATCCAGCCCGGAAACCAGTTAAAGCTTACAACGGAGAAAAACAGTAACAGTGAAAAGGAAACAGTAAGAGTGCTTAAACTCAGGCAGCAAACTGTAGGTAAACTTACACAGTTTCAGCAAGAGCTGGAACGACAGAACGCACTGATACAAAAACTTCAGCTGCAAGTCAGTCGAATTCCAGCGCTGGAAAAAAAAACCAGTAGTGCCAAAACCCATGCCTTGATAGCTCAGTACGCCACAATGGCAGCACGGCTTGGTATTAATGGCTGGGATGATAGCCTTTCAATAGAAGAACAATCCAGACGCATTATTGAGAGAACTGATGAAATCTTAAGAGTATACGCCTCAGCAGGGCAGTCTCATGAAGGAGCGTTAAAAGCAAATCCGGCGACCATTGGCGGCAAGTGCATTATTGCTTCGGTCAATAAAAAAAATCTGGCTACCCTTCATTCCATTCAAAGACAGCTACGACAAAATGCTAAACTGCCCAACGCTCAAGCTTTGGAAAAACTGACTGCCTTTGAAGGTCAGCTCGGCCTGGTGACGAATAACCGATGTAGCCCTACAGACCGTCGCCGGGCCATTCAACTGCACCTTATGCATCAGGCCATTGAGATTTTTCAAACACATATTCAGAATCCACAAAAGCATGAAGAACCGAAAAAATGGTTACAGAAACTTCTGCAGGAAATCGAACAAATTCCAAAGCTGAAACAACAAGCTCGTGATGCCAGAGCAAGTGCCTTAAAAGTTCGCAACGCTCAAATGGCAATAGATCTCGGTATTGATCACTGGGATGATAAACTGCCACCTGAAGAACAAGCCAGCATCATTAGACAAAAAACTCTTGAAATCAGGCAATTGGCTGCCGTAACAGAACAGCCTGATAGAGAAGCTGTGCAAGCAAAAACGTCAGCCATTGGAAGCAAGAGGCGTTTTGTCTGGGACAATAAAGAGGATCTGACTGCCCTTCGGTTCATTCGCCCGTCAAAGCAACAGCGGCTGCAAGATAACGAAGAACTAACTGATGGGGAAATCCGGGAAAGACTGGCCTTCTATGAAGGTAAGCTCGATCTGGTTCCAGAAAACGAAGATGACCTTGAGGCCCGCAACCTGGGGCTTCAGCAGCGCATCAAGCAGCTGTCACTGGAGATCCATCAACAAAATGTTGAGAATCAGCAAAAGATCGTAAAACGGAGCACCTGGTTACGCTTTCTCGAGGAAGAAGTCGACCGAATTCCAGTGCTGAGAAAAAAAGCTCGTGAAGCAACAGCTGCAGCTATACAGGATTACAACAGTCAAATTGCAGCAAAGCTTGGTATTGATAACTGGGATGGTACCCAAACCCCCGAAGAACAAGCCAAAATCATCAGCCAGAAAATTAATGAAATCAAGCAACCTGCTGCAGCCACATCAGCTACCGCAACATTGATTGCCCCAACATCGGTTACCGCAACACCGATTGCCCCAACATCGGTTGCCCCAACATCGGTTGCCCCAACACCGATTGCCGCAACATCGGTTGTCGCAACCTTAATTGCCCCAACACCGGTTACCGCAACACCGGTTGCTGCAACACCAGCTACCGCAACAGAACAGCCTTGGGAAGAAGCTGAAAATGAACTGGAGACTGCTCATCAAAAACTGAATGCTCTGGTACTAGAGGGCGGTGATGATGCCAGTGGCGACAAGATCCAGCAACCAATTCAGGAACAGGTCCGTCGGGAAGCTGAGATTGAAGTCAGGAAGGCAGACCTTGAGAGAATGCAGGATACCCTGAAGGCCGCCGGAAAAGCCCTCGAAAATAATGGCGGTCCCTTCCAGGACACACCGTGGCATTTAGAAGTACTGACCGATATGCACGACTTCGTCCACCTGCACGCTCTCAAGAAACAGGCTCTGGAAGCCGCAATGATTCTGTCAGCGTCTGCAGCGATAAAGATAACAGCTCTGCTGCGTGAAGGTCTGATCAGCAAGGTTGAACTTGAAAACTACATAAAGGCCGTCAGAGGTGTTGATGGTTATCAGACAGTGGCTGAGTTTGAACATTTCCTTGGTTATAAACAGGGTATCAAGGTGCCCGGGTTCAGCAAGGTTATCCAGATGCTGTCCGATGAGGATGCTGAGCAATTCATGGGGATTGCCATTACTCCTGTGACCGTGACCGCAACTGGCCCGGCGGGCATGAAAGAGTCTGTTGTCGGCATGAAAGAGTATGCCGCAGCTGTCATCGCCAACTACGTTCTGGATGATATTGCCTTTGAAAATGGCCGCAGAACGGCAGCATTTCTGGCCAATGCTCAGGAGACCCTGACACCTTATGCCAATGCTGTCGGCCTGTCTGAGCCAGAACTGATCCAGACTATCCATGACACATTGAAGCAGGCTCACGCTGCAGCGGTTGAGCAGGAGCTAAATAACTACTGGGTCAAACCTTCAGCCTTTCTGGTTCAGGCTGTTACCTGGTACTACTCCAGCTACAAACCACTGCTGATGAACACTAACGCCTGGAATGCTGCCAGACTGTCCCTGTCAAACATGGCGTTCCTCTATCTTCTGGATCTGACCAACAGGGGTGATTACCTCCACAGAATGCTTACACCTTTCCAACACTGGTTGGAACATTATGATGTTGATCTTGAGCGAACCGGCCAATACGCCT
Organism: Endozoicomonas sp. ALC020; assembly: GCF_049275935.1. Classification (NCBI taxonomy): domain Bacteria; kingdom Pseudomonadati; phylum Pseudomonadota; class Gammaproteobacteria; order Oceanospirillales; family Endozoicomonadaceae; genus Endozoicomonas; species Endozoicomonas sp. ALC020. Next base: position 7,008,780 of record NZ_CP184830.1, read on the forward strand.
ACCACAACGGAATTGAACAAGTCTCTGAAGTGGGCGGTCTGGCCATGCCATTGGGCAAGGCCGCTGCTTCAGTCATTCTGCTAAAAACCGGCTCCGTGTTGTTTGCCAGACAGTACAACGCTAATCCCCACAGGTATCGCAGCATTTCCCGTCTGGTGCCTGAAATAGTGAAATCCATGGGTTCCGGACAAGGGGTTCAAGTGCCACTTCTGCACAGGGTGACACCACAAAAAGTGAAAGCGCTGGCCTCGACCACAGCCGCTCTGGTGCTGGGTCCGGTAGCCACTGTCGGAGCATACGCCCATGGACTTATATCCGGATTCACTTATGCGCAAGCCTTCGGATTCGCTCTGGCGTCGAGTCTCACTTACGACTTCTTTATGAACGACAACAAGATGCTCACTCAGTGGCTGGGTGGCCCCCTGGGCCGAAGTCTTGATAAATTTAACCGCTGGCGAGGCATGGGTGAATCGGACGATGAATATGTGAAACACACAGCTATTGCCGCGCCTCAATATTTCAGTGAAACCGATGAAGAGTACGCCTACCGTGTTAAAGCCAACAGCACAATGTATGGCTGGACACGACATGAAAATTATCTGCAATTCCGTGAACGCCGGGATCGCACCATGAGACTGTTTGAGAATGGCTGGGAGCAATACTTCAGGGAAAATGTACCTAAATGGTCGTTCTCCCACGCAAAAAGTATTCCTTATTCCTACACTCTGAGTACCTTCTACGAATGGGGTGACAAAAAGGCTACCCGCGACGAACTCTGAATATCAGACCCTTTTGACGACCCATTCAGGCGTCAAAAAGAATCCAGCATAAATCAGCCATGAGCGACAGAAACAATTTTTTGCGCCCTCAGGGATGAGAAATTTTTTACGGTAATCAAATTACTCTGCTCTGAGGTAACAGAATGACGAATGCTCGCCCCCATGCATTAAGCTTTGCCGTGGCCGTTGCAATCAGTTCTTCCATTGTCAGTACACAGGCGCTGGCTGTTTCAAGGTTGCAGATAAAATCTGTCGATATTACGGGCAATGGACAGGTGGAATTTACCCAGAGTGAGGTCATAGTTCAGCCAACTTTAGGTGCTGATCAGCAGCCAATACCCAAATCCTATACAACCACCTACCCTGATCAGGCTCAGGCCAGAGCGAGCTACGACGTTCCTTCCGAAGGCTTCACAGACGTTCTTTCTGGCATTGAAGGCGGCGTTTCCAGTGTTGATCAGTTTGAAACCGACGAGAATGACGTTGCTCAGAAATACACCAAAGTCCTCAAGGTGGGTGATGAGGGAGTCTTCAAGTTCACCCATAACCTTGCAGAAAAGAAACTGGTCATTGAAGTCAGAAAAGGAATGACCGACCGGAATTCAATTGAGGCTGCCCGTGCTCAATCAGATGACATCGAATTATTAGAACCATTAACGAAACTCGCCAGTCCCACTCAGCTGGCGGGAGTGCTGAAAGGTGCGCATGGAAGAGCGGGAAACCTTGGCGCAAGAGATCAATACGTTGCCCTTGCCATCATTCCAGTAAAAAAAGTTGAAGTGAACGGGCGCACCTTTATGCGTCATGTTGTTGCGGGTGATCAGCCCCCTGAACTGCAGCGTCTTGGACAGTCGCTCTTTGTTAATGATGAGGCTCTTTTAGCAGTAGCCACCTCTGCCTACATCCAAGTCCATGTTCGGGGGGCAAAGCTACAACATAAAGCGCTCAAAAGACTGTTGTCGAACCAAAAACCCGTCGGCTATGTTGTACTCGTCGAGGACGGCAAACAAGCATATCCTGCACCTGCTCGTTATCCGTTACTGGAAGTGGATCAGGCTTCGGGGGAGATTATTGTTTTCCGTGGCCAGAAGCCGAATCCAGCCGATATTGCTTTTCTGGATAGTCAAATTTTCCGCTGGGAACACTATCGATTTAGACAATACAAGGCAACGGTTAAAGTTAAAAAAGATAAAATCAGAAGCTACCAGCACATCATCAGGAGCAGGCAAATAGCGCTGCTGGAAGAGCTTGCTGCTGAACTGGCGGTACAGCAAGATGCCAAATTTAATGAAGATACATTGTCAACGCTTAGCTACTACGAATCTTTACAGCAGGCATTAACCAGTGCCACTTCGGATAGAGCCGATGAATTTGAGTTAACATCAAGACGGATAAGAATCGCGACATCGATCATCAAACCAATCTGGATGCAGTTTCAACTCATAAAAAACTTCAGCTTCAAACCTGCACTTCAAAATCTTCTGATTAATCATAACTTTGTTCAGAGTATTCAGAACTTTATATCCCTTGCCAACACAGTGACGAAGAACTTTGCTGATCTTTATGACAGAGACTATCCCCCTACAGTCCCGGAAGACATTAACGGACAGATGCTTGAGATGGTAAGCACGATAAAAAAACTGCAGTCAAGAGAGGCCGAACTCGCCGGGGCAGTCAAGACATTAGATCGCAGCATAACGGCAATGGCCATTGCCAGTGATGAGGCAAAACTGACCATAGAACGACTCAAACAGAAACTTCAGGGTGAGCTTCAAGAGCTTCGTCAAGTGCTCATGGTGATGAAAAACATGGCTGATGAACCTCAGCAGGATAACAAACGAATCCCGGAGCTGGAAAAACAGGTCAGTGATGACAGGGCAGACGCCAGAAAAACTCACAGCGCTCAACTGGCAGCAGGGCTCAGTATTGATGACCGGGATGCTACTCCGCCGCCAGAAAAACGCGCCAGGCTTACCAGTCAGAAAATTGATGAAACCAGGCAATCGGTTACTGCGTCATCAATTACCCCAACACAGGCCAGCGCAACGCCGGTTGCCACAACATCGGTTGCCGCAACATCGGTTGCCGCAACATCGGCCGCAACCAATTCCCAGCCTGCTCTAAGTCTGTGCATCTCAATACAAACCGGTGAGGATCTCTCGCAGAAACTGGCTTCCGTTGAAAGCCAGCTTGGTTTGGTCCCGGTCGACTTAGCAGACCTGGAAGCCCGTCAACAGGCCATTGAACAACACATTGAGCAGCTGAATGCTCAGGCCCGCACAGAGGCTGACAAAGCTGCTGCAATGAAGGCCAGCTATAAAACCATTGCCGTGCATTGTGACATTGATGATTTTGATAGCAAGGATGCCGACGAGTCTCAGCCTGTTTTGAATCTGGACAGGACAATGCTACCCAATGGCGAACTCTCACAGGAACTGGCTGACATTGAAAGTCGCTATGGTTTGGTCCCGGTCGACGAAGCAGACCTGGAAGCCCGTCAACAGACCATTGAGCGACTCTTTGAGCAGCTGAATGCTCAGGCCCGCACAGAGGCTGACAAAGCTGCTGCAATGAAGGCCGGCTATACTACCATTGCCGCACATTTTGACATTGATGATTTTGATAGCAATGCAGATATTGACGTTCAACAAGTACATCTGGTTGAAAAACTGAAGGCAATGAAGGCTGAAGCACAATCCCTGCGTCAACAACTCTATACTACGAGCAAGCAACTCACTGAGGAGCTTCTTTACACCGCTGGCAGAACAGCTGCTCTGGCTGAGGTTCTCGGTGCTGATCAGAATGACAACACCTTACTATTAGACCGCGCCGCTGCGGAGACAGCAGTCCTTAACAAACTTTTCAAGCTTAAATTTTTGGACACACAGCTGGATTACATCAGGACAGGCCACTCCAAAGTGATGCCTGAAGTCCTTGAGACATTGAGTAACCTGGAAAAAGCCCTTCAGATAAGAGCCCCTGATGACAACAATGACGTGTATCTTCGTCGCCAGGCCATTTCTGAAAACATGCAGAGGCTTGTCAGAAAAGCCATACAACAGTCAGAGGAAAAGGCGCTGGAGATCCTGAAAACCTCAGAAGAAATACTCAACATCAAAGTCAATGAAAAGGATGACGAAACAACAAGATTTAACAGGATTCGGAGAATGCTTTACGGCGATGATCTTACAGATCAGACGCTGGATAAGATAGATAACACCCTCTGGGCAGATGAAAACACAGCTCTGGACGGGAGGGCTCTTAAACTCGAGAAGCTTCTCGCGCATCTTCACTATAAAGTCGGAGTCCATGACCCTGATCAGCGAACCAGAGAACAACGGACTGATCCACTGAGACAAGTAGAAGAATTACTTAAGGTCAACCTCATTGAACGGGATGACAGAGCACTAAGACTTGCCAGGGTTATTAATATATTTGACAGCGATTTTGTCAGAGAACAGCTACTGGATCGGATAGACCAGACTTTCTGGAAAGAAGACTGCAAAGCTATCGACGAGAGAGGCCTCAGACTCAAAAAGCTTGATGCGAGTTTTACTTATAAAGTCGCAGATCCGTACCATATTAAGCTGTTCAGAGAACTGCAGAAACGTTGGCTTGCAGCCATAGAGCGGCAGCTGAACATCCCCCCTCTTGATTTCGTTACCGCTGTAAGAAAAGTCAAGGTTTTCACAGCCAAACTGGCCCGTGACCTGGTGATGAACCTTGACAGGGATGCCAGTCTGTCTGACCAGAAGGAGGCCCTGATAGCCAGAATTCAGGCATTTCGGGATGAAGTCAACCAAGTCTATGAAAATGAAGCAGTCAGGAGAGCCCGGAACAATGAAATGGCCCGCCAACTCAATATTGAAGACTATAACGATGACGCCAGCATAAACGACCAAAATAGTCTAATTAAAGCAAAACTCCTACAGCTGGACGAAGAAGTTATCAACAGGGTTCAGCCAGACGTTAATATGCGCCTCCAGATCATTGAGAACGAGCTTGACAGGCATTTGGCTCTCCTGGGACCTAAGCCCCGATACGTTCTTGATCGTGAGGCAGCCACAGCCAGACGAGTATTGGAAGAAGCTGAAAGTGAGCTGGAGACTGCTCATGTAACCGTGACCGCAACTGGCCCGGCGGGCATGAAAGAGTCCGTTGACGGCATGAAAGAGTACGCCGCTGCGGTCATCGCCAACTACGTTCTGGATGATATTGCCTTTGAAAATGGTCGCAGAACAGCAGCGTTTCTGGCCAATGTTCAGGAGACCCTGACACCTTATGCCAATGCTGCCGGGCTGTCTGAATCAGAACTGATCCAGGCTATCCATGACACCTTGATGCAGGCTCATGCCACAGCGGTTGAGCAGGAGCTAACTAACTACTGGATCAAGCCTTCAGCCTTTCTGGTGCAGGCTGTCACCTGGTACTACGCCAGCTACAAACCGCTACTGATAACCCATACCGCCCGGCAGGCTGCCGAGCAGTCTGCCATAAACATGTCATTCCTCTATCTGCTGGATCTGACCAACCGGGGTGATTATCTGCACAGAATGCTCACACCTTTCCAGCACTGGTTGGAACGTTATGGTGTTGATCCTGACCGAACCGGCCAATACGCCTTCCACAATGGAATTGAACAGGTCTCTGAAGTGGGCGGTCTGGCCATGCCATTGGGCAAGGCCGCTGCTTCAGTCATTCTGTTAAAAACCGGTTCCATATTGTTTGCCAGACAGTACAACGCCAATCCGCAGATGTATCGCAGCATTTCCCGTCTGGTACCTGAAATAGTGAAATCCATGGGTTCCCGACAAGGGGTACAGGTGCCGCTTCTGCACAGGGTGACACCACAAAAAGTGAAAACTCTGGCCTCGACCACGGCCGCTCTGGTGCTGGGTCCGGTAGCCACTGTCGGAGCATACGCTCATGGACTTATATCCGGATTCACCTATGCCCAAACCTTCGGATTCGCTCTGGCATCAAGTCTCACTTTCGACTTCTTTATGAACGACAACAAGCTGCTCACTCAATGGCTGGGTGGCCCCCTGGGCCGAAGTCTTGACAAAATGAATCGCTGGATAGGCTTGGGTGAAACGCAAGATGAATATGTGCAACGTACCGCTATTGCCTCGCCTCAACGCTTCAATGAAACTGACGAAGCCTATACAAACCGTGTTAAAGCCAGCAACAGGATGCACGGCTGGACTCGACACGAAAATTATCTGCAGTTCCGCGAGCGACGTGATCGCACCGTGAAACTGTTTGAGAATGGCTGGGAGACATACTTCAGAGAGAATATACCAAAATGGTCATTCTCCCACGCACAAAGTATTCCATACTTCTACACCCTTGGAGTCTTCTACAAATAGCAAAAGGTCGATGATCAGAAAGTTGGCGGTCATGGTAAGAGAAATGCCCCTTAATCAAGCTTTCTAATCAGTTCTGAGGTAGTAAAATGACGAGCGCCCGCCTCAACGCGTTAAGACTTGCAGTGGCCATTGCAATCAGCTCTTCCGTCATCAATACACAGGCAATGGCTGGTCGCAGGCTGCAAATAAAGTCTGTCTATTTTCAGGAACATCTGGAGTTTACCCGGATTGAGGTCATGGTCAGGCCAACTTTAGGGGAAGACCGGCAGCCAATGCCCAAATCCTTTACGACCACCTACAATTACCCTCATCAGACCGGTGAGAGGGTCTTTCTCTCTAGTTCTATAAGCTTTACAGACAGTCTTTCCTTTGACAGTGGCATTTCCATTGTTGATGTGTTTGAAACAGGCGAAAACGGCGTTGCCCGCAAATACACCAAAACCCTGAAAGTGGGTGATGAGGGAGTCTTCAGGTTCACACATGACCTTGCAGAAAAGGAACTGGTCATTGAAGTCAGAGGCGGAATCACTGATAGGGGTTCAGTTGAGGTGATTCGCAGTCAATCAGATGGCGCACTGGAACCGCTAACGAAAATCGCCAGCCCTTCAAGAATGGCCACCTTGCTGAACCTTGTCGAGCTTATGGCAGGAAACCTCGGTAGAAGTGATCATTATGTTCCCCTTGCCACCATTGAAGTAGAAAAAGTTGCAGTGAATGGGCGCACCTTTATGCAACTTCTTGCTGCGGGCGATCAGCCCCCTGAACTGCAACGTCTGGGACAATCACTCTTTGTCAATGATGATGTTCTAATGGCAGCAGCGGCCTCTGCCTATATCCAGGTTTATATCCTGGGAGAGGATTTACAACAGCAAGCTCTTAATGAACTTCTGGCACATAGTAAACCCGTCGGATATGTTGTACACGTCGAAGATCACACACAAGCTTATCCTGTGCCTGCAGGTTATCCGAAGCTGGAGGTCTCAGAAACTCCGGGAGAGGTAATTGTTTTCCATGGTCAGATGCATGGTCCCGATGATATTGCTTTTGTAGAAAGCCTGTATAACCTCTGGGAAAAAGCTGAGGGTAATAACCCCGCCCAGGCAGTTGCAACATGGGTTAAACAATATGATGTCAGTGCCTACCAGTCCGTCATTCGAAGCAGGCAGATGACATTGCTGGAGGGGCTTGCTGCGCGGCACCATGCGGGTGTTAACGAAGATCAACCAGCGACGCTTATAAACGAAGATATGCAGGCAGTGCGTGCGCTTGCAAATTATGAATATCTCCACCAGGCACTGACCAGTGCTATTCCAGATGGAACATATGGAGCAGCTGAATTTGAACTCACACCGGAACACATCAGAGTCGCTTCGTCAGCCATCACGCCAACCTGGATACAGATTCAACTGGCAAAAGAGTTCAGTTTCAAACCGGTATTCAGAGACCTTCTGACTAACCAGTACTTTCTTCAGAATATTCTGAACATTAAACCCGTTGCCGTCGATTCAGAAACCGATATTTTGCACGACAACAAACAGTTTGCTACCAAAGTCACGGCCGACATGATCAGGCAGCTGATTGAGAGGGAAAGCAAGCTGGAAAAGCAGCTGTCAACAACAAAAAGTAAACTCACCCGGGTTACATACCAGTTAGGGCTCATATTCAAGAAAGCCACTCCCGGTGAAAAGAAAAAACTCAGAGCACTTCAACTCAGGCAACAGGCTGAGGATGATTATCTACAGCTTCAGAGACTGAGTATCACCGAAGATCGACCCGGACTGGCTCCCGATGAAACAGGTGAATCGGAAGCTCAAGGGACCATTCAGCAACAGAGCACCAGCACAAAAGCAGAAAAAGTTCTGGCCGATATGGACTCCTTCACACAGCAGCACCCTCTCAGGCAACAGGCTCTCAATGCTGCGCTGGGTTTGGCAGAATCAGCAATCAACAGTGCTAAAACAATACCCTGCCTCACGACTTTCGATTTTAACGATGAATTTGCACCGATTCACTTGCAGGCGCTGGTCGGGGATGATCTGACGTTTAATGAGGCCAGTCGTATTGTGGAAGTTCATGGCATGGCTAAAAGAGCCATTCACTTCGTCGAGCATGAACCAGAGGACCTGAAAGACTTCTCGAAATACTTCGCTACCCACTCTGTCAGTGGTAGCAAGATCATTGCTTTGCTGCGTGAAGGTCTGATCAGCAAGATAGAACTTGAGAACTACATGAAGGCTGTCAGAGGTGTTGATGGTTATCAGACAGTGGATGAATTTGAACACTTCCTTGGCAACAAACACGGCATTAACCTGCCTCGTTTCAAAGCCGTTGTACAGATACTGTCCGATGAGGGGGTCGATGAATTCATACAGAGTGCCTTTACTCCTGTGATCTCAACTGTCAGTGACCCGGCAGGTATGAAAGAATCTGTTGACGGCATGAAAGAGTTCGCAGCCGCAGTCATCGCCAACTATATTCTTGACGATATTGCCTTTGAAAATGGCCGCAGGACGGCAGCTTTTCTGACCAATGTTCAGGATACCCTGACGCCTTACGCCAATGCTGCCGACCTGTCTGAATCAGACCTGATCAAGGCTATTCATGACACCTTGATGCAGGCTCATGCCACTGCGGTTGAGCAGGGGCTAAATAACTACTGGATCAAACCTTCAGCCTCTCTGGTACAGGCTGTCACCTGGTACTTCTCCAGCTACAAACCCCTGCTGGCGACCCGCGCCACCTGGCAGGCTGCCGGGCTATCCCTCTCGAACATGTCATTCCTCTATCTTCTGGACCTGACCAACAGGGGTGATTACCTGCACCGGGTGCTCATACCTTTCCAGCACTGGTTGAAAGGCTTCGGTGTTGATCCTGACCGAACCGGCCAATATGTCTATCACAGTGGAATTGAACAAATCTCTGAAGCAGGCGGGCTGGCCATGCCATTGGGCAAGGCCGCTTCCTCAGTCATTCTGCTGAGAACCGGCTCCATGTTATTTGCCAGACAGCACAACGCCAACCCCCAAATGTATCGCAACATTTTCCGTCTGCTGCCTGAAATGGTGAAATCCATGAGCTCCGGACAAGGGGTTCAGGTACCACTGCTGCAGAGGGTGACGCCACAAAAAGTGAAAAGCCTGGCCTCTGCAACCACCGGTCTGGTGCTGGGTCCGGTAGCCACTGTCGGAGCATGCGTCTATAGTCTTGTATCAGGGCTCACCTATGCTCAAACCTTCGGATTCGCTCTGGCGTCGAGTCTCGCGTTCGACTTCTTTATGAACGACAACAAGCTGCTCACTCAATGGCTGGGTGGTCCTCTGGGCCGCACTCTTGACAAGATGAATCGCTGGATAGGCTTGGGGGAAACGCAGGATGAATATGAGCAACGTAACGCTATTGCCTCGCCTCAACGCCTCAATGAAACCGATGAAGCCTATACAAACCGGGCTAAAGCCAGCAACAGCATGTATGGCTGGACTCGACACGAAAATTATCTACAGTTCCGCGAACGCCGTGATCGCACCATGAAACTGTTTGAGAATGGCTGGGAGAAATACTTCAGGGAAAATATACCTGAATGGTCATTCTCCCATGCAGAAAGCTTTCCTTACTCCTACACTTTGGGAGCTTTCTTCGAATGGCGACATGGCAATAACAAGAAAGCTTCTGTTCATGATAAGAGACAGAACCCCGCTGAATGCGTCATGCAACCAGCAACCAGTTACACCACTGAACGATGAAATACAGGTGATGGCTGCAGGTGTGAGCGTTTCCTCCTCCAGTCCACAGAGGTTTCTCTGCTGAAAGAGCCTGAAGCTACTCACACAAGCAAACACACAAGCAAATGACAGCCATGAGCGAATGTCAGCCATGAGCGATCACAAGTTGCTTCCTCGCCTGGTGTGGTCATCACTTTTCGCGGTAATAAAAAGTACTCAGCTCTGAGGTAGTAGAATGACAAATGCTCGCCCCAAAGTATTGAGCCTTGCTGTGGCCTTTGCAATCAGCTCTTCCATCATTGCCACAGAGGCACTGGCCGGTCGCAGGCTGCAGATAAAACCTGTCGACATTCAAGACAATGAACATGCGCAGTTTATCCAGAGTGAGGTGGAGGTTCGGCCAACTTTAGGTCTTGACCAGCAGCCAATACCCAAATCCTTTACAACCACCTACACGCCTGAGGCTGAGTTAGATGATTGGTGCCATCTTAGTCCTTCAAAAAGCTTAGGCGGCCTTTCTTTTTCTTTTGATAGAGGCTTTTCCATTGTCGATCAGTTTGAGACAGGCGAGAATGACGTTGCTCAGAAATACACCAAAGTCCTGAAGGTGGGCGATGAGGGAGTCTTCAGGTTTACCCATAGCCTTGACGCAGAGGAACTGTTGATTGAAGTCAGGGCAGGAATGACCGATGAGGATTCAGTTAACTCTGTTCGTGCTGGATTATCTGGCGGCCAACCATTAGAACCGTCAACGAAACTAGCCAGCACCGAAGAACTGTATTCAATGCTGTTGTGTGCCGATGACAGGGCAGGAAGCCTGGGTTCAGGCGATCACTATGTCGCCCTTGCCACCATTAAAGTAAAACAGGTTGCAGTCAATGGGCGTACATTCATGCGCCTTATCTCAGGGGGTGCTCAGCCTCCCGGGCTAAAGCGCCTGGGCCAATCGCTCTTTGTTAATGATGGGGCTCTGCTGACGGCTGCCACTTCTGCCTATATTCAGGTTCACGTCCTGGGAGGAGATATACAACAGAGGGCTCTCAATGAACTGTTGGAACACAACAAACCCGTTGGCTATGTTGTACACGCCGATGATGACACGCTGGTTTATCCTGTGCCTTCGGGTTATCCAAAACTTGAAGTGACTCAGACTGCTGAGGATATCATTATTTTCCGTGGCCATAATCCGAATCCAGCCGATGTCGCTTTTGTAGAAAACCTTCTTAACCTCAAAGAAGCTGAGGCTCACAACTCCGCTAATCCAGTATCAGTTCTTGTTTTAAAATCTAATGTCAAAAGGTACCTGCGGTTCATTCGAAGCAGGCAGCTGGCGCTGCTGGAGGAGTTTGTTGCGCGGCACAATGCTGGAGTGAACGAAGATCAAACGACGCTTGCACACGAAGATAAAGAGACGGCGCTTGCACTGGCAAAATATGAATCTCTGCAGCAGGCGCTGAGCATTGCTGACCAAGATGAAACATTTCGGTTTGCGTTCACAGCAGACCACATCAGAGCTGCTTCGTCACTCATCACGCCAATCTGGATGCAGGCCCAACTCTTAAAACGCTTCAGCTTCAACCCTGTACTCAGAGACCTTCTGACTAGCCAGCATGCTGTTGAGAATATTCTTAATCATATATCCACTGTCGTTAAATTAGAGACCGACGACTTACACGACGACAAACAGTTTTATGTCAAATTCAGGAAAAACCTGGCCAGACAGCTGGCTGAACGGGACAGCGACCTGCAAGAGCTTCTTCAGAAAGAGGCAGTCGAACTCTTGCAGCTTGAATACAGGTTGCAGCGGGCACCGGAAATAGCCGATACCGGCGATGAGATAAAACTGGAAGTGCAACAACTCCTTCAGATCATTAAGGGTAAAGTTGCAAAGCTTCTTGTGCAGCTGGAAGATCAGCAAAGCCTGCAAAATACAATTATTCAGAAAATCGGGCGAATTCCTGAGCTGGAACAGGAAGTTCTTTTTGCCAGAAGTCTTTACAACGCTGAACTGGCAGTAGCACTTGGCAAGGATGACTGGAGTGATACCCGGTCACTGGATGAGCATGCCAGACGCCTCCTGGAGAAAATTAATGGTATGCACAGAGCGGCTGCCTCAGCAGGACAGCCTCAGGAAGAACCTGAAAAGACGACACTGAATACTCAAGCCACTAAAGAAGCAACTTTCGTCAAACTCAGACAAGATGCTCTGGCTGAGGTTCCTGATCCTGAACTGAATGAAGACAGTAAATTACAAGACCGTCAGGCACTGAATGTACTGGAATCCGTAGAAAAACTACTCAAGATCAAAGTCAATGAAGGAGATGACATGACAGCAAGGCTTGAGAGGGTTCGAACCAGGCTTGTCAGGCAAATGGCTCGTCCGGGATCTCAACCAGGATACGTTCCTGATTCAGAGGTAGTCAAAGGCGACATAGAAGAAGCTGAAAGTGCGCTGGAGGAACTTCATCGCAAACTGGATGCTGTTCATGGTAAACAAGTGCTATTTGCACATTCTACTGACGTCCGCCCTGACACGGTCAGAGATACCACTGCTCTCAATCAGGCAATGAAACAAATTCAGACCGGGTTGGGTCTGACTCAGGATGATAATCAAACCCCTGAAGACCTGATAGACGGCATTAAACGTTTTCTGAAAAGAAACAGGGACGAGACAGATAGACGAGTTGAAACCTTTAAGAAACTGGGTGCTGCCATCAAAGATCTCAGACCCCCTTTTGAGAGTGACCCTGATAACATGTCAGAAGAGGATTACATGAATGCTGTCAGAAACTATGTAGCCGCTTATGGTCGGGATGAAGTCGATTTCGCAATAGGCGAACTGCCTGAAACCAGAAGAAAGTACACTCAGGTTACGAAATACCTGCATGAGCACGAATTTAGAGAAATGGAATTGGCTCATGCACAATTTCGAGAAAAACAAGCACAAGAGGCTCTGAATAGAAAAAATCAGGACATTAACCATTCCAAAGACATTGATCCGCAAACTAAAACCTCACTTGAGGACGAGAGAGCTGAGCTGGATTTAGTCCTGGAACAGAAAAAAACGCTGAAGTCAGAAGCACAAAAAGCTCTGGAGGATCATAAAGCGAGTCTTAAAGCCATTGAAGAAACTGTGGGCGTTAAACCAGATTCTACTGCTAACTATGATGACCGGGTTAATGCCCTGAGAAACAAAAAACTGGAACTGGGTGGGAATGATGGCAATGGCGGCAGGATTCAGCAACTGATTCAGGAACAGGACCGTCTGGAAAGTGAGATTGAAGCCAGAGAAGCAGATATTGAGAGAATGAAGGAAGTGCTGAGAGCGGCAGGCAAAGCCGTCAAAAATGACGGCGGTCCCTTCCGGTATACCCCGGGACAGGTAAAAGTTCTGGCCGAGATGCACGACTTCATAAAGCAGCACTCTCTCAAGAAACAAGCTCTGGAAGCCGCAACAGGTCTGGCAGCCTCTGCGGTAAACAGTGGTAAGGTCATACCCTTTCTTACCACTTTCGATTTTGACGATGAGTTTGCCCCCATTCGCTTGCAGGCGCTGGTCGGAAAAGACCTGACGTTTAATCAGGCCAGTCGGATTGTGGGAGTTTTCAAAAGCCTGAAAAGAAGCTTCCCGCTCTCCCCCTCTGAGCCAGATATCATGGAACAAGTCGAGAGTCTGGCGCACAGGGTCAGGAGTGAGATAGGAAGTGGGGCTCAACAATACGACGAGGTCATTATCGGCATGGGCGAAACAGCCATTCACTTCGTCGAACATGAATCAGGAGACCTGACAGACTTCTCGGAATACTTCGCTACTCATTCTGCCAGTGGTAACAAAATTATAGCTCTGCTGCGTGAAGGACTGATCAGCAAGATTGAGCTTGAAAACTACATGAAAGCTGCCAAAGATGTCGGTGGTTATCTGACAGCGGCTGAATTTGAACACTTCCTGGGCAACAAACATGGCATCAATGTGCTCCGCTTCAAAGCCGTTGTCCAGATGCTGTCCGATGCAGGAGTTGATGAGTTCATACAGAGTGCCTTTACTCCTGTGGCCGTTACTGCTACTGAACCGGCAGGAATGAAAGAGTCGGTTGCCGGTATGAAAGAGTACTCTGCCGCGATCATCGCCAACTATATTCTTGACGATATTGCCTTTGAAAATGGCCGCAGGACGGCAGCCTTTCTGACCAATGTTCAGGATACCCTGACGCCTTATGCCAATGCTGCCGGCCTGTCTGAGTCAGACCTGATCAAGGCTATCAATAGCACCTTGATGCAGGCTCATGCCGCAGCGGTTGAGCACCAGCTGAATGAGTACTGGCTCAAACCATCAGCCTTTCTGGTACAGGCTGTCACCTGGTACTTCTCCAGCTACGCCCCCTTGCTGGCGACCCACACCACCTGGCAGGCTACCGAGCTATCCTTCTTGAACATGTCATTCCTCTATCTTCTGGATCTGACCAACAGGGGTGATTACCTGCACCGGATGCTCACACCTTTCCAGCACTGGTTGGAACGCTTCGGTGTTGATCTTGACCGAACTGACGAATATGCCGACCGCAGTGGAATTGAACAAGTCACTGAAGTGAGCGGACTGGCCATGCCAATGGGTAGAGCCGCTTCCTCAGTCATTTTACTGAGAACCGGCTCCATGTTGTTTGCCAGGCAGTACAACGCCAACCCGCATATGTACCACAGTATTTTTCGTCTGGCACCCGAAATAGTGAAGTCCATGGGTTCCGGACAAGGGCTTCAGGTACCACTGCTGCACCGGGCGACACCACAAAAAGTAAAAACCCTGGCCTCGGCCACAGCCGGTCTGGTGCTGGGTCCGGTAGCCACTGTCGGAGCATACGCTCATGGCCTTATATCTGGATTCACTTATGCTCAAACCTTTGGATTTGCTCTGGCGTCGAGTCTCACCTTCGACTTTTTTATGAACGACAACAAGATGCTCACGCAATGGCTGGGTGGACCTCTGGGTCGAAGCCTTGACAGGATTAATCGCTGGCTCGGCCTGGGGGAAAACCGGGATAAATATGTGAAACGTACGGCTATTGCTTCGCCTCAACGCTTTAATGAAACCGATGAAGCCTATGCAAAGCGTGTTAAAGCAGGCAAAAAAATGTATGGCTGGACGCGACACGAAAATTATCTGCAATTCCGTGACCGCCGTGATCGTACCATGAAGTTGTTTGAGAATGGCTGGGAGAAATACTTCAGGGACAATGTGCCTAAATGGTCATTCTCCCACGCAGAAAGTATTCCTTACTCCTACACTCTGGGAAACTTCAATGATTGGCAAAAGAGTGATGATCAGATAAATAACCCTCAAACCAAATCAACCACCATCCCCACAGCCGAGAAAGCAGCGCTGGCTGGTCTTGAGGTTAAGAAGTCCGATCTGGAAGACAAGAATACCTATGACGAACTTTGATATCAGAAACCAGTGAATGACCCCTTTAGAAAAGAAGAAAAAAAAAAAAAGACACCCATAAATTTGCTTTACCACCCATCTGGTCTACTTTTTCACCCATCACTGATTTTTTACCCAAACAGGTGAGTCCATGGCTCAGGCCCGCAATACACTGATTGACCCCAGCTCAACGCCCTATTACCAATGCATGGCAAGATGTGTTCGTCAGGCTTACCTCTGTGGAGAGAACCACCTGACTGGCAAGAACTACGAGCATCGCCGCCAGTGGGTGGTGGATAAACTCCGGGAACTGGTTTCAGTCTTTGCTATCGAAGTCTGCGCTTACGCAGTCATGTCAAACCATTATCATGTGGTTTTGCACATCAATCAGTCATCTGCCAGAGGCTGGTCACGGAATGAAGTGCTTCATCGTTGGACAACCTTGTTCAGAGGTCCGCTTCTGGTGCAAAGGTATCTGGCCGCTGACAAACTGGGCAGCGCTGAGTTGGCCCGTATTGATGAATATGCTGAGGAATACCGGCGTCGTTTAATGGATATCAGCTGGTTTATGCGCTGCCTGAATGAATACCTTGCTCGTGAGGCCAATAAAGAAGACCAGTGTAAAGGACGCTTCTGGGAAGGTCGCTTTAAAAGCCAGGCATTGCTGGACGAGGCAGCTTTACTGACCTGCATGACCTACGTTGACTTGAATCCGATTCGGGCTGGTAAGGTAGAAACACCGGAAGCATCAGACTACACGTCGATTCAGGAACGCGTGGAGCAGGTTAGACATTCTGAGACTAAAAATCAGCCGCTGACCCTGAAACCTTTTTGTTTGCAGGGCCAGAATAAGGACGTTGCCCTTCCCTACCTTCTTCACGACTATCTGGAACTGGTTGACTGGAGTGGCCGCGTTGTCAGGACAGACAAGAAAGGTTCCATTCCGTCGTGTACCCCTCCTATTCTTGAAAGATTGGAAATTGATCCGGATGAGTGGCTGAAAACCATGCAATGGAATAATCGTTTTTATCGGGCAGTTGGCCGTCTGAAGGCGATGAAGGCTTATGCACTTGAAGCCGGACAGAAGTGGCTTCGAGGTTTAAACGCCTGCAGTCGTTTGTACCTGACAGGTTAGCGTAGAAGTCAGTTAAGACGTCAAAGACCCTCTCTTTATCTCTCTTCGACTTATGTCGGAATGGATTTGTACTGCCTGAGTTATGGCTTGAAAGACTCTGTGCGTTTAATGGCTCTCTGTGTGGCTCGTTGATACGCTACTTGAGGATAGATTTTCTGATACTTTTTGGGAATACGGTTTTTGAGTGTCTTATTTTTTTATTAATTTTTATGGGTGTCTTATTTTTTTTCTTTTTTTATTTTATGGGTGTCTTATTTTTTTTTTCTGCAGAAAACATTCCTTACTTCTACACTCTTGAAGCCTTCAATAAATTGCAAAAGGATGATGAACTGTAAGTACACGGTGATGATAAGAGAAACACCTCTCAATCAAGCTTTCCACCAGCAACCTCAGCAATTCACCATGAAACAGGTGAACACTTCGGCTTACCGTATCAACCATGAGCAATTAACAACCATGGGTGATTTTGAAAGTTGCTTCCTCGTCTGGTGCAACAATCACTTTTCACGATAACAAAAGCAGTGAGATCGCAGAATGACAACTATTCACCCCACTGCATTAAGCCTTGCAGTGGCCATTGCAATCAGCTCTTCCATCATCAGTACACAGGCACTGGCCGATCGCAGACTGCAGACAAAATCTTTTGACATTCTGGACAATGAATCTGTGGAGTTTATCCAGAGTGAGGTCATAGTTCAGCCAACTTTAGGTCATGACCAGCAACCCATACCCAAATCTTTTACAACCACCTACCCAGATCAGACTGAAGCCGTAGCAGGCTACGAGGCTCCTTCTGAAGGCTTCACAGACGTTCTTTCCGGCATCGAAGGTGGCGTTTCCAGTGTTGATCTGTTTGTAACGGACGATAATGACGTTGCTCAGAAATACACCAAAGTCCTCAAGGTCGGTGATGAGGGGATCTTCAAATTCACCCATAATCTTGCGGAAAAGAAACTGGTCATTGAAGTTAGAAAAGGAATGACCGATCAGAATTCAATTTCGGCTGTTCGTGCTCAATCAAGTGATATCCAACCACTGGAACCGTTTACGAAAGTCGCCGACCCTGAACATCTGGTCGGCGTGCTGAAAGGTGCGAATGAAAGAGCAGGAAGTCTTGGCGAAATTGATAACTATGTTGCCCTTGCCACTATTGAAGTAGACCAGGTTGAAGTGAAAGGGCGCACCTTTATGCGACTGATCGCTGCAGGCGATGAGCCACCAGAACTGCAACGTCTGGGTCAATCGCTCTTTGTCAATGATGAGGTGCTTTTAGCAGCAGCCACCTCTGCCTATGCCCAGGTTCATGTTCTGAGAGAAGATTTACAACAGGAAACTCTGAATAAACTCTTGTCCTGCCAGAAACCCGTTGGCTATGTTATCTACGCTGAGGATAACACGCAGGCTCTCCCTGTGCCTGCAGGCTTTCCAAAACTGGAAGTGACTGAGACTCCGGGGGAGATTATTGTTTTCCGTGGTCAGAAGCAGAATCCGACGGATATCGCTTTTATGGAAGCTATCTATGACGTCTGGATGGAAGAGTTCCGCAACAGTCCTCGCCCTCGAGAAACGATACAGATTAAAAAAGACCGGCTCAAAAGCTACCAGTACAACATTAGAAGCAGGCAGATGGCAGTGCTCGAGGAGTTAGCTGCAGAGCACGAGAAGGGCATTGTCAGTACAACAGGTACGTCTTTTTTATACTTTGGCAACGTGGTGACACTTGCATACTATGAATATCTCCAGCAGGCATTGACCTGTGCCAGTTCAGATCGAGCCGATGAATTTAAATTAACAATACCACAGGTCAGATTTGTTTCGTCGTTCATCACGCCGACCTGGATGCATGTCGAACTTGTCAAACGCTTCAGCTTCAAACCCGTACTTGGAAACCTTCTGAATAACCGGTATTTCATTCAGAATATTCATCAAATAATTAAATCCGATACCACCGTATTTTCTGACGATTATTTTGACGATCCTTCCAGCGAACAGGAAGGCTTTGCTTCCAAAGTCAAGCGCAAATTTGCCATGCAGCTGATTGAAATGGAAAACGAGCTGGAAAAGCTGAGGGTAAAAGAGGCCGAACTCAGCGATCAAGACGAATTAACAGAACTAATACATTACTATGAGGATAAGCTTGAACAGCTTCGTGCCAGAGTAGAAGAGCAGGAAAACCAGATAAAGACACTTCGATGGGAAGACGATCAAATTCAACTGCTAAAAAAACATGTGCGCAATGATGCCGCAAAAGCTCACAACGCGCAACTGGCAGAAGAGCTTGGCATTGATGACTGGGATGTCACTCAACCCCCCGAAGAACAGTCCAGACTTATCAGCAGAAAAATTCATGAAATCCACCAATCAGTTGCCACAAGGCTTACTGCAACAGAAGCTGGAACGCCAAGCCACCGCCCTGAAGTACTTCGGAAACTGACTGCTGTAGAAAAAGCACTGAACATGGTCGACCTCAATAGCGAGGGGGATGTCTATGATCGCCGGAACGCCATTTCTGAGAAAATTCAGACATACCTCAAGGAGGCCAAACGGCGGACAGAAGAAGAGGCGCTGGATGTGCTGAAAACTGCAGAAGAAATACTCGAGATCCAAGTCAGTGAAGGTGATAACAACCTGGAACGACTTGAAAGGGTTCGTGATAAGCTTCTGGAGGATGATGTCATCGAAAAAATGACGGAGTATCAATTTCAAGCCCTCTGGAGAGAAGATCCCAAACCTGATTACGAAAGAAGGAAAGGTAAACTTGAGAAGCTCCAGCTTTGCGTGCGTATTACCTCTTATGTTGAAACGGATGAGCTAGCCACAAGACGACAGATAAGGATGCTTGAAGCTGTAGAGAACAGGCTGGGCATCGACAAGAACGAAAACGCTCCTGCTAAAGAAAGAGGCAAGGCTTTGATTGCTAAAATGGCCAACGGCCTGGAAGTAGAATTAAAGAAAGATGCCAGTATGCGTGAACATATAATTGCTCTGTTAAAAAGCCTTTCAGAATTAAAGATTGACGCAATCAGGCGCTGTAAAGATGAACCTGTCTCAGGAGATAAAAACAATGCCTGTCAGAATGACCGGATCAGTCTCATTGATAAAACATTCTCAAAAATGATTAGAGACGTTTTCAACGTCGTTAAGCCTACCATTAATGAACATATCGCAGTCATTGAGAATGAGCTTGACAGGCAAATGGCTCTGCTGGGACCAAAACCCCGATACGTTCTTGATCACGAAGTAGCCAGAGCCAGGCGAGCAGTAAAAGAAGCTGAAAATGAGCTGGAAAAAGCAAACTACAATATGGATGTTTTGCTCCAACGTACCCCGGAAGACATTGCTATCAATCAGGCAATGAAACAGTATCAGACCCAGCTGGGTCTGCCTGCAGGTGACGAGCAAACCAACGAAGAGCGGGCAGAGGACATCATATATTACCTGCTGGGATACAGAGTAGACATACGAGATAAAATCATTGAGGAGCTGAAAGCCAAAACCAATCTGCGCGTCTGGATAAAAGGCGACCCCGCTTCGCTGGAAGAAGCTGATGATTACGTTCTTACTTTTAATGGTTATTCATATACTCCGGGTCGGGAAACAACCGGTGAAATGGAAAGATTGTGGAATGAACTGCCTTTAACCAGAAAAAAGTACACTCAAGTCACGGAATTCCTGCGTGAGCACGACAGGAAAAGTATCGATTTAGCCAACGCAATGGCTGAAGAAGTTGCTGCACGAGAAAATCTGGTTCGCAAAGAACAGCAGATGTTCGACTATGAAAACATCAATAGGAACCCATCAAGCTCCGATAAAATCGATCGGGATCGGCTGAATTCAGCCCTGACTCATAAATATCAAGCTGCATTGATTGCAAAACAGGACCTGGCGGATCATGACGCGCTTCTTGAAGCCACTGAAGCAGCTGTGGGTCTTAAACCAGACGCTTCTGACACTAATGAACAACGGATTAATGCCCTGAGAAACAAACAGGTAGAACTGGGTGGTGACGATGGTACTGGCGGCAAGATCCAGCAACTGATTGAGGAACCGTCCCTTTATATGCGTCTGGAAGCTGAACTTGAAGCCAGTAAAGCAGACGTTGTGAGAATGAAAAATGTCCTGAAGGTTGCCGAAGAAGCCGTCAAGAATGACCGCAGTCCCATCCAGTACACAGAGAGACATGCAAAACTGCTGACCGATATGAACGACTTCATGCAGCAGCACCCTCTCAAAAAACAAGCTCTGCAAGCCGCAATTGGCCTGCACGTAGCAACAATGGAGAGCGATAAGGGAATGCCATTTCTTCCGGTTTTCAATTTTGACGATGAATTTGCATCCATTCGCGTAAAGGCATTGGCCGGAGACACACTGACATTTAAACAGGCCAGTCGGATTGTGGAAGTTTTTAAGAGCCTGAAGACCAGCTTTCCAAAATACCCTGTCCAGCCGCTGTATGATCAGCCCGAGGATGCGCTGGATGAAGTTGATATTCTGGTGCTCAAGGCCATGTCTCAGATGGAAATAGGGTCTCAACAATTCAAGAACGAAATTCGCGCCATGGGCAAAACAGACATTCACTTCGTCGAGCATGAACCTGAAGACCTGGAAAGCTTCTCGGAATACTTCGCTGCCCATTCTGCCAGTGCTAACAAGATCATTACTCTGCTGAGGGAAGGCTTGATCAGCAAGCTTGAACTCGAAAACTACATTAAGGCCGTCAGAGGTGTTGATGGTTATCAGACAGTGGCCGAATTTGAACACTTGCTTGGCTACAAACAGGGTGTCGATGTGCCTCGCTTCAAAGTCGTTGTCGGGACACTGTCTGATGAGGGGGCTGAAGAATTCATGCAGACTGCCTTTAATCCTGTGACCGTGGCGGCCACTGACCCGGCAGGTATAAAAGAGTCTGTTGTCGGCATGAAAGAGTATGCAGCTGCGGTCATCGCCAACTATGTTCTTGACGATATTGCCTTTGACAATGGCCGCAGGACGGCAGCCTTCCTGAACAATCTTCAGGATACCCTGACACCTTATGCCAATGTTGCTGGCCTGTCTGAATCAGACCTGATCAAGGCCATCCATAACACATTGATGCTGGCTCATGTCGCAGCAGTTGAGTGGCAGCTCAATGATTACTGGGTCAAACCTTCAGCTTTTCTGGTACAGGCTGTCACCTGGTACTACACCAGTTACAAACCCCTGCTGGCGACCCATACCGTCTGGCAGGCTGCCGATCTGTCCCTGTCGAACATGGCATTCCTCTATCTTCTGGATCTGACCAACAGGGGTGATTACCTGCACCGGATGCTCATACCTTTTCAGCACTGGCTGGAACGCTATGGTGTTGATCTTGACCGAACCGCACAATATGCCCACCACAAAGGAATTGAAAAAGTTTCTGAACTGGGCGGACTGGCCACGCCATTGGGCAAGGCCGCTTCTGCAGTGATTCTGTTGAGAACCGGCTCCATGTTGTTTGCCAGACAGTACAACGCCAACCCGCAAATGTATCGCAGCATTTTCCGTCTGGTGCCCGAAATAGTGCAATCCATGGGTTCCAGGCAAGGGATTCAGGTACCCCTGCTGCACAGGGTAACACCACAAACAGCGAAAACGCTGGCCTCCGCCACAGCCGGTCTCATGCTGGGCCCAATTTCCACCGTCGGAGCATACGCCCACGGTCTTATAGCAGGATTTACCAGTGCTCAAACCTTCGGATTTGCTCTGGCATCGGGTCTCACTTTCGACTTCTTTATGAACGACAACAAGATGCTCACTCAATGGCTGGGTGGACCTCTGGGCCGCACTCTTGACAGGATTAATCGCTGGCGAGGCGCAGGTGAAACGGACGATGAATATGTGATGCGCACCGATACTACTTCGCCTCAACGCTTCGGTGAAACCGATGCAGCCTATACAGACCGTGTTGAAGCAAATGACATGATACATGGCTGGACTCGACACGAAAATTACCTGCAATTCCGTGAACGCCGCGATCACACCATGAAACTATTTGAGAATGGCTGGGAGAAATACTTCAGGGAAAATGTGCCCAAATGGTCGTTTTCCCACGCAGAAAGTATTCCTTACTCCTACACTCTGGGTGCCTTCTTCGAGGCAGTAAAATGACATATCTCCGCCCTGGTGTATTAAGCCTTGCAGTGGCCGTTGCCGTCAGTGCTTCCATGATAGCTACACCGGCACTGGCCGGTCGCAGGCTGCAGACGAAATCTGTCCATTTTCTGAGCTATAGACATGCGGAGTTTACCCAGAGTGAAGTCACTGTTATGCCAGCTGTAGGGGATGACCAGCAGTCAATACCCAAATCCATTAACACCCTCTACATTGATCAGAATCATGACAGAACGAGCTACAGTATTCACTCTGTAAGCTTTACAGACATTCTTTATAATATCTATGGTGGCGTTTCCACTGTTGATCAGTTTGAAACAGGCGAGAACGACGTTGCTCAGAAATACACCAAAATTCTGAAGGTGGATAATAAAGGAATCTTCAGGTTCACTCATAACCTTGGAGAAGAGAAACTGGTCATTGAAGTCAGAGGCAGAATGACCGACGAGGATTCAGTCTGGGCTGTCCGTCGTCGATTAGTTGGCATTAAATTATTAGAACCATTAACGAAAATCGCCCACCCCCAACTGCTGCATGCTGTGCTGGGAGCAGCTGATGACAAAGCAGGAGACCTTGGCGCAAGTGATCACTATGTCGAACTTGCCACCATTGAAGTAGAAAAAGTTGCAGTGAATGGGCGTACCTTCATGCGTCTTATCGCTGCGGGCGATCAGCCTCCTGAGCTGCAACGTCTGGGTCAATCACTCTTTGTCAATGATGATGTTCTTCTGGCAGCCGCCGCCTCTGCCTACATCCAGGTTCACGTTCTGAAAATAGGTTTACAACAGAAAGCTCTTAATGAACTGTTAGCGCACAACAAACCCGTCGGATATGTTGTCCACGTCGAGGGTGACAAACAGCTTTGTCCTGTGCCCTCGGGTTACCCAAAACTGGAAGTAGCAGAAGCTCCGGGGGAGGTTATCGTCTTCCATGGTCAGAAGCCGAATCCGCATGATCTCACTTTTGTAGAAAACATCTATAACCTCTGGAAAGAAGCGGAGGCTGACTACACCATCCCGTCAGCGGCAACAAAAGTTAAAAAAGGTAAGGTCGAAACCTACCTGTACGTGATTCGAAGCAGGCAGATGGCAGTGCTGGAGGAGATTGTTGCGCGGCACGGCGCTGAAGAGCCAACGACGCTTACAAACGAAGATAAACGGGCATTGAATACACTTGCATGCTACGAATTTCTCCAGCAGGCATTGGTCAGTGCTACTCCAACTCTGGCATCTCCAGCTGCTGAATTTGAGCTCACAACAGAACACATCAGAGTCGCTTCGTTAGCCATCACGCCAACCTGGCTGCAGATGCAATTCGCAAAATACTTCAGCTTCAAATCCGTGCTTGGAGATCTTCTGACGAACCAGGATTTTGTTCAGAGTATTCTGAACCCCGTTGCCGCCGAATTACGGGCCGATGTGGCTTACCAGGACGATCCGTTTGCGGCCAAAGTCACTGCCGACATGGCCAGACAGCTGATTCAGAGGGAAAAAATCCTGGCACTTAAACTCAGGCAAAAAATTGAAGTTAAAGCTGAGCATGACCTTGCGCGGTCTCTTTCATTGCAGGAAGGACTGCAAAACCAGTTACAGAAACTTCAGCAGGAAGTCGCGGAAATTCCGGCACTGAAACAGGAAGTTCGTAATGCCAGAGAAAAAGCCATAAAAATTCGCAACATTGAGCTGGCAGAAGCCCTTGGTATTGATCACTGGGATGATGCCCAGTCACCCGAAGAGCAAGCCATACGCATCAGAGAGAGACTTAATGACAAAGACACTGTAAAAACAAATCTGGCCGCTATTGAAGGCCAACTCGGTATTACTCCCGATAATGAAAACGACCTGGGTGCCCGCTTTCAGTCCATTCAACAGCACCTGTCGGCACTGATACAGCCAATACACAACAGAGTTCATATTCTTACAGATTCGAAAGAAGAACTGGAAGACATCAGAACACCAGACCATACCAAAGCCATGCCTGAAGTAGTAGAGAAACTGACGGCTGTGGAAAAAGCCCTGAAGATGGATGACCTCGATAGAAAAGAAGATGTCTATGACCGTCGTCACGCCATTTCTGAGGAAATTCAGACATACATCACTGATGTCAGACAGAATGCAGAGGAAGAGGCGCAGCGTATACTGAAAATCATAGAAGAAATCGTCGGGATCAAAGTCAATGAAGATGATGGCAATGCAGAAAGACTTAACAGGGTTCGTAGCAAACTTGAGAGCGATGATGTCACCGAAAAAATGCTGGCTGATATAGATTACAGGGTCCGGAAAAAAAACATCGCACCGACGTACGAAACAGGGAAATTAAAACTTGCGAGGCTGCAAGGGCGTCTTAACTTTCTTGTCGAAGACGCTGATGAGTTAATCACAAAACAACAGATAGTGCTGCTTAAAGTTGTAGAGGAAAAGCTGAACATCGACATTAGCGAAAACTCTGCGGCTGAAGAAAGAGGCCAGCATTTCATTGCTACACTGGCCGATGTCCTGAAAGTAAAATTTAGAAAAGATGCCAGCCTGGATGAAAAAAAGGATGCTCTAAGTACCAAAATTTGGTTATTAACGGATGAAGTAGACGAACTCTATAACCATGAAAGTGTCAAAAGAGACAGAAACAATGAAATAGCTCTTCAACTCAACATTGAAAATTATAAAGAAGATGCTCCTCTCAAAGACCAGAACCGTCTGATTACAGCGACACTCGCGCGGCTGGATGAAGAAGTTTTCAATGCGGGTCAGCCCGATGTTAATGAGCGCGTTGCAGCCATTGAGAATGAGCTTGACAGGCAAATGGCTCGCCTGGGACCTAAGCCCCGATACGTTCTTGATCGAGAGCTGGCCAGAGCGAAAGTAAGCATAGAAGAAGCTGAAACTGAGCTGGAGGAACTTCATCGCAAACTGGATGCTGTTGATCGTAAACAGGTGGTATTCACAGATTCTACTGACGTCCCCACCGACAGAGATAAATACATTACGGCTCTCCATAAATCACTGAAACGCATTCATGCCAGGTTTGGCCTGACTCAGAATGATAATCAAACCCCTGAAGACCTATTAAACGACATCGAACGTTTTCTTCAGGAAAGCGAATACTATGCAGAAAAACGGGTTGGCCTCATTCATCAGCTGAACACTAACATTAGAGCCCTGAAAATCCCTTTTGAGTTTGACCATGATAATTATTTAGAAGGATCTAATTACATTAATGCCATTAGAGACTATCAAGCGTCTCATGGTAAGGATAAAGTCAATCACGCAGAGGGCGAACTGCCAGAAACCAGGAGAAAGTACACTCAGGTTACACAGTTCCTGCATGAGCACGATTTTAGAGAAATGGAGTTGGCCAGTGCCAAGGATGAAGAAAAGCAATCACAAGCGCCTCTGGATACTGAAAATCAGGCGATTGACAACTCCAAAGACATAGATCCGAAAACTAAAACCAAACTTGAGCACAATAAAGAAATAATGGACAAAATAGTAAAAATATCAAAAGCACTGGAAACTCTGGAGGATCATGAAGCAAGTCTTAAAGCCATTGAAAATAATCTGGGTCTTAAGCCAGACTCCACTGCTACCCATGACGCCCGTATTGATGCCCTGAGAAACAAACAGCTGGAACTGGGTGGGGATGATGGTTTTGGCGGCAAGATTCTGCAACTGACACGGAAACAGCAGAATCTGAAAAGAGCAGCAGAGGGCAAAAAAGCGGAATTAGAGATATTAAGGGAAGCCCTGAGAGCTGCAGAGGAAGCCGACGAAAATGACGGTGTTCCCTTCCAGTACTCACCAGAGGAGC